>NZ_JAMZMJ010000009.1 GCF_024714495.1 Marinoscillum pacificum | reverse complement strand
GAAGAACTGCAGTCCGAAATAGACCGAAGAAAGTTTTATCAGAACCTCATTAAGAGTGTGTTAGATAGTTCTCCAAATGGAATTTTGGCATTCAATTCCATTCGAAATAGTGATGGTGAGGTTGTTGATTTTGAGCTAAAGGTGGCTAATGCAACAGCGGCAAAGTTAGTTAGGAAAGATCAGGCAGCAATGATTGGTCGTAGGCTCTTGGAGATGTTTCCAGATAGTAAGGAGGCCCAATTGTTTGATAAATACGTGCATGTTGCCGAAACTGGCGAGTCTTTCCATACAGAAAAGTTCTATGAATATCAGGGACTGAATACCTGGTACGATATTAATGTTGTTAAAAATGGCGAAGGAGTAGTGATCACTTTTTCGGACATTAATTTTATCAAGCAGCATGAACAAGAATTGCTGGAGAAGCAAAGCGAGTTAGAAGATACCAATTATCAGTTGGAGCAGTTTGCTTATATAGCTTCTCATGATTTGCAAGAGCCGCTTAGGAAAGTGAGAGCATTTGGTGATCGCCTCAAGTCCAAGTACGAAAAGGAGCTTGGTGAACAAGGTTCCGACTACATCAGTCGTATGCAGAATGCTTCTGCACGTATGCAGACTTTGATAGATGATTTGCTCAAGTATTCAAGAGTTTCCAGAGCTGAATATACTTTTGATGAAGTTAATCTTGAAGTGATTTTAGATGAGGTACTTCTGGATATGGAAGTTGAGATCAACCATAAACAGGCGAGTATTACAAAGGATAAATTACCAATAATAGAAGGTGATGCTGGACAAATGCGTCAGTTATTCCAAAACCTAATATCTAATTCGCTCAAGTATTCCAAAGAAGACGTGCCGCCAGTTGTTTCCATTCAAGTGAAGGAAGTGGAGCGAATGAGTTTGACCCAAGTGATGGAGCCCTGCTGGGAACTTACTTTTAAAGACAATGGGATTGGGTTTGATCCCTCCTACAGTGAACAAATTTTTGTGATTTTTAAACGATTGCATGGAAGATCAGAATATTCTGGCACCGGCATTGGATTGGCGATTTGTGAAAAAATTGTTACCAATCATGATGGAGAAATAGAAGCAGAAGGAGAAGCAGGTGTTGGGGCAACATTCCGTGTGTATTTACCTAAATAAAATGAATCAAAACGATAACTTGAAACCTATCACAATCCTCATGGCCGATGATGATCCGGATGATCAGCTCATGGCCAAAGAAGCATTTGAAGAAAACCAAATGCTCAATCCATTGCGATTTGTCTCTGACGGAGAAGATTTAATGGACTATTTACATCAAAGAGGTAAATACAATAAAGAAACCGCTCCTAGACCAGGCTTGATTTTATTGGATCTGAATATGCCAAGAAAAGATGGCCGTGAAGCACTCATGGAAATCAAAAGTGATCCTTCCTTAAAGCGAATACCGATCGTGGTTTTGACTACTAGCAAGTCTGAAGAAGATATTTTGAAAAGCTACGATTTAGGAGTGTCCTCATTCATCACCAAGCCGGTGACTTTTGATGATTTAGTACAAGTAACGAGAGAGCTTGGGAAATACTGGTTCGGAATAGTGGTTTTACCAGATTAATCAATAAAACATGAACTCATTAACCAACGGTAGGGACGTTAGAATTCTATTAATAGACGATGATGAAGATGACTACATCTTAACCAGAGATCTTTTCATGGAAATGAAATCATTTACCTACCAGTTGGATTGGGAAAATGACTATCGTACGGCAAAAGAGAAAATTTTTGCCAATTCGCATGATGTATACCTGGTTGATTTTCGCTTGGGTGAAATGGACGGGTTGACCTTAATTTCAGAGGCGCTTGAAATGGGTTTTTTGAGTCCAATGATTTTATTGACGGGAGTTGGTGATAAGCAAATAGATATGGAGGCTATGAGAAAAGGAGCGTCTGACTATTTGGTTAAAAGTGAAATATCACCTGAATTGCTTGAACGCTCAATCAGATATTCCCTGAATCATTCTCAAGCCTTAAAAAAGATCAGCGAAAACGAAGGGAAATACCGAGATCTGTTTGAACGTTCTATAGATGCTATTTATCTGGTGGATTTAGATTTCAAACTAGTAGATGTAAATCCTTCATTCTGTCGATTGTTTGGCTGTGATCATGCTGCCGTAAAGCATAAGAGCTTGAAAGTGTATTTCAAGGAAGAGTCTTCCTTTAACCAACTTCTGACAGAATTGAAGACCAATTCTGGTCAGGTGAAGGATTTTGAGGAGTCATTTACCTCAGCCAATAATGAAACATTGATTTGTAGGTTAACGATGATTGAAAGATACAATCATGATGGAGAGCATATTGGATATCAAGGGCTAATACATGATGTAACACTCAATAAGCGAGCAGAAGAGCAGTTGCTGTTAGCAGAACGATTGTCTATGACAGGTAAACTCGTGCGAAGTATAGCTCATGAGGTACGAAATCCTCTGACCAACCTTGAGCTCGCACTGAATCAATTGGAAGATGAGTTGAATCCAGAAAGTGACCTTTCAGATACTTACATGACCATCGCTCATCGCAATGTAGGACGAATCGATCAGCTTATTAAAGATCTATTGAATTCTTCCAAGCCCAAAGAGCTTGAGATGGTTACGTGCAAAATCATTGATGTATTGGAAGGAGCTCTTGATTTGGTGAAGGACCGCATCACCTTAAAAGGTATGCGAATAGAAAGGGATTACCAGCTCAATAGTGAAATAACAATCGAGGCTGATCCTGAAAACGTCAAAATTGCCCTACTGAATATTCTTGTAAATGCGGTAGAAGCTATGCAGCCTAACGAGGGTTGTCTGGAAGTCAAAACCAAACACTTAAATGATTCCATCTATCTACTGATATCAGATAATGGAAAAGGGATGACTCAAGCGGATTTGGAGCAGTTGTTTGATCCATTTTATACCAAAAAGCAGGATGGTATGGGACTTGGGTTAACTACCACACAGAACATTGTCCACTCGCATCATGGTCAAATCAAAGTAACGAGTAAACTAGGTGAAGGAACCACCTTCACTATTTGCTTGCCTGAGACACAAAACAGGTAATCATTTCTACATACTGTGTAGATAATTCCACAGATTTTTCGAGGAATATTGAATTTGAGGTCAGTATGACATTTGGTATGGTTTTGTCTTATACATAAGCATCACTAAATAAGAACTTGATATGTTACGTTGGACCTTAATATTTTTAGTAGTAGCGCTTATTGCAGCACTTTTTGGATTTGGAGGAATAGCAGCCGGAGCGGCAGCCATCGCGAAAGTGATATTTTTCATTTTCCTCGTTCTCTTTGTAATAGCACTCATTATGCGATTAGCTAAAGGAAATTAATTTTTCGACTCACTATGTAAACTCGACTAAAAGTGATGGCAGTGCCTTCACTTTTTTTGTTTTATACAGGTTTAGTTTAATGCTTATGAGCATATTTAACCCGTGAAAAAAGTCATACGAGCCATTGTGATTATTCTTTGCGTTTGGTGGGGTTTTTCGGTTTTAATTGCATTCTTCAAAGTCAATCTCCAAAATGGAGAACTCTGCGAAGATGAAATGACTGAATATTCCGAGTATACTGATCATCAACGCAATTGGCAATTCATTTCTACTTCTGAAAGGCATTGCATGAGTTTTCAAACTCAGTCTCAGGCAAATGCTGCCTCCAGAGATCATCGCTTCGAAGTTTACAGTCGACTTGCCCAACCTTCTGACCCGTGGAAACAGCTTTATCGCGAATTTTCAGATCGCGATGAGGATGTAGAGTTTCTAGTAGATAGCATGAGAACCATCGCCATCAATGAAGGACTTTCTGGAATTGATTTGGCTGAATTGGTGGTCACCTTTGTTCAGGACATACCTTACAGTTTTGTGATTACCGGAGACTGTGATGATTGGGATAAGGATGGACATCCGTGTGTTGGGAACGTTCGATTGGGATTATATACGCCTTACGAGTTTCTTCATACAGAGATGGGAGATTGTGATACCCGAGCAGTGCTGATATTTGCTGTTTTAGAACGTCTCGGTTTTGAGCCAGTTATCGTAATAAGTGATGAATATGCTCACGCCATGATTGCGTTGAATATTCCTACTTCAGGAGATTTCATTACACACAAAGGGAAGAAATATTATTTTTGGGAAACCACAGCCAAAGGTTGGATGGCAGGAATGCTTCCTCCTTCTTATGGAAATAAAGACTACTGGAAAATAGCATTAGCCAATGAACTCTAATTTGATCATTATTAGCTTGATTGAGATCTTCTCTGCGATCACAATTGGTATTTTTATATTGTCACTCACCTATAAGTTGGTGCAATGGGTTGGTAGGAAATACTACGGAATTCAGGAGTATAACCTTGCCTATAGCATCTTCACCGGAGCTATTATTTTATCAGTTGGTATTATGGTAGAAGGAATCATTGATCCTCTAATTTCATCTTTTCGATTGATGAATATGTCAGATAATAGCCTGCTGTTTTCACTGAAATACTTTGGCACTGGAGCGATTTACATAGGAATTGCGTATACAATAGCAGTGGCCATTGGTTTGATCAGCACTTTCCTTTATGCCAAATTGACTCCTATTGATGAGTTTGAGGAAATTAAAAACAACAATGTAGGAGTGGCCATTATCATCAGTACAATCATTATTACACTGACGATCTTTTCTAAAGATGGCGTGAAACTGTTGATTGAAGCACTAGTCCCGTATCCGGAGTTGCCTCCTTCCGGATTTTAGTATTGCTCCGGAAGAAGGTAATTAGGATAAATTTTTAAATGCTCTTTCTGTACATATTCTCTTACCAGATCTCTGAATTCTTCCTGATGATATTTGGTATGAGCTGAGACAAAAATGCTGTCTTTACTGTTCTGACTTCCCTCAGGGTTAAACTCTGAGATATCTTCAATCTTATCCACTTTGTTGTAGACTTTGATTGTTTGAATGTCAGCAGCACCAATTTCTTCTAGTGTTTGCTCCACTACAGAAATATGCTCTTCATAAGAAGGATTGGAAGCATCAATGATATGCAATAGGATATCTGCTTCTTTTACTTCTTCAAGCGTTGATTTGAAAGACTCAATCAAGTTGTGAGGTAGTTTTCTAATGAATCCAACTGTGTCAGAAAGTAAGAATGGAATCTGATTGATCACCACTTTTCTAACCGTAGAGTCTACAGTAGCGAAGAGCTCATCTTTAGCATAAACATCTTCTTTACTCAGCAATTGCATCCAGGAAGATTTGCCTGCGTTGGTATATCCTACAAGTGCTACACGTACAATGCCATCACGAGACTTTCTTCTTGTAGCAGCTTGAGTTTCAATTTTGTCAAGCTTCTTACGTAGTATATTGATCTGGTTGCGAATGTTACGTCTATCCGTCTCGATCTCTTTCTCACCAGCACCACCACGAGTTGCAGTACCACCTCTTTGTCGCTCCAGGTGAGTCCACATTCGAGTTAGTCTTGGAAGCAAGTATTGATATCTCGCAAGCTCCACTTGCGTTTTTGCTTGATTGGTTTGAGCTCGTTTTAAGAAAATATCCAGGATCAATAAACTTCGGTCATATACTTTGACTTTTAGTTCTCTTTCCAGGTTTCTAAGTTGAGATGGACTCAGGTCATCATCAAAAATGACATTGCCTATATTTTTTGCCTTTACAAACTCACAGATCTCTTCTAGTTTACCTTTTCCAACATAGGTCCTGGTATCAGGGTGTTCAAGCTTTTGCGAATAGGCTTTTTCTACTTTTATATCGAGTGTTTGAACCAAAAATTCTAGCTCATCCAGATACTCTTGCGTTTTGTCATCTGTCTGAAACTTTGGAGCCACAGCCACCAATACACCGAATTCCTGCTCTTTTTTGGTTTCTATCATAAAAAATCACACAATTATTGTCCTACAGTACATAAATTGTCTCTAGGAAGTTTCAAAATTAGTGAAAAAAAGAGCTCATAGTCATATGAAGGTAGCGATCATGATTAATACTAGCTGGAATATCTACAATTTCAGACGAGGATTGATAGAAACATTGATCAAAAGAGGGGATGAAGTGGTGGCAA
Source organism: Marinoscillum pacificum (assembly GCF_024714495.1). Taxonomy (GTDB): domain Bacteria; phylum Bacteroidota; class Bacteroidia; order Cytophagales; family Cyclobacteriaceae; genus Marinoscillum; species Marinoscillum pacificum. The sequence continues at coordinate 210,624 of NZ_JAMZMJ010000009.1, read as the reverse complement.
TAGCACCTAAAGATGATTACTCAGGAAAGTTGGAAGAAATTGGTTGCCGATTTCGTCACCTGGATATGAGTGCTAGCGGAATGAATCCAGCAACAGATTTTGGACTTATGGTCAAAATGAGAAAGGTGCTGAAAGAGGAGCAACCTGATATCTTATTGACTTATACGATTAAGCCCAATATATACGGATCATTGGTTTGTGGAAACTTAAAAATTCCATGTATCTGCAATGTCAGTGGTTTAGGTACAGTGTTTTTATGGAAAGGAACTGTAAAGAAGATTGCCGTGGGACTTTATAAGCGTGCTTTCAAGAAGAATTCCTGGGTGTTTTTTCAAAACAATGAAGATCGAGATGACTTTCTGAAATTCATTCCCATTTCGAAAGATAAAACGAGTTTGTTGCCTGGTTCAGGGATTAACACCACTCACTTTCAACCAATGAAGGTAGAGCCGAATAAAGTGCCAGTATTCACAATGATCGGGCGATTGATCGTTGAAAAGGGTGTTTATGATTTTATAGAAGCTATTAAAATTGTTAAAAAGAAAAAGCCTGATACGCATTTTCGATTGATTGGAGAGCTGGATGAGACGCATTCGAGGAGTATTCAAAGGGCTGAACTGGACTCATGGTTAGCTGATGAGTTAATAGAATATGTTCCGCACTTATCTGATGTACGCGACGCAGTAGCTACTTCAGACGTAATTGTGTTGCCCTCATACCGAGAAGGAACGCCGCGTACGTTGCTCGAAGCTGGGGCCATGGGAAAGGCTATGATTGCTACGGATGTACCGGGGTGTAGGCATGTGGTAGAGGATGGTGAGAATGGCTTCTTGTGCAAGCTTCAATCTCCAAAAGACCTGGCTGCTAAAATGTTGCTTTACTTGTCCTTAAGTAAAGAAGAGCAAAACCAATTATCAATCAATTCTCGTAATTTGATTGTTGAGAAATTTGATGAAAGACTGGTCATCGATGAGTATCTGAAACTTATCGATCAGTTTGCGTTATAATCCTTGAATGTCAGTTACTTTCCGTCATTCTTTAATTAAATGCTTTAAATTCGTCCGAATATTAAAAGTTTATGAGAATTCATTGCAGTCCGGTCAGGCTGATCATCCTATTTGGAGTACTTTTTTTGGTAAGCTGTAAAGCTTACAAGCAGGATTTATTGTTTCAACTAAATGATAATTTCAATGAAGAAAATCTCTCTAAGCCAATAGCGCAAGCGTCAGAAAACTATGTGCTTCGCAAGGGAGATTACTTTGAATTTAGGGTTTATACCAATGATGGAGAACGAATTATTGATCCCGATTTTGAATTGCGCCAACTACAAGGTGGAGGTGGTGGTAATCAGCAAAATCAGAATTTGAACATTTCTCCTTATCTAATTACTGAGGATGGGTTTGTGTTCTTACCGATGGTAGGTTCTGTTGAACTTGAAGGGAAAGTTGTTGTAGAAGCAGAGAAATTTCTAGCATCTCTATACAATGATTTTTATTCTTCGTGTTATGTTCGGATTACAGTGATTAACCGGCGCGTGATTGTTTTAAAAGCTAATTCTGGACAGGTTATTCCTCTTGCAAACGAAAATATGACCATTGCAGAAATTCTTGCTTTGTCTGGAGGAATTAATTTTGGTTCCAAGGCAAGTACTATCAAATTAATTAGAGGAGATTTGTCTAATCCTCAGGTATATATGATAGACTTATCTACCATTGATGCTATGAGAGCTTCAGTGATTGGAGTTCAACCGGGAGATATTATTTACATCGAACCTTGGAGGAGACCTTGGCTTGAGGGGCTAAGAGATATTTCGTCAATAGTAGGTCTGACCACAGGTCTATTGACTTTTATATTGTTTTTACAGAATACAGCTAAGTGAGCAGTTCAGTCGAAATAGAACAGAATTCATCTTCCGATGATTTATTAAATTCATTTGATCTGGTGAAGTTTCTTCACACAGTCAAGAAGAGCTTAATTTGGGTGCTGTTGTTCTTTGTTATTGCGGGGACAGTCTCATTTCTGATTGTTAGATATACGAAGCCTTTGTATGAGTCTCAATCTTTATTGAAACTGGATATGCAGAGTGAGGCTACTTCACTTGGTCTCGCGGGATCCTTTGGAGCAATCAACCAAAGTGGTATGTCAGGGGAGATAGAGCTGCTGAAATCACGATTGTTTTTAAGTAAAGTCGTAGCTGTGGCAGATCTTGAGGTTAGTTATTTCTATTACGGGCGGTACCTGACGGATGAGCGTTATAAAAATTCACCATTTATTGTTTCATATAAAGTAAAAGATGGAAGTATTTTCAATAGACCTATTGATATTGAAATTCTTTCTGATGAAACATTTACAATAAAATCTGGTATCGGAAATGGTGAGGAAATCTATTCCTTTGGTGAGGAAATAAGCAATAGTCAGGTTAATTTATTGATTGAAAAATCTGAGTTTTTTAAGTTCCCAGAGGTGAAAGGGTTATACTATTTTACAATAAATAGTGAAGATGCATTGATCTCGTATTTTCAGAGGAATGTAAAAGTTACTCCAGAAAACTTGAATGCCCGAACTATCCGAATTTCCCTTACAGATCACAATAAGTATAAAGCTAGAGACTTGGTCAATGCAATCGATACTCTTTATTTAGAACATACCAGGCAGGCAAAGAATCAAACACTAGATCAAAAAATAGAATTCTTAAACTCTCAGATTGATGAAACGGAAGGTAGAATTGAAGATTATGATGAATACTTCGAGGATTTTATAATAGAAAAGAGAACGCTTAATTACCAAAATGACATTGCCCAAACAATTGGAGTGCTTAATGTTTTAGATTCAACGGAGTATAACATTAAGTCGCAGATTGATGAACTGAAACTGCTTCAAGAAGAAATTGCAAAAGAAGGATTGTTGGATATCAGTCCTATTCTTATCCGGCAACTTCCGGCTATTATATCTGAGCGTCTAAAGAGATATAGTGAAACCTTGAATGAACGAGATCAGAAACTATCAAGTTATAATGAGCGAACTTTTGTAATTAAGAAGTTAAATGCCGAATTGGATATTGTAAAGGAAGATTTTCAAGAAGTCATTTCTGAGTATTCTGATTATTTAGATGAACGATTGAATAAGGTTAGGGTCAGACAGTCGTCCATTGAGCGGGCGTTTAATGATATGCCTGCGATGAGTACCGAATTCAATAAAAGTAGGAGATTTTATTCATTGCAAGAAAGCTTTTTACTTAACCTTACTCGTTCTAAAATGGAGTTGGAGATTACAAAAGCAGGAACAGTGACAAATTTTGTTGTACTGGCTCAAGCAAATCTACCTTCAGCTCCTATCAAACCGACACCAGTCATTATTTATGGTGGAGCAACCGCTGTTGCTTTCATTCTTTCCTTATTCTTTATAATGATAAGATATCTTATGAATAATCGGATTACGACTCTAAAAGAATTGGAAAGTCTTATCTCCATTCCTGTACTTGGTGCCATACCAAAATATCGTTCGGAAAAACTAGAGCTTACTAAACTTGTTGTCGGTCAAAACTCTAAATCAGCCCTAAGTGAAGCTTTAAGGACAATCAGGACAAATATGGAGTTCTTGAATGGAACAGCTAAAAGCAATAAATTTCTTACTATTACCTCAACTATTTCAGGGGAGGGTAAGACATTTGTGGCTGTAAATCTTGGCGCGATTATCGCCTTGTCAAACCAGAAGGTGTGTATTCTTGATCTGGATATGAGAAAGCCCAAAGTACATGTTGCTTTTGGACATGAACCACATTATAAAGGTATGAGCACCATGTTGATTGGTAAAGACAGTGTGGAAGACTGTATTGTGAACACAGGTACACCTCGGCTTGATTACATCCCAGCGGGACCAACTCCACCAAATCCATCAGAGCTTATTCTAAATGAAGAGTACAAAAATATCCTTGCAGAATTGCAGCTTAAATATGACCTGATTATTCTCGATACACCGCCTGTGGGTTTAGTGACAGACGCTGTACTGTCTATGAAAATGTCTGCTCTTCAGATGTATGTGGTTAGATCAGATTATTCTAAAAGATCATTTGCAAAGTCTATAGAGAACCTCAAAAAAATTAATCGTTTTTCAAACCTTACAGTCATATTTAATGGGGTTGATTCTGGAAGTCAATCTTATGGTTATGGATATGGTTACGGATATGGTTATGGATATTATGACGATAATCAGTAACTGCATACCTTTGCAGCAGATAAAGGGAAAGGAAGTAAATGTTAGGTTGGTTTGGGAATAATAAAAAGGCTTACAGTGTCGATGTGGACATTCATAGTCATCTAATACCAGAAATTGATGATGGTGCCAGATCAATAGACGAGTCGATTGCAATGCTTACGTCCTTTCAGCAGTTGGGATATAAGAAAATAATCACCACACCACATATTCATTCAGAGTATTATCCCAATACGAAACAAGTAATTGAATCTGGCCTCCAGACATTAAAGGAAGAAATATCTCGGGTAGGACTTACGATTAAGATTGAAGCCGCTGCAGAGTATTACATCGATTCGGAGTTTCTATCGTTGATTGAAAACTCAGAGGAGATTATGTCGTTCGGGAGATTCAAGTACGTTTTGATGGAGACTCCCTTTATGAACAAGCCATTGATTTTTGATGAAGTAGTATTTCAGTTGAAATCACATGGTTTCGTGCCTGTATTGGCTCATCCAGAGCGATATACTTACTTAATGGATGACATGTCCTGGTTGAAGAAAATTAGAATACAAGGAGTTCAATTGCAGATTACTTCCAGTTCCTTAGTAGGAGGATATGGAAAAGGTCCACAAAAGATCGCTAATCAGTTATTGAAAGAAAATATGGTGGACTTTATCGGGTCTGACCTCCATAGAAAAAATCAATTACCACTATTTGAGAAGTCGTTGAGACATAAAATAATTCCACAAAATTTAAAGAACAACGAACTAATTTGATCGTTTTGTTGTGGATAACTTTTGATGAGCATATAGTACTTCAGATATTTAATTGGACTATATTCATACATCATCCATGACATACTTTTTAACTTTTTTATATGCAAGAAGAGTATAAGCGCAAGGAAGAGAGGGAGTTGATAAGAAAGTTTGAAGCATTCCTTAAAAACAAAGAGTCCTTTTATTTTGATGAGGACGCTTACCTTGAAGTGATAGGATACTATCAAAATCATGAAAAATTTGCGAAAGCTTTAAGAGCGTGTGAACTCGGTTTGGAGCAGTATGCTTTCTCTATTGATTTAACAATGGAGTTAGCCGATGTACTCGTCAAATTGGATCGACATGCAGAAGCAATCATGACGCTGGAAAAAGCATTGAACTATCATCCGAATGACCCGGAACTTTTGATTCAAAAAGGCACGATTCATTCATTGATGTCTCAATATCAGGAAGCTATTGATTGCTATGAGCGTACCATTGAGTTTGCAGAAGAAAAAGACGAGATCTACTACTCTATAGGTTTGGCCTATCAGGGAATGGGAGATCACCTGAAGGCTGCAGAGAGTCACAAGAAGGCTATCGAGCATAATATGCTGAATGAAAATGCTCTTTACGAACTGGCTTATTGTTTAGATGTGGCAGGTGAGTTGGAAAGCAGCCTGGATTACTATCATAAGTTTATTGATCAGGATCCATATTCAGAATATGCCTGGTACAATCTAGGGATTGTTTACAACAAACTGGAAATGTTCGATAAGTCAGTTGATGCTTATGAGTATGCGGTGGCTATTGACGATGATTTTAGCAGTGCACATTTCAATATGGGTAATGCTTACATGAATCTTCTGCAGTATGATAAAGCGCTAAATTGTTACGTCAAAACAATGGATCTGGAAGGTCCTACATCTGAGACTTATTGCCATATAGCTGCGGCATATGAGAAGATGGAGCAATTTGAATTGGCAATAAAGCACTACCAAAAAGCGACAAAGCTTGATAACTTATATCATGAAGCCTGGTATGGACTAGGTGTTTGTTTATCACATTCTGAGAGATGGTATGAAGCTATTCATTTTTTTAACAAGGCCCTTAAGCTGGATGTTGAGAATAGTTCGTACTGGAAAGCAGTAGCTGATGCCGAGTTCAAGACAGGTAATATTGTTTCAGCTTTGGATGCTTACAATGAGGCTGCTAACTTAGATCCAGAGGATGCACACATTTGGTTGGATTGGTCTTATGTATATTATGAGCAAGGAGATTTTGACAAAGCTCAGGATACGGTTGAAGACGGTCTGGTGGATTGCCCGGAAAATGCCGACCTGTATTACAGAAGTGTGGTGTATTTGATTGAAGGAGGAAAATACAAAATGGCTATTAACAGGCTGGAGACAGGGTTAATGCTTGATTTTGACGGACATTTACAATTGTTCGAATTTTTCCCCAATTTGCAGACGCAAAAGGCGCTCTATAAAATCATTGAGCAATACAGGAAAAACAGTTAAAAGCTAAGTCATTTTAATCAGAATTACTGATTTTTGCGACTTTGCGAAAAATCAGCGATTTACGACGTTCTATGAATTATCATCTAAATCAAATTCCCGAAAGGACTGTCAAGCCAAGAAACACAGGTTTTACCATGGTAATGGACAAAGGCCTGAGTACAAGAGAGGTTGAAGACATGCTTGAGGTTTCGGGTGACTATATCGATATTGTGAAACTTGGGTGGGCTACATCCTTTGTGACCAAAAACCTGAAAAAGAAGCTGGAGGTTTATAAGGCTAATGGGATTCCAGTATATCTGGGAGGGACATTGTTTGAAGCCTTCATTGCCAGAGAACAGTTTGAAGATTATCAGAAAGTTCTGGATCAGTTCAGTTTGGAATATGCTGAAGTATCTGATGGTAGTTTGGTGATGGATCACGATAAAAAATGTGAATACATCAATACCTTATCAAAACAAGTAACTGTACTTTCTGAAGTAGGGTCTAAGGATGCTGCTAAAATCATTCCTCCATATAAATGGATTGAGCAAATGCAGACAGAGTTGGATGCAGGTGCATGGAAAGTAATCGGTGAAGCTAGAGAAAGCGGAAACGTTGGTCTTTTCAGGGATTCAGGTGAAGTTCGTCAGGGTCTTGTAGAAGAGATTTTAACGAAGATTCCAGAAGAAAAAATTCTTTGGGAAGCTCCGCAGAAAGCGCAGCAAGTATGGTTTATTAAATTGATAGGTTCCAACGTAAACCTTGGAAATATTGCTCCAAATGAAGTGATTCCTCTGGAGACAATTCGTCTTGGATTGAGAGGAGATACATTCGATCATTTCTTAGATAAATGAACCAATATTTAAGTCTGTTCCTAAAGGGTCTGGCCATGGGAGCTGCTAACGTGATACCAGGTGTTTCAGGTGGTACTATAGCTTTCATCACAGGTATTTATCAAAGACTAATTGATGCGTTGAAATCTTTTGATCTCAACGCATTAAAACTTTTATTGAAAGGAGATTTCAAGGTTTTCGCACTGAAGACTGACTTGTATTTCCTAATCGCCATTTTTGCGGGGATTGCCATCAGCATCTTGAGTTTGGCTAAAGTATTGGAATATGCTTTTGTGAACTATGAAGTGTTGACCTTGGCATTCTTTTTTGGCTTAATCATTGCATCTATTCTTGGTGTTGGGAAGCAGATTTCATCCTTCAATATATCGAATATCATGGCGTTATTGCTTGGTGTCGCTATTGCTGCTGGAATTGCCTTTTTACCACCTGCTGAAGCCAATGATTCGTTTATTTACTTAACCATTTGCGGAGCAGTAGCTATTTGTAGCATGATTTTGCCAGGCTTGTCTGGGAGTTATATTTTGCTTCTAATGGGTAATTATGTTCTGGTCATGCAAGCAATTGGTGACTTGAGTATTTCGATTTTAGCTCCTATAGCTATAGGCTGTATTTTAGGGCTGGTATTTTTTTCAAGATTGCTTTCATTTCTTTTTAAGAGTTATCAGGATTTCACCATTAGCATCCTTACAGGTTTTGTTGCTGGTTCTTTGGCTATTATCTGGCCCTGGAAAGAGACACAATACATGATTCTTGAAGGTGGAAAAGAAAAAGCGATAGGGTATGAATGGCAGTTGCCTGCAGTGGGTACTGAGTTCTATATTGCTATTGCTTTAATGATTGTTGGTTTCTTGCTTGTTTGGTTAATGGAGCGGTACGCTAACAAAGATCAATCAGCTATATAGTTCCTGGATTTCACAGGAATAACAATTCTCTTTTAATATATTTAGCCTTCTTTCGACACCCTACCACTGACGAATTAAATTAATTGGCTTTATGATGAAAAGATTTGGTCTTATTGGATTCCCGCTTGGGCATTCCTTCTCTAGAGGATATTTCAATGAAAAATTCCAACGCCTTGGGTTGAGTGACTGTAAATACGATCTTTTCGAATTAGAGTATCTCAAGGATTTTCCATCACTCTGGGAGAAATACCCTGATCTCATTGGTGTCAATGTAACCGTGCCTCATAAAGAGAATATTCGTCGTTTTTTAGATCGTCTAGATAGTAGCGCACATAAAGTTGAAGCTGTTAACGTGATCAAAAAGGAAGGAGATAAACTGATCGGCTACAACAGCGACTTTTATGGATTCAAGCAATCTGTGGTCAATTACTTTCAGGGGGAAGTGACAGTGAAGAAAGCCCTAATTCTTGGTGGAGGAGGAGCTTCTAAGGCTGTTGAGGCGGCTTTTCTTGATTTGGGGATTAAATATATGGTGGTTTCTCGTCAAAGAACCAAGGGAGATCTGGTGTATGCTGAACTTAAATCTGATCCGTCTTACATCGAGAAGGTAGATATGATTGTAAATACAACTCCGCTAGGGATGCACCCGAATATTGAAGGTAAGCCAGACATTCCTTATGATGCCATTCATGCGGAACAATACATTTACGATCTCGTTTACAATCCAGAGGAAACAGCATTCATGAAAGAAGGAAGGTTAAGAGGTGCTCGCACCAAAAATGGACTGGAAATGCTGCATCTACAGGCCGACCGAGCCTGGGAAATTTGGAACGCATAAGACTACATGGATTTTAAAATAAGTTCGGAATACGAACCAACAGGGGATCAGCCACGAGCAATAGCTCAACTAACGGAAGGTATTGGCAATGCAGAGCCTGCTCAAACTTTATTGGGTGTGACAGGTTCGGGTAAGACATTCACCATGGCCAATGTGATTCAAGAGGTACAAAAGCCTACTTTGATTCTGTGTCACAATAAAACATTGGCTGCTCAGCTTTATGGGGAGTTTAAGAGCTTTTTTCCTGACAATGCGGTAGAGTATTTCATTAGTTACTACGACTACTATCAGCCAGAAGCGTTTATCCCTACCACCAACTTATATATTGAAAAAGATCTTTCCATCAATGATGAGATAGAGAAGCTTCGATTAGCTGCTACTTCTTCACTTCTTTCCGGTAGAAGAGATGTGATTGTTGTTGCATCTGTTTCCTGTATCTATGGTATTGGAAACCCAGAAGAATTTGGCAAGAATGTTATCAAAGTTCAGGAAGGAGATTCTATTCCTAGAAGTCAATTTTTGTTCAATCTCGTAGATATCCTTTACAGTAGAACCGAGGCTGAATTTAAGCGTGGGACATTCCGGGTTAAAGGAGATACGGTTGATGTTTTTGTGGCGTATGCTGACTTTGCTTATCGCTTTATTTTCTGGGGAGATGAGATAGAAAACATTCAACGTATAAATCCTGAAACAGGTGAAAAGCTCTCTGAGGAGCGAATCATTACGATATTCCCAGCTAATCTGTTCGTAACCGGAAAGGATTTGCTGAATACAGCAATTCATGAAATTCAAGATGATCTGGTCGCTCAGGTTGGGTTCTTTGAGCAGGAACGGAGATTTCTAGAGGCGAAAAGATTAAAAGAGCGAACAGAGTTTGATCTGGAAATGATTCGTGAAATCGGCTATTGCTCAGGCGTAGAGAATTATTCTAGATACTTCGATCGAAGAACTCCAGGGGCGAGGCCTTTCTGTTTGTTGGATTACTTTCCGGATGATTTCTTGATGGTGATTGATGAGAGTCACGTGACAGTGCCTCAGGTTCGCGCCATGTGGGGTGGTGACCGTAGTAGAAAAGTGAATCTCGTTGATTATGGATTCCGACTTCCTTCAGCATTGGATAACCGACCATTGACGTTCAATGAATTCGAAGAGATGATCAATCAGGTGGTGTTCGTTAGTGCTACTCCTGGAGAATACGAATTAAGAAAGTCTGAAGGGGTTGTTGTGGAACAGTTGATTCGTCCTACTGGTTTACTTGATCCCATTATTGAAGTTCGTCCTAGCGTGAATCAGATTGATGATTTGATGGAGGAAATTCAACTTCGTGTAGAACGTGAGGAACGCGTTTTAGTGACTACTTTGACCAAGCGTATGGCAGAGGAGTTGACGAAATATCTGGTGAATGCTGGTGTTAAAACAAGATACATTCACTCAGAAGTGGATACGTTGGATCGTGTGGAAATCTTGCGAGAACTGCGATTAGGAGTGTTTGATGTATTAGTTGGTGTGAACTTACTAAGAGAAGGTCTCGATTTGCCAGAAGTATCTCTTGTGGCGATTATCGATGCAGATAAAGAAGGATTCCTTCGAAATGAACGTTCTCTGGTACAGACGATAGGTCGTGCAGCAAGAAATGAAAACGGAATGGTGATTATGTATGCCGATAAGATCACGGATTCCATGCAGAAGTCCATTGATGAAACCAATCGTAGAAGAGCGATTCAGGAAGCATACAATGAGGAACACGGCATTGTTCCTAGAACTGTTATTAAAAATCGTGAAGCAATTCTTGGTCAGACTTCAGCTGCAGATAAGAAAAAAGGAGCCAAGAAGTACTATACAGGAGAAGAGCAGGAAGCATCTGTTGCTGCTGATCCAGTTGTAGCATACATGAATAAGGATCAGTTAAAGAAACTGGCTGATGAAACACGTAAGAAGATGGAGAAAGCAGCTAAGGATCTTGACTTTATGGAAGCAGCTCGACTAAGAGACGAGATGATGGAAATAGAGAAAATGATGAAAGGGTAAAGGGAATGCTCAAGATCGCTGCTCACCTTTTGGTGATAGTAATTCTGACCGTTTTAACTCAACTAGGAGGCGTCCTTTATTTATTAATATATTTTATTTCTGGAAAGCTGAAGTTGTACTTATGGAAGCGCATGCTTCTGTTTTTAGGAGCTTATCTTCTTTTTGCAACCGTAATAATTCCTCACCTTGCTCCCGTTTTTGGTCGAAAACCACTACCACTGTCAGGAAACCTAAGTCCTGTTTCTTATTTGACATGCCTTTTGAATCGTCATTATGTTTCACCGGAATTGTATGATGTATTAGTTGATATGTCAGCTAATTATCACGAAGAATATGGTGTTTCTGTCAATTATTTGGATGCGAACTTTCCATTCTTTAATGGATTTCCGTTGATGCCACATTTGAGTCATAATGATGGTAAAAAGGTTGATTTGGCATTTAGTTACAATGATGCAGCTGGTCAAATGACTGAAGAAGTGCCTTCATGGATTGGTTATGGAATATATGATGAGCCGAAAGTTGGAGAGGTTGATTTTCCAGGGATTTGTGCTGAAAAGGGCTATTGGCAATATGGATTGTTGAAATGGATAATTCCAATAATTGAGGATTATGTAGTCGATGCTGGTAGAACTTCTTGGATCGTTACAGAAATTGCTCAATACGATGAGGTGTCCAAAATTTTCATTGAGCCACATTTAAAGGAGCGATGGGGATTTGCTAGTAATGACAAAGTTCGGTTCCACAGTTGTCGAGCTGTGCGTCATGATGATCATATTCATCTTCAGATCAAATAACGTTAAGAAGATTTTTCTTTTATTTTTGCCCACAATCAACTGATTTGATATGTACAAGCGCATAAATGGAATACAGCACATTGGTGTTGGAGTGTTAGATTCTGAAGTTTCTCAGAAATGGTATCGTAAATTTTTAGGAATGGACATTCGTATGTTTGATGGAGTAGCTCCTGCGCCATTGATGGATGTTTATACGCATAACGAAACGATCACCAAAAGGGCTTCAATGATTCTAAACCTTCAGGGCGGTTGTGCTATGGAAGTGGTGAATCCTACTTCATTCCAGCCTAAGAAGGTGGAGTTTGATGTGGAGCTAGGAGATATCGCTATCTATATCAATCAGGTAAAGACCAGAGATATTCAGAAAGCATTTGAATACTTCAAGGCAAATGGAGCAAAGTTGCTTTCTGATCTAGTGAAAATGCCTGATGGTTCCTCCACGTTTTATGTGGAAGACCCGAATGAGTTGATTTTCCAGATTGTAGAAGGTAGCAATTTTTACACTAATAGTAAACACGTTACAGGTGGACCTAATGGATGTGTGATTGGTGTAACTGATATTGATAATTCTAGAAAACTCTATTCTGATATTTTAGGTTACGATCAGGTCGTGTATGATCAAACGGCTGTATTTGAAGATTTTAAATCTCTGAAAGGTGGTGAGAAGAAATTCAGAAGAGTGCGTTTAACTCAGTCCAACCCTCCAGGCGGTGGTTTTGCTAAGGTTTCCGCTGATACCTATATTGAGTTGATTCAAGCTATAGATTACACACCAAAGAAAGTTTGGAAAGGAAGGATTTGGGGTGACGTAGGATTTGTGCACGTAGGAATGGATGTGCGTGGTATGAAAGGCCTTGGGCAGGATCTAGCAGATAAAGGCTTTGGTTTTACTTGCGACACTAAAGATACTTTGGATATGGGTGGAACCACGAGAGTTCATTGTACCTATATCGATGATCCAGACGGAATCTTGCTTGAGTTGATTGAAGTGTATAAAATTCCAATCATAGAAAAGCTAGGAATCTTCCTTGATGTGGAAAAACGAGATCCATTGAAGCCACTTCCGGACTTCATGTTAAAAGCTTTGAGATTTACTCGAATTAAGGATTAATTTTCAACAGATGCAGATCGTCTGCTGGATTTAGCTCCGGCAGATTGGTCTTTTGCAATTCTAGTCTCGAAGTAAAAGAATACGTGATCTTCATCCGCATCTTCAAATTCACAGTAAAGTTTCTCGCCAGACTTACGAGCAATATCAATAAATCCTAAGCCTGCAGTTCCTTTGTCAGAGAGTTCATTGCTGCTCAATGCTTTTTTGTATTCTTCACGAAGTTGCTCTTCATCCATTCCATTGATCATATTCAATTTCTTCTGGATGATTTCCTTCGTGCTTCTTTTAATCAGGTTTCTTGTGCCTATTTTGTAGAACTTCTCTAAAGATAGAACAATAACCATGTCCGAACTGCTGAAATCAGGATTCTTGATTCCATGGTAGCCGATGTTCTGGAAAACCTCAATAAATACATTGGTGATTTTTCTTCTTACCTTTCTGTCAGTTTCTAGATTGGTAACACTCTGTTCAAGAGCTTCTACAACTAATTCTATCAGCTCTTTGGTAATGGTTCCCTTATGAAGAAAGAGAATTTGGTCGGATTTCAAGTTAAGATTCATCAGCAAAAGTGTCTTACAGACGTAATGATCACATAAATGTAAATCAATTAATAATTAACCACAAAGAATAACGATCTGAAACTTAATTAGTTACTTATTATTATTTGATTTAAACTTTATATATTCAGATGGTGGAATAAAAAATGTTCTAGTAAGATATGCAGGGGGCAGTCAGGTCTTCAGGCAAAGTTCCGGACTAACTGAGGACTGACAAACACCCCCTGCAACACTACTACCTTAACTGTGTTAAGTAAGAATAATCTACGAGTTACTGTGATTAACTGCCAGAAGAAATCGATGAAAATTCCTCAAAATCAATGATTTAGGTTATTTCTCTAGAGGCTGTAGGTATATTGCTTAAGGAGAATAATTAAGCAAGTTTTGCTTTTGTATAAAGTGGAATACTTTGTCAGTCTGCGAGCATTTTTTTCTGTTTGACTTTAATTTTTGATTTGATTACATCTTCAACAGATCGGTTTTCTATTTTGCTCTCCAACCACGAAATGATATCAAAGTAAACAAACGCTCGCTTGTCATATTTGCTTTGTGATAATTCTATCAATTGATCTCTTAGTTTCTTAAATCGATCTATAAGTTGATTTGGTGTTATTTCTCGTGATAGGTTTTTAAGGAATTCAAGAATGTATTGCTGAAATGCGTGTAAGTCATCTTTTTTTAACAAGAAACGATAAGTAGATCGAATGTAGTAGTCAATAACATCTCGGTTGCCCAACTCATAATGAGTGATTAAGTTAATTATCCTGGCGAATGAATGCACATCTTCTCGAATGTCTTGATCCTCTGAGTTGATAATTCGATTGAGCCATTTGATGGATTTGCGATAGTTTCCATTGCCAAAATACAGGCAAGCGATTTTGTAGAATAGCACCAGTTCTGAGTGCTTGTCGATCATACCAATATAGCTTTCCAGCCTGGTTTCGATACGCTGAAGCATATTTACACCTTTGGAAAACTCACCTAACATGAAGTATCCATTAAACTGGTGAGCATAGCTATACTTGAACAATCTTATTTGGATGTTTTCATTGATGCCTATTAACCTGTGCTTGGCCAGGTCTCTTAAAACTTTATGTGTTTCGATGAATTCCTCAAACTTCATTAATCGTGATTGAGCATTCAATAATTGATTTAGACCTTTGATGTACATCTCAAAATAGAATGCTGAGTTGGGAGTTTGGTCAAACAGGTCTACCCATTTCTTCGCATAGTTGTAAACTTCCGTAAACTCTTGAATGAAACTGTAGTAGCTCAGTTGTATTTCGTACCAAAGGAGTTTTTCTCGAAATGAAAAGTCTTTGACATCCCATTCCGGTAATTGCTCATCAAAAATTCGTTGGATTCGATCTTTATCTTCTTTGCCTCGGATATAACCCGTTTTTAGATATATGGCATTAAGCTCAACCGCCAGGTTGGTAAGGATATTTACTCGTGATAAGCGTTCATTAATCGTATTAGCCTCTTCTACAATCTGATTAACTCGTTGAATATTATTCCTTCCGAGAGTGTAGGGAAGTAAGTTTTTCTCCCATTTCAATACTTCTAGTTGCAACTCCAGGTTGTCACTTTTTTTGATCGCCTTCTTCACTTTTTGAAGCAGTTGCATGCTCTGTTGGTAAAGGCTTCTGTCAAAAAGTATTTGAATATAATCGATCTGCTCTCGTATAAGGATGTCTTCGTTGGATGAAGAAGTATACTCCTTGAGACTGTGAAGTATTTTCTTGTAGAGGTGAGCCTTTAGGTTGCTGAATTGTTTTGGGTTGATCCAGCTATTTTTTTCAATGATTAATTCCTCATTGAATGACTCTTGCTCAGATAATGCATCGAATAACATTAAGTACTTCGAGTCTTCCTTCGATCCGTTGTTGTTTCTCACCTTGAAGTAGCGTTTTTCACTTTTCTTCATGGACTTGATAAGCGTGTATAAATGATCGGATCTGTCTTTAGACATAGTAGTTAAAATGTGGTACTGATGCTAATTTATTGATAATCTATCCAAATGGTTCTGTTAGGGATCGTAATTAAATTTTTATTAGGTTTTAGACTTCCTCTTCATACATCTAGATTACAGCACTGAAATAGAATAGAAAAAGACTCAGACGATTTTAATGGCGGGAAAGACACTTTTCGAGAAAGTTTGGGAATCACATGTGGTTTCATCCAAGCCGGGTTTTCCGGATGTCCTTTACATAGACAGACATTATATACACGAGGTTACTTCTCCTCAGGCCTTTGACGGGTTGAGAAAGAGAGGTTTACCTGTATTCAGACCAGAGCAAACTTCAGCTACTGCAGATCATAATGTTCCTACAATTAATCAGCACCTTCCGATCAAGGAAGAGTTGTCAAGATTTCAGGTGCAAAAGCTGCGTGAAAACTGTGCGGAGTTTGGTGTGGAACTATACGATTTAGGTCACGAGAAACAAGGTATAGTTCACGTGATCGGACCTGATTTGGGACTTACACAGCCTGGTATGACCATGGTTTGTGGTGATAGTCATACCTCTACTCACGGAGCTTTTGGAAGCATTGCTTTTGGAATAGGTACTTCACAGGTAGAGCAAGTACTTGCTACTCAATGTTTGCTTCAGGCAAAACCTAAGACTATGCGTATCGAAGTGAATGGGACGCTAGGAAAAGGAGTGGGAGCTAAGGATATCATTCTTTACATCATTACCCAGCTATCAGCGGCAGGTGGTACAGGATACTTTGTAGAGTATGCTGGTTCTGCGATTACTTCGCTATCTATGGAAGCAAGAATGACCATTTGTAATATGAGTATCGAAATGGGTGCTCGTGGTGGAATGATCGCTCCAGATGAAACGACTTTCGAATATGTAAAAGGAAGAGAGTTTGCTCCAAAAGGTGAAGCCTGGGAAAAAGCTGTTGCTTATTGGAAAACACTTCCAAGTGATGCCGATGCTGTATACGATAGAGTAGAAGTATTCAATGCGGAAGATATTGAGCCGTGGATCACTTATGGTACCAATCCAGGAATGGGAATGGGAGTTTCTCAATCTATTCCTGATGTAGCGATTGGTGGTACTGCTAAGGACATGACCAAAGCGTTAGCTTATATGGGCTTGGATCCTAATCAGGCATTGAAAGGAAAGAAAATAGATTATGTATTCATCGGAAGCTGTACCAACTCACGGATAGAAGACTTGAGAGAAGTAGCTGAATTTGTGAAAGACAAAAAGAAAGCTGATGGTGTGAATGTGTGGATTGTTCCTGGATCAAAAGGAGTGGAAGCACAGGCAATCGAAGAAGGATTGGATAAAGTCTTTACCTCTGCTGGTTTTGAACTTCGTCAGCCAGGATGCTCAGCATGTTTAGGAATGAATGAAGACAAGGTGCCTGCCGGGAAGTATTGTGTAAGTACTTCCAATAGGAACTTTGAAGGACGTCAGGGCCCCGGAGCCAGAACATTTTTGGTGAGTCCATTAATGGCAGCTGCAGCTGCAGTGACAGGTGAGATTTCGGACATTAGAGAAATGATTGCATAATGGGATTTACAACATTGAAAAGTACGGCAGTTCCATTGCCGATTGAAAATATAGATACAGACCAGATCATTCCAGCTCGTTTCCTAAAAGCGACAACTCGTGAAGGGTTTGGTGATAACTTATTCAGAGACTGGAGGTTTGATAGCAACGATCAGCCAAAAGCTGATTTTGTCTTGAACGACGATACCTTTAGTGGAAAAGTGTTAGTTGCTGGAAAGAACTTTGGTTGTGGTAGTAGCCGTGAGCATGCTGCCTGGGCAATCAAAGACTATGGATTCGCTGTAGTAGTGAGTAGCTTCTTCGCAGATATCTTCAAAGGTAATTCCTTGAATAATGGATTGCTTCCTGTGCAGGTATCTGAGCCATTTTTAGCAGAGCTAATGGAAACTGTAGAAAAAGATCCTGCAGCAGAGATTTCTGTAGATCTGGAAGCAGAAACCATCACGAATGTGTCTACAGGAAATTCTGAAACATTTGAAATCAACGCTTACAAGAAGATGTGTTTGATCAAAGGATACGATGATATCGACTACATCTTGAGCGGAAAGGCAGATATAGAGGCATTTGAGTCAAAACGAGTGACATTTTAAAGGACAATGGCAAATAAAAATATAGTAATACTAGGAGGAGACGGTATCGGACCGGAAGTGACAGCTTGGGGTAATGATGTTTTAAAAAATATCGCTGATGCTTTCGGTCATACCTTCTCTTTCCAAAATCATTTAATTGGGCATGCAGCTATCGAGGCAACTGGTAATCCATTGCCAGATGAGACACTTGATGCTTGTAAAGCAGCTGATGCCATACTTTTAGGAGCAGTAGGTCATCCGATGTATGACAATGACCCTTCAAAAAAGGTACGTCCAGAGCAAGGTCTATTGAAGATCAGAAAGTCTCTTGGTTTGTATACCAATATCCGTCCAATCCAGATTTTTGATGAGTTGGCTCATGCCAGCAGTATCAAGCCTGAGATATTGATGGGTTCAGATATTCTTTTCTTTAGAGAGCTGACAGGAGGAATCTACTTTGGTGAGCCTAGAGAAAGACAAGAAGATGGAGAAGTAGCAGTCGATACGATGCGTTACTCTAAAATGGAAGTTCGCAGAATTGCTGAGAAAGCATTTGATGCGGCAATGACCAGAAGAAAAATTCTTCATTCTATCGATAAAGCCAATGTATTGGAGTCATCCAGACTTTGGAGAGAGACTGTGAATGAAGTAGCAAAAGACTACCCTGAAGTTAAATTGGTTCATATGTTCATTGACAATGCAGCGATGCAGTTGATCAAAGATCCGAAGCAATTTGATGTAGTGGTTACTGGAAATATGTTTGGAGACATCCTGACTGATGAAGCATCTCAAATTGCTGGTTCATTAGGTATGCTAGCTTCTGCTTCTGTAGGAGATAGCGTAGGAATCTACGAGCCAATCCATGGATCTGCACCAGATATCGCAGGTCAGAACAAAGCAAACCCACTAGCAACTATACTTTCTACAGCATTGCTTTTAGATATTTCATTCGGAATGAAAGAAGAAAGTCAAGCTGTAATTGATGCAGTAGATGCTGTCTTAAAAGACGGCTTCAGAACTGCAGATATCGCAGAAAGCACAACACCTAAAGATAAAATATTGGGAACTGATGCCATTGGTCAGCAAGTCGTCGATCGAATCAAGGCAGCAGTCGCATCTTAAAACAAACAATCATGAGTGATAAAGTTTATGTATTTGACACCACATTGAGAGACGGGGAACAAGTCCCGGGCTGCCAGTTATCTACCCCTGAAAAGATCGAGATAGCGAAGGAGCTGGAACTTCTCGGAGTGGATATCATAGAAGCTGGATTCCCTATTTCCAGTCCTATGGATTTCAACTCGGTGATTGAAATTTCTAAGGCGGTATCAGAGCCAGTAATTTGTGCTTTGACTCGTTCTGTTGAAAAAGACATTGACTTTGCAGCGGATGCGTTGAAATACGCTAAGCGAAAAAGAATTCATACAGGAATCGGTTCTTCTGATTATCACATCAAATACAAGTTTAGAAGTGATAGAGAAAAGATTCTGGAAAGAGCGATCGCAGCTACCAAGTATGCGAAGAAATACGTGGAAGATGTAGAATTCTACTGCGAAGATGCTGGTAGAACAGAAAACGAATACCTCGCTCGAATGGTAGAAGCAGTAATTGCTGCTGGGGCGACAGTGGTTAACATTCCAGATACTACAGGCTATTGTCTTCCTGAAGAATATGGTGCGAAGATTAAGTACCTAAAAGAAAATGTAAAAGGAATTGATAAGGCGATCCTTTCTTGCCACTGCCACAATGATCTTGGGTTGGCTACAGCCAACACCATGGCTGGTGTACTGAATGGTGCTCGTCAGGTGGAAGTAACAATTAATGGTAT
Source organism: Marinoscillum pacificum (assembly GCF_024714495.1). Classification (GTDB taxonomy): domain Bacteria; phylum Bacteroidota; class Bacteroidia; order Cytophagales; family Cyclobacteriaceae; genus Marinoscillum; species Marinoscillum pacificum. Next base: position 191,165 of record NZ_JAMZMJ010000009.1, on the reverse strand, counting down.
CGGTGAGCGTGCTGGTAACACTTCCTTGGAGGAGGTAGCTATGATCATGAAGACTCACAAGGATATTGATGTGCACACCAATATCAATAGCAAACACATTTATGCATTGAGCTTATTGGTAAGCAAAATGATGCGTATGCCAGTGCAGCCGAACAAAGCAATCGTTGGAAGAAATGCATTCGCTCACTCTTCTGGTATTCATCAGGATGGTGTGATCAAGCACAGAGAAAGTTATGAAATCCTCGATCCTGAGGATGTAGGTATACCTCAGTCTTCAATCATTTTGACGGCTCGAAGTGGTAAAGCCGCTTTGAAATATCATTTGGATCGTTTGGGTTATAATTTGGATGAGAAGCGTGTAGAGGAAGTTTATGAAGAGTTCCTTAAAATGGCTGATCAGAAGAAAGATGTGACTGATGAAGATTTGATCGTATTGGTGGAAGGGTCTCTTCCAGAAGGTAGTATCAAATTGAAAAACGTTCAGATCATCTGTGGAGAGAATGTATTCCCATCGGCTACAGTGGAGCTTGAAGTGAATAATGAAGTACTTCATGCATCTGCTACTGGAACTGGATCTGTAGATGCTGCTTTCAGAGCGGTGGATCAAATTCTAGGAGATACATTTGATATGGACGAGTTCCTTGTTCAGTCTATGGGTAATAGAGATGACGATGGTAAAGTTCACCTGCGAGTTAAGTATGATGAGCAGCACTACATGGGATTCGGAGTACATAAAGACATGATTATTGCATCGGTAAAAGCGTATGTTGATGCAATCAATAAAATAGCGTCAGTCAAAAACAAAGCAATAAAGGCTAGCGCATAAGACAATTTGAATTATGGTTAACTTAATGAAAAGAGAGGTCTCTGTGAGGCCTCTTTTTTTGCTATAGACTTTATCTTCACATTATGAATCCAGCAATCAACCCGGAAATTTTCACTTTTCTCAAAGAGCTTCAGACAAACAACAATCGAGAGTGGTTTGATGCACAGAAACCACGGTATCAAACATTGTATGATGAGTTCAAGCACTTTCATGCTGCATTGATGGAGAAAATGAAAGCTCATGATCAGATTGAGAAAGGACGAGTTTACAGGATTTACAGAGATGTACGCTTCTCAAAAGATAAAACACCATATAAGGGATATTTGGCATTCAACTTCAAGCGTGCTACTCATTTTTTAAGAGGTGGATATTACTTTCAATTGGAGCCTGGAAATTCATTTTTGGCTGGAGGATTTTTTGGACCGAATGCCAAAGACTTGTTACATATCAGAAATCAAATAAGTCAATATCCTGATCCGATGTTTGAAATTCTAAACAGTGATGTTTTTAAAAACTATTTTGGGGAGTTACGAGGAGAGCGATTGAAGACTGCTCCTAAAGGATTTGAAAAAGATGATGAAGCAATAGAGGTTCTACGGCACAAGCAGTTTTACGTAGAACATGCTTTTTCTGATGAAGAAGTTTTGTCAGCAGGATTTATGGATCAACTAAATGAAGGATTCCAAAACCTTAGACCATTCTTTGATTATATGAGTGAGATCCTGACAACTGATCTCAATGGGGAGGAATTGATGTGATAGCCTCAAAACATCTGCGATTATCATAAGATTCGACCAAGAAAATGAGTTTAATACAGATGCCTTGAGGTTATCTATTGGTATGCTAAGCTCGTCTGATTACTCCGATAAGCAACGCAATTACTGCAATTACAAGTAGCGCATGAATCAATGAACCAGCACTGTAAACAAAAAATCCTAATAACCATCCAATAACAAGGATGATTGCGATAATATATAGTAAGCCTCTCATAATGTGTAAGTTTAAGTTTTGAGTATGCTAGCTATATGCCAATGACCTTGCCAATCGCTCAAAGTGCCCGTAAACTGTGTTTTAGCATAAATATTGTCTCAAATCAGGAATAATTTTTTCAAAATGGTTCTCCTATTGATGAAATCATCAGGCAAATTTGAAGCGAAATTTGCAGTAGCCCTTTAAAACCTTGTTTTATGAAATATACTATTACATCAATATTCATCATTTTGGTATTACAATTATCAGCGCAGGAAAATTTGCCATATCGAGAAATCCCTGATTATCCAGAGGAGTATAGTGCTGAGAGTGTTTGTGCAAGAATGATTGATGGTCTTGGTTTTCGGTACTATTGGGCAACAGAGGGTCTGCGCTTGGAGGATTTGGAGTACAAGCCAAATGAAGATGCAAGAACATCCAGAGAAACACTCGAACACATTCATGCATTATCCATAGTTGTGATTAGTTCTATGCAGCAGGAGTCTCAAAAAGCTGTGGATGTAAGTGGTTATTCATTTGAAGAGTTAAGAAAAGCTACTTTGATGAATCTGTCGGAGGCAAGTGAAATTCTATTAAGCGGAAATGTGAAGGCATCCGAATTGGTCATTCAGTTTGAAGGATCCGATACTACTTTTCCTTTTTGGCATCAATTGAATGGACCCATAGCAGATGCAATTTGGCATGTAGGGCAAGTTGTTAGTTTTAGAAGGTCCTCGGGCAATCCTTTTAATTCTAAAGCGAACGTTTTCACAGGCAAACTGAGAGATTGATTTTATGTAACTTGAGGGAAACCTGAGGTTATGGATAAGCTTAAACGACGTGATTTTCTTTCTAAAGTAGTTGCTGCATCTGCTGTAACGGCTCTACCTGTAAGTTCCTTTGCCAATATTTTAATTCCTCAAAAAAGAAAGCTGGGTGTTGCTTTGGTTGGATTGGGCTATTACAGTACTGACTTATTAGCTCCAGCTTTGCAATTGACCAGGCATTGCGAACTGCGAGGCATAGTAACAGGAAGTCCTTCAAAAATTCCTGTGTGGCAAGAAAAATACGGCATCAAAGATCAGAACATCTATAGCTACGATACGATGGATGAGTTCGCGAACAATGATGCAATTGATGTGATCTATGTGGTGTTGCCAAATTCAATGCATGCAGAATATGCTATCAAAGCAGCAAATGCAGGGAAACACGTTTGGTGTGAAAAGCCAATGGCCCGAACGGTTGCAGAATGCCAATCGATCATCGATGCTTGTAAAAAGAATAAGCGCTACTTGTCTATTGGATATCGGATGCAACATGAGCCGAATACCCAAACGCTCATCAAATGGTCTAAAACCAAGCCTTATGGAAACATTCAGAACCTGACAGCTGAAGCAGGATTCTACAATGGCAGTACCAATCATTGGAAACTTCAAAAAGCAATGGGTGGAGGAGCTATGTATGATATGGGTGTTTACTCTTTGAATGCCGCTCGATATGTGACAGGTGAAGAACCTATTGCCGTGACAGCTTCCATAAGCACCACTCGTCCAGAGATTTACTCTGAAGTAGATGAGACCACTACGTTCAAGCTGGAGTTTCCCAGTGGTGCTATCGCTAACTGTAAGACTAGCTTTGGTGCTAACCTCAATGAACTAAAAGTGAATTGTGCTGAAGGTTGGTATGGTTTGTTTCCATTTCAGGCTTACAACGGCATAATGGGATCCACAAGTGATGGTAAGAAGCTCAATACTCCAATTGAAAACGAGCAGGCCAGACAGATGGATGATGATTCTTTGGCAATTTTGAATAAATCTGCGGTAATCGTTCCTGGGGAAGAAGGACTCAAGGATATTCGAGTAGTTGAAGCCGTTTATCAATCTGCCAGAGAAGGTCGGCGAATAGAGATTGAGTAATTAAATTCTCAATCAACTATTTTGGTTCTTTTCCGTTCTCAGCATCATCATGATTCAAATCCTGGTGGTAGAAGATGAGGTCAAAGTGGCCAAGCATCTAAAGAAAGGCTTAGAGGAACAAGGCTATGAAGTAGTTATTACCTATGATGGAGATGTAGCTCTGCGGTTGTTTTCACAGCAGCCTTTCGATCTGGTTTTACTCGACGGAATTTTGCCTGGGAAGAATGGGTTTCAGTTGTGTCGAGAAATGCGTCAGCTTAAGCCTAATGTCAAAATTATCATGTTGACTGCTCTAAGCGCTACAGATGATAAAGTAGAAGGGTTTGATTCAGGTGCTGATGATTATATCGTCAAACCATTTGATTTTCGGGAATTGCTTGCCCGAATCAGAGCACACTCAAAGACTCAACAGATTAGTTATTCACCATCATTAAAAATTGCTAACCTAGAGCTTGATCAGGCTAAGAAAACAGTTGTTAGAGGTGGAGTGAAAATTAATCTAACTGCTAAAGAGTATTCGTTACTTGAATACCTTATGAAAAATAAAGGTCGAGTATTGTCCAGGTTGGATATCACCGAGCAAGTTTGGGATCTCGATTTTGATCCGGGAACGAATGTTGTGGATGTTTATGTCAACATCCTGCGGAAGAAAATTGATAAGGATTTTGAGCCAAAGTTGATTCATACTCGTGTGGGTATGGGTTATTTCTTGGATGATCAGGAATGATGAATATCAAACAAACTCTCACGGTTCGATTCATACTTGTTTTTACTGTTCTATGGATTGCTGGAGCACTGACGATATATTGGTCATTTGCTGATTTTAGAAAAGAAGAGTTTTACCAAAGACTTCATACGAAAGCGATTACTGCTGCCAAACTTTTAATCGAAGTTGAAGAGGTTGATGCTCTGCTTTTAAAAAAGATCGAATCTGCAAATACGTTCAAATTACCAGGCGAACGACTTACCATATATGATTTCAATAATGAAGAAATTTTTACCACTGATTCAGAGGATTCGATCATTGTGGATATCGATCGGTTTAATGATATCAGAATTAATGGTGATGTGCAGTGGAAACAAGGTGAAATAGAGGTCTTGGGAATATTGTACACAGATCAATTTGATCGATTTGTGGTCATTTCTTCAGGTCAGGATACCTTCGGTTACCGGAAGTTAGATTATCTCAGTAATGTTCTTGCTTTGGTTTTTGTGTTGGCGGTTTTTTTAATTGCCATTGCTGCTCGTATTTATGCGGGGAAAGCACTTAAGCCATTTGCTCAAGTGATTGAAGAAGTTGGTCAGATTGGAGTTGATAATTTGAGCCAACGACTTGATGAGGGGAAGGGAAAAGATGAAATAGCCAGATTGAGAGGTACATTTAATAAAATGTTGGGGCGCTTGCAGGCAGCTTTTGATAGCCAAAAAAGTTTTATTGCCAACGCGTCTCATGAACTACGTACTCCCATGACTAGTATACTTTCACAGGTAGATGTTATCTTACTTAAAGAAAGAGAAAGTGAGGAATATATTCATTCACTTTCTTCCATCAAAGAAGATGTTCGTGAACTTGCCGTACTGGCGGAAAGACTCTTGTTATTAGCAAGAATTGATGCATTTAAAGAAACTTTTGTTCCTGTAAGGCTTGATTCCTTAATATGGCAGGCAACCTCTGATTTATCCAAACAGTTCTCTAATCAGATAGTGGTAGACCTGTCTCCTGACATAGATGATGAGAGATTCCTAATGATTCAGGGAAGCGAGCAGTTGCTGAGAAGCGTGGTGGTGAATGTGCTTGAAAACGCATGTAAATATTCAGATAATGAGGTTCGAGTTACTTTGAGTCTAGAGCAAAGTGAACTGGTGCTGACGATTGCGGATGAAGGCATAGGTATAGATGATAATGATCTGGCTCATATTAGTGAGCCGTTTTTTAGAGGAACCAATACTCAAGGGTTTAGTGGAAGTGGAATAGGATTGAATTTGGTAAAGAAGATCATAGATATTCATGACGGACAGTATTTTATCCGATCCAGTATTGGTATTGGGACATCCGTGAAGATTTTCCTTCCTTATAAGCATTTTTAATCACTTCTTAATTTCTTACTTATTTTTTCTTAATCCTGAGAGCGTTAGAGCAGATATAAAGGAAAATATACCATGATATCTAAATCTAAGGAGAGTGTTATTGCAATGATTTTAACCCTCTCATTCGTTCTCACAGCTGGCGTTGCTGTTTATTATTTTCGTTTGAATTCCTACAATCAAGAGGAGTTGATGGGTGAAAAGGTAAAGAGTGAAAAAATGCTCTCTGAGAAGTTGGTTCTAGCGAAAGAGATCGCGCAACTAAAGGAAGAGATAGGCGGCTACAAAGGAAAAAGTAGCTCATTGGATAAAAAACTTGCTGAACTGGAGACTTCACTTAAAACCAAGGAGAAACAATTGCAGGCAGCAGGTCGAAATCAGGACATGGCAAGCAATGAATACAAGAAGCAATTGGCAGAACTAAAGACAATCAGAGATCAACTGAAAGAAGAATTGATGAGGCAGTCGGATCAGATGGCATCTCTGCAAAAAGAAAATAGTACCTTAAAAGATGCTATTGCAATGATGGAGGTGAGTAATGAAGATTTGGTGACAAAAAACTATGTGATGTCACAAATAATCTCTGAGAACTTCAGTACTGAAGCACATAAAAAACGCGAGAAACTGACTGTCAATGCCAAAAGAACAAAAGAAATAAAGTTGGGGTTCGATGTGCCAAATGGAATGAGTGAGAGCCTTATGTTTACAATTACCTCACCAGATGGTCAATTGACTTCAAGTAATAATTCCAAAACCATAAACTACACGTTTGTCGATGATTTTGAATTTAGTGATGCAACAGCCACTGCGAGTATACAATCCAGTATTCCTTCCTCTAATATTCAGCAAAAGAAACACGTAGTGCTTACCTATAAGCCTGAAAATAGGCTGGTAAGAGGAATTTATCACATCAATATTTTTTCTGGAGACACCTTTATTGGAAGTAGTCAGATTAGATTAAAATAATAGGTTAAAAGGTAGAAGGTTGGTTGATAAAGAGGTTCGTTTTACGAGCCTCTTTTTTTATTCTCCAAAGTATATTTTTGATAAATTTCTTAAGAAAAGATAATATTCTTCAAAATTCTCAAATAATTAAGTTTGGTGTTGTAAAAATGAAAACCTCGGTATTTAATTTTTTTAGGATGACTAATTATGGATTATGGTAAATTTTTCTACTGTTGCGAGTCATTTAGTCCATTTTGAAAAGTTCTCTCCTTTTTACAAATTGTCTATTGCTTTTTGATATCTCTTAACCTAAAGATGTCTTGTAGAGCGAATTTCAGTCTACTCAACTGAAATCAATAAGTAAGAAAAACTCAATTAGCACCTCTCTTTTACATTTAGAGGAGATGTGTTAATACGTAACTTTTATTTTAACCTAATTCACTATGAAAAAACCATTTCTACTAATGGCTGCCATGCTGTATATGGCATTTACAACCGTTGCGCAAGATCGAAGGGCCTGTGCTGCCGATGAGGTCTATGAGCGCCAAAATAACAATCCTAAAGTCAGAGAATTAAGATCACGAATCGAGGAACAAACTCAGCGATTTATGGCCAATGGAGGTCAGTCAAGTGCTAGAACTGGCATCTTGACTATTCCAGTGATTGTTCATGTCATCTATAATACTTCTCAACAAAACATATCAGATGCACAAATTCAGTCTCAGATTGATGTAATGACTGAGGATTTTAGATTGTTAAACTCAGATGTAGGGCTAATTCCTTCTGAATTTGCACCACTGGCTTCTGATATTCAGATTGAATTCTCCCTGGCTCAAATCACCAGAAAGCAAAGTAGCAGAGCTTCCTGGGGTACGAATGATGCGATGAAAAGTTCTTCTCAAGGAGGCGTGGATGTTGTTAACCCTGATGAATATTTGAATATCTGGGTATGTAATATCGGTGGTGGTATCCTGGGGTATGCTCAGTTCCCCGGTGGACCAGCTTCTACCGATGGAGTTGTAATTTCCCCGAATTACTTCGGAAGCATCGATAAGCAAGCAGCTGGACAAAACTTTTATCTAAGCTCACCATTCAACAAAGGTCGAACTGCCACTCACGAAGTAGGTCACTATTTGAACCTTAGACACATTTGGGGAGACGGTGGATGTACTGTAGACGATTTTGTATCAGATACACCAACGGCTGGTGCAGCAAACTATGGTTGTCCTTCTTATCCTTCCAAATCTTGTTCAAGCAATGGAGGATTTACCAGTGACATGTTTATGAACTACATGGATTATGTAGATGATGCTTGTATGTTTATGTTTAGTGCAGGTCAAAAAGCTAGAATGGATGCATTATTCGAACCTGGTGGATCTAGAGAAAACCTTGGATCTTCATCTGGAGGATGCTCGTTGGCTGCACCAAGTAGCTTGTCTTCTTCAAACATTCAAGACAACAGCTTCACGCTAAGCTGGGGTAGTGTGTCTGGAGCTGCTAGCTACGATGTGAATGTGGATGGAACTGTTACCAACACTTCAAGTACTAGTATCTCTATCACAGGGTTGACTGCAGGAACAACTTATTCTGTACAAGTGAGATCGGTTTGTTCTGATGGAACAAAAGGTGCTTATTCTGCTGGCTTCTCGATAACTACTACAGGTAGTAACTGTAACGAAGGTCCTGTAACATTGTCGTTGACCTTGGATAACTATCCTTCTGAAACTAGCTGGACTTTAACTAAAGATGGCTCAACTGTTGCTTCCGGCAGTGGATACAGTACTAATGGTCAAACCATCACCGAGAATTTTGATTTTGGTGCAGGTAGCTATTCCTTTACTATCAATGATTCATATGGAGATGGTATTTGCTGCTCATACGGAAGCGGATCCTACTCATTAACTGACGATAATAACAATGTGATTGTTTCTGGTGGCGCATTTGGAAATTCGGAAAGTACAAGCTTCTGTTTAGAAGGAAGCTCTGGTGGAGATACTCAAGCTCCAACAACGCCAACTGGTTTGTCATCATCTAACGTGTCTACAAGCAGTGTTACTTTATCATGGTCTGCATCATCAGACAATGTTGGAGTAACTGGATACAATGTGTATCAGAATGGTTCTTTGATTGCTTCGCCTACTGCAACAAACTTGTCAGTGACAGGATTAAGTCCTGAAACAACTTATAGCTTCACTGTAACTGCTGAAGATGCTGCTGGAAATGTATCTGCAGCAAGTAGTGCGCTTTCTGTTACAACAGACGCAATCGTGATCACTTACTGTACTTCTTCTGGAAATAATTCTAGCTATGAGTGGATTGATTTGGTTCAGCTTGGAGCTATCAATAACAGTTCTGCGGGCAATGGTGGATATGGTGATTTCACTTCTCAATCGACAACATTGGCACCAGGTTCTAGCAATACGGTTTATTTCAGTGCTGGTTTTAGCGGTTCTTCATATAGTGAAAACTGGAAAGTTTACATTGATTACAACCAGGATGGTGACTTTACTGATTCTGGTGAAACAGTAGTTACTGGGACTTCATCTAACGGAAGCACTTACTCAGGGAACTTCACTGTACCAGCATCTGCTAGTCTTGGTTCTACCAGAATGAGAGTAGTTATGCGTTGGAACTCCACTGCTCAAAGCTGTGGTAGCTTCTCATACGGCGAAGTAGAGGATTACACAGTTGTGATTTCTTCTGGGAGCAGAGGAATGGGATCGATGGCTGATGCTCCTGCAAGTGAAAGATTGAGCGACAATGCAGCTGATGGAATGTTTATGGTATATCCTTCTCCAGCAGTTAATACTTTAGGAATAGAGTTGGGCGAGTTCAAGGAAATCAGCAAAGTAAGAATCTTTGATTTAGGAGGTCAGCTGATGAAGTCTGGTACCCCTACTGAAAATAAACTAGATGTTTCTGATCTCAAGTCCGGTCTGTACCTAATTGAGGTAACTACAGAAAGAGGAAAGTTTGAGACGAAATTCTTGAAAGAATAATTTATTGTGAATTATTAGTAAAAGGCTGCTTTTGAGAAAAAGCAGCCTTTTTTATTTTCTCATCGATCGAATACTTTCTGCAATAACTGTGGTGAAAATCAAAGCGCCACCAATAAAAGTATTACCTGCAGGAACCTCAGAAAGAAATAGATAGCCATAGAGTGTCCCAAGAAGTGGAGTTAAAGCGCTTAAAATACTGACAGTACTTGCCGTAAAATGTTTGAAGCTGAACGTGAATAAGGTGTGACCTGTAGCAGTCGTCAACAAGCCAAGAATCAGTAGACCTTTCCAGTTCATCGATATGGATTCTACACTTACATCCACAGCCCAAAGCATTGGCCAACCCAGTAATGAAATAACCAACAGTTGGTAGAACATCAAGGACATTCCTGATTGATTGGCAATTTGTTTTTTCAGTAGAATATTTCGGAAGGAGTAGCAAACAGCAGAAAGGATACCGATCAAGATTCCTACCGTATAGCTGTTGTCGAGAGATAACTCTGGGACAAGAAAGGAAACGCCTACCAAAGAAATGATGGCCAGCACAATGCTGAATGGTTGAAATTTCGTTTTGAGAATGATCGGCTCCAGAATAGACGTGATCACAGGATACGTGAACAGCGAGAGCATACCTATTGCAACAGTTGATAGTTGCAATGCATAGAAATAGGTTACCCAATGACCTCCAAGCAAAATTCCTCCTAAAACGATGAACCAAAAGCCTTTACGTGTTCCAATCGTCAAATCCAATTTCAGAGCTTTCATCACCAGAAATAAAGCAATGCTGCCTATCACACATCGTATCCATATAATGGCCGGAGGTGGAAGCTCGATATATCTGCCTAAAGTACCAGAGGTGGACATGATGGCAATTGCTAGTCCGAATTGTAGAAAGTGTGAAGGTCGATTTTGATTCATTCGTTAGGCAAAGGTAGGTTGCAATTGCTCATGATTAATGTAGCAGGCTGGATAGAATCATGTTTTTCTTACTTTCTTCATAGTTGGTTGCTATGTAAATATTTCCATTTCAATGCAAACAAGGTGATCTTTAGGGAGTTAATGAACTGATATGCCGTTTCATTTAACTAAAAAGATGAAATGGATAATCCTATTTTTAGCAACTCACATTAATCAGCAAACCCATATGATTGATACTCTCAAAAATAAAATTAAGGAACAGGACACAGAGGCTATTTTAGTATTACTGAAAGAACATCCTGAGATTCTCGAGATGACGGATGAAAATAACAGTACCGGTTTTATTTTGCTTGCCTACAGCGGAAGCTCTGAAGCTTTTGAAGAGGCTGTTAAAGCAAAGGAAAAATTTACTTTTCATGAAGCCATTGTTGCTGGGCAGTACAGTATTGTGGAAAAACAATTGGCTGCTGAGCCGGATTTAGTCGGCGAATATTCAGAAGATGGATTTGCTCCTTTGTCACTTGCAGCATTCTTTGATGAGATGGATATTGCTAAACTGCTGTTAGAATATGATGCAGATCCGAATCTTTCAGCTAAAAACCCTTCTAAAGTGAATGCGCTCCATTCTGCAGTAGCCAAACAGAATAAAGAACTTTGTGAGTTATTGATAGAAAAAGGAGTAGATGTCAATGCAGTTCAAATGCAAGGCGTTACCGCTCTCCATTCTGCGGCACATCGCAACAATTTACCAATCGTAGAGCTTTTGATTGAAAAGGGAGCTGAGTTATCACCGAAAATGGATAATGGTGATACACCATTGGCTATCGCTCAGAGGGAAGGGAGTGATGAAGTGTCCACTTACTTAAAATCAAAAGGAGCAGCTGAATAATCAGTTGCTCCTTTTTACTACATGCTATTTCTAATTATTGATATGCCTCAGGCATTTTTCGAGCTTGTGTAGCTTGTTCAAAAGCATAGGCCACTTTAAGAAGCTGATCCTCTTCAAAAGGTCTACTTATAAATGTCAATCCGATTGGTTCACCGCTCTCTTTATATCCCATAGGAATAGTAAGGCAAGGGTAGTTTGCTGCAGCTGCATGACCTGCATTCCAGTTATTGATGGAGAGCACGAAATCTAAATCATTTGGTTCAAACGCTGCTTCAAAGAATCCTTGTCCAGCAGCACGAAGGTTAGTTCTTAAAGAATCTACACCTGCTTCGCTGAGATTGGTTTCTAGAATTCTTTCAAATCGACCCTGTCCGTATGGGATTCTCAAAGTTGAATCTTCGTAATTGTAAGCAACAATTTCTTCGATGGTTCTCGCTGTTATAGAATCTGGAGCATATTGGTTGAGGTAAGCTGGCAGATCGACTCTCATATCGGCATTGAGCAACTCACCAAATCCTGTCCAATCCATTTCTGCTGGATCAAACTCTACCATAATTCCTCCGTGATCTTCAATTTTCTTAACAGTTAAAGCATAAATAGAATCTTCCAAATACTGTTTGTTCACTCCGAATCTTTTTCCTTCTAGTGTTCCTGATTGTACGTCTTCCCAATATGTGGGAGTGTCAGGATTATCAACTGTTGCTGGATCTGTAGTATCTTCACCTGTCAAAGCAGACATAAAAATAGCGTTATCAATTACACTTTTCGTCATTGGACCAGGCGTATCCAAGGTGCTGGATAAAGGTACGATTCCACTTCTGCTAAGACGTCCAGTGGTAGGCTTTAATCCGGCGAGGGAGCTCTGACTTGAAGGTGAAAGAATAGATCCGGAAGTTTCGGTTCCTATAGCTGCGACGGCATAATTTGCTGCAATAGCTGATCCACTTCCTGAACTTGAACCGCCTGTGTCAAAGATTTTTCTTCCATAAGGATTTAGCGTTTGTCCACCTACTGCATTGTATCCGTTAGGGCACCCCAGGCATAGGAAGTTGGCCCATTCGCTCAATGATGTTTTGCCTAAGATAATCCCTCCTTTGTCTTGTATGCGATCAACGATGAATGCGTCAGCGGCATCATTCCCTCTTAGCAAGTACGTGCCGGCTGTAGTTGGAAGTCCGGCAAAGTTGATGTTGTCTTTGAGTAAAACCGGCATTCCATAAAGTGGATGGTCATCGTCCGACTTATTCGCATCACATTTTTTGGCTTCAGCTACAGCATTAGGGTTGATGGCCAATAGGTTGTTTAAGTAACTAGCTGAATCATTTTCAAATTTCACTATTCGGTAGAGATACCACTGTGTTAGTTTTTCATAAGTGAGTTTACCTGATTTGACGTGTGATTGAAGCGTAGGTATGTCTTGATCAAGAATCAATGGTTTTAATGCTTCATAGTCTTCCGATCCGAAATAGGTGATTTGTGGTCCAATTTGACTCCATAAATCATTTTTATCACTGACACGGCTTTGAATCAGTTTGTACTGCATACGAGTAGATTCATGATCAGCATTGGCAGCTATTTCGCTCGACTGGTCATACGGAACCCATGGATCAATGATGGTTTTGGGTTCTTGCTTACATGCTAGTCCAGTGATGAGCAGGATTGGTAGAAATTTCTTGTACATAGGTATAAATTAGGTTGTTGATTTGTAGGAAGGAAATTACAATAGAACGATTGAAATCCGAGGTTGATTTCAATAGATGGTAGAGGAATTCAATGAATGGATAAACCTTTAATTTGCTGATTAAGAAAGAGTTCTAAAGTTAGATATATGATATTCCTCATTTAATATTCTGAGTAATACGACAATCATTATTGCTATTCTGTCGTAAATTAAAGGAAACAAGGTCGCATGATCCAATCGCCAAAAACATATAATACCCTCAAGTCGCTAGGTGTTATAAATACTATAGAAGAGGAAGAATTTGATTCTATATTAGACCTGGCCAATATTCTATTTGACACTTCTATTTCATTTATTTCATTGCGTGATGAAGAATTACATCATGTAAAGGCTAAGCGCGGCATTGTGAAACATTGTTTTGAGCAATCAGAATTAGAACTGATTGCCGAAGAGGTTTTTGTAGAAGATGTCAAAAATTTTGATTCCATATCTCTGCAAATAGATGGGGAATCGATTGGTTCGTTCTTTTCATTTCCATTGGTATGGGAGGATCTTCATGTGGGAAATCTGGTATTTATCGACAGTCAAGCAAGGCAGATCTCTTCAAAGGTTCAAAAATCGCTGAGATTGATTGGAGTGCAATGTGAGCAACTGATTCAAAAAAGGATTTATGAGGCCAAATTGTTTGCTAAGGCTAATGAACACCAGAGTCTCGAAGATGTGTTGGATGCTAGTCGCATAGGGACGTGGATCTGGAATGTTCAATCTGGAGAAGTTACTTTCAATGATTGGTGGTTTGAAATAGTTGGTTACAAAAGATGTGAACTATCTCCGGTGTCAATCAATACTTGGTATGAACTGGTTCATCCTGATGATCGCATTATTTCGGAAGAGGCCTTACAAAAATGCTTCAGTAGAGAAGAGGAGTACTACAATGTGGAACTTCGGATGCGCCACAAAAACGGTCAGGATGTATGGATTCATGACCGTGGTAAAGTGGTGGAATGGACACATGACGGCAAGCCGCTCATTATGTCGGGCACTCATATCGAGATAACCGAACGGAAGAAAAATGAAGTTTTGTATAAGGCAATCACTGATAACGTACCCGGAGTAGTATTCAGATACATTTTAAGACCGGACAATACGGATGGAGTACAGTTGATCAACGAAGGATATGTGGATGTTTGGGGTTTTACCGCAGAAGAGGTAACAGCAGATCTTAGTATTATTTGGAGCAGAATAGATAAAGCGGATGTCGAGAGAGTTCAAAAATCCATAGAGAAATCTAGAGAAACCATGAATTACTGGATGGATGAGTGGCGTTATCATCATCCTGTGAAAAATAAGGTCATTTGGGCAAGAGGGGCTGGAAAGCCAATGAAAATGGAAGATGGGTCAACGGCTTGGGATACATTTATTCAAGATGTATCTGAAGCTAAGGAGGCAGAGATTCGATTGAAAGAAAGTGAGAAGCTTTTAAAAGAGGCTCAGACGTATTCGAAAATGGGAAATTGGAATTTTGATTTTCGAAAGAATGAATTGCTTTGGTCTGATACATTGTATCAGGTTTTTGGAGTAGATGACAAGCAGTTCAAAGAAACGCACGGTTCATTTCTTAGTTTGATTATCCCACAGGATCGGGAATACGCCAAAAGAGCAAGCTTACATACACAAGAAACAGGGGAGCCATTTAATGTTAAGTATCGAATTATCACTCCTGCAGGTGAAAGTAAAGTGATAGAAGAGTATGGTTTTGCGGAAAAGGATGCCAATGGTAAGGTCGTTCGGTTATTTGGTACTGCTCAGGATGTAACAGAGATCATGGAGATAAAGCGTGATTTACAAGTCAATACCTACATTACTCAAGTAATGGAAAGACAGAGAATTGCCCAGGTCATTCATGATAGCCTGCAGCAATCCCTTATTGCTACGCTTATGAATCTCAATTCCCTGGATTCTGAGATCATGGCAGATAGGAACCACAAAATATTAATGAATGCAAAGGAATTGCTAAAGGAAAGTGTGGAGCAAGCTCGGTCCATAGCTCATGATTTGGTGCCGCCGGATATTGCTAGTTATGGTTTGTCAAACGCCATTCATAAACTAGTGAAAAAGTATGCAGATACAGATTTTCAAATATCTTTTGAAAGTTACTTGAGTGATTATCAGCAAATTCCTATTGATACTGAAATCGGTCTTTATTTAATCGCTCAGGAAGGGATTAGCAATATTGTAAAGCACTCGCAAGCATCCAAATCTTATATTAAACTTGAGCAGATTAATGAGATCATTAGATTGACTGTAAAGGATAATGGAGTAGGAATAGAGCCGGAAAAATTAGAAAATAGCAATTTTGGTATCAATGGGATCAGTAATCGAGTTGCAAACATTGGAGGCACCATGAAAATTCAATGTGTTCCCAATAAAGAAACTATTCTAGAGGTGAATATTCCATTTGGTGGTTTGTGATTTGTTTATTGGGGACCTGTCATTTTAGAAATACTTTCTTTTCATTAGTGTTTGAAATCTACAAACGGACACTTTAAGAAGATTTAGCTTCCGCATAATAGACGATTTCTAAGAAAGTACTGGCTTCAGAGTCTTCTTTCTGTTTTGCTTTCAGTTCTTTAATAATGCCCGCGCAATGAGTGGTGTTTTCAGCAAGTTTTTCACTTCCTCTCTTATGAGCAATGAAAAAGTCTGTGTCTGTCTCCTGATCTCTTAACTCGTAGACATCATACTGATCCATAATTGGAATCATGGCGAAAGTGGTGACATTGTTGGTGATGATGGGCACCATAATGAAGCCTGTAAACTGAGTTTTGGAATCGATCAGTTTAGGAATTCCTGTGATAATGGCCGGTTGTGAAGATTGTCCATGCTGATTGGCTTCAGCTGGCGTGAAACGTACAGGTAAATGTTTGGAATACAGTTCTTTTAATTCCTCAGATAGGTAAGAAATCACCTTGTTTTGATGCTTCGTTTCCAGCTGCATGAGAGCCATCTCCAGAAATAAGATCATGTTCTGCTTATCCGAGAATACTCCGGCAGCTTTCGCCAACTCTGCGGTTGAGATATGATCATCATTGGCTTTGGTGAGGATGTTATAAAACCGACCTCCATTATCGAGATCTGTTAATGCTTCTTCTACCGAGTTATAGGGAATGAGTTCTTTCATTGATGAGATTTTTTATCTATTACACGCAGCTAATTTAACTCCAAGAGCGATGAACAATGCTCCTAATCCACGGTCCATCCATTGTGATACTTTTGGGTGATTTCTAAGGTAATTAGTTAGCTGACTGCTCATCAGTACGATCGGAATTTCAATAAAGCCCGCCACGACTATAATTAAGGAACCGTGAAGAAACAGCTGAGTGCCTACAACCCCTGCTTGTGGTTCTACGAACTGAGGCAAAAAGGCCAGGAAAAATACGGCTACTTTCGGGTTGAGTAAGGATACGAAAATGCCTTGTCTAAAGGTCTTGGTTAGATTGAGCGTAGGAGCTTGGTCATTGCTTTGTAGCCTTGTTCCTTTTGAACTGAGGGATTGTATACCCAACCATACCAAATAGGCTGCACCAACCCACTTGACCATGCTAAATGCGGTAGCGGAGGTCATTAGAATAGCCGAAAGTCCTAAAGCGGCAAAAATCACATGCACAAAAGTGCCTAGCCAAATGCCTAATACAGCTGTGAAGCCTGATCGAGTTCCTTTTTTGGACGTTTGTGAAATGATAAACACCATGTCTGGTCCCGGAGAAAGATTGAGCAGAATCGCCGCGGTGAAAAAAGTGATCCAGTGAGCCGTTGAGTAGTCAAGCATAGTTAATCAAGTGATTTTATTAGACTGATTTTCAAATTAATACATTCAATCTGGATAGGCAATTGTTTGATGGGAAATGGAGGTGTATGAATCTCCGTTTTACTTGCCAGATCCTCTTGAGCCATCCCTTTCTTAAGTCTCAATTCTTTTATTACTTGTCTGGTTTTCATGGTAGTATGTGCTTGATTGTGAGATCAAATGTCGTATGGAAATGGGTAACAATTCAACTGCAAACACACGTTATTTGCACAACAGGATTCGATTTTGGAAAGGTGAACTGTAAGGTGATCACAATCTATAAAAGGGGAATTCAGCAGGATGGAAATGGACAACAACGGGTAATTTGGTTGCTGATGGTGGGGGCTTAAAGTCGTGGAGGTGGTTGAAGTTGATGAGGCCTGACCTTTTATTTTTATGAAATTTAGATATCTTTAAAACTATGAGGATTATAGTTTTTATTGTTGTCATTTGTTTCTTTTCTCCTGTTTTTGCACAAGTAGAATATGCAGGTGTTAACCTTGCAGGTGCTGAGTTTGGTGATGGCTCCCTTCCTGGTACTGTTAACCGAGATTATGTATACCCAACACATGAGGAGGTTGATTATTTTACCTCGAAAGGGATGAATACCTTTCGTGTGCCTTTCAAGTGGGAGCGTATGCAGAGAACTCTTAATGGAGAGTTGGATGCTGACGAGCTTTCGTACATGGATGATTTTGTGGAATACGCCACCTCAAAAGAGGCATATGTAGTTTTAGATCCACACAATTATGCCAGATGGTACGGTGAGATCATCGGAACTGATGCGGTTCCTGTTTCGGCATTTGGAGATTTTTGGTCCCGACTGGCGTCGCATTACAAAGACAATTCTTATGTGATATTTGGTATAATGAATGAGCCCTATGACATGTCTACGGAACTGTGGTTAGAGGATGCCAATGTGGCGATACAGGCCATTCGTAGAACAGGAGCTCATAACCTGTTACTAGTTCCGGGTAACGCCTGGACGGGAGGTCATTCCTGGACACATGACTGGTATGGCACACCTAATGCGGAGGTGATGCTAGGCATAGTGGATTCATTAGATAATTATGCCTACGAGATCCATCAGTATCTTGATTCCGATTACTCAGGTACGTCTCCAGAATGTATCACTGCTGCTGAAGCATCGGAGAAGCTTATCGATTTCACTAATTGGGCTAAGGAAAATGGTAAAAGAGCCTTTTTAGGTGAGTTTGGTGTTGCTGATAACAGCAATTGCTACGAGGCACTGGAAGGGATGCTTGATTACATGTATGCCAATAATGATGTGTGGATGGGATGGACCTGGTGGGCTGCTGGCCCGTGGTGGTCCAATTACATTTTCTTACTAGAGCCTGGCTCTGGTGGGGAGGATAAGCCTCAGATGAGCGCGTTGGAACCCTATATCAATCCTGTTCTAATTGAAAGCATTGTGCTCACAGGTGATGCTGAAATGGCTATTGGATCTCAGCAATCATTAACTGCTGAAATTGGTCCAGAAAATCATACCATCTCTACATTAACATGGTCTTCTAGTGACACAGATGTGGTCACAGTAGATGCGGAAGGTACAGTCTCGGCTGTAGCTCTTGGGACTGCCGATATCACGGCTACAGCCAGTGATGGTTCAGAAGTTTCGGCATCGTTTACCATATCAGTGACACCTGTGTTGGTGGAAAGTCTGAGCATTAGCGGAGAACCAGAGATGAATCCGGGAGATACGCAGGTTTTGATAGCTACTGCGGCGCCTGACGAGGCAACTGACCCAACAGTGTCCTGGGCCTCTTCCGATGCCGATATTGCTACGGTAGATGAGTCGGGAATGGTTACGGCTATTGCAGAAGGAACTGTGGAAATCATAGCTACTGCAAATGATGGCTCAGAGGTTTCAGCTTCATTTACGGTGAACGTAGGGCCCGTTTTGGTAGAAAGTGTGGCGATAACCGGAGACGCTGAAATGCAGGTAGAGGAAACTCAGGTTTTGTCTGCTACCGTTACTCCAGGTGATGCAGCAGATCAATCAGTGGTGTGGTCTTCTGCGAATACATCCATTGCCACGGTAGACCAAAACGGGTTGGTAACGGCCATTGCTGTAGGTACAGTAGATATAGTAGCCACCGCCAATGATGCTTCAGGAGCTACGTCCACTTTTGTAATTACGGTCAATCCAGTTTTGCTGGAAAGTGTGTCGATCAATGGAGTTTCTACAATGATAGTTGGAGAAGCGCAGTATGTGACTGTGACGACCGCACCAGATAATGCTGCCGATGAAACGGTATCCTGGTCTTCTTCTGATCCTGAAATTGCGACTGTAGATTATATCGGGTTTGTATCAGCTCAAGCCGAAGGGGAGGTCGTGCTCACAGCTCTTGCCAATGATGGCTCGGGAACATCAGCTACTTTTTCTCTTACTATCAATGCTGCCCCATTGCCATTGGGTGAGCAAGTGGAAAATTTGTTGATATGGCCTAACCCAACTTCTGAACTGCTTTATTTGGAAGTTCCAGCTGTTTATGGTGCTGCTGTCTATAGTATATATGATGTAAGTGGAAAGCTTATTCAAAGTAATACACTCGAGCAGCCGACAACTGTTGATGTGTCTGACTTTGAAAAAGGGGTTTATTTGATTGAGATAAAAGGAGAGAAAGACTCTACAAAGAGAAGGGTTGTTGTGGAGTAGTCGTTGTTAAGAAGACTTCCTAGGAAAGGACTAATTAGAGTTTGTTTATCAATCTTTGATTTTCTCAAATCCTTTCCCAAAGTCTCTGAGTAGATTGGCTTCAAAATGAACTGATTTGAGTAATAAAAATCTCTTATTTAAGAAGGGTTCTCCTCAAACCATTGTACTATGGAAGGCATATTTCGCTCGAAACCTCCAGGAGTGAAAAAGTTTAAAACCCCTGTTTTATGCTCCGTTTCGTTTTTGAAATCATGCATGGTATTAGCCGGAATTCTAATAAACGCACCCTTATTTGCCTTTATCCATTTATCTCCTACAAGAATGGAAATTGTGCCATCCAAAACATAGAACACCTCGTCATTTGCTTCATGAAGGTGGGCTCCCGGTCCATCAGAGTTTGGTTCTAACCACCATTCTGAGATACTATATCGGTTGTCAGTCTCGTTTTCATCTGCTTTGAAAATAGGCGTCATCGTACCACAGTTGTATTTTCGACCTTCTCCTTCTGCTAAGATGATGGGTTCGTTGTGACTAGTTTGGTGCTTCATATTTTAATATTGACAGGAGTAAGTTGCTGTTGTGTCTTAACTAGTTTCTCTCCTGCAACTTCTCAAATATCAAATCCATAGACTGTGGGTCAATGGCCTCCATGTCAATCAACTTCAGTGAAATAACCATGTGCATTGTGGAGGTTTTGTACTTGAGGAAATGCTCAGTTTTTAAGTGTGATTCATACGCATTACGATCTGCATAAATCTCTAAGAGCCGAATGCTAGTAGGGTCGTCCTTCCTATACATAGGATAGATGCACAAGACTCCAGGCTCCAGGGCAATAGAAGCTGCAGATTCTTCTTTAAGTATAGAGATGTAGTCATCAAAATAGGTCGAGTCTATTTCGATTTCAGCGATTCGGATCATCATGTCTTCAGGCTTCATATCGGATTCTTTAGTTGACTGAGTGCATGACCAGGTCAATAATGAAATACTAAAGGCAATGAAAGTGGTTTTAATAAAATTAGCGTTCATTTATAAGTTTTTTTTAATGGACAATGCCAAATCTTCTAATCGATCATCAATTCCTGGTGAGAATACATTTCCCTGAAAACTAGCGTTGGATAATACTGCAATCCCAACATTGGATTCCGGGAAAATCATGAGCCAATTCTGCATTCCCCAAATTCCTCCGTGATGTCGATAGCAGATCTCATCGTCTATATTCAGAATATTCCAGTGATAGCCGATATCAAAATCATATTGTGTGCTGAAGAAGTTTTTGTGAGACTCTTTCACTTCTGGAATGGATTCGTTTAGATGATACTCCATGTATTGCATTAGGTCAATAGTATTGGAATGAGCACCTGAAATTCCTCCCCATAGGTTATTGCGAAAATGCTCTTGCGGTTCCTGATCTCCATTATACCCTTGTATCAATAAATCCTGCTCTTTCTCATTCAACTCAAACTTAGTATTGACCATTTTATTAGTGTCAAAAATGTACTGCTTAACGAGTTGCTGGTAGGGGGTGTTGTAGACTTGCTCGAGGATATAAGCGGTGATTTCTGGAGCGGTATTGGAATAGCGGAATTCCGTTCCTGGTTGAGGATCTATGGTAACCTCATGCAGTCCTTCCCAAAATGCTTCTTTACTTTCATCCGTGGGCGGGAAGTTGGGAAAGCCTCCTGTATGTGTAATGAGGTGCTTGATGGTTATTTTATCGCCATCATAAGCGAAGTTGGGATATTCCTGTGGTAAATAGTCTCGAATGTCGTCATCAAGCGAGATTTTACCATCTATAACAGCTTTTGCAACCATCGTACCTGTAAAAGTTTTGGTTACGGAAGCGATTTCATACAATGTAGAGTCTGTCGGTGGATTGTTCTTGCCTGGATTCTGCTCTCCGAAATGGAATGTCTGCTTTTTCCCATTATTGTAAATGGCAATGGAAACAGAGTGAATTCTGTCGTCCTCCAAAAACTCGTTGGCATACTTTTCTACCAGTTCAGGAGTAGTTAGTTCAGATGCTGTATTGGATTGATTACAACTTGTAAACGACAGGATGGTGATGCCTAACAAGCATACATACGGAGCTGGTTTAATCAATTTCTTAGTCTTAGGTAATGAATAATGGTGTCAAAGTAAACATAAGATATCAGAAGCTAGGTGTTGATATCGGTAGATTGTGGATACAAATTCACAACTTATTTGGCTTTCATAATTAGGTTTGATCTTTTTACTTGTAAACTTATTCCCTTTCTCTTTTTATAGATTATGGTCAGTATGATGGATAGGGATATTGTTGCTATTCTGAAAATGTTGGAATAATTATCTCCCAGGGCATTATCACTTACAGCGAATAAGTCCCAAGCCAGGTTCATGAGCATATGAAGAAATATGGAAACCCATAGGTTACAATTCCACTCCACAAAGAGCCAGGCGAACAAAATACCTCCCATAAAGGTCACCAGAAAAATCCCAATGATTTCGTCTAGGCTGGTTCCCTGCTTGATATGCACCAGACCGAACAGAACTGCCCCTAGCAGTACGGAGGTGATGAATCCTAATCTGGTAAATCGAAATAATTGACCAAACAGGAAGCCTCTGAAATATAATTCTTCAAATAAGCCGGCTGCTATGATACCAATCAGAATGGTGTTGAAGGAGATTTCTTCATTTAGATCAAACAAGAAAGCAAACCCTATGAACATAGGAAGTGTGCAAATGAGCGCAAAGACAAATCCTTTGACAATTGATTGGTTTAGTCCAAGTCTCTGTAAAAGATGATTTCTTTGATGCAGCAATAAGGTTCCTAGTAAAATAGGTATGCCAACAATGATATACGCCAGGATATGGCTAATTCCATATTGATTGATTAATCCATTGAACCCCTCTCTGATCGTGTAGAAATAGAGTTCATCCACATAATAGTAGAGACCGAATGACAGGAGTGTTACCAGGACTATTTTTAGCTGTTTGTTCATCCTCGTTAAAGTATTAGCGTTTTCGTATGGAGTGCACTCGCTAGACGGTTGGTGGAGCCAACGTCTAACTTCGTTTAAGTTAACGGATTACCATTCAAGAATCAAGCACTTCCTACTACTCTGGGTCCTGACTCTGGCAGGATCTGTTTTCGGGTTTTAAGGTTTTTATTTCCGAAAATGTAATCTGTGGCTGCTATCCATCACTAACGAGAATGAAATGTTCAGTCCGTCAATTTTCAACATAATCACATGAGTAATATTAGTCGAGCTATTCAATCAATCAGGGTGTATAGTTTAGTAGGAATATGTGGATTGGTATTGATAGCCGTATTTGGTCCATTGATGCTCAATAAAGTTGGTT
This sequence comes from Marinoscillum pacificum, assembly GCF_024714495.1. Lineage (GTDB taxonomy): Bacteria > Bacteroidota > Bacteroidia > Cytophagales > Cyclobacteriaceae > Marinoscillum > Marinoscillum pacificum. The sequence goes on along the minus strand of NZ_JAMZMJ010000009.1, from coordinate 168,071 downwards.
TTGACAATCTTGATTTAGAAGTGTCTCAGGAAAAGATGATCATCATAATCGGAATATTGGTCATGATGTTTCTGGTACTAATGTTTCATGAATTAGGTCATTTGATAACAGGGTTGCTTCAGGGTTTTCGTTTTGAGCAATTTGTAATAGGTACACTAGGGTTTAAGAGGGATGGTGAGCGAGTAAAAATGTATTTAAACAAAAACCTCGAGTACTACGGAGGGATAGCAGCTACCTCTCCTCGGGATGGTCATCCAGACAATGCAAAAAAGTTTGCTTTTGTTTTACTGGCAGGGCCAATAGCATCAGTATTGTTTGCACTCTACTCTTTGGTGGTTTCACAACTTTTGGAAGATCATATATTACAAACTGTTTTTTTGTCTGGTGCGGGTATTTCAATAGCGATTTTTTTAGTGACTACCATTCCAGCAAAAACCGGGATATTTTATACGGATAGGAAGCGGTATCAGCGTTTAGTCAAGCCTGGTAGAGATCAGGATACCGAATTGGCCATTTTAAAAATCATGGGAAGCTACGCTCAGGATAATTCTTATAAAAACATCAAGAAGGAGGATATACAGACTTTGATCACTGATGAGAGTTCGTTTACTCAATATTTTGGGATGTTCAATTTGATTTGCTATCAGATAGAAATGGGTGAAGTATTGGACGAGCGAGTAATTGCGGAATATGCTAATAAAGGAAAGTCAGTTTCACAGTCACTGGTGAAAGCATTCAATAAAGAAATTGATAAACTATGTAAAAAGTATGGTTCAGATAGCCCGATACCAGGTGAGTAATGGTAGATCGGTCTTCACTATGGCCAGCAGACACAACATTTACCAGCAGAGTACACTTCTTTCGCACTTTTGGTGTTCGACCAGTTGTCATCATTAGATATGAGAAATCCTTATTATTGACTAGGGATATAAGACGAACAGGGGCAGAACTAAAATATCGGTAGCCTTGTATAGCTCGGTAGTCATACTTGTAATTAACGATGTGTTACTCAAAGTCAAACGATCTTTTTTTACGAGAATTCTACTCACTGGATGTGTTGCAAGTTCGTACTATCATAGGATTCTTACCATTAATGACTGTTTGTTAATGGCGTTTAGTTTTGTCAATAATCTTCAAACTTCTTGTCCATACAGTTACTAGAATAGTGGTTATTACCAATCCGACTATCGCAAGGATGCCATAAGTATCCTTAGTTTGCTCTAAGTAAACGACTCCTTCTTCAGCGGAGAAATTCCTGCCATCAGCATTGTATTCCAATTGGGCTCGTTGCACGTACATCCAAAGGAACAGCGCAGTGACTAATCCAAATAATACGGTCAATATGGAAAGCGCAGATCTCATGAGCTACCGCTTTGGTGGTTAGTACTTATACATTTCTAAACTGTCAAAGTCTTTGATTTCAGACAGTTTAAGGAGGCTTGCTATTTCAATTTTGCTCCAGGTTTCTTCAAATACCTCATCACCACCTTCTGCATCTTCGTTGGTGTTCTGTTTGACGAGTTTCTTTTTGGTTGAGAAGTTGATGCTCGTTTCTGTGTTGACGATTGGTCCATAATTGCTACTGGCATCATATCCGATCATCTCAAAGTTGGCGTTTTGATATCGGAAGGTGTATTTCCAATATCCATATCGGCCGTGTTCGTAGTGGATGTACAATTTATTGTTCTTGATTTCAATCCCTAACTGGGGAGCATAATAAACTCCACCATCTTCATTTTCGGATGAAAAGCAGTCATGGTTTTGATCAGCCAGTTGGTAACCGCTTTCATTTTTGAATAATACGATGATGCCGCGCCTATTTCTATCTACTAGTTTGTCAAATCGATCGATGACGATATTGGTGGTGTCCGTTTGTTTGATGAGCAAAACACAGTCTTCCAGTCCGTCTTTATTGAGGTCTCCAAAGAACTTTTCATAGAGGACAAATCCAGTTGGGATGAAATTTGCGGGTTCGCTCTGCTGGGCGTTACAGCCAAATACAATTAGTAGAAGTAACGCTAGTGATTTTAAAGTTCTGTTCATGGAGGCGGTTAATTGAGAGTATTGTGAGACACCAAGCTAAGCGAAAATAGAAAGCTTGTAATGGAAAGAATTTTACTTATTTAACTTTCTTTTTAGTTCTCGCCATAATGGAATAAAAGCTAGGTAAGATCCAATTAAATAGAGCCATTTGTGTAATTCTATTTCTAAGAAATCATTCGATAAAGCAGCAATTATGAGAGCACCGGGAATCCCATATAATAGAACGGTTGAAATAATATAAGCCCCTTTTAGCAAACCTAACTTTTTCCACCTGTCCCAACTGTCAATTACCGTTGCATTGGTATTCTGTTTAAGAAAATCAATAAATGAATCAGTATCATATCGTTTTATTTTCCCAAGTCCTAAATCAATTTTGGTATCATTGGTCCAAATAGATCTTAGAATATCGGTATTTGTTTTTGGGTCTTTATCAATTACTAGAAATTTAATGCTTTCAACGTTGATCTTCTGTTTAGACGTAAAGTTGAAAAAGAATTTGTCTGCCCAATAAAATTCAATTTCATTCTCAATGACTTTAACAAGTAAGTTAGAGTATGTAGCATATACTGATAAAGTTGTTATCGATATGCTTAATAATAATGGTGCAATAATCCTCAGAGCTAAGTTTTCGATATTGATGATTAGAACCAGTGATAGGAGAAAGCCGAAGACAAAAAATATTAAGGCAAGTAGTACCCTGGATTGCCTGATAATAAAAAGTTTGAATTGCATAATGGATCGCAATGCTATGGCTACAAGTTTACATTTTCATAACTCAAATACAAATAGCGGAAACTTATAGGTTAATTATTTAGACACACGCCACAGGTGTACGCTAGCCAGGGAAGCATAATTATATTTCTAAATAGTGCATTATATGGCACTTCTTCGTTTGATTGCTCGTGATGATTAGGAAGTATGTGGGTAAAGTGCATTTTATTGCACTATTGTAGGTGTTATTGTGTTTTTGTTTTAGTTTTAATTAAAAATAGAGCAGTATAATGCACTTAGATCAATTAATTATCACTTTAAAACATCGAAGGGAAGAACTTGGTGTTACCCAGGAACAACTGGCTGATCTATCTGGTGTGGGCTTGCGTACATTGAAGGCTTTGGAGAGTAAGAAGGGCAACCCAACGCTCGTGACCTTAAATAAGCTAGCTGACGTACTGGGAATGGAAGTGAAATTGGTCGTCAAGAATATTGAATTATAGTCATGCGAAAAGCACAGGTCTTTTGGAATGATCAACTGGCTGGAATGCTCACCGAGTTGGATGCTTTGCATTATGAATTTGAATATGATGATGCGTGGTTTGCCGATAGTAGTAAACCAGCGATTAGCCTTACATTTCCCAAAAGCAAGAAGAAGTATGAGTCAAATCACCTGTTTCCTTTCTTTTTCAACATGCTTTCGGAAGGAGCGAATAGAAATTTGCAGAGCAGATTTCTTCGTATCGATGAAAAGGATTATTTCGGATTATTACTTGCTACCAGCTCAAAGGATGGAATTGGGGCGGTGAGTGTTGTTGCAATAACTAATGAGAGTAAATGAGTTTGCCTGAGCTACGCTTTTGTCCTGGTACATTGTCAGAGGGGTTTGATACCTACAGTCAAGCTTGCCTGAGGAAACTGTTTAATGGTAAAAAGGTGAGCCATATACTTCCTTACAATCCGCCAACATTAAGTGAGGAGGATGCCGAGAAGTTTATAGATAACCGGAAGCGGATTTCGATTTCTGGAGTACAGGAAAAAGTTTCGTTGATACTTGTGAAGAACAAGCTACGTCTTACTGAAAAGGGGGAACAAGGAACCTATATTTTGAAACCTATTCCAAGAGATTTGAAGAATGTAGGACAAGTCCCTGCCAATGAACACCTCACTATGCAGATAGCGAGGCAGGTCTATGGCATCCATACAGCTGAAAATGGGTTGATTTTTTTTAAGGATGGCGCACCTGCTTATATCACTAAACGCTTCGATGTAAGAGATGAAAACACTAAATGGGGGAAAGAAGATTTTGCTTCATTGGCAGGTAGAACAAGTGAAAATGCCGGAGCAAATTTTAAGTACGAATACAGTTATGAAGAAATAGCCATGCTGATTCGAAAATATGTTCCAGCATCGGTAATTGAAATGGAAAAGTTTTTTGCTCTGGTCGTATTCAACTATCTGTTTTCTAATGGTGATGCACATTTGAAGAATTTTGCCTTGCTACAGACGGCCAGTGGTGATCATATCTTGAGTCCTGCTTACGATCTGATCAATACACGAATTCATGTAGATGATACGGACTTTGCTTTGAACGAAGGTCTATTCAAGGACGATTACATGTCACAGCACATGCGGGACAATGGTAAGGCTGGCCTCGAAGATTTTCGTGAGTTTGCCAGAAGAATAGGGGTTGGAGAACGGCGCATTGATCCATTACTGAGCCCATTTGTTCAACAGCAACCGCTAGTGGAGCAGCTCATTCGCAGGTCATTTCTTGATGAATCTACCAAAAAAGCATACCTGATGCACTATGAAAACAAGAGAGCTCAATTGGATTTGAGGAAGGAGGGTAGTTAGAGATTTCTTGTCTACTAATTTTTCGCATCTGTAGGTGTCATGACCATAACGTCATTGAAGGCCAACAAGGGCAATTTGACACTTGCTTAACAGATAAAAGAAATCAAGGCTTCGTTCTCTTCGGCGGCCTTTTTTACGAATTCTTTTAAGTCCGTAAAGTTTTCAAATAAATACTCTGGACCTTCGGATTCTTGCCAAATCTGTGGGTAGACATTTCTCGCCTGCATATCAGACCAGTCAATATTTTTTCTCAGCACCTCCAAGTTCATTTTTGACAGCTCTTCGTCAGCTTGTTTTACCTGGCTTGCTGTTAGGTAATGTGCAGGTCCATAACCAAGATCTTGTTCTGGATCGACAAACTGATTGCTGAAAACGATTTTTGATCGAATGCCGTCGGGATACCCATCAACTTCACTATCAGCTAAGCTTTGTCCAGTAAGGAGATAGTGAAGACCTTCCCAGCTTTTATCAACGTCCAACATCCAATCAGCGTCAAAAGCGTCTTCAGCAAATGCCTTACTTTCCAAAAGTTCAGAGTCATTTTTAATTTCATTCAGCTCCTTCTCGGATAGCCGAATGAAGCTACCAATCATTCCCATGTTTCTTGCAGGTTTAGTTGTGTCTACGTCTAGCTAAAGTGTGTATGTCCCGAACTTAGCTGATGGAAAACTAAACTAGCAAAGCTGTGCCACCTACACAACTGTTTCTTGAAATACCTCTGCCTCTGTTGGTGTTCTGCCAGAGGTCGGACAGGTATCAAATGCTGGCGCACGCGTTTCGCGTGTGCTTTTCAATTATTCTATAAAATCAATAGTTAGTAATCCAGTTTGACCAGCATAATCTCTCGCACTGCTATATCTCCAATCTTCTGCTTTATCTACATAGCCTGCTTCTACAGGATTCATGTGGATATATTCAACCTTTTGATCAATTACATGGTTGCTCCAAAGCTCAATTGGTTTGTTATGATGCTGCCAAAATTGTTTGTCGCTTACATTGCTGCTTTTGGAGCCAGCACGTTCAAACATCCATAGTAGCCACTCTCGGCGACTTTCTTGAGTATTTTCGCTCATTGCTTTGGTTATCGTTTTGGATGTGTGCTCTTTAAATCTACCTAACAATGTAGATGGATTATTTTCTGCAGCTCTAAAAATCAAATGAACATGACTTGGCATGATGCAGTAACAATAAATTTCCATTCCTAGATTCGTTTTGCAGTATTTCAGGCTTTCTATAACTATTTGACAATAGTCAGTACGAGTAAAAACATCAATCCAGTATACAACTGCGAAGCTCACAAAATACATCCCTTCTGGGTTATGAAATTTGTACTTCCGACTCATGATTAGAAGTTAAATAGAAAATAGCGGAAATGGGAGGGTTAATTATTAAATCACACGCCACAGGCGTGCGCTAGCAAGGGTGTCTACTTGATTATACTTTTGTTAAATGTCGTTGGTTGTAGTCTTTAGTTCCTCAGATTGTTCGATCTCTTTAAGTTGGTTAAGTGAGCGTTCAGCCGTTAAATCAGTGTAAAAAATTCGCGCATCGGAAAAACCTTTGATGATCTCGATTTGTCTATTCCCATCAATCCAAATGTAGTCTTTGCTATCGTCAATAACCGAGTTCTCCGTATGGTCATAAAACCCATACTTGTCGCTGAAAATTTTCACGAGCTGAATTTGAGTTAGAGCAATAACGGTATGATCAGTTGGTTCTACTGAAATATTTAGTTTGTATAGTTTGCCTTCAAAGTATTCAGGTGAGAAAACTGCTTCTGCAGTTGCTAAAAAGTTGTTGTCGTCCAATGTCATTTTGTAAGCCACTTGTCGGTTCTCGTTCTCATACAATTTTTTATCCCGAATAAGTTTTTTTGTCCATGAAATAAACTCCTTTTCAGACATCCCGAATCGATAGCCAAGAAATATGGTGTCGTTTCGAATTCCGCTGTTAATTTCCTGTTCAACCTTCAGCTCGAAAGCTGCGTTTGCTTTTGCCTGTTTTTGCTGTTCAAGGTTGCAACTGAACGTCATTACTGCAATTGTCAATATTAATATGTTCTTCATGAGTTTTGAGGGATTGAGCATAGCATTCGTAATTACGCAACTAATTGTACACGACCAATATCAGCTTTCTTTTATCCGTGTGTAAAAACTGATGTTTTCAATTATTACCTCCAAAATAACGGAATCCTCACTGCTTTTCAAGAAACGGTTGGGATATAAAAACAAAACCTCCAGGGTCTTGAAGACCCTGGAGGTTTTAATATCAGTGGTTGTATAAACTTTAGTCTCTTACCTCTATCTCCCAGTTCAGCTTTTGGGTGACGTTGATTTCATCACCTGCTTTTTCTATCGAGATCACATTGTCACCTACCCGGATGTTGTCCAGTTTGGCATTATCCCAGCCGGAAGGGAAGTTGGGCTCTATGATCACTTTCTGATCGTCGGCCATGGGCTTCACGCCAAAGTAGTGCTCTATGATTGGAGTGGCTATTGCATAGATGTTCCATGCCTGGCAGATCATTCCATAGTCGGGACTCACCTCATACATGGAGCCGGGCAGCGCATAGCTAAAGCTGTTGCTCAGCATCTTTAAGTACTCTAGTGATTTGTCAGCATTGCCATAGCGAGCTTCGCCAATGGCTTGCACTCCGGTTGGGAGGGTCATTACCGCACCTACGTAGCTAAATACTTTCCACTTGGAGGAGGCATCCGTGGACTCGTCTCTATCCAGTCCGGTCACGTACATGCCATACTTGCTGGCATAGTTGCTGCCGGTTTTCAGCGCTTTGGCTGCTTTGTCGGGATCAGCTATTCCGAGTTCCATCGGGGTGTTGACTACCCAGTTGTGATGAACTACAAATCCTTGTACACGGTTGTCTTTTGGTAATGCTATTTTACTTTTTAGATTTTGAAGTTCCGCCACTGCCCAGGGCTTTTTGATGGTGTCTGATCGCACAATGGCATCATCGATGAGTTTTAGCGTTTCTGCTCTGGAAGCTCTGAAGTCAGCAAATGAGTTGGACTCTTCCACCCACCAGTCAGAGTTAATTTGTTCTTTTAGTTGATCTGCTTTCTCCTGATAGATTTTAGCATTGGCGTCATCATCCAGTTGCTCGGCCATTTTGGCTGCAGCTGCATATGCTGCCTGGGAGTAGACTACCACGTCTATCATTTCTGAATGAAGTCCATGAATCTCCATCATGCCGGCTCCATCTGGATAGCCGTTGCCATCTTTGTCCTGAGAGGCTAGCCAGGTTAATCCCTGTTGCACTTTTGGATAGGTGGTTTCTAAGAAGTCTTTGTCTCCTGTCCATTCATAGTATTTCCATAGCAAGTTGATGAAATAAGGAGTGGTGTTGAGGTTTCCGGGATTGAACACCACGCCATTGGTGCTCGCCTCATGCATGATGCGTCCATTGTCATTGACTGATTCAGATAGTTTGAAGATCAAGTCGATAGTAGCTTTTACTTCTTCATGCTGACCTGTAGCCAATAGACCTTGCAGTGCGTAGGTATTGTCGGTTCCAAACCACCACGGATAGTCTGGAATCCCTGCGGAAAGTCCTCTGCCTAGTTCGGGAACATCTCGCATCAACCAGTCGGTGTTGTATTTCACCCAGGTGTACATTTCCTGAACACGTTTATCTGGAATGGTCAGGTCTGCCGTGCTTTTGATGGATTGATACCGCTCAATTTTAGAGGTCAACAATTCAGAAGCGTTTTCCAGAAGTTCTTCAAGGGTTTGATTAAGCGCTATTTTAGATTCATAAGACCCAGCGATGTAGTAGCGAACTGGAATAGATGCCCCGGATGCTACTTCAAGCTTCGATTGAATGGTGAAGTCTTTTCCGTTGCCTCTGCGCTCATATCCACAAGAGTTAGCATTTGCTGATTTCGACTCTGGGAGGTTCGTGGTAAAAGCAGTATACCAATTGTTGTTGGCATCTTGCACAGACCATGTCTGCGAAGCATCATCAAAGTTGCCCTCATCTGTTCCATCGATGATGTCTAAACTATCCGCCAGCCAGGTAGGACGAAGATCCACCATGCCTGTAAAGTTTAGTGATAGTTCTAATTCATGGCCTGATTTATTGGTGACCACATATTCTACAATCATACCCTCACGCCCATCTGGAATAAACTGAGATCTGGTGACTAGTAATTCATTTCCAAGATCAAACAGATGTTGATTCCCAACAGGGAAATTGGTGAATTCGGTCGCTTCTTTAAGGCAATAACTGTTGTCAGCGGTTTGGATACCGAGTACATAGCCATCCATCAGCTTGATTGGGTGATCCCAAATGCCACCCATTTCATCAGTGATGTGCCACCCTAAGTCGGCAAAGGCACCATTTTGTAATCCTACAGAGTATACACGATCACCGGCCGTAACATAGGGTGTGTTTAAATATTCTCGTTTTCCGGTTATTCCTGTGGTGGATTGGAGGACATCCGACAGGGGAGTGGATGCATCGGGTCCAGTAGAACAGGCAATTAGGAACATACCTATCCCAAAAAATAGGGGGAACTTCTTCATACTTCATCATTTTTGGTGCGTTGAAGATAGGCCAATCCTGTAAAATCGTCAAGCACAGCAGCGGATAGCTTGGGTATTAAATGAAATAGCCTGCTTCTGAAGAGAAAGCAGGCTACTTTATATTAGAAAACGATATCGTGAATACAGGGTATTGGTATTACTCGACCACTTTGGAGAATTACACTCTTCATGGTTACGGCCCAAATATTGTCTTCAAGACTTATTAGATCACCTTCGTCGCTTTCAAAAATAAGCCTACAAGGTGCTTGTTTTAGTTTTCCTAATTCCATTCCTCGGTTCAGGTCTATCCATCGTTGCCTAATAGCTTCTTTGGAATTGAGAACCTCATTATTGGTAAATTGGTAGTTAGCCAATTGCGTTGTGTCTATGTGCAAAGGGCGTACCTTTCCCACATATAATTGAGATTGCATTGTTAGTAATTTTAAGATAGTAATAATGAAACAACTTGGCAGTGATCATTAATGAGTAACTATCTTGTCTTACTCATAGAAAACCCATTGACAATGGAGTAGGTAGATCTTTGGGGCATCGATTGTGGCTGATGCCTGTACAATGTTATAAGATTGGTAAGTCGGTTTTGGTAAGAAGGATTGCTCTTCCTTAACCGGGTGGACAAACTGAAAGCAGGTCGTTTTGATGAGGTGTCGCTCCTCCGTTTTGACTTCCTCTTCCTCTACCGTTTGTGCCGCAAATGCAGATGAGAACGTTAAGACAAACGATAACGATAGTATTCCAAATAGCCTGAGAAAAACCGGCATCTGGTCAAAGTATCTGTTATATATGTTCTTGTTGATCTGCATTATTCCTTCCTAACGAATACTAATAGTATTAGGTTGTGTGACAAATGTAACCGGCAACTATTGATTTTAGGTGGTATTGAGCGCTTATTTCGACCAATTTAGTCGAATCCAGGGTTAAGGGCTTGGATTGGTTACTTCGAATGACTGATTATAATACAAGAAAGCTGCCTGCACGTCTTGTTTTTTGTTCAGGTCAAATCCCTGGTTTTTAATACGCAGTGACATCCATTTCTCGTCGTTACCAAATAAGCCAAGAAAATCTTTTTTACCTTCAACCTCTCGGATTTTTCCATTCTTTTCAAAGAAATACCCTGAATACTGCTTGTGGGTGTAGGTATCTTTTTCAATTCCTTCTTTGTAGTAAATGGTAATGTGGCCATATGCGATGACCTCCATCAAGTAGAAGTTGTCATCAAGCTCATACCCTTTATAGGTAAGTTTTCCATCAATGAGTACTTCTTTGATGTCACGTGCACTGATGATTTTCATGGAGTTGCCTTGAGTAAGTAAGACCTGGTTTAGATCCTTATTTACATCGATGGCACCACTTAATTTATCGGAATGAGTCACAACAATGCCTTCTGCTTTTGTATCTGCATCAAATGTTTGGGCACAAAGGGGTAGGGTGAGGGTCAATGAGGCAAAAATCCATAGGTATTCTATTGCTTTCATTTTAAGAGCTCTTGGTTGGGATAGCAAATGAAAGCATGAGAGGTATCACTACCAATGACAAAAAGCCTTCTTGATGCAAGCATAAAGAAGGCTTAACTCTAAAGTGTGAGTTGTTAAGAATACATTAAGTTCAAGCTTCTGATAAGGAGTTTTGCAACTCGGTGATTTGCTTTAAATCACGCATTTCCTGAACGACTCCTCTTCGGATGATCACAAACAGTACAACGCCGATGACCAAATAACTTCCATCCATCATCCACATCCAGAATGTGCTGAAATACTTCGAAAACTCTGGTGTCAAGGCATAAAAGCCAATGGTGTAAAGTGCGATAATTGTGATGGTTACCGGACCATGGATCTTTTTTCTGTAAGCGTAAAAGTTTCTGGCTTGCTCAGCAGATTCATTGCTTGCCGCAGCATAATCGATGTTATTTGCTTTTTGATGACTTACCAGTTCGATGATGATTCTAACAATCAATCCTCCGATCATTAGCCCAATACCTATTCGGCTCAAGATTTCCTGCATTGGAGCAACGAAGTAAAAGAAGGCTGCTAATCCTATGAATACCAATCCGAGGATAATAGCATTCCAGATATGGGCCGTTTTAGACTTGCTGTAATTCGCTTTTACGGTTTGGAGCATGTCTGGTTTTGAAGGAGTTGGATGCTCCTGTTTGGCTGCTTTCCAGCTATTTTTTAGTTGATCGAAATTATCTTCCATGTTCATTTCTTTTAAAGTTCAAAGAATTTCGTTTTGTTAAGTATTTCTATCGATTACCCTTTTATTCCCTAAAGGGATCAATTTCTGCTCCCTTCAGGGTAGGGGCAAATCTTGAGTGACCTGTGAAATTCTTTGATTCATTATTTTGACTTCAATATCTTATTTAGTTGTTGTTTGGCTCGGGAGATCTTCACTCGTAGATTTCCTTCGGTAATACCGGTGATTTCTGCGATCTCCGCATAAGGTAGTTCGTCTAAAACCAGCATGATGATGATCCGATCCAGCTCTTTGAGTTGGCCAATGGCCTGATAGAGCTCATTGTAATTTTTATCAGTGGAGGGTTCATCCGCAATCACCGTATGTTCCTGATCAAGACCTGCTGTTTGCTTGTTTTTGTTTTTTCGGATATGAAGCAAACAAGTGTTCACGCAGATTCTGTAGATCCAGGTTTTGGGAGAGGATCGTTCCTCGAATTTTGGCAAGGCTTTCCATAGATTCATGAACGTTTCCTGTACCAGGTCATTCGTCAGATCCTGATCTCCTCTGGAGTAACCAAGACATAGGCTGTACACCATGTCCTGGTACTCTGAGTAATAGGTTTCAAATCGTTGGTTGAGATCCTGCATTTAGTCTAGAAAGTTATTGACTTCCTGGTAGAACCACTCTGGTTGGTCAAACATGATGAAATGTTTGCTGCCAGAAGCGATCTTGATTTCTTTGTTTTCCAGTTGTGAAAACTGGGATTCGAAATTGGGAAGAGTCACTTCTTTTGATGGGAAATCAGCGCCAAGTACCAGGGTTTCTGCTTTAATGTTGGCAAGTTTATCTCTCAAATCTAGTTTCAACAATTCCGTATAGCCATAGACATAGGTCTTGCGGTCAGATTGAAGGATGTAGTTGATGAGCTCCTGATGTCTATCAGTCTGATTACTCATTCCCATAGCCATATATCCCGCAGTTACCGCCAGAGCTGAATCACTTGCGGCCATCATTTGCTGATTGTATGGATTATCAAAAGAGATCTGCTCCACAGGTACTTGAGGCATCACTATTTCTTTGATGTTTGGGAGGGCATCTACCAACACCATTTTGCTGATCTGTTTAGGAAGTTTGGCTGCCAAGTCGATCGCTAGCATCCCGCCCATGCTGTGACCTATGATGATGACATTCTTTAGCTTTTTAGTTTCGATGTAGTTAGCAATCTCGTCCGCTAGTGTCCCGTACCACGGCAGCTCAATTGCAGGAACGTCTCCAAAGCCAGCATAAGTAAACTGATGCGTCTGGTAGGTTGGTTCCAGATTCGAAATAGTGTTGTCCCAAACTTCTCCCGGACAGGTAAATCCTGGAAGGAAGATAATTGCCTGACCTTTGCCAGAGACTTTCACTTCGTAGGCTTTGCTCTGAGCAAAACCAAGATGAGCGAATACGATAAGGATAGTTAAGTAAAAAAATCGTTTCATTTTCTAAGTTTTTATTGCTTAGATACAGCGACTCGATTTTTGTTACAGCTAGGGGGATTTTTTTTAGTAGAGGATATGAAAACTCAAACTTATGACTCAATAATGTCGAATTGGAAGGTTTGTTGCATTAAATGGAAATGCTTGTCCAGTGTCATAAGAGTTAGTTTTTCTTGTATCACTTGTTGTAAAATGATGAGGTCTGGGATGCCTACCTTGTTAATTCCTGATTTAAGATTCGATAGTTGATATTTTCTGATGATATCCCAGTCTATGTTTAGAGGAATACGCTGCAGATGAAGTAGACTCTCAATGACCTCTTGATGGCCCAGCTGCTCTAGAGATGGCAATAGTTCTGTTAAGATCAATTCGTTAGTGCATACCAAATCCTCATTAATTAAATCCTCGAGCCGTGAAGAGTTGCCATTTCTGAAAAAATCTATCCAGATAGAAGAATCAACTAAGACCTGATATTTTTTACTCATTTTCGATCTCTGGTGATGTCCAAATCAATATCTAGATCAATTTTTCCCTTGAATGAAAGTAATTTCATGCGTTTGTGTCTGTTGATTTGCTCAGTTAATGCCTTTTTAATCAATTCACTTTTGGTTTTTGCTCCAGAGATCTTCATCGCTTCATCGATAAGTTCTTCTGGAATGTCTAAGGTTGTTCGCATAATTAGTTGTGTCTATATGCATATAAATATACATAAGAATAGTTTAGTTCCGGGGATTCAACTCTAATTCATACAGAGAAGGATCATTATGGAACCTGAGGAGACGTCATTCCCCGAATCACTTAAGAATATAATAATTTGAAGGCTGATCGTGGTGTGATTCTAGGGGAATCTTTTTTTCTATTAGACTCCCTCAGAATCAACAATAATTTGCCTTAATATGTAAAAGAAATCACCTACCTCGCTCAAAATGAATTCCTCCACCTTTAAAGGCAGACAAACTATAAGTAAAACTCATCAGGAAATATCTACCAAGAGAATTCACACGTTCTTCTTGTATATAATTCGCTGCACTGGATTGATCCACACCAATGTTTTGGTTGAGTAAATCAAACGCCACTAGTTTCAGTTCACCTCGATCTCCTTTGAGAATGAACCGCGAAAGTTCCGCTCGCCACAAGGTCCTATTGGGTTGAGTGCTGAAGTCCTCCGAGGAATAGGTCAAGCGATCAATCGAACTTTTAATGATCCATTTTATTCCAAGGTTGACTGACAAATCCACAAAGTGATCATAATTGGTAAAGCCCTGGTCATAGAGTTCACTTTCGGAGTAGCTGGTTGTGTTCAATTGTACCTTGCTGCCAACTACCAAATCAAAATGTTCCTTGCTTCGATTCTCTACTTTGAAAGTCATGGAGTGATCCCATCGATTGGCGATATTCTCCACATTGTTCAAATAAACAAAACCTTCATTGTAGGTGATCTGATGACGAATGTTGTATTTGATTTTTAGTGGTTTGATTGGTCTTCCAAAATTCCACGAACCAGTCAATAACAGATCATAATCGGTGTTAATAGGTTGAGAGTATTGCACCAAATTATCATCGATGCTTGATGCGGTAACAATCTTATTGTTGGTATAAACACCCTGAACAAAAGCGAAGAAATTGGTAAACGAAAATTGATCAAACCAAATGAAATTCAGACTGGCTTCATGTGCATATTCGGGATTCAAATTTGGATTTCCCTGGTAAATTCTCAGTGGATCATTGTTGTTCACTGTTGGCTGAAGTTGCTGCAGTGATGGCTCCTTTAGATTGGTTCGATAAGAGAACTTAATGTCTTTTCCGTTTCCAAACTCATATCCAGCTCGAGCATTTGGCAAGAATCGATTGAATTCCTGCTGTACAGTTACCGACTCTGGGGTAATCTCTCCGGTCAATTCACTTGTTTGATACTTCACTCCCGCTGCCAGACTAAATTTCTTTTTATTGAAGTTGTAACCGGCACTGTAAACTTCATATACATAGTCTTTTGTGAACGAGCGAGAAAGTGCTGCATTGTATACTCGTTCATTGTTGATAAGGTCATAGTAATCACTAATTACGCCATTATTGAAGTTTCTTCGCACCACTTGAAAATCCAGGTAGTTATAGGTGCTCAAAGGCTCGGTATAACTCAGTTGTCCTGAATAGTTCAATACATTATTGTCAGAGATTTGATCCTGAATCAATGTAGTTCTAATGGTGGAATCTGGATAGAACACATCACTTATAGCTAAAATGTCACTGCGGTTATTCGTATTCCCAAAAGTTGTTTCCAGGCTTCCTGAAATAGTTCTGCCAGCTTTTTTAAACTTCTTTCGATACGATCCAGTGAGATTAATGGAATAATCATCACCGGTAGATTCTGAGCTGCCGATTGTCTGATTTTGAATGGATTCTCCTCGATAATTGCTGTTTTCATTCTCAATCAGATACCTTCTGTCAATTATTCCAATATTGGTCTTTAAAGTGATGTCCTGACTCGGATCAAGCTCATATTTTAAACGGGTACTTAAGTTGTGATTGAAATTCCGGTTGTCCTGATTGGAAGTTGATTTACTGCTGTACTGTGAGCCATCCTCCAGAAAATTGGTTCGATTCACTTGTCGCTGTACATCTCCAACCGATGAGCTGAAAATGTAATTGGATCTCAACTCTAGTTTTTTACCAAAATCCCTGTTGAAATTGATGCCGGTGGCAGTGCTGGTTATAACTCCATCCTGACCACTGTTCCCTACGGAGATTCCATTAGGGACTTCCAGAGAAAAGGATCCTCCTCCAGAGCTGAATCCACCTCCTCCGGCAAAACTCAGATAATCACCAATGGTAAATCCTGGCTGGTTGATGTTGTTGTAGTTTCCAATGTAGGAAAGTTGACTTTGTGCATTGAATCGATTGATATTGGCTTTCGCCTGGAACCGATTATCTGTTCCATAAGCTCCGGTGATTTTGCCAAAAGTCCCATCTTTCTTGTCTTCTTTGAGTGCCAGGTTGATGGTTTTTTGTTCGTTGCCATCATCTATCCCAGCAAACTCTGCAAACTCCGATTTTTTATCGAAGACCTGTACTTTGTCAATGGCATCGGCAGGTAGGTTTTTGGTGGCCATTTTCGGATCATTACCGAAAAACTCCTTACCATCTACTAGTACCTTTTGCACCTTTTCGCCTTGTGCTTTTATGGTCCCATCGCGTTGTACTTCCATTCCAGGAAGTCGCTTCAGGAGCTCCTCAACTGATGCATTGGGATTGGTTTTAAATGCCTGTGCATCGTATTCAATAGTGTCCTGCTTCAGTGTAATGGGAATGCGCTCACTTCCAACTACTACTTCAGAGAGTACCTGATCTTTGGGAGACATTTTTTTCGGTTGCAAAACATACGGTTCGGGTGTTTGATCAGTGATGGATAGCTGTTGAGTCAAAGGTTCATAGCCAATAAATGATCCTACCAGTACATAATCTCCTTTCGGAGCTTTTTCCATTGAGAAGTTGCCTTCCGAGTCTGTCACGCTAAACGCTACCATTACAGAATCACTTTGATTCTGAAGTGTGACGGTAGCTCCTACCAGACCTTCGTTGTTTTCGTCCAGTAGCTTTCCTTGAATGGCCACTCGCTGGGATAAGGCAGAGGTACTTAACCCAAGGAGGAGCAATCCCCATAAATGAAGACGCATGAATTAGTTTTCTATCGTCTGGATGAAAACGCCGCCTTTACCACCAAACTGTGCACGCATTTCAGCGAGTTTCTCTGCTCTGATTTGCTCAAATTCTTCGTCAGAAACCTTCTTTCCTTTACTAGGAGCGATGATCTCTTCATTCATTTCTCCCAGAGTAATTTCTTTGGCAGTGATCACGCGTTGAAGATCAGGAATTTCTACTTCGAGAATCATTCCAGGTAATTGTCCGAATTTATCAGGACCGTTTTTTACAGGAATTTGTGGAGCAAACCAGGCAATAACTTCCATGGTGTCGAGGGTAGTGGTAGCTTTTTGTACCGTATAGTTCAGTACCTTCTTTTGCTCAGGAGCGATTTTCCATTGGAAAGCTTTCAAGTCTCCTTTCATTAGGAAAGTGCGATCAAGGAAATCACGTTTTTCGACTTTATTTCCTTTGTTCAGGTTCTTGTAGTACTCATCTTCGGGAATGTCATTTTTGATTTCCAGATGGAATCCTTCGGACTTCACTTCGTTGACCACAGGCTCTTGCGGAATGGTCTTGTAAATGGACTCATCACCTTTGAATAAGAGAATTTTGTTCGCCACATTTTCTGTTGGCATTTCAAACCCTTCGGGCAATTCCATGCCTTCCGGGAAGTTGATTTCCATTTGAGTCACTTCGTCATAGATGATCTTTCCAGACTGTTGTGCGTTAGCTGTAATTCCTAGTAAAATGAGAGTGGATAGTAATAATTGCTTCATAATTAGATAGTTAAATTGGTTTAGCTACTAATCGGAAGTCAGGTGTTAAAAGGTTCTTAATGAAAGTTAAAGAGTGTTAAGCGCACAATAAAAGTGGAATTGTGATCAAACGGTCAAGTTTGTTAAATTGTACAATCAACACTTAATTCCCTGTGATGCGATTTTTTACTATCCTATTGTTGAGTTACCTGGTAGTTACATCATGTTCTCAACCCACTACAGAAAAGCCTGTTTCTGGTTATCCAATAAGTCCTGTGTCCTTTCAGTCAGTAGAAGTATTGGATGATTTTTGGTCAAAAAAGATCAGAACCAATCATGATGTTACTATCCCGATAGCTGTTCAAAAAAGTCAGGAATCTGGTAGAATCAAGAATTTTAAAATAGCCGGAGGTTTGGCAGAAGGAGGATTCTGTTCGATCTACCCATTTGATGATTCAGACATTTATAAAATCATAGAAGCGGCTAGTTATAGCTTGCAAACTTTTCCGGATCCGGCAATGGAAGTAATGATCGATTCACTGATTGACTTCATTGCAGCAGCGCAGGAGCCAGACGGGTATCTCTATACTAATCGTACCATTGGAAAACCATTGCACGAATGGGCTGGGAATGAGCGATGGGAATTGGTGCATGACTTGAGCCATGAACTGTATAACCTGGGACATATGTATGAAGCAGCTGTGGCACATTATGAAGCCACGGGCAAGCGTTCGTTACTTGAGATTGCTATCAAAAGCGCAGATTTGGTAGATGATGTTTTCGGTCCTAACAAATTAGAAGACTATCCTGGACATCAGGAAATCGAGATTGGTTTGGTGAAATTATATCGGGCAACGGGTGATGAGAAATATCTAAATCTGGCCAAATTCTTCCTGGACGTACGAGGAAAGCCAGGTGTAGGTCAGCCTAAAACGTATGACCAGTCACACATTCCTGTGGTGGATCAACGAGAGGCAGTGGGGCATTCAGTGCGAGCTACTTATATGTGGACTGCCATGGCGGATATTGCCGCGATCACCGGAGATACCACCTACACTGCAGCCATCAAGGCCATATGGAATGACGTGGTTGGAACCAAATACTATATCAATGGTGGAATAGGTGCTACTGGCAATCATGAAGGGTTTGATGATCCGTTTGTATTGCCGAATATGACGGCATACTGTGAAACCTGTGCAGGGGTAGGGAATGCGCTTTGGAATCATCGCATGTTCTTGATGACAGGGGAGAGCAAATACATTGATGTGCTCGAGCGCACGATGTACAACAATATTTTGGACGGTGTTTCCTTGTCAGGTGATCATTTTTTCTACCCAAACCCATTGGCTTCTAATGGTCAGCATGCGAGAAGCGAATGGTTTGGATGTGCCTGCTGTCCTCCAAATGTTTCGAGGTTTTTACCTTCCATGCCTGGCTACATTTATGCGCAAAAAGGAAATGACTTATATGTGAACCTGTATGTTTCCAGTCAAACTACATTTCTGACAGATATCAGCGAAGTTGAGATTAGTCAGCAAAGTGGATTTCCCTGGCAAGGAAATGTTGAGTTACGAGTTAAATCTGAAAAAGAATCCAACGCAACCATTCATTTACGAGTGCCTGGTTATGTAAATGGTCAGCCAGCTCCGTGTGGATTGTATAGCTATCTCAATGAGACAAAACCTTCTATAGAATTATCGGTCAATGGACAAGCACAAGAATTTGAAGTGGATAAGGCTGGGTATATCCAATTGGAAAAATCTTGGAAAGATGATCTCATTCAAATCAAGTTTCCATTTGAAGTCCATAAAATAAAGGCGCGACCTGAAGTTACTGCTGACTTAGAGAAATATGCTGTAGAAAGAGGGCCACTGCTTTACTGTGTGGAATGGCCTGATGTGCCAAACGGGAAAGCTTTGGGACAGGTGTTTGATGAAAATCAAACCTGGAGTCCTGTTCAATCACAAAAATTAGGAGGAATAATCGCTCTTTCAGGAGAAAGCAAAACAGTTCGAAAAACGTTAGACGGTCAGGTGGCAGCTGAGGGAACTCAAACCGTGCAACTAATTCCATATCATCTATGGAACAACAGAGGAGCAGGTGAAATGAGCGTTTGGTTGCCTTATACTCAAGATGCTGTGACTCCAGTTCCTGCTCCAACTATCGTTTACCAAAGCGATATCACTACATCAGAAAATAAGAGATCTTATGCTATAAAGGATCAATTGCTTCCATCTAGTTCATCCGATCAGACGAATTCTATTATTCATTGGTGGCCCAAAAAGGATACGACAGAATGGGTTCAGTTTGATTTCGATCAGGTGAAATCCATCTCTGGAGTTAAAGTTTATTGGTTTGATGATGGACCAGATGGAGGATGTCGAATTCCAGCTAGTTGGGTGGTGAAGTATAAAAAAGATGATTCCTGGCTACCTGTTCAGACCAAGTATGATGTCAAGAAAGACGAATGGAATCGAGTTGATTTTAAATCTTTAAAAACGAAATCGGTTCGCCTTGAACTTCAATTACCTAAAGAATATGCCAGTGGAATTCATGAAGTTGAAATTTTTTAATCTATGCTGCCCGATAGTTGCAGCCCTAATAATTGGATGTTCGCCTACTAAGAATGAGAATTCATCCGATCAAATTTTTGAGGTCCGATCGGCATCATTAGAGAAGGTTAGAATATTGGATGGACCCTTTCAGAATGCCTTGAATCTGAATAAACAGAGTTTGTTGGCTTATGAGCCTGATCGGCTGTTGGCTAACTTTCGAAAAGCGGCTGGATTAGAGCCTAAGGCTGATCATTATGAAGGTTGGGAAGCAGAAACTATATCTGGGCACTCGTTGGGTCATTATTTGAGTGGATGTGCATTGATGTATGCCTCCACGGACGATGAGCGTTTTAAGGAACGAGTTACTTATATAGTGAACGAATTGAAAGTGTGTCAGGAAGCAGATGGTGATGGATTTATTGGGGCATTTCCAGATGGTAAACGAATATTGGAGGAAGAAGTGGCTAAAGGAAATATTCGTTCTCAGGGATTTGATTTGAATGGGATTTGGGTGCCCTGGTACAATGAACATAAAACCCTAGCTGGTTTACGCGATGCATATCACTATTGTGGCAATACGCAAGCTTTAGAGGTTGCTAAAAAACTAGCCAACTGGATAGCAACAATTGTAAATCCCTTGACTAACGATCAAATTCAAACAATGCTTGCTTGCGAATTTGGAGGTATTCACGAACCGCTGGCAGATTTGTATGCCGATACAGGAGATACCACATTTTTAGCTCTTACCAGGAAATTTCACGATGATGATATCATAGATCCTTTAGCTCAAGGAGAAGATATTTTACCTGGGAAGCATGGAAACACGCAGATTCCAAAGCTGATTGCATCGGCAAGACTGTATGAACTGACTGGAGATCAAAATGAAAAACATGCCGCTGAATTTTTCTGGTCTACAGTGGTCAATCACCATAGTTATGTGACTGGTGGACATGGTAATCACGAATATTTCGGCCCAGAAGACCAATTGACCAATCGCTTGAGTGATGAGACCACTGAGACATGTAATGTTTACAACATGCTGAAGCTTTCAGGGCATTTGTTTGAGTGGCAACCACAGGCAGAAATAGCTGATTATTATGAGCGCGCATTATTCAATCACATTCTGTCATCTCAACATCCAGAAACCGGAAGAGTGATTTACAACTTATCCTTAGAGATGGGAGGGAAGAAGGCCTATGAGGATCCTTTATGGTTTACTTGCTGTGTAGGGACAGGTATGGAAACACACAGCAAATATGGTCAACATCTTTATTTTCTAGGCGACCAGTCCTTGTATGTAAGTCAGTATGTGGCGTCTGAACTGAATTGGGAAGAAATGGGAGTTGTGGTAAAACAAATCACCGCCTATCCTGAGGAGCAGGGAACAACACTGGAATTGTCAATTGATTCACCTACAGCGTTTACCCTCAATTTGCGGTATCCAAAATGGGCCGAAAATGGTATGAAACTATTGATCAATGGAGAACTACAAGAAGTTAAGGGTGAGCCAGGAAGTTTCGTTTCTGTTAACCGAACATGGGAAGATGGAGATCGAGTAGAAGTAAAGCTACCTTTTACGCTAAGAATGGAGCAAATGCCAGATGACTCCAGTAGAGTAGCTCTGTTTTATGGACCAGTGGTGTTAGCAGGAGATATTGGTCCGGATACGTTGGAGATGTCTTATGAGCCTGGAAATGTGCCAGTGCTTTTGGCGCAAACACGAAATCCATCAGATTGGCTAATGCCTTTGAATGAGCCAAATACCTTCAAAACCAACCAGGTGGGTTATCCAAGAGATGTCTTGCTAAAGCCATTTTATAAGACTCATGATCGACGCTACACGGTTTATTTTGATTTGTTCAATGACGAGGAGTGGAAAGCCTTCCAATCAGAATATGAACAAAAACAGATTGAAAAACAGCAATTAGAGGCTTTGACCTTTGACTTCTTTCAGCCTGGAGAAATGCAGCCCGAGAGAGATCATTCCTTCGCCGGAGATAGTATTTACGTGATTGATTTCCGAAATAGAAAAGGACGAGTAGCCAATCGAGGTGGATGGTTTGGTATGGAAATGAAGGTGAAACCGAAATCGGCAATGGATCTTACCGTTGAATATTGGGGTGGGTTTACCGGATCTAAAACCTTTGATATTGTAGTAGATGATCAGGTCATTTCCACCGAGAATATTTCTGGAAAAGCCGATGGTCAATTCATACAAGTGACCTATTCCATTCCTGAAGGTTTAACACAAGACAAGGAAAAAGTACAGGTTGATTTCAAACCACATATTGGCAATAGAGCAGGGCCGATCTTCGGCGTTCGTACGGTAGAGCGCAAAAAGTAACCGCTTCTAAATCATTCAAATTGAGCTTTGAGCAATGGTTTTGTATTAAAAACTACAATTAAGGTAAAAATATTTTGGACTTGATGAAACATATTAACTACGTTTAAGGTAAATATATTCATCATGGGAAAATATCAACTCGGAGAATTTGAAGAAGTGGTCATGCTGACCGTAGCCATCCTGCAAGGAGATGCTTACGGAATTAGCATCATTGAGGAGATGGAGAAACGCCTGGATCGCAAAGTGAGCATTGGTTCACTCCAGACAGTGCTGCGTCGGTTAGAGAAGAAAGGGTATTTGAAATCTGAGTTTGGAGAAGCAACGGCTGTAAGAGGAGGAAAGCGTAAACGTTTTTTTGCCTTGACACAACATGGTCAAACAATCCTTCGCGAAACCAAAGAGCAACGACTAGGCCTTTGGAATGCTATTCCTGATTTTGCATTGGATAAAAGGTAACGACAAACAATTTTACTCCCCTCCCGATGACTATCGGGACTAAAGGGAGGACTTTTGATTCGATGATTAAAAATGGAAAAGAACCATAAATATCCACCCAAATACTTACTTATCCTCTTCCGATGGTTTTGCCATCCGGATTTTGTGGAGGACATAGAAGGAGACTTGCTGGAGCGCTTTGAATACAAGCGCGGTGAGAAAGGTTTATCCAGAGCGCGGTGGTTCTTTTTTCTAGAAATACTCAAACTACTCAGGCCGGGACTTATTCGGCCACTATTTAGGACTAACTCAATACTACCAAACGCAATGATCAAAAACTACATCAAAATCGCCTTTAGAAACATGGTGAGGCACAAGGCCTTTTCGGTGCTCAATGTCGCAGGACTCTCTGTAGGAATAGCATGCAGCATTCTTATCATGATTTATGTTCAGAATGAACTGTCATATGATAAATACAACGAAAAATATGAAAGAACTTATCGGGTTTTAGGTGCTTATGGTAATCCATCAGTGCCCTCGAGTTTTGAGTATCAAGTTTGGGGCTGTGCGCCTGTGGGTCCGGCTCTAAAGCAAGAATTTCCTCAGGTTGAAGATGTATTTCGATTTACTAGTGCTGAGCCATGGCTCATCGCTACGGGAGATAAGAAATTTCAGGAAGAAAACATCGTATTTGCAGACTCCACGGCATTTGATGTTTTTAGTTGGAAGATGATGAAGGGAAATCCAGAGACTGCCCTGGTTCGTCCAAACACCATTGTTTTTACTGAAAGTCTGGCAAAGAAGTACTTTGGAGATGAGAATCCTGTTGGTCAAACAGTGATCATGGAAAATAAGGATCCTTTTGAAGTGACAGGTGTCATGGAAGATATTCCTTCCAATTCTCATTTTTCCTTCGATGCGATGATCTCTATGAGTACGTTTCAGAGCAGAAGACCAAGCGTGTTTACTACGTGGGATTACGTGGATTTTTATACCTACTTCACGATTAAACCTGAAACTGATATAGCCAGTATAATTTCACAAATTCCTCAAGTGCTTGAGAACCATGCAGGTAATGCAAAGAATTATTACAACTTCCAGATAGAGCCTGTTTCTGATGCTTATTTATATTCTGACGCATTGCGTCAGCCGGGACCAACAGGTAGCCTTTCCAATATCTACATGTTTTTGACAGTAGCTGTATTTGTATTGCTAATAGCATGTATCAACTTTATGAATTTATCTACCGCCAGAGCTGTAGAACGTGCTAAAGAAGTTGCCATTCGCAAGGTTATAGGTTCCTTCAGGACTACTTTGATTGCTCAGTTCCTTATAGAATCCATGGTGATTGTTTTATTATCAGGAATATTGGCCTTGTTTACGGTGATTTTGTCAGTGCCGTTTCTAGAGGTTATATCTGGGAAAGAGCTGTCAGTTGAGTGGTTGATGTCACCTCAGTTTATTGGAATATTCATAGGAGGTATTTTATTGGTAGGCATATTGTCAGGAAGTTATCCGGCTTTGGTATTGTCTAACTTCAAACCAGCTAAAGTTCTCAAAGGAGCATTCAAAACTTCCTCTTCTGGGACGTTACTGCGTCAGTCATTGGTTGTTGTACAGTTTGCTTTGTCGATCATATTGCTGGTTGGTACTACAGTAGTATTTACTCAATTAGATTTTATACGAAACTATGAACTGGGTTATGATTCTCAACAAATGTTGGTGGTGGATTATGGTTGGGATCCGAAAGTACAAAAGCATTTGAAATACATTAAAAATGAGCTGTTAAAAAACGAACATGTAGAAGCAGTAGCGGCATCTCGTGCTGTTCCTGGATTCTTCTTTCCTGATGCAGGTACCAAAATAGAAAATGAACAGGGAGAAATGATCATGCGTTCACCAGCTATTTATGAAATAGATGATGACTTTATTCCAACATATAAAATGGAAATCGTAGCAGGAAGGAATTTCTCCCGAGACTTTCCTGCCGATTCGGCCAATTCGTTAATTGTGAATGAGGCTGCGGCCAAACTATATGGCTATCCCAATCCAGAGGATATCATTGGAAAGCAATTTGATCAATGGAATAGGACAGGTCATGTAGTGGGTGTGGTGAAAGACTTCAATTATGTATCCCTTCATGACCGAATTGAGCCCTTATCCCTGCGATACTCTACAGCGGAGACAACTTCAATGTTGTCTTTAAGGCTGAAATCAAATGACATAAGCAAAGCATTGGCGTCTATTGACAGCCAATGGCAGGAATTGGTACCTCAAAGACCTATGGTCAGTTACTTTCTTGACCAAAATTTTAATGATCAGTATGAAGCAGATGATCGGTTTGGATCTGTATTTAGTGTGTTCTCAGGTATTGCCATGTTTATCGCTTGTTTGGGTTTACTTGGCCTAACCATATATAGCACGGCTCAGCGCGCAAAGGAGATCGGTATAAGAAAGGTTCTTGGGGCATCCGTTGGCCAAATTGTGAGGTTGTTGTCCATGAGTTTTGTCAAGCTCTTCTTAATAGCTCTTTGTGTAGCAGTGCCACTTTCCTGGTACGTAATGAATGAATGGCTTCAAAACTTTGCTTACAGCATCAGCATTGGTTGGGGAGTGTTTGCCATGGCAGCAATGATCACATTGGTGGTATCATTGATCACCATGAGTTTCAAAACTGTAAGTGTAGCAGTAGCCAATCCTGTGAAATCACTAAAGGATGAATAAAAATCCTTCGCCACCGAAATTTCTGATCAGCTTCTTCCGATGGTTTTGTCACCCAGACTATGTGGAAGACATAGAGGGGGATTTGTTGGAGCGATATGATCGGCAACCATCTAATTGGATATTTTTCTTAGAAGTGATTAAGCTTTTACGATTTGGTTTGATACACAAATCATCGTTAATTCCTCGCTTGCGTCTTATGGATACACTTCTGAATGATGTCAAAATAGCCTACAGAAATTTGAAAAAGCACAAGACCTATGTGCTGATCAATATGTTAGGGATGGGATTTGCTTTGGCTTGTTGTCTGGTGAGTTTTCTTAACCTTGATTATAAACTTCGGTTTGATGAATATCATCAGCCGGTGTCTGAAAATGTCTATCGAGTCAATACTACAAGGGTATCACAAGACGGAAAAGAAGACTGGGGATTGTCACCAGTTGCTTTAGGGAATGTGCTTCAAGATGAGGTTCCGGGCGTTAGTAAGTTTGCGAGGCTAAATGTTGGGTCTGGGATTGTAAAATCCAATGGAAAATCCTTTAGTGAGAAAATCCATTTAGCTGATATGTCTCTGATTGAAATGCTCAATTTCCCTTTGGTTTATGGAAGTATCTCCAATTTGAAAGGAAGGAATGCTGTCGTGCTAAGTAGAAATACAGCACAAAAATATTTCAATGACCTGGACCCTGTAGGTAAAGAAATACAGATCTATATCGGCGATCAAAAACATCTATTTACTGTAGGAGCTGTCACACAAACGGTACCAGAGAATACGAGCATTTTGTTTGATGTACTGATGCCTTTTGATAGGATTTATAATGCTGGGCAGGACTGGACCTCCAATGAACAGATTTCTATTTTTCTTGAGCTGGCAGATAAAACATCACCAGGGCAAGTGAGTGAAACGCTATCCTCTTATGCGAAGAGTTTTAACGAAGGTGCGGATAGGCAATTCACTGCTTCAAAGTTTTATTTACAGCCATTTTCAGAGCTTGCACTTACTTCGGATATTGATTTGCCAAACTGGGTAAGAGGAAGAATGCTCAATCGAAATGCTGTTGGATTTCTTGTTGGAATCACCTCTATCTTGTCTTTGCTCATTCTAATAACGGCTAGCTTTAATTTCACGAATACGGCCATTGCTTTTTCTGGAAATCGATTGAAAGAAATAGGTGTCAGGAAGGTCATTGGCGGCACGCGTACTCAGCTGATCGGTCAACTATTAATAGAGAATATGCTTCTCTGCCTGATAAGTGTTGTAGTAGCTTTTATCATTGCTCATTACCTGATTATTGCCTACAATGGTCTTTTTGAGCAAACATTAGACTTGAGATATGCATTGGAAATAAGAGTATTGAGTTTTATCGTTGGGTTTCCACTTTTGGTGGGAGTACTTTCCGGAATATATCCATCCATTAAGATTAGCAAATACCAACCAGTTCAAATTCTGAAAGGCAAGACCAGTGTCATGAAAATGGGGTGGCTAACCAGGTCTTTGCTGGTGGGACAGTTTATTGTGGCATGTTTTGCTATTGTTGGAGCCATTGTATTAACACAAAATGCCGACTATCAGCAGCAACTTGATTTTGGATATGGATTGCATGAGGTGCAGGTGATTGCTGTAAATCAGAGTGACCAGCAAAACGAGCTGATTAAAGCCTTAAAGCAAACTCCTATCCTTAATAACATAGCTGGGTCCTCTCAAATAATTGGACAATCTACAGAAGTAACGATTAGGAAAGAAAAAGAAGATTTGGGGTATGATGCTCAGGAGTTGAGTGTAGGGGTCAATTATCTTGAAACGGTGGGAATAGAATTGATTCAAGGGAGAGGTTTACAAGGAGTTAGTGATCAAGAGAATGTAGTTATCAACGAAAAACTAGCTGCTGAACTAGGTTACACTGATCCTATAGGTAAGGATGTGTTAATTGGTGAGGTAACTTTTACTGTAGTTGGTATTGTTAAAAACCACAAGGAGTTTGGGTTAACACAGGAAGAGCCTGCTTGTATTTTCACTTATGCTTCACCCTTACAATTTCAATACATCAGTACATCGAGTAATGAAAACGCATCTGAAGTACTGAGTACATTAGAGCAGGTCTGGTATCAAATAAATCCAAATCAACCATTTAACGGATTTGGGCAGTCTATGATGATTTATAAACAGCTGCATATCAACTCAATCATCCGTAATCTGTGTTTGTTTTTGGCCATTGCTACCATGATTATGTCTGCTGCGGGATTTTATTCCATTGTTTCGCTAAGCGTTCAAAAACGCACAAAGGAAGTTGGGATCAGAAAAATATTTGGAGCTACAATGAGCCATATGATTCGTCTCATTCTTAAGGACTTTGTGGTTTACATTTTTGCAGCATTTATCGTTGGATGCGTTTTAGCAACCCTCCTCATAGAAGGGGTGCTGTTCGGACATTTCTATGCTTATCACATGCAGTTAGGGTTGGCTTCATTTGCAATGGCCCTATCAATTATGGTTTTAGTTCCTGGACTTACTGTAGGCTTAAAGGTGTTCAAAGCAGCTTCGGCTAATCCTGTCAATACGCTGAGAGATGAATAAAAAGCCTTCGCCACCAAAATATCTACTTAGCTTCTTCCGCTGGTTTTGTCATCCGGACTATGTGGAAGACATAGAGGGCGATTTGCTGGAAAGGTTTGAGATTAACCCGTCAAGGTGGAGATTTTCTTTGGAGGTCTTAAGGTTATTCAGACCAGGACTATTAAAGCCACTATTAACTAATAAATCAATGCTACTACCCATTTTTAAAGACCAGGTTAGGAGTTCTTTTCGAATTCTATGGAGACAAAAGATCTATTCTGCCTTAATCATTGGCAGTTTAGTAGTAGGATTGACGTTAATTCATTTGTTACTTTCTTTTCTGACCAAAGCATCTGATGTAGACAACTACTTAACTAGCAAGTCAGAAGTATTTAGAATATTAATAGATGATTTTATTGATCCCAATAGTGACGCTTGGATGTCTTCTATTCCAGATGATGCTACATCATACCTAAGAAGTGATTGTCCTGAGTATGCCAATTCGTGTCGCATTAGTAAAAGTGAAATCACCTCAATTGCAGCATCTTCTAATGATTTTTTGGAACCCTTAGTTATCGCTGTTGATACTAATTTTCTATCTTTTTTCGAATTGGAACTTCAGAATACAAGTGATGAGTCTCCTCTTGAAAAAAATGAAATCATACTTTCATCGGAAATGGCCTTTCGAATGTTTTATTCAAAAAATCCAGTGGGTCAGATAGTTGAGGTGAATGAAAGAGGAAGCAAGATGTCTTTTGTTGTATCTGGAGTAATTGATATCTCTTCTTACAATTCTGGACTAAAGTTTGATGCAGTAGTCCCTATTCCAGAAACAATTACTCAATCCGTATTTTACGTTAAGCAATCAAAAGCTTCTTTAAATGAATCACTAATTAATAGGGGTAAGGAGATAACTGCGCAAACAGATTATGAATGTCGTTTGCATTTGCAGTCACTTGAAGAAGTTCATTTCGATGCAGATCATTCCTGGAGTTTCAATCATTACACATCACCAACTATATATTTTATAGGCTGGAGTATTGTAATTCTTGTGTTGATTGTAATCGTTTTTAATTTCACCAATCTATTCTTATTGTCATCTTATAGAAGAAGAAAAGAACTAGG
This sequence comes from Marinoscillum pacificum, assembly GCF_024714495.1. Lineage (GTDB taxonomy): Bacteria > Bacteroidota > Bacteroidia > Cytophagales > Cyclobacteriaceae > Marinoscillum > Marinoscillum pacificum. Next base: position 139,119 of record NZ_JAMZMJ010000009.1, on the reverse strand, counting down.
CATAAAGCAAGTTTTCGGTGTTGGGGCTATGGTACTGCGAAGGTCTGTCATGATTGATGTAGGTGTCTTTATGGTCATCGGGTCATTTGTTGCAATCTTTATTAGTTCTTTGCTACTGCCTCAGACAAACCAGTGGTTGGAAATTAATCTAAAACCAAATGATCTTTTTAATTATAAAGTCGTGGCATGTTGGTCTGGTGTGATGCTGATTTTGATAATAGTTATCGGAGTTCTTGCTTATGAAAAGTTAAAAAAGTCCAGTCCTTTAAAGCTATTGAATAAGGGCAAAAGTATAAGTTCTCGAATGGCCAGGCTATTCCTGGTTCCACAATTCATGATTTCCATTTCCTTAATAATTTGTAGCCTAATCATAGTTGATCAAATCAATTATGTGAAAGACCGTCCAATGGGTATGGAAAAGGATTTACTTGTATTTGAAGTAGCCATTAGGGATTCCAGAAGTAAAATGAGTTTGCTGAAAACAGAAATACTTTCTCAACGAATTGTAGAAAATGCCTCCTTGACTTATGGAGCACCCGTTGGAGGAGGTGTATGGTTTTATCATATCGATGGATTTCAATCCGAGATATTAAGAATAACCGGAGATAAGGATTATTTATCTACGGTTGGTATTACTCTTCCAAATGAGATGGTTAGGAATGGATACTATATCAATGAAACATTGGCACAGAAATTAGGTTGGCAAAGCGCCGATGATGGGAAGATTCCAAAATTAGATGAGCCTGCTCTTGGTATAGTTGACGATTTTGTGAACGCTTCTGCTTATAGCTCTATCAAACCTGCCATAATTGAGATCGGGGACAAGGATAATTATTATCGAATTATCCTGAATTATTCTGGTAAGAATAGGAAAGATGTACTGGAGCAAGTTGAGAACGTCTGGAATGAGATCCTTCCAAATGATCCTATGATTTACTATTCTACCTACGAAAAGTTTTTAAAGTATCATCAGGATGACTTGAAGTTATTGAAAATTGTTAATGCTTTTTCAAGAGCAACCATTATTATAGTTTTATTTGGGTTAATAGCTCTTTCCTGGGGGGTGATTCAAGCCAGAACTAAAGAAGTAGGCATACGAAAAGTAATTGGAGCAAACACTTATCAAATAGTATTCTTACTCTCCAAGACGTTTATGGGGTGGGTTGTGATTGCCTTTATATTGGCAATTCCTGTAGCTTTTTGGGTTAGTCAGTCATGGTTGGAAAATTTCGTATATCGCATAGACATGCCTTATCACATATTTGCTATAGTAGGAATGTTGGCAGGATTGATTTCTTTCGGGATCGTTGGTTCCCATGCATATTGGGCCTCACGAGTTAACCCAACCAAATGCTTGAGAGATGAGTAAACAGTCTTTTCTTCATGAAATAATACAGTAATCTCTAATGGTTTGAATTAAAAATTCCTATTATTTCTATTTCTTTTACAACTTAAATAGAAATACTTCCGTACATTAGTTTTACAAATTCAATAGTAATGGGAAGAACCAATTTCTTAGGAGAGTTTGAGGAGCTCATCCTCACAGTAGTCTTGATCCTCAATGATGATGCCTATGGAAACACCATCGTTAGTGCGATCAAAGAGCATCAAAACCGCGAGGTAAACCTGAGTTCAGTGCACATCACCCTTTACCGATTGGAGGAAAAAGGATTTCTACAATCAGATATGGGAGGTGCTACTCAGGCCAGAGGAGGAAGGCGCAAGCGCTATTTTAGAATCACCAATGCTGGGAAAGCACTTCTTCAGGAAATGAAAGATGCTCGAACCAGTCTGTGGGAGCTCACACCCCAACTCAAATTTTCTCATGAATAATCAGAGACCCCCAGGACTTTTTATCTGGTTTTTCCAGTGGTATTGTCGCAAAAATCTGCAGGAATTCATTCTGGGAGATCTGGAGGAGCAATTTGAGCAAGATGTAGAGGACTTTGGGGCAACCAAAGCCAGGCGACGATTTGCCTGGAATGTGATCCGGTTCTTCAGACCAGGAATCGTACGCCCAATTTTTGGATCAATTAAACTCAATAATACAGGTATGTTCAAAAACATGATGACGCTGGCTTGGCGCAATGCGCTGAGGCAGAAACAATTCACCTTAATCAACCTTTTTGGTCTCACACTCGGCATAGCAGCTTGTTTGATGATTAGTCTCTATGTCTACGATGAGCTGAACTACGATAAATTTCATACAAAAGCAGATCGGATCTACCGTGTCAATCAACCTAGTATCTGGGGTGACTGGGACGAGATGATTGCCAGCACCGGACCTAATGTGGCTACCGCACTGCGGGAAGAAGTACCTGAATTTGAGGAGGTAACTAGAGTGATGCAAATTGGCTCTTTGGTGGTTACTCCGGATCAAAAGCAGACGATTTTTAAAGAGGATCGGATCTTTGGAGCTGAAGACAATTTCTTTAAGCTATTCGGTTTCACTCTACTCCATGGAAATGCGCAAACTGCTTTTTCTCAGCCGAACAGTATTGTTTTGACAGAGGAAACAGCTTCGAGGTATTTCGGTGATGACGCTGTGATGGCTGATTTAGTGAATCAAACTGTCGAAATCAAAGAATGGGATGGTAAATGGAAGTCCTTTAAAATAGTCGGGATATTGAAGAATATTCCAGAACAGTCTCACTTGCAATTTGATATGCTGGCTTCTATGTCTAGTTATCAAGATCAGATGGATATGAATGGATGGAAGTGGATCTGGAACATATTTGGGACGTATGTTTTGGTAAAACCTAATGTCGATGTTGCTCAGTTAGAAAAACGAATTCAGGGACTCCCTGCCAAGTGGGCTGCCCCAACTACCGAAAGAATATTCAATCAAACCGTAGAGGAATTCACCAAGGGACATCCATGGACTTTGGAACTACAATCATTAGGTACGGTATACAGTGACGGTAGTCCAGCTGATCATGGATTAGGGCCAACAGGAAATCCTTTGTTCATTAAAATATTCACAGCCATAGGTGTTTTGGTGCTGTTATTGTCAGCAATCAACTTCATGAACTTATCAACGGCACGATCTACAGGTAGAGCTAAGGAAGTAGGTGTGAGGAAAGTATTGGGTTCTGCCAGGACCATTTTGGTTAATCAATTCATTTTAGAATCCATCATGTACGTGGCGTTGGCTTCTCTGTTGGGAATAGGTTTGGTCTTTCTTTCTGTGGACTGGTTCAATATGCTCACATTCAAAGAAATGGATTTAGTGGACTTGCTTAGTCAACCGACCGTCATATTGGCAATTCTTGCTTTTATACTGATCGTGGGAGGTTTAGCTGGCTTCTATCCTGCCATGGTGATTTCTGCTTTCAAACCTGTGCAAGCGCTGAAAGGTCACTCAGGTCATGCCATAGGAGGAAAGTGGGTGAGAAATGGATTGGTTGTTTTTCAGTTTACAGTCTCCATTGCACTCATCATTTGTGCTGCTTTTGTTCAGAAACAATTAAAATATGTCTCCAATCTCGACCTGGGAATGGATAAAGAGAATGTGCTACAGATTCACAATATTGAGCAATTTGGGTTCGAGACTGAACAATTGAAATCACAGTTGGAGTCAATACCTGCTTTTACTAAAGTTGGAAAGTCTTTCGGTCTTCCTCCAAACATCTTATCAGGAGATCGATACATGGCGGCAGAAGTCAATAGTGAAGTCGTTCAAATGAATAACGTTCGATTGGAAGGTGATTATTTGGACCTTTTGCATGTAGAGTTTGTCGAGGGTAGAAACTATGACTCCTCAAGGCCAGCAGATAAGTACAAGGTCATTATCAATGAATCTGCAGTGAAAGTACTGGGGTGGTCTGATGAAGCCGAGATTGTAGGGAAGAAAATCGCTTTGGCATCCGGAGATGAAGATGAGTTTGAAGTGATTGGAGTGGTCAAGGATTTCAATATCCACAGTGCCAAATCTAATATCTCCCCTTTAGTCATGATTAATCACAAAAATGATCAGGTTTGGGATTACGGTGCAGGATTGAGTTTTTTTTCACTTAAGTTAAATGAGTCTAGAGTGCAATCATCCGCTCTGCTAATGGAGGTAATTCAGCAAGTTGAGGAAGTATTGGCATCTGCAGATGCTACAGTTCCGTTCGAATATAGTTTTATGGATCAGGAGTTTGAGAGAGCTTTCTTATTTGAACAGCGAATGGGGGTAGTTCTAAGTGTTTTCACCGCTTTGGCTCTAGTGATTGGATGCCTAGGATTATTTGGTTTAGCTGCTTTTGCAGCGGACAGAAGAGTGAAAGAATTAGGCATTAGAAAAGTGCTGGGAGCCAGCATCACCGAGCTTTGGGTGTCTTTCTCTTCAGAGTTCTCCTCGCTGCTAATTGTTGCAGTACTGATTGCAGGCCCACTATCATGGTATTGTGTGGATCAATGGTTGGCGAATTTTGCCTATAGAACTACCATTGACTGGTGGGTATTTGCTGTTGCGATTATAGGAGCCTTCATGGTAGCCATAGCAACGATCACTTATCAATCTCTAAAAGTTGCCTATAAAAATCCAGTGAATTCATTGAGGGATGAATAACTACAGTTCTTCAATTACATGACGTTGTTCAATGGCCCAAATGGAAAGGCTATTTGGCTGCTTGGCAATGTCTAATTTGGTGATAATGTTGCTGCGATGCTTCTCTACAGTCCGTTCGGATATGTGAAGCATCTCAGCAATGGTTTGTGACCCCAGGGAATCAGCAATGAGTTTTAATATTTTTAATTCTGACGGTGACAGCTGCTGTAATTTTTGAGTAATCAGGTCTGAACTAGCGACTTCTTCACTGATTGAAGGGCTGTAATAAAACTTATTGTAATAGACTTGTTCCAAGCATTTATAGATCTCTGTGGTGGTGTCTTCTTTCAAGATATATCCGCTGATATTGAGTGCTTTGGCTTTTGCTACAAACTTGTATTCTTTGTGATAGGATAAGATAATTACCTTAGTATCAATACCTCGTTTTTTACATTCCTCGGCTACAGCTAGGCCGGAAAGGTAAGGCATTTCAATATCCAAAATGGCTAGATCTGGTTTGTGCTGAATGATGGCTTCCAAAGCGCTGGTTCCATTGGAGCAGGTATTAATTTGTTTGAAATGATAATGCTCTAAAGTGTCTTTGAGTCCTTGTAATAATAAAGGATGATCATCGGCAATTACCAAACTAAGCTCAGACGGTTCAAACATGTTGGGTCGGTTTGTTTACGTGCAAAATAACGCTTGTTCCTTTTCCTTTAGTTGAATCCACCAGAATCTTTCCATTGAGTAGTTGGGTGCGTTCTTTTAGCGTTTTCATACCCAGCCCTTGCAAGGAGCTCGCATCAGATGTCAGGTCAAATCCCACGCCATAGTCGGTGATTTCTAATCTGACAAGCGTGGATTGGTTTTCTATTTTTATAAGTGCGGATTTGGTTTTAGAATGCTTAATTAAGTTGTTAATTGACTCCTGAAAAATTCGGTAAATCTGAAGTTCTTGATCCTTGTCAAAGAGGCTGTCGATATTATCAACCTCATATGATAAGAATATATCGGTGTGCTTATCAAGCTCTTCCAATTGCTTTTCTATACTGGCTGTTAGGCCAATTTTATCCAATGTAGAAGGATGCAAGGCTTTGGAGATCGATCGCACTTCCTCGAGAGCTTTACTGACCATATCGGCGGTTGTGTTGTCACTATGTAATGAGACCTTATTTTTAATGAGTATCAGGCTTTGACCAACGGAATCATGCAAGTCTTGTGAAATGCGTTTGCGCTCGTGTTCGTGTGCAAGTAACAATTGCTGAGTAAACTCTTTTTCCATTCTCTTTGATTTAATGGCAAATCGATAAGATCTGAAAAGGAAAATGGAGATAAATACGAGAATCAGACCGATCGAGATGGTCCAGGTCAGTTTACTTTTAAAAGCATTTGCAGCATTTGCAAGTTTTAGTTCACCTTCTTGTTGTGCTATTGTTAGATCTTTTTGATTCGTTTCATAGATTGTTTGGAGTTGCTTAATTTGTCGTGATTTCTCTATGTCAAGAATCGAATCTTTTACTGTGTTAAACTCTTGTAAGGCAGAGTAAGCTTTGTTGTAGTTTCCCACCGTTTCATAGGCTTCAGCAAGTCTACCAAGCACACGTTGACTTACTTCTATATTAGGATGATCTTTTAAAAATTCGAGAGCTTCTTCTCCTGCCTCAATGGCTTTGGTCATTTGGTTATTGTCCTGGTAGATTTTTTGATAATTGCCATAAGTGTAAGTCAGTGACCTGGAGTTGTTGATGGCTTTTTTCATCTCAAATGACTTGTCAAGATAGGCAAGCGCCTGAGGGAATTTTCCTTGTTCTGAGTACATTAGAGAGATGTTTCCATACAAAATGGCCACGCTTTCCCAATCCTCTTTGATGGTGAAAAGAGCCATGGCTCTCTCTGATAATTCTATTCCTTCTTTGAGTTTCCCTCTTTTTTGGGCCAATAAGCCAAGATTTAGGTAGTCTGAAGCTATGTAAATAGTGTCTTTTAATATCAAATCAATATGCAAAGCCTGGTTAAGGTACTTTTCGGCATTTTCATAATCATTAAGAGACCAATACAGGTAACCAAGATTTCCACTTACGATCCCAATACCTGTGCTATCTCCTATTTCGTATCTCAAATTGAGAGATTTTAAAAAGCAGTCAATAGCCTTGGGCATATTGGACAATGATCGATGAACACGTGCTATGAAGTTCCAGCTCTTGGCTTCAGATTGTTTGTTGTGGTTTTGAATAGCTTCATCCAATGCTTTCTGATGATAGGAAAGTGCTTGATCATACATTCCTTTTTCATGGTAGTGATACCCTATGTTGTTCAGGCTCTTAATTTCACCTTCCAGATAGTTGACCTTCTGGCTAATCTGAAGCCCTTTCTGAGCATAGAATAGACTGGAATCAATAGCGATTCTTTCAAACTCATCACAAATTTCATTGTATAGATTTACCTGATCTGTAAGGCTGGCAGTTGACAGTTTCTCCTTCAAAGTAGAAATGCGGGTGTTTCCGGCAGGTACTTGCGCTGAATGGCAGTTCTGGTGTATTGAAAAAAATACGAGAATTAAAAATATCCACTTACAGGAATAGGGCATAGGTGGTTTATCTATTGATAAGGTTGGTTGGGAAAAATTACGGAGAATTTATTCATAAAGTATCGAATCAAAGTCTTTTACGAGGCAATACTTAGAAAAATACGTGGCGCCACGTATTTTTCATAATATAAATTATGAAGTTATTTGTGATATAAAGCATCATGCGCAACTCCAATTTTGTACGAGTGGTTTCGTTAGTCTAAAATACTATTGGAATATGTGAAGATGCATTTTGGCGGTTTTGTCAGATATGTGTGTGAATTAATTTGACCTTTTCAACAATGGGTTGAAGAATTTAGGTCTTGATTAAACAGTTTAATTCTAGGGCTTTGAATACTGTTTCGTCAAGGCCTTTTTTCCTTTAATCCTATCAACTCTCTCATTTTTAGTTAATACTACAATTAGGAAAAAACCTTTTTTCTTTCTATGATTGCAATACTGCAATTAGGAGAAAACTAAAATGGGGAAATTTCAATTAGGAGAATTTGAAGAAATAGTGATGCTTACAGTAGGAGTATTGTTTGGCAATGCGTACGGTGTATCCATCAAGAAAGAAATAGAAGAGCGACAAGGTAGAAATGTCAGTGTTGGAGCACTGCAATCTGCATTGAAGCGCCTGGAAGATAAAGGGTATCTCACGTCATACGAGGGGGAATCTACCAGCGAACGAGGAGGTAGACCAAAACGCTATTTCAATATCACTGCTCAGGGAAAAAATGCTATAGAGGAAACTCGCAAAATGCGTAACCAGCTCTATGATGCTATTCCGAAACCTGCTTTGGACGTGAAGATTGGTTGATATGAATAACCAACCACCCAAAATACCGCTCCGCTTTCTGCGCTGGTTCTGCCGACCTGAGCTGCTCAAATACATCGAAGGAGATCTCATAGAGTTGTTCGAAGAACGACATGAGCAAACCGGTTTGCGTATGGCGAAATGGCAATTCTGTTGGGATGTTGTTAGACTTTTCAGACCTGGGATTATTAAGAACCCAAAATCTAAAAGCATAATCATAATTGGTCATTTACAAGAACAGTTTAAAATCTCCATTCGAGTACTGAGAAGACAGAAATTTTATGCCTCAGTGATCATGTTGAGTCTCATCATTGGGTTCTCTTTAGCCAATGTGCTGCTGGCATATCTTTCTAAAATTCCGGATACAGATGCCTATTTTTCACGCAAAACCAATACCTACCGGCTTTTGCATGGGAAACCGGATACTGAAAGTAGACTGGCCATTTTTGATGATGAGGCCCTGGACTACATCCAAAGCAATTATGATCAGGGTGATAACATGTGTCGGATATATTTCTCTGTTGGAAATTCGATAAAATACAATGACCAAATTATCAAGTCCCCAGCTGTGATGGGTGTGTCGGATAATTTTCTGGAGTTTTTCGAATTTGAATTATTGGAAGGCAATTCTCTAGGAGCACTTGAAAAGTCAAGTGTGGTGATTTCAAAAGCTTATGCTGACCAGTTTTTTGGATATGACAATCCAATAGGAAAGCTCGTGACTATAGCTCAGGATCAGGGGAATAAGGATTTTTTTGTCTCTGGAGTGTTGGATCTGGGAGCGTATAATTCACATTTTGATTTTGATATTTTGGTTTATGAAGGTGTTTTAGGGCATATGTATGGAGGTTCTGCTTCTTATGTGACTTTACCTCCAAGTGAAGATCACAATCTGTTTACTGAGAGTTTGCATGCAAATGAGCAAATTCCATATATAAGTGGAGAAAACTTCTTTTTGGAGCCTTTAGGAGAAATTCCATATGCAAGTGCCAATTCTTTCCTATACGTGAGATCTATCTCAGAGCAGATGTTTGCCATTGGATGGGGCGTATGTCTGTTGATACTTGTGCTCTCCACCCTTAATTTTATCAACCTGTACACGCTTACTGCTGTGCATCGGCGCAAAGAGGCTGGAATCAAACATATATTGGGAGCTACGAAAAGTGTGCTTTGGGGAGCTTTTAGTATGGATATTATGATCTATCTGATAAGTGCAGGTCTTATTTCCTTGATGGTGGCAAGTCAGCTTATATCATATTTCAATTTTCGGTTTAGTACCGAACTAAGAAATGTTGATTTGTTTTCGTTTAGGGTTTTGTATCTGTGGTTGGGGCTTATCATCACGATGCTTTTATTGTCACTCTTTTATGTGGCGGCCAAATTCAACATTAAATCTCCTGTGAAAATGATCAGTAGAAGTTCCGATTTTCGATTGAAGATTAATAAATTTTTGCTGATTCCTCAATTTGTAATTGCGGCAGTATTGATCATCGCTTCATGGTTTATGCTAAAGCAACTGGACTTTATCGAGTCAAAACCAATAGGTATGAATCGGCACATTGTTGTGCTTCAGGGATTAGGAAAAGCCGAATTAGCTCGGTTTAAAGGAGAAGTTCTGGAAAGAAGGTTAGTAGACAAAGCAGCTCTCTCTACAGGTAATCCATTCTCTGATATGCTCCGCCTGCTTGATCGCGCTAATTTGCCAGAAGATGGCGTAAATTCCATATCGGGTGATTTGGACTTGATAACTACCCTTGATTTACATCTCAAAATTGATCTGGATACTATTCTGAAAGGCTATTATGTAAGTGAGGCATATATCAAAGCTATGGATTGGGAAGATTCGGCAATGAGCAAGGGGAAGTTCTTCGATAGCCCTATAGCTGGTGTTTTTGAAGATGTAAACATGGCTTCATTTAGAGAAAAAGTGGCGCCAGTTGTATTTATGATAGGTTCACAAGGAGATTTTAATACACTACTTTTGAATTACTCCAATAGGGATTTGAATACTGTTTTGAGCGATGTTTCTACACTCTGGAGAGATATATTTCCTGATACACCATTTGATTATACCACACTTGATGATTCCATTCATAAAGCACATCAGGATGATTTCCGATTGATGAATGTGGTCTCTGTTTTTTCAATAGGAGGCATTTTGATCGCATTTTTCGGGCTTTTTTCTTTGTCTTGGGGTATTATCCAAAACCGTACAAAAGAGATTGCCATCAGAAAAGTGATGGGCGCCAATGCAAAGCAGATCATGGTGCTGCTTTCGCGGGATTTTCTGAGATGGGTTGTAGTAGCCTTTACTGTTGCTGTTCCTTTGGCTATCTGGGGTGTAGGACAGTGGTTAGAGAATTTTGCTTATCATATAAATCTCACGGCAGCAGTGTTTATTACTGTGGGTATTTGTCTTCTACTCATGTCACTCCTCATTGTATGGGTTCATTCTGCCAAAGTAGCACTTTCTAATCCTGTAAACTCTTTACGGGATGAATAATAACCAGCCACCCAAAATACCGCTCCGTTTTCTTCGCTGGTTCTGTCGGCCGGATCTACTCAAGTATATCGAGGGAGACCTGATAGAGCTATTCGAAGAGAATGTGGAGCAAAAGAGCTTGATAATAGCTCGATTGCTATTTATTTGGGAGGTGGTGAAGTTGTTTAGGCCTGGAATAGTCAAATCATTTGGGTCAAGGAATTTGTCCTTAGGAAGTTTAGGTGTTCTTCATGTCAAGATGCTTTTTCGTGGTTTAGCTCGTGATAAGACTTATGCAGTGACAAATATTTTGGGATTAGCTGTAGGATTTACAGCGGCACTAATCATCTATCAATTCCTCAGTTTCGAATTCAATTATGACAGTTCTTACCCCAATAAAGATCGATTATATCGTATAAATCAGTCATCACTTAGAAATGATGAAGTGGTTAATCAAGAAAGCTTCACCTGGAGTGCACTTGGGGAGGAAGCTAAAAATACAATTTCAGGAATTAAAGAGTTGGTCCGAGTACACCCGGTCAAGTATTTAGGAGGTGAGTCATTGGTCGTGTCAAACCCTTTTGATCAAAGTTCCTACTACGAAAAGGATATCCTGTATGTGGATGAAGGATTTCTGGAGGTGTTTGATTTCTGTCTTGTATTCGGTGATGCCGCTAATGCACTTTCTTCACCAGATCAAGTTGTAATTAGCCGGGAGCAGGCCATCAAATATTTCCAAAAAGAAGATGTCATTGGTGAAATACTACGAGTGCATGGAGGTTCTGTAAGTGGTAAATTCAAAGTAGGCGGAGTATTGGAAGAGCTTCCACCCAATTCTCATCTGAAGTTTGATATGTTACTTCCAATGAGTTTTCTATTGTCTCATTATGGGGCTTACACCAGGCAAGATGGATGGGGTTGGACCAATTTTGCAGCATATATCCTTTTGGAAGAGTCAGCTGATCATGACTATATATCGTCTCAACTTAATGATATAGTTGACAAGAGGTTAGGAAATGAACTCAAGCAAAGTGGTGAACAGGTAAAAATTACGCTACAGCCTGTTACGGATATTCATTTACATTCTAGTCTTGATACAGATATTGCAGAGAATAATAATGAACTTGGCAAAGTATTGCTGATAGCTACCATCGGGTTAATCACTCTGATTATTGCCTGGTTGAATTATGTTAACCTATCGATAGGTAAGGCTCTAACCAGAGCAAAAGAAATTGGTGTTAAAAAGAGTCTGGGAGCTTTTCAGTATCAACTTTTCTCACAATCCATTTTAGAGTCAGTAATTGTACACTTGCTGGCGATTGTGATTGGCTTAGTGTTTACCTTCTTACTATCAAGCCAGATCCAACAGTATTTGCAGATCAAATTGGATAATGCTGTGTGGACTAGACCTGGCTTTTGGTTGGTGTTGCTTCTGGTATTACTCATTGGTGCATTCATTTTTGGAGCATATCCAGCATTTATTTTATCGGGAATAAAGTCTAAAATTCAGCAGGTAGGTCTTTTTGGGTCCGGTGGAATATGGATGCGTAGAGGATTGATCTTTACACAATTGACTCTGTCCATGGTATTAATCACCGGAGCTTTTTTGGTAAGTCAGCAGATCGCATACATGAGATCTAAAAGCACGGGAGTAGAAATGGAGCAGGTTTTGGTGTTATCAGGGCCCATGTCACTGGCTGGAGAAGGCGGTACGCTTTTGAAAAAGCAGCACCAATTATTTAAAAAGACCATACTGAAAAACCCAAATGTACGAGCGATCAGTGGGTCAAGTAATATCCCGTCTTCGGGGCAGCTCTGGCAAGGAAACATGCGTAAAATGGGTGCACTTTCAACATCTAATGAACTAGGAGATGCGGTGTTTATTGACGCGGACTTTCTAGATGTTTATGATTTGGAAATTGTTGCGGGACATAATTTTTCTCCAGATATACAGGATTATGAAGCATTAATCATCAATGAAAAGGCTGTAGAATTATTTGATCTGGGGGATCCCCATTCAGCTATCGGGCAGAGCGTAATTCTAGATGGAACTGATACCATTCGTGTAGATGGGGTAGTTAAAGACTTTCATTGGAGTTCTCTGCATTCAGATATCAAACCATTGATCCTGGGAAGTATGACAGGGTATAATGTGAATCTTTCCATTCGTATTGGAGGAGAAAGTATTAAGCAGACTGTTGAATTTATCGAAGATAACTTTCGAGCTCTTTACCCTAATGATCCTTTCCAAAGTTATTTCCTCGATGATCGATTTAACCGTCAGTACAATTCGGATGAGCAATTCGGAAAATTGGTCTCATTGTTTAGTGGATTGGCAGTTTTTATTGCCTGTATTGGACTGTTTTCATTGGTCTCATTTATTGCTAATCAAAAGATCAAAGAAATAGGAATTAGAAAAGTACTTGGAGCAAATATTACCAACCTACTGTCTATTCTGTCAAGAGATTTTTTTTCCATCCTTTTCATCGCAATTCTATTGGCGTCTCTGATATCAATATATGTAGGAGGTAATTGGTTAGAAAACTATGCATATAGAATCGAACTAAGTCCATATCTCTTTTTGATTCCTGCATTAATCCTGATTACAATCACTTTACTCACAGTTTCTCATAAAGTTATTTCTGCGGCTCTTTCTAATCCTGTTGACTCTCTCCGAAATGAGTAAGCCGCCAAAAATATCACTCCGTTTCCTACGCTGGTTCTGCCGACCTGAGTTGCTCAAATACATTGAGGGAGACCTGATAGAGTTGTTTGAAGAAAACGTGGAGGAAAAGAGTTTGATAAGAGCTCGGTTGCTATTTGTTTGGGAGGTGTTGAAGTTGTTTAGGCCTGGAATCATCAGGTCTTTCAGTGGTACTCACAGGATGAGTCAGCTTAGTCTTGTGAGACATAATGTGATTACTTCAGTAAGACACCTGAGACGCAATAAGTTTTTTGCATCTATCAACCTGATTGGTATAGTAGCTGGCCTGATGACATGTCTTGTGATTATGCTGTGGGTAGAGCAAGAGTTCAGTTATGATTCATTTCATGAAGATTCTGATCGTATGTATCGGCTTTCTTGTAATGCAGAGGACTTTCACACTGCGGTTGGTCCAGGATCACTTGCAGGTGCTCTTCATGATAATTTTAGCTTCATAGAAAGTACAGTGAGGGTTCGAGGGATGTTTGATTACACTTTTGAAATTGAAAACAGAAGGTTTGAAGAATCAAGAGTAATTCATGCGGATCAAAATTTCTTTCAGGAATTTTCTTTTAATCTTCTTAAGGGAAATGAAAACACCTTGCTGATGGGTCTCAATCAAATAGCAATTTCCAGCTCTACTGCCGTGAAATTTTTTGGTTCAGAAGATGTAATTGGTAAGGTGATTCGCGAAAGTGATCATGACCTGGTGGTAAGTGGAGTTTTTGAAGATATACCGTCCAACTCTCATTTGAGATTCGATGTGGTGATGCCGTTGTATTACGAAGAGGAAAGTTCTCCATACGACTATGATGGCTGGGATATGTTTGGCTTTATGACTTACTTCAAAGTCTATCCAAGGCAACTATCTGAGGATGAATTAGCCAGCATCAATGAACGTATGATTGAAGTTTTTGAAGCTAATGTCAGCTCTCTTAAAGTTGATTTTAATATAGAACCGATCCGAGATATTCATTTATACAAAAATCTACAGTTTGATACAGACTCCGGTGGAAGCATTGTTTACTTAAGAGCCCTATCTGTGATAGCCATTCTGATCTTACTCATCGCTGGTATTAATTATAACAATCTGAGTATTGCTCATTATCTCAGCAGGTGGAAAGGTATAAAATTAAGAAAAACAATTGGTGCATCAACAAGACAGCTGAAAGCTTATTTTATTTTAGAATCATTAATGTACGCCACTTTAAGCATGCTTATAGCTCTTTTAGGGACTTTCTTATTCTTACCTTATTTCAATTCTATTTTGGAAACGAATCTTGCCCTGGATTTTACTTCACCAGTTGTTGTTTGGTGTATTCTTGGACTTTTGTTTTTTGTTGGAATTGGAGGAGGGATTTACCCTGCTATAACGCTCACTAGAGTCAATACCGTACAAAGACCTGAGAGTTCTCTCTATGGTCGAGAGCGTATTTTAGATGTGAAAAATGTTTTGGTAGGCTTTCAGTTTTTAGTTAGTGTTTGCCTTATTTCCTCGGGTATAATTATGCAAGGTCAGATAAACATGATTTTGGATAAGGACTTGGGCTTTGATCAAGATCAGTTGGCTTACTTCAAGGTGCCTCATGCGGTGAAACCTGAATCTCTTGAATCTCACCTTTTTGGGCACTCACTTTTGCAAACATTCGCATATTCATCTTCTATACCGGTTGATCTAAAAGAAGCAACACATGGTGTTGATTGGGAAGGGAAAGATTCTGAACTACAATCAGTAATACCTGAAATGGAAGTTGATTGTCGTTTTGCTAAGGTTTTTGGATTACAGTTGCTTAATGGAAGATTTTTTGAAGATAAATTTAGCGAGGAACCTGTCTATATGATCAATCGAGCAGCTGCGGAGCTAATGGGATTCACGGTGGATGAGGCAGTAGGTAAGTGGCTGGACAATGTAGGGAAAGGGAAGATTGTCGGTGTTTTTGAAAATTTTCATTTCAAATCGTTACATCATGCAGTGGAGCCGATTATTCTTACTCAAGTATCATCTCAGGATTTTGTTACAATAAAAATCGCTTCTGGCCAAATTACTCAGACAGTCGAATTGTTGGAGGCTACATTGAAAGATCTAGACACTAATGCACAGCTAGATCTAAGGTTTGTTGACAAAGACATTGAAAGACAGTATCAATCAGAACAAAAGATAAAGTGGATTTTTAGTTTGTTCATGACTCTTTCTATTCTCATTTCCAGTCTTGGCATAATTGGGTTGACTGCCTACACAGTCAATAGGCGAATTAAGGAAATAGGTATTAGAAAAGTTTTGGGAGCATCTCGGTCTGTATTGATCAGACTCCTTTCTGGAAAGTTTGCCTGGCTCTTTGCTGTTGCATTTACATTGGCAGTGCCATTTGTTAGTTTCATTATGCGAAAATGGTTGAATGGCTATGCGTACCATATTGATGTTTCTGTTGTGCATTTCGCCCTTGCTTTCTTAGGAAGTATTTTGCTAATCGGAGGCACTATTGTCATTCATCTTATTAAAGCCACAGAAGTAAATCCAGTAAACCTGCTTCGAGATGAATAATCCTCCGAAAATAGCACTCAAATTTTTTCGGTGGTTCTGCAGAAAAGATCTACTCAAATACATCGAGGGAGACCTCATAGAACTTTTTGAAGAACAGGTCGAGACCAAAGGACTAAATAAGGCTCGACTGCTCTTTACCTGGGAAGTTTTAAAACTTTTCAGGCCAGATATTATCAGACTCAATAGATCAATTACTCAAATAAATCAATGGACCATGTTTAAAAACTATCTCAAAGTGGGGATAAGGAATCTCCTCAGGTATAAAGCCTTTTCATTCATCAATATCTTTGGTCTGGCGGTGGCAATGGTTGTTACATTGTTGCTGATTCTTTTATTGGTAGACCAGCACCAGTACGATCAGTTTCATACACATAGTGATCGGATTTATCGGATACATTCCAAACTTGATAACTCGATTATAGCCAATGCTTCCAGTCCTGTGCCACTGGTGGAAACCATGCAAAACGACTTTGCTATTATAGAATCAGGCACGAACCTGATTCCCGGAGTTGGTGGAGATGTGATTTTTAACTCAGCAACTAATACCGAGATCAGAGGATTCTTTGCTGATGATCAATTTTTCAAGGTGTTTAGCTTCCAGTTAAAGGAAGGTAATGAGCGCACTGCTTTAGCTCAACCGAATTCTATGGTTATCACCTCTGAAGTTGCACAGAAATTATTT
The DNA here is from genome assembly GCF_024714495.1 of Marinoscillum pacificum. GTDB lineage: Bacteria > Bacteroidota > Bacteroidia > Cytophagales > Cyclobacteriaceae > Marinoscillum > Marinoscillum pacificum. Next base: position 122,795 of record NZ_JAMZMJ010000009.1, on the reverse strand, counting down.
CATGATGATCCTGCAGTAGGTCAGCAAGTTCGCTTTTTAGATAGAGGGCTCGGCTTGATGAAGATTGATATTGGAACAGGTAAAGAAGAAGTGGCTGAGGACTGGGGAACATTCACTATTACAGGTGTGGTGAATTTAAATGACTACAAATCACATATTGATTTTGATATGCTGGTCTCTGCTTCAACTCTTCCAAGGCTTTATCAGGAAGGTAAGGTTCAAGATCGTTCTGAATCATGGGAAAATTACTCCGTAGGCTATTCTTATTTAATGGTTTATCCTGATGTATCGGAGGCGCAGTTACTGGCTAGTTTGCAAGAATTGGTTGACTTGAAGTACAAGGATATTGCAGATTTATCGGGTATTGAATTCCTACCTAGAAGTTTGAATCAAATAACTCCAGGTGCTTTTGTCGGAAATCCTATTACGTTGCGTTTACCGATTGAAGCTTACTTTGTTCTGTTTGGCTTGGCCATTGTGATTTTGTTATCCGCGGGATTTAACTATACTAACCTGTCGATTGCCAGAGCATTGACTCGTACTAGAGAAATAGGGGTGAGAAAGGTAAATGGAGCTCATAGAGGAAGCTTGATCTTTCAGTTTTTGACGGAATCAGTTCTGACTTCCTTTTGTGCGTCAACAATGGCGGTGGTGATGCTACTCCTTTTAAAACCGGTTTTGAATGCCTTATGGATTAACCAGGTCTTAAATTTTGATTTGACAATAAATGGGTGGGTTTTTGTCGGTTTTTTTGGAGTTTCACTGATGGTAGGATTACTGGCTGGTGCTTATCCTGCTTTAGTGCTATCACGATTCACTCCATTAAAAGCGCTTAAGAATCTTACAGATAGTCATAGTAGTCGGTTTGGTTTTAAGCGGATTCTAAACATTGCACAATTCGCTTTTTCGCTTCTTTTCATTGTGACCGCCATTCTGATCGCAAGACAATTTCATCACATTGTCAATTTCGAATATGGATTCAGTACGGAAAACATCATTAACATTCCCATCCAGGGAAATGATTACAAGCTGATTCAAAGAGAATTCGAATCAATTGCGGGAGTATCTGATATTTCTGCTTGCGAATTTGTACCTGCACTGTTACATACCAATGGAGCATCCGTTAGTAGAGCATTTTCAAGTGAAGATTTATTTAATGCAGAAATGATCAGTGTCAGTCCTGACTTCATCAAGACGATGAGTTTTGAATTAGTTGCCGGTAAGAACTTGCCTGCTCATCTGGAAAATTCAGTTGTGGTTAATATGTCCTGTATTGATAAACTTAAGTGGGACAATCCAAATGAGGCACTTGGTCAAACCATCTATTTGGAAGGTCAAAAGGCAGTGCAAATCGCTGGAGTAATCAATGATGTGAAATTTCAAAATCCAATCATGGGAGATGGCAAACTTCCTTTGATCCTCGTCAATAAGCCAGAGCTATTCAGTTTTGTGAATGTAAAAGTAAATGGAGATCCGTATGAAGTGGTTCATCAACTCGAGGAGAAGTGGGCTGCGATCGATCAGACTCATCCTTTCAATTATTTCATTTATCAGGACCAGCTCGCCAAATCTACCAGATGGTTTGGGGATCTGGTGTCTATTGTAATAGGTATTGCTGCTTTGGCAGTGATTATTTCTTGTCTTGGACTTTTGGGCATGGCCATTTATACAACAGAAAGGAGAATAAAGGAAGTCAGTATAAGAAAAGTGCTAGGAGCCAATACCAGTCAACTCCTACTCGCCTTAGGTAGATCGTTTTTAATACTCCTGCTGATTGCTATTGTCATAGGAGGGCCACTGAGTTATTTAATTAGCAATCTATGGTTGGAGAGCTTTCCAAATCGAGTGGATTTTGGGCTTGGTACTGTTGCAATTGGCTCCTTATGCTTGTTGCTTATCGGATCTATAACGATTATTACTCAAATAGTAACAGTATCCAGAACCAATCCAGTAAAGTCGCTCAAAGATGAATAATCCTCCGAAAATAGCACTCAAATTTTTTCGGTGGTTCTGCAGAAAAGATCTTCAAAAATACATTGAAGGAGATCTTTTCGAACTTTTTGAAGAACAGGTCGAGACCAAAGGACTCAATAAAGCTCGATTGCTCTTTACATGGGAAGTTTTGAAACTTTTCAGACCAGATATTATCAGACTCAATAGATCAATTACTCAAATAAATCAATGGACCATGTTTAAAAACTATCTCAAAGTGGGGATTAGGAATATCCTCAAGTACAAGACTTTTTCATTTATCAATGTATTCGGATTGGCCGTGGCAATGTCAATTGCCATGCTGATCATCTTGATGATTGTAGACCAGGAGCAAGCAGACCGATTTCATGAACATACAGAAAGGATGTCTCGTGTGGTAACTCGTGCTGATGATGGACCTAGAAATGCTTCTACACCAATACCTTTAGCAGAAGCGCTACAAGAAGAGCCATCAGTGGAGTACGTAACTCAGTTAGTCAAAGGTGTTGGAGGAGATTTGGTGTTTCCATATGGGCAAAGCAGTACGGAAATTCGTGGATTTTTTGCAGATGACCAGTTCTTCAAAGTCTTTGGATTCGAATTGGTTCAGGGAAACGCTAATAGTGCTTTATCTAACCCTCGAAGTATTGTCATTAGTCAGCGGGTTGCAGAACGACTGTTTGATGGAGATGCATTGGGCAAGTCTGTAACCTTCACGGATCGTGGATTAGATCCCATTCAGATAGATCTGGGGATGAGCAATGGAAAAGAAGCCAGAGACTGGGGTGGATTTATTATTTCAGGTGTAGTAGATGTGGCTTCAGTCAAATCACATATCCAATTCGATGTACTCATTTCAGTGGCTAGTATTGAGCCTTTGGTGAAAGCCAATCAACTAGATGAGAACTTACAAAACAATGTGAGAAGTTGGGGACTTCACTCTGGAGCCTATACGTATGTTTTGCAGAAAGAATCAACTTCCCAGGAAGAACTAGCAGCATCCCTCCAAAGAATTATGGCTGATAAGAAAGACTTGATTGGAGAAAAGTCTTTTGAAGTGCAATCATTTTCAGAGATCAACCTTGGTGAATTCATGGGAACTCCTATTTCACTGAGGCTGCCAATTGAAGCATATTATGTGCTAAGTATTCTCGCTCTGGTGATTTTGATATCGGCGATATTGAATTATACCAATCTATCTATCGCCAGGTCTCTAACACGTACTAAGGAAATTGGGGTTCGCAAAGTGAATGGTGCTACTAAAAATGACATCTTTTCCCAGTTTATGGTGGAGTCCGTGTTGATCGCTTTCATTTCATTGTTTGTAGCAAATGGAATACTACTTTTATTAAAACCCATGTTTCAGTCCATGTGGGTGATTCAGCAATTGCAGATGAATTTGTCGTTGAATTTGACCGTATTCATCGCTTTTGTGGTTTTTACTTTGGTTGTAGGAGTATTTGCAGGAATCTATCCCGCAAGTGTACTTTCACGATTTGCGCCTACGAGAATTTTAGCTAGAGCAAATGCCTCAGGGAGTGGTAAACTGAAGACCTTTATTAATGTGACTCAGTTCGTTTTCTCTTTATTCTTAATTGTGACTTCAATCGCCATCGCTAAGCAATTCGAACATTACTTGAGTTTTGATTATGGTATGAATACTCAGAATATCATCAATCTACCTCTTCAAGGCAACGACTATGAAGTAATGATGACTGAGCTCAAATCCGTACCGGGTGTTGAAATGGTTTCTGCATGTCACCTGATACCAGCAATGCCTAATAATTTTGGAACCTACTATTCTTTAGATGGAGACTCAGAAGGAGATTGGCTTCAGGCAGAGTTGATGAGTGTGCATCCGAATACCTTGTCTACTCTGGACTTACCATTGATAGCAGGAAGAAATCTGGATAATAACTCCAGGCAAACAAATCAGCTGGTGATAAATGATTTTGCCAGTCAGCTAATGGGCTATGAGTCACCTCAAGAAGCTCTAAACCAAACCATATATGTAGGAGGTCATGAAGGGCAATGGCAAATCATTGGAGTTGTGGAAGATTTTAAATTCCAGGCCTTAATAAGTGGGGCAGGAGATAAGTCATTGCTCATGCGATATGACCCTGCTTATTTCAACTATCTTAATGTCAAAGTAGCTTCTACGGATAATGAAGATATTCTGGTAGGACTTGAAGAAAAGTGGGCATCTGTAGATCCTGTGCATCAGATGCAGTATTATTGTTTTGATGAATCGCTGGCTAAGTCCAATCAATGGTTAGGCGATGTTGCATCCGTAATTGGTTTTATTGCTGTATTGGCGATTATCATCTCGTGTTTAGGGTTACTAGGAATGACCGTCTACAGTACTGAACGAAGAGTCAAAGAAATTGGCATCAGAAAAGTATTAGGTGCTAGCTCAGGTCAATTGATTTTAATTCTAGGAAAATCCTTTTTGATAATGATCGGTGTGGCGATCATCATAGCTGCTCCAATGAGTTTCTTCGTCAATAGACTTTGGATTGACAATATCCCAAATCAGGTGAGTTTTGGTTGGGGGACAGTATTGTTGGGTACGGCTATGATGCTAATACTAGCTGCAGTAACAATTCTCTCTCAAGTATTCAAAGTATCCAGAACCAATCCAGTGGAGTCACTACAGTATGAGTGATCATTCTGGATACCAATTCTTTAATCTTACGTTAATGGAGGCGTCGCTTCCATTGAAGTATAAGTAAAATAGTAGTTTATCATCATTGTTATACCGTTGATGTAATTATTTTAATGAATCACGTTCTTTATTGAGATAAATGATATTATTCATGTAAGTTCGCTATGAGTGTCTGAATAGGGAAATCACATTTTTGAAGACACTTAAAGCATTAACATTGTTCATTCTAGCCTAATGATATCAAGACTATACCAGCTAATTTTTATCACCGCACTTTTATTGTCTTCATTTTTCAGTTATTCGCAAAAGGCGATCAATGTAGATAGTTTGAATTTGGATGGTGACCTTCAGGCGTGGTATGACGCTCAAGTTGGACCAGAATCTACTTCTTTAATCATTGGAACTCGAGCTATACCAGAAGTAAAGGCGGTTGTTTCTCATCCATTCTTTCGTACCAATATTTGGGTTGATGGTAGTATATCTTATCGTGATGAGAATTTTGCTAAGATTCCGTTGATGTATGATTTGGAAAAGGACTTGTTATACTTAAAAGTTCAAAATTCAGATCAGACGATCTCTCATCCAGTTTTATTAATTCAAAATCAGGTAGAATGGTTTAGGTTAAAAGATGCCGTTTTTAAATATGTACCAAATTCTGTTGACTTATTAGGTGCGGGTTTCTTCCAGTTTCTACACGATGGTGAACAAATTAAACTGATCGCTAAAAGACGAAAGTATGTACTCGTAGGAGGAAGCAAAGGCGAAAGTGAGTATCGAAATCAAAATTGGTATTTCATAGACTACAATGGGTACCATCGTATCAAACGTAAGTCAGATTTGCTCAAGTTATTCCCAGAATATAAAAAGCAGATCAGGCTATATGCCAGAAAGAATCATCTTAAAATAGCTCGTCCTGACCATGATGAAGATTTTGTTCAGGTAGTTAACTATTGTGAATCACTTATTGCCCAATGAAACAGCTCTATTTTATCATTTTTTGTAGTTTGAGTCTAGCCCTTAGTGCTCAAGAATCACCTTCTGTAAGCAGTAAGGAATATTCACAAAAATCACTAAAAAGTATATTTGATGATTTTCATCAAGAAACCAAGTATCCATTTTTCTATCAGTTAGATCATATTGAAGGTCAGACGTTTTCTGGAAAAGTTGAAGCTGGATCTTTGGAATCAGCCCTAAAGGAGGTTCTTTCTGGTACTGATATTAATTCATTCATTTATGATTCTGCTGTTTATGTCGCAAAAGATTTGAGAATCATTCAATATCCTAAAATTGGTCAATCATTCAAGTCACTTTCTGGAGGAGAGATAGAAGAAGTGGAGAAGGGATTGCTTTTTTCTCAAGAATATATGATCGAGAATAGTTCTTCTAGTGAAGAGGATTTTGTTTTTGAAATCGGTAATAGAACGGATTTGGTGCCAGGTGGTAGTTCTACCGTTGCTGGATATGTGACAGTGAAGGAAACCGGTGAACCTCTAATTGGTGCTTTGGTTTATATGATGGACCCTATGATTGCAAGTTCAACAGATGCAGATGGGTTTTTTTCCTTGAAACTGCCAAATGGGAAGCACACATTGTTAGTCCAGTATTCAGGAATGAAGAATACACGAAGGAATGTGGTGTTGTTTGCAGATGGAAGACTAGATATAGCAATGGAAACTGACGTGATCGCCCTGCAGGAAGTGACTATCGAATCGGAGCGGGATGCAAACATTGCAAGTGTGCAGATGGGTGTCAATCGATTAGATGTTGAGTCTGCTAAAAATGTTCCGGCAGTATTAGGTGAGCGTGATATTGTAAAAATTGCGACCACTTTTGCGGGTATTCAGAGCTCTGGAGAAGGTGCTTCAGGTTTCAATGTAAGAGGGGGTAAATCAGATCAGAACCTATTTCTTTTGAATGGATCACCGATCTATAATACATCGCATTTTCTTGGATTTTTCTCCGTTTTCAATGCTGACGCTATTGACAATATGGAGATATATAAAAGTGGAATTCCTGCAAAATTTGGAGGAAGGTTATCGTCTGTATTTGATATTACCTCCAAAAAAGCATCCAAAACAGAATTTCATGGCGTCGGAGGAATATCTCCAGTCACATCAAAATTGACATTGGAAGTGCCGATTTTCAAGGAGAAATCAGGGTTGATGGTTTCAGGAAGAACAACCTATTCGAACTGGGTACTGAACAACGTAGGGAATGCCGACTATAAGGATAATAAAGTTTCATTCTATGATATTCTAGCAAGATATGATCACGATATCTCAGCCAAAGATGAGCTTAGCTTGAGCATGTATTTCAGTGAAGACAATTTTAGATTGGCTGCAGATACACTTTTCTCATTTTCGAACTTTTCTTACACCAATAAGAACTTGAGTGGCCAGTGGAAGCATACATTTTCTGAGAAAGTGGATATGAATATAAGTGCTGTATATTCCAATTATTCGTATGAAGTAGAGTATACCGAGTCATTACCGAATGCGTTTGTACAGGATTTTGAAATTGGTGAGACCTCAGTCAAAGCGGAGGCAGGATATTATTTAGATGATATCAACACTTTTACTGCAGGTTTGGAAGTTAAAAATTACGAGATCAATCCAGGATCCAAGTCTCGAGAAGGTGAACTGTCATTAATTGAAGAGCAATTCATTGATCATGAGTACGGACGGGAAATGGCGGTATATCTAAATGATGAATATATAGTAAATGATAAATTGTCTCTTTCAGGAGGAGTGCGCTATTCTATGTTTGCATCACTGGGTGAAAGCACCATTTATGCTTACGATCCAGACAAACCAAAATCTTTAGAATCCATAATCGATTCAACTTATTATGGTGATGGAGAAACTTCTAGTTTTTATAGCGGTCCTGAGTTTCGTGTTTCTGGACGATATCTTCTTGATAAAGTCACTTCCATCAAAGCAAGTTACGGACGTACGAGGCAATACATTCATACATTAAGCAATAGTGCGTCTTTGTCGCCAACGGACACCTGGCGTATCTCCAATGAGCACCTTTTGCCGCAAATAGCAGATCAATATTCAGTAGGGGTGTTTAGGAATTTTTGGGCTAATAAGGTAGAAACATCTTTAGAGGGTTATTATAAGCATCTGCAGAATCTGGTGGACTTTAAAACAGGGGCAGATTTTCTACTGAATAGTAATGTGGAAACTGCAATTCTTCAAGGTCCTGGTAAGTCATATGGAGTAGAGTTTTCCGTTAAAAAATCTGGAAGGTTGAATGGTTGGTTCAATTATTCATACGCACGAACCTTGATACAATTGGAAGGTGCTTTTAAAGAGGAAACGATTAACAATGGAGCCTATTATCCTGCCAGCTATGACATGCCGCATACGATCAATATTGTTTCTAACTACAAACTGACCAAGAGACTGAGTGTGTCTTATAATTTGGTATATAATTCAGGTAAACCAGTTACCTACCCGATAGCCAGATATAATTTAAAAGGGATAGAAGTAGTTGATTATTCAGATAGAAACGGCTATCGAATTCCAGATTACTTAAGAATGGATATAGGAATCAGTTTAGAGGCAGGTCATAAACTGTCTCGATTGGCACATTCAGACGTCACATTCTCTGTCTATAATGTGTTGGGTAGGGACAATCCGTATTCGGTCTATTTCGATTTGGTAAATGGAGAAGTACGAGGCTATAAGCTGGTCGTTTTTGGAAAACCAATCCCTACAGTGAGTTATAACTTTAAGTTCTAAAATGAAAGTACTTAAGAATCTACTTTTCGTGATGTTATTGGGAGGTATACTCTCGTATTGTTCTATTCCTATTGACTCAGAATCATTTGGTTATAGACGGTCTGTAGTGGTGGATGGAATGATTACCGATGAGTATAAAACTCATAAAATTAGATTGAGCTACACAAGTGAAGTAAATAATGGATTCTATGAAGCAATATCTGATGCTGATGTAAAGGTTGTGACTGGAAGCGGTCAGGAGTATTTTTTTCAATTGGGATTTGATGGCTATTATGGCTCCGAGGAGGAGTTTGCGGGTATTCCTGGTGAGACGTATCAGCTCCAGTTCACGATAGGTTCGGATAGGGGGTACAGTTCCAATGAAATAGAATTGATTGCTTCGCCACCTATTGATAGTATTTATGATCGCTATGCAGAATTATCTGTAGAAGGAAGTGATCAATATGAAGGTGGGATTCAATTCTTTTTGGATACACATGACGATACGAATCAAGCACAGAATTACCTGTATGAATGGACAGAAGATTATAAGATCGTAACACCTAAGGTTGCATTTTATAAGTATCTTTCTCAAGGAGTAGTGCCTGTTCTGCAAGATTCTACAAGTGTTTGTTACGGATATGGACAGTCATCAAGTATTTTAATAACACAGGCTTTGAAATCGGGAAATCGAGTTGTAGAATTTCCAATTAGATTCATTTCTGGACTAGATGATTTTCTTCGAAATAGATATTCAATTAGTGTGAAACAATATGCTATTTCTGCCAGCTCATATGGTTATTATCGCCAGTTCAAGGAATTGAACGAATCGGGTGGGTCACTTTTTGATCAACAGCGCGGAACCCTGGTAAGCAACGTAACTTCTTTTACAGATCCAGATGAAATAGTACTTGGATACTTCGATGTAGCCGGTGTGTCAGAAAAACGAGTTTTTTTTAATTATGATGATTTAGATCCAAATTTCCCTCGGCCTGGTTATCGTGCTCAATGTTATTCAACAGAATTGTCATTTGAAGATTTCTTTATGTTTTTTACTCCTACCATGGATTTGACATATTATGAAGAGGATCAACAGTTAGTGAGATTTCAACCGCCACCGTGTACTGATTGTACCAGTTTTGGCCCTACTGAAGCACCTGAATATTGGATAGAATAATGATGAGAATAGTTTTTAGTATTTCGATTTTCTTTGCTCTTGTTTCAAACAGTTTGGCTCAGGGTTCAAATATTCGAGAAGAAGTATACGTTCACCTCAATAGTGACTATTTGATTGTTGGTGAGTCCATCCTTTTTTCGGCATATTGTAGAGGTGAGAGTACAGGACAGTTGTCCGATTTGAGTAAAGTGCTTTATGTAGAGCTTGTAGGTGAGAAAGGGGCTGTTTTTCAAGAAAAGATAAGACTTGATCATGGCGTTGGCAGTGGTGAGTTGTTTTTGAACTCTTTGATTCCAACAGGTAAATACTACTTGTTTGCTTACACTCGATGGATGAAGAACTTTGGAGATTATCATCAAAGTGAAGTAGTTATTATCAATCCATATGAGGATTATAAAGTACCTGTTGATTCGAGCAAAAAGTCGTTTAAGCTGGATCTTCGTCCAGCTACGGGTAAGTATGTCTCTGAAGTAGAAAATGTGGTTGGTTACCAGCTGACAGGAGGAGATCAACAAGAATTGTGGAAAGGCAAAGTAGTAAACGCTAATGGCGATAAAATTCTGGATTTTACTTTTGATCAATTTGGCTTAGGCAAGTTTCTTTTCACGCCATCACTTAAGGAGAGTTATCAAGTGATATTGGAGGATAATAAAGGGAATTTTCATTTTCAGGATATGGAATTGTCAGCAGGTGGAGGAAGTACCATATTACTGGAGCATTCTCGATACAACCTTGACGTGCAAGTCAGCTCGTATCCGGACATGAATGAGTTTGGAAGGTTGGTAATTACTTCTCTGGATAGAAGTATGACGTATTACGACAGAAGTGTCAACCTTAATTCACAAAATCGTATTAAAAGAGATCAGATTGACAATGATGAGGTTGTCGTAGAGTTATATAGTGAGAATGACGAATTGTTTGCCTCACGAGTTTGGTACTTTGATGTGCCGTCAGTTACAGTCTCTGAATCAGATGTCAATTATCCTACAAGGACTGCTTTAAATTTGACTAAAAATATCCCAGAGGGACAATATTCTGTTTCTGTGAGAAAATGTGCTGAAGGGAAGAGTGCAACCAAGTCTTCTGTGATTCTTGATCAATCTGACTTGTCCAGATTTAGCGATTATGTGGATTTGTCAACATATTTTAATACTAAGAATCTTGATCAAATTGATTTGGAGTCATTACTATTGGTCGCAAGCCAAGAAGTAGGTTCATCCAAAATCAAAACAACAGAAAGTATTCATCTTCTTCCTGAATTTCGTGAAGAACTGATCAGTGGTAAATTGTTTGACGCTAATAAAACTCCACTGCCAAATCAATTTGTGGCATTGACCATTCCTGGTGAAGTATTTCAATTGAGAATAGCTCAAACAGATAACAACGGGGCATTTACGCTTCCATTCAAAAGTCAATTGTCTGAAATAAATGGATATATAGTAGCATTGGATACCAGTTCGAGTAATTATGTTGTCTTAGATGACATGTTTATGAGTAGCTATCCAAAGCTTGATTATAAGTTAAAAGCATTGGAGAAAGATCAGGTAGCTGATATCATAGCTCGCAGTATCAGGTCCCAAATTCAAAATACATTTTTTGTTGAGCTACCTGAATCTTTAGATAGCTCTAAGTGGTTACCTCAGATCCCTTTTGACCAGTCATATATATTAGATGAGTATACACGTTTCAAAACGTTGAAAGAGACATTTGTAGAATACATTTTGGCTGTAAATGTTAGGGAAAATAGACCTTACAAAATCAGAACCTGGACTGACTTTAATTTAAAGAGTGATCAGAAGCCTCCATTGGTTTTGTTGGATGGAGTGCCAGTTCCGCATGATCAGTTATTGGAGTTTTCTCCATACAACATTGAGAAAATTGAAGTGTTAAAAGATCGATACTTTTTAGGGCCATATATTGCAGATGGTGTAGTCAGTTTGACTACAAAGCCTGGAAGTTTTAAGGATTTTGATTTTCCAGACAATTATGAAGTGGTCAAAATCAAGGAGCTACGCTCAACAATTGGAGAAATAAACCAGAATGTGACCAATACTCTAAACCTCCCTGATCAGAGAGATCAGTTGTATTGGGCGTCGGACTTGACTGTGTCCAGCGAAGAAAGCACTGAGATATCTTTTACTTCCTCTGATGTGCCTGGGAAATACGAAATGGTGATTGAAGGTTTTACTGAAGAAGGAAAGCCCTATTCAATAATAGAATTCTTTAATGTAGTACAACCGGTAAATTGATTTCTGGTTAGTTGGGATACCAATTTTATAATCTTACGTCAATGGAGGCATCACGTTTATTGAGGTATAATTAAAATAGTAGTTAATCACCATTGTTATACAGTGGATGTAATGAACTTAATGAATCACGTTCTTTATTGAGATAAATGATATTATTCGCGTAAGTTAGCTATGAGTGTCTGAATAGGGAAATCACATTTTTGAAGACACTTACAGTTTTAACAATGTTCATTCTAGCCTAATGAGATCAAGACTATACCAGCTAATTTTTATCACCGCACTTTTATTGTCTTCATTTTTCAGTTATTCGCAAAAGGCTATCAATGTAGATAGTTTGAATTTGGATGGTGACCTTCAGGCATGGTATGACGGTCAAGTTGGACCAGAATCTACTTCTTTAATCATCGGAACTCGAGCTATACCAGAAGTAAAGGCGGTTGTTTCTCACCCTTTCTTTCGTACCAATATTTGGGTTGATGGTAGTATGTCTTATCGTGATGAGACTTTTGGTGAGATTCCGTTAATGTATGATTTGGAAAAGGATCTGTTATACTTAAAAGTTCAAAATTCAGATCAGGCTATCTCTCATCCAGTTTTATTAATTCAAAATCAGGTGGAATGGTTTAGGTTAAAGGATGCCGTTTTTAAATATGTACCAAATTCTGTTGACTTATTAGGTGAGGGCTTCTTCCAGTTTCTACACGATGGTGAACAAATTAAACTAATCGCTAAAAGACGAAAGTATGTACTCGTAGGAGGAAGCAAAGGCGAAAGTGAGTATCGAAATCAAAATTGGTATTTCATAGACTACAATGGGTACCATCGTATCAAACGTAAGTCAGATTTGCTCAAGTTATTTCCGGTATACAAAAAGCAGATCAGGCTATATGCCAGAAAGAATCATCTTAAAATAGCTCGTCCTGACCATGATGAAGATTTTGTTCAGGTAGTTAACTATTGTGAATCACTTATTGCCCAATGAATCAACTCTATTTTATTATTTTTTGTAGTTTGAGTCTAGCCCGTAGAGCTCAAGAGACAGCTTCTGTAAGCAGAAAGGAATATTCACAGAAATCACTAAAAAGCATAATCGATGAATTTTAGCAAGAAACCAGGTATCCATTTTACTATCAGTTTAGAGGCGGGTCATAAACTGTCTCGACTGGCACATTCAGACGTCACATGCTCTGTCTATAATGTGTTGGGTAGGGACAATCTGTGTTCAGTCTATTTCGATTTGGTAAATGGAGAAGTACGAGGCTATAAGCTGGTCGTTTTTGGAAAGCCAATCCTTACTGTGAGTTATAACTTTAAGTTCTAAAATGAAAGTACTTAAGAATCTACTTTTCGTGATGTTACTGGGAGGTATACTCTCGTATTGTTCTATTCCTATTGATTCAGAATCATTTGGATATAGAAAATCTGTAGTGGTGGATGGAATGATCACTGATGAGTATAAAATTCATAAAATTAGGTTGAGCTACACAAGTGAAGTAAATAATGGGTTCTATGAAGCAATATCTGATGCAGATGTAAAGGTAGTGGCAGGAAGTGGTCAGGAGTATTTTTTTCAATTGGGATTTGATGGCTATTATAGTTCAGTAGAAGAATTCGCTGGTATTCCTGGTGAGACTTATCAGCTCCAATTCACGATAGGTTCGGATAGGAGGTACAATTCCAATGAAATAGAATTGATTGCTTCGCCACCTATTGATAGTATTTATGATCGATATGCGGAATTATCAGTAGAAGGAAGTGATCAATATGAAGGTGGGATTCAGTTCTTTTTGGATACACATGACGATACGAATCAAGCACAGAATTACCTGTATGAATGGACAGAAGATTATAAGATCGTAACGCCTAAGGTTGCATTTTATAAGTATCTTCAGCAGGGAGTAGTGGAGGTAACTATAGATTCTACTAGTGTCTGCTATGGATATGGACAGTCATCTAGTATTTTAATAACACAGGCTGTGAAATCTGGAAATCGAGTTGTAGAATTTCCAATTAGATTCATTTCTGGACTGGATGATTTTCTTCGAAATAGATATTCAATTAGTGTGAAACAATATGCTATTTCTGCTAGCTCATACGGTTATTATCGCCAGTTCAAGGAATTAAATGAATCGGGTGGGTCACTTTTTGATCAACAGCGCGGAACCCTGGTAAGCAACGTAACTTCTTTTACAGATCCAGATGAAATAGTACTTGGATACTTCGATGTAGCCGGTGTGTCAGAAAAACGAGTTTTTTTTAATTATAATGATTTAGATCCAAATTTTCCAAGACCTGGATACAGAACACTTTGTTTTCCTACAGAGGTGACGTTTGAAGATTTCTTCGAATTTTATTTGCCTAAAGTAGATTTGGTGGAGTATAATGAGGAACAACAGTTTGTGGTTTTAGAGCCAGGAACATGCACAGATTGTACGAGTTTTGGTTCTACTCAAAGACCCGAATATTGGATAGAATAATGATGAGTGTAGTTTTTAGTATTTCGATTTTCTTCATTCTTGTTTCAAACTGTTTGGTTTAGAGTTCAAATTTTCGTGATGAAGTAAACGTCATCTCAATAGTGACTATTTGATTGTTGGAAAGTCCATCGTTTTTTCGGCATATTGTAGAAGTGAGAGTACAGGACCGTTGTCTGATTTGAGTAAGTGCTGTATGTAGAGCTTGTAGGAGAGAAAGGGTCTGTATTTCAAGAAAAGATAGGAATTGGTCATGATTGGCGTGGCGATTATCATAGCTGCTCCAATGAGTTTCTTTGTCAATCGTCTGTGGATTGATAATATCCCGAACCAGGTGAGTTTTGGGTGGGGAACGGTATTGTTGGGCACGGCCATGATGCTAATACTAGCTGCAGTAACAATTCTCTCTCAAGTATTTAAAGTATCCAGAACCAATCCAGTGGAGTCACTCCAATATGAGTGATCATTCTGGATACCAATTCTTTAATCTTACTTCAATGGAGGCATCGCCTTCATTGACTATTTTTTTGAATTGCTCTACGTCACTCAATCCTCCTTGTCCTCTGTAATGGTATGAATAGACAATGGCTGGCTTAAATGCCAGTACACCACTCGCTGCCTGATCAATATCCATGGTGTAAGGTAAGTTCATGCATACAAAAGCCACATCGATACCTTCTAACGCACGCATTTCCTCAATGTCCTCGGTATCACCGGATAAGTACACTTTCTTGCCACCAAGGTTAAGGATGTATCCATTACCGCGGCCTTTAGGATGTCTGGAGTCATCAGTTTCTGGAAGGTTATACATAGGTATCGCTGAGATGGAAATATCATTGACTTTTATCGCTTCTCCATTAGCTAATGTAAATAAGTTCTTGTGATATGCTTCCGGTAATTGATCTTTCACAGCTTGCGGAACTACAAACTTTGCATTGGAGGTATTGATAGCTTCCAATGTCTTCACATTTAGGTGATCTCCATGAATATCCGTGATCAGAATCATTGTAGGATCTTTTTGTCCTTCATACTTCTCGGCCCCAAATGGATCGACATAAATCACTTCACCATTCCACTCCAGGATAACTGATCCATGTCCGATTGGCTGAATCTTGATATCAGTATGTTTTGCTGGAATCATGTCTGGCTCGATTTGGGCTGATACTGACAGGATAGATACTAGGGATAAAAGGGTGAGTATGGTTTTCATAGTTGTTGGTTTTGAATGTTAAACTCATTTTATGATTGAAAGTTTGATTACTCAATCAAATCATCCGGATCGACATCATATGGCCCAACTCCTGGAGGATTGAATAGTCCCCAATTGTCAATCACGTAATCCCACTGATCGAAACCAGCTACCCAGTCTATGAATAGCAGCCGAAATTCTTCGATTTGGTCTCTGACTAGTTGATAATAGGAGGACTCTTTAAATCCGAAAGCTTCCAGTGAGTGGTTGTGGAGCATTAAGTCTTTGGCGGATTTTCTGATAATAGCTGCAGCTTCCATTTTGAGATCGTATAGCCCACCCGCTTCGGCTCCGGCTATTTTTGCGCTCAGCATTCCAGCGTCAGCGAGCATAAATTGTTTGATATTCATCAAGCGCTCATTGTCCTCAGGGATGAGATCCGCTATTTGATGAACCAGATCATAAATTTCAAGAGCCTTTTGGTAAATCGGCAGCTTTTCATGCTTTCTAAAATCTTCTTCTTCCATGAGATGGATATTTTGATGGGACAATAATAAAATAAATAAGCCCTACTCAGGAAACCGAGTAGGGCTTAAGATTACATTAATAATTTTGGTGTTATGTCTTATCTACCATCACTATTTTCTGACGATCACTTTTCTGCACACTTCTTATAAAGTCTCTAAACTCGCCATACTCTTCTGTTGTGTAAATACCTTCATTGATTTTAAACTCTCGAATTAGTTGTATTCCATCAGCAGAAGGATTCACTTTCAAACTAAATGATCCAAATTTATTCGAAATGGCTGCCTCCTTAGGTAGGTTTTCAGGTGCATACTTCGCTGGAAGTTTTATTAAAGTCGTATCGAGTTGTGTATAGGCATATTTGATTTCCAGATCCAGTTCACGTTCTTTACTTTTCATATCCATCCATTTGATATTGGTAAATGTGAATGGATTATGAAATAGGCGATTCGCATTGTTAGAAGCAAAGTGCTCAATAGTGGCTTCTAAAACCATTGTGCCTTTTGGGACAGGATCCAAGCTAGGTTTAGTTAATTCAAGTTTAGAGAGCTTTGTTGATCCCCAACTATGGTAATCGTAGAACCATTTTTTTTGATCATCTTCTGATTTTAATACAGCACCTGAGAACTTATCATTTCCTATTTCGAGTCCGTAATATGATCTGCTCAAATTAACACTTGCGGTACCTTCTTCATTAATTTCAACTACGGTTGATGTGCTTTGAATATTTTCTTCAGAGGTATAGGATTTGGTGTGAATTAATTTTCCACCATCTTCAGTAATCATCAATGCATTGCGATCACTCGTGAAAGTCCCTAAGTAACCAAAAGGGTTCGTTTGTGAAGTGCATTCTAGCCAAATAGTGTCTTTTTGCATTGGCACTGTTACAATAGCGTGATTGAAATAGCTGGCTGGGAAGTCTTCAAATGGTTGTCTTTTGGAGTAACCTGCATTAATCAATGTATAGTAAGATTTAATTCCAACAGCTTCTAGCAGAGATCTGGTGTAAAATGAAAGTGCTTTACAATCCCCATATTTTTTCTCATGAACAAATTGAGATTCAAAAGGCTTCCACCCACCTATGCCTAATTGAATGCTGACGTAGCGCGTATTGGCTTGCACATATTCATAAACGATTCTAATTTTATCCAAATCAGAAGCATCTTGAGGTATCTTGCCTTTCAAATCCCTGAGGTCCTCTTCAGATAAGTTATTTAGCCCTAGCATTAGTTTGTTTTGCCACTCACCAAAGCCTTTCCAGGTGGACATGTTTCCTTCATATCCATCCATCATAAACTGGTTGGGTGCAGTATAAACTACAGGAAGAAAATTGTAATACTGCGGAGCATAAGATTCACTTTCAATTGCTTTTAAATTTGATACTTCCCAAACCAAAGTATTGTCTGCTTGCTGTATTGGGGCTTTAACACCAAAGCTCTTGTACCGATAATTGTCTCTGCTGCTAGTAATACTCAAAGTTGATGATAAGAGGCTTTGGTTTTCTGCCGATAATGGTATCCAGGTAGGGTAGAATAGAGAACCTATATGAGCCAGTTCATACTTCACTTCCAATACATAAGGAGTTGCGAATTTTGGTTCAAGATATTTTGATCGATTATCAGAAGCCAGGCTTCCTCCCTTTTGACTATAGTCTTCGAAATCTTTCAGTTTGTAGCTTTCAAGTTCTTCTCCCTCTAAGTTCGTAACGACAACAGATGCATCCGTTATGGAGGTAAACTGGTCATATCCTATTTGTATACTTGTGCGATCATCTGTATCATCATTGACAATGATGACTTTATATTCCTGTGATTCTTTAGAATTAGCAATATCGATGATCTCAAATTTAGTGTGATCATACAGTATGATTTCATTTGCGTTTTTCTGAAGGGAATCAGGGATGTTGTTCAGAATTCCTTGTGAAAAGCTTTTTGAAAATGAAATTAGGCAAAATATTAAAATGCTCAATCTCATGGCCCAACAGGTTTAAGTACAATCATCTCGGTGTTTTTCTTCACCATTAAGTCATAAAATTGCTTTAGAGCTGGATATTCCTGAGTAGTAAACATGGTTTGATTCAGGTTGTATCTGGAAAGCAAACTGATCTTATTTCCAACTTGATTAACGCTATAGGTGAATCTACCACCATTATTTGGTAGGGCTATAATGGTTGATTCTGGAAGTTCAGCTGTATACCCTTCTGGAATGTTTATTTGAACAATAACAGAACGCGAAATTGGATATGAAAAATCTACTAAAGATTGTCTTACTTCTCTTTTAAATGGATTTGATTGTATGAGTCCTATGTTCATAGGCTGGATATACATGATATCTTCCATATCAGTATCTTTTGTGGCATTAAAAGCCACAACAACCTGGTCAATATCAGATTCATACTTAAATTCATCTACCTCTGAATCTGTAAAATATGTTTCGAAGGCTTCTATATATTTGGATTCATTTTCTTCATCATAGTCTTCAATTTCATCCAATGCAGCGTGGCCAGTAAATTTCATTTGATGATTTTTGATTAATTCATCATCTTCAATAGTTATAGAAATCATAGTTGAAATTCCATGTTCAGCCCCTTGCTTTAAGTCAACCCATTTACCACCGTTTTCTGTAGCCATCCATCCATTGCCATTAAGACACCTTACGGGAAGGGTTCCAAAAGGGTAATCAGATGTAGCATCTAGTAAGACTACTTTATCTGACAGTTGAACGGATGCTATTACATAATTAAAATCTTCTGTGTTTGGGTAAATAGGATGAGGGACGCCGTGTCCTCGTGTACTCAAGATGACAGGATGGGCTTCAATTCCAGCTTCTCTAAGCATAGCTATCAATGTGAGATTAATGGCTCCTACATTGCCTGTGGCATCATTGTATGCTTTTCTTCCGGCATCAGAACTGGTGAACCCATTGACATCATTCCATGTGAAATGATTTTGGACATGAGAATATATTGAATGTGCTAGAGAGTCACCACTTGAATAAAAGGACGCTATAATGTCCTTTGAAAACCCTCCTTTGTTAAGTACATGGCCAAATGAGTCCCAACCCATGATGTTTTTAGTGTATTCATCATAATTGCCAGCAATTTTTTTAAGTGTAGAACCAGGCATTTGATAAGACATCAACTGATATTCCAATCTAGCGGGAATATCTGGTTTGTTATTCATAAATGGTTCATTCTCAATTTTTGGAGTGTTTCTGGCAATGTGAGACATTTTAGTACTAATTGAATTCAAACTGCTCGTTCCTTTTCTAGTTTGTCCAAGTGCTCCTTGAGATTCCCATGAATAAGTAAATGACTCATCCATTTTTGATTCTTTAATTTCTAAGGGTATATAGGTGCCTACTTGATTGCTGGAGTAGTTAAACCATTCAGGAATTATTGTTTCAAATTCAGAATAGTAAATTGGTAAGTAGGATTGGAAGTGCCAAGTATAGAGGTTGCTGATATAATCAGATGTAATGGTGTATTTGTATTCAAGAACTGATCCGTCGTTTACATCCGGCATGGCAAAACTTACTTCCGTTCTATAGTCACTTATTCTAGTCCTATACTCTTCAGCGTTTGTGAGTTTGCTTTTCTCTACTTTGCCTTGTACCAGGTTGTAAGTAAATCCTTTTAAACTTGAGACACTTTCGTCATCAGAACTATTTTCAGGATCATATAGAACGATTGAGATATTAGCAACGTCTTTATCAAGTTTGTTGAAAACTTTGATTCTTTTGGTAATGTCTATCCTGTATTGCCATCGACTTTTGGAGTCATTATAGATGAAACGCAAGTATCCCGTTTGACTAAGGATCATGGAATTGGCGTCTGAATCGAAGGAACATTCTTTTAACTCTAATTCTTCCTTTGAGACTTTTCCAAATCTCGCATCAAATTGAGCAAATAGATTGAAAGCAACCATAAGAAATATGGAAGCAAGGGTCAGCTTGTTAATCATTTGGTTAGTTAAGTTAAGTCGCTATAAATAAAAAGAAGTTCTGCGAAATACAGAACTTCTTTTAAAGGTTTTTTATAACGAATTCAGTTACATCTTACTTCGCGAAAGCCACGGCTCTTGTCTCTCGAATAACGGTAACTTTTATTTGTCCAGGGTATTGCATGTCCTTCTCAATCTTCTGAGAGATACCGAACGACAGCTCTCCAGCTTTTTGATCGGTTACATTTTCTGCGTCTACCATCACACGAAGTTCACGACCAGCCTGAATAGCATAGCACTTGTTTACTCCTTCAAAGCTAAGCGCTACACTTTCTAGCTCTTTCAGACGCTTCAAGTACTGCTCCATGATTTCACGACGAGCTCCAGGTCTACTACCTGAGATTGCATCACATGCCTGCACAATCGGAGAGATCATTGAAGTCATCTCTATTTCGTCGTGGTGGGCTCCAATGGCATTGCATACCTCTGCATTCTCTTTGTATTTTTGAGCAAGCTCCATACCGATGATAGCGTGAGGTTTCTCTGGCTCATCCGGCCATACCTTACCAATATCGTGTAGCAATCCAGCTCTCTTAGCCAGCTTAGGATTCAATCCAAGCTCAGATGCCAAAGTAGAACACAGCTTAGCTACTTCTCTTGAGTGCTGTAACAAGTTTTGTCCGTAAGAAGAACGGAATCGCATTCTGCCCACCAACTTGATCAGTTCAGGGTGCAAGCCATGGATTCCAAGATCGATGACAGTTCTTTCACCAATCTCCACAATCTCCTCTTCAATGTTTTTAGTCGTCTTAGCTACGATCTCTTCAATTCTAGCTGGGTGGATTCTACCATCCTGAACTAGACGGTGAAGTGATAGCCTTGCGATTTCTCTTCTTACTGGATCAAATCCAGAAATAATGATCGCTTCTGGCGTATCATCCACGATGATTTCTACTCCAGTAGATGCTTCCAGAGCTCTGATGTTTCTTCCTTCACGACCGATGATCTTTCCTTTGATATCATCACTTTCAATGTTGAAAATAGAGACACAGTTTTCTATGGCGTGCTCAGTAGCAGTTCTCTGGATTGTTTGAAGCACAATCTTCTTAGCCTCCTTAGTGGCAGTCATATTGGCCTCTTCCATAATCTGCTTGATATGAGCAGACGCATCGGTTCTAGCCTCATCTTTAAGAGTTTCTACTAATTGAGCTTTAGCTTCTTCCGCAGAAAGGTTGGATGCTTTTTCCAGGATGGTTACTTCCTGAGCTTTTAGCTTCTCAAATTCCTCCTTGCGCTTTTTCACGATCTCCAATTGAGCAGTTAGGTTCTCTTTTTGAGATTCTAGTTCTGCTTCAGATCGTTTATTTTGCTCTATCTGTTTGGATAGGTTTGCTTCGCGCTGTTTAAGCTTATTCTCGTTAGAGATGATTTGGTTCTTCTTGCGGTTAGACTCTTCGTCAAACTCCTGCTTCATTTTGAAGAACTTCTCTTTTGCCTCGAGAATTCGGTCTTTTTTAATGCTTTCGCCTGTTACTTCAGCTTCTTTCAGGATGAGCTTCTTCTGCTCCTCTGCTTCCTGCAGCTTTTTATCGACTGACCTTTTCAGGAGCACTCGATCAACCGCAAAACCGACAGCAATACCAGCTATTGCGATGACTATATATATAATATCCATTGGTGTTGTGTATATGTATATTTAACATACACGGTACCAGGCTAGGATTTGGTAGGCTATTAATGAGCTATTTAAATAGCACCAGATATCAATTGGCTAATGTTTCGTATTTGATCGAGAGCTATTTCATCCTTAGAATCCGTAGTTTCCTCTTTTTTCATTTTCTCCACCAGGCAATCGAAGGCAACCATAGCTAGAAGATCCTGATTGTCATCAATTCCAAACTGGTCTCTGTATGCTTTGATCTTCTCATTGAGCATTTTACCAGCTTTTCTGATGCCTTCTTCGTCTTCCGCTTTCACCTTCATGGGGTACTCCCGGTTTGCTAATTTTAGCTTTATTGATAATTCTGTCATTTCGGTTTGTTAAGCTTCACCCAAATGAGCAATGCATTTATTTATCTCCTTAATATAGCCGTCAATCACATCCTTCAACTCTTCCGAATCGTTTTCGCCGACTACCATGCTTTCTACAATTTTACTAATTTTCGATTGATTTTGAAAGCTCGAGATTTTCGACTGTTGATCGTTAATCTGTGCTTTTAAATGCTGATTTTCCGTCTGGCATTTGTCAAAATCTGTTTTGAGCTGGGCATAGTCACTAAGAAGAAGTTTTACTTTTCTTTCAAGATTGTTCAATTCCGCTCTTAGTGTCTCGTTTTTCATTACTTTCTGATGATTGCCCCTACCTCATTTTCAAATGTTCTGATCAAGCCATTCATTACTTTATCAATGACTTTGTCAGTAAGCGTCTTGGTAGTATCCTGAAGATAGAAGCTGAGCGCGTAGGACTTTTTGCCCGCTTCCAGTTTGTCTCCTTCATACACACTAAAGACATTTATTCTAGTTAATAATTTTTTCTCAGACTTAAAAGCTAAATCACGAATCTCATTGTAACTCACGTGTTTATCTAACACAAGAGACAAATCTCTTCGTACTTCAGGGTACTTGGAGATTTCTGAGAACTGTGATTCAAGTCTTGTCGCCTTCAATAAGTCCTTCCAAAGGAATTCTGCATAGAATACCTCTTGCTTGATATCAAAATACTTAGCGATCTTCGATTTTAACTTACCTAACTTCCCAACGACTTTATTGTTGAATTTGATGTGCAAGCCATAATCAAATAGCTCATCATCAGCTGCTGGTTCTGTTGTGTAATTTTCAATTCTCAAGTGATGCAATACTGCAAATCCAGCTCTTGAAAGATCATAGAAGTCCCTGGGTTTTGATTCAGCCAGCCATGATTCTTCATGCTTGTTGCCAGTTAGGTACAATCCTAGGATTTCATCTTCCTGGTATTTCTCATTTTTCAAATGATACACTTTGCCAAACTCGAAGAATGACAAATTACTCATTCTACGGTTGATATTGTGTCTCACAGATTCAAGTGCTGTGTAAACTGGGCTGGTTTTCATGTAGCCTAGTTCTTCACTTGATTTGTTTAATATCTCAATTGGTTCACCACCTAATTTCAAGTCCTGATAGTACTTTGGATTGGTCAGAGAGTTTGTTTGAATCTCAGACATTCCTGTTCCTGACAAGAATAGTGATAAGCTTTCTTGTACTTTATAAGGCTCTTTTTCATCAAAAGAAGCTAGATAGCCAGCAGAGAATGACTCCTCCAATGGAATATTATTGAACCCATAGATTCGAAGCACTTCTTCCACTAAGTCAGCCTCACGTGTTACCTCACTTCTGTAAGGAGGTACAGTTGCTGTGAAAGTGCTGTCAGTAATATTGGAAGTTTCAATATCTAGATTGTTCAGAATCTCGATGATTCGCTCATTTGGTATTTCTATACCGATTAATCGATGAAAATTAGCAAATGATGTTTCAATTTGGACGGGCTCTATTTTAGTCGGATATAAATCCGTGTATTCGGACGCCAAATATCCTCCAGCGATCTCCAAAATTAAATCAATCGCCATATGGAGGGCAGGAATAGTCATTTCAGGATCTGTTCCTCGCTCATATCTGAATGACGCATCTGTCGATAGCGTATGTCTCATCGCTGTAGCACGGACTGAGTCTGCTGAGAAATAAGCACTTTCCAGGAATACACTAGTTGTTCCGTCTTTGATGCCTGAGTTGATTCCTCCAAAAACACCAGCAATGCACATTCCTTCAGCTTCATCACAGATCATTAGATCATCATGATGAAGTGTTCTTTCTTCTTCGTCGAGCGTAGTGAACTTAGTGCCAGCAGGTAAATTCTTTACGATGACTTTTCCTCCTTTGATTTGATCAGCATCAAATGCGTGCATTGGCTGACCAAGGCTCATCATCACGTAGTTGGTGATATCTACAATATTATTGATAGGAGAGAGGCCAATTGCTCTCAGTCTCCACTGTAACCAATCAGGAGATGGACCCACTTTTATACCACGAATAGTGGCTCCAGAATATCTTGGACAAGAAGCAGTGTTTTCTACCACTACTTCAATTGGATTATCAATTTTAGCTTCTTTAGCTTGTGCTGCAGGAAGTTTCATAGCTCTCTTGTAGAAAGCTTTTAGATCTCTTGCTACACCTAAGTGTCCGGTAGCATCTCCTCTGTTTGGAGTTAATCCAATTTCGAATACACTGTCAGTTCCTGTTTCGAAAAGATCTTTGACAGGTGTTCCAATTGCTAGGTTATTATCCAGGATCAACAGTCCAGCGTGGCTTTGTCCTAGGCCAATTTCGTCTTCAGCACAAAGCATCCCTTCAGAAGCTTCACCTCGGATTTTTGCTTTTTTAATTTGGAATGGATCACCTTCAGTTGGGTAGATCATTGTTCCAACTGGCGCTACAATTACCTTTTGTCCTAGAGCAACATTTGGAGCACCACAAACAATTGGTAATAATTCTCCAATACCGGCATCAACTTTCGTCAATTTCAGCTTATCTGCATTCGGGTGAGGTACACATTCTTTGATCTCACCTACTACCAGATTAGCTAACCCGCCTTTGATTTTCTCTACATGTTCTATTCCTTCCATTTCAAGACCAGTCTGCGTTAGTGCATCACCAATCTCTTCAGGGGACTCATTAATATCTATATAATCCTTCAGCCAATTGTAGGAAATCTTCATCCTGCTTCTCCGTCGTTATTTATATTCTAATTATGCTTTTGCTCGTATTCTATTGTTGGTTACAATCTCGCTACCCAACTCCCAAATTCTCAACAAGTTCTACGCTTTGCGAGCAATCGACAAAAATAGGGAAGTGAGGGCGAATCACCGTTGTAAATCGGTGCAAAAATTGTGTTAAGATTTTAATGACTGTAATTAATACTTAAATGCCTTTTCGCCAGCCTCTATTTTGAGCGGTAAAACGTTCTCTGCAGGCGGTAAAGGGCATGAATATTCGGATACATAGGCGCAGTACGGATTGTAAGCCAGGTTAAAATCAATCTCTATATTGTCGGATTTTCCAATTTCTAAATCCAGGTAACGTCCGCCTCCATAAGTCAGCGAGCCACTGGTTTCATCCGCAAACGCAGTGAAATAGGTGTTGGGTAATGCTCCAAATCCAGCTGGTTTAAGTATAAGTAGTTTAAACGGTTGGTCATCTATCTTAAAATTGGCATAAGCGAACTTGCTGTAGGTGGTGGTAGTGCCATCACTGTTTTGAACAGCCATTCTTACTGGTGAACTGATTCGTTCCAGATTTGCTCGTACTTTATATTTAGGATCTATTTCGAAGTAGCTAACTGGTTGATATTTCTTGTCAAACTGTTGGAAAGGTGATTGCTCAGATGATTTTAGAAAGCGAACTCTTTCGGCTCTTACATCAGCCACTTTTTCTCTATAAGCTTGATTGTTATCACTTCCGCCAAGAGAGTAGTAAATAATGACGAATAATATGATGATTCCGGCTAAATAGGCAATTTTCTTCATGCGCTAAATCTTTACAGGTTGTTGCTGCTAAATTAAGCGATATGCCTTTTGCAGGAGGTGATGTTTTATAGTTTCTGGCTTAAATCATCGATTGGTCAGAGAAACTATAGTATCCATGATCGGTGAAAATGATGTGATCATAAATGGGGATTTCTAGCAATTCACCACTGGTTTTTAATTTTTTGGTGAGTTGAATGTCGGCTTGACTGGGCTTTAAGTTGCCAGAAGGGTGATTGTGGACTAAAATCATTCCACTTGCCAGGTTGTCCAGCGCTTTCTTAAAAATGATTTTGGGGTCTACGATTGTTCCTGATACTCCGCCAAAACTGACCTGCTCTTTTCGGATGACCTGATTGTTTCTTTTAAGAAGAATGATCCAGAATTCTTCATGTGGTAAATCAGTAAGCTCTGGCTTTAGAAGTTGATAGGCATCATCTGAACAGGTAATGCGTGGCTGCTTCACGGGTTCAGCATCTTTTCTCCTTCTGCCTAGTTCTAAAGCACTGACGATGGATATGGCCTTTGCTTCTCCAATGCCTTTGAATTTACAAAGATCCTTGACACTCATTTTAGCGAGTGTATGCAGATCATTGTTTACTGAGTTAAGAATTTGCTTCGCAAGATCTACGGCACTTAATGTTTTGGTGCCGGAGCCTAAAAGTATGCCGATCAGCTCTGCGTCAGAAAGACTGGATTTACCTTTTAATAGAAGCTTCTCTCTAGGACGATCTTCTTCAGCCCACTGAGTGATAGAAAGGTAAGAATTTGATGCTTTTTCCATTATCGGTCAATCATTAGAAGATTGAAGATAACAAAAAACCCTACTTGACGCATCAAGTAGGGTACGTATATCTTAATAACGAGTCTTAAAGTGCGTTAACTTTCTTAGTTAAGCTAGACTTAAGGTTTGAAGCTTTGTTAGAATGGATGATATTCTTCTTAGCAAGTTTATCAACCATACCAGTTACTTGTTTCAACAATTCTTGCGCCTCAGTCTTGTCTGTAGTCTCTCTCAATCTCTTGATGAAAGTACGTGCAGTCTTATGCTGATAACGATTTCTAAGTTTCTTCGCCTCGTTAGATCTTATTCTCTTTAATGCGGATTTATGATTTGCCATAAGCTTTTTATTCTCCTATCCTTGATTAAGGGATGCAAAGATAAAGTAATTGATAAATAAAACAAACACTTGAAAGAAACTCTCTGATAAAATTAAAGGAAAAAATCAGTATTTTGGGACTTATGAAGAAAACTGTGTCTATCCTCTTGGTAATGACTGTGTTTACGGTGTGCTCCGGATGGGGTTTTTATGCCCATGAGCGCATTAATCGGATGGCTGTTTTTACCCTCCCACCGGAAATGATTAAGTTCTATAAACAGAATATTCAATTTCTTGAGGAAAAGGCTGTCAATCCAGACAAGCGTAGATACATCATGAAAGAAGAAGCTGCTCGTCATTATATCGATTTAGATGTTTACGGAGATAGTGCGCTATATAAGATGCCAAGAAATTGGAGGGATGCGGTGGAGATGTATACGGAAGATACGCTCCAGGCGTATGGTATAGTTCCATGGCACATCAATTTAATGAAGTATCAGCTGACACAGGCAATGTTAAGTAGAGACATTGATCGCATCTTAAAGTACTCTGCAGATATAGGGCATTATATAGGTGATGCGAATGTACCACTTCATACTACGGAGAATTACAATGGCCAACTTTCCAATCAGTATGGTATTCATGGTTTTTGGGAGTCCAGATTGCCGGAGTTGTTTTTTGAGGACTATGACTTATTTGTGGGCAAAGCCGAATATATAGACAATACGCAGCAAGAAGCCTGGAAAGCGGTTGAGTATGCGCATTTGGCTCTGGATTCGGTTTTGCAATTTGAGAAAGAACTGAGTGCAAAGTTTAGTCAGGATAAGAAATATAGTTTTGAAGAACGCGGAGCTATGACTGTACGGGTGTATTCTTATGAGTTTTCAGAAGAATATCATGAGATGCTCAATGGGATGGTGGAGCGTCACATGCGCAGAGCTATCAAGATGGTGGGTGACTTTTGGTTTACCGCCTGGGTAGATGCTGGACAACCCGATTTGAATGAACTTTTAAGTTTCTCACCCGCAGAGGAACAATTGAATACAAACGAACAACCAGATAATATTAGGAATCACGAGAGTGGTGAGTCGGTTGGGAGTAAGTGAACTGTCTTTTTAGCATTCTTTCAAATTACCTTGAAATAATTCAAAATAGTTAAAAACAGGGGTCTGTTTAGGCTTGAATTTAGCGTTTGGTGATAAAATCTAAGAGGTAGGTCAATATAATTGGACTTTTCGTCGATGATGTTAGGATATTTTTATTTATTCTCTTTAGATTTAATAATAATCTCAAAATAATCACCATCATGAAACCTAATTTTGTTAAACTTGTAATGGCTGCATTTTTGTTTGGTGTGGCATCGTTTTGTAATGCTCAAGTACTAGCTGAGGATGATATTGGGTTTGAGATTTTAAAATGGCATTTCCATCATTATCCCCAAAGCGTGAGTAAACAGTGGCAAAAGCTTGGAGATCAAGCGATACAGGCAGAGTTTACTTTTAATGAGAAAGAATACAAAACTATTTACTTGTCAGACGGTATTCGCTTGAGCGAAGAAGTAGATATGACTAGAGAGGTTCCGTTATCGATTGAATACTACCTCGATGAGAAATATGACAAGTACAAAGTTCAATACTTTAAAAAGATAAGCGTTTTTAAAGACGAACAGATTTACTACTCAATGTCCGTGAAGACGAAAGATAAAGGGGAGGAGACGCTGAGTTTTGATGAGCACTTAATACCAGTGGATTTTGCACTGATAAGTTCGATCGACTAGATCAATAAAATAACCCCTCAAAAATGATGAAAGCCCAGACGATATCGTCTGGGCTTTGTTTTTTATTCTGAATTCGGATGTTGATTATCCGATAGAGACTCTCTTGAATTCAGTTACTGTAAGACCTTTGCTTACTGTATCCAGGTACTGCTGAATTGAAAGCGAGTTGTCTTTTACGAATTGCTGGCTAAGCAACGTGTTCTCTTTGAAGAACTTTTGAAGTTTACCTTGAGCGATTTTGTCAATGATGTTCTCAGGCTTACCTTCTTGTCTTGCTTGCTCTTTTCCGATTTCGATTTCTTTCTCGATAACAGTTGGATCTACACCGTCTTTGTCAACAGCAACTGGGTTCATAGCTGCAATTTGCATAGCTACGTCTTTACCAGCGTCCTCTACAGAAGCACCGTTTACGTTTTTCAATACTACCATCACGCCTAATTTACCATTAGAGTGGATGTAAGGAACTACTGCTTCGCCTTCCATAGTTTCGAAAGCACTGATTTCGATTTTCTCACCGATTTTACCAGTAGTTTCTGTGATTTTCTCACCTAGAGTGATGTCTCCAGCGCTAAGAGCTAAAAGCGCATCAACGTCAGCAGGAGAATTTTCGAATGCTAGATCAGCAGCTTTGTTAGCTAGACCTACGAAATCTTCGTTTTTAGCAACAAAGTCAGTCTCACAAGTAAGAGCGATAACCAAACCTTTAGTGTTGTCAGCGTTAGTTCTTGTAACAACTACACCTTCAGTGGTTTCTCTGTCAGCTCTACTAGCAGAAACTTTCTGTCCTTTTTTTCTTAGAAGCTCAATTGCTTTTTCGAAATCACCATCTGCCTCAACCAATGCCTTTTTACAGTCCATCATACCAGCACCGGTCATTTGTCTAAGTTTGTTTACGTCTTTTGCAGTAATAGCCATTATTTTATCTTTTAATTTTTAGCAATGCTTATAACAAAAATTGAACATCATCAGAGACAATGTTCAATTTTCACATTATTATTTCATGAAGTAAGGCTGAGATTAAGCGTTTTGCTCGTCAGCTTTTCTTTTTTCTTCTTCTTCTTCCTGAAGCTTAGCGTCTTCTTTGTCTTTCTTACGCTCTGCTAGACCTTCTTCGATTGCTTTCGCAATGTAGCTAGTGATCAAGTTGATAGATTTCCAAGCATCATCGTTACCAGGGATTGGATAATCAACCTGAGTAGGGTCAGAGTTAGTATCTACCAATGCAAATACAGGAATGTTCAATTTCTGAGCTTCAGCAATAGCAATGTGCTCTCTTTTGATGTCGATCACGAAAAGTGCTGCTGGAAGTCTGTTTAGGTCAGCAATACCGCCCAATACTCTTTCTAGCTTTTCTTTTTCACGGCTGATCATCAAACGCTCTCTTTTCGCAAGGTTCGTGTAAGATTCATCTTTCATCATCTTATCGATACCAGCCATTTTCTTCAATGACTTACGAATAGTAGTGAAGTTTGTCAACATACCACCTAACCATCTTTCAGTTACGTAAGGCATGTTTAGCTTCTGAGCAGCAGTTTCTACTACTTCTTTAGCTTGCTTCTTAGTTGCAACGAACATTACTTTTCGGCCTGATCTCACGACAGACTGAATAGCGTGTGCTGCATCATCCAATGAAGTAAGCGTCTTATTTAGATCTATGATGTGGATGCCATTCTTCTCCATGAAGATGTATGGTGCCATCTGTGGATTCCACTTACGAGTAAGGTGACCAAAGTGTACACCAGCATCCAATAAGTCTTTGTATTCTAGTTTTTCCATTATGATATTAACGTTTACTGAATTGGAATCTTCTTCTCGCTTTTCTACGTCCGTATTTCTTACGCTCTACCATTCTAGGGTCTCTTGTAAGGAATCCTTCGTGCTTCAAAGGAGGTTTGTTTTCCTCGTCTAGTTCTACAAGGGCACGGGAAATAGCAAGTCTTACTGCTTCCGCCTGACCTTTTGGTCCGCCGCCATCAACATTAACGTTGATATCATAATTGCCATCCAATTCCAGCTTCACTAGAGGCTGCTTTACGATGGTCTGTAAAATCTCAGAAGGAAAGTATTTGGCCAATTCTTTGTTGTTAACAATGATTTCGCCTTTACCGCTCTGTAGGTAAATTCTAGCTACAGAAGTTTTCCTTCTTCCAATGGTGTTAGTAATTTCCATTTAGGTTTTAAAGTTTTACTTCTTTTGGTTTTTGTGCTTCATGAGGATGCTCTGCACCTTCATACACGTAAAGATTTTTGATCAACTTGTTTCCTAATTTAGTCTTAGGTAACATGCCTTTAACCGCTCTTTCAACTAATAATCTAGAGGTTTTTGCTTTAGCTTCCGCTGGAGTTTCGAAACGCTGTCCACCAGGGTATCCTGTGTGACGAACATACTGCTTCTCTGTCCATTTTTTACCGGTCAGGCGAATTTTATCTGCGTTGATTACGATAACATTGTCACCACAATCTACATTTGGAGTGTAACCCGCCTTGTGCTTGCCTCTGATTATTTTTGCTACTTCGCTGGACACTCTCCCCAACACTTGAGATTCTGCGTCTACTATGACCCAGTTCTTTTCTACTGTAGCACTGTTTAACGATACTGTTTTATAGCTTAAAGTATCCAATTTTTTAATTGTTTATAATGAACTTAATGGTTCCCCCTCAGAAAAGGGACACAAAAATAGAAGTATTATTTGGTAAAACCAAGATTAGCAGTGATTTATGTTGAGGGGCTAAATGCCTGAGTCTGAGATGTCTCAAAGATACTTGCGAAGCTGCTTCACCAACACCGCAAAATCCTTTGGATACTCTGCTACAACTTCAATAACATCATTCTCTCCACCTTCAAAATTGTGGAAAGCAATATTGTGCGCATGAAGTGCCACTCTTTCAATAAGCGGTTTTTCTTCATCTTTTGATTTACCCAGATTGAAATTCTTCTTTAACTGGGATAAATAGATGTAATCGCCTCCATAGATTGGATCACAACCGATATTGGCGCCATGGAAAGCAAGGTGCACTCTGATTTGGTGCAATCTTCCCGATACAGGGAAGCATTTCAGCAAAGTGTGTAGTTTAAATGACTCCAAAGTGCTCACCAAAGTAAGCGATGGCTTGCCTTCTCTAAAATCAACACGCGATTTGCTATTTGTAGAGTAGATAGGTTGATCACACTCCAGGTTTTCAAACTCATGAATTCCATTAACTACGGCGTGATAAACTTTCTTTACTTGTCTCTTCTCTAATAAAATAGCGAAGTGGCGATAAGCTTCCTGGTGTTTTGCTATGACTATTACTCCCGAGGTTTCTTTGTCCAGGCGATGACAAACCTGTGCATCAGCATAATATTCTTTGGCAAGTTTTAATAAGTCGATAGGGTCATTACGGTCTTCAAGAGTGGAGATATAAGGTGGTTTGTTTACCACGATATAGTGCTCATTCTCAAATAAAATAATGTCTTCAAACTTTAAGCCTTTAACATACTTATGCATAGTCGTCCTCTTCGTCTTCTTCTTCGTCTACAAATCTATGCGCTACGGGCTTACCTTTTTTCAATTTAAAACTAAAAGTGGATCCTTTTTTTACTTCACTCTCCACTTCTACGGTGGAGTCATGGCCTTCCATGATGTGTTTGACGATGGAGAGTCCGAGACCAGTACCTCCTTTTTCTTTGGACCTGCTCTTTTCTACTCGATAGAATCGTTCGAAAATTCTACTCAAATCTTCTTCAGGGATACCTCGCCCATTATCAATTATGAATGTCGATACGGTATTGCCCTTTTCTTCAAACCTAATTTTCACTGCCCCGCCTTTTTTGGTGTATTTGATGGCATTGGAAACCAGATTCATCATAACCTGATAGATTCTTTGATAGTCACCTTTTACAAAGTACTTCTGATCAGCGTTTTCAATTTGCACATCAATGTCTCGTTTTTCGGCTTTGCCATCTAGCTGATCCATTACTTCTTTGGTTAGACGCATGATGTCAAAGCTTTCAAAGTGCATTTTGATCTCACCAGTTTCCATTTGAGAAATAGTCAAAAGATCATGAACCAGAATGTCAAGTCCGTCAAGACTCTTTGCGGCTTTCTTTAGAAACTTGATCCGAACCTTCTTGTCTTCTACAGCACCATCCAACAACGTGTGGACGAATCCTTGCGCTGCAAAGATTGGTGTCTTTAACTCATGAGATACATCGGCTATGAACTCTCTACGGAAGGTTTCCATTCGCTTCAGCTCTAAAATCTCCTGTTGCTTGCGTTCGGCGTAGTGGTAGATGTCTCTGTTGATCTTTTTCAGTGGATTCAGAGAGACTTTGTTCGTAGGTTTGGTCAGATTAGACAACTCCTGATCTTTCATGTGATTCAGGACTTCATGGATAGAGTTGATATGTCGGAAAAACAAAAACTCTAGCACCAGCCTGATCAAGATATACGATGAACAGAATGCTATGCCAAAACCAATGGCTAACGCTGCCGGTAATACAGAT
Source organism: Marinoscillum pacificum (assembly GCF_024714495.1). Lineage (GTDB taxonomy): Bacteria > Bacteroidota > Bacteroidia > Cytophagales > Cyclobacteriaceae > Marinoscillum > Marinoscillum pacificum. The sequence continues at coordinate 89,964 of NZ_JAMZMJ010000009.1, read as the reverse complement.
GGTACCAATGTGAGGAAAGCAGTGGTAATGGCAGCAATTACTGATGCCAAAAGCAATGACAGTCCTCGGGAGTTGATTATCATGGGTTGTTATTAATTGGTATCGAACTTATAGCCCACACCTTTTACTGTGGAGATATAGCCTTCACCTATTTTCTCTCTCACTTTTCTAATGTGCACATCAACCGTTCTGGCAAGAACATATACATCTGTCCCCCAGATGTTTTGTAGCAATTCGTCTCTGCTAAATACTTTGCCAGGGTTTTGTGCCAGGAAGTAAAGTAATTCAAATTCTTTTTTCGGCAAGTTAATCTTGTCATCGCCTACATAAACGGTGTAACTCGTTCTGTCAACGATCAAATCACCAACTGCAATTTTGTTAGACTCCTTCTTCTTTTTAGACTCTCTTCTAAAGAGCGCGTTGATTCGGCTTACAAGTGCTCTTGGCTTGATAGGCTTGGTGATGTAGTCATCGGCACCCATGTCAAAAGCTGCTACTTCAGAATACTCCTCTGAACGAGCTGTTAAGAAAATAACGAACGCATTGGCTAATTCTGGAATCTCACGTATTTGACGACAAGTCTCTACACCATCTTGCTTGGGCATCATGATATCCAAAATGATCAAATCAGGAATGAAAGTTCTGGCAGTATCCACCCCTTTGATTCCGTCTTGTGCCGTTTTTACATCGTAACCTTCCTTTGCCAGGTTATACTTTAGTAATTCAAGAATGTCCGCTTCGTCATCTACAACCAGTATTTTTTGGTTATGCTTCGCCATGTGGTTTTTGGTTTGAGATAATATTAGGTTAACCGATTTTTTATCAAAAATTAATTCATCTAAGCCTGTTCATCACAGTACTGCCCAAAGCAAGCAAAGACATTCGATATTATTCAAAATTAAATAGAAATCAATTTTCTTTATAAAAGGTAACAATTTGTTAACTAACCCTCACTTTCCATACTTTGATTTTAAGTCCTGAATCATGGTTTTGAAATTGGAATTATAGGATTCATAAATGGATCGAATAGAATCTTCCTGGTTGTGATACCTTCTAAAAGCCATGAAGTATGCATTGTTCGGTTGAGTTTTTTCAAAGATCTGGTGATATCGGGGATTGTAGAAATCCGCAGAATCTAGTTGACGAGTTATATTCAAAATGCTCTGAGCCTTGAGTGAATCTTTAAAAGCTGTTGGATCATCTTCGCTAAAGGTTCCATAAAGACTGTCTAATGATTGTGCTCCTTTCAAAATAATTTGAGTCAACGCACGAGAATCAGATTCTGAGTGGATGTACTCCATTAGTTGTGCTGAACTATCTCCAAAGTGGCTGGTCAGGAATAATTCGGTGCCTCGTTCTCCGATGAAGCTCGCGAGATTTTCATTGAATTCAATTTCTCCTTTGATGAAAATAGTGGCATGCGTGAGCTCATGGATAATTACCTCAACTAATTCGCCATCTCCTCTTTCCAGCATGTTTGACAATAGTGGGTCTTCAAGGATTCCAAGAGTAGACCATCCACCAACAGTTCGGATTCTTACGTCATATCCTTCGTCTTGAAGTTTTTTGGCTTCCTTTTTGGCTTCTTCTAAACCAAAGAATCCTTTGTATGGCATGCTTCCCAGAAATGGATAATTCCATTGATATGCTTTTAATTCGTATGGTTCTGAAGCAGATACATTCCAAAGCAATGTTTTTCCTCCCTGATCGAACAGCTTGGTGTAGTTGTCTGATTGATACAAACCAAGACTGTCTATGGCATACTTTCTCACCTCTTTAGTAAGTAACAGTTTTTGCTTGAGCGAATCAGGGTAATTAGGGTCTGCCAGAAACTCTTCTATCGGTTTAGCCTCAACTATGACACGTATCTGGCCTTTTGCCTGCATATAGCCATATTCTAGCCATTTCCAATTCCAGATAGATAATGCTATTATTATGAGCAAACACCCTAAAATAATTTTTTTCAACATATATTTGCTAATATATTTAGCTTTTCAAGGTTATATTGTATTAATCAAGATAACTTTGTTACTTGTTTAAAAATCAGAAATTCACATTACAATACAGATAAAGCATGGCTGAAAAGAGTGAAAAACTAAAGGCTCTCCAGATAACCATAGATAAACTGGAAAAAACATATGGTAAAGGTACCATCATGAAACTTTCTGACAACAAAGTTTTGGATGTGCCGATCATTTCTACCGGTTCTTTGAGTTTGGATATGGCCTTGGGAGTAGGCGGAATACCAAGAGGTAGGATCATTGAAGTTTACGGTCCGGAATCTTCTGGTAAGACTACTCTGGCAATGCACTGTATTGCTGAAGCACAGAAAAAAGGTGGGCTTGCCGCGATTATTGATGCGGAACATGCATTTGATAAGAGCTATGCTGAAAAGCTTGGTATTGATACGGAGAACTTATTGATCTCTCAGCCAGATAATGGTGAACAAGCTTTGGAGATTGCAGAGCATTTGATTCGTTCTGGAGCTTTGGATATTGTAGTAATTGACTCTGTGGCGGCATTGGTTCCAAGAGGCGAACTGGAAGGAGAGATGGGAGATAGTAAAATGGGTCTTCAGGCTCGTTTGATGTCTCAGGCTCTTAGAAAGTTGACTGGAGCAATTAACAAAACTGGATGTGCATGTATTTTCATTAACCAGCTTCGTGAGAAGATCGGTGTGATGTTCGGTAATCCTGAAACAACCACTGGTGGTAATGCTTTGAAGTTCTACGCTTCGGTTCGTTTGGATATCAGAAGAATCGGTCAGATCAAAGAGAGCGCCGATAACGTATTGGGTAACCGTACACGTGTGAAAGTGGTGAAAAACAAAGTAGCTCCTCCTTTCAAAGTAGTTGAGTTTGACATCATGTATGGAAAAGGTATCAGCAAATCTGGAGAAGTATTGGATATTGGAGTAGAGCTCGATGTAATTAAGAAATCAGGTTCTTGGTTCTCTTACAATGATAGTAAACTTGGTCAGGGTCGTGATGCCGTGAAACAGTTGATTGAAGACAATCCGGAGCTAATGGAAGAGCTGGAAGCGAAGATTAAGGCTAAAATCGCTGGAGCTGAAGAAGTGCCTGATGAGTTAGGCGTTGAGAAATAAAAAGATTCAGATTGACAGCTCAAGAAAACCTAAAGTTACTTTTTGATCAGATTAACACTCGATCAGAAGAATTTCCAAGGGAGGATTGCAAGATTTTCATGAATAATAGTTTTGCCTGTTATTTAGAAAGAGAAATGGGGATTTCAGATGTAAAAGCTTCAGGTATAGGTGGGTATAAAGTTGATATTGGCCCTTTTGCTGACTTGCATTGTTATAATACAATAACCAAAAATACTGTAAGAGTGAATTTCTCGTATCGCACTCCATTCTCTAAATAGTATTTTATTTGATGGCAATATTAGGATTATCAAAATCCTAATATTGCCAATTTCTTTTCTCTACTGAGTTCTGATGGCGATTACGGGATCAAGTCTAGCTGCCATTGCTGCCGGGATGATTCCTGATGCCATTCCGATGGCTGCTGATACTCCTAACCCCAAGGCAATATTGGAGAAGGTTAGAACTAAGTCCAGTGACCCGAGATTGATGAAAGAGAGGAGCCAGACGAGGATAATCCCGAAACCACCTCCGATCACACTTAAGAAAACTGACTCAAACAAGAACTGGAAAAGAATAAAGTAATTCTTTGCTCCGAGTGATTTCTGGATTCCGATAATATTGGTTCGTTCTCGTACAGACACGAACATAATATTAGCAATACCAAATCCACCGACCAGGATAGAGAACCCTCCAATAATTCCTCCAGCGAATCCAATTACATCAAAAGTTGATCCTATGAAATTAGCAATTGCTTCCGGTCTATTCAGCGCAAAGTCGTCTTCTTCTTTAGGTTTGAGTGATCGTTTCTTTCGCATCAATCCTCTTAGTTCGGATTCTAATTCTACCAATCCAATGTCTGATTCAAGTCCCTTTACCGTAATGGATGGTTCTACACCGCCACGAGCTCCACTATAAAATATTTTGGTAAAGGACTTGAACGGCATATAAATGTTGTCGTCATTACTTGGAGTGCCCATGAAACTTTCTCCTTCTTCTTTGATGACTCCTATAACATGGTATTTTAGTCCTTTGATTTTAATGTCCTGTCCTATTGGTTCCCCAGTAGGGAAAAGTTCTTTAGCTGGCCTGCTACCTAATACAACTACATTCCTGCCTGCTTCGGCTTCTTGTGGTGTGAAATAACGCCCTGTGCTTATTGGGATTTCATAGACATTTTGGTGCTCGTACACTGTGCCAACTAATGAAAGGTCTACAGAGCTGGAGCTTCCTTGCTTAGCGATAATTCCTCCTCTGCTGGCAGCAATGGTTATGGCCTGCGCATGTTTTACATTTTCTGAGAGAAATTCAAACTCGTCATAAGTAGGGTAAGGTCTTTGGAGGTATTTCCACCAGGGATAAGGACCTCCACCAAACCCATAGGGCCATTTTTCAACATTGATGTTGTTGGTGCCGAGGAAGCTTAGAGAATCTTTAATGCTTTTTTCGAGCGAATCCACCAGAGTAAATACTGCGATGATGGCAAAAATCCCAATGGTAACACCAAGTAAGGAAAGGGTGGTGCGAAGTAGGTTCATCCTAAGCGCGTTCCACGCAAATCGAAAACTTTCTATGATTAATCTGAGAACTAGCAATGTGTTTTGTTCGTTAGGTTAGTGAGTCTGCAAGGTAAATATGGTTTTTATGCGATAAAAACAAAAGTATTTGCTAATTTTGCCGACTTGTTTAAATAACATACCATCGGTTAATCCAAGCATACGATATGAAATTATCTGCGTTCAAATTTGATCTACCATCTAGTCATGTTGCTCTACACCCAACGGAAAACCGGGACGAATCGCGTCTCATGGTTATCCATAAAGATACAGGTGAAATAGAGCACAAGATATTTAAAGACATTGTAGATTATTTTGATGAAGGGGATGTGATGGTAATCAATGATACCAAAGTATTCCCTGCGAGGTTATACGGTAACAAAGAGAAAACGGGTGCCAAAATTGAAGTTTTTCTTTTGAGAGAGCTCAACAAGGAGATGAAACTTTGGGATGTTTTGGTAGATCCAGCTCGTAAAATCCGTGTAGGAAATAAGCTTTACTTCGGCGAAGGCGAACTAGTTGCTGAAGTAATTGACAATACGACATCTAGAGGAAGAACCATCAGATTCTTATTTGATGGTGATGAGGAGGATTTCTACAAAATGATTGATCGTTTAGGAGAAACTCCACTTCCAAAAAATATTAAGAGAGCGGCTGAGCCAGAAGACAGAGAGCGTTTCCAAACGATCTATGCTCAAAATGTAGGTGCTGTAGCTGCTCCAACTGCAGGTCTTCACTTTACTCAAGCGGTAATGAAGCGTTTAGAGATTAAAGGTGTAGATATCGATCCGATTACACTACACGTTGGTCTTGGAACTTTCAGACCTGTAGATGTTGAGGATTTGACAAAGCATAAAATGGATTCTGAGAACTACTTCGTGCCAGAATCAACTTCTAATAGAGTAAATCAGGCATTGGATGAGAAGAAAAAAGTTATCTCTGTAGGTACTACGGTAATGAGAACTTTAGAGTCTTCTGTATCTGCTGGTGGAAGATTGAAGCCAAACGAAGGTTGGACTGATAAATTCATCTTCCCTCAATACGAGTTCAAAATCTGTAATGCATTGGTGACTAACTTCCACTTGCCAGAGTCTACATTGTTAATGATGGCTGCTGCATTTGGAGGATATGATTTGATCATGGAGGCTTACCAGACTGCTATCAAAGAAAAATATAGATTCTTCACTTATGGTGATGCAATGTTGATTATTTAATGCGAAAGCATGTAATCATAGTAGCGGGAGGTAGTGGGTCTAGAATGAAACAAGCCCTCCCAAAACAATTCATAGAAATTTTAGGAAAGCCTATAATGGTACACACCATTGAGGCTTTTCTTGCTTATGACCCTTCCATCCATATTGTACTGGTTCTTCCTGAAGCTCATCTTCCTACCTGGACGGAGTTAAAGGCTAAGTACTTATCTAGTCAAGACGTTTCAATCGCTTTTGGTGGAGCTACACGTTTTCAGAGTGTGAAATCAGGTCTGAATCAGGTGGATAATGGCTTGGTGGCCATACATGATGCGGTTCGACCAATGATCTCTAAGGAAGTAATAAGATCTTCTTTTGAGCTGGCAGAGGCTAAAGGTAGTGGAGTGGTAATGGTCCCGCTAAAGGATTCTATACGTGAGAAAGGTGATGGCGGTACTGTAGCAAGAGATCGGTCCTTGTACTATGCTGTACAGACGCCACAGACATTTCGAGTCGAATTGATTAAACAGGCATTTGCGCAGGAAGAGTCACCACTGTTTACCGATGATGCTTCTGTCTATGAAGCAAGTGGTAAACAAGTAGAAGTGGTGTCAGGTGACTACCGCAATATCAAGATTACTACTCCTGAAGATCTGATTCTAGCTGAAGCATTATTGAAAAAATAAAAAACCCTGATGCAGAAGATCAGGGTTAGTGTCAGTTTCTTATAATACGGGTGGCGAAATTAATATTCGTCCTCGTTGAAAAAGAAGTCCTCCTTTGTTGGATAATCCGGCCAGATTTCTTCTATGTTTTCATAAGGCTGCCCATCGTCTTCTAGTTCCTGAAGATTTTCTACCACCTCTAGCGGTGCTCCAGAACGGATTGAGAAATCAATTAACTCATCTTTGGTGGCTGGCCATGGTGCGTCTTCTAAATAAGAAGCCAATTCTAATGTCCAATACATATTCTTCTGCCTTTTAAAAATTTCGTGCAAAAATAGTTTTTCTAGTGAGAAATCAAACTTTTATTTTGCTCACGTCACTATTAGATATTACACTTTAATGTAAAACACAATTTTTTTGTTTCATTTTTAAGAAAAAATTTCACTTTTCTTCTTTCATGAGCTTCAAAAGCTGCCTTTTCGTTCTGATTTTGGCCTCTTGCTGAGCTAATTTTTTTTCAATGAAACCTAACCCGCCATTCCCTGATGAAGAGAAGTTGGCTGAATTTTCTTGATATTTTTCCAAATCAGTTTGATCACGACTGATCAATTCTTCTAGAATTCCGATTCTGATTTGACGTTTTTTTGCTTTTTCAAGTTCTCTGAAATTGTTGAAACGCTTATTGGCAAGCTTGTCTATAAAGTCACGTTCCATCAATAACTGGACTTTGGTGAACGCTTCTTTTTTTGCGTTTTTGCCATCAAAGTCATGAGGTCTGTAATTCTTCAATGAATTTTTGATCTCATCCAATTTTTTGAAATTGTAGTTCTCAGAACCATCTATGAACTTGTCTAAGTCAGCAAGGACTGGCTTGATGTCCATTGCAGGCTGACTGTGAGATGATACTCTCGGTCTCTTAGGCTTCAATCGATTGTTGAAGATTTTCAAAAGCTCAGTGTATTCTTCCTTAGGAATGTTACCAACTTCTTTCCAAGCCTCTTTCAGTTCTCCAATCTTGTCAAACTTCGCTTTGCCATGAAGATTCTCTAGCGTTTTAGTACGCTCAATGATTTCTTCATATTCCTTTTTGCGAAGTTCCCCAAGACGCTTCTTGTCTTCGTAAAACTCTTTTTTCTTTTCAAAAAAGGCTTCAATAACTCCCCAAAAGTCTTCTTCTAGCTGTTCTTGCTCATCTTCTTTTGGGTTACCCGTTTTGATCCAACGAGCCTTGATATCGTGAATTTCGAGAGTGGCCTCTTTCCAGTTAATTTTGTCAGCCGCAGTTCTTATTTCCTCTAGAAGACTCTTTTTGATCTCAGAGTTTCGCTCTCTGTTCTTTAGAATGATGTCCTCAAGAAGTGCTTCCTGCTTGGTAAGTCGTTCTTCTAAAACAATGTAATCTCCTAATCCATCATGTTCTGATAGTTGAGATTTCAAATGCTTCAATTTCATTAAAAAAGAACCTTTGTTAACGGATTCCTCAATTTCCTTTTCCAGGTCATTGATCTTTTTAACCAGCTCTTCATATTTTTCTACGAAGTAGGCTACCGAAGATTCTTCGTCTTCTCTAACCTCTCCAATTTGCCGTTCAGGGTGTTCTCCCCAGGCATTTAGAAAAATTTTGTCATCCTTAATATTACCGAAAGGTATTTCCTTTTCGCTCACAACTTATTCTATTAGTCTTATATTCCGATCGATGAGATAAATAAGTTAACTTCGACTTCCGATTTTGAAATTAACCAAAAATGTCAGACGAAAAAATAATCTTTTCAATGGCAGGGGTAAACAAGATATACCCGCCACAGAAACAAGTACTTAAAAATATCTATCTCTCCTTCTTCTACGGTGCGAAGATAGGAGTGTTGGGTTTAAATGGTTCAGGAAAGTCTTCTTTATTGAGGATTATTGCCGGAATCGATCAGGAATATCAGGGAGAAGTGGTTTTTTCGCCTGGATATAGTGTTGGATTATTGGAGCAAGAGCCACAATTAGATCCTGATAAAACCGTAAAAGAAGTAATTAGTGAAGCTGTATCGGAGATTACCGATTTGCTAAAACAATACGATGAAATCAATCTGAAATTTTCTGAGCCAGAGATTCTTGAGGATCCAGATAAGATGAATAAGCTTATCGAGAAGCAAGGAGAAGTTCAGGAAAAACTAGATCAGGTAGGTGCCTGGGATCTAGATAACAAGTTGGAGCGTGCAATGGATGCTTTGCGTACGCCACCAGAAGATGCAGTGATCAAAAACCTGTCGGGTGGTGAGAAAAGACGTGTGGCGCTTTGTCGTTTATTGTTGCAAGAGCCAGATGTATTGCTTCTGGATGAGCCTACTAACCACCTTGATGCTGAGTCAGTACATTGGTTGGAGCAACACTTGCAGCAATATCAAGGTACAGTAATCGCCGTAACTCACGATAGATACTTCCTTGATAATGTAGCTGGATGGATTTTGGAACTAGATAGAGGTGAAGGTATTCCATGGAAAGGAAACTACTCTAGCTGGTTGGATCAAAAGCAGAAAAGACTAAAGCAAGAAGAAAAGACTGAGTCTAAGCGTCAGAAAACACTCGAAAGAGAGTTGGAGTGGGTGAAGATGACACCAAAAGGTCGTCATGCGAAGAGTAAAGCTAGACTTTCTGCTTATGATAAGCTTGTAGGAGAAGAAGGTAAGGAGAAAGAGAACCAACTTGAGCTTTACATTCCTGCTGGGCCAAGACTTGGTGCCAAAGTGATCGAGGTAGAGAATGTTTCTAAATCATATGGTGATAAGCTCTTATTTGAAAACTTGTCTTTTAATCTTCCTCAAGGTGGTATCGTAGGGGTGATCGGTCCAAATGGTGCTGGTAAAACCACTTTATTCAACTTGATTACAGGGAAGGAAAAACCTGACACAGGAACCTTCGAAGTAGGACCAACAGTGAAAATGGCCTATGTAGATCAAGAGCATAATGACCTGAAAGCTGATGATTCTGTTTTCCAGGCAATTACTGGAGGAAACGAGAACATTAAGCTTGGAGAAAAAGAAATGAATGCTCGTGCTTATGTGAGTAAGTTCAATTTCTCAGGATCCGATCAAACCAAAAAAGTAGGAGTACTATCAGGTGGTGAGCGAAACAGAGTTCATTTGGCAATTACATTGAAAGAGGGAGCTAACCTGATTTTATTGGATGAGCCTACCAACGACCTGGATGTAAACACGCTAAGAGCGCTAGAGGAAGCATTGGAAAACTTTGGTGGATGTGCTGTGGTAATCAGTCACGACAGATGGTTCCTGGATAGAATTTGTACACACATATTGGCTTACGAAGGAGATTCTCAAGTGTATTGGTTTGAAGGAAACTTCACTGAATATGAAGAAAACCGTAAGAAGCGACTGGGAGATACCGGTCCAACGCGTATCAAATACAGAAAATTAAAATAAATTATAAGGATCAATTTTCACCCTTTCGAGTACTCGGGAGGGTGAATTTTTTTAGGAGAATATTGTAGAATGAAAAAGAAAGAATGCCCATCCTGTGCAATGGAAGTGGATGCTAAAAGCAAGGAGTGTCCCATCTGTGGCTATGAGTTTACCGACTTTAGTCCTGGCTATAAATGGGTGGCAATACTTTTGATTATTTTATTTCTAGTCTATTTATTTATCTAAGCTGTAACACTCGTTACCAACCATTTCTCATGTTCTTCGTAAATTTGTGAGATCATGAGTAAAAAAGGTGTACATATCTTTCTGTGGATACCGCTCTTGATGTTGCTGTTGCATTCTGTAACTCCGCACCATCACGAGAGCGCGAGGGAACGCCTATCTGTTGCTCAACAGCATCAATGTCCTAGCAATTTGCTGAGTGATGTTTTTCAATTCGATCTAGGGTTTAATCACCTGGAAGAATTTGAAATAGCCGATTTTCAGCCAGATTTGAATACAGATCTGATTGTCCTTTCTATTATTGAGCTAGACTTTGAGTTTGTTGAGATTCAATCTGAGAAACCCGAATCCTATGAGGTTTCTTTACCAATCAATCACCAATACTTATCTACTACCCATACTTTACGGGCTCCCCCTTCACTTTTTAGTTTGATTTATCGCGTGCCTCTGGCACCATGTACAAGTATCGAATTATTAAAGTGAAAATTGATGTTTCAAAAAATCATCGCTTATTCCGTTGAGAATAAGCTCGTTGTTTTTTTGTTGGTACTACTGATTGTCATCGGTGGAGTTTATTCCATGCGTGGAATACCATTGGATGCCGTTCCAGATATTACCAACAATCAAGTGCAGGTGGTGACCGTATCACCTACACTGGCTGCTGAAGAGGTAGAGCAGCTTATTACCTTTCCCATAGAGTCGAGTATTTCTAACCTACCCGGTGTAGAGGAGATTCGTTCGATTTCCAGATATGGCTTGTCCGTTATTACCGTAGTTTTTGAAGAGGATATGCCGACATTGGATTCACGACAGTATGTGCGTGAACAGCTGTCGGTAGTTAGTATCCCTGATGGACTTGGAAAACCGGAGTTGATGCCAATTACCACCGGATTGGGAGAGATTTACCAGTATACGCTGACAGTTGATCCAGAATATGAAGATCTATACAATATCATGGATCTTCGAACCATTCAGGATTGGATCGTGAAGCGTCAATTAGCAGGTATCCCCGGAATTATTGAAGTGAGTAGCTTCGGAGGGTTGGTCAAACAATACGAAGTTTCTATCAACTCAGAAAGAATGTTTTCATTAGGTGTTTCCATGTCACAGTTGATTAGTGCGCTGGAAGTGAATAATGAAAACTCCGGAGGTAGCTATCAGGAAAAAGGAACCAATTCATTCTATATCCGAACATTTGGAAGACTTCAAACAAAAGAGGATATAGAGCAGGTTTTGGTTACCCAGAATGGTGAGTTGCCTGTATACGTTCGTGATATTGCTGTAGTGAAATTGGGAAGCCCAAAACGCTATGGAGCCATGACCATGGATGGAAAAGGTGAAGTGGTAGGAGGTATCACACTCATGTTGAAAGAGAGTAATTCTTCGGCGGCTATAGCCAATGTGCAGGACCGTGTGGCTGAAATTCAGTCATCTCTTCCTCAAGGAGTGAAAATAGAACCATATCTTGATCGATCTTCTTTGATTAGTCGAGCAATTAGTACCGTAGAGAAAAATCTTATTGAAGGAGGAATCATCGTAATCTTCGTGTTGGTGTTGCTTCTGGGTAATATCCGTGGAGGATTGATCGTAGCTTCTGTGATCCCACTTTCTATGCTGTTTGCGTTTATGCTAATGCGCTATTTCGGTGTTTCAGCCAACTTGATGTCTTTGGGAGCGCTGGATTTCGGAATTGTAGTGGATGGAGCGGTGATTATTGTAGAATCAGTGCTGCATGTTTTGTATACCAACTATGTAGGTAGGAAGCTCACTCAAGATGAAATGGATGATGCCGTAATCAAGACTTCAGGTAAAATCTATAACTCGGCAGCATTTGGGGTGTTGATTATTCTAGTGGTTTTTGTGCCAATCATGACTTTAGTAGGTACCGAAGGAAAGATGTTCCGCCCAATGGCGTTCACTGTGAGTTTTGCGATTCTGGGAGCAATGATCCTTTCATTGACTTATGTGCCGGTGATGGCTTCTATTTTCCTGAAAAAGGATATCAAGGAACACAAAACGTTCTCCGATAAAATAGTTGATGGCCTTCGAAATATGTATAGACCAACTCTCAACTTTGCAATGAGAGTGCCTGGTTTGGTCATTGCCTTTGCTGTTGCAGCCTTATTGGCATCTGTAATTCTTTTTTCAAGAATGGGAGGAGAGTTCATTCCTAATCTGGAAGAAGGAGACATGGCCATGCAGATGACCATCCAGTCAGGTAGTTCATTGACTCAAAGTATAAAGACCACCACTGCAGCGGAGAAGATACTGAAAGAGAACTTCCCAGAGGTTGAGCATGTTGTGTCCAAAATTGGTACGGCAGAGGTTCCTACAGATCCAATGTCGGTTGAGAATGCCGATATCATGCTCATCATGAAAGAAAAAGATGAGTGGATTATGGCTGACAATCGTGAAGATCTGGTGGCATTGATGAAAGAGAAGTTATCAATCATTGTTGGTGCTTCCTTTGACTTCACTCAGCCGATTCAGTTACGGTTCAATGAATTGGTTACCGGGGCAAAGACAGATGTCGCCATTCAGATATTTGGTGAGAATCTGGAAACATTGGCCGGCTTGGCTAATAAAACCGGTCAAATCATTCAAGATGTGAACGGTGTGGGGGATGTAAAAGTGGATCAAACAGAAGGACTTCCCCAATACAAGATCACCTATGATCGTCAAATGATGGCGCAATATGGAGTGAATGTTGCAGATCTTAACAGAACGGTGGAAGCAGCCTATGCGGGTTATGCCGTTGGTCAGATTTTTGAGAATGAACGCCAGTTTGATCTCGTGGTTCGATACAATGAAAATTTCAGAAATGATTTCAATCTTGGAGGTCTTTGGGTAGAGACCATGCATGGAAAGTTGATTCCTATGTCACAGGTAGCTTCGGTTATTTCAACTCAAAGTCCACTTCAGATATCGAGAGATCAGGCAAAAAGACGAATAAGTGTAGGAGTTAATGTGAGAAATAGAGACGTAGCTAGTTTGGTAGAAGAGTTGAAACAAAAACTTGGTGCTGAACTAAAGATGCCTGCTGGATATGTGATGGAGTTTGGAGGTCAGTTTGAAAATCTTGAGAAAGCAACGGCAAGACTTCAGCTAGCGGTTCCATTGGCGTTGTTGTCCATTGTGGTTTTGTTGTATTTCACATTCCACAACATCATCGATTCATTAATAATTTTCCTAGCAGTTCCATTCTCAGCAATTGGAGGGGTTTTGGCGCTTTGGATTCGAGACATGCCATTTAGTATTTCCGCGGGAGTTGGATTCATTGCTTTGTTTGGTGTCTCGGTACTCAATGGAATTGTATTGATTCAATACTATCATCAGCTTCAGGAAGAAGGAGAAATTACTTTGAAAGAGCTGGTTGTAAAAGGAGGAATGGTACGTATGCGTCCGGTTGTAATGACTGCATCAGTTGCGGCACTTGGATTCCTGCCAATGGCGATTTCTACAACTGCAGGAGCTGAAGTGCAACGTCCTTTGGCAACTGTGGTTATTGGCGGATTAGTTACTTCTACCTTACTGACTTTGATTGTGCTGCCAGTGGTTTACAATATGGTGTATCATAAGAAGTTCGGAATGAATAAAGCTGCAATGATCATTGTATTGTTATGTGGACTAGGTTTTACAACGAATGCTCAAACTCCAACGAGTCTGGAAGAAGTTCAGCAAAAAGCACTATCCAACTATGGTGCCGTGAAAATGGCTGACCTGGAAGTACAGAAGCAATCAGCTTTGAAAAAACAATCATATGATCCGGGTAATCTTGGTGTGAATGTCCAGTATGGCGAGATCAATGCTGGAGTGAATGATTACAATATTTCCATTACTCAGTCTCTGGGTAATATTCCAAAGGCTATTTCTAGTGGCAAAACGGCAAGCATGGCTGTTGAGCTCGCTGAGATGAATCAGGAAATGAACAAGCGCTGGGTGAAAATGGAAGTTTCTTCGGCGTATGTCGATTGGGTAAAGGCTGGACTTGCTTTTCAATCACTTCAATCACAGCTTGAGCTTTACAAAGAAGTGGTAGGAAGTAGTGAAAAGGCTGTGGAAGCTGGGGATAAAAGTTTGCTAGAGGTTTCTTACCTAAGTCAGCAATACAGCAATTTGCGGAATCAGGTAGCTCAGGCTAAAGTTGATTTTGAGCTCACAAGTCAATACTTAGTAGAGATGACAACAATGGGAAGGCAAGAACTTTCATTGCCTCAAGAATTGCCAGCACTTCTTACGAGTGGCGATACGGTTTTGAGCGCGGTTTTCTATCAGCTGTTGGATCAGCACGAAACTCTGGCATCTAAGCAATTGAAAACAGAAAAACTTGGCTATTTCCCGGGATTAAGTGTCGGTTACTTTAATCAGCAGCTCGAGGGTGTTTCTGGTTTTCAAGGCGTCCAGTTTGGAGCATCAGTTCCATTGTGGTTCCGTCCACAAAGTGCCAGAGTGCAGGAGCGAAAAGTGGCTTTGGATCAGGTGGAAGTACAAAATGATATGCAGATGCGACAGCTTCAGCAATCGCTTAGTAAATGCCTGGCAGCTCTAAGTTTGATTCAGGACGATTTTGTATTGGCACAAGAGAGTTCCGCAGATCAGCTAGATGTATTGGTACAACAAGCGCAGGTCGCTTTAGATGCTGGAGAGTTAGATGCATTCGATTTTATCAATGTGGTCAATCAGAGCTACGAAGGACTAAGAAGTGCATTAGCAACTCAAAGCCTGTACCTCAAAACACTTATTGAACTTAACTACTACACGGAATAAGCTATTCCATTATAGAAATTAAAGACATGAAAAATTTCATATATATCATCATTGCAGGACTCCTGGTCCTGAGATGTGGCCAATCAGAGGCTCCAACTGAGGAGGTACATGAGGAGAATGCAGCGCTAAAGCTCACTAAAGAGCAATTGGCGTACAACCATATAGAGGTGGGTAAACTTCCGAAGGGAGTTGTTTATCATACCATTTCTTCAACAGGAAATGTGGATGTTCCACCGAATCATTCCATTAAATTATCGGCTCCAATAGAGGCTTACCTGTCTCGAGTATTGGTGTTGCCAGGCGACAAGGTGAAGAAAGGGCAAGTCCTTGGTTATCTGACGCACCCGTCGGTAGCTGAATTGCAGAAGAACTATTTGTCAGCCAGATCACATCTTGAGTTTGTACAGAAGGATGTAGTTCGAAAATCAGAGTTGCTGGATGGTAAAACGGTTTCTCAGAGAAATTATGAGCAACTAGTGAGTGACCAAATAGCTGCTGAAGCTGAACTTAGGGCTATTGAAGCTGACTTGAACCGATTGGGAATCAACGCCTATTCGATTACTTCTGAGTCAGTAAGTCAGACTTTACCATTAAGAGCGCCAATTGAGGGAATGATCACAGATTTGTTTTTAAAAACTGGTGAACATGTCAATACGTCTGAGCCTATTTTGAGTATTCTAAATCATGAACATGAGCATGTAGAACTCCAGGTATACCAACAAGACTTAAGAAAAGTAAAAAAGGGGATGAAAGTATTCTTGAGACTTCCTGGAGAAACACAGGAGTATGGTGGAGAAGTGTTTTTGGTGAATTCACAACTTAATAGAGAGACTCTATCTGCCAATATTCACGTGCATCCAGCTGAGGATTTTCCAGATGTAGCGATTAATTCAGTGGTTTTTGGGAAAATCATCTATCAGGTTGATTCTTCTTTGGTGCTACCATCAACGGAAATTTTGAAAGAAGGTGAAAACTCCTTTGCTTTTACCAATTCCAATGAGGGGTTTAAGAAGGTTCAATTAGAAGTGGGACATGATGATGGCAAAAATGTGGCGATATTCGGACCTCTGGAGCTAATCAATGGGAGGGAAGTGGTTTTGCGAGGAAACTATAACCTAAATGGTGGAAACGTTGAGAGTTCACATAGTCATTAAAGAATATTTTACAATATAAAATTTGTATCAGGTTATCCTGAAGATTTTAGAATGCCCTCTGATGTTTCTGAGGGCATTTTTATGGTCTAACTTCTGGTTTTAACGTAAGTTAACGTTAAATAACGCATAGTTAAGTTGATTAACTCAATGTTGCGTTATATCTTTAATCTATGAAAGAACTTACACAACGAGAATTAACCACTCTGGAGATTCTTTGGGAGATTGAAAAAGGCTTTGTGAATGATGTTTTGGAGATGTATCCGGAGCCAAAGCCACCTTACACGACCATCTCATCTATCATTAGAATTCTTGAAACCAAAGGTTATGTGAGTCATAAGGCTTATGGGAAGACTCATGAATACTTTCCTATAGTCTCTCGCATCAAGTACAAAAAACATGTAGTTAAAGACCTTGTGAAGAATTTCTTTGGTGGGTCTTTGAACAATGTCGTTTCCTTTATGGCAGAGGAGGATGAACTCTCTGAAAAGGATATCAAAGAGATTTCAGAATTGATTGATCAATACAAAAAGGATCAATCATGAGTTGGTTTATCTATTTGTTAGAGGTGGCATGTTGCCATTTCTTGTTTTGGTTGGTATATCGATTATTCTTTCAAAAGCTGTCATCTTTTCAATGGAGTAGAGTGTATCTGGTTGCCACTGTCTTGGTTTCATTCCTCATTCCTGTATTGGAGATTCCGATTTATAATGCCGCTGCTCCGGCTGAATTATACACTTGGGATTGGTCGGAATCAACTAATGAGGTCTCTCACTCATCGGAGAGCGTTGAGTCTTCCTACAATTGGTTCTCATTAATTCCAGTGGTGATATTTTCGATCTATCTTATTGGTGTTCTCTATTTCATTATTCGAATAATTCTTTCAATTAGTAAGGTGTTGAGATTGGTTCGTAACAATGAAGTGGATATGAAGTCAGGAGTTCAATTGATTTACATTCCCCAAAGTACCCGTTTTTTCTCCTTTGGGAAATGGATCTTTGTTTCATGTCTTCAGGCCATTGATGAACAATCACAAGCATTAATCTTATCTCATGAAAAGGCACATGTGGATCATAAACATACTTATGACCTGATCCTAATGGAGCTGGTTTCAGCTGTTTGTTGGTTCAATCCATTCATTTATTTTATCAAGTCAGACTTACGGCTGATTCATGAGTATCAAGCTGATGAAGCGACTATGGCTATAAGCCATGATGTGGATCAATACTCTCGGTTGATGCTTTCTCTTGCTTGTAGTTCGTCCAGTCAAGGCATTACCCATTCATTTTCTAAACAAAATTTAAAAAAACGTATCATGATGATTAACACACAAAAATCAAATGCACAGAGCTTATGGAGATATGCTCTTGCGTTGCCTGTTTTACTATTAGCAGGTCTTATATTCTCCTCCTGTACTCAAGAAGTTGAAACCATGCATGCAGAAGAGGTAAGTCTTTCAGGGCCTGTTATTAATAGCATTAAGTGGGAAGGTAATGAGCTTTACTCGGATGCTGAATTGACTGCACAACTTGGTTTGAAGCCTGGTGATGTTTATATGGAGGAAGATTTAAATAAACGTTTAGCTTTTGTATCACTAGATGATAAGGATGTTGCATCATTATACATGGATCTGGGGTATTTATTCTTCAGAGTAGAACCAGAAATAAAAGAATTGGATAATGGTATGGTGGCTCTGACTTTTGATGTTTATGAGGGACAAGATGTTTATATCAACCGCGTTTGCACTGTTGATGATCAAGGGTTGTCGGATTTGAATTATGTGCAATCATTTATTGATGTAAAGCCAGGTGACTTGTTCAACAGGAGTAAACTTATAGCGGCTACACTTAATCTTAAAAATGAAGGAATTAATATCGTACCAACACCTACTCCTTATAAAGATGGGGAAGAGTGGTTTGTTGATATAGAGTTTTTGGTAGTTGAATAAGCAAGAAAGCCGGGCATCACCCGGCTTTCACATTTATCTTAAACCAATTGAATTATATTCCTTCCTGATCGATCAAGTAGATCATACTCGTCATGGTAGCAGCTCCAAGCTCCAACTCTCTCTTGTCCACTGCTTCAAAAGTATCCGCATTGGTGTGGTGATAGTTGAAATATTTCTGTGGATTTGGCTCCATTTCCATTAGGAAAACTCCCTGACTTTCTAGTGGGCTAATATCTGCACCACTTCCTACACGCTCAAAACTCCACACATGATATGGAGTGAAGTACTTCGCCCAACCTTGTACTTTTTTGCGCTGCTCTTCTTTGCCCATGCTCGAGAATCCCATTGGACCGAAAGAACCTGAATCAGATTCCAAGGCTGCAATATGCTTTTCGCCTTTTTCTTCAGCTACACGTGCATATTCGGTTCCTCCGCGAAGACCGTTTTCTTCATTCATAAACATTACTACACGTAGCGTTCTTTTGGGTTGGATTCCCATCTCGATGAATGTGCGTCCTACTTCGATAGACATCATACATCCGCCTCCATCATCATGAGCACCTTCTCCCACATCCCATGAGTCCAGGTGTCCACCAACTGTGATGATCTCTTCAGGATATTGAGATCCTTTGATTTCTCCAATCACATTATAGGAAAGAATGTCTTCCTTCATCTCACAATGTGTTTCCATGTAGATTTTCAATCCTTTTTGCTTAGCCAATAATTTGCTTAGCTCGTCCGCATCATTGGTGCTGATGGCTACCGCTGGAATCTTTGGCATCAAAGGTTTATAAACCAATGATCCTGTATGTGGAATATCATCTCTTCTGTTGGTCATAGATCTGATCACAACGGCTTTGGCACCGTTCTTAGCTGCTTCTGATGCTCCATAAGCTCTTTGCACTACAGCAGATCCATAAGCAGCGAAAGTATTTACCTTCGTTGGGTCCATCTCGCCATTGTAGAAGACAATTTTACCAGCTACAGCTTTGCCTAGCTTGTTCACTTCTTCTATGCTTTTTACTTCGATTACCTCAGCATGCACGCCTTCAGCTCCTGTTCCAACGGAGTTTCCAAGCGCAATAGAATTCAATTCAAAAGCACCTTTTATGTCAGAATTAGTCACTCTGGTGATTTCCTTTTGTCCTCGTACCCAATGAGGAACCATTACTGGCTGAAGGTATACAGTGTCGAATCCATAGTCCATCATCAATTGGCGAGTGTATTCTACTGCAGCGGCTGCTTGTGGAGAGCCACTTAGTCTTGGTCCTATCTCTTTACACAAGTAGCGTAAGTTTTCATAAACTGGGCTTTGTGTGAGTTGATGATCATAGATTTTTTTGACCATTTCTGTATGGTCTTGAGCATAGCTAAGTGCTGGAATTAGCATTAGCAGGAAAAGTGCTTTTCTCATGATATATAGTTTGTGCTACTCCAAAAATAGGGTTTTAGATTGAGTCATTGGTGTGTTGGATAGGTAAGAGACACGCCTAAAACACAGGAGGTAAAAATTTGCTGTTAGTGGTACTTTCTGGATGGATATAGTGATGAAAGCTTCAATTCATTTCAAACAACTGGTGGGTTGTGCGGTTCTGAATGGTACCACAGCTTAAATAATCACGTATGAAAAAACTTAGACAAACTTTATATATACCACTCATTTATGTGTTGATGGTGGCATGTAAACCTACTTTGGGTACTTTGGAGATTTCCTCCATTGATTTAGCAACTTATGAAACAGATACTTTTGATCAGGATTTTACTCCAGTTCCAATTGACAAAACAGCTACAGCTGATGTGTCTGATTATCTGGCTACGGTTTTAGATACAATAGAAACTGCCCGGCACGTTCGCGATTTGTACAATGCTTATCAGATAAAGGAGGAAGTGCTTCATTTTTATCAATTAAAAAATACTTCGGTTGTTTGGGTAGGTGAAAAATCAACGACTAAGGAATTTGATGAATTACTCAACTTGTTTCTGAATGCCCGCTCGCATGGATTGAATCCTCAGTCGTACGATGTGTTTAAGTTAATCAACCTTCGAAAGCAGGTTTATGAAAAACGAAATCCAAATAATTTGGCACTGGCTGTACTTGATGTGCGAATGACCATTGCTTACATGACATATGCCTATCATATGGCAAACGGGTCTGTTCCTCCTAGAACTTTGTCCGGTTTGGAAGTGGGGCCACAGATTGCTGTTGCTCCTATTTGTGCGAATAACAGCGTTTCTAAAGCGATTGATTTGTTGACTCCTCAGGAGCCAGCTTACTATCAGACTGTAGCTGCATTATCCAAATACAAAACACTAGAGAAGGAAATCATTGATTGGGATCCCCTTCCAGAGGACTTGAGTCTGGAAATGGGTGACACCAGCGTCTATGTACTGAAGATGGCCAACCGGTTTATGCAGACAGGAGATCTTGCTAAAGATGCTTTGGTCACCAAGGATTTTGATTCTGTTTTTGTGGCCGGAGTTGTAAATTTTCAGAGACGACATGGTTTGGAGCCAGATGGAGTTATTGGTAAGGCAACAATTGCTGCTTACAATATCCCAATTTCACGTAAAATAGACATGCTGAAGCTAAATCTGGAACGAATGCGCTGGTTGCCCGAAGACTTAGGAGACAAGTACATAATTGTCAATATTCCTGATTATTACCTCAACATCTTTGAGAAAGGAAAAAACACTCTTTCCATGCGTACGATCGTGGGTAAGGAAGCGTCGCAAACACCAATTTTTAGAGAAGATTTGGAATACATTGTTTTTAGTCCTACTTGGACTGTTCCGCCTGGGATTGTACGTGATGAAATCCTACCTAAGCTTCGTGCAGATAACCAATATTTGATCAAGAGAGGTTATAAATTGTATCCAGACTGGCAGGAGGATTCCGAGCCACTGGAGTCGGACAAAATAGATTGGAACAGTGTCAATCCAGAAACAATTACTTACCGTGTGGTGCAGGATCCGGGACCATCTAACGCATTGGGTTTGGTGAAATTCATCATGCCGAATTCGGTCAATATTTACCTGCATGACACTCCATCTGATTATTTATTTAACAGAAGTGAACGAGCCTTTAGTCATGGGTGTATAAGATTAGAGTATCCAGACAAGCTTGCTGCTTACTTACTCAAAGATTTGAAAGGATGGGATGAAGAGGCTATTGCTGAAGCCATGAATCAGAAAGAACCAAAAACGGTACTGTTGTCAGAAAAGCTACCTGTATATCTGGTGTATCGGTCTGCATGGGGTGATGAAACTGGTCTGGTGCAGTTTAGAAAAGATATTTATGAATATGATAGTGAATCGAACTTTGAAAAATATACGACTTTGGCTGACTAATGTATTTATATTGACAGGCTTTCTGGTTTATGCTCAGGAGCCCGTTCCTTCTTTTAGTTTGAAACTAGGAGATGAGGTGTCTCCGCATGCATATTTTTCAGTTTTCTTACTGCCGGGTCAGGAAATTGAGGTTGAAGCTTTGATGGATATTGAACCGGCTGCTTACGAAGCCTATGTTTCTATTGGTGGTATAAAAACTGTTTCCGCTGATGAATGGAAATATCGAGCCCCGGAAAAGAAAGGTGCCATCGACGTACTGGTGGTCAAGAATAAGAATGTGATGGACAGCATTATCGTCAATTGCTTCGTAATGTATCCATACAGCGACATGAAGGGCGGAAAACTGAATGATTATTACATTGGACAGTATCCAAATAGTGATAACCCGATATATGCCAAGCCTAAAGGGTTTGTGGAGATCACTGATAAAAACAAGAATACTATGGTGTCGCCTCATTTTGTCCTACAAGATTTTAAATGTAAGCAGGTAGGTGGCTATCCAAAGTATGTAGTAATGAGTCAGCGACAGCTATTGAAACTCGAAATGGTCATCGAGCAAATAAACCTGGCCGGCTATGAATGTACTGGTTTGGAGATCATGAGCGGATACAGAACTCCTCAATACAATAAAGCTATTGGCAATGTGCAATTCAGCCGGCATGTGTTTGGGGATTCATGTGATGTCTACATTGATGAAGATGGCGATGGTCAGATGGATGATCTAAATGGTGATGGTAAAAGTAACAAGAGCGATGCCAGAGTGCTCTTCAATTTGGTGAATGGGTTGCAGAAAGAAAGTTGGTACAAGCCATTTATTGGAGGACTTGGTCTCTATGGTCGCAATTCAAGACATCCGGCCTTTGTGCATATTGACTCCAGAGGATATGTAGCCCGCTGGGGGCATAAGTGATTTCTAAATATACCCTGAAGACGGTATGCGAATCACGTGTTGGACGTGATTGAACCTCTGAAAGGCTACTTCTAAATTGCTAATAAAAAAGAAACCATGAAGAAGATAGCCGCAATCACACTGTTTTTCTTTTGCCTGTTTAGCCTTTCTGCTCAGGATGAAAAAGAAAAGAAGAAGTTCAAAATGCCCAAAATGAATATTGGGGAAAAAATCGGGAATTTGACTGGTAACCTGATGACAGGCAAGTCTGATGATCTGGCCGAAGTATCTGTAAAAGCTGGCTATATCTGCAGTGTTTATCCTCCAGAGATTGCCACATCCGAGGCAAAGTATTTTCCTAAAGGAACCTATGAGGGTGATTACATGGCATCTATCACTTTCTTCAAACAAGAAGGGATGGGACTTTATGAAATTCAAGGAGAAGTGACTTGCGAAGGTAAGCCAATGGAATATGTGGGAATGGGGTCTTATTTGACCAGGTTTGCTATTCCACCGGTTGAACCTGTGGAGGTGAAAATCAAAACGACAACAGGTGATGAAGCATCGTTTACACTACATCCAACTCCCGAAATAGAGATTTTAACAGTAAACGGTGAGCAGTTCTTGCCAATCTTAGATTTGGCGGAGGATATCGAATTGGAGTATTACAATCCTGAAGGTTCTGAAGGAACAAGAGTGCGCGTTTCGTTGATTACCGATGTAATGGGGGCAAGAGCTTTGAACCACTTTGCAGAGTTTGTAGTGGCCAAACCAGGTAATCAGAAAGTAACTATTCCTAAGGAATCTTTAGCGAACCCAGAAATTGCTGGCCAGCTTAATGCAGGTCAGTTTAACAAAGGGGAGAATTTCTTGATTATAGAAAGAGAAGTGATCACCGGAAAAGACAAATATGGCGCGGATCAAAATCCTGGTGAAATCCCAACATCTGAATTAAAGACGGTTTCTTATACATCTATTCCTGTGATCGTAAAAGGTAAGCAAGACGAAGGAATTATGGCGTCTCTTAAAGTGAGAGCAAGGACAGAAGATAAAACCCTAGGATATGAGTTTTACAAGCCTAATGCTACCACAGGAATTCCGTTCTCCAAAGCTTCTAAATTTGGATTGGTGTCTTTTACCATGAGTGCGAGCACTTTCAAGCAAGAATCTGAGACTTCAGAAAGATCCTGGACTGTAGGTGATACAAAGTATACACAGACAACCACCACCACTACGACTTACGAATTCCCTCAGTTGCCAGCAGAGCACTGGGAATATGTCATGGATCGTATTTATAAAGACGTAGCAACTTTCTTTGCAGAGAATTATGAGATCGATTTTGTTCCTGTGGAAGATGTAGTCAACACTCCGCAATATGCATCGCTTTTCCCTGTCAACGAAGAATTGAACAAGTCTAAAGTGGCGATGAGCTACAAAGGAACTCAAAGAGTAAATCCAGAGGGAATCTTTGAAGTGTTTGGAAGTATTTCTAGTAATCAAACAGCTGATAATCCGAAAGTCAACATGATGAAAGCTGCCGGGGAGTTGGATGGTTTGATGTCGATGCACATCGAGCTTCAAGTCGCAGGAAATAAAGAAGGTAATGTGGTGCTGATTCCAAAATTCACATTGAGCATCTCTGGAAGGGATGAAAACAACAATAGCAAGCAGGGTAAGTATGTAGATGGCTATGTGGTAAGAACTACAGGAGAGCCATTCAACGGAGACTTGCTTAAAACTAGCAAAGAAGAATTGCTAAGAGTATGTAGTCATGAAACGATCCTGATGGCCATGCAGTCTGGTATAGCTGCGTTGAGAGCTAAGGAAATAGAAATGGGCTATGACAAGATCTGGAATATTGGTGTAGAGTAATTACCAGGATGGCTAATTCGGGTTTTTAATCCGGTTTTCAGAGTGTTGAATTTTAAATCCTGTTACTCGTTTCTTCGGGATTGCAAATCCCGAAGAACTCGGATTTTTCCCTGCTGTTTTGAAATGTGAAAGGCGCAAATCTAGATTTGCGCCTTTTTTAAGTCTTTCACTGCTCAATGGTATATTCTATAGAAAAGTGAAAGAGTTCAAAATTCTCAATTCCTCATCCCCAATTAACTAAGTAGTCGCTCCGCCACAGCTAGATCCAGCACCAGCCGTACAGCCAAAGCAATGCTGACTTATTCTGATTGGGCGATCATTCACCGTGTTCCAGTCAAACTCAGAGATATGAGTAGCGGTATTCTCCAATTTCATATCCAGCATCTGGTTGAAATCACAGTCGTAGAGATAACCATCCCAGCTCACACTGATCGTGTTTCTACACATCACACCAGCTGCAGCGGCCGGATTGAAGGCATTCACCAATTCATGCATGTAGTCTTCATAATTGTCGGTGTTTCTCAGATAATCCAGGAATCGACTGATTGGTAAGTTCGTGATGGCATACAGTTCGTTGAACTCAATGTCATATAGTTCTCGAAGCTTGCTTTTGAATTCAGCTTGAAGCTCCATTTGATCGCCTGGAAGAAATGCTCCGGAAGGATTGTAAACCAAGTCCAGTTTTAGTCCGGTATCCGGCATACCATAACCTACTTCATTGAGCATTTTTAGGGCCTTGATCGACTTTTCAAAAACCCCTTCACCACGCTGAGCATCTGTTCTTCTAGCTGCAAAGTAGGGTAGGGAAGACACTACCTGAATCTTATGTTTTTTATAAAACTCAGGAAGATCATTGTATTTTGGATTCGCAACAATAATAGTCAGGTTACAACGCACGATGACTGACTTGCCCATTGCTGAGATTTCTTCTACGAACCATCGGAAGTCTGGATTCATCTCTGGTGCACCACCTGTTAAATCTACAGTCTGCACATCTGTTCCTCTGATCGTGTCCAGTATTTGCTGCATCGTTTCGCGAGTCATGATCTCTTTACGATCAGGACCAGCATCTACGTGACAGTGCTTGCAAACCTGATTGCACATCTTGCCTACATTGATCTGGAATATGTCTACTCCAGTAGGTTTCAGAGGAAATAATCCGATCGGCTCAAGCTTTTCCTTGAATGTAGGAATGCCGATGGATTCATTGTCATCCAATATTTCTACCTGAGATGCCGCTTTGGCCAATTCGTGTTGCTGTCGATTTAATGTTGCTAGTGACATGAATTAATTCGTTTCTTTCTAAAATCTTCGAGGTGTCTAGGAGCTAGGAATCTAGGGTGCTGTCGCTTAAGGGTTGTTTCTGAAATGACTTAATTGAGATATTATTTCTCAAGTAATAAAAGACGCGACGCGTCACATCGTTTTGTCTTTGATTTGGTTCATCATTTGTACTCCATGCACCAATGAAGCTCCACCGCGAATAGCTGCTGCCACGTGAATTGCTTCCATCATTTGCTCTTCGTCAGCACCTTTTTTCAGTGAAGTGGAAGTATAAGCATCAATGCAATACGGACATTGGATAGCGTGAGCTACTGCTAAGGCAATCAATGATTTTTCACGAGGAGTCAATGATCCAGGCTTGAATACGTCATTGTAATAGGAGAAAAACTTGTCACCAAGTTCCTTTTGGAATTCCGTGATGTCTCCAAATTTGCCTAAGTCTTCGCGATTGTAGTACGTGTCTTTCATTCTCTATGGAATCTGAGTTTAGGATTCAAAAAATCTTGTGTCCTTACACAAGCGATTGTTGCTGAAGAATGTTCCATTTATTTTCCAGCTGATCGATGAAGTTACAACTTATACGTTGCAATAAACAATTCGATCTATCTACGAAGCCTAAATGTCGTCAGATGTTCAAATGAAAGATTTTTTATTGATTGTAGGGATAATAAGATTTTTCGCAAGGATGATTAACATCACTTGTACCCTTTTTACCTTTTATTTTGGATCTTAAATACTATTAAGTTAAGTGATGTTTCGTTCTTTCCTCATCCGAAATCCTTCTCCTGGGAGGAGAAGGACTTTTTTTAAAAGAACTTAACTTAATAGTATGGTCCAACTCTTAAAAAAGTTGGTTTGGTGTTTCCTTAAGTTCTGAAAGTTGTCGAGAAGATTAGTTCTAATTGAATTTCAATTATGTTTATTGAACTTCTTCTATGATGGTACCTACAGATTTCAAATCATCCCAATAAGCAGGATACGATTTGTTAACCACAGATGGATCGTCAATCAATACCTCTTGCAGCTGGCATACGGGACCAAAAGCCATGGCCATACGATGGTCATCATAAGTATCGATCATTTCAATTTGCGCTGGGAGCGTACCTGGCGTCAATGTCCATGAAGAACCTTCTTCTGATAAAGTAGCACCCATTTTGGCTAGTTCGTTTTGCATGGCTGCAATACGATCCGTTTCCTTAATTCGCAGACTTTCCAGACCAGTCATTTTTAGGGTAGCTCCTTTAATTGCTGCAACTACCAATACGGTCTGAGCTAAATCAGGACACGTTTTAAAGTCGATGTGAATTTCTTTTTCTACTCGATCAGTGGTCTTAAGATGCGCTCCACCGTCAACATAAGTAGTGCTCACACCGAGTTTTTCCATGATCGTTGCTATCTCTTGATCGCCTTGCAAGCTATCTTCTCTCAATCCACCTAAAATGATGTCTGAGTCAGCATTCAAAGCCGCCATAGAATACCAGTAGCTGGCGCCAGACCAGTCACTCTCGATTGTATAGTCACCACCTGTATATTCTTGTGGAGCTATTTTAATTAATTGGCTCTCCCATGCGGCGTCTACTCCAAATCGCTTCATCAGACCAAGAGTCATCTCAATGTAGGGCCTGCTAAAAATTTCAGTGGTCAGGTTGATTTCAATGCCATTTGGCAATGAAGGGCCTATCATTAACAAAGCAGAGATGAACTGGCTGCTAATATTACCTGGAATGTCTATTCTATTGGCTTTCTGTTCTTTGATTCCCCAAATTTTGAGCGGAGGATAGCCTTCCTCTTTTTGATATTCGATAGTGGCTCCCAGTTTTCTTAGTGCATCCACCAAAAGACCGATTGGTCGCTGGCACATTCTTTCCGTGCCAGTAATGATTTCTCCCTGTCCTTTTACTCCCAAATAGGCCGTACTAAAACGCATGGTTGTGCCAGCATCAAGAACGTCCCAAGTTTGGCTTAGTTCTTGTAATAGCCTAGTCATAGTTTGAGTATCTCTAGCGGCGGATAAATTATCCAGTGATAATTTATTGCCACTAAGTGCGTTAATCAGCAAGGCACGATTACTCTCGCTTTTAGAAGATGTCAATTGGACTCTGCCTTTCAGCGGTTGATCGAATTTTTTAAGGAGGTACTTCAAAATTTAAATAATTTTAAAATAAGGTTAAACAGCAGGGGTGTTGTTTGCGTTATCGTAATTTAATTATCGATTGACTATGTCATTTTCAAAAACTCTAGGAACAATTGTAGTAACCGCACTAGTTGGTTCGGCTACTTTTTTGGTAACCAGCCCAAAGAAATTGGTTAAAAACAAGTTAAGAGCCGCCAAAACTACTGAGCAAAACGGGATTGAGGATAAGGAAAATCTGTTTATTTAAGATTTTCGTAATAATCGAAGGCTTCTTCGATCAATTCCAGCCCAATTTTTTGGTCATATCCACACTTACCAATGCCCTCGAGCAGTGAATAATTGATTTCGCTGCCCACATTCTTCTTGTCTTGCTGCATCAGCGGAAGGATTTCTTCCAATGGAGGCAATTCAAAAAGACCGTAGATCTTTTGGATATAACCGGTAAAGTCCAAAAGATCTGATTTTGTAATTAATCCTGTCTTTTCAGATAGATATCCTTCGGTGATCATTCCAATGGAAATGGCTTCTCCATGAAGTAGTGATTTTCCAGAGTTCAGATACCAGGTTTCGATGCCATGTCCTAACGTGTGGCCAAAATTTAAAATCTTTCTAATTCCACCTTCACGAGGATCTTGAGCGACTACATCTCCTTTGATCTCTATGGACTTTTGGATAATCTCGTTCCAGTTAAAGTCTGGGAAAGTCTTTTCTTTCAAAGAGGTATAATACTTCGCATCATAGATCAATCCATGCTTGATCACTTCCGCAAAACCAGATCTTAGTTCGCGCTCTGGAAGTGTAGCTAGAAACCGGTCACAAACGACTACCGCATCAGGATCTTGGAAAACACCAATGTGGTTTTTAAAGCCATTGAAGTCAATACCTAACTTTCCGCCAATATTGGCATCAACTGCGGCAAGGAGGGTAGTTGGGAAATTGAAAAAACGTATGCCACGCTTATAAGTGGAAGCACAAAATCCTCCCATGTCGCCAATCACTCCACCACCAACATTAATTAACAGCGATTTTCTGCTAAAGCCAAGGTCGGTCATCGATTGCCAGATATGCTGACACGTGTCTAGGTTTTTATTGATTTCTCCACTTTTTATTTCAATCAGATCAGCGTTTTCATCCAATTCAAATAAAGGGAGACAATTGGCTTTGGTATTTTCGTCCACCAGAAAAGCAACCTTATCTGGCTTGAATTCATTTAAAAGCTCATTTAGGGTGTTTTTTGGGTTGTTCGTAAAAGTGATGTACTCTGGTATTTTCAAACTCTTCTTTCCTTTTATTACTGTAAACAAACAACATATTCTTATCCGGAATTGAGAGCCATATTGTTTTGTAAAACAAAATTCCTCAACTACACGAACGGGGTGATAAATTGATTAACCGCATATTATCTTTGCGGTCAGATTCAAAAGTATGACAGAAAATTCAAAAATCAACTTCGAAGACACAGCAACTGCATTCGCGCATAAATCTGATGCGCAGTTGCGTAAGTCTCATTTGGTATTCAGTGTGATGGATTACCCATTCATCGTGAAAGCTGGTACGGCAGTGACCAATGCTGCTTTAGCCATGAAATTACCAGTAAAAGGACTGATCAAGAAAACCCTGTTTGATCATTTCTGTGGGGGTGAGTCGATAGAAGGTAGTGAAGAGCGCATGCGACGCCTGGCTGGAGCTAAGGTGAAAACTATTTTGGATTACAGCGTAGAAGGAGAAGCTAGTGAGCAGGGATACGATGATGCTGTAGAGGAGGCATTGCGTGTATCGGATTATTCCAAGCAACATGTGAGTATTCCATTTTGCGTAATCAAACCAACTGGCATTGGCTCTGGTAAGTTGTTGGAGAAAAAACAAAAAGGCGAGCCGTTCACCCCGGAAGAACAAAAGCGGTTTGATAAAATTTATGAGCGTCTGGATAAGATTGTTGCTCAGGCAGTGAAGAACGATATTAAATTCATGATCGATGCTGAGGAAACCTGGTATCAGGATGTAGTGGATGAAATGGTTTATCGTCTGATGAAGACTTATAACAAAGAAAAACCGTATGTCTACAACACCTATCAGCTTTACAGGCATGAGTCCTATGCCAACATGGTAAAGGGATATGAGGAGGTAACCGCTACTGGTTGTTATTTCGCTGCTAAGTTGGTTCGTGGTGCTTATATGGAAAAGGAACGAGAAAGAGCTGAAGAGAAAGGTTATCGAGACCCAATTCAACCAACGAAACAAGCTACAGATGAAGATTACAACAAAGCACTGGCTTTTGTAATTGACCACATTGACAAGTTTGCCGTATGTGCAGGTACTCACAATGAGGACTCTTGCCAGTATTTGGTGGATCTGATGGCTGAGAAAGGAATTGATAAATCGGATGATCGCGTATACTTCGCCCAGCTTTTGGGAATGAGTGATAACATTTCATTCAAACTCGCAAGTATGGGCTATAATGTGGCTAAATATGTGCCGTACGGTCCGGTAGAGAAGGTGCTTCCTTATTTGTTTAGAAGAGCGGAAGAAAATACCTCCATTGCTGGTCAGAGCAGTAGAGAGTACCGATTAATTCAGAAAGAATTAAAAAGGCGAAAGGGTAAGTAGGCCAATACCCAAAACTGTCTTACCGAGTGTGTCAGAGGTTTCTATCTTAATCGTGCGGGAATTGTTTGATTAAAAAGAATCGTGGATTAGAAAGAAGATTTCTCCGATTGTCGAAATGACAGTTTTGATAAAACGGCGTTTTTAGAGTAATACCTGTTTATAAGGGTAAGAATGCTTTAAGTTTGCGCAACATTTTCAAAATCAAGTAGATAATTATATAGAAAAGACTTTTTTGACTTTGGGTGGTTAAAGAAGTTTAGTAACAACAAATTTTTGTCATATAGAATGCAATTAAGCGAACAAGAAATTCAGAGAAGAAACGAGCGTGAGGCTTTGATGAAAATGGGAATTGATCCCTACCCTGCAGATCTTTTTGATGTAAACGTAAGCGTGAAGGACATCATGGAGAACTACGAGCGTCGAAAGACCGACTATAAGGACATCTCTATTGCAGGTCGCTTAATGAGTAAACGGATCATGGGTTCTGCTTCTTTTGCTGAGATTCAGGACAGCACCGGACGTATGCAGATCTATGTGCGAAGAGATGATATCTGTGAAGGTGATGATACCTCATGGTACAATGATTTCTTCAAGAAAAGATTAGATATCGGGGATATCATCGGTATCAAAGGATATGTATTCACTACCCAGGTAGGAGAGATTTCTATCCATGTTACGGATATCAAACTATTGAGTAAATCACTTCGTCCATTGCCTATCGTAAAAGAAGGTGAGGATGAAGAAGGAAATAAAAAGACATGGGATGCATTTACAGATCCTGAGCAGCGTTACAGACAGCGTTACCTGGACTTAATTGTGAACCCACACATCAAAGAGACTTTCAAGAAAAGAACGCAGTTGGTCAATACCATCAGAGATTTCATGAATGAGCATGGATACCTGGAGGTAGAAACACCAATTCTTCAGCCAATTCATGGTGGGGCTGCAGCTCGACCATTCGAGACGCATCACAACACCCTGGATATGAAACTTTATTTGCGAATTGCGAATGAGTTGTATTTGAAGCGATTGATTGTCGGTGGCTTTGACGGGGTTTATGAGTTTGCTAAAGATTTTAGAAACGAAGGAATGTCTCGTTTCCACAATCCTGAGTTCACTCAAATCGAGTTGTACGTAGCTTACAAGGACTACAACTGGATGATGGATTTCATGGAAGAGTTGGTAGAGCGAATTGCCATCAACCTTCATGGAGATACAAAAGTGAAAGTTGGTGAAAACACGATTGACTTCCAGAGGCCTTGGAAGCGATTCACCATGTTTGAAGCCATCCAACACTTTACAGGAATTGATATCAGTGAAATGGAGGAGGCTGAGCTTCGTGAAACAGCGAAGAAACTAGGCGTACCTACTGATGATACGATGGGTAAAGCGAAGTTGATTGACGAAATCTTTGGTGAGAAGTGTGAGGGTCAGTTGATTCAGCCAACGTTTATCACAGACTATCCAGAAGAAATGTCTCCATTGACTAAAAAGCATAGATCTAAGCCAGGGCTAGTAGAGCGATTCGAAGCGATCTGTAATGGTAAAGAAATCATGAATGCCTATTCCGAGTTGAATGACCCAATTGATCAGCGAAAGCGATTTGAAGATCAGTTGGAGCTTGCGAAAAGAGGTGATGATGAAGCCATGGTTCTTGATGAAGACTTCTTGAGAGCACTGGAGTTTGGTATGCCTCCAACAGCAGGTGTTGGTTTGGGGATCGATCGTTTGAGTATGATCATGACGGATTCTAAGTCAATTCAAGACGTATTGTTCTTCCCGCAAATGAAGCCTGAGAAAAAAGTAAAGGTGGAATTGAATGAGGATGAAAAACGAGTGTTAGAATTGCTAAAACCACAAGGAAAAATGACACTTGATGCATTGAAAGATGCTGCTGGTTTGTCCAATAAAAAGTGGGATAAGGCTGTGAAAGGTCTTCGAAATGCCGGAATGGTAAATGTCACTAAAGAAGATGATGGAATGTTTATTGAGGCGAAGTAACGCTCAATAACTAATTATAAAAAGGCCGATTCAGCTAGCTGAATCGGCCTTTTCTGTTATAATTTCTTTCTGAAGACTATTTGATCAATGGCTTGTTCTCCATTTTCCATAATCGGTTCCTCATAGTACTGGATGAAGTACCCTTTGACCGTGAAGTCATATTCAAATTTCATTTTTTTGTAAAACTCCTGAGCGTCTTTACTGACATCAGCTGTTTTTACAATCAAGTCTTCATAGCCTTCCAGTTTCGCTATTCTGGCTACGAACTTGATAATGTCTTTACCAACACCTTGATGCTGGTATTTGTCCAACACAGATATGTTCATCAGCTCAATTTCATGAGCTGTGTTAGGTAATAAGACAAATACTCCGATAAGTTCTTCTTCAGATTCTGCTATATAGCAATCTCCTGCATACAAGTACTTCTCAATCATGGCTTCAGATGGGTCTGCTTTGAGCAGCAAGTCCATCGGGGGTTTCTCACTGTGCCCCAGTTTGCGAATATCCAACTTCATCTACTATTCCACTTTACTCCGTGCATGCTCTATACCTAGTGCAATCCACTCTTTCAGTTCAATCTCAGTATTATAGCCTTCAGGGGAAACAAAAATAAACTCTTTCATTGGTCTTTTGGTGAAATCCATCTCCCTAACATGTGGCATCGCTAAAACTTTGTCCATTTTAGCCTCGATTACCCTGACCATTAGGTCATCTTTCACTATTCCAATAGACATTTTATTGCGATACATGAAGGCCAGCCCTCCGAACATCTTCTTTTCGGTGATGTCAGGCAAGTCTTCGTGAGGAATTGCTCTGAGAATCCTCTCCGCCAGTGGTTCGTTATAGGACATTGCTAAGGCGATTAAGCCTTAAATATGCACAAACTCACTTTTAATTGCACTACCAAAGAATAAAGAAGCGTGATTATCGAAATTAGAAGTAGAGTCAGTGGTGATAAAATCACGTGTTCCACCTTTTGAACATCTGGTTTCTAGTTCTGGGTGCCGTCGCAAGTAGTCTTTTAAACTAGGAGCTACTACTTCACCTTGATTGAGAATGGTGATCCCATTGGGTGCGTGTTTCCGGATCTTGTCAATCAGCAACGGGTAATGCGTACAAGCCAGTAACAATGTGTCTATTTCGGATGACTGGGTAAACAGTTCATCAAGATATTTTTGTATGAAATAGTCAGCGCCCGCACTGTTATACTCATTGTTTTCTACCAACGGAACCCACATGGGGCAGGCTTGTTGATGGACGATTATATTTGGAAATTGCTTTTTGATCTCAATTAGGTAAGATTCAGAAGAAACCGTTCCATTGGTACCTAATACACCAACATGTCCAGTTTTTGTGTGCTCTCCAATGATTTCAGCAGTTGGTCTGATCACGCCTAATACACGTTTGGAAGGATCTATTTTGGGTAAATCCTTTTGTTGAATATTACGCAATGCTTTGGCAGATGCTGTATTACATGCCAAAATGATTAATTGGCAATTTTGTACAAATAGGTGTTGAACACATTCTAGGGTGTATTCATAAATAGTTTCGAATGAACGTGTCCCGTAAGGAGTACGTGCATTATCTCCAAGATAGAGGTAATCATAATCTGGAAGTTCTTTGACTATTTCTTTGAGTACAGTGAGACCACCATACCCAGAGTCGAATACACCAATAGGTCCTTGAATCATGCAGCGAATCTAGCGACTAGAACGGTAACTTGTCAATCACTTTTTGAAGCTTATTCTGGTCATATCCACCTTTTGCCATATAGACAATCTTGCCATTTTCATCTAGTAAATACAAATAAGGAATATCCTTGTCGTCAATGCTCAAGGCATCTTTGTATTCTTTGAGTGTTCCTTGATAGAAGAGAATGTGAGGGTGAAGGTTCTTGTCAACATCTTCTTCCACCTTTTTCATCACTGATTTGTAAGCAGGTCGTTTTGCGCCAGTGAGCATTGGTACAAAATAGACGTTTACATCATAGTCCATTGCAAACAAAGCATTCGGGTCTGGCTCCTTAAGTAGGTTCTGATAAACGGGATTAAACCATCCGTTAAGATATTTTTCAGATTTTTTGGAAAACGCCAACCCAATCAGGGTGTATTTACCTTTAGTGTCTTGAGGTATTTTTACCATACCATGCACAAGACTTTCGCCATCCATGTCAGGAAACATTGTCCCAACCTGGCCATAACTTAAATGTGTAAGGAATACAGCTAAGCAGATAATCACTAATTTCTTCATTCGTCTATAACTTTCTTGTCCAACGTTCAAGTTAAAACAAATATTCTGCCATTAAGAAGTGAAATGATTAATTGTAAATCATTTCTGCAATTCCTTTATCAGCGATCAAACTGAAGTGCTTGCATGGAAGAAAAGTAGCTTCACAAATAGGTTTGTCATTTAGACGCACATGGGAGAGTGAATCTTTTTTATACATCTCAGACAGGTGCAAATCACAGGCCATCAAGTCTTGTAAGATGATGTTTTGTGGTTCCAACTGAACCGTTTCACGAAATCGCTCTTTGTATCTAGCCAGGTGAGCGGGCTGATGCATCAAGTGAAACAGGGTGTCAAAATACATTTCTAACGTTTCAGCCCTTGTTTCAGCACGAATGAATTTGTCAATTATATGTTCCTTGTGCGGAATCCGCTTGACCGCATGCCAGGCTTTTAGAATACTTTCGAGGTGCTGGCCAGAATCCGCATAAAAGAACAAATCTGTCCGGTAAATAGAAGAAACCAATAAGGCTTGACTAAGGGTGATTGATTCGACGAAAGAACGAAAGTTCTGTGAATCATAGTTTCTAAACCAGTATGCCGGAGCACTTTTACCCTGAATACTGAGGTATTGTAATTGCTTCATTTTTGGGTATGTTGGGGTTGAACATACATTTTCAGCCACTAAAGGCATTACCTAACTTAATCATTTTTTTGCAGAATGAATAATTCGGATAGACGAATAGCTGTACAGATTCTGATAAAAATCTGAAGTTGAGAGTAACCTTTTGCTTCAGAATACAGTAAACCCTATTGATCAAAACTCGGAATAATTCATGTTTAACCTATTCAACAAGACTAAAAAGAAATTTAAAGCGTCGTGCGATTTGAGTGGCAGTATGCTAGATAGGGAGTCAGCTTATTTACTTTCTACAGCACAAGTCATCTCATCTAAGAAGTTTTGGGACAGCAAAATGACTGAGCCTGAAACGATGACCTATACGGAAGCGCATTTTAAATCTGGGGATCAAACGGCTACTAATATTAGAAATATGATCTTCAAAAAATATTCAGCTCAGGACAAAGTGTGGGTGATTTCAGATGCACACTTGCACCTGTTTGATATTGATGAGTCCAGTGCGAAGGAACTTGCTAATAAGTGGTGGGATTCTGAAGGTAAAGAGACTCCAAATGAGGTTGCTAATTCATTATCCGGATTAGGTGATAATGAGTTTGAAAACTTTAAGAACTACGCTGTAAATGAAGCCGGGAGGCGAATGGTGCAGCTTTGATAAGAAATTCGGTAAATTTTATGTAATAAAAAAGCCCTTCAGAGCAATCTGAGGGGCTTTGTTTATTTATCTAACGAGATGACTTAAGCGATGTTGGTAAATACAGCCTGTACGTCATCATCATCTTCTATTTTATCTAGCATCTTCTCGATCTCTTCCATTTGTTCATCGGTAAACTCAACTGGACTTGTTGGGATTCGCTGAAGGTTTGCTTT
Source organism: Marinoscillum pacificum (assembly GCF_024714495.1). Classification (GTDB taxonomy): domain Bacteria; phylum Bacteroidota; class Bacteroidia; order Cytophagales; family Cyclobacteriaceae; genus Marinoscillum; species Marinoscillum pacificum. The sequence continues at coordinate 54,069 of NZ_JAMZMJ010000009.1, read as the reverse complement.
CTTAACGTCTATTTCTTTTTCTTCTAGAGCCTTGGACAGTGTACCGAAGTTGGTGTAATCAGCATATAGATAAACCATTTCCTGATTAGACTCTATCTCTTCCAAACCAGCGTCAATTAGCTCTAATTCAAGCTCTTCCAGATCCATTCCTTCTGGTTTTTCAAATTCGAATACAGCTTTTCTGCTAAACATGAACTCCAAAGAACCATTCGGGGCTATTCCGCCTCCTGCTTTGTTGAAGTAAGATTTTACGTTCGCTACTGTTCGAGTGGTGTTGTCAGTAGCACATTCTACAAACACCAATACGCCATGTGGGCCCTTACCTTCATAGGTGATCTCAGAATAATCTGCCGCATCTGATCCGCTAGCTCTTTTGATAGCGTTTTCGATGTTGTCTTTAGGCATGTTTTGAGCCTTGGCGTTCTGAATGGCCGTTCTAAGTTTGGCATTCATCTCTGGCTCTGGACCACCTTCTTTTACAGCTATCGTAATCGCCTTAGATAATTTTGGGAATAGTTTGGACATCTTGTCCCAACGCGCTTCTTTAGCTGCTCTTCTATATTCAAATGCTCTACCCATAATGTCGTATTATTTAGGAGCACAAAAATATGAATATGAATGATTTATGCCTTGTAGATGATAAGGATTTCTTAACTAATTCAGTTATTCTATTCCTTTTATGGCATCCTCTAGCTTATCTAGACTTATTGGCTTTTGCACATAGGCCTCATACGGGATGTCGTAGTGCTGCTTCATGAACTCCTCTGAGTGTGCTGAAATCATGATGATTTTAGGTTGATATTCCAGCAAGTCAATAAACTCAGGTCCTTCTAGTCCAGAAATATTGATGTCTAAGAATACAATGTCAGGCTTCTGTTTTTCGATCTGGATGCTTGCATTCACTGTGTCAGCAAACATGCCAACCACTTCAACATTGCCGATTTTTTTGAGATAAAATGAGATGAGCTCCTGGTGGTGAACTTCATCTTCTACAACGATACATCTATAGCTTTTTGGTTGTGTCATCACTTAGTAAGTGTTAAGACGAGCTACAAATGTAGTCCTCATACTTTATCTATGCTACGTAAGTTTGAATTATTAAGGCTTTTGGCAATATTGGCCAACTCTTGCCGAGATGACGCATAGTAGTTCATTACCAATTTTGAATTTTTGTGCTGTGAAGCGTAGATTTCAAAATCTTCTAGTAACCCACTCTGATACTCCCCATGAAACCAAATAACTCCATGAATATTGTTACCGCTCATTCTATCAATTGATAGTATTTAGGTAAACATATTAAATAATAATTAAAATAACGATAGTATTATCTATCAAATGATAGGAAGTTTGATGCTAATTGTAGTGCCTTGATTATTGGATGTTTGTAAGTCAAAATTGCCATGACAGTGCGCTACACGTTGTCTGATATTCTTTAAACCGTTACCATTTATTTCATCTGCTGCTGTAAAACCTATGCCATCGTCAGTAATGCGGTAGTGTATATGATTATTCATGAATTTAATAAGTAGATCGATTGATGAAGCATGGGCATACTTCATGATATTAGCTATAGTTTCTTGAAAGATTCGGTAAATAGTGGTAGATAATTCTGGATTGATATCTTTCTCTTCAAAGTCAAAATGATAGGTAATCTCGGTTTCCATTGGATAAGACTCGATTACTTCCAATACCGCATTCTTTAAGCCCAGGTTTTCAATATTTCTCAGTGATAAGTTTCTTGTAATAGATCTTGTTTCCTCAATAGAAGAATTGATAAGCTCTTTGGCAATAGTCAGTTTTTCATGATCGTGTTTGCCTTCTTCCAATGAACTGATATACATGTTTGCAGCTACTAGTTTTTGAATAAGTCCATCGTGTAAGTTAGCCGCTAAGGTTTTTCGTTCGTTTTCTTGAGCATCTAAAATAGCTTGCTGATTCTGACGTATCTCGCTCATGTCGAGCATCGTTCCAAATAGAATCGGACTTTTTCCCCGTGTATCAATGTTTAGTATTGTTTGGCAAGGAGTAAACGAGGAGGTCGTTAAATTATAAATCCTGTGATCTATCCTATTTCTTCTGCCGTTGTTTAGGGTGTCCTTGAGTTTTTCCTTAAATATTTCTCTGTCAGCCTTGTGAATTTTTTCATATAATTCTTCAATTGAAATAGGGGCGTTTATGTCCAGATCCATCATTTTTCGGAATTGCTCGGAGCACTGAATGTGCCTATTCCCTTGTTTGATCTCAAAGCTTCCAGAATTAGTTAATAATTCTGATTGGTTGAGCAGTAATGCATTTCTCCTCAACTTGTCTTCTTGCACTCTTTTGGCAGTGATGTCTCTGCTTATGCCCACAATGCCAATAATTCTTTCGTTATCAGAGATGACAGGTGTTTTGATAGTCTCAATATGAACCATTCTCGAATCTAAAAAGTAGGATGTTTCAAAGGTTATCGATTGATGGCTATTTAAAACGTAATTGTCTGATTCTTCTGAAATCGTATTGATGTCATCAGAGAACAATTCATAATCGTTCTTCCCAAGTATTTCCACCATTTGTAACCCATAATGACTAGAGAATGATCGATTGATCATGACATAACGCTTTTGAGTGTCTTTGAAAAAGATTAAATCTTTGACGTAATCAACTAAAATGGTGTAAAGAGAATTGGACGTTAGGTTGCTACCTATGCTTAGGCGTTGTGCCGCTTGTAATGTTCTGATAAAAAAAATAAGTTCCGTTAGCGGAAGTATAGGGACTGTGCCTTTACGGTTGGGTTCTACCGTGTTCATCCCGGTAGTCATTACTATTTTATTTATTTTATCAAGTTGTTGATTTGATAGTAATTCGTTTAGTTCACTTTCAAAGAGTTCATCAACTACAAGTAATTGAGGAATTCTTGAATTGATTAAATCAATGAGTTCACCCTGGTTTACGACCCTTGTTAATTCCACTCTTTCTAGTGGAGTAAGCTCATCTTGCAAAAACGCAAAATCATGTGAGGACTCTGTCCAAAATGATATGAGGAAGTTATGTAGCGGTTCGGTCAAGGTCGATGAAACAAAGGTGAAATATCAGTCCTTCATTACTTGAATATAACGGAAAGTGGAGATTTATGCAAGTAAAGCTTGATTATCAGTGATTTGGCCTAGTTGAAGAAGTCCTGGAACGATCTTCTCTTCTCCAGTTTTAGGTCTTGTAGAAGTGATGATTTTGGCCTGATGGTTAATGCAAATGATTGATATCTTCCAAATGGAACCCATGAGAAGTTTAAACTCCAACAGTGTAGATCTCTAACTACTCCAAGCCTGGTTTGTGTAAAGTCTTTATTCTTAATGTCATAGCCTGAGTTGAAGGTTATTTGAGTTTTTTCAGTCAATCCTAGTGTGCCACTAAACTGTAAACCGTGACTGCTGATTTCAGGATCTGCCAGTCCATTCTTGGATCTATTGACATTGTAACTAATTCTCAAGGTCCAAGGAATGTCAAAATCTACATATTCATTTGGATTTCGCTTGATATACTCTTTTTGTTCTTCGGTGCCAAATGGGCTATTATCTACTTCGTCATCAAAGCTGTTGAAGTTGTCGGTGCGACCATCGTTTTGCTGTTCATCGTTGTTTTTATTCTTGCTATTCTTTGGTCTCAGGTTAATGCTCACTGCTGTATTCAATCGATTCAATGTTCCTAACCCATTTCCGTTGTTCCATGCATATCTGTCCACTTGCTGTCCACTTTCAGTGCCGTTTTCCACATATTGATAGGGGTCAAAATTTCCTGATAGAGTTAGGCTCACATTCTTGTTGAAGAAGCTCGTTCGGGCATTCCAGCTAATGTTAGAAAGTTTGAATGAGTCAGCAGCAAAATTGTAGCCTGTGTTCATGGATAAGTTGTCAAAGATTTTCACCTTCTTAAACTCATTAGCCGTATCCTTTTTGGTACGAACTTTCATTTCCAGGTTGTTAGTCAGTGAGAATCCAACTGTTTTGCTTTCAGATCCAGTAGGACTACCATAAGCGAATCCTTGATATTTGGAAACTCTTTGCGTTCTTCCCGTAGAGTCTATTTGAATGGTTTCGTATACTCCATAATCTTCGCTTCCAAAATCAGGGTTGTAGGTAAATGATAAACTTGGAGTCATTACGTGACGAATAGCTTCAATGCCTGGAATGGCTTTCAGGTAATACATTCCATACAGTCTGGTATTTACCGAGGCTCCAGATGTCCAGCTTCCAGCTCTACTAAATCCATCCACAGTATCTATCCGAACTCCATTTTCTTCAGCTACATAGGTGTAGTCCAGCTCACGAGTGTACCATACTTCCTGATAATTGAAAGATGGGCTTACTGTAAAATACTTTAACATGTTAAAGGAAGTAGAGATTGGTACACTGTGTCTACCTCCAATGTCTGCTCGTTTGTAAATTTCTCCTAGATTGTCAAGACTAAACTTAAGCGTATCTTGATTGGATTCACTTTCGTTGATTACATCGAAACTGAGTCCTGTAGATAAAGGTGCGTTAGAGAACTGGTTTTTCGCAACGAAGTTGTGACTTAAACTGATCTTTGCAAGTGGTGATTTTGAGTTTTTTACCACATTTTTTAGAGGGTAAAAACGCTGAACCTGTACGGATAAATCAGGAAGGGTTACATCATAAATTCCTGTTTGAACATTTTGATTCAATCGGAAATTGGAAGAAAAACTAAATGGTAAGTTTCTGAAACGCTGATTGTAACTCACACTGGATGTATACTGCGAGGTAATACTTCGTTGTGGATCACTTAGAAGGATGTTGTTTTGATCGTTGTAGTTAGTAGAACCAGCAGATACACTAGCACTTACACTGGAATTTCCTCTTGTTTGAGGAGTGTGATTCAGCCGTACCCAAAATGAATTAGACTCTGATTGGTTTATTTCTCCTTGAGTGATATTCTTAGTGTAAGAAAGGTTGACAGCACCACTAAATTTATAGCGAACCTTATAGTTACTCGTTGCATCTAGTGCATACCCACCTTTGCTATAAATATCACCCACAATACGTGCGTCTACATAGTCACTGATAGCAAAATAGTATCCACCATTTCGTAAGAAGAATCCTCTTCTAGTCTCTTCACCATAAGATGGGAATACGATACCGGAAGCTTTTTCTTTTGGCTGAGGGAACATTCCAAATGGAAACCAAAGAGGAGTAGGTACCTCTCTAAATTTCATGTTGAATGGTCCGGAGATGACCTGCTTGCCGGGAACTACCTTAATTTTATCTGATTCGATGAAAAAGTGTGGGTCGGATAAATTACATGTGGTGTACTTAGCTCCCCTTATGAAAAGTTCGTCTTCACTATTCTTTTTGACATCTTCTCCATGCATGTAAGCACCGTCTTTTTCAGTGATTACGCCTTTGATAATCGCTTTTCGTGTTTTGAAATTGTATACAATATCTTCTGTCTCGTAGACATCATTGTTTTGCGAAAAAACGGGCTTACCTCGTTTTCTGCCAAGCGTGTCAGTCTTGTATTGTGCCTTGATGGTTCTTTCGGTCCAGTCAATAGAAGTTTGTTCAGCTTCGAGTGTTATGTTGCCATAGTCTATATGAGATTGCCCGTAGAGGTACAACTTTCTTTTATCCAGATCAAAATACATTGAATCCTCTGCTGTATAGTTGATAGTCGTTTCAATGTCTTTTTTTTGTTGCTTTGGAGGCTTGGTAACTGCAGTATCTGCTTTTATACGTAGGGTATCTGAAAGAACGGCACTATTTGTGCTATCTTTTCCTGCAATGAATGAGTCTCCAGTGATATTTCCTTCAGGATGTGTATCTAGCAGTGGTTTTGGAGCTGAATCTACGGAAGTAGAATCCACCTGCGCGGTTAGTTTAGCGACGACCAACAATAAAATAATTACAAACGCAGTTCTCCTCAAGCCCGGCAGATTTTATTTACTGGTGAAAAATTTACAATTTTGCGTAAAATTATGGGATTTTAGTATATAACCGAGTTACCGTGAGAAATATTGCAATCACTTTTAGCATTTCTGTCTTGCTGGTACTTTGCGCCTTCAATCCAGTAGGCGTTAAGAGTTATAAGATAGACAAGATCGTTATAGATCCTGGCCATGGAGGCAAGGATCCAGGCACCCATGGCTCTATGTCAAAGGAAAAAGATGTCGCATTAGGCATTGCTCTAGAGCTGGGAAGAATAATCAAGGACAATTTACCGGACGTTCAAATTGAATTTACTCGAAAGGATGATAGTTTCCCCGAGTTAAATGAACGTGCAGATGTGGCTAATAAACTAGAGGCAGATCTTTTTATTTCTATTCATGCCAATTGGGTAGCAAACCCAAGCGTACATGGGACTGAGACTTATGTAATGGGTGTAGAAAAGCTAGATGAGAATTTCAAAGTAGTAAGTCGTGAAAACTCTGTGATTTTATTAGAAGAAGATCACGAACAGAAATATGACGGGTTTGATCCTAACTCCCCTGAGTCTTATATCTTGTTTTCTTTATACCAAAGTGCTTATCAAGAGAATAGCTTGTTGTTGGCACAAAACATTGAGGATCAGATGAAAACAAGAGTAGGAAGAAGAAGTAGAGGGGTAAGACCTGCACCTTTTTTGGTCTTGCGCAAAACATCCATGCCTAGTGTATTGTTTGAAGTAGGTTACCTTAGTAATGAGAAAGAAGAAAAGGACCTCAATGATCGCCTAAATCAAGTTTACATTGCTTCGGGTATTTATAGGGCTTTTCGAGATTACAAGCAGGAACTAGAATCGATGAACTAACTAATTATAACGCGCTAGCATGTCAAGAGAATTCAAAGTAGGACTAATTGCACTCATCGCTGGAGTGCTTCTGTACTACGGCTTCAATTTTTTAAAAGGGAACGACTTTTTTTCACCTACTAATAAATATTATGTCCTGTACGATAATGTAGAAGGATTAAATAAATCGAACCCAGTGATTATTAATGGTCTGGCAGTAGGGAGAGTAAGTCGTATCCAGCTTCTTCAAGATGCGAATAACTTAATCTTGGTAGAGTTGGATATAGATGAGAGTTTGCAACTGGGAGATTCTACCGTGGCGTCTTTGTCCAATACCGACTTTTTAGGTAGCAAGGGAATTATTCTGGATGTTGGGCCATTGACTAATCCCATAGAGCCAGGAGATACATTAATTCCGTTTCAAGATAAAGGTTTAAGTGAACTATTTGCGAGTGCAGAACCAGTTGCGAGTAACTTGAATACGACGATTACTCGTGTCAATGAAATTTTAATTGGACTGAAAGGTTCTGGTGAAAAAATTAACGAGACCTTAGATGAAGTAAAGATCATGACCAAGAGTGTCAATGAGATTATTGGTGAAAACCAATACAAATTGGCTCAGATCATGTCAAATACTTCTTCGGTTATAGCTAAAATCAATGATAAATTAGATCGCATTGATCCGTTGATGAATAAAGCGGATGGAGTACTTGATTCACTGAACAATCTAGAAATTAATAAGACTCTGGCATCCGTCAGGGGTACTCTGGATAGTTTAAATTCAACTATCACCGCATTAAAAGACCCGAATGGTACTCTGGGCAAATTTATTTCTGATGACTCGTTGTACAATTCGATCCAAAAAACGGTATCCGACTTTGATAGTCTCGCAAATCATTTGAATTATTACCCGAAACACTTCTTTGCGCCATTAGGAAAGAGTCATAAAAAAGTGATGCGGGATCTTGAAAAAGAGGATTGATACCCCAAAAGTCAATTCTCTTACTTACGTATTAACCCAAACACCCCAATTGTATTTTTATGGATTTAAAATTCAATAAAAACGAAGATTCCAATAAACTCCTTTTATCAGAGCTGAAGCGAAAGCTTGTCAAAGTTCATGAAGGTGGAGGAGCAAAGAAACTTGAAAAGCTTCATGAAAAAGGTAAGTTCTCTGCCAGAGAGCGCATCGAATATCTAGTTGACTCTATGGATACGTTTCTCGAAGTTGGCGCATTTGCTGCCGATGGAATGTATGAAGAGTGGGGTGGATGTCCTTCTGCCGGAGTAGTGACAGGAATAGGTTATGTGTCTGGTCGTCAGTGTGTGATTGTTGCCAATGATGCCACAGTGAAAGCCGGAGCCTGGTTTCCAATGACGGCTAAAAAGAACCTAAGAGCGCAAGAAATTGCTATTGAGAACAAACTCCCAATAATTTATTTAGTAGACAGTGCAGGGGTTTTCCTTCCTATGCAGGATGAAATCTTTCCTGATAAAGAACATTTTGGAAGACAGTTTAGAAACAATGCGAAGATGTCTTCTGAAGGAATCATCCAAATAGCTGCTATTATGGGAAGCTGTGTGGCAGGAGGAGCTTACTTGCCCATTATGGCTGATGAGGCCATGATTGTAGATAAAACCGGATCCATATTTTTAGCTGGAAGTTATTTGGTGAAAGCTGCTATTGGTGAAGATGTAGATAATGAAACATTGGGTGGTGCAACAACTCATTGTGAGATTTCTGGTGTTACAGACAATAAATATCCGGGAGATAAAGAATGCCTGGATGCAATCAAAAGAACTTTCGAGCGAATTGGCGACACAGACAAAGCAGGATTTAATCGAATTAAGCCTGCTCCACCAAAAGAAGACCCAAACAATATTTTTGGTCTTTTCCCGAATGATCGTAGCACGCCTTATGATATGGTTGATATCATTAAGTGCATGGTGGATGACTCGGAGTTTGAGCAATACAAAGAGCTCTACGGGAAGACACTTGTCTGCGGATATGCTCGTATTGATGGGTGGAGTGTAGGAATTGTAGCTAATCAAAGAACCGTAACCAAGACAAAGAAAGGAGAGATGCAGATGGGCGGAGTTATTTACTCTGACTCAGCAGACAAGGCCGCACGATTCATCATGAACTGTAATCAGCGCAAAATCCCATTGGTATTCCTTCATGACGTGAATGGGTTTATGGTAGGCAGTAGATCAGAGCATGGTGGTATCATCAAAGACGGTGCTAAAATGGTCAATGCAGTATCTAATTCCGTAGTGCCAAAGTTCAGTATTGTGATGGGTGCATCTTACGGTGCGGGGAACTACGCGATGTGTGGTAAAGCATATGATCCTCGTTTGATCTATGCTTGGCCAAATGCTCAAATCGCTGTAATGAGTGGGAAGTCGGCAGCAAAAACGCTCTTGCAAATCAAGGTTTCGGCGATGAAGGCTAAAGGCAAAGAGATCTCTGAGGAAGATCAGCAAAAGATGCTTGATGAGATCAAAGCTAGCTACGACGCGAAACTGAGTCCATATTATGCTGCCTCTCAACTATGGGTGGATGGTGTAATAGATCCGTTAGAAACCAGAAAGGTTATTTCCATGGGAATAGAGGCAGCCAATAATGCACCAATCGAAAAATCCATGAATGTTGGTGTGATTCAAACATAGAAATGGTTTACTTTGGCTGTTTAGGATAATTGATATCTTAATAATTCAAGTAACTCTAGACACAATACATTGATCAAGGATAGCGAATTAAAGGCGTTAGTTACCCTTCTTGAAGACGAAGATGAGGAAATTGTAACTCATGTTGAGCAAAAGCTCATGGAGATAGGGACTGGTGTGATTCCCCTGTTAGAGGCAGAATGGGAGACCAATTTCAATCCTATGATTCAACGCCGAATAGAAGATTTGATTCACACACTGCAGTTTGAGTTATTTCAGGAGCGTTTGGTTGATTGGAAAGAAAATCGGGCGGATAATCTTCTGGAGGGTCTTTGGTTGGTGGCTACATATCAATACCCTGATCTTGATATTGATGAACTGAAACAAAATGTTCATCAACTCTACACGGAGGTTTGGAGAGAGTTTTCTGAAGAATTAATGCCTTTTGATCAGGTACGAATCATGAATAGCGTCCTTTTCAATAAGTTTAAGTTTAGAGCAAATACCAAAAATTTCCATTCTCCGGCTAATAGCATGATCAATGCGGTTTTGGAGTCTAAAAAAGGTAATCCAATATCTCTTTGTTCGGTATACCTTCTGATTGCCAAGAAAATGGAAATTCCCGTTTATGGTGTTAATCTTCCGAATCTGTTCATTTTGAAATACGAAAGTGAAGGCACGGAATTTTACATCAATGCATTCAACAAAGGTTTGATCTTTTCAAGAGATGATATCGACAATTATTTGGATCACTTAAATATTCCACCGCAGGATCTTTTCTATGAGCCTTGTAGTCATTTGGATATTGTGCTTAGGTCTTTGAGAAACCTCATTGTTTCGTTTGAGAAATTAGGGGATTACCATAAGTCCGATGAAATCAAGATTGTGCTCAAACGACTTGATGATCAATATACCGGATTCGAATAATCAGTTTGGAACTTGATTTAGTTAATTCAGTAATTCATTTAGTCAGTTGAGAAGCCTTATTAATTCTAAAACATAGTGTTCAGGTTATTGATGATGTAACTAAACATCACAATAATCATGAATAAACTCAATTTTACGAATTCAAAGCTTTATTTGAAGCTGCCTTTATTAATACTTATTGCAGTATCGGTATTGACGACAAGTTGTAATGATGAAGATCCTGATGATATGGATAACGAGGTGGTTAACCAGACTATTCTCGAAATCGCTCAGGAAACCACTGAATTAAGTACGTTGGTATCTGCTGTAGGCGGATATGACGATTTGGTCGCTGCACTTGGAGATACTGAGGCATCACTAACTGTTTTTGCACCAACCAATACAGCATTCCAAACACTCCTTGAGGTTTTAGGCTATTCCAGTCTTGATGAAGTACCTGACGATTTATTGAAGCAAGTACTACAGTACCACGTGGTGGGAAGCGCTGCTATGTCTTCGGATTTGAATGATGGACAGAGTTTGGAAACTCTCCTTGAAGGAGAATCTGTTCTGGTAAGTATTAATGGCTCAACAGTAATGATTAACATGAGTACTGTTGTAACTGCAGACATTGAAGCCACTAATGGCGTAGTGCACGTTATTGATGCGGTACTTGTACCTTCATTTATTGCTGTTAGTGACATTGTGGAGCTAGCAGTGGCAACTGGTGATTTAAGTATTTTGGTACAGGCATTAACTAAATTTGATGATTTAGTGGAAGCACTAAGTGATAATTCCGGACAGTTTACGGTTTTTGCGCCAACCAATGAGGCTTTTGCAGATTTATTGGGTATAGTAGGACAAGAAGAACTTGATGATATCCCTGAAAGTGTACTTAGAAGAATATTAGAATATCATGTGGTTTCAGGAACTGTGGCAGCCTCAGGAGACCTTTCTGATGGACAAGAAATCGCTACGCTTTTAGATGGAGAATCAGTAAAAGTAACTTTAGGCTCTTCTGTTCAGATTGACAATGCAACAGTAGTCACTGCAGATGTTAACGCAATAAATGGTGTAGTGCATATCGTTGACGCAGTGTTAGTCCCTTCTTTAGAAGCGAGTATTGTTAATACTGTGGTTGAGCCGGCTTATTTCAACGCTGATTTCACAACGTTGACGTCAGCTGTAGTTAAGGCTGATTTGTTGTCTACATTAATAGATAGTGAATCGTCGTTTACCGTTTTTGCCCCAACTAATGCGGCGTTTGAAGCAGCGGGAATTACCTCATTAGATGACTATTCAGCAGAACAGCTGGCAGATATTCTCCTTTACCATGTATTGGATTTTGAGGCCGATCAAGAGGCAGTTGCGGCACTTGGAACAGGTAGTGCAGTGCCATCGCTAGGAGGAAACTCTTATCTGTCTATCAATGCAGATGGAATATTCCTAAATGGGATATCTCAAGTGGTTGCGACAGATATTGCAGCTGATAATGGAGTGGTTCATGTTATTGACCGAACGTTATTACCACCTTCAAGTAATATTGTTGATATCGCAGTTGCTGCTTCTCAGGCAACAGAAGCTGAATTCGGGCAGTTGGTTGCCGCTCTTACAGCAGTTGAAAATGATGCATCCGCTCCAAACTTGATTACAGTTTTATCTGATGCGGACGCAGCTTTTACTGTATTTGCCCCAACTGATGCGGCTTTTCAGACACTGTATGATGCAGTAGGGGATCAAGATGAAGATGGAGATGCTGATATTACCGATCTGGTCTCTGCTGCAGGAGGTCTTGAAGTCATTGCTAGTGTGTTGCAGTATCATGTAGTTTCGGGAAGGGTGTTCTCAACCGATATTCCAAACCTGCTCGATGGTAGCTCAGATGTGAGTGTGTCTACCGTGTTGACTGACGCCAGCTTCACGCTAAACTCTGATCTTACTATCACTGCGACTGATGGTGCATTAGGAATTGGATTGGATAACGCCGCTATTGTTGGAACTAACATCTTGGGAACAAATGGTGTTATTCATACAATTGATCAGGTGATTTTACCATAATTATTGATTTTGATTGATTAGATAGTGAATTTAGGGAGTTGTCATTGATGGCTCCCTAATTCTGTAATTTGACCTTCATTTATGTTTAAGTCACGCTATAGGTTTTTGTATATTTTACTTTTAGCAGTTTATTCTTACCTCAATATCAAGTTTACGGAGGGGGATCAACTGCTGGGAGGTAGTGTGTCTGAGGTATACCTGATAGTGTTAATTGGTTTCCTTGTTTTAGCTGTTTGGGAAAGCAATAGGCTACTATTTAATTTTTACAAACATCACTTAGATGTCTCTACACCGCGTTTTTTGGTTGTCGGTTTTTTGTTGAGTTGGGTGCATGTAGTATTGTTTTCAGGCATAAGTGCCGGAATAAGCTCTGTATTTCATATTCAGCAGTTTTTGGGAGCGCTCAAGTTGTCTTTGGGTTTTGTATTCCGGGTCAATCTATTTTTGCATTGTGTCAACGCAATTATTTATTATCAGCAGCAGCTTCAACAATCAAAGTTGGATGTGGAGATCGCTCAGAAAACTAATGTTATTGCAAATTACAATGCGCTAAAACGTCAGATTAGCCCTCATTTCTTGTTCAACTCCTTAAATGTATTGGATGAATTAATCGCTCAAGACCAGGAGTTAGCAAGTAAGTTTTTATCCAGGCTATCAAAGGTCTATCGTTATGTAACTCGAAACCAAACAGAAGATCTTGTTAGTTTAAAGGAGGAAATTGAATTCATTAAGTCCTATATCTACCTGATAGAGATAAGGTACAGAAATCTTTTAATTGTAAAACTGAATGTGGATGAAATGGCCTTGAAAAAGATGATTTTGCCAGCGGCATTGCAGTTGTTGATAGAAAACACAATCAAACACAATGAAGTGTCCTCATCTAAAAAATTAGTTGTTACTATCTGGTCAGATTCAGATTATTTAATCGTCGAAAATCCCATTCAGCCAAAAGTTTCTGCTTCCAAAGAATCACTGGGAGTAGGATTGCAAAACATTATTAAGAGGTATGAGTTCTTCATTGACAAAAAGGTAATTATACTAAATGACGGAAGTGTGTTTAGAGTTAAGCTGCCTTTGTTAACCAGTGAATGATGAATGTTGCTATAGTAGAAGATGAACCTTTTGCAGCAGAGCGTTTAGAGCGCTTGTTGGATCAGGTATCGATAAATTCGAAAGTGATTAGTAAACTTGACTCTGTTAGTAAGGCGATAGAGTATTTCAGTCAGGGTTGCACCGATCTAGATCTCGTGTTCATGGATGTTGAATTGGCAGACGGAGTTTGTTTCGATATTTTCAAACAAGTAAATCCTGAAGTGCCTATCATTTTCACCACAGCATATGATCATTATGCCATTAAAGCTTTTGATGTGAATAGTCTTCACTACCTACTCAAGCCTGTGGAAGTTGCAGACATAGCTAAAGCGATTAATAAATATCAGACTAATCGCCAAATTCAAGGATTGGATGTGTTGCTAGGCTTAAAGAAATCTCAGCAATATAAAGGACACTTTTTGGGTAAAATAGGAGATAAATTGATACATAAGTCGATTGATCAAATTGCCTATTTCTACTCTGAGGATAAAAATGTAAGCTTTGTGGATTTGAAGAAAAGGCGATATTTCATTGATTACAATCTGGATGAGTTGATTACTTCTTTTCTAGATCCTTCCTTATTTTATCGAGTCAGTAGAAAATACGTCGTGCAACTTAATAGAGTATCAACACTAGTCAAGCATCCAGGTCAGCGACTCAAGGTTATTCTAGATATTGATCAAGAGCATGAGATTATAGTCAGTAAGGAAAGAGTTTCTGAATTTAAATCCTGGATCAATCATTAATCGGCTTATGAAAAAACTATTCATTATTGTTCTGCTATCCTTTATTGCTGTATTTGCTGAGGCTCAAGTGGCCACATCGCTTGATAGTTTGAAAAAGGAAATTTTGGCATTAGATGAGTATGTTCAGAACATAGATTTGCGAATGGAGTCTAGCAAATCTAGATTTCAGGCGGGTATCATTGTTTCCACCATTGGTTACTCCACAGTGATTACCGGAGGGCTTATGCTCGGACGAGAAAATGATCAGCTTGGTCAGGCACTATTGGTGACAGGTGGAATCACAGGAATCGTGGGTACTTATTTACTTACAGATGCTTTTCGGTTACTGGCTGGAAAAAAGGACAAGCGAAAAAAGAAACGCTAGATGCTATATGCGAGGTAGTAGTCTTTTACAGCTTCGTAATGGATTCTGTATCGTTGCTCGTCCCCATCTTTTTTAATCAGGCCATTCATGATTTCATCTGATTCGAACTCAATGAACGTTTCGTCTTTCATGCTGAGTTTTTTGCGACCATAGATTTTATACAAAGCTTCTTTTCCACACCAGATCGCACAAAGCTTTTCAAGGTTATTTAAGTAAGCCGTTTCTGTATCGTTGACAAACTTATCTTGTATTCGAATCAGTTTACTGCGCATTCGTTCCAGATCTATACCACATGGACTTTCCTTATGAATCATCGCAGCAGCCATTGGAAATGAATGGGAAATGGAGATTTCTACATCAGTGCCTATGAGATGAGGTTTGCCTGTTTCTCGTGCAGCCACACCCTGATAGTCGATACCAAATTGTGCACATAGGCTTTTGATTAGAATGCGGCCTACAATCCATTCAGCGAGTCTTGTGGGGTTCATATTGGTAGGAATTTCTTCATCTACCATACTCAAGAGAACTTGATTGGTTTCTTGAATGTTCCACACAGCATATGCCGCACAAGGACTTATTTGTTTAGATAATAATAAAGGCATGACCTAATCTGATAACCTTAATTTAATTTTACATCGAATTTATTGATTATGAGCGCAATTCAAGTAAAAAAACAGCATACTTTAACCGGACATAAAGATTGTTTGTACACGCTCTGTCGATACAATGACTCTGTATTTTTCTCCGCAGGGGGAGATGGAATGGTTGTGCGGTGGGATTTGAATGATCCGGAAACCGGTCAGATGATCGTAAAAGTGCCTTCATCTGTGTATGCGATGACTTTTTCTGAAAAACACAATTTGCTTGTGGTAGGTCAGAATTTTAGTGGAATTCATTTGATTGATGTTGATAAGAAAGAGGAGGTTGGTTCGCTGAAAATTACTGATGCCGCCATTTTTGATATCAAAGTAAATGATGAGTTCATTTATGTAGGTACTGGATCGGGTGAACTGCTTCAGATTGATTGGAATCTGAACATAACTAAATCTATTAAGTTAAGTGAGGTAAGTGTAAGAACCTTAGCTATTTCTCTAAAAGGGAATGAAATAGCAGTGGGTTCAAGCGATTACCAAATTCGAATATTGGATTCTAACAACTTGGAAACCAAAAAGGAGTTTAAGGCACATGAAATTTCTGTGTTTTCGCTTCGTTATCATCCACAGATGCCGGTGTTGATAAGTACCAGCAGGGATGCTCGTTTCAAAGTTTGGGATATCGATAATGATTATCAGTTGGTAGAAGAGGTGGTTGGTCATATGTATGCGATCAATCATTTGGACTTCAGTCCCGATGAAAAATACTTTGCAACATGCAGTATGGATAAGTCCGTTAAGGTGTGGGATGCTCGGGAATTTAGATTGCTAAAAGTGATCGATAAAGCACGTCATGCTGGTCATGCCACATCTGTGAATAAGCTCTTGTGGATGGATTATCACAATTGGTTAGTATCTTGTAGCGATGATCGCACCATCTCAGTTTGGGAAATTGAGCATTCAGTTTAATTTTATTCTAGAAAGCAGGAACAATGAAAATTACTCCGTTAGAAATAAGACAGAAAAATTTTGAGAAGAAACTTCGTGGATACGATAAGGATGAGGTGAGTGCATTTCTCCTGTCACTGTCCAACGAATGGGAGCGTGTTCTCGATGAGAACAAGGAGTATAAAATTAAGCTAGATCAGGCTGAAAAGGAGGTTCAGAAGCTTCGGGAAGTGGAAAGTTCATTGTTCAAAACGTTGAAAACTGCTGAGGATACCGGTGCTAATTTGATTGATCAAGCGAATAAAGCTGCAGAACTTCATTTGAAAGAAACTCAGATGAACGCAGAAGCAATGATGTCTGAGGCTAAATCTAAGGCGAAGAACATCATTGAAAAGTCGGAGATGGAGGCGCGCCAGATCATTGAAGAGATGCAGGATGCGATCAAAGAACTGGAGCAGAATTATAAATCCCTTGAGAACCATAGAGATAACATTGTTTCGGAACTGAAAAACTTCTCTGATGATTTGCTGGACAGAGTTAATAGGACGGTCAAGCAAAAGGGTGATTTTAAAATGGAGGATCATACCAAGCGCGTAAAAGCATTGGTTAGAGAATCTGAAGAGAGAATTAATAAAGAAAATCTACAGGTGCGTCCAGTGAAGATGAATCCTATTAAGCAGCCAGAGGTGAAAAAGCCAGCTGCTTCACAGCCTGTGGAAGAACCGAAACCTGTTCGTACAGCTCCTGTACGAACGCCAAAACCAAAAGATAGAGTCGCAAGCAAGCCTGCAAGCGGTGGAAGTTCATTTTTTGATGAGTTAGAAGAGTAAATGGGTAAAGTAGCTTTAGAGGGAATGGAGTTTTATGCTCGTCATGGATACTATGAGGAGGAGCGTAAAATCGGAAATAAATATAGTGTGGATGTGGAGCTGGATGTGGATTTTACCGATGCAGCTATGGATGACAAGCTGGAAGGCACGGTTAACTATGAGCGGGTCTATGAAGTAGTGGCTGAAGTCATGAACATCGATGCGCAGTTATTGGAGCACCTGGCTGGGAAAATGATTCGTCAGCTCAAAACCGAATTTCCACAAGTCAATCAGGTGAAAGTGAAGGTGAGTAAATACAACCCACCGATCAAAGGTCTTTGTCACAGAGCTGTAGTGACCCTAGAAGGTTAATTGGTTTTGGCAGGATCTGTGAATACAAAGCCACGTGCATCAGATCCTTCATAGAAATCCACTTCTTTGCCAATAAGAAACATCATTTCACGTTTTTGGATATAGACAGGAATGCCATCTACATCGTAGCTCTGGTCATTTTCCTTTTCCTTATCAAAACCCAGGATGAATGAAACACCACAGCCACCGCCTTTCACACCAACACGTAAGCCATATCCCTCAGGGATTTTCTTATTGTTGATGATGTCTTTGATTTCTTTTCGAGCTTTCTCAGTAATATGTATGGGCACATTCATAACGCCAAAGAAAATACTTAATTTTGATTCTTAACCTAACCGCTAACACCAAGATTATGGAGATGGTTTACGACCTGTTAAAAATTACGATACCTGCAGTGCTTGTTTTGTACAGTACATACTTGATGGTACGTTCCTATTTTACCAAGCAGATGGATGAATTGCATCTGACTTTGAGACACAAAAATCAGGAAACAGTACTTCCAGTAAGAATGCAAGCATATGAAAGAGTGTGTTTGCTGTTAGAGCGGATCACTCCCAATAATTTGATTCCTCGAGTGAATGAAAAGGAGATGACTGCCGGTCAATTGCAAGCAGTGATGGTTTCAGAAATTCGAAGTGAAATGAATCATAATCTCTCTCAGCAAGTTTATATGTCAGATGACGCATGGATCTATGTGAAAAGTGCTGTGGAACAGCTGATTTCTATGATCAATGAGTCAGCAAATGAACTTCCTGGTGATGCTACTAGTTTAGACTTAGCAAGAAAGGTGTTTGAGAAAAACATGGCTAATCAAACAGATACCATTTCAGGAGCACTGACATTTATTAAAAGTGAGATAAGAGAATTATTTTAGTGTATGAGCAAATTCAAAATTGATAAGATTTTCAAAAAGGCCAAGGAGACCCTTACCGAGAATGAGAAGGTAAAGGGATTAATCTCTGAGGTGAAAGACAAAGTAGAGGAAATCAATTCAGATTCTGATGAGCGAACTACTTTTATCTATCAATTGCAAGTGATCATTAGAATGGTCCGAGCTCATATCAATGGCTCATACAGAGCTTTTTCAGCAACAACCATACTTACTCTGGTATTTGCATTGGTGTACTTTATCACACCAATAGATTTGATACCGGATTTTATACCAGCTTTAGGCTTGACGGATGATATTTCGTTGGTGTATTTCATTTTCAAGAGTCTTGCGGATGATATCGCAAAATTCAGAGTTTGGGAAGAAGCCAATGCGTAACTAAAATCTTAAAAGCTATTTATGCCAAATAATTCAGCACTTGTAATAGGTGGAACCGGGCTTGTAGGACGTGCTCTGGTGGATATTTTATTGGAGAATACGTACTATTCTACGATCAAGTTAGTTAGTCGTCGGTCCTTGAATCTTCACAATGACAGAATCGAAGAAATCATCATTGATGACTTTGATAAACTCGAGGAATATGCTGAGCAGCTTAATGCGAATGACTATTTCTGTTGTCTGGGCACAACTATCAAACAAGCCGGATCAAAAGAGAAATTCAAAAAAGTAGACTTAGAGTACCCGCTAGTGTTAGCTAAAATTGCGAAGCAATCTTCCCTGTTTAGGCAGTTCTTGATTGTAACGTCTGCGGGAGCTAACTCCGATTCTCCCTTGTTTTATAATCAAGTAAAAGGTGAGGTAGAGGATAAGCTTCGCGAAATGAAGTTGTCTGCTTTGATGATCTTCAGACCTTCCTTATTATTAGGTGATCGGGAGGAGTTTAGACTCGGCGAAACCATTGCCAAAGGCTTTTCAGCGTTTTTAAGTTTCTTCATGGTTGGGTTAAAGAGAAGACTTTGGTCTATCAAAGCTACGGACGTTGCTAAAAGCATGTTTTTAATAGCACGAGATCAGCGTAGGGGATTAAAAATTATGAGCTCAAGTGATATGACTAATCGTCTTAAATCTTTTGGATTTTGATAGCAGTCGTACAAAAAGTTTCTGAAGCCTCAGTAACAATTGAGGGGAATGTAAAAAGTGAAATTGGTAAAGGTCTTCTGATCTTGTTGGGAATAGAAGATGCTGATAATCAGGAAGACATTGACTGGCTGGCGAAGAAAATTGTCAATATGAGGATCTTTGAAGATGCTGATGGAGTAATGAATGAGAGTCTGCTAGATCAGAATGGAGAGCTCTTGGTTGTTAGTCAGTTCACTTTACATGCTTCTACTAAAAAAGGAAATCGTCCATCTTATATTAAGGCGGCCAAACCAGATGTGGCTATTCCACTTTATGAAAATTTCATTAAAACCATTGCTTCATACGGTCGGCCTGTTCAGACTGGAGAGTTCGGTGCTGATATGAAAGTGGCATTGGTAAATGATGGTCCTGTAACGATCCTAATGGATACCAAAAACAAGGTGTAATCCACTGAAAACCTTTTGCCTAATGCGTCATTATTGATGCATCTTTATACTACCTTTGCAGACTTTTAATTAGGTATGAAGCACATTAGGAATTTCTGCATCATTGCACACATTGATCATGGTAAGAGTACACTGGCTGATAGACTCATTCAGAATACCGAAACTGTGGCTGATCGCGATATGCAAGCGCAGCTTTTGGATGACATGGATTTGGAGCGTGAGCGTGGTATTACCATCAAGAGTCATGCTATCCAAATGTACTTTCCATACGAAGGCACAGAGTACACACTCAATTTAATTGACACTCCTGGTCACGTCGATTTCTCCTATGAAGTATCAAGGTCTATTGCAGCTTGTGAAGGAGCTCTATTGATTGTAGATGCAGCTCAGGGAATTGAAGCACAGACTATTTCAAACTTGTATCTTGCTTTAGAACATGATTTGGAAGTAATTCCAGTGCTTAACAAGATTGACCTTCCTGGGGCTATGATCGAGGAGGTTTCTGATCAGGTGATTGACTTGCTTGGTTGTGCTAAAGAAGATATAATTCATGCCAGTGCAAAAGAAGGTATTGGTATTTCAGAAATACTAGAAGCAATCGTTAATCGAATTCCTGCTCCAACAGGAGATCCTGAAGAGCCTCTTCAGGCGATGATTTTCGATTCAGTTTTCAACTCTTATAGAGGTATAGAAGTTTTCTTCAGAGTATTTAATGGTACGCTGAAATCAGGGGAAAAAGTAAAATTCGTGAATACAGGTAAAACGTATGACGCTGATGAAATTGGTGTGCTTCGTTTGTCTCACGAAAAGAAAAAAGAAATCTCGGCAGGTAATGTAGGTTACCTTATCTCCGGAATCAAAGTAGCGAAAGAAGTAAAAGTGGGGGATACGATCACACACGTGAACAGACCTACTCAACGTCAGGTAAAAGGTTTTGAGGATGTGAAACCGATGGTATTTGCTGGTATTTATCCAGTGGAAACCAGCGAGTTTGAGGAGTTGAG
The DNA here is from genome assembly GCF_024714495.1 of Marinoscillum pacificum. Classification (GTDB taxonomy): domain Bacteria; phylum Bacteroidota; class Bacteroidia; order Cytophagales; family Cyclobacteriaceae; genus Marinoscillum; species Marinoscillum pacificum. The sequence continues at coordinate 33,336 of NZ_JAMZMJ010000009.1, read as the reverse complement.
AGCATCTATGGAGAAGCTTCAGCTTAATGACGCATCTTTAGTCTGGGAACCTGAAACATCCATGGCACTAGGATTTGGATTCCGTTGTGGATTCCTGGGGATGCTTCATATGGAGATTGTTCAGGAGCGTTTGGAGCGTGAGTTCGATATGACCGTAATTACAACGGTTCCATCCGTGCAGTTCCATGCCGTAAGTGATGATGGATCAATTAAAAAAGTAAGTGCTCCTTCAGAATTGCCTGAGCCTAACTTTATTTCACATATCGAGGAGCCGTTTATCAGAGCACAAATTATTACGAAGGCTGATTATATCGGTCCTGTGATTGCGCTATGTATGGATAAGCGTGGAGAAATCAAGAATCAAGTGTATTTGACTTCAGACAGAGTGGAGTTGACATTTGAATTGCCACTTGCGGAAATAGTATTTGATTTCTTTGATAAACTAAAAACTATTTCCAAAGGATATGCATCATTGGATTATGAGTTAATTGGCTATCGTCAATCAAACATGGTTAAGTTAGATATCATGTTGAACGGGGATAAAGTCGACGCACTTTCTGCAATTGTACATAGAGACAAAGCATATGAGTGGGGAAAGAGACTTTGTGAAAAGTTAAGAGAATTGATCCCGCGTCAGATGTTTGAGATTGCCGTTCAGGCATCAATTGGAACTAAGATTATTGCTAGAGAAACCGTGAAAGCTATGCGTAAGAACGTATTGGCAAAATGTTACGGTGGTGATATCTCTCGTAAGCGTAAACTTCTAGAAAAACAGAAGAAAGGTAAGAAACGTATGCGTCAGGTTGGTAACGTGGAGATTCCTCAGGAAGCATTCATGGCCGTACTTAAACTTGACTCATAATACATATTTAGGATAAACAGATTAACCTACTGACCCTAAACCTAAAACTTCAAATTAATCAGAGATGCCGACGATTTTAGATGGTAAGAAAGTAGCTAGCGACATTAAAAATGAGATTTCAGCAAGAGTAGAGGAGCGTAAGTCTAAAGGATTTCGTGCACCAAATCTTGCGATAATCATCGTAGGTGATGATGGAGCTAGTCATACTTATGTTAATGGTAAAATAGCTGCTTGTAAGTCGGTAGGTTTTGATTTTACATTGATGCACTTTGCTAGTACAATTTCTGAAGAGAAGTTGCTAAAGCATGTAGAGAATTTGAATAGCGATGAAGATATTGATGGCTTCATTGTACAGCTTCCTTTACCAGAGCATATTTCTGTAGAGAAAATTACAGAAAGCATTAAGCCAGAAAAAGACGTAGATGGCTTTACCAATCAAAACTTTGGATCTATTGTATCTAAAAATCAATTGATTCTCCCGGCTACACCTTTCGGTGTGATGGAGCTATTGAGAAGGTATGATGTGGAAACTGAAGGTAAGCATTGTGTAATAGTTGGTGCTAGCCGATTGGTAGGTGCGCCGCTTGGTATGATGATGACTGAAAGCGCACATGCTACGGTGACCCTGTGTCATAAATACACTAATGATTTAGCTTCTCATACTAAGTCTGCGGATATTTTGGTTGTTGCAGTAGGTAAGCCAGGTCTGATCTCAGAAGACATGGTGAAAGAAGGAGCTGTAATTGTGGATGTGGGAACCACTCGCGTAGAAGATAAGACTAAAAAGTCCGGATTTAGGCTCTCAGGAGACGTTGATTATGATACCGTAGCTCCTAAAACTTCATTTATTACTCCTGTTCCAGGTGGAGTTGGCCCTATGACTATCGCATCACTATTATTGAATACACTCAAAGCTTATGAAGACCAGAATCCAGAGGGATAATGGACTAATTATAGATGAATTACCAGTAATGGAATCTTTCCTCACTGTCCAAGGTGAGGGAGGTCATACTGGAAGTGCTGCCTATTTTATTCGTTTAGGGGGATGCGATGTAGGATGTGTTTGGTGTGACGTGAAAGAATCATGGGACCCAGAGGCTCATCCTACCCAAACAGTAGAAGATATTGTGAATGAGGCTTCTAAGCAGGGAGTTAACATCGTAGTGGTTACTGGTGGAGAGCCACTAATGTATAACCTCGATCACTTTACTCATAGTTTGCATTCTGCAGGCCTCAAGACCCATATTGAAACTTCAGGAGCTCACTCATTATCTGGGAACTGGGACTGGTTGTGCTTTTCACCGAAGAAGTTTATGGCTCCTAAAGATGAATTCTATTCTGCGGCAGATGAGTTAAAAGTAGTCGTTTACAATAAGTCTGATTTTAAGTGGGCTGAAGAGCATGCAGCCAAATGCGCAGATAAAGTCAATTTATTTCTTCAGCCTGAATGGTCCAAGAAAGACCAAATGCTTCCCCTGATCGTTGAGTATGTAAAGAAAAATCCTAAATGGCGTATATCTTTACAGACTCACAAATACATGGACATTCCTTGATTTTCAGAAAGACATTTGCTTTTACTCTTTTTATTTTCCTTGTTTCTTCAGTAGTCAATGCGCAGGAATTCAGCAAGAAGGCTGTCAAATTAACAGAAAAAGCTGACGCACTTATCAAAGAAAGAGATTTCACGGAAGCAGTAGAGTTGTATAAAAAAGCAATAGAGACTGATCCTTCTTTTCCTACTCCATATTTCAAGTTAACGGGTGTTTATACAGTTTATCAACAGAAAGACTTAGCGGTAGAGTATTACAATAAAGGAATACAAGCAACGCCTCAAAGCAAGGTTTCAGATAAGATGTGGGCCGCAGCAGCTAAAATGAATTATGAGGCAGGCAATTATGAAGACGGTTTAAGTGCGATAAACCGCCTTGCTAAACCGGATTCCTTGTTAAAGCTTAGTCTTGAATTTGCTGTTAAATCTCAGTCTTCGAAAGTTTCTTTAGAAAAGGAGGAGTTGCCCGAAGAGATCAATGCTTTTGGAATGCAGTACTTTCCTGTATTGACAGTGGATGAAAGTAAGATCATCTATACCAAACGGGATAATGCAGGTCCTTCTTCCGATGAAGATATTTATATCAGTACAAAGATTAATGGAAACTGGATACCAGCTCAGCCTATTTCTAACTCCATTAATACGACATTTAATGAAGGCGCGTGCTCTATTTCTGCCGATGGACGGATGTTGATCTTTACAGCTTGTGAGGGTAGGAAATCTTTTGGGAGTTGTGATTTGTATGTGACCTATCGTAATGGTAACAATTGGTCTAACCCAGAAAATCTTGGGGATAGTATCAATAGTAGGTATTGGGATTCTCAGCCGGCTTTGTCTGCGGATGGTCGGACATTATACTTTTCATCTAACAGGCCAGGAGGAATTGGTAAAAGAGATATTTGGGTTTCGAAGAAGACAGAGAACGGATGGTCAACGCCAAAAAATTTAGGTCGACCTGTAAATACAGAGAAAGACGAGACCACTCCATTTATACATGTCAATGGAAAAGCACTATTCTTTTCATCTGACGGACATTATGGGCTTGGAGGGTTGGACTTATTTGTTAGTGAGAAAAATGATGGATGGAGTTTACCTGTTAATTTAGGCGTTGCTGTGAACTCTCCAAACGATGAAATTTCTTTATTCATCAATGCGGCTGGCAGCTACGGTTATTATGCAATAGAGAATTCAGCAGGACGAAGAAGCTCAGAGTCTGTCATTACTAAGTTTAAAATACCTACAGATACATTATTGACAAGTAAGGCTAGTTATGTTACTGGAAGGGTGCTCGATAAAGAAACTGGTCAGGTTTTAGGAGCCAATTTTAAAATGAACAACCTGCAAGATCCTGATGATGTGTATTTTGTGGAATCTGACTCGATATCTGGAAAGTATTTCTTGGTTTTAACACAGGGTAATCAGTATGGAGTTTTTATAGAGAGAGAAGGTTATTTGTTTGAGAACTTATCTTTTACTGCCGGAGACAACTCCATTCTGGAGCCAGATACTGTGGACATTTTATTAAGTCCAATCAGAGAAGGGGAGTCTGTGGTTCTTCAAAACATCTATTTTGAAGTAGATAGCTATAATTTGGATAATAGAAGTTTAGTTGAACTTGATGATTTGGTTCAATTTATGAAGAAGAATCCAAAGTTGAAGTTTTTAATAGAAGGACACACTGATAATACAGGGTCTGAATCGTATAATTTGGAGCTTTCTAAGTTGCGCGCTCGCACCGTATATGACTATTTACTTGCTCATGGAATACACAGTTCCCAGGTTGCCTACCAAGGTTTTGGAAGTGCTAAACCCTTGGAAACTAATGATAATGTGATTGGTCGCGGTAAAAACCGGAGAATTAATATTACTGTCTCTTCAAAAATCTAATAAAAATTATATTTTCTTCTATTCCCTCAAAACCTGTCAGAATTTTGTAAATCCACTGGTATTGCCATATTTTCAAAAATTTAATTTTGATTTTAAGTATTTAGTAACATTTTAAATCTTGTTCTAAGTATTTGTCAAAGGAATTTATTTGTATGATATGATGTGAATTGTATAAATTGTCAGTTGAAACATACTTTGTACAATTTTAAACAGCACATTATGAAGAGGATTCTACTTCTTAGTGCAGTGTTACTTTGCATCATGAGCAATGTGGCATGGGCACAAAGAACTGTGTCTGGAACTGTGTCCGAAGAGGACGGAAATACAATTCCAGGTGTTAATGTGGTTCTGAAAGGAACCAGTAATGGTACCACATCAAATATCGATGGTACTTACAGACTAAGTATTCCTGAAGAAGGCGGTACTTTAGTTTTTTCATTTATTGGATTGGCTACTCAAGAAGTTGAAGTAGGTTCAAGGTCAGTAGTGAATGTAACAATGCAGAGTGATGTTCAACAACTTACTGAAGTTGTTGTAACAGCATTAGGTATTGAGAGAGATAAAGAATCTTTGGGTTATGCTACACAAGAAGTAGCTGCTGAAAACCTAAGAGTAGCTCGTGAAACGAACATCAACACTGCTCTAGCTGGTAAAATTGCCGGTGTACAGATCGTGTCTGGTTCTGGTGCTAAGTTTGGTGCTCCAGTTGTTCGTATTAGAGGTATCAGAGGTTTGAGTGGTAACAGCCCACTTTATGTTTTGGATGGAATTGTTGTTCAGGATCCTTCATCGATCAACATGGATAACATCGCTAACTTGAACGTATTGAAAGGTGCGAACGCTGCTGCTTTGTATGGTAACAGAGCAAGAGATGGTGTAGTTATCCTTACATCTAAGAAAGGTGTATCTAAGGATCAAGTTAGTATTAGCTTGAACCAAACTACTATGTTTGAGAAAGTTTACATCCTACCGGAATATCAGAATGAGTATGGTGGAGGTTATTCTCAGGATTTTGCTACATTCAACTACGATCCAAGTATTCATGATGCAGGATTGGCAGGATTGGATGGGATGCCAATGACTGAATTCTACGCTGATGAAAGCTGGGGTCCTAAGTTAGATGGTAGAATGGTTGCCCAGTGGGATGCATTCACAAAAGGAACTGCTGGATACGGTCAAGCAAGACCTTGGAATTCTAATCCTGATAACGTAAGAGATTTCTTTAGAACTGGTGTGACCAATACAACTGGTGTTACTGTTTCTAAAAGTGGTGACAAATACAATTTGAATACTACAATCACTAGATCTGCTAGAACTGGTGTGATGGAAAACACAGATCAAGAGAAACTATATTTCAACTTAGGTTTGAACGCTAACTTGACTGATAAGTTAGAGCTTGTTGCTGCAGCAAACTATAATAAGACTTCAACTTTTGGTAACTTGTTTGAAGGTTACAATAGTGTGGGATCAAACGTGAATCAGTGGTTCCAGAGACAATTGGATATTGATCTATTGAAGAAATACTATCAAATGCCAGATGGCTCTTATACAAGTTGGAACATCAACTCACCAACTGATCCAACTCCATTATATTGGGATAACCCATACACAACAGTTTATGCAAACTCAAGCGAGTGGGAAAAGCAAGTTTACAGTGCGAAATTTGCGTTGAACTATGAGATCATTGATGGCTTGAAAGTTTCTTTACAAGCAACAAGAGATGCTCAGAATTACTGGTCTGAAAGTAGAACAGCTTCAGGAACATTGAACCTGTCTGGATACAGCACAAGTGCATATGACAGATTTGAGGATAACATCCAGGGTATGTTAAGCTACAATAAAAGATTCGGTGAAACATTATCATTAGTAGCAAACGCTGGTGTTAACTTCAGAACAAATAACTTCAGAACATGGAACATGGGAACTTCTGGAGGTTTGAGTGTGGATAACCTATTCAATATCTCTGCTTCAGTGGATCAAGCTACAGTAGGAAACTACGTTGGTCAAAGTAAAGTGAATAGTTACTTTGGACAGATTTCACTTGGATTTAGAGATTTCTTATATTTCGATGGAACATTGAGAGCAGATTATGACTCTAAATTACCTAACGGTAACAATGCATTCATTTACCCTTCTACATCAGTATCTTTCGTGTTCTCTGAACTAGTAGATTTAAGCTTCCTTTCTTATGGTAAATTAAGAGGTGGTTATGCAAGAGTAGGTTCTGAGGTTGATCCTTACTCAGGTGATGTTTACAGAACTCAGCTTACTTATCCTTTAGGAATTGCTTATGATGGTAACGCAATCACATCTGTTCCTAATAGATTGATTGATCCAACTCTTGAGCCAGCAACTACATCTTCTCAAGAAATAGGTCTTGAATTAGGTTTCTTGAACAATAGATTGAAAACAGATTTCTCTTACTACTATCAGGATAACTCAAATGAGCCTTTGGATGTAACTATTCCTGCATCTTCAGGAGGTAGTGTTTTCTTGACTAACTCTGTAGAGTCTCATACTAAAGGTTGGGAACTTTCTATCGGAGGTACTCCTGTTAAATCAGCAGGTGGATTCAACTGGGATGTGAACTTCAACATTGCTCAGAACACTACAGTAATCGATAACTTAGGTTATGGTGATCCAGAAGAAGATGATGCTTTTGCTTTATCTAACGGATTTAGAGGTACAAGCACTGTTGGTGGCTGGGGAGGTATCCAGGCTGTTGCTAGAGAAAATGCTGAACTAGGAGTAATCGTAGGTCGTAAATTCAGAAGAGATGATGATGGTAATATCGTTGTAAATACAGATGGAACTCCACTTTATGATGACGGTGAAGATTTAGGTCAAATGCTTCCTGATTTCACTGGTGGTATGTTCAATAGATTCTCTTACAAGAATTTTGAAATGTCATTTACTATTGATTACCAATTTGGTGGTATGTTCCACTCAATCAGTAGAATGTTTGGAGCATATTCAGGTTTGACTGCTGAAACTGTTGGTACTAACGACAAAGGCAATCCAATTAGAGATTCTCCAGAAACTGGCGGTGGATTAAGCTTTGGTGGTGTGTACGAAGATGGTTCTGCTAACACAACTTACCTTGCTGCTGATGAGTACTGGAAAAGTTTATTCGCTCTTCACGAAGCATGGATGTACGATATGACATTCATCAAGATGAGAGAAATCAGAGTTGGTTACAACTTCCCTGCTAGTATGTTAGATAAAACTGGTGTGCTTAAAGGCGCTTCTATTGCATTGGTTGCTAATAACCCATGGTTAATTCATAGCAACGTTGATGGAATAGATCCTTCAGAAATCAGTGGAGATTCAGAAACATCTAGAAACAACGGTGCATGGGTAGAAAGTGGTAACCTACCAGGTACTAGATCATTTGGATTTGACCTGAAATTGAAATTCTAAGAAAGATATATCATGAAAAATATATATATATTATTAGTTCTTACAGGCCTAATATCATACTCATGTGGATGGGATGATTATGGTGATTATGTAATAAACTCTAATGCTTCAACAACACCTAAGACAAGTGCATTACTTACTAATAGTATGCTAAGTCTTGGTGGTACAATCACAGCTACTCAGGGTGCATTGTATGTTCAGTACATTGCTAACAGTCAGTATACATCTGCTGATAACTACACAACTGTTAATTTCTCTTCAGATGGATTCTATAGTGGTCCTCTTGCAGATTTGCAAAAGATCATCGATATGAATACCAATGAAGAAACTATGGCAGAGGCGGCAAGAGATGGTTCTAATACTAATCAAATTGCTATTGCTAGAATTCTTCAGTCGTATTACTACCTTCATATGACCAACAGATGGGGAGACCTTCCTTATTCTGATGCGTTGAAAGGAGCAGCTGCTGAACCAGTAATCACTCCTGAATATGATACTCAAGAGGCTATCTATGATGGTTGTATTCAAACACTTAAAGATGCTGTAGCGATGATTGATGCTAGTGGTGATCCTATAAGTGGTGATATCCTGTTTGGTGGTGATATGGATATGTGGGAGAAATTTGCTAACACAACTAGACTAATTGCTGCTGCAAGGTTGTCAGAAGTTTCTCCTTCTAAAGCTGCTACTGAATTTGCTAGTGCTTACAGTGATGGTGTTATAGCTCTGGATAATTCTGAAAATATCAGCTACAGATACTTAGCTGTTCAGACTTATGAAAACCCATACTATAATTCATTTGTAACTAGTGGTAGAAAAGACTGGACTATTGCAGATCCTTTGATGAACTACATGCAAATTGATACATATACTAGTCCTCACCCAGGTGCTAAAGGATCAGGTATGATGGATGTGATTGCAGATCCAAGATTGCCAGTTTATGCGAATCCAGTTGAAAATACTACAACTTATGTAGGTATGCCATATGGATTGACTGAGGCTGCTGCTGGATCCATTTCTAACAGTGCTGTATCTTTCTTAGGTGATGCGTTTAGAATGCAAGATACTCCTGCAGACATCTACACTTCTGCACAAGTGGCTTTCACTTTAGCTGAAGGTGTTGAGAGACGCTGGATAACTGGAGATGTTCAAACTTTTTATGAGCAAGGTATACAGGCTTCTCTTGCTCAACATGGTGTAGATGCAGATTATGCTACTTATATCACAAACAGTGAGGTTGCTTTTGATGCTTCTAGAGCTATAGAGCAAATTGCTTACCAGAAATGGGTTGCAATATTCCCTAATGGATATGAAGCTTGGGCTGAATGGAGAAGATTAGGTTTCCCTACTTTGGCTCCTGCTGATAACGCACAAAATGAAAGTGGTGAAATACCAACAAGACAAGGTTACAGTACAAGTGAAAGAGACTTGAACTCTAGTAACTATAATGATGCTATTTCAAATCAAGGCTGGGCTGCAGATGATTTGGATGGTAAATTATGGTGGGATGCTAATTAATCCTATAAACTAAGAATATCAATATTTTAAAAAGACTACCTAAAAAGGGTAGTCTTTTTTTATGCCAATAAGACAAAGGGAAAGGATGCTACAAAAGCTTGATGGTATTTTAAAATTGTGTGCAACTTTCCTCAATTATTCTAGGTCTGCCAAATATCATAATGATGATATGTAGATTTATCAATACACTTAAGAGCTCTATTATTTATATTTAGCATAGTTTTTAAATACTCTTGATTGTATTGAATTAGCTGAAATGATTGTAAAAAATAGTTTGTTTATACTTCTTATTCTTTTGGGATTTCTTTCTGAAGCCCAAGAAAGTAGAAAAGGGACTCCAGTAATTTGTCCGGCAATAACTAAGCCGAATGACTTTAAGTTGTTGTCAAGAATCCCTCATAACACACGTTCAGCGCAAGGACAATCCGCAAATGGTATTTTTGAAGTAGAATATATAGGCTTTTCTGATGAGGCTCAGATAGCATTTCAATATGCTGTAGATATATGGGAGTCTATTTTGAAATCGGATGTCAAAATACGTGTAAAGGCAACTTGGGAGCCTTTGGAATCTGGGGTTCTTGGTGCAGCGGGGGCAACTACATATTTTAGAGATTTTGAGAATGCACCAGAATCAAATACTTGGTACCCAATTCCTCTTGCAGAGAAAATTGCCGGAATAGATCTTAATGGAGAGGATGAATTTGATATTGAAGCTTCATTCAATAGCAGCTTTAGTAATTGGTACCTAGGAACTGATGGTCAGGGATCAGGCCAATATGATCTTGTGTCGGTTGTTCTTCATGAACTTGGGCATGGTCTCGGGTTTATATCCGGAGAAGATTATGATGATACCGATGATACAGGGAGATGGGATTTGCAAGAAACTGGTTTTCCAATGATTTTTACGAAATATTTGGAAGATGGGGTTGGTACTAACATTATATCTCTTCCAAATGGGAGTACTGAAATTGGAAGCTTTCTAACTAGTGCTGATGTTTATGTTTCCAGTGAATTAGTAAATAGTGCAAACAGTGGGCCTGCAAGAGTTTATGCCCCATCAAATTATGATTTAGGGTCAAGTATATCACACTGGGATGAATCAACATTTAATAATACTGCGAATGCATTAATGACACCAGCTGTTGCTCCGTCGGAGGTTATTCACGATCCTGGAATTATTACATTAGGTTTTTTTGCTGACATGGGATGGTTTAGAACAGATATAGACCACAGTCCATTGCTAGTTGCTGATGTTAATTCACCATTGAATTTTAAAGTAACTCTGGCATCTGATACTACACTTATTACCGATGACTTTGTGGTGAATGTTTATTATGATGGAGGTGATACCGTAGCATATAATTTAGCAGAAGTTAGTTCAGGTGTTTTCACAGTTAATGTAAGTCCTGATGCTACTAAGTCATCCCTCAATTACTATTTCGATGGATTAAGTGATGCGTTGAGTAAAAGTTACAGAGTTCCAGAAATAGGGAGCTATGAAGTAACACTAACTAGTTTAAGTTCTATAAATCCTCCATTTACTACAAGTGACGGTGGTGATTTTACTTCTGATGCTGCTGGTTTCATTGCCTCGAGCAATATTTCAGGTCAAGGGCTCTGGGAACTAGGTATTCCAGTTGACAAATTTGAAAATTATTCTTCTCAGGCTTGGGTTACGGGGTTATCCAATACAATTGTGTCTCCAAATCAAAGTATTGAAAGCGCATTAGTAAGTCCTGTTTTCGATTTGAGTGATGAATCTAAAGATTATGTTTTAAGCTTTGATTATTTGGGTGAATTCTCTGAGTTTGATTATGCAGGAGTGTTTTTTAGTTTGGACTCCGGGGTTACTTGGTCTAAGCTGGGTAATGCTAATGATGGATTGGGGGAGTCATGGTATCAATCTATAGCCTATGGTGATTTTTTTGGTGTTGATACAAAGGATTCGGACGATTCATATGAATTGAAAACAGCGAGTTATCCTCTTTACGGCATAGTTGGTAACTCCGTAATGATTAAAATATCGTATTTTTTGCTATCTGGTGGGCAAAATTCAGAGTATGGAAATGAGGGTGTGTTGATTGATAATTTTCAAATTCTAGCATCTGATCCTACAGCTCGTTTTTATTCAGCTGACACAACTTTTAATTTCCCCAATCAAGAAATTGAGTTTTTTTACGCTTCATCTGGGGCAACTAGCTATCTGTGGAACTTTGGTGATGGAACCACTTCTGATGTCCAAAATCCAATTCACATATATGATCAGGGAGGCAGTTTTGATATCTCATTGACAGTTAATTATCCTAATGGTTCGTCTTCTTTTACAAGAGAAAACTATATCACTGTAATCAGTCAAAAAGGTTCGACCTATCAATTGAGCGATGGTGGAAATTTTGAAAGTTCTACTTCTGATTTTATTGCTGTAAATCTCGCAGGAACTGGATTTGAATTGGGTAATTCAGATGTTCCAGGAAAAGATGGGACAAATTCTGGAGATTTGGCATGGGTGACTGGTCTTGCAGAAGGTAATTATGCTAATAACTCAGAAGCATATTTGTATACTCCAGAATTTGATTTTGCCATCATCGGTGATTATGAAATGTCATTCTTTGCGAAGTATTCATTTGAGAATCTTTGGGATGGTTTTATAGTAGAATATACCACTGATAGAGGACAAACATGGACAAAGTTAGATGAGCAAGTGCGTGAAGAATGGTATGATGATTTGTCAGATCCTAACGCAATTTTTGGGAATGGGGTCCCGATATTTACCGGTATCTCAGATGGTTTTGAGCAAAAGAAAGTAGATGTAAGTTTCTTGAGTGGTTCCAATCATGTTTCTTTCAGGTTTGTGTTTTTAACAGATCCTGCGGAAGTTGATGCTGGCATGGCAATCGATGACTTTGAATTGATTGGGCCCGGACTAGGGGAAATAGCACCTGCATTTTCTAGTGAGTTGACTAGTGGGAATTCCGGTTGTTCTGGTGTTGCGTATACATTTTATAACGAATCAGAAGGTGCCATATATGACTTGTCTTGGTATTTCGGTGAAAGTGCTTCTCCGGTTCAGGCTTCTGGTCCTGGTCCACATATTGTAGAATTTGTTGATGCAGGCAGTTACAATGTGGTTTTGACAGCCGCTGATCAAAGTTTAAATACTATTAGTGTAGACACTACTTTCAGCGTTTCACCAACTCATGAGCCGATAGTTACACAATCTGGAAGTGGCCCAACAGTAGATTTAAGTTTATCTGCTGGTGATAGTTATCAGTGGTTTTTGGATAATGAAGTTCTTACAGAAGAAATAGGGCAAACCATAAAAGCCTCAAAAAGTGGTACATATTCTGGTGCTGTGACTATTGGTGAATGTACTATGACTACATCAGGAATATACATTGTGGCCGCTGAAGAGGAAGCCAATATGATAGAACTGTATCCGAATCCTGCGTATGATGTTTTGAATGTACATATGTACGAGCGAATAAAATCAGTTCATCTTATTGAACTTTCAGGATCTGTAATTGCTAGTTGGAGTGTTCCAGATGGTGCTCGAAGTTTATCTCTGAGTGATCATTGGAAGAAATGTAGTTCAGGTACTTATGTTCTCAGTTTTACTACCTATGAGGGGGATGTGCTAAGTTATAAAGTCATTAAGAAATAAGAAAAATCATATCGTTTGAAGGCTCAATGAAAATTGAGCTTTTTTTATGCCTTCGCATTTCAGAATTACCAGTATTCATACGAAATACTAATTTATTTTGCTGGAAATCACCTTTTTCGATGAAAAAGAGATAAAATAATCCAACTTTTTTAGTCAAAATAAAATATTGGCATCAGGTTTATTTCCGTTGATTATTTGGTGTCGTTTATGCCTGCAAGCATTAAATGAAATTATCTATCAAAACTTATTGCATTTTAATGTCTTTTTAATAATGAGCATGAAAAAACCCGGTGTTAAAAAATACTAAAATGTGCTTCAGGTGATCTAAATTAGGGGAATTGAAACATAATGCTTACATAACAAAACAGTAAAATATGAAGAGGATTCTACTACTGAGTTTGTTCAGTTTTGTTGTTGCATTCGTTGCTACAGCACAACGGACAGTATCTGGTACTGTTACTGATGATTCAGGAGAAACAGTTCCAGGTGTAAACGTAGTTCTTAAAGGAACTACAACAGGAACCACTACTGATTTAGATGGTAATTATCGACTAAGTGTGCCCGAAGAGGGAGGGACCTTAGTGTTTTCATTTATTGGTTTAGCTAGTCAAGAAGTTGAGATTGGCGCTAGATCTGCTATTGATGTTGCAATGGCTTCTGATGTACAACAATTGACAGAAGTTATAGTAACCGGTTACAACAATACGAGCAAAGCCAAATTGACTTCAGCAATTAGTTCAGTTGATGGTGCTCAAATTGAGAGTATTCCAATGCCAGATGTGAATCAATTGATTCAAGGTAGGGCGCCTGGAGTTTACTCTACAGCTCCATCTGGACAGCCTGGTGCTGCTCAAAACATTCGTATTAGGGGAACTGGATCTATTACAGCAGGACGTGGTCCGCTTTATGTAATAGATGGTATTCCTGTTCAGTCAGGAGATTTTACTTCGGCAACCGAAACAGCTGATGTTCTATCAAATATCAACCCTAATGATATTGCTAGCCTGACTGTGTTAAAAGATGCTGCAGCTACAGCTCTTTACGGATCTAGAGGCGGTAATGGTGTGATTTTGATTACGACCAAGAAGGGTAAAGCTGGAGATACTAAAATTACGGCTAGAGCTCAATATGGTATAACAAAACCCCAATTTGGTAACTTCCAAATGATGAGTGCTCAACAAGCTTGGGATTACGAGAGAACTATTCTTGCAAATTCAGGACAAAATGAGGCACAAATTGATGCGAATAGACCAAGCCAAATGTTGGATTCTACTTTCAACTGGGTAGATGCAGCATTTAGAACAGGTAAAACTCAAAATTATGAGGTACAAGCAACTGGTGGAGACGAGTCAACTAGGTATTTTGTAAGTGGAAGTTACTTCCAACAAGATGGTACTTTAATTGAATCTTCATTCAGTAGAGTTTCTGCTAGAGCTAATTTGGATAAAAGATTTAGAGACAATATTGACTTTTCATTGAACTCTAACGTTTCTTATACTGATCAATTAAACGCGGTTGCAGGAAACAGATTTGCTTCTCCGCTATTAGCAGCATTTGTTAATACTCCTTTACAAAGTCCATACAATCCAAATACAGGTCAGCTGTACACCGGCCAGGAACCTGAGTTTGCGATTTTTACAGGAGATAATTTCTTATACTCCACTCCGATTAACCCTGTTACAACTAATACACTTAGAACACTTGGTAAAGGAGTATTGGCTTGGGATATTTTGGATAATTTAAGAGTATCTCAAACTGGTGCAGTGGATTTTGTTTCGATTAAGGAGAATTCTTTCCAGGATCCTACAACGAATGATGGATTTGATAACAATGGTGATATTACAAATGATTACAATGAAAATATCACAGTAACAAGTCAAACTCAGATTAGTGGAGATTGGAAAATCGGCAATGATCATACTTTCGATGCGTTGGCTGTTTATGAATTCCAGAAAAATAGAAGAGAGAATTTTTCTGCCTATGGTGTGGGATTAGCATCTGGTAAGCTGAAAACGCTACAATCTACAGCGGTTCCTCAAGGTGTTGATGGATTTGTTAATGAATTCGCTTTTGAATCAGTACTTGGTCAATTAAATTATAATTACCTAAACAGGTATTATTTCACAGGTTCAGTAAGAAGGGATGGATCATCTCGATTTGGAGCTGAGAATAGATATGCCACTTTTTGGGCAGTTGCAGGTTCATGGAGACTGATTGAGGAAGGGTTTATGCAACCACAAAACATCCTCACTGACGCGAAATTAAGAGTATCATACGGTACTTCTGGAAACGCTTCAATTGGTAACTATGCTTCTTTAGGATTATATGGATTTGGAGTTGCATATAATGGATTGCCAGGTAGCGCTCCATCACAAATTGCAAATCCAGATTTGACATGGGAAACGAGTACAACTCTTAATATTGGAATTGATTTAGGTTTCGTTAAAAATAGAGTGTTGCTAGGTGCTGAACTGTATAATAAAATCTCAGAGAATCTTTTATTAGATGTGCCAGTTTCCAGAACGAGTGGTTTCACTACTGCAACACGAAACATTGGTGAGTTAAGAAACAGAGGAATTGAGTTGACTTTAAGCACAGTAAATCTTGAAGGAGAACTGAAATGGACAACTGATTTTAATATAGCGTATAACGAAAATGAAATCTTGTCACTTCCTGATGGAGAAGATATTGATAACGGAAATCAAGTTTGGAGAGAAGGAAAGCCAATCAGAACCTGGGAGATTCAGAAATGGGCTGGTGTTAATCCAGCTGATGGTACACCATTGTGGTTTACTGAAGATGGCGGCGTAACCGGAAACTATGCTAATGCCGGCTTATTTGAAGTAGGAAATGCAACACCAGATTATATTGGTGGCTTAAGTAATACGTTATCGTATAAAGGTTTAACACTGAATGTCTTCTTTAACTTCGCTTTGGGACATGAGATTTTCAACTCTTCAAGAAGATTTATTGAAAGTGATGGTCAAAGATTTGGCTGGAATCACTTGGAAGTTGCTGGAGAAGACTATTGGACAGCTCCTGGTGATATTGTTAGCAGACCACAGCCTCGTTTGGGTGGAAATAATCAAGCAAACTCAATCAGTACAAGATATTTGGAGGATGGATCATTTGTTAGGTTAAGAAACGTAAACCTTTCATACACTCTTCCTAAGAATGTAATCTCAAAAGTAGGTATGTCTAATGCGAGAATATTTGTGCAAGGCCAAAACTTACTGACTTTCACAAATTATTCCGGTTTTGATCCTGAAGCTGAAGAAGATGGTGACGAATTCTTTAGATACCCAGTTGGTAGAGCATACACCGCGGGTATTGAAATTAGTTTCTAAATCGAAAACATTAAAAAGGAATTAACATGAAAAGAATATTAATAATAAATGCATTTCTACTGCTTTTTGCAATAGGCTGTGGTGAAAAATTGGAATTAGAACCATTCCAGTCACTTTCTACTACTGCATCATTGTCTGATGCTTCGGGTATGGAAGCGGCTTTGGCTGGTGCATATGATGAACTTCAGGATGTCAACTACTATGGGAGAGACTATGTGGTTGTTCCAGAAGTTGGAGGTGATAATGTTTATGTTTCTATAAACAATTCAAATAGATTTTTGACTGAATATAATTACCAAATCAATCAGGATAACGGCTTTGCTGCTAATATTTGGACTGATTTATACGCTGGTATATTGAAGGTAAATAACATTATCAATAACATTGATAATCCTGAAGATTATGTAGATGGTCAGAGAAATAGAATTCTTGGAGAAGCTTTGGCTTTGAGAGCGTTATATTATTTTGATTTAACAAGAGTATTTTGTTTGCCATATGCAGAAGGTAATGGCTCACAATTAGGTGTTCCTGTCACATTGGTTTCTGAAATAGATGAGCCAGCAAGAAATACACTTGGTGAGACTTATACTCAAATTGAAAGTGATTTAGATGAAGCGATTGGATTTTTAGGAAATGCTACTGGTCCTTATAGTTTCACTAAAGATGCGGCAACTGCGCTTAAAGCGCGTGTAATGTTGTATAAAGGCGAATGGAGTACTGCTGACCAACTGGCTTCTAGTTTGCTTGGTTCATATCCACTAACCGCAGCAGCAGATTTGACATCTTATTGGTCAACAAGTGGAAATGATTCTGAAATCTTTACTGTTAGAAGATTGTCAAATGAAAGCTTGGGGTCAGATAACTTAGGTCAAATCTATAATCCACAAGGATATGGGGATATTAGAGTTGCTCAGGATTTACTGGACGAATATGATGCCGCTGATCCAAGACTTGATTTGGTTTATACCCAGCAAGGAGAAGTTTACAATGGTAAATATTTAGCACAAGAGGGAGTTCCAGGATTGATGAATGTGAAAGTTTTGAGATCAGAGGAAATGGTTTTAATTGCAGCTGAGTCTAAAGCAAAACAAAACGATTTCAATGGTGCAAGAAGTGAATTGAATAAGTTGCGTGCAGTTAGAGGTGAAACTAGTGTAGATGCTGCATCTCTTCCAAATGATCAGGTGATCGGAGAGATTTACACAGAGAAAAACAGAGAGTTTGCCTTCGAAGGACATCGTACTTTTGATTTGTGGAGAACAGGAAGGTCTCTTGAAAGAACACAGTGTAATTCTGGGTTAGAGGTAGAAGCTCCTTGTTCGATTGCTGCCAATTCCTATCTTAGAGTTTTCCCAATTCCTAGAGTAGAAATTCAAGTTAACCAGAATATCGAGCAAAACGCTAACTATGGTGATTCAAACTAAGAAGACTTATAATGTCTAGAGTAATATTAATCATTTCTTTCATTATCGTATTTGGAAGCGTTTCCTTGGCTCAAACTGGTCCGTTACTTAACAACTTGGATCAATCTGCAGCCAATCTTACAGACTTGCTTTATAATCGGTATGAAGAAATTTCTGGTGATCCTTACTTAAATAAAGAATTCACAAAAGGGAAGGTTATTACAAACCTGGATAAAGAATTCGTTGATCTAAGTATTAGATATAATATTTATGAGGGCTCATTGGAATTAAAGAAGGATGATAATCGAATAATTGCATTGACAAATGACTTTGTTAAAGAGTTCGATCTTCTAAATTCGGATGGTAAGCGAGTTAAATTCGTGAACACCAAATTTAAGGGACATCCTTTAAAATTCTACCAGGTTTTGCGTCCGGATGGTTTAATGACTCTGTATAAGAATTATGGAGTTCAATTAATCAAGGGTGGTAATACTACACAGCAAACTGGATACAATGCCTCGAGTAAAACTCCTACGGATCGATTTGATAAAGGGTCAAATTATCTAATTGTATTTGACTCTGGAGAGACCGTAAGTTTTGAAAAGTTAAAGCGACGAGATCTCGAGAATGCATTGAAGGGATATGATAAGTTTCAGTCTTTTTTTGACGAGAATAAAGTTAAAATTAATACTGAATCAGATTTGATTAATTTATTAGGACGTCTTGAAATGTTAAAGTGAAAAAGATGAATAAACTAAATAAAATATTAGCATTTGCTGCGCTGGCAGCCATCGGTTTTTCCTGTAATCCGGGATTTGAAGATGATACCGATACTAGTTATGATCCATTTGTACAGTTTTCTACGGGTTCAATTGTTGCTCAGGAAAACGCTGCAAATCCTACCTTCCAATTTGAGGTTCAACTTGTAGGTCCGCAACTTTCCTCTGATCTGGAAGTCGGGTTGAATATTACTGAAACTAATGTGGCGTCAGGTGTTGATTATACTTGGTCTTCAGGAACTTCAGTAACAATTCCTGCCGGCGAATCTACAGCTACAGTATCATTTTCTGTAATCGACAATGATAATATCACTGATGGAGCAAAAGGTCTTAGTGTAACTATTGCTTCAGTAGGTCAAGGATTGGGAACAGCAACTGATGGTTCAGGCAGAAGTGCTGTAGCCATTACTATTACCGAAGATGATTTCTGGTGCCCTAGAAACCTTATGTCAGAATTTGTTCTGTCAGAAGAAGATTTGGGTTACTCTTCTTCTCCGGTTAGTATCTCTATAGTAACAACTCCAGAAGCTTGTTATGGATTTGATATTATTGGAGGAGCAGGTTCTATATTCGCGACAACTGATGCTCGAATGAATGGATTTAGTATTGTAGAAGACTCTCCAGAGTCTTTAACAGGTACGATAGTTGATGGAGACTTCAAAATTTATGCAGCTGATGATGCAGCTGGTGAAAGTCCTTATGCAAATGCAGCTGGAGATGATTATGTTCTTACCATTACAAATGGAGAATATGATTTGGAGAGCGGTGTTATTACAATGGATTATGTGCTTACAGCTGGGGCAACGGTTTACTTCCCAGGTACATTTGTATATGATAACGGAAATTAATTTTATATTAACTTTAATTCAAAAGGGGAGCATAGCTCCCCTTTTTTGTCAGTAATGAAAAAGCTACTTTCAATTCTATTTAGTGTTGTTTTTATAAGCTTTAGTTTGAATGCCCAGATTATAAAAACCTCCGAGGACTTTCAAAGAGAAAAGCAAAAAGCGCTGGATTGGGCATTTGAACACAATGCTCCGGTGAAATTCTCGGATGGTGAAATTTATTATGAACTTCAGTATCTAGGTCCCAATGACCATCCGCTTTATTACAAAACATTAAATGCTAAAGCTGCATCAACCACAGAGATTAATCAGCTCTATTCTGGAGATGAACTTGCATTGAATTTATCCGGAAAAAATATTACGGTTGGAGTATGGGATGGTGGAGGTGTACTTGTTAGTCATGTTGAGTTGGAAGATAAAACAACTCAGCGAGATAATACTAACGGAACATCTGACCATGCAACTCATGTTACAGGTACAATTTTGGCTAAAGGAATTAATCCTGAAGCTAAAGGAATGGCTTACAATGCCAAATCTTATAATTATGATTTTAATGGTGATGATTCGGAAATGAGATCACTTGCTACAGAAGGATTAATACTTTCAAATCACTCATATGGTAGTGTTTTGGGATGGAATTATAATGGGACGGATCAGAAATGGGAATGGTTCGGTGATGCAGATGTAAGTACACTAGAAGATTATAGGTTTGGCTTGTATAATCAAGATGCCTATGTATGGGATGATATAGCCTATGAAAATCAACGATACCTTATTGTGAAGTCAGCAGGAAATGATAGGTCTGATTCAGGTAATGGTACTAGGCCGGCAGATGGTCCCTTTGACATACTTGGACCTCAGGCGTGTGCTAAGAATATTCTTACAGTAGGTGCCGTTACGGCAATTAATGGAGGATATGTAGATCCTCAAAGTGTTGTGATGAGTTCATTTTCAAGTTGGGGACCAACTGATGATGGTAGGATAAAACCTGATATCGTTGGAATGGGAGTAAATGTGCTTTCAAGCGCCGCTTCTGGAGATGAGGATTATTTAACCTTAAGTGGTACGTCAATGTCTGCCCCAAATGTAACTGGAGGGCTTGCTTTGCTGCAGGAATTAGCTGTCGACCTTCATGGCGATATATTAAAGAATTTCATGTTGAAAGGATTGGTGATTCATACTGCACATGAAGCAGGATCCGCAGAAGGCCCAGATTATATATATGGATGGGGATTATTTAGTGGAAAGAATGCTGCTAATCATCTATTGAATTCAACGGCTAGCGGTGATGGATTTAGAATGTTAGAAGACATCATTAATAACGAAGAAAAGAAGACGTATGATTTATCAGTTATCGATTCTTCAAAAGTAGATATTACAATTTGTTGGACAGATCTTCCTGGTAACCCAATTAATGAAGCGGTACTTGACCCCACTGACTTAATGCTAATAAATGACTTGGATATTAGGTTGATTAACAAAGTGTCACAAGAGATAATATATCCTTGGATTATTGATCCAGAAACTAAACAGGTGAGTAAAGGAGATAATTTTCGAGATAATGTTGAGAAAATTCAAGCAATCGTTCCTCCAGGTAATTACCGAATTGAAGTTAGTCATAAAGGAGTACTAGATATCAGTCAGAACTATGGTGTCTTTGTTACATCTAGAAAATTAAATGATATAGAAGGAAAGGCATTCTACTTTCTGGGAAATGGAAAGAATCTAGATGAGTCCGGTGCTTGGTCTTTGTCGAAAGGGGGAAGCTCAACTGTTTTGGTTCCTTCAAGTAGAGATGTTGCAATAGTTAGGGCTGATAGTCAGCTAGATATTGTGATAAATTCAGACTTAAAATTAAAATCTCTTGTTATTTCAGGTAATGCGGAAGTAGTCATTGATCTTAACGGTCATAGTTTAGAGATATCTCAGAACGTTGGAGTATTCAACGAGAATTGTTTAGTACAGAATGGTGAAATACTTATAGCTGGAGTAAATCGTACAGTATTTGAATTTAATGGGAAATCTAATAAGTTAAATTTGAGAGTGACAGATAAAGACTTATTCTTTAAACAGAGTGGTACGGCTAATCAATTTGCTAATATATCGGCAAATAATTCTAATGTTTATTTAAATGATATTTCATTAGAGTTTGATTCGATGATAATTGAAAACTCAAATTTGTTTTCCAATGAGGCGAAACTAAAGGGAGATTATATAGACATTGATAAGAGTACTGGAAATTTATCTGTTCAAACAGTAACAAATGGTTTATGTAAATTTGGCCTGGTAGAGGATGTAAGTATTAGAAATATAAATGGTGAGATTTCTATAGATGTATCAGATTTGTTTATTGGTGACCTGAGATCAGATGGAGGTAAAGTAAACCTAAATGGATATTTCGAATTTGATAGTCTGACCTTAGAAAATGTTGATTCTCTAAAACTACAGTCTGGTTCAAGAATAAACATCCTAAAAGCGTTAAATATTCAATCTTCTTCTATTGTTAAAATTGTTGGCAATAATGGGAAAGCAACTATTTTTTCTGATGCGTTCAATAAGGCTTGTTTAGGCAGTATAGATGTATTGAATGTTGATGCTTTAGGTTCAAGTAAGTTAGTGTTGTCATTAACATCAAGTGTCGAAAATAGTGAAGGTTGGATTATTAGAAATTGTGAAGATGTTCTGGATGCAAATTTTACCTTTGAGTCTGTTTGCAGAGGAGGAATAACTACTTTTCATGATCAAAGTGATGGTGAGCCATTGAGTTGGAGATGGGATTTTGGTGATACAAATTCAGAGGATAATGTTTCATTAACTGAAAACCCAGAACACATTTATAGAGATACTGGTACATATTATGTCCAATTGCGAGTAGTAGATTCTTTTAATGATACGAGTTATTTTGAAAAATCGGTTCGAATTGAAAATGGGAAATTAGGAAACCCACAATTAGAATTGGTTGACGGAGTATTAAAATCAACAGCCTTTGGGAATAGCTATAATTGGTATTACAATGGCGAGCGAATCGAAGGAGAAGAAAGTTCTTCTTTAGCTGGTAATCTGTCTAGTGGAGAGTATTATGTTGAAATAAATAATGCTTCATGTGTAAAGAGGTCACCAATATTCATATTCGAATTATTAAGTACACAATCTACTAGTGATTACAAGGTCTTTCCTAATCCGGCAGCTAGTAAAATTCAAGTTAGTTTCAAAGGGAAGAACTGTTACTATGAACTCCTTGATATAGGAGGTCTCAAAGTTAAAGATGGTATTCTTGATAAAATGGAGGATAACTTGATTGATCTTGAAGGGTTATCAGGAATATATATATTGAGATTGAAGTCTAAAAACGAGGTTAGACTATTCAAAATAATTGTGGAATAACTGGAATGGTTTTAAGAGAGGTTAAATCAGCCTCTGTCACATACTGATACCTCTCTTTTAAACCTTCAGGCATCTCAATGTACTCTATTTGAGGCTCCAGATTCAGTGAAGCGAATACCTGGCGAACCATTTCATTAAAGGTTTTAGCCTTTCCACTTCCGAGATTATAAATACCAGAGTTTTTTCGATGATGCATTAGTTTGATCAATGTATCGACTACATCATCTACGTGAATAAAATCCCTCTTTTGCTCTCCATGAGCTATTCCTTCTTTGTAAGATTTAAACAGCTTTACTTTTCCAGTTTCTTGTATTTGTAAATAGCATTGATGGATCATTGATGCCATCTTTCCTTTGTGCTGCTCATATGGACCATAGACGTTGAAAAACTTAAGTCCTGACCAAAAAAAAGGTTTCCTTTCTTCTGCCAGAGCCCACAGATCGAATTCTTGCTTGGACACTGCATAAGGATTTAAAGGTTTCAGTTGCGGGATTAGCGCTTCATCATCAGAAAAACCTAATTCCCCATTTCCATAGGTGGCTGCAGAACTTGCGTAGATCAGAGGTATTTGTTCTGCTACACATAATTTCCAAATTGATTTACTATACTCGGTATTGAGCTGTCTCAATAGTTGTAAATCCATTTCAGTGGTGTCAGTTCTAGCTCCAAGGTGAAAGATGAATTCGATTGCTTCAGCATTTTCCTTAGCCCAGGGAATAAACGCATTTCGATCAATAGTTGCTAAAAGTTTGGTTCCTTCCAGGTTTGAGTTCTTAAGTTCATTATCAAACTTATCTACAGCAATTAAATGATTGTAGTTCAGTTCGTTTAATGCTCTAATGAGATTGCATCCAATAAATCCTGCAGCACCGGTGATAACTATCATGAATCAAAAATAAATCAAAAATGCCTTCATAGGACTCCATTAAATTACTTTCTATCTTTGCAAGAGAATTCACAAGGGTATGATTTACGTAAGTAGGAAAGAGCATTTCAATGCTGCTCATAAGTTGTACAATCCAGCTTGGAGCAAAGAGAAGAATGTGGAGGTATTTGGGCCATGTGCTAATGAAAACTGGCATGGTCACAATTTCGAATTGATCGTTACGGTAAAAGGGACTCCTGATCCTGATACTGGATTTGTTGTTGACTTGAAAAAGTTAAGTACAGTAATTAGAAGAGAAGTCATAGACAAGGTAGATCACAAGAATTTGAATCTAGATGTGCCATTTATGGCTGATAAGCTAGCTAGTTGTGAAACTCTGATCATCGAGTTTTGGAAGATTTTGGAGCCAGAAGTAAAAGCCATTGCCAAATTTGGTCAGCTGCATCAATTAAAACTCTATGAAACTCCAAGAAACTACGTGGAGTATTTTGGGGAGTAAATCCTTGATATGAAATACTTCATCGTAGTTGGCGAGCGCTCTGGCGACCTTCACGGGGCAAACTTGATTACCCAGATCAAGCTTTTGGATCCAAAAGGGGAGATTTATGCTTGGGGTGGTCAGCAAATGGGTGATGCTGGTGCTACTATTCTCGAGGACTATAAATCAATCAATTTTATTGGGCTGTCAGAAGTGTTGAGTAATCTGCTTCACGTCAATAAGAAGTTGAAGCTCTGTAAACAACAGATAGAACAGCTTAAGCCTGATTGCCTTGTTCTAATAGATAGTCCTGGATTTAATTTGAGAATCGCTGCTTATGCCAGGCAGCTTGGTATTAAAACGACCTATTACATTTCCCCAAAGATTTGGGCCTGGAATAAATCGAGAATTAGGAAGATTAAAGAATCTGTAGATCAGATGATGGTCATTCTGCCTTTTGAAAAACAATTTTACAGGCAGGAATCCATGGATGTTGAGTATGTGGGAAATCCTATTCTCGATGCATTGAACAATTACGAGCCAGATCAAGCTTTCCTTAGCAAATACAATCCTCGAAAGACAATAGCTGTATTGCCTGGTAGTCGAACATCAGAAGTGAGAAATGCTGTAAAAGTCATTCAGGAATTAGTGGTTGTCTTCGAAGAAATTAAGTTCCTCATAGCAGCCGTAGATAATGTGAACGAGCGACTCTATAAACCTCTTCTTAGTCATGATAATGTCGAGATCATAAAAGGAAAAACTTATGATGTTCTTAAAGCTTCTTCCGCTGCAGTTGTCACTTCCGGTACGGCCACATTAGAGGCTGCTTTATTAGGTATTCCTCAAGTAGTAGTTTACAAGACGAGTTTGCTGACATATGTTGCAGCTAAACTACTGTTAAAAGTTCCTTATATCTCGTTGGTTAATCTGATTGCTGGGCATCGTGTAGTGACTGAGCTTATTCAAGGTGATTATGATTCAGCCAATGTAGTTGCTGAGTTAGAAAGCTTATTAACTGATGAGGGTACCAAAAAAAGAATCTCCGAAGGTTATTCGGAGATTCGTAAAGTTTTAGGTGACAAAAGCGCATCTAAAAATGCTGCTGAGATCATCTATAAATTATGCAGCTCTTAACTTATTGAATTTCGATTTCTCGAATTTCTCAGAAGCATAATCTTTGGTTATTTCCATTTCCTTGATGTCCTGACTTGAAGGAATTTCAAACATCGCATCCGTTATAATTGCTTCACAGATTGAACGCAAACCTCTTGCTCCGAGCTTAAACTCCATAGCTTTATCTACGATGTAAGCCAAAGCATCCTTACTGAAGGTAAGTTTGACATCTTCCATGTCAAATAGCTTTTCGTACTGTTTGATTAAAGCATTCTTTGGTTCTGTAAGAATGCGTTGCAACGCATCTCCATTCAAAGGATCCAAATGAGTCAATACAGGCAGACGACCAATCAATTCCGGAATCAATCCAAAACTCTTAAGATCTTGTGCAGTGATATACTGTAGCAAGTTCTCTTTGTCAATTTGTCCCATATCAAAGTCGTCCTTACTTGCAAATCCAATAGGACGAGTATTCAATCTATTCGCAATATGACGTTCAATACCATCAAATGCTCCACCACAGATGAATAGGATATTCTCAGTGTTTACAGTGATCATTTTTTGATCTGGGTGCTTTCTTCCTCCTTGAGGCGGAACATTCACAGATGTGCCTTCCAAAAGTTTTAAAAGCGCTTGCTGTACACCTTCACCACTCACGTCTCTTGTGATGGATGGGTTGTCCGACTTTCTAGCGATCTTATCTATCTCATCGATATAAACAATGCCTCGCTCAGCTGCCTCAACTTCATAGTTAGCGGCTTGCAAAAGTCTGGTCAAGATACTTTCCACATCTTCACCTACATATCCTGCCTCAGTGAGTACAGTTGCGTCAGCTATACAGAATGGCACTTGAAGAATCTTAGCAAGAGTTCTTGCTAGATAAGTTTTACCTGTTCCTGTCTGACCAACCATTACAATGTTTGATTTTTCAATCACTACATCGTCTTTACTGTCGGCTTGCATCAATCGCTTGTAGTGGTTATAGACCGCTACTGACATGTACCGTTTAGCTTCATCCTGCCCAATCACAAATTCATCAAGGTGGGATTTCATATCCGCAGGCTTGATTAAGTTGAATTTTGGACTCTCAGTTGTGCTCTTTGTTTTTAGCTCCTCATTTAGGATCTGCTGAGCCTGAGATATACACTTATCACATATGTGAGCGTGAATCCCAGAGATCATCAGGTCTACATCCTTCTTATTTCTCCCACAGAAGCTACACGTTACCTGTGCCATTTTACTTGTTTTTACGTTCTAATACTTCGTCGATAAGGCCATATTCCTTAGCTTCCGAAGCTCTCATCCAGTAATCTCTGTCTGAGTCTTTTTCAATTTGCTCGTATGATTTACCAGTATGATGAGCCAATATTTCATAAAGATCTTTTCTAAGCTCTTGCATTTGCTTCAAAGTGATCTCCATGTCTCTTGATTGACCCTGCATTCCACCACTTGGTTGGTGAATCATAATTCTAGAGTGCGGTAGGGCAGATCTTTTACCTTTTGCTCCACCAGACATAAGTACAGCACCCATAGATGCAGCCATGCCAGTACAGATAGTATTCACATCTGGACTTACCAGTTGCATGGTGTCGTACATACCTAAACCTGCATATACAGATCCTCCAGGACTATTAATATACAAAAGGATATCCTTTTTAGAGTCAACAGACTCTAAGAAAAGCAGCTGTGCAGTGATAATATTTGCAATATTCTCCTCTACTTGCATGCCAAGGAAAATAATTCTATCCATTATTAGTCTTGAGAATACATCAATTTCAGCAAATCTCGTAGGTCTCTCCTCGATTACTGAACGGGTCATGTTTTCTACTCTATTAGTATATGTATCAAAAGTTAATCCATTGATACCCTGGCCTTTTACGGCAAACTTGCGGAATTCTTCTTTATTGATCATGAGTTCAATTTAGCTTACTAAGCAAAAATAAAAAAGTCCTTAGTATACTAAGGACTCTTTATAAACTTGTTTTGTATGCACTAAGTTTCCTTAAAGCTTACGGAATTCATCCATTGTTACTTTTTTCTCTTTAATAGAGATATTGTCTTTAATGAATGAGAATACTTTTTTGTTCTGAACCTGGTTGTAAACTTTCATGTAGTTGTCACCATTTTCAGCTTGAAGGTAGTTTTGAGCAAACATATCTAGCTTATCTTCCATCTGACCCATTAGGCCAGCTTGTCCAAATTGCTGTCTGATCAATTCTTTTGCCTCTTCAATTACTTCCTCGTTTTCTACTTTGAAATCTTGATCTTTTACAATTTTGTTTCTGATCAATGACCACTTAAGCTCGTTTACGTATGTCTGGTACTCGTTTTGAAGTACTTCAGGAGTAATCTGATCGTTAGTTTTTACTAACCAATCTTTTAAGAATTCATCAGGAGTGTTGATTTTCGCTTGATCAACCAATTTTTCTCTTAGTTGGAATTCGAAGTAGCGCTCTTCTTCGTTTTTGAAGTTACCTTCTACAGATTCAGCAACTTTTGCTCTGAATTCTTTTTCGTCTTTTACGTTTCCTTCACCAAAAGTCTTGTCAAACAACTCCTGGTTTACCTCAGCAAGCTTTTGTCTGCTGATTCCTTTAACAGTAAAAGTCAATTTTCCTTTTAGAGCATCAAACTCGTCATGAGAGATACCCAATTGGTGGTGAAGTTTGTGACTGTCAGTGTAAAGTTTCTTAGGATCTAACTCTACTTCTTCGTCAACTTTTACACCTGTAAGTTTTTTAGCAGCAGCTTTTTCACAGTCTTTTAAGTCAATGCTGATCTCTTTGTCGATCTCACCATCTTTACTTTTGATAGGGCCATAAGCCATATCAGTTGCCTCTGTTACTTCAGCAGTTTCAGTCTCACCAAATTGACTCTGTAAGTTTTCGATAGTCTCATCGATTACTTTATCATCGATTTTGATCGAGTGCTTGTCGATTTTTACTTTGCTATCTATTGGAAGATCAAAGTCTTCTGCCCATCCTACATTGTAAGAAAACTCAAAGTCTTTTTGAGTATCAAAATCAATGCTGTCGAAATCAGCCTCGTTCGGCATTGGCTCTCCTAAGAATTGCAAATCGCTTTCCCTTAAGTAAGAGTTTAGCTTATCAGAAACTAATTTGTTGATTTCTTCAACCTTGATTGACTTCCCATACATCTGCTTGATTAAGCCTGTTGGAACCTTCCCTGGGCGGAAACCTTTCAGATTAGCTTTCTTGCTGTAATCCTTAATCTTTTCGTTTACTCCCGGTTGGTAATCAGCTTCGTTTAATTTAACTTTAATTAAACCTGTGGTCTTGTCGATTTTGTCAAGTGTGATTTCCAATTTGGTGCGTATTAATGTTTATAAAAATAAAAACCCTCTTACAAATCTCGATTGTTATCAAGAAACGGAAGAGGGTTGTTTTATTGAGTGCGGATGGAGGGACTCGAACCCCCATGCCTCGCGGCGCTAGATCCTAAGTCTAGTGCGTCTACCAATTTCGCCACATCCGCGTGTGAAACGGAGTGCAAATATAGATAAAAGTTTAATTTTGTCAAGAGTGCTTGAAAAAATTTTTAATTAATGATTGAGATTGATTTAGAAGAAGAGAAAAAGGAGATCATTAGGAGGTATCGAAAACTGCTTAGACACGCCAAACCGATACTAAAAGACGGAGATGCGAAATTCATCAAAAAAGCATTTTACCTATCAATGGAGGCGCATAAGGATATGCGTCGTAAATCTGGAGAACCTTATATATATCACCCATTAGAGGTAGCCCAAATTTGTGTTAGTGAAATTGGACTTGGTACCACTTCTATTGTATCAGCTCTGCTTCATGATGTAGTAGAAGATACAGAAGTATCTCTTACAGATATAGAAAAAGGATATGGAGTAAAGGTTAGAAAGATCATAGATGGCCTAACCAAGATATCTGGAGTATTCGAACAAGGTAGCTCACAGCAAGCGGAGAACTTCCGTAAAATGTTGCTGACCCTCTCTGAAGATGTTAGGGTTATACTTATAAAGCTGGCCGACAGATTACATAATATGAGAACTCTTGGAAGTATGCCAAGAGACAAGCAGCTGAAAATTGCTAACGAGACTATATATCTATATGCACCATTAGCTCATAGACTAGGACTTTATGCTATTAAGTCAGAGCTAGAAGATCTCTATTTAAAGTATACAGATAGAGAGGCGTATGTGCACATTGCTAATAAGATCAATGCTACTAAGGATGCTCGAAACAAATTCATTCGAAACTTCATCAAGCCAATAAAAGAAGAGCTCAATTCTCAGAGTTTCAATTATGAGATAAAGGGTCGACCAAAATCTATTCATAGTATCAATAATAAGATGCGAAAACAAAATGTGCCTTTCGAAGAGGTCTATGATTTGTTTGCTATTCGAATCATCGTTGATACAGAGATGGAACAGGAAAAGGCTGCTTGTTGGCAAGTCTATTCTATAGTGACAGATTATTATCAGCCAAATCCAGATAGATTGAGAGATTGGATTAATATTCCTAAGGCTAACGGCTATGAATCCTTACATACTACAGTAATGAGTGGTAAAGGACAATGGGTAGAAGTGCAGATCCGAACCAGGCGAATGGATGAAATCGCTGAGAAAGGATATGCTGCTCATTGGAAATATAAAGAGAGCAAAAACCCTGATGCCGATAAAGGTCTTGAAATGTGGATCGGTAAGGTTCGGGAAATCCTTGAACAAAACGATGCCTCAGCCATTGAGTTTGTTGATGATTTCAGATCTAACCTATTCCAGGAAGAAGTTTTTGCATTTACACCAAAAGGAGATCTTATCACATTGCCAAACGGTGCCACTGCTTTGGACTTTGCATTTGATATACATACAGAGGTAGGTGCTCGTTGTTTAGGAGCTAAGGTCAATCAGAAGTTGGTACCACTTAATTATGTATTGAAGAATGGTGACCAGATTGAGATACTTACTTCCAAAAAGCAGCGACCAAATGAAGATTGGTTAAAGTATGTAGTAAGTTCCAAAGCAAAGTCTAGTATTAAGGAATCCTTAAAAGAAGAGAAGAAACAATTTGCTGCTGAAGGGCGTGAGGTAGTCAAGCGTAAATTGAAGCAACTCAAGATTCCTTTCAGTCAGGAAACAATTGAGCAACTCACAGCTCATTTCGAAGTTAAAACTCCAACAGATCTATTCTATCTTATAGGTAAGGGAAAAATTGATCACTCTCTTATTAAGAAATTCAACGAGAAGAAAGAGAAAGAACATAAGTATCGCAGAGTTTCAGATGCGAAAGGAATGCAGTCTCAGATTAAGAAAGTTCGTGAGAAGGATTACGATCTTTTATTAATAGGGGAGGACATGGATGTGGTGGACTATAAGTTTGCCAAATGCTGCAATCCTATTCCTGGTGATGATGTCTTCGGTTTCGTTACAGTAAATGATGGAATCAAAATACATAGAACTACTTGTCCTAATGCGGCAGAACTACTTTCCAATTATGGCTATCGGGTAGTTAAAGCGAAATGGACATCTAGTCAGGATAATTCGTTCCTTGCCGGTCTTCACATTATTGGAACCGACCGCATTGGTTTGATCAATGACATCTCAAGCATTATTTCTGGAGAACTCAAGGTGAATATGCGTTCTATAACTATTAACACAGAAGGAGGAATCTTTGAAGGCGAAATACAATTATATGTAAGTGATACACATCACGTTGATCAGCTCATTGAAAAATTGGAGCAAGTGCAAGGTGTTGTGTCAGTTACCAGAGACAGCTAATTGATTTTTCAACATCTCATCTATATTTGTATAAAATTTGAGCCAAGTGATCGTATTTGAGGAAGTTAAAAACATATTTACCGAGTATTTAGAAAAGAAGGGACTGAGAAAAACTCCTGAGAGATACGCTATTCTAGAAGAAATATATTCGCGTAATGGTCATTTTGACGTAGAGTCCTTATACATTAGCATGAAGGATAAGAACTACAGGGTGAGTAGAGCTACAGTTTACAATACTCTGGATCTTCTTGTGGAATGTGACTTGGTGACTAAACATCAGTTTGGCAAGAACCTGGCACAGTATGAAAAATCATACGGTTACAGACAGCATGATCACTTAATTTGCACAGATTGCAATAAGGTGATGGAGTTTTGCGATCCGCGAATCCAAAATATCCAAAATACCGTTGGTCAACTTTTACAGTTTGATGTTGTTCAGCATTCGTTGATACTACATGCCAACTGTAAACGTGAAAACTGTGAGAACAAAAGAAATAACAAGAATGAATTATAAGCACACACTTACTGGAGATCAGCTAAGACTTGTTTTTAATGGAGACCTAATCGGTGAAAACAATGGACCCGAATTGGTTGAGCTAGTTAACAACACTTTAAGCAAGGGTGCTAAGTATTGTTTGATTGATATCGCTGACGTTCGTTACATTAATAGTAGCGGCATCGGGGTTTTGATTACCATACTTACCAAATTCAGAAATAAAGGTGGTGAGCTTTTCTTGATCAAGCCTTCAGAGCATGTGAAAAAGCTATTGATCATCACCAAACTTCAAGCGATTTTTAACATTGTAGATACAGAAGAGCAAGCGCTCGGTAAAATCAACTAAACTTAATGGCAGCAGTAGACATCTTATTAGGCCTTCAATGGGGAGATGAGGGTAAAGGAAAGGTTGTGGATTTTTTGGCACCAAAATACAATGTGGTGGCAAGATTTCAAGGTGGGC
The DNA here is from genome assembly GCF_024714495.1 of Marinoscillum pacificum. Taxonomy (GTDB): domain Bacteria; phylum Bacteroidota; class Bacteroidia; order Cytophagales; family Cyclobacteriaceae; genus Marinoscillum; species Marinoscillum pacificum. The sequence continues at coordinate 1,478 of NZ_JAMZMJ010000009.1, read as the reverse complement.
CAAATGCAGGGCACACTTTAGAGTTTGATGGACATAAGCATGTTTTACACCAAATACCATCTGGGATTTTCCATGAAGGTATATTGAATGTGATTGGAAATGGTGTTGTTCTTGACCCAATTACATTTAAAAAGGAAATAGAAGGACTGGCTCCTTTTAATCTGGATTTGAAACGCCATTTGGTTATTTCCAATAAGACCCAAATGATCATTCCTACTCATAGAATGCTTGACAAAGCCTATGAGATTGCAAAGGGAGATAAAAAGATTGGATCCACTTTACGTGGAATCGGTCCGACGTATCAAGACAAAGCTGCGCGTAAGGGTTTAAGAATTGGTGATATCAACGAACCTGATTTTGATTCTCGTTATCAGCAGTTAAGAGACTTCCATTTAGAAATACTTGAGCGATACAATTTCGAGGCAGATCTTAAGGAAGAAGAGAAGCAATTCTTCGAAGCATGCGAAGTTGTTCGTGAGTTCGATATACTTAGTACAGAGTACTTGATCAACCAAGCTTTGGTTGACGGACAAAGTGTATTAGCAGAAGGAGCACAAGGCTCTTTATTAGATATTGACTTTGGTAGCTATCCATTCGTGACTAGTAGCAATACTATTGCAGCTGGAGCATGTACCGGATTAGGTGTTGCCCCTGGTAAGATTGGAGAAGTCTATGGAATCTTCAAAGCATATTGCACAAGAGTGGGATCCGGGCCGTTCCCAACAGAACTACATGGAGATGCAGGGGAAGAACTGCGCAAACTAGGTAATGAGTTTGGCGCTACTACTGGTCGTCCTAGAAGATGTGGTTGGTTAGATCTTCCTGCATTGAACTACACATGTATGCTCAATGGAGTGACCCAACTATTCATGATGAAAGCTGATGTGCTTTCGGATATGGACGAAATCAAAATCTGCGAAGGCTATAAAGTAGGAGATGCTATTACACACGAACTTCCGCTTTATTTAGATAAAGATGGTCTTGGTTTGGAGTTCCAGTCTTTCAAAGGATGGAAGAATAATGACATTCCAAGCTTTAGCCAGCTTCCGCAAGAGTTATCAGATTATGTTGCTTACATCGAAAAGCAAACAAATACTCCTATTAGCTTGATTTCATTAGGTCCTGATCGTACTCAGACCTTGATGAAAGAAGAGATTTCCAAATAATTCAAACAATAACTAACAGTAATTCAACGAGATAAGGATTTTGTTGTAGAAATCTTAAATTTTCTTTGTTTGGAAGTTAGGAATTGGGGAAAATGTTGACTTATCTTTGCGTCCCGTTTGAGAGGAACGGGCGTGCAAAGAGGCGGTACTGAGGGATATTTTTGAGTGTTTGGTTAGTGATAATCAGGCGTCAGGAAGATGAATCAGGAAGCCAGATTGAAATACTGAAAGGAGAGAAAAAAAAGATTTGATTTTTTCTTTTTAATTAAAATCTCTTCTCTATCTTTGCGTCCCGTTTGAGAGAAACGGCGC
>NZ_JAMZMJ010000008.1 GCF_024714495.1 Marinoscillum pacificum | reverse complement strand
TTCTAAATCGGGCAATTGTATTATGATCTGGACGATTCATTGCCGAAAGCCACATCATATGGATATTCTCTTTTAAAGCAGCTTCCAGTTTTCTGGACGAGTAAATATTGGTCAGATATCCATAAACAAGCACTTTTAATAGCATCCGAGGATGATATACCGAAGTTCCTCCAGGCTTATACTGCTTCAATAAAGGTTCCACATTGATTTGGTCGATTACAGCATTAACCACCCGTACCGGATGATTTTCTTCTATTAATTCCTCAAGGGATGGAGGAAGTAGCATCACTTGCGATGGAGTGTAATCTTTAAAGACTAAATTTGAATTACGCACACGACTAATTTAATCAGTTAGTCACAAAAAAAGCCGAGAACTTAATTGTTCCCGGCTTTCTTTTTATAAAAAAGGAGACTGCCTTTTGAGACAGCCTCTTTTTTATGTTATAATTTGATGATGTAAGCAAGAACGTAATATGGTGGACGGTTCTCTAATTCAGGGTTGTCAGTGCCTACATCACTCATAGTTAAGTTAACACTATGTGAATGGCTTCCTGAACTTGGGATTGTTATTCCTGTAGGGGAACTTTTCGAGTCGAAATCTGCTCCATTCTTTCCACTACCTCTTTTAATATCATTATCGCCCCCATCAGCTTTATATCCTCTTACTTTGTGAACGTGACCTGGGTCATGAACTAAATGAGAGTGACTTCCTCCTGTTATAGTTCCAGAAATGTTGTGCTTATGTTTTGGAATGTCATTCACATCTAGCTCATTGATTTCAAGACCTCCTGTCTTTCCAATGGTATTATAGTCAGATTTGTCCTCATCAAATCCGACAATAAACCGACCACTCAAATTGGGAATTTCTCTAGTTCGGGTTTCTGACTCAGTCCCAATGTCTGTATTGTCATCAGGATTATACCAGCTTCCATCACATAGAGCCCACCCTTCAGGAACTGAAGAACCAGACCACATTATTATAGAGCCAATTGGTGAGCCAAGTTGGTGCCAGCTATTGTTGTTGAAATAGAATAAAGCATCATTTGTAGTATCAAAAACCATTACTCCATCAGTTTTTACCCACCCACTTTTTCTTTGATCTGAAGTCATTTTCGGGATTAATACTCCGGAATTGGTCTCTTCACTATGAACTTTAAAAATTACATCGGATTCAATGTCATTGGTTCCTACACCAACTCCATTTTGTGCATTCGAATAGTGAGAAATGAAGACTATGGAACTATAAATTAGGAATAATCTCATGGCAATTAATGAATTAAAAGATCGAAATTATAAACTCCAGTCTAAAAAGTGTTAATTGTAACTAATTAATTTTTCACATGATAGTTTATCTAATGGCATTAAGTAGCTCACTTACAGCTCTTTCTAATTGAGGATCCACTCCTTTTGCTTTGTAAGCAGGAGGGTTCGGTACAATAATATCCGGTACCGCAGGACCATGTTCCATATTCTCTTCAGTTGCTTTTACGTACCATGCTCTAAATGGCATTCTGACATAAGAACCGTCGATCAATCCATATCCTCCTGTTGAAATAACAGCTCCAAAGGTTGGTTGTCCAACAAGTGTTCCTAACCCTAAAGTTTTGTAGGCATGGGAGAAAATTTCAGCGTTGGAATAGCTATTGGCATTACAAAGGGCAATGGATGGTTTGGTCCATGCCGCCAGTGGAAGTCGCTCCGAGAAGGGATAGGTTTCTTTGAAATTTAAGTGTTCATCTTCCAGGCTTTCTGCAGCTCCACGCGGTACAGTATAAGCATGCTGCTTGACTGTTAATACAGCCATCAAATAATCTGTGGTCCATCCGCCGCCATTGTAGCGAACATCAATCACAATGCCTTCTTTTCCATATCCAGCTGCCATTAACTCTCTTTCGAATCGCTCGAAACTCGTCCAATTCATTCCTCTGATATGTAAATAGCCCAGTTTGCCATTGGAGTATTTATCTACTAGCTGTCTTCTTGTTTCCACCCAATCGTCATATAATTCATCTCTCAAGCTGGTGACTGGCCAGATGATGACTCCTTGTGATTTTCCTGATCTGCTGACTTCTAGCAGAATTGGATTCTTGTTTTCATTGACAAGCAATGAGTAAAAGTTGGTAGATTCTGTTACGGGCTCCTGATTGACTGAAGTAATGAGATCTCCTACTAAAAGTTTGCTTTCAGATCGGTCTGCAGGACTTCCTGGAAGAATTTTAGTCACTTTAAAACCTTTGGAAGTATTCACTCCAGTAATACCTAAAAGACCGGTTCTCTGAGATTGTGTCTCTTTCGGGTTTTCACCACCTCTTAGTCCCATGTGACTCGCATTCAGCTGTCCGAGCATTTGGTTGTAGATGTACGTAAAATCTTCTTTCGTACTCGCCTTAAGTGCTAGTGGTTTGTATATTTCTTTCAACGCTTTCCAGTCATAGCCGTGGAAGTTTGGATCATAGAAACCTTGATCTAGTGCTCTCCAACCTTCTTCAAAAATTTGATTGAGTTCAGCCACATAATCGATATTTAGGCTGGAGGAAGTAGAAAGTGTCTCTTTCTTGTCATCACTTGTTTTGATACGCTCCAATTTTCCTCCACTAGAAACGAGGTAGATGTATTTTCCATCATTGTCTAGCGATAAGCCGTTTGGCCTTAGGTTGCCTCCTGCTATTTCTTTATTGTCAGATCCATCCCATTTGATTTTATACAGGTTGCGTTCCACTTCATAGTTCATTCTTCCCGCAGAGCCCAGGGTATAATAAATGAACTCTCCTTTTTTGTCGAATGTGAAATCCGATTCATTTCCAGCGAAGGAGGTTACTTGGCTCAGTCGATTATATATTTTATCGAAATCAATTTGAATGGTAGGAGTCTCAGAAGCTTCTTCTTTGTTTTTATCCTTATCTGAGTCTTTTTTGGCTTTATCTTCTTCTTCCGGATACCAGTCTCTCTGAAGTTTGGTCTTTTCCCAATCTTCTTTTTTCAACCAGACGAACCAAACATCAACATCGCCATTGTTTCGTGAGGAAAGGAAACCAAGCTTAGACCCGTCTTTGCTCCAGACAGGATTGGAGTCGCCTTTCGGGTGCATGGATACATTGACTGGTGGCTTAGAATTGTCAGCGGCATGGATGAATATTTCTTCATTGAAGTTCAAGTCTGACAAAGAATAAGCAACCCATTTAGAATCTGGAGACCAGCTCACTCTCCCTGGAGAATCCCATTGATCTTGTAAAGTAACAGTATTGGATAAGGCAGCAGCTTCACTGATATTTGATACTTTCAGTATTCCTCTATTTTGCTGGTAGGCTAACTTTTTCTGATCAGGACTAACCACCAGGTTTGATTCGTCTTCAGGGGTGTTCGTCACTCGGAATACTTCATGTTTTAATGTTTTGAACAGGTCTTTTTGATTGGAGTCTGCTGACTTAGCTGCATAGATATCGTACTGACCGTTTCTGTCGGATGTGAATAGTAATGTTTCGTTGTTAAGCCACTGAACGTTTCTTTCTCTTGAAGGTGAGTCGGTGATTCGGACGCTTCTGTTGAATTCCTTATCATTCATCCTCACAAAAACTTCACCGCGAGTGATGTAAGCTGTGTACCTGCCGTCTGGAGAAATAGCAAAGTCATCAACTTGATTACTGATACTTTTAGTGATGTTTTGATCAAAACGATTATCTGAATTGACATCAATAGACATAACAGCAGGTGTTGATCCTACTTTAAAAAGCTTAACCTGATCAGCAACCTGATAAACTATAGTGCCATTAGTGCTTACGCTGAATGAATTGATTCCAAACTCAGATTCTGTGGTGACCTGAGAAGAACTGCCGCCGATAGTCAACTCTTGAATATTGTATCGACCACTTTCTGGAGTTAGGTAATAAAGCGTGTTGTTGTCCTTCCACTGTGGACTATGATCATTGCCATCAAAATCTGTCAGTTGTGTGTATTCATCTTTATTGATATCATAAATCCACAAGTCTCTATTGGCTGGTCCACGATAAGCTTCTCTTTCCAGTCTACAGGTTCCTCTTACAAATGCGATTTTAGAGCCATCAGGAGAAAGTACTGCATCATATCCCAGGGCATCTAATGCCATTGAAGGGGTTCCACCAGTGGTGTTTACTTTTTGAAGCTCATTTTCCCATTCTACCTGAGAATACAACCTCCTTGTTGTAAAGAATATTTCATTTTCAGCCGTAAAATCAGTGATTTGATCATTGCTGCTGTGGAAAGTGTGTCGACTAGGGAGACCGCCCGAAGCTCTAATAGTGAAGATGTCAAAATTGCCATAACGATCACTTTCGAATGCTATTTGCTTACCGTCTTTGCTCCATTTTGGTGAAGCATCATAGGCTTCATGAATGGTCAGACGGTCTGCTCTTCCTCCAGTACTTGGTACGGTCCAGATATCTCCCTGGTAAGAAAAAGCAATAGTTTCTCCATTGGGGCTAATGCTGGGTTTCAGGATTAAAGACTGAGATGAGGCTATAAATGAGCCTGCTAGAAACGCAAAAAACAATTTTATTTTCATGATTATCGAATTAGGTAATAGTTAATCCAATCTTCAAAATAGCACGTTTCCTTTATTTGGTAGTCAATAGAATGACTGGTGAGCAGATAAGTTGATTAATGGTCTATGTGAAAGATTTGTGAAGAGCAGGTATGTGTAATCGTGAATTTTGGCTATATTGATCTTACCCAAATTCCCATAAATGATGAAACTTCCACTCTTTGCTTGTGGACTAATTGTCCTATTGCCTTTATCTATTAAGGCTCAAACTTCGGTTGGTGAAATTGCCGATTCTACTTTGTTATCAGGCAACATTCAAACGCCAATTCAAATGATTAATGGCTTGGTGCCAGGTATGCTGGTATCTAAATCAAACACGACTGATTTAAGTGGTTATGAAATCCGTGTCCGAGGTTTTAATACGCTTAATGGAAGAGCGAATCCATTAATCGTACTGGACGGATTGATTATACCCAGCTATGATTTTGTGGACCCAAATGATATTCAATCCATTAAAGTATTGCGTGGTGCTGAAACTGCTAAATATGGTATGCAAGGAGCTTCTGGGGTTATAGAGATTACGACCAAAGGATTTAGCAAGGATTTCCAAATTAATTATCATGGCTTTGCCAATGTGGATACGAAGATTTATCGGCAGCAAGTACTGAATGCTGACAGTTATCTGGCTGCAGGTGGACGTGATTTAGGCGCCAAAACAGATTGGGTAGATGAAACTACCAGACCTGCATTTACGCATGCTCACGGAGTTACATTTAGTCAGGGATTCAAAGCATTGAATTATAGAGCAAGTGTGAACTATCGTGGAGTTCAAGGCATACAGCAGGAAACGGGCTATGATCGGATCAATGGTTCATTGAATTTAAGTTTGAACGTTTCCAAATTCTTAAAAGTCCAATACAATGGAGCGTTCAACAGTCAAACGGGAGACCCAGGCTTTGTACAGGTAACACGTTTTGCTCAAACAGCGCCTCCTACAATGCCTGTCTATTTTGAGTCAGGGGACTATTATCAGTACATTTATTACGATAGTTTTAATCCCAAAGCTATTATTGGATTAAGTACCAATGAATTGGTGAAAACTAATTTACAGAACCAATTAAAGTTGTCAAGCAATATTGGCAAACTTCAGGTGAATGCTTTTGTAGGGCAATCCTATTCAGACTTTATGCTTGAAGAAAGGTTTGATGAGGAATCCTATTACAGAGGAGAGTACAATGATTATTACGATGAGTCCAGAGAATATCGATTGACGCAAGTTGGAGGTGATCTATCAATGACGCTCGAGTCAGGAAACTGGTGGATTCAACCTACACTGGCCTTTGATAATCAGATCTATTCACAAGATTTTTCAACCACAAGAACTGTCTTGAATTTGGAAGGAAAACAATTAAGAACAGATAGCGATAATGATGATGTGATTTTAATGGGAGGGTCATTGCAAGCAGATATGGGAGTTGCCGATAAATGGAATCTTTCGGTAGGTAATCGGTTGGAAGCGTCTTCTGCATTATCTGCGGATAATAGACTGCAACATTTTCCCTGGGTTAATTCACGATTGAATGTGACCAAGTTGCTTGGATTCGGAGGGTCTAATTTTTTCATCTTCAGTCATGGTAAGTCAGGTTTAACACCATACAGAGAAGGTTTGTCTGCTAGAATTGATGGCCCTGAAGGATTTGTTGATCAACTGCCTAATTCATCATTGCAGAATGAGGTGGTCAAGAACACAGACATTGGTTTTGATTGGAGATCCAAAAATCAACGACTAGGTGTGGATGTGAAATGGTATTGGAAAGTAGCTACTGAAATGATTGGATTGCACAATTACAGAAGTCCACGAGAGCCGGAATACGCTAGCCCAATGAATAGCAATTTTGGAAAATTAGCTAACCAGGGATTGGAACTAACTCTTAGTTATCAGCAAGACATTAATGAGCGGATTAAGTGGAGTTCAAATTTGGTCATGACGACTTTTGCCTCCAAATGGAAAAGTCTAGAAGGTGATAACGATATCAACCTGGATAGTACTTATTATGGATATGTCTTTAATTTGACCTCCATTCCTGTTCTTAATTATTACAAACAAGGAGAACCTTTTGGCTCGATTACAGCTGTGAAAGTGAATGGTCCAGACGGGCAGGGAAGTTGGAATTTCTTGGATCAAAATGGGAATGGCGCTTTTGATTATTTTTATGGAGACCAGCAAATAGTTGGTCAGGCAATTCCAAAATTGACGTTTGGATGGAACAACGAGTTCAGTATGGATCGCTACCGATTGAGCTTTTTGATTACAGGTGCTGTTGGTCACCAATTAGTGAATGAATCAGCAATTATGCAGCAACCCAACGCACTCAGTTTTAATACTTATAATCTTCTAAAAAGCTATCGAGAAATAGAGCAAGTTAGAGATCGATACATCGTTGATTATTTTGTTCAGGACGCTTCTTTTGTCAGGCTATCCAATATTGAGTTCTCTTATCAGGTGAAAAGTGACCCAACATCCAAGTTGAGTAACGTGCAGGTGTATCTGGTTGCAAATAATTTGCTTACGGTCAGTTCATATCCAGGCAATAGTCCGGACTACAACCTGGCAAGCACATCGTTCGGTATTAATGATGGTAGAACTCAGCCTGTAGAAAATACGGTATCGGGCATTGATAGAGCCAATAGCATGTACACTTACAGATCATTTACTATTGGCATTAGGGCATCTTTATTTTGATGCCACTAATGCTTGCTCTATGTCTTCAATAATATCATCGATATGCTCTAGACCGACAGAAATTCTAACTAACCCTGGAGTAATACCCACAGCCAATCTTTCTTCCTCTAATAGTTTACTGTGAGTGGTAGAGGCTGGATGCGTAGCTATAGTTCTGGTATCACCAAGGTTGGCTGATAGCGAGATCATTTTTAACGCATCCAGGAATTTGCGTCCCTGCTCTATTCCCCCTTTCAGTTCGAACGTAACAATACCACCACCTTGCTTCATTTGCTTTTTAGCAAGTTCATACTGCGGGAAAGATGGAAGAAACGGGTACCGTACCTGGCTAAGTGCATCGTTGCCTTCCAGATGTGAAGCAAGTTTCAATGCATTGTCACAGTGCTTATCCATCCGGACAGCAAGTGTTTCCAGACTTTTAGATAAAATCCAACCATGGAAAGGTGACATTGACGGTCCAGTATGTCGAGCCATAAATTTTATTTCAGGGAAAAGCTCTTCCGAGGTAATGATGGCTCCTCCACATACTCTGCCCTGACCATCGATGAATTTAGTCGCTGAGTGTGTCACAATATCAGCACCCCACTTGATAGGGTTTTGCAAATAAGGAGTTGCAAAGCAATTGTCTACGTTGACAATAATGCCTTTTGATTTGGCCAGTTGACAAATTTTCTCCAGATCAATTAGATCCAATGCAGGATTGCTAGGAGTCTCTAAAAAGATCATTTTAGTTTTAGGAGTGATGGCTTTTTCCCAACCTTCATCATCCAAAATGTCTACATAAGTAGAGGTGATGCCCCACTTTGGCAATAGTTTGGTCAAAATCTGGTGAGTAGAGCCAAAAAGTGATCTTGAAGCCACCACATGATCGCCACTGCTGAGGAAAGCTGCCATACTGGTATACATAGCTGCCATACCAGAGGCCATGGCCATTCCTGTTTCACCGCCTTCTAGAAGGCACATTTTCTGTATGAATTCGTCGTTATTCGGGTTGGAGTAGCGAGAGTAGATATTTCCTTCTTTCTCTTCAGCAAAAAGTGAGCGCGCATCTTCAGCATCTTCAAACTTGAAACTTGAGGTTGCATAGATTGGCACCGAGTGTTCTTTTTGGTTAGATCGCTCTAATTGATGTCTTATTGCAGCTGTTTCGAACTTTTTATCACTCATCGCATTTATCTTTAAGGCTCCATTGAGAATCTGAATAGATTCCTCAGGAGGCCAAAGCTAAATCAGCAAATTGATGATAAAAACAACTTTTTGCTTTTAGTATGAGTAGTTTTAAACAATAAATTGAATTACAGCACATAATTATAGCATAACACATGAAAGAGATTAGTGTAAAAGAGTTGAAGCAGTGGATGGATAGTGGGGATGATTTTCAGCTAATTGACGTTCGTGAACCGAATGAATATGAAGTAGCAGAAATTGGTGGAGAGTTGATTCCACTGGCTACTATTCCTGACAATGCAGATAAGATTGCAAAAGATAAAAAAGTAGTGGTTCACTGCCGTAGTGGTAAAAGAAGTGCTAATGCTATTCAATTTTTAGAGCAACAGCATGGGTTTGATAACCTCTATAATTTGGAAGGTGGCATCCTTGCCTGGGCAGATGAGATCGACCCTAATATTCAGAAATATTAATTTTTTGATTTGCTAAGATTTTGGAGCCACTCATCAGTGGCTCTTTTCATTTAACCGTTTACTTATGCTTCAGCTAAAATCAGTTCACCACATAGCCATCATTTGTTCGGATTATCAGCGATCTAAAAAGTTTTACACGGAGATTCTTGGGCTAACAGTTATTCAGGAAGTGTACAGAGAGGCAAGAGATTCCTATAAGCTAGATTTAGCCATAGATGAACATTATGTGATTGAGTTATTTTCTTTTCCCAATCCTCCAGAAAGAACTTCAAGGCCTGAAGCTGCAGGATTGAGGCATCTGGCATTTGAGGTAAATGATATTGAAGCAAGCAAAGCCTGGTTGGAGCAATGTGGGGTGAAAGTTGAAGATATTCGAGTTGATGAATATTCCGGTAAACGTTTTACCTTTTTTGCAGATCCTGATGATCTTCCTTTGGAGCTTTATGAGCTGTAATTACCTATTAGTCCTGAAGCTTTATCAAGTGATCAGTTGTAAATAGACTATCGAAATATTGTTCTTTCCACTTCGGGTTTGTCTTAGAAATTAGCTTTGCTTCTGCTGCTCCAAGTGCATAGAAATACACACGTTTTAGTTCTTTGGGAGAGCTTTTAGTTAAATGAACAACCAGTTGTTGGTTTTGATCTTTTGATAGTTCTTGAATGTCAATTTTTGAGAACTGATTTTGCTCAATTTCATCAAAATGATCAATCCATTCATTGGTCAATTCCATTTCTACAAAACGTGCAAACCCTTCCTGCCAAAGCTGTAGGTTTAAGTATTTGTAGTGTTCATCTCCTATGATTTGATGAAGCTTTGCTTTCTCTGTTTGATGCTTTTTCAGCACGAATTGGACATCCATAGAATCTGTCGACAATAAGTTGAAAGCTATGTTTTTCATTTGCTTGTTGACTTGTTCGTTTTCATATGGGAATGGATGATTAAGCATCCACATGCCAGTTTGATCACCTTTATCAAGATTGAGAGCTTTTTGTGTGACGTAGTATTTTGGGTGATTCATTTGAAGCTGATGGAAATGCTCATGCATGAGTGTTGCTGTCCAGGCTTCTGGAGTTTTACCTGTGTTTTCGGGTGTGCCCACTACGATGGTTGGTTTGCTGTTGAGCAATGGAAAGGTGGCTAGAAATTGTTTGTTGAACGAAGCTGGTCTGGATGGATAGTCATTGCTGTTTTGGATGAATGATGAATCATTTACTGAAGTGTTAAATACAAATTCCTGTTCGTCATCAATAAGCAATAGCGGCATTTCGGATTCACCTAGATCAGTCCAATAGTTGGTAGCTAATTTGTATTTGAGTTGACCTGCCAGGTCAATTAATTTAATGACCTCCTGTGGTGGGTTATTCGCCAGGTAGATGGATCCGCATAGCGTTAAGATGGTGAATAGTATACTTTTCATTAGTCAGTTGAGTCGATGATACAACATTAGAAAGTATTATTGTTAAGTACAGTTAAGTGTTGTTAAAGGGTGTTAATCATGATTTTGGTTATTTTAGCATATACGCCCTAATCTTACTTATGAAACTGTTACTTCAAGTTTTAATAGCCTTTGTTCTATTTGGCTCTTCTTCGTTGTATGCTCAGGATTTTGAACAAGAACTAAAACGCGCACATGATGCCCAAAACCCTAATGTGAGTATTGCAGCTCTTGGCAAGATAAAAGAAGATCTGAGTCAAGTTAGCGACTCGCTTAAACTTCAATTTTATTTAGCTATGGGTATTGCATATGGCCAACTGGGGCGGAGCGATTCCTCTTTATTTTACCTCAGTCAAGTAGAGGCGTTAGCCAATGACAGTAGCCGAGTTTTGATAGATGCCTGGAACACCAAAGGGTTGGTCTATATGTCTAGTGGTGATTTTGAAGAATCTCTGAATCAATTTCATAAAGCATTACGGCTAGCGGAAACCAAGGATGAAGAAGAAATCAAAATCATTAAAATTATAGGGAATGCAGCTGGAGTATTTTACCAGTTAGAAGACTTTTCGTCTGCTATCGAATATATGGAGCGGGCTATTTCCCTTTCTGAATCTGTAGGTCTTAATCATGGAGTTGGAGTTAGTAATCTGCGGTTGGCAATTATTTATATGGATATGGATAGTCTCCAACGGAGTATTGAACATCTCAGAGTATCGGAGCAAATACTAGCGGAGGAGCGAGATACCATCATGCTTCTCTATGCTAAAAATACTTTAGGTGGGATTTTGCAAAGACAGAATCTTAACCAGGAGGCACTTAAAGAGTTTCAGGTCAGTGAGCGGCTGGCTATGGCCATTTCAAATACGGAGGATATCATTTTTGCTAAAGCTTCGATTGCAGAATTATACTTGACGATCAATCAGTTTGATAAAGCTGAACAATTTTCAAAGGAGGTACTAGAGTTAGCCTCTGCTAATGGTTTTATGGATCGTGTTGGTCAGGCTCATGATTTACTCTATCAAATCTATATGACTAATCAGTCCTATAAACAAGCATTAATTCATCGAAATGCTAGTTTGGCAATTAACGATTCCATTAGCGGAGTGGAAGTGAAGTCGAGAATAGCTGAACTGGAGACTAAATATGAGACAGAGAAAAAGGAAGCAGAAATAGAGCAATTAAGTTTGGAGAACTCGTTGCATGAAGCCAACCTTGCTAGAAGTAGAAATGCTCAATTAGCAATAGGTATTGGAAGTGTTTTGACGATCATATTGGTCATCGTTTTTTTCACGCTACGTCATAAACGACACGTGGCTGAACGCGAAGCTCAGGAATTGCAGATTGAGGCCCTTCAAAAACGAGTCATGGAAATTCAGTCCTCATCCGATACTTTTATCAATATAAGCTTGGATCAATTCAACCAAAAACTCCATAATGACTTGACAGAAAGGGAGTTTGAAATATTACGATTGAGCTTAGAAAATAAAACGAATTCTGAAATTTCCGAGGAGTTATTCATATCGGTGAGTACAGTGAAGTTTCATTTAAGAAACACCTACGCCAAGCTGGGTGTCAATAACCGTAAAGAAGCTTTCGAGTATGTGGCTAAAAAGGCATAACATCTTTCTTATTGTTTGCTGGTTGTTTGTCTCTATACTACAAGCACAGCCTGTCCCCAAAGTGCAACAGTTAATTGATTCTGAATCGTATCGTGAGGCATTGGCGTTGTGTGATTCGGTAATTGCAGATGAGACGCAACAGTCCAACTGGGCTTATTACTATTCTAAACGTGGGGATGTCTATTATTTTCTTGGAGACTTGAAAGAGTCTTTGCGAAATTACCTGTTGTCTTTAGAGCAACCGGGGATTGATAACCTTGAAAACCGAAGGATAAAAGAAGAGTCTACCAGCTATGCAGGCTTTTGTTATCGCGAACTGGGCCTGGATCAGCAAGCAGAGAGATATTTCCGATCGGCATTAGAGCAAGCATTTGTACTCGGGGATTCAGCAGAAATAGCGGTTTGTTACTACAATATTTCTACCACGCTTTTGACACAAGGAAAGCTAGATGAGTCAATGGATTTGTTGCAAAAAGCCTATGAAATAGATGTCTTGAGGAAGGATACATCGGCTATTGGCTTTGATCTGACCATGATGGGGAATGCTCTGCTTAAAACGGGACGACCTCAGGCGGCCGTAAAATATTACAATGAATCTATTGACATATTGGCTATTAGTTCTGGGAATTATAATTCATTGGCTAAACGATATGGACTGCTAGCTGAGGCCTATATGGAAGCTGAAAACTGGGATAGTGCTGTTATCTATACTCAGAAGTCCATATCACTTTACAGTGTGCAGAGTGATAGCGTCCACGTTGCCAATAAATGGGTTCAACTAGCTCGAATAAATAACCGTCTGGGTAAGTATAAAGAGGCGTTAAAGTGGGGAATAAATGCGAGAGACTACTTGGAGGCTTATCCTGTCGGTGGCAACATGGTATTGGCGAATTCGACCATTGCAGATTCATATCACCAATTGAAGAAGTACTCTGATGAGCTGGTTCTAAGGCTTAAAAATGTTCAGTTAACACAAGATTTGGGATTGCTTTATGAGCTTCGTTTAGCTTATGAAAAAACCGCCAAGACCTATGATGCAATGAATAATTTCTCAAAGGCGTATTCATATGCTGAGTTGGTGAAAACAATAGGTGATTCTATTGCCATCCTGGAAACTAACAGAGCGACCGAGCAAATGCGTGTCCGATATGATGCAGAGAAAATCGAAAGCGAAAATCAGTTGCTTCAGATGGAAAATGAAGTGACAAAAGCCAACCTGGCTGAGCGAGAAGCAGAAGTTAGAAACTTGATTTTACTTGGGATTCTTATCGTCATTGTCGCCATTGCTGCATTAACCATTGTGATTATAAGATCACGGATGAAAATGAAGGTTTTACAAGCCGAAATCAATGAGCTAAGAGCGAGAATAAAAGGAATTCTGGAGTTCAAACCAGAAGAAGTAGGTATCGTAAAAGAGCAAATCAATGACTCACTTCAAGACACATTAACAGATAGGGAATTTGAGATACTGAACCTTGCACTGAGTAATAAAAACAATAACCAAATTGCAGATGAAATACACCTTTCGGTGAACACAGTTAAGTACCACCTCAAGAACATCTATCAAAAACTAGGCGTTTCGAACCGAAAGGAAGCTTTGAAGTATGCCGTTCAGATCACTTCTAATTGATTGACAATTAATCTATTATAAAAACTACCCACCTGGGTAGGTAAAGAACTAGCCCATAAGGTCAGGTAAAATCGTTTGGATAAATGGGAATTTCACTAGCATAAAACGTCCTAAAAATTTATGCTATGAACAAAGTTTTATTCAAACAGACTCTCAGTGCCATGTTGTTTCTTTTAGGAATGGGTATGGCTAGAGCGCAGAGTGTTTCCTATCAACAATCCTTCTCGCTTCAGGATGGAGCAAGCTACGAAGGTTTTGCTTCTATTGTAGGTAAAAATGATCTGTATTTTACTACAGATGGAACCAAGCTATTTACTCTTAATAATTCAAGAGTTACTCAATATACAGTTACAAATCCCCATGATATTGCCTCTGGAATTACTCAGGATGGATTCTATACCATTACCGAGGAAACAGGTGCACAGGGAGTCACTTTTAGTAGAGATGGTCTAAAAATGTTTTTGACAGGTTACTCTACGGGAGCTGTACATCAATATACGCTTAGTACTGCATTTGATGTTACTTCTACAGTTACTTATGCAGGTAGCCCCTTTGATGTAACAGCTCAGGACACAGCGCCCTATGATGTTGCTTTTAGTTCTGATGGGATGACAATGTTTATTATGGGGTTCAATGGGGATGATATCAATCAATACTCGTTGACTTCAGCTTTTGATATCACATCTGGAGTAACAGTAGAAGGGAGCCCATTTAGTTATGCCTCGGAGGATGGTAATGCAAGAGGATTTGAGTTTAGTGATAATGGTGAAAAGCTTTTCTTGACAGGTTTTACGGGGAGAGTTTATCAGTATAATCTTGATACTCCATATGATTTGACAGGAACTGTTAGTCTTGATGATAATACCATTCTTGTTTCCGGAGATGTAGCTACACCTCTTACATTGACTTTCAGTGGTGATGGGTCCAGAATGTATATAATTGAATTGAGTTTGGCGAAAGCACATCAGTACCAATTTCCGATTGGGACATTTTCTGAAGTTGAAATAAATGATGGTACCATTGGCTCAAGTGCAGCTGTACAGATCACTGGAGACTTATTTTCTAATGCAGGAGGGACACTGACCCATGGTGTTGAATTTACGATTTCAAATATCCCTTCTGGGCTCAATCCTTCCTTAGCTGTAGGAGATAATGGAACTTATGGAATCTTGACACTGACTGGTTCAGCTACGGATCATCAAAACATTAATGATGTTGCTAGCCTTGAATTTACTTTTGCAAATTCTGCTTTTGAAGGTGGTGATGCCTCTGCTGTAACCAATGCGATAGCAGCAAGTAGTGGTATAGCTGTTGATTTTGATGATAACAATCCAGCAATAAGATTTGGTGCACCATTTGAATTGAACCTCTCAATCCTTGAAGCAACTGGATCTGTGACAGGAAATTTCACATCCATGACTTTTAACGATGATGGAACGCGCCTCTACTGTACTACAAATTTTGATCGAGTTTATGAAGTTGTACTAAGTACCCCTTATGACATTGCCGGTGGTATTTCTTTGGGTGATAACCTATTGGTCTCTGAATTTAGCAGTTTGGCTGGTGTTGAATTTAATGAGGATGGATCAAAAATGTTTCTTTTGAATCAATCCACAGCAGAACTTGGCGAATACACCCTTTCTTCTCCTTATGACATTACCACTGCCGTATTTGTTACGTCTTTTGATATATCCTCTGTGGAATCGAATCCTTATGCGTTTACCTTTAATTCTTCTGGGAGTAAGTTATATTTTGGAGGGTACAATAGTGATCAAATTCATCAATTCTCGCTCACAAGCTCTTTTGATTTATCCTCAACTATTACAAATGATGGTAGTCCATTATCAATAAAGTCATATGAGGAGTTTATTTATGATATGGAATTTGGTGATAATGGATCAAAGCTTTACATCACAGGTTCCAGCAGTGACAAAATCCATGAATTTGATTTGGAAACACCATTTGATATTACCGCTTCTGTTGAGTTTAGTCATACGTTAAATGTGTCCGGGCAATCTTCAGCACCAGTAGCGGTCTTATTTTCTGAAAATGGTGGTAAACTGCTGATGCTTGGGTATTCGGGTTACAAATTTTCACAATATGACTTGGGACTCAATGGATTTAGTGAGACTGAAGAGAATAATGGAGAGGTAGAGGGCGAGCTAGTTGTCTATGCCATAGATGAGACTTTCACTAATGCAGGTGGGACATTGTCATATAGTACAGACTATGATTTGGGTAATGTGCCAGCGGGATTGACTCCTAATATGACTGTTTCTGCTGATGGTACTTTTGCCACTCTTACATTTTCAGGTAGTGCTAGTTCACATCAAGAAATCAATGATGTATCAAGTATTGGTTTTGATTTTGCGGCTTCAGCTTTTACTGGAGGTAATGATGCAGATGTGGCGAATGCGAATAAAGCGGAGAGTGGAATTGGAGTCTATTTTGAGGACAACTACTCTTTCATAAGCTATGGTTATGCTTACAGTCTTGAAAATGGCGCCGAATTTTCCACTTACTTCAATCCATCAGATGATGATACCAACATCCAAGGTTTGGCCTTTAATGATGATGGTTCCAAAATGTATGTTGTTGGAAATACCGGAAATGCCATACTACAGTATACATTGGGTTCACCGTATGAAATCGGTGGAGCTATTACCCTGGAAGGAAGTTTTGATGTGTCATCTTACGATGGGACACCTACGGACGTTATGTTCAATCCGGCTGGAACCAAAATGTATCTGGCAGGCAATGACAATGACAAGGTATACCAATTTAGTTTGAGTACACCTTTTGACGTAACTACAGGAGTTACCTATGATGAAACACCTTTTGATGGAGCTTCCTATCCAAATTCAATTACGTTCAATGATGATGGAAGTATGTTGTATGTGTTTGGCGGGATTAGTTCTAGTTCGGGAGTATTTCAGTATGAGCTTAATACTCCATATGATATCACTGCTGGACTGGATTATGTGACAAAATATACAATAGGTATGCTTGAGTCAAACCCGCGAGGTATGGCCTTCAGTGATAATGGATTCATTATGTTTCTTGTGGGATTAAATGATGTAGTTTATTGTTATAGTCTTTCCAAGCCATTTGATCTGAAAAGTACGGTGACTCAAATTGGAACATTTGATATGAACTCCTATTTGTACTCAGCAAATGGACTGGTATTCAATGCATCAGGCACTAAAATGTATGTGTCAAGTGTACAGTCTTCAGTCTGTAAAATAACCGAGTTCACATTGAATGCCGGAGGCTTTGTTGAATCTGCTACCAATGATGGTTCTGTGGAGGGGTCGATTGTGCTGAGAGCCTTCGATGCGCAATTTGCCAATGCAGGAAGCACGTTGACCAACACCACCGATTATACTGTTACCGGAATTTCTGCTGGACTTACCCCTACAATCACCGTTGCTGCAGATGGGTTTTCGGCGACCTTAACTTTGTCAGGAAATGCTACCAATCACCAGAATATCCACGATGTTGAAGATCTGGTATTTACTTTGACTAGCTCAGCATTTGTAAGTGATTTCTCACTAATCGATAATGTTTCCGGTATCAGTAGTGACTTAGGTATTGACTTTAATAACAATAACCCTATCATTTTATATGGAAATGCTTTTGACATAACCGACGGAGCAACCTACTCGGGAAGTCCCGTAAGTGTGAGCGCAGAGGAGTCGAATGTGACAGGAGTGTCGTTTAGCACCGATGGAACTAAGATGTTCATAGTAGGGGCAGATGGAGACGAGGTTAATCAATATAGTTTAACCACTGCTTTTGATATTTCTGCAGGAGTCACATCAGACGGAAGTCCTTTTGATATATCTACTCAGGAAGGTACAGCAAGCGGGATAACCTTCTCCTCACATGGTATGAAAATGTTTATCAGTGGTGATGATGGCAGTGATATTTATCAATACAGTTTGACATCAAGTTTTGATATTACCAGTGGAGTAACATTTGATGGATCTTATTTCTCTCCTCATGACAATAGTCCACAAGGTGTCGAATTTAGTGTAGATGGTTTCAGAATGTTCATTTTAGGGAGTGTAGTTTCTGAAGTAAATCAATACAGTCTGGCCAATGCATTTGATATTACCTCAGGAGTCACATTCGAAACAAACTTTAGTGTGTCTGGTGAGGAAACTTCCCCAAGAGATTTGGCTTTCAGTCCTGATGGATCCAAAATGTTGATTGTTGGTGCTTCTGGCAGAGATGTGACACAGTATGAACTAACTGCTCCATTTAATCTTTCAACTGGGGTAACCGTTGGGTCAACATATAATTTTGCATCTGCGACTACTAATCCAAGAGGTTTTTGTTTCAATAGTGATGGGGATAGGTTTTATGTGACTGATGCAGGTGCTGTTTATCAGTTTGATATTGAAATAGGAGGTTTCAATGAGGTTGATCTCAATGATGGCTTTGTTGAAGGAAGCGTTACCATCACCATTGTAGATAATCAATTTGCCAATGCTGGAGGTACTTTGACTCCTACCACTGATTATGTGATTACGAATTTGCCTTCAGGGTTATCCCCTACAATGACAGTGGCTGCTGATGGTTTATCTGCCGAGCTAACAATCAGTGGGCAGGTTACAGATCATCAGGAAGTGAATTCTCTAGAGAGTTTGGTATTCACTTTTGACGACAGTGCTTTTGGGACATACAAGGCTTCATTTACTACCAATGCCATGAGTGCTAGTTCCAATATTTCCTTGAATTTTAGAGACAATAAGCCAGAATTGATTTATGGATATTATTATGATTTTGAGAATGTCTCATTTGATGGACTATTTAGTGTTTCTGCTCAGGATGATATCCCTACAAATCTTGCATTTAGTGAAGATGGAATGACATTGTTCTTAACTGGAAGAAGAAATGATGCCATCTACCAGTATTCACTTACTAATCCTCTTGATATTACAAGTGGGGTATCTTATATCGGAATGCTTGATATTTCAAATGAAACAGTGGATGCCATGGATCTTGAATTTAGTCCTGATGGTTTGACGCTACTGGTATTGAGTGATAATGTATCATCTTCTTTTGGAAGCCTTATTGCTCAATATGATCTAACCGAGGCATTTGATATCACTACTGGCGTTACCTATTCTGGTAATACTTACGATTTGTCAGCTGCGATTAGTCATCCATCTGGATTTACCTTCAATGATGATGGTACCAAAGTATTTATTACCAATGGGTTTCATACAAATGAAAGAATATACTATTATGCGCTAACTGCTCCTTACGATATTTCTGGAGGTCTTACACCAGAAGGTAATTTGTTATATGAAGTTGAAAGTGAATCTCTCTATGATTTAAGCTTCAATGCAGATGGTACGAGTCTTTTTGTACTGCGAGGTGCACTTACAGACCGAATTGATGAATTAAAGTTGGCAGCTCCTTATGATTTGACAGGAACTGTTGACCTTGGACAGTCATACTCTGTAAGTAGCCAGGAGGAATATCCACAAGGATTTATTTTTTCACCAAAAGGTGATAAGATGTTTGTTGTAGGAACTACTGGAGATGAAATCAATCAATACAATCTCACCAATGAAGGCTTTGTAGAAAACAGTTCAAATGATGGTACCATTGATGGGGCACTTACCATTCGTTTAATAGATGATTTCTTTGCTAATGCTGGTGGAACTTTAAGCTACTCCACCGATTATTCAATCAGTAATATTCCTTCTGGACTTTCACCAGTGCTCACAGTCGCTGCAGATGGATTGACGGCAGAACTTACCTTCTCGGGAAGTTCATCAAGTCATTTGGATTCCGATGATATTGGTGGCTTGATTTTCTCCTTTGAGAATAGTGCTTTTGAGAACACCTCAGCTTCGGATGTGGCTAAAGCTTCCAGTTATCAGAGTTTTGTTGGAATCGACTTCAATACAATGACATGGGATGGTGCCGAATGGTTGTTTGGCACTCCAGGTGCAGGTTCTGATGATGTGATCATCGACGGAGACTACAATACGGCAGACGATGGTTTGCTTGAGGTAAATAGTTTAGTGATCAACTCTGGTAAGACCTTGACTGTAGCTCCAGATAATTACCTGTACGTGGTGGGAGACATCACTAACAATGGCTCGCTTATAGTAGAGTCAGGTGCAGATTTGATGTCTTTTGAGTCTGGGAATTTTTCAGGAAATGACGTGATCATCAAAAGGAATACCAGATATGCGGATGGTCGCTACAGTTTTGTCGGTACACCGGTGCAGCAAACATCCAATGTGACCAATTCCACTTTAGGATCTCATGTGTATGCTTATGATGAAACTCAATCATTTGATCCAAATGATGGCTTGGATAGATGGCTTGCTGTCAGTGGAGAGCTGATTCCTGGCGTAGGGTATACCCAAGCATCTCAACAGGAGATTGTTTTCGAAGGAATTCCAAATGTAGGGACAGTGAATGTGGCAGGTACTTACACAGGAACATATGATGACGCGACCAATGAAGAAAATGAAGGTTGGGTGTTTGTTTCTAATCCGTACGCTACAGCTATAGATGTAGCTGACTTCTTAGCTCAGTCTAATATTGAAGGCGCAGTATATATCTGGGATGACAATGGATCTGATACTGGTAGAGGCACAAATTCAGATTACATCATCGCCAATGGAACAGTTGCGACTAACACCACTCCGGCTGGAGGCCAATCACGCTTCAATGGAAGTCTGGGTTCAGCTCAAGGGTTCTTCGTCAAACTCGCTGATGACGTGGATACCGAGATCACTTTTACACCAGGTATGCGTGTGACAGGAAGTAATGCTGATGAGAATTTCTTCAGATCAGAAGGTATTCCTGCTTACGTTAGGGTGAACCTGACCAACGCGGGGGGCTTGTTCAAGCAGGCCGTAGTTGGAAAAATTGGAGGTATCAACGATGAGGTTGTAGATAGAAGTTTTGATGCGAAAGTATTTAGTTCAAATGGTGCTGATATGATCTATACGAAGAAGGGAGATCATGCACTGGCTATACAAGGGATTAGTTATGATCGTGAAGCAGTTCCATTAGCTTTCAATGTGGCAAAGGCAGGTGTTTATTCTATTGATCTGGATCTTTCCAATGCCAATGGCGAGCACTTCTTCCTAAAAGATAATTACACAGGGAAGGTGGTTAATCTATCATCAGAGAGTTACTCGTTTACATCTAATGCAGGTCAGTTTGTTGATCGCTTTGAATTGCTGGCAAATGGTAGAGTACTTGGAGATGAGGAAAGTAAACTACAGGTATATGCGCATGATCAAACTATTTATTTCAAACTAGCAAATGGCTCGGGTCGACAATTAGAGTTGATTGATATGAACGGCCAGAAGCTGTGGAGTAAGATGATCAAAGAGTCTACGGAAATAGAAACCAGCTTGCCTGCAGGAATCTATCTTATCATGGACGGTGAGCGAACACACAAAATTTTATTGAAGTAATCACCGTTAACATCCCCTTGTTTTGGCAAGGGGATATTTCAAAACCTAAAATCGAATTGTCATGAATATTTTATATAAAACAGCCCTATTACTACCAACTTTATTATGTGTATTGCCAGCATTGGCGCAACCTTCTGCTCCTCCAGCTACGCCTATTGATGGTGGGTTGAGTATCCTTTTGGCGGCAGGCGGTGCCTATGGTATTAAAAAACTGAGAGATCAGAGGAAGAGCAATTTATAGGAAGTCCCTCTCCTCGAGGAGAGGGGTTGGGGTGAGGTGATAGACAGAATCCCAGCGTGATATGTCATGCTGGTCACCGTACAGGTGAAAAGCATAGGGCGTCCTGAATCGATAATGAATCGTATTCGGGAATTTTAACCGACTTCTTTAAGGGGTCGGTTTTTTTATGCCTTTGCGTTATTAGTTCTATTTTAGTCAGATGAAATTCGTTATGCCATTTTTATCGATTCTGGTTGCACTGAGCTCATTTTGTCAGTCTCCAATAGATTCTCTTGAGTACGAATTGACACATATGGACAAGGGTACTGGGCGTTATTTAAGGACGGTAACATTATTAGCAAAAGAATATGCGGAAATAAAGGCGGATACAGCATTAAAGCTTACCGAGTTTGCAATTAAACAAGCTATCGAACATCATCAAGACTCGGCTCTTGGGCAAATTTATATTGCGAAATCTACAGCCTGGAGCTTCTTGGCACAGTATGACTCAGCTATGAGGTATTCTTTTAAGGCTTTAAGAAAGTCCGAGCAATACAAGGATACTATTACGATGATAGATGCTTACACCAATATTGGTATTGATTATATGTATCAGGATCAATACTTAAAAGCGATCGAGTATTTCTCTGAAGTTGAGAACCTTTCAGTGATAACTAATGACTCCATAAGGTTAGGGCACGTTCTGAATAACTTGGGAATGATGAACGGCCTTTTGGAGAAATATGATACAGAACTTGAGTATTATGAGAAGGCGGCCGAAATCTTTCTTTTAACAGGTGAAAAAGATGGTTATGCGAATACGCTAATGAATTCAGGAACAGTTTTTACCGTGAAGAATGAATTTGTGAAAGCGGAATCACTGTATAAGAAGGCCTTAGGGGAATTTCAAAATCTTCAGCATCATTCAGGAATTCAAAATACCCTGCAAAGTTGGGCAGAAAATGCCCTTAAAAATAAGGAGTTTGGAAAGGCAAATAAGCTAGCCAATCAGGCTTTAGAGATTGCTTTGAAGTTTTCTCTTAGCCAGGATGTTGTTTATACGTATGATTTGTTAGAGCAGATTGCACTAGCACAAAGAGATTTTAAGGCTGCGTATGAATTTGAGATTAAGGAGTCCGAAGTGAAAGAAGAGTTGTTTTCTAAGGAAAGGTCAAAGCAAATTAGTGAATTAGAAGCTAAATATCAGGCTGAAAAAAGGAAACAGCAAATAGAATTACTTACGACTCAAAACGAACTTTCGGCCATTAGCCTGGAGAAGAAAAGTAGAGAGCAAATGACTGTTATCATTGCGGCCATTGTTCTTTTGATCATAGGGCTTTCGGTTACATATTTCATCATACGTCAGGCAAGATTGAAGGAGAGATTGCTGACTGAAGAAACGGACAATTTGCGTCTTAGAATAACCTCTTTAATTGAGCAATCTCCAGAAGCTCCTGAGATAGAGTTAGAAGAGCTCAACAACCGACTGGTTACTCCACTTACTGAGCGTGAGTTTGAGATTTTTGAGCTTGCTATTTCTCAGCATTCCAATAGCGAAATAGCGGAAAAAGTGTTCCTTTCTGTCAATACTGTAAAGTTTCACTTGAAGAAAGTATACGAAAAACTGGGTGTTGCCAATAGAAAGGAAGCACTACACTTCGCTATAAAGCAAGAAAACTCCACGTTATAAGGGTTTGATTATCAGCGCTTAATCAAAACTACCCCATGGGGTAGTGGCATTACTACCCTATTTGGATAGCAGATCCAAAGGTCCTCCTCGCCAATTTCACAGCATAAAACGCTCTAAAAATTTTATGTTATGAATGATTATTTTAAACGAAGGACTTGGGGGCTGCCATGCAGTAGGCTCATGTTTTTTACATTGCTTTGTGTGATCCTCTCATTAGAAGTTCAAGCACAAAATGTCTCTATACCTGATGCCAATTTAAAAAGCTATTTAGTATCAAATTTTGATAAGAACGGTGATGGAGAAATTCAGGAAGCAGAGGCCGCAGCTGTAACCTCTATCAATGCCAGTAGTTTGAGCATTGCGGATGCAACAGGGCTGGAAGCATTTACAAAACTTCGGGTACTGACACTGTTTGCGAATAGCCTCACTAGTCTTGATTTGAGTAGTAATACCAGGTTGTTTTCACTCAATGTCACAGACAATGACCTGACCAGTCTTACTCTACCTACCAGCGCAACCCTTCAAGCACTTTTCATAGAAGATAATCAGCTTGCTGCTTTTGACTTATCGCCATACAGCAATTTGGTATCTCTATCGATCGGTAACAATCCTGGGACTGATGCATTTGACTATTCGGTACTACCAAACCTCGAATTCCTACGAATTGAGAACAGTGACCTGACATCTTTAGATGTATCAATATACGCTGATTTGACTTATCTGGCTTTGCGTGGAAATCCCGATTTGGCATGTGTAGAAGTCGCTGACCCAACATTTGATTGGGACTCACGATCATTGTTGGACAACCCAATAAGATTTACCGATGATTGTGCTGATCCATTAGTAATCATACCAGATGCAGCTCTCGAAGATGCCTTGCTCAATCACAATCCAGTGATCGATGTGGATACTGATGGTGAAATACGTGAAACGGAGGCATTGGCTTTCACGGGAGCTTTGACTCTTGATGGCTTTGGGATCAAAGATGCTACAGGTCTGGAAGCTTTCGTAAATGCAACGAGTATCAATTTGAACGCTAATTCACTTTATCGCCTTGACCTTGATGCAAATGTGTCTTTGACTTCCGTAGACATTTCTGAAAATGACCTCCATTATTTGTCCATCAAAAATGGAAATAACACGAGTATCATTTCATTAGATGCAACCGATAATGCTGGATTAACATGTTTCTCGGTAGATGATGTTTCGCATGCGACATCTAGCTGGACTTACCCAGCTGCTGCCAGTCCAGGTACGGATTGTGTGTTGTCTTTTGCAGATACGAATTTCGAATCGGCATTATTGGCCCACTCACCAGCCATTGACTCAGATGCAAGTGGTACCATCACTGTTTCAGAAGCCGAGGCTTTTAGTGGAACACTTAATCTTTTGAATAAGTCCATCTCCGACTTATCTGGTATTGAAGCATTCACTGGTGTTACATTTCTATCGGCCAACAATAACCAGTTGATGAGCTTAGATCTATCCAACATAAAGATTCCTGCTGTATCTGTTAGTAACAATTTGCTCACAAGTATTGACCTTGGAGAAAACGATGCGCTCACTATCTTGAGGATAGATGGCAATGATCTGACATCACTGGACCTGACTAATTACCCATCACTTAATCAGGTCTATTGCAATGGAAACAATCTTACTTCATTGACGCTACCCAATAGCGTGACACAATTGCACTATGGAGGCAATCCTATTACCAGTACTTTTGATATAAGTGCATTCACAGGTCTCACCAGTCTGGATGCCACCGGCGGAACATTTGCTACTGTCGATCTAAGCCAGTTTGACGATCTCAACTATTATAGCTGTTTAAACTGTGATATTGAAACTATCGACTTAAGTGGTAATACGAAGCTTAGTCAGCTATATATCTCTGATAACAACCTTTCCACGATCGATCTTTCGGCTAACAGTAGACTCCAGATAGTTGACATTGCACGAAATGAACTGACCAGACTAGATGTGTCGTCTCTGGTAGACTTGAACTTACTGAGGGCAAATGATAACGCATTGTTAAGTCTAAATGCTAATAATGGAAATACGATCAGTATGTTTTATGCTCAAAATAATCCAGACCTGGAGTGTATATCTGTTACCTATCCGGAGTTTGCTCCGCTATATTCAACTATAGGATCTAGTGCTGGTTTTTCTACGGATTGTGCAATCAATTTTATAGATGAGAATCTTGAGGAGGCACTTCTGAACCACATACCCGCAATAGATCAGGATGCCAGTGGCAGTATTAGTATTGCAGAAGCATATGCATTTACTTCCAATCTTAACCTTTCTTCCAAAGACATAAGCAACATGTCAGGTCTTTCGTTTTTCACTGAGGTTCCAGAAATGGATCTTAGTGACAATCATTTGAATTGGTTTGTTATGGACTTGAGCGACCTTTCGGTTACAGATCTGAACCTGTCTGGCAATGAACTGAAGTTTGTGAGGTTTCATGATGTGGCCAGTGGGAATTTGACAAACCTGTCACTCGATGACAATGCGGATCTGACTTGCGTTAATGTGAATGATCTGGCGTATGCCAATGCCAACTGGACGGTTACTGGTGCAGGGTTTTCGTTAAGTGAAGACTGTATTGTTAACATACCTGATCCAATCTTCAAAGCTGACCTGATTGCCGATGCTTCAATTGATACTAACGGTGATAATGAAATACAGACAAGTGAAGCAGAGGCTTTTTCAGGGACTATTTCCGCTAGCAATTCTCCAATAGCTGACCTGACAGGTATTGAAGCATTTCCCGAGCTCAATTTTTTGAGAATTGCTAATGGTGATCTGACACAAGTAGACTTGTCGAGAAATACTAAGCTTACTACGCTGATTTTAGAGCAAAATGAATTGACACACATTGATCTTAGTCAAAACACTGAACTGACCAGAGTAGATCTTCAAAAGAATGATCTGACAGAAGTGGTTTTTGCTGAAAACGATGCGCTCTTGCAGGTTTACCTATATGATAATCAATTGAGTGAAATAGACCTTAGTCCCAATCAGGCACTAGAGACTATCTTTTTGTACGTCAATAATCTCACGGAACTTGATCTGTCTCAAAACTCAACGTTGACCTCTATTGATCTCCAAAATAATGACCTGGTATCTGTAGATTTGAGGAACGGAAATAACTCAGATATTTCCATCTTTAGGGCAGGTGGTAATGAATTGAGTTGTTTCAATGTGAGTGATCCAGCACACTTCCAATCTAATTTTTCAGATGAAGTGGATGATGGAGTCATATTTGATACGAATTGTAATGATCCCAAGCTGGACATTGAAGATGCCAATTTCCTTGCTGCACTTGTCAACTATTCTCCAACGTTTGACCCCAATACTGATGGAGAGATTAGGCGAAGTGAAGTAGTGGGTTTTACAGGAACTCTGGATATTAGCAACAGTAGTATTGCTAGCTTATCCGGTATAGAAGGGTTTTCAAACCTCACAGGACTGATTGTCAGTGGTAATCAGGTGGTCAGTCTGGATCTGAGCGCAAATAGAATGCTAACTTATCTGGATGCCAGCAATAACCTTCTGGAGGATCTTGATGTAAGAAATGATAACAATGAAAACTTTAGCTTCTTTGATGTGACCGGCAATAGCTCGCTGACTTGTATCGAAGTGGATGATGTGGACTATTCTACTGCCAACTGGACGGATATTCCTGCAGGTGCTTCTTTTGATAGGTTCTGCGACCCAGATGCAGAGGTATTTATTCCAGATACATATCTGAGAAGTGTCCTTTTTACCAGTGATGCTAATTCAGATGGTGTAATATCTTATGCAGAGGCAGGAGAATTCACTGGTGATATCAGTATTAATCCACTTACTGAATCACTGGAAGGTTTGGAATGGTTCACCAACATCAATAGAATAAGTTATTCTAACTCTATCAACACGAATATTGATCATTTTGACTTGTCTGGAAATACCGG
The DNA here is from genome assembly GCF_024714495.1 of Marinoscillum pacificum. Taxonomy (GTDB): domain Bacteria; phylum Bacteroidota; class Bacteroidia; order Cytophagales; family Cyclobacteriaceae; genus Marinoscillum; species Marinoscillum pacificum. The sequence continues at coordinate 199,556 of NZ_JAMZMJ010000008.1, read as the reverse complement.
TCTGAAAGAGCTGGTTATTTTAACGCTTAATGAATCCTACAGTACAATCGACCTAAGTGAGAATACCGAGTTAGTTGAGCTTACACTTTCTAATCTCGATTTGAGCAGTATTGATTTTACAAATTACCCTGATTTAGAAGTTCTTAATCTTTTTGAACTTGATTTAGCTACGATTGATCTAAGTACTTGTACTCAGCTTGTAGAGTTGAAATTGCAGGAAATACAGCTTTCCACACTGGATATTTCTGCCAATACCCAGCTTGAGACATTGAACCTAAGGCGATCACCAATAGCAGATCTGACACTGCCTGATAGTGCTCCTTTGGTTTCATTGGATATGAGTGGTACGCTGGTCACTTCTATTGATGTTTCCTCCTTTCTGACCTTAGAAGAATTTAGGGCTGAGGAAGCGGCACTTGTTTCCTTAGACTTGTCTTCAAACACTAATTTGGAGTATCTGTATGCTGCTGGAGAATCGACTGAAGGAGTACCAACAGCGTTTGGTACTTTGACAGAGGTGATATTACCTTCAGGACCATCTTTACGAGATATTGATTTACGAGCAAACCGTATAGAATCAATCCAGTTACCTAGTTTAACCTACAATTCTTTACGTTTAAATCTAGAATATAATGGGCTGAAGGAGATTGAGATTCCTTATATCCCCGGGGATTATGCTTATGTGGATTTGGATCATAATAGTCTTGCCAAGGTTAATCTCACTCAGGTTAATGGTGAGTCTGGTCAAGTTTCTGTTAGAAGCAACAAGTTAAAATATGTCACTCTTGGAAGTGTAAATTACGTGGATCTTCGAGATAATTCAACACTGACATGTGCCACAGTTTTTGATACGGGTATCGCTTTTGCAGAATACGATTATGATCCGGGAGTTACCTTTAGCAATGTGTATTGCTATGTAACCTGGGACGGTTCAGCATGGAGCAATACTGATGGCCCTTTCCCGTCAGACGATGTGATCATCGATGGGCTTTACACCTTCTTCGGTAATGGTAGTTTTGAATGTGAAAATCTGGTAGTTACCTCAGATGGTGAACTCTATGTGAATTCAGCAGGGACCTTAGAGATCAATGGGAATATAGAAAATGATGGATTGATCAGAATTTTGAACGGCTCTTCGCTCATTACTTATGAAGGTAATATGGTGACGGGTAACCCAATAGAGATTAGAAGAGAAACCCGTTACGCAGATGGTAAATACAGTTTTGTTAGCACACCGGTTCAACAGAATTCTTCTGTCACTGGCTCAGATTTAGGTGCGCATGTTTACAAATACAATGAAGCAGCTTCCTCTGATCCGAATGCGCTAAGTCGATGGATTGGTGCCGCTACTGATGAGCTAATTCCAGGTAGAGGATATACACAGGCCAACAAGCAGTTACTTTTATTTGAAGGAATACCAAACACAGGCACAATTAATTACACTGCTTCAGCCACTCATGATGGCTATCATTTGGTGGGTAATCCATATCCTGCAGCAATTGATGTAGATGCATTCATAGATGGTAATGCGGCTACCACGGAGACGATTTACATCTGGGATGATAATGGATCGGATACAGGAAGAGGATCCAATAGCGATTACATCGTAGTAACCAAATCTGGAGCTACAGATAATGGAGATCCGGATGTTAGCAGATGGAATGGCCACATTGGTTCCATGCAAGGGTTTTTTGTGCAGATGGACGGATCAGCGGGGACTGTCACTTTCACAGAAGACATGCGAGTGAGGGGAAATAATGCAGACGCCAACTTCTATAGAACAAGTGACTATTCGAAACCACTTGCCAGAATCAACCTAACCAATTCTGAAGGACTGTTTAAACAAGCAGTGGTAGCGTGGAATGATGAGGTAAGCGATACTGAATTGGCCAAAGGCTATGATGGAAAAGTTTTCGGAACATCAGGTGCGAACATAATCTACTCGATGAAAGGTGATCATGCTTTAGCCATTCAGACGGTCACCAGAAATAAGGAAGTAATTCCAATTACTTATCAGGTTGAAGAAGCAGGTATTTATACCATCCATTTGAATCTAAAAGAAGCGCAAGGCCAATCACTTTACTTGAGGGATAAACAAACTGAAGAAGTAGTGGTCCTAAATAGTAAAGGCTACAGTTTCAATACAAATGCAGGCCACTTCACAGATCGTTTTGAGTTGTTGACCAATTCCAGAGTCCTTGGGTTAGATGAACGCGCTATTCAGGTTTATACACATGATCAGACTATTTACATCAATCAACCGGAAGGTGAAGAGCGAACGTATCAGCTTTTGAGTATTGATGGTCAGCAAGTGTTCACTAGGAAATTGAGAAGCTCTACCGAAATCCAAACAAACCGCCCACCAGGCGTCTACATCATTACTGACGGAGAGCAATCACATAAAATTATATTGAAATAAAACTTTCTCCGATAAGCCCCTCTCATCATAGGAGAGGGGGTTGGGGTGAGGTTAAATAAGCAAATAACATGAAAAATCTACTACATAAAACCGTACTAGTTCTACCAGCATTATTTCTTGTGTTGCCAGCATTGGCACAGCCTTCTGCTCCTCCTGCCACACCAATTGACGGTGGGCTGAGTATTTTATTGGCTGCAGGTGGCGCTTACGGCATCAAGAAGCTTAGAGATCATCGGAAGAGCAATTAATAGAAAGTCCCTCTCCTCGAGGAGAGGGGTTGGGGTGAGGTGATAGACAGAATCCCAGCGTGATATGTCATGCTGGTCACTCATGAGGTGGAAAGCATAGGGCGTTCTGAACCGGTCTTGTTCTGGTTCAGGCATTAAGCCGACTCGTATGGGTCGGTTTTTTTGTTGAAAGTCTTTTAGATTTTACTTTATAAAAATCTAATGGCTAGCAAGTTTTGATAACATGAAACAAAACAGTTGATTTGTTCCAATTTCTTGGTAGAAAGCCTATTTTTCCCAAATGAAATTCTCTTTGGTCTGTACTTGCTTATCAATTGCCTTCTCTGTTTTCGCTCAAAAAACAGATAGTCTTTTGAATCTCTTGACTACAGCTGACACAGACTCCAGTAGACATATGATTAATACCGAGATCGGTTACGCATTAATGTATGACTACCCAGATTCTGCACGAGGATACTTTAAAGCTGCTTTGAAAGCCGCAGAGTTAATGAATAGTGATCAGAAGATAGCGAGTAGTCTGACTCTCACAGGTGTAACCTATTACTTTAATGGACAATTTGAGCAAGCAATGGATTATTATCTTCAGGCTCTGGCTTTATCGGAAAAAACGGAAAATGATCGTTATACGGGCATAATTTCCAATAACATAGGTGCCGTATATTTCGAGATGCAAGAGTATCAAAAAGCTAGTGGATATTATGCAAGTGCAATTCAGCTTTTTGAAGCAGCTAAAGATACTTTTTGGTTAAGCAATTCATTGAATAACATGGGTAATGCGCTGGAGAAAACCAACCAGTATGATCTGGCACTTGATGTATATAACCAATCACTGGCTTTAGCTAAGCAGAGCAACAACAATGAGGCAATTGGTTCTGCCATAAGCAATTTGGGTAATGTGTATATGGCTTTAAACCAATATGATGAGGCAATGAGACAATACCAGGGTGGGGTTGCTTATCAGGTGGCAGCGGGAGATAAAACTGGTCAGGCAATAAGCTATAATAACATAGGGCAAATTTTCAATAATCGAGGTGAGTTTTCAAAAGCACTGGAATACCATCAAAAAGCGCTTGAAATTTCAGAGGAAATTGGTCATTTGGAAACAACAAAGAATGGTGTGAAATGGCTCGCTGATGCTCATTTTCATTTAGGAAATAGTGGGGAGGCTTATGAGTTATTGTTGCGATATAATGTTTTGAATGATAGTTTGGTTGGAATAGAGAAAGCAAATGCAGTAGAAGAGTTAAATCAGAAATATGAAACGGAGAAAAAGGAAAGAGCTATTGCAGAACTCGAACTCGACAAAAAAAACGCATCTCTTGCTTTGGCAAACTCTAATAACCAACGAAATATTTTCATTTCAGCTTTCGTCGTTTTCTTCATAGCAGCTGGCTTTTTGCTGTACCGATATCAGACTAAAAAGAAGACTTCCGACCTGTTGTCAGTAAAAAACCAACAGATAACAGAGGCTTTGGAAGAACGAGAAATACTCTTAAAGGAAATTCATCATCGAGTAAAAAACAACTTACAGGTTATCTCCAGTTTGCTAAAATTACAAGCTGGGTCTCTTCAGAATGAGGCTGCAGTTGATGCCATTAAAGAGGGCCAACATCGAGTAAAATCAATGGCCCTGATCCATCAGAAACTGTATAGTGCTGAGGATATCCGGGGAGTGGATATTCAGGATTACTTTGAAAACCTTCTACTAGAACTTAAACAGGTTTTTGGGGCAATCGATGTTAGCTCGGACGTCAATACATCTGGTTTGAAGATGGATATTGATACAGTGATTCCTTTGGGACTAATTATGAATGAATTAATTACCAATGCATTAAAATATGCATTCGTAGATATGGATAACGCTCGCCTGGATTTGTCAGTAGAGGAGCAAAGTGATCGATTAATTATAGTACTTAAGGATAATGGCGTGGGTATGGATGAATCAGCTATGGAGCAGCATAATTCCTTCGGATGGAAGATGATCAGATCATTATCCAGAAAGGTGAAGGCTGAAATAGAAGTGATTAATAATCAGGGTACCACTGTAACTCTTTCGCTGGCAAGATATAAATTAGTTTTATGAGCAAGCCTTCCATACTTGTAGTAGAAGATGAACCGCTGATAGCAGATGACATTTCAGAAACTTTGGAAGCACATGGTTATCAGGTCTGTGCTATTGTGGATGAAGCTTCTGATGCTTTAGAGGCCATCCAGCAATATGCCCCGGATTTGGCTCTTCTAGATATCAACATTGAAGGTTCGGTTGATGGAATAGATTTGGCCCGACAGTTAACTATTCCTTTTGTTTTTCTTACTTCCTATTATGATAAAGATACCTTGAAGCGAGCGGGCAGTGTGAACCCATCAGGGTATTTGGTAAAACCCTTTCAGGATACGGATTTAATAGCCAATGTAGAGCTTGGGCTAAAAAGAAAGAAAGTTAAAGTGAACTTGCTGACCGCTCCTGAAAAGTTATTTGTAAAAAAGGATCAGGAAATTGTCGCGCTAATGTCGGATCATATTTTATATGCTGAAGCTTATGATAACTATACCAATATCTATACAACGGATAATAAATACATTATTAGTCATACATTAAAAAAAGTGGAAGAAAAGCTTCAGCATCTTGGTTTTTTTAGGGTGCATCGCTCGTATTTAATCAATTTTGAAGCAATAGATAGCATCGCTGAAAACTATGTCTTTTTAAAAGGACATAAGGTTCAAATAAGTAAGACTTTTCGAAAAGACCTTATGGACCGCTTAACGATGATTTGACTTACTAAAAAATTAAGGTGTCCTACTAAAGGAATCATCATTCCTACTAAATAGCATTGTTTAAATAATCCGAATAGGGCCAATTTGGAAGTTATATTCAAATCACGTCCTATGAAATACCTTAACACATTTTTATTAGCTCTACTGGCTCTCAGTACCTTAACTGGTCAGGATTTGACCGACAAATGGAGTGATGAAGTCACCTACTCCACATATTTTGATGACTTTATAGATGCGGGAGTGGATGATCTCGGCAATGTATACTTACTCGGCTCAGAGGAGAACGGTTCTTTTGATACGGATATAGTACTGGTAAAATATAACAGCAGCGGTTTGGTATGGGAGCGAACTTACGATGGTGGGCATGACGATATGCCCAACGGGCTGGCTGTTGATGATGTTGGCAATGCCTATGTAATTGGTTCTACAGATGCAGATGGAGCTGGCAAAATAGAGGCGCTTGTAGTGAAATATAGTAGTACTGGTTCTGTAGCGTGGGTCAGTGCTTATAACTTTAGTGGGGGCGGTAGCAGTATCTTTGATGGGGTTTATAATGATGTAGAGTGGGATGGATCCAATTTGTATGCAGTGGGTACTCAATACAGTGGTGCGGCAGTTACACAAAACATTTTGATCGCCAAATTCACCCCTACAGGTACCCGCACGGTAAAGACCTACGACAATGGCTACAGCAAGGAATACGGACATAAAATAGCCTTAAGCGATGATCACTTGCATATAATGGCCATCGCGGATCCGGATGAATCCGGGTTTGGAGACCTCCGTTATCTCAAGCTGGATAAGGTGTTTTCAAATTCTACTACTCCCGATAGGGATCAGCTGGTAGATGTAAGTTGGAATGAAATAGTAGCACTTACAGCCTCTGCGGATGGTAGCAGAGCCTCGGTAGTTCGGGATGCCGGATCGAGTACGGACTTTCTCACATTTTCGGGTGGCAGTACTTACACTTATTCTGAAGCAGACCTGGATGATGTAAAGGATGCCTTTATCTATAGTGCAGATCTTTATCTGACTGGAAGTAGCGAGTTGGAGTCTGTTGACAAGCTTGTCTTTGCCCGATATAATGCAATTACGGGCGTTCGCTCATTTCTGGAGGTTTACGAAACCTCATCGGGTAGTACTGATCATGGATTTTACAGCTCGGTAGGGGCTAAGATTTATAAGAAAAACTCTGGGGATTATTATGGTGTGCTAGGCACTTTGGTGGAAGAGTATAATGAAGGAAACAACCATCGCCAACGCCTTGGTGAGGTGGTATTTCGTGGAGCTACAGGAGGTCAAATAAAATCCTTTTACGGAGTGACTGAGAACTCGAATGATGCCAATTTGGGCTTTATTACTTCCGAGAATGTTTTTGTGTTGGCTGCAGGAATCAATTCAGTAGACATGTCAGTGTTGTGTGTTCAGCCAGATTTTAGTTTGGGGAGCAACGAATATCAGATTTATAACCCTGAGGGAAATAGCTTTGAACTGGATGCCGGGGCGGGCTATTCCGAATACTTGTGGTCTACAGGTGAAACTACTCAGCAAATTACCGTTACCACAGCCGGAGAGTTTGCAGCAACTGTCACGAACGCTAACGGATGCTCCGCTACAGACTACATTGAAACCATCATTAATAAAGCCGATCAAGCCATCACCTGGAGTCAAACGCTTTCTGCGACTTATCGCGATGTAATTGATCTGGAGGCTACTGCCAGTTCAGGATTGGACGTAAGTTTTGTTTCGTCGGATAACGATGTGGCCGAACCCTCTTTTGTGACTGATCATTGGGAGCTACAAATTAAAAAGGTAGGTGAGGTGACCATTACGGCACAGCAGGCTGGGGATGATAACTACAATGAAGCAACCGAGATTTCAAAGACCTTTACCAGTGATTATGCCAAGTACTTTTGGGTTGGTGGAGACGGCCTCTTCGTTACAGGAAACGGTGAAAATGCTGGTCACTGGGCCACTACATCAGGAGGAAGTACACAGCATAGTTTTGCGCCAGATGAGAACTGTGATCTCATTTTTGATGAAAATAGTTTTACAGGTCCTTCTGAGGAGGTGCGTTCACCAAGTGGAGGAGATCATTACTGTCATGATTTCATTGCTTCGAATGTGACGAATAACCCCACATTTGAGCTGAACAAGCTTACGGTATACGGAGACTTTCGCTTTAGTAAAAATGCAATTTACAAGACCAATTATCTTTATTTCTGGTCAGATGAGGAGGTTGAAATAGACTTTGATGGCTCGCTCCTGAGTCAGGCATTTGATGTCCTTAATATCTATTTTTATGGTACTCAATATAACCTTGTTGGGGATTTAGAAGAAAACGACAATGGCCTACGACTGGAATCCGGTACACTCACGATAGATCCAGGAGTGACGGTGAAGATTCATAAAAACATCAATTTGAAGGCTGGGGCTTCATTGGTTAATAATGGCACGTTAATATTTGAATCGGGCTCAGCATTTTACAACGAGGTTGGTTCTTCTTTTTCAGGTAATGATTTTCAGTTTAAAAGAAACACCACTTTTGATGAATCTACGGGGCGCTATAGCATTGTTGGGAGTCCGGTAAGTGGCGGGTCAACGGCTAACCTGGGAAACCTGGTCTACTACTACGATGAGTCGGTTGATTACGGTGATAATGAAGGCCTGGATCGCTTTATTCAGGTGTCCGACCCAGAGACTATTGAGCCCGGCACAGCTTATTTTTCAGCTTACACAGGTACGATCACTGTAGAGGGCGTACCAAATACGGGTACAGTCAATGTTCCTCTTTCGTATACAACGAGTGCGGGAGATGAGTCGGCCCATGATGGCTGGAACCTGGTGTCCAACCCCTATCCTTCGCGGATCACCGTATTAGATAATGAAGTCCGAAATTTAGATGGATTTTTAGATGTCAATGGCCCCAATGGCTCTGGCGCAATTACTGGTGCTATTTATATCTGGGCTGATGGTGGGAGTAATTTGGGTAGACGGTCCAATGCTGACTATTTAATTGTCAATGAATTAGGTGAGGTTTCTGGCAACCTGGCTCGCTCATCGGATTACCGTGGCTGGCTTGGTACTTTTCAGGGTTTTTTCGTGCGGGCCACAGGTCCTGGGAAAACGCTAATGTTCACACCTGAAATGAGGGACGGAGCTTTCACAAGCCCTGATAATTGGTTTTTCCGGAAGGCTGAGAGTGTGGCTTCAACCATTAAAGTCAAAGTAAGTAATGAATCCAGCTATTCAGAAACCCTGGTTGGTTTTCACAGTGATGCGTTGGTGGGACTGGATGATCGATTTGATGCCCCCCGACTTAGTATATTTGAAAATCTATCCATTTCCTCTGTGCTGGGTAAGGATTATTTAGGCATTCAAGGCAGGCCTGTACCATGGCAGCAGGATACCATCAGGCTTGCTTACGAAGTGAATGAAAGCGGTATGTTATCCATGAGTTTTGAAAACCAAACCCATGAGAATTTATCAACTGTGCTGTATGATCATCACACCGGGCAAACCATCGACTTGACAGTAGAAGATGAGTATACCTTCTTTTCAGAAGCAGGCTCGTTTGCCAATAGGTTTGAGCTATTGATAAATATGAGTATTCTTGGGTTAGATGAACGCGCTATTCAAGTTTACGCACATGATCAAACGATTTACATCAATCAACCGGAAGGTGAAGAGCGAACGTATCAGCTTTTGAGTATTGATGGTCAGCAAGTGTTCACCAGGAAATTGAGAAGCTCTACTGAGATCCAAACAAACCTCCCACCAGGTGTCTACATCATCACTGACGGAGAGCAATCACATAAAATCATTTTGAAATAAAACTTTCTCCGATAAGCCCCTCTCATCATAGGAGAGGGGTTTGGGGTGCGGTTAAATAAGCAAATACCATGAAAAATCTACTATATAAAAGCTTACTAGTTCTACCAGCATTATTCCTTGTGTTGCCAGCCTTGGCACAGCCTTCCGCTCCTCCTGCCACACCAATTGATGGTGGCTTAAGTATCCTATTGGCTGCAGGCGGTGCTTACGGTATTAAGAAGCTTAGAGATCATAGGAAGAGCAATTAATAGGAAGTCCCTTCTCGAGGAGAGGGGTTGGGGTGATAGACAGAATCCCAGCGTGATATGTCATGCTGGTCACTCATGAGGTGGAAAGCATAGGGCGTCCTGAATCGATGTTGAATCGAATTTAGGAATTAATCGGCCACTCTACTCTTGATAAGAGAGGGCCGATTTTTTTTAGTTACTTCAGTTTAATGGTAAAGTCAAATTGATAAACTCCAGGGTAAATCAAGTACTCGTCATGAGGCCATGCTCCCCAGCTATTGTCACCACCAATTCCCATTTGCTTTTTATCAATATGCACCTCTGTATACGGTTGAACTGTAAGGTCGGTAGGGTGTCTTTGTTCTTTGTCTTCTTCATCATCCAAATCAGCTTGGCTGTATGGAAGTGCACTTGCACCAAATGGCTCATCAGCAGTGAAATTGATTGCTTTTGCTCCATTTTCTAATTCAAACCATCTCACATCTGTTTTATATCCGTTTTCTTGTGGTCGAGAATAAGCAAAGAATTGGTCAGCGACTGAGGACTCATATACACCAATCAAGGCAGAGGTGTTTCTGTCAATGTAGTTTTCATGTGGTCCTCTTCCATAATAACTTACCTCATCAAATTCCTTTTGAATTTGGAAATTATATCCGATTCTAGGGATTTCAGGGAGGTCTTTTCCAACGAGTTGAAACTCACTAGCCACCGTAATAGTACCATCTGATGAGATTAAATAAGTTATCTCAGCTGTTGACTTAATAGGCTTGATGTTATATCTGACTTTTACTTCTGCTGTTGAATTTCCTAGATCTGTAGTTTGGATTGTTTTCACCTCAAAACCATCCGATAAATTTTTCCAAATTGCTGTTCTTTTCTGCATTCTGTTGCCATAGTCATTGTCAATTGGGGCTCTCCAGAAGTTTGGAGTTACTGGACTGTACAATACTTCTTCTCCACCTTGAATAATAGACGCTATCCAGCCAGTCTTTTTGCTAATAGTAATGCTGAAGTCATTTCCCGTTGCCTTGATTTGGTCACTCGTTTCATTGATTGTAAGCTTATCAGTAGATAATGCCAAGGGATTAGATACTGTGGATTTCCCAATGAAAAACTGCTCATAGGCTACTGTATGTCCTTTTGGCGTCAAGCCTTTCTTTTCTTTCGTTTTTAGATTGACATTGAGGAAATACTCTGCGTTCACTTTAAAATCAATTGCAGGATAATCAAGTGAAACCAAGCCTTTTTCACCAGGAGCTACAATAACTCCACTGTTCTCACCGGTTTTGATTGCTGTGCCGTTCTCCAGTATTTCCCATTGAACTTCCAGATTGGATAAATCATCAAACGAATAGTGATTAATCAGTTGAATCGTTCCTGATTTTAGATCTACTGATTTTAGATAAACTGGTTGATAAACTTTTTTGAGTTCATACAGGGCTGGGTGAGGAGTTCTGTCGGCATTGACTACACCATTCATGCAGAAGTTGTTATCACTAACGACTGTGTCAGGACCAAAATCTCCACCGTATGCCCAGTATTCTTTTCCGTTCTCATCTTTGGTGAGAATTCCCTGATCAACCCAGTCCCAGATAAATCCACCTTGTAGATTGTCATATGAATAGATCAAATCCCAGTAATCCTGGAAATTGCCCAGACTATTGCCCATTGCATGTGCATATTCACATTGGATCAACGGACGATCTTTGTATTGCTGAGCATATCGCTCCATCCAGTCCATTCCCGCATACATTGGGCAGTAAATATCCGTATTCCATTCTAGTCCGGCACGCTCATACTGTACAGGCCTGCTTGGATCATTTTCTTTTATCCAGTTATAAGTAGCATAGAAGTTCGTGCCATTTCCAGCTTCATTACCTAAAGACCAGATAATCACCGAAGGCTGGTTTTTATCTCGCTCCACCATGTTGATGGATCGGTCAAGATGAGCTGCTTGCCAGTTGGGCTTGTTTCCTAATGTCTTGTCAAGATTGTATCCGATTCCATGAGTTTCCATATTGGTTTCATCCACAACGTAAAAGCCGTATTGGTTGCACAATTCATAGAAAACTGGATCTTGTGGATAGTGACTCGTTCGGATAGCGTTCACATTGTTTTGCTTCATGATTTCCAGATCCTTAATTCTGGTCGCTAAATCAATCACATGACCTGTGGTGCCATGGTGTTCGTGCAGGTTGGTTCCTCTGATGGTGATCGGTTGGCCATTTACCTGAAGCATACCATCTTTGATTTCCACTTTTCGGAAACCTACTTGCTGAACAAATGCTTGTAAAACGTTATTTCCTTCCTTAATCTCAACTTCCAACTGGTACAGGTTTGGGAATTCAGCAGACCACTTTGCAACATTGCTTATGGTGCTCGAGAAGTTGATTTGATTGTTAGAGGCAGCCGACGATTTTTCGAACACAACTTCATCTCCATCCAAGAGTTTCACTGTACCTGATGTACTGTTTGTTGCATTCAATAAGTCTATGTTCAATTCAAACAGTCCATTGGAAAAGTCTTCATTTAAACCTGATTTGATGTCAAAATCAGCTATTCTAGTTTTAGGGGTTCCGAGAAGAAAAACATCTCTCTCGATTCCAGAGACTCTCCAGAAATCTTGATCTTCAAGATAAGACCCATCACTCCACTGGATCACCTTTAGCGCAATTAGATTGCTCCCTTCTTTTAAATATTTAGTTAGGTTGAACTCCGCAGGAGTCTTACTGTCCTGGCTGTAACCCACATACTGCCCATTGACATACAGGTAGAATGCAGACTTTACCGCTCCAAAATGAATGATCACTTCTCGGTCATTCCAATTTTTCGGTAACGTAAATGATTTTCTGTAGAGACCTGTTGGGTTGTATGCTTCAGGAATGCGTGCTTTTGATCCATCCAGACCCCAGTTAGCAAAAGGGTATTGAACATTGGCATAGATTGGATAACCGTAACCTTGCATTTGCCAATTTGACGGTACTGGAATGGTTTCCCATTTCTTGTCGTTGAGACTGGTGCTTTCAAAGCCGATCTCTACATCGTTTGGTGATTCATAATATTGGAATTTCCAATCTCCATTAAGAGAAAGGACTTGATCTGATTTAGATGCTTCACCTGATCTTGCAGTTTCTATTGATTGAAAAGGAATGAACCAGGCGTGTGGTTTTTCCTTATTCACACGAAATATGGTTTCATCTTTCCACTCAGTATTGGTTGGTTGAGCTACTAACAGAGAATAATTGAAACATAAAACGGTGATGAAAAACCATCCAAAATAGTTGCGATTCATAAGGTTATATTGTGAAATGTTCAGTCTAAGATAGCTATTGAATAATAAACGCAAATTGTACGTTTATTGTAAGGTTGTATGATTCAATAGACGGTTGTTTGACGTGTTTCGTCTAATAGAGTCTTTGATTTTTTCCAATTCAAAGTATTTATTCTTAGTTTGGTTATATCTTTTATCAGTTAATTACAACGTGGCCCTATGCGTTATTCACTGCGATACATCATTTTGATGGTGTTATATGCTCAGACTGTTTTTGGTTTTTGTCAAATGGACCATGAATACATAGAAAAAGCTGAGCATTATTTAGATAATAATCCCGATTCAGCGATTTATTATATTAAAGAGTTATTGAGGTCAAAGAACAATTCTCTTAGATCATCCGAAATGAATGCACTAATCGGTAAAGCATTTTGGATTCAAGCCAATTACGATTCTTCCTTGTTTTATTATCAATTAGGGTTAAAAAGTGCGGAAGGTAATGCACAACCAAAATTTTTGGCTCATAATATGAGTGGTTTAGGTGATGTGAATCTTTCTTTGGGGAGAATGAGTATAGCTCAGAAATATTATACTCAGGCAATACGAATTTATGATAGTCTTGGCATTCCTGATCGAGTTGCAGAGGTATATACATCTATGGGTTTTTTGTTTCAGCGGTCAAATGATCTGGAAAAAGCTAAAAGTTTTTATGATAGATCTCTGGCACTTGAAAAGGATAAGAATTATACCGCAAGAATATATTTGGCAACATGGTATGGTAGGATAAATAAGCCGGATTCAGCCCTAGCTATTTATAATGGTTTACTCCAAGACAAGGAGTTGCAAAACCAAAAACGTTTGATGGCTAAAATATATTTGAATGGAGCGATCATTCATGATCAATTGGGCAATCATGAAAAAGTCATTGAGTTTAGTGATCAAGCGATTAGCTATAATCGTCAACTAAGTAATTTTTCTGCACTTGGCATTGTCTATCAAAACCTTACGCAATACCATTTCTTAAGAGGAGAATTTGAAAGATCTCGGATTTGTCTTGATAGTGGCTATTATTTTGCAAAAAGAATTGGAGACCTGAATGTGTACATCAAGTTGCTTGGGATTGATGTGGAATTTGAAAAGCTGCACAATAACTATCAGCGAGCGGAACAAATGATGGAGTACTATGATTACCTCAAGGATAGCTTGCACAGTATTCGTCAGGAGTCTTTGGTTCAAGAACTTAACATTAAGTATGAGACCGCAGAAAGTAGACAGAAAATTGCGGAGCTTGAGTTGGTGCAAAAAAATGCGGCACTTTCATTAGCAAGGTCTAATAACCAGCGTAATATTTTTATTTCAGGGTTTTTGTTGTTGATGGTTGTTGCGGGCTTTTTGTTTTATCAGTACAATACTAAAAAACGAACTTCTGAGATTCTTGAAATCAAAAATAACCAAATATCAGAGTCCCTCGCTGAGCGTGAAACTCTATTGAAAGAGATTCATCACCGGGTTAAAAACAACTTACAGGTAATTTCTAGTTTGCTCAATTTGCAGGCTGATACACTGACAGATGATGCTGCAGTACATGCCGTGCGTGAGGGACAAAATCGGGTAAAATCCATGGCATTGATTCATCAAAGGTTGTATTCTGCTGATGATGTCAGGGGAGTGGATGTTCAGGACTATTTGGAGAATTTATGTGGTGAGCTGTTCAGTGCTTTCGGGGTGGATAGAGAACGGGTGGATTTTTCGGTAAATGCTGAGGGTTTGAAAATGGACATTGATACTGTCATTCCGTTAGGATTAATTGTTAATGAGCTGATCACAAATTGTATCAAGTATGCATTCCCTGATGGCAAAACTGGTCATATAGAAGTAGGACTGGAGCAACAAGGAGATCAATTAGTCGCCAGAGTAGCAGATGATGGAGTGGGTATGAATGAAGTTGATCTCTCCAATTTAAATTCATTTGGGTGGAAGATGGTGAATATTTTGTCCATAAAAGTAAAAGGGAAACTGTCAGTAAACAATGCAGAAGGAACCTCAGTGGAATTGGTAATGAGTAGATATAAATTGGTGTGATGAGCAAAGCGAAAGTACTGATAGTAGAGGATGAGCCGTTGATTGCTTATGATATCTCGGGTATACTAACAAAGAACAATTACGAAGTTGTGGCTATGGTGGATGAGGCTGCCGATGCTTTAGAGGAGATTGCCAAATCTGATATCGATATTGCATTGCTAGATGTGAATATCGAAGGACAGATGGATGGGATAGAATTGGCTGCTCGTTTAGATATTCCGTTTATCTTTCTTACTTCCTATTATGATCAGGCCACAATAGACCGTGCAAAACTGACAAATCCGGCAGGCTATGTGGTAAAACCTTTTAGCGAAAAAGACCTGGTTGTTAATTTAGAAATTGCCCTGTCCCGCTCAGTTACTAGACAATCTGAAATCGTCAATCGTACCCCGGAAAAGTTTTTTGTTAGAGATGGAAATGAGGTGGTTTCCGTCATGTCATCAGATATCCTTTTCGTAGAGGCTAGTGACAATTATTCATTCATCTATACCGATAAAGGAAAATATCTCATCAGTCATACCCTCAAAAGTATTGAAGATAAGTTGCTCCCTTTTGGTTTTAGAAGAATTCATCGGTCGCATTTGATCAATTTTGATAAGATCAATTCTATTTCTGAAGGATATGTCTTTATTGGAGCTCATAAGGTGCAGATTGGTAAGTCGTACCGCAAGAGTTTTATGGATAGCTTGCCGGTTTTGTAGGGATTCCGTTTACTCATTTTAACATTCTTTTTACTAGGTTTTACTCGCTCTTCCCTTAAAAGCGGGATGATTCATTATTGATTTAAAGACATCTTCACTGCTGATTTATAAACCTAAACAGCAAAAGATGAATAAAACTATACCGCTATTGTGCTTGCTTTTTCTGGCAAGTTTTGCTCTTTTCTCACAACCTACCGGAAATCCGTTTATCACTAAATGGGATACTAATGGAGGAGTAAGAGTGGTGCTTCCTCAAAATTCCAGTTACAGTTACAACTTCACCGTAGACTGGGGAGATGGTACTATTGAGTCAAAAACCTCCAGTGGAGGAGTGGTGCATGATTATGCAACCTCGGGAGTGAAAACCATTAAGATTTATGGAGAGTATCCGATTCTGAATTTTCCTTTCAGTTTTTCATATACATGGGAGCTAGTTGAAGTGGTTCAATGGGGAGATATTCAGTGGGCTTCCATGAATCAGATGTTTCGTAATTGTTCCAATCTGGTGGTTAGTGCCACAGATGTTCCTGATCTTACTAACGTGACAGACATGTCCAATATGTTTCAAAACGCAGGTCTTGGTACAGTTGATTTTACCGGATGGGATGTGAGTAGTGTTACCAATATGAGTGAAATGTTCATAGGATCATCTTCCTTCAATGGAGATCTAAGTGATTGGGATGTTAGTGCTGTAACTGATATGAATAGAATGTTCTATGGAGCTTCCTCCTTCAATTCCGATTTAAGTACCTGGAACCCGAGTAGTGTGACCGATATGTCATACATGTTTTATGGAGCCTCTAGTTTTGCGAGTGATCTAAGTGGATGGACTACCCCTGCTTTGGTTGCTATGAACAACATGTTTGAGAATGCTACAGATTTTAATTCAGACCTCACCTCGTGGGATGTGAGTGGGATTACAGACATGACCAGTGTCTTTAAAAATGCATCTTCATTCAATGGAAACCTTAGTGGCTGGGATGTAAGTGGCGTCACCAATATGAATAGTTTATTTTATGGAGCCAGTTCGTTCAATTCAGATATATCAGGCTGGGACGTGAGTGCAGTTACAGATCTCCAGCAGATTTTTTATAATGCCACTAATTTTAATGGAGATATTTCATCGTGGAATGTAGGAGCAGTTACCAATTTATATGCTGCATTTAGAGGCGCTTCGTCATTCAATCAAAACATTGGAGGTTGGGACGTAAGTCAGGTGACTAATATGTATTTGATGTTTTACAATGCAACAGCTTTTAATCAGGATATTGGGTCTTGGAATACTGGTAATGTGACCAATATGTCCAGCATGTTCCGAGGTGCCACTGCTTTTAATCAAGAAATTGGGAGCTGGGATGTGTCTTCGGTTTCGGGCTTTAATAACATGTTCGAAAATGCAAGTGCATTTGCTGCCGACCTTTCATCTTGGGATGTTAGTTCCGGGGCGAGTTTTTCGGTAATGTTTCAGAATGTGCCTGGCTTCAATGCAGATATCAGTGGATGGAATACTTCATCTGCTACCAATATGGGGAGCATGTTTGCTGGAGCTACATCATTCAATCAAGATATTGGAGGTTGGGATGTTAGCAACGTTACTATTGCTTACTTTATGTTCTCTGGCGCGTCATCATTTGATCAGGACTTAAGCGACTGGGACGTGACCAGTATGACCAACATGCGGAATATTTTTGATAATACTTCACTTAGTTCTTCCAATTACGATTTGATACTTAATAGCTGGTCCCAGTTGAGCGGTTTACAATCGAATGTTCGTTTTGGAGGTGTTGGTTTGGAATACTGTGAAGGCGGAGATGGAAGAGCGTCTTTGATTGATACATATAATTGGAATATTGAAGGGGATACAGAAGTCTGTCCAGATCCTTTCATCACCAAGTGGCATATAGAAGATGATGGTACTGCGGATTATAACCAGGTTAGGTACTATGCAAGTGGAGTATATCTTGGAAAGTTTGACATTGACTGGGGTGATGGTCAGGTGTCTGAAGATGTGGTAAAAGAAGCCACGCATACCTATGCTGCTGATGGAGATTATTTAATTTCGGTAAGTGGCGATTATCATACCTTCCGAGTAGTTGACAATAAAGGGATGAAGCAACTCATTGAAATTGTGCAATGGGGAGATACGCAGTGGTGGGACTTGAATGGATCTTTTGCTCAGTGCACCAATCTGGAAATGACTGCAACAGATATACCAGACTTATCGATTGCAACCAGTCTGTTTAGGGCATTTTATCAATGTTCCAATTTCAACAGCGATTTAAGTGATTGGGATGTTAGCAATATTACTAATATGGATTGGGCATTTGCCTACTCGGGATTCAATGGGGATATTGGATCCTGGGATGTCAGTAGCGTAACCTCGATGGGCTCCACATTTAGTAATAATACCGTCTTTAATCAGGATGTCAGTTCATGGGATGTAAGTAATGTCACTACTACAAGTGGTTTGTTTGAAGGTGCTAGTTCGTTTGATCAGGACTTGGGAGACTGGGATTTGAGTAGTGTTACCACGTTAGGAGGAATTTTTAAGAATGCTGGCTTGAGCACAGAAAACTATGACAACACACTGATCGGTTGGGCTCAAAATACTGGACTTCAAAGTAACCTGTCGCTGGGTGCTAATGGTCTCACTTATTGCGCTGGAGGAAATGCCAGACAAATGCTTATTGACAATTTTAACTGGAGCATTTTAGATGGTGGAGAGTCTTGTGATGTAATCACCTGGAATGGATCGTCGTGGAGTAATGGTGTTGGTCCTTCTATTAATGATGATGTAGTTATGGCATCTGGAACATATACTGCTGGGTTTGAATGCAATAACTTAAGCATCTCATCAGGAGCAAGTATAGTGCTGAATGGGTCCATTGAAGTTCATGGTGACCTAACAAATGACGGTACTTTTG
Organism: Marinoscillum pacificum; assembly: GCF_024714495.1. GTDB lineage: Bacteria > Bacteroidota > Bacteroidia > Cytophagales > Cyclobacteriaceae > Marinoscillum > Marinoscillum pacificum. The sequence continues at coordinate 181,075 of NZ_JAMZMJ010000008.1, read as the reverse complement.
AAGTGTCTTCAGGTTCCTCTTTGATTACCTATGATGGGAACACCATTGCAGAAAACATTACTTTTTCTAGAAATACAAGATACAGTGACGGTAAGTACAGTTTTGTGGGAGTGCCTGTGGAAAATGGTGGAAGCACCATAACTGGGGTCCAATTAGGAAGTCATGTGTATAGCTATGACGAGTCAGCTTCAGAGATATCTGATGATTTAGCGAGATGGATAGACGCAAGTAGTGATGCATTAGTGCCAGGGAGAGGCTATACCCAGGCAGAGCAGCAAATTATTGAATTCACAGGAAGACCAAATGATGGTACTGTGAGTTATACTGCTTCTGCTGTCAATGATGGATTTCACTTATTAAGTAATCCTTATCCTGCGGCAATAGATGTAAATGAGTTCATTGATGGTAATTCTGACATTACAGGCACGCTCTATGTTTGGGATGACAATGGATCGGATACTGGAAGAGGGTCCAATAGCGATTATATAGTGGTAACTAAAACAGGCGCTACTGATAATAATGGTCCTGATAATGAGTCCAGATGGAATGGTCATATCGGGTCAATGCAAGGTTTTTTCATTCAGATGGATGGTAGCGCAGGTTCGGTGGAATTTACAGAGTCTATGAGGGTAAGTGCCAGCAATGCTGATGGTAATTTCTTTAGATCTTCTGATGAAAAAGCATCAATTGTTAGAGTTAATTTGACAAATGCCAATGGCCTGTTCAAGCAAGCCATTGTTGGGTGGAATGATGAGGCAAGCAACACTGAGTTTTCTAAAGGATATGATGGAAGAGTATTTAGTACTTCATCACCTAATCTCATCTATTCAATTAAAGGTGAAGATGCATTGGCGATACAAACGATCACTCACTTAAAGGAGCAAATTCCATTGGCTTTTAATGTGTCAGAGCAAGGAATCTATAAGATTGAATTAGATTTTAGCGAATCAAAAGGAGAGTTTTTATATCTGAGAGATAATCTGACGGGTGAAATCGTAGATGCTGGTGCTGGATATGAATTTTCGGCTCAGTCAGGGCAGAATAATGGTCGTTTTGTTCTTGTTAGGAGCAGAAATGTTCTTGGATTGACTGATGATAACTTGCATGTTTATGCTGCTAATAATACGCTTTACTTCACTATTCAAGACGGTGTGAAAAGGAACTTTAAGGTTCTAAATCTTTCAGGTCAACAAGTTATGACTCTAAGTTTGGAGCATTCAGCGCAAGTTCAGATGTCAGTACCTGCGGGGGTATACTTCGTCACAGATGGCAAGCAATCATTTAAAGTAGTCTTGAAATAACCGAAACAATCATGAAAAACATATTATATAAAATCCTATTCATACTTCCAGCAATTTTATTAGTTCTTCCTGCGATGGCTCAGCCATCAGCTCCACCTGCTACACCGATTGACGGGGGCTTGAGTTTGCTGCTTGCTGCGGGAGGAGTGTATGGGATTAAAAAAATCAGGGACTTAAGAAAGAGCGAATAAAAAGTAATCATAGCTGATTGGGATAAGCCGACTTCAACTTTTTCACCAAAAGAGGAGTCGGTTTTTTTGTGCTAATCTATTAAATAATAGGATTTAGGCCTATCTTATTCTCCAATGGTGAAGAAGCTATTATTTCTATTCACACTCGTAAATTTATTCTTTGGTGCTTCAGCGTCATACCAGTATCGACCGGTGCATACACTCATAGATTTATATGATATTAATATAGATGAGAGGGAGAGAAGAGCCTTTAATCGAGAAATGAATCAATTTGCAAGACTGCTAACTAGTGATGCTTCTCAGTCTTTATTGATGATTGATAGTTTGTTGATGTCTGATGATTTTAGTCCAGAATCAAAGCAAGTTTTCTCTTATTTCCGAGCTAAAGCCTTGGGCGGTCTAAGTCAATTTGATGAAGCGAAGGATTATTTAGCTATTTTAATGAGTAATAGTCTTAATGAATCTTTGTTGGCTGACTGTTTGGTGTTGAAGGCCCGGCTGTTAAAGTATACTGGAGATTATGCTAATTCTATTGAAGCATTTAGAGAAGCACTGAAGGTTTATCAATTAACAAAAGATGACGTTGGTCTGGTCATATTGTATGTGAACCTTGGAGAATATTATCGAGCAATAGGAAATTTTGAGCTCGCATTAGAATACCTCTACGGTGCGGATAAATTATCAAGCGCTTCAAATGTCACTATGGAGTTGGAGCTTTACAAGTTCAGCAGAAAGGCTGCAGTTTTCAATGAGTCAAACCAATTGGACTCTGCTTTAATAACTACAAGGAAATATTTGGATCTGTCTAAGAAAACAGGGAATAAAGTCTTGATGGCTGAAGCTTATAATGAATTGGCATCTGTTTTGGCGCGAATGGGAGATGATGCAGAGATAGAAGGATTACTGTTGACTGCTATTGATTTGTGGAAGGAGGCTGGATATGATCGGTACTGGGTGAGCGCTGCGGGTAATTTATGTAGCCATTGGATTGAAATGCGTCAATTTGATAAGGCAAGTCAATTAATTAATGAGGTAATGCCGGTAATAAGAAAGTATCAGTGGTATTCTGTCCTATATACTTACTACGAGCATTTGGCAACCATCAGTCTCTTGTCCAATGATATTAAGCTAGCTTATCGATACTTAGATTCTGCCAAAGCAGCAGTTAGTTTGGAACGTTCTACACTAGTTAATAAAGAGGTTGCGGTAAGGACTGCAAACTTAGAAGTAGAGCGTAAAAAACTGGAACTGCAAGTAGAGCTTGCCAGAGCTGAACGGGAACGTCAGAAATTTAACTTAATCCTCATCGCATTAGTCACAGCTGGAGCTTTACTTGTTGTTGTGCTAATTTTTTATTTGTCTTTGAAATCAAAAAACAAGCAAATAAATCGAATCAATGGTCAATTATCAGAGGCTGTTACCAACAAAGAGCAATTGCTCAAGGATGTGCATCATAGAGTTAAGAATAATTTAAGCTTTTTAATCGGTCTAATACAACTTCAAAAATCACAGTCATCCAGCGAGGAGGCAAAAGTTGAATTAGATAAAGTTAAGGAGCGTCTCGAATCCATGGCTATGCTTCACGCATCGTTGCTTTCTAGAGGAAATCTTGAAGGGGTAGATTTGAATTATTTGATTTCTGAAATCAAAATGCAAATTGAAAATATCACATCTAATGTGTCAGTGAATGTGAATTCGCTCCTCAAGTCCATTGTTATTCCTGGTGATAAGGCTGTTTTATTAGGGGTAATTATCAACGAGTTGGTTACCAATGCTATAAAACATTCATTGCTGCCAATTAATGGTGGTACAGTCGATATTGGAGTCTCATTAAATGAAGGTAAGTTGTGTCTGAAAATAGCTGATAGTGCTGTGGATGTTTCAAAAGTGCTTGACTTTAGTAATCCACAGACTGTTGGCCTGAAATTGATTAAAATGTTAGTTAATCAACTGAAGGGTACAATTACTTATGATGGGATTTCTGATAGTATTTACCTGTCCATCAACTATCCATTGCAATGAAATTAGCTGTTTGTGAAGATGATGCGATTATCAATAACCTCATTGTTCAGTATGTTGAGGAAATGGGGTGTGAAGTGGTGGCTAGCGAGTATTCTAAGGATGCCTTCTTAGAATTGATGAGTGATTTGTGTCCGGACCTGGTTGTTCTGGATATTAATCTGGGAGAAGGAAAAGAAGGTGTTCAGATTGGTCGTTATTTGCGAGAAAGGGATATTCCCTTTATTTACATTACGGCCTATTCAGATCCCGATACGCTTAAAGAAGCTATTTTGGTGGAGCCATTGGGTTATTTGGTCAAGCCATTTACGCAGGCGCAATTGATAGCTCAAATCCAGTTGGCAAAGGCGAGAATTGATGTTGAGTTTAATGAGTTGCATGTAGGCTCAGGAAGCCATTTTTTTAATATCGACTTAAGAGAAATAAATCATATTGAGTCTTCCAGAAATTATTTGATTTTTCATGCTATTAATGAGGATGAAAACGCCATTAAAGTGCGATTGACTCTAAAAGAAATTTTGGATAAAATTCCTTCATATTATTTGCAGGTTCATCGCTCCTTCCTGGTTAATAAAAGGCAGATTTCGTTGGTTGAAAGGGATATGTGTAAAATGAAGAATAATGCGGAAATCCCTATTTCAAGAAATTTTAAAGCCGAAGTATTAAGGGAATTGCATGGTAAATAGTCTAATGGCGTTATTATTGAATGCTCTTTGTCCCTGTATTTGGCTATCCGTCCCACCTTCCTTGATGTGGTCACTATGTGTCGTTAGATTTGGTATATGCATTACGGGGTAGTGATTGTGGTAGATCACTACAAAGACACAGAAGAATTCCTATAGCTGGTTGGGAGTTGGCCGATCTTTAGTTCAAGTTTTTGAGCCTTAGATCGGCTGTGTTTTTTTAACCTATTTCGTTGTAAAAAATCTTTTCACTGATGTTCATCCAGCTTTTGATGTTATTTCTAAAGTTAGAGTAGTGTTCATAAACCTTGCGTGTCTGTTCATCTTTTTCAACCAACTCATCTATCGTGTCCTTGGTAGCTTGTTGGAGACCGTGCATTACTTCAGCCGGAAAAGCCTTTAGTTCTACATCTGTCTCGTTAATGATTTTTTGAAGGTATTCGCCGTTTTTGTAATCGAATTCAGCCATCATCCATCTGTTGAGCCTGTAAGCTGCTGTTCGCACTATTTCTTGTAAGTCAGATGGAAGTTCATTGAATTTTGATTTGTTGCATATCAATTCAAGTACGGGTCCTGGTTCGTGCCAGCCAGGATAGTAATAGTATTTAGCTACTTGATGAAAACCCATTTTATAATCATGATATGGGCCAATCCATTCGGTGGCATCTATCACTCCACGCTCCAGGTTGGTATAGATTTCGCCACCAGAAACAAGTAGAGGCGTTCCTCCTGCTTTGGCGAAGACTTTTCCTCCAAGACCAGGTATGCGCATTTTCAGGCCTTTCAAATCATCAAGTGAGTTCACTTCTTTGTTAAACCATCCGCCCATCTGCACACCTGTGTTTCCACAAATTATAGGAAGGAGGTCGTAGGGTTTATATACTTCTTCCCAAAGTTGCTGTCCACCTCCAGAGATAATCCATGATCCCATTTGTTGTGCATTCATGCCAAAGGGTACTGCAGTGAAGAAAGGAGCACATATTAGTTTTCCGGCCCAGTAATAAGCAGCACCATGGTTCATTTCTATAGCGCCACTACTCACTGCATCAAATCCTTCTAATGCAGGAATGAGTTCCCCAGCTCCATAAACCGTGATTTCCATTCTACCGCCAGACATTTCTTTCACCCATTCTGCCATCATTTTACAGCCTTCACCAACTACAGGGAAATTTGGAGGCCAGGTAGTGGTCATTTTCCATTTATAGGTGTTGTTGAAGTTTATGTTGACCGTTTTTGTGGATTCGGATATACAGGAGGTGAGTCCGGCTGTGGAACTAGCTATAACTGCGGCAGAGCTAGCTTTTTTGAGGAAGCTCCTTCTGTTGGATGAATTATTGTCTGACATGGTGTTGAAATTAGTTAATTTCCGTAGAGTAAAAAATGTCAATCTCTGACAACCACTTTCAACTGGATCAGTTTATAACAACATGAATTTATCAAATAGCTTAAGGTTTCTAACGGAATTAAATGCCCACAATTCGAAGGAATGGATGGATGCTAATAAGGCTTGGTATCAAGAGTGTAGGCAGGAGTTTATTGGGGTCATTTCTGAAGTTTTAATGCAGATGTCTGCTTTTGAACCTGCTGTTGCGGATCTTGAGGCTAGAAAATGCATTTTTAGGATCAATAGAGATATACGATTTAGCAATGACAAAAGGCCATACAAGGTCAATTTTGGAGCGGCTATTTCTGAAGGTGGTAAGCATTCCGAAAACCCCTCATATTATTTCCACTTACAGCCTGGTCAAAACTTTATTGGAGGAGGTATTTACATGCCTGCAGGTGAAATCTTAAAAAAGATCCGTCAAGAGGTAGATTACAATCCAGAAGAGCTGAAAAAAATTGTTGAGCAATCAGATTTTCATAAAGTATTTGGAGAAATCAGAGGGGAAAAATTAAAAGCAGCTCCAAAAGGATATCCAAAGGATCATCCGAACATAGAATTTTTGAAATTGAAAAGTTATACGGTTATGACAGAAGTGAGTGATCAAAATGTTTCTCAAGATTCTGTGGTAGAGGAGGTTGTGAAGGTATTTCAGCAGATGAAACCATTCAATGACTACCTTGCTGTGGCAGTAAGTTGAAAATTATTTCAAATATTTTTTACTAGGTCCTTGCATTAGTAAACTTCCTTACTATTTTTGCAATCCGATTTTGAAACGCTTACAGAAAAGCAACTCAGAAAAAGACAAAAAGGGCGCTTAGCTCAGTTGGTTCAGAGCACCTCGTTTACACCGAGGGGGTCGGGGGTTCGAATCCCTCAGCGCCCACCACTTATAACCCTGATAAATTCTGTCAGGGTTTTTTTATGCCTATTTTTGTGGGTTGAGAACCATGCGGTTCGAAATTGTGGATCCACGAGTTTTTGTGCCTAAATTCAATCCCTTGGCACCTATCACTTTCAGTTCTGATAGATTTCATCGAGTTTTTTATTAGAAGGCTTGTTTAAATACATTCAAGTTTTCTTAATGTGGTGTCGCTTGCCATTTCTAAGTAAGCTTGTTATGGTGTTTTGTAGTTATAGCTTAGGCCTCGAAAGTCAACTGATTGACATTTAATGGATAATTTTATTCAAAAGAATAACCTATTTATTGTAGTGGTGTATACTGTAACTTTAATAAGAGTAATATGGATCCTTTTGAGTATTTCATTGTTTTGCAATCGCTGATTTTGGGTTTGGGTATTGCGCAGCTTCTTACCGGAGCGGCAGATGCTATTTCAAATCTCAAGAATGTGAAATTGGGATTTGCTCACACGTTGATGGTGCTTATTGTTTTTTTAATGCACTTTCAGGAGTGGTGGTATAGTTATGAGTATACTCATGAGATTGAGGAGTGGACATCTCCGCTGGTGATGTTTTTGCTCGTATATCCCATATTGTTGTACTTGCTGGCTCGTATGTTGTTCCCAACTGGTTTAAGAAGTCATGAGAATGATTTAGAGGAGTATTATTTTGATCAGTGGAAACCCCTCTTTTTAGTCATGTTCGCAATTGTAGTGATGAGCTATCTGCAGAATGTGTTCATTTCAGGATGGGCGCCATCTTCGCAAGTTCCTCAGTATGCAATGATTATTGTATTATTTGCTTTTTTAGGGCTTGATGTGAAAAAGAAATTAGCTCATAATATATTGATGGCTCTGATCTTTCTGGCTTGGTTAGCTGCTGGTATATTAGATCCTACTGTTATCAAATAAATGAAAAAGGCTCCTATTGGGAGCCTTCTATATATTAAGATAGTTTCAGTGTTAGTTGATTGAGCCCATGACTCGTTTCATGAAGCCGTTCAGTGCCTCTTTCTGAGAAGTTCCGTTTTTCACTTCTTTGTGTACTTCCAATGCACCATACATGTTAGATAATAATTCGCCAATCACATCCAGTTCTTCATCTTTGATGCCTTTGGCTTCCGACATGTGTTCTAATAATTCAATGGTTTCTACTACCCAATCCTCATCATTCTGATCTACGAAATCAATGATGTGCTTAATTATTGGTAACCTCATTTAGGATATTGGTTATGGTTTCTACTTTGTTTCCTGCTGCTTGAGATACTAGCGACCCGTTTTTAAATCCAGCAAAAGTTGGAAGGTTGCTTACGTCGGCTAGTTTTCTCGAGTTTGGAAGTTTTTCAGCGTCTACATAGACAAAAACAACTTCTTCATTCTCTCCCGCCATTCTTTTGAACTTTGGTTTGGTAACTCGGCAATTGCCACACCAGGTCGCGCCATATTGCACCATTACTTGTTCGTTGCTATTTATGATTTCGTTTAAGTTGTCTTCTGCTAATTCTATCATGTCTTTCGATCTTATATTCTTAATTGATTGATGTCTGATGCAAAAGTGCTAATAGTTGGATTTATTAAATTTATTAGTTGATAACATTAATTTATTAATCCGTCATTGAACTCTCCCTAACAATCAATTCACTCTTAAGTACAAAGGTTTCTGTGATCGTTTGCTCTGGGTTGTCAATTTGTTTTATAAGGAGTTCAGCAGCTTTAAGCCCCATTTCGTACCCAGGTTGAGACATGGTGCTTAGCGAAGGTTCATATAGTGTGCCTATAGACCAATTACTAAATCCGACAACAAGAAGATCATCAGGTAGCTTAAGTCCTGCTTTTTTTGCGTTCTTCATTGCGCCTATTGCAAGCATGTCTGTTGCGGCAAATATGCCGTCTATTTCTTTTGAGTTAATCAAAGGTTCACTCTTTTGGCGGCCTTCTTCGTAATCCCCAGAGTCGCAGTGAATAATCCAATCATCCTTAGTATTGAGGTTTGCTTCACTTAATGCTTTGTTGTATCCGGCTAGTCGGTCTCTATTAATTAATAGGTTGATCGGGCCTCCAACATAGGCTATGCTGGTGCATCCTTGTTGGATAAGGTGTTTAGTTGCTTGATAGCCAGCATCAAAATCATCCAATACAACTTTTGGAGCCTCTATTTCGTCACAGATACAGTCAAAAAATACTAATGGGATGCTTCTGTCTACAAATTCCTTGAAATGCTCATAGTCCTTGGTTTCTTTGGAAATGCAGGCCATTAAGCCGTCCACGCGCCCGTTGATTAAGGCTTTCGTATCAAGCACTTCCCGTTCGTAGGATTCATGTGATGAGCTGATGATTACATTGTACCCATTGGCGTAGGCGTGATCTTCTATTCCTCTAATGACCATGGAGAAGAACTCGTGTACCAACTGAGGGATAATGATTCCCAGGGTTTTTGTTTTGTTGCTTCGTAAGCTAAGTGCGGTAAAGTGTGGTCGATAGTTGTGTTTTTTAGCAAGTTCTTTTACTGCTAGTCGTGTTTCGAGTTTTACTAGAGGGTTGTCCGCTAATGCCCTAGATACAGTGGATACTGACACATTAAGTTCTCGGGCAATGTCTTTAATGGTAACAGGTCCTTTTTTCATGTTGAAGGCAAGATAGTCAACTCTGGTTTGAGGTGTGTTTTTAGGTTGGAGTTTTTTGAGATTCGATCGAGTATGAAAAATGCATTAAAATGCCATTTAGGCTTCTTAGAAAAGTCATAAATTATGACATCAGAAAAATACCTACAGTTGCAAACGTTTGTAATTGTGCAATTGTTAAAAACATGTACTTTTTATTGTAATTCTTTTTTAAAATTCTGTTAATTTAGTTTTATTGGCCTTTGAAATAAGTAGTATTTCATTAGCAACTTTAGTTAATAGTAAAGTTTAGAAACAAATTGTAATAGTATGAAGAAGTATTTACTCTTAGGATTATCGCTAATCCTGGGTGCATCGCTATGGGCTCAGGAACGGACGATAACAGGAACAGTAACGGATGCTGAGACAGGAGAATCTGTCCCAGGAGCCAACGTTGTTGTCAAAGGAACAACAAACGGAACAATCACAGACTTTGATGGAAAGTACCAAATTTCGGTGGGATCAGACGCAGTTCTAGTCTTCACTTTCGTTGGTTATTCACCATCTGAAGTAGAGGTTGGTAACAGAAGTGTAGTGAATGTAGGTCTTAACTTGGATGTTGAGGAGCTTGCAGAGGTTGTGGTAGTAGGATATGGATCTCAGCAGAAAAAAGAGATTACATCTTCTGTTGTTGCATTGGACGAAAAAGAATTCAACAAAGGTAACATCAACGACCCTACACAATTATTACAAGGTAAAGTACCAGGTCTTTCAGTTTACAACAAAGGTGGTGATCCTAACTCAACGTCAACAATTCGTTTGAGAGGTATCTCTACTGTAGGTGCTAACACAGAGCCATTAGTTGTAATCGATGGAGTAATTGGTGCATCGCTTCAGAACGTTGACCCGAATGATATCGAGTCGATTAACGTATTGAAGGATGGATCTGCTGCTGCGATCTACGGTTCTCGCGGTTCATCAGGGGTTATCCTTGTAACAACTAAAAAAGGTAAAAGAGGAGGCGGAGTAACAGCTAACTACAATGGTTATGTTGCTGCTGCTACTATCTTAAATGAGCAGCCAGTTATGTCTGCAAGCGAATACCTAGCTGCTGGTGGTAACGATCTTGGCGCACAAACAGATTGGCAAGATGAAGTTACAAGAACTGGTGTTTCCAATGTACACAACATTGCAATCTCCGGTGGAGCAGAAAACACTACTTTCAGATTGTCTACAAACTTTAGAGATATCAATGGTATTCTTGATAAGTCAGGATTTGATCAAATCAACGCAAGAGCTAACATTAGCCACTATGCGCTAAACGATAAGTTGAAAATCAATTTCAACATGTCATTGACTAACAGAAAGAGCAATTATTCATTTAACGAAGCATTAAGATATGCTGCTCTTTATAACCCAACTGCTCCAGTGAGATTCGATAATGGAGAGTTCTTCCAGGCAGTTTTGTTTGATAACTTCAACCCGAAAGCTATTCTTGAGCAAAACATCAATGATGGTAAAAAGAAGGAGTTGAACTTCAATATCATGGCTGAGTATAATATTACAGATGCTTTGTCATTCACTGTAAACTATGGTCAGCAGTATGACAACACATTGAATGGTGAGTTCTATCCAAGTACATCATTCTTCAGAGGTCTAAACAGAACTGGTTTGGCTCGAAGATATACCGAAGATGGTCGATTCTCTTTGGTTGAAGGTTATGGTACTTACTCCGCAAAGTTCTCTAGTGTAGATATGACGGTATCAGCTGGTTATTCATATCAGGAAAACTTCAGAGAAGGTCTTCTTTTGGAGTTGGGTAACTTCCCAACAGATGATCTTGGCTACTACGGTATAGATTTGTCTGGTAACAGAGTATTAGGACTTGCGTCTAATGTGAACGTGGATAGCTGGGCTACTCCTGACGAAAAAATCATCGCATTCTTTGGACGAGCTAACTTTACTATAGATGATGCTATTTTCTTGAATGCGTCAGTGAGACGTGAAGGTTCTACAAAACTAGGAGTTGACAACCAGTGGGGTATTTTTCCTGCATTAGGAGCAGGTGTTGACTTGAATAAATACCTTGCATTAACAGGCGTTGATATTTTGAAATTGAGAGTAGGATATGGTGTGACAGGATCATTGCCACCAGCTTCTGGATATTCAAAACAAGGTGTTGGTTATGGATTTAACGAAGGAGGAGCGTTTTCTGTAACAAGAGATGCGAACCCTGACTTAAAATGGGAAGAGAAAACGGAAATAAACCTTGGTGTAGATTTCGGTTTGATGAGTAAGTTGACTGGATCAGTTGATGTGTATACAAGAAATGTATCTGATTTCTTGCAACTATTTACTCCTGAGGCTTCAGGAGGTGGAAACACTACTCCTTACTGGAATAACATTGGTTCATTGACTACCAATGGCGCTGAGATTTCATTGAATTACGATGCTGTAACAACTCCAGATCTGACTTGGACAACTGGTGTGGTAGCGAGTTCATACAAATCAACTCTAGATGACTTTATAGTAGACATACCTACAGTAGTTGGTAACCTGGGTGCACCTGGTCAAAACTCTACTTTTATGATTAGAGTTGCAGAAGGTGAAGACATTGGTCAAATCTGGGGTCCAGTATATGACTATGTTGACGAAAATGGAGCGCCGGTAATGAAGGACTTGAATGGTGACGGAGAAATCGTTGCTGATCAGGGATCTGCATTGGCTGAAAACGGAGACTTTGAAGTGTTAGGTAACGGACTTCCAGCATTAGAACTTGGATGGACTAACCAGGTAACTTATAAAAACTGGGATTTCAACGCATTCTTCAGAGGTGCTTTTGGTCACAGTTTGGTGAACACATACCGTGCATTCTATGAGCCAATCGATCCGGGAGCAATCAACTCTTACAATAGAATCAAGTCTGATAAGGCGGTAGATGGTTTGACAGTATCTCAGTTTAGCTCACTTTATGTAGAAAGAGCTGATTTCTTCAAATTGGATAACGTTACTGTAGGTTACAATTTTGATATGAGCAATTCAAGTGCATTCAAATCAATCAGATTGTATGCTAATATTCAAAATGCATTTGTAATCACTAACTATTCTGGAATTGATCCAGAGCCAGTACTACAAGATAGAGGTGCTCTAGATAACGGAGCAAGATTTGATCCTGCGAACCAAAATGTTTTGGCTCCAGGTATTGATAGAAGATACAATTACTTCACAGCTAGAACCTTCACATTCGGTGTAAATATTGGGTTTTAATTAAAGAATGTAAGACAATGAAATATTTAAATAAAAATACATTATTAATAGCCCTCTTGTTTTCAGGCTTTGCTTGTACTGACTTAGAGGAGGATTTGAACGATAGCTTGACAGAGCGACAGGATGTAAACAATCCTGGGTTTGGTGCAAGTACCAATGTAAATGGGTCTATTCCAAATGATGGATTGACACCTGCATTTTCAACCATCAGAAATGGTGTGGCATGGCACGGATCTTATTTCTCAGTTTCTGAAATCTCTACTGATGAAGCTGTTATCACTCAAAAAGGTGGTGACTGGTTTGATGGTGGTATCTGGCTAAACATGCACCGTCATGATTTTAGATCAACTAACCCGGGTTTAAATGGAGCTTGGGGAGATATATACGGTGGTGTAGCACAGTGTAACAACCTTCTTGGTGAAGGTGGTTTGTCTGATAATGCAGTGGCTCAACTAAGAGTCCTTAGAGCATACTACTTCTGGAAGTTGATGGACATGTTCGGTAACATTAAGTTGACTGTAACAGCTGGAGTTGATGTGCCTCAGTCTACAAGAACTGAAGCTTTCAACTTTATCGAAGCAGAAATTTTGGCAGTTGTAGATGATCTAGGAGAAGGTAGAGCTGACTATGGTCGTATTAGCCAAGGTGCAGCATATGCTTTATTAGCGCGTCTATACTTGAATGCAGAAGTGTATACAGGTACAGCAAGATGGCAAGATGCTATTGATGCAGCTGACATGGTGATCAATTCTGGTAACTATGATTTGGATTATACTTATCAAGAAGGTCCTGATGGAAGAATGGTGTCTGCAGTATTCTCTCCAGATAACGTAGATAACATTGAGCACATCTTAGTAGCTCCGTTTGATGAAGCTACAGGTGGAGGAATGAACCTTGCTCAAATGACATTACACTATCCATCTCAGTTGACATATGATTTGCAAGAGCAGCCATGGAATGGTTATTCTACTTTGGAGGAGTTCTACAACTCCTATGACGATGCAGATATGAGAAAAGACGCAAACTTTATTGCGGGTCCTCAAACTGATATCAACGGTAACCCAATTTTGGATGTTGCATTCGATAAGGCTGATCCAGATGGTGCTCCAATTAACTATACGCCAGCTATCAATGAGCTAGCTCCTAACGGATCTAGACAGGCAGGTGCTAGACTTGGTAAGTTCTCCTTCAAACTGGGTCAAATCAACGATATGGATAATGACTATACTTTGCTAAGATATGGTGATGTATTGTTGATGAAGGCAGAAGCTCTATGTAGAAGAGATGGTAACTGGGCTAACGCAGAGGCAATTTCTCTAGTAAACATGATCAGAGACAGAGCAGGATTGGATGGATACACTACTATGACTGAAGATACTTTCTTTGCAGAAAGAGGTCGTGAAATGTTCCAGGAATCTATCAGAAGAACTGACTTGATCAGATTTAGAAGATGGGGTAACGAATGGTGGGAAAAAGATAGCTACGCGTTTGATTACAATGATTACCGTGCGATTATGCCGATTCCGTTGGATCAAATCAATGCTTCTGCAGCTGGTATTCAGCTTGAGCAGAACCCAGGTTATAATTAATTAATAAAAATCTTCATGAAAGGTTGCTGCATGTTGTGCGGCAACCTTTTTTTTTATGATCAATTGATGATTGTCACATTTGTGACGATCTTTAAAAATAAAAGGCATTAAGTGAATAGCATTTGCGTATCGACTTTTCGAAAAGTATATACAATCATTTTTTTAGTTCTATTGGCTTCTTGTGATCCTACCGAGGATAAGAATCTTCTATTTCAAGATGTTGCTTCAAGTGCTGGAGTGTCATTTGCAAACAACCTTAGTTATACAGAAGATTTCAATCCCTATACCTACCGCAGTTTTTTTAACGGAGGGGGAGTTGCATTAGGTGATATTAATAATGATGGGTTGTTGGATATCTATTTCACAGGAAATATGGTGGATAACAAGTTATTCCTGAATAAAGGTGATTGGACATTTGAAGATATCACTCACAGAGCGGGTGTTGAATGCCCAAATGTGTGGTCCTCTGGAGCCACTTTTGTGGACGTCAATGGTGATGGATTACTGGATCTGTATGTTTGTAAGTCTGGCAAGCCAGAAGGGGATAACAGACACAATGAATTGTTCATTAACAATGGTGATTTGACGTTTTCCGAGAAATCAAAGGAATACGGTCTTAACATAACCGGTCTGTCTACTCACGCTGCATTCTTCGATTATGACAAGGATGGAGATTTAGACTGCTATGTCTTAACTAATTCCTTAAAATCTATTGGAGGTTTTGATCTGATTAAAAACCAACGAGAAATACCTGATGAAACTGGCGGTGGTAATAAGCTTTTCAGAAATGATGGAGTAAAGTTTGTTGATGTTACACTAGAGTCTGGTATTTATGCCAGCAGCATCGGATTTGGATTAGGTATCACCTTGAGTGATTTTAATAAAGATGGATGGACCGATGTGTTTATATCCAACGACTTCTTTGAACGGGATTATCTATATATCAATCAGAAGGGTGAGCGATTCAAAGAAAGCTTAGAAGACTATTTTACCAGTATTTCCATGGGTTCAATGGGAGCTGATGCTGCGGATTTGAACAATGATACAGAGCCAGATTTATTTGTGACAGAAATGCTCCCTTCTAATGTAGAGCGTAAGAGAACTAAGGCGGTTTACGAGAACTGGGATAAGTACCAGTTGAATGTTAGACAAGGTTATTTCCATCAATTCCCGAGAAACGTATTGCAACAAAAAATAAATGACAGCCTGTTCGTTGAAGTGGGTAGATATTCCAACGTCTCTGCCACAGACTGGAGCTGGGGAGCGCTCATGTTTGATGCGAACAATGACGGTTTGAGAGATATTTTTGTTGCGAATGGAATATATAAGGATCTACTAGATAGGGACTATCTGACCTATACAGCAAACGAGCAGCAGATTAAAACTCAGCTGAAGCAGGATGGAAATGTCATCAAGGAATTGATTGACTTAATGCCTTCACAGGCTGTGCCTAATCAGATGTTTGCCAATAAGGGTGATTTTGAGTTTGATAATGTAAGTGAAGAATGGGGGCTTGGGTTGCCTACTTTCAGTAATGGAAGTGCATATGGAGATTTGGACAATGATGGAGATTTGGATTTAGTCATTAACAATGTCAACATGCCTGCTTTAGTCTACAAAAACAATTCAGATCCTTTAACGCATAAATATCTTCGCCTGAAGTTAGAAGGGGAAGAAAAGAATACACAAGGAGTTGGTGCTCTGGTATTGGCTTATTCAGGTGATCAAGTGTTCTCTTCAGAAAACTTTCCATTTAAGGGATTCCAAAGTACAGTGGAGCCAATTATTCATTTTGGCCTTGGAGATATCACTCAAATAGATTCTTTGGTGATCACCTGGGAGAATGGAAATCAAAATGTTCTAAGAGAAGTTCAGTCCAATCAATTACTCGCCGTAAGGCAATCTGACGCAACTGATACTTATGATCGATCCAAGTCTAATCGAAACGGTTATTTCATTAAATCGGCTATCAAGCTTGACTATGCTCATCAGGAAAATGAATTTAATGATTTCGATAGAGATCGACTTTTACCTCATATGCTTCATAATGAAGGTCCAGCACTTGCCTCAGGAGATATTGACGGAGATGGTGTGATGGAAATTTTTGTTGGGGGAGCTAAGAACCAGCCTGGAGCTTTATATAAGTACAAAGGTGGAGTGTTTAAGAAAATGGATTCTCCTGCAATTGCTGCCGATTCAATATCTGAAGATGTAGATGCCGTTTTTGTAGACATTGATGGTGATAATGATCTTGATTTATATGTAGCAAGCGGTGGGCGGGCTTATTCGAAAAGTAGCAGCGCACTAAATGATCGTATTTACCTTAACAAAGGAGGATTATTCGAAAAAATGAATGACTACTTTCTGGGTGAATATTTCAGTAGTAGTAGTGTGAGCGTTATCGATTTTGATGCTGATGGTGATCAAGATCTATTCGTAACTGAGAGATTTCATCCGTTTAGATATGGTGATCAGGTTCGCGGATTCTTAATGGAAAATGATGGAACAGGTCACTTTACTGATGTAACCAAAGATCGTATCCCTGAGATCATGAAGTCGTCGATGATTACAGATTCTAAAGTAGGAGATATAAATGGAGATGGGTTGGATGACATTCTCATCGCAACTGATTGGGATAACTTAAGAATCTTCATCAATTCTGGAAGTGATTTTAAAGAGCAAACCAATGCTTATGGTTTGGGACAAACCAAAGGGTGGTGGCATGCGCTTGCAATTCAGGATATAGATCAAGATGGTGATTTGGATGTGTTGGCAGGAAATCACGGATTGAATAGTTTCTTTCAGGATTCTACCAGGTTGTATGTCAATGATTTTGATGGAAATGGAACCTATGATTATATATTCTGTGAAAGAATAAATGGCTCCTATTATCCTGTAGCTGATAAAAACGAGCTGATTAGTCAGTTGCCGATATTAAAGAAAAAGCTGTTGTATTATAAAGACTATGCCACGATGAAGGTGGAAGACATCTTTAGTCAGGAGCAATTGGCTAGTTCTATTATTTTGGATGCATATATGAAATCTTCTGTTACCCTCATTAATGAAGGAGGGTCATTCAGAATTAAAAAGCTTCCTGGAGTCCTTCAATATGGACCAATATATTCATTTGCCTCCGGAGATCTGGATGGCGATAATCTAAATGAAGTAGTTGTAGGTGGTAATCAGTTTTTGGTTAAACCGCAATTTGGTAGGTATGATGCCTTGCCACTATTAGTTTTGGATGATGAAAGTACTGGTTCCAAAGTGCATTTGAGTAACATTATCAATCAAGTAAGAGGTATTGTTATCGAAGAGTATGAAGGACGTAAAGTGGTAATTGTAGCAAATAATAATTCAAAGGTAGAAGTGTATGAAAAGCAGTGATTTACTGGTAATAGGTTTACTACTGTGGATAGTGGTTGGGTGCGATGATCGCACGCCTTATGAAAAGTTAGTAGACCGGGAGCTCAAGTCCAGCGTAACTGAGGACTCGCTATTTCTGGAGTTTTATTTTGGGAATACTCGCGAGGAATTTTTCAAAACAGGTTGGGAGAAGAATAAAAAAGGATTGATAGCTCAAGGGCCAAGAAACCAAAATGTCCTGTACATCATGCCGAATGATAAATTGGGAGAGTCTCCAATTCATATGTTGTTTTTCCCTGAGTTTGATAAAGCTCAAAAAATCAAATACATGAAGTTGACTTTTACTTATTCTGGCTGGTCACCATGGAATAAGAAGTTTTCAAGTGACTCATTGATGATTGCTCTTCAGGATACTTTGCAAAGATGGTATGGTGGGAATGAGTTTGTACAAATGAAACTACCCAATGAACAACAGGAGTCATTGGTGAAATTGGATGGAAACAGATTGATTAACCTTTCTAAAATTGACGACCAATACATTCAAGGATATATTAAGGATTTGAATCATCCAGACTATAAGAAACAATAAGATATGTTTAAGAATATACTAGCTATTGCTTGTGGGGTTGTTGTTATTTTTTCTTGTGAAAAGAAAGAGACAAAGCCTGCAACACTTTTTACAAAGCTATCCAGTGAAAGTACAGGTATTAATTTCGAAAATAAGCTGCACTATGATGCTGATTTCAATGTGTACACCTATCGGAATTACTACAACGGTGGAGGAGTATCTATCGGTGATATTAATAATGATGGATTAGTAGATGTTTATCTCACTTCCAACCTTGGTCCCAATAAGCTTTATTTGAATGAAGGTGGACTTCATTTCAAAGACATTTCAGAAAGTGCAGGAATCTCTGGTGATAAGGCATGGTCGACAGGAGTTACTATGGCTGATGTGAATGGTGATGGTTGGTTAGATATTTATGTCTGTAACTCCGGCGATATAGCTGGAGATAATAAGCAAAATGAACTGTTCATTAATAATGGAGACTTAACCTTCACTGAGTCAGCGGAGCAATATGGTTTGGCCGATAGAGGTTTTTCTACGCATGCTTCGTTCTTTGATTATGATAAGGATGGCGATCTGGATGCTTACATGTTGAACAATTCTTATCAAGCCATCGGTTCATTTAACCTTCGTAGAAATGAACGACCTAAGCGTGATTCGCTTGGCGGAGATAAGTTAATGCGTAATGACAATGGAATCTTCAAAGATGTAAGTGCTGAAGCCGGAGTTTATGGAAGTATCATAGGATTCGGATTAGGGGTAACTATCGGAGATGTGAATGGAGATACCTGGGATGATATTTACGTGTCCAATGATTTTTTCGAGCGTGACTACTTATACATCAATCAAGGTGATGGAACGTTTGCTGAGGATCTGACTAGCCAAATGAAGTCAATCAGTGGCGCATCCATGGGTGCTGATTTGGCTGATATCAACAATGATGGTTACAATGACCTGTTCGTAACCGAGATGCTCCCATCAGATAACCAGCGACTCAAATCTGTAACCACATTTGAAAACTGGGATCGTTATCAATACAATCTTACGAATGGTTACTATCATCAGTTTACAAGAAATACTTTCCAATTGAATAATGGTGATAGCTCATTTAGTGAAATTGGAAGATTGGCTGGAGTTGAAGCTTCTGACTGGAGCTGGGGAGCATTGTTCTTTGATATGGATAATGATGGTTTGCGTGATTTATTCATTGCTAACGGGATCTATCAGGACTTAACAAACCAGGATTATCTACAGTACATTTCGAATGAAGAAGTGCTGAAAAGTATTGTAACCAACAACAAAGTGGATTACGCCAAATTAATTGATTTAATCCCATCTAATCCGATTCCTAATCACACCTATAAAAACCTGGGTGGCCTGAGATTTCAATTGGTATCTGACGACTTTGGTCTTGGTGAGCCAAGTTTCTCCAATGGTTCTGCGTATGGAGACTTGGATAATGATGGCGACCTTGATCTCATTGTGAATAATGTCAATATGCCTACCTGGGTGTTTGAAAATCATGCAGACACCATGACTAGTAACCACTTCATCAAATTTGTGGTAAAAGGGCAAGGCAAGAACACAAATGCTATTGGGGCCAAAATTAGAGTAGAACAGCAAGGAGCGACTTACTATGTGGAGCAGCAACCTATTCGAGGCTTCCAATCAAGTGTAGATCCAAGACCAAATATTGGATTGCCATCTGATGCAAATATCAATGTGACCGTTTTCTGGCCACAAGGAAAATATTCTGTGTTAAAGGATGTGAAGGTTAATCAGATAATGGAGTTGGATCAAAATAAGCTTGAAATATTAGAGTCAATTGAAGATGCAAAAGTAAACGATGCTTTGTTCGTTGCTGCCGAAGCTCCAGAATTTAAACATCAGGAAAATGCCTTTATTGATTTTGATAGAGATCGATTGTTGTACCACATGAACAGTACTGAAGGGCCTAAGATGGCTAGTGCAGATATCAATGGCGATGGAAAACTGGATTACTACATCGGTGGGGCAAAAGATATAGCAGGTACTTTGCTAATGTCTAAAGGAAGTGATTATGTCGCTAGCCAGCAGACATCATTTGATAAGGATAAGATTTCTGAGGATGCTGAGAGCGTATTCTTTGATGGAGACAATGACGGAGATATGGATTTGTATGTGTGTAGTGGTGGTACGGAGTTTTCACAATCATCTTCTGCGCTAAAGGATCGCTATTATGTCAATGATGGCAAAGGGAACTTTGTGTTGAGTGATCAATTCTTGCCTAGCACCGCTGGATATGTTAGTTCATCGACTGTTTCTGCTGGAGACGTAGATGGTGATGGTGATATCGATCTGTTCGTTGGAGAGCGAATGAAATTGCTCAACTATGGTGTGGCAGGTAATGGCTACCTTCTTGTAAATGATGGTTCAGGTAAGTTTACCAATGCACCGGTTAAGGATTTCGAGAATATTGGAATGATCACTGCAAGTCAGCTAATTGATATTGATGGTGATAGTGATTTGGATCTTGTAGCAGTTGGCGAGTTTATGGGAGTGAACTTGTTCAAAAATGATAATGGCACATTTACCAACGTTTCTGGTTCATTGAATAACCTTACGGGTTGGTGGAGATCTATCACTTCAGCTGATGTCGATGGTGATGGCGATTTGGATTTAATTGTTGGAAATCATGGTTTGAATAGCCGATTTAGAGCAACAGTTGATGAGCCAATTAGGTTATATATCAATGATTTTGACAACAATGGATTCATTGATCCAATTATTACTGGTTTCGCAGAAGATGGACGAGAGTATCCTTATGCCTTGAGACACAACTTAATTGATCAGATTAAGAGTTTTAAGAAGCGATTCCCAGATTATGAGTCCTATAAAAATGCCCCTGTTCAGGATATTTTCACTCCTGAGGAGTTGGCTTCATCCAAAGTGCTTGAAGTAAATACTCTGGAAACGATGCTCTTAATCAATGAAGGAGGATTTAAGTTCAAGCCGTCTGCACTTCCTGTTGAAACTCAACTTTCTCCAATGTTTGCGATAAAAACAGGAGACTTTGATCAAGATGGAGATCAGGATATCATTATGGGAGGAAACCTGTATGGTGCTAAACCAGAAGTTGGCCGATATGACGCGAGTTACGGTGTTTATTTGGAGAATGATGGTAAAGGAAACTTTGTGGTGATCAAAGATGGGCGTGGATTCAGAGTAGATGGAGAGATTCGTGACATCATTGTCAATGGAGAAGAAATCATCATTTCGAGAAACAGCGAGACATTAGTCAAATTCAAAGTTCAGTGAGGGTTTTAAAACACAGCTACATACTTGTTGCGATTTGGCTACTGGTTTCTTGTGGAGCAGAAAAACAAAAGCCTGCTAAGAATACGTTGTTCCAGCTGGTAGAGAGTAATCAGTCCAACATTACTTTTTCGAATGATCTGGAGTACTCGGATAATTTCAATATCATTGATTACCTCTATTTCTACAATGGAGGTGGTTTAGGGGTAGGTGATATCAATAATGATGGCCTGGAAGACTTGTACTTTTCCGCCAATATGGGTGTCAACAAGCTTTACCTCAACAAAGGCAATATGACTTTTGAGGATATTACTGAAACGGCAGGAGTTGCTTCGGAAGGTTCATGGAAGACAGGTGTTACCATGGCGGATGTCAATGCCGACGGATTTCTCGATATCTATCTGTGTAGAGTTGGAGCTTATCGAGATGTAAAGGGAAAGAATGAATTATATATCAATAACGGAGATAACACTTTCACAGAAAAGGCAGCAGATTATGGCCTGGATTTTTCCGGATTCTCCACTCAGGCAGCATTTTTCGATTACGACCTGGATGGTGATTTAGATATGTATCTCTTGAATCATTCAGTTCATACGTCCAGAAGTTATGGAAAGGCATCTTTAAGGAAGGACTCAGATGAACTGGCTGGTGATAGAATCTATCGCAATGATGATGGCGTTTTTACAGATGCAACTTCTTCTGCCGGAATCTACAATTCACAGGTTGGTTATGGGTTAGGATTGGCCGTTTCCGATATCAATAGGGATGGATGGCCAGACATCTATGTGTCCAATGACTTTCATGAAAACGATTATCTCTATATCAATAACCAGGATGGGACTTTCACCGAGTCAATTGGTCAAATGGTAGGTCATACCAGTCGCTTCTCAATGGGAAATGACATTGCAGACATCAATCAGGATGGATATCCGGAAATCATGACCCTGGATATGCTTCCAGATGATGAAGAAGTGTTGAAAAACTCTGCAGGTGAAGATGCTTTTGAGATCTATAAGTTAAAGTTGGAGTTTGGATATGAACCTCAGTTCGCCAGAAACTCTCTGCAATTAAACAATGGTGATGGAACGTTCTCGGATGTTGCCTTAATGTATGGCGTAGCTGCCACAGATTGGAGCTGGTCCCCATTGATTGCAGATTATGACCTGGATGGATTCAATGACATTTTTATTACCAATGGTATTGTCAAACGACCAAATGATTTGGATTATGTGTCTTTCATGTCCGGCAATAACATAACAGCAGGAAACCTATCCAACAATAGCAAAGTCAATGATCAAGCCTTAATCGATCAGATGCCGGGCGGCAAAGTTGTTAATAGGGTGTTTAGAAATGAAGCAGCAGCTGGTTTTGAGGATGAGACGCCTAATTGGCTTCCGGATATTCCTGCCTATTCTACGGCCGGAATTTACGCTGACCTAGACCTTGATGGAGACTTAGATTTGGTAGTTAACAATATCAACGATCAGGCTTTTGTCTATGAGAATACATTGCAGCAAAAGGGAAATGTGATTTCCGTTGATTTGAAAGGCTCTACAGATAATCCTTTCGGTATTGGAGCAAGGATCAATGTATATTCTAAAGGTAGTGTTCAAGTAAAGGAGATGTATCCTGTTCGAGGATTTCAATCTTCAGGTTCGTATCATTCACTGTTTGGGTTGGGGGATGCTATTGCGGCAGACTCTATTACCGTGCTCTGGCCGGATGGCAATGTTGAAGGATTACAGAATGTGAAATCAGGTACAAAAATTGTTTTTGATTATACGAATGCTGTAGAGCGCTCTTCTGAAAGTATTGAGGTTGTCTCTCCTTATTTTGCTAAGGTTGATGGCTTTGATATATCCTTTGAACATCAAGAAAACACTTTCGTTGATTTCAATCATCAGTCTCTGATACCGCATGTGGTTTCTCGTGAGGGGCCAAAGATTGCTTTGAGCAAATCAGGTGATGTTTACATAGGTGGACCTTCAGGTCAACCGGGTACCTTATTTTCGAGGAAGAAATCACAATCATTAGCTGAAGTACTTTACGAAGAAACGAATAATGTCTTCTTTGATGCGGATGGAGATGGAGATGATGATTTGCTGATCATAACCGGTGGAAATGAATACCCAGATAACAGTCCCTGGATTGCGGACTTACTGTACCTCAATGAGTCTGGAAACTATGTGCAAGCAAACAATGCGATTCCATATTTGAACTCCCATAGTTCTGTTGCTAAACCAGCCGATTTTGATAATGATGGTGATTTAGACTTATTTATCGGAGGCAGGGTGATGTCTTCAAGGTACGGATTGATTCCGTCAAGTTATTTATTAGAGAACAATGGCTCTGGTCAGTTTTCTGTGAAGGATAATAGATCTCTTCGCTATATGGGTATGGTAACCGATGCGGTTTGGGAGGATCTGGATGGTGATGGGTATGAAGACCTTATTGCGATAGGTGAATGGATGCCTATAAGAGTATTTATGAATCAAGGAGGACAATTGGCTCCTAAGGAGATAGCTGCTCTAGAATCTTCCAATGGATGGTGGAATTGTATAGAGTCTGTGGATTTGGATGGTGATGGAGATATGGACTTTGTGTTGGGTAACGAAGGATTTAACAATAAGCTAAAGCCAAGTGTATCTGACCCGGTCAAAATGTATGTGAACGATTTTGATGGAAATGGCTATCTGGATCAAATCATTACGTACACCAAAGATAGCAGTGAATACCCGGTTGCGAATCGAGATGAGTTGGCGAAGCAAATGCCAATGATCAAAAAGTCTTTTACAAACTATCGCGACTTTTCAGGCAAGACGGTTACGGAAGTGTTGAATAAAGAATCCATTGCTAAGGGATTGAAGTATCAGGCGAATGATTTTGCTTCAGTGGTTCTTATTAATGAAGGAAATTTCAATTTCAAGAGAATTGAGTTGCCATTGATGGCGCAGGTTTCTCCGATATACGCTATTCAGCCAGTTGATGTAAATCAAGATCAAATACCAGATTTAATTGTGGCAGGAAATCGCTCCTGGGCAAATACGTATTTCGGATCCAGTGACGGAAACCATGGATTGCTTCTTCTGGGAAAAGGAGATGGTACTTTTGACGTGGAAGCTCAATCTAAGTCAGGCTTCCAAATCCAGGGAGATGTTCGAGATATAGAACAAATCACCATTGATGGAAATCAATACCTATTGTTTGGAGTAAACAATGGGTCATTAGAAATTTACCAATACATTAAAAAACAAGATTGATGCAAATCAACGATAAATCAGGATATAAGGCATATTATGCCAATGATGAGCGATACGCTCAGATGAAATACAAACGATGTGGTAAAAGTGGTATCCAATTGCCGATGTTGTCACTTGGTCTATGGCATAACTTTGGTCATGCGGATGATCTGTTGAAAGGTCAGGAGATACTACGAACGGCCTTTGATAATGGGATTGTTCACTTTGATTTAGCAAATAACTACGGACCTCCATATGGCGCAGCAGAAACGAACTTTGGAAGACTCTTCAAGCAAGATTTTGAGCCGCTTAGAGATGAGTTGTTTATCTCTTCTAAAGCAGGATATGACATGTGGCCCGGTCCTTATGGCAATCTCGGTTCCAGAAAATATTTAGTATCCAGTTTGGATCAGAGCTTGAAGCGCATGAATCTGGACTATGTAGATTTATTCTATCATCACAGACCGGATCCAGATACTCCATTGGAGGAAACCATGTCCGCACTTGATTTCATTGTGAGATCAGGGCGTGCACTTTATGTTGGGATTTCCAATTATCCAGCAGAATTGGCCAAAAAAGCGATTGAGATCCTAAATGATTTGGGAACTCCTTGCTTGATTCATCAGGCTAGATATTCTATGCTGGATCGTTGGGTAGAAGATGGATTGCTGGATGTACTTGGAGACAATGGAGTAGGATGTATCGCATTCAGTCCTTTAGAGCAAGGAATGCTGTCCAATAAATACATCAATGGAATTCCTGAAGGTAGTAGAGCAGCTAAGTCGATGACTTATTTGCAGAAAGATACCGTTGAGAAAAACTTACCGAAGATCAAAGCTTTGCATGAAATCGCTCAGGGAAGAGGTCAGACACTGAGCGATATGGCCATTGCCTGGTTGTTGAAAGATAAGCGAGTAACTTCTGTTTTAGTAGGGGTTAGTAGTGCTGAGCAATTAGTGTCAAACGTAAAAGCATTGGACACTCTGGATTTCTCTGTAGATGAAATCGCCAAGATCAAAACAATCTTAGAGTCCTGAGATTATAAAACCCCAGCCTGAAAAGGCCGGGGTTTTGATTTATTAGACTATTTCTTCTAGTATGGGCTTTTCGCTTTGTTTGTCTAGTTTGAATTTCTCAACAGCATTAGATAAGCCTTCTGCTATGTTGGTTAAAGTAGCAGCCATCTTCATGTAATTCTCCATTCCTGCAGACAATTCAGTCGCTGAACTTGCTATTTGTTCCGTTCCAGCGGCGGTCTCTTCGGCCACCACTACTATAGATTCTGTAATACCAACCATCTGCGAAACGTAATCATTTTGTGATTTTGCAGCGTCCAATATGCTCTTTGATTGTTCAAGAGTTTGGTTAGATGCCACAGCCATTTCTTCAAATACTTGAGAAGCTTCTTTTGAAGCAGATACGCTGAAACTAATGTTTTCATTCATGCGCTCGGTTATGGATACAGCTTGTTGTGTGTCTTTTTGAACACTATCTACAAGTAGTTGAATTTCATTCGCGGATCGCTTTGAGTCTTCTGCTAGCTTTCTGATTTCCTCCGCTACTACAGAGAATCCTCTTCCATACTCGCCAGCGTTAGCTGCTTCAATGGCGGCATTCAGTGCTAAAAGATTGGTTTGTGCGGAGATTTCGGTTATCATTCCCAGTACTCTGGAGATTTCGGCTGAGCGTTGAGAAAGTATGTTCATTGACTGAATGGTCTCACTGGACATGCTGTTGATCTCAGATATTTTGAATACGACATCATTGATGATGTTTGTGCCTTTGATACAGTTGTCTACACTTTTATTGGCTGCTTCATTGATGGAATGCGACTTGTCACTCATATTTCCTGAGCTGGTGAGGATCAATTCGATTAAGTTTGAAGATTCATCTACTTTTTGTACCTGAGTTTGAGCGCCATGACTCATCTCCCCAATGCTTGTAGCAATTTCTTTAGTGCTGGTTTCCATTTCCTGACCACTTACTTTCATCACAATCATTTGTTCTTCTATACTTTCAGAATATTGGGTGATAGAATTAACCAGAGCAGATAAGTTGTCTAAAGATAGATTCAGGCCAAGAACCAATTCGTAAAAGTCCCCTGCAGCCTCATCATTGTAGCGTTTAGTTAAATCGCCATCAGACATTGCCTGAACAATTTGGATTACTTCACTTATAGGCTTGGAAATAGCTTCCAGAAGTTCATTTAATGACTCTGATAAATAAAGCCAGGCGCCTGATTTGCCAGAGGTTTCAGCACGTCTTTCCAGATCTCCATCTTTACCCGCCTCGTCTAAAATGATTCTTTGCTCTGTAATGAAATCTGTTATATTTCTTCGTAAATCATTTGCCTCTTGACCTAACAGGTCACCTTCTCCATCGGCAGTGAAGTTGGTGAAAAAATCACCTTGCCTAACATCTCGTAAAAACCTAGTGGTTTTCTCGGTTCTTTCTTGAAGCTGATTTAGGTTGTCAAGAATGAGATCTAGATTAAAATTGTACGAGTCAGAAGAATGCCCCTTCACCATTTGCTGTGTGAGTTTTTCTATTTGTTCTAGCTTATTAAAGTTCCGATAGTGTATTGTGTAACCAAGTCCTGCAAGCGAGGCTATTTGAATTATTGCGAATAATGTTGCAATTATTTTAGTATATGACCCACTGTTGGCTATATATTGCAAGGACAGTAATAGAAGCGTCAAAATTACTGTTATAATTAGCAACGTCAGGACGGTGCTTCTGATGTTCAATGAAGACAACTGAATGAAATTTCTTTTCAAGACCAATCAATTTAAAGAATTGTGAAAATTACTGGGTGCCACTTGGGGTAGTGAAATTCATCACATGTGAACCCTGGATTCAGTGCCAAAATAGGAGAGGAAATTTCAATATTACAAGATAAATGCGTTGTGTATGATAAAATGTTTTTTAGCTTAATAACCTAAATTTCATGTAAGTATCTAACACAGAGTAAAATAAATTGAATATATTAATCCGCAAATAACGCATTAACAGAAATGGAGACTGACAAGATATTGGTATTGGGTGCAACCGGCAACGTAGGCGGGCATCTCTTAGCGATATTGGTTAATGAAGGAATCAAAGTTCGAGCAGGCTACTATTCAGGCGAGTCTCTCCCTTCCAAACTTCATCAAAATCACCACCTAGTCGACTATGCAAAGCCGGAAACGCTAATAGCTGCTACAAAAGGCATTGATCAGATTTTTGTAGTGATTCCAGACACTCCTGTGATGGATCAATTCGCCCGGAATATCGTTACCGCTTGTTCTGTTAATCAAGTTAAGCATTTCGTTTTGATAAGCGGAGCAGGAGTAACTGCTTCTCCTAATAACATAGTAAGTAAGCGTCTACAGGCCATGGAAATGTTGTTTTCAGAATCAGGCATGAGTGGAATCATCTTGAGGTCTGTGTTCTTCATGCAGAACTACATTAACCAGTTTCCTCCAACACCGGACGGGAAGCTAATATTGCCGATGGGCCAGGGACGAGTTAGCTATATCGATGTTCGTGATGTGGCAAATGCTAGTTTTTGTGCTCTTAGGGATTGGGAGGAAAGCTCGGATAATCAAGTGATTGTCAACTATCTAACAGGGGATAAGTCTTATACAGTAACAGAAGTTGCTAATATGTTTAATGGTGTGATCGAGTTGCCTTATGAGTACATCGATGCACCTGTGGCCGAAGTGATATTTCAGCTAAGAAGTAAAGGCGTTCCTGATTGGAAAATTGAAATGTTGCAAGAAATATATCATTCAGCTCAGAATGATCGATATGATTTATTTACCAAAGATTTTACTCATCTAACAAGCCAAAATCAAACCAGCTTTGAAGCCTTTTTGAAAGACTACAAAGTACATTTTATCAGCAATTATCATCAAAATACATTAACAAATGAGTGAATTTAAATCCTTTGAAGGGGGGATAGAAACCAACGCTATTCAGCCATTTTTAGTAGGTTCCATGTCTAAAGACAGTAGACTTGCTATTCTAAAAAAGCATGGCCTTGAATACAAAGATGATCCGAATACATTTTATGACTTGCAGAAGTTTTTGAGTGCATTTGAGGAAGTCAAGAACCAGTTTGGAGAAATGAACTTGTTCTTAATTGGGAAAGCGGTAATGGATAATGCACAATTCCCGCCCATGAATGGATTGAAAGAAGCGTTGGAATCATTGGATGTGGCATATCACATGAACCACAGAAAAGCGGGAGTTCCGATGTTTAATCCATCTACAGGACAAATGCTTGAAGGTATTGGCCATTATAAACTTACTCGATTTGATCAGGATGCTAAGGAAGCTGTGATGGTGTGTCATACGCCTTACCCAAGCAAATTTGAAGAAGGACTAATCCTTCAAATTGTAAGAAAGTTCAAGCCGGAAGGCTCTATCAGAACAAAAGTAACCCTTGATGAAACCAAGGAAACTAGACGTACTGGAGGAGAAACATGCACTTTTATCATTAACTGGTAACACTTAATTAATTGACAGGAGACGCCACTTGGCGTCTCTGTTTTCAAAAATCTAACATAGGATAAACTATCATTTAAAATCTATTGGACCAGCGACTCGATAGAATCAGTATATCTCGGTGAATTAGCACTTTAATTATTTATTAACTTAACAAATAGTACTCACATGAAAACGAAAGTTGAAAACCCTATTTCAGCGGCTCAAGTTGAACAATTAAATCATCAGCTCAGAGAAGAGTTTATGATCGGCGCAGAGAAATTTGCAGGTAATGCGTTGCATCAAAAACTAAAGTCTGACATCTCCATTCAGGATAAACTGACTTTCATTCCAAGAATGTTGTTTTTCGTTCTAGGATTTAAGGATATCATGGAATTGGTAAGATATGAGGGTGAGACTAGTGATTTGCAAGAAAGCGTAAATACACACAGTGATGAAGATTCAAATCACTGGGAGTGGTATTTGAAGGATTTAGCTTTCATGACTGGTCACTTTGAGGAAAACAAAGGTTTAGACCTAATCACCAAAACATGGGCAGATGATACCTTGGAAGTTAGAAAGACGATCTATAGTTTCAATAGATACGTGCAGCAGTACGATCATCCGGTGGCTAGAATGTTGATGATCGAAGTATTAGAAATTACTTTTGATAAATTCAAAGCAGCTATTCACCCTGTGTTGAAAGCTGAAGATCTATATGATCAATTGGAGTATTTTGGCAAAAAGCATCAGGATACTGAAGAGAATCACTCTACAGGTATTAGTGATGATGAGATTTCACACCTGGTTGATCTTTTACCAGATGACCTGAAAGAAGAGATGGTAACTGTGGTTCATGAGTTGTTTGACCAAATGTACCGAATGGCTGCTAACTGGGCTAAATAAACCTCGCTTAGGATATTGATAGTTGGTTAGAAGGGTTTCCGTAAAGGAAGCCCTTTTTAGTTATTGTGGATTACAGAAAATAACCTGTCTAATTTGAAATTCATTTCCTGGAAGGCATTTGCTCGTCTGTTGGCAAATGTGGCTGTAGATCCGAAATTCTCATTTAATACGTGGAATACCTCGATTTTAGTTGCGTTAAGAATCTCGCTTTGAGTAGGGTATTTTCTTGCTTTCATATGCTTAGATCGGATAGTTATAATTGTGAATGTACACCCTGATCGTTATGATGCCTGATGTATTTCGGTGAACTGTCTGATTTCTCCATCCAATCCATTTATCTACCATACATATATGGATAATCAGCTGAAAAATGGAATGGTACAGAACGGGTATGTCAATTCATGAAGAGCGTGCCGAATTGACGATAGATGTTGAATCCCATATCCTTAAGGATTTTTTCTTGTGTGTTTGGGTGAACTTGTGCGAACGAATCAAAGAAAAATGCCAAAGAGTCTACATTTTCTGTTTTGGTGGCATTTGATATTTCTCTTTCCGTAAGGATTTTGCTACTTCTCATTTTATTATCCTTTATTAATAATTCAAAACTATTTTAATCAATACTGTTTTTTGGAAAACATTCGTTGAGATGGTTCTTTTTAGATTTAACTAAAGGTATTTTCTCGTTTATGTGATTTGCCTATGGGACCAAACACGTGAAATACGTGACGAGACTTATTGCATGATTCTAACCTGTTTGCATTGCTTTGAAATAGTGGGATTTACATAAATCGTTTCGGCTACTAAAGATTAATAGCTAAATTGAGTTGCCCCCAATTTTATTTGTTGAAACTATAACCAAAAAATGAGACAGTGTTTTTTGAGCCTGCTATTAGTGGGCCTGTTCTATTCTTCGTTTGCACAAAACTGGCAGCCTCTCTTCAATGGGAAGGACCTAACTGGTTGGGAATCCAAAGGGGGTAAAGCTCCTTTTAAAATAGAGGATGGTGTAATTGTTGGGACTGCAGTCCTAAATAGTCCGAATACTTTTTTATGTACGAAGAAAACCTATTCAGATTTTATACTGGAATTTGAAATCCTCCTGCCCAATCATTTGAATACCGGAGTGCAGTTTAGGAGTAATTTTAGCACCGTAGTAAATGGATATCAATGCGAAATTGATCCTTCCACACGGGCTTTTTCAGGTGGGATTTACGATGAGCAACGTCGAGGATGGATCTATCCGATCAGTCTAAATACAAAAGCATCAGCTGCATTTCAATTAGGAATGTGGAATAGAGTCCGAATTGAATGTCTTGGCAGTGAAATTCGAACTTATATCAATGGTCAGATGTGTAGCAATCTGGTAGATGATATGACAAGTGAAGGATTTATTGGGTTGCAGGTGCATAGTATTGGCGAGAAAGAAAAAGGCTATATCGTCAAGTGGAAAGACCTTCGAATTTTAACTGAGGATGTAGTGGTTCATCGTTTAGCTCCAGATCCGGAAGTGATGCAAATGAGTTATCTTAAAAATGAACTGACCGAATGGGAGAAGAGAAATGGTTGGCGTTTGCTTTGGGATGGTAAAACTTCTGAAGGCTGGAGAGGTGCAAAATTGGATGGGTTTCCAAAGTCAGGATGGCAAATGAAAGATGGAGTACTTACAGTTTTGGCGACAGACGGTGGAGAATCAACAGGTCCTGGTGATATTGTTACTACTTCCAACTATAGCAATTTTGAATTGGAATTGGAGTTTAAGATCACAGAAGGTGCCAATAGTGGTATAAAGTACTTCGTGGATCCATCATTAAACAAAGGGCAAGGATCAGCTATAGGTTGTGAATTTCAGATATTGGATGATCAGCGTCACCCTGATGCTAAGATGGGTGTTAATGGTAATCGTACGGTTGGATCATTATATGATTTAATTACAGCAGAAAATCTTTCTGTTCCGGGAAGAGGTAAACAGTTCAAAGGTGTGGGAAAATGGAACAAGGCACGAATTGTCTCTAGGGATGGCAAAGTAGAGCACTGGCTAAACAATGAGAAAATCATTGAATATGATCGCAATTCTCAAATATTCAAAGCACTTGTTGCTTATAGCAAATACAAGGACTGGCCAAACTTCGGTAGATGGCCAGAGGGAAGTATCTTGTTGCAAGATCATGGTAATGAAGTGAGTTTCCGAAGTATCAAAATCAGAGAACTTAACTAAATGGGGGATTCAAGACGGAAATTTTTTAAAACAGGAGCAACACTGATTGGAGGTGCTGTGCTTGGTGCGAGGTACTTGAATGCCATGCCCATTCATTTTGGAAAGGAGATAGTCAACGTTGGGGTTATAGGGACAGGAGATCGCGGATCAGGTCTAATTCGCTTAATGAACCAGATTGAAGGTTTGGAAGTGGTGGCATGCTCTGATATAATTCCGTTTCGACTGGATGACGCGATCAAGTTGGCTAAATCGGCTAAGGCATACCCTGATTACAGTGATCTACTAGCGGATAAGAAAGTTGACGCGGTGATTGTGTCCACTCCTTTCAGTACGCATGATGAAATAGCCATTGCTGCACTCAAAGCAGGTAAGCATGTGTACTGTGAAAAGACCATGACGAAAGGCATTGCTCAAATTCAATCAGTGATAGATACTGTAAACGCTTCAGGGAAAGTATTCCAGACGGGGCATCAGTACCATAGTAGCCCGCTGTATAATAAGGCTAGAGAAATTATCCGATCAGGATATATTGGTGATGTGACGGCATATGAATGCCAGTGGAATCGTAATGGGAGTTGGCGTAGACCAGTTCCTGATCCTAAATGGGAACGGATGATCAACTGGCGAATGTATCGAGAGTATTCAGGTGGTTTGGTGGCTGAATTAATGTCTCATCAAATTGACTTTATCAATTGGGTGACAGATAGTCATCCCGATCAGGTAACTGGATTTGGAGGTATTGATCACTGGAAAGATGGTCGGGAGACATATGATAATGTCCATCTATTGTTTAAGTATCCATCTGGTTTAGATGCATCATTTGAATGTACTACCACTAATGGGTATCAGGATTATCAGATCAAAGTGCTAGGTTCCAAAGGGACGATTATTCTAGATTACACCAAAGGTACCATTTTCAGTGAGGCACAAGGTATCAAAGAAAAGGGTCTGGTAGATGGAGTGTCTGGAGCTACTATGCAAGCCTGGCAAAAGGGTGAGGGAGCATCTATTGATGCACCAGGAAATGATCCTACCCTTGACGCACTTAAGCAGTTCTACGAATCCATAGCCAATGGAACTCCTGTTATATCAAGTCTTCAGACGGGTGCGCTTACTGCCAAGTGTGTTCAAATCTCATTGGATGCACTTTATCAGAACCAAATCAAAAGCTGGGATGACTATCCAGCATTACAATTCTCTTAACTCCTCAAATGATGAAATCGAATAGAAGATCTTTTATAAAAAATACTGCATTGGCTACGGCTGGTGCTACTTATTTCATGTCTGCGAATAACGTGTGGGCATTCTCTTCAAATGAGACTGTGAATGCCGCTATCCTGGGAACAGGTGGGCGAGCACATGCTTTGGCACAATCTATCGGACTTTGCTCTAATATTAAATTGGCTACGGTTTGTGATGTGGATAACAATCGTTTGGAGAAATTCAAGCAGTACTCACTGGATGCATTAGGCTATAAAGTGAAAGGTCAACGTGACTTCCGAAAGGTGCTCGAAGATAAAAGTATAGACGTGGTATTTGTGGCTACTCCTGAGCATTGGCACGCGCCAATGGCTATCATGGGAATGCAGGCTGGAAAGCATGTGTATGTAGAGAAGCCTTGTTCACACAATCTGTATGAAAATGAATTATTGGTGAACGCTTACAAAAAGTATGGCAAGCTTTGTCAGATGGGTAATCAACAACGGTCATCCATTACCTCTAATCAAGCAATAAAGGATATTAGAGATGGTAAAATAGGTGACCCATATTATGCGAAAGCCTGGTATGCCAATACTAGAGGGTCCATTGGGCAGGGTAAAAATGTGGCTGTTCCTGATTATCTGGATTGGGATCTCTGGCAAGGCCCAGCACCACGTGAAAACTATAGAGACAATGTGCATCCTTACAACTGGCATTGGTTCCGTACCTGGGGAACAGGTGAGATTCACAATAATGGTACACATGAAATTGATGTCTGTCGTTGGGCGCTGGGTGCTGGATTGCCTTCACGAGTGACTTCTACAGGCGGTCGTTTGCATTTCTCAGGAGACGACTGGCAGTATTATGATACACAGCTTGCCAACTTTGAATATGCTGATGGAAAAACAATTCAGTGGGAAGGTAAAAGTTGTAATGGAATGGGCTTGTATGGTAGAGGTCGTGGTGCTATCATTCATGGAACCAAAGGTTCGGTACTTTTAGATAGAGCAGGATATCAGCTGCTGGATCTTCAGGGGAAGGAAATTAGTTATGTAAAAGAAGGGAGTCCGGGAACTTCGGCAAGTACAAGTGATACCAGTGGTTTTGATGGGTTGACAGTGAAGCACATTCAGAACTTTGTCAATACCATAGCAGGAAAGGAAAAGCTCAATGCGCCAATTGATGATGCGAGTATGTCTACGCATATGTGTCACCTGGGGAATATTGCGCAGGATTTAAAAGTAAGCCTCAACATTGATAAGAATGGTAAGATTCTAGACAATCCTAAGGCTTCAGCAAAAGTTAAGCGTGAATACGAGCCAGGCTGGGAGCCGAAACTCTAACTATTGCTTCTTTTCCAGTACGTCTAAGCGTTTTTCTATTTCGAGTAATTTGTGGATGATAATGATGTGAGTCTTTTTCGCATCAATACCTACTACACTTTCGGTGCTGGCTATCATTTGTTGGATTGCTTCATACTCTTCTTTAGGGATGTTGTGTTCCATGTGAATAGATTTGTTTGATTTTAGATTAAATAGAATGGAGTATACAATTGATTGCTCCATTTTATATTAATCTAATTAAATATCGTATTATCTCTTTTAAGTGATAATAGAAAAAGCCAAGTTGTTGAAGTAACTTAAGTTACGTTTAGTGAGAATGCTGGTGTTTTACCTTGCATTTGTACTCAGGGTCATATTTTACGAAAATATGTACCCAAATGGATCTGCTCCATCTCATTACCAGAGGATAAAACACGATAATTGAAAGAACCACTCCTGTGATGAACCAGGAAGCTGGTGCGTCTGGAGCTAATACATTAATTGCTACAAATACTGTAATGAATAGGGCTACTTGAAGTGCGTAGCTGACATATAGAGCTCCGTAAAAGAATGAAGGTTCCATTTCGTATTTTAATCCACAGCAGTCGCACTTCTCATTCATTTTTGTGAATGATTTGAGGTTGTAAGCACTGCTAACAAAAAGTTCTCCTTGTCTGCATCTTGGGCATTTTTGGACAAATATGTTTTTTAACAATCCGATCATAGCGCAATAGTTTATTGGTGTGAAGTTACTAGAGAACGGAAAGGGTTAATGTAACAATGGTTACAGCCAGTGGTTAGACGGTGCCTTCTTCTTTGATTTGAGTAATTTGGATGCTTAATGAACGCTTACGTAAGTAAGTGTAAATGCGTGTGATAAGTAAAATGCAGGTAAAAAGAATGCCTACGGTCCAGAGGACTCTTTCTAAAAGGGAGATGTTTTGATCTGCGTGTAGCTCTGAGAAGAATCCCGCGGTTAGCACTTCCATTTTGTAACGATCTTTCACTTCCAGGATTTCTCTCTGTTGAGTGAGGAATTTCTCATTTTCATCAAAATACTTCTGAGAATACTCTCGGACTAACTTTGGTTTATTCTGTCTGTAGGCTATTTCAGACATTAAGTTGAAGAATTTGTAGTTGTCAGGGTCTAAGTCGCAGTGTTCGTAAAGTACTAGGCATTTTTGTGCGTAGGAATAAGCCTCATTAAGCTCGCTTAAGTTGAGTAACGTTTGGGAATAATCTTGATAGGTTATGAAGAGGTCTTCTGGCTTATTTCTTTGTTCCTTGATTAAGATTGCTTTTTGATATGCTTTTTTCGCTTTGTCGAGATTGTTTTCATTCAAATAAGTGACGGCAATATTGTGCCATGCTTGACCTAGATACTTTTCCGGAGATTTCTTCTCAAAAGGGTACTTGATAATTTCAGTGTAGGTGTCTCTTGCACGATTGAATTCTTCAAGGTCTTTTAGAATCAGTCCTTTTTGATTTAGTCCTCTTAATACTCGTGACTCATCTTTGGCTTTTTGAGCAGATAATAAGCTAAGTTCGATAATTTCCAGTGCCTCATTTAGTTGGTTATTGTGCCTTAGTGCCAATGCTTTATTGTAGTAGAGAGGAGCGAGTAATTCCATATTGCCATTTTCAATGGCTAAATCAATCCCTTCGTCGTAATATTTTATAGCCTCACTATAAACATAGTGTTGTTTGAGTATCAATCCAGTATTGTTGAGGATTTCTATTCTTGTATCTGAAGCTTGTTTGGATTTAAGCTTGTTTAGTAATTCTAGTGCTTTTAGGTTTAGTACGAATGATTTGCCTAAGTCTTGTTTTGCATCATAAGCGAATGCCTTGATGTATAGTGATTTGGCTTCTAGGAATAAATTATTTTCTTGTAATGCTAATTTTTCGGCTTGTTCGGCGAGAATAATTGCACTATCGAGGTTATTATCAAGAAGTGAATAGCACTTGTCATGAAGCTTGACAATGATATCTTTATCAGAAGCAATTACCTCCGATAATAGAACACTAAACAAGGCTATTAGAAAATATTTCATTTTGTAAATCTAGAAGACAGGCTTAAGCCCGTCTTCTGTAAAAGTTCACCGCTGATTGTATTAGTTTCCCGAATTAGTGGAACTAGGTTTTATTTTATCATCATCCTCATCATCCGATCCGCTAGTAGTTGCCTTTGCATCAAGCTGAGAAGATTCTACAATATCCGTAAAATCATCATCAGAAGAGCAAGATGGAAGAACAAAAGATGTTACAACAACAAGGATAAGAATTTTGAATAAATTTTTCATAACGTTATGGTATATTTTATTGAACATAGGGCAATTTACAGAACATTATGTGTAATTAATGACTAAAGACTTGTGATATAAGAAGATAGCTGTGTGGTTGAGCGTGAGCTGGTCTTAAATTGCAGATACAATTGAAAAATACAAGATGAATAAGCCTCAATATCCGGTTTCAATAAAAGGAGTGCTCTCTATAAAGGATAGGTATCTTTTATTGAAGAATGATTGGGTAGACTGCTTGACAATTGGGTGAATTTCGTTCTCGAGTGAGTTCGAGCCTTTTGGAAATGACAATAAAAAAAACCTGACCAATAATGATCAGGTTTCTGCTTTTTTTGCTCCTCAGGCTGGGCTCGAACCAGCGACCCTCTGATTAACAGTCATCTCCATACTATTATTTTTAGTAATACATTTTTATCCGACCTAATTTAAGGTGCTGTAAGTCAGGTATTTACACAAATTTACGTTATATTTGATTATAGATATTTCAATATTATAATTTGAAATGTGTATCCAATCGTG
The DNA here is from genome assembly GCF_024714495.1 of Marinoscillum pacificum. GTDB lineage: Bacteria > Bacteroidota > Bacteroidia > Cytophagales > Cyclobacteriaceae > Marinoscillum > Marinoscillum pacificum. Next base: position 143,746 of record NZ_JAMZMJ010000008.1, on the reverse strand, counting down.
TATCCAATCTGGCTTATGGAAAAAGTAACTGTATCAACAATTCTTCATAAAAAGAGACAATTAAATGACGGTAGATATCCGGTTCGCTTGCGACTTACTTATCGTCGTAAGCGGAAATACTTCTCCCTTATGTTAAACCCCAGTGAGGTGATATACCTATCTGAGGAGGACTGGGAAAAGGTCATGGGTCAGAGACCAAAGGAGAAACTTAAGGAGATAAAGTTTAAGCTTGTTGAATATGAAAAATTGGCTGAAGAGATCATCACTGAAATCGAAAAGAAGGGGCGAGCATTTTCATTTGATCTTTTCGAATCGGAGTTTATTGCATTAGGAGAGGAGACATCCGTCTTTGCCCTTTTCAATTCCATCATTCGTGATCTCGAGAGCGAGGAGCGAATAGGTACAGCCATCTCATACCGAAACGCGCTAAATGCCTTGAAGAAGTTCCGAAACAACAGGGATCTACTTTTTGCAGATCTTACTGTTACGTTTCTAAAAGACTTTGAGAGGCATATGCGCAAAAATCTATCGGTGACTTCTATCGGCATTTACATGAGGTCTTTGCGTACCATTTATAATAGGGCTATCGATAAGAGTATTGTAGGACAGAATGACTATCCGTTCCGACAATATAAGATTCCAAGTGAAGGCGCCATGAAACGGGCGTTAACCAAACAGCAGGTTTTGAATATCTACAATTACGAGGCACTTCCTCATTCTTCAGAATGGTTTGCACAGAACTACTGGCTACTTTCATATCTATGTCAGGGAATGAATTTTACAGATATTGCCTTTCTCAAGAATGAGAACATATATGATGGTCGAATCAACTACATCCGGAGAAAGACCAAGAGAACGGCTAAGTCTGTGAAGTTGTTGTCCATTAAAATCACCAATAAGTGGTTAAAGAAAATTGCTGACAAGCTCGAAATCAACTTCAAGCTCACCAGCTATGTTGCAAGACATTCCTATGCTACTGTGCTTAAAAGAAGTGGAGTGGCTACTAATATCATCAGTGAGAGCCTTGGACACTATTCCGAAAAAACAACGCAAGTCTATTTGGATGGATTTGAAAAACAAGTAATTGACGAAGCAAATCAACATCTGCTATAAATTGTATCCAATGAGGCTTCCTGATACAGGTTGAAACCTGTATATGTAATGATGGGATAACATTTGAGTAACAATTACGAAATAATCCCGATTCATCAAGTTTTATTCCTTATATCGCAAATAACTTAGTGGCTCTTTTCAATAGTTTAGAGAATACTTAATGACCCTACCGATTTCTTTTCAACCAGCATTATTTTAATTTTTATGGTTTACCCCAATACAGAACTGAAATCCCTGGGTGGAAACCAGATAAAAGATGCCATACCGAGCTATTTCCATCATTTCACCAGAATTTGGGAAAATTCCCTTGAATGTTTCTAGCCATGAGGATGAACCTAATGTAATAATCCTTGAAACAAATCAGCCATTTGGAACAATTAAATGGACAATTTCTAATTACAAGAAATTTAACCTGTGGCATGCTACTTATCAGATTAAGCAACCTGTTCGACTGATTATTTCGATTAACAAACAATACCTGGGATTCCTTTTCGTCCTGAAGAATAGGCTGCAATACTATTTGAAAGGACTAAGTTCTATTGTAGTTGAAGAGCATCAATATGACCTGTTCTATGCTCCAAGTATTCAGCTGGAATATAATTTTGATTCAAAGACGTACATTATATGTGGCTTTAACTATTCGACTTCTTCATTTAAAGTCTGGAGTAATGTCTTCAAACCGTTAAAATCCCTGATCACTTCTGTCAATTCAAAAGTGCCATATCGTTTAAGAAACACACCGGCCAATTCAACCCCTAGAATGATTGTTCCACTTTTCAATATGCTCCAATGCAATTATTCGGGCTTGTTAAAAAAGAGATTTCTGAGCATTAAAACTTCTGAAATAACCTTTTATGCATTACAAAATGCGGACTATCGCAAACTGGAATTTGAGACGGAATATGAAGAGATAAAGAGAATGCTTGATGTGAAGGAATACTTGCTCAATAACCTCACGAACCCTGGAACCACACACCAGATTGCTCTACGTTTTGGCCTTAATGACTTTAAGTTAAAGAAGTCATTCAAAAGTGTGTTCGGAACATCGATTTATGCTTTCCTTTTGGAGGAGCGTTTGTTGAATGCCCAACAGGCAATACTGGAAACAGATCTTCCACTGAAGCAAATTGCCGAATTGGCTGGCTATAGTGAGCTATCACCTTTCTCAAATGCATTCAAAAGCAAATTTGGATTCAGTCCAAGCACTTTGCGCAAACAAATTCCTTAGATTCGATATCTGTCAGCTTTGCTTTATCTCTATGGTTTCACTTTTTTATAGAAGTATATATCAAAAAGGAATTGGACATCAACCTTCGTATCAGCTTGGATCTCAGCAAGCCTCAGAAAATTCAGGCATCTGCTACTACGCATATTGAGTTACCCAAAATTGAAACTTCCTTAACAGTGGCACAGCTAGCCTTTTTATGTCGATTATTTCATGATTTGGGATATTTTACAAATGGAACGCAAATTGAAATGTTAAAAGTGATCTCCACCCATTTTGTTACTTCCAATGCCAAGGATATCTCTTTAAATAGCCTCAGAGCAAAATATTATGGAACTGATGAGTCTACAAAGAAAAATGTAAAGGCCAAGCTTATAGAGATGCTTAATCACCTTAATCATTCACATAAATAAGCCTTACCAGGCATTTATGAATTCTTGAATACATCTTGTGATTAATGATATGGTCACGAATACCTACCAAACATTACCTCCTTTTGTTGAATACCCTTGTATACCGTGTTGAGGTGGGATATCTTCTTTCTTTGGATAAGTTATTAAATAACAAGGCTGCTAACAGTAAAATAATTACCCCACTCATCACCGGAAACAACACATACCACCATCCTAATGATTTAATCTGATCTGATCCTATCACGGCAATTAGAGCAGTTGCTCCTCCTGGTGGATGAAGTGTTTTTGAGATCTGCATAACCATTATGGACACCGCTACAGCTAATGGTGCCGCGAACATTGGAAATGTACCGAATAGGCTGGAACATCCTATACCAACAACAGCAGATATCAGGTGTCCACCTATTAGATTCCTGGGTTGAGCCAATGGACTCTGAATAGCCCCAAATATCAACACGCTGGATGCTCCAAATGAACCAATAAGAAAAACAATGTCAGTACTTGCTAAGACATAATTTTGCATTAATCCAATTAGACCAATCCCGCAAAATGAACCTAAAAAAGTCCAGAGCAGCTCCCTTTTTTCGAGCAGCGTCTCACGATAAAAAATGTATTTGGCGATTCTCAGATTCCTACGTACCATGTTATTCATGTTGCTGGCTTTTCCAAACCACAAACTTATCAGATCAACTACCTTGAATAACTGGAGCTTTGTTGAGAAGAATTGTGTCTATTGTTGAAATCTGTTCAACTAACCTTGTACCTCTGTTGTAATACATTTGTGACATGGAATTCAAGCACCTCCGACTCATAAAAACAATTGCCGATCTTGGTAGCATTGCCAGAGCAAAAGATGAACTATGCCTGACCACTTCAGCTTTGAGCCATCAACTTCGTTCCTTAGAAATGGATTTGGGTTTTAAAATATTTGAACGTAGAAGAGTCAAATGGAAGCTGACCGAATCAGGAGAAGAATTGTATGCATTGGCTACCAATATTCTCAATTCAGTAGATGAAAAACTTCTTCAGATTAAAAGCAACCATCAAAGTGCAGGAGGTAAGATCAGGGTGAGTAGTGAATGCTATACGTTCTACCTACTGTTTCCTCAGTTTCTGGATCGAATGTCGGCTCTTTATCCACGGATCGATATTCAGCTTCTATACAATACCACACATCAGCCATTAGAGAACCTTCTCAATTATGAAGTGGACATAGCCATGGTGACAGCCAGGCCAGCACAGGAAAATCTCAAATGCATCAAAGTACTCAGGGATGAGCTCTTAGTAGTAATGCATAGAGAAAATGCCTTATCAGATAGTAAATATGTAGTAGCGAAGGATTTCGCTTCCCAGCACCTGATCATTCACTCGTATCCTCTGGAAACTGTATCAGTCTATGATAAATACCTGAAGCCAAATCAGATCAGCCCTTTCAAAATTTCTGCTATTCCCCTTACAGAGCTCAGCTTGGAGATGGTCCGGGCAAACCGAGGAATAACGTGCATTCCTAGATGGATGTTGAAGCCATTTGCCCATCAAAGCGAATTAATCTTCAAAGCCATTGGTAAAAACAAATTGATGAGAGAAATCTATTTAGTCTTAAGAGAAGAGGATTTTGATAAGCCTCATTTTGTAGACTTTGTCTCCAACTTCCAGGAGACAATACAAAGTCAATTCCTTAATTACGCTCTTTGAAATTAGCCAAACCTACCGATTCACAGATCACCACCTTGCCTCTTATCCTGTAACTTCCGATTTTCAGCTATTGTCCCTTGACTGACTTACAGACTACAAACTTACCGATCACTTAGCCATCGATCATCGCTTTGCTCATTCTAGCTTCCAGCTCCCGACTAACGACAGTAGTCTGTTGACTTGTAGCTGCTGATTTACCTGTAGGCAGGATACCCACACTTTTCGATGAATCCTTTCAAAGTGACGTTAGCTTATTACTCCTTCACTTCAATCATTTCTATCTTACATACATATTTAAAGTTCCTAAAGGAACGCTTAAAGCTGGTTGATGAGCGTCGTGCGTAAGCACGGCGTATTTTCACGCTAGATGTAGTCAAATAACGAAATTGACTCCCAAACCTCAAACAAGTAGCTACTCCTTGTGTGGTTGCAAAAAAGCAAGTCCTCAATTCTTCATTTTAAATTGTCGTCTATCGATAGCTACTAATCACCGACCTACCGATTACCATGCTGGTGAATTATCAATCCCTATAGACTACGGTCTATGGACTGCTAAACTACCAACCCACCGATCACCGATCACTGACTCACCGATTACCGATCCACTCATTCTAGCTTCTAGCTACTGAATATCGACTTTTTAACTGCTAGCCATAGATTACCGAAACACTGATCACTGACTCACTGTTCTACCAACTAATTCACTATCGAAAAATCTATTTAATCCGCTCTTTATCAAAAGCTTAACCTTAGGGTGACGTCACCCCTGTAACTAACATTTTATAAACTTATTTCAAATATTTGTTAAGCCACCATCGATAACTAATACTCAACTTACACTTAGGCTATGAAAATTAACGTGATAACAATAGATGATCTCGACCATTTCAAACTCGAACTTCTCAGTGAAATCAAACAGATGCTGCAGGGAAGTGCACATCATCCTTGGCTCAGGAGCCAGGACGTCCAGGACATGCTCAATATCAGTCCAAGCACCCTCCACAACCTCCGGGAGAAAAGAATCCTGCCACACTCCAAAATATCAGGGATCATCCTTTACGAGTATGACGACATCATTGAGCTCCTTAGGAAGAATAAGATCAAATAAATTATCCCCGCTGGTGGGGCAGGGGGTGGATCTAATTGTATCTTCTACTACAGACTACCCATACGTCATTCCCCGAATTCATGTTGGTTCCTTAAACTAGTTAGGTTAATTGAAATGAATTATAGGGGAATCTTCTCACCAGAATGTCGTTACAAGTAATGTCAAACATTGCGGGGACGCAGGGGGTGGAACACTGAACCGACTAACCGATTCGATCACTAATCCACTAATCACTAGCCTACCGATCACTGGTCACTGATTCACCGACCATTGATCACAAACAACTTTGTCCTTCTGACGAAGGAAGAATCTTACTCTTTCGCCAACTATTCTCAATTATCCAATCACCTCTGCCGATCACTGATTTACTGACCGACCAATTACCGACACACCAATCACTAGTCACTAACCCACCCAAAACACCAATCTTTAACCGAACCACTTCTCTTTTCTCCCCATGATTCAGGGGCGGTCCGACGTTACAGAGATACAGAGGGGGACGTTACTTATAAGCCATACTGAATTACTTATTCACCAATTCTAAAACTCAACCAGGTTATGCATTTAGTAATTACATATATCAAATTGTTAAGTTTATTATATTAAAAACTTATATTATATATTATTCGTATATACTTTTGTTGGCTATTATATCATAATCATATATAGCATTAGCTATAGGTTTATCTGATAGCACACTATTTGGTATTACTTGAATTGTTATCATGTCTACTTCATCATCTTTAGTAAAAAAGCGAATTGAAAAAATGGAGCCAGGTTCTGTTTTTGGGTATGCTCGTTTTCAGAAAGATAAGATCGAAGAATCTGCTCTTGCCATGACTTTGAGTAGATTGAGTAAGGAGGGCAAGATCATGCGTATAGCCAAAGGAAAATACTACAAACCTGAGCTATCCAGGTTTGGGCCATTACGCCCCAAAGAGTCAGCTATCATTGAGGCACTCACAACAAAGAATGGTCAAAGAATAGGTTATCTCACAGGTATTCCGGTATACAATAAGCTGGGGTTAACCTCGCAAGTATCCAATACGTTGGAGATTGCCACCAATAAGCCACTTCCATCAAAAGAGGTACAAGGCTATCGGGTGAAGTATCAGCAAAGAACTGTCCCGATTAGGGATCAGGACATTTCATTACTTCAATTGTTGGATGCTATAAAGGACATCAAAAATATTCCGGACTCTTCCCCAGATCAGGTTTTGCCTGTTGTTTTCAAACAAATAAAGAATCTTAAACCTCAGGAGCAGCAACGCTTGGCCAAATTAGCTTTGAACTACAATGCCGCTACTAGAGCTTTGCTAGGGGCAATCTTTCAGAAGGTTGGTATTAATGTAATGCTTGATCAGCTATCAAAGTCATTGAACAAGCTTACCAGGTACAACATTGGAGTAAGTGAGCAGGTATTGCCTGACAAAAGAAACTGGAACATTCTATGACCTTTCACCAGTCGTCAGACTTTGAAGATGCCATACGTGCAGCTGCAGCACATTTCAGACTTAGAGACATATTTATAGAAAAAGACTATTGGGTGACTTATGTCTTAAGAAATGTTGCACAGGCTAGTTCAAGTGATCAAGTAATTTTCAAAGGGGGTACCTCATTATCCAAAGCTTTCAATTGCATTGACAGATTTTCTGAAGACATTGATCTGGCCATATTAAAAGAGGAGAGTGTAACGGATAATCAACTCAAAAGGGTTATTAAGGCAGTTGAGACAGAAGCTTCCGATGGGTTGGAATACTTCAAACACCCGAATGAAGAAAAGAGAGGTAGAAACAGAAGGACTTTTTACAGCTACCCACGTGCTGTTGAAGAAGAGATATTTGATCCCGTAAAACCACAAATTCAGCTAGAGATCAATTGCTTTACCAATCCCGTTCCTTTTGAGAGGAAAACTATTCAGTCCTATGTTGCTCAGTTTCTATCCAATGTAGGTGAGGAGGAATTGATTAGGGAGCATAATCTGGAGGCGTTTGAAATCAACGTATTAAAGCGAGAACGAACCTTCTATGAAAAACTCATGTCTTTGGTTCGGTTATCCTATGAAGGGGCAGATGAACTAAAACAGAAAATCCGACACTTCTACGATATACATAAACTTCTAAATGAGCCAGACTTGAAGAACTCTCTTTTAGTACAGGAGAATTTTGAGCTCATTACTTTGGTGCTACAGGATGACCAGCAGAATAATACCTTCTCTGGTGATTGGGTATCACTTCCTATTCATGATTCCCCATTACTTAGAGACATAGATGATATGTGGGCTCCTTTAAAAGAAACATACCAGAGAGAACTCTCTAAGCTAATCTGGTCAGATGATCTACCAAGTTCTGACTCCATTTTGGATTCTATGGGTAGGATCAAATCCTTTATTAAGGCTTATCAATTTCCAAAATTGATATAGCGTATTTAGGAAAAAGGGTAAATCAGTTCAATAAATATGTTGACTTATAGGTACATCCACATCAACTAAATCTACCCTCTTTTCGTATTCACCATTTTAGTTTATAATTATCTTATCACAATCGACCAGTTCAAGTGTTTTCACTTGTGCCCCTACCTGATCTGTATCTCGTGGACAGCTTTTTAGTCCTAAATGTGATGGAGAATAGACTCCTACCTCACTCCAAAATAAAATATCCCCCGCTGGCGGGGGTAGGGGGTGGTTTTTTGACTGCCTTAAAATCAGGAACCAACACCTTAATGGCTCTCAGCTCAGCAATCTAACTATCCGTCATTCCCCGAATTCATCTTGGCTCCTTAAACTAGTTAGGTTAATTGAAATGAATTCTAGTGGAATCTTCTCTCCAAAACCGTCATTGCGATCTCGTCTCTTTAGAGCGAGAGAAGCAATCTCATACTTATTCCCGAATTAAACTATCCCCGCTGGCGGCGATGTAATGCTATTAAGTTAATGCCATCGCTACCCTCTCTTCCAAAGAGCGGGAAGGGAGAGACAACCAAAGAATGTACTTAATATTATGTCATTGGGCGCAGGGGGTGGAACTATCAACCGACCCACCGATCACTAATCCACTAATCACTAGTCTACCGATCACAAACAACTTTGTCAATCTGATGATAGAAGAATCTCACACTTTCGCCAATTATTCTCAACTCTCCATTTTCAATTCTCAATTCACCTCTGCCGTTCACTGATTTACTGACCTACCGATTACCGACCTACCAATCACTAATCACCAACTCACCCAAAACACCAATCTTTAACCGGACCACTTCTCTTTTCTCCCCATGATTCAGGGGCGGTCCGACGATTCGGTGGCGCACGGCCAGTGATGTCCGAAGGACAGAGAGGGTCCTTTCCGACCCGACAATCACTAATCCACTAATAACTAACCACTACTCAACCAAACACTTTCCTCCCTTGTTGGGGGAGGTGCCTGAAAGGCGGAGGGGGACACACGGTTCAGAAAGAAAATCCCACCCTACAGAAAGAAAATACAGGAGATACCATTTCTGAGTAGTTGATTTACCCGATGACCAGGAACGAATGGCCAACGGCCAAAAGCAAAAAGCCAATGCCAACTGCTAACTATCACTATTCCAAGATTAAAAAGCACTACACCGTTTTGTCAGAAGAAGCTTTCGATAAACCACCCAAATCCTTCCATTAACCACCTTGCAGCACATAACGAAATGATATAATTTGATCCTGCCATATTATTGTAAAGTTCACCGCATATGAAAATAGAGTTGATATTTCACAATCCTAGTAAGTTCTTAAAAGGCTTATTACCAGATAGCTGAAGCTTATGTTAAGAAAAGTTGGTCTTTTTGCCCTATCGCTTTGGCTTCTCTTTGTTTTGATAATAATAATTACAATTAATGTTCCTGTATGCTTTTCGGGTTGTGAATTTATTGGTTGGTATCCTCTGTTATTTGGAAATGTTATTCCAATTATTTGCCTTGTCTGTCTTATAATCGGTGGTATATCTTATTGGGATTTCAGTTATCAAACTAAAGGGTCACCAGAGCTTTCATTCCAAATCATTAAAATAGAAAATATAGATTATGAACACTTAACATTCCTTACAACATACATTATTCCCTTAGTGTGTTTTCAGTTTGACTCAGTTCGGTACCAATTGGTATTTGTGATAATTCTTCTTGTGATTGGTATCATCTATGTGCGCACAGATCTGTTTTATGCTAATCCTACCTTAGCTATCCTTCAATTCAGAATTTATAAAGTTGATGGTCAATTCAGAAATGGTTCAATCCGAGAAAGCAAAATAATTATTTGTAAACAGAAATTATTAAAGGATGACCATGTGAAATACCTCAAACTTGATGAACGGATTTACTATGCTTATAAAACATCTAATAAATGACATATGACTAAAACAGAACTAAATGAGGCACTGCAATTTTTACAAAATCCGCAGGGTGATCTTCAAATCATTTTGTATGCATTACTTGATGGTGAAAACGACCCTAAAAAACTAGACATCAAAGCAGACGACCTACCTCCCATCCACGAACTCTTTGTTAGCTATATTAAGCAGTCAATAATAGATAAAGATGAGTATTCCGTTCTTCCATTATCAACTGCTGATGAACGAAAGAACTGCTTCTATGCTTATGACTTAGAACTACCTAATGAGTTTGAACTACTGAGTAGTGTCATTGGCAATGACGAAATAAATAATTTCAATTTCGGTGATAACCAATTATCCCAGGTAAAATCCTTAATTGTAGTTTTAGCTGATGAAGACACTGAAATTTCTTTATTCAAGAAACTATCCCCTGTCGAAGTGATTGGTCGCGGAGGCCTTATTTTTGGTAAAGCCAGAGCTTCTGAACGACTAGAACGTTTTGATGACCAACTACTTAGAATGAGTCCAAGATTTCAAGTGATCAGAGTCAATGAAGAAATCATCATTACTGATTTGGCAGCTATCGAGCGTAGTTTCGGGTTTCATGATGTCATTGAGCGTGAAGCTATCGCAGGCTTGGATACTATTAGGGAAATAGCTTTAGTTAGCAATTTAGAAACACTTGAGGAGCTAGTATCTGACATCAGTTTTGCCAGAAAACTCACTCGGATAGCTAGAAGTTCACCTGTTATTCAACATCAAATCCCCAATTCAAATATTATAGCATTTTCCAAATTACACCCTGCCACTCGGAACAGAATGCGATATAATGCAGATGAGACACAATTCACATTGGACACAAGGGTTTCTAAAGATTTGTTCATGAAAATCCTCAATGATGATCTCCTCACCTCTGAACTAACTAAGCTTTATTATGACAGCCTGGCCAAAGATGGAATATCGGTTGAAGAAGAAACAGAAAACACAGAAGCTATCGAAGAAACAGCATCAGCTTAAGTTCAATTTTAAATTCTATTTTAATGCTTTACGACAGAGGATATTTTGACTTAACAAAAGAAGAAAAGAAAGAATACCTGGCTGCAAAAAAGAAGGGATTTGGAAGTTCAATGGATATAGTTGATTTCATAAAAACACCTAAGGCTTTTTTCTTTCATGAATCAATATTCCCTAATTACATTCTTGACACTGATGAGCTTGATGTGAACGAAACTACCACCGACATCATGAATCAATTTAAATCTATCATTCATGACAAATCCTCTAATGAAAGAGACATCCTAAGATTCATTAAAATCCAAAAAGCATATTTCATTATTGGATCTATCCTTCAAAATTATCGATTTGGCCACCACTCAGCTTTTCTATTTCCAGAGTTTGAACTACCACCCAACTACAAAGTTGACTATTTAGTAATTGGAAAGAGTTCATATGGGCACGAATTTGTTTTTGTCGAACTCGAACGCCCAAACACAGATATTACCACAAAGGATGGAAACCTTGGAACCACCTTTCGGAAAGGCATTAAACAAGTAGAAGATTGGAGTTATTGGCTAGAGTCAAATTTTTCTCATCTAAAACTTATGTTTGAAAAGAATCAAGGCAAACATAGTAGCCTGCCTATGGAGTTTTTATCGTTAGACACAACCAGGATGCATTTTGCAGTTGTTGCGGGCTTGAGAGAGGACTTCAATGACCATAGTTATCGAATTGCTCGAAAAATGAAGAAAGAGAGCAGCATCCTTATTTTACATTATGACAATCTTATTGATTCAGCAATAAGTGTTCTTGAACATGGAAATTATGTATAGGACCTTTTTCAAATTTGACTATTCAATTCCTATTAATTACTTAAATCTTAACCAATATGGCCGATAATAAATGGAAAGACATTGCAGTTTCGCTTGCAGTAGTTGCAGGTATGATTATTCTTTGGCTTGCCCTAGATCGAAAAAAACTAATAGCTACAGTCGATAACTTAGAAAAAGTAATTGAAGAGAATGATCTGATTACGAAGGAAATCAAATCCCGATTAAAAGAATTGGTGCAATCCGATGATCATTTGGATGAAGATACTCAGGCTGAATTAATGAGCATTAGCGGACTTATAGAAATCAAAGAAGAAACCAAAGCACTATCAGCACTCGCTAAGATCATTGAAAACCTGCTCAAAAAACTCTACAAGCAAGATCAGTCATTCAAAGACTTCCTTAAGAAAAACAATAGAAAAGGCGTTTTCCATGATTACTTAGAGTTTGCCAGAATAAAAGGAGTTATATCAACAGAGGACTATCACTTAGTGTCAGTACTTAAGATCTACAGAAACGAAGAGGCCCATGAACTTAATGTCCAAAAAGACACCAATAAGATCGTCACTGCTTTTATTACAGGTATTTCAATGATGATAGTGCTTTCCAAAAAACTCAAAGCAATTACCCAGAAAATAGACAACAAGTTTGATGCAAGCGCAGAAGACCAATATTCGGGTAATCCAAAGGCAGATACTTAAATTTGAATATTCAATTCTTACTTTAGCGCGAATTAAAAGTAAAACATGACAGTAGAAACTCACCGCCAGATGGCGGATTTTATTTGGGATATATGCAACCTCCTCAGAGGCCCCTACAAACGCAATGAATACAGGAAAGTAATCTTACCGCTAACAGTACTTAGAAGGTTTGATTGCATCCTTGCACCAACCAAGCAAGCCACCTTGGAGCGTTACAGCCAGTACAAAGGCAAATCACAAAGTATCGTAGATGCTAAAGTACAAGAGGTAACAGGCGTTAAATTCTACAACTTGTCGAAACTGGACTTTCAAAGGCTTTTGGATGATGCCAACCAGATTGCTCCGAACCTCAATAGCTACATCAACAACTTCTCCCCCAATGTTCGGGAAATCTTCGTAAGATTTGAATTTGAGGATGAAATCCGAAAGATGGCTGAAAAGAACATTCTTTATCAGGTTATCAAGAAATTCTCGACCATCGACCTGTCACCAGGCAGGATCGATAACCTCCAAATGGGTTACATCTTTGAGGAACTCATTAGGATCGGAGCTGAACAGTCCAATGAAGAGGCCGGAGAGCACTTCACTCCTCGAGAGGTCATCAAGTTGATGGTTGATCTTTTACTGTCACCTGAAGACGACTTGGCTCAGAGTTTTAAAGTGAAAATGATCTATGACCCGGCTTGTGGAACCGGAGGTATGCTTTCTGAAGCAGAGCAATACATCAAACAACTCAATGAAGACGCCCAACCTCATCTATTTGGACAGGACTGGAACGATGAGGCCTGGGCTATTTGCCGCTCGGACATGTTGATCAAAGGACATGATGAAGAAAAGATTAAACTTGGAGACAGCTTCACCAAAGATGCGTTCCCCTCCGAAAGGTTTGATTACATGCTAGCCAACCCTCCTTTCGGGGTTTCCTGGAAGCAGCAAGAAAAATACATCAAACGAGAAGCCGAATCTCTCGGATATAATGGTCGATTTGGAGCAGGATTACCAAGGGTCAATGACGGAGCATTACTGTTTCTACAACACATGGTGTCAAAGATGAGACCAGTGAATGAAGACGGTAGTAGGATTGCTATAGTTTTTAATGGTTCCCCACTCTTTACCGGTGATGCCGGAGGTGGAGAGTCAGAAATACGCAGATGGATCATCGAAAATGACTGGCTGGATGCCATTGTCGCCCTACCAGATCAGCTATTCTACAATACTGGAATTTCCACCTATATCTGGATTGTGACCAACCGAAAGAGTAAAACCCGTAAAGGCAAAATTCAATTGATCGATGGTCGTAATTTCTGGATTCAAATGAAAAAGAGTCTTGGAAATAAGCGAAAGCAAATTGGCGATGGAGAAGAAAACCGACCCAATCAGATAGCTGAAATCACAGGCATTTATGATCGCTTTCAGAATGACGAAAAAGCCAAATTCACCATTGATGGCAAAGAAAAAGAATTGCCTGTGAGCAAGGTCTTCGACAATGAAGACTTTGGCTACAACAAAATTACCGTAGAGCGTCCGCTAAGACTAAACTTCCAGGCCACTGCCGAGCGGATTGCCCTACTAGATGGTATTAGCTCATTTCAAAACATTGCTAGCAGCAATAAGAAAGATGAAAATGTGCGCTTGAAGGAAATAGAAGCCGGAGAACAACGCCAACAGGCAATCAAAGACATGCTCAAGGACTTTGGTAAAGCACACAACGAGAAGTTGTACAACGACCGCAAAAGCTTTTTACTTGATCTGAGGGAAGTGGACAAGAAAAAAGAAATGAAGCTCAACGCTTCTGAACTAAAAGCCATCTTAGAGGCACTAAGTGAACGGGACGAAACAGCCGAGATATGCAGGGATAAAAAAGGCGACCCGGAACCCGATCCACAACTAAGGGATACCGAAATGATCCCACTCAAAGAAAGCATTCAGACCTACTTTGAAAGAGAAGTGCTACCCCATGTACCCGATGCATGGATAGACCACTCCAAAACCAAAGTGGGTTATGAGATTCCTTTAAACAAACACTTCTTTCAATATGAACCCCCAAGAGATTTGGAATTGATCGAAGAGGAGCTAAAGGATTTGGAGAAGGACATTTTAGGATTATTGAAAGAAGTAACTGATTCTGAATCTATTTAAAATGGGTATAGATAAATACAATAGCTACACCGAAAGTGGTGTCGAATGGATTGGAGAAATACCCAGTCATTGGAGTATTAAACGGCTTAAATTTTTAACCAAAGAAAGTTTAAAGTACGGAGCAAATGTTCCGGCAGAATTAATCGAACCTGGCTTCCCGCGATATGTAAGAATTACAGATGTTGATACTAATGGCAATTTAAAAGATGAAACCTTTCGTTCACTAGAGCCAGAAATTGCACAACCATACTTGCTTCAAGAAGGTGATATTCTGTTGGCAAGAAGTGGAGCAACCGTAGGGAAATCATTTATATATAAGGATTCGTGGGGTCAATCTGCATACGCAGGTTACCTCATTAGGGCTCGAATTAATACGAAAAAGTACGACCCTCAATTCCTTTACTATACGACCAAGTCTAATGGGTATGCTCAATGGATTGAATCAATTACAATTCAAGCCACCATCCAAAATGTAAGTGCTGAGAAATACGCTTCTCTATATTTCTCAATTCCTCCCTCTGTAGTAGAACAACAATCCATCGCCAACTTCCTGGATAAAGAAGTCTCCCGACTGGACACGCTTATAGAGAAGAAACAACAGTTCATTGAAAGACTAAAGGAAAAGCGACTGGCAGTAATCACCAATGCCGTCACCAAGGGGATTGATCCCACAGTGGAATTAAAGCCAAGTGGGATTGAATGGCTCGGAGATATTCCGAAGCATTGGGAGGTAAAAAAGCTAAAGTACATTTTTCAAAACCTAAACTTTCGAAGAATTCCCTTAGCAGGTGAAGACAGAGCCTCATTGGAAAAAGTTTATCCTTATTATGGAGCATCAGGAATAATTGATTTTGTTGATAACTATCTATTTGATGAAGCACATATTCTAGTTGCAGAGGATGGTGCCAATTTATATTCAAGGAGTACTCCATTAGCCTTCATTGCAACTGGGAAATATTGGGTAAATAACCATGCGCACATATTGAAGCATAAATATGGAAACATTGAATTCTGGGAATGGCTATTGCAAATATTTGAATATTACCCACTCATAACTGGCTCTGCACAACCAAAGTTGACATCTGACAGATTAATGTCAATTCAAGTTCCTGTACCTCCGGATACTGAGCAAGACAGCATAATAACTTTAACAAAGCCAGAAATTAGCCAAATAGATAATCTAATTAATAAAACAGGTGAAACGGTACGAAAACTTCAAGAATATAAAACCGCTCTGATATCTGCAGCGGTAACCGGTAAAATCAAAGTCACAGAACCGTCATGAACACCATTTACATAGATTCATTTGAAAAGTACTTAAAAGAGATCGAGGAAGTCACTGTACCCAGACCTTATTTCAGAGGACAAGCCAAAAGGGTTTCCGATGGCTTTGTTTTGGTTCCTTCCCTTGGCAGGCCGGATTTTAAAGTACCCAAGCGGTTATCAGATCTCTTTGATTTCGAGTGCCGGGTATTAGACACATTTGCAAATCATGTGATAGGCCATGTGAACCACATTCCCAGAAACGACTGGGAAATGCTGGCTCTAGCCCAACATCATGGACTTCCTACCCGCTTTATGGACTGGACCACCAACCCTTTGGTTGCCTTATACTTTGCTTGTAGAAATGCCATTAACGGGTCAGACAGTGCAGTTTATATTTTGACTAAGCCAGTGAAGAAATACAGTGATTTCCTGAGGTATGAGGAGAATAAACATCGTGACATCTTACCAGTTGGTGACTCTATGACAGAAAAAGTACATGATTTTGAAGAAGAAGACCCTTATGATGAATATGAACTTGGTAGTTTAAGTGAGAAGAGCGATTTGGACCTTGCCATGATGTCTAATCTTCAAACGATGCTAAGAGATGCATATGAATCAGAAAAACAATCAAGAGATAAAAGTGTAGCCAAATCAAGTGAATTAACAAAAGAAGAGGTTGCATCCCCTTTTGACATTAGCGAAAACATCATTTACGACCCTGCGCACGTATCGCCAAGGATAAGGGCACAAGATGGAGTGCTTTTAGCCTGCCACCGGCCTTTGACTCCTATAGATGAAGATGACTATATAGAGTATGTGATCGAACACAAAAAAGACAACCACAGGAAGATATGTAAGCAGTTGGAGCAATATGGTGTATTTGACAAGCAATTGTTTCCTGATCTGGACGGCATGGCCAAGTGGCTGAAATATAAAGAATTTGAAAACGGACTATGAAAGCAACAGCAGAACAAGCCTTTGAAGCCTACATAGAGGAAGTCCTCCTCACGCAAGGTGGTTGGACACAAGGAACGAATAAAGAATTTGATCGAAAGCATGGATTCTTCACAGATCGTGTCCTTTCCTTTATCCAGTCCAGTCAGCAGGAGCTTTATCAGCAAATGCTAAAACTTCACGGTCAAGAATTGGACACTAAAATCCTTGACACGCTGGTTAAAGAAAGGAACCTGAAAGGAACACTTCACATCTTGCGGCACGGATTCAAGTTCTTCGGCAAGACCTTTCAAATGGCTTATTTCAAACCTGCCCATCAGCTCAACCCCGAGATTCTAGAACGCTATCAAAAAAACCAATTGACAGTAACCCGTCAGGTTCCTTGTCATACGTCTAGACATGATACTATGGATCTGGTTTTTTCAATTAATGGCCTTCCGGTAGCTACCTGCGAATTAAAGAATCCTGCAACAGGTCAGAATTGGAAAAATGCGGTAGCTCAATATCGAAAAGATAGGGATTGGAGGATGCCACTCTTCAAATTCAAATCGGGTGCAGTGGTACACTTTGCTGCCGATACGGATGAAGTTCACATGTCTACCCATCTGAGAGGTGAAAAAACATTTTTTCTGCCCTTCAACAGAGGAAGCCATCCTGGAGAA
The DNA here is from genome assembly GCF_024714495.1 of Marinoscillum pacificum. Lineage (GTDB taxonomy): Bacteria > Bacteroidota > Bacteroidia > Cytophagales > Cyclobacteriaceae > Marinoscillum > Marinoscillum pacificum. The sequence goes on along the minus strand of NZ_JAMZMJ010000008.1, from coordinate 126,289 downwards.
ATTCAATGTGGTGCAGGAAACCCACAACATCCCTCAGGTCATCGTACGGGTTATTTCTGGGAAGAAGTCCTTCAGCATGACAGCTTTTTGGAGATCATCGGTAGCTTCATGTTCATTGAAACAAAAGAAGAAACCACAACAGATGAATATGGGGTAAAAAAGAAATATACCAAGGAAACTGTCATCTTCCCCCGATACCATCAATTGGATGTCGTTAGGGAATTAATTAAGACATCAAGAGATGAAGGCACAGGCCACAATTACCTGATCCAACATTCAGCCGGTAGTGGCAAAACAAACAGTATTTCATGGCTTTCACATCGTTTAGCCAGCCTGCATACAGATGATGATCAAAAGGTTTTTGATTGCGTAGTGGTTATCACAGACCGAAAAGTCCTTGATAGACAACTACAGGATGCGATTTATCAAATCGAGCATGCTCAGGGTGTTGTTAAAGCCATAGATCAAAATTCTCAACAGTTGGCAGAAGCCCTAGTTGACGGGACTAAAATTGTTATCACCACACTACAAAAGTTTCCTTTTGTCTTAAAGGGATTGCTCAAAGTGGCAGGAGCTGATAGTTCCGGTAAAGCTACTGAAGATCAGATTGCAACATCAAAAGCCTGGCAAGAAGAAATTGCCAAACGGAATTACGCAATCATTGTAGATGAAGCCCATTCAAGCCAGACAGGAGAAACGGCCAGAGAACTTAAAGAAATATTAGGAGCAGGAACAACAATAGAATCCGAAGAAGCAGAATCCGACTGGGAAGACCGATTGAATCAGGTAATGGAGTCGAGAGGTAAGCAGAAGAATATCAGCTTCTTTGCTTTCACAGCCACTCCTAAAGGAAAAACCTTACAGTTATTCGGTAGAAAAGATGAAGCCATCCATGTATACTCCATGCGCCAAGCCATTCAGGAAGGATTCATTTTAAATGTTCTGGAGAATTATACAACGTTTGATACTTTTTTCAAGCTTGTTAAGGCAATAGATGAAGACCCAGAATTTCCCCAGAAAAAAGCAGCAAAGGCTTTAGGAAAATTCATGGCCTTGCATCCAGTGAATGTGGAACAACGAACTCAGATAATCATCGAACACTTTCGTGCTTCTGTCAAACATCGAATCAATGGGAAAGCTAAGGCTATGCTTGTTACAGGCTCAAGACTCCACGCTGTAAAGTACATGCTTGCTTTTCAGCGATATATTGAACAACGAGGATACGAAGATGTAAGACCAATGGTAGCATTTAGTGGTAAAGTACAAGACCCTGATACAGGACTGGAATACTCGGAACCAGAAATGAATACGGATGTAGTTACCGGCAAGCCCATCAGCGAAAGCCAGCTTCCTGAGAAATTCGATACAGACGATTTTCAGATTCTACTGGTGGCTAACAAGTACCAAACGGGGTTTGATCAACCACTACTCCATACCATGTATGTAGATAAGAGGTTGGATGGTGTTCAGGCTGTTCAAACCCTATCAAGGCTCAACCGGATTAGTCCAGGTAAAGAAACACCCTTTGTTTTGGATTTTGTCAACAGTGCAGAAGACATTTATAAGGCCTTTAAACCTTACTATGACCAAACTTCACTTCAGGAAACAACTGACCCACAGCTGTTAGAAACATTGAAGCATGAATTGAACGCAATGCAGGTATACTATTGGTCAGAGGTGGAAGCATTTGCCCAGGTATTTTACAAAGCCCTGGAAACGCAAAACCCGTCTGATCATGCAAGAATGCAAAAACATATTCAGCCAGCAGTTGACAGATATAAAACGTTAGAAGAAGAGCCTGCCAAGTTGTTCAGAGATAAAGTATCTGCATTTGTCAAGTCTTACTCGTTTTTAAGCCAAATCATTCCTTATGCAGATGCAGAGCTTGAAATGCTCTACAGTTTTAGCAGGTTTCTACTCCCTCATCTGCCACGAGAAAGGGATTATGAAATCATCAAACCTGAAGATGATGTCAGCCTCCATTACTACCGCATTGAACGAGTTTCAAGTGGCTCAATAGTAATGGAAGAAGGTGAACCCTATGGAGTAAAGGGAATAACAGAAGTAGGCTCGGGCAAATCGAAAGAACCAAAAAAACCTTTATCAGAGATCATTGAGGTACTCAACAATAAGTTTGGTACTGACTTCTCTGAGGAAGACCGCCTGTTCTTTGAACAGATCCGTGAAAAGGCTTCCAAGGATCAAAAGATTATACAGACAGCAGAAGCTAATCCTCTGGATAAGTTTCAGCTTGGTATTAGAAAGGCTATTGAAAACCTGATGATTCAGCGCATGTCCGAAAATGATGATATAGTCTCCAGATACATGGAGGATGTCGAATTTCAGAATGCAGCTTATGGTGTTCTGGCAAAAGAGATATATGAGAAGATCACACAGAAGCCCAAAGGCAATCAATAACTAGCTATTAACTAGAAATTTTTATCAAGTATCTGATTTCAAGAAGTAATTAAAAAATGACTATTCAGGAAGTACATCAAGGAATAAAGCTCGTTTGTGACATTTCAGCTGAAGTGGCCACCTTTTATGAGAATAAAGAAGCATTGGTGTCCAAATTAAATAGTGTTTCCAAGGAAGAATTAGATAAAGTCAATGAGTACTACACGGGGAGATCAGGCGTAATTGTAGATCTAAGAAAAGAAGTCCTTGATTATTTAATACAGGGGAAAGAATTGGATGTTGAAACCTTGGATGGCTTTGTTTCAAAACACAAAAAAGATAAAGAAAGGCAATACCGGTCTTATAAAAACTATTACTCCATTTTCTTTCCAATCATCACATTCTATGGACACAACCCTGCTAGAGAGTTTATTGAGAGTTTCATTCATGAAATAATAGAGAAAAGCGGAGTATCGGAAAAAGTAAAATCCATTTATATGGATTTCCAGGGCGCTCGTCAACAGGGTAGTGATAGATTATGGCTAGCCATATATAACCGTGGACAGGAAACTCAATCAACCGGACTTCAAATGTTTGTCGATTTCTATCACGGCAAAGTAAAGTATGGCATTTATAAACATAAGGATCAACAATATTTGAAGGGGCCAATAGAAAGTGGATCTGAAGATTTTGATTTTAAAGAGATGATTGAGTTTTTTTCGGACAACCGAGACTTGATTCTAAATGACAGCCCGCAAACCAGCAAACTCCTATCTATTCCTTTGAAAGAGCACAAACTTTTCAAAATTTCTCATGGACACTTCAAGGCTAAAACAAGTAAAGAAATAATTGAAAGCTTTAAGAAAAATCACTGGATTGTTGTTCATGAGCACACAGGTAAGAACCAAGCTGATATTTTTAAAAATGAACTGGAAGAGGGTGACTATGTATACATTACCATTGGTGGAAATGAATTAATAGCCATTGCTCAAGTCAAAGAGGGATCTTGGAGTTATGTACCTGAAGATATTACAAATCAAGACGGTTGGATTTATCGAGAGGTAGAATACATCCGATCAGCAATAAATAGTAATCCTAGTTCATTGCGAAACAAACAGGAGTTGATTTACCCAAGTGGCAATAGTACCATTACACAAATTAAACCTTTCAAACTTGATGAAGTAAATGACGCTCTTTTCAGACCTTATTTTGGGATTGAATTTATTGCAGGTTCAAATCAAACTCAAACAACAGACCTTCCTAATACTGGTCCACGAAATATAATCCTATATGGCCCTCCCGGCACTGGAAAAACCTACACTACCATTGACAAAGCCATTGAAATTGCGACAGGACTTGAAGTAGAAAAAGAAACTAGAAAGGATACATTTAAAAGCTTGAGAGAGTCTGGACAAGTTGAATTTATCACGTTCCACCAAAACTATTCGTATGAAGATTTCATTGCCGGAATACGCCCTGACATCACGAATGATCAATTGAGGTTTATTCCATACAAGGGCATATTTTATCAGCTAGCAAAAAGGGCCTCTGATAATTATTTCAACTCCTCCAAGTCGGCAAAAAAAGGGAGGAGTTTCTCGGAAGTTTTCACTGAAATCATGGAACCTATAAACCTAAAAGGTGAAAGTATAAAAATCGAAATGGCTTCTGGTATTCATTACAGTATTACTGATTTAAGTGAATACAGCATTGCATTTACAAAACCAAATGGTAAATCAGAACACACATTAAGTATAAAAACTCTTGAAGATATAGTGAATGGCACACGTCAGTTTACCACTGGATTAGGTCCTTATTACAACCCTTTGGCCGACTTAATTCGCAAAAAAAGAAAAGAGGGTAATGAAGTCCAGGTTCAGGAAATCAAAAAAAACTTTGTGCTAATTATTGATGAAATCAATAGAGCCAATATTTCGAGAGTTTTTGGTGAATTGATCACTTTATTGGAAGAAGACAAAAGAATAGATGCAGATAATGAGCTTCTTATAACATTGCCAAATGGAGAAAAAGGATTTGGTATACCGCCAAACTTATATCTCATTGGAACAATGAACACTGCGGATAAATCCATTGCTCATCTTGATGTTGCCTTAAGAAGAAGATTTCAGTTTATTGGATTTTATCCTGATTATGATGTCTTAGAACATACTGATTCAGAATTACTTAAACACATTAATAAGAGAATTTTTGATCATAAAAAGTCAGCCGACTTTCTCATCGGGCATGGATATTTTATGACAGATACTGATACAGCCGATATTCTGAAAAATAAAGTAATACCACTGCTCATGGAGTATTTCAATTCTAAATCTGATTTGGTAGAAGAGATATTTAGAGATAGTGGTTGGAATGTCTCATATGACTATGAGCGATTTAAGTGGTCAGTACAATCCATCTCAGAATGATCACATTATTCGAACACTCTCCTTATGTCTCAATATCCGACAGAGTCGGTCTAGAAAAATATTTAAAAAATATTTGGGCTGAATATAAAGCATTATGGTCTGACATTTCAGATGAAAATGAGGGATCAAATTATCAACCTTTTTTCTCCTTCGATGGATTGACCGCCAGTGCGAGAAACTATGTTGGCTTTGTCAACTTTGGCAATGATTTCATTGAAGTCTATCCTAAAATTTTCAAACACACTACGTCAATTGACAAAGCACTAATGCAGCGTCATTTGCTTTATTGGCTACAAATATGCAAGAAAGTAAAGTTCCCATTCAACCTGAATAAATTAACAGGTATCGACTCAGATTATTTTCCTGAGATCCTGATTTACTTAATACTCAAGCAATTTCACGATACTCTCCTTTCTGAACCATATTGGTCATATGAAGAAGTGAATGAACAGCTATATTCTCCTAGAGGTCGAATCAATTTCAACCGGTACGCAAAATCCGTATCTATAGGTCAACACTACTTAATTGATTGTGATCATGAACCTTTTGTTTTCAATAACAAAATCAATCGGATCATTAAATACTGCACCAAGTTATTAGCTCAAAAAACTTCGATTTCAGAGAATTTAAACCTTGCATCTGAAATTGACCACCTGTTAGATGAAGTGGATTCTATTAGGTTTACTAGTGCCGACTTAGAGAATATCCATCTATCTGTGATGTTTGATTCTTACAACGACATATTAGATACTTGCAGATTTATACTACTTAACCAATCTTATTCAAGTGATCAAAATGATCTTAGCACATGGAGTCTACTACTTCCCATGGAGATTATTTTTGAAGACTTTATAGCACGATTTATAGAGAAAAAATTTTCATCAGATTATGAGGTTCAAATACAGAAATCAGACCTTTACCTTCACAATAACCCCAGAACATTTAATATTCAGCATGATATACTTCTCATAAATCGTGAAACCGGTAAAAAGCTAATTATCGATACAAAGTACAAGCCTCGTTGGAATTCTTTAGAGCTGGATAATAAAAAAGGTGTATCGCAATCTGATATGTACCAAATGATTAGTTACGCATACAGACGTGGTGTACAAAATGTTTTATTGATTTACCCTAATTCTAGCAGTCAGCTGCATGATGATTTTACGTTTGTTGTTCCGAGAGAAACAAATCCTGATGATAAAATAAATATAAGCCTAATTGATATCCCTTTTTGGTCACTAGATGGACCTGAAACTATTGATAATCCACTATACAAGAAACTACGATATTCTTTTAGTAAGTTGACAAGTCAAATTTCAAATTAAGAAGCAAATCCCCTCAATTTTTCATCATGAATTTGAAGTTAGTGAAATCTGAATTTCCCATAAAAACAAGTGTATTGACACACTGATTTATGATCTCCATATAATGTCTTTATTCGTCTCCATCATAACTTTCGTTTGAGAAGGTGCTTCTGGCTTAAAAAGAGAGGGTGGAATGTGGCTAGTAGTTATTAGAACTATGCTGTTCATTAATTTCGAAATGAAAATCCAGTAATTCCCTAGGGTGGACCCCTAGAGCATTTGCAAATCTTGATAACTCACTCGCACTGAAATTACTCACGGCATTAATCACCCTACCAACTTGGCGTGTTTCTGTGACTCCCATCCTTTTTGCCAACATTTCATGTGTCAGTTTCTTTTCTATTCGAATCTCGTCAATTCTTTGACCTATTTTCATTAAGAAAGATTGATCCCTATAATTAGCCACGAAGCTAAGATTGGGCAAATACTTTAAAATTATTAGGACACATTTGTCCTGTTCTAAAGTTTTTTCATATCTTTATACAAAGAACGAGTTAAAGCCACAACTGAGTATAGAATTCGTTCTGGGTTATTGTTAATTTGCGAATCTTAAAGAAATTCAAAGCATTCGCACTTAGTTGTCTCGTCTTAGAAAACTGGTAAATTTCATTAGACACGAGATAATAAGTGAGGTGCTCACGCCTTTGGCGTGGGCCTGCTTATTCGTGTCCAGGTATACCAGTACCTCTAAGACGGTAAGTTAGGTTCCACGCCATCCTTTTTTCTGGCCGGTCCCTGGCTTATCCTTTGGAGACTTTCCATATAACACCATGCATAGGAAAGTGCCCACATATCGCTCACTCACACAGCTTAGACCAGATCTTAGCTTCAGCACCCTGTTACATCAGGGGCGCCACTTCGCCGTGAGCTTGGTCAATGGCGTCCTGAGGCTCTCGAAGGGCAACTTGCATTGTGCACTTCATTCATTCCTTAATTTCGGAAGAGAACTCCAGTCACTAATCACCGTTCACTGGCACACTGATCACCGATCTACTGGTCACCGGCCAACTGGTTACCGATTACTGACTACCCTGTACTATATACCCTATACAATGTACTCAGTACTCACTACCAAAGAAATCCTCTTCCCTCTCAAACCCAAAAACCCAGTCTGATATTAAAAAAGGACATGCCTTGAAGATATTTTGAAAAGGGACTGACCTTGAAATCAATTGATCTATAGAATGGGCGTAGGATCGGCCTTGAATAAATGCCGCTCTGAAATTCAGATTCTTGATAATTATGGTTGAATCCACTGTCTGACCGCAGGGACCGGGTCGCCGGTGCGATTTGGATTCAATTGCACGAATAAATCTGAATTTCCGGCATGAATTCACAGCCTTGACTTCTTTGGTTACTTTCTGTACGGTCCGCCGCTGCGGTCAAGACAGAAAGTAACAGAAAAGCCCTCTTCATACACATCCCCAAATCCCTGACACATCTCATTCATCATGAATCGGTAGGAGAGGAGTGAGGTGAACCATCAATCAGCTAAAGACCTTGTGATCAGCGGTGAACCACATAAGGTCCAAAAGCAGACAGGGAGAGCCATGCCTAAATTTTACCTCTAATCAAATTCCCCTTTAGGGGTTAGGGGTAAAAGTAAGGCGGGGAGTGTACTTATCCTCCTCCTAAACTAGGAGGAGGTGTCTTGAGGTACGAAAAGACGGAGGAGGTCTTGAATCTGTCTCTATTGATAACAAAATTCAATTGGTGCACGACTAGTGGTGCACGGCAACGGTCCGACGTTTCGGTGGCGCACGGCCAGTGGCACCCCTTTAGGGGCTGGGGGTAGTACATCCAATTCACATGTATAACATAAGACAATAACAATATGAAAAAATCAAGACATAAATCCCCCACCAGAAACACACCCAAAAGGAACTTAATGAAATAAAGTATTGCCAGCGTTAAAGACTAAAAAAGGACCGCCCTTAAGAAATTAGGATATTAAGGATCGGCCTTGAAATCAATGCGATTAGTAGAACCAACTATGAAGCGGTTAAGAAAGGTTTAGTGTTTGAACGAAGTGACCGGGTCGCCGGTGCGATTTAAACATTTCCAGCGGAGGAGTTGGGTATACCGCAGTTGATTTCACAGTGCGAACGGCTAGTTCTTGACTTTTGCTCCACTTTTTGTGCGACCGGCTAGGTCAAGAAAAAGTGGAAAGGAAGATTGCTCTATTAGTATCACAAAGCTTTAGCAGTAGCGACAAAAACAGAATACCAACTACCAAACACATGAAAAACCTCATACCAATCATCATCACATTCTCCATATTCAGCATCATCATACTGGTCACAGTAGGTTTCCAATCCTGCCAGGATGGAATATCTGTGACAGAATTAAAACCACTCACCGTAGGTGACCAAATGCCAGCTATGAGTACCACCATCAGCATCAACGCACTAGACAATAGAGAAACGCTAAAGACCTCAAGTGACAAGCTGATTATCCTGGAGTTCATCGATACCCACTGTAGTGTAAGCCGTGAGTCTATTCCTCACCTTCAGCGACTGCAGCAAACATTCAATGACGACCTGACCATATTACTGATTACAAAACAAAGAGATTCACTGGTAAGGTCACTCTCTTCGAATTTAGGTTGGTCGTTACCAATTATTACTGAAGACACTACGCTTAGTCAGCTATTCCCCTACCTCACCGTCCCTCATCAGGTATGGATCAAAAACAAAAGGATTGAAGCAATTACTAATTGGGAATATGCCAATGAAGTCAATATAAGTAAACTATTAGCTGGTAATTCAGTCAAAACCACCTTTAAAAATGATGACTTCATTGACTTCTCAAAATCACTCACACAGAATGGCATCAGTCCATATTATCAATCCGAAATTACTCCGCCTATCAACTATGGTTCAGGTACCAGAATAGAGCAACGACAATTCACCTTATTCAATTCAGACATAAGAGAGTTGTACCGATATGCATTCAATAGGCCTTCCTCTCCTCATTATGCTTATGTGATCTCTGAAGCTAGTGATTCTTTAAGTCGGTTAATCAAAGGACCGGAAGGTCAAATTACAGGACATTACCAGTTGGATAGCATGTTGCTTTTATGGCGTGACAGATACACATTTTGCTATGGTTATACCTGTTCGCAAGGTACTGAAATCCAACAATCGATTTTGCGAACTAAAATGACACAAGACCTTAACTATTTTTTTGCTGATTATATGGGAATCACAGGAGCTCTCGAAAAAAGAAAGGTTAAATGTCTCACACTGGTAAATACTGACTATCAAGTCAGGTACCGATCTGGTGGTGACTCACCATCATTAACCAATAACAGTTCACATTACAAAATCATCAACAAGCCAATTAAGATCCTAATTCGCCAAATAGCATACCAGCATGATGAATTAGGCATGCCGATAATCAATGCTACTGGATTTACAGGCAACATAGATCTGGAGATTAAAGGGGGGCTCAAAGATTTAAAAACAGTAAACCAGGGACTTGCTGACTATGGGCTCCAATTCGTGGAGCAGGATCACGAAATCGAAGTAGTCGTCCTCAGAGAAACTTCCCACAAACTAGCAAATCTATGAACCATCGACTAGAAACTTTCCCGAATCCGCTCTCCCCATATTCAAGGGGCGGTTCGGCGGTCCGAAGATGCCGTAAGGCAGAGGGGGTTCAACACACCAACTCAAAAACCTAAAACCAATATACCTATGAAACACTTTTTACCATTATTAACGTTAAGTATCACTTTGCTATTGGCAAATAGTATTCGCCCAGTTTATGCAAGTGTCCGATCCGAATTGCACTCTCCTATTTTATGGGAAGTTATAATAGATAATAGTTATCTCAACAAAGAGGATTTACTAAATCCAATTGCAGAATCTTCTCCCCATTTTCAAGGGGCGGTCCGACGATTCGGAGATATAGAGGGGGTTCAAATAACGGGCACCATTACAGATCCTGAAGGCTCCCCCATTCCGGGCGTCAACATCGTAGAAAAAGGCACTTCCAATGGTGTCATTACCGACATGGAAGGCAACTATAGAATTACTGTTTCCTCAGAAAATGCAATCCTGATCCTCTCATTTATTGGATACAAAACAGTAGAAGTACCAATAGCACGACAAACCACCATTGATTTGGTCATGGAAGAAGATCTCCAGCAATTAAATGCTGTAGAGATTTACTCCACAGGTTACCAGCAGCTACCTCCTGAGCGTGCCACCGGTTCCTTTGCCTTCGTTGATCAGGAGCTGATCAAAAGATCGACCAGCACGGACATCATTTCCAGACTGGAAAGTGTAACACCCGGTTTGCTTTTCGATAAGAGGGGAGCAGGTGATGATACAGGAATGGATCAGCGCAACCTGCGAATCAGAGGAGTAAACAGCATCGAGTCAGACAACAGTCCCTTGATTGTCGTTGACAACTTTCCGTATGAAGGAAATATCAACAACATCAACCCGAATGACGTAGAAAGCATTACTGTCTTGAGAGATGCCGCTGCAGCATCAATCTGGGGAGCTCGTGCTGCCAACGGAGTTATTGTAATTACACTCAAGCAAGGGAAGAAAAACCAGCCGCTAACAATATCCTTCAGCTCCAATGTTACGGTGGGAGATCGTCCTGACCTTAATTATTCTCCTGAATTCATTCCCTCACAGGAGTTCATCGGTCTTGAAAAGGAGCTTTTTAGTAGGGGATTTTATAATAGTGATGAAAACAGCTCCTCAAAACCAGCTCTTTCACCAGTGGTAGAACTACTAATCAAAGAAAGGGATGGTCAGATAACATCCGAAGAGCTGGACGAAGCATTGACACAGCTCGGTCAGTATGATGTTCGCGATCAGGCAGAGAAGTACTTCTATCGCAAAAGCTTTCTCCAGCAACATGCATTCAATATCCGTGGTGGTGGTGACAAGACTCAGCACTATGTATCAGCAGGATATGATAAAAACATGACCAACGTTGAGGGGAACGACCTTCAGCGCATCACCCTGGTTTCAAACAATACGTATTCCCCTTCTGAATCCTTTCAAATCAGCTTAGGAATTAATATTTCCAATCAACAGCAAAACAATAACGGGCTTCGATGGGGTAGCCCTGGCACAGAATTACCTTATAACCGGTTTGCTGATCAGAATGGCAACTGGCTTCCTGTTGTAAATACTCTTCGTACAACCTACACAGAAGAAATGACTGAAAATGGCCTACTGGATTGGCAGTACAGGCCATTGCAGGAGATAAGCTTGACCAATTCAAAAACTAAATCAACAAGCCAACGCGTGGATGCCGGGTTGAGCTATCGGATGATAGATAATTTGAAACTAGAGGCAAAATATCAGTATCAGCAGACCAGTTCACACGCGCGATCTTTGCAGGATCAGGATAGTTACTACATAAGGGATCGTGTGAACCGTTTCACACAGGCTGATGGTTCTCGCATCTTTCCTCTAGGGGACATATTGACCGAACGCTTTGATCAGCAGCTATCCCACTCTGGTAGAATTCAACTCAATTATGATCAAACCATCAACCGTCACTCCATTCAAGGCCTTGCTGGTGCAGAGATCAGGCAGGTACATGCTTCTGGAAATGGGCTGCAACTATTTGGATATGATGATAAAGTTTTGACTTTCAACTCACAACTGGACTATACTACGAGGTACCCTGTTTATCCAAGAGGAACTTCTTATTTGCCACGTCCTGCCAATACAATCAATGACTTAACAGATAGATATTTGTCCTACTTTGGCAATGCGTCCTACACCTTCAATCTCCGCTATCGGCTATCGGCCAGTGCCAGGTATGATGCCTCTAATTTATTTGGTGTGAAGACCAATCAGAAAGGAATTCCTTTATGGTCGACTGGCATAAGCTGGGATCTATCTGACGAACCATTTTACGACGTGTCAGTCCTTCCATACCTTCGTCTGAGGGCCACGTATGGGTACAATGGCAACATCAACAAATCAGTCACTGCTTACCCTACGGCAGCATACTCCACCGATTGGTACACCAACTTGCCAATACTATACCTTCGTACTCCAGGCAATCCACAACTCCGGTGGGAAAAAGTAGCCATAACCAATTTTGGTGTGGATTTTGAATTCAAGAATCAACGACTCTCAGGCACCATTGAATACTTTAAAAAACATGGAAAAGACATTATTGGTGAGGTACCTCTGGATCCCACAACCGGAGCAATGTTGGGCTCAAACTTGTCAAACAAGGTCAATTATGCCGAAACCATGACAAGAGGCATGGATGTTCAACTCAAGTCCATAAATATCGATCAGGATTTTCAATGGAACACGAATGTAATTTTCAGCTTTGCCTCCAATAAGATTCTCAACTACTACGATGAATCCACTACATACAGCATGATCAGGGCCGGTACGGCGCAGAACCGTTCCATGCTTCCTCAGCAGGGAAAATCCATTGATGGACTGTACAGCGTTCCCTGGTGGGGCCTTGATCCGGAGACAGGTGATCCTTTAGTGGAAATGAATGGTGAACTGGTAAAAGAATACCGGGAGTATACTCAAAACCTAACCTTTAAAGACCTTATATACCATGGAGTGAACGTGGCACCACTTTACGGTGCAGTCAGAAATAACATGAGCTGGAAAGAGTGGGCACTAAGTGTCAATATCAGCTGGAAGGCCAACTACTATTTTAGAAAAAGTGGACTCAATTATGATAACCTTTTTGATGATCAGGCAATGCATAGAGACTTTTTGGATAGATGGCAACAGCCAGGTGATGAAGCACATACCAATGTTCCTTCCATGCCAGAGCAAGCAAATGCTTACCGGGATTTTGTTTACACGGGATCAGAACTGATGATTGAAAAAGGGGATCATATCCGCCTGGAGGACATCAATATTGGATACACCTTTTCTCAGAATGCATCACCATGGTTACCATTGAAGGAGCTAAGAGTATTTGCCTATGCGCGCAATCTGGGCATCCTGTGGCAAGCAAGTAAGTCCGGTCTCGATCCCGATTACCCCAATGCTTCGTACCGAACACCAAGAACCTATTCCATCGGCCTCAATGCTACATTTTAGTTCTCCTCGCTAGACTTTTCTTCCCTTGGGGAGGTGCCTGAAAGGCGGAGGGGGTAAATACTCTTTAACAAACACCAAAAACATGAAATCAATAAAATTCACATATATAATACTACTCTTCACCATGACCTCATGCGCAGAAGAATGGCTGGACATTAAACAAGACAAATCAATAGTAGTACCTCAATCACTCGCTGATCTTCGGGCATTACTAGACAATAGTCCGGAACTGAACTTTGCTTGCACACCTATGCTCGGGATCATTAGTGCAGACAATTTCTACTTAGACGATGAAGACTGGAATTCCTTAAGCTATGCAGAAGAAAAAAATGCGTACATCTGGAACGAAGATGTCTACCAGGGTAATACCAGTTACAGTTACAACAATCCTTACAAAGCAATACTGCTGGCCAACATTGCACTGGAAGGGCTTGAGAACATTGCCCCGTCTAATCAGCAACAACAGGATTGGAACAATATTAGAGGCAGTGCGCTGTATTACAGAAGTTGGATGTTTTATCAGTTAGCGCAGCTTTATACCAAACAATACAATGCTACAACAGCAGAAACAGACTTAGGAATTGCTCTGCGTCTAGAATCTGATGTGAACCTCCCTTCCACAAGATCTTCAGTTCAGAAAACGTATGATCAGATCATCAGGGACACTAGAGAATCATTGGAGTTACTTCCTCAGACACCGATAGTCAAAACCAGGCCAGGACAGGCTGCAGCCAATGGACTTCTGGCAAAGGTGTTCTTACAAATGGGTAGGTATGAGGAGGCATTGATGTATGCCAGTGCCACACTTGAGCTACAAAACCAACTAATTGAATACAATGAATTAGATACTACAGCCACTTATCCTTTTACTCAAATGAACGAAGAGGTTGTTTTCCAAAGCACAACCTATCCATTTTTCGAAGTTTTCAACAGTCTGGGTATAACGGATGAGGTCTACGGTTCATACGATGAATTCGACTTGAGAAAGAAACTGTTTTTCTGGCAGAATGGGGACAAGATTGCTTTCAAAGGAACTTATGACGGTTCAGTTCAGCAGTTCAATGGTATCGCCATTGACGAAATCTATTTGATAAAGGCTGAAAGTGAAGTGAGACTTGGGCAACTAAATGAGTCCACAAATACATTAAATCAGCTTTTGCAGACACGGTGGGTAGAAGGGAAATATACACCCGTTTCTGCTTTAGAAGAGCGTGAATTACTGGAGATTATCCTACTGGAGCGTAGAAAATCATTGCTCTTTAGGGGGATTCGCTGGTCAGATTTAAAAAGGTTAAATCAAGAGCCCGAGTGGGCCGTCACACTTGAAAGAACAGTTCAGGGGACCAATTATACACTCAGTCCTGAAAGCAACAAGTATGTATTTCCAATCCCCGATGATGTGATTGCTCTTTCAGGGATGCAGCAAAACCCTCGCTAAAAAATAGGCTAGAAAAAAGAAGCCGGGTTCTCCCCGGCTTCAAATAGATTAACTTCTCTTTGCGACTTGTGGTTCCTCATCATACTCATCAATAGAGTCATAAAGAGGTTCCCCAGTTCCAGAGTCAACTTGATCATCAGATAAGCCAACAGCACAATTTTGTGAACTGCCGAGGCAAACAACCATTGGGTTTATTGGATCTCCAATGTTGCCTGCATCATCCAGCTCAAACCAATGTGTAGTAACAGCCTCATCTTCTGGCATATTGAATGCAAACGCTGCTACTAGAGCAAATACAAACGCTACCATAGGCAGCTTTTTAACGAACTTTTTCATAATTTTAGAATTAGAATTTATTAATGAATTATGCGTCATCACTTAGGTAGATGACCATACCTGAAGCGGAGTTCTCCTCGAGATCTCCGCTTCTTGTTTATTCATCATTTCGATAAGTTATCCTGAGCTTGTCATCCCGACAAAGGAGGGATCTACCTTCAAACAGGTACCGACCTACCGATTACCGTTTCACTGATCACTGCCCCACTGATTACCGATCTACAAACACACTGCCCTACTGAATACTAGTCACCCTCCTGTTGAGAGTACCAAGTGGCAGATTCTCAGTATTATGTAGCCACACCCAAGTACCATCTGGCATTCCTACAACCATTTCTAATTCATCTCCACGATAACTTATAACTAGTTTGCCGATTACTAATCACTATCGACTATGGTCTAAAGACTATCAGCTAATAACCGATCTACCGATTACTGGTCACTCCTAACAATCCACAACCCCGTTGTAGCAATCCCTAAAAACACCACATTAAAAACCAAGTGCGCTTCCCAACTTAGGCTCTGCAATACACCTCCACAGGAACACGGAACCTCTCCAAAAACATTAAGCACAGCCAGACCTACATATACTGTGAAGCTCATCATTAAGACAAATGATATAAGCAATCCAATCTTTCGCGTTGCTCTTAGTAATAAGAGGAGGGATGTTGTTAATTCAGCTATTGGTAAGGCCCAAACCAATAGATCATTAAACCACTCGGGTAAAGGCTGCTTAGATATTTGGTATTCAAAAGCCTCCCAATCTGCTATTTTACTTACTGCCGTATAGACAAAAAGCAACACTAGCAAACCTGTAATTACTTGGGATGTAACCTCACTATTAAGTTTCATAGCTGTCTTACTTATATGGTGGTCATTAATCCGAGCAGTGAATGACCTTGTCAAGGTATTGTTAATGCAATGCCATTAACTGTAAATAAAGTTCTGCCTAATAAATTGATAATCAGTTGATAGAAGTGAATTTTGGTTTGATATATCGGGATTATTTCAATATCACGAATAAATTCAAGTTGTCTTTGAAGAGAGGTTTTTGATGCAGAAGACATGAGTATTTATGAATCAGCTGGATGGATTCATAAATACGTTTGTTCAGTTTGACAATAAAATCTTGACTGGTTCTTTTACTACAGCAAACGTTTTTATCAAAGACAGTTTATTACTCGGAAAAAGGTGAACTCTGGCATAATCGAACGATTCGATAGCTTGTTGAGAGAATACATCAACGAAAATAGCCTGATTGAAAGCGGTTTGCCAAGTGTCACTTACTTCGCCGATCAATTGAACCTTTCACCCAACTACCTCACGGATGTTCTCAAAAATCAAACGGGGAAAAACTCACAGGAACATATTCATTTAGCACTTGTGGATAAGGCTAAAACTATGCTTTTAGGAACCTCAAAATCTGTAAGTGAAATTGCTTATGATCTTGGATTTGAATACCCTTCGCATTTCTCAAAATTATTCAAATCCAAAACGGGTAAGTCACCAAGCCAATATAGATCGTTGAATTAAATGATCTAGTTTAAGATTAAATCATGGAAATTATTGAAGATAAATTAATCAAAATCACTGGAGCAAGTAGCGCTGTAGACTCCAGCCAGCAAACAAAAAGCGAGTATAGGTGATCTTCAAATAAAGAATGCAGGATGTTATACCAGCATAAGGAAGGGCTGAGAGCTGATCTTCTTAAACTACAAATATTGACTATTATCCCTCTCAAAAAAAATCATGCAGTAACGTCGTGTTGCCGTATTAATATTAATACCTAAAATCAGGTAGCCCAAACTGTGATCTTCTGTGATCAATGCCAGTTATTTATGTGGATGCGAATGCCACAAACAAAAAAGGCTCAAGCATTAGCTTGAACCTCTCAGTAACCGAATATCAATACAATTAGATAATCTTTACTTTGGCCGCGTATTCTCCTCTGTTTCCATTCTCAATAACAAATTCCACTTTGTCATTTTCAAAAAGGATCTCTTTGGTATTTGATTTATGCACAAATAATTCTTTGTTGCTCTCATCATGTGTGATGAATCCAAACCCTTTATCCTCATTAAAGAATTTTACTGTTCCTTTTTCCATTTTTATTGTGTTATTAAATTTTGTTCAATACCCGGTGTGCTCTGAATATTGCCATTAAAGTCTATATAAGCGATCATGTCTTCCAGCTTCCCACTAGACTTAGTGGCTTTATGATCTCGTTTCCTTTGGAGTTTTTCTTCACGCTTTTTGTTCTTGCCAATAGCGCGTTGTTTTTTCATGAATTTGTTCTGTGACTTTGCCATACGATATCTTATTTGATTAATCGATTAGCGTAATTGCTCTTCCTGTTTTACCTGCCCTTCCTGTTCTACCTATTCTGTGGACATAATCAGCGTAGTTTCGAGGAGTTTGATAATTGATGACTAATTCTACATCACTGATATCAATGCCACGAGCGATCACATCCGTAGCGATCAGAATGTTTATCTTCCCTGTCTTGAAGCTGCTAAGTGTTTGATCACGTCTATTTTGTGACTTGTTACCATGGATAGCGTCGGCAGCATAGGAGTCGTTGATTAGCTTCTTTAATAATTGATTTGCGTGTCTTTTAGTTTCACAAAAAAGGATTGTTTTAGCATCTATTGGCTGGTTGAGAATGCTTTTCAGCACCTGAAACTTATCCTTACCTTCTGTATAAACCACCTGTTGATCGATAGACGAGGACCTGTGCGTGGATGTGGCTGATTTTACCACAATAGGCTTATTGGTAATTTCATGGATTAGATGTTCTTGCGCAGGATCCAACGTAGCAGAAAAGAGTAGGGACTGTTCTTTGCTTGTCATCTGATTATTGATCTTTTGAACTTCTCTGGAGAAACCCATGTCTAGCATTCGATCAAACTCATCCAATACCAATACTTTGAACTGACTATAGTCTATTGCACCCTGTGCATTCATATCTTGTAGCCTGCCTGGAGTGCCAATGATTACATGGTTGGTTCTTTTCAGCGTATTCAATGTCTGAAATACGGAGGTGCCACCGATTAATACTGTAGAGTAAAGACCAAGTCCCTTGGATAGCGAGGCGAACTCTTCGTTGATTTGGGTGGCTAGTTCTCTGGTAGGTGCAATGATCAAAGCATGATTATGACGCTTGTTTTCAAGTAGCTGTTGGATGAGTGGAATCAGAAAAGCAGCTGTTTTTCCAGTACCTGTACCTGCTATCCCAATTATATCTTCGCCTTGAAGTATCGGTATGATGGATTTGTCTTGAATTTCAGAAGGTCTTGAATAACCTTTCTGAGCGATCATAGCTTGCAGCTTTTGATGCAAAGGGAACTCTGTAAACGTATATTTATTTTGATAAACTGTAGCCGTTTCAGGACTTTGTTCACTAGTATGAATGTATTGATTGACGTCTATCGTTTTATTGACAGATTTAGTGGTTGTTTGTTTTCTTGTTCGCTTTCTGCGACTGTATGATATATTATGCATATGATTTTTTCGTTTTTGTAGGCTCTGAACCGAGTTCTTTGAGCATGTATAAATGTTGATAGACAGCAGTAGCTAATGTAGGCTGTGTATGATAGGGCAGGTTGTACTCGCTGGCGGTGGCTGCTACTATGCCGGAAATTTTACGGTAATGAATGTGGCAAATATGAGGAAACAGGTGGTGCTCTATCTGATGATTAAGACCTCCGGTAAACCAAAATAAGAGTCTGCTATTAGTTCCAAAGTTGGCGGTGGTTTTCAGTTGATGAGCCAGTCTATTCTCAGGTATATGACCATCTGGTGAATTGATAAACTCTGATGAATCCATCACGTGCGCGCACTGGAAGGTAAATGTCAGTATATTTCCAGCCACAAAGTGCATGGTCAGGAACATCAGAGCTACCATCCAAAACGGGTAAGCCAACCATATGGATGGAAGAACAAGAAAAAGAGAAAAATAAACAGCTTTTCGTATGATGATTTGGGTGATGTGGAGATTGAAATCTTTGCCCGACTTAATAAAACCCTCATTTTTGTATTTTACAGCTTTGGCAAAGTCTTTGACTGTTACCCAAATCAGTGTGCCTAACCCATAAAAGAATAAAGCATAAAGATGTTGGTATTTTTGAATAGATAACCTGGGCTGATGTGGTGAAAACCGAAAGATGAACCTGGGTTCTATGTCTTCGTCAGCGTGTTCTATATTGGTAAAGCTATGATGAAGTACATTGTGTTGGATTTTCCAGTTTCGTGGATCCACTCCAAGAAGCCAAGTGCATAGTGCCACGAGTCGGTTGGTAGATTGTTTGTTTGAAAATGATCCATGCAGACTGTCATGCATTACTGACATGCCTATAAACGCCTTACCAAACCCCATAATGGCCCAAAGTAGAAATAGCAATGGGAGTGAGGAGATTTGAAATACGAATAAAGCAACAAATGGCAACAGGTAAATACTCAGTGCAGAGATGGTTTTCATTACCATTTCTGTGTTGGCTCCTTTGCTGATGTGGTTGTCTTTAAAATAGGAATTGACCCGTGATTGTAATGTTTTAGCGAACGCTGAATTGATCTCGGATGAGAATTGGCAATTTATCAAGTATGATAAGTTAAAAGTTAGTTTCTGTTTGGAAGCAGTAACTAATCATTTAAACTTGATTTACTGGTTCTGAAACAAAAGAATATCGAGAGATTTTCTCTCAATGAATAATGCAGCCAGAAAATGCAAAAGGGAAACGTTGTAAGGATTTGACTTGAGAAGTCTCTGAACTTGATGTGCCAAAGGACGACAATTAAATTGACAATACCTATTATCTCAATAGATTCTGTCATCTACATGTTTTTTATGGTTTCTTGCTGATAATCACTAGAATCCAGTTTAAATCCTGAGAGGAATAGGAATATCCAAAAATTAAGAACTAGCTTTGCTACGCTGTATTTAGAATTAGACAAATTCTTATTCTCATTTTGAGCCAAAGAATTGAATAAATTTTTTATTTGATTCCCATCAATAAGCACCTCTCTCGACTAAGCTAATCGCTCTTTCAGTTGGGTTCATTGAAAGCCCCGAATAAAGAGTACAATCTAGGCCGATCATTTGAAATGCCTTCATGGAGCACCCACTGGAAGATGATGAAACTTCATAGTGATTTCTGCAGCTTGGTAACACGTAATTAATTAATCATTATATAATGCAAGAAGGAACTGTAAAGTTTTTCAATAATTCCAAGGGTTTTGGATTTATTAGTCCCACAGAGTCAAGAGAAGATGTGTTTGTTCATGAATCAGGACTGATTGATGACATCCGTGAAAATGATAAAGTAACCTATGACCTGGAAAGAGGAAAAAAAGGAATGAATGCTGTCAACGTAAAAGTTGTAAACTAAAATCACACATTAAAAAACCATCCTAAGTGATGGTTTTTTAATGTAAATAGGTTTCGCCAAGAAACGTAATAATTTGGATACTGTTCATCCAAACCAGAGTTATTCAAGTGCCTTTCACCCTTGATTTTTCTCTAACTACACCAAGCAATGAAACAACTTAAAATACTTGTTCAAATAACGAAAAGAACGCATTCATTAGAGCGGTATTTTCAGGAGATTGACAAAGTGCAGCTGATTTCTGCTGAAGAAGAAGTTCGGCTGACGCAGCGTATACGAGAAGGAGATGAACAAGCGCTGGAAAAATTGACCAAAGCCAATTTAAGGTTTGTTGTTTCCGTAGCAAAGCAATATGATCGTGGCTTTCCAAATATTACGCTTCTTGATTTGATCAGTGAGGGAAACATTGGTCTAATAAAGGCAGCTACTCGGTTTGATGAAACCAGAGGGTTTAAGTTCATTTCCTATGCTGTATGGTGGATACGTCAATCGATGGTATCAGCGATTTCTCAAAACTCTAGAACAGTGAGACAGCCTTTAAACAGAGTGAATAGTTACAATAAACTGATCAATTCTTTAGCACTCTTAGAGCAAAGGCTTGAACGAGAACCAACAGATGGGGAATTGGCTGAAGTGATGGATCTACCCGATGATCAAATTACGGATATTAAACAGATGGGGGCTAAAACTTCTTCTCTAGATGCTCCTTTTATGGCTGATGAAGCTGTAAATCTCTTAGATGTAATGGTTGACCCACAAGGGCATAATCCTGAGGAAAATTCCATGGAAAATTCGTTAAAGACAGATATTCGCAGTGCTTTTAAGGTACTGACATTCCGTGAATCACAGGTATTAATTCTTTTTTACGGTCTCAATGATGAGCCAAGCATGACACTAAATGATATTGGAGAGCGATTTGATCTGACAAGAGAACGTGTGCGTCAGATTAAAGAGTGCGCTATTCGCAAGCTTCAGCACAACCCAAGTGGAGGTGCACTTCTTAAATCCTATTTAGGTTAATCAAATTAGCGGATTCACGCAGGTAAAGCGGAGTGCTGCCCAGCCAGAGCGGCAGAGCTTGCGCCATACTAGCCAGAGATCCGCCAGCTGGCGGAACACTGTCTGCCTAAAGATCCCCGCCTGCCCTGAGCCAAGTCGAAGGGGAGTATGTCACACCCTCTGCTTTGCCTTCTGTCTGGCCATCACGGCAGTTCTCTCTGTTCTAGGAGCAGGTCATTTCCCCCTTTGAAGGGGGTAGGGGGATGTTTCTCATTCTTATTCAATAACTCGTTCGTAGCTGAAATAAATAACCAGCTCCCAGCCCAGCCACTGCCCATAGTTTGTGCGGGCCTGCGGCCACCACCAGTACCGTACAGCAGCACTTTCCCAACACTCGAACCAAAGCTGTACGCACTCCCAGCCATTTTCCGCCAACTGGCGGATCATTATCTTCTGGCAGGCTGGCGGTGGCGCCCGCTAAGGCCCGCGATGCTTACGCTAGCTGAGGGCTCCTTTACCTGATGGATGTTCTTTAACTTATCACATCTTACTTAACAATTGCTTTATATAATTGGAAAAAGCCAGAAACGATTACAACAATGCAAGATTCGACTAAAATTTCGGGCTAAACACTAGAGAGCTTTGCATAAATCAAAAAACAGATCATTATGCAAATACTAGTAACAGGTGCCACCGGAAATCTGGGTAGTGCGGTCATTGAAACATTAGTAAAAAATATTCCTGCTAAAAATATTTCGGCCCTGGTTCGAGAAGAAGAAAAAATACCAGAAATAAAGGCAAAAGGAATAAATGTTTTTCCAGGTGATTATGATAATGTATCCTCTCTTGAAAGTGCAATGAAGAAGGTAGATACCGTTCTTTTAATTTCTGCAGGCGACCAGGGTGACAGAATGCAGCAGCACAGAAATGTCATTGATATTGCTAAAAAATCAAGAGTTGCAAATATTGCTTATACGAGTAGAGCAATGCGAAATAGGGAAACGCTCGCTCACGATCTGATGGAAGAACACTTCCTCACAGAAGATTATATCAAAGCAAGTGGATTAAACTATACCATTTTTAGAAACACCTTGTATATGGATGTACTTCCAATTTTTGTTGGCAAAAAAGTGTTTGAAAGCGGTATTTTCCAACCTGCTGGGGATGGAAAGGTAGCTTTTGCTCTAAGAAAAGAAATGGGTGAAGCAATAGCTAACGTGCTATCAAATGAGATTTGTGAAAACAAAACATACAAATTCACAAACTCCGAAGCTTATTCCTTTTATGATGTTGCCGAGGCATTGACAATACTATCTGGAAAAGAAGTAAAATACCATCCAGTAGATATTTCTACCTTTCAAGAAAGAATGAGACCAACAGGAATATCGCAAAGTATGCTTCAAAAAGTGGTTGAATTCAATACGGATATAAAAAACGGACAGGAAGATGAAATAACGAATGATTTAGAAGCTAAGCTTGGACGCAAACCAACTACACTACAGGAAGGGTTAAAAACACTTTTTGGATTATAAAATCTAATTTCGTACTATGTCAAAACCATATCACATAAAATCCATAACCGAATACCATAAGGTTATGGATTTGCAGAAACCCCTACATCCACTTATTAGTCTAGTGAAATTTGAGGATATCAAGCATCATCAGGCCAGTCCCACAACTATCACCAATGACTTCTACTCCATCGCTTTAAAGAAGGATTTTAATGCCAAATTAAAATATGGACAGCAAGCATATGATTTTGATGAAGGGGTATTGCATTTTATGTCACCAAAACAAGTGCTTTCTTTTGAATTCAGAGCTGATGAGGAATTAAAACATAAAGGATGGCTATTACTGGTACATCCCGATTTCCTTTGGGGCACTCCCCTTTCCAAAAAGATAAAGGACTATGAGTATTTTGAATACAAAATCAATGAAGCACTGCATTTGTCTGACAGAGAGGAAAAAATGATTGTTGGTGTTATGGAAAGTATTGCACAAGAATATCAGGCAAGTATTGATCATTTTAGTCAAGAGGTGATCATTGCGCTGTTAATGTTATTATTGACCTATTCAGAACGTTTTTATCAGCGTCAATTTACTACACGAAAAATCACAAATCACACGATCTTAAACCAATTTGAGGAATTACTAGTGGCTTATTATAGAAAAGAACATGTAATAGAAAAGCCAATACCAACAGTTCAGTATTTTGCTAATGAATTGAATCTATCCGCTAATTATTTGAGTCGCTTGCTCAAAAATTTAACAGGAAAAAGCACCAAACATTTTATACAAGATAAAATAATTGATGTAGCAAAGGAAAGACTGTCAACCACTGATCTATCAGTGAGTGAAATCGCCTATGAATTAGGCTTTGAACACCTACAATCTTTTAGTAAATTATTTAAGAGTAAAACTGACTTGACTCCTTCTGAATTCAGGCAATCCTTTAACTGAACGAATAATCGATCAAGAAGGGCATATTTTCTAAGTTGAAAAACCTAAGCAGTCTATGCTCAAACGGCATTTATGCTTTGGATGCCCCCAATTATCATTTTTTCTATTCTCTAATATAAGAATAGTTGTTTCGGCTACAACATCCGTAGATCGAGCAAAGTCCAACGTTTGTACGGTCTTCATCTTTGTCTTGCATTTAGAAAAACGAAATCAAAAAAAATGAAGACTAAAAAAGTATGGTTTATCACCGGTGCTTCCAGAGGGCTCGGTCTTGCGCTGGCAAAGAAATTAATCGAAAACGGCTATTACGTAGCAGGGACCTCTAGAAGTTTAAATGCTCTAATACAGGAGCTGGGCAATGCATCCGAGACCTTTCTACCCTTGGAGATGGATGTGACCAATGACAAAGACGTCAAAGAAGCAATAATCCAAACAATTGATCACTTTGGAGTGATTGATGTCGTCGTAAACAATGCTGGCTTTGGTCAGATCGGGACATTGGAAGAACTAAGCGACCAGGAGGTCAAAAACAGTTATGATGTAAATGTCTTCGGATATCTGAATGTCATTCGAAATGTCACATCTCATTTGAGAAAGCAAAAGTCTGGTCACATTTTCAACATATCCTCCATAGGCGGATATGTAGGGAACTTTCCTGGGTTTGGGATATACTGCTCTACCAAATTTGCTGTTGCAGGGTTTACAGAAGCATTAGCTGAAGAAATGAAGGCATTTAACGTAAATGTTACCTTGGTTTATCCTGGATACTTCAGAACGAATTTCTTATCGAAAGGATCTGTAAAGACACCTGAAAAGCCCATTGAGGCCTATGAATCAGCCCGAGAACTAGAACAAGCTCATTTAGGACAAATCGATGGCAACCAACCAAATGATCCTGAAAAGGCAGCTGACGCATTGATTAAGATATGTCAACAGCAAACGCCTCCTGGTCATTTGTTTCTCGGAAAGGATGCTTACCACTATGCCGGGTTAAAAATGGAACTCATTCAGGCAGAATTGGCCAAAAACGAACAAATAGGTACGGCTACAGAAGTAGAATCAACTAATTAAAACTTGGAAAAAATGGAAACAAATAGAAAAACAGTACTAATAACTGGTGCGGGATCAGGGATGGGTTTACACACCGCACAAACCCTTGCTCTGGAAGGCTATAAAGTTTATGCTGGTATTCGAGATCCAAACGGAAGGAATACACATAAGTCGTCAAAATTACGAAGCTATGTAGAAGGTCATGGAAAATCAGTTGAAATTGTAGACTTAGACATCCATCTGGAAGAATCTTGCCAGACAGCAGTTGATAAGATTGTTGTTAGAGAAGGTTACATTGATGTGATCGTTCAGAATGCCGCACACCTTTTCATCGGGTTTGCAGAGGGCTACACTCCTGAACAATTGTTGAGTTCATTAAATACGAATGCCGTTGGAGCTCACCGACTAAACAGGGCTGCACTTCCTTACATGCGCAAGCAGAAAAAGGGAACACTTATTTATGTGGGTAGTGGGATCACAAACCTGACAGCACCGTTTATGACACCTTATGTAATGGGCAAAGCCGCATTTGATGCATTAGCAGAAAACACCGCTTACGAAGTGGGTCAGTTTGGCATAGAAACTTGCATCATTATGCCCGGAGTTTTCATGGAGGGCACCTCTCACTTTGAAACAGCTGAATTCCCTGGTGATAAAGAAATACTGAAACAATACGATAGGTTGCAGAAAGATTATGATAACTACGAGCCAGGATTGAGAAACCTTTTTCGATTTGGTGAAGCACCCATTCAGGGTGTAGCTGATAAAATCGCTGAAATCTTGAAGCTGCCTGTTGGTGAAAAACCAATGCGGAGTACAGTGGACTACTCAGATTACCTCGCAGAACCCGGAAATGCTGTTAGAGAAACGCTAACAGAACGAGTATTTCGAATTATGAACTATTCACACCTGTTAGAAGTAAAAACAGGGGCCGTTTAGTTTATTCAGAAGGCTGGAAAAGGCATGTTTCCAGCCTTATTTCTTACTTAAGACTAAAACTTTTAAGAAAGAGAAGCGACAGTTTCTTTCCAAAAAGAAGTAAATAATGAAACCAGAAAAAACAATAGAACTAACCAAAGAATATCTGGGAATGTGGGTAACAGAAGACGGTTACATTCGTCATGAACTACTCCCAAATAACAGATATGATGAAGCACGTGGTAGCCGTAAAAGTGCCTACCATGGTAGCTATCAGGTAACAGGCAACCACATCGATTACAAAGACGATACAGGCTTTACAGCTGATGGAGAATTCAAAGAAGGAGTGCTCTATCATGCGGGTATGGTTTTGTACAAAGAATTATAATCAAGTAAATTATCATTAAATGGAAGAGACATTTCGATTCAATTCACTTTCTGAATTTCATTCATTTTGTAAACTACCTCCTCCCGAGCACCCGATGATTAGTCTGATAGACTATAGCAGAGTAGCTTACCCGGTAGATACAGAAGAGTTGAAATGGATCCAGAATTTTTATTCGATTGGATTGAAGCGAAATGTCAATGCCAAGTTTAATTACGGCCAACAGCAGTATGACTTTGACTCAGGAGTACTAACCTTTGTCTCCCCGTTACAATTTTTAAAAATAGAAATCAATCACAATGTTGTAGTGGAGCCCACTGGGTGGTTATTGCTCATCCATCCTGACTTTCTATGGAACACCAATCTCGCTAAAAAGATCAATGACTATGAGTTCTTTCACTATTCGGTCAATGAAGCACTATTCCTTTCAGATAAAGAGGAAACTGTTATCGTAGAGTTATTGCAGAAAATAGAAAGTGAATACCAATCTAATATTGACAAATTCAGCCAGGAACTCATCATCGCACAAATAGAAATGCTGCTCATTTATGCCAAAAGATTCTATGAACGGCAGTTCGTCACACGAAAAAAGAGTAGCCATCAGCTGCTCGAAAAATTTGAAGAAGTCATGGCTGATTGGTTACAAACTGATGCAATAAGAGATCAAGGTTTACCAACAGTTCAATACATGGCCAGTAGGCTCAATGTCTCGCCTAACTACCTGAGTAGTATGCTGAAAACGTTAACAGGGCAAACTACACAACAACACATACAGAGCAAACTCATTACCAAAGCAAAGGAAAGGCTATCAACGACCAATTTATCAATAAGTGAAGTTGCATACTTATTGGGTTTTGAGCATCCACAGTCATTTAGTAAGTTCTTCAAATCAAAAACGAACATATCTCCTTTGGAGTTTAAACGATCCTTTAACTAAATTTTCTCACTCATGAGGCCCTTTATTCATAAGGTCGTACCATTACCAGATTAAACGTATCAGTACGTGAATAACACTGAAGAAAGTGCAAAGAATAAACGAAAATGACCTGAACGCTTTAAGTATAAGAAGTTATGTCTCTGTAAAGCCAGCTCAAAGAAACAAATTCGTACCTCCAAGTAACTTCATCAACTTTTTAGAAAAAGGTGAGAAGGTTTTACATTATGCAAGTGCTAGCACAATTGTTAGAGATACCCACTTTGTCATTCTATCATCAAACAATTGTTTAATGACAGAAAAACTAGCAATAGATAAAGAATACCGGAGTACTCTTTTCTTCTTCGATAATCAGCATCTACTAAACTTCTTTCTTAATTATCAAACCCTTATTGATAGCGTATCTCCAATAACGTCCCAAGAAAAGCCTTTCCTTGTATTTCCTAAGGATGACTTTATCATGAACTACATTTCTTCACTTAGAATAATTCAGCGGAAACCATCTGATATCTTGCCCCTTTTACTACAAATAAAGTTTGAAGAATTGATGCTGTATCTCTTGGAGAAAAACCCTCAGCAAATGATGTCTTTCAAATCAAAAATGCAGGAAGAATATTCAGAAATGGAAATAAAAAAAGCCGTTGAAGAAAATATCACAAATAATCTTACCTTGAACGAGTTGGCCTTTTTATGCCATACGAGCATTTCCACTTTTAAAAGAAAATTCGTCAAGCTCTACAAAACTACTCCTAGCAAATATTTCCTGCAGAGGAAAATGCAAATCGCAGCATCAATGTTATTGCAAAACGAAAACCCGAGTGAAATTTTCTACAAAGTAGGATATGAAAATCACTCTAGCTTTTCTCAGTCCTTCAAAAGAATCTATGGGTTAAGTCCAAAACATTTCCAAAAACAAAGGATGACCGTTTCCAAACAGCTTTTGAGTGATTAGCTATAATTGAGTGGGTGCTAACATTCTACCTTTACGTTGAATTTTAAACGTAAAAAAATTTTTATTCATTTGGCTAAGAATCTTGCCATGGAATGGTTAGATCAAATCCATGATGACCAATGGAATCAGACCATTATAAGCAGTTTCAATAGCATTAAAAAACCTCAATACACCAAGTCAGTGCAAAAAATAGATTTGGTTTGACTTTTGGACAAACGTTCATAACCCTATCTATTTATCTTCTGATTTTAATGGGACCAAGGTAGACGTGATCCAGATATGGAAGAAAACATACGTTGATATAAAAAGCTTTATCGAAAACTTTCCTCAAGAGAACTATGAAGACCACATCAGGTTTATTTATCCAAACGGAAGAGAAGGAAAAATGATCTTTTGGCAAACATTTCTGCACTTTATTAACCACTCCACCTATCATCGTGGACAATTGGTTACTTTATCACAACAGGTAGGATTTAATAATTTCTCAATTGCAGATTTGGCAACATAGTTTATAAAGAGTAGTTAACCGGAAACAAGCAATTGGAGTCTGGCTAAAGAACTACGGCATAAACACTCCCATCCCGCAACGCTTTCTTTTATTCCGTTACTCCTTGCCTGGCCTGCCATCGCCTGCTGAGAAAAAAGCTTTCTTTTTTCTCTTGCGGACGGCTAGTCGGGGACGCCTAGTCTTTTTTCTTTTGGAAAAACCTCCCTAAAAACTAAGGAATGACCGAATAATTCAAAAAAGGAAGTCAAGTTAGGTGGCACAGATTGGTTAACTATTAGAATTTCTTAATTGTAAAAGTTTCTGCATTTTTTGGAAACTACCAACTGGTCGCATCAAGGAATTTCCTGCATAAGACTTATTCCGTTCCTCCTTGCTGAGACCAAGGTGCCACCTAATAGCTGAGCTTTCTTTTTTTCTCTTTTTTTTCTTTTGGAATATGCGGCCGGCTAGGCAAGCGCCGCAGGCGGTGACCAACTGGACTGAGCATAACTTTTAAATGCTCAAACCATGTTTAGATACCGTGTATCCACTTTCTCCGGAAAGGAAAATCCAACAACTCCTCATTTTTATGTATTATCGAAAGGCCTGAATGCTGGAAAACCACTTGACAAACCTTGCCCTAATTGTTATCTGGTTTGTACTGAGTTCGAAGAGAATCGCCAACTGTTCTATTGGCTTTGTTTTGCTTTGTGGAAATCTGGATATTTCAAAAAGGACCTGGTTGGATCAGTCATTCCGTTTCTTCGAATTAATGACTTGCGTGTAGGTTTGCAGATTGTAGATAAGCACTATCCCTGATTGTGCTGCCGAACTCACTTCTAGCTTGAAATTACTTCAGGACATGGAGGCCAAAACCAAAGTAATCACAAAACAACTACAGTTATTCGAACAGCTTAAAATGGTCATCATTCAAAAAACCTTAAAAACTCTGGAGACATAAAAAAACAGGGCACCTGGTGCCCTGTCCTAAACAAAAAAAATATGGCTCACTTAATCAATACGCTCAATCCGGAATCACTAGTTAGTGAATTGAACTGAGCAGAATCTCCTTTTACCTGAATCACCAGGATCCTGTCGTCAGCTTCCACGCATTGTCTTAGGTTCTCCAATACATTGGATGCTTCCTCATCTTCCTCTGTTTTGATGAGGAAAGTTGTATTCATCACTTTTTGAGCGACCGGGTATTGCTCTATTCGGTGATTTAATTTTTCGTAGTTCTTATTCCCAAACAAGTCATAGCATACTAAAAAATTCTTCATAGTTATTATAGTTAAGATTTAAAAATCGATTTTCCTGCGGCTTCCTGAAGAGCAAACTCTTCTTCATCCACAGTTACTTGACTCACAGCTGTGAGCACTCCTCCAGCAACGCCTATATAGGTAGCTGCAGTTATTAGAGCTGCGGGTAGTGTCACTGGAGCTGCGAGAACGGCTCCACTGACAGCAGCAAGGGTCAATCCGACATTTCGGAGTACCCTGAAAAATTTGGGTGTAGGCGCCTTTGCACGCTCTACCAAATTCAGATCGTTAACAGACTTTGTCATTTTTAATCATTAAAAGTTTGATTTTCCAGCCGATCAACCCGTTTTTCCAGAAAGTTGATCCTTTGATTCAAAAGGTCATTCATGCCTTTAAATTCAGCTCGAATGATCTCTGTCGTATTCTTTACCTGTGTCAGGTCCTGCTCTACCTTCTTAAAATCAGACAAAAGCTGCTTAAGAAAGTAAACCACTACGCCAAGTAGTAGAGACATCACGCCTCCGAAAAGCATCGTCAATTCA
This sequence comes from Marinoscillum pacificum, assembly GCF_024714495.1. Taxonomy (GTDB): domain Bacteria; phylum Bacteroidota; class Bacteroidia; order Cytophagales; family Cyclobacteriaceae; genus Marinoscillum; species Marinoscillum pacificum. Next base: position 95,900 of record NZ_JAMZMJ010000008.1, on the reverse strand, counting down.
ATGTTTTCCATCGCTGATAATTTTGAGAAATACATCTTCCCGCAAGTGTTTGGCACTGAATACATGACTATTCAAGACTTCACAGGCTTTCTTGGATGAATCTCCACGACCTGGTCCGGTAAGTAGGCTAACTGGAGCTATGCAGCCTTCCAGTTCTTTCAATGCATTATTGGCCGGATGAAATAAAATACCATCTCTTCCTGGCACATCTTTCACGATCAAATGAAATCCTCTTTCTTCCGTATGACGCTTAGCAATTAGATACCTGCCCTCTGGAATGCAGGATATATTTCGCTGATTATTCCACCAGGGAAGTTCTATAGTGTAGCAAATAATGCTGCCATTAAACGTCAGTCGGCCATTGGTTCCTTTTGGGAAATACTTACGGGTGAGTACTAATTCCATAAATTAGTCTATCCTTCTTCTAATGCAGGCTGATCAATGGCCACCAATGAAAGTGGATTGAATCCACCATTTTTCAATGGGTACATCTCTCCATTTACAGATTGGGTAAACTCTAATCCCATAACCAGATACATACTTAGTGCATTATTCCCAGCAACTGCATTGCTCAGTTCAATAGCTTCCTCCAACTGAGATCCTAAAGCCAGATCATTGGATTTGGTTACAGTTACCTCAAAGGTTTCCTCCTCATAATTGATCGCCGCTCCTGCAGAGACAATTTTCACATGCGTGGCTCCTTGCGGACCAACAATGGTATTGCCTGGAACAAACTCAGGGATATTGATGCTCAGTGTGCCTGCAGCTCGATCAATTGCTGGAACATATGGAGTAAAGAACGTAGCGCTTAATTTGCTATTGATGTTAAAATCAAAGCCATTGAGCAGTAGTTGATTTCCCGCTGTAACTATTCGTTTTCCACGTTCGTTGGTAGAGTCAGCCTGGATTACACGGATCATTTCCTTAGTTAATCGGCTGGTGACTTTCTTGTCCGCTGCATTCTGCAGCAAGAGTCTGAAAGCAGTTCTCAGAACCCTTCCTGCTCTTCCAGCCTTACCAAACTCTGTGATGTTCTCTCGAGTACGAGCAAAGGCTGGATCATTCTTGATCCTGTCAGCGTCCACACCTCCCTTTTCTCTGGCCAGGTAGCCATCGGAGGTCTTGTAAAAGGAAACATCCCCGATGGTTCCTTCTAATTTCATTATACCTTTCTGTCTTGCCATTATATAAAAGCATTTTTATCACTGGCAAGATGTCACTACCCGAAAATGTGCCTTCCTGCTTTTGGAGTGTTCGGGCTACTATTGGCAGAACTTGGTGAAAAGTGAATGTTAACAAACTCCATGTCGGAGAAAAGTGGGCTATAGATTCCTAAAGTCAACCCCATACCATCCCCATGGATACTCCATGGATGGTTCATGGTTTGATATTTTATGATCGATGCTTACTACGCTACTACAGTAACTACTTTTACTACGGTATTACTACACTTGCTACTACGTCTAAGTAATTGATTTACAGATTTATAAAGTGTAATGTAGTTGAGTAGTAAAGAATATAGTAGAGTCTTCAAATTACACTGTCCCTATCATGTAAAACACCAGTAACCAGACACTTACAGGAAATGTCTGGTTCGAGTACTTTGATGAGAAAAAGGAAGTAGAGGTAGTAAAGTGGGGGAGTTTACAACTACGAGTCTCCGTTGCGAATACTGTGCTGGTATTGCATTTCAGAGTTAGAGAGATGCTCGATTACAGGATGGACGTACCTGGGCTGACCATGAATCCTCTTGGATACTTTGTTGTTAAACCCTAGTTTTTCCATAGCCATATTCAGCTTCCGGATTGAGAGCTTCATATTAGAGAAGGCATTGAGTTTGCTAAGAATTTCGGAGGGCATCAGGAAGGTGGCTAGAGGATTGTCTGGTGTAGTGGGCTCATACAAGCGTATCAACCAGTCTTCTTCAGGAGAGCTTTGCCGGAAAAGGTTGTTCATTACATTGAGTATCCGCATCTCTTCCTGCTGGAACCAATATGGAAAGCCTTGTTTTAATAGATGCATTGCCTGAGCCCATACTTTGGTCATGTTCACTTGGTGATCGAAGTGAATTCCATTGACCTTAAAAACCAAATACCGCCTATTTTCATTGTCTGTAAGGAATTGGGTGTTGTTCACACTCCCCATGAAACTGCAAACCCGATCACGCTTCCGGCTAAACTTATGCCAGGTTTTCCGATTGGTTACAAAGGGAGCCGTAATAATGGCTTTCATGCTGTTAAAGTCTTTGCCAAAGATGGTCTCCAGCTGGTCGTCAATATTAACAAACCACTTCTCAGCCAGGTAATTGGCGGTGTTGTTATCGGTCAGTGATGGATTAATATGGGAGCAGACGAGAAAGTCCTCCAGTCCTTTTGGACATAATCTATTTAACCAGGTAGTTTTTCCGATTCCTTGGCCACCTGCTAGAATCAGACAGAGTTGGTTAGTTCCTTGTCCTAAAACAGTGGCGACACTTCCCACTAACCATTTTTGGAGGTAAGGTTTCCAGAGCTGCTGCAGCTGCACCTTCTCAACTGAAGCTTCATCGATCTGCACACTTTCGGCCAATTTTGTAATGTGATCAACCCCATCATGATCTGGTAGTGTTTCAAAGTAAGCCTTTAAAGGATGGTGATTGCTTACCAGGTGAGAGTTCAATATCTTGATAAGAACAGCATCCGACACTTTGAAACCATCTACTTGAAGTTCAATCCAAATGGAATTTATCCGGGCTTCATCTAGTACCTGAAAGCGTTCTTCATCCACTGGGCGATATTCCACCTCCAGTGTAAGATCATTTCTTCTGAACTCATACTTGAGATCCAGATAATCCTTTACTTCCAGAATGTGGTGTTTTTTCTTTTTTTCGCTGGATTGCTTATTGATTTCCTGATGTTCAAGCATAGGTCTTCATTTTCATTTCAGATAGTGCTTTTTCCCAGCGTAGGTGAGCTTGTTTGTTGAAGAGGCTCCAGAGCTGCTCGCGATCATGCGGATCCATATTCCTGATCATCTCCATGATAGAATGTGAGAACTGTACTTCGCTATGCTGATAGTGATAAATAGCCTCTTGTATGAGGTAAGATTTGCCCTTGTTCATCCATGAAGTAAAATCTATGATGCCATGAATGATACAGATCGCCTCCAGACTCTGTTTGTCATTCAGTAATTGTTGATAATCTGCTGATCCCTTTAGTGAAAGTTTTACGGCCAGTTGATCATACGCCTTCAAAGTCCTCATCACCTCATGTTGGTAATCAATAAGGGTCTTGATGATCTTGTTTTGGATATTCAGGAATCGGTCGCTGACCTTATCTTGATCTGCCAGGTATTGCAGGTTTTCCTGGAGCTTTGTTACAGCTTTTTCGAAGCGTTCGGTAACCTGTTGAAATTTCTTCATTTGATGTCCAGGTAAGGAGGGTATCCAAGACATTCATAAATTTTGTGGACCTGCTTAGGCGTATATAGAAGTCCTATGCGCTTACCTATTTCTTTTCGGTGAGGATCAAGCCATTTGTTCATGATCTTGGTGCTTACGTCATATGCAGTTGCAAGCTCTGAGAGGCTCATTGGAGTAGCTATGAATTCTTCCATTGTGGTAAGTGTTTTTGGTAAGATTAAGAAATGAAGTAGCAGTTTTCAACCAGCTATTTTTATCTGTTCTATTTGGTGTTTAATGAGTTTCAAAAAGGTTGAAACATAATCATTTGGTAACCTTGGTAAGTTTTCTGGTGGGGTTTGGGACTCTATCTTTCATTTAGCTGTAAATGACTCCAAATAATCCTAGTGTTCCCAGCTTCAGGATTCATATAGATATAAACTCATTTACGAGATACAATCTTTAGTTCTTGCCTCAGGGCATCCTTTGTCTTGCTTTTTCCTTCCTCAACCCATTCTGTTAATTCCGATTTTTTGAAATAAAGCTTCTTGCCTCGCTTATAGAATGGGATATCAAGTCGGGACGTTCGCCCATAAATAGTGGGAATAGCTTCACCTAGAAACTCAGAGGCCTCTTTGACATCAATGAAAGGTTCTGTTTCAGGAATTGAGGAGGTAGAATTAGTTTTGTTATTCGCGAGAATGAGGTTCTCGATCTTTACCAATCGTTGGTTGATTTCGTCAAAAGGATTTTCCATTAGCAAACATTTTAAGGTTCTGTTTGCAATATTTATAGATTTGATTTTGCAGGTGTCTGGTTTGAGAAAGTTTGAGCTATTGATGGAAAAAAGAAGCAAAAAAAGAAAGAATAGGTTTAATGGAGGGAACACGGTAAGGTTAATCGAGATAAAAGTACTTTCCAAGATTAACTTGGATCCCCCAGCCAGAAAAAACACCTCTATAAATAGTTCTTGTCATTTATTATAAGGTCTTTTGTAATATCCAGATCGGTGACTTTAGGTGTAAAGCATTTACAACGTTTACCTTTTGTGTTTTCGTTCAGAACAAATAGGTGATAGACCATCTTCACTTGGGTCGAGTTTATAGAATCCAAAAGTGGCCCAGGAAATTTACTTCTCTCGCTTACAAACCCTAGGATTAGCTTTAGCGCGAATACGATCATGTTGACCTGGCTTGTATCAGAAAACCAGTAGCATCTCATTTATCAAAAGAAGTTCATTGAATATCATTATACAATTTAAAAAATCTCTGTTATGATTGTCAAAAGTAAAATCCCGATTTTATATCTATTCAATGAACTTAAAATACCCTTGTTCTATGTGGTACTGATTGCATGTATTACAGGAATACTTCCGATTTATTTTCGTTCATTTCTGTCTGATATTCCAATCAGCATATCCAGTACATTAGGAGTTGCGATATCCATTTTGTTGTCTTACATGATCAATCAATCGTATGATAGATGGTGGGAGGCAAGAAAAATATGGGGGAGTATTGTCAATGATTCAAGAACGCTGATATTGCAGTTGCAAATGTACGTGAGGGATGTTCATCCTGAGATTGAAAGTATCGCTAAGCGCCAAATAACATGGAATTATTGTTTAGGGATGGTCTTAAGAAAACAAAGCGTTACTGAACTGATTAAGAAAAAGATGCAAGTGAAAGACTATGAATTCATTAAGAAATATCACAATGTTCCATTAGGTATTCTTTCAATTCAATCACATGCTGTCAAACAATTGCACGATGATGGAGAGCTTGATAAATTTTCTCAAATTAAAATAGAGGAAACGATTACCAGGCTTACAGAATCAATGGGTAAATGTGAGCGCATCAAAAACACGGTATTCCCACCGATATACCGATATGGACTACATACTTCTATCTATTTGTTTGTGATATTCTTGTCCCTGTCGGTGGCCTTCAAATTACAACACTTTGCACTAGAGTTTTTTATTTTGGTGATTGTGTCTACAGTGTTTTTTTTCTTGGAGAAAGCGGCCTTTAGAATGCAGGATCCTTTTGAAAACATACCCACAGACACTCCAATGACCAAGATTGCTGAAAATATTGAGAAAGATATTTTGGATCTCCTCAATCAGAACATTGAAAACGAGGATTCTTCCTCCCCACAATCATTTTACACGATGTAAAAACTCTAGACAAAATGACTTTTACTTCTATAAGTCTCCAGAATCACTTGTTGATATATGGATAGAAATCTTCAAGATTGAGCGTGTGAACCCAGTTCTGAACCATATTAATGATAGGAAATTTCAAAATCAATTGTCTCGTTAGAAGTCTCTTTCTTACAGATACATAAAATGTGATATCGGATGACACTGTTTGTAGTTTATCAGGAAGTTCTGGTATTGTCTATTGTATTAAATGCTCATAGTTTTCCTTGTAGTGTTTAATGCCTTCCTCCACAATTTCATAAGCCTGGGTTTTGCCCAATATCGTTTTCACTAACACTTCCTTCTTTTCCAACTTCTTATAATCTTCAAAAAAACGACGTACCTCCATCATCGTATGTGGTGGTAAATCTTCCAGCTGTTTGATGTGTTCAAACCCAATGTCATGAAGAGCAATCCCAATGATTTTATCATCCGCAAGTCCCTGATCATGCATACGCATTACGCCGATGACTCTTGCTTCGATCAGGCATAATGGTGGCAACTCCACGGAGGTAAGTACTAAAATGTCCAATGCATCACCATCTTCGCAATAGGTCTGAGGTATGAATCCATAATTGGCTGGATAGTGAACAGCAGAGAATAAAACCCGATCCAACTTGAGAAGACCGGTTTTCTTATCCATCTCAAATTTACCTTTGCTCCCTTTGGCGATTTCGATAATGGCGTTGACGATCTCAGGTGATTGATTCCCATAGGAAACTTCATGCCAGGGATTGTTCATGTCTGGGAAGTTAGTTTAGTACGTTTGCCTAATTGCTTAAGGAGTTGCGTATGCCCTTTCAAAGCCCTAAGAAAAGAAGGAACAGTTTTGTAAGGTAAATTGAAATCATGAGCCGTGGCTTGTACGATCGGCGCGATCTTTCGATAATGAACGTGACAAATGGATGGATACAAGTGATGTTCTATCTGAAAGTTTAATCCACCTACCATCCAGGTAAACCACCGACTTTTATTCGCAAAGTTGGTGGTAGTTCGCAACTGGTGTATTGCCCGAATATCTCGTGGGCTGCCCTGATTGTCAGGTGTTGGAAATTCCGACCCCATAATGACGTGTGCAGGCTGAAAGACAATGGCTAACAGGAATCCGGTGATGTAATGCATGATGACAATTCCCAGCAATACCTGCCACCAGCTCCAGGGTGTCAGCAGTATTGGAAGCAGCAAAATATAGCTGAGATAAATGATTTTGGTCGATATCAGGATGACCCATTCTCGTTTTGGGTTCGTACGGCCTTTGATCAGCCCTTGGTGATGATACAAATAAAGCTGGTGAAAGTCTTTGTAAAACATCCAGGAAAGGGTCATTAATCCATACAAAAACCACGCATACACAAACTGATATTTATGAAACCATCTCCACTCGGAATGAGGCGTAAACCTCAAAATACCATGTGAACTGACGTCTTCATCGACTCCATAGATATTGGTATGTGTATGGTGCAGCACATTGTGTTGTATTTTCCAGTTGAAGGAATTAGCTCCAATAAGGTTCAGTGAATAGCCAATTAAAGTATTGATCCATCGTTTGCTAGAATAAGCACCATGATTCCCATCATGCATAACAGATAAGCCGATACCTGCCAGGCCAAATCCCATCACCACTACCAAAGCGAGAGTAGTAAATACTCCCGTAATCACCCCAGTCAGGATAAACGCCAAAGGCCCAAAATATAGGGCCAACATCACCATCGACTTAATCACCATTTCAGTATTGGCATGACGACCAAGTTGACGGTCCTTAAAATAGGCATTAACCCGTTTGTTCATGGTGGTGGTGAAGTCTCGTCTGTCAGGATTAAACGTTATTGGTGCAGTATTACTCATCTTATCGTTTTAGTTGATCACGTGCGATTGTTTTCTGACAACAAAGCTCGCTCTACCAGGATCCTGATTCGTTACATCTTTTTAAAAGATACTTGTATCTATTTTGGATGAACAAATAGCATGCAATTACATACTCTAAAAATAAGCCGAACCAAATGCAAATAAGTCATTGTTAACTATAAACAAATCTTGTATAAAAGAATGACTAAACGGACCTGTTCGGCCAAAATTAGAACTACCTTGTTCTCATGAAGCTCTACATTAAATACATGGTTAGTCTACGATGCAAACTCATGGTCAAACAAGAGCTTGAAAGGCTGGGATTGCATCACACGGTCTTGGACCTTGGGATGGTAGAAATCCTGGAAAATATAAGTTCTAAACAACATGATCAGCTAAAGGCAAACCTACTCAAGTCAGGGTTAGAACTACTTGATGATAAGCGAACGATACTTATTGAACGCATTAAGAATCTGATCATAGAAATGATCCATTACTCAGATGAGTTGCCCAATGTAAATTACTCCGACTACATCAGTGAAAAGCTTGGATATGACTACACATACTTATCCAATATTTTTTCGGAGGTAAAAGGTACGACTATACAGCAGTTCATCATCTTGCACAAGATTGAAAAGGTAAAGGAACTGATGCTATATGATGAACTTAACTTAACCGAGATATCTTATAAACTGCACTACAGCAGCGTGGCGCATTTGTCTAATCAGTTCAAAAAGGTCACAGGTTTATCTCCTACTTTCTACAAGCATCTCAAAGAAAAACGTAAGATCAATCTGGAGAACTTATAATGAATTCGAATTCATGGAATAGTATTTTTATTTGGAGAATCAGTCATGAATCAGGTGGTTGATGGAATAATAGTCTGGCGTATTATATCAATAAGCGATTCATGTAAGACTAAAGTCTAAAAGTGTAACTGTAACTGAAGTAAAACCACTCACCTTTGTGAAAAAAAGATGAGAAACTCAACCCTATACATCGCAGCTTTTGTCATCATAGGAGCGGTGATAACTGTTAGTTGTGACAGTTCCGCACAAAAGCTGGAGAAAGCACAAAATGCAGTAATAGATGCTGATGAAGATCTGGTAAAAGCCAATCAGGACTATCTGGCTGATATGGAAACCTACAAGAAGGAGACTGATGATAAAATTGCGGCCAATCAAAGAAGTATTGTTGAATTTGAAGCCCGCGTAGCTAAAGTTAAGAAAGAAACTAAAGAAGCTTATGCGCTAAGAGTAGCTGAATTGGAACAAAAAAACGCGGACTTGAAAAAACGTCTGAACGACTTTAAAGCCATTGATAAGGAACAATGGGATGCCTTCAAAATGGAATTCAGTAAGGAGTTGGATGAACTGGGAAAATCTTTCAAGGATTTGAACCTGGACAATACGGAAAACTAATCCGAAAAGGATTGACTGGTATGAAGAAATGTAGACTGATAAGTACGATACAACTATTGTCGCTGATACCCTCACCACTTTATCTGGTAAACTTCCAGGCTCAGGATGAACCGTCAACGGATAATGAGGAAATGGAGACCATCACGTTGAAACAACGACTTCATACAATCAAAATGAGCATCAAAATGAAAATGACCTCTGATCAAAGGGAAGAAATCAAATCAATAAAAGTTCGACTTCAAAGAATTGGTGGAGGTTTGTATCTATCCATCGGTAGCACCATCGTTCTCATTATTCTTTTCATCATGCTATTTGTGAATAAATATTTTTAGTGCCCAAACAAGTCAATCTTTAGAAACATGATATATCTAACACTTTAAAAGAAAGACTTAAACTACTCTCACTTCTGCTTTCTGAAAGGAAAGCAATTAAATCCATATCAATATGAAAAATAGAAATGTAATCATCGGAGTACTGGTAGGAATGTCAGGAGGCATTCTGATAGGGTTAGGATTTACTTCCCAAAAAGGCAAGACCTTTCGCAAGCAAATAATTGACAAGGGAGATGAATACCTGAGCCAGATTCTTGACAAACTCACACTTATTTCTAATGGCACCTCTGAATCATTGAAGGAATTAGATAAAGAGGTTAAAGCAGTAAAATAGACGCATTTATAAATCTCTCCAGGCATGTTTTGTTTTAGTGTCCGTCATGGTTTATAAAAGTTGACCAATTCATTAGTCCCAATAGTACACTTCTACAATAATAACTATGATTCTAACTGTTGCTTTTTATATCATTCCCATCCTGATCTTCTTCTTTTGGGGCATCAAAATTGTCAGACCTACCCACAAAGGTTTAATTGAGAGACTTGGAAAATATCACAAACTTGCACAACCAGGTTTCCATTGGATCATACCAATAGTCGATCGTATGTTTCGAGTCAATATCACTGAACAAATGATCGATGCAGAGCCACAGGAAATCATTACCAACGACAATCTGAACGCACGGGTGGATGCTCAGGTGTACTTCAGAGTGAAGTCCGATGAAAAAAGTGTAAAAGGATCTACCTATGATGTCAATGACTACAGTTGGCAGATTGTCAACTTGGCAAGAACAACTCTGAGAAACATTATTGGCACACTCACCTTGAAGTCTGCCAATAGCGAACGGGGTAGAATAAATAAAGAACTTCATGAGACGCTTCACAAAGAAACGGCCAGCTGGGGAATTGAGATCATTCGTACAGAGTTGAAGGAAATAGACCCGCCAACAGATGTACAGGAGACCATGAACAAAGTGGTGAAAGCAGAGAATGAAAAAATTGCCGCTGTAGATTCTGCTACTGCAGCCGAAACAGTAGCGGATGGAATAAAACGAGCTAAAATCAAAGAAGCAGAAGGCTCCAAACGCGCCAAGATACTGAAAGCTGAAGGAGAAGCAGAAGCGATCAAACTGGTTAATGAAGCAGCGGATAAGTATTTCATTGGCAATGCTCAATTGTTACGCAAGTTAGAAGCAATGGAAGTTGCACTTGAAAATAATACGAAGATTGTGGTGCCAGCAGGAGCGGATCTCGTGAATGTGATAGGAGATTTGGCCGGAGTGCTTCCTGTCAGGGCTAAATCTCAGACTGACAATTTCTCTAAATTAGCCACCCAGGGATTATAAGTTGAGTTAATATAGTGTCCCTGAATGGTCGGGGAGTTATTCTTATATCCATAATAAATCGATCACTTTATTGAACATTTTGATTGGCCATACAGTACATTTATCCATTCAGATTGATCCTGTTCTCTCCATTCTGGTGGTGTTGTCTATTGGTATTGTCCTGATCAGTATTATTTTCAAATTACTCAGACAACCATACGTCATTGCTTACATTTTGGTAGGTATACTAATGGGGCCACATGGTTTCCGCTTCGTGATAGATGAAGTCCTGATCTCCGATATGGGGTCTTTTGGGTTGGTACTTCTGCTCTTCTTCGTTGGGATGGAAATATCCCTTCCTAAATTACTTGCCAATTGGCGGATATCGTTAATTGGTACCATTGTACAAATCATGGTAAGTGTGGGAGTAGTAGGGCTGGTTGGATATTACCTCAATTGGCCTATTAACCGCATAGTGGTTATTGGCTTTGTGATTAGTCTGAGTAGCTCGGCTATTGTTTTCAATTACCTCGAGAATCAGAACCTTATTCATTCAAAAGTGGGTCAAAATGTTATTGGAATTCTTCTAATTCAAGACATTTTAGTGGTACCTATGCTCATCATTATCAACTACGTATCGGGGGCTAGGCCAGACACGCTCGAAATGATTAAGCAAATAATTGGCGGATGTTTGATCCTTGGAATTACGTTGTGGGTGCTGACAAAAAAAAGATTCATTTGCCATTTGCAGAACGTATTCGGAAAGATCACGAAATACAAGTTTTCATCGCCTTTACCTTCTGTTTTGGTTTTTCTTTGCTTACTGCTTTCCTGAGTCTATCATCTGCATTAGGTGCATTTGTGGCTGGCGTAATTGTTTCTTCTGCCAAAGAAACCAATTGGGTTAAGACGAGTTTGCATTCCTTTCGGATTGTATTCGTTGCTTTGTTCTTTGTCTCAGTTGGGATGTTAATAGACCTGGTATTTTTAATGGAAAATCTGAGTACAATATTGTTGCTTGTTCTATCCGTTTTGTTCACCAATACCCTGATTAATTCCTTGATTGTGCGGTTTCTGGGTGAAACGTGGAGAGATAGCTTTTATACCGGAGCTCTTTTAGCCCAAATTGGGGAGTTTAGTTTCATACTGGGTGCCACAGCCTTTATCACTGAACTGATATCTGAATATAGCTACCAACTAATTATTTCTGTTATATCCCTTACCCTCATCATTAGTCCTCTCTGGATTTTTCTGATGAGAAAAATAGTGAAACAGTCAACTTAAGTAAATGCACCTCCAAACCTGTGATTTGTGCAATTGATAGCATCCATTATGTAAGGGTTATCAACTGACAGATATCGAGCTTTGAATTAAACTTATTCAAGCAAATTATGTCAAAAGAAAAAAATGGCAAAGCCAAGTCAGATAAGACCGCTCCCACAAAAACATTGAAAGAAAAAAGAGCTGCCAAAGCTGCTAAAAAAACTGAGAAAAATAAATTAGAAAAATCTAATCTCTCCTGAAAACCAGCTTCGAGTAGGGTGGAAACTCAATAAAAAATCTATGGAAATGAAATTACAAATTGTCCATGACACGTTGTATACATTTAGTCAAGAGGTTTGCCTCGAGCCACACTACTTTAGGTTGCAGCCTGGGATAACTCCTAATAATAGTTTGCAAAGTTTTGATCTGGATGTCTCTCCAAAACCCTTAAGTATTTCAACGCAAAATGATTGTGAGAAAAACTTAATACAATTTGGCTGGTTTCAGGGCTCTTGTAACGAGCTTAGAATTAAGGCTAAATCTATAGTGACGATTGAGGATAATAATCCATTTGACTTCATCCTATTTCCTCAATCATATCTGGACTTGCCTTTTAGTTATTCTGATAAACTCATCGTGACTTTGTCACCTTCTCTAACTGGAGAAGTGGTAATGGATGAATTAGAAGAGTATGGTCAAAATATCATGATTGGATCTGATTATAAAACACTCAGTTTCATAAATAATCTTACACATCAGATACATCAGGATTTTAAATTAGTGTATCGTGAAGAAGGCGAGCCGCATAATGCAAATCATACTTTTGATATCAAAAGTGGGTCTTGTAGGGATTTGGCATGGATGCAAATACAGTTATTGAGGGCGATGGGTATAGCCACAAAGTTTGTGAGTGGCTACTTTTTTATTGAATCTGGAAGCGCTAAATATGATCTTCATGCGTGGCTGGAGGTGTACCTGCCAGGGGCAGGATGGATTGCTTTCGATCCCAGCAATGGGTCAATTGCCGGAGATCGTTACATACCACTATGCTCTTGCGCAAGCTACAAAGATGCAATGCCCGTGACAGGGTCTTTTAGAGGAGAAGCATCCAGTACATTGAACACCTTCGTGTCAATACAAGTGCTACAGAAAGAATTGATGGGTCTGAATCCCTAGTGATGAATTTTGTGAAAACATCAACTGGTTTAAGAATGACCGTAAATGGTTCAACTCTTGCTTTTGAGCCGGGTGCCAACCTAGGCATATCTTTCATTGATCACCAGGATCAGAAGATGAAATCATTCCAGCTTACCATAGAGGAGATTAAAATGTTAATCGCCTTTCTGAATAAAAATTGTGTGAGTTAAACGTGTATTGGTTTTCTAAAAGAAAAGAGGAGATAACTCGTTAAGTCTTACTAGGGGAAATAAGAGTGTTTTCCTGGTTTTAACCCAAATTATGCATTAAGCATAATTTACCCAAAGGGCTGACGAAAGCTTCGCTTTGTCAGGACGGTCCGCCGCAGCGGTAACCCTGACAAATAATTCTATAGTAAAGAATTATTTCGTCATTATTCAATAGAATATTTGGCTTACCTCCTTTTATTTTTCTATTGAATAATCCGGGTTTAATAGATTCATTATCAGAATTATGTTACTAGTGTGCTTTCTATACAACCAGCTATGAAAACAGTGAGTATTGCCTTGGCTAACACGATCAAATCATTTGGGTCCTTTTTGATGACTTTAGGGGGGTTAATTCTGATTTTTGTTGGGTTAAAATCACTCACATTTGATAGCATTAGTGAAAGTAATCAAACTCTTTCACTGCTAAATCCCTTTCATCAGGCCACCTTCATTGCGTTAGTATTGATAGTGGCTGGTTTTTTAATATTGCTGCTGCTGCGGGTGCGGCCATCAAGATGATAATGATGTTGCCCATTTTCAAACCGTGATTTATGTAAGAAGCATTGGTTGATATGTAATGCTTCCACAGCCTATTCATGCGAAATTCCACCCTCAAAACCTCATCCATGATGAAGGTTAAAATCAAAGTATTCAGCTATGAGAACGGAACTAAAACCAAACAGCTACCAAGCCGGAGATGTAGTCTACGCAAAAGTTAACCCTACATTAGAGCTTACGGTAAGGAGGTACATAGACCGAGTTTATTACTGCAGGGTTAAAGATGATCCTGATAAGCCGGAACTGGTTTATTATGAAAGAGAACTGGTGACTCACCCACGAACTGATGAGATGGCTAATAGACCATCCTAAATACGAGCAAATTATGGAAAATTTATTCAAGCCGGGAGATGTGGTTTATGCATCGGCAATTCCGTCTGTGAAGTTAATAGTTAGAGAATTTACTGGGAGTGGTTATCGCTGTAGAGTGCATAATCATCCCAGAAATATAGAGCAATTACATGCTGAAACGGATCTTGTCGCTAGCGCCAATCCGACCCACAAAAAAAGGCCGTAAAAATCATTGATAATATTACACTGACTCCAAGCTTATGAAGATAGCCTACATTGGCACATACCCACCAAGAGAATGTGGTATAGGTACTTTTACTAAAAATCTGGTATTCTCAATGCAAGATGCCAGAAATGATGCCATTGAGGAAAGTTATGTAGTGGCTATTAATGATCATCATTTCAATTATACCTATCCGCCGGAGGTCAAATTAAGCATAGATCAGGAGCAGCAAACCGATTATCTGGAGGCAGCCAATTTCATTAATCTCAGTGGTGCGGATGTTTGTGTGATACAGCATGAGTTTGGTGTTTTTGGTGGTCAGGGAGGTGTATACCTTCTTCCGTTGCTTCATCGGTTGAAGATTCCCGTAATAGTCACCCTACATACGGTCTTAAAGGTGCCCTCTTATAACGAAAAGGCCATTCTGAAAGAAATATGTAACATGGCACATCAGGTGGTGGTAATGAGTCACAAGGCCATCGAATTCCTGGTAGGAATATATGATGTGCCGGAGACCAAAATTACGTTTATCGAGCATGGGGTGCCTGACATACATTTTGACTACAACCAGGCTCGAAAAGAATTTAAACTCAGGGACAAGAAAGTTCTGTTGACTTTTGGTTTTCTAGGGAGGAATAAGGGTATTGAGACTGTTATTCAATCGCTGCCTGCTGTCATCAAAGAACATCCTGATGTGCTCTATCTGGTTCTGGGCAAGACACATCCTAATGTCTCGCGGCACTCTGGGGAAGAATACCGCTCTTATTTGCAACTATTGGTCAAAAAATTAGACCTGTCTCAGCATGTCTCTTTTCTCAATGAATTTGTTGAGCAAACTGAGCTATTCAAGTACTTGGCAGCCTGTGATATTTATATCACCCCTTATACCAATGAAGCGCAGATTACCAGTGGTACGCTCTCGTATGCCATGGGTGCAGGGTGCGCAGTTGTCTCCACTCCCTATTGGCATGCTACGGAATTATTGGCTGACGACCGGGGCCTGCTTTTTGGTTTCAACCAATCAGAAGAACTTTCAGACTTGTTAAATGAAACGCTAAGCCATCCGGGTAAATTGCAGAGTTTGAAAAAGCGAGCGCTGCAACATGGCAGGCAAATGACCTGGTCCAAAACAGGACAGAAATATTTGTCTTTGGCATTCTCAGTACAGCGTGAACAAGATCATGTGACAGTAAAAAAGGACAGTAAAATCGACCTGTTACTCTTGCCTCCTTTTTTATTGACCCATATTAAAAGATTGACAGACGATACGGGGATCATTCAGCATGCAAAATTTGGCATCCCTAACCTGAAGGAAGGCTATTGTCTGGATGACAATGCACGAGCACTCCTGGTGGCTTTGATGGCCTATAAACAGAAAAAAGATGCATTAGCCTTTGATATGATGCCTGTTTATCTGAGTTACATTCACTACATGCAGCGAAAAAACGGGTTATTTGGCAATTTCCTTAGCTTCAGTCGTCATTTTCTGGATGATGTAGGGTCTGAAGATTCTTTCGGCCGGACTATCTGGGCATTGGGTTACCTCCTAGGAAATCCTCCAAATGATGCCTATTATCAGACGGGAAAATTGGTCTTTTTTGAAGCAGCTCCCAATTTTGAAAAACTCAGATCCATTCGAAGTATTGCGAATACCATCATAGGGATCTGTCATTACCTGCTAAGCAATCCAGGTGATGATCAAATGACTGAGCGTCTCAGAAACCTTGCCCAAAAACTGAACAAGCAATACAAAGAGCATAGGACAGAAAAATGGCACTGGTATGAAGCGTTACTTGCTTATGACAATGGCATCTTGCCACTAGCGATGCTGCATGCTGCAGAGATCCTCAACGATGAAGAGATCACTCAGACAGCAATGGAAAGTATGCATTTTTTAACTGGAGTGACCATGAAAGATGGCTACCTATCTATTATTGGCAATAAGGAGTGGTATAAGCAGGAGGGTAAAAGGTCTCGATATGCTCAGCAGCCAATTGATGCTTTGGCAATGGTGCTCATGTATCATCAGGTATTCCACCTGACGAAAGACAAAGAATACCTCAACAAGCTCTTTACCGCTTTTATGTGGTTTTTGGGTGACAATGATCTCCGCATGAGTCTGTATGACTTTGAAACCAAAGGATGCTGTGATGGATTTGAAAACTATGGGGTCAATCGAAATCAAGGAGCAGAAAGTTCTCTAGCATACCTTATATCACACCTCACTGTCCAAAAGGCCTATGAAGAATTTTACCAAACCGAATCTTGAGGTGAGCACTCTTCAAGGACGATCCAGCCGCTCGAAAAATAATTGATTCGAACTTTCCAGCGCATTTCAGTACTGGATTAATATAATGACACAATACATATGAAAATAGCTATACTTTCACCTATTTCCTGGAGAACACCCCCTAAAAAATATGGTCCTTGGGAGCTTGTGGCCTCTGTGCTGACAGAAGGTCTGGTGGAGCGTGGAATGGATGTTACTTTATTTGCTACATCTGATTCTCAGACTCAGGCTAAACTAGGTTCTGTCTGCAAAATTCCACTGGGAGAGAGTTCTGCGTCAAATGCCAAGGTATGGGAATGTCTGCATATCAGTCATATGATGGAGAGAGCTCAAGAATTTGATATCATTCACAATCATTTCGATTTTCTTCCTTTGACTTATTCTCGGCTCATAGAGACTCCAATGGTGACTACCATTCATGGTTTTTCGTCTTCGGATATTTTGCCTGTTTACAAAAAATACAATAAGACCACTTCCTATATTTCCATATCTAAATCAGATCAACACCGGGAACTGTCTTATCAGGGTTGTATCCATCATGGCATTAATCCAGAAGAATACACCTACAGTAGTAAGAAAGAAAATTACCTGCTATCGTTTGGACGAATACATCCGGACAAGGGGACACATCTGGCTATAAAAATCGCCAAAGAGGCAGGCTTATCGCTGAAAATAGCTGGACTGATACAAGATGAGGAATATTTCAATGATAAAATCAAGCCTCATATAGATAGTGGGGAGGTGCTTTATGCGGGAAATGCCGGATCGGTAATTAGGAATAAACTATTGGCCAATGCAGCAGCCTTACTACACCCTATTGGGTTCGAAGAGCCTTTTGGATTGAGTGTAATAGAAGCCATGATGTCAGGAACTCCTGTAATTGCCTTTAATAAAGGCAGTATGGGTGAACTTATTGTAGATGGAAAAACGGGATACTTGGTAAATGATGTAGCTGAGGCTGTTCAGGCTATTCAAAGGTTATCTGACATCCTTCCTGAAAATTGCCATCATCATGCTATAAAAAACTTTCATCAGGACCGAATGATTGATGACTATATCAGCATATATCGAAAAATATTGAAGTCGAGGTAGTGTGCCTCTTGATGGTTTTTTGTAAATCAATTGGGGTACTTTAATGCATGGAAAAGTTCCTCAAGGTTTACAACTCCGTAAGTAGATGAATAATCGGAAACGGCGTAAGGTAGGATCAGGCTGTCATTATGAATCATAGCGCCACAGGAATAGACTACATTGGGCACATATCCTTCCCGCTCTTCTTCCCTTGGCACAAGCAAAGGCTCGTCCAGTCGTCCAATTTCCTTTGAGGGATCCTCCAAATCAAAAAGAGATGCACCCAGGCAATAGCGCCGCATAGGACCCACTCCATGAGATATGATCAGCCAGCCCTCCTTTGTCCAGATGGGCGAGCCGCAATTACCTATTTGGGTAAATTCCCAGGGATACTTTGGTTCCTGAATGATTTTTGGGTTATTCCAGACGGTGTTGCGGTCAGAGTACATCAGGTAGTTATTCACTCCATCTATTCTGGCCAGCATGGCATATTTCCCTTTGATTTTTTGAGGAAACAAAGCCAGGTTTTTATTTTGAGCTCCTTTGCCGTGTAGCGGCATCACCCTGAAGGTGTAGAAGTCTTCTGTAGACAGAAGTTTTGGCAAAATGGTGTGTCCATTGTACGCAGTGTATGTGGCGTAGATTTTTTCAGAGCCATCATCTTCTCTAAAACGCACAAACCGTGCGTCTTCTATCCCTTTGCTTTCAGAATCAGAAATAGGGAACAAAACTCTTTCAGAAATATCCGAATCTCGCTGAAATTGGATGTCGTAAAACGAATCTGCCAGCCAGGTGATTTCCTCAAGTGCCATCTTTCTTGCTCCACTGATGCCAGGTTCATCCAACACCCTGTTCACATTTTTCTTTAAGGCAAAGTATTCAAAGTCTTCTGGAAGGTCTTGCATGATTAATTCAAAGTATTTTTCAGGAATACGCATTTCACTTAGTTTCTTGATAAAGCGTTCCTTGTTGTAAAGCCGCTTGTGGATCACATCTGCCATGTCTACATGGTCACCGATAGGCATAATCCGGAGGTCATTGTGCTGGTCTAGTATTCCTCGTCTGAAAACTAAAGATGAAATATGCCCTTCCCCAGTAGCTCGAAAGGAGAAGATGACCCGTTTTTCTCCATTGTCCAGATGCCTCTGATCAGAGTCGGCAATCAAAGAAGGGTTAAAAAAGGCAGCAGATTCTATGGAGTACTCCATTGTTAGATAAGAGCCGATCAGCATTTTACGCTCATCGGAAAGCTGAGAGTAGTCAATTCCCATATGTTCAATGATGTCTTCAATGTATTGACAGTGTTTGAAAAAAATGCGGGATATGTTTCGATGACGGTTGGCAAACTCACGTAGTGTGTGTTCCAGCATGTGGTGGACGTTATGTTCTTGCATTGCCTGAATCCGCTGTATCAAATGTATGGTGCGGACATCCCCATTCATAAAAAATCGGGCAATCACTCTACTGGAATCGGGTAAAAACTGGAAGTGTTTTCGATTAACAGAAACTCTCATAGGGTTGCATTTTCACCACAGCATGAAGTAACTGCAGAAGCGCCACAAGGTACAGCTTATTGTTTTGGTTAACAGTTAGTTATGGGGGATTTTATAAAAAAGAATAATCTGTGATTCTTGTAAATTTGAACAGTCATCTTGTAACATGTAAGGCAATAATTCCACCCATCTTTACATAGGTGCAATGCCGTAAATAAAAGAGCCTATGGAAAAGATGACCTATACCTTCGTACCTTACAAAATATTAGGCAACTGGAAGGAGCAATCAAACCAACTAAAAACGAAATTCCCAAGCCTTACCGATGAAGACTTAATATTAGAAAAGGGTAAAGAAGAGGATTTGCTAAAAAGAATGCAGACTCGTTTAGACCTTAATCGCGCGGAAGTCATTTATCAAATTAACAAAATCATTCCTGAAGACAGTACAACGGAATGATCTAGTCGAGTGCTGGAGCGAAAATTTCATTTGATGTTCACCTTATGGTGAGTCTCATAATCATGTAGTCTTATTTGGGCATTAGTTTACATAATTCCTGTAGCAATCAGGCATGAGCTTCTTTGAGATCAAAGGGGCTCTATTCTTGGTGGTTATCTGTAAAACTTGTTTTAACAAGTCCATTGGCAATTGCTAAAGTAAAATCAATCCAAAATATTGGGAGAGATTAATACTAACTAATGAATAGAGATAAGCCCGAAGCTGTAAAGCATGGATCGAATTGGGGTTCAATGAATATGTTCTTAAATCTATAGTAATAAAAACAATCATCAAGAAAACTACAGGGAGTATTGGTGCTTTACCCTTTGATTCAGGAGAAACGATCACAGAAAAGATAACACCTTTTGATACGTTCATTCAGATTATTGATAGGGTTGCTAATGTGTCTATC
The DNA here is from genome assembly GCF_024714495.1 of Marinoscillum pacificum. GTDB lineage: Bacteria > Bacteroidota > Bacteroidia > Cytophagales > Cyclobacteriaceae > Marinoscillum > Marinoscillum pacificum. Next base: position 75,901 of record NZ_JAMZMJ010000008.1, on the reverse strand, counting down.
GATGACAATATTCTATACTCTGTAGGCTGGTCAGGCCATGGTTATACCCGCTCATGCCGGGTATGTCGTAACTGCCAATATTTGGTTCAAAATGGTTTCCACCATATCCAAGGTGGTTATGAGAAAATTCCTACATGACTATTTGTGCAAAACTCTGTGATTTTCCCGGTCATAAAAACCCCATTATTAATTGATAGAAGCAGTTATATTTAGTTGAGAACTAGGACAGGCTCAAAAGGTCTGTTCTTTTATGTTTGTCATAGGATGAATGCCAGGATGGTAGTGTTCACGTACGTAATGCATTTAACTTGAAGAATTAACTTCTGCTCTCATGAATTAGTAATAGAATTTAATGGGCTTCATTGGAGGTAAAAGGATTTTCCATAAGTAAACTTGTTTATCAATAGTTTGCAATATTCAACAGGTGTGAAAATTAACTTCCTGCTTTGGGTGGTTTTGGGTGAAAAATGGTAGGAATTAGTAGAAAAAGGAAAAATATGTAAGTTGCTGTAATTCTGCTAGTTAGCTGGTGATTTAGTAAATTGGAAATGTGTATCCAATGGTGTACCCAATAAAAAAGGAGTTACATTTATAACAATGTAACTCCTTGATTTTCAGCTCCTCAGGCTGGGCTCGAACCAGCGACCCTCTGATTAACAGTCAGATGCTCTAACCAACTGAGCTACTGAGGAATTTAGGGTCTTTTTTTGAGTCACTTTTCTATGTGTCTCTCAAAAGGATTGCAAACTTAATTTTCTGTTTGATAATCTGCAATGCCTAGCGCTAAATTTTTTTCACTTTTTATCAAACTGACGTTTTTTACATCGGTTGCAGACAAAATGACATGTTTATTTTCCCTGAATCGCATAAAAGCAGACATAATGGCATGAAATCTTGAATTTTTTGGCTTGGCACAGAATTCGTCTATTGCCTAGTGTATTTGATTTAAAAGATTTTCAACAATAACTAAAACATTAAAACAATGGCACTTATAAAGTACAACCCAAACAGTTACAGACCAGCAACATTTAGCAGCTTCGTTGACAAGTTTTTTGACGATGATTTCTTTGGAGGTAAAAGAGCTTCAAGCTTCTCACCTAAAGTAGATATCGCTGAAACTGAAAACGAATTTGAGTTGCAATTTCATTTAGCTGGGGTAAATAAAGACGATATCAAAATTGATGTAAATGACGATCGTCTCACTGTAAGCGGCGAAAGAAAATTCAAAAACGAAAAGAATGAGAAAAACTATCATAGCGTTGAGAGTTTCTACGGTACGTTCAGTAGATCATTCTATCTGCCAGACAATGTGAATCTTGAAAAAATTGACGCTTCTTATCAGGACGGCATTTTGAACATCGTGATTCCTAAAGACGAGAAAAAGGAAACTAAAAAAACCATTACTATAAAGTAATTAGGTGAGCGATGTGAAGTTGGAAACCCTGGTCAGACTATTGGCTGGGGTTTTTTGTTAAGAATTGTTAAGGTATAGCACTCATAGGGCACTTGGTCCGTTTTTGGTAGAACAATGAGTGAAAGAATTGAGTATAATTAGTACGACTTTTTTGACAAGACAAGGAAATGAATATGAGTAAGAGAAACGTGTATTTTGCTATGGTGCTCTCCTCGTTCCTGGGAGCGGTTATAGCTATTGGAGGCTATTCATTGGTAATAGAGCCACAGCGTGTGCCACAGGTAACTCCTGTGAACGGATCTAGTCCGGTTAGTTTGACTAATAATTATGTGTTTGATACCACAGATTATGTGGTGCCAGAAGGATTGAACTTTGTATTTGCTGCCAAGCAAGCAACTCCTGGAGTAGTTCATATCAAAACGGAGTACTCTGGAGCAGCTAGAGATTATGCATCTAGAAACCCGATGGATGAATTCTTTAAAGAATATTTCGGCGATCGATATGAACGAGGTGAGCGATCTCCGCGTCAGGGAGCTGGTTCGGGTGTGATCATTTCGGAAGATGGATACATCGCAACCAATAATCACGTGGTAGAAGGAGCTTCTGATATTGAGGTGATGCTCAATGATAACAGAACATACAAGGCAACTTTGATAGGAACTGATCCTGATACGGATTTGGCTTTGATTAAAATAGATGAAGAACAGCTGCCTTATGTGAGTTTTGGAGATTCAGAGAATATTCAGATCGGCGAATGGGTATTGGCAATTGGTAATCCATTCGAGTTTAGATCTACCGTAACTGCAGGTATTGTAAGTGCAAAAGCGCGTAACATCAATATTTTGGCAAGAGGTGGAAGCAATACCAGAATTGAAGCGTTTATTCAAACAGATGCTGCGGTTAACCCTGGGAACTCAGGTGGAGCATTGGTTAACCTGAAAGGTCAGCTTGTGGGAATCAATACAGCAATTGCTTCTCCTACAGGAGCGTTCGCAGGGTATTCATTTGCAGTTCCAGCCACTTTGGTGAAAAAGGTGATCTATGACTTGAAGGATTTTGGTGCTGTACAGCGTCCACTTCTTGGAATTCAAATTCGTGATGTAACGGCTGAGTTGGCTGATGCCGAAAATCTGAATGTGCTGAAGGGAGTATTCGTAGCTAGAGTGAATGAAGGTACTTCGGCTGCAGATGCAGGATTGAAAGAGAAAGATGTCATCATCGCTATTGATGGTAAGAAGGTTTCTAATGTAGCTCAGTTGCAAGAGCAGGTGGCACTGAATAGACCAGGTGATCAAATCGATGTGACTTATATCAGAGATGGAAAAACGGAAACGGTAAAAGCTACTTTGAAGAATCAGTTTATGACTACTGAAGTAGTTACGGCAAGTTCAGCATCTGAAAAAGGAGCTTATGAGGTAAGCGGAGCTAAGGTAGAGCCTGTTTCTGATACCATGAAGCAAAAGTTAAAATTGGATAACGGAGTTCAGGTTAGAGATTTGGACAATGGTAAGTTTAAGGAAGCTGGAATAGAAGAGGGCTTCATTATTACTAAAATAGATAGACGACCAATCCGAACCGTCGATGACCTTACAGCATCGTTGGATGCAGCAAGGGGAGAAGGAGTGTTGATAGAAGGAATTTATCCGAGCGGAGAAAAAGCATATTACGGCTTAGGTTGGTGATTAGTTAGGTTAGAGTAGTTTTAGTGCCACTTCGGAATTATTTGCCGGAGTGGCATTTTTTATGCTTTTAGGTGGGATATTTTTTTAGCTTTGCCACCTCGAAACAACAAAATAACCAATACTTGAATATGGCAAGTTCAACAAAAGAAATTAGTGTGATTCTGAAGAATCTCGGTGTAGAGGCATCAAACCCCGGTGCTGCGATAGGAACCAAATGGTTGCCAACTCGAGGACAGAAGATTACTTCATTTTCACCAGCTGATGGAAAAGCGATTGCAGAGGTGACTTTGGCAGACGAAGATGCTTATGAAAAAGTAATCAAAGCTGCTAAAGAGGCATACAAAACCTGGAGATTGAAGCCAGCTCCGCAAAGAGGAGAAATCGTACGTCAAATCGGTGAGGAGCTTAGAAAGCACAAAGATGATCTTGGGGCATTAGTGTCTTACGAAATGGGTAAGTCGCTTCAGGAAGGTCTTGGTGAAGTGCAGGAAATGATCGATATCTGTGATTTTGCAGTGGGTCTATCGCGTCAGCTTTATGGTTTGACTATGCACTCGGAGCGTCCTGCTCACAGAATGTACGAACAATGGCATCCAATTGGGATTGTAGGAATCATTTCTGCTTTTAACTTCCCAGTGGCTGTTTGGGCATGGAATGCTGCTATCGCATGGGTTTGTGGTGATGTATGTGTTTGGAAGCCATCTGAGAAAGTTCCTTTGTCAGCTATAGGATGTCAGAAAATCGTTCAGGGCATTTTTGATAAAAACGGTGTTCACCCGGGTGTGTGTAACCTCATTATTGGTGACGCAACCATAGGTAAGAAAATGGCTGATGATAAGCGTATGCCATTGATCTCTGCTACGGGTTCTACTCGCATGGGTAAATCTGTTGGAGAAGCAGTTGGTAGAAGATTGGGTAAAACCATTCTTGAGCTGGGAGGTAACAACGCGATCATCATTACCGAGAATGCGGATCTTAACGTAGCGATTCCAGGTGCGGTGTTTGGTGCAGTTGGAACAGCAGGTCAGCGTTGTACAAGTACCAGAAGATTGATCATTCACGAAAGTCTGTTCGAAGAAGTGAAGCAGCGATTAGTGAAGGCTTACGGCCAATTGCGAATTGGTAATCCGTTGGATCAAAACAATCACGTTGGTCCATTGATCGATAAAGATGCTGTTCAGATGTTTGAGGATGCGCTTGGTAAAGTTGTAGCTGAAGGTGGAACGGAAATCATCAAAGGTGAAGTGCTTTCTGGTGAAGGCTATGAGTCTGGATGCTATGTGAAGCCGGCAATCTTCGAAGTGAAGAATGAATTTGAAATGGTGCAACATGAGACATTCGCTCCAATTTTGTATTTAATTAAATACAGCACATTGGATGAAGCGATTGAAATGCAAAATGCAGTTCCTCAAGGTCTTTCTTCTGCTATTATGACGACCAATATGCGTGAGTCAGAGTTGTTCTTATCACATGCTGGTTCAGATTGTGGTATTGCCAATGTAAACATCGGTACTTCAGGAGCTGAGATTGGTGGAGCATTTGGTGGTGAGAAAGAAACTGGCGGTGGACGTGAGTCTGGATCTGATGCGTGGAAAGCTTACATGAGAAGACAAACCAATACAATTAATTATTCAACTGAGCTTCCTTTAGCACAAGGAATCAAATTTGAATTTTGATTTGATATAGATTTTTAACTTTTCCCATTGCTGTCATTTCTACAAAGGAGAAATCTCTCTTTTTCAATAGGGCTAACCTATATCACGGAAAGATTTCTGGTTTCCTTGTCTGTAGACAGACAGGCTCGAAATGACAACTTCTGTTGATTACGCTATGGGAAAACTTTTACTCATACCTCAGCGAGTCCACCGGATTCTTCCTGGCTGCATTTAATGTGCGCCCAATGGATGTGCCAGCAGCTACTAGCAATAAAACTCCAATAGGTACAAAGAGAGTCAGCACGGACATGGTTTTATAATATGCAAAAATGGATCCCATCAGTGCATCTATTGCCAGGTAAGAGAGTGCGCCACCTAAAGTGATCGCAATCATCAAAATCCAGACAAATTGGGTGTTGACTTTGGCGATGATTTGAGCGATTGAAGCGCCCAACACTTTTCTCACGCCAATTTCTTTGACTCGTTTAATGATGTTAAGTGAAACAAGAGTGAATAGCCCTATTGAAGATAATACCAATGCCAAAATTCCGAGGAAACTAAACATGACCATGATATTGCCATTTACTTCTTCGGCATCTCTCAAATATTCATCTTGATATCTGCCTGGATATGGTTTGTTGGGTTCTATTTCATACCATGCCTCTTCAATGATTTTATTGGTAGCCTTGCTCGTGCCCGGAGCTGCTTTGATCACTGCAAAAGTTGTACGATCCTTATGTGCTGGCCTGATTCCGTAAGGTTCTAGAGGGTTCCAGAATCCATCCATGTAGAAGTTCTTCATTACACCCACCACCTGAAGTCTAGTAGAATCATCGATCTTTACCATTTTTCCAATGGGTTCTTCCCATCCGAATTCTTCCACTAGTTTTTCATTGACAATAATGGAGTTTTGTTTGTCGTGTTCGTAAAGGTCTTCGGTAAAGTATCTTCCCGCTACCATTTCCAATTCCATCACTTCAGGATAATCTAAGCCTAGATCCAGCATAAATGCCTCTAGTTCCTGATCTTCATTTTTCAGCGTACGACTGTAGTTCCACATACCAATATGTTCTTCAGTCTGAGCAATCTTTTCAATAGAAGGGTTTTGTTCAATTCGTTGAGCCAATCGGTCATATGTGGATTCATTTGGTACTCTCACGAAAATGACATCTGATTTCTCAAACCCAACATCCAAATCACTTTGATACTTGGCGTTTTGAGAAAAGGCCAAGCTGGCGATCAGCGCAATGGCAGTAAGGACATACTGAGAAGTGAGAAGCACCTTTGAAAAAATGCTCGTGCCACCCATGCTAAGATTGCCTCGTAGAATTTTTACCGGTTGATAAGCGCTAATGTAAATCGAAGGATAACCTCCTGCTATCAATGAGGTGAATACCAGCAAACCACCCAGGAATAGATATAATTCAGGGTTCGCAGTGAAATTCAGCTCCAAATCAATGAAGTCCCACATCGCAGAATATGCTGGAACCAGATACATGGCGATGATGGTGGATAGGGCCAATGAAATGAAAGTCAATACAATATTCTCACCAAGAAATTGAAATATTAGCTGACTTCTATTTCCGCCCATTACTTTACGTATTCCTATTTCTTTTAGTCGCTTACTGGAAATCGCAATGGACGTATTAGTGAAATTGAAACAAGCAATGAGCAACATTAAGATAGCCATAATAAACGGTACGATGACGGCAGGCTTTGGTGGAGCTTGATATAGCCAGTTGGCTCTTAGGTCTTCGCCGTTTACACCAAGTGTATTTAGTGATTCTAAAGTGTATGTCGCTACTTTCCAGTCATCACGCGCTTCATTTTGAATAGTGATGTATTGATCATTTAACGCCTTGATGGCATTTTCTGGATATTGATTGGTGTTTGTCATGATGAACGTCGCAGCTAAAAACCGGCCCCAATCATTTCGGTCCACCTCATAAATTGAAAAGTATTCATCAAAAGGAAGGAGTCCGCTAAAATGAACACTAGAGTTCATAGGGATCTCTTCAAGGACTCCTCCTACTAGTTTGGTTAGTTGAGATCCATCTTCTTTTATAAGGGTGACCATTTCTCCGGTTGGGTCGATTTGGCCAAAAAGTTTTTCTGATGTTTCCTGAGATAGAATGATTTGGCCAGGATCTTTAAAGGCTTCTTTGTTTCCGTATTTGAAAGGAAAGGTGAAGATGTCAAAGAAATGTTCCTCGCCAAAACCTATGCCCTCGTCTAGCACATTGTTGCCTTTTTTGAAAATCATTCCTCCTTGTGTGTAGCGTGTGCTATACTCCACTTCGCTCAGTTGATCTGCTAGACCGGCTCCAAGTGGTAACGGAGTTATTCCATAAGGAACTTCCTGATTTTGGACTGATTTAGCAACCTGTATTTTGTAGATGCGATCCTGATTTAAATGATTGCTATCATAATCTGCTGCAAAATTGTAATTGAGGTAGGCAACGATACAACAAGCAAGCGAAAGGCTAAGGCCAAGGATGTTGATGATGACGTAGCTTTTGTTTTTCCAGAGGTTACGAAAAGTAGTTTTAAAGAAATTTTTTAGCATGGTGATTGGCGTTATTCCTTTTAAAGATGTCAAAAACTATCACTAGGTTGCATATCGGTTTAACTGAGTTGAGAAGTAATCTGGATGAATCAGGATATGAAAGAGCTGAAACAGAAGTTGTTATCGGAGTGTTTGGGCATTGTAGGTGAGAAAATTGCTGGTCTTCAGACGAATTTGAAGGGGTTTCAAGATGCCGCGAATGAAGAAACGAAAAGTAGCGCTGGAGATAAGTATGAGACCGGAAGAGCTATGATGCATCTGGAAAAAGAGAAGGTCGCTCATGCACTCAATGAGGTGTTAAAGCAGAAAAAAGTGTTGGATCAATTAGATGCTCAGACAGATCAGGTAGCAGAACTTGGATCTGTGATCAAAACCAATAAAGGCCTGTTTTACCTGTCTGTGAGTCTTGGTAAAATCAAACATGAAGGAGTGGATGTTTTTTGTTTGTCTCCTGTTTCGCCTCTTGGGAAGATGTTTTTGGGTACAAAAAAAGGTGAACAAGTCACCTTTAATAAAATTGTTTATCTAATTGAGGAGGTTGCTTAATCTGGTATCAGATTGATAATCTCCTGTAAGTTAATTTCAGATTCTCCAGATATGGGAATATACTCTTGTTTGTCACCTTTCATCTGGCCGTATTTCAAGAAAGATCTCCAGACATGCTCTGCATACCAATCTGGTTCTTCTTCCCATCGATTGTCTTCAAGCTTTCTTTTAAGGAACGTTGTTTTTTGTATTTCTACAAAAATCTTCAAATCATATTCAGATCTGAGCGACGCTGGATAGAAGGAAAAAAGGCCCTCGATGATTTTAACATCTGTGTCTGACTTCTGAACATCTTTCAGAAGTTTGTCCCATTTAATAGTACTTGGCCTCTCCCAATCTGGTACTCCTTGCACCTTTGGTAAAGAAATGGTTGGTTTCACATATTCGTCTTGACAATAGACGCTTGCTGTTTTGCCATTTTTCTCGAAATGCTCTTTTAGTCTTTCTGCTAGCGTAGATTTCCCTGCGCGGCTCACGCCACCAATACCTATAATCATTTGATTCTCTTCTCTATATACTGCTTAACACTACTAAATCTATGCTCGGTTGGGGAGCAAAGTCACAGTCTCTTCTGGTTTGGGAATCATAAATATACAAATCTAAGTGCAAAAAATCCTTGGAATTTTCTAAACCCTTTAGATTCTTGCTTGATAGGTATACAAATCATAATACCTTCCTTGCTTTGCAATTAAGTCATCATGTGTTCCTTGCTCTGCAATTTGCCCGTTTTCAATAACCAAAATTTGGTTTGCTTGACGAATGGTGCTTAACCGGTGAGCGATCACAAAGGAGGTTCTACCTTTCATGAGTCGAGCCAAACTTTCCTGAATATAGCTTTCACTTTCTGTGTCCAGATTGGAAGTTGCTTCATCCAAAATGAGTACTCTCGGATCCGCTAGTATGGCTCTGGCTATTGCAATGCGCTGCTTCTGGCCACCAGAAAGTTTAACTCCACGCTCTCCAATAGTAGTATCTAGTCCTTTTTCGAATCGATCGGTAAACTCATCCACATGAGCTGCTTTCACTGCTTCTAACAGTTCAGTTTCGGTGGCGTCTGGTTTCGGGAAAAGAATGTTTTCTCGAATAGTACCTTCGAATAAAAAGTCGTCTTGAAGTACTACACCGAGTTGTCTTCGATAGCTGTCTAAAGAAACTTTAGATAGGTCCTGACCATCGATGAAAATTGTGCCGTCATCTGGGTTTAAGAATGATGCTGCTAGACTGGCAATCGTGGATTTACCTGATCCTGAAGTTCCGACCAATGCGGTAACACTTCCTGCTGGAGCTTCAAAAGAAACATTTTTTATCACTCGGTTTTCTTCTTCATACGCGAAGCTCACGTTCTGAAAACTTACATCTCCTTTGATTTGAGGAATTTGAATATTTCTAACCGATCCATCATCTTCCGGATCCATATTCATGATTTCTTCTGTACGATCCAGTCCTGCGAAGGCCTCTGTTAGTTGACTGCCAATATTGCTCATCTGCACAATTGGTGCAATCATGAAGCCTAGATACAATGTGAAAGAAAGGAAATCACCAATGGTAATATCTCCTTCAATGATCATGTAGCCTCCGATTCCCATAATTCCCGTGCTGGCCAAGCCTAACAGGAATGTTGCCGAGCTAGTAACGAAGCTTGTAGAGGTTAAACTCTTTTTTACATTGAGATATAAACGCTCCACTCCATCTTCAAAAGTTTTTACCTCCTGCTTTTCCGCATTGAATCCTTTGATTACACGGATTCCATTCAGAGTCTCTGTCAGTCGGCCAGTTACTTCAGCATTGATTTTGCCTCGCTCTCTAAAGATTGGACGGATGTACCCGAATGCTTTTAAGGAGATCACTCCGAAAATGGTAACAGGAACCAATACATAGAGTGTCATCATAGGACTGATGTTGATGAGCAACACCAATGAAATAACTGCAGTGATCAGTCCTCCAACTAATTGTACCAAGCCTGTACCTACCAGGTTTCTCACGCCTTCTACATCAGACATGATTCTCGAAACAAGCTCTCCACTTTTGCTATTGTCAAAAAAGCGAACTGGCAAGTAGATGATCTTTTTTTGTACCCTTGCTCTAAGTTGGGCGATTAGGTGTTGTGCTTCTACACTTAATATTCGGGTCAATAAAAAGGATGTGATGGACTGAATAACAATGGATCCAGCAACTGCAAGAACCAGGGTTTTCAGCATTTCCATATCTCCTTTCTGGATAACATCATCCATCAGATACTTACTTGCGCCTGGTAAAACAAGGCTTGCAAGCCGGCTGATGATGATTAAAACAAGCCCTACGGCTAAAATATTTCTACGTGGCCACACGATCGTTTTAAACACATGGCCTATGGTTACTTTAGATTTACTCATTAGGATTGATTAGTGAAAACGGGGTGTTTTCGAAAGTTACATCAAACCGTAACGAAAAAAGAATTGCAAAGATTTCCGAATGTGTTAAACTATTTTCAATTCTAGGCTAAACCTTGGTGAATTAGATTTTTGGATTAAATTCGCTAACCCACAGAGTTACGGGGATTAGCTTAGCTGGTCGGTCCGCGCAGGATAGAGCACTACGCTATGATAGTGATAAGAATTTATCCATTTGAATAAATGGGGCATTAGCTCTCCCGATAACTATCGGGAGGCTAGAGCAGATTTACGGGGCATTAGCTCAGCTGGCTAGAGCACTACGCTGGCAGCGTAGGGGTCATCGGTTCGAATCCGATATGCTCCACCATTAAAAGCCTGACTTATCGGTCAGGCTTTTTCTAATTAATCCTTTAAGCAAGTTCGAATAGTGACGAAGCATAGCTTGTCACTATGATGATAGCCTTCGGCTCGTCATCACCCGATATGCTCCACAGAAACCACTTCGAGAAATCTGAGTGGTTTTTTTATTTGTGGTGTCGTCATGAACTATCCCTCGATTGATCAGTTATCTTTGAGCTGCTTACATTGATTGCTCAATGAATCGATCGACCAAAACACCGGACTGGCATATTTTTATTCTCAGTGTTCTCGCACTGGTTGCTTTAATTCTTGATTATGGATATCCTGAGAATTATTGGCATCACCTGGTGACCGATATCTATTATATGATACTTGGTTGGGCAGTGCTGGTGTTTATGAAAAACACGTTGCGACCTCCAGGATATCACAAGCCTGTTAAGAGAAGAGGAACCTACGTAGTTTTTGGGATTGTACTGATTCTCGCGATAATTTCTATCGTGAATACACTGCTATTTGTGCTGTTTCAGAACAAGGATCTCAATTTTGTTACTGCGATGTTGGTGTTCCTTGTTGCCATGTTTGACTTATCTAGTCGATTAGCAACATTGGATAGACAAACACTACATCCAGCATTGGTATTCGTCATTAGTTTCCTGGTGCTGATATTCATTGGCACACTTATTTTGATGTTGCCAAATTCAACAACAAATGGGATATCATTTGTGGATGCGTTGTTTACGTCAACAAGTGCCGTTTGTGTGACTGGATTGGCTGTATTGGATACGAGTAAAGATTTTTCCCATGTAGGTCAATTAGCAATTTTGTTTTTGATCCAATGTGGTGCTCTTGGCATGTTGAGTTTTACTTCCATGTTTGGTTTATTGTTCAAAGGATTTGGCTCTTATGAAAATAGACTTAACCTAAAGAACCTTATCAATGCCGAAACTTTAGGAAACACCTTCAAGACGTTAATTCAAATACTGGTTTTCGTAGTGTTTGTGGAGGTAGTGGGAGCCATTTTGATCTACTATACAGTGGGTGAGGATTTTCGATTTTCAGATAATCGATGGTTTTTCTCCTTCTTCCATTCCATTTCAGCTTTTTGTAATGCAGGATTCTCTACTTTGAGCAATTCATTGTACGAAGAGAGTTTTCGGTTCAATTACTCACTGCATTTGGTGATCTGTGTCTTGATAGTACTCGGAGGTATTGGATATGGAGTAATTATTAATCTGTATCAGTACAGTAAAAGAAGTGTTAGCTATCGAATCTTCAGATGGTTTGACCTGGTTCTTGGAAATAACAATAACAACAAGATACGCCCACAGCTAAGTTTGAATACCAAAATTGTACTGGTTACTTCATTGATTCTGATTGTATTTGGAGCCATTTTATTTTATGTGCTGGAATACGATAATACACTGAAGGAACATGGTGCGTTTGGTAAATTTGTAACTGCCTTATTTGGTTCTATCACTACTAGAACTGCTGGATTTAATACTGTCAATACTGGAGCACTGACTCATTCATGTATTATGATAGTCATGTTGTTGATGTGGATTGGTGCATCGCCAGGATCTACAGGAGGAGGTATTAAAACAACCACATTTGCTGTGGCCACCTTGAATATTTTCCAGCAGGCATTTGGCTTTAAAAGTATTCGTGTGGGCTGGAAGCGAATAGATCAGGGAGCTTTACAACGGTCTACCTCTATTATTTCTCTTTCGCTTATTGTGATTGGATTGTCTACATTCTTGCTAATCACATTCGATGAGCAATTGGGAATCTTGCCAATCGCATTTGAATGCTTCTCTGCATTTAGTACTGTAGGATTGAGTATGGGAATCACAGGAGACTTGAGTGTTCCTAGTAAAGTAGTGATAATTGTAACCATGTTTGTTGGTCGTGTAGGATTGCTCACTTTATTAACAGGAATTGCCCGTCAGTTCTATACGTATGAGTACAAACCGATTCAATACCCAGAAGAAAAGATATTTATCAACTAACCAATATTGATATGAAATGCATTGTAATAGGTCTCGGAAATTTTGGTGCTGCGCTATCGCTGCGCTTAATGGAAGAAGGACATGAAGTAATTGGTGTTGATACAAATGCAACCTATGTTAATCATTTGCAGGATAAACTCACGCATACGTTGGTAATGGATAGTACCAACGAATTTGCGTTGACGGAATTGCCACTTGCGGATTCTGATGTAGTAGTGGTGGGAATAGGTGAAGATGTAGGAGCTTCAGTTACAACCACAGCACTCTTGAAAAAGCATTGTGGTAAGACCCGTATCATTGGTCGTGCGATATCGCCTGTGCATCAGACGATCCTTGAAGCCATGGGAGTAACAGAAGTGGTTAATCCAGAGTCTGATTTTGCACATCAGTTTGCCAATCGATTGATGGTGTCGGGTTCTATAAAATCATTTGCTTTGGATGATACTTATGAAATCACTGAAGTGGAAGTTCCAGAATCATTTATTGGTAAATCGATCAATGAATTGAAGATTATTGATACCTATAAAGTTTCTTTAGTGACAGTTCTTGGTCAAAAGATCTCTAAAAACATCTTAGGTCATGAAGTGGTCAATCACCAGGTTACTGGGGTTGTTCACGGTGGTACTATCTTCAAAGAAAATGATCGAATGGTGCTTTTTGGCTCATTGAAAGCCATAAAGAAAATGATGAGTGATCTTAATCTGGATAATTAAATCACTCTTCTGAATTTCTTGACATTCTTTTTATAGTAGTCAGACATCAGGCTGGACATGGTAACGCCTCTACTGGTAGATGCATGAATGAATTTGATGTCGTCTTTTCCTACATAGGTGATCATGCCACTGTGGTACCATTTTTCACCTTTGTTTTTGAATTTGAAATAGACAATATCACCAGGTCGCAAATTGCCCCAGCCTTTGCTGCTACCTATTTTGGATTGTTCTTTAGCAGTTCTTGGAAGATCTACATCGATTACACGGTAGCAATTGTAGATCAAAGCAGAACAATCAATGCCATTTTTGCCCATTCCACCATATCTATAAGGAACTCCTAGATAGGTGTGAGCCATTGAAATCACCTTCTCAATTTTCTTCATTTTTTTCTTGCTCTGAGCGAGAGTAGGAGCAAGAAAACTCATTGTAAAAAATGTAAAAATCACCAGTCTTACATAAACACTATTCATATCCTCTTCTGATTTTCTATCTTTTTTCGTAATTGGCTATCGGATTCCATGTAAGTCCATAAATTTAATGCCATATGTGCGGGATTACAGGGATTTTTGCATTTAACTCCATTGGAAGGATCAATTTAGTTCACTTAGAGGCTGCTACAAGAAGTCTATCTAAGCGTGGACCAGATGCGCACAATACCTGGTTTGATGATATTGCGGGGATCGGACACCGCAGACTTTCCATTATAGATACCTCTACGGGAGCTAATCAACCAATGTTTGATGAATCTGGTCGGTATGGGATTGTTTTTAATGGGGAAATCTATAATTACCAGTCCATTCGTCAGGAACTACTCCAGAAGGGATTTTCATTTCTAACTGAAAGCGATACTGAAGTATTACTCAAAGCGTACATTCATTGGGGAGCAGAAATGCTCAATATGCTAAATGGATTCTTTGCCTTTGCCATTTATGATAAAAGTGAGGAGGTCATGTTGATTGCTCGTGATCGCTTTGGTATAAAACCACTTCTGTATACCATCAATGAAGATAGAGTTCTATTCTCTTCAGAAATGAAGTCTTTGATGACTTATGGTATTGACCGCAAGATTGACAAAGCCGCGCTGAACTTGTATTTTCAGTTGACCTATATTCCGGCGCCACATTCAATATTTGAAGGAGTTAATAAGTTGGAACCTGGTCACTATTTAGAGATCAAGGATCGAAAAGTTTCTAAGCATCAATTCTATCAATTTCCTGATCATACCAATCCTTCCATTCATGATTTGACAAATGCCAAGCAGGCAGTGATAGATGCTTTGCGTTCTTCTGTGCAGGATCGATTGGTGGCCGATGTGCCTTTGGGTGCGTTTCTCAGTGGTGGAATAGATTCTTCCATCATCACAGCATTAGCGAGCGAGCAGGTTAAACAGCTTAAAACTTTTAGTATTGGGTTTAAAGACAATAAGTTCTTTGATGAAACACACTATGCCAATCTGGTTGCAGAAAAATATAAGACCGATCATCAGGTTTTCTCATTAAGCAATGATGATTTATTGTCTCAAGTGGGTGATGTGGTTGAGTATATCGATGAGCCATTTGCAGATTCATCCGCATTGCCGGTGTATATCCTGAGTCAGCAGACTCGCAAACATGTGACCGTTGCTTTATCTGGAGATGGTGCAGATGAAATCTTTTCTGGATATAACAAACACAGTGCCTGGCTTTTGAGTCAGCAGCAGTCTGCTAGAAATGGATTGATTAAGTCATTAGGTCCAATATGGTCTGCGTTGCCTCATTCCAGAAATAATAAACTCACCAATACTTTCCGACAGCTGGATCGATTTGCGCAGTTGCAAGGATTGACCTTACCCGAGCGCTATTGGTATTTGGCTAGTTTCATTCAGAAGTCTACAGTAAATCAGCTGCTGAAGTCAGATTATCAGTCCGACACGGAAGAGCTGGAAAAAGAGTTTACTCAACTGATTTCTTCCGGACATATCAATGAGGTGTTAGCCTCAGATGCACAAATGGTGTTGCAAGGAGATATGCTTCAGAAAGTGGATCTGATGTCTATGGCCAATAGTTTGGAAGTTAGAGTGCCGTTTTTGGATCATCGTGTGGTGGCCCAGGCATTCCAAATGGATCAGGACATGAAGATCAAAGGAAATCAACGAAAGATTGTATTAAGAGAAGCTTTCAGAGATTATTTACCAGAGGAGCTTTATTCCCGACCAAAGCACGGTTTTGAAGTGCCTTTATTGGATTGGTTTAGAAAAGAACTGAGTAGTGAGCTTGATCAGTTTGTTTTCAATCAACAGTTGATTGAGTCACAAGGAATATTTGAGTGGAAACAAATCGCCCGAATCAAAAAGCAATTGCACTCTTTCGATCCGGGCGATTCAGCCATACTTGTATGGTCTTTATATGTTTTTAATAAATGGTATAAGCGATTTTTAGCCTAACCATGATCTGAACATCCACATGGTTTTTTCATGTGAGTTAGTCAATGCGATCATCATGTCCTCCGTTTCTGAATCATCTTCAGAAGCAGCCAATTCCTTCACTACATTTTCTTGCTTTACCAATAATCCAATCTGATCAAGAAGAGAAGCCACAATGTCTTCATCTTTTGACATATTGGTCACAGGCTTGATGTTACTTGTTTCTAGGTAAGCCTCAAAAGAATGTAGCGGTTGACCTTTTATGGTTAAAATTCGTTCTGCAATTTCATCGATATTTTCAAGCGCTTCTGTATACAACTCTTCAAATTTCACATGCAACTCAAAGAATCTTTTTCCTTTGATGTTCCAGTGGAATCCACGAGTGTTTTGATAGTAGATATGTAAGTCGCTTAAAAGCTGATTTAATTCTGTTAATAATTTATCTGAAGCCATTTTATTAATGTTTTGTTACTTATATAGTATACAAAACAGATCCAGATTTGTTTCGGATTTTTCGTTTAAAAAGTAGTCTTCTCGTATGATAGAAAGTACTAATTCGTCAGCTTCATTTTGAAGTTTATTGCGGTTTCTTCGATTTAGCAAATCATATGGTAACCTTAGGAAAGAAGCAGGTAATTTATACTGTAGATCAAGGAAATCGTACTTCATTATTTTTTGTACAGATTTTCTGTTTCTTTCATGGTATTCAAGGACTTTTTCATTCCCCGCTATGCCACGCATGTCCACTTTACTGAAATATTTCCCGGCTAAACCAACCAACTCATCAGCTGTATATTCTCTTTCGTGCCATGGATTTCTACTCAGAGTCATTTTGATATTTGGAGTAGATAAGATCGCCTTGCCACCTGGCTTTAGTATTCTTTGAATTTCAGATAGGAACAATTCATCTTTTTTGATGTGCTCAATCACCTGGAAACTAACCACGGTATCAAATGAATTGTCAGGTATTTTAAAAGGAGGAAATACACTGGACTCAAATTGATGGTCTGGGAATTTTGCTTTTAGATTGGCAATTACTTCTTCAATCTTGTCTAATCCTAAATAGCTGTTTGCTTTTTCTGTTAGTATTTCTACTCCTCGTCCTTCACCACAGCCTAATTCAAGTAAATCACCTTCAATGAATGGAGCAGCTTCGTAATAGGCTTGTAACAAACGCTGATGTATTGGGTTGTCAGATGGAATCTGATCCGATGCTATTTCCGTAGTGTAAACACTCATTCCTTCTTTTTTTGGCAAAGAAACCAAATTATTAGTTAACTTTTTCCACCTATGACAAGAACCAGACTTTTTCCGTTTTTTCTTTTACAAATTGTATGTGTTGCATATGCAGTTGGGATCGATATGTCCAAGGTGAATTTGACTTATCAATATGACCCGGAATCAGGGATTCAGTTTGCGCACCGAGTGGTGGAAGAAGGAGGTCAAATCAAAGTGATATATAAAGTAGTCACCGACACCATTAATCATTGGGATCAGACTTTTTTAATTCAAGATGAATATAACTCGGTAGCTCACGATACACTTCGATCTTACACATTGGATACGCTTTTTGATCAAGGAGAAGCAAAGTATTTTCAACTGACATTGTCTAAAACAAGTAAGTCGCTGCTGTTAATAGCCTGGTTTGATATAAATCGTGGTGTTTTCAAGGTGGAAGATGTTCGTGTCAATTCTCCGGTAGGTTTTCCTTCGTTTTATCCGGTAGATGAACAAGGAGTTCCAATTTTAACTAATTACGTGTCTGGATCGATCAAATTGAAAGGTGATTTAACATCTTATCATTCATACGCGTATTTAGATGATTTTGGTCCAGCAGATCCTGCAATGGGGCGTATGCGACCAATTGCACCTAGTTTGGAAATTGATAGTTCGTTTTTCTTTGATGGACAGCTTTCTCAATTAGGAACCTATCATTTTTATTTAATTCAGGAGGACAGTACCGCACAGAATGGATTGACACTTTTAAGTTGTCCAGGTTATTATCCGGCACAACGAAGGATTGAGGAGTTAGTTCCACCATTGACCTACATTTCCACAGAGTCTGAATTGAATACATTGACGAATAAGATGAGTAAAGGAGCCTTCGAAAGCTTTTGGGTGAATACCTATGGATCTCGCTTTAGAGCCAAATCTGCCATTAGAAACTTTTATAACCGAGTAGAAACAGTGAATCGTTTGTTCACAGATTATAAACAAGGTTGGAAAACGGATCGAGGAGTTATTTACTTAATCTTCGGTAAGCCAGACAAGGTTTTTAGGTCTGAAAGATCAGAGGTCTGGCAATATATTACAGGTGAAGAATTTGAATTCATTCGGATTTCAACTCTCTTTACACCCTCAATGTACACATTGAAGCGAGATCGCGAGTATGAGCAGGTCTGGTACAATCAAGTAGGAGAACTTAGAAAGGGAATGTAATGGAGAAGAAGTTTGAGAATCTCATTTATGGAATAAGAGCAGTTATTGAGACAATACACTCAGGTAAAGATCTTGAGAAAGTGTTTGTTCAGAAAGGTCTTAAAGGTGACCTGATGAAAGAATTGCTGCAGTTATTGCATCAAAATAAAATACCTCTTTCTACAGTTCCAGTTGAGAAAATCAATCGCTTCACTCGTAAGAACCATCAAGGAGTTGTAGCCTTCGTTTCTCCAGTTCAATACCACAAAATCGAGCATGTACTTCCAGAGATTTTTGAGAATAGAAAGGTGCCTCTGATTCTTGTATTGGATAGGGTTACCGACGTAAGGAATTTTGGTGGAATTGCTAGAACTGCTGAGTGTATGGGAGTAGATGCTATACTGATCCCTACTAAGAACAGTGCTCAAATCAATGCCGATGCTATCAAGACTTCTGCTGGCGCATTGAACTTTATTCCTGTTTGTCGTGAGTCCAACTTCAAAGAGGCGTTGCAGTTTTTAAAAGATTCGGGCTTGCAATTAGTGGCGAGTACAGAAAAAGCCGAGTCGTTCTTTCAAGACATTGACTTAATGGGACCAACAGCCATTTTAATGGGATCTGAAGATGAAGGAATTTCACCTGTCTTCCTTGAAATGGCTAACAAACAGGTGAAAATCCCAATTACTGGAGAAATAGAATCACTCAACGTAGCCGCAGCAACTGCAATGGCATTGTATGAAGTGAATCGTCAACGCTTTATATAAGCTTATCTCCTTTTTTCTCTTTTACGTCACTTACGAATTCTCTGAAAATTCCAGAATCTTCTTTTTTGCAGATTAACAGTACGTCTTCGAAATCCGCTACTAAATAGCCTTCCAGACCTTCTGCAAGGATAAGTCGCTTAGATTTGCTAAGGATGTAGTTGTCTTTAGCATTGTAAGTCATAATATCACCTTTCAAGACATTGTCGTTTTCGTCCTTGTCTTGAATCTCATGAAGTGCATTCCATGATCCCAGGTCAGACCATCCAAAGTCGCCCAATACCATGCTCACGCTTTCAGACTTCTCCATGATTGCATAGTCAATGGATACACTTTTGCTGACGGCATAGGCGTCTTTTATGAAGCCTTTTTCATTGTCAGTAAAGTATAGTTCATTTCCTTCTTCGAACGTTTCAGCAAGTTCAGGTTGGTAGTTCTCAAAAGCAGAAATAATGGCCTTAATACTCCAAACAAAAATTCCAGCATTCCATACAAAGTCTCCACTTTCTAAGAATTTCTTGGCAAGATCTAATTCAGGCTTCTCAGTGAAGGTTTTTACCTTCTGCAAGGGAGAATCAGATTCCTCGAACTGGATGTAGCCATACCCGGTTTCAGGTCTGTTTGGTTGAATTCCAATTGTAATTAGTTCTTGGTCATCAGCACCTTCTACAGCCGTATTAATTACTTCCAGAAACTGTTCTTCTTTGAAGATCACATGGTCAGAAGGAAGGATTGCCATTACTGCATTAGGATCTTTTTTCCGGATCTTATATGCCGCATATGCTATACAAGGAGCGGTGTTTCTCTTGGTGGGCTCTAATAAGATGTTTTCCTTATTTAGCTCTGGTAATTGCTCAGCTAATAAGTCATCATAAATCTCATTGGAAACAACCCAAATGTTCTCTGTAGGAACACTCTTGGAAAACCTGTCAAAGGTCATTTGCAGTAGTGAACGTCCTGTGCCTAAGGCATCTATGAATTGCTTGGGTTTAGCATTTCTGCTGTAAGGCCAAAATCTCGTTCCGGTCCCTCCAGCCATTATCACTACGTGTAAATTCTTGTTCATAATCTTTCTTGAGGAATTATCCTTATTCTGATTTATTTTCGACAAATATACCAAAATCATCAACCTGGCACAGTCGCCAACGTCATATTGAAAATAGTCGGCTTGAACTTTAAGTCTATTATTTATTTTATGTAAATTATAAGAAGGTAAAAGAAACTTTTGCGGAGATGGAGATAGGCGAAGACAACACCCTCAAAAGTACCTTGAAGAAAGTATTCGGTTACGACACTTTTAGGGGTACACAAGAACAAATCATTCAAAATGTAATGGATGGCAAAAATACTTTTGTCATCATGCCAACAGGAGCTGGTAAATCTTTATGTTATCAGTTGCCTGCGATAGTGAAGGACGGAACAGCAATTGTTATATCACCTTTGATTGCTTTGATGAAAAATCAAGTAGATCAGATGAATGCTGTAGGAATCAACGCGAAGTTCTTAAACAGCACGTTGAGTAAAGGTGAAATCACCAAAGTAAAGAAAGAAACTCTGGCAGGAGAGGTGAAGCTGCTATACGTAGCCCCTGAATCCCTGACCAAAGAAGCAAACATAGATTTCCTTAAGCAGGCCAATATTTCATTTGTGGCCGTGGATGAAGCGCACTGTATTTCTGAGTGGGGACATGACTTCAGGCCTGAATATAGAAGGATAAAAAGCATTATCAAAGATTTTGGAGATATCCCAGTAGTTGCTTTAACAGCAACAGCAACACCAAAGGTGCAAATGGATATTGCTAAGAATCTAGAAATGGAAGAAGCTCAGGTTTTTCAGAGCTCTTTTAACAGAACAAATCTTATCTACGAAGTAAAGCCTAAAAAGCAGGCTAAAAAGCAACTGGTCAAATTTGTAAAAGAACACAAAGGCGAATCTGGAATTGTTTACTGCTTGAGTAGAAAGAAAGTTGAAGAGATTGCAGAATTCCTGAAAGTAAATGGTGTGAATGTAGCACCATACCATGCAGGTATGGAGGCAAATATTCGCATGAAGAATCAGGATGCTTTCTTGAATGAAGATGTAGATGTAATCGTTGCGACTATTGCTTTCGGAATGGGGATTGACAAGCCAGATGTGCGCTATGTTATTCATTATGATGCGCCAAAGTCAATAGAAGGGTATTATCAGGAAACTGGTAGAGCTGGTAGAGATGGCATCACTAGTAAAGTAGTCATGTTCTACAGCTACAATGACATTCTGAAGTTAGAGAAATTCAACAAGGATAAATCCGTAACGGAACGTGAGAATGCACGATTCCTATTGGATGAAGTAGCCTTATATGCTGACTCTGGAGTATGTCGTAGGAAACAGTTGCTGCACTATTTCGGTGAAGAGTGGAAAGTTGATAACTGTGAGGCTTGTGACAATTGCTTGCATGAGCGCCAGCATTTTGAAGGTGGTGAGTATGCGAAATTGGTGATTGAGGCAGTAAGACTTACGGAAGAGCGATTTGATAGAAATCACATAGCAAGCCTATTAGTTGGTGAGAAAACTGAGCATGTGCTTAGTTACAGCCATGATCAACTGAGTGTTTTTGGAGCGGGTAAAGATCATGATCAGCGTTTCTGGAAATCGATCATTCGCCAGACTCTTCTTAATGAGTTCATCAAAAAAGATATAGAGCACCCTGGAGTATTTCAATTGACTCAAAAAGGGTTGGACTTCTTAGTAGACCCATTCAAGGTAGAGATGGTCAAAGACCATGAATACGAATCAGAAGGTGAAGAAGAAGAAATAGAAAAGGAGACTATTAATACCACAGCTTATGATAAGAACCTTTATGATATGATAAAGGCACTTCGTAAGAAAGTGGCAAAGGAGAAAGACCTTCCTCCATACGTAATCTTCCAGGAGCCATCTATGGAAGAAATGGCGACACTCTATCCAATGACCATGGATGATCTAATCAAGATTGTTGGAGTGGGAGAGAGTAAAGCTCGCAAATTTGGTAAGCCATTCCTGGCGATGATCGAGAAGTACGTAGATGAAAATGACATCATGACTGCTTCTGATGTATTGGTGAAATCTTCTGGAGCTAAATCCAAGAATAAAATTTTCATCATTCAGCAGATCGACAGACAAATCGATTTGGAAGAAATCGCTGAGTCCAAAGACCTGAAATATGAGGCTCTGATTACCGAAATTGAAAACATCTGTTACGGAGGAACTAAGCTTAATTTGGACTATTACATTGATCAATTATTGGACGATGATCGTCAAGATGATATTACGGACTATTTCATGAATGCCGAAAGTGACAGTATTGAAGCAGCTATGGAAGAATTGGGTGAATATTACTCTGAAGATGAAGTTCGATTGATGCGAATTAAGTTCATGTCCGAGCATGCTCATTAAAATTCACTTTTAATCCTTACATAAGTACTCAGGGTGTAGAATTAGTTTCTATTTTTGAAACTTGTTTTCAGTGAAATAGAAAAATCTACATCATGAATATTTTAGTGATCGGCTCTGGAGGAAGAGAGCATGCGTTGGCATGGAAAATGGCGCAAAGTCCAAAATGTGATAAATTATACATTGCTCCAGGTAATGGAGGGACTGGCGATGTTGCGACAAACCTAGATTTAGATCCTAAAAATCATGTAGCGGTAATCAATGCTGTCACTCAGTATGAGATTGATCTGGTGGTTATCGGTCCTGAAGACCCATTGGTAAATGGATTAGCTGACGACTTGAAGGCAGCACATAAAAGTCTGTTGGTAGTTGGCCCTGGTAAAACCGGTGCTATCCTAGAAGGGAGTAAGCAGGTTGCCAAAGACTTCATGAAGAAATATGGAGTTCCTACCGCAGCAGCTGAAGTGTTTGATGAAACCAATATTGAAGAAGGATATAAATTCCTGGAATCATTAGAGCCACCTTACGTTTTGAAAGCAGATGGTTTAGCTGCTGGGAAAGGAGTGTTAATCACGGAAGATCTTGCGGAAGCAAAACAAAATCTAGACGACTTAATTATCAACAAACAATTTGGTGATGCAAGTGCAAAAGTCTTAATTGAGCAATTCCTAAAAGGTATCGAGCTGTCAGTTTTTGTTTTGACAGATGGTAAGGACTATGTTATTCTTCCTGAGGCAAAAGATTATAAGCGAATCGGTGATGGAGATACAGGATTGAATACAGGTGGAATGGGAGCAGTATCCCCGGTTGTGTTTGCTGATAAAAGCTTTATGGAAAAAGTGGAAGAGCAAGTAGTGAAGCCGACGGTTCGCGGAATTCAAGAAGAAGGAATGGATTATTGTGGTTTTATTTTCATTGGTTTGATGAACCAAAGTGGAGAGCCATATGTGATTGAATACAATGTTCGTATGGGTGATCCTGAGACGGAGGTTGTCATTCCAAGAATCAAAAGTGATTTGGTTGAATTGCTAGAAGCTGCGGCGGAAGGCGAATTAGCTGGGAAGGAATTAGATATTGAGCCATACACTGCGAGTACTGTGATTCTTGTCTCTGGAGGATATCCCGAATCTTATGAAAAGGGTAAAGAAATCCGATTCAAAAAAGAAATTAAGAGTGTAATTCCATTTCACGCAGGCACTAAAATCCAGGAAGGCAAGTTAGTTACCAATGGAGGACGAGTAATGGCTTTGACAGGGTTAGGAAAGAATATGGGCGAAGCATTAACAAGATGCTATGCTGCTGTTGATCTGGTAAATTGGGAAGGAATGAATTATCGAACTGATATCGGTAAAGACCTTCAAAAACTAGGTCAATAAAAGATCATCCTAACACCGATCAATTGATTGTGTTACTTGTTCGTTATATTTGATAAGTTATCATAAAAACAATTTAATCCATGGGGTGTGCATCGTGTAGTACGGCGGTTGGAGATGACGGACAGGTTCTGGGCTGCAAAAATAATGGAGGCTGTAGCACAGGAGGTTGTAATAAAATGAACGTATTTGACTGGCTTTCTGATATGGAAGGTCCAGGTCAATACCTTTTTGATATAGTAGAAATACGATTTAAAAACGGCCGAAAGGAGTTTTTTAGGAATAGTAATGATTTGGCTTTGACTACTGGTGATGCAGTAGTTGTAGATGTGCCAAATGGTCATCATGTTGGTCATGTGTCTTTGCAGGGGGAGTTAGTAAGACTTCAGATGAAGAAAAAGGCTGTGAAAGACGATGATGAAATCAAGGCTATCTATCGAATAGCTTCACAAAAGGATCTGGATAAGTTCAGAGATGTGAAGAAACGTGAAATGCCAACGCTATATCGTACCCGTCAAATCATCGACGATTTAAAACTAGATATGAAGCTGACTGATATTGAATATCAGGCAGATAATACCAAAGCGACTTTTTATTATTCAGCAGATGATCGTGTTGATTTTAGAGAGTTAATAAAGCTTTTGGCAGCAGAATTCAAGATACGTGTAGAAATGCGTCAGATTAGTCTTCGTCAAGAGGCTGGTCGACTTGGCGGTATTGGGTCATGTGGACGTGAATTGTGTTGCTCTACCTGGATGGGTGAGTTCAAGAGTGTAAGTACTCAGGCCGCTCGTTACCAAAACCTTTCTTTGAATCCAAGTAAACTTTCAGGCCAGTGTGGGCGACTTAAGTGCTGCCTCAATTATGAGCTGGACACTTACATGGATGCCCTTAAAGATATTCCTGAACTGAATAAGCCTTTAGAAACTCAAAAGGGACTGGCTAAGCTTCAGAAGACGGATATTTTCAGAAAGATCATGTGGTTTGGTTATGATAACGAAAACACCTGGTATCCTCTGGATGTAAAACGTGTCAACGAGATCCTTGAAATGAATAAGAAGGGCAAGAAGCCTGTCACTCTTGCAGAGGATATCGTAGAGGAGGTAGTAGATGATGGAGGTCTTAATAGTGACCTGGTTGCTATGGATAAGAAGTTCTCCAAAGGCAAAAGCAAAAGTAAGAACAAGAATAAGCGCAATAAGAAGCGCAACTTCAGCAATAAGAACAATAATCGAAACAAGGGTAACAGGCCCAACAATAAAAAGAATAACAACTAGTATGAGATTTTTTTTGACCCTGGTTGGGTTTATCGTTTTGCTTTCGAGTTGTGATGTGAATCGTGTATATGAAAAGAACACGGATTTATCTGAGCGCATATGGTTGGAGGATTCTGTAGTGGAATTCGATGTGCGATTGGAAGACGCCTCCATGCCCTTCAACGTTTATGCTAATGTGCGGAATGGGAGTAGTTATCCATTTTACAACCTATACATGCAGTATGCTATTGTGGACTCTACAGGGCGAGAAGTGATAAAGAATCTTGAAAACTTAATCTTGTTCGAACCAAAAACAGGTGAACCATACGGAAGTGGTCTTGGAGATGTGTTTGATCATCAGATTCCAATTCTTAAAGGTTATTACTTCCCTGATGTGGGGACTTATAAAGTTCGAATGCAACAATACATGCGTCGTGATACTTTAGAGGAAATTTATTCTGTAGGAGTTCGTGTAGAACTTGCAGGGGTAGAAGACTAGGTCATTCCTTAAGTTCTTGTCTGACTAATTCCGATTTACGGTTTAGTATCTCAATGTTTTTAGCAATGTCTTTGCTCTGACCCCAGCGGATAAACATAACGATGACGCTTAGAATAAATCCTGTGTTCGATATGCCAGATCCGAATCCTACCACTCTGGTGTCCAGTTGTTCAATGTAGGATTGTCTTTGCATTTCGCTCAAAGGAGCTAAATCTGTAGCTACTTTCCAGGCACCATCTCGGGCAATGTTCATGGAGAAGTCCGAAAGTGCTTCATCGAGGTTTCCGGATAGCCAGTCAATGACTTTCATGAATGGCCATATTTCGGAGAGCTCGTCCTGCACTTGATTGACCAATGATCCTAACACAATATTGATTTTAAAAAAATCACCTCTTAGTGACTCAATTTTGTCTCCAGGACAGACTTCTGCTGCTGCAATGCCTAAGTCTAGATTGATGTGTGCATTCATTCCAAGAAACAGATGCTGAAGTACGATCAGTTTTTCATTCTTTCCCCCTTCAAATGCAAGTTTCCATGATTGAGTACAAGTGCCATGTTGAGCGAATTCCTCATAAGCATCCAGATATCTGTTGGCAAAAATGACGTCCAGGCGTTCCATTCGTTCATTGTCATCAAAATACCCTTCTGCAATATGATCTTTTACAGATTGTGTGACTTTCCTGTAAAGCGCTGGGAAATATCCAAGTGGGTTTTGTTTGGCAATTGACTCAGCGATAATTTCATCCAGTTTGCTGAGTACTTCATCAATAGTCTCACACATAACAGTTCAGTTATGTTCTAATCTAGTAAAATCAGCATATCAATCCGAGACTCTATGAATAAACTTTTCGAGCTTTTCATTTGCCTGGTCTCTATTTAGCCAATATTCTCTAGTGTAGAATTGTGTGTATGGCCAATTCATTTCCATGAAATGAGATTGCCTATAGCTATGAGCTTCTTTAGCCGAAAGTGTATCAAAGAAAAGATCATCGTCTGTTAAGATAAGCCCCTTAGGTTGCTGATTCTTGTTAATAGTGAGATCTGAGAATGGCAGCGTCTTCTTCACAGTAACATCTCCATAATCTCTTTCTAATAGGTTTCTTAAATACCAGTCTCTACTTCTGGATTGATTTTCCAGGCTATTTGGTTGCCAGTTGCCATCACTCACAGACTTAGCATATTGCAAATAGGCTTTGAGGAGTTTAGGGCCATCATTGGCTGTGTTTTCTGTATCCAGCTGATGAGGAAGCAGACTCGTGACGATGTATATTCTTTCTTTAGCTCTAGTGATAGCTACATTCAATCTGTTTTCCCCTCCCGCCTGATTTAGACTACCGAATCGTAGTTGCATTTTTCCATCTGCATCAGGAGCATAAGCTGTACTGAAAATGATGATGTCACGTTCATCTCCCTGTACATTTTCGATGTTTTTTACAAAGAGTGAGTCGGGAACAGTCAATTTACCGACGTCCATTTTCTCATCCAGTAAATCAAGAATAGTTGCCTGCTGTGTGACATTGAATGTAACAATGCCTATGGTTTTTTCCGGTGTTTTATTTTGAATGGTCTCTATTAAGTCAATTACAAGAGAGGCCTCCTTGAGGTTGCTGTTATTCTGCCAGACACCATCAGTTTTTAAATATTCTATCGCTGGCTTGCTAGCGGTTGCTTGATGGTATTCTGGAAGCAGCTTGAGCTGTCCTTTGTAGAAGTTCACATTAGAAAACTCGATCAACTCCAGTGACTTACTTCGGTAGTGCCCTCGAAGACTACTTTCTATCAAGTACTGTTTTGCTAAAGATAGTAGAGAGTCTACTTCCAATTCTGGAGTTTCGTCATCATCATCTTCCCACCTCACCCGGTACAGGTCATTAGGCTGTAGCTGTTTGTCATCACCTGCTATGACTACTTGTTTTCCTCTGTACATAGCTGGAATTCCTCTTTCAGCAAAGCACTGTGATGCCTCATCAAAGATGACCAGATCGAAGATTTCCTCCATAGGAAATATAGCTGAAGCCGATTCTGGAGATGCTAGCCAGCATGGAAGTAATGAGAAAATCTCCTCGTGAAATTGTGAGACCACTCTTCTAATAGGCCATATCTTTCTCCTTTTCGTTACCTGATGGTAGAGATCCTTATAAGTGACCAGGTTGTTGAGTCGATTGTATTCCAGGTTTTCATAGGTGCGCTCTCTTGATTTCAGTAGTAATATTTCCTGACTTACATTCTTTTTTTCATTAATAGCTTCTTGCAACTCCTGAGTTAAATGATCCAGCCTAAACGAAGAGACGGATCTTAAACTCGGGTATTTTATTTCAATATGATCAATCCACGCTAAAGCGAGACTGTTTTCGAATTTCTTAATGATTGCTTCATTACTAGATTCTTCTTCCAGCAGCGTGGAAATGATTTTTCGCTGTTCTGAGCTAAAGGCTAAATCAATTTTATGATATTCAACTAATGCGTCAAATTGCTCGGTGAGTTCTTTCGATACTTTTTCCTGTTCCACCTTACCCAGCAAAATGCTTCTGACCTGTTTTTCAGAAATATATCTACTCCACAACTGCATTTGTGTGGGTATTTTCTCCAGGAAGGTGATCAGTTTTCCTAAATGTGCTACATAATCGTGGCGGTCAAAGTTTTTAGCTGGGAGAATATCATTTAAAGTCCTAATAGATTTGGTTAGTAGAATGCACTTCAGGGCTAACTTTTGATAAAAGAACCAATTTTGTATATCAATCTTTCTGTATGTCTTTGGGAAGTCTTTGAGCCAATTGGTAGCTTCTATTTGAGAGACAATGTGCTCATAGTTGAGGCGATTGTCAATCTTATTCATCAAGATTTCAAGTCCTTCCTTATTGCCTTTAAGTTCATTCGAGACCAGAACTCTGGTGACAAAGATTTTGTCAGCAGAAAAAAGTCTCCATCTGATCCAGCTAAACAGCCCTTTCCTAGCTTTAATGGCGTGTTCCAGAGATTCCTGAAATCTACCTAGCTCTTCTGATTTTAATGAAATTTCCGCTCCTGGACCTTTAAAGCATTGAAGCAAAGTGCGTTCCATGGTGGAAAGCCACTGTTGATCCTCCTTTGGATCATTATCTATCATGTGCTGGTAATATTGATATACCAGATCGTTATCCAGGTTGGACTTTAGCTGACCCAGGTCTTCAATGTGTGTCAGGAAATGTAGGCAACTCTCAAAATCTAAAGGAGAAGCACTAAATGATTTTGATTCCTCTTTTAGTGTAGAATTGAAACCTTCGAGCTCATTGACAATATCTTTGATCTTGATGAGATCCTGAGTCGTAAAATCAGCAAATGAAGGTCCCTCATTCCAAAAGGATTCTTTTTGAGTGAATCGACGATGGTAGTCTAAGTATTGGGAGAGGCTTTTTAAGAATTCAGGGACTACATCATAAGTATACTGACGATATTCCTGGTTCAATGATATAGAAGGCTGATCCGGATTGGATGTTAGGTAGAGTTCCTTAATTGATTTACCGCATTCTTCTTCATCAAAAAGTGCTTTCTTGAATTCTTCTAATTCTTCAACTATCTGATCAATTTTTCTACTTGCCTGTATGAAACTACGTTCGAGCTGAATGGCATCAAAACCATTGTTTTTTTGCCTGTAATCATCCAGGCTATCTACCTGACGTGCAATTTGCTCAAAAATGCTCTTGCGGTCATTCTTGAAATCATGCACCAACCCTATAAAGTCGTGGAGTTCCTGTTTTTGCAGGCGTTGGTAAACCACATCCAGAGCAGCTCTCTTTTGGCATACGAGTAATACGTTTTTCCCTCTAGCGATGTAATCACTTATCAGATTGCATATCAATTGAGATTTTCCGGTACCAGGAGGCCCTTGTACGGTTAGTGAATTGCCTTTTTTTACCAGTTTCAATGCATGCTCTTGTGAAGCATCCATGTCGAATGGTGTGAATGTGGTTTCTTCTTTTACCTGATCAGAAAAGCGAATATTTTGATTCTCCTCTGGATCATCTTTTACTCTTGCACTGAAGAATTCAGAAATGTCCTTAATGGAGTTGTCTCCAAGCAATTTCATGTAATCTGGCATTAAGTAAGATCCAGCCTGAGGGAAAATACCCAATACGGCTTCTGGGTGAAGTTTGATGACTCCACTTTTTTCTAATGAATCGTATTGCGCTTTTTTATAGTTGCTAAAGACCTGCAGCTTATCCATGAAGTTTTGCTGGTTGAAATTGAGCTCCAGATTGCTCTCTTTCAATATTTCATAAAGCTGTGTTCGGAAAACCGTGCTGTCAGAGTCCAGGTCATTCAGTACAGCTTCTATCAATTCTTCATCCAGCTGTGTGTCATTGTAATGAGCATACCCTAAAAGGAATGTTTTATTTAAAGTGATGTTGACATCTTTGCGCTGCTCGAGATACCATGCTTGTTTTTCCCTGGTTAATGAAACCGGGAAGAATATTAATGGGCACCTTACTAGCGTGCCGTCACTGAACTTGCCTCTAACGAACGGCCATCCAACGTATAAGTCTTTAGCTCCTCTTTCTTGAAATATGAAGTTCTCGATTCTTGATATTTTACGAAGTTTCTGGCTGTTCGCATTGACAGTCGTATCACGAGCATCAAATTCATCACAAAGTTTGATTTTATCCTTTTTAGCAATCAATTGCTCTATGAGATGAAAACTAGGATGCCCAGCTGAAAAGTCAAGGTCATGCAAATCCAGAAATTGATCAGATATAAGTCGTAGTAATAAGAGAGATCGATTATTTCCGGAGAGATTGGTTAACCTACGTAAATAAGTCTTCAGTATTTTCTCCATAAGAAGTCCTTCACGGATTCAACGAAAGATAGGGATATATTTTTTTATAAATGCTGTCATTCAGAATCTTTATGGATTTAATCTGAGCAACAGAATCTAGTTGACCTCTTTGAACACGGTAGTTATAAATGGCCTTCGCTAAGTTGTAATCTATATATGGATGCTGGTAGAGGTGTTTCAATGAATCAGTATTCAAGTTTATTTTGACAAGATTGTTGGCTTCTATATAGGATTGATCTACTAGTTTTTCTATGACCAAACTATCTAAACCGTAAACGTCACGTAGTTGTTCGGTAGTATGAAATCCGCCTAGCCGATCTCTGAATTTTACTATTCTTTCAGATAAAACTGGACCTATTCCACGAATTGATTGTAATTTTTGTGCGTCTGCCTGATTTAAATCAAACTTCTTGATGGCTTCTACAGGGCGTTCAAACGATGGTTTGTCGGTTTCAGTGACTGCCCTTTCTTCAGGCAAATCAATGTAGCTCCAAAGGGAAGTGATTAATTCCTGATTAATGTCGTAGATTTTTCTCAGGTCTTTTTTGATTTCAAAATTTCCACCCTTAGTTCGATAAGATGTGATGTTGTGGGCTGATTTTGAGGTGAACCCTAGTCGCTGTAAATCTTCTTTGCTGGCCTGGTTTGGATTAAACTTAAATCGCTCAAATTCCTTCTTTTCTGAAATGGAAGGCGCTTTTTCTTTTTTTACTAGTGATTCTTCGATCTGTTTAGCCCATTGATCTAATTTATCTTGATCAGCAGTGAACCTTTTGTCTAAATTATTGGTAAACAATAGGAATAGTCTGGGAATAATCACAGTCAAGAGTAGAATTAGGATTAAGATGAGAGTGCCATTTGCCTCTGATCTGGTAAATCCAAGTGTATCAATAATCCACTGGCGAATGAGTCTTAGCATGAAACCGCTATTTAGAACCAAAATAAATAGATTTTATGATAAATGTCATTCGGTTCTTAAATCTTACGTTATTATTTTTGCAAACTATAAATTTTGAAGAGTAAGGTCTTAAGTAGATGTATAGCAACTTTAGAGCGATAGGTATTTCTTACAAGAACACTCCTTTGGATGTGCGAGAGGCAATTGCCTTTGATGAAAATCAAACGAAGCAATTTCTTGTGCAAGCTAAAGAAGTGCTTGGGTTGGAAGAAGCACTACTCTTATCTACTTGCAATCGCACTGAGATCTACTTTGTGGCTTCTGATGAAGTCTCGGAGAGACTTGCCTCATTTGTGGATGTTTTCCATGGTGTAAGTACATCAAATCCATCAGCTTCTTATTTCATTCAAATGAATCAGGAGCAGGCTACTCGCCACCTCTTCAATGTTTCACTTGGTTTGGAGTCAATGGTTCTCGGAGATATTCAAATCACTAATCAAGTGAAAAAAGCTTATCAGTGGTCTGCAGATGAGCAGATGGCTGGTCCATTCTTGCACAGATTACTTCACACTATTTTCTACACCAATAAGCGAATGGTGCAGGAAACTACTTTCAGAGATGGAAATGCATCAGTAGCATCTTCAGCGGTAAATGTGGTAGAGAAATTTATTGCTACCTACACTAATCCGAAAGTCGCTGTGGTAGGTCTTGGAGAAATCGGTGAGAATGTCGTAGAGAACTTGAAGAGCGTTAATGCTCAAGTTACATTGATTAACCGAACTCATGAAAAAGCTGAAAAGCTTGCTGAAGAGTTTGGGTTTGAAGTAGACTCATTGGATAATCTGGATCATGTTGTAAGTGATGCACATGTCATCATTAGTGCAGTTCAGGCTCCAAGTCCAATCATTACCGCTTCAATGCTGGAAGGAAATCATCACCCAAAAATGCTGGTGGACTTATCTGTTCCTAGAAGTATTGAAGATGCTGTAGAGTCTGTATCAGGTGTAATTCTTTATAATGTAGATCAGTTACAGCAGAAAGCTTCTGAGGCTCTGGAAAAAAGAAGGCAAGTAATACCTCAGGTAGAACAAATCGTAACAGAGAGCCTAAATGAATTCAATAACTGGTCTCAGGAGATGGAAGTGTCTCCAACGATTAAAAAATTAAAGCAGGCATTAGAGGATATTCGTCAGCAAGAAATGGCTCGTTACGTAGGTAAATTGAGCGATAAAGAAGCGAAGTTTCTAGAAAAGGCAACAAAAGGTATGATCCAAAAAGTGATCAAATTGCCTGTGCTACAGCTGAAAGCTGCTTGTAAGCGTGGTGAGGCTGAAACGCTTGTTGGTGTGCTAAATGACCTGTTTAATCTAGAAGAAGAAAAATCTCAATCGTCTAACTAGACTTCTTGAAATTTCCCGATTTATATTTGAGCATGCGCATAATCGTTTCATGCTACCTATTTTTTATTCTTTCCACATCCTCCTTTGCTGGTGATCTCAAAATCTATACTCTAGATGGTTTACAAGGTGTAGAGGACGCTGAAGGAAAAGTAGTCGTTCCTGCTATTTACGAAAGGCTGGGTTGGTCCAATGGCACTTCAGAGATTATCAACAAAACCATTGGTTTTTACGAAAATGGAAATTGGGGATTAATCAATATACGATCAAATAAGGTGGGTGACGCTGGCTTTAGAATTCTGGAACCATTCAATGAGTACCTTATTGAGGCTGGAAAAGTAACACCATATTCTAATGTGGTCAAGCGAGGGTTAATTGACGAGAAAGGAGATGTAATCATTGGATTTAACTATTTCACAATTGATGAAGTCTTTGCCGGAATTTATAAAGTGTCTGTTTATTCTAATGGAGATATATTTTTCGGATTAGTCAATAACGAAAAGGAGTTGATCGCTCCAATTCATGAAAATGTTAAGGTAGTTGGCAATTTTATTGTTGCCGGTAGCAAGGGGCTTACTCGTCAGGTATTCAAAAAGGATGGCTCTTTACTGATTGAAGATTGGGTAGATGAGTTTTCTAAGGTTGATGATGGGTATTTAGTTCGTAAAGAAGGTTATTATGGCAAACTTAATAGCGAGGGAGACTGGGTATTGCCCCTAGAGTATAAGTCTATTAATGGAAATGAAACTATTGCATTTCCAACATGGCAAGTAACCAACCTGACCAATATTGCTTTGAAAGAAGCTGTGATGGAAATCAGATGCGATTCCATCAGTTTAGAACCTCATCATGATATCCTAATTGCTCATGTGAATAACGCTGAGCACATCCTTGCAGCTAGTGACTTATTGTTCAATGATCAAAATAATTCTCTTAAGTCTATCCGAAATGGATTCCTGGTAACCAAGAATAATAAGACCCAGCAGTGGGGAATCTATAAAACCGATGGACGAGAAGTCGCTTTTGGGTTTGACTCAGTAGCTGTGGATAGTCTCTATTTCTATACCGAGTCTAAAGGTGACTGGGATGTATACAATATGTTTGGGAGGAAGATCAATGAAAGACCGTTTCAGTCTGTATCCTATGCATCTAACAGAAATGTACCAGTAAAGAAAAATGATTACTGGGGATGGCTTGATTTTAGAGGTAATGTAATGCTGAATTATACTTTCGACAAAGTTGAAAAAACGTTTAGCTCCAATCATTTTTTAGCCAAAAATTACGGTGCCTGGGGAGTAAGTAATTTTAATGGTGATTGGCTGGTCTTGGCAGAATATGACAGTATATATTGTTATGATCGATTCTATGTTGGACAAAAAGGAATGGCTACCTACGTTATTAACGAACAAGGAGAGGTAATACAGGGGGTGCCATTCGAGACAAGGCCAAAAGAATTCCTGGAACTGGTCGACGGTGATCGTTATGGTGCAATCACATCAAGCGGTCACTACGTGCATCCAATATACAAGGACATCAATGTGTTGGGAGAATACTATGTGCTTCTTGATAGTGCGTATGCCACGTTAATTCATTCTTCAGGTCGGGTGATTGTAACACCAGATGATGAAATACAAGATGTGTTTGGCTTTTCAGAAGGCTATTTCCATGTATTGAAAGACGGAAAACATGGTTTTATTGATGTAAATGGAAAGCTCCGAATTGCCAATCGGTATGATGCCGCTCAGCCATACAGTGAAGGACTGGCTCCTGTTCAGTTATTAGGTAAGTGGGGATTTATTGATAAGGCTGAGGTATTGAAAATTCAGCCCTTCTATCGCTATTCTAGTACTTTTGTAAATGATTTGGCGATTATTCAAAGTGAAGATAACTACGGAATAATCACTCCTGCTGGTAAAGAGATAGTTGAGGTCATCTGGAAGAATATTGAACGATTATCTACAGGGAACTACAAGATAGAAGACTGGGATCAAAAGTCTGGACTATGTGATATCAATGGGCGTTTTATCATTAGGCCTAATTATGATACTATCATTGATACGAACCAAGAATTGATCATAGCATCTAAGAATGGTCTCAAAGGGGTCATGGACTATCAAGGATACACTAAACTTCCATTTGAGTATAGTGAAGTGAAAATAAAAGGAGAATACCTGATACTTCAAAAAGCTAATTAACCAACGATAACAGTTGTCAAGGAGTCCTTATCAAAGTATTTGTTAGCCACCTGTAGTATGGTGTCTGCATTGATGCTTTGAATTGCATCAAAATAGCTGAAGTAGTAGCTTGTCTCCAATCCGTCCAAAACCAGGGATTTGATCATGTTATGTGAACTAAATGGTGAGTCAAAGGAGGTTAAGAACTTTCCTTTCATATAGTTGGTCACCATATTAAGCTCTTGATCTGATACAGGTTCAGTTTGAAGCGTTTTTATCTCCTTATGAATTTCTTCTAGTGCCAGATCTACTTTGTCTAACAATACTTCCGAGCCAATAGACCAGTATGAAGATTGCTGTAGATGAAGGATGCTGGAATGAATGCCATATGTCAGTCCTTTTTCTTCACGAATATTCTTCATCAATCGAGATCCGAAATATCCACCTAGAATTTCATTGGTGATTTTGAAGTTGTGAATATCAGGGTTCTTTCTGTTGATAATGAGTTTGCCTAACCTAATGCTCGCCTGCGTACTACCATCCTTTTTTATTCTCTCAGAACCAACAGGATTAATGACATAGGATTCGCTTTGCACAGAGTCAGAGAAATTGATGGTGCTTAGCTTATTAGTAAGTATAGAAAGCTCTTTATCTGTAATTCTTCCTGTTAAGAATATGGTAGGTTTGGATAGTGCTGCATTTTGAAATGCAATGACATCCTGAATAGAAACCTCCTTAGCTTGTTCAATACTTACTTTTCTCCCATATGGGTGATCTGCTCCGTAAAGTGCTTCTCTAAACTTTAGACTAGCGAAAACGTTGTTCTTAGCTTCTTGCTGCTTGATTTGCTGAACACGAATCTGCTTGAGAATATTAAATTCATGTTCAGGAAAATTGCTGTCGGCAAGCAAGTGACAAAAAAGATCCAGAACTTCTTCAAAAAACCTACTGAGTGTGTAAAGCTTGATGCTTACATGATCTAGCGTAGGAGTGATCTCCAAATGGCTTCCGAAGAAGTCAAACTTTGATGCTATTTCTTCAGAAGTATACTTGGTAGTACCTTCTGTTAGCATTTTGAAAAGATAATAGGCCAACCCAGAAGAAGGTTCCTGATATCTACCTACAGGAATAATTAATTCAAGTAATACAACGTCCTGTTTGCCTTGATTGAGTACATAGGCCTCCAGTTCATTGTTAAGTTTTACTTTTTCTACAGTAGGTAAATTGGGTCTGTCTATTTCAACAGCAGCAGGCGCCTGAGTTCTATCCATCAGTTGGGTCTTCATCTTTAGTGTCAAAGCTAAACACAAAAGATAGTCTTAAGGTGTCTCCAAGTGGATGATTCTGATCTCTTGGTACTAAATAAGAAAAATCAATCTCAAATACCTGATATTTAAAGCCAAGACCAGCAGTAAAGTATTTTCTATCACCTTTGTTTTTGCTCTCATGGAAATAACCTGCTCTTACCGCAAACACGTCTCTGTACTTATATTCAAGGCCTGTAGAGATCATGATTTCTTGCATTTCCTCTGAGAATCCGTTTGGAGCATCAGTGAAAGAACCAAATGCACCACTTAACAATGGTCTGTTAGGGTCTTTACCTTTGAGGATAATCGGCTCACCATTAGCATCGTACTGTATTTGGCCATCGTCATCCAATTGATAAAAAGGAGGAGTTGGAACCAAAAGTTTATTGAAGTCAACCAAAAGTGTGATGCTGTTGTATGGATCTATGTTTGTCTTAAATCCTGATCCTAACCTCAAATTAGTCGGGATGAAGTCCTCATTAGAATCATTACTATAGGTTATTTTTTGTCCGAAGTTAGACAGGTGTGCGCCGAATGATAACTCTGCATTTTTGCCATTGAATACCAACTCTTTGTTGTAGTAGAATCCTAAGTCGATAGCTACAGAAGTACCTGCTTTTGCGTCTGGAGCACCTGTGATGTTTCCGGAAAGATTTGACCAGATATATCTGATAGTACCACCTATACCGATGTTTTCTGAAAGTTTTCGTGAGTATGTTGCATCAAATGCTGCTTCTCTTGGATTCTCTAAACCTAGAGGTTCTGCGTTCGCATCTGTAAGCTGAATTTCTCCTAAATCAAAATAACGAATAGTTGCACCAATGGTCTGTACTCGGTCTATCTTCTTGTAGAACGTTAGGTAGTTCAGAGACATGTCATCAACTATGTTTCCTAGCCATGGTGAATAGGAGAAAGAGAAACCAAGGTCATCTTCAATGAAAGCTAATTTGGCATTGTTCCAGTGAACACTGTATGCATCTGGTGAACTAGCTACGCCGGCATCACCCATTGCAGCGCCTCTACTATCTGGAGCAAATCCAACGAAAGGCACAGCTACTGTGATCGGGTTACGAGATGTATCCTGACCTGAAAGTATAGGTGCGTTTGATTGCGCATTAGCAAAAAACGGAGCAACAAATGCTAGAAACCAAAATGACTTCTTAAGATGTAAATTCATCGAGCAAAAATTTAAGGTGGCAAAGATAGTTAATTAATGATTACTAGACGTTTAACTATTTCATTGGTAGCATCATCCAGTGTACTAGTTACTTTTAGCCTGTATAAGTATATTCCTTTATCCAGACCGCTGCCCTGAAAATTAGACATGCGCATGGTTAAATAATCAATTTTGCGAGAACTACTGTCAACAGTATAATCCAATTGATTCACCATTTGACCATGTAGGTTGTATAGCATAAGATTAATTTCCAGTTGTTCGTCTTCTCTGTCATGCTCAAAGCTGAAAGTAGTGAGACCATCTGAGCTCACCGGGTTAGGGTAGTTCATCGCATTGAAGAGTTTCAGAGTAGGTTGATCTGATACATAAAACTCAACTGTCTTCTCACTGAAATTATTGTATGTGTCAGAAACTTTTAATTTAGCTGTGTATTTTCCTGGACTTAAGTTTTGAAGTGGGAAAACCACATGACCTTTTTTATAAGTATCTAATTCTGCAGTGTAGAATTCGTTTAGAGGTATCGGCTCGTCATTATTCAATTGTAAAGTAATACCATCACCAAAGCCATTATTCGAAATATTGATTCCATTTTGATCGCTCAGTTCAGCAATAAATAGGCTATTTGCACCCACTGTATGACCAGATTTGAAAGATGGTTCGTTCAGGTATAGCGATATTTCTGGAGGTGTTTGATCATTAACTAACTGACTTGTTGTTCCCCCCAATACAAAATTTCTGGAGGAGTAAGAAGCATCTGTAAATCCTACTTGATTTGAAGCGTAGATCGTTATTTTACCCTGTTGATATTTATAGGAGATGTTTTTTGGTAAGATTATTTCGGCATTGAATGTGCCGTTAACCACTGAAAATTCACCTCTATAAAGTGCATTTGTTTGCTCCTCAAAAGTATATGGATCGCTTTCATCTCCAAGAGTTGTTTTGCTTTGTGGAATATCCCAGATAGTTACTGTGGCAGTTCCGGTAAAATCTTCTACCAGTATATCTCCATCTTGTACCTTTCCAGAAAGAGTGAATACTTCTAAAGCACTTAAGGTATCTTGTTCAGATTGGAATTGATCAAGAATAATGTCATGTTCAGGATAATTCAAGCGGAGCATTGGATCACCCAGTAATGCGAAATTTCTATTGATTGGTCCGCTAAGACTTTCGTTTTTTGCATGTCTGATCACGTCTCCCAGTCTAGGGTATGCTCCATCAACTTTTCTAAACAGATTTTCATGAATAGCAATGTTTACTGGCTCATTGGTATGAGCATAAACAGGTCTTGTTGTGGTTATTAATGCAATAGCTCCTCCGTTGGCACTGCTTAGTAATAATTCAGCTCCTGAGTCTCTTATCGGGTTGTCATATTGGCCAAACTCACAAGTAGCTGTCACAAATAAAGGGAGCTTGTGTCGATTACTTAGTCCTCTAATGATATTGAGATCTATTGCTAATTCCGTTCTGTGTGTGAGTTGGAGATAATTCCCATGACCGATGTAATTAAACATTAAGACACCGTCCTTAATAGTATTGATAACGTCACTGGAAACAGGAGAATCTGGACCTGGTTCTACATCTTGATTGTACCTGTCCAAATACAGTTTCTTAATGCTGTATTGAGAGTAATCTTTGTCAATGATGCTTGAAAAGCTCTCTGCTTGACGAATATGCTCGTTGCGATCACCATCATCCACGAGATAGGCTATTTGTTGGCGCCATTTGCCAAGCGCCTGCTGAGCAGTTTTGTATCTAATGATTTTGGCTACCATGTTATCTGCTTCCTCCTGGGTTTTGGCAGGAAGACGGCCGACTCCTATTTCTAAAGTGTGGTCTTGATAAGGCTCTTCAAAGAAAACTGTGTTGTTTCTTAGCTTTCCCTCACTCCATTCACCTTCATCGTCTTCCATAAAACCATAGTAATCATCTGATGAGTGACTAAAGATGTTGTGTGCAGACTCTCTTGATTCATATATTGGAACGTAGTTGGTATTGTTTGGGAGAATGTATTTGTAGTCATATGACGCATCGCCAAATAGAAGTACATATTTTAAGTTTCCTCCTTGATCGTAACAGTATTTGAAGAAATCACGAATGGCCGATATGTCTTGACCTCCAGAATTGAACTCATTGTAAACCTGATACGTAGTAACGAGACCAACAGACATCCCGTCATAAGACTCGTGAAAAGCTGCTAATTTTCTTGCTTGGCTTAGAAACTTTGGATGAGTTACAATTATTGCTTCTGATGATGCCAGACCTTTAATGTTCTGGTTTGAGATACTTCCGAAGTTTACAGGAGTAGGAAAATCAGAACCCTTGAAAACGGCTAACACATATTCATCACTAGAGTTTGTGACAACTCCATTGCTCACAGGAAGCCTTGTGATATCATTTAAATTAGTGACATCCCACACTTCATTGTTGTCACCTATTGTCCAGTTGTATTGTTTTCCTGGAGATGAATGAATAATGTTTTGCTTATCAGCAAATGTTGATTCCAACCCCAAAATGAAATAGTCGAGGAAACCGATCGAGTTAGACGCAGGTGAATTATACCTGAGTTTAAGATCTAATGAACTTCCATTTATAGTCGAACTGAAGAAGTCTTTGCTGTACTTCTGCTTTTGGCTATAAGTGGCTCCAGTTACTGAGTCAATTTCAACTTGCCCTATTAGGTTCCCATTTACCTCAATATCAAAAAAACATGGGCTTAGCGATTCTGCAGAAAATGATGTCCAAATATTCAATCGACCAGTATTGTTCGCAACATCGTAGTTGAAGTTCATGAGGGGATTGCTATTAGTAACTCCCATACTTACCCAGATTCGACCAGATTGTAATTGATTGTACTCATCTATTTCATGTCTGATCAATTTTTGGTAGGTATCTCTACTTTCCGCTGCGCTGGTTCTGGCAGTAGCGTTGGTAATTCTTTTACCCGGTTCCCCATCATAGGTCAAAAGAAAATAAAGGGTATCAGAATACAGGTTGTGTTCATAGTTGACTTGACCTAGACTGTCCAGTAGTAATTTATCAGGTCCTTGACTGTAGAATAAGAAGTAGTCGTTTTGATCTAAACTTCCGTCTGAGGTTCCGTATCCAGCAATTGGGATTTCAATCGGATCAAATGGCCGATCAACTGAATTGGCCTGAGGAAGCATTCCACGAAAGCCATGATTATAAACTTTAATAGTTGCTGGATCAACCGAGGCTGGGACTCCAAGTTCTCGTATAAAGGATTGGTCCAGTTTGTAAATGCCTTCAGTAGTGGTTCCGATTTTGATCCAACTGCCATTAGAGAGCACACTTTGCCCATAAGACAGACATGCTATCAGTAGTAAAGTTGGTGATAATAGCCATCGCATACTCATGAAAACGGAAACCGTGATTAATTATTTTGTAACCTAAACGACCTTTTTGGAGATAAAATTCCCAATCAACGAAAGCAGTATGTAAACCGGAATAATGAATGGGAGTGCATTAATCCCAAATATAATCCCTAAAATAACGATAGATACAATTAGTATGAAACGAAGTTCATTTCCTTTCCAACCGAACGATTTAAACTTTAAAGCAATCATGGGGACATTTGCTACAAGTAAAAAACTGGAAACTGTGATGATAACGATGGTTGCAATCAATGTGATTTCCCAGTTGGCAGGTAAAAAGCTCAATGAGGCAATCATGATCGTATTTGCAGGTGTAGGCAACCCGATAAATTGATCAGACTGTCGATCGTCTACATTGAATTTTGCCAACCTTACAGCAGAAAATGCGGCAATCAATAACCCATAATAAGGTAGGTTTTCGATGTTGGTTTGACCTTCTAATACTCTGAACATGTACAATGCAGGTACCAGACCAAAGGAAACCATATCTGCCAACGAGTCCAACTCTTTCCCAATTATAGATTGTACTTTTAACATGCGAGCGGCAAACCCATCAAAGAAGTCAAATAATGCTGATACCAGCACGAAATAGATAGCCAAATCATAATCGGCGCGAATGATGAAAATAGCGCCGATACCTCCTGTAATTAAGTTCAGGCATGTTAGAGTGTTGGGGATGTGCTTTTTCATGCTCTCACGAACGGATTATTGTGTTTCTCATGACCAATAGTGGTGCTTGGACCATGACCTGGGAATACTTCAATCTCCTCTTCTAATGTATACAGCTTGTTTTTGATGTTGTCCAAAAGTTGGCTGTGATCACCACCTGGCAAGTCCGTACGTCCAATGCTTTCTCTAAACAATACGTCACCACCAATGATGATTTTTTCAGCTTCATTGTGAAATACCAAATGACCTGGAGAGTGACCAGGGCAATAGATGCTCTGAAGTTTTGTATTTCCAAATTCTATCACCGCATCATCTTCCAACAACAAGTCTGGCTCTTCATACGTGAATCCTGTTATTCCCCACTGAGGAGCATAAGCTGTTACAGCACGATAACTGTCTGCCTCACCTTTGGGAATCCAAAGTGGACACTTGTAATATGTTTTAGTGACATAATTGCCTAGTACATGGTCAATGTGGCAATGTGTATTCACAATTGCTTTTACTTTCAAGTCTTGAGAGTGTATGAAACGCTTTAATTCATCTATTTCATATGACTCATAACACCCTGGGTCAACGATTATAGCTTCTTTGGTGTCATCCCATAAGATGTATGTGTTTTCATAAAATGGGTTAAACACTAGAGATTTTAACTTCATAGTTGAATATTCTAATCCTATATTTCGTTGCAAATTTGTGGAAAATAAGTCAAGGCATTGGAAAAAGTAAATTATTTGATTGTTGGCCAGGGTATTGCTGGTAGTTTGTTGGCAGTAGAGTTGATTCGTGGAGGCCAAAAGGTGATGGTGATCAACCATGAAACAGAGAATACCTCTTCAAACAAAGCAGGAGGTCTTTACAACCCAATTACTGGACGCAAGATGGTGAAAACATGGTTGGCCGATTCCTTATTTCCAGGATTAGAAGCTTATTATGGGCAATTAGAAAATGAGCTAGACGCACGGTTTTTGTATCCGATGACTATTTATCGGCCATTTTATGGTCATGAAGAGCAAAATGATTGGGCTGCTAAATGTGATGAACTTGCTTACCAACCATATATAAAAGAAATCCATGGTGGGAGCATTGGCGTAGATGGGGTTGTGGATGATTTTGGAGGTTTAGAATTGAATTATTGCGGCTATGTGAATTTGCCAGATATGATTTTGGCCATTCGACAGGAGCTGATCAATAAGGGGTGTTACAGCAATGAAGTGTTTGATCATCAACAAATGGAAGTTGATAACGGCGTTAAGTACAAGGAGTATGAAGCGGAAAATATCGTTTTCTGCGATGGGCCAATGGTGGTTGATAACCCGTATTGGAATCATTTGCCGTTCAAACTGGTAAAAGGTGAGGTTTTGAACATTGATGCCTCATTGCCAGTTGATAAGGTGATCAATAGAGGTGTTTTTATTCTTCCGAAAAATGGACGGCATAGTGTGGGTTCTACCTATGAACATAACCATTTAAGTTACGTTCCTTCAGAAAAAGGAATCAAAAACCTTGAAGATCGGTTAAGTAAGTTGTATCAGGGGAAATATGATATCATTAATG
The DNA here is from genome assembly GCF_024714495.1 of Marinoscillum pacificum. Taxonomy (GTDB): domain Bacteria; phylum Bacteroidota; class Bacteroidia; order Cytophagales; family Cyclobacteriaceae; genus Marinoscillum; species Marinoscillum pacificum. The sequence goes on along the minus strand of NZ_JAMZMJ010000008.1, from coordinate 33,087 downwards.
TGACTGCAGGTATACGGCCAGCTACTTATGATAGAAGACCATTTATTGGGAAACACCCAGAGCATCCAGAAGTAAGCATTTTTAATGGATTTGGAACAAAAGGAGTGTCTTTGGTTCCATATTTTGCTGGCCAATACGTAAATTACCTTTTACAGGGAGGCGAGCTTATGCCAGAGGTGGATGTTACGAGAGTGAAACTATGAGGAAACTTTTAATTGCTATAATTGTGATTTTAGGCAGTACAAGTGCATTTGCACAGTACTACCATACCCAGTTTGGTCATAATCGCATTCAATATAAACGCTTTGATTGGTATTACTATTCCACCAACAACTTTGAAGTTTATTACTATCCTGGAGGACAAGAGTACGCTAAGGAGGCACTTCAATACCTGGAAGATGAATTTGTAGACCTAACCGATATACTTGGATACGCGCCTTACACAAAGACAAAAATCTTTATTTACAATTCAACCCAGGAGTTACAGCAAAGTAATATTGGGATCGGAGGAGATGTATTTACCATAGGAGGTAAGACTGATTTTGTTAAACTTCAAATAGAATTAGCTTATCCAGGGAAGTCCGATCAGTTCAAGAAGGATATCATGTATCATATGTCAGAGATGCTGATTGATGACATGATGTTTGGTGGAAGTCTGGCTGAGATTTTCCAAAATTCATATTTGCTCTCTCTTCCTGAGTGGTTCATCGAAGGTGCCGCCAGATATTTAGCATATGGGTGGTCTAGTGAAATGGATGATTACGTTCGTGATTATCTAGGCGATAAAAAAGTCAATAAGCTCGTAAAGATTCAAAATGAAGAAGCGGCAATCATTGGTCAGTCTATTTGGAATTATATCGCGCTGCAATATGGGAATAGCAATATTTCAAATGTTCTCAATCTTACCCGAATCATTCGAAACGAAGAAACAAGTATTTCTAACACATTGGGAATCACCTTCAAGCAGTTTTTAGCCGATTGGCAAAATTTCTACTTGTTTCAAAAACAAGAAATTCAAGAGAACTATAAACTCCCAAACATTGACAATGAAGTTGCTGGATACAACAGTGATGAGATCGTTCTAAATCATGTAAGGGCAAATGCGGATGGTACTAAGCTGGCCTACACCTATCATAAAAACGGGAAATACAAGGTCAATGTACTTGATGTGGAATCAGGCAAAGAAATCACAATAGCTAATGGAGGGTATCTGATGAACTCTCAAGAAGTGGACTATCATTTGCCTCTAATTGATTGGCAGGATAATGAAACAGTAGGTGTGCTTCTTTACAAGAGAGGATATCTGTATCTGAATAGCTACAATATTGAGACCAAAAAGAAGCTTCAAAAACCTTTGAGTAGATTTAGACAGGTGGAGAGCTTCTCTTTTAATGACAATGGAAAGCTAGCTGTTATTAGTGGCGATGTAGGAGGTCAAAATGACTTATATCTTATTTCGATGCGACGCAATGCCATCAAGCGAATTACAGATGATTTGTACGATGATATTGACCCTGTATTCATTCCTGGCACTTCGACGATCATTTTTAGCTCCAACCGAGTAAACGATTCTATTGATGTAGCTAAAATTCAACTGGAAGATGTTCCAGATAGGTACAATCTGTTCTTGTATAATTTAGATACTACAACCACTAAGTTTAGCAGGTTGACCAATACCTACAGTGTGGATACCAAACCTTTTGTTAAGAATAAAAACGAGATCTTTTATTTAAGTGACCAAAAGGGAATTACCAATTTGTATAAGTATAATTTGCTTGATAGCACCTTCGTGCAGCTTTCAAATTTCCAATACGGTATTCAGGATTATGACATTTCTTTTAGTCCTGATCGGCTGAGTTATATGATGCTTAGAGATGGAAGACCAAGAGTTTATACTTCAGAGTATAATTTGGAGTCCCGGATGTTTACGCCACAGACGGCACGTCAGCGGCTGTTTCAGGCAAAGTTTTTAGCCAATCGTAATATCACTAAGAACGGAGAATCTAAGAAGGCAATACCGGATAAGGTCCAGCCAGTAGCGGATGTACTCGAAAATTCTGATTCTCTATTACTTCCTGATTCGTTTATCTTCGATGAAGATGAGCCTGATTCATCGGACGTAGAGAATATAGTCACTGAGATACCTGTGACTGAAGAAATAGATGAGGATTTCATTGATACTGATAATTATGTATTTGAAGATGAAAGAGCACCATCAGCAAGACAACAAGAACGGCCACAATTCAAACCTGAGTCTTTCTTTGCGAATTATAGAAAGTTAGAGAAGGAGTCTACCATTATTGGCCCAAGGGCATATGAACCCAGGTTTAGCTTTAACAATTTGATCACGTCTTTTGCAATTGATCCTATTCGCGGGTTCAGCTTCTTACTTGAAACTGAGATTAATGATATGCTGGAAAATCACCGATTGAATGGTGGAGTTTTAGCAAATACGGATTTGAAGACGGCTAATATTTATGGAGAGTATCAGTACCTAAAGTACTGGATGGATTTTCATGTGAGGTTTGAGAGGAATTCCTATCTGATAGATCCGAGTACACCTTTTTTGAGATCAAGATTGGAGGATGAGGTTATTCAAAAATATACCTTAAATCGTATCGAGTTTGCTGCGGCTTTACCACTTACAAATGTTTTCCGATTTGAGGTGTCACCTTTTTATGTGAACACCACTTTTAGAAATTTACATTGGGAGGCAGTAAGAAACATCAACCCAACTATTGACTTTGCTCCAGATAGTGAGGTCCAATATGGAGGTGTAAGGGGAGCAATGGTATTGGATAATACCATAGAAAAAGGCTTTAATAGTTACCAGGGAACAAGAGGGATAATAGAAATTGAACAATATCTTGGTGTTACTGACCCTTCTAAAAACTTTAGTAAGCTAAAGATTGATTTAAGGCATTATCAACGACTTCACAGAGAGCTGACATTGGCAGGGCGTTTGTTTTATGGGCGTTCCATGGGGCCAAATTCACAAAACTACCTCGTAGGAGGAATGCAAAACTGGGTATTCCAGAGTTTTGAAGACCAGGGGCAAGAAGATCCTTTGAAAGTTTCTAATGGTATAGATAATTCAAATCTGCTTTTCACCGAGTTCGTTACGAACTTAAGAGGATTTGATTACAATCAAATTTACGGTACAGATGCACTCGTATTCAACGCAGAGCTGCGACTGCCAATATTTAGATATTTTTCTAATGGTCCCATTTCTTCAGCCTTTTTAAGAAATTTCCAGGTAATCGGTTTTTATGACATAGGAACCGCATGGACTGGAAAACCTCCATTTACGAGGGAAAATAGTTCATTCACTAAAAAGTATCAGACATCCAACTTTACAGCTGAGCTTTCGAATTTCCAAAACCCGTGGCTTTCCAGTTACGGTATGGGAGTTAGAACAGTACTTTTAGGCTATTATTTGAAATTGGATATTGCTAAACCAGTTCGTGATTATCAAGTAGGAGATACCCGCGTGTACTTGACTCTCGGATTAGATTTCTAAATTTGCGCATGCTACAATCAATGACAGGCTTTGGTTCAGCTGAGACTGAATCAAAGAAGTATAAAATTAAGGTAGAGGTAAAAACACTAAACAGTAAATTTTTAGACTTAAGTGCGAAACTTCCCAGAGAAATATTAGAGAGAGAGTTGGAGATCAAAAGCATGGTCACCAATGTGCTGAAAAGGGGTAAAGTAAATCTTGTAGTAGAAATTACGCCTCTGGGATTGGAGGAGCCTAATATTCATATTAATAAGGAGCTTTTTAAGTCGTACTATAGGCAATATGAGGCTCTGGCAACAGAAGTTAATGCAAATGCTAAGGATCTATTTCGATTAGCACTTCATTCTCCTGATGTGATTGTAGCGGATGATTCCTCTGCATTTGAAGATTGGGAGCTTGTTCAGCAAGCGTTATCAGAAGCATTAGACAAGTGTAATACCTTTAGAGCATCTGAAGGGGAAACCTTGCAAAGCAATTTGCTTTCATATATTGAAGCTATTGCCAATGGTCTTGAGGAAGTGTCCCAAAGAGATCCAGAACGTATCAAAATGATCCGCGAGCGTATTTCAAATAATATTGAAGATATAAAAGAGAAGACTCAGGTAGATCAAAACAGATTTGAGCAGGAGTTAATCTACTATATCGAAAAGCTGGATATTACAGAAGAAAAGGTGAGGCTTGGAAGGCATCTGGAGTACTTCAAAGAGGTGATGAATGCAGATGAATCACAAGGAAAGAAACTAGGCTTTATCTCTCAAGAAATAGGTAGAGAAATTAATACGATTGGTGCTAAGGCCAATGATGCAGTTATTCAGCGGGCTGTTGTAAGTATGAAGGACGAGCTCGAAAAGATCAAAGAACAATCGATGAATATCATATAAAAAAGGGAGGCATCAGCCTCCCTTTTTTGTTATTTAGAAATCTTGAATGGAACAGAAATGTTTTCCCAGTTAAAACTTGCTGTTCCTGACTTGTCAATTAATACCGTGAACCTTTCATAAAACTTGTCTGCTTTCGTAGGTTTTGCAGTGATTCGCAATACGTCTTTTTCACTGTCATATTCATAAGCTCCCCACTGACTCCAGGTTTCGTTAAAAATAAGTGTCCATTCCTCTTCTCCAGGAATAGTGAATATAGAATACTTGCCTTTTGGTAACGTCTTGTTGTTCAGTTTTACATCTTCTGATACTTCTATCCAGGTAGCTTCATTGGCGCCTGTTCTCCATACCTTTCCATAAGGGACCAAACCATCCCATATTTTTCGGTCTTTGACAGCTGGTTGGCTGTAATCGATGGTGACATCAATGCCTTTAATAGCTGCAGTAGCTTGGGCTGGAGGACTTGGTCTGTTGCTTTTGTCCTGAGCGCTGATGTTCAAAGTGAGCACTGCGATAAAACAAAGTGCCAACAGATTTTTGAATGTTGAGTGAATTATATTCATAGCAATGTTTTTTACTAGGTTCACGTATGTATGCACATTAAAGTTGCTCGAATTATATGAATGGTTTCGTAAATGCTGTTTGGCCAAATTAAGTGGTGAAAAACTGTCTTTAGTTACAAGTAGGAAATCATTATATTGTAAACAAAAACTAACCAAAATGACTAAACTGACTTACCTATTTCTATTTTGTTTGGTGATTTATGCCTGCTCCAATGAGGTCAGCAAAGAAAAGCGTCCATTGGTGGATCATATCAATGCCAGAGTCTCGGACATTGATGCCAATCATCGAGTAAGTATTATGGAAGATGATTTTCATATAGGAGATTCCATTTATAAAATCAGGGGCTATTTTATGGATGATAAATTGCTAAAGTTGGTAGGAGTTCTTCATACATCTCATGTAGATAGAGATGACTATTTCTATTTTGATAATCATGTTCCGATTTTTAGTGGTCATGTGCAGGTTTCTAAGGATGATAATATCGCATCAGAGTACAAATATTACTACGGTGCAGATGGCTATGTAGATGAAGCATTGTTTTGGGAATATCACTATACTCCAGGTAAGCGTTTTCCACATGAGCACTTTAGCGAGTTCGAACCTGACAAAGATTCATTGCGAGCATCTGAAGAAGAAAGACTGATGTTTTTCTTAACAAAATTGGATATGGAGGCGTTTGAAATTCGTCATCTTAATGAGAATTTGGATGCTAACGTGAAACGATAATTTATGACCATAGAAGAGGCTCAAAAGAAAGTTGATGAGTGGATTAATACAGTAGGGGTAAGATACTTTAATGAGCTTACGAATATGACGATCCTCACCGAGGAAGTAGGTGAGTTGGCTCGACTCATGGCGAGAACATATGGTGAGCAATCATTTAAGGAATCTGATAAAAACAGAGACTTGGGGGATGAAATGGCCGATGTTCTTTGGGTATTGATTTGTCTTGCCAACCAGACCGGCGTAAATTTGACGGAGGCACTTCAGAAGAATTTCGAAAAGAAGAATATTCGAGATGCTGATCGCCATCACAACAATGACAAGCTACATTAATGGAGATTACGCTTACGACACCAGCTCTACTTTTTCCTGCCATATCACTACTCTTGCTAGCTTACACCAACAGGTTTTTGGCAATTGCTAGTATTATCAGGCAATTGCATAAAATGTACCTGGAAAACCCAAAGAGTGTATTAGAAGGTCAATTGAAAAACCTAAGGTTGAGATTGTTCTTAATTAGAGCGATGCAGTTCATGGGAGTAGGTAGTCTTTTCCTGTGTGTTTTGGCTATGTTTTTTATCTATCTCCAAATTGGGCTATGGGGTAGTTATATTTTCGGAATTTCTCTGGTGTTATTATTGATAAGCTTGTTTATTTCGCTCAGAGAAATACAATTGTCAACCAAGGCGCTTGAAATAGAACTGAGCGACATGGAGTTTGGCTCTAAACTTAAATTTTAAAAATGCACTATTTAGTAATAGGAAGAGATGGAGCAGATGCTGCTGAAAGAAGACAAGAACAGCGTCCAGCACATTTGGAAGGAGTGACCAAGCTAAAAGAAGATGGTAAAATCCTTTATGCTGTGGCGATGATTGAAAATGGGAAAATGGTAGGCTCGGTAATGGTGATGAACTTCGCTACCGAAGCTGATCTGGAAGAGTGGAAGTCTACTGAGCCCTATATAGTTGGTAACGTTTGGGACTCAGTAGAGATTACCGAATGTGCTATTCCTCCAATGTTTGTTAAATAACCTGGAGTTTTCCGTCTTTGAATTCTGGAAGGACACTGTACAAGCTTTGATTCATGCAAAACTCAATGTCCTTTCCGATTCCAAATGTTGCCAGCCTTTTTGCATGAGATGACTGCTTTGATATTTCTAAGAGATCATGCGCATTTCTTTTAAAGAGCTCCAAAGCCATAAGAGCCGGGTCTCCACTGAAATGGTGCGAAGCTTTGATTTCCTCAATCAGTGCGCCTGCAAAAAGTGTGTCTTCCACATTGACAGTTCCTTTCCATCCAGCACAGTGGATAATGACATCTTTCTGAGATGAGCTGATATGATCTGCAACAGCCTTTAAGTTAAGAAAGGCGCCAATTAATATTTGATCTGCTTCTAAAGATGCCAGGATGGTTCTAGTTCCGTTGGTAGTGGTTACTACAATGGACTTGTTTTTGAATTCATCCTTCATGTATTCGTAAGGAGAATTACCAATAGTGAAACCTTCTATTTTGGCTCCACCTCTTTCTCCTGCCGTGATCATTCCTTTATCCTTGCCAAGAGCAAAGCAATCTTCTACTGTAGCTACAGGGTATATAGCTTCAACTCCGTGAGCCATACCTGTAACCATACATGAAGTAGCTCTGAAAATATCCACAGCTACCACGATTTTATCTTTTAACTCGAATTGATGAATCAACTCAGGAGTTAAGCATACTTCTACGTGATTCATTTGACGAATGGAGGCTTAGTTACTTTTGCTTCCAATTGTTTGTTTCTGACGCTGATGAAGATCTTGCTGTCAGCAGTGTGATATCCATTCTGTACATAACCTAGTCCAACTCCCTTATTCAATAGTGGAGAGATGGTGCCAGAAGTTACTTTGCCAATCACCTCACCAGTTTCATTAGTGATCTCATAGTCATGACGAGGAATACCTTTGTCCACCATTTCAAAACCAACTAATCGTTTGGATACACCTTCTTCTTTTTGCTTTTTAAGTGCGTCGGAATTGATGAAGTCTTTTGTGAATTTGGTGATCCAGCCAAGCCCTGCTTCAAGTGGAGATGTTTCATCTGTAATGTCATTTCCATACAGACAGTAACCCATTTCAAGTCTAAGCGTATCTCTGGCTCCTAGACCTATGGGTGCAATCCCAAACTCTTCTCCAGCTTCAAAAATTTTATTCCAAACTTCCTGAGCATCTTCCTGGCGTACGTATAGCTCAAATCCTCCAGCTCCAGTGTAACCAGTGCCAGAGATGATCATTTCTTTTCCGGCTAACTCACCTTCTGCAAAATGGTAGAACTTGATATCGCCAAGGTTTACATTGGTAAGCTTCTGAAGTGTTTCAGTTGCTTTAGGTCCTTGAACAGCGAATAGCACTATGTCATCAGAAACATTCATCATATCCGCCTCAAAGGTGTTGTGCGAGCTAACCCAGTCCCAATCCTTGTCAATGTTAGAAGCATTCACTACCAACATGTATTTTTCTGCATTGAAACGGTAAACGATTAAGTCGTCAACAATTCCACCTTTGTCATTCGGGAAACAAGAATACTGAGCCTGACCATCTACAAGCTTCGACGCATCATTGGACGTTACCTTTTGGATTAGATCCAAAGCTCCTGGACCAACAATCATGAACTCACCCATATGGGATACATCAAAAACACCAACGGCTTCACGAACTTTCATGTGTTCTTCTTTATCAGAAGTATATCTTACTGGCATTTCGTAGCCAGCAAAAGGAACCATTTTTCCGCCTAGGGAAACATGCAGTTCATGAAGAGGTATTTGCTTTATATCCATGGGGTATTTTGTTTAAACCGCAAAAGTAATTAAATGAATGATTTATTAGTTCAGGTCCAACTCGATACTCACAGGACAGTGGTCTGATCCAAAGCGATCATTGTGTATTTCTGAACTTTTAAGTTGATCTTTTAACTCTTCGCTGGTTAGGAAATAATCAATTCTCCACCCTACATTTCGCTCTCGTGCCTGAAACTTATAGTTCCACCAGCTGTATTTTACTTCTTCTGGATAGAATAAACGGAATGTGTCTAAGAACCCTGCTTCCAATATATTATCCAAACCATCAATCTCTGTTTGAGTGTAGCCCGAAGTTTTGTTGTAGTTGGCTTTAGGTCTTGCAATGTCTATTTCTGTATGTGCTACATTCAAATCGCCACAAACCACGACTGGTTTAATTTCATTCAGAGCGACTAAATGATCCCTAAATGCTTCATCCCAGGTAGATCGATAATCCAATCTTACCATTCCCGCTCCTGAGTTTGGTGTATAGACCGTAACCAGAAAGAATTTTTCGAATTCAGCTGTAATGACTCTACCTTCCTGATCATGTTCTTCTATTCCCAGATCGTATGTAACTGCTATTGGCTCTGCTTTAGAAATAAGAGCAGTGCCGGAATATCCTTTGCGAGCTTTGGACGAATTGAGATAAATGTGATAACCTTCTAATGGTTCCAATGCTTTTTCGGCATCGGGTATTTGTGCTTTTGTCTCCTGAAGACACAGCACATCAGGGTCCATTTCTTGTACATCTTTTAAGAAGTCTTTCTTCATAATGGCTCTGATGCCATTCACATTCCAGGATATCAATTTCAATGCTGCCATAGTCATATAATCGTCGAAGTTAAACCTTGCTCGAAGTTAACATTCATCTGGCGATCTTCGAGTAATTTGTGGTGAATACTCTGTTGATTGTCTATTCTTAAAAAGTAGGGTTTCATAGAATATTCAAGGTAGCTACTCGAAATACTTTTCAATCCTGAGATAAATCAGTTTTGTAGATCGCGATTAAATCATTTTTTCATGTTAATTAGTTTGTCAGTAATAGTAAATGGCTATTAGATAGTCTTTTACATTATTTTAAGTGAGCTAAACGACATTAATAAAACTAACCACCATGATAGACTTGCAGATTGAAGCGACGAAGACTTCACCCTATATTTTGCTTGATTCTGAAAGCAAGAAGATCGAACTAAAAGGTAAAAGTACTCCTGAAAATGCTGTGCAGTTTTATTATCCGATTATCAACAATATCAAGAAGTTGTTTTCTGAGGTTTCCGGTAAAGTAGTGGTGGAGGTTGCTCTAGAGTATTTCAATACAAGTAGTAGCAAGTGTTTGTTTGATATGCTAAAAGTGTTGAAGACATTGGATAATGATGGTGGTAGACAGATTACCGTCAATTGGTACTACGAGGAGGATGATGAAGATATGATCGAGACTGGTGAAGATTTTGAGGACTTGTTGGGGTTGACATTCAACTACATAGAGTTAGACTATTAAATCCAGATTGGGTACATACTTCGTATCTGAATCAAACGTACTAAGATGAAAAATATCATTATCACCAGATCCAACAGCTCACCCAGAATAATTCTTGACCCTGAGAATAGATCTATATCCATTAAAGGAAGATCTAACACTTTCTATACCCGAAGTTTATATGCTCCAGTTCTTTCTCAAATTGCTGTACAGTTTGCAGGACTGCCAGAAATTAATCTCAACTTATCATTAGTACATGTCAACACGGCCAGCGTAAAATGGATTAGTGAGATACTAGAGCAGCTGGAGGTGTTTCAGGCGAACGGAGCATTGGTTACTGTTGTCTGGAATTATGAGTCTGAAGATATTGATATGATGGAGACAGGTGAAGTTTTTCAAGTAATTCATCATCTGCCATTTGTGTTTAATGCGGTGGAAACAGAGGAGTTTTATGGTAGATTGATTGCGGTTTAATTTAATTTTTTGAACGCAAATAATTGACGGATTCTGTGATCAGTTCTTTGAGTACTGTGATATCAATGTCATCAATCTTTTTAATATAAAGGCATCCTTTGCCAGTCTTAAACTTGCCAAGTTTTTCCATCAATGATTCATATCTGGAAAAGCCGCTCATGATGTAAAGTGTTAAAGCTTGCTTTCTGGGTGAAAACCCTGTGTAGAACCAATCAGCCTCCCTTCCGCTGGCATACTTGTAATGATAATCACCAAATCCAATAATACTTGGTCCCCACATCACAGCTTTTGCCCCAGTGATTTCTTCCATGATTTCTTTGACCTTATAACTATCATCTCTTTTAGAGAGAGGCTCTACCTTGTTTAAAAACTCATTAACATCTCCATCGTGTGGTTGTGTCTTTAATTCTGCCATGGTTATTTGTTTAAAAGCTGTTGAAGTAATTCCAAATAATCAGCAACATGCTTTCCATCCATGAGAGCATGATGCACATGTATGGAAAAAGGTAAAACCTTTTTACCATTCTCCTCATGGATTTTACCAAAACTTATTTTTGGGCAGCTATCGGGATGTTTGAAGCTATGAGCATGTGATAGACTCGTAAAATCTATCCACGGAATAGCTGAGTAGTGTATAGTATCCATTCTGCTGGTATTTTCATTAAATCTCAGTCCGCTAGATAGATTGACAGCTTCTTTTTCCAAAGTGGCTTGTTTGATGAATTCTTCCAGGCTTTCCGAGAATTCTACAAAGGTGAAACCGAAAGTCTCATCAGGTCGAAGAGAGGTGGCTGATACGTGTATATTGTCAAAGCACCATACCTCATTGTCTATAATTCGATATCTGAAGTTTTCTATTTGATTGGCAGCTTTTAGGCTTTGATAGACATAATAAAAATAAAGTGAGGTGCCTTGTTTTTTACATTTTTGATAGGCTCTGGTACAATCAAGTTTCGTAGTAAGCCCAAAAAATGGATCATCGAAATTGATGAAAAAGTTAAAATGCTCCTTTCTATTCCAGGAATCTATATCAATTTTTGATTTCATTTGCTGAAGAGGTGAACTAGAAATTTAACCAATTTTGGAACCATTGGGACAATTTTGAGATGGTTGAATAAGCACAACTTCTTTATTCTCCGCATAAACACCCATTACCAAACATTCACTCATGAAAGGGCCAATTTGCTTGGGTGGAAAATTGACCACTGCGATCACTTGCATTCCTTTTAATTCGGATAGTCTGTGTCGCTGAGTGATTTGAGCCGAACTTTTTTTAATGCCCAGTTCTCCAAAATCAATCGTGAGTTTATAGGCAGGTCTTCGTGCTTCAGGAAAGTCCAAAGCCTCTATAATGGTGCCTACTCTCATATCTACTTTTTCAAAATCTTCCCAGTTGATCATATGTCCATGTTAACAGTAACTAACGTTTATATTTTTTTTCGTAAGCTAAGAAGAATCTTACTTGCTCGCTTTTGATGAGCAGGTTTATCTAATTCTTTGGCTCTTGCTTCTAAAGTGTCAACTATTAAAGGAATGTGCTCTTGATTAATGATTTTTGACCACTTTTCAGCATATTGTCCTACTTGATTGTCTGGAGCCCCCAAAACTTGTTCTGCTAATAAGGGAGCGATTTCTTGTTGATACTTTTCAGATGAATAAAGGCAAAGTAAAATCTTTACTCCATGATCTCTAGTAACTACAGTTCCTAACTCCATCAACTTCAAGATCAGTGGTAACTCTGTATAAATTTTATCAATGTGAAACTCAGCAATGGTACTGAGTGCAGACATAGCTCTCCATTGGATTTTATTGCTGGAGTGATTTAAGTATTGGAATATCTCTGGGAAACATGACTGGGAAAATCCACTGTCCAATTCTCCCATTACTTCTAGTACCTTCAGTAAATCAGCGATGGTGTCAATATCCGTTTCCTCTTTGAGAGACTTTCTGATCACTTTCAGAGCTTCTTTATTTTGAGAGGTAATGATCTCTTGAGCCAAGGCTTTATTCGGATTTTGAGTTCGATCTCCCAGATGACTCGATAGCTGATTTATTATTTGTTTCATTATTTCTTGCCGAACAATTCTAACTGACGAGGTAGGAGCTGGAAAGACATGCGGTGATGAGGAGTCGGCCCCATTTCCTTGATTGCCCTACGATGTGGTGGAGTTGGGTACCCATAATTTGTTTCCCATCCGTATCCGGGAAATTCTTCTGCTAAGTTTTTCATCAAGTCATCACGATAGGTTTTGGCAAGAATGGAAGCAGCAGCTATCGCATAGTATTTGCCATCCCCTTTGATGATGCATTCATAAGGGATGTTGTGCTCTGGCTTGAATCGATTGCCATCAATTAGCAACATTTCTGGCGTTTGTTTTAGTTGAGAAACGGCCAGGTTCATGGCTTTGAAGGAAGCATTGAGAATATTGATTTCATCTATCTCTTTTGGAGAGACGATACCAATTCCATAGCTAATAGCATCTCTCATCACTTCTTCACGCAGAGCATAACGTTGCTTTTCGCTGAGTTGCTTGGAGTCGTTTAGGATTTCATGATGATAGTCTTTTGGCAGTATAACTGCAGCAGCAACTACTGGCCCAGATAAGCATCCTCGACCCGCTTCATCACAACCAGCTTCAATGAGATCTTTATGTAAATATGGTTCAAGCATAGGATTCTAATATATTCCGAGTCATTCATTTGAATAATGTGTCGCTTAGCAGCAGCACACATTATATTTTTGAGACATGGAAGAAAATAACTGGCAAAAGCTCAGCTCTAGACAAATTTATGATAATCCATGGATTACAGTAGAGGAGGATCAAGTCATCAATCCAGGTGGAGGTGAGGGGATTTATGGAAAAGTGCTTTTCAAAAGTTATGCAATTGGCATCATTCCCCTGGATGAGGATCAAAATACCTGGTTGGTCGGGCAGTGGCGATATACCTTGGGTGAGTATAGTTGGGAAATTCCTATGGGTGGTGGTCCCAAAGCGGATGAAAAGTTGGACTCAGCTAAACGTGAGTTGAAGGAGGAAACAGGGCTAATTGCCAATAAATGGACTGAGTTCGTGAAGATGCATACTTCCAATTCGGTGACTGATGAGGTTGGTTTTGCCTATCTGGCAGAGGACTTAACTCAAGGGGAAACAGAGTTTGAGGAATCTGAAGATCTTAAGATTAAAAAACTCCCTTTCAAAGAAGCTTACCAAATGGTGTTGGATGGTCAGATCACTGACAGTTTGAGCATGGTGGCTATATTGAAACTAGGAAGGATGCTTGGCCTTTAATACTAAAACCTATCTTTGCAGCCCCAAACTCAAGAATAGGTGACTCTTAAAGAACATTTCAGTAAAAATATCACGCTTGCGTACCCTGTGGTAATTGGACAGCTTGGACACATCATGGTGTCTGTAGCTGATACCATGATGGTTGGCCGCGTGGGTGTTATTCCGCTTGCCGCAGCCACTTTTGCTGGGGTTGTGATTCATGTGCTTATGATGTTTGGAATTGGAGTTAGCTATGCGATGACCCCTTTGGTTGCTGCAACAGATGCAACCGATCAGTCCAAGCTCATGAAGCTGTTGCAGAATGGGACCATATTAAATTTTGTGTTGTCATTGATGCTAATGGCGGTTGCTTTAATCGCTAGTTTTTTCTTGATGCATTTTGGTCAGGAAGAAGAGGTGGCTATTTCAGCAAAGCCCTACCTTATCATTGTTGCTGTGTCTTTGGTGCCGTTGATGTTGTTTCAGACTTTCAGGCAATATGCAGAGGGTAAGTCAGATACTTTTAACCCGATGGTTGTATCAATTGTCGCTAATTTGGTGAATGTAGGGTTGAATTACGTGCTGATTTATGGTGCTTTAGGTTTTCCTGAATTAGGGCTGAATGGTGCTGCTTGGGCTACCTTGATTAGTCGAATAGTGATGGCTATTATGATGATCTGGATTATCAGAAAAAGCATGTCTGGATTCCGTTTTGATTTTGAATGGGCGGTAGTGAAGCGAATGATCAAAATAGGCGTGCCATCAGGTATGCAATATATTTTCGAAGTAGGTGCGTTTGCAACGGCAGCTTTGATGACAGGCTGGATTAGTGCAGAAGCATTGGCAGCACATCAGATCGCTATTAATCTTGCGGCTATTTCTTTCATGTGCGCCACAGGACTTGCAGCTGCTTCTACGGTTCGAATTGGCAATCAAATGGGATTGAAGGATCTGCCAAATTTGAAAATGGCTGGTTATACTTCATTCGCAACTGCTGCCATTTTTATGTCGTTTTCAGCTCTTACATTCATCTTATTTAGAGACTTCCTTACTGGATTGTATGTCAAAGATGAATATGTACAATCAATCGCTTCAGGACTATTGGTAATTGCTGCAGCTTTCCAGGTTTCAGATGGAATTCAGGCTGTGGGATTAGGTGTCTTGAGAGGACTAACTGACGTTAAAGTACCCACGTTAATTACGTTTGTTGCATACTGGTTAATTGCCATTCCAGGGGGGTATTTGCTAGGCTTTACTTTTGGGTTTGGAATTGACGGAATTTGGTATGCATTGTCTGGCGGGTTGACAGTGGCAGCTGTTTTGCATATCACTCGATTTAAAAAGCTTACAGACAAAATCCATTTCAACTGATTGGTCGATTCCAGTGTCTTTATAGGCAAACTGCTTTGCTATGAAACATTTGTTCTTGTTGATGATTATTGCTTCAGTTCTGTTGAGTTGTGATGAAGAGGAAGCAACAACTTTTGAAGGTGAACTAGAGTATGGAACTTCCTTTGGGGAATGTATCGGTTACTGTTTGACGGAAACATATCTGAACGGAACTCTGCTAACTATTGTACAAAAGACCTGGGTTGATGATCAGGAAATAGTGCACAAACGCACCTTAACTTCAGAGGAGCAACAATCCATACTAGCTGGTATCAATCAGGAAAAATTTCTAGCACTTGATGAAGTGATTGGCTGTCCCGACTGTGCTGATGGGGGTGCAGAATGGCTTGAAATCACGGTAGATGGAGAGCAAAAACGTGTGACCTTTGAATATTTGGCTGAAATCGATGGTATTAATCCTGCCATTGAGAAGTTACGAGCTATCGTTGGTGAAGTGCTGGAGGATTGATTATTCATTCGGATTGATCATCATATTCTATGATTTGATTATTTTGGCTCTATGAGTCAGGAAAACCGCTGTTTGTCTTGTTCCAATGAGTTTGAAGGTAAATACTGCAATCAATGCGGTGAAAAAGTAATTGATCAGAAGGACAGAAGATTGGTTTATTTTCTGGGAGAGTTGGTAAATGCCATCACTTTCGCAGATAGTAAATTATGGAAGTCTTTAGTATTGATAGTTCGGAAACCTGGTTTTGTGTCTTATGAGTACGTTAAAGGAGTCAGAAAACCTTACATGAGGCCTCTGTCACTATTTTTCCTGGCGAACTTGTTGTACTTTCTTTTTCCAATATTCAACACATTCAATACGACCCTCTATCACCAAACAAAGTCATTTTCATTTCTGCATAGTGAAGAAGCATCAAGAATGGTCGCAAATCAAGTTGAAGCTATGGATATAAGCTATGAGGAATTTGAAACGCGATACAATGCCAAAACAACTGAGCTTAGTAAAATGCTATTGATTGTGATGGTCTTCTTAGTGGCGGCTATGTTTTCGATCATTCACATTGGTTCAGCAAAAAAGCTTTTAGCGGATCATTTAACCATCGCATTGGAACTTATGATCTACATTTTGGTGGCATGTATGCAGATATTTGGTTTGCTGTTAATTGGTTTCAAAATTATCGGTCTTGGTTTTACCAACTCCGAAACCTTCAGTAGTTTATCTGTAATATTTCTTATAGGCTTCTTTGTCTACAATGCCGAAAGGAATTTTTATGGATTCGAAAAAAAGAGGCGTTGGTTTAACACAATAGTGGTTTTGGTTTCCTTTATTATAAGCATGTTTTTATATCGTGCTTTTCTCTTTTTTGTTACTTTTTGGATGCTTTAAGGATTCACAAACCGCTGCTCTGCCCAGAGCAATCCAAGGCTCAAAATGATCGCCACCAGATAAATCCACTTTGGCAAGAAAAACTTTTCCGGAATTTGAATGGGATTAGAGTTACTCATCAATGTCTGTGAATACTGATCGTTTAGTAAGAATAAGTCATTTGCTTTTTTTGCCGACCAATCATTCGAGCCAAAGACATAGTAATCATATTGAATCGAATCCGGCTGTATATAAAGACTAGTCCAGCCTTCCTTTTGAGGCCAGAAGTCCGTTTCATATAAGTCTGGTCGATAGGCTGACTCACGAATTGGGTGCTCGGTATTGTCAATAACTATTGTTGGATTTGAGGAGGAAGAGATGAATTTTACATTCGTCTTTTCATGTAATATTGGCGTGTTGGTCAATTGAATGAAACCCTTTTTTTTCCGATAAGGAAGAAGGCTTTCCGTGAGTTGTTGGATGATCGTGTTGTAAGTAGCTTGTTGTCCTTGTAATACTAGTTGATATAGACTCTCAATCGTCAGCAATTCAACTTTTCCAATACCATTGCTTTCGTAGTAGCCAATTGTCTTGTTTATGGATTTAACTGTGGGAAAACTACGAATGATTTCATTTTCAAAATTAATCCCGTTGATCTCTAAAGTGGATTCAGTGCTGGCAGGAGCATAGGTCCAAAGATTGTTCATCTCAGCCGGTGCCGTGTTGATCAACAGAATGCCCAGATTACCAACTTTATTTCTGTCTTTGATTAGCTGTTTTTCACCACTGCTTAAAAGATTGTAGGCAGTCTTGTCCAGAATGATCAATTGAAACTGTTCTAATAGTGTAGAGGTAATTCTTTTAAGGTTTTTTCGAGAGGTGTTGACAAATTCTTCATTAAATAGGTCTCTTGAAATTCTAGTTCTGGAACTGACTGAATACCCGAAATCGCCCAGATAGTTTTTGATAAATCGTGCTTCAAAGTTTGGGTTGCTCTGGAGCATAAGCACTGCAGGCTGTTCTGCTCGTAATACGGTAAATGGTAATATTTCCTTGCTAATTGTATCCGTACCTATGGTTGCAATGACCTGGTAAGTGAAATTGCCCGCAGCCTTCGGAGTGAAACCGAAGGTCGTCTGCTGGTTTCCTTTTTTAAGGCTCGTAGAATCCATGATGGATTTTCCGTCCAAAAGGTACAGGATGCAGTTGTCTTCAAAGTGTGAAGTTATCTTCAGGGAAGTATTCTTTCCTTGAAGGATGTTTTGCTCGAATTGAAAGTATAATAACCCAGTTACGGGTTGATGTTTACTTGTAATTTTTTCTGCTGGGATAGTCTTTAACTGCCACTGAGCCAGAGCTGTATCTTGTAAAATCAACTCAGAATAGGTATTGCTAAATAAGTCTGATGGATTTTTAAGGATTTGGTAACCAGCTCGTCTCAAGGAGTCAACGGAGGAAGATTTGCTGATCAAAGCAGCCTTAATCGATTGCTTTTTTCGATACTGATAAGGTTGTAAAAAGAATAAGGCGATTGCTAAAATGGCTATTGACCATACGATCATTCTAGGCCATCGCATCCGGCTAACGCGGTATTTTATATCTAGCCCAATACCTGTTGCCCAAACGATTACAAGGAGGATTAACATCCAATGATATGTTTCCTCAAATGCGATCATGGGTTGGATTTGGTTAACTCCTTCACAAATTGCTCAAGTAATTCATGGGATGGTTGAACATCTAAATTCGGTTTCTGCTCAGGAGCCGGAAGTACATCCACTAAATGTTTTTTTAAGTCCATTAATTCAACAAGATGCAATAGGCTCTGATCTGAAATACCCCTGATTTCTGATAGCAAACCTAAGAATTTGGATGGGTCATCAATTGCAAATTGAGCTAGTTCATTACCTGCTTGTTGAAGTAAGTTTTGGAGTTTGTTTTCAACTGGGAAACTTTGTTTTTGTAATTGGCTGATGGCTTCAATAAGTTTCTTAGTAGCTATCAATTGCTCTGAATAGTTATAAGTGTTTTGATAGGTATCACCATTTACTTCTTCTAGTTCACCAGTCAATCGGCTTTTAGATTCATTAATTGGAGGTGCGTCAAATCCCATGCGATGCACGTAAATTCGAGCATGATTTTTAATCTCCTTGATCAGTTTTAGTGCTTTGAATTGATAAGGAAGCGATTCTTCAGGCTTGAATAATCTAAGATAAAGCTCAGCATCCCACATTTCATTTAATGCTGCACGCAACTTGCTCTTCATCGA
This sequence comes from Marinoscillum pacificum, assembly GCF_024714495.1. GTDB lineage: Bacteria > Bacteroidota > Bacteroidia > Cytophagales > Cyclobacteriaceae > Marinoscillum > Marinoscillum pacificum. The sequence goes on along the minus strand of NZ_JAMZMJ010000008.1, from coordinate 14,382 downwards.
TTCCTCTAAAAAGGTAGCCTGATCGGTATCATCATGCGAATGGCTGAGCTCTTCTACAGGATCATGATGATGTTCCGTTCCTTTATCCATGAGCTGTCCCTCTTCATTTTCATGATCCGTATCATGTCCAAAATCAGCCAATACATCTACCTGTCCAGGTTGCGTCAAATCAGGATCGGCTTCTACTTCATTTTCAATATCCAATCCGCTATCTGCTTCCTCACCTATAAACTGACCATATTTCAGCCTCAACGCTTTTTGGTCAAACCCAAGTTCATTACTTCGTTGGTTAAACTCTTCTTTTGAAATGGATGATTTTTCTTTCAATAGTTTTTCTGAGTCAATAATAATTTGACGTTGACTTCTGAAATACTCGGGCATTAGGTCTACTCCCAGATCTCCTTCCAGACTAAAAGCAATTTCCGCAGTGTCTTCGAAGATGAAAAAATAGGTTTCCGTCCTGTTGGCTTTTGGAGGGTTTTGATTGTCCCAGGCTTCCAGGTAGAAATACAATTCATTGCCTGGCTCCATGTCAAATTGCTCCAGTGTGAAGGTGGTTTTTTCAGTAAACTCTCTACCAACAATAGCATCTTTGAATGGTATTTTCTCTTCTCGAAACTTCACACTTTCTCCTGACCCTTTGGTAACGGTGGCAATCAGGTAAGCATCAGTTAGGCCATACTCGTCCGAAGCGATTGCTGTAAAAGTGGTGCCGTTAGCCTCTCCAGGCATAATGGATTGATATTGTGGAATACCCGAAATCTCCACTTCTGGAGGATTGTCAGGAATGATATCCAATTGGTAATAGGCTGAAGAATGGAATTGCTCCTGATCATCAATGAAGTTGATGGTGTAGAATCCTTTTTTATTAGGCTTATAGCTTGCTTTTAAATCTTTATCAATTCCTATTAATGCTAAACTATCTCCATCTGAAAACTTGAGCCACGCAGTGGTTGGTTTATGATTAAAATGAAGATTCCAGCTGATTACAGATCTCTCCAGAACATTTTTTAGATCAGCATTTGATTGATAAACTGTTTGGATACCTGAATAAGCAGGTGATTTGATGATGACCTTCAAATCATATGAGGTCTTTAGAGTTTTAGAATTGCCATTTACTATAAATGTTTTTTTAGGGGTTGATTGGCTGTTTAGTGACTCTTTTTGGAATGTTGACAGCCAGTCTGCGGCAAATGAGGTTACCCCACTTAATAGTAAGATGTACAGTAACTGTCTCCAGTGAATGGGGTAGGAGATGTTTTTTGATTGTATGCTTAGTTTTTCAATAACTCGCTGCTGCTGCAATAAGGCCAGACTCGTTTGTGGTGTATGATTGATCAGAGAGACACTATATTCTAATTCTGGTAATTGCGAATTGATGAGTGCTTCAACTTGTTCTTCTTCTGGTAGCTGATCACGATAAAGTAAGAAAGATATGACAAATGTAGAAACTACGAATAGCGCTTGAAAACCGAGTGATAATTGATCTGCAAAGGTCAAATAGCCCAATCCAGCCATGATCAGCCATCCTATGAGGATTTTCATCCAAATCAAGAAGCGCCACTTACTTCCTATTGACGATATGACTTTAGTTGCCGTCATTTTTTAACAAGGATTTGACTGAGTAATCGTTCTGTTAATAACAGTATCAGAAATAAAAGCAACGCACAGTTGATGATGGATTGATTGGCAAAAGTTGCTGTGGAGTTGTGGCTACCTGATTTTAAATAAACCTCTGGTGTGACTCTTTGATCATAAATATCCAATTGATCATTCAAGGGTTTTAGCAATGCGGTCTCCAAAAGTAGAGGCAAATTCCTTTGAAGGATATTTTCAATTGTGATATCTGGATTTATGCCGTAAATCAACTCTGATTGTTGGTCCAATAATGCTGCGGAAGAATCGGAATGGATTAATCGTTTTCTAAAAGTAACAGGTTCGTTCGATAGCCAAATCAACCAATCTTCAGCAGAAATTTGAGAGTCGTTATTCCATTCAATTACCTCAAAATTTACTGGATTCAATTGGTTTATGGCAGTAATTGATTTCAGGAGGTAATTGGATAAGTTCTCATGTTTTTCATCAGAATGAAGGTGAATTTTCACAACCTGAGGAGCACCTGATGCTATTTCCTCCGTTTCAAAACGTAATGCTTCAGAGTTGGAAATCATGCGAATGGCCGTATTTCTTCCTTCCTTAGAGATCTGCTGAATGATTTTGTTCTTAGTCTCAGTCGGTAGTTGTATCCAATTGACTTTAGACGTTAGAGTGGTCATTTCTCCTTGAAAACTTGTCATGGACTGAGTGGAGTAAATCACAACACTATCATAATCACTGAAATTTTTCAAAGCACTCCAGGTATCAATATTTCCAAAGCTTACTGGAGATTCAATGGGTGTTTTGATTGGGCTTAGCCAAAATGATTCCTCAGGGTTTAGTTCTTTCTGGAGTTTGGACAGAGTTTCCAACTCTAGGTTCGGATCTACCAGATGGGCGGTTTTTGATTCTGCTTGCTTTTTTATAAAAGGTGCGGCAAATAGTACGGCCAGACTGCCAATGAGTAAAATCCGAACAGCAAGCAGCAGGAGTTCACTTGGAAAAAGGTGTTTAGTGGTTTTGGTTTCGGTTTCTTTTAGGAATTTCAGACTGCCAAAAGGAACTTTTGTCTTGGTATTTTTACTCCACAGGTGTATCACTATTGGGATAGCGATAGCGGCAAGAGCATAGAGATATGTAGGAGTTCCAAAATTCATTAGCTCAGTTTTCGTCTATGCCACATGAATTTATGGATAAGCTGTTCCACAGGCTCGTTCATGTTCACTAGCATGTAGTCTACACCTTCGTTTCGAAAATTCTCGTTAAGTTCTGTTACCCATTCTTGCAGACGTAATTGATAGTTTTCTTTTAGGCTTGCTGGATCAATTTTGAGTTCAGATCCATCCTCCAGGTCTTTGAAGAGTGTTGTTTTGCTGAAGTTGAAATTGAGCTCATCGTCTCCCATCAAGTGAAATACGATAACCTCATTTCTTCTTGTCTTCAGATTTTTAATGAAGTTGAGCCATTCCTCATCTTTTTCATAGAGGTCTGAGAAAACGACGAATAGTTCCTTCTCCTGAACTTTGGGAATCATAGGTTTGGTAAAAGAAGTTGACTCCTCTAATGTGATTAAATGATTCAAAAATCGCTGCCAATGTTTCTTTCCAATGTGAGGAACGAGACCAAGATCTTTTTCATTGATTCCAGCTATGCCGTATTTGTCACCAGCTTCAGAAGATAAATAAGCCAACAAGGCCATTAGTAATTTAGCGTGTGCCTGTTTGGACCATCCATTCTCTTCATACTTCATGGACGCACTTTGGTCTGGAATGAAGGTTACTGATATGTTGGTATCAATTTCTGATTGCTTGATGTAGAACTTATCCGTTCGTGCATAAATTTTCCAATCCAATTGACGCAAATCATCCCCCTGACTATATGGTCGATACTGGCTGAATTCGAGCCCTACTCCCAGTCGTCGACTGCTTTTTTTACCCATGTGCTCACCAAGAGCCACGGTTCTAACTAGCCAATCGAAATCCTCGATACTAGAGAGTGGCTCTTTTTTAAGGCCTAATGAGCGATATGGATCCGATTTAACCACTTAGAGTTTTGCTGTATTGATCAATTCTTTGATAACCTGGTCCGTAATAATTCCTTCTGATTCTGCTCGGAAGTTGAGCATGATTCTATGTCGCATGGCAGGATAGGTCACACTAGTAATGTCTTTTGGAGTTACCGCTAACCTTCCTTGTAAGAGCGCATGAGCTTTAGATGCCAAAATAATGGCTTGTCCGGCTCTTGGTCCGGCACCAAAATCAACATAATTCTTGACCTCTTCTACCGATGATGATTCAGGTCTTGACAGTCGCACCAACTTGCTCACCTTGTCAATTAGTTCATCTTCTATGTGAACTTCACGTGTATATTTTTGCAGTTTGATGAGATCTTCACCAGTCATCACTGCTTTAATGGGTTCTGGTTTCTTGCCAGTTGTTTGCTTTAGGATTTGAGATTCCTCACTTTCCGTTGGGTATCCGATCAGCACATATAACAGGAATCGGTCTGTTTGTGCTTCCGGAAGGGGAAATGTTCCAGACTGCTCTACAGGGTTTTGCGTTGCCAGGATGAAGAAAGGCTTGTCCATGGCATACTCAGTTCCTCCATAAGTTACCGAGTATTCTTGCATGACTTCTAGCAATGCCGCTTGAGTTTTTGGAGGGGTTCGGTTGATTTCATCCGCCAGAACGATGTTCGAGAAGATGGGTCCTTTGTTGTACTTAAACTTTTTATGGCCATGCTCATCTTCTTCGATCACCTCCGTCCCAAGAATGTCTGTAGGCATTAAGTCAGGCGTGAACTGTATCCTTTTGAAGTTTAAGCTCAGAGCTTGTGAGATGGATTTAATCATCAATGTCTTGGCTAGCCCAGGCATTCCTTCCACCAGGATGTGTCCACTCGCAAGCATCGAAACGATGATCTGATCAAGAACCTCTTCTTGACCTACTATGACCTTATGGATCTCTTTTTTAAGCTCCGTGAGTTTGGACGTTAACTCGTTAACTTCTTGCTCTATTTTCTTTAACTCTTCGTTCATTCTTTCTGAATGTTTAGGGTTAAAACCCATTTTATTTATTCCAATTAGCCATAAAGTGATGTTCGATTAATTCAATATTTTATTAAAACATCTAACATCTAACATCTAACTAGTCATCGCGTGAATGACAATGTTCACAGCGAATCGCGTGTTATCAATTTTGTACCATCGTTTGTTTCTGAAGTCGTAATCCCATTCGCATCCATAGTCTTTGTTGCTATATAGGACACCAATTCGATCATTTACGAGAATGGCTTTCAGGTAGTCATGGACTATGTCATCGCCCCAGCCGTTCAGTTCTTGTGAGGTTGTTGGTGGTCCATCAAACTCAAAGAAAGCCGTGTAAATAGGGTGATTGTTCGGTATTTTATTCAATTGCCCAGGCCAAATTTCTTCCATTTGTCGCTCGAAGGATTTGGCGAAAAGCCCATCAATATCATGATTGCAATCATCTGCAAAGACGAATCCACCATTCTCTACATACTTCTTGAAATTTTCTCGTTCTAGTTTGGTGAATTGCACCAGTTTGTGACCAGAGATGTAGCAAAATGGACAGCTGAATATTTCATCACTTCCAAGAGGAACAATGTTCTCCACCGTGTCCACAGGCAATGTGGTGTACTCAATCAACGAATTCAACAAATTAGAAGGCATGCGTTGATCCACATCCCAATCTCCGGATTCATACTGAAGTCTCGTAAAAAAGAATTTTTCCAAGTTGTTCTTCACTCAGTGAGTTTGCTTGAACGGTTGCAATTGTTTTTGATCATTCGAGGGTAAAAAAAGCCACCTTCTCAAAAGCGAAAAGGTGGCTTGAGGTTTTATTTGACTGATTAAACAGCGTCAGAAAGACTGGTAAACGTAAAGTCTCTCACTTTCATGTAAGGGATCAGATTTCCATCTACTCTTACTTGCTGACCTAGCTGCTCCAGATTGTTCAGCATGATGATTGGACTTTCGTTAAATCGGAAGTTTTTAATAGGATGTTTGATTCTTCCGTTTTCAATAAAGAACGTTCCATCTCTTGTCAGTCCCGTGTAGAGTAATGTTTGTGGATCTACAGTTCGGATATACCAAAGACGTGTTACCAAAATCCCCTTCTTGGTACTCTTAATCATTTCTTCCAGAGAAGCAGTTCCACCATCCATGATGGCATTGCTAGGGAAAGGCACTGGATCTACTCCTTTTTCTTTGGCCCAGAATCTGGAGTAAGCGAGGTTTTTAACCACTCCATTCTCTATCCAATTCATTTTTTTGTAGGCCTGACCATCTCCTGCCCAAGGGCTTGTAGGTACCAAAGTGTTTTGCGGATCAGAGTAAATGTTGATTCTTTCATCGACTATTTTCTCTCCTAGTTTGGTTCCACCACCTTCTTTAGACATAAAGCTACGGCCTTCATCAGCGGTTCTGGCATTGAATGAGCCAAACATATTGCCCAACAATTGAACGGAAGCCGCAGGCTCTAGAATCACCGTGTATTTTCCTGGTTCTATCGCTTTGGCTTCTTTTGACATGATTGCTTTATCGATTGCCACTTTAGAAGCTTCCTTAGCATCAAATCGATCTACATTGTTGAAATCCCGTGTTACCCAACCAGATCCAGTGCCATCATTGGTTCTCATGGTTACTGTGAAGTCTACATTGGTGGACCGATTGTAAGCAAACAGACCAGCACTATTGATCATGGCGGACATGCCTGCAGAATCATTCAAGAAACCAGCAGCAGTTACATCTTTTGCTCGAGCTGGCTCGATACTAGATGCAGCTACTTGTGCTCTGTATTCGGGGGTGATTTTAGCTGTGGACTCATGGTAAGTTTTCGTTTCCAGATATTCTTGCTGACCTAGTGGGGGCATGAATTCTGGGTTTTCTGGAGAAAGCTGAGCTAGTTCTTCAGATCTACGCACTACTTTTTCTAATGAAGCGGCATCAAACTCATCGATTGTTGCTACTCCTACTTTGTTGCCATAACTTGACTGTACTACTAGCGTTTGATTGGATTGGTATCCAGCAGTAGAAACCGTGTTACGGGCATATCTAATATTGCCTTCGTTGGAAGCGCTCAAATTGATCTCGCAAGTATCCGCTTTCGAAAATGAAAGGGCCTTTTCGAGAATCTGCTTCGCTTCTTCTTTAGTATATATTGCCATTTTAATTAGATGCTTTTGATTAAATATTTCTTCCAGTGTTGATGACATTCACTCCATTGAATCTAGACGTTGCAGATCCATGAGATACCGCGCTTACCTGTGAAGGCTGGCCTTTTCCATCAAAGAATGAACCGAATAATCGGTAGTCTGACTCGTCACAGATTTTGGCACATGAGTTCCAGAACTCTTGCGTGTTGGACTGATAAGCCACATCATTGAGCATGCCTACTACTTCACCATCTTTGATTTCGTAGAAGACTGTACCTCCAAACTGGAAGTTGTAGCGTTGCTGGTCAATAGAATATGAACCTCTACCAGCGATGTAGATACCCTTTTCGATATCTTTCACCATGTCTTTAGGAGAGTACTTTTCTTTTCCAGCTTCTAAGGATACGTTTGGCATTCTTTGGAACTGAACATCATTCCAAGACTGAGAGTAGCAACATCCGTGAGATTCATTTTGGTCGATCATATGAACCTGATCTCTGATTGCCTGGTAGTTAACCAGCACACCGTCTCTTACCAAATCCCATTTTTTGGTTTTAACACCTTCATCATCAAACCCTACAGCACCTAGTGATCCAACCTGGGTTTTATCTGCTACCAGGTTGACGATTTTGCTTCCATAATTAAAGTCGCCTGCTTTCCATTTGTCTAGCGTCGCGAAACTTGTACCAGCATAGTTGGCTTCATAGCCTAATACACGGTCAAGTTCTAATGGGTGACCTACAGACTCATGAATGGTCAATCCGAGGTGGTTTGGCTCTAGCATCATGTCATATTTGCCAGGCTCGACAGATTTGGCAGAAAGCATTTCTTTCGCTTGAAGTGCTCCTTCTGCAGCATCTCTCACGATATCATATCTATTTCTAAATAGCGTTACTCCACCAATTCCTTCGATTGATTCATTTGCATCTGGAGTCATGTATTCATAACCCATACCCATCGGAGCTGAAAGTCCCTGACGACTTTTGAATTTACCTTTTTCAGGATCGATTACCGTCACGTTCATGTATGGCCAGATTCTATGAACATCCTGATCAATATATGAACCTTCAGTAGATGCGAAGTATTTCTGCTCGTTGACCTGGAAGAGAGCACTGTTAACATAGTTAGCACCGTTTTTCATTGCTGCGGCATTTGCATCCAATAGCAATTCTACTTTTTCAGTAATAGGCACTTCCATTGCATTCTTTACAATTGGGGTTTTCCAACTTACCTCTCCATGAGATTCTACAGGTGCCAGTACAACGGGTTCTTTCTGGATTTTAGAGTTGGCTTTCGCAATTGCTACAGCCTGCTCCGTTGCTTTTTTGATACCTTCAGCGGTTACATCGTTGGTGGATGCGAATCCCCAGGTACCATTGGCAATTACTCGAATTCCAATACCGAAAGATTCAGTATTCACCACGTTCTGTACTTTATCTTCTCTGGTGAAGACATACTGATTTAAATATCTTCCTATTCTAGCATCGGCATAGCTAGCGCCAAGACCTTTTGCAGCATTAAGTGCTACATCAGCAAGAATCTTTTTCTGACCTACATCTAGTCCCGGACTCAGTAAATGTTCCGGAGAAATTATTTTGCCGAATGAAGTCGCAGGAAGCATCATTGCTCCAGCTCCTAAACCCGCCAATTTTGCAAAATCTCGTCTCTTCAAAGCCTAGTGAGTTTTATGGTTAAACTGTTATTTTGACATAATTTATTTCGGAGAACAGCGAAAGCAAATAAGATTTATTTAAGCGGTAGTTATTTCCGATAAATATTAAGTGAACAAATTCAGGTGTAAATAGGCTACTTTCGTAAGTTCAAATTCCAGTTATGAAGAATAGAAAAGCAGCCATTGGATTCGTTTTGATCACTGTCTTGATTGATGTGATCGGTGTTGGAATCATCCTACCTGTAGTCCCTGCTTTGATTAAAGAATTGACAGGTGGAAGTACAAGTGATGCCTCGATCTATGGAGGGTGGCTGATGTTTGCCTATGCTTTCATGCAGTTCATTTGTGCGCCAATTGTTGGAGCCCTGAGTGATCAGTATGGACGAAGACCAGTGCTGTTGCTGTCATTATTCGGATTTGGGCTAGACTATATACTTGCAGGATTCGCACCAACAATCGGATGGTTATTTGTAGCGCGAGTAGTAGCAGGCGTTACTGGAGCATCCTTTACCACCGCCAATGCCTATATCGCAGATGTATCAGAGCCAGAAAAGCGATCTCAAAATTTTGGAATGGTGGGAGCGGCCTTTGGTTTAGGCTTTATCATAGGTCCACTGATTGGTGGGGTGTTAGGTGAATACGGGCCAAGAGTGCCATTTTTTGCAGCAGCAGGATTGGTGATGGTCAACTGGCTATATGGCTATTTTGTGTTGCCTGAATCGTTAAGCAAGGAAAACAGGCGTCCATTTACCTGGAAGCGTGCTAACCCTTGGGGTACACTGATGCAATTGAAAAAATATCCTATCGTAACAGGTCTGTTAGTTTCATTGGTGCTGGTTTACATTGCTGCACATGCTACTCAAAGTACCTGGACTTATTTCACTATTGAGAAATTTGGTTGGGGGGAAGCTGAAGTAGGCTATTCGCTAGCTTTTGTTGGTTTAATGATTGCTCTCGTTCAGGGAGTGGGCATTCGTCCAATTATAAATAAGATCGGTCAGGCGAAAGGAGTTTATGTTGGCCTGGCTTTTAACTGTCTTGGGTTTATTCTCATTGCTATGAGTTCAACCGGATGGATGTTGTATTTGGTATTGATCCCGTATGCTTTTGGTGGAATAGCAGGTCCTTCATTACAAGGACTGATGTCCAATAGCGTTCCTGCAAATGAACAAGGAGAACTTCAGGGAGGTTTGACTAGCCTGATGAGTTTGACCACCGTGGTGGGGCCACCTTTGATGACCAATATCTTTGGCTACTTTACAGATGCTTCCATAGAATACTACATTCCAAGTGCTCCATTTTATCTCGCTTCATTATTGTCATTTGTCGCTATGATTATGGCTTATCGATTTCTTAGACAAACGACTAGATAACTAAGATGAATATACCAATATCATCGGTGTGATTAGAAATAAAACCGCTTTTAGTTACTTAAAACGCATTTTTTTAGCTCTCCGTTTATCGGGAATTATCTACCACTCAACGAGAATTTACAAAGAATGAATAGGCTTTTAGATTATTTAGTTCACTGAAATAGTTTGAAAGAAACACTCGGATTAGGTGAAATACCCAAAATTCAATTTTGAAAATCCAGAGTGTTTTTTTGATCCGTATTTCATTAGTCACTTGAATCTATAAGTATTATGAAGTCACCAACACAATTGCTTATCGAGTCTCTCAATCTAGAGTCTCTGAATCACGGCATTACCATGCCATTTTTAGGCCATTTTGATCCCAATGATTGGGTCATTACATCTGATCCAATAGCCTAGAACAATCTTTTATAGACATTACAAACAGATAATCTTAAATGAAACAGTTTTACAAAATTTGTTGCTTGATGGGATTGTTGATTCTATTTACAGGATCTGCTAACTCATTGTTCGCACAATTCGATACGGAGCATTATCTGCCTCCGGTTTGGTTTCCGCAAGATGGAGCAAATAACAACCCTTCTAGTGTAGTGTTGTCAACTCCATATGATTCTGCTGTAGTTATTATCACTACTCCGGACAACTCAACATTGAACGATACAATTGTTGTGTATAAAGGTACTCCCTACGAATATGTGTTGACTAATTCCAGTGCCCCTGGCCCAGGTATTACCAACAATTTTAATACAGTAGAGTCTACCAGAGGCTTGATTTTCAGAGGTACATTTCCTATTCAAATTTCGCACAGAATTAATGGAGGAAACAATAAGACGTTTGCTTCATTAAAAGGACGGTCAGCCCAAGGTCAAGCGTTTTATGTTGGTTCTCAAACAAGAATTCAGGAATCATCCTATGGAGCATCCGATGTTCATTTCGTTTCAGTAATGGCAATGGAGAATGGTACAACGGTCAATTTTGATTTGCCCGGTACGGCAGTAGCAGAGGGACAGTCGAATAGTTTCTCTGTTGGTCTAAATAAATATGAGACCTATTTGATAAAGAATCCAGCAAGTACGAATAGTACCAATAATTTTATAGGTACACATGTAACTGCTAATAAAGATATTGTAGTAATTGGCGGAGGTCAGCATTTGCGTCAGTCCGCGGCAGGTGCGGCAGATGGAGGAATAGATCAATTGGTTCCGGTAGGCCTGTTAGGAAATTCATACATTATAACACGGGGTAATAACAGCATTGAATATGGGATTATTATTGCCACAGAACCAAACACAGAAGTTTATCTGGATGGAAGCGCTACGCCTGCTACGACTATTACAAATGCAGGTGATTATTATGATTTTGATGTTACAGGCTCACTTGGAGATCCTCATTACGTAGAGACCTCTAAACCTGTTTATTTATACCAAGTTTCTGGATTGTCAGGTGAGGAAGAAGGTTTGGCTTTAATCCCTGCTAACTTTTGTAGAGGGAGCAAAAATATTGAATTAACAAATTTCGCAGGTGCCACGAACACTATAACTGTTATGTTGGAGCAGTCAGCGGAAGCAAGTTTTAGGTTAAACGGACAATCACTTACCGATTTAGGAATAACCCCTAAACTGGTTCCTGGTTTCACTTCTTGGAGTGCATTTAGTGTACCAAATGGTCAGGTTTCTACAGTTAACAACATTGAATCTGATGGCTTTATGCAAATTGGACTGCTGGTAGGTCAGGGAGGTTCAGGAACTTTCGGGTTTGTATCTTCCTTCGATGCGTCGGTGAGACTGGTTCACCCCGATTACAATCTACCAATTATCGATTTAGTAGTTGATACCTTAGCTGAAACAGAAAGTGGTGTCTATGTTATTCAAATGGAGTCAGCATGTGGAACTAATAATTTCATTTCTGGTGTAAGTTCTTCTACAGGTAGTACTGTGAGTTTTACTGGCGATGATCAGGTGAATTATACAGCTGCCGCCGGATTATTTCAGTATGATACGATAGCATTGGACTTATCCAATGATGTAGGAGTCACGGGCTCAGGAAATCTTATTGTGGTGGTTTCACCGGATACAGATGGCGATGGAATCGTAGATAATTTGGATGCTGATTCCGATAATGATGGAATTTCAGATATAGATGAAAGCGGTGGTGTAGATGCTTCTGTTTTTAATGTATTTAACGGACTTCCACTTTTTAAAGACCCTACCTATGCAGGGTTTGTAGATGTTAACACGGATGGAGTTAACGATAATTTTGATACAGATTTGGATGGTATTCCCGATTTTCAAGATTTGGATGCAGATGGTGATGGGTGTAATGATGTGAAAGAAGCGGCATTCTATGATCCAAATAACGATGGCGAGTTAGGAGATACGCCGATTACTGTGGATGCAAATGGTTTAGTGACCTCAGCACCTAATGGTTATACCAACCCGGGAGAAGATTATAAAGACAGTGGAATCAGTGATGGATGTCCCGGAGGAGGAACAGGTATTTCAGCAACTTTAGTAGCTGATGAATATGTTATTATAGGCAATTCTCTGTCTTTCACCGTGACGGATGCAGATAGAAACACTGGTGTTAACACGATACAGGAAGTTGAGGTTGAGGTGGTTAACTCAGTTACAGGTGAAACTGAAACAGTGATAATCACTGAAACAGGAGTGAATACAGGGGTTTTCACTGGAAGCATTACGACTACTAGTTCCCCTTCTGCAGACAATGATGGAACATTAAACGCATCCGCAGATGATGCCATTGTGATCAAACATACGGACTATTTTGATGGAACTGGAAGCATTTTGTACTTGCAGGAACTTGCTTATGCTGACGTGGATTATGATGGTGATGGTATCGGTAACATTCAGGATTTAGATGATGACAATGATGGTTTAAGAGATACGGACGAGTGCGCTAATAACATTCTCGTTGGAGGCGGATTTGACAATATTACAGGATTAGCAAATGGGAACAATTACTCTGGAGGTGGTGCCGGTGCACAGAACATTTCGCCTTGGCAAATAGACGGAGGGTTAGAACCGAATGTCGTGAAAGTAGACGGTACATCCGCTTATGGAAATGGTGGCCCTGCTAATGATGCACGAAATCAACCGGGTAATTACTTGGATATCGTAGGTGGAGCCAATGAGGTTTATCAAACATTCTCTTTGGCAGTGCAGACAAAGGTGGTGTATGGTGGCTATTTCTCAGCAAGAGATGGTCTTTCAGGAAGTGGGAACTTAAAAATAAGATCTGGCAGTGGACTTGCGGGTGCAATTGTGGATTCCATTCCAACAATTACTTCCACATCAAGTGCGCAATGGACTTATGTGGCTCGTCAGGTAATTCTACCTGCTGGCAATTACACTTTCGTCATGGAAATGGATGAAAACATGAACTTCGATGAAGGTGGAGTTTTTGCAATTGAGTCCTTTGATACTGACGGAGATGGTATAGCAAATATTTATGATCTTGACAGTGATAACGATGGTATTTATGATGCTGTTGAGGCAGGACATGCACAGGCGCATGCAACTGGAGAACTTAGTAGCACGGTTGGAACAGATGGTATCCCTAATGAAGTGCAGAATGGTGGGGATGAAAATTCAGGAAAACTTAATTATGCAATTGCTGACTCTGAGGCTAGTCCAGATGCGATCATTGATGCGATAGAACTAGATGCAGATGGTGATGGATGTAATGATGTTAAAGAAGCTGGTTTCACAGATGGCGATGATAATGGTCTTTTGGGTTCAGGTACATTTGGAGCAGGACTCACTGTCAATTCCAAAGGGATTGTAACTAGTGGAAATGATGGCTATGCTGACCCAGGGACGAGTTATACCAGTGATGCTGTTTTCGTAGCTTGTTCAAACAACCCTCCTACAGCCTCTAATAATACACTCACAACTAATGAAGATACAGATTTAGGTATCGCAACAGGTGACTTTGGATATTCTGACCTGGACGCTCAGCCACTTAACTATGTACTTATTTCTTCCTTACCAGCCAATGGCGTTTTGTATTTGGATGGAAATGGCAATGATACGTATGATGGAGGAGAGGAAGTGTCAGCTGGAGATCAGATTTTGCTTGCGGAATTAGACGCAGGAAATCTACGTTTTGAGCCGGCACAGGATGAAAATGGAGACCCTTATACAGCATTTGATTTTAAGGTTAATGATGGAGTAAGTAACTCTGAGAGTCTTTATACTTTGACTCTTGATGTAACTCCAGTGAATGATGCCCCAGTTGCAGCTGATGAAGAAGTGACTACAGATGAAGATACAGATCATACGTTTGCAGCAAGCGAGTTCAACAATGACTACAGCGATATAGAGAGTACTGCATTTGCTGGTATCCGAGTGACTAGCTTGGCTACCGACGGTAGTTTAGAATACGATGGCGTAGCGTTAACGAGCACCGACATTGGAGCAACAGGCTTTGAGATTGCCAGTGCAGACATCAGCAAGTTGGTCTTTGTACCAGATGCAAATGAGAACGGCAGTCCATATGCAACATTCGGTTTTGAAGTAACCGACGGCACAGACTACAGCGCGAGCA
>NZ_JAMZMJ010000007.1 GCF_024714495.1 Marinoscillum pacificum | reverse complement strand
AGAAGGCTGCTTGATGCTAAGAAGCATTTGCTCAAATCTAAAAATCTCATAATATCCTGATGAATCCAATCTTGAATCTCTCTAAAACAAAAAGACCGACTCAAATACTTTTGAGACGGCCTCTTTTCAAATTTTAGGCTAACGCTTTTTTGAAGCATTTGTCCAATATAGCTTGATAAACTTGACCGAATTGATCGTAACACCAGTCCCGTAAGGTCATAATTTCATCCGGGACGAGAGACTTAATTGCTTTCTTCAGCTCTTTCTCAAAGAGCCACCGGTCAAAACTCACTTTGGAGAGAATGGTTTTGAAATACTCTAACATAAATCTAAAATTTTGTTAAAGGGTTAACTAATGATGTAAATTTGACGTTTTCCTTTGAAAACGCAGTTAAGGAAAAGTTAAACAATTTTTAGCTTTGTAGCTAAAGATTGAATGACATTTTGCAATCGTTTTCATTATAACTTATGATAAATACGAGGGTTTTCGGGTTAGGTTGTTTTTTTATCTTGGTTTTACTATCAAGTGCTTTTGCACAAGATAAAAAAATTGCAGTAGGCTCAACAGATGTAGCTGTAAATCAATACTTTAAGATTACACTTACCGTTGAAAATGAGCGACTAAAAAATTACAGTCCATTTCCAGACATAGAGGGATTTGTGAAACGAGGAACTTCTTCGTCTTCATCGACCAGTTTTGTCAATGGTAAAATGACTTCTTCACAAAGCATCACACAAAACTACCAGCCAACCAGGGAAGGGAATTTCAACGTTCCAGGCTTTACTATGGAGGTTAATGGAGAAAATATTTCAGTTTCTGGTTTTACCATTAAAGTTGGCGAAGCACAACAGCAGCAACAACGAAGATCAAACGACCCATTTGGAGACCCGTTTGACATGTTTAGAAATAGAGACTCTCAGCCTACAGAGTTTATTGATGTGGAGGCTGATGCATTCCTCGCATTAACTACAGACAAATCTGAAGTGTATGTGGGCGAGGGATTCACAACTACACTTGCTTTTTATGTAGCAGAATCGAATCGGGCAGACATGCGCTTTTATGATCTGGGTAAACAAATCACAGACATTGTTAAAGACATTAAACCATCAAGCTGCTGGGAAGAAAACTTCAACATAGACAACATCAATGGCCAGCCAGTCACCATTAATAACCGAGCGTACACTCAATACAAGATTTACCAGGCCGCATTTTATCCATTGAACCTGCAAGACATTTCTTTCCCGTCGGTAGGATTGAAACTAATCAAGTATAAAGTAGCTAAGAACCCATCCTTCTTCGGTAGAAACAGAATGGAAGATTATGAAACCTTCTACTCCAAGCCAAAAGCAGTAAAGGTACGAGAGCTACCTCCTCACCCACTCAAAGAACGCGTAGCGGTAGGTGACTACAGACTAGCCGAGAAAATCAACAGCCTGGAAGTGAAAACAGGCGAAAGCTTCAACTACTCTTTTAATATCATAGGAGAAGGAAACATTAGTGCGATGGAAGAACCAGTTCTTCCACAAACAGATGCATTTGACTTGTATGCGCCGAACGTAAAACAAGACATCAACCGTTCATCTGGACGGGTAACAGGCACCAAGAGCTTCAACTACTATGGTATTCCAAATGAACCTGGAGAATACAAACTAGGAGATCTGTTTCAATGGGTATATTTCAACCCTGAAGACGAGAAATATGACACCCTGAGATCACAGCAAACTCTTGTAGTAACTGGATCTAGCCGAAAAAATGAATACATCCTATCCAATGACATGGGATCATTTTATGACGGTATAGAGTTTAAAGACAACACTCTGGCCGGAATGAATGAAAGCTCTTGGATGAAGATCCTAATGAACGTTTTTATCGTCATTATGATAGGCTTGACAGGATATATGGTATTCAAAAAATAAGAAAGCCAAATTTTATAGAAGCGAGAGGCTTAAAATCCTACGAAACATAGCTAATCGCAAGCAAATGCGAATATCTTTGCCCGTTTGGTTGATATAGAATCAAAGAAGAGATGGGAAATATATTCGGAAAGATTTTTAGCATAACTACATTCGGGGAATCACATGGCGCTGCAATTGGCGTAACCATCAATGGTTGTCCTGCTGGAATTCCAATAGATATGGAATTCATTCAAAATGAACTTGCCAGAAGAAAGCCAGGTCAATCCAAAATCGTTACACAACGACAAGAAGAAGATCAGGTAGAAATATTAAGTGGTGTTTTTGAAGATAAAACTACAGGTACACCTATTGGCATGGTCATTCGAAATAAAGACCAAAAGAGTAAAGATTACGGTCATATCGCTGAGAAGTTTAGACCTTCTCATGCCGACTACACCTACGAAACCAAATATGGCATTCGTGACTATCGTGGAGGCGGAAGAAGCTCTGCGAGAGAAACAGCAGCTCGAGTGGCCGCAGGTGCTATTGCCAAGTTAATGCTCAAAGAATTTGGCATCTCATTTCATGCGTATGTTTCTCAAGTAGGTGATCTATCACTGAATAAACATTATACAGAGTTAGACCTATCTCAAACCGAACTGAATGACGTTCGTTGCCCAGATCAGGAAATTGCGCAGCAGATGTATGACTACATCGATCAAGTAAGAAAAGATCGTGATACAATCGGTGGAGTGGTCACTGGAGTCATTAAAGGAGTTCCTACTGGTTTGGGAGAGCCTGCATTTGATAAACTACATGCCGAATTAGGCAAAGCCATGCTTAGCATTAATGCGGTAAAAGGTTTCGAATATGGAAGTGGCTTTGAAGGAGTGAAAATGCGTGGATCTGAGCATAACGATGCGTTCTATATAGAAGAAGGCGTTGTAAAAACGAAAACCAATTACTCTGGAGGAATCCAGGGTGGTATTTCGAATGGCCAGGACATTTACTTCAATGTAGCCTTTAAACCTGTAGCTACTATCATGCAAGATCAAGACAGTATAGATAAGCATGGCAATGAAGCTGTAGTCTCAGGAAAAGGAAGACATGACCCATGTGTGGTACCAAGAGCTGTACCGATCGTGGAAGCTATGTCCGCCCTTGTCATCGCTGATTTTCTATTGATAGCCAGAACCAATAAATTAGAGGTTTAATCTCAATTCAAATAGACACAGGAAACATCAGCTTATGAAAAACTTACCCCTTCACGTCAAGATCATTATTGGTTTAATTCTGGGAGTCATTTATGCGTTTATTTCAAGCGCTATGGGCTGGAATGAATTTACCATTAATTGGATTGATCCATTCGGAACCATTTTCATCAGACTTCTGAAATTCATAGCGGTACCATTGGTTCTCTTCTCAATTATCAGTGGCGTGTCTGGATTAAGTGATGTCACTAAATTAGGTAGACTAGGGGCTAAAACATTAGGTACATACCTGGTAACCACTGTGATCGCCGTTGGGGTTGGTTTATTATTAGTTAATGTGATAAAGCCTGGTGATTACATAGACAATGATCAGCGTGTCAAAAACAGAATCACTTATGAGCTTTGGGTGAGTGAAACATCAGGAGTAAAACCAAAAGACGATAAGGACTTTCTTTCTGATCCTCAATATGCTGATGTAGTAAAAGAGGTAACTGATGACCCAAATTACTCAGCTCCAAAAACGGACATCTCTGATAAAATGGCTGCTGCGGCAGAGACTCAAGATGCTCCTCCATTACAATTTGTCGTGGATATGGTTCCTGAAAACATCATTGTGAGTATCTCTAATAACAAACTGATGCTTCAGGTAATCTTCTTCGCCATTTTCTTCGGAATCACGCTCGTTTTAGTTCCTTCTGAAAAGGCAAAACCAGTGATCGATTTTATCGATGGCGCCAATGAGGTATTCCTGAAAATGGTAGAACTGGTAATGAAGGCTGCACCATTCTTTGTGTTCTGTTTACTAGCCGGGGTAATTGCCAAAATGGCTGACTCTCCAGCGGAAGTTTTCGAAATATTCAAAGGTCTTGGATCGTACTCTATTACGCTCGTATTGGGGCTTGCCTTTATGATATTCATCTTCTATCCATTGTTAGCAGTTCTGTTTATCAAAGACTTGAGCTACAAACAATTTTTTAAGAACATCTCTCCAGCTCAATTCCTGGCATTTTCTACAAGCTCTAGTGCTGCAACGCTTCCAGTAACTATGGAGTGTGTAGAGGAGAACATGGGCGTGTCCAAGAACATTGCCAGCTTCGTGCTACCTGTAGGAGCTACGGTCAACATGGATGGAACAAGTTTATACCAGGCAGTGGCAGTAGTTTTCTTAGCGCAGATGCATTTAGTAGACTTGACTTTAGCACAGCAGTTGACGATAGTTTTAACGGCAACTCTTGCCTCCATAGGTGCTGCTGCAGTTCCGAGCGCAGGCTTGATTATGATGATCATCGTACTACAATCTGTAGGACTTAATCCTGCATGGATTGCCATCATCTTCCCTGTAGATAGAATCCTGGATATGTGCCGTACGGTTGTTAATGTAACAGGAGATGCAACAGTAGCAACATTGATTGCAGACAGTGAAGGAGAGCTAAAGAAATAGAATCAATCATAATCTATTTATTTCTCGCATTAGTAATTGAGTTCACCGCCAGAACAAAACGACTCCTGTACTCATGAGATTAATTGCATCTGTCTTATTCGGTCTGTTGATAGCTGTCCAATCGACTGCTCAAGTTATTGACAGTTTACACGAAACTATTAAAACGGCTTCTGCTCAGGACAAGGTCGACATTTTAATTGAATTGGTGTTTCAATATAGAAACTCGGACCGTGATAAAGCAGACTCCCTCTTAGAAGTAGCTAATGTTTCTGCAAGAGAACTCAATTATGAAAAAGGAATAGCCAGAGTCAAAATATTGCGGGGAATTCTCTTTAACGATCAGGGCAATTATGACAAGGCTATTGATCAGTTTCAATCTGCCTTACCTTTTTTTGAATCATCAAAAGACTCAAGCAATCAAGAAGCCGCGTATAATAATCTGGGCATTTCATACAAAAGGTTAGGAAACCTTGATTCATCTAACATTAGCTATCAACAAGCATTAAGATTCGTGTCTGATGAATTCGGAAAGGCACGTCTGCTTCTGAATATCGGCTCCAATTTCATTTCAGAAGGAAAACTGGATAGTGCGACTCAAAATCATATTGAAGCGATAAAGGTCTTTGAGAGAATCAACCATCAGGCAGGACTAACAATTGCGTACCTGAACCTGGGAAATATTTACTACAAACAAGATGCATATGATCAGGCTATGAAATATTATCATCAAAGCCTGGAAAATGCCATAGCTTCTGGACACAAGCCTGTTCAAAGTAGAAACTATTTAAACATTGGGTCAATTTTGTCAGAAAAAAAGCAATACGACTCAGCGTTGTACTATTTCAAGAGTGCCACAGCCCTACAAGAAGCCATGGGTGACCAGACCGGATTGGCAGCGTCTTACAGAAATATTGGTGAAGTAACTCTGGAGCTGGGAGATACTGATGCTGCAGAAGAATACTTCCAGAAGAGCTTATCCCTCTATGAGAAAACTAGCCACAAAGAAGGTATCATCAGAGCTAATAAGTTTTTAGCAAACTTGTATCTCGACAAACAAGAGTTTGTTAAGGCAAAAAATTACATCAACCGCTCTATAGATCAAGCTAGAGAAGCTGGAATGATACACGAGCTTCAACGATCTCTTGAGTTCGCCACCAAAATCTATGAAGCATCCGGAGATTACAAATTTGCATATGGTTTACTAGCGGAAGAGAAAACGATAGGTGACAGTATTTTCAAGCAAGAAAAGATTACACAAATCGATGAGCTTCAAACTCAATACGAAACTGCCAAAAAGGATCAAGAGATTCAGAACCTATCTCAGCAGAGTCAGATTCAAGCGCTTCAAATTAGCCAGCGAAATACTCTTTTAGCGGTCATTGTTATTGCATTTCTAGTGCTAGTTCTTGCTGGCTTCATCTTTTATCAACGAAGAAAATACAAACACCAGCAAGCAGTTTCTAACATCGAACAGCGTGCATTAAGACTTCAAATGAATCCACACTTCATTTTCAATGCACTCGCATCTATTCAAAACTACATTCTTCAAAGTGATACTAAAGAATCTGTTAAATACCTTTCCAAGTTTGGTAAACTTATGCGTCAGATTCTGGAACACAGTAGACAAGAGTTTATCAGCATTGAGGATGAAGCCGACATGCTAACCAACTATTTGCAAATCCAGCAACTTAGGTTTCAAAACTCTTTTCAATTCACTATTCATATTGCTGACGAACTGGATGCTGAAAATGTAAAAATTCCACCTCTTTTTGCCCAGCCACTTGTAGAAAACGCTATTGAACATGGTTTGACCGGAGTTGAGAATGGACTTGTGGAGATATCTTTTGATAAAACAAAAGAAGGCGTTCTTTTGTCGGTTTCTGACAATGGGAGAGGTATGAATAAATCAGTAAGTACTACAAATCACAAATCAATGGCTACCAAAATCACTCTTGATAGACTGGGTTTATTTGGTCAACGATTCGCTTCCAACCTGAAATATTCCCATCCACAAAAGTTTGAATCAGGAACACTGGCAACCCTAATACTTCCACATAAAAGCTGATTTATCTTAGGTCTTCTTTACGACAATTATAGTAAGGCATGAGATTTTAAACAGCATATTGTATGAAGCTATATTTTCGATTAATCTTAGTGATTTTTCTTGGAGTTTCTTCCCAGATTGAAGCTCAGAAATTGCAATCCTTATACGAAAAATCTCACGGCCTTGTGTATATCAATATTGATTCTGCACACTATTACGTGGATCTACTGGATTCATTGGCTCACCAATCTAATGACAGTCTGTACATGGCAGAAGCATTGGGTGTGAGAGGGATGATGGCCGATATTTTATCAGACTATATCAATGCTCAAAAGTATTATTATGAATCTTTAGGCATCCACGAAAAGATTAACAATCGACTAGGTATTGCTAAAATCCAATACAATCTAGGGCTCATGCATATGAAACGGCAAAATGACTCCCTGGCTCTTATCATACTACGTCGAGGACTCAAAGAGTTTATTGAATTAAAGGACACCGCCAATATTGCGAATACATTCATTACCACTGGCTACCTACTTAACAAAAATCACTTACCTGATTCTGGTCTAACACTTCTAAAGAAAGCTTATCAGCTAGGAGTAAAGACTAAAGACACTTTGAGAATAGCCTCTGCCAGCAACTTGATAGGTGACTCTTACAAAGAATTGAAGAATTTTCTCAAAGCGAAACAACAATATCAACGAACAATTGAGTTAGTTGGTCCACAAGGATCCGCCTGGAATTTAGGCTATTCCAATCTTCGGCTGGCTGAAACGGCTATGGCAATTGAGGATTATTCCGATGCGATTCGTTACGCTCAAAAAGCATTGGAACATTATCAAATAATAAGCGAAAAAACGAGAATAAAAGATGTCTATGGCATTTTGGCTGAAGCTTACGAAAATATAGGAAACTACAAACGTGCCTATCAATACCATAAAGATTTTAAATCACTGAATGATAGTTTGTTTAACGAACAAAAGAACAAGCAACTCACAACCCTGGAAACTCAATACGAAACTACCAAAAAGGATCAGGAGATTCAAAACCTATCTCAGCAAAGTCAGATCCAAGCGCTCCAAATTAATCAGCGAAACATTCTCTTGGCGGTTGTTGCTATTGCATTTCTGGTAATAGTTCTCGCTGGCTTCATTTTTTACCAAAGAAGAAAACACAAGCATCAGCAAGCAGTTTCTAACATAGAACAACGTGCATTAAGACTTCAAATGAACCCACACTTCATTTTTAATGCGCTGGCATCTATTCAAAACTACATTCTTCAAAGTGACACTAAAGAGTCTGTTAAGTACCTATCCAAATTTGGCAAACTGATGCGTCAGATTCTGGAGCACAGCAGGGAAGAGTTTATCTCTATACAAGAGGAGGTAGACATGCTTACCAATTACCTGGAAATTCAACAATTGAGATTTAAAAACTCCTTTCATTTCCAAATAGATGTGGACACCAGCATTGCCACTGAAGAAATTAGAATTCCTCCTCTATTCGCACAGCCATTGGTAGAAAATGCTATCGAACATGGTCTTGCCGGTATTGCAAATGGTTTCATCAACATCACATTTAAGAAAGCAGAAAATAGCATCCAATTGACGGTTCAGGACAATGGTCACGGTCTAAATTCAGAACACCACACAATTACCGAACACAAATCATTGGCCACAAGCATTACTAAAGAACGGTTAGCTATTCTTAGTCAACAGTTTAAGTCACAATTCTCATTTGACCTGAAAAACTCCACAGAAGAAAAAGGCACTATTGCTAGTTTAAATATTCCTTCAATTCAGTAAGGTTTAACTGATCTAGGCTATTTTTGAAGCATGCGGGCAGTGATAGTCGATGATGAACCTTCGTTAAGAGAATCTACAAAAACCTTACTTTCCATCTATTGTCCTGACATAGAGGTGGTAGGAGTTGCAAGTGGGGTAAAAGAAGGAATTCAGTTGATCAAAGATATCACTCCAGACTTGGCCTTTCTGGATATCGAAATGCAGGACGGTTTGGGTTTTGATATTATCCATGCTTTTCCACAACGAGACTTCTCCGTTATTTTCGTCACTGGTCACAACGAATATGCCGTGAAAGCATTCAAATTCTCGGCCATTGACTACATCCTCAAACCCATTGATCCAGATGATTTGGAGCGTGCAGTTAACAAAGCGAAGGAATCGCATGAAAAAACTATCTCTGGAATTCAATTAAAGGCATTAGAGCAAAATTTAGGACAAAAGCAGCTATCAAAAGTTGTCTTAAAAGATTCAGAAAAAGTCTATCTGGTTGATACAACTGAGATTATCCGCTGTGAGTCCAGTGACAATTACACGCACTTTTACCTTACTGACAATCGGACAATTCTCGTATCTACTACTTTGAAGGAATACGAGAATATGTTTAATGGCCAATACTTTTTCAGATGCCATCAATCGCACCTGATTAACCTCACATACTTTGATCATTACGACAAACGTGAAGGAGGCAGTGTAGTCATGAAAAATGGAGATACGCTACCAGTATCAGTCCGTAAGAAAGATCAACTTATGAAAGCTTTGCAAGCACTTTAAGTAGTGCTTGGCACCACATCTTTTCCGCTCTAAGACAAATTCTAATCCATTCCTCACACATTCTCAGTAGAGCCAGACACCACCTAACCTCTCCTGCACTATTTCAAGACAAAATTGAATTTTTGGGCTGTTTTTAACTGTCATTTTATATGAAAAGAGCCCTACTTATAAGTTTATTAATTATTTACAGCCTGCTGAGTTACTCACAGGTTCGGATAAATTGTGAGACCGGAGATTTATCCGGCACCCAATACACCGAAACTATTTATCAAAACACATACGTTTATCAGACATTCACTCCATGTGAAAGCGGTACTTTAACTTCTATCAGGTTTGGCATCACCAACGCTCCAAGTAGTATGTCATATGCCATTTTAGATGCAGATAACAATGCCGCAGTGTTGCATTCAAATACTTATACTAATGCATTCAATGGTGATAATACCTTGAATCTGACTTCTGCGAACATTCAGGTAACTGCAGGTAATACCTATACAATTAGGCTAGGTAGCACAACTAGTTTTTTCAGAGTAACTCGATTCAATTCAGATGTTTACGCTGGTGGTTCTATGTTTGTCGGTACCGATCTGAAGGCATATGATATGCGCTTCATGGCTACTGTTGCTACAGATATTTATCCGAATGCCAATGATGAGTACGCACAGTATTCTTTCACTGCTGGTTCATTGGAAGATGAAATCGAAGCGTTTTCTTCAGAATATTCAGACATCATAAATGAAGGATCTTCTGCTACAGCAGATCGATTTGGTGGTACCAATAACGCCAGATCTTTTAGCTACGGAAACACAGCATATATTCCGCATTACTTGCTGGACATCACTTCGGACTTTACCATCAATACATGGTTCAAACTAGTAAATTTAGACAATGCAAATCCAAAGTACATTTTGGATAGCAGACATGGTCTAAATGGCACTGAGCAAGGAGGAATTTCCATAATGCTCTCTGAAACCAAAGAGTTAAAAGTTCAGGCTTTTAAAACTGCTGGTGGTTTTGCTAATACTATGGATTTGAACACTGAATTTCCTGTGAATGATGACTGGTACATGATGTCACTGGTAAACTCTGGTGGTACCTTAACTGTCTATCTGGATGGAATTGCTATTGGATCAGGAACTCCTACTACGTTGGAAAATGGTGAAAGATGGAACTTGGGTTATATCGCTCAGGCTTCTAATAATACAGGTCTTAGAAGAGAATTTCCAGGATACCTCGATGATATCAAGTTTGTACAAAGAGCATTAACTACCACAGAAATCAATACCCTTTTCTCAGAAGGAGGCTTTAGTAAATCTTGGGGACCTACCAGCGTGTCATTGACCAATAGTCAAATAGATGAAAATGAAGCGATAGGTACGGTAGTAGGTACGCTTGGTTCTACGAGTCTGGAATCAGGCGAAACGTATACTTACACCGTTAGTGGTACAGATGCAGCATATTTCACCGTAGCTAATGGAAACGAATTACAATTAGCTTCTGCTCTGGATTTTGAAACACAGTCTTCACACGAAATAGAGATTACAGCATCTGATGCTTCTGGTAATTCCTTTACGCAATCTTATACTATCACTGTAAATGACGAGGTAGAGCTTGGACCAAATGATGAATATGCTAAGTATTCATTTACCAATGGCTCATACGCTGATGAAATCAATGCTTTTGATCGCTCATTAGATGCTACAGGCAATTCTTCATTCGATACAGATAGATTCGGATTTGCCAATAATGCGCTTCAAATCGCTACAGGTCAGTTTGCTTCAGTTGCTGACACTATCATCAATATTGAAAAAGACTTTTCTATCAACCTATGGTTCCAGTTAGAAAATAGCGTTTCTACAGAACTAAAATATTTATTGGACAGCCGTCACGATTTCAACGGAGTTGAAGTAGGCGGTCTGTCTGTTCTTTTGAAGGGAAATAACGAATTAGCTGTACAAACTTTTAAAACCACAGGAGGTTTTGCCAATACTTTAGACTTAAACACAGGAGAAATTATAACAGTAGATGGCTGGCACATGGTTACAGTAACAGCCTCTTCTGGATTGATCAATGTCTATCTGGATGGTACTTCTGTTGATACAGGAACTCCAAGTGTTATTCAAAATGGACTCAATTGGGCGTTTGGTCATATTGGCCAAAGCAGCACTTATGCACACCTAAGAAGAGAGCTTCCTGGAGATCTAGATGATGTTTCATTCTTCCAAAGAGTGCTTACTCAAGCAGAAATCACAGATTTCTTCAATGAAACTGCAGCTAATGTTGCTCCTTCGGATATTAGCTTGTCAGCTTCTTCTTTAGATGAAAATGTGACTGTTGGAACATCTGTTGCTACCCTATCTACTACTGACATTAATGTTGACGATACACATACTTATACCATCTCAGGCACAGATGCTGCATTCTTTGATATCTCAGGATCTGATCTGGTTACTTCCGATGAAATTGATTTTGAAACTCAAAACTCTTTCGAAATCACTATTACGACTACAGATAATCATGGAGCTACCTATGACAAGGCATTTACCATCACAGCAAATGATGTAAATGAAGCACCTACAGCGATTGCTATTGATTATGATCAGGTTTATGAAAATATGGCTGCTGGAGAGTATATCGGTGATTTATCAGCCACAGATGTAGACGCAGACGATACATTTACATTCACTACAACGAGTACAGATTTCACCATCGATGGTGTAGAATTATTGACCGCCGTAACGTTCGACTATGAGACAGCTACTACCGCAGACGTAGAAATCACAGTAACGGATAGCCAAGGTGCAACCTATACGGAGACTATGACAATCAATATTCAGGATGTGGATTATCCACAAGTTGTTCAACAACTTCCTGATGTTTTAGTAGCTCCAGATTTTGGAACTTATACAATTGACTTGTCTGGGTATTTCTTCCATGATAATGGATTGGCATTGACTTACCAGGCTTATGTTCAATATGATTCTATAGCTACTGCAGCTATTTCGGGTAGCGAGCTGGTAATCACTGAGGTGGCAGAAGGTATAACTGGAATCACTGTCTTAGCTTCAGATCCAAACGAAGCAACAACTTCTGAAAAAGCCGGTTCTTTCACTTTCTCTATAGCGGATATTTCTTCAAATCTGGTGGCATACTACCCTTCTCCTGATGGTGTAGATGCTAGTGGATCTGACAATGATGCCACTCCAAACAATGTAACTTCTGTAGAGGATAGATTTGGAAACTCTGGAGAAGCTTATGATTTCAATGGTTCATCAAGTATTATGAGTTTGCCAAACAGTATTTTGGTAAAAGACGAAATATCTATTTCACTTTGGTTCAAAACCTCTGATTTTGGAGGAATTCTAGGCTATCAGAACACATCGACTCAAAGCAATCCTAGTTCTTATGTGCCAGTTATAACGATAGACGATCCAGATGGAGATTTGTACAGCGCGTTCTGGCAATCGCAGACTTCAGCCATGCCAGCTGGCAACCATAGTGATAACAAATGGCACCACCTTGTACTGACAGGTACTGCTGGAGCACAAACAATTTACATAGACAATGAGCTTTTAAATACCAGTACGTCCTATACCAAAATCGCTTTGCAAGTATCTCAACTTGGAGCGGCATTTACTGGTGGTAACTGGACTATCGGAAATGGCGGATGGTTCTACTACGATGGTGCACTTGATGACGTAAGAATTTACGAAAGAGTACTGAGTGCTACACAAGTGGCTGCTCTTTACAACATGTCAGAGCCAGGTACTCCGGAAGTAGTAAGCCCGATAGCAGATATCGCATTGGACGAAGATGCTGAGCCTCAGACTTTAGTAGCTAACCTAAGCAGAGTTTTCAGTAACCCTAATGCTTCAGCTATCTCGTATGAGATAACCCACGATCTAGGTACAGATGTTTCGCTAGTACTTAATGGTTCGGCAGTTGAACTCGAAGAAATGACTGCCAACTTCAATGGTGCAGGTACTGTAACTGTATCAGCCACATTAGCTGACACTACTATGACCGATGAATTTGTATTAACTATCAATTCAGTAAACGATGCGCCAGCGTTCAGCCTAAGTGAATCTGAAATAGTTGCTTCGATCAACTTTACAGAAACTAAGACTATCACTGCTACTCCAGAAGAGGTACCTGCAGATGAAGTTAACCAGGCGGTTGTTTACAGCATTGCTCCAACAAGTTCTTCCGTGGCTACTGTCTCCATAGATGCCACTACAGGAGCAGTTTCTTTCACTTCTATTGCAGGAGCAATCGGAACAGAAACTTTCACCGTTACAGCAAACGACGGTCAAGCTACAAACAATACCGCAACGGCAACCTTCACCTTTTCAGTAGTTGACAATCAAGCTCCTGTAGTTGCCAACTCAATTACGGATGCTGCTGTAGATGAAGACGGAACGATTGAATTAACCAATAGCCTGTCCGCAGTATTTACTGACTCAGATGGTGATGAATTAACGTACACTGTTTCATCAGACACTTCAGCAGTTGTTCCAGCAATTGATGGTGATATTCTAGCTGTAACACTAGCTAGCAACTATAATGGAGTAGCTATCATTACACTAACAGCAACAGATGGTCAGCAATCTGCATCAGATGAAATCACTTTAACAGTGAACGCTATAAATGATGCCCCTACAGTCGCAAACACAGTGGATAATCAAACAACAACTGAAGGACTGACATTTTCCATGACTTTGTCAACTGATCTTTTTACCGATGTAGATGGTGATGAGGTGAGTATTTCAGAAGTTAGTATAACTCAGGAATGGTTGGTTTACAATGCTGAAACAGGTGAACTATCCGGTACTCCATCACAAGAAAACGTAGGAAGTACTACAGTTACAGTGACGGGTTCAGATGGAGAACTTGTTGCTTCGACAGACTTTACTGTGGAAGTTGAAAATGTAAATGATGCTCCTGTTGTGAGTAATGAGCTCAGTGCAGCTACTGATAAAAACGTGACATTGGAAGTGGATCTGACTACCATATTCAGTGATCAGGATGGAGATGAACTGACATTCAGCATAAGTTCCAATGAAAGTGAAAGCTTATTCACCGCATCCATTGAAGGAGCAACATTGAATATCGTTCCAGTTGCAAATCAGTTTGGTACCGGGTCTATCGAAATCTCAGCATGTGATGCTTCAGAGAATGTAACATATACTCTTCTAGTAGAAGTACTTGATGTGAATGCATTGCCTGAATTGATCAGTGAACCAACAGTCTCGATGAATGAGGACGGTGTAGCTCAAACAGTTGATTTGTCCACCGTATTCTCCGACCCAGATGGCGATGAAGTTTTATTCTCAATCATAGTAGATGAAGCTTCAAGTGCCATTTTCACTGTAGGAATAGATAGTCATGTACTTACCATCACTCCTAATACTGATGCACACGGAAGTGGCGTTATTCAGATAATAGCATTCGATGAGCTAGGAGCTGAACAAGGGACTTCATATGATATGCCGGTAACAGTAGTGAGTGTAAATGACGCTCCTATATTTACTCTGGATGTATCCGAGTTTGACCTGGATCACAATTTCTCAAGTACTGAAACAGCTACCATATCATTGGATGTTCCAGCAAATGAATCTGAAGAAGTGGTTACGTTCTCTATCACTCCAGCAGCAAGTAGTATCGTCAATGTGTCAATAGATGGAACTAACATTGCTATCTCAGCAATCAATGGCGCTAGCGGAACAGAAGTATTCACTATCACAGCAAATGATGGTCAGTCAGAGAATGCAATTTATGAGCAAACACTCACGGTAACCGTAGCTGAGGATGAAGAGGATAAGGTCATTCTTAGTGCTACAACCAACGATTTGAAGGTATACCCGAATCCTGCATCTTCAACTATTGAAATCACAGGAACCGAAGGGAACTTCACCTTAATTGATATCAATGGGCAGATTATTCTCAACGGAACTTCAAACCAGAAAAATGATATCTCAGGCTTAGCCGAAGGAATCTACTTCATCAGAATAAAATCTAATGATGGAATTCAAACCAAGAAGCTGATTATAAAACACTAAGGCGAGTTTTCATCCAGGATGAAAACGAAAAGGTGGTTCTTCTTAGAGCCACCTTTTTTTTGTAAAACGAATAATCAGCCAATCACAACGAATAATCAGCCAACCCTTACGGTTAATCATTAGCCATAAAAGTGAGCGTTTCATTTTCTAATATTGAATCAATGTCAGGTCACTGAGGTATCGCAGCCTTAGTGATGGTCATTGAAGGCGGGTTTTCACAGAAGGTGAAAACGGAACACAAGGCGACTCTGTCAAGTCGCCTTTTTTTTATCCCCAAAGACCCTTTTCTTACTTATTTGAAAATAGTCTGGCTTTTCTGAACTTTTGAACGACTTTTGCATTTATTACAGGAAGCTAACGAAAGTAAGAATGGAAGCAACTACGAAACAACCAATCAACATATACACTGAGTCTAATCCGAATCCGAATTCTCTGAAATTCGTCTTGAACTTCCTTCTTTTACCAGAAGGCGTAAGTAGGGATTTTCCGGATAAGGAAAGCGCGAGTGAAGCTCCTCTTGCAAGTGAACTCTTCGACTTCCCATATGTAAAACGAGTGTTCTACATGAGCAACTTCGTGACTGTCACTAAAGCTGAGGATGTAGAGTGGGCAGAAGTAAAACACGAAGTTCAGCAGTATATCAAATCATTCCTGGAGGCTAACAAGCAAATCCTTACGGAAAAAGAAGTAGAAGAAGATCACAAAGTGAGTGACTCTGACACAGATATCGAAGCAAAAATCAAAGGTGTACTTGATGAGTACATTCGTCCTGCTGTAGAAATGGATGGCGGAGCGATTACCTTCGATTCATACCATGAAGGAACGGTAAAAGTATTGCTACAAGGAGCATGTAGTGGATGTCCATCATCTACGGTCACCTTGAAAGCTGGTATCGAAAATCTATTGAAAAGAATGATTCCTGAAGTTCAGGTGGTAGAAGCTGAAGGAGTTTAATCTCGGTCATCAAACTGGAAGTTGACTAATTTGCTTAAACCAATTTTGCTGACTTCCAGTCTCCAAATATCCAATTTCCTGCCGATTGGGGTTCCTTTGATAAAAAGAAATCCTCAAATGCGTGGACCATCTCGGCCATCGAAATTTGATCATCGTGGTTAGTATCTAATTTCTCAAACGCATACTCTGAATGCTCCTGATCAATCTCATAGACCGTAAACATGTCTTGATACTCTTTTTTGGAAATCTGCTTATCTCCGTCTTGATCAAAGAGCATGAAAATGTAAGATGCAGTTCTAAAAATATATCGTTTGACCGCACTACTGTCTGATTCCTCATCGGAAATAAAAAAAGCACACCACTCTTGATCATCCAATTCTACTTTAGTTTTACCCATATCCTGGAGCAAATCCATATAGATGCGAGTGGCCTTAAACTTTAATTGCAATCTCTGAGGGTCTTCTTTTCCAACCTGAAGAATATCACTTATTCGTTCAGCCACCAGTACAAAATCATCAGGCTCCAGAATACCGTTTCTATCTGAGTCCAATATCTGAAAAAGATAAGTCAATTTCTGTTTTCTGATGTCTTTTGCCATATATATGAAGGTTGGTCTTACCTAATAAAAAGCTATTAATACCCCAATCCACATTGAACTATCAAAGTCAAGATCACTCATATTATGAACTATCTCTTTATTTATCAGCTATTTTTTGGTGTATCTGCCATAAGTATAGACGAACACAGCATTTGAGGAAATTTACGCGGCACTTGTAGAGGTCCAATCACCAAACATCCAGTTTCCTGCAGCCTCTGGATTGGAGGACATCAAAAAATCACGGAAACCACTAACCATTTCCATCAAGGAAATTTTACCGTCCTGGTTGGTATCCAATTTTTGGAACCCCTTTTCAGAATACTCCAAATCGATATCGTATATTTTGAACATATCCAGATACTCCTCTTTGGAAATCACTCGATCTTCATTTTGATCAAACAAGTTGAAAATATAGGCGGCAGTTCTGAAAATGTACTTTTTAGCAGATCCTTTCGAAACCTCTGCTTGTTCGAATAACCTTCTCCATTCTTCTTCTCCAATTGAGATATCAGACTTGTCCAGGTCTGTAAGCAACTGCACAAAAAGTCTTAAAGCTTTCAATTTAAGCCTCAATCGCTCTTTTTCATTTTCACCATACTCCAATATATCAGAGATTTTCTCAGCCACCGCGACAAAGTCATCAGGCTGAAGAAGTCCATTTTTATTGGCATCAAGAATCTTAAAGAGATAAGTCAACTTTTGTCTTCTTACATCAGAAAGCATGGTTATCAAGGTTAGTACTATATAAAAATACGTTAATTCTAAACCAATTCCATTACCACTTATTGAAAATTGGGACGCATTATCACTGCTTATGTGGCTATTCTTCTAATTTTGCACTCATGCGCGAGTTCAATATTGTGGTATCCCCTGAAGTTGGTTTTGATGAAAAGAACCTGAGCACTTATCTAAAGAAGAAAGGATTACTTTCAAAGGATGAAGAGTATTTTCAGATAACCAGAAGATCCATTGATGCTCGTCAGAAGCAAATCAAAATCAATTTGCGCATCCAGGCTGACGCTAAGCCCTTGTCTGTTGAATTTGTGGAATACCAACAAGAAGCACATCAGGTATCAGATAGTCCTGAAGTGATCATTGTAGGAGCAGGTCCTGCGGGTTTATTCGCAGCGCTAAGAGCCATAGAGCTCGGTTTTAGACCGATAGTACTCGAACGAGGCAAAGATGTACAGGCCAGGAGAAGAGACCTTGCCGCAGTTAACAAAGAACATACGGTAAATCCAGACAGTAATTACTGTTTCGGAGAGGGTGGAGCAGGCACGTATTCTGATGGCAAATTATATACGCGTTCTAAAAAACGTGGAAGCGTCAGACGCATATTTGAAATTATGGTAGCCCACGGAGCCACCGAAGAAATTCTTGTAGATGCTCATCCTCATATTGGCACGAATAAACTTCCTAAACTAGTCGCTGCTTTGCGAGAAGCTATCATTGAATCTGGAGGAGAAGTACTTTTTGACAGCAGAGTTACAGATTTCATCATAGAAGGCAACCAAATGAAAGGTGTTGTGCTGGCTGACGGGACTAAACTTACAGGAGTAGCTACCATCCTCGCCACGGGACATTCGGCTAGAGACATATTTCACTTATTAGACAGAAATAACATCTTAATCGAAGCGAAGCCTTTCGCATTAGGCGTGAGAATTGAACATCCGCAGCAAGTAATAGACCAAATTCAATACCATTGTGAAGATCGTGGACCTTACCTTCCTGCTTCTTCTTATAGTTTGGTCAGCCAAACTCAGTTCAAGAATGTAGAACGCGGTGTATTTAGTTTTTGCATGTGTCCTGGAGGATTTATCGTTCCTGCAGCAACAGCCCCAGGAGAAGTAGTGGTCAATGGAATGAGTCCCTCAAGAAGAAATA
Organism: Marinoscillum pacificum; assembly: GCF_024714495.1. Classification (GTDB taxonomy): domain Bacteria; phylum Bacteroidota; class Bacteroidia; order Cytophagales; family Cyclobacteriaceae; genus Marinoscillum; species Marinoscillum pacificum. Next base: position 229,894 of record NZ_JAMZMJ010000007.1, on the reverse strand, counting down.
GCAAATTCGCTAATTCAGGCATTGTGGTAGCTGTTGAACTTGAAGACATCAAGGAATATGCTAAACACGGTCAATTAAGCGCTATGGAGTTCCAGGCGGCAGTAGAAAGGAATGCCTGGAAATTTGGTGGAGAGACTCAAGTCGCTCCTGCACAGCGTTTGGTTGATTTTGTAGATGGAAAGACCTCTTCCTCTTTGAATGAAACCTCCTATCAACCAGGGCTTAATTCAGTGAAAATGGATGAAGTGTTGCCAGAATTCATCGCAAATCGACTAAAACAAGGTTTTAAGGCGTTTGGCAATAAAATGAGAGGCTACCTGACCAATGAAGCTCAAATCATTGGGGTAGAAAGCAGAACCTCCTCTCCAGTACGTATTCCTCGAGACTCAGAGACCTACCAGCATCCACAATTAAAAGGATTATATCCATGCGGAGAAGGTGCAGGCTATGCAGGAGGTATTGCCTCCGCAGCGATGGATGGTGAAAAAGTGATGGAAGCAGTTGTGCGGAATATATGAAGTAATCACCAATCATCTCTCAGAGTTTCACCTATTTAATAAACATGGTGAAATGCTCATGTATTGAAATTGAGGCTTCTCTAATTTTGTTAAATCCATCAACAATAATTTTTTAACTTATGCTTGGTGAGTCATTTTTTAGCGAAGGAGACGAAGTAATCGTCAAAAGTGCAAGACATCCTATCCCGATGATTATCAGACAAATATACCTGAATCAAAACGACAACTCTGTCAAATACAAGTGTTCATGGGAGTTATTTGATGGACGTATTAGCAATACGATATATGATGAATCGGAATTAGAAACTCTAAAGAACTCAACTATCTAACCCCCTCCCCAAAACTGGGTACTCCTTTTAATTAACCATTACGCGTTACCCTTAATTTACCATTTTACGTATTCCTCGCTTATACAAGCAACTTATCATAACCAACTTTGCATCATCAAATTAACAAAGATTGGATATGACTACTTCATTTGGCAATTTCACTGACTCACAGCAATCAGCCAGTTGGGATGACACCAAAAAGACACCATTTATAGTTTACAACAAAATACACAGTAAACTATCTATTAAAGGGCATTCATTTTTAGAAAATGCTGACTCCTATTACCAGCCTTTTATCAGTCTTATTTACCATGACCTTACAGAAAAGGGTGCCGCCACGGTGGAACTTCAATTTGAAAGCTTTGGTCCAAAAACAGCCAAAGTATTGTTCAAATTCTTTGAGAACCTGCGCTACTTCAAAGTGAGAAAAAAGGCTGCAAGAATTATCTGGAAATATGAAGCTGGAGATGACAACTTAATGGAAATGGGCGAAGCATTCTCCGATCTTTTTGATCTTGACTTTGAATTGAGAGAAGTCGACTAATCTACTACCACAAGAAAAAGAAAATTGCCACAAAGTGTGAAATGCTTCCTAATAGCACCCATAAGTGAAATATCGCATGGTTGAATTTCAATCGGTCCATTAGGTAAAACACAGCACCAATCGTGTAACTCACTCCTCCAATTATTAAAAAAGACAGTGCTCCTGTACTCAATTGTTCATAAAGCGGCTTAGCAGCTAAGATGGCGATCCAGCCCATGGCAACATAACCAATTGTTGAAATCAGGTTAAATCTTCCTGTAAAGAAAACTTTCAATACCACTCCAATAGCAGCAAGTCCCCAGGTGATCCCAAATAAGGTCCATCCTACCCATCCATTTAAGGTGACTAAGCAAAACGGCGTATAGGTACCTGCTATTAGCAGATAGATCGCCGAGTGATCGAAGATATTCAGTCGTCTTCTGAGGTTTCTACTTTTTGCGGAATGGTACAATGTAGATGCCAGATACAATATCACCAGTGTGGCACCAAACACAGAAAAACTGACAATGTGCCAAACGGAACCGTATATAGAAGCAAAAACTACCAACAAAGCAAGTCCTGCTACACTTAAAATCAATCCAATGAGGTGAGTCACCACATTCATGATTTCCTCTCCTCTTTTATAGTAAGTAATCGAATTAGCCATATGCACAGTTAACGATAATCGTCTGCAAATGGTGCGTCAACTGATTTAGATCATGAAGATTTTTTCCAAATCCATAGCACAACAAACTGTACAACTATCAGCGGAAGTGTTAAAAGCAACAATGTCTCCCAGCCAAGTGCATATACTACCCACCCTGCACTCAATCCGGCAACAGCTTGTGTGGAGAAAATAATCAATTCATTAATTCCCTGGACCTTATAGCGTTCGGCTGGTTTGTACACGGTCGGCAATAGGGCTGTTCCTCCCACAAATAGGAAATTCCAACCCAAGCCCAGCAATAATAGAGCTCCAAAATAATGATGGAAAGCATGCCCTGAATAAGCTATGGCCACGCAAATAATATAAATCACCAGCCCAACGATCATCATTCGAGCAATACCCAATTTCTTAATCAGCCAACCAGTAATAATGGAAGGCAAAAACATTGCTACTATATGGCTTTGAATGGTCCACTTGGTATCTGAGAGACTATGCCCATCCATCACGTGCATGCTTACAGGTGTAGCCGTCATGATAAAGGACATCACAGCATAGCCAACCGTTGCACCAAGTACGGCTACCCAAAAGGCAGGATTCTTACTAATCTCTTTGAGTGAACGTGCGCTTCCTTCCTGGGTGGAATTGTCTACAAGTGTATTCTGATAAGCTAACAACACGATAAATCCTAACCCAAACAATACAGCAAGCATCACATAGGAGCCCACAAACTGCTGAGGCATCCAGTCTTTACCAAGCAATGCCACTTCCGGTCCAAGAAAGGCAGCCACTATTCCACCCAGCAATACAAAAGAGGCAGCCTTAGGCAGTAGTTCTTCTGATACGCTTTCCATCGCTGCAAAACGAAACTGAAGCAAAGCCGCACTATTGAAACCAAGTAAAAACGTACATCCTACAAAGAAGTAGAAATGCTCCAGAGAAATGGCATAAGCTGCCAACAAAGCAATAACAATGGAATATAGGGCTATGGCCAAAAAAGAAGCCTTTCGACCGATCTTCTTCATCAACATGGTGACAGGAACCGTTGAAAGTGCGGTACCCACCACGATACTTGCTACCGGCAGTGTCGCCAATTTCTCATTGGGTGCCAACTGGCTACCAACCAATCCTCCCACAAACACATTGAGGGAGTTCATAGACATCATAAGTGCTTGCGCAACTGTTAGGATCCAGACGTTCTTATGCATCTGGTAAAAGTAGATAGAGTCTTGAAATTAAGTGTACAAAAATAGCCAGCATGAAGACACACTGGCTTTATAAATACTTTTAGTGTTAATAACTACTTGTCTGGATTCTAGCCAACCTAAATATCATATGATATTAATGGATCTTTATAGAATTTGATAATTAGGATTAACAGCAAACCATTCTCTTGCAGTCTCGAGTGCTTTTCGATAATTATTCGTTTCTATATCTCCACTTGCACCAATTGTCAGAGGAAAATCAACAATATGAGGCGTTATATATTCTAGAATTCTATAGGCACAATTAATAGCCCTAGTTTGGTCCGGATCAGCTGGTTCACAGTTCTTTTCCTCTTTATTCAGTTCTTCAACCAGATAATCATATAATTCTTTTTGATTAGTATAAATCAATCCTGGTACGATGTTGTAAACCACATCGCTATCAACCTGAAGGTTGCTAACCTTATTTTTTACTTTAGTAATGGCACTCTGATCTCCCAATCTCGCCAACGCAAGGTATGTAGCCCAACGAATTTTAGGCGAATTTCCTGGTTGCGAAAAATTCCGTAAAGATTCAATTGCTGATTGTTCTCCCATCCTACCAACCAATTCAATTAGAACTTCCTTATTTGACACTTCTTGATTCAGCAATTGAATTAATCGCTGTTTTTGAGGATTGGTGAATAGATCAGGATCCAAATCGTTCATATTATCTAAGGTAATACTTTGAATTTCAAATGATGAGTCCTCTAAACCCTTAAATTGAATTCCCAGAATACGTTGTTTTTCTATTTTTTCATCAAAAACCCGATGAAGAACATCTAGTGATTGAAAGCCTAATCGTCTTATGATAACCAGTGTATCACTTAAACTTCGGTCTATTGCAGGTAGAACTCTATCCAGGTTCTTTTCACCTCTCAACAGTTCATAAGGTAACGATGGAATTTCCCCTTTTATGGCCTTTGGTCTCGCTTCCTCGACGTACTTACCAAAAGCTTTATCAAAGGACTGGGCCTGTGAAATATAAGAGATAAATATTATCAGTAAAAAACATAAGTATCTCATAGCTACATGTTCATTTCAAAGTTTTTATTAAACCCAAAGTTCAAGAAAAGTATCTTAATTCTTCCCTCTACTTTTCCATAGAGAACGGTTGGTTGCGGATTAAACCTCATGATAGCGTCAGCTGCTATATAAATATCAGCTAAAGTGACGGACCCACTCTTTAAAGCCGTTTTGTAAGATAAGTAGATTTTAGCCCATAACTCCAACCAGACACCGGCTTCCATGATCATGAAATCAGGGCTATGCTGAATTAATGCTTGTATACCAATAGCAGCACCCGCATCGAATACCAATCCTACTTTGGCGATACCCACATTGAGATCTATACTGGTATAGAAAATAAACTCTAAGCCCAGCCCAAGAAATGCTGTATTCTGGTTAATATCCAGCCAACCTGTTGGTCCAAAACCAGCGCATGCTATAATGAAACGAATCTTTTCTTCTTTACTACCAACGGCAACACGCCAAGCTCCTGGCCTGGTATCAACAAGTAAGCTTCCACTAGCACATAGCGTTCCTGTCTTATTAACTTCTGCAGCTGCATATCCGAAGAAATGCCTTTCAGCTGAGTTATAACTAAGTGTCAAAGTTGCTTTTATTACCGCTTTATCATCAATAGCATTAACCTGGGGATTGGTACTGATAAACTGAGCATTTCCATCAAAATCCCAGGTATAATCGCCTGTAGCAAAGGTGCTCATAGCAGCATCCACTTCCAGACGCATCTTAGTACCTTTTTTTGGTCCAAACATGATCAGATGTAGAAATGCTCCATAATTCACATTTGCATCTGGCGTTAGTTCACCAAAACCTTCTGCAGACATGTGATGATAGATTCTACCCCGTAGAGCCATTATCTCTAGCGGCCCTAATTTCAAACCATCAGGTGGAGGAGCATTGTTATCATCCATTCCAGCTTTACCTACATTAGACATATCTGTAGTAGGCTCTGATTCATTAGAAGGCTCTGTCGCAGTAGCAGCTCCTCCAACCTCTGCCATCCAATAACTCAAACCATCTTTACGACCGTTGATATATGCTAAAGTTATGGTGAATTGATTCGGTTTTTTAATGAATGCCTCAACGTCACCTGCAAATCCGTCGCCATATATTGGATGATCTTTCATAAAATGAATCAATCCATTAATTTCTAGCACGTTAGATCGCACTTTAATTGGTATTGGATCAAACAACAATTCCTTCGGATTTCCTTTCGCCAAGGCCTTCAATCCTGCTGCAGCAAAATCTACAGGTACTTCAACCCCTATTTCATCCCCTAGGGCATTGTTAGCAAATTCTTCAAACTTCTGTGCAGCCGCATCTGCGACTGCTGATGTAATGGCCTCCTTAGCCCCTTGTGCAATTCTTGCTGAGATTCTTTTAGGATCTATATTCCCTATCGCATCTTGTCCTAAACTCTTGATGGTTTCCAGCATCTTATCCGCATCTACCTTTGACGCCACTTCTTCCCCAAGATTCTTGAATTCATCCTTGAAGCCATCTAATACTTCATTCATGATCTCTTTCGGGTCAAGATCACCACTTAAAGCACCCATTGCTACTGACTTTGCAGTGTTATCTACCAATCTATGAGCCCGTTCAGAAATACTTGTAGAAATGAATCCAGTTACAGGAAATACCACATTTTCATTGACCGAGTTGGTGACAGAACTCATCACTTCATTAACTACAGCTCTTTTCGTCGTAACTGCAATCTCTCCCACTATCGCAGCAATATTTGGTGCCTTATCTGATAACGAAGCAATGACCTGGTTAGCGGCATTATCGACTACTGTACCAACTGCGGTTTCGACAAGGTTTTCAACCTCATCAGTCAAACTCGATGCTGTATTAATAATTCTGTTATTGATAGCAAGCGTCACACTATCCACCTGCTTTAAAACCGGATCAGCAAGAGATGCCAATTGCTCAGCTGCAAATTCATCACCAAAACCTTTGAGCTTATCTATTATAATCTGGAGCTCTTCAACTTCATCTTCTATTTTTTCAATACCATCAATAATGGCTTGAATTTTTGCGTATTTCTCGTTGTAATCAGCATCTGTTTTAGCAATAAATGGAAGAGCGTCCTGTAACGTCTTCAAATAGAAAATCACCTCTTCTTTTACGCTAGCATAATCTATTTTTGGTTGATCTTCATCTGTTTCATTAATCAGTTCTTCGGCTTCATATTGCTGACCTCCTATGCTTGAAGCTGCCGCAGTTAGAGCGTCTGAGGTAACACTCTCTAAAGCCGCTTCCTCTTCCTCAAGCTGACTATTTAAATCTTGTTCTAGAGAAGCCAATTCTTCTTCAATCTGAGCCAACCCAGATTGCGCAGAACCAAGATCAACCGCACCCTGTACTTTAGCTGGCTCATAGCTTTCGTCAAGAGAAGAATTTTTAACAAGGCTATACAAGTTAAAAGCTGGAGCACCTTCATCTCCACTCACATCTTCGCCCATCACTACCTTGCCAGAGATGGCAATTCCGTATTGATCTTTATTACGTCCAGCACTTAAAGCATCGATGGTAACCGGAAAATCCTTGAACTTTGTTTGAATCTGTTCGGCAAGCGCTACAATTCCTTCAGGAGTAAAAAATCCAATGGAATAATTACCCCATACCATAAAATTAGGTACTGATTTAAAGGAAATGTCCAACGAAGGCCATTCCAAATCAAGGGTCATACGAATACTTTCCTTATCTACAATTTCCGATTTCAAAATAGATACGTTCAATTTCAAATCTCCTCCTTCTGGATTATGAGTGAAATCTGTACCCGTCAAGTTGGAAATTGTCCCTGGCCTAAACCCTTTATCATGTACCTGAACTTCAAAATCAAAAGGTATGGATTGATCTACTATTGGAACTATTATAGAACCCTCTAGCATACTGTTATCCTGCACGTGATTATTGTGTATATCTAATGTTAGATTAGTATACTCAGCAGGAAAAGTATTGAAATATGCTTCTGATCCACTAAAGTCAATTGATGCATTGAATTCAAGACCTTGAACATCAATCCAGCTCTCAGATGTCGAAGACTGATTATGAGTCATCGTTCTATCAAATGGAGAATCAACAGCCAGTTGATCGTCCTTATCAAAGTCATTGTTAAATTTGATTTTAGATTCTACTAAATAGATACCTTTCCAATAAACATCAGCAGATTTCTTTCCAGGTGATTCATTATCTGATAAGTCAATTATTCCTATTTGTGGATGAATTTCTATACCTGCATTTTCAAAGGCCAAAATTGGCTGTGTAATGGCTGTATTAATGATGGATAATTGTTCTGCATCAGTAAAAGCCCAGGTTGAAGAACCTCCAGAAATAGATTTAATCATCTCGGGAGCGATCAGGGTACCATTAATTGAAAAATCAAACTTGTCTTGATTAATAAATACTTTACTTGACTTAGATAGTTTCAGTGTAAAATTAGACGGATCAAAAAGGTCATAACTCAAGTCCTCCAAATCAACATTTCCAAACACTCTAAAACCATTAAAAGAGAGCCACTTTTTCTGGCTTTTCACATAGGTTAAATTGCCCTCCTCCACAGCAAAAGGAACATCCCATTTGAAATATCCTTTGACCTGCATGCCGTCCTTGTCCAACTTGAACTCATCATATAGGAATTCACCAGAACCATTGTCTTCAAAACGAGCAGCAAGTGGGTATGAACGTTGAGGTATCTCTGTAATGATATTGCCTGATTTCAAATAATAAAGACCAGATCTTTCTTCAACTTTAAGATGTTCAAACTCCACTTCATACCAGTCATCGTCACTATCAGACAGTTGTACTCTTCCTCCCCCTGACAAGTCATTTAAGTCTTTATTTGATATAAAATCAACTAATACTTTATAGTTTCCTGCATAAAAGGCCTCTACCAAACTGGGACCAAAAAAAGTAGACACATCACTTTTTGCCACCTCAACATCATTTGCAAATGCTTTGACTTGCCAGGCATATTTCTGCTCAATGTCAAGCTTATCTAACAAACTTGATTGCTCAATACCGATTAGAATTCCAGTTTTTGTGGACCTTTTCCATACTGGATTGGCAATAATCGCTGATTCAGGATCCTCATTCTCCCCTATTTCCTTTACTATCAACTCATAGTCAATGGCATAATTTGGAACCCAATTACTTGGTCTACTCCATCTCACTCTTTGTGTCATTCCTCTCCTAAAACCTGCATCATAATCAGGAAACAGAGGCCTAATTTTTCCACCAACAGGATATCCATAATGAAAATAGCAGAACTCACTATATCCATTATTTTTAAAATAACTCCGTCCGTTCTCATCAACCGCTTGAATCCGGTAGATATAGGTTTTACCTAGGTCCAACAGGGGTTCTGAAGGACCATAGCTCAATGTTGTGTTAGTAACTATTCCTGATTGATATACCTGTAAAGCCTGTCCATTGGCCACTGCACTAAGTGGATTCGCTGTAGGGTCCAGCATCTCCCATATTGTCAATTGAAATTCAGGAATAGACCCTCTTGGTGTTCTGGTATTGTACAATTGCCACGTGATTGGAAAGGTGATCTGAGTAACTGGATTTATGATTGTGTTACATAATGGAGAAACTACTAACGGAGGGTCCAACAACTTGATATAAATACTTGCACAGATTTCCTCTGAAAGTGGATCACCGGTTGCATAATCTAGCACTTGTAAACAAAATGAATATTGACCTTCAGGAAGCCTACCACTACTCATTACTCCAGACACATCTCCGCGTATGTCCAAATTGGCAAAATTGAAATATTCTGTCCAGTCAGATCCTGAAAACTTGTAAAGTTCACCTGGCAGAACAGTAATTGGAGCACTTGGTGTAAAAGTTGACTTAGTAGTTAACTGAACATCAGAACTTTGAATGGTCATTTTTAACTTGAAAGTCCAGGATGCTTCATTAAAGTCATTGAACAGAATATTCCCGATAAATCGTTCACTACCCACCTCTACGTAATCGCTGATATATACAGAAGCGGGCTCACTTACAAATGGAGTCACATTCGCTGGATACCTATCCAATTGCGCAGAAGCTGAATGCCAAAAGAGCAAAACCAGCACCAAAAGGAATGGTCTTTTTACCTGTTTACTGATTCTGTTTAGGTTCCATATGTCGGTCATGTTCAATTTCATGAATTGCTCTTTATTGGTAACATGTAAATTGAAAATCCCAAGATTTTCAATAACCCTAATTTCTTGACTATATAAATTGATCTCAATTCGAAAAGGTGAGTCAACTCTACTTCTCTATTCTTTCTATATCCTTCTCTATCTCCTATAATCCTTATGATTACATAGGTCAATATTTCTTTAATCTGCACTACATTAATGGCTCTATATCGAATACAGGACCAAACATCTAAAAATACCATACAATAAGAAAGTTTACTCATAGCGTTCCTATATCCTAAAACTATAATTCACAGTTACTCGAATTTCTTGTATTGTATTACCATCTTCTCTTTGGGTGGTCTTGTAAATGTAAAAAGTGTTTAATGCGAGCGAATGTCTCTTACCAGGTTGATAGGTCGTTGACCACCTTACATTGTTAATGTTGCTATCCAGATCTCCATTTAAATGACTATTGAGTAAGCTCAATGAGACATTCGACCGAACCTTATTTTTGAAAAAGGGTCGTGATGCACCAATGATTGGACCATATGTCGTATTGGTAAATTCAGCGGACTTTGATTGATTAAACGACATTGAGGTCGTGAATTGCAAAGTCTTTCCCAGTGCAAATGAATATCCAGCGTTCGCACTCTGAAAATTGGATCCATTTCCCTGATTATCACTAGCATCTTGGAAGTTCCCTGTCAGAAATAACGCACTTTTATTCTTCTGACTCAATTGGTAATTAGCAGTTACCATTGCTGATCTAGTCACCTGAAAAAACTCCAAAGTATCAGATAGGATATCTGTACGGATCAATACTTGTCTGGTACTAGTACTAAAATTTGAATAATTAAGACCTAGCATCAGCTTTTCACTTGCTGTGATATTAGCTGAGGTGCTGAATATAAACCTTCTGAGTTCTGCGGCATTTTGATTTTCCAGATTATTCTTTTGCACACCTCCATTAGCAGATAAATTGACTTTATTCCTCAGTAATGGTATTGTTACCCCAAGAGTGATGTCTTCCAAGTCATTGTTTAAAAATGAGGAACCATGAGTGGTGTATCCAGGATCTACCCTGCGATACCTCAAATTTGTCTGAAACATTTCTCCTGAATAAACGACCTCACCTTTAAAAGCATTGGTAAAAAGTGAAGACGCATTAGGAGTAAATAACCCTGCTAGGTTATTAACAAATGAATAATCATTAATCAGCAACTCTGGTATCCGCGTATCTCTAGTAAATAAACTATAAGCATATTCTCCTTGGACTTTAACTCGTTCTAGCAATTTGAAACCAGTTTCAAGCCCCATCACTAAATTCTCCTCAGGAGTAGGGTTGTAGTCTATTGAAGTTGAATCTTCTAGTGATATGGAGTTTACATCATCAGCGGATTTAAAAAACATTGCGGCAGCATGATGATCTCTTGTCTCAAAACCAACTTTTAGACCATATCCAATTCGCTTATAGGTTGGAACGGCATAAATCTGACCTTCCTGAGAAAATTTATCCACAGGCTTTGCGAAACGGCCATACATGGCACTTACTCTCAATGGATGGTGCTCGGGCTTGAACTCAACTCCTATTCCAAAAAACAAATTACCAGCCAGTGTAAAATCTGAAAATGTTAACGTCCTATGCCCCAAATGAACAGTCCACGCTTTATAAGTTGGACTAATGCCAAATCGATTAAATGGTTGAGGCTGAGAAAAATTCCTATTTTGTTGTGATATTGTGAAGGAAAAAGGTGCATTAATAATGTCTAAAAAAGTTAGGTTCATATTAGCATTGACCTGCCAAAAATAGGGATCTCTTTGGCTTGGAGCGCCAATAGAATGATAGAAGGTGTTGGTTACAGCAATACCTCCACTATACTTAAAAAGGTCCTCCTTTTTTATGTTCTCAATATCTTGAGCAGACACTAAAGTCATCAGACAGAAGAAGGCCAAAACAGCAAGAATCGGGCGATATGTGAACCCAGATTTCATCATCTTTCTTCCTTCTTATAAATCCACGGCTCTTCGATGATAAATGGCATCGCTGGTCCACTCTTTATTACTTCTAATTTTTGTAATGCCTCTTTTACAGAATCCGTATTATCAGAATAAATAAAATACCATGTCTTGTTAGCATTTTGCACTAATCTGGTATCCAGATTTGCCTCACGCTTCATCACTTTCTGAAATATTTTGGCATTTTCCATTTTATGCAGTGCTCCAACCACCACATAATATCCTTGAAGTTGGTCGATATCATCAGGCTTGGCTTGTAGCTCTTCTATTGTTTTTTTGAGGTCACTTTGATAAGTTTCTACCACCTCTCTAAGTCTCTCTATTTCTTGATTCTGAGTTCGCAACTGTCTTTCAGTTCTAGATAACTGATTAGATACTTGCTCATTTTGCTGCGCCAGCGCATCAATTTTTTCTTGATACACACTGTTTTCCATTAGCTCTTTAGCCTGATCCTGGCTAATGTTAGAGATCCCCCCAGATCCTCCGCGAATTTTGATCCCAAGCATAAATTCATGGGTAGAGCTACCAACTATATTTAAGTCAGTAGTCGGAAATTCATAAGCATAACTAAATACGTATTGATCATCTAGTTTGAAACCAAGAGATGCTCCTGCTCCAATGTCATGGCGGTACATTAGGTTCGTCCATATGAAATCTTTGTACCCAACTTTCACATAGCCATCATACTGAGATTTCAACCCTTGAATTGTTCTGATAAGTACCTGAGGAGTGATTGTCACATTTGGCCCTACCTCAAACAGGTATTGAGCAGTGGTATAATAATGTCTGACAAGGGTGTAATCAAGTGTCCTAAAAGCTGCCTGCTCATCATGATCAAATGTATTTTGAAATAATTGATCTCCAGAAAAACCAATTCTAAGGTTCTTTATACTATAAGACAAACCTACAGCTCCTTCAAAAACTGTTCTTGCATCTACATTTTCAAGCAAATTGGGATCAGAAATGTCCTCAGCTCTAATTCGATCAAAGAAGACCTTATTTCGAATCGCTTGAAAACTCATTCCGAATCTTAAGGTCTGTATTGGTGTAAGGTTCACTTCATATGAACCTGTAAGTGCACCTCCAGTTCTACCCAAAATATTGGTCACATCATTTATAAATGTCACACCTAATCCAACTGGATAATTCTTCAAATTACCATCAAGTGTGAATACTTGAGTTTCAGGTGCTCCGTCTACTCCTGCCCATTGTTTTCTATACAAAAAGTAAGCGGATGATTGCTCCGCGTAACCTGCCATTGCAGGATTGTACAGATACGGGTTCAGATAATAATGAGCATATAATGGCAACTGTTGTGCTCGAAGCTCTTGTGACCACAATCCTGACAACAGAATCAAGAATGCTATCACACTCCCATTTGAGTATTTCTTATTCGTTAATTCAGTCATCTCACTTATTTCTTATAATTGTTAATGCTCCTTGATATTTCCTATCTGACCTGGAGAAGGTAATGACATAGAAATAGGTGCCATCAGGTAAAATATCAGAGCCTGAAGTGCCTTTCCAATCATTTTCATAAGCCTCTTCTTGAAATACAAGAGAACCATAGCGGTCATAAACTCGTACATTCACGTCGCCAAAGGTTTCTACATTATTGATAACCCAAGTATCATTTTGTCCATTATCATCAGGAGTAAACACATTATTCGCAACTATTTTGAAATCTTCAATTACGTTTACTCGTACGGTATCTTTATTTCTACACCCGAATTGATCAGTTACAGTAACTTCATAATCTGTGGTAGTTAATGGTCTAGCAATTGGATTAAACACATTGGAATGATCAAGACCTTCCAGTGGATACCAGCTATACCGCACTCCGCCTTCTGCAACTAACTGAACTGTGTACCCTTGACTTACAGATGTATCTTCACCTGCACTAACCTCTGGAGTTGCGTATATTTCTACAGTTCGTGTGATCACATCTATACAATTATTTCCAGAGGTTGCCGTCAATGTAATGTCATAGAAGCCTGGGGCGTCGTATAAATAACTAGGATCTTTGGAAGTAGAAGTTTGACCATCTCCGAAATCCCAATGATAGGTCATACTTCCATTGGCAATTTGAGACGAATTTTCAGCAGTTATTTCAAATCCGAAACAGACATTCTCTACAGAGAAGTTGGCAACTGGAAAATCATAAATTATCACCTCTTTCGTGGTGTCACGTTTACATCCAAACTCAGAGGTAAGTTTTAGCACAGCATCGTATGATCCCGGGTTGAGGTATTGGTGCTCTGGATTTGGTAAAATGGAATTGGATTGATCTCCAAAATCCCACAAATACGATTCAATAGAACCACTATTGATGGAGCTTTGATCGATGAAATAAGTCATAAACCCATCACAAACTGCTTCAGCAACAAAATCAGGAACTGGCAACGGATGTATGACAACCTCTTCTGTCAACTCAACAACACATCCGTGGTTAGACGTAGCTGTTAGACTGACAGCATATTTGCCATCTTCAACATATATATGATCAGGACCAAACTCTGTACTTTGATTTCCATCATCAAACAGCCATAAATATTCCAAACTTCCGGAGGCCACTGTACTGTAGTTAACAAAACTTACGCTCTCTTCAAGGCACACATCTTCCATTTCAAAAGCTACCACAGGCATAGGAGCAACTCGAATGGTTTTCGAAACTTCACTGTTACAACCGCTTTCATTTTCGATTGTCAATGTCACTTCATATAATCCTGCGGCTTCAAAATCATGAGACGGACTTACTACATCAGAACTTTCACCATCACCAAAATTCCATAGATAACTTAGATCATTCCCAGTTGAGTTATTTGTAAATACTGCAGTCTCATTTCTACATATATTTTCAAATGAAAAATCTGCTACTGGTTGCTCAAAGACATTTACAATCAATGTATAATCAGTCTGACAACTTTGATTACTTGTAGTTTCAAGGTTAACACTATATGCCCCGCTTTCTTCATAATTATGTGTTGGGTTCACAGCAGGTGATGTATTGCCATCTCCAAAATTCCAGGCATAGGTAACTGTTCCAGAAGTAATCCCAGAGTTATTAGCAAACGTGGTAGTTTCTCCAAAACAAACATCTATTGATGTGAACGTTGTAGTTGGCAGCGGAAATACTTCTACTTGTTTTGTGACCTGATCACTACAGCCTTTATCAGTTATTACTTCAAGTTCTACACGATACTCTCCATCCGTTGCATAGTCATAGCTAAAATCAGCTTCCGTTTGGGTCGTGCCATCATCAAGATCCCAGTTGTAAGAATCAATTGTTCCAAGGGCCACAGTTGAAAGATTGGAGAAATCCATTGGAACGTCCAAACAGACATCAGATTGACTAAACCCTGCAACAGGATTCGGGTTGACTGTGACATCTCGCGTTAAGGAATCAATACAACCTGCTGTGGATTCGGCAACCAGTTTCACAGCATAGGTTCCATAAGAACTGTAAGTATGGCCAGGGTTTGAAATTGTAGAAGACTCTCCATCATCAAAGTACCATTCATATCCAGAAATTACTCCTCCTGAAACTGCTGTATTATTCACAAAAACTGACTGTGTACCATCACAAACTTCTGCAGCAGAAAAGTCAACTACAGGGAGTGCATTTACCTGAACAAAAAACGACTCACTCTCGAGTACTGTACATACTCCATTTTGAACCTGTGCCCTGTAATAAGTTGAAGAGATAAGATTTGTAAATGTTAATTCATCTGTGATATTAGACACATCGATCCAGGTAGTATTATCACTTGATGTTTGCCACTTTAAAATAGATCCATTGTAACCCTCCAAAGTAAGCGTTCCAGAATTCAATTCTGCACATACTTCATCTACACCTGTAATGGTCCCTGGATCGGTTGGAGTATCCACTGTTATTTCGACAACATTACTGATTTCAGCGTCACAAACACCACTTTGTACTACAGCTCGATACCAGGTTGACTGTTCCAAATTATCATAGTCTAAAGTAGTTGTCGTTAAATTAATTGGAGCCCAAGGTTGTTGTCCCGTAAGTGAAAACTCCCACCTGACAACATTCCCAACAATTCCTGAAAGAGTAATTTGACCACTATTATCACCTTGACAAACAGTAGCGTTACCAGATAAAATCCCTGCATCAGTTTCAGGAATTACAACAACACTTGCAACTGTAGAAGAATCGACACTACAAACTCCATTCTGCACCAAAGCTCTATAATATGTTGTGCTGTTCAAATTGGAGGCAGTATAAGTATCTGAGGTAACCCCAAGTCCGACCCAGGGTCCTTCAGGATCACTTGAAGATTCCCAATCTATAACATCCCCATAGTAATAATTCAAGTCTAGAACTGTAGCATTTGATCCAGAACATACTTCCGAACTTCCTTCAACTTCACCTCCTTGGCTGAGTTCATCAATCTGAATTCTAGCAGAGGAAGATGGTAAGGCGTCACATCCGCCGCTTTGAACTATTGCTCTAAAATAGGTTGTTTCACGTAAGTCGCTATAATCAAGTGTCGGAACTGTGATATCAATACTTGTCCATTGATTGGTTCCGGTCAAAGATCTCTCCCAGCGAATCACATCTCCGACATGTCCAGAAAGAGTCAAGGTATAAGTAGCATCATCATCAGCACACCGGGTAATTGTTCCATCAACGGTACCTCCTACTGTTCCCGGAATCACTGTAACTCCAGCAATTGAAGAATAATCAGGACTACACACTCCATTTTGTACTTTTACTCGATAAAAAGTGGTGCTCGTTAAATTAGTCGGAGAATAAGTTTCTGTGGTGACTCCCAAACCTGTCCAAGGGCCTGATTGGCTCGGAGCAGATTCCCAATCCTCGATAACTCCAATATAATTAATTACTTCAAGCTCCGTAGAATTAGCTCCAGAACATACGTCAGTACTTCCTGCCAATTCTCCACCATCACTCAATTCATCTATTTGGATTCTTGCACTTGTAGAAGGTTGCTCATCACATACACCACTCTTCACCACTGCTCTGAAATAAGTGGTCTCTTGTAAATCACTGTAATTAATTGAAGTCGTGGTAACATTGATACTGCTCCACTGATCATTTCCAGTCAGTGAGCGTTCCCATCTAATGACCTCACCCGTGTGTCCAGACAATGTCAGCGTATAAGTCGCATCATCATCCGCACATCGTGTTGTTGTTCCCGAAACAGAGCCTCCTACTGTTTCTGGAATAACATTTACAGTAGCTATTGAAGAATAATCCGAGCCACATTCTCCATTTTTCACCTCTACCCTATAATAAGTTGTTACAGTTAAGTCGGTGGCAAAAAAGCTTGATGTAGTAGTTCCTAGCCCAGTCCACGGTCCGGTAGGATCAGGAGCGGATTCCCAATTCTCAATATCTCCAGTAAAATTTGACAATTTCAATTCTGTGGTATTAGTACCACTACAGACATCTGTACTTCCAGAAAGTTCACCGCCTTCGCTAAGGTCATCAATTTGGATTTCCGCACTTAGAGATGCCTCTTCTTCGCAAACCCCATTTTGAACGATTGCACGGAAATAAGTGGTCTCTTGCAAGTCACTGTATTCTAATGTCGTTGTTGTATTGGCAATACTTACCCATTGATCAACATCCGTAAGAGAGCGTTCCCATCTCACAACACTGCCTACATGACCTGACAATGTAAGTGTATAAACAGCATCATCATCAGCACAACGGGTAATTCCTCCGGACACTGAGCCTCCAACTGTTTCAGGTGTCACTGTTACAGTAGCAATTGAAGAATAATCAGGGCTACAGACTCCATTAATTACTTCTACTCTATAATATGTTGTTGTAGATAAATTGGTTGCTATGAACGAAGTAGAATTTACGCCTAAAGTATTCCAAGGCCCAGATGGATCGGTGGCAAATTCCCAGTCATTAATAACTCCATTATAGTCGCTTAATTCGAGTAAGGTAGAGTTTGTTCCAAAACACACTTCTTTGCTTCCAGATAGCACTCCACCATCACTTAGCTCATCAATTTGAATTCTCGCTGATGAAGATGGAGCTTCATCACATATTCCACTCTTAACAATGGCCCTGAAATAAGTTGTTTCCTGAAGGTCACTGTAATCAAGAGATGTAAGCGTATTATCAATTGAAACCCATTGATCAACTCCTGTTAATGAACGTTCCCAACGAATGACATCACCCGTTTGACCTGTTAAGTTGAGAGTATAGGTAACATCATCATCTGCACACCGTGTAGTTGTACCAGATACACTTCCTCCAACACTTACAGGGTGAACTCTTACTTGTGTGCTATACGTATCTTCACATCCAAAGTCTGATTCTACATTAAGCAAGACGGTATATAATCCAGAAGAGGAATAGGTATGAGAAGGATTAACCAGTGGAGAACTATTTCCATCACCAAAACTCCAACTATGTACCAAACCACCTGAAACTGCCGTTGACAAAGACGTAAAATCAACCGCATCTCCTAAACATACCTCAGTCACGGCTTCATACTCAGCCGTTGGTAATGGACTGACATTAAGTTCTTTTGTCAATGTTTCAATACAACCGTTATTCGATGTTACCGTGAGTTTGACTTGATAACTTCCTGGGTTGTCATAAGTATGTGATGGGCTAGCCAAAGTCGAAGAAACACCATCTCCAAAAGTCCAGGCATGAGACATGGTACCACTTGAAATGGTAGAGTTATTAGTAAACAGTGCGGTTTCACCAATACAAATATCACTAAAGGTAAAATCTACTTGAGGTACCGGATGAATGGTTATTGGCTTGGTAATTTGACTTGGACAGGATCCACTTTCTGAAGTTACTGTTAGTGTTACGCTGTAAGTTCCTGCAGAGGCATATGTGTGAGTTGGATTGATCTCGGTAGAAAGTCCGCTCCCATCCCCGAAATTCCAACTATAATTCAAACTTCCTGACTCTATGAAGCTATTATTTGTAAAAGACACGGTCTCTCCAAGACAAGCAGATGTAGGAATAACAAAATCGGCAACTGGATTTGGGTAGATTGTTAACTCTCTTGAGAAGGACTCCACACACCCATTATTAGAGGTCGTGGTGAGCGTCACAGTATAAGTTCCTGCCGAGGTATAAGTATGAGTAGGATCAGTTAAAGTAGAAGAACTCCCATCTCCAAAACTCCATGAGTTAGAACTTATACTTCCACTTCCAATAGTACTAATGTTATCGAATGATTGACTTATTCCCACACAATGATTTGTCGTGGTAATGTTGAAAGAAGTACTTGCTTTAGGATGAACTGTTACGGACTGAGTTAAAGTAGCACGATCACCATTATCGTCAATCACTGTTAACTTTACATTGTAGTTTCCTGTAGCATCAAATGTATGAATTGGATTTCTCACTGCAGATCCTTCCCCATCCCCAAAATCCCACGCATAGCTTGCAATTGGAGAACCGTTCGCAGTTGATGAATTAGAAAAAACCATTTCTGAATCCACACAAGTAGGACTTGCTGTCCAGTTTACCGTTGGTTGTGCAAGCACAGTCATTGAGCTTCCTATTAACAAAGCCCAAAGAAAAACCTTAGCCATTATAGTCTTTCCTCTCCTCATTTCTTGTAAATCACTCTTTTGGTATAAATCCGTCCGCTTATGTCTATCTGCAGTATATATTGCCCATCAGCTGTAAAATCGGCTATTAAATTCCAGACTTCATTGGTCCTAGATAGTCGAGTCGGAATATTTCTCCCCACAATATCAAATACCTCAACTTGTACTTTATCATTTTCACGTACACTGATATGTATTTCGCCATTAGAAGGGTTTGGATAAACCTTTAACTGGCCAGCCAATTCTGATCGTAATACTGGTTGGTCATGTATATAATTTGGCAACTCAGTTAAGATGTAGTTTCGCATAAACTCTTTTTGCCCTGCTGAAAAGAAGGTCATGCATTGATCCTCAGCCAGATTCATAAAATTTTGAGTCATGTCCAAACTACCACAGCTAACATGGTCTAATTCACATTTTGTAATTGGTGAATCCATTTCCGGAGTATCTTCAATGTTATCACCATCACCACATCCATTCAATCCCCAGAGATGAGCTAATCCAAACCAATGTCCAATCTCATGAGTTAATGTCCTTCCACCATCGAAAGGATACTTAGCGGTGCCTTCTGTTCCGAAATATTCATAATCCAACACAACACCGACTTCCTCTATTGGATGGCTGGTCAACGACTGGCTATAACCAAGAGCATCTCCTCCCAGATCTGCCACCCAAATATTTAGAACCTCTCCAGAAAGGATAGCACTACTTCCACCCAAATCTTCATATTGCAGATCATTATTAACAAAATCACCGTGATTGGTCTTTTGACGGACTATTCCCTCCTCTGAAAATTGATCATGGTTCTGATCATATAAATAAAACTGCACTCGACAGTCCGCAGCAAGATCTTCGAATACTCCTATGGTTTCCCCAATATTCGAGTTTCGTCCATTAAAATCTTCATTGATCACGTTAAGCTGAGATAGAATCTGAGCATAGGAGATATTCTGGAGTTCGTTTTGATAAACGACATGAACAATGACAGGAACATACAACATCTGATCATTATCTTCTATCACGAATTCTAAACGATTGTGCGAACTGAATAATGATAAAAGAGGAAGAGCGATATGTAGATTAAATGCCATCATTTCATCTTAATAAATCGCATTTTCTTTATATCTGATCCAGCTCTCATGATCACGATGTAAGTGCCAGAAGCGTAGGTTGAAATATCCATCTGAAGGGCAACCTCCTTATTATCGAAAGCATGGTGAGCTACTAAAAATCCACTCAAGTCATAAACTTGAATATCTACTGTAGCCTCTGTTGTGAGTTCATATTCTAGATTAATGAATTCACTAGCAGGATTTGGATAAACCTTAAGTTCTTCGAAACCAACAAATTCTATTTTATCCTCTCCTGCCTCAAATGTTCTCGCTTCTACAACCTCAATATCCTTACTTACTTTATGCTCACATATACCATTTGAGACTGTAAGACTTACGGTATAGGTACCGATAGCCTGATACCTGTAAGTCATGTTAAACATGTAATCAGTTACAACACCATTACCAAGATCCCACTCAAACCAAACAGGTTCTGGCTCTGTCAATTGAATGAATTTAACTCGATCTCCTAATGCTACCACACTAGGCACTAAGAAACTCGCTTCTATACTCTCAGTAGTTGTAACTACATTCATGGCATCCGTCTCACTACATCCGAATGGATCAGAAACAGTTACATAATACAGTCCAGGAATTTCGCTATCAAAGAAACGATCAGTTCCTGTTTTACCATCTGGAGATTTCCATTCATAGCTATAATCCTCACCAGCCACCCCAGCATCCAGAGTAAATTCAGAACCTTCACAAACCAAATGTTCATCAGGTAAATCCAGGCCTAATGAAGGTCTAATGATGACTTCTATTTCATCTGTTTCAACACACCCGTATTCATTGGTCACCTCAACTTCGTATATCCCGGAAACACCCACATCGAGATATCTTCCTCCTTCTATTCCATTCCACTTATAAGATGTGAAGACACCAGCATCAAGTGTTACTTCTTCTCCATAACATAATTCTACATCTGGGCCAAGATCAGGATTTGGAAAATCAACGATCTCAACAAATGTGGAATCTATGATAGAGCACCCAGCTCTGGTTCTAATTTCTATCCAATAGGTTCCAGTAGTTGTGATGTCCAAATAAGGTCGAATCTCCCCGGTAGACCATAAAATTGCATTGTCAGGACTATCCACTTCAAGCCTTAAACTAGCACACCCCAAATAATAATCCTCAAGAACAGACTCCGGAAGCTCATTAATAGTGACATCAATCTCATCAGTATAATCACATCCTTCTGCTGTAGTGAGAGTCGCAGTATATGAGCCTGTTGTACTTATTGTGACCTGTGATGTCGTTTCACCGGTTGACCATAAATAAGCAACTGCCTCTTCCGTACTATTTGGAATCAAGGTTACTTCCTCTCCTTCACATAAATCAATGTCTTCACCAAGATCGAATTCAGGTAGAGGATTAACAATCATATCAATAGTATCTCTACTGAAACAAAAGTCATCACTCACAGTCTGCACCCAATAAGTTCCCGTTTCATTAATGGTGATAGTTGGTGAATCGTCACCTGTCGACCATTCAAACGAAGCCGCCTGAGCGTTCGGATCTAAAATAAATTCACCACACACTTCTAAATCTTCACCAAGATCCGCGTGATCATACTCGTATATCTCAACCTCAACAGAATCTATTGATACACACCCATTTTCACCGGTTACCCTTACCCAGTATGTCCCACTTTCAAATACCTCCAATATCTGATCTGAACTATTATCTGACCAGCGATATGCTTCACCATAAGATCCAGCATTAATAACAATAGATTCTGAGCAACTTTCCAGGTAATCTCCTAAATCAAGATATGGAGCATCTCGAACCTCCACATTTTTAGTGATATATTCAAGACAAGAGCTCTCGTTTGAAACTTCTAATCTTACTAAATAAGTCCCTGAGGAGATATAAGTATGAGCAGGTTCATATTCTGTAGATGTAGTACCGTCTCCGAAGTACCATAGGTAACTTAAAGAATCTGTTCCAGCGTATATCGAAGCATTCGTAAAACTGATTGAATTTCCTTCACAGGCGGTTCCAAAAGCAAAATTCGGTTGGATTCTCGGTGAAACAACCATTGTTTTAGAAGTACTCACAGAGCATCCTGTTTGATTAGTGATGGTTAATAAGACTTCAAAGCTCCCTGATGTACTAAATATCTTGGAAGGTGAAGCATTCACAGACGAAGTGCCATCACCAAAATTCCATGAATACGAAATATCATTTTCAACTCCAGTATAAGTAAATACAGTAGCTGCTCCGCTGCAGGCCTCTGTAAACTCAAAATCGATATCCAACTCGTCTAAAACAGTAACTGTGATCGTGTCGCTTAAACTACACCCGCCATAATTTACCTCTACGGCATATTCTCCAGTCTCTGCTATTTGAATAGTTTTAGTTGTATCACCTGTAGACCATTTATAAACAGCTCCCGCATTTTCAGCGTCTAATGTTATTTGAGACCCTGCGCAGATCACCTGATCAAAACCAAGATCTACAATTGGTGTCGTAGTTATGGTAACGGAAGTGGAATCAATTATGGAACAACCGTCTGCGCTATTGATTTGCACCCAATAATCTCCTGAATTCGTAATTTCAATGGATGATGATGTTTCTCCAGTGGACCAGACATATGAGCTACCAGCATTGTTGGCGAATAACTCGATACGTTCACATGCTGCATAAGTCTCTTCCAAAGGTGACTCAGGAAGCTCATTAACATACACATCAATGTCATCAGTATACTCACAACCATCAGTACTTATCAATACAACAGAATAATTTCCGGACTCGGAAACTTCTAAAATCTCCTCTGTTGATCCATCACTCCATGAATAACTATCAATGGCGATGGAACTATTAGGGTTTAATACTACAGATTCTCCTTCACAGAATTCCAACGGATCACCCAATTCAAATTCCGGCAATTCATGAATTGTTACTACAATGGTATCCGAAGCTGGACATAAATCAGCACTTCTTGTTTTTACCCAATAGGTTCCAGAGGTTTGAATATCGATTGTTGAAGAGGTTTGACCTGTAGACCACTCGTAAGAGGCAGCGACAGCAGATGGATTTAACTCTAGGGTTCCACAAGCCTCAATATCTGCTCCTAAATCAGGTTGGTCATATTCAAAGATTACCACTTCAGCTGTATCAGTGGCAAAACAACCATTAACATCTGTTACCATTACAGCATATGAACCACTAGTTGTCACCTCTAGAGTCTGCTGAATACTATTATCAGACCATAAATAGGTACTACCTATGTTCTCAGCATCAAGGATTGTACTTGATTCACATGTTTCAACATCGGCAATTGACACCTCAGGGCTTTCTAAAATATTAACCGCTTTGGAAATCGAAGCACTACACCCAAAATCATTGGTAACTTCTAATCGAACAACATAGGTATCAACTGAATTGAAGACATGACCCACAGAAGATCCAGACGCCGACTGACCATCACCGAAATACCATTGGAAACTTAAATTATCCAAACCTGCGTATGAAGAAGCTTGTAAAAATTCCATCTCAGCTCCTTCGCAGGCATTTGAAAAAGTAAAATCTGGGATAATCCCGGGAGTAATATCTACTGGCTTTGTTATTGTAGCACTACAGCCATTAGCATCTGTTATGGTCAGACTTACATATTGGATACCAGAAGAAGTAAAGATTTTTTGTGGAGAAGCTTGAACCGAAGTGGTTCCATCACCAAAATCCCACAAGTATTCCAAATTGGATTCAGAACCAGTATAATTAAAGTTGGTAGCTGCTCCACTACATACTCCATCAACTTCAAAATCATTGGACAACTCACCCTCAATGGTTACATAAACAGTATCTGAAACGCTACAGCTACCCAGCTCAACTAATACAGCATATTCACCGGATTGATTAACCGATATAGTTTGAGAAGTGGCTCCATTAGACCATAAATAGGTAGCACCTGAATTACCAGCATCCAATATCAGTTCTTCTCCAAAGCATAAACTTTGATCAGGTCCAAATTCTAGGGTTGGAGCTGTTTCCACTGTAATAACAACAGCATCGGATGTAGTACAACCATTTTGATCTGTAATATCTACCGAATAAGTACCAGAATTTATTATCTCTATGGTTGGTGAAGATGCTCCCGTTGACCAAAGGAATGTAGCTCCAGGAAATGCCCCAGGGTTAAGAATCACCGATTCACAAACTGTCCGGTCCAAACCTAAGTCTGCCTGAACTGTTGAATTCAAATGAACTGTCACTTCTTCAACTACTGGACAGCCACTAACTGAAGTGTAAGAAAGGCCAAGCAGCCTATCTGTATTTTCAGTATATGATTGGGTAGTCGCCAATGTGGTGTTAGAACCAACATCGTACCATCTATAGTTAGAATTTTCAACTCCTGCATCTAGAAGCATGGAACTACCACAAGTGAAAACATCCTCTGAATTGAAAATAGGATCAGAAGAAAGTACCGATATATTATCAGTATATGTTGCCTCACAGGCATTATTGAGAGTTAATGAAACTGAATAAATACCTGCAGCTTCATATAGGTGACTAGGATTTTTCTCAGAAGAATAATGACCATCACCAAAGTCCCATGTATAGTCTTCATTCGATGCATTTATCGAAGCATCTACGAAACTCACCACCTCTCCAAGACAAACATCTGACGCACTAAATGCTGGTGAAGGAATATCATCAACGCTAATACTTTTGGTAAAAGTATCAGTACAGCCATTTTCACCCGTGACTGTTAATAAGACCGAAAAATTTCCAGAAGAAGCATATGACTTATCAGGGTTCTCAATTGTAGATGTCGTTCCATCTCCAAAATCCCAGGCATAGGCAATGATGGCATTATCCAAATCATCTGAGAATGAGATATTCTGGAAGGCAACTGTACTATTTATACAAACTTCATTATCCGCTGTAAAACCAGCAATAGGAGTAGAAGCATCTACAACTTCTACTGTACCGGTTGAATTACAAGTTCCTGAAGAGGTTTCCAATTGGTACAATCCAGACTCGCTAACAAGCTGAGTTGAAGCACTCCCTAAAGTGGTGTTGGTAGTCAGATTCTTCCATACATAAGAGTCTGCATCGACATTACTCGTCAGCATAACCGTACTTCCTCTGCAGAGATCGATAGTTCCTCCCAAATCAATTGGATCTGAAGGTTCTTGAACATTAATGGTAATATCGTCAGAATAAGATTTCGAAGGATGGCCCGTTTCTGTCAAAACAGTTAACACCACATCTACTCGATAATTAGCAGATTCTGTCACTAACAACTCTGGCTCTGTGACATCCAGTGAAGCTCCATCCTTAAACCACGAATAACTAATATCAGACCCCGGAGGAGCATCCAATACAGTCGCATCCAAAAGATACTCTCCACATACAGTTAAATCACCGCCCAATTCATTTGGGATAAGATTATAAACCGTAATTGAACCGCTAGAATCACATCCTTCAGGACTTTCAATTGTCAGGTGATATACTCCGTATTCACTTACTTCAAGTGTTGGGTTGGTTGAAACTTCACCATCCTTATCAAACCATCTAAAGATTGATCCAGCCGGAATATAGCTGAGAGGATCAGCTGCAGGGTCAATCAAATAGGAACCACTTACTGACAAGACATATTCGTCAAGATCGAACTCGGGTTTTCGATAGATTTCAACTGATTTAGTGAGAGAAGCCGCACACCCTTTAGTTGTCTCAACTGTAAGTGTAATATTATAAGAACCATATGTATTATAGGTGTGATCAGGGCTTTGCTCTTTGGAAGTATTCCCATCTCCAAAATCCCAATAATATGACTTGATAAACGCACCTGCATCAAGCGTTGTATTGTTTATGAAGCTTATGACATTTCCATCACAAACAGGGGAGAAATCAAATGCCACTTCAGGAACTGGTCTTACATGTATTGTATTTTCTAAAGTGTATTCACAGCCTTCTTCAGTTGTGACTGTTAAGATCACTGGATAACTGCCGCTGTTTGCGTAGCTATATGTGGGATTTGGTAATATAGATGATTGCCCATCTCCAAAATCCCAACTATAATCTAATACTCCACTATTTGGATCAATTGTGTTGTTAATGAAATAGATAAGTTCATTTTCACAGGCACCTGTAATGATATCATTGTCTTCATTTTCAAAGTGAAAAGAACCTGTAGGCTTAGGATGAATAGTAATACTTTGACTTTCGGATAGTATACATTCATTTGGGCCTTCAACACTCAATGTAATTACATAAGTACCTGGCTGGCTATACGTTTTATCCGGGTTAAATAAGGTTGAGCCTGTACTATCACCAAAATCCCAAGTATATTTCAAGGTTCCTCCTCCTGCAATGACCGTGTTATTCACCAAACCTATTGACTGATCTTCACATGAGGATGCAAAGTCAAAATCCACAATAGGATTGGGATAAACTGTGACATCAGAAGAATAAGAGTCACTACAACCTGATGAAGATGTCACTGTGAGCGTGACAGTGTAAATACCATGGTTTGTAAATGATTTATCAGGGTTCTGCAAACTCGAGCTTGTACCATCTCCAAAATCCCACAGATAATCAACAATATGATCACCTTGAGATGCATTCACCTGACTCTGGAAGGTAATCTCCTCATCTTCACAAACCTGACTTTTTGACACTGTGAATCCTGATTCAGGGGCAGGATATATTGAAACCTTAACTATAGTCGAAGACTCACAAGAATCCTTTTTTATATCCAAACGATAGGTATCTGCTAAAGAAGCATGGTAAACAGAATCTGTACCCACTACTTCTTGCTTTGAATTATACCAGGTCCAGGTGGTATTGCCTCCATATACATTGCTTTGAAGAATGGCTATTTCACCTTCACAAATCGATTTGTCTCCTCCTAAATCAAGGATCGGTGGACTATCTACCGAAACCTGGATAGTATCCCGATGAATATAATCAGCTCCGTTATATCTAAATACAACTTCAGAGACATATTCCCCACTCTCAATAGCTTCAATTCTTGCTTCATTAGCAAAAGGTGCTCCATCATAATACCACTTGTAGGTTAGAGTTCCTTCTGTTGTTGGATAATGGTTTACCGTGGCATTCAGCTCTACGTTATCACAATCAGACTTTTCAGAAGGAAAATCGTGTGGAGCCACAATGAAGACATTAATTGTTTGCGCATCATAACAACCGTCAACAGTGTAGATATGAAAGTTATAATTATCTGACTCTTCAGCTAATAAGTTGGAAGAAGTCGAAACCGTATCATTTTTGTAAATCCAATAAAAAGACCCTGTACTTAGATTCGGATAGCTACCTGTTACTACAGGATCAAGCTCATAACTTCCTGTCATCGATATAGCATAAGAAGGTAAGTCAATATTTGTAGCTCTGCTGATTGTAACTGTTCTGGTAGTATCATCTGTACAGCCAGCTATGCTATCTGTTACTGTGAGTAATACATCATAAGAATATTGGTTATCTGTAGGAAATTCATGAGATGGGTTTTGTAATTCAGAGGTTTCCCCCGATCTAAATATCCAGTCAAACAAGTAATCTCTATTAGGGTCTTCATACCCATAGAAATTAACTGCATCTCCATCACAAGTAGCATCAAACTGGAAACTTGCTAAGGGATTTTCATGAATTGTGAAAATACTGTCTGTTAATATTTCATTTCTACATCCATGGTCTGACCATAGTTCTTGCACAATGTTATAGTTACCTGAGGATGCAAAGGAATGATTGGCTGTCACATCATCGCTATATTCATAATCACCAAAGTTCCAACTCACCGAATCAATAGAACCGCTCTGTATGAATGAGTTACTCTGGAATTGAATTTGCTCATCAATGCATGCATCCCAAACAGGATAGCCGCCTGGATCATACATAAACAATTGATCTCCTTCTGGTGCTGGGTGAATCAACACTGATCGAATCGAATCATCTACACAGCCAAATTCTGTGGTAGTCGTTAAAGTTATATTATAGGAAGTTGATATGTCTGGAGTGAAACTATGGTCTGGAGACGCTAAAGTGGTATCTTCTCCATCACCAAACTCCCATAAATAAGTCAATGGGCCGTTGCGAGGCTCAAAACTTTCATTATTCATTGTGATTTCAACCCCCTCACAAACCCCGACACCTGTTTCATCAAATGTTCCTCCATCAATTAACATCTCAAATGATGCTGTTGGAAGAGGTTTTATATCTATTAGTTCGGTAGTATCGTTTACACAGTTTCTTGCATCTGTAACTTGTAAGTATACTGATTTGACACCTTCAGTATTGTAAGTGTAAGTTGGTGTTCGAATACTTGAAGTTCCTCCGGATTCAAATTCCCAACTGTAAGTTAACTGCGAAGTAGAGGTCTGACCTCCTGCCTGAACATCTGTACCATAGCTATTATTAATTATTTCCAAGGCAGAACCTTGACAAACCGTATCTTTAAGATCAAACGAAACAAATGGCAACTCATTTACCAGAACATCATAACTATCCTCATCAGAACAGTTGTGTTGGTTTGTTACAATCAAAGTGACATTGTATGCATAGCTAGTATCAGAAAACACATGACTAGTTACTTCATCACTTGATGTATTACTCGAGCTTAATTCATCATCGAAATTCCAGTCATATATCAATGTACCTGCCTCGCCATTAAGAGAACTTGCGGATCCATCAAAAACAACAGTATCCAAATCACATACGCTTGTTGGATATTCAAATGAGGCTGTTGGGTATTCAATAAGATCCAAGATGTAAGTGACCTCTTGCTGACAACCATTTATACTTCTTTCAAACAATTTAATCGTCTCTAAGTCACCATTATTGGTTTCGTCAGACAAGTCTGTATTGTCAATGGTTAGACTACTAGCATAGGTAGTATCTCCCTGATAGATCCATCTTACAAAATGTTCATCTGATGACAGTATTAGCTCAGAAGCATCACAAATACTAATAGTATCTCCATCCAAAACATCTGATTGAGAGGTTGTTGGTATAGCATCAGGTACTTCATCACAATCTTTTTTAGCCAACACCAACTCCAATTCCTGGTCAGGAACGAAAGAAAAATCTTCCACCCGAATCAAAGAGTCAGAAATTGTACCAAAAGTCTCAAGACGTACCCATGCTTCAACATCAGTAGTATCTCTGACATATATTGCCAGAGGTGTATCTATATTCTCAACCTCATCCTGGTAATAGTTGAATCTAAGCTCTGGAATGGTAATTAGGTCAATATTTTGTCCCTCATCTAGAGGAACATGTATTGTGTAATAGCGCTTAGAATGAAAAGAGCCATCCGTCACAGAGAATTTATCTTGATCATCATAGACACGCTTAATTTTCAATTCTGGCAAACTTGAACTTCCATCTAGAATAAAACCCAATCCAGTACCTCTGAAATTTACTTCATTAACTCCTGTGGAATCATAGTAACTAGGAAAAGTTAAAACACCAGTCCCGCTGAACGTATGATTAACACTTTCATTAATAATGGCTTCTCCTACTGTCGCACTTACTTGATACTCTTCATATTCTATATTTTTTTCATTGAGCAAAATAGAGCCTCCTGCCAAATCAATGTAGGACTGCACCTCCAAGTCATCTCCCAACGTCAAATTCACTGATCCAGACAATGTCAGAGAAGGAACATATAATGATCCATGATCCCCATCAATACTTACGTTTCCTCCGGTCATAATCAATGACCCATAATCATTAGGATCATTTTTCTGATCAGCATTCAATAACTTATTTTCAGAGTTATTGATAAAATCTCCACCTAGCACTAATTTTCCATTCAGCAATAGGTAACGCTGTGTACCATCAGAGTCATCTTGATAGTCACCCGAAATGTACAATTGAGCCTTTTCTGAAATAGTTAGTTGAGTTTCTTTATTATAAAGATTCGTCTGGCCAAAAAGCATCTGGGCCATGGTCAGTAATACTAACGATATGACAACCGAGACTAGACGCATAGCAAATTAGTAGATGTTAGTGGGTAGAAGCAGCTCATATCAATTCATTCTAGTTTCTAGGATTTCTGAATAAATCACCTGACCTGATGTGGTATAGGCTCGTACCTGATAGAAATATTCCTTTCCCTTTTCTACCCGATCATTGTAGCTAAATTTTTCATCTAGAACGTTGGTTAAAGGCTTCACTACACGTTTACTCGGACCTCTGAAGACCATGTATCCTTTGATGGAATTATCATCAATCAGATTCCACTCTAGTCGATTGGTTTTCGCTCTTTTCTTTGTCTTTATTTTCAGAGTTAAACTTTCTTCTACTTCTTTTAATTGATACCAAAAAGCTGAAGAACTCTGCTCTTTAACAGATTTATTACCTGTTTGATCCACTGCTTGCATGACATAGAAATATTCTTGATTTGGATTAGCAGATCGATCTGTGTAACGTGTTGAAAAAGTTGGTAGAGGTTCTAAATTTATCTGTCTGAATTCTCCTTTTGCACTATCTGCACGGAGCACATTGTAACCAGACAAATCCAATTCAACATTTCGCGTCCAGTTGATAACTATACCCTCCTCAGTGTAGTCAATGCTCTCAATGAATGGTTGCTCCGGCGGAGTGACATCTGGAAGTACGGCTGTAGCAAACTCAGAATCTGGACTTCTATTAAACGAGGTATCTATAGCAACAATGTAATAATAGAAGTCATTCTTCACTACTTTAGGCAACACCTGAACATAAACGTTTGAATCAATCGGGTCACCATTCATCAGGACGTAATTCCCTTTCAAATTGGCATCAACAGTTCGATAGATGTAGTAACCAAATAAATCGGGCTCCTCATTCATTTGCCAACGCAAAATGAATCTCCCTGTATCCGATTCTATTGTTAAACCTTCAGGTTTAGCTGGAGGGAATACATCTTGTGCTTCTACGAACGCCAAAGAGGATCGAATGGGATTATTAGAATGATCGACAGCCTCAACCGTGTAATAATAAGGACCTGGCACCTCTAGCCTTTCTCTAAAACTGCGCACACTTTCACCTATTAATGCGGCATTTACTTTCTTATATGGACCTGTGCTAAGTGAAGATCGATAAACATTAAATCCTTTGAAATCAGGAACTAGATCTTGTTCCCAAGTAAGAATAACTCGTAATGAATCTGCATTCCCTTGAACATTGTATGGAACTGGTGGAGGTGTTGTGTCATCATAGGTCATAGTGATGCCCTCTGACAGTTTTGTTTCTTCCCCAAAATAATCCACACCTTCAACGAAAAAGCTATATGTTTCAAGCTCTTTGAATCCATTTGCCTTGAACATAGGGTCTGGATAAGCATAGGTTCCTGTACTATCCGGAACCATACTTAAGATAACAGGCTGACTATTTAACTGAGTAGTATCACTATTTGAATCAACCGCAAATAAGTTTACTCCATAAAAAGACTGCTCATCTTGCGCCCAATTAATTGCAACAATTTTGCCATCCTGAAACAATTCAACACCAGAAACAGGTTCTGCTTTTTGGTAGACCGATGATTGTATTGGCCTTGATTGATTCAAAAATCTTTCACTGCCACCTTTAATCACGCCAACTCGATATTCATAAGATACTCCATAGCGAACCCCACTATCATTGTAGAAGATTCCTAAAAAGCTAGCCAGCTGATTACTTTCGAACGTTTTAAGCAGTAAGTTCAGGTATAAGAATTCTTCCTTAAGATCCTCAGGAGATTTAGTAACAACATCAACCAAAAAGTCAATTTCTGGATCAGCAGCTCTTACTCCTGCCGGCATCACTCCTCTTGTGATTGGCGAATTATTTATTTTATTCCATGCTAAAGCACCTAACTCTCTTCGGTAGAGATTAAACCCTTCTGGATTTAGAATATCATCACTGAACCATTTGACCTGAATAACTGGTCGCTCAGAAGTAGCTGATGGTGCATTTCTAACAAACACAAAGGAAGGTGCTTGAGAAAAACCAGAAAAAGGCACCAAAAGAACGCATAACAGCATGGCTATTAGATAATATTTTCTAATAACGTTGTTAAACGCAAGTAGACTTGCTACGTATTTTGGCGGTTCTTCGGTGATGTTAGTCATTAGGCCGGCTGGGTTGGTTGGGTGACAACTAAGCTCGTTTACAGCTTATTCCGTCATGTAAAATAGCTGTATTTGCAAGAATAAATCAAATTTTATCTAAAACAAATACTATTTGATTGATTTTTACCGCTTAATAAATTTGAATACCTATCGTAAGACTAAATTACCATTTATAAGAAACAGGAAACCAACCCTCTATTCAGAATCCTTTGAAATCGTTTCTTTTGGTCGTTTAATCTTAACTAATACCTTCCCGCTTTTAATGATTCGTTTGAGTAAAATCTCCAATGGAAAAATCACTAGGGCGATGCATAGGTTCACCAAGAAGTCGATAAAAGGTGAGGTAGCAAACTGCACATAAGATCCTGCTGCAGACTGAAGTGTTTCGATAATGATGACTATAGTCAATACTGTCAAGCCCTCGGTAAGGAATCTGTTCGATGCTTTTGCCTGGTTTAGTCTAGTGGAAATCAATACCAAACTTGCAAAAAAGACTACCTCTAAGAAATAAAACCAGGTAGTTTGCCAGTACGGTGGATCTACCACCAGTAATATTGGATCAATGTTCTGAACTCTTCCAAAAACATCTCTAGATCTCACTTTTAATGTATACTTTCCCTCAGGCAAGAAATTTAAATTGATTCGGTTATTATCAGACCAATCAGACCAATCTTCATCCATACCCTCAAGTTGATACTGATACTCTACTTTCAATAATCCCAAATAATCTGGCTGGGTGACTTCCGCTTTGAGATAGTTTTGGTCATAATCCAAATGAACCTGCTTCAGATAAGGCGTATAGGAGGACTTGGCAAATAGATGTTTGTAGAAAATATTGCTATTATACATTGTGTCATCAGAGTCCTTAGGGTGATAGTAGTAAAACTTGTTATCACTATTGATAAAGTAAACTCCACCATCTGCACCTAAGTGAATTGACCTTAAGTCTGGGAATAAACTTAAATAAGGATACGTAGTGGCTTCAGCATTTTCATCGACATGCTGCCAAAGCTTTCCATCAAAAACCCAAAATCCTCCATTTGGATCTTCTAAATGCTGGGATGGTTTACCAAGTTTTGAAGATAAATCTTCATCCAAAATCAATTCATTCTTTTGATAATTGTATTTGAAATATCCCTGACTCGTGATAAAATACAACCCTTCCTTGAGTTCGCAGATAGTAGGAGTCTCCATAAAACTGTTAGAAAAATCCACTTCCGCTAACTCTGAAGCACCTTGATATGTAAGCCCTACACCTCTCAATTTCTCTGTCCCTACTAGCCAAACCATAGATTTACGATCTCCAAAAGCAGTGACAACTACATTTTCATCCAATCCAAATGGCAGTTCGGTGTACACTCCATTCCTATATACAAAACGACTAACTTTAAAATTGTCAACCGTCACAAATTCAGAAGTTCGAGGAAGAGACTCGATATGACTAACCGGCTCTCTTGCGATTTTCTTCAATCGAGCACTATCATATTCAAAAAGGCCTTCATTGCTACCTACTAACAATATCCCATTGTGAATTTGAAGATCGTTCACCTTGTTAGTTATACCAGAAATTCGTTTATAAATCCACTTTACTTCCTTTAGAATCGGCTTATTATTAGACTCACCACTCTTTTTGGAATCATCCTCCAGCCTCTTGCCTACCACTTTCATTTCGAAAACACTATCAGGCATAGATTTAAAAAGTCCTGAACTGGTGCCTATTAAAACTTCTCCATTGTGCTCTATAGAAGTGATCAAATTACCTTGTAAGCCTTCTTGATTACTCAGACATGAAATAGGAGAATTTGGATCTACTCGACTAAACCCAAATTGATGTGCAAACCATACTCCATGATTCCAATCAACCTCTATTGCTTGCACCTCATTATCAGGCAATCCCGTATGGTAATTAATCTGACCAACTTCTTCCAGGGTTTCGATATTGAATAACAGGCTCCCATTATTTCTACTGCTTACAACGAAAATGCTATCGTTGACCCACATAAAATCAGAAGCTTCAAAGTTCAAATCTATTAACTGTAATCGGTCATTTGACTGATAATATAGATCTCCATCATAACCCAAAATGATTGTACTTTTCTTTCTGGTTTCTACCTTAATCGGCAATAAGGAACCACCAAACAAGTTCGCTTCTTTATAGCTGTTCCCATTCCATTCGTATGTGGCAATTCGTGTAGTAATGTAATATTGACCTTCATAATGAATGACCGATTCAATTGTCCATCGATCCGGAGATTTATAAACTGACGAATTGTTTGTAGCAGGATGATAAACGCTGATGATATCTCCATTAACAAAAAGCAAACTATCTCCAGCGTCATAGATATTGCGAAACTGATGGTTGATCAATGAATCCGACCCTAATTCCACATATTTCAAACCTGATTCAGTAAGTGCCAACTTACCATAGCCACCCATTGCACCTACATAAATCTCATTATGGTGATCTACCAATACTGAAAATGTGGCAGAAGGGGTCTCAATGTAATCCCAATAAACACCATCGTAACGAAGCAATCCAGAACTAGTAGCCGCATACATCAGCCCTACATGATCAAAAGTAAGATCATATGCTTTGAAATCAAGTCCTTTAATATTTGCCTTGTGATGTGTGATTGGGAAATCACCTTTTTGCCCATAAAGCACCAACGTACACAACAGTGCAAGAATGGCGGCAAATGATTTGAACATAGCGAGTAGAAATTGGTGGTAAAAAATACTCAAACCAAAGGTCTGAGTTCATGCAAGATAGCTCTTATTCAAAAGAAGGAAAATGGGTAAAATGTTTTGGAAAGATTAAATTTCTTCTTGTATTTATTTATCGTCAGGCAACCTTTTCATTAAAACCCAAGGTACTGACTATAACTGGCCTGAACTCAACCACAGATTGCATCTTGACAATCAACATATCGCCTCCACTCTGAAAGGGTGCGCTCAACAAAAGCGTGAAGCCCAGAAAATCCTGTACAAGGAGTTTCATGGCTATTGCATGAGCGTATGCCTCAGATATGGCCAGACAAGAGATGATGCTGTGGAAATTATGAATGATGGATTTTTAAAAGTCTTTAAATACATCAAAACATTTGATACGAAACAGCCATTTAAGCCATGGATCAGAAAAATTATGATTAATAGTGCTTTAGATCATGTGAAGAAATATCAACTCAAATTGGAACAATTAGAAATAGAGGCGGGGATCAGAGAAATGGTGCAGGAGTCGCAATTAGATTCTCTGAACTATGAAGATCTCCTTGAACTCATTAGAAAACTACCAATTGCCTATAGAACTGTGTTTAATCTTCACGCAATTGAAGGTTATAAACATGAAGAAATCGCTGAGATGCTGGAGATTTCTATAGGAACTTCTAAAAGCAACTACCATAAAGCAAAGAAAAAACTACAGGAACTACTAAAAATCTATTTTGAAGTGGAAAGCTAAGTGAGCGAGGAAAATAACCATATCGAACAATTCTTTAAAAAGCACCTTGAGGTTGAGCAAACTTCTTTCATGGAAGAAGACTGGACTAAAATGGAGGCCTTATTAGATGCAGAAGGGTTAGGGGCATCTACTACTGATGATGGCGGAATCGGTATAAGAAGAGGTCTGGTTATTTTACTCCTCGCAACAAGTCTCGCTTTTATTTTGGGATGGTTCTTGAAAGACTCTTTTCAAAGTCAGTCAAAAGATACAACATCCAACCAAGGCTCACAGGAAGTTTCATTAGCGGATGAGCAATCTTCTCAGGATTCAGAATTGATTGCGAATAAAAAGGCCACTTTAATTGCATCGAAGGAAGCTGAAGAGAATTCAACATCTAGACCAGTCTCATCAGAAGAGAATCAAATTTTAGATAGCGATCAATCACAAAAGAATCTTGAAGGCACCTCCTCGAAAAATCCGTCTTCATCCACCAAATCAGAAGTAATAATTAGCAAATCTACCAATGCAAAAACGGCAGATTTACATTCAGTTGATAATGAATTGAATGTAAAATCCGCAGAAGAAAACACTCCTGATTCAGTGAATAAGACAAACAGCACCTCTTCCTATGTATCACCATCATCAAACAGACCATTAACCAAATCAAATGACCAACAGGATTCTGTAGAAGGACTATTTCCTTTTCAATCAAACAAAACGGAAGAAAATTCTGCGACCTTATCAGAACAGGTGTACTTTCCTATTTATTCTATCGAATCACTAGATTCAGAATCTAAAGCTTTTATAATTCCTTTTAATACTCCTGACAGTATTGAGAATTATTTATGGTCCGGTTCACTACCGGACTCTTCAAGTTCCAAAATGACTCAATGGAATCGAATCGCTATTGGTTTGGCATACGCTCCTGATTTCAATAGCCTAAATTTTAAAGGAAAATTAAGAGCGACCAATAAGGTAGGGTTGCGAATATTTTGGAAACCGCTCAGCAGATTCGAACTACAATCAGGAGTATTCTTCAACAAGAAAAAATACACTTCTCCTGGCGAAGAATATCATCCACCAGCAGGTTATTGGGGACAAAATACTGGAGGACTTGTACCTACCTGGGTCAACGGATCTTGCTCAGTTATTGATATCCCAGTCACCGTAGGATTTGACTTTATTCAGTCACGAAAATGGAATTGGAAAATCAACGGAGGTCTTAGTAACTACTTCCTATTAGATGAAGAATATCAATATCAGTTTAATCAGCCTAACCCAACATATTCTCAGGGTTGGAAAACTGATGAAAATACTACGTTAATGTGGTCAATTATGAATGCGTCTGTTGCTGGAGAGTTTTTATGGCGTTCAAAAACTTCTCTGGTGATAGAACCATTCATTCAGATGCCTTTGCAAGAAATCGGCTGGGCTCAAGTTTCACTTTATGGTTACGGAGTTTTGTTTACTGTCAAGCAAAACCTGTTTACACAAACACCTTAAGATTTTGTAATTAAACAGTATCAAATATGAAGTAAAGATCAAAAAACTAACATGTGTTAGACAGGATTTCTATGTCTAAAATAGTTGCGAAACTTATTCCATCTACTTAACTATCAATTAGTTATAAATGTCGGAAAATGACAAATCACCTTTGAAAACACATGAAATTGTCGGAAATATTCTATGATTTGACGGCTGTGTACTAGTCAGTTGAAATAATTGCCTTGAAATTTGCATTATTCAATTTAAGAGCGCCACAACAAGTTTAGCAACATCTAGACTATTTCATTTCTTTAACCAAACTCTACATTCAAATGAAATCTCTAAAAACAATTTCCGAAGGAGAAAAACTCACCGGATACATTTAAAAAATCTACAATTAAGGGTATTGATCTGGCAGCCAATCATCAAACTTGAAGCGATGACAAGTGATCGCTTTTTGCTCTGAAATCTCAGCTAGGAGATCCCAAATATCAAGATTCAAGAAACTAAACGATTACCGCGGGTCGTATATAGACCCTCTTTAACTAATTTATTAACAATGAAATACAGATACCTAATCATCGCAGGGCTCCTATGGAGTTGTGAAGCAGAGAAAGTCAGCCTTGAGTTTGACTGTGCAACTACTCCAATTGTCATAACCAATGAAACCACTGATGCAGCATGTAACTCAAACACGGGATCAATTGATGCTTCAGCTACTGGCGGAACAGAGCCATATTCCTATTCAATAGGAACTGAAACCAATGGAACAGGGCTTTTTACTTCGCTTCCAGGAGGAAGCTATACACTTACAGTAACAGACGCTAATGGATGTTCTTCAACTGAAACCATCACAGTTGCTAATGCAGATGGAGTAAACTTTTCTGAAGTAGCGGCAAATGATGCAGGATGTGGCACTTCAAATGGCACTATAACTGCTACCGTTTCTGGAGGAGCAGAACCATATAGTTTTGAATTAAGCGGCGTAGGCACATCAGCTGATGGAAGTTATTCCGGTTTGACGGTTGGGAGCTATGACTTGACCGTAACTGATGACAATGGATGTTCTTCCACACAAGAAATTGATATTCTATCGGGAATTTCACTTGGCGATGACATCATGCCAATTATAGAAGCAAACTGTGCTACTTCCAGTTGTCACGGCGGGTCACAGTCTCCGAATATGAGCACCAAGGAAAACATAATTAACAGTGCAGCGAGAATACTCGCTAGAGCTTCGGCAGGAACGATGCCTCCTTCTGGCAAAATACCTGATGCTGACATCTCAAAAATCAACTGTTGGGTGAGTGACAATACCCCAAATAACTAAATCACTAAACTAATACGACTATGATACGACTAACCATACTCAGCCTTTTGATAGGCCTTACATTTATCGCTAACGCACAGCGTAAAATGGACAATCAGGGATACGCTAGATTTTTCTCAGAAGCACCTTTAGAAGATATCGAAGCAATCAACGAAAAAGCTCTCGGAGTACTAGACTTCAGTACTGGGAAAGTGGCTGTTGCAATGAACATGAAAGACTTTCATTTCGAAAAATCGTTAATGGAAGAGCATTTCAATGAAAATTACATTGAATCAGACAAATACCCGAAAGCAACATTTGCAGGAGAAATAGCAAATTTCAAAGCATCTGACTATGAAAACATCGCTGATTCATTAACTCAATCAGTGAAAGGAAAGCTAACGATACACGGCGTTACAAAAGATGTGACACTTCCAATCACTTTTAAAAAGGAAGGTGATGTGTTAGTTGCTAAATCTGAATTTATCGTCAAGATTGAAGAATATGATGTGGAGGTTCCAACGCTATTGATCAAAAACATTGCAGAGGAAGTTCTAGTAACCACAATTTTCCGACTTAAATAAAGAGATCATGCTGAGAGTTACCTTAATCATACTGCTTACTATTACTGGTTCATTGGCTTTTGCACAAGATGATCTCCTTGCAGATCTCATGGCTGAGCAAGAGCCTTCTGAAAACCTAACCACATCAACATTCAAGGGAACACGAATTATCAATGGACACAGTGTTGAAATTCGTAAAAAGGGAACCCTGGAGTTTATCATTTCTCACCGATTCGGAACGTTAAACTCTGGTGGATACAATTTGTGGGGCCTCGACCAGTCCAATATTCGTCTTGCTTTGGAATACGCTCCTTCTGACCGATTTATGTTTGGTGCAGGGAG
The DNA here is from genome assembly GCF_024714495.1 of Marinoscillum pacificum. GTDB lineage: Bacteria > Bacteroidota > Bacteroidia > Cytophagales > Cyclobacteriaceae > Marinoscillum > Marinoscillum pacificum. The sequence goes on along the minus strand of NZ_JAMZMJ010000007.1, from coordinate 190,546 downwards.
AAGTTCATTTGAGAAAACCTACGATGGGTTTATCAAATACAAATTTATGAGACAGCAAACAGGTGCTAAAACTGTACCATTTAGTATGGTATATTTTGGTTCCGCTACGATCAAAACGTTGAAGCGATTTGATGACTATGAAATCAACTTATCTGATAAAATGGCTGTCACACATCAGATCTTGATCGCCAGAAAAGTGACTCCAGCATTGTCTCTTCAGCTTACTCCATCCTATTCATTTTATGAATTAATAGAAGCCAATGAAACGGGTTCGGAAGTCATAGCTCTTGGAATGGGTGGAAGACTAAAAGTAACTAATCGAGTAACGATCAATATGGAGTACTGGCCTCAGTTTAAAGACAAAGGAGACCAATACCATAATGCTTTTGCAGTAGGTGTGGATATTGAAACAGGAGGACACGTTTTCCAAATTCAATTAACCAATGCTACAGCGATGTTGGAAAAAGGATTTATTGGAGAGTCTACGAATGACTTCTTCAATGGTGACATCCACTTAGGTTTCAACATATCCAGAGCATTCCAGATCGCAAATCACTAAATATTATAGATGACAGATGTTTAGGTAACTGTCGATAAGCATTGCCGAGCTTGTTGTGGGGTTTGGCTTTGCTTATCACTTATCTAAACGAAAAAAGGCTTGCCGTTGGCAAGCCTTTTCTGCTTGTTTATTTCTTGATGATTTTGACATCCTTAGATTCTTCTCCAACCCATATTCGGAGAATATAGACACCGGAGTTCCAATTTCGGGTGTTTATGACTCGATCCTTTACCGTCTCAATCATTTTAACCCCTGTCAAATCAAAGGCTTCAAGCTTTGTGATTCTTTTGTTTTCAACATGAAGTTCATTCATGGTTGGGTTTGGATATACCACAATATTCTCATCTTCGATACCCAATTCCACTAAATCAATAATGATCACTTCAAAATCAAACTCACTACGAGCTCCCCATTCATCCTCAGCAATTACAGAAAGTGGAAGGTGAAGCTCCTCGTCGATATCAAAGTAAACACCAGTAAACAACTGGTTGTCTACAACATAGAAGCTATCCCTTTCAAATCTGTATATAAAAGTATCATCCCCAGGATCCTCATCAGTAGCAGAGAATGTAGCCACTAATGATCCATATTCAACATCCTCATCAATCTCCTCAAGTATGATATCCATGGAAATCGGAGGTTCATTCACATCATATATCTCGATAGTTGTTGCTAAACTAGCTGTATCACCAGATGCCTCAGTTACTCTCAAGTGCAGATCAAAGAAATGCTTCTCTGTCTCATAATTTGGATGAATAATCATTAATTCATCATTTTCAACGATGAACATTTCATTATCTAATCCCAATTCATCATCAATAAACTCGTATGCATAGATATCATTCAAATCTTCATCTACAGGCTGAAGAACAGCAACCACCACAGTATCAGTGTTATTTTCATTCACCCAGTATTTAGACAGTCCTAAACCGCTCAAAGAGTCATTCAAATCAATCAGAGTAAACTCAAAAGGCTGATCTAAATACGCTCCTTCTGTGTCGATCACTCTAATATTTATATTCAAAACAGAATCTGCTTCATAACTTCTATTTTGATACATAAATAGACTATCACTTCGCATATAGAATGAACTGTTATTTTGCGAATCTTCATAAACATTGTAATAAATATTGTATTTCAGAGTAAAGTACTCATCAATATCTTCACCAATTACCCTTCCAACATATTGAATAGAGTCTGTATCTTCATAAAGAGGCAGTGGATCTTCCACAAATGCTAGTGTTTGAGGTGCTAGATTATCAGCAGTATTGAACAAATAAATATTATCAAATGAGATACTGGCATTACTATAACCACCTCCTTCAAAAAATAGCCTAATTTGGACTTGATCTGAATACTGTTGCTTCATCCTTTTCAGTTCTGATTGAATATCAATCATGTAACTTCCGGAATAAATGTACGAATAACGTATCCAATCAAGGCTTTCATTTGAACGAATCCATAATGAAACAGATGGATAGTCATTTCTTTCTAGAGCATCAAATCTTAATTTGATCACATCGGTCAGTGTATCATACTCACTCAAATCCAACGTGAAAACCAGATCAGCTGTGGCGCTTCTATCTGAATCAGATGTTTGCTTCAATTTCAAAACCTTACCATCTCCGCTTGATGGACTTTCAACAGACAGATCAATTTTGCCAGATAGTTCGTAACTCAAACCTACAAAATCAGCAAATTGATAACTCTCTTTACTTCCCACCTGGCTTACATGATCATCAAAAGTCAGCATCATCGGTAACTCTGATGAATAAGTAGAACGAACAATCATCGTTCTACTTAATGTGTCATTGTAATGACGCTCGTCATTGGCAAGATCAAAGTATACTTTGACCGTATAATTTCCTGGATTAGGTAAATCAAAAAAGCTATCAAACACAACTGTATCAGTAGTCAGTGGAGCTAAATCCAATGTAGCATTAAAATCAATAGTTTGAGATGAGCCATCTTCAGCAAAAGCAGTAGCATACAAAGGCAAACTACTTATTGTATTTTGTCCTTCATTCATCAGAACAATTTTAATCTGAGAGTTCTCATGGTGAATGGATGCTGCAATTGGTTCTAAAACTTCAATTGCCAAATCTACTTCTGGTGCCTCATACACCTCAATAGAAGATAGCTCAAAGAAACAGCCGGAACAGTCAGCTCCTTGTGTAAATCTAACTTGAGTCATGGTTCCGAATTGCTGACCATGAGCAGCCAAAGTATCCGCAATTGCAAGATATTTAGCCTCAATAAAATTGGATGAAGACGCATTCTCTACCCAATCATACAAACGTAACCAGGCTTGTGAAGTATCACCTCTCACTTCTACATATCTTGATATGTCATAATAGTCATACCCTTTAAACTTAAAATCAAGTTGAATGGGATCTGAAGTACTATATGCAGACAAGTCCATTGATAGAAGTAAATTATTTGTACTTGATGAGTTAGTATAATCTGATCTCCACATTCTTATAGAGTGCGAATCTTCATCTACAGTCAAACGGCCAACATTTGGCACAGCGTTAAAGGATAACCCACCTATAGCTCCCAACTTCCCTCTACTATGATCATAAACAGAATCAGTAAGGCTTGTAAAATTCTCATAATATGGAAGAGAGCCCGAATAAATAGATTGATGCGCTACATATGCAAGTAAAGAATTATTTTCAGAAACCGTATCGGCTGTTAACTCTGTGCTTACGGTTATTTGATAAGTCCCCTCTTCTACAAAAGTGTTGGTAGAATTAATTGAAAATGTATCAATTTCATCTGTAGCTAATGTGACATTACTTGAAGACTCTGATTGGTTAACTCCAGACGGCCCCAGAATTCTTAATCTTAATGGAACAGAATTGACTGTTGTAATACCATTATTTCTTACAACTGCTTGAATAGATTCATTGGACTGAATAACAAATCCAGATTCAGGAATACTAACTGAAATAAGTTCTAAATCATGCGAACTTCTCTCATAGATTGAAAAGTTGTCGATATAGGTCTGATTCCATCTCCCAGAGTTAAAAACCATAATCTGAGTAGTTGCAGAATATTCCTGATTATGCTGCTTTAACAAAGCAGTCAAATTTACTCTTAAATCACTCCATGTAAATGAACTTAGTGATTCTGAAGATACAGCTAATATCCATTCTTGATCATGACTTCCCCGCACATAAAGTCCATTAATTTCGTCAGGATCAGAATTTAAATATTGAAGATCCATCATCAAAACATTCGATGATGTGCTCATTGTTGATAGATCCATAGTTAAGAAAGCTTTACTTACGTTATCTAAAGAACTACGGTTATATAAGTATAGTGAGTGTTTGTGCTCAGAGTTATAGTTCGAAATGGTAAGCTCTCCTGATGCACCTGATTCAAAACTGAACCCATCTAGCCCTTCAATTAAAGCAGTACTGACTCTTTGTCTAGTAATGTATACTCCATTCAAATCTAAAACAAATGGCAGTTCATCAATACTATTCTGATGATACAGCCAGGAAGAAATCGAATCGTTTTGACTATTCTGTTCTCCTGTAGTAGAAACATAACCCCAAACATAGTAATCACCGACATCTGACAAATCTAACGAGCTCGCAAATTGATAAGAAAGCGTATCATATGACCCAAGGTTTATTGTACTTGTTTCTTCCAATTGTATCGTGTCTCCAGCTGGATTTACAATATTCAGAACTAGATCAGCAGACTCAATCATTTGAGTACCTTCATTTACCAATTTTATTGATAAATATTCTGCTTCACCAAAATCAGGAGTCATTGATTCTCCTTCCAACATCAAGAATGCCAGGTCTCTATCTAATGGGCCTCTTACCACAAAATTATCAAATTGCAACCCTTCTCGATTAACAGATCCATCCGTAGACAAGGCCAACCTAAATATGACTTGTGAATTACCAAATGATTCTGGTATATACAATGAGCGCACTTGAATATCTTGATTTCCATTCCAACTAGTTGATCCTGCTTGATAATGGAGTTCTTCACTATCAATTTTATCAAAAGTCTCTCCATCGAGAGACATCTCTAACCATGCGAAATCATAGCTTTCTTCCAAATTAACAGAAAGATCAAATTCAAAAAATATCCCCTGATTATAGCTTGATAAATCAAGAGTGGGAAACTGCAAATATGACCTTTCATAGTTACCATACCCAGCATTACCATCTACTTTAGTCAACCATCCTTTCGTCCCATTTTCTAATGAATCATAAGTCCAACTTGAATTTGAACCATACGTGCGGAAATTGGCTGAGTCTTGCTCAAAATCAACTAAAATCGGTATCTCTTCATTAAACCTAAAATCTTTATAAAGTGATATGCTAGTAGTATCTCCGTCATTATAAATATCACCAGGCAGAGCAACAAAAGCCTCGATTATATAATATCCACCGGTCGAAAAATCTAAATCAGCATCAAACACATAAGTCACAGTATCTCCTCGACCAATATTAATAGATGCTAACTCAGTAACATCCTGACTTACAGAGCCATTGGTCGCAACGAAAGTAACAGGAACACTTACAATCTCCTCAGTTCCATTATTGTAAATATCCAATGAAACTCTCTCTCCTTCTGCCCCCTCTATTTGCACAATATCCATTGCGAGTAATTCGGCATCTTGTTCTAGTTTAGGGTATAATTTAAGGTTATCTATTATGTATCCGTTTCCAGAATCTACTTCAAAGTCTTGAAATTTCATTTGAAAGGTCTCTGAAATAGTCTGTCCATTTTCAATTAAAACTTCAGTGATATTTAAACCGGTAAAAGAGCTCCAAGTTAAATGAGAAGGACGGTTAGAATTCCAATCATGTAATAACACCCATGATTCATTCTCATTTCCTCTAACATAAATACCATTGTCTGAATTTCTGTAGCTCATCCAACTCTGGCTTAAATCGTAATCAAGCATCATTTCACGATTTATATACGCTGATAAATCTGCCGAAAATATCAGTGAATTTGTAGCCAAAACATCTGTGTATCCTCTTGATAAAAACCCTACTTTTGATTTATTACTGTTTGTTAAGCTATCTACAATTCGGAATATTCCATTAGGATCTGTGGTTGTGAAACTAAATCCAGTCAATTCGGTAGAAGGTGTAATTCCATATGTAGCTTCTGCTGCTGATTCAAAGTCTTCAAAGTATGGAAACTCCCCCGTATATCTGCTAATTCTGTAAAGATCCAAGTTAAGTTCATCATTAGTTGGATCTCCATCCTCTGTGATACTTACTGACATGGATACGGAATAGTCACCAAAATCACCAAAATCTATTGGTTCCGAAAATTGAATAGACATTGTGTCTTGTGCTGGAATAGTCACATCAAACACTTCGGAAAGGTTTTGGAGACCAGATGGTCCATCAATAGTAGCATTAATGGTATATCCTGTTAAGTCCGATACACTATTGTTAAAAATATCTACTTTAAACTGTTGACTTTCACTTAATCCTGCAGATTTACCTTCCAGGTCTGAAGACACAATGGCTAAGTCTGTATCATACTGGAGATAGACTTTAATGTTATCAAACAATACTGAGGACGTCCCATACCCATATTCAGAAAACTTGATTTGTGTTTCGCTTGAATATGTTTGACCATTAGCCTGTAAAGTATCAAACAAAGGGAGTTCTCGTATAGAAATCCACTTATTACTATAGTAACTAGTAGTATCAAACCAATCATAAACAACAAGCCAATCATCATCTGTATTGCCTCTTACATAAATTTTATTAACATCGTAATCATCGGCACTGTAGCTATAAACTTGAAAATCTAATAGTAACCGATCTTGAGTATCATCTAAATCACTTAAGTCCAATGATAAAACCATTTCATTGGAAGAATAAGAGTAGTCTCTTCTATCAAATTTTAGTGCCTGTGAACCCGTTCCATAATAATAGTTTGCGTCCAATATGGATAATCTCGACTTAGAAGTTGACCCTTCAAATGATATTCCGTCCAATCCATCCATTGTATACTGTCCGGGGGCATATGTAGTATCGGCTAATCCTTCTAAGGTCAAGTAATATGGCAATTCACCTGTATATTTTGAGTAGCTACCCACAGTCACAGTAAGAGTGTCGTTTTCTAACCACTCATCACCACTTAAACCTAAAGCACCTGTAATTGAATATGCTCCAGGCACACTAAAATCTATTGATTCCGCAATATCCAAAAGTGTTGTGTCACCTTCAGCTAAGCTACCAACCAATACTTCATTAAAAGTGGAAGAGCCATTGGGTCCTTCTATATTGAAAGAGATTGGTATACTTGTTTGTGTTGCTGTTCCATTATTAATTACTTCTACCTGAAGAGACTCAGAGCTAGAATAAAATGGCCCCTCGCTAACGACAATATTGAGCAATTGCAATTCATTAACAGGCTCAGAATATATACGTATATTATCAAAAGAGACGTAATCATATGGGTATTCAGAATTACCAATAGATTGAACCTTAATCTGCGAAGTGGAACTAAAATCTTGACTATTTGCAACCAGGACAGCTGAAATATCTAATGATTGATATTTTTGCCAAACACTATTTGCCGAATAATTGCGATCCCATTGATGTAGTAATACCCATGGGTCACTCTCACTTCCTCTAACATATACACCAGCGCTAGAAGTCCCTTCATAATAAGTTCGAACATTATAGTCGAACAACACTTTATCCGAGCTTGCAGAATAACTAGATAGATCCGCAGAAATTAAAAGCTGATTTAAAGTTCCCTGATTACTATATTCTGATCTGCTAAGTATTAGTGACTTTCCATCTTCTGCATATGTTGAGTTGACCCTTAATTGACCATTTATCCCTTCAGACAAATAACTTACCCCAATTAAGTCTTCAGTTCCAAAAAAAGCCGTACCATCATAAATAATAGTATCATTCTCAGCATTAAATGAATAGAATAAAGGCAAGTCCCCTTCGTACTTTCCTTGATGGTAACTTCTTTGATTTCGTATGGTATCTAACTCATTATATGTATCTGTTGCAAGGGATGTATAAGCAGTCACAGAATAATTCCCAACCTCAGAAAAATCGAATTGTTGAGAAAAAGTGTAGGTAATTGTATCCCCTGAAGATATAGCAGGAGTATTCTCAGAGTAAGTCTGTACACCTGAAGGACTAGTGAATACTATAGAAATGGGAACAGAACTCTGCCCCCCTGTACCTAAATTAACTACATCTAATGATATTGATTCGGTGGATGATAATTCTGTGGATGCTTGAGGTAATCCTATAGCTTCTAAGGAAACGTCATTAGCCGGTTTACTTGTAATAGTAAAATTATCAACTTCAATTCCAGGATTTATTACTGATCCATCCGAATCAAAAGCGATGCGAAGCATTACTTCAGAATTACCTCCAGTCCCAGTAATAAGCATTTCACTAAAACTTAGGCTCCCTACTCCATTCCAATAATTTTCGTTTGACGTATATTGAAGCTGAGGAGATACAACTTTTGAAAAAGTTATACCTCCATCTAAACTAACTTCTAGCCAAAATTCATCACAACAAGACTCAGTATTAAAGTCTATATCGAATCCGATATAGGGATCTGAGGTTTCGGCGGATAAATCAAATATTGGTGATAATAAATAAGAATATTCGCTATTGTTATAATTACCAGAAGCATTAGTTACCCAACCTTTGGAGCCATCTGATAAGTCACCATACTCCCAACTACTATTATTACCATAACCAATAAATCCACCATTATTTGATTCAAAATCCTCTGAATATGGCAATCCTGCACTATACGTGGAATACTTATAAGTGACACTAAAAATCGTATCATTAAAATAACTAGTATCTCCTGCAAGTGAGCTATACGCTGTTACATCATAGGTTCCAGGCTCTGATAAGTCAAATAAATGACTAAATGTATAGGTATAAGTTTCGGATGTTGAAATGGCACTCATAGACGCTGTTTCCGAGATTGTCTCCGTGACTCCAGGACCTTCCACCTTAATAGTGAGTGGAACACTCGTCAAATCACTTGTTCCATCATTAATAATAGAAACACTTAATTCTTCAGCAGATGTGAGCGAACCTGACGCAGATGGTAAGTCAATTTCAGTAACACGCACATCATTAATTGGACGCTCATATATAGTTACTTCATCAAAATAGAAAGCATGAGTATTACTATACGACCGTTCAACGAACCTAATTTGAGTAGAGTCAGAAAAATTTTGGCCTGCATTTCTTAATGCCTGACTCAAATTGAGTCTTTTGACATTTTTCCATTCTAAATAATTCGGAAGATTAGCATCCCAATCGTATATCACTATATTGTTTTCTGATGGTGAGCCTTTGATTCTTACATTATTACTATTCGAATAAGATAAATTCCCTCTAGTAAAGCTGAAATCCAAAAAGATATCAGTCGTATTCGCATCATAGCCAGAAAGATCTAAAGTTAGGACAGCTGAATTGGTTACATATTGAGAATTATTATGATCAGTATTCCTGCTTAGATTAACGGATTGTGACCCTTGAAATCCATTAGTTGAACCTATCATAAGTAAACCACCTAATCTTTCTGAATCATCTCTTGCGGCAGCAAAGCCCCATTCATTGATTTCGTTAAGAGTATCGGTATCCGTAGTATAGGATATTTCAGCTACACCATCAAAATTTTGATAGTATGGAAGACTTATTTGCGAAAAAGCTTTCGTAAGGAAGAAAAATGACGCTAAGATCATTGAATATCTTAGGTTGGGCATAGACATTCTCATGAGAGTTGGTTAAGAAATACTGGTTAAGAAAATATGTAGTTGGAATATAAGGTATGCGAAATGCAGTTATTCCCTGAATTGTAGTGTATAGTTAATCATAGCTGTTGGCGTTGTTTAAAACAAAGTTATCCACAAGGATAAATCAAATTTATTCTTCTTCAAATACAACTACCAAAGAATTTTTCGCCAATCAAACTACATTTCAACCATTGATCATATCAGCAACCCTATGCAGCTTGCCACCTCGCGAGCCATTTATTAAGGCTTTATGATCTTTGAAATATAGCTGTGGTAAGAATAGATGTGGAGCTTCTACACTAACCTAACTTATATGAGCAAACATATATTCACTTATCTAAACGAAAAAAGGCTTGCCGATGGCAAGCCTTTTCTGTTTGTTTATTTCTTGATGATTTTGACATCCTTAGATTCATCTCCAACCCATATTCGAAGAATATAGACTCCGGAGTTCCAATTGGATGTATCGAGGAATTTCTCCTTGTCACTCTCAGCAACTAATATACCAGAGAGATCAAATGCTTCCAATTTAGTCACTCCATCATATTGTACATGGAGCTGGTTTTGAACTGGGTTAGGGTAGACTAATAGCTTATTAGTTTTATCACCTAATACAACTGGCTCTGCCATATCAATCACAAGTACTTCAAAAGATTTTGTGAAGGAAGAATCTCCCTGATCAGTACTTGTAACTGTAATAGAATACGTCTGATCTGATAAGAAATCAAATTCTGCTTTTGTAAATAACGAGTCATCAACAATTTCAAATGTATCTGATGGAACATCAAACGTATAAGTAAAGGTCTGATCGGCATCTTCATCGACCGTCTCAAATGTTCCCGCAAGAGTTCCAATGATATCTTCTTCGAAAATCTCCTCCACAGTGAATAGAATGTCGGTTGGAGATTCGTTGAGGTCTGTCACATCCACTACAAAAGATTGTGCTAAAATTAGCCCTCCAGCATCAGCAACTTCTATATTCACCAAATATCTAGCTTGCTCTTCATAGTCTGGATTGATCAAAGAAAGCTCATCATCCGTAATTGTAAACTGATCATTATCAACATCATTAGTGCCATCACCAGACACAATAGTATATGTGAAAGTGTCGCCGTTATCTTCATCCTCTGATGAAAAGGTTCCAACAAGTACCGTCTCAGTATTCGATTCCTCAACAGAAGTATTGGACAGGGATATAGAGGTTGGCGCTTCATTTACATCACTAACCACTATCGTAAATGATTCGACATAGGTCTCTCCGCCACTATCAGTTACTTCTAAATTCACCACATAGCTTGATTGTTCCTCAAAATTTGGACTAATCAGTGAAAGCTGATCATCCGTGATCGTGAACTGATCATTATCAACGTCATTAGTACCATCACCAGACACAATAGTATATGTGAAAGTATCGCCGTTATCTTCATCCTCTGATGAAAGGGTTCCAACAAGTACCGTCTCAGCATTCGATTCCTCAACTAAAGTATTGGATAGGGATATAGAGGTTGGTGCTTCATTCTGATCATTTACATAAATTGAAATGGCTTTATCAAAAAAACCTCCTCTAGAATCACTTACTCTCAACTCAATATTGTAAGAAGAATCTAGTTCATAGTTAAAAACTATTGAAGAGAATAGTGAATCTCTAGAAATGGTAAAGTTAGCTCCTTCAGATGTTGTATTTAAAATACTATATTCAGGTAGACGAACCCTATCGCTATCAAAACTTGATAAAGTTCCTATATATTTCAAAGAATCAGAATTTTCATCTACCAATGAATCACTTAAATAAAGTTCTGATGGATTTTCATTCTTATCCACAAAACTTAGAAAATCCATCAAATAAAGATCACCAGTATTGTATTTGTTGCCCCAACAAAAAATGGCACTATCTTCAGAAATAAAAACTAATGGATCCGTCAAATTGGAGCCTAGAGATAAGGTATCACCAAAATCAATCAATTCATTGAAAAAAGCATTATACCCAACTATTTTCCGAGTGTTCCCATAAGCAACATATCCTATACCGTTCATGTCAAAAGAAGCCGCATTACTTAAACCAAGCATTGTTTGATTTTGTAATTTAAATTCCCAAATTTCAGTGTTTGGATCATACTCATGTAAATCAAATAGTTGTATTGATGTGTCTCCATAAAACCCTCCCCCAACATAGGCCTTATTATCTAAAACAAAAGAAAAAGCCCCTTGTCTAGCGTTTTCACCCCAATCACTTAATTCTTCCCAAACATCCTTTTGAACATCGTATCTCCAAAAATCTGCTAATTCTCCACCCTCGTTAACACCAGTTCCAATATAAGCACTTCCATTTAGAACAAATTCAGTAGCATTCGCTCTTTCTGCCCCTGAGAATTCAGATAATTCAGTCCAAACATCAACCCTAGTGTCATATGCAAAGAAGTCACCAAGATAAAGACCGGTTGAATCTTTTCCCAACCCAACATAAATTATTGAATCCAATGAGAAAATTGATGCTTCTCTTCTAGGAACTCCTGGAAAAGAATCTCTAAATGTTAAAGGGGAACCGAGCAGAAACCAATCAGAAAAATATTCGTCATTATTACTGCCTAAGCCAAAATAAACTTGATCTCCAACCTGAGTCATGACACTTGCACTTCTTCCTTCTAATGATTCAAAATAACATTCCTGGGTATCTCCAGAAAATGTCCAACCGAATTGCCTCATTAATAAAAGCCTAGCATGCGTTCCATGACAAAATCCCAATCCTTGAGCTCCGAATGACACATCATTTTGCAAACTATCTAACTGTGACCATGACATTAACAATTGATCATAATTATCACTTCCAAGCCCACTATTATCAAAAATATTGTTAAATCTCCAAACATTTGAAATATCCCACTGACTAAGGTCCTGATCAAATTCTTCGGCTCCTGCAAACATTAAATTCATCTGCTCTACGGAAGAAACATCCCATGAACTGAGGTCTTGGTTGAAATTTTGAGCATCTCGAAACATGCTGTTCATATATTTGACATTGCTTACATCCCATGTATCTAATGGCTGATTAAACCCACTGTTCCAAAATACACTTGTCATTATTTCTACATTGCTAACATCCCATAAACTGAGATCCTGATTAAAACTGCTTGCGCTACGAAATAAATAATTCAATGTATTTACCGAATCAACTTTCCATTGTCCAATCGGTTGATTGAAATTTGTGGCTTCACTAAACATCCCCTCCAGAACTTCTATATGACTTACATCCCAATGTCCAATTGAGTCGTTCATCGAAGTGGCATTACTAAACATGTAACTTAACGAACTTACCTCTGTTAAATCAGGAGAATCAATAGCTGTAATTCTTAGATTTTTACAGTGAGCAAAAGCAAAAGACATGGTTTGCCACTCTATTTCTCCCCACTGCTCTATTGTTAGAATTTTTTTAGAGTCGTATTTGTTTAATCTTCCAAACTCAATCGCAGGAAATTGTCCGGTAATCTCTACCCTATAGATACCTGAAGAAGGAAAGTCAATTGTGTAATTACCAGTAATACCAGTGACTACACCATTAATGGAAGAATCGTCAATTTTTTCCCAATAAATATTATAATCATAGATAAAGGTTGGTGCTGATATTGTTGGAATTATAATCTGGTTATCCTCAGAAGGCCCATCATTATCAGTCTTCCAGGTGGTTATGAAAGCACGCTGCTCCTCTTGAGCAATTACTAAATGTGATAAAAAAGAAAGTCCGAAAATGAATAATAAAGAAAATCTTTTCATAGAAATGGCTGGTTGTATACCAATCAGAAATGCTTAAATGAACTTCCAGGTCTACTTAAGGAGTTGCTGATTTGGTAAGGTTAAGGCATTAGTTATCATTAAATGACATGAAGTGGATTTAACTAAATCGCACTTAACTACAAGGATAAATGAAATTTATTCTTGCTCAAATACAACTAACCACAATTATTACCAGTCAAACTAATAATCAGCCACTGACCATATCAGCTACCTTATCCAGCTTACCACTTCGAGAGCCTTTGATTAAGACTGTGTGATCTTTAAAATTTCGCTTTTCCAGGAATGGACGAGCGGCTTCTACGGTTTCAAACCAGTAGACATTTTCCAGCAATTGCTCAGCGGCTATCATGTGGCGCCCAACCAATATCACCTGATCAAAATTTGCTTGCTTGATCCAGCGGCCTACATCCAAATGGCGGTCCACAGCATCTTGTAATTCTTTCATTTCACCGAGAATGACCGCTTTTTTTCCTGTCATCGACTCCAGATTGTCCAAAGCAGCTTTCATGGAAGTAGGGTTGGCATTGTAGCAATCATTGATGATCGTTACCGAATCTTTTTTAATGACCTGAGATCGTTGATTTTCTGGAATGTACGACGCGATTGCTTCTAGAATCTGATCATCAGCAACACCGAACTCTCGACCAACAGCTACTGCCGCAGCGATGTTTCCATAATTATATCTCCCTACCAGATTGGTCTGCACTTCCTTTTCACCCAACTTGATCATCAAATAGGGGTTAGCATCAATGAGTTTTAAGTCTTCCGCCGGGAACAAAACCGGATCCGCAAATCGCTTAGCCATATTCTCCAATCGGAAATCATCCACATTAATAAATGCTTTACTGCCTGTTTGGCGTAAGTGATCAAACAACTCACTTTTCCCTCTCAGGACACCTTCTATACCTCCAAACAACTCGGTATGTGCTTCGCCAATGTTGGTAATCAATCCATGCGTCGGGTTGGCATAGCCGCACAGCTCTGCTATTTCTCCCACATGATTCGCACCCATCTCTATTATGGCAATTTCTACTTGTGGATGAATGTGTAAGAGCGTTAGAGGCACACCTAAATGATTGTTCAGATTACCCTTTGTCGCATGAGTAATGTATTTAGTAGCTAAAACCCGATTTACGAGTTCTTTGGTAGTAGTCTTCCCATTCGAGCCAGTAAGACCTAAAACGGGTCTTTTGAATCTGCTTCTATGAAAAGTCGCCAGATCTTGTAAAGCCTTCTGTGCGTCATCAGCAAGAATGATTCGCTCATCGGTAACATATTCTTCTTCATCTACTACAGCATAGGCTGCACCAAGTTCTAGTGCTTGAATAGCGTACTTATTCGCATTGAAGTTTGGTCCTTTCAGTGCAAAGTAGAGATTCCCTTTAGTGATAGTTCGTGTATCGATGGACACACCGTCACTCAATAAAAACCGAGAATATAGAAATTCGATGAAGCTTGTCATAGATTAGCAAATATATCTCTCAACATTCGTAATGAGCCAACATCCATCCAGTTTGATCATCATTCACTTCTTAACTGATGCTCATGCATTCAATTTTGATGATTCATTAGTTAATCAAATTAAAGAAGTGATCGGATCAGAAACGAACATATTGGAAATGGACAACTTCTCTGACGCAGTAACATTGAGTTACGCCTCAGATCTAGTCAAATCTGAGAAACTGGCAATTATACTAACTGGTGAAGAATCTGCAACCCTTGGGAAAGCTTCAACCATTCTGAACCAAACCATCAGACATCAAAATCTCCAATTATTGGCGCTGAATGATATTCAAGCTACGAAACCATTTATGATAAGAATGAAAGGAAAAATTATTAATCGAAATGAACTAAACAAGGAGATTGAAAAATATTAATTCTCTGTTTTCTTAGCTTCTCTGTGGTTACTTCAACTCAAAGTCATCTGCATCTGCCTGGAAAGGAAATCGCTTCCTGAATGCCAATAGATCTTCTTTGGTTAAAATAGCGTAGAGTATTTCTTCCTCCACCGAAAATGCCAATTGCTCTCCTTTATAATTGTAGGCTGCCGAATGCCCAACATAATGCGCACCTACTCCATCTTCTCCTACTCGATTAACACCTATACAATACGAAGTGTTTTCTATTGCTCGAGCTGTCAACAATGCATCCCATGCATTCACTCTTGGCTCCGGCCAATTTGCGACATAGATTAGGGCATCATATTCAAATAAGCTTTCTTGTGAACTTCTGGATCGAGCCCACACGGGGAAACGAAGATCATAGCAAATCAAAGGCATGATTTTCCAGCCTTTCACGTCGATAATAACCCGACTTTTTCCAGCAGTATAATCCTGATCCTCTCCTGCTAAGCCAAACCGATGTTTTTTGTCATAGTGATGAAAACTACCATCAGGATATACGGCATATAGTCTATTGTAGATGGGCTCACCTTCTTTAATAATAGCACTTCCAATGACTATAGCTTTGGTCTGAGCAGCTTGTTGCTGCATCCACTTAAAGGTTTTCGTCTTATGAACTTCCGCTAACTCCTTTGCATTCATAGAAAACCCAGTGGTAAACATTTCCGGTAGCACTATTACATCTACCGGATGTTTCAATGTCCAGATCTTCTCTTCAAACATGGCCAGATTGGCCTCCACATTTTCCCAATGCAAATCAGATTGGATCAGTGCTATCTTTAGCTCATCAATCACTTTTTAGGTACTTTCACTCGGTAGTCAGCATCCACTTTGCCTTTGCTGATACTCGCCAACTTACCTTTTAGCAACCTTTTCTTGAATGGAGTCAGGTAATCCGTGAAAAGAATTCCTTCTATGTGATCGTATTCGTGCTGGATGACACGAGCATGGATATCATCAAATTCTTCTATATGCTCATTCCAGTCTTCGTCGTAGTATTTGATTTTCACAATCTCTGGACGCTCCACTTCACCTCTGATACCAGGAATACTCAAACACCCTTCTTCAAAAGCCCAATCATCACCATCCTCTTCAATTATCTCTGGATTGATGAACGCCTTTTTCATTCCTTGTTCGCCTTCTTCCATCATTGGGTTATCATCCACTACAAAAAGTCGGATGGACTTACCAATCTGCGGAGCGGCCAAACCAACTCCAGAAGCAGCATACATGGTATCAAACATATCCTGTACTAGCTCTTTCACATCTTCTCCATGCGGTATATCACTCGCCTTTTTCTTCAAAACCGGGTCTCCAAAGAGCACAATTGGATAAATCATATTCGTGTTTCTAAATAAGATTGTAAAATGATGGCCGCACTGACTTTATCAATGTTGCCTTTATTCTGACGGTCTTTCTTCTTCATGCCTCCGGCAATCATTGCGTCCATAGCCATTTTGGAAGTAAACCGTTCGTCATGCAAAAATAGTTTCTTGTCGGGAAATAGTTTCCTAAATCTATTAACAGCTGCTTCTACCAATGGAGTGGCGTTGGTTGGAGTACCATCTGTGTTCTTCGGCATACCTATTACTACCTCAGAAACATCCTCTTTCAGAAAGTATTCTTTCAAGAAATCAAAGAGATCATGTGAACGAACAGTATCCAATGGAGACGCTATCATTCCCAATGGGTCAGTCACTGCAAGACCTGTTCGTTTTGCTCCATAATCAATAGCTAAAACTCGAGCCATTAATTCAGTTTAGAATGGTTATTGATTTTATCTTTTACAATCGCTTCTAAGGCAATCGCTTTAGGGAAAAGTATCTTGTTCTCAATCTCTGCGTGGTACCACATTTCCCGATCAAAGGCTTTCACTTCTTTAGAGATCACCTGACGATGTAGATCATTCACATTGTAATCTTCTACTAATGCTCTGATTCCGGCAAGTTCGTCCTCTTCCTTATGTTCTTTGTGAATTGATTTGAGGGAAATCGAACCATATTCCATTTGGAACATCTGTGGATTGACATATTTACCTTTTTGGTAGTCAATCAATGTGCTGATATACGAAAACACATGATCCTCTTCCTCATAGATGTGACTGATAAACTCCTCAATAAATTCAGGAAATATCAATTTCAAATCATCTTGTTCAGGGTATTGATTCACCAATCGGGCGATGTATGGCAAACGGTCCTTGATAAATGAATGGTGGGTATGTTTTAGGTATTCGATCACAATCTCCAGTGGATATTTCTTCAATTCCTGGAAAGAAAACCGGTGCGATCGATCAAACAAATAGAAGGCATTTAATACCTGACTTTTGGTCAAGCCACGTTCTGCGCACAATTCTCTCAACTTACGATCTGGATATAAATAAAAATCCACGCCCAAATAGCTCAAAGCACGAGCATAGACATAGTTTTCATCTACCAGAGATCTTATGGTCAAATCAAATACACGCATTATCTTCAAAGATACCAATATGAATCAAAAAGGCCAGCTTCATTTTACATAGAAACGATTTTAGTCTCCATCTCGTTAACAAATGATTACAAAGGGACTAATTTTAGGAATTAAAGTTGACAAAGTGAGCGAGACCAAGAATACAAACAACGCCATCAGGCTTCCATTATTTATCGGTGCAGCTATTGCATTGGGAATTTTTATCGGTGCCAACATGGCTGACGGAAGTGGAAACAACTCCGAAGGATTGTACCAAAGTATCTACAAATTCAGACAAGTAATTTCCCATATTCAGAATGATTATGTGGATGATGTCAATACAGATGAGTTGGTAGAGACAGCTATCGAGGAAATGCTCACCAAACTAGATCCTCACTCAGTCTACATTCCTGCAGAAGATCTTAAAATCTCTCAAGCTCAATTGGAAGGTAATTTCGAGGGAATCGGTATTGAATTCAACATTTTCAAAGACACCATTCATGTGGTATCACCTTTAAGTGGTGGGCCTTCTGAAAAACTCGGCATCATGCCTGGTGATCAAATCATCACAGTAGATGGAGAAACAGTAGCCGGGGTTGGCATCACCAACCAGGATGTGGTGAAAGCATTACGTGGTGAAAAAGGCTCAGAAGTAACCATTGAAATCAAAAGAAAAAATAATAGTGAACTTCTCGCTTACACAATTGAGCGAGATGTGATTCCTCAATATTCAGTGGATGTTTCTTACATGGTCAATGATGAAATTGGCTACATCAAAGTGAGCCGATTTGCTGCGACAACTTATGCTGAGTTCAAAGACGCCCTAACAAAACTTAAAAAAGCAGGAATGCAAAAGCTAATTCTTGACCTATCTGGAAATCCAGGTGGTTATATGGATCCTGCTGTAAAAATGGTTGATGAGCTACTGGGAGACAATCAGATGATCGTTTACACCAAAGGAAAAGACGCTAACCATAATTCACAATATTACTCCGATAGAAAAGGGGATTTTGAGCAAGGTCCAGTGATCGTTCTTCTAGACGAAGGTTCTGCTTCTGCTTCAGAAATTGTATCCGGTGCTTTGCAAGATCATGACAGAGCATTGATTGTAGGAAGAAGATCATTTGGTAAAGGTCTTGTGCAAATGCCGATCCAGCTGAATGATGGATCTGCTATGCGACTGACCATTTCCAGATATTACACTCCAAGTGGCCGATGCATCCAAAAACCATACGACGGGTCTTTGGAAGACTATCACATGGAATACTATGAACGTTTTGCCAGTGGTGAAATGTACTCGGCTGACAGCATCAAATTCAACGACAGTCTGATTTTCAAAACAGACAAAGGTCGAGAAGTGTATGGAGGTGGAGGTATCATGCCGGACTATTTTGTGCCACTTGACACTGCAGAAAACTCTAGCTACATGACTCGTTTGTTCAACACCAACTCTGTGGCAGAATACAGTCTGGTATATGCTGACGATCATCGTTCGGAATTAGAAAAAATGTCTTTACAACAGTTTATCAATAACTTCAAAGTGTCTGATAAGATGTTGGCTGAATTGGCTCAAATTGGAGAACAAAATAATGTTAAACCCAATGCGAAACAGCTGGAGAAGAGTAAAGATTTAATGAAGATTTACTTAAAAGCATTTATCGCGAGGAATATCTGGAGCAATGATGGTTTCTACCCGGTATTCAATGAGCAAAACGAGATTTTCCAAAAAGCATTGACATTGATGGATGAAGCCAATAGATTGGCAGAAAAGAATTAACCCCAAAACAACAACATGACCTATTATCATCGACTTGGAGAAATCCCACCCAAGCGACATACTCAATTTAGGCAACCAGATGGCAGTCTGTATGCGGAAGAATTGGTGTCGTCCAAGGGATTTTCAGGCATATATTCAAACCTGTATCACATCACTCCCCCTACCCGAATAAAAGGGATTAAGGATCCGGTTCCATTCGGCTCTAAGATCGCCGAGGGGTATGGATTGAAACAAACGCACTTGAATACCAATGGCGTTGGTGTGACGGGAGAAGACTATCTAGGAGCACGCAAAGTGCTGCTAAAGAACAAGGATGTCAGCATGGCTCTGTGCAATCCATCTAGCAGAAAGATGGATTATTATTACAAAAATGCTGAAGCTGATGAAGTGGTATTCATCCATGATGGTAGCGGTTATTTGATCTCTCAATTCGGAAAGTTCAAAGTTCGTTCAGGAGATTATGTGGTAATTCCAAGAACAACTATTTACAAGTTTGAATGGGATGAAGGTCCTTTGAGATTACTAATTATTGAGTCTGTAGCTCCTGTGGAAACAGTCAAGAGATACCGAAATGAATTGGGCCAACTACTAGAGCATTCTCCATATTGTGAGCGTGACATCCGGCCTCCTTCTGAGTTGGTCACCGAACCTGAAAGAGGTCATTACTTGATGCAAATCAAAAAGGGTGACATGTTGCATCAGTATGAATATGATCAATCGCCTTTTGACGTGGTTGGTTGGGATGGTTACTTGTATCCTTATGCCTTGTCGATTCATGACTTTGAACCCATAACAGGACGAATCCATCAGCCACCACCAGTTCATCAAACGTTCCAGGCATATGGCTATGTGATCTGTTCGTTTGTACCAAGACTATTCGATTATCACCCGAAAGCTATTCCTGCGCCATACAATCACTCGAATATTGACAGTGATGAAGTGCTTTACTATGTAGAAGGCAACTTCATGAGTAGAAAAGGAATAGATCGAGGATCATTTACGCTACATCCAGGAGGATTACCACATGGACCTCACCCAGGTACTGTGGAGAAAAGTATCGGCGCGAAAGAGACCGAAGAAATAGCGGTAATGCTGGACACCTTTGGACCAATCTATGTAACTGAAGAAGGACTAAACTATGTGGATGACAAGTATCCAATGAGCTGGACCGAATAACACCAGAGTTTTAAGAAACTGATTCAAATCCCTACTAGAGCACTCTGGTAGGGATTTTTTATTTTCACGCCTATCGAAATTTCTCCAAATTCCAAGAATCAGGACATACTCACTCTTACCTCCAGCAATTTTCGCCGTATGCTTGCATGAGGATCAAACCACAACTCATGAAGCATTTTTACATTATCCTTTTGTTGTTTTCAACATACTCTGTCTATGCTCAAAAAGAATTTCAAGGAGTATTCATCGGGCTAGATATCAACTATCTTTATTTATTTGGCGGAGCTCAAGTAAACGGCCAAGAAACCATTGGAGATGGAAACAGAAGCGCTTTTGGATTAACAGGTGGCTATAGATGGCATTTTGACAATGACCTTGTCTTCGGAATGGAAGTACAACTCAACAAACCATTCGGAACCTTTAAAAATACTTCGAATCCTGCCCAGGCGATTGTTAACTATTTCATCAAACCACAGTCTGCTTTACAGTTTCAATTTGGCAAAGTGCTAGGTGTTGAAAACAACCATCTAATCCTGGGATATTTCGCCTTCAACCAAACCAGATTTGATATTGACATCACCATGCCAGATGGAAGTACCTTTCAACAAACCGACTTTGAAAACTTTGGCCGAGTTGGTCTCGGATATGAAGGTCGATTTTCCAGTCATTGGTCCACACGATTCCAAATTGGGACGAGCATGGACGCACTTCCAGATACTCATAATGGCATCGACACCAAACTCAATCTGCTCTACGGATTTTAGATCAAAAACATAAAACTTAATCAATCATGAATCAAAAACTCAGAAACTGTGTGCTTCTGATAGCTATGCTATTGGGAGTTCAAAGGATGACTTATGCTCAATTTCACACACTCAAAATACCTCAGGCAAGCAATTTTGTGACGGAAACACAAACTCTTGGTGTCACCGATATTACCATTACCTATCATAGTCCAGCTGCACGTGGCCGGGAAGTCTGGAATAACCCCAATATCATCCCTCAAAATGGCGAACCAATAGCCTGGAGAGCTGGTGCCAACATGAACACCACGATTAGCTTCAGCACTGACGTGATGATAGAAGGGCAACCTCTTTCAGCAGGGACTTATGGCTTTCATATAATCCCAAGAGAGGATAAATATGAGTTGCTATTTGCTCATGCTTCTGAGCAATGGGGCAGCTATTATTTGGATGTAGAAAATGACGTTTCTTTAAAAGTAGAAGTTTCTTCGGAAGAGGCTCCTTACTCAGAAAAGCTGGACTATGAGTTTTTGAGCTGGCAAGAAAATGAAGTAATCATCGGCTTGGAATGGACAGATAAACGGATCCCTTTCAAAGTATCAGTTGACCTCAATGAAACGGTGATCACAAGCTTTAGAAGAGAACTTCGTGGGCTCAATACCTATCGATGGGAAGCCTGGAATGATGCTGCAAGATGGTGTTTAAACCATGACACGAATTTGGAAGAAGCTTTGGAATGGGCTAACCGGTCAATTAATGGAGGATCTAATGGATTTGCGGCCAATAGAAATGCCAGCAACCTCCAGACTAAAGCCGAAATCTTAGCCCAACTAGATCGTAAAACCGAATTGAAGCAAACCATACAAGAAGCGATCGCAACGGACATGGATCCAGGACAAACCAACTACTTCAGTATCTTCCTGTTGAAAACTGGTAATTATGAAGATGCAATTACTCTTCTCAACAGAACACTTAAGAACCATCCTGACACCTGGTTCCTAGAGCTAAATAAAGGAATTGGTTATTACTTTCTAGATAAAAAATCAACCGCGCTAAAGCTGTTAAAGCAACTAAAACCTAATGCTCCAGAATACTTTGCTGAGCGTCTTGGTCAAATCGAAAGTGAAATTCAAAACGGCACTTACAAACTTCCTGGAACTTAAAAATTAGGCCGTTTTTAACTGGGATGATTCCATGTATTCTGTTGGAGTCATTCCGGTTTCCTTCTTAAAAGCAGTGTAAAACGAACTGGTTGTTTTAAAACCAGATTGCTCCGCTAAATACTCAATGGTAAAATTGCTCTGCTCAGGATCAGAGATCAATTCTTTAAAAGCTATCACTCTAAAATGACTCAATGCTTCCGGGAAGGATTTATTGTAAAGTTCACGCACAGCTTTTGTCACCTGATAAGCAGGCACATTAATTTGCTCCGACAATGAATTAACCGAAATGCCAGTTTGCAGAAACACTCTATCGAGTTCAAAACTTCGCCTCACTTCTGCAAGTACTTCAGTGGAAACGGCAACTTTTTTGGTCTTCATTCCAAAAACTGGCGGATTCTGCAGCACTTTCATAAAGAGATAAAAGATAAAAGCAGAAGCAACCAACGAACCGTAAGCATAAAAGACAATAGTTCCTGCCAAATGCTGTAACACAAAAGCAGACCAGGCACCCCATCCAACAAAGAGCGTTGTAGATATCCATCTTTTCTCCTCTGAAGTTTCATACTGAAATCTCAAGTGTCTGTACAATATAACACCCAAATATCCCGACAGCAATAAAGTAGCCGATTCATATAAAGTTGTTTCCAAAGGATCAGGAGTGATCACAAAACAAGTAATCGCACCAACCACAGGTATTAGAAAATGCAAGAGTATTGACGAGCTAATCTTCTTATCTCTGTGACGAGATTTAGAAACATAAGTAAGAAACAATGGACCAATGCTTGCCAATGCAAAAAAGCCGATAGCCAAACCAATTGGCGATATTTCGTAAAAAATGAAGAAAATGATGGATTTAGCTATACGTAGACCAATCGCCAAAACAGCCAACCCCAGCCACACTACCGCTGAATTTTTCTTACTAACCTGTACTATCAAGAAATAGGCTAAAAAGAATGACATGGCCACAGCTATTCCCGCAAATACTCCTAATACTCCTATTTCTACCATCTTTTAAAATACGGTGGTCGAGCTTTGAAGTTGAAAAAATATTTTCGATTTTAAAATATCGTAAGCTGCTAATCGTCTAAGCTGCAATGAAGCGATCTGAAATCAATTGGTAGATTTCACAGTTTCAAAAAAGAAAGTATCAATTCAAACCAATGGCAATCCTAAAAAATCGCTTTTTAAAAGTACTGGCAATTATTGCCTCGGTAATCATCGTATTTGTAGTAGCAGTTATGGCATTTATCAAATTCGCCCCACAGTTTGGCGCTAAGCCGAGTGGTGAGCACCTTCAAAAAATAGCTCAATCATCTCATTATGAGAAAGACCAGTTCGTCAACCTGATTGAGACCAAAATGGATATGAGTTTTTCCAATTCCTGGGGAATGCTCAAAGAATCTCTTAGTTCAAAAAACACTTCTCCAAAAGAGGAACTTGACACCTTCTTTGGTACAGAGAAACCAGCAGCTAATGATTCCAACATTGTGGTCACCTGGTATGGACATTCCGCATTACTTTTAGAAATAGAAGGTAAAAAGATCTTTCTTGACCCAATGCTTGGACCTTATGCTTCGCCCGTTCCAATCTTTGGAAAGCGATTTAAAAACGCTCCAACATTTGATTTTGATAATATCCCACAACTCGATGCTGTGATTTATTCTCATGATCACTATGATCATCTGGACTACTATACCATCAAAAGAATCAAGGACAAGGTTGGTCACTTTTATACTCCTTTGGGACTCGGATCACACCTAAAAGCATGGGGAGTTCCAGAAGAAAAAATTACTGAATTGGATTGGTGGGAGGCTGCTCAATTAGAGCAATTCACTTTCACCGCTACTCCTGCACGACACTTCTCAGGACGTGGAACAGATGACAGAAACAAAACACTGTGGGCATCTTGGGTAATTCAAGGTGAGCATAACAAAATTTACTTCAGTGGAGATGGAGGTTATGGTCCGCACTTCAAAGAGATTGGAGACAAAATGGGGCCATTTGATTTTGCGATGATGGAGTGTGGTCAGTACAACCACCGATGGGAACCGATCCATATGATGCCAGAGCAAACCGTTCAAGCATCTTTGGACATTCGCACCAAATCCATGATGCCAATTCACTGGGGAGGATTTTCTTTAGCTCCTCATGAATGGTATGAGCCAGCAGTCAGAGTAGCAAAAGCTGCTTCTGAAGCCAATCTGGAATTAGTTACACCGAAAATAGGTAAAGCGTTTAGCCTGTCACAGGATCTTCCACATGTACAATGGTGGGAAGATTATATGAAAAATTAATCGGCATCCATTTGCATGGCCTGGACATAGGCCTGCTCATAGTACTTGACCAGGTTACTCCAGTCAAATAAAGTAGAAGAGCTCTCCGTACGGTTTCTCAAATCGATGCGATCTCTTCTACTCAACCGTACGTAGTTGTACATTTTGTTTGCAAGTTGCCCAGCAGCCTCATCGAAGGATTTCTGATTTCTTCTTACCAGGTAGATCCCTCTTCGATCATGGTCAGGCACATTTTCCTGCACATAATCTCCAAATCCTGCTAAATCACTTGTGATTGTTGGCACTCCTGATGCGATACATTCCAAAGGCGTATAACCCCACGGCTCATAGTAACTAGGGAATACCCCCAAATGACACCCTCTCACAAACTGCCCATAATCCATACTGAACAATGGGTTAGTATAATTGATGAAGTCTGGGTGATAAACCACTTTCACACGATCGTGCTTGTTATTTACCATGTTACTAGTTCTCAAGAAATTGAGAATCTCATCACCAGAATCGTCATGCAGATTATGTGTAATTACAGGAGGAAGGCTATCACTTTTCCAACTTTGTAAGGTTCTTCGGAACCTTAATTTCCAGTAATCATCCACAAACTTATTCAGCTCAGGCATTTTGGTATCCTTATGACTCACTGCTTCGAAAAGCATGCGCTCACCAACCTGACGCTGTATTGCATCTATAGTGTGTCTGAATTCTTCTAACAATGCACGACTCTGCAATATCTCAGGGTTCATGCTATAGTAAGGACGCTTGGTAATGAAGAACATCACCACGGTTAAATCAGATTTTTCTGTCTGGAGTCTGTGATTTAGTCTCGCCAGTGCCTCCAAAGTCAAATCATAGCCTTTGTTTAAATACTCATATCGCCCTGAAGTGAAGAAGTACAAAGTCTTATCCAAATCGAATGTATAGCTCGAAAAGAAGTGGGACATGGTAAATGAGTGAATCTTATTCTTATTCTCCAGATGGAGGTTTTGAAACTCATGAAGTGCTTCAAAACGCTGGTTATTTATGCCATTTGGCAAAATAACGTCTGGGTTTCTACCTAGCAACTGCCTACACTCTGCAGCTGTTACTTCACTCACTGTACTAAATATATGTGCGCCATGAGCAGCAGCACGCTCGATCATGACATTGGATTCAATATTGAAATGCTGCGCCTCCTTTTGCCAATCCATAAACGGTAAATGATCATAAAACTGCGGATCATTCATTGCCAGATATCTACCAAGTAAGGTCGCATGCGTGGTGAAAATGGTTTTCACTTTCACTTTATCTCTTCTCAATCCGGGAAGGCCAGTTGCTGCCATCCATTCATGAAAATGCGCAATTAGTTCTTTTTGTCCTTTGTTAACTTCTGCCAATTCGGTCAAAAAGATCTTAACCATTTCTCCAAAAGCCAGTACATCATTGAGCAAGAAATCATCGCTTGGGGTAGAAATACCATGATGCTCCCAAAGCAAATACTTGATATCCC
This sequence comes from Marinoscillum pacificum, assembly GCF_024714495.1. Taxonomy (GTDB): domain Bacteria; phylum Bacteroidota; class Bacteroidia; order Cytophagales; family Cyclobacteriaceae; genus Marinoscillum; species Marinoscillum pacificum. Next base: position 164,422 of record NZ_JAMZMJ010000007.1, on the reverse strand, counting down.
CTAAACGGTGTATCACACTTCCCAAATCAAACAATACAGCCTTTGGTCTACCGGAAACAAGCCATACTCCATAATGCACTACATAACCTGCGTCACGCATTTTTTGAACGACTTTACCATACGGATCAGAAGAAGAAACATCTATGGGTTCAAACTCTGCTGCAACATTTCCAGGCATATAAGGACCTAACAAGCAATAATGACTCCCCCACTTTGGGACTACAGTTGGTACCTTAGAACGAATCACTGTGTAGATACCTCCTACCTGATTTAGGACTTCCCAGGCAATCTCTACTAAGAGGGCGTTGTTCGTTTGACTTTTGGTCAGACGTTTAGATGTTGCTTTAGGCATATGATCAAATTTGGCTTGTTATTAAAATAAAGCAATAATTCCTTTATTTCTAAAGTGACTGCAAACTATTTAACCCTAAGAGTAACTTTTTGATTTTCGGAAAGTATTTTTTTCGAATATGATGCAACCAACAACAGGTCAACAGCATCTAATAGATAGAATGAAAAAGAGTAAAATCATATCGCTACTTCTCCTGATGACTCTGTTTTCCTTTATTATGGAAACAGAAAAGCAAGCTCTCAAAAAATGGGACCAAGTAAAAGATGTGGTGTTGTCCGAAATGTACACTGATTCGATTGATTCCGTTGATTTCACTCCTACAAACCAATTTGTAACGCAAGCAGAGTATTGAGGTTTTAGAGGCTTTTAGACCCCTGTCAACTGTCGTAAATACAAAACTTTGACGACATCATACAATAATCTTGAGTAAATAGGATTATTTTAGCGTGAACAGGAATATTTACTATTTAAAAGCTTATTTAAAATCTTATGAAAGATAACGAGACTTATCAGGTGTTTTTGGATATATGGCATGATGTCATGCTCTATCTTTTTATCGGATCAGTAGCTATAAGTGCTCTTATATTTTTGATTTATATATTCCGCTACCTTGCCGCCGGAAGTGCTAAAGCCAAATATGACTTAGCTAATGAAAGAGAAATCAAAACACTTTTAATTACCAACTACATCCTGGCATTTGCCATTTTTTGTTTGGTCAACCAGACCTACGTGGAGATGGTCTCTCTAGGTATCACCTGGAAACTTACCCGAATATTCATCGGAATTTTCATTGCCACTTTACATGCATATGTAGCTTTCTTGGTTTTCAAATACTACTACCCAGGAAAATTGGAAAAGAGACTTAAGAAATTAAGATTCACTCCAAGAATTAACCCAAGCACTGGTAACAAAATGAAGTTACTTAGTGAAGATGAAGAAGATTCATACCTTGATGAAGGAATGCAAGCAGAAGAAAATGCTTTCTCTGTAGATTATGATGTATGGATTGATGAAGCAACTGGTGAAACTAAAATTGAAAAATACAAAGGTCACCTTCACGCGCTTGAGTGTGATAGATGTGGATTCCAAACATTGAAGCTTGAAAAAGAAGAAGTCTTGGTACAGCCAACTGATACCACAGATGGAGAGATTCTGAAGGAATACAAATGTTCATATTGTGGCCGAATCAAGCGTAAAACAACGAACCTTACTTCCAATGTGGATAGAGAAAGAGACCCTAGTAAGTCTTCAACTGATCCATTCAAAACGGGTAAGAAAGTGGAATCAATAGTAATGGAGATTCACACAGCCGATGGAGACAACAAGGTATTTGAATTCCAGGGAATAGAACAGGCGAAGGGTTTCTTGGCTGAGTTCACTGTTGAAAAACTTCGACATTAACACCTAACCAATAGAACATTAATGTTCAATGAATCTAACGCCATCTGCTTTTGTAGATGGCGTTTTATTTATTTCCGTCTTGCCGTATTAGCAATATAAACTCCAACCAATATTCCGGAGATTCCTATGATGTGTGACATGAGCAAAACCTCACCATCAATCAATCCCCAGCAAATAGCTACAACAGGAATGATATAAGTTACCGAAGAAGTAAAAACTGGATCGGTAAGGCTTACCAGTCTATTAAAAATCAACAAGGCAATAGCCGTACCCAACACTCCCAGAACCAGAATGAATGAAGTGGCCATCATTGTGCCTTCTACATGCATCAACTTGTGAGAGAAGTCTGTGAAGAATAAAAGTTGAACTGCAGCTATTGGCCCGACAAATGCAAGCGAAATGCTTGTAATCGTTACTGCCTTCAAATCCGATAAGTGATACTTGATCAAATTAGTATTTAGTGCATACATGATAGTTGCTGCCACCACAAAAAAGGCATAGAAGTTAAAGTTGGAGATATCTCCACCTGATCCGGCAAGAACTAAAATAGTCGTACCAACAAAACCAACGAACACCCCGATAAAGACTTGTGCCTTTTGCTTCTGTGCATAAAATATCAATCCAACTAGAATAGTGAAGATTGGGGTTAGAGCATTCAAAACTCCTGTAATAGAGCTCTCCAGTCTCGTTTGTGCTATTGCAAATAGAAATGCAGGAATAAAGCTCCCTACGAAACCAACAGAGATCAAGTATTTAACATGCTCTCGTCTTACTTTCTTAAAATTACGAATGGCAAAAGGAAGCATAAACAAGGAAGCTGAAAGTATTCTGACAGCTCCAAGTTCTATCGGTTCCAAGCCAACAAGGCCCTTTTTAATAAGAATAAATGAGCTCCCCCATATCAAGGATAGGGTGAACAAAAGGCCCCAGGCCTTTAGAGGAATTTTCTGGGTCATTAAATACTATTGGTTATTCCATTTCTACTTCTGCAAAAACAGAAGCTACTTCATCCAAAGTTGCCTGAAGTTCTTCATACGAATCAGTTTCTACCAACCTTGTTCTGAATGGCTTGAAGTTAGGAATACCTCTGAAGTAATTGGTATAGTGTCTACGCATTTCAAAGATCCCTTTCAACTCACCTTTCCACTCTACAGAAAATGATAAATGCTTTTTGGCAACTCTAACTCGCTCTTCCAACGTCGGCTTTGGCAAATGCTCACCTGTAGCCATGTAATGTTTGATTTCGTTAAAGATCCATGGATACCCGATAGCTGCCCTACCAATCATAATCCCATCAACACCGTATTGCTCTCTGTATTCTACTGCTTTCTCAGGGCTATCAATATCACCATTTCCAAAAATAGGAATGTGTATATCTGGATGATTTTTTACTTCTGCAATTTTGGTCCAATCCGCCACTCCTTTGTACATCTGCTTACGAGTACGTCCGTGGATTGTCAATGCAGCAATTCCTACATCTTGTAGTCTTTTAGCAACTTCAACTATTCGAATGGTGCTATCATCCCAACCAAGTCTAGTCTTGACAGTCACAGGCTTTTGCACGGCTTTGACGATTTCCCCTGTCATCTCCTGCATCTTAGGGATGTCAAGCAAGATACCCGCACCGGCTCCTTTACAAGCCACTTTCTTCACGGGACAACCGTAATTGATATCTATCAACTCAGGATTGGCCTCCTCTGCAATAGCTGCAGCCTGACGCATGGAGTCAATTTTATCACCGAATATCTGAATTCCAATTGGACGTTCGTAATCATAGATATCCAATTTTTCGACACTCTTTGCAGCATCTCGAATCAATCCTTCAGATGAAATGAATTCAGTATACATTAAGTCGGCACCATTCTCCTTGCATACTGCACGAAATGGTGGGTCACTCACATCCTCCATCGGAGCCAACAGCAGCGGAAATTCCGCAATTTCCAAGTTTCCTATTTTGACCACAGCCTAATCTTTAATTTTGCCGTAAATTTAGGCCAATTATGCAGAATATCCTGAAAAACACCGCGGGAGGTGAAAACAGTGCGGCTCCGTGGATCTTATTATTAATACTTACTGGCTATATCGTAGCTGCTTTTTTTGCATTTTCCATTCTCTCACAGGTCTTGATTGTTGTCATCTATGGACTGGATTTAGCCGAATTAGCCTCCATTTTGACCAACCCAAAAGAGACAGAATATGCGCGCAGCGCCATAATGATGATGCAAGCCATTACGTCAGTAGGTATGTTTATAATCACTCCATTATTCTTTTTATATAAGAACCTGCATCTTAAATTCAATGAATTTCTGAACTCTCCAGAGTCACCTTTGAGACCCGCCTTCATGACCATATTGATCATGTTATGTTTCATGATAGCCAATAGCATTGTGATAGAGTGGAATCAAGGGATCAAGATGCCCGAATCATTATCATGGTTTGAAAACTGGGCGCAGGAAAAAGAATTACAGCTAGAAGAACTAACTGAATACTTAACCAGCTTCGCGAATATTGGACAATTTTTAATCGCCTTAATCGTCATAGCAGTAATACCTGCTGTTGGAGAAGAGCTACTATTTAGAGGATTAATTCAAAATCTTTTGAGCAAAGCCTTTTTCAATCATCATGTAGGTATATGGTTTGCTGCCATACTTTTTGGAGCAATGCACATGCAGTTTTACGGAGTAGTACCAAGAATTCTGTTAGGAGCACTTTTCGGCTACCTCTATTATTGGTCAGGTAGTCTTTCGGTTGCTATCTTAGGCCACTTTATAAATAATGGTTTGACTTTAATTCTTCTGTATCTAAGTCAACTTGACATTCTGGATTTTGATCCAACAGACGCTGAAACCTCTCCACCATTTTATGTGATTGCGATATTCTTAGTAGGTGGTTCTGCTTTGCTATATTTATTCAAGAACTACTTTCAGCAACCAAAAGATGCGTGATTGGCAAAGCGTATATAGTAACCAATTGCAGTACCGAGCAGAAATTGTGAAGGCGGTACTGGAAGATTATGAGATGAATCCTGTATTATTGAGCAAAATGGACTCTTCCCATCACATTGGTCACTATGAAGTATGTGTTGCCCCAGACAATGTGATTAGAGCAATTAAAATAATAAACGACGAAATCCAGTTTGAATAAGTTTTCAGAACTATACCAGCGAATTATATCTGCAGCAGCCGGAGCTGCAATCATTATCTCCTCCTTGATAATTGGAGAATGGAGTTATTTCATTGTGTTTTTAACTATTTCATTATTGGCACAATGGGAGTTTTATCGTTTGATCAAACTTCAAAGTTATTTACCAATTCGACTGTTGGGAGTAGTAATCGGCTGTTCTCTCTTCGTACTTTCCTTTTTTGTAGCACGAGGAAGTATTGATCCAAAATATTACTTTGCAATTTTCCCGGTTGCCTCTTTGATTTTCCTGGTGAAGCTCTATAAAAAGAATGACAACAACCCATTCTTAAGTATCGCGCTGTTCTATCTGGGCTTAACTTATGTAGCACTTCCATTTGCTTTGATGAATGTTGTGGTTCATTATCACGGATACTACAGCTATGAGATATTGCTTGGTCTAATGCTCATCATTTGGGCAAGTGATACTGGAGCCTATTTCTCAGGAATCCGCTTTGGAAAACGTAAACTATTTGAAAGACACTCACCTAAAAAGTCCTGGGAAGGCGCCATTGGTGGGGCAATTACAGCTGTGGCTTTTTCAATTCTAATTAGTAGATATTCCACAGGTCTTGCTCAATGGCAATGGATGTGTGTGGCCATGATTGTAGTAATCGCCGGAACATACGGTGACCTGGTAGAATCCATGTTTAAGCGCACCATGCAAATCAAAGATTCGGGCGCTTCAATCCCTGGTCATGGTGGATTTTTAGATCGCTTCGACAGCCTAATTTTAGCTGTACCATTTGTCGTCGTTTTCTTGAAATTGTTTTAATAGAAACACATCATTTTTGCAACCAATCTCCTCATTGTCGTATAACATAACATATTGACGAAAAGAGCATTGACTAGCTAGGTAAATTACAGGAAAGAGCTAGCTTTGCTGCCAAATAAACAAATAACCCATTTTAATCATTATATAAGCATGGCTTACATTGAACCGGCTCCCATTAAGGATAAAGGAAATCCTTTCGAGTCAATGATGTCAAGATTTCACATTGCAGCACAACACCTCGGTCTGGATGATGAAGTCTACAATGTATTAAAATCTCCAACTAAGCAAGTAATCGTATCGCTTCCTATCACGATGGACAATGGTTCTATCAAAGTGTTTGAAGGATATCGTGTAATTCACTCTAACATTCTTGGACCTTCAAAAGGTGGTATCCGATATGACATGGATGTTCATCTGGATGAAGTAAAAGCACTTGCGGCATGGATGACCTGGAAATGTGCAGTAGTTGACATCCCTTATGGTGGTGCCAAAGGTGGTATCAAATGTAATCCTCGCGAGATGTCTGCTGGTGAGATTGAACGACTTACCCGATCGTTCACTCAAGCGATGCTAGAAATTTTCGGTCCGGACAGAGACATCCCTGCTCCAGACATGGGAACAGGCCCAAGAGAAATGGCGTGGTTGATGGACCACTACTCTCGTGCTCAGGGCATGACTGTAAACGCCGTTGTGACAGGTAAACCACTTGTACTTGGAGGTTCGCTTGGCAGAACAGAAGCGACTGGACGTGGAGTAATGATCTCTGCTCTTGCAGCAATGGAGAAAATGAAAATCAATCCTTTCAAAGCTACATGTGCTGTACAAGGATTTGGAAACGTAGGCTCATGGGCAGCAAGCTTGCTTCATGAAAGAGGCGTCACTGTAGTATCTGTTTCAGATTTAAGTGGAGCCTACTACAATAAAAATGGCATCAACATTCAGAAAGCAATCGAATACAGAAACAACAACAATGGTACATTGGACGGATTCGAAGGTGCTGAAAAAATCAGTCCAGACGAATTACTGCTACTAGAAGTTGATGTTTTGGTACCAGCAGCGGTAGAGGATGTGATCACCGAAGAAAACGCACCTAAAATCAAAGCGAAATTGATCGTAGAAGGTGCTAACGGACCAACATCTGCAAAAGCTGATGCTATCTTAAATGACAATGGTATCATGGCTGTGCCTGATATTCTTGCCAATGCTGGTGGTGTAACTGTCTCATACTTTGAGTGGGTACAAAACAGACTAGGATATAAGTGGACTGCAGAGCGCGTAAACCGCAGATCTGACAGGATCATGAAAACAGCTTTCGATAAAGTATATGAAACAGCTCAGCAATACGATGTATCATTGCGTATCGCTGCGTATATTGTTGCTATTGACAAAGTAGCGAAGACTTACAAATTCAGAGGAGGATTCTAACAATGACTATTCACAAAGAAGGATACAAGATTATTCCAATTGCAACGCTGGTTCTAGTGTTGCTTTATGCACTATTATATTGGTTGATTCCATTTCAGATCGTTCAGATCATTTTGGGAGTTGCCGCTGTGGTAATGTTTATCCTCGTTGTGAGATTTTTTAGAGATCCAGAAATTGCTATTGAGCTAAACGATAAACACATCATTGCTCCTGCAGATGGAAAAGTAGTTGTAATTGAAGAGACTGAAGAAACCGAATATTTGAAAGAAAAGAGAATTCAAGTTTCGATATTCATGTCTCCTCTTAATGTTCACGTAAACAGAAGCCCAGTAGCTGGTGAAGTATCTTATTTTAAGCATCACCCAGGTAAGTTTTTGGTAGCTTGGCACCCAAAATCAAGTACAGATAATGAAAGAACATCCATTGGCTTGAAGTTAAAGTCTGGTGTAGAAATCATGATGCGTCAGGTAGCAGGTGCGGTAGCTAGAAGAATTTGCTTCTACTCTGAAACTGGCAATCCAGTTGTTCAAGGAGAAAAATTTGGATTCATTCGTTTTGGAAGTAGAATTGACTTGTATCTACCACTGGATGCGAAGATCAAAGTAAATATTGACGATATCTCATACGGAGGCAAAACGGTTATTGCTGAGTTACCTTAAGTATTTACAAAATATACTAAAAGCCATTGTGATTCCTCACAATGGCTTTTTTCATTTAGGGCAATCTTAGTATCTTAATCATCAAATTAAAAAACCTAACTACATACAAATGTCAACAACAAACTACGCTGGATTCTGGCTACGATTTGTAGCAATGATCATTGATTATATAATCATAGGCGCACTTCAAACCATTGTCATATTTCCAATTCTTGGAATATTTGGTATCGACATGGCAATGAATATGAGCAACGGAAATATGTCTGATGAACAAGCTATAGCGGCTGCCTTTGCTGCAATTAGTACTATGGGCAGTGTTTTTTTGGTTTCAAGTTTAATTTCCATCCTTTACTACACCATTCTTGAGGCGAGTAAATTCGAAGCAACATTCGGTAAAATGGCTCTAGGTCTTAAAGTCACTGACACAGAAGGAAGACCATTAGATTTTGGGAAATCACTTTTGAGAAACTTAGGAAAAATAGTTTCTCAAACAATTTTATTCATTGGCTATATCATAGCTGGCTTCACAGATAAGAAACAAGCTCTTCATGACATGATCGCTGGAGCATTGGTAGTGAAAAAATAATCTTAATTCTTAGAGAGGCTGTCCATCAGTCTCTCTAGATACTTTTGATCAATGTCATCGAATGATTCCAATTGATCACTATCCACATCAAGGACTCCTATTACTTCTCCATCTTTCTTGATTGGAACAACAATCTCTGACTTACTATCCGAACTACACGCAATGTGACCTGGATACTCGTCTACATTAGGGACAACAGCAGTAATCCCCTTTTCCCAAACAGAACCGCAAACTCCTTTTCCTTTATTGATTCTGGTGCATGCTATCGGTCCTTGAAATGGACCAAGAACCAACTGATCTTCTTTAACCATGTAAAAGCCCACCCAGAAGAAGTCCATTCCATAGCGCAAAGCCGCTGAGATATTGGCAAGGTTTGCTACCATATCAGATTCACCTGAGATCAAAGCCTCAATCTGTGGAATCAGAGATTCATATTTTTCAATCTTATCTGTAGATGTAGAGATGTGTAATTCCTCAGCCATGGTTTCTTATAATTCTAAGTTGATCTTGTTGTACGTTCTCCTCTGAAATAATGTTTCCATTTATATCAGGTGCCTTAATTCCCTTTTCGAAGCGCGTTTCAGAAGTAAAAACACGCGCTTCATCCCAAAGGTTTGCATCAATGAAACTTTGTAAAGTTTTTGATCCTCCTTCAATGATAATTGATTGAATCCTTCGATTATGCAATTCCTGCAATACAACCCCTGGTGTAATTTCAGCTACCTGAATAAATTCCATGTTTGCTGAATCAACTTCCTCTAAAGTTGTAAAACAATAGGTCTTTACAGAGCCATCAAATAAATGCATTGATCGGTTTAGCTCCAGCTTCTTATCCAAAACTACTCTTACAGGATCAGCACCATACCAGTCTCTGGTGGTTAATGAAGGATTATCATAAAGTGCCGTATTCTTTCCAACCAATATCGCGATTTCTTCTGAACGCCACTTATGAACCATCTGACGCGAATACTGATTGCTGATCCACTTGCTATCAAAATTTTCTCGAGCTACAAAGCCATCAGCTGTTTGAGCCCACTTCAAAATGACATAAGGTCGTTTCTTCTCAAAAGATGTGAAAAAGCGTCTATTTAACTCCAACCCCTGATCAGACAGCAATCCTATTTCCACCACTATCCCTGCTTCTTTCAAGCGTTGGATTCCTTTACCAGCAACCAGGGGATTTGGATCATCATTGCAGATCACCACCTTCTTTACTTGATGATGCACCAATAAATCAGCACAGGGAGGTGTTTTACCATAGTGAGAACATGGCTCAAGGGTTACATAAACAACGGCCTCATTCAGCAACTCTTTATTGGTCACATCTGCCACTGCATTAACCTCTGCATGTGGACCACCATATTGCTCATGATAGCCTTCTCCTATGATTTTGTCATGATGAACAATCACACAACCTACCATCGGATTTGGGCTAACCTTTCCTATTCCCAATTGAGCCAACTGAAGTGCTCGTTGCATGTAGTGTTGATCCGACATGTCGCGAATTTAATTTGTTTAGCCTGATTATCTAACTTCGAGTGTGAATCAGACCATATCAAAAGCTTTTAGTCAATTAGTAGAATCGCTCACTCCAGCTTATGACGCTGGAGAGGCAGAATCCATTGCCAATATTCTCTTCGAAGATCTGCTAAAAATTTCCAGAACTGATAGACTAGTTAATTCTGAAAAAAGTCTCTCCGAGCTTGAATTGGAGCAACTTGAAAGCGCAACAAAAAGACTTTTAAGTTATGAACCTGTTCAGCACATTGTTGGCTTTGCTTATTTCTGTGAACACTTATTCAAAGTAACTCCAGACACCTTAATCCCACGACCCGAAACGGAAGAACTGGTTTACTTAATTGCCAACGAAAACAAAGGAGCTATTAAAATTCTAGATATAGGAACAGGAACTGGTTGTATTCCAATCAGTTTAAAATTGAAGATCCAGGAAGCTCAAATCTCAGCTTGGGATATATCTCCAGAAGCTCTTTCGGTTGCAAAGTCAAATGCAGAAAGTCTATCAGCCAATGTCCAATTTGAATTAATGGACGCCTTGAACATCACCTCGGAGGAGAAATTTGACATCATCGTAAGCAATCCACCGTACATTCCCTACTCTGACAAGGCTTCCATGCACCAAAATGTACTGGATTTCGAACCTGGATTGGCGCTTTTTGTAGAAGACAAAGATCCATTACTTTTTTATCAGAAAATCGCTGAGTTTGGAACAACCAATTTGAATGAAAATGGTAAACTCTACTTTGAAATTCATGAGCGATTGGGTCAGTCAACTAAAGAAATGCTTCTCCAATTAGGATATGAAAACGTGGAGATTCTTCAAGATTTGAATGGAAAGGATCGAATGGTGAAAGCGCAACGCTAATCCTCCAACTCAAACTTCACCTTCACTCTTACTGTAGAAGAAATGTTTGAACCGTCCTTTTCTGCAGGGAGCCATTTTGGACCATCCTCTACCAGGCGGATTGCTTCCTCATCACACCCAAAACCCAGATTTCTCTTCACATCGATTTCTTCTATTTCACCGAAGCTATTGATGGTCAGTTTGAGAATGACTTTACCCTCAATTTGTCTTTCTTGAGCCTCCTCCGGATATCTCAGGTTGCGCTCCAGATAGTCTTTGTATTCAGACATACCCATTTGTGGTCGTGCACTTTGGTAGCTTTCTTCCACTTCATCCGCTTCTCCGTAGCCAACCACCACAACCTCACTGAGGGATTGCACGTCTGACTCCATTTCTACATTGATTTCCGGCTGATCTCCAACAGTAATATCTGTTGATGCCAGACCAATGAATGAAAAGTTCAAAACCATTCCAGGAATTCGAACAATCTTATAATTCCCTTCAAGGTCCGAAGTAGTCCCGGTTAATGTTCCTTTGATCACTACATTAACTCCAGGAATAGGTTCGCCGGTATCATCAGTAATCTGGCCCGTCACATAAGCCGAATTATTGCTGTTAATGCTGCTCATTCCCCGAATCATTATAGGCTTTTTCGCCTTTGTCTCCTCAATATCAACAACACTATTAGTCATGGACTCTTCTGCTTTTGATCGCTTTCCAGAAATAACTACTCCAGCAACTTTACCCGCTAAAGCGTCTTGCAAAGAGTTTGTATCAATGACCATATCAGCAACTACTTCTTCCTCAAGCATGTAATCCTCAGTCATCAGCTCAAGAGCCGGCAATTCTGCATCTTCCTCCACAACTACTTCGGCTAAAACGGGCTCTTCAACAATTTCAAGTTCCTCCTCAAAACCTAAGTCCTCCTCAATTCGAACTTCTGCAATGATTTGTTCTGCCTCCTTTTTAGTTCTGAGTTCTACTGCCTTTGTTGGTTTTGGAATGGCTTTGGTCTCAGCTTCTTCTTTCTCTTGTATCAGAAGTGGTTCTTCTTGTTCAACTACGTCTTCTTTCTTTGGGATAGTTTCTGTTACTGACTCATCAGCATGCAGCTCATCCTTTTCTGAATTAATTTGTTCCTCATAGGATAAAGTAGAATCATCATTCACCTGATCCATCAAGAACCAAACAGTACTCAACGAAACGATCAGAAGCGCCACCGCAGCTGCCACATAATAGAAAAACCCGTTGCGTTTTTTGCTGGCAACTCTCGCCTTAAGACGGTTAATATCCGCATCAATCAATTCCTGATCAAATCCTTCAAACCCATCCATTGCCTCATCGGCAAACTCATTTTCCAGCAAATGACGCTCTACCTCATGCGCAGCTTTCCCTTTCAGTTTACCCTCCAGGTACTGTCGCATTTCCTCTCTCGATATGTCACGTTTCTTAGCTGACATGATTCTTCTCCAGGCAGATTTTTAAATTTCGTTTCCCGTTTTGAATGTAGCTCTTCACTTTCTTCAAAGCAAAAGCCGTCATTTGACTTACCTCTTCATAGCTGTGCTGCTTCAGATAAAACAACCTAACACATTGTTGTTGGTCATCTCTCAGTTGCTTCAAGCACTTTTCCAAAGCTGATAAATCTTCATCAATTGGCTTCTCTTCATCTATAGGATGCATGATTAACTCATTTTCCATAATTGTGCCATTGATTTTTTCAGTTGGTGTATGTTTTCGCAGATACATCAAACAATGGTTCTTCGAAACCATGTATAACCAACTCTTGAAATGCTGCACTTCATGAGTCTTCAACTTCTTTTGTAAAGACTCAAATATTTCCATCACTGCATCTTGCGCTTCATCTCGATCCTTCAAATACTTCAAACAAAGACCATAAACCAAATGCACATATCTATTGAAAAGCACACCAATGATCTCACTATCAAAACTAGATTGATAGGAGCTCAACAGGTCTTCATCTGTGCGCTGGTCGGTATTTGATGAATATAATTTCAACTATTAACAACTGATTATCAGCGATATACGAATTTTATTAAAAATTTCTCGCAGTATTTTATGGAAAACATAGTGCATCGGCATCTCAACAATACAAATCAAAAATGATACCGACATGCAAAAGTTTATTTTTCTTATTACCATACTCTTTGCTTTCACAGCGAATGCAGAAGATTTGACCATCACAGGCTCTATTTATGACGAACTTGGAAATCCAATTCCAGGTGTAAGCATTCTAGAAAAAGGAACCCAAAACGGATCCATTGCAGACATGAATGGACATTACACCATCAAGGTCACAAATGAGCAAAGCACATTATCCTTTTCCATTGTAGGTTTTGACACTAAAGAAGTCAAAGTAGGAAAGAAACGAAAAATCGATGTGGTGCTATTACAAACACTTCAAAAGCTGGAAGAGGTTATTGTAATGGAAGATGCTGAATATGAAATGCCTCTTCAAGAAAGGCTAGCAGGTTCTGTAGCCGAAATAATGATTAGAGGTCAATCTTCTTTAAAAAGAAGTTCACCAATGATGACCTACGAACAAATGCCTGTTCACAATACTGAAGAATATGATGCCATTGAAGAAAACATCTTTCATAACAGCAAAGACAAACCACTATCTACTTTCTCCATAGATGTAGATGCCGCATCATACAGCAACATGCGTCGTTTCCTAAACATGGGGTCTATGCCCCCAAAAGACGCGGTTCGAATAGAAGAAATGATCAATTACTTCCATTACGACTATGATGGCCCAACAGACAGTAAGCCATTTGCGATTCATACATCTAAAACCAAAGCTCCCTGGAATGACAAGCATTTACTTGTAAAAGTGGGGATTCAAGGAAAAAAACTAGATATGGATGAATTACCTGCTTCCAATGTCGTATTCCTTCTAGACGTAAGTGGCAGTATGAGTGCTCCAAATAAACTACCTCTATTAAAAAGTTCAATTAAAATGTTAGTCAACGAACTACGACCTCAAGACAAAATCTCTATTGTGGTCTATGCGGGAGCTGCAGGTCTCGTATTGGAACCAACAGATGGTTCTGACAAAAAGAAAATTCTAGAAGCTATTGAAAAACTGAATGCTGGAGGATCAACTGCAGGTGGTGAGGGTATTCGATTAGCGTATAAAGTAGCTCAGGAGCAATTTGTAAAAGGTGGAAACAATCGCGTGATCCTTGCTACAGATGGAGATTTCAATGTAGGAGTTTCTAGCAATGGCGAGATGCAGCGATTAATTGAGGAGAAAAGAGAAAGTGGAGTATTCTTAACCGTGCTAGGTTTTGGAATGGGTAACTATAAGGATTCCAAAATGGAAACATTGGCCGATAAAGGAAATGGAAACTACGCTTATATCGACAATATCATGGAAGCCAAGAAAGTATTGGTTACCGAATTTGGTGGAACATTGTTCACTATCGCAAAGGATGTGAAAATTCAGGTTGAGTTTAATCCTAACGCCGTTCAGGCCTATAGATTGATTGGTTATGAAAACCGTAAGCTAAATGATGAAGACTTCAATGATGACAAAAAAGATGCCGGTGAGTTGGGTAGTGGCCATACGGTGACAGCTCTATACGAAGTAATTCCTGTTGGAGTAAAAAGTCAGTTTATCAAAGATATCGATCCATTGAAATATCAGGATGCTTCCACCACTGGCAATGCTGATGAATTGCTGACAGTTAAGTTCAGATACAAAGAACCAGACGGAAGCAAAAGCAAATTAATAACTCAGACTATTGCCAACGATGATCATATGGATCAAGATAACAATTTGAACTGGGCAGTAACAGTAGCCAGCTTCGGAATGCTACTTAGAGACTCTGAATTTAAAGGCAACTTAACTTTTGATCAGGTACTGGCTTCAGCTAAGAAAAATAAAGGTGATGATGAATATGGATACCGTACAGAATTTATTCAGTTGGTAGACATGGCCAACAGATTACAACAATAAACTATAATTCCTCAATTACGAGAAAGGGAGGCTTGTTACTTTGGATGACAAGTTCTCCCTCTTCTTGTTTAATGAGTTCTAGCTCAATCTCATCACTTTGCTCCAATTCTACTCCTTCAAAGTTCCACTGTACCGGGCTTTGCATACTTACAATCTCCACTTTCGAATTAGCCGGAAGCCACTTTTTAAATACTGTTTCCTTAACCAACAAGTACCTTTTGGATTCGGTGTAAACAACGAGATCTAGCAGATGCATCCATTGCGACAGTAACTCCAACACCTCAGGAGCTGATTCTTCATCAGTCACCACATTGATCGCTTGATGATTATCCTTTTGCAGGACGGTCAATGCAGTCATTAAAAACTCATTCCCATGAATAGCGATGATCTTAACCGGCTGCTGATCTGAAAGATTTTCTTGCCATTTTGTAAAATTCTGAAAACCAACTAGTACGACATCTAGTTTATGCCCCAAACTCGTAAATCTATCGATTGATGTCTCACAAGAAAGTACGGTGGGCGACCATTCTAGCAGAGAATGAAGAATGTGTGTAGGGAAGTTACCTATTTTATGTAGGATTAGTGCTGGTTCTTGTTCGTCTCGTACGATATGATGTGAAGACATTCGGAATTGTAATAATTCAATGTTAACTTATAAGACTCTAAGATGATGAAGCTCACTGTCTTAACTCTAAATTACTTGCAAAGAAGATGAAAAATTACTTACCGCTACTACTTATTTGTGTTTCCCTGATGGGATGTGTTGCTGAAAGAGATTTCATAGTAGAATATGACTACTCTTATCGAGGCAAATTCAAACAATACAACACCTTCAACTTCCTTAATATTGGCGACACGGTCAATTTTAATGGCTTAAGCGACAAATTAATCCGTGATGAAATTGAGAGAAGAATGATCTCTCAAGGCTACAAAATAAGCAACAAACCTTCCTTGTATGTTGCTTACAAAGTGTTCTCAAATGATATGAAGTTCAAAGGATACGAACAAATGGAGCTAGAAAGCTGGGATCAGTTCTTTGCCTCCAAAGCAGAAAACGAACGCAATCTTGAATACATCAAAGAAGCACAGTACAACACTCGCGATTATGAACTTAAAGAAGGTACACTTCTAATCGATTTTATAGACAGAAAAAGTCATGGAGTAATTTGGCAAGGCTATGCAAGCGGACTCTTTGACGACAAAACATATTTTAGCAAGGATGTAAAATATGCAGTTAGAAGCATACTAAATCAGTATCGACTTCTGGCAGCTAGCTATCAATAGCAAAACAGTAAAGGGTAGACATTGCATCTACCCTTTTTTATTTATTAGAACTTCAACCCAACAGAAAGCAAGAAGTTCGTTCCTGCCTGTGGGTAATAGTTGTTTTGTTGATAGAGATTACCCTCCTGATAACCATAATAATAACCCCAGGTATATCCGTTTGACTCGTATTCCTTATCCAATAAGTTATTAACCATTAATGAAAAAGATAATTGCTTCAATCCCGGTAAAGCTGTCTGATAACTCAACAACCCATCCATCAAAAAGTATGATCTGATTACTCGATCCTCATTACTCGTGTTGTCTAGATATTGCTTCCCAACATACTTACCCAAAAGCTGGAATGACAATCCTGAAATCGGCTGGAATTCAATTTGTCCGCCAGCAATCACATCTGGAGAAAAAGCGATATCGGTATTTTCATGCTCTATGGAAATAACATTGTACTCACTGAAATCTGCACCATAATCATAAACCACTTCAGTGAAGTTAGCGATCTTGTTTTGACTGAATGTCAAATTACCTCCAACACTGATCATTTCATTGAGCTGATATCCACCAACTAGCTCAATTCCTCTTCGATAACTATTATCCACGTTGGTACGAATACCCGATCCAACATCATTCAATGCTCCTGTAAGCACTAATTGATTTTGGTAATCCATTACATAAATGTTCGCACTAAAAGTAGCTTCTGACGAGTTGAAACGGTAACCTACTTCCAGGTTGTTCAAAGTTTCATGCTTTGGAATCTCACCGCCAAGAGCGTCTACAAAATCATTTCTCACAGGCTCTCTATTACCTACAGCAAACGATGCATATACATTGGACTGTGGATTTAAGAAATATGTGGCTCCAAACTTAGGGTTCAAGAAGGTATAATCTCCTCCAGTATTGATAGGCAACAAATCATTATCAATTCCTTTCGTTTCATAATTGATGTTTCGAACCTGCACATCACCAAATAGATTGAGTGATTCTGATAATTCGTAATTTACTTTGCCATAAAAATTAAAATCTTCTTTACGACCATAGTTGTCATAATATCGATCTCTGATTTGAGAATTGCCCGCTAACTGTGACCATATGATTTCACCGAAATGGTCTCCATCATACCAGTTTAAACCACCACCAAAGGTCACGCTTAGCTCAGAATCAGTATAATTCACTGAAAAAACTCCTCCGTAAAAATCATTGTCCAACCATCTTCTTCTAATCAGGTCTGTTGAACTAATGGTTTCACCACCTATGGTTACATCATCAAGTCCATAATCCGCAAAATCATCATCTGCACGATACTGCTCATAGTATCCTTCTCCATGCGTATAATGAAGAGCCCCTGTCATGTTTAATGCTTGAGAGAAGGTATGACTCAAGTGAAATTGGTAATGATCCTGGCCATAGTTATCAACTTCTCTGTCGTACAAGTAATAATTGAATGTTCTTCCCGACTCAAACAGGTTATTCAATTCATCTTCCGTACTGTATTCACCTCCAAAATCAACAACTGCCTGCAGGTCTTCGTCATTACCATAAAGTTTCGCCTCTGGGGTTCCATACCATGACTGATAGGTCACTTCTTTGCCAGAAAATGTCAATGCCTTCACAGTGGTTTTGTCACCATAATATCCTCCAGATACATAATACGATTTCAAATCGGAACTAGCTCTATCGATATATCCATCGGAAGCAATTCTAGAAAGCCTTCCTTGAAAAGCCCATCGATTATTGATCAACCCAGAATTCAACTCCACTGTATTCTTCCAGGTATTGAATGATCCAAAACTGTTGTTGATAGACGCGTAGGCATCTTGATCCGGCATATCGGTTTGAAGGTTCACTGATGCTCCAAATGCTGCTGCTCCGTTTGTTGATGTTCCCACTCCTCGCTGAATCTGGATATTGTCTACCGATGAAGTAAAATCAGGCATATTCACCCAAAAAGTACCATGTGACTCAGAGTCGTTCAACGGAATACCATTTACCGTCACATTGATACGAGTGGGATCACTTCCTCTAATACGAATTCCAGTATACCCCACTCCATTTCCTGCATCTGAAGTCACCACTATGGAAGGAGTATACCTCAATACGAAAGGAATGTCCTGACCAAGATTACGCTTTTCAATCTCTTCAGAGGAAATATTCGAATAAGTTGTTGGTGTTTTCTCGTTGGCACGAGTCGCGTAAACAATCACTTCTTCTCCTTTGATCACGCTTTCTTTTAATTCAAGATCCAATCGAACATCTCCATCTATTGGAAGCTGATCACTGAATGATTCATAGCCAACATAGGATACTTTTAGTCGATATGTACCGTCGGAAATATTGGAGATTCGATAATTGCCGTCCACATCTGTTGCTACGGCATAGTTGGTTCCTTCCAGCCATACATTGGCGCCAACAAGAGGCTCACCTTGATTGCTGGTAATAGTTCCGTACAATGAGGATTGACCCATTGCACATACAGACAGTGTCAACACTGCCAGCATTGTCAAAATTTTCATTTTTTGTTAAGAAATAAATTCAACCATACGGAAAGCGGGGAACTCCCCTACTGGTTATCATACACGGATCTTATATGATCCTTATCCCTACGCCGGTACTAACCGGATCAGGTCAATGGGTATGATCTCAGCCCGATAGAGCAGTCATTGACTACTCATGTAAGGCACCCCTTTTGCTGCAAACTTAGAACAAAACTATTTTTTGAAAAAATCCTCGATCAAATCCTGTGCACACTTTACTCGGAGATCCTCAATACCCGACACAATTCCATATGGCAAATTGTGTTCCTTCAGGTAGTTTTCATAGATATCGAAGAAATGCTTGCGCATCTTTGGATGCTCACGCTGAGGATCAGGTCGCCAGATGAGGTCAATATTTCCTAGCAGGTAAAAATCATAGTGACGCTTTTCCAGTTCCTCTAGTATCCAGGGATCTGTATCTCCATACTTATGATCACTCCAGACCTTCATGACTATCAGATTGGTATCACAAAAGAGATATTCTCCAGCCTCCTCAGCTTTATCATCCTCCCAGGCCATTTGCCCCTGAGCAATCAACTTAAGGTCCTCTTTTTCATAGGGCCTATCCATTCTGTCTAGATGGAAACGAGCGTATTCTGGCACCCATTCTGTTTCATAGATACGAGCCAAATGCTGACATACTTCACTTTTCCCTGTAGATTCTGGACCTATTACCGCTATTCGCTTAGTCATTCTTTTCGTATGATTTCTTCCACGCAAAGTAACCCCAAATTGCCAAGACAGTAAAGATTAAATACTGGACAGCAGTAAATGGCAATCCCTTGTAGATATAAAGCGGAACTGAAACTATATCGGTTATAATCCAGGCAATCCAGTTCTCTATTTTCTTTTTAGCCATCAACCACATCCCGACGAGTGCAAATGAAGTAGTAGTAGCATCCCAGTTTGGCACATCACTGTCAGTAAATGATATAAGTACCCAACGAATAAGTAGAAACGAACAAGCCAGGAATAACAAACTCAAGTGATTTTCACTTTTACTATTCCAGGTAATTGGTAATTGCTCTGAGGTGACATCATCCTTCTTCAGCCAATTGTACCAGCCATACACGCTCATGACAAAATAGTAGGAATTGATACCTGTATCAGCATACAGCTTGTATTGGAAAGTGATGTAGACATAAATCAGAACAGAAATGATACCTGTTGGGTAAACCAAAATATTTTCTTGCTTGGAATACCAGACACTCAAGAGTCCAAAAATCACTGCAATTGCCTCTAACCAAGTGGTTTGATAAAATTGCTCTACTAACTGGGAGAAGAATTCGTTCATGTCGTGAAATTATAAATCACATTTAGTTTTACAATCTTACTTAGACCAGTTAATTTTGCCCGGCAAATAATAACAAATATTATTTGCATGAATCTCGACGACAAATTCTTATTCGAAGCACTTACATACGATGATGTATTGCTTCTCCCCGGTTACTCTGAAGTACTTCCCAGAGATACAGATACCACAAGTTTAATCACAAGAAACATTTCGCTGAACATTCCATTTGTGTCTGCTGCAATGGATACTGTTACTGAAGCTAATCTTGCTATTGCAATGGCTTTGGAAGGTGGTCTTGGATTTATTCACAAAAACATGCCTGCTGAGAAACAAGCGGCTCAGGTTCGTAAAGTGAAAAGATCGCAAAGTGGAATGATCCTGGATCCGATCACTTTGGCACATGATAGCGTGGCTGGTGATGCAGAAAAAATCATGCGTGAGCATAAAATTGGAGGTATTCCAGTAGTAGATGCTAACAAAAAACTTATTGGGATCATCACCAACCGTGATTTACGCTTCCAGAAAAACATGAAGCGCCCAATCAGCGAAATCATGACCAAAGAGAACTTGATTACTGCTCAAGTCGAAGTTGGTTTGAAAGAAGCTGAAGAGATTCTGCAAGAACACAAAATTGAAAAACTACCAATCGTAGATAAAGACGGAAAGCTTACAGGTTTAATCACCTATAAGGATATCTTGAAAAACAAAGACCGTCCGAATGCTTGTAAAGACGAGTATGGTAGACTAAGAGTTGGTGCTGCTGTAGGTGTAACACCAGATATGAATGACAGAATTCAAGCATTGATCAATGCAGGAGTAGATGTAGTAAGTATCGATACAGCACATGGTCACTCGAAAGGAGTTATTGATGCTGCTAAAAATGTAAAGAAGCAGTTCCCGGATCTTGAGTTGATCGTAGGGAACATTGCTACCAGAGAAGCTGCAGAAGCTTTAGCAGCAGCAGGTGCTGATGCCATCAAAGTAGGTGTAGGTCCTGGAAGTATCTGTACAACTAGAGTTGTAGCTGGTGTAGGTATGCCTCAGCTTTCTGCTGTATATGAAGCGGCTAAAGCTGTAAGAGGCAAAGTGCCAATCATCGCTGATGGTGGTATTCGTTTCTCTGGTGATGTGGTTAAAGCATTGGCTGGGGGAGCAAGCAGCATCATGATCGGATCTCTTCTAGCAGGAACTGACGAAGCTCCGGGAGAAATGATCATCTATGAGGGACGTAAGTTTAAAACGTATCGTGGAATGGGTTCTGTAGAGGCCATGGAAGATGGCTCTAAAGACAGATACTTCCAGGATGCCGAAGACGATATCAAAAAATTAGTACCAGAAGGAATCGTAGGTCGAGTTCCGTACAAAGGAATGGTTTCTGAAGTACTTTATCAGTTAGTAGGTGGTTTGAAGGCCGGTATGGGATACTGTGGCGCATCTACTATCGAGAAATTATACGATGCAAAATTTGTGAAGATTACTGCAGCCGGGGTTGCAGAGTCACATCCTCACGATATCAATATTACGAGAGAAGCACCTAATTACAGCAGAAGGTAATCTCTCAATGACACATCCAAATTGACCTTTTATGTTAATTTGGGTTAAAATGACAAAAGCCATGCAGACGATACTGTCAGCATGGCTTTTTTATTAGCAGGAAGCCCGTATTTTTGTATTGATCCGAATGCTAACCAATAAACTCAAAATAAGGCTTAGTCTGCTGGCAGGAATTCTCTCCTGGCTGCTATTCACGTTCTTTGATCTATATCTCCTATTTGTAGAGAAATATGATCTGAATGTGAACCTATCGGAGGTATTGCCCCAGATATTCTTGACCACCCTTATTGTTTCTACCTTATTCTTCTACAGATACACCATTACTAAGGCGGATAGTGTCAACTTTCTGGATTTATTATGGCGAGTATTCATCACAGGATTAGTTACCACCATTGGTTCGCTATTCATTCGTGCTTTCTTCTTCGTTTTCAAAAACAGTACGATCACGGAGAATGCACTCACCATAAATTTCCTTTACAACATCCTGATTGGACTTGTTGTCATCTTTTTGGTTTCAACATTCGTGGTATGGAAGCGCCTGATCTTGTATCAAAAGACTAAGAGTCTCATTCAGGTTTGGACCATATTTGAATATTCTCTTTTTGCCAGCTTGTTATTTGACTGGTTTGGATACAAGTTGATGAGCATCAATTTCAACACTGCGCTCATCTTCTTATGCATATTCGCTTTAGTATTGTCATTCAACCTAAAGTGGATAGCTTATCTCAATTTTAAGCAGAAGTGGAAGAGTATATTATTCATCTTGCTTTCAGGAATCTACGTTTACCACTTCCTGATTAACCTGCACAATTTCACTGAAACAGAAGCCTTAAGCCTTGACCTGTTGGATAGAGTATTCATGGTCTCTCTATTCATTTTCATCATACTATATGCAGCGATTGCGGTTTTGGTTACGCTCTTCAACCTTCCTACATCAAGTGTGTTTGAGCGAAAGCTACAAGAGGCAATAGACTTCCAAAAGCTGAGCCAATCCATTCCTGCAGGACAAAATGCAGAGCAGACCTATGACATCCTATTAGAAAGCTCCATGAGTGCGGTATTTGCTGATGCTGCCTGGCTGGAAATCAAGGATACAGAACCTGTACTTCTCACACGTGGACTTACCGAGCCAACCGTAAAAGACATTAAAGATCTGGTGAAGCAAGATTACATCAAAGAAGTACTCAACTATCGATTCAATGGTGAGTTTTCATCAAGCAAAATCATAGGCTCACTTCATCACCCAGATTACAAGTCAATCATTGCCGTACCGGTAATGATTCAAAACAAGCAGATTGGCGTTTTGGTATTGCTTCAGGAAGTTGGTGAAGCTTTTAATCGGGAAATGGTCGATATCATTTCAACCTTCGTAAACCAGGCTGGGATCTCCTTAGAAAACTTCCACTTGATCAAAGAAGCAATAGAGACAGAGCGATATAAAGAAGAGTTAAAGATTGCCAAAAGCGTACAAAAAAGCTTGCTTCCAGATGAGATGAGTCACAATGACCGTTTTGGGATAGTAGGCTACAGCATGGCTGCCGATGAAGTAGGCGGAGATTACTATGATGTTTTGGAACCTTCTGAAGGTGTCTTTAATCTAATTATAGGAGATGTTTCCGGTAAAGGAACATCAGCAGCATTTAACATGGCGCAGATGCGCGGCATCTTCCATAGTTTAGCTCAAAAAGATGAATCTCCCTCCGCATTCATTAAGCAAGCTAATGCTGCAATGAGTCGTTGCCTTGAAAGATCTTCATTCATTACAGCAATGTATTTTAGAATTGACACTCGAAAAAGTGTCATAGATTATGTTCGTGCAGGTCACTGTCCGGCGTTGTTTTACTCCGCTTCATCCAAAAAAATCTGTCGTTTAGAGAATAATGGTCTGGGTTTAGGCATTCTAAGAAACTCAGAATACGACCAATACGTTGAAGAGTATACAATTGCTTATGAGCCTGGAGATTTATTGCTTCTATACACTGATGGAATTGTAGAAGCAAAGAACGATGATAACCAACAATTTGGATTAGAAGGCTTGGAACCCTCGCTGCTTAACCACATCAATAAACCGCTAGAAGAAGTAAAAGACGGGATTATTGATGATCTAATGAGTTTTTTAAATGGAAATAAACTAGATGACGACTACAGTCTAGCTATAGTCAGATTCAGCTAATAATATGGTCAAAATAGACACGATATCAGAAGATAATTATCACTTGATTCAAGTTAATGGAGAAATTGATGCGAGCTCATCTATCGAGCTTGATGCTGCGCTGAAAGAAGCCTCTGAAAACACTTCCAAAATTCTTATTGATCTGACGAGTCTTGAGTACATCTCTTCAGCTGGTTTAGGCGTATTTATATCCTACTTAGAAGAATTAAAGAAAAAGGAAGTGAGTCTGGTCATTTTTGGTCTGAAAGAAAAAGTTCATGAAGTTTTTGAAATCCTGGGATTGCAACACCTCATGAATATTGTTGAAACGAAAGAAGAAGCAGTTAAAGCGGTTAATGAAGCATAAGCTATCCATATCGTGTAGCAAATCGAATCTACTAAAGATTCGTCATTTCGTTGCTGATCAATTGGTATCGATCAACCTCAGCGAGGTTGAACTTCACAAATTAGTTCTAGCTGTTGATGAAGTATGTGCCAATCTCATCATTCACTCAAATCATTGCAATCCAACAAAAAAAATTGATGTGATCATTGATCTTATAGGATCAGAACAAATTCAGTTTACCATTAAAGACAAAGGCATCAGTTTTGATTTAAATAAATATCAAGAGCCTTCCATGAATGAAATTGTGTCATCAGGCAGAAAAGGGGGAGTTGGGCTTATCCTTGTAAAGAGAATAATGGACAAAATTGAGTTCTCAACCGAGAAGAATTATAATATTTGCAGGTTGACCAAAAATCTAGGAAAATGAGGTATTGGTGGATTGCCATACTTGTAGTTTTATCAGCCTGTGAGTTTTTCAAACCTAAGGAAAACACCACAGAAGAGCCTTTAGCTAAGGCTCGAGAAAATTATCTTTACCCATCTGATCTGGCAGGCTTAGTAGCGAGTAATATTTCATCTTCAGATAGCTCTAAATTAGCCGAAAAATACATCCAAGATTGGATTAAAAAGCAATTAATGATTGCTAAATCTTCAGATGCCATTGGGTATAATGAAGCAGAAATAGAGCGTAAAGTTTTAGATTATAGATACGCACTCATCGTACATGCGTACGAGAAGCAATACATTGACAAAAACCTGGACAGGAAAGTAAGTAACGAGGATATACTGGCGTATTATGAAGATAAATCTGACAACTTCTTGCTGAAACAAAATATCATTAAATGTCTATTCGTTCAAACGCCTAAGGACGCACCAAACTTAAATCAATTTAGAAGAAACTTTAGAGCATATCCAGATGGCAACATTGAGGATTTATATTCTTACACCTCACAATTCGCCTCCAAATCTTTTCTAGAGGATTCTACCTGGATCATATTCGATGAGCTCATTTATGGAACACCGCTAGAGTCGCTTCAAAATAAGAATGATTTTGTTTCTAAGAACAAATACTCAGAAACATCTGATGATGAATTCATCTATTTTTTAAAAATCTTCGATTATAAAATTTCAGATGAAATTTCACCGTTAGAATTTATAAGAGAAGACGTAGAGAATATCATAATCAATAAAAGAAAAATAGCCCTAAAAAAGAAGCTAGAAGAATCAATATATGAGGATGCAGAGAAAAATAAGGAGTTTGAGATATATAATCGCTAGTATCATTTTATTGGCAGGAATAGCCTCCAATGCTCAAGATGTGGTTATTGATAAGATTATCGCAAAAGTCGATGATTATATCGTTTTAAAATCCGATTTGGAAATAGCCTACATGGACTACCTCTCAAAAGGTCAGTTCCGTGATGCGAATGCGAAATGTCAGATTTTAGAGCAGCTTGTAGTTAACAAAATGCTGGTTGCAAAAGCTCAAATTGATTCCGTAGAAGTTTCTGATTTTGAAGTTCAGAATAGCTTGACGCGGAGAATGGAATACATGATATCCCAGGTCGGCTCAGAGGAAGAGATTGAAAAGTATTACGGAAAAACGCTTGCACAAATTCAAGAGGAGACTTTTGATGAAATGAAGGAGCAACTGATTATCCAAAGGATGCAGGAAACCATTATTTCAGACCTTAAAGTATCACCCGCTGAAGTAAAGAAGTTCTTTAAAAACATTCCTCAGGATAGTTTACCTTTTTTCTCTACTGAAGTTACCGTCGGTCAGATTGTTGTTTCTCCGAAACCAGGAAAAAAACAAAAAGATGATGTAAGAGCTCTAATGTTTCAACTTAGGGATAGAATCCAAAATGGTGAATCGTTCGAATCACTAGCAAGACAATATTCTGAAGACCCTGGCTCTGCATCAAGAGGAGGTCAACTTCCATTTTACAAAAGAGGGGACCTGGCACCAGAGTTTGAAGCAACTGCGATGACCTTAAAAGAAGGTGAGTTATCCATGCCTATAGAAACTCAGTTTGGTTATCACCTTATCGAGTTACAACAAAAAAGAGGAAACACTTTCCAAACTCGTCACATCTTAGTTTCTCCAAAACCTTCTGCACAAGACGTAATTAAGGCTGAGAAATATTTGGATAGCCTAAGAACAGTAATCATTGCAGACAGTATCAGTTTTGAAAAAGCAGCTAAAGAATATTCAGATGACAAAATGACTTCTACGAATGGAGGATATTTTTTGGATCCAAATGAATCAAACAGAGTATCCGTGGAGCAACTGGATCCAACAATTTTCTTCACTCTAGACACTATGACTGTTGGAAATATCACTGAGCCACTTGAATTTCAGCAAGCTGACGGTTCAAACGCATTTAGAATTTTATATTTTAAGAATCGATTAGCACCACATCAGGCAAACCTCAATGATGACTACCAAAAAATAGCAAAAGCCGCTTTGAATAATAAACAAAACAAGATTTTATCTGAGTGGTTTGAAGATGCCAGAGGCAACGTCTATATTGAGATCGATCCGGAATTTGATAACTGTAATTTACTAGAGCAATAAGCGGAATGACAGAGATAAATAATGAAGTAGAGGTAGCCAAAGAACTCAGTGCTGCATATACCAAACTTGAGAGTGAAATCAGCAAAGTAGTAGTAGGGCAGAAAGAGACCGTAAAACTTCTAATTACTTCTATCTTTTGTGGAGGCCATGCACTACTAGTTGGTGTGCCCGGTCTTGCTAAGACGCTTTTAGTGCATACGATGACCAAGGCGCTAGGCTTAGACTTCAATAGAATCCAGTTCACTCCAGACTTAATGCCATCAGATGTTCTTGGAGCGGAAACGTTAGATCAAGAACGTAATTTTAGATTTATCAAGGGACCTATTTTCGCTAATGTTATTCTAGCAGATGAGATAAATAGAACTCCTCCAAAGACTCAATCTGCTTTGCTTGAGGCGATGCAAGAGGGAGCGGTTACTACAGGAGGAAAGAACTATAAGCTAGATAAACCATTTTTTGTTCTAGCAACACAAAACCCTATTGAACAAGAAGGAACTTATCCTTTACCTGAAGCACAACTCGATCGCTTCATGTTCATGATCAAATTAGAATACCCTTCATTAGAGGAAGAACTAAATATCATCAAACAAACCACTTCAGGCAATGAAACTGAAGTGAACGAGATCATTTCTCGAGAAGAGATATTGAAATATCAGGCCTTGGTCAAAAAGGTGCCAGTACCTGATAACGTGTTCGAATACATTGTGAATTTAGTTCATAAAACAAGACCCTTTACGGAGCATGCTTCTGATCATTCCAATGAATACCTGGAATGGGGAGCAGGACCTAGAGCTAGTCAGTTCCTAGTACTAGCAGCCAAGTGTAATGCGCTATTGAAAGGTAAATTCTCACCAGACATAGAAGATGTGAAAGAAGTGGCTAAGCCTATTTTAAGGCACAGAATAGTCCGAAACTTCAAAGCCGAAGCTGAAGGTAAAACAGAAGAAATGATTATACAGAGCCTATTGTAATAGGCTCTTTTTATTTAGAACTGCTTCAAGAACCTCAAATCATTCTCAGAAAAGAGTCTCAAGTCTCCAATTCTGTATTTGAGCATGGTTATTCTTTCTATACCCATACCAAATGCGAAACCGCTATATTCTTTAGAATCAATTCCACAGGCTTCCAGAACATTAGGATCAACCATTCCAGATCCACCTATTTCTACCCATCCGGTGTGTTTACAGATTTTACATCCATCACCTTTACAGATGAAGCAACTAATATCAATTTCCGCACTTGGCTCAGTAAATGGGAAGTAAGAAGGTCTAAATCTAATTTGAGTATCCTTACCAAACATCTCTTTTGAGAAGTGATAAAGCGTTTGTTTCAAGTCTTTGAATGAAACAGCTTTATCCACATAAAGTCCCTCTACTTGATTAAAGAAGCAGTGAGCTCTCGCAGAAATAGCTTCATTTCGATAAACTCTTCCTGGCATAATAGATCTGAATGGAGGCGTTCCATGCTCCATCAATCTTATCTGCACATTAGAGGTATGAGTTCTAAGAAGCGTATCAGGATTTTTGGTAATGAAATACGTATCCTGCATTTCTCGTGCAGGGTGGTTTTCAGGAAAGTTCAATGCAGTGAAATTATGAAAATCATCCTCTATCTCAGGACCTTCCGCAACACTAAAGCCTTGTCGCTCAAATATCTGAATAATTCTATTCCTGGTCTTGGTTAGAGGATGTATCGTACCATCACTTTTGAAAGATGGTAGAGTTACATCAATTGAACCTGACTCTTCTTTAGAGTTTGAATCATTTATCTGTTCGATCAAAGATTGAAATTGAGCCTCCG
Organism: Marinoscillum pacificum; assembly: GCF_024714495.1. GTDB lineage: Bacteria > Bacteroidota > Bacteroidia > Cytophagales > Cyclobacteriaceae > Marinoscillum > Marinoscillum pacificum. The sequence goes on along the minus strand of NZ_JAMZMJ010000007.1, from coordinate 136,164 downwards.
CTTTCTGCTTCAACACATTCAGCTTCGCTCCTAGTTCTTTCTTTTGCTCGTTAGGAATGGTTTTAAATGAATCGAAAAGCTCAGACATGACTCCTTTTCTGCTGATAAATCTTAGTCTGAATTGCTCTAATTCATCTTTCGATTTAGCAGTGGTATTCTCTATCTCCTCTAAGTATTGTTGGATCTTTTCTATCATAATGCCTGTATTTCACTTCAATATCGTGAAGAAAGGCAAAAATAATAAAGCAGCTAAGATTAAGCGGATTTTGATACGTAAAGATTACGATCTCTGGCTACGGATTTTTTGAGATACTTTAGCTTGCTCAGCTTGTACTCAAAAAAGATAGTAATCACCGCAACAATAGAAGCTATGGCTAAAATCAATTCTCCGTTTTTTAAATAGAAATTAAGTACAATGGCAATAGCGAGTATAATCACATTGAAACTCAATAAGATTAGTGTAGCCTGAGCGTGATTGTACCCTAATTTTAATAACCCATGATGTAGATGATTCCTATCTGGATCTAATGGGTTTTTACCATTCACAAATCGAATTGTAAAAACTCTAAGAGTATCATAAATGGGTAAAATCAACAATGACATACCCACCCCTACAGCAGACTCTATTGGCAAAGTAAATCCGCCATCATTCGCAAGGTTGATGAAATGAATTACCATACTAGATATCACAAAGCCCATTGATAGCGAGCCTGTATCACCCATAAATACTTTCGAAGGAAACCAATTATAGAACAGAAACGCAAAGAGTGCTCCAACCAATGAAATACAGATGACAGAATAAGCAATGTGCCCTTCAGCTAAAAATGCCCATCCTAAAAACCCAAGAATTAATATTCCAATAGAACCTGCTAACCCGTCTATTCCATCAATAAGGTTAAAGGAGTTCGTCAAAGCAACAATAACGAATACGGAAAAGGGAATATCAAACCATACAGGCATATCATTAACACCAAAGATTCCATAGAACCCATCGAGTCTTATCTCGGAGAAGTACACTACCATAAGAGCTGCAAAGATCTGGATAGCCAATTTATGCTTAGCAGTCATGTTGGCCACATCATCACGTACTCCTAGAAAAACCATGATAATAATACCAAATAAGAAATAGCGAATGGCTCCAAGATCCGCTAATGGAACAGTAATTAGAACTGCTAAACTAAAACCAAGGAATATAGCTATCCCCCCAAGAGATGGAGTACTAATTGAGTGAATCTTACGTCGATCTGGATTATCCAATAGATCGATCGATCGACTTACCTTTATGATAATAGGCAAGACGATGAACGTCACGATAAATGAAGACAATACAGCTAGGACGATTTGCATACGTTGCGAATAATTATGACACTAAGCTAATACGCTCTATTTTAGAATGAGCTAGAATTTCGTTAAATATGCCTTAATGCTGGATAGATGTGTAAATCTACACTTTAATGGGATAAATCTAATAGTAGATTTCATTATTTCAATTCAGAGTTTACAATTACATTTACTTTAATGAGTACCAACGACAAAGTTCAATCCATTCTTAAGCTATTTGCCATTAGAGCACTAATACTCCTTGTTGGATGGATGATAGTGTATCATGGCTTCATCAAACCTGATGGCAGAGCTAATGAGTGGCTAACAACTAAAGTTGTACAGGGAACAAGAATTGGTTTGACAATACTTGGGTACGATACGAGTCATGGATGGAAAGATAAAGAAAGTGGAGAGTCTGCAAGATACATCTATATAGACGGCCAACCAGTGGTTCTTGTAGCTGATCCATGCAATGGACTTGAGCTGATGGCTCTTTTCATTGGATTCTTACTTTGTTTTCCTGGACCTTGGAAATACAAAATAATAATCATCCCTATTGGTACACTTGTAGTGTTCCTCATCAATGTAATTCGCGAAATCATTCTAGCCCTCAACTACAAGTACTTCCAAGAGACATTTGATTTCAACCACAAATACACCTACGTCTTCTTCGTGTACCTGATTATATTTCTAATGTGGAGATATTGGCTAAATAGATATTCATCAATTGGTAAGAAAACAAGCCATGCTTAAGAAGTATCATCGTTTTTTTGCAGGAATTACTTTGTTCCTAATTATTGTATATGGCATTCTTAAAATTTGGGTACTCAGACTTTATGCTCAATTACTCGATGGTGTGGCTAATTTTATTGGAGCAGCTAATAATGATTTCTATGAGCTTGTTAGAAATCAAGCAAAGCAGGATGAATTTCGTGAACAAACTTTGGGCTGGATAATATATTACCCTACCTATTTCCTCTTGCACATAGTATTCATCTATCTACTTTTCGATAATAATGTCAGAGTGAGAAATTATCTCATGCTAGGGCTAACAGCATTAATATGTATGCTTGTATTCCTTTGGGTTCTATTCACAAGCATACATATTCCTGAAATAGGTAATTTCTTTAGGGATCAGTTCAAAAACCTATTTGGTTTGCCATTTATATTACTTGCAATTGAAGGAGGACGAATTCTTTACACTGATATAACTAAGCTTAATAAAAAATGAATCAATAAGCATTTTCACTTCCTTTGATAATTGAAATAACAGTCAAAACAATAATCTTAAAGTCAAGAATCAAGGACCAATTCTTTACATAAAATCGATCCAACCGAACCCTACCACTCATATCCGAAAAAACTGCAGTCTCACCTCTAAAACCTTTAGCTTGCGCAAGGCCTGTGATTCCTGGTTTAACAGCATGCCTCTGAATGAAACGATCAATCTGTGGTTGAAACTTTTCATTCAATTTAATTGGGTGTGGCCGTGGCCCTACAACTGACATATCGCCCAGAAACACATTGACAAATTGCGGAATCTCATCAATACTCGTTTTTCTGAGAATTGCTCCAATTTTGGTTATTCTAGGATCATTTTTGGTTGCTTGCCTACTATCAGACTCCTTATTTACAACCATCGTTCTAAATTTCCAGCAGAGAAATGGATGATTATCCCGACCATTCCGATATTGCTTAAAGAAAATTGGACCTGGCGATTCTAATTTTATAAGAAGTCCAACAATCGGAATTAACCAAGAGAAAATAAAAATAAAAACCAGTGACGCAAAAATAACATCGAATACACGTTTTATAAACTGATTAGCCTGACTATCTAACGGAATAGCACTAACATTAATAACAGGTAAGCCGCCATATCTTTGAATAGTCAAATTTCGATTTCCAAGTCTACTAAACTGAGATATGATTTTTATCTTAATTAAATTGTTCTCTGCAAAATCAATTAATTCTTTAATATCATTTTCAAACATCCGCGGTAAACAACAAAAGATGATATCAACTGGATTACTGATAGAATACTCTTTTAAATCATTAACACCACCTAGATATTTCCTTTCTACATCTTCCTTTTTGTTATCAAAATAACCGAGAAACTTATATCCGATACCTGGGTTTATTTTGAAATATTTCTCCAACTCAACACCCAATTCACCATACCCTACGATCACCACATTTCGAATGTTGAACCCTTTGGTTCGGTAATAGCGAATAAAGTAATGCCATATTGTTCTCCAAATTATCAGAAGAAAGGTAAAACCGAGGTAGGTAACAAATAAATGCTGTCTTGAATAGTAGAAGGGCTTGGCAATAAACCAAAGAGCGAAAACAACAGACAAGTTGATAACCAAGGCTGTAAGCACCTTATTCAAATGGTCAATTAATCGATCCTCTCGACTGATTTCATGAAGTTTTGTGGTAAAAAAAATAACTAACCAAATAAGATTTATAGCAAATTGCAAGGTTAGATACGATTCATTGGTGTATATGAATTGACCAAACCTATCGTAGTTTGCTATAAAGACACCAAAATTCAGACAGAGAAGATCAGCCAAAAAGAAAAGTACCGGAAAATATTTAGAAAATCTATGCCCTGTCATTTAGAATAAAATAAAATGTAAAAATACATCAACACATACCCTTTTCAAACTATTAAATTGTCACAATTAAATATTGACTGGATCTATCTGATAAAGAAATATCTTAGTATAAACAAAACTCTGAACCAACTATACATCAATTATAGGTTGTGAACAGAGCGAATGCTTGATTTCTTTACATAATGCATTCAAACACTAGCAATTCATTACATTGTTATTTATTTAAATCTCCAGACTCTTTCCAGTCCCTTAAAGCTGATTTCAAATCATAACTAAAGTTATAACCGATTTCTAAAGCTGATTTTGGGTGAATGTAAGTAGAGAAAAATAACTTTTGTATTCGTCTATGATGCACTGAATTTTTAAGACCTATAGAGTTTAACAACTCAAACCCATAACTAAGCAATAGCAATAACCTATAAGGAATAACCGGATTAACAGATCTAAGACCAAAAACTTCTTTAAATGTTTGTACAATTTCCTTCATAGGCTGCTTCACAGGAAAAGCGAAGTTGAAAATTCTGTTTTCTCCTGAATATGCGAACAAATAATCAACAAAACAAACCAGCTCCTTTACGTAGATGTTTGATTTCACCGTACTGGATTTACCTACATATGGGAAAAATCCCTTTTTTAATGCTTGATACAATCTTGTGAAATTGGCATTTTCATTCTCCCCAAACACCACTGCAGGTCTGATAATCTGCAATTTACCTTTATTCTTGGTTTGCCAAGTTAACAATTCTAACTCCCCTAGTAATTTTGAAATCCCATAAGCAGTATCTGGTGCTGTTACATCTGTTTCAACTTTAACACTTTCTTCAGCTTTAAACACCATCATAGTGCTAGTGAATATTATGTGATCAATAGCCAACGTCTCACAAAGTTTTATTATCTGTTTAGTGCCAAAATGGTTAGTAACAAAATATTCATTCCAATCAAAACCAGGTTCCTTACAAAGCGCCGCCAAATGAATACAACAATCGAAACCTCTTTCCTCTAGATGAAGCACTTCTTCCTGCCTTATATCCCAATGTATTGTGTTAACGCGAGAATCATTAATCGGTGAGGGGTTCAAATCAATATTTAAAACCTGAATATCGTCCTTTTCAAGTAGATATTTAAGTAAATGAGTCCCAATAAATCCGGATCCGCCAGTGATTAATACTTTCATTTAATAGGTCTATTATTGAATATCTTGTTATGAAAATAGAAAGGTAAGAAAATTAAAAAATGAATTATCGCTCTTAAAAAGTTTCCCTTGAACAGATAGCTTTTAAAAAACACAAAATTAGGCTTTATTAATTTCCATCTATTAGAACTTAATGAATTTGAACTTTTCCTATAATGAACGAGACATTTATCAATTGCATAAGCATGCTTAGTATTTTTCAACAACTCCAGAAAATAAACCCAGTCTTGTCTGCGACGCATTAGCGAAAACTTTGAACCAAGTGCCAAGTCTCTAGTGCACAAAACTGAAGAAGTAAGGATATAATTATTGTATTTAAGCAACCTAAATGAAATTTTCTTGGGCGTTACAAACATTCTAATTTCCTGATCATTTTCATCAATTTCAGAGTACCAAGTATGGGAAAATTCAATGGAGACATTTGACCTCATAAACTCAACCTGAGCTTGAAGTTTGTTAGCCAACCACACATCGTCGCTATCAAGAAAAGCCACATATTCTCCTTTTGCTTGTTTCAAACCAAAATTACGTGCATAACCGGCACCCTGATTTTCTTCTAAAAAAAAAGGTCTTACCCTTTCATCAAGTGATGAATAAAACCTCATAATCTCAGGAGAACTATCGACACTACAATCATCAACCAGAATCAGCTCCCAATTTTTATAAGTTTGATGTATAACAGATTCAATAGTTTTAAATAAATAATCTGAAATATTATAAACAGGTGTTATTATTGATATTAGTGGCTCAATATTCAAATTGCTCATTCAATTAAATCATTTATTTGTGCCACCATAAGTTCTAAATCAAAATTCTCCTTAACCCTTTGCATACCATTATTACCTAACTTGGCCAACTGCCCTTGATCCAACGCCTTTTTGTTTATTATTTCTTTGAAAGACTTCACCGTCGGATCAACTAAATAACCTGTTACTCCATCTTTTACAACCTCTAACGGACCACCGTTCTTTCCAGCAATGACTGGTTTACCGTGATAACCAGCTTCAGCAAAAACCAAACCAAACCCCTCAAAATCTTCTTCACTCTCCATTTTATTCAAAAGCACAAATAGATCACATGAAGAATAGTAATAATCCAACAACTCAAAATCAACAAAACCAGTAAATTGGACTAAATGATTCACTTTCAGCGCTTTTACTCTCTCTTCTAGTTGTGACCTACACGGACCATCTCCAACGATAAGGTATTCAAAATTATTTCCAAATAATTTTCCCAATTCAGTCAAAGATTCAATAACTACATCATGCCCTTTCCTATTGTCAATACGAGATATAGTCAGAAAATAGATTTTATCTTGATCCAATGAAAGACGGTTACGAGCTTCATTGGTTTCATAGCGCTTAATACTTTCAAAATTAATTCCATTATGAACTACAAATACTCTATTAGTGTCAATTGACGGGCAATAGTTAATTACTCTTGATTTAGTAAACTCACTCACACAAATGATTTTCTCTGCCGATCGAAGAATACCCCTCATTAATAGCATGATAAACCTATTACTCCGGTGACGAGTAATTTCTGCCCCATGTGCAGTAATCACATAGTCTATCCGACCAAATTTTTTAATCAAATAAGCAGGAATGGCAACTTTCCATGTAGTCGCAAATATTAGATTAGGCCTCCAGTTTATTGTGAGTTTTATCAAATACCCTAAAAGCTGAATGGCCATAACAAACTCAAGATTACTCCATGGTTTAACTCTTACCACCTCTACGTTATCCTTGAAATTCAAAGGCTGTTTTGAAGCAAATGTTAGAACTTTTACCTGCTTATAGTTACTAAGTCCTTCAGCAAGATTTTTACTATAATTTTCAACTCCACCGACAGTTGGTGGATAGTCTTTTGCTAAGATTAATATCCTCAATTGATAATTATAATTAAATATTATGTAGTTTAACTACAAACTTCAACTTAAACAGCTTAAAGTTAAACCGGATAATTTGTTATCTAAATTAGAATTTGTCAAAAGTCTTATTAACAGAGTATTAAATAATCTTCATTCAAAATGATAGAACATGTTTAGATTACTTTATATCTCTGTTTTATTAACAGTAATTACTAATTTACATGGTCAATGCACATATGATGACTTCTTTTTAAATGGCTACAAACAAGTTGGATATAAAAAAGGGGAAAAACCTATCCCTTATAACAATAACAATATATCCGGAATTATAAACTTTGATGAAGGAATTCACATTATTGAATCACCTCTATCAATTAGAAGTGGACAAGTATTGAGAGGTGCCGGACAACATAAAACAATACTTTACTTTCCAAATGGGTTAAAGGGAATGCATCAACCTTGTGGTCATTCAGGGGGCGATTGTTATGACTGGCAAAATGCTGTTATTGAACTCACTGGAATTGAAACAGGAATTGAAGATTTGACCATACTTTTTAATCCACATGAGTGGTGTCATCATTGTGGTGAAGACAATTTCGGCTATAATGGTATAGAATTAGACCATTGTTCAAACTGCTGGGTGAAAAATGTAAGCATTAAAAACGCTGACAATGGATTGTTTATTCGGGAAGGACATTACAATACTGTTGATGGATTAAACGTTCATGCAAATCCTAATAATTCCCATCTCCACATTGCCGTATCTCGTTTCTCCAAATATAATTTAATAATAAACTTCAATGCATTTGGATCAAGTTTTCACGGAATAACAGCTAACTGGGGTGTCGATTATTGTGTTTTCGCGAATGGGTGGGGAGAAGACCTTTATATAGAACCAGACCATAACTGCAATGGTGTGGGTGGCGAGGTGTCATGTTCTTCAAACATTCTATACTCTAACATTTCGGGAAAAATCAGAGGTATTCAATCGGTAGATCGGCTTAACAAACCACTTGAAACTATTCTTTGGAACATTGGAAATAAGAATTGCTCTCCAGACGACCTTTACCTAAGTATAATTTCTGAACCTATAAAACTTTATCCTAACCCCTGTAATCTCAATTATATTAAAATATTAAGTTCTCTAAGTTTTAAAAACTGGAAGGTTAAAATCACTAATTCAATTGGTCAACAAATTCATTTGGAGCCAGTCACACATGATAACGTAATTTTACTACCTGAACTTCCTCCAGGCCTTTACATTATTGAATTGAATAACGTAGGATCCGAGACAATCAAACAAAAACTAATAATTACACATTAATTCAATATTTACTCAAGCCTAATATTTTCCAAGTCAGTTTTAACACTATTGAGTTCACGTTTGAATAGCAAACAAACAATTAATGTACAAAAAAACCAAAATGAGGGCAAATTCATATTAAAGAAGGAAATCCATTGAACAGAAGTAGATATCAAATAAGCCAAAAATGCATATTCAAAGATTCCTGTATTTTTTCTTTTATACAGATTTACAATCAGATAAATCAAAAAAGCTAAAAAGACCAATAAAAATGGAATTCCCATTTCAGTGGCAATTGATAAATACATATTATGTATTACCTCAGTAGAGACGAAATAGGGACTATTACCAATTCCAATACCTATCCACGGGTGTGCACTAAAAGCTTCAAATCCTTCAATGTAAGACTTAATTCTAACATAACCTTCATCAAAACTTATTACCGTCTGCAATCTTCTAAATAGCATTGCCTTATTAATAAATACAAATACGCTAAGACCAAAAATCACGACAATAAAGATGAATATGTTGCGAAGCAAGATACTTGGTCGCAAAACACGTTTAAAGCGAAATAAGCTATTTTTATATATTACGAATCCAACTATTAGACCAACAAACCCGGAGGTAGCTTTAGTAAGAAAAAAAGCTAACAAGTTAATGGAGATCACCAAAATGAGTATTTTTCGAGGTATCTGATCAAATTGTTTCAATTCATATAAACGAAATGATAAGAATAATACACCCATTAAATAAAATGAATAATATAGTGGTTCCCTTTCAAGCGATGCACTTCTTATTGCTTCAGGACCGTACAAATATTCAGGCTTCAAGATATAAACTAACCCCATACTTGAATCACCAAGAACCGAAGTAATTATATATTGATATAAAGCATAAACTGCATAAAAAACTGATGAATACAATAATACTTTAATAACCTGATTAAACTTTGGTCTCGAATCAATTTCGAAGTATAAGCTTAAGACCATCACTAAATTAAATATGGTCCACAAAAAGTATAACAAACTACTTTTCCCATATTCTCTTATTGGAAATTCGCCGCTAATATATTTTATTTCGTTTTTTGAAGGCAGAAAAACATACGAATTGAACGAAATAAAAATGATCAATGCAAAAAAACACATTATAATTTTTGGAACATATGCATTCCTTGGATTGCCGCGGGAGAGAATTAAACCTATGAATTGAAGTCCAATCAAAACAATAACTGCAATTTGCAAAGGAGTCCAATTTCTTCCAATGGGAATAAGTAGACCATTGGCAGGCACCAAAGCAACGATAAAATACAATGCAATACTTCTTTCTTTGAGCAGCATTAAGTTATGTTTGTAAGACTGTCGAAAAGACTAATGTAGTCTTGTGCAATATCTCGATCCTGAAAGGCAGATAAAACTTCAGAGATATTCCAATCATAATTTGAATAATTCTCTTTAAAAGAAACTAACACCTTTATCAATTCAGTTTCATTTGAATACAGTATTCCAGACTTCTCGTGTTTTACCAATTCTGGAATTGCTCCATTCTTTGAGCCAATCACAGGCAGATTATATTGGTATGCCTCAAGTATTATTCTACCAAACGGCTCATCCCAAATAGAAGGCACAACTAATGCGTCGATTTTCTTGAAGAATAAATCTTTGTCTACATGGCCAATGTATTCAATATTCTCTCCATCATACTTACGTTTTAAATAATCGACGTAATTTTTATCACCATTCCCTCCAATAATAAGCCTTACATTTTCATCTGTTACAAAACTAAACGCATTCAACAATACCTCTATGCCCTTATGAACAGATAATCTACCTAAATAACCAAATACCAATCCAGCATGCTTATTACTTCGAACTTCTTTTTCCCTCAACCTATGCAATTGATTATATATCAACACATTAGGCTGTGTGATGTATCCGTTGGATTCATGAACCTCAATAACCTTATTACTTATCCCTGCGATGACATCAATATTTTTAGCTCCTATTCTCCTTGTTGCAGTAAAAATTCTACACATTGAACATTGTTTTTCACATTTGACACTATGTCGTAACATATTGGAATTGGAACATATCAAATAGTAGTCCCTTATGGTATGGACCACAGGAATTTTCAAGTTCTTACAGATAAACCATATAATAGGGGAAAAGCCTGTGATATTATTGGTATGAACAACATCAGGAGCTTCATCTTTAATCAATTTCCTCAATCTGTGGTATTGAAATATGTTGAAGGCCTCTATAAGATGCCATATATACTTCAATAATCTATTGATTTTACGATTTTTATTCGACTCATCAAAAGCCCAATAAACGTTTCTATTCTTCAAGTATTGAACGAATACCCCATTTTCTGAGGCCTGAAAACTACGTTTATTGGTTAAAGCCACAACAGTGACGCTAACATTATTGTTAACAAGTGATTCTGCTAAAAACTTGACAGATCTTTCCGCCCCCCCTTTAACAAAATCTGTGTAAAGCGAATTAAATATTAAAATTTTCAAAGATTTGACTATCTTCTATTTTCGAATTATTAACTCATAAAAGGATAAAGTTTCCGATGCCAATATCGAATTATCCAATTTAGATATCCCATAATTAATTGGTTCAAGTATTCTCAAAGTTTTAGCTTTTTCCTGAGCCACTTTAAGGGCATCAGCACTCAATTCTTGATAGGTACAAACCCAATCTTTCCCAACAATATCACTAAACTCTGAAAACACAGGCCTATCAGGCACCAGAATTGGCTTATTCATGGACAATGATAATATAGCTGATCCAGAATTATGAATATTTTTATAAGGGAGAACAGTCAAATCACACGCTGAAAAAAAACAACTAACTTCGTGGTTGGTCAACCTTTTTTCTAAAAAGTAAATATTTTTTTCATTTACAATCATTTCTTCAATTGCTCTAACTTCATCTAGATCCTCTGGACTACCAGCAATTATCAATTGAGAATTGACATCATTTAAATTAATAAAGCATTCAACTAAATTTTTAACATTTTTATACTTTCTTATTATTCCGAAGTATCCATAGGTAAATAATTGCTGATTTAAATTCAATTCTTTTCTCGCAAATTGTTGGTCCATTGTCTTATAAATCCCTCTATAATTAGGATGAGGTATTTTAACGAATGTCAACCTACGGTTTTCACCTATATTATAAAGAGTCTTTATCATTGACTCCGTCTGGTCATTCAAAACTATAATAGCATTAATGAAGTACTTAATAAATATTGAAATATGAATGCGTTCCAATACCTGATTTAAATGGCTATTCTGACTATACTCATGCGATCTTAGATTATGGGCAGTCCAAACAATTTTAGTTCCTGCTATTTTCAATATTATTAAATCAAAATAAAACAATACCAACCTAAGCGAATTTAGAAAAAACAAACTCTTAGCTCTTATAATTGTATCCGGCCAATGAATATGGAAAATATGATATTTATCTTTTAAAGATTGAAATCGATAAAACTCTTCAACCTTGTGACCTTGTTCCTTAATAAAATTATATAGCCTAGAATTATAAGGATTTTTATGTTCATTTCGAAATGCTGGAAATGCTAATATCTTCAAACTGCTATCTTTAAATTTAACTAGTGATAAAATCACTAATGAATGATTTCGAAACTATCCTCAATTCTTCTATTTTTTTATTAATAAAATCCCAGTTTATTCTGCGTTCTAAAATTTCATCAAATTTTGATTTATCAAACTTAATCATTAAATGATCCTCCATATTTAAAATTGATAACATGCTTTCTATCCGGTCATTCATTCCTTCAGCACTTCCAGTATTAGGTAATACAATAAAATTCGTATTATTCAAAATACAGAATATAATCCCATGAAAAGACGTTGTTATTACTAGCCTGGATGTGCGAATATAATTAACCCACTCTTCTATGGTAGGAAATAAATTCCCTGTAAAATCGCTGTTAGCCGTAGAATGGATTACATTATATTGATCCATCTTTAAAGCATATGAGATGAACTTATCTTTGTCATTAGTTTTGCTATTTCCCAATGTGTATATGAATATCGATTCTTTTCGCATTTTAACCTTCAAAGAATCAAGGTTTAACATCTCATTCCATTGAGCTGAATTAAATAACATTGTGGGGTCCAATACCCAAACCGGATTAAACCCTAGATTTTCAACAAGTTCAATTCCACTTCTTTCCCTGACACCAATTTTATCGAATTTACGCAGATGTTTGATAAACAATTTCTTTGTTAACGGATCTTGCTCTCTAACACCAAAACTAGCAGCGTAGGCAACTCTTTTTACATCATCAGAACCAAAACACAACAAAAATGCTTCTGGTGACACTGTAAAGGTGTGATTCCATACCTGGTCACTACCAGTTATATAAACATCCGCTAAGGGAGGATTTTCCTTAATCTCATCTAATGAGAAATACTCATTAGGTCCAAATTCTATATTTTCTCTTTTAAACTCTTCAAATTTACGTGCTTCATCAATCTCATCTGCCTTCTTTTTATTGAATTTGCTTTTCAAAATTCCTAAAACACCCTTTCTAAGTAATTTTGTTAAACGTGAGGAATTGTCCCTTCTATAAAATCGTATCAAATATGCTTCATGCCCAACACTTTTCAGGTACCGTTGTAAGGCAAATAATTGAAGAATCTGACCATAATTATTCTTAGACTCCCAAAAAGTCATAATTCCAATTTTCATACTTTAGTTGATTTTTGTTTCTAAACCTATGCCTTGAAACAAATATATTTCACTCACATTCTAGTTTAAATCGTAATAGCTCCAAGTACTAGAAGTTCCTTAGACTTGTCAAGATAAGAATTTTAATCACCCTTTAACCCAAGAGATCTACCCCCATCTACTACAATATTTTGTCCCGTAATAAATCTTGCTTTACTCGACAATAAAAACAAAATTGAATCGGCAATATCTTCAGGCTTACAAAAATCATTTAAATAGTTAGATTTTTTTATTCTTTGCAAATCTCTTTCCGTAATTTGTCCTCTTTGAACAATCCCTGGAGAAACACAATTCACCCTGACCCCATATTTGCCCAAATCCATTGCAATTGATTTTGTGAACGATATTAACCCCGCCTTTGACGCAGAATACTCTGAGAAGTTCTCTTTTCCATGATCTCCAATTATAGATGAAACATTAACTATTATTCCTTTGCCTTGATTTTTCATCACAATTGATGCTTCTCGACAAGAGAAAATCGCTCCTTTAAGATTCACATCCAAAATATCATTAATAACGCTAATCTCTTGTTCAAAAATAGGAGCACTTTTACCTCTTGCACTCCCACCTAAACAATTTATTAAGTAATCTAATTTTGATTCCTGCTCAAGCACTTGATTAAATAAATCTTTAATACTTTCAGGATTAGTGGCGTCCAACACGTAATTACTTGCTTTGCCTCCTAAAGCTTGAATCTCTTGTGTAACCAAGTTAGTTTTTTCAATAGTAGTTCCGCACACATAAACATGAACACCCATAGCTCCTAAATGACAGGCTACTGCCCTACCAATGGCGCCACTACCACCAGTAACTATAGCTACATCGCCTGAAAATTCATTCTGTTTATCTTCAATTCGTATATCGTAAGGAACCGATACTTTGTGTATTACAATATACTTTGCAAGAATTTTTTTAATGATTTTTTTTATCATCTACAATGCCTCTTTTACTATTTCTTGTTTAATGACGGTAAATGAGCAATGGCCATTACCTTTTTAATAATAAGCTGTCTTTCTTGTGTAGTTATGCCAATGATAAACACCATACAAAGTACGGATAAAATTGACACTAATAATGACAAGACGTTCATTATGAAGCCGCCTCTAAAATATAAATGAAACACAAATGCGAACGAAGTAGCTAAAATGGCAACCAGAAAGCATTTTCCCATGACACCAAAAACAAAGTCTCTTGCATTTATACCAACAGAATTAGACAAAAAAAGTACTCTGACGATACCCACGAATAAGGATATAACGATACCTGTCTTTAAGGTACTTTCTGGACCAAATCCAAAGTATAATAATGAATAACTAATAGGAAGGTTCAATAGCCCTATTAAACTGAGAGTAAGATGATAATTCTTTACCCGCCCAGTTGCTCCTTGTGCTGTTGCCATTACACTTGCAAAAGAATCAATTAATGCTTGTATTAATATCAATCTAATAAACACAATAGCAAGATCTGGAATTTCCTTTAACCAGATATTTAAAATAAATTTCGTCTCAATAATAATTGGTATTGCAATTATCGATACCAAGTAAAAGGAAATACGAGAACCAAAATAAATTAGCTTTTGCATTTGATTTATGTCGCCAGACGCATAGTTTTTTACGATTTGTGGATTCAGCGCCTTTGTAAAGTTCATAACAAAATTTTTTACAGCCATATTTACCTGATTAGCGATCCCCATACTGGCATTTAAAACTGTGCCGAAAAAAAGGTTTAAGATTATCTGAAGTCCTTGGGTTCTGAGGGCTATAGATAAATTGCTACTTAATGACCAACCCGAAAAAGACAGCAACTGCCTTAGTTGTCTTGGATTATAAATGTAAAACACTCTACACTCAGGAAAATACTGTAAACAATAAACTATATTGAATAGTCTAACCAGAAATGAAGCAACAAATAATAAACAACCGTATGTCATTAGATGATCGTATACAAAACTATCGATCAAAATAACCGCTATAAGCTTTAGAAATACTTCCAAAACGTTCAATAAAGCATAGATCGACATTTTTTCGTTTGCTATAACCAATGCATTGTAAGGAACCGTCAGGATGGTTACAAAAAGCGTAATTAATGACAATTGATACAACCATATTGATGCAACTTCTCGCCCTTCAGGAATATTTAATGAATTTAAAACAAACCATAGACCCAGGGACTCTCCGAGCATCAATATTACTATACCAACTAAAAGGTGGGCTAATAAGCTAGATCCAAATACTTGTTTTAAGTTATTTAAATGACTAGTTCCACTCTCATAATTTAGAAACCTTTGTGTTGAAGATGTCATTGCATTATTAATAAACCCAACTAATAAAACAACGCCTCCTACTAGATTAAATAAACCAAAATCACTTACTCCAAGTCTATCGAGTAGTAAGCGAGATGTATATAAATTAATTAGGACAGTAAATATCATCCTGAAATACAGGATAATTGTATTCTTAGCAATCCTACTATTGCTTTCTCGCATATAAATAGTATAAACTGATATTAAAGAAAAGAACCTTTTATAGAATTCTTAAGTTTTTGTACCACTTTATCTTGAAGTGTATCTCTATTTAACTTCCTAAAAAAGGATCTATAATCAGACACATCTCTCTCTTTCTTGGTGAAAACTTCAACAATTATCGGCTTTTCACTATTCGAAATCAATAAATCTAAACCATTCTCCAACTCCTGTTCTTGAGTAACAGGAAAATAATTAATTCCAACTGATTCTGCCCAACCTCTCGCATTGGTTGAATGTCCAGCAGATACATGTTTGGATATATCCTCAGCTTGCTCGTTCTTCAATGGTAGGTGCATCACACCTCCACCTTCATTATTTAGGAGCAGAACCCTTAAATTTGAAGATAGGTGTCTATTCCACAATGCATTCATATCATAAAAAAACGTTAAATCACCGATCAACAAAAATACCAATTCGTCCGAGGCTGCTGCATAACCTACGGCTGTAGACATACAACCATCTATTCCATTGACACCTCTGTTACAATAAACCACCACAGATTTATCCAATCCAAATAAATGCGCTATTCTTATGGGAAGACTATTTGCTATTTGAAGACAGGAATTGGAAGGTATTCGCTTCATAAGTTTTCCAATTGCAGCTATTTCGCCATACGAGTCCTCCGGCTCAATTAATTGATTCTCAACATTTTTCCAATCCTTAAAATATTTACCAGCATCAGGATTGACAAAATCATTTTGAGCCAGTATCTGATCAAAAAAATCAACCTCAGACATTTCAAAAATCCTACTCAATCGACCAAAAGGATCACAAACGTCCCCTTTACATGATATATCCCAATGTTCAACCTTTGTTAAATGTCTTTTCAAATAGCCTTTTACATCATTATTAAAAGTACTATTCCCAAACATTGTTACTACAATATCTGGAAATAATTGATCTTTTTCTAATGAATTCATAGCCTTGAAAATTGGGAACCCGAATTCAATGGAACTACTATGGTGACAGTTAGAAAGCTTATCAGAAATTATGACACAATTGAACTTTTCACAAAATAAATCTAACTTATTTCTTAGAGAATGGCTCATTGGCTCACTTTGCCCCCAAAGAATCATTAGTTTCTTTTTGGATAGTTCCTCAGAAGCCTGACTAATAGGATCCCTAAATCGATCTGAAGAAATACCATGTAATTTTATCTTTCTAGCAAGAGGTAAAACCTTCATACTAAATGTGTCAAGATCGTGCCTTTCTATAGGCAAATTGATATGGACAGGTCCCTTCCCAAATCGATACAATGCAAGAAGCGATTCGTTTAATACTCTATTACAATACCATTCACTTATTGTATCTTCAACAGGAGGTATTTGGGCGTGAAACTTTGTAAACCCTTTAAAAACGTCATCTTGCTTAAACATTTGCTCCTCTTTTTGACCTAATAATTGAGGCAATCTATCAGCCGTAATTACAAGAAGAGGAAGTTCCTGATAATAAGCTTCAACTGTCGCTGAAATATAATTAGCAGCAGATGTTCCTGAAGTGCAACATATCGCTACGGGTTTCTTTAATTTTTGAATCAACCCTAAAGCAAAGAAGGCTGCACTTCTTTCATCAACAACAGAGTATAGGTTGAATTCACTGAGAGATTCGAGCGATTTAGTAATTGAATAATGCCGGCTCCCTGGTGAAATAACAACATCGTAAATTTCATTCTGTTTCATTAAAGATAGAAGTTGTTGAACAACCTTATTATCTGAAAACATAGACTTTTAAGTTTAGTGTTAGAGCTGAAAATAATGGCTTATCCCATTTGGAATTTGAAAAGAGCGATTAACACTCCAATTACCGTACCTAAAATCCCAAAAACCAAAACAATAAGTAACCTTTTCGGACTAGATTTCTCAGTTGGTATCAAAACTGGCTCCAACATGGTAAATACTGGTGTCTCTTCATTCAAGTGAATCTTAGCTTGTTCAAGTTGAGTCCCTAAACTCGTGTATATCTGATATGCACTATTATATTCCATTTGGACATTCTCAATTTCAATTCGAGCTGAAGCTGAGGATATATTTAAGTTTCTATCACTTACTATTGCCAACTTATTTTTCAAAGCAGTAAACTTTTCTTTTGCATTCAGATATGCTCCTTCGATAAAATCTAAATTCATATGAGCTTTGCTTGTTTTATACCCAACAACTGACTCAGTAATTTTGACCTTAACATTATTTGCTAGTTGAGCAGCTGCATATGGATCAGGCATTTCCACCATGATTTGAATCAATCCAGTTCTTTCATCTATATTTAACAAAATGCGCTCACGCATTGACTTTATTAATTTCTTATCAGATTTAGACAAACTAAAAACATTAGAATTTTCTTCGATCAGCTTATCTGTTTTCGGTTGCATAAACATGGATTTTATCAATCCTGGCAAGCCAATCGTATACTGTAAAAAATAACTTGATATCGAAGGACTATAAATCTCTTCAAAATATTTTTTAGGAGTTAATTTAACATCATCATTAGAAAAATATAAAGTATCGTTTATAATTTCTATAATGAAAGGGGTACTACCAACGATTTCAGCATATAGAGTTGGAGACAAAGATTTCCCATTATTCGAGGACAAATCAATTCCTGCTAAACTTGCAAGACCGCTCAGGCCATTCATTCCTCCCATGCTACTACCTTGATTTTCAGGAATCAATCTGCAAGAAGCCTCGTATTCTACAGGAAGGCTAAGAGCAACCAACAATCCAATAATTGCTCCAGCAATACCAACCTTAATAACTGTATATCTTTTTTTCCAAACACCATGAAATACTTCAATCAAATCTATCTCATCACTAACCTTAGGTTCGCTCATAATTATCTTGTTAAATTATTGATAATCAATGCTAACGTTCCCAAGCCGCTAGCTATTCCAATAACTTCTTGAGGACTTAACTTCCTCTTCTCAGGTTTCCTAGGTATAATAACTTCAGCTCCCGGATCAACCCTTGGATAATTTTTGAACCATAAAAAGGACTTTGTTCGTTCAGCACTTCCATTAGGGTAAACTACGTAAGACTTTCCTTTTTTTGCGTCATCTGAAAAGCCCCCAGATTGAGAGATGTATTGTCTGAAGGTTCTATTATTATCAAACCTTACCGTACTTGGATATAATACTTCTCCTCTTATTCTAACGGTCTGTAATTGTCTTGGGATACTCAATACGTCACCTTCCTTTAATATTAAGTCATATTTAGAACCAGGGGCTTTAAGTATTTCATCTAGTTTAATTCCTATTGATTCTTGAGTTTTAAAAACCTGATCTCTTTGATCAACCAATGTATCCCTTTCTAATAATGATTTCAGATCTTCTTGTCTAATTTTTGCTGCGGCATCAGTAGACTCGTTAGAATCACTTTCACCCTTTCCTTTATTAACGAAATACTCAGTTCTTCTTATAAGCGTCGCACCTTTGATATATGCATATTTAGTTGTGCCTCCTGCTCTAGTTAAAACATCTGAAATTCTCTCATTCTTACTTGCCAAAGCATATTTACCTGGGTATTGAGCTTCGCCTTCTACTTCTACAATATTTTGCTTTTCATAAAACGGAGATTTACGAATCACTACCAAATCAAATGGTTTTAACTGAAAATCCTTATCTCCATCTTTAATAGATAGATTTTTGTCAATTGGAAAATTATAAATTGTTGCCGTGGCAGATCCATCGCCATCTTCATCAGTTACTCTCCTAGCAACTTCGACAAAAGATTTAGCTGCGGTTTCCTTAAATCCATTCGCCAGATAAATTAGGTTTTCAACAGTCATGCCGTCAGCAAAAGGATAGTCCCCTGGAGTCAATACTTCACCTTGTATAGACACCATATATTCCTCTCTTAAGTCGAATATGGATTGTATTTTTATCAAATCCTCCGACTTCAACATTAAGTCTGATTCTCCAGAAACTATTTCCCTAGGACTAAACGAAATATTCGACAAGGTTAAATCGTCATTTTGTCTTATAATAATCCCTCTTTGTAAAAATGCGTCCGCTCTTAATCCATCCACATAATTAATGAGATCTTTAAGAGTCATCCCATCACTTAATTCAAATTCACCTGGATGATTTACCGCACCTTCAACTCTGACTCTGTTTACAAATTGATTCTGAATTTTTCCAACTTCAAGATCATCACCATCTATTAGACCGGTCTCAGGAAACCTATTTGCCAAAACAGTAACCACTGTTTTTCTATTATCCAGATTTCTACGTATTGAAATACTTTTCTTGTAGGCCCACCCTGTAAATCCCCCAGCAAATGAAACCACATCATTAAGACTTTCTCCTTTTATTACCTCATAGTAAGCAGGACGTTTTACTTCACCTCTTACAGCCACCCGATTTTCATATGGCTTTACCATTACAACATCCTGATCCTGTAACATGATATTTTGACCAGTCCCGCTAATCAAAAAATTATATGCATCAAGAACGGCTACTTCCTTTCCAGAGCGATAAATCCCAATACTTCTAAATGATCCATTTTCTGTCGGTCCCCCGGCGTTATATAGTGCATTAAATGCTGTAGTAAAAGATGATACTTGATAAGTACCTGGCTGAGCAACTTCACCGAGCACATTAACACTAACAGTTCTGATCTGACCAAGACTAACTTGTGCAAAAGTATTCTGCCCTAATGTACTGTATATATTTTTCAGTCGACTTTTAATCCTAGTTTCTGCTTTTTCAACAGAAAGCCCATTCAAATAGATTGGCCCCAAATTAGGGATGATAATTGAGCCTTCAGGTGATACTTGCAGCTGATAATTCTGTTCTGACGCTCCCCATACATCAATTACAATTTGATCTCCAGGACCAATTTGATAATCTGCAGGAGTGGCAATATTTAAACTTGGATCAAATGAAATTTCTGGGTTATTAAAAAAATCTAATCCAAATATTTTCAATTCACTAGGATCAACTAAAGTGTCCTCCGGAAATATTGTCTGGAACGGGTCAAATCCGGAAGATCTATTTGCATCAACTTCTTCTTGATTAGGAGAAACTCTAGATCTATCAACTGATGAAATGTTTGATGATTTAGAGGAACTTCCATTCCTTACCTCATTGATCCTTTGGCGTAGTTTAGAAATTTGAGCGGATGACATTCCTCTAGACCTAGCCATAAACTCTAATTGCTGTTCAGTATACCCTCCTGACTCGGCTTGATCTATTATTCTTTGTATTTGATCATCACTTAACTCATCGACATTTACATTCTCAAGATTTTGAATTGAATTTGCATTTTGTGCGCTTACAAAATCTGAATATCCAAATAAGATAATAGCAAATAATACAACTACTAAATTCTTATGCATTAGCCAGTTATTAAAATTTAGAGGGCAAAGTTAGACAAATTGTCATACACCCTTAACAATAAAAATAATTAATGAGAATATTGTTCATTCTGATACGATCTCAATACCATTCTCAATCCATGTTCAACAGATACTTGTGGATTGTATCCTAGCAGGGTGCGTATTTTAGAAATGTCCGCTAAAGAATGTTTAACATCACCAGCACGTTCATTTTTATATTCAGCTGCAATATTTGTGCCTAGTTCATCATTAATGATTCTTATTAAATCTTTTAAAGTAGTCCGCTCACCACAAGCCACATTGTAAACTTCATTCAAAGCTTCTTTATTGTCTGCGAATAAAGCTTTTATGTTAGCATCAAGAGCATTTGATACGAAGGTAAAATCTCTTGAAGTCAACCCATCTCCATTTATAACTGGACTTTCACCATTTAACAATGCCTTGCAAAACAAAGGTATAACCGCAGCATAAGGATTGTTGGGATTTTGCTTTGGGCCAAAAACATTGAAATACCGCAGACCTACATAATTCAAACCATATACTTTATGAAAAACGTCAGCATAAACTTCACAAGCATATTTTGACACAGCATAAGGGCTCAGGGGTTTACCAATGGTGTGTTCTACTTTTGGCAAAGTGGGAGAATCACCATAGGTACTTGAAGAAAACGCTAATACTACTCGTTCAATATTATTCTTCACGGCAGCATTAAGAACATTCAATGTGCCACCAACATTTACATCATTAGACGTTATCGGATCCTGTATAGAACGAGGCACGGAACCCAAAGCAGCCTGATGCGAAATCAGGTCGTATCCTTTGAATAGAGTTATTAGTCCCTCTGCATTTCGAATATCTTCATTGACAAATTCAAACTTATTATGCCCCTCAAACTCTTCAATATTAGAATAATAGCCATTTGACAAATTATCTATCACAAGCACTTTGTCTATGCGTTCGTCAGCCAATAACGCTTCTACAAGATTTGACCCAATGAATCCCGCTCCTCCCGTAACTATTATCCTTTTTCCCATAATTTATATCTTTCCTGAAACTAAGAAATAAGGATTTAACAGATTCTCCTTATTATAAACAACAGAATCAGTAGTATCTTTTTGATTTACCGTACCACCTGCTTCTTCCACTACAATTTGAGCCGCGGCAGTATCCCACTCCATGGTTGGTGCATATCGCGGATATAAATCAGCATCACCTTCAGCGACCATTAGTAACTTCAGTGAACTTCCTTTGGAAACGACTTCTGGATTTGACAAACCATCCATAAACTGTTGGGTGTCACCATTTAGGTGTGATCTTGAAGCAACTACTTTCAGGTTGTCATCAGATAACTTAAATGAATTTACTCTGATTTGCTCACCATTTTTGAAAGCTCCTTCCCCTTTGATCGCCCAATACTCATCTTCCAAAACCGGAGTATAAACTACTCCTGCAATGACTTTAGTTTCATGGACTAGAGCAATGTTTACCGTAAATTCACCATTTTTTTTAATGAACTC
Organism: Marinoscillum pacificum; assembly: GCF_024714495.1. Taxonomy (GTDB): domain Bacteria; phylum Bacteroidota; class Bacteroidia; order Cytophagales; family Cyclobacteriaceae; genus Marinoscillum; species Marinoscillum pacificum. Next base: position 113,723 of record NZ_JAMZMJ010000007.1, on the reverse strand, counting down.
CTTGGTTCCATCTAATGGATCAATCAACCAAAAATAATCCCAATTCTTTCGCTCAACATAAGGAACTGCACTTCCTTCTTCACTGAGAATTGGCAAATCCGTTTTTTCCAGATAAGACACAATAACATTATGAGAAGCTTTATCTGCTAATGTCAATGGGGAATCATCTGATTTAGCCTCAATTGAAAAATCTCCACTTTCGTAGATTTCGATAATTGCCTCACCCGCTTTGATTGCAGCTTGTCTGGCGATTGAAATTAATTCTTTAAAGTCCATATGGTTGTGAATAAAAGAGTCACCACGTATAAGATGGTGACTCAGAATTTAACTCTTAATATTCTTATTAGTAATTATATGATCATTCCTGCTGCAACAGTTTCATTGGTACCTTCATCTACTAATATGAGACTACCAGTAATCCTGTTTTTTGCATATCCATCTACAAGTAACGGCTTTGTAGTTCTCAGCTTCATTCTACAAATGTCATTAGCCGAAACTTCCTTATCTTCTTCATTTCGATGAAGGGTACTTATATCTAATTTATAGCTCACCTCCTGAATCATCGTTTTAACCTCGGCAGTTGTATGACGAAGTAGATATTTAGCTCTTGGCTTAGGACCTTTTACATTTAACCAGCAGATCATTACTTCAATATCCTGAAGTGGTTGTGGTTTATTACCAGACCTAACAATCATATCACCGCGTCCAATGTCAATCTCATCCTCCAACTGTATTGCTACAGACATTGGAGCAAAGGCTTCTTCAAGTTCTCCATCAAAAGTATCAATCGATTTAATCTTAGAAGTAAAACCAGAAGGCATTACTGTGATATCATCACCAGGTTTGAAGACTCCTGAGGCAATTCTACCTGCGTAGCCTCTATAGTCGTGAAACTTATCGTTTTTAGGTCGAATAACAGTTTGAACCGGGAATCTGCAATCAATGTGATTATAGTCACTCCCAATATGAATTGTTTCCAAAGTATATAATAGAGTTGAACCTTCATACCAAGGCATATTATCACTCCGGTTTACAACATTATCACCGTTCAACGCCGATATAGGAATGAATCGAACATCCTTAACCTCTAATTTTGAAGCAAATGCTTCATAATCTTCTTTAATTTTCTCGAATGCTTCCTCTGAATAATCGACTAAATCCATTTTGTTCACGCAAACAATAACGTGAGGGATTTTCAAAAGAGAAGCGATAATTGAGTGCCTTTGTGTCTGTTCAATTACACCCTTTCTAGCATCCACCAGCAATAAAGCACAGTTTGCAGTAGAAGCTCCAGTCACCATATTTCTAGTGTACTGAATATGCCCTGGGGTATCTGCTATGATAAATTTTCTCTTTGGTGTGGCGAAATACCTGTAGGCCACATCAATTGTAATTCCTTGTTCACGCTCATCTTTTAACCCATCAGTAAGAAGAGCCAAATCAGTATGCTCCAAGCCCTTTCTTTCACTGGACTTTGCTACTTGATCCATTTGATCTTGAAATATTGACTTAGAATCAAAAAGTAGACGACCAATTAACGTGCTCTTTCCATCATCCACACTACCGGCAGTTGTGAATCTAAGTAGCTCCATGTTTAAATAGCCGGCATTATCGTGCTTTTCTATATCCTTATTCATTTCTCTTTAATCTAGATCCAAAAATTAAAAGTATCCTTGCTTCTTTCTGTCTTCCATTGAAGTCTCAGACCTCTTATCATCTTCACGGTTACCCCTTTCTGTTTGTCTGGCAGAAGCAACTTCATCGACGATTTTTTCAAGTGTATCCGCATCGGATTCATCTCCTCCCGTAATAGTAATATCACCAAGAGTTCTGAACCTTATTCTCTTTGTCACTATTTCCTCGTCTTCACCGATAGTTATAAACTCAGAAACCGGAAGCCAAGTATTGTTCCTTCTAATGACCTGTCGATCATGAGCAAAATAAAGAGTAGGTAATGCGATATTTTCTGACAGAATATATTGCCAAACATCCATTTCCGTCCAGTTACTTAAAGGAAAAACCCTAAAGTGCTCTCCCTGATGGCATCTACCATTAAAAATATTCCAAAGTTCTGGTCTTTGATTTTTTGGATCCCACTGACCAAACTCATCTCGATGAGAAAAAAACCTTTCTTTTGCTCTTGCCTTTTCCTCATCTCTTCTAGCCCCACCAATACAAGCATCAAACTTATGTTCTTCTATTGTATCCAGAAGAGTAACAGTTTGAATTGCATTCCTACTAGCATTTTTACCCTTCTCCTCAGAAGCAGCACCTTCATCAATAGATTTTTGAACAGAGCCTACGATTAGTTTAACTCCTAATTCCTTAACATAATTATTTCTGAACTCCATTGTTTCAGGGAAATTATGCCCAGTATCAACATGCACAAATGGGAACGGAATTTTTGCAGGAAAAAAAGCTTTTCTAGCTAAATGAGCAACGCAAATGGAGTCTTTTCCACCTGAAAATAAGATTGCAGGATTTTCAAATTGCGCAAAAACCTCTCTCAGTATATAGATAGCTTCCGCCTCAAGTTCTTTGATATGTGTAAGGTTATAGCTTTTCATGCTATTTTAATTTTGGAATAATTTGATCAATTAATTCTTTTATAGACTGTTCAACAGTCTTTCCTTCGGTCTCAATATGAACATCAGGAGTCTCTGGTCTCTCAAATGGACTATCAATCCCTGTGAAATTAGGAATTTTACCAGCTCGAGCCTTGGCGTAGAGACCCTTTACATCTCGTTGCTCACAAATCTCTAGTGGAGTATCTACAAATACTTCGATAAAATTGTCAACTCCAACAAGATCTTTAGCTTGTTGACGGTCTTCTTTGAATGGAGAGATAAAAGCTGTCAAAACAACAAGCCCAGCATCAACAAACAATTTAGAAACCTCAGCAATCCTTCGTATATTTTCTTTTCTACTTGAATCCGAAAAATCCAAGTCCTGATTTAGACCAGATCGGACATTATCACCATCAAGAATGTAGGTGTGATAGTTTTGATTAAACAAATAGGTTTCGAATGCACCTGCCAAAGTTGATTTTCCTGAACCAGACAATCCTGTAAACCAAATGAGCTTCGGTTGAAACCCATTTTTGTTTATTCGATCAGCTTGTTTTATCTGATGATCATGTGGAATTATATTTTCTTTATAATCCAATTTTCAGAGTATTTTATTGTGTAATGCTCAAATGGAAGGCAAAATTGTTAAAATATTCTCAATTTATAGCCTAGAGTCTGATAAATCTTTGGGCAATAATCCCTTAACATCAAAAATCACCTCAACTTTCTTTCTAGTTTGGAACCAATCAATGTCCATGAATTTTTTGTGAGCTACGGCGAGGACCACTCCTCGATAATCGGCAAAATTAGGGTTGTTAGTCAATTCAATACCATACTCTTCTAATACCTCTTGGGGATCAGCTTCTGTGTCCATCACATCTACCGATAAACCAAAATCAATCAATTCAGTATAGATATCTATAACTCTTGAATTTCGAATATCAGGACAATTCTCTTTAAAAGTAATTCCCAAAATTAAGACTTTGGTTTGCTGATTCAGGACAGCTTTTTTATTCAATAGCTTTATGAGCTCTTTTGCAACATAGGCTCCCATGTTGTCATTAATCCTGCGCCCTGCCAATATTACTTGTGGATGATATCCAACTGATTCAGCCTTATAGGTTAGGTAATACGGATCAACTCCTATACAATGGCCGCCTACTAAACCAGGAGAGAATTTCAAAAAATTCCATTTCGTACCGGCTGCTTCAAGCACTTCATTGGTATCTATTCCTAGCTTATTGAAGATCAGTGATAATTCATTAACAAAAGCAATATTGATATCACGTTGAGAGTTCTCAATAACTTTTGCGGCTTCAGCAACCTTAATGGATGAGGCTTTAAATGTTCCTGCAGTTACAAGTGATGAATAAAAGTCATCAACAACATTTGCTATTTCGGGAGTACTCCCACTTGTAACTTTTAGTATTGAAGGCAGTCTATGTACTTTATCACCCGGATTGATTCGTTCTGGCGAATACCCACAGAAGAAGTCTTCATTGTATTTTAATCCACTTTTCTCTAAAATAGGAACACAGACCTCTTCAGTACACCCAGGATAAACAGTTGATTCATAAACTACTATATCACCCTTTTTCAGCACAGTACTTAAAAGCTCTGAGGCTTTTAAAATAGGTGTTAAATCAGGATTCTTATGCTCATCAATAGGTGTAGGAACTGTGACAATATAGAAGTTACAATTCAACAAGTCATTGGAGTCGGTTGAATATGACAGCTTTTTAACCTCTGACAATTCTTTTTCCGAAACCTCTAACGTTCTATCTTTTCCATTCTGGAGCTCAGAGATACGCTTTAAATTGATATCAAATCCAATGGTTTGATACTTCTTGCCACTTTCTACAGCAAGAGGTAGACCTACGTAGCCTAATCCAATTATTGCAACTCTGAACTCCATGAGAATATTTTAACCTAAAACTTTCTTCTTGAAATATTCGAGAGTAGGCTCCAATCCTTCAGCTCTGGTATACTTAGGCTCCCAATTCAACACTTCTTTAGCAAGTGTAATATCTGGCTTACGTTGCTTGGGATCATCCTTAGGAAGAGGGTTATAGCTAATCTTAGAACTACTACCAGTCAAACGAATGATTTCTTCAGCGAATTCATTAATAGTGATCTCTTGAGGGTTACCGATATTCACAGGCTGAGCATAATCACTTAATAATAATCGATATATGCCTTCTACCAAATCATCAACATAAGTAAATGAACGAGTTTGAGAACCATCTCCAAATGCCGTAAGATCTTCACCTCGTAATGCTTGAGAAATAAATGCAGGCAAAACTCTACCATCATCCAGTCTCATCCTTGGCCCGAAAGTATTGAATATCCTTACAATTCTTGTTTCTAGGCCATGGAATGTGTGGTATGCCATTGTTAAGGCCTCCTGAAACCTCTTGGCTTCATCATAAACACCACGCGGACCTACAGGATTTACATTACCCCAATAGTCTTCTTTCTGTGGATGCACTAATGGATCACCATAAACTTCAGAAGTAGATGCAATTAGCATTCTTGCTCCCTTGTCTTTTGCCAACCCAAGACAATTAAGGGTGCCCAATGATCCTACCTTCATCGTTTGAATCGGCATCTTGAGGTAGTCAATCGGGCTCGCAGGAGAAGCAAAATGAAGAATGTACTTAAGATCTCCAGATACATGCACATATTTCGAAACATCGTGATGTTGAAATTCGAAATCAGGATGTCCCATTAGGTGCTCAATATTCGCAATGTCTCCGGTAAGGAGATTATCCATTGCTACTACGTGAAACCCTTCCTTGATAAATCGATCACAAAGGTGGGAACCAAGAAAGCCAGCTCCCCCTGTGATTAGTACTTTTTGCTTACTCATGCCTTAACGGTTCTTCTACCTATGCTGTAATAGGTGAATCCTAATTCTTCCATCTGCGAAAGGTCATATAGGTTTCTGCCATCAAAAATCACTTTATTCTTAAGAGAAGACTCAAGCTTATCAAATTCAGGTGTACGGAACACAGGCCACTCAGTCATGATCATTAATGCGTCTGCTCCCTCTAGGGCATCATATTCATCTTTCGCAAAATAGATCTTATCGCCAAAAATCCCTTCCACATTCTCCATTGCTTCTGGATCATATGCTTTTACAGTCGCTCCCATACTCAATAGTTTAGTGATATTCTCTAAAGCCGGAGCTTCTCTAATGTCATCAGTATACGGCTTGAAAGCTAATCCCCAAACTGCTATAGTTTTATCAGACAAGTCTCCTCCAAAATAGTCTTTCAATGGGTCAATCATTTTCTCCTTTTGAATCTGATTGACACCCATAACTGATTTCAAAATCTGGAAATCATAATTTACTTCACTTGCAGACTTAGCCAATGCCTGAACATCTTTAGGGAAACAACTTCCACCATAACCAATACCCGCAAACAAGAAACGTTTGCCTATTCTAGCATCAGTACCAACGCCTTTTCTAACCATATCGACATCAGCACCTAATAATTCGCACATGTTGGCGATTTCATTCATGAAAGTGATCTTAGTAGCTAAGAATGAATTAGCAGCATATTTGGTTAATTCTGCAGACTTCACATCCATAAAAATGATTGGATTCCCTTGACGAACAAATGGAGTATATAGTTTCTCCATCACTTTCATTGCCTTTTCAGATTCTGCACCAATAACCACTCTATCTGGCTTCATAAAATCCTCTACCGCTACCCCTTCTCTAAGGAACTCAGGATTGGAAACTACATCAAAATCCACCTTGGCATTTTTTGCAATAGCCGCGTTTACCTTATCCGCTGTACCAACAGGAACGGTGGACTTATCAACGATTACAGTGTACTCTTCCAGTATTGGACCAAGGTCATCTGCTACTTTTAACACATATTTCAAATCAGCAGAGCCATCTTCACCTGGAGGCGTTGGTAGTGCTAAAAAAATGATTTTCGCATCCTTAATACCTTCCTTTAGGTCAGTAGTAAATTCCAACCGTCCTTGTCTCAAATTTCTTTCAAAAAGTACCTCAAGACCCGGCTCATATATTGTGATTTTCCCGTTTTTTAGTTTTTCAACTTTATTTACGTCAATATCTACACAAGTAACGTGGTTTCCGGTTTCTGCAAAACAAGTCCCAGATACCAAACCAACATAGCCGGTTCCAATTACAGCGATTTTCATAGTATTTCTATTATGTCAATGTTTAAATCAAAATGTATACGCCGCATCAACGGCTGGTTGTTTTAAATCTTTTTCAGATACAAGAGGCAAACCTATTAAACCCCAATCAATATTTAACTGTGAATCATTATAAATCAGTCCTGACTCAGCCTCAGCATTGTAAAAATTATCAACTGCGTAATAAAATACTGTATTTTCTTCCAAAGTATAATACCCATGCGCAAATCCCTTAGGTATCAACAGAAATGTGTCTCTTGCATCAATTTCAAGCTTGAATGACTCCTTAAAAGTTGGAGAATCCTTTCTCATATCGACAACAACATCAATTACAGATCCAGCTATCACACCTACCAATTTTGTCTGAGCATGCGGCTCTTTTTGAAAGTGTAAGCCTCTCAAAACGTTTTTACCTGACTTGGCGAAATTAATTTGTTTCACATCAAAGTAAATCCCATGTTTCTCTAATTCGCGTTGATTAAATGATTCCATGAAAAATCCTCTATCATCACCAAACATTTTAGATTTAATAATTACACAATCTTTTAGTGGTGTTTCTATTACTTCCATTTAAGAATTTGTTTCAAATATGCACCATACCCACTTTTAACTAATGGTTCAGCAAGTTCTTCCAATTGATCTGCATCAATGAAGCCCATTTTGTAAGCAATTTCTTCTATGCAAGAAATTTTCATCCCCTGTCTCTCTTGTAAGGCATGAACAAATGAGCCTGCTTGCTGTAAAGACTCAAAAGTCCCTGTATCTAGCCAAGCAGTTCCTCTATCCAGTTTTTCAACGGACAGTTTCCCCTTTTTCAAGTATTGATTGTTGACTTCCGTAATCTCCAATTCACCTCTCGGACTTGGTTTTATTGATTTGGCAATACTTACAACTTCATTATCATAAAAATACAATCCTGGAACGGCATAAGATGATTTCGGCTCCTGAGGCTTCTCTTCAATTGAAATTGCTTTTCCAAATTGATCAAACTCGACCACACCGTATCTTTCAGGGTCATGAACTCTGTATGCAAAGACCATTCCTCCATCTGGGTCTACACACGACTGTAGTTTTTTGGACAAACCTGAAGCGTAAAAAATATTATCCCCTAATATAAGAGCGACTGAATCGGTACCAATAAACTCTTCTCCAATAATAAAGGCCTGAGCTAAACCTTCTGGTTTTGGCTGAACAGCATAAGAAAATTCACAACCAAGTGATTTACCATCACCTAATAGATCTTTAAAAACAGGCAAATCTCTAGGCGTGGATATTATTAAAATCTCTCTAATACCAGCCAACATCAAAACAGACAATGGATAGTAAATCATTGGCTTATCATAAACAGGTAAAATCTGTTTGCTTACAGCCAAAGTCAGAGGGTGTAACCTGGTGCCAGATCCTCCAGCGAGTATAATTCCTTTCATTATTGGTAGTGTTCTTTGTAATAATTTTGATAATCGCCTGAAGTAATATCATTCAGCCACTTTTCATTAGCTAAATACCAATCAACAGTCTTTTCTAATCCTTCTTCAAATTGAAGCGATGGTTCCCAGCCTAGTTCAGTCTTTATTTTAGTAGCATCGATTGCATATCTCAAATCATGACCAGCACGATCTTTCACAAACGTAATTAGCTTCCGAGACTCACCTTTTTTTCGTCCTAATTTATCATCCATAATATCACAAAGTAGATGAACTAAGTCAATATTTTTCCACTCATTAAATCCACCAATATTATAAGTCTCCCCATCTGTGCCTGAATGAAAAATAACATCTATTGCTCGAGCATGATCTTCAACAAACAACCAATCACGCACATTTTCCCCTTTCCCATACACAGGGATAGGCTTATTGTTTTTGATATTATTTATAGTTAGAGGAATCAACTTCTCCGGAAAATGATAAGACCCATAATTATTAGAGCAGTTTGAAAGAACAATAGGCAACCCATAAGTATTATGATATGCTCTTACAAAATGATCCGATGCCGCTTTAGATGCAGAATATGGTGATTTTGGATCATAAGAAGTGGTCTCTAAAAACATTTCATTCTCATCATGAAGAGACCCATATACTTCATCAGTAGAAACATGATAGAACCTTTTATTAGAAAAATCATCCTTCCAAAAATTCTTAGCAACATTTAATAAAGTAACAGTCCCAATCACATTCGTTTCTACAAATGCCATTGGATTTGTAATGGACCTGTCAACATGAGACTCGGCAGCTAAATGAATCACACCATCAAATTGGTATGTTGAAAATATCTCTTGAATATACTCTGCATCACATATATCTCCTTTGAGAAATGTGTAGTTTGGAGCATTCTCAATATCTCTCAAGTTCTCCAAGTTTCCAGCATAAGTCAATTTATCAAGATTAAAAATCTGATAATTGGGATAACTACTAACAAACCTTCTCACGACGTGAGAGCCAATAAAACCTGCACCGCCTGTAATCAATATCTTTTTCTTAGTATCCATGTTACAAATGTAATTCTTGAATAGCGTTGCCTAGCATGCTTTAGTTAATACGAAGGTTTTACAGGATAAATGGAATAAATGAACCGACCTGTGAAATGTAAAGATGATACAAAAAAGGAAAAGGTACCAATCAACAACTAAAGCTTAAATTTGCATCATGCTAAAACAACTACAGTGGCTAATCCTCAAAGATCTACGAATTGATTGGAGAACGAAATATCCAGCAGCAGGAATATTGCTTTATATTACATCTTTAATCATAACAAGTTATTTAGCATTTACAGGCTTTATCGAGCGAGAAACATGGAACGCACTTTTTTGGTTAATTCTCTTATTTATATCGATAAATGCTGTTGCTAAAAGTTTTGCTCAGGAAGACGATCGATCAGCCTATTATTTTTACCTAATCAAACCATCTAGAATAATTGTTGCCAAATTGATCTACTATGGAGTTTATCAACTGTTGCTAATCTCTGTAGCTCTTTCAGTATTTTCCTTGTTTCTTGGTTTTCCGGTAGCAACTTCAGGACCGTTTTTCCTGAACCTGATTATTGGCTCCATTGGATTGAGTAGTGCTTTCACAATGGTATCTTCTATATCTAGTAAAACCAATAATAACGCTGTGATGATGGCCATTTTGGGTTTCCCAGTGATCATCCCGATTCTAATTCTCTCCATCAATAATTCTCAAATCTTGGTTCTTGGCGGATCATTAGCAGATATTAGTACTAATTTGATCACTCTACTCAGTGTGAATGTTATTATCATTGCACTCTCATTTATCCTGTTTCCTTTTACCTGGAAATCGTGATAAAAATTTAGCATGTTTTTGAGCAAACTTGGTCAGCCCATTTTGCTGAATTAACAACCCCGGAGCAGATGAACTATCTAATGAGGACGAAGTGGTGGAAATGGCTAACAATGGCATTGTTGGTCTATGTGGTGATTGGTGGATTCCTATTTCCAGTTCCTCGTTTGCCGATACTTAACGAAACAATTCGTGTACTGCACTTTCACGTACCCATGTGGTTCGGAATGTTATTTCTTTTCGTAGCATCAGTAGTGCACGCCATCAAATACCTTTCTTCAGGCAAAATAGAAAACGACATCATGAGCAATCAACTTGCTATTGTCGGAACTCTGTTTGGAATTTTAGGAATGCTTACAGGCATGTTCTGGGCCACCTTCACCTGGGGAGAACCTTGGAGTAGTGATCCTAAGCAAAATGCTTCTGCGATTGGCCTTCTAATTTACTTCGCCTATTTCATCTTAAGAGGATCTATTCAAGATGAACAGCAAAAAGCTAAAGTATCGGCGGTGTATAACATCTTTGCTTTTGCAGCACTGGTGCCTCTCTTATTCATATTACCGAGGTTAACTGACAGCTTACATCCAGGAAATGGAGGAAATCCGGGGTTCAATGCGTATGACCTAGACAGCAATCTTAGAAAAGTGTTTTATACAGCAGTAATTGGATGGACTTTACTTGGCTTTTGGATAGCGACAATCAAAATCCGATATAAACTGCTTTTAGAAAAAATTGATGATTAATATCATGAGTATAATAGCGAACTTATTTTTAAGCATATCGGTTGTTTTCAACGATATTCTGCTTCAAATCCCCATGGCTGACACTTTCAGAAGTGAAGGTAAAATTTACGTGGTGATTGGAATAATATTGATTCTGTTGATTGGTTTCTTTCTGTACCTATGGAGAGTAGACAAGAAACTGGATAAACTAGAAGACGAAATCAAAAACAAGTGAGCATGATGCTCAGCAAATATTGAAACAAATGAAAAAGAGTCACATTTTCGGAATTCTCATCATTGCTGTAGCGATCATTGTGATCATGTCTACTGCCGGTGATGCTAGCGCCTATGTAACTTTTGAAGATGCTCAGGAAATGGCATCTAAGGGAAATGACAACAAGATCCATGTAGTAGGCAAACTGCCAAAAGATGGAAGCGGCAATGTCGTTGGTATAGAGCCGAGTCCAGACATGATGTCATTCAAATTTCAAATGGTAGATGAAAACAATGAAACACAGATTGTTTACCATCCTAATCCAATGCCGACAGACTTCTTAAGATCTGAACAAGTGGTTGTTGTAGGCGGATATCAAAATGGCAAATTCGTAGCTGACAAAATATTACTTAAGTGCCCTTCTAAATACCAAGAAGAGGGAGTAAATACTTAACACATGATCCATTACTTTCCGGGAAATCTCGGGCATATTCTAGTCATACTGGCATTCATATCTTCCTTAGTGGCGACTTACGCATTTGCCAGGAATATCAACGACGAAAACAACTCATGGGCTCGCTTTGCAAAGGGAGCCTTTTACATACATGCCATTGCCATATTTGGTATTGTAATCACACTTTTCCTAATGATCTCCGGACATATGTTCGAGTATCATTACGTATACAACTACACTTCCAAAATACTGCCTATTTATTATCAGATTTCCAGTTTCTGGAATGGTCAGGAGGGCTCCTTCTTATTATGGATGTTTTGGAATGCTATACTTGGTCTGATTCTGATTCATACGAATAAATCATGGCGTGACTCTATGATGGCAGTATTCACTTTCACACAAGTATTCCTGGTCAGTATGATCATGGGGGTAGTGATTCCTGGTTTAGATATTAAAATAGGCAGTTCTCCATTCTTGCTATTGAGAGATGTGTTGAACGATCCTATTTTCACCATGCAGCCTGATTTCATCCCAGAAGATGGTCGTGGATTGAACCCATTACTACAGAATTACTGGATGGTAATACATCCTCCTACATTGTTCTTAGGTTTCGCGACGACAGTTATACCATTTGCATTCGCTGTTGCTGGTATGCTGACTGGCAGAGTGAAAGAATGGATTCGTCCTGCTCTGCCGTGGGCACAATTCTCAGCAGCTGTTTTGGGAGTTGGGATTTTGATGGGCGCCTACTGGGCTTACGAAACATTGAACTTTGGCGGATATTGGAACTGGGACCCGGTGGAAAATGCAGTGTATGTCCCGTGGTTAGTATTAGTGGCAGCACTCCATACGATGATCGCATTCCGAAAAAGCAATGTGGCTCTGAAATCATCCATCATCCTAATTCTAGCTACCTATATTTTAATAGTATACTCAACTTTCCTTACAAGAAGTGGAGTATTAGGTAATGCCTCGGTTCACTCTTTTACTGACTTAGGATTATCAGGTCAGCTATTAATCTATCTGTTTGTATTCATCATCCTATCAGTAATAGTTGCTGCAAGAGTTTGGAAAACAATTCCAAGTACTGAAGAAGAAACATCAGCATATTCTAGAGAATTCTGGATCTTTATGGGTGCTACCGTGCTTTGCTTGATGGCTTTCCAGGTGATTATACCGACTTCTATTCCTGTATGGAATGAAATTGTAGAGGCATTTGGTGGATCATCTAACCTAGCACCTCCTGCAGATCAGGTTGAGTTTTACACTCAGTTCCAGCTCTATTTTGCTATTTTGTTAGCAGTGCTCTCAGGAACTGGCCAGTTCTTCTGGTGGACCAAAATGGATAAGAGCAAGCTGAAGCAAGAGTTAGCAGCACCTATCATTCTATCCTTGGTGGCGTCAGCCGTAATATTCATGGTCGCTAAAGTTCAGAATATTTGGTACCTGTTATTATTAACGGCATCTGTTTACTCTATCATAGCCAATCTGAAGATTTTCGTTTCCGTTGCAAAATCAAACATCAAACTTTCAGGAGGAGCAGTTGCTCACATCGGTGTAGCTATGATGTTGATTGGGGTATTGTTCAGCTCAGGTTATTCTAAGATATTATCCATGAACAATACAGGACTTCTTTGGAGCAAGGAGTTTCCTGATGAAGTGAACCAAAACAATCTGCTTCTTTTTGTGAATGAGCCAAGACAGATGGCTGATTACAAAATGATCTATAGAGGGTTGAGGAAACTGACTACTGAATATGGCTATGTGGACTTGAATGACATTAGTGACGCAGTAGATGCTCGAAAATTAATCATTGGAAGAAAAACCGTTTCTAGCACAGGACATGAACTTAATGTTGGTGATACTATCAATATCATCAATGCTGAAAACAGTTACTTCGAAGTAATCTTTGAAGATGAAAATGGTAAAGACTTTACGCTATATCCACGTCTTCAGATGAATGAGCAAATGGGTAACGTATATTCTCCTGATATTAATAGAACATTCGCAGCAGATTTATATACTCACGTAAGAACCTTCCCGGATCCAGATCAAGAGATAGAGTGGAGTGAAATAGAAGAAATCACCGTGTCTCCTGGCTCTCAATTCTTCATCAATGATTATGTAGCTGAGTTCATAAATATAGAGCCTCTAAGAAATGTTCCGGGAATTAAACTCGGGCCTGAAGATATCGCGGTAAAAGCACTTATCGAAATACAAGGAGAATACCAGACCTACACCGTAGAACCAATTTACGTGATCAAAGACAAGATGGCTGGAAGAATCCCTGATGTAGTCAATGATTTGGCCTCTCGAATCACTATTCAATCAATCAATCCAGATGAAAACAGTTTTGTCTTCGGACTCAGCACCACACAAAAAGACTGGATCATCATAGAAGCTGTCGCAAAACCATGGATCAATGTGTTATGGTTAGGAACATTGCTTCTTGTGATTGGTTTTGGAATCGCAATCTCGCGTAGATACACCGAGTTCCAAAAGATGCGTGACAAAGGAATGGAATAATGTCACTGAGCGTAGCGATTGTAGGTATTGGAAACGTAGGTAGTCATTTGGCCAAAAAGCTGAATGACTCTAACGCTATATCTCTTCGTTATATAGTCAGCCGGGATTTGAACAAAGCTCAACAGTTAATTAACAACTTGTCAATAAAAAACTGTGAAGCCGTTGAGATTAAAAACATCCATGATCTAAGCTGTGATTTAATCATCCTTTCTGTTCCAGATAGAAACATTGCTGAAGTGATAAACGGCTTGTCTTTTCCTGAACATGTGGTTATTGTACACACATCAGGCTCTCAACCTATTGATTTACTCTCCAATTTGGAGTCTTACGGAGTTCTATATCCTTTTCAGACGTTTACTAAGGATCAAGAAGTAAATTTTGATGCAATTCCAGTGTTCGTGGAAGGTAATTCCGATAAAGTCACTGAGATTATAGAAACTGCAGCTAAGGCAATTAGTCCAAAAGTAAAACGAGTTAGCTCTGAGGATCGTAAGAAGGTACATTTAGCGGCAGTATTCGCATGTAACTTCACCAATCATCTTTATGCCATTGCTGAAAATATTCTCAGTGATGCCCAACTGGACTTATCCGATATTGAGCACCTGATGCAAGAAACGGTTACTAAAGCCGTTAACATCTCAGCTAAAAACGCCCAAACCGGACCTGCAGTCCGAGGTGATCAAAATATTCTGGACAAGCACCTGGAGATATTAAAGACTGATGAGGATAAGTATCAGGTTTATAAGCTTTTATCAGAGCAAATCGCTAGCTTGAATAAGAAATGAAGCGATTAATCAGGTATGATTTCGTCGGATTCCTTATTGCTAGTCGTATCCCCAACCTATTAATCATTGGGGCTACGCAATACCTCACTGCCTTTTTTCTCGTCTCTGAGTATCCACAAAAACTAAACCAACTCACCGGCAAAGGTTTTTTCATGATGGTCGTAAGTACTGTTATGATTGCTGCCGGCGGATATATCATTAATGACTATTACGATCAAAAGATTGACATGGTCAACCGACCAGACAAAGTGGTGATTGGCGTATTAATGAGAAGACGTCTTGCGCTACTTGCCCATTTTGTATTAACATTCGGTGCTATCGCTCTTGGCTTTTATCTCAATCCTAAAATCGGTGTAGTTCATATTTTCTCATCTTTCTTCTTATGGTATTACTCCAATCAATTAAGAAGAATTACGATAATTGGAAATGTGGTTATTGCTTTCCTAACCGGATTAACCTTATTGATGATTTGCATTTACCTGGCGAGAAATGAAGTCCTTGTTTATATCTACGCCTCATTTGCGATGGCAATCACGCTCATAAGGGAAGTGCTCAAAGATATGGAGGATGTGAAAGGCGACTCCAAGTTTGGAATTGAAAGCCTACCAGTAATTTTTGGAATTCGTGGTGCTAAGCTCTTCATCTATTTATCTATTGGAATAAGCGGCGCTTTTCTTATTTCCTTTTTGATCACCATCGACAATTGGTGGGTACGTTACTATTTCATGGCTCTTCTACCCATTTTCCTTTGGTTCATTTACAAACTGATTTATGCCGATCGGCAAAAGGATTACCAGAGACTCATTAGATTTACCGACTTAATCATTTTGTCAGGTCTAATCAGCATGGTTTTATTGAAGTCATGGATATAAAAATCGCAGTATTTGCTTCAGGTAGCGGCACTAACGCCGAACAATTAATCAAGCATTTTCAAAGTGTAAGTGATATGACGGTTAGTCAGGTTTACTGCAACAAACCAGATGCTTTTGTATTGGAAAGAGCAAAAAACCTGGATGTATCTTCTCTGGTTTTTTCACGATCAGAATTCAAGTCTGAGGAGTTTTTAGCGCAATTAGGATCGGTAGACTTCATCATTCTTGCTGGGTTTTTATGGAAAATACCAGAATACCTCATTCAAGCATTTCCAGATAAAATCATCAATATCCACCCTGCTCTTTTGCCTTCCTATGGAGGAAAAGGAATGTACGGATCACATGTCCATGAATCTGTGATCGCCAATAAAGAAAAGCAGTCTGGGATTACCATACATCTAGTGAATGAGAACTATGATGAAGGGCGTACTTTGTTCCAGGCAAGTTGTGATATTACTTCAGAAGACACTCCAGATTCACTTGCTCAGAAGATACATCAGCTGGAACACAAATATTTTCCGCAAATCGTAGAGGATTACATTAGGGAATACATGTCTAAAAAGTAAGATATCTGTAGCTTTGCAGCTTATTTTCAGGCACATGAGCAAAGTACAGATCAAATCAGCGTTAATTTCAGTTTTTTACAAGGATGGACTGGCCCCAATCGTGGAGCAATTGAACGAATTGGGAGTGAAAATCTATTCAACTGGTGGTACTCAGAGCTTCATCGAGGAGATGAATGTTCCAGTAACTGCAGTAGAAGATGTTACGGATTATCCTTCTATTTTCGGAGGTCGAGTTAAAACCCTTCACCCAAAAGTATTTGGCGGAATCTTACACAGAAGAGACCATGAAGGTGACCTAAAAGAAAAAGACACGTTTGATATTCCAGCCATTGATCTGGTAATTGTTGATTTGTATCCTTTCGAGGAAACTGTAGCAAGTGGTGCTAGCGAAGAAGACATTATCGAGAAAATTGACATTGGAGGAATTGCTTTGATCAGAGGAGCAGCTAAAAACTTCAAAGATGTTTTGATTGTCTCTTCAAGAGAATACTATGGCGATCTTCTTCAGATCTTGCAAGATCAAAAAGGTGAGACTTCCATTGAAGACAGAAAACTCTTTGCAACTAGAGCATTCGACACTTCATCTCACTACGACTCAGCTATTTTCAACTACATGAACGGTGACGGACTTGTTCCGTCGTTCAAGACAAGTGCGAGAAATGGCAAAGTATTGAGATATGGAGAGAATCCTCACCAACAAGGAGTATTCTATCAAGAGACTGAATCTTACTTTAATCAAATTCATGGCAAAGAGATCTCTTACAACAACCTTGTAGACATTGAAGCTGCCATCCAATTAATTGGTGAGTTTGGTGAAGAAACTGCTTTCGCTATCCTTAAGCACAACAATGCTTGTGGAGTAGCAACTGGTGCTGATGTAAAAACTGCATATCAGAAAGCATTCCAGGCGGATACTATCTCTGCATTTGGTGGTGTATTGGTGACCAATAAAGAAGTAACCAAAGAAGCTGCGGAAGAAATGAACTCATTGTTCTTCGAAATTCTAATTGCTCCTGCATTTAGCGAAGAAGCTTTAGAGGTTTTAAAACAAAAGAAAAACAGAATCCTTCTTGTCCTTAAAAAAGGATGGGATAGAAAGAAAATACATAAGAGCATGCTGAATGGTACGCTCGTTCAGGATTACGATCACATTACCGATAGTGCAAAAGACCTTAAAGTCGTGACTAAAGTTGCTCCTACACAAGAGCAAATAGATAGTCTAATCTTTGCATCTAAGATTTGTAAGCAATCAAAATCAAACACTATTATCCTGGCTAACAATGGGCAATTGTTCGCAAGTGGAGTTGGTCAAACTTCTCGTGTAGATGCATTAGAGCAAGCTATTGATAAAGCTAAGAAGTTCGGCTTTGATTTGAATGGAGCTGTAATGGCATCTGATGCCTTCTTCCCATTCCCTGATTGTGTGGAGATAGCTGACAAAGCTGGAATCAAGGCAGTAATCCAACCCGGTGGATCTGTAAAAGATCAATTATCCATCGATTATTGTGACGAACACAGCATGGCAATGGTGTTCACAGGTACACGTCATTTTAAACATTAGTATAACTACAGTTTACATATTAAATTCGTAGCTTTCCCAACAAAACACACAGCGAGTAGAACATGGGTTTTTTCGATTTCTTCAATAGCGATATAGCAATTGACCTTGGTACAGCCAACACTTTGATTATCAGTAAAGATAAGATTGTGGTGGATGAACCTTCGATCATTGCTATCGACAAGCACAATAATAAGGTTTTGGCGATAGGACGTGAGGCGATGCAGATGCATGAGAAAACTCACGAAAATATCAAAACCATCCGACCACTTAAGGACGGTGTGATCGCTGACTTCCACGCTGCCGAGCATATGATCAGAGGAATGATCAAAATGATCGACAATGGTAAGAAGAATTGGATGCCATCTTCTCACAGAATGGTAATCTGTATCCCTTCTGGTATCACTGAAGTGGAAAAAAGAGCGGTACGTGACTCTGCTGAGCACGCCGGAGCAAAAGAAGTATACATGATTCACGAGCCAATTGCTGCTGCGGTCGGTATCGGGATAAACATCGAGCAGCCTATCGGATCAATGATCGTTGATATCGGAGGTGGTACTACGGAGATTGCTGTTATTGCATTGAGTGGTATCGTTTGTGATCAATCTATTCGTGTAGCTGGGGATAGTTTCAACAAAGACATCTTAGATTATATGAGACGTCAGCACAACCTTCTAATTGGAGAAAGAACTGCTGAACGTGTGAAAATAGAAGTAGGATCTGCTCTTACTGAATTGGATGACGGACCAGAAGATTACGAAATCAGAGGTCGTGATTTGATGACCGGTATTCCTAAGGTTATCAAGATTTCTTACTCAGAAATTGCTTTCGCAATTGATAAGTCAGTTTCAAAAATCGAGGAAGCAGTTCTGAAAGCCTTGGAGATTTCTCCTCCAGAACTTTCTGCTGACATCTATGATAATGGAATTTACCTAACAGGTGGTGGAGCTTTGCTTAGAGGTCTTGACAAGAGACTCTCTATGAAAACGAAATTGCCAATCCATATCGCGGAAGATCCATTGAGAGCAGTAGTAAGAGGTACAGGCCTTGCACTTAAAAACCTAAATCAATACAAGCCAGTCTTAATGACATAATATTTGAATGCAAAACCTTCTCAACTTCCTTTATCGGTTTAGAACCTTCGGGTTATTTCTGTTATTGGAAGGGGTTTGTGCTTGGTTGATTATCGCCTATAACAAAAGGCCAAACGCTGCATTTTTGAATTCATCTAACTCCCTGGTGGCGTCGATCAATTCATTAACCAGTAATACCACAAACTACTTTCAACTCAAGCAGATCAATGATCATTTGGTGGCTGAAAATCAATTGCTTCGTGAGCAATTAGCCAATCAGTCGCTAGGTAAAGTTGAGCTTGATTCTTCCAAGGAACGGTATATTTTTAGAAAGGCAAAAGTGATCAACAACACTTTTCGCCGGTCTATGAATTATATGACATTAGATGCTGGTCTCAATCAGGGTATAGAACCCGGAATGGGAGTAGTTTCTGGTGCTGGTGTGGTAGGTCAGGTAAAATCAGCTTCAGGCAACTTTTCTACCGTTACATCATTGCTGCATAGAAATTTGATGATCTCTAGTGATATTGTCCGAACTAATACCTTGTGTACGGTACAATGGGACGGAGATTCACCTTTGCAAGCGGAGTTGAAGTATGTTCCAAGGCATATCCCTATTCAGGTAGGAGATAGCGTGATTACTTCTGGTTACAACTCCATTTATCCTGAAGGCATCATGTTGGGAACCATCGCATCCATTAATTTGGAAGACAATGATGTGTTTTACGAAGCTAAAATCGACTTATCCGTTGATTTCAGTTCGGTGAGCTATGTATTTGTAGTGGAAAATATCCTGATCGAAGAACAGGACAGTTTACAACTTGAAGCGATCAACGACTGATGCTAAGAATTAATTATCCTCAACAGGCACTTAATCTTTTGGTATTTCTGATACTTCAGATACCATTTCTCTATAAGCTGGTTTTGTTTGATAGTGCTTTCGGATTCTTCTATGTAGGATTCATTCTTTTCCTTCCTTACGGATTAAGTAGAAGTATTGGAATGACAGTAGCGTTCTTCACTGGATTGACTGTTGATATATTTTCCAATACCCCAGGAATTCATGCTTCTGCCACTATTTTAATCGCCTTTATTAAAGACTTTTGGTTTGACATTACCATTGACCATTCAGATGATGACATTCAGTTGTCTTGGAATGAACTTGGTCCTTGGGGATCTGTCAAATACTTATACCCACTTATTTTCGTTCATCATGCAATTATCTTCTCTATTGAAAATGGGGGATTTAATTCGCTTGGATTTTTGTTTGTAAAAGTGTTCTACAGTGCATGCTACAGCTTCTTGATAGTATTTGCACTTAGTTTTCTAATTGCGCCAAAAACAAGAAGAATATGAACGCACGCAGTTTCATCATACAAGGATTGATACTTTTCATAGCACTGGTATTCTCTATCAGGCTATTTTCCATTCAAGTAATAGATGATGACTACAAATTAGCTGCACAAAATAACATCCTCCAAAAAATCGTCGATTACCCTTTTAGGGGATTGATTTATGACAGAGATGGCGACTTATTGGTTTACAATACTCCTGTTTATGATTTAATGATCGTACCTAAGGAAGTTGATCTGGAAGATTCGACAGCAATCATGGAATTACTGGAAATTGATCACGCAACTTTTGAAGCAAAGTATGACAAAGCCCGTAGGTATTCCAGTATTCTGTCATCCAAGTTTGTAGAACAGATTCCCAATGAAGATTTTGCGAGAATTCAAGATCAATTGGTAAAGTATTCTGGGTTCTATCCCCTTCCAAGAACAGTTCGAGGCTACGAAAAAAGCATTCTAGCCAATACACTAGGTTATATCGCAGAAGTAAGTAGAAGTGAGATTAATCGCGACACCACTAATTATTATAAAGGTGGAGATTACATCGGTAAAGTTGGCATTGAAAAACAGTATGAGGACAAACTTCGTGGTAAGCGTGGAGTCCGATACAAAATTGTCAACGTACAAGGGGTTGTCAAAGGAGAATTCAAAGATGGAGAATATGATACTGCTTCCGTTCCTGGTCAAAGTATTCAGCTAACAATAGATTCAGAACTTCAGGCTTATGCAGAAAAGTTACTTGCTGGTAAAGTTGGAAGTTTGGTTGCTATTGATCCAAAGACTGGAGATATCCTGGCAATGGTGTCAGCTCCTTCATACGATCCAAACCAGTTGAGCGGGAGAAACCTGTCAGAGTTTGGGCCTAGTATAATGAATGACTCATTGAAGCCTCTATTTAATAGACCACTTCAAGCGATGTATCCACCCGGATCCATGTTTAAAACGATTCAGGCACTCATTGCCATGCAGGAAAATAAGCTTTCACCTACAGAGAAAATCATCTGTGATGGGAGCTTGATAGGTGATCATGCACCTCCAGGAATTTATGATGTAGAAAGAGCGATCCAGTTATCCTCAAACAATTACTTCTACAAGGTATTCAAACGTGTAATCGAACAAGGAGATCATGACAGTAGGTATATTGATGCACGAATTGGTATGGAAAAATGGAATGACTACATCAGTCGATTTGGCTTGGGCAATCGCCTGGGTGTTGATATACCAAATGAACAATCAGGCTACATTCCAGACATTCAATTTTACGATAGAGTTTATGGCACCAATAGATGGGCCTTTAGTAACATATACTCACTTAGTATTGGTCAAGGCGAAGTATTGGTCACTCCTATCCAAATGGCCAATCTTGGCGCACTCCTTGCAAATAGAGGACATTACTACACTCCGCACATTGTTAAATCAATTGATGATCAAGGGGTAATTGAACCAAAGCTTAATGATGTAGGAATTGATGAAGTTCATTTTAATTCTGTAATCGATGGAATGCAGAAAATGGCGGAAAGCAACTTTAGAGTTCCTATTCAAGACATCATCGTATGCGGTAAAACAAGTACAGTTGAAAACCCACACGGCATGGACCACTCTGGTTTTATGGGTTTTGCTCCCAAAGAAAATCCACAGATTGCCATTGCTGCCTATGTTGAAAACGCAGGATGGGGAGCACGTGCAGCTGCTGGTACAGCTAGTCTGGTGATTGAAAAATATATTACAGGAGAAATCAATCGACCATGGTTAGAAGAATTCGTGCTTAAAGGAGACTTTTTAGATGAACGTCAGAAACGTGAATTGGAAGCTATGAACAAAGCCAAAAAACTTGCCGCTCAATGAGAAATGACCAGCTGATATACAAGATTGATTGGATAGTGGTACTTGTCTACTTCATTCTGGTTTTCAGTGGATGGCTGAATATCTACGCGGCAGATTATGATCCAGACGTCAATGAAGGCATACTCAGCTTTAGTCAAAGCTCAGGAAAACAACTGATTTGGATTGCTTCTTCGGTGATTCTCATTATATTGATCATGCTCGTGGATTTCAGGTTCTATGACTCATTCGCCTATATAGTCTATGGAGTATTTGTAGCTCTTTTGATTTTTGTTTTACTCCTTGGCCAGGAAGTGTCAGGTTCACAATCCTGGTTTCAAATAGGATCCTATAAACTTCAACCATCAGAGTTTACCAAGTTTGCCACCGCATTAGCACTAGCTAAGTTTCTAAGCAAATCAACTCGAAAAACGGAGGATATTCGTTCTCAAATAATCGGTTTCGCCCTTTTCCTTGTTCCAATGTTGCTAATTATCAAACAAGGAGACTTAGGAACCGCCATGGTTTTTGGAAGCCTTGTTTTGGTTATGTTTAGAGAAGGCATGCACCCGCTCATTCTAATCATAGGTATTGGTGTAGCGCTATTATTCCTATCTACATTGATATTTAGTCAAACAATACTCCTGATTAGTATTGTAGTTCTCACGTTACTTGGAATAGGCCTGGCAGCTAAAACACCTAGCAAAATTGCTGTGGTCGTCCTCGCTGGAATAGTCGCTGCTGGGTTTGTAAAATCCGTAGACTTCATACTTACAGATGTATTGAAACCTCACCAACAGCAACGTGTGATGCAATTGCTCAACCCCAACAGAGATCCTCTTGGAGCAGGATGGCAGGTTACTCAATCAAAAATTGCGATTGGATCAGGGGGATTAACCGGTAAAGGCTATTTGCAGGGAACACAAACAAAATTCAACTTCGTACCAGATCAAACAACAGACAATATTTTCTGTACAGTTGGTGAAGAACAAGGCTGGATAGGAAGCTTCTTGCTACTTGCTGCTTTCACCACGCTCCTACTAAGATTAATATACCTGGCAGAACGTCAGAAAAGTCCATTTGCCCGAATATATGGCTATGCAGTGGTATCCATTTTGTTCTTCCACTTTGCATTCAATATAGCCATGACTATCGGACTTTTTCCAGTAATTGGTATTCCATTGCCGTTCTTTAGCTATGGAGGATCCTCTTTATGGACGTTTACTATTTTGCTATTTATCTTCCTGAAACTAGATGCACACAGGATGCAGGTATTACAGAGACTCTGATTATCTAAAACGTCTGAAAATAACTTTCAAAAGTTCCTTTACCTCATCGCTATTCATATCCCATTGTAGCTTGTTAGCATATTGCTGAACCAACGTTTCTACAGCATCATCGAACGTTTCTTTAGCATCCAATTGATCAATGGCATCAACAAATGCTTCCCTGTCACCTTCAAATAGTTCTTTGGTGAACATATAGCGATGATTGACAGATATAGCTTCCATGATGTTATTGACCTGTTTGGTCTCTAACTTATTAGCTACAGTTTCCTTCTCTTCAGCTGTGAAGCGATCATTTATGGTTGGCTGTCTTTCAGCATATTTCTGATTAATTGATGAGTCCTTTTCTTCTTCCTTATCCTCGTCTGAGTCCGAACTTTCAACTACGGGAGATTCCTCTGTTAATTGTTCGTCTTCAAATTCATCATGATTTTCTTCTCCTATTGATTCCTCAGTTTCTTGCTCCGAGAAGTCTTGATCACCTTCAGCTTCTATTTCCGAATCCAAATCATCTTCTTCAGTATCCTGATCTTCTACTTCAGAATCCTTTTCTTCGATTTCTTCGTCCGCATCTTCATCATATGACTCTTCATCAAACGATTCACTATCTTCCTCAGCTAAGTGTGACACCTCAGAGTCTTCGTGCTCTATTTCCTCATCTTGAATTACTTCCGATTCTTCTTGAGTAGCTTCTTCAATTTCAGAAACGGCTTCTACCTTATTATCTTCTACTAACTCAGGCCCATCATCGTCCTCTGGATAGTCAAAAGAAACTTCTGTCTCATCTTCATCGTCCGTCAAAACAGAATCATCAAAAGGCAAAACATCTTCATCGTCCTCCTCTTCATCAAACTCATCGACAAGCTCATCTTCTGAAAAGTAAAGATCATCAAAGGATAAAGGAACCACCTGCGATAACAAATCCACTTGTTGCTGAACCAATGAATCCGTTTCAATATCATAGAAATACTCTCCAGCGGCATCAACAAATTCTTCAATCTCTAATCCATCACTAGAAGTGAAAAATTCTTCAATATCAGTTCTATGTAACTTGATGTACTTGAGAATAGGTTTGGTCAACTTATCCGTAATCTTTGAGACATCCATCTCCTCAAATTCCAGACTTAAATAGCTCCCAGGCTCCATTGCCAATAATAAGGTATCAGCAACTGCCTCTTCCACCATCGATCCAAAGTGCTCTTTAGATACCTCTATGTGTTGCGAAAGCGTGTTCATAAACTGAACCATAGCTTTCCGCACATCCGGATTCTTATAGTTGAAGAAAGGACTCTCCAATCTTTTCATTTCCTCCTGCCACTTTCGGAAGAGAATTTTTAAGATGAAAAAATTGACCTGTTTGGATGGAGAAACATTCAGAATTTCCTTACCCGATATCCGTTCATTGTCTGCGAAAAATTCTGTGGTGATTTTTTCAGAAAACTCTTCACTATATTCCCTGATAAACTCATCATTTAGTTTCCTTTGCATAAGATTTGGAAGATTGAAAAATGCCGGAAGTCACCATTTATAACCTCCATAGTAAAACTATTCATTGCAAATCTAAAACGGAAAAACTTCTGGATATTTTGCTTTCAGAGACCGATTGGATGCATGCATGTGGAATGAAAGGAAGATGTACTACCTGCACTGCCGTTATTTTAGAAGGACATGATAACTTGTCGGAGCTTTCTGAAGCTGAACTAAGATTTATTAAATTGGGCAGATTAGGTGAGAACCAACGCTTATCTTGTCAATGTAAGGTATCTGGCGATGTGGTTATTAAAACACCCGAACTTTATAAACTACCTCATTTAGAGTATTCAGAATAGATGTTTGTAGAACCAAATATTGGCAGCCACAGCAAATCAGGCTGGATAGAAGTAGTCTGTGGCTCAATGTTTTCAGGAAAAACCGAAGAATTGATTCGTCGACTAAACCGTGCATTGTTGGCACAACAAAACGTAGAGATCTTTAAGCCAAAAGTTGATAAAAGGTACTCCAAAGAGCAAGTGGTCTCTCATAACAGCAATGCCATTAATTCCACTCCAGTAAATTTTGCACACGATATTCTACTTAGAGCAGGAAATTGTGACGTAGTTGGGATTGATGAAGCACAATTTTTTGATCCTGAAATTGTTAATGTAGCAAACCAACTCGCCGATCAGGGGAAAAGAGTAATTGTTGCTGGTTTGGATATGGACTTTATGGGTAAACCATTCGAACCAATGGATAAGCTCATGGCTGTTGCCGAATACATTACAAAGGTTCATGCGATCTGTATGGATTGTGGAAGAATTGCATCTTATTCACATCGACGGACTAAATCTAAGAAAACGGTCGTTTTAGGAGAAAAGGATATCTATGAAGCACTCTGCAGAAAATGCTTTAATGAAAAAATGCATGGCCCAACTAAGTAAGCTTTTGCTTCTACTCTGCTTGCCATTCAGCCTGGCAAGTCAAAATATCCCTATTGAAACCTGGAGAAATCACTTCAGTTACTCAAACATCCGGCATATCACCAGTAGTGATCAAAATATTATCTGCGCAGCTGAAAACGGCATATTTTATATTAACAAAGCAGATAGATCTATCAATTTATTAAGTAAAATAGATGGTTTATCAGATGTCGGCGCTTCTGATATCGTATATGATCACTCATCTGGATCACTGGTCATTGGCTATCCTTCGGGATTGATCGATATCTACAGAGATGGTAATACGATCACTGTCTCGGCAATTTATGAGTCACTTCTTGTAGGAGATAAGTCTATCAAGGACATAGAGGTAAGAAATGATAGAATATATGCTTCCAATGGCTTTGGCATTATCGTGATCAACTTAAACAATGGCGAAATCATAGAAAACTTTCAATCGATTGGTGTTGGAGCAACGGATGTAGAAGCTTTTGAAACCGCCAGTAATTCAGACTATTTAGTCGCAATTACAACCGGTGGACTTCAATTCGGATTTTTAAATCAAAACCTCCTTGATTTTAACAATTGGGAAGCATTGGACACGGATTACAATTCTTATTCTAACCTGACCTTTATAAATGATGAATTACTGGCTGTTATAGTCAATGACACGTCCATTTATTCTTACAATCTAAAAACAATCGATAAGGTATTACTTCATAGCTCGCCCTCAGCAATAAATGACATTGAGCTAGTCAATAACCAATTGTACCTATTGAGTAATAACACAGCCTACTCACTGAACAATGAAACCCTAACTCCTCAAACAACTTTTGATAACGACATCAATTTGTTGTTTTATGATGAGCAGCTTTGGTATGGCTCCATAGCAAATGGTCTTCTAGACAATTCATTGACATCCTTTTACCCTAATGGTCCGCTAAAAGATGACATCACAAATATTCAATTTGTAAACGGATCTGTCTACTCTCTTTATGGGCCAAATGTTGAAAACTATGAATCCGGACATGATGGTGTCGGTTATGATGTTTTCGATAATTCAATCTGGTCAAACATTGTCATTCCAGGATTTGATAACCTGACAGATGTCGAGAGTTTTCAAGACAACATTTACGTAGCATCTGCAAGTGACGGGTTAATGAATTTAACCACGAAAGAAAAAATATCAATCAATCAGAGTACTAGTTCAAATTTGATAACTATATCATCATTAGCAAGTAGTGATCAACTATACATAACGTGCTTTGATCACCAAACTCCATTAATAACGCTGGATGAAGAAGGAACCTTGACTCCATATCAGAGCGATTATACCATTACTTCATTTCCAACAGATGTACAGGTATCCGAAAGAGAGACCATCTGGTTAACTAGAAGCACTTTGGATGGTGGAGGAATCATCACTCTGGAACTTGATGAAGATCAATTTCGCGTAATTAATAATGCTGATGGACTTACTAGTAACAATGTGAATAATGTGGCTATTTCACTTTCAGATGAAGCCTGGGTAGCAACAGGCTCTGGCCTTGTTTCATATAATGATGCATCCTTTATCTTCAACAACACAGAAGCAATTCCCGCTTACTTTGACGGAGAAGAGTTATTCACTAGCGTCAATGTAACAGCCGTTGCAATAGATGGAGGAAATCGGGTATGGGTAGGAACCGAAAACCAAGGTATTTGGGTATTCGACAGCAACTTTAGTCAGTTAGCTTACAGGTTTACATTTCTTAATTCATCATTACCAAGCAATGCAATTATAGATTTTGCCTACAATTCTAATAACGGTGAGATGTTTATTCTCACAGAAAAAGGTCTTTCTTCATTCAGATCCAATTCTTCGCTGGCCCAAGCTGTACATACTAATGTCAATATTTTCCCAAACCCGGTGAGACCCGGCTATCAGGGGAAAGTTGGCGTAACAGGTTTAGTGAATAATGCATCTATAAAAATTACCGATGTAAATGGTAAGTTGATGAAAGAACTAAATGCCAACGGAGGCACTATTAGCTGGGATTTAACAGATTACAATAATAACAGAGTATCTTCTGGAATCTATATTTTATTTAGCTCTAATAATCCTGGCGATCAAACCTATATTGGCAAATTAGCTGTTGTGAATGAATGATTGAAAAGACACGTGGGATCGTCATCAAGTATATCAAATATCAGGAGTCAAGTATAATCGCTCAGATATTTACAGAGGATTATGGGCTTACACCATTTATGATCAATGGCATCAGAAGTGCTCGAAGCAAAAGAAGCATCGGCTACTTTCAGCCGTTCTCACTTTTAGATCTCGTGGCTTATGTTAAATCAGGTCGTGAAATTCAACGATTGTCCGAATACAAGTATCTTATTCCTACCCACAGCATACAAACCGACATTCGAAAAAGCACAATTGTCTTATTCTTATCTGAAATCTTGACGAAGCTTCTTCAACACGAAAAAGGGCCGCAAGAACATCTTTTTGGATTTCTTTTAGAATCCATCGTTCAATTCGACCAGATGGCAGAAGCGATTGAAAATTATCATCTTCATTTTTTACTGAAAATCTTACCATATTTAGGATTAGGGATCGATGATGGTGATGCTCTTATTCGAAGTATGGAGCTAGAGATGATTCATGAAGACGATCAACTACTAGCTTTTGTATCACGTATTATCGACTCAGATTATGTCGATCCGGTTGGAGGAAATGGACAATTACGTTTTAAGGCATTAGAATTAATCCTGAATTATTACCATCACCACACTGATGTGATAGGAGAAATCAAGTCTTTGAAAGTCTTACACCAGGTTTTTCAATGATATTTACTCAAATCGCTGTATTTTTGGGATATGCCCAAAACAACTATGAGCGACAAATTATATACAGAAATTCCGTCTCTGGATTTAGCTGATTTTACTTCTGGCGATCCGGTAAAGAAAAAACAATTTGTAGCAGACCTGGGACAAGCTTATCAAAACATAGGCTTTGTTGCGATTAAGAACCATGGTCTTTCCGATGAACTTACTGAAAGATTGTATGCTTCAGTAAAAGAATTTTTCAGCCTACCTGATGAGGTTAAGCTTCAATATGAAGAAACGGTACTAGCAGGTCAGCGTGGGTACATCAGCAAAGGAAGAGAAAAGGCAAAAGGAAGAAATACTGGGGACCTGAAGGAGTTTTATCACGTTGGTCAACCAAAAGCAAACCAATTACCGGATTATCCTGATAATATTTGGCCAAAAGAAGTGCCAGCATTTCGCGAGTATACTACAGAGGCATACAAAACCCTGGAGGCAGCAGGAGTTCAAATGCTCAGAGCCATCGCCATTCACATTGGTCTAGATGAATTCTATTTCGACGAGAAAGTGAAACAGGGGAATAGCATCCTAAGACAAATTCATTACTTCCCAATAGAAAATCCAGACGAGATTCCTGAAGATGCGGTGAGAGCAGCGGAGCATGGAGACATCAATTTAATTACTCTACTAATGGGAGCTAGTGCAGATGGATTACAAGTTCTGCGCCGAGATGGAGAATGGATTTCCATCACAGCCTTACCAGACCAGATAGTGGTCAACGTTGGTGATATGATGGATAGACTCACTAACCATAAACTGAAGTCGACGATTCATAGAGTAGTCAATCCTCCAAGAGAGTTGATGGGCACTTCCCGTTACTCCATACCTTTTTTTATGCACCCTATTTCAAGCATGGACTTAACTTGTTTGGAAAGCTGTGTAACAGAGGAAAATCCAAAGCGATATGAAGATATGACTGCCGGTGAATTCCTTGATGAACGATTAAGAGAAATTGGATTGAAATCCTAATGTCAGTAAGAAGGGTTAGATACATCATATTTCTGAAGGATGTTCTAATCCTTTCACTTACCTCATTTGGAGGTCCTACAGCTCATTTAGCACTCTTCCTGGATATGATGGTAGAGAAGAGAGCTTATATCTCAGAAAAAGATCTTATGGAGCTGTATGCTCTATGTCAAATTCTTCCTGGCCCTACTTCTACTCAAACGATTACAGCCATCGGATTTAAAATCGGTGGACCAAGTCTCGCCTATTTGACTTTGCTCATTTGGGCATTGCCTGCGATGACCATTATGATTAGCCTTGGCCTTATGGTCAACATGTTTGAATCACTGGATGTATCTCTTGAATTCCTCAAATACATTCAACCCATAGCTGTTGGTGTAGTTGGGTATTCGGCATATCGCATTTCTAGCAGCGTAGTATCAACTCGTACGGGATTTTTCTTGATGATCATATCAATTATGGCTGCAATGAGTTTTAGAACTCCATGGGCGTTCCCAATAATGTTACTAATTGGAGGGTTTGTCACTGCATTTAAATACAAGAAACAGCCTCTCGAAGAAAAAACTACCATCAAAATTAACTGGTCGAACTTTTTCTTATGGCTCGGTGTACTGGTCTTTGCGGCAGTACTCGGGCATATCACTAAATTCTTACCTATAAGACTCTTTGAAAACTTCTACAGAAACGGAAGCTTGATCTTTGGTGGAGGTCAGGTGCTTGTTCCTCTACTATATACAGAGTTTGTTGAGTTTAAAAACTACCTTACATCAGAGCAATTCCTTTCTGGATACGGATTTGTACAAGCATTACCAGGC
The DNA here is from genome assembly GCF_024714495.1 of Marinoscillum pacificum. GTDB lineage: Bacteria > Bacteroidota > Bacteroidia > Cytophagales > Cyclobacteriaceae > Marinoscillum > Marinoscillum pacificum. The sequence goes on along the minus strand of NZ_JAMZMJ010000007.1, from coordinate 83,395 downwards.
CCAGTATTCTCGTTCAGTGCGTATGTAGGCACTTTGAGTATGAGAGAAACCTCTATTTCCTTACAAATATTAGGTGGATTTATGGCTGCTGCCGGAGTTTTCTTACCGGGAACATTTCTGATTTTCTTTGTCAGTAGGTTTTGGGAAGATTTAAAGAAATACCGAATGGTCAAAGCATCATTAGAAGGAATCAATGCTGTCAGCTCAGGAATGGTAATTGCCGCAGCATTCTTATTGTTTGAGCCTATACCAGGCACACCGATCAATTACATATTAATGCTTGGAACCATGAGCTTGATGTTCTTCACACGCATTCCTACCCCATTCATCATTCTTGCTGGCTTAATCACCGGAATCATTCTGAACTAGTTTGGGTTAGATTTTATTTAACCATAAATTCACATTCAGATAGATCAACTCACTATGGACAAAATCAATCTAGGAACTACTGAACTTGTATGGACGATTTTTACAGCTCTAGCGCTGATTGGGGCGGCAATCCTTTTTATTGTATCGACAAGAGCAATAGTTAGATCTACCTCCTTAGGCAAAACTCAAAAGGCTATTCTTTTTGCTGGCACCATTATCGTACCGATAATTGCTCCAGCCTTGACCATAAGATTTATCTCCTCTAGAGAAATTCAGCAATAAAAAAGCGCCACTTGGGCGCTTCTTATTTACTTATTTTATTCAAGAATTAGTTGCCAGCTGCAGCAGCAGGAGGCGTAATTCCCAATTTCTTCAATATCAAGTTTGACACATCGTCTTGCTCTCTAGCATAAAGTAACACATCAAATCCTGGTGCTCCAGCACTGAATATATGCGTATAATTGTTTTCCTTAGCTACATTCTCAATAGCAGTTCCAATCTTCTCATATACTGGCTTAAGCAATTGATTTCTCTTGTTAGCCATTGATTGCTCAGCATCCTGAGTGAATTTTTGGATGTTTTGTTGAAGAGAAGTTAACTCTTCTTCTTTATTTGTTCTGATCAAATCATCCCAAGTAGCGGCGTTTTCTTGATATTCAGCCATTTTAGTCTGATAATCATTATACTTCGCTTGAAGTGAATTTTGTAATTGCTTTTCATAAGCTTTCAAATCCGCATCAATCTGCTTAGCCTCAGGCAAAAGGCTCAAGACATAATCTGCATTGGTATAACCGATTTTTAAAGCATCTTGTGCCGACAGTGTAAAGGCACTAGCCATAATAGCTACCAATAAGCTTAAAACTTTAGTTTTCATAATCAATAGTTGTTTCCTAGTTATTTTCTCCATTATTCTCGCCTAACCCTAATTCCTCTAACACATAATCTGTGTAATCATGAATAGGATCAGTATAAATCATCACCAAGTCTCCAGACTTGTCAAAGACTATTTGAAGTCTGTTGTTTTTGGCAACTTTCTCAACAGCATCAAAAACCTGATCTTGAACTGGTTTTATCAACTCTTTTTTCTTTAGGAAGTAAAGCCCATCAAAACCAAAAATCTGTTTTTGATATTCTTTTACTTCTTTCCAGGCACGATCGATTTCCATTCGTCGTTCCTGCATCATCTCCGGAGTAAGCAACACTTCTTCTGCCTGCAAGGCCGCCTCTTTCTCTTCTACAGCTTTATACATGGTCTGGATTTCTGCCTCCCATCCCTTGGCTAAAGTTTCAATTTCAGTTTGAGCTTCCTTGTATTCAGACATTCTACCCAGAACATACTGAGTATCAACGTACCCGAATTTCTGCGCAAATGTATCATTTATTGCAAAAAATAACAGAATGAATCCTAATACAAGTAATCTCTTCATGGCTATCTAATTTGTTGACCTATAGAGAAATGGAATTGTGGTCCGCTTACTTCCGTTGATCCCGGAAGCGGATCCAATCCATATCCCCAATCTAATCCTAATAAACCAAATGCTGGCATAAATATTCTAACGCCGGCACCCATAGATCTGTATAGATTGTATGGATTAAATTGTTGGATATCACTCCAGTTATTACCTCCTTCAAAGAACACTAACCCGTAAATAGTGGCTGATGGGTTTAATGAAACTGGATATCTCAATTCCATTACAAACTTAGTAAAGGCAGTACCACCTTCATTATCGTCACCATTCAGAGCTCTATTTTCATACCCTCTCAATCCGATCACATCCGTACCTAGTACGAAGTTCTGTCCTGTAAGACCATCACCACCGAGAGTGAAACGCTCAAATGGTCCAACTCCAACTTTATCAGAGTACGATCCCAGGAATCCGAAGTGGGCTCTAGGAGCTAGTACCAAATCTCCTGCCAATTTTAAATAATATCTAAAATCAACGTTCCATTTGTGATATTCTAAGAACTTAAAGTTATCATTTCCCTCTTCACTATAATCACGATTATTAAGTAATGAGTATGGAGGGGTGAACGAAGAACTTACAGAAATAGATGAACCACCTCGTGGATACATTGGCTGATCTACGGAGCTTCTGGCTATTGTATTGTTGAAAGTAAAACTATATGCATCTCCTGCAATTCTGTAAAACTGAGTATATGCCTGCCCTTGAACATTATACTTCTGCATAGAGATCGAGTTTGACAATTGGAAATAATCGTCAGGCCATTTCAATCTTCTTCCTAATGATATTGTCGCTCCAGTTAGCTGAAGTTTACTGTAAACATCATTTCTATTTCTTAAACTCACGTTTCGCTGAACAGAGTGATTGAAACTAACTCCAAAGTTATTCGGATTTCTTCCTCCTAACCATGGCTCACTGAAGCTCACAGAATAACTCTGATATCTCACTCCATTAGCTTGCATTTGTACAGAGAACTTTTGTCCATCACCCATCGGCAACGGCCTCCATTTGTCGAAGTGAGGTATATTCCTAACTGAGAAGTTATTGAAACTTAACCCAAGAGTACCAATGAAGCCAAAGTTTCCACCCCAACCACCTGAAAGTTGAATTTGATCATTAGGGCGTTCGACTAGTTGCCACTCAATATCTACTGTTTCATTAGCAGGATTTGGAGTTGGTACTGGATTAACCTGCTCTGGATCGAAATAACCTAACTGAGCAAGTTCTCTTTGAGTACGAATAAGCAATGTTCTATTGAACTTTTGACCTGGTAGTGTTCGAATTTCCCTTCGAATTACATGGTCATTTGTTTTGTCGTTACCACTGATAATGATTTCATTGATAGTAGCCTGTGGACCTTCATACATCCGCATTTCTACATCAATCGAATCTTCAAAAATGGCAGTTTCAACTGGGGTTACTCTGAAGAACAAATAACCATCATCCATATATAATGAACTGATGTCAGTGCCGGTAGGGTTGTAATTAAGTTTCTTATTGACAAGATCCAAATCATATACATCCCCTTTTTCGATACCTAAAACCTTATCAAGTGTCTCAGAATCGTAAATAAAGTTACCAGTCCAAATAATATCTCTGAAGTAATATTTCTTCCCTGGATCTACGTATATATCAATATTGAGATGTTTATTATTAATCGTATAAATAGAATCCCTAATAATCTCAGCATCTCGATAACCTTTAGCATTATAGAAGCCAATAAGCATCGACTTGTCTTCAGTATAATCACTTTTTACATACTTAGAAGACTTGAAGACATTCACGTTAGCCACCTCACCAAAATAATCCTTTAGGTCGTTGAAAGACTTCTTTTCTCTATGCGTAGCAAAGTGATATAAGTTAACTGGGTTTAATAAATTAACCGTTTTCTCTAGCAGGTCTTTAGGTAAATGAAAATTAGGAAGTTCACCTGTTTTTTTAAGCTTTCCTCTTAGACGTGTTGAAGCAAAAATAGTATCACCATAAAAATTGATGTTTTTGATTTTTACTTTGCGATTCTTCTCTACATCAATAATTATACTAACGCTATTTCCTCTTATGGTGTCTTTCTTTTGAATAATATCTACCTCAGCATTCAGGTATCCTTTTCCCTGTAAATAACGGGTAACAGCTAGTTTGGTATTTTTAATAACGACATCAGTGAGGATCTTACCTCTAACAAGCTCAATTTGGTCTTTAACCTCTGCAACCTGGCTTTTATTAATTCCTTCAAATTCGTAATTGGTTAATCGAGGCCTTTCACTTAACTCTATTTTCAACCAAATTTTATCCATCTCAATTTTCGTAGCCACGATGGATACATTTCCGATAATACCCTGCTTCCAAAGCTTATTTATGGCATTAGAAATATCATCTCCAGGAATCTTAATCTTGTCACCTACTCTTAATCCAGACAAAGAAATCAGCGCAGTGTTATCTAAAAACTCTACTCCAGAAACCTCAATATCTGCTATTTCATACTCTTTTGGACTCGAATAGTTGATAGTACTCCCGCCACTATTGGAGGTCTGTCTATTTTTACCAAATACAATTTGCGCAGTAGCATTTTCCACCACAACCAACAAACAAATTGCTAGTAATAAGTTTTTGATCATTTTCACAGATTAACCTGTTCGCTTATTTTCCCAAATCTTCTTTCCCTTCCCTGATAGGCTAGAATGGCCTCAAATAGGTGCTCCCTTCTAAAGTCAGGCCACAATACAGGTGTAAAAAACATCTCTGTATATGCCATCTGCCACAGTAAGAAATTGCTTATTCGCATTTCACCACTAGTTCTGATCAATAATTCGGGATCATGAAAACCAGCGGTAGAAAGATATCCCGCAATCACACTTTGATCAATATCCTCAGGATTGATAGTACCTGCTTTCACATCATCTGCAATAGCTTTGGTAGCTTGAGTCAAATCCCATTTCCCACTGTAATTCAAAGCCAAGATTAGTTTCAAACCAGTATTGGTAGAAGTTTCTTGAATTGCACTTTCTAGTTTAGCACGTGTCTCTTTTGGTAACTCCGATCTATCACCAATAGAATGCAAACTGATATTATTTTTTTGTAACGTAGGAAGCTCATCTTTAATTGTGGCTACTAATAAACTCATTAGCCCAGAGACCTCTGCTTTTGGTCGTGCCCAATTCTCTGTACTGAAGGCATATAATGTAAGACAATCAACGCCCAATTCTGCACATCCTTCGGTAACCTCACGTACTGCTTTAATAGCATTTTTGTGACCAAAGATCCTTGCAGCACCCTTTTGCTTAGCCCAACGGCCATTACCGTCCATAATTACGGCAATGTGCTTTGGTAAATTGTTTGAATTGATTTGCTCCTTCATTCCCTACTACGCCAAAAATACGAAAGACCACAAAGTTGTGTTTTTTTTTACTAACGCGGAATTATTAAACATTTTTTAACGACTAGTTCGCTCGGATGCGTGAAAGTATAGCCCTATTTGGGACATAAGGATATGGACATGGTATCTTGTATAGAACAAAAGTCAAATTTATTCCTGTGTAGAAATACCAGTCTTTGTCATTTGGATTTCCAAATTGATAGTTATTCTTAAATGAAACATCACCATCTGAAATTCCATCTAAATAATCAAAAAACGTTTTTCTGGCACTTGCCTCAATACCCAAGGTGAGTTGCTTGGTTAGTTCGTACTTTATGCCGCCACCCATCGGAATAACAACTTGAAGTTTATTAAAGTCTTCATAAGTTGGCTCTACACCCATAATGTTTGCAAACCCAATTCCTAACAAAGCGTATGGTGCCCATGGAATTCTAGATTTATCAGATCTATATGGTAGGAAATGATATTCAAATACAGAACTCAGTTCTAGTATCTGATGATTAAAATTATGTTGGCGTTCTCTTCCCAGTGCATCAAAATACTTATCATCACTCGCCGAAACACCCATATATGTGATGGCCGTTTTAAGACTAACGATATTAGAAAAATTTAAACGCAACAAGCCTGTGACACCAGGCTTAGTCATGGAAAGATGTGGGTAGTGTACTATGTCACCTGTATAATGCGAAGCTCCTACTCCTCCACCAAATTCTACAAATTGTGAATGAGCAGTAAAGCTCAATAAAACAGAAATTAATAATACACTTGATTTCAAACGACTATCTGAATTTAGCTGACTTTCTTACTTGTCCAAGTATCATTGTCAACTTTAGGGTAGTCGAAAAAATCATGTCTTTATCTTTAGGATTACCTCGAATGGCTTGCTCTTCACCCTCATGCAATCCCCCTCCAATACCATATTCACCACCTGCAGAATAGTACCTGTTACCATCGCTCATAAGACCACCGATAACCGTAACGTTTCTGTCTTCACCTGCCCAATAAGCTGTTGGCTCGGCACTTCTATCTGACATAATTCTTGCCAATGGATCACTAAAAGCCCAGTAAGGCACATATCCACCACTTACATCATCTATATAATCAGTAAATAAGTATCTATATCCCATTTCCAGACTAGCACTGAACGGGCCTGGCAATCTCATTCTGACACCCAAAGCAACTGGAATTGACAATTGAAATGGACTGTATGATCTAACGTCTGATCCATCAACAAATTGCCCTTCTGTTCCTAATTTTCTCAATCGAACCCATTCACCAGCACTTGGAGCTTCAATTGTGCTGTTAGCACCTCCAGTCGTGTAATCAAAATCAGGAACAAGACCCTTTGGCTCATGATGGAAAACTGCTAAACCTGCCATCAAATAAACATTAAAGTCAGGTCGGACATTAGGACCTCCCCATGTTGGCAGTAAAAAGAACTCAAAACCAACATGAAGTTCTTTGATATCATTCCTAAAACTTAAATTTCTTGTGTAGCGTGGAGCAGATTCAGGATCATTTGGATCAGAAGTAATATCATCCCCTTTTATTCGCCCATAATTGAAGCCTGCCCTTACAGCTATTCGTTGATGAAATCGTGCCCCAATTTCGCCTCCAAAACCCGGTCTAGTAAAGGACACATCTGTACTAGCTGCTCTATTAACTGGAGCTAAATCTCCATAATAGTTGAGAGCGTTTATATTAAATGATGCGAAATTGTATGGCCTAAATCGACCTGCTCCCCTATTGGTATAGTTGGATATTCTTTTGTTCTTATGTCTTCTCTTGTATTTGTTGCCAAATAGCTGAGCGTTGGCATCAGTTAGACCGATGCTCAAAAGAAGAATAATAGACGGTAATAATACTTTTAACCTCATAAATATGCGCGCAATAGTGTGCAAAGATAAACCAAATCAGTAATTAATAAACCTAATTTCGTTTGTCAAGGCCCCAAGTTAATTTATTTCGAAGGGTATCTAGAAAGGATGTGCCCTTAATTTTGATCAATTTCGACGAAAACGGTGCTTTCTTCACATGAAAATCTACGGAATCAGAGACCGCTTCGGATCTAGAATCCAAAGAAACTTGATAAGATTGATTGCGAGACTCCACTCTAAACATCAAAGAACTGTTCTCTGAAATAATCAAAGGACGCACATTTAAGTTATGTGGGCTGATGGGAGTAATGATGAAGTTTTTGGTGTCTGGGATTATAATTGGCCCTCCACAACTCAATGAATAACCAGTTGATCCTGTAGGGGTCGCTACCATTAAACCATCCACCCAGTAAGTATTGAGAAATTCACCATCAAGATAACTATTCACTGTTATCATGGAAGAAGTGTCCTTTCTTAAAATAGCAAACTCGTTTAGCGCATAGCTTTCTTCACCAAAGAGTCCAGAATCAGTCGTTAGTTGTAATAAAGAACGCTCTTCATAAGTATATTCACCTTGAAAATAAGACGTCAGAGCATCTGCTATATTTTCTCTGGAAATGACCGCTAAGAAACCTAGTCTACCCAGGTTTATTCCAAGAATCGGCACTTCTGAAGACCCGACATGTGTTAACGTCTCCAATAAAGTCCCATCTCCGCCCAAACTAAACACAGCCTCAAATTGCTCCATGTTTTTCCTTGGTTCATACTTGGGGAAGTCTGAGAATAGATCTTTATCTACATCGATTCCAGAAATTCCGGGACTGACATATATTTCTCTACCATTAGCCTGAACAATGGAAATGATGTCTTCAACGTATTTGATGGAATCAGGAGAGATTCGTCTCCCATGAAAGGCAATTTTGCCCATTATCTCTAGAGTTTAAGATACTTCATTAAAATATCAATGCGTTCTTTCTCATCGAAGCTAGAGTCAACCACATTGTATGAATTCTCCACAAAGAAACCACTTTGTTCTAGAGAGGCAATGATGTGTGTGATTTCTTCCTTATTTATTTTAAGCGTAAGATGAAGATTATCTGGATCATCTGCATGCGGACTTAAGTAACTACTCAAAATCTTCGCCTCATTGGCTTCAATTATTCTACTGATTTCTGAAAGTGAATAATCGTGATATTTCAACTTAATCCCAATGATCGCACCCGGAGTGCTGACTGATGAGTTTTTCGCAAACGCCTCAACCACATCTTCGATTGATACTACGCCTAAATATTGGTTTAGACTATCTACAACAGCCACAATTCTGAAACCTTCAACTCCTGAAACTTTGAGTACTTCATAATAGTGATGCCCGGCTTGTACCACACAACTTTGTCCTACCAATGGATAATCTCCAACATTTGGATATTGAAGTTCCTCATTGAGAAGTAATTCTTCATCTATTATGCCAATGAACCGACCATCTTCCACAACAGGAAGCTCTGACAAACGCAACTCATCCATCCATAGCTTTGCCTTGGATATTTTATCCTGAGGCTTCAATGGCGGAATCATATAGTTGATCAGATCTTTGGCGTTCATACTAACTCTTTTTCAAGAAACTCTTCTAATATAACGTTAAATTCTTCTGGACGTTCCATCATCGGCGCATGACAGCATTTGTCAATGAACCTTAAGGTCGTATTAGGTATCAATCGATCAAACTCATGAGCTACGTAAGGAGGAGTAATTGTATCATTCAATCCCCATATCAACAAAGTTGGCACCTTGATATTCGGAATATCATCAGCCATGTTATTCCGCTGTGCAGATTTAGCTATTGCTACAATACGCAAAGCTTTTGGGATACTCTTTGTTGTCTCAAAAACTTCGTCCACCAAATCCTTAGTGGCGGTAGCTGGATCATAGAATGTGTAGGCCACACGCTCCTGAATGTAATCATACGAGCCTCTTCTTGGGAAAGAGCCTCCCATTGCATTTTCAAATAGCCCTGAGCTACCTGTAAGAATCAGAGTGTTTACTTTTTCAGGATTTGCTAGCGTAAAAATCAAGCCAACATGTCCACCAAGACTATTACCAATAATATTCACATTGTCCAATGACATTGCTTCAACAAACTCTTCTGTGAATTTATTGAGCGAATCCAATCCAGCTGTTTTCACTGGCATTGTGTAAATCGGTAAAAGGGGGATGATCACTCTGTATTTCTGAGAAAACTTATTAACCACACTTTCCCAGTTACTTAAAGCACCAAACAAGCCATGAAGTAAAAGCAATACTTCTCCTTCACCTTCATCTATATAACTGAATCCTTTATGTTCTTTTATTTGCATCTATCTTAAATTAACAAAAGAAAACACAATTATGTGTACACTTCTTTGTGTTTATCACCAATATTTTTCAGCGAATCTATCATATCCTGAAGAAACGGGAGCATTCTGGAAACCAACTCGAATGTTGCCGGACCAAGATTCTTAATAAAAGGATAAATCAATGAGCCATCAGATTGTTCTCCAGTAAGTCTAAGACCGATGGAGTCAAACACCCAAAAGAATACGCTAATGATAAACGCCCACTTGAAAATACCGGCAATCGCTCCAATGATATTATCAAACAACCCTAAAAAAGTCAGGTCCAAGACCTTTTTGAGAGCTTTAGCAATCAGGTTAATAATTAATATAACGATAACGAATAAGCCTATAAATACGGCAATTGTGATGGCCTGGAAATAATCACTCGAATTGAAAAAATGATTGGCAACCGGTATCGTTAGCTTGATAGCAGCAAAGAGACCAACGAAAAAAGCTAGAAAAGAGAAGATCTCTACTACTAGCCCTTTCATGTACCCTTTTATTGCACCAATAATGAAGATTACTATGAAAAATATATCTAAATAATTCACCCGCAGTTCTTATTGATTCAGTAGCTCTTTAACCTTTGCAGAGATCGCCTTTCCATCTGCTTTACCTGCCAGCTTTTTAGTAGAAGCGCCCATCACTTTACCCATATCCTGTGGGCCAGAAGCTCCAACTTCAGCAATGATAGCTTTTAACTCAGCCTCCAATTCTTCTTCAGTAAGTTGTTTTGGTAAGAACTCTTCAATTACTTCTAGCTCACTTTGTTCTTTTGCGGCCAGGTCATCTCTTCCTTGCTCTTTAAATATTTCTAAAGAATCTTTTCTTTGTTTAGCTGCTTTGGTTAATAACTTCAATTCTGCATCTTCAGAAAGTCCATCGCCTCCTCCTTTTTCTGTCTCAGCCAATAAAATCAACGATTTGATAGCTCTTAATGGAGTCAATCGCTCCTTTTGCTTATTCAACATCGCTTGCTTGATTTCTGCTTCTATTTTAGTTTTTAAACTCATAATCTATTTTTTCTGAACAAATTTGCTTTGAAATAACGTTGATCATTCATGACCAAACTTAGCGTAAACATCAACAAAATTGCAACGTTGCGCAACGCTCGAGGGGGGAATAATCCCAATGTAGTGCAAACGGCAATTGACTGTGAAAGATTCGGAGCACAAGGAATAACTGTTCACCCCAGACCTGATGAAAGACACATTACTTATAAAGATGTGATGGAGTTAAAGGATGTGGTAACAACAGAATTCAATATTGAGGGATACCCAGATGATCGCTTCATGGAAATCATTGAAAAGGTTCGTCCTGCCCAGGCAACACTCGTCCCTGATGGCCCAGATGTGTTAACATCATGTGCAGGATGGGACACAGTTACTAATGAATCTAAGCTGTCTGACATAATTAAAACCATCAATGAATGGGGGGTTAGAACATCTGTTTTTGTAGATCCGGACATTAAAATGGTAGAGGGCGCCTCTAAAATAGGAGCACATAGAATAGAACTGTATACAGAGCCATACGCGAGCGGATTTTCGGAAGATAAAGTAAAAGCAACAGCTTCATATGTAGCCGCTGCTAAAAGAGCCAAAGAAATCGGACTTGGTTTAAATGCAGGACACGATTTGGATCTGAACAACCTTAAATACCTCAAAGAAAACATTCCATATCTGGATGAAGTCTCTATAGGGCATGCATTGATCTGTGATGCGCTCTATTATGGATTAGAAAACACCATCCAGATGTATTTAAGACAGCTGCAAGAACACTAACTACATGAAATTAAACTTTAGAAAATACGGATCTGGACACCCATTATTTGTTCTACATGGCGTATTCGGTTCTTCTGACAATTGGCAAACACTTGGCAAAGGTTTTAGTGAACACTTCACTACTTATCTCATAGACCTAAGAAATCATGGCAATTCACCTCATAGTGATGAGATGAACTATCAAGTGATGACCGATGATCTTTTAGAATTGATGGAAGATGAGGGACTAGAATCAATTTATTTGGTTGGTCACTCTATGGGAGGCAAAACTGCGATGCATTTCGCAACCATGAATCCAGATAAAGTAGACAAACTAATTGTTGTAGACATTGCTCCGAAGTATTATCCTCCACATCATCAGCAGATCTTTGAAGGGTTTCATTCGATCAATTTGGCAACACTTCAATCTCGAAAAGAAGCCGATGATCAAATGGCCAAGGTCATTACGGAATTTGGTGTACGTCAATTCATTCTTAAAAACCTGGGAAGAGATTCTGACAACAACTTCGAATGGAAATTAAACCTAGCTGCAATAGAAGCCAATATCGATCAGGTAGGAAGTGGCATTGCTGACAATGCTGTTTATGAAAAACCCACACTTTTCATTGGTGGTAAGAAGAGCAATTACATTAAAGAAGAAGATTACTCTTTAATATCAAGCCATTTCCCAGAAGCTAAAATAGAAATGATCGATGATGCAGGTCACTGGGTGCACGCCGAGAAACCTAAAGAGCTTTTTGAATTGGTGATTGATTTCTTATCATGAGTAAAGGATCTCTATTTCTAATTCCTACCTACCTATCAGAATCAAATGAGGCTAGCTTTTTGGCTCCTATGGTTCTTGATGTGGTGAAGAACACTCAGCACTACCTGGTGGAGAATGTACGTACCGCTAGAAGGTTTATCAGCAGTCTAAAACTTGGACTAGATATTTCTGAACTGAAGTTTGAAGTCTTAGATAAAAAATCTTCTCCTGCGGAAGTCAGTGCAAGAATGAATTGGCTCAACCAGGGACATGATGTTGGTGTGATTTCTGAAGCTGGACTCCCAGGACTTGCAGATCCAGGTAGTTTGGCAGTTGCGTTTGCACATCAAAATAACATGCGAGTATTTCCTTTGCCTGGACCATCATCCATACAAACTGCGGTTATTGGATCCGGATTCAGTGGACAGCAGTTCACCTTTCATGGATACTTACCTATTCAAAAAGCAGACAGAGCAAAATCCATTAAGAAGTTAGAGCTAGACCTTAGATCAAGCAGTTATACACAAGTGTTCATGGAGACACCCTTTAGGAACAACCAGTTAATGGATGACCTCACTAAAAACCTTTCTGGGAACACTTTGCTCAGTGTTAGTTCAGATATTTTTGGTAGTCAAGAATTCATCAAAACCTTGCCTATCTCTCAGTGGAAGAAAGAAAAGGTAGATTTACACAAAATACCAACCGTGTATTGTATTGGTCAATTCACATAAAAAGTGTACAGAATTCACCGAAAATCATAAATTTGCAGCCCTAAATAACTATAAAGTATGTCATATCTATTTACTTCAGAATCAGTCTCAGAAGGACACCCAGATAAAATTGCGGATCAGATATCAGATGCATTGGTAGATCACTTCCTGGCATTTGACCCTCAGTCTAAGGTAGCGTGTGAGACTCTTGTAACAACTGGTCAGGTGGTACTTGCAGGTGAAGTAAAATCCAAAACATACTTAGATGTACAGCAGCTAGCACGTGATGTGATCAAGAAAATTGGTTACACTAAGTCTGAATACATGTTTGAGGCTAACTCTTGTGGCATTCTTTCATCTATTCATGAGCAATCTCCTGACATCAATCAGGGTGTAGATAAAGTAGATCCTAAACTTCAAGGCGCTGGTGATCAAGGTATGATGTTTGGTTATGCTACAGATGAGACAGCTAACTACATGCCTTTGGCTCTAGACATTTCGCATAGAATATTGTTAGAACTCGCTGCTTTAAGAAGAGAAGGTAAAGAGATAGAATACTTAAGACCTGATGCAAAAGCTCAGGTTACTATTGAATACTCTGACGACAATCAGCCAATCAGAATTGATGCGATTGTTGTTTCTACCCAGCACGATGATTTTGATGAAGAAGCTACAATGTTGGCTAAAATCAAGTCTGACATAATCAATATTCTAATCCCAAGAGTAAAGGCTCAGCTGGGAGAAGATATTCAGAAGCTTTTCAACGACGATATTAAATACCACATCAACCCAACAGGTAAGTTTGTTATTGGTGGACCTCACGGAGATGCTGGATTGACCGGTAGAAAAATTATTGTGGATACTTACGGAGGTAAGGGTGCTCACGGTGGTGGAGCTTTCTCTGGTAAAGATCCATCTAAAGTGGACAGATCTGCGGCTTACGCTACACGTCACATTGCTAAAAACTTAGTAGCTGCTGGACTTTGTAAAGAAGTGTTAGTGCAGGTTTCTTACGCCATTGGTGTGGTAGAACCAATGGGTATTTTCATAGACACTTACGGCACTGCGAATGTGGATATGACCAATGGTGAGATCGCTAAGAAAGTACAAGAGATCTTTGACATGACTCCTTATGGTATCGAAACAAGATTGAAACTTAGAAACCCAATGTACCTGGATGCTGCTGCATATGGTCACATGGGTAGAACTCCAGAAACGGTAACAAGATCATTCACCAATGGTGAAGGGGAAACGAAAGAAATGACTTTCGAGACATTTACCTGGGAAAAGCTGGACTATGTAGATCAAGTAAAAGCAGCTTTCGGACTGTAGATTTCTGAACTTCTAAAAATATGAAAAGCGACTTTAACGAGTCGCTTTTTTTGTATTTCCCCTAATACTCCACCAAGCTAAAATCTTTGTAAGGATCCGTATGAATCTTCCAAAATTCGTCAGCAATCATGGTAGGGTTGTATTTCAAGTCTTTGGCCTGTACGTATCCATTGACTACCACGGTACCTACTTTAATATTGGTGTCCGCTAGCTCCTTGCCAAGCTGCTGAGCCAGATTAAGCACCGCTGCTTTGCCTATAGATAAGGAACCATAATTTGGATGAGGGTCTTGGGACAGCCCTCCTCCTGTTATCAAAATAGTGCCTTTGTTGGCTTTCTTCATTGGCCGAACCACTTGCTTCACGGAGTGCAATGCTCCACCTACGTTCACCTTGATGTCTGCCGCTATAGAAGCAATGCTTTCTTTCAATATATGTTTGTTTTTGATCTTCGCCGCATTGTAGTGAAGCACTTCGGGATCACCCATATCTGATTTCAAATCACGAAATGCATTGGTCAGCTGACTCTGAACAGACACATCTGCTGTGTAGTATTCACTGGGAATACCGTCTTTAAACAGCATCTCTTTGAAGACTTTAAGCTTTTCCTCGTTTCTGGCAATCATTCCGATCTTGTATCCAGCTCTCCCAAAACGCAGAGCAACAGCATAGCTAATGCCTCCTCCCATGCCCACAATAGCGATGACTTTTTCCATAGTTTAAAAAATGTAGTGACTTCTATAAAAGATGTTTGCCGTGCTATTTGTTTGAAAAGCACTCAGATTCTGAACTTTAGCTAACACTTAAATTATAGCAAGCAACTCATCAGTTGTTTGGCGTATTTCGTAATTTCATATTACTATCCAAACTCCATTCACTCCAATGAAAACACTATTTATTGCCCTAGGCTTTGTATTGCTGATGCATCAGTATTCATTTGGACAATTCAGGTCCGACAGAAAAGTACTTAAAACGCTTATAAAGACTAAAGAAGGTGATATAAGTGGTTACTTATCTGGGGCTACTACAGATTCTCTTTATTTGTTTTCAATTGACTATCAAAAAGACACAGCAATAGCCATTCCCATTGTCGATCGTATCGCCATTCTCCAAAAAGGCACATTCCGTGATAGCTTCTTCAAAGCATTTGCCTTGAGTGAAACAGCAGTATTAGTTACTGCACTTCAAACTGACGATTTCTTAGGGCCTGTCTTTTATGTTTTTTTAGGCAATATATTTATTGTAGCGCCGGCCAGTCTTATTTCAGGATTGGTGAGCACGACTCCTAAAATAAAATTGGATTTGTCCCACCAGCAGGACATTTCGCAACTATGGCAATCCAGATTGAGCAAGTTTTTTAGAAATCAGAATGAGTTTATAAGAACTCCTACAGGCATTACACAAATTAATGAACTTACTTTTTCAGAGGAAATTAACCCAAAACAGCTACAGCTAGGTTACAGTCCGGTCTATCATATCAGTGCACTTCAATTCGGAACCACATGGAGTAACATACACTCAGCTATACAGAAGCATCTTCCGAATGGCAATGATTTTTATGATGATTCTGAACGACTTCAAGGTCAGATTGGGTTTGCCTATTGCCCTCATTTGGATTGGGAAGTCGGTTATCTTTTCCAATCGCCGGTTAGAAGCTATGAATATGGATATTACGAATTACAACCAGAGCAATACGTCAACGCGGAATATGATCTTGGCTATTTTGTTCATAGTATTCAAGTGCTTCGCAAATTCAGTAGTTTCCAGCAAGGAATAAGTGATAGTTTTCAGTTTAATGTAGGAGCCAATCTCTCATTGATGCCAAATAAATTGGAAAGCAAATTTTCGGTTTATGAGAGTGAAGTGTATGAAGAATCTACTAATACACAGAAATCTAATTCCGTTGGCCTTGGATTAATTGGATCTATTGATCACTATATGACCAAAAATTTCTCATTCAGATTATCACTTCAACATTCATGGTTTACACCTATAAATATTGATGGTTACCGAGTTGAAAATTACAATTTCGAATTCAACAGTGTTACGATTCATCCACAAACAACCAACATCTCTTTTGGTCTAAGAGGCTCATTCTAAGGTAAAAAGAAAGTTAACTAATTTGTTAGTTGTATAACTGATTTATCCGTTATACATTTAGGCTATGGAAAAACTCACCAAAGCCGAAGAGCCAATTATGCAGCAGCTCTGGAAACTCAAAAAAGCATTTGTCAAGGATGTGATAAGAGAGTTACCTGAACCAAAGCCTCCCTACAACACCGTGTCTTCCATTATTAGAATTCTTGAGACCAAGGGAATGATCGGCCATAAAGCCTATGGAAAGACTCATGAATACTTTCCTACAGTTACTCGACTCGAGTACAGCAAATTCCTAATGACCAGCATGATCAAAGAATACTTTGATGGTTCCTTCTCTCAGGTCATGTCTTACATGATCAAGAGTGACGAACTCAGCAAAGAGGAGATTAAAGAACTAAAAGCAATGATTAACGATAAAGACAATGGATAAACTCACAGCCTATTTACTCGAAGTTGGATTATCATCCGGCACACTCTTCCTGGGATTCCTCCTTATTAGACAGCACTTGCAGCCGAAAGTGAGAAGATTTGTTCTTCTAGCCTGCCTGATAGCACCAATACTAGCCAGCATTGGCAACTATACAGTGCATTCATCTACCTGGATACCTACTTCTTCGAAGGTCTCTAAACTATTTAATAATAGACCAGAAGCAATTGAACCAAAAGTTGCTGCAGAACCTACAACTCCTGTTGACAATGATAAAGCAACTCTGAATGCTACTTCTAAACCCATGAATGAGCCAACTCAAGAGGTCATATCTTCTGACTCTTCAAACCAGGTCAATTTTGGGTTGATCATTTATTTGATCGTTACACTAATACTAGTGAGCAAACTAATTATCTCATTGCTTTCGCTGAGATCACTGGTAAAATCTGCCATCTGGAATGATGAGCATCAAGTATACTTCATTGACAAACCGGGATTCACAGGAGCTTCATTTCTTAACTTCATCTTGATATCTAAAAGCCTTGATGGATCAGCTGAATATGATTCTGTGCTGGCACATGAGCAAGCACATGTTCGCAAAATGCACAGCATTGACATCTTATTGTCTGAAGTGATTACAGCATTGTTTTGGTACAACCCCATCTTCTGGATCATCAAAAATCAGATTAAGATCAACAATGAATATGAAGTAGACCAGGATATCACGTCCTCAATAGGAATGAAAAACTATGCGAATTTGCTAGTCGCACTTTCTACACGGCATTTATCTCATGGAATGTCCGTACTTAACAACTTCAGCTATCATAACACCAAGAAACGTATTCTCCAAATGCAAAATCCCGTGCAGCAGCGCCTGAGATCATTGATTTACATGATTCCATTTATCATGTTGGCTGTGTGGGTGGCAAGTTGCGATGTGGAGGGCTCTAATAGCATAAGTGCTGTTCCTTACACTGGACAACCTATCAAGTCAATAACCACAACATTTGTGAGTCATCAAAACGATACCGAAATCAAAGACATGAAGACTGTGGCGGTTGCTAACTTCTTACCTGATGGATCTTTGGATGAAGTGATTCAGCACATGACCTATCCTTACAATTTAGAACAACCTGTTAAAGTCAGCTTTTGGGGGCAAACAGATGCCAATGCAGTTCCTGTAGTACTTGATGGACTTAGCCTAAGCATTGCTGAGTATAACTTCTTATATGGAAATGACTGGCCAGCAAAATATGCGGAAGTAGTAGAGAAAAATCACCCGACATTTAAAAGTGTTGAAGATGAAGGTTTTTCAACTACAGTGACATGGAAAGATCAGAGATTACCATCCAAAATAGTCTCAGAAGAAAACAAAACACCAAAACCCTATATTACCAGTGACAATTCATTTTATGAGGAGTTTGATTATGACGGCAATCAACTAACCGATTACCGAAGGTTTGTAGAAATGGATCGACCAATTATAGAAAAGGTCAATGGAAAACCAGAAGTCAAAGGATATAAGCAAGAAATCTACAACGACCAACTATTTAACTTCGAATACACCGGGAATCTTCTTACCAAAGTCTCTGATAAAAAGGTAAGCTACGAATTTGAATATGAAGGTTCACGTTTAGTTGCCTCTACTTATGCTCTAAATGGGAAAGTTTACAACACTAGAAAGTACTATTACACAGACAGTGGCTTGAAAGAACGTACGGAGATATTTAATGTCTATGGCGATGCGGAATACTCTATTCATTACAATTATGAATTTTATTAATCAGAATGTTTGACTAGATAAAATCGATTCGACTTAACCAGTCCCTCGGCTGTGCCGAGGGACAAGTATCTGAAGGCTTTTAGCCTGACTATTAAAAACGCATTTACCCAGCCAAAAAGCTAATCAAAACTCCAGCAGCTACGGCTGAGCCGATCACTCCAGAGATATTACTGGCCATGGCATATTGCAATAAGTGATTGCTGGGGTCATGTTTTAAAGCTATGTCGTTTGCCACTCGGGATGCCATTGGTACTGCACTAAGTCCAGTGGCTCCTATGAGTGGATTAATTTTCTTCTTCGCAAAGAGGTTATACACTTTCACCGACATGATTCCTCCAGCAATGGATATCGCAAACGCGATGAATCCACCAACGATGATCAATATAGTTTCCATATTCAGAAAGGCCTTGGTTGTCATGGTGGCACCAACAGCTAAACCTAAGAAAATAGTAGCGGCATTCAGTATGGTATCCGAAGCTGCTTTGTACAGTCTACCCGTAGTAGCCCCAATCTCTTTGATCAGGTTACCAAACATCAGTAAACCGATCAAAGGCACAGACGAAGGAACCAACAAGGCGACAATCGTTCCCACTGCAATCGGAAAGATGATCTTTAATGTCTGTAGGTTCTTAATTGGTCGCTTGGATGGGAACAGCTTGTCTTGCTGCTTCATATTGATCAGCAACTCTTTCTTAGTGGTAGTAAAACGCACTACCAAAGGAATGATCACCGGAACCAAAGCCATGTAGGAATACGCCGCAATGGCAATTGGACCGAGTAAATGTGGTGCCAACTTAATCGTGGTATAAATCGCCGTTGGGCCATCTGCTCCACCGATGATTCCAAGAGAAGCAGCCTCCTTCAAGTCAAACCCAAAAGCTACTGCCGAAATCAACACCGTGAAAATCCCGATCTGAGCGGCTGCACCAAAAAAGGCCAACCGCAAGTTTCTCAGCATTGGACCAAAGTCCGTCAATGCTCCAACTCCAAGGAATATAATCGGTGGTAAGAATCCCGTTTTGATGAGTGAATAATAGACAAAGTTCATGATGCCATGCTCTTTGGCAATCTGGTACAGTGTCAGGCTCTCATCTATTTTCACCACGCCCATTTGTCCACCAGGGAAGTTGGCAATCAACATCCCAAAGGCAATTGGCACTAACAACAGCGGTTCGTATTGTTTCTTTATTCCCAGATAAAGCAGGAAGAAAGCAATCAGGAGCATCAACAAAATCTGTGGGTGATCGATGATGTCCTGGATGGCTGTCATCCGGTACAGTTTCTCAAAAAGATCCATCAGCTTAATTCAATTTGAATAGCACATCATCATCAAATACATCGTCACCCTCAGCCACCAGCACGTCCACTACCGTACCTTCCTGGTCGGCTTTTACGGCATTGGTCACCTTCATGGCTTCAATGTAACAGACGATATCTCCTTTTTTCACCATATCGCCAATCTTCAGTGGCTTCTCACCCGCCTCCTTCGTCAGATAGATCTTCCCTTCTAGTGGAGCGGTAATGGATTTGGCTGATCCATTGAGATGAACTTGTGGCTGTGGAGTGGCTTCTTTCATCTCTTCCTTAGCAGATGTTGTAGACTCACCGTAGCTCACAGATACTTTATAAACCTGACCATTGACAGTGATGTCCATATCTTTTGGCTGTGCAACAGCAGCAGGGGCAGCTGCCACAGGAGCGATAGGTGTTTCTGCTACTTCAGGAGCTTTTCGCTTAGCGATATCTGCTTCAAAGTCCGCCTTAGCTTTGCCTGATTTGTAAGCTTCATATTGTTGTGGGTGCATGGCATACTCGAACAACTCTTCGTCATCCTCTCCAGTATCCCATCCATTTTCTTTCATTTTACCACGGAATTCATCCAGTGCATCCGGCTGCAAGTCTTGTGGATCACCTGTAAAGAACTCTCGGCCTTGTTCCGCAGCTAGTTTCTTCAATTCCTCGGCCACTTCACCTGGTACATTTCCAGACTTACCTAGCAGCATGTCCCAGGTATTGTCATCCAGCAACGACCAGCGTTCCTTGCCTTTTTCCATCTGCATCACGTTCACCAACGCCGCATTTTTCACATACTGGCTATATGGTGTTACCAGTGGCGGATATCCCATTTTCGGCCAGATTTCCTGCACCTCATCAAAAAGCTTAATCAACAAGTCATCCTGCGTGATTTGAGGTTGATTGTTTTTCTCTTTGTACTTGTTCAGACTCTTCAGGTTGTTCTCCAAATCGGCCATCAACGAGCCCATCATACCTCCCGGTAAACCCGGACCGATCAATAAGGCATTCATCATCCGGTTTTTAGGACTGATGTAGTAGCCCAAAAAGTCATCGATAAACTCTTGAGTGAGCGAACGCACCTGCATGTAGGCCTTCATATTGATGTCTGGCAAGCTAAACCCTGCATCTTTGAGCATTTCATGCACCGTGATCAAATCCGCATGCGCTGTACCATATGAAAGTGGCTCCATCGCCACATCTATGAAGTCAGCACCATTTCTAGCCGCTTCCAAACTTGATGTCACAGAGAACCCTGGCCCAGCATGACCGTGATAAGTCACCGGAATGTCTTTGTTGATCGCCTTGATGCCTGCCACTAGCTTACCCATGGAGGCTGGGCGTCCAATACCAGCCATATCTTTGATACAGATCTCCTCGGCACCCATGCCAATGAGCTCTTCAGCCATTTTGAGGTAATAATCTACGGTATGCAGCTCCGAGTGCGTAATACACAAACACGTTTGAGCAATCATGCCACCCTCCTTCGCATAGTCAATGGAGAGTTTGAGGTTTTTAATGTCATTGAGTCCATCAAACGAGCGGGCAATGTCCGTTCCTTGCTTTTTCTTCAAGGCAAACATTAGCTTGCGCACATCGCGAGGCACCGGATACATGCGCAATCCATTCAAACCACGCTCCAGCATGTGTGTTTGGATGCCTACATCGTTGAAAGGCTGCGTCCAGGCTCTTACTGCTTTGTTGGGGTTCTCTCCGTAGAGCAAATTGATTTGTTCGAAACCACCACCGTTGGTTTCTACGCGTTTGAAGCACCCCATATCTATGATGGGTTCAGCCACACGAACTAGCTGATCTACTCGAGGCATGTATTTACCTGAAGATTGCCACATGTCACGATATACAAGACTTAAGCCGATTTCCTTACCCATGACTTTTTAATTTTTTGGTTCAATTTTAGTAATCCGACCCTGTCCCTGGGTAACTATTTCCACAGCTGCAGTAATGGCAGCAATCACGCCAGGATCATCCTTGCCAGACGGGGGAGTGCCCTCATCCGAACTTAGATTGTTGACAATGCGAATCAGAAGATTTCCTGTGAGTACTACCAGTAGGAGAACGACAAAAACGGTAATCATACCGATGCCCAGTAGTGTAAGAGCTGTTGATAGTTGGTCCATTTTTCGGGTTGTTGTGACATTAAGTTAATGAATCCCATTGGACAAGACGTCTAAACAAAGCTGAAAAAGTCTATGGACTCAGCGAATAACCTCAGTCATAGGTGGTAATGACTTTGGTCAAAACCAAGGGAGACGTAAGACATGAGCGGTTAGGTGCTAAAAGTGAAGTCTGGATGTTTGAGGCTTCGGAAAGCCTGTAGAAGGCACAAACGCAGAAGTTTGGGCATTCCGCAGGTGTGTAGACCTTGAAACATACATGTTTAGACCTTCTGCAAGCTGCAGAAGGGTGAAATCTCCAGTTTTGGGGCTTCCGCACATGTGCGGAGACCAGAAACATGCAAGAGTCAGTGTTTATCCTCTTTTTGGGACGCCCAGCCCCACAAATCGTTGCGCCAGACCGGCCCTAGCGGGTCTGGCGCCTCCTCCGCATCTGGTGGGAGTGTTGATTGGAAGGATGGAGCTTCGGGGTTGGTTTTTAACAAGTACAGGATCTATTATTTGAGGTTTTTTTCAAAATCCGTTATTTTGGAATAAATAATCCGTTATTAGAAATAATGCCATAATAAAACACCACTATAAGCCAATGAAACTAATTTTATCTATCTCTCTTCTAATCTTCGTTTTATCAATTAAAGGCCAAGATAAAAATGCCATAAAATACGTTGACAACTACATTAATGCAGCATTTTGGAAAGTTCAAGAAAACTATCAACCCTTAATAAAATGGCCTATTGATAAAGAAGTCATTAAGTATAAAATAGTCGGCAAACGAGAATATTTGAAGGAGAAGTCATGGAACAAATTCATAATTGAATTAAGCCAATTAATTGAAATCCGAATTATGGAGACAAATCAAAATGATTATGATATTCTAATATTCTTCGGAGATCTAATGGAATACGGAAAATTGGCAAATACTTTAATTCCAGTGAATGCCGACATTAAATTCAATAATTGGAGCAGTAGAAAATGGAATAAGGATTATTCTTTAACATCAGCAAGTTTCTGTATCGTACCTTCAAAAATCAATAATATGCAAGAAGGTATATTCAGGTTAAAATCAGGCTTATTGAAATCACTTGGACTTCTTGGAGAAATAGAAAATGAATACAGTATCTTTTATAAATTCCCTAATTCTTACAATGGCAGCCTCACTAGAGAAGACAAAAGAATAATAAAAATGCACTATAACGAATTCATTCTACCCGGTGCAACTCGAGACAATCTCTCTACTGAACTATTAGGTTTATCAAACATCAATGATTTATCCAAAGAAAAATTATAGGCAGACATAATAGACAGATATCTAATCTAATGGAGTCAATTAACACTCTAAGTCATCCATTCTTTTAAGTCTGAGCGACCCACTCAAACTTTTGGGAAATTAAGACCTATTTGTAACAAACAACTTAGCTGAGCGTCTACCTAAAAACTCGCTCATGCTCAATTACTTTAAGAGTCTTCTAATCTTTATGACATTCATAAGTGGGGAAGCGAGTTCTCAAGTCACGGATACTTTGGTCAATGTAGGTAACCATCGTTTGGCTTTTAAAATCATCAAAGGAAATAACCCTCCTATTCTTTTTGAGTCAGGAAATGGAGACAGTGGAAGTGTCTGGGAAAACATCTTGCCACCTATTTATGACGCTACAGGAGCAACCCTTATCACTTATGATCGAGCTGGTTTGGGCAGAAGCGAGATAGACACCTCCAATATTTCATTCAAGCAGGAAATCAATGATCTCAATATGGCCCTCAAAAGTCTCGGTTTCGATGACCCCATCTTTTTGGTAGCGCATTCATTTGGCGGTATTTATGCTACCGAATTTGCACGAAGAATTTCAGACAGAATAATCGGAGGTGTTTTTATTGATGTATCAACACCTTGTCAGCTAACTAAAGAGTACGCAAATAGAGTCTACACTTCTATTTCTGATGAAAACTGGTCAATGATTAAGCAATACAAACCAGGACTTTTTCATGTTTTGGACAAGTTTCCAGACATAGCAGCAATCATGTCCAAAAGAAATTTTCCAGACTCAATTCCCCTGACTGTAATTGCTGCAGAGCATTACAAACCTAATCCTCATATTGGAGAAACAGAGGAGGACATTCTCCTATGGAAAGAATGTCTGAAGAACCTTGGCCAACTTCCATTTCACAAATATATAACCACAAAAAACACGGATCACAAAGTCTGGGAAAAAGACCCTAAAACGGTGATTGATGAAATCTCGCAGCTCTATAATCGCACTATTAGTGGGTCACACCCCTCAAAAGAATAGAGTGCTTCAACAGGAGATATAAACCCGAGTTGTATTAAGTGTTCCGGAAGGTCATCTAACTCTAAATGGAAACGAGTGTCTCCAGACACTCCTATGACACCAATAACTTATTCATTGATTATCTTTATCAAGTGAAAACGAAAGAAGAAATCATTGATCAATTAAAAGCCCTAAAGGAAGGATTGCAAAAGTCTTACCCAATAGCTTCTATGGCACTCTTTGGTTCTTTTGCAAGATCTGAACAAACTCCAGATAGTGATATAGATATCCTTGTTGAGTTTGATGGCAAAGTAGGGTCTAAATTCATCGATCTGGCTAATGAGGTAGAAACGTCCCTTGGCCAAAAAGTAGATTTGGTATCCAAGAGAGGTATCAAACCGCACTATCTCCAATCAATAGAGCCTGACTTAATATATGTCTAAGAGAGACAATCAGTTGCTTATCTTAGATATGCTTGAAGCTGCCAATCGAGTCAATTCCTACACTCAAAATTATTCCTATCAGGAATTCATAGAAGATCAAAAAACGCTAGATGCTGTAGTTCGCAACTTTGAAATCATCGGAGAAGCCTCTTCTCGAGTAGATACTAACTTTCAAACATCCAACCCTCAAATTCCCTGGAGTCAACTAAAAGGATATAGAAATCGGTTAATTCATGAGTATTTCGGAGTGGATTATGACATAGTTTGGGAAATCATATCTGATGATTTAGACCTTCTAATTGACCAACTTGAAGCATTGAAAGATAATTAATCTAATGGTGTTAGAAGACACTGCTATAGCACCAATAACTTATTCATTGATTATCTTCAACATGTGAAAAGTAAATTCATTTGATGTAAAGACTAAATATGTCAAAACTCCCTCCTCAACCCAACCTCAAGCTCAGAATTGCAGCTACCATTATAGACTATGGCATTTGCATGACCTTCTGGGTCTGGTATGTCTATCAATTTGGCAGTCCAAATGATAAAGGAGGTTATAGCGTCAATGGTTGGCCCGCATTGATTCTATTTAGCACATGGTTCCTGTACTTTCCTATCGTGGAAGGATTCAAAGGACAAACTATCGGTCACTTGCTCTGTGGACTTAAAGTGGTCACTCTTAGTGGAAAATCCATTTCTATAAGTCAGGCATTGGTAAGAAGAATCGCTGACAGTTTCGAACTTTTTAGCACTTTTGGATTGATAGCTTTCTTGACGGTGAGGAATACTAACTTAAATCAACGCGTGGGAGACCTATGGGCCAAAACAACTGTCATTGGAGGAGAAACCGCCCGATGTAGTAACTGTGCTGCAGAACTGTCCCTCACTTTTGAAGAGACCATCAAAGGCTCATTCGAGTGTGCTGAATGTGGCACCAAACAAGAAAAATGAGATGAAATTATGTATCGTTTGGCTTCAATAACAGTTATCATACTTCTACCTATTCAACTTCTCTCTCAGTCAAGAACTCTTAATAACTTAAATATTGCTGAGGATTCAATTTTTGGACTAGATCAAAATGCGGTATTAGTCAAAGAGATTGACAGTGTCATCCAATCAACTCAATCATTCATTTCATCAAATCAAAATTTGGTAGGGTTAATGGCAAAAACTCATTCCTCGGACCAATTCGTGAAGGTGATTGATGATAACTGGCCAGATGATGTCTCCGCTTCAATCAATATATTGCACACGTCAAATAATCAACTGTATTACTTTGCGGAATACCCATTGAGTGAGTCAGGAGACTGGTTCATTGGCTATCGATATTATATCAATCCTAGCAATGGTAGCCTAATAGCATTTGAAAGATTGGCGAACTTCTTTAACAGTGAATGTACAAAAGGTGTAGCCTATGAACACTCTATCTATTATTTTTCTATTGTTGGAGAGCTAGTAGCTAAATCATATACTTTAGTTGATGATGAAGATGCAGACATTTCATTGAAAAGATGCTACTTCAACTATGATTATGCATATTCCATCGATCTAAAAATTACTCAACTTCTGGAATATTAACTTTCACGGATAACTCGAACCGAAATAAATGTTTACACGGTATAGAAAATAAAAAAGGCACCCACTAACCAGTGGATGCCTTCCGTGCTTATGAACACTAAGTTCTTTATTTCTTCTTCAGGCTAATCGCTACACCACCTGCACCGATCAAGTCAAAATCAATAACCGATTCGCTAGTTACTTCTTGCTTGTCGATCGCGTAAGCCTCTGGATTATTAGGCCAGCTAGCATCATCTGCATTTCTGTAAATAGTTGCTTCGTAAGTTGCCCCTGCTGGTAAGAAATCGAAGTTGATGGTGGTAGTTCGTGCATCCTCATTGGTGATAGCTCCCACAAACCAGTCTTCCGTTCCTCTAGCTTGTCTGGCAATCGCCACGTGCTTGCCAATCTCACCGCTCAACACGTTCGTTGTTTCCCAGTCAGTTTTCACATCACGGATAAACTGCAGCATTGGGTGACCTTCATAGTTTTCTGGCAAGTCATTCGCCATTTGCATTGGTGCATAGATCACTAAGTAGAGCGCCAATTCTCTAGCGATAGTAGTAGGCGTCGTATAACCTGTTGACTTTACTTTGATACCGAAAAGACCAGGCGTGTAGTCGAATGGTCCAGCCAAACTTCTTGTGAAAGGAATCACCGTAACGTGGTTCATTGCAGTTCCACCCATTGCGTTGTATTCCTGCCCTTTTGCTCCTTCACGAGACACCATGTTTGGATAAGTTCTTCGCTTTCCAGTATCATGAATAGGTTCGTGAGCTACAATCATCGTCTTGTGCTTAGCTCCTGCCTCAATTACTCGCTGGAAGTGCTGAACGAAAGCCTGACCGTGGTGGTACAATCCATTTGGAAGGGTATCTCCATTTTCTACATAACCGGTCTTCACGGTTTTCATGCCGTGATCAGCAAGGTATTTGTAAGCATCATCTAACTGGCTATCGTAGTTCTCGATATCCGCACCAGTCTCATGGTGGCCAATGATGTAAACTCCTTTTTCAGCTGCATATCTGCTCAACTCCTCAATGTCGTAATCTGGATATGGTTTTGTGAAATCAAACTTGGTTCCACCATTCATCCATTCTCCATCCCAGCCGTAGTTCCAGCCTTCTACCAGGATTCCTCTGAAGCCATTAGCCGCAGCAAAATCAATGTATTTCTTAACGTTTTCAGTATTTGCAGCGTGTTTTGGTCCTTGATGCCATGTTCCTAAATTGATGAACATCTCCCACCAAACGCCAACATATTTTCCTGGCTCTACCCACGACACATCTCCTAGTTTGTTAGGCTCATTCAGGTTCAAAATCATGTAGTTCATGATCAAGTCACCAGCCTGATTCCCCATTTGTATCGTTCTCCATGGAGTAGAGAAAGGTGCTTTCAGATATGCTTTTACAGGATTGGTTTTGCTGTAAGGAACCAAATCACATTTCAGCTTTTTAGAACCCTTTCCTTTGATCACCATACTTGGGTAATCATACAATGCCGCTTCGTGAATAGATACGAAGGTCTGTCCTTCCATCGTCAATGGCGTGTGCACCATTTTCAGGTCACTTACATCAGACTTAGTAAACTCGTATTCGTATCTGTTGCCTTCGTAAGTAGGAATCCACCATGCAGACTGATCGTTGGCCATGTTGAACTCTGTCAACTCGTCCATAACCTCAAACTCACCAAGTTTTGCTTGTGCTGGGAATTCATAACGGAAAGCCAATCCATTGTCAAACGCTCTGAAGATGATGTTCAACTGGTACCCTGCAGCAGTTTCCAGATTTACCTTCAGTTCATTGTAATTGTTGCGAATGAATCGCTCTTCACCCCAAGGCTGCTCCCAAGTTTCATCAAAGCTGCTTTGTGCAGAGTTAGTTACTTTAAAGTCTTTACTCAGAGAAACATTATCTCCCAATTCAAAACCGAGGAAAGAAGTATCAACTACGTCTTTATTCTCAAATGATGACGTGTAATATGGCTGACCAGCATCTGTCAAACCAAATGTCATTTTCACCACATCAGACGGTGATCCAAGTGACAAGGTCGTATTGTTCTCAGCTTTTGGCTGACACGACATCATGATCACTGGTATAATCGCTAGAAATCTAAAAACCCTTTTCATCTATATATCATTATTAATCTTTACTTAATTCAATAATCAAACTACTCTCAGGAGCCACTTTCAATGTATTTTCAAGTGATACGTGCTCACTTGTTAGAGCATTAACTCCTTTCTTGTGATCTCCAATAACCTCTGCAAATCGATCAAGAGCTAGCTCTACCTCCTCATTGTTATTGCTCAATATCACCAACACTTCTTCACCTTCAAATGCTCGCTTATAGACATAGACATTGTCTCGAGGCATGAAATGAACCAGTGATCCAATCTGCAAAGCTTTACTTGCTTTTCGGTAGTTCATCAACTTGCGCAAATGGTCAAAAGCAATTTGTTGATCGGCAGTTAGCTGCTCAAAGTCAAATGCATTTTGCTCATCACCTTCCCAACCACCGGGATAGTCTTCCCTTAAGTCGCCATGATCACCAAACTTCTCCATAAGTATCTCAGTACCGTAGAAAAGCTGTGGAGTACCACGTGTTGTCATCAGGAAAGTCATGGCTGTATTTAAACGATTCACATCATTGCCAATACTATGATAGAAGCGATCCATGTCATGGTTATCAGGAAAAATGGTATTGCTTAATGGATCGTTGTACAAAAAGTCTTTGCTCAAAGTCTCATACAGCTTCCACACATCTCCATCTTCTTTGAAAGCATTTTGCATGGCATAACAGATTGGGAAATCGGTAATGCTAGTCAGCCCAGACTCAAAGCCATTCGGGTTGTTAGCTTCTGGTGCCCAGTAGGCTTCCAAAGATGGTTCGCCAACCCATGTTTCTCCCAATAGGTAGAAACCCGGATATTCTGCATGAACTCTCTCGGTCCATTCTTTCATCACCTCTTTGCTGTTGTATGGATGCGTGTCCATTCGAATACCGTCCAATCCGGCATACTCTATCCACCAAATACTGTTTTGAATCAGGTAATTGGCCATCATAGGATTGTCTTGATTCAAATCAGGCATGGTCGGTACGAACCAGCCTTTTTCCATTTGATTCAAATCCGACTGAGAAGAATACGGATCACTTTCTACTGCCAGTTGATAATTGGTGTTACCATATGTATTATGGTCATGTACCCAATCCGAATAAGGCATATCTTCCATCCACCAGTGTGACAATCCGCAGTGATTGAATACCAAATCAATCACCAATTTCATTCCTTTAGCATGCAGTTTATTAGCCAACTCTACGTACTGTTCGTTAGAACCATATCGAGGATCAACTTTGTAATAATCAGTAATGGCGTACCCATGATAGGAGTAGCTAGGCATATCATTCTCTACCACAGGATTCAACCAAAGAGCTGTGATTCCCATATCTTCCAGATAATCCAGTTTAGAGATCACTCCTGTCAAATCACCACCGTGTCTTCCACCTCTGTTAGATCGGTCGCCTGCCTCTTTCATTCCTTCCACCGTATCGTTGGACGGATCCCCATTCACAAATCGATCTGGAGTCAATAGATACACCACGTCACTTGCGTCAACTGTTTGAAGTTCTCTGCTAGTTCGCTCCATCAGCTGATAAGCAACCTTCGTTTTTCCATTTTTGGATTTGACGTTGATATTGAATGTTTGTGCAGTTGTCCCTTCTGGTATATTAAGATCCAGAAACAGATAGTTGGGACTATTGGCTTCATTCACTTTTACCAACTCGACTTCTTTAGAATCAATGCTAACCTTAGCTCCTTTCAGATCCTCGCCATAAAGCATGACTTGCAGATTTGGATTCGACATCCCTGCCCACCAATTAGGTGGCTCTATTCTGGAAATCGACTGAGAAAATCCACTAACCAATACCATTAGCAATCCAATCGCCGCAACTACTCTCACTCCTCTAAACACTAATCTCATTTATTGATAATCAACTTTTTCGTCATTACTTGCTGGCCATCTACTCTAAGCAGATACAATCCATTTGGTAAAGCAGACCCATCCAACTGGCCATCTATATTGGTATAATCTTCTAGCACCACTTTTCCAGACTGATCGTAAACTCTGATTAATTGATTCTCTTTCAACCCTTTGATTTGAATCAACCCCTGACTTGGGTTTGGATAAAGTAATACTTCATCAATAGCTGGAGCCTCAAGAACTGTAGATGGTCTAAGTGGGATCTGAACGAAAATATCTCCATTACTCGCAATGAATCCTCCGTCAAAATCACTAGCCGGACCCGTACCTTTACTAGCTCCAGAAGCATCTCTGAAAACCATGGTCAACCAGTAAGCATCGCTACCTGATAAGCTATAATAAGATCTAGGTGTTAGGGTGATTTGCCATAGGTCGGTACCGGATACGTTCGTCATTTCACCAACTCCATCATCCGTAGCCCAGTTGCCAACAATGTTGGACCAGTCATCTCCTGTTGGTGTTTCTATATCAGAAGTCACCACGCCTGAGTGAATGTAAACTTTTGCTGCATCTACCAAACCTCTGCTTCCAAGTGCCGCGTTGAATGTAATGGTAACTTCATCATCTACTGAAAACTCTGTAGGCTCAACAGATACAATATTTCCTTCCTGAAGAATATCAACGTATACGTCACGTCCTCTAAAACCTTTAGCTTTATTGGTGTTATCCGCATCACGGAAATACATACCCAGCCTAAAAGCATCATCACTATCCGCCAACCCAAAGTAATCTCGAGGAGTCAAAGTAATTTCCCATTTGTTTGATTGACCATCAACTTGAGTCATCTGACCAACTCCATCATCCGAAAGGTTACCAACAATATTCGTAAGTATCGTACTACTTGGATCGTCAGAAACAACACCCGCATGAAGATAAACTTTGGAAGCTTCTACCAAACCATCTGTTCCGGCATTGCTTGCCTTGGTAGCATCAAATGTGATCGTAATTTCTGTATTAGCAGTAAACACAGGTGGATCTACAGTCACTGGATTTTGATAGATCTCTATGACATTCTCAAATCCTTCAGAGATCCTTTCGCTTGTAAAAATGTGGAATTCTCCAGGAGCAAGATCGAAATCAAAAGTCGCTACCGAAAAATCAGTTTGCTCTCCTGAAAAATAATCAAACCAATCTCCGGTTTCTGGTAAGGTAATACTCGTCGTTACTTCATCTAAACCAAAGTTTCCAACAATGTAAATATCAAGCGTAGGGTGCGTGATGGAAAGAGACTTTACTGTTTCGCTGAGTGATGATGTATAAGAACCTGCACGAATTACTTCTGGATATTGATTACGTAGATCTAATATCGCTGCATATGCGTCATATACATATTGTCTTAACTCATCATCGTAGTACTCTAAACTACCTGTACCCCAAACCAGAGGTTTTTCACCAGTTCGACCGTTTTGGTTAATCGGAATGTCATAGCCAAGCTCACCGAATTGCCAGATCATTTTTGGCCCAGACTGTAGCAAGTTGAAAGCTGCAGCCATTTTAGCACGCTCTAAATAAACATCTTGATCAGCAATGTTGTAATTGCCAGAGGAGATGCCTTCAGAACCCATGACAAATGCCAAACGCTCTTCGTCATGACTTTCCATATAAGTAACTCTCTTTCGGTTTTGACCACCAGAAAGATTGCCCCCCTCACCATCTAAAGCAGTTGCATAGGCATGGTTCAAATTTCTCCAAAGTAGCATTCCAGAAGAGGCCAATTCATCTTCTTCCTGTGTCTCTCCAAAGTGCTCTAAAATGACATAAGCGTCTTGATCATTTTGCCAAATCACATTGGCCATACGTTCCAAAATGGCGATTCTACTGGCATCATATTGTCCCCATGCTCCAACATCATCGCCAGTAATAACTTGCGTAAAACCTTTGGAAAGGTCAAAGCGATATCCATCTATGTGATACTCCTGCAGCCAATAAGTATTTACTGAATCAACGAAGGCTTTGGTGTAGTCACTTTCATGATTGAAATCAAAACCTACATTGAATGGATGTGTCGCTACCTGATTGAACCAAGGGCTTTCTGAACTCACAGTACCTGCATTTTCATCCCAATACATCTTAACCAAGGCATTTTGTCCAAAAGCATGGTTTAATACCATGTCCATAATCACTGCAAAGCCCTGCTCATGTGCTGCCTGAACAAACTCTTTGAAGTCGTTCTTGGTGCCGTAGTATTTATCCGGAGCAAAGAAATAACTTACGTTATAACCCCAGCTGGAATTGCCCTCGAACTCCATTACTGGCATCAATTCAATAGCATTAACTCCAAGACGCTTCAAATAACTCAATGAGTCTATAACATCCTGAAAACTGTGCGACCCAACGAAATCGCGCACCAATAATTCATAGATAACCAGATCATCTTTCAACGGAGGAGACCAGGTATCTTCTGTTGCAGCCCATTCAAATGCTGTCTGACCAGTTTTGAAAACTGTTGCTATTTCATATTCTGTTTTATCATAAGCTGGCAGATTTGGGAACACTTCACTAGAAATGTATGAATCATTCCATGGGTCAGCCACTTGATCTGCATAAGGATCTCCAATTCGTGTGGTACCTTCTACCCAATACTGGAATACATAATCTTGCTGTGGGGTCAAGTTGTTGATTTCTAACCAGAACATATCTCCTTCTGGCGTTTGCTTCATTAAGTATTGGTCTTGAGTTTCCCAATTGGTAAAATCACCAACTACATATACAAATTCTTTATTTGGTGCTTCTAAAGCAAGAGTCACCTTAGTTTGGTCATCAGAATAATTAATTCCTTTTTTAATACCTGCAGGTAATGGTTCCTCAATCGTATTGGGTCTTACAGAAACATAAACCTCCTTGGAGGATTCTACATTAGTTCCTGCGATAGTTGCTTTGACTGATATGGAAATACTTCCAGTTGTTGAAGGAATATAATTATGGCTAATTGTTGTTCCTGAATTGACAGATGTAACTGTGCTGCCATCTATCGCCATTTCCATAGACGAAACCTCTGCTGAGGCTTCTGCTGAAATAGTCAGAGGACTATTTGCGGTGAGATAAACTTCATCCTGTGTAGGAGAAGTAATGTTTACATAGGCATCTACTGCCAGATTAAGATAAATATCGCCGTTAGAACCGACAGATCCACCATCAAAATCACCAGGTGTTCCTTTTCCTTCACTGGTTCCATCAGCACTTCTGAATACCATGGATAACCTGAAGATATTTGTACCCTCTGGCACATCATAATAATCCCTTGGAGTCAAAGTGATCTCCCAAAGATCTGTTTCTCCATCAACTTTGGACATCTTTCCTACACCATCATCTTGTCCCCAGTTTCCCACAACATATTCCCAATCTTCTCCATTAGGAATAGTTACTACACCAGAATGCATATAAACCGAACCAGCACCTACTAGTCCAGCTGTACCTTCCGAAGCATCAAAAACGATGGTTATCTCATCTTCAGCTGTGGCATCTGTGGGAGAGATCTCCACAATCTGGCTAAATGAAAATGTAGCCAATAAATAAAAACATAGGAAGCTGATATACTTATTCATCTTTTGCATCATTTGTTGGTTGTCTTAGGTAAGAAAGATAAGGAAGGGGGCAGAAAAATCTGACCCCTTTCCTAATGTATGAAGAAGTATATTTTATTGGATAGTGTAAGTATATCCGTTCACTGGGTCAAGTACTAAGGTGATTGTATAAGAACCTGCACTTACAGCAATATTGTCTGCACCAGCTTCTAATGTACCATCAGCACCACTATCTCCGAAGTTCACATCCCAGCCATCATTTTCTCTGAATTTAATCTCACCATCGGTCAGTGTTACATCAAGAGTCCATGAATAATTTCCTCGCTCAGCAGCGACAAGGGTCATATCGGTATCGGCATCCCATCCACCAGGAGTTGCATCACCAATGATTCCCCAGTTGGACGCTGTTATAGAGTATGTACCATCTATGAAGTTGGCATTGATTCGGTAGAAACCATCTTCAGCAACTGTGAAGTTGTTTTCACCTTCTTGAAGCAATGAACCTTCGTTAGACCCATCAGCTCCCCAGTCTCCAGCCCAATCTCTCTCCTGAAGGAATTTGAAACCATCACCGTCCACCGTCAGGTAAGTGTACATCTCAAAGTATCCCTCACCTGTACTTACAAACTGAACGGAAGATGCCGGATCCCATCCCGCCACTGTAGAACCACCAACAAGGAATAACTCAGTTGGGAATAAGTTTCTGACAAATGTGAATGAATACTCCAAAGTCTCATCATTGAATGTAATTGAATAAATAGCATCAGGGAAGTCATTTCCTAAAACAATATTCGGAGCAGACATATCTGCAATACTATCAGGCTCATTATCACCAAAGCTAGTACCTCCAAATGCGCCTTCTGAGAATCTGAATGAATCTCCAGCTTTTAACTCAACTTCACCAAGCACCCAAACATGATCTTCACTAGAAGTGAATTCATAGGCAGTTCCCTGGAAGTCATTGAAGGAACCTAAAAGGAATAATGAGCTTACATTCGTTACGATTGTCACAGCTGGCTCAATGGTATATTGCAATGTTTGGTCGTTGAATCGAACGTTTACCAATCCCGAATAACCACAGTTGGTGTTTGCACCTCCACCTGTTGTTACTTCCATTACACCATTACAATCTGAGTCACCCCAGTCTGCGTCTGTCCAATCTTTGGTGTTTTTGAATTTCCATTCTCCACCATCCATTTCGATATTTTTTATTTCCCACGTGTAGTCAGAAACCAACTCTAAAGAATCCCAGCTCCATCCGTTAAGACTACCAGCTATGTACATTTCATCATTGTTTGCAGCAAATGGCAATTTGCTAATCTCAAATCCAGAAGTAACATCAGTCATCTGTCCTTTGCTATCAGTCACCATGATGTGTAAAGAGTAAGTCCCAACCTCCAATGAAGAAGCACTGAACTCTGAAGCTGCTACGATAATGGAATCTCTAGTACCAGATAGCCCTTTATCTGCTGTATGCAATACATCACCATTTGCATTCAATAATTCTACAGTGATGCTTGCCAATGGAGAACTCGCTCCATCTGCTACATCCACTCGGATGTCAAAATTCCCTTGCACTACTTTACCTCCTTCAGCCGGAGACTGGTAGGCAATACCTGGAGCGAAATCAGTCAATGCATCAACATCAATTTCCTCCTGACATGCTGTGAATACTATAAGTGCCGAGGCTACGAATAGTAAGTTTATTAATTTTTTCATCTTAATTCCTTTTAGCCTTAGTACTGATCATTTTGTTTCAACTTCGGATTAGCAATAAGCTCCGAAGACGGGAGTGGATAAAGGTCATAGTGGGCAGAAGTAGTTGTCCCTGATTGCACACCACCTTTCCATGGCCAAACACCTGCAGCAGAATATTCTCCGAATCTGATTAAGTCAGTTCTTCTGTGACCTTCCCAGTAAAGCTCTCTTCCTCTTTCATCCAAAATGAAGTCAAGTGTCAATTGAGCTGCTGTGATGTCACCTGCGTTAGTGCCATATGCTCTTTGTCTGATTTGGTTTACATATCCCAAAGCAGTAGTCACATCTCCACCTGATCCGCCTCTTACCACAGCTTCAGCATACATCAAATAAATGTCAGCTAGTCTGAAGAATGCGAAATCCGTATCTGGGAAGTTCTCATGTGAGCCACGAGCGCCAGTAGAAGTCACGTTTGTGAATTTTGGAACCGCATATCCATTGGTAAATTCAGCGATATCTGTAATCTCTTTCGTCTGTCCAGAAGTATAGAAAATTGCTCTCTGATCTAATGAACCAGTCTCATCTGGGAAAAGATTAACCAAAGCACTAGTTGCTCTTAGGCCACCCCATCCACCAGCAATACCGTAAGCTGTCGGATCCATAGTTCCTCCTACTGCTGCACTTACCAGGTAAGTAGTACCACCATAGGTTCTTGTATTCTGACCGTCGAACAATGCTGCAAAAATGATCTCATTTGAGATGTTATTGTCCGCTCCGAAGTTTTCAGAATACGTAGGCCAAAGTGAAAAAGTACCATCGTTGATGATTTTAATACATGCTGCAATACAGTCAGAGTTTCTTTCACTACCTGTATAAACCGCAGCGTTCAAATACAACTTAGCCTGAAGTGCCCAAACTGCTGCTTTGCTTGCTCTTCCGTAAGGAACAGTCGCCGCATCAAATAATTCATTCTCGATATCAATCAATTCACTTTCGATATACGCGAATACTTCAGCTGGAGTAGCTTGCTCTGGAGCATCAGATCCAATCGCGTCTTCCTCTGTGTAGAAAGGAATGTTACCGAAAAGATCTAGTCCATGCCAGTAACTCATCGCTCTTACAAATCGAGCTTCAGCTCGGTATTGACGAATAATCTCTTTCTCAGCATCTGTGAATCCTCTTGAATCAAGATTAGCATCTGAAGACTCTCTGATAAATTCGTTTGTTAAAGAGATGTTGTAGAATACTCTGTAGTACATCGCAGTGATGAACTCATTGTCATCATTCCATGACATAGTATTCAAATCAGGTAGGTTACCATCAGCCCATCCGATTACTGCTTCGTCTGTTGGTAATTCCTGTAGTTGCCAGTATTGTCTGATATAGCTAGAAGCTCCTTCATCAATACCAGAGATATCACCACTACCAGCAGGTCCTTGCTGACCTGTCAATGCAAACCCTGCATAGATTTTAGCCAAGAATGACTCGTAAGTAGAAGCATCCTCGAATATCACATCTCCGGACGCAATACTCTTTGGTGGTACGTCCAGGTCTGTACATGCAGCTAATGAAACAATCGCTGCAACGGATAATATGTTAAATATCTTTTTCATGTTATTTCTTTTTGCAGTGATTAAAATCCAAGACTTAATCCAAGTACATAAGTTCTTGCTTTAGGGTATGGATTGTTATCAATTCCATTTCCTACCTCAGGATCTAATCCAGAGTATTCTGTTAATACAAATGCGTTTTGCACAGTACCATATACTCTTATGTTTGTTTTCTGTAAACCTGGGACGTTGTATCCCAAAGTGATATTGTCCATTCTTACAAATGAAGCATCCTCTACATAGTAATCTGAGAAATACTGTGGAGTTACATAGTTGGTTTCAAGAACGGAAGCGTGAACATTTTGCAACCAGTTTCCTGATCCATCCATCGCATTGTAAAATCCGTTGTTCGAAGCAATGTTGTTATAAACCTTATTGCCAATGTTACCTCTCAAAGTAAAGCTCAAATCAAATCCTTTGTAAGAAGTCTGAGAAGTTAATCCCATGATGAACTTAGGCGCTGGTGACCCATAGATCTCTCTATCTTCACTGTTTACCGTTTCATCTCCGTTGGTGTCTTTGTAGATATCAGCCAGGTTGATCTCGCCATCTCCATTATGATCTACACCATCAGGAAGTGGGTTACCATTCTCATCTGTGATCGCTCTGTATACATAGAACGAGTTCACTTGATTACCTACACTCAAGATTTGAATGTTATTTCCAGTTCCTCCTGAAATACCACCAGTTAAGTAACCTTCAAAATTCTCATCTGAGTTACCATCTAAGACTTTGATTTGGTTCTGGTTGTGTGAGATGTTAAATCCTACATTCCAGCTTAAGTCATTGTTGTCAATGATATAGCTATTCAATGCCAATTCTATTCCTCTGTTTTGCATTTCACCAATGTTGGTGATGATACGGTTGGTCAGATTAGTTCCTGCTGGCACTGATACTTCGAACAAAAGATCTGATGTATTCTTTTCGTAGTATTCTACGGAACCGCTTAATCTTCCTTTCAAGATTCCAAAGTCAACACCCACGTTTAGCGAAGCAGTTTGCTCCCACTTTATTCCCTGATCATAACCATTCGGACGAAGGGTAGTGATATATTCATCTCCAAAAGGATACTGCGCAGTTGGGAAACTTGAAGTATAAGTAGCCAAATATCTGTAGTTACCAATTTCCTGACTACCTGTGATACCGTATCCTACTCTCACTTTCAAGTCACTGAACACCGTTTTCAGACTTGACATGAATGACTCATCCAATAGTCTCCACCCTAAGGCTGCGGAAGGGAAAACACCCCAACGATTGTCAGGCCCGAACCTTGAAGAACCATCACGTCTTACGGTTAAAGTCAATAAGTATCTATCCATGAATCGGTAGTTTGCTCTACCGAAGAATGAAATAATTCTAGAGCTTTCGTAACTATTGTAAGTCTCAGAATACTCAGCAATGTTGCCACTGTAGAAACCATATACGTCTGTAGACAAGCCGTAAGCTCTGTATGATGGATACTCAGAAGTAAACTGTTGGAATTCATAACCTCCAGTCACATTTAATGAACTGTTGATAGAGGGAAGTTCCTTTTTGTAATTCAACAAGAAAGTCACCATCGGGTTAATTCTCTTGATGTTCTCAATTCTTACCTCACCACTATCGCTAGACTGGCTTCTCAATGTACTTGGTAAGAATCTTTTTCTTTCACCTAGGTTGATGTCATAACCTCCAGAAAGGGTTGCAGATAGACCATCTACAAATGGCATGTCATAAGTAATATCAATTTTACCAATATTTCTCACATACTCGCCAAAGTCCTGAACCTGATCAGCTGAAGATACTGGGTTGTCTGGAGCAAGATCTTCAGCGTATTCGAAGTAACCACCCCATCTGCTGCCAGCATCATGAATATTTTGAGTTGGATCAAAAGCGATCGCTCCACCAATTGCACCAGCATCATATTGATCTTTGATAAAGGAGCTCTTGATGTTAGCATTGATTTTTAACTGATCATCTAATAATGACTGATTGTAGTTAAATCCTAAGCTTGTTTTTTGTGTTTCAGAATTCTGAACAACACCTTCCAAATCCTGGAAACCAGCTGAGAATCTAAATCCTGCAGTTTCAGTACCTCCTGTGAAGCTCAAACTATGATTTTGACCAATAGCTGTTCGAGTAATCTCATCGTACCAATCTGTGTTACCAGTTCCCATTTGGTCAATATTCTCGGCATGCTTAGCAATGATTACGCTAGAGAATTGCTCTGCATTCAGCATGTCAATTCTATTAGCCAACTCAGCAACAGAGAAGTAGCCATCGTAAGTAACTTTACCTTCTTGCCCAGCTTTACCTCTTTTGGTTGTAATAATAATTACACCATTTGCACCTCTAGCACCGTAGATAGCAGCTGCCGAAGCATCTTTCAATACGGTGATATTTTCTATTTCATTTGGATTTAGGAAGTTCAAAGGGTTTCTTCCTCCAGAAAAACCACCAGGATTGTGAGCTGAGTTATCGATCGGCACACCGTCGATTACGTAAAGAGGCTCACTACTTGCAGTCAGTGAAGTACCGCCACGAATACGTACACTTACTTGTCCACCTGGCTCACCACTGTTTGGAGTAATCTGTACACCGGCTACTTTACCCGCGATTAAGTTATCTGGTGACACAATAGCTCCTTTGTTAAAGTCGTCTGACTTCACTTCAGCAACCACACCAGTAACGTCACCTTTTTCTTGCTCTCCATATCCTACCACAACAATCTCTGCCAATTGCTCAATGGAAAGACGGAGTCCAACATTTACCACTGATTGGCTACCTACGGTCACATCCTTTGTTTCATAACCTACAAATGAAAAAGTAAGGATGTCTCCATCAGCTATGCCTATCTTATAGTTACCATCCATGTCTGTGATGGTACCTCGTGATGTTCCTTTTACCAGAACAGTTACACCTGGTAACGTCTCATCTGTTTCACCATCGGAAACAGTACCAGATACAGTTCGCTCTTGTGCGTTCACTATGAAGCTTGCACATAGCAAACTAAGAATCGCCAAAAGTCTAAACCAGCCGGAGCCAGTCTGCTTTGATCTTAAGTTATAATTGTCTGCCTTCATTAGATTTTTGTAATTATCATTTGATTGATTTCAGAGTGATCACTCACTCTACTTCTGAGGATTTTCAGGATGGATTAGCTATCCTGAAAAGGGTTCGATTTAACAGGGTGCTTCCTCGTTTACCAAATGGTACATGATTGATAATTGATAGGGTTTCTTCATACTATTTTGGTTTCATTGAATTATTGACATTGTATCACTGGTTTGAAAGTCTCTTTTTGAGATTATTTCAAAAAAGTGATAGTCAAATCTGAATATTGTGAAGGATTAATAGGTTAACTGAGGCGTTACAATTGGTTAACAGAATCCTTGTACAGAAACCT
This sequence comes from Marinoscillum pacificum, assembly GCF_024714495.1. Classification (GTDB taxonomy): domain Bacteria; phylum Bacteroidota; class Bacteroidia; order Cytophagales; family Cyclobacteriaceae; genus Marinoscillum; species Marinoscillum pacificum. The sequence goes on along the minus strand of NZ_JAMZMJ010000007.1, from coordinate 43,112 downwards.
TAAATCTTTCCTAAATCAATCAAAAAGCCGATTTCCTGTTAGGATAGCGCCTTGAATTGAGGGTTAACAAATGGTTATCAAAAATAATTTCTAGAGGGTCTGGTAAATGCGATAAATTCGATTTTATATGGAAGAAATAACCCAGATCGAGTTACCAAATTGATAATTTTTGGGAGTTAGATTGACAAAATAAAATCTGTCAGGCCTTCTTTACCTTCCAAATCGATCTTCTTTCTAATACGAGATCGGGAGACTTTTACACTCTCTGGAGAAATCCCCAAAATGGAGGCACATTCATTGGCTGAAAGGTTCAAACGAATCAGCGCACAGTGTCTCAATTCCTGGGTAGTCAAAGCAGGACAATTCACTTTAAGTTTGGCATAAAACCCCGTGTAAATCTGCTCAAAATAGAGCTTGAAATCTTCCCAGTCTTTATCATGTCGGAAGCTATCATCAATGAGCTTGAGCACCTTTCGGATGTCTTGAGCCGTAGCTTTACTGTTTGGCTTGGAAAGATCTTCCAAACGATCCTTTAATGACTTGAGCGTTTCATTCTTTTGTATCAGATTTAGTGACTGAGTGGTGATCTGCTTATCACGATATTCGATCTGATCTTTTAGCTGCTTTTCTTTCAGATGAAGGAAATTCACATCGGCATCAGAAAGTGCTTGTTGGGATTTATGCACCGCCTCCGTTTTGGCTAACAGCTCTTCTTTCTGGTCAATTATACGGTTCTTCTGAGCAATGATTTCATTTTTCTGCTCATTGATCTGTTTGGTTCGATCCTCTATAATCATCCGGAACCTTCGTTTCTGTAGAATCAAACTATAATTATAAACACGTACAACTCCAGCAATGAAAGCAATGGTCAACAGGCCAGCTGATAAATATGCCCACCAGGTATAAAACCAGGGCTTCGGCACATTGAAAGTCAATACGACTGGATCACTCCATAAAGCTCCAATTTCTCGTGACCTAACCTCTAACTGATAGGAACCTTCAGAGAAACCTAAATAGGAAACTTGTCTATTGCTCGTGGATTCTGACCATTGATCGTTCAACCCAATTAAGCGTGATTGATATTCAACTTGTTTTCCAGGATAGGTGAGTGTAGTGTATTCTACTTCCAGAGATCCTTTATACGCTATCGAGATGTCGTCCTCATCGGATACTTCCTTTCCTTCTGCGGTAATGGCAAGTAGCACAGGTGTAGGGGTTTTATCAAACTTCACCAGCTCAGATTTTGCCATTACTAGCCCCTTTGCACTAGAAACCAGCACTCCTTCTTTGTAGGCCATCAATCCTCGCCAGTTCAACAGCTTAGAAGGAAGGCCATTTTTTGTATTAAAGATTAACGCATCCTCTCCATTGTATGCCGCTAACCCAAAGTCTCCAGAGAACCAAATAATTTCATCTTGTACAATTACTGCCTTTAACGCTGCATTCTCATCAATTCCGGGTACAATTACTCGAGTAAAGCCTTTACCATTTTCTTTTAAAAGCCCTTGATTAGTAGCCAGCCACAAGTTGTCGTTACTATCAAAAGCAATGTCTTCTATTGATAAATTCCCCACGAAATCGATATCCGCTTGAACCGAAATTGGCTTGAACTGATCTGAGTTAGGGTCATATTTTAACAAGTTCTGATCACCCCAGCAGCCCACAAACAAGTCACCTTTTGCATTTTGGCCCACAATGTTGGAAGATGCCACAGTATATTCAATGATTTCTGTTGACCCAAATGGGATCTTTAATAGATGCCGATCTCCGGCAAACCACTTATTCCCTGCATTATCAATTGTGATGTATTTCACAGAAGAACCTGTACTATCCGCAAGCATAATCAGTTCTTGCTTTTGAAAGTCATATTTCATGATGGTCCCAAATGAACTCCCAATCCAGATACCTTCATCATTTGCCTGTATACGATCAAAGTAATCCGTCTTAGAGGACACCAATGATTCACTTGGTTTGGTGTCATTCCAATCAAACTTTCTCAATTCCTGGCCTATGGAATAGTAAATATCATCATCTAATGTGGTAACCGACTCTACTCTCGACCTTCCCACACTTTGGAAAGAATGAATGACAGAAAAAGAGATTAACCCAACATTTTCACTACCTACTACCCAAACCTCTGGAACCGCAGCATCATAATAAAAGTCTACTACATCATTAAAATCTACTTCCTCTACTTCAAGGAAACTTCGATCTTCAAATTGAAGCATCATCAACCCTTTGTCCCAGGTCCCGATAAATAGGATATTCCGTGCTGCTTGTAAGGCTGAGATGTTGGCAACGTCATCATAAAAACGAGTACCTAATATCTCTTGATTGCTATCTACTTTGATTTCAAACAGGCCTTCTTTTCCTCCAATTAGCAAGTAATCTCCTCTCAACACTGAAATGCCAGTAACCTCTGTTATTGGCAGCTCAACATCTACTTCCATAACGGAATCTGTAGATGGACTGTATTTGAGAAGTTTGCCCTTAAATGGTGCAATCCACAAGGTACCAAATGCGTCTTCCTTGAAAGTGAATGTTCTGTGATAGCTGATGGATTGATAATCTGTGCCAAGCATAAAGCGCTTCATTCCATCTTCATTGATCCTTACCAGCGCATTGATCTCTCCCAGCCAGATATTACCCTGGCGATCCTGATAGATGCTTTTTGGAAAAGCAAAATTCTCTTCATAGGTATACTCAGCCCATTTAAATGGAACAAATTGAACCGAGTCCTTAGATATGATTTCCTTTATTCCTAGATCATTGATTACGACCAATCGATTATCTGAAGTATTAAGAAAGTTCTTGGTATAGTCACTCTGTAAGCCTTCGTTGAAGAGTTCCGTGGTTCTTCCATCATAGCGAAGTACACCCTGATCTGTCGCAAACCACATAAATCCCTGAGCGTCTTTTACCACACCCTTGATCACTTCATTATCTACAGCATCACTGAGATCATAGTAGATAAACTGATCAGTCTGTGCAACTAACTTGGTAGTCACCAATAATAAGATTACAAAAAATAACTGTCTATTCACTGTATTGGGGGTAAGCAATAGATCTTCGAAATTATCAATACAAAAGTAATGACACAAAAAAAGCAGACCATCGGATCTGCTTTTCTTGTTTGAATATATTTCTTAAACGTATTAAAGTGTACGCTTAACTTCTTTCTCTGTGAATCCTTCAATGATGTCACCAACCTTGATGTCGTTGAAGTTTTTGATACTCACACCACACTCGTAGCCTGACTTCACTTCGTTTACATCATCCTTAAATCGTTTCAATTGGTTGATTTCACCTTCGTAAGCCACGATACCGTCTCTAATCAATCGAACTTTGTTCTTACGGCTTACAGTACCTTCAGTCACATAACATCCAGCAACTGTACCGATCTTAGAAATCTTGAATACCTCTCTAACTTCAATGTTACCAGTGATAACTTCTTCAGTAGTTGGCTCCAACATACCTTCCATCGCATCTTTCACATCGTTGATAGCATCGTAGATAATTGAGTACAATCTAATTTCGATTTCCTCATTTTCTGCAATTCTTCTAGCTTGAGAAGATGGACGTACCTGGAATCCGATGATGATTGCATCAGAAGCTGACGCCAACAATACGTCTGACTCAGAGATCTGACCAACTGCTTTGTGAATAATATTCACCTGAACTTCTTCAGTAGATAGTTTCAATAGGGAATCAGAAAGTGCCTCAATAGAACCGTCCACGTCACCTTTAACGATAACGTTAAGTTCTTTAAAGCTTCCGATAGCCAAACGTCTACCAATTTCATCAAGCGTAATATGCTTCTTAGTTCTGATGGACTGCTCTCTGTGTATTTGCTCACGTTTCGTTGCAATTTCTCTAGCCTCACGGTCAGATTCCATTACATTGAAACGATCTCCCGCTTGTGGCGCACCATCCAAACCAAGCATCAATACTGGAGTGGAAGGACCAGCTACGGTCATTTTCTTACCTCTGTGATCAAACATGGCTTTTACTTTACCATAGTTAGATCCAGCAAGAACCACATCTCCTACTTTCATAGTACCAGCTTGTACCATTAATGTAGTTACGTAACCTCTACCTTTATCTAGAGTAGCTTCAATTACTGAACCAACCGCTGCCTTATCAGGGTTTGCAGTCAATTCTAGAAGCTCTGCTTCTAGCAATACTTTTTCAAGTAAGTCGTCAATACCTTCTCCTGTCTTAGCAGAAACGTGCTGACACTGATATTTACCACCCCAATCCTCAACAAGAATGTTCATCTGAGACAATTCTTCTTTGATCTTATCAGGATTAGCGTTTGGCTTATCTACTTTGTTTATCGCAATGATAATCGGCACACCAGCTACTTGAGCGTGATTGATTGCCTCTTTTGTTTGTGGCATTACCGCGTCATCGGCAGCTACCACGATGATTGCAACGTCGGTGATTTTCGCACCACGAGCTCGCATCGCTGTAAAGGCTTCGTGACCTGGTGTATCAAGGAAAGCAATTCGCTTACCTCCCTCTGTTGTCACATCATAAGCACCAATGTGCTGTGTGATACCTCCGGCTTCACCTTCTGTTACTTTAGAATCACGGATGTAGTCAAGAAGTGATGTCTTACCATGATCAACGTGTCCCATGATGGTAACGATAGGTGCTCTGTCTTTTAGATCATCTGCAGTATCTTCTACCTCCTGTACTTCTACATCTTCATCTTCCGTTGAGAATTCTACTTCATAACCGAATTCATCTGCGATTACAGTAATGGATTCAGCATCAAGTCTCTGGTTGATCGAAACGAACATACCCAAAGACATACAAGTAGAAATTACATCATTAACAGAAACGCCCATCAAAGAAGCCAAATCACTAGCTGAGATATACTCAGTTACTTTTAATTTTTTAGCTTCTTCCTGCTCTTGCATTAGCCTTTCTTCCTCAGCCTCTGCTTTCGCATTTCTCTTATCTTTTCTGTATTTCGAACGACCTTGTCCCTGATTAGTTTTTCCTCCGGAAAGCTTGGCCAAAGTTGCCTTGATCTTATCCTGGATTTCCTTATCAGTAAGTTCTTCAGTCTTTCTATTATCTCGTTGGTTACCGCCTCGGTGATTTCCACCTCGGTTACCACCACGATTGTTATTATTTCTATCTCCTCCGCGATTTTGTCCCGGTCCACGATTGTTATTATTGTTATTATCTGATGGACTGTTTATTCTCTTACGAGGACGTTTTTTCTTGCGGTCTTTATTCTCGTCTGAGCTAGCAACCGGTTTCGGTTTCTTCTTCTCAGGAAGCTCGATTTTACCTAGTACTGTTAGACCTTTAAGAGAATCAGCTTTCGCTTCGATTTTCTCTTCTTTCTTAGGCTCCTCCTTCTTAGGTTCCTCTTTCTTAGGCTCTTCTTTTTTCACTTCCACTTTAGGTGCAGCCGGAGCTTCTTTCTTAGGTTCTTCCTTCACTTCAGGCTTTTTAGGCTCTTCCGCTTTCGGCTCTTCCTTCTTCTCCTCGGCTTTCACCTCAGGCTTAGGCTCTTCTTTTTTCTCTTCTACCTTAGGCTCAGGAACTGGCTCAGGTTTTGGCGCTTCAACCTTTGGTTCAGGTTTTGGCTCCTCCTTCTTCTCCTCTATTTTAGGCTCTTCAGCCTTAGGAGGTTCAGGTTTTGGCTCCTCTTTTTTCTTGTTGCCATCCAAATCAATTTTGCCGACAACTTTAGGACCTTCTAGTTTGGTTCTTCCGAGAATCTTATCGGCATCCTCTTCCTCCTTCTTAGGAGCTTCTTTGGCACTATTATCCTTAATCAGGATTTCTTCCTCATCATCAGATGTTGACTTAGGCTGCTCTTCAGTAGCCTTTATCACCATATTATCAGAGTGCTTAGTGCCTATAGTCAAGCCAGACGCCTCTTCTTTTTCCATGGCAGAAGATGCAAATTCTCTGGAAAGCAAGGAATACTGCTCTTGTGTGATCTTCGAATTAGGACTACTATCTACCTCGAATCCTTTACCAGAAAGGTAATCGAGTATAGTCCCACGACCCACATTCAGTTTTCTTGCAACTTGACTTAGTCGATAAGTTTTTTCTTCTGCCATATATTACTGTTACTAATTCCTTATTAGCCTATTATTCAAATTCTTGTTTGAAGATGTTCAGTACTTCTTTTACTGTCTCTTCTTCCAGGTCGGTTCTTCTTACAAGCTCTTCAATTGACAACTGAAGTACGCTCTTTGCTGTATCCAAACCAATTTTTTTCAATTCGTCGATAATCCAGCTATCGATTTCATCTGAGAACTCATCCAGATCCACATCTTCATCCTCGGCTTCATCCAATTCTCTGAAGACATCTATCTCAAGTCCTACAAGTCTCGATGCTAGTTTAATGTTCTGACCTCCCTTACCGATCGCCAAAGATACTTGATCTGGCTTCAGATACACTGAAACACGGTCTTTTTCCTCGCTAATCTTCATGCTAGTGATTTTTGCAGGGCTCAAAGCTCTTGCAATGTATAGCTCAAGATTGTCGGTAAAGTTGATTACGTCAATGTTTTCGTTTTGTAGCTCACGTACGATAGAGTGGATACGAGATCCTTTCATACCAACACATGCTCCAACCGGATCAATTCTGTCGTCAAATGACTCAACAGCCACTTTTGCACGCTCTCCCGGCTCTCTAACTACATTTTTGATAGTGATTAATCCATCATAAACCTCTGGTACTTCACTCTCGAACAAACGCTCAAGGAAAGTAGGAGAAGTTCTGGAAAGTATGATTTTAGGGTTACCGTTCACCATCTCAACTCGCGTCACGATAGCTCTTACGTTATCTCCTTTTCTGTATCTATCTTTTGAAATTTGCTCCGCTTTTGGAAGGTTTAGTTCATTACCCTCTGCATCTATCAACAAAATCTCTCTGCTAAGAGTTTGATAAACTTCACCAGCAATGATTTCACCTACCAGATCCTTATACTTCTGGAACAAGATATCTTTCTCAAGATCTTTAATCTTTTGGATCAATGTCTGACGAGCAGTCATTACCGCTCTTCTACCGAAATCTTCTAATTTAATTTCCTCAGAAACTTCCTCACCAATTTCGAAATCGGGCTCAATCTTACGAGCATCCGTCAAACTAATTTTATCATGATCCCAGATATCTTCAGAGTTATCATCCACGATTTCTCTAAATCTCCAGATCTCTAAGTCACCTTTATCTGTGTTGATGATAATATCAAAGTTATCATCAGTCTTATACTTTTTGCGAATCATTGTTCTGAAAACATCTTCCAGAATCCTGATCATAGTAGGACGATCAATGTTTTTGCCTCTGGCAAAATCCGCAAACGAATCAATTAAAATTCCAGTATCCATCGTTTATTTGAATGAAACTAATACCATCGATTTTTTAATATCACTTAAATTAATCTCGTGTGTGATGACCTCTTTCTTCACTTTCTCTTCCAACACGATTTTGTCATCCTCCACGGTTTTTAACTCACCACTTACTTGACTTCCATCTACTAAGTCTATTTTTAATGACCTTCCCACATTCTTGTGATATTGCCTAATAGACTGCAAAGGAAAATCTAATCCCGCTGAAGACACTTCCAGAAAATATTTACCGTCAATCAAGTCGGTTTCTTCCAATAAGCCTGAAAGCTCTCTACTCACCTGACTGCACTGATCAATGGTGATGCCCTCATCCCCATCCAGCAATACAATCAATTTTTGGTTCCCAGAATTCCCTTTAAGGATCACGTTCACCAAAAACAATGAAGGATCACCTGCGATGATTCCCTCCACCATGTGCTGAACTTCTTCCTCAATCTTCTTTCCAACAACCATTTTATTATGAATAAAAAGAGGGGACTTGCGTCCCCTCGAACCTTAATTCTATATTTGCAATGCAAAGCTAGTAGAAAAAATAGTCAATTCAAATTGAGGTTTAAACAAACTATTTTAGCTCAACTTCGTCATAACTAAGTATTTATAAAAAATAACCCGATGATCGGAAAACTCCGAGTTGTAAACTCATTGTCCAGAGAAAAAGAAGTATTCGAACCGTTAAACGCTCCTCACGTGGGAATGTACGTATGTGGGCCTACGGTTTATAGTGATGTTCACCTGGGGAATGTAAGAACATTCATGTCATTTGACGTGATCTACAGATACCTACAATTTTTAGGATATAAAGTGCGATATGTGCGCAATATCACAGATGTAGGACACCTATTGGATGATACTGGTGAGGATAAGATTTCAAGAAAGGCCAAGTTAGAAAACCTGGAACCTATGGAAATCGTGCAGAAATACACGAATGACTTCCATAGAGTAATGGAAACATTCAACATCCTGCCACCAGATATCGAGCCTACGGCGACTGGTCACTTGATGGAGCAACTGGACATGATTCAGGAGCTTGTAGATAATGGGTTCGCTTATGAATCTAATGGATCTGTATACTTTGATATTAGCAAATTCAATGAAAAGTATGATTATGGTAAGTTGAGTGGTAGAAAAACCGAAGACTTACTGAATCAAACTCGAGAATTGGATGGTGGATCGGACAAGAGAAGCCCATTGGATTTTGCGCTTTGGAAAAAAGCCGCACCAGAGCATATCATGCGTTGGAATACCAAATGGAGCGATGGATTCCCGGGGTGGCATTTGGAGTGTTCGGTGATGAGCACCAAGTATCTCGGTGAAGAATTTGATATTCACGGAGGTGGAATGGATCTAAAATTCCCTCACCATGAATGTGAAATTGCACAAAATGCAGGTTCTACTGGTAAAGAAGGAGCCAAATACTGGATGCATACCAACATGCTTACGGTAAACGGAACCAAGATGAGTAAGTCACTTGGCAATTCATTCTTACCACATGAGTTGATTTCTGGCGATCATGAATTGTTAGAGCATGGCTACAGCCCAATGACTATCCGTTTCTTCATGCTTCAGTCTCACTACGCAAGCACATTGGATTTCTCCAATGAAGCACTGGATGCAGCACAGAAAGGTTATATGAAGTTGGCGAACGGCTTAAGACTGATCAAAAACTATGAATATCCTGAAGGTTTAGCAGAAGAAATTAACACAAAACAAGCAGAGCAGATCAACAAAATCTGTGACAACTGCTACCATGCGATGAATGATGACTTCAATACTGCTTTGACGATTGGTCATTTGTTTAACCTGGTGAAGAAAGTAAACTCTATCCAAACTGGTCAATTGAAATTTGAGGAGATTGGCAAAGAGACTTTCGAGCGCATGAAGAGCACCTTCATTGCTTTCTGTGAGGAAATTCTAGGGCTAAAATTAGAGACAAACTTGTCTTCACAAAACCTTCTAGAAGTCATCCTTGAAGAATACAAAGTAGCTAAAGAAGCGAAGAACTACGACAAAGTGGATGAGCTGAGAGCTAAGCTAAAAGCTGAGGGAGTGATCGTAAAAGACATGAAAACAGGCATTGATTGGGCTTTTGAGGAATAATAGCTCAATCTATCTGCCATTTAATGCCTAAATAAAACTCGCGCCCATGGATGGGTGAGTAAGCATAAGAGGTATCAAAATACGGACTAAAACCTATTGGACTGTTCGGATCATTGTAACCAACCAATGGTGATTGTTTCTGAATATAGTTGAATAGGTTTTGGATCCCTCCGTAAAGTGAAAACTGGTCAGAAAACTGCTTATTGATTTGAATATTCTGAAAAGCGAAAGGCTCTGATCTCGTTGCTCGTGGATTGCTCACAGGATCGCCAACAGCATTTAAATCATATACTTCAGGTAGAGCCATCGGACCTGTAACTCTCAGTGTGTAGCCAAAGGTTATTTTTTGGGCCTTCCAGGAATAGTTAGCTGTAAACACACTACTCCACAACGGCGAAAACTCCACATCTCTGGTTACTTCATCTCTCGTTTCCGTTACCTTCTGGTAATTGAATCCGAGAGAATAAGAAAGAGGCATCATTAACTCTTGATTCCAATTAAATCCAATTCCTCTGGAAATGGCATAACCAGGTGAATTCGCATAAATGATTTGCCCTGGCGTATCGTAATTAGGAATAATCTTATTGTAGAAATACGAATAAAAAGCGTCTAAATCAAACATTCCCTGGCTCTCACCAAGGGTGAAAATATGATTCAGGTTCAAAGAAGCATTCGCAGATCGCTCTGGCTTTAGCTCTTCCACAATCTGGACTTCCCGTTGCCCAGTGACGAATGCATGATCTTCCGTAAAGAGATTAACAACTCGAAACCCTGTTCCAAAATTGCTTCTCAAAGTAGTCCAATCTCCTACTTTCCATTTGGTAGATAGTCTTGGCGAAGGAATCAACCCATGCGAAGAATAATGGTCAACTCTCAGCCCTGAAAGCAAGCTAAAAGACTTCCCTATTTCAAATTCATCCTGCACAAACAAACCAGGAATCCACTGATTGTCTGGATTATTAACCGTAGCAACGGTATTGTCATCATACAATTGGAATCTATTCGTCAGCCCAGTAATCACCGTATGATTTTTCAGTGCTTTGGTCCAAACAAAATTGGTATAAGCTATGGTCTGCTCAGCTTCGTAGTGGTCGGCCCCATAATAGCTATCCTGAATGTGCTGACTGATGGAATAATCGAGTTTGAGATTTTCAGCTGTCTGAAATTCATAAGTTCCAAATAGTTCCGCTCGATAAGTGTAGATACTCTCTCCATAAATCGAGTCATTGCCACGAATGGAGCGATAGGCTCGATCTTCCAAAAACTCTTCTACTCCATTTCTTCGATCTTCATAATAAAGCTTACCAGCCAGAGTAAACTTTTTATCATTGGGACGGATCATACTCCATTTAGAAAATAACGAGTAGCGATCCAGGTTAACCAAATCACTAAATCCATCTTCGTTTTCATCATCATAATCCCCAATAATTGCATAATTCAACCCCGTAAATCCTTTGAAACGTTTCGTGGTAGTGGATACTCCAATATTTCCGAATGATTCCAGATGAGAGGTTCCCATCAAATCGATGGAGAACTTGGGCTGATCTGCCGGGTCTTTAGTGATCACGTTAATGACGCCAGCCATGGCTTCAGAACCATAGAGTGTAGAGTTAGGTCCTTTTATGACTTCAAACCGATCTATTACCATGTTTGGAATGCCGTTCAAGCCATAAACAGACGCCAAATTTCCAAACATTGGACTTCCATCAATCAAAACTGCTGTGTAAGGCCCTGGTAATCCGTTGATGCGGATACTATTGGTAAAACACACACCACAAGCGACTACTTCCTGTACACCATTGATCAGCTTTACTCCTTCCATAATGGATGAAGCCGCTGCTGGAATATAGGTGTTGAGATGTTTCGAGGTGATCACTTCTACTTTCACCGGAGAAGCTGTGATCATGGTTGGCTTCATCGTACCAGTTACCACCACAGCATCAAGCCCCAAATCACTCACTTCTAAATCAAAGCGTATAGAGGCTTTATTGCCTACACGCTTCTCCTGCTGTTTGAAACCGACTGATCTCACCACCAATACTGCGTCTTCTGGCAAAGCTGAAACAAAGACAAAGTATCCATTAGAATCCGAGACCGTTCCAAACTCCGAGTTCTTCACTTGCACTGTGGCACCAGGCACTGCTTCACCGTCATGAAATACGCAGCCTGAAACCTGACCAGCTAAGCCAAGCGCACCATTCAAAAGCAAACACAAAAAGACTAATCTTCTCAATACCAAAACAATACAGTTTGTTGAAATATATGACAAAGATTATTTTTAATTATTTATTATACAAATCACATATTATTTTTAGACTTATCTAAATCATAAAAACATTAAGAAAAAACCCCTTCAGACAACCTGAAAGGGCTAATAGAACACTGTAATATTTTAAATAAAAAAGTCGTTCCTTGCCCGAGGAACGACTTTAAGCCGATGGTTGCTTCTCAACCATACTTTAAATCACCGCTAGATAAGTATTGCACTCATCAAAAACTATGCTTGTTTATGATTCAAAAATGCAGTGATTCCGGCTTGCATTATTAATCAATTGGATAAGCAGTCATGATCTCTCGATTTTTGGCATGCCTCTTCCGATAAACGCAAAGGCATAAAAAAAGCCAAGAAACATTTCTCGGCTTTTTAGTGATTGGCTTTAAGCTCAATTATGAGCCAAGAGCTTTTCTTTATGTTTTTTCAGTTGTCGTCTTAGGGACTCCACAGCCTCATCGGCTCCTGCCTCGAAAGACTTAGACTTCTCTTTAGCAAAAAGTTGACCTCCTGGAATATTCAATTTGATCTCCAGTACTTTATTTTCTCTGTCATCATCCTTTTCTAGTCTCATGAATACTTCTCCGTCAATAATTCTATCATAAAAAGTATCTAGCTTGTTAGCTTTCTTTTGAATAAAATCAACCAATTTCTGGTCTGCGTCAAAGTGGATAGAATGCATTTGTAATTTCATGATTCTTAAAATTTAAAGATTAAACCATTTATGCTTTTGGATGAGCCTGATCGAAAACCGACTTCAGCTTCTCCATTGAATTGTGCGTATAAACTTGGGTTGCTGCCAGACTAGTATGTCCTAGCAGATCCTTCACCGCGTTTAGTTCTGCACCTTTGTTTAATAAGTGAGTTGCAAATGTGTGCCTCAGAACGTGAGGGCTTTTTTTACTGATGGTAGTAACTTGTTCTAAATACTTTTTAACTGTTCTGTAAACCATCATAGGATACAACTTATCACCATTATCTGTTACTAGTAGAAACTCCGTTTTACCGAATTGTTTGTTTCGTTGTTGCTGGTAGTTTCTAAGTAGTTTAACGAGAAAATCAGTGGTTGGTATAAGCCTTTCTTTATTTCTTTTTCCTAAAACTTTAATGGAATTTTGATACTCATTGATATCCAGATCCTTAAGCCCAATTAATTCTGAGAGACGAATTCCCGTTGCATACAGCATTTCCAGAATCACGCGATCTCTGAGTCCAAAAAAGTCTTCGCTGAACTCAATTTGATCTAGCAAAACGACCATTTCATTTTCCCTAACGAAAGAGGGAAGTCGTTTTTCAACTTTGAGAGGCTTCAACCTACCAGTAGGGTTGGTGGAGACAAACTCTCGGGCCAATAAGAATTTATAATAAGATTTGAGCGTAGCAATTTTACGATTGATAGATCCCGGAGCTATACCAGCTTCCATTAGCTCTACAATCCAGCTGCGCAGATGAGGATGCTTGACTTCTGTCAAATCATCTATCTCGAAGGTTCCCTGAAGAAATTGGGTGAATTGTTCTAAATCCTTCTCGTACGCCGTAAGGGTATGCTCGCTATAGCGTTTTTCGTAACGAAGGTATTTAAGAAAGGAGTCAACCATAAGTCAGTATCTACCCGATAGAGGGTAAATACTAACTTAATAATTTCATATGATAATTCCCGAATTTGGGATTACTTATTTTCCTGCTCTTGCATGTGCTGACGGTACGCAGCCTTAATAACCTGAGTTCTTCTAACCACTGAAGGCTTAGTAAAATAAGTTCTAGATCTCAATTCTCTAAGAACTCCGGTTTTCTCGAATTTCTTCTTGAATCTTTTAAGCGCCTTATCGATTGACTCGTTTTCTTTTACGTTTACTACAATCATGTTATTTCGTATTTGAGCCTGCAAAAGTAAAGGAAAATTTATTCCTCCCAAACATTTATTTCAATACTTCTCTGGAAATCACCAATTTTTGTATCTCGGAGGTGCCTTCACCAATGGTACACAGCTTAGCATCCCTATAATACTTCTCTGCTGGGTAGTCTTTGGTATAGCCATACCCTCCAAAAATCTGCACCGCCTCATTTCCTAACTCTACTGCTACTTCTGAAGAATAGTACTTGGCCATAGCTGACTCTTTTGTCATAGGCTTGCCTTGCATTTTCAGCTCTGCAGATTGATAAGTTAGCAATTTGGCTGCCTCTAGCTTAGTGGCCATATCTGCGAGCTTGAAGGAAATAGCCTGGAATGAGCTAATTGGTTTCCCAAATTGCTCTCTCTCTTTAGAATATTGCACGGATACATCGAAGGCTCCCTGAGCAATACCACAACCTAAAGCTGCAATGGAGATTCTTCCACCATCCAATACTTTCAAAGACTGGACGAAACCATCTCCCACTTCTCCTATCAGGTTTTCCTGCGGAATACGGCAATTATCAAAGATCATCTCCGCTGTTTCAGAGCAGCGCATTCCCAACTTATTCTCTTTTCTGCCTCCGCTGAACCCTGGAGTACCACGTTCTACGATAAAAGCAGATGCATTTCTAGATTTACCTGGCTCTCCTGTTCTAGCAATAACTACAGCTACATCTCCAGAAATACCATGAGTTATAAAGTTTTTAGCTCCATTCAGCACCCACTCATTTCCTTCTTTCACAGCTGTAGTACGCATATTACCTGCATCTGAACCCGTATTTGGCTCTGTGAGGCCCCATGCACCTATCCATTCACCAGTAGCAAGTTTTGGTAAGTATTTGGCTTTTTGGGATTCGCTGGCATGTTGAAGAATGTGACCTGTACACAAACTGTTATGTGCTGCCATAGACAATCCGATTGATCCATCTACTCTGCCTAACTCGATAATGGCTGTTACATATTCATGATAGCCGAAACCTGAACCTCCATATTCCTGTGGAACGAGCACACCCATCAGGCCTAGCTCACCAAGTTTTTTAAATACATGAATTGGGAATTCCTGGGACTCATCCCATTCCATTTTGTGCGGTTCGATTTCGTGTTTAGCAAATTCACGAATCATATCAGCGATCATACGCTGATTCTCCTCCCGCTGTGATGTCTGCGGGCTCTCAGTCATTGTTTCAATCATTTGTAATTTGGGGTAATGTTGTTATTACAAAATTAACAATCTAAGGGAAGTGTTTTGAAAATCTTCCAATTTATTCCTTTAGGGTACTGATTATCAACGTATTTCCGATTACTCAGTTGACTAAAAAGCAAAAAGCCTCAAAACTTAATTCTGAGGCTTTCTTCATCACATTCTCTTAATGCCTATTTCTGCTCGTTTAGACGCCAATCATATTCCTTGTAGGAGATATCTGTTTTGTCTCCAATTTTTACATCTGCATATTGATTGATAAAGTCTTTAATGGGCATTACCGCTTTAAAATCCCCACCAAACCAATCGAATAACTTAGAAAGCTGTGCCTTGTCTTTAGTAATATCATTTCTGAAATCGTCATTGATGAATCGCTTGGCTTGATCACTGAGTTGATCATCGAGTTTTTCTGCAGTGTATGCCTCCTCGCGCAAGACCGGACATGAATAAGATGCACAGTTGATAGCGAAATGTACACGTGGCTCTTTCCATTTCTTTCTGAGAATTCCATGCTCCACATTGTTCAGATCATAAGTCTCTCCACCTATTTCTATAAATTTGATATCCCACGGTGTATTGACAAATGGAATCTGAATGGAGCTTCCGATATCCTTAATGCTCTCTACCGGATAATGCTCGAGGACTAACTCAATAGTAAAAGCATTATAGACATTGATCCAATAGGCAATTTCCTCATTCTTACTCCAACTCTTCCCTGGAGCAGTGCTCTGAAGCAATGTCAAATATTCCTTCAGCTTTGCTCGCTCCTTCTGAAACCCTTTATAATCTACGAACCCATTCTTTCCCACATATTTATTTAGTAACTGATCAAAGATTTCATGGGAAACAGGCTCGCCTTCCAAGTTATTGGATTGAACTGGACTACAATTAAGCAGTATTAAAATCGAGGTAAGAACCGTGATAGATTTCATTAGGATATTGTTTAATTTCAAAGGTTCCAGGAACTGTGTCATTAAGAATTTTATTCATTTATTAATAGAATTGAAAGATTTCTAGTGACTCATTGCCTAAAACAGACTAATTTTTGGATTCCTAAAGTAACGGGCAAGAACAATGCCGGTTGTAATTAACCAACTAATTAAGCTTAAAGAGTCAGCTTGCTAACATTTCTATCTACATATAAAGAATTGATTCTAGTGTTATCAGGTTTTCTGATCATTGCACTTGCTTCTAACCAGATTGCCAAGTCCTTTCAGAAGATACGATTGCCACTGATCACTGGATTGATTTTCACAGGAATTATCTCCGGCCCCCATATTATTGGGCTTATTCCTATCTCCGCGAAAGACAACTTACAATTCATCAATGAGATCGCCCTAGCGTTCATTGCATTTGCAGCTGGAGCTGAGCTCTACCTCAAAGAACTCAGAAGCCGATTTAAAAGTATCAAGTGGAACACCTTCGGACAGCTGGTGGTGACTTTTGTGGTAGGATCCATAGCGGTATACTTCTGCGCAGACTACATTCCGTACATGAGAGAAATGAGTACTGCCGCTAAAATCTCTGTTTCCACGATCACTGCGGCCATATTTGTAGCGCGTTCTCCAGCTTCTGCCATTGCGGTAATTAATGAACTCCGCGCCAAAGGTCCATTTGTACAGACGGTGATGGGCGTAACAGTAGTGAAGGATTTTCTTGTGATCATTTTATTCTCCATCTGTCTGGCAGTTGGAGAATCCTTGATTGCCGGGGAAGATTTTAAGTTATTAAGCATTGTTCATATTATAGTTGAGCTGGCGCTCTCATTTGGGATTGGGTTCTATGCCTTCGGCCAGTTATTAAAATTTGTTCTATCTCTAAAGATTATCCGACCTGGTAAGACAGTGTTGGTGTTGTTAGTTGGCTTTTCAAGCTATTTGCTTTCTCATGCCGTAAAAGATCTTACTCTTGAGTACTTCAATCATGGCATTCATATGGAACCGCTGCTGATGTCCATTCTAGCCTCATTCTTTGTAACCAACTACACCAAGTATAGAGCAGAGTTCATCAATATTTTAGAACATACAGCCACGCCTATTTACATAGCTTTCTTTACTTACACAGGAGCAACTTTAGCCATTAATGTGATCGGTTCGGTAATTGGAGTAGCCTTAATTCTATTTGCCATAAGAATAATTACCATGATCATGGGTGCCTACACTGGAGGAATTTTAGCTGGTGACCCTATGAAACAAAATCACCTTGGCTGGATGCCGTATGTGACTCAAGCAGGTGTTGGGTTAGGCTTGGCAACCGTAATAGCGGATACTTTCCCAGGTTGGGGGGATGAGTTTGCAACAGTAATCATTGCTGTGATCGTTATCAATCAATTCTTAGGTCCTCCATTGTTCAAATGGGCCATCTATCAATTAGGTGAAGACAGGACCAAAGCACAAACTCCGGAGTTTGATGGAATTAGAGATGCTATCATATTTGGATTTGAAAGTCAGTCTGTAGCCTTAGCAAATCAACTAAGAGAAAATGGGTGGGAAGTTCAAATTGCCACCAAATTACAGCAAGGAAGCATTGACGAGCCAGAAGGCATCAGCATTACTTATGGAATAAAAGACTTCAGCAAAGAAGAGTTTGACCTCATGAATGCAGATAAGACTGAAGCAATAGTAACCATGCTTTCGGACGAAGAAAACCTCAAAATATGTGATACGGCTTACCATCACTTTGGCACTCGAGATGTTATTGTAAGGCTGAATCACCGATACAACTATGACAAATTCCTGGCACTGGATGCCAAGGTAGTAGATCCTTCCACGGCCATGGTAAGTCTGCTAGATCACTTCGTGAGATCTCCACAGGCCACTTCATTATTGTTGGGTATGGAGAAAGGACAAGATTCCAGAGATGTGGAAATACTCAACCCAGACATTCATGGACTCACACTTCGAGATCTTCGACTTCCTGGTGATGTCATTATATTGTCCATCATGCGTGGCGGACAGAGTATCATTACTCATGGGTACACTCGTTTGAGGCTCAGAGATATAGTCACAGTAGTTGGCTCCATTAAGAGTCTGGAAGAAGTCCAGTTTAAGTTTGATAACTAAGAAAGATCCACTCTAATCGAATTTTGGTTTTTTCATCCCAAAAGATGCTCAAAATTTTATCTTTGCGGCTATGGCAAATTCTGGCGAACAAATTACACTTAAAAATATAGCCTCACACTGTAAGGAATATGGTTTCATTTACCCTTCTAGTGAGATTTACGATGGACTTGGAGCGACGTATGATTATGGTCCCTACGGTTCTGAATTAAAGAATAACATCAAAGAATATTGGTGGAAAGCAATGGTTCGTCTCAACGAAAACATTGTGGGTATCGATGCAGCGATCTTCATGCATCCGACTACCTGGAAAGCATCGGGCCACGTAGATGCCTTCAATGATCCATTGATTGACAATAAAGACTCTAAGAAAAGATATCGTGCAGATGTTTTGATCGAGGAAGCAATGGCCAAGATTGAAGCTAAAATTGACAAAGAAGTAACCAAAGCGGCAAAACGTTTCGGTGACTCATTTGATAAAGGTCAATTCGTCGCAACCAATGACCGTGTATTGAAATACAAAGGTCAGATAGAAGAGATTGAGCACAGAATGAAGACTGCTACCGAAGCTGGTGACCTTGCTGGGTTGAAGCAGTTGATCGTTGACTTAGAAATTGCTGATCCTGTTTCTGGTTCTAGAAACTGGACGGATGTTCGTCAATTCAACTTGATGTTTAGCACAGAGTTGGGTTCTGTTGCCGATGAATCTGGTAAAATCTACTTAAGACCTGAAACGGCTCAAGGTATTTTCGTTAACTATCTGAACGTGCAGAAAACAAGCCGTATGAGATTGCCATTTGGTATCGCTCAGATAGGTAAGGCTTTCCGGAACGAAATTATCGCACGTCAGTTTATTTTCAGAATGCGTGAGTTTGAACAAATGGAGATGCAATTCTTCATCAAGCCAGGTACCGAAATGGAGTGGTACGAAACCTGGAAAGAAAAGAGAATCAAGTGGCATAAAGCGCTTGGTCTTGGTGAAGAGAACTACCGTTTCCACGATCACCTGAACCTTGCGCATTACGCTAATGCAGCTTGTGACATTGAGTTTAACTTCCCAATGGGCTTCAAAGAACTAGAAGGAATTCACTCAAGAACAGACTTTGACTTAAGTGCTCATGAAAAGCACTCTGGTAAAAAGCTTCAGTTCTTCGATAATGACTTAAATGAAAGCTATGTGCCATATGTATTGGAAACTTCTATTGGTCTGGACAGAATGTTCCTTGCAGTAATGTCATCAGCTTATACGGAAGAAAAGCTGGAAGATGGCAGTGAAAGAACAGTCTTGAAGATTCCTGCAGCTTTGGCTCCGGTTAAAGTAGCTGTTCTTCCATTGTTGAACAAAGATGGTCTTCCTGAAAAAGCAGAGGAGATCATGAAAGAGATCAAGCTGGACTTCAATGCGCAATACGATGCGAAAGATGCTATTGGAAAGCGATACAGAAGACAAGATGCTATTGGTACTCCTTACTGCGTGACTGTTGACCACCAAACGTTGGAAGACAACATGGTGACTATCCGTGAGCGTGACACGATGGAGCAGCAGCGTGTTTCTATTCCTGAGTTGATCAAGACTTTGGATGAAAAAGTAAACATCAAAACGCTTCTTAAACAGCTATAAGTGCTCTGGTTTTTACTGATTGCAGTTATCATATTTGGTGTGGTCGTTTATCGCTCACATCTCTTTCAACAATTTCTAGCTGCAGAAGGCATAAAACCAAGCTTAAATAAAGAGGAGCTCTATTCTTTGCAAAAACACTTTGCTTATTATAGAGCTCTTCCTCCCAAATCTCAGCGAATCTTTGCCTATCGAGTCAATCGATTCAAGAAACTGACCGAGTTTGTTCCTCGCCATATGGGTGAGGTCACTTCAGAAATGGAAGTACTTATTTCCGCCTCTGCTGTTCAAATAGCCTTTGGCTTTGCTGATGTATTTCTTGCTCACTTCGATCGCATTATTGTTTATCCCGACCAGTTTTTCAGCACGGCAGATCAGCGATATCACAAAGGAGAAGTAAATCCTGCAATGGCTGTGATTGTGATTTCCTGGAGACATTTCGTGGAAGGTTATGCTACTGAAGAAGGACTAAACCTAGGTCTTCATGAAATGGCACACGCTCTTCAATTGGAGAATGTGATCATGAATGACGAATTTGGCTTTATGGATGAGGATGCTATTAAGCTCTGGCAAGGACTTGCCAGCCAGGAAATGAGGTTGATTCGTGAAGGAAAGTCAACTTTTTTCAGATCTTATGCTGGCACCAATCATGCAGAATTTTTTGCTGTGGCAGTAGAGAATTTCTTTGAGAGACCGAAAGAATTTTCTGAACACCATTCAGCACTTTACAAAACATTAGCTGATCTGCTTCAGCAAGATCCATTATTGCTGAGATAGAATAAAACGGCTTTGGCATCAGTTTTGCAAACACACAAAACATGAGCCGCTACCTAATCATATTAACTTCACTCTTTCTCTGGCATACTGTCAGTGCCAAAAAGCTTCCTGAAAAGCCTCTTAGAATTTCAATTATTTACGAATCTAACGCGCTTCGATTACCAGGAGAGTCTCTAGTCATAGGTGTAGAAGCCTTAATGCCCGATTCAACAGTTCTCAAAACTCGGAATATTGGCGGCAACCTTGGTCTAACCAATTTCGAATTTGAGTTGAACAACGGAAGCTATCAATTCGGCAAAATTCACTTTCCAGAGAGTACATCAAATGCTTTTTCTATTTCCGTTCACTGCAAAAAATACCCTGAGGTAGCCAGTATTGAATATTTCCAATTACATCACGAAGATGCTTTAATACTAAAACTACCAGAAGATGAAAGTTTCTCACCAGGAGTAAACATCCCTATTGAACTGGAAGCTATAGTTCGAAATGATTACGACAAAGAGTTCATTATTTCTCCATCATTGAATCAATATGAGTTTGCAGTGTCTGGAGGAACTTTTAAAAATGGTAGGATTAAAATAGCTCAAGACCCTAGAGACATACAGAATCATGAAGTTGAGCTCTATGTTCAACCCATCACAAGATCCATGGAAACACAAATTTTCACCCTTATCATGGACTACCGCAGATCCTATAAATTTCGAGATGATGGATTTTTTGGAAGCAATGGCTCAAGTGGATTCTCCGGCACCAGTGGTATACACGGGCAGCACGGTCAAGATGGACAACATGGTGATCAAGGCCCGAATATTGATGTGTACATCGAAGCCCACAATGATTCTATTCTCCAAACTGTGCTATTGGATGTAGAGGTATCCAGTCAAAACAAAAAAGAGTTTTATCGTATCAACCCTGATGGTGGGTTTCTCCAAATCATTTCAGAGGGTGGTGATGGAGGAAATGGTGGGAATGGTGGAGACGGAGGCAATGGAATGGACGGTCATGACGGTGCTGTATATAAAAGGCAAATTGCTACATCTGATTCTACCTGGACTGAAATACAGAAAAAAGGGCCAGGTGGCAACGGTCAAAATGGAGGTGATGGGGGGCATGGTGGCTGGGGAGGTGATGGTGGACCAGGCGGAATGATAACCGTCTATTACAATGCCCTGGCAGAACACTATTTAAACACCATTCAGGCAATAAGTATTGGTGGAGATGCAGGAAACGGTGCTTCTGGAGGAGCAGGTGGCCGTGGTGGAAAAGGAGGTGATGGAAACCCAAACGGCACTAATGGTCAAGCAGGTTACAATGGCGCCCCAGGCAGAAATGGCTATCATGGAAACCAAGGAGAAGTCCGGTTTATCCTAATTGAATAAGACTTCTCCTTGATATGTATTCAATTATTACTGCTCGATCACTTGAAGGCTGAATTCTCTACTTCCTCCTGAGTTCCAATCATTGAACAGAATCATTTGATTTTGGCCTGATTCCACTATTCTATCTACCGAATCTAACTCTTTCACCGAGTCATTTTCCAGGTCTAGCACAAGCAATTTCTTACGGACCTGATCATGATAGTAAACCGCATTGGCGGTAGACCGAATTTCAACCAGCTTTGATTTCTTTTCAGACTTCTCCTCAGGACGTTTTTTAGAATAATACCCAACCCAATTCCCTTCTTGATCAAACACCAGGAAGATTCTACTCAGTAGATATTGATGAATAATGGTCTCTCCGAACGACTGTCCTTCTGCTGGTGGAAGTGTTTCCTTCTCTTTTTCGAAAGTTTCTCCAGCTATTACAACTCTACCATCCGCGAGCTGAGTAGTGATATATGGGTCAAAATCTATACGCATAAACGTCTTAAGAGCCGGTTCAGAATCACCTACTAATAACGCCTGCATTTCTTGATAACTGTACAGCTTACTATTAACAAAACCATTCTGATCAAACTCTAAAACCACATGACCCGGTTTGTCTTTGTTCATTAAACGACCGAAAACAAAAATCTTATCCCCTTGTGTAAACGAGGAGTACAGCTGTAGGTACTGACCGTCTTCACCTAAATGGAACTCGCTCTGATGAGTGAGCGCTCCAGATTCATCAAGGAAGACCACATAGTGTCTTGTAAGATCCTGATCATTCTTTTTCTTACGCAGTTGTGCCTTACCATAGATTAATATTGCCCCTTTTTCAAAAGACGGATCACCTACAGAGTTACTCAATCCACCGATATATTTAAAATCTTTAGGTTGTTCCAAAGTAATAGCAGCGTTATTAAGCACTGTACCATTTTCATCCAATAAATACACTTGCTTGTTGTAAAACCCACTTATCCGATCCGTAGGTTGAGCCTTTACTGGATACAAAATCTGTTTTTTGTCTTTATCAAACACATAACCACCCGACGGATATTCAAACTTATTGACTTTATCAAACCCTACAGATTGCCACTCCTGAGCTTCCGTTTTGTAGCTACCCTGCCATTTCTTATATTCATGTACTGTGACTTGCTTTCTTAAATATGCAGGTACAAATCCACTTTCTGAAGCTTCCAAAACAGTGGTTTCATAATCTTCACCCTCCTTCGGAAATGCTTTTGAATAATGGCTTTTTAAGTCTTCTACGGATTTTGCATCGTTACTATCGATCCACAACATCAATGAACCATAATGGTTGACAACATATGGGTCTTCCTTAGATAGCTTGCTAAAAACCCCTGATAAATGAATGGGCTCTTCGATTTTATTAAGGACTCTACCAGAAGCATCTAGTTTCAAAATAGTAAGTACCGGCTGTGAAACCTCTGTGCCACGTATCCCGGCACCTGTTACAATAGAAAGCTTTTTACCTCCGTCAGCTTCGTTCTTTTCATTTAGCCAACCCTTCGTCCAGTTTAATCCAAAAAGCGTAATTTCTTTACTGGTTTCATCAAAAGTGATGTCATGAATATCAAAACCCGTATACTTTTCGCCAAGCGAATTTCGCAGCTCGAATACGGTAGTTTGTGCTAAAAGAGAACAGAAAGCAAGTAATAGCACACTATAAAGTGAAAGTCGTTTAATTAGGATCATTTTAATTTTTGTGAATTAGTTATCAATACAGCCTTACCATGTGGAAAGGTCAATTGGTTATTGACCCAATATATACAGGATTCGAAACAGTTAGTTGATAAATCATCATGATGGATTGATATTCTTGTCTCGAACCACTTGAAATACATACCGATACTTCGCATTTTTACTGAGTATCTAATTAATCTAGAATGAAAGCCTTCGCTCAAGAATTCAAAAATCAGTGCATCTACCAAATGGAGCTAAATCCTCCTCGGATCAAAAAATGCTTTGACCAATTGAGTGAAGAAGATGTCTGGAAAAAGCCAAATGAATCTCTCAATAGCATTGGCAACCTGGTGCTACACCTTTGTGGCAACATACGTCAATATGCTATTTCATCGCTTGGACAGTCTCCGGATGTCAGAAGCAGATCAGAAGAATTTAGTACTACCGGGGGTCTCTCCAAATTGGAGTTGATACAAAAATTGGAAGAAACTGTATCAGAGGCGGTCCATACCATAAAGAATGTAAGCGAAGAAGAGCTAATGCGAAACCGGATGGTACAAGGTTTTAATTACTCCGGAATTGGAATCATCATTCACGTTACGGAACACTTTTCTTATCATACAGGACAGATTGCCTTTAGGACAAAGCAGCTAAAAAACAAAGATCTCGGCTTTTATGCTGACCGAGATCTTGAAATTAAAAATGAAGATTAATATGCTGCCTTCTCATATAATCTTGAAAAAATTAACCTGTAGTCATCAGCAAATTCGAAACGTGAGCTATTAAGAATGCTTATCCACTTGCAATAATAGACCAAGGTATGTTTCTACATTATTTAAAATACCCATATATAATTGGGAAATGCGAGTGTAATGATTTGAAAGTTTAGCATGATATAATACTGTTCTACTATTTGACAAGATCATTATTGAATCCTTTTTAACTTGCGGCTTGATCAACGGATGTAATGAACTGGATACAATTACTTTCACCGAAGAGGTTTGGAGATAAATTTGAAGCCACTGTCACGAATGATAGCAGAAGTAGATTTGAGCAGGACTATGACAGACTGATCTTTTCGCATCCATTCAGAAAACTTCAAGACAAGACCCAGGTTTTTCCACTTCCAGAGGACGATTTTGTACATACTCGATTGACTCATAGCTTAGAAGTTTCAAGCGTTGGTCGTTCTTTGGGGAAGGCAGTTGGAGAACAATTGTTGAAGAAATATCCCGATCTGGAGCAAGCGGGATATACCTTTCATGACTTTGGCGGCATAGTTGCAGCTGCAAGTTTAGCTCATGATCTAGGCAACCCGCCTTTCGGACATTCAGGTGAAACAGCGATTTCATCATTTTTTACGGATAGTGTAAAAGGTCAACACTTTAAAACACTCGTTGCAGAAAATGAATGGTCTGACTTAATTAGCTTCGAAGGAAATGCACAAGGATTTCGGATATTGAATGATGAAGGAAATGGAGGTTTAAAACTGACCTTCGCTGCATTAGGAGCCTTTGCCAAATACCCAAAATCCTCACATGCTCCAAAAGACGAAAGCCGAAAGTCTCAAAAGAAATATGGGT
The DNA here is from genome assembly GCF_024714495.1 of Marinoscillum pacificum. Lineage (GTDB taxonomy): Bacteria > Bacteroidota > Bacteroidia > Cytophagales > Cyclobacteriaceae > Marinoscillum > Marinoscillum pacificum. The sequence goes on along the minus strand of NZ_JAMZMJ010000007.1, from coordinate 18,163 downwards.
ATTACCGAAGTAATCTGGACCAATTCAAAGAGCTAACGGAGACGATGGGCATGGCCTCCCTGACTGATGAATCATGGGTTCGGCATCCGCTTACTTTTCTTGTAGAAGCTGCGGATGACATCTGCTACAATATCATTGATCTGGAAGATGGATGTCGATTAGGGCTTGTCCCTTATGAATACACCAGAGATTTAATGGCGGCGATTATTGGTGAAAGATATGATCAGGATAAACTAGAACTTTCTGATGATGTAAACCAAAAGCTAGGACTCTTAAGAGCATTGGCCATTTCTGAATTGATCAATCAATGTGTTACACTCTTCCTCGAGAAAGAAGAAGCCATTCTTGCTGGTGAATTTGACGGTGCGTTAACGGAACACATACCGGCAGCAGCATCACTTGAAAAAATTACTTCACTTTCTATTGAAAAAATTTATCGATCCAAACAGGTGCTGGAGCGAGAAGCTGGAGGTTTTGAAGTGATCGGAAAACTCATGGAGGCCTTCTGTATGGCGGCATTCACCAAGTATTTTGATGAAGATGCTCATACTCCAAGAATGAAGTCTATTTACAGATTATTACCTGCAGGAATTCAGAGTAAACTGAAAAAAGAAAACTCTGTGTACGATTTATTGTTAATCAATATGGACTTTATATCCAGTCTTACCGATTCTTATGCCATCAAATTATATAAAACGATCTACGGATTTTCGTTGCCTACCAGCAAGGTTTAGGATCTTTATCTTCTCATTATGAAAGCCGGAAAAGAAAACAATTATGGCTACAATAAAAACCTAAAGGAACACGCCAGAGCCAACCGCAACAATATGACGAAGGCAGAGGCATGTCTGTGGAAGTATGTCCTTAGAGCGGGCAACATACTCGGATTTACTTTCAGAAGACAAAGACCTGTTCTGAATTACATAGCTGATTTTATGTGTAAAGAGCTAATGCTAATTATTGAAGTAGATGGCATTACACATAGCTATGAAGAGGTAGTAAAAAATGATAAAGTACGACAACAAAATTTAGAATCTGCTGGATTCACTTTCTTGAGATTTACTGATGATGAAGTGTTATCAAGTATCAATAGAGTAATGGATCAAATTATCGAAACAGCCAAAACCATCATAGATGAAAAGAATATTGAATTACCTAAGCGAATAAGAAAATCATAGAAATACTATTTTCTCCACCCCCTACCCCCTCCAAAGGGGGATATACACTTTATGTAGAAAAACAATATCCCCTTCTCGAGGGGGATTAAGGGGGAGGATCAAAAAACAAAACAAAGAAACTATCAATGCTCTATTTATCAATAAGTTAATTAGGGCGTCAGAACTGATAAAATCATTACCTTTGCAGCCTTATTTTCCATGTGGACACAATTAGCCAATATCATTCTTAAATACAGGATCACCCTAATGTCAATTTTGGGGTTGATTACCATTTTTATGGCGTACCAGGCGCAGTACATCCAATGGTCATATGACATGGCCAATGTAGTGCCTGAAGACGATCCTGACCAGGTTTATTTCAGACAATTCAAGCAGACTTTCGGAGAGGATGGCAACATTCTAGCATTAGGCTTCAAGGACAGCTCTATCTATCAGGCTGACAACTTCCGTAAACTCAAGTATCTAACGAATCAGTTGGAGAGCATCAAGGGAGTAAAAGATGTATTAGGTCTGCCTAACTTACAGATGCTTTCTAAAAATGACGAGAAACGTCGTTTTGAATTAGAGCCTGTTTTCCCAGAAGTGCCCGATAATCAATCGAAGCTGGACAGTATGCTGAGGTTTGCCATGGATCTTAAGTTCTACTCTGGGCAATTGATTAATAATGAAAACGGTGCTACCCTAATTCTTGTAACTGTTGAAAAATCTGCATTAAACTCTGAGTACCGTCATACCATGGTAGCTGATATCGTTATGGCCGGTGAGCAGTTCGAAGAAGCTACAGGAGTTAATGTACATTTTGCGGGACTTCCATATGTAAGATCTGTCAACACGTTAAAAATCAAAGAAGAACTCAACAAGTTCTTGATTTACTCTGTCATTGTAACCGGCTTAATTCTATTTGGATTCTTCCGATCGTTCAAAGCAGTAATATTCCCATTGATCATCATTGGTGTGATTGTGGTTTGGGTATTGGGCACAGTATCCTTGTTCCAGTTTAAAATAACGCTGTTAACAGGTCTAATTCCTTCCATTATTGTCGTTATCGGAATACCGAATAGTGTCTACATGCTCAACAAGTATCACCACGAGTATTCCACTCACGGTGACCAGATGAAGGCATTAGGTAAAATCATCCGCAACATTGGGATCGTTACTTTCATCACCAACTTTACCACAGCAGTGGGATTCTTCGTGTTGGTATTTACTGGCATTCCAATCTTGATGGAGTTTGGTATCGTAGCAGGTATCAATATCATGTGTACTTTCATTGTGAGTACCATCATGATACCTTCGGTATTCTCACTATTCAAACCTCCGTCTGATAGACATCTTAAACACCTTGACTTTAAAATGCTCAATGGTGCTCTGGTTGGAATGGATGTGTTGGTTCACAAGCACAGAAAACTCGTTTTTACGGCAACAATCTTAATTGTATTAGGCTCCATTTATGGATTGACCAAGTTAGAATCAAACTCCTACATGGTAGATGATTTACCAGAAGACAGTCCATTAGCTCAGCAATTGAAGTTTTTCGAAGAAAACTTCAGTGGAGTCATGCCTTTGGAAGTCATTGTAGATACAGGAACTAAAAAAGGGGTTCAAAAACTTAGCAACCTCCGTAAGATTGATGAGTTTGAGACCTTCCTGGATTCCCTTGAAGGAATATCTCAGCCAGTATCGGTGGTTAGCTTCATTAAAGCCGCCCGGCAAGCATTTTACAATCAAAGCCCGGCTTTCTACTCTATTCCAAATAATCGGGAAAGTGCCTTTATTTTGCGCTATTTAAAAGAGGAAAGTGATGAAGCGGGAATAGCTAAGTCTTTTGTGGATAGCACTGGTCAGTATGTGAGAATCTCACTAAAAATGCCAGATATCGGCTCACAGAAGATGGACTCTTTGGTGACGAACGTCATAAGTCCAAAGATTGAAGAAGTCTTCAATGAAGGAAAAATGGATGTCAAGGTAACGGGTACAGTTCCTTTGTTCATTAAAGGAAACAAGTTCCTGATTGACAATCTGATCACCTCTATGATTTTTGCGTTTATCATCATCGCAATCATCATGGCGATACTGTTTAAGAACTTTAAGATGATAGTCATCTCATTGATCCCTAACTTGATTCCATTGCTTCTAACCGGAGCCATTATGGGATTCTTAGGTATTCCAATTAAGCCAAGTACTGCATTGATTTTTAGCATTGCTTTTGGTATTTCGGTAGATGACTCCATTCACTTCCTGGCTAAATATCGTCAGGAACTTCACGCGCACAATTTCTTCGTACCTATTGCGGTAAGCCGTAGTTTACGTGAAACTGGCGCAAGTATGATGTACACATCCATTATCCTATTCTGTGGATTTGTGATTTTTACATTATCTGAATTTGGCGGAACGGTTGCATTAGGGAAACTAACTTCTATAACACTGTTGTTTGCTATGTTTACAAATCTGATCGTACTGCCGTCATTGCTATTGCAATTTGATTCAGGCAAGATCGAAAAAGAAGATCATCCATACATCGAGGATTTTGCGAAAGCAGACTATGATGAAGAGGATGACGAAGAAGAGACGGAAAAGAACTAATATAAAATTTTAGAAGAGTAAGGTGGCTAAATATCCAGAGTACAAACAGGTCAGTTACCCTCAGATAGCAGAAGAGGTATTGAAATTTTGGGCTGACCAACAAATCTTTGAGAAGTCAGTAACAGAGCGTGAAGGAGCAGAGACATTCACATTTTATGAAGGTCCTCCATCTGCCAACGGAACACCGGGTATTCACCACGTGATGGCCCGTACTGTAAAGGATATTTTCTGCCGTTACAAAACACAAAAAGGTTTTCAGGTAAAACGTAAAGGTGGCTGGGATACGCACGGACTTCCTGTTGAGCTTCAGGTAGAGAAAGAACTAGGTATCAAGAAAGATGATATCGGTAAGACTATCTCTGTAGCCGAATACAACCAGAAGTGTAAAGAAACGGTGATGCGTTTCAAAGATGAGTGGGATCGTCTCACTCAGCAAATGGGTTACTGGGTTGATCTGGATGATCCATACATCACTTTTGATCAGAAATACATGGAGTCGCTATGGCATCTATTGAAGAAGCTATACGAAAAAGGACTTCTATATAAAGGATATACTGTACAGCCATACTCTCCTGCTGCCGGTACGGGTTTGAGCTCACACGAACTTAACCAACCGGGTACTTATAAGGATGTAAAAGACACGTCTATCGTGGCTCAGTTTAAGGTGAAGAAAGATGATCATTCTGCCTTCCTATTTGAGTCTGATGACGAAGATGTAAGAATCCTTGCATGGACGACAACTCCGTGGACCTTGCCATCTAACTGTGCGCTTGCTGTAGGTGAAAAGATCACTTATGTGAAAGTGAAGTCTTACAACCAATACACTGGAGCTGCTTTAAGTGTAGTTCTGGCCAAAGATTTGGTTGGCAAGTTCTTCTCTGATAAGGCAAAAGAAGTAGCCCTAGGAGATTACAAGCCTGGTGACAAGTTGATCCCATTTGAGATCGTATCTGAGTTCACAGGTAAAGACATTCTAGAGGTACGTTACGAGCAGTTGATGCCCTATGTAACGAACGAAGACTTGGAGAAAAATGCCTTCCGAGTTATCCCTGGAGATTTCGTATCGACAGAAGATGGTACTGGAGTCGTTCACACAGCATCAGTATTTGGTGCGGATGACTTTAGAGTAGCACAGCAAGCTGGTGTTCCTGCCGTGATGGTGAAGGACGATCAGGGTTATGATGTGCCATTGGTGAACAAAAAAGGTCAATTCGTTGACGAAGTAACTGACTTTGCAGGCAAGTTTGTGAAGGAAGAATACTACGACGATGCTACACGTAGTGACAAGGACTTCAAGCCAACGGATGTGTTGATTGCCATCCAGCTGAAAGAAGACAACAAAGCATTTAAGGTAGAGAAATACGAGCACAGTTACCCTCACTGTTGGAGAACTGACAAGCCTGTATTATACTACCCACTAGATAGCTGGTTCATCAAAACCACTGCACTAAAAGATCGATTAGTTGAGCTAAACAAAACGATCAACTGGAAGCCTGCTTCTACAGGATCTGGTCGTTTCGGCAACTGGTTGGAAAATCTAGTGGACTGGAACTTGAGCCGTTCTAGATTCTGGGGAACTCCACTGCCAATCTGGGTAACCAAAGATAGAAAAGAAGAAAAGTGTATCGGCAGCATTGCTGAGCTTCAGGAAGAAGTGAAGAAATCAATTGCTGCTGGTCATATAAGTGAAGAAATCGGTGATGACTTTGATCTACACAGACCATATGTAGATGATGTGATCCTTGTGAGTTCTACAGGTGAGCCAATGTACCGTGAGCCGGACTTGATTGACGTTTGGTTTGACTCTGGTGCGATGCCTTACGCTCAGTGGCATTATCCATTTGAGAATGAAGATGTATTCAATGCGAACTATCCAGCAGACTTCATTGCGGAAGGCGTAGACCAGACTCGTGGATGGTTCTTTACACTTCACGCGATTGCTACATTACTTTATGATAAAGTAGCGTTCAAAAACGTTATTGCGAATGGTCTCGTATTGGATAAAAATGGCAACAAAATGTCTAAGCGATTGGGCAATGCCATCAACCCATTCGAAACCATGGATAAATATGGTCCTGATGCGACTCGTTGGTACATGATCTCCAACGCCAACCCTTGGGACAACTTGAAATTTGACATAGAAGGTGTTGCTGAAGTACAACGTAAGTATTTCGGAACACTTGCTAATACCTATTCCTTCTTTGCGCTATATGCGAACCTTGACGGGTTTGACTTCTCTAAACCGGCTCTTCCGATGGAGAAACGTACGGAGAGTGACCGTTGGGTAATGAGTAGACTGAACAGTCTGATCAAAGAAGTGGATGCGGCATTTAATGAATATGAGCCAACTAGAGCAGCTCGAGCAATCCAAAACTTTGTGACGGATGAGCTAAGTAACTGGTATGTTCGTTTGAATAGAAAACGTTTCTGGGTTGGAGAATACAACGAAGACAAAGAAGCTGCGTACCAAACGCTTTACACAGCATTGGTGACCGTAGCACAACTTTCTGCTCCAATCGCTCCGTTCTACTCTGAGCAATTGTTCAAAGACTTGAACGCCGTATCTGGATTGGATCAAAGCGAGTCGGTTCACTTAGCGGATTTCCCTAAGGTAGACGAGTCGTTGATCGATGTGGAGTTAGAGAAACGCATGCATTTGGCACAAAGTGCTTCTTCTTTGGTTCACAGCTTGAGAAAGAAAGAGAAGATCAAAGTACGTCAGCCATTACATAAGGTGTTGATTCCAATCTTAAACGAAGCAGATAAGGAAAGAATTGAGAAAGTTGCTGAATTGATTATCTCTGAAACCAACGTGAAAGAAGTAGAGTATGTAGATGACGCTTCTGGAATATTGGTAAAGAAAATCAAACCAAACTTCCGTAAACTGGGTCAACATTTTGGACCGAAGATGAAGCAGTTGGCTCCATTGATTAACCAAATGGATCAGGATCAAATCAAATCACTAGAGCAATCAGGTGAATTTAAATTGGATCTTGATGGCGAAACTATCACACTTGGACTGGAAGATGTGGAAATCACATCAGAAGACATTCCAGGATGGTTAGTTGCGAGTGAAGATGGTTTGACTGTTGCTTTGGATATCACCATTTCGGATGATTTGAAACAAGAAGGTATTAGCCGAGATGTTGTCAACAGACTGCAGAACTTGAGAAAAGATAAAGGCCTTGAGGTACAGGATAAGATCAAAGTAAGCTATCATACAACTGACGATTTATTAAAAACTTCAGTAGAGGCTTACAAAAATTACATCCAAAAAGAAACCCAGGCGCTTTCTTTGGAGTATGTTGAACAAGCTAATGGTGGTACTTCACTGGATATTGACGGTCTGGAAATGACTGTTGACCTTGAGGTAGCTAAATAAGTTATATATCATGGCTCAAAATATTGAGCGTCATCCTGAACTTGATTCAGGATCTATAATTTTAAAAGATGAATTAGATTCTGAAATAAATTCAGAATGACAAAAGGTTGTTTAGATCATTTTGAGCCAACCGAAGATTAAACTAACATGGAGAAAAAAAGAACCCCGCTATACATCTTTTACCTAATCAGTTTACTGGTTATAGGTATTGATCAGATTGTAAAAATGGCCGTGCATTTCAACATGACCAAGGGGTCTCAAGGTCAAATCCAAATCTTTGGGGACTGGTTTAAGTTGCATTACCTGACCAACCCGGGAATGGCATTTGGAATGGAAATTGGCTTCATCGATAATGGAAAGCTGGTATTGACCATCTTCCGCTTGGGAGCCATGGTTGCCATTGGGTATTACCTTTATACGCTCTACAAGAAAGAACATAGCAATGGCTTATTGATCTGTATCGCTATGATTCTTGGTGGTGCAATCGGGAACCTGGTAGATAGTATTTTCTATGGTGTTTGGTTAGACAATGCGCCGTTTGATGCTCCTACTCCATGGTTTTATGGACAGGTAGTAGACATGTTCTACATCGATATTTGGGAAGGTCGTATTGCTGACTGGGTGCCAATCATAGGCGGTGATTACATGGCACTTTGGCCAGTGTTTAACGTGGCAGATGCTTCCATCTTTTTAGGGATCACGTTTATCCTCATTTTCCAAAAGCGCTACTTTGGGAGTCATGAAGAAAAGGAAGAACAAAAAGCTGAACTAGCTGAAACGGAGAATTAAGAGATAAAATCTAATACAATATCAAAGGCAGGGTAACTCCTGCCTTTTTTGTTTCCATTTTGGTAAATCAACCTCATTGGAGCTTCTTCTTTTTACAATTCCGCTAAAAATACAGGTTGATACATTGTTTTTCATGTGTAACAACTTGATTTTCATCCGTTTATTTCGTTCATTCGTCGAAGTAAACCACCAACATGCTTAGACACACCGCGACAATTGTCCTCTGCTTCATTGCAGGGTACTACTCATTTGCCCAGGAGATTTCTGGCCAGGTGACAGATATTCTTACCAAAGAACCCATACCATTTGCTCACGTCACCCTTGGAAATTCAACTACCATCAGTAATCTAGATGGGCAGTTCGTCATCTTGAAAGAACATCCTGAAGATACGGTTATCCAAATCTCTTTCATTGGCTTTGAACCCTTTACTCAAAAGGTTGAAAATCGCACTAAATTCAATGTAGAACTAAAAGAGTCTACCTTAGCTCTAGATGCAGTGACCGTATTAACTGGTGATATATTAATGGGTCGAGTATTCGATCGATTGATTACCAACTATGAGATGGAGCCTCTTCGACTAACCAGTTATTACAAAGAAAAACTACTTTCAGATAGCTCAATGGTCTACCTGGCTGAGGGTGTTCTGGATATTCTAATGCCTCCAAACGTGCGGTTGAACAATATCAAAATAGCTCCTATCAAAACCAGAAAGAACGTAGTGAACCCGGATGATATCTCTGGAAACGCCACCATGATGAGTGGGCATGCTCATGACATGGCCATATCCTCTATATGGAGAAAAAACTCCTTCTTAAGCAGGCGTAATCGAAAGCATTATGAGTTTGAGTACGAAGGCAAGCGACCTTACCAAGAGCATTCAGTCTATGAAGTAAGCTTCAAACCTAAGAATCGTAAAGGGTATGTTTCTGGCACTTTGTACATCGAAGACGAAACTTATGCCATTGTGAAAATGATCTATGAGCCTGATGCAGCCAGAAGTACCTTTTGGGAGTATGCGAAATGGACTGAGGAGTATGAGTTTCTGAATGGCCGATACAATCTTACGGCGGTAACCTACAAAGGAGAGTACTTCGAAATGGATAAAGTTTATGAGTTCAACTGTATCCTGATCAACAACAACATCAACACCGCCAACCTGGACAATTTCCCTCACATTGAAATGTCCAAAACAGATGTCTTCTTTGATGAAGCAGCTAATAACATGTCGGATGACTACTGGAATGGTTACCACTATTTAAAACTTAGTAACCGAGAGCTCCAGGCTCAAGCAAATTAATAGGAGTGTGACAAACACACTCCTCTCTTATTAGAATTCTAAGCGGTAATTTAAAATTGGTATTAACCCTGCCATAGTAGCAATCTCAACCTGATTCGTTTGAGGATCATAGTACTCTGCCCAGGTATTTAAGCGATTAGTCACATTCTGAATGTCGAGAGAAATCACCTGTTCTTTTCCATTCTTATAAAAATGAACTTTGACTCCTGCATCTATTCGGAAGTAATCTCTGGTCTGATAGGCCCATGGTTGATTTTCAAATGTATAGGTTTCTTCTTCAGCGATAGATCGTTCCAGATCTATTGGATATTGACGTTTTCCTCCAGTCCACATCACTTTGGAGTTCAAGCCAACTCGTTTGTTCTCGCCCCATTCAAATTCCTTTCCAACCACAAAATTGTTTACATAATTAAGGTTGTATTCACCATTGTACCACTTGCCATCAAGCGGCTGGTATTTGGAATCAAAGAGAGAGCTCGTCACCAGGAAGTAATAATTATTGGCAAATGTTCGCTGGACAGTCAACTCCAGCCCAATGTTTCTGGCTTGCCCTTTATTCACTAAAGTATCCTGGTCGCTAAAACCACCGAATATTGGTGTGTAGTACTTGTCAGGATTATTTGGAACTGGCAGATTATTCACCTTTTGATAATAACCCTCCACCTTAAAATTTAAGTACTTGGAAACGGCTTTCTCATAACCAATCACATAGTGAGATGCTCTGGTCAGCTCCAACATTCTGTTGGGTAGGTAAATCCGTCCATTATCTGCATAGGTTCTTACAAAATAAAGAGGCAAACTCTCATGACGGCTGTGTCGACCATAGCCAAAAGTCAATTTTTGCTGATTCTTCATTCCCACTGCCAAGCTCAGTCGTGGCTCAATGACCTGATCTTTATTCAATTCAAAACGCATATAATGAACTCCGCCAGTAGCAACTATCTTGTCAGTAAACTTGTACTTTCCCATGAGGTAACCCTGATACAAATAGGTGTGACCTTCCGTATCCACTTCCACTAGCCAGTCATTTTTTGAATTGCTCCATCCACGCGATTCATAATTGTAATTCAAACGGCTTAAAATAGCTCCTGTACGCATCGTCAATCGGCTATTAACCTTTCTGTTGTAGTAGGAACTCAACCTCACAGACCCTTTGTTTAAATCATCCTGAAATCGTGGACTCAATGTCCAGGAGGAATCCATTTCCTCATAGTTCTGATCACTAAAGCTCTTGGAATGAGATAGGACTGTTTCTACAAAAGAATTATTATCAATGAAGTAATTGTGAGTTACGCCATAAGCGTACATGCCGGTATAAGTATCATCGTGGTACCCATATTTCCAATCTTCGCAATCAATGGAGTCTGGCTCAAAATGCTCCACAGCTTTTGACAATCCACCAATGCCCCAGATAGCGAATGTACCCACCTCCTTGGTGGGCAAGTTGAACTTGAATGACAGATCCTGATAACTGGGAAGCGCGTTTTCTGATACCGCAAAGTTCAAAGCATTGAGCAATCCCAAAGTCGAGTAGCGGTAATTAAACAAATAAGATCCATCGTAGCCTTTTTTGAAAGGACCTTCTGAGGCAAAGTCTACACCTAGAACTCCTGCCTGAAAGGTATGCTCATACGCTTGATTATTTCCGTTTCGAAGTTTCAGATCAAAAATCCCGGACAAGGCATTGCCATAATCAGCAGAAAAAGCTCCAGTGTAAAAATCAGAGTTGCCGAGCATGTTGGCACTAACAATACTGATCGCTCCAGAGGAATAGCCTTCTTCTGCAAAGTGATTTGGGCTTGGTATCTCAACCCCTTCCAGCTTCCAAAGCATCCAGTTGGGAGAGTTACCACGGATAACAATTTCATTAGATGCATCATCCGTTGTAGCCACACCAGCAAAGACTAACGCCATACGAGCAGGGTCACTGATACTAGCGGCATAACGCTTGGTTTCTTCCGCGTCAAACGACTTAGCGCTAACGGTCGCCATTTCATTGATCGGTTCGCCATTGGAAGCTGTCACCACTACCTCACTTAGGTTGGTCAATTGCTCCGTTAAAGAAACTTTGATGATCGTCTCCTTACCAGTACCCAGCAAAATATCATTTACGAACGCATCCTCATAGCCAACAAAAGAAACCTTGATTGAGTGTCTACCGATTGGTAAATTGGTGATACTAAAATTCCCATCAATATCTGAAATGGCACCTTTTACCGTTTCGGTAGTGATTACCTGTACCGTCGCAAAGGATAGTGGGGCTTGAGAATCCTTGTCGTAGATGGTACCCCGTAATGTTTGCTTGAACCCCGGAGGTAAGGGCGTGTTCGGAGTATCCTCAATTGGCCCAATGACGATCGTCTCGTTGATTTTACGATAAGTCAACTTCGACTCTTTTAACAACTCCTCAAGAGCTTCTTCTACAGTGACTTGTTTCATCTGAAGCGTCACTCTTGGAATGTCCTTAATCTGTTCGTTGTTATAAATGATATTGATATCGGTCTTTTTGATCAATTCTTCCACAGCCTCCTCAAAAGTGACCTCTTTTAAGTCCAGATCAATTTTTGGAGCTGCTTGCCCATAAACATTCCGATATAGCAGCGAGAGCAGCACTGCCAGGCCGATGACCAGCGCCTGTCGGAACCAGGAAGTAGGAAATTTGGTTAGATTTTTCATACCTTTAAATGATTGAAAGATTTACACGTCTTTTAATTGGAAAAATTAGAATGGGAGATGTTGCCGCATTTCCCATTTTTATTGAATGATGATTTGTTCATCGTTAAATTCAAAAGTCACTGCGGTCGTTACTTCCAGCATTTTCAGAATCGCCGAGATCTGCTGTTGATTGTCAATACGACCCGTAAAGTGAAGGCTCTTGACCTTCTCATTTTCAAACTCATACGAGAAGTCATACCAGCGAGCCAAATGCCTCATCACTTCTTCCATCGAGCTATTCTTAAACTGGAACTTTCCATCCATCCAGGAGGTGTAATTGTCGGTGTTCACCGCCTGAACAGTTAAAGTATTTTGGTCCAATACTGCCTGTTCACCAGGTTTTAATAGCTGCTTATTGTCAGCAGTTTCCACTTGTACTTTTCCTTCTACCAGCGTAGTTTCCACAATTAACTCATCCGCATAAGCCATCACATTGAACTGTGTTCCTAACACTCGTACCGCTTGCATTTCACTATGCACGATGAAGGGTTTTCCCGTGTGAGTAACATCAAAAAATGCTTCTCCTGCCAGGTAAACTGTTCTAGTACTATCCGTAAAGGACACCGGGAATCGAATAGAAGACGCAGCATTTAGAGTGATTTTTGTCCCATCAGCCAGCTGCAGTTGATAAATACCACCTTTCGGGGTTTGTAGTTCATTGTAAGCAGCAACTGGTTCTGGAATATCTGTAATCTCCTCTTCGTACTGAAGTTTGCTTTGATGATTGGAAATATTCACCGCTCCTTGTTTAATAGGTTGAGATGCTTCCTCACTTGTCAAGTCAACTTGACTTCCATCAGACAAAATCAAAACTGCTTGTTCCATACCAGGAACTATAGCCTCATCAATACCTGCCAATGGATCCTGGTTGCCTTGGAAGTAGTAGAAAATAGCTCCGGCCATCAAAACCGGAAATAAAACCGCAGCAGCATATCGCCACACTTTCGAATAAAGTGGAACAACTTTCGGTTCTTCAAGCTTCCCCTGAATGGATGACCATGCCTTTACAGAATCAAATCGTTGATAGACTTCCATTTTGCTCAAAGCCCTGGAGTGATCCAAAAGCTCTTGATACAACTCCTCATTCGCAACACTTTCTTTTCTCCATTCCTGGAGCTGCTGAACTTCACCTGCAGTCAACTCCTCCCGAAAAGACCTGTGAATAAGGGCTGCTATGTCAAACGATTTTTCCATTTTTTCGTATTTTCATAAGCAGTAACAACCGAGTTATAAAACAGGGTGAAGAGTGGGTTAAAAAAATTGAAATTTTTTTTCAATTACCATAGAAGCGTCTTTCCTGCGTAGCATGCCTACCGTGGTAGGGCAGGAATCGCATTAAAAAGAACCCCCTCTCGATCTCCCACTGGCCGTGCGCCCCTTCAAAATGGGGAGAGTAGATGATCAACGTGACAGTAATTTGAGTTACTCATTGACAAGTTGTATTCCCATCTGGATAGTCACTAATAAATCTCAACAACAAAATAAACCCTGCACGTCACTGCGGATGAAATGAAGCAGTCTCACACTAAAACCGTCACTCCCCGAATCAATGAATGATTCACCTCTTCAAATGACACTTGCAATTGATTCTAGGGGAGTCTTCATAAGGTGGTCGGGCAGGAATCGCATGAACCATAGTCTAATACAACATGCTGACGAAGCCTGCCTTCCGTGGCAGGAAAGCGTGTATCCAACAACCCCCTCTCGATCTCCCCCTTGTCAAGAGGGAGAAGTAGACTATTAATAAAATAACACTACAAACTCAACACCCAACTAAACATCGCTGGACTGAGCTTTTCCTTCAGCTTGGCGTAGGCAATCTTCTTCTGAGTTTTTACGGTATTTTCACTTATCCCAAGCTCCTCAGCGATCTCGTGATTCTTCAAGCCTCTCAAGGCCAGGATCATAATTTTCTGACTGCCCTCCGGCAATAATTTGATCTCCTGATATAGTTGGCCGTAATATTCCTCTGCTACGATTGCTTGTTCTGAATCCGAATGCTCCAACTCGTAGATCACTCGATTTTCATGCTCTTTAATCACTGATTGATGCTTCAATACATTCAAGCATTTGTTGCGAACGGAGGTGTAAAGGAACGATTTAACGGCATTGATGTGATCGAAATCCTGTCGCTTATCCCAGAGGGTTACAAAACTATCTTGCACCAGGTCTTCGACTTCCTGATCATCGTACAAATAGTGAGAACTGTAGGCACACAGACGCAGATACATCTCATCGAAAATGAGCTGAAAACTACGTTTGTCTCCTTTTTTAAAGGTCTCGATTAGGTGCATGACAAGTGATTAGGCAAAGCTAAAATACGGTTTATTCTAATTAGACGTTTCACAAAACCATGGTTAAAATGAATCTGCGAAATACAATTGAATTAGTTTTGACTTATTGACCAATTATTGCTTCATGAGATTCAATATCGCCTTTGCCATAACATTTCTATTCGCCCATACCCTCATTGCACAGGATTTACCTGTCGAATTAAGAATTGAGGCGGGGCACTACAGCAGTGTAACGGCCATGACCTTTTCTGATGACGGAAAAATTTTAGCTTCTGGCGCATATGATCGCAGCATCGTACTCTGGGATTGGGAAACAGGAAGAGAACTTAGAAGAATAGATTGTGAAGACAATGTGGAATCACTAGATTTCAGTCCGGATGGTCAGTTGATCCTTTCGATCATTCAAAATGGGACCGGGTTGATCCATGAGGTAACCACTGGTAAACTTATCAAGACTCTGACTCCTGAAGATGGCTATTTACAAACTGGTCAATTCCTTCCAAATGGCAAAGAAATGATCATTGCCGGACCAAAAGTGGCTACCATCTGGTCACTGGAAAAGGATGATCCAATTGCTTTTTTAGACGGGGAGCGCACTTATTGCAATTACAACTGTCAGCACTCGATGGGTGTAAGTCCTGATGGCAAATGGATGGCTGTTGTGGACCGAAATGGACAGGTTAGTCTTTGGAACATACCAAAACGTAAATTGATCAATCAGTGTCAATACTATGATGTTTCCAAATTCAGTCATTCGGGAATCACTTCCATTGCTTTCACACCAGATAGCAAATCCTTCATCATCGGGTCAGAAATTCAAGGCATTATTCAGTGGTCTATTGATCCGGCACAAGAACCAAGAGTCCTGCTAGCTCCGCAACAGATCACCACTGGGATTTCTTTCAAATTTAATGACCTGGCGATCAACAATGAAGGAACTATTTTATCTGCCATCTACCTGGAAGGAGTACAGGATAAATTTGAGCGAGACAATAACCTGGGATACCATCGATTTAATCTTCAAACTGGTGTACTGATCGAGTCAATAGATGTGGGAGATGCTAATGACATTTCCAATATGCTTTATCATCCCATTTCTGATACGATGGTGATCAATCGAGGAGCCATCCCTCAGATTGTGAACTCCAAAGACCTTTCACCTATCCGACTTTTCAAAGGCCACTTAACGGATAATTTGGTGGATTACTGGATCATGAAAGCGACCAAAAAGCATGTATTCTTACCTCCAAATACGGTCATCGAACGTGTGGGTAGACAGGTATTTGCATGGGATTACACGACGGGTAAGATCAAAACAACCTATCCAGCTCATGAAGATATTGTACTTGGGTTGGCAGTGAGTAAAGATCAAAAATTGTTCGCTAGCAGTGCTGCCGATGGCTCTGTTTATGTCTCGGATATCCAATCTGGAGATACCATTTGGACAAGAACACTATTCCAGTCAGTGATGACTGTCGGATTCAGTCAGGATAGCGATCAATTAATTAGCATTGACATGAGTGGACGAGTGGTCGCCTGGAAAGCTAAAACTGGAGAATACATTCAAGATCTGCCAAGAACAGCCAGAGATTGGTACCAAACACCGATGACGGTAGCCTTCACCTCAACTGGATTGGTCACCTGGGATAATGCTCTTCGTGAACCGGAAAAAGGTCAGGAAATTGTCCAATTTGATATGCACGAGGACCGACTTCATGATATTCTCACAAGTGCAGATGGCAAGCAGCTCCTAACCACCGGATGGGATGGTCAGGTATTTCTACGTGACTTGTATTATGGTGGTAAAGTCACATCAATTGGTGAAAAGTTGGAAGACAAGGTGTATTGTGCCGTGTTTAGTCCAGATGAAAAACTCATCGCTACAGGAGCTGCGGATAATATCATCAGACTCTACAACCAGACAGGAGAATTACAGTTTGAACTAACGGGGCATCGATCTGGTGTGGTATCGCTGACTTTTAGTGAAGATGGTCAGCAGTTGATCTCCGGCAGCCAGGACGGTACGGTAAAAGTCTGGGACCTAAAAAATCAAAAAGAGCTCTACACCCACATTTTACTGGATGAGAACCGATGGACCACTATGCTCCCTTCTGGCCATTTCTATTCCACACAGCAAGGCATGCAATCCATGTACTTCGTCCAGGGGAATGAGTTGTATTCGCTGGATCAATTTTTCGAGGAGTATTACCAGCCAAAATTGACTGTTAACCTACTGGGCAGTAACGTACAGCGGGAAACAGGTAGTTTGAGCAATCAGATTGCCAACCGGCCTCCTCCTAAAGTGGAAATTGTCTATCCAAAAACCAAGGAAATCACAGATTCGCAAACTGAGTTAATCGTCAAAGTAACTGATCAGGGTGGTGGTATTGAGGAAATCAAAGTGTTGCAAAATGGTAAACGTGTAGTTGCCGATAGCGAGTTCAAATCCACCAAAGAAGGAAACTCCATCGCCAAATCGTATCATCTGGATCTGGTTCCTGGCCTAAATGTCATTCAGGCATCTGCTTTTGGCTCCAGCCGGATAGAATCCAAAGCTGATGAACTCCGAATCAACAGACCAGCAGACGAACCGACAGCAGCTTGTTATGTGCTTTCAATAGGCATAAACGAATACACCAACCCTCGTCTCAACCTCAATTATGCTGTAGACGATGCAAAAAGTGTTGCTTCACTGGTTGAAGAACAAGGTAAAAACCTGTTCACGAAAATCGAAACGACACTCATCACCAATGAAGAGGCTACTCGCGAAAACATTCTGAAAAAACTGGAAGAACTATCTGCAGTCATTAAACCAACGGATGTGTTCTATTTCTTCTATGCTGGGCATGGCTCTATGATGAACGAAAAATTCTTCTTCATTCCGACCAACTGTACCCGGCTTTATGAAGAAGAGGCATTGATGTTGGAAGCGTTGCCTGTTCCCGAGGTAGTAGACAAACTCAAATCCATCAAAGCTTTGAAGCAGGTGCTATTTATCGATGCATGTCATTCTGGAGGGTCCACACAGTTACTCGCTTCTCGCGGTGCTGGAGAAGAAAAAGCGCTTGCCCAACTATCCAGAAGTGCAGGCGTTCATATTTTGGCAGCCGCAGGGTCAGACCAAACAGCTACCGAATTTCAAGAGTTAGGCCATGGACTGTTTACCTACACCGTATTAGAAGCACTTAAAGGCAAAGCAGATGGAGCTCCTGAAGATGAAAAAGTCACCGTGTATGAGCTCAAATCCTTCCTGGATGATCAGGTACCAGCATACTCACTGAAATACAAAAACATGCCTCAGTATCCTAATACCTTCTCCATAGGTCATGATTTTCCGATTGTGTTGAGGAAGAGGTGAGGAACCCCCTCCACCCCCCCTTGTCAAAGGGGAGAGTGGCTTTTCCTGCTAATTGTAATATGAGTTACTCATTAACAATTCCAATTCAAATCGATTTGCCCCACCCTAGCCGGGCGCCCCTAGGGATTTGAATATTTACTAACCATCGTCATTCCTGCGCAGGCAGGAATCGCATCATGCAATTCTTGCTTATTGGAACAATTGTTATCCTGAAACCGCCTGATGGCAGGAACTAGGGTCGTCATCACAAAACGTACCGTCACTCCCCGAATCAATGACTGCTCTACCTAATTAAAAAGCACTTGCAATTGATTCTAGGGGAGTCTATATGCTGTAGTGTGCACGAATCTTATTAAAAAGAACCCCCTCCTAACCTCCACTGACCGTGCACCTCTCAAAATAGAGGGGAGTTTATTGTCATACAGCACTTAATAACCCCTGTCTTGTCCTGAAATAGGTTTACACAATCGATGTAAATCAAAATGGATAAAAAGAAGAATGCACCAATTCGGCATGGAAATGAGATTTCGGTGGCAGAACGTCACCAAATGATTCAAGAATATCTC
>NZ_JAMZMJ010000006.1 GCF_024714495.1 Marinoscillum pacificum | reverse complement strand
CCAAGCCTGTATACTTCAATCAGGATTAAAGTAATCTCTGTAAAGTGCAAATAGGACTTTGTAGTATCATTGTAAACTACATCTAGTATTAAGTAATAATCTGTCAACTTATTTTAGGATGGGTCCGAAGTAGTTCTTTAACACTAAAAATTGGACCAGGTCGTCTGGCTGGTAATAGCCGGACGACTTCCCTTAATTCTATTTTTTATTGTGCAGACTTCTTCTATTTTTGTCCTCCAATCATCATGAATGGAGTGTTAGCTCAGTTGGTTTAGAGCACTGTCTTGACAGGGCAGGGGTCGTTGGTTCGAATCCAATACACTCCACATTTTTGAGTGACTTTATCGTTAAATCATAAACAATGAAGTCACTGGCCTAAACGGCCCTATTCGAATCCAGTATATCCCACTTCCAAAACTCATCTTAGGATTTAAAAAATCATTACCCTATGTTTCCAAGGAGGCAATCCACTCCAATCGAATTCAGTATATTCGAAAACCATTTTAGACTATACCCATGATTAGAATATCTACATTAACAGTGAGTCTTCTTTTTGTAGCTTTAATTTTCTCATCTTGTTCAAGCTCCGAGAATGTAAAGACCAATGATAGTTTTCAAGCAGTGAAACTCCCTGATAATTCCATTGCTCTACTGAACCAAAATAGTTCAATTGAATACAACAAGGATTTCAAAAGTCGTATAGTTAAGCAAACTGGAGAGGTATTTTATATGGTGGAAGAAGGTATTTCGCCGTTCATAGTCGAAACAAACAAAGATCAAGTATTGGTTGTCGGAACGGAGTTCAATGTAAAAGCCGACAATGAAGAATTAGAGGTAGAAGTAGAATCCGGCACTGTAAAATTAACAGCTGATAAAGTAGAAAAAGATATCCGACGAGGTGAAAGGGCTGTAGTTAGTGAGGCAGAGAAAGGCATTCAAGTTGCCAAAGCAGAATTTGACTACAAGGGCTGGACTAAGAATCTAAATAGCGATTTGGAAAAGCTCGGCCGAGAAATCAACAGAGGGGCCAAGCAACTTGAAAAAGAAACCAAGAGACTCGGCAAAGACATCAACAAAGAGCTAAAGAAACTGGGGAACTGATCTGAAAGAAGCTATTGTCTCTTGCCATTCATAAGCGATTCCGTTATTTTGGAGGAAATAATGATTGCTATGAAATTATTTTCTCCTGCTTTTTTAATTGCGTTAACTATCTTTTGCTCATGTCGCCATGAACCCAAACCCACCTTAGTTTATCCCGCTGACTCTACCTCGCAAGTGCAGGAACAAGTGTTGATAAAAGACACAACATTAATTCTTACCGGCGAGCTTCCTATTTATTTCGATAGCACTGATCATTTACTTTTCCCTATCGGTTCAATTAAATTATCTCAGAGAAGCAGCAAAATTTATTTCGGATCTGGAAGTTCAGGAAACAGTTCTTTTTCAATTGGATATTTAAGCGGAAACACATTTTCTGGGGATTTGGATAATGTAATGATTCAACACTTAGACTCCTCAATCTTTAGGCCTCTTTTTGAAAATGAAATCAAAATCAGAAGTCTTCAGTTTCTTAAATCAATTAGTAAGCTTACTAAACAAAACTGGATTGTGCTTTCTATCACTGATAGAGACACTAACAATGATGGCAAATTGGATGATGAAGATATTGAAAGCCTCTATGCATCATTTATAGATGGCAAGAACATGGTAAAACTCACTCCAGAACTTCATGAACTATTGGATTGGAAAATTTTAGAGGTGAACAAAAGATTGTATTTCAGAACTATTGAGGATTCGGATCGAAATGGAAATTTTGATAAGCAAGACATTATTCATCATTTCTATTATCAGCTCGACAAATTGGATCAAGAGGTAAAAGAGTATTTTCCACTACAATAGAATTCAATCTCCCCATGACCTTCACTCGCCATAATCAACTAATTAAACTCACTCCCGCACTTATCGCTAGCTTGTTTGACATGACCGTCACAGCAATTGGACAATCTCCAGAATACTGGTCAGGCAACTTACAACAAGCAAATGAAGCGAATCCAGTTGGTGGATTTTTTATGTCCAATCACATCTCGGGACTGTTTGCGGCCTCTGGTGTTGAGATTCTATTGATCATTGTCTTAGGACTTTATTTACCTGAGAAAATCACCAAATATCTCCTTCTGTTTGTTCTTATAGCCCACACTTGTGCTGCAGGTAGTTGGCTTCATGGCTTCTGGCCAGTGATGGGACTAGCGCTTTTTAATTCAATAATCTATATTCTTGCTCAGGACCTGGCAAAGAAAAGAGCGTCAAGTATGTCAGTTAAAACCTGAATAATCCATTCATCAAAATCATGCTTCAAATGCTCCTTTGGAAATGGATATCGCTTTTGGTCTGACTAATTTTACGTCAGCAACCAAAATCAAATAGTAAGCTATGTTAAGAGACTTTCTTTCTCCGTATATCAAATCGGATAAGATCAATTGGGCATCATTAGTCCTACGTGTAGGTTTAGGCGTATTAATGATTCCTCACGGTTATGGCAAATACACTCGTTTTGATAATCTGAGTGATAAGTTCATGGATTTCATCGGACTGGGTAGTACTGTATCCCTGAGCCTGGCCATTTTCGCAGAACTAATCTGTTCAGCGTTGTTGATCCTGGGTTTAGGCACAAGAGCCATTTTAATTCCTTTGATCATCACCATGATTACAGCAGCTTTCATAGCGCATGCAGGCGACCCACTGGGTGACAAAGAACATTCCCTGATGTACTTGATCGGATATGTATCCATCTTCATCATGGGAGCAGGTAAGTACTCCCTTGATGCAATGGTCTTTAAGCAGAGAGCTTTTTAATTAACGTCACTGAATTTCAAATTGAACAAAGGACGAGCCTTATTCATTTTAGGACAATAAGGGTCAAAATCAGATTAGAAATAAAAACTGTTTGAGTCGAGATAGAACTCAAATCCTATAAAGAATTAAACAAGACGAGTTTTTTTATTTCCTGATTTTGATCTTTAGTGGACGTTAAGAAATGAATTCAGCTCTAGATTTTTGCCTACTTTTCATCGATGGAAAAGTAGGTTCACAATTTCAAAATGTTTGAAGAATAAGATAAGTCTCTGTGCTTCTAAATCTAGTATCTAGATAAAATCAGAAGACACATAAAAACAAACTTTCTTATCTAATAATCTTAACGAATTAAGAATCGAAGTGATAAAGCAAAATCATGGTAGCTGTGAAGGCGGGTTTTTTCTCGCCTACCACTTCCATTCTCGCACCAATTTCTGCTTTACAGATTCCACGAAGGTTCGTTACGTTTTCCAGATGAGCTGAAAGCAATAGCTTACTTCCCACTGGTACCGGCTGACCAAATTTCAGATTGTTCATGCCGTAGTTCACCATCATCTTTAGATTTTTTGCTACCAAGATCTGCTCCCACATGTTAGGAACGAGCGATAAAGTAAGGTAACCATGAGCGATTGGCTGACCGAAAGGCCCCGCTTTTGCTCTTTCAATATCGACGTGAATCCACTGGTGATCTAATGTTGCATCAGCAAACTTATTGATCTGTTCTTGTGTGATTTCTAGTGGTTCAGAAGTACCCAAATCTTTTCCTACATAGGTGGAAAACTCTTCGAAACTACTTATCTCAATTGGCATGACAATTAATTTTTTTCTGATTTAGGGGGTGAAGATAATGTGTTTCTACAGAATAAGAAACTCAAAAATCAGGAACGATATTTCCTACCGCTATGGCGAATGAAAAAAGTCATGTGGATGAACGACCTATTTCGTTGGGAAATTCATAGGAGGAGGTTACTTTTAATTTATAACAAGAAAGCCTGAGAAATGAATATTAAAAATATACTGGTTCCTATAGATTTTTCCGCATGTTCTAAAAATGCGCTGAAAGTAGCGATACAGGTGGCCAAGCCGCTGAATGCAAAAATACACATGGTCAATGCAGTCCATGTGCACCATCCTCATCCAGATTTTGTTGGTGGCAGTTTGATTGACTCCATCATGATGGATTATGAAACACAAGTAAAGCAAAGCTTTGCTGAGCTGGAATCTGAAGTGATCGAACTGAAAGACGTACCTCATGAAGCTGACCGCTTTGTGTCTTATCTGACAGATGCTATTTACTCAGAGTCCGAGCAAAAAGACATTGACTTGATCATCATGGGTACGAGAGCGGAGCATGACTCAATCGAGCACCTGATAGGTACCAGAGCAACCGACATCATAGAGACTTCTAAGGTACCAGTGATTGTCATCCCGGAAAACATTCATGAGTTTGCTCCAAAAAAGATTGGGTTTGCCTCTGATCTTTCTGAAATCAAAAACACTAAACGATTGGACTTGATCGGGGTGTTTGCCAAGATGTTTGATGCGAAAGTATATGTCTTCTCTATTGTGGATGACCCAGACAAGTTGACTGCACAAGACCAGAAATTATTAAAGGAAATTTCAGAGCGTTTCAAAGATTACAATTGTTCAGCACGTACCGTCCAGGGCAACTCTACCACCAAGGGGATTGTTGAATTTACAAAGACTCATGAATTAGACTTGCTAGCGATGATTCCGAGAGAGTATTCTTTTTTTGCTAAACTCTTTAGAAAATCAGTGACGAAAAATATCGCTATTGATATAGATATTCCGCTACTCAGCTTCCATGAGTAATCATTCATGAGCGTTCATTTTACTGAGTACCGCACCGAATACTTCGAGGAACTCCTTGATGCTTTTCTGGATGCCTTCTCGAAGTATTTCGTTTCATTTCGTCCAGGCAAAGAGCAGTTTCATAGGCGTATTTACTCCAAGTTCAATATTTCAACAGAACTGAGTGGAGTGGCCATGTCTGGAAATAAGATTGAATCATTCATTCTACATACAATCAATACCTACCAGAAAAAGAAGACGATTTATAATGGTGGGACTGGCACCCGGATCAATAGACAGGGTGAAAAAATGGCTAATCGACTCTATGAATACCTATTTCCGAAACTAAAGGCAACTGGCGCCGAGCGTGTGTTATTGGAAGTAGTAGACAAAAACATGCGAGCCCAGAAGCTTTACGAAAACCTGGGATTCAAATTCACCAGAGTACTGAAATGCTACAAACTCACAGATCAAATTAAAGTATCAAATAACACTAATTTAACTATTGAACCTGGTGAATGGAACGACTCATTGATTAACAACTTGAGTTTTGAACCATGTTTTATGGACAGCACCAATCAACTACACTACAACCTGAAACACGAAAAAGTATTGATCGCCAGAATGGACAATCAACCTGTAGGACATTTGGTTTTTCAACCAGATTTAGGCCGTATTTCACAATTAGCAGTGCACTCCGATCATCGCAAAAAAGGGATAGGGAAGCAATTGGTATCAGCGTGTCATCAATATACTCATTCAGCAGAATTGACCATTCTCAATATTCCAGAATCTGAATTAGAAACCACAGATGCTTTAGAAAAAATGGGGTTCATGAATGAAATTGATCAATTTGAACTCGAATTGATAATTTAGCCTATGCTAATCAGCGAAATAGCGTCAATACT
This sequence comes from Marinoscillum pacificum, assembly GCF_024714495.1. Taxonomy (GTDB): domain Bacteria; phylum Bacteroidota; class Bacteroidia; order Cytophagales; family Cyclobacteriaceae; genus Marinoscillum; species Marinoscillum pacificum. Next base: position 387,208 of record NZ_JAMZMJ010000006.1, on the reverse strand, counting down.
TCAAGCAACATTTCTGGCTCAATCTGAAGATCTGGCAATCAATACTATTGTCTATGACTCCAGAAAAGCCACAGGATCGGCCAATGAACTATTCATTGCATTGCCAGGGAGCAATCATGATGGACATGAATATATTTCCGCATTGATTCAACGTGGATGCAAGAATTTCCTGGTCGCTAAAAAGATTCAACATTCATCTTCGGATATCAATATCCTTCAGGTAAAAGATGTGATGGCAAGTTTTCAGCTACTTGCTCAAACTCATAGATCCAAGTTTCAAATCCCCGTGGTGGGTATTACTGGCAGCAACGGAAAGACCATTGTGAAGGAATGGCTCTCTACGCTATTGAGTCATCAATTCGAAGTAGCAAAAAGTCCCAAAAGCTTCAATTCTCAGCTTGGAGTACCCCTATCCCTTTGGCCACTGAATGAATCCCATGAAATCGGTGTGTTTGAAGCAGGGGTTTCTAAAAAAGGCGAGATGCAAAGGCTGGCCAACATGATTCAGCCTTCTATTGGAATATTTACCAACATTGGTGAAGCACACTCTGAAGGATTTGAAAGCCTGGAGGAAAAGCTGGAAGAGAAAGCACTGCTGTTTGACAACTGCCAGCAAGTGATTTGTCGCTATGGGCATTCGATCATTAGATCCTATTTAGTCAAACACAGTCCTAAATTGATTACCTGGGGCATTGACGAACCAAAAGCTCATATCAACTTTCATAAAACGGACATTCACCACTACCACACCAAGGTGAATAATGTCCCGCACAACTTTCATATACCCTGGAGCAATGACCTGGATCTTGAAAATTTATTTCATGTGATCTCTGCTGCCCTTTTACTGGGTGAAAAAGAAGAATATATTCAAAAAGGTATTGACGAGCTGAAACCTGTACCCATGCGCCTGGAGTTGAAGCGTGGACAAAATAACTGCTACATTCTCGACGATACCTACAACAATGATTTGTTGGGACTTCAAGTGGCATTGGATTATCTCAAGCAACAGCCACATAAGTCAAAAACGACTGTCATCCTTTCTGATATTCTACAGTCTGGTAAGACAGCTCAGGAACTCTATCAGGCAGTCAACCTGCTCATGAAAAACCATGGAGTAAGTCAGCTGGTCGGAATCGGCCAGGAAATCTCAAACCATCAGAATCAGTTTGACTTACCTTTTCAAGGATTTAACAGTGTTAATGACTTTCTAAAGGCTGCACCTTTATTTGCTGATGAAACCATCCTGGTTAAGGGTGCGAGGAAATATGGCTTGGAAAAAATAGTCGGTTATCTGGAGGAGAAAAGCCATGGTACAGTGATGGAGGTCAATTTTGAAGCCATCACTTACAACCTCAACCTTTACCGCTCCAAACTGAATCCATCTACCAAACTTATGGTGATGGTCAAGGCTTTTGCTTATGGAGTTGGTGTAGAAGAAATCGCTCATTTACTACAATATCACCAGGTGGATTATCTGGGAGTGGCTTATCTGGACGAAGCCATTAACCTTCGCCGGAAAGGCATTGATGTTCCTATCATGATCATGAATGTCAATCCTGATAGCCTGGGCATTTTGGAACCGTTCAATCTGGAACCTGAGATTTACAGCATAGGCATGCTCAATAAATTGCTGGAAGAAACAGATACACCTCCTCCTATTCACTTGAAAATCGAGAGTGGTATGAACCGCCTCGGATTCACTGATGATCAATTGGAAGAATTAATTGGAATACTAAAGCAAAATACGCAAGTGAGAGTAGCTGGTATCTTTACGCACTTCTCCAGCGCTGATAGTTCTTCAGAAGATGAATACACTGATCAACAGGCCAAAGCGTTTAATCAGGCTTATGATTTACTCTCTGAAGCATTAGGATATCAACCGATTAAACATGCAGTGAATTCAGCAGGCATTGTCCGTAAGCCAGAGTATCAGTTTGACATGGTAAGATTGGGCATAGGCTTGTATGGATTCGATAGCTCGAATGAGCTTCCAGGTTTGAAAACCATCAGTACTTTGAAAACTAAAATCTCTCAAATCAAACGTGTCAAAGCTGGAGAGTCCATCGGGTATTCCAGAAAAGGGAAACCAACAACGGATTCAGAAATAGCAACCATCGCAATAGGTTATGCCGACGGCTATACCCGTCTTTTTGGCAATGGGAAAGCCTATGTATTGGTAAATGGTCAGCAAGCACCTACTATTGGGAACATTTGCATGGACATGACCATGATCGATGTGACCGGAGTGATGGCCAAAGAAGGAGATGAAGTAATCATCTTTGGTGAAAAACCAAACATCACAGAACTAGCACACTGGAGCGGTACTATTCCCTACGAGATCCTGACGAATGTGAGCCAGCGGGTGAAGCGTGTGTTTGTGAGTGAATGAAAAAGGCCAGCATCTCTGCTGACCTCAATCCCGACCAAGGTCTTAATGTTAGCTATCTATTTCTAACTTGCTCAGCTACATCACAGCTTACCTTTTTCTCCACATTCATACTGTTGAAAAAAGTAATGGAATACCTATCTCCTGATGTTGAACCTCTACCGTAGCAACTGTTGTATTTACAAATACCATCTTTCGTAAGCATGTAATATGCCTCAAACTTGAATTCCGTATTAGATCCGGCCTTGTAAGCAAAGTATCTTAGATTAACAGTAGTTACATCATTTGCAGGCCATTTGGTCTCCATATAAGATTCAATAGCATCTGCTAATCCTGGGTTGTTTATGGCATTAGAAGCATTTCCCGTTTTGTAAAATTCAAGGATTTCTTCATTGTCTTTAGCCATATAACCAGCCCGCAATGAAAGAGGAATGTTAATTGTTGCCTCTGAAAGTGTAATATCATTTCCATTTAGATCTGCATCAGTTGATAGCCAAACTTTGATTTCAAAATCACGATCTGGCCAATCTTTTTCCGCTAATCGTCTCATTACATCATTTACTCGATCTCCATCAATTGTTTGAGTTACTATATCTCCAGCTTTTGCTACTTTTTTCCAGTTCTTGTAGCCTTCCTTCGATCCGCTGGAATAATATACTTCATCAAGATAAAATTCTTCTTCACCTCCTCCTACATACAAGGAGTAATTAACAGCTCCAGTAATGTTTAATGGGGCAGCAAATGCCTTGTTGGCTTCAGCTTCATTGATGGGAAACTCAACAGTGTACTCTTTAGTGCCAGGTACAATCTGGTTGGTCTCCTGTCCATCTGCATAAACAGTTGCAGTACTTTGGGCAATTGATTGATTGGCACAAACTAATGCCAACATTAAATAGGTGATTCTTTTCATGGTCTTACGATTTTATATGACCAATCTAAGATCAAGTTTGACTAGCCTCAGAATCTTTTGAGTAAACGACACATTCTTTGAGCCAACAACACTTCTCCTGTTTTCAAAGATCCTTTTATCTTAACGGTGTGAAGTTCCATTACACATGCCTATTTATTCTCCATTTTATACCCATAATTTCCTATGGGCAATCAGCAAGCGAAATAGATTCGCTCAATTCTCAATCTTCCAATTTACTTTTTATTCAAACAGACTCTGCGCAGAGATTGGCTCAAAAAGCACTTGAATTAGCGAAAACCATTGATGATACCCTGAGAATGGCTAATGCTAATCATAATTTAGGCCTTACCTTCCATGTCCAGGGGATGTTTGAAGAGGCATCCAGTCACTATCAAAGAGCAATAGAACTAAGGCGAGGTACAAAAGATGAAGATAAAATTGCCGGCTTGATGAATAATTTGGCTTCTATTCAGGTAGCTCTCGGAGATTACACAAGGGCACTTGCCCTGTATCAGGAGTCTTTGTCTCTTAAACTAGCAGCCGGAGACAAAGCAGGTGCGGCAAACACACTCAATAACATTGGTATCATTCACTATGAAAACCAGAATTTTGAAGAGGCTCTTTCCTATTATCAGCAAGGTTTGGCTTTAAGACAAGAATTAAATATCACTGAGCGTATTGCCGCATCTCTTGGCAATATAGGATTGGCATACTATGACATGGGATTGTATGAGGAAGCGTTGGATTATTACATGAAAGGCTATCTACTAGTCAAAGAATCGGACGAAGTATGTAGCATGGTCTATCTGGCCAATGGATTGGGATTTGCCTATTATGGGTTGGATAGCCTGAACAAGTCCAAGTATTACAGTCAGCTGGCATATGATGCCGCCAAAGAGTGTAATGACCCTACGGTAATTGCAACCGCGGTGAATAATCTCGGTAAAATCAACTTCAAACAGGGCAGAAAAACGCTTGCAGAAAAACAATATCTTGAAGCTTATAATGTGGCACAAACCAATCAGCTGTATTCAGAACTAAAAGAGCTGTGCTTTTCACTTTACGAATACTATAAACAGTCTTCAGAACCAGATAAAGCCCTACACTACTATGAAAAGTTTGTAAATGTTCGAGATAGTCTAGAAAGCAAAGAGGTAACCAAAAAAATCACCACCCTTGAACTAAACTATGAATTTGAAAAGAAAAAAGACTCCTTAAGCTTCGCACAGCAACGTGAGCTCATGGTGTATTCCGCAGAATCCAATAGACAGAAAGTCATCAAGAACTACACACTTATCATCCTGGCGATGACCCTCATCATCATAATCATTCTGTTTATCAACTATTCCAATAAGCAAAAATCCAACAAAGAACTCTCTTCCAAAAACAACATCATATCTTCCGCATTGCGGGAGAAAGAGCTGCTGATTAGAGAAATTCATCACCGGGTAAAAAATAACCTGCAAGTCATCTCCAGCATGTTGAATATTCAACATAAAACAGTTCAGGATACCTCTACCAAAATAGCGCTTCAAGAAACCCAAAACAGGGTTTTGGCTATGTCTATGGTTCATAATAGTTTGTACAATGGTGAACAGATCAATTTGATTGAGAGTGACCAATACGTTCATGAACTCTTGGACATTTTGGAAGATGCCATAGTGGATGACCGAATAGAAATCATCAGAAAAATTGACTCATTTACCATAAAGTCTGACTTAGCTATTAATCTAGGGCTACTGATCAACGAGATTTTCACCAATGCTGTAAAACATGCCTTTACAAGCGAAATTTCAAACCCACAGATTTGCATTACTTTAAATAAACAAAGCAATTATTTCGTGTTGGATATTGCTGATAATGGCATTGGATCATCTAACCAATCAAATACTTCCAAAATCTCGTTTGGAACCAACCTGATTGAATCTGTGGTACAGACCATACGTGCAGAGATGATCCAGTCAGCAGAAGGAGGCACTACCATACGAATTACAGTACCATTGGACGCATGAAAAAGATCCTAATAGTAGAAGATGAACCAATGATTGCTCAAGACCTGATGCTAACTGTGAAAGAGGCAGGATACTCTGTGGTGGGCCCATGTGACCGAGCAGAGCGGGCACTGGAACTGTATCAGTCCGAAAAACCTAGCCTGGCTTTATTAGACATTAACATTCATGGATCAAAAGATGGGATTGAATTGGCTGAGTTAATTTCAGGGCAAATTCCGTTCATTTTTATCACATCCTACTACGATGAAGCTACCCTCAAGCGTGTAGAAAAAGTCAATGCTCAGGCTTATATCTTAAAACCCTTTCGAGATGAGGAGGTACTGATGAACATTCGGCTGGCCTTTGCCAAACAACAAACTCAACCAGCTAATCCTAATCAGGTTAACCTGCTTATTAGATCTGGCGCCAATTCTGTAGCCATATGCCCAAGTGACGTAGTTTATGCCCGAGGAGAAGACAACTACACCAGAGTCGTTCTCCGCAACAAGGAACAGCATGTGATCAGTCAAACTTTAAAGGCTTTTCAAGAAAAATTAGATGACCAGTTTTGCAGAGTGCATAAATCCTATGTCATCAACTCCGCATTGATAGAAGGGATTAGTTCCAGAAAAGTGTTGGTTCAGGGTAATGAAATTCCACTTGGCCGGAGCTACAAAGCGGCATTCATGGATAGCTTGAATTTGAGCTAATTTTCATCACTTAAAGTGCCAACCCAGATCAAATAAAAACCCGAAAATATAGTAAGCAGGTCCTTTGGGATACACACACAATTCGGCATACCAATTCCAATTCTGGCCTGTAGACAGCACCCCCAATTTAGCTCCATACTCCAATGAATCGTTCATATATTCTTCTACATTAGACACTGGAGCAATCATAACATCTGAATAAACTTGCCAATTAAAATTGGACTCATAATAATATCCCTGATCTTGATTGATCCTAACCTTCGCATGCTTAATCATGCGAAAAGCAACACCACCAGAAAACCCAGTGGTACTAAGTCCTTTTGATGAAATCAAATGAAAGAGACCGGCTCTTGCCAGCAAATCTGCTTTCTTTTGACCATCTACATAAAAATAGGATTCACTGATAGAAGATGAAGAATAACTGTAGTCCGTGATCACTTTCACACGATCATCCTTTCTTCGTCCGGGAATGATTGGAAACATACCGCCTACATCTAAAACACCTGTATTACCCATATCAGACTTACCTACTCCAATAAGCTCCCATCGCATGTTACCTCTAAGGGTAATAGGCAAAACAGGCAGTCTATATTGTGCCACAGCTCCAACGTCGATAGCAGCCCCAGTTCCACCTCCCAAATGAATTGCAAAATCAGGCATAATATACCCTCGGTATTTGTCTACATTGGCTTCTTCCACTCGGTAAGTGATATTTTGTGCATTGATACAAAAAGAAAGAGCCAAAAAAGCAGTCATTAAGATTGGTTGAATTAATTTCATCGTACGATCATTAAGGTTGGTGAAAAACACCCCCATGAATCATGAGGGTGCGGCTCCAAAGAAGTTCTCAAAGCCACATCGGAGCAACTGTGGCTTTGATATGCTTATTTTATTTTAGCTGTGGTCATTTGATATTTTTTACCATCATAACCATGCAAAAATGCAGTACCATCTTCAGCCAGATACATGCCTTCAGCACCAACTAGAATCTCATCATCAATGACCAAAGGCTCTACCATAGCTTCTGTCTTCTTGTTGATCATAATCAGTTTAGCGAAGGCAAAAACTTCATCTATGGTCACCTTGGTGGTCACATAAGTAGTGATATACCCATTGCCGGTAGCGGTCGTTGATTTGACTGAGCTCCCAGGTGTCATTCCATCATTCATTTTTCTATAGAGAATGTAGTACCAATCTCCATTTTCTTTGACAGTGACAGGGTAGTCTATAAATCCTTCACTATTTCGGGATGACTTGGTTTTGCTCCAGCCTCTGACACCAAGAGGAATATTCACTGCTTGCTTAGGTATCCAATGTTCACTAGCAACCAGCTGCTTTAAATCGCCAGAATCGCTATCTAGTCTGATCACGAAGTTGCCAACCTCTTTTATACTGCCCAGGAATAGTATTTCATCTTGAGAGGCTATTATTTCATCAATTACAGGAACCTCCCTTTTCTTAATCAAATACTTAACCTTTTCTCCATCAGGTGAGTCATAGTCATTTAGATCATCCGCCATAAACTTCTTACTGAATGCTATGCTGCCGTTTGCTATTTTGTACAGATTCAGTGATTCGAACTGCGTACCCTTACCGAAGCTCACTGCTGAAACGTAATAAAAGTCACCTACCTTTTTAATGTCAAACTTTGGAGCAACCGTGTTGCTAAGTGACGTACCGATTGGAGGAAAATTAAAATCTTCTAAGTCAAATTCTAGTTTAGATTTTAGGTGGCCCTTGTTATCAAACTCCAGCATCACGACTCCTCTATATTCTGAGTCATTGAATCGAACACGATTGTTTTCAATAGTACCTTTAGTATCTTTTCTTAGTAAAACCACAACTCCATCACTGGTCTTAAGAGATGTAAGGGCATGCATGGTATAATCAAACTCAATGAAGTTCTGCTCCTCCCATTGCATAGACCCAGTATTATAGGTTCCGACCAAATAGCGAGTATTCAGCCAGTCTGGACTTGCATCCATTCCAATTTTAACTCTTCCACTCATAAGGCCACCAAGAACCACCTTCTCTCCTTTTGGCACAAAACCGAAGGAGGCAAATGAAGAAAGTCCCATAAAGCCTTGATCCAGCACTTTAGAGCTATATTTTTCTACTATCGGTCCCTCAGCTAATACAAAGTCCAACATGAGACTCTGATTTTCTTCGCCCATTAATAAAGTCTTTTTGGATTCCTTATCGAACTTATATCCAACAAAGCCAAAAGCGTCGGAAATGGCTTCAAAATGACCATCAAATGCTACCGCATTCCAACCTAGATCCACTCTTTTAATCCAGACCATTTCTTGATTGAAATTTTCGAATTCCTCTTCTTCGGATATCGTTTCATCAATTTCCAGATCGAGTTTCGCTAAGGTGTTGAGGTTGAATAAATCCGTTTCCGGTCCGGATATTTTTCCTGACAAGCTTGTCTTGACCAGGTCATAGCTTCGAGGACTTTTTTTAGTTTCCCGATAGGTATAAATGGTCTGCAGGTTTTCTTTATTGGCATCCCAGTAGGAACCGCCATATTGGCCAAACTTGCGGGCTTTCTTACTAATGGGTAACGCTTCTGTGTTAACATCCAGCTTCTGAGCTGAAGCATACGTGAAAGATGCAATTAGCATCACTAAAATGAATACTTTTTTCATGGCTTTGAGATTTAAATTTTGATATCCCAAAGCTCTTTTCTTATTTTCAGGCTTTCTCTCGTGGTTTCTTCGCAGATGCCTCGTGGTTTTTTGGTATTTTGAACCATATTAACTCTTCACTGCCCGCAAATGATTCGTATTGCCATTCTAGTTCTTCTAATTACTAGTATCAGATATACTAGCTTATGTCAGAGCAAACTAGACTCAACCTTTCAGCAAGTAGTAAAACTCAAAAACTCGGATGTAGATTCTGCTGAGAGTATTTTAAAAACAATAATACCGACCAATAGAAAGGACTCACTTGCCTACAATCGGATTTATGCCTCCATTTTAGATGATAAGGGAGACCTTAATCAAGCTAAAATCATCTTGTCGAAAAACCTTCAGAAGTGTACACCATCAGACACTCTAGAATTAGCTGAGAGCACCAATAACCTGGGATTGATTTATAACCAACTAGGCACGAATGATTCGGCCGCCTATTATCTTCATGAGTCATTATTCTATAGAAAATTACTGGGTGACTCACTAGAAATAGCGTCTTCTCTTGGGAATATAGGCTTGATGTTTAGTAATAACAATGACTTTGAAAAAGCAGAAGAGTACCTTCAGAAAGGGTTAGCAATCAAACTAAAAATAGATGCTCCTAAAGAAAGTCTCGCTCTTTCCTTTCTCAATTTAGGTCTTGCAATCGGAAATCAAAATAGAAACATAGAGGAAACAAACCTTTACAGGAAAGCCCTAAAACTGTTTCTGGAAATCAATGATCTCAAAGGTGCAAGTATGGTTTACAACAATATGGCTTGGAATTATCAACACGTCTTCAATATTCCCGATTCAGCTATAATTCTTTATCGCCAGGCTATCGAGTTAAGAAAAAACTTAAAAAACATTCTAGGCACAGCCCAAAGCACCACCAACTTGGCTGAGCTCTATATACAGCTAGGTAAAAAGGAAGAAGCTATTGCCCTTCTAAAAGAGTCTGAAAAGCTGGCTTTAGAATCCGGTTCAAAAAGGGAATTATATCTTGTAGAGCTAAATTACTCTCGGTTTATGGAGAGTATCGGAGACCATCAGGAAGCATTATCCAAACACCAATTAGCAACCTCCTATAAGGATTCTATGATCAACATGGAAACCCAATCAAAAATTTACAATCTGCAAACCAAATACGAAACAGCAGAAAAAGAGCAAGAAATAGCCAATCAGCAACTAGAACTAACTGAAAAGGAATCTGAAATTCAAGCCAAACGCATTCAAATTGGTGGACTGATTGGAGGTTTGGTAATTCTAATCTTATTTGGATTTATATTCTATAACCAGTACCAAGCCAAACAAAACCAGAAACTTCAATTAGCTATTCTTAATGAAAAAGAACGCGGCTTTGAAAGTGTGATTCAGGCGACAGAAGAAGAAAGAAAGCGAATCAGCAAAGACCTGCACGATGGTATTGGTCAGCAACTGAGTGCATTGAAAATGGCTCTAACAAATATTGCCAGCAATACTTCTGATGAAGACCAACAAGAGGATCTGGAAATGATCATTGATCAATTTTCAAAATCCGCAGAAGAGGTACGGCAAGTCTCGCACCAAATGATGCCACGAACTCTGATGGATTATGGGTTAGTTAATGCGATTGAAGACCTGTTACAAAACAGCTTCAAGTTCTCAGATATCAAGTATGATTTTGAACATCGACTGATTAATGAACGATTTGATGAACGCATAGAGATCAGTCTTTACCGGGTCTTACAGGAACTTATCAACAACATCATCAAGCATTCACAAGCATCTGAAATTTCAGTGCAACTCATCCAGAATAAGGGCAAACTTTTACTTTTTGTGGAGGACAATGGGAAAGGAATGAACAATGACGCTTCTAACGGACATGGTTTACTAAATATCAAAAGTCGATTGGACATGGTAAAAGGCACCGTCAATTATGAACCGAGTCCATCAAGTGGAACATCTGCAACCATCAGCATCCCGGTATGAAAAAACAAATCATCATAGTAGACGATCACGAACTTGTAGCCAAAGGGGTAAGTAAGTTCTTTGATAATCATGAGATATTTGAAGTTGCCAGCATTATCAATGACCCGAAAGAAGCCTTACAGAAGTTACCCATTCTAAAGCCAGAAATTGTCTTAATGGATTTGGACATGCCAGGAATGAGTGGTTTAGAGCTTATTGGACGATTGAAAAAAGAGATGACAGTTACTTCTTTCGTTATTCTTTCGATGCACCTGGATAAGAATACTGTTTCGAAAGCTCTGGAAATTGGAGCAGCGGGCTATGTGTCCAAAAATTCCAAAGAAGGTGAATTTGTTGTCTGCGTAGAAACGGTGGCCAAAGGACAGAATTACTATTCTCAGGAAGCATTGACCGCATTAAGTCAAAACAGTACCTCTCTATCGAAAACGTCTTTTTCCAAAATCTCCAGTTTGACTCCACGCGAAATAGAAGTGCTTAAATTGGTGGCAGATGGACTCTCTAACAAAGAAATCGCTGAAGAACTACACATTGCGGTGCGCACAGTGGAGACACATCGCAAGACCATCATGGAGAAACTAGAAGTAAACAAAGTAGCAGGGTTAGTGAAAATAGCTGTACAAGAAGGCCTGGTATAGTTTTTGTTACAAACAACGCAAACTAAGCCTATGAAAAAGCCACTACTACTCTTACTCTTCGTCTTATGTTCATTTGCGGGTTTCAGCCAGCTGGGTATCTCCTATCATCAGTCTCAACTAAGCTTCTTTGGAGTTAATTACCAGGCAGGAGAACGATTCCTGACGGAGTTTAGGGTAAACACTAATACACTTATAGAAGACCTTTCTCCCGAGCTAGTGCTTCATTACCAATTCATCAAAAAAGAAAGCCATGAAGTCTACGCAGGTATCGGTGGACGATTCCAAATTGATGAAGGCATGGTTGTCCCTTTGGGATTCAACCTATATCCATTTGACAAAAAACAATTCGGCTTTCATACAGAAGTTGCTGCTATAATTGGAGAAAACAATGTCTTTAGAGGCAGCTGGGGGATTCGATACATTTTCAAAAAATAAAGGAAGACGACAATTGCGAAATAGGATTTCACTATGCTGATGTGTTACACAACATAATCAGCTACCTTTGCAGTAAATAGAAATGACATTTGATCTGAATTGTCATCTCAAATCGATTAATATGTCATTTAAAGAACTTGGATTAAAAGAATCCATCCTTACAGCCATTCGCAAAAAAGGCTACGAAAAACCATCCATCATTCAAGAAAAAGCAATCCCCCAGATTTTAGCTGGAAGAGATTTGCTTGCTTCTTCACAAACAGGCAGTGGCAAGACTGCAGGCTTTACTCTACCGATACTTCAATTGTTATCCAATAATCAGGCAAGTAAAAAAAGAGGCATTCGTGCATTAATACTGACTCCTACAAGAGAATTAGCAGCACAAGTGAGCAGTAATGTGGAAACTTATGGAGCCAACCTTCATCTAAAATCCACAGTGATTTTTGGGGGAGTCAATCAAAACCCACAAGTCAGAGCTATCCGAAATGGTGTAGATCTGCTAGTGGCTACACCTGGACGACTACTAGACCTGCACAATCAACGACTATTGTCTTTGGCCAACGTAGAGATCCTGGTTCTGGATGAGGCGGATCGAATGCTGGATATGGGCTTTGTAAGAGACATCAGAAAAATAATGAGCTTGCTTCCTGCGAAAAGGCAGACGTTATTGTTCTCAGCAACATTTTCTGACGAGATCAAAAAACTAACGAAGGAGTTCTTACGAAATCCAGTATCTGTAGAGGCTACACCAGAAAACTCTACTGTTGATAAAATCAATCAAACGGCTTACAGAGTAGATAAAAAACATAAATCGGATGCCATCATCGATCTGATTGCTGGTGGTAAATGGCAGCAAGTACTGGTGTTTACCAGAACCAAACATGCAGCCAATCGCCTCACTGAAAAGATGAACAAATGTGACGTGTCAGCTCTGGCTATTCATGGCAATAAAACACAGTCTGCACGTGTCAAAGCATTGTCCGGTCTGCACAATAAAACGATTCGCGTACTCGTAGCAACAGATATCGCAGCTCGAGGACTGGATATTCCCTTACTTCCACATGTAATCAATTACGAACTACCTAACGTAGCAGAGGATTATGTGCATAGAATTGGGCGTACGGGAAGAGCTGGAGCCAAAGGTGAAGCCATTTCACTAGTGAGTGTGGATGAAATAGATTATTTGAAAAACATCGAAAAACTCATTGGACAAGAACTTCCATTGCAAGTGATTGAAGGTTACGAACCTTCAGACAAGCCAGGAGATGTCAGTAAACCTGCTGCTCAGAAAAAATCGAATTTCAACAGAAGAAGAAATAACAAGAATCGAAATTTTAAGCGTAAGCCTAAAAAAAACAATTCGAAGTAATACTTCCTTGGATTAATGATTCTCCATATAGTCTTTATTAAACTCTTCACTGAGGACTTTGATCGTTCGCTCATAATTCATGATATCACTGAGTAATAAAGCCAACCTTCGTTTGTCATTAGGAGAGCTACTGTAAAGATCTCCATATAGTCCTGTGGTTACCTGATTTAGAGCCAGGTCAAAATTTTCAATGGCTTCATTGATCTTGGCAAGCTTCATTAACAAATCCACCTCAATAACCGTTTGATTGCCTTTTAAGAGAAAATCGGCTCCATTGTTAATGATATCTGGAGTGGACAGGCCATTTACTTTTCGGATCACGTCTACAATGGTGATATTGGTACTATCCGTGTAATAAGTCAGAGTATCGAGTGTACGATATTGCTTTTGAAGGAGACTGTCAATCTGAGCAATGTTGGCCTTGTTCTCCTCTACGATCGTTTGGATTACCTGATCAGTAAACTTTTTCTGTTTCCAGCTTTGCTGAGTATTGCTGATAAACAGTGCCAGTAAAACTCCTGCTGTTACTGGCAGTAGGTCATAGCCAAACTTTTTGTATCCACTCATTCCTTAAAAATAGTGGATTCTTTATTTAACCACCACAACCAAGATTCTTCCGAAAAGCGTCACGTGGGATTTCTGGTTTTTCTTCTTGTTGATTCTTTTCCTTTTCTGCTTCCTGCTCTACTTTTTTCTTCATTTCTTCAAAGCGTTTCTTGGCAGCTTGTTCTTTTTCTTTATCCATATTGAATAAACTGATTTAAGCCAATTCAAGTTTTGATTAACTTTCAAAAACCAATATTGCATATACTACCTTATGTAGGGTTTACATTTGCCTGCTCGTTATGTATAGGTAAATAAATACCATGTTCACACTCACTCAATATAGCTCGACAGATTATCTGGTTGCTGAAGAACTAACTCCTTCAGAAGCTTTCAAACTGGTTGATAAGTCCAAGATCAACTGGCTCGATATTGAAGACACTGAAAAAGTATCTATCGATGAAATTTCTGATCTATTTGATATCCATCACCTGATTGTGGAAGACATCATGAATATTGAGCAGCTACCAAAATTTGAGCGATTTGATGATCATATGTTCTTCACCACGAAAATGCTAAGCTTCAATGAAGACGAAGACCTGATTGTCAAAGAGCACTTGAGTATTCTAATTGTTGAAAACCTTGTGATCACCTTTCAGGAAGGACTACCTGGAGATGCTTTTGACGATCTAAGAAATCGTATCAAGGTGGGAAAAGGAATGGTAAGGAAATATGGTGATGATTACCTGTTCTACAGAATCCTAGAAGCAGTTGTTAATCACTATCATAAAATCATGGAAAAGCTCCGTGGTAAAATTGATTACCTGGAAGCTAAAGCTTTGGAGAACACCTCCATTGACATGATGCAGCAAGTGATTGACATTCAAAAGGATGTCAACCTGCTTCGTAAGTACACTATACCTATGCGTGAAGCATTGGGAAAGATGCGAGTAGAAGCGAATGAGTTTATCGAGCAGACTTCTGTAAACTATTTCCAGGATGTACAAGATAAATTGGACTACCTGGCTGCTTCTTTCGACACTTCACGTGAAATGCTACGTGATTTGATGGACTTGCACCATTCCAATCAAAACAATGAAATGAACCGGGTGATGAAAACCTTGACGGTTGTATCGGCTATTTTCATTCCATTGACGTTCTTAGCCGGTCTGTATGGTATGAATTTCCGGTACATGCCCGAGTTAAATTCCGAATGGGGATATCCTGTAGTAGTCACCGTAATGCTAATGATGGCTGGCGTAATGGCCGTGTACATGCGTGTGAAGAAATGGTTCTAATAACCCACAATAAGGAATGAGCTTTTAGAGGCGCTGATTCGGGCATTTCTTCACATCTTTGCCATGAATTTAGGAGACCGTGTCATCCCTGACATGTAAGATTACTGGTTTAGCTATGAATAAAGATATTACCGACCTTAAAATAGGCGTATTAGGAGGAGGACAGCTTGGACGCATGATGTTGCAATCTTCAACAGATTTCAATTTGGACATTCACATGATCGATCCAGATCCAAATGCTCCATGTAGCAAAATGGCTAATTCCTTTACACAAGGTGCCTTGACGGATTATGACACCATAATGGCTTTTGGTGCAGATAAAGATGTATTAACGATCGAAATAGAAGCAGTTAATACCGACGCACTAAAAGAACTGGAAAAACAAGGCAAGAAGGTTTTCCCGCAGCCAGCTATCGTAGAAATGATACAGGATAAGCGCAAGCAGAAGACTTTTTATAAAGCCAATAGAATCCCAACTGCAGATTTCATCTTGACAGAAAATGCAGAGGAAGTAAAAAGCAATGCTTCTTTTCTACCAGCAGTTAATAAACTGGGAAAAGGTGGGTATGATGGACAAGGTGTACAAATCATCAAAACGGAAGCAGACCTTGAGAAAGCCTTTGATGCTCCATCATTGTTAGAGAAGTTGGTTGATTTTAAAAAGGAGCTAAGCGTTATTGTGGCAAGAAATGAAGCCGGTGAAGTGAAGTGTTTCCCATTAGTGGAAATGGCATTTCACCCTACTGCAAACCTTGTCGAGTTCCTATTTGCTCCAGCAGAAGTTGCCAAAGAAGTAGAAGAAAAAGCCTATGCTCTGGCTGAGGATGTCATTAGCAAATTAGACATGGTAGGTCTGTTGGCTGTAGAAATGTTCTTGACTCAGGATGATCAGATTTTGGTTAATGAGATAGCACCACGTACGCATAACTCTGGTCACCAAACCATAGAGGCGAATATCACTTCTCAGTTTGAGCAGCACTTGAGAGCTATCTTAAATCTTCCTCTTGGCTCAACAGAATTAATCAAACCAGCAGCCATGGTCAATGTACTTGGTGAAGACGGATACACTGGTAATGCTAAATATGAAGGTTTGAATGAATTACTTTCCATTCCTGGAGTACATCTTCATTTGTATGGAAAGAAACTAACTAAACCATTCCGTAAAATGGGACATATCACCATTACGGATGAAAGCACAGAAACATTAAAGACCAAAGCACTGAAGGTCAAAGAAATATTAAAAGTAAAAGCATGAGTAAGCCACAAGTAGGAATCATTATGGGAAGCCAGTCAGATCTTCCTGTCATGTCTGAAGCCGCAGAAATCCTGGAAGAACTAGGTGTTGAAATCGAAGTAACTGTAGTATCTGCACACAGAACTCCTGAGCGCATGGTAGAATATGCCAATGAAGCTGCAGATAGAGGACTGAAAGTAATTATCGCTGGTGCAGGTGGTGCCGCTCACCTTCCGGGAATGGTAGCATCCATGACGACACTTCCTGTTATTGGTGTTCCCGTAAAGTCTAGAAATTCGATTGATGGATGGGACTCTGTACTATCCATTCTTCAAATGCCTGGTGGTATCCCTGTGGCTACAGTAGCTCTGGACGGAGCAAAGAACGCAGGTATTCTTGCAGCTGAAATCATTGGAGCATTTGACAAGAAAATCTCTGCCAACTTGAAGGGATATAAAGAATCTCTGAAAGAAAAGGTTCTCGAATCAGCTAAATCGCTGGAAGAGAATGGCTGGAAAGCTAAGAAAATAGGGTTTACCAAATAAGATCAAAGCCCATAGAAATACAAAAGCCTGAAAGAATCAGGCTTTTTTTATGTCTTATATATAATGTTCGATTATTAAGCTTCTGCCTCTGCTTCCACCATTTCTGGTTTCTTAGGGAAGATTAGAGAGAAGATGATTGATCCTGCTAATACCAGCATAATCACAGCGAAGGATAAGAAGATTGGAATGTGAATGTGATCCGTTCCAAATAAATATCCTAAACCCTTTTGAATGATTTCCATTTCCAACATCATCTTCGCACCAATGAAGATCAATACGATCGATAATCCTTTCTGAAGTAAGTAGAACTTATCAAGAACGTTCGCCAACAAGAAGAACATTGCTCTAAGACCCATTACTGCAAAAATGTTGGATGTATAAATCACAAACTCATTTTGAGAGATCGCAAATGCCGCAGGGATTGAATCAACCGCAAAGATCAAGTCAGTAGATTCGATCAGGATGATGACAAGGAACAAAGAAGTAAATAACCTTTTACCATTCTCCTTTATCCAAAACTTGCCGTCAGCTGGCTTATCTGTGAAAGGAAATATCTTCTTCGCCCACTTAAGGATAGGATTCTTTTCTGGCTCCAAGTCTGGCTCATCTTCTTCACCAAAGATTTTAATTCCTGAATAAATAAGGAATGCACCAAAGATGTAAAGGATCCAGTGGAACTGAGCAATCAAGAACGCACCAACAAAAATGAAGATGGCCCTAAATACAATAGCTCCTAAAATCCCCCAGAAGAGTATATTGTGGTAGTAATCTTCTTTGACATTGAAATACCTCAAGATCAATAAGATCACAAATATGTTGTCAATAGAAAGTGCTTTTTCCGTTACGTAAGCAGAGAAAAACTCAATAGATGCTTGTGGGCCTTCTCCATAAAAATAGATCAAGAAACCATATACAACTGATACAGCTACCCAGAAAAGAGTTTGTAAAAGTGCCTCTCGCTGAGAGACTTTGTGATGCGCCTTATGGAACACGCCCAAATCAACGAGGAGAAAGGCGATAATCACCACTCCAAAGACTCCAAAGAGAAGTCCTTCATTTTCACCAGAGAACAAGGTCAACAACATACGTAACGAATAATTTTAGGGCGTCCCAAAGCTGGCATTTTTTGGAAGCACAAAGTAAGTAAATATATATGAATAAGAAAACTAGGGGGTAAAATCAGTTGATTTCTATCTAACAAAGCGCCGAAATGGACGTTTTTTAATTAACTTTTATCGAAATCTCTAGTTTATTGTACTGACCATTATGATTTGGGACATCATTCTTTGTGGTATTCTCTACACGATTCTCATTGTGTTTGTATTCATTCGCACCAATAAAAACAGGCGAAACAACGATACAGATAGTGATGATGAAGGAGGGTTACCAGTATCTTTGCCACCCGATATTGACTTGCCACCAGGCATATGTCTACCAGATGATGCTCCAAGAAAAACTATTCCAGAAACAGAAGAGGTCCTTGCATGATAAACAGCACATTAAACGAACTCAAGAAGCTTAATAAGCTCAACCCAATTAAATATGTACCCGTTTCCGTAAGCCGTAAGAGACCCAAGACTGGTCTGGCCCCAGGAAGTTTGATTTATACAGGTCAGGTTTACACCGATGAAATCAAAATTCAGGTGATTGACTACACGGATGATCACATTGAAGAAATAGAAATAACTGAAGTAGCTGAACTTGAACGGTTCAACAATCCAGATACTGTCACCTGGATCAATATTCAGGGATTGCATGATGTAGAAGTAATTTCTTCTATTGGCAAGCTGATGGGCCTTCACCCATTAACTATGGAAGATATCCTGGATACAAATCAGAGACCGAAGGTTGAAGAGTTTGAAGACCACCTGTATATCTCTATGAAAATGATCAACCATCTGGAAGATCATAACAAAATAGATATTGAGCAGGTGAGTATAATCGCTCACAACAACTTCGTCATCTGCTTTCAGGAGAAACCAGGGGATGTTTTTAATGATATTAGGACACGTTTAAGAAATGGGAAAGGTAGAGCTCGTAAAAGAGGTGCTGACTATCTATCCTACATGTTAATAGATGTCATCATTGATTTCTATTATGAAACGTTAGATCAGGTTTGGAACAAAATCGAGCGATTGGATGACCTGGTGGTAAGACGTCCAGACAGAATTGAGCTCAATGACATCCAGGTAATCCGAAGAGATTTAATTCAGCTAAGAAGATACATGTACCCAGTTAGAGATGTGGTGCATTCGATTTCCAATTCACAAGGACAGTTCTTCTCTGATCAAACATTAATGTTCGTTCGTGACTCGTACGATCATGCTGTACAGGTAGTAGAAAATCTAGATACCTATCGAGAAATCCTTAATAGTGTCATGGATCTTTACTTATCACAGCTGAGCAATAAAATGAATGAAGTCATGAAAGTCTTGACAGTGATGTCGTCTATTTTCATTCCGCTTACATTCATTGCTGGTATTTATGGAATGAACTTCGAGCACATGCCAGAACTAGGTTGGGCCATTAGTTATCCAGTAGGATTCTGGAGCCTGATTGGTGTGGTAGCAGTGATCATGGTGATCTTCATGAAGAGCAGAAAGTGGCTCTAAATCCAACTATTCACTAGATTCTCAATGAGTTAAGGTTGAAAACTAGTTAGATAATGCACATCTTGCATGTAGTACAAGGTAGTTGTGTACAAATCGACCAGTTTTCAACCACAAATAGATCAGCACATTGAATTTCTTGAAACTTTTATGCTTTCTGACTCTTCAGGTAAGCATTCAAATCACTCCGATTGGGTCAAGTCTACCGGACAAAATTGATTCTCTTCAGATGTATTCTGACTTGACCAATCAACAGCGAATGGACAGTGCGCTAGTTCTTTTAAGGTCAACTTCAAAAGATGATGTGGTCAGCAGAAGAAAACTCTTCAACATTATTGCATTAGGATATTATCGTACTACAGAGTTTGATTCCTCTATACTCTACTTTCAAAAAGCTATCGCTTTAGACTCTTCTCGCTTTGACAATGATCTCTTTATCAGTGAAAGAGGCCTGGCCAAGACCTATAATCAGATTGGAAACTTAGAGACTTCCTGGAAACACATAGAAAAAGCCTTGTTTATTGCTCAGGAACTTGATTCTGCAGATAATCAAGCTTCTGCCTACATCAATATGGGCAACATCCTCC
This sequence comes from Marinoscillum pacificum, assembly GCF_024714495.1. GTDB lineage: Bacteria > Bacteroidota > Bacteroidia > Cytophagales > Cyclobacteriaceae > Marinoscillum > Marinoscillum pacificum. The sequence continues at coordinate 367,310 of NZ_JAMZMJ010000006.1, read as the reverse complement.
TCGACAATTCATCCGAAGATCAGGTGCCACAGGCTATACAATATTATGAGCAGGCGCTCAATCTCACCACTAAACCTTTGACAAAGGCGAGTGTCTACACTAGTTTGGCAAACTGTCACTTTGCCCTGGACAGTATTGACTTGGCATTGTCACTTTATGAAAAAAGCAGAGATCAGTACATCGCTTTGGACAAGCCAGATTATGCCATTATTCCCATGTTTAACATCGCGTTGATCCACTACGATCAGGCCGATTACAACAAAGCCCTTGGGAGTTGTCGTGAGTTAGAAAAACTGAATAATGGTAGCTGGAATCGTATTGACTCATTGGAACTGTACAACCTAACAGCTATTACTCTTCGTCAATTGCAACGCTATCCGGAAGCCATTAACTATCATTTAAAAAGCCTGAAGATCGTTGACCACCTTCAATACATCGATACCGAAAATGTCTACCTGGACATTGCAGAGACTTACACCAAAGTGAATAATTACGAAAAGGCTTATACCTATTTGAAGCTCTACAAAGAACTGCATGACAGCTTAAACAATGTGTCTCAACGTCAGATAGTTTCTGAGCTAGCTACCAAATACGAAACTCAGGAGAAGCAGTCCAAAATAGAGCAGCTTGAAATAGAGCAGGAAAACCTAAAACTAAAAGCGGATCAGGAAGAGCTCATTCGATATGCCATCATTTTTGGGTCACTTCTGTTGCTAATCTCTGCTTCCATTATCATTTATGTGATTCGTCAAAAACTATTCGCAGAACGTGCCGAGCAAATGATTCGCGAACAAGAACAGGCCAAGACACAAGAGCTTTTGATGATCAAAACTCAAATAGAAGCTCAGGAAAAAGAAAAGCAACGAATAGCACAGCATTTACACGATGGAGTAGCGGGCACTTTAGCGGGTATTAAACACACATTGAGCGCCCAATCTGGAAAGGATTCTGCTGTGCTTTCACAAATAGACACCGCATACCACGAGATCCGAACATTATCTCACCATTTGGCCAATCCTCAAGTGTTTGGTGATAACCTCATCTATATGATTCAGAAATATCTGGATGAGATTCAATCATTGCACTCAATAGAAGTAGATTTTCAATCTCCTTCTTTGGATCAAGTAAATGCGATCAACAACATCCTGGTAGAATTTCACAGGATCATACAGGAGTCCGTCACCAACATCCTTAAACATGCTGAAGCCACTTTTATTGAAGTGATTCTTACCATTAGAGAAGATGAAATCAACCTGATGATCGAAGATGATGGCAAAGGTTTTGATCCAGAAAAAACCAGCTACGGACTAGGAATCAGTAGTATAGAGTCAAGAGTACGTGTTTTGAATGGAAACATGCACATTGACTCGAGACCAGGTAGAGGTACAGCAATTGACATCACTGTACCCAATGTCTAATTAATCCTGAAGCTGAAGCTCGATGAAGTTCTTGTAAGAACCTTGATTCTTGGCCAGAAGCTCTTCATGAGTACCAGACTCAACAATCTCTCCTTTATCCAAAACATAGATACAGTCCACCGAGCGGATCGTTGCTAGTCTGTGAGCAATGATAATCGTGGTACGGCCTTCCATCAACTGATTCAATGCCTGCTGTACCAGGTGCTCAGACTCAGCATCGAGTGAGCTGGTTGCTTCATCCAAAATCAAAATATCCGGATCTTTCAATACCGCTCTGGCAATCGCGATACGCTGACGTTGACCTCCACTCAATTTAATTCCACGCTCTCCAACGGTTGTATCGAACTGATCAGGGAATTTCTGAATGAAGTCCAAAGCATTCGCTTTTTTAGCTGCCTCTACCACTTCTTCATGAGTAGCATCTGGTTTACCGTATTTGATATTTTCTTCGATAGACCCACCAAACAGAATCACTTCCTGTGGAACAATACCGATATGAGATCTTAAAGATTGCACATCCAACTGAGAGATGTCCTGACCACCAATGGTGATGGCTCCTCCATCTACTGGATAGAATTTCATCAACAGCTGAACAATGGTAGACTTACCTGCTCCACTATGTCCAACCAGGGCGATTTTCTGCCCTTTAGGAATGGTAAGATCAATGTTATTGAGAACCTGTACTTCCGGACGAGTTGGATAACTAAACTGAATACCCGAGAAACTAATATCTCCTTCCAGGCCAGCCGTTTTAGCAGCTTTTGATTCTTCCCACTCTGGTAGTTCTTCTTGAATTTCCAATATACGCTCTGCGGCTCCTACTGCTTTGGCTACTTGTCCAAACAAATCACCAAGCCCCGCGATGGATGCCCCAATGAATGTGGTGTACAATATGAATTGGATCAAATCCCCTACGGTCATTTCTCCAGACTGAACCAACTTAGCTCCATACCAAAGGATGGCTACAATCCCACCGAAAATCATGAAGATAATGAAGGAAATGAATGCGCCTCTCCAGTTAGCTACTTTCAAAGCTGTCTTCACCACTGATCTCATTTTGGTGCCATAACGCAGCATTTCAAATGCCTCAGAAGTATAAGACTTCACCGCATGAATGCTTTGCATGGTTTCCTCTACAATGACATTTGCATCTGCTAATTCTTCCTGAGTCTGCTTAGACAGCTTACGGATAAATTTCCCGAAGAAGAATGCTGATACAATGATCACTGGGAATGTCGCTAGCATAAATACACTCAACGACGGTGTTAGGAAGAAAATCAAACCAATACCCGTAATCAGAATAATGAATTGGCGAATTAGCTCAGCTAAAGTTGTTGAGAAGGTGCTCTGCAGTGTAGAAACATCATTGGAGATTCTACTGATTAGATCTCCTGTTCTGTGTTTATCAAAAAAGGTGATTGGTAAAGCAATCATTCGCTCATACAGCTCAATACGAATATTGGCCATTGCATTTTCTGTCACTTTCGCGAACAACACCACTCTGAAGAACGAAACAACACTTTGGAAAAACAGCACTCCTAATAAAATCAGGGCTGCAGTACCAATATTATCGGCAAACCAGTTGCCATTACCTGAAGCAAGGTCTACCAGCTTTCCCGACACATACGGGAATACCATAAAAATGGAACTGGAGACTACTAATAGGATCAGACCAACAATAAAGGGCACTTTATAAGGCCACATGTATTGAAAGATGCCCATCAGGTTTTTGAACCCGTCTTTGCTTATTTTTTTCCGCTGCTCTTTACCGCTCATTGCACTCTAATTGACCCGGAGATTACATAATCTTCTTTGTCCTGAAGGATCATCTTCTGTTCTCCATCTATTTGATAGAAACTCAAAAGTCCATCTTTAAACTCAAGGGTCAGTTTTCTCTCGTTGGAATAAATATATTTTGATTCTTGTAGCAGTGATTCTACTCGAACCAGCTCTCCCTCCTTATAAAAGAGGTCAAACTTCTTTACAGCTACATCCTCATCAGACGATTGATAGCTGGTAATATTTTCTTTTTGTTGCTGATCAAACAAACCCACGTAAAATGGTCTGTTCAAATTGAAATCTCTAATAATCGAAAACTCCTTTTCCCAAACCGCAGTATCAGGCTCCAATGTCTGGCTTTCTTCTTCACCATTCATCTGAACAACCTTTACCACTTTAGCTCCACGATCAGTCAATGTGTATTTCTGCTCATCCAGAAGTGAGTCCAGATCAAAATACACATGGATCTCCCGTACAGATCGTTTGTTTTCTTTACAGGCACTGCCGAATACCAGCAGTGCCATGATTATAAGAGTATATTTCATATTTAGAATAACTCATTACCGGTCATTTCTTCCGGCTTAGGTACTCCCATTAGTTTCAAAATAGTTGGAGCAAGATCTCCTAGCTTACCAGACTTCCACTCTCCTTTGTATTCATCATCTACTAGAATACATGGAACAAGGTTTGTTGTGTGAGCTGTGTTTGGAGAACCATCAGGATTCACCATGATGTCAGAGTTACCATGATCTGCAATGATGATACTGCTGTATCCATGAGCCAAAGCAGTTTCTACCACAGCTTTTGCACAACCATCTACGGTTTCACAAGCTTTCACAGCTGCTTCGAATACTCCAGTGTGACCTACCATGTCTGGGTTAGCAAAGTTGAGACATACGAAATCAACTTCTTCTTTCTCTAACTCAGGAATGATTTTGTCTTTGATATCATTGGCACTCATCTCTGGCTGTAAATCGTAAGTAGCCACTTTAGGAGATGGACACATTAGACGAGTTTCGCCTTCAAATTCAGTCTCTCTTCCACCAGAGAAGAAGAACGTAACGTGTGGATATTTTTCTGTTTCAGCGATACGGATTTGCTTCTTGCCATTGTTCGCCAATACTTCACCCAAAGTCATTTTCAAGTTGTCCTTATCGAACACCACTTTCACATCTTTGAAGGTATCATCGTAGTTGGTCATAGTCAGGTAGTACAGATCCAATTTCTTCATATCGTGATCTGGAAAATCCTCTTGTGTCAACACTTGAGTGATTTCTCTACCTCTATCCGTTCGGAAGTTGAAGCACATTACCACATCGCCTTCTTCGATCTTCGCTACCGGCTCGCCACCTTTTGTATGGATGATTGGCTTGATGAACTCATCCGTTACGTTTTCATCATATGATGATTGTACCGCCGCAACAAGATCTTCTGTTTCTACTTCACCTGTAGCATTGACCATCGCATCATAAGCAAGCTTCACTCGCTCCCAACGCTTATCGCGATCCATTGCATAGTATCTACCTGTGATAGATGCAATCTGACCTGTAGTTTCTGCCATGTGGTCTTCTACTTCTTTGATGAAGCCTTTACCACTTTTCGGATCACAATCTCTACCATCTGTGAATGCATGAACAAATACATTGTCCACCTCATTAGCCTTAGCTGCAGATAATAATCCTTTTAAATGCTTTACGTGTGAGTGAACACCACCATCAGACACCAATCCGATGAAGTGAACATTCTTATTGTTCTTTTTTGCGTAATCGAATGCAGAAACCAACTCTTGCTCTTTTGCCAATGAACCATCAGCAGCAGCATTGTTGATTTTTACCAGATCCTGATAGACTACTCTACCAGCACCAATGTTCATGTGACCAACTTCGGAGTTACCCATCTGACCTTCTGGCAGACCTACTGCCAATCCTGATGCTTCAAGGGTGCTATTTGGGTATTTTCCATAAAGACTGTCTACGAATGGAGTGTTGGCTTTATCAATTGCAGAAACGTTCTTGTCTGTAGCAATTCCCCATCCATCCAATATGATGAGTATGACTTTCTTATTCATGTCTATTGTAGTTTAAAACCTGTTCAACGAGTAAAATGTGATGATTAGGGTTTTATGCTGTTTCTTGCGGCAAATATAGCATCCTCTAGTAAGGGAATTATAAGAAAATCTGGTTTATCAATAGAGGAAACTATTTTGGCATAATTTTCGATAACTTTATAGCATGATCAAAGTATCGCTCATTTCGATTACACTACTTTTTAATATCTGGAACAGTCAGCAGGATGCTGTATTGGTGAATATCAGTACTGCTATGAAAGCTGGTAGTTCTAAAGAGTTAATCAAATACTGCAATTCCAATCTGGAAATCAAAATGGACGGCCAAACTTCCAATTACAGCATTGCGCAAGCGGAAGTAGTATTGAAAGACTTTTTCCTTAAAAACCCACCGAAAGGATTTTCCTACATTCATCAAGGAACGTCACCTGAGGGCATGAAATACACCATTGGGTCCTACACCATCGATGGTGGTAAATACCGTGTGGTTATGCTGATCAAAAAGGTAAAAGAGGATTTCAAAATCGATACGATCAACTTCACTAAAGAATAGTACGGTGTATATAGGCCCAGAAATGGGATTCTTTTCTAATTTTGCGGTCTTATGACCAAACCGTATCTCACCGAGCAGAATATTCGCTACTTTATCAAGACAGCATTAGCTGAAGATATAGGCGATGGCGATCATAGTTCGCTTGGCAGCATTCCTGCTGATCAGGTAAGTGAGGCACGACTCATCATCAAAGATCAAGGCATCATCGCAGGTCTTACACTTGCAGAGCGCATCTTCCACTATGTTGATAAAAACATCCAGATTGAGTTTTACAAGAAGGATGGTGATTTTGTCAATAATGGGGATATCGGGTTTATCGTAAAAGGTAATGCACAAGCTATATTAAGTTCTGAGCGATTAGTACTGAACTGCTTACAGCGTATGAGTGCAATTGCTACTTACACCAACAGCATCACCAGACTGATCAAAGGATCGAAAGCAAGACTACTAGACACGAGAAAGACCACTCCAAATTTCAGACTACCTGAAAAATGGGCTGTGGCAATTGGTGGTGGAGTGAATCACCGTTTCGGATTGTATGATATGGTCATGCTGAAGGACAACCACGTGGACTATGCTGGAGGTATTGAAAATGCCATTCTATCCACAGTGGAGTATCTCAAAAAGAATAATCTCGATCTGAAGATTGAAGTGGAGGTTCGCAACCTTAGAGAACTGCAGCAAGTAATAGATACGGGTCATGTACACCGTGTGCTGTTAGACAACATGTTGCCATCCGATTTGAGAGAATCCGTAAAAATGGTGGCTGGTCGAATGCAGACAGAAGCTAGCGGCGGCATTACAGAATTGAATATTGGGGAGATTGCGGAGACTGGAGTGGATTTCATTTCTGTTGGAGCCTTAACCCATTCCTATAAAAGTTTAGACATTAGCTTAAAAGCAATTAGATAAGATGATTGTAAGAACTAAAAAGTATCAACTACCTACGAATACGTATATCAAAACCGCTCTTGGCGCTGTACTAAAGCAACAATGGTGGGTTGGATTAATCTACCTGGCGATTTGTGCAGGGTATTTTATCATTCCGAACTGGTGGTGGATCATTGGTGCAACCATAGCACTTGTATTGTACATTTTGTTTTGGGTAATCCAGTTTGCAGGTGTGACTCAGTTGGAGCAAGGTAAGTTCATGTTCCAGAAAATGTCCTACGAAATCAGTAGTCAGCAAATCTTGTTGAAACTGAATGCCAAGCAAGGCATGCCAATGAAATGGGATCAAATCAAGCGAGCTACCAAAGGCAAAGATCACTTTGTGCTATATGCAAGTAAGGCTCAGCTTTTGTACTTCCCATTCAAAATCTTCAACAACGAGAACGAAATTCGTTTCATCGAGACTGTCCTTAAAAGAAAAGGCTTTATCAAAGAATGAGCAATGAGCGGTTGTTAAAACAGGCTAAGGCCAAAGCAGCCAAATATTGCGCAGGAAGAGAACGAGCTCCTTATCAGGTCATGCAAAAATTGCTTGGTTGGGAGCTTGATGAAGATGACGCTCAGTCGATATTGGCTGAGCTGATACAGGAAAACTATGTCAATGAAGCTCGATTTGTTCACGCATATTGTCATGACAAGTTTGAATTCAACAAATGGGGCAAAAACCGCATCAAACAAGAGCTGAATCAACTCAGAATTGCTGGAGAATCCATTAATGAAGGGTTAAACAGTATCGACCCACAGCGATACGAAGACATTTTACAGTCCCTTGCCAGTCAAAAGTTCCGCTCATTAAGTAACGAGTCTGACAATTGGAAAAGAAAGCAGAAAACCACTGCGTACTTAATCCGTAAAGGTTTTGAGATGAACCTGAGCATTGAAATTGTTAACGATTTGTCAGATCGTGAACATTAATTCAAATAGCTTTAGGTGAATATTTTTTAAATTAAGCAGTTAATCAACACTTATAGCTATGCTCAAATTAATCTGGATATTGGCGGTGATGTTCGTGCAAGACTCGAACTGGAATGTGAACAAGAAAGGTGTAGTCGCTGATGGCTATGATGTAGTGAGCTATTTTTCAGGCGAACCAAAAGAAGGAAATGAGCTATTTGCTTCCACATACGATGGAGCAACGTTCTACTTCCACAGCATGGCCAATAAGAAGACGTTTGATGAGAATCCATCCAAATACACTCCTGAATTTGGTGGATGGTGTGCCTACGCCATTGCTGACACAGGGGAGAAAGTAGAGGTTAACCCTGAAACATATACCATTACTGATGGAAAGCTCTACTTGTTTTACAATCGATTTGGCACTAACACGCTGAAATATTGGCAAAAGGATGAAGCCAACTTCATCAAAAAATCTCAAATAACATGGCAAACTAAGTATCAGCACTAAGTCAGATACCTCTGAATTATGTCAATCAACCAATCTGCAATCAACTTATTAAATCAGCTGCATAGTGTAGTTGATCAGTTTACAAGGGAAAGTTTTTCCAAACCCATCGATACACTGAGCAACAGCAGCATCGGTCAGCATGTACGCCATACACTGGAGTTTTTTATCTGCTTGATGGATTCTGCAACTGATCAGGTCATCAACTATGATAACCGCAAGCATGATCCATACCTGGAGAAAGACCCGCAATTAGCCAAAGACATTATCGAGTCTGCGCAAAACTTTCTGGATGAAACACGCGAAGACTATCCTTTGACCATGGTAGCCAATTACGAAATCGATTCAGATCAGGAGTCCTCCATACCTTCTAGCTACTTACGTGAACTAGCTTATAATATTGAGCACACCATTCACCATATGGCGCTGATCAAAGTGGGCATTAAGACGGATTTTCCAGAGGTCGTTCTTCCAGAACATTTCGGAGTTGCCAGCTCAACAGTTCGCTTTCAAAAATCACAAAATGCCTGATGCTCTCGGGCGTTGGTAAATTTTGGCACAAAGTAACCCACTGGGAGTACTGGCCATTTGGTGTTTTATATTTTCCAGTCTATTTCTATTATACCTGGCTGGTGATCAGATGTAGATCGTTTTTCTTTTTTACGGCGGCTAACCCAACAATCGACTTTGGAGGAATGCTGGGTGAAAGCAAATCAGAAATTTTTAAGTTGATCCCTGAACGGTTCATTCCAAGGTATCAGCTCATTGAAAAAGGTGACACTAAATCCGCATTAGGTTTTGCTCAAGAACTAGGTTTCCCCCTTGTTTGCAAGCCAGATATTGGCGAGCGTGGTAATTTGGTAGAAGTGATCAAGACTAAATCAGACCTTGAGAATTACATCAGCAAGTGCCCGGTTAACTTTTTGATGCAGGAGTTTGCTAATTACCCTATCGAGCTGGGGGTTTTCTTCATAAAACTACCTGGTGAGTCAACAGGAAAAGTGACTTCCATCGTTCAAAAGGACTTTCTGCACGTGATTGGTGATGGACGGCACTCTGTAAATCAACTGCTAGAAAAAAGTCCTCGGGCCATGCTGCAATTGGATTTTGATCATCCACGATTTGCTGAGGTAATGAGTAGGATTCCGGCTAAAAGTGAAAAGGTCGTGGTAGAATCCATTGGCAATCACTGCCGTGGAACCACCTTCTTAAATATGACGCCAAAAGCAACAGAAAAACTTCATCAGGCATTCAGCGAGTTGGCCAATCAAATAGATGGATTTCATTTTGGACGTTTTGACCTTCGTTGCAACAGTTTTGAAGAGCTGGAAGAGTTGAAAAACTTTAAGATATTGGAATTGAATGGCACAGGAGCAGAACCAGGCCACATTTACCAACCAGGATTTCCACTTTGGAAAGGATATCAGGCCATTCTGTGGCACCTCAGTCAGCTAGCAAAAGTTAGCAGGGCCAATCACAAAAGTGGTGTGAAGTACTGGACATTGAAACAAGGATTGGCTAAAATGCGTGCGATTAAAGCATACAACAAAATTGCCCAAAACTAAATGGCTCTTCAGGTATTCATCGTTGCTTTCGTGGTAAGCTACCTCGGATCGATCCCTCCAGGAACGATCAATATCACCACCATGCAGCTGTCTGTACAAGGGCTAAAGCGACCTGCCTTTTTCTTTGCTCTGGCAGCCTCACTTACCGAGTTTGTCTATGCAGGAGTCACTGTGAAATTTCAGATCTTCCTAAGTGAACGCCCTGGCTTCACAGAAAACTTCACTTTGATCACGGCCATCGCCATGATCGTGCTGGGTGTCATCAACTTATTTGCTAAAACCGATACCGAGAAACTCATCAATAGAACCGCGGAAATCAAAGGCCGAAACGGCTTCAAAAAAGGCGTATTACTCGGGATCTTAAATCCGTTGACGATTCCTTTTTGGCTTACAGTGACTGCCTATTTGCAAGCCAACAAATGGATATCTCTGAAGGAATACCATTTTTGGATCTATCTGACAGGATTAACTATTGGCACCTTTTTGCTCTTACTAACTGTCAACCGATTAGGAAGAAAATTCACCAATATCGCCAGCAATCAATTCCTTGTTCACAAAGTACCCGGAATTGCCTTTCTAGGATTGGGGCTGTACAATATGTATCAGTGGTTTAGTTCTTAGGAGTCATTTCAATTTCTGCTAATCATCCTTTACATTTGAGTATGGATTTTTTATCAGATGTTTTATCCAATATTACTTCGGAAGTGGTAATGGAGCTCCCTGAAATCTTCCTCTTTTTATGGGTGATATATAAAAATTCATAAAAGTTAAATTATCCTTACTTAAGGTAAATTTTTCTTACCCTTCTTGCCTAGGACTTCACTTCCGCGAATATCACTGTAGGAAACAAAATGGTTTATTAAAATAACTCTTTCATTATTGATCTAGAATACGTTTCTTGAGTATTAAATGAAAAAAGAATCAAAAAAAGATTCAACTACAAAAAGCGTTGAGAAGCTGTTAATAATTGCTTTAGTAATAGCTATTATAAGTCCATGGGTTTTAACCCGAGAGGCAATTTTTAAAGTTCTAGATTTATCCGGAAAAGGAGAAATTGGAGATGTTATAGGAGGCCTCACAGCTCCTGTAATAAATATCGTTGCTGCTTATTTGGTCTATTTAGCATTCAAAGAACAAAAGAAAGCCAACGACACACAACTAGAAGCAATAGATCAAGAGTGAAATGATCGAAAGAAAGATAATATCAAAAAGGATCAAGAATTTGCATATAACTCCTTAATTAATGAATTAAACTGGACACACGAACAATTGTATTCCCTTTTCAATTATAACGGAATTACTGGTTCTGCAGGATTAAGAGACTTCTTTGTTCATATCGATAATCATTTCACAGCGGATTCGGTGGTAAGGGAGAAATGGCTAATGCAACTCATTCATTTTGACTCTCAGTTTTTATCTCTAAATAGATACTTTATTAACCTGACTTCAGCGATTGATGAAAATCTGAGTACTACTCATAAAAAGATTATCGGATATAAACTTGAAAAAATTATTGAATCAATAAAACAATACGAAGCATTAATAACTAGCTTCCATTCATTAACCCACCAAGTGGATACATCATCAGAAAAATTTGAATTCGATTTAGACAATTACATAGTTCCTGAAAGTGTCCAAACTCTGGCTTCGAATCTTACACGTTCTAGTTCTTAGGCAGCGCATCAGCCTTCGCTCTTTTTTCCTGCTGCTTTTTCAAGTCAAAGTAGATGTAATATCCTCTCAGTACCATCGTCAGCACCAATGGAATCATCGCTTGATTGAGCGGTTGAGGGAAAGCAGTCCAAAGCATTAGCAACAACAAGAACCACGTGCTGATTATCAGGAAGAAGGCACCTAAAAATTTCTGCAGCTTCTCCACTCCTAGCATGTAGGCAAATGGAATAAAGACCGGAATAGCCCAAAGCACATTCATGTTTTCTTTAGACAAGTGCTCCGTTCCCGCCCAAAGGAAAACCAACCACCAACCGATAATTCCAGGCAGTGTAAACACCAATGGGTCTACCCACTTGGTACGCTTCATGCGCTTAAAATCTCTGTTGGTGAAGAACCCTACTACAAAGAAGAAGATCACAAAAAAATTAAACGGAGTGAACACTCCATTGCTCATTTCTTCTGATTCAGGTTTATACGCTTCGATGGTTTCAGCTATTAATGGAACAGTGACTGAATCTCTTTGGAAAGTAGCATTTTCAAATCCACGAGCTACATAGTCCGGCAAAAACATGTACTCTTCTGCAGAAGCCACTTTATCTATTTGCATACCAAGCCCAATGTCGATGATCCACTCACCCCAAGGCTGGTAATGCAAATAATCATGCATTAAATCACGAATCGTTTTATCCTCTGCTACATAGGTCGTATCAAACTGAATCCTTCCGGGAAAATTATCCGTAATGACATCTCTGATTTTCGTAGCACAGTTATCATAGACGTAATTGTAATAGTAATCTCTATTTTCCGGCTTGTAGTTCTCTGCCAGGTAATCAATTAGTTGCTGTTTCTCTGCCAGTGTTAGGTTAAGCTTCTGCTCAATGATGTAGCGATTGTCTTCTTTGTACGCTTCGAAAAACCCTTTGTAGCGAGACATCCCAAGTTTGTAGAGCATTTTACCTCGCGCAAAATTCCAGTAGAAATTCTCCTGATCGAAATCAAAGACCCCGTAGTTGTATACCCAATCAACTCCTTTGATAGGATCTTTTAGGTGAATGGCGCTATGACCAAAAGCAGAATACAGTTCGCCTTGATAAGGCCCTAAAGTCATGATATAGATCTCCGCTTCTTTGGATAAAGTGACTCCTTGCGAAAACGAAGGAACACTTATGAATAGAATTATAGAAAAAAGCAGTGCTTGGAACTTCATATTCGGGTAATGGTTTATAAGTTTAACCTTATGTATATCAATCTGAGTGATAGCTACCGATTGGCCTCAAAGCTAACCCTTAAACGCCTAAATAACGCATGGCAGGTATACAGCTCGTTCCAAAAATCCAGAAAAACGAAAAATCCCGAGATCAAAGGATTGCCCATTAGCATCTCGATAGAACCCACAACGGCGTGTAATCTTCGATGCCCGGAATGTCCTAGCGGTTTACGTTCTTTCACTCGACCTACAGGTAATCTCGATCCGGATCATTTCTATAACCTCATCGATGAAATTGGCGACACACTCTCCTACTTGATTTTCTATTTTCAGGGAGAACCGTATTTGCACAAGCATTTGCATGAAATGATCAAATATGCGTCTGATAGAGGTATCTATACAGCTACTTCTACTAATGCTCATTTCCTAAACGAGGAAACGGCTTATAAAACCATCGAATCCGGTTTGGATCGATTGATCATCTCCATAGATGGCGCCACGCAGGAGACTTATGAGTCTTATCGAAAAGAAGGCAAGCTGGACAAAGTACTGGAAGGAACCAAAAATATGGTTACTGCTAAAAAAGCACTCGGTAAGAAGCATCCACACATCCTGTGGCAGTTTCTGGTGGTGAGACCTAACGAACACGAGATTCCTCAGATCAAAGAAATGGCCAAACAGTATGGTGTGGACCAGTTAGGGTTTAAAACTGCTCAAATCTATGACTATGAGTTTGGCAATGACTTGATCCCTACCATTGAAAAATACGCACGCTACCGTCAGCTTGACAATGGCCAATACGGCATTAAGAATGCGATGGAAAACGAATGCTGGCGTATGTGGCATTCTTGTGTAATTACCTGGGATGGCAGAGTAGTTCCATGCTGTTTTGACAAAAACGCGCAGCATGTTTTTGGCAATACCACAAAGGAGTCTTTTAAAGATATCTGGACATCAGGTGCCTATACCTCCTTTAGAAACACCTTATTGCACTCTAGAGAAGACATTGAGATGTGCAAAAACTGCACGGAAGGAACTAAGGTTTGGGCTTAATACCAATGCTTCTTGATCACCTCAAGCAATTTTGGATGAACCGGACCAGCAGCAACCATTTCTCGTCCAAATAAGAAATCTGAGCCACCTTTAAAGTCGGAGATAAATCCACCTGCTTCTTTTACCAGGATTACTCCAGCAGCTACGTCCCATGGATTGAGGTTGTATTCGAAAAATGCTTCGTATCTACCACATGCTACATAAGCCATATCAGTAGCCGCACTCCCTACTCTTCTAAGTCCGTGTGCATCTTTCATGAGCTCATTCAGGATAGCCAGGTAGTCATCAAGTTTTTCAAAATTATAGATTGGGAATCCAGTAGCAAACAAACTCTCATCTATGGAAGCAGCATCGGTCACATGAATTGGTGCACCATTCATAAAAGCACCGCCATCTTTCCACGCATAGAAGGTTTCACTTCGAGTAACTTCATGAATTACCCCAGCCACCACATCATCTCCATGCATCAATCCGATGCTTATGGCATAAGCAGGCAAACCATGTACAAAGTTGGTGGTTCCATCCAATGGGTCAATCACCCAAGTGTAAGCTTTCTTATCTTGAGAGATCGTGTTTTCCTCTGTAATGAAACCCGCTTCCGGCAAAATTTCCGTTAGACCCGCTACCAATTTCCTTTCTGTTTCCTTATCAACATAAGAAACCAGGTCGCTCTTTCCTTTGAGCTCTACTTTATCTTTGGAGAAATTAGCCGCTTCTTCAGCGATGAACTGAGCAGTAGTTTTCGCAAGTTCTGCGGTAGCTAATGTGATATCTTGGAGGTTAGTCATTTCGTCCTTCTAAGATAACTACAAACTCGCCTTTTACAGTGTGATTTTTAAAATGATCTATCACTTCTGGTAATGGTCCTGTTACAGTTTCTTCGAATTTCTTAGTCAGCTCTCGGGAAACTGAAACACTTCGTTCTGGCCCAATGAACTCTACAAATTGCTCCAAAGTCTTCATCAGACGATGTGGAGATTCGTAAAAAACAATTGTTCTGGTCTCCTCGGATAATATTTTCAGACGAGTTTGCCTTCCTTTTTTGTGTGGCAGGAATCCTTCAAATACAAATTTGTCTGATGGCAATCCTGATTTGACCAAAGCCGGAACAAAGGCGGTCGCTCCCGGAAGGCACTCCACTTTTATATCGGCTTCAGCCGCTGCACGTGCAAGCATAAAGCCTGGATCGGAAATACCTGGAGTACCAGCATCGGTAATCAACGCCAGCCTTTCGCCGCTCTGGAGACGCTCTATGATGCCTTCAGTACGTTTGTGCTCATTGAATGCGTGAAAGCTCTCTGTGGGCGTATTAATGCCGTAATGTTTTAACAAGACACCTGAGGTACGTGTGTCCTCAGCCAGTATTTTATCAACAGATTTTAATACTTCTACCGCACGGTAAGTAATGTCCGCCAAATTGCCAATAGGAGTTGGCACCAGGTAAAGCCTTGTTTCTTCCATTACTTAACTAAATCATCAATAGCAGCTGCCAGTTTGTGATCCTTTTCGGTAACCACATCACCAGCATCATGTGTATTCAATTCAAAAGACACGGTATTGTAGACATTGCTCCAGTTTGGATGGTGGTTCATTTTCTCAGCGATAATAGCCACCTGACTCATAAAGCCAAACGCCTCTACAAAGTCTTTAAACTCAAATGTCTTCTTTAATCGGTTATCTTCTTCTTTCCACATAGTGTTTTCGGTTTATAAAGCGATACAGCCTTCTATCTTGTTGGCTTCTATATAAACATCCAATACCGCCTGACTTGTTTCCATTTCGGCCTCTGCAGTCACACTTACGTATTTTTTGTTGGAACTATCTCGGTATTTGATATCTCCTAAAGGAAGTACCTCAACAATTTCATCACGCTTTTCATGAGGAACAATGAATTTGAACTTATAAGTGCCTGGAAACTCATGCTGATCTTCCAGCTTTTGTCGAAATGATTCTATATCCCAACTCATAATCTCAAGGTAAAAAAAAGCCAGTGAAAATCACTGGCTTTAGGTTTTGTATATTTCTTATCTTCTTATCAGAAGAATTTGTATCTCTTATCCTCAATGTCAGCAAACTCTTTTACTGCATTGTCAAGTGCTTGTGGCACAAACAATGGAGAGAAGCTTAATGGGAAGTTAGCGATTACCGTTTGTCTTGACTTACGCTCATTCGCAACAGTAGTTTTGTACGAGTCGTAGTTCTCCTGGTCAGAAGCTAATGTTTTAGAAGTGGCAGAAAGTACCAATACACCGTTTGTGATTTCAAAAGCTGCAGTTTTTTCACCTTCTTCTAAAGAGAATGCTACACCTACTGCCTCAGGAGCGAAACCTACATTCGGAAATGAGTTACTGTTCAATGTAAGATCTGCAGAACCAGTTCTAGCTTCAGTACCGTAAGCTTCTTTCATCGCATCAAAATCACCAGCACTTAGACCAGCAATTTTATCCTTGATGAATTTCGCCTTCTTCTCATTCAATACTTTGCTTTCGATTTCATTTCTAACCTGGCTCAACTTAGCAGTACCTTCCATTTGACGACCTGTCATCACAGCCACTACATATGTGTTGTCCAATTCAAATACGTCAGAAACTTTGTCTACTTCAGCATCATTGTACAACCAAAGTGTGATTGCTCTTGCATCAGTGATTACTCCAACTCTAGAATCATTTTTAGCAATGTTGCTTGCGTTTCTTACTTGAAGACCTGCTTCTTCTGCTTTAGCAATGAATGACTCAGTATCATCACTATTAGAAGCTAAAAGATCAGCTTGTCTGTAAGTTTCGTTCAAAGTAGCATCGCTTTCGAAAAGTTCTTTTTCGATTACAGCAACTTTATATGCTGTGTATGTTTTAGGCTCATCAATTCTGATGATATGGAAACCAAATGAAGTCTCAACTGGCTCAGCCAACAATCCTGTTCCTTTGTGAGCAAATACTGCATCTTTGAAAGACTGAACGAAGCTTCCTTCTTCACCAAACCAACCAAGGTCTCCACCATTGTTTGCGTTTGACTGGTCAGCACTGTTCTCAGCAGCAAGTTCTGCGAAATCAGCACCTCTCTTCAATTGCCTCAAGATATCGTTCGCTTTAGCTCTAGCCTCATCCTTTGCAGAAGCAGATGTTCCATCAGACTCAATCAAGATATGACGTGCTTTCACGAATGCTTCGTCACCTTCTGTGATGTCAGACAATTTTTGAACCGTATATACTCCGTTGGTCAAAACTGGTGCTGAAACAGTACCTACTTCAGCACCAACCAAACCAACTGGGATCAACCCTGGATCGTTGATAGTTCTGAAGTAATTAGTACCATCTGAATTTCTCATTGCATAGATGGAGTCATTATCAGCTGTAGCGAAACCTTCAGCCAAAGCTCTGATCTCATCTCTTACAAACGCACTATCATCAGCAGATGGCTCAATGTTGAATGAAACATAGCTAATGCTTCTTGACTCTTCTCTTTGATATTGCTCGCTATGGCTAGACAAGTAAGACTCCATCTCAGAATCTGAGATATTGAACATGCTGTCTTTAACACTGAAGAAAGGAACATAGAAGTAATCAACAGACATGTTACTGTTTTGAGCAACATATTTCGCTTTTGCTTCTTCTTTTGTTACAAAATCAGAGTTCTCCATCAAGCTGGCATATTTGCTTACTAGTCTGTTTTGAAGAAGACTTTGCTCAAAAGAAACCCAAGACGCTCTTTGTGCAGCAGCCTGAGGGTTGCTCAATGAGCTTAAAAATTGTGTAACGTTCGCTTTGCTAAACTCTCCTGTATTAGGGTCAGTAAAGAATTGCTTGATTTGAGGGTGAATGTTATTTCCCTGAACCATGTCCAGCTGCTCGTCTTCAGTTACTTGAATTCCAAGTTCTGAAAATTGAGGGTAATATGCGTTTTCAAGGATTAATGCGTTCCATGCTTGATCTCTAATTTGTTTTTGCTCGTTTGCCAATGGCTCTCTACCATTGTTTACTGCGAAAACATAAGAAAGCTCCTGAACCTTAGCCTGGAACTGCTCATATGAGATATCAGTGCCAGCTATTTCAGCTACATTTCTGTCATTACTACCAAAAAGCGTAGAGTTGGATTGGAAAAGATCCGTCAGAATGAATGCAAACATCGAGAATGCTACAAAAGCAACAACGATCTTGCCCATTCTCTTCCGTAAAGTGTTAATCAGCGCCATAATTTATTATGCGTAGTTTTTTTGAAGACGGCAAAAATAACCACATGTGCACTAATTAAAAAATGATTCTAAACCTTTGATTTACAACGCTTCTTCTCTGTCCAAAATGGTCAATTTAACCTTGTCAATGCGGTTTTCTTCCATTGTGAAGATGGTAAAATGGAATGGCGGGATCAAAATTGCCTCGTTTACAGTCGGAATATCTTCATGAAATGCCAAAATAAGACCACCTAAAGTGTCATATTCACCGACAGGAAGCTCCCAATCGTACTTGTCATTGAGATAATCTACTTCATGACGCGCGCTTAGTATGAAGTTGCTTTCGTCAATTTGCTCCTCTTCCAGGTATTCATCATCATGCTCATCTCTGATTTCACCAAATATCTCTTCGATGACATCCTCCATAGTGACAATCCCGGAAGTACCTCCATATTCATCAACGACCAAGGCAATGCTCTTACGCTCGGTGATAAATTGGATTAAGAGTTCGTTGGCCAACATCGTTTCTGGAACGATCAAAATTGGTGTAAGAATATCCTTGATCTTCTCTGGCTTCTTGAATAGTTCCAACGAATGGCAATAGCCAATCACTTCGTCAATTGATTCCTTGTACACCAGAATTTTAGAATGGCCACTCTCGATAAACTCTTCCTTTAGTTCAGCGATATCATCATTCACATCCACCGCAATAATTTCCGTACGCGGGATCATGCACTCACGAACTCGAATGGTCTTGAATTCAATGGCATTATTAAAAATCTTCGCATCAATCTCAGGCTCTTCCTCCTGCTCGATGTTGAGAATGTTTTTCTTGATATAATTATTCAGGTCTGTGAGTCCATAAACGGGCTTATCCTCCGAATAAGCAAAGCGAAGACCCTTAACAATCATAAACCTGGAAACTCCGGTAATTACCCATACCGCTGGATACAGTAAGTAATAAATAGCTGCCATTGGTAATGCAAAAACCGTCAACATGGTATCGGGATTGAGCATGAACAAGCTCTTCGGTAGAAACTCCGCCGTAATTAATACGATGATTGTTGACAATAATGACTGTAAAACAAGCACAGCAATATCCGAAGTAAAATAACCATATAACCATGGCTCAAGTAGTTTAGCCATGAGGATACCGTAAAGCACGATGCTCATATTGTTACCAACCAGCATCGTTGCCAGAAAATGGGATTTCTTGGTGACGAATTCAGAAAGGATTTTACCCGTAAAGGTTCCTTTCTTACTCATTACCTCAATATGCAGTTTATCTGCAGAGATAAAGGCTATCTCAATTCCCGAGAAGAAGGCTGAAAAAAGTAGGCAAACAAATATGCCCATGTAGAGCGAGGGATCTTCCATTGCTTAATAAAAATACTATTTCTTTTGCTCTCGTTGTGACTTTCGATACCAAAATACAAAAAGTAATATAACCGATATCATTAATGGGCTATAAGCCTGGCCGATTCCTACCGCCATCACCTCATAAATACCGATTACTAAAAAAGCCGCAGTTAGCGAAAATAGAATATAGTCTAAGAGTTTCATAGGTCATCAAGGAACATGGTCCCTTGAGGTTTGTGTATTTTGTAATTGGAAAAATCCTGATCTGCAGTAAGGCCTTCTCCGGTGTGAATATTATCACCTTCCTGGATGGTAACAAATCGCTCAGTGAAAAACTCTTCTTTGGAGGGATCCCAAAATAGTTCCTCAGTATTCAATTCATCTCCAGTATCGGAATTGGTCACTACCACGTTGCCTTCGGCTTTGTAAAGATCATCCTGAGAAGTGTAGTAGACGTAATCAGCTTTGAATGTGGAGAGAATGGTTCCGTCTTTATCCAAATACTCCAAATAGAGACCTTTTGTCCACTCACGGTCTCCGGTTTCAAAGTTGTTTTGCTTAGGCGCTTTTAAGATAACGCGCACTCTAGCTGAGTCGCTCATCTTGGTGAAGATGCTATCCATGGATATGGTAGGACCTTCATAAACTTCCTGGTTCAGGATGTCTTTTTTGTCTTCACATGATATACCCATACAGGCTAGTAAGCACACTATAGCCCAAACAAAAAAACGGTCATGAACGAACGTCATGACCGTTTGAAAATATGTTTTAACCTTATTAATTAGCAGGTCTTCTTTCAAGTTTTACAGTTTCGTTGATCCAACATCCTACAGTCAGGCTTTCTCCTTCTTTCATGTTTTCATTGAAGATTTCTTCAATAGAAGGGAACTGAGCTTTCGCAGATGCCATTCTTTGAGAATCACCAGCTTTCTGATACATCTCATAAGCAGCAAGGAATACACCTCTATCTTTCACACGGCTCACTCCTTCTTTACAGTCATCATAACTGTTCATGTAAAGGTCACCGATGAAGACATACGCTTCTTTGTTAGATGGATCAAATGCCAAAGCTCTTCTTGCACTTGATCTCGCACCAGACTTAGTTGATCCAGCCTGAGTTCTAGCTAAGCTCAAGTAAACTTCTGATTTCTTAGAATTGTCATCTGTCAATTCAACGGCCTTTTCGAAATATTCTTGTGCTCTTGCTTTATCTCCTTCAGCAGCTGCCTTCTGAGCAATGAATTTTGCGATACCATAGTCAGGAGAAGTTTCGTTCACCACCATAGCAGCTTCCATTGCCAACGGATCATCCGTACACTTTTGCTGAATCATCAATGCGAAAATGGTTTTTGCCAATTTCACATCTTTCGTTTCATGGAATTTTGGTCCCAATTTCTGAACTACGAATTCACAATCCACTTTCACAGTAGCCGTCAACATTTTATCAACGATATCCATGTATCTGTCAATCTTGTCAGCGTTACCACCGTTTGCTTTTATTTTTTCGAAGGTATCAGAAATTTGAGTGTATTTTTCAAATACTTCCTCATCAGACACATCACCACCAGTCAACTTATATCTTCTGATTACATCCATATAGGCTGTAAGGTTCGCAGTATAAAAGTCTACGCCATTCACCTCAAACGCTCTATTGAATAGCGCA
Source organism: Marinoscillum pacificum (assembly GCF_024714495.1). GTDB lineage: Bacteria > Bacteroidota > Bacteroidia > Cytophagales > Cyclobacteriaceae > Marinoscillum > Marinoscillum pacificum. Next base: position 346,453 of record NZ_JAMZMJ010000006.1, on the reverse strand, counting down.
TAAAGCTCAGGGTACTTAGACTGGGTACCTTTATAGTATTTATAAGCAGTGTTAGCTTTTCTATTAAGTACATCCGCTTCGTCATCGAAATATTTGATTCTCAAATCATACATTTCAAGTGCCTTCTCCTGGTACTCCAAAGTTTTAGCCTTGTCTTCTGTAGATTCTGCCAATCCTTCGTAGATTTTTGCTCCATTGATATAGATAGAAGCATTCAAATCAGGAGTGTTTTTTAACAACCACGAATGTGGTCCTATCGCTGCGTTCCAGTTTTCCGCTTTTACAAAGTCTGCATAAAGTGCGTTCTTCTCTTTTGCTTTGTCCACTGAATCTCCCCAATTCCATCCTGGTTGTGCAACCGCTGCTGCTGCTGAGATCACGAACACAAGACTGAAAATGTGCTTAGTAATTGAATTCATAAGCTTTTGTTTAATCGTATCTTCTTTTAATAAACCACCTATCGTTTATCGTGGCACCTATAACCACTTGGAAATACCTCTCCTGTATTAAGTTGTTATCGGTTGTCCCTCTAAAACCATATTTGAAAGCAGCATCCAAACTGGAATAACCACTCACAGGAAAGGAAACTCCAAAATTAATACCAAAATCATTAATTTCTGTATTATTCTCTAGATAAGGTAGCTGACGCATGCTTAATCCCATTCTGTACGATGTTCTTTTCAGGTAGCTATTAATGCTAGAATAATCGGGGATAAACTCTATTCCTGTGCCAATAGAAACGGTATTTCTAGTGGCAGAAACTTCATTTGATTCGGTATCTTCCCAGTTGTGATATGAGAAATCGAACCCTGCTCTAAATTTATTTAATAATTCATAAGACACTCCGAATTCAAAGTATTGAGGAAGGTCAAATTCAATAGGAACTCCGATTGCAATGGTGTCTTTATCAAGGACAGTTCGAGAAGCAGAAATTCGATCAACAATTGTTTTTTGAGTGCCTGTTATCTTTTTAGATAGGCCATGAACAGCTCCGACTGTAATAATATTTTTCGTATCTATACGATACTGATAGGAAACTCCCAGATTTAATATGATATCAGAGTAACGAGCATCTTCATTGTATGACACTGCATAATTAGACACAGTTTCAGTGGAACTAACGAAAACACTTGACTCCTTATGCAAGGTTCCAAAGACATAAGATGCCTTGGCTCCTATTGTAAGCCGATCAAACAAACGAACTCCATTGGCCCACTGAACCTGTGTTAAACCACCCTCGCCTTTATAATCGATAGTTTTCAAAATGCTGTCTTGCAAATCAATGTAAGCCCTGCTCTGCGTATTATAATTCATTGTGGTAAGTGGAAGCACAGCAAAAGCAGTAGTCCATCTATCATTTACCACAGGAAAACTTACGGCCAATGCTCTTAAACTTCCTGATTGCGCTTTAGAATTGTCCAAATCTGCGGTATAGGTTCTAAAATCTGCTTGAAGACCTACCTGAAATGAACTAAACTTATTGTAAGTGAGTAAAGCAGGGTTTTGCAGGTTAATATGCCATGGAGTAGGCGTACCTGTTCCCACTTGCCCCATGGAAAAGTTATGGGGAAGACCTTGGAATAAGAACTCTCCTAATTGATGATTGGAATAAGGAGAGTTAATTGACTGAGCCGCCAATACACCTGATAAACACAGAGTAAGTCCCAGTAAGCCAAGTTTTATGATCTTCATTGATTCTTTATCAAAATTCTATTTAAGCCTGTCAGCACCAAATCAAAGTCCGCAAAGATGTGTGCTTTTAATTTGGATTCAAAGTGGATCGTATCTCCACCGGTCATCATAACGACCAAATCCTCATATTCTTTCAGAAAATGATCTATAAAGCCGTTCACTTCATGAATAGTTGCTGATAATGAGCCTGCTAACAAACACTCACGGGTAGACTTTCCCAAATTTTTTAACATTATTTCAGAGAATTCAGAACTTATATCAGGCAAAGCATCCGTATAGTGAGACATTGCCTTCATGCGCATCTTTAAACCAGGGGCAATTACGCCTCCTTGAAAGACACCATTTTTATCTATAACATCATAGGTAATACATGTCCCTGCATCTATGATCAAAATATTTTTATCTGGAAATGAAGTAAAAGCTCCAACTGCAGAAGCTAATCGATCTACTCCAAGCGTTTCAGGAGTATCATAATTAACCTCTATCGGAAGAGGCGTCCTATTATTTAGGAGGTGATACTTTTCATCATAAAATATCTTCTTGATCTGTTCGTCATAGTGTTTAACTGATCCAAAAATCCAGTGATGGGCGGATTTTGCATAAAATGAATGTAGGGCTTCGAGGTTTTCATGAATAGCCGTACTGATCAAATGTTCTCCTTCAAAAAGAGCAGATTTGATTCTGGTGTTTCCAATATCTACAGCTACATTCGGCATAATAATTTTTTGGTTCAGCTAGTCTATACAAAAATAAGAATCGTGTGAGTGAATACAATGTAATTGGTGTAATGTCAGGATCATCACTGGATGGTCTGGACGTTTGTGTGTCTGAATTCCGGCTATCTGGTCAGCGCTGGACTTACACTATTACTCACTGCGAGACAGTTACCATTCCAGAAGAAATCATCTCCCAATTACGTGGCGCTGATCAATTATCAGCTGCTGATCTCCAAGAGTTAGATAATTCATACGGTGAATGGATTGGGTACCAGCTAGTAGAAATTATAAAAACCAAAGAACTAAATGTCCAACTAATAGGGGTACACGGGCATACGGTTTTACATGATCCGCTTGTAAAGAAAATTTCACTGCAAATTGGAAATGGAGCGATCATTCACCAAATAACCGGAATTGAAGTAGTTGATAATTTTCGGATGAAGGACATTTCACTAGGTGGGCAAGGAGCCCCTTTAGTACCAGCAGGTGAGCATTATCTTTTCTCCGATCACAAAGCTTTTCTCAACTTGGGTGGGATATGTAATCTCTCCATACATGACAACCAAAAGATTCTGGCGTGGGATATTGCTCCTTGTAATCAAGTCTTGAACCATTTCGCCAAGCAACTTGGTCATTCCTATGACGATGGTGGCCAGTTATCACTGAAAGGACATAGAGATAACAATTGGCTGACATATTTAGGCTCTCTGGACTACTTCCATAAAACCCCTCCAAAATCTCTTGCCAATCAATGGACATCAGTTGTATTAAAGGGAGCTCCACAAAACCCCTCTGATGGATTGGCGTCGTATGTCTACTTTCTATCTAAAGAGATTTCGAAATCCATTAGGTCAGGTATTGAGGTAGAATCAGTCATGCTAACAGGTGGGGGAGCTTACAATCAAGTGCTAGTTGATCAATTGAACCAAGAGCTGAATGGGACGGTTAACTTGCATATTCCTTCTACTGACATTATAGAATATAAAGAAGCCTTGATTTTTGGTTTTTTGTCCTTATTACGAAAACTTAACATAGCTAATGTATTTGCATCAGCTACTGGTGCTCAGCAAGATAGTGTGTCTGGAGATCTTCATTCAGTTGTCTGAAGTGTTTCAAGATCAATATTTCATTAAATTTGCCGCCAATTTCATGTATAAACATTAATCCCTGAATGAAAGAATTACTGAAAAAATTTGAAGACAAAACCCCCGAAATTGTTTTCGAATGGTCTGATTCAGAAACCGAAGCTGAAGGCTGGGCTGTGATCAACTCGCTCAGAAATGGCGCAGCTGGTGGTGGTACGAGAATGCGAAAAGGCCTTGACAGACGAGAAGTAGAATCGCTTGCCAAGACGATGGAAATCAAATTCACGGTATCTGGCCCTCAAATAGGAGGTGCTAAGTCAGGGATCAATTTCGACCCGAAAGATCCAAGGAAAAAAGATGTTCTTAAAAGATGGTACCAGGCAGTGTACCCACTTCTAAAAGCATACTACGGTACTGGTGGAGATTTGAATGTGGACGAAATCCATGAAGTTATTCCTATTACAGAAAGTTTTGGTCTATGGCATCCACAGGAGGGTGTGGTGAATGGACACTATCATCCACCCAAGCCTCAGAAAATACATATGATAGGGCGCCTTCGTCAAGGTGTTTCCAAAATACTGGAAGATCAAAACTACGTGCCGACTTCAGATACAAAGTACACCGTTTCAGATATGATTACCGGGTATGGAGTGGCTGAATCAGTCAGACATTATTACAATATATGGGGTGGTGACATCACTCAAAAAAGAGCCATCATTCAGGGTTGGGGAAATGTGGGAGCAACAGCTGCCCTATATCTGGCCAAGTACGGGGTGAAGATAGTTGGCATAATTGACAGAGATGGAGGCATAATTGATGCCAACGGACTCGATCTGGATGGAGTGAAGAAATTATTCTTTGAAAGAAATGGTAATCAATTGGTGGCAGATAACACCATTCCATTTGATGAATGCAATCAAAAAGTTTGGTCTACTGGTGCGGAGATTTTCATACCTGCTGCCGCATCCCGTTTAGTATCCAAGGAACAGGCTGAACAACTGATTGCAAATAATTTGGAAGTTGTGGCCTGTGGCGCAAATGTACCTTTCAAAGACAAAGAAATTTTCTACGGACCAATAGCTGAATACGTAGATGATAATGTAGCCTTAATCACAGATTTCATTTCTAATTGTGGAATGGCACGTACATTTGCCTATTTGATGGATCCGAAAAACGATCGAAAAGTTACTGATGATGAAATTTTCAGTGACACTTCGCAAACGATTGAAAATGCAATGCAAAAAGTTTATGATGAAAACCCATCAAAAACTGGACTCGCAGAAGCCGCTTTTAGGATTGCATTATCCCAACTAATTTAAATAAGGCCTTGTTTTTCAGCCTGCAAATGATAATTTTAGTGAAATAGATGACCCATAAGCCTTGATGAATAGAGTTATTTTTACATTCCTTTTTGCCTTTTCTTTAATTGGTAACACTACAGGGTTTGAGGCTTTTGCGTCCGATCATGAAGATGATGGTGTAGAGCAAGTTTCAGAGCATCAAGTCGAAGAATCCCATGCAGATCAGTCAGAAGAACATGGCGCTGAAGAAGCTCACCATAGTCCTGCACCTTGGAGTGTGATACCTTTTGTGGTTCTGTTACTTATGATTGCCACAGGCCCACTTTTCTATGAGCATTTTTGGCATAAAAACTATCCAAAAGTGGCCATCGCTCTGGCAGTACTTGTAGTAAGTTATTACCTGTTTGTATTGCACAATTCGCACGGTCCTGTTCATGCTTTCTTTGAGTATTTCCAGTTCATTGCCTTATTAACTGGATTGTTCGTGGCCTCTGGAGGTATCATGATTATTGTTGACAAAAAAGCTGCTCCAGGCATTAACGTGGGCTTATTGGCACTTGGTGCAGTAATTGCCAACATCATCGGAACCACTGGTGCATCGATGCTACTCATCAGACCATTCATCCGTTTAAATAAAAACCGAATTAAGTCTTACCACATCATCTTTTTCATTTTTGTGGTGAGTAATATAGGTGGCTCTTTAACACCAATTGGCGACCCTCCTTTGTTCCTTGGTTTCTTGAAGGGAATTCCATTCTTCTGGACACTTACCAATAATCTACTTCCATGGCTTTTCGCTATATCCATCCTGCTGGTAGTCTTCTACTTTATGGATAAAGGAAACAAGGCGGACTATTCTTTTGGAGAAGACACTGCTACTCCGTCAGGTAAAATTGGGCTTCGAGGAACCAGAAATTTCGTCTGGTTAGGCATTGTGGTGGCAGCGGTTTTCCTGGACCCGAATGTATTTCCATGGGTTCCAGGCATCTATTATGATGGTCAAAAGTTTAGTTTTCTAAGAGAATTAATCATGTTGGGAGCTGCGTACTCATCATATAGATTTGCAGACAAGCAGGCTCTCAACGGAAACGACTTTAGTTTCGAGCCAATTCGAGAAGTCGCCTTTATCTTCATAGGAATTTTTGGGACAATGATGCCTGCATTGGAACTCGTAGGCAACTTTGCAAAATCCCCTGAAGGAGCTGAACTCATTACGCACAACACCCTATATTGGGGAACAGGAATGTTGTCAGGCTTCCTTGATAACGCACCAACTTATGTGAACTTCCTTACGGCAGGGATGGCAGCTGATGGTGCCAGTATTAATAGTGTAAGTGATGTTATAGGCTATGCAGGAGGCAAGTTTGTGGATTCAGTCATTGAACTCAAAGCGATTTCAGTTGCAGCCGTATTCTTTGGAGCAATGACATACATTGGTAATGGTCCTAACTTCATGGTTAAGTCGATTGCTGAGCAAGTAGGTATTAAGATGCCGTCATTCTTTGGCTACATCATCCGCTTCAGTATTCCATTCCTGGTTCCATTGTTGATCCTGGTATGGTTCGTATTCTTCTATCTGGAAATATTATAAAGAGTTATATAAAAAGAGCCGCAAGTTGCGGCTCTTTCTTTATATTAAAACAATGCTTTGTGAAGCTTGATGAGTGAATCCTTCATGTAATCATGTGGCACCAACAACGAAATGTTGTTTCTACTACCACCATAGGAGATCATTCTTATCGGAATTTCCTCCATCGCTTCGAAAATTGCCGTTCCAACTCCTTTTCTAGAAGCAATGTGATCACCTACAATACAGATAATCGCTTGTTCTCTGTCTACTTCAACAGTCGCGTATTTACCAATCTCTTCAATGATCTCTTTTAGATGATCAGAATTATCAATAGTCAATGAAACAGCAATCTCTGAGGTAGTAATCATATCAATAGGTGTACGATACTTCTCAAATACTTCAAAGACTCTTTTCAAGAAACCGTAAGCCATTACCATTCGGTTGGATTTGATCTTGATAGCTGTAATATGATCTTTAGCAGCTAGTGCCTTTACTTTTTCAGGCTCGGTCTCATTCGAAATCAATGTACCGTGTGCCTCTGGATCCATAGTGTTCTTGATCCTTACTGGCACTTCATTCATCTGTGCAGGTACGATACAGCTTGGATGCAATACTTTCGCTCCAAAATAGGCTAACTCACTCGCTTCTTCAAAACTCAAGTGAGCCAATGGACGTGTATTGTCTACCAAACGTGGATCGTTGTTGTGCATACCGTCAATATCTGTCCAGATCTGCACTTCTTCTACTTTTAATACCGCACCTACAATGGTTGCTGTATAATCACTTCCTCCTCTTCTTAGATTGTCAGTTCCTCCAGCAGCATTTCTAGCAATATAGCCTTGAGTGACAATGACATTTTCATCTAGCGAAGACAAAAGGTTCTCAAGTTTTACTTTGGTGGTTTTAAGATCTGGCTCAGCATATTCATCCAAAGCCATGAAATCCAAAGCAGGAAGTAAAACCGCCGATTTACCTATAGAGCTTAAGTACTCCGTAAATAAATGTGTGGAAATCAACTCTCCCTGGGCCACAAACATTTTAGCCACTTGCTCGGTGAAACGTTCCTCAATCAGGTTGTTGATGTCAGAAAATTTCTGATCTATGAATTCAATGTTGCTTTTGACGTAAGCCTCGTCTTTATAAAGGTTCTTTACAAACTCGTGGTACTTGCTGTGCAGTTCTTCAGCTACTTTCTTCGCCTCATCCTTCTGCTCATTTTCACAGTAGTCTGACATGCTTACCAATGTGTTGGTCGTACCAGAGACAGCACTTAACACCACTATTTTCTTACCCTGCACTCCTGCGATAATGTCTGCAACCTGCATCATTCGCTCCGGTGAACCTACTGACGTTCCACCAAACTTTAAAACCTTCATTTTCTAGATTTGTGATTAATTATTAACAATTGAGGGTTATGTTGTTGGTTGTTATTTTACGTTGAGCATCTTCACCGCTGTTGCTGCAGCTTCGTCACCCTTATTGCCGTGTTTTCCACCAGCTCTATCCATGGCCTGCTTTTGGTTATTGGTTGTCAACACACCAAAGATTACTGGCTTGTCGTATTTCAATCCGACGTTGGTAATGCCATCCGCACATGCCTGGCAGATAAAATCAAAATGTCTGGTTTCGCCCTGAATCACACATCCCAAAGTGATCACCGCATCAATGTCCTCTCTCTTAGCCATCCACTGAGCACCAAGGCTCAGCTCGAAGCTACCAGGTACATTCATTCTCTCGATGTTTTCTCTAGAAGCGCCTAGTTCCAATAACGTTGTAACTGCTCCAGAGTAGAGTGCTTCGGTTACTTCTTCGTTCCACTCGGAAACGACGATACCAAATTTGAATCCAGACATGTCCTTGATGCCGGATGTCTTGTTGTCACTTAAGCTTTTTAATGATGTTGCCATAAAAACAAAAAAAGGGGTGATCCTTGCTGGCCCACCCCTTTAGATTTTTTTCAGAAAATTCTAAATATTATTCGGCAGCCAGTCCTTGCAGTCTGGCCTTGTGTTTCTTCGCTTCTTGTACCAAAGATGAATTTGGATACTCGTCTACAATCTGTGCATATGCATCAGCCGCAGCTGAGAACTTACCGTTTGCCTCTTGAGCAACCGCTAACTTCTGAAGATAGATTGGAGTATATTCTTTATTTGGCTTGTGGCTTGCAGCTTTGTCATAAGCAGACACAGCAGCAGAGTAATCACCTAGTTCCATGTTTGCATCACCTACCAAAGCATACGCTCTAGCTTGCACTACATAGTCAGAACTGCTGAATGACTCCAGGTAACTAATTGCGCTTTCAGCATTTCCCATTTTTAGGAACGCAGTACCCGCATAGAAGTTAGCTATGTTGCCAGCATCTGTACCACCGTAGTTATCGATGATATCAAGGAAACCATAGTTGATACCGTCACCGTTCAATGCTTTTCCAAGGCTATCAGCCTCGAAATAATGCACAGCCTGGAACATTTCCTTCTGAGCCTCAGCATTTTGACCAGTGATATAGTACTTGTAACCAAGGAAAGCCAAAATCGCGATAGCAATTACGCCTCCTATTCCGAAAACCAAATTCTTGTTCTTCGAACTATTGAAAAACTCTTCAGCTTTACCAGCAAGCACTTCCGGATCTTCGAGTATCTCGATCCCCTCTTCCTTCTTGGTTTTTGTATTAGCCATTTGTCAAATAAAAATTTTAAGGACGCAAAGATATACTTTTTGCATTAATCCGTCACGTAAGGATAATTTTCTTCTGCGTAAACGTCTGTGTACGCGTCAGATGCAGGTGGCCAGTCTGATTTTTCAGCAAAATCAACACATTCCATCACATCCTCCTTCAATTTCTTATCCAAAGCTTTCAGGTCTTCTTCTGTAGACCACTTCTTTTTAAGGATCACATCTTTTACCTGCTCGATAGGATCTTTTTTCTTGTATTCTTCAAGCTCCTCTTTGGTTCTGTATTTAGCAGGGTCAGACATTGAGTGTCCTTTGTATCGGTAAGTTCTGAACTCCAACAAAGTAGGGCCGTCACCTTTTCTTGCTCTTTCTGCAGCCTCAGCTACCGCATGGTGAACTGCTTCTACAGACATTGCATCTACTGCTGATGAAGGCATGTCATACGCCTCACCTAGTACATACAGGTCTGTAACGTTAGAAGTTCTTTTTACAGAGGTACCCATCGCATAACCATTGTTTTCTATACAGAAAATCACTGGAAGCTTCATGGTCATCGCAAGGTTCAATGCTTCGTGGAAAGCCCCCTGACGAACTGCACCATCACCCATGTAACACATACATAGGTTATCTGTACCACTATATTTTTCAGCAAAACCAATACCTGTACCCAAAGGAATCTGTCCTCCTACGATACCATGTCCACCAAAGAAACCATTCTCTTTGTCAAACATGTGCATAGAACCACCTTTACCTTTAGAGATACCGGTTACTTTACCATAAAGCTCTGCCATAATTGCTTTTGGATCAGATCCTAGTGCAATTGGGTGAGCATGGTCTCTATATGCTGTAATGTATTTATCTCCTTTTTTCAATGCCGATACTGCACCAGAGACACAAGCCTCTTGTCCAATATATAAATGGCAGAATCCACGGATCTTTTGCTGTCCATAAAGTTGACCAGCTTTTTCCTCAAATCTCCTCATGAACAACATGGACTCGTACCATTCCATGTACTGCTCTTTGCTGAATTCTTCTTTTTTTGTCTTTGATTTGGCTGCCATGTGCAAATAAGCTTACTGTCTAATGTTAGTTTTGCGCTTTCAGTGTCCTTCAAGCCTTGCGAAATTAACCGAAAAAGGCCTTGCTGCAAAATCTATGAAGCTCTTAAGTCTTAAACTCACACATTTTAAAAATTATCTGGCGCTGAGCGTCGAGTTTTCGGCTGGAATTAATTGTATCGTTGGGAAAAATGGAATGGGCAAAACCAACCTCCTGGACGCCCTACACTACATTTCGATGACTCGCAGCGCGCTGAACACGGTAGATCAGCAAAACATTACCCACGAGCAACCTTTTTTTGCCATCAACAGCAAATTGGAAATTATTGACAAGGAACACGCCGTGAATTGCTACCTGGAGCAGGGTAAAAAAAAGATTGTGAAGGTAGATGGTAAGGAACTAGAAAAACTAAGTGACCATATTGGTATGGTGCCTTCTGTTTTGATCACACCAGACGATACCGAAATCATCAAGGAAGGAAGTGAAGTTCGAAGAAAGTTTTTTGACAGTGTGATTTCACAGCATGACAGAAGCTATCTGGAAGATTTGATGGCCATGCAGCGCCTACTCAAGCAGCGCAACAGCTTCTTGAAACAAAATGCAGGAAGAAGAAGTCTCAACAAGCAATTGCTGGCGGTCTATGACGAATCTTTATTGCCTCTTTTTAAATCCGTTGCTGTTAAACGGGCTGAGTTCATCAAACAATTTATTCCATACTTCCAGAAAAACTATGAATTGATTTTTGATGGTGCCGAGAGTCCGATAATATCCTACAGATCCAATGTGGTCAAAGACGATTTTGAGCATCTTTTTAAAGAAGCTCTTGAAAAAGATATTATTCTGGAACGTACCACCATGGGTGCTCAGAAAGACGATTATGTTTTTAAACTCAATGATCGTCCAATCAAAAAATTTGGTTCGCAAGGTCAGCAAAAATCTTTCATCCTCGCTTTGAAACTAGCGGAGTATGATTACTTGAAATCACTCAAAGGATTTAATCCACTTTTACTGCTGGATGATATTTTTGACAAATTGGATGACCAACGAATCGAAAGCCTTGTAAATTTGCTAACTGATAAGGAGCGCTTCTCACAGATTTTCATCACAGATGCAAGAATCGAGCGTTCCAAAGCCTTTTTTGAGGGCAAAGAGCAGGTAAGCTTTTTTGAAATAGAAAACGGAGAATTGATATGAGCGAGCAGTCTAATTCATTTACCAACGCATTCAGGAAATTTTTAGTCAACGAAAAATTGGATACCAAGTATCGTGAAAAGCTCTTAGCTGAATCATGGGGAGATCTAGTAGGTACTCCAATCGCTTCAAGAACCTCTTCTGTCTATGTAGCCAACAAAATTCTTTTTGTGAAATTGACTTCAGCACCACTGAAACAAGAGCTAACCAACAACAAAGAGAAAGTGAAGGGCTTACTCCAAAAGGACTTTGGAGATCTATTTAATGATATCAGGTTTATTTAACCTCATAGATTCAATAATCAATTAATAATGACCCGTTCGTGATTAGAAAGAATAAACTGTCCTTGATCACTATTAAGCTGAAACTCAAATCGATGCCATTCAATATTCATCAATAAATTGATATTATTTTGATTAGCCTCAACTAAATGGAGCACTTTTTCTTGCTCGTGAGGCAGCAATGTTTGGATCAATGCATCAAAATTTGACTTATTAGAATTCAAGCTCAGTAAGACATTGATTTTTAGTTGTAACGTCTCCTCTAAAACATCGATTGGTTCAATTTCAAATATCCTCGAGAAGCCATTTATGAAGTGTAAATCGTCTGGCTTACCTGAGTCCTTCAAAAATTTTACTTTGAAACCCGATATTGACCTTGGCGGCATGAAATTTAGTCCATCATATTTATAGCTGATTAATAATTCTTTCTTTGGACTTGACTTCAAATCATTTTCAACCAAGTACTCCAATGCCTGAAAATAAATTGATTTATTGGTTGCCATAAATTCCTACTATTAAAATATTATCGTATTTCTTAATCTACTTCACGACCAACCTTACCCAATGAATTAAATTCATGACACAGTTGGTAAAGGAAATAGTTAAGTTCCCGCAGTTGAATTGGATTTAGTGGAGTTGAGAAATTCACTGTCTTATCTTCCAATTCAACCTCATAATATTTTATACTTCTACTGTTGATTTGAAGGGCATTGAAAGGATTATATTCCACTTGAAAATCATAACGATGTAAACCCGTTAATCTTAATAAGTATTTTAATTTTAGCAATGAGGCACTATCTAGTTGACCAGACAAATAATTTCGGTCGGATGATTCTTCTTTTAAGTTCCATCGCTCATCTGCTTTAATGACTCGAATTTCACCTTCATTATTTATTTCCACATTGCACAAAGTGCATGGTTTGTAATGTCCTCGACAAGAATCTCTATAAATAAGCTGTTTCAAGCTGAATGGACTTTCAAAAGAATAATCCCTGTAAAAAACCACCGATTTCTCGTTAAAGGCAACTTTTGATTGACTTGAGATTGGCATTAAAGACATAAAACCAGGTTTTTGCTCTTCAATCACGAAGCCATAATGTTGATTTTCTTTCCAAAATTCCAATGTGTCATTGCTTAAATTCACTTTCATCGCAGTGATATGACCATTGATGTCAATCAAACTCTCATTTAGTGAGGTGAAAGCAGTATCGTATATGATCATCAAATCATCTGCACTATTAAACCAAGCACCATAATATTGTTGAATTTGAGCTTTTAGTACACTCGAAAAACCTAAGAGGAATATGAGGATGGAAATTTTTTTCACGCTTAACTAATCTAGACAGAAGATAATTAAGCAGTATCAGCTATCCTCGACATTTACAGAGATTTATTCCAAAACTCGAAGGTTCTCTCTTATAATTTTATTTCGGCAGGTTTATTTAACAGCTGGCAAACCCGGAATTAGCTGTTGCTTTTCACGCCATCTAATGGCCCAGCCAACGTAGTAATTGAAGCGTACCGCAGTATTATCTTCATAAAGGCCAAACCCTGCCACGTCATAAGGAGCAAATTCTCCGACTCCTTTGACTTGTCTTAGGACTTTGTAACGAACCGTATAACCCATGTACAAATCTTTCCAAACTTTGGCGGTAAGTCCAAGTGTAAACTCCATCCAGTTGGCTTTTAAATCAGGATTTTCAGCAGTTACTAATCTTTCCTGATTGCCATCTCCCCAGGCATCACCAGTTCTGGTATATCGTAGCTGATCACTGTAATTAGCATGCGCATATCTTAGTCCAAAGACAATGCCGTGACCTTCTTTATTTTGTCTTAGAAAGTTTACCTCCGGACCGAAGCTGAAATAAGTCCCGTCGCTACTATAATCGAAGATCTCGCCTCGATTGGTAGATTCTTGCCCATATTCGGCAGTGAAAAAGAATTGATCAAAATCGATACTGGCTTGAAAACCTTGTCCTGTTCGCTCTGCACCAAAGACCGTAGAAAACGCAGGCACCATATCATAATTGATCTTGACCATAGAAGGCGCCCAATCACGAGGAATCTTTTTGCGATTTTTACGCATTTCAGACACAGACATCTGTTTTCCTCCAGAAGATCTCGCAGCTCCAGTTGCCTGATTGACTCGATTTTGCAAGCCCTGGCCAATTGACAATTGGGTTAAACCAAGTGAGAAGAACGCGATTATGACTAGTTTTCTGATCATTAGAAATACACCTCCACGTTAGTTCCCACTGCAATATCAACATTCCTATTTACCAGCACCACAGAATCAAAATCTGGACTATATACAGAATCTAGCTTGAAACTATATACCGGTTCACATTCATCATAATAAATTCTGAGATGTGGCTCGTACAGCATAGTTAATTCATATTGGATGGAATCGGTATCGAATAGGTATTTCACTTCATGTGTTTCACCATTTAGCAAAAGCGGCATGTACGTAGTGGTATCGTATGCTACAGTGTCGTCATCTAGTGTGCTAAATAAATAATATTCACTAGACTCCTCTTGTACTAAAGAAAAAGCCACTGTTTTCTCATACTGCTCCACAGAATCAGCTTCATAAAAGTACACCCAGGCATACTCCGTGCTGGATTCCAGCTCACAATCCTTGATTTCCTGGCAGCTGGCAATCGCCAACCAAACCCCTATAACTATGAATAGTCCTTTTCTCATACTTTCAGAATGGCCGTAAAGTTATAATAACCAATAACTATTGAACTTATTATAGGCCTCATTTTGTATTAGCTTTGCAGATTATTGAAAAGCATACGGCGTGAAGACTAAAAAGATCAAGAAGGATAAGGTAAACATTGTGACTCTGGGCTGCTCCAAAAACCTGGTAGACTCGGAAGTAATGTTAACTCAACTGAGGGGAAACGATATCGATGTGACGCACGAGTCTGTAAAAGATGACTCCAATATCATCATTATCAATACGTGCGGATTTATCGACAATGCAAAGCAAGAATCTATCGATACCATCCTGCGATATGTAGATGCGAAAGAAGAAGGCTTGGTTGATAAGGTATACGTAACCGGATGTCTTTCTCAGCGATACAGAGAAGATCTGCAAAACGAGATACCACAGGTTGATTCCTGGTTTGGAACGATGGAGCTTCCGCTTTTGCTCAAAAAATTTAAAGCAGATTATAAGCACGAGTTGTTAGGTGAGCGTATCACCACTACTGATCAACATTACGCTTATTTGAAAATATCAGAAGGTTGTGACAGACCATGTAGCTTCTGTGCAATACCACTAATGCGAGGTAAACACGTCTCGAAACCAATGGAACAGATCGTGCAGGAAGCTCAGTCATTGGTTAAAAATGGCACCAAAGAAATTCTTTTGATCGCACAGGACTCCACTTATTACGGGTTGGACCTGTACAAAAAGAGAAATCTGGCTGAATTGATGGATCGTCTGGCTGATGTAGATGGACTGGATTGGATCAGACTACACTACGCATTCCCAACAGGATTCCCAGAAGACGTGTTGGACGTGATGGCTAACCGAAGTAATATCTGCAACTATCTGGATATTCCGCTACAGCATGGTAGCACTGAAATGCTCAAAATCATGCGTAGAGGAACTACAAGAGAAAAAACCGAACGTTTATTAAATACCATTCGCGATAGAGTGCCGGATATTGCTATCCGCACGACATTAATCACAGGTCACCCTGGTGAAACGGAAAAAGAATTTGAGGATATGCTAGATTTCGTCGAGAAATCACGATTCGAGCGACTCGGAGTTTTTCCTTATTCACACGAGGACAATACCCATGCATTCAGTATGGAGGATAATGTCCCGGAAGAAATTAAACTTCAGAGGGCTGAACGCGTTATGGAAGTACAGGAAAGTATTTCTGAAGAGATCAACAACCAAAAAGTAGGCAAAACATTCAAAGTCTTAATCGACCGAAAAGAGGCTGGACAATTTATTGGACGAACTGAACACGACTCACCAGAGGTGGATAATGAGGTATTAATTGATGCCAACGAACATTATCTACGTCTAGGAGATTTCGCTAATATTAAAATCACCAGCGCAAGCCCGTTTGATCTTTACGGAGTACCAGTAAAATAAAAACTGAAAATCGCACAACGGATTTATAGCCGATGAAACTAGAAACGGTACCCTTTGACGAAACGGAGTGTTTTGCTCCAATCTTTTTAGATTATATCAACAAAAAAGAGTCTTTGACTCCTTTTTACAATGCATTCCCGGATCTGGAAAATTTCCAGCAACTTATCAGCAAACGAACGCTGAGTGAAGACCATCGTGCGATATTGGTTCATGTGCTAAATAGGCAATATGGTCCGCTAGATAAGCATGAGGCGGTGGATTTCAATATCCATAGCCTGGGAAATGACAAGACTTTTACCGTTACTACAGGTCATCAACTAAATATTTTCACTGGTCCTCTTTATTTCATTTACAAGATTGTGACAGTGATCAATGCCTGCAAAGCACTGAAAGCAAAGTATCCGGAATATCACTTCGTACCAGTTTACTGGATGGCAAGTGAAGATCACGATTTGGATGAAATCAGCTATTTCAATCTTTTTGGTAAGAAATACGAGTGGAAGACAGATCAAAAAGGCCCTGTTGGTCGGATGAAACCGCATTCGCTAAACAGCGTAATTGACCAGCTTCCAGAATCAGTTCCATTGTTTGAGCAAGCATATTTGGATCACGATACATTGGCAGATGCCGTGAGATACTATGTCAATGAGCTCTTCGGGGATCAGGGACTAGTTGTAGTAGATGCGGACAACCCTAAACTGAAGCGATTATTTGCTCCGGTTATTGAGAAAGAAGTTTTTGAAAATCACTCCAATCGATTAGTAGAAGCGAAATCTCAGGAGCTAGATGCTGCTGGGTATAAAAACCAGGCATTTTCCAGAGAAATCAACTTCTTCTATATGCAAAACGGTCTTCGTGAGCGGATAGTGAAAGAAGGAGAGTTATTCAAAGTGCTCAACACTGAAAAGGTTTTCTCTGCTGCAGAAATGGAAGCAGAGATTAAGACACATCCGGAGAATTTTAGTCCAAATGTGATCATGCGCCCACTATATCAGGAGACCATTCTTCCTAACCTGGCTTACTGTGGTGGACCTGCAGAAATCGCTTACTGGCTACAGCTGAAGGGTGTATTTGATCATTACGAAACGTTCTTCCCTGCTTTGATGCCACGCGTATTCAATATGGTAGTGAACAAAGCTGTTCAGAAGAAAATAGATAAGCTCAACCTCACTAAAAAAGATCTATTTAAAAGTGCAAATAAGCTCAAAGAAGACTATCTGGATCAGCATGGACAAGGTGATTTTGACTTGAAAGAAGAACGTGCAGAGCTAGGAAAGTTATTTGAGCAAATCAAGACCAAGGCAGAGACGATTGATGGATCTTTGACTGGTTTCATTGGTGCTGAAGGGGCAAAAGGGTTTAAAATTCTAGACTCCATTTCTAAACGCCTTAAGAAAGCTGAAGAGCAGAATAACGAAACCGCACTTTCACAAATTGACAATATCAAAGACAAGCTATTTCCTAATGGAAGCTTGCAGGAGCGACATGATAATTTCTTAAATTTCCAATTGAACCACGAAGGCTTTATTCCTGAGTTGTTAGATAAATTTAACGCGTTTGATTATCGCTTTCATATACTGCATGATGCTTAATGTCTGATGCTAAAGCCAAGGTAAGAAAAGGGGTATTGTTTAATCGTAGACTTCTAGATTCAGAAGTTTTTGAGTCTAGAAATGCTGCATTAACCAATCGCTTGTTTGATTTCTTGGAACAGCAATCTGTAACCAGCGTACATGTTTTCTTACCCATTGCTAAGAATAATGAACCCAATACCTGGCCTGTTATTGAGCTGTTAGTAGAAGCGGGAGTGACAGTTGTGGTCTCCGCTACTGATTTTGAGAGGAAAATCATGACGCACTACACCTATAATGAGTCGCTTATTTTCGAAAACGATCGTTTTGGCATTCCTACTCCTGTCAATGGTGAGCAAGCCGATATGTCCACTATTGATGCTGTGATTATTCCACTATTAGCTGCGGATAAAAAAGGGAACCGAATAGGCTATGGCAAAGGTTATTATGATCGATTGCTAACAGAAATGCAGTCAAACTTGTTGAAAGTAGGAGTAAACTTGGGGCCAACCTTTGATCATTTTACTTTTGCTGAGCCCCACGATATTAGCCTGGATTATTTAGTTACCCCATTTGAGGTGGTAGAGTGTGATAGATAAACCTGAGTATGGTTCTGATTTTTTGAAAAATCATATTTGAATTAATGTTGAACAATTTAGAACCTCCCCAACCCCTCCTTTAAAAGGATGGGCTTATGGATTGTTGTTGAAAATTAGGTGTGTCATCTGGAACGATGATTTTTTAAATAAGAGTACCATAAAAGAATTGATAACATACTGAATTAAAGCACTTCTGACCCCTCCTTGAGTAGAAGGGGCTACGGGGTGGTAGAGATAAATGGATCATCAACAGCTAAATAATAAACCTGAACTTAAAGAGATTAGAAAGTCTTTAAGGAATAATGCCACTGAAGAAGAGGTGATTCTATGGCAATATCTGAAGGGTAAGCAGCTAGAAGGTCGTAAATTCAGACGTCAACACAGTTTTGGTGAGTATATACTCGACTTTTATTGCCCTACGGAATCTCTTGCGATTGAGCTAGATGGGTATCACCACTTTACTGAAGAAGGTAAACAATTGGATCAAGAACGAGATTTATTCTTGAAAGAACATGGCATTAACGTTCTAAGATTTAGCAACAATCAGGTTGTTAAGGATATTCAGAATGTTCTTCAGAAGATTAAGTCAAATTTCAAAAGCGATAATGATATGTAATCCAATCTCTCGATTGTGAGAGGATACAAATGGAAAACTGAAAGAAATAATACACATGAAAGAAAATACAGATATATTGATCATTGGGGCTGGTCCTATTGGGCTGGCATGTGGAATAGAAGCTTCTAAAGCTGGCTTGAGTCATGTGATCATTGATAAAGGCTGTCTGGTAAATTCTTTATACAACTACCCGAAGAACATGACCTTCTTTAGTACTTCTGATAAATTGGAAGTGGGTGGAGTTCCTTTCATATCACATAATCCAAAGCCAACTCGCTCTGAGGCTTTAGAATATTTCCGAAGGGTAGCCTCCTCATGGAACCTCAATACCAGGCTGTATGAATCAGTTAATGAAGTTAACAAGTTGGGAGACTTGTATGAAATAAACACAACAAAAGGATCGTATCAAGCCAAAGCCATTGTCATCGCTACTGGATTTTATGATTTGCCGTATCTGCTAAATGTTCCTGGTGAAGATTTACCGAAAGTAAAACACTATTATGATGAGCCACATCCATACTATGACATGGATGTACTGGTGGTGGGTGCTGCGAACTCATCAGTTGATGTTGCACTCGAAACCTGGAGAAAAGGTGCCAAATCCGTGACTATGGTCATTCGCGAAGAAGAAATTAATCCCCGAGTGAAGTATTGGGTGCGTCCAGATATTGAAAACCGAATCAAGGAAGGATCCATCAAAGCTTATTTCAAATCAAATATCACAGAGATTCATGAACGGTCAGTGGATATTATGACTCCAGAAGGTCCAAAATCCATCCCTAATGATTTTGTGCTGGCTATGACTGGGTATCAGCCAGACTTTTCTTTCCTCAAAAGTGTTGGAGTAACTATTGGTTCTGATGATTTCATGACTCCTTTTTACAATGCAGAAACCATGGAAACTAATGTCGAGAATATTTATCTCGCTGGAGTAATCTGTGGTGGCCTCAAAACCAATATCTGGTTTATAGAAAACTCCCGTGTACATGCCGAAATGATCGTGGAGGATCTAAAGAAAAAATGGGCAGAGCTCGAAGCTTAAGCTACAGCCAGTTTACTGGAGATTTCCGTAGACGCACGATTTAGATTTTTGAGAATCTTTTCTGCACATTTTACTTCAGAATGATCAAATTCATAAACAACTGTAATTTCACTGCTTGCCTCTTTAATGGTCTTTTCAGTAAAATCTCCCATTTCGTACATTCCAATGTTGCTATTGTGCCATAAGTAAATCATGTCGTATATCGTTTAGGTGTTATTGACTATTCAACGGTAGTTACGACAAATACCCTACCAAACGGATTTCAAAAATTTTAAAAGTAGGTATTCTCATCATTAAAATAGGTAAATGACTGATTCACAGCCCATAAGAAAACACATTATGCATTCATTAACTTAATTACTTATACAAAAATAGAACTAATGCATTATATTCACGTTTGTATAACAAATATAATCGTTGAATATGAGCAAAGGAGAGCATTTAGGAGAGTTAGAAGAGCTGATATTACTCACTGTTGGTTCACTAAATAATGAAGCCTACGGGGTATCTATTATGGATGAAATAAAAAAATTATCCGGTAGAGATCTCAATGTAAGTGCCGTACATGCGGTCTTAAAGCGACTAGAAACCAAAGGCTATCTCAATAGCTGGATGGGTGGTGCTACTCAAGAACGAGGCGGCAGACGCAAGCGATATTTTTCTTTAACCGCATCGGGAAAAAGTGTACTCGACTACTCGATGAGTTACAGAATGAAGCTTTATAATAACATTCCGGACATTTCATTCAAATTCTCCTTCTGATGATTAATCCTCCGCAATGGGCTCAGCGATTTTTAAAGTGGTATTGTAATCCTCAACTACTGGAAGAAATAGAGGGTGACATCTACGAACTATTCGACAGGCGAATTGATGAAAAAGGACCATCATTCGCCAGGAAGCGGTTCGCTTGGGATGTGATCCGATTCTGTAGGTGGTCCAATATCAAAAGGTCAAAAACGTACAATCAAAGATCAAACTCAATAATTATGATTAGCAATTACCTACAAGTCGGGTTTCGGAACATAACCCGAAACTGGCTAACCTCCAGTATCAACATACTCGGACTCGCACTAGCATTAGGCTGTCTCATTACGCTATTCATCTTCATAGACATGCAGCAAAACATGGACCGCTACCACAGCAATGCTGCTAACATTTACCAGATTGTCAATAAGGTTCGAAACGATGATGGTAACCTAAGCACCTGGGGAGATTCTCCAATCGAATTAGGGCCTACAATCCTCGCAAACCATCCTCAGGCCGTAGACATCTTTCGCATCGAACATCAAACTGCCAATGTCAAATATGAAGACAAAGTGTTCCAGGAAAACCTAAACTTTGTTGATCCAGGATATCTTGACAATCTTGATTATGGCTTTTTAAGCGGAGATCATAAGACTCTAGAGAATAGGGATCATGTAGTGATCTCCTATTATATGGCGGAAAAATACTTTGCCGATGAAGATCCTATAGGCAAGCAGATCACCATGAAGTTTTACAACTCAAAGGTGAAAACCTTTACGATAGGAGCTGTATTAGACAAGTATCGATACAATACCAGCATTCGGTTAGACTTTATGATCCCCATGGCCAATTTCGAGGAAATAGGTATGGCCAAAAAGCTTGACTGGGCTTACCTTACCGACGCAACGTTTGTGGTATTGCAGGATGGCACGGATCCCAACGAGTTCAAATCAGAACTCTTACAATACATAGAAGTCCAAAACTCTTTTGACCCAGAATGGATTATAGAAGATTTTGAATTGATATCGCTCAATGAGCTCTCACAGCGAAACTTTGAAATCAACAGTCCGGTGGCTGGTAGCTCCCACCCTTCTGGTAGAATTGCTCTTGGTGTCATTGCCGTTTTGTTGACTCTTTTAGCATGTTTCAACTACATGAACATTTCTGTTGCCTCATCTACCAAACGTCTCAAAGAAATTGCCTTGAGAAAAGTAATGGGAAGTAACCGAAGCGGAATTGCGATACAGTTTCTATTCGAAAACCTCCTGCAAGTGATTATCGCCATCCTTTTGGGCTGTATCATTTCTTATTTTCTTTTTATGCCAGGGTTTAATAGCGTCCTTCCTTTCACAATTCCATTCAAGTTTGCTTCCATCTATACAATGATTGCTTTCTTTTTAGGCATCTTCCTTTTTGTGGGAATTATTTCTAGCCTTTACCCATCGTTGTACGTTTCCAAATTTCAACCGGTCAGCATATTTAAAGGAAAGACACGCTTTGGGAGCAAAAACCTGTTCAGCAAAATACTTCTGGGCTTCCAGCTGACCGTGGCGTTTATCACAGTGGTCTCAGGTTTCTTGTTTGCTTACAATGCCATGCATCTCAAAAATACTGCGTGGGGCTATAATGCGGAAGATATTTTAAGCGTAAGGGTAAATGATCAATCACAATTCTCTGCTTTAAGAGAATTTGCCGATCACCATCCTGATGTAGCACAAATGATCGGAGCCAGTGACAATTTCACTCAAGATTATGGAGCATACTCCGTCAAATATCTTGAAAATGACATACGCTCTATAGTTCTTGGAGCTGCTCCTGAATATGCTCAATTAATGCAATTAAAACTCATAGAAGGACGGTTTGCTAATCGTGATTTGGAAGATGAGTCCAATATGGAGGTAATCATCAACGAACAAATGGTATCCAAACTCAATCTTTCTGATCCACTTGGAAAGCGTATTTCCATCGATAGCGACATATACACGATTGTTGGAGTTGTAGAAGACTTCCAGTATCATCTTTGGATCGCTTATGAGCCATTATTGCCAGCTATGATCTGTGTTAATCCTAAAGAGGAATATCATTATGCCATTTTTAAATCCACTCCAGGAACTATTAATCGATTAGATGCCTCTGTAAAGGAATATTGGTCAAATATAGCACCAAATGATCCGTATGATCGAGTGATTCAAATGGATGCCTATGATGAATACCTAAGAGAAATGGATAGCAATATTATGATCATCGGCTTTATTTCTTTGATCGCTGTGGTGCTCGCGAGTTTAGGTCTCTTTGGACTACTCTCATTTAATATCCAAAGCAGACTCAAAGAATTCAGCGTGAGAAAAATCCTTGGTGCTGAGCTGTTGCAAATCATTACAGTAGCTTCCCGACAATATTTTTGGATAGTGATTATTGCTTTCTTTCTTGGTGCCCCTCTAGGTTATTTCTTAATTAACCAAATGATAGTAAGCATCTATCCAGACCCTGCTCCTGCCAGTGCTACTCCTTTTATTGTAGCCATTTTAATCATGGTGCTCACGCTATCATTAAGCATTATCGGGCAATTGCTAAAAGCTGGAAAAGTGAATCCAGTAGAAAATCTACGTCATGAATAATCACGGGAACATTGCTTTGACTGATTGGGTTATTTAACTTAATCAGTCAAAGTATTCCTTATGTCCAATTCAGATTTAATCATTGAAGAAAGAAGCCGAGATATTGGCGACTTTATGGTAGGCCGTCTCATTCCATTCCGCAAAAAGCGTATGGTGGGACCATTCATATTCATTGATCACATGGGGCCAAGCAAAATTGGACCTGGGAGCTATCTGGATGTTGATGTTCATCCACACATTGGTCTGTCCACATTGACGTTTTTACTGGATGGAGAAATCGTACATCAGGATAGTCTGGGCACCAATAAGAAGATTGTTCCCGGCTCGGTTAACTGGATGGTAGCAGGAAAAGGGGTTACGCATACAGAACGAACCCCAGAAAGCATGCGAGATGGTCAAACTTATGGACTGCATGGCTATCAAATCTGGGTAGCACTTCCTAAGGAGCTGGAGTTTATGGAGCCAGAGTTTCACCATCTGGATAAATCGGAACTTCCTTCCTGGACAGATGGAACCGCAGAATTTGTGCTAGTTGCTGGTAAAGGGTTTGGCAAAGAATCTCCTCTTCCTGTTCATTCGGAGCTCTTCATGGTAGAGATCAAAACAACTGAAGACTACACGTTGGAAATCAATAGCCAACTGGAAGGAGAAATCGGTATTTGTATAGTAGAAGGATCCATCCAAGCATGTGAGCATTCACTGGATGCGGGCAATATGTTGGTTTCTAAAACGGATAATGCTTGTAACCTGACCATGAAAGCTGGAACTCACATTTTCTTGTTTGGAGGAAAACCATTTCCTGAGGAACGATACATTTCCTGGAACTGGGTAGCTACCGAAAAAGAAACATTGGCTCAGGCTAAACAGGACTGGATCGATAAAAAATACCCGAAAGTCCCAGGAGATGATAGCTATGTGCCATTTCCTGGAAAATCATGATTCTACAGCCAAATCCACATAAATAGGCAGGTGATCAGAACCAGAATTTCGCAAGCATCGCATTCGGTTGAGTTTAAAATGGCTGGAACAAAAGACATGATCCAATGGCCATCTCAAGAGTGGGTAATTCGCATGGAATGTACTATACATGCCTCTACCTCTTCTTGGATCGAATAAGCCAGATTGCTCTACAAAATTTTCGGTGGTATAACTCCAGGCTACATCATTAAGGTCACCTGCCACCACTACAGGGCAATCCAATTCTCGCACTTCTTCAGCTACTTTTGCCAGCTCTTTATCTCTGGCTGTAGAGCGTGGATTCTCATTGGGAACTGGAGGTTCCGGGTGTACCGCGTAAAAAGTAATATCACAGCACTCGTGCTCCAAGACGCATCTTATTGACGGTATTCCATCCTTTATCAAATACCTTAAGTCATAAGACTTGATTGGTAGTTTTGTGAACAACAACATGCCATAAGTATTATCAATTGGGCAAAGTATTTGATTTGGAAACTTCTCGTCCAGCGCTTCCTTCAATCGATCTTTCCACCAATCGTCAGTCTCCACAAACACCATCACATCTGAATCAAATCGAGTCACCTCGCCAATCAACTTGTGGTGTTTACGATTGTATTGATAAACATTGCTGACAACAAATCGGATATTAGGTTTTTCAGGGTCTTTATTGCCTTTCAGGTGTCGTGGAGCAAATGGCGTAAAAGGAAATATCTGATAGCTCAAATAGACGAAGATGCCCATTTGCCCAGCAAACACTCTTGTCATCCAAACATCATTGGTATAAAACAAGTAAACGATTGTCGCTACCATCAATATACCTGTGATCCACCACTTCTGATATCGTGGAAACTCAAAAATTCTAAACACCCAATAATCATTTCTAATCAATGGTAGAATGATAGCAATCAGCAATAGGCCGGAAAAAATGTATAAAACGGTATCCAATAGAGTTGATGTTAAAAAATATACCAACTACCTAACTAGAAAACCTCGTAGGTTGTTTGAAACAAGCCATTTTTATCCAAATGACGAGAATAAAAGAAAAAACTTCTGACGATTGTGGGGGTATTGGCCGATTTAGTTTCCCTACACATGGTGCTATGCGAAGAATGTTGGTGAATTTGGATTATTATTTCAATGGAAAAGAAATGATAACACGAATTTTATCTCAAATTATAAAACCTCTTTGCATTCAGCCCGTTTTTTACGGAGATCAATCAAAAACCTCAAACTAAATTGAAAAAAATTCATCTCGCCGGCCTGTTCATTGGGTTTATCACATTTTTTGCCCAGGCACAGGAAAAAATCACGCTAAGTGGATACGTCAAGGACGCAGAAAATGGTGAAACGCTAATTGGAGCCACAGTGCTCATCAAAGAACTCAACAGTGGTAATATCACCAACGTGTATGGGTTCTATTCCATAACAGTACCTCCAGGTCAATATACCGTGGACTTTCGTTATGTGGGGTATGAAACCATCACCAAGTCTATCAATTTAACTTCTAACCAACGTGTAGATGTGGAGTTGGGAGCAGGTAGTCAACAACTACAAGAAGTAGTGGTAAGCGCAAAAGCTGAAGATGCCAATGTTTCTGAAGTAGCCATGAGCACACAGGAAATGGACATCAAGACGATTGAAAAAATACCTGCTTTCCTGGGAGAAGTTGATGTAATCAAGAGTATTCAATTGCTACCCGGCGTTTCCTCAGTTGGTGAAGGAGCTTCAGGATTCAATGTCCGCGGGGGAAGCGTTGGTCAAAACTTAATTCTTTTGGACGAGGCCCCGGTTTATAATTCTTCTCACTTATTGGGATTCTTTTCGGTATTCAATCCTGATGCAGTGAAGGACGTCAAGTTGTATAAAGGAGGCATTCCAGCGCAATATGGAGGTCGAATATCATCAGTACTTGATGTACGAATGAAGGAAGGAAATAGCAAACGCTATGCTGTATCTGGTGGTGTCGGCACCATTTTTAGCCGACTTGCAGTAGAGGGACCACTGGTAAAAGACAAGGCATCATTCATCATTGCCGGAAGAAGATCTTATGCCGACCTTTTGTTCAAACCATTTGTTGAAGAGCTTCGAGACGGTGCTCAGCTTTACTTCTATGATCTAACGCTTAAAACCAACTACACCTTCAATGAAAAGAACAGATTATTCTTGTCAGGATATTTGGGTAGAGACGTCTTTCTTTTTGATGGAACACAAGGGTTCACCTGGGGAAACAAAACAGCAACTCTCCGTTGGAACCATCTTTTCAATGATCAGCTATTTTCCAATGTGACCTTATTGGTGAGTGACTATGATTACACACTTAAGTTTGGAGAGGATGAAGAAGACCTGTTTGAGTGGAATTCCAATATCATCTCTTACCAGTTTAAACCAGAGTTCAGTTACTTTCTTAATACCAACAGTGAGTTGAAGTTTGGTGCTGATGCGATACTTTATCGATTTGTTCCAGCAGATGCAAGAGGAGTTAGTGTTGGAGAGGAGATAGATATTAGCCTTCAGGAACAACGTGCTTTAGAAGCTTCTACCTACTTAGGTCTGGAGCAAAAAATGGGCAACTTAACAATTCAGCCAGGTCTGCGTCTTTCCAACTTCAATTACCTTGGCGGACCAGATATTTACACCTATGGTGACACCATTCCTGGTCGCAAAAAACCTGTTGAATCAATAGAATCATCAAGCCGTGGAGAAATCATTGAAAGCTACTACAATCTAGAACCACGACTTGGCTTAAAATACCAGCTTAGCCCAGTGTCTTCTGTAAAAGCGAGCTACAACAGAATGTCACAGTATCTACATCTCATTTCCAATACTACAGCTTCTAATCCACTGGATCTTTGGACGTCAACAACAAACAATATCCAGCCACAAATTGGCCATCAGATTGCTTTTGGTTATTTCCGCAACTTCAAAAATAATGCTTATGAAGCATCGATTGAGGTTTATGGGAAACACAATAAAAACCAAATTGACTACATCGATGGAGCCCAGTTGTTCTTCAATCCTGAATTGGAAGGGGAGCTGTTATCTGGTAATGGAAGGGCTTATGGCGTAGAACTTTATGTGAAAAAGAACAAAGGGAAGTTTACTGGTTGGGTAAGTTACACCTTAGGTCGTTCAGAACTCAAAATAGACGGTATCGGAGATGATGACTGGTATCCTACACGATTCGATCAATTGCATAATCTGACATTCGCTGCATTCTACGACCTCAATGAGCAATGGACACTTTCCAGTAATCTAAGTGCAATTAGTGGAACACCGTTTACTTCACCTAATGGTAGATATGAGATCCAAGGTTACGTAGCGCCAACGGTTGACACGAGAAACGCAGGACGTGTACCAGTTACTCACCGTTTGGACTTGTCTGCTACCTGGACATTCAAAAAAATAAAACCAAATGGCAAAGAGCGAAAGGGTGAACCATCATTGGTATTTACCGCATACAATTCTTACATGCGCAAAAACCCATTCACGATTTATTTCAGGCAACAGCAAGAGCGACCAGAAAACGATGAGCCAATTACTACAGAAGCGGTTCAGGTCTCCATATTTGCCACCCTTATCCCAGGTATCTCTTACAACTTTAAGTTTTAATCAGCCATGAAATTCAAGTACTTAATTCTAATAATCGTTATAGCTGGCTTAGCATCTTGTGAGAGAATAGTAGATGTAAAAGTCAACGAAGTGGACGCCTACTTAGTGGTAGACGCCTGGTTAAGTCGTACACCAGAAGATCAGGTGATCAGACTGACTACTACCCAGCCGTATTTTGACAATTCCTTCACTCCTGGCGTATCTGGAGCTGAAGTTCGATTAACAGATAATTCAGGCAACGAATTTATCTTCCAGGATCAAGGTGATGGAAACTATGCATACGCTTCAACTGATACTTTCGGTGTAGTGGGTGAAACGTATAATTTGGAAATCCTTTGGGAAGGGAATACTTATTCATCATCCACTATGCTACCGCGAAAAGTTTTGATAGACAGTTTGGTGTACAATACTCTGGATGAAGATGAGCCTGAGGAAGATTACTATGCAGAGTTTTTCGGAAGAGATCCTGACGGAATAGGTGATGCCTATTGGCTAAAAGCCTATAAAAACGGGAAGTATCTGAATAAACCTAGTGAGATCTATACGTTCGATGATGAGTCTTTCTCAAATGATTCTGGAGAAGGTATACCATTCATTTTCCCGATTAGAATATTACCAAACTCTTCTGAACAAGACATCAATAGAAAATACTTGCCATTGTATCGATTTGAAGAGCGATTTAACCTAGATGGAAATGAAATAGCTGATTTTTATGGATCCAAAGCAGTTATCGAGGGCGATCAATTAAGAATTGTGTTTGACGATAGTAAGGGTATGGATCCGCTTGCTGGTGGAATAGAATATATTCCGCTGGATGGAGCACCTTATTACGTTCGTTATTCTGAAATCAATGGGGAAGCCGTGGAAGTAATTAAAAAACCTGATTCACTGTATTTAGAATTGCATTCTATATCAACAGATGCATACTTTTTCTTAAGCAGGTTGCAGCAAGAAACCGATAGACCGTCGGGATTTGGAGCACTGTTCTCCACACCTCCATCAGATCTACCAACCAATATTGTTTGTTCAGATCCTGATGTTCCAGTTGTAGGCTTTTTTAACATTTCAAGTGTTAGTACATTCGGGCAAACACTCACTCCAGAGGTTGCAAGAATTGACTAGAAAATAATGATATGAAGTCCGTCATTCGGCTGTATAAAAATGCGTTTGGCGGACTTTCACCTGCTGCCTGGATGCTCGCTTTGGTTATTTTCATTAACCGAAGCGGCACTATGGTTATTCCTTTTCTTAGTGTTTATCTCACCTCATCGCTCGGATTTACTTTAGTAGAGACTGGCTGGGTAATGGGAGCTTTTGGTCTGGGAGCTATTGTTGGTTCTTTTCTCGGAGGTACGCTTACGGACAAGATTGGCAACTTCAAGATTCAGACTTTTAGCTTAATCGGCGGAGGAATCATGTTCTTTGCCTTATCTCAAGTTAAGGACTTTTATCCCCTCACCATTTTCATTTTCTGTGTAAGTGTGATTACAGAAATGATGCGTCCAGCAAACCAGATTTCGGTGGCATCTTATGCCAAACCTGAGAACGTAACCAGAGCTTTCAGTCTCAATAGAATGGCCATTAACTTGGGGTTCTCTTTTGGGCCTGCACTTGGCGGGTTGCTGGCAGCTATCTCTTACGACTCCTTGTTCATTGCCGATGGTGTGACCTGTATCAGTGCTGGATTGGTGTTTTTCTTTTATTTCCGAAAAAAGCAGCCCAATAAAAACACACCAAAACCGGTAGAAGAAGAAACTCCGGACAAAAGCGTTTGGAAAGACTATTCCTTTTTGGGTTTCATAGTCCTCGTCATGTGCTTTGCCATGATGTTTTTCCAATTATTTACTACCTGGCCGATTTATCATCGCGAGCATTTTATGCTCTCCGAACAAGAAATTGGGCTTTTACTAGGCCTCAATGGATTCATTGTCTTCTTCGTTGAGATGATTCTGGTTTATAAGATTGGAGACAAAATTCCGATTCATAAACTCATTGTTTTTGGAACCCTCCTCAATGGTCTGGCTTTTATCTGTCTCTACACAATCGATGCAAAAATAGGACTTTACATTGCCTGTGTGATCATCAGTTTTGCAGAGATTTTTGCGATGCCTTTCATGGTGACTCACACGGTCAACAGGAGCGGCAAGAAAAACAAAGGAGCTTACATGGGCCTTTATTCTGTAGGTTTCGCCAGTGCGTTTATGTTTGCTCCATTGGTCGGAACAAATCTCATTTCAAGTTTTGGATTTCACCAAACCTGGTTATTTACTGGATTCTTTGGCGTTTTTGTGGCTCTTGGGTTCTATCTGTTACTGAAAAATTCTAAGCGATAAGTCAAGAGTGGCGCAGTTATTGTGCCTGAATAGGCATGAAGCCTTCTATTTACACCTTGATGATAGCAGTCTTAACAAGCTGCACCGCCCAGTATGTGCCACTAGACTATGACACCAGTCTCAACAACAATCAAACTTTTATAGAGGTAGATGGAGTTGCCTACACTATGGAGTTTGTCTCATCAAATGATGATCTGGTGACCTTTTGGCTTCATATTGATAACCAAAGTGAGGACACGGTTTATCTTGGTGATAAGGCTACAATGGCTTACAGCAGTCCAGACTTTGAAGCGGAAAACACCAATATAGTAGCAGAAGGAGCTCTTGGGCCAGATGACGTAGAGTTCTTCTACAGAGAGAAAGTACGCAATGCCAACACCATGGCTGTAGCGGCAGTCATTTTCGGTGCGGCCTTAATAGTCGCGGATGCTGCAGCAGATAATCGTGATTCGAAAAAAGAATACTGGTCAAAAAAAGATGAAAGACGCTATCAAAGCAGAAATGCATTAACTGATTTCGGCGTATTTACTGCGGACATGCTAGTTTCCTCCGCAGGAGAACAGAAATACACTGCGAAAGAAGAGCTTCGATACTTACCAGGTGAGTTATTCCGTAAGAAATCTATTTCCCCTGGCTTCTCGCATGATGGTAAACTAGTCTTTAAGAACAATGTCTTATACAAATATTATCGAGTCAAGCTTCTTGCCAATGACTACACCTTAAACTTCGATTTTCGAAAGGCAAAAAGTGAAGAGAAACAAGTCCTACGAGGTTATTGATGGATAAGATCTTTTAAAATACCGACACTAATTTCCAATTCTTCTTCTGTGCTGGAGGCATATCCCAACCTGGTCGCGTTGATTGACTTTCCTTGTATTTGTTCACCACTGGTAATAAATAGATTCCGCTTTAACGCTCGTTCATAAAGCTTCTTCAGATCAATGTCATGATTGAACTGCGTCCATACGGACATCCCTCCTTTCGGAACATCAAACTTCATGTAATTAGTTAGTTCATCTTGAAGTAAGTGGGTAAACACATCTCTTCGCTCCTGATAGATACGTCTGCTTTTTTTCAAGTGTCTCTGAATAATTCCCAGCTTCAATAACTCAGCAATTGCCAATTCTAATATGGCATCTCCTTGTCGATCAATCATTCGTCTTATTCTGGACAAATAATCTATTTGATTGGCATTGGCTACCAAATAGCCTACTCGAAACACCGGTGAAATGGCTTTGGTAAAAGAGCCTGCATACAGGACAAAATCCCCATGATCAGCAGATGCCAATGGCATTACCGGATGTGCTGAATAAAAGAAATCATAGTCATAATCATCTTCGAATACATAAAACTGATGTGTTCTAGCCAGCTGTATCAACTTCAACCGTCGTGAAGCGGGCATGATGACTGTTGTCGGGTACTGATGATGCGGAGTAGTATAGACCATTTTGATGTCATGTTCGGAGCAGAGCTGCTCCAGGTGATCAATATCTAAACCCTCCTCATCCACTTTTACTTTGATCAGCTCCATGCCGTGATAAAGAAAATTTGCATTCGCTGACTCCCAGTTCAGCTCACCTACCGCCACTTTATCTCCAGGTTTTAAAAACCCATTGATACACAGATACATTGCTTGAGTTACTCCACGTGTGATGATAATTTGATCAGCTGTTACCTGAATGCCTCTTGTTTCATTTAAATAGGTACTTAGCTCCTGGCGCAGCAATAATTGGCCTTTGGTATCTCCATAAGTAAAGCGAGGGTAGAGATTGCCAGTAGTAACGCAAGACTTATACGCACGCATCAGCTCAGCAGTTGGTGCGAGTCTTGGATCAGGCAAACCATCATCCAAATGATATTTCTGGGTTGTTAAGTGAAGGTTTCTTTGAAGTACTTGTGGAATGGGCATCTCAGGTGCCCGAGGCAATTCCATGGATTCCTGGGTAAAGGACTGAGGAACGCTGGAAAGATTCTCTGCAACATACGTTCCTTTTCCAGGCTGTGTTTCCAGCCATCCTTCGATCACCAATTGATCAATCGCTGCAACTACTGTTTGCCGATGAATGCCTAATTCATCAGCTAAAGATCTTGACCCTGGCAGCTTGTATCCTGATTGAATAATCTGTCGCTGTATCAACTCTGTAATCTGGCTTGTCAGTTGCCTGTACAAGGGAACATCGCTTTTCGCATTCAATGCTAACAACTCTATCAACATACTGGACTAATCAATATTACAATACCGGACCAACTAATTAGTCCGTCAAGCTAGTACATTTGAATCAAATACAAAAAATCATGTCCAGACAAACTAAACGTAATACGCCAAGCCGAATGGCAAATCAGCGTGCTAAGTATGATGACGATACAATCTTCTCCATTCTGGATGAGGCCTTATTTTGTACCATTAGTTATGCTGAAAACAATGTGCCGGTCAGTATTCCACAGTCTTTTGTGCGAATAGGCAATCATGTGTATTTGCATGGATCGGTAGGATCACATTTCATGAGAACCATTACCGATGGACGCACAGTCTGCATCAGTGTGATGCTAGCTGACGAACTGGTCATCGCAAAAACAGCTTTTCATCATTCTGTGAATTATCGATCGGTAGTGATTTACGCGAAAGGAGAAGTGATTGAAGACGATGAATTGAAATATGAAGCCTTCAAGGAACTCACTGAAAAGATGGTACCGAATAGCTGGGATTATCTGAAGCCTATGAATAAGAAAGAAATGGCAAAAACCACTGGCATTCGATTTAGCCTGGAAGAAGCAGGAGCCAAAGTTCGTCAGGGCCCACCAAGCCATGAAGAAGATGAGATGGATTTACCGATATGGACGGGTTTAATTCCTATAAAGCCAGTGAGACACGCGCCTATTCCAGATGAACATGGAGTTAAGGTTGAGCTTCCAATTCACCTTAAGTTTTGAGTTCTTCGAAACAAATTCATTTATAAATGTGTATTTTTATATAAAACAAGAGCCATGCAAAAAGCTATTGATCATCCACCAAGAACAATCATGGAAGTTTTCCAGGGTTTACCTGAGGGTACACTAGCTGAGTTGATTGATAATCAAATTTATATGTCCCCCTCTCCGATATTCAAGCATCAAAAAATATTGCAAATACTTTTCAGAAAGTTGAGTAATGTGATTATCGACCAAAATAATGGAGAAGTATTAATGGCGCCATTTGATGTTTATTTGGATGAAACCAGCAATGCTGTTCAACCAGATATCGTTGTTGTGTTGGAAAAAAACTTATCGATTATTAATGAAAATGGTCATATCCATGGTGTTCCTGATTTGTTAGTTGAGGTGCTTTCACCTGGCAACAAAGACCATGACCTGATCAGAAAAAAAGATCTATACGAAAGATTTGGAGTAAAGGAATACTGGATTGCAGATCCGGATACGAATTTGGTTCTCGGTTATCAGCTAGTGAACAAATCATATGAAAAGATTCATGAAGAAATTGGCACATTTCAATCTCCTCTTCTTGATTTGTCTTTTTCATTTTAGATCTACAACCATAGACTAAACCAAAGTCAATGCGCCATAACTATTGAAGAGCAGTTGCAATAAATCTATTGTCTATTTACTTAAGTCCCCTCACCATTTCCTTTTTGCCCATGGCGCCTTTTAGGGTTTCTACTTCATAGCCAGCAGCAGCAAGGTTTCGCTTAAACTGTCCCTGAGCACAGTAGGTGGTGAGTCCTCCTCCTGGCTTGGTGAGATTAAAGCACTTTTGAATGTTATCCAAGCTCCAGACCTCCGCTTGTTTGCTTGGCGCAAAGGCATCGAAGAAGATTACATCAAATTCCTTTTTCAAATCAAAAGACTCGAGTGTCGTTTCATGTTTGCAAATGGTGAAGTATTCCGAAATATCCACTTCCTTGCCCCAATCACTATCATGCAAATGCAGCAACAAAGCATTGCCTTCTATGGTATCTCCATAGTTAAACTGACTGTACAGATCCTGAGGAACAGGAATTGGCTCGACTGTATGGAAACAAACAGGAATTCTATTTTTATTGGCAAATAAAGCCGCCAGGTAAGCATTTAATCCAGTCCCAAAACCAACCTCAAATACATCAATCTGCTCAATATCTGGTTGGTTAAGCTTCCAATCAAGTCCCATCTCGATAAAGACATATTTCGATTCCCCAAGTGCGCCATGGAATGAATGGTAGGTTTCATTCATGTCCTCACGCATTAAACTATGGGAGCCATCCTGGGTAGTTATGAGCTTGAGTTTCGGTTGCTTTTCCATCCTCACAAAGTTACATGAAGATAAATAAGGGAAGGAAATAAAAAAGGGCCCGTAAAAGGCCCTTCTTGATATTTAAAATTACGCTTCTGACGTCTCCACTTTTGGTTTATTTCTTGTCGCTATATTAGTGATGAGCACATAGAGTACCGGCACCACGAAGATGGCTAATGAACTAGCTGCCAACATACCACCAGCTACTGTCCAGCCTATGGTCTTTCTAGCTTCTGCACCTGCTCCAACAGAGAATGCCAACGGCAATACTCCCATGATGAAGGCAAGTGACGTCATGATAATTGGTCTAAGTCTCAAGCGAACCGCTTCAAGAGTTGCAGCAACGATTTCCATACCGCTATCCACACGTTCCTTGGCAAACTCCACAATCAAAATCGCATTCTTTGCTGAAAGCCCAATCAACGTGATCAATCCAATCTGCGCATAAATGTTATTGGTCAAATTTGGTAAGAACATCAAGGTAAGAATGGACCCAAATGCTCCAACCGGTACCGCAAACAATACAGAGAATGGTACTGACCAGCTCTCATAAAGAGCCACCAAAAACAGGAATACAAACACGATAGATACTGCAAAGATCATCACGGTACTGCTTCCGGCTTTGATTTCTTCCGCACTCATACCACTAAACTCATAGTCATATCCATTTGGCAGAACTTCAGCAGCCACTTCTCTGAGTGCTTCAATCGCCTGACCACTACTGTAACCTGGAGCAGCAGCACCAAGAATTTCAGCTGATCTATAAATGTTGTAGTGAGAGATAACCGCAGGAGTTTCGATCAAACGCGTGGTGATCAAAGCACTCAATGGCACCATTTCACCCATGCTATTTCTAACTCTATATTTACCAATGTCCTTGATATCACTTCTATAGGTCGTGTCCGCTTGAGTTACCACTCGGAAGTTTCTACCATAAATGTTGAAATCATTGACATAGCTACTAGCAAGCAATGTGGACATGGCACTGTATGCCTCCGCAACATTTACACCTAGTTTCTTCGCTTTCTCTTTATCCAAATCCACCTGGTAACTTGGTGTTTTGGTGGAGAAGAATGAATAAGCCATCGCAATTTCTGGACGTTGGTTTGCGGCAGCAAGAAACTGATACATGGTTCCTTCGAAAGCCTTGATGTCATCAGCACTTGTTGTTTGAAGTAACTCAAAAGTGAAACCAGATGACCTACCCAAACCTGGAATGGCCGGTGGAGCTACCACCAAAATCCTGGCTTCTTTGATATCAGCTGTTATTTGCTGAATCTGAGCCATGATTTGTGGTACACTCTCTGTTTCCAAATCCCGATCATTCCAATGCTTCAAATTCACGAAAAGTGTACCCGCATTAGACTTGTTGGAGAAGGTAAGAATGTTCAACCCAGCTAAACCTCCGACTACATTAACGGCAGGAATTGCCATGATTCGCTTCTGAAGTTCCAACTGCAATTCGATGTTTCTCTTCGTAGAGGTACCTTCCGGCATTTCGTAGGCCACATACATTCGCTTTTCATCCTCTGTTGGTACGAAACCCGTTGGTTTGGTTTGGAACATGTATACCAATCCTACTACCAAAACCACCATCATTACCAACACATATGGAGTCTTGCGTATCCAGGCATTCACTCCTTTGGTATAGGAATTAGAAACTTTATCAAACCACTTGTTGAATGCACCGAAGAATCGATCCAGGAAGTTTTTCTTACCAGAACCAGATGGCTTCAACAACATCATGCTCAAGGCAGGAGTCAAAGAAAGTGCAACGAATGCCGAGATAACTACAGAAATAGCAATGGTAATCGCAAACTGCTGATACAATCTGCCCACAATACCAGGAACAAATCCTACCGGTACGAATACCGCCGCAAGAATCAATGCAATCGCAATTACAGGGCCTGAAATTTCTTTCATTGCCTTTTTGGTTGCCTCCTTAGCCGACATCTTGTACGAATCGATGTTGTGCTGAATCGCCTCCACCACTACAATGGCATCATCCACCACAATACCAATGGCCAAAACGAAAGCAAACAATGTCAAGGTATTGATGGTAAATCCGAATGGAACGAAAAATATGAAAGTACCAATCAATGATACAGGGATCGCCAATACTGGAATCAAGGTTGCTCTCCAGTTCTGAAGGAACAAGAACACCACCAGAATCACCAATATCAAAGCTTCTACCAATGTATGAATCACCTCATCAATTGAAACTTCAACTACGGAAGTGGTTTCCAAAGGCACCAAATAATCCACGTCTTTCGGGAAACTAGCCTTTAACTGCTCCAATGCTTTTTCTACTCCCTGACTCGTTTCCAATGCATTGGCACTTGGCTCCAGGTAAAGCAACATAAAAGCAGATTCGTGCCCCATTACATATGGGTGATTTCCATAGTTGAACTTAGCCAACTCTACTCGAGCTAGGTCCTTCAGGTAAACCAGGTTACCAGTTTGTGGATTGCTTCGAACAATGATGTTCTCAAAGTCTTCCACAGAATTGATTCGGCTATTGCTAATGACATTGTATTCAAATACCTGATTATTTGGCTGTGGAGTACCACCAACTGTACCCGCTGACATTTGTAAGTTTTGCTCAGCCAACGCTGCATTTACTTCTGCAGGTGTCATTTTAAGAGCAGCTAACTTATCAGGGTTGAGCCATATCCTCATACCAAAATCATCACCAACAGAAGTAATGTCCCCTACTCCCTTTACACGGAGTAAGGCATCCTTCATGTAGATATTGGCATAGTTGCCCAGAAATGTCGCATCATGCGTACCATTTGGTGAGTAAAGCGCCAACGCCATGAAAATACTTGGATTACGCTTTCTTACTGTCAAACCAAGCCTTTTTACAATCTCAGGAAGAGATGGCTCAGCCACACTTACCCGGTTTTGTACGTCAAGCGTCGCAATATCAATATCAGTGCCCACATCAAAGGTCACCGTAACACTACTGGCTCCACTAGCGGTACTGTTACTAGACATGTAAGTCATGCCAGGAGTACCGTTAACCTGTGTTTCAATAGCTGTAGTGGTGGTTTGCTCAACTGTCTGAGCATCTGCACCTATATAATTTCCGGTAATCGCCACTGTAGGTGGAGTAATATCAGGGTATTGTGAGATCGGCAAAGTTGACATTGCAATCAACCCAACCAACACAATAACTACCGATATTACGATTGCCGTTTTAGGTCTTTTAATAAAAACGTCTGCAATCATTTATTTCTTGATTAAGAGTGTTTTAGTCTGTTCTTAAATTATTGGATAGTAATCTTTGCTCCTTCTCTTAGCTTCTGTACCCCTTCTACTACCACTGTTTGACCAGCTGATACGCCTGATTCAATGATCACATCTGTACCAATTTGTCTTCCTCTGATGACTTTTTGCTGTGATACTGTGTTATCGTCTTTTACCACATAAACAAAAAACTCACCTAGTTGCTCTGTTAAAGCTTTGAATGGAACTGTCAATGCACCGGAAATTTCATTGCTCACCTGAAGTGAGACTGACATTCCTGGACGCAAGGCTCCATCCGCATTGGAGAATTCTACTCGCGCTTTTATAGTGCCTGTTTGCTGATCAACAGCTCGGTCTATTAAGATTAATTTGCCAGTATAAGGATACTTCTCGCTTCCTATGGCTAGATGAAAAGCCGATTCTGCTTGCTTGTCTTTGTTTTTCAGCATCGACGTAAAAGCCATAATTTCACTTTGATCTAGTACAAACTCAACAGCCATTGGATCATCAGATGAAATCGTATTTAACAATGTCTGTCCTGGTGTCACAGCAGCTCCCAATCGAACCTGAGAAATACCAATGGTTCCATCAAATGGAGCTACAATTGTTGAATAGCGAACATTTGTTTGTGAACTACTTACTGCGGCCTTTGCAGCATCTACTTGCTTTACTGCTGCTTCATATGTCGCTTCTGCATAATCTACCTGTTGCTTGGCAATCGCATCCTTTTCATCCAATTGGCGATAGCGCTCTACGTCTTTTTTAGCTTTCTCAAGGTTTGCTTGCTGTACGCTTAAATTGGCCAAAGCCTGTTGATACGCCGCCTGTGTTTGTTGCTGGTCAATAGAGTAAAGTTTCTGACCTTTCTTTACCTCACCACCTTCTGTAAAATGAATACCTGTGATGTAACCACTCACCTGTGATCTAAGCTCCACTTCTTGCAACGCTTTTACTACAGCAGGATATTCATTGAAAAATTGCTTTGTTTGAGGTTGTACTTTTACAGCCGTAACCGCTATCGGTCCCGGAGCTGGACGACCACCTTGACCTGCACTGCCACAAGATGCCAAAATCACTGCTCCTATGATGATTAAGATATATTGTAATCGTTTAGATAACATTTGTTTCTGATTTTCTAATTAATGTTAGTTGATGGTTCCTAGTGCTCTCTCCACATCTATTTTACTTGCAAGTACCTGGTACAATGCATTGAAATAATTGATGCGGGTGGTTCTAAGATCTGTTTCCGCAATCGTCACATCCAGATAGGTTTTCACACCAGATTTATATTGCAGATTGATCAAGTCATAAACTTCTTGAGCTAGTTCTACATTCTCCTTTTGTGCTTGATAGTTGAAGAGATTGCTTTTGTAAACGGCAAGTGTTCGCTCGTATTCAGTATTCAATCGCTTGGTCAAGTCTTCCATTTGAACATCTAGCTGGGTTCTGGTCCATTTCTGCTCCTGAACCTTTGCAACACGCTTTCCGCCCTGAAATATTGGAAGACCCACTGACACTCCTACATAGGAATATGGATATCGAGTACTGTATAACTCACTCAATTGATCATTCTGATAATTGAAAGTGTAAGTACCAAACAGATTGACTGTAGGAACAAAAGCCCATTGACTATATTTCACATTGGCATCCTGGAGATGCTGTTGCGTCTTCAAGATTTTGTAATCAATGTGATTATCAGGACTTACTCCGGAAGCTGTATCCAATACTATGCGCTGCTCCATTTCACTTACTTCATAGACTAAAGGAAGATCCTGCTCCAATGGATAACCCATTAGCGTTTTCAGGTTTTTCTTTTTGTACTCCAGAAGTTCCTCATTGGATTTCAGCGCAGTTTTAGCGTTACTTAAAGCAATAGTTGCTCGTTGAAAATCGGTTTTATCCGACACTCCGCTTTCGTATCTGCTACGAGCATCCTTTAAACTTCTTTCCAGCCGTACTACTGATTCCTGACTTACCTCAATCTGCTGTTGGGTAGCCAGTACATCATAGTATGCCTTCGTTACATCAACTACAGTCGCGATTTTGGTCTTGGTAGTACTTTGCTCAGCCTGCATACGAACTGTTGAAGCAGTATTACTTGCTAGCAGCACGTCTCGGTTGAACAAATTCTGAGTAGCATTCAACTGGGCTGACGATGTATTGTCCACGCCAAATCGAATGACCTGACCACCGATTACACTGCTCTGTAGCTCAATGAATCGCTGATAATTGTATGTAAAATTGATCTGTGGATACCAATCCGCCAGTCTTCCTTTGATCGTCTTTTCAACGATCGTCTGGTTAACTTCAGCTTGTCTAAGAGCTGGTTGGTTTTCCAAAGCATAGGCAACTACCTTCTCCAAAGTAGCCTCCTGTATCGGATCTGTTTTGATCTGTGCACCACCGTAAAGTGGTATCACTGCCGTCCAAACACACCAAAAGGCGGTTTGGAGCCAGGTTGACTTCAAATTCATAAATTGTTGGTTGAAAGAATTTTCCTAGTTAGTTCACGGATGTAAAGACAGATTGGGGAGGTTCTTCTCCAAACACCGTGATGAAAATGGTTCGTTTTCGTTCTCTTAAGAAATCGTAATAGGCTTCATCTGTCATACCATGAATGGTTTTTAGAATCGGCTTTGCGAGCAATGGATAGTTGCACAATGAAACCAAATTGACCATGAAATCTTCAGCGGGGATGGGTGCAAGCTTCCCATTTTTTATTTCCGCTTCTAATTGGTCCCTAATTAAATCAACTGTCTTCGCCTTATGTTTCGAGCAAAACAGTTTTTCCTTATCCGGATGTCTGTTGATCTCGCTAATCACAAAGTTGGTAAAATAGGGATAGGTCAATCCAAGGTTAACTACAACGTCTATGTAGTTAGCAATTTTCTCTCGAAAAGGCTTATTTCCAGAAAGAGATTCAGTCACCTTCATCTTCTTTTCATTAAGCGCCTCTTCCAAAAGGATTTCCATCATTTGCTCGCGAGACCTGAAATAATAGTGAATGAGGGCACGGTTTACACCTGCCTCATCTGCGATCTCCTGGGTAGTAGCGTTTAAATAACCCTTTTGAAAGATTAAGACTTTCGCCTTTTCCTTGATCAATTCCTCGGTTTGTGCTGATGCACTGCTCATTTACAATTTTGTTTAACAATTTTGTTAACGCCACAAAGTAAGTTGGAGTTCCATTGATTTCTGATTTTTTTCAATCAACCAGAAATTATGAATACTGAATGGTTAAAAGTGCCTGGTAAATGGTAATCTGCAGCTCGCCTATTTCTTATAAATCAAAGCTACTGCATGAGCTGCTACTCCCTCTTCTTTACCTACAAAACCTAATTTCTCTGTTGTTGTAGCTTTAACAGAAACATCCTCAACAGGAAGATCCATTGTAGCCGCGAGCGTTTTTTTCATGTCCTCAATATGCGGACTGAGCTTAGGCAGTTGCAGACAAACAGTTGCATCGATATTGACAATGCCATATCCTTCTTCATCAAGTAATGCTACCACTCTTTTGAGTAAAATTTTACTGTCTATGCCTTTGTACTGAGGATCTTTATCTGAGAAATGAAATCCAATATCTCTCATATTGGCAGCACCGAGCAATGCATCACAGATCACATGGATCAATACATCCGCATCACTATGACCAAAAGCACCGTGTGTATGTGGTACTTTGATACCACCAATCCAAAAATCAACACCTTCTGCCAATGCATGGACATCATATCCATAGCCAACTCTAATGTTCGGTTTCATCTGCTAGATAATATAAAGTAGTACTGTTTTCTTCTTTTAATATGTTTTTGGCCGACTCCAGGATATCATCCGCGGTAACAGATTTGATTAGATCCAGCTCTGTATTAATCAAATCAATAT
This sequence comes from Marinoscillum pacificum, assembly GCF_024714495.1. Classification (GTDB taxonomy): domain Bacteria; phylum Bacteroidota; class Bacteroidia; order Cytophagales; family Cyclobacteriaceae; genus Marinoscillum; species Marinoscillum pacificum. The sequence continues at coordinate 305,287 of NZ_JAMZMJ010000006.1, read as the reverse complement.
CTCCAAGGAATGATGCATAAGCCAATCCCATAGCTCTATTCAGTAGATCAACCTCTGCGAATACAGTTGTTGACTCTGCCTGATTTTTTATTTTCTCAACTTCTTTCTCATCAACACCTTCAAAAATCGAGCTGAGAACCGCTTTAACCGCGGTATCTCCTTCTTCAATGGAAACACCAGGAAGTAGTTTCCCAGAAATGACAAAAAGCCCTGGATCCAAACTACCCGTTACATAGGCTGAGAGACTGGAAAACATTGGTTTTTTCTTCACCAATTCCTGATGCAAAATGGATGACTTTCCTCGGCCCAAAAGATCGCTTAGCAAATCTGCAGAGTGATAGGGTTTTCCTATACGGCCGGGCATGTGATACACTTTGTACAACGCATCTGCAGGTACATTCGCTCTAATTTCTAGATGCTTGGCCGCTGTTTGCACAGGCTCTTGCTCCACTTCTTCTACTGGCTGATCTTTCCCAGGAATCGGACCAAACCATTTATTGGTCAATTCGAGCGCCTTTTCTTCAGTGATATCTCCAGCAATAACCAATATCGCATTGCCTGGGTGATAATGTGCATTAAAGAAGCTTCTTACATCTTCCATGGTCGCATCCTCGATATGACTGATTTCTTTACCAATAGTAGGCCAACGATATGGATGCTTTTCGAATGCTAGTGGACGAAGCTTCAACCAAATATCTCCATAAGGTTGATTCAAATAACGCTGCTTAAACTCCTCAATAACGACCTTGCGCTGTACTTCCAATACCTCCGGATCGAAAGACAAGCTCAACATTCTATCTGATTCCAGCCAAAATGCTGTTTCTACATTCGCAGAAGGAATCGTGATATAATAATTGGTTATATCGGTGTTGGTAAAAGCATTGTTGTCTCCACCAACTGCTTGAAGTGGCTCATCAAAGTTTGGAACGTTCTTAGAACCACCAAACATCAAATGCTCAAACAAATGAGCAAATCCCGTTTTGTGAGGTAACTCGTTGCGAGAACCTACCTTATACAACACGTTCAAGCAAACAATAGGAGAATCATGGTCTTCATGCACAATCAGCTGAAGCCCATTTGGAAGTTTATGTTCTTTGTAATCAACCATGAAGGGCCAAAAGTAACCAATGTCTCGGCAATGTGAATTGATCAGACACTATTGCACCCTATTTTGTTTTTATGAGCATGAAAAATCTCTGGTGAGATTAGAGAATCCTTATACCTTTGGGCAAATTTTTTTAACCCCAGATCCAAAAAATCTTACACCCCTAAGACATCAATTAGATATGGACTTTGTTCGTAAAAATAGAACCGATAAACAACTACTAGACATCTACACTGAGCTGGTTACTCCTCGTTTGATCGAAGAAAAAATGTTGATTCTTCTTCGTCAGGGAAAAATCAGTAAATGGTTTTCAGGAATTGGTCAGGAAGCAATCTCTGTTGGAGCTGCATTGGCTCTCACTAACGATGAATACATCCTACCAATGCACCGAAACCTGGGGGTGTTCACTTCTAGAGGAGTAGAATTCACTCAGTTATTCGAACAGTTTCAAGGTAAGATTAATGGATTCACGAAAGGAAGAGATCGCTCGTTCCATTTTGGATCCAAAGCACACAACATCGTAGGGATGATTTCTCACCTGGGTCCACAACTCGGAATTGCGGATGGTATCGCTCTATCACGATTACTCAGAAAAGAACCTAAAGCAACTATCGTATTTAGTGGAGATGGTGGTACTAGTGAAGGAGATTTCCACGAAGCAGTGAACGTGGCTTCTGTGTGGAACCTACCCGTGATTTTCATTATTGAAAACAATGGCTATGGACTATCCACTCCAAGTCATGAGCAGTTCAATTTTGAGTCGTTTACGGTAAAAGGTCCTGCATATGGTATTGAAGCTATCAGCGTAGAAGGAAACAATATACTGGAAGTGCTGAATGAATTGGAACCTTTGGTTGCAGACATTCGCGAGAATCCAAGACCAGTGATTTTTGAAGCTCGAACTTTCCGTATGAGAGGCCATGAAGAAGCTTCTGGCACGAAGTACGTTCCCAATGAACTCATGGAATATTGGGGGCAAAAAGACCCAATAGTAAATTATGAAAAGTGGTTGCTTGATGAGGGCGTTGCCAAAGAATCAGAGCTAACCAAGATCAAGGATAAGATCAAAAAAGAAATAAGTGCATCAGTCAAGAAAGCATTTGATCAACCAGATGTAGTAGCAGATACCGCTACAGAGGTTGAAGACTTATTTGCTCCATTTGAGCAAGAAGTGATAGCTCCAAACGGTAATTCAACAAACAAGCGTTTTGTAGATGCTATTTCCGATGGTCTAAAACAAAGCCTTGAAAAGTACCCTGAATTAGTTGTGATGGGTCAGGATGTAGCTGATTATGGTGGAGTATTCAAAATCACTGAAGGTTTTGTAGAGCAATTTGGCAAAGAGCGAATCCGAAATACTCCATTATGCGAATCCGCGATAGTTGGGACAGGTTTGGGTTTATCAATTCGTGGTATGAAATCCGTAGTAGAAATGCAATTTGCAGACTTTGTTACGTGTGGTTTCAACCAAATTGTCAATAACCTGGCGAAAATCCACTATCGATGGGGTCAAAATGCAGATGTGGTAGTGCGAATGCCTACAGGTGCTGGAGTTGGTGCTGGACCATTCCATAGTCAGTCGAACGAAGCCTGGTTTTTCCATACACCAGGATTGAAAATTGTCTATCCGTCCAATCCGGTGGATGCCAAAGGATTGCTCAACGCTGCCATTGAAGATCCGAATCCTTATATGTACTTTGAGCACAAGGCTCTTTATCGTTCATTGAGTGCAGAGGTACCTGATAGCTATTACACCACTGAAGTAGGAAAAGCAGCATTAGCCTCAGAAGGGTCAGAACTGTCCATCATCACTTATGGGATGGGTGTTCATTGGGCATTAGATGCTATTCAGGAACACGAAATATCTGCAGATGTTCTGGACTTACGAACCTTACTTCCCTGGGACAAACTGGCTGTACAGCAAACTGTCAAGAAAACAGGTCGCGTAATAGTGCTTCATGAAGATTGTATGACTGGAGGAATTGGTGCTGAGATTGCCGCGTGGATCAGTGAGCACTGTTTTGAATACCTGGATGCACCGGTCATGCGAGAAGCAAGTTTGGACACTCCCGTGCCATTTGCTAAGGCTCTGGAAGAGAATTTCTTACCAAAACAACGAATTAAAGATAAAATTGACCTACTGATGCGCTATTAATGGTGATATACCGTTAATTGATTGGGATTCCGAAGTAAATTTGAAATCTTTGGTATGAATGTAAGTTTGTGTTGAAAAGATTTCTTGTCATATCTTCTTTTTTCCTGATTCTTCTAGCGTATTCTGGAACGGAAGCTTATGGTCAGTTGATTACTGATTCTGATAAGCGACTAAAAACCCAGAAGACTAAGCAGAAAGGTGGAGGATTTTCACTTTTCAAAAAGAAAAAGGGAAGATCAAGTAGTGCTGGACCACTCCAGCAAGGTGGACGAGGTGGGTCTCCTCGATATTCCTCTGGATCACCTTTTGCTTCCTTTAACAAGCGAAAAAGTCAAAGCAGACAACCTTCTGCATCTGAAAACAGAGGAATCTTCAAAAAGCAACGATACACCACTCCGAGATACTCCAGTTCGGGATTAGCAGGCATGATGTCTGGCAAACGTAAACCCGTTCGCTACGGTGCATCAAGACCACCGTTTACTAAAAAGGATAAAAATGTCACTCCTAGATATTCTGGCGGCAGTCCCTTCAAGCAATCTTTCTTTGCCAAAATATTTAATCCAACAGCATCTCCTAGATACTCCGCTGGATCACCGTTTACACGAAAGCAGAAATCTGTTACTCCAAGGTATTCGGCACGTTCACCATTTGAGAAGAACTTCTTCCAGTTGGTTTTCAGCAGCAAGTCTGGTCCACGATACAGTGCAGCTATGCCATTTAGTAAAAAACAAAAAACTGTCACACCGAGATATTCTGCTGGATCGCCTTACAGTAAATCATTCCTGGAAAAATTGTTTAACCCAACGCCTGCGGTGAAATATTCTGCAGGATCACCATTCACTAAAAAACAACAGACAGTCACTCCTAGATATTCCGCTGGATCGCCGTTCACTAAAAAGCAAATGTCGATTACTCCGAGATATTCTCAGGGTAGTCCATATCAACGAGGAACTTTGGAACAACTATTCAATCCTAAGGGTGTAACTCCGCGTTACTCTGGAGGAATGCCTTTCACAAAAAAGGATAAAAGTGTCACTCCTCGATACTCTGCTGGATCTCCTTTTGCTAATGTTAATTGGAGATGGATCAAACCGAGATATTCTACCAACAAGCATAAGTTTGATGGAGACCCACGGGTACAATATCAAATGCGTCCTTTTAACGAAGGCGCTGCAAAGTATAAGGGTGAAGGCAAAGACAAGAATAAATTTGGTGCACTGGTCGCCAATTTATGGACGACTAGCAAACAAGCCAAGTATGATGGAGATGTAGTACCAATGTACGCACCAATGGGGGATTACAAATCCAGTACATTCTCTGGCAACTTCAAGCGTAAATGGATGAATGAAAAAGACATGCATCCAAGCTTCCATCACAACAAAGTCAACAACGATAGTGAAATGATTCGCAAAGGGTTTAGAAAGTGGAATGTGTTCTGGACTCGAATGAACAGGAACAAAGTGCAGCCAGATGCTGTTACTGATAAAATTTCGAAACCGAAATTCGACCGTAAAGAAGCCGAAATCTGGAACTGATATGAATTGGAAGGAATTAACTGACGTTTCCCAACTAGCAGAAATTAAAGAGTTATCTAAAAAACAACCCGTACTCATTTTCAAACATAGTACCCGGTGTTCCATTAGCGCAGCATCATTGAACCGTATGGAAAGAAAATGGGATGATAGTAAAGCGCAGAACCTGGAAGCTTATTATTTAGATCTCATTGCAAATCGTGATATTTCTAATGCTATAGAACAACAGTTTGGTATTTATCACCAAAGTCCTCAGGTCTTGTTGATTCAAAATGGCAAATGTGTATATGACAACTCGCATTTTGGCATCTCTTTTGACGAAGTAATTGAAAATATAAAACCGGTAGCAGTCTAGGAACAACTGCTCCTTAAGTGTTAACTTGATACTATGAAAAAAATCTCTGTGATCGTTTTACTCCTCCTGTTTTGCGGTACACTGGCGTACAGTCAGCAAAATGAGGACGATTATAATACAGAGATCGTATGGGGATTAACCAAAAATACGAATAGTGGCCTCATTGGTGGTGGAGTTTTCAAATTGGCCAGGCGTCAAAAAAACAATGTCTTTTCGACTATAGGCATTGAAATACTGAATGTAAAACATCCCTATGAAGTAAGGTATCCATCTGCATCTGGGACTTATTTCACCTATGGAAAGCAAAATTTTCTTTATTCCTTACGTGGCAACTACGGTCGTGAAAAACTATTCTTCAGAAAAGCACCTCAGCAAGGAGTACAGATAAGTGGAATAATCGCAGCAGGACCTAGTATCGGGATAGTGGCACCATACTATGTGCTCACTGGACAAGGTTATGAACAGTATGACCCAAACAGACACCCAAGAAGTACTATTCAGGGCTCTGGAAAGCTTTTTCAGGGATTAGGTGATTCACAGATTAAGTTTGGGCTAAATGCAAAAGCTGGCTTATCATTCGAGTTTGGCACGTTCAAAAACAACATGGCTGGAGTAGAAATAGGTGTCTCGTTGGAAGCATTCCCTCAAAAAATCATCATTGTGCCTACTCAGGATAACAAAGCATTATTTTCCGCATTCTATTTTACCATGTATTGGGGAACAAGGAAGTAAATCTCCTTGTTTGGAACTTTAACTTAGCAAAGCTTTCTTTGCACAACATTTTAGAGACATGATAGAATTACCAACTATATCGCAGGACAAGGCGCAAAAAATTAAAAAACCAAACTGGCTAAGGGTAAAACTTCCAGTTGGTAAAGAATATGCGCAAGTACGCAAGATTGTAGATGAGAATAAGCTCCATACAATCTGTGAAAGTGGTAATTGCCCGAATATGGGTGAATGTTGGGGAGCAGGAACTGCTACATTCATGATTCTAGGAAATGTATGTACTCGTAGCTGTACCTTCTGTGCTGTGGCCACAGGTAGACCACCAGAGTATGATGAGCAAGAGCCTCAACGTGTAGCGGAAGCAATTGCTACCATGAAGGTTAAGCACGCGGTACTTACTTCTGTAAACCGAGATGAGTTAAAAGATCGCGGAGCAGAAATCTGGTACCAAACAGTGGTGAAAGTAAAAGAGTTGAGCCCTTCTACAACGATCGAAACGTTGATTCCTGATGTGAAAAGCAACTGGGATGCCCTTTACAGAATGATTGAAGGTGGACAAGAAGTTGTTTCACACAATATGGAAACGGTAGAGCGCCTGTACAGAAGAGTACGTCCTCAAGCTAAATATGCTCGAAGCCTTGAACAAACCAGGTTGACCAAAGAAGCCGGAATGCGTACCAAGTCTGGTATCATGTTAGGGCTAGGTGAAACTCAGGATGAAGTGCATAAAGCAATGGACGATTTAGCTGCAAACGGCCTTGACATCCTAACTCTTGGCCAATATCTGCAACCAACTAAACGCCACATAGAAGTTGCTGAATTTATTCATCCAGATCAATTTGATGCATACCGAGAAGAGGGATTAAAAAGAGGTCTTAAATATGTGGAATCAGGACCCCTCGTAAGATCATCTTATCATGCAGAACGTCACGTAAACGTGCCAATTTAAGGTTACAAAAAGAGTGTTAAACAAATGCAGAATATTTCGACCAGACGTCATGATATGAGTCGAATACTTCTGATTTGAACCCAAACAGTTTCAGCATTAAGCGAGCTGAACCTCGTATCATTACAGAATCAGAGATAACAATCACTCGATCTATTTGATTATGGAGTAAATGCAGATGTTTTAGCCATTGCCTTCTGGCGGACATTTCGAAACCTGTCATTTCCATGCAATCCCAAATCATGATGAATTTGGAGTCTTGCTGTTTATCAAAAACTACCTTCCAAATGGTGGTGGATTGTTGACTAGCGGCTTCAGTGAATTTCCCTTTAAACTTGATGTAAAGACAAGGCAGGTCAAATCGATCGTCAAATCGAATCTCGACGTTCTCTGATCTTAGTAACATGTGTAGATCGGTTGTATGGCTGTATTCAATTGAAATGACTCAAATATAAGAGAAATACCTAGGTATTTTTCTTATAAACCTAACAACTAATCCAACAGAATGTTATGATGCCATTAATTGTGCTCGAATAACACTTAACTGATTCTCAGACTTATGAATAATCACTGGACTACTTACCGATCTGAGTAGTAGCCTTAAATACAATCGATGCAATAAGCTATCGCTGATAATCACCACAGCTTTAACCCTTCTCGAAGTACTCGCAATCGTATTGGCCAGTAATTGACGTGAAGAAGACTCATGTCCTACCATCTTTGTTAAGTCCAAAACCAAAAGATGTTTTTCATGATTTTCGGAAGCTTTATCCTTCCAGGCTTTTGCAGCTATTCCACAAGAATAGGTACTTAGATAACCCTTGATTTTAAAAAAGATCGATGAGGTTCCGTAGTAATGATCTGACCTTACATCAATATTTTCGGAGGTAATATTCATTCAATATATGTGACGGTAAAGCTTAAAAGAACAAAGAAATTACATTCAATGCAAAGTTATATACCAAAATATAGGTGAATTACCTATATAATCAGGTATAAACTCCTGCTAATTCGTTGCTTATTGCCGAGATAGAGCTATAGACTTCTGATTTGAAATGGAATAGTTTCAGAATCAAACGCGCAGCTCCTCTGATGACAATGTTGTCAGCAACGACAATGACCTTTTCTATTTGATCTGACAAGCCTTTCATCCACTTGACCCACTCTCGTTGGGCTTCTATATCGAACCCACTCATCTGACTACAATCCCAAATGATTGAAATTTTTCCTCCATTCAATCTGTCGAATTCGTTTTGCCAAATGTTAACAGCTTCTGTACAAGTTGCTAAATCAAACTTTCCTTTGAAATCAAATCGCAAAGTCTGCTCCCCGCTCAGCATGTAACGATAAATACTAATATTCTTGTTGTTCATAAGCATGGCACAAAATTGTAATGAAGAGACATTTTGGTGGGCTCAAACTCGATGACTCATGTTATATGCTCGTTAACTTATGATCATATGCGGACAGTTCATGTTCATTGAAGTACACTCAAAAGCACCAAAACTGTACTGATTAACCACAATTCATGTTGGCACACCTATTGAGTACTACATTCATAAGTTTAGATAATTTCATTCCATGCTAAGAAACTACTTCATCACAGCACTAAGAAACCTGAAGAGAAATAAGGTTTATACCTTCCTAAATATATTCGGTTTAGCTCTGGGAATAGGGTGTGCCCTTGTCGTATACAAAGTGATTTCCTATGAATTCAGTTATGACACGCAACATGAAAACTATGATAACATCTATCGTGTGGTTACTCATAACATCTATCCTGATGAAGTAGACAAAGGAATGGGAACGCCTCACCCGGTTGGTCCGGCAATGCGGGAAGATTTTGCCAACATGAAAGTGGTGGCGAGAACCAACTACATGTACGAAAATCAATTGAATGTAAAGGATGGCACTGGCACCATTCATAAATTCATGATTGATGAGGGAATTGCCTTTACAGAACACAGTTTCTTTGACATCTTCACCACAAAATGGATTGCTGGAAATCCTGAGACAGCCCTTCTAGAACCACAAACGGTGGTGATCGCTGCTTCACAGGCTCAAAAACTCTTCAACCTGCCAGAAGGAATGGAGCAGGAAGCGCTTGGGCGATTAATCAACTACAACAACATAAAAGACTTCAAGATCATCGGGATAATCGAAGATCCGATTGAACCTACTTCACTACCATTTACCTATCTTTTTGACTACCAAAGCCAGAATGGCGGTGTTGACCCATATTTCCGAGAAGGAACCGAATGGCATAGCACAAGCTCCAATACCAATACCTATTTTATTCCAGAAGGTAATTTTGATGAAGTAGCATTTAACCAGGCAATGATTGCCTTTGTGGATAAACATTACAAAGAAGGTGAATCAGAAGACCGTCGATTTGTTGCTCAAAAGTTTAGTGAAATCCATTTCGATCAAGAGTATGGCTCTTATACTGGAGCTACTTCATTACAATTCATGTATGCACTAGGCCTGATCGGAATTTTTCTGGTACTTACTGCCTGTATTAACTTTATCAATTTAGCCACTGCTCAGGCATCTAACCGTGCCAAAGAAATCGGAATTCGAAAAGCTATCGGAAGTATGACTTCTCAGTTGCTAGTTCAGTTCCTTTCAGAAATCGCGCTTATCACCTTCTTTGCGTTGATTATTTCATTAGCCATCGCGGAGTTAATGTTCAATGTGCTATCTGATATCATTGGCTATCAGTTATCCATAGATCTTCTGGGAAGTCCAGAGACAGCCATTTTCCTTCTTGTACTGTTCCTCATCGTGAGTTTGTTCTCAGGATTCTATCCTGCCGTGCTACTTTCAAGAATGAACACCGTACTAGCACTGAAAAAGAAAATAACGGCTACTTCACATTCGGGTGGGTTATCACTTCGAAAAGGATTGGTGATTGTTCAGTTCGCCATTTCTCAGTTCCTGATCATTGGTACTTTGATCGTTTCTTCTCAAACGGACTTTTTCATGAACAAAGATTTGGGATTTGAAACTGAGGCCATTTTGAGTTCCTATTTACCGGAGCGTGATGTGTTGAAAATGGAACGTTTTCGACAAGCAATGTTGACTTCACCGGCTATCGAGGGAGTAACATTTGCCCTGAGTGAGCCAACTGGAAACTCGGATTCACACAGTAATTTCAACTATGCACCACTCAAATCAGAAAAGAACTATCATGCTAACTTCAAACCAGTAGATCCATTCTACACAGATTTCTTTGACATTAAAATTTTGGCAGGAAGAACCATCAAAGAAGGCGATTCGACCAATATTGTCATCAATGAGAAAATTGCTCGGTTGATGGGTTTTGATGGCAGATACGATGAAGTAATTGGTGAGACGCTAATGACCGGCTGGGGTGGTGGAAAAACCATCGTTGGTGTGATGGAAGATTTCCATACATACTCATTGGAAGAAGAATTGGACTTTGTTTTATTGATTCATTACCCGAAAATATTCTACAACGTTTCGTTCAAAACGCCTTCTTTAGCGAGTGTTCAGGAAGCTAAAAAGCACTTCGAAGCTACCTGGAATGACGTTTATCCAGAGTATGTATTGGACTATGATTTCTATGACAAGACACTGGCTGAACTCTACGAAGATGTACAGAATATCACGGCTTTGATGAAAGTGTTCTCGATCATTTCCATTCTAATTGGCTGTCTTGGACTCTATGGCTTGGTCTCTTTCATTGCCATGAATCGCACCAAAGAGATTGGTGTGAGAAAAGTGCTAGGTGCTAGTGCGATGAACATTTTGGGGATCTTCTCTAAAGAAGTCATTCTACTGATGATTGTCTCATTCGTGGTAACAGCGCCATTAGCCTTCTATTTCCTGAACCTGTGGCTTGATAATTTCTCCTTCAGAATCGCGATAGGGCCATGGTTCTTCATTATTGGCTTGCTATCAACGCTGTTTGTAGCACTGGTCACTATCAGTCACAAAACCATCTCAGCTGCTTTGGTTAACCCGGCACAAACATTGAAAGATGACTAATAGTGATAAAGATCACTTGAATTACTGATGCTTGCAGGATAGTAGGTTCCGTTGCGAAACTATCTTCGCAACCCTCTATAAATAGAGAACCTACCAATGAAGGCAAGAATAGAATCAGAATTTGAGATTGAAATGCTCATCGACACCTTTTACGAGAAGGTATTAGAGCATGAAGAACTATCCTATTTCTTCTCTGAAGCAGTGATGAATTGGGAGTTTCACAAGCAGATGTTTATTAAGTATTGGTCTAAGCAGATCTTATTCACAGACAGCTATGAAGGCAGTCCTTTGCATAGACACATAGAGGTTGATCATCGATTTGGACGAAGTTTTACCAAATACCATTTTGAGGAATGGGCCCGACTGTGGGTGGAAACCATCGACATTTTATTTGAAGGAGATAAAGCAGAACTAGCCAAGGAGTCTGGTGTCAACATGGCGAAAAACATCCATCTAAAGATGTACGTCAACAGGAAGCCAGAACCTTTATATGGCTAAAATCTCCGATACGTTTCTTTTGATTTTGAGGGCTAGATCATTCAAAGGAAGGTCATTGATGTCATTCCCAAATGGATCTTCGATCTCCTCGGCAATCAACTCGACACTCACCAGGAAATAGAAAGCAAGCATCACTACTGGCACTGTCCAGTAGTGAAGTTCCCACATGAAACTCACCGGAAGTGTCAGTGAATAAATAAAAAGGAACTTCTTGATGAACATGCTATACGAGTAAGGAATAGGGGTAGACTTGATTCGCTCACATGCACCGATGATATCGGTAAAGCCTTTGATTTCTTTATCTAGTATGAATAGCTGCTGGTCATTGATCAGTCCTTCGGCATGACACATCATCACACGTTCATACAAAAGCTTGTTGATCATGTTTGGACGATGCTTACTAGTGATGACACGCTGCTTGGTTGCCTCATCAATCAGGTCCATTTCGCCAACCAGTATACTATCGCGCAGGTGTTCTTTCATAGAGAACGCCTCATTTGGGATCATTCTTCTAAAAAACTCGCGATGTTCGTTCTCCTCTTTTGGCAAAAAGGAATGAATCTTAATTGCCAACTGACGACTATCGTTCACCAGTTGCCCCCAAAGCTTACGGCCTTCCCACCATCTATCATACGCAGTGTTAGTCCTCAAAACCAGGAATAAACCTAAGATGACCCCAAGAATAGAGTGAAAAGCAATTGTTCCTGAAAAGTGATAATCGAATACAGTCAGTACAACGAAGCACATCCCCAAAGAAAATAACCCTACAAACAATAGTAGTGGAAATAATAACTTGATCACGTACCGGCTATACACATCAAAAATGAGTGAAAACCAGGTTTTAGGGTTGTACTGAATCATAGGTTAGGTCGGCAACTTGTACTTTCTACTTCAAAAGACCCATGTCTTTTTTCAAAGATAGGATTCGGTTATAAGATTGAATGATACGATCTCTACTAATATCTCCATTTTCAATGAGTTTTTTGATAATCGAATGAATTTGTTCTGCAGTAACTAACTCATAGTCTGGAACATTATTCGCGAAAAGCAAAATATCAACACCTGCAAGAACAGCCATTTTGATCGATTCTTCCAATGGGTACTGAGCACTGATGGCTTTCATTTGCATGTCATCAGAAACTACCACACCATCATAGCCCATAAAGTCTCTCAATACATCAGAAATCACTTTATCAGACAAGGTCGCTGGAAGTTTACTTTCATCCAACACCTCATTAACAATGTGAGCGGTCATGATTGCATGAACTTTACCAGAATCGAGTAAAGCTCTATAGGGCATCAACTCTTCAAATCTCCAGGTAGAAGAAACATCCGTTAATCCAAGATGCGAATCATTTTTAGAACTTCCATGGCCTGGGAAATGCTTCAAAACGGTAGCCACTCCGAACAAATCATGACCTTCTATCCATGCTTGTGCATGTTTAGCCACAATGAGTGGATCTTCAGAATAAGAACGTCCAATCTTACCAATCACAGGATTGTTGGGATTGACATTGACATCCACTGAAGGTGCAAAATTCATGTTCACACCAAGCTGGTAAAGGATACCCGCTGTTTGTTTCGCATAAAATGAGGTACTGTCTACATTATCGATTTTACCGAGATATTGAGCGGTCACTGTTTTTGGGAAACCGTATTTCGTTTTCAAACGATTCACTCTGCCTCCTTCTTCATCAATACTCACAAACAAAGGTGTCTCCGATTGTGATTGAGTGAAATCCAAAATCTTCTTAAGATTTGCTTCCGTGTTTTTATTAGCGAGGTTTTTCTCGAATAGAATCACTCCTCCCACTTTACCAGATCTAATGTCCTTGTAAACAGGGGCCTGTTGATCCATAGTATTGAAATCTCCCAACCCAACCATGATCATTTGACCAATCATTAGATCCAGAGAATCCTTTGGTGTTTTACTTTTTGAATCTTGCGCCTGAGCGGAAAAAAATAAAATCGCAACCGATGCTACGAATAACAGCTTTCTCATACGTCTGCTTTATTAAACTTGTTAAGCCTTTGACCCGCCAAAGATACATAGTAACCCTGAAGGTCAGCCGTCAGGCAACTGTGTACAGGCAAAATCCCTACCAAATCACCAATTTTTAAAGATTTAATCAACTCATCGGATGCTTTGATGATCCCATGTTCCTGCGAAAGACGATCTACATGAGCAATTGGTTCACTATCCCATCCTGTTTCCGATAGCTGAACTACGGTCCCAAAACTGCGATTCCCATCAGGTGCTATGAAGTCTTTCGAGAAATGAACAGCGCCTCCGAAAACTACCACTTCATTGCGATCAGCATGAATAGCCACGACAGGACATGCCATGCACACCGCGATTTCTTCCAGAGAGCAACTATTGAAATACTGCTGCATGATATCGTAAAAGACAAAATTTCCTGGACGCAGTTCGTTTACCCCAGCAAAGTCATCCAGTAAAGAACAAGATGGCGTATCTCCGTATGAAATGATCAAATCCTCTTTTCCAACTATCGATTTTACTTCATCAAATGCCTTTATGGATTCTGAAAACACTTTCTCGGCCTTCTCTTTTGTCATAGGCTGATAGGTATGACCTGCATGTGCGAGTAAACCGACCAATTTATGCTCCGAGTTCAGGGATTGAGCTATATGACCAATTTCATCTGTCAACTCAGGCAAAATACCTGTGCGGTGGGTACCTACATCTACTTTAATGAAATAATTAATCGGAGCCTTCACATGTTGATTGAGATGCACTAATGCCTCTTTAGAAACAATCGTGACATTCAAAGTGATTTGTTTGGCCAACTGCTCCACCTCCTCCGCTTCCAGAGGATTGTAAGGAAAAGCAATGGTAATATCATCCCAACCGGCTTTGGCAAAATACTTAGCCATGTCAACAGAAGATACAGTCGCTTTGGTAACCCCCTCCTCTCTGAGCCAGGCCGCAATATCCGCTGAGTGATGTGTTTTGAAATGTGGACGAAGTTCTGCTCCATTGCTTTTTGCTTTCTCAAGCATCATCCGCACATTCTTACGTACTTTTTGCTCATCTACGAGCAGGGTTGGTTTCGTTATTTTCATGAATAATTTGAATCAATCTTGAGATTACTTCTGACAAATAGGATCCGGCATCAGGGCCATACCAGCTCATTGTTCGTGCTTCATATTTTGATAAATCATACCACTCATCCTTGATGACATATCCGGCATATCCACCATTGAATGAAGTAATGAATAGTTGATAACCCAACGCCCTGGCCTGTTCATACAAAGGAACGGCCAGCTCTCCTGAAAAATCACAAGGCAATCCAATGAAAATGGCTTGTCCTAGTACCGCAACGCTGATATCATTGGAGTATTCCCCAAAAGACATATTAAAAATGTAAGGTCTCAAGGCAAGAGAATTGGTCAATTTGACTTGCGGATCACGCATGGGTAAGTTCAGGCGAAAAGAAGTTAACTGCTGAATCGGCAATTGATCAAGTCCAATCAATGACAACAACTGCACTTGTTCATTCAAGCCGCTTGCCACTTCTTCAATTTTTTCCTTAGGAGAATCGCCGTTAGTGTTCACCGCCATGCTTCCAACTGCACCTGCAGCATAAGCACCAAAATCAAATGGTTCATTTAACATCCGGACCAACTCTCCTGGGTAATCACTTGCCAGAAGATGGTTGTCAGCTCCAAAGCATGTAGCGTGTGCACTAAATACAGCAATGTGCCCTACCAGCGTGTCACTTTGTAATCTTGCTACTTTGAGCCATGGATCGGTAATACCCTTTTCTTTAACCAGCCGGTTTCTCACCAGATTGTCCACTGATAGTTCACCAAACTGAACAGCTCCTGGCTTCAAATTGGCAGTCGCCTTATTGATTGCTTCTAAAGTTTTATCACTCAAAATTACCACTTGTTGTGGGTCATATGCACCGGCAAACAAATCCCCAACCACTCCCGGAGCCCAGGCTCCCTGACCAGAATGGGTATGAGTTGCAGTAAAATATATTTCATGTCGCTGCCAGCCACTCGGCAATGATTCGAAAACGGCATTACGCAACTCCGGATGAATGACCAATAAATCCGAAAAGATCATGGCCAGTTTTCTAGCATCAAGTTGATAGACTACCGCTCGGATGAATGAGCTATCGAGAACACCTTCCATGGTTTTAGGGTCTCTAGCTCCATATCCCGCAAGAGGCAAATTAGTCGATGGAGTGATATTAACTTCTGACCAACCCACCTGGAGAGTTACAGTATCAATTGGAACGGAAAAATGACTGTTCAAGGAGTCCAACCGCTGATCCATCTCCTGATAAAATGCTTGTTCCTCATATGGAGATCTGTCTACCAACTTCACCACACTGATCACTAGAACGAGTAAAATCAGAAAGAGTCCAAGGAGTATTTTCGATAAATAGCGAAGCATTTTGAGCAAGTTAGCAAATATCTTTAGTCTGACTTCTTTAGTTTCGCTCATTCAAAAAATCTCGGCATTTTGGAAAAAGTAGCATTCGAATTGTTTGGCTTACAGTTGTTAGAGCCACTAAGTACCTTGATGAATTGGGTCCTTGCCACACAAGCATTCATTTTTTATAAAAGATTAGAAAGTGCGCAGACTACTTTTCAGAAATATTGGAGATGGTTTTTCCTTGGCTATACTTTCGCATTCATTTTCGGAGGTCTGAGTCATCTCTTATTCAACTATACTGGCCAGTATTTCAAGATTACTAACTGGTCCATTGCTATTATATCAGTGGTGATCGCTGAGCTGGCTATGATACTCGACATTACTGACTCTAAGAAAAAACAGATGCTCCTTACGGTAATTCGTGCAAAGGTATTTGCCACATTTACTATGCTCGTATTTGATTTTTCATTTAAATGGGTAATGGTTCATACAGCGGGATTCTTTGTGCTCGCAGGAGTTTTATCCTACAATCGACAAAAAAGTGGTCAGTCGAATTACCGTTATTTCCTTTACGGAATTGCCTGCCTTTTCGCAATTGGTGCAGCTAAAATCGGCCAGGTAGATATTCATCCGGCATGGTTTAATAGAGATGATGTGGCACACTTTATCATGCTGGCCATGTACTGGATGTTCTACAAAGGAGTAAACCAATACGAGGAACCTGCTCTGGAAAGTGTTCCAGCCGACAATTAATCACTGAATTCCCCTTTTCGGAAACTATTCAACATGCATTTCGATTTACTGATCAGAAGCTATTACGAAATGGAAAAATCAGCATTGAAGAATATCATCAACACAGCCATTGATCACTCAATGAGCTATGAAGAATATGTAAACCTTGTTCAAACTCTGACTGACACAGGTGATTCTTCTGGCCCAAATAAATCAGAAAGCTACGTCAACTATACCAAGTTGGGTAATCAGCGAATGAAACGATTGGCCAAAACCATCAATCTTCCTGAGAACCATGAGGCCAAGATGCAGAGCATCGACTATTCGCAAACGTGGTTAATTATTACAGAAAGCTGGTGTGGTGATGCAGCGCAAATCATTCCATTGTTGCAAAAAATGGCTGACGCAAATGACCAAATTGATACTCGGTTTGTCTTAAGAGATGAAAACCTTGAGTTGATGGATCAGTTCCTGACTCGTGGTGGCAGATCTATTCCAAAACTGATCATGCTCGATAATAAATTTGATGTGCTTGGGTCATGGGGACCAAGACCACAAGAGGCACAAATGCTGTACGACGCCTGGAAGCAAGAAGAAAACCCAAGACCTTACAGTGATTTTTCTGTTGAATTGCAGAAATGGTACTTGCAAGACAAAGGAGAATCAACTTTTTCTGAAGTACTGGACATCTTAGAAAATACAGTAGCTCAACCTCAATAAGTCGAGCTACTGATACATTTTACATGGCAATTGCCTCATGTACTTCGATTTCACAGGCACCACTTGCCAGGTGTGGGTGACCATTTAGTAGTTCGATGGCATGATCGTAACTATTCGCTTGAATTAGCGAATACCCTGAAACTTCTTTTTGGCTCTCAACTGGTGTGCCTTTTGGTGTCAGTTTCTTTCCTCCCATTAGCGGATTTCCAAAATCCAATAGATGATCGCCCATTGCTTCTTTCCAGGCAAACCATGGCATCATAGCGGCCATTTTCTCCTCCTCTGAAGGAAAATTCATGCCTTTTACTTCTGCTTTCGGTGCGTGATAGATGACTAAATACTTGTTCATTTCATTAGTGTTTTATGATTATCATTTTCCTAATGACGAACGAGGTTCGGGAGAATGGACACAAGTATTAAAAATTTCACAATCAATAAAGTTTGAACAGGTCCAAAAATATTGATCAGGAAACTTGATCAAACAAAAGACGGTATCAGTAAATTTAATGATTAGGAAGTGTGATTGATCATCGACCTAAAACCACGCACAATGGAAGTAATAGAATGGATTGAAAAAACCTGGAGAATCTCCGAAACCAGTCAACTCAAAATTCTTTATTCGTTAATCACGTTTCTCATCTTGTGGACGCTCCGCAAGCTGCTGGTAAAATTGGTCAACAACAAAATTGAGAACGTACGAGAGCAGTACCACTGGCGCAATGGTGTCAACAATGCCTATTACATTTTTCTAATCATCATTATCGGGTCCATTTGGGTAGACAAAATGGGCTCTTTGGCTACTTTTTTCGGATTGGTAACAGCTGGTTTGGCCATTGCCTTGCAAGACCCTATCGTGAATGTAGCAGGTTGGTTGTTTATCCTCATTCGCAAACCTTTTGAGGTAGGAGATCGGATTCAAATCGGAGACCATGCTGGTGATGTTATTGACATCCGCTTTTTTCAATTTACTCTAAATGAAATCAACAATTGGGTTGATGCCGACCAGAGCACAGGACGAATCATTCACGTTCCCAATGGACAAATTTTTAAACTGCCACAAGCCAACTATAATCAGGGTTTTTCTCATATATGGAATGAAATAGGGATTTTGATCACTTTTGAAAGCAACTGGCAGAAGGCAAAGGACATCCTGAGTGCGATTGTAAAAAAGCATACCGAGCATTTAACCAAAGAAGCCCAGGAAAGACTGATAGAAGCCTCCAAAAAGTACATGATATTTTATGGCACTTTAACACCCATCGTTTATACCGCGGTAAAGGATAGCGGAGTGATGCTCACCATGCGTTACCTGGTAGATCCAAGAAAGAGACGGCTAACCGAACACAACATCTGGGAAGAAGTGCTCGAACGATTTGCAGAAAGCAATGACATAGATTTTGCCTACCCTACTCAGCGCATCTATCTCAATCCACAAGAAGGGAAACCAGGAACGAAGCCTAAGAATTTGTAAACACCTTGTTTCTAATTCCCATGCAATCGACTGACAATATTAAATAAGTAAGATTGACTAATTTTAAAACGTTTCTCTAGTCAAAATTTATGTCCAGGAAAATAGAATGGAATCCTGACCATACAAGTAGCGATGATCAACAAAATGTTTTTATTGATGATTATCTGACCTGGTCTGGACAGAAGAAATGGAACTACCTTATGGAAATCATTTCGCAAGGATTAAAGACATCTCCATCACTTAAGGGCAAAAGGAGAATTGAATGGAACCCAGATAATCTCCATTAATTAACTACCCCGCCCAGCCCTCTCTATCCAAACTGCGGTATTGAATGGCTTCTGCCAGATGTTCAATGCGGATATCATCACTTCCAGCCAGATCAGCAATGGTTCTGGACACTTTCAAGATCCGGTCATATGCCCTAGCTGAAAGCCCTAATCTTTCCATGGCTGTTTTCAGCAATGCTTTCCCAGCTTCATTTATCTTACAAAGCTCCTTTGTGGCTTGAGAACCCATCATGGCGTTGTTAAAGATCTCGGGTGTTTCTTTAAATCGTTCTTTCTGTATTTCACGTGCTTTGATCACCCGATCTCTGATTTCCAGACTAGATTCCGCTTTTCTATTGGCAGTCATCTCATCAAAAGACACAGGAGTTACTTCCACATGCAGATCTATTCGATCTAGAAGCGGCCCACTTACTTTATTCAAATATCTCTGTACGACACCAGGCCCGCAAACACATTCTTTCTCCGGGTGATTGTAGTATCCACAAGGGCAAGGGTTCATACTAGCCACCAACATGAAGTTGGCCGGATAATCAATGCTCACTTTTGCTCTGGAAATCGTTACTCGTCGTTCCTCTAGCGGTTGACGCATCACTTCCAGCACCGTGCGCTTAAATTCTGGCAGTTCATCCAAAAACAAGACACCATTGTTGGCAAGAGAAATTTCTCCTGGCTGTGGAATGCCTCCTCCTCCAACCAGAGCAACGTCCGAAATAGTGTGGTGTGGGCTCCTATAGGGCCTTTGTGCTATCAGTTTTCCATTTTGACCTAGCTTTCCGGCCACGGAGTGAATTTTAGTGGTTTCTAATGCCTCATGGAGACTTAGCGGTGGTAAGATGGAGCTTAATCTTTTCGCCAACATCGTTTTACCAGCTCCGGGAGGGCCAATCATGATCACGTTATGACCACCAGCGGCAGCAATTTCCATGGCTCGCTTGATATTTTCCTGACCTTGTACATCCGCAAAGTCAGATTCAAATTGATCGATATCGTGGAAGAAGTTATCACGTGTATCAAAGGTTACTTTCTCTAATGGGTTGGTACCATCCAGATGCTCAATGGCCTCTTTAATGTTTTCCACTCCGTAGATTTCCAAATTATCTACGATCGCCGCTTCTATGGCGTTCTCCTTAGGAAGAATGAAGCCTTTAAATCCTTGCTTTCGTGCCTCAATGGCTATTGGCAAAGCCCCTTTTATGGGACGAAGAATTCCATCAAGCGACAACTCACCCATAATTATGTACTTATCCAGCTCCGGAAAATCTGCTTGCTCGGATGCGTGTAGAATGCTTAAGGCAATTGGAAGGTCGTATGCAGACCCTTCCTTTTTGATATCTGCAGGCGCAAGATTGATGACCACCTTTTGTCGTGGCATACGGTACTCGTAAAACTTGAGGGCAGACTCCACACGCTGCTCACTTTCTTTAACAGCCGAGTCTGGTAGACCAACCATAAAGAACTTCGTTCCTTGTCCAACATTTACCTCAATGGTGATGGTGTAGGCGTTGACACCATAAACCGCACTTCCAAAACTCTTTGCCAGCATGGTTTCTAAATTACCATTTTCTCAAATAACTGTGCAAATAAAATGTGCAGGTTCCTGCAGGAATACTCGATTCCAGCAAGATTATCTGGTAGAATGTCTCCACTTGGCGGCTGACCGCAGCAGGAAGATTATGTTACATACGATTAATACAGAGAAGAAAAACGACATATTTCGTTACTTTTTATAAGATAAAAGTGATCAAAAAATGTCATTCAATTGTTGACGAATCGTTGACTGGAATAAAAAGTAAGATATTTAGTTAACCGTAAAAGATGAGCTCAAATTTGACAATTACTTGTCATCCTCGTCATCATCATCTCCAAGATCGAATTGAGGCAACTGAGGTCTTTCATCATCCTCTTCTTCGTCATCGTCCTCCTCATCATCTTCTCCTTGAGACTTGTCGTAGAGTTTGGCCTTATATTTTAATACTTCTTCTTCGGCCTTTTTTACTCGACGTTTCAGAGAAATAATTTGGAAGTTTTCTGCTGCCAGCTCCACAATCATCAACACGCTCAATATGATGAAAGCGCTCATCGTATATACTGGAAGCTTGCGGAGCGCAAAAGTCATATCTATCTTCTCTTTATAGCTTTCCATATTACTCATTATGTCCACACTATAGTAGAGAACTAAAAATGCTGCAATCAAATAGATTGGGTAGAAGAATAGCTTGAACTTTCTCATCTTTTATTTTGAATCTTGGCGAAAAGTTAGGTAAAACTCCCCGAGGCAACCAATCTTATCGACTGAATGCGTCAAAAAGCCTGCAACTGGGTCAGTTCGGCATATAAACCGTTCTTGCGAACCAGCTCTTCATGATTTCCAGACTCCTCGATTTGCCCATGGTTAATAACTAAAATACGGTCAGCATGTTGGATCGATCTGTGGCGATGTGCAATTATCAATGTGGTCCTATCTTTCATCAATTGAGCCAATGCTTTCTGTACCATGTGTTCAGATTGAGCATCCAACGCCGATGTAGCTTCATCGAGAATTAATAATTCTGGATTTCTCAACATCGCTCTGGCAATAGCAATCCGCTGCTTTTGACCACCAGACAGTCTGGCTCCATTTGATCCGACAGCAGTTTCTAAACCAGCTGGCAGTTGATTCACAAACTCTGCCACGTAGGATTGATCAATTACTTCCTGCAACTTCTCCTCACTCACACCCTCCATTCCAAACAAAATGTTGTTACGAATGGAGTCGTCGAACATGACCGATTCCTGAGATACAAACGCGATGTGTGACCTCCATAGATGTTGATCTAATTCATTTAATGCAACCCCATCTAACAGAATTGCACCTGATTTAGGTTGATAGAAACCACAAAGCAGATCTGCTATGGTTGATTTTCCCGATCCAGAAGTCCCAACCAAAGCGATCACTTCTCCATGATTTATCTGAAAACTCATTTGATCCAATACCAAATGGTCTCCAAAGGAGAAACTACACTCATTAAACTGGATGCTTTGTTGATAAACAGGAGTCAAATGACCCACTGGTGTTTCTTGTTGCTGATCCAACAGTTCGAAGATTCTACTTGCAGAGGCGAGGCCTTTATTGATCTGTGAACTGGCTACGGAAATGGCTTTGGCTGGATTAAGCAGTTGAGAAAAGATTACCAGAAATCCGATAAACGTGGCAGCATCCATGGATTGATCAATCAAAACCATCTTTCCTCCAAGGATCAGTGTAATCACTAAAACGATTACACCTACAACTTCACTGATCGGAGATGATAAATTCGACTTGGAGGCAATTTGATAGGTTTCTCTCGCGTAGGCTTTCAGGTTTTTTTCAAATCGACCCTTTACCCAGTCCTGCGCATTCATGGCTTTGATGGCGCGAATACCTGTAAAGGCCTCCTCCAGTAATCCACCCAACTTACCAACAGATTCCTGAGATCTACGAGACCATTTTCTGATTTTCCTGGCCACAATGGACACTCCAAAGCCTGCGGCTGGAATAAGTACAAGGGTGTATAAAGTTAACTCTGCGGATATCACGAAAAGAGCCACTAAATACCCAATCAATAAAAAGGGCTCTTTGATAAGCGCTTTCATCGCACTGACAATTGACTGTTCTACATCCTGTACGTCTACTGTGAGTCTGGAAACAAAATCACCTTTGTGCTGCTCATGGAAATAATCAATATCAAATCGAAGAACTTGCTCGAAAGCTTCCTGACGTAAGTTTTTAATGGTTCGGACACGGACTTTCGCCAAAATCAACTGAGACGCGTAGCGAAAGACATTGGCCATCAGTACGGAAACAGCTACCAATACACAGATGAAATAGAGTGCGGCAACTTTTCCTTCCTCGCTTATATAAGTATGGAGTTGCTGATAAAATTGATTTTTAATAGAAGCAATTATTCCCTCCTGCTGTGCAGGCTCTTGAACCTGATCAAACAATACTTGCAGTAAAGGAATAAGAGCAGACAGGTTAATAACACTGAAAATAGTCGCCCCGAGTATCAAAACGAGATACAGCGGTAGAATTTTATCAACCGGTCGGGCATACTTTGCTATGCGCCAAAGTAAGTTCATTAAAACAAGTAGCTTCTAACTGGGAAATTCCAATAAACTCCAAAGGTCAACATCTGCGTAGCTTTTGATAATCCGGTAACTGAAGATTCATCTCGATAAATCATGGTCCCGTTCAGAATCAAATTATGATACAGCATGTACTGCGCATTGAGCTGAACCATCGTCAAATCAATCGTTTCTCCCTGGAACATGTCATTGCCATAGTCTCCAGGACGATTATCTGGTAAATATGGTTCCATGATATCACGTCCATAACTCAAGCCATTGATGTCATTGCCGTATTTGGCCAACAACAAGTCTGCTTTCAACTTCAGTCTAGGAATAGGTTGATAACTCACGCTGGAAAGAATTTCTCTAAAGTTTGCGCCAAGAGGATGCGCCAGCGCCATATTGTAATGACTGTAATTGGTGTAATAACTTTCATGCGCATACAAATACGGTCTCACACGGTTGAGCTCTAATTGTAAGTCCAGGTTTTTTAAGCCAAACGCATCAAAATATTTACCACCTAGTTGGAAACCCTGCTTATTACCCCACCAGCCAGTATTGTCCAGCAACTCCCCAACAACTAACTCATCAATTGCGAGCTGACCATAAAGAGAAACTCGTTTCCATAGATTCCATTTGAAATCCAGGCCGACAATCGTGTTACCTCCACTTCCATCTTGCTGCTCAATGGCTTTGAAAAATATGAGCGGATTGAGCATTCCTAGATTGGTATTGTTTGTACTATCCCCTTGAATAAAGGACTCAAACAATCCAATAGTTAGGTTATTTGAAACCTGTACGGACAAATGGTGATTGGCCATATACTTTTTAGGAAATGCTCCTGTTCCTAAAAGACCAAAATCTCCACCATAAGTTTGAGCGATGAGTTGCGCAAAAATATTGGTGTATTGAATCTTCCAAACTTTGGTGTTCAATCGCAGGTAAGGGTAATTATTACCTATATCAGAAAGTATCAATGAGCGTTTGCCGTCACCTATAAAATGTTTCCCATAGCCCAATTGCACTCCGATGTGTTTGGTTGCATTGATGTCTACATAGCCTTGAGCACGCAAAAAGTCGACGCCTGTTCCTCCGTACTGTTTCCAAAACCCTTCATATGGCACGGCAAGAGTAGAGTCGGTCATATCCTTTATATAATCTGCGTATCTTGCCTGGTTTTCTGATATGAGTGTATAAAAACTGACTCTATTGTCAACAGTTCCTCTCAACTCCAGGCCTCGATAGTTCTGATATAAGGTTTCATCGAGCCTTCCTTCAGTGTCTTTTCCAGCCTCAATGAGCCAAACAGGGTTTACATGAAGGTCAATTTCATCATTTGAATAAGCGAAAAAATCAGACTCATATTTATAAAGAGCATTAAATAATCCCTTTTGTGCTGCAGGTACAGAATCCTGATGTTCTCTTGTTTCCAGAACAATAAACTGGAGATCCGCTTGATCAGACTTGCTCAATTTCCAATCAACTCCGTTGGATATTTCCGAAAAATAGGCCCTACTAACTGGCTTTACGGTAGAAAAAACGTTGTTTTCTCCTTTTACATCCCATTCATCCAGAACTGGATATGCCCAGCTATTTAGCGGAATATCAGTCGATTGTGCTGCTAACTTACTGATCGTCAGAGCGAGTATTATTATTAAAGTAAATCTCACGAAGTAAAAATATTAAAAAAGGTGCTTTTGATTATCACATAATTTACTCTATCTTTGTATTCCTTTTTAAGAAAAGCATCGAGGAAATTATGAAAAAGGACATTCATCCGGAATACAAAGACGTTATATTTTTCGACACTACAGGCGACTTTAAATTCAAGACTCGCTCAACAATGTCTAGTGACGAAACTATCAAGTGGGAAGATGGTAACGAATATCCATTGATCAAGATAGAGGTTAGCTCTGCTTCTCACCCATTCTACACTGGTAAGAATATCTTCTTGGATACTGCTGGTAGAGTGGAGAAATTCAACAAGAAGTACAAAAAGAACAAGTAATTGTTTTCAAATACATGAGTTTACAAGTCTTCAGGCATTGCTTGAAGACTTTTTTTGTTTGTACTTACTAGTCCAGTCGAAAGCGATTAATTTTACCCTATGAACATCCTTTTTGCTGAATCTTCAGACGCCCATTTACAACTCCTACCTCTCACCTACACGCGTCCTGTCGCCAATTTGCGTGTTGGAATCCTTACGATAGATGAGAAATGGGCTAAGCATTTAGCGATCAAATCCTTCGGATACGCTACTCAGGGGTATCTCCAAGGAAAGTTTCCATTTACAGAAGCTAATCAAGAGACCTTGTGGATTGTAGATGGAATCCTACCCAACCCACAGCTAATTGACAAGATTCATAAACTGTCATCAGGTGATGCGATCACCAAAGAGAACAAAATACTCGTTGCCAAAGGATCCAAAAACCCATTAGAAAGCCCGGAAGCATATTCGTCAACTGAGTTTTCTGAAGAAATTTCCGAAATCTCATTCACCTGGGACCTATTCCGATTAAATGGTCAGGAAATTCGAAACGACTATAAGTTAATCACCACCGGACGAAAATCTGCTGCGATTGAAGATCCGCACACTATAGTTTACGGTGCTGAAAATATCTTTTTAGAAGAAGGAGTCTCCATCAAAGCTGCAGTATTGAATGCCGAAAATGGCCCTATATACATTGGTAAAGATTGTGAGATTCAGGAAGGTGCATTGATCAGAGGACCGTTTGCGATGGGCGAACACTCTATTGTGGCCATGGGTACCAAACTGCGAGGAGATACATCTACCGGCCCGTACTGTAAAGTAGGTGGTGAAATATCCAACAGTATTTTCTGGGGCTATAGCAACAAAGGTCATGATGGATTCCTTGGCAACTCCGTGTTAGGAGAATGGTGTAACCTTGGTGCAGCTACCAACAATTCTAACCTGAAGAACAATTACGACCCTGTAAGAATGTGGGACTTCAAGTCTGGGAGTTTTGCGCACACTGGATTACAATTCTGTGGGTTAATTATGGGAGATCACAGCAAAACAGCCATAGGCACCATTTTCAATACTGGAACAACTGTGGGCGTAGCTTCGAATATCTATGGCAATGGCTTTCCAAGAACCATCATACCATCATTTGCGTGGGGAGGTTCAGAAGGATTTGCAACACACCATCCGCGAAAGGCCTTTATCACGGCGGATATTGTGATGAAAAGAAGAAATTTAGACCTCAGCCAGGAAGATAAAGACATCCTAAATCATATCTTTGAAGCTTCTTCCCAATACAGAGTCTGGGAAAATAAAGATTAAGTATGCAGTTTGCCGAAATTCCGGGATTAGATGATTTAAAAAAGTCTCTTGTAGCTTCTTACAAGAACAACCACATTGCTCACGCACAGCTTTTCAATAGTGCTTTGGGCGGCGGTGGATTGCCCGTAGCTATTTCTTTTGCTACCTATCTGCTTTGTGAAAACAAACAAGATCAGGACTCCTGCGGAGAATGTGCCAATTGTCAAAAAATGGCCAAGCTGATTCATCCAGATGTGCACTTCATCTATCCGAAACCATCAGCTAGCAAGAGCTCAGACTATGACAAGCTGCAAACAGAAACGCTAAAAAAATGGCGAACATTTGCTGCAGAAAAGCCTTACAGTGACATCAATGACTGGGTCGCTTACAATGGCTATGAAAACAAGAATGTATTAATCTCCAGAGAAGATAGCCGTAACATTATCCGCACGGTGAGTATGAAGTCTTTCGAAGGGGATTTTAAAATATTGATTATCTGGTATCCAGAGTTCATGCACCCGGCAGCTGCCAATGGTATTCTGAAAGTACTGGAAGAACCACCAACACAAACTATCTATTTGCTGGTGAGTTATGCTTATGATAATCTACTGGCTACTATCAAATCCAGAACGCAAATATTCAACGTGACTCCATTCAAGGAGGAAGTAATTAAAGATTACCTTGTTGAAAATAAAGGTATCGATCAAACCACAGCGGAGAAAGTAGCACGATTGTCCAACGGCAGTATGGGTAAAGCCATCTACGAATTGGAGCATGCCGATAAAATGGCTTACGAAGCATTTCGAAACTGGATGCAGATGTGCCTGAAAGGCGATTATTCTGGTTTGCTCAATGTGACAGAAGATTTCGTGAGAAGTTCCAAGCCACAGCAACGAAACCAGTTGGAGTTTTCTATTGCCTTAATTAGAGATGCCATCCTTAGTAAGGCAGACAACAATGAATTGGTCAACAGAGAAGGAGCTGAAGGTGAATTCATTCAAAAATTTGGTGGATTTGCCAGTTTGCCTGCCCTGGAAAAAATCTACATGAGCATTAGTGAATGCCTGGGCCATTTGGCGAGAAATGCCAGTCCTAGAATCACATTTATGAACCTTTCACTGCAATGCAGTAAATTTCTTCGGTCATGAAAACCAAGAAAACAATTGGCAGAACAGATAAAGTAGACCTTCCCGACCTGGGCATTTTAGAAACCAATGCCAAAATAGATACCGGAGCTTATACTTCATCCATCCATTGTAAAAAGATAATGGTTACTGATGGAGTGCTAAGTTTTCAGTTGCCTACGAAAGTTGATGGCAAGTCGTTGGTGAAGAAATTTCAAACTCGTGAGTATTACCAAAAGTCTATCAAGAGTTCGAATGGCGAAGCCCAAAAGCGGTACATTATCAAAACGCATATTGTCTTATTCGGCAAGTCATACCTTGCGGAGTTTTCACTTTCAGATCGATCACAAATGAAAAATCCCATTTTACTGGGTAGAAAATTGTTGAAAGATCGGTTTCTGGTTGATGTATCCAAGAAAAACCTGTCACACGATTTGAAAAAGACATCATCATAAGTTCACTTAGTAACAACCAGTGGACAAGCGTATTTTACATATATTGAACATCCCCAAACGAAAATATAAGAAATGAAATTAGCCATACTGTCTCGTAGATCAGATTTGTATTCCACAAGACGACTTGTAGAAGCGGCCCAGTTCCGTGGACACGAGGTGTATGTAATAGATCATCTTCAGTGTGATATTATGATTGAGCAAAATGCCTTAACCATGTATTACAAAGGAGAAAAACTCGAAGGATTTGACGCGGTGATTCCTCGTATTGGTGCTTCCGTTACCTTTTATGGAACTGCTGTATTGCGCCAATTTGAGATGATGGACGTATTCAGCGCCAACCGCTCTATCGCCATCACCAGGTCCCGAGACAAACTAAGAAGCATGCAGATGCTTGCTGCCGCTGGATTAGGCTTGCCAAAAACAGCATTTACCAACTACTCCAAGGAGGAAAAGCAGATTGTCCAAAACATGGGTGGTGCACCTTTGATTATCAAATTACTTGAAGGAACCCAAGGACTAGGAGTTGTATTGGCTGAAACCATCAAAGCTGCTAAATCAGTAATAGAAGCCTTCCATGGTCTGAAAGCCAGAATCCTTGTTCAGGAATTCATCAAAGAAGCCAAAGCTTCCGACATTCGTGCCTTTGTAGTAAACGGAGAAGTAGTTGGTGCCATGAAACGAACTGGAAAAGAAGGAGAATTTAGATCTAACCTTCACAGAGGTGGCACTGCAGAGCTGATCAAATTGAAAAGATCAGAAAAAGCTGCTGCCGTAAAGGCTGCAGAAACAATGGGACTTAGTGTCGCTGGTGTTGACATGCTGCAATCTGACAGAGGGCCGTTGATTTTGGAAGTAAACAGCTCACCAGGACTTGAAGGCATCGAAAAAGCAACCGAAAGTGACATTGCTGGCAAGATCATCGAATATGTGGAGCTGAATTATCAAAAAAGAAGAGGGGCTAAGAGAAACGCATAGTGGATAAGATTAGAATAGGAACTCGCCAGAGCAAATTGGCTCTATGGCAAGCAGAATATGTAGCTGAAAAGCTGCAAAATGCTGGATACGAAACAGAATTGGTTTTGAAGGAAACCAAAGGTGACAAAGTACTGGATGTATCGATTGCCAAGATTGGAAGTAAGGGCGTTTTCACTGAAGAACTGGAAGAGCAATTAGCCTCTGGAGCTGTAGATATTGCGGTCCACAGTGCCAAAGACATGCAATCAAGACTTCCTGAAGGTTTTGAAATCATTGCATTCACTGAGCGTGAAAAAATCAATGACGTGATTGTCTCAGATCAATCAATTGATATGAATGATCCCAACCTTGTTTTGGGAACCTCTTCTACTCGCCGCGTGGCACTGTTCAAGCATTTCTATCCAAACATCAAAACCGTAGATGTTCGAGGCAACTTACAAACCAGAATTGCAAAAATGCGGGATGGTTTGTGTCACGGATTGGTTTTGGCATATGCAGGCGTTCATCGTATGGGGTATGATGAGATGATCAAGCATGAGCTTACTACGGAAGAATTTATACCTGCAGTTGGTCAAGGAAGCGTGGCGATCGAATCTCATGTGAACATCAGTCAAGAAAAAAGAGATGCCATTCGCCAGGTAATCAATGATCCAGAGACGGAAAAGCGATTGTTAGCAGAGCGTGCGTATTTAGCTGAATTAGAAGGCGGATGTAGCATCCCGGTTTTCGCATTAGCAACAAATACAGGCAATCAGGTTAGCATCGAAGGTGGAATTGTGAGTTTGGACGGTTCTACTCGAATTGTGAAAACATTATCTGACGCGGACCCTGTAAAATTAGGAAAGCAGTTGGCAAAAGAAATATTGGAAGCTGGTGGAGATAAGGTACTGGCAGATATTCGAAAAGAGCTTTAACTGAGCGTTTTTTTAATATTTTGATCTTGTATATTTGAGCCCAAATTAAAGCGAACCAATGAAGAGATTATTTCTTTTAGCGATAGTTTTCACAGTAGTTTTATCAGCCTGTGACAAAAACAAAGATTATTTAGTGATCATCCACACAGAGTTTGGCGATATGAAAGCCATCTTGTATGATGAGACACCATTACACAAAAAGAACTTCATCGCTCTGGCGAAAGAAGGCAAATACGATAGTACACAGTGGCACCGAATCATCAAGGACTTTATGGTACAAGGTGGTGACATTTATGCCAAGGATGATACTCGCGAACCAGAAGGAGCAAGAATTCCTGCTGAAATCAACGAAAAATTCCAACATACTAAAGGTGCTTTGGCAGCGGCTCGTCAGGGAGATCAGGTTAACCCTGAGAAAATGTCTTCTAGCTCACAATTCTATATTGTTGACGGAAGAGTATTCTCAGAAGCAGAATTGACCACTGACCAAATGAAGTTGAATCAGTCAATTAGCATGATGTTGCAAAATCCTGAATACGATAGCTTGAAGCAACTATTCATGGATCTACAGCAACAAGGCAACTATGCCGGCATGAACGAGCTAGCGCTTGAGTGCAAAGGCTACGTAGAGCAAGAATTGAGTGTCAACCTTAACAAAGAAGTGGATCCTAGAATGGTAGAAACTTATACCAAAATCGCGGGAGCACCACATTTGGATAAAGAATACACCGTTTTCGGAAGAGTGGTTGAAGGTTTAGACATTATTGATAAATTAGCAGATGTCAAAGTTGGTCCTGGTGATCGTCCAGTAAAACCTACTTACATGTCAGTGGAACTAGAAATGGTTCCGAAAAAAGAAATCACTAAAAATTACGGATACGAGTATCCAGCAGAAGATTAATACTACGTAAATGAAGATACTTGTAACTGGCGCCAACGGACTTTTAGGTCAAAAACTAGTTGCAATTCTTCGTGACGAAAAAGGAATAGAACTTATAGCCACTGCCAGGGGAGTCAATCGCAACCCTGAGGGTGGCTATACTTATTTATCGGCCGATCTTAGAAATATGGACGGGATCAAGGTTTTCATAGAAATCTGCGATCCAGATGTAATCATACACTGTGCGGCTATGACTCAAGTGGATGAATGCGAGCAAAATCAGGAATTGTGTTGGGAAAACAATGTTGACACTACTCAAAACCTGATCGAAATTGCCAAGTCATGCAATGCGCACTTTGTGTACGTTTCTACTGACTTTGTTTTTGATGGAAAAGAAGGTCCCTACACTGAGCGCGATATGCCTAAGCCAATCAGTGTTTATGGCGAATCTAAACTGGCCGCTGAAAAATTATTGCACCAAAGTGGCATCAGCTACGCAATCGTAAGAACTGTACTCGTTTATGGTACCTCATTGAACGCTAGTAGATCTAATCTGGTCCTTTGGGTGAAAAAATCCCTGGAGGCAGGAGAGCCAATCAAAGTGGTGAACGATCAGTGGCGTACTCCAACCCTCGCTGAGGATTTGGCCAAAGGCTGCTATTTGGTTGCAAAAGGAAAACATGAGGGTATCTTCCATATTTCAGGAGAAGGGATGATGACTCCTTACGAGATGGCACTTAAAGTGGCAGAATCCTATGGGCTAAATGCTTCCTTGATCACTGAAGTAGACGCAAGCACTTTCTCTCAACCAGGCAAACGACCACCAAAAACAGGATTTGTGATTGAGAAGGCTAAAGAAAAACTAGGCTTCCAACCAACTTCCTTTGAAGAAGGTCTAAAAATCGTAGCACAACAGCTTCAATAAGCTCAGAAAATAGTTTATTTTCATTGTCCACTTTCCAGACTTCCACACGTCATGAGAGTGTACTAAACACTTTTTACGATGAAAAAACTATTACTACCTCTCCTCCTGCTAGTATCATTTGCTACTACCGCACAAGAACATGACTTCAGCTGGATCACAGGTCGATGGACTGGACCAGGATTTGGTGGCACTTTTGAAGAAATATGGTCAGAACCAGATAGTAATGGCGATATGATTGGAATGTTTCGCTATTTCGACGCAACGGGCAAGGTGCAATTTTATGAATTCTGGATACTCAATGAAACAGGTCTAAAACTCCGTCATTTCAGTGGTGATTTTACAGCCTGGGAAGATAAAGAGGAGTTTGTCGACTTTAGCATGATTGAGTCTACGGCAAATAAATTTACACTTAAAGGCCTCACTTATGAGCTAGTTAATGACGATGAGTTGGAAATTCACCTGGATATGAAGGATGAAGGCACGGTGACTACCGAAATATTCCACTTAAAACGCGTGAAAGACTAGCTAATCGATTTTTCAAGCAATCCCGTAGATGAATACTATCATCTGATAAATTCTTGATTAAATTTGGTTAAACGCAACTAGACAAGAATAATTTGAAATTTCTGAAATTCAGCAACGGAGATGAAATGCCAATGATCGGTTTGGGAACATCAGGGATCCCAGCAAGTAAGGCATATTATGTTGTTAGAGAAGCCATCAAAATCGGTTATCGACATATTGATTGTTCTCCTATTTATAAAAATGAAGCTGAAGTGGGTCAAGCAATCAATGACGCCATCGACGATGGTGATGTAACCCGTGAAGAGCTTTGGATAACCTCCAAACTATGGAACTCTGATCATCGCTACAACGATGTGGAACCAGCATGTGAAAGGTCATTGGCAAACATGGGTCTCGACTACTTTGACTTATATTTAATTCATTGGCCAGTAGCTGTTGAGCGCGGAATTGATTGGGCTCAGAATGAGGAAGAATACCTCGCAGAAGAAGAGGCTCCCATTGAAGATACCTGGACAGGGATGGAGGATTGCATGGCAGCAGAATTGACTAAACATATTGGTGTTAGCAATTTCAATATCAGCAAACTTCAATTGCTGCTGGAAGAATGCATGGATCCTCCAGAAGTCAATCAGTGTGAGTGGCATCCTTATTTGCCTCAGCAGACACTATACGATTTCTGTAAGCTCAATAAAATCAAAATGATTGGCTATGCACCTCTTGGTTCGCCTGGCCGATCGGAAGATTACCGAAAAGCAAACGATCCTGAACTGCTCACAGAGCCTGCTATTTCAGCTATTGCGATGAAGCACGGAATAACTGATGCCCAGGCTTGTCTGGCTTATGGTTTGACAAGAAAGATGGCTGTTATCCCTAGATCGACCAAATCAGACCGTTTAAAAGAGAATTTTGAGGCTGCAGATTTAAAACTAGACCGTGAAGATCTCAGAAGTTTGATAATATTGCCAAAATTCCGTTATTTCAAAGGAGAAGAACATACTTCGCATGGATCTCCTTACAAACTGACAGATATCTGGGAGTATTAACATTTTTTCAATCCGGTGACCACAAGCCTAATCCGCTCAATACCTTCTGACGAAAAAGAGTTTGAAGCATTTTTCAACTTACACTATCCGGTGATGGTTGGCTTTGCTATGAACTATCTGAAAGATAAAGATCAGGCAGAGGAGTTGGTTCAGGATGTTTTCACCAATGTGTGGATTAAGGCAGAAACGATTACCATCTCCACTTCCGCCAAATCCTACTTATTCACAGCGACACGTAATGCTTGCCTCAATTTCTTGAAGCATCAGAAAATTGAAATGGCTTATGCCAATCAATACGAAAGTCCATTGTCCCAAACAGCAAATGAGCTGGAATATGATGAACTGGTTGGTAGACTGGAAAAAGCGTTGGATAAAATTCCGGAAAAATGCCGTGAGATATTTGAGTTGAATCGGTTTGAGGGAAAGCGCTACAAAGAAATAGCGGAAGAGCTGAACCTGTCCCTGAAGACTGTAGAAAACCAGATGGGAAAAGCCCTTAAAATTCTAAGAAATGAGCTGGGAGATTACCTTCCATTGATTTTATGGTTGTGGCTGTATGGGGGTAAATTTTGAATTAGTTGTCAGATAATAAATGGAGTCAAACAACACATATAAACCATCTTCAGAAGCTTTTTCACGATACTTCGCCGGAGAGAGTACACAGGATGAATTGACTCAAATCAATAATTGGGCAAATGAAAGTGCTGAAAATCAGGAAGAACTTGAGTTGCTTCGAGCGATCTGGCAAGATGTAGGTTCCGTTCGAATAGAACCTGCTGAAGTAGATACCAACAAAGCATTTGCCAACGTCTTAGCCAAGAAAAAAGCACACGAGCAAACAGTACCAAGTAGATCGTTCTGGAATGCATGGAAAGTTGCTGCCGTTGTACTATTGGCAGTAAGTGCAGTTCTGATGATGATTCAGGAAGATAATGATGTCCAGCTGGTAGCCGAATCCATCACCAAAGTTTCATTATCTGACAGTACTAAAGTGACGGTCAATGAAGGAAGTACATTGGTCTATCAAAAGAACTTCAATACTGCTGCTAGAAAAGTAAGCTTATCTGGAGAAGCATTTTTTGATGTAGCGAGAAATGAAGAAAAACCCTTCGTAGTACAAGTTGGTGAGGTTACAGTCACCGTATTAGGAACCAGCTTTAACATCAAGGAATCGGAAAAATCTGTGAATGTAGCAGTCTCCACTGGCCGTGTAGAAGTGAAATCTGCTTTTGGCACCGAGATATTATCAGCAGGTGAGCAGGTAACGGTCAATCTTGATGAAAAGGAACTGACCACTGCCAACAACTCCACTTCTGGCACTGAGCAATATTGGTTCTCTAAAAAATTGATTTTCGCCGGATCGGATATGTCCAATGTTCTGGAAGACCTGGAGTCTACCTATCAGGTAAGGATCAATGTAAAGAATGAAGCTATTCTTAATTGCAAACTTCAAGCGACTTTTGAAGATCAATCAATTGATGAAATCTTAGAAATTATCAGCCTTTCACAAGGATTAACCGTAGAACAAACCAATGAAGGTTATATACTTTCAGGAGAGGGATGCGACGACTAATTATCATTTTTTTCTGTCTTAGTTCTATTGGTCTTCATGCCCAGGTCAGTTTGGAGCTGGAGAATGTACCTGTTGCTGAAGCAATCCATCAGTTCTCGGAAGCATCAGGTTATCGTTTTGCCTATAATCCGGATATTCTACAACCAGAAAAACTAACTGCATCTATACAAGATCAACCTCTTGAAAAAGCTGTAAATCAAGTCTTTGCTTCCAACTACGATTACAAAATCCGTGGAAGCTACGTCATATTGCTACCTAAAAAAGCAACAGCCAAACCAGCTCCATCAAAGGACTTTATCACCATAAAAGGTGAAATACTGGAAGAAGGGACCAACATGAAACTAGAAGATGTTTCGGTTTATGAAATCCACACCTTGAAACCGGTATTAACCAATGCTTCTGGAGATTACTCCATAGATGTTTCGCTCCCTGATGACATTGCCTTTATTGCTATCAGTAAAGCCAACTACGCAGACACCATCATACAGGTAAAACGAAATGCGAACTGGACAATCAAATTGAAGAAGAAAGCGTCTGAAGCCGAGAGCATGGTTAAGGAAAAAGTCTTTAATGTCTTTAACGGATCCGCTGTGCAGACTCACACCAAAAACGTGAACCTTACAGAACGCAAGTGGATGCACTTTGCATTGACCCCAGGAGCAAGTACCAATGGCTTTCTTTCGGGTAAGTTTACCAACAAGTTTTCCATCAATCTGATTGCGGGTTACAGCCATGCACTTGAGGGAGTAGAAATAGGTGGTTTCTTGAATATGGAACGCTCGTATGTAGAAGGTGTGCAAATGTCCGGTGCGTTAAATATTAACGGTGACTACACAGATGGAGTACAAATGGCTGGTTTGTCCAATGTGACTATCGGATGGGTGAAAGGATTACAAATGGGCGGATTTTCCAATCATAGTGGAGATTTGATTGGTTGGCAACTGGCTGGAGCCATTAACTCTTCCATCAATGCTAAAGGAAACCAACTAGCAGGAGCCATCAATTGGAACTCTGGGACTCTTGAAGGTGTACAAGCTAGTGGCTTACTGAATTACACGAAGAAGCTGAAAGGCGTACAAATTGGTGTACTGAATATTGCTG
Organism: Marinoscillum pacificum; assembly: GCF_024714495.1. Lineage (GTDB taxonomy): Bacteria > Bacteroidota > Bacteroidia > Cytophagales > Cyclobacteriaceae > Marinoscillum > Marinoscillum pacificum. The sequence goes on along the minus strand of NZ_JAMZMJ010000006.1, from coordinate 269,454 downwards.
ATTCTGTAGAATTAGGAGCAATGATTGGTGTCGTTAATTTATCTAGAAACGGAATTCATCATTTTGAAGTGAGTGCCAATGATGTGACTCCATACAATCTCAGTTTCAGATCAGGTGTTTACGGATTTTATACGATCCTTCAAGCAGGTATCAATCCGCACTCTGGCAACCTATGGGATTATGGAATGGGCCTTGGGTCTAGTCATAAAATTAAATCCAAAGGAAGCTGGGATATAGAAGCAACTTCTCACACGCTTCAATCAATCGACCACTTCATTGATGGACTGAATCAAGACATCCGATTAAAAGTTCGTTTTGGATATCAATTTGCCAATCATTTGCATGTTATTGGAGGACCTGTGGTCCACTATTACCTATTCAATCCTAGCGCGACAGAAGACGTAGGCTTTGCGGATCGATTTGGTACACATGCTTTCCATACTGCTACATCAGGAGGAGTGCTGACCAAAGCATGGCTAGGCTATGAGTTGACGGTGAGGTTCTGATTTGCTAAAACTCAGCCTCTCCAAAATTGCTAAACTTTTCAACCCAGAGTAAATATTCACCGAATAGTGATCCAGATAAAAGATCTAACTCCGTCACTTTTTGTCCCTCAATTCTTAAATCTATTTTCTCTGTACCATCACACTCATCCAATGCTTCTTGAAATTCACGCAAAGTAGAAAATGCTGCGTTATCGACAATCACTTTAATTAGCCGATCAAGTTGTTCTAATTGTGTCACATTCAGTGATTGAACTAATGAATCAAGATCGTTTGCCCGTTGAACAAGATCTGGATGAAGAAATTTATTTGCTTTTCCGTTAAGAGCATTTTTTTTGATGCTCTCATACATCTCTAAAGGCTCCTCTCTCATCCCTTTAATAAGAAATTTTCCAAATCTGTCTTCTAAATTTCTATCCATCAATTTGAGATTTTATTAGTCCGATTACTCCTCTTAGCGTCATAAAACCTCCTACTGCAATTGGCACTATATTGAAAATAAAAATGACTCCTGAACTCGTTGTTATGCGATAAAGAACAACTCCAAAAATGAAGATGGCTATACCAATAATCAAGCTCATTATTGATCCAGTTAAGTGGTTAGTACGTTCCTTTTTGTCTTTTATTTCTATTTGCTTTTTGTCAAGAGTATCTAAACTCCTAATAACAAACCTGCGGTATTCAGGATCAATATTGTGCTGCTCGAACATCGCTGAGAGTTCACGAAAACTGGATCCATTAATTTTCAATTTTGCACAATAGGTCAAAAGCTCCTCTTTTGACATCTCACTTACACTTTGCATAGTTAATATTTATGGTATCAAAGCTTGAAAATAGCGGAAAACTGAATAAAAAATAAAATCAAGTGGGGGTAAATCCCGAGTTGGTTTTCCTAAAGGCGAAAACGTCTTAAAAACTAACTCTAATGAAACGACTAACCATTTTTTTACTGAACACATTATTGGTTTCAATGGCCTTTGCACAAACTCAGGTAATCCGAGGAACCATTCTAGACACGGACTCGAAAAGTCCATTGATTGGAGCTACCATTCAGGTCATCAATCATGATCCTTTGATTGGCTCCTCCACCGATTTGGAAGGAAGCTTCCGACTCGCAGATGTTCCATATGGTCGTGTGGACCTTCTGGTGCAGTCTGTAGGCTATGAGCAAAAAGTCATTCCGAACGTACTTGTAACAGCTGCTAAAGAGGTCATTCTCTCTGTAGAAATGTCCGAATCCATTGAAAAACTACAAGAAGTAGTAGTTACTGCCCAGAAAGACAAGTCTGAAGTGATTAACGAAATGGCTTTAGTAAGTGCCAGAACATTTTCGGTTGAAGAAACCCAGCGATATGCCGGCTCCTTCAATGACCCAGCTCGATTGGTCGCATCCTTTGCTGGTGTGAACAGCAACGCCGAAGGCAACAACGACATTGTAGTGCGAGGAAACTCACCAAAAGGCATTCTTTGGAGATTGGAAGGAGTTGAAATTCCAAACCCAAATCACTTTGCCAACGAAGGATCCACTGGTGGACCTATCAATGCGCTGAACAGTAACATGCTTGCCAACTCCGACTTTATGACGGGTGCTTTTGCTCCGGAGTATGGAAACGCTCTGTCTGGAGTATTTGATATGAAGTACAAAAAAGGAAACAACCAAACCAGGGAATATACCGCATCAGCAAGTACGCTGGGGATAGATTTCACAGCGGAAGGCCCTTTCAAAAAAGGATACAACGGATCCTACATTGTCAATTATCGCTATAGTTCCTTGCAGCTAATTTCAGATTTGGGAATCATAGATTTTGGTGGAATTCCAAAATATCAGGATGCTGCCCTCAATATCAATTTGCCTCTGAACAAAGACAATCATCTGAATATTTTTGGTCTAGGTGGCATAAGTAGTATTTCTGGTGAGGAAGATCATGAAAATGGCGATCCGGCTTATCGTGGAGTATTTGGTAGTAAGCTTGGTGTCATTGGAGCTTCACATGTTCGATTCTTCAATGAAAAAGCTTTCCTAAAAACCACACTTTCCTACAGTGGGACTCAATTGGAATCCATTGATGAATATGTGAATGACAATGATGAATTCTATGAAGAAGAAAACATCGCTATTTCTAAAAATACTATTCGCTTACAGTCAACTTACAACTACAAGTTCAATGCGCAGCATAAAATGGAAACTGGTGTGATCTTATCCAGACTCGGATATGATGCTCAAGGTAAAATCTTCAATTATGATACGGATCAATTGGAAGAGGTGCTGAAAGATAAAGGTAGCACAGAGACGGTTCAGGGATTTGTATCCTGGAAATACCGCATGAATGACAATTGGACATTAACCTCCGGCTTGCATTCCTTGTATTTCAACCTAAACGAATCCATCTCCATAGAGCCAAGAGCAGCCATCAGATGGAAGGCTACTCCGAGAAGTTCCTTCAACGCTGGAGTTGGTATTCATAGCAAACTCAGCACGGTCTCTACTTATCTGGCGAGAATTCCACAAGACAATGGAACCATTTGGCAACCCAACAAAAATCTGAAACCAGCAAAAGCAGCTCATTTTATATTGGGATATGATTATCAATTAAGTCCACAATCACACATCAAGGTGGAAGCATACTATCAGCATTTGTACCAACTGTTAGTAGAAAATGACCCGAATAGTAGCTTTGCCTTACTCAACGAGTCTGATGCCTATGGAGCTATGCCTTTAGTGAATGATGGAAAAGGAAAAAACTATGGCTTGGAACTGACCTATGAGCGGTTTTTCCACAATGGTTTATACTACATGAGTACTGTTTCACTTTATGAATCACTTTACACGGCTAAAGATGGTATCGAGCGATCAACGGCATTCAATGGCAACTACATTGTCAATTTCATTGGTGGTAAAGAATTTGCTATTGGCCAACCTGACAAGAATCGCGTGATGTTTGTGAATGCTAAATTAGCGCTACTCGGTGGCGGCCGCTATACTCCGATTGATTTGGTCGCTAGCCAGGAAGCAGGAACCGAGATATATGATGAAACTAACATGCTGGGAAGACAAGGTGAAGATGTGTTTTTCCTGAATCTGTCAGTTGGTATTCGAAGAAACAAAGGTAATACTACTAGAGAATTGAAGTTGGATGCCAATAACGTCACTGGTAATCAGGCATTGGTCAGAGAATATTACTTACAACCAACTGAAGAAATCGAGAAGAGCTACCAGCTCCCAATGATTCCGAACATTGTGTATACGTTTAAGTTCTAAGATCACCAACTCTCCCCAAAGCTTATACAGAACAAAATATTTTAATCACTTACTCCCCCTCTCTTAATAAGAGAGGGGCTGGGGGTGAGTTCTATTCCTATTTCGGTGCAACTTCCACTACCATCTCTATCTCAACAGCAATGTCACGAGGAAGTGAAGCCATCCCAACGGCAGCACGGGCGTGCTTACCTCTATCGCCGAAAACTTCGACCATCAGATCAGAATAGCCATTGATTACTTCTGGATGACTAGTAAAGTCAGCTGTGGCATTGACCATCCCGGTTACTTTTACGATTCTTACCACATTGTTCAAGTCGCCAATCTCAGCTTTGAGTGCTGCTAATTGAGCAATTCCTGAAAGACGCGCTGCTTCATAGCCTTGTTCTATTGATAGGCTATCTCCTACTTTCCCAGTGACGTTGCCGCCTTCTGGAAGTCTAGGACCTTTTCCAGCCATAAACACTAGGTTTCCAGTTCTGACAGCATTGACATAATTAGCCAAAGGAGCCCCTGGCACTTGCAATTCAATTCCGAGCTCAGTCAAACGCTGCTCTACATCATAATCATACAAAGGCGCTTGATCTGTTTTAGGAGATGCACACGCTATCAGAAACAAAAGGAGTATGGATAGATATTTCATTCTATTATTCGATCCGTCATTCCCCCGAATTCGGAGAGACTAAAGATATATTGGACAAGTCTTTCGAATCATCGAGGCATCTAATTGTCAATATTCAACCAACCAGCCCCTCCATATGAAGGAGGGGTAAGGTTAGTTATTAATTATTTTCCACCGCCTTTTTTCTTGAAGACACTCTTAAGTTTGTCTTTAGCTTCATCTTTCAGCTCTTCTTTGGCTTCTTCCTTAGCCTCTTCTACTTTTTCCTTCACTTCCGCTTTTGCAGAATCTACTTTTTGAGTCACCACGGCCGTTGCTGAGTCCTTAGCAGCTTCAACCTTTTTCGTAACCTCTTCTTTCTTTTCGTTGATTTTAGCTTTTGCTTGTTGCTCCAGAGCAGCCTTTACGCCTCCTCCTTCTCCACCTGGAGATGCACTCAACAATTTCACTTTAGGCTCATCATACGTACCTGCTATGCCCAGGTTAAGCGTAATATCTTTACCAACTACATTACTCATTCCAGCAAAAGAAGAAATTGCACTATTCAACGCTTCACCAACCTGACCTGAAGGTACATCCATGGCCATGGCATAATCCAAAGTTCCATCCACTCCAGTACTTCCTCCCACAGTGGCTTTTTTACCAGCCAGTTTGATATCAAATGGCTCTACCCAAATTCTACCATCTCTGATCTCAGTTTGTAGTAACACATCTTTCAAAGTCACCTCGCCATCATCTTGATTCAGCTTACTTACGTTAGAGATTGCAGTAAGTAACTTCACATCTTGAAGTGCCGCATTCGCTATGGCAACCAGACCAGCTCCCTGCATGTCTTCATAGACAGGCATCATACCTTCTCCAATAGAACCGCCAAGTTTGAAATCTGTAGAGAATTTACCAGTCATTTTCTCAGCAACTGGTACCAACTCCTGAATGGTAGTAAAAGACTTGAATGCAGAAGCTATCGACATTCCTTTGATACTGAAGTCAAAATCATAAAGTGGTTTTGCCAACGAAAGTGCCGATTCATATGCTCCGTTCATTTCAAACTGACCATCTAGCAAGTTGAATCCAACTTTTTCCATAGTAATGGCACCATCACGAATAATCAATTTACCATTGAAATTTTTCAACTCCAGATCGTCATAAATGATTGTTTCGATATTAGAAGCTAATACAAAGTCAATATTTTCTGGAATACGAATGATCTCCAATGCCGAAGTATCTTCAGGAGTTTCCTCCTCTGTTTCTTCAGTCATCCATTCGTTTACATCTACCAATGACGAACTGAAATTCAAGTTTCCATACAACATGGCACTGTCATTTAGCGCATACGCCAGGTAGTTGGAAATTTTTCCATCCATGTAAAGATCTGTTCTACCAGCATTTCCTTTGAAGTTAGCCAGGGTGATATCCTTAGGATCTAAAGTCATTTTGGTATTTGATATTCCAAAACCCTGCGGTAAATCAACTCCCTGATAATACAAGTCTGTAATCTCCATGCTACCTGTAGTTGGCAACTCCATATATCGTTCAGCTTCCAGGTCAGACATGCGACCTTTGGTTTCTAACTGCGCATTGATGTGTCCTCTAAGTGTCGTTTCCTCTAGTTTAACAATTTGGGTAATTTTCTCTAGATCAAGATTCCCGTTCATACGGAAATCCCAGTAGTAATCTTCTAAATCTTTAAAATCTAAATAAGCTGTTACTTCTTCTCCATCCAACAGCATGTGGAATTTGTCCATTAAAAAGGAAGTTTCTGTCAAGTCAGCAGAAGGCATATTGAAAGTAGCCTTCACATCTATCTGCTCCATTGGAATTGGGTAATCAGCATAAACGATATTTCCGCCATCAATTGAGAAGTTAGCCAACACAGCAGGCAATTCCGTTTCTGTTACTGATCCTCTCACATAGCCATCAAATCCAACAGTTCCTGAAGCGGTAACACCATCCAAATATTCCTGGTACGTGCCCGGTATTAATGATAGAATACTGATCAGGTTAATTTCTTTACCAGCATAAGTGATATCCATGTCGATATCCTCACCTGGCATACTCACATAGCCATCAAAGCCAAAACCGAAATTGCTCAAGCTTACTTGGTTCTCCTTGAATGTGAATTTCATATTGGCCAAATCCATGGCCATAGTAATGTCAGCATTTAAAGACTTTTTGTAGATATAGTCTACTCCGTCGTAGCTAAAAGTCATCGCATCAACGGTAGTTTTTGTTACCATATCAAATACATCCTGAGAAAAGTCTCCAGAACCGGAATGGTTAAGTCCTCCAATTGCAGCCAGCATCGGTGTAGCAGCATCCATGTAAATCACATTTGCATCTACAATTTCCCAACCTTGTATTTTGATAGAAAGTGGAGCACTTTCTCCTGTTTCTTCCTCTTCTGTTTCTTCAGATGGTTTCGCAATATCATAATTGGCAGTACCATCCTCTAGGACAATGACATTGATCGATGGTTCGATCAAGGATACATCCACAATTTCAATTTGCTCTCCGTTGATTACCGACATGATGTCAAGTGTTAAACTAAACTCTGTCACGTCCACCAAGGTATCCGCCTCAAATGGCTCAACCCCTACAATTCCAAAGTCACCAACGGTAACAGAAATGTCTGGAAAACTCTTGAATAATGACACGCTGAATGCGTCTGTATCATAGTATACTTTGGCATTAAGTGCTTTGTCCAGCTCTTTATCTATAGCTGCCTGGATATCGTCTTTAAAAATAATTGGCACCAGAACGGCTGCCAATAAGATCAACCCAATGAGTGATGCGAGAATGATGAGTACTTTTTTCATGGCTTTGTGGTATGTATCGTTGTACGAATTGTATGCTAAAAAATGATTCTACTCTACGAAGTTAATTAACGGATGGAGTACTATTAGAACTGTAATAAAATTTAACATTAGCACTCCACAGCTAACTTCTTACAAATTAATCATTAAACTACTGGATCGCGAGACTGTTTGGGAGAAATAGTGAAATTGACCCCACTGATAAGTATTGTGAAATTCTACTTTTTTCTCTTAATTCCGCCGTTTTGTCTGATTTTGAAAGAGGTTCATCCATTAAGTGTAAGGTTAATTGTTTGATATTGTTATATTAGAACTACCACTTTACCGCCCAATTAATGAGTAAGAAATATCGGATAAGAAAAAACTTAAATATCGGATCACCTGACGCAGAAACTGATGAAATTCTGTTTGATGTTTATGTTGAGCATGAAGTTCTAGAGGAAATAATAGACACAAAATCACAGAAATCTATCCTTCTAGGTCGAACTGGATCAGGTAAAAGTGCAGTTATAAGATACATAGAAGAAAAATGTAGTAATGTTACCAGAATTGAGCCAGGGTCTTTGTCATTAAGATATCTAAGTAACTCTACAGTATTAAGATATTTTAGAGATCTTGATGTCAACCTAAGCTTATTTTTCAAGGTGCTTTGGAAACATGTTTTTGTAGTTGAACTTCTGAAACTTTACTTTCCTGATGATTACAATAAAGAGAAAAAATCTATTTGGATTCAGAATATTAGAGAAGCCATATTAAAAATTGGAAAATCCGATCCCAGAAAAGAAAAAGCTTTAAAATACCTGGATAATTGGACCGACAAGTTTTGGTTAGATGCGGAGTATCAAATTAAAGAACTAGAAAAGTCTCTTGTTGATGGTATTAGTTCCAAAACAGGATTATCAATAAATGAGCTGGGAGTTAGTTTAAATTCTTCATCGCAAACAAGTAGTACTTCCAGAACAGAAATCAAGCATAAAGCCGAATCAGTAATACATGAGGTTCAATCCAAAGAACTTATTGAGATCTTTAATATTATGAAGTCCGATCTCTTCACTGATCATCAAAAGAAGTTTTATATAGTAATAGATGACTTAGATAAAGAGTGGATAGAAACTGAATTCAAATACAACCTTATTGATGCAATGGTTGAGGTAATTAAGGAAATTCGGCAATTCAAAGGAGTAAAAATTATTGTCTCCTTAAGAGAAAACCTGAATGATTTATTGAAACTTGGAAGTATGCATGAAGGAGGCCAACGAGAAAAACTCAGACCTTTATATGCTGATATGACCTGGGAAGAAAAAGAACTAAAAATACTGGTTGACAATAGATTGATAAATATCACTAACCATGAATTGAATGTTGCAGAAGCCTTCTATGATGTTCGAAGAACTGGTGAAACTGGATTCAAATATGTTCTTGATCGAACATATATGAGGCCCCGAGACATTATAAGTTTTGTAAACTATGCTTTTCAAAAAGCAAACAGCAAAACATCATTCACTAAAGATGTTATTTATAAAGCTGAAGTTCCATATTCAACAGATCGTTTTCATGCCTTGGAGGACGAGTGGAGAGAAAATTATGGTGAAATTGGCCTTGTAACCTCGTTCTTAAATGGAATCAATAATGGATTTAGGTTAAAATCATTACATGAGGATCAATTTGAAGAACTTTATCTAGAAGTTGATACTTCAAAACATTTTAAGGGAGGCTTGGAAGCAGCAATTAATGATTGGAAAAGTGATAAAATCAAATTTATAGTATTTGCAAAACGGTTGATTTATATACTGTACCATATTGGAATAATTGGTGTTAAAAAAGGGCCAACTTTTTCTACTGCGTTCTTTTATGATGAATTAGAAATTACTCGAATGGATATTTCCAATAACAATAAATTTTATGTGCACCCTTCATTGTATTCGCACTTTAAAGTAAATACTATGGAACAATTGCCAGAAGATATTTAGGTTACATATTTAATCATTTCTTTCTGTGGGTTTTCATGAAGAAAATGAGTCTAAATCATGTCAACGCTCAACTCATGGTAATTTAATAGATTTGTGAATGCCTTAAATCAATGAATCCAACTTTCTCTACCATAGTAGCTTACCTGTTCATTTACCTGGTGTATTTGCTGGGAAAGCTAGTGCTATGTCTTAGGTATGGAATTTATGACCGACATATCTTTCTTGGAATGGGAGAAAAACCTGCATTTACTTTTTCTCTGAGTTTGGTGACGATTTCGGTTGGTTTGTTCATTCCGCTGCCCTACTTCGCACGATTTTATAGCTATCAGCCAGATGGATCCAAAGAACGCATGAAAATGGCATGGGAATATGCTGATAGGCCTATTCTTCACCGGTTGTTGATCAACTTTGGAGGAGCCTTTTCCATGATGATTATGGCTATCTTCATTTTCTTATTTATTGGCTTTGTTCAAGAGGAAAGTGTACTACGAGCAATCAGATATGGATTTCTGGAACCATTTCGTTTGATTTGGATCAACATCAAAGCGCTCTACATTTTGATTTTTGGAGGAATAGCCGATGCTGATACGCTTTCTGGTCCAGTTCGCATGGCACAGCTCTTTGGTGAGTGGTCCTATTTGAGGTTTCTCCGAATCACGGGAGTGATACTAGGGGGTTTTGTTTTTTACGAGTTTTTGCCGTTCCCTAAAACAGCCATGACGAGAACGATTCCACTAATTACAGAAGCTTTTTTCAACAAACCTTTTAGCTACAAACTCTACAACCGCATCGATCAGATATTTTGGGGATTGATCATTGTGCTATTCACCTGGACCATAATCAAAGACATCAGTCAGCTCATGTAAGGTTAGATTCTTCTTTTCCACAGTTATCTTCGCCACTATGAAGTTGTCAGATTATCCTTACATTGACCCCACTAAAGGCACATTTGCAGGATTTACGCTCGAAACACGATTTCCCAAAATCCTGAAGGATGTTTTGGACACCCCAGAGTTAAACCCGGCAAGTAAAACACAACTTACTTCACTTCTAAACAATCTGGATAATCAGAGAATAGAACCAATTGAGTTAACTTCTGAAGAATCCGTCTTTTGGCAACCATTTTTTGAGGAGTATTCCGGTAAACGATTTGAAGAAGTCCCTTTCTTCTTCCTAGAAATCTACTTTTATCGACTGATCAACCAGATCATTGCAAGCAACCAAGACTTTATCGACCCATTTGGGCACATCAAACGACAAGATCTGAAGAAGAACACTGCCTTCTTCAAGCGACTGGCTAGTGATCGATTCGAGCTTTCTGTTGATCAATATATTCATCTAGCAGTTGAAGGAAATCAAGCAGACCTTAGCCAACTAGCAGGTAGCACGAAAGGCAACCCTCTCACCTATCTTATTGACGATAGTAATCAATTGATCCACCATATCCCGGAAACTGGTATTCACCTGATAGCTGACAATTCTGGTGTAGAGCTGTTTACAGATTTATTGCTGATTACCAAGTTATCAGAGACTTGTAAGCAGGTAACATTGCACTTAAAACACATGCCATTATTAGTTTCGGATGCGACTCCCAATGATTTGGAGATTCTTCTTAAACACCTTGAAGTAATTGGCCTTCTGGATTTTGTCTCTGAAATCAAACAGCTTCTAGATTCCAGCAAGTTGCAAGTGACAAGCCATCCATTCTGGAATTCTCCCACTTTTTATAACAAATTACCCTTTATTGAGGGGGAGACCAATTTATTATTAACTAAAGGGGATGCTAATTACCGAAGGTTTTTCCATGACAAAGCATTTCCTCCTCATTTGTCATTTGAACTTGAGACCATTGGTTTCGATAAGGTTTTCACCTTACGAACCTTGAAATCTGACATTCAAACAGGCCTTAAGAAAGAGCAAGTAGTAGATCTTCATAAACATGATCCGGAATGGATGCACAATGGAAAGTATGCCGTTATTCAGCAATTGAAATAATCACTGAATTTAATCCAGAACCATCTGGCCTTCCTTTTTCCTGGTCAGACGAATAATCAAATAGATTAACAGTGAAGTAGATAGCCATCCAACACCAGCCACTATGCCTGCTAGTACATCACTAGCGAAATGAGCTCCTAGATAAATACGACTCCAGCATATTAGAACAATCAAGACTATGAAGAAAGCAGTACTTGAAATTTGAAAAAGCCGACTATTGCTGACAGTCCATATATAGAAGATGACAAAGCCATAAAAAACAACGGACAGCATCGAGTGGCCAGATGGAAAACTAGACAGACTGGCTTCTACAAGCGTATCTAATGTAGGCCGCTCTCGCCCAAAACCTTCTTTCAGGAAATACATCACCACACTTGCGCCTGTAATAATCGCTACAGATATCAACGGACTCTTTAAGTGGTTTCGCTGTTGGTAAATGATAATGGACAGAATAATGAATATGCCTAAAAATGCGTACCAGTTACCAAAATTGGTTACGATGTGCATTACAGTGGTGAACGTATCATTTCGCATGGCCAAGGCCAATGAAGCAGCCTCTTGATCCAGTTGATCAAATTCATTGGCCAACATATCTCTGCTGATGTCTACAAATTGAAAAACCATAAAAACACTCAACCAACCAAGTAAAAAAATAACAGTGAGTGTAATCCAGTGCTTTCGCAAGTAGTCCAAGGTGAATTGCATATCAGTCTAACGCTTGTTACTGAGTATGGTTTGGCTATTAATAGCTCATTAGTCAACCAATTGACAACAAATAGTGAATTTGTGACTGAATTTTATATTTTTGATATACAACCGAATGTCATTATGAAGCAACTAATTATTCTCTCACTTGTCCTCACCAGTATTAGCTTATCAGCACAGGACAAAGATCAAGACGCAACAGACAAAGCACATATACTAATAGATGTGACTCCAGAATTTCCAAAAAGTCAAGAAGCTCTTCAGGTAAGTGAGAGCTTAGCAGTGAAGTACAGCTTATCAATTGACCATTAGATTTTATTCGGGACTTTCCGCAAACCAGCATGCATCTAATTCCCTACCTCTTTATAGCATTCATTGTAATTGCTTTCCTCTATTTTGTACCCTTGAATATATGGGTCACGGCGACATTTAGTGGTGTAAAAGTAAGCCTGATGGAGCTGATCTTTTTAAGAATTCGTAGAAGCCCGGTTGACGAGATCGTCAATGCATTAATTATCTGTCATAAATCGAGCATTCCGATAGAATTACAGCACCTAGAAGTACATGCCATCGCCGGTGGTAATGTGGAATCAGTAGTGAAAACCTGCATCAAAGCAAAACAAAAAGGAGTTCATGCCAATTTCCGAGAAATATGCGCCTGGGATCTGGCGGGTTGGAACATGGATGACATGTTAAGAAACAAAGCCAATTCTGAGGAAAGTCAAAATCTAAAAATTGACATTTTAAATAAGGTAGATAGCCTATCTGAACGGGAGTTAGTAGAACTCCAATCTTTTATGAGTCAGTTTAGATGAAGTTAGGTCAAAAAGACCATTGCCACCGCTATACCAACCCCTAATATATAAACGATATTAGCAAGTACGTATCCTATTAAATTCTTCAGAATAAATCCAAAAGATCGTTTTTCAAACCAGCTAATCAACATCCAGAAATAGTATGCTACTGCTACCAACAGCAGAATAAGAATCATCCATTCTTGTGAGGTAAGAGCTGTGATGATTACAAAAACCAATGAGATGATATTGAGAGCGCTGATATGAAAAGATTGCATAACCATATGCTCAGCGTAGTTGTATCCAGCCTTACGATTAAACAAATAAGAAAACAGTGCATAAATTGGAATGGCGGTCCAAAGGATGAGATTATACCAGTCCATAATCCAGTCTTCATAGGCTTTCATATCTACTTGGGAAGAACCATCCACGCTGTTATAACCCTCACCAAAAGCCAATAAGAAATCTTCAGGAGCTATGGTATACATAGCCAAAACACTAGCAGCGGTGGTTAAAATCAACAACCTGAAATTGTTGAAAACACGATATCTTCCTTCATAAAAGTAATACCTGAGTAAATATCCTGGTCTGGAAAAAAGAAGCTTAATTGTAAAAATCAAGCCACGCTCAATGTTGAAACCACTTATCACATCTGAAAAAACACCTGCCAGAGTAATGCGTTTGATAACACGTTCTTCTGTTATCTTGATGGGAAATTTTTTGGTTGATTCAGGCATGGAATAAAGATAAAAGATTACACCTAAACCGGTAGAGATAAAAATAAAATGCCGCTAAAATTAGGCGTTTTGACTGCATTTATTAATCTATTATTATCGTCTTTTCATTGCGAAAGCGGAGATCACTGCCAGGATAATTGAACCAAATAATACGCTGGAACCTGAAGTGCTTCCCCAGAACCAACCAATAGTTACTCTGTCCCAGATTACTCCCCAAATTGCCTCAAGCAATGGGAAACTAAAGCCCATAAACAGCAGAATTAAATCTGCAATCAATGCAGGCAATGACATGGCCAGACCTAGTAACAACATGAGTGCGACTAGCAAGATCTTGAATACGGCCGTTATCGTACCTACCAATGAAATGTAGGTAAAGCTTTCGACTGATATTTTACCGGTTACAAATCCAATGATGATGAACAGGACCGAAGCCAAAAATGTAAATTGAAGGTACCTCTTTAAGTTGAGTGCCATAGTGTGAGTTGTTTTTGATTAATACAATAAGACCGGAACAATCAGTGCTTGTCAGCAATCTGTTTATCATTAGAAAACAGTTGCTTAAGCATCGTTTTGCCCAACAAGATGGTGTACAGTATTAGAAAGGGTAGGCTGGCGAGTGCTCTGAATTTTTTCATAATTGTTCAGTTTAGTTACTCGCTCTTGGTGGTAGTTAAACTAGTTTTAGCAGAAATTGTTTCGACTCGCTGTTATGCCGAAGCGCCATTGTCGTTATTGATAGTACATGAACAGTACAACGTTTAGAGAGACCATTCTTCCATTGAGTCAGAAGATATATCCTGTAGCAGCCCGGATGTTGGGCAACCGAGATGATGCCAGTGACGCAGTGCAAGAAGTGATGCTGAAACTATGGAAACAACGTAAAAAACTTTCCAAACATCCAAATATCACTGGTTTCGTTGTGTTGACTGCTCGTAATCATTGTTTGGACTTATTGAAGAAACGTCAAATCAAATTGGTACCAGATGCTATTGACATCAATACTTCCAGCAACCTGAGCTCTCATTCAGAAATTGAATGGAAGGAGCTGAATGGAATTATTGGAGAACTCATTCAAGAACTTCCGGAACAACAAGGTGAAGTTTTGGCCATGAGAGACCTTGACGGATTGGAGTTTGCAGAAATAGCAGCAGCAACCGGATTGAAAATAGAACATATACGAGTATTACTTTCAAGAGCACGCAAACATCTAAGTACACAACTCAAAAAGATCTACAGCTATGAATAAAGATGAGATCATGAAGAAATACCTGAATGGAGAAACTTCCCTTCAGGAAGAAAAAGAGCTTTTTGAAAACTCTGGAAAAGAGTCCGACCCATGGGTGGAGTTTGTAAGTAGAAATAATCAAACGCCACCAGAAGGACTAGAAGATATCATTTGGAACAAAATCCAATCTGAAAAAAAGCAAAAACAGCATTTCCTTTATGGATTAACTGCAGCGGCAGCATCTGTTGTGCTGGTTTTGGGATTCATCTTTTACCCCATTGGAAATGATACAGAAATGACGTTGAGTCAAAAAGAACAAATGCTTCAGGAAGCACTATCTATGTTTCCTGCAGAAGAAAACGATAAAGAAATTCTCTACAGCGATGAGCTGATTGAAATATACGTAGCTACAAACTAAATCCAATTGTTAAATCAAAACCTTTAGAATACAATGAAATCAAAATATATCATATTAGGACTTACTGCCTGGTGTCTGACTGCTGGAAGTGTGATGGCACAGGACAAAAAAGTCAAAAAAGATGTCAAAATAAGTTTAAAAGATGGGGCGGAGCCAGATGTTTACATTGACGGTATCAAATACGATCACCAAATCATTTCACTACTAGATCCTGCAAAAATCAAGTCAATGAATGTGCTGAAAAGTGACAAAGCGCTGGAAGAATACAATGCACCGAATGGAGTGATTTTGATTACTTCTACAAATTCTGATGAAGAAGTAAAACCTTTGGATACGGAATTTAAGATTAGAAAAACTAGCGACGCGGATCCTAATGCATCGACTACCATCAAAATAAGAGGTGGAGAAGGAGATCCAATGGTTATCATTGATGGAAAAGTGGCTTCCAAAGAAGAGTTGAGCAAACTGTCTCCTGAGAGTATTGAAAAAATTAATGTGATCAAAGATGAGAAGGCAAAAAAAGAATACAATTCTGAAACAGGAGTGATCATCATCACTACCAAGAAGTAATCATTTAATTGATACAAAGTAAAAGGCCACCAGACGATTTCGTCTGGTGGCCTTAATTTTATTGTGCAAACTAATTTTAAGCTTTTACAGCCGTTTTAGCCTCATAGTCTGTATACCCTTTATGCCCAGGAGTGTAGAAGGTATCCTGATCCCAGTCGGTTAACTCCACACCCTGCTCAAATCGCTCTACCAAATCAGGATTGGAAATGTATGGCTTACCAAAAGCAACTAGGTCCGCATCACCATCCTCAATCACTTGGTTTCCTTTTTCCTGATCAAAATTCGAATTGATCATCAAAGTTCCTTTGTATATCGGTCGATATCTTTTCGCTATTTGCGTTTCAGCATACGGAATTTCTGAAACATCTGTAAAGGGCTCCGACAGGTGCAAATACGCCAGATCATAGTCATTCAACTTCTCAATGATGTAATCAAACGTTGGGATGGTGTCTTCATCCATGGTCATTCCAAAAATGCCATGCAGTGACGGATTCAAGCGTAATCCCACTTTTTGAATGGGAATTTGTTGCTTTACTGCGTCCAATACTTCAAACAAGAAACGCGCTCTGTTTTCTTTACTCCCTCCATACTCATCTGTTCTATGGTTGGAAGTAGCGTTGAAAAACTGATGGAATAAATACCCATTAGAGGAGTGAATCTCCACACCATCAAACCCCGCTTCAATCGCGTTTTTCGCAGCATTTGCAAAATCCTTTATAGTCTGCTCGATATCTTCTTTCGTCATCTCTTTCGGAGCGACGGTATCTTTAAATCCTTCAGGAGTATATGATTTGGAGTTTGGATTAATCGCACTCGCTGAGTGTGGCAAGTCACCATTGTGAAAATCTGGATGGGACATTCTACCTACATGCCACAGCTGAAGGAAAATAGTTCCTCCGGCAGCATGCACTTTCTCGGTTACTTCCTTCCACCCAGCTACTTGAGCCGCAGAATGTATGCCTGGTGTATTGATATACCCTACAGCTTTTTCTGAAACCTGAGATCCTTCGGTAATGATCAATCCTGCACTCGCTCGTTGTTCATAATAAGTTCCTTGAAGGTCCCCTGTTGCTGCTTTTTCAGCATTATTCGCTCTGCTTCTTGTCATTGGAGCCATCACTACCCGATTTCTAAGTTTCAGGTTTTTGGACTCGTATGGCTGCAATAGTGGTTGTTTATCTGTACTCATTTGTATTTTCATTTTCTATGTAGGTACTTATAATGAAGTATATCACCAAATGGTTCTGACAAATCAGCATTTTTTTGACTTATTATCGACTCTTCCATTTTCTTCTTCCATGCTTTCTTTCTTACATTTGTCCCGATCAATATTTTACAAGGGGGTGCTCCAAATTGAGAGCTGAGATTATACCCGTAACCTGATCTGGATAATGCCAGCGTAGGAATTGTAATCATCATCCAATGATTTAATCTTCTATTTTCAGGGCATTACTCAGGTTGTCAAAAAAGAATGACCTATGAGTAATATCACAACTAAACAAAAATTTGACGTTGCGACCGGTGAGCTCCGCAATTGGCAAGGTAGAAAAGAGTGGTTCTTTAACCGAGACGATACAGACCACTATGAAGACTACTACGAAGGGCCATACAAAAGACAAGAAGTATGGCAAAAAAAGACGCTAGAGCAACTCATCAAGAAAGACACCAGAGTCAAAACATTACTTGAATTTGGCTGTGGAACTACCCGGTTTACCAGGTGGTGGCATGAAATCGGCATTGAAGCTACTGGCGGAGACATATCACCGTTTATGCTTGCTCAAGGAGTTCATCTCTTTGATGGTGACCTGGTTTTAGCAGATTCTCATCACATGCCTTTCAAAGATCACAGCTTTGATGCTCTGGCATTCGTGACCACCTTCGAATACTACAAAGATCCTGTGGCTGTCATTAGAGAAGCGGTGCGAGTGGGGAAATATGGAATCATTATGGGCATGATGAATCGCAATACGCCCAAACTAATCCGTAGAAGAGTGCAACAGGCATTTAGTAGAAACAATTACTACGTCACAGCCAATTTCTATACGCCTAAAACTCTCAAAGAACTAGTCTCCAAAGCTCTTCCAGACAGAGACTATACGATTAGATGGAATGCTACAGGCCTGCCTAAGTGGTTTCCAACACAGCAATGGCAAGTACCTTATGGAGACTTCTTTGGATTTCATATCCAACTAAATGATGTATAATGGGTGCTTTCGAAACGAATAGTGGAAAAGTAGGCGAGCAACACTTTAAAGACCTTTTGTGGAATTCTCTCGGTCACAATAGACCAGACGTGACTCAAGGTCCTCAATTTGGAGTAGATACAGCCGTGCTCGATTTAGGAGGTGGGCAAGGTCTGGCCATATCCAGCGACCCGCTTTCGCTGATACCTTCTCTCGGTATGGAAGTGTCTGCTTGGCTGTCCATACACTTGTTAATCAACGATATGGCCACTACGGGCTTCAGCCCGCAGTATGCACAGTTTGTGCTGAACTTGCCAAGTACGCTTTCCAAAGACGACTTTAAGTCTTATTGGAATCACATTCATTTATTGTGTGATCAACATGAAATTGCGATCACCGGAGGCCACACAGGACAAATACCCGGTCAAGAATCTACGATTTCCGGAGGTGGCACCATGTTCTTACATGCGCCTCTAGATCAAATTCTCACGAGCAAAATGGCAAAAGCAGGAGACATCATCATCATGACTAAAAGCGCTGCATTGTCATCAACCTCTTTGCTGGCTATGGCATTTCCAGAAACAGTCGCAAACAATTGTGGAGTAGAAATTCAGCAATCCGCTTCAGAAAACTTTTGGAAATTGTCTTCACTTAAAGAGGCTTTAATTGCCAAAGAAACGCTAATAGCAGGCAAAGAACTGCACGCTATGCATGATGTCACAGAAGGTGGCATCGTCGGAGCTGTATACGAAATGAGTAAGGCTTCAGGGTGCGGTTTTCGAATTAATAAAGAAAGCATTGTAGTAACTCCTGAATGTCAATCCATCGCTCAACTATTCGAAATTGACCCGTTACAATCAATAGGTGCTGGCTCAATGCTGATGGCCGTAGATTCATCTGCAGGGGAGAAACTCATACATGCACTTACAAGCAATGGCATTTCTGCACAAGTCATTGGGGAATTGACAAAAGATGAAAGCTGCCATCAAATCGACGATAGCAATAGCTATCAATACTCTGGTGAGGATCCCTATTGGGCTGCTTTTTTCAATGCGATAAAAAAAGGATGGAAATGAAGCTATCAGGTATTTATTTAGTCATCGATCCATCTAGTGAAGATGCTATACTGGAAAGACTATCTCAGGCACTATCTGGCGGAGTTAGCATTGTCCAAATTTGGAATCATTGGCCTAAAGGTTTTAGCTCGAGACAAAAGCGAACTACAATTGATCAAATTAAAGAGGTCGCATTCAGCTATAAAGTCCCTGTGTTGATGCACGAAGATTGGCAACTGGCCCAGGAATGTGGACTAAGCGGAGTGCACTTTGATGAAGTACCCAAAAACTGGGAACAGGTAAAAAGCAATCTTCACAATAAGGTTATTGGGTTAACAGTAGGTAACGATTTGCAAAAAATCAAATGGGCAGATCAGCAACAGATTTCCTATCTAAGTTTTTGTGCCATGTTTCCGTCACCTTCCGTTACTAGTTGTGAGATTGTATCTCCAGCGGTTGTACTACAAACCAGAACCATCACAGATCTACCATTATTCCTTTCTGGCGGTATCAGGCCAGACAACTTGGATCAACTTAAAAACCTGGACTTTCAAGGAATCGCGGTTATCTCTGGCATCATGAGTGCTGATAATCCTACAGAAGCTGCTAAGACCTATTGCGCAAAACTAAAAACACTAAAACCATCGATATGAGAAAAGCATTATTAGAAAAAATGTGTTGCCCTTTTGACAAGGGAGATTTGGAAGTGACTATACTCACAGAAGAAAATGATGAAATCATCGAAGGGCTGATGACCTGCCCTAGTTGCCAAAGATATTATCCCATCATTTACAGCATTCCAATCATGACGCCTGACGAGTACAGACAGAAAAGTCTTGAAGCTCCGGTATTGGAAAAATGGGGCTTATCAATAGATCCTCATAACCCGGACCGGTTTATGCTTGAAAACGCTAAGACTTTATTGGAAGAGTAAATGTTTACCAAACCTCCAAAATCAACCCTTTCAGGTACTCTCCTTCAGGATGGAAAATACTGACAGGATGATCTCCTGGTTGTGATAAACGCTCCAAGACCTTGACGGTTCGCCCAGCTTGAATGGCCGCCGCAACGATCGCATTGTAAAACAAGGTCTTGTCTACAACTTGCGAGCAACTAAAGGTGAAAAGTATCCCACCAGGTTTGATCTGGCGAAGTGCCATAGCATTCAATCGTGTGTAGCCCTTTAGTGCGTTGTGTCTGGCACTCATGTGCTTGGCAAAAGCCGGCGGATCCAATACGATTACATCAAAATCCTGCTCGTTTTGCTGCATGTAATCAAACGTATCCATGGCAATGCACTCATGTGTTTCTGGATCATAGCCATTGATTTTCAGGTTCTCTTTTGTCTGCTCAATAGCTGATTTGGACACATCGATAGACACCACTTTCTCCGCTCCTGCATTCAAGGCGCACAGACTAAAACCACCGTTGTAACAGAATGTATTAAGCACTTTTTTGCCCTTACTATATTCACCGAGTCGTTTTCGGTTTTCTCGCTGATCCACAAAAAAGCCCGTTTTCTGACCATATAGTAGATCCAACTGGAAAGTTACTCCCCATTCTTTGGCTAGATAGATCTCTTTGGATTCACCGAAAAGTACTTCGGCAGAATCGTCCTTTACATGACTGGGGTGTTTCAAAATGCAGGTTTTCAAAGATTCATCCAGCACTTCTTTCAGTGCCGAGCAAATATCCTTCGCTTGCAAATACATACCTTGACTGTGTGGCTGGATCACTGCTGTGTCACCATAAACATCGATGATCAGTCCTGTTAACTGATCTCCTTCGCCATGAACCAATCGATAAATGTCCGTTGACTCATTGGGCAAACTCAACCGTGAACGTGTTTCCCTTGCATCAGAAATGGCATCCACCCAAAACTGGTGATCTATTGCGCGATCTTCAAATGAGATGATTCGAACCGCAATGGAAGCATTTTGAAAATGGCCAATTCCAAGGAACCGACCTTTCTTATTGGTTACTCGAACCAACTCTCCATCCGCAATATTTTCCTGTAAGTTCAATGCCCCACTAAACACCCATGGGTGTCTGCGCTCCAATGATCTTTCCTTTCCTGGTTTGAGTGCAATAGTTTTCACGGTGCAATTTTAAGTATTTACTCACTGACCTGAAATAGCTTTCGAGATAAGTTAACTTGCAGAAAAAACGTGAAACGCATCATCATACCCTACAACCCCGAGCTGGTAGAAATTGCCAGAAAACGAAGAAACAAGAGCAGCAAAACAGAAATTAAGCTGTGGTATTTTCTGAAAGACAAGCGGATGAAAGGCTATGAGTTTCATCGTCAGAAACCTTTGTTAAACTACATCGCGGACTTTTTCTGCCATGAATTGCTCCTGGTGATTGAGCTGGAAGGAAACAGTCATTTTCCTAATAAAGACATTTCGCAAGAGAAGGATTTCGAAAACATCGGCTTAACTGTACTTCGGTTTTCAAGAGAAGCAATTTTCAAAGAAACCAACAAGGTTCTTGAGATCATTGAAAACACAATTCTGGAAATAGAAAACAAGAACAACCCAAAGAAGAAGAAATAACCAAAGCCTTCCACAAGAGTTATGGCTTCAATGAAAACGCTTCGCCTAATTCTTGGAGACCAACTCAATCATCAGCATAGCTGGTTTGAAAAGACCAATTCTGACATTACCTATGTGCTGATGGAGGTTCGTCAGGAAACTGACTATGTTCCTCATCACATTCAAAAAGTAGCCGGGTTCTTTGCTTCCATGCGAGCTTTCGCGAATGAGATGCAAGAAAAAGGCCATGAAGTGATCTACTGGAAACTGGATGACCCCAAAAACAAACAGTCCATTCCTGAGAACATTGATTCACTTATTGAAAAAGGTAATTATAAGAAGTTCGAATACCAACTTCCTGACGAATATCGCCTGGATGAACAATTAAGTGAGTACTGCCAAACCCTCAAAATTGAATGGCAGGCAGTAGACTCTGAGCATTTCTATACAAGCCGTGAGGAATTGGCTTCTTTTTTTGAAAGAAAGAAAACTTACCTGATGGAGTCCTTCTATCGGCATATGCGCAAAAAGCATAATGTGATGATGGATGGAAAAGACCCTGTCACAGGCCAATGGAATTATGATAAAGACAACCGAAAGAAACTTCCAGAGTCTGTGAAAATTCCTTATAGAAACAGCAGAACAAATGACGTTTCCGGCATAGTAGAAATGATCGAATCAGCTGGAGTTAAAACTATTGGCTCAATTGATGCTCAAAATTACAGATGGCCAATTACACGTCGCGAGGCATTTGCTGATCTTGATATCTTCTGTAAGCGCTTTTTGAAAAACTTTGGTAACTATCAAGATGCCATGACCACTCGTACAGCATTCAGCTTTCATTCACTGGTGTCATTTGCCATGAATGTGAAGTTGATTTCACCTCAGGAAGTGGTCAATACGGTCGTTAACTATTGGCATGAACACTCTGATGAAGTTGACATCTCTTCTGTAGAGGGATTTGTGCGTCAAATCATCGGCTGGAGAGAGTACATGCGCGGTATCTACTGGGCTAAAATGCCTGAGTACGCAACACTCAATCATTTGAATCACTCTCGCAAACTCCCTTCCTGGTTTTGGAATGGTGAAACCAAGATGAATTGCCTGCATCACACCATTAAGCAATCACTGGATCATGCGTATGCACACCACATTCAACGATTAATGATTACTGGGAACTTCGCCTTGCTTGCAGGAATAGATCCTGGCGAGGTAGACGAATGGTATCTAGGAATATACATTGATGCCATTGAATGGGTAGAGATTACCAATACCCGGGGCATGAGTCAATTTGCAGATGGAGGCATCGTAGGAACGAAACCGTATGTTTCGTCGGCTAACTACATTGACAAAATGAGTGATTACTGCAAAGCGTGTCACTATAGTAAAAGCAAAAAAACCGGTGATAAAGCCTGTCCTTTCAATTCACTTTATTGGAATTTTTACGACCAACATCGAGACACTTTTGATAAGAACCCGCGCATTGGCATGATGTATCGTACCTGGGACAAAATGGATAGAGATAAAAAAGCAGAGCTACTTCAGCAAGCAGATTACTATCTCAAGAACATTGATAAACTTTAGGTTACTTTTCCAGTGTAAGGAAAATGTCCTCCATTAACTGCAAGTGAATCAGGTTATCCGTGGTATCCATAATGGTGTATACCATACCTGGAGTATCTTCATCATTGTAAGTAATCAATGAGTCATTACTGATTTTCCATTTCAAGGTATGATCCAATGTGTCCTTGCTGAATACACAGCCATCAAACCCATATGCTTGGATATTCACCTCATCTCCATCAAAAATGAACTTACCGTTCATGGTAAAATCAGAGACATCTTTTACACCTGCGAATGAAGCCGGACTTGTTTCCCAAACTGCTCCATACTCTTCCTTAGAAGAAGTACAACTTGCGAATGCGACAAGAACAATAACTGGTAGTAGTAAATTTTTCATAGCAATGCTAAAATAATGCACTATAAGTACTTTAGCATGAACTGGATAAGCTTCTTTTTAAGCTTAGAATATGGCGGCCTGACTGTACTGGCCACAGTTAAACCAATTTGTTGGGAAAGGACCGACTTCTCATGACTAAACGCAAGAAAGCCAGCATGTCCGTGAGCTTTGCCAATACCGCTATTATTCACACCTCCGGCTGGTAAATGCGGATGTCCAAAATGAAGTACGCTATCGTTATAAACCAAAGCTCCTGAACTAGTCTCCTGCAGAACCTTCCTTTTGTTTTTTCTATTTTTGGAATACAGATACAAAGCAAGAGGTTTAGGCCTTGCATTGATATAATCAATGACCTCATCAAGATTCTGATAGGTCATTATTGGAAACACAGGTCCGAATATTTCCTCCTTCATCACTCGCATATCATCAGTTACATTATCTATTACAACTGGCTGTATGTCTAATTCTTCTGGTGAATTATTTCCACTAATGATGACATTGGCTCCTTTGTTCAAAGCATCTTGCAGTGTTTCTTCAATTCTGTGATAATGCTTGACATTGATGATAGAAGTATAACTTTTCTTATCCCCATACATCTTCAAAGTGGCATCTTTGTAGGCATTTATGAAATCCTCTTTCTTGCTTTCATGAATGAAAAGGTAATCAGGCGCTACACAGGTCTGACCAGCATTTGTCCACTTAGCCCAACTTAGCTTGGCAGCGGCATCTCTAATATTAGCTGTTTCATCAATGATAGTTGGAGATTTTCCACCTAATTCAAGAGTTACAGAAGTCAAATGCTTGGCAGCGGCTGTCATCACTATTTTTCCTACCTGGGGACTACCCGTAAAGAAGATATGATCAAATGGCAGTTCAAGCAAACTTGCTGAGACTTCCGCTTCACCTTCAATAACCTGTATTTCATTATGATCAAAAAGGTCATGAGCCATCTTTAAGATCACTTTATTGGTAGCAGGAGTAAACTCCGAAGGCTTAAGAATGACCGTATTGCCAGCGGCTATTGCTGAAATCATTGGGCCGAGTGCTAACAGTAACGGATAATTCCATGGAGAGATGATCAATGCAGTGCCTTTAGGTTCATAATGCACAAAAGCACGCGTACCAAAAAATGTCATACTCGATCTGATAGGCTGTGGAGTAGTCCACTCATCCAAATGCGAGATAGCATGACGAGCTTCGGCTATTAGAGGATACAATTCCGTAACATTAACTTCATCTTCCGGCTTCTTCAAATCAAGGTATTCCGATTGATGTAACTCGTGCTGATGATCCAGCAACCAATCCTTCAAACCGATCAATTTGCCCTTTCTTTCAGTAATTGTTCCCTTTTTCAACATCATAGCCGTCTTTTGATGTGATTGAAACAAAGAAGAAAACTCGTTTTTCGTCGAAACCTGGGGTGCTTCCATAAAGTGTTAATGTTATAAATTAGTTAACATGTTAACAATTTGTTAACTTTAGCGTAATATTAGAAACCTTCTCTCGGATTTTAGTATGAAAAAGATTCTTTACATATGGCTTACTTCCTTTGCTCTGAGTGCATCTGCTCAGTCTGAGCTAAGCCCATATCTTTTTCACTCTTCCTTCGAACAAACATCTTTTTCAAGTGCCAATCCTATTCAAATCATGCTGGCAGCTAATCCAAATGTAGATTCAATTAAATATAGTCAGTATATGGCTGATTTTCAGATTCACCTGGCGAAGCTGAAAAAAAAGACCGGTGAAAGAACAACAGTTCAAACCCTGGAAAAGGTTTTTTACTTCAACCACAGAAGGAAATTAAGCTGGTATAATAACGATGTTATTCTATCAGATCTATTCGAATCTGGAAAATACGATTGCCTTACAGGTACTGCTTTTTACGCGGCCACTTTGGAAGAACTAGGAATACCATATCAAATCTATGAGTTCAATTATCACGTCTTCCTGGTAGCATCCTGTGATGATGGTCAGGTAATGATTGAGCCAACAGATCCTTTAGAAGGATTTGTAACAGATAGAGAGGAAATAAAGGCAAGAATTCACAAATACAGTCAAGATGAAGCCATGACGCCAGGAATGCAGACGGTCTCTAACATTATTAGTTTAAATGATCTCGCCGGACTGCAGTATTACAATATGAGCGTGGATTCTTATAACCACAGAAAGTATGCAGATGCTTTTAATTACATCCAAAAAGCAAATTTCCTTTACCCTAGTACAAGGATAAAGGAAATTCAAAGGGTTTTTAAAAATCAGGTTAGGTTGGTGTCCAGTAACTAATTACTCAACTACCTTAAACTCTACACGTCTGTTTTTCGCACGATTTTCTTTAGTATCATTCGGAGCTACTGGCTTTTCTTCACCGTATCCCACCGAAACTAATCGATCTTTTTCTATACCATTCTCACGGAAGAAGTTGTAAACCGCTTTCGCTCTACGATCAGACAATGATTTGTTATACGCTTCTTCACCAGTCGCATCTGTGTGACCGCTTATTTCTATTTTCTTGATATCTCCATCATTCAGATATTTCAATAATCTGTTCAACTCTGGATATGAAGCAGTTTTCAATTCTGACTTATCGAAATCAAAGAAGATGTTGTTCAATGTAATCGTTACACCCGTCTCGATTTTAGCAAGATTCAAATCCAGCTCTCTAGTCTCGTTCTCTTCTATATCATTAAGGTCAAAGTTTTCTTCAGTGGATAAAAAGCCCTCTTTCTTAGCTAAAACGCCATATCTAGCTCCACCACGAACTGAAAACTTATATTCCCCATCTTTTCCAGAAGTAACACTTCCCATTTCAACACCATCAGGCAATCTTTCTAATATTACCGGAACTCCACCCATCGGCTCACCAGTTTTATCGTCAGTAACTACCCCCTTAACCGTTACGATATAATCGTCCGGCTCAAGATCAGTCAAGTGACCAACAGAGGTCATCAATGGACTATCTGGATCAATGAACAAGTCATTTGCTTTAAATCTAAAAATATCGGTATCGTCATCGATGGTTCCTCTAGAAAAGTAGATATGTCTTCCTGAAGAAGGAATACTGAAATATTGATCATCACCCTCAGAGTTTACACTGGAACCTAGGTTTTCAGGTGTTGACCAACGTTCCCAGCTATTGTCTAATCTGATAGAAACGTAAATGTCTGCGCCACCATAGCCGCTATATCCAGAGCTTGTGAAATACAATGTCTTTCCATCCATGCCTAGAAACGGAGAAAAATCGTCCGCTGCCGTATTGATATCATTACCCAGGTTTTTCGGCTCTGACCACTCATTTCCATTTTTAAATGAAACATATAAGTCTCGACCTCCATACGAATCGTCACGCTCTGATGAAATGATCATCGCATTGCCTGTTGTTCCAAGGAAGTAATCAACCTTTGGAGAATAGTTGTAATCATTAGTTACTTCAACTGCAACAGGGTCTTTGAAAGTGTCCCCATCTCTTGTCGTCATTGAAACACCAGAGTACATTCGGCCTTTTTTACCGTATCTGTTTCCAAGGATCAGGGTTTCCTTACCATCAACTATTGTAATTGAACTGATAAAGTTTGGACCAGCAGTATTCAATGGTGCTCCAAGGTTTTTGGCAGGCAACCATTCGCCAGTAGCCTCATCCAATTCTGATACCCAGATATCTTCTACATCATCCACACCACCTACATTATCAGGGTGATATCTTCTACTGAAATAAAGCCTTTTACCATCAGGAGAAATAATCGGACTATGCTCAATGTACTGGCTATTCACATTGGCTCCCAGCTTATCAGCTTCTACGTTCTGAGCAATTCCGGGAACCAGATTGATCAAAACGGTAATAGGCAAATTCGAAGCAGAAACCCCGATGGCATCTATAGCATTATATCCTGGAACTGCTCCCCCATCAATTTCTACTCGAATAGCATAAATTTCGTAAGGAGTTTCATCGAAGAATAGGTTCAATAATCTACTTTCAAGTGGAATCGCTCTTGGGGTCAACTCAAAAAGTAAATACTCATTGTATTCGTTATCGTAAGCAAACACTTTAGTAACAGCTCCTGGATTTTCTGATTCACCGATAGCCACCTGTTTTGCCTTAATCGGCTTATCAAATGAGACCATGATAAAATCCTGACGATCTTCTGTCTTAGGTCTCCAGGCATTTGGATTATCTCCTCCACCAGGAATTACATTTGGTTTATGTAATGCTTGAATCGCCGAATACTCCAGTGGAGAGTATTCACTCGATACATCAACCACATCGGTACCCCAGACGATGGTTTCTTGAGCCTTCGCAAAAACAAACGATAGGCTTAATAATGTTAGTAGTAATAGTCGTTTCATATTGAATTATCTTCTCAGTACTCGAACCTCAACACGCCTGTTTCTTGTTTTTGCTTCATCTGTGCGTTCTTGTGTCAAAGGTTGAGTTCCCCCAAATGCTTTAGTGTACAGCCTGTTTTTCTTTATTCCTTTGCCTACCATGTAGTCTTTCACAGCTTCTACCCTGGCTTGTGATAGTGCCATGTTCGCATCTGCATTACCGGCAAAATCGGTATGTCCTTCCAGCTGGATGACCATACCAGGTCGTTCATTGAGATATGCTACTAGCTCATCCAAACTAGCATAAGAAGTTTCTGATATTTGGTCGCTTCCTCTAGCAAAGATTAGATTTTCTAGTGTCATCAACTCCGGCTCCTCCTCAGGAGTAACATAGAAGTTGACATTCTTCTCACCACCTTCTTCGTTATCGCTCGTCACAGTAAACTTTTCTGTGAGCGGTTCAAATCCAGACTGAGCAAATTTAAAATCATATTCTGCTCCTTTAACAAGAAACATCTCAAATTGTCCTTCCGAATTACTCTTTATCATGCCCATATCGTCATAATAAGGAAGCTTTTCGTATAAAAGAGAAACAGAAACGGCCGATGAGTCTTTTGCGCTGAGTGTTTGGCCATAAACACGAACATATTCATCCGAGCCCTGCCCGTATGAAAAAGTACATAATACTACAAGGCATAGCGCGATAGCAATCTTAGGCATGCTTATTTTTTTGGTGACAAGTCTAAATTAACGGAAAATATGCTAATTATTAAAATTCAGCTACGGCGAATCTTAATGATTTAGCGGAATTTGCGCTAATACTGCTTTCTTCTCTTCGTTTTTAGAATGGATATGACGCAATTTGTTGACTACTACGTTCTTAGTGTGCAAATAGTCATTTAGTTTTTTAGGGTCAATTGGCTCTGAAGGCGGTAATTCCACACGCTGGGAATCGACTTGTCTACCGTTTTTCCAGAACCTGAAACAAAGGTGAGGTCCTGTAGCTAAACCAGTACTTCCCACATAACCAATTTCTTGCCCTTGTTTCACTACTGTACCAGGCTTAATACCTCTCTTAATGCTTTGCATATGAAGATATTGAGTGGTGTAATTACTATTGTGTTTGATCTTCACATAGTTGCCATTATACTTTCCATAGGTGGCTTCCACAACAACACCATCTCCTACTGACCAAATTGGCGTACCAGGATTAGCCGCATAATCCGTTCCTAAATGAGCTTTGTATCTTTTCTGAACTGGATGAAAACGTCTAGGACTGTAGCTAGAGCTTATTCTTTTATAAGAAACAGGATCTTTTAAGAATGTTTTTCTCAAGCTATTTCCATTCTCATCGAAGTAATCGGAATCACCACCTTGTTCATAATGAACCGCATAGTACTCTCGACCCCAGTGCTCAAAATATGCGCCAGTCACTTCACCAATTCCAACAACCTGATCACCAACTCTTTGTTCTTCGTAGATAACTTTAAACATATCGCCAGCCTGAATACGTATGAAACTTACTTGCCAAGCGAAAATTTCAACTATTTTATTCTCTAACAGAATACTTCCCCCAGCATCTGATATTGCTTGACTAACATTGGATCCTTCCTCGATTGTTGCGACGAAAGTTTTTTCTTCAGTGATGATTTCTCGTTCTACTTTATGAGCATAAATAGAATCTGCCAGGTTAAATACCACATATTGAGTTGGGTCTGGCTCAAAAATCATTTGACGAGCTCTCTTGCTCGAATCCCTTTCGTGAATAATAGTAAAAGGATAGTTTGCTTTTAAGAGTCTAACATCAAACACGTCTTTGGTTTTATTAGCTAACTCGTAGATCTGCTCATTGCTAATACTAAACTCTGAAAGTATATTGGAAAGACTCTGCCCCCATTTGATCTTACCTTCATAGATGTCAAATGAATCAACAGCTATTCCATATAGTAAAGTAGGTTCAGGCGGCGGGATAAGCGAGGCACTATCAATAGCAGCGACAGCATCTTTCTGTGCCTGTTGGTATTTTTGAGTGAAGAAGTACGTAGCAGCTATAGCCGCTCCAAGTAAGACAATTAAAATTCCCTTTTTCAACATATTCAATAAAACCCTATCTCTTCCGTAAAGCTTGTTTGCCTTTTTCTAAAAACGCTACAAAGTTATCAACATTTAAGTCATAAGCAGTAGGTTCTGTTAAAAGCTCTCCTTCTGGCGACAAAATCACGTAAAATGGCTGTGCGTTGTTATTAAATCTAGTGATTTGATAATCGGCGTTCTGTTTGCCGATTGTTTTCTTCACTTTATTATCATACGAAGAAGTATACCATTTATTCTCTGGTAGCTCCGTTTTATCATCCACATAAAGCGCTAGCAAAATAAAGTCCTGTTGCAAACGACTCAACACTGGCTGTTCGGACCAAACTCTTGCTTCCATTTCTCGACAATTCACACAACCATGACCTGTAAAATCCACGAAAATTGGTTTGTTAGTTGCCTTGGCACACTCTAGCGCCTGCTCATAATCAAAGTAACCTTTTAGTCCATGTGGAAAATGGAGAAAATCATCATAGAGTGGATCTTCGCACTGTTCATTAACCGATGTTACAGGAGCCGTTCCTCCAGAACTTCTGATAGTCTCTACCAGATTGAAATCATGAGTGGACATGGGAGGTAAATAACCAGCCATTGCTTTTAATGGTGCACCAAACAGACCAGGAATCATGTACACCACAAATGTGAATGTGATCATTGATAAAATTAACCTTCCTACTGAAACATTGGAAGCATCACTATCTCCAGGCAATTTGATTTTACCCAATAAGTAGAGACCCAGGAAACTGAAAATGACTATCCAAATGCCCAGGTATATTTCTCTATCTAATAACCCCCAGTGATAAGCCT
The DNA here is from genome assembly GCF_024714495.1 of Marinoscillum pacificum. Taxonomy (GTDB): domain Bacteria; phylum Bacteroidota; class Bacteroidia; order Cytophagales; family Cyclobacteriaceae; genus Marinoscillum; species Marinoscillum pacificum. The sequence goes on along the minus strand of NZ_JAMZMJ010000006.1, from coordinate 238,896 downwards.
GGTCAGCTATACTTAGAAACTTGAAAGCAAGAGCTAATTCAACAAATCCTAGAACTACTTTGACTGAATTGAGCCAGCCTCCAGACTTTGGCAAAGAATTTAACCAGTTCGGAAACAAAGCAAATAGCGTAAAAGGAATGGCAAATGCCGCAGAGAAAGCCACCATACCAAGAACCGGTTTTAGAGCCAAACCTCCTGCAGATTCCACAAGAATGCTACCAACAATTGGTCCTGTACAAGAAAAGGAAACTAGCACAAGAGTCATTGCCATGAAAAACACTCCTATCAAACCTCCTTTGTCACCCATCGCATCCACACTATTCACCCATTTGTGGGGCAGTGTGATCTCGAAAAGCCCGAAAAAAGATAGGGCAAAAACGACAAATACGGTAAAGAAGATTAGGTTAGGAATCCAACCTGTTGCTAAATCGTTGGCAGTTTCTGGTCCCATAAATGGAGCCAAGACCAACCCAATTAAAGAGTAAATTAAGATAATCGAAAAGCCATAGAACAAGCTATTGACATATCTCCCTTTCTTGTGATTATCCTTTCCTGTGAAAAAAGTCACGGTCATAGGAATCATTGGAAAAACACATGGTGTCAACAATGCAGCAAGACCGGCCAAAAAGGCCACTAACATAAAAGAAGCTAATGAATAAGCATCCGTTGAGCTTCTTTGCTCTAATAGTCCCTTAGATTCGTCAGTGCTTTTTTTTTCTGATTTTGACCCTCCCTTTGACTGAAAAGTGAAGGTATCGTCAAACAAGATACACTTGCCGTCAATATCTGAACAAACCTGGTAGCTGTACCCGCCTTTGATCACGTAACTCGGGTCCAGAATCTTTACTTTTTGAACAAACTGTGCCTTTTCATAGAAAATACTTACTTCTCCTTCCCAAAGAGAGTCGTATTTCCTTTTGGGGTTGATCGGCTGTGGATCACCAATCAATTCATAGCTTTCATGCGGCTCAAAAGAAAACTCCGTTACTGTCGGTCCAAGATCAGGATCGAAATCATTGGAATAGAGATACCATTTTTGATCAATCTTTACATCATAGATAATAGATATCTCCTGACCTTTCTCTGGTTTTGTTTCCGATAAACTTACTTTCCAGGTTGCCGGCTTAATTATTTGCGCATTGGACGCACCTGCAATAAAAAGTACTAGTAGTAATCCGAGAATTTTTCGCATGAAAGCTATTGATAATGTATAGTCTAAATCTAACGGTTTATCGCTCTAACTCAGAGAAGAACCTATAAAAATGACAAATCGTTTCAATCCCTTTGTAAAAGTTAAACAAACCGTAACTCTCATTTGGAGAGTGGATTGCATCCGAATCTAAACCAAATCCCATCAAAATAGGATCAAGCTCTAATTCCTGTTGGAATAATGCCACAATTGGAATACTTCCTCCTTCACGAGTTGGAATCGGTGTTTTTCCCCAGGATTCTTCAAATGCTTTACTCGCTGCCTGATAGGCTGCTGACTCTGTAGAAATCACTGCAGGCTCACCACCGTGATGCGGAGTAACTTTTACTTTTACTGAATCAGGGGCAATTGCTTTGAAATGCTTTTCGAAAAGCTCCGTGATCTCATCACTTACCTGATGTGGAACCAATCGCATTGAAATTTTTGCGTATGCTTTAGATGGCAATACGGTTTTCGCTCCTTCTCCAATGTATCCTCCCCAGATACCATTTACATCTAATGTCGGACGAATACCTGTTCTCTCAATTGTAGAAAAGCCCGCCTCACCTTTGATATCATCAATTTTTAAATCCTTTTTATACTCATCCAGGTCAAATGGTGCTTTGGCCATTTCAGCACGTTGCTCTTGAGACAACTCCTCCACTTTATCATAAAATCCTGGAATGGTAATCTTGCCGTCAGCATCCTGTAGACTACTGATCATCTGACAAAGCGTATTAATAGGATTGGCAACAGCTCCACCATATACTCCAGAGTGAAGGTCTCTGTTTGGACCTGTTACTTCCACTTCCAAATAGCTCAACCCTCTTAAGCCAACGGTAATGGATGGAGTATCATTGCTAATGATCGATGTATCTGAAATTAAGATAACATCAGCTTTTAATTTCTCCTTATTGCTTTTTACAAAATCCTCCAGATGAGACGAACCAACTTCCTCCTCTCCTTCGATCATGAACTTCGCGTTACATTTCAATGAATCGGTTTCCATCAACGATTGGAATGCCTTAATGTGCATGTACATCTGACCTTTGTCGTCACAAGCACCACGCGCATAAATACGCTCGTCTTTAATTACTGGCTCAAATGGAGGGCTATCCCATAGTTCGTATGGATCTGCAGGCTGTACGTCATAGTGACCATACACCAATACGGTTGGTAATGAAGGGTCAATGATTTTCTCTCCATAGACAATCGGGTGTCCAGGAGTTTCTACAAGTTCAGCATTGGCTCCTGCTGCTTCCAATTTTGACTTTACAAATTCAGCAGCTTGTCGTACATCTCCTTTGAATTTGGAATCTGCACTAACAGATGGTATTCTAAGAAGATCAAGAAGTTCGTTTAAGTAGTTTTCTTTATTTGCTTCGAAATGTTGTATTGGGTCCATGGAGTAATTTTTTCCGCAAATATACAGGACGTATTAGAACCCAAACCCATCGTCCTTATCTTCTTGTATGGTTTCAAAGTTCTCATCCTCTAAATTGACATCCTGAGGAGAGATCAAATCGTAAGGCTCTGTGATTCCGAAATAGGTCTCTCTGAAATTGTTGATAAACGTAAGTGTTTCTGTATCATCACCCAGTACTAAGACCAACTCATCTGCTTTCGCCTTTCCGTAATTAGATTCTGCAGTAATTTCATCATTGAACGCGCTATTGGAGGAGTACATCATCAGGTTATTATTGGAATAGCTTATGAAGTACCAGGTTCCTGGAGCTGGCGTAATGAAGATGTTCAGAATATCATTGTTAGACAGGTCTTTCTTGATTTCAATGAACCCATCCAGCTTGGCATTGATATCTGTACCGTAGATATTGGAAATGGCCAACTTAGTAGTATTGTACCATGCCTGATTCGATTGAGACCACTTCATTTTCACACCGGAGACTACTAGCGATTTGACCAAATTATCTGCTACTTCAAGAAGCGGGCGATAATCTTTCAAACTCCCAGTTTCATATTCTCTTGCCAGCTTATCAGAAGTAAGATTCGCTAATTTGTACAGAAGTGGAAGTGATATGTCATTCGCCAATGGAGGACCCAATCGCTCAACGATATCTGTAAGGTCCTGAGCCATAATCTTCATGTAATCTCCAGAGTTTTTAAACTCAAAGCCAAGGAATGCATCCAATTCATATTCGTTTGATTCTACATTTCCAGTCCCCATGACGGAGGACATTACAGTCACATCTTTTGCAAACTGACCAAAGAAACTCACAGGCCCTTCAAATATCAGGTTCTTGGAGTTGTCATCATAAATCAATGTGTGTCCATCGTAACTCTCACCTAAGGTCTTGGATGGCTTTTCAATGCGATAAGTGAGTGAGGCAGTATCATATTCCAATTGGCCCTTTGCAATAAAAAATGCCTCATCCGTTCCACTTTTCTTTGGTCGTACGAAACTACTGTAAAGACCGCCACGAAGATCATAAAACAATCCTGCTACCGCTTTCTCCTCATTATCAAAATAAGCATTCGTGAAATCGATACTTACAAAAGGATTTCCATCCGTACGCTCATACAATACCCACGAGTCATAAGATGGATCTTGCAAAATCAATTTAACTGACCCATTCAGGTCCAGAGATTTTTTATTGGCATACATTTTAGTTTCACCCTTGTAATAAAACCCTGGCGCTATTTTCAAATTTTCTTTAGCTAAAACCTGGCCACCTGACACGGTCATTATTACCGGCTTTTCATCAACAAAGACATCTTCCAAAACAAATCGATCAAACTTGATGGCGAACGTGTCTATTCCAGTAACTAACTGATATTTCGCAGTACCTATGAAAGCGTTTCGTGAAAGTATCTTAATATCACCATCATAGAGATAATGGTATTCATTCAACGTATCGATAATTACTTCAGCATTCTGGAATTGTTGTAGCTCTGAATTTTCCAAAATGGTTGTTTTATTTCCTTTTGGGATAATTTTCGCATCTGCTACGATGATGTAAGGGATCCCTGTAATTTCTAATTCTTTCGTATTCAGGTCATAGGTCGCCTGTCGAGCGTTAAACGCCAAGGAGTCTAGTTCTTTTCTAGTCGTGTAGAAGTAAGAATTCCTTAAAGGAACATTATCCGGCTTGGTCATTGTTACGGTAGAATCTTCCAAATCCCAAACAGCTCGTGTAATGGAAGTTTTCATTTGGGCGTATGGGAAAGAAATCGCTGCAACCCCTTGCTTCTCAGGTTGCACCACCGCAGTATTAGTAGTTAGGTCAAAGTTCAAACTAATATCATCCCCGGCCATCGCGGGCTTATTCGGGTTATCTGTTAAAACTTCAAAGTCTGCATGGCGTGCACTGTATGAGTACTGCTTAAAGTTCAGATCTTTGGATATTGACTTGGAACCTCTGGTAAGCATGGTACCAATACCATATACACCTCTTGAAGTGATGTTTACGGCACCATCCAAAGTTGCGGTTGCATTGTAGAATTTGAACGGTGAACGTAGGTTTTGCAAGTGCATACTATCGATTCTAGGTTCCCAGTGCATTCGATAAGGTCCCAAAACTGCCTCTGGATAACTCGCTCCATTTATTTCTCCCGGCTTGATTGTACCCCCTCTACCATATGCGGCCACAGAATCTGGATAATAAACAAAGTCATCAGAATAGATCGTAGAGGTAATAAAGTCAATTTTACCTCCTCCTCTCATACCTTGGTTACTCAATCGTATTTTCTCGTAGGTTCGGGCTTCTGTACCGTATAAATTGTAACCTGATGGTGGAATCTGGTGAATAAAACCTAGTGATTGATCCGGTTGCAAACTCAGTGTTTCCTGGAAGGTCGGGAAAATACCACCGGAGTTGAAAGTACCATCAAAGGATATAGTTGCTTCACTATCCAAACTGTCTGAATCGAACGGAGGAATGATGAATTTCACAGATTTGTCATAAGCACCATTTAGTACCTCCACACCATCAAAGTAAACAATAGCCTCAGATTCGGATACAAAGTCTGGATACTGTGATGACGATCTTTTTCCTGACTTATTATCTGGATAATTTAAATACAGTGTTCCAGATGTACCATTTAAGTGGTTCGGTAAGGCGGTTTGTTTTGAAGCACCTTCGGCAATTAATGAATCCGGAGTTTTAAGAGATATTCTGATGGAGTCAATTACAGGCATATTGATTAAAAAGCCCTCATAATCAAATTCATAACTTTTCCCTTTGTATTCAAACTCACCAGCATGGACCATCCCATCCATGAAGATATTGCGGTCCTGTTTCAAAAATATTACTCCGCTATCTGGTTCGGCATACACCTTGAAGTCAGAAGTATAATAGAATCGTTCTACTCCATTGACCATAATATCTGAGGAATCAAGTCTCCAGGTCGCATTCGGTTTTTCAGGCTCGATAGATGGAATCATAATGTTGTCATAATCCACTTTTTCACCAGATGCATCGTGGTATAGGTAGGCTTTGTCTTTTAACTTGACCAAACCAGTTTCATGATTGTATGAAGCAAAACCATATTGCTCCAAAGTCCGCATGCCGCTTTTGACTTGTTTGATATCAACTTTGAAGTAATCTGCGATTTCCTGGTCTACGAAATCACGCGTTCCGAATTTATTGGCGTAGAAAACACTCGTAATTACTGGATGGAAGTTATGACCTACTGCTAGCTTGCTGAAACGGGCATAATTGAAATAATCTTTGGATTCAAATGTTACTGCAATCAAATCTTTACCCTGCATGATGTTGAAATCAATTTCTCCATCATCTAATCGCCAGGTGAAACCCTGAGCATTGATATTGAACTTGAAATAGGTACTATAAAAAGGAGTAACGTTATATTTCTTGGTTCTAATGGCAGTCAATTTTCCTTTAGACCCGTCATAGTACATCTCTACTGACGGATGATAAGTTGAGTCGTTACCGTTGATGATACTCACAGAAGCATTGTCTGCATAAATCATACTGTCTACACGGAATTCAAATTCAACCGCTCTGAAAACAGCTCTTGTTCCCTTTCCATCTAACACCGTCAAAGTACCTTTGTGACGAGAAACTGCAGCTCCGTATAAATCATTTCCTCTTAGCTCTACTCCACCTTTGTATTTAACTCGATTCCCTGGAAGCGTTAATTCGACATTGGCCTCGTTGGACCTAAAAATAGGATACTGACTTAATGTTCCCGGGCGTCTTCTGACACTTTTGAATTCAAAATATCCTTCTACTTGTCCATTAAATAAGGAAGGACTGGTAAGCGTAGCATATGGTGTCCAAAAACCATAATGATCGGCACGTATGTAAAACTGTTTTAAGTTAACGACTGCACCAGGAAAGCTTTTGTTTTGTTGAGGCCAGTTAATCACTGCATTTTCTCCGGCATATACGCGGGTTTTGAGCAAGAACTTGCCATCGGTTTCCTTTATGTTGAAGGAGTCATATTTTGTGGCGATCAACATGCTATTGTTTTGCAAGTCTATGACAGGACCTTCCAGTAATGGGTGTCTATATTTTGCCCTTAGATTGGCCACATAATCCTGGGCTATGGCCGATACAAAATTTCTTTGTTCAACCTCAGGTTCCTGTTCGATTACCTCTCCCGATACATCATAACCCCAGGTATCCTGATCGTCAACCCAATTATCGTCATTGGAACCCCAATCGTCATTGCCCCAATCGTCTCCCCAGTCATCATCATTGCCCCAATCATCGTTACTCCATCCGTCATCAGCAGCAAGAGTCTCGGTTTCCTGAACAATAACTTCTGGTTCTGGCTCAGGCTCAAAGTTTTGTTCTAAATATTGTTGTAGTGGCTCCTCTTCTTCAATCTGAACATAATCATCAAGCAGATTAAAGCTATACGTTCCATTATCCGTTCTAATGATAAGGTTTTTGGTAAGAGTCAAATACCTGCGAGCCATGAATATGTTCATACTCAGCAAATATTTACCATACTCCTCTCCTGTCATGGTTTCTAAAACCTGCTCATTGATCTTCAGCACCTGAGTAACTTGGTCTCTGGTCAGGTGAGCTTGAGCATCGGCGAATGCCAGGTAACTAAAATAATGTCGGAAAGCAGGGTCAAACGGAATGCCTTTGCGATCCATACGCAAAGCAATCTTATGAATCAGGTCCTGATGTTCTGAAGTGAATTTACTGTTCCAGGCAGCATTGAAGTCATAAGCTACTTTTCTAGCTGATTCTGTTCCGAAACTATTCAGTTTGGACATCACCTGACGGTAAAATTCTGCCTTATCTTCAGAAAAAGACCTTTGCGCACTGAGTTGATATCCCAGGCATAAAATCATAGTTGCTAGTAGGCAGAATCGCTTCATCTTATAAATTTAGAGAATTGCTCGCTAATTATTTCTTCTCGAAGACTAACATCGCCCACCTATTTCTTTCTGATTCAGTAGAATAAGTTAATCCTAATGGTTCAGCAGAGGCTCTTAAGTCGGCAATATCTTCCTGATAAAATCCACTAAGAACGAGTATGCCATTTGGTGCCAGACGTTTTTCATAATCCGCCATTTGATCCAATAACACGTTCTTATTGATATTTACCAGCATCACATCAAATTGCTCCGTTTCAGGAATCACTTCTATTCCGCCAAGCTGCAACTTGATATGCTCGCATCCATTTAACGCAAAATTCTCTTCGCTATTTTCTATGCACCAATCATCTATATCTACGGCAGAAATATCTGTGGCGCCTCTAAGGTGTGACATGATTGCCAAAGCCCCCGTACCACAGCCCACGTCAATCACTTTTTTGCCAGTAAAATCAAATCCCAATTCATATTTCAGCACTTGCCAGGTGGTGGCATGATGACCCGTACCAAAAGACATTTTTGGCGTGATGATGATCTCGTAAGGAAATTCAGGTTTTGGTTCATGGAAAGTAGCTCGAACGATACATTGATCACCAACAATCACCGGATCGTAGTTTTTCTCCCATTCGATGTTCCAGTTCACCTTTTCCACTTCGTCTACCTGATATTCCACCTGATAGCGATCTAGCACTTCTTTTACTTCTTCGGCATCATAGCCTTCCTTTTCGCATGATGCGAGAAGACCCGATTCTGTTTCTTCGAATGCATCAAAAGGCAAAAGAGAGAGCTCCGCAATCAGGAACTCTCTCTTTTCTTCGTCACAATTAATTGTGAGTGTAATGAAACTCATTAGAATGATTTAATAATGTCTACAAAATCACGGCTCTTCAAGCTAGCACCACCTACTAGACCTCCATCTACGTCTGGCTGTGCGAACAATTCCTGCGCATTGTCAGGTTTCACACTACCTCCATATAGAATAGAAATGCTATCTGCGGTTTCCTGATCGTATTGCTCAGCGATCAAACCTCTGATATATGCGTGCATCTCTTGCGCTTGATCAGATGAAGCCGTTACTCCAGTACCTATAGCCCAAACTGGCTCATAAGCAATCACTACTTTCAAAATTTCTTCTTTGGATAAACCGAAAAGACCTTTTTCGATTTGCTCCTTATTAACAGCAAAATGCTGCTCAGCCTCTCTAGATTCTAATTTTTCTCCGCAGCAGAAAATTGGCTTCAAGCCACCTTCCAATACTGCTTTCGTTTTAGAAGCAAGCAAAGCATCATCTTCACCATAGATTTCTCTTCTTTCGCTGTGTCCTACCACGATGTAGTCAACACCTGCTGATTTCAACATCTCTACAGAGATCTCACCAGTGAACGCTCCGCTAGCTTTATCGCTACAGTTCTGAGCTCCAACAAATACGTTCTTTGCAGAACCTGCTAGTTGTTTTACGCTTGTGATGTGTACAAATGGAGGAATCAAGATTACCTCTGCATCATTGCTCACCTCATCAGCAGTCATATTGATTACCTCAGACGCTAATATTTTTCCAGCGTCAAGGTCAAGATTCATTTTCCAGTTTCCAGCCGCAATGTTCTTTCTCATTTCTATGCTATTTGTGTTTTAAAATCGTTGTGAAATCCCTGGGTTAGCGATTTATCCGAATCAAAAACGTTGTTTTTCTAAATTCAAAGTCTAATGGGAAAACCAATATTTATTCTAATCAAAATGATTCACCTAAAGTATTCCCCGAAGACACTACAAGATTACTGAAAGTATCTCCATGAAGGAAACAGAAGATTGTTTTTTTGAGAAATGAAAAAGACTGGCAGCTATCTGATTTATATTAGTTGTTGAATCAGTCTCCATAGATTATGCTGAAATGTAAACGCAATAAATTCTCACTTTCCAGAAAAGTCACCTATATCAACTGTGCCTACATGTCGCCGATGTTAAAAAAGGTGGAAAAAGCGGGTAAAAAGGGGATTGCCGTAAAAAGAAGACCTTATCAAATCAGCATCGAAGACTTTTTTGGAGAAACCGAACTACTTAGAACGGAATTTGCGCAACTCATTGATTCTGATCAAACCAATCGCAATGTGTTGATTCCGTCTGTGTCTTACGGTATGGCCAACGTGGCACAAAATCTGCCCAAAAAGAAAGGGAAAATCCTAATTGCTAAGGATCAGTTTCCGAGCAATAAATATCCATGGGATCAGTACAAAGTGGTAGCAATTGACAAACCTACTGATGAGGGAAAATCATGGACTGAAGCGATTCTCGATCAAATCGACGAAGAGGTTGCTGCAGTTTGCTTACCACATACTCACTGGGTGGATGGCTCATTATTTGACCTGGTGGCGATTAGAGAAAAAACCCGAACTACTTCATCTGCTCTGGTTATTGATGGTACCCAATCCGTTGGGGCTCTACCATTTAGTGTCCAAACAATTGACCCGGATGCATTAATTGTTGCTGGTTATAAATGGATGTTTGGGCCTTACGGACTTGGTGTGGCTTATTATGGCGAAATGTTTGATAATGGTAAACCCATCGAACAGAACTGGATCAATCGAAAAAACTCGGAGGACTTTGGGAATCTGGCCGACTACAGAAGTGATTATCAGTCTGGTGCCTTGAGATATGAAGTAGGCGAACATAGCAACTTCATTTTGGTGCCTATGTTGCTCACAGCCATTCAACAATTGAATAAATGGAAGCCTGAAAACATTCAAGAATACCTTCAGAACCTAACCGAGGGACCAGTTGAAGAACTTACCAACCTGGGATATCAAATTGATTCGCTGGATCATAGAGCAGCTCACCTTTTCGGATTCAGATTTCCAGAATCCATTGATCCGGTAAGGGTAAAAGAAGCGTTAGATCAAAATCGTATCAATGTATCCTTCCGAGGTGATGCAATTCGCGTAGCACCCAATGTGTACAATGATGAGCGTGACATGAAAAAATTGGTAAAGGCTTTGAGGTCGGCTGTTTAAACCTTCTCTTTCAAATAAACAGCCGTGTGATTGTTTTCCAGCTTAGCCATATCTTCAGGCAAACCTGCAAAACACAAGGTTCCGCCATTGTCGCCACCTTCTGGACCCAAATCAATGATCCAATCTGCATTCTTGATGATCTCCATGTTGTGCTCAATGATCAACACCGAGTTTCCTTCATTGACCAGCGCATTCATCGCATCAAGTAATTTCTTGATGTCATGGAAATGAAGACCTGTTGTTGGCTCATCGAAGATGAACAACACATGATCTTTCTTAGCACTTCCTCCTTTTCCAAGGAAAGAAGCCAGTTTTACTCGTTGCGCCTCACCACCAGAGAGTGAATTGGAAGACTGGCCTAGCTTGATATAGCCTAAGCCTACATCAAATAGAGGTTTGATTTTATTGACAATTCCTGCTTTATCAGAGAAGAACTCAATAGCCTCCTCAACCGTCAAATCCAGGATTTCAGAAATGTTTTTCTCTTTGTAGCTAACTTCAAGGATTTCTTTCTTGAAGCGCTGACCATGACAACTCTCACACTCGAGGTGTAAATCCGCCATGAACTGCATTTCTACAGTTACCGTTCCTTCACCTTCACACACTTCGCATCGTCCGCCATCTACGTTGAACGAGAAATGTGCTGGTTTGAATCCGTTGTTTTTAGATAGAGGTTGCTCACTATATAGCTGACGAATGCCATCATATGCTTTCACATAAGTCACAGGATTGGATCTGGAGCTTTTCCCAATTGGGTTTTGGTCTACAAATTCGATCTGAGTGATCTTCTTATAGTCTCCAGAGATCTTTTCGTGTTTTCCGGTTGCATCTCCAGTCAACCCAAGCATCTTACCGATGGCTGGATACAATATTTTCTTCACCAAAGTTGATTTCCCAGAACCACTAACACCCGTAATGGCTGTCATGACTCCAAGAGGAATTTCTACATTGATGTTTTTCAGGTTATTCTCTCGTGCTCCTTCGATTGTGAGCGATTGATTCCATTTCCTTCTACGTGTAGGAAGCGCTATTTCTTCTGTTCCCTTCAGGTATTTCGCTGTGAAGGATTTCGAATTGCCGTTTAGGTCCGCTACCGTTCCCTGATAAACCAACTCACCTCCATGAACTCCAGCTGCAGGACCAATATCAATGATTTCATCGGCAGCTTCCATCACTTTTTCTTCGTGTTCTACCACGATTACAGAGTTGCCCAGATCTCTTAAATGAATCAACACATCAATCAACCGATCGGTATCACGTGGGTGAAGTCCAATACTTGGTTCATCCAAAATGTACATGGATCCAACCAGCGCACTGCCCAGAGAAGTTGCTAGTTTAATTCGCTGGAATTCTCCACCAGAAAGCGTATTCGTCAGTCGATTTAGAGTCAAATAACCCAAACCAACTTGCTCTAGATAAGAAAGTCTATTCTGGATTTCATTGAGGATACGCTTGGCAACAGATTGCTGATGTTCGGTCAACTGAATGGTATCGATAAACTCACTCAATCGATCTACCGGCATTAACACCAAATCGGAAATCGACTTACCGTCAATTTTCACATAGCCAGCGTCTTTTCTCAATCGAGTACCTCTACAATCAGGACAAGTCGTTCTTCCACGGTATCTGGAAAGCATTACCCGATACTGAATCTTATGTGTCTTGGACTCTAAGAATTTGAAAAACTCATCCAGACCATCAAAATATTCATTTCCAGTCCAAAGCAATTTGATTTCTTCTTCTGTTAGTTCATTCACTGGTCGGTGAATTGGGAAGTCGAATCGAATACCGTTTTTTAGCAATGGATCTAACCATTTTTGCATGGTTTCGCTTCTCCATGGAGCAATGGCTCCTTCATAAACCGATAAGTTCGGATCAGGTATCACCATTTCAGGATCAATTCCCAGAATTCTTCCAAAACCTTCACATCTTCTACATGCTCCATAAGGATTGTTGAAAGAGAAGAAGTTAACTGACGGCTCTTCAAATTTGATTCCATCCAATTCGAAGATGTCCGAGAATTCTCGAACCTCCTTGCCAACCATGTTCACTTTGCATCGGCCTTCTCCTTCGAAAAAGGCTGTCTGCACGGAATCTGATAGTCGGAACTGGTTCTCTTCATCGTTTTTGACCACTGAGCGGTCAATCATGATTTCGAATTGATGTTTCTTGTTGATTTCCTTTTCCAGCAAATCCTCAATGAAGCTCATCTCATCGTCCACGAGTATTCGGGTATACCCTTTACTCATCAATATTTTCAACTCATCCTCAACCGTTCTGCCTTGTTTAATCGCTAAAGGAGCTGAGATGATCAGTTTGGCGCCTTCCTCGTGTGACATAATATAATCTACCACATCGGTAACGCTATCTTTTTTAACTGCTTCGCCACTCACTGGTGAATAGGTCACACCCACTCTTGCAAAGAGTAATTTCATGTAATCGTAAATCTCGGTGCTTGTCCCAACTGTAGAGCGAGGATTTCTGGTGGAAACTTTTTGCTCAATGGCAATCGCTGGAGCAACTCCTTTGATGTAATCCACCTCTGGTTTTTCCATTCTACCCAGGAACTGACGTGCATAAGAGCTCAAACTTTCCACGTATTTACGCTGGCCTTCGGCAAACAGCGTATCAAATGCCAGGGATGACTTACCCGAACCGGACAGACCTGTGATGACAATTAACTTGTCCCTTGGGATCGCGACATCCAGGTTTTTCAGGTTATTTACCCGAGCACCTTTAATGATGATGTAATCTTTTGCGTCGTACTGATCTATCGTTTTTGGCATCTGTCCTGTCATTCCTTTTCCGAGGTTCTAACAATAAACTAAACTTATTGATTAGAGTTGCGAATTTACTTAGCTAAGTGCTAAACAATTAGTCTCTCCAAAATAAATAGATCGAGTAAATGATCATAACAAACTAAGGCTGTCTTAAAAGCCTCCTCAAATTGTCATTTCGAGTCTTCCTGTCTGTGGACAGGGAGTCGAGAAATCCATCTCTTAAAAATACAATGAATATAAATACTGAGAGAGATTTCTCCAGAGTCGAAATGACAGCTTTTAAGACAACCTTTTTCTAATTAAAAATCTTTCAATTTTATCGTTTGATACTGATCACCTGGAAGGAATTCGCAGGTAGTGAGTAGTTTTTTAAATCTTTGACTTGAATCGTTGAAGAAACAGGCTTAACATTTTCTGGTTCCTCCAGTTTATTTCTTAATCTCGTTGAAGCTCCGGTCAATGTTATTACGTCTGCAGAAAGTTGTTCATCCAATCCTTCAATCATCACATCTGCCGTAATCGCTTCGTCACTTGAGTTCACCAATTTTACAATCAGCTCATTTTCATCCAGATCTTTTACCACTGACGCTGCGATTGGAGGAGCTTGTTCCGGGATCTCAAATAATAATTCGTCATCCAGGTAGCATTTCACCTTTTCTCCTACTTCAACCTTGATGGTGTACCATTTATTAGATTCAATCGATCCTCCCTTCGAAATCAATTCAGCTTTAGCACCTCCATTAGCCACTTCTACTGCATGACGAGAATTGTTCCAACCACCAATGTTTAACCAATAAAACTTATCCGAACCTTGATATGCAAATGGAATCAAAAAACCTTCTCTTCCTCCGGTTTTCATCGCTTTTAGGGTCAACGTGTACCTGGTTTCATTGATTGGCAAATTGAAAATACTCATAGCTGGCTCTTCATCTGAAGTCTGGGCATATGAGCCTTCTTCAAGAACAAATGTTCCTTTACTTGAAGTCCATTCTGAAGTATTTTCATCAAAAGTCTGATCCATCAACACTTTATCCCCTGAGACCACCTTAATATCATCATACTTGGCTTGAGTATGCCACGTTCCAACACCTACTTTTCCGAAATATGTTTTAGCATTCGGTTGATACGTTTTTGAATAGGTGATTTCACTTGGAATGTACTCATCACCAGTATATTGGCTATAAAGTTGCTGCACATAATAGCTCGGTGTTTTCACCACATTGTTATTATCAAAACGAATCATATCCGGATGCCATTGCTGATGATTGACATTCGTTAATAGTGGAGCATAACAGGTAAACTGAATGACGTCAGCATTTTTCTCCACACCAGTTAAATAGGCTGCTTCGGCAATGGCATTTTGCAAACGGTCATCACGAGAAGCGTATTCTCCAATGAAAACCTTCGGGCCATTTCTATCAAAATCATCGTATCGATTCAGGTTATTAAGCATCCAAATCGGACTTACATAATAGTGTTCGTCAACCGCATCAAGTTTTTCCTTTTCGCTATAATCCCATAATTCATCATAGTGATAGCCAGAAGCAGCTACTCCTGAAGTCCCAATCACCTTTATTTCGGGATAATATTTGCGCAGCGAGTCGGTGATCATTTTCATGCGAACCTCAAATTCTGGAATAAAGTCCTCCTCGTTTCCTAAACAGATATATTCCATGTTGAATGATTCGGGATGACCCATTTCAGCTCTGAGTTTTCCCCATTCAGTATCCACAGATCCGTTGGCAAACTCTACCAAGTCCAGGGCGTCATCTACCCAAAGTTGCATGTCCTCAATCGGTGCAATCTGACGATTTCTAAACTGACAAGAAATACCCACAGGAACAACTGGCAGTGGAATTGCTCCAATATCTTCGCAAAATTGAAAGTATTCAAAAAAGCCTAACCCGTAGGTTTGATGATATCCCCACGCATTAAAATTTGGTGTTCTTTCTTCTACGGCACCTACTGTTTCTTTCCATCGGTAAGCATTGTCTAAACTTGCTCCATGTGAAATACATCCACCGGGAAATCTCACAAACTGCGGACTTAGATCAGCAATGCTCTGGGCAAGATCCATTCGCAAGCCGTTAGCTCTTCCATTGAAAGTTTTCTCAGGGAATAACGAGATCATGTCGAAGTAATAGTCTCCACTTCCATTTATTTGAATAACCAATTCAGAATTCTCATCTGTTTCGGAGGGCTTCAAAACTCCTTCAACTTTGGTCCATTCTGACGTTGGTGCCTCCAATTCTAGCTCAGCAATAGAGTTGCCCTTTGCATTCACCAGACTCACTTCAATTCCTTGAGATGTAGAACTTGATGTGCGAACAAACATCGAAAACGAATAGGATTCATCCGATTTCACTGATATTCCATCAAATCCTGCGTTTTTAAAAGAACCTCCTTGGGCATCTTTTACATCAAAGTGCAAATAGTTCGAATTATTCGCGTTGAGCGGCTTAGTCTTTTCTACAGAAAGATTGCCTGAAGCCCCAATTTGTTCCCATGCAAATAGAGGCTTAGTAGTCGTATAACCCTCCTCTTCATAGTATTCGAATGAGCGATTTTGCACCAACTCTGCATACAATCCACCATCCGCGGCGTAGTTGATATCTTCAAAAAATGCCCCGATTAAATGTGGACTAATCGAGGTGCCTGGGTCATTTGGATTCACTTTCACAGTGACTTGCGCAGGCTGCTCACAAGCAGCAAAAAATAGACCTCCTGTAAGTGCAAATAATGCGGTTCGTATACTTTTCATGATAAGGTTTTGATTCAAGAATTCAGTCAGGTTTTACCTGTATAAATGAAAAAGAGAAAAAAATAATGAGTAATACCAAATACCTATTTTTTACTTTCTTTTCCACAACGAACTTAACGGAATTAGCTGAGATTTGAATCAATCAAAAAGGTTATCGGTGCTATAAAAAAATGGTTTTTTGAGCTGTTTGTATGTTTTCGGCATGCTCTTTGCAATTCTACAAGCCGAATCGAAATGATCTATGGCAAAAATTGATTTTTGAAAAATGAATTTGTTTGTAAAATATTATTCCTATAGATTTGGTTCTACACGAGTGAAAATTTTTATTGTTCCAACCAAACCCTACAATATGCAATAAACCTCTACGTTAACTAAACAGGTGATTTTAATGCACAAGACTAAATTGACCGACGGCCAATTGCTGTCTCAGTACAAAAACGGTAGCGAAGAGGCGTTTGCAGTATTACTCGAACGACACAAGGATAGGGTGTTTACCACGATATATGTGATTGTAAAAGACCGCTATCAGGCAGAAGACCTGATGCAGGATGCTTTTATCAAAGCGATTAAAACAATCAAGTCTGGTAAGTACAACGAAGAGGGCAAATTCTTGCCATGGATTTTACGTATTGCACACAATTTAGCTATTGATCACTTCAGGAAAGCGAAGCGTTATCCGGAGATTGTGATGGAGGATGGTAGCAGTGTTTTTAATACGCTGGAGTTTTCTGAGGCACCTATTGAAAGTGAACATATCAAGCAGGATACTCATAATCTGCTGAAACGATATATACAGGAGCTCCCTGATGCTCAAAAAGAAGTACTGGTCATGCGCCATTACATGCAGATGAGCTTTCAGGAAATAGCTGATGCTACAGGAGTCAGTATAAATACCGCTTTAGGCAGAATGAGATATGCTTTGATTAACTTAAGAAAGAAGTTAGATCATTCAAATATTGCCTATGACCAAAACTTTTACAGAAAATGACCTTGTAAGGTTTCTTTACGACGAATTAACCAAAAATGAAAAGCAAGCACTAGAGCAAGCTCTCCTCACTGATAACGACTTGCAAAACCAACTCGAGAACCTTCGAGCAGTGGTGGGAGACTTGAACAAAATGCAGTATTCGCCTTCAAAACGCAGCGTGAATAAAATCCTGGAATTTTCCAAGGGTTATCACAAGCAGTCTGTCTAGTTTTGTCTGGTGACGAAAAGTTGGCTTTTAAGTAATTAAATCTAATTTTTTGTCTGGATCTGAAATCTCAGATTCGTTCAGACAAGACTACTATTGACATGACTAAACCGTCCGTGACTCGAGCGACGCTGACTAAGAAGGAGCGATATCAAGCTTTTGTAACGTATTTCTCGGAAGCCTTTCCCGAACCTCAAACGGAGCTGAACTATAGCAATCCATTCGAATTGGTTGTTGCTGTGGTATTGAGTGCTCAGTGTACTGATGTCCGGATCAATAAAGTTACGCCCGCGCTATTCGAAGCTTTTCCAACACCTGAAGCTATGTCCCAGGCGACTTTTGACGAAATCTTCGCGTTGATCAGAAGTGTTTCTTATCCTAACAACAAGAGCAAGCACCTGATTGGGCTCAGCAAAATGATCATGGAAGAGTATGGTGGTGAGGTGCCAGAAGCGCATGCCGATCTCAATCGTCTGCCAGGGGTTGGACGAAAAACAGCCAATGTCGTAGTATCCGTACTATACAATCAGCCAGCAATGGCTGTGGATACGCACGTCTTTAGAGTTTCTAAGCGTCTTGGGCTAGTCACACAAACGGCAAAAACTCCTCTCGAAGTAGAAAAACAACTCGTTAAACACATTCCTGACGAATACATTCACAAAGCACATCATTGGTTGATCCTCCATGGACGCTATGTATGCCTTGCACGTAAGCCAAAATGTACCGAATGCAAAATCACCCATTTCTGCCGGTACTGGGACAAGTTGGAAGTGAAGTAACAACAATCCCCCTTTACAGGGGGAAGACCAAAGGTCGGGGGGATTTAAAACCTACTATGTATTTCTTGCCATATAATTCAAACCTTAAACAATTCTCTAGAGACCTGCGCAATAATAGTACTCTAGGTGAAGTGTTATTATGGCAAGAGCTACGCGCAGGGTCAATCAGAGGTTACAAATTCAACAGGCAGAAGCCTCTAGACAATTATATCGTAGATTTCTATTGTAAAAAATTGAATCTGGTAATTGAGGTTGACGGTAGTTCACATTATCATGAATCAGCAATAGTTAATGACAAAATCCGTCAATCAGTCCTTGAGGAAATGGGATTGAGATTTCTTCGGTTTGATGACTTAGATATAAAAAAGAATATGGTTCATGTAATTGATTCAATAAATCAATTTATTGATGAATATGAGACGTCCAATCCCCCTAACCCCCTTTATTAAAGGGGGATTTCCAAAAGAAAGGTCTTGATGAAATCAAACAGACTAAAATTCCAGCTATTATTATTTTGTGACCATCATTCCTACAGTAAACATAAAATATCAATGAAACCTAAATTCAAAGCTCATATCATATTCTCACCTATTTTTCTGATGTTCTCTATTCTTTCTAGCTGCAGTACAGATAACTCTAAAACACTAGTACAGAATCTACCCGATCCACTACAAGCTGGCTGGAATGGCGAGCGTGTTTGTGAGGTCTTGAAAGAAAACGATGAATTAAGAATTCTCAAGTGTATATTTCCTGCTGGAGTAGGTCACGAAAAGCACTTTCATCCGCCACATGTCGGCTATACGCTAGTTGGAGGCAAGTTTAGAATGATCGATTCTCGTGGAACTCGGGAAGTGAACGTACCAGAAGGATATGTCTTTGGGAGTGATTCGGTCACTGTTCATGAAGTACTCAACATCGGAGATAATACCGCAGAGTTTTTAATCATTGAGTATAAATAAAAAAGCCTCTCCAAAACTGGAAAGGCTCACCCTCTTCATGTGTAATAATTTCTTAAAACATGATTGGAACACTCACCATAGTATTTTCCCAACCTATGATCATGTTGGCTCCACCTTCTGCTTTTTCGAAAACAATCGCTAGTGCTTCTAGTGTCTCTGGAGTCTTTTTTGTCGGCACGGTGATTTTGGCTACTGTGCTTTCTTCTGGTTTGAAAGCATATTGACCCCAACCATCTTTATCTGTACTGAACATTACTTCCCACTCATTTTCTTGAGCAGTAGCATACATGGTATATCTACCTGCTTTTACTTTGGTTCCTCCAATCGTCACATCCTGGTAAAACAATACTTCGGTTGACTCATTGGCGCCAATTCTCCATACTTCTCCGTACTTTACCAAATTGCCAAATACTTCTCTCTCCTTAGCTTGTGGACGAGAATAAAGGACTCTGATTTTTGGCTCTCCGGCTTTCTTTTCTTCTTCTGTTTTAGCGAATGCTCTAAATGCAGCTCTATTTGGGTAGTAAGCAGCATCCATCGGGCTCGCATCCATTTTAGGGAATTCCTGTGCCGATACAGTGCTCACTAACATGATCTTTACAGCAATTAGTAGTAGGTTTTTCTTCATCAGTGTTATTGTTTTTGAACAGTGAAGATACAAACTGCTGTTTATTTCAATTGTTTTCAGGATGACAAAGACAAAAGATTAACTTCAGTATTAGTCATCAAGACTACCGAATACCTTCTCTAAGATGTCGGTAACACGTGCCCAAGGATCTTTTCTTATAGATTTCTCCTCTTCAGAAACTTTCAAGAATAGGCCATCAAGTGCCTTTCCGGTAGCGTGATCAGCAAGAGTTCCAGTTTGGACTTGATCCAGCTGATTGGCTGGATTTAATAATTGCGTCAAATTATAAACCTCCACTCCTGTATTATAAGTAGACACTAGTTTGCTGTACAATTCCTCAGTACTCAAATCAATTCCTGAAATAATCGGCTTATTCAACACCGGAGAAATGATCGCACTGAAATTGCTCAATAATCTAGTATACGTTTTGTCCTTTAAATAAGTAGTGGCGGACGTATCTGCACCATTCAAAATCGCCCAACCATCAGCAATGGTCATGTCTGTGATGGCATCTTTAAAAATCACTTTGGTAGAATCAAGCGCTGCTGACTCTTCAGCTGCTCGGTTCATGCTTTCTACCGTCTGGTCAATCAAAGGCTGAATGATACTCGTCAAACCCAACTTCTCCATATTGTCAAAAATTGGTTGGGCTTCTTCTGGTAGTAAGATTTTAACCGCCTCATCTTGCAAATAGCCATTGACAGATCCCAAAACGTTCGTGGAGGTATCAGTACCTACCACTAAAGCCTCCTTTAACCCTTCAATTACCTCAGCTTCCGTCAATTCATCTACATCCAGATCTTCCAGAGAGCTATTGAGCACATCACAAGAAAAAAGAGTGAGAAACAGAGTGAGAATTAAAAGTCTTGAGGTCAAAGAATTAAAAACAGTCATAGCATTTACATTTATTGGTTCGCGGTTTACAAACTTAGTGAAGTAAGCCTTGTCAGGTTATTCATCCTTCTTTCATTTCGATGAATGACATAGCGAACATTCACAATTCATGCCAACATTTCAAGTTTCCTTCATTTCCTTGCATCTGTCACAACATAACGATATGTTTATAATGAATTTATCAACAACCAGTTTTCTATGAATACCTTCAATAAAGTATCCTTCCTCTTGATATTGCTCTCATTTGTACTGATTACGTCTTGTGGTGACGATGAAGACAGTGGACCAAAATATGAATTCAAAAACCAAGCCTTACAAGGCCAGATAGAAGGTGAAGCCTGGGTATTTAGCAGTGGAATAGCTGAGGTATCATTCTTTGATGAAACGGATCTTTCATTCGAATTGAGTTCTGAAACATTTGAAGATCCATGTGCAGAGTTTATTCTCGGTGGACAAAAGTTACTTTTTGATGTCCCTGCAATAGTTGGCGTTTATGAATTGTCATTTACAGAAAATGGTCACACGGTTACACTGTATAATCCAGACACCAACTTAAACAGCATTGCTGTTTCCGGTGCGGTAGAAATTTTAACGATCACAGAAACGGAAGTTACCGGCCGAATTGATGCTAGAGCAGATAACGAGACATTTGCCAACGGCAACTTTACCGTGACTTTCTGTGCTGATTAATTCTTCAAGAAATACTTACCGTTAACAAACTGATAGGTTTTACCTTCTATCGTCAATTGATTGGAGTTGAAGTCGACAATGTCTGATTTAAAACTATGCAGGGTAAAGCCATATTTCCTGGCAAGATTCAAGTAATCTGTATTGATTCCTTTTTCTGTATGGCATAGTAAGATCTTTAACCTGCCTTCAAATCGAGCCAGCATGACTTCATCTCTTGGAAACGAGTAATTATCCGCTATCATAATAATGTCTCCTTTGGGTTTAATCTGAAGGTATCCGGCCATCAATGCTTCAAAATTATTTTCAGGGAGATCTCCTCCACCGCCATTGCGCATCGCTTCAAACATTTTGGACTTCACTTCCTCAAAATCATTTGTTCTGATGGAATACAGACCTCCTGTTTGTCCAATCGCTTTTTGATTCGTTGGTTTGTCATTGCCGTCATTGAAAAAGATGTAATTGTTCGGAATAGTGTCATACTTTAGTTTAATCCATTTCAATAAATCCGAAGTAAAAGGATACATACTACCTGTAACATCCACCACAAATAGCTCAGGTTTCCATTTATTCCGTTCCAATACTTTTGAAACAACCCGTTGTTCCATTTTAGGAATCAGTTCTGCATAACTCGTATCCATGTTGTATGCTACACACTGAGAATACTGCTGCAGCATTTGGTATTTCTTTTTCAAATGATCCGCTATCTGATAGCTTGAAATTTGAACACTCTCTCCCTTCAGTGGAAAACTCACATAGCCAACGGCAGTCAGTGGATATTGTAGATTGCCAATTGTTAATCCGCGTTTCCATTGCAGGATATATTTGAGTCGTTTGGCCAATTCATCTTTACAAGGAAAGAGATTACCTTTTACACGAACTTCCGTTGGTCGTCCATTATAGTCAAAATCTGCTTCGAAAAACACTCGTGCCTTATAGTCTTCATAACAACGATACAGCTGATCCAATTTATCAGTTAAGTATTCACTTGAGTAGATTGGCTCTGGATATTCACATGGGATTCGCTGATAATTGATTTTTAGTTTTTCCTGATTCTGAACAATGAAGCGGTTCAACTCTCGCAATTCTGATTTAATGCTATCTATCTCTTGCTTGGCAGTCTCCTTGGTGAAATAGTCTTCATAATAAATCACGAAACCATGGAAATAGTCCAAACACTCTTTACTAGAACGACAGCCGGTTTGGCCTATAATGTTCCAATCGAAAAACTGATTTTCCACTATTCGTGGATTGATGGCAATGAGTGCCTGCAATCTTGAAACATCCAGCTGCTTTTGATCAAACTGGGCACTTTCACTAAATGTGCTGTAGACCAAATCAATTTTGACAATCCGTCTATCCGAAAAAGGAATTTGCTTGATAGTCTCTTTGGAGAAATTAGAGGCTAAAACCAGGTATTCATAGTTGGAATCCGGTTGATAGCGATCTACTGTCACATGTTTTGCAGACTCATAGACTTTTCTCGCATCTTCCAGCTGTGCAAAAGCGGCAATGCTTGCAAAAAATAGGATTATCCATAGGGTAAGTCGGGTCAAATACATGAATATAGGTGTACTATGTCGAAAACTACTAACGAAATTATCAAAGCTAAAATTCTGTTAGCATCTTTATAAGCTTAAAAATCGCAACAAGCCACCTTCATGAAAATATTATACGTTCATCAATACTTCAATACCCCAACTGAAGGAGGATGTATTCGTTCGTACAATCTTGCGAAGGGACTGGTTGATGCTGGCCATGAAGTCACCATGATTACGGGTCACAATCATAATTCAGGGCTTGAAGTGATCGATGGAATCAATGTTCACTATTTAAAGATTCCATACAAAAACCAATTCGGGTTCGCGCGACGCATGTGGGCATTCTACCAGTTCGTGAAGCGATCCAAAAAAGCCATCAAAAAGCTCAATCAAAAATTTGATCTGGGATACGTGATGACCACACCTCTGACTACAGGTTTCATAGCGTTATTCATCAAGTCCCATTTACACATCCCTTACTACTTTGAAGTTGGCGATTTATGGCCAGAAGCTCCAATCAAAATGGGTGCAGTAAAAAATGAGCTATTGAAAAAGTGGTTGTATCAGTTTGAACGAAAGTGTTATACAGAAGCTCAAAAAGTCATTGCCCTTTCTCCAGCGATCAGAAACTACATAGAGGCTACATGCCCACAAACCAAAGTGCATGTGGTCACCAATTTTGCAGATATTGATTTCTTCGAAAAAAGCAGAAAGCTTCAAAAGATCAATCACCAAAACCCGATTAAGGTGGGTTACTTCGGAACATTCGGCCCTGCCAATCAATTGAGTTCACTCATTGCTGCAGCCAAGGCATGTGAAGAACATGAAGTACCTGTTCACTTCACGTTGATGGGTACAGGTAAAGAAGCAGCGTTGATTCAGAACCTATCCAGTGAATTATCAAATGTCTCGATTTTGCCTTTTGGCAATTCGAATGAAGTGAAAGAAGTACTTGAAGAACAAGATGCCGTCTATGTCTCATTCAAAAACCTGGAGATTTTAAACACTGGCAGCCCTAACAAGTTTTTTGACGGACTTGCGGCAGGTAAATTGATCATCATCAACTTCGGAGGTTGGATCAGATCCATCGTTGACAAACACAAATGTGGATTTCACCACTATCCGAACGAACCGATGGATTTTGTTCGTAAAATAGAAGCCTTCATCAAAGAACCTGCTCTGCTGGATACTTATCAGAAAAACAGTAGAGACCTTGCTGAATCCTATTACAGCAAGGATCTACAAATCAAAAAGCTGTTGAAGATTTTAGAAAACGAGAAGCACTTGAGCGTTAGCGACTCTGAGGTTTATATCCTGACTGCATAAAGATCTTATCATTGTCAGCATCGGAAATCAACGTCTTGATATCCACATCATTTCGCTCCATGTAGCTATTCACGATCTGCCAGCCAACCCAAGCACCTACTCTTCCAGGACATTTTTGATCTATTTCATAAATATTAGGTCGCTCCCCTAAGAACTTTCTTTTTGTGATGTGACTGGTTTCATACAGCACCTCATTTTCTAAAAAGGTCGCCCAGATCACGGCTTCATTGCTATTAATCAACTCCATATCCTGTGGGGTATAGCCTAGCAAAATAGAATCCGGAGTACATGGCATCAATCTCTTGGTCAGATAATACGTCTTACCAAAATCAATCATTTCAGACAGCAATGTTGGCTTTTTGCCTGCAGCTACGACCTGACCAGCCAGATATTTTACAATGATACTGGCCAAATGCTTTTTGTTGTATCTACTTAGGATATAATAAGGTACTTGCTGTGGCTTGTAGGTAGCTTCATTACCAATGAAGAAGTCCAGACCGACGATGATTAAAGTATCTGTAATAAAGATATCCTTATACATACCAGTAACAATAGTTTGAAACTTTGGAGTAGCCGTTTCTGGAATCAACGTCTTTAGTTTTCCAAAAGCTACTTCTAGCTTATCCTCAATCTCACTCATGTTGGCATAGGTATTTACAGCCTCATCGTAGAGCGTATCCATTCCAGGATTTTTGATCAAAGTGAAGATTTTTTCGGCTAAAATCGTATCAGAAGGATATTCTTGCGCATCTAGGAAGATGTTGGCCATGTTTGGATTAGACTTCACAAATGCAATGACATCAGCTTTGGACTGAGCGGCAAACAACTTTTCTTCCAGCCTGTCTATTTGAATATCTACCGGTTGTGTGGCAATTTCATCTTCAAACTGACAATCACCTCCACCACAGCCAATGAATAAAAGGCTAAAAATCATTATGATTACTGCTCTCATACGTTATAATTTTAAGCTTTCAAATTTAGCACTATTATCAAGTCCGTGTGGACTAAGTAATGACTAGATTTAATTAACTAATAAAAACCACCTGATTGAATTCGTTAGGTATTTATTAAACCGCATGAGAAAGATTTTATTACTCCTTGTACTAGTTGTTTTTGCACTGAACTTTTCCAACGCTCAATCGAAGCTGGGACTTAAGTTTTCTCCTGCAATTTCTTCCAACAGGACTTCTTTGGTAGACTCATTGTATGACGTAGAGCCATACAATAGTCCAGTGAAGTTTTCGGTTGGACTTATTTACGATCATGAGATTACCGACACTTATTATTTCAGTACTGGAATCATCTTCGTTCCAAAATATGTGGGTTTCCAGGTAAGTGAGGAAGCTGATCAGCCAACAGCTAATTACACGAAAAACAATATCGAAGAATACCGATTGAATTATCTACAGATCCCTGTTTCACTAAAACTATTCACTAATGAGTTTCAGCCGGATGCCCGAATCTTTTTCCAGGTAGGTATGGCTCCAGAAATCAAGGTATTCAGCGAACCATCTGAAGAAGATTACGATTTGATCGAAGAGTTTAAAAACGTCGATGCGACTATCATCTTCGGAACCGGAGTAGAATATAGAGCTGGAGTAAACACCACATTGTTTGCTGGTTTTACCTATCAGAGAGGTTTGGCCAATGTTATCAAAACAGAAACTTTCGGATTCCAGGAAGAGCTTTATATCAGAAATACGTTGGTTTCACTAGATGTGGGGATCAAGTTCTAAAAAATACTACAGACTAAGACATAAAAAAGCCCTGGCGATAATCGTCAGGGCTTTTCTTTTATCAAAAGTTCTTAGGTTTCGATCAGTTCTCCTCTGCTATTCAACACACTGTACTCTGTGAGTCCTAGAGATGAATCTTCAATGATGTTCACCCATTTCATGTATTTCAAATACCATTTTACACGCTTGGAAATAATTCCTTTTGTGAAGTAGGCTTCCAAATACGGGTGCATTGAAACCGTTATTTTCTTTTCGTTTTGAGAAGTAAGGATGTAATCCAATGTCTTCTCTACTTGATCCGCAATAGATATCGCAGCTGTAATCTGACCAGTACCTCCACATGTAGGACAAACCTCTCTTGTAGTGATATTCAATTCTGG
Organism: Marinoscillum pacificum; assembly: GCF_024714495.1. Lineage (GTDB taxonomy): Bacteria > Bacteroidota > Bacteroidia > Cytophagales > Cyclobacteriaceae > Marinoscillum > Marinoscillum pacificum. The sequence goes on along the minus strand of NZ_JAMZMJ010000006.1, from coordinate 212,722 downwards.
TCTTACTCTCTGTCTAGTGATCTGTAGCAAACCAAATTTGGACAATGGAAGAACTGTATGCTTCGAGCGATCGCTCTTCATTTCTTCCTTGATCCTTTCGTAAACCTTTCTTCTGTTATCTGATTTACGCATATCAATGAAATCAACAACGATGATTCCACCCATATCACGCAACCTCAACTGACGAGCAACTTCCGCTGCTGCCTCCAGGTTTACTTTTAATGCTGTAGTTTCCTGATCATCTTCCTGGTTTGATTTGTTACCACTGTTCACATCGATCACGTGAAGTGCTTCGGTGTGTTCAATGATCAGGTATCCACCATTGGCGATACTTACTGACTTACCAAAAGATGTTTTTAGCTGCTTCTCAACACTGAAAGATTCAAAAATTTTGACTTTGCTTTGATACAGCTTCAGCAACTTCTCCTTATCTGGAGCAATTTTTTGAATGTACTGCTTGATCTCATCGTGTAGCGCTTTATCATCTACTACGATACTGTCAAATGACTCATTCAATACATCTCTGAGAATGGAATTGGCGCGATTCATTTCGCCGATTACCTTATCTCTAGGTTTTGCTGATTTCAGTGCTTTAACACCATCTTCCCAAATCTGTAGAAGATTACGAAGATCTTTGTCAAGCTCTTTAACGTCCTTTCCTTCAGCTACAGTACGGATGATTACTCCAAAGTTTTCCGGCTTAATTGAGCTTATGAGACGGCTCAGCCTTTTGCGTTCGTTGGAGTCACTTATACGTTTAGATACATTTACCGCTTTTGAAAACGGTACCAATACCAGGTATCTCCCGGCAATTGACAACTCGCATGAAAGTCGAGGCCCTTTTGTGGAAATTGGCTCTTTGACTACCTGAACCAGAATTTTCTGGTTTTTGGTTAGAACCTGGTTGATTTTACCAAGCTTGTTAATATCCTGCTCATGCTTGAATCCAGTAAGCTTGTGACTTACATTCTTGCTGAGCCCGAGTTTGGTAAACTTATTTAGAGATTGGACCTGTGGGCCCAAATCCAAATAGTGTAAAAAAGCGTCTTTTTCGTACCCAATGTCAATAAATGCTGCATTGAGTCCTTGCACGACCTTTTTTACACTACCAAGATATATATCTCCAACATTGAATTGGTTTCCATCTTCTTCATGATGGAACTCAACCAGTTGTTTATTCTTAAGAAGGGCAATTCGACATCCGTTTTGAGTTGAGTTGATGATTAATTCATTACTCACTTGCACTCAAATTTTAGATGTCAAATAGATTACTTCTTCTTGTGTCTGTTCTTTCTTAGTCTTTTCTTTCTCTTGTGAGTAGCAATCTTATGTCTTTTTCTTTTCTTACCGCAAGGCATAATCTTAATGTTTTAGTTACTTAAATGTTTTCTAATTCTTTTATCAAACTTGATGCTGTAGCCTTCAATGCAGGATCAGCATCCGATGTACTTACCAGTTTTTCGAAAACAGCTTTGGCTTCTTCTGTCTTTCCTCCTTCAGATAGTGACACTCCATAATAGAATTGTGCCTCATAGTCTGTAGAGTCTAGCTCCAAAAGGTTGATGAATCGTTCTTCAGCTCGATCAAACTGTCTAGATCTGATCGCTAGTAAACCAAGATTGAGAATCGCTTCTCTGTTCTCCGGGTCACTTGCCAAAACCTCTCTCAACACCTGCACACCCGCCATTGGGGCTTCGGTAGTCATGAGCGTCATCGCCAATTTGTTTTTCAAAAAGTTGTTTTGCGGGTCTTCTACCAGCAATGCCTCAAAACCATCACGTGCTTTTGAAGCCAACTCTTTAGATTGTTCTGCATCAGTAGTTGCTTGAAATGCCTGATAATAAATCATCGAAGCTTTCGCTACTGCTTCTCGAGAGCCATCAAGTGACAAAATCAGGCGTGCATAAGATGCCGCACTGTCTATCAGCTGATACTTCAGCGAGAGTTTTGCTAAAGAGTCCGCAAAGTTAATACTTTTTTTTATATCTGACGACTCCTTAAGTTGCTGTCTTAGAGAGGTAAAGGTAGTCTCATCTTCATTGCTAATGGAAAAGTCATGAGTTTCTACTTCTACCGTGGTTTCATTCTCCACCACTACACGAGGTAATTGGTAAATGAGAACGACTGCTAATAACGCCCCTACACTCAGAATAATCTGTTGGCGATTCATGGTCTAGCTTATTTAAGCTTCGCGCTGTTTTTGATTTTCTCGGTAAAGATTTTTGATGGTTTGAAACTTGGCACAAAGTGCTCGTCGATAACGATGGCCGTGTTTTTAGAAATGTTTCGAGCGATTTTCTTTGCTCTCTTCTTGTTTACAAAACTTCCAAATCCTCTCACGTAGATGTTGTCCCCATCTGCCATTGCATTTTTCACTGTGGTAAAAAACGCCTCCACTGTTACTTGTACATCTGCTTTGTCGATACCGGTCTTATCCGATATCTCATTGATCACGTCCGCTTTAGTCACTTCTTTCTCTTTTATTAAAAATTGATCGCTTTCTTTTTCCGGCGCCCAAATTTAATTTTGGTCAGGGTAAATAAAAAACTAAAGTTCATATTTCAGATAAATACTTCAATCCTATCGACAATCCATTCAATAATTCGCTAATTACTTGGTATTCAAGCGCTAAGAGAGATTTGCCTTGGAGAAACACCAAAGACCCTTATAAAATTTGGCTTTCGGAGATAATCCTTCAACAAACACGAATTGAACAGGGCATGCCCTACTATAATCGTTTTGTGGAGCACTATCCCACTGTCCATGATTTGGCCAATGCCAATCAACAAGAGGTTCTCAAACTCTGGGAAGGGCTCGGATATTATTCCAGAGCCAGAAATCTACATGCTACTGCACAATATGTTTCTCAAGAGCTCGACGGTCAGTTCCCCAATTCCTATGCTGGGTTGGTGAAACTCAAGGGGATAGGTCCATATACCGCAGCTGCCATCGCCTCTTTTTCTTTCGACGAGCCTGTTCCGGTGATAGACGGTAATGTCTTCCGGTTTGTATCAAGATATTTTGGCATTAAAGAAGATATAGCTGATGCCAAAAACAGGAAACACTTCGAAAAAGTATTGAATGAAGTTATCTCTAAAGAGAACCCATCAGATTTCAATCAAGGCATTATGGAGTTTGGTGCCACCGTATGTACTCCTGCAAATCCTTCTTGTAATGAATGCGTCTTTCAATCAACTTGTTATGCTTTCGCCAAAAACGAGCAGTCCAACCTTCCGGTTAAAAGCAAAAAAGTGAAGGTGAAAGACCAGTCTATATACTATACAGTATACGAGCATGCTGGAAACACAATCATGAAGCAACGTACAGAAAGCATCTGGAATGGATTATTTGAGTTTCACTCGGTGGTTAATGATAAACCTATAGATCACGAAACACTCTTGCCACAAGTTCCGTTGTCCAATACTGGTGAAATAAAAGAAATAGTTGGCCCAGTCAAACACTTGCTCAGTCACCGGAGACTTTGGGTACACTTTATCCACATTGAGCTAGAAAAACCGGAAGATCTGAAGCAATTGTCCAAAGAATTGGGATTAACTATTTATAGCTGGGAAGAAGTATTAACTTTGCCCCGACCAAAAGTCATTGTAAACCATTTGCAACGAGCAGTATTTTAATTTATTTTTAGTTCATGGCAGGAGTTAATAAAGTAATCTTGGTAGGAAATTTAGGACGCGATCCTGAAGTAAGACATTTGGAAAATGGCGCAGTGGTAACCAGTTTCCCGATAGCTACTTCTGAGACTTACAAAGACCGTAACACTGGCGAACGTCGTGAGCAAACTGAATGGCACAACATCGTTCTTTGGAGAGGTCTGGCAGAAATTGCTGAAAAGTATCTTAGAAAAGGCGACCAGGTTTACATAGAAGGAAAACTCAGAACCCGCTCTTGGGAAAAAGACGGGATCACACGATACACCACAGAAGTGGTTGGTGACAACATGACCATGTTAGGCAGCAGAACTGCTGGAGGAAACTCAGGCGGCATGGGACTGGAACCTCAAGCTCAACCGGCAAGTACAGCAAGTAGTACTCAAGGTGGCGGCTCATCTACGACTGCTCCAGTGGAGCAAGACGTAACGGACGATCTGCCTTTTTGATGTTTAACTAAACTACACCTATTTGGAGACCGCACTAGACGATCCTTATCCCTCGATAATTTTACTGGCAATTACTCAGCTACCCATTTCCTTTTATTTGGTAAATGGTTTAGGGATACTATTTCTACTATTGATTTCTGGTTTGGTATCAGGATCAGAAGTGGCATTTTTCTCGCTTACTCATGATCAGATACAAGAGGCGAAGAACTCTTCCAACAAGAGTGATCAGCATATAACGCGTCTGGTTTTGGATCCGAAGCGTTTGCTGGCGACTATTTTGATCCTCAATAACCTGGTCAATATCTTCATCGTAACGATATCCACCTTTGCTACCTGGAAAATGGTGGGCAGTAAAGATGCTGGTGGAATAGTCATTGTGGCCTTAACTGTTGGGATCACTATACTTATCATCTTCTTTGGTGAGATTGTTCCAAAAGTTTATGCCAATCACAACAGCATGAGCTTTGCTCGTTTCACTGCTCCAATGTTGTCCTTGACAGATAAAGTATTACGTCCTATTTCATGGATGTTGATGTCATTGAGTAATGTGATCGAAAAAAACATTGAGAAAAAAGGCTACAATCTTTCAGTAGATGAAATTAGCCATGCATTAGAAATTACTACAGACAAAGAAGCTACCGAAGAGGAAAAGGATATGCTGAAAGGCATAGTGAACTTCAGCACACTTTCTGTGAAGCAGGTCATGAAGTCAAGAATCGATATCACGGCAATTGATATTGAAACAGATTTCCATGACTTGATGGACAAAGTGAATAAGACAGGATATTCTAGAATTCCGATCTACACGGAGACCATTGATAAAATTGACGGGATTCTATACATCAAAGATCTATTGCCTCACTTAGATAAAACGGAGGAATTCCAATGGCAAACTCTTCTTCGTCCGGCATTCTTCGTTCCTGAGAGTAAGAAAATTGATGACTTATTCAAAGATTTTCAGGAGAAGCAGGTTCACATGGCCATCGTAGTAGATGAATATGGCGGGATTTCAGGTTTGACGACTTTGGAAGATGTGATCGAGGAAATTGTAGGAGAAATCAACGATGAGTTTGATGAAGACAATGACATAGCCTACAATAAACTGGATGCCAACACTTATATATTTGAAGGAAAGACTTCTCTAAATGACTTCTGTAAAATAACTGGAGAGGATGCTGGCCTTTTTGAAACGGTAAAAGGTGATAGCGAATCTCTCGGTGGTCTTTTGTTGGAATTGAACACCAAACTTCCACATGCAGGAGAAAAAATTGAGTTCCAACACTTCTTATTTACTGTGGTTGCTGTAGACCAAAAGAGAATCAAGCGCGTTAGGGTATTTATATCGTCAGAGAAAATTGGCGCTATGAAAGAATTTGAAGATTGATGAAAAACTGGATAATCATTGTAGCAGCACTGGCTGTAGTGGGATGTGGATCGAATGATTTTATGCCAAAACCGAAAGGTTTTAACCGAATAGACCTTCCTGAACACGCCTACCAAGTACTTCCAGATTCATTTCCCTATCAGTTTGAGTTTTCTCAGTATGCCAAAATCCTGAAAGATTCTTCCTGGATTGCTGAGCGCTACTGGATAGATGTATATTATCCAGAACTTGACGCTACGCTTCAATTGACTTACAAGCCGATCAATAATAAGGAGCAGCTTATGCAGGAATACTACAGCGATTCTTACAAACTAACTTCACAGCACAACGTGAAGGCCTATGCCATTGACGAAAAAGTGTTGCATTTACCAAACGGCGATTATGCATCCTTTACAGAATTGGAAGGTGAAGTTCCTACACAGCTTCAATTCCACGTGTCCGATAGCAGTTTACACTTCTTGAGAGGAGCTCTTTATTTTAAAACAGCCACTCAAAATGATTCACTGGCTCCGGTAATCCGATATGTAAAGGAAGATGCACTCCACATGTTGGAGACATTGAAGTGGGACTAATTTCTCCCGACTATTCTCTAAACCTATTGTGCTGGTTATCTTAGCGGCATGCAATCTTTTTTTGAGCGAAGTATAGAATTCCTAAAGGGAGTTGGTCCGCAAAGGGCTGTTCTGCTCAATAAAGAGTTGAACATTTTTAAATATGGAGACCTCCTCCAGCATTATCCGTTTCGATACGAAGACCGCACCAAATTCTATAAAGTCAACCAGATTCGTGAAGAACAACCCTTCATTCAGATTGTAGGGAAATTCATTTCATTTCAAAAAATTGGCGATGGAAGAAAGCAGCGCCTTGTTGGAATCTTTGGTGATGAAACTGGGACAATCGAGCTTGTTTGGTTTCAGGGAATCAAATGGGTGTTGGAAAGAGTGCGAACAGGAGTTCCATATGTTGTTTTTGGTAAACCAACACGATTTGGGAGCAAATACAACATTGCGCATCCCGAAGTAGAACCTGTATCTGAGCGATCCAAGCAAGGAGCTTATTTACATCCGGTGTATCATACGTCAGAAAAGCTGAAGCGTAAGTTTATTGATAGCAAGACCATCAGTAAAATGATGAAAATGCTACTGGTAGATGCAGTTAATCACATACATGAAACACTGCCTCCCCACATTCTTCAGCAATATCATCTGATGGATAAGAAATCTGCCGTGGTGCAGATCCACTTTCCGAAAACCAGTCAGGATTTACAGAAAGCACGCTATCGACTGAAATTTGAAGAACTGTTTTACATTCAGCTTCGCCTCCTCAAGCTAAAAATCACTCGAATCGATTCGTTTCCAGGAATTCGATTTGACAACAGTGAGTTGCTCAACACGTATTACAAAGAGCATTTGCCGTTTGAGCTTACCGATGCTCAAAAGCGAGTGGTAAAAGAAATTTACCAGGATTTCCGTTCAGGAAAGCAAATGAATCGCCTGGTACAAGGTGATGTGGGAAGTGGAAAAACCATGGTTGCATTCCTAAGTATGCTGATCGCAATTAGTAATGGTACCCAATGTGCCTTTATGGCACCGACTGAGATTTTGGCCGAGCAGCATTACAAAGGACTCAAAGAATATGCCGACCTCCTCGGTATTCATATTGCCCGACTGACAGGTTCCAGTAAAAAGTCTGAGCGAAAAGTCATTGATCAGATGCTGCAAAGTGGGGATTTGCCTATTGTGGTAGGTACGCATGCATTGTTGGAAGACAAGGTGAAATTCAACAATCTTGGGTTAGCAGTTATCGATGAGCAACACCGATTTGGTGTCGCGCAACGAGCAAGACTATGGAAAAAAGGCAATAATGCCTATCCTCATGTCTTGGTCATGACTGCCACGCCAATTCCTAGAACCCTGGCCATGACACTTTATGGAGATCTGGACATTTCTGTGATCGATCAGCTGCCAGCTGGACGGAAACCGATCAAAACCTACCATATGCGTGACAGTCATCGTTTGAAGATGTTCGGGTTTATTGAAAAAGAAATCGCCAAAGGCCGCCAGGTCTATATTGTCTATCCGCTCATTGAAGAGTCTTCGACACTCGACCTCAAAGACCTGATGGATGGTTATGAGAGTATTAGTCGGCGATTTCCAGACCTGCAACTGTCTATTGTCCATGGAAAAATGAAGCCGGAAGACAAAGAATGGGAAATGCAGCGCTTTGTGAAACACGAAACTAAAATCATGGTGGCTACAACGGTAATAGAAGTAGGTGTGAACGTGCCGAATGCGTCGATCATGGTGATAGAAAACGCGGAGCGCTTTGGTTTGTCACAGCTTCACCAGCTGAGAGGGCGTGTTGGTAGAGGAGCGGAACAGTCTTTTTGTATCCTAATGACTGGAAACAAACTCACTACCGAAGCCAAAACAAGAATTCAAACCATGGTTGACACGACGGATGGTTTCAAAATAGCCGAAGTAGATCTGAAACTACGTGGACCAGGTGACTTGATGGGCACCCAACAAAGTGGGTTGATGGATTTAATGATTTCTGATCTGGGCAAGGACACCGAGATTTTAAAACTGGCGAGATCTGTCGCTTCCAATGTGCTCAATGCTGATCCGGAGCTGAAATCTCCAGAAAATAACCTGATCCGCAGACAAGTAGACGCTCAAAGAAAAGGTACAGTGAATTGGAGTAGGATTAGTTAATATTTCACTTTAGTCTTGGCATAAGGATTAGACATTAGATACTAAGAATTTCCAATATAAAATGACCTTTTAATCTACGTTTATTGGTTACAAAACACTACTGATGTAATGACCGGATGCTCATAGATTATACCAGATTCAAATGTGGTAGTGTTTTTATAGAAAACATCCTCAGTCTGTGTAGATACTATTGAAGTTAAATCTGATTGAAATCCTTCGTCCCATGTCAATCCCATTGCGATACTGTCAGGAAGAAACTTTGAATTAACAGAAAGAGGATTGAAATAAATATCTACTCCATATGCATGCCCAAGTAGGTGATTACTCATGTTTAGCTCATAAAGAGGGTTCTCAACATTATTTTTATAAAAAAACAGAGTCCGAGAGAATGGAATATTATTTTCCTTAAATCCAGGGTAACTCAAATAGGTCGTTGTACTTATTAGCAAATCACCATCCCATTCATAGGTCGTCCTTGAATTTAAAAATTCTGCACTTACATTTTCCCTTGAATAATATTCAACATAAACTGGCAAGTCATTATCTAAAGAAACTTCTATACGCCCACGATCAGAACTTCCCTGAACAATTTGAATAGATAAAGAATCCTCAAAATATGTATAGTAAAATGTTCTTTCAAGCCAGTGCTTATTAATTGTAAATAACTGCCCATTCACATCATAAGAGATCGTGACTTGCGTTTCACCAGAATCATCAATCATTTCAATTAGCTGGTTATCACTATTGTACTTAAAACCCACTTTTTGGATCACTCTACCCCCATGTAATGTTGTCATTTGATATTGAATTGAATCAAGTATATTACAGTAAGGTATTTCAGGCTCTGTCTGGGCAGGTTCATTACATGAGCTTAGAAAGGCTATAAGAATTCCTAAAACAAAAATATTTTTCATTGAGTCAACATTTGGCTTTCGGTTGACAATATAACCATTATGCCCAAAAAACTAATTTCCCTCCTCCTAAAGCAAATAGAAAAACTGGAGCAACCGGACTTTGATCTGGAAGCCTGGAAAAGTGCAACTGTAGCGCTGCTGTCCAGAGTTTTTGGTGAAAGTGATGGCAAGGTGAAGCAAATCAACGAGTTGAAAATTGATTACTCTTCGTGGGCTTTGCGAGATTCTAATGCGAAGTATAAGCCCGTTGAAACCTGTAAGAAAAAAGGCCAAGCCATACTGGAAGCGGCAATTGATGAAATAGAATCATTTGGATTACCTGCCACAGGACACTCTGACATACTTGCCGAATACTTTGACGAAGAGGAACAAAAAATCCTTCTCACTGAGTCGGGAGACAAAACATCAGTCATCTCGAAACTCAAAAAGAAGGATTTAGAAAATTTAGTTTTAAAGCTAATTCAGCACCGATAACTGGAACATCCAGAGATCCTGCACTGATTTATCGTTTGAAAATATCTATTTCTCTTTCATACCCACTAGCCTCTTCATCGAGTGGCATCGTGATGTATAACTCCTTGTCCTCGTACTCCGCGATAATCGCATCAAAGTCTACACGCTTATCCAAAGTCACAGCTGCAAGTAAAAAAGGCAATTCAATGTCAGCAGCATTTTCGTCTGCCATCACATGGAAAATAAATAACTGACTGTTGCGAACTTCTACTCGCATGCGCTCAGGACTAACTCCCGGAACACGAACAGCCACCGTCCATTCCTCCTCACCTTTCTCTAAAATCATATTCGCCTGAGACATTCCGCCATTGATTGTATTCACAATCTCCGCCGTTTGAGCCAGGTTCTTTATTAGTATTCTGTCTTCCGCTCTCATAGCATTCTCCTTTCATTTAGATGTACGCTTACAAATGCCGTACCAATTACATACGAATAGATAACCATGTCAGATTGACTATGTTTGAATAACCTGCAAGCCATTTTGACGTATTTACAGTTCAGAAACAATTATCAACACTTCATCCCCTTATTTTTTAGAAACAGCTCTACTCTATTTTTTATTGTATCGAAACTCAAACAATCAATCTAATGGAAACTAAACGTCGTACCCTTTTAGGAATCATCCTGGTTCTAGTTGGTCTTGTTTTACTACTGGACAATTTGAACTTAATCCCTGGTTTACCGAGATATGTATTTCACTGGGCGAACATCTTCCTGGTGATCGCAGTAATCAACTTGTTCTCTGGTAACCGAAAACCGGCATTCATATTCCTGGTTATCTGGGCCTTCTTCACTCTGGACAGGTATTATTACATCAATTTTGAAGACTACTGGCCGCTTATCATCGTAGCTGTAGGTCTATCTTTCATTATCAAAAACCGCGCTTCAGGAGGTATTTCGTCAGGAGCCAATTACTTTGATGATATCAATATTTTTGGAGCGAGTCACCCAAAAATCAATAGCCAGACATTTGAAGGTGGCAAGTCAACCAATATTTTTGGGGGTTCTGACATAGATCTGCGAGAAGCTAAACCTGTGAACGGTGCGACTATTCAAGTATTCACCATGTTTGGCGGCTGTGACATTATAGCTCCTGCAGAATGGGATATCCAAATTGCCACTACATCCATATTTGGAGGGTTTGATGACAAACGCGAAAAAAGCACTACCACATCAGAAGATACTGTCTACATCAAAGGCTTCACCATGTTTGGTGGTGGTACTGTGAAGAGTTCTAAGTAATTAAGAAACAACTCTCCCCCTAGCCCCCTCTCACTGGTCGTGCACCTTCAAAGAGAGGGGTGACTATTTGAGCTTTTATTCTTTTACCTCCACACCTTTCCAAAAGGCCACATAGCCTTCAATGTTTTTGGCTAAGTCTTTGGCTTCTGGATAGTACCAGGCCGCATCTTTGTTTTCTTTGCCTTCAACCTGCAGCGTGTAATAGCTCGCAGTTCCTTTCCAAGGGCAAACGGTGTGGGTATCATTCTCCGAGAAGAATTCCTTCTTGATAGCCGATGGCGGAAAGTAGTGATTGCCTTCTATGACAATTGTGTCATCACTCTCGGCAATTAGTTGATTGTTCCAAAATGCTTTCATAAAATCAAAGTGTTCATGTTGTTGTTATCTCAACACCATTTGATCAGGTAAAGGTTTTGGGAACGTGCTCAGGTGTCGGGTTACTGACCTTCTGGATATTCGAAAATAGAGTCTTTGGCTCCTGTGCCAAGATAAATTTCATCAAAAACGAACTCTCGGTTCATTTCAAGCCCTTCAAAGATCACTGAAGTAGGAACCAACATAGGTCCGTAGTTTTTGTAGTTGTCAATCACTTTGAGAATGGATACTTTCTCTTTACCAAATTGATTTTCAATCAACTCGTAATACAATAGATGTGTATCACGGTCCAAATAAAAGACTCGTTTGAAACTCCCTTCTGATAACGTGAATGTGTTGTATAAAACACCTTCCATATCCATTAACCCAGTAAATTCAAGATGTTCGCGAGCTTCATAGAGTGGACTACCAGCTGTAAAAACATTCCTGACCACAATTTCCTCCGCATCAGTCATACGCTGTACCTCGTAAGCGTCTCTCCAGGGAGCAATGGTCCATGCCACCACTCCATTATATGCCTCCGCGTACGGTTTACCTTCATATTTTCCTTCTATTCGAACTTTATCCGGACGCTTCCAGGTCAGCTTCATGTCAAATGCATGATAGTCATCATCTACCCATTTTCCATCGATAGTTATTGTTCGAACCTGATTCCATTCTTCCTGTCCACACGACTCAAAATGCTTTTCGAGAATGCTCATTCCAGTCTGGGCCTGAATGCCAAAAGGAATTATGATCAGAGTCAGTAGGTAAATTCTCAACATAGTTTCTGAATTGCTCTAAATTTAACTTTTACCCGAAAGCATTCGGGGTTTAGGAACTAACTTCATCTTGATTCTGAAGATCAGTCTCAAGCAAGTTCATTTATAACGAGTATATGTGGCTTATTGATGTATTAGGTAGAATCAAATTAGCAGGGCTTTTGTTCCTGGGCATTTTGCTGGTCGGAACGGTCGGTTTTGCCTATTTCAGTAATTGGCAATGGTTTGACGCCTTTTACATGACCACATTGACTTTGACCACCATTGGTTTTTATGAGGTGATCGACCTGAGTGAATCTCCAGCAGGTAGAATTTTCACCGTTTTTATCGCGTTTGGTGGGGTGGGCGTATTTACGTATTTCGTATCCAATGTGGCAGCATTGTTTATAGAAGGTGATGTTCGTAGAAGTTTTTACAGAAGAAAAATGGAAAAGAAGATTAGCAAAATGACCGATCACTACATCGTTTGTGGTTTGGGAAGAGTTGGCAAAACCATCGCCGATGAATTAGCGATTACGAAAAGAGAAGTGGTTCTCGCGGACATCAATGAAGAAAGTTTTGAGTTTCTGAGTGAAGAACTCATGACCTTACCAAAACTTGCTGGTGATTGTACGGATGAAGATTTTCTGGAAAGGTTGAGTATCCAGCACGCAAAAGGTATTTTCATCTGTACACGTGAAGACAACACTAACCTCGTTATTTGCTTGACGGCTCGCCAAATGAGTTCGAACATCAAAATAGTGGTTCGCTCAAAAGACATTCACCTGACGAATAAACTCAAGCGCGCTGGCGCTGATAACATCATTTCTCCAAACCATATTGGTGGAATCCGAATGATGTCAGAAATGATGCACCCATCAGTGACCTCCTTTCTCGATGATATGACTAGAAACATGTCCATCAGTATGCGAATAGAAGAGATCACCGTTGGGGATAAATACTCAGGAAAATGTATCAGCGATTTGAATCTTGAAAAATATCAAAACACACTATTGCTTGCTGTGAGAGAAGATGGAGCCTATGACTATATCCCCGTTGCGGATAGGGAATTAAAAAAGGGTAGCCAACTTATCGTAATGACTACCCCGGATAATCGTCAATCTATCGAAGAACGAATCGGCTAGAGCTTCAGTGGCTCTGGTGATTCAAATGCTTCTTTTGGAGCTTTCTTCATTACTTTGATGTCTGTTAGGTCTCTTTCGCCTCTTTCTCCAGACAACATAATATTTCCATATTTCTTATAGTCGGTCCAAGGCAAAACGAAGTTTGGTTCATCGTTTTGAGCATCACTAAAATATGCCCATTGCTGAATCAACTTATCGTCATAATCAACCCAGACTTCATACGCGTTTTGTGGTGTAACGCCTACATTTTCAAATGTCAATCTCATAACATCAGCCTTTACTCCTGTTTGAGTGGTATCCTCACCAATATAAGTCAAGGTAACTCCTGAGTCTTTTAATTTGAATGGCATCACCAACCAGTAAGAATCATTGATCCAGATTCTTTTTCCTTGCTCAAGATATTTACTTAACGAATCAGCCTGACTCATTTCCTCACCTGACTTCCATACCTTTCCACTCATGTCATTCATATCCAGAGCAATCACCATTTCCTTACCAGGAATGTCGATTCTGACTTTATTGTTCTCTTTGTCCCAAAGCAATGTCCTTGCTCCAAAGAAATTCCAATACAGAACATTCGTAGCGTCCCATGCATTGCGTCCACCCATCGCATGCATGACCTGATCAGCCAACATTACGGCAAATGGTGAAGACTCTTCTAGGTTGAACCCCTCAGCCGGTGGATTCAGATCATAGGTAACAACTTTGGTTTTTACTTTATCGCCAAAATCATCACCAGCAAATTCGCTGTTATTGTTGCTTGACTTACAAGAAGCCAGTGCTACTCCGATAATTAAAGAAAGTATGGTTAGTCTTTTCATAAGAATAAATTTAGGCAATAAACAAACATGCCTGCGTGAAGCAGGCATGTAATCAATTGTTTTTTATTTCTTTCCTTTGAATTTTTCGAACCTCGATGGCTCATCTACTCTTGGGAAAACGTTGTCCTCTTCGTTGACATCCGCTGTTTCTTTAAATGGATCATAAGAAACGCTAACTACCTTTTTGTCCTTAATGAACATCTTGGTAACCTCTTGCTCATTCTTTCTCCAGATTTCTGCAGGAAGTTTTTCAAATTCCTTAGAACCATCATCATAAGTCCACTCAATCAACAATGGAGTAACCAAGCCACCTTCGTTTTTGAAAGTCACTTTGTAGAAGTTCTTATCCGACATTTCTGCCTTTAGAGACTCTTCATCCAATGTATTCTTGAACTCTCCTCTGTATTTCACATCCTCGAAACCAAGAGGCTTAGGTGTTTGATTGATTTGAGAAGTGCTGTTAGACAAATCTTTGCTGTTTTTGATTTTGCTCTCCAACTGATTGTCTTCAGATGCCATTCTGTACCACTCTACATTCGCCACATTTACGTCTACTGCATCTGTGCTGTAGAACCAGCCTCTCCAGAACCAGTCAAGGTCTACTGCTGAAGCATCTTCCATTGTTCTGAAGAAATCTGCAGGGCTTGGGTTTTTGAATGCCCATCTTTCCGCATATTTCTTGAATGCATAATCAAACAATTCAGGACCCATTACTACTTCTCTTAATACATTAAGTGCCGTAGCAGGTTTTGCGTAAGCGTTGTTTCCAAACTGAAGAATTTGCTCAGAGTTAGTCATGATAGGTCTGAATAAACCTCTCTCACCACTCATGTAAGGAACAATTTTATCAGCAGGTCCTCTTCTAGATGGGAATGGCTCATTGAAAGTAACTTCAAAGTCTTTTTCTGTCAGGTACTGAACGAATGTGTTCAATCCTTCATCCATCCATGTCCACTGACGCTCATCAGAGTTGATGATCATTGGGAAAAAGTTGTGACCAACTTCGTGGATGATTACACCGATCATTCCATACTTGGTACGATCACTATAAGTACCATCCTCGTTCGGACGACCATAGTTGAAACAGATCATTGGATATTCCATACCGATAGATGCTGTGTGTACAGAAATCGCTTTGCTGTATGGATAATCGATCGTGTATTTTGAATACGTCTCCAAAGTTTGAGCAACTACTCTGGTAGAATATTCTTCCCAAAGTGGATTACCTTCTTTAGGGTAGTAAGACATTGCCAATGGTGTTTTACCATTTATATCTACCGCCATGGCATCCCAAATGAATTTTCTAGACGCTGCAAATGCAAAGTCTCTGATACTATCTGCCTGGAAAACCCATGTTTTAGTTCCTGAATCTTTTGTTTTCTCATTGGCAATAGCCTCCTCTTCTGTTACGATGAATACTGGCTTATCAAATGATTTTTTAGCTTGAGCCAAACGCTTCTGCTGCTCTTTTGTCAAAACATCTTTCGGGTTTTGAAGTGTACCTGTAGATCCGATCACGAAATCAGAAGGAACTGTGATGGCTACTTCGTAAGAGCCAAAGCTCAAAGCAAACTCACCAGAACCAAGGAATTGCTTGTTTTGCCATCCTTCATTGTCAGAGTAAACGGCCATTCTTGGGAAGAACTGAGCAATTGTATACAAGTAGTTGTCTTCTTCCGGGAAATATTCCAATCCTGAACGACCACCATCAGTCATACGATCGTTAATGAAATAGTCCCACTCGATATCAAATGACACTTTTTCACCTGGCTGTAAGGTTTTTGTAAGATCAACACGCATCATGGTCTTGTTGATCTTGTACTTAAGATCAGCACCAGCAGATTTTACATAATGAACATTGAAACCTCCTTCAAAACCCGGAGAGTTTGCCAAACCGTAGTAATCTTTTACGTTGAGCGTGTCTCTATATTTTCTGGCATTAGCCAATGGAGTATCAGAATCATCCGCTCTCATGTTTTGATCCAACTGTACCCATAGGTAATCCAAAGGATCTGGCGAATTATTATAATAAGTGATGGTTTCTTTACCAGTGATTTGCTGCTTGGAATCATCCAAAGTCACAGCCATTTTATAATCTGCCTGCATCTGCCAGTAGTCTTTTCCTGGAGCACCAGATGCGGTACGGTACGTATTTGGAGTTGGCAACATCGGTCCGAGCTGCTCAAACTTTTGTTTCCACTCGGTATCTGCCTGAGCTGAAGCATTCCAGCCGATAGCAAGAGCGAGGGTCGCAATTAGAAATAGTTGTTTCAACATGGTTAACATTTATAGTTACAAGTAATTTGATTCAATAATTAAAACCAGCGCTATACCGGCCACTGCTGACGAAATCGTCATCTTCCAGTCTCTTTGACTGACGTTCAATAACCCAACCACTAAAAAAGTGATTGCCAAAAACACGGCTACAATAAGAATCTGGCCCACTTCCAAACCAATATTGAAAGCGAAAAGTTGAGTAACAATTGATTCATCCTTTCCCAACAAACTTTTCAAATAGTTCGAAAAGCCCAACCCATGAATTAAACCGAAACATCCAGCAAAAACATAGTTGCGAATGGATACTCGATTGCCATAAGGTTTGGTAAAAAGATTGGCGAAAGCCGTAATGAAAATGGTAATAGGGATTAGAAACTCAACCAGATCAGAACTTACATTGACAATTGACAAAGTAGATAGAGCCAGCGTGATGGAATGACCAAATGTGAATGAGGTCACCAAAACCAGCACTTGTTTCCAGTCCTCTGGTTGATACAACGCACATAGAGCTATTACGAAAATGATGTGATCATATCCGTTTTTGTCCAAAATGTGTTCTAACCCAAGATGATAAAAAGTTTGAAATTCTGTCATATGCTATTTGCGAAATTATTCAATCAGAATAGCATACTCGAAATTCGCCTTCCCTTTTTTGATAGACGGTAAGATCTTGGGTTATTGACCTATTTGTGATAAATGATTAGCCGGTTGGCAGGCATTCTAATTCATGACCTTCGAACGTTGTGTTGATTAGTTTTCCTGAATTGCATACAAAAATACAGACGTACTTTTCTTCAGGGATCATGAGTACTTCTCTCACAAGCATCACGATTGTTTTGTTTTGCTTAGAAACTACTGGCATCCCCAGTGTGAATCTAGGTGTTAAATGATCAGACATAAGGTGGTTGCGTCAAAAACTTACAATAAACATCCAGTATGGCGGTGGATGGGATGTAAGTATCTATTAAACAGTAAGATAAAACAAACGAGTTAAAAACACCTAATGCTTCTTAACGGATGTTTTCTTTCTGAATCAAAACAATTGGGCTTGATGGCATGGAACTTGAAATGCTTTTTTGTGCTTAAAAGACAATCCATCTATAATTGCTATTAAATACATTCAGCATGCTATTATTCCTATTGCTCTTGCTTCACCCCTATCATGTTAGCGTTACAGAAATCCGCTATGATGAAGAAGTCAAATCCATTCAAATTACTGAAAGAATCTTCCTGGATGACCTGGAAGAAGGATTGCGTGCCGCAAACAATGATGAGAAGTTTGTGATCATGGAAGATTCTCTTCAAACGCATGAATATTTAGCTGCTTACTTCCAAGAGAACTTTAATGTTGGTATCAATGGAGCTAAATCATCTTTCACTTATCTGGGAGGTGAAGTGGAAGATGATGTAATCTGGTGCTATATAGAGGTGACCAATGTGGATCAATTAGAATCGATCCAACTGACCAATAAAGTGCTAACGGAAGTCTATGATGACCAGAAAAATCTGGTACACTTCAAAATAGGTGGAGAAAAGAAAAGTTTTATTCTATCTCAAAAAGAGTTTAAGGCGGAGTATCAAAAGTGATTTCTACTCTAACAATTTAATCCATGAAACTGGATGCTTTCCTCAATCGCAAGGCCTTTATTGCGTTTATCATTTTCCTGCTAGCAGCCATTACGGCTTTTTGGCCTGGGTATTTCGGTAGGATTCTAGGTCCGATGGACAGTCACCTTCACCGACATGGTTTAGCCATGATTACCTGGTGCATGATGTTGGTCGGTCAAGCCTTTCTGATCAAAAACAAAGCTTTCACTATCCACCGATGGATTGGATATGTGTCCTTTGTGTTGGTACCGATTATGGCATTTACGGCTTTTGATTTGGTGAACCACCTTTTTCATGGAGCACAAAGGCTTGGTGCCGGACATTTCTATTTCATTGCCCTTAGTGTCAATTCCATATTCGCTTTTCTGATCATTTATGGATTGGCAATTTACTTCCGTAAACAACCGATGCTTCATGCACGATTTATGGTCAGCACCATGTTTGCGATCATCACTCCTATAACCGATCGATTGATTTTCCGCTTCTTCCGATTTCTGGTGCCGTATGCACCTAAAATTGGCGGTAGCCCGATTGTTCCTTTTTTTGGATTTGTGCTAGCAGATGTCCTCTTGATCGGGTTGAGTATTTGGGATTGGCGCAGCAATAAACGCTTAACTGCTTTTCCAGTGGCGTTGGCAATTGTGCTGGTTTACCAATATTCAGTGATGAATTTCTATCAGTATGAGTTCTGGCAAAAGCTCTGCTACTGGTTTGTTGGACTTCCGCTGGATTAGGAATAGGCAGTAAGCAAAGAGTAATAGGCATAAAATCGTTCTGAACTACTTTTTATGCGAATAAAGGCGAAAGTGTATGGTTAAATCCATAAGTTGTAAAGCAATATGATTGCGAGAATAACAAAAAAGGCAATTCCCGACAATGTATTTATTAACAGATCATATCTTTTTTTTAGAGGTTCATGATCAGGGTACTTCAGTTCCCAAACGCCTGAATTGGCAAACTTGAGAAGAAGTTGTGGTGTAACTGGAATTCGCTTAACTCGGTCATATGGAGGTTTTGAAAATATTGCTCCTGGAAAATTTATTCCTTCCTCATCAGAATGAAAATACCATAGATACGAGTCCATATCAACCTCAAATTCCTTTTGATACTTTTCAATCAGTTCGTGGAAATCATCTCCAACTACTCCTTGCTGATAAATATCGATATCTGGTCTTAGTGTGACCATCCCTGTTTCACCATGAATTAGTTTGTAAATATTTTCAATACTATAATTTGACGCTCTCATAATTATGGGCATAAATCACATTTCAACTCCCCAAATTCAATAATAGTCAATGCTGAATTAACACATACAAAAGTGAGAAACATCAGCAATCCTACTAATGGAATCGTCACTAGAATTCTAAGCTTGATTTGTGCTTTGAAAATTAGAATCACAATTGTGATTATGAAAACAATAGGCTGGAGAATTAGAAACGGTATAGTAATGAAGTTCAGTTCTGGTCTGTAAATACCTAAATAAATGAAACTTCCAGTGACAACAAAACCAATAAGAAATTCAATTACTGCAATTATAGCAAAATCAGAATATGAAGCTTTTAGTATCTCATTCCGCATGTTTTCATCAGTTACACTTCTAAGATAGCTCCTAAAAAGTAAATTAATCACTCAAAAACGGCAATAAGCAAATCTGATTTGTGAGGACTCGAATAAGCCCGGAAGAACATTCATTTTTTAACGTCTCATCCATTAGAAAATCCATGCTCTATTAGAAAATCTCTCGTTTCCATGAGTGCAAAGCCTAAAAGGTTAAGTCCTCTCCAGGCGAAAACATTAGTAGCGTGCTCACTATCCTTGGTTAGCCCAATACCCCAAATAGTATCAACTGGACTTGACTCTACCAATATTCGGTCTTTGGTATTAAGGAGAAACTGACCCATTTCTCGATTTTGACTGAACTTGTGAATGTTTCCGGTTTTCACAATTGAGTAGCGATTAGAACCCCACAGCTGCTCATCAAACCCAGAGACTTGTCTACCAAGATCTTTTGCTTCACCAGGCTTCTCACACGCTATGATCTTTTGGTGAATTTCATGATCATCAAACAATAGTGCTTTCTGAGACATCATCCAATGCTCCGTTGTTTTGTAGGTGATACCATTTACTTCGAATGGACTAACAAACCATTGACTGAAACACCAGGAACCATAATCTTGATTCGGCTTAGGAGTATGCCCCCAAAAAAACAAATATTTCATGGAATCTCCTTTTTCAAATTTCCCTTTCAGCCATTCAAGATTGTATTTCTCTTTGTTCATGAAAATTCTACTTTAATTTTTGATTTATTAGTCCGAGGGTAAACTGTTTTTCTTCATCTATCCCGTTATCAACTGTTGGTTTGATCTCGTAATCTGGAATAACTCCTCTGTTACTATCGCCTCCACTAGTGTTGAGTTTCATGCTCCAGGCTGGATAACTCACAAAAATATTTGAATAGGGTAAAGTGAAACTAATACGCTGACGGCCATCTACATCTTCAAAAGCACCACCAGATTCTTGTCCGACAATTAGACCAACTCTGTGCGTCTTGACTAATGACAGAAAAGTGTTGCAAGCAGAAGCACAGACGCCATTGGAAATTATGTACACGCTACCTCCAAAGTGGAGTTTGGTTTGCGGAGTGAATGATTTCAAGAAATCTGCTTTTTTCATGAAATACTCCTCACCATCATTCTGGTAATTTCCTTTTGACAGAGAGACCTTTTTTGAATTAGGCAGTGAGTTGGTAAAATCGAAATCCAACATTTTTGTCCTACAATACTTGTATATGCTGAATTCATGATCAATTAGATATGTCAGGAATTCTGCAGCTAACATTTCTTCGCCTCCTCTATTTCCTCTCACATCGATAATCAGGTTTTTTATTTTTTGGGATTGTAGAGTAGCGAATGTCTCTTTAAAGAACCTGGAGTAATCTTTTATCTTTTTGTCAGCCATCCAGTAGGCAAAAGTTGAAATTCGTATCGTGGCCAGAGAGTTTTGTTGATCTATCTGTAAAGTGAATGGTGGTTTCGGTTCGGGTGGCAATTTAGGATAAACTGTACCTGACAGATCTGTATTCGTACCTTCGATCTTCAGAGAAATCGGTTTTGCTGTTGACTCAGTACGATAATTAATATGAAAACTAGCTGTAGTGTCTATGAAATAATAAAAGGCCAAAGCAAAATTGTCATACAGAGATAACCTACTTTTTAAGCCTGAAGTATTAAAGGCTGAAACAGTACAGGTGGACTCACTTAACAACTTCAAAATAGATGGAACGCTTTGTCCATTAATCGAGTCAATTTTTGCTCCTTCCAGATATGCTAATTCTTTTGAACGACTGTTTTTGATGGTCAGAAAGCTATCCTCAACTAGAACCTGAAAAGGAAAAAGGTTTTTATCGTTGATAGTTGAACTGATACTTTCAGTAGGACGAACAAAGCTGTGTCCTTCTCTAACCAACGACATGATTTTAGCAATACTGCGAAAAAAGTCGAGTTCTGTAGTTTCTGGACTGAGATTTGACGCTGTTAAATCGAAAAGCGAATCGAATTTTTCTTTGCTGGTAAAGCGGTATAAACTTGGGTGTGTTTCTTCAAGGGCTTTACGGAATATTGCTAAATCATTTTTATAAGAAATGGAGTCAATGGATAGCTGAGCAAAACCATTCAGGCCATTTATTAACAAGAATGTTATCGCGATGAATCTCATTATCCGATTTTGTAATTAGATAGTTTTTCAAAATAACGGAATTAATTGCCAATTCAATACACAGTAAGCAAACGGTTATAGGCCAATCGGATTTGGGAGGATACGAATCATGGCGTAGACATTAGCAGAGCCTATGAAAAAATCACAATTCAACGATGGTAGTCCATTTATCCCACCTTTCAATCACCAAATCCCACTAAAAAATGACATCTCCGAGGTTACGTGTCGGAAATCCCAGAAAAAAATCATATATCCGGGGTTGTGAACGATATCTCCAGCTTTAGGAGTCATATATCCCTCGAAAAAATGATATCTCCCATGTTATGGGTCATATCTCCCAAGATTTAGCGGCATATCCGGGGTTAGGAGTCGCATATCCCTGGAAATAATGACATCTATAGTTATCTTTGTATCATATTATTCCCATTAGCCCCTGAAGCAATTCACGCTAGTGGGTTTTTGCTTTTATAGGGTTTTGTTCCCACCATTGCTCACCTTCTTGCCAGTTGCTTATTAGCTCATTCGCTTTTTTCTTGTAGATATTTCCAAAAAGAAGTGATCGCTCAAAATCATACCAGTAGTCTATATTGTGCTTCTTACTTCCTATTCTATGACGATTTTTCATGTAGTTCACTCTGCACTCTGAAGGTTTAAGCAATTTTCCCCAACTTGTTACATATCCTGCAGAAGGACAATTAGCAATCTCTACAACAAATTTTGGTGCATACATGCTAAACTGAAATGCCAGCAAATTAAGTTGGCCATTATTCTCCCTTCTAAAGTTGGGATAGGAACCCTTAAAGTTCAGATTCCGCAAAAAAGGAATTACTATTTCCTTGATTGCTTCATCCATTTTTTGTCTTTTCTCTTTATGCGTCATTCCTATTTCCACATCATGCACATAGGTGCTACAGTGGCCACTTATTTCGTTTATTTCAACCCCTCCAAAATAACGGAATTAATCAATTTAATAAGCAGTAAGCAAACAGCAATAGGTAAATTGGGTTTTGGAGGATAGGAATTAGAGTGGAAGAGTATTATTTCCCTAAGTTATTCATTGGTGAACCGCTTAAAACTAGCCCTATGATCTGTCAGAAAATTTGAAGGAAAGTATCGCCAAGGATTTCCGTTTACAGATATGTATTCACATTCAATGTTGACAAATGCTTCTTCAATTACAATCTTGTCTCTTAAAAGTCTCAATTTATAGCCATATCCACAAGAAGTTGGAGGAACAGTGTATTCGAAAACCCATTGATCTTTAATTTTCTGCAATGTTGGCAAGTCATCGATATAAAAATTTCTGAAATCGTCCACCCATCCACCTTCTAGACCGATCCCTTCTAACCTGTAGATACCTACTGTCAGATCAGTTCCTTCAAAAAATTCCTCTTTTTGTTCTAGTTTTTGACGACAGGAAATCAAAAGAAATAAGCAAAAGGTAACAAGTGTCAACTTTGACATATTGAGCCCACTTAATTGTTGCAGTTTTAACACTCCAAAATAACAGAATTAATCAATTCAATAAGCAGTAAGCAAAGAGTAATAGGCAAATCGGATACGTGAGGATAGGAATCGGGGCAGAAGCATTCTTGCTAGCGCCTTTTAAATGCTTTTAATCTTTCTTTCCAGATCGGATACTAGATGTTTGTCGTTAACCTGAGAAAATAAAAAGTTGATTGCTTCAGGTGGGTGTTCAGTTCGTGGATATCTTTCCGAATAAATGCCAAATCCACGTTCATGAGAAAGATCTTCAAGCTCTTTCAATTTGAGCCTGATTATCTCAGATATCTTCTCATAATCAATCGCAAGTTCAATAATTTGCCTAGTTCGAAAGTCAGAAATAATGTACCTGTGAACCACTTTGTTTCTCAGCTTGTAAAGTAGTTCCAATTCATCGAATTCCTCAGTGCTTAGTATTCCAGCTTCTTTTGATCGCTTGTAAATCTTTCTCTCAGCTATTGGCGGATCAGATTCACCCTGATAAAGAAGTTCTATTTTTAAATCGTTTGTTTGTTCTTCTACCTGATATTTGATGAGCAAACTCAAACGAAGATAAGCATCTATTTGGCTGGCTACTATTATTATAAATTCAATGAATGAACTATTTTCTATGGCCTTGTATTTTAGGTCGAAGGAGGCTGCCAGAGAAGCCATAAATTTTTCGTACTTGTCTAGCTCGAATGCTGTCGTCCGGTTTTCTGGACATAAAAGTTGAACGGTAGCAAGGGCTTTCTTTACGCGATCTAATTCATAAAGAATATCTTTCTCCTTCTCCTTAGTTGTTCCATAAATATACTTGGCTATAATTGTGTGGTCTTCAACCACAGCTCCCCAAATGTGCATATTAAATCCTCCGCCATCCCTTCTGAATTCATTGAATTCTAAATTAGGAGTGTCAAATTTTTGTGGCTTCACATTTTTGTTCAAAGGCTTTTCTTCAGCAGAATAGCAACTGATTTGGAAAGCCCAGTTCTTGTTAGAATAAGATTCAAAGCTAAAAGGAGACACTTCTTCATGCCCTGCAGCAACGTTGGCGTAACGCCAGTCTGTTGGTATTTTTATTACAAATTTTCCCGAAGGTTCGGTAAACCATTTCACGATGCGACTATTTCATTTAACATTCATAATTCTACAACTAGTTGCACATAATCTATTTCAACCGTATCATATCCGCATATATTAACGGATAAATAGGAAAGGCTGAAATTCATACCTCCAAAATAACGGAATTAACCCAAAACATTAATCCCAACAACCTAAAACCCTATCTCCTCCAACACATCCCAACCAGCACCATTGTGTTTGAGCAAGCAAACAGAGCCACATTCCCAGTTGGCTTTGTATTCTCGATTTTCATAGGCCGGCCATGCTTCCTCGAATACGGGTTTTTTCATGTCTCGGAAGGCAATCGTCATGTGCGGATGAAAAGGCAAGTTTTTGTAATCCGCGTTTTGGAGCTTTAGGTCCAGCCGCATTTGCTTCACTACATCTGCTTTGAGGTTTTCTAGCGGTTCGGTCTTATCCACATTCACATAAATCACTCGTGGTTCGAAGCATCCAAACCCATCATGAGTAATCTCAAATGGTTTTTTGTCGGTGATTGCTGTTTTCAGACAATCTATGATTCGGTCTTCCCGATCTACGCGAAAAGTGAATGGCATGTGCAACGTGACATGCGCAGGAGATTTGAGTGCCGCTTTGGATCCATAATTAGCCAAAACCTCCTCTTTCATTTGCCAAACTTGTGACTTGATAGGTTCTGGAGGCACTAACGCCACAAAATAGAGTCTTTGGATTTTACTGTTCATCGCTCACCATTCACCGGTTCATTTATCCGAAAATATAAATCTTCACATTAATCCGGCAATTTGATGATTCCTTTTGAATGAAACTGGTCAAACACTAGTAAATTATCATTGGAACTATTCTCTCCAGATTAAAATCTGCTTTGAGTTGATATAGATTTCTCAGTACTCAGTCCTCGACTGATCATCCGAAATGACAAATAACAAATGAAACACCTTTACTTCGCATTGGTTCTGGCATTGGCATTTGCCTGTTCACCAAAAACGACACCTACCTCCTCTTCCACTAGCACTTCCTACTCGAGCACAGTTGCCAAATACAAGAAGTATGAAGGCTTCTTCGATTTTTACTGGGATGAGAAAACCGGGAAAATCTACCTGGAAATAGATAATCTAGGAGAAGAGTTTCTTTATGTGAATTCACTCGCCGCTGGCGTAGGTTCCAATGACATTGGACTGGATAGAGGCCAGCTCGGCGATACGCGTGTCGTGAAATTTGAGCGAAGCGGTCCAAAAATTTTCTTAGTTCAGCCCAATCAGGACTATAGAGCGCTTAGCGACAATCAAAACGAAGTGCTGTCGGTAGAAGAAGCGTTCGCGAAAAGCATTGTCGCTGGATTCAAAGTAGAGAAAGAAGAAAAAGGCAAAATCCTGATTGACATTACTGACCTGCTGCTTTCAGATGCACATGGTGTGGCACAAAGAATAAAACGTTCCAACCAGGGAAGCTATTCGTTGGACGCATCCCGATCTGCGGTGTATCTGGAGCGGACTAAGAATTTTAAAGACAATTCGGAATTTGAAGCAACGATCACTTTCAAGGGAACACCTTCTGGATATTACCTGCGATCTGTGACTCCAAGTGCGGAAGCAGTGACCGTAAGAATGCACCATTCTTTCGTGAGACTTCCAGATGATGGTTATCAAAAAAGAACATATGACCCAAGAGCTGGATATTATGGCATTACGTACCAGGATTATGCTACGCCAATCGAGGAGTCATTGGTAAAACGATTCATCGTTCGTCACCGATTGGAAAAGAAAGATCCGAATGCTGCAGTGAGTGAAGCAGTAGAGCCAATCATTTACTATGTGGATAAAGGTGCTCCAGAGCCCGTTCGCTCGGCACTAATCGAAGGAGCTAGTTGGTGGAACCAGGCATTTGAAAAAGCGGGTTACAAAAATGCCTTCCAGGTAAAAGTATTGCCCGATTCTGCAGACCCATTGGATATAAACTACAACGTGATTCAGTGGGTTCACCGATCTACCCGCGGTTGGTCTTACGGCGCTTCGGTGGTTGATCCGCGAACAGGAGAAATCTTAAAAGGTCACGTATCGCTAGGTTCTTTAAGAATCCGTCAGGATTTCTTGATTGCAACAGGCTTGTTGCAGCCATACGAAGAAGGCAAAGAACCTTCGGGCGAAATGTTGGAAATGGCTTTGGCTAGATTGCGTCAGCTTTCTGCACACGAAGTGGGTCACACATTGGGCTTGTACCACAATTTTGCTGCGAGTGTGAACGATCGTGCATCGGTGATGGATTATCCACATCCATACATTCAGTTGGATGAAAACGGAGAAATCGATCTTTCTGAAGCATATGACGTGAATATTGGCGAATGGGATCAATACGCTATCCGTTATGGATACACTCAGTTTGCTGAAAATGAGGATGAGCAACTAAACGATATCATCAGCGAGTGGATTGACGCTGGATACCAATACATCATGGATAGTGATGCCCGTCCACAAAGTGGGGCACATGCGCAGGCACACCTTTGGGATGGTGGAACCAATGCCGCAGCAGAGCTAAACAGATTGACAGATATCCGTTCCAAAGTATTGAGCAATTTCTCAGAAAGTGCTATTCAGACAGGTGAGCCTATTTCTTCCATTGAAGAAGTACTGGTGCCGATGTATTTCATTCATCGCTATCAGATAGAAGGTGCCAGCAAAATGTTGGGCGGATTGAATTATGCCTACAAAGTGAAAGGCGACAAATTGCCTTTACCTTCATTCGTTTCTTCAGCAGATCAAAAATTGGCTTTGAGTGCATTGAGCAATACATTGACTCCTGAGTTTTTAAGCATCCCTAACAATTTGTTGGTAATGCTAAGTCCGAAAACGCCAAGCTATGGCAGAACTCGTGAAAGTTTCAAATCCAATACCGGAGTAGCTTTCGACCCAATTGCAGCCGCAGAAACTTCAGCAGAAATGACCGTATCGTTCATTTTCACGCCTGAGCGCATCGAGCGAGTGATTCAACAAAACCTCAGAGACAGCAATTTACCAGGATGGGATGAAGTAATGGCGAGTTTGTATAAAGTGGTTTGGAATGGCAAATACAAACAAGGTCTGGAAAAAGAAATCAAAATGGTTGTTGAGAAACGTGTGGTGTATCACTTGATGAATTTGGCAGCTGGTAAAGGTTCTACAGAAATGACGAAAGCGGTTGCCCTGCAGGAATTAGCCAATATTGTGGGTCAAATCAAAGGCATGCGCACCAACGACTTGTTAGTGAAAGCCCATTACAATCACGTGTTGAGTCTATATGATCAGTTCGTTGACGAGCCTGGTGATTTCACGATTCCTAGTCCACAGTCCCCACCGGACGGTAGTCCGATCGGTAGTGATTGCGGTAATTAAAATCATTTTGCCTCCTACTTAGTTATCAATTCTATTAAGTTAAGAAGCTTTTTGGTCTGGCCTCATCCTAAATCCTTCTCCTAAAAGAGAAGGACTTTTAATGGACTTAACTAAATAGAATTAGACTATTACTTGATAGGAGGCAATCGAATTGTAAGCCGCCGTACCTTTTAGGGTCAGGGCAATGGCGGCATTTTTAATTTGACTCTTTTCTATCAATAACCCCTAGAAAGTATAAGAAATGAATAAATATCGAATACTTCTTTTTGCCACCATGCTAATGGTAGTGCATACTGGCTTTAGCCAGTTCGAGTTTAAATTTCGAAATGTCGGTCCGCTACGTGGTGGACGAGTAACTGCTGTTGCTGGAACTCGAGTAGAACCCGGTACTTTTTACCTCGGCGCTACAGGCGGTGGCGTTTGGAAAACGACTGATTATGGTACCTCGTGGAACAATGTTTCCGATGGATTTTTCGAAACTCCTTCTATCGGAGCGTTGGCCGTAGATCAGGTAGATCCGAATATTGTCTATGCCGCGACTGGTTCTGATGGGTTGCGCAGTAATGTCATTGCCGGAAAAGGTGTTTACAAATCCATTGACGGTGGTGAAACCTGGGAACACATCGGTTTGAAAAATGTCGGTCAGATTGGCGCGATCATCATTCATCCAGATAATCACAACATTGTGTACGTAGCTGCTGTTGGGCAAGCATTCAATGCCAATCCTGAGCGAGGCATTTTCAAAACCACCAATGGTGGCAAGAGCTGGGAAAAAGTGCTTTTCATTTCAGACAAAGTTGGTTTTTCAGATGTAGAGTTCCTTCCTAATAACCCGAGCACCCTTTACGCAGCAGCGTGGAAAGCCGAAAGAAAACCCTGGAACATCATCTCCGGAGGAGATGCGGCGACCGAAGGCGGGATTTACAAATCGGTGGATGACGGCAAATCGTGGGAAAAACTCTCTGAAGGTCTTCCTTCCAATCTGATTGGGAAAATAGATGTAGCAGTAACTCCTGCCGATTCTCGAATTGTCTATGCTTTAGTAGAAGCTCCTGAAAAAGAAGGCGGATTGTACAAATCCGTGGATCAGGGGAAAACGTTCAAACAAGTTTCTGATTACAGTGGCATTCGCACTCGTCCTTTCTATTACACAAACCTGCGTGTAGATCCGAAAAACCCGGATTTGCTCTATGCTTTGGCTACAGGAAATTACAAATCTGAAGATGGAGGAAAAAACTGGAAATACCTTTCTCCTCCTCACGGTGACAACCACGATTTGTGGATTAACCCTGACAATCCGCAATTGTACATTCAGTCCAATGATGGAGGAGCCAACGTAACTTTTAATGGCGGTGAAAGCTGGTCTACGCAATTCAATCAGCCAACATCAGAAATCTATCAGGTAGAAGTGGACAACCAATATCCGTATTGGCTCTATGGTGGGCAGCAGGATAATTACTCCACGATTGCGGTTCCGAGTAACGAACCATACAGTCTGCAAAACGAATCTGGATACATCATCAACACTGGAGGATGTGAAACAGGGCCGGCGGTACCGAATCCAGAGAATCCAAATATTGTGTATTCCAACTGTAAAGGTCGATTTGGAGTATTTGACAAAACGACTGGAGAAGAAAAGGGCTATTATGTGGGCGCGTCTTACATGTATGGTCATAATCCGAAGGATTTGAAATTGCGTTTCCAGCGTGTTTCGCCAATTCACGTTTCTCCTCACGATGCGGGAGTCGTTTACCACACTTCGCAATATGTACACCGCACCAAAGATGAAGGTGTCACCTGGGAAACCATCAGTCCGGACTTAACCGCTTTTGAAGAAGACAAGCAAGTGATTTCCGGAACACCAATTACTCGGGACATTACCGGAGAGGAATATTACAGTACGATTTATGCGATAAGAGAATCTACTGCGAAAAAAGGAGTGATCTGGACAGGAGCCAATGACGGTCCGATTTACGTGACACAGAATGATGGCGCAACCTGGCAAAATGTGACGCCACCGAAAGTGCCAAAAGGTGGACGCGTGGATGCCGTAGAACCATCTCCACACGATCCGGCCAAAGCATACGCGTGTATTTTGCGCTATCAATTAGGTGACTGGAAGCCATACATCGTGAAAACGACGAACTATGGAAAAAGCTGGGAATTGATTACCAACGGCATTCCGTCCGATTATCCAGTTCGCGTGGTTCGTGAGGATCCAAAAAGAGAAGGATTGTTGTTCGCAGGAACGGAATACGGTTTGTTCGTTTCGTATGATGATGGAGCCAACTGGGAATCTTTCCAGAACAACTTACCTGTGACTCCTATCACGGATATCAAGCTTCATCGCAATGATTTGGTGTTGTCCACCATGGGTCGTGGATTCTGGATTTTGGACAATGTATCTGTTTTGCAACAATACGATCCTGCTGAAAAGCTGGCCATTTACTCTCCTGAGCAAACCATTCGCTACCGAATGAGAAGTTACGGAGACGCTGTTCCTGATTTTGAAAGTGGCAGTGTGTTGATTGACTTCTTCTTGCCTGAAAAAACCAAACAGGTAAAACTCGAAATTTTAGATGAAGCCGGAACGGTTGTCAACACGTTTTTCAGTGATACCACTGGCTTTAGCAAAGACAGTTTGATGCGCGATATGTCAACCAATGATTTCATTTTGCTGGTAGATAAAAGTCTATCTGGCAAAAAAGGCCATAACCGATACGCCTGGGACATGCAGCATTATGGTCCCTGGAGTGCTAGCGAACGCAGAAGATATAGTTCCGGATCAATGGTGGCTCCTGGAAAATATACGGCTAGAATCACCGCTGGTGAAGAAACCGCAGAAACATCCTTTGAATTGGTGTTGGATCCACGAGCTGAAAAAGGAGGAATGACCCAAGCGATCATCGAAGAGCAAATCGCCTTCTCACAGAAAGTACGTGACTTGCTGAGCGAAGCTCGACAGCTGGAAGCAGATTTGGAGAAAAAGGTAAAAGACAAAGCTGAAGATGCTGATCACGCCAAAGAAACCTTGAAACAACTACAGGCTGAAGACATCACCTACCCGATGCCTAAACTGATTGATCAAATCAATTACCTGTATCGAATGACGGTGAGCACCGATCAGATCATGGGAAAAGATGCAATTGACCGATACGAAGAGCTGAAAAAGCAATTTGAGGAATTGAAACAATGAATTGAACACCCGACAGGTTTTCGAAACCTGTTTGGTTTTTATTTACACTTAGCTTCTCTGCCAACTTAATTCACCACCTCAAGTTTGAAAGGACTAATCTCTTTCAATTTTTCAACATATTTTGGCAGTGTTTTTATCACAAACATTCTTTCAGATGGATAATGTGCATTTTTCTGGACATTGACTCCTTGGTTCGTAAAAAACATAGAAACTTTGTCCATCGTGTTCAGAGAGTCATCATAAATATTCTCAGGAATATATAATGCAAACTTCTTTACTTCAACGCCATTCTCAGACAACGGAAAACAACCTAATAACCCATCATTTTGATAATTGACTACATCATTTTCAACATATTTATAAAATATACTTGATATATCTAGCTTAATTTCTTTTAATGATATTAATGCTGCTTGTTGTCCACGTAATACCAATTCTATCTGCGGTTTAACCCATGGCATCGCCTCATCCCAGTCAACTACTGAGTCAAGTATTTTCTCATAATGGATTTTTGCTGAATCCAGATTTTCTTGAGATTCAAGATACCAACCGGTAAAAAGCCTTGCATAAAAGGCGTGCATGTCTTGAAGACTGTCATAGCAGAGAACCTTTCTCCCATAAATCATAGATTCTTCAAACTCCTGTTTTTCATTGTGCATGAAAAACTTTGAAACTATTGCCTGGTAATCTGTTGAATCAAGATCATACAGGCTATCAATCAAAGCATATTCGAGTTGCTTCGCAAGCATACAGTCTGGTTCACCACATGATTGAATTTGCATCAATGAATCAAGCTTTGTTATGATCGATTCTTTAATTAAATCCTGTTTTCGCTGACAAGAGCTAATTGTCAAAATAATGGCTGCTATTATGAGTATTGGCTTCATTTTAAAATATTCCAAAATGAAATTACTTCTTTTCGCACAGAGGACTGCTCATATTTATTTTAATGTTCTGTCATTCTAGTCAAAGACCCAATTTTTCTATTTGTCTTCTCCCCAAAATCCTTTTTCTTAGAATGGCGAAACCTAATCAGACTTAACAACCAGCAACTTGAACCATTTCCCCAAAGACATTCAATTCAAATATCCCTGGAGAACGTACCAGCAGCGTGTTTTAGATGAACTCAACACACATCTGGAAGACAATCATTTACATCTAATCGCTCCTCCCGGTTCTGGGAAAACCGTTCTCGGTCTGGAAGTAATGTTGCGTCTGAATAAACCAACTTTAATTTTAGCTCCGAGTCTGGCAATTCGAAATCAGTGGATTATTCGTTTTCGGGAGTTGTTTCTGCAAACCGAATCCGTTCCTGAGTGGATCTCCACAGACATTCGAAAACCGGCGTTTGTTACTGTTTCCACTTATCAAGGTCTGGATGCGGCATCTGATTCCGAATCAGATCAAACCGAAATCCTGGAGAAATATCGCGCGATGAATCTCGGAACGATTGTCGTGGATGAAGCGCATCACCTGAAAAATGAATGGTGGAAAAGTTTGATTCGTTTGAAAAACGAACTCAAACCGACCATTGTTGGATTGACCGCCACTCCGCCTTATGACGTTTCTTATTCAGAATGGACTCGATACATTGAGTTGAATGGTCCGGTGGACACGGAAATTTCGGTTCCCGAACTAGTCAAAGAGGGGGATTTATGTCCGCATCAGGATTACGTGCTGATTTCTGATCCTTCACTCGAAGAATATGGGAAGCTTCTGGATTTTCACGAAAAAGTGGAAAAGCTCTTCAAAGAATTGAGCAGAGATCAGGTTCTGATTGATTTTCTGATGCAATTGGAAATAATCAAGTTTCCCAACACACAGCTGGAATGGATTTACAGTAACATGGAAGTCTACTCGGCCATGTTGGTGTATCTCCATCATAATGATGCCGAGTTATCCAAACATCACTTTGAACTGACGGGAAACAGGAAAAACCAACTTCCGAAACTGACTTATGATTGGCTGGATATCCTGCTTGACTATTTTTTATTCCAATATGAAGCCGATAGTAAGGAGACGAAAGCACATCAAAAGCAAGTGATTGCTACTTTGTCAAAAGCTGGTTTGATAGAACGAAACAAAGTCAATTTTTACAACGATGACAAGATTGAAAAGTACCTGACCAGCAGCATGAGCAAATTGGAAGGTATTCATGAGATCACACTGCATGAACACTCAAGTCTGAAGAATGAACTTCGTCAAGTAATTCTCTGCGATTTCATTCGAGACGAATTTCTTTCGCCGCATCTCCCGATAACCAAAATGGGCGTAGCCCCGGTTTTTGAAAGTTTGCGAAGAAAATTGGACGTCAATATTCGCGTTGGAGTTTTGACAGGATCATTGGTGATCATTCCTGCTGAAGCCAAAGAGCTTTTATTGGCTGAAGCCAAAAGATTGGGTATCTCGAAAGTTACTTTAAAACCTCTAGGTTACGATGAGCAGTATCTCATCCTTACTTTGGATTCAGAAATTAGAGCTGTTTTCGTTCAATTAATCACCTCCGTATTCGAAAAAGGAGGAATTCAGGTATTGATCGGCACCAAATCACTTTTGGGTGAGGGTTGGGATGCTCCAAGCATCAATGTTTTAGTACTGGCCACATTTGTAGGATCTTTTGTTCTATCCAACCAAATGCGTGGGCGAGCTATTCGCACGGTTCGCGGGGATGAACACAAAACGAGCAACATCTGGCATTTGGTCTGTCGAGATCCGCTCAATCCCGAAGGCGGAAAGGACATTGATCTATTAAAAAGACGGTTCAAAGCATTTGTCGGAATATCCGAACGTGAAAACCGAACCATAGAAAATGGAATTCAACGTCTGCTCATTCCAGGAAAACTGGATAAAGAAAATTTCCAGGAATTCAATCAAAAGATGCTGCAATCCGCTAGTGAGCGTGAACACCTGAAACAGCAATGGCATGATGGTGTCCAAAACGGAACTCACCTGGTGGAAGAAATCAAAGTCCCTTTCTCCGGAAACCGACCATACCAAAAACAAAAAAAGCTGTACGTTCGGAAAACCATTGGTTATCTACTCGCAGAACTGTTTATCGGCCTATCAGCATTCAGTTCGGATTTTTTACAACTCCTTTTTAGAACGAATTTACGGAGATTGTTTTTTGATGATGAGGGTCAGCGAACCATACTTGGTTTATTCCTTATCGGTCTGTTTGTCTTTTTCGGGAGGAAATTGTTTAAGTCCATTTATCTCTTTTTCAAATATCGAGATATCAGTGATGACCTTCATGGAATCGGTCAGGCATTGTTAGAAAGTCTTCAAAAAATTGGTTTGTTGAATCCAAACACAGCTTATCGGGTTGTCACCAGCAAAAACGAGTTTGGTGAAGTGTTTGCCCATTTAGAAGGAGGAACTTCTTTTGACAAATCACTATTTGTGTCTTCTCTCCAGGAAATCATTGCTCCTGTTTCTAGTCCGAGATATCTCATCATTCGAAAAAGTCGATTGTGGAGAACCTTCAATCAGGAGGATTTCCACAGTGTGCCAGATCTGTTAGGTAAAAAGAAAGACGAAGCTGCAGTATTCGAAAGCTTTTGGAAAAAGCATGTGGGTAAGTGCGAATTGGTTTACACCAAACATCTGGAAGGCAGAAAATGGCTACTCAAAGCCCGTTTCAATTCATTGGCCTCTCATTTTGAAGAAAAACCGAATTTGAGTAATCGCTGGAAGTAATCAAGCACTGTTCTTCAGCATGCAAAGCACCAATCGTTCTTTCTCCATCAAGTGATTGCCATCATTTAGCAATTTCTTAGCCTGCTTGGCAAAATACCTTACTGTTTGGCCATTCATGTAATGCTCTATCACTCGCGGGTCTACATAAGAACTCCTCGCCACAGCTGGCGTGTTCCCCAGAGTTTCGGCCACCAGATTGATGGCTTCCTTTATATTGGAATCGAGTTGCTTCTGGTCCTCGGTTCCCACGGCATCAAATTGATCCAGCGCAATGGCTGCCACCATCGTTCCAGCCCATGTACGGAAATCTTTTGCCGTAAAATCCTCTCCCATCACCTCATGTATATACTCATTGAGGTCATGACATTCTATTTCATGCTTCTCGCCATTAGTGTCCAGATATTTAAAAATCCGATAACCCGGCATTTCGTCCAATTCCTGCACAATGCCCGCCAATCGATCATCTTCTATTTCTTTGGTTTGCTCTTGACCACTCTTACCGATGTAGTTGAAAGTAAGCACGCCTTCTTCTATCTCCAGATGCTTGCTTCTTAGAGTGGTTAGTCCATGAGTTCCGTTCCTTTTAGTGTATTGAGGATTTCCTGGACGGAAAAAGGCCTGATCCATCAGTCGCAACATGGTCGCGCAAACTTTATTTCTGGTCATTTCGGAAGCTCGCATGTGCTGACCAGTGACTCGACGCATTCTTTCCAGGCTTTCTGCAAAGCGTACAATTCGATTGTATTTTTTGGATCGCTGTTTTTCCAGATAATCGGGGTTGTAGATGTATTGCTTTCTTCCCTTCTCATCTCTGCCGGTTACCAGCACTTTTTCTTTGGGTTCATAAATGTGAACATCACTCCACGCAGGAGGAATCACCAAAGATTCAAACCATTTTCTGAGTTCTTTATCCTGAATCGTTTTCCCAGCATCATCCTGATACGTAAAACCTTTGCCGTGACGTTTGCGCTTATACATCAGCTTATTTTGGATACTTCCTGCTCCAGTTTCAATGCTTCAGAACCATCGGATTGTTGGATGAGTAGCGCTTTATTTCCTGATTCACCATTTCTGGTAACCTCATTTCCTGCTATCGTTTTGGTGATAGACTTTGCATAGGTTGCTACCACTTTGCCTTGAGCTTTTCCATTACCCCAGGCCCATTCTACTTCGGTACCTTTTTGTATCATTGATCTATTATTGCGTCAGGTATAAAACTTGAGACGTGTGAATTTGTTGGAAAATTGCAATGAAAGTAGTTCCCTTTATAAGCCAGTAAGCGGTATAAACAACATTAAGATTGGAGATGAATCATTAACCTGATAAGTTGATTTGCTTAATTTTGTAGCGCATTTAGCAAACCAGCATCACTTTTGAGTAAATCCAGCATACGCCGTTTCTTTCTGATTGGAACGCAACACACTACTGACCAGAATGAAATCAAAAAGATTCGTCTAATCAATCTTTTTGCGCTCATCGGAATTGGTCTTTCCGTACTGTTTTTGATTTTAAACCTAATCCAATTTCCAGATGACCTGGTAAAGCATCTTTCGCTTATTGGCAATCTGGTTTTCATGCTGTGTATTGTTGGTTTGAACTATAAAGGATTCTTCACTCTTTCCAGAGTTCTTCTGTTTGCGTTTGTGTCCTTCCTGTTCTTTTACAATGCCAATTTTGCTTACAAAGGGTTTTACTCCGAGTATTTCTATCTGCTGTTGCCAATATTAGGATTGCTCTTTTTTGAGCATTTGGCCATTCATTTGATCAGTTTGTTTCTGGCGGTTGCTTTGTTTTATGTTCCTAATCTGTATTTCCACGTTTATGCCGAAAATTCATTTGGGTACGCCAATGTTGCGTTTCTATTTGCCGGAATTTTTGCGTTGGTACGCTATTTCAAAAGGTTGAATCAAAAAAACGAAAAGTTGCTTGCGGAGCAGAAAGACAAAGAATTGGCCCTGATCCAAAGTAGATCCTTGCGAGAGCAGATTGATTCGCACTTCATTTCCAATGCCATGGTGACTATTCAGAATTTCATCATGAACAATGATCAAGAGTCTGCTAATCAATACCTAACGACCTTTTCAAGACTGATGCGCTCTCTCTTAGAAACTTCACGTAAAGAAATGATCTCCATATCTGATGAAGCGGAGCTTCTCGAAGATTTTTTGAAACTGAGCAAAGCGCGATACGAGAACACATTTGATTATCGCATTGAAATTGATGAGGAAATAGATCCCGAATTGGACGAAATCCCAGCCATGTTCATTCAGCCTTTTGTGGAAAATGCTGTGGAGCATGGTAAATATGGAGCATCTAACAAAGGGTTAATAGAAATTCGGTTTTCACGTAAAGATGATACCATCGAAATATTGGTACAGGACAATGGTGGCGGATTCATTAAATCAGATAACTCACGAAAAAACTCACTCTCCACTACTATTTTGAAGGAGCGATTGGAACTATTGAACAAATTCTCTAAAAAGGAACATCATTTCCATGTTGTCAATCTGGAAAATGAAATGAATCAGCCGATAGGTACAATGATTACCATTATCTTCCAAAGTCATTAGTACAAATACATGGAATCAAGGTTCTCTATTTTAAGTAAGAAGCATATTCGAAAGGCGATGCTTCATCTGAGTTTTTGTCTTGCGGTGCTTAGTTTGGTAGCGTCCAATTTTGTTACCGCACAAACAAGCAATGATGAAAACAGGCAGCTCAAAGCGCATTGTGATAGTCTTTTGCTTTGGAGCGGTGATCTACTGGATTATGATCTCGATTCTGCAAAAATCATTGCCAACCAGTTACTCGATTTTTCAATTGAAAAGCAATATCCCAGAGGACAGCTTCAGGCTTATAGCCAATTGGGCCATATCTACAGCTATCAGGCCATGAGAGGATCGGCGCTGGATAATTATCAAAAAGCATTGGCCATAGCGAAACAGGAATCGAACCAACTCTTCGAGGCGATGCTCGACGAAAGTATTGGTTTCTTGCTCTATGAAGACGGAAAATATGAGGAAGCCCTCGAGTATTTGAATTCTTCGATGCCTTATTTCATAGAAAAAAATCGATTGGCAAGCTTGGGAAACGTAAAACTAGCACAAGCATTGATTTACTTGAAGACAGATTTGACCTATGAAAAAGTTATCAATACACTCGATGAGGTGGAAGAAATAGCTAGAAATGAGGACATGATCTATTTGCTGATAGAAACCCTAAATACCCAATCTCTGGCCTATTTGACTTTCGAGAAAAATCTGAATAAGGTTTTAACTAACTCCAAAGAAGCACTCAAAATGATCCAGTTAAATGATCCGCTCGATTATTTTGATCAAGGGATCACACATGCTAACCTATCTCAGTATTATCAAAAGACCAATCAATCATCTGTTGCTTTGGACTACACAGATTCTGCGATTTTCTATCTGGATCAAACACAAAGCATCGCTGATCTGACGGGAGTATACCAAACTCGAATTGATATCTACAACCAGCAGCAAAACTATCAAAAGGCGAATGAAGCCTATGCTAAGTTGTTGGATTTGAAAAGCCGATTGTTTGATCAGCAGCAGGCAGACAAAATCAATGACTTGCAAACTCAGTACGAAACGGAGAAAAAAGAAGCGGAAATTGCTCGTTTGTCGCAACAAACCGCGATTCAGGATTTGGAAATCAACCGGAGAAATCAAACAATAGTCATCGGTATTATCAGCTTTGTATTCTTATTGGGCCTATCCTACTTCTGGTATTTTAGGCAATCCACTTTGAGAAAACGCCAGCAGGTAGAAATAGAACAGCGATTCTTAAGATCACAGCTAAACCCGCACTTTATTTCCAATGCTTTGGTGGCCATTCAAAACTCGCTGCTCACCAACGATGCCGAAAGTACCTCTTCCTATTTGAGCACTTTTGCCCGATTGATGCGAGAAATCCTGGAAAATTCGCGCGAAGAGTACATTGCACTAGAAGACGAATTGAATATGCTGAGAGATTATCTAGAGCTAAATCGAAAAAGATTGGAAGACAGTTTTAGCTATCACATTGAGGTAAGCGATGATTTGGATCTGGAAATCGACAGGATTCCGCCCATGTTTGTCCAGCCGTTTGTAGAGAATGCATTGGAATATGGTTTAGGAAATGATCAACAGCAAGGAAAAATTAACGTGCTGTTTTCACGTGAAGGAGACTACTTAAAAGTAGTGGTTTCAGATAATGGGCCTGGATTGCAGGAAACCAAATCCAGTTTTTCACAAAAAAGATCTCTGTCCTCAAGTATCATCAGAGAACGGATAAATTTGCTCAACCATTCTATGAAAAAGAGCATTAAACTCTCATTAGAAGATAGAAAAGACCATCTTAGCGATATAGTTGGTGCACAGGTCACCATCTACATTCCATTGTAAACCTAAAGTAGCAGACATTGAACATCCTACT
Source organism: Marinoscillum pacificum (assembly GCF_024714495.1). Taxonomy (GTDB): domain Bacteria; phylum Bacteroidota; class Bacteroidia; order Cytophagales; family Cyclobacteriaceae; genus Marinoscillum; species Marinoscillum pacificum. The sequence continues at coordinate 173,875 of NZ_JAMZMJ010000006.1, read as the reverse complement.
CATTGATGACGAAGCGCCAATTCGCAACAACATGAAGGCACTGTTGGAAAAATATGTACCTGAAAGTGTTGTGCTGGGAGAAGCCGATGGTGTACAAACAGGTCTGGAGTTACTTCAGCAGCATCAACCTGATGTGCTTTTTCTGGATGTGGAAATGAAAGATGGGACTGGTTTTGATCTGTTGGCACAATATGGCACGCCTACATTTAAAGTCATTTTTGTGACCGGTCATGATCGCTATGCCCTGAAAGCATTCAAATACAGCGCTGTGGATTATCTGATCAAACCCGTAGATCCGCAGGAGTTGGTACAGTCATTCAAGAGAATAGAAACGACGAGTTCACCAGCACTGAACCAACAAATGGAAAACCTGATGGCCAATCGGAAACGCGAATCCGATGACCAAAAAATAGTGCTGAAAGATCTGGAAACGATCTATTTGGTCAGTATCCGAGACATCATCCGCTGCGAAGCTCAAAACAACTATACCATTTTTTACCTCGCAGATGGACGGAAGATCACCATATCGGTGACGCTGAAAGAATACGACAAACTCTTTGCTGAACATTCATTTTTCAGATCCCACCAATCGCACCTGATCAACTTGTCACATTTTGATAGATATGACAAAAAAAATGGCGGTATCATTTACATGAAAGATGGCTCCACTGTGCCACTAGCCAATAGAAGAAAGGACCTCCTGATCAGCAAACTGCAAGAGCTCCACTAAATCCGATCTTCTGATTAGTCAAAAATATCGTCATTTATTACAATTCAAATACTAAAGAGATTTGATCGAATAATAAACGGTTCTTCCTGAATACTCAAGTGTAAAATAGCTAGAAGGCTCTTCTAGTTTCCTTTGATCCGCCTTACAAAAATCGAAAAGGAAATGAGAAAAATTTTACCGTTATTATTATGCTTAGCGCTGTGCTACCAGGGAGCCAGAGCTCAAAATTGCAATCAAACCTTCTGGAGCTTTTCCGAAAGCTTTGACCTTCCAGACGATAATACTGTTTGGGATGGAACAGCCCTTCCAGATTGTTGGAATAGAGTATTTCCTAGCGGAACAGCTAGTGGAGATGAATCCTCACGCATCTATAGAGAACAAGACAATGGCAATGCATACCTACGGATCATGTCAGGAAATGGAGGTGGCGGAGCCAATGGTATTGCTGTTACTCCAATACCAACTAATTATACTGGTACGCTTACTTTCAGAGCCAGAGTAGCACCAAGTACCGCTGTATCAGTTCCTCTAGAAATAATCACATATTATGAGGGAGTTGTCATCACTACGATAAACTTGACTAGCAACTGGCAAACATATAATGTTGACATGTCAGGGTATTTCCTTAGAGGGTTGGAAAGAGGTATTGGTTTTAAACATACCTATGCGAACCGAAATAATGTTTATGGTCTGGAAATAGACGATGTAGCTTACACCAGTGGATGTCCAGATTCCCCTTGGATTGATAGTGTGGCTACTACGGATATTGTCGTAGCGTTGGATGAAAATGGTAATGCTACCATCTCTCCGGAAGATGTGGATAATGGATCGGCTGATATTTGCGGCGATACACCCACCTTGTCTTTAAGCCAAACACAGTTTACATGTGCTGATTTTGGCGACAATACTGTCACACTTACGGCAAATGTCGGATTTGATTCTCAAACAGAGACTGCTAATGTTAGAATTATTCCTTACATGCCAGAAGAGGGAGAATATATTAGTGTTTATCTTGATGATAACGGGGATGCTTCTATTGCTCCTTCTTATTTCGATGCGCTAAATGGGTGTACAGGTGTTACCTATACATTTGATGCTGGCGCTCAGATTTCCTACACTTGTAGTGATGAGAGATCGAATTTTCCTGTAGAAGTTACGGCCAGTTTTGGAAGTGGTGATACGGAAGTAAGAAATTTCAGAGTAGTACCACATGATACAATTGCACCAGTGGTTCTTACAAACAACATTACTGTGCAACTGGATAATACAGGAAACGCACATGTGAATGTGGATGATTACGACAATGGCACTCATGACAATTGTTCGTCCAACTTTTCATATACCTATTCAAAAACTGATTTTACTTTCGAAGACCTGGGAGTCAATCAGATTGATTTTGAAGTGACTGATGAGAATGGAAACAGCACTTCACAAACAGTGCAGGTAACCATAGAAACCGGATTTGTAGAATATACTGCTACTACTGCTACCACAAGCCAATGTATAGATGGCTCTACAGCATACGACATAGTATTGGACGGATCCGAATCTGGTGTAGCATACTATTTAATTGATACTTTGAACAATAGTATTGTGGATGGACCGGTTACAGGTACAGGAAGCTCGATCACTTTTAGTTCTGGTACTTTGAATGAAACGACCACTTTTAAAGTAGCAACCATTGCCAACTTCACAGATCCAAGTGCTGGTTCTGCTATCAGTTTTCATGACAATGGATCCTATGCCGAAGCTTCCGGACCTTGGAATTTTGATTATGGACTGGGTTATACTTTTGAAGCAACGATAAATGGAAATGTTCTTCCTTCAGGGCATCAAAATGTGATCTTTTCCATTGGTACAGAATCTCAAAGTGATATTGAAGTCTATTTTCAGCAAAACACTGGGTATTTAGTAGTGGTACATGAGCGTCAGTCAGGCGCAGCAATTGAACGATACAATGTTCCGTCTGGCTATACTGATACTCATTTGGCAATCACTTTTGATCCACAAAGCATCCAACCAATTAAGGTTTATTACGATGGTGTACTGCGCTATAAAGTAGACGGAGGAATATATAGCCTTGGAAAAAATGCTAATCACACGTTTAAGCTAGGAGAAGTAAGCAATTCAGCTTTTTTAAACACTAGTAGTTCTCAGGTGATCATAGACGAAGTAAGAGTTTGGGGAACTGCTCTCTCTCAATCATCCATCCAAAGCAACATGAACAATTGTGTAGATCCATCTACTTCAGGTTTGATCCATTATTACCGAATAGATGAAGGTACTGGTACAGTTTTGGAAGATTTGGCCATAGGAGATATGGACCTAAATCTGGTAAATACTAACCCTTCTGTTTCCAACTGGAGATCAAGAGGATATGGATTAGTTACATGTCCGAGCGATATGATCATTCCTATTTCTAATCACGTCACTCTGGGAGATACCGAATCACCTACAGCTACATTAACCAACTTCACCGCTTCATTGGATGAAAATGGTGCTGTTACATTAGATGCTGCTGACGCAGATAATGGATCTACTGACAATTGTACAGATGCAGCGAATCTTTCATTTACTGCAGATATCACCGATTTTGATTGTGATGATCTTGGAGACCACACGGTTACTATTACTGTTGCCGATGAGTCTGGCAATGAATCGTCACAGGCTGTGACCGTAACCATTGTTGATAATTCTGGTCCGGTTATCAGTCCAAATAATAGAGATGGTTTGGGCAGTTTACTACCACCATTATCTTTCGCGCTAGATAGTGCTGGTTCTGTCACTATCACAATAGATGATCTTCGATCTACCGTAGCAGACAATTGTGATGGAAACCCAATAGTTACTTTAAGTCAATCTACATTTGACTGTGATGATGTGGCTGCTGCAGGAACCATTGGTACCAATCAATCTGTAACGATCACTGCTACAGATAGCAATGGAAATACTACAACTGCAACAGAGTCATTCACTATTGTGGACAACATTGGACCTGTAGCTCGTGGCAATGATGTTACGCTTCAGTTAGATGCAAACGGATCTGTTACTCTGGCTACAAGCGATGTGGAAAACGGAAGTACTGATAACTGTACTGCCAATGCAGATCTCACTTTTTCGCTTTCGCAAACAGCTTTTGATTGTGATGATCTGGGTGTCAATAATGTGAACTTTACTGTGGAAGATGCTCGTGGAAATACGAATACCATTGCAGTGTCTGTAACAGTAGCAGATACTATCAACCCTGTCGCAGTAGCACAAGATATTTCCATAGACCTTGACCAAAATGGAACAGCTACCATTACTCCAAGTCAAATTGATAATGGAAGCTCAGACAATTGTTCATTTACACTAAGTCTGGATGTAACTAATTTCACCACTGCAGATCTTGGTGAAAACGCTGTGACACTTACAGTAACTGATGCATCTGGAAATACAGGAACCGCTACGGCAACTGTTACTGTGTTTGAATCTTTATTAGCACAGGATATTACGTTCAGTTTAGCAACAAGTGCAACTTATGGAGATACGGCCATTGCTTTGACAGCTTCTGCAAGCTCTGGGTTGGATGTGATTTATGCGGTTTCTGGTCCTGCAACTATCAACTCAGACAATTATTTGGAAATTCAGGGAGCGGGTGTAGTTACTGTCACCGCGTCTCAAGGTGGTAATGATACCTATGCCACAGCAACAGATGTATCCAATTCTTTGACGGTGAGCAAAGCAACGCTTACGGCAACTGCAGAAGATTTAACTATCACCTACGGTGATATCATTTCTTCAATTGGAATTACTTACTCGGGTTTTGTCAATGATGATTCTAGTGAAGACCTGGATGTTGCTCCATCTACCACGCTACCTGGTAGCTCAAACGCCGGTACTTATTTAATACCAATAAGCGGTGGAAGTGATAATGACTATGATTTCGTTTACGAATCCGGTGAGTTGATTATAGAAAAAGCAGATCAAACCATCACTTTCGCAGCTATTGCTGATGTCGACATATCGAATGCCACTACTGTAAACTTATCAGCAACTGCCGAATCAACCCTAGATGTTAGTTTCAGGATAACCGAAGGTACGGATATAGCGAGTTTGTCAAATGGTGTAATCACTGTGAGCAATACTGGAATAGTTACTGTGGAAGCCACTCAAGCCGGAAATGAAAACTACAACGCTGCTGAAGCGGTGACACAAACTTTCCTGGTTACTGATTCTAGAAAGCAAAATCAGACAATTACTTTCAATGAAATTGATGATCAGGTTTACGGAGATCAAGTTTCACTGGGAGGAAGCACTTCCAGTAATTTGGATATTCAATACACGTTAGCATCTGGTGCTGGTACTATTTCCAATGGAGTACTCACCATCGAAGGAGTTGGAGATTATGAAGTGTTGGCTTCTCAATCAGGAAATGATACTTTCAATCCGGCAACACAGGTAGCACAAATGTTTACAGTTACCAAGGCTTTACTCACAGTAAGTGCCGATGATCAGCAAATCAATCATGGAGATCCTATTCCTGTATTTACTTTTTCATATACTGGATTTAAACTAAGCGATAATGAGGCTGTACTTGATTCTTTACCACAGGTAAGTTCTACCGCAAATTCAAATAGTATACCGGGACATTATCCTATAGAAGTCAGTGGAGGGCTAGATGATCACTACGCATTTGACTATGTCAATGGTACCCTCATCATTGCTGAGATTTTAGGTGTAGATCATATAGAAACGATGATTTATCCAAATCCTGCTACTGACGAAATACGAATCAATACGTCAGAGGAAGTAACAATCAACATCTTAAGTCTGGATGGTAAGGTCATAAAATCAGAAAAAGCACTTTCAGCAATCAACGTATCTGATTTACAAACCGGACGATATGTACTTCAGATAATTCAACCAAATGGTGATGTGCACACAGAATTCATCATCAAAAAGTAACTAAGGCGGCATAGACAAGGTCTGTGCATAGGCGGCTCATCTCTGATGAGTCGCTTTTTTTATGTTTTTTCTTAAAAATGAGTTTTGATCAATTCTCCAAAATCAGAAAACGCTTCTGGATAATTTCCAGATCGATTGATCAATGCTGTTGTAATGCCTAATTCCTTTGCTGCTTTAATCTCGGACTCAGGATTATCGCCAATTACCAAAACTTCCGAAGGGTCTAAAAGATGATTCTGAAGAATTTCTCGAAATGCTTCGATCTTTCCTCCACTTGAATGCATCGGATCATCAATGATAATCTGAACAAAAAGATGCCGAATCTTTAGCGAATCAATCTTAGGCTCTTGCAACTGAACCGGTCCGGTTGTCACCAGATACATTGGTAATTCCAAATTGATGATTTCCAAGAAATCCTCAAAAGGCTGAATCTCAAATCGGAAATCAGGCTGATGGAAGAATTCCATTGATTTTTCATACATCCGTTCACTGAACCCAAATTCTTCGGCCACTACATGAATGGGTTTTACCCACATCATATGTTTAGCTCTATTCAAATCATCTTCTGAAACTGAATCATTGTATCGACTCAACAAATCAAAAAATCCCTCGAAATTTTCAGCTCCGAGGGATTTTGTTGGATATATCGTATCATCAAGATCCAGGATCAATGCCTTGATCATAGTGCTCCTTGATGTTCTAGTTTCAACAAATCATTCACTGATTTTACAGGATTGAAGGTAATTGGAGGCACTTCCACAAAAATCGTATTCCAGTCCGCCATCGCCCCATTCCAAAGACCCGGCAACTCCTGTGCTTTCAGATCTTTTCCGTCTTTTGACTTTTGCGTGATGAATCCAGTATCAGGATCTCTGTATTTCAGCAAATCGAATTTCTTACCCGACTTATCCTTCAGCATACACACCACGTCCACAGGATTAAAGTGCGTTGCCTGATTGAAAACCTTCTTTTGATCTGCATCTGTCAAATCTATTTGGGCAGTTTCTACTACCTGTAGTGATTTAGATCCGTCTTTTGCTCTTACCCAGAATGGTCCCCCACCAGGATCGCCATCACTCTTCACCATACCACACACACGGAACGGACGATTGAGTTTTTCTTTCAGATAGGTAACTTTCTCTCCATCACTCTTATCCAAAAATGCTTTTCCAGGTTCCAGACCCAGTTCTGCCAATAGACCAGACGCTTCTGAAATACCCGTTCCTGACTGTAGCGACTCCAAAGCATTCTTGATTTTAGCCGAATACTTCAAAAGAATTCCCGCAATCACTTTCTTGTAAAGAATCGTTTCATCCTTCAAATGATCCGGTACTACATTATCAATATTTTTAAGGAAAACGACATCTGCATCTATATCATTGAGATTTTCCAACAATGCCCCATGACCTGCAGGTCTGAATAATAAAGATCCATCTTCATTTCTAAACGGCTCATTATTCAAATCCACGGCTATCGTATCCGTTGATGGTTTTTGTACGGAGTAGGAAACGGATATTTTCACACCATACTCCTGCTCATATTTGGATTGCACCTCTGCAACGTGTTTTTCAAACTTGGCTTTATGATCTGGAGAAACTGTAAAATGTATTTTCACATTTCCATTGGCATCCTTCGCATACTGAGCTCCTTCCACCATGTGCTCTTCAACTGGAGTTCTATCGGTGCCTTCGTAACTGTGAAATTTTAGCAATCCTTTTGGCAGACTACCGTAATCCAAACCTTTCTCCAACAGTAGAGCTTCTAGAATCTCAGTGAATTTATGTTTTAGATGAGCTTCTTCCAGTGGTTCTCCAGTTGCATTTTTATACGCTTCTTTCAAATCGTCATAAAAAGCAAATTCTTCCAATTTCTTGAAAAATGTGAAAACAGATCCAGAAGACTGATCTTCTTTCATTTTTTCATAATCGGCATCACTTCCGCTGTAGTCATTTAGGAAACCAAAAAGTGTCTTGAACATTCTGGTAGCTGCTCCAGAGGCAGGAACGAACTTTACCAAATTGATTTTGCCTAGATTATTCTCATAGTATTTCACATACTCTTTAGCAGAATCTTTAGTCAGCTCCATGATTCCCTTTTCAGGAGTAGCTGCCAAAGCCAATTGTGTGGGGGGAAAACCTGATTTGAATTTTTCTATTTGATATTTTACATCCTTGAGGTCTAGTGGGTGCTCCTCAATTTGTTTTAAGTCTATTTCCTTAAACATTATATATAGTCAGTTTTGAGATTCGTTTGTCTATTAAACCGTTTAATGGTTGTTTGGTTAAGTTAGAGAATTTTCTCCTGTCAATAATACGGATAAAATTGAAGGGATATGTAAATCATTTGATGAATTCTTCGGCTTTAAAAGTTACTTTAGATTATATTTTCACTGAATTCATCACCGTCTTAAAATTATCAACCTATGAGCACTGATCTAACTAATATATCCCCTACGTTTTACGGAATTAGTATGGTGCCAAAAAATAAATGGCGCGAATACGGATTTGCCTTGTTAACAATTGCTGGTTCTGATGGAATTGTCTCAGACCCGGAATTGGAATGGCTAACACTTGACATGGCGCGAGAAATGGGAGTCGATGAAGAAATTGTAGCTGACTGGGAAGAGTTTGATTTCGAATCTGCCGATTTGGATGACTTATTTAGCAGTTTCAATTCTTCTGCCTTGGCTGGTTTCAACAAATTGTTAATCTATGATGCCATCCGAATGAGTTCTGCTGATGGCGATTATGCACTGGAGGAAAAAGAACAAGTGCATGAGGCCGCAAGAATTTTGAAAGTCGCTCCAGAGGCTGTTATGGCTATTGAAGCATTGGTAGATTTAGAAAAAGCTGCCAACAAACTTCGACTGACTATTCTTTAAACTAAAAAGAGCCATCCTGATTGTCTCAGAATGGCTCCATTTCGAAGGACAATTTATTCTTATCCGTATATCTCGTTCAAAACTGCAGCAAGTCTGATTCCAGCTTGCAACAAGCGCTGATTCACTAAATCAAGGTTTTTATAGTCGTATTGATAGCTAATCTTCATGTTTTCAGGAAGATCGTAGCACTGCTCTCTGTATTCCTTAGATTCTTCAATCCAAACCATCAGTGCATCCGCTTGCCATTTCGCTTTTTCTTCCTCAGACGCGTGATTGATCCAATCAGTATATTCTGTGTAAGAATATTGCTGACCGTCAATGATTCCACTATCCCAAACTCGGTGCAAGTTGGATGACTCCCAGAAGTAATCAAGTTTTACATCGTTACCACCTTTGTCTTCTCCATTGCCTACATGAAGAGGTTGGTGAATATCTCCTATTAGATGAACAAGAAGTTTCAATGTGAATGCCTCATCACCTTCCGTAAATTTCTTAGTTTTCAATTCTTCAGTGAATCGCTGTATTGCAACTATGGCATCACCTTCTTCTGGAGTTCCAGCTTCTGCATAGGTTTTTCCATCTGGCAAAGTGCAGTAATGCCACGGATCCATGTGCTTGTACGTTTTATCCGAACGAATAAAATCCATGTAATTGGCTACTTCGGCCAATGTTTCGTCCTTCAATACTTTGTCTATTTGCTTCTTCGCTTTTTTCGAAAGATGTTTTTCTGCGATCAAACCGATCACGCGATGACCTGTCTTGCCCCATGGCAATGCCTGAATAGACATAATCATCAAAAGGGATAATGCAATAATTCTTTTCATGGTGTGAAGATAACTTGCCTGATTTTTAATCAGTAGCGTTTTCCAATTAAGAAAACATGAAAGATGATAGACGGTAAAAAAGAAAAGGCGCGGTACTGGGAGTACTCGCGCCTTAATCACCAACCTAACCTAAAAAGTAATGTACGTCTATAACGACGAATATCTTATTTATTATATAGTACTATACCGATTTAATATAAAAATGTTTCAAAAATATCTTTAAATAATTCTGTTATTGTATCGAAATCGGTTTCAGGAACATCTCTTAGTCCCTCTCTAGAACCTTAAACGTTAATTGATGTTTCTCTAGCGTGTATCCGCAAGAGTTTATTTTACTTTTGCACACTTTAATGACAATTCGTGGAAGCAAAGGAGATATTAAAGCATTTTGCCAAAAGTGACATGATCCAAACCATTTCTGGTTCGATCATGAAAAACAGTACGGTACGTTTAAAAGGAATGGCTGGAAGTTTTGATGCTGTATTTAGTGCAGTGCATGCTTCTATTCAGAAAAAGACCAACATTTTCATTTTGCATGACAAGGAAGAAGCGAATTACTTTCTCAATGACTTGAGAAACTTCCTTCCTGAAGAGCAATTATTACTTTTTCCAAGTTCGTACAAAAAGCCGTATCAGTTTGAGGCTACTGAAAATGCCAATATTCTTCAACGTGCTGAAGTTCTCAATCAGATTATTTCTCAGCCTGATGAACCACATCAAGTCATTACCTATCCAGATGCGCTTTATGAAAAAGTAATCAATAAACGCTCACTTCAGGACAACACCTTCGTGGCCACAGTTGGTGAAAAGCTGGATATTGAATTCCTAACTGAGTTATTAACCAGTTACGATTTTGAAAGAACTGACTTTGTTTACGAAGCTGGTCAGTTTGCCGTTCGAGGTGGAATCATCGACATTTATTCTTTTGCCCACGATTATCCGTATCGACTAGAATTGTTCGGTGACGAAATTGAGAGCATCCGTGAGTTTGATCCGGAAAGTCAGCTGTCTAGTAAGTCACTGAAAGTCGTGACATTGATTCCAAATGTTCAAACTCGATTGCTGAAAGAAGAGCGTCAATCTTTCTTCGAGTTTATCCCGAAAGACACGGTAATCTGGATGAAAGATTATCGGGAAACCTTGGACCTGATAGAAAAAGGATTCTTAAAAGCCGTTGATTCGTTTGATCAAATCATGCGAGTGAGCGGTTATACACAGGTAGTTTTCAAGCCAATAGATTTATTCGATTCCGAAAAATCGTTTGATGAATTGTTGAAACGATTCCATAAAGTGGAGTTTGGCAATCGCTTCTATTTAAAACCAGATGACGAATACAATTTGGGAATTCGTCCTCAACCACATTTTCATAAGAATTTCAATTTATTAGCGGAAGACTTATTCCAATATCAGGTTAAGAATTTCGAAAAGATCATAACTGCTGAATCGTTCAAACAGCTTGAACGACTTGAGAGCATTTTCAAAGAAATCAATCCTGAATTGCAGTTTAGTGGTGTAGATGCCTCACTTCGTGAAGGATTTATTGATGACCATCACGAATTGGTCTGCTATACAGATCACCAGATTTTTGATCGATTCCATCAATACAAGGCCAAAGAAAAGTTTTCAAAATCTAAGTCTCTGACGCTTAGAGAATTGAAGACCATGCAGCCCGGAGATTACGTTGTTCACATCGATTATGGTGTTGGAAGATTTGCTGGTTTAGATACGGTGGATGTCAACGGAAACAAACAGGAAGCACTACGACTGATCTACAGAGATGACGATTTGCTCTATGTGAGTATTCACTCATTGCATAAAGTTTCCAAGTATTCTAGTAAGGACAGTGAACCACCGTCTATCAGCAAACTGGGTACGCAAGATTGGGAAAACAAGAAGAAAAAGGTCAAAAAAAAGGTCAAGGACATTGCCAAAGACCTGATCAATTTATACGCCAAAAGAAAAGCAGCTCCTGGCTTTGCTTATCCAGATGACAGCTACTTGCAAGCGGAATTGGAATCTTCTTTCTTGTATCAAGATACACCAGACCAGGCATTGGCCACAGAAGATGTCAAAAAAGACATGCAGCAAGGTCACCCGATGGACCGACTAGTTTGTGGAGATGTTGGTTTTGGAAAAACTGAGATTGCCGTTCGGGCAGCATTCAAGGCTGTAGATGGTGGAAAACAGGTAGCCGTTTTAGTACCAACCACTATTTTGGCCATGCAGCATTATCGCACCTTTGCGAGCAGATTGGCAGATTTCCCTGTGGGTATTGATTACATCAATCGATTCAAAACCACAAAAGAGATCAATGATGTCAAGAAAAAAGTCAAAGACGGAAAAATCGATATTCTGATCGGAACACACCGAATAGTCAATAAAGACATAGAATTCAAAGATCTTGGGTTGATGATCATTGACGAAGAGCAGAAGTTCGGTGTAAAAGTGAAAGATCAGTTGAAAGAAATGCGTGTCAACGTGGACGCATTGACTTTGACGGCAACACCAATTCCTCGTACACTACATTTTTCCTTGATGGGCGCTCGAGATTTGTCTATCATTTCTACTCCACCACCTAACCGCCGGCCGGTTACTACAGAAATCCACGATTTCAATGAAGAAATTATTCGCGATGCAGTAAGTCATGAATTGCGTAGAGGTGGTCAGGTTTTCGTGGTTCACAATCGAGTTGGAGACATTGAGCAAATCGGAAATATCATTTTACGATTGGTTCCAGATGCGAAAATCGGAATTGCCCATGGACAAATGGATGGAAAGCAGTTGGAAAAAGTAATGCTGAAGTTCATTGAGGGAGAATATGATGTATTGGTTTCTACCAACATTATTGAATCTGGATTGGATATTCCGAATGCGAATACCATCATCATCAACAGAGCGCACATGTTTGGTTTGTCAGATTTGCACCAGATGCGAGGTAGAGTTGGTCGATCTAACACTAAAGCCTATTGTTATTTGTTGACTCCTCCATCAAGTGCATTATCTGCTGATTCTAGAAAACGATTAACCACTTTGGAAGAATTCTCAGATTTAGGAGATGGATTCAAAGTTGCGATGCGTGACCTGGATATTCGGGGAGCAGGAAATCTACTTGGTGCTGAGCAAAGTGGATTTGTCAATGACATGGGTTTTGAAGTATATCACAAAATCCTGGACGAAGCTGTTGCCGAATTGAAGGAAACGGAGTTCAAGGAATTGTTCCAGGATGAAATGGATCATCAGAAATTCCATGCAATCAAGGAAGAGTGCGTAATTGAAACGGATTTGGAAATCTTGATTCCGCAGGATTATGTGTCCAACATTTCAGAGCGTCTGAATCTCTATTCCAAAATGGACAGTCTGAAAACCGAAGCAGAATTAGAGAAATTCATTGCCGGCATGCAAGATCGATTCGGTCCATTGCCAGATGCAGCAGAAGATTTGATGGCATCTGTGCGATTACGCTGGGCAGCTATCAAACTTGGTTTCGAAAAAGTGTCTATCAAAAATGAGGTGATGCGCTGTTATCTTTCCGATTCCAGAGACGAAAAGTATTTCCAATCTGACATTTTCGGAGGTATTCTACAGTACGTTCAGAGCATGCCACGTCGATGTGCCATGAAAGATCAAAAGAAGAAATTGATCATATCTGTGAAAGAAATTAGTGGAATTGATGAGGCACTTGATGTACTAAATCAGATGGATTCGACGGTTAGTGTGTGATTTATAACGTCAGTTACACAATAATTATCTAATTTTCCTATTAAATGAGTACAATTATGTTCGGAAACTTGTCCAAAAGGGCTATTTTTGAAATAATTGTATTTATTACTATTTTGGAGCGTTTCAAATAAAAGTAAAACAGGTTATGAAAAATTTGGTTAATGCGCTTACTGGCTCTGCATCTGTGTTGGCAGTGGCAGTAATGCTCAGTTCTTGTGGGTCGGGAACACCTACAAGTTCTAATCCCGGTAAATACAGTACCACTACCGGATTAGAGTTTAATGAAGAAGGAGGATTTGTGGTGAATGACTTTAGTGGTCAGCCAGAAGGTCCAAACTTGATTTTTATCGAAGGTGGAAGAACCGTGCTAGGAACTTTCGAAGAAGATGTTCTTAATTCCAATGACAATGTTGAAAGAGCAGTAACTGTAGCTTCATTCTACATGGATGAAACAGAGGTGGCTAACATCAACTGGTTGGAATATGAATTTTACATCAGACAAGATTCAGACGAATACTACTGGAAAAACAATCTTCCAGATACAACAGTATGGGCTAAGGATCTTGCTTTCAACGATTCTTATGTAGATCACTACTATAGATATCCTGGTTTTAGATACTTCCCAGTTGTAGGTGTAAACTGGAGACAAGCTATCAACTACTGTAAGTGGAGAACCAGAGTGGTAAATATTAAACTAGCTGAAGATGCTGGTCTTTATGACGAGTATGCAGGAGCTGGTGATCAGGCATTCGCTGGAGCTGAAGGAGATCCTGGATCTTCAGGAACTGACTTCCCTAGAATTCCTTTGGAATCAGGTGTTGTGCTTCCAAATTATCGTCTCCCAACAGAAGCTGAGTGGGAATATGCTGCTCAAGCTTTGATCGGAACTCAGTGGTTGGATGAAAACCAAACACACAGAAGACTTTATCCTTGGGATGGTCACGCATTGAGAAATCCTTACGGAAAATCAATGGGTTACTTCCTTGCTAACTTCAAAAGAGGAAAAGGTGACTATGCTGGTATCGCTGGAAAGTTGAACGACGGAGCAATGATCCCTACTTATGTTTACGATTATCCTCCAAACGACTTTGGTCTTTATAACATGGCTGGTAACGTAAATGAGTGGGTACAAGATGTGTATCGTCCTCTTTCTCACCAGGTTGTAGAAGATATGAACCCAGTAAGAAGAGACGGAACATTGGATTCAGAAACTGGATATGATGCTATGTGGAACTTCATCGGTAATGAAGGACAATACACTGAAGAAGAGTGGGTTGCTAAAACTGGTCTTCAGAAATCATACGATACTGAAAATCCTCCAATGAAGAGATTAAGAGTTTATAAAGGTGGATCATGGGCTGATGTAGCTTACTGGTTATCACCTGGAACTAGAAGATATTTGTTCGAAGATTCCGCAACATCTACAATCGGATTTAGATGTGCTATGATCAGAGCGGGTACGAACTATTAAGATAACCTGTTTTAAATATCAAAGCCGTTGGGATAACTTATCCTGACGGCTTTTTTTATGCCATTATTTTCCAGCAGCCAAAGTTAGCACATAGATTTCCTTTACTCCCGATTGTGATAGCAAAGTAATCAACTCCCCAATCGTGGCCCCAGTAGTCAGCACATCATCTACCACAGCGACCGTTTTGCCTGATAACTCATTAGATCTAGTAAGTGTATAGACCGAATGGATGTTTTGCCAGCGCTCTACCTTTGACTTTTTAGTTTGTGAAGAAGTTCGTCTTCTTCTGATCACCAGATCGGTTGCAACTGGCCATCCAGTTTCACGTGAAATACCCTCAGCTATGGCATCACTCTGATTGAACCCTCTTCGTTTTAATTTAGATTTATGCAAGGGCACAGGTATGATCAAATCAACAGGCCAATTCATTTCTATAAGATCTCTTCCAAACAACTCACCCATCAAGACACCAAGTTCAGGTTCATTCCGATACTTGATTTGATGAATTAGTTTCTGTGCAATACCTCCTTTATTGAAGAATAAAAATGACGTGGCCTTTCGAACTTTTGGTTCATAGATAAACTTGTCATCTAAAGGGTTGTCAGGTACTCGATGATAATGGGTTTTTGGAAGAGAAAGTCTACATTTGACACAGAGGTAATTTTCCTGTTGGACGAGCGTTGTTTGGCAGTTAATGCACACTCTAGGAAAGAATAATCCGATAAAATCAGCAGTTAGTTTCGTTACTATTTTGGCAGTTTTCACACAACCAATATAATTATTTTTGTAATTAATGGTATATCAGAAAGATTTAACGTTAGAAAGGGACTGGAATAGCCTAATTAAAGGCCTTGAGAATCGCGTAGGCAAAAAGCCCAAGGACTTGAATGCGGTTATCTTCCTTATAGGCGTTCAGGAACTGGGTTTAGGAGCCAAAAATTTCGAGAAAGAGGAGAAACAGGACCTGATGCACATCGCAATCTGTAAAGTTTTGTCCTACTCCGGATATTATGAACTTGATGGACTTGATGAAAACGGCTGGCCGCACTGGAAATTGGTCAAGCCTCTTCCACATTTTGATTTATTGGAGCAAGAGAAATTACTTAAAATGCACATACTTGAGTATTTTGAGAAAGAGATAGGAATCATTTAACAATCCAAAAGACCTAGAATTCGTATTTAAAGTATGACTACTAACAATCTGAAAGACAACATCATCAGGTTCAAAAGAAAGTTTCACGTGAACCAACTCATTAGAGGATCACTGATTTCTATACTACTTTTCGGAGCTATTTGGTTGATATTCAGTTTGTTAGAAGGTTATTTTTGGTTTGATCAACCTGTGAGACTAGGGATTTTCGCTATTCTTGTCGGATTGCTTCTTTACTTCGTAATCTTCCGAATTCTCATACCAATTTCTAAAATTGTTCAAATCAATCGTGGTATTTCAGATCAGGAAGCAGCTAAACTTATTGGAAGACATTTTCCAGATATACAGGATAAACTACTGAACCTCTTACAGTTAAGTCAGAATTCGACAAGTCAATCTTCACTTCTTCTTGCAGCCATTGATCAAAAACAGAGTGAACTTAAAGTATTTGATTTTAAAGAAGCCGTTGATTTCAAAGTCAATAAAAAGTACTTGATATATGTAGGGAGTCTGCTAGTGGTGATCTTTCTAGTGTCCTTCATCAGTCCTGGATTGTTCAGTGAAAGCTCCAGTAGAATCGTGCAGTTCAACAAACCGTTTGAAAAACCTGCTCCTTTTTCGTTTGAATTAGAAAGTAAATTATTCGCATTCAAAGGAGATAGCTACGAAATAGATGTGATGTTAAATGGTGAGAGCATACCTGATCAAGTCTATTTGTTGGACAATAACCAAAAATTCAGACTGAATAAAGGTAAAAATGGACACTACGTATTCAACTATCCTTCAATAAACAGCAATAAGAGCATCCAGTTCTCAGCAGCTGGTTATGATTCTAAAAAATATGAGATTAAGGTCATCAACAGACCGGAGCTCAGAAATATGAGTGTCAAAATTGACTATCCAGAATATACAGGTCTTTCTGATGAGATGCGTGAGAATACGGGCAGTTTTGTAGTAGCTGAAGGCACTAAAATCACCTGGAACATTAATTCTTCTGACACTCAACAGGGATTTTTCATCGTTGGAGGTGATTCCAGTAGCATGTCATTGAAAAATGATCATTTTGAATTCGCTAGATCAGTCACCAACTCGCTAGAATATGAAATCGCTCTCGCAAACGAATACGCAACGAACAAAAGCAGAATCATCTACGACATTTCAGTAATCAAGGACGAATTGCCGGAAATTGATGCAAATTATCTGCCTGATACGATTAGCTACAAATCTTTACTCTTTACTGGAAATATTGAAGATGATTACGGGTTCACAAGTTTGTCTCTTCTCTACAAGAAAAATGACGATAAAAACTACCATCGCATCGCCATTCCATTCGAAAAATCACAAATCAACCAGCAATTCTACCTTCAATGGGATTTAGATTCAATGAATCTCACCAGTGAAGACTATTTAGAAGCATTTGTCCAGGTAACTGACAATGACCGCATTAACGGATATAAAGCGAGTCAATCTCAGAAGTTTTTCCTTAGAATGCCGAGTGATAAGGAAGTTGAATCGATGATTTCTGAAAAAAGTAATGAATCTGAGAGCAAACTAGATGATGCCGAGGCTAAAGCTGAAGAAATCAACGATCGTCTGAAAGATTTGGAAGATCGCCTAAGAAATAAGCGAGAATTGGATTGGCAAGACAAAAAATTGATTGAGGACATCATCAAAGACAAAGAAAAGCTAAGTAAGGAGATCGAAGAGCTTGCCGAACAGCACCAACAGCTTTTGGACAGCCAAAAGGAGTTTGGAAAGCAAAGTGAAAAACTTCAGGAGAAGGCCAAGCAACTTCAGGAGCTAATTGAGGAAGTTTTGGATGATGAGACCAAAAAACTCTACGATGAACTTCAAAAATTGCTCAAAGAACAAAATAATACAGATCAGGTTCTTGAAGAACTGTCAAAAATCAAGAACAATGAGAAGAATATGGAGAAGGAGCTGGAAAGAGCTTTGGAACTATTCAAAAGACTTAAACTTCAAACTGGTATTGAGCAATCTGCCGAGAAACTAGAAAAACTTGCTGAAAAACAAGAGGATTTGGCAAACGTAACCATGGCTGAGGCACTTTTGGATGAAGAAAGGCAATCTTCCAAATCTGCAGAAAATAAGGAGTCGCAACAGCAGAATGATGAGCAAAAAGCAGCTCAAACAGATACCGAAAAACAACAAGAGGAGATCAATAAGGAATTTGACGAAATTCAAGAGCAATTAGACAGTTTAGAGCAACTGAATCAAGATCTGAAAAATCCTCAACCTATGGAAGATTTCCAAAAAGAGGAGCAGCAGATCGAAGAAAAGCTTAATGAGATTCCACAAGATCTTCAAAACCAACAAAAGCAAAAAGCTGGTCAGAAAATGAAGAATGCTGGTCAACAAATGAAAAACATGGCCAGCAGCATGCAACAAATGCAAATGGGCATGGAAATGACCATGATGCAAGAAAACCTCGATCACTTGCGAGACATACTAGATAACCTAATCAAGCTCTCATTCGAACAGGAAAACATCATTGATGAAATCAAAGAAGTGCAGCAAATCGATCCTAGATTCATTGAATTATCACAAGATCAACTGCAGTTAATTAGTAATGCGCAGGTAATTGAAGACAGTTTATTATCTCTGGCAAGCCGAGTAGCTCAGATAAGCAACTTTGTGACAAGAGAAGTAGGGGAAATCAACAGCCAACTCGACAGAGCAATGAACGAACTGAGAGAGCGCAACAAAGGAAAAGCAGCTTCTCATCAACAGTTCGCAATGACTTCTATGAATAATCTGGCACTTCTTTTGGATGATGTCATGCAACAAATGCAAATGGCAATGTCAGAAGCTATGGGCAATCCTCAGAAAGGTCAAGGACAAAAGCAATCACTTCCAAGCATGCAGCAAATGCAGCAGCAATTGAGTGATCAGATCCAACAGCTTAAGAGCAGTGGTAAGTCTGGTAGAGAACTATCTGAGCAATTGGCCAAGTTGGCCGCAGAGCAAGCAGAACTCAGACGTCAGATGGAATCCATGCAGCAGCAGTTAGCAGGTCAGAAAGCTGGAAAAGAAGGTGAAAATGGTGAAGAAGGAGGCAATGGAAGTGAAGCTGGTGATAAACTTGGAGAAGCCATTAAGCAGATGGAAGAGAATGAAGTAGATCTAGTGAACAAGCGTCTGACACAGGAGTTGATAGATAGACAGCAAGAGATACTAACCAGAATGCTGGAGGCAGAAGAGTCAATGCGTGAGCAAAAGGAATCTCCTGAACGAGAAGGTGAAACCGCAACGCCTCAACAACGTAAACTCCCTCCTGCTATTGAAGAATACTTGAAAGCAAAAAAAGAGGAGATAGAGTTATTAAAAACTATACCTTTGGATTTAAATCCATTTTATAAAAAAGAAGTAAACGACTATTTTAGACGCTTAAGCGGAGAAGAGCAATAATGGACAGCATACAGATACAGATCCCTTCACTCTCAGAAAACATAAGGATTGTTGAGAGTTTCATTGACAATGCCAAAGAGCGATTTCATTTGAATGATGACATCTACGGTAACATTATGATTGCCGTAACTGAATCAGTCAACAATGCAATTGTACATGGCAATCAAAAAGCTTCTGATAAGTGTGTATCATTGAAACTACATGTAGATGATAGCACTTTGAAAATCGTGGTAAGTGATGAAGGACCAGGATTCAATTACAACACATTACCTGATCCTACAGCCCCAGAGAATATTGAAAAGCCAGGTGGTAGAGGTATTTTCCTTATGAAACATCTTTGTGACGAAGTACATTTCGAAGATGAAGGAAGAACAGTATCAATGGTTTTTTACTTGAACTAAATGGAATTGATTCAGTTCTTTGCAGAAGAGATTGATTTCGAATTGGCAAATCAATCTCAAATCTCCGAGTGGTTAGTCAACATAGCCACTACACACGATGCAGAAATAGAAACTATCAACTACATATTCTGCTCAGACGAGTACCTTCTATCCATTAATCAGCAGTATTTAGATCACGATTATTACACAGACATTATCACCTTTGATAATTCAGTAGAAGGTTCCCCTATCCTATCAGACATCTTCATTAGCATTGACAGAGTACAAGACAATGCAGATCAACAAGACAGCTCATTCGATAATGAATTGCATCGTGTCCTTGCTCATGGTCTTTTGCACTTACTAGGCTTCAAAGACAAGACAGAGGATGATCAAATCTTAATGAGGCAAAAAGAAGACGCCTGCTTATCTTTGTTAAAAAATTAGTTCCACGTGGAACACCTTGTGGTGTTTCGGTGTTGGTTGATGAACTGTTTCACGTGAAACCTTTTATAAATATATGTTTCCAGAATACGATGTAATTGTAGTGGGAGCTGGACATGCCGGTTGTGAAGCCGCTGCTGCAGCTGCTAATATGGGTTCTAAGGTATTGCTTGCCACCATGAACATGAACACTATTGCCCAAATGTCATGTAATCCTGCAATGGGAGGTGTGGCCAAAGGACAAATAGTTCGTGAAGTAGATGCACTTGGTGGATACTCGGGAATCATTTCTGATAAGTCGATGATCCAATTTCGTATGCTTAACCAAAGTAAAGGACCAGCTATGTGGAGTCCTAGAGTGCAATCAGATAGAATACGCTTTGCGGAAGAATGGAGATTGGCACTGGAAGCAACACCTAACGTAGACTTTTGGCAAGAAATGATCACTGGACTTGTAGTCAAAGACAAACGAGTAATAGGTGTCAGAACAAGTCTGGGTATAGAAATAAAAGGTAAAGCAGTTGTTCTTACCAATGGAACCTTCCTAAATGGATTGATTCATATAGGTGAAAAACAGTTCGGTGGTGGAAGAGCTGGAGAACGTAAAGCCACTGGAATTACAGAACAGCTCATAGAACTTGGCTTTGAAAGCGGTAGAATGAAGACTGGGACTCCACCTAGAATAGATGGTAGAAGTCTTGATTACACCAAAATGGAAGAACAAAAGGGTGATGAAAATCCACAGAAGTTCTCTTATCTAGACTCTACAGAACCATTGAAAGAACAAAGATCTTGCTGGATTACCTATACAAGTCCTGAAGTTCATGGAGTCTTACAAACGGGATTTGATAAATCTCCTATGTTTAATGGTAGAATTAAAGGACTAGGTCCACGCTATTGTCCATCTATAGAAGATAAAATCAATAGATTCGCAGAGCGTGATAGACATCAAATTTTCGTAGAACCAGAAGGATGGAATACTGTAGAGGTCTATGTAAACGGATTCTCTACCTCATTACCAGAAGATGTACAGTATAAAGCACTCATTAAAATACCAGGATTTGAGAATGCGAAGATGTTCAGACCAGGTTATGCTATTGAATACGACTTCTTCCCTCCTACACAATTGAGTCAAACACTGGAGACCAAACTAATAGCCAACCTATATTTTGCTGGTCAAATAAATGGAACAACAGGATATGAGGAAGCTGCTTGTCAAGGATTGATGGCTGGAATCAATGCGCATCTAAAAGTTCATGAGCAAGATCCATTAATACTTAATAGATCAGACGCATACATTGGAGTATTAATTGATGACCTAATAAATAAAGGTACCAATGAACCATATCGTATGTTCACTTCTAGAGCTGAGTATCGATTACTCCTCAGACAGGATAATGCGGATTTGAGATTAACTCCAAAAGCTTATGAGTTAGGCTTGGCTACAGAACATAGATATGAGCTAACCATGACTAAAATGCATGAGACCAAACGTCTCATTAATGATCTCAAACAAAAGAAACACAAGCCTGCAGATTTCAATCCTATGCTTGAATCCATAGATAGTGCTCCTGTGAAGGATACATCATCTATGTATCAAGTACTGAAAAGACCTGAAATCAACCTGCAAAATCTTTGTGATATAGATCCAGAATTGAAATCCTATATGGAGTCCTATAGTGCTGAAGTTAGGGAACAGGCAGAGATTCAAATTAAATACGAAACATACATAGCAAGAGAACAGGAGAACTCAGAGAAAATGATAGCTCTGGAGAATAAAAAGATCAATCCAGAATTTGACTACTCTCAAATAACATCACTATCATCTGAAGCAAGAGAGAAACTATTAAAAATAAAACCATCAACTTTAGGGCAGGCTTCCAGAATATCAGGAGTATCTGCATCAGACGTTTCAATTTTAATGGTGTACCTAAATAAATAACATGTACGAAAAGCTGGAGGAATGCCCGTCCTGTAAGCACACTAAGTTTTCTAATCACATCATATGCAAGGATCATACTGTATCAGGTGAGAGTTTTGCTTTGATGAAGTGTGACAAATGTGGTTTAATAATCACTAATCCTAGACCAGATCAAAACAACATTGGTAAGTACTATGCTGATAGTAATTACATATCGCATACCAACAAAGCCAATAATCCAATCAACCTTGTCTACAAGTTTGTACGCTCAATCACGCTCAAGCAAAAACTAAAGCTCATTAAGAAATATTCTAAGCAGCATACAATTCTAGACTTTGGGTGTGGATCTGGTGTATTCTTAGATTTTCTAAAGTCAAAGAACTACGAGGTAGAAGGATTAGAAACGCATCCTGAAACTGCAGACAATGCAAGAAAGCTTACTCAGGCTAACATTTACAATAGTCTTACTGATCTAGAAAAGAACAAGTACGATGTAATTACTGCCTGGCATGTAATAGAACATGTCCATGAATTGAAGCTTACATTAAACACTCTAAGAAAATCCTTAAAGAAAGATGGTGTTCTTTTCGTAGCTGTACCAAATCATCTATCCTTTGATGCACAGCATTACAAAGAGAATTGGGCAGCTTATGATGTACCTAAGCATCTATATCATTTCGATAAATCTTCTTTGAAAACAGTGGCAAAAAACTGTAAACTTAATTTGATAGATGTACATCCTATGAAATTTGACTCATTCTATGTTTCAATGCTCAGTGAGAAAAACAAGACAGGATCATCCAATTTATTATCTGCAATTCAAATCGGAAACCAATCAAATAAAAAGGCACAAGAGTCAGGAGAATATTCAAGCCTTATTTACGTATTAAAAGCATGAAGCTACTTTTTAAGTCAATCACCATTATTCTAGTTTTTGAACTTATAGCATTAAGTTGTGCTAATCCAATAACACCTACAGGAGGTCCAAAAGATACCATCCCTCCTACCTTGCTAGAATCAAATCCAGTTGACCAACAGCTAAACTTTAAAGGACAAACTATTACTTTGGAGTTTGATGAAGTTATCAATGCAGATAAGCTTCAACAGAATTTGGTGATTACTCCTACTACTGAAACCAAATACAAAACCATTCAGAAGAAGTACTCTGTAACTCTACAATTCGAAGAACCGTTCGAAGATAGTACTACCTACACTTTTAACTTCTTTGATGGGATAACTGACATTACAGAAAAGACACCAGCTGAAAATCTAATCATCGCATTTAGTACCGGCAGCTATATTGATTCATTGTACTTATCCGGTCAGGTACTTGATCTTTTAACTGGAGAACCCAAAGACAAAATAACTGTAGGTCTATACACCATTAGTGATACACTAGACTTTGAAGTAAACAAGCCAACCTACTTTAGCACAACTAATGAAGAAGGTCAATTCTTCCTCCAAAATATCAAAGCTTCCAAATTCAGAATGTTAGCATTTGGAGATGAGAACAGAAATTTAATTTTTGACGCAGCTACAGAATCTTATGCCATTAAATCAGATACGATTGACATGCGAACTCAGTCTGGAGATACGCTTTCATTGAATGCTATTCAAATAAACGCTGCAGCATTAGAGTATATCTCAGCAAGGCCATCTGGCAGATATTTCGAAATTAGATACTCTAAACCACTTGTAGAGTATTCTATTCAAAATACAGATTCACTCAATATAGCTAGTAAACTAGTAGATGAAAATAAGACCATACGAGTCTACGACAACAAATCATTTACAGATAGTTTGTTCAGTATACTCTATGTTAGGGATAGTCTTGGTAACACCTCTACGGACACTACCTACATACAGTTTAGAGAGTCTTCACGAAAGCCTGAAGCCTTCACCATGTCATTATTACCCGCTAAGAATTCTCAAGTAACGAGTACATCTAGATACAAACTGTCCTTTAATAAACCTACTGAGATATTAAATACTGACTTCCTCGATGTTGTTTATGATACATTAGTTAGACTCGATTATCAACCAAGAAATGTGGTTTACTCCAATCACAATCTTGACATCTCCTTTGATCTGGATATCACATTAAACAATTACAAAGACAGTCTTACCAGACTTAGTGATGCTATAGTTATTGACTCGACCAATATTGATACAGCACAGATGGAACTCAAGAAAAGACTTACATCAATTAATCAATCGAACTTCAGTGTTCAAATACTTCCTAAATCATTCCAATCAGTAGAACTGGACAGTTCAGCAGTTCTTAACCAAAACTACAAGTTCTTGAAGCAAGAGAGCCTTGGACTAATAGAAGTAACGCTCAATACTGATTCTACACATTTCATTGTTCAACTAATGAACAAGAAGGAAGTAGTAGCCAGTCAAACCAATACTAAACACTGTGTATTCAACAATCTTCCACCAGCAAATTATTGGGTTAGAATCCTTATAGACAGCAATCAAAATGGAAAATGGGATGTTGGAAACTATAGAGAAAACATTGCTCCAGAGCCTGTAATCTACTTCAAAGAAGAAACTACCCTGCGAGCAAACTTCGAAAATCAACTTGAATTTTCATTCTGAATAACTCAATAAACATGTGGACAAGTGTGGATACTATGGTGGAATAACTCATAGTTATACTTTGTCCACTTCCACATTTCATGTGAAGCAGTACAAACTTCAAATAACTTCACATTTATCAACCATCTATCCCAAATCTTTACTTCTCCACTAATTCACATTGAGCATATATCACTTATCTACATTTTAAAATAAAAGACAGATTTTCAATGACTTAACAGAGAGATAAACTGTGGAAAACATTTCAGATAGATATCACTTATAAACAAACCTAAAAAACAAATCTAATTTCAGTGATTTACCCACATATCCACAGCCTTAATAATAGAAATAGCTTTTAATTTAAAACTTATATATTCATTATAAGGTAGAAGAATAAAGTGGATAACTTCATGTATATGTATACCAGAAAATTTTTAATAATAATTACTCTCCTCGGCGCCGCGCTTTCTCTGTCAGCCCAAACAGATGATGCCAAACTAGCAAATGAGTATTTTCAGCAGGGCGAATTTGAAAAAGCCCGCGCGATGTTTGAAGATCTGGAAAAAAATCGTTCGGTTATACCATTAATACATGCGAACTATTTTCGCCTGCTTTTAGAAGAACAGGATATCAAGGGCGCCGAAAAATATCTTGATCGCGTAATCAAATCATTTCCTGGAAACATTAACTACCAGGTAGACTTGGCTTTTTTATATCACACTATTGGTGAATCCGATAAATTAGATAAGTACTTATCAACACTCAAAAAGCAGTTTATTGAAAATCAGTATCAGCTTAGTTCTATTGCCCAAAATCTGGTTTCTCACCAGATGTATGAAGAAGCTATTGATTTTTATCTCACTGCTAGAAAACTGAATGGTCGGGAATCTGCATTTGCTTTGGACATGGCTGCCCTTTATCGAATGAAAAACGATAAGCGCAAGATGACCGAAGAGTACATCAATTATGCTGAGGGAAATCCAGCTAATCTGGCTTATGTAAAAAACTTGTTTCAAAACATCTTGACCGAACCAGAGGATCAGGAATTTTTAGAGGAGACTTTAATTCAGAAAATCCAGAAGGATCCGAATAGTGCATTGTATTCGGATCTACTGATCTGGTTAGAACTTCAGCGCAAAAATTATTACGCTGCATTTATTCAAGCTCGGGCTTTGGATCGTAGAAATCAACAGCCTGGTGATCAGAGTATGCGAATCGCTAGAATCGCTTATGACAATGAGTCCTGGGATGATGCCATTGATATTTACACTTATGTGATCGATACCTACGGTGATGACTACAATTATCCACAAGCCAGAAGATTCCTTATTAAGTCAAAGGAGAACAAAGTGAAAACGGCATTTCCGGTAGACACCACGGCTATAAGAAACCTGGCAACTGAATATTCAGAATTGTACGATCAGATTGGTCCAAATTATACCACTTTAGAAGCACTCCGTAACAAAGCGCTGCTTCACGCCTTTTATCTAGACGAATTAGACACGGCCACTCGAATCCTGAATTTTGTAATCGAAAATCGACGCGCTCCGCGCGCTCTGGTATCAGAGTGTAAACTGGATCTCGGAGATATTTATATTTTGACTGGTGAACCGTGGGAATCTACCCTACTCTACTCTCAAGTTGAAAAAGATAATAAGGAAGCGCCGCTGGGATATGAAGCGAAATTGCGAAATGCCAGACTCAACTATTTTACGGGAAACTTCGCTTTGGCGAAAAGTCATCTTGACATTTTAAAACTGGCGACCACTCGCGAAATATCCAATGATGCCATTGCACTCAGTTTATTGATTACAGATAATACGGCTTTCGATACCACAGATTTTATCATGCAGGAATTTGCCAACGTAGAGTTGTTAATATTTCAAAATAAAACTGCCGAGGCAAAAGCCAAATTGGCTAAAATCCTGAAAGAGAATCCTGGACATAGCATTACCGATGAAGTGTACTGGCTACAGTCAAAGCTGGAACTTCAAGCCGGGAATTATCAACAAGCTGTGGATTACCTGGATAAAATTATTCAGGCATATTCCTATGACATCCTAAGTGACGATGCATTCTATAAAAAAGCGACTATTGTACAAGATTATCTTCATGATGAAGAGCAAGCCATGACACTTTACCAGGAATTTTTGAAAGCGCATCCTGGAAGCATGTATGTTGCAGAGGCCAGACAAAGAATCCGACAGATTCGAGGTGATTTGGTGAATTAAGAAAATAGGTGCCCGTATTCCCATGTCACACATGGGAATAAAAGCACCCTAAATATTATAGTAGTTCGCAAACCATTAATTCACGAGCCATTTCGGCCATATGAACTATTTGTCGCGCTAGATTCAGAGAAACATCAGTTTCACCATTTTGCCAAAGGAGCAATTCTTGAATGTTCAGATCAAAATAGTTTCCACTCAAATCTCGGCATTGATTCAGCAATACCTCAGGATCTTCGGTATAGATTTTTTCACCATAGTGATCCAAAAAACTGATCAAAAAATTAGCCAACGCATTTTTAGCATTGATACAAACCATATAAGCTGTGTCTTCCTGATCAGCATAATTTAGGGCATGATAGGCCACTGCTAAAAATTCCTCTCCTTTGTCGAATGTGGTGTTTACCTGTAAGGTTTCCATAGATGTGATGTTTAGAGGTTGATTAGGATTTCAATATGAAATTAGATCCTGAAATCATTTACTCCCATGAAGCACATCATATGATCAGGTGAGATTTGTCAATGAGCGTGTATTTACTCTTGTTTTTGATAAATCAAATTTCCGGCACTCACTCCTAGCGAAAACATATCCAGATAGTTTTCAGCAATTGAGTCAAAAGCGAAATGTTCTTGATAATTGAATTCTGGATAAGTTAAGTGCAGTAACGTATCTCCAATAATTTCATAACTTCCGGAAACTGTTTCAGGTTTTGATTCGTCAGCAACCCAGGCATAGAATTCCTTGCTTGATGATTCAAACTCCAGAAAATTGGAGACCGTGCCATCATTTCCTTCACTCTTCCATTTCCCATCCAAAATACCGACAAGACTTATCTCTTTTATAGATTCATCCTTTACTTCCAAAGGAGCTTCTGATTTAGAATTTTCTTTCGGTGAAGAATCACATGCGATTACTGTGATTAAAATGACAAAATAGATTGAATATTTTTTCATAGGAATGGAATCTGGTTCAATAAACCATAATTCAACAAGAATTACAATTCGATGAATCATTGAGGAATAAATCCAACCATTGTCCGTTACCAAAACACACCACCTGATTTTATGTGAACAAACATTACATAGTTTGACCTGTTAATTATTTTCGCAACCGAATTATTAAAATCAGCATAAGTGTCTATTCAGAAACTCACAATTCTAGCAGTACTAACCTTCAGTTCATTTACAGCATTCACCCAAATACTCAAAGTAGATAAAGGCAGTATCTCTTCTGATTCCTCAGGATATTTTATGGGAAGTATCAATTTAGATTTCAATCTGAATAACCGAAGTGCAACTGCTGAGCAAAATATTACCTACACAGGAATTGATGGCGATGCTGATCTGGTGTATGTTGGGAAAAATCACGCATACATTCTACTTAATCAATTGAATTATTTTAAAACAACGACTGGTCCACTATTCTCTACCGGTCAGGCTCATTTTAGAATCAACTTTTTGCGCAAGCGCAAAATCTCCTATGAGCTGTTTTCTCAGATTCAATATGATCAGGGACGTAAAATGCCTCTTCGATTATTGGAAGGTGGAAATGTACGTATCCGCCTGATGGAATCTTCCAAAGCCACAATGCATATTGGAATTGGCGCCATGTATGAAAGAGAAAATTGGAAAAGCCTTGAAGTTGAAGATATGATCATTGAAAAGGAGATGATCAAATCCACGAACTACATCAATTACAAGCAAAAAATAAATGAAAATGTCTCCTTCAATATGAGCGCCTATTATCAAGGCGGTTATGATCAGGAGGATGAAGTATTTCGGAATAGAATCAGTGGAGATGCTGTGATCAATGTGAAATTAACTGATCGCTTAGCATTCAACACGTCCTTTTCAGCACAGTATGAGGATAAACCTATTATCGCGATTAACAATTGGGTGTACTCACTGACCAATGGATTTAAGTTTTCCTTTTAGGAGGACGAATTGGTTTAGGTAGTAGTCCTTCAGCAGCACTTTCAGATATTTCGTGAATTCGTTTAGCTCTGGTTTCTGCACGCTTGGCTGAATGAATCCAATAGAGCGCAAGTTTTTTGGAGGATTTGCTAAATGAATGAAACGATTCTTCCGAGCCAGGATGATTTTGGAAGGCTGCAATCAGGTCCTCCGGAATAGTTAAATTTTCTACATCATCTAGGTAGGTCCAGGAGCCGTTTTGTTTGGAAATTTCGATGCTTTGCATACCAGCTGGAGACATTCTCCCCTGCTTGATCAGTATCTCAACTTTTTCCTTATTAATCTTGGACCAGTTTCCATTAGGTTTTCGCTTACAGAAATACTGTCTGAATTTTTCAGAATCGATCGGCTGTCGCCGACTATCTATCCAACCGAAGCAAAGAGCTTCTTCAACAGCTTCTTCCCATGAAATACTTGGCATGCCAGTATCTTTTTTGTAATAGACTAGCCAAACTGAGTTTTCAGATTCATGATTCTCCTGTAACCAATCTCGCCAGCTGGCTACAGAAGTAGGTATGAAAGTCGGTATTGATGGGTCAGTCATTTCGTTAATTTATCCAAACTTAAGACTGAAGAGTGACAACCTATTGTCACAGCATACTATGAATCATAAACACTGTTGATAATCGTGTCTATTGGTTTGTAGAAATTTTAAGGACTTACTTTTGATTTGAATAGAGTCATTTACGTTTTCTGTGTTGTATAGAGTTCCAATAAATTGGCCTTCAAAACCAATAAGCTGAGAATTTTCAATGGGAAACATTTTCAAAATTTCCAAAGTACTGTTGGAGCCTTCGCTAGTATAAATTTTCTTCTCATTGGATTCATAATCTATGTACATCGCATATGAAGAGAAATCTTCAACTGCATCACTAACACTGTATGTAGTTTCTTTATCAACGCCCCCTACTTGGAGTCTAAAGTCAGATTTTTTCAAATTCAAATGGTAATCTTCGAATTGTGTGGCTTTAACCCTGTAAAATGGTGTTTGTGTAGTTCCATTGCCAGCAAAAAACAATTCACAGTTGAAAGTTTGTTGACAGGAATCTCCATCAATGACTGATGGCGTCCAAGTGCTATTTTGAATGGTAAGACCCAAACTATTTACAACCAGATTTTCTGATGGTGCTGGATCTGTCTTCTCACAACTTATAAATAATATTATTAGAATAAATACGAGATAAAATCGCGTCATGGTACAAGTAGGTTATTTATTAAAATTACAACAATAACCGTACCTAACCATTATTTATCATTAAATCAATATCAACCTCGGATCCGGATTGAACATTCCGGGAGCAGGAGAAAAGTGTTTGTTGAAAAATCCGTTGAGCTCATCTCGGGTTTCATCGGAAAGTAGTTCGGAAATTTCATCAAGAATCGGACCTGACACCATGTATGGTGGCATTTGTAAATTCAATTTGTCCCCTCGACAAAAAGCGAAAACCTGATATTCCTCACAATTGGATTTGTCCTCGTCTGTAAACATACATTTTGAATACAAGCCATCAACATCCGTAAGATCACGGTTTTGTAATTCCCTCTGACCCTTTAGAAGTTGAACTTGCATGTACTCCTGGATTTTTTGCATCGATTCTTTGGACATGCGTTTTTGAATTTCTATCGCACAATCTATACAGATGGCATAATCGAAGATTACATCTTCGGCTTTGAATCCCTGATAATTACGAACGGCTTTTTCAATCACATAATCGCAATCTCCCTTGAGTAATTCTCGTTCACACTCTATACAGTGAGTAAATAAACCTTCGTTTTCAAAAGAGTGAAATGCTTTGGGTATTTCCTTATATTGTGAGTTATCCTGTTTCATCTTTCCCAAAGCTAATAAAACCACCAAATTTCCCCATTATTGACACTTTCAATAGAGACGGAGGGAAACCTAAAAATAGTATGCATGCATAACAAATTTTGATTATCTTTGGTTTGACTCTAAAATCCGCTTGCTGTCCAGACAGTCAGCGAAGCCCAAAAATGAAACGATGAAAAGAGAAGAAACCATCGATTACAACATCAAGGTGGCATGGCATGCTATCTCGCGAATGTATAATCAATACGGCGCTCAAGTAGATGTGACCGCATCCACCGGATTTGTACTTCTCAACATAGACGTAGAAGAAGGAACCCCTGCCACGAAAATCGCACCACTTATGGGATTGGAAGCTCGTTCGCTTACGCGAATGCTCAAAACCATGGAAGACAAAAAATGGATTTACCGTGAAAAAGATCCTACCGATGGCAGATCCGTTAGAATATTTTTAACAGAGACCGGTAAGGAGAAACGCGAATTTTCTAGACGAGCCGTTAAAGAATTTAATAAAAAGATGCACGATTTGATGCCTGATGAAGACATTAAGGCTTTCATACGTGTTACCAATCAAGTAACTCAATTAATAGAAGATAAATCTTTATTCGATAAACTAGCAGAAGCCTTTATTTATGAAACGAAGCATTAAGAAAGCAGTAGTACTAGGCTCCGGAATCATGGGATCTCGGATCGCCTGCCACTTTGCGAACATTGGCTTGGAAGTTCTGCTTTTGGACATCAGTCCGAAGGAACTCACCGACGATGAAAAAGCAAAGGGACTAACGCTTGATTCTCCACAAGTGAAAAACAAAATCGTGAACTCTTCACTAGAGGCCGCGGTAAAATCAAAACCTTCACCCCTTTACAGTAAAGACAAAGCTTCCCTGATCAAAACAGGGAACTTTGACGATGATCTTGCAAAGATTAAAGACTATGATTGGGTGATTGAGGCGGTTGTTGAAAACCTGGAAATCAAGAAGACATTATTTGAAAACGTAGAGAAGCATAGAAAACCAGGAACTTTAATTAGTTCCAACACCTCTGGTATTCCAATTAACTTTATGTTGGAAGGCAGAAGTGAAGATTTTCAAAAGCATTTCTGCGGAACGCACTTCTTCAATCCTCCGAGATATTTGAAGTTGTTGGAGATTATTCCAACCCAAAAGACAGATCCGGAAATCGTAGATTTCTTCTTGAAATACGGAGATCTGTATTTAGGTAAAGAAACGGTACTTTGTAAAGACACCCCGGCTTTCATCGCCAACCGAATCGGAATCTACGCCATCATGTCTGGAATGCACACCATTGAAAAAATGGGTCTTTCAGTTAATGAAGTGGATAAGTTGACAGGTCCAGTGATTGGTCGTCAGAAATCTGCAACGTTCAGAACGATGGACGTGGTTGGTTTGGATACTGCCGTGAAAGTAGCACAAGGTCTGTACCATGGATTGCCAAATGACGAATCACGTGATACTTTCCAACTACCAAAAATTGTACAGGAGCTGTATGATAAAAAATGGTGGGGAGATAAAACCAAACAAGGATACTACAAGAAAGTAGTTGACGAGAATGGAAAGAAAGATATTCTTGAGCTAGATCTTAAAACGTTTGAATACAAACAAAAAGATAAGATCAAACTCGACATTCTGGACAAAACGAAAAACGAAGAAGATCTGAAAAAGAGATTCCAGATCGTCATCAATGCGGATGGACGAGAAGGAGATTTCTACAGACAGTCCTTCTTTGATTTGTTCAGATACTGCACAAATCGTATTCCAGAAATCGCCGATGAATTGTATCGAATCGACCAGGCGGTAGCTTCCGGATTTGGTTGGGAAATGGGTCCATTTGCTACATGGGATGCCATGGGTGTAAAAGCCTGCGTGGATAAAATGAAAGAAATGGATCTTGCACCTGCAGCATGGGTCGATGAAATGCTTGCTGGTGGAAATGAGACGTTCTACAAATTCGAAAACGGCAATAAGCACTACTACGATATTCCGTCCAAGTCTTATAAAGTGGTTCCGGGAACAGAAGGATTTATCTTCCTGGACGCTTTCAAAGAAAACAAAATAGTTTGGAAAAACGACGGAGCTACCATCTACGATATTGGAGATGGTGTATTGAACGTAGAGTTCCACACGAAAATGAATGCTATCGGTGCGGAAGTAATCGAAGGAATCAATACAGCGATTACCATGGCGGAGAAAGACTACCGCGGAGTGGTGATTGGAAACGAATCTTCGAATTTCTCAGCTGGAGCGAACCTGGCAATGTTGTTCATGTTTGCCGTAGATCAGGAATATGATGAAATCGATCTGATGATTCGTCAATTCCAACAAACCATGACCAGAGCAAGGTTCTCCTCTGTGCCAGTTGTTGCTGCAGATGCTGGATTGGCACTGGGCGGAGGTTGTGAATTGTCACTTCATTGTGATGCGATTCAGGCACATGCCGAAACCTACATCGGTTTGGTAGAAGTGGGTGTTGGCTTGATCCCTGGTGGGGGTGGTACCAAAGAATTGACTTTGCGTGCTGCTGACAAATACATGCCGAACGATCCTGAATTGAATATCCTTCAGGAATATTTCATGAACATCGCTACAGCGAAAGTGGCAACTTCAGCAGAAGAGGCAAAAGCAATGGATATCATCAGACCATCTGATAGAATCACATTGAATAGATCACGACTAATTGCGGATGCAAAAGCAAGAGTTTTGGAAATAGCCGATGCTGGATATACACAGCCTGTAGAGAGAAAAGATATCAAAGTACATGGTAGAACCAGTATGGCGATGTTCGAAGCAGGAATTATCGGGATGAAATACGGATCTTATATTTCGGATCACGACGCGAAAATTGCAAGCAAGCTTGCTTACGTTATGAGTGGCGGTGACTTGAGTTCAGAAAGTTTAGTTTCTGAGCAGTATCTCCTTGACCTGGAAAGAGAAGCTTTCTTGAGTCTATGCGGCGAGCAGAAAACTTTGGAAAGAATCCAGAGCATTTTGTTCAAAGGAAGGCCGTTGAGAAACTAAGTTTCTCTAGACAAAAGATGTAAGACAAAAGATTTTAGATCATGCATAATTTCAAAGAACTAAAAGTCTGGCAAAAAGGAATTCAATTGGCTGTAGATATGTACAAGCAAACGGAGAATTTTCCGAATGACGACAAATTCGGATTGACTTCTCAAATGCGTAGAGCTGCAGTTTCTATTCCTTCAAACATTGCAGAGGGCTGTGGAAGAAAAACAGATAAAGACTTATCTAATTTTCTTTCTCATTCTTTGGGATCGCAATATGAATTGGAAACTCAATTGATTATCTCAAAGGAGGTCCAATTAATGGCTGATATAGAATATGACAAGCTTACATCAGAACTTAACGAAATACAGAAAATGACAAAGACATTAATAGATAAGTTCTCAAAGTCTAATGTCTAGAGTCTAAATACTTAAAATCTTAAAAAAATGGATGCATATATAGTAGCCGGATATAGATCAGCAGTAGGAAAAGCCAAAAAAGGCGGATTCAGATTTTACCGTCCTGATGATCTGGCAGCAGACGTAATAAAACATTTAGTGGGATCGATCGACGGATTTGATGCCAAAAGAGTTGATGACCTGATTGTAGGTAATGCGATTCCTGAAGCAGAGCAAGGAATGCAAATGGGAAGAATGATTTCTCTTCTTTCATTACCTATTGAAGTCCCAGGTATGATTATCAACAGATATTGTGGATCAGGATTGGAAGCAATCCACCTCGCTTGTGCACGAGTACACTCGGGTACTGCAGATTGTATCATTGCAGGTGGAACAGAATCCATGTCATTGGTACCGATGCTTGGATACAAAACTGCACTGAACTGGAAAATAGCTAAGGACAATCCTGAGTATTACCTCAGCATGGGTCTTACTGCAGAAGAAGTAGCGAAAGACTTCAACATTTCAGCTGATGACGCGAATGAATTTGCTGTGGCTTCTCATCAGAAAGCAGCTAAGGCGATTGTCGATGGCAAATTCAAAGATGAGATCGTTCCAGTGGAAGTGGAAGAAGTGTACATGGAAGGTGGTAAGCGCAAAAATCGAAAGTATGTAGTAGATACTGACGAATGTGTGCGACCAGAAACCAACATGGCTTCACTTGCTGGTCTTCGACCAGCATTCAAAGCTGGTGGACAAGTTACTGCGGGTAACTCTTCCCCTACCTCAGATGGAGCTGCTTTTGTGATGGTGATGTCTGAAAAAATGGTGAAAGAATACAACCTGCAGCCGATTGCCAGAATGGTAAGCTATACAGCGGCAGGTGTAAATCCTCGAATCATGGGTATTGGTCCAGTGGAAGCTGTGCCGAAAGCATTGAAGCAAGCTGGTTTGAAACAAAATGATATAGATCTGATCGAACTGAACGAAGCATTTGCTGCACAGTCGTTGGCTGTAGTTCGTGGGTTGGGTTTGAACACAGATATATTGAACGTAAATGGTGGAGCAATTGCTCTTGGTCACCCACTAGGATGTACAGGTGCAAAACTTTCCATTACCATGTTCAATGAAATGAAGAGACGTAAATCCAAATATGGAATGGTGACTGCCTGTGTAGGTGGTGGCCAGGGTGTAGCTGGTATTTATGAATATTTAGGTTAGATTTCCACAAAAAAGGGAGCTGAGGCTCCCTTTTTTATTTATCATACTTTCGTTTGATCTTATTGATCTCAGATGTCAATTTCACATTGGCGTGAACAAAACCATAAAGGTCCATGACTGCTTCCAGAGGATAACTCAACTTTCTCGCCATATTTAGGCAGTACATTATTTCCTCATCGAATATTTCCCCGTCCACTTTCATCAAATGTACCAGATTATAGAGTGTATCAAACCGATCTTCGTTGGTTAGTTTACTCAGATCTACTTTGTCTACAGGATTTTGAATCATGTAGTCGATATCCTCAGGACTCATCCCATGAGCTCGTCCTATTTTGATAATTAAACTTTTTTCAGAATCATCGATTTGGCCGTCGGAATTGGCCAGGTTAATCAGTACGGAGAGTTGTGTCTTGCTCATACAGCAGTTGTTCTTCTCTCAAATTAAAAAAGTCTCCCATAATGTGCATTACAAATGAGAGACTTTTAATTCGATAACCTCTTCAGATTACCTTTTTGACTTGCAAAAAAAGAAACTGTTTCAAAAAGTTTCCTTACGACTTATTACTAAGGCACGCTAAAAAGCCAAAAGGTTGTAAAGGAGATAAAATATTTTTTGGGGAGTGAATGGTTGGAGATAAAAAGAGAAAGAGCCGAAGCGAATATAGAAGAGATTTTATACCAAAAGATTAAGCGAAATTTCCATAATACTTCAGGCTCTTTCTGCAACCATCAACCTAGCAGCTAGACAAACTGCTATTCAAATATACGAATACACTTGAATAATGATGCATGTAAAAAATCACTAAAATGCGATTCCTGCACGTATGGGCACTTTTTGCTAAAAAATTAGGGAATATACCTAGTAAATTAGGTAAATAAGGAAATCGAAAACTACCATAAAAAGGGTAGTTAAAAACTGACTATATGGTTTTGAATAGCAAATTTCACTAAACCTACTGCGTTCTTGGCTTCTGTCTTTTTCATCAGATTCTTTCTATGTGTATGAATCGTCTGTTCACTAATGTAAAGTTTCTCACCAATCTCCTTCATCGTCAGCTCCTGGCAGATCAACTCCAGAATTTCGATCTCACGTTTTGTCAATTGGTTTTTGTCATCTTCCAAAAGCTTGTCTGCATTTCCAGATCTTACTTTTTGATGAAGTGCTTTAGCCACTAATTGATTGTAGTAGAAATCATTATTGATGACGGAAATCATCGCCTTCTGAACTTCTTCAGGTTCAGCACTTTTAAGAAGATAAGAGTGAACACCTATTTCAATAAGGTCAGAAATAAGTTTTAAAGAATCATGCATGGAGATCATGATAATGTAGGTATTTGGAAAATTGTTCACCACTTTTCTGGAAGTCTCCCATCCATCTAGAACAGGCATTTCCAAATCAAGTAATAAAATGTCTACCGGATTTTCGTTTAAATAATCCAGAGCTTTTTGACCATTCTCCACATCATGTACAGATACCACTCCAGGAAAAGTCTTGACCATCATGGACATTCCTTTTCTAAACAATGTGTGATCATCTGCAATTAATACCCTTATCGCTTTATCATCCATATCTATGCACCGTGGGTTAAATTTAATTAATAAATGATGATATAACGTTTATATTTTACCGAATCCTTAATAATCTGATCTTATGAAATGGCAAATTCAATTGGTTATGATGATCATGCTGGTATCATGCCACCCCGATAAAAACAAAACAATCAGCCGTGATGAACTCAGCTTCAAGACCTCTGATGCGTCTGAACTATATTTTAAAAATGTTCGACAGTCAGATTATCATATCGAGGAAAGACCCGAGGCTGGGATGAACATCTTTCGTTTGGAGGAATTTACATTAGCGGGCAAACTGCAACCAGCTATCATTATCAATTGGAGAAATGATATGGCGTTTTTCTATTTTGAGCAAGAATCAGATACACAAGAATCCGACTTTGAAATAGACTTTCAGGGAGAAAAGGCTTCCTTTGACTTGTCCAATCAAAAGAATCATGCAGAATTGGCCCGTCAACTATATAATGCAGTACTAGAAAATAAAGACATGAAAGTATTGGATGAAGTCGTGTTTGGATCGGCAGAAGAGCGCGAGACTTTCCGACGCATGTACTTCGATTATCTCCGATTGGTAGACATTCGATAAACTCAACTTCATCCAACTTATATAACTTATTGAGGATTAAGTACTAGTTAGAATGCGATTAAAGTTTTCTTATTGTACTTTGTGGAGCGCAATAATTTATAATTTGAATTACTTTTGCGTATCTTTTCAAGACATAAATAAGAAGCAAGCTTCGAATGAGCAATATCCCGCTTAAGACTCGACTCAATTATAAGTTTGACAGCTTTATCTCAAAAGGTACCGTAGCAATGATTTACGGACTGGGATTACTGTCCTTCATTTTAATTATATTCTTTGGTACGTTACTGTTAGTATTTGGACTTCATCCAGATTCAGATAAAGACTTTAGCTTCTTTGAATCTTTATGGGTGAACCTGACACACATTTTAGATCCAGGAGTTTTAGGTAATCATGATGATAATTGGCCTTTCCGATTGTTCATGATGATAACAACAGGTTTAGGTCTGGTGATTATCTCTACATTGATAGGTTTGGTATCTAATGGTATCTTGACCAAAATGGACGACCTTAGAAAAGGTAGATCGTTCGTAATCGAAAAAGACCATGTGTTGATTTTAGGCTGGTCTTCAAAAATATTTACCATCATTTCAGAAATCTGTATTGCTAACGAGAACCAAAAAAGAGGTGTTATCGTGATTTTGGCAGATATGGATAAGGTGTTGATGGAAGATGAGATACGCGATAAAGTCGGAAGCACAGGAAATACAAAAGTAATTTGTAGAACTGGTAATCCGATTGATGTACATGATTTGTATATCGCTAATCCATTTGATACAAAATCGATTATCATTCTGGATAAAGACAATGAGAATTCAGATTCTCAAATTATCAAAACGATCGTTGCGATCGTAACAAACCCTGAAAGAAGACCTGATCCTTATCACATCACCGCGGAGATGGAAGATAAGCGAAACTTTGAAGTGGCGAAGATGGTTGGTAAAGATGAAGTGGAACTGATTCTTTCTGATGAGATCATTTCGCGGATCATGGTTCAAACTTCCAGACAGTCCGGATTGTCTGTGGTTTATATAGAGCTAATGGATTTTGGTGGTGATGAAATTTACTTCATGCCAGAACCAACTTTGATAGGTAAGACATTCAGAGACATTTTATTCTCTTATGAAGATTCTGCCATCATGGGTATTCAGTTTGCAGATGGCCATGTGGAGATCAACCCTCCTATGGACACCATTTTCAAAGAAGGAGATCGAGTAATTGGAATCACAGAAGACGATGACACGCTAGTTCCAAATGCTCCTGTTCATCAAGATACTGAAGAAAACAAAATTGTCTACACTGAGCCGTTAGTTCAGGAAGAAGAAAAGATTCTTATTCTTGGATGGAACAATAGAGCTAAATACATTATCAAAGAATTGGACAACTATGTGCCACCAGGATCTGAAGTGCGCGTAATCAGTAAATTTGATGATGCAGCTAAAGCGGTGAATAAACTTCAAAACAATGTTGATAACATCAAATTGGCTTTTGAAGTAATGGATACTACTGATCGTGAAACATTGGAATCAATGAATCTTGGTCAGTACGACTATATCATGTTGCTGTGTTATCAAAACTACTTCCCTATTCAGGAAGCGGATGCACAAACATTGATCACACTTCTCCACTTAAGAAACTTCACTGAGAAGAATGGTGAGAAGTACAAGATTGTATCAGAGATGTTGGATATCCGTAATAGACAATTGGCTGATATTACTAGTGCAGATGACTTCATTGTAAGTGATAAATTGATTTCACTTTTGATGAGCCAGGTTTCTGAAAACAAATACCTGATGCGTGTATTCGAAGATTTGTTTGATGCGGACGGTTCTGAAATTTATATCAAGCCAGCTAGTGAATATGTAAAAGTTGGCGAGCCAATAAACTTCTATACCATTCTGGAATCAGCTGCTAGAAAGAACGAAGTGGCAATAGGATACCGTGTGATCAAGGAATCAAAAGAC
The DNA here is from genome assembly GCF_024714495.1 of Marinoscillum pacificum. GTDB lineage: Bacteria > Bacteroidota > Bacteroidia > Cytophagales > Cyclobacteriaceae > Marinoscillum > Marinoscillum pacificum. Next base: position 134,610 of record NZ_JAMZMJ010000006.1, on the reverse strand, counting down.
ATGAGTAGAGGTTATGGAGTATATGTAAATCCTCCAAAATCTAATGCCTTTACCCTGACCAAAGATGACATGGTCATTGTACTATCAGAAGACTAAAAAAGGGTTTAGTTTCCCTTCAGCGCTTCTCTAATTTGCTTCATAGCTTTTCTTCTATAAAGTCTTGTACTGTGACTTACTTTAGGAATTGTTTCTAAATAGTCAAGTACTTCATTTTTTTGTTCCTTATTGAGTCTTTGCACTTTAGTAAAGATCTCAGAGTCAAGATTTGTAGTGTACATAACATTGGTGGTTTAAGTTCACTTACCAATTTAACGTACGAAGGTTACTCTCTGTTTAGATTAGAATGACCATTGGGTTAAGTAATACGACCAATATTAATTCTAATTCGACGAAATGTTCCTTTATGTTTTTGAATAAAAAACGCCTAACTTGATAACAATAATCCAAAAAAGAAGTAGAGTAGTTATGTCGAACTTATCTAAAGATGTTTCGGATTTCGTAGGAAAAATATCTAAGAGAAATCCACACGAGCCTGAGTTTATGCAGGCCGTTACCGAAGTGGCTGAGACCATCATTCCATTCATAGAAGATCACAAAAAATATAAGGATGCTAATGTGCTCGAGCGCATGTGCGAACCGGAGCGTGTTATGATGTTTCGAGTACCCTGGGTAGATGACCAAAATAACGTTCAAGTCAACCGAGGATTCCGAGTGCAAATGAATTCAGCAATTGGTCCTTACAAAGGAGGATTACGTTTTCACCCTACCGTAAACCTGTCAGTACTGAAGTTCCTGGCATTCGAACAAGTATTTAAAAATAGTTTGACGACTCTTCCACTTGGTGGTGGAAAAGGAGGGAGTGATTTTGACCCAAAAGGAAAATCTGACGCTGAGGTAATGCGATTCTGTCAGAGTTTCATGACCGAGTTATCCAAGCACATAGGCGGATATACGGACGTGCCTGCCGGCGATATCGGTGTAGGTGCACGTGAGATCGGTTTTCTATTTGGTCAATATAAAAGACTAAATAATGAATTTACCGGAGTTCTTACAGGAAAGGGATTGTCCTACGGAGGATCGTTGATCCGAACTGAAGCTACCGGTTATGGACTAGTTTACTTTGCCAAAGAGGTGATGGACGCTAACGATGACTCTCTGGAAGGTAAAGTCTGTGCGGTATCCGGCAGTGGCAACGTTGCACAATATGCCATAGAAAAACTCATCGAATTTGGAGCAAAGCCCGTGACAGTTTCTGATTCTGGTGGATGTATTTACGATCCAGATGGAATAGACACGGAAAAACTAGAATTCATTAAAGAACTCAAAAACGAGAAACGCGGTAGAATCAGTGAATATGCTGATAAATACAAAGCCGCTGAATTCCACAAGGATATTACACCTTGGAACATTAAAGTGGATTTTGCTTTCCCATGTGCTACACAGAATGAGTTGCCTCTGGAAGATGCGAAGACTTTGGTGAAAAATGGATGTAAAGGCGTTTTTGAAGGAGCTAATATGCCAACAACTGAAGAGGCGCTCTCCTATTTCAGAGAGCAGAAGATTTTCTTCAGTCCGGGTAAAGCATCTAATGCAGGTGGCGTAGCTACTTCTGGATTAGAAATGTCACAAAACGCACAGCGTATCTCATGGACTAGAGACGAAGTAGATTATCGTCTGAAAATGATCATGAGAAGTATTCACAAGAATTGTGTGGATTATGGAACAGGTTCTGATGGATATGTGGACTATGTAAAAGGAGCCAATATCGCGGGATTTGTGAAAGTAGCTGATGCAATGATCGCACAAGGGGTTGTTTAAAACCCCTTTTTCTTGGTGGTTTACCGAGGACTCAATTATATTTGCTCCTCATTATAAAGATAGAAATATGGCAATGTTAGTTCTTATCGGTGTATTGTTCGTTTTCGCAATGGTATGCCCTATGATCCTTCCAAATAACAAAGTAAGCAATCACAAAAGAGATCACGTTTAAGGTTTAATCGATCTTAACTTGACTGTGGAGTTTCATAGTGTCTAATTCCAGACATAGCAACTCTCCCATATTTTCTCTATTTCCAAGATATACACAGCCATTGTCTAAAGGGATGATTTTATCCTGGCTAGCAATGGCTTTTTCTATTTTATCCCTCTCGTGGGGAAAGTGACCATGAATGATGGTTTTATTTCCTGCCTTCTCTGAGTTGTAGGCAAATTGTCGAATATTCAACATGGCGAGTTTCGACTCGAATGGATTGATTAAATTAAAATCGAATCCTGCATGGACCAACAGAAATGGACCAATGTCAAAAAAGCAATATAGCTTGGATAGCTCACCCTTGTAATAAGCGACATCATTATCAGAAAACGCCAGGAGTTCTGAGTTGCCAAGTTCTATAAGTTTTTGCTTGATAGATTCTGAGCCTGTTTTTAAGTATTCCAAAAACAGATCATCATGATTACCCAATAAGGCGAAGTAGTTTGGGAGAGTATTGAGATGTAATATCAGGTCTAGTGTCTTTTTGCACTCGGAACCTTTGCTGATATAGTCTCCCAAAAAGAAGACTTGATCGGACTGTTGAATTTCTAATCGATCAAGAAGAGTAGTTAGCGTAGCATAGCATCCGTGTATATCCGAAATGACTAACCTACGCCCTGTGGATGGACCAATTGATTTGCCTAATGACTTAGGCATTTAATTAGTCTTCGCTTTTTTGTTGTGTTTTTCTGAAATCAACTAAAGAAATAGCTGCTCCAAATGCAATAAGAATCACAACGATGTTAACAAATAAATCTACTCCGCTAGTTACTGCTGGATTTGTAAGTTGTTCCATAATTAAATGATATTTTGTGCGAATATAACGCATTTCAAATCAACGAACCGAACAGAAATACATAACTTATTCGCCAATGAGCGAAGTGATTTTATTTAATACCAAAGAAGAGTTGACGAACATCGTTGGAAATTACGCCATTGTGACTGTTATTGTGAATCAGGAACAAATGAGTGTAACTCGAATAAACGATGATGTATACGTTTTCGAATCAAAATGTCCACATTTTGATCACCCGATGAAAGATGCTAAAGTGAGTCCGGCAGGCAAAGTGACTTGCACTTGGCATAACTATCAATTTGATCTGAATTCTGGAAAAGAGTCAGAAACAAGGTGTAGATCTATGAAAACCAAAAAAGCCTACTATAATGAGAATGGTCAACTTTTGGTTCAGCTTTAAGAGATACTGAACCAGCGAACGACGGATACTAACCAATCGGCAATCAACTGAGCAAATTCATTTCCAGATCCTCGGCCGATCACATAGAGTACGAATACTAGATACAAGGCTAGCAAAATGGTGGCTTTGAGTCTTCCAATGTATCCTCCTACAATGAAGATGATCAGTACCAGAGCGGTAAGCAACCAAAGTAAAAATCGCAATTCACTACTTAAATCCACCATTTCCTGAGACATTGGAATAGGTCCGTAAGTAAGTGTGAATATGAAAAGTGGGAAACCTAATGCGAAACAAATGTCAAAGATGTTGCTTCCCAAAGCATTCGAAATGGCATCGTCGTATTGACCTTTTTGTGCGTCTTTGATAGAGATGATCGTGTCAGGAAATGATGACGCAGCTGAAGCGAGAATCAAAGCAACAAACATCACGGGAATACCTAAACCATGAAATGTACCTAAAAATGGTACTTCATAAGTTTCATGACCAATCCATTCACATGCCAAAACAAGCAAATAACAAACTGCTGCAATAGATAAAGTAGAAGCAATCAACAAAATCCATGCATTGCGATCATTGATTTTGTTTTTTCCAATAAATACACGCTCCAGGTCTAGAGTGATTAACCCGAGAAAGAAAGGTTTTTGTTCGCGATCTTCATCTTCAAAGTCTTCTTCAGAAACGTGAGACTCTTCCAGCATTTCATCACGCTGTGATTTATCCATCGACCAAAACATGTAGACGATGTATACCACATAGACTAGCATCAAAAGCAATCCATGGTACCAGTCCAACAAAGAGCCGCTAATAAGAACAATGAAAATTAACTCGGCAATTAAAAGACTCAGCCCGTCTCGGAGCATCACTTTTTTGGAGACTTTTACCCTCTTAGTCAGACCTATTCCAATTACGGCTAACACCGCCACAGCGGGAATTACCATACTATTGAAAATTGCGGATCCTGCTGTAGTCCCAATACCTCCGGAAAAACCCTCGGCATCTTTCATAATGAACAAGAAAAATAAAGAAGTGAACACTTCTGGCATTGAACTAGCCACAGCGTTGATGGTGGCACCTCGAACACCGTCGGAAAGATTTCTCCCAACATATTCGGAGGCGGTCATAAACCCGTCCCCTGCTCTCCAGATAACTAAACAGCATATGCTAATTAATATAAGTGGAATTACAATCCCCATATAAGTAAATTCAAGGTGGAAAAAATGCTATCGAGCTGTGGGATGACTAATATAGTCATTTTATTCATTGTACTTCAAGTAATTGTTTAATTACACGCAGTTAGGCAACAGTAAAGTCAATGTTTGAATGAAATCAGATCGATTTCGGCGCTGAACAAACTGCCCACTTACGTTATAACTTTTGACCTACTTTAGGTAATTTGCCCCAAACGACATTTAACTATGTATATCAACCTGTCTGGTCTCAATATTCTGGTTACTGGTGCAAGCAGAGGAATTGGAAAAGCAATTTCTACCAAACTGGCGGAAGCTGGAGCAACTATTGCTTTACACTACAATAAAAATGTGCGCGAAGCGGAAAATCTGGCGAGTATTCTTGGCAATGAATCCAAAGCTTTTCAAGCTGACTTGTCAAAGCCTGATGAAGCAGCCAAGTTATTTGAACGTGTCGTTTTAGAAATGGGAAGTGTGGAAATACTCATTAACAATGCAGGAATCGCATTGTCTTCACCCATCTCTGCTTCTGATGACGATTGGATAAAAGCCTGGGATGAGACCATGATGGTTAATCTGACTTCAGCGTCCATGCTGTGTAAAAAAGCAATACATCACTTTTTGCAACGAAAAGCATCTGGTAGAATCATCAATATCAGTTCTAGAGCGGCTTTTAGAGGTGATCAGGCAGAATACCTTGCTTATGCCGCATCCAAAGCTGGCCTGGTCTCGTTAACAAAATCCATAGCTAGAGCATATGGTAAAGAAGGCATTAAAGCTTTTGTAGTGGCACCTGGTTTTGTAAGAACTGACATGGCATTAGAATTTATGGAGCAATATGGTGAAGAACATGCAAAAGGTGATGTAGCTTTGGAGCGCCTTACCGAACCTAAAGATCTTGCTCCCTTGGTGACTTTTATAGCCAGTGGAATGGCAGATCACTCTACTGGATCAACTTTTGATGTTAATGCTGGCAGTTACATGCATTAAGTCGATTGAATTTTTTTTATATTTAATAAAAACATACTAACCGCATGGATAATTTTGAAACTCACCTAATGTCTTTAATCCAACTTGCTGTGTCAGATGAGAACTTTGACCCGGTAGAGAAAATGTTGATTTACAGCATTGGAAAGGCACATGGTGTGACAGAAGCAAGGATTAACGAACTGATTAAAGAACACCTGGAAACCAAGCCACCGAAAGATTTGGTGTTTTCATCTCTGTCTTTTGATGAGCGATTTGAATTTCTATACAACATCATTCAGTTGATGAAAATAGACAATGAAGTCTTTTTGAGTGAAATCAAATACTGCGAAGACATGGCTGAAAAACTTGGCTTCAAGAAAAAAGTGGTAAAAACCATGTCTGCAAGAATATTCTCTGATCCTGCAATAACGGCTAATAGAGAACTTCTGAAAAAAGAGGCCAAAAAACTGCTGGCATAAAATCATTTGTTTCTAAACAATGGTAAATCTATCTTTATCGCTGTTTATATATGACCTGACGTAATCATGAGTATTAAATCCCAACTAAGTACACTAATACAACTTGCCAAAATCGACGGAGAATTTGCCGGCGAAGAGCGCGAGTTGATTTTGATATTAGGCAAGGCCAATGGTCTTACAGAAGATGATGTTTTGCATCTTGTGGATAACCCTGAACCACTTCCAGCACTTTCAACAATGTCTGACGATGATCGTTTCGAATATCTATACAACATTGTGCAGCTGATGAAAATTGATAGCCAGGTGTATCTAAGTGAAATCAAATACTGTGAAGAGCTAGCAGAGAAAATAGGATTTAAGAAATCAGTGATTTCTAAACTAAGCTCTAAAGTATTTAGCGACCCTTCCATTACATCCAATCGTGAGGCTTTGAAAAGGGAAGTTAAGAAATTTCAAAACGCATAATCAAGTAGGCCTCTAAGAGGCCTTTTTTTATCACCAGACTATGGACACATTCAACTGGAATCCGCTCATAGTGGTGGATCCCGACGAGCTTCGTCACGCTAGAATTCAATTGCACCAGGCCATACAGAATGTAGCGGCCGTAGGCAGAAAATTTTTACCCCACTCTGTAGGTGATGAAAACGCAACTTTATCTTGGGTACCCGGTCTAAAGCGAATGGCTGGAAAATGGGTGAAGGGAGATATTTCGCTTCGTAGTAGCATCAGTCTGGAAGAGTTTAAGATTTATCTTGTAGATGAAAAAGTAGCTGTACTTTCCACGTTTGAATGTGAGGGAGCTACAGTAACTCAACTGATGCTTTGGCTTGAGGAGCAGATAGGCAAGTTTGGACTTGAAGCAGCGAACCTTACCCTCAATCTTCCATATGAACTTCCTGAAGATGTAAATGCAGCTGGAACTCCATTTGATTTACCATCACTTCGTGGTGCGAAGGAATTAACCAAGTACTATCACAATGCTTATGTAACTCTTCGTGAGTTTAAGCAAAATTTTGCGTCTACAGGCGAAATCAACATTTGGCCACATCATTTTGATATGGCAATGACTGTGTTGGTTCGTGATACTGGAGATCCAGAAACAAATACCCAAATTTCGTTAGGGATGTCTCCTGGCGACCATCAATTTGAAAGTCCATATTTCTATGTGAATTGTTGGCCGCATGTGGATACTCAGCAGTTGCCAAGATTATCAAACCATGCTATGTGGATAAGTGAAGAATGGACTGGTGCGGTATTACTGTCTAAGCATTTGCAGAATAGTAAGAATCAGGAGGAAATAGTCCGAACATTCTACGCTGAAGCTTCTTCAATTTTAATCAATGAATTGACGAAGTAAGTCAGACGACTTAATGTCAAAATGTTGCTCCAATTGAGACAGGAAAGCGTCTTCGTTGAAAATATCTATTTCTTTTTGCTCTCCCATTTGTTGAATAGTGAGCTTTCGATCAGTTAGAGTAATTCTTCCTTCTCTAAAAAGTTGGGTGATGAACTTATTTTCATGAAGCCATGACTGGACATTTTCTTGTAACCAATTACACCTCGGAATGAATTCAATCGGAGAATTGGCAATTAACCGAAATTGAAAATACGTGGAGAAATGAGAATTGTCGCTTGACACTTTCAAGTGCCAAAAACCATCCACATCTATTTCGAATCGATAGTATTTTGTGTAATCCAGCTGGCTTACATAGGTTTCCAAAAGCTTTGGATAATGGAAGGACTCACCAAAACCAACATCACACAAGTAATCTTTGCCTTCTAGACTTTGGACAATAATGACCACATGATCAAATTCTGGGGAGAGGTTTCCATGGCGGTAATGTCTGGCGGAAACAAGAATCGCTGAAAAGCCTAAGTCAATCAATAGGCGATGGAATAGAAGATTGAGCTCAAACGAAATTCCACCACGTTGTTTGTTGACAACTTTATCGAAAGATTCTTCGAGTCTTAATTCTATTTTCTTTCCATAATGAATGTCCAGATTTTCATAAGGAACGGAAGTCAAATGAGCATAGTGAAGCTCTTTCAAATATTTGAAAGAAAGTTCTTTTCTTTCCTTCCCGATTCGGTGCAAGTAAGCAGCTACATTGAATGATCCCTGTTGACGATTGGTTTTGGGTAAGGTCAATGACTTATTTGTTAAATGCTTTGCGAATACTCAAGATGAAATTATTCAAAGCTAAATCCCAGGAAACGTCTGCATCCCACACTTCTCCTACATGGATATCATTGACTACTGTTTGCTTGATGTAATACTTGGTAAGGTTGGCATCTGCAGGCATTTTTCTAAGTTCCGATTCTCCAGTCACTTTGTATACCGTGCTCATCTGATGAGTTTCTGAAGCAACAACCGGATACTTCAATATGCTTTTGATGGATCGACCCGTACTTTGTAGCGGAATGAGTACATATTGGAATCCATCCTTATACAATTTATCATTATCTGATGTGTTGACTAGTTCGTATTGAAACGGATATTTTTTAAGAAGCTCCGCCAAAAGAGCATTCTTTTGATCTACCTTCTTGTTGTAGTATTCGATTTGAGCAGAAGCATCGGCACTCATATTTCCAGAAGGAGTTAATTTTTGGAATGACACCACCGCAATCTTATAATTCTGGATTCTGCTTGGGAAGTTTTCATAGCGTGTACCATCTACTACAGCAAAATCATTTAGATATTCAGGGACTTCTGGAATTAGGAAATTAGATCGTTCCATTTCTTGTCGAAGAACTTGCCTTCCCAGGTTGATCATCACTCGCTCCAGTTCAGGGTTTTTCTGATACCAGGCATTTTGACCGCTAGCCAGATATCCTTTTTCAGCTTCAGAAAATGGAGTCACCATGATACTGAATTCTTCATTGGGTAACTCTCCGGTCTGTGAAACTAAAACAAGGTTTGTTACTTTCCGTGTTCTCATTAGGTTCAGAAAACTACTTTTTACTTCAGGACCAGCATTGAGATCATCTAAATAAACGTAACCTATAGGGTCTACACCAATTTGTCTGAGGAACTTATGGCTTTTCACGGCCAATTTTTGCCAATCACCACGGACTTTAAAGCCACCTTTCTCTTGTACTGGAATTGAAATGATAACCAAAGACCTTTGACTTGTTAAGTCTTCTGGCAATTCCTCCAATACATTTAAGAACTTAGGGCCTCCAATATCAAAAATCTCTGTTTGAGCTTCTGACTTTAGGCTGAATCCGATAAGAATAATTACAAATAAAAATTTATAGGTCAAATGCATATCACTCAAGTGTGAATTAAATTTATATATTAACCGGCAAAGCGCAAGACTAGTATGGCTGAACTAAAAAGATGTGGTTGGGTAACAAATACTTTTGAAGAATACATCAAATACCATGATGAAGAATGGGGTAAACCAATTCATGATGACCAGATTCATTTTGAGTTTCTGATTTTGGAGAGTGCTCAAGCAGGTTTAAGCTGGAGTACAGTCTTGCGAAAACGTGACGGATATCGAAAAGCATTTGCAGATTTTGACGTTGCTAAAGTGGCAAAATATGATGATGCCAAAATAGAAGAACTCGTTCAGAATCCTGAAATTGTTAGAAACCGAATGAAAATTGTTGCTGCTGTGAATAATGCAAAGCGATTCATTGAGGTTCAGAATGAGTTTGGTTCATTTGACAAATACATCTGGGGTTTTGTGAATCATCAGGTAATTGTCAATAAATGGACCAATTATAAGGATGCTCCAGCAACAACTTCCGAATCTGATGCTCTGGCTAAAGATTTAAAAAAACGCGGATTTAAATTTTTGGGCTCAACTACGATTTACGCACACATGCAAGCAGTTGGGATGATCAATGACCATACCGTGGATTGCTTTAGATATCAGGAAGTGATGCAATAACCACCAACCAATTAAGAAGATAATGGGTCTTTATGCCATGACCCGACTACTTAGTGCATTTTCTTTTTCAATCGTTTTTTGCCTCCTGGCATGTAAGAAAGAAAGTGATGACTGCATCACAGATGAAAGACCATTAATGTCTTGTTCCAGAGAATATGTTCCTGTTTGTGGCTGTGATGGCAAAACTTACAGTAATGCTTGTGTTGCAGAGAATGCCGGAGTTTCGAGTTATACTAGTGGTTCTTGTAAATAGCTTATGAAAACTTACGTCTTCCTTTTGTTATCTCTGGTCCTCTTTTCTTGTGTGGAAGAGGAAACAGATTGTGTCATTGTAGAAGTCACAGAGCCAACCGGATGTACCATGGACTATCGCCCTGTTTGCGGGTGTAATGGAGTCACTTATGGAAATGCTTGTGTTGCCGAAAATGAAGGGGTTATGACTTATACGGAGGGAGAGTGTGAGTAATTACTTCACAACTACTTGATAGGATAAGAGATTTTCATTGTTTGCCAAAATCTGCAGATCATAAATGCCGGACTTTTTGAATTCAAAAGTTAGATAGTATGTAGAATCCTCATTTGCTACTTGAGATGCATTTATCTTATTTGAATTCAAATTATAAGTGAAATGGGGTTTCAGTGTTGGGTCCAAGTGCTTTAATGCAATAACCACTGGCTCCTTGTTATCTACTTCTACTCTAAAACCAGGGGATGATAATAGTTCTAATTTGAATTTATAAAACGACCTGTAAATAATTGGCCCATTAATAAAATCCTCGAATTGTGGAGGATTATCAAATAAGATCCAATTCATATCTTCAGGAAAGTGTGTTCTCCAAAACTGCTGTGGATCAATAAGAAAGTAACTGTCATCCTTTACAGGTACAAAAGATTTGTTATCGGATCTGATATATCCGCTAGACCAAGTTGCATCTGATAAATACCAATCGTCTTCAATGAGTACAGCATTCCAGGAGTGATTTATTGGACTAGACTTTTTCACATTTGTAGTACTTGTTCTACCATATCCATTAATAATTTTAGATTTAATACCGGCATGAAGACAGAGCTCATGAATTAGAAAAGCATATCCCGTACACATAGATTGTTGGGTGTTATTAAGTCTTTTAAAAACTTTTGCGCTATAGTTTCTCTCCCATCTAGACAATTTTTCCGGATTGTTTTTCAATTTGTTTCTATTCCGAATGTTTTCTCGATATAAATAATAGTCATTGGAGATATTATGACTGACCCACATAAATATGGCTCTATATTTTTCAATGTCTGTATCTAGTGAATCCGTTAGTATATGAGCCAAATACGGAAGATTATCGGTTCCGTGATTGGGATAATGGGCAACAATGCTATCTGCTTTTTCAAAACGATTGTGAGTTTGAGCGTTGGTTAACTGAAAATGAAATAGTAAAAAAAGAATGATAACTAACCGGCTAAATATCATCTAAAGATAGATTTCATTTTGTACCATAAGCGATTGAATGGGTTGGTTTTATAAACACCTCCAACAATTACTTCTCCTGTTAGTGCATAGCTCATATCAAGCTCAAGTGATAAGGCAATATCAGAATCGGAAGACTTTACTTTGTACTCAAGTGTTTCTAAACCGATGAAGCTAGCAATAAGGACATCGCCTATATGTACATTTTCTAATGTAAAATTGCCGTCAATATCCGCAGTAGTTCCTCGGGAAGTCCCTTTGATAACAATATTGGCGCCGGGTATAGTATAACCTTCCTCATCAGTAACCCTACCTTTGATCGTGATTGGATCAGTTTGATCTTGTTCAGATGATTGGTCTTTCAAATTTGGATATTGCTGCTTTACAGTGAATGAATGAGGTGCTTTTAATTCAGACGCTTCATTTTCAGAACTCAATAACAACGAGAAACTCAAGGTCCCTGCTTTTATCCAGTTGAGAAATGAATTAGACTTTGAGACTCCTATCATATGGTAGTGTTTCAATTGGTCTTTATGAAATCTACCGCATGTATTATTATTTGTATTTTTAAAGTAATCAATGATCTGATGATCAGTCATAGTCGTAAAATCGATCACGTTTTTCTGACATGACTGACAAAACCCGCCATTCTCTGTTTTATCAAAATTATTCCAATCTTCATCACAAGGTTTTGGTATTCTTAAGTCAAACTTCTTACTCATAATTCTCTTGTTTTTATCTTATGATGCAGCTTCAAGAAAGATTCCAAAAATGAGGAAGAAAAAAGTTAAGAATTATTCACCAACTATCCCATTAAGAATTTCTTTCTGTCTATCAGAGGCATTATTATCAATCGTAAGTTGATAGATCGTTTTTTCACTAGATTCGGATTTTTCTAGCTTCAAGCCACCATAGGACAAGTATTTATCATAATTAAGAGCTTTGGTGGTATAGACATATTCGAAAATCTCGGTCAAAGCAGCACCGGCCACTTCTTCACAGAGAGAATTGAACTCTGAATCTGTAAAACCTCGGTTTTTGTCTTTATAGAACCTGAAGTAGGCCAAACGCATCACATCGTCAAGGCTTTTCTCGTTTTCTGTAGCATTTCGAATAGCTAAATCCAACAACAACCCAACCACTGGCCCTTTGATGTAATAAGAGATAGCCTTTTCAGGGTCCGAACCACTTGTTCCCATTGGCCCATCTCGCCAGGTGTAAAAGCTGGATTCGGCTAAAGACTGATAATTTTTACCGGGATTGTTTTCTAGTTCGGTGATATCGTGACTTAAATTAGATAAGAACATTTCGTCATTAGCAATCCCCGCTCTTTTGGTGATGATGTACTCATAGTAAACAGAAAGCCCTTCGCTTACCCAAAGCATATGGGTCCTGTTTCCATTTTCATAGTCAAATGGCCCTAGCTCGAATGGCCTGATCCGCTTGACATTGTAATGGTGGTAATATTCGTGTGCTAGAAAGTTCAGCACGCGATTGTAGTCTTTCTCTGTTTTCAGCTGATTGCCATCAAAACTGACGGTTGTGTTGTTAAGGTGCTCAATTCCACCTCGCCCAGCTCCAATTCCAATAAACGTATATTCCTCATAAGGTATATCACCAATCAAATCCGAAGCAGTCTGTACTACATCTTTTAGTCGACTATTAAAAAGCTCCTTATCAAACTCTCCGATATTGTATCCAATGAATTGGTGCTTCTTACCACCGACCTCAAAAGCTGGTAAACTTTCAAGATTCCCAAGTAGAATTGGACTATCGTATAAGATGTCATAGTCTTCCGCTTGATAAGTCTTGCTACTTGTTTTCTGAAGTCCGGTTGCAATGGAAGACCAAATTTCAGGAAGGTCGATTTCTACCGTAGGGCTAATGTTCAATTTGCCTGGAATATATAGGAAGGTGTTCTCGGGGATAATATAAGCTCGATTTTTATCCACATAACTATTGGCAACAAATTCTCGATGCGTTTGAATTTGATACTTAACCGTAATCTCTCCACTAGTTATTCCAAAAATATTCCATGTGTTGAAATTTGCTTGTTCTACTTGAGCAGTTGATTTTTTGCCAGTGACCAGGTTTAGGTTTTTTACATCTTTACCATAACTCATGATTTGGTAATAACCTGGGTGCCATTGAGGCATTTTCAGTGTGATAGTATCCGATTCAATTCCCTTGATGGCCATACTCACCTCGTATGAATTTGTTTTTGGACTGGGAACCGAGATGCTATAGTGAATGCTATTCTGACTAAACGCGTAAAGACTGTTAATCAGAATGGTAAATAAAAGAAAGAAGCGATTCATTGAATTTGGAAATGGTTGATCCATTAAATCTATAAGATCAATTGACAAATTCACGCAATAGAAGTGTTGATGCCACTTATTTGATGATAAATGGCAATCATATTTAATTAAAGCGCGTTGACCACTGTTTTCTTAGGAATGATCAATCGCCACATGCCTCGTAAGTCTCCCAGTTGATAGCCTGTTGCCTGATCATTTGGATATAGTGTTTTAATAAACTCATAGTTTTCGTTAGTCAATTCTGCCCCCACTCCGCCGTGGCAATTCAGACAAACACCAGATCCAATCATGATAGGTTGAGTAAAAATCAATTCGGTATCGCTGAACTCTTGAAGTTGAGCAGTTGCCTGACTTGGGTCATAGTTATAAGCTTCCCAAATTTCCTTTTCGATGCCTGTAAGTGAATCAGCAGGGTTTCTTGTTTTGTTGGTCACTCGCTTGATGGAGATATTCAAACTGTCTTCGAGTTTCTTCACAATCTCCATAGCATTGGTATTGCAATACTCAATTGCTCCAGGAACACCTTCTTCCTGAATGGCCGTCATCAAAGCAGATTGAAAAGTTTGTGCGGTTACTTTGAGAGCTGATTTAGCGATCTCCTCTCCTTTTGCCATGATTTCCCCTTCTGTTACTCGTTTGAATTCTCGCGCTTCCAGTTCTTTTTTCACCGCTTCTCTGTCAACGGGTTTATCAGGTTTACACCCAATTAGACACAAGAAGAAAGCACAGATTAGGGTTGGAATCAGGATGTTTTTAGGTCTCATCACAAAAGTCGGTTCGCTTTGTATAATTTTGCAGACTAAAGTTAAAGGAGATGATTGATAAACTTGAGGCAATCAAAAAAAGGTTTGAGGAGGTAAGTCAACTGATAGTTCAGCCGGATATAATCGCTGACATGGATAACTATGCCAAGTTGAACAAGGAGTACCGTGATTTGGAGAAGATTGTGAACAAATACAATGAGTATCTTTTAGTCACTGGTAATATCAAAAATGCTAAAGAAGTATTGGAAACAGAAAAGGATGAGGAGTTTCGCGAAATGGCGAAAATGGAATTATCCGATCTGGAGCCAAAAGAAGAAGAGCTTCATGAAGAGCTCAAGTTTATGCTGATCCCGAAAGATCCGAATGACAGTAAGAATGTTATTTTAGAGATCAGAGCTGGTACTGGTGGTGATGAAGCAGCGATTTTCGCTGGAGACTTGTTCAAAATGTATCAGAACTATGCATCATCTCAAGGTTGGACATTTTCAGTGATGAACGTGAATGAAGGTTCTTCTGGAGGATATAAGGAAATTGTAGCGAGTGTAGAAGGAGAAGATGTTTATGCCAAACTCAAGTTTGAGTCTGGCGTTCACCGAGTGCAAAGAGTACCGCAAACAGAATCTCAAGGCCGTGTGCACACTTCAGCTGCTACGGTAGCAGTTTTGCCAGAAGCGGAGGAAGTAGATGTGGAACTAAACATGGGCGATATCCGAAAAGATACGTTTAGAGCGTCCGGAGCTGGTGGACAGCACATTAACAAAACGGAATCTGCTGTAAGACTAACACACGCACCAAGTGGGTTGGTGGTAGAGTGTCAGGATGGACGATCTCAGCACGCCAACTATGACAAAGCGTTGAAAGTTCTTCGATCTAGGTTGTATGAGATTGAGTTGAAGAAACACAATGAAGCAATCAGTTCCCAACGTAAAACAATGGTGGGTTCGGGAGATCGATCAGATAAAATCAGAACCTATAATTATCCACAAGGACGTGTTACCGATCATCGAATCAATCATACAGTGTATAATTTGCCAACCATCGTAGCAGGTGATATAGAAGAATTTGTTGAAAAGCTTCGAATTGCTGAGAATACGGAACTCCTAAAGGCAGAGGGAACAGAATAAAGAACCCATTAGAGCGTTGCTCCTATCATGAATCGAATCTATTATTTCATTCTGTCATTAAGTGTTTTGGTTGTTCTTTCCTGTGAACCACAAGAAGAACAAATAAGCAGTGATTCCAATCTGTCACTAATTGTAAGTAGTGATACGGTGCTTTTTGATACGTTATTGACAGCCAAACAAAGCTTGACTAAGCGCTTTCGAATTTACAATCCGAATTCTAAGGCTGTTGAAATATCAGATATCCGATTGGGAAAAGGTGCTGATTCGGATTATTCTGTGATTATCAATGGAAAGTCCAGCACGAGCGTTCAGAATGAAGTCCTTTTTGGAGGAGATAGTTTGATGGTATTGGTAGATGTTACCATTGATCCACAAAATCAAAATATGCCTTATTTAGTCAAGGATTCAGTAATCATTGAGTGGAATGGCAATTCTGGTCATGTGAAATTGGTGGCTTGGGGACAAGATGCCAACTACATTAACAATGAAGCGATTTGTGATGAAGTTTGGACCAAGGACCGGCCTTATGTGATTTATAATCTGGCCCTGGTTGACTCCTTATGCACTTTGACAGTAGAGCCGGGTACTAAAATCTACATTGACAATGGAGCATCACTTTATGTTCAGGGGACTTTGAAGATCTTAGGTGATTCTGGAAACCATGTGACCATTCGAAATACACGTTTCGATGAAAACTTCTTAATTGCTCCGGGCCAATGGGGAGGCATTTTCTTTTTGGAAGGAAGCAAAAACAATGAAATACGATACGCAGATATCGAAAACGGCCAGGTTGGTTTGAGAATAGGTTCTCCAGATGATGATTCGGATTATGATGTCATTGTTTCTCATTCCACCATCCGAAACATGTCTGTTGCAGGAATTTTGGCTTACACTTCGGATGTCTATGCGTACAACACTCAGATTTACAATGTGAATCAGTACCTGGTGGCAAATCTGGCAGGCGGGAATTACAAATATGAACATTGCACATTCGCCAATAATACTAGCTATTTCATTAATGATGATCCATTGTTTGTGTTTACTGACAATGTGGAAGTTGGTGATGGAGAGTTATTAACTAATGATTTATATCTGGAAATGACTAACAGCATTATCTGGGGTCGTGGTGATGAGCAACTTTCCTTTAGCAATGCAGGAGGAGCAGCTTTCGATCTTTTCCTAACCAACAACATTATCAAATCTCAAGACGAGATAGATGGTAATTTCACTTCTCAGCAGAGTAATTTCCCTGGTTTTGTAGATCCTGTCAGCTTTGACTTTAGTTTGGATTCATTAGCATATGCACGGGATAAAGGTATCGATATCAAGATCATAGATGATATCAATGGCATGCCAAGGGATGAAATGCCAGATATCGGGGCTTTCGAAAGAATAGACAAACAATGAGTTTTGTACAAAAAGAAATAGCGCTTCCTTCTTATCGACGTGGTTTTCATTTGATTACTCGTGAAGTGCTGCATGCTATTCCTGAAATCTCGGAGTTTAAAGTTGGAATGCTGCAAGTATTCATCAAGCATACTTCTGCTTCTTTGACCATCAATGAAAACGCTGATCCAACAGTCAGAACCGACTTTGAATCACATTTCAATGTAATGGTTCCGGAAAATGCACCGTACTATGAACACACTTATGAAGGGTCAGATGATATGCCGGCTCACATCAAAGCATCTTTATTGGGTCCTTCAGTTCAAATTCCAATTACCAATGGTCGTCCAAACCTTGGAACCTGGCAAGGAATCTATCTGTGTGAGCACCGTGACTATGGTGGATCCAGAAAATTGGTGATTACTGCCTGGGGTGAGTAGCCCGTAATTACTGAAATAAAACCAAAGCCTTCTACAGGAGGTTGCGGCACCATGACTACATCTATTGTTTGGTTTCGCAATGACTTAAGGATTCGTGACAATGCGGTTTTAGCCACAGCTTTATCAGAATCTGATCAAATTGTCCCTGTTTACATTTTTAGTACTTCACGCTGGAGAGACCTTGATCATGGGTTCAAAAAGACTGGTCCTTTTTACACCCAGTTTTTGCTGGAATCAGTGGAAGACTTAAAAAAGAGTTTGCAAAACTTAGGCTCGGATTTAATAATCAAATCTGGCAATCCTGTAGACATTTTAGCTGACTTGGCACAGCAATATGGTGTCAGTAAAGTGTATGCTTCCAAAGAAGTGACCTGGGAAGAAGTAAATCAGGAACGATCAGTTCAGGAGGCACTCGAAATGCGAAACGCTTCCTTAGAACTTATCTGGCAGTCGACTTTGTACCATCTGGATGATCTCATACAGCCTATTGATCAACTTCCGGATGTGTTTACCTCTTTTAGAAAGAAACAAGAAAAGTATGCGAAGGTAAGGGAAGAAGTGGCAACTCCTGATCTTATCAAGTCTCCTCCTTTGCCACAGACTGTAATTCCTGGTTTAGATGAATTTGGATATTCAGTGTCAGACGCGGTGCAAGATGAGCGAACGGCTATACACCTTGTTGGTGGAGAAAAATTGGCGTGGGAGCGATTGGAACATTATTTCTGGGAAGCTGACGAACTAAAAAATTATAAATGGACCCGAAATGGGTTATTGGGAGAAGACTATTCATCTAAGTTCAGTCCGTGGCTGGCGCATGGCTGTATCTCACCAAGAAGTATATTCCATGAAGTGCAGCGCTATGAAAAAGAGCGTAAGAAGAATGTTTCAACCTATTGGCTGGTGTTTGAGTTGATTTGGCGTGATTATTTCCGGTTCGTTTGTCTGAAATATGGCCGAAAGGTATTCTTCAAAGGAGGAATAAAGGATCTGGTTCCAGACTATGAAAATGATCGGGCAGTTTTTCAACGCTGGATGAATAGCGAAACAGGTCAACCTTTTGTAGATGCCAACATGAAAGAATTAAAGCTAACAGGCTTTATGTCCAACCGAGGAAGACAGAATGTGGCTAGCTATCTCGTCAAAGATTTGAAAATTGATTGGCGCTGGGGAGCAGCCTGGTTTGAGCACATGCTTACGGACTATGATGTGTGCAGCAATTGGGGCAATTGGATGTATGTAGCAGGAGTAGGTAATGACCCAAGAGAAAACCGATACTTCAATGTACCGGGACAAGCAGAAAAATATGACCCAAAAGGAGAATATGTAAGGCACTGGCTAGGGCCAGATGCCTTACAATCTTCGCAACTGTGATTATTTGATTGGTTTAGAGAGATAGATTCCGGTATAGGTAGAAACGACTAACTCATCTTCATCAGACATGGACATGTAGTCTTCTATGGTGTATAAACTTTCTGGTTGGTCTATGTTGGTGAAGGTAACAGTGCGGCTACAATCACCAGCTGGGCTATCACATATGTTAAAAACCAATTCTCCAGTAGTTTCAAAATAAGCTGAAATCAGTCTGTCATCTGATGTTTTCAATGTTGGCAGAACAAAGTTCTCATGCACACTTCCATCCTCGATTTTTTCATAATTCAATCCATAATCATCACTCATGTATCCCGTTGTAACACTCTGATATGAAATATCTAAATAAGTGTCTTTGTAAAATACCAGCCCATCACCAGTCATTACATTTGGAGCAAGTCCGGGTTTATCTGTTCTTCTTGAACCTGACAGTTCTTCCCAGGCAAAGCCATCGGAGGAAGTATATCCAACCTGATCAAACAAATAAGTAACTGTGCCATCGCTTGGAGATCTGTAAGTGTGGCTGAATACATCCAAAGCATGATATAGTCCATTCGCATCCTTGGATACAAGTGCAGGAGCAAATAATTCGGAAGATCTTTCGGTCCAGTTTTCGCCATCCGTACTGCTATACATTCCTGTGGTGGTATAGGCATTGGTTTGATTCTCATCATGATAAATCCCAATGATTTCGCCTATTGGTGATTGGCTGTACGTTTTGGTGTTTTGATCATAAACTTTGTTCCCAATATAAACTTTGTCCCGTATCACCTGCACTTTTAGAAAATAGGCTTCTTGAAATGATAACGGCAGATATTCTTGTTTTCCATCTGTTTCCCTGATAATCCCAGACTCATATCGTTCTCCACCATCAATGAATCCAGACCCGATTAGACTGTTTCCAGTTCTAACTACTGGATAAGCCAAATCCAACTCTTTCAGTTCAGCATCTCCATGAGCTTCATAAGCTTTACCATTTAGATTAACATAGGCATATCCGCCAAATAACCGAAGATCGGTGGTATTCAGATAGCTGGCACCTGATTCTGGATATAGATAGTACTGGACTGAGTTATCTGGGGAAATAATAAGAACTCCCTGGCTTTTGGCAAATGCAAAATATCCTTCACTATAAGCGATTTTAATTTTTCCTTCGTATTGACCTCCTACTGGTCCAATTTTATGAAGATTTAAATCAGGGACTTCTCGCTCAGTGAAAGTGTTCGTGCTAGCGTCATACTCACCAATGATCAGGTTTTTATAATCAAAGAATCCAAGCTTTTCTCCAGACGCACCAGCGAAGTAGAAGGGATCAACGTGTATTTCTATACCTGTATCTTCGTATTGTCCATTAACCTCTTTTTCAAACCTGGAATAGTAATCTGAAAATCGGACTTTTACACCCGAATCGGTGATAGCATATCCATAACCATTGGCACTAGCTTGAGCGAAAAACTCCCCTGTATTGCTGATGTTGGTATTAATGAAGAGATTATCAGCATCTGGCTCAATTTCTTCCACTGATTCTCCTCCATCTGAAGAAAAAAAGTAACTGGTAGCTCCTATTGAGCCTTTGTAAGAAAACAATAAGTATTTACCATTGGGGCTGATGCTTATAGCTTCTGCTGCAGCGAATTTGGACAGGTCAACAATTTTCGTGAATTGTAAATTTTCAGCGTTAGTTTCTTCAGGACTGATATCATCTTGTTTACAACTTGTATTGCACAGAAGTACAATAAAACTAAGGTTGAGAATCAACTGACGAAGAACCTGTTGGGAATGTTTATAGGAAGTTTGCATTTGATTATTCTTTCTACAAATCTCATTTATTGCTCGTTTCCTTTTATTCCGCTGATTTTGGTAATTCTGACCTACCTAGTGCTAGGTATATTGAGATACTACAATTCAGTACATTTTCTCGACAGTTCAATACATTCCATTTTTAATGGTGTGAGTCTCATGACATCTTTGGATCATCAAAAACCTAAAGATCTAATGAACTCAAAGTACAAGAACCTTCTAATCGCAATCCTGACAGCCATTTCACTGGCAGCGATTGTATTTACTGCTGATGCTCAGCTTGCTTACAATCATTTGGAAAACAAAGGCAAGTCGACGTACCGCATCAATAACATCTCTGGCGAGTTTGATGTGGAGTACGAAGGCAAAATTCAGATTTCGGATGACGATAAAGACATTGTTTCCATTAGTCCTGGTGGATATTTCGAATTGGAAAAGTCTTCATTTGGTGCTTCACGAAAAATCAAGATCGAGTCTGATGGTGATGGACTAAGTAAGCGCTACTTCGTAGGCTGGTCAGAAAGAGACTATGAACCAGAAGGAAGAAAGTGGCTAGCGGAAGTACTTCCTGAATTGGTCAGAACCACCACTATTGCGGCTGAAGCCAGAGTTAACAGAATCTATCAAAAAGGTGGTGCATCTGCATTGATCAGAGAATTAACACTATTGAAAAGTGATTATGTCAGCGATAAATACTTTGAACTGACTTTTGAAAAACCGCTTTCCGATCAGGATCAGGCACAAGCACTAAAAGTGGCGGGTGAAACTGTTAATTCAGATCACTATCTGTCTCAGATTTTGAGCAATTATTTGAAGAAATACGGCGTTTCTTCAGCGACAGTCAACAATTTCATCATGGCGGCAGGTGAAATTTCATCTGATCACTACAAAACGAATGTGTTGCTGGATGTTATGAAATCAAGTCAAATCAAGGAAGCTCAGCTTACTCAACTGATTGCTGCCTCAAATGACATTGGTTCTGATCATTACAAGTCCAATTTGTTGATGGAAGTGTTGAAACGTAAAGATTTGACCAGTACTCAGCTGAACGAAGTGCTCAATCAAGGATCGGATATTGGATCTGATCACTATTTGAGCAATGTTTTGATGGAAGTAATCAGAACGCAGGAGCTCAGTACTGCCAATGTGACGAATATCATTCGAGCAACTAACGATATTGGCTCTGATCATTACAAAACCAATGTTTTTGATCAACTATTTAGTCATGCATCGTTGAGCACTTCGGATTTTAAACTGGTATTGAATTCTGTTTCAGACGTTAATTCTGATCATTATTTACAGCAGACATTAACCAAATTGTTGGACAAGCCTTTAAACGAAGAAGTGGTAGTGGAGATATTGCAAGTAGCCTCCAATTCTATGAATTCCGATCATTATCTAAGTACAGTGATCAGTAAAGTAATGAGCGATCAGAAACTTACTATAAGAGTGATGGACGAAGTTTCATCGGCGATCAGTTCATTGAATTCTGCCCATTATTCTACGGAAATCATCAAATCAGCTTCTAGAAAAGATTTAACCAAAAGTCAGGTTCTGGCTTTGTTGAGTGCAGTATCAGAAATTAACTCGGATCACTATTTCACAGAGTCTTTGGTATTCCTTTCAGATCATGTAAACAGAATGGATGATGAAGTAAAAGATGCTTACCGTGCTGCAGCGAAAAACATTTCTTCAGATACCTATTATGGTAGAGCCATGAAAGCTCTGGACTACTAAATACTTTCAGTCCACTGTGGTAACTTGTATCCCGGTGGACTATGAAAACTTTCCTCTTACATACTAACCAAACGTTGACCAAACACCTAACCTATTTTGTATCAGGCGGAGTGATAGGCATTATGCTCTTCACTTTCCTGTTTTACAACGAACCAGAATTGTGGAATGACTACAGTCATGTGATTCTTGGAGCTGGTTTCGTAGGGATTTGCATCGCCTATTTGCTCGGGTTTGCTTCGAATATGATTAGTAAGGTTATTTCTCTCGAACGTCAGAGTGGAATTGGGCTCTTGCTGACTATTCTTATCAACTGTATACTGGTTTATGGTATTTCGGCAGTCTATGTCTATTTATATGGTGTGACTTTGACTGGATTTATTTCCTGGGATATCTACTTCAAACTGGCGGTTGCAGTTTTTGTACTGGTTTTGGTCTATTCGGTAATTAGTCTGTTGATCAGAAGTGTGTATCAGTTGCAGCAAAGTACGTTGGATTCAGTGAAGTTGGAAACAAAACAAATAGACTTACAACTCACTGCGCTCAAGGCACAACTTACTCCGCATTTCTTATTCAATAGCCTCAACACGATATCGTCATTATTGCATCGGGATTTAGCAGTGGCTGAAAAGTACATTCGAAACCTGGCAAGTGTTTATCAATACACATTGCCTTCTTATGAGAAGAAGCTGGTGACTTTTGACGAAGAGTGGTCTTTTGTTAAAGCCAATCTGGAACTGTTACTTGTCCGGTTTGGTGGTTATTTGACTATCGATGTAGAGGAGGAATCTGGGATTCGTGATATCATGATGCCTCCATTGACGCTCCAATTATTGATTGAGAATGCGCTGAAGCATAATTTGATCAATGAACAGAATCCGCTATCAATCAAAATTACTCGAGATGGCAAATGGTGGATGGTAACTAATAACATCACTAGTAAACCCAATCAAGTAGAGTCATTTCGTGTTGGTCTGGACAATATTCGAGAGCGCTATCAACTTCTAGGAAATCGCTCGATTCAAGTGATTGAATCTGAAGAGTTCCGTGTAAAACTGCCGGTATTATGAATCAACTATTCGTTCATCGGCCCTTATTCAGAATTCTTAGCCCATTATTCAGTGGATCGATTGTATATCTGCTGATTTTACTGGTCAACAACAATGTGATGGCTTTGGAGCAGCAGTTTTTGGGACAAGAACTGTATTTCTGCATAGGATTGGCCTATTTGATTCAAGAATCTTCCCGGTTTTCCATTTTGATGATTTCTAAGTTGGGCCACTTATCTCCGACTTTCTGGGGCATTGTGATACCGGCTTTAATCTCATCAGTGACTACCATCGTGGTTATTTCAGGTTCCATGTATTTGTATTTCGAATGGGTGTTGGGTTTTAGTCCAATCATCACCGAAATGACTATTTTCAATGCCATCTTTTTGATGATTACCTGGATCTATTTGGTCTTATTTATCAGTCATGATTTATTGAAAAAGACTCATGAATCCTATTTGAGTCAGGAGGAGGAATTGAAATCCAATGTGCAGCGTGATTTTGTAGAGTTCAAACAAGGGGTGAATCCAGAATTGCTTTTTGAAAGCCTGGAGCAACTTATCATTCTCGCGAAACAAGATCTGGATAAAGCTGAGGAGTTTCTCGATCAGTTGGCGGTGGTATACCGATACGTGTTGTCAAAGAAGCAAGAATTGGTTGCTATCAAAGCCGAATTAGATGCTTTGAAGCAGTTTGTCACACTGTTGAACAGTTTGCCGAATAGAGAATTGATTTTACAGCATGATATAAAGAGCAGTTTTGTTGTTGTTCCCGGTGTATTGGTCAAATCATTGGAGATGATTTTCCGAGCTGCGGTAATTCATCATTCCAATATCATTGATGTCCATATCAGCGATTTCGAGGAGGTTCTGGAAATTAAAGCAAGTATGATCGAACGCCTGGTGAAACCAGAAACAACCGATGCTATTTTTAATCAACTGTACTCGACTTATACATTATACACGGATAGTAAAATGAAGTTGAAACACACTTCGGAAGGTTTGATCATTTCTATCCCTAAACTCACCCTGGCCTAATGAAAGTATTGCTTATAGAAGATGAACAACCAGCTATTGAGAAATTGGAACGATACTTACTCAAGTATGATCCGGAGATTGAAATTATGGATCGTCTTAAAAGCGTATCCGAATCAGTGGCCTGGTTCCAATCCAATCAGGAGTGGCCAGACTTGCTTTTTCTGGATATTCAGCTGTCTGATGGGCTAAGTTTTGAAATTTTTAGTCAGGTGAATGTGCGCCTACCGATCATTTTCACCACCGCTTTTGATGAATATGCATTGGATGCTTTCAAACACCACAGTATTGATTATTTATTAAAGCCGGTCACCTTTACAGAGTTATCCCGATCGCTGAAGAAGTTTCAGGATATGAAACAGTGGTCCGATGCTCCGAATGTCAGTGGCGTTATTCAGCAGATTGCCAATCCTTCGTATAAAGATCGCTTCATGGTGAAGCAGGGCCAACACATCCAAACATTGGAAATCAATCAGATTCAATTGTTTTATGCGGATGGCCGAACGGTTTACCTAATGAACAATGAAGGCAAAAAGTACATTATCGATTACAAGCTAGAAGATCTGGAGCAATTGCTTGACCCCAAACAGTTTTTTCGAGTTAACCGAACCTTTCTTGTACGAATAGCCTCTGTAAAAGACGTTTTGGTGTATTCAAATAGCCGATTGAAAATTCAAACGGAAACAGATTTAGACAAAGAAATCATCGTCAGTCGCGAGAAAGTTGCTGATTTTAAGAAATGGCTTGAAGGAAATCATTGAGTCATAACCTGTTTAAAATAGGAGCCATGTCTTGTTGGCTCATAGTTCCAATTGCTAAATAAAGCGGGAGCCCATTCTGCATCAAAGACCCAAACGACATAGCTGATTTCTTTAGCGTTGCAATATTCAGTGATTGCCATTCCATACGACTCATCACTAATCACAGGAATATGTGCGCCTTTCTCTTCTTCGCCTGCAAATCCAATTTCAGTTAGGATAACAGGAGCTTTTTCTTTCATCTTGCCCCAATCTGCGGTCCACTGTTCTTCCCACGGTTGAGGACGTTTTTGCGGATAGGGATGGCTTACGTATGCTACATTTTCCAGTTTTATGGGGTTTGCATGGGCTTCAGAAAGATCATATGCCCAATTGTGTCCAGCAACCAGACTTATTCCTTGTCCACCTTTTGATTGAATGGTTTTAATAATCGACTCATTGAGTTCTTTCCAGTCATACCAGGAGGCGTCACCCAGTTCACCTTTCATGGTGGTTGGCTCATTGAAGATTTCATAAAAAGCCACCACGGGATTCTCCCCATATCTTTTAGCAATGGTTTCCCAAAATGCTAATGTTTCCTTATTGGTCGTATTGTATGATTCCTTGTAGAATTGTTCAGTCAATAAATTGCCAATGCTGTGCCAATCGATAATGACATACAGGTTTCTGTCTGTGGCCATTTGTATGCCTTCATCCAATAAACTTAAATAGGCCTTAGTACCTAGTTTTCTCCAGTTGGAAGGGTGAACGGGAAATCGAACAACATTTGCTCCCCATTTCTTGATCTCGTCAAAGTACGAATAATCCCAATGGCCTTGTTCATTCAGTTTTGCAGGATCACTCGTATTGTAACCTCGCAATATGATGGTTTCACCTTTGTCATTCACAAACTGATTGCCTTTTACTTTTAATCGGGGTAATTGCGCTGAAACTGTGAGAACCAATAGCGAGCAAATGAGGGTTATGCATGTTTTCATGCACTCAATTTATGCCATTTGTTGAGATCGGAATGGCCTCATTTGTGCATGATAGTAGCTCAAAACGCTATTTCTTCTTCAGCTTTTTTAAAGGAAGCTTTTTGATCATACCACCTCGGATGTCTTTTACTTTGGACATGACCAGGAAGGCACTTGGATCGATTTTATGAATTTCTGCTTCTAGACGAGCGAGCTCCAGACGAGTTATCACGGTATAAATGATATTGGTATTTGATTCGTTTTGCTGCATTTCACTGAATCCTTTACTCCCATGATAGATGGTCGCTCCTCTGCGTAGTGTGGTCAGGATCATCTCACGAATTTCCTTGTGTGAATCAGAAATGATGGTCACTCCGATGTATTCATCAAAACCCTCTAGCACGAAATCCACTGTTCTGGATGCGGCAAAGTAGGTGATAATGGAATACAGTGCGGTTTCTATTGATAATAGGTATGCCGCAACGGAGAATATGATAATGTTGAAAATCAAAATGAGCTCACCAACCGAAAAACCGGTCTTTTTGCCCAGATAAATGGCTAGAACCTCTGTACCATCGATAATCGCTCCACCTCTAATGGAAAAGCCGATTCCCAAGCCTAGGAAGAAACCTCCAAAAACCGCAACTAATAGCGAATCATCAGTAATTACTGGAAAATGAAAGTTGTAGATAACTATTGCCAAAAGTGAAATGGTCAGGAAACTCTTGATAGCAAAGGTTTTTCCAATCTGGAACCATCCTAAAATCAGAAAAGGAATATTGATTAAGAAAATAAATACCGATGGTCTTCCTTCTGTGACTAACGCAAGCAACAAGGAAATTCCTGTAACTCCTCCATCCAGTACGTCATTAGGTAACAGGAAACTTTCTAAACCGAAGGTCGCACAAAGCACACCTAAAATCATGAGAAATGTTTCTCTGGTAATTTGTCTTACGGAACCGATGGAGATTTTATTAGCCATATCGTAGATAGTCGCGCTAAAGATATCATGCAATTACTAAAAACGAATGAGGAATATTATCTGGCAGGAAATATTAGCCTGATAGTCGGCTCATTAATGCGGCCTGTAATTTCTCTTGCTGGATTGGTTTGGTAATGAACCCATCAAAATACTTGTTGAATTCCTGGTTGTTTTCGCCCATTACATCAGCAGTCAACGCAAAAATCGGTGCAAACTTATTGGGACCACTGTATTCTCTAATAGTTTTTGTCGCGGTAAATCCATCCATGACTGGCATGTGCAGGTCCATCAAGATCACATCAAACTTCTCGTTTTGACATGCCTCAACTGCAATCTGGCCATTAGCCGCTGTTTCAATAGTTAACCCCCAATTTTGAAGTAGCTTTTGGGCAACCATGGCATTAACCGCATTATCTTCTACAAGTAGTACTTTTTTATTGTTTGTAATCTTGAATTGCTTGTTTTCTGGGAGGTTAATCTTGGTACTGCATTTTAGGTTTAGTGAGAAGTAGAATTTGCTTCCTTTGCCCAACTCACTTTCTACCCCAATATCGCTACTATGCAATTGCAAAAGTCGCTTTACTATGGAAAGTCCCAACCCTGTGCCGCCTGTATTACGAGTCAATACAGATTTGATCTGTGTAAAACTTTCAAAAATATTATGAAGGTCTTCCGCTGAAATTCCACTTCCAGAGTCGATAACCTCAAAATACAACTCATCAAATAGTCCAGTGCTCTTAAATTTTTCTACATGAACACGGACTTCACCCGCAGTGGTATATTTGATGGCATTAGAAACCAGGTTACCAATGATCTGACCGAGCTTGACCTCATCAAATTTGTAGGTTTTTCCAACTTCATCATCTACATCAATGACTAGCTTAAGACCTTTCTCTTCAGCCAAGCTGGAATAGGTGTCCACTATTTTTCTCAAAGTATCTCGAATGTCCAGCGTACTGAACTCAAGTTTCATTTTATTGGCTTCCAGTTTACTGAAGTCCAAAATGTCATTGACAATGGATAGTAAATTGTGTGAGGAGTGCTTCAGTAATTTGAGAAAAGTGAGTTTGTCCTTATGCTCTGGATTTTCGTCTAGCAATGAGGTGATCGTTACCACAGCATTTAAAGGCGTGCGTAACTCATGACTCATAGTCGCCAAAAATTCTTGTTTGATTTGATGTGCCTTTTCTATTTCCAGGTTGGTTTGAATAAGGCGCTGTTCATTTTTGATGATGGTTTGGTAAAAAGCAAAGAACAGCACGAAGGCAAAAAAGATCACCATCGTAAACACAGTCACTTTTACTATGATGGAGAGAACACCAGTCAATACCAAAGGTTCTATAAATGGCAATGGAACAAAATGGTGTATGATGAGACAAGCACAATTGTACATGAAAAAGGTTAATGCTAATCCACGTTCTGTAGGCTTTAAGAAAATGAATGGAAAAGCATAAACTACAATGAAGAAATAACTTACGCCATATTCTTCACCGATTAATAAACTGTAATAAAGGATGAGTATAGGTGAGAAGAATACATAGAGTCGTCTCGCAAAATCATATCTTTTGGCGTAGTTCAGCCCAATCGGCATCAGGCAAACAAGCACTACGGAAAAAGTAATGATGCTCGCTGTGGTATTACCGATGTTGTAAAATACGGATGAATAAACCAGGCACACCAACACAATCACAAAGCCAAAAGAGTTGATCGCAAGTACTCTTGCTACTTCTTTTTCGGTAAAGTGTTGGGGCACATTGCCAGTTAAAATATGTCTAATCGTAGTTAAAATTGTATTATTCGAATTGATTAAGATAAAATTACCCTGACAGGTTCTTGTATTGCATGACCATTTCGACAAATTACGCTTGTCTATCGGCAGATATCTCTGTATAGCAGAGAAGAGAAATGTAGGCGGCGGAAATCAGAACACTGAACTTAATCGTTTGGTTGATCCTTTTGCTATGATACTTATGGATAAGATTAGCTATTTTCATCAATAAAAACCAGCCTTGGCAGTCAATAGAAAGACAAATAACTTCACAGAGAAATTCAGGGAATTGGGTCTGGGAACCAGACGATTATCCACTGACCGCTTTATCAGTAAGAATGGTCAATTCAATGTGGTAAAACGTGGAATTGGCTTGAAAGGCTTCTCTTTTTACAACTGGCTGATTAACATGTCCTGGGCCAGATTCTTTGCTTTTGTTACGCTGAGCTATATTTTGGTTAATTTATTTTTCGGCACAATTTATTTTCTGATTGGTGTAGAGTATTTAACAGAATACAATGACAACTCTTACAACGAGTTTACCCATTGTTTTTTCTTCTCGACTCAGACATTGACTACAGTCGGTTTCGGCCGGATAAGCCCGGTGGGGCCAGCATCAAGTTTTGTTGCCGCTTTTGAGTCCATGATAGGCGTGTTGGGTTTTGCATTTGCGACAGGGATAATGTACGGTAGGTTCTCGAAGGCCCGATCAAAGATTCTTTTTAGCAATAGAATTTTGGTTAGTCCTTATAAAGAGATCAAAGGTCTCAAGTTTCGAATTGCTAATATGCGAGACAGTCAATTGATCGATATGGAAGCCAGACTGATGTATTCATTTCTACAGAATGAAGGTCATGAGCAAAAACGCCGTTACATCTCTTTGGATCTGGAAATTAATTTCATCAATCTGTTTCCTCTGCCATGGACAATTGTTCATCCAATTGATGAGAAGAGTCCCATCTATCAAAAAGGCGTGTTGGAATTAGGTAAAGAGCGAGCGGAATTCTTGATCATTCTCAAAGGTTTTGATGACACGTTCAACACCTATGTGCATCAAATTCACGAGTACAATACGGATGAGATCGTCTTTGATGCGGACTTTGACCCGATGTTTGATCCTGCAGCACAGGGTGAAACACATGTTCATTTAAATAAGATCAGCGATTTTCATAAAGTGGAAAGCAAGAAAGCTTAACCACCATTGTTTCCTGACTGATCTTCGTCTTCCGGTTTTCCAGAGAATTTTTCTTTTTTCGCCTCCAGTCCTTCTTTGACTTCTTCCAAATTCAATCGGTATTTAAGTCGCTGCCAGATTCCTTCGCCTATTTTACCCACAAGATCCCCAAAGGATTCGGAATCTTCTTTTTCTACAGCAGGTTGAGAAAGAGTGGTGGTACTGGTTTTTTTATAGGCATTGGCAAAAGAGGAGTCTACCACGATCTTCTGAGCAGAAGCGTGGAAGCTAAAAGCAACAAAACAGATGCATATGATGCAAAAAGTTTTCATTTACGATGCAACCTCTTATTTTCGTTTCGAATCTTATCGTTGTGAACGACTCTAGTGCTAAAATATGCAAGAATTGTGGCTTTCACCTTGAAACCACACATCATTTCTGCCCAAATTGTGGACAGGAGCATAAAGAACGGGTCATTTATTTCAAGGAATTCTTCATTGATTTCCTGGGGGATTACTTCACGTTTGATTCTAAAATTATCCGAAGTGTTAAGCCATTGCTATTCAATCCGGGATTTTTAACGAGTGAATACCTAGATGGCAGGCGTGTGCGGTACATTCCGCCATTACGGATGTATATCTTCATCAGTATTTTCTTTTTTTTGATGCTGAGCAGTAGCAAGGAACCTATACAGCTGGATGGTGAAAATCTGGATGCTGCTTTCTTTGATGCCTATTTCGACATCTGGATGCCACGGCTCTTTTTCTTCCTATTGCCGCTTTTTGCCTTTTTTACTTATTTCCTTTTCCGACAAAAAGGACGGTATTATCTCTCCTCTTTCATTTTCTCGGTACACTTTCATGCATTTGTACTGCTGCTGTTTACAGTCTACATCTTTATTACTTCTTACTTTTCACAGGCCATGTATGGTGTCAACCAATGGATGTTGTTAGCGTGCGGATTAATTGTGGAAATTTATTTGCTAATGGCACTGAAGCGAGTGTTTGATAAAAAATGGTTCTCTACCTGGTTGCGATTGATTTTCCTAAATGTGCTTTACATCGTTTCCGTAGCGGTTATTTTCTTAGCGATTGCGGTATTGATTTATAAAACGCAGTATTAGATAGATGGAAGCTGGATGTTAGATGAGAGATGTTAGACTTCATGAATCAAGATGATAGTTGGAGATAAAAATTCTTTTGCCATAGATGTAGGCGTTAATTATCAAGGAAACCAACTTAGAAAAATAGATGTGGTAGTCAACAATCAATACGTAGGCGTTGATGATAATTTAGCTTTTGTTCCTCAGTTTATAACAAGTTTAGCCTTTGATATCGAGCGACTTAAAAAAGCGGACTTTAACAAATTCGATAATTACTTTGAAGGATTAACGGTACCTGAAATACACGAGTTTATTCTCAATACAAGAACCGAAGGAGCTGAAGAGTTTGATCTTGAGGATGATCAAATTTATCCGCTACATTGCTTTTTGGACTGGGGACCAACTACTGATAACCTTACTACTTTTCTAATTCCTAAAGACAAGGAGATGTATCTAACTCATCAATTCTGGAGAGAAGAGCATATTAACAAAATAGAAATTGGGGTTATTAATATAACTAAGGTTGAGATTGAAGAAATTATAGGGACTCTTGAAAAACCAATTTTGATACTGAAATGATCCCAAAAACTATCACATCTGTTTTAGTACTGTTCATAGCATTAGGTCTTTTTGCCCAGGATGATCGTTCGTTTTCTGATTTCTTGAAATTATTTCCTGGGAAAACCATAAGTCCGGAAGATCAAATGAAGTTTTTGGGAATAAAAGGACCATTTCCAGAAGAAAGATTGGAGTTTGAAAAGCGAACAGCCAAATCAGTTGTTCGTTCCAATAAGGATTTTACAATGGTTAGTGTTCAATATGAATGTATTGCTGGGGGAATTTGTGAAAGTATTCATTTGTATTCCTTCACCAATTCTGGAAAACTTATCTCTCTTATAGAAACACATAATCAGCTAGCGGATTGCGCGTTTCAGAAATCGACTGAAACACTTTTATTTAATGATACTATCATCGTTACAAAAGATTATGCGTGGGAAGGAGAATGTATTGATGAACCTTCAGGCAATGAGAGTATTCGAATAAATACATACCTGATAGAAGAAACAGGAAACTTCAACCTAATTAGAGAACAAGTTGTTGACATCTCACGATTATATTACAAAACCTCAACCCAAGTATTATCAAGAGAAGAGCTTCATCTTTTGTCAAAAGAAGAGTTAGCGACCATGAGAAACGAAATATTCGCCTGTTATGGTTATAGGTTCAAAACTCAGAAATGGTTTGATTACTTTCAGAAATATGAATGGTATGAAGCTACACATGATGAAATAAATGAAACAGACTTGACAGCTGTAGAACTCTTGAATTTGCAATTGATTAAAGAGTTGGAATTAGAATAGTATTTTCCACATGTCAAATCCACTTCAAAACCTGTAGTTGAACGACTTTTCTGATTTCGTGAGCTAATTGATTTTATACTTGTCCAGTATCAAAAATCGAAAACTCATGAAGCGATTATTCATTCTTACCTTAACCATTTGCTCAGTATTCATTGCCGTAGCTCAAAACAGTATAGCTGTTGGAGATAGCTTGAAAAAAGAAGGATTACTCATGCCTGCGTTGGCCCAGTATGGCATAGCCATGGCGCAAAATCCGACACCAGAAGTATCATATAAAATAGCTTCTACTACTGCATTGCTGTATTCATCCAGCATGCGTGATACTTCCTTTTACTTTTTGAACCTGGCATTAACCAATGACTCTACTTTATCGGCTTTGTATGACCCAGAGTTTTTGAGCCTCATTGATGATCCCAGATGGACCAAAATAGAAGATCAGCAAATCCGAAAATATGAAGCGAAAAACGGAGCAATCAAAAATGAGCCATTTGCACGTGAACTGTTTCGCATGATTATCAAAGATCAGGGATTCATGTATGCAGGTAACATAGAACGCAGAAAGTATATACGCAATGGCGGATATTTTTCCACACCTGCAATTTTCCCGATTCTCGCTATGGAAGAGCAAAATGTGAAGGAGAATGAAGCCAGGCTTCTGGTGTTACTGGACAAATATGGCTGGCCTACGACCACTCAGGTCACCGAAATTGCAGCAGCTGGAGCGGCATTGATTATCAATCATACCAACTATGAATTGCGAGCGAGAT
This sequence comes from Marinoscillum pacificum, assembly GCF_024714495.1. GTDB lineage: Bacteria > Bacteroidota > Bacteroidia > Cytophagales > Cyclobacteriaceae > Marinoscillum > Marinoscillum pacificum. Next base: position 101,507 of record NZ_JAMZMJ010000006.1, on the reverse strand, counting down.
ACTTCCCTATGTTGGAGGAGGCATTTATCAATGGAGAAGCTCAACCACTCAGATATGCGAAAATGAAGGATCGATTACTAGTGGAAGAAGGTAAAGAACAACTCTACGGAACCCAGATCCGGTTTGAAGACCTGCAAAAAACACCTTATGCCATTGCTGATCCTGCACATGTGGATAAGCGAAGAGACGAAATTGGTTTGGGTCCGTTAAAGCCCTACCTAAAAGAGCGGTTTGACATAGACTGGACAGTAGCTCAGAAGGACTAATAGTAGCTAAATCTGATCAGCCTGAGACACCTTTCGTTTTGGAAGGTGTTTTTTTGTGTTTTTCGATTAATTTGGGCTTATAATGAAGTTGACTGGAGCATTTTTTATATCACTTTTAGTAGTGTTCTTGATGAAGTCTGAAGTGACATCTCAGTCCAGTGTAACCGGAGAAGAATTCTTGAAAGCCTTCTATACAGAATACATCAGGATGTGTGACCAACCAGCCTCTGAGTATGAAAAATTCATAGAATTCAGAAACGCTCATTGCTCAAAAAACCTTTTTGCAGCATATTAATACTTCGATCCTCGATAATGATCCCTTCTTAAATGCACAAGACTGTAGTGAAAATTGGACAAACAGTTTGAAAGTTATTAAGGTATCTGAGAAGGATGCAACCTATCAGGTAACTTATAACACAGGGTTTAATGATGTGATAAACGTTGTTGAGTTAACGTTGATACCTAATGGGTCAACCTATCTAATAGATTCCATCAAAGGTTGGTAGAAACCGAGTTATCATTTTACTAGCCTTGGCTTGAGTCCTCACGAGCAAAAAACCATTATCTTAAACTCGCCTTTTTTCGTGATGTTATGTAAAGACTAAGAAGGGCGGGGTATTATTCCGAAACCTCCACTTCTTCGAAAACACAACCCTTGATATTAGCTGCTTCTAAAGCTTCTTTTGCCTCAAAGGAAATAAACAATGTAGATGGGGTCTCTGATATTCTAAATAAAGGGGGAAACCCATGGTCAGGCCGTTTTAAGACAATTTGCTTAATACGACCAATTTGACCTTCTAGTCGTCTTGACATTTTAAAATCCGACTTCTCGTAATCAAAAAAACCGTCATTGATTTCATTTAACCTAATTGTAAAGTAGGAATCAATTTGTAGGATACGATCGATTCCTTCTGGAATGAGATCTAGACAAGTATCATCAAGCATTATTACAGGTATTCTGTAATAATCGAATGGATTAACTGATTCCAATATTTCAAGCATTTTCAAGCTCATTATTGGAATTTCCATATCTGTCAATGGATAATCATAATCCGGAATTAAACTAAGATTAGCTTGACAATAAATTCTTGAAGGCAATACATTCAATGAATATGTCTTTACATCGATGAGGTAATATGGCAGTTTAGAACTTCCCTCGAATTCAATCACTTTAGCGTCAATTTCTGAATCTCCAGAATGATCATTATCGTGGCTTAATTTGTAGACATTATCCATCTTATTAAGTCAGTTTACTAAGTCTCCAATTCTCAATCAAATTAAACCCTTGACTCTACTAAGTGTTCCATTAGGTTTTGGCCCCTGTTGGTGAAAAACACCAACAGACATGATACCGCTAGCTAACGCTATCGATTTTTAATTACCCTTGAAATGCTCGAAGGGTCAATGAAGACCAATAAATTTAAATATTCCATCTAAGAGAACTATTAGTTTGTATTTTATTCAATCTCGAGACGACTGTTTCATACACATAAGGGATATTCTTAAAAAATGCATACTTTGGAATCTGTGATAATTCCCCATACTGGCTAAACGCTGATCTTTGATAATTACATATATCCTCGAACAAACTGTTTCCACTGATCTTTGCAAGAATGGTTCTTCTAAAAATAAGACCATCACTATTTAGTATGTATCTGGTTAAATCATCATCCAATGAAATTGATTCGTTAATTGACTTATCAAGATATTTTATATTCAAAGACTCTTTTATCAGAGGAATATATTGATTGTCTATCTTTTCTTTAATATGATTTTTGAAGTTGGCTAATCCTGATTCATGGTTATTAAATGGACTCAAAATATTGCTACTTGTGTCAATTCCCAACTGATCATTAGCCCTAAATATACCAGAGGAAACAGAGAAAGTATGAATTGGATTAATCAGACTATGATTGATAAAAGAAATATTGAGATCTGATGAGAAGTCTTCCCAAAATTCTTCAATCTGATTTATCCTGATAATACATGTTATTCCCGCATTAAAAGTATTATTAGCAGGATGAGATCCGCCATAAGCTAGACTCATCCTTACATATCCCCATTCTTTGATTAAATAATAGGATGAATCCACGAAAGCAAAATCTCTTGGCACACATTCAGCGAGAATGTTATTAAGTTTTTGAAGAAGTTCTTCTTTTTCTATCATTCTTTTATCTCCGACTTAAAGTAGTCTTTAACACTGTTGCTAGATAACATCAACAGACATTATACAGCTAGCCAGCATGATGCTCAAGAAAATTATTATCTCTTGACCAGTTAGCTATATAACGCTTGTTGGTCACACCTGTCATGACCGTAGCGTCATTGAACTTCAACACGTGCTAAAGGAAGCTCGTGCAATTAATCAAATCCCGTAATGATCTCCTTCTTGTCATATTTGGTGATCTCCACTCCCGATAGATCCATTTGCAACAGGGTGTTTCTAACCTTTTGGCTGACCACAAACCTGGCTTCATCATTGAGTAGAAGGTCAAAGTGCTCTTTGTAAACGAGCTTATCCGGTTTAAGAGATGATAATCGAAACCTCTCCCTCATAGCAGCCTGCTCTGCTAAGTAGTCTTTATAACTTCCTATTTCTCCTTTATCATAAGTTTTGATGATCTCTTTACGCTTCTCAAGTGTAAATGTAATTTCAGAATAAACCAGTCTTGAATAAATTTCATTGACCACTTGCAACCCATAGTAAATACGCTCCTCTTGATCATCTTCTTTAATAACATTGAACTGATGAAACTGATGACTTGGTATATCCAATTCCTGTAGATAATCCTTTACTCTTTCACTCAATATCACCATAAAAGAAATCGGTCTACCAATCAATGGTGGATCATGCATTATATCACCAGTCCATTCATGGATGTCCGCATATCCTAAGTTCTTAAGGTTGCTATTTTCGAAATCTTTAAACCAGAGCTTTAGATTTATAGGCCTCATCAATTGCCAAAACTCATTTACAGAATCACGACCTTCCATTGATTTAATTCTACCGAAATGTTCAATCGAATTATATTCCCCTTTCGTGATGCCTAAAGCCCATTGTCGAGATTCTCGTGTTGGCGCTATGATGTAAAAATCGCTCAAATCAATAAAAAAAATTCTCTCAAGTTCAATTCATTAAAATTGATGTGGCTAAGTAAACTGTTTTAACACTGTTGCTGGATAGCATCAACAGAAATAATATAGCACGCCCACATGATGCACAGGAAAGCTAAACTTACTGATTCCAATGTTATAATACCGAGCTGATGAAAAATTATAATTAACCAAATCAGTCTTTACTGGATTTTGATGAAGTATCCCCCCAATCAAAACCCCAACTAAAAATTTTTCAACCCGCCTGTAACCTTCCATCCACTTTGAGGTAACTTATCCGAATTCACGAAAACCTAAACCGATTACAACTTGAGTGAAGCAAGTGATGAACTGTTGATGATGACGGTGCAGCGAGGGCAGCTAGATGCACTTAATGGACTGGTCAGTCGCTATCAGCAGCGGGTGTACAATTACTTTCTAAAGTCAACACTAGATGGAGACGATAGCGCCGACCTGACGCAAACGACTTTCATACGTGTGTTGAAATATAGAAACTCCTACAAGCAGGGCAGCAGTTTTGAGACCTGGTTGTTTCAGATTGCTCGCAATCAAGTGAAGGACCATTTCAAGAAAATCAAAGTCTATAAAGATCGGTTTACTACGGCAGATATACTTCCAGATCAGGAAGATGACAAAGACGAACTGCAGCTGGAGCGTGAGCAAACGCTGATGCGAGCTATGAGTCAACTGCCGGAAGACAAACGTGAGCTCCTCGTTCTGAGCAAATTTCAAGGAATGAAATATGAGCAGATCGCCGAATTAAAGGACATGTCAGTCAGTGCGATAAAAGTGCAGGTTCACCGCACTATCAAGCAGCTGAAAGACATCTATTTTGAATTAGAAAATCATCTTAACTGATATGGAGATGAGACATATAACAGAAGAAGAAATTATCGAATTCCTGGAAACAGGGGCACTTTCAAGTGAACTGAAAGAACATTTAGCGGATTGCGAAAGCTGTCAAAAGCTTCAGCATGAATTTGAGGAGGTCATTTCCACCATGGATTCCATTGGAGAGAAGAAGGTTCCTGACATGGTTCAGCTGGATATTGCTCAGGCAGTAGCCAAAGAAATTTCAAAAGAGAGATCCAGAGGAGGCTTCCAAATCTGGCAGATTGCTGCTGCAGTAGCACTGTTAATAGTAGGATTCTATGCAGGCAAGTTGACCACTGATGATCGTTCGGATGAAATCATCGCTTTGCAATCTCAAGTGGATGTGTTGAAGGAAGTTTCGATGATGAATACGCTGCAACCATCTTCGGCAAGTGAAAGACTACAGGTGGTGAACATGATTGAGGCTGAAAAACCAGCTTATAGCGAAAAGCTTCTCAACTCTCTTTTTACGACATTGAATACCGACGAAAGTCCGAATGTGCGCTATGCCGCTGCACAAGCTTTGGTTCGATTTATGGATCAGCAAGATGTAGCAATGCGCATGGCAGAATCCCTGGAACAGCAGACTGATCCATTGATTCAAATCTCATTAATCAGTATCCTGATGGAAGCGCAGGAAAAGCACGCCATCAAGCCACTGAAGAAACTATTGGAACAAGATTCCATTAACACCGATGTGAAAAAGCAAGCAAAAATCGCTTTGGACATCATTGCATAACCCAAATTATGCTAAAGCATAATTTGCCCAAAGGGCTGACGATTCGCAGAAGGCGAATATCAGGGTTACCCTGACAAATAATTCTTTAGAATTATTTCGTCATTATTCAAGAGAGTTTTAAAGATATAAACTAATTATTCTCTTGAATAAGCCGGGTAAATCAAGATTCAAGAAGGCCAATTTGAATAAATCAATTTTCAAAAACTCTTACAAAACATTCAAAACAATGAAACGAATTATTCTTTTAACGATAACTGCACTGCTGGTCAATTTGTCTTTTGCCCAGGATATTGACCTTGATGTTAAGGCAGTAGGTTACGGACGACAAGGTGGTGTGGAGAAAACTTTTAAGTTGACACCAAAAGGCAATGCATCAGACATCACTCTGAGTATTGAAAACTTCTACGGAGATATTACAATTGCCGCAGTAAATACACCAGAATTGGTGATTTCTACCAAAAACTATGAGGGAGTACCGGAAAAAGCTCAAGGCTTAAAGCCTCTATCAGCAACTGGAAGTGACAATACCGATATAGGTCTGAGTGTAACTCAGAAAGGCAATGTGATCAAAGTGAGTGCAGCTAGTAGAAAAGCAGATGGTCATTACCTGCTAAAAGTACCTCAAAACATGAAGGTCAAAGCGGACTTGAATTCATGGCAGGCTGGTGATTTTGTGGTAAGTGGATTAACCAACGAAATCGATGTGAAGACACAAAATGGAGATGTCATCTTGAGAAATGTGAAAGGTCCGGTTGTTGCCAATACCTTAAGCGGTGACATCACGGTGATTTTCACAGGAATTAGTCAGACTACTCCAACCTCCATTACTTCTACCAGTGGAGACATAGATGTGACCCTTCCTACATCCACAAAAGGGGCATTCAAACTAAGCACCATTTCTGGGGAAGTATATACGGATGTCAATTTTGATGTGAAAAATGAAGAAGGCATGCGTAGAATGGCTGGCGGAATGTCTGTGGATGCTACTTTGAATGGCGGTGGAGTTAATATTCTCCTCAAAAGCATCAGTGGCGACGTATACATCCGAAAAGACAAATAAGAAATTCACAAAGTGCTGACTCAACGATTTCTCCAAAATCGAAATGACACTTTTTTCAACAGCCCCATTTAAACTGTAAACATCATGAAAAATCTATTGACGATGCTGCTTTGCGCAGCAACCTGGGTGAGCTATGCCCAAACCAAAGTAACCGAAACCGCTCCTGTAAATGGCCAGGACATGCTGGAATTGAAATTTGACTTTGCTGATGAGATCAAAATCGAAACCTGGGATAAAAACGAAGTGTATGTAGAAGTAAGCGTGTCCATAAACGATGGAGAATACGATCACATCTTTACTTTGGAAAAAGAAGTGTCCTCTAGATCAATCACCATAGCCATGGATAAAGACATGTGGGACAAAATAGAGCGAACAGGAACCAACTGCTCGTTCAATACCGACCTGTTTTACACAGTCAAAATGCCCAAAAACATGAAAGTGGATGCTTATACCATCAGTGGGGATTTTCTATTGAATAAATACCCCAAAGACATGAAGCTTAAAACCATCTCAGGGGATATTGACATTATGGTCGGTTCATTGGGTATAGATTTCAAAGCCAAAACAATTTCCGGAGAAGTCTACTCAGATCTCAACATTACTTATCCTGACGGCAAGGATGGTTTACATCAAATAGTGGGTATGAATGTGAAAGGTCAAGTCAACAATGGCGGTATCCCAATGGAACTGGAGACGATCAGCGGAAATATTTATTTGAGAAAAGGATAATACCAATCGCATGGATCCTTTGATCTGAAACCACGGCTTTTTGGTCGTGGTTTTTTAGTTAGATTCCCAGACAAGCAATTTGTCATCCATTACATTACCGATGTAGACTTTTCCATTGAACGGGATGGCAACAGTACTTGCGGAAATGTTTTCACCAGTATCTTCAAATACCGATTCAATCGAGTAGCTAGACTTACTTTGATAATCAATGATAATCACTTCCGAAGGGGACGTATCTGCTTTGCCCATCGCATAGCTTGTAAAATGCATCAAATTTGGATGCGAACCAATCCATAGTCTTCCTTGTGTATCAAACTCAATATTATCTACTCCTGTACCAGTATCGATATCTTCAATTAAGTCCAATTTCCCTGAATTAACGTCTGGTTCGAAAACTTTGACTAGAAACCCTCTCGGCGATGCGACAAATAGCCTATTCATTTTTGAGTGGTAATTGATGCCATTTGCATAGGCTATGCCATCAGCTACTTGCGTAAAGGTATCTCCGTCATAAAACAGCACGTCGGATAGTGCTAAACCAAGATAGTCTTCTGCCATTCGTTTAATTCCAGTTCGATATTGATGATCATTGGTAATGTAAAATCGGTTTTCATCTATGGCTACCAAATCATTTGGACTGATCAGGGCATCGTCTTTGATAGTTTCCAAATGGAAAAGCGAATCTCCTGAAAGCTTAAACACCTCAATGCTATGATATTCATGAGTATGATTGATAGCCCAGATTTTGTAGGATGATGAGTCTGTTTTCAACATCGAAATTCCATGAGGCAAGAAAGTAAAATCAAGGTTTGCTGTAAGTTTGACTGGTTTAGCTTTTGGGTCAGTCAAATCCAGTTTGTACAAAGCACCTTTTCGTTTTCTACCATGGAACCTTGCTGCGCGATCATCACTGCTAATGATTAAGAATGAATCCTCTCGTGAGATAGCCAGATCTTCGGCTCCATAAATGGCATAACTAGAAGTTTGACCATCTATTCTCGTAAGTACCTCTCGAAAAAAGCCTGTGGAATAGAAGGTGTTCAGAACAAAAATGGCCAGTAGCAACAATACAAGCCCAAAACCGATAAAGAACTTTTTCATGGTTATTTATTGATAAAGTCGTCGTACTTGAGTTCTACCACCTCACCAAGCTTTTTCAGCTCGTCCATGTTTATTCTTCTTCCATCTCCAAGAACGGTGATGGTGTATGGTTTGCCTTTAATTCGCTGTGCATAGAACTCATAAATATCTTCCATTGTCAATTCTGGATAGGTTTCATATGCTGTCCTATTAGGATCATCGTCAAAGCCACGTCGCTCCAGTGCAATTACTCGATCTGGAATACTTCTAAAGTCTGGATATTCGGTTACCGTTTCCAGTTGGAGGTTTTTGCGCAATGCGGCCATTCGCTCAGGTTTTTGAGGCATGTCTTCTATCAAACCTTTCATCACTGTAATGGCGTCTGTGGTTTTATCCGCCTGACAACCAATGTAGGTAATGAGTCGACTATCAGCATCTGTGATTGGTGCTGGCTGATACCAACCCGCCGCAGAATACGCCAGAGATCGATATTCTCTAATTTCCTGAAGAATTAAACCTGAGAATCCACCACCGAAGTATTGGTTGAAGGCTTGTACATATGGATACTCATCTTTTGCTATTGGTTCTCCTGGCATGTAGAAATACACCTGACTTTGAACGGCTTTTTTGTTATTCACAAACAAAATTTGAGGCTTGCTAACGGGCTGCATAGGCCTCACTCGTAGTTCGGTTGCTTTGCCAGAAGCTGATAAGTCTAAATTGTCAGCGACTAACTCTGAGAGTTCTTGCGCTGATTTTTTGCCTGTATAAACGATTTCTGCCTGATAGTTTTTAATGACGGTCAAAAAGTCTTTTTGCAGGTCTTCCGCTTCTAACGCTTTGATTTCTTTACTCTTGAGTCGCTGTAAGTAAAAGGATTGGTCACCATAGCTGGCGTAATTTACCAGGGCAATGCTCATGGACTGAGGCGTTCGTTTTTCAAGCTTTCGTTCGGTCTTTTCACCATTGTACAGCACTTTCATGGTGTTTTCATTCGGCTTGATGTCGGTCAGCAGCAGGTTAGTTAGCTTCAGGGTTTCGTCCAGTTTATCCTCTGGGCCTTCTAGCGTCACCACAAAGTAATTGAGGCTTCCATACACATCATAAGTACTTCCTAGAGCTGCATACGCATTTTTTAATTCACTCATTGAGTAAGTCCCAGCACCGGAAAGCGTCCCTATTCCTGCTACATAATCCAGTTTGGGGTTATCAATGGTGCCTGTTCTGAATTTGATTTCCAAATTAAAAATGTTGTTGAATGGATTTTTGGAAGTCATGATAGAATGACCACCAGGGAGTTCTACTCGATCCACATCGTTGGCCAAGTCCAGGAACTGAGGCTCGAATTCTTTCGCTTCAATCTTTTCAAATTCTTTCGCATATGCCGATTCCTTCTCTTGCTCAGCGGTAACTGGTTTATAAGGAGGCTTGTCAAGTTTTTCCTTTTTAGGGAAACCTGTGCGAGAGACCATTTTCACCCGATTTTTCCCTAGATATTTATTGGATACGCGAATGACATCCTCTTTGGTGATGTTTTGAATATTGGAAGGGTATTGCAACACATAGTCCCACGTCAATCCTGCGTTAAAAGAGCCGCCAATCAATGTCCCTCGTTCTTCCAGGTTTTCTAAACTTTCCTGATAGGTTCGGCTAATCTCATTTTTAGCAGCTTGAAGCAGTTCATCTGAAAATTCACCTGAATGCAGTTTATTGAGTGCATTTTCAATTTTCTTCTCAGCATTTCCAATACTCTGAATCAGGATTTTAGGAATGAAAAAGATCACATAAGCGCCCGCATCATTGTATATAGAACTGAACGACCCGGCATAGATCATTTCATTGTTCAATTCTATCTGATTGATGTATCCGGTTTCGCCTTCATTGTAGAGCAAATATTCCGCAACATCCATGGCGATTCGATCTGGGTGATTATAAGGCACTGTTTGAAATCCAAGAAAACCAGCTTTGATTGGAGTGATTCTTACTTTTTCAAGTTGTTCCCCTACGATTGGCTTGGGTTCTGGCAGCCTGGTAACAGGAACTTCTTTGGCCTCCCAGTCACCAAATTTTTCTTTTATCGATCGTTTAGCAGATTCTTTGTCGAAGTTTCCTGTCAGGATCAAGGCCATGTTGCCAGGAACGTACTGCTTGTCATAAAAATCATACATTTTGGTCAGTGAAGGATTTTTCAGGTGATCGGTTGTACCCAAAACCGACCACTGTCCATAAGGGAGGTTCGGAAAAATCAACTCCTGCATTTTTTCGTAGACACGTCGCTCAAAACTGTCTTCAGCACGGTTCTTTTCTTCATAGACCACTTCCAGTTCTGATTGAAATGATCTGAAAACCGGGTTTTCGAATCGCTCTGCATAAATATCCAGCCACTTGTCGATTTCGTGTGCCGGGAAGAAGTTGTGGTAAAAGGTCATTTCATACGTAGTGAACGCATTGACCTCTGTACTTCCTATGCTCTTGAGTAGTTTGTCAAATTCATTGGGTAATCCGTATTGAGATGCTTTTACTGCTTGCTCATTAATCGCTTGCTGAATGTTGGCTTTGGCAGATTCATCTTTTGCTACTGCCAGTTGTTCGTAGAGCAAGTTCACCGAGTCGAGATGTGGTTTTTCTGAAGCATAATTCCAGGTGCCCATTTCCTCAGTGCCTTTGAAGAGCATGTGTTCCAGATAGTGTGCCATTCCTGTGGCCGTGGGATCTTCATTTTTCGATCCGGCATTGACCATCACTGCTCCAAAGACCTTGGTGGCTGTAGTGTCTTCATTAAGAAACACGGTCAGGCCATTAGGTAGCTGGTAGGATTCTACTTGAAGTAGCGGATTGGTTTGAGAAAAGACCTGAATACTCAGGCAAATGGTAATCAGCAGCGGGAAAATACGAATCATTTTAGTTTGGAAGTATTGTGTATGAAAGATAAGCTGTTTCGTCATGAAATAAACGCTAACTTATGTGGACGAATCAAAAATCAGCTGGTTATGCAATTTGATCTTCAAAAATCACTTGAAATTCTTGAGCGAACTCCTTCAGTTTTGACAGCATTATTAACAGGCGTTTCTAATGATTGGACCCAAAACAATGAAGGTTCAGAAACCTGGAGTCCTTTTGATGTACTGGGTCATTTGATTGTGGGAGAAAAAACTGATTGGATTCCAAGAACGGAAATCATACTCTCAGGCTCGAAGGAGCCATTTCCTCCCTTTGACATGAAAGCGCAATTTGAGGCAAGCAAAGGCAAAACAATGGATGGTTTGTTAGAAGAGTTTTCCATTTTAAGAAATGAGAACATAGCTAAACTCAAATCTTTTGAATTGGACGAGCAAAAACTCAATCAGGTAGGAACCCACCCAGCTCTTGGTGAAGTAACCTTGAGGCAGATGTTAGCCACCTGGACGGCACATGACTTAGGTCATATTGCCCAGATTTCCCGAGTGATGGCCAAGCAATACAAATCGGAGGTTGGTCCTTGGATTCAGTATTTGGGGATATTGAAGTAACACTCTTCATGATTTCGTTTGAAAATGGCCATAAATGTAGATGTTAACTTATTCTTTCAATTTATAAAAGAGATTATTCGATTGAGGTAGATAGAAAATCAATAAAAAAGCGTGACTCTAGATTTAAAAACGCCATTTTTTAATTCAACAGTCTGATCTGAGCATTTTGGACCAAATTCAGCTTCAATTTTACCTGTTATGATAGCATCATGAGTATTGTTATCTAATTCTATGATAGAGGTATCGACAATCTCGATTTGATGTTGATTCTCGAAGGATGATAGTTGACAATCTTCGGAATAAAAAGATATAATACTTATGTTATTTCCAAGTTCAGATCCTGTAATAATAGGCTTGAGGGTTGAAGGCTCAAATTCACCATCATCATTAAGATAATCTTGCCCGACGATAGTTTCAGCCCAAATTTCCAAATATAGATTTTGACTTGTATTGGTTGCGAATTCAAAGTAAAATCTAAAACTGATAACAATCGAATCCGAAATACCACCTGATCTAATACTAAAGTAAGTATGCTCAGTATCAGTGCCATGAAACTTGTCGACATTGCCAGAGCCATTGATTCCAAGCAGCTCCATTTCCATAGTACCCACCGGAATATCAGGAACAACCTTGTTCTCCTTGCAACCAATATTTATGGAGGCTATTATTATACAGAGTACAATAGTTTTAAATTTTAATAATCGGATCATTAATAATGGACATTATTTATCTGCGAGTTTTTTCGAATTTACAAGTAAATTATTCTTAAGTCGAATATTGCCTACATATAAGTCTCAACTGTACAAATGATCAAAATAGATTCCCTTAGAATTTCATAGAATTAGTCAATGAAACGGAATCCTATAAGGAAATTCAGGGAATGACGATTGTGCTGAGTATAAATTAAAAAGCCCCAGACAATCATGTCCGAGGCTTGACCGAAAGACTTTATCTTAAGTTTATTTGGTATCTGCTCTCTCGATTTTTCTGGTAATGAAAAACCCGGTTACCAATCCAAGTCCACCAAAAATGAAGACACTTGACATAACATAGACTTCAATATGTTGATTATGTCTAGCACCTAAAGCATCTCCAATAGTCCAACCAAGGAATATGCCCAGGCCAATGCCCATAAACAACAAAGCAATATTCAAGATGAACTTGGCGATAGAGAATGGCGTTGATTTGCGCTCGAAAAGGCTGGCATCTGCACCTTTCTCAATCATGAGGAGGCGTTCTTTGTTTCTTGTAGTAAAAAATACATAGGCAATTCCGAAGACCATTGCGAAAAATACCAGGAATACGATCATTACTTCCATATCAGTCGATTTAAGTTTTTGTGATTTGCCCTTATTGACTACACAGTTTCAGTACTGGTTACAACTTTTTTTAAAAAAATGTAACCGGTCGTATCTTACTGTAGTCTAACCATACAAATGCACCAAACCGAAGATACCTATTTGATTGAGCAGATCCTGGCTGGGAATACCCGTGCCTTTGGAGATCTGGTGGATCAGTATCAGGTGCGGGTGTATAATTTTGTGCTAAACATCCTGCGCAACGAAGAAGATGCGCACGAAGTAGTTCAGGACACGTTTTTGAAGGTGTATAAATCGCTCAATACGTTCAGGGGCGAATCGAAATTGTCCACCTGGATGTTGAGGATCGCCTATTTTGCCTGTATGACTCGATTGAGAAAAGTGAAGCCCGTGTTGGTAGACATAGAAAATCACTCCTCGAGTTTCGAGGGCAACAATGTACATGATCAGGCCGAGTTGGGTGACATGCGTAGCGTCTTAGCACAAGCTCTTGAGGGTTTGACTGAAGACGAAAAGGGAATTGTTACGTTGTATTATTACAATGATCAGTCCATCAAGGAGATTTGTGAGATTATGGGATTGAAAGATTCCAATGTGAAAATCATCTTGCACCGGTCTCGTAAAAAAATGAGTGAAGTATTAAGAAAAGTAGGGATAACCGAATGGGTATCATGAAGAATAACGAAGACAATAAACTACAGGATGATTTGATTAAAGACTTGTTCCGAAAGTCTGAGTCTTTACCAAACAGGAGTTTGAAGGAACAAATTATGCTCAATATTGAAACATCAGAGTCTTCAGTCATGGAGTATGAGCCTGTAATCAGCAAAAAGGTATTGTGGATAATCGGAGCTGCTTTTACTTCATTGATCGCCTATCTACTCTTATGGTTTAAAGACTCGTCTGGCAAATCGTATTTAGATGTGCAGTGGCCTTCTATTGATATTACATTTTCTGGAGACTGGTTCTCTAAACTGAATACTGCGTTTGAAGGCATTCACTTAGAAATGCCAGAATTACCTTTTACCGCATTGGCGGCTATATTAGCGATTATGGTTATGGGATTCTCTTTTATCATCAGTTATCGGATGAGAGCATTTCAATAGTCGTTAACAATTCATTAGGCCTTTTTAACACTTCATTAACAGTGATTTTGTTTGGTTTCAGGTTTCTTAGCGGAAATCAAAAACCAAACTATAATGAAACCTATCCTATTTGCAGCAGCGCTTGTTGTTGCCATTTCTCTCAATGCCCAAAACGCCGAAACCTATGTGAATAAGCGTGAAGAAACTCATCTATGTGGTCCGGTGACGATTACCGATTTAATGAATCATGGTGATGGTTGGTACCAACAACACTATGATGATTTTGAGACACTACAAGAATCACACCCATGGAAAAAGGAATTGAAAGACACTCAAGTTGATATTTATTTAGGTTCCTGGTGTGGAGATAGCAAAAACTGGGTTCCACAGTTTGTTCATCTTTGGGATGAATTGGGTCTGGACAGAGATCAACTAAATATCATCGCACTTTATGATGGTGATGAGAAATACAAGCAAGGTCCTAATCATGAAGAAAAGGGATTAGATATTCACCGAGTTCCGACTTTCATTTTTAAAGAAGACGGGCAGGAAATTGGACGAATTGTCGAGTTTCCTTCCACCGATCTGGAAACAGACCTGGCTCAAATAGCTTTAGGTTATCCTTCTGCACCAAATTATCATGCGGCTACTTATTTTCAGGATCTGTTAGCTGAGAAATCCATTTCTGAAATATATGAGGATGCCAACGCACACTTTTACAAGGTGTACAAAAAGGTCAGTAAAAGCTCAGAATTGAATACACTAGGCTATGTTATGCTAAGAAGTGATCGAGTGGATGAAGCTTTATTGGTTTTCAATTTCAATACTTACTTGTTCAGGCATGAGCCAAATGTCTATGATAGCTATGGAGAGGCATTGACTATCAAAGGAGATACCGTCAATGCGATAAAATGCTATGAAAAAGTATTGGAACTGGACTCAGCGAATGAAAATGCAGTTCAGCAATTGGCATTGTTAAAGACAGAATCAGAAAATCAATAAGCTGGAGAAATGCGCTAGGTGAGTCAATCATTTAGCGCTTTTTTAACAGCTTCGTCCAAAAGATAAACAGCTCCTCTTCCGGTACCCTCCAGCGCTAAACGAACAGTACCATGGTCTACCACGAAGTTTGTCGGGAAAGTAGAGATACCAAATTTAGGAATGGTTTGATCCACTGCGGAGGCGATGTGAAAATCAAACTGCTTTCGCTCTAGAAATTTTTGAATTTTCTTCCCTTTGGAGTTGCATAGCGAAAGAAAGACAACTTCAGGGTTATTCTGGTATTTGGCCACTAGTTGATTGAGTTCGGCCATTTCTATTTCGCAAGGGCCACAGCCTACAAACCAAAAATTTACCACGACCACTTTGCTATCTAATTCTTCCTGAGTCCAGGTTTTGCCTGAAAGATCCGTCACTGATGGAAGCACAAACGGCCGATCTATTTTATTCAATAAGAGATTTTTTTGATAAGTGAGATGGGTTAGACTGTCATGTGCTTTTTTGCTGAGTCTCTTGAAGCGGATATAGCTGATTTTTGGATCTGATTCATCATAGTCCCATTCGTACCACGCCGTGTTGAGAATAGCAATATGCTCATATAAGTTACTTTCATTGCCTAGCGTATCGAGGTAAATCACTTGTTTCTTTTGAGCAATGGCTTGCGTCAGGAATAGTGAGCACAAGATGGAGAGTAGTAATTTCATTATGGCAGAGTTGTATATTAAATATAACAAAAAACCCTGACGTTTTAGCGCCAGGGTTTGATACGATTATATGAAAACTAATTACTTAGCTATTAGACTAACGGCAAAACCGCCAGCTTCTTTCATATTTACTGGAATTTCATCACTTTTTGTTACTTCCATCTCCACAATGTCGATAGCAGTAGGATTATCGAGATAATGCGTATCGTCTGCATCTCTGTAAACTTTAGCGGTATACGTCTTTCCAGCTTCTAAGAAATCTAGCTTTAGTGTGTAAGGGCGAGCATTTTCATCCGTCATACCACCCACAAACCAATCATCCGTACCTTTTTCTTGTCTTGCTGTTACGAGGAAGTCTCCAGGCTCACCATCTAGAACCTTGCTTTGCTCCCAGTCCACTCCTACATCCAGTATAAACTGAAAGGCAGGGTTTCCTTTGTAGTAATCGATGAGATCAGCTGCCATTTGGATAGGGCTGTAGATGTTCACATAAAGTCCCAACTGAAGGGCTAATGTTGATTTGATCGGATGATCCTCTTTGTAAGGCTTCAAGCTCAAATTGAAAATTCCCGGAGTATAATCAAATGGACCTGATAGCATTCTTGTGAAAGCAATAGTTGGCAAGTGAGATGGAGGA
This sequence comes from Marinoscillum pacificum, assembly GCF_024714495.1. GTDB lineage: Bacteria > Bacteroidota > Bacteroidia > Cytophagales > Cyclobacteriaceae > Marinoscillum > Marinoscillum pacificum. The sequence continues at coordinate 85,393 of NZ_JAMZMJ010000006.1, read as the reverse complement.
CTTGCCCCTTCTCCAGCCCATGCATTATATTCCTGACCTCTAGCACCTTCACGAGAAATTGCATTCGGATAGGTTCTTCTTAATCCTGTTGCTTTGATAGGCTCGTGCATGTTGATAGCCACTTGATATTTAGCACCGGTATTCAGCGTGTTTTGATAATGGTTCACCATCCACTGTCCGTGGTGATATTCACCATCAGGAATGACAGTACCAACATATCCTGTTTTTACCGAATGGATTCCCAGTTTGTTCATCAGCTGATACGCTGGCTCCATGCGCTCCTCATATCTGGCAACAGCTCCTGAAGTTTCGTGATGCATGATGATTTGTACTCCTTTTCCAGCACCATAACCTGCCAGATATTCCAAATTGTAATCAGGATAAGATGTAGTGAAGTCAAAAATGGTATCACGCATGTTTGGATCGGTCCAGGTTTCCCAGCCTGTATTCCACCCTTCTACCAATACTCCACCCATATCATTTTTAGCAGCGAAATCTATCAGTTCTTTCGTGTATTCAGTAGTTGCTCCATGGTTGCCCGATGCATAGTCCCATGTTCTACGATTAAGGTGCATGTCCCACCAGATACCGATGTATTTCATTGGCTTGAACCAGGAAGTAATGTCTCCAAGTTCGTTCGGGTCATTCAGGTTAACAATCAATTTTGATTCAAGCAAATCTCCAGCCCGATCAGCGATCTGGATCGTTCTCCAAGGTGTTACGAATGGTGCTTTGGTTTTTACTTTGATACCCGCATCATTTCCCACCAGTTCACTAACCATGCTCAGGCTGGAAGTATCCACTTTCAGAGTCATTCCTGCATAATCCGTCAAATCAGCTTCATGGAAACTCAGGTAGATCCCGTCATCTGACTTCATCGTTACCGGAGTATTCACAGCGTTGCTGTTCAACTTTACCTGACCCAAGTGATCTCCTTCTATGAACATGTCATAGGCATTGATTTTGGAGAACTTACTTTCTGTATACAGATACTCGTAAATGTCCCAGTCTCCAGGAATCCACCATACCTTGTGATCTCCTGTCAGATTAAATTCTGACAATTCTTCTGTGATTACCACTTCTCCAGGGAAAGCTTCTTGCTCTGGAAACTCATAGCGGAAGCCAATTCCATCATTGTAGGCTTTGAAAACCAGGTCAAAAGTTCTGTTCGGAGCTTCTGATTCTTGTAAGGTCAGTCGCAGTTCGTTGTACTGATTGCGTACTTCGCGCTGTTCACCCCACTGCATTTCCCAGGTTTCATCTGCACTGCTCAGCTGGTTTTTGGTGACCGAAAGATTGCCGGCAAGAGGTTGCTGGTCTTTGAATTCGAACCCAAGATAAGAGGTGTCAATTTGAGTTTTTCCTTTGTATGACACAGAGTAAGCGGGTTTACCTCCGAGTGTCATGAAGGTTACTTCGATTTGGCTATCGGGTGATTGTACCTGATAGGCCATATCATCCGACTCTCCACAACTGGCTAGAATGAATCCTGCCAGGAAGAGGGCTAAAAAATTTTTCATACTTCTTTATACTTTATTTACAATGTTACCTGCCCTAAAACTAATACATAGTGGTCTGAAAGCATCGTTTTTCCAGGTTATGTCATAAGAATCTCTGGGACAAAAAAAGAATAGGACCTTAGAAAAGGCCCTATTCATAAACTTACTTCATAACAATTTAACTGATATTGAAACATTAAATCGGGAAACTTACAACTGGAATATCCATGTGATTGACTACCTCTTCAGTTAAGCTGCCCAGAAATGTTCTGGATAACCCTTTTCGATGGTGGGTTGCCATAGCAATCATACCTACATGGTTTTTCTCACAGTATTTTTCCATTCCTTCTTCGAGGAATAGACAATTGACGATTTCAGACTTGGCAAAATGCCCAGAAGCCAGTTTTTCGAAACTTTCCATACGTTCTTTAATGGTCCATGATCTTTGGAAATCAGATGGAGTGTTGAGATAAACCAAGTGTATTTTGGCACCTAGCATCGTTGCAAACATCACCACGTTTTCGAACGGTTTGGTCATTTCTTCCTGAAAGTCTGAAACAAATAAAATGTCGTTTACTTTTAGTGATTCCAACTTGGACTTGACGATCAAAACTGGAACTTCAGAGTATCTAACCACTTTTTGAGCATTGGATCCGAGGAAAAACTCTTGCACACCTTTAGCTCCATGAGATCCCATTACAATAAATGTGATGTCATTTTTCTTGGCATATTTTCCTACGGCACCGGTGCTGTTATCAAAGTCAACATAGGAATAGGCTGAAACCCCTTTTTTCTCCACATATTGAACCAATTTTTTCATTTCTTTCTGTACTCGATTGACTTCATCAGTTACATCGGGGTACATGGCATTTTGGGCAAAGTCTAAATGAACCCAATCAATGGGTACAGAGACAAAATGGTAGAAGTGCAACTGCGCTCCATAGTGTTTGGCTATGTCTATGGCTATGTCCGTAGCGTTGTTAGCGCATTCGGAGAAATCTGTGGGGACAAGTATTTTTTTCATGACTTCAAGACCTAAAAGGAACCCGTTGATTCAGAGAATTAAGGTACGTTCATTACCTTCAAATTTTCATGACGGCCATCAGGTGTTTTCGTGATAGATGTCAAACGACTGATACGGTAAAATAGCAGTGTGATCTTCGCAAATTGATGATTGATCGAAGACTATCTTGTATTCTGAATAACTCTGTCTATTTTCATCCATCACAGCGAAATGAGATTCTCCGTATTACATATTGAAGAAAACGGTAAGGACGCCAGATTGGTCGAGCGTGTCTTGATGATGCACTTCCCTGAGGTGGAAGTACATCATGTCAATAACCTTAAGGACTTTATACAGCTCATAGAAAACAACCCTCCCGATATTATTATCTCGGACTATGGTTTGGCTAATCACTCTGGTGAAATATTTTTAAAGACCTGTCGAATTGAGGTACCAGATGTACCTTTTATTTTCTTCACAAACACCTCCGTTGGAGCCATCCGTTCTAAACTAGTTTCTGATGGAGCAAAAGAAGTTCTGAATAAGATGGAAGCCGAGCGACTACCAGAAGTGGTAGAGAATGCTTTACTGCAAATTCATGTAAATGAGGAGGCGAACATTCTAAGCTCAATTCTTTCTCAGATATCTGACCCTATTATCATTCGAAACAATTACGGTTTCATTACCCATGTAAGTGATATCGCTTGCCTCCAACTGGGTAAAAGTCTGTCTGATCTGATGGGAACAAGAGACGTAAAAGTACCTGTGGATTTTCGCCCAATAAAAGACAAGAAAGGTAATACCATTGGTGAAATTGGACATCTTCGGGTGGGTAGTGCCCAAATGAAGAAGTTCGAGATGAACTAGTCTTCGGCCTTTTCCAGATTTTGTTTAAACCTGTTGTATAAGTAAGAAGCACCTAGCATCAACACTCCCAGTAAAATAAAAACGATGGTTTTAGAGAGCATGTTGAGGTGTGGGATGTCATAAAAGAACAATTTGAGTAGTGCAATTCCGAAAAGTGAAATAGCCGCTACTCGGATATGTTTTTTCAAATGCCTAAATCCGATGCCTACCCAAACTAAGGCTGATGCTCCCCAGAGAATACTCAAGGCCAGTTTATCACTTGATTTAAATCCACCAAGATCTAGCCAGTGAATCAATTCAATACTGGATATCCAAAGTATTGTGCACAACAAGAGCAGGTCAAAGGCAACTTTTAACTTATCCTTTATAAGTCCATTAGTAACAAATGGTTTTATACTTATGATTACTGCTGCGATTGATAAAAAGAGTACATAACGGTGAGATAATATCATCATAGAAGAGTCTCTTTCTAAATAATAAGTCCTGAGGTGATTTAGCGACAGAGTAGTATTAAGTAAATATGGAACAGTTAAAAAGATCAGTGCAAAAATGACATTCGCTAACTGCTCGTTTCTAATTTTATAATAACTGATAAAACCCAAAGTGCTAATAAAGCACAGCGAATAGGTCATTATCCAAATTTTCTTTAGTTCGTAATCCATTGGGTGTCCGGAATGGTCCCAAAAAGCATTAATCTCCAAGAGTAGACCGACGTATACTGATAGGATGAAAATTCCTGGAGTTACAAAATACATGACACGCTCATACCATTTGGCGTTAGATACATGTGACTTTTGGTTCAACCAATTAATGATTGCTAACCCAATAGATGATAGTATTGAAACCAAAAAGTACTTGTTGGCAATGATTGATGCGGTGGTTGAATGACTTCTGGACTCCCAAACTGTTAGTAAACTCAAGAACGTCAAAAGGATAAGAGCATAAGACATGCGCTTGTATGCAAGACCTTCTTTGTTTTGGCCTGCCCAAGTGAGCGCCACTGCCTCGCCTATCCACAGAACTGTGATCCACGTACCTTCGAACAAGACTGGTATGGTTAAGGTAATGTATACAATGGCCAGTCCAATAATCAAACGAAACAGAGGTTCATTGTCTTTATCCAGTCTTTTGACCAATAATGCCACTAATAAATGCACTAGAGAATTCATAAATGTAAATGCTCCTAAGGCATAATCTTCATCAAACCGCTTATTAAAGAGCGCAAACCCAAGTGCGTAGAATATCAGCGAGTTGCTTAATAGCAAAAAGATGTCTTCTCGAGAAAATGCTTTTTTGTATAGAATCTTATTGCCTAAAAATGCTGCGTAGAATAGTATGTAAAACAAGGAAGCGAACGTGATGCCTACTGCAAAATCATCATGACTATATTGATCGATAAACCAAACAGTGAAAATAATCCAGGTAAATATCAGTGCAGCATAATAGAGCGACTGCCAGTATTTCTTGATGCTCACAACCAAAATACCTGCATTGATAATGGCCATGTAGATAAGCAAATAAAGTACCTGTCCCGATCCATCGCTCAGTAAAAAAGGTATAGCATAGGAGCCAACTAAGCCCAGAAGTCCAATAATAGGTCTGTCATACTTCAGCGCAGCATAGACCGTGGCAATAGTGAGAAATACCATGATCCCAAATGATGGGCCTTTGCCTATGAAGTCATAAAAGCTATAGGCTGAAAAGGTGAGCAAGTACATGATGGCCAGAGATCCGCTAAGAAGTACCGCACTGAAGGAGGTATATTTCTTTTTTAAGAACAGTGCCGTGCCTAGCAAACCAAGTGAAACCACGTAACCTAGAATAATTCTGGTAAGTGGGTTGATCATGTTATTATCAAAAGCGAATTTAGAGCCAATACCAACACCGATTACGGTAATCAGGATTCCTAACTTACTAATTAGATTTTCTCCAATGAATTGCTCCAGATCACGTTTTACTTTAGGTTTTGAAGCCTTTGTTGATTCAGTGTTGAATTCTTTTTTGGGTACGGAAGAAGTTAATACAGGTGCCGAATTGTAACTGGTTTTCTCTTGCTTCTCAGGGCTATTTGAAAGTGAATCAATGGATACTTGTAGATCTCTGATTTCTTTGGACATTTGGTGCTGCTGGGTTACAAGCCTGTCCAGTTTTTCTTTTAGTTCTTCAATACGGCGATCTTCCATAGATTAGTAAAGGTGAAAAAATAAGAGAAGAATACCTCGATACTCTTCTCCTCTAGTCTTTAAAAACGAAGGGAATGAATAATTATTGACTCTTTTTCTTCCAATACCTGATTAACCCGGCCACACTCATCCAACTTGGGTTGGCAGCTTCGTATTGCTTAACGCCATGTTCGGATACACCCAGACCTCTGAGTTGATTGGCCGTGTATTCTGAAAACTGTGGAGTTATTTCGTCTGCAGTAAGTCCTGACTCCCATTTTTCTTTGATCCAGTTGGCCCAATCCGTCAACATATTTCGAAGCTCATTAACATGATCTCCGATTTCTGTTACTTCTCCATAATGTGTTAAGTACAATGAGGAGGCTTTTCGCTCCATCAGAATATCCAATGATTGGTTCCAATCTTCCAGATTGATATCTGGAGGAGGACAAGGTGGCACTACCGGTCCATCTGCTATCTTGACACCTGCTACATCTCCTGTAAAAATGATGTCATTAAGCTGCCAGGCAATGTGGTGCTTAGCATGTCCAGGGCTATGAATGGCTGTAAATTTCTTGTCACCAATCGTAATTTCTTCTAAATGCTCTGGGGTGAGAAGCTGATCTGCTGAGATTTTGTCCATGGCTCCCCAAAGTCGCTCCATGTCGTCTCCATAGATCATTTTGGCAGAGTTGTAGAGCTTGGTTGGGTCCTCCATGTGCGGTTTGCCAAATGGGTGCAAGTAGATTTTGGCACCGTGATCAGCAAATGCCCAGGCAGCTCCGGCGTGATCAAAATGTATGTGCGTGAGCAACACGTGCTTGACATCTCCAGGTTGATAGCCATGGTTGGCCAGTTGTGATTTCATCGATTCAAAAGTGGAGTGCGGGCCAGTTTCGATAAGAATAGGGCCAGCAGATGATTCGATAAGAAACGATGCAATGGCGTGATCAATGCCTAAAAAGTTGAGATCTAAAACGTGAATCATGCAATCGGTTTTGGGTTAAAAGTTGGGTTAAATATCGTCAATGCAACTAGAGAACTCAAGAAACCAATGCGGAGTTCTGTCAGTATCGGTCTTGATTTAAATTGCCTAAATTTAGAATTCAAAGAAACAACAACTGACTTATGAATAACGATTACTTTCAGTCCCACATGCCCGAAAATGTATGTTTTGGCTGTGGAGCTAGTAATGAAGAAGGTTTACAAATCCAAAGTTTTTGGGACGGTGATGAATCTGTTTGTCATTGGGACTCCCAGGAGAAGTATCATGGCTGGGCCAACTTGCTCAACGGTGGGATTCTAGCAACATTGATTGACTGTCACTGTATGGGAACTGCTATGGCAGATGCCTATAGAAGAGAAGATCGGTCACTAGATAGTGATCCAATCTATCGCTATGCTACCGGGACTATTACTGTCAAGTATGTGAAGCCAACCCCAAATGATCAGACGATAGAATTAAGAGCCAAGGTAACAGAGGTTAAAGGAAAGAAAACAGTCATGTCGTGTACCGCTTCTGTAAATGGAGAGGTAACTGCTGAAGCGGAGGTAATCGCCATCCGAGTTTTTGACAGTAGTACCCACAAAGGCGACAATCCATTTAAGTAGTTCCAAATTCAAAGTCCAAAGTTTTAGGTTCTGAGATTGGCATTTGTCCTTGCCTGAATAAGGTTGCCTTTTTTGCTACCTTTTCCAACTAAATGAGGCTTACTAGGCTCCAAATAATAGATTGTCCAATACTGGCGTTATCTTAGAACTCAGAACCTTAAACTTTCTAACCCAACCATGCACCCAGAACTCTTTTCGATTGGTGATTTTACTGTTCACACTTATGGCTTCATGATCATGATTGGGGCCACTTTGGGCTATTTTTACATGTCCATTACGGTAAAACGTGATCTTGGAATTACCTCAGATAAAATACAAAATCTCGCTATTCTGATCATTTTGGCAGCTTTTGTTGGCGGTAAAGTGTTTTTCTACTTTGAGGATCCTGGTTACTATTTTGGTACTCCTTCCAATATGTTCAAGGGTTTTAGAACGGGTTTTGTGTTTTATGGCTCTTTGTTATTTGCGATACCAACGGTCATATGGTATTTCAGAAAACAGAAGTGGCCGGTTTGGCCGATGCTAGACCGAATAGCCATTACTGGTTGCATCATTCACATGTTTGGTCGTATGGGATGCTTTTTCGCTGGATGTTGTCACGGTTTGCCTACGGAGAGTTTTCTAGGAGTAACCTACACAGATCCGGCGAGTCAGGCTGAACCATTAAACGTTGCTTTGCACCCCACCCAGCTTTATGAGGTTACGTGGATTGCCATTGTTTTAGTGGTATTGATCATGATGAAGCGTCACAAACGTTTTGACGGTCAGTTGTTCTTCGTTTATATCATTTTGTATTCTATTGGGAGAGGCGTCATTGAGATCTTCAGAGGAGATGTGCGTCGTGGCTTTATCATCGACGGTATTCTTTCTCACAGTCAGTTGATTTCATTAGTGGTGATCACGGTTGCCGTAATCTCCATGTTGATTCTAAGAAAGAAAAAGAGCGCCAATTAGGCTTTTACCCTGATTTTTAAGGCATTTGGCAAGATGCCAATTTCAAATGGAGGGTGACCAAGATATTCACCGTCTATATGTGCATGCAAATCAGGGTTTTCATCAATATGTAGATGTTTGCAACGTGAAAAATGCACTTCTGGCAATCTGTTATGGGTACCTTCCTTGAGTCGGTGAATATTGAAGAATCGCTTGATTCCACTTATTTTACCAATTTCACAAACATCTAAAATGCTATCGTTGATTTCTGCTTCTGGTGTGAGTTTAAAACTTCCTCCAAAAGTAGTACCATTACCAATGGTCATCAATATAAGCTCTTTTTGCTGCAAGTGCTTGTCTTGAGTAAATCGGAATGTTCGGGATTTGTAGGTCGCTAAAATTCTCAAAACGAAAGCATAGTACTTTGCCGGGCCTTTCAGTAAACTTTTCTTTTGTTGCATATCGGCAACTATTTGGCCATCGAACCCTACACCCACACCATTGATGAACTTTCGGCCATTGCAGATGCCCAGGTCTATTTGTTTTACTTTACCAGAACGAAGTACTTGGATCTGGTCTTCCAAGTCATGACCAATGTTGATGTTTTTGACGAAATCATTACCACTACCATTCGGAATTATCGAAACAGGAATATCATATTTCAATCCATTAATAGCTTCATTGAGCGTACCATCTCCTCCTATTACGACCAAATCAGTATAGGATTCGTCTAGATGTTTTTCAACTGTTTTCCATGCGTTTTGAGATGCAGCAGTAAGAAATATCTCAAACTCTAAGTCTCTGGCTACGCAGAAATCCATCAGCTCACGAAGGATGTACTCGAGATGTTTGGTACCAGTTGAGGGGTTGGCTACAATAAAAAGCCTTCTAGTCATACTTGTCTATCGTCCGTGGGTTGCAAAGTCAACCCGCAAAATAATAACTGGTCTCCATAAAAACTATCGTTTCCGTGAAGACCAGTTATGAAGGGTTCAATATTATAAGTTTTCCAGAAGGAAATCCGCCATCATGGTATACAAATGACCTCTTCTGCCACCCAGACCGTGTGCTTTGTCAGGATAATAGAAAGACTCAAATTGTTTGCCGGCTTTGATAAGACTATTTTGCAAAGTCACGGCATTTTGAAAATGCACATTGTCATCACCAGTTCCATGGATTAGCAAGAATTTACCTTTCAATTTGTCGGCAAACTGGATAGGACTATTATCATCATAGCCAGAAGCATTGTCTTGAGGTCTTTGGAGATATCTCTCCGTGTAGATAGAATCATAGAATCTCCAGGTAGTCACAGGAGCCACAGCTATAGCTGTGCTGAATACATCTGAACCTTTGAGGATAGCCAATGAAGACATATATCCACCATAACTCCAGCCCCACACACCTACTCTTTTGGCATCAATGAATGGAAGGTCTGCTAAATATTTACCAGTTGCGATCAAGTCTTCGGTTTCATATTTACCTAGTTGCTTGTAGGTCAATTTCTTGAATTCTTCACCTCTATATCCTGTACCTCTAGTGTCTACCACAGCTACAATGTACCCTTGTTGTACTAAATATTGGTGGAAAATGTGGTGACTTGCAGACCAACTATTGGCTACACTTTGAGAACCAGGGCCAGAATACTGGTAAACTAATACCGGGTATTCCTTACCGGCAGAGAATCCTTTTGGTTTTAGGAAGAATCCGTTGAGGCTTGTGCCATCTACTGTCTCAAATGTGAAGAACTCTTTGTCACTCAGACCATACTCTGCAGTAACTGTTGCCAAACCGGCATTATCTTCTAGAACTTTGATTAGTTGGTTGCCTGCAGTTTTGAATAATGATACCTTAAGTGGTTTATCAGCTGTGCTGTGATAGTTCATGTAATAGCTACAGTCACTACTCATGTTAACTCGGCTAGTACCACTTTCAGCCGTCAATTTTTTCTTACCTTTTCCTTTAAGATCTATACTATAAAGCTGTCTTTCGAGTGGTGAAACCTCTGTAGAAGTGTAATACAATATTGGTGTTTTTGTAGCTTGGTTCAAGCCAACCAATTCTACGGCTTCAAAATTTCCAGAAGTGATTTGACGAATCAATTCCCCTTTCATTGTGTACAGGTAAAAATGCTTGTAGCCACTTTTTTCACTACTAAATAAGAACTCTTTACCATTTTCCAAATAGGTCAGATCATCACAAAAAGTGAAGTCAATATAGGTATCACTTTCATCGGTTAAAACTACGGTAGATTCACCCGTGCTAGCATTTACATGTAAGATGTCTAGCTTGTTTTGTAGCCTGTTTAAACGCTGTACACTGATAAGATCAGCATCTTGTGTCCAGTATACTCTTGGGATGTAGATGTCAGTTTCTTCTCCAATGTCCACAGGTACTTTCTTTGATCCATCCAAGTGGTACACGAACAATTTGATTACTGAATTGTCTTCGCCTGCTTTTGGGTATTTGTACACATAGTCTTCAGGGTATAGTGCACCATCGTTCCATAGCTGCATGTTGTACTCACGTACGTTACTTTCGTCAAACTGATAGTAAACGATCTTCTTGCTGTCTACAGACCATTCAAACGCTTTGGTGATGTACAATTCTTCTTCGTATACCCAATCGCTGCTACCATTGATGATTTTATTGAATTCACCATCTGTAGTGATGGTCACTTCTTTACCAGTTGACAAATCTTTGTAAAACAGGTTATTGTCTCTTGTGAAGGCAATTTTAGATCCATCTGGAGAGAATGTAGCATAAGATTGTACCCCATCACTCAACTTTTGAGATTCTTTGGTTGAGCGGTTGTACACATAGTAAACAGCTGTAAAAGATCGTCTGTATATAGACTTTCGCTCAGTTAGCAGAAGAACTTGGGATTCATCTGCACTAAAATTATAATTGTTGATTCGGATGTCTAATTCGTCACCATCTACTAACACCTCTACTACTTCACCTGTAGTTACATCATATTTCTGCACCTTGTTGTCTGATAGTGCAGAATAATACTGCCCATCATTCATCCAGTTCACACTTCTTACAGATTTCTGTGAGAATGTAGCGTCGGTGATATTGTCAATGGTAATTTGTTTTTGAGCTTGTGCCATCATAACGAATACAAGCAAAAGACAGGATAAAACATATTTCATATGTGTCATGATTTTTTCTAATGTCACATGGAAATCGCATGATTCCATTCGCACCTGGGATATAATAATAGGTGTTCTGCAATTATGCTCATTTCATGTCCTAATTGTTTATTTGATATAATTCAAGAATACTTAGAAAGGCAGGTTTGCCAGGTCTACATTGCCACCTGTAAGGATGATACCAACGTGTTTGCCAGCAAAACGCTCTTTGTTTTTTAATAATGCTGCGAAAGGAACCGCACAAGAAGGCTCAATTATGATCTTCATGCGTTCCCAGATCATTTTCATCGCATCAATGATCTCTTCTTCTGTGACTGTGTACACTGCCGAAACATGATTTTTGATGATGTCGAAATTACGTTCACCTACTGTTGTTTTTAGACCATCAGCAATTGTGTCTGGATTTTTTACTGGCGTGATTTTTCCTTTTTGTACGGACTTATAGCAGTCATCAGCATTTTTCGGCTCACCTAAAATGACTTCTGTGTTTGGATCCAATAAATGAGCTGCAAGTGCTGTTCCTGCTGCTAATCCACCACCTCCGACAGGCGTCACCAATATGTCAATATCTGGAACTTCTTCCATTAACTCCTTAGCAGCGGTAGCCTGTCCTGCTATAATTCTATAATCGTCAAATGGATGCACAAATATGGCTCCGGTTCTTTCGATTACTTCATCACATGTTTTGATACGAGAAGCTTCGTTTGGTTCGCAAAGTATTACTTCAGCACCATAACCCTTAGTTGCTTCTATTTTAACTTGTGTACTGTTTTCAGGCATCACTACATAGGCTTTGGTACCAGATAATTTAGCCGCTAAAGCCACTGCTTGCGCGTGATTTCCTGAAGAGTGTGTGGCAAAGCCGTTTTCTCTTTCCTCTGGTCTGAAACCCAGAATCATGTTGGCTGCTCCACGCATTTTGAATGCGCCTACTTTCTGGAAGTTCTCGCATTTGAAATAAATGTCACATCCGGCTATTTCATTAATCGAATGTGAGGTCATCACAGGTGTTTCCAAAATGATTTTGGAGATACGTTGATGAGCTCTTTTGATGTCGCTAAGACTAGGAATTGAATCCATGGTTATTTACCGTTTGTGAAAGTTGTGTGGTTGCTTAATCTAACAATCGAAAGTAGCCAAAAAACAGATCAATTCGAATTGCCATCAGCTAAACGTGGTATTAACTGATTTAAACGGTATTTTACTTGTTGTAGCTGCATGGTTGTTCCGAACAGCAGATATCCCTGGTAGTTGCTTGGCTCTGCCGAGCAACTGTTATTTTCATTGCCTTTGGCGAACTATTTGAATATAGCTATAAGCTACAGAATAATCCTCACTCGGTGGAACCTAGCGAGAGCGATCAGCTAAGTAGTCGAAAATAGCTTCAAGGATATTACTCACTCAACGGAACCGAGCGAGAACTATCAAAATCATTAAGCTTGAATGACTTCAATTATGCTTTCGGGATTGGCACTGCTGTAAACATATGATTCAGGGCTTGTCACAATTTTTGCCATAACCGGATTCATTTCAACATAGTTGATTTTTTGATCGATTATATGATTGGAAAATAGTTCTGTTGGATGACTTGTCTTTTGCCATACCTGAAATTCTTTGTTTTGTTTTTTAAACTTCGCATGAAATCTGAACATGTGAAGTAGCCACTCACTTCGACTTTCTACATTGGAATTATGAACAATGGTAAGTAGCTGTTTAGCAGTATGACTTTTGAAATCTCGAATCAAATCACTCATCAAGCCTTCAGTTCGCCGGGCAACCATGTGAATATGGCTAGGCATGATCACATAGGCATATATTTCTAGGTTTTTGTTTTTCTGGCAATATTGTAAACTATCAATTACTATATCACAGCACTCCTTTCGAGTAAATAGGTCGATCCAGCCAACAATGGTGAATGTTAGAAAGTACGCATGATCAGTATTGGCTTTTCGTAGTTCAGACATATCCTAAAAATAATCAGATATTACAGGAGAAGCTGCTTGGTCGAGCAACTGATATTTGTTTGCCTATGGCGAAGTAGTTGAAGGTAGCTGAAAGCTACAAATGATGTTGTTCACTCGGTAGAACCTAGCAAAAGCTTACAGTAGACTTGTAGTTGTAAACGACAGAAATAATCCTCACTGGGTGGAACCGAGCTAGAATAATCAAAAGCCGAGCGAGTTGTACCGAATTAAATCATCAGAAGCCTGCAATAATTTCTTTTTCAGTACTTCATTGTAATTCGGGTTGTCGTTCAAGAATGCTGTTAATTCTTGATAAGCGTCTGGTGACTGGTACTGACCAATTGTAGAAACCAACCATCTCTTCGGAAAGAAAATATCTCCTGTTAATTGAATGTCTTGTAGCAAATCAAGGGATAAGCGAAGATGTTTCTTTGAGGACTCATGACGCAGTGGATGATGAATGTAATCACTTGCTGTCAGCACCCAGGATTCTTTTTCTCTGTTCTTTGCATCCTTTAGGGAGATGAAAAATGCGTCTCTTACCGATTCATCAGAAGAAAGAGCGGGTTCTATAAATTCAAATCTCTTGATTTTATCATTGTTGATGAGTTGTGATTTAGCGGTACTCAAGATCTGGATGGCCTCTGAATGTTCATACAATGCCAATATCATGGCTAATCCGGTAAAATCGTCCTGGTTTAATTTCAGATTTTCTACCTTTTCGGATTTACTCCAAATCTTGTAGAGCTTTTCTTTTCCCTTCCCAGAATAAGCAATGCTCTCATAAAGACCGAAAAGTACTTTTTTCTCATTGGCAAGACGATCTTTCTGCAGTTCAGAGAGGAGGATATCCTCTAAATTCGATTGAAATTCAGCTCTTTCTTCAGGTGATAAATAATGCCAGTATAGATGGCTGAGTTTTGATGTAATCAAGGAGAGCAACAATTCGTTCTCTTCCGTTTTTAGACTTTCCATGTAGACTTTGATGCCTAAAGAAGTCTCAATATTTCCTGAAAGTATGTTTTCGTATACATTCGTGTAAGCAGAAGCTCTTGCTACTTCATCTTTTAAGGTTGGGACTAACTCCAAGCTATTTTCTTCTACAGGAAATACACCATACCCCAATCCATTCGCATTGTAAATGATGAATTTTGGCTGTTCTAAACCAATTGCTTCTTTGATTTCCAAGATTTGATCATTGATGGAAACATCAAGTGTTGTCACTTCATCTTCATAGATAAAATCAACAGTGAAAACTTGAGGCCAGAGCAATTCCGATCCATTTTCTGCTTGTTGGCTAAGCTGAAAGTTGGATATTTTACCATTATCATAGCTGATAGTTGATTCAATAACAGGCCGACCTGATTGATTGACCCAAACTTCACTCCATTTCAGAAGGTCGGTTTCTGTTTTTCGATCCAGGATCGAAACCAAATCATTCCAGGTGGCATTGTCATAGGCGAAAGACTTCATGTACTCTTCAATACCCTGTCGAAATGGCTCTTCACCAACCAATGTCTCTAATTGACGCATCATGATTGGCGCTTTGTTGTAAATGATGCGGCCGTAAAGTGTACCTGCATTTTTCAGGTTGTCCAGAGGCTGTCGAATTGGGTTGCTGCCTTGAGTTCTGTCTTCAGAGTATGCCGACGCGTAATGTGTGGTGAAGAAATTCAGCGAATGATTAATCTCTGGGAAGGCTGGATTCACGATTTTGTCTGCCATGAAATTGGCAAAAACTTCTTTCATCCACACATCGCTAAACCAATCCATGGTCACCAGGTCACCAAACCACATATGTGCCGTTTCATGGGCAATGAGTTTTGCTCGGCCTAACTTTCTGGAGTCAGTAGCACTTTCATCTAAAAATAGGGATGACTCCCGATATTGAATAGCGCCGACATGCTCCATTCCACCATATTGAAATCCAGGAATAGCAGCAAAGTCTAACTTCTTAAATGGGAATGGATAGTTGGTATAATCTTCCAGAAAGCTTAGCGCTTCAGCATGATGATCCATCACTTTTGGAATACTCAGAGCTACTTTGGTAGAGTCAGTTTCCCGGTAAAGCATGAGCATTAAACGATTTGCTCGTTCATCTTCTGTTTTTTGGAACTTCCCAACGACGAATGAGAAGAGGTAAGTGCTCATCGGATCACTTTTTTCAAAAGCGTAAGATTTTCTTCCTTCTGAACTTGAAGAATTTTTTAACGGACCTCCTGCTAATGCTTCCCAGCCTTCGGGAGTAGTTATGGTTAGGTCATAAGTCGCCTTTAAGTTGGGTTGGTCAAAGCATGGGAACAGTGTGCTCGCCCTGTCTGGAACTAGAAGTGTATAGAGAAAATCTTCATTTCTATTCAAAGATTGTTCACCAGCGTTGAATTGAATGTTTATTTCATTTGCCCCGATTTTCAGGAGAGAAGGATCAATAATCAAATGCTCTTGTCGATGATCAATTACCTCATCTTTTCCATTGACTTTTAAGGAAAGCAACAAGGTTTTTGGAGCATTGAAATCCAGATAAAGCGGATGATCCAGGTTATGAACTTTCAGTGTGAGTACTAATGAAGAACTGACCGGATCAGTCAGTTCTTCAGGAATGTTGAATGATAACTGGTAGTTGATATTGGAGACCTGTTCCTTTCGATATTCTGCCATTTTGAGTGGTATGCCCACATCCAACAGATTTTCTTTTGGCTCAGAACAAGCCACCATCACTGATGCTATCAAAAGCATCCATACCAGTTTATTCATAGATCTTATTCTTAATTAGTGTGCTTCTAACCAGTTGCTTCCACTACCAATTCCGATCTCCATTGGTACATCCAACTCAATTGCGGTTTTCATGAACTCATCTACTTTTTTGATCAGAAGGTCTAGCTCATTCTTGTGAGCATCGAATACCAATTCATCATGTACTTGCATGATCATTTTGGACTTCAGGTTTTCTTGCTTCATCCAATCATGAATTTTGATCATGGCCATTTTAATCATGTCCGCAGCACTACCTTGAATCGGAGCGTTGATAGCATTTCGTTCTGCAAATCCTCTCTGCGTAAAGTTCTTGGTGTTGATATCACGGAGATATCTTCTTCTACCTAGAATAGTTTCCACATACTCATCCTCGTGCGCTTTTTCGATGGTTTTGTCCATGTAGGTCTTCACTTTTGGGAATTGCTCAAAATATGCAGAGATAATTTCAGAAGCCTCTGATCTCGGGATGTTCAGGTTTTGGCTTAATCCGAAAGCAGAAATACCATATATGATACCAAAGTTGACTTCTTTAGCCTTGCGACGCATATTAGAATCTACTTCTTCCAAAGGCACTTTGAATACCTTACTTGCTGTATTGCTATGAATATCTACTCCGCTTTTGAAGGCTTCCACCATACTTTCGTCACCAGAGAAAGCTGCCATGATGCGTAGCTCAATCTGCGAATAATCGGCAGACATAATCACATACTCGTCATTTCTAGGAATAAACGCCTTTCTGATTTCACGACCTTTTGCCGTTCTGATCGGAATATTCTGGAGGTTTGGATTATTTGAGCTCAATCTACCAGTAGCAGCAATGGTCTGACGATAATCCGTATGTACTTTTCCATCTGCAACGCTCACCATTTTTGGGAGCGCATCCACATAGGTTGATTTTAGCTTATTGTATTCTCTGAATTCCAGGATTTTAGCAGCAATAGCATGCTCATCAGCTAGTTTGGATAAAATCTCTTCGCCAGTGGCATACTGCCCGGTCTTGGTCTTCTTCGGTTTATCAACCAGTTTCAGTTTATCAAATAGGATTTCTCCCAATTGCTTAGGTGAACCGATATTAAACTCCTGACCAGCTATTTCAAAAATTTCAGTTTGAACTCTCAAGCTTTCAGTCTCGAGTTCCTTAGACATACTAGCTAATGCTTCTTCATCAATCTTTACGCCTTCGTATTCCATATCGGCCAATACAAAAGAAAGTGGGGCTTCTACATCATGTAGTAAGCTTTCCAGTTTTCGATCGGCAATTTCTGGCTCGAGTTTTTCTTTCAGCTGAAGGGTGATGTCGGCATCTTCACAGGCATAATTTTTCAAGTCCTGCTCATCTACCTCGCGAATTGATTTTTGCTTCTTACCAGTTCCTACTAGATCAGTGAATTTTACAGGTTTGTAATCCAGATAGTTTTCAGCCATGATATCCATACCATGTTGCGTTTCTGGATCTATCAAGTAATGAGCCAGCATGGTATCAAAGATTTTACCTTTGACATGGATGTCATAATTGCGAAGGACCTGGATGTCGTATTTCAGGTTTTGACCGATTTTGATCGTTTGATCATTCTCCAATAGCTCTTTAAACTCTGTGATAATGCTTTTAGCTTCAGCATCATCTTCCGGAATTAACACGAAATATCCTTCATCCTTTTTAATGGAGAAAGCCACCCCAACTAGTTTGGCTTCACGAGTTTCCAAACTATCTGTCTCTGTGTCAAAACAGATTTCTTTCGCTGCTTCCAGTTTTTTAATGAGATCAGCACGTTCTTCCTTGGTTTTCACTAGGTGATACTTGCTTTTATCCGCATCAAACGTTGATTTGGTAGTTTCTAGCTCTGTTGCTGCTCCACCGCCAAATAGACCAAGTTGTGATTCGTCTTTGGCAGGTTTTCCAGTTACCTGGTCTACGAAA
Organism: Marinoscillum pacificum; assembly: GCF_024714495.1. Lineage (GTDB taxonomy): Bacteria > Bacteroidota > Bacteroidia > Cytophagales > Cyclobacteriaceae > Marinoscillum > Marinoscillum pacificum. The sequence continues at coordinate 67,530 of NZ_JAMZMJ010000006.1, read as the reverse complement.
ATTCTCTTGGCGATAGTGCGAAGTTCCAATTCCTCAAACAAAGGAACCAGATGGTCCTTGCTAGGCTCTTTTCTAGTTAATAGCTCTTCATCAAAATCAATTGGTGAGTTGATTTCAATAGTGGCTAATTTTTTAGAGAAGATCCCCTGTTCTCCAAACTCAATGATTTTCTTTTGGAGTGCGCCTTTCAGCTGATCGGCATTGGCTACAATATTTTCAACGGTGCCGTATTCTTTGAGCAGTTTGGAAGCAGTTTTGTCACCTACTCCTGGTACACCAGGAATATTATCTACAGCGTCACCCTTCAGTCCCAATACATCTCTAACTTGATCTACATGGTCAATATCGAATTTTGCACAGACTTCAGGAATACCTAAAATGTCCACAGCGTTCCCCATATACGCAGGCTTATACAGGTAAATATTCTCTTCAACTAACTGTGCATAATCCTTATCAGGTGTCATCATGTACACCTCAAAGTTTTCTCTAGCAGCTTTTTTAGCCAATGTTCCGATCAAGTCATCAGCCTCATAGCCATCCAATTCCAGAATAGGAATGTTCATCCCTTGCAAAATCTTTTTACAATACGGAATAGCCACTGCGATTTCTTCAGGCTGCGCCTCTCGATTGGCTTTGTACTCCGTGTATTCTATATGTCTAAATGTCGGTGCATGCGTATCGAATGCTACACCTATATGAGTTGGATTTCTCTTGGTCAATATCTCCAATACGGAATTGGTGAAGCCCATAATGGCTCCGGTATTAATTCCGGTAGAAGTAATTCTTGGGTTTTTGCTCAGGGCGAAATGGGCACGATAGATCAGTGCCAAGGCATCTAATAGGTACAGGGTCTTCTTTTCACTCATAGAGTAAAGGTAAGAAGACGGTCAGTATTTTGCTCTAGTTTTTGGATCGAAGGAAAATAGTTGACTTAAATCCTTCGGAATATCAGAGGTTTAAAAACTTAATAGACAAGAATTTGATGCTAATCGCATCTTTTTTGCAAATCGTCAACTTTCAAATTATACTTATAAGGTCAAAATATAACTAATATGGCCGGACATAGTATTATTAACCATAAGGGCAAAGAAATTCTTTATGTGGATTATCAGGGAATGAAAGAAAATGAAATCCTGGAAGAAATGGATAAAGCCACAGATTTTGCTTTGAAAGAAAACAGGCCAATGTTACGACTTTCCAATATGACTGATGTCTTTGCGGTCTCCGCAGTGGTGGATAAGGCCAAGGAGAGTGGCAAAAGAACCAAGCATTTAACAATAAAACGAGCTGCCGTTGGAATCACGGGTGCTAAAAAAGTGCTTTTTAATGCTTTCAACAGAGTATCCGGAAATAATGCTCGCGCTTTTGATGATGTGGAAGCGGCTAAAGACTGGTTGGTTTCCTAATCAAGTAATTACAAAAGCCCTGAGTTTTAGGATTAAGACCTAAAACCCAGAACATTGATCGTTAATTATCTTCTCGCACTTACAAACTCAAACATGTTGTCGTAAGCATCACTTGCTGCTTCTTCGTTGAATTTCGGATTGCTAGGATTCGCAAAACCATGATCTGCGTCATAAGACTTTAAAACCAATTTATTGTCGATTTTGGACATGGCTGTTTCGAACTCAGCAGCTACTGCTGGACTGATCCATTTATCTTGTTCAGCGAAAATGGCCAATACATCACATTTTAGTGTTTTTAATCGATCCATATCTTTTTCTGGCATTCCGTAGAACATTACCGCTGCTTTTGCCTGATCGCCCATTTCAATGGCAGTTTGAAGCGACCAACCGCCTCCAAAGCACCAACCCACGGTGTAGATATTTGCTTTTTTACCAACGAAATCTTGTGCGGCATTGATGATAGCCAATGCTCTTTCCGTTTTTACAGATTGCATGTATTTACCAGCATCTTCACTATTGTCAGCAACCTTGCCATCATATAGATCAAGCGCGATTACATTCATCTGCGGAAATCGCTCTGCAAACTTTGCTGATTCATTTTTGACATAGGCATTCAGGCCATACCACTCATGGACTACAAATAGATAGTCTTTGGAAGGTTTTGCAGATTTGATCATGAAAGCGTTGGCTTTTTGTCCACCTGGAACATCATAAGTAATCATTTCTCCAGGGCCTTGATATGTAAACGGAACGGGTTTTTCATGTTCAGATAGGAAGGTCTCGTCATCTCCCAATGCTGCAAATGCCTGGGTAGTAATGTGGCACTGAGTTATCCCGGCATCTAATTTATCAGTGTTTGATTTGGTCGTTTTTGGATTTAATCCAATACCCCCTAGTAACAATAATGCAAAGAGAGGAACTGTGTAAATGTTGAGTTTCATGGTAATCGTGTAGGTTTATTTACCACTATAATCAAAATTCAATCGAGTTTGTTCACACTTCTAGAACCGCGGGTAAAGAAATTCTAAAACACGATCCCCTTTCCAATGCATGATATGTGATTTCTCCATCATGTTTTTTGATGATTCCATAAGAGATGTAGAGCCCTAGTCCTGTACCCTTTCCTTCCTCTTTAGTTGTAAAAAAAGGTTCAAAAATCTGAGAACGGAATTGTACAGGAATTCCCCTGCCATTATCACAAATCTCAATGATGGCGATAGAGTTTTCCATAAATAACTTGATACTTATTCGTGCTCGTTTGGGTGGAAGTGAGTCTACAGCATTTTTCAGAATATTGAGCAACACCTGGTTGATTTCAATAGAATTGGCACTTACATACACCGTATCCTCAAAACTAGTAGTGAAAACGACATCTGGATGAGCGTTTTTGATCAGAAGGCATGTCCTGTTTAATAAGTCATTCAGCAATACCGTAGAAATATTGTCATCTTGTCCTCTTGGAGATATTTTCAACAGATTACTGATCACATCTGTTGCTCTTTTTGAACCGGAGAGAACATTATCTAATAGTTGTTCTATTTCGTCAAAGGTATCTTTGTTTTTGGCTCTCATTTCCTCTGACATTGATTCTTTAATGTCTTCAAGGTCATTGAGGATAGGCTGAACATTACCTCCTATGAAGTTTAGCGGGTTATTGAGTTCATGTGCTAAGCCTGCTGTAAGTCTCCCAACAGAGGCCATTTTTTCTGAGTCAATGAGTTTAGACTGAGTATTTTGAAGAGTCAAAATGGTTTCCTGTTTGTCTCTATTTGCTTCTTCCAGACTCTTATTTAAAAAATCAAGTTCTTTATTCTGCTGGATAACAACTTTTCGTTCTTTATCATATTCGGTTTTCAGGTAATTGACAATGATAAGCACAGCGAAAAGTATGACCAGATAGTCATAGGGAAGCGTTTCATAATCACCTATCTGAGTTTGAACCCAGTCTGTTTGGTCCTGAAGAATAACCAGCAAAATGAGCAATGCGAAATTGATCACTAAAAAAGTTGCTCTGAATCTGGAGGGAAGTAAAATGATGGAAATAATGCCAATTCCAACAGCGCCTATTCCTGTAGGGCCGATATAACCGGAGAGCCAAAACCAGAAAAAAATAAGACAGATGTTGGTGAAAATAACCAGTGGTACCCGAAGCTGCTCAAATTTATTTTTGAATCGGGATAGGTAAAAAAAGCAAGCCGAAATTACGGCCACTATAAACTCTGCAACCGACAAGGTATTTCCATTAAATAAAATAAGTCCCTGAATCATTCCGTGGAGCATAACCATGATGATCATGAGACAGATGATTTCAAAAAGAATTTTTTCTAAATGATTTTTTCCCTTCGTGTTCGCCGGCATGAAAGTATGAAAATAAAAAAAGGGGCAGTAAATCTGGTTGTTTTCAACTGAAAAATATTGTCCTTAACTTTCTTTCAAGTGAATTAACAAATGAATAAAATATTTGTTAGATAATGGTTTATAGATTTCAACTCACTGTTATTTTGATAAAAGAAGCTTACCAGTTTGAAAAGTATTCCCTCCAGTTATTTGGTATAGATAAGTGCCAAATTTCAGTGATGTGATATCAACATTATTTTCTCCTTTTTTTAAACTTTGGTCAAGAACTATGTTTCCAGAAAAGCTGTAAATCTTCAGTTTGGATGGTGTTTCACAAGTGATTTTAACATTTTCATATGCAGGGTTCGGATAGATTATTGGTTTTGAGGAAGCGATATTTAGTGGTTCTATCCAGTAGTCACCAAGTCCTGTTGCTACCAGGTTTTCTTCTTGCCAAATAGGATGTCTTGCAGGTCCTTGCAATGCATCAAGCATGCGCCGAACCTGACCTTTAGTAAACATCTTTTTACAGCGATGATTATAATCCATGAAATTCTCACCATTGACCTTTACTCCACAGCTAAAGTCATTGTTTTCGCAGCCTTCCAATTCAATAGATCCTCCTAAGGTTGGTGGGGTGTCATCTACCAGGTCACCATCATCACAACCGCCAGTAAAAGTATGTCTTAAGTTGAGCCAATGCCCTGCTTCATGCGTATTGATGGAGGCCCAGTCATCTCCTATTTCCAGATCAGATTGATCTCCAAAACCCCATCTCACGGAACTCAAGACTATACCATCTTCGCCTATTGTACTGACGTATTCACTTGGATAAGAAGTATATCCTGAAAAGTTGGAGCCCGGTTCGTAAACATACTTAGGAAGATAAATATTGAAGTATTTAAAATTGTCCCAGGCGTATTCAAACGGTCGTTTTTCGCTAATAACTAAATCAGGATCTTCGTGATAAACTATTCCGGTTGTGAATTCTCCATTGGGATCAACTTTTGCTAAAACGAAACGGATATTTAAGGTTGACTTTATGCTATCAAACTCTGGGCTGATAGTCTCCCAACCATCATTTAAGCCGGCAAAATCATTATTGAGAATTTCTAATCCAGATAAAACCTGTGCTTCTGATAGTTTGCCAGCAGTTGAATCATGGAACACGTGGATGACTGTAGGTATGATGTATTGAAATTTTTCAGAAAAGTAGCCAACGTTTCGTTGGTTAGAATCAGTCAATTCCTGCTCTGATAATTGATATCTATTGAGGAAATTTTCATACCCACAATAAACATTTTGGCCGTTTCCCTGCAAGCAGGATGAAACGGCCAAAACGATAGCGAAGACATATCTTCTACTTAATTTCATGTAGCGTTTGCATTATGCAAAACTTATAATTCGTCTAACTATTAGTTACCGATCATGACGAATGCTCCCCAGTAATACGGAGATTTCCATTTGTCTTTCAGTCTTTTCTGAGCAGTAATGAATGCATCTTGCTTGTTTTTTCCACTCAACCACTCCTCGTAGAAGATGGTCATCAATTCTTGCGTGGCGTCATCATCTACCGTCCACATGGACATGATGATTGCGTCAGCTCCTGCTACCTGGAAGGCTCTTTGAAGACCATAAACACCTTCACCATTTTTTACTTCACCAAGGCCAGTTTCACAAGCTGATAGTACAACCAATTCAGTACCATCCAATTTCAAGTTCATTGCTTCATAAGCAGTAAGGATTCCATCCTCGTCATGTCTGATCTGGTTAGAAATTTGTCCTTCACTGATAAAACTATTCGCTCCTGCAAGGATCAAGCCTGATCTGAGCAACGGATTTTGAACATACTCATCTGTTTGCTCATCATCATGGTCGTTCTCCAGGAAGAAACCGTGAGTAGCAATGTGTAGTGTTCTAGGGTTATCAAGCTTCTTGATACTATCTTCCAATGCATCGTTACTCAAATAAGTTGTCGCAGGAAGTGCCTTGTGATTATAAAGACTATCAATCAAGTTCACTTCTCTTTTGGTACCAGGTAGAAGGGCTAGCATTTGGTTGGATCTCATGTACCTCAATAAGTTTCCTCTCAAACCTCTTGGAATAGCACCACCTCTACTTAATGATTCAATATTATCGTCGCCACCTCGAGATCCTCTAACGCCACGACTTGCACCTCTTACACTTCTGTCTTCTTTAGCAGCCTGAGTGATTTTTGAGGCATCTGTTGATCCACCATCTTCTCTTTTTTGATCTATAGCACCCATGTTGTAGTTAGGGTAACCGAAGAGATATGACTTATTTCCAGGATTTGAAGAACCATTAAAGGCCACCAAATCTTTAGTATTGGTCATTACATGGATTTCTAATTCATCCAATGTGAAATTGCCTGTAGCTGAATTTCTTAGCGTGTAAATACTAATCTGATTGAAAACCCCATCTGGAGAGAAGTATACTTTCTTAACTCCTTCTAATCTGTTGGCAATAGGCTTCCAGAATAACTTATATGAAAAATCTTCATCAATTTTGTATTTGATAGCATTTCGGTAGTTTGATAGATATCTGGTTTCCATCATTTTACCATTTCTCATGAGCACCAAATCAGGATAGTCTTTCGTTTCAGAAGTAACGATCAATGCAGCATAATACACCTCATCCGTAAAAACGCCCGCTGAATCAGGAGTGAAATCTCTAAATCTTACAACCTCAACAGCTGCTTCTCCCGGCTTAAGTTTGGCCTGAATGTCTTGCCACTTCAGATCACGATTTGCGAATGTTTGCTTGAAATCGGCAGATTCTTTACTTAATGCTCTTTCCAGGTCATCTGCCAGTTTAGTCAATGAATCTATTTTGACGTTTCTGATCTCTACAGGCATATCTGAAGTACTGAAGAGTTTTGCTAGTTTCTCTTTTTGCTCTACCCACTCTTCATATTGCACGATCAATTGCTCATTGCCGCTACTCATGATTGATTCACGGACTTTGTTGGTAGCAGATAGGATAAGTCCTTTAGTTGCCAGTTGGTAATTGTACATTTCACCAATTAGCTCTTTTTCTTCTATACTAGTTTCAACAATGAAAGAATTGTATTGCTCAAAAGTTGGGCGAAGTTTGTTGTAATAGAACTTTGCTTTCTCTTCTTCGCTTAGGATAGGGAAAATGGTGTTGATCTGAGCGAAGTAATTGTCAAAAGTTTCTTGATAGAGTTTTTTTGCATCATCCAACAATTTCTTATTCCAGTTAAGGATGGCCATTTTGTTGGTACTCTGCGCATAATCGCTGTGACTCTTTCCTAATCCCTTCTCTCTTATTTCTAATGCTTTCTTATGGTATGAGGCTGCTTCTTCTATTTCACCTTCCGCAAAATAGGCATCTCCTAAATAGTAATAGGCGATGGCAATTTGTTGTGGGTCAGTTGAAACTTTTTCAATGATTGCAATTGCTTTTTTACCAGATTCTATGGCTTTGTCCAGTTGTCTTGTTTTGGTATATAGTTCTGTTAAATGCTCTAGAACACGAGCTGAATAGATGCTTTCTTCACCAAGAATGTCCTTAAAAATAGCAGCAGCCTCTGTAAATTTTTGCTCAGCTTCTTTGTATTTGCCAGCTTCCACATAATTAACTGCCAAACTGTAAGCGTCACTTCCATAATAGAATGATTCTTCACCAAAAAGCTCTGCATCCTGCTTTAGGTTCTCCACATAGATCTCTTCCGCGGCATCGTAATTTCCTAGAATGTATAATACTGAAGCCAGGTTACCCCTAACAGCCAATTTATAATCTGAATAGTCACTAGGTAATCTATCTAAAATGCTCAAAGCTTCTCTGTAAGCTTCTTCAGCAACTGGAATTTTTCCCATGCTACTGTATAGTCCACCAACACTACTTAAAACACCCACATACTCAACTGAGGCGTACATTCCATTCTCATCCAAAATTTCAAGGGACTTCTGCAATGCCTTCTCACTCTTTTTATAGGAACCTGACATTTCAAGGTAATCGCCCTCGTATTTAAGAAGCATAGCTTCATTGATCGTGTTTTTATCAACAACCTTTTTCAGATCTTTTACCAACTCCAGCCCTTTGGTGTAGTCATTCGTGTACATGTAATGCTCCATCAGAGAGGATGCTGTTACATAATAGTCCTGACTTTTCTTTCCTTTACTAGCTTCTTCTATTTCAAGTAATTCAAGATAGATGTCTTCAGTTTCCTTGTAATAGCCCATTTCGTCCAGAATGTACCCAAGGTTGAATGCCGATTGAGTAAAGGCTTCATCTTTGTATCCAGCGAGCTTTCGCAACTCATATTCCTTTCTAAAGAATTTGGAACTAGTTTCCAGATCATTGTAGATCATAAGATAAGAATCGCCGAGAAAAAAATTCATTACCGCAGCGACAGTATCTTGCCTACCGTCTACATAGGTTATGATGGCCTCTTCATTATCTAGAATTTTTTCGTAATCACCATTATTATAGAGCTTATCGATCTTGTCGTAAAACTTTTTATCCTTTTTGTCTTTGAATGGGGTTTGTGCCATCAGCATGCCCAGACATAAAATGGTAAGGAGGGATGAAAATGCTATTCGAACCATGGCGGAATTAAATTTTTTTAATAGAAAATATAAAATAACTAATATTTTTTGATGCAACCAAATTCCTTGACGGAGATTCGATAAGCTAAAAGTAATAAGTCTATAGGGAATAACTATTTAATTGTTAATCCCCTCACAATAATATTTGGTCGAAACTTATTCGTGCTAAAGCACTCAGCAAAAGTAGTTTAGTGATGGGTAAGTCCGACTACCCGAAATATGGTATTTATTAAATGAAAGGGAAGCGGTAAATTTCCAGCCGCAAAAATTTAACCGTACAGATATCACTGCGATGACCAATTCAAGACTTGATACACCACGAGGGACAAAAGTTCTTAAATCAATCCTATTTCTTAGTTCATTTTTATTCTTTTCCTGGACCGGTCTAGGACAAAACACATCCTTACAGTTTGATGGTGCTGCTCTGAATGAACAAGATTATGTAGACCTCCCCTCTTTAGTTGCTTCATCAACAGGCACACCGTTCACATATGAGGCTTGGATTAAAATAGATGCGTCTGCTCCAACTGGATGGAGAACTATTTTAGAATTTGGGAATGACGCCCCTTACTTCGGTTTAAACAATGGGATTAACCTTCAAATAGCTGCAACCAGTCCAACATATGAAATAACACCAGATGTATGGACACATGTTGCCGCAGCATTTGATGGATCTTCCTTACATCTAGTGGTGGATGGAGTAGAACAAGCAAGTGAAACGGCTCTTCCCGCAGGAAATGGTAATAGCGCTGGGATTGGATATCATGATGGTGATAATGGTTTTATGGGCTGGATTGATGAAGTTCGGGTATGGGATGTTTATCGTGATCCATCTATGATTTCTTCTCAGATGAATGAAGAATTATCAGGAACAGAGCCTAACCTGGTTGCCTATTATAACTTCAATGATGGTACAGGATCAACATTGACAGATTTAACTCCTAACAATCATCTTGGAACATTATTGAATGGAGATAACAGTACGCCTGCTGATGGAGAATTGAATGGTCCTATTTGGTCTAGTGATGTTCCTCCGGTATCATCTTTTAATACAGCCTTAGATTTTGATGGGATTAATAACTATGTGGTAAGTGGAAGCAATTTGGGCATTACAGGAGGAAATCCAATTACTCTGGAATTTTGGTATAAAAATGGAACCAATTCAGGAATTACTCACCCAGTAACTCTAGGGGCTCAGTCGCCTTCAAGTGGATTTGGCTTTTTTCTTACTGACAATGATCTGTATTTCTACGGTGAGTCTGATGATTACAACACGGGCTATTCATTTGCCGACAATGACTGGCACCATTTGGCTGTTACATATGATGCTACTGTGGTAAGAACCTATGTAGATGGATTGGAAACACCCACCTCTGGCATAGCTAAAACTTTAACAATCGGTGACGGACCTATTTATATAGGATCAAAAATGGATCTGTCCTCTTTTATTCAAGGGTCTATAGATGAGGTGAGAATTTGGAACAAAGCTCATACTCAATCACAAATCGATGCATTAAAGGAACAACAGCTTAGAGGCGATGAATATGGCTTAATAACCTATTATGCATTTGAAGATGGTATAGGATCGTCAGTTCTTACAGATTTGTCAACCAATGCAAATGACGGAACACTTAACAATATGGAGCCATCTTCTGATTGGGTAGATGGACCAGGTATTGTTGCAGCTGAAACCTGTGGTGTCTTAACTATAATCCCAGTATCAACAGATAATACTTTATGTGTAGGCGGTAATGGACTGCTTGACTTTACTTCCACAACATCTACAGGTGAGCCAGGTAGTTATACGTACAAATTCTACGAAGGAGCAGTTCCAGATCCGGGAATGCTCTTACAAGAAGACCAAATTTTGGATGGTTCGATCGGTTTTTCTTATTCTGGACTTAGCGCTGGCATTTATACCCTGGAGGTTATCAATGATGATAATTTCTGTCATGACGTTGTATCTGCTGTCATAAGCGACAATTCAGCTTTTCCAGAAGCCACAGTCACGATTACTGATAATTCTTATTGTATAGGCGGAAATGGAGAACTATTTATTCAGGCTGCTACTTCTGGAACAGGTTCCGGGAACTACAAAGGAGTGGTTTATGAAGGTATAGGTACAGGGGGAACAATCATTCAGGATAGTACTTCATTTATTGGCGATACTGGATATAGTGTTACTGGTCTTGTAGCCAATGATTATACAATAGTTATTAAAGAGGATGCCACTGGCTGTATCGATGTATTTAACTATACGATTTCTGATAATCCAGATGCCCCTGCCATAACACCAGGTTCTGTGACCATTACCGATGATTCTGGTTCAGGGGGATCTATAGATGCCACTGGAGCGATAAGTGGCGGATCTGGTGATTACTCCTATTCGTGGCATGAAGGCATTTCAACTGCAGGAACTGTGGTTGGTACCGGTATTTCTGTAACAGGATTATCTGCTGGTGATTATACTTTAGAGGTTGCTGATAATATTTCAGGATGTGTTTCCATTGCTCATACATTTAATATTCAGGATCTGACGGCACCTCCTCCAGCTGCCCCAATAAATCTAGTAGGATACTACAGAGATGCTACTAGCATTGAGCTGGCCTGGACAGATGTGGCTGCAGACAATACAGATTATCTGGTAGAGTGGTCAACGAGCTATGAAAGTTTCGACGCCAATATCGTGAGTAGTAGTGTAGTTGGGACCGGTGATGCAGTGGGTGCTGTAGTTGGTGTTGGGCCTGATCAGGGCTATTTCTTCAGAGTGACTGCTACCAACGGATTCGAAGATGCTTCAAGCCAATCAGTTATTGAATTTGCAACTACAGAAGATTTCCCTGGATATGCATTGAGTTTTGATGGAGATGATTATACCAATGCTCCTGAGTCTCTAGGTAATTTGTCAACCCTTACTATTTCGGCGTGGGTATATCCCAGATCATTCGGAGCATCCAATTCGTGGGCCTACTGGAGAGGAAATACCACAGTAGATCAAACTGGTGGAGAAATTTATTTCACTCCAGCTGGATTAGTCGGATATGGTGAAAGTGATGTTACTTATCAAGGAATCACTTCTTCTACAGCTCTACCTCTGAATGAGTGGAGTCATGTGGCAGTGGTGAAAACAGGAGGAGCAGCACAGTTGTATATCAATGGATTGGCAGATGGTGATGCAGGTGTAATTAATGGTACTCCTCCGAATGGTGAAATATCTTTAGGAGCACGAGTGCGTACTTCTACTGATGGATATTTTGATGGTTTAATTGATGAAGTCAGAGTATGGGCTGATTCAGTTAAAACCGACTTCTCAGACAGGTTTACATCGTTGATGGGTAATGAACCGAAGCTGGCAGTTTACTATACGATGGATGAGAATGGTGGGTCGAAACTTGTTGACCGATCTGTCAACAGCATTGATGCTGATATAATTGGAGCTTCATTTGTTTCTTCGGATGCAGGATTGCCAATCATTTATAATGCCACCAATGTCACTATTTCTGGATTTACTCCAAATGTTGAGGTGCCAGCCGGAGCTGTTGATATGATTGTAGATGTTTCGACTGATCCGAACTTTGGTTCATTCTTGCCATCAGGTCAGGATATAAGTATCGGTACTTCTGGTGGTGTGGATGTAAGTGTTTCGTTAAATACTTCTTCACAATATTATTATCGAGTAAAAGCTGACTTTGGCGGTACGCAAAGTGGGTATGCGGTCTCAAACTCCTTCATGGTTGGTCCGGGTAATGCCTTCGACTTCCCTGGTACTAGTAAATATGTCACTGTTACCGATAGCGACGAACTGGATTTGAATGGTGATGCCACCATTGAATTCTGGGCTTATTGGAACGGGTTCGATGAAAGCCCTCACGCTATTATTTCCAAGTTTGTGGATAGCAATTCTCGTAACTACCGCATCTATATTAATCCTGAAGGCGCACTAGTTATCCATGGAGTCAATGAAAATGTTACTGGTTTTGGACTAGCTGAGTTGGCCTGGACACACATTGCCATTGTTCAATCTGGTACTGACTTCCTACTATACGTGAATGGTGAATTAAAAGAAACGATTTCTGACACCTGGGGTACATTAAACAGTTCAGAACTGTGGATTGGAGCTGATTATGTTAACAATGAATGGGATGGTCAATTAGACGAAATAAGGGTTTGGAACTACGCTCGATCAGAAGCAGAGATCATTGAATTTGCAGAAAAGACTGTATCTGGTAGTGACCCTGGTTTAGTAGCTTACTATAGGTTTGATGAAGTATCTGGTACAGCTCTTCCAGATTTAAGTATGTATGGAAATGATGGAGTCTTTCAAAATTCTGCTGGAACAGAATGGGTAGCTTCAAGTGCTATGGCAATTCCATTCAATGTAGAGCTTTCCTACAATAGTTTCTTGAGTGACCCATCAAGTGAGTCAACTTTAAGTATAAATGTAGTATTCAATAGAGAAGTTGCGTCATTAACTGAAGGTGATTTTACTGTTACCAATGCGACTCTTACTAATCTATCTACTTCAGACAATATAAGTTTTACGGCTGATATCTCCCCGACCTCTACTGGTGTGGTACAAGTATCTTTGGCCTCAGACGTAGTTCAAGATTTGAACTCAAATTTCAATGGGGCCTCAAATGTCCTGGAATATAACTATTCCGAAACAACCTCTTATACCATTTCTACATCGAGTTATGGCTATGAAACGTTAAGTTCTCCTACCACATTATCAGAAGTTTTGAATGATGATGCCACCTCTACTGCTCAGACTATTGGTTTTGACTTTGAGTTCTTTGGGCAGACCTACAGTTCAGTCTATGTAAACTCCAATGGGTGGGTTAGTTTTATAGAAACAAATGACGCTTCTGCATATTCTGGAGAGAAATTTCCTGATCCTGAAGGGTCCACGGTAGATTCGGAAGGATCAGCCAATGGGTTAATAGCAGGATATTGGTCTGATCTTGATGGTTCGTCAGCTCCAGCTGATGGATATCAGGTGGAGTTAATTGGTACGGCTCCTAATAGAATATATGTGATTCAATATAAAGATGTGCCACACCTTAATAATGCCTCCAACCTGGTTAATTTCCAAATCAAATTATTTGAGACAACCAATGAAGTAGAGATTCACTGTGAGTCTTGTTACACATCGGAGGAAGCCTTCACGCAAGGATTGGAAAATCAAGATGGCACAGATTACATAACAGTTCTTGGACGAAATCAGTCAGTATTTAGTATCTATAATGATGCTGTGAGATTCACTCCAGTTCCACCTCCATCTATAGCCAATGTGGAGAAGAGTCTTGCAGTTTGGCTTAAAGCTGATGCAGGTGTTGTTGGATCAACTAATGCTTCAGCTTGGACTGATCAGTCTGGAAACACCAATGATGCTTCCCAGGTCACCACACTAAATCAACCGGCAATTGAATCGTCTGCTATCAACTACAATCAGGCGTTAAGTTTTAATGGTGTAGATCAATACATGGAAGTTCCATTTGACATTAGTCCGTCAATTAATCCAGATATTACCGGATTTGTGGTCTTCAACTCCAACGATGAAGGGACTACTCACCGAAAGCTGTTTGGTCATGATCCATTAGCAGGTGGTTCTTACCAGCGATCTATTGGTTTGGACAGTAGGTCTGGTACCAACCTTTCTTATTTCGCTGCAGGAGGAACTCCTGTAGGGTCAATAATAGAAATTGGAGCTGATACGACGTATTTACTCAATTTTGAATACACCGCGGGATCATTTGCTAGTTATGTAAATGGTAGTGTGACAGGATCGACTATCGTATCCAACCCAGACGGAGATTCTTTCTTTACAATTGGTGCACTCAATGCGAATGGTGAATATTGGGATGGAAACATAGCTGAGGTTATCTTCTATGATGAACTGTTGGGTTCAGTTGAACGAGAAAAAATTCAATCCTATTTAGCAATTAAATATGGAATTCCTCTTGTAACAAACTATTTGGATTCTGATGGAAATGTCATTTTCAATAATTCAGGAAGCTATACTAACGGAATTACAGCAATTGGGAGGGATAATGTCTCCTTACTGGATCAGAAACAGTCTATTAGCTCTACAGAAAAGATATTAACAGTAGCAGTAGATGCTATTGCGTTAGACAATACTTCCAATTCAGGAACACTAATTGACAAAAACTTCTTGTTCCTTGGTCATGACTCAGGACCTATGGACTATGGTTCAGTGATCACTACAGGTAATCCTGCAGGAGTTGATGAGCGGATGGCAACAGTGTGGCAAGCCGTAGAAACGGGCCAAACAGGGACACTATCATTGAGCCTGGACCTTAACGGACTTGGATATCCTGGTGTTGACGCCTCCAATTATATCTTGATGGTAGACAATGATGGTGTTTGGTCTGATGCAGTAACTTTCGGCGGTGCTTCTTACAATAGTGGAGTTGTCACATTTGATGGAGTGACTATAGATAATGGGCAATTAGTTACCTTAGGTTATTCCAGTCAGACTGCTGTAACTGAAGATTTCGAAACGGCATCTGGAGGTCAATCACTTTATACTTTGCCAACAGGTGACTATCATGCAGCAAATGTGGTTTCTGATGGTATTGCGAATTCTGGATCTATCGGTCTGAGACTATCTTATGGTTATGGAACAATAACCACTCCACTGATAGACGGGAATTCGGATTTTTCATTCTTTGTGGCTGCAACTGGAGATGGTGAATCCCATTATACTGTTGAAAAATCAGTTAATGGAGGAGCATACATTGTCGTATCTACTCCAACAGCAACATCTGCTACGTTTACCGAACAAACGGTGAGTCTTGCTGAAGGTGCTGGAAGTGCTGTAAGAATCCGTATTACATTCAATGATCAAATCAGTGATCAAGAGTTAGTCGTAGATGATTTCACATTTAAAGAATATACAGGAGGATCAACATTCCCTCCACAGGTTACACAATTGAATCATTATGGAAATGTAACCGACGTTACTGTAGATCTTACCGTGGATATAGGTACGGATTTCTATTATGTTATTTCTACATCGGCGACAACCCCAACACCTACTCAAATTAAAAGTGAGCTTGATGGAGATGGTGTTGGAGCGGTTGTGGCAGGTAATTATGGCCAATTGACTGGTACATCTAACTTAAGTATTGGAGGACTTAGTTCTGGAGTTACTTACCATATCTACTGGTATGGAGAGGAAGCACTAAATGTAACTAATGTTACTTCTGTATACAGTGATAGCTTTAGCACAATTATTCCATCTCAGGTCACCATTTCATCAGAATCTGTTACTGGTGGTGAGTTATCGGTTAACTCTACCGATAATTTACTTTACAAGTTAAGAATGGATATTGCAGACGGAGATGCAGACATGGTTGGATTTGTATTATTCCCAAATGACTCTACGGATAATTATTCACAGTCAGATTTTGCGCAGTTTGATATTTATGAATCAATCAATGCTGATGACTTTGGTGGAGCGACGCATATTACTTCCACCTTCTTCACTGATGGTCATCCTGAATTACCAGATGGAGCCATAGGGCACCTATGGAATACTACGTACTTGGCAGGAGATGTTGTGTACTTGTATGTAACTGCAGATATGGCAGGTGTAGTAAGTGAAGGTGCATCATTCAACTTTGAACTTCCTGATACGGAAAACAATTTTGGTTTTGAAGGTGAGGTGACGAAAATTGATGGTGGCTTAACCACCGGTTCTACATTCACCTTGACTAATACAGAGAGTAATGAACTAACAATAGAGTTCTACGAAGACGGTACTACACAGAATAATAACACCATCATTACTGGATTTGTGTCTGATGCTGATGCCACTGTAGAAATTTCATTGGATTATGGAACCACATTTACCGCAATAGCTGTAGATGGAGGAAGTTGGTCTTACGATTTGAGCTCTGACCCAAGTTATTATGGTGATGCCTATTATGACATTCAAATAGTTGCTACTGACTTGTCATTAAACGAAGCATACTACTATGGAGGGATCATGCTTACAAGCGTTGAGGTGGTTTTGGAAGATTTCGAAACGATGGATGCCACAACGTATAGTGGTACTACAACACTTCCTTCCGGAGATTGGGAATTGGTTGGAGCAATAGGTTCTAATAACCATCCATATAATGGTGCTGTTTCACTAGGCTTGTTAGATGAAAACACAGCTTCGGCAATTTCACCTTTAATTGATGCCGAATATTCATTCTCCTTCCAATACTATTCTAATGGTGCTGAGTTTACGATTCTGCAATCAATTGATGAAGGAGTCTTTGAAACGGTAGAGACAATCAATGAGTCATCAGGGACGTATCAATACTACGAGTATAATCCATATTATTCAGGGTCCTCTGTGCGCTATATGATTCAAATGAACGATTTGAATTCTTCGGACACGCTATTCATCGATGATTTCTCTTTTGTAGCTTATGACACTAGTCCTGGCATAACAATTTATAGCCCGTATGGAGGGGAAGAAGTTCCGTTAGACTATGAATATTATATCTACTGGAATGAGCAAAACATTGATGCAGCGGATGTCGTGACCGTTGAGCTTTCTATAGATGGTGGTAGCTCTTTCCCTTACACCTTGATATCAGACCTTTCTGAAAACTTGATGGGTCAATTTTACTGGACTCCTACAGGCTCAGAGTTTATCACAGAAAGTGCTGTCATTAAAATTTCAGCGGCCGGAACAGAGACATTCTCTGATCAGTTTTTCATTGTTGATGGTTTTGGAGGGCTTAACTCACTTTACGAATCATTTGATTTTGGCTTACTCGATACCGAGGAATCTAGCGTTGAGTTATATTCTGGTACCTGGAATACACAAGGCATTATTTCCGCATTTTCAGTTAATGCTTCCTACCCATTGAATGGAGAAGGAGATGCAGCTCTCATGAATGTGGCTGAAGGAAATTACCTGGAGACTCCATATGTGTACGGTGCTACTGAGTTTGCATTCCAGCATCGAGCTGTCAATGGAGGAACCACCGGATTCCTTTTTGACATTTATTTATCCGATGATGAAGGGGCTACTTTTAGTATCCTAGAAACTTCTGGTGGAGGTACGTCACTAACCTATGAAGAATTCTATCATAGTTTTAGCGAACCATATACAGGCCCAATTAGAATCGTTTACAATTCTTCAGCTGATGACTCGGGATTGATTGATGAGTTTTCGACTGATGGCATACTTGGTGCAGAAATGGATTTTACAGTGGAGGATTTTGAATCAGTCTCCTTACAAGCTTACGATGGTCCAACTATTTTGCCTTCCGGAGAATGGGACTTCACCAACGCCTATGGAAATGACGGACCTAATAATAGTGGTTCATTCTCAATGGGAGTGACTGTAGGAACGGGTGAAATCATAACTCCGTATCTTATTGGTGGAACGGAAATGTATTTCCAATACTATGGAACGGATGTGGACTTCTCAGTTTATGAGCAGCAAAATGAAGGGACTTTTGAATTAGTAACTTCTTTAAGTGCTACTTCTGGATTCTATGAAGAGTTCTATTACTATACCTCAGAAACTGATTCTGTAAGACTAAAAATTGTACCAGAAAGTGGAACAAGTAATTTGATTGTTGATGACTTTCAGTTTGCTCCAGTTCCGAAGTTTGTTAGTAACCAAACTGTAGTAGAGTCAAGTGTATTCTTTGATAATAACAAAGTAACGATCACTTTCTCTGATAATGTATATGCAACAAATGCAGGGTCAGGACTTCTTGAGATTTCTGACTTCATTATTACTAGTAATCCTTCTGACCTGAATGCCCAGATTACTTCGGTTACTCAAACTGGTGCAGGAGATCCATTGGTGACACTGTTATTGGATCAAGATTATTTTCCTACAGGTGCAGAGACTATTGGAATATCATTTGCTGCCAATTCGATATTCGATACAAATGGTGAGCCGGTAGCTGACTCTACTGTGACATTTACTTTAAAAGATGTAGTAGCACCGGACGTTACTGTAAATACAAATGATGGCTATGTTAATAGCACTATACTTACAGGTACCATAGAAGCAGATGCTGTTCTGGATATTGAGCTTACCGCATCAAGGTTAACAGGTGTAGGTGTAGTAGTTGGTACAGATTGGTCATTTGACTTAACAACTCACCCAGATTGGGATGTTAATGGAGGAAACTATCCTTTATTCAAAATTACGGCTACAGATACTGCAGGTAATTCTACAGACTTATCAGAGGCGTTAGTTGTTGATACTACTCCTCCAGCGGCACCGACGGTGAATACTCTGTCAAGTACAACAAGCTTCTTTACCTTGACAGGAACTTATGACGAGGTTGGTACAAACTATCTAAGAGTTTCTTTAGATGGAATAGTTTGGGACACATTAGTTGTAGATGGTGGATCATGGAGTAATGACTATACAGGTGTTGCTAATGGCACTTATGATGTCCAGGTAGAAGCGAGTGATTATGCAGGAAATGTCGCAACGGATGCTTCTACAAATGAATTGGTAGTTTCAGTGAATTATCCGGTTATTACAGGTCTTTCAGAAATTACCATTGTGGAAAATACGACTGAGGTCACCGCCTATTCAGCTGATCAGACTGTATCCTGGACGCTGGGAGGTGATGATGCTGCGTTATTCACGTTGGGTGTAGATGGCACACTCTCATTTACGAATGCACCTGATTTTGAATCAGCAGGTGATTTAAATGCTGATAACGTTCATAACCTTCAAGTCATTGCAACCAATTTGGAAGGGAATAATGATACCATTTTTGCAGTGGTGAATGTTGCCGATGCCAATGACAATGCACCTGTGATTCTAGACCCTGGAGCAATAAGTATTGATGAAAGAAGCTTAGTAGGATCACTAGTGGTTGACTGTGAGTTTACCGATATTGACACCGTTACTTCCATAAATACATGGTCCATCATTTCTGGAAATTTAGATATCAATAGTAATACTGAGCTTCCATTTGGAATCAATTCTACTGGACAAATAGTTGTCGTAGATTCTACAGATCTTGATTTTGAATTAGCGCCTTCATTTACCTTAGAAGTAGTTTTAAATGATGGTTTGTTCAACGATACCTTGTTGTTGAATATCAATTTGAATCAAGTAATTGCAGATGTTACAGCACCAATAATTACAGCAGACGATTTGTTGACCAACGATATCAGTCCAGAACTGATAGGAACAATAGATGATACCGATGCCAGTGTTTCAATCACCGTGGATGGAGCTGCTTATGATGCAGTGAACAATGCAGATGGTACATGGACATTGGCTCAAGCTACTATTGGAGATTTAGCAGAAGGAGTGTATTCATTTAATGTGGTGGCAACTGATTCTGTTGGAAATGCAAGTACAGTCACAGCGACTTTGGAAATAGACTTGACGGCTCCTTTTGTTACTATAAATACTGTGGTGACAGAAGATGATTCTCCTGAGTTGAGCGGTTCAATCGATGATGTTAATGCCGACGTTTCAGTTTCCGTAAATTCTCAGAGTTATACAGCCACAAATAACGAAGATGGGACATGGACTCTTGCATCAGGTATCATCGAGGGATTACCTGTCAATGTTTATGATGTGATAGTTCAGGCATTGGATAGTGCCGGTAATACGGGTACAGACGGGACTTCTTCAGAGTTAGAAATTTTGCCTGGTGCACCTATCGCTTATGATGCGGAGGAAGTTGACTTCCTTAGTTTTAGAGCTTACTGGTCTAGTCGAGGAGGAGTTGCTAATTATGAATTTGATGTAGCGACTGACATTACTTTCGTTAATAGAGCAACTGGCTTTAATAACCTGTCATTGACAGATACCACTGTGCAAGTTACAGGTCTGGATTATAATACCACTTATTATTATCGAGCGAGAGCCGTATATGAAGGCGGGGCAGTTTCGCCATATAGTAATGTGATTACCGTCTCTACATTGAGTGATGCAAACACAACGGCGGATTCACTGGCACTTCTAGAAATTTATGAAGCATTGTCGGGTTCTGAATGGACAACCAATAATTGGACACAGACATTGCCATTATCTGATTGGACCGGAGTATCAATGACTGGAACAAGAGTGACGGGTCTGGATTTATCAGGAAATAATTTGAAAGGAGATTTCCCTGCAATAACTTCCGGTTTAGAGGCCTTAACTGCGCTCAATATTTCTAACAACGAGATAACAAGTATTGGAGACATTAGTCACTTTGCTGCTTTAGAGACAATTGATATTTCTGACAACCGAATGGCATTCGGCTCGATTGAGAATGTTTTCTTCGCGGGTATTGCTGCCACTGTTTCTCCACAGAAAGCTCTGTTGACAAGGCTTAGAACATTGGAGGAAATTGGGACAACCTACACTGTAGACAGAACCGTATCAGGTTCGGACAACGTTTATAGTTGGACTAAAAATGGTGTAGCTATCGCACAGACAACTGGTAGTTTTGATATATCTATTGCTAATTTCAGTGCGGATGGAACTTACGTAGCCAAAGTAACAAGTAATGTCATACCATTAGTAGAATTAACTACAGCGCCAGTGGTATTAAGAGTGTCTAGCTTAGAGCGTGATTCTACTTCTTTGATGACTATATATGAATCATTGGATGGGGCGAATTCTAGTTTGAGTGATTGGACGACATTATCTATCCGCGATTGGCCAGAAGTAGAAGTTACTAATAATAGAGTTACAGCCTTGAATGCACCAGAAGCTGGTTTAACAGGTTCTATTCCTGAGGACATAACTGATATTAGAGGTTTAGTTTCTGTTGACTTGGCAGGAAATGCTATCGATGGTTTACCTAACCTGGAAGGGTATTTGCCAAACCTGACCAGTTTTAATGTGTCTGGCAATAAGTTAACATTTGAGGATTTAGAGGAAAATACTGGAGTTACGGGAATTGATTATTCTGATCAGCAGGCTTTTGGTGAGGTGGTTTCGGAAGTAATTCCAAAAGGATCAGAATACACCATTTCTATGCCTGTCGGAGGAACTTCCAATGCTTATGAGTGGATGCTTATGAGTCCTGTAGACACTGCAGTAGTTGAAGGTGAGGTTTCTTCAGAATTACAGATACCTTCTATAGATTATGAGTCCATGGGTACTTATACACTGCAAGTGACAAATGATTTAGTTCCGGGCTTGGTGCTCAAAGGAGAGCCTCAACAAATATTGGCCAGTGCCAATCTGAACTTTACAGCTTTAGATCAGGGTGGAGATCCATTTGATACTGGTGAGGCTTATGCATTGCAGATCAGTGACAATCCTGAAGGTTATGATACTCTTCAAACAGTCCGTGGTACTAATAACGCTTTTGCTTTTGAAAGCCTTATACTCGGTGATTACCTGATCGCTGTAGCTCCAGATTTTGATAATGAGTTTTTAACTACCTATTACGAAAGTACGGATCTTTGGACAGAAGCAGACGTGATGATGTTAAGGTCTGATACTACAGAGGAGTTGGCAATGGTGGTTACTCCAGGATCTGCAGGAAAGGGAGGTCCAGATGGTGGTAAAGTTAACGGAAATGTAGAGTCTAACTTTGGTGCAACAACATCAGGAAGAATTGAAGCTAGGAGAAAAGTGAAGCGAGCAGCTTGTTCCGTGCGTCGTTTCGTGCCTAAAGGAAGAACAGATCAAGAAGACGGAGAATTTGTTTTATACGCTTATATAGAGTCTGATGATGAAGGTCAGTTTGAGTTTACCGAATTGGAAGATGGCCGATACAGATTCAATATTGAATATCCTGGTATCCCAATGGACGAAGACTCGTATGTAGAGTTTGTCATTGGCGAAGGTGGTATTGAAGATGAAGTGCTCGTTTTACAAGCTACGGTAACTGAAGATGGAATTGTTGTTGAGAAGATTGAGCGATTAGGATTCTACAGAAAGTACTTTAAGGATCTCAGCGTTTATCCAAACCCTGCTGACAATTATTTACACATCAGTTATGGAAAATTGATGAGTTCAAATGTTACAGTTAGACTAATTGACCTTAATGGCAATGTGATCAAAGAACAACAAATTGAGAAGGGTTACGACAAGGAATTAGACTTTGATGTGAGTGAAATTACCAATGGAATCTATCTGATCAATTTTGTGGATACGAGCCTCGGATCTGAAAGAATTACTTCCTTCAAGGTATTCGTCAAACACTAAACCAACTATAACTTAATTAAGCAAAAGGCCTCGAAAGGGGCCTTTTCTTTTTTACACACTAAAAATTTGGTCGGGTTCACTAAAGGTGAGAGGTCGTTTACTAAAAATGACTTGATTTTCAGATAAGAAATAGGGAGTTTGCCTTAAGCTCTACTATTAGAGTCCCAACTTATACTGTAGCCCTTATGAAATTTTATTACTCTCCGCTGATCGGACTGTTCAGGTCCTCTATTTCCAAAATATTATCGAACACATTTGAATCCAATTTAGCTGGTTGGGGGTTCAAAGGAAAATCGGTGACCCATTCGGGCACTATAGGGCTACAGCCTGATGGGTCGCCATTTTCTCGTTCAAAACGACTTAGTCCTGTTTTAGTCAAAGGGACGATGCTTTTATTTTTCACCGCACTAGGGTTTATCGCGCAAGCGCAAAACTCTATGGGAGTAGGTACTGAAACTCCAAATCCAAACGCCGTGCTGCAACTTGTTTCGCCAACAGGGGCACAGGGGTTTTTAGTACCTACTTATACCACAGCACAACGTACAGCAGCTTCGTTTACGGATAATCTTTCATCTGCTGACAATGGATTGTTGGTTTTTGATTCAGATGAAGGGTTGTTCTATTTCTGGATGGATCCAGATTGGGCACCTGTAGGAAGTGCATCCGGTGATATGCTACTTAGCGTATTCGATACAGACCTTAATAGCTATGTGGATACTGCAGATGTTGCCAATACGCTGAATGGTTTCACCGTAGAAACATCGGTGCCTGTTGGTGCCATCTTTACCGATAACCAAACTGCCACAGATGTTGTAGTGACTCCTTCTGGTAACTTGATTTCAGAAGATGTACAATCTGCATTGTTAGAATTACAAGCAGATATTGATGCTGGGTCCGCTGGAGGTGATATGCTTCAAAGTGCTTACGATACTGATGCAAACAGTTTGGTCGATAGAGCAGAATCTGCGGATAGTTTATCTACCTCATTCGTGGATGGTGTGACTATAGCGTATAGTGTTGGAGCGAGTGCTCTTGAAGTAAGAGATAATGGTATTTCGAATGCCAAAATCAGTGACGTTGATTGGAGTAAACTGACTAGTGTTCCTGTTGGAATTTCCGATGGGGATAATCAAACAGCTGTGGAGGTGCCAGTAACACCTTCTGGAAACCTGACCTCTACTGATGTTCAAGCTGGTTTGGATGAATTGCAGGGAGATATTGATGCAAATGTTACAGCTATCAGCACAAATGCATCGGATATTTCGTCTATCAATACTTCGGTGAGTAGCAACTCTACAGCGATCAGTACGAACACCTCTGACATTGCTTCCAACGCTACTGATATTAGTACCAATACATCAGATATCTCGTCTCTGAACACTTCAGTGAGTAGTAATTCCACAGCGATCAGTACGAACACTTCTGATATTGCATCAAACGCTACTGCCATTAGTACCAATACATCGGATATCTCGTCTCTGAACACTTCAGTGAGTAGCAACTCCACATCGATTAGTACGAACACCTCAGACATTGCTTCAAACGCCACTGCTATTAGTACCAATACATCGGATATCTCATCGCTGAACACTTCAGTGAGTAGTAACTCCACATCGATTAGTACGAACACTTCTGACATTGCTTCGAATGCAACCGCCATTAGTACCAATACATCGGATATCTCATCTTTGAACACTTCAGTGAGTAGCAACTCTACAGCCATCAGTACGAACACCTCGGACATTGCTTCAAACGCTACCGCCATTAGTACCAATACAACAGATATTTCGTCTCTGAACACTTCAGTGAGTAGCAACTCAACAGCAATCAGTACAAACACTTCTGATATTGCTTCGAATGCAACCGCCATTAGTACGAATACCTCTGACATATCTTCGATTAACGCAACTCTTTCTGGGGCTTTACAGGCGAGTAATAATTTGAGTGAATTGACGGGAAGTGCTGCAACAGCTAGAGCAAATTTGGGTTTGGGTACACTTGCAACACAAAGCTCCATTGCAACAGCTGATTTATTGAACAGTTCTGTTACTTCTGCTAAGATTTTAGATGGTACTATCGCTGGTGCAGACCTTGATAAAGCAAACATTGCATTAAGTGGATTTGGAGCAGCTTTGGTAGACGTTTCCGTTGGCGGAAATAAGATTACCAATCTAGCAGCACCTACGTTAGCTGGTGATGCAGCTAGTAAAAGTTATGTAGACACGCAGGTTGGAGCTATCGTATCATCGCAGTGGATTACGAGTGGATCTGACATATATTATAGTGCCGGTCTAGTTGGTATCAACAATAACTCACCTGTTGAAGCTTTAGATGTAATAGGAAATGTAAGAGTAACAGGTGATGTGGTATATGCTACTCCAAAAGCCAAACTATATGCAATTTCTCCAGTTGATTTTATCGTATTGAAACAAATCGGAAATGAAGATTATAGTGCTACATATAATGGAGGTATCGAAGTGGGTGCTTATTCCGTAGCTGCAGGAACTGATGTTACCATAGCAGCACCGGTTCATCTTCCAGATGGGGCAGTTATCACACAAATCGATTTTATGGGTAGAAATACAGGAACCAATCCGGCAAACTTTAACCTGGTAGAAAAATCTTATAGTACTGCGTCTACTCCTACTTTAATCAATAGTATTCCACCAGGTGCTTCTGGAGTCACTACTTATAATGCCACGGGTCTTTCAATCACCATAAATAATAACCTTAATAATTATTTCGTAACATTTCAGGCCTGGACATCTCAAGCCACTCTTACTGGTGTGAAAATCTATTACCAAGTGGGCAGCCCTGATTGATGATGAATATGAGAATCATACTATTCATACAGATACTGGCAATTGCTTCTAGCCTGACTGCTCAGGTCAAGGTAGAATCCAGTTTGCCAGTGGCAATAGGAAGTGGATTGACGGTGAGCTTTGACAATAAACTTTCAGTAAGTTCATCGGTGCTCAATGATGGGGTAATGGTATTACGAGATACCATTGATTTTGCTACGTACACAGGTTCCGGTCACGTAATAGCTGAGGGAGTGGATCAGCAGTTATTCCTAAATGGTGCTACAATTAGTAGTTTAATGGCTACAGGAGGTCAAAAAAAGTTACATCAATCCGTAACTGTTGCGGATCTAGAATTGGATCAAAGCATAATTGATGTGGATACGAACAGTCTTGAAGTAACTGGTTCATTTATAGGAGAAGGTGCTTCTTCCTACGTCATCGGTAAGTTGATTCGTACCGGATCAGACTCATTGTTTTATCCGGTTGGTGATGGTGTGAACTATACTCCGGTTGTGCTTACACAGATTAGTGGCGCTTCACCGGTTGTTGGAGTATTACTTGTTTCTTCAGATGTAGCAGGAACTGCAGGTTATGGCTTGCTGGATGTCTCAGATCAACGCTATTGGCAAATCAGCGAAGAATCTGGCACTATTGGAGATGCAAACTTGCAGCTTCCGTTAATTGACGAATCAGGAATGCCTTTTATCGATCAAACGACTATTGCTCATGGAAGCACTGTGGGTGGAACATTTACTGGAGCGACAGCTTCAAGTCGTTCTGGAAACTTAGTGTCTGGAACAGTCACAGCTCCTGTTACTTCCGGAGCCGGTTTGTATGCTATTGGATATTACTTTAATGAACAACTAAGAGTCCAGGATTCATTGGCTTTGGTTAGCATTTACGAAAGTACTGGAGGTGATGAATGGCTTGGTGCAAGTGGTTGGATGACTAATAATCTTGATTTGTGGGATAAAATCATCTTGACAGACAAACGTGTTTCGACATTGAATCTGTCTTCCAATAACCTGACAGGTACTTTTCCTACAATCTCGGAGGGTTTAGAATTAGTGTCAGATTTGAATCTGAGTAGTAATGAATTGGAAGAAGTTGGGGATATTTCAAGAATGGCTGCTTTACAAACAGTAGATGTTTCCAATAATCGCTTACAGTTTGGGAGCCTGGAAGGTGTTCTCTCTGTTAGTGCGGGAGCTGTCTACGCTCCTCAGAAAACTATTTTGGATAAGGTTAGATCAATAGAAGAAATTGGGACAACCTATACCATAGACCGAACAATTTCGGGTTCGAGCAATTCTTACACATGGGTTAAAAATGGATCAAATATTGCTGAAACTTCAGGAGCTTTTGATGTTGATATTACAGGGTTCGAACAAGATGGAACGTATATCGCCAGAGTGACCAATAGCCTGGTTGATGGACTTA
Source organism: Marinoscillum pacificum (assembly GCF_024714495.1). Taxonomy (GTDB): domain Bacteria; phylum Bacteroidota; class Bacteroidia; order Cytophagales; family Cyclobacteriaceae; genus Marinoscillum; species Marinoscillum pacificum. The sequence goes on along the minus strand of NZ_JAMZMJ010000006.1, from coordinate 40,784 downwards.
CATTGACGACAGAGCCAGTAATTCTTCGAGTTTCCAGCTTGGAGCGTGATTCTGTTTCATTAATGGCTGTATATGAGGCATTGGATGGACCAAATTCTACTTTGAGTGATTGGCCAAACCTTCCAATTGCCGATTGGCAGGAAATCACACTAACCAACTCAAGAGTCACGGGCTTGAATGTTTCAGAAGCTAATTTGAATGGGGAGCTTCCTGAGGATATTGTGGACATTGAGGGGATGACATTCGCCGATTTTTCTCAAAACGACATCACTGGAATCCCTGATTTAAACGGATATTTTCCAAATATGACTGTGTTGGATCTGAGCGGTAACCGTTTAATGTTTGATGACTTAGAGCCAAATGCTGCTGTTGCCATTTTGGATTATTCAAATCAGCAACGATTTGGCGTGGCCGTTAATGATACGATTCATGTCGGATCATTAGTCGATTTGTCCCAGGATGTAGCAGGTAACTTCAATCAATACCAATGGTTCTATTCAAACGAGCAGGTTACTGACCAAGCCATGGGAGGATTGGTTTCATCTACATTGATTCTTGATTCGATCAATTATTCCAATATGGGGCAATATGAATTGCGGGTCATAAACACAGCTGTCCCAAATCTGATTCTTAGGAGTGAATATCAGACCGTCCTGGCAAGTGCTGATGTTGAGATTTCTGCGTTAGATTTTGGAAATCAGCTGTTCAGTAACGGTGAAGCCTATGCTTTAAAAGTAACCGAACCAGGTCAGCCATTTGATACCATTCAGACAGCACAGCCATCAAATGGCAAGTTTACTTTCTCTGAATTGTTGTTGGATGACTATGTCTTAGCAGTTGCACCGAATAATCTCATAGAATTCATGCCAACCTATTATTCAAGTACTGATCTATGGACTGAAGCCGACACCTTGCAACTACGTCAGGATGAAGCCGATACCATATCTATGGCTCCTGTTCCTGGTATCATCGATGGAGAAGCATCCATTTCTGGAAATATAGAATCAGATTTTACAGAATCGGGAGGCAGAATCAATGCTAGAAGAAAAGTTAAACGAGCTGGATGTTCTGTACGTCGCTTTGTACCAAAGGGTCGAACTGATCAAGAGGATGGTGAATTTGTATTGTATGCTTATGTACAGTCTAATGATGATGGTCAGTTTGAGTTCAACGGACTGGAAGATGGCCTTTATCGATTCAATGTAGAATATCCTGGTATACCTATGGATGAAGACTCTTATGTAGAATTTACAATAGGTGAAGGAGGAATTGAAGATGAAGTTTTGACCCTTCAGGTTACGGTATTGGATGATGCAATTGTCGTGGAGAAAATTGAGCGTCTGGGCTTTTATAGGAATTACTTTAAGGATCTGACGGTTTACCCTAATCCTGCGAATAGTTTTGTGACTATTGGCTATGGGAAATTATTGAGCGAATCTGTAAAGGTTCGCTTGGTAGATTTAGATGGCAACATTGTAACGGAGGAGGTTATTGAAAAAGGAAACAATAAAGAGTTAAAACTTGATGTCAGCCAGATTAGTGGAGGGATTTACATTCTTAATTTTGTTGATTCAAGCTTAGGAGCTGAAAAAATTACCTCTTTCAAAGTAGTGGTCCATCACAACTGATTGGACAGGAAGTTATATGTAATTAGTAAAGGTCTCGATTGAGGCCTTTTTTCATTAATCCATGTAATGAGACTATTCATCTAATTATCAGTCATTTAACATAGGTATTCTGTCTGATTCTTAACTATAGAAATTATCTTACAAATTCGAGCACACTGACCAAACTATGAAATTCACCGCCAAGAAAATTCTAGTTAGCAGTTTTCTGCTAATTGTATCGTCGATGCTATGGGCACAAGTACCAAATGCTGCATCAAACCTTATTGTATATAAAACCGGAACTACTGAGCTATCTCTCTCCTGGACGGATAATTCTGTTGATGAGTTAGGGTTTATTGTGCAGCGATCCGATGACGACTTGTTCCTTTCTCCCTTTACCATTGATACTGTTACAGCGGATGATACTTCTTATGTATTTGCTCCCGCATCGACCTATTATTTTCGAATAGTAGCCTACAATGCCTCTGGCAATGCTCCTGCTTCTAATGTAGAATTTGGGTCTGTGGATAGCTATCCGGGAAATGCCATAGATTTTGATGGATTAGACGATTTTGTTTCTGTCGCAGATAATGACATTTTTAGTTTCGGAGATGGAGTATCTGATAGTCCTTTTAGCATTGAGTTTTGGGTCAGTTTCGATGCGTTAGGTCAGGGTCAGTCATTAATTGAAAGAAGAGGTTCTGTTGCTGCTGATCGAGAATATGTCATTCAATTACTAGGCACTAATAAAATCCAATTTACGCTATTTGATGGTTCAACGAGTGGGTTCTTAAATGCGGAAACCAGCAGTTTTATCCCTACAACGAATCAATGGTATCATGTTGGATGTACCTATGACGGATCAGGAGTTCAGTCTGGTCTTTCTATTTACATTGATGGAGTGAGCGTATCAGTTGATCAAACTAGCTCTGCTTATACAGCCATGGAAAATTTAACTCTGCCCTTAGAGTTTGGTGCCAATTTGAGTTCCAATTTCTTCAACGGTCTAATGGATGAGGTAAAAATCTACAATTATGCAAAAACCGACTTCTCAGATCGATATACTCCACTTATTGGTAATGAACCGGGACTTCTAGCTTATTATTCTTTTGATGAAAACGCAGGAACTACACTATATGATCGATCGGTAAATTCTAATGATGGTACTATTGCGGGTACACCAGCATGGGTATCTTCTTTCACACAAACTTTTGAGGTGACCAATATCAATGACTCAGGAGCTGGGTCACTTAGACAAGCCATTATTGATGCGAATGCTAGTACTGAACCTTATGTTGAGATTGGTTTTTCTGGTTTAAATGCCGGTGACGTCATTACCCTGTCAAGCGTATTACCATTTATCACCAGACCGATGGTCATAGATGCCACCACTGCAACTGGCTGGGATATCAATACTGGTCAAATGGTTGTTCTGGATGGATCTAGTACACCAAATGCCACCAATGGAGGAGGAATTCGAATTAATGCTGACAGTGTAGAAGTTTATGGGTTACATATTGATGGGTTTAGCCAAACCATCAATCTTGGCTTATATTCTACGGGTTCTTATAACGTAATCGGTGCGCCTGGAAAGGGAAACGTGATTACGAACAATACACAAGGGATTTCATTTGTAGGAGGAGATTTTAACAGTGTTCAAGGAAATTATATTGGGACAGACTTTTCGCTGACAGATCTGGGAAATAATAAATCTGGGATAGTCCTTACTCAGGGAGCAAGTTTCAACATCATTGGAGGGGATGACCCTTCGGAGGCTAATTACATCTACCACAATGGAGCTTCTTCTGTAGCTCCCGGCGTAGATGTTTTGTACAATACCTCAGTAGGTAACCGAATTGTTGGCAACTCCATGTCTTGCAATAGTGAGGCTAGTATCAGTTTTGACCCTGCATATGGAGGAGTTCCTCAGAACGGAATTGAAGCACCTTATTTTACCTCCATTTCGCCAACCGAAATTACAGGCTATGTCAATGATACCATCCCTATAGGTTCCGAAGTGCATCTCTACCAATCCACAGATACTTGTAGCAACGATCAGGGTAAGTTATACCTTGGAAAAGCGACGATTTTTGATGATGGCGGGAGCAAAAAATTCTCTTATTCTGGCTCTTTTGGAAACCATGCATACTCAGCAACCCTGACCACTCTTAACGATGGTACTTCTGTCATGAGAACAGCTGGTTATTATTCAGTAGACAATACTGCTGACTCTGGAGCGGGTACGCTGCGCGATGCCTTCACTTTCTCCAATGCGCTTGATGCACAAAACACCTGGATAGATTTCAATTATGCGGGAGGTGGACCTTGGACAGCAACGATTAGTTCTGCACTCCCGACAATGAACTCATCTTTCACATTAGATGGATCTACTCAAGAAGGGTTCGACTTTGCAGCGGATAACATGATTACCATTAATGGAAGTGTGACCAACTTTTTGACGATTCAGTCCGGAACTGGAACGGATGATGTTACAATAGAAAAACTCAAATTTACTGGATTTACAGGCTCTACAATCATTTCCAATAACACGGGTACAGGTCAATTAAGAAATTTGAGAATAGACAGCTGTGTGTTTGGTGGTGTGGGAAGCAGTTCTACACATGAAGTATTAGGCCTTGTAGATGCCACATTGGCTTCAATTACAAACAACTATTTTGGTTATCAGCAAGACAGTGTTACTTCAACAGGGATGACAATCAATGGAGGCGCCATAGTGTTAGACTCTTTTGTAGACAGTGCTTATGTGTTTAATAACCTAATTGGCAATGTAAGTCATGTGGCCATTTCCTTAAATAGTGTCAATAATGGAGCGCTCATAAAAGGCAATACGATAGGCCTGGATGGTAAAAAGGAAGGTGCTAATGCCACTTCTGGAACCAAAGGCATTTATCTCACTTCCAACAATACAGTCATTGAAGACAACTACATTGCGAATTATTCCACAACCGCAATTGAGCTATTTTTCGGAGTGCAAAATACGACAGCTCTCCGTAATGTCATTGGAGAAAACATCAATGGTGTACCAATGCCTAATGGCAAAGGATTCCAGATAGATGACCGGTCAGACTTATTGAACACACATATTGGAGGAGGTTTTCCAGATAGCAATATCATTTCTAACAGTACCGGAGCTGCTATTTCAGTAGACGGACCACTCACTGATCAATTGTTTATAGAAGCGAATAGTATTTATAACAATGGTCAGGGAATCGTTCTTAATGAAGCTAATAGCGGAATCACAGCTCCTTCCATCGATTTTATGGCGTATGACTCCATTGGGGGTACAGTGGCAAGTGATGGCTTGATTCATATCTACTCTGGAGATGGAAATGGACAGGGGCAAACTTTGATAGATTCTGTTTCTTCTTTTGGAGGCTCATGGAGCTATTTGGGAATGTTGGGCTCTCCAGGTGACCAGATAGTGGTTACACTAACCGATGCCAATGGTACCTCTGAGTTTGCTTCGGCTTTCATACCGTTTACGGACAATGCATTGAATTTTGATGGTGCTGGAGATTATGTGGCCATGGGATCACCTGCAGCTTTGCAGATTACTGGTGCTTTGACTTATGAAGTGTGGATAAGGAAAGATCCATCTGTTCAGAGTTTTGTAATGGGTAGACGAAATAGCGATGCTGCAGCAGGAATTGCTTCCAATTTGGAAATGGGTGGTACAGGTTTAATACAATTGACGGTAAACAATGGAGCCACAACATCACAAACTGTTTCGAGTATCACGGCTATTGATGATGGTCAGTGGCATCATGTAGCTGCAGTTTATGAACCATCAACAGCTCTCCGAATATACATTGATGGACAGCTGGACAATGAAAACACGTCAGCAATATTTGCCAGTCTCAATGCAGCCACTCTCCCATTTCATTTAGGCTACCGCCATGCCTCCACTCCGTCCTATTTCACTGGCTCAATGGATGAAGTAAGAGTATGGAGTGAAGCCCGACCTTTAGATAGTTTGAGAAAATATATTCAGACTCCACTAACTGGAAATGAGCCTAATCTTGTGGCTTATTACAATTTTGATCAGGGACTTCCGGAAGGTGATAACACCGGGCTGGATTCTCTAATTGATATGACAACCAATGCACTTGATGGAACATTAAATGGATTTGCCTATACAGGTAATACATCCAATTGGGTCAACTCTTATGCATTCAGTGCCAATGTGCCAGATTATAATTTACTAGTACTAAACAGTGCTGCTAGCGGAGCAGGTTCACTTCAAGCGGCCATAGATTTTGCCAATACCAACCCTGGAACGGATACCATAAAATTTGCGCTACCTGGAGGTGGACCCTGGAATATACCATTATCCTCAAGTTTGATCATCACAGGTGATAGCACCGTAATTGATGGCACCACGCAGCCAGGCTATGATTTTGGAACTGGAAACATGGTTTCGCTAACCGGTCCGGGTGGTTCTGTTATGGGGTTGGATGTGAATGCTTATGCTGCGGATATCAGCGGTCTGCGAATGGATAACTGGTTGGATGCAATTAATATATCTGATGCATCGGATGGTGTGGTTGACCATGCACGGATAAGTCAGTGTATTTTTGTTGGGAGTTCGTCCAATGCTATTTATCTAAGCAAGTCACATTTTACCGAGATTTATAACAATTTGGTTGGTGTCGAATCAGATACTGTCACACTGGATGGGCAATATGGCCATCAAATCGAGACAAACGCTTCCAATAAAGTGAAAATCTATAACAATGTCATAGTTGGAGGACTCACATCAGATTACGGTATTCGTCTGGTAACAGGAGACTCAATTACTATTCGAGGAAACTATATTGGAACAAATACCAATGGAGATCCTGGTCTGGGAAATGCTGGAGGAGGTATTGAAATAGAAGCTACTGTGACCAATGCTATTATAGGTGGCCCATCTCAGTTGGATAGAAATGTCATTTCGGGAAATACTGGAGATGGTATTGCACAATACGGAGAAGCCTGGATAGAAAATAACTTCCTGGGTGTTAGTCCTGATGGATTATCCATATTGGCCAACTCTAGTAATGGCATTGAAAGCCTTGGAGCTGGGGTTATTCTCCACAATGTAATTGCAGGTAATTCTTCTTCAGAGATAGTAATTAGAGACAATACCGATGCCCTGCTGGTGGATGGAAATTTGATCGGAACAGATAGTACAGGTTTAGTTTTGCTTAGCTCAAATGGTGAAGGGATTTACATGAGAGCTGGAAGCAACAAGACCATTATCAATAACACCATAGTAGGCTCTTCAAATGATTGGGGAATTGAGACGATATGGGATTCAGATTACAATGTGTATCAAGGGAATTTCATTGGAACCAATTCAGTAAATGCCTTAATGGGCAATTCGCTAGGTGGTATTTTCATATCGGATTATGGAGATCATAACATCATTGGCGGCAACTTGCCGGGACAGGAAAATGTGATTGCAATCAATGGAGGTCCAGCCATCCAGATTGAGGTTTCGGGATCTACGAACAAAGCCAATTACAATCAGATTCTCAACAATTCCATCTTCTCCAATGTGGAAGGAATTAGTTTTTTAAATAACAGCTCTGGCTCAGAATTGGTCAATGACGGGATTCAACCTCCTATCATTACATCAGTAACCTCAGGGTCAATTTCTGGAACTGTGCAGGGAAATCTGGCTGGAAAAAATGCTGATTTACAGATTCATCTGTATTATAAGCACAATGGTTCTGATCAGGGAGTAACATTGGTTGATAGTTTGAATACTACCGGTGATGACTGGAGTTTCTCCGGAGCTTTTGTGGTAGATACGAGCTACATCGCCACGGTGACAGTTGATACTTTGGGTACATCGGAATACTCTCTACCCGTTTCTGGAAGCATCACTCCTACTTTTGGTCCTGATTCATTGCTTGCTACTTTAGTTCCAGCAACTCAGGTCGACCTCTCCTGGTATGACAATGATACCGATGAGGCTGGGTACATCATTGAGCGATCCAAAGACAAACTCAACTGGATAATCGTTGCAGATGAACCGGCTGATGTTACTTCCTTCAGTGATTTTGGTGCTTTTGATCCTGATTATTATTTCTACAGAGTTTCGGCATTTAATGGCGGAGGCGCTGCTCCGGACACGACTTATGCTGCAGTGTCATCAAACGTAGCTCCGGGATTGGCTCTGGACTTTGATGGTGTCGATGATGAAGTGAATGTTGGTGACATTTCTGAGCTGAATAGTACTTCAGCATTTACTATTGAAGGATGGTTCAATCAGGATGCATTAGATGTAACTGGAGGGATGTTTGGAAAAATTGCCAGTACCACGAGCATGATTCGCGCACGTACCTGGAGTGACGGAAACTTGTTTAGCTATGTTCATAATGGAACAACTAATTGTTACGGGTACTTTGATTATTCTCAAGTAGTAACCGCGGGTGAGTGGTTCCACTACGCCATGGTATTTGACGGCACACAATCAACCAATGCGGAGAGATTGAAAATCTATATAAATGGACAACAGCAAGCGCTAACGTTTGTTGGCACGATTCCAGCATCTACTTCCGACTTAACAGGTATTGATTTTGTGATTTCCGAGGACAATACCATTGCTGCCAAAGGTGAAAACTGGAGTGGTCAAATGGATGAGATCCGCATCTGGGGCAAGGCCTTGAGTGAGGATACGCTGTTCAATTATATCTACCAAAGTATTGACAATTCACATCCTGATTACCCAGAACTGATTGCTCATTACCCGTTTGATAAAGGTACTGGCAGCTCGACCTTATATGACCTCAAGAGCACTTATGACGGTGCGCTGACAAATATGGATGCTGCTACAGATTGGGTGGTTTCGGGTGCAATGACTACTGCTTCTTCCACTACTGTAGTCAATACTTTGGATGATGGAGCCGGATCTTTGCGAGCAGCAATAGAATATGCGAACATCAATCCTGGTCCTGACACGATCCAATTTGACATCTTGTCATCAGGTCCATGGACCATCACTCCGGTTGATTTATTACCTACAATAACCGATGATTCATTGGTGATCGATGGATCAACACAGCTTGGATGGGATCCCTCCACCGGAATGATGATTACTTTGGATGGCTCTAATTGGTCTAGTAACAACACCTTATATGATGGACTAGAAGTGAATGCTGAAAATGTTGAAATCTATGGGTTAAGATTTAAAGGCTGGGGAAATCAAGCCATAGAAGCAAACTCTGCCCATCACTTAATTATAGGCGACCTATCTCGAGGCAACATTTTTCTGAATTCTGCCAATTCGGTCTCTGCTTCTAATGCTGATTACATGGTATTCCAGGGCAATTTAGTTGGAGTGGATTATGACACCCTCACTGCTGGAGGAATGACAAATTATGCAGTAACTGGTACAAATTCAGATTCGGTTTTGGTTTTAAATAACATTATTGGATTTAATGGCGCTTCTACCACATTCACGGCAATTCGATTTACTTCGGGCAACTATGGTCACATACGAGGAAACTATATTGGCGTAAGCCCTTCTGGAGCAGATATTGGAAATACTGGAGGCGGGATTGCTCCAGATATTAGCAATGTAGTGATTGGTGGACCAAATGAAGGAGACAGAAACTATATCGCTGGCAATGGCAGTAACGGAGTTTCTAGTTTGGGCCATTATGGTATAGTACAAAACAATTACATCGGAATTACACCACAGGGCACAGTGCTTGGAAACTCAGGAACCGGTGTTGCCATAAGTAATCGGGATTATGGACAAGTGTTGCATAATGTGATTACAGGAAATACATCTCATGGTATCTCTTTCAACAGTACACCAGATAGTGTAGTGATAATGGGCAATTTAATTGGTCTCACGCCGGATACCCTCTCTGCACCGGGTAATGGCTCCAGCACTGATGGGATACATATTAATTTCGGATCGAAGGCTCAAATCTTAAATAACTACATCGGCAATGCTGGTCAGTGGGGAATACGCATCTACTTTGATTCTGATGAAACCAGAATCCAGGGCAATGTTATTGGGACGGGAGTTTCTGGCACAGAAGATTTTGGTTGTGGATATGGAGGGATCACTTTAGTTTACAGGCCAAGCTTCTCAGTGATTGGAGGTAATCTGCCTGGTCAGGAAAACATCATTGCATATAATAATGGACCTGCAATTGATTTTGATTTACCTACATCTGGTACCAGTGCCACTGAAAGTTTCTTTGTGCTGAACAATAGCATTTACGAGAACACTGAAGGAATTATTGCCAACTCTCCCAGTACCTCTGGCGCTGTTTTGAATAAAGGCATCCTTCCGCCAGTAATCCAAACGTTTAACGCTTCTATTATTGCTGGGACACTACAAGGAAACTTAGGAGGATATACAGGTCAGGTACAGTTGCATCTGTATGAAAGTGATGGCTCCTTGTCTCCTCAGGGTAAGACTTTGATTGACAGTGCAAATGTGATCGGAGATACCTGGTCTTTCAGTGGGTCTTTCGACGAAAATAAAGTGTATTTGGCAACAGTATCCGTTGATACCATGGGGACTTCATTGTACGCACAGGCAATCAGCAATTTTGCTGTTGCTTTAGATGGTACCAATGATTATGTAGATCTGGGATCTGGTTTTGCAACTGCCATGGCCGGTGAGCAATCGAGCTTCACGGCTGAGTGGTGGATCAAAATGGAAACAGATGCCACCAATTCACAGGACGGAATGTTGGCTGTCAATGCATCTACCGGTACTAATTCATTGTTGATCCTTTACAAGAATAATGCAGGATCTAGAATATTCACCATTTATGACGGTGTTAGTGGTGCTGACGAGATCATCTATAATGGAGTCATTCTCGGAGAATGGTACCATGTGGCCTATTCCACAGATGGAACTACAGGATCCATGTATGTGAATGGGGAACTGATTGGTACGCATACACCTGATTATTCATTCACTGCCACAGACCTTTGGTCAATTGGAATGGAATATGATTCGGGTCCGACTCCTGGAGATTATGCCGATGCCACCTTTGATGAGTTCAGAATATGGAATGTTGCCAGATCGGCTTTTGAAATTAAGTCAGCATATCGCCATAAGGTAGCTTTTGATACTCCAGGTTTGTTTACCTATTATCCGATGTCTGAGGGACCAGGATACAGTGTTTTAGGTGATTCTACTGGAAATGGTTATGATGGGAACTTAATCAATGTGGATAACACGAGCATCTGGATTCAAGGAGTAGCACTTGACAATCCTCAACCCTATATCGAGGCAGTTTATCCTACCAATGATGGAACAGATATCGCACTGGATTCCATTTTTTCAATAGTTTTCAACACTACTGTTCAGGCTGGTTCAGGCTTTGTACATGCAATTGATCAGGCAGATAGTTCTGTGGTGGAGTCAATCAATGTTGCGTTGATGGATGGTATGCCATCAGATAGTGTTTGGTTGTCATTTAGCAATCTTCAGACGGGAGGAACTTATTCAATTACTATTGATAGTGGAGCTTTTGTTTTGGGAGATGTGGCGTATCCTGGACTGGTTGATACCACTTTCTGGAGTTTTGCCATGGTGGACAATCCGCCTTTGGCTCCCTCTGATCTTACAGTCTTGGATCATGGAGATGGAGCATTTACACTCAATTGGGTCGATAATGCCAGTGATGAAACAGATTACAAGATTCAAAAATCCTATGATAAAATAACCTGGACAGATGAAGCAGTTGGTTTGGGAATAGACCAGACATCATTTATCACAGCAATACAACCACTGGATACTGGTTATTGGTGGCGAGCTGTTGTGGTAGGTCCACAAGGAGATGGCCCTTCCAATGAGGTCTTTTCTGATACCTACACATATGAGCATACTGCCCTGGCGCTCGATGGTACTGATGATTACCTCTCAGTTGGAAATATTCACGACTTTACAACAGGGGATTTTACATTAGAAGCGTGGGTAAGACGAGATGCCATCAATGAAACGGGTTGGGTTATGTCCGTTGGGGACACTCCTTCATCCAACAGTTACTTGCATTTTGGGTTTGGCGCTGGCAACATCTTACAAGTGGATCTATACTCTGGTGATAATGTGGCAGCAACTTCTGGAGTGTCTGACAATTATTGGCATCACATTGCGGTTACATTTAAGAATGCTACGGGTGCCACCAGATTGTATCTCGATGGAGAAGATGTAACTCCAGCGGATTCACTGATGACCAATTTTGTGGGAGCTAACGATTTCAAAATTGGTCAAGCTTTCGATACAGAGTTTTTCCAGGGAGCTGTGGATGAGGTCAAAGTGTGGAATGTGGTCAAATCGGATTTCTCGGATATTTATGGACCGGTTCCAGGTGACACCTCTGGGCTGGTGCTTTATTATAAGATGAACGAAGGTCTGGGGTTAGAAACGTTTGATCAGACCGGCGGGTCGACTGGAATTTTGAATGGAACGATGGATGATACAGACTGGATTTCCTCTGGAGCGTTTGATAAAGCACCTGTTATTGTGTCAAGACTACCCAATATAGGGGACATAGAGGTGCCTTTGAATACCACAATTCAGGCAACTTTCGATCAAAATATTGTAATTGGGACGGGGAATATTGAAATTTGGGATCGGCTAGATTCAACTTTGGTGGAAACCTTTGATGTGACAACTGACGTAACAGTAGTTGGTAATGTCTTAGAATTTTCACCAGGTCTATTACAGATCGCTACCGAATATTCCGTCTTAATCCCTGAAAACGCTGTTATGAGCTTAACTGGAAAAACCGCTGCGGCAATAGTCGCACTCTCCGCCTGGACTTTCACCACCCAAGCACAATCATCCATATCAATCACCAACCCGGTCAATTTTGATTTTGTTGATCCATCTATACTACAAGATGTTGAATTTTCAGCGACCGGTTATGCGGGTACTGATAATCTTGAAATAAGTGCTAGTTATGATGGTGGCGATACTTATTCATTATTGGCCACAGGAACTATCGATGATTTGACTATAGCCAACTATCAATGGGATGCATCCACAGCGGAAGAAGCGTATGTATATCTCAAAATTGAAAACATTGATGATCAAGCTGGGGGATACAAGGACTCTATAGAAGTCTATGTAGATTTTCCTATATACATCGAAGCTCCGTATATCGGAGATGAATTTTTTGTAGGCGAAAATTTTACGATTATATGGAATTTAGGGCAAACTGAGAATTCAGCTGACCTTTCACAAATCAGTATCAGCTATGATGGAGGTGCCACTTATACTATTTTGAAGACTGGCGATCCGTTTGATGATTATTTGATAGAGAGCTACGAGTTTGATACAGTGGCTCAACAATCTTCAGCTAATACTGTAATTAAAGTAGAAAACCTTACCAATCCTTATGAATGGGTTTCTCAACCATTCACTGTTGTAGATCCTTACATTACATTTTATGAGCCTAGTGCTGAAGGCAATTTAACAGTAGGAGAAAGTATTTATTTTGACTTTGAGGTTTTTGGTATTAATGACACTGATATAGTTGAGTTTAGTTATAGTGATGATGGTGGCACTACTTATTCGGTAGTAGAGACTGGCAACCCATTTAACTTCTATGGAAGTACTTATTTCTATTACTCATTTACACTTGAAGATACCGCAATTGTCGAGAGTGCTCGCGTCAAGGTTACTAATGTAACTACAGGCTATGAATACGAAAGTGATATTTTTCAAATAGGTCCGCCAAACCTAACTTATTTGTATCCTTATGATGCTTATAACTGTGGTGAATATTCAGGTTCAATGGATATTGGTGGATTAGCTTATGGCCTTGATTATAACTTGACCTTTACCCACAATGGTAATGTGATAGATACCATGTCCGTATATGTAAGTGAAGGGGCTAGTATTTATGGCTTACCAGCGGGTGAGTATACTGATATTTCAGCGGAAATTGGAGGTGTTAGTTCTAATATCATCTCGGGACCTATATATATTGATGATGGTTCACCTAGAATCTATTTGACGGGCTTAGATAATACTGCTTGTTCTACTGGTAATGGCAGTATATATGTCTATGATTCAGTAGCACTGTCTTTAACTGATTTTAGATTATACGCAGGTACAGATACATCTGCTGTTCCATTGCAGTCGACTTCTGATATGGGTTCATGGACATTCTCAGATCTCGAAGGAGGTCTTTACACGGTGGTCACAGAATTAAATGGTTCACCTACATGTGTTGATGTCGAGTCTATCACCATATCCGATGTGCCAGACCTCCCAATTATTGACTCAAATTTTGCTAATCTAGTAAATCCATCAACAGTTGGTGGTTCGAATGGGTTTATTGATGTAGATGCAGCAGTATCAGGAGGTTCAGGAGAGTTTAGTTATCAATGGTATTATGGAGTAGGCACATCAACAATCATGACAGACTCAACTGCTAGTAGCATAGGTAACTTGCCTGCTGGTAGTTATACAGTAGTTGCTACAGACGGTGGAGGATCTGGCTGTGAGTCTGAGGCTACTACTTTCACTATAGTTGACCCTACCACATTAGGTGGGGTGGTTAGAAATTATGTAGCATCTACTTCCGCAGAAGTCCAATTGACCAATTCTGAGGTGGCTGATATCTCATATGTCATAACTACATCTAGTACTGCTCCTTCTGCAACCAGAATTAGCAATGGTCAGGATGAGAATGGTAATCCGGCATATGGTGCTTATACGTACCTTGAAAGCCCGGCTGGAACTTTAACTTTCGAGGTAGGTAGAGGTTTTGAGACTGATCGTCCATTAGCACCTGAGTCAACCTATTATATCTACTTTGTGGGAGACAATGGTAATTTCTCGAATATTGTTTCGACAGTATTGAACACAGGAGTATCACCACAGATTGCAAGCATTACACCTGCTGTTGGTGATGTTGGTTCTACAGTTTCTGTATCAGGTACGGACTTTTTAAGCACGGGAAATAGAGTGTTTGTTGGGAATAAAGAAGTTGCAGTCGACACTGAGACAAGTACCAGTATCTCTTTTACCGTACCAGAAAATTCAACTTCCTATGCACCAGTTAACGTACTAGCGGGAAGAGCCTATGCAACTCCTGGAGCCGGAGTGAATAACCAACTCAACACGACGCACCTTGGAGGTTTCATTAATAGTACTTCTTATACATCTAGCCAGTTTGATACCAATTATTCGTGGGATGTAGCCATGGGTGATGTAAATGGAGACGGTTTGATGGATCGAGTGCGCTTGGCATTGAATGCAGGAGATGTGGTGGTGGAACATAGAAACTCCTCAAATGATGGCTATGAAACGGGATTATTTTTTGTAATTCCCACTGGAACCAGTTTTGTAGAAGTGGCGGATATGAATGCTGATGGCTACCCAGACATCATCACGTCTAGAACAAATTCTTCGGGAGTTTTTCCTGTTCGAGTAAACTATAACGATGGGACTGGCATGTTCAATGAGTCATATGAAGCATTGGGAGATGTGAACGGTACTGCAGTGACTAGTCTTAGTGTAGGTGATTTGAATGGCGATGGGCTCAATGATGTATTAGTAACAACCAATACTACTAGTCCGGCAAGTGTTATTTATAAACGCGCCGACAGTGCATCATTCGAAGCGCCTCAGGCTTTGCCAGTAGCTGGAGAAACAGGAAGAAAAGCCACCATTGGTGATTTTAATAATGATGGGTTGAATGACGTAGCAGTAACCATATTAAACAGTGATCAGGTTGCAGTCTATTTAAGAAATGTTAACAATACAGGTTTTGATAATCCAATCATGATAACCTTAGCAACGGGAGCAGAACCACAAGCTATCTCTTCCGGTGATTTTAATAAAGATGGAAACCTGGATATTGTCGCTGGAGCTAGCAACACCTCTACCTCAACATCGGTGTTCTATGTGGCTGGTAATGGAGACGGTACATTCCAGGCTACTCTTGCACTGGAGGCTGGTGACAAAGACTTAAGGTCCATGGTAACCGGCGATCTTAATGGAGATGGCAATCTGGACATCATTACAGGGAGTTATTTTAATGATGATCTACGAATATTTACAGGTATAGGTGATGGTACATTCAATGATTTGGTACAAGTAATTCTTAATGGAGTTCAAAGCATTGCTTTAGCGGATATCAATGGCGACGGTGCTGATGATATTCATGTGGGAACGGGCAACAACTCTGGGTTTGAGTTGATTTTTGCGGCTCAAATTCCTGATGTTGAATTTAGTGCTGTAAATGTTCCTTCATCTGATTTGTATCAAGGATCTTCGGATAACTTAGTGTTTGCTACTTCATTTACAGTGACAGGTACTCCAGCATCTTTTGAGGGTATTTATTTCAATGTGGATGGAGATTACAATGTTACAGACTTCCAGACAGACGGTTTTGAACTATGGTATAATGTGGGTACGAATGACTTCTCAACAGCTACTTCTGCTGGAACGACCTCATTAGGCGTTTTGAGTGATACTACTGTTGGGTGGAGTTTTACCGAAACATTCGCAGCGGGTAGTACAGTGTATCTGTACACAAGTGCATCCCTTGCCTCAAATGCTGTGGTCTCGGGTTCATTCAATATCGGTTTAGATGTAAATGATCCAGTAGAAAGCTTTGGTGTTGCAGATCCTAAAAATAAGTTTACTTCAGATCTGGTAGACGGAAATCTCTTCTCTATCATTTCAGCGGATACGATACCTCCTTCCATAGTTGGAGATACTTTAGTTTCAATAGATGAAAATACTACGCTTGTTAATACCTATTCTTCTGGAGAAATCGTAACATGGTCTTTAAGTGGATCAGATGCAGCAAGTTTTGAGATCACGACTGACGGCCAATTGTCATTATTAACAGCTGCTGATTTTGAAGTGCCAACCGATGCCAACACAGACAATGTATATGAATTGGTATTAGAAGCTGCCGATAGTTTATCAAATAGTGTCTCACACATTTTGGAGATTACCATACTAGATGTGAATGATAATACTCCGGTCATAACTGATCCTGGAGCCGTGAGTCTATTTGAAAATAGCACAGCAGGTTCAGAGGTGGTAGCTCTGGAGTTCACAGATACAGATACGACAAGTGCCACATACACCTGGAGTATAGAAAGCGGAAATACGGATGTCAACCTGGACTCCAACTTGCCATTTGCTATTGGAGATACGGACGGAATTATTACAGTTAGTGATTCTGCAGATATTGATTTTGAGTTGGTAACACAGTTTGATCTTTCCATAGGGTTAACTGATGGAATTAATTCAACAACATTTGCATTGACCATTACCATTAATGATATACCTGAAGGTCAGGATCCAGAAACAGAAGCAGATTCTTTAGCTCTTCTTTCGATATATGATGCCCTATCAGGTGCTGATTGGACAGCCGTAAATTGGAAAGAGAGTGTTCCATTGACTGAATGGACAGGAGTAACTATGACGGATACAAGAGTAACAGCTCTTGATTTGTCATCGAATAATTTGAAAGGCGATTTCCCTGCGATTACAGCTGGTCTTGAAGCATTAACTTCTTTAAATCTAAAGGACAATCAAATAACCAGTATTTTGGATTTAAGTAATCTGATAGCTTTATCGACTGCCGATGTTTCAGAAAATAAATTGGGATTTGCATCGCTTGAAGTATTGTTCTTTGGAGACGCAGAAATTACAGTTTCTCCGCAAAAGACGGTATTGAGTAAGGTTAGAACATTAGAGGAAATTGGCACAACTTATACAGTAGATCGTGCGGTATCTGGGTCGGCTAACATATATACCTGGACGAAAAACGGTGTAGCAATTGCCCAGACAACTGCCAGTTTCGATGTTGCCATTGAAAACTTTACTGCTGATGGTACCTATGTAGCTAAAGTAACCAGTGGGGTAATTCCGCTTATAGAGCTTACTACTGAGCCGGTTGTGTTGAGAGTGTCTAGTATTGAACGAGACTCTGCAGCATTAAGAGCGGTTTACGATGCAATGGATGGCGCCAACTCTAGTCTAAGTGATTGGCCTTCATTAGCCGTACAGGATTGGCCAGAGCTTACTATCACCGGAAACCGTGTTGTTGGTCTTTCTGCTCCTGAAGTGGGACTAACAGGAAGTTTACCAGAGGATATCACGGATGTTAAAGGATTGATTAATGTTGATCTTTCTGGAAATGATATTGATGGATTGCCTAATCTGGAAGGCTACTTGCCTAGTCTTACAAGCTTTGACGTTTCTGGAAATAAATTGACTTTTGAAGATTTAGAAGAAAATACCGCTGTAGTAGGAATCGATTACTCCGATCAGCAACTTGTTGGATCTCCACTGACTGAGGTGATTCCTGAAGGTTCAGATTATACTATTGATGTTCCAGTAGGTGGTACCTCAAATGCTTATGAGTGGACCCTTATGAGTCCGGTAGATACTGCCGTGGTGGCTTCAGCATCCACATCTTCGTTAGGAATATCTGGTATTGATTATGAGACAATGGGTGTTTACACACTTTCAGTGACAAACGAGTTGGTTCCAGATTTGGTGTTGAAGAGTGAGTCACAGCAGGTGCTGGCAAGTGCGACCCTCGGCATTACTGCACTGGATCAAGGTGATGATCCATTTACGACTGCAGAGGCTTTAGTATTGAAAATTAGACCTGTGGGGCAAAAGTATGATACTATTCAACGTACTAGTGAGACCGTTTCAGGAGCGTTTGTTTTTGAAGGTTTGATATTAGATAATTACAAGGTCGCAGTTGCTCCGAATAACAATAATGAATTTTTAGCCACCTACTTTGAGAGCAATGATCGATGGAGATTTGCTGATACATTGAGATTACGCCGAGATTCAGCGGAGACTTTATCCATGATCGTAAACCCAGGCGCCAAAGGTGGTGGAGGTACAACGGGTGCTTCAGTTTCTGGAACTGTAGAGTCGGATTTTCCAGAAGGTGAAGGAGGCAGAATAGAAGCGAGAAGAAAAGTGAAAAGGGCGGCATGTTCCGTACGTAGGTTTGTTCCTAAGGGTAGAACAGATCAAGAGGAGGAAGATGGTGAGTTCGTACTTTACGCATATGTGGAGTCGGACGATGAAGGGCAGTTCGAGTTTACTGAATTAGAAAGCGGCCGTTACCGCTTCAATATAGAGTATCCTGGTATACCGATGGACGAAGACTCCTTTGTTGAGTTCACTATAGGTGAAGGAGGAATTGAAGAAGAGTCATTGATACTTCAGGCTACCGTTACGGAAGATGGTATTGTCGTTGAAAAAATTGAAAGACTCGGGTTTTACAGAAAATACTTCAAAGACCTCAATGTTTATCCAAACCCGGCAGATAACTATCTAACTATTGGCTATGGTAAACTTCTCAGTTCAAATGTTACAGTGCGTTTGATTGACCTGGATGGTAAAGTTGTGAAAGAGCAGCGTATTGAGAAAGGTAACGACTTAGAATTTGATTTTGATGTTAGTGAGATTACCAACGGTATCTACTTGTTAAATTTTGTAGACACTAGTTTAGGAGCAGAGAAAATCACAACATTTAAGGTCTTTGTGAAGCATTAAAATACGGATTACCAAGAAGTATAAGAAGGCCTCAATTGAGGCCTTTTTAATTGTCAATATGAAAAAATAGGTAAATTGAGACAATCGTAGCCTAATTCATATGAATCACAAATTTACCTTACCGCTATTTTTTCTATGTCTTTGTTTCCTTGGTCATGCCCAAGATTTGTCTGTTAAGCTTCATTCCGCAGATACAATAGATAATCCACTGGAGAAAATAGAAATTCTTAATAGTTACAAGCAAGAGTTTGCTCACTCTTCTGACACATTGAAGAGTGAATATTACTTACAATATGCGATCGCATATGGAACTATGGGCTTAGTAGATTCAGCGATAAGTTATTTTCAACGTGTGATTTTTCTAAATAAGGAGGGTGGTGATCATTATCAATTAGCTCGAGGGTATAGTGGAATAGGCAATGTACTGCGAAGAACAGGTAGAAACGAGGAGTCACTTGATCATTTTCAGAAGGCACTGACTGTGGTTGAAAATAAGCAGGATAGCGCTAGCATAAGATTTTATGCATCTATTATTTACAATCTTTCGGGAATATACTTTGATATGAGGCAGTTAGATAGAGCTCGTGAATTCACCGAACAGAGTATTGAGTTATCAACTAAGCTTAATGATGGAGATCAATTAGCATATTGTTATGTAGGTCTGGCTTTTATTGCACTTAATGAAGGAAATTACCAGGAAGCGGAGGAGGCAAGTAAAAAGGCGGCAAAATACATTGAAGAGTATGATAATGATTATTTGAGGGGCTTCAATACCATTAATTTGGCTGAAATCTATGAAGAACAAGGTAAGCTTGGTAATGCCGAAAAGCTGTATCGGCAAATGATTCAAGATGAAACTGGAAACATAGAAGTATCACTTTCCGGTTATTCTAATCTTGCCCGACTTAAAATACTTCAGAAACAACCAGATGAAGCAATTTCACTAGCTAAGGCTATGGTGTCCAGGGCAATCGAAAGAGAGGTGTTGCCTTATATACGCGATGCCCATGAACTGCTTTATCAAGCGTATGAACTTAAGGGAGATTACAAGGCATCTCTTGCAGAACATAAAGAATACTTGTTATTTAAGGATTCACTTCTCAACATTGAAGCCATCAATTCACTGAATGAAATGGAGAAGAAGTATGAGGGAGAATTGAAACAAAAGCAAATTGAAGCTCTTGCTTTTGAAAATGAGCAGAATGTCCTGTTGTTAGATAAACAAGAGTCGGAAAAGCTCATGTATATTTTTGCCATCGTAGCATTGCTCGTAGTTATTGGGCTCGGATCTTGGCAGGTAATTCAGAAAAGTAAGTTCAATAAAACTTTAAGTGATAAAAATGCAACAATCTCCAATGCTCTAAAAGAGCGAGAGATTCTACTGAAAGAAATTCATCATCGGGTTAAGAACAACCTTCAGATTATTTCTAGTTTATTAAACCTTCAAGCGCGATTCATCAAAGACCAAACGGCAGTAGATGCCGTACAGGAAGGTCGTAATCGAGTAAAGTCAATGGCGCTTATTCATCAAAAATTATATCAGCAAGATAATATTGAAGGAATTGACATGCCGGAGTATATTGATAACCTAATGTCATCGCTGGTATCTTCCTATAAAATTACCAATGATCGTTTAACTATAAGCAAAGAAGTGTCTCCGATTCTTTTGGATATTGACACGGCTATTCCATTGGGATTAATTATCAATGAGCTCTTGACGAATTCATTAAAGTACGCTTTTACTGAAGATCAAACCGGTGAATTGAAAATTAAATTATTTGAGGAGGAGAATTCATTGAATCTGGAAGTATCAGACAATGGAGTGGGGTTTGAAACAAAGAGCTCATCAGGAAAAAATTCATTTGGTTTAACTTTGATAGACTCTTTGGCTGAGAAATTAGATGCTTCGGTACAATCATTCAATGATCAAGGAACTCGTTATCTAATAAAAGTCTCAAATTACAAACTTGCATAAATGGCCCGCATTTACATTGTAGAAGACGAACCAATCATTAGACAGGATTTGGTGTTCTGTGTGGAAGATATGGGTCATGAAGTTATTGGTCAGTCTGGCAAATTTGAGAAAGCACATGATGAGATTCTTTCAAAAAAGCCTGACCTAACCCTGTTGGATGTTAATCTTGATAGCGATAAGGATGGCATTGACCTGGGAGAAATATTGCATCAGGCCAAAATTTCATTTATCTACATCACCTCATATTATGACAAAGCCACAGTAGATAGAGCAAAACACACCTTTCCAGCAGCGTATGTTATCAAGCCATTTGATGAGCAAGATTTGAAAATCAACATTGATTTGGCGTTGATGAAATTGAAGAAAGCAGGAGGCTTTTCCAGCAATAAGTTATTTGTCAAAAACAATCAGGATTTAGTAGCGGTGGCACCACGTGAAATTATTTATGTGGAGGCAGATGATAATTATTGCAAGGTGCATACCGACAAAGGGAAATTTATGCTGGCTCATACATTAAAGAAGACAGAGGAGAAACTCATGGATAAAGGGTTCATACGAATTCATAAGTCTTATTTGATCAATTTTGAACGCATAGATATCATTACAGAAGGAATGGTGCATTTAGATGAAGTTCATCTGCCCATCGGTAAAGCTTACAAGACCCAGCTTCAAGAGTTTCTGTTCACAATTTAAGATCTACTGGGTGCTGAATATCAGACTTTTAGAGATGAATATCCTAAAAATTTATTAGATTGTACTTAATAATGATTTAATTATAATATTCAGATAACGCTCAAATTAATTTGTCAAAGTAGTTTGTATTTCTGAATCTCACATGTTCCGGCCGCCAAATTCATTAGGGAACTATATTCTTCATAAATTTGAATCCTGTTATTGAACATGGCCATTTGATTCTTCATAACCACTGCCAACACATTAAACTATTATGAAAAAGGGTAAATTATTCATCGCTATTATGCTTGCTGCAATTGGAGTAAGCGCTCAAAACTCAATGGGTATTGGTACAGATACTCCTAGTCCTAACGCTGTTGTGGAAATTGTTTCACCATCTGGTAATCAAGGTTTTTTAATACCGCGTTATACTACAACGCAAAGAACTGCGGCAACTTTTACAGATAATCTGACGAATGCTGACAATGGGTTGATGGTGTTTGATGTTACAGAAGGAATACTTTATTTCTGGTATACTGGTGAATGGGTACCAGCGGCAACTGAAGCGTATGTAGATACAAATAGTTCGCCTTGGATACCTTCTGCATCCAATATTTCTTATGAACTGGGTAATGTAGGTGTAGGCACGGCTAACCCGGTCAGTGCGTTTCAGGTAGGTGAAAACTTTCATATGTTTCACTTCTTGGTGACATCTCCGAACACTATTGAGGGCAATGTAATAGGTAGCAATATATATTTTGATGGTACAACACTTCGAAATACTGTCGATGGACCAGTTAGCTTCATTTATATGGCTCCTGATGGAGAAATTCAGTTTTTATACGCGGACGCAAACACAGCAGAGTCAGATCTACTTGCTACAGAAAATATCAACAGTAGTTTGACATTGAAAGCTAATAATCATGCGGAATTTAGAGGTGCAGTGGAGATTGGATCCGTTAGAGATAGCTCAGATATTCAATCTGGTATGTTGGCATATGAGTCATCTGACTTATATCTCTATGATGGGGTGGAGTGGACGAATATTTCAAGTGGATTGTCCCTTCCATATCAATCAACCGTAAATGCTGCTACAAATTTGTTTGATTTGGAAAATATTGGTGACGGAAGTGTCGCCTATTTCAATTTGAATAACAGTGCTGCTACGGCAAACGCGGTTAATATTGTTACGAATTCTAACAATACTGGCTCTTCTGCACTGTATGTGAATAATGATGGAAATGGTACGGCGGCAGAGTTTAATATTACCGGTGCAGGCAATAATGAAAATGCAATGGCAGCGAGAACTGCTGGAACAGGTACAGCTGGTTACTTCGAGATAACCAATCCATCAAATTCAAACCCTACCTTAATTATAAATTCGAATGGCCTTGGATCTGCGGCAACATTTGTAAACACCAATGCGGGCTCAACCAATAATATCATTGAAATCTTAAATAGTGGAAGCGGGGCAGGACTATCGATTAATAACAACGGGTCTGTAACGTCATTTGGCGAATTAAATAGTACCATTTCTAGTTCTTTGTCCATTACAGGTAATCATTCAACTGACGGTGCAGTTTTTTCAAATGTTGTACAAGAAGCTGGGACTACCCGTAATATTCAGGACTCTGATCATATCATTGTTTTGACGGCTCCAGCAGGAGGGCAGAATATTACTTTGCCGGTATCTTCAGCGAATCTTGGGAGAGAAATCATTATTTCAATTGGGGATTATGGAAATATCACGAATCATACGATTCTAACGCAGGGTGAAAACATTAACGTGGAAGGTGACGCCAGTCCTTCTTTTGCGATGAGTTCTACGGGCCTCATATCTGTAACATTGAGATCTTATGGTAGTTTTTGGATGGCAGTAGAGACTGTTTATAACACAGCTGCGCAGTAATTAATATCATGAAGATTTCTAGATATTTTTTATCAATGACACTGCTGTGGTCTCTTAACCTCTCTGCTCAGCAGATCGTAGTAGGCCCTGGTCTATCGATAGGCATAGACAGTGGCTTAGAGGTTAATGTTTCTGGCAAGCTACAGATAGCCTCTGCTTTGCGCAATGATGGTATGCTGACCTTTATGGATACACTGATGGTATCTACTTACCATGGTGATGGATCCTTGATAGCAGGCGGAGCGGACCAACATATTTATCTGAATGGCGACACGGTAGCCCTATTGGATGCTTCAGGAGGCTTTAAGACTTTACATGGCAATTTAACAGTAGATAGTTTGTTTTTGAGTAGCGCGTCCATTGTGACCGATACCAACAGACTATTAGTGAGGGGCCATATTGAAGGCTTCGGAGCAGGTAGCTATGTCATGGGTCCATTGGCCAGATCAGGTAGCGATTCCTTGGTTTACCCAATTGGTGATGCGACAACTTATACACCAGTTGTGCTTTCGTCGATAAGCGGGACTACTCCTGTTATCGCAGTTGGATATGTCACAGGTGACCCGACAGGAACGGCAGGCTATGGTTTGCTTGACGTATCAACAGATCAATATTGGCAGGTAAGTGAGGTCAGTGGCACGTTTACCAGTGCGGTTATTCAACTTCCGTCGATCAATGAAACGGTAGTAACGGATATTGCTGAAGCTAGTGTTGCCTATGGTTCAGCAACAGGCGAGCGATTTACAGGATTAGGTAAGGCTGTGAATACAGGAACCATAGCAGATGGCTCAGTGCTTTCAGAGACTCCAGGCGGCGCAGGTATATATGCGATTGGAAGATATTTTGATGAGACCTTGCGAGTACAGGACTCCCTGGCATTGATAAGCATTTATGAAAATGCCGGTGGAGCCAACTGGACAACCTCTACAGGGTGGACAACAGCTAACCTGGATGAGTGGGCAAGAATCAGCTTGTTTGAAAAGCGTGTTACAGAAGTAAATCTCTCATTGAACAATCTGGTAGGAGTAGTTCCAGATATGCCAATAGGATTGGAACAGGTAACGAACCTGAACTTGAGCAACAATGAGCTGACAGACATTGGAGATTTATCTAATCTATCATCATTGGCTACTTTGGGGATCTCAGATAACCGTTTACAATTTGGAACCTTAGAACCTATCGTCTTCTCAGGCCCAGATGTAACGTATGCTCCACAGAAAGAACTACTAGAACGCATTAGAACCTTACAGGCCATAGATGCTACTTATACTTTGGATAGAACCATCACAGGAACAGATAATGTATACAGTTGGACTCAAAATGGTAATACTCTAACAGAGACCACAGGAAGTTTTGATGTCACTATCGAAGATTTTACCGCTGATGGCCGGTATGTGGCGAAGGTGACAAATCCGAATGTGCCATTGTTGGAACTGACAACTGCACCAATATTGCTGAGAGTATCTAGTATTGAGCGAGACTCTGTAGCACTTATTGCAGTGTATGATTCATTGAATGGAGCTAACTCTACCTTAACCAATTGGAAAACACAACCAATGAGTGCATGGACAGAGGTGACCACTACCAATAACAGAGTTTCCGCTATTGATTTATCCTCATCAGGATTGTCAGGGACACTTCCAGAAGACATCACCGATATCCAGAGCTTAGTGACTGCTAACCTATCGGATAATGATATAGAAGGACTTCCTGAATTGGTTGGGTACCTACCCAATATGACAGGAATGAATGTATCAGGTAACAAACTCACCTTTGAAGACCTGGAGCCTAATGCAGAGCTAACTACGCTAAACTATGCGGATCAACAGCTATTTGGTACAGCAGTAAGAGATACCATGGATGTGGGATCTATTATAACCATTGACCTTCCAGTTGGAGGAGTTAACAACACCTACCAGTGGTACTATACCACACAGGTGATCGAAGATCAATTGATCGATACACTGACAGCTTCATCCTTCACTATAGACTCGTTGAACTTTGATAACATGGGTAAATATGAGCTGCGAGTGATGAACAGCCTGGTGCCAGACCTTACCTTGACAAGCGAGCCACAGACACACCTTGCGTGGGCAGACCTTGGCTTCAATGCACTGGACTTAGGAGGCGAAGAGTTTATAGCTGGAGAGAGCTATGCACTGATGGTTAAGCCAAAAGGCCAGCCTTATGATACTGTTCAGGCGATACGAGGAGTAGCTGGAGAAGGATTCTTGTTTGAGAACCTGATACTGGGCAATTACCTGATTGCAGTGGCACCGGATAACCTGGAAGAGTTCTTACCGACTTATTATAGAAATACTGACCTGTGGACTGAAGCAGATACACTATTGTTAAGAGAAGACAGGTTTGGTACACTCAACATGGCACAAATCCCGGGCGAAG
This sequence comes from Marinoscillum pacificum, assembly GCF_024714495.1. Lineage (GTDB taxonomy): Bacteria > Bacteroidota > Bacteroidia > Cytophagales > Cyclobacteriaceae > Marinoscillum > Marinoscillum pacificum. Next base: position 14,676 of record NZ_JAMZMJ010000006.1, on the reverse strand, counting down.
GCCAGGGTACAGCAGAAGTATCCGGAACAGTAGAGTCAGACTTTGCAGAAGAAGGAGGCAGAATAGAAGCAAGAAGAAAAGTGAAGCGAGCAGGATGTTCAGTTAGACGCTTTGTACCTAAAGGTAGAACAGATCAGGAAGACGGAGAGTTTGTGCTGTATGCCTATGTCCAATCCAATGATGAAGGGCTATTTGAGTTCACAGATTTGGAAGAAGGATTGTATCGATTCAACATCGAGTACCCAGGTATCCCGATGGATGAAGACTCTTATGTAGAGTTCACGATTGGCGAAGGCGGTATTGAAGAAGAAGAGTTGATCTTACAGGCTACGGTAACAGAAGATGGGATTGTGGTAGAGAAGATCGAACGTTTAGGCTTCTACAGAAAATACTTCCAGGACCTGAGTGTATACCCTAACCCAGCAGACAGCTATGTAAGAATCAGCTATGGCAAACTGATGAGTGCAGATGTTACGGTTCGTTTGATAGACTTACAAGGCAATGTGATCAGAGAGCAACAGATTGCTAAAGGCAATAATCAGGAACTGGACATGGACGTGAGTGGCATCAGCGGCGGTATCTACATCCTCAACTTTGTAGACTCGAGCAAAGGCTCAGAGAACATCACCACCTTCAAAGTGATTGTCAATCATTGAAATAACTTAACGAAGAGACCCTAATCATTAAGGGTCTCTTCTTCTATATTTGAAGTAACTCCTAAATGATGCTTCAAATTTTAAGACTGATTTTCATTATATTAATTTTGCTTTTTGCGCAGGTATGCCATTCGCAACAGCTACACCTGAGTAATAGAGAATATTCTTCAGAGCAGCTTAATGGTGAGTTTCAATGGTATTTAGACTCAACAGAAAATCTGACCATAGATGAATTTTTGAACTTGAAAGTTCAAAAATCACCAATGCCTAATCTTAATTTTTTTGATGGTGCCGTTTGGTTGAGATTAGATATTGTGAATGAATCCCATCCATCAGATTGGTACTTCGAAATCGCTCATCCTCCATTGGATAGTGTTGAATGTTTTGTATTTGTTGCAGATTCACTTATTTATCATGAGTTAACCGGTGATGATTTCAAGTTTTCAAAAAGATTGATTCAAACAGCGGAGTTTACATTTCCAGTACACCTTAAAACTTCAAAGGAATACAGCATAATCTTTAGAATTCAGGGTGAGCGAAATATTTTCGTTATCCCGCTTAATGCATATGCAGAGTCAAACTGGATTGCTCACATACAAAGTCAAAGAATTTTTCAAGGGTTGTCCTACGGGGTCTTATTAATAGCTGTGATTTTGGGGATGGTTTCATATATCGTGACTCGCGTCAATACCCATTTATACTATGGGATTTATGTTTTTGCAGTCCTGATATTTTTCATGACTCAAACAGGACATTGGTTTCAGTATGTCCTACCTAACCTATCGTCGGTTTATAATATGATGCCAATCACCATGGCATCTATGGGTGGAATATTTAGTATTTTATTTGCTCGAGAGATTTTAAGTATTAAGCATGGTAAGCTATCTATATTTCTTCTTTTGCTCGCAATTCTCATGTTAATTGCACCTTTTATTCAGCTTGTCAACTTTCGTTTAGCATTATTTACATCTGGTACTGCAAGCTTTATTAAAGTGATAAGCTTTTGTATTATAACAATTGTGTATGCATTAAAAGGAAATAATACTGCTAAATATTTGTTTCCGGCATGGTTTATTTATGCATTAGGAATTGTCATGTTCATGCTCAGAAATTTCGGTGTAGTACCACCAGGTTTTTGGTCTAGTAATGGCTTATTTTTAGCAACAATAGCCGAAGTATTAATATTATCAATTGCAGTGGCGGTCAGTTATCGACAGCTGGTTAAGGATCATGTTATAGCAAGTGAATCGGCGAAGAGAAGAGAGTTGGAGTTAGCTCACGCTGCAAATAGAGAAAATCGATTAAGGCAAGAGAAAGAAGAAAAAGATCGAAAACTTGCAACGTCGTTATTGAAAGATAAAAGACGCATTGAGAAACTCACTTCACTTACCCAAGAAACTTCAGATTCTTTGCTACGACAAAAAATAGAAAAACTCATTCATTCTGATAGATCGAGCACTAACTATTGGGAGAATTTCAGATTGATTTTTGAAGATGTTCATCCTAGGTTTTTTGAGAGTTTACAACGTCAATATCCACAACTAAGTATTAATGACCTGAGACATCTGGCATATGTTAAAATGAATTTGCAGGTTAAAGAAATATCGGAATTGACAGGAGTCAGTGTACAAGCTGTTAAGATGGCAAGAAATCGATTGAGGAAAAAGTTAGATCAAGATAAGACCTTGTCTGAAATAGTTCTGCAATTCTAGTATTAACGGATTTGTAAACCATTTGTAAACCCCTATCTAGGAACTTAAAGCCCCGTTACTCTTTACATTTGTGTAGATACTCCTGTCACTTGGATAGTAGTGTTATCATCTCTCAGCAATATCCTTATTGAAAAATTATTAATGGAATAGTAAAACCAAAAACTATACCCTAGCAGCACTATGTCATTTTTGAAACTCAAAAACACATTGTCATTTTTAATACTTTGTGTTTCAGCAAGTCTTTTATTCGCTACTCCAAAATCGGAAGGAATCCAGGCAACTATTTTGGTAACTAATCTAAATGATAGCGGAGTAGGCTCATTAAGAGCCGCGATCAATACAGCCAATGGTGACCCTGGTAGTATTATTCAATTCAATATAGGTACATCCGCTCCATGGCAGATTGATTTGATTACAGCATTACCGCAAATAACCGCAGCAGGTACAGTCATTGATGCAACTACTCAGGCTGGCTGGTCTTCCACTGACAAAATCATTTTGAATAATGGGGCATCAATACCAACAGGAATTAATATAGGCGCTGGAGCTGTAGAAATTTATGGATTGGAAATTAGAGGATTCAATACGTATGGAATTTTGGTTGGTGCTGAGAATGCTACAATTGGTGCTTCCGCTAAAGGCAATACCATTAGTGGCAATGGAGTAGGCATTCGTCATAGCGCTGGCAATAACTTGACAATTAAAGGTAATATCATTGGTTTGGAGTCAGATGGAACTACTCCCCTAGCTAATGGAGATCACGGCATTGGTATTTATGGCATTGGTTCTACAGGTCATAACATTGGTGGAACGGCACCTGGCGAGCGAAATATTATTAGTTCCAATTCTGGACATGGTATTTACACAAGAGGTCAAATAACCGTGCTTAACAATTATATTGGAACTGACCTTTCAGGTTCAGTAGGTAGAGCAAATACCGACGGGGGAATATTTATTTCTATGGGTACTGGAAATGCAGTAGGTAATGGGTCAAGTGACGGACGCAATGTCATCATTGGTGGTGTGACAACAGATGTTACCGCCACGATTAACCATAATTACTTGGGCACTGATTTTACAGGAACCCAAAAGCTTTCCACAAGTGGAAGCGGTGTGTTTGTCAGAAGTGGCGCAGGTACAACTATTTCAAATAATGTGATAGTAAGTGACGGCTCAATTATCTTATTAGATGACCGGGCAATTATTACAAATAACAAGTGTGGAACGGATGTAACTGGTACTTCAGGATTAGGAACTCCATATGTCGGCATTTATGTGAGAGGTGGAGGAAACAACACGATTTCGGGTAATACATTCGCATATATTGATGGTGCGGCATTAGACCTGGCCAGTGGTACCGGTACGGACCTGTCTCAGAATTCCTTTTTCTGTAATAATCAGGGAATGACTAGAGACGGAGGTATAAACGGCAACCAACCGGCACCAATTATTAACCTTGCATCGACACTTGGAAAAGTAGCAGGAACCTGCTCAGGATGTGCTGAAGGAGATGTAATAGAAGTGTATCGAGACAATAGTGGCTGCTTACCATATCAGGCTCAGGAATACCTTGGTTCTACAACTGTTTCAGGTGGCAATTGGTCAATGAATGAGCTAAGCCTATCCGAAGGAGATGTATTGCTCGTCAACAGTACAAACACCTCTAATGGAAGCTCAATCTTTAGTAATCATTCATTAGTGCAGGTGCCAGACCCATTCATAACCACATGGATAACTTCAGATGGGTCCATCACTATACCAATTAATCCAGGCGATTACACCTATAATTATAATATTATCTGGACCAATTTGACCAATACAGGAGTTGGTGATGGTGCTTTGGAAAATGTATCTTCTAGCCAAGTTATCTCAGGGTTAGAAAATGGAAGTACTTATCAAGTAGAAATTGTTGGTGATTTTCCAGCTATTTATTTTAACAGTAGCGCGATAGACGGTCCAAAGTTGAGAACAGTTGAACAGTGGGGAGATATTTCATGGAATACATTTTCCAATGCATTCATGGGTTGTACAAACATGAACGTTACAGCGGCAGATGTACCAAACCTTACAGCTACCACTAGTTTGAGCCGTGCATTTGGAAACTGTACAGTATTCAATCAATCTCTAAATAATTGGGATGTTTCATCGGTAGTTGATTTTGAAGGGATGTTTGCTGGAGCTGAAGCGTTCAATCAAAACTTATCTAGCTGGGACATGTCATCAGCTGTTTCGATAAATTCAATGTTTAGTGGAGCCATTAATTTTAATCAGAATTTGTCAACATGGGATGTTTCCGGGGTTTCAGATATGTCTAATGCCTTTTATCAGGCTAATACTTTTGATCAGGATTTAGGAGACTGGGACATGAGCAGCGTGACTGATGCAACAGACATGTTGAGTTACAGCGGCCTAAATACATTAAACTATAACCGCACCCTAGTCGGATGGTCTAATCAGACACTTATAGATCAAGTGGCATTCGGAGCTACTGATCTCACATACTCACCTGGTGCTACTTTTGCGAGAGATAGTCTCACGATAAAATTTTTGTGGTCAATTAATGGAGACATTTTAGGAACGGATGATTTTGCACTAGAATTCGCAAGTGGTAATACGGTAAACTTTGATAATGGACTTCAAAACTCATGGGCTGATTATACTATTGAATTTTGGCTCAAATCAACCCATACGTCAGGTCAGTTTAACATTTTCACACAATCAGATACGAATGGTGGTGGTCAACCTCAAACAATTATTGTTGCCCTATTAAATGGTAGACCCTATTACTTTACACGAGTTACCAACTCTGGAGCAACACCATTTTTAACAGGCAATACACCTGTATCAGATGGTAATTGGCACCACATGGCGTACATACGATCTGGCGATACAATGCAAATTTTTGTAGACGGGATTTTGGACGTCTCAGGAACAGCTGCTATCCAGTCGATTGAATTTCCTGTTTCAGGTTTACAGACACTAATGGCTGGTGGTAGTACGGTGGATAATTTCAGGTTATGGTCCTACGCTAAAACGGACTTTACTGATCGTGCAGATCGCTTAAATGGTGATGAACAGAACCTAATAGCATATTATGATATGGATGATGGTGCTGGTTCCATATTAACAGATAAGACAATTAATGAAAATCATGGAAACTTAAGTGGCTTTACCTTCACATCAGGTTCTAATTGGATAGAATCAGGTCCTTTTCCCCCAGTAATAACTGTTAACAAGGATAGCACCTCTATTAGAAGGCCAGAAATAACAGGTACCATCAATCAAAACAACGCCACGATTTTGGTAACAATAGACGCGGTAGAATATGTAGCCAGTAATAATGGAGACGGTACATGGGCTGTTCCATCAGGTACCATTTCAAATTTGGCTGATGGGTTTCATGATGTTATTGTACAGGCAACCAATCCGGAAACCTCACTGACAGCAACGGATTTGAGTACTGATGAAATCTACATTGATGCAACTGCTCCTACCGTAACAGTGAATACACTTTTTACCACTAACCTCAGCCCTGCACTTAATGGTACAGTAAATGATATTGAAGCAATACTGTCTGTGACTCTAAATGGTGAGACCTTTGCAGCTACCAATAATGGAGATAGTACATGGACAATAGCTGGGAATATCTTTTCGACATTGGCTGAGGGATCGTATGATGTTGAGATTACTGCCACTGATCCTTTAGGAAACGTGGGCAATGACTCCACTACTGATGAACTAACCATAGATCTTCATGCTCCTCAAGTGACCATTGATCATTCTCTTGCGAATTCCTCCTCCCCGGAAATAACGGGTACAACTGACGATCCATTTGCAACAATTACGGTGTCCATTGATGGACAAACCTTTTTGGCGATAAACAATGAAAACAATACCTGGCGGCTTCCGGCGGGCACACTCAATGATTTATCAGATGGAGTTTATGACATAGCCGTCACTGCAACAGATAGAGCAGGTAATGAAGGCATGGATAATTCATCAGATGAATTAGTAATTGACAGTACGGTTCCAATAGTAGCTATTGATTTTCTGAGCACTACGAATTTGTCACCAACATTGTCTGGTACTATTGATGATACAGGCGCTATTTTGCAAATAACACTAAATGATCAAACGTTCTCAGCAATTATTAATGATGATGGAACTTGGCTAGTCGAAGCTGGCACATTTTCAGATTTATCTGAGGGGGTGTATGATATAGTAACAACAGCAACAGATTCTGCTGGAAATGTAGCTACAGATGAAACCACGAATGAATTAATTATTGATTTAACGGGTCCTATAATTACAATTGATTCTTTAGTAATCAATTCCCCTTCCCCTCGTTTATCAGGAACCATTGAAGAAACTACAGCTACTATTTCTGTTGACTTAAATGGACAATCATACTCAGCGGTAAATAATGGGGACGGTACCTGGTCATTGGATAGTGGAACAGTTGAAACCCTACCTGATGGTGTATTTGATGTAGTGGCAACAGGTACAGATTTATTAGGGAATACGTTGCAGGATACTACAATCAATGAATTGATAATCGATTTAACTGCTCCTGACGTTACATTGGACCCTTTAGTAACTGCAAGTATCAGTCCGACCTTAACTGGTACTATTGATGATATCCATGCGACTTTAACTGTCACAATTGAGGGGATAGCTTATGATGCGACAGTTTCGTTGGATAGTTCCTGGTCAATTTCCGAGGGGACTATTGCATCACTTGAGCCTATGACGTATAGTGCTATTCTCAGAGCGGAAGATACTTTAGGTAATACAAATACACTAACCGTTCAGGAAGCGATAATTATACTTTCACCAGCAGCGCCTATTGTTCAGGATTCACTTGCACTTATCACTATATATGATTCTTTAGCTGGAGACAGTTGGACTGAAGTGACCAATTGGAAAAGCGGATTAAGTATTTCCAACTGGGACGGTGTGACATTGAATTTGGTAAATGATGAAATAAGGGTGACCAAAGTGAATCTATCATCCAATAATGTGATTGGCAATTTCCCAATAATAAGTAGAGGACTGGAAGCACTTGACAGTCTCGATTTGAGTGGTAATGGCTTGCAAGGTTTGCCAGATCTTGGAGGTTTTTCTTCGCTTTTATTTCTCAATGTCGCCGAAAATTCATTGGAGTTTGATGATTTAGAGCCGAACATTTTTGTTTCAAATTTCCTGTATTCTGGTCAGAGTATAGTTGGTACCAGCACGGAACAATTTCTATCTGTAGGATCAACTTATGAGATGAGCTTTGATATTGGTGGGGAGTTAAATAATTATCAATGGATGTTTGTTGAATCTGGAGATACTGTTGCTGTAGGTGGTCAAACTAGCTCTTCTTTGACATTGGAGAACCTTACTATTGACCAGAACGGACATTATTTTTTAATTGCTAGTAATCCAATATTACCAGAATTGAACATAATGTCGGCAAGTCAACGGATCACGGTGACAGGGAATATTACAATTTCCGTAATTAACTCAAAGAATGAACCAACGGAATCTGGAAATGCTAGAGCATTGAAGATCCGTGAAAAGGGTGCTCCTTATGATACTTTAAGTACGATTGAAGTACAATCTGGCTTATTTGTTTTTGAGAACCTCCCATTAGGAGATTACCTTATTGTAGTAGATCCCGAATCTGGTGAATATTTACCAACCTATTTCGGTAACACAGACAGTTGGAGTGAAGCTGATACATTACAGTTTCGCTTAAACCTGGAGACAAGTATTCGATTAATTGACGTGCCTGAAGGACCTCAACCAACACCAGGTAGTACCACTGTGATGGGGATTGTGGAGTCTGATTTTATAAGTGAATCAAACAATGGACGTGTAAAAGCAAGAAGAAAAGTTAAAAGAGCAGGCTGTAGTGTGAGAAGGTTTGTTCCTAAAGGTCGCACGGATCAAGAAGAAGGAGAGTTTGTGCTATATGCCTATGTTCAATCCGATGATGATGGAAGGTTTGAATTTACTAATCTGGAGAATGGCACCTATAGATTCAATATTGATTATCCGGGTATACCGATGGATCCTGACTCATTTATCGAATTTACTTTGGGGCCAGGTGGAATTGAAGATGATGTATTGCTACTTCAAGCCCTGATAACAGAGAATGGCATATTTGTGGAACGCATAGAGCAATTGTCTTCAGGTGAAATGAAAGATGAATTTGAGGTATTTCCAAACCCAACAAGTGATTGGTTGAATATAGATTTTAGCAAGTCTAACTTGAAGGATGTAACTATACAATTAATGGATCTTGTCGGCAATGTGCTGGATCAAATACAAATAGATGTCATGAAGTCAAAAGACTTTAAGATTCCAGTTGATGATCTGACTGAAGGTGTTTATTTATTAAAAGTAAACTCGAAAAAGGACACTAACTATCGAGCAACATATAAAATCATTGTGTCTCACTAGTCTAGGTTAAGCGAAAAAAAAAGGCCTTATTAGAGGCCTTTTTGTGTTAATCACAAAGTCCTGGTGACGCTTCACACTCCGATTCAGGAATAGGAAGAATAAATCGGGAATCTCTTGCATCAGAAGTTCCAATCAGACCATTTTGACGTTTTAAATCATGAAATAATTGGCCCTCATATAGAAGTTCTCGATTTCTTTCTAGTAAAATCGAATCATACAACGCATCTGGTCCATCACTACCTAAAAAATCGGTAGTTTCAAGGGCATCCAACCCGGCTCTGGTCCTAACCGTATTTAAATTATCAATTGCTTCCGGGTCAACTGAAAATATATCAGAGTCGGATATTGCTTCAGCTCTTGTTAAATAAATTTCTGCAAGACGAATTACAGGAATAACATGGCTATTCGTAAGATATTTAGCAGGGGAAAGAAATATCGGTCTTTGTATATTGTTCGTATACAGCGCATTTACATCATCAGCACTTGTGGATTCCGTTATTTCGTCGTTTACAATATATCTCAGATCTTGATCAGAAAATTGCGGCCCATTATCAAAAAAATCACTTTCTAGAAACTGTGAACTTTCAGATATTCCGAATGCTCCGACACCTTCTCCGTTTATAGAAGAGAAGAAATATGTTATACCAGTACCGCTGTTTACTCCTCCGGCGTTTGCATTGGAAGTTTGCATAATGCCAAATATATCTTCAGGAGAAAAGTTGTTATTGTTAAAACAATCGAGTGGAGTCCTGTTTAACTCGTATGGACCAGACAATACCTCATCGGCATACACTATTGCATCTTCAGGTCTGTTCAATTGCATGCTGACTCTCATTAAAAATGCTTGGGCTGCATAATAATTTAAATTGCCAGGATTTTGATTTAAGCCTTTTAACAACTGACTTCCACTCTCCAAATCGTTAATTACTTGTGTGTAGATACTGTTCAAAGTGCTTTTCACAGGAGTTTCTATATCAGTAACTGAAGTAATTGGATCTAAAATTAGTGGAATTGCCAGGGTATTTCCATTGGACTCATCAGGCTGAGGTGCCCAAAGCCTAACTAGTTCGAAATAAAGAAGTCCACGCATGACTTTGGCTTCACCTTCAATTCTGTTTTTGTTTTCTGTTGAATTGATCACATTAATATTCGCAATGATGTTGTTTAACAGATTGATAGTTTCATAAGCTCTTCTCCAATTTGCTGATATTCTGGAGTTTGTTGCATCTAACCCTCCAGAAGCGTTTGATCTTGCTTCTAAAAAATTAGAGTAATTTGTTTCCTGAAAGTCCCACTGCGCTTCTAAAGAACTTTCAACCGCTAATAATGAAGGAATAATAATAAAATCCCCACCAAAAAGTTCTCCACCATCGAAACCGTCATAGGTACCTGCGAGGTTACTGTATGCACCTAGAAGCGCTTCTTCAATTCCGGTTTCTGTTGTAAACGGCTCTCCTCCTATTACATCGTCAACATCTTTGTCTAAGAGGCTTTCGCACGCTGCAAATGTGAATAAAATGACAATTGCAATTAAGTTTTGAATTATATGCTTCATTATAGCGAGATATTTAATCCGATGATAAATGTACGAGGTTGAGGAGCATTAAATAGATCTACACCTCTAGTTATATTTTGACCAATTACTCCTCCTTGTGGGTCTATGTAGTTTACATCAGGATCGTAACCTATATAATCAGTGAAGGTTAATAGGTTTTGACCCCCTATATAAACGTTCATTTCTGTCAGACCCATTTTATTAATTAATTCAACAGGTAGATTATAAGACAGGGTTATGTTTTTAAGTCTAAGATAGTCTCCAGGGTATATATGACGAGATGAAGCATTTTCATTTGCGTTAGAGTTATGCACTGGATATAAAGCATCACCAGTATTATACCATCTGTCTGTAGCCTGTGACATTAATTGAGGGTAATTACCAATGCCACTATTAGCCAATAATTCGCCAGTTGCAAAATAAATATCTACGTCATATACGAATTGAAATAGAAAATTGAGTGTTAGGTTTTTATATTGAAGGTTATTACTAACACCTCCAAAGTATTTTGGGTTCGGATTACCGACAACCTGATTTACAGCTTCATCATATTCTTGTGTTGGAATCCCATTTGCGTTGGTATACAATGCACGACCTGTAGTAGTGCTAACACCTTCATATTTTGGAAGATAGAATACTCCCGCGGGTTGGCCTTCAATAAATGCATTAGAACCAACAATCAATTCTAACCCACCTAAGTCGGTCACTACATTATCGTTTGAAGATATGTTAATGTCAGTAGACCATTGAAAATTCGGTTTGATAATGTTCTGAGAAGTAACTGTAATTTCAATACCAGTATTGGTAAGTGTTCCATAGTTTCTATATACAGAACCGAAGCCACTAGTTTGAGTGACAGGAACAGGGAATAATAAATCAGTTGTTTTCTTATTATAATATTCTACAGAGCCACTCAATCTTTCGAGAAACTCAAATTCAATTCCAGCGGCAAACTGGGCAGTTGTTTCCCATTTTAGGTCAGGATTTTCATAGTTTAATATACGTAACCCCGTGTAATCAATGTAGTTGGAATTAAAATAGTTTGATCGATATAAAAAGTCATCAACAGGGACATTTCCTATTATACCGTAGCTGCTTTTTAGTTTTAGGAAGCTTAAAAAAGTTAAATTATTTAAGAAATTTTCTTCGCTTATAACCCACCCAAGAGATCCTGCTGGGAATATTCCATATCTATTATTCTTACCGAATTTTGAAGATCCGTCTAACCGTGCACTTACTTGAAAAAGGTACTTGGATGCTATGTTATAATCAAGTCTTCCAAAACTAGATATTAGTGCATTTGAACCATCTGGTATATAGAAATCTTGATATAATGGATCACCTTCTCTAAGTTCTTTCAACAAATTTATTCCAACTAGACGGGCAGCAATTTGGGATGAAGTATAGCTTTCTTGCTGATATGAGCCTCCTAGAATTAATGATAAATTCTGGTTATCTGAAATTTCTGATGAATAAGTAAAGAAGCTGTTCAATACTGAGTTTGAGACTTTATTCTCTGTTAAAACAGAGTATCCAGTTCCACTACCTTCATCCGTTTCTGGGCCTTCTATGCGTTCGCCAATTATGCTTGAATATTCATAACCTCCATTAATATCAAATGATATCTTGTTGGTTAGATTAATTGAGGCCCCTAAGCTAGTAATTAAACTATTAGTAAATTCAATATTGCTACTAAAAGCTATTTCTGTAAATGGGTTATATAAGTCTGGTTCTAGTTTTAACCTAAAATCATCTTCAGGATCGAGTTCATCAGTAGGAGGAATTAATATAGCTTGAATTGGGTAACCTAAATCTAGGTTTTCATTTAGTTTATTATTCTTAGTGTAGATATAGTTCAAATTACCAGTTAAGGTGACAATTGAAGAAGGTTGCGCGTTTAGCGAAAGGGATGAATTAAAACGTTCAAATTTGTTTCCAATAAGAATACCTTCTTGGTTTGTATAAGACCCTGAGCCGAAATATCCAAATTTTTTACCACCACCTTGTAAGCTTAAATTTGCTTGTTGAGTTTTTCCAGTTCTAAAAATTTCATCTTGCCAATCAGTTTCATATTGTGTTAAGCGTTCATAACCAAAATTAGAAAGATCTACAGCGATTACAGGAGGATTTAAACCTGTGATTACAGTTTGTTCACTGTCAACCCATTCTTCTAATTTATTTCTTGTAATTTCATCGTCTATATTAAAAATTCCGCGTAAAATACCCTCAATTGTTTGAATTCGCTGTTCTCTTGCATCATATAAATCTAACTTCTTAGGAGTCTGACTAATTCCAAATTGATAGCCGGCATTGATTTTCAATTTCCCAGAATTTCCGGATTTAGTAGTTATTATAATAACACCATTTGCTGCTCTAGACCCATATATGGCAGAAGCGGATGCATCTTTCAGGATTTCGATTGATTCAATATTGTTAGGATCTATATTTGATTGCGCATTAGATGCGAGAGGAACTCCATCTACAACATATAAAGGTTGATTTGAGTTGGATAAAGATGACCCTCCACGAACTCTTACAGTTGCAGCTTCTCCAAGGTTTCCTCCATTACTTTGAACAAATAATCCGGTCGATTTACCTTGATTTGCCTGTTCTAAATTTAATACAGGTTGTGAAGTACCTTCATCTCCTTTAATGGATGACACACTACCAGTTATGGATTTTTTATCGGATTTACCAAAACCAACATTTAATGGATCATTGGAAAAACTATTTGATGATAACGACACATCCACCTTTGTTTTGCCACCAAGGAATATGGTTTGGGTACCAAATCCTTCTGCAGAAACGGTAATGTTTTGATAGGTATCCTCAACGGTCAGTTCAAATTCACCATTGGCATTTGTCAAGGTAGAATTGTCAGGTCCCGTGGAAACCGTAGCACCAGCAACAGGCTCATTGGTGCTTTGATCAATGATTTTGCCTTTTATGACAGTCCCTTGTGCCATAGCAAAGCTAGCACTCATGAGGATCGTTAGGCAGGCGATAAATATTCTCATTCGATTAGATTATTTGTAGGAGCTTTAAAAATAGCTAGAATAAACACCCCAAAATAAAATTTTAAGAACCTTATTCCTAATTAGATAGATGAATCTAGCGGATCGTTAGTTGAATCACTGATTCCATATGCCTATTTGGGTGCCCTGAGGCTCAATATACCGTGAATACGGTATTACAATGGCTGACTTGCCAGTCTAATTTTACTAGACTCAAAAAACCGTAACAATGAAACCGCTACAACACATTCTACTGGCACTTTTTTTAGTGCTAATCGGTCAAGCTGTAATTGCCCAGGCTTCAGTAACTATTGGTAAACCTGTAGGTACAGAAGAAGTCAAATTTGGTGAGACGCTTACCATCAAATGGAAAAATGGTGATCTGGGAGCTAATGACTATTTCCAGTTTCTCTATAGTACGAATGGTGGAACCAGCTTTAATCAAATTGCCTATCAATATTACAACAATTTGATCCAGGATGGAGATTCATCTTCTTATGTATGGACAGTACCAGATTTTGGTTCTTCAATTGATCAGAATGTAAAGATATTGGTCAGAAATACCACACAAAGTGCCGCAGATACAAGTGTTGCCTTTCGGATTTATTTCGAGCCGGAAGTATCTGTTGGGAACCCAAAAGTTACAGATGAGTATAAGTTTGGAGATCCGATCACTATCAAGTGGAAGAATGGAGATTTGGGTAACAATGACTATTTCCAGTTTCTCTATAGTACAAATGGCGGTTCTAGCTACACTCACATAACCTATCAATATTATAGCAATTTGTTGCAGGATGGAGATTCTTCAGCCTATAGCTGGACGGTACCAGATTTTGGTTCATTGATTGATCAGAATGTGGACATTTTAGTAAGAAACACTACACGTAACAAGGCGGACACAAGCGAAACCTTTCGAATTTATTTTGAGCCGGAAGTGTCTGTTGGGAACCCAAAAGTTACAGATGAGTATAAGTTTGGAGATCCGATCACCATCAAGTGGAAGAATGGAGATTTGGGCAACAATGACTATTTCCAGTTTCTCTATAGTACAAATGGCGGTTCTAGCTACACTCACATAACGTATCAATATTATAGCAATTTAGTCCATGATGGAGATTCTTCAACCTATACCTGGACGGTACCAGATTTTGGTTCATTGATCGATCAGAATGTGGACATCATAGTTAGGAATACAACTCGTAGCAAAGCAGACACAAGCGAAACTTTTCGAATTTATTTTGAGCCGGAAGTGTCCGTTGGGAACCCAAAAGTTACAGATGAGTATAAGT
>NZ_JAMZMJ010000005.1 GCF_024714495.1 Marinoscillum pacificum | reverse complement strand
TAAAGACTAGATTTGAATTACGCACAAGACTAAGTTAATTCTTAGTCACAAAAAAGCCGAGAACTTAATTGTGCTCGGCTTTCTTTTTATAAAAAAGAGACTGCCCTTTTGAGACAGCCTCTTTTTTCTTTCTATGGAAATTGATTACTTCAAAGAGTCAATCAAATCCTGATTTCTTTTTACATAACCGAAATCATTTCCACTAGCCTTGGCCGTCTCCATTGATTCTTTAGCTGTAGCTATAGCTTCTTTCTTCTTGCCTAAAGCAGCTTGGATCTTAGCTTTGGTGTGTACATTCCAGAATTGCTTGCTATTCTCTCCAACAGCTAAATACATGTTCATGTATTCTAACGCTTTATCTAATTCAGTATTCTGAGAGAAATAGAAGTTTGCTGCCTGCACATAAACTACAGGATTTACTTTTGTTTGCTTCTCAATCGCTTTAATAACATCTTCTACGAATGATACTTCAATAGGAAGTTTGAATGAAGCATCTGCCCAAGACATTTGAATAGCAGCTTTGGAGTTGTCCTCAGAGATGTCAGAAATGTTGAATGTAAGTCTTTCAACAGGCTCACTTAATTTGATAGCTTTTACAGTTGTTTTCACAACTTCATTAGCAGCATCATAGCCATTTACATTTCCGCCAATACTCAAATCTTTGTATAGAGATACAGTCCACTCTGATTTGCCTGGAGTAGAGAAGATTAAGTACTCTCCAGCAGGTACTTTTGTGCCAGCCACAGTTACTTCTGTGCTGAAAGTTACTTTCGTTCCAGAGTTAGCACCAGTTCTCCAAAGAACACCGTACGGCTGAAGGTAGCTATCGCCTTCACCAAATATTTTACGACCTTTCACTCCAGGTCTGAAGTAATCTACTGTAACGTCCGTTAGTCCAACTTTACTGTATACTGACCCAGCCGGGCTTGGTTGTGGGGTGTCAATTTGTGCTACAGCTGCAGTGCCATATACAAATAGGATACACAATAAGGTTAGTTTTGCGATTTTACTCATTGTTTTAAATAGGTTTTAGTTCATTTATAATGGATGATCTTTCTTCATACGAAAAACTTCCTCAATCGTTCTACTTGCGTGATGATGTAGTCCAGATCGCAAAAGATCTTCTGGGAAAGTATCTGGTCACAAACATAGGTGGAAATACTACAGTAGGCAAGATCGTAGAAACTGAGGCGTACAACGGAAGAAATGATAAAGCTTGTCATGCTTTCCATAAACGTACGGCCAGAACAGAAGTGATGTATCAATCGGGTGGTAGGGCGTATGTTTATTTATGCTACGGGATTCATCATTTGTTCAATATTGTGACAAATCAAGAAGGTCTGGCAGATGCCGTGCTCATTCGAGGAATAGAGCCGGTGGTTAATGTTGACATAATGAAAGGTAGAAGAGGAGCAAAGGTGCCGTATAAAAAACTCAGTGCAGGACCAGGTACGCTAAGTCATGCCATGGGCATAACAACTTCATTCAACAATACAGATTTACTAGGTGAACATATCTGGATTGGACGTAAATCTAATGAGTCTGTTGGCGAAGTTGTCACAGATGTTAGAATAGGGGTGGATTATGCAGAAGAAGATGCACTGCTGCCCTGGAGGTTTTATTTGGAAGAAAGTGATTTTGTTAGTGTGAGGAAGAAATCCGATAATAAATGAGGTTTGATGCGTTACTAAAAAGAAATCCCTAACCTTTTCGGGTTAGGGATCAATGCATTCATACACTTGTTTAATTTTGGACGCTGGTTAAGGCCCCTTCGATTGTTCAAAAGTATGATATATCGAATAAAAATAAAAATTATTAAAAATAATCTTTGAATATTCATATAATGAAGAAACAGCTGTTAGCGCTACTCGCTCTGTTATTCACATTTTCTAGTTATTCTCAATTGCAGTTTTTTAGTGATCCGGAGCCATTGGATTCATTAAATTCTGTAAAAGGCGAAAACTACATATTCTTCGATTTCGACAATTCAATTATTTACTATACAAGGGAAAGACACCCTGATAATGCCAATGGTACTCAAGATGTTGGAGATATTTGGATGAGTGCGGCGGAGGATGACCTTCAGGTTCCATTGAAAATGAAAGTGAATGACAAGAACTTCGCTTCTCCAATAGGAATGACCGCAGATGGTCAGTACTTCTTATACAATTATGTATGGTATGATAAGGGGTTGTACTACGGTAAAGTGATGGCACAGAATCAAAAAGGGAAAGTGCAGGAGTTAGAAATACCATATTTCAAGAATCGATCTCCTCTACAGACAGGTAGTATTTCGAATGATGGTAAATACTTATTCTTTAGTCTTGAAAATAATCTTGGCTATGGGGTGGATGATTTGTTTGTATGTTTCCTTGGAGATGATGGTAAATGGTCATCGCCAAGAAATCTTGGTAATACCATTAATTCAAAGTTTCAGGAGATATCACCTTTTCTAGCTCCTGATAATAAGACCTTGTATTATGCTAGTAATGGACAAGGTGGACAAGGGAGTTTCGATATTTTCTACAGTGTCAGACAGGATGATACCTGGCAGAATTGGAGTCAACCGGTAAACTTAGGAGCAACTGTTAATACCTCCGGAGCAGAGACCTCTTTCGTATTTAGCAATGATTCTGACTATGCTTATTTTGTATCTACACAAAATAGCGATGGGTATGGAGATATTAAGCGAATCAAGATCCAGGCAAATTTTGAGGAAGTGGCAGTTGATACTACTCAAGAAGTGGCTTTTGATATAGAGTCAGGAATGATGGATTATGTGACGTTCGAGTTACATGATAAAGCGAGTGGTGAACTCATTGCAGGAAATGCGGTGCTAACAGGGGATAATACATTGAATTTAGTTATTGGTGATGATGGTGTTCGATTCGATCAGAAAATGGGAGCGATTACCGTAGAATTTAAATCGGAGGGGTATTTCTCCTACAAGTCTAAATACGATCTAGATACCATGTCATTGGAAGAGACTTATTCAATAGCGTTAGATCCGTTGAAGGAGGGTAGTGTCATTACTTTGAGTAACGTACTCTTCTACAGAGGTACTGCCAATTTTATAGAAGGTTCTGAGGATGAGCTTGATTTGGTAGTGGAAATGATGGAAGAAAACCCAACGGTGAATATCTTCTTAAAAGGACATACGGACAATGTAGGTAATGCCATGCTGAATGTGGAATTGTCACAAGAAAGAGTTTACGCCGTT
The DNA here is from genome assembly GCF_024714495.1 of Marinoscillum pacificum. Classification (GTDB taxonomy): domain Bacteria; phylum Bacteroidota; class Bacteroidia; order Cytophagales; family Cyclobacteriaceae; genus Marinoscillum; species Marinoscillum pacificum. Next base: position 396,126 of record NZ_JAMZMJ010000005.1, on the reverse strand, counting down.
ACGGATTACCTGGTTTCTAAAGGAATAGAGTCTTCAAGAATAGATGGTGAAGGGTACGGTGGTGAGCAACCTGTAGCCAGTAATACTAGCGAGAATACAAGAAAACTAAATCGGAGAGTGGAGTTTGAGATTGTGAGGGTTAATTAATAACCCTCTGCATAATCATCTCCTCGAGGATCAGCTCCTCCTTCTAGCTTGCCATCTGGTAAAATAAGAATGCAGTCATTTCTTCCAATTTTATCAACCTCTTGAAATTTGTAGCCTTGCTGTTCCAGTTCGGTTTTTGTTTCAGGTCTGATGGCTCCAGTCTCCATTTTTATTTGGTCAGGAAGCCACTGATGGTGGATTTTTTTAGCCTCTACGGCTTCTTGCATGGACATGTCGTAATCAACTAAGTTGATCACAGTTTGGAATACGGAAGTGATGATGGTGGCGCCCCCAGGACTACCAAGAACCGCTTTTAATTTTCCATCTTTCTCCAAAATAGTTGGGGTCATAGAACTCAACATGCGCTTACCTGGTGCAATTGCATTAGCTTCTGCACCTACAAGCCCAAAGAAGTTGGGAACGCCTGGTTTAGCACTAAAATCATCCATTTCATTGTTAAGCACAAAACCTGCTCCCTTTACCCAAACTTTGCAGCCATAATTCAAATTGAGAGTGGTTGTAATGGATATCGCATTTCCGTAAGAATCTACTATTGAAAAGTGAGTTGTCTGATCTGACTCATATGGCACATCTCCGCCTTTGATTTGAGAGGATGGAGTAATCTCTGTGATGTTAATCTCGTCAAATCGGTCGCTGTTGTATTGAGTAGATAAAATCTCTGCAACTGGAACCTGGTAGAAGTCTGGATCTCCCAGATGTTTCGCTCGGTCTGCAAATACACGCTTTTCGATCTCAGCCATTAAGTGTACGGCATTGGTGCTGTTATGTGGGTGATCGCCTAAATTAACTTGTTCTGCCCCTTGCAGAAGTTGAAGTAATGCAATTCCACCACTAGAAGTTGGAGGCATAGATATTACCTTATGACCTTTGTATGTTCCAACTAGAGGCTCTTTCCAAATAGCTTCATAGTTCTCTAAATCTTCTAATGTGATGATTCCATCACCGCGTTCCATTTCGTCAGCAATTTGTTTGGCTACTATTCCTTTGTAAAATCCATCACGACCAGAATCTCTAACGAATGATAGGGTAGCAGCAAGTTGCAATTGCCTTACGTAGGCTCCTTCATGCCAGCCGTCATCGTTGATAACCCAAGGAGTCCAATCATTAGCTTCTTTAAAGTCATCCTGTTTTTCGTTTAGTGCATCTGCTTCATCAGCTGTAATGCGATGACCTTCGAAAGCAAGGTTAATAGCTGGTTGAACTAATTCCCTCCACGGCATGGATCCATATTTTTGATGAATCTGCCACATTCCGGCAACGCTGCCTGGTACACCAGCACCGAGATGTCCTAATGTGCTTAATTCAGAGATGACAAGACCACTATCATTTTGGAACATGGTTTTATATGCTGCTAGTGGAGCCTTTTCTCGAAAGTCGAGTGTGGCAATAGCGCCATCGGATTCACGAATTACAGCAAATCCGCCACCACCTATATTTCCTGCTCTTGGATAAACAACAGCTAGCGCGAACTGAGTAGCAATTGCCGCATCATAGGCATTACCTCCATTTTTAAGAATGAATAGACCCGCTTTGGTAGCAAGTGGATGTGCAGAAACAACCATAGCACTATCTCCAATTGCTCCTGTTTTTGTTCTGTTGGAAGGTTCACTGCATGAACCAAATACGATGATTAGGGATAGGAAGAGGCTACTTTTGAGTATTTGCATTGATTTTCTTAGTTCGCTTCAATGACTTGTATTTCTTCGTCTTGACTCGTTTTTTTCCTCTGTCCTTTTTACTGTCGTATGGCCGGAAGTGCTTTCGCGATTTAGTAATTGGAATTTTATAATAGGAGGCATGGCAGCCAGTGAAAAGCTGAAGGCTGACAAGCAATAAAATGAAGGTGCCAAGAAAACGAAATCTTTGTCTCATATTTCTGAAACGACAAACTAACGATTTTCTTGGCATAAGTCCGAATTAGACATCTGCTAATTGCGGAGAATTTGAATTTTTTGCCGGTTTTATTTTTACGATGATGTTATTGTTGACGGCAGTGGCTTTAAAATCTTCTATCGTTTCCACTATATCATTGTCAACGAATATCGAATCCGTTTCATCAAAAACCACTGTAGAATCATTAGGAATGTTTCTAAGCGTTCTTCTTAAGTACGCTTTATTCAGGAAACTCACATCCTTTTCTAAACGAATGATGAAGGATTGATCAGCTTCTTCTTTTATAGTTATCGCCTGATGCAGATTGCTTTTGATGACAAAATAAATGCCGACGACAATCCCAACAGAGATGCCTATCAACAAATCGGTAAGTAAAATGGCAAATATGGTAATGACAAAGGGGAGAAATTGATCTTTACCCTTTGCATACATTACTTTGAAAATTGCCGGCTTGGTTAATTTATACCCAACAATGAGTAACACTGCTGCCAATGACGCTTTAGGTACCATATTTAGTATATCCGGAAAGAAAATAACGGACACTGCTATGAGTAAACCATGAAAAACGGCCGATACCTTTGTTTTACCTCCCGAACTGATGTTTGCAGTACTTCTGACAATTACAGCTGTAATAGGTAGCCCACCGATTAAACCAGAAACCATGTTTCCAATCCCCTGTGCTGTTAGTTCTCTATTGGCTGGAGCAATCCGTTTATAGGGATCTAGTTTGTCTACCGCATCCAAACTCAGAAGTGTTTCCAAGCTGGCAATTATGGCGATAGTTGCAGCAGAAATGTAAACTTGTGAGTTGCCTAATTGACTGAAGTCAGGGAATGTGAAGAAGCTGATAAATTCGCTAAATGAAGAGCTCACAGGCAACACTACCATGTGTTTTCCGGTCAGGAACAATGAAGGGAGAAATTTGGCATACAGTATGGTGTTAGCTATTACTCCCCACAGCACGGCTACCAATGCACCGGGCATTATTTTAGTCCAGCTTTGACGTTTCATAACTGGTTTTTCCCAAAATATTAATATCGCTAAGGCGACAATACTAATGATTAATGCTCCTGTATCAATATTTTGAAAGGCCAGTGCAATTTCTGTAAAAGTATTTTGACCGTCAGACTGAAGAAAACTTTCATCACCTTCATAGTCTTGATCATCTCCAAGAGCATGGGGGATCTGTTTTAGAATCAGGATAAGTCCAATTGCTGATAACATCCCTTTGATCACTGAAGATGGGAAAAAGTGACCTATGATGCCTGCTTTCAGGATTCCAAGAAGAAATTGTATAACACCAGCCATGAATACTGCTAATAGAAATGCCTCAAATGTGCCTAATGTGTCAATGGCGTTGATTACGATCACGGTAAGTCCGGCAGCAGGTCCACTTACACTTAAGTGAGAACCACTTATCATCCCGACTACCAAGCCACCAATAATGCCAGCGAGGATTCCAGAAAACGCTGGAGCATTAGAGGCTAAGGCTATACCTAGGCATAATGGTAAGGCTACTAAAGCAACGACAAGTCCCGCTGGTAGGTCGTTTTTGAGGTTGCTACCAAAATACTCTTTCATACTTTCTACGACTTTAAAAAATGGGGTAGCATGTCTATTATTACATATTTAGTGATACTACTCCTAACTTAAAACTACGGCGTAACAAATCTAAATTTTTTCTTATTTATAGCCATTATGATAAACATCATATAGGGGGTTGTGCTGGTTTAGGAGGATAACTTACTGGTTATCAATTAGTCAAATCAATATGATTAAAGAGATTTTTCAACTTATTCTTTCTGTTTTCGCATTATTTTAAATATCTTTCGGCTACTTAATCAATATCCCAACTCTACAGGTTTACATGAAGGCAAACATTAGTTCACACGACATTCCAAAAGGGTACCGAGTATACACGATCAAAGGAGTAGATCAACCAATTGTTGCAAGAAAGGGTGGTCCTACTGCTGATGCTGTAAAGCATAAGTCAACGTATGCCGAGTTGAGGAATAATCAGAAGGAATTTGGTGTGGCTTCAATGATGGCGAAGGTTCTAAGAAATTCATTGTCTGAAGGTTTGACAGAAATATGTGAGACTTACGTTTCTGGAAGGTTAACTGCTCAATTCAGAAACATAGCCAAATATGAAGATGGCCCTACTGGTACTCGTCCTTTGTATGTGACTAAGCATGGACATAACTTGAACGGGTTTGAATTCAATACGACTGCTCCATATGAGGAAATCTTTGGAGCTAAATATTTCCTAAAATCTAGTAGTAGAAGAGGACAGGTGATTCTTCATTTCCCTGCTTTTGTACCTGAGGATACGTTTAAGGCACCAGAAGGAGCTACTAACTTTAAAATCAATGCGCGTCTTGTAGCATTGAGTGATTATCATTTCGATCCTGAAGCTAATAGTTACATTGCGCTGAATAAAGACTTCCACGGTAAATTTGGATCCTATCAAAGCCCAATGTTGCCTATTTTGAAAATAGCTACAGAGCCAATGACCGCTCACGTTGCAGTGGATCAATTGGAAGTTCCAGAAAATACAGCATTGTTCTTACTTATGGCTGTTAGCTTTTATCATTATGAAAATGGAAAGTTTCAGCATTTGAACAAGGATAGTGGAATGACTATCAAACAAGTTTATTAAACAATTTCCTTGTCACACATGGTTGTAGTAAAATCATGAGTGATAAACATCCACGACGACATCAGGGAGACCCTGTAGGTGATAAATTATTTCTATTATTCAAGTCCGATCAAGGGCTATTACAGCAGTTTCGAGACTTAAAAACTAACACTGAGTTATCAACTTTTATCTCTGCAAACAGCTCAGTATATGAGTTGCTTGAGAATTTCTGTCAAACTGAATCCCACGACAACAAGAGAATAAATAATGGAGCTATATTCTTCGAAAAGAATGTCTCTGTTATTTTAGGTGTATTAGGATTGTATTCACTTCCTTATTGTTATGCTGGCGCTAACGGTGCCAGGGTCTTGATAGAATCAAAGAAGATTACGGAGCAATCAGGTAAACGTTTAGCAGAAACTGCGGAGTTTGTTTTTGAAGTATGTCATAAAGATGCCTTTGCTCCAGATCAAAAGGGATTTCTCTCCATTCTGAATGTAAGAGTAATGCATGCAGCTGCTCGTTACTACACCATAGGGAAAATCAATGATGAGGTCCCGGTAAATCAAGATGATCAGCTCGCAACTCTTTTAGCATTCTCACTAATTACTTTAAGAGGTCTACGCAAATTAGGTATCGATGTTAACCAGCAAGAATCTGTAGATTACCTGTATTTATGGAATGTTATAGGTGAAAAACTAGGCCTTGATCAGTGTAATCTTCCAGGTGATGTGAGACAAGCAAGTGTTTTGGATCGAGATATGAGAAGGCGTGAGTTCAAGCAAAGTCCTCAAGGCCAGTTGCTTACTCGATCCTTAATCGATTATATAGATCAGGAAAATAAGCAGTCTAGGCTTGTTAAAGGAGAGGATTTGTTGTATTACTTTCTAGGGGATCATGCTGCTATTCTTGGTATTAACCAATCTGCAGGCTATTCATCTTCGTTAATCAGAGGTGTATTCAATACACAAAAAGTGCTAGGTGATTTGAATGGGACTAATTTTAAAATGATTCGGCGGGATCTGAAAAAGCAATTAAAAGCTCTAGATACGGAACTTAGGTTCTGAAAATCGTATAAGGAACCATGAGATTCCCTTTTTTTATCGCATTATCCATTGTAACAATTTCCGTTACTGCACAATCCAAAACCGAAAGAACCCAATTATTATATCAGGAGGCAAGGGATCTTTATCGAAACAGAAATTTAGAGGCAGCTATTGACAAATGTGAAGAGTCGCTTAGCATAACAAGTACTGCAGATGCTTATTATCTCAGTGGACTCATTTACGAAGCTCAAGGCAAAGACCTTAGATCGGTATCTGCGTATGAAGCTGCATTGAAAATTGATCCAGATTATAATGAAGCACTCTTTCAAAAGGCAATTATTTATTTGAATTATGGAGATCCCGCTCAAAGTGTTAAGGATTTCAACGCGTTAATTGCTAAAGGAGGAGTTAATCAAACAAAGGGAATCTATTTTGAAAACGATCCTTCAGGTGCGAGCGGAACGTCTGTTGTTTCATTGGCTACTTTGGAGGGCAAAATATACTACTACAGAGCTCAGGCGCATTCGAAACTTGAGAGATTCGAATTAGCTCTGAAGGATTATAATGAAGCTATAGAGCTGGACTCTGCAGCAGATTACTATGTAGGAAGAGGCTTGGTTTACATGAAGCAAGATCAGAATGCTCTTGCGGAAGTTGATTTTAAAAATGCCATTAGTATAGATCCATCCAATCAACTTGCCTGGTATAATCTTGCTTTGATTAACCCATCTACTAAACTGCCTCTTGAGTTGCTAGAAGATAATTCTTTTGCTCCTACCTTGGGGCTGTTGGCGGCACAGTCAATGGTAGATGGAGATTATAAAACCGCGATAAAATATCTTAGTCAGGCAATTAAAAATCATGAGGAGTCATTACACTACATCAATCGAGGAAGAGCTTACATTAAGCTAAAAAAGTATGATCAGGCACGTAATGATTTTAATGCAGCTAGAAGAATTGAGCCGACAAGGTTTGAATGCATGCATTTAATTGGTAATACTTATTTCTTTCAAAAGAACTATCAGCTAGCTATTTCATTTTACAATCAGTACCTGACAGTAGATCCACAAAACGCCATGGTTTGGTTTAATGCGGCTATGAGTTACCTCGAATTGGAGTCTGAATTAGATGCTTGCCATTATTTAAATAGAGCAAATAATTTAGGCATGGTACAGGCAAAAGAGATGATAGATAAATATTGCCGATAGGATTTGTTATTTTTGGGATATGACCAAGTCGCGCACCCCATTAAAGATTGATATGCACACGCATATCTTGCCAGAGAAACTTCCGAACTTTGCTGATAAGTTTGGTTATGGTGACTTTATCAATTTATTACATCACAAGGATGGTGCAGCCTTAATGATGAAAGGGGATAAGTTTTTTAGAGAAATTGGCTCTAATTGCTGGGATCCTAAGCTGCGAATAGATGAGTACGCTCATTACCAGACTAAAGTGCAAGTCATTTGTACCATTCCGGTTATGTTCAGTTATTGGGCGGAACCAAAGGATTGTTTGTACCTCTCTCAGTTTCTAAATGATCACATAGCAGAAGTTGTTGATCAATACCCTCAGCATTATATCGGATTGGGTACAGTACCTATGCAAGATGTTGATTTGGCTATTGAAGAACTGGAGCGATTAAAGAAATTGGGAATACCCGGAGTGCAGATTGGATCCAATGTGAATCAGCACAATTTGAGTAAACCACGATTCTTTGAATTTTTTGAAGCTTGTGAGCGGTTAGATATGGCAGTGCTTGTCCACCCTTGGGACATGATGGGTAAGGAAAGCATGGAAAAATATTGGTTGCCATGGTTAGTAGGAATGCCTGCTGAGACTGCCAGAGCTATTAGTTCAATGATTTTTGGAGGAGTGTTTGCTCGATATCCAAAACTCCGTGTATGCTTTGCTCATGCGGGAGGCTCATTTTTACCAACTATAGGTCGTTTAGAAAGAGGGTACGATTGTCGTCCAGACCTGGTTGCAGTACACAACGATGTGAATCCACGTGACTATTTAGGTAAGTTCTGGGTAGATAGTATCACTCATGATGCAATGCTTTTAGAATATATCATTAAGCTCATAGGTTCCGATAAGATATGTTTAGGCTCTGATTATCCTTTTCCTCTAGGAGATTTAGAAATAGGTAAGTTTATTGAAGAAATGAATTTGCCGGAAGAGGATCTGGAGAATATCATGTACCGATCTACATTGGACTGGTTAGGTTTGGGTTCCAAAACCGAAGATCAGGCAATTAAACAATTATTAGACAAATCAGTTTAGTTTTTAATTACTAACCTGTCATTCTGGATACTTGATCAGTGTTACTGCTTTAGCTGAAAGATGATTCTTGCTGATTGTTTATGAAATCATTTATTGAGTCAGAATATGAAATTCATCTGGATGATACGTCCTCGGAGTATTTATATTTCACCGTTCGAGGGCCAAAATCTAACTATGATATTGCTAGACGCTTTTGGACTCAGGTAAAAAGCATATGCTCAGACTATTCTTTCAAAGGTGTTCTTCTGCACGATAAGCTTATGCTCGTGGATGATGTGAGTGTAGCTGATTATTATGCTTTGGCTACGTATATCGCTGAGGAGTTTAAAGGAGTTAAACTAGCTTACTTCAGACAAGATCTCCCAAAACTTATTCATTTTGCCGAAACAGTCGGTCTAAATAAAGGGCTTGGTAGCGGCGGTGTTTTCTATACCCTCGAGAAGGCGAAAGAATTTTTACTGGAAAACTAATTGATGCCGACTAAATCTTGGTGAAATAAGGGTGATAGAAGTTCCTTTAGGATTCAATCAGAGCAGTGCACTTTGTTCAGTTACAGAAAGGCCTGAACTTTTCACAGTCGAATTTTTGGCGTTTTTCGAATAGGCTTCATTGGTATAAACCAATAAAAGTATAAAAGCTACTAAAAGAGTTAACAATGTTAACAATCTTCTCATGGTTGTCTAAAGCGTTTAATGACGGTGTAACTGGTTGCTTCTGCAAGACTAATAAGGTTATTACAGTTAATGAAATTTATTAGACGAGTTATACAGATTTCTCGTTGATTAGGAATATTCGTTATTTTAACGATCTGATGTATTCTATCGCTTTTATGACACCAGTGCTAGCCTTTTCGGTGAAGAACTTAATGGATTGGCTAGTTCTTATGGAGGGCATATTTGGGTCTACGATGATTTTAGGGATGTGGGAATTTACATAATCTAACAGGCCTGCTGCAGGGTATACTACCAGAGAGGTTCCAACTACCATGAAAATATCCGCCTGCATTGCTTGTTCTATGGCTGTTTCCATCATTGGTACCATTTCACCAAACCAAACAATATGTGGTCTTAGTTGGCTGCCCTTTTCACATAAATCTCCTGTTTTGAGTTCCCAGCCATCTAAGTCATAAACTAGTGATTCATCCTGGGTGCTGCGAACTTTAAATAGTTCACCATGAAGGTGAAGGACATTAGTGCTTCCTGCCTTTTCATGCAGGTCATCTACGTTTTGTGTGACAATGATTACATCATAGTCTTTTTCAAGTTCTGCTAAAGCCAGATGCCCTGGGTTTGGCGAAGCTGTTAAGGCTTGTTTCCTTCTTTGGTTATAAAAGTTTAAAACCAACTCTTGATTTTTAGCCCATCCTTCAGGACTTGCTACGTCCATCACATCGTGACCTTCCCATAGTCCGCCTGAATCTCGAAAGGTCTTTATTCCACTTTCAGCACTGATACCTGCCCCAGTTAGTATGACGATTTTCTTTCTCACTGTATAAAGCTAAAAGACTAGAGTGAAAAGTCGAGGGTGGTTTGGTGAAATTTGAATGATTAAAAAAATGTCAAAAAACTGTGAGGGTGTAATTTTTGATTGCTGTGTGAAATAAAGGTCTAAAAATCAATTGTTTAAGGAGGTGAAGTCTGGCATGTTTATTGTTTTTAGGTTTTATGAGTCTTTATGAATTTGTCTTTCATTTTTGGAAATGATTAGGTAAATCATAATATTCACATTCTTAATTTATCACCATTATAACTAAATATGAAAAAGAGATTTTTAAGAGTTTCTTCGATGTTTATGGCGACTTTGATTTTGTCAACTCAAGCATTGTTTGCAGCACCTGCAAATATGGAGTTGGAAGTGGCTGTAGAAGATGTTGAATTTGATGCTGTAGCTTTTGAAGCTGAGTTTGATGAGCTTAATGAGGTAGAAGAGTTAGTAGTAACTAACGAAATCACTTCTTTGGAAGAGCTTTCTTCTCTAGATGCTTCAATTGACATGACGTCTTTCAAAAGTGTAAATTCAGTAGAAGGTACACAAGGTTTCCAGTGGAGCAACTTTGATTGGCCATCAGGTTTGTGGGGTTTCCTTTGTTGTCCAATTGGATTCTTCGTAGTGATTACTAACAAGAACAAGACTTCAGATCAGAAAACTTCATTCTGGATTGGATTAGCTGCTAGTGTTGTATTGAGCGCTATTACTTCTCCATTCTACTATAGTTATTAATTAGTAGTAGATTCGAACAAAATAAAATGGGCCGTAAGGCCCTTTTTTTATGAAGCACCTCTTTTATTGTCTTTTAATTGTGCTAGGAGCACAAAGTTCGTTAGCGCAAAATTTTGGTACTAGAATTGAAGCCAAGTATAGTATCAAAGAAATCAGTCCGGACAAGAAACAATCGCTAATTGTAGGAAAAGTCTTTTACGACTTAAATAAAGAAACTTTAATACATAGCCAGTCTTTTCCTAGAGAGCAGATTCTGGTTTTTAAGGATACAGCAGCTTACATTGTGTTGAATGATAGTGTCTTGCGAACGTCATCCTCAGCAATGACAGTGGGTTTTTCCATTTATCATTTACTTCTTAAAAATGAAATGGATGATTTTGGTTTGTCTAAGATGGGGTTTAAGCTGATGGATGTAGAGGAAGTAGGAGAACAGGTGGTGTCTAAATGGAGGCATCCTGCTAGTGAAGAAGGGTATGTTGCTATTACGCAATCTCAGGGACTTTTAGAAGGTATTATCTTCTACAAAAAAAAGGGTGAACCCCTGGTGAAGCAATATTTTAAAGAACACCAGAAAGTGGGGCGATACATGTTTCCAATGAAGATCTATGAAATCATTCATACACCTGCTGGAGACAATAAGAAGATTACTACTCATAGTGAAATAAAGATTGACGATTTTGAAGATGAAGCAGCTGTTTATTCTGTTTTTGATGATATTATCTTGCCAGTTATTCGCTCAGGTCAAATCCATTGATTTTGAGAAAGAGCTCACAATAAATAAAAAAGTGGAGCATCGCCACTACGGCGAATACTTTAAGAAGGCGGATAATGAGGTTGAAATGCTCTACACAGGAGCATTTGTATTTTATAAAAGCTTTATTAGCTCTCAGGATGGGAGTACTTGCTCGTTTACTCCTTCATGTTCTGAATTTGCTGTGCAAGCAGTAAAAAAGCAAGGCTTAGTGAAAGGTACAATTTCATTTTTCGATCGGTATACCAGATGCAATTCATTGAGTCCTGGTTTTTACAAACTTGATAAGAATAAAAATAGATTAGTGGATGAGGTGGGAGAGTTTTAGAAAGTCTATTCTGATATTGATTCTACTAGGCTGTAAAATGCTAGGTTATGGTCAGGATCTTTTTGATTACGACAACAGTAAGAAATATGCAGATTATTTATTTGAGGCAGGTAGATATGAAGAATCTGCTACAGAATATGATCGAGTCGTTTATTTAAATGCAAATGACACCTCTGCCTGGCAAAACTTATTGGTCAGTATGCAGTATCTGGAGTTATATCAAGAATCCATTCAAAGATTACATGCAATTGAGGCCATTTCTACATCGAGCATAGAATTCGGGAAAATACACACATATGCATTGTTTTCCAGTAGTCGTTTTGAAGAAATCAGTAGTGTAATTCCATCATATTCATTTAAATCTACTGATGTTGTATTCCTTAATTCTGCTTCATTCGCTCTAGCTGGAAATTGGGAAAATGCACAAATGGAGACGGGAAAGATAAAGGATGCTCCATATCTGGTACAACAGATGCATGATATTTCAGTCGAAGCTCAAGAAAGAAATCGTAAAAGTCCGTTTCTGGCAGGAGCATTGTCTACTGTTGTTCCAGGAATGGGTAAAATCTATACTGGAAGATGGAAAGATGGATTGTTTTCTTTGTTGCTGATTACAACTACTGGTTATCAAGCCTATAGAATCATCTCTGAGAAAGGGATAGATCGCCCTGGAGCCTGGATTTTTGGTGGTCTCGCCTTAGGGTTCTATACCGGTAATATCTATGGTAGTGTAAAGTCTGCGAAAGTTTATAATGAGTTTGAAGAGAAGAAGTATGAAGATCGCGTTCAGTATCTTTTGGATATTTATTACGGTAGGTAGTCTATCGGCACAGTCCATCTCTCAAACCATTGAGTTGGCGGAGAAGTCATTCGAGCTAGGCCAATATGAGAATGCTGCATCGTTTTATAAACGCGTGCTATTCTTTGATAAGTCTGGAGATTACGATTCCTTGACTGTGGAAGGGTTGGCATGGTCTAGTTATTTGTCTGGAGACTATGAGGTTTCTTCTAAATACTTCAAGACTCTAACCAGAATGAAAGAAGATCAAGGCTATGAGTTGATGGAAATACTGTCGTTAATGAAGCAGAGTGACTTTCTCAATGCCAAACGAAGTGTATTAGCCTATCGTCCTGCAAATGAGTTTGGTGAACGCAATAGACAAATAATGAAGTCCTTGATTGACTTCCAGTTGGGAGATTATGATAGGGCAAAAGAGGGTTTTTTAAAACTAGATGCATCTACTGATCAATTAGAAGATGTTTACAAGGCAGTAGATAAGGTCAACAGGAAAACCAAAATGAAAGCTATCTTGCTTTCTGCTATTTTCCCTGGGTCTGGGCAAGCATATTCAAAGCACTACAAAGAAGGCATAAATTCCTTGATAACCATCTCTGCTTTTGGTGCTGCCTATGTTTTCACTATTACAAATTATGGAATTGTGGTCGGGCTTATAAGTGTATCACCATGGTTTCAGCGCTACTATGTAGGGGGGATGAATTCTGCTGCTGACTTGCTAGTAGAATATAAGGCTGAGCAATTTGATCAGCTTTATAATCAGCTTGTGTCTGAATATGCAGGTATGATTCAGGTGAATTTTGAATAGTTTGTGCTTTTCCTACTCGTTATTGATGGGTTTTAGTGCATTGTTGTTCGCTCATTAAAAAAGCCCTGACATAAATTGTCAAGGCTTCATTGTGAGTTATTTGAATCTGGTCTTAGAAAATAATAATTAACAATAGAACAATGATGATAGCTGCACCAACGGAGATGGTTACTGTGCTGCCATTGGTTTTAGCTACTTTTAGCTCTTTCTTAATATCCACCAATTCGTCTTTCATTTGTGTTCTTTCGAACTGATCCATATTAGATCTGTCCATTTCACGGATTTGCTCCACTCTGTCCAATAAGTGTTCTACGCGTGCTCTGACTTCTTTATCAGATTTATGTTCAATGTTCTCTTTCGTTAGTTTAGCATCACTGGCCATTGAAGCGAAAGATGTTAACGTAAACATTAAGGCCAGTATGATAGATTTTGATTTTTTCATGTGATAAAAAGTTTAAGATTCGAGTTATAAACTTCGGATCACCTGAGATTGTTTGAAAACCTCAATATTTAACTATTATGCAGGGATATAAACGATCTTCTTTGTTTCAAAGAATTCATCTTCAAAATATTCGCTGATGTCTTGGGTAGTATGTGATCTACCAAACTCTTTAAGCTCGTCATCCAAATCTCCGCCTTTTAATAGAAGATATCCGTTGGCAGCTGTTGGATGATCACTTGCTTCTATTAATTTGTTAGACCATTGATAAACTAACTTGGTTCTGGCAACAGCTCTGGAAACTATGAAGTCGAATTTTTGCTTAATCTTTTCAGCTCTAATATGTTCAGCTTTGACGTTTGTAAGCTCTAGTGCTTCTGCTACGCCTTGTACCACCTTGATTTTCTTGCCAATACTATCCACTAATAGGAATTGACAATCAGGGTAGAGGATAGCTAATGGAATACCCGGAAAACCACCTCCAGTTCCAATATCCAAAACTCTTGCTCCTGGAGAAAATGTCAAGTATTTGGCAATAGCGAGGCTGTGTAATACGTGTCTAGTATAGAGTTGCTCAATGTCTTTTCGGGAGATTACATTGATTTTTTCGTTCCACTCAGTATACAATTGCTCTAACTGGCTGAACTGTTCTTTTTGCTTGTCTGATAAGTTCGGAAACTGATCAAAAACTTGCTGAACACCTTGGCTCATTAAATATGTTTCTTTTTGTCTTTGACTAATTCGTACATCAGTTCTCTAGCTCTGTGTAGTTGAGCTTTTACTGTACCAAGAGGTGCGTCCAATTCTTGCGCTATTTCTTCGTAAGAAAGCTCATCAAAATATCGGAGTTTAACCAATCGCTGATACTTTGCTGGAAGCTTGGTTACAAACATTCGTACGAGTTCGATCTTCTGTGTATTGATAGCTTCCTGATCAGGAGTTCTATCCCCATCTTCCACATCAATGTTTACAGACTCACCACTATCATCCGTAAATGAGGTGTTCAAACTGTATGTTTCCAGCTTTTTCTTGCGAATAAAATCTATGGCGTTGTTCGTTGCTATTCTGAACAACCATGTACTGAAAGTGTAGTCCTTTTTGAATCTAGCTAGATTTTTAAATGCTTTGGCAAACGCTTCGATGGTTAGATCTTCTGCATCATCCACATTCCTTACCATTTTCAGAATCATGTGATAAACCGGCTTTTTATAGCGGCTCATTAATTCAGCAAATGCAGACTCATCATTTTCTAGAGTTGCTCGGTCTATGAGTTTGAAGTCTTTTAATGCCTTATCTGAAAACTGCCTTTTTACTTCTTCCATCTAATATTTCTTTCTAGCATCGCTCTGATCGCAATCAGAGGTAAAAAAACCGCGTATACTAAATCCAATATAGGATACCAGATTAACCGGAGAGGTGTTCCTATTTTGGTGGCGATTTTTTTGAAAAATAGTCCTTTTATAAGTACCAACAACGCAAAGGGTACAATAATTCTCCAGATAGTATCCGAAAAACCTATCAAATATAGGAAACTCAGCCATAAGCTACTGTGCAATACAGCGCTTGTGGAAAGTTTTTGCTTAAATTTTTCTTGATAGTATTTACCAACGGAGAGATGTCTAGTTTTTTGAGTCAGGTACTTTTTCCATGTACGTTCTGGAGCGGAATAGGTTAGCGATTCAGGATGAATATTGATAGATACTTCGGCATGTGCCACCATCTTCTGAACCAGAAGATCATCATCTCCTCCGGTAATGTGCTCAATTCCTTCAAAGCCATTGATGGACTTATACAGGGATTTGGTATATGAGAGATTACGTCCTACACCCATGTAAGGAGACTTGTTGGCTGCAGCTGATAGATATCGACTAGCGGTCATAAAGGTCTCATATTCAGTAATAAAGGAGGTGAGTCGGTTGGATTGTTGATATGGACTTACTCCAAGAACTAAATTGATTTTGTTGTGAATGTTGAGTGCATAACTCTTTA
The DNA here is from genome assembly GCF_024714495.1 of Marinoscillum pacificum. Taxonomy (GTDB): domain Bacteria; phylum Bacteroidota; class Bacteroidia; order Cytophagales; family Cyclobacteriaceae; genus Marinoscillum; species Marinoscillum pacificum. The sequence continues at coordinate 380,764 of NZ_JAMZMJ010000005.1, read as the reverse complement.
TCCAATTTCCTGAAGCAGGTTGGCAATCAGCGTCAGTTAGCAGCAGCCATTCATGAGATGCTTTTTCTATGCACTTACTTAGGACGTATTTTTTACTATTCCAGCCAGCAGGTGTTTTTTTAATTATGACTGAAGTTAAATTTCCAGCTTTAAGTGATTGAATGTACTCTATAGATCCGTCGGTGCATCTATCCAATCCTACAATAACTTCGAATGAAGCGTAGTTTTGATTGAGAATGGAAGGAAGGTTTAACTGAAGGTTCCCCAACTCATTGTGAGCACAAATAATGATGCTGAATGGGATAGAGTCATCTTTTGAGTATGGTTGTTTAATAGAGTTAACCCTTCGCCAGGTGACAAGCGTTTGGTATCCATTGATCAGAGTCAACGCTAGAAAAACGATGTATACAGCAGTAATCAACACGATGGGTAAAGATAGAAGCCTAAAATTCGTGCATTTCATTCCGAGCCAACTATTTTTGCGGCGTTCATGAAATTTACCTTACAACATAACGACCCAACGTCCAAGGCCAGAGCTGGTTTGATCGAAACTGATCATGGCCAAATAGAGACTCCTATCTTCATGCCTGTAGGTACTGCTGGTACTGTAAAAGCAGTTCATCAGCGCGAGATCAAAGAGGATATTAAAGCAGAGATTATATTAGGAAATACCTATCACCTTTATTTAAGACCTGGCTTGGATGTAATCAATGCAGCTGGTGGTCTTCATAAGTTTAATGGATGGGACAAGCCTATTTTGACAGATAGTGGTGGTTATCAGGTGTATAGTTTGGGTGATAATAGAAAAATCACTGAGTCTGGTGTGAAATTCAAGTCGCATATCGACGGTTCTATGCATGATTTTACTCCTGAAAATGTCATGGACATTCAGCGAGTAATAGGAGCAGACATCATCATGGCTTTTGATGAATGCACTCCATATCCATGTGATAAGAAGTATGCAGAGAACTCCATGCATATGACTCACAGATGGCTGAAGCGTTGTATAGATCATTTTGATGCAACGGATCCCATTCATGGATATTCACAGACCTTATTCCCAATTGTCCAGGGGAGTACTTATCCGGATTTGAGAAAGCAGTCAGCAGAGTTTATTGCGGAGCAAGGAAGAGAAGGAAATGCTATCGGTGGATTGTCTGTAGGAGAGCCTCATGAAGACATGTACGCAATGACCGATTTGGTTTGCGAAATCCTACCAAAGGATAAACCAAGATATTTGATGGGTGTTGGTACTCCAGAAAACATTCTGGAATGCATCGCGTTGGGTGTAGATATGTTTGATTGTGTGATGCCAACCAGAAATGCCCGAAACGGTATGCTATTTACAAGCGAAGGGATAATCAACATTAAAAATGAGCGTTGGAAGACCGATTTTTCATCAATCGATCCTGCTATTGGTGGCTATAATAGTACCTTCTACACCAAGGCATATGTTCGCCATTTGATCATGAGTAAAGAAATCTTAGGAGCACAAATTTGTAGTATCCACAATTTAACCTTCTACTTGTGGTTAGTGAAAGAAGCCAGAGAGCAAATAAAAGCGGGTACCTTTGCGAGCTGGAAAGATCAAATGGTCAAAAAAGTGACGACTAGACTTTGAAAAAATTAGACTGGTATATACTTCGTCAGATACTCACCACCTTTGTTTTTGTGGTGTTTCTGTTGGTTCTGATTATCTGTGTAATTGATTTTACAGAGAAGAATGATGACTTCATTCAGAACAATGTGTCTAGAGCACAAATTGTGAAGTATTACCTGACGTTATTTCCATATTTTGCAACACTATTAACACCAATTACCGCCTTTATTGCGGTGGTATTCGTGACAGCAAAGTTGGCTTCCAAGACTGAGATTGTTGCTATTCTAGCCTCTGGTATCTCTTTTAGGAGATTGTTGCTTCCTTATTTTATCGGTTCTGTACTCATAGCAGCTATGAGTTTTGTATTCATGGGATATGTCATACCAGATGCGAATAAATTTAGAATTGGCTTTGAGTTGAACTACTTGAAAAAACCATTCTTCTATTCAGACCGGAATATACACTTGAAGATTGCTGATAACGACTACATCTATATCGATCGATACAACAATCAGCGGGACATTGGTTATACGGTGACCTTAGAGAAGATTATCGATGAGGAACTGGTAGATAAGATTACAGCCAAAAGGATTCACTGGGATACTGCTTCCAATAAGTGGAGTCTTAAGAATTGGCAAAGGCGTCAGATTCTCGATAATGAGGAAATTATCACCGATGGTGGAGCCACTAAAGATATTGATACGCTGCTCAATATGTCTCCAGCGGATTTCCAGAACAAGGAACGGCATCATGAAACGCTTACTTTGACGGAACTGAATGATTACATTGCTTTACAGAAAAGTAGGGGAGCTGATGATGTTCAATTTTATGAAATAGAGATTTACATTCGGTACATGCAGCCTTTTGGGGTGATTATACTTTGTTTTATAGGAGTGATTGTCTCTGCACGAAAATCAAGGCGTGGTACCGGATTCCAAATAGCCCTTGGATTCTTAATAGCCTTCATCTTTATACTATTTTTCTTCCTGGCACGGGCTGTTGCCGAGGCAGGCTCTATGGATCCTGTTATAGCCGTTTGGATTCCAAATATCATCTTTACTATTGTAGGAGTATTACTCTACAATACTGTGCCTAGATAGGTTAATTCAGTCTATTTAGAATCTATGCACAATTTAATCTGATACTTAGGGTTATTTATAGGTTAAACCCCTTTTAACCGGGTTTTCAAGAACAGCCATAGATTATCCTAAAGTATCGTTATTTGAAGAAACTAGATTGGTATATACTCAGGCAGATACTTACTGCTTTCGTTTTTGTTGTTTTTCTTCTCGTGCTGATCATTTGTGTAATTGATTTTACAGAGAAGAATGATGACTTTATTCAGAACGATGTACCTAAAGCGGAGATATTCAAATACTATCTGACGCTATTTCCATATTTTGCAACGCTACTCACTCCAATTACAGCATTTATTGCTGTGGTGTTTGTGACGTCTAAAATGGCCATGAAAACAGAAATTGTAGCTGTTTTGGCTTCCGGAATCTCCTACATACGCTTTTTGATACCCTATTTTGTTGCTTCCACTCTTATAGCTGCAATGAGCTTTATATTTATGGGCTATATCATACCTGATGCCAACAAATTTAGAATTGGATTTGAGCTGAGTAATCTGAAAAGTCCATTTATCAATTCTGACGAGCATATCCATTTGAAAATTTCTGACAATGGCTATGTGTATATGAACAAATACAGCAGTCAAAGAAATATTGGGTTTCAGACCACACTTGAGGTAATTGAAAATGGTCAATTGGTTGATAAAATTACAGCCAAAAGAATCCACTGGTTACCTGATTCGAAAAGGTGGAGTATTCGAAGTTGGCAGCATAGACAAATTTTCGACACTACTGAGGTTATCAGTTCAAGTGGTATTGGTCAGCATATTGATACACTGTTGAACATGTCACCGGATGATTTTCAAAATAAGGATAGACATCAGGAGACACTCACACTTACTGAATTAAGTGATTACATCAAGTTGCAGAAGAGCAGGGGAGCTGATGATGTCAAGTTTTATGAGATAGAAACATATATCCGCTACATGCAGCCATTTGGAGTAATAATTCTTTGTTTTATTGGAGTGATTGTGTCTTCAAGGAAATCAAGAGGAGGGACCGGATTCCAGATAGCACTAGGGTTTCTAATTGCCTTTATCTTCATTTTATTTTTCTTCCTATCAAGAGCAGTTGCAGAGGCAGGTTCTTTTAATCCGATGATTGCCGTTTGGATTCCAAACATCATCTTTGCGGTAATCGGATTAATGTTATACAAGACTGTGCCTAAATGACCCAGGAGAATAAGGATTTTGGATTCTTACATTTTATTGTTTTGATATGGGGTTTTACTGCCATTTTGGGAGTATTGATAGATCTGCCTTCTGTAGAGATGGTTTTTTTCCGAACCATGATCGCCTCATTGGGTTTGGCAGTTTTGTTGGCATTATGGAAGAAGGGCTTCAATTTCAGGGCTGGTAAGCATTTTCCTATTACCCTGGGGACTGGAGTGTTGATTGCTGCTCATTGGATTTTATTCTTCTTGTCAGCCAGACTTTCTAATGTCTCTGTTTGTTTGGCGGGTATGGCTACTTGTTCACTTTGGACCAGTTTTCTAGAACCTTTGACTAGTAAGAAGAAGATCAAACTATTTGAAGTACTGTTAAGTATTCTGGCTTTTATTGGAATTGTGATCATCTTCAATGTTGAGTTTGATCATTTTCTGGGGTTAATCCTGGCAATGGTTTCGGCATTTATTGCTGCTTTATTTACAGTGATTAATGGCAACTTAACCAAGAAGGAAGATCCATTTATCATCACCTTTTATGAAATGGTCGGAGCTTGCTTATCCATTGCTTTGTTCTTCCCAATATATCTTCAATTGGAAGGTATAGATGGGTTGGCTTTAAGTCCGACTATGAGTGATTGGGGCTATTTATTGCTTTTGGGTTTGATTTGTACCGTGTTCGCTTACAGCTATTCGGTGCAACTAATGCAGAGACTTTCTGCATTTACAGTCAACCTGACAGTCAATCTGGAGCCTGTTTATGGAATTATTATGGCGCTTATTTTCTTTCCTGAAGATGAACAGATGACACCAGGGTTTTATCTAGGAACTGGATTAATATTGGCATCTGTTTTAATCTATCCGTTACTTAATAGAGCCTTTAAGAGGAAGGCGCTCGAGACAGATAATCTTCGTTAGATTCTGAATTTATACCGCAACATGAATTTGACCTCTGACCGAAGATCTCCATCAGTTTCATGGAGCCCCGAACCTACGCTTTCTACGTCTACATACTTGAATTGCGAATATCTAAGCCAAAGCGATAGAGATTTATTGACGGTGTACTGAGTCATCAAATAGGCTCTAGTACCTGTGCCATAGTAAGCAGGAATACTGAAAGCATACAAAACATCTTTTTCATAGAGGTACTGCCTGTTATTGAAATCATCAGTTTCGAATAAGGCAAAACGACTACTAACTTTCATTTTCCAAAATGACAGATTTACATCCTGAACAATAGCTAAGCCATGGGTGGTTTCATTGCCTTGCTGATAGGATGAGCCTTGTACTCGTGATTTGAAACTAAATGTTCGTCCTACAGCATAGTCCAAAATAAGAATGTAATTCCGTTTGATCGTTTCTGCTAGCTCGCTTAGGTTGCCATTTTCAGAATCAACAGATAGTTCCTTATTCTCCTGTCTGAGCTGCGCATACATGGATACTGATCTGGAGGGCTTAAAAGTAAATCTTCCCAGGTATTCAAAACCATTGGATGGTGCATTGACACGATATCTGAGCCATGGAAAATTGAATTTATCAAAGTATGCAGAAAAGGAGTATTTCCTGCTTGGGCGATAGGCTATTCCCCAATAGATGCCCTTTTCATTGATAATCCTTGATCCTTCACCGAATCCATTTCCATAGAAGGAATGAAAGTTCTTATCATAATCTCTATAGGACCAGCTAAAGTCAAGCTTAGGTGTCATTGACAACAAGATACCAGCTACCGTGCCCATTCCTCCCGATTTTGAACGAGCCACCTCGCCAAACATCATGACATTTTGATAATTGAAATTGGAGTAAATACTGCCTACAAAGTTTTGATCCCCGACAAACTCAAACTGGTTGTAATTGTTTGGCCGTTTTTGTAAAGGAGAGGAGTAATGAGTGTAAAGTCCTGTTGCTCCAACATTAAGCTGGTGCTTGATATCGTAATGAATTGCTAAACCAGTGCTCATCTCCTGAATGGAATTTTTGGAGGCTAATTCATTCGATGTTCTATGCATGCCAGTGGCTTGTATCGCATTGACAAACTCTTCAAAGTCTGAATAAGTGGTGTCATTTTGAAGTGTCCCGTCTTGCGCTAACCGCGAGCCGAATCCGGTAATTTCAATTCCACCTAACTCAAAAGTTGCTGCAGCGCCTCTGAAATATCCAGATTCTAATACCGATGAATAGGGTTTTAACCCTGTGGAGTTCCTCTTGATGGAATTAATCGTTTCAGCACCTTTTCCGGCACTAAATCCAGCACCGAGAACCAATCCCTGGCCAAATTGCATTTGATAATCACCGAGTACCAGGCTTTTGAGTTTGCCTTTATTCTGTAACGCGAAGTGATAAGAATAGTAATCAAATCCATATTGATTTTGTTCCGGGTTAAAAGCCAACTGTTCACCAGCATCTTTTTCAAAAGTTACTCCTAAACTAAAGTCTTGAGGATGACTAACTCTGAATCGACCATATATATGATTGGGATCACCTTGAAACCCTGATCCATCAGTACGTTGATATCCTTCAGACTCTTGAATGGATCGAGTATATCGAAGAAGTAGATAGTTGTTCTCTTCGGCTAGAATCCTGGTCAATAAAGGGCGAGAATCACTTGTCTCGGTAACAGTCACGAATGGAAGTAAATCTCGAATAGTTGCAACGTCAAAGTTTGGTATTGCCTGTAACTCATATTTAGAAATCAACTTTCCCACTTTCTCTCGGTATTCAAAAAAAGAATTTATTTGAATAGGACTAAGAATATATAGAGATGCTAGTTCAGGTTTGTCAACTTTGTTGAGATTAAGCGGATTGGTGTAATACATCAAGAGTGATTCGTATAAATCCTCATAGGCAATGTCATCATCTTGCACTTGAAATCGTGCTTCAGCGAATTGCTCAAGGTCAATCTCCTGACCAATAAGCAGGGTTGAAGTGAATATGCTAGCTATGAAAATGAGTTTCTTCATTCTACATCGCCAAAAGAAATGGATAAGGAGATTTCGTGAATGGCTCCTAGTTCACCACTGTTAAATGAATAGTCCATCAGAAATCCAGTAGTATTCAGTCCAAAACCAAAAGCAGCATTGGTATTCGTTCTTGATTTGTCTTCTACACCCTGCAGATTGACTCCAGTACGTAGAATAAGAAACTCTAAAAGTTCGTATTCTAGTCCTACTTTATAGATTTCTCGCTGCTCCAATTGCTTTTGTACTTCTCCGTTCAATCCGATGTTTTCCAATGGAGATACACGCAGGCCAGCCTTCATAGTAGTTGGATATTCTACGCCGTGCTTGAAATTGAAAATATGAGCACCAAAGGATATTTTATTCGTTATTTGAGCTAGTCCACCAAATTCTCCAACCCAAACACGGTCATCTTTTAAACCTTCCGTATGGGTTTGAATGACATTGATTCCTGCTCCCAGGCTAACCATTTGGAGCTTGTTGCTGAAAGAAAGTCCTACCATCTGTTGGTTGAATAGATCATCTCCAAACTTGAAGTAGCGAACTCCAATATTGACCCACTTTTGATGAACAATTGCTCCTCCACCAATCACATGAAAGCCCTCTATATTGTAGCGGTTCTGATAGCTTACCATGATGCTCGTATGTTCCAGGTTTCCTGCAGCTCCAGGGTTATTGAAAAGTGACCAGTTATTTACGGTGGCAACAGAAGCATCAGCCATGGCACTGTTGCTGGCACCTAGGGTATAATCACCATCTTGTGCGTAACAGAGTAGCGGTATTAGTAAACTTATGGCTAGTAGGTACTTCAGCATATTGCAAACTACTTTTTTCCCGTTTATAAATCAATAGTGGTTATGTTTGATTCATGATGAAGTTCGGTTGTCTGTTGATTTTGTTTGTGCTTGCCTTTACCTCCAGTATCCATGCTCAGGATAGTTTGACATATGAAAGCGGAGCATTAATGGCTGTTGGGGAATTGAGTAGAGATCAACAACAGGGAACTTGGGTGTATTTTTATCCATCAGGAGATACCAGTGCAATTCTACAATATGATCAAGCTCTTCTGGAAGGACTTCAGTTGTACTATTACCCTAATGGTAACCTACAAGCAATAGAGAATTGGTCAAAAAACATATTCGTCGATTCGGCATATTACTTTCATGAAAATGGTGAGGTAGACAGAAGAGGAGCGTATGAAAACGGACTCTATGAAGGGCTATGGGAGTTTTATTATCCAACAGGAGAGCTTCGGCAAGAGGGAAACTATCATGATGGAGTGCCTCATGGACTTTGGTTAATGTATGCTGAAAATGGCATCGTTCTGCAAGAAGGTGAATATCGTGATGGGGATGAGGAAGGTGTTTGGAAATTCTTTAATGAAACAGGAAATCCAACCTTTGAAGGCTCTTATCACTTGGGTGAGAGAACAGGAGTTTGGTATTACTTCAATAAAAAAGGAGTCAAAAAAAAGTGGAAGAACTTTAAATAACTAGAGTTCTGCCATCACGTTCGGAGCAAATCTAAATTGACCTTCAGAGTTATAGGAGTACTCAAGTCTCAGTGTTATATCATAAAGCATCACTATATCCAATCCAACTCCCAAACTGTACAATGGTTTGTCAGTTAATCTGCTGTTGATTTCGTAATTACCATAATTCACTACATATCCACCATCCGCAAAAGCTTTGGCGTAAATAGCGAAAGGTATCTTCCTGAACTTTTTCAGAGGCATAAATCGGCCTAGGTTGAATTTGGTTTGCAGGATTTCTCTTTTGATGGAGTTTTTTGTGAGGATGTTGTGTGGTCCTTCTACAATGAATTGTTCAAAGCCCCTTACGTAGTAATTGTCATCACCAAACTCTGTATAGTTAAAGTATGCGACATCTTGCGTGCTGATCTGACCTCCTATACTGGTGCTCAAGTACCATTTTTTACCTAAATCAGTGAATTTTTGAAACTGGATATTGAGCCTCCAAAGGTTTACATCATTGAAAAAGCCAAGTCCCAGCTTTTCTACACTTCCGAATTTATAGGATCCAGTCAGTGGGTAGTTTCTATTGTCACGTTTATCACTAATGTAGGAATATGCTAACCCTAAAGCTGTCTGCCTGGTGTTGCCGTTGCCTAAATAATTGGGATTCAACTGAGCAATATCATCAGATATTTGTAAGTCATATCCCTGGACTGTTAGGTAGTGATAATCATAAAACGATGGCCTATACGTGTAAACAATGTATCCAGACCATGCTTCTCGGTTTACCTGATCTACAAACTCTGATGAGTCTTCAATGAAATTAGAAACATGATCTACCGTTTCATAGCGCATTTTTTTATTGGTAACAGAACTCGCGCCAAACGTCAATCCATGCTTTTGGTTTTTATCAATGTATGGAATGGAATATTGTGTGATTAACGTTCTGTCAAAACCGAATAAGGCGACCAAACGCAAAGATTCTTTACGACCTCTTACATTATAGATATCCAATTTAGGTCCTAGGCGAACTCTACTTAAATCTTTTCCTCTGTTTACCCACCAGTCTACAGGATTTCGATCAATTGGTCTTAATACAAAGGAAGGCCACACATACCAGCGTTCTTCTAGTCTGATATGAAGATCCATCAATGCTGAATCAATGATTTGAGTCTCAAACTCTACTGTCGTAAATAAGTTGGTGTTATATACGTTGTTTCTGGAACGTTGTAGTTCATCCTCGAGCTGATAATTAGGAATGACATCTCCTTCATTAAAGCGTAGCTCTCTGGTGATAATATACTCTTTGGTTTTATCATTTCCACTAATAGCGATGTTTCGAATTTTGGTAAATCCAGTGCTATCCTGTAGCTCACTTATTCGATCTCGGGATATCTGTGCATTCACAATAAATCCTGAGAGTAGTGTAAGGGCTAAAATGATAAATTTGAGTCGATCCAGTCTCACGTTCCTACTATAGCTCAATAATCTGTTGGTTGTTAGGGTAATAATCTACAAACAGAGCGAATATAATTGTTCGCTCCAAATTTGAAGAGTACTTTTGATATGTGAAGAACGTAATTCGTAAGCTTTTTATTCTTCCGGTACTGTTTTACCAATACAGTATCTCACCTTTATTGCCTAGCACCTGCAGGTATACACCTACATGTTCCAACTATGCTAAGGATGCAATTATGAAACATGGTGTGTTCAAAGGAGGTTGGCTGGCCATCAAACGAATAGCTAGCTGTCATCCATGGGGTGGAAGTGGATATGATCCAGTTCCTTAAGGTTGCTTATCTAATTCTTTAAGTTCTTCCGTAAATCCACTTGACAAAATTGGGAATCTGCACCATGTTCTTGGATCTACATTGAAATCGTCTAAATGGAAACTCGGAGCTATGCGCTCCCGCTTCCATTGATTGATAGACCAAAGTCTGAAGAACTTTGTAATCCATTGCTTCAGTATAACATGATCTGGCCATTTGCCTTTGAGTCGATCATAAACTTCTACTGGTGATTTCTTATCTCTGACAGCTTTGTGCTCAATGTCTACCAGTACGGCGTATGGCATTAAGTCCTGCTCATCAGTTTGATGTTGGTCTTGAGGTCTTAATTCTGCTGTTGGTGTAAGGTTGTTTACATAAGACAGTCCTGTATATCCAAGTTCTTTCTCCGCATACACCAACCATTTTAGGATGAAATCTTTATCCACTGCTGCAATAGGAGAGATGCTGCCACTAGTATCTCCGTCCATCGTGGCATAACCTACATCACCTTCGCTTCGGTTGCTGGTAGATAGGAGAAGGCATTTTTTAATATTGGTCAACATCCAAATGATAGGAGAACGAGCTCTTGCCTGAATGTTTTGCATGGCAATATCATCTGTTTCCCAACTCAATGAGCGACCTAAAACTTTTTCAATGGATTTGGAGTAAGCTTCTACTTCATCGTCAATAGTCCAATGATAGAAGTTGGCGCCTAAACTTTCTGCAAGTGATCTCGCAGAGTTCAGGGTGTCTTCGGAAGAGTTTTTAGTGCCTTGATAAGCAGTATGAAACAGCTTATTGACGATTTCCTTATAACTCTCGGAAGGAGAAATTTCAATGCCAAGTTTTTGACTGAGTACCTCTGATCCTAATTCGTCCAAACCAAGCTTGACGGCTTGTGCGACTAATACTGCAATAGAGCTAGAGTCTGCTCCGCCACTTAATGAGAGTACAAAGCCTTTGCTTTTACTCTTGCGCATGTAGTCAAACAAAGCTAATGGGGCCGCCTTACCGAACTCTACATTTTGATCATGAGAGTCTGGTCTGATATTTACTTCAGTGCTTTTTGAATCTTCAAAATGAACTTCACAGCTGAGTGTTTTAAAGTCCTTGAAGCTTAGTCGAGCGTTTTTACCTTTCAGTTCTCCCTTTTGTGCAATCAATATGTCTCCATCATAGATCATTCTTCCAGCCTCATTACCCAATAGATTTGTGTAGACATACACACAATTCAGTAATTCGGAACTTTTGATTACAAGGTTTTCTCTGAAGTCCGCCTTTCCAAAGGCAAAATGACTTGCTGATGGATTGAGGATTAGATCAACATCTTTATTGATCAAATGACAGCCTGGACGATCTTCTCTCCATGCATCTTCACAGATCTCAAAGCCTATTTTTAGGTCTTTGTAATCAATAGTAATGTGCCCAAATGGATATTTTTTGCCTTCAATTTCAAAATCAATTACTTCCCCGGGTACCCAAGGCGTAAACCATCTTGGTTCGTAGTGTACTCCATCATTTGCTAGCTTTTGCTTTATGTAGAAGCCTTTAATCTCTTGATTTGCGATGAAGCAAGTAGTGTTTAAGTGAATGCCGTTCAAGTTGATTGGTAAGCCAACTGTAACGGCTATTCCGTCTGTATGAGGAAGTACTTCCTGAAGTTTTTCTAAGGCTTTGTTAGCAAGCCAATCAGAAAGAAACATGTCTTCACAACCATATCCTGTTATGCATAACTCAGGTAGACAGAGTATTTCTATATCTTCAGCTTTAGCTTGATGAATGGCTTTGGTTATGTTGGATAAGTTGTTGTCCCAATCCATCGGGATTTGATTCAGACAGGCTCCTCCAACTCTAACTACTTTTGGCACTTACTCGATATTTAAAACGTCTAAGGATTTTTGTGCGGCATCTTGCTCCGCTTTCTTCTTACTGAACCCATATCCTTTCTCATATGGTTCATCTTCTATAAACACCTGAGAGATGAATTGTTTATCTCTGGCGTCTTCATTTGATTGAATCATCTCAAATCGGATCGCTTTATTTTCCTTTTGAGACCATTCGATGATTTTGCTCTTGTAATTAGTCGTTGTTTGGGCTAATTCTTCAAAGTCGAAGTGTGGACGCATTAGTCGATTTTGAATAAACCGCTTGGTAAATCGAAAGCCCTGGTCAATATAAATGGCTCCAACTAATGCTTCTAGAGAATCTCCATAAACGGATTTGTGTGAAACACTACTTCCTTTGTGTTTATGATATTTTACAAGCCCCTTAAGGCCAATTTTTTTAGATAGATTGTTCAGTGACTCTCTATTGACAATCTTTGAACGAAGCTCCGTTAAGAAACCTTCTTCTTTAAACGGGAATCTCTTAAAAAGCATTTCTGCAACGACCATTCCGAGAATTGCATCGCCGAGATATTCTAATCTTTCGTAAGATTCCTTAATGCCTTTGTCATTGACCTCAGCAGCACTGACATGACGAGTTGCTCGCTCATAAAGGGCAATGTTGTTAGGTCTTCGACCAGTAATTATCTTGAAATTCTTGTAGAGTTCCTTGTCTTTACGGGAGAAAAGATACCTTAGATAGCCGTGTGACTTCCTAAAGATCGATGGCACTACCCGTTGTATTTACCGAAAACAATGGACGTATTGTGACCGCCAAAACCGAATGTGTTACTAATTGCAACGTTTACATCACGTTTTTGAGCCTCATTGAATGTTAGGTTCAACTTAGGGTCAATTTCCGGATCGTCGGTGAAATGGTTGATAGTAGGAGGGATGATTCCCTGATCAATGGTCATAAGCGTAGCAATACTCTCAATAGCTCCAGCAGCACCCAGTAAGTGACCAGTCATTGATTTCGTACTACTAATGTTGATGTTGTAAGCATGCTCACCCAATACTTTCTGAATCGCTTTTACTTCACCTGAATCACCAAGTGGCGTAGAAGTACCATGTGTATTGATGTAGTCAATGTCTTCAACTTTAAGTTGAGCATCTGAGATTGCTTCGTTTAATACGATCACAATACCTTCTCCTTCTGGATGTGGTGCTGTGATGTGGTAAGCATCTGCAGACATTCCTGCGCCTAAAACTTCAGCATAAATTTTTGCTCCTCTTGCTTTTGCATGCTCTAATTCTTCTAAAACGAGTGCTCCAGAACCTTCACCTAGTACAAATCCATCTCTGTCTTTGTCATAAGGGCGTGAAGCTGTTGTAGGATCATCGTTTCTTTCAGAAAGTGCTTTCAAAGCGTTGAAGCCACCAATGCCTGATTCGATTACAGAAGCTTCAGAACCTCCTGTAATAATGGCGTTGGCTTTGCCTAATCTGATGTAGTTGAATGCATCAGATAATGCATTGTTGGAGGATGCACAGGCAGATACAGTCGCGAAGTTAGGACCTCTAAAACCGTATTTAATGGAGATGAGACCTGGGGTAATGTCCAGTATCATCTTTGGTACGAAGAATGGGTTGAATCTAGGAGTACCATCGCCATTAGCAAATCCAACTACTTCCTCCTGGAATGTAGTGAATCCTCCGATACCACTACCCCAGATTACACCTATTCTGTCTTTGTTGACCTTATCAAGGTCTAAACCTGCGTCAGTAATTGCTTCGTCGCTGGCAACCATTCCGTAATGGCTGTTAAGGTCCATTTTTCTTGCTTCTTTTCTATCGATGAAGTCAAGCACGTTGAAGTCTTTTACCTCGCAGGCAAATTTTGTACGGAATTTCTCCGTATCGAATCGAGTTATAGGAGCGGCACCACTAACACCCTTAGCAAGTGCGTTCCAATAATCTGTTTTATTGTTTCCTAACGGTGTTACTGCACCGATTCCTGTAACTACGACTCTTTTCAATTCCATAAAATGGGATCTAATTATTTTACGTTTTCTTCTAAGTAAGAAATTGCTTGTCCTACAGTAGCAATATTTTCAGCTTGGTCGTCTGGGATAGAGATATTAAATTCTTTTTCGAATTCCATAATCAACTCTACTGTGTCTAGAGAGTCAGCTCCCAAGTCATTGGTGAAGCTAGCTTCAGTAGTTACTTCTGATTCTTCAACACCTAATTTGTCAATGATGATTGACTTAACCTTTTGTGCTATTTCTGACATTTCTATAATATTTAGTTAAAATTCCAGTGCAAAGAAATACATATTAGGCATTAAAATCAAAACAAATTAAACTCTTAAGAAATGGCATCTGTATAGCCTTTTAGGTAATTTAGCTTCTCATTGAGAGGAGAATGATGAAGAAGAATCGGTTAGCGTCTGATTATCCGTTTGATTTTGAGTTGATTGGCATTGTATCCTCGGTTAAAGAATACAAACTTGCCTGGCATTTAAATCAGTTGCCAGAGTTTCATTTGATCAAAGCGGAAGATGTAAAAATTGAGTTTTCAGACAATAAATTGATCCGTGTGTCCAATTTGAAAGACGAAAATGAGTTTAGACAGGCGTTCTTATTAAAGAATAAATTGGTAACGTCTAATTCTTCCATCAATCAGTACCTACTTCCAGAGCTTCAACAATTTGATTATTTGTTTAAGTTAAGTAGTCAAACTCATGAAAATTGGGCGATAGAAGTGAATAATATGTTGAAGTCAATCGAAATAATAGACTACTCTTTGGTAGTAGATATCGAGAAAATCAAAATGAAAGACAACTTATTATTCTAAACATAAAGTATTCTTTGGGTAAAAAGACACAGCAAAAGATATATTTGCTTCCTGAAATTCAGAAATATTAACAATTCACATAAAGCATGAAGGAATCGCTTTTTAAAAAGACCAAGATTGTAGCAACCATTGGCCCTGCCAGTAGAAATAAAGAAACACTTAGAGAGCTTATCAAGGCTGGAGCTAACGTTTTTCGATTAAACTTTTCGCATGGAACTCACGATGATCACAAGCAAACCATTGACATGGTGCGTGAACTTAATGAGGAGTTGGGGTCTAGTGTAGCCCTTCTACAAGATTTACAAGGTCCTAAAATCAGAGTTGGGAAAGTTGAAAATGATGGTGTTCCAATTCACCCTGGTCAGCAATTGATTATTACTACCGAGGATATATTAGGTACAAGTGAAAAAGTAAGTACAGTATATGAAGGTATAGTTAATGACGTAAAACCTGGTGATACTATTTTGATGGATGATGGAAACATCGAATTAAAAACTATCAAAGTAGAAGGTGCTGATGTATATACTGAAGTTGTACATGGTGAATTGTTGAAGTCTAGAAAAGGTATCAACCTTCCTGATTCTAATGTGTCTGCTCCTTCAATGACGGAAAAGGATATAGAAGATTTAGAGTTTGCTTTCCAATTCGATTTGGAATGGGTAGCTCTTTCTTTCGTGAGAAAGGCAAGTGATATTCATCAAATCAAAGAAAGAATTGCTAAAGCGGGTGTTAATACAAAAGTGA
Organism: Marinoscillum pacificum; assembly: GCF_024714495.1. GTDB lineage: Bacteria > Bacteroidota > Bacteroidia > Cytophagales > Cyclobacteriaceae > Marinoscillum > Marinoscillum pacificum. The sequence goes on along the minus strand of NZ_JAMZMJ010000005.1, from coordinate 365,243 downwards.
TTGCTAAGGTTGAAAAACCAGAGGCTATTGCTAACCTTGATGAAATCATTGAAGCTACTGATGGTGTAATGGTAGCTCGTGGAGATCTAGGTGTAGAAGTTCCTTCTGAGAGAGTACCTATTCTTCAGAAAAGAATGGTAAAGAAGTGTAATCGTTTGGGTAAACCAGTAATCATTGCTACTCAGATGATGGAGAGTATGATTGAAAACCCAAGACCAACAAGAGCGGAAACAAATGATGTTGCCAATGCGGTTTTTGATGGCGCTGATGCGATCATGCTTTCTGCTGAATCTGCATCTGGTAAATTCCCTGTTCAGGCTGTACAGCAAATGAGTAAAACGATTCAGGCCGTAGAATCAGATTCCAGAACGATCTATTCTAAGTTTCAGGAAGAGGATGAGGCTTCATCTACAAGATTGAATGACCTTTTAATCAGATCTGCATGTAGGTTAGCTGATAACGTAGGTGCTAAGGCATTGATCGGAATGACCAAGTCTGGTTATTCTGGATACCGTTTGGCTATGCATAGACCAAAGGCGCATATTTTCCTGATCACCAACCAAAAGTATTTATTGAGACAAATGAATCTTGTTTGGGGTGTTACAGGCTTCTACTATGATAAGACTGAAGGTATCGATGATACTTTGGAGCAAATTGAAAAGCAACTCGTAGCAGAAGGTTATTTAGAAAAAGGAGATGTATATATCAATACAGCTAGTATGCCTTCACACTGGAAAGGTCACACTAATATGGTAAGGGTAAGTGAGGTAGAGTAATCTCTTACTACTTGTAAAATTTGAAGAGGCCGTCTCAAAAGTATTTGAGTCGGTCTTTTTGTTTTAGAGAGATTCAAGATTGGATTCATCAGGATATTATGAGATTTTTAGATTTGAGCAAATGCTTCTTAGCATCAAGCAGCCTTCTTGGCCAGATTGTGAGCTAATGCGAGTAACCCTGCTTCTATTTCTACCTTATCGGTGCCTTTGAGCATAAACCTTCGGAAGCCTCGATTGTGTTTAATTGCTGCAAAGACAGCCTCAACATCCCAAGGTCTTTTGGATCTATGAGCCAATCCTTGGTCAGAGAATAAGTTTTGCCTCACTTTCTGCTTATGTCGCCGGAGATTATGATTGATTTCTACAATTCGGCTGCCTTTACTCTTATGACAAGAGCCTCTCAAAGAACATCCATTGCAGTTTTTAGCCTGATATCGTGCATAAGTTTGTTTATAACCTGCCGATGATTCTGATTTTCGATCAGCTATCCGATCCATTGGTTGCCCCATTGGACAGTATAGCTTATCCTTCTCTTCATTATAATGCAGATTGTCCGCTCTGAAGGGGTTTTCCTTCCACTTCTTTGACTGCTCTTTGTGGAAGTAATTGTACTTCACATAGGGTTCTATGGTTTGTTTTTCCAGATAGTCGTAGTTTTCTTCACTGCCATATCCGGCATCTGCACAGATTGACTCAGGGTTGGTTTTGTAAATGTTTTGATACTGCTGAAGATGTGGTTTGAGGGTAAGTGTATCTGTAGGGTTTTGATGGATGCTGTAGTTGACAATGAACTGGTCTGAAGTGCTGATCTGGAGGTTATAGCCTGGTTTGAGCTGGCCATTGAGCATGTGATCCTCTTTCATCCTCATAAAAGTGGCTCCAGGATCGGTTTTAGAGTAGCTATTCCTGTTTTCACCCATGATGGCTTCTTTTTCAGCATACTCTTCTAGCTTGGCTGGCCAGTTCTTTTTAGCATAGTTGAGCTTTTGTTTGACTTTCTTGTTGACAGGCTTGTCTTCCAGTGCTTTGTCTATCCTTTCGATAGTTTGACTGACTTTTTCCTTGTCTATCTCCTTAAAATCAGGCTTTTCTTCACTAGACAACTCCTCTTCTGCTAGCTCCTGCGTGTAATCCCACAGCTCATCGAGCTGCTTGGCTATGCGCTCTTTGCTCGTCTGGATAGCCCGCCCCCAAACGAAGGTGTATTTATTAGCGTTGGCTTCTATCTTAGTGCCATCTGTGTAGATGTTTTTGATACTTACCAGTCCCTCTTCAACCAACAACTCAACAACCTGACCGAATACCTGCCTCAGGGCATCTTTAAGTCGCTCACTTCTAAATCGGGCAATTGTATTATGATCTGGACGATTCATTGCCGAAAGCCACATCATATGGATATTCTCTTTTAAAGCAGCTTCCAGTTTTCTGGACGAGTAAATATTGGTCAGATATCCATAAACAAGCACTTTTAATAGCATCCGAGGATGATATACCGAAGTTCCTCCAGGCTTATACTGCTTCAATAAAGGTTCCACATTGATTTGGTCGATTACAGCATTAACCACCCGTACCGGATGATTTTCTTCTATCAGCTCCTCCAGAGATGGAGGAAGTAGCATCACTTGTGATGGAGTGTAATCTTTAAAGACTAAATTTGAATTACGCACACGACTAATTTAATCAGTTAGTCACAAAAAAAAGCCAAGAACTTAATTGTTCCCGGCTTTCTTTTTATAAAAAAGGAGACTGCCTTTTGAGACAGCCTCTTTTTTGTTATCAAATGAATGATTATTTGGACTCAACACCCATTCTTTCTAAATAGTCTTCAAGTGGTCCAAGCCCAACAGATTGTCTTCTATCGTTCACATTTTCTGGGTCTTCCAAATCGTATAGTTTGTCTTTGCCTGTGTCAGGATCTGATACTATTTGAGATCCATATTTTTGAGGTTTTCCATTTCTCATTAAAATGCGGTCATGGAGTAAAGCTAGGTGACTTCCGTTTGATTCTCCTTTCTTAACCGATTCTTCTAATAGAGGAACGTATTTTTCCTGAAGTTCGAGTGAAGCGTGTTGTATAACCAACCAAAGTGTAATATTAGCTTTGCCTCCAACTACATTTTTTCCAACCCAGCCATATTGATCAATGATACCGATTACATCGGCTTCATTCAGACTATCTTCTCTGGCCATCAATTTCCAGAAATACTTCATTTCATCTGAGTCTTTGCCAAACTTAGTTTCAGCATCTCGCCAAAGTTGTCTTAGCATTTGATCTCTCACATAGATTTGTTCGAGTTGTGTCTTTAAAGGTTTATTGAAGTCTTTTTCATATTCATCTAAATTGGCTTGCGCTATCTTAATAATGTCAGTCCATTCAGGCACTTCATGAAGATTGGTTAAGTCCGTATCACTTTTCAGGTGTGAAACATTCGTCCAGCCTGCGTTAACGGCCTTGGTTAAATAATCTACTGCATTATTATTTTGACCAGCAAGAGCAAAGGAACATGCTGCATTGTAGTATTGTGAGGATGATCCTTTCTGTATAGTAAATGCTTGCTCATAGGACTTACCTGACTCTATAAAGTCTTTCGATTGATATTGCTGGTTAGCCAGGGTTATAAGGTCGTTAAAAGACTGTGCGAGATTTGACAAGCTAAAAAATAGGAGGACTGTTAATATCTGGTATTTCATATTATAACTAATTATTTAGTTCGAATATATTCAAATGGTTTGCAGGGTCAAATTTATTAACTAATTATTTAGTTATTAATGGGGTCTAAGATTTTGTTATTCCGCATTACTACTTGTTATCGGGGTATAAAAAAATCCTATTCACAACCAGTGATATAAGCTGCTATTATTGCGCTGTTAAAACGCATTAATTAAAGTTATATCATATGAGAAAGATAATTGCATTAAGCTGGCTCGTTGTTTTAGGTGCATTAGTTCCTGCTTGTCAGCAGAATGAAGCGGCTGAAGAGAAAGCAGATGGCATGTCTGGAGCAACCAGCAAAAAAAGTAAATCTAACCTTGCGGCAACAGCCAATGCTGAATGGTGGCCAAATCAACTAAACGTTAGCATTCTTCGACAGCATTCAAATAAATCCAATCCAATGGGAGAGGAGTTTAATTATGCTGAGGAATTCAATAGTGTTGACTACTTTCAACTTAAAGAAGATATCCGTAAAGTTTTAACAGAGTCACAAGACTGGTGGCCTGCTGACTTTGGACATTATGGTGGATTGTTTATTAGAATGGCGTGGCATAGTGCAGGTACTTATAGAACAGCTGACGGTCGCGGTGGATCAAGAGCTGGGCAGCAACGATTTGCTCCATTGAATAGTTGGCCTGATAATGCTAACCTTGATAAAGCCAGAAGACTTATTTGGCCAATCAAACAAAAGTACGGAGAGAAGATATCCTGGGCAGATTTAATGGTCTTGACCGGAAATGTGGCCCTTGAAGATATGGGCTTCAAAACGTTTGGTTTTGCTGGAGGTAGAGAAGATACCTGGGAGCCGGAGTTGGATATTTACTGGGGAGCTGAGAAAACATGGCTTGATGATGGTAAGAGGTATTCAGGAGAAAGAGAATTAGAAGATCCACTAGCAGCGGTTCAGATGGGATTAATCTATGTGAATCCAGAAGGGCCAAATGGGAATCCTGATCCACTTGCAGCAGCTGACGACATCAGAGCAACCTTTGGTAGAATGGGTATGAACAGTGAAGAAACCGTTGCCTTGATAGCTGGAGGACATACTTTGGGTAAAGCTCACGGCGCTGGTCCAGCAAGCAATGTGGGATCAGACCCAGAAGCGTCAAGTATTGAGGAGCAAGGCTTTGGCTGGAAAAGTGAATATGGTACTGGAAAAGGTAAGGATGCCATCACTTCAGGACTAGAAGTAACTTGGACACCAACACCTACTAGATGGAGTCATTTGTTCTTTGTGAGTTTGTTTGAAAACGAATGGGAGTTGACTAAAAGCCCTGCAGGTGCACATCAGTGGGTAGCGAAAGATTCGAAGATGAAAGTGCCAGATGCATTTGAAGAAGGAAAATTTCAAGCGCCAACAATGTTTACCACAGACCTTTCATTGAGATTTGATCCAGAATTCGAGAAAATATCAAGAAAGTTTTATGAGAACCCTGAATCGTTCAATGATGCTTTCGCAAGAGCATGGTTTAAACTTACTCACAGAGATATGGGGCCAAATACAACCTACCTTGGGCCTGAGGCACCAACAGAAGATTTGATTTGGCAAGATCCAATTCCTGCTGTTGATCACAAGTTGATTACATCTAGTGATGTAGCTTCTTTGAAAAAGCAATTGTTGAACTCAGGATTGTCTCTTCAGGAGATGGTGACTACAGCTTGGGCGTCTGCATCTACCTATAGAGGTTCGGATAGACGAGGTGGTGCAAATGGAGCAAGAATTGCTTTGGAGCCAATGAATAACTGGGAAGTAAATAATCCTGAACAATTATCAAAAGTACTAGCTACTTACTCCAAAATTCAGGAAGAGTTCAATGCTAAATCAGATGACAAGAAGGTTTCACTTGCTGACTTGATTGTTTTGGCAGGAGATGCTGCTATAGAAAAGGCTGCAGCTAATGCAGGGTATAAGGTGACTTTATCTTTTGTGCCAGGTAGAATGGATGCGCTACAAGAACAAACTGACGTAGAGTCATTCAATCTGTTGGAGCCAATGGCTGATGGTTTTAGAAACTACTTAAACCCAAAATATAAAACACCAACAGAGGAGTTGTTAATTGATAAAGCACAATTGTTGACTTTAACCGCTCCAGAAATGACTGTATTGTTAGGTGGTATGCGTTCACTAGGAGCTAACTATGATGGTTCTGAGTACGGTGTGTTCACTGAAAATACTAATGCTTTGAGTAATGATTTCTTCACCACTCTTCTTAGTATGGATACTCAATGGGAGCCAATTGATGAATCAAAAGAATACTTTGTTGGAAAAGACAGGAAAACTGGTGAAGTAAAATATAAAGCTTCCAGAGCTGACTTGATCTTTGGATCGAACTCAGAACTTAGAGCCTTAGCAGAAGTATACGGAAGCTATAATGCTGAAGAGAAATTTGTCAATGATTTCATTGCTGCTTGGGATAAAGTGATGAAGCTAGATCGATTTGACTTGGTTTATCAATAAGATATTATAAAATATAGTTTGGTTAGATGAAGGCTGACTCTTTGAGTTGGCTTTCTTTTTTTAATGCTTGATAAATTTAAAATTGACTTGCTTGTCATCTTTAAACCCTGTGAATACATAAACTCCGGAGTCTAATTCACTTACGTTTATTTGCTTAGTAGGTGATGTTATTTGTTGAGTCAGTTTTCCTGATTGATTGTAAATACGGATTTGATTGATAGGTTCTGATAATTGTAAAATTCCTTGAACAGGATTCGGCCAGAATCTCATCCCATTCAAGACTTCTTCGAGTATCAAATTTCCATTTTCATCAAGTCTTTGAAAGCTGTTAACCTCTTTGATTAACCATCCTTTTGGATCAAACGATAAGTCCGTTATCTGTTTAGCGAAATCTAATGCGAATTGTTGATCGTTTTGATCTTGATTAATTCGAAATAGCTCCTTAGTTCCATCTTCAAATGTTGCTTCAAATTCTAAAGGAGTGGTAAATAGATTGATGTTGGCTGTAGTTGTTTGTGATACCTTTATATTCAGCATTCCATTAGAATCTACGAACTATCCAATATCAAAAATGGGGTGTCCTTCACCGTAATACCATTCTTCAAAGAAATTGGTGAAATCTATAGATGTTTCAGTTATCAGTATTTCTTTAAAATCATTTCCAGTTGCGGTCTTATTGCCATATTCAGCGAGGTAGGCTCTTAATGCATTGAAGAATAGTTCGTCATCGTTGACTATTTGCCGAATCATATTGACTACCAGACCGCCTTTGGCATAAGTTAGGCGGAAGTTGAAGATTCTATTTTCTTCGGACGCAAATTCTTCAGGGACGTAAACCGAGCCCGTATCTGTACCTGTCACTGAAAGGATATCATCTTCTACGAGGGCATAATAATTATTGATAGACAGGATCTTTTCAGCGGCCACATATTCACAGAACCTTGCAAACCCCTCATTGATCCAGATATCTTGCCAGGAGCCACAAGTTACGTGATCTCCAAACCATTGATGGCCTAGTTCATGAGCGTTGAGTCCGAAAGTGAAAACACCCATAGTACTCATAGTTTGATGTTCCATCCCACCTCCAAATGGCGCCATTACATGTCCATATTTTTCATCAGAAAAAGGATATAACCCGAATAAGTCACTGAACAGTTCTACCATCCTAGGGAATTCATCTAGCTGCGTTTTATAATTTTCTAGCGTTTCTGGATTGTTATAAATGAAGTTCTGGATCAGAATAGAATCATTCTTCAATTCGGAGGGATAAGCGTAGTTATTATACTCAACATATTCCCCAACGGTGAATGCTTGTAAGTAATAAGCCATGGGATGATGAGTACTCCACTCATATCGCACTTTATCAGTTCCTACTTTGACAGAATTAACCAATACCCCATTGGAGCCTACTTTGAGATTTTGTTTTGTGGTGATATGAATTCGGGTCGAATCTATTTTGTCATTAAGGTCTTGTTTGGATGGCCACCAATATTTGGCGTGAAAAGGTTCTGATAATGTCCACGTGATTTGATTGCCCCACGCACCTGAAAATTCATTTGATATACCTTTTGATACTTGTTCGGAGGGATTAGGTTCTCCATGATAGTGAACTATGAGTTTATTTAATCCACTATTAAGGTCTTGAATGTCAATAAACAAGGAATCGCTCTGATGACGAAAGGTCGTTTCAATACCATTAAATGAAACATTGTTAATAGACAGTTTATCGACCAATTCTAACTCAATGATGTTGCCGTCTTCTACAATTGTAAAGTTGAGTTCACAACTACCAGAAATAGCTGTGGAGGTATTGGTTGCTTCCAGGTCAATAATTGCATGCTTTAAATCAATAGATGCCTTTTGAGCAAAGATCAATTGTGGAATTACTGTAATAAGGCTAATTAACAATATGCGGAACATACTGTAAATTACGGTAACCGTGCCAGATTAAATGCTAATGCTATTGTCGAAATTCTTAGGAACGACCATCATCACGTTCTCTTTTTCGACAACTACAGCGCCTGGTGGATCGCCTTTTCTTTTTCGAATGTATTTTTTGGGAGTATAAATAACAGGGCAGAGGCTATCTGTTTTTCTTTTGGAATACCATGCAGCCAATTGTGCCGCTGCCTCAATTACATCTTTTGGAATCTTTTTGCCTGCCTGATCTCTGATGACTACATGTGAACCAGCAACATCTTTGGCGTGAAGCCAGAGATCATTCTTGTTGGCAACCTTCAGTGTTAACTCATCATTGTGTCGTGCATTTTTTCCAACGAATACTTGATATCCATTAATCAAATAAGGGTGGTAAGGAAGGTTTTCTTCCTTTTTGGATGATTGCTGAGAGGATGATTCTTTGCGCAAGGATTTGATGTCCTCACTCTCTGCAACTTCTGCTAATTTCTTCTTTAGTTCTTCAAGTTTTACCTTTCGAGACTCAATATTGGCTTCTAGGTTGGCAATCTCCAGGTTCTGATTTTTAGCTTTGCGATATAGATTCTCCGCGTTTTTTTGAGGTGACAATTCAGGGTTTAACTTGATGTCTATTTTTTCATTGGAATAGAAATCATCAAGTGTCACAGTTTCCTGGCCCTTTTGGATGAGGTGTAAATTGGCCATCAGAATATTAGCAATTTCGTCATATCCTCTTCGATCTAATATCTTGAAAAGCTTCTCTTCCGTATTGCTGATGTAGTTTTCTGTCTTTTTTATCTGATCCTCCAGAGGTTTGATCACACTGGACTTTGCACTTGTCAAATAGTGGTTCTTAGTGAATCGAATGTACAGTTCATTCGTTGCTGAAATGGCACTTGCTAAAGGTTGATCACATGTGGTTTCAAGCAAAGAGATATTAGGCTTTGGCTCATTCAGAACGCAAATGTGATTGGTCTCTAAAAGCGCTAGTAAAGCTTGCAGTTGTTGCCATCTTTCGTTTAGATCAGCATCGAAATATCCTTTTCGGGTGAGGTAGTTTTTCACTTCTTTACCCAGAGCTGGTATGTACTTGTTTGGATTACCTTCCAGCGAATTGAACCTGTCAAGACTTAGGTCTAAATGCTTGTATAACTCTGAAGGTTTGATCTCCAAATCGTTTTCTAAAACCGATCGAAATAATGACTTTACTTCATCATTTTCAGAAAGCAGAATGTTGGACCTAGATCCATGCATTTTGAAGATAAGACTCATTCCATTTTCAAAGTCAATCCAGAAGGATCGCTCATATTGGAAGACATTAACAGAGATTACCTTAATTCCTATTAGGTCTGAAAACAAGTCTGCACTGTTCCTTTTTGCTCGCTTGAAATCATTCATTATCTGGAGTAAACCAATTTGAGGCTCCAGGTTGGCTCGGATGTAAATTGTTTTGTTAGCTGAAGCAAAACCAAGTATGAGCTCATCTTTGCTCTGCGAGAAGCATTCTAATAGTTCGAGATCTGTTAATTCTTGATCTAGCTCTTTGGCTAGTCTTTTCAAGAAGAAGTAGTTGTGAAACATTACAGCTCCACTTTTAACCCATCAAAAGCAAGCTCGATACCGTCAGGTAATTCTTGCTCTACATCTCTATGCTTGCCCAGGATATGGCTCATGTGGATGAAATAGGTTTTTTCAGCACCTATGCGTTGTGCCATATCAATAGCTTGATCTAATGTGAAGTGACTGATATGATCCTCTTTTTGAAGGGCATTCAATACCAAAACCTTTGAGCCTTTAATTTTTTCTACTTCTTCATCCGAGATAAAATTAGCATCGGTGATATAAGTGAAATCCTTGATTCTAAAACCAAATACAGGAAGCTTATAATGCATTACCTCTATTGGGGTAATTATTGAGTTCCCAATTTGAAATGGCGTGTTCGTGATCTCTTTAGTATCTATTTGTGGTACTCCGGGATATTTATTTTCTGCAAAAACGTATGAAAATTCGTTTTTCAATTGCTCTATGACTTCTTTTCTAGCATAAACAGGCATATCCATTTGCTGCTTGAAGTTGAAGCTACGCACATCATCCATTCCTGCTGTATGATCCTTGTGACCATGTGTGAAGAGCACTGCGTCAAGACGTTTCACTCTTTCACGAAGCATTTGGGTACGAAAATCTGGTCCGGTATCAACTACCAGGCTCAGATTATCAACTTCAATATGAATGGAAGTTCGAGACCTTTTATCTCTAAAATCTATAGACTGGCACACTTCACATTCACATGCGATCACAGGAATACCCTGCGAAGTGCCTGTTCCCAAAAAGGTAATGATCAAAACGAAAGTTGTGTTTGATTGATTTCCTGATACAATTTCTTATTCTTATCACTAAGTGATTTTGTATCAATATCTATTTGTTTAATTATTTCCAACAGACTGTTGATCTTGCCATCCAATGAGTAATATTTGTTGACAATAGCAATTTTGGTGTCTTTTAGAAGACAGTAGCCTGATTGGAATTTGCCTTTTTCATAACGCAAGACGTATTCCGTTTCTGAAAAAAGGTCTTCCAGTTTGTTTAAGAAATGTTTGCTATACTTAATTTCCATTGGCTAAATAATTATTCACCACTGTCACCAGATTGTCATAGTTGAGTGGTTTTGGAATGAATTCGTTTATTCCTGCTTCCTTGAAATCATCCATGCTGTAATTATTGGCGTTACCCGTGATGGCAATTATGGGAACATTGGCAATTTCTCCTGTCATTTGACGAATCTTTCTGGCGCATTCCATTCCATCCATTTGTGGCATGTGAATGTCCATTAGGATCAAATCAAAAGTCTCGCTACTCAATTTATCAATGACTTGCTTACCATTTTTTACAGCACTGATCTGGTAATTTTGTAATGTTAGGATCTTTTTTGTCAGGTTTTGGATGACAGAGCTGTCTTCAGCTACTAGAATTTTCTTACTCATCGTTTAGGTATTGATAAAGGTATGGTAACTCTCTTTAAACTCTTCCAGGCAAAACTCCAACATTTTCATATCATCTGATAGTTCATCATATGGTCCTACTTTAAGGTTTTGCTCCATTTTCATTGCAATGGTAGCAAGCCGTTCAATGCCAAACGTTCCGGCATTGCCTTTCAAGGTGTGAAGTTCTTGTCGCATGAGTTCATAATCATGAGACTTTAGATACTTCTTTGAATCAATTACTTGTTGTGTGGCTTCCACATCAAAGTCTGCCAACACACTTTCAATTAATTCTTTACCCCCAAATTTATACAACTGATTTAATGTATTTTGATTTATAACCAGTTCTTCTGTAGTTTCTTTGAAAACTTCTGAGTTTACTGACTTTGGTTCGAAGTGGATCCAGCTCTTCACTTTGTCAATCAAATTGATTGCTTTGATAGGTTTGGCGATGTAATCGTCCAGGCCTTTGCTTAAAAACTTCGTGCGATCTTCCTCCATAGAATATGCCGTCATCGCTACAATGGGGGCCAGGTTTTTTAGTTTCAAACCTTTGATTTTTTGAGTTGCTTCGACTCCATCCATTTCTGGCATTTGGATGTCCATAAAGATCAGGTCAAATTTTTTAGCTTTAACTTTTTCGATTGCTTCGAATCCACTTTGGGCTTCTTCTACTTGACAGCCTGCTTTAGTTAAAATAGTACAAGCAACGTTTCTATTTATATTGTTATCGTCTACGAGTAGAATTCTTGGACTAGTTTCTTTGAATTCTTTGATGATAGCACCATCATCTTTCTTTTCTACTACTTGCTCCGAAGGAATTGATTCTGCCCAGAAAGTAAACCAAAAAGTACTTCCAAACCCTGGGGTTGAGGCTACTCCAATATCGCCATCCATAGACTTAACCAGTTCTTTGGATATCGCCAACCCTAAACCTGTACCTGAGAAATTCTTACTGCTAGAGCTGTCTATTTGACTAAAATTCTGAAATAATTTATCAATGTCCTTTTTAGAGATTCCTATACCAGAGTCTTTAATCGAAACTTTGAACTTGTATTTATTGCTTTTCTGCTCCATCACTCTGATACTTAGGTTGATAGTTCCTTTCTGTGGAGAGAACTTGATAGCATTACTTGTTAGGTTAGATAGGACCTGAGTAAGTCGAGTTTCATCAGCTAATATGTATTCAGGTAAGCTTTCGTCTAAATGATAATACAAAGAGTTTTTACTGAGATGGGCTTGCTGGGAATAGAGCTCATATACTTTTTCGAAGGTGTCAATAAGCTTAACAGGATCCTGTCGAAGCTTCATTTTTCCTGCCTCTATTTTTGATAAATCGAGTATATCATTGAGGATATGAAGCAAGCTGTCAGATGACTTTTTAATAGTACGGATATACTCTGATTGTTCTTCATCCAGTTCAGTAGAGCCAAGTAAATCAATCATGCCAATCACTCCATTCATCGGCGTTCGGATCTCATGACTCATGTTGGCAAGGAATCTCTCTCGGATTTGTAAAGAGCGTTCGGCTACTTCTTTGGCTTCTCTTAATTGTTTATTGGTTTCTTTCAGTTTGGAAATGTCTCTAGCTACTCCTTCAATTTCGAATTGATTTCTTGTGCGTTTGATCAATCTGACGTTACTCAAAAACTGAATTTCCTCTCCAGTGCGTGTCTTGACTTCACCTTCAAAATTTTGAACTTGTTTGTGTTCATATAAGCTTTTGAAAAGCTGAGACAGTTTGCTCTTACTTATGAAAAACTGAGTGATTTGATTGCCGATGATTTCTTGTGGTGAATATCCAAGAACTCGTTCCACTGATGGGCTTACCATAGAGATGATTCCATCCATATCACACCGGAAATAAATATCCTGGAACGATTCAAAGATGTTTCTGAACTTTTCCTCACTTTCCTTCAGAGCTGTTTCTGAAGATTTTTTCTCTGTTATGTCGTTAGCAATCACTGAAATCTCATGAATACTTCCATCAGGTAGAAAAATTGGGTTGATGAATACATCTCTCCAGACTTTCTTTCCTTTCAAGGTTTTGATGCTGTGTTGGAAGTTTAAGCTTTCGCCAGAAAATGCGGCATCGTATTTTTTCGTCCAAAATTCAATGGTCTGTTTTTTGACATTTTTATTATCCAGCATTGGCAAAGACATGCCTATTTCAGGTGTGAATCCATAATATTTTACAAAGGCATCAGCATAATTCTGATTGAAAGAAGTAAATGTATAGCTTCTGTTTAGTGACCAGATTTGGTGTGTACTGCTTTCAAATATTGCATTGATTCTTGCTCCTTGGTTCTGGATTTTCTCCTCATTCTGTTTTCTTTCTAGAGCAAGAGTTATTTGCCCGGAGATAAAATCTAAGAGCTCCAAATCTTTATGGTTGTACGCTGATTGATCCAAATAGGAGAATATGCTTAATACTCCAATCGGTTTAGCATCCATCTGTATCAGAACACCTAACCAAATATTAGGTAGTGGATCATAGAGTTTAACTTTCTTTTGACTCGCTATTTTCTCGATTCCTTCATTGTAAATAATGAGAGGTTTGCCACGTTCAAATGTGTAATCTGCAAGAAGTCTTTCTACATCCTTCTTAAGAGTTGCTCCAGTTGTTTCTTCATGCTCGTTGATCCAGTAGGCATATTGGTAGGCTTTATTGGATCTCATGGCCACACTAAAGTTTCTAACTTTTAATATTTCATTTAGCTCATGATATATCTGCCCGTAGAAATCCTCCAACCGATTTCGGATGATTGTGATATTGGCTATTTTGTAGTATAGACTTTGGGCTCTCTCTGCTCTGAACCGTTCAGTGATATCAAAAAAGACACATCTATACTCTACAGGATCACCGTTTTCAAAAACCGAGGTAAGCTTGCCGATGACATAGATGTTCTTGCCATATTTGGTTCTGAGAACTGTTTCAAATCGTTCTAGACTACTTCCAGCCGTTATTTTAAGGAGATTGGATAGCGTTTTTTTGCGATAATCGGGATGAACCACATCCATGAACTTAAGGTCAAATACTTCTTCTTCTCGATATCCTAATTTGTTTCTCCATGCTTCATTGACAAACCTGAAATCACCATTAGGTTTAAAGATTTGAATGAGATCATTGGAGGAATCGAATAATTCTTTGAGATGAAAGTTGGTTTTGTCCACCAGGTCATAATAATCTCGATGAGATTTGTCGAGTTCCTTTTTTAAGGCAGCAACTTCTTCCTGAAGAGATTTGATATCAGAGTTAACCACATCCATTCCTTTAAAATTAGGTAATTAATGCTACTTTCGAGCCTGAAATGTGTGCTAAAAGAAAGATCCTGGTTTCTATAGTTGGTCCTACTGCTATCGGTAAGACGAAGTTTGCTATTGAATTGGCTAAAAAATATAATACCGAGATTATCAGCGCTGATTCGAGGCAATTTTATTGCGAAATGGAGATCGGTACTGCGAAACCTGCTCAGGAAGAACTTGCAGCTGCACCACATCACTTTATTAATTCCCATTCGATTAAAGAATATTACAACGTTGGTCAATTTGAACAGGATGTTCTCCAGCTTTTAGATAAGCTTTATCAAAAACATGATGTTGTTGTCATGGTAGGTGGATCCGGATTGTTTTTCAAAGCAGTTTGGGAGGGTTTTGATGAAATGCCGAAAGTTGATTTGAGTTTGCGAGATGACCTAAACAAAGAGTTTGCAGAAAACGGGTTAGATCCCTTATTAGAGGAACTTCAAGAGATTGATCCTAAATATTATGAACAAGTTGATCGCTATAATCATCAACGAGTAATAAGAGCTCTCGAAGTTATTCGGTCTACAGGGAAACCATTTTCCGAATTCAGGAAAGGCCATCAATCCAAAGAACGGTCTTTTGAGAATATAAAGATTGGATTGGAAATGGATCGGGAGCATTTGTTTGATCGAATCAATCAAAGAATGGATCTGATGATTGATCAGGGATTGTTTGAAGAAGCAGAATCCTTAAAGGCTTATAAAGAACATAATGCTTTGCAAACTGTAGGATATTCTGAAATATTTGGCTTTATGGATGGCGCATATGATAGGGAAGAAGCCATTAGATTATTGAAGCGAAATAGCCGAAGATATGCCAAACGTCAGATGACATGGTTTAAAAAAGACGAGGAAATTAATTGGATGCAACCAAATGACCTTGAAAAGGCCATTCAGTTGATCTCAAAATCTTTAGATGCTTAGTATCTCTACCAATCTCATCAATTCTTGATTGATTGGTTTTGCTTTAGAGATAGCAAGTTTGAAGCTTGTGAAAGTGATTTTGTCATTAACGACACCAACCATCACATTCTTTTCTCCATTTACCAGACCTTCAACAGCCGCCATTCCTAATCGAGATGACAAGATTCTGTCGTATGAAGTAGGTGAGCCTCCACGCTGGATGTGACCAAGTGTAGATACTCTAATGTCTAATTCAGGAATTTCTTTAGATACTTTTCCAGCAATTTCGTGAGCATCACCTTGCTCACCACCTTCTGCTACAACTACGATAGAAGATGTCTTTTGCTTATCTCTTCCTTCTCTTAAGGTATTGATTACATCATTGATAGTAGTAGAAGTTTCAGGAACCATTACCATTTCAGCACCTCCACCAATACCACTTTGGATGGCGATATAACCAGAGTGTCTTCCCATTACTTCAATAAAGAAAACTCTGTCGTGAGAATTAGCTGTATCACGAATTTTATCAATTGCGTCAAGCGCTGTATTTACTGCGGTATCAAAACCGATGGTATAATCAGAGCCATACAAGTCATTATCGATAGTACCTGGAGCACCTACGATTGGAATGCCATATTCTTCATAAAAAATATTAGCACCAGTAAATGTACCGTCACCACCTACAGCAACAAGACCTTCAATGCCTCTTTTCTTAAGTTGTTCGTAAGCCTTTGCTCTACCTTCTTTGGTTTTAAATTCCATAGATCTGGCAGATTTCAGGATTGTTCCTCCACGCTGAACGATGTTGGATACGGAATAAGACTTCATTTTGTAGATGTCTCCATCAATCATTCCATTGTATCCATACTTGATTCCGTAGACATCAAGCCCAAGGTAGAGCCCCGTTCTTACAACTGATCGTATACAGGCATTCATGCCCGGCGCATCACCTCCTGATGTAAAAACACCAATACTTTTCATATTTCCAAAGTTATAATTTAAGGGGCTATGTTGTTTCTTTGCTTTCGGAGGCCAATATTAGTTAAAATATCCCTGCTATTGAAGGATGATTTTCAATAATCTCCTAATTTGTAACCAGCTTATGAATATTCCTTTTTTCGATCTTACAAGACAAACGATTTCATTGCAAGAAGAGCTGGATTCTGCTTATGGTAGGGTTTTGAAAAGTGGACGATATATAGGAGGGGAAGAGGTAGAGAGATTCGAACACGATTTCGCTCAATATTTAGGAGCAAATCATTGTGTTTCTTGTGCTAATGGTACTGATGCAATTGAAATGTCCCTTGAGGTTTTAGGTATTGGGCCCGGAGATGAAGTGATTTTACCGGCATTCGGATGGATTTCGGGAAAGCACGCTGTTCAGCGAGCTGAAGCAATTCCTGTTTTTGTCGATGTTGAAGGTCATACAGGAAATATGGATGTTTCATTAATTGAGGCTGCAATTACGCCAAAGACAAAAGCGATCATGCCTACACATCTGTATGGTAAGCCTTGTGCAATTGTAGAGCTTAGGAATATTTGTGATAAGAATCAATTGTATTTAGTTGAGGATTGTGCTCAGGCACATGGGGCAGAAGTGGAAGGAAGGAAAGTAGGGAATTTCGGAGATCTTTCTGTTTTCAGTTTTTACCCTACTAAAAACCTGGGGTGTTTTGGTGATGGAGGAGCGTTAGTCACCAATAATGGGGACTTGGCTGAGTCTTTACGAAGGTTGAAAAATTACGGGAAAGATTCTGCAGGGAGTTTTACACAACCTGGTAGAAACTCAAGGTTAGACGAACTACAAGCAGCTATTTTGAATGTTAAACTTTCGTACTTAGATCAGTGGAATTCTCGACGCAAGGAAATTGCTTCGTCCTACAGTACAATACTATCTAATAACCTTCTGTTAGATTCATCTAACTCTGTTAACTATCAATTTGTTCTGAATCATGATCAGAGAGAGGTTTTTAGAAGTCACCTGGCTAAATCAGGAGTGAGTACAGAATTGCATTATAATTTCATACTTAATTCTAGCTCTGAATTTCCAAATGCTGCAAAATTATCTGAACAGGTAATGTCGTTGCCAGTCTTTCCAGAACTGACAACTCAAGAATTATCATACATTTGTGAACAATTAAAACAGATCTGATTCCATTCATTATGAAAATCAACAAGAGCAGCTTATTGCATCTGATTCCAATCACTTTATTTTTTGTACTTATCAGCGTTTTTTTTGCGCCACTTTATTCTGGAAAAACACTAGTGCAAAGTGATAATGTACAGTTAACAGGGGTTAATAAAGAGATATCCGATTACAAGGAGAATGGTGAGCAAATACATTGGAATCCACGTGAATTTTCGGGAGTTCCTTTGATGATGAGTTCAGAGTACAATCCTTTTAAAATAATGAATAACCTATTTTTTTATGGACTTTTTCCAAAGCCTATAATGATGGTTTTTGCATTGTTTCTTGGTTTTTATGTTTTGATGTTAGTTAATGGTGCCTCAAAATGGGTAGCAGGTATTGGTGCAATGGCTTATTCACTAGCATCATTTAACATTATTAGTGTAGAAGTAGGGCATGATAATAAAGTAATTGCAATGGCTTTTATGGCACCTGTACTGGCAGGTATTATACTAGCATATAGAGGCGAATTGCTTAAAGGTGGAGTTTTGACGATGATTTCTGCAGGATTTCAGTTGTATTATGGCCATATCCAAATTACCTATTATTTGCTGATTATGGTGTTGGCATATTTGGTAGTTGTGGTATACAAAACGACCAAAAGTAAGGACTGGAATTTGTTTGGAAAGGCAACTGGTGTATTGGCTGTTGCAACCCTGATTGCTATTGGGTGTAATTTCACAAAGCTTTATTCTACAATAGAATATTCTGATTACTCCACACGAGGAGGCAGCGAATTAACGAAACAAGGAGATAATGTAAGTAATGATGGGTTGAGTAAGGATTATGCCTTAAGCTGGAGTAATGGAAAAATGGAAACACTTACATTGATGTTCCCTTACTTTCATGGTGGTGCATCTGGTGAAAGCTTAGATCGCGACTCGGAAGTATTTCAGGCCTTATCTGCTCGTGGTGTTGACGCAGGAACTATTGCAAATGTAACTTCTAACGTACCTCTTTATTGGGGAAGCCAGCCATTTACAGGAGGCCCAATTTATTTTGGAATTACAGTTTGTTTCCTATTCATTCTTAGCCTATTCATTATCAAAAGCGAGATTAAATACTGGGCTCTTGTATTGATAGTGCTTTCATTACTCTTAGCCATGGGTAAAAACCTGGAATGGTTCACAGATATTTTCTTCTATTACGTGCCACTTTACAATAAATTCAGATCAGTAACAATGATTTTGAGTGTGGCTCAGTTACTTGTTCCCTTTTTGGGCTTTATGGCGCTAGACGTGCTAATTAAGAAGTCAGATAGACTCAATATAGCGAGCAAAAATGTGTTGATTTCTGTTGGTGTTGTAGCAGGGATTGGGGTATTCTTTTATTTATTTAAAAATGCATTTTTCGATTTTCAAGGATTAAACGATGCCGCGTATGGTTTTCCTGATTGGTTGCTTACTGCACTTCAAATGGATCGTAAGGACTTGTTTAATTCCAGTTTGTTGAGGTCCATCATTTTTACAATTTTAATTGGTGGTGCGCTTTGGTTGTATACTAAGAACATCATTAAGATGACACACCTGCTTATTGCTTGTGCCTTACTGATCTTAGTTGACTTATGGGTTGTTGATAAACGTTATTTAGGTGAGGATGATTTCCAAACTAATCGTAGAATGGCGCAGCAGGTTTTTCAACCATCTAAAGCGAATAAGCAAATTAACCAGGATAAGAGTTATTTCAGAGTGCTTAATCTTGCTTCTGCAAATCCATTTAGTGATGGGTTAACAGCCTATCATCACTATTCTATATTAGGATATAGTGCGATCAAAATGCAGCGTTATCAAGAGTTGATTGATAAATATATTCAAAGTGTAAATGAATCGGTTTTGGGTATGCTTAATGCAAAGTACTATATCGTAAAAGGTCAAAATGGTCCCATTGCGCAACGAAATTCAAAAGCACTTGGCAATGCATGGCTGGTGGATCAAGTTTCATTGGTGGAAGATGTTGACTCGGAATATGAAAAACTCGGTGAAATTGATCCGGCGAACGAGGCAATTGTAGACCAATCGAAGTTTCCTGCTATGTCTGAAAAGACATATTCTGCCGAAGGTTCTGTAGAGTTAAAAAAATATCATCCTGAGAAAATGATTTATTCATATATGTCTGATGAGTCTCAATTTGCAGTGTTTTCGGAAATCTACTATGCACCTGGTTGGAATGCATATGTGGATGGAGAAGAAGTAGACTATGTTAGAGTGAACTATGTTTTGAGAGGGATGGAATTGCCATCAGGTGAGCATCAAATAGAGTTTAGGTATGAGCCTTTGAGTAGTTCAAGTGGCAAGTTCATAATTTGGTGCTCTACGGTGTTGTTAGTAATTGGGTTGGGTCTATTGATTGCTAAAAGCTATTTTCCTAATGTCTTGGCTTCAAGAAGGGGAAAATAATTTTCACAATGATTTTGAAATAACTCATTCGACTTTCAATTAGGATATTATCAACAAAGTCATTGTCTTTTTCTTCCTGATAAGAAGGGTAGTCAATGACTGTTATTTCACTGGCTGCAGCAGTGTTTTTACTGGATAGTCGTTCGAGTCTTGAGTCTGCTTTAGTGTTCGTTGAATCCAAGGAAAATCCTACATTATGAATTAAGTTTTGTTCTGGTTGGATAGCGTATCCTTGCTGACTTCTAATGTTTAACGCCCAAAAATAGGCCCAAGATCTTCTTTTTAAGGTTCCATTGGGTAATTTCATCTTATCGATAATGATGGACCAAAAAGCTCTGTCAATGGCTCGAGGAAACATTTTTTTAATTTGCTTTTTAGTCAATTGAGAAATGAAGTCATCACTATCATCGTAGCTTTTCCAGGCGCGCTTCCAGGTAGCCCAACCCCATACTCTTGGATATTTACTGAGGTGGTAGGAATGGTCATTCGTTGGTCGTAAGTTGTTGCCTGATATGTGAAAAATTTTGTGATCGGAATAATGTTTTTTTAATAGTGTATCGGCGTATTTAAAAAAAGCACTCGATGGTAAACAGTCGTCTTCTAGAATAATACCAGCATCTTCATTTTCAAAAAACCAGGTGATAGATTGACTCACGGCAACTCTCAGTCCCAAGTTCTCCTCTCGATAGAGTTTGAAAACATCACATTCCCAATTGATGCTGTTGTCGATTATTTTGCGAACTTCGTTGGTAAGCGACATTTCTTTTTGATTTCTGGGTCCATCTGCTCCGATATAAATTTTAATTGGCTTAAAAAGTTTAAGCTCATTTAACAAAAGCTTTATTTTGTCAGGTCGATTAAAAACAAGGATAAGTATAGGAGTCTCAATCATTAGATTACTTAATAAAACAATTATTTATTAATGAAAATACTGATACTCAGTACATTCGAAAATAAAGGTGGGGCAGCTGTTGCCGCGCAAAGGTTGTATAAAGCGCTCAAAAAAAACAATGTAGATGTTAGGTATGGATATGTCCTTGGGAACTCTGTTCGGATTCCCTGCGAAACTTATTTTTCTTTCGCCTTAAATATCAGCCAAAAAATATTATTCTGGATAGGTTTTATTCTAGAAAGACTGGGACTTGTCCTGGCAGGAATAGATCGGAAACTCTTATACAAGTTTTCAAATGGTAACCGAGGATTGTCGATACTGAACCATCCTGCGATAAAGGATGCAGATGTGATTCATATTCATTGGACTCATTTAGGAATGCTGTCGCTCAAAACGATTGTTGAGTTGTCAAGAATTAAAAAAGTAGTTTGGACCTATCATGACTGGTGGGTGATGACAGGAGGCTGTCATTTACCACAATCATGTGAGGAATATCAGAATCAGTGTAACAATTGTTTTTATTTTAAAAATGGATCGTCAATTCCTTCTAAGAACTTGTTGGAAAAAAAACGGTTATTCGAACATTATCAAGGTGAACTGGTTGCTGTAAGTAGTTGGATGAAGAACCAAATCCTAAAAAGTAAACCTCATAAGGGGAAGTTAATAAACTTAATTGGTAACCCTATTGATACGCAGGTGTTTAATATCTTAAGCTTGGATGTTCAAAAGGCTTTTAAGAAGAAGTTTGCAATTCCTGATGATAAATTTATTGTGACTGCAGGTGCTGCAGATTTGCGTGACATAAATAAGGGGTTTGAATCAGTACTAGAGGTTATGTCAGCACTGGATGATAGGTTTTATTTAATGTTATTTGGGAATGAAGATCCTGTAATAACTAAAAGAATCGAATCTCTAAATATCCAGGCAGTACATGTAGGAGTAATAACTGATCAATCCGAAATGGCTACACTCTACAATGTGGCAGATTGCTATTTGCAAACTTCTAGACAGGAAAGCCTTTCATATACTACCATGGAATCATTGTCGTGTGGTACACCTGTAGTTGCCTTTGATGCTGGGGGGTTGAGAGATCTTGTCCTTAATGAACAAACCGGATTTATAGTTAGTCAGGTAGATGTAAAAACTGTAGTTAAAAGAATTCTGGAGCTAAAAGAGGATAAAGAGTGCTATCAGTCCGTATCGATAGCAGCTAGAGAGCATATCCTGGAAAATTATTCAGAACATGTGATTACTCAAAAGTATATCAAACTCTATAATTAGGATTTATATGCACCGATTTTCAAAAAGCGTATAGCGAATTTTAAATGTTGCCATAAGACAATCGATAAACCGAAATGTTTTTTAAGAATATAGAATCGTTCTTTCCAGCAAGTTGCTAATTGAACGTCTGAGATTCCACCTTGAAGATATTTAGAGATTGGAAGATTAACATTGGTTATGGTCTCACTACGATTCATTATTTCTAACATCCAGTTGATGTCGCTGCTACATTTATAGTGCAAATTGTACGGTTTGCATAGCTCAATTTTCGGAATGAATGATTGATGACTAACTACTTGTCCATTCAGAAAATCTTCTTTTTTTAGCTGTTTAGGAAGTTTTCTGCTGGTAAGTTCAGTTCTGCTTCCTATTACTTGTTTATCAGGAGACATTATCAAGGTTTCACCATAGAGTAAGTCAGAATTAGAGTTAGCGTTGAATATAGCTTCCAATGTGGTGGGGGTAGCTAATTCATCCCCAGCATTGAGAAATAGAATATACTCACCTTTAGCTAGTCTTAAACCTTTATTCATGGCGTCATAGACGCCTTTGTCTTTTTCGGAATAAATGGCTGTAATTTGGTTTTTGTAAGTATTGACTTTGGCTAGCGTGTTGTCCGTAGAATCACCATCTATGATAAGGTATTCAAAATCTTTCAAAGATTGGTTGATCACACTCAGAATTGTCGGCTCGATTACGTGCTCTCCATTGTAAACAACAGTAATGATGCTTATAAGTGGTTTTTTGATAGTCATTTGTTCTTTCGTGATTCTATGAATTCATAGATGGAGGGCAAATTTCTGAAAATTCCAATTTTGAATTTGATAACTCTCAATAGTTCAAAAACTATTTTCATATTGAAAGACCAGTTGCTTTTCATTGGGTATGGGCCAATAACTTCGTTTTTTTCTAATCGTTCAAATAGACTCTTCCAATCACCCATTATTTTCTTCTGGGAAAATTTTTGCTCTATAAATGACTTTCCCGCTGCACCCATTATTTGAATCGATTCGGGCGAATTAAGAAGCTTACATATTTTTTCAACTAATTTCTCCTGGTTATTTACCAAATATCCCGTTTCTTTATCAATAATTACGTCCAGATTACCATAGCGAGCACCTGCCACCACTGGGGTTCCGCAAGCTTGAAATTCTATTGCACTTCCAGGACATACTTCACTTTTGCCGTGAGGATTAATAACTCCAACAGCGGCGCTTTTCATAATGGGAATTTTTTCTGATCCCAAAAGTCCAGCGAAATGAATTGACTTGTCAATTTTTCCTTCTTCATCCAAAAGAGGAGCGGTAAACACTCTTTCATAACTCTCTTCGGCTAATTCAAAAGGACCCAATTGACAGTTTCTATTGTACAATTTGCCTGATCCGATTACCACAAGTTTTGCATTTGGTCGTTTTTCTAAAACTTTAGGCCAGGCTTGAGCAAGTAAATGGAAGCATTTTGCTGGGTGTAAACTTCCAAGGTAGACAACCAGGTTTGGGTCTCTATCCAAATTTGGAGATTGTAAATATGGTGAAGGGTCAAATCCATTATAAATCACAGTAGATTTATTAATAATAGCGTGATCTCTAACTACATCCATGGCCTCATGACCAACCCATGAGACAGCCTTTACATATCTACTTTTTGCTAGTTGATTAAGTTCTATTGGCTCAGGAATATTATGACACCATGCTATTCCCCTAATTTGATATTTCTCTAATAACCCTATGATAAACTTAGTTCTAGCTGGTTTCCATATAAAGTAATCAAAGGAGTACGTCTCGAAAACCTGGGACAGATCTTCTGGTTTGTCAATATGTATAGGATTAATATTGGTTGGTAATACACTATTATTAGGTCCAATTAAGTACCATTCTATTTCATCATTGACATGTCGTGAATAATAATAAGGAAGTGTTACAAAATTGAAGAGTGTTCCACCAATTCCTGGGTTTCCAAGTTCAGGATTTGATAAATCCACACCTGAAAAGCCAAAATTATTGAAGTAAAGACCAACTTTTAATTTCCTCATTGAAACAGAATTTTATTTAACAAACCCGTAGTTATCGCCATCCATATAGAAGCAACGATAACCTGAAAATAGTAATGTGTATGTGGTCTTAATTAGTTGTAGGAAGTTTTTCCAATTAAAAACATGTATTTCGAACAATAATACACTCGGTAGAAGTTTGTTTTTTCTTAAGTCATCGATTACACCATATTCTGAACCCTCAATGTCCATTTTGATAATGGATTTGTTACTTAACTGAATCTGTAATTGTGGTAGAAGATCACTAACTGGTTTGCATTCACATATTAAATAATTGTCCGTTTTTTTTTCTGTTGAATAAGAAATCATATTTTTCCCTTCCGGTAAATAGAATTTAAACTTCTCAGGGGTTTTACTCCAACCGAGGTTATGGAAAGTGAAGTTTTCTAACTTTTCTTTTGGTAAGATTTTGTAATGCTCGTTCTCGCTATCGAGATGATGCCTTTTATGTCCACCGTTAATAATGGTGGGTGTGTTAGTTTGCGAATTCTTAAAATAGTTGGAGACATGCTCTACGGAGAGGGGAGTAGGATCAAACATTTGAACGGTTAAACTTGGGACACTATTTGCTAAATCTATTTCAAAAGACATATCAAGTCCAATTCCAGCACTCAGTAATATATCTAAATCATCTATTCGATCATCCGGGATTTTCCAGCCACCATAGTTGGTTCCAAAATGTGTGTGATTTAGCTTTTTGAAGCTAATTAAACAATAAAGTCTAAAGAAGTATTTGCTGAGTTTTAGCATAAAATTTATAAATAACCTGCAGGCAAGCCTTTGTCTAATTGGTTTTGTGTTTTTCTATTTGATTCCGAAAATTGAAGTTTCAAAAAGTTAATCGAATCTTGAGTAATACTGTAATGAGCTTTTGCTCCTTTTTTTAATTTCGACCTAATTAACTCATTCAGTTTGTTGGGTAAATAATTGGATATTGGGAATTCACCAAGAATTTTTTTCTTAAGATTTCTAGTTATGTTATACCTCATGGAGACTCCAGAGTTTTCACGCGGAAGATTTGTTAAGAGTTTTTGACTATCACTCATGTTGATGCCCATCCAATCACTTAATTCAATTGCCACAGACTTTGGGTCATTTGTCAATGATTCAAAGGGAGTTATAAAGACGTGTTCTTTGCCAAATAACTCATAACAATATTCGATAATTCTATCATACATTAAGGACCCTAGATAACTGTGATCAAGCGTATTGGAATGATTAATCCATTCGTCCAATGTGACCGGTTTTCCATGAACTAGATCATGTGGATCAAATGGATGTTCTCTATACTGCGATTTGATTAAATCTACTTGATTGCGTATGACTAAAATAATATCAGTAAATTCAAGCTGCTTCAAGCGACTGATTTTGTTGAATATATCAGGGTGGCAAAAAAAGACGCTAGTTATAAATTCACTGCTAAAGACTTTGACTTTTGAAGAAGGGTTATCCGAAAGAAATAGGTTTAGTTGTTTCTTAGAATCATGAATTGAAAATTTATCACTGACTAGCTCATCATGCCATTGATGCAATGATTGATTAGCTAGAAAGAGTGATTGGTGATTGACCTCAATTACTTTAGATCCTGTGTTGTGTGTGGGTATCCTTCCAAAAAATTGAATATCGGGATGTATGTCAAAAAAACCTTTTTGTAATGCTGAACTGGCAGACTTGGGATATCCTATGTGGAAGAGTAATCTCATTTTCTTTTAAGGATCAAATGTGCCCCAGATCCAAGACGTAGAGGATTAAAGAGTTGTTCTATTTTGAAAAACACTTCGTTCTTAAATCCTGATCCTAATTTCTTCGGTATTGATTTAGAGGTCATTACTTCAAATCCTATTTGCTCAAAAAAGAGCTCGAGTTCTTTTAATGTATATTCCCTTACATGACCCATATGGCCCAATGTATTAAGCTTGTTCCACTCAAAATACAGATCTCGTGAAACGGCATAAGATGTTCCTTTAAAAAGCAGTTTATATAGGCCTGTAATAGATCTAGAATTTGGGGTAGTTAGATATACTATTCCACCAGTCTTAAGCGAATTATGAAGATTTTGCGAGGTTTTAATTAGGTTTCCTCTCAGGTGTTCGAATACTTCTGTGAGAATAATTAAGTCATAGCGAGTTTCTGTTTCTTTTGACCAATTGTCTAAATCTATTTTTTTAACTGTTAGCCCTAATGATGTTAGATCCTGGAATCTTTCTGGTGCAATGTCATAACTGTCGACTGTGTAACCTGTTTTAATTAACGCTAAGCTCGTTGCAAACGGTGCGGCGCCAAAGTCAGCAATATGTTTATTCTTATCGGGTAAGATATTTATCACCTCCTTAAGGTCAGAAAGAAACCTGGAGGAATGCTGGTTTAAGTATTCTGCAAACCACCCTTCGTTATTTATTGCGATTAGCTCATTAATACTTTCATCTAACTTTGTATTAAGCATTTTTAAAAATTCTGGCTAGTGTTTTATTAATAGTAAAGTTGATTTCCTCTGAGACCTTAAAGATATAGATCAATCCTAGGAAAATAACTGAAGTGATGATAGAACGAATTAGAATATTCAAGAGGGGATTGATATAAAATGGAATCGATGAAATGATAAAAGCCGTGCTGATGCCAATCAAGATGAGAAGTATGTGCTGTTTAACGAATAATCGAATTTTAAGTCTGGTTTTGATCAGAATAAATCGAAAGAGTTGATCTGAAAATGTTGTTAGGAAAAACGCAATAGCAGCACCATTAAGGCCTAAAGAAGGAATAAGTAACCAATTAAGAAATACTATCAAAAAGGCACTTAACATCATCAAATAAAGCATGAAGTTTTTGAGTTGAGAGAAAAGCAATAATTCACCACTTGGACCAAATATCATACTGATAAGTTTAGCACAACCAACCCCAATAATTACCCAGTATCCCAATGCAATTTGCTCACCTTTAGATACCATTAGAAAGAAATCATCCAAGTTAGTAATTACTCCAATGGTAATAAGCATGCCGATGATTCCAAGGTTCAGACTAGCTCGCTGATAAATATGCTCAATTTGATTGATGTCATTTCTCTTGAAAGTATCAGAAACAAGGGGGCCAACGATAAAACTCATAGCCCTTTTAGGCATTTCTATGATGATACCAATGAACATACAAGTCGTAAAGATTCCATTCGCTTCTAGTCCTAAGAACTTAGAAGTCATCAAATAACTGATGTTGGTAATGATCGAAATTCCGATGCTTGTGAGGAGTGTATAACCTGAATAGTTAATTAATTCTTTAAATAATTTTTTCTCTATGGATTGGAAATGAAAATTTAGTGCAAAATGTTTTTTAACAATTAAGTAAGAGATAAATAGTACCGAATTCAACATATAAAATCCACAAAGAAATACGATGAATTGTCCGAACTCAATCTTTTCTAATCCATATAATAATACCAATACTAAACTTGCTAGTCTTAAGACTACTTCTTTGAGAAAAGAAGGAAATATTATGTTGAGATTTGATCGTGATATACTAAATAAATATTCAAAAAAGGACTGAAAGGAAAGTATTAAAATTGTAATAAAAATATAGTCTATATACGCTGATGATTTCTCCTCAAAAAACAGCGCAATTTGATCAATGAAAAAATAGGAAAGCGATGCAATCAGTAAATTTGATATTAGTAGAATTGATAAATGAAGCGTAATTATTGAATTTCTAGTATCCTTGTTGTTCCTAAATGAGGGGAAGTATTTAACCACTGAACCACTCATTCCCAGTACAGCAACAGGAATCATCATTGTGGCATTTGATTGAATTAAACGGATCAAACCGATTTGATCAAACTCAAGATATTTAGGCAAAAGTACGAGGGTGTTAATGTATCCAATTACTACCCCAGCATACATCATTAGTGATGTCCAAAAACTCTGCCTTATTACTATTCCCATGAATTATAATTGTCATGCGAAGATCGCTATTATTAATTCAAATCCTTTTGGAGCGTTGGATTTTTGAAATATTAAGTTTTTCTAAATTCATTTATATTTGATCCAATACAAATAAAAGCTATAATGAATAAACTAATCTTCGGCCTTTTAGGCCTTGTTGTTCTATGTGGTTCGTGTAATAAAGACGAATCTGTCCCTCAAGGGAGTGTAATTTTATCTGCTAGTGTTATAACTGATGTACGTAACGGTAGAATTTTGGAGGATCAAGTGTCTTCTGTTATTATTTCTGTCGAGATGGATGGTGAGCTTGTGCTCAGCAACTATGAAGTTGATGTTTACGGATTTCAATCAGAGCCTGTTCTCTTAGAAATAGGTGATTATGAGGTTACTAAGTTTTTACTTCTCAATGAATCGGGTGAGGTTATTTACGCTACACCAATGGAAGGTTCTGCATTGGGTACCTTAGTTGAGAAACCTTTACCAGTACAATTTACCATTAGTGCTGATGAAGTTAATAACTTAAGTCTCGAGGTAATACCTACCTCTTCGATTGATCCTGAAGATTTGGGGTATGCTGCATTAGGTTATGAAATAGTTCCAACCGTTCAGATTCTGGTTAGTAGTTTGGTTCAAAATGGTGAATCAACTTCATTTGAGGTTGTTGACCTTAAAGTTACTGCTGATGGGGTTGAATTGTTTACTGAGGAGTTAAGCGATTCTATTAATGTAGTAACATTGAGAAGTGATTTTACAACAATTGATATTGAATTTATACTAGGAGATAGTCTTTCTGAAGTGAGGTCTTTGTCAGCGGCAGATCTATTGACTTATAGAACTGTTCCTTTGACGGTAGTCTTTAAAATTGCTGAAAGTAATGTAATGACATTTCGACCAGGACCAACTACAGGTAACGATGCTTTGGTAAGTTTGTTGATGCCAGATAATAATTATGGAGATTATGAAGATATTCACCTTTATTCATGGACTGTTAATGGGAGTTTTGAGACACATCATGTTTTAATAGACTTTGATTTGTCTGATCTACCAGAAAATGCGATAATAGATGCAGCCTATTTATCCTTATTTTATAATAATACATCAGTTTATAGAATATCATACCATCCTCACAATTCCGGTAATAATACCTTTAGTGTTAATAGAGTTTTGGAAGATTGGAATGAAATGACAGTAACCTGGAATAATAAGCCTGAAATTTCTGAAGAAGATCAAGTTATTGTTGAAAATAGACCTGGAGATGAAATTGATTATGATAATATTGAGGTTACAGAATTAGTCAAGGATATGTATGCTAACCCGTCATCTAACCATGGTTTATTAATTAAACATGATGTAGAAGCAGTGTACAAAGTTGCTTTTTTCGCATCAAGTGAGCATCCAAATGAAAGCTTAAGACCAAAATTGGAAGTTTATTATCATTAACTAAAAAACCATAATTTAACTGCCATACCAATTACGGTAATCAAAAGAAATAGACGGACCCATTTGTCGTCCACATTAACTGACCATCTGCTGGTAACCCAGGCACCTACTGAGTTGCCAGCAGCCAGGGTCAAGCCATAATCCCATCTTACCTGATCTTCTATAATGAAAATGACTAGTGCAACTGCCGTATAGCACACTATTACAAAGGACTTAATGCTATTGGTTTTAACCATGCTGAGTCCGTGTATGCCTGTTAAAGTAGCAATAATCAAGAAACCTACACCGGCTTGAATAAATCCACCGTAGAGCCCAACAAAGAAGAATAGGATGATGCTTAAGGCTTTACTTTTTGGAGTAAAAACTTCTTCTTCGCCTTTTTTAATGAGGTAGGGCTTGAGTATAGTTAGAGCCATTACCAGAAGCATAACAATGGCCAGGATCTTATTGAATACTTCACCTCGAATATCCATGGCGAAGTACGCTCCGATAATACTTCCTATTACTGCCGTAATGGATACATAAATTGCAAATGGAAATACCGATACACCTTTGCTCTTGTAACCTCCAACCGCTACAACACTTTGAAGAAAGACGCCAATTCGGTTGGTGGCGTTTGCTGCAACAGGGGGTAAGCCCATGAATATAAATATAGGCAGTGTGATCAGTGATCCGCCACCAGCAAGCGTGTTAATTACACCTGTTACAAATCCGACGCTAATGAGAATCAGGACGTCTATTAAACTCATAGAATTAACTCATACTCCGAAACTTTACACTCCAGAGTGTCTTTACATACCTTAAGAAGTTCGGTATTGGTTTTGCCAATGGTCGGGTGAACCTCATTGGGAGCGATTTCTGCAAGTGGCATTAATGTGAATTTTCGATCTGCAATACCTGGATGAGGAACAATTAGATCATTTTCTTCAATGACTTCATTTTCTGTGTAAAGTATATCGACATCTATGATGCGTTCGCCCCATTTTTCTTCCCGTATTCTCCCCATCCGTCTTTCCGTTTCCATACAAGCATCCAGTAAGTTGTCCGCAGAAATCAAAGTGTCTACTCTCAAAACCATATTAAGAAACCATGGCTGATCCACCTTGCCCCAAGGAGCAGACTCATAGACAGACGAATAATCTACAATTGTCATGTTAAATGTTTCAAGGATCTCAGCAGCACGCTTTAAATTTCCCAGCCGTTCACCCAAATTGGTTCCTAGTAATAGATAAATTCCTTTCATCAAAAGTGATCAAACATTTGTTAAGATCAACCGTCTTAAAGAGACGGTATCGTTAGATTTGTAAAACTAAGTACTATTTTAAAGACAACACATGGCATTTCTTCGTAATCTATTGGCCGTTCTGGTCGGATTATTCATCTTTTCATTATTAGGTTTATTTATACTTTTGGGAATTATTGGAGCAGCAGCAAGTACAGAGGATGTTCCAATTGTGAAACCAAACACAGTTCTTCACCTGAATCTCAATGGTGTCATAGTAGAAAAGGCTTTAGATGATCCTTTTCAGGAGACTTTTGGTGGTGGCCCTAAAACAATCAGCTTGCTAGACTTGATCCATTCGATTGAAGTTGCCAAGAATGATGATAATGTGACAGGGATATATCTGGAACCACAGTTTCTACAGGCAGGATATTCGTCTTTGCAAGAAATCCGTGATGCCATATTGGACTTTAAGGCCTCAGGGAAATTCGTACATGCGTATGGAACCTACTTGAGTGAAGGTGATTACTATTTAGTGTCTACAGCGGATTCGATTTTCTTAAATCCTGAAGGTTCTTTAGAATTTAATGGTTTGACTGCAGGTGTGACGTTCTTCAAAGGCTTATTCGATAAGCTAGATATTGAACCTCAAATTTTCAGAGTTGGAGAGTTCAAAAGTTATATCGAGCCATTCGTAAGGAAATCAATGAGTGAAGAGAATCGACTTCAATTGACTGAATTGATCACTTCTGTTCATAATACCTATTTGAGGAATGTATCAGAGGTAAGAGGGATTCCAATTGAGACTTTAAGGGGGATTTCAGATCAAATGAAAGTAAGGTTTCCTGAAGATGCTGCTAGTTTAGGCTTGATATCAAAAGTAGCTTATGAAGACGAAATGGTTAGTCTTTTGAAGAGGGAAGTGGGCATTGCGGAAAGTAAGGATTTGACTTTGATGAAGTATTCTAAGTATATGAAAACTATTTCATCTAGTTATTCTTCCAATAAAGTTGCTGTGATTGTGGCCAATGGTGATATCGTGATGGGTTCAGCAAATGATGCCATTGGAGGAGATCAGTTTGCTAAGGAAATAAGAAAAGCTAGAGAAAATGATGCAGTTAAGGCGATCGTTTTGAGAGTGAATTCTCCAGGTGGAAGCTTAACTGCCTCTGATATCATTTGGAGAGAGATCATGTTGACTAAAGGTGTGAAACCAATCATTGCATCAATGTCAGATGTAGCAGCTTCAGGAGGCTATTTTATCTCTATGCCATGTGATACCATAGTGGCTCAACCTAATACCATTACCGGGTCGATTGGGATATTCGGTATGATGTTTAACATAGGTAGCTTTTTGGAAAATAAATTGGGTATTACCAATGAGTCGGTCAATACAGGGGAGTTTTCTGATATCATGACGATCTCCCGTCCATTGTCAGAATATGAGAGAGCAATTATTCAGGGACAGGTAGAAGATGGATATAAAACTTTTACTACCAAAGCTGCTGAAGGAAGAAATATGCCTTTAGCAGAGTTAAAGAAATATGCCGGAGGAAGAGTTTGGAGTGGATCCCAAGCTTATGAAAGAGGTTTGGTAGATATCTTAGGTTCATATGAAACAGCGATTGCAATTGCTGCGGACAAAGCTGGTATTTCAGATGATTATGAAATTAGATATTACCCTGAGCAAAAGTCTTTTATTGAGCAAATAATTCAGGACTTGAGTGAGGCAAAAGTGAAAGTGTTTGCAAACGAGGCAGATGTATTCGCTCCGTATTTAGAAAAGGTGAAATCGCTGGAAAGAATGAATGGTATCCAGGCGAGAATGCCTGGAGATTTGATTATACAATAGAGTAGAAACTCTTGATTATATTTTGAAAAACCATCCTGAATAGAAATTCGGGATGGTTTTTTTATGCTCTTTAATTAAAATATAAATGATAAAAGTATGTTGTTTTGAAATTATTCGTTTGATAATTAGTCTAAATTGAAATGTATTGAAACTTGCAAGAGAGTTATTGATAGTTACATTAATAATTGTTGGAGCGTGTAATTCAAGAGAGATTTCTAAAGAGAATACTACCAAACCTTTTACTTTTTCTGGGCTTGGAAGGTTGGATCGTCTTAACAAGAAATTAGATGAACCACGGCCTGGAGAGTGGTTGTATACTCATGAAGAGTATGGTCAAACTTTTACAGAATATGTCGATAGCAATCCTAACAAACCCTCAGATTTATTAAGTAGGATTTACCTTCTTCCACTTGGAGATTTTAATGTTGATGAGTTAGTAGTTTTTGAAAAGCTGGATAAATATCTGGAAGCGTTTTTTGGCATAGAGGTAGTGCTTTTGCCTACGCTGAAAGATTCTGTTATTTCAACTGAAAATCGCCGAATAAAGTGGAAGACAGAACAATTAAATTCTCAATATATTTTACATGAATTCTTAGTTCCAAGTATTCCAAATGATGCAATTGCTTATATGGCTTTAACTAATAAAGATTTGTATCCATCGGATAAATGGAATTACGTGTTTGGACAGGCCTCACTTAAGGATAGGGTAGGAGTCTCTTCGATTTTTCGACTTAAAAGTAATGCTGATAGTCTATCAAATAACAGATATCTCTTGAACCGATTAATACGAACAGCGTCACATGAGATCGGTCATATCTTATCAATGAAGCATTGTAAAAAGTATCAATGTTTAATGAATGGTAGCAACAATCTTCATGAAGCAGATACTAAACCGACGTGGTTATGCTCTGGGTGTTTAGCAAAGCTGAGCTGGAATACTAATTTAGATTTACATAAGAGGTGTGATTCTTTAATCAATTTCGCTGAAGAAAATGGTTTCTATTCTAAATCCAGATATTATAAAAAGCTGGAGGAGTACTTGAAATCTTCGATTGATAAAAAAGGTAAATCAAAAATGTAAGGTGCAATTGATCTGATTGAATGATAAATATCAATTTGTTTAACATTCAGTCAATAGTTGATGATTTCAATTGAATTTTTCGTATTTTTCGAATCCGAAAATAACTTTTTCGTCAACCAACTGATGTATTCCACCAATCTCCTCCAAGCCCAAAAGGTTTTTGACCTGGTGTCCAAAGCCGATCTGGATCATGATGATCTAGAAGATGGGGTGAAGTATGCTAAGAAAGCACTTACACAAAGTATAAAAACGGATGATGCTGGTCTTATGGCGATAACTAAGGCCAAACTAAGAGATCGGTTTATTGTGGCTGGTTATTCCAGTAGGGCTATAAATGTTGGGAGAGAAGTAATAGGTACCTACCAGGTTTTAAGAGATGACTATCAAGTTGCTCATGCCAAGTTCAGTCTGGGCAGAATATACCATCAATCTGATAATTATCATCTTGGATTAATCTACTTTTTGGATTGTTTGGAGATCTATAAAAAATTTGAAGATTACTACAATCAAGCAAAAGTCCAACAATCGATAGGAGCTATCTATGAGCATTTTGGTGATGATAAAAATGCTATTGTAGCATACGAAAGATCGATAGTTGCTGCTCAAAAGGTGGGAGATTTAGTATTGGAGTCAGATGCTTACAATCCTTTATCTGGAATCTATTTGAATCAAGGTAAGGTAGACAAAGCTGATTTGCTTCTGGACAAAGCAATGACCATGAAAAATGCGGTCAGAGATAAAAAAGGGATGGCATTTTCACTGTATGGAAAGGGCAAAGTCTATACGAAGAAGAAAATGCATCGTCAGGCTGAGGAGGCTTTTTTAGAAGCTATTCGCTTGCATCGGATGAATGGAGAGCTTTGGGGGCTTGGTATGTGTTATCATAAACTAGGAGTACTCTATTATGAGTCAGATGAGCATGATGAAGCTATAGAAGCTCTACGAGGTGCTTTAAACTTTGCTAGCTTCAATAATTTTGTAGCCATTAAGTCGAAGAGCAATTACTTGCTTTATCAGATTTACAAGAAACGAAATGACTTGCCTTCTGCTCTGAAGTTCATAGAGGCTTACATGAAGGAAAAGGAAACGTTAATTGACCATCAGACTCAGCGTGTGGTTAATAGTTATGAGGCTATCGCCACAATGGAGCGCATGGAAAAGGAAGCTGAGATGGATCGGGAAAAGGCTGAGATTCTTGATAAGAAGAATAAAGCCGAGCAAACCTCCAAGATGAAGCAGGATTTCCTATCAACGATGAGTCATGAAATAAGAACCCCCCTTAATGCTGTGACTACCATTACTTCATTCCTCCAGGAAACAGCCAGAGAAGATCAGGTGAACCTACTCAATTCGCTTCAATTCTCCTCCAATAACCTTCTGCGGATCATCAATGATATACTTGATTTCAATAAACTGGATGCAGGAAAGCTGAAACTAGAATCTGCCCCTGTAAAGCTGTGTAGCTTGCTGGAGAATATTCGAGATACCTACATGAGTCTGGCTGTGGATAAGAAAATTGAGCTTAATCTCAGCTTGAAAGGAGGATTGTCAGATAGTTACTTAATGGATGAGACACGTATTACTCAAGTGTTGGGTAATCTGGTCAGTAATGCCATAAAGTTTACAGACGAGGGATTTGTAAAAATGGAAGCTGAACTAATTCTTCAAAATGACACTCGTGACAAGATTTTGTTTTCAGTTACCGATACAGGAAGTGGAGTGCCTGAAGAATTTGTAGATCATTTGTTTGAAAGTTTTTCACAGCCTGATTCCCATAAGACTAAAAAGCATGGAGGTTCAGGATTAGGTCTCGCTATTGTGAAGAAAATCATTGAGTTGCACGGAAGTGACATTTTGGTCGATAGTACAGTGGGTGAAGGATCTCGATTCTATTTTGAAATAGAGCTGACCAGAACAGAGTCAGAAGAGAAAAAAGCGGTAGCTCTTAAACCAGAAATACTCAATAAATCCATTTTGCTAGCAGAAGACAACATGATCAATGCGATGGTGTCTCTAAAACTACTCGGCAAATGGGGATTAAGCAGTGATCACGCGACCAATGGAGAGGAAGTGGTTCGTTTGGCTGGAGAACAGACCTATGATTGTATTCTCATGGACATCCATATGCCTCAGATGGATGGCTTTGAAGCAGCGCAAAGGATTCGTACAACATCTAATCCAAATCAAAATACACCAATTTTTGCGCTGACGGCTGATGTTATGGCAGGTCAAGAATCATTCTCTACGCTTTTTGATGGATTTCTTTTAAAGCCAATAGAGCAAGATAAGCTTTATGAGGCTTTGGCTTCTATTTAAAGCTTTTACTTGGAGGACGTTTTCTGTTGGTGTGGATGCAAATTCATGAGAATCTTCTTTTATCTAATAATTTGCGACGTTCAATTAATAGTCATATCTAACTGACTTCTATATTGAATGTCTTTTTGACATGAAATTGGACTTTGTACTTATTCGACATTATTGAAGTTGAATAAACTCAGAACCAATTTTTAGCAATTAAGATTATTGAAGCCCCGAGCATTTATTCGTTGGATTTTTTGACTTTGAAATTTTGAAGTAGGTTGTGTCAGTAAGGTTTTCATTTACTCAGATGGTAATTAATCGAATTCGCAATTTTTAGACATTGTTGATTCATCAAACGATAGATAAGTATCATTTCAACTAACACCAAAGCTACAGCAGGTGGAGTGTTTGTATTTGTCATTCGATCAGCATGCAGATATGATATGGAGGGAAAACCCGAAATGTCAATAAATTTTGCATTGGCCGGAGCTCTGGGTGATAATTAAATCCTGAGCTTTGCTTTTTTGTGGTTGTCAAAGAATTAATAGTGATTGCTCATTAATGACCTGTGGTTTCTTTATTAGTTTAGCATCTAGTTACAAATTGACCTGAATAACATGGAAATAAGAAACGACTGGACGAAAGAAGAAATCAAGGAGATATTTGATAAGCCTGTGATGGAATTGATCTATGAAGCAGCTACTGTTCATAGAGCATACAATGACCCTAATGAAGTTCAGGTTTGTACCTTGTTGTCTATCAAGACTGGCGGGTGCTCTGAAGATTGTTCTTACTGTCCACAAGCAGCTAGATACCATACGGATGTAAAAGTTCACAAATTGTTAGATGTGGATTTTGTGTTGGAAAAGGCAAGAAATGCTCAGGAGAATGGTAGCACGCGATTCTGTATGGGGGCTGCCTGGAGAGAGGTAAGAGATAATAGAGACTTTGATAAAGTCCTGGATATGGTAAAAGGAGTTAATGCTCTTGGAATGGAAGTGTGTTGTACGCTAGGCATGCTCAACCAAGATCAAGCTAAAAAACTGAAGGATGCAGGATTGTATGCATACAATCACAATTTGGATACGTCAGAGGATCACTACGAAGAAATCATTACAACCAGGACGTACGATGACCGTTTAGATACCATTGATAACTTGAGAAAAGCAGATATCTCTGTTTGTTCTGGCGGAATCATAGGACTTGGTGAAACCAATGAAGACCGAATTGGAATGCTTCACACATTGGCAACGATGGAAGAGCATCCAGAGTCTGTACCTGTAAATGCTCTTGTACCAGTACCGGGAACACCATTGGAGAAGCAGCCACGTGTTTCTGTTTGGGATATGGTGCGAATGATTGCAACTGCTAGAATTATCATGCCAAGAGCACAAGTAAGACTATCAGCCGGACGAGTTTCAATGACATTAGAAGAGCAAGCATTGTGTTTCCTAGCCGGAGCTAACTCCATATTTGCTGGTGATGAATTGTTAACTACACCAAATCCTGAAGTAGATCAGGATAAGGAAATGTTCATGACACTTAATTTGAAGCCTCGTGAATCATTCAAAGGAGCTGCGGCTGAGAAATTTAATATGGCTTAATCATCCTACTGTAGGATGAGATTCATAGATATCAAAATACGCAACAAGTTGGCCCTGGTGATGATGATCTTCGCCATGGCCATCGTTTTTGCGATCACCACCCTCTATTACTATCAATTTCAAGCTGCCCTCAAAGAGCGCGTTTTCCTTCAGCTTAGCTCTGTTAAGCAACTCAAAGTATCACAAATCAGGCAGCGACTTCAAGGTATTGAAGAAAGCTTTATTGAAAGAAATGACCTGAAGCTCCGTGAGCAATACGGAGAAGTGTTATTCCATGGTCACATCTCCAAAGACACTATTATTCACGGTTTCCCCATTCGGTTTAAGGACAGTGAATCTGTGGCTATTGAAGATATATCAACTCATGATCCTTATGGTCGATTGACGATCAGTTTGCAGATTCGCGAATCTGAAGGATGCGACGTGGCCATTGTTAGGCCTAATTTACAGAGTATCCTCATAGAACGAACAGGTTTAGGTGAAACAGGAGAGTCTTACTTAGTTGGAAGCGATAAGCGCATGCGAACCAGTTCGCGCTTTTTTCCTAATCAAAATCCTCAGGAGATATTAGTAAATACCAGGTCGGTTAGAGACGCTTTAGAAGGTGAAACGGGTAAGAACATCATTGATGATTACCGTGGGGTGAAAGTTTTTAGTGTATATGAGCTTTTGGTTGACTCTGAATTGAGTTGGGTCATCATTTCAGAAATTGATGAGCAAGAGGCTTTGTTTCCTTTGAGTAGTTTAAGGCAGAACTTAATAGTCGTACTTATAATCATTCTAGTGGCCATTTTTGCTGTCAGCTATGAATTGTCCACACAGCTAGTTAGTCCAGTGTTGAAGGCAAAGCAGCATTTAGCTAGTATGGCAAAAGGAGTTTTTAATCCTGTCAACAAAAACAATATAGGTAATGATGAACTGGGGCAAATGTTTCAGGCGCTCAATGGGCTAGTAAAAGCCATGGATCAGACTGTTGGGTTCGCTGATAGAATTGGTCAGGGTGATTTTGATGCTGAATACCAGTTACTTAGTAATGAAGATAAGCTGGGAGCATCTTTAATAGAGATGAAAGATCGTTTGAGAGCTTATCAGGTTAATGAAGAGAAACTCAAACGAGCCAATCAAAAGTCTCTAATATCTGGAGAGGAAAAGGAAAGATCACGTTTGTCAAAGGAACTTCATGATGGACTAGGACCGCTGTTGACATTGCTTCGGTTAAAAATTGAGTCTTCCACTATAGATACCAACTCAAAGCATGAGTTATTAAACATGCTGGATGGTACCATTAATGAGATGAGAAGGATATCTAATAACCTAATGCCAAGTGTTTTGATGGACTTTGGTGCTGGAGAAGCGATTCGTAACGTGATCAAACAGTTGAAAAATGAAGAGATCAAAGTAACATATCAATATGATCGCAATGAATCATTAGAAATTCCGAGCCAAATTGAAATAACCTTGTTCCGTATTGCCCAGGAAGCAATCAACAACGTGCTCAAACATTCGGGTGCAGCAGATCTAAAGGTGTCACTGACAGAGTTTGATGATCGTATTAGTTTGTTTATCAAGGATAATGGAACTGGATTTGACCCAGAAGAGGTGCATAATGGAAATGGTATTCGCAATATGCGAGAGAGAGTAAATATAGAAAGAGGTATTTTTGAGTTAACAACCAGCAAACAAGGAACGACAATAGAAGTAGAGATACCAATAAATGAGCAAGATTAGAGTATTAGTTGTGGATGATCATCAGCTGTTTCGTGAAGGAATACGCTCCATCTTTTCAAGTAATTCAGACATAGAAGTGATCGGCGAAGCTGATTCAGTGGAGTCCATGCTTTCATTTTTTGAGTCAACTTTGCCTGAAGTTGTTTTAATTGATGTGACCATGCCTGGAGGTGATGGAATATCAGCTATCAAGCAGTGTAAAAAGAAATTTCCAACCATTCGTTTTGTTGTCTTAACTATGCATGCTGATGGTCAGTATGTGGTAAAAGCAGCTCGTAGTGGTGCTTTTGGCTACTTATTGAAAAATGCTGACAAAGAGGAACTCACGAAGGCCGTTAAAGAAGCGTCCTTTGGAAGGAAATATTTTAATAGTGAGATTTCTCAACTCATGGTAGGAAATATGTCGTTAGAAGGAGATGATCCTCAGCAGCTATCAGAGCGTGAGTTACAAGTGCTTCAGTTGGTTTCTGATGGTAAAACAACGAAAGAAATAGCCGATGAATTGTTCGTTAGCTCCAGGACGGTTGAAACACATCGTGTCAATATGATGAAAAAACTCAATGTTCAGAATACCGCAGAGCTGATCAAGAAAGCGGTCAAATTGAATCTCATCTAGGCATCCGTAAAAATACGGAGTACATTTTACCATTTTTTTTGGAATTACTCGAGGGGGTATATGGCGTTAATTTGTATGTAACAAAACCAATAAACGTCATGAAAAATTTAGCAATAGCATTAACCCTCGGACTTATGGTTTCTTTCGGTGCAGTTGCGCAGACTGGCAAACTAAAAGGTCCTGAATATAAAAATAGAAAACCATGGAAAAATCCAGTGGAAAAAACTCAGGTTTTTACCAAATCAGGAGAGACTCTTAAAGGTCCAGAAGCAAAGAATGCAACTCCTTTAGAGAGAAAGTCTGGTAAAAAAGTATTGGTAACTCTTGGTACTCAAGAAGAACAATTAAAAGGGCCGGAGTATAAGAATAGAAAGCCATGGGTTGATGAGAGAAATGATTCCATGTATGCCAAGGATAAGAAAGTACGCAAAGCTGATGATGGCGGAGGTATGACTGGCAGTAAATAATTAAATAACATCAATAGGTCGTGAGTGGTGATCATTCACAAGAAGCCCGGGTGCCAAGCATTCGGGCTTTTCTTTTGTCATTTCTTATAGAACTTATGTTCGTAAACATCTCCAAAAGAGGGAAGGTGCCAAATGCCCAATTCACTCACGGCTATACTGTTGATTGAATACGAAGATGTTTTGTCAGGGACCTTATCAAAATACACCCAGGCAGGAGTATCAAACAAGTCCCTAACAGGCACTCGCTATTCCAATCAAAAGCGTCTTGTTCAAATTCTATTCTTGGTCATGGACATACAGATCCTCTTCGCATTCAATTTAGGAATGCAGACTTGTGATTGGAAGGTTATTTCTGGACCACTCACTCCAGGATCCTACGTATAACAGTGGTAGAGGTAATCCTGCGTGAGCCAGTGCCAGGATCGAATGACAAGCAGTAACTCCTGAGCCACAGTGTACAATTACTTCATTTTTTTTAAGTTTAGCAGTAATCGGATGATAAAGTTCTTTTAGTTCTTCTGCCGATTTAAAGGAGCCATTTTCGGTTAAGTTATTTTTGAAGAACATATTGATTGCATTTGGAATGTGGCCTGCCACCAAATCAATTGGTTCACTTTCTCCATCATATCTAAAACCTTCTCGTACGTCAATGATAATCTTTGAGGAGTCTGAGCTTGCCTGTATAACATCTTTTAAATCTATTATACCTAATTGCCAATCACCTGTTGGGTATGGAGTTTCTATACTTCTAGGTTTAGATAGCCCACTTAAGATCGTATTTCCAGCTGCCTTCCATGACTGAAAACCTCCATTTAACACCTGAACTCGTTTATGCCCTTGAGCTTTGAGCATCCACCAAAGTCTTGCAGCTGCGTTACCACCACCCAGGTGATCATAAGCTACGACATGGCTGTGAATGGATATGCCAAATCGAGATAGCGTCTTTCCAAACTTCTCAGGATGAGGTAATGGGTGTCTTCCTCCTTTTGCAGGATCATCAATTGCTGATAAGTCTTCATTTAGACTCATAAAAATTGCTCCAGGAATATGCTCCTCTTCGAAAGATGTTTTTGCAACGGGTGAACCAGATGCGTCGATGATTATAAGGTTAGGATCTGCAATCTCTTGTAGTTCAGTTACTTCTATCAGAGGATTCATATGGGCTGTTTTCAGCTAATATAAGCAATATGACATTCATCATTTGCAGAGTTGCGATTGGTCAAATTATTTCCTGATTAGGTTCAGCTATCATGGCTATATCCGTCATACCACAGCCTTGATCGCCCCTCTATGTTTGCATCATCAACTAAACAGAGAATCAACAATGAAGGCGATTATCACCACAGTCCTTTTATGGGGACTAATTGCAGGACAAGGAACCTTTGAAGCTAATACATCAAAGAGTGAGTTTTTAGTAAAGGGCACATCTACAGTACATGACTGGGAGAGTGTGATCAATGAATATACTGTGAAAGGAGCGTTGAATGGTCAAACCATCAATAACCTACAAGTAACCGTAATTTCTAAATCAATCAAGAGTGGCAAGTCTATCATGGATGACAAGACCTATGACGCGCTAGAAGCTAAAGAATATCCAAATATCACTTTCAAGGCAAGTCAGCTAACTATCACGGATGGCAAAATCAATGGTAAAGGCACATTGAGTCTTATAGGTAAAACCAAAGAAGTCCCATTCACTGCAATTACCAAAGAACTTCAAGACGGGTTATTACAAGTCTCCGGTCAGGTAAGCCTGGTAATGTCTGAGTTTGGTATAGAACCACCTACGGCAATGTTCGGAACCTTAACTACAGGTGACGAAGTATCAATCGAATACAATTTTATTCTCAACTAATACACTATAAACAAGCTAACAATTATGAAAACGTTAAATCCAAAATCTCTTATATTGGTGGTGTTAGCGATGCTAACTACTACAGTGCTCTTCGCGCAACAAACAGGTTTACAGTACTTTAGAAGTAATAATAAAGATGGCCTGAATGTATTTGAAACGTCAAAGGAAAACGATGTTGAGTTTGATGGTCTAAAAGTATGGGTTGGAGGTGATTTTGCTTTGCAATTCCAGGGCCTAAGTCATACCAACGCTGGTGACACGCTTCCAGATATCGGAAACAACTTCAATTTGCCAACAGCTAACTTAAATCTTGACGTTCAGCTAGCCGATGGTTTGAGAATGCACTTGAGAACTTATCTATCTTCTCGTCACCACACAGAAGCTTATGTGAAAGGTGGATACATTCAAATGGACAAGCTCGATTTCATCAAACCTGGTTTCTTAAGTGGCCTGATGAATTATACAACGATTAGAGTAGGTATGGATGAATTCAACTATGGTGACACACACTTTAGAAGATCTGATAACGCTCGTGCAATCTACAACCCATTTGTAGGTAACTACATCATGGATGCATTTTCTACAGAACCCTTTGCAGAAGTAACAGTTCAAAACAATGGTTTGCTAGCGGTGGTAGGTATTACTAACGGTCGATTAAATCAAAATGTGCTGAACAACCCTGATAAAGGATTTGTGTTCTTCGGTAAACTTGGTTACGATAAGCAAATCAACGATGATCTGAGAGTTAGATTAACAGGGTCTTTCTTGACTGTGAGCGATCAAAGTACTAGAAATGACTTGTATGCTGGAGACAGAGCAGGTGCTAGATACTACAACGTGTTGACTTACAGTAGCTCTGATTTCAGAACTGGTCGATTCAACCCAGGCTTTAACTACGCACCAGTAGGTGGCTATATCAACTCTTTCCAGATCACTCCATTTGTGAAATTCCAGGGACTTGAATTCTTCGGAGTATTTGAAAATGCAAGTAATGGAAACGATGAAGTAGGAGGTGCTTACACTCAAACTGGTGCCGAAGTAATCTACAGATTCGGAGCTGAAGAGAATATCTATCTGGGTGGAAGATACAATGCGGTAAGTGGTGAAGATATCGACGGAGCTGCAACTAAGAAAATCAACAGATTGAACATAGGTGGAGGTTGGTTCCTAACCAAAAATGTACTAGCCAAACTTGAATACGTGAAGCAAGCATATGATGGAGATGGTTGGAATGGTACAGATTTTCAGGATGGTCAGTTTGATGGTATAGTTCTAGAGGCTACCATCGGATTCTAACGGTCCTGTTTAGTTGAGAGGTCGTTCGCCTTTAGGCGGACGGCTTCTTTTTATTTTATAAATTCTTTACTTCCATTCTCACAGCAAATCGGACTGTGAGTTTTTCGTTTACCTGCACCATTCCCCAGAATTTCACCGGTGGCTCCATCTGGAAATCTTTCATATTGATGTCCACTGTTCCAGAAAAGGTCAAAGAACTCTCTGAGTGATTTGTGACTATCCCATCTTTGATTGAAACCTCCCGTGTTACATTAGCTATTGTTAGCTTCACTTTTGAACTCACGTACAAGGTTTCAATAGCTTCTTGTTTATTCTTTAAGTCAATGTCCTCAATATGCAAAATCATTGTGGGATAATCCTCGCTCTTCAGCAAGCTTTGCATGTCTTGATTCATTGCGGCAATACCACAGTCAAAGGATGAAACAGGGTAGGTCAGGATCAAGTTTTCGAAGGAAATCCGTTTATTATTCCAGGTGCTTTTGATTGCTAAGGTGTCTGATGGTAGGTACTCTTCCAACGAACATTTAAACTGATTGACATTCGTAGATCCTTCGATTGTGAACTTACTTGAAGTAACCGTGACCTCATGGTTTCTTTTGGTTGATTGACTAAAAGCTAAGAGTGAAACAAGGGTGAAAAAACTGGTAAGGATGGTTTGCTTCATAAATGATAATCAACAACTCTTGTGCCAAAAATAGCTATAAGTAACAAGTGAAAAAGGCTTGCCAATTGTTTGGCAAGCCTTAAATATGTACAAGAAAGCAAAAATATTTTAAACTGTCTGGCTAAATCTGGAGAACTTTTGAGCATTCCAAAGTCTGGAATCCAAAGCCATGCAGATATTTCTAATAAATGGTCTACCAGCATCGAGTATCTCTATGCCAAATTCATCCCAATAGATCAGTCCATCATTGCTTAAGTTATTCAGCAACTCAACATTGAAACCAATGCCTATTTCTAATAGCTCTTCAGAAGACCAATTGGTTGCAAATTTGCACATTAGGTTAAGTATATGCCGTCTGATTTTTAAGTCTTCAATTGTAAGTTGATGTCCTTTGGTAATTGGGAGTTCATCCTTATCAAGGCGTTCATAGTAATTGGAAATGAGCTTTTCATTTTGGCTGAAGGCTGTCCAGCTATCACTTATCGAACTCATTCCCAGTCCAATCAAGAGATCAGTATCTTGAGTAGTATACCCCATAAAGTTTCTATGTAATTGTCCCTGATCAAAAGCCTGGTACAACTTATCTTGGTTAAGAGCAAAGTGATCCATTCCTATATCCCTATATCCAGCATCGGTAAGCATGCGCTT
This sequence comes from Marinoscillum pacificum, assembly GCF_024714495.1. Taxonomy (GTDB): domain Bacteria; phylum Bacteroidota; class Bacteroidia; order Cytophagales; family Cyclobacteriaceae; genus Marinoscillum; species Marinoscillum pacificum. Next base: position 320,686 of record NZ_JAMZMJ010000005.1, on the reverse strand, counting down.
GCCTAGTTGATACATCGAGGCTCTGTCCTCAGGAAGAGGCAAAAACTTTTCAAAAGATTTTTGTGCAGCTTTCACCCAGGGCACATGTGCATATCCATAGAATGCAATTCGCGAAGGGTTCAGATGTATGGTTTGCTCAATAGTCTTGGCTACACTTCGAGTTGTTTGTTTTGGAAGTCCATAGATCAAATCAAAGTTGATACTAGTAAATCCGTATTTTCTAGCCAGGTTGGTAACCTCTTTGACTTGCTCAAAGGTTTGTTTTCTGTTGATGGTCTTTTGAACTTCTGGATCAAAGTCCTGAATGCCAAAGCTCACTCTTTTAAAGCCGAGTCTGGATAGTGCTTTTAAATGTGCCTCTGTAGTATTGCCTGGATGACCTTCAAACCCAAATTCGTAGTTGTCAGCCAATGTACTGTTTTCCAGAATTCCATTGATCAAAAACTCCAGGTTTTCAGGAGAAAAGAATGTTGGCGTTCCTCCACCTAGGTGGATTTCCTTTACAATTGGTCTGGCACCAAATGTACTGACATAGATATTCCATTCCTTAAGTAGATAGCTTATATATCTACCTTCTACACTATGATTTTTAGTGATTCGCGTGGTGCAACCACAATAGGTGCAAAGGCTTTCGCAAAAAGGTAAATGGATATACAGACTGATTTCTTTCCCACTTCTCCAAAACCCGTCCTTGACAGATTGGCGCCAGTCTCTTTCTGTATGTCTTTCAGTTTCCCAAAAGGGCACAGTAGGATAGCTGGTGTATCTTGGTCCAGGAACGTTGTATTTTTTGATCAGGTTTTCCATGACACAAAGGAACCCCCAATCTTAGGATCAGCTCATGACAATAATCAGTCTGCTTCTTGACTTTTAAAAGCGAATGCTTCCAAGTTTTTCAGCGTCTAATACATGGATTGTACTTCCTTCAATCTTGATGTAACCATCTTTTTTGAATTCAGAAAGCATTCGTATCACAGACTCAGTAGCGGTACCTACCATGCTGGCAAGGTCAGCTCTGGAGACTTCAAATTTTGTGGCACCGGTACTTTCACTATAAGTGCCATAAAGCTTCATTAAAGCATCTGCAGTTCTTTTTCTCACCGTGTCATAGGCCATTTCCATTAGGCTGCTTTCTTTTTCCAGGAGGTTTTTAGATAGCATTTTGATGAATTTACCAGACACTTCTCTGTTTTGAAAGATCAGATCTTGAAACTCTTTACGAGGAATCATGATTACTTCAGTGTCCTCAAGAGCTTGAGCGAATTCTGTACGATCTGTATCTTGAATCAAAGCATTCTCACCGAGGAACTGTCCTTCTGTAAGAATGTCGATGATAAATTCTTTACCGTCTTGATTGATTTGGTAAATCTTTACTTTACCTGTTTTGATTTTATAGGCGTAAGAAGCAAAATCACCTTGACGATACAAGATGTCTTTCTTCTTAAAGTTTCTTGTTTTGCTGGTGTTTTCCAGGTCTTCAAGCTCAGCATAGCTTTTAGCTTGTTTTACAAACTCCGAAAGCTCATCTTTGGTTGATAGTTTTTCGTATTTATTTAACCTTCTTTCTATAGCGCCAAGTAGCTCCATTTCTTCAAATGGCTTAGTGATATAGTCGTCAGCTCCCATGTTCATCCCTTTTCTGAAATCTGCTTTCTCAGACTTGGCCGTAAGGAAAATAAAAGGCGTAGAGGCTATTTCTGGACGCTTACTTATCAAATAAAGAACCTCATAACCGTCCATTTCAGGCATCATAATATCACAAAGAATTATGTCGGGTTGTTCTTGAAGAGCTTTTTTAACACCAATTTTACCATTCTCAGCTGTGATGGGGTTATAGTTGGATAACTCTAATAATTCTGCAATATTTTCTCTAACCTCTGGTTGATCTTCTATTATAAGGACCTTTTTCTTCATGAAGCTGCTTTAAAGTTATGGTTTTCGATACGGAAAATTAACAATAAACTCCGTGCCGAGGCCTTCTTTGCTTGTAAATCTGATTTCTCCTTTGAGCAAATCAAGGTATCTCTTGACTATATTTAAACCGAGACCTGTGCCTTGTATATTGGTCGCATTCTCAGCTCTGTAAAATCGTTGGAAAAGTTTGTCTTGTTCCTTTTTGGGTATGCCAATTCCTTCGTCTTTTACTCTAATCTCTATGACAGAGTCTTCACTTTCTCGAATGCTGAATTCAATATTCGAGTTTTCAGGTGAGTATTTGATAGCATTTGATAGCAGATTTAGACAAATATTTTTTATTAAATGTTGGTCAGAGATAATCTGGTTTAGTTCTGGATCGAAACTTGAGTTAATATCCTGTCCATGCTTTAATGCCAGTTCCATAGCCTCCATAATCTCGTCATAAATTTCTTTAAGTGAGAACTGGACTATCTTCAGAGAGATTGCTCCACTTTCAAGTTTTTCTAATGACAGGAAGTCATTCAGAATGTTAGTTAAGTTCTGAACAGAGTTTCGAACTCTATTAATATGCTTTACTCGTTTTTCTTGATCGTCACCTTCCGGATATCTTCCTATTAAGTTAGCTGATGATAGGATAGTGGTAAGAGGCGTTCTGAATTCGTGACTAGCCATGGAGATGAATCGTGATTTCAATTCATTGAGTTCTTTTTCTTTTTCCAGAGCTTTTAATATCTCCGTTTCTGCTTTTTTGACTTCTTCAAGACTTTCTTTGAGAGCAGCTTCTGCAAGTTTTCGTTCTCTTATTTGACTTTTAAGACCCAGGTTGAGGTGTTCCAATTCTTTAGTTCGTTCACGTACTTTGGTCTCCAGGTCATGAGCATATTGCTCCAGTTTCGTTCTACTTTCGGCCAGAGCGGCTTCTTGCTGTTTTCGAGTAGAGATATCAGTGATGAAAGCAACAACAAGTTTCTGGTTTAGGTGCATGATGAAACTAAGACTCACTTCCAATGGGAAGGTAGTGCCATCTTTCTTTAGACCTACTAAATCCTTACCAATCCCCATAGGGCGAGATTTAGGATGAGAAACGTATCCTTGACGATCTTTTACGTGCTTGTGATGATATTCCTTAGGAATTAGGTTCTCTATTACCTTTCCCAATAATTCTGCTTCATTGTAGCCAAAAAGCTCTTCTGATCGCTTATTGGCCATAACAATCTCACCCTGTGAGTTGACAATTATGATGCCTTCACCTGCACTTAAAAAAATCTTATTGAGGAGCTCCAGTCCGCTCCGTGACATCAAATATTCACTGGACAATTCCATGACAAAAATCAGTTTTTTGTTACCCGCTAATCTAGTGAAAAATTATGGGTATGACATTTTTCAGTTTTTACTCTGACTGCCATCAGAGTGCCAATGTGCGACTAACAATAGTTTTGCAGAATAAGATTAGGAAAAAATGCAGGCATTTAAAAACATTCTTATTCCATCTGACTTCTCTTCGGCCGCATGGAACGCCGTACATTTAGGCTCTAGCATGGCAAAAGAGGGCTTCACTGAGATTACTCTTCTCCATGTTTTTCCTTCAAGTGCCAAGTTTGATAGTAGAAAAGGGGAGTTGGACTTGAGTGATCTTGATGCAATCGACGAAATTAAACTGCAAATGGACGCTTTTTGTATGGACTTGCATAGCCAATACAAAGTAACATACCATCCGGTAATTTTAGGAGGCGCTGTACACGAGGAAATATGCCAACATATTCGAGAAAATGATTACGATCTGGTGATCATAGGAGTAAATAGTAATGGAGTGGATAACAGACCAGGCAGTCATACCTCCGAAATCATCGCAAATTGTCATACTCCTGTATTAATTGCACCGAACAATTTGATTAATGCCAAAACGCTAGTAGCGTAATGCTAAAAACAGAATCTGCAGCATCTGTTCAGTGTTACCACTGTGGTGACACATGTGAATCCGAACAACTTATTTTTGATGAGCATCATTTTTGTTGTCATGGGTGTCAGGCTGTTTATGAATTAATTCAGCAAAGTGATCTTCAACAATATTATGCCAGTGGCGAACTCAAAGCCGGAAAGGTAGAGGATCAATCAGTCATAGAACGAAAGTTCGCATATCTCGAAAATGTAGAAGTAGCCAACAGACTCTATCGCTTTCATGATGAAAAGCAATCAGTCGTCAAACTTTATCTTCCTGGTATCCACTGTAGTTCATGTATCTACTTACTGGAGCATCTTCCAAAACTTGATCCGAGAATTCTGAGAGCTGAAGTTAATTTCATTAAGAAAGAGATCGCTGTTTCTTTCCTAAATGACATGTCGCTTAAAGAAGTAGCCATCATGTTGGCGACTCTGGGATATCCGCCATTGATCAATCTGGAAAGTGTTGATCAGTCAAAGGCAAAAAAGCAATCCAACGGACTGGGAATGAAAATTGCTGTTGCTGGTTTCTGTTTTGGTAACAGTATGCTTATTAGTCTTCCAGAATATCTGGATGCTGGATTTCAAGTTGAGGAGACGTTCAAAGCCTTGTTTGGCTGGTTAAACCTGGCTCTGGCTTTACCTGTGTTTTTTTATGCTGCACAAGATTACTTCAAAAGTGCCTGGGCTGGCATTACTCATAAGTATCTCAATATTGATGTGCCAATTTCATTGGGGATTCTTACTCTTTTTGGAAGAAGTGCATATGAAATTGTGATGTCAGCTGGTCCGGGATATGTGGATTCACTCAATGGGTTGGTATTCTTCTTATTAATAGGAAAGTGGTATCAGAATAAGTCTTATCAGGCACTTTCATTCGAACGAGACTATAAATCCTATTTCCCTGTTTCAGTTCTTATAGTAAAGGATGGAAAAGAATCTTATGTTATGTTGCAGGATTTGCGACCTGGAGATGAGATTGTTGTTCACAATCTTGAGTTAATACCCGCCGATGCAATCATAACTGAGGGAGAAGCGAATATCGACTACAGCTTTGTGACTGGAGAAGCGGAACCTATCTCTAAAAGAGCAGGTGAGAAGGTGTTTGCTGGTGGGAGGCAGGTAGGTGGGCAATTGCATCTGATGCTGGAGAAGGCTGTTGATAATAGTGAGCTGACTCAGATCTGGAATGATGGTAATCAGCAAAGCGATCGTAAATATGAGAATCTAATTGATAAGGTAAGTCAATACTTTACAGTTATTATTCTTGTCTTAGCTGTAGGATCTGGAGTTTATTGGTACTTCGCCAATCCAGTAATTATGTGGGATGTAGTTGCTGCTGTTTTGATTGTTGCCTGTCCTTGTGCATTGGCGCTGGCTTTACCATTTGGGTTGGGGCATGGAATGCGAATATTAGGTCGCCAAGGTATTTATTTAAAAAATGCATCTGTTATAGAGCGAATAGCTGACATCAAAGAATTGGTCTTTGATAAAACGGGTACGCTCACCAAAAACAACTCTGACGGAATCAAATTTGTTGGATCTCCACTGACTTTGGAATATCAGCAAATCATTAAAACAGCTTGCGCTAATTCTGCACATCCTTTGAGTAAGCTACTAGCAAAACAATTTGATGATAGTGTTCAGAAATTACCAATTGATAAGTTTCATGAAGAAATAGGAAAAGGACTGGTAGCATGTATCAATGGGTATGAAGTTAAAATTGGTTCTGCCAGCTTTATAGGTGTTGATGAGGAACATACTTCACTTTCTTCTAAGGTGTATTTGGCTTTGGGTGATCAGTATGTTGGATACTTCAAAATCAATTCTGGTTATCGTTCCGGAGTTTTTGAGAGTTTAGATTCTTTAAGAAAGAAGTTCAAACTCCATCTTTTGTCTGGAGATAATACTAGTGAGAAGACTAATCTCGAGCCGTATTTTGATCAACTTCATTTTCAGCAAAAGCCAGTTGATAAATTCAATTATGTAAATGAATTATCTACGAACTCTTTAATGATTGGAGATGGACTGAATGATGCTGGTGCTTTGAAAAGTGCTACTGTGGGCTTTGCTGTATGTGAAGATGTGCATCAGTTTAGTCCAGCCTGTGATGCCTTGATAGATGCTGACTCCATCGTGAAGCTAGATCCTGTAATGCAGTTTTCAAAAATGGTGATGAAAGTGGTCATTGCTGCATTTATTATTTCATTTGGATATAACGTGGTAGGGCTGTCTTTTGCGATCACAGGCAACTTGACTCCTGTTGTTTCAGCTATTTTGATGCCATTATCTTCCGTTACAGTGGTGGGTTTTATTACACTAGCGGTAAGCTTGTTCGGTAAACTAAAGTTTAAGAAAGATTAGCGGTTCAAAATTCCTTCAGAAATCATAATTACTTTAGCTGCCTATGAAACTGTTAGTCGTAGAAGACCATGAGCAGCTGAGTACCAACATCCGTGCTTACCTCAACCAGGAAGGATATGTCTGTGAAGTTGCCTCTAACTATCAGCAGGCAGTAGAGAAGCTTTACGCTTATCAATATGATTTGGTAGCGCTAGATCTAATGTTGCCAGATGGTAATGGGTTGGATTTGTTAAAGGCGATCAAAGAAAACTGGCCTCATCTGTGTGTTTTGATCATTTCAGCGAAGAATGCTTTAGATGATAAGATACAAGGATTGAACCTTGGTGCAGATGATTATCTCCCTAAACCGTTCCACCTGGCAGAGCTTAATGCACGCTTGAAAGCAATTTTCAGACGCAAAAACCAGCAAGGAGACAATAGTGTTCGCTTTGAGGAAATTGCCTTGAATACCGACAACTTTGAAGTGAAGATAAATGAAACACTCCTAGACCTGACTAGAAAGGAGTTTGAAATGCTTCAATACCTACTTCTTAATCAAAATCGTGTGCTAACGAAGCAGTCTATAGCAGAGCATCTATGGGGAGATTATATGGATACAGCAGATTCGTTTGATTTCGTATATCAGCACATCAAAAACCTTAGAAAGAAGATTACTCAGGCTGGTGGTAATGACTATATCCACACGGTATATGGAGTGGGCTACAAATTCAAGAAGTCAGCATGAAACTGATTGTTAAAATCACTTTTTTCTTCATGCTTATTGCCTCTCTGGTCTTTGTTGTAGGAGCTATGTTCTCCTACAATGCTATGAGCAGAGAGATTACGTTGGAAGAACGCTATTTTCTAGAAGAAAGACTTCAGTCAGCAATTAGGTATTTGGAAAGAAGAATGCCCACTGAAGAGATTCGGAGAGAAAAACTGATTATAACGCCACTAGATAGTACCGCTCAGGAAACAGAACCTATGTTTTCTGATACTCTGGTAACACATATTACCCTTCAACGCATTGAGCCGCATTCCAAGCTTGATGTTGTTAAAAAGATCAATGATAAAGCCTACTACAAGATCACCTTATATGACCTGGTAGTCGAGGAGGATGATATCAAAGATGCTGTTCAGGAGTCTATGGTGAAGACTTATTTGCTACTTTTTGTTGTCACGTTAGTTTTGAGTCTCATAGCCTCATTTTATGTGTTTGGTCCTTTTCAGAAAACATTGGACATCATTAGAAATTTTTCTGTGAAACACGAATTTGAAGAGTTTTTTCCCAACACCTCTACTTCAGAATTCAAGAAATTAAACCAGTTTATTATTAATATGATGCGTGGTGCCCGAAAAGACTATCTGGCTCTTAAAGAGTTTTCAGAGAATGCATCTCATGAGATTCAAACGCCTTTGTCTATCGCTCAGGGTAAATTGGAGCTGTTAATGGAAAGCAACGATGAGCTAACTGAAGAGCAAATGGAATTGATTTCGTCAGCGTTGTATGCACTTAAAAGATTGAGCAAACTTGGTAATTCACTTTCCTTATTGACCAAGATCGAGAATCAGGAGTTCTCAGATTTTAGCTCTGTTGATATGACGAAGTTGGTTAGCCGATTCTTATTTGATTTCAAAGAATTGGTGGAATTGAAAGAGATCAAGATGTTCTCAGAAGTATCCCCAGACGTTCAGGTCGCTGGTAATTTGGTGCTTTTGGAATTACTGGTTACCAACTTATTAAACAATGCTGTACGGCATAACCATTCTGGAGGCGAAATCTATGTTCGATTAATGCCTAATAAACTAGAAGTGAAAAATACGGGTGAAGCTCTGAAAGTTGACGCAAATGATATTTTCAATCGATTCAAAAAAGGATCTGACAATCCGGATTCGCTAGGGTTGGGGCTTAGTATTGTCAAAAGAATTTGCACTGAGCATCAGTTTGACATAAAATATACACGAGCGGACGAACAACATTGTTTTACAGTCAGTTGGTAGGCTAAACGGTGAAGGGAAATTCTTCCTCAGAATTCCTTCAGAATTCCAACAAAATTGACTCAAACTGTGATTGTAGCTTTGCTTAAAATTCAAAAAACCTTGAAACAATTATTAACCATCCTAATGCTATTAACAGCAGTGCTGACTCATGCCCAGAGCTCAGTTACTGGTAAACTCGTGGACAGCTCCACCAAAGAGCCCCTGGCCTTCGCCACCATCAGCTTATTAAACGCATCTGATTCAAGCTTGATTACAGGTGCGGTTACAGATATGGATGGTAAATTCCTGATTAAAGTTGAAAACGGAAAGTATGTAGCAAGAATTCAATTTGTTACATATGAAATGAAAGAAATAGCGGTAGAGTTATCTGGCAATAGTCGTGACTTGGGTACTATCAACATGAGTCCATCTAATACAGAGTTGGAAGAAGTAGTAGTTCAGGCAGAGCGTACTCAGATGCAGCTAAATCTTGATAAGAAAGTATATAACGTAGGAAAGGACCTGAGTAATCTTGGAGGTTCAGCTTCTGATATGTTGGATAATTTACCTTCCGTAGCTGTGGATGTAGAGGGTAATGTACAGCTGAGAGGAAGTACCAATGTAAGGATTCTAATCAATGGTAAGCCATCTGGTTTAGTAGGAATGTCAAGCAGTGATGCTCTGAGACAGCTTCAAAGTAATCTGATAGAAAGTGTAGAAGTAATCACCAATCCATCAGCAAGATATGATGCTGAAGGTCAGGCAGGTATCATTAATATAATCTTGAAAAAAGACGCTCAAAAAGGTTTGAATGGATCTTTTCAAGCTACTACAGGTTATCCTCACAATCATGGTGCTGGTATCAACATGAACTTCAGAAAGAACTGGGTGAATTTCTTCGTGAATTACGGATTTGATTACAGAAGAGCTCCAGGTACTAGCTATACCAACCAGCAGTTCTTTTTTCAGGATACCGTTTATCAAACAGATGGTAGCTATGCACTGAGAGACAATACATCGTTCTCGGATCAAAGTTATGATCGATCTAGAGGTGGTTTTTCTAATAACGTACGTTTTGGAGCAGACTTCAACGTGGGTGAAAATAGTACGTTGACAGCTTCGATGTTATATCGCTATTCAAATGACCTCAATTACAATGACCTGACGATTCTAGATTACGATGCGGATAGAGAATTGCAGATGTATACGCTCAGAGAAGACACCGAAGAAGAGGTAGATAGAAATCAGGAGTACTCATTAAACTATGTAAGAGATTTTCAACGAAAAGACCATCAGCTGACTGCCAATATTCAATATCAAGATAATTACGAAAATGAAGTTTCTGATATCATCCAAACTTTAGGCGCGAGTCCTAGTGAGGTGGAAGAATCAACTTTCCAATATGTAGATAATGTTCAGGGAGAGAATCAATTAATGCTTCAACTGGATTATGTGCGCCCTTTTGGTGAAAAAGCGAAAGTTGAACTGGGGTACAGAAGTACTATAAGACAAGTATATAACGATTATGTCGTTGAAAACTCAACAGATGGGGAGGTATTTACCGAAATTGATTCCTTCACATTTGACTTCAGCTACAACGAAAATGTCCATGCCTTTTATGGAATCGTTAGTGATCAATTAGAGAAGATTTCCTGGCAATTAGGATTGCGATCAGAAGTTACAGATATCAGTGGTGAACTTACAGAAGCAAGTGATATTCGTTTCAATTATGTGAACTTCTTCCCAAGTGCCTTTTTTACTTACAAAACAAAGGGATTGTCTCAGTTTCAATTGAGCTATAGTAGAAGAATCAATAGACCAAGATATAGAGACTTGAGTCCTTTGAGTTCTTTCACAAATAACCGAAGTTTCCGAGTTGGAAATCCAGAGTTGCAACCTGAATTTACAGACTCTTATGAGTTTGGGTACTTGCAGAATTTTGAAAGTTCTTCTATTTATTACGGTATCTATTATCGTCATACTGATGACCCTATTCAGCGAGTAAGTCCTAGAGCAAATGGAAACATTACCTACACTTACACAGAGAATTTAGGTGTTCAGAATTCTTATGGAATCGAGGTGAACGCCAATCAGGATTTTACTGAGTGGTATCGTTTGAGTGGAAACTTTAATTTCTACAGACAAATCACTGAAGGTTTTGCTTACGACCAGGACCTTTATGCTGAAACAGTAACCTTTTCTACGAGAATCAGTAACAATATTAAAATAAAACAGTTATTTACAACACAGGTAAACTTGAATTACCGTGCACCTGAAAATCGTCCTCAAGGAAGAAGAGAAGCGATAACCGTATTGGATTTAGGTTTTTCTCGAGATTTGTGGAACAAAAAAGGCTCTTTAGCACTTAGTGTAAGAGACTTGTTTAACTCCAGAAAATATCGATTTGAAACAGAAACTTCAAACTATATTTCTGAGTCAGAGTTTCAATGGAGAAGAGGACCACAATTTGTGTTGACATTGAACTATCGATTGAATCAATCGGATAGAGATCAACGCAAAGAAGGAGGTCGTGGTGAGAATGGTTATGAAGGTGGAGGAGATGATTTCAAACCTTAAGAAGTAAGGTATCAAAAGATATATTTCATTTTAGTTTAGTTTGGTTAGATTGATGATTATCCGGTACTTCCGACTTCAGTTGGGAGGCCGGATTTTCTATTTTATAGCCATTCATTCCCAAATTATATATAATTTACAATTGTGAAAGAAACCTTTTAGGTAGTTGATCGTATTTAATTTACAATTGTGAAAATAATGGAAGAGGAGAAAGTTCAACTCGGAGAATTTGAGGAATTGGTGCTGTTAATCACGGCTATACTGCATGAAAATGCATACGGTGTTAAAGTTCTTGATGAGATCGCATCTCAAACCGGAAGAAAAGCCAATATCAGTGGTGTACACACTGCTCTGGATCGATTGGAAAAGAAAGGTTACCTGGAGTCTTACCTTGGAGGGGCAACAGCCGAACGAGGAGGAAGAAGAAAGCGCTTTTTTAAAGTGACCAATCTCGGAATCCAGGTGTTGGAGATCAATCATCGAGTTCGGAATACTTTATTTAGTCAAATTCCAGAGGCTTTACTTCAAAACAAATGAGAAGCAAACCTGAGCCTCCAAAGTTCGCCATGAAATTGCTTCAGTGGTTTTGTAAACCATGGTATGTAGAGGTAATAGAAGGTGATCTTTATGAGCTTTTTGATCGTGAGGCTGAACACTCTCCTAATGTGGCCAGGTGGAAGTTTACCTGGAATGTTATCCGTTTTTTTCGCTGGCGTTACATCAAGGATCTTGATGATTTTCTACCTAAAAGTCCATTCGGAATGTTCAAAACCTACTTTAAAGTTTCTTTTAGAAACATGGCTAAAAATAAGGTTCAATCCCTGTTAAATATCATGGGGTTGGCAATTGGTATCGCATGTTGTGTAATCATTCTCACACATGTGAGTCACCAAACGAGCTTTGATAAAGACATTCCTCAAGTGGAAGACATCTATCGAGTAACAATCAATGGCAGAGGACCATATACTCCTGCTCAACTGGTCAAATACATGAAAGCTGACTATCCTGAAATACTTAATGGTACCCGATTGGGAGGCTTAGGAGAAGTAGTGATTAAGCAAGGAGACCAATTTATTAAACAACAGAATGTATTGATGGCGGATAGTACGTTCTTCGATTTGTTTCCGAACACATTCATTAGAGGTGAAGCTAAGACAGCCTTAAATGGACCTAATGATGTTGTTTTGACGGAGAGTATGGCACAAAAGTACTTTCCTGAGAAGGATCCAATTGGAGAAACGATCGAAATTGATGAGGTGAAATGTGTGATTAAAGCTGTGGTTAAAGACGCTCCACGAGCAACTACTATTCCTTACCAGATCATACAATCTATACCATGGGAGAAATGGGCTACTACGGGAAACTGGACTGGAAATAACTTTTATTCATATTTCAAATTAGCTCCAGGTGCTGATCCTGAGATTTTAGAATCGAAGTTTCCTTCGTTCATAGAGAAATATATGGGTGATGAAATATTGAAATTCAATCCTCAGTACAATTCTTATCAGGAGTTTGTTCAGGACAACAATCAGCACACTTTTGTGCTCATACCAATGCGGGATATTCATTTGCACCATCCCAGATTAACACTTGGAACCCCGGGAAATTACAATAATCTAATCATTTTCTCTTTGGTGGCTCTTTTCATACTGCTGTTGGCTTGTATCAATTATGTCAATATGGCAACCGCAAAATCTTCATTGAGAGCCAAGGAAATCGGCATACGTAAAGTGTTAGGTTCAGTGAAAAATTTGATAGCCCAGCAGTTTATGGTTGAGTCTTTTGTGGTAACAGGAGCGGCCATTTTTATAGCAATAGGACTGACACTATTGGTTTTGCCTTATTTTAATTTGATTAGTGAGAACCAATATGAAGTGCTGGACATCATTAGTCTAAGAAATATTGGTTGGTTCTTTGTTATTTGGGTTGTTGTGGGACTTTTGGCGGGTCTATATCCAGCTAGTTTTCTGTCTTCTTTTAAACCTATAGCTGCTTTGAAGGGAGAGTCAAAGACTGGAGGAAACCAAAGACTGAGATCTTCTTTGGTGGTTTTACAGTTTGCTATATCCATGTTTTTAATGGTTGCAACATTCATCGTCTATGCACAGCTGCGTCATATGAGTAACCGCAATTTAGGTTTGGATGCCGAACAGGTGTTTATTCTTTCTGATGCCGACAAAATAGTGAGCAAAATGGATCGGTTCAAATCTCTGCTAATGGGTAATTCCAATATATCGAATGTTGCATTCACCAGTGGGTATCCATCAGGTATAATAGCTGATTGGGGATATCATTCAACAGGTGAGAACGTGGTGTCTGTTGACCCTCTGAATGTGTTTGCGGATCCGAATATACTTGATGTTTGGGGCCTTGAACTAACTGAGGGAAGATTTTTTGAACCTGGATTGAAAAGTGATTCAATGACCATTGTCATCAATGAACAATTACAATCGGAATTAGGGTGGAAGGATCCAATTGGCAAAACCTTGTCCAGAGGTGGAGGGCAGGATTTTCGCGTGATAGGAGTGGTTAGAGATTTTGTTACGCGTTCTGCCAAAAATCAGGGAAGCTCTTTGCTGTTCCGATGGTCCTCAGCATCTACTCCATTTGCGAACCACTTTGCTTCAATTAAGGTTAAAGGGAACATCACTGATGCGTTGGATCATATTGACAAAACCTGGGCTGATTTATTACCAGGTTATCCGATGGATGGCCAATTTATGGATGATTCATTTCAGAGACTATACGAAGGGGAAAAACGCTTTGGTAAAATGTTTACTGGAGCATCGGTTCTAGCTATAATCATAGCTTGTATAGGGCTGTTTTCCTTGACAGCATTCATATTGGAAAGAAAGAAGAAAGAAATAGCCTTACGTAAAGTTATGGGCGCTAGAGTGGATCAATTGTTTTATGGAGTCTCCAGGTACTTTGTAAGGCTAGTGTTGATTTCGGCGGTTTTAGCTATTCCTATTTCATTTTATGTGGGAGACTTCTGGCTATCAAGTTATGTAGACAGAATCAGTTTAAACACTATGATTTTTTTAATACCACTGCTGTTAATGTTGGTAATCTCATTGATTACTATTTCTTATCAAACGTACCGATCAGCTATTAAAAACCCGGTGGACGCTTTGAAAGAGGAGTAATGTTGAAAAAGTTGCCCTTAAGTTGTTGATTTTATACGGTTTATGGAGAATCATATTGTGTGTGAAAATATTGGTACGTACTTTTACTAACTGATTTGCTTAGTTGAGTAAGTGAATCACTTTGCTCGAATAAGTAAATCACCAATATGGCTAATAGATTAATTCAATTCTCTGCTTTTCTCACTTTTGTTTTCTTAACATCTTTTGTTGCAAATGCTGCAACTCGTGATATCATAACAAATTGGGGACAATGGCAATACACTACGACCTGGGAGGGCGGGATAGCTCCTGTAGATGGTGATGATATTACATCCGATGTAAATAATCTCAACACAGTTGTAGATGGTTCAATCAATTTGACTTTGACTGGCATGGCTTTTACCAAAGCTACTTCTATAACATTGTACTCTGGAGCTATTTTGACAGTTAATGGAGATATAACTAACAGTGCGAATTTGACCATTTATGTGCAAGGAGGGGCGACATTAATTGTGAATGGAGAAATTGACTCAGGTTCTGGTAATGTAATTATTACCGTTGATAATGGAGGTACATTGGTGTCTACAGGCGGAGTAACCTCTGGTGGTAATAGTAGTAGGATTACAGCTGGAGGAGATATTACTTTTGATGGAGTGGTAGCTGTTGCTAATAATTTGGATTTTGATGTGTATAATACCGGAACCTTAGAAGTTGGAGGGTTATCCACCGGAAATGGAGCGACTGTTACTGTTGATGGAGATGTGAAAGTTAATGGGGACGTAAATCTTGGAAATAATACCCAGATGGACGTTTATAACGGTAGTTCGTTTACCACTACAGGCGATTTTACTGCTGGTGGAGGTAATACAAGATACAATGTCGACGGTGCTTTCGTTGTAGGTGGGAATTTGGATTTAAGTGGAGAACCAATGGATATAGACGGAGGTAGTGGATCTGTTGTCGTCGGAGGTACTTGTGAAAGCTTAGATGGTACACCTGGAGATTCAGATCGAATAGAGTGTAGTGTTACCAGAGAAGTAGCTTTACCGGTAACCTTAATAAACTTTGAAGGAAGAGAAAGGGGGAATATGGTAGTTTTAGATTGGTCTACTGCCACAGAGGTGGATAATGATTATTTTACTATAAAACGATCGTTTGATGGTTTGGAATTTACTAATCTAACCTTCGTGCAAGGTTCTGGGACTACAAATAGTATTAGCTATTATCAGTATGAAGATTACATTGGTGGTTCGTCCAAAAATAAGCCAGTTTATTATGAATTATCTCAAACAGACTATGATGGCTCTTATGAAAAACTTAAGGTAATCGTGTTGGGTAAGGGTGAACTGAGCCAAATGAGCCTATTGCCTAATATGGTTGATAGTAATGGTTCTATCAATGTTTCTGGAGCTACAGCTGAATTGTCATGGAAAATTATTTCACTTTCTGGTATTGCATTGAAAAGTGGAGACTTTATCGATTCATCTAAAATATCCGTGGATGGTTTAAATAATGGTCACTATTTCTTGCAAGTAGAGTCAGCTTCAGGTGAAAGTAGATCAATGCGATTTGTGGTTAAATAAGCCTCAGGTTATTATTAGCCTATAATAAACAATTTACTATTCTCATACCTTTTACACAGCAATTCAACAGGGTATTGGCTTATGTATATAGGTGAAAATCTCCCTTTTAGTACAATAAGTCCTTTATTTAGTCCTATTTAACGAATATTTCTTACTAGTCAGGTTGTTCCGTGCGTACTTTTACTAAGTGATTTACTTATAAGCTTACAAGTGAATCACCAGCAACCATTTGTAGAAAAACGCATGATACGATCATTTTTTATAGCAGTTAATTTTTTCATTGGATTCTATCTGATACAGACTACTGGATATACTCAGTGTCCGACCGGTGACGTATCTGGAAATGTTACACTCACCAGCAGCTGTACTATCAATACTTCTATAGAAATAGATGGCAATCTTTATTTGAATGGAGATTTGACTCTAACTGGAGGTGCAGTTCTTACAGTGACAGGAGATATCATTGTCAATTATGTCGGAAGTACAACAACCTACACAGTGTCTGGTGGTACAATCAATGCTAATGCAATCACAACAAATAATAATTCCATCCTTGCATTTTCAACTACTGAGGTGAATTTAACTAATGGATACACCGGAGGATATCATGGAGGGCTAACATTGTCTTCTGCAAGTCTTCATGTTGGAGCTGGATATACCGAGGATTTTCAAGGTGGTGGAGGACCGGTCACATTAAACAATTCAACGATAACAACAGGAGGAGATTTTTTTGCTAGCCAGTTCACTGATTATGTTTTGATCAACAACTCATCAATTGAAGTTGGTGGTAATTTTAGTACTGGAAATTCAGTTGATTTTACGGTAACAGATTCACAGTTAGATGTTAACGGAACGGTAAATATCAGTCAATATTCTAATTTTCTGTTTACCGATAGTGAATTCGGATCAGGTGGAGCTTTAACTACCAATAATGGTGTAGTTATAGATTTAGATGGGTCAGATTTGAATGTTTCTTCGGGAAATCTCACAAATGGTTATCAAGCATCAATTACAGCTTCTAATGGCAGTTCAATTAGTGTTTCAAATGGCGATTTTGTTATGTCCAACGAATCTTCATTTGACGTCACGAATTCTGATGTAATTATTGAAGGTAATCTGGATAATAATTGGTTAGCTGATATTGATATCAATTCCGGAAGTACTGTTTACGTAACGGAGGATGTAGCTAATGACGGGTCGATCACGGTAGATGGAGGAACATTGAGCTACGGTGGATCTTATTCAGGTACAGCTACATCTTCAACATCTGGTGATACTGCATGTGGAGATGGTTGTTGTGGAGATTGTTCAGCATATGACAATAATTTGGAGCGTACTAAAAGTAATATTTATGGTGCCTGGGAAACCAATTCCAATTGGGTAGATGGTACAGCTCCTTCCAGAACAAACATTAGTAGTGACGTGTCCATTTTTGGCTATATCTATACAGGAGGCTCAGTGACTACCGCCAGTTCGGGGGCTAAGACAATGACAATTTTTGATACATTGGTGGTGTATGGAAATTTAACCTTTAGAAGTAATTCTGATATTTTGGATATTAAGCCAGGAGGAGTTTTGGTGGTGATGGGAGATCTTACCCTTAAAAATCAAATCACGGTTGCTTCTGGAGGAATAATAGCTGTTAGTGGTAACTTCACAAAAGAAGGTTCTTCGGGTCAAGGAAGTTATTCAGGAGACGGTGTTGTATATGCAGGTAGTTTTGATTCAGGTGATGATGCATGGGTAGATGGTGGTGGAGGTAGTGACCAGTCCAAAACCATTGACCAGTTATCTGATGATGGCTATATCGAATTAGAGAATTTTATTACTGGAGGAGGAGTTACTCCTTTGCCAATTACCCTACAATCGTTTAAAGCAGAAAAAGTAAACCAGTCAGTTTACTTGCAATGGGTTACAAGTTCTGAGCTTAATAATGACTTTTTCACCATCAGTAAATCGCGGGATGGAGTTGAATTTACTGAAATTGCAAGAGTAGCAGGTAGTGGAGATTCTAATGAATTGAATAGCTATAGCTATACTGACCCTGTAGTTCTTGATCCAGTGATCTATTACCAGTTAAGTCAAACTGATTTTGATGGAACTACTGAAATTGTAGCTGTTGAGCGAGTTGGCAATCCTACGGCCAATATCAAGCTTTCACTCTATCCAAACCCAGTACAACAGAATTTTGTGACAGTGCAAAATGCGACTGCAGATATGAAATGGGAATTACTTGATTTGTATGGAGTAGCACTTCAAAGTGGTGATTTCTTGTATTCAAATGAAATCCAATTGAATGCAACTACTCCATGTGGAGTCTATTTAATGAAGGTTTCTGGGCCTGATTTCACTACCTTGATTAGACTAGTTAAAAAGTAAGTTTGCTTATATAAGGTCAGTGACGTGCTCGATCTGACCTTGATATTTTTCTACAGTAATACCAAATTTGCGTAAGAAGTCAACGCCTTCGTCATTAGCTATTTTCTTATGCTCGGCATAGGAGTTGAGATAGATTACTTTATCAATGCCTGCAGTATAGATGATTCGAGCACAGGCTAGACAAGGAGATAACGTCACATAAAGTGTAGAGCCTTCTACCGTAGCTTTGTTTTTTACCGCATAAAGTATGGCATTCTGTTCGGCATGGATAGCTAATGAACAGCCGCCTTTCGAGTCTCTTGGACACCCATCTTCAGGAAATTCATCGTCACAGTTGTGTGTTCCGGCTGGTGGGCCATTGTACCCGATAGAGATGATGCGGGTATCCTTGGTTAGTACAGCACCTACATGTCTTTTAATACAGTGACTTTTCTTGGCGAGATTCACTGCCAACTCCATAAAGATATCATCAAATTCAGGCTTATTCATAGGTCAAAATTATGTGATCAAATTGAATAGTTATGGGATTTTTGGTATTTATCGAAAGGATTTAAATACTGGCCGTTTTTCTGACTGAACTAAGCCAAAATTTATAGGTTCTGATTGAATTTTGTGACATATTTATACCCGGTTCGTGAAGCATAACATACAATTTTCAAATTAAAATACCACCAATAAATGAGCGATTTTGGAATTTTCAGTATTGCCATAAGTTGTAGCGTCATCTTTTTAATAGGTGTGCTTTATTTCATTTTAAGGAATTCATTTCTGTTCCGGCTGGGTGTAAGGATTGTTGTTGTCTGTGCCATCATAGCTTTTCTAGGATTTATTGCAGGAAACTTTGGCTTAAAGCACTTATTGTGGGCTGTGCCTATGGGTGTAGGTGGCGTGCTCGCGATCTTCCATTTTCTAATCAAAAAAGTCAGAAACCCTATTCTTCAAATAACAGAAGGGTTGGAAGTTTTAAGGCAGGGAAATACTGATATCACTATTGATCAAAAATACATGGTCAAGAACGATGAAATTGGGGATGTATTTAAGTCATTTGATAAGTATATAGATACTATAAAAGAAGTTGGATCTTTTGCAGAAGAAATAGGCAAGGGAAATTTGGATGCTGATTACTTTGTTAAAAGTGATTCGGATAGTCTCGGAAAATCTTTGGTCTTAATGCAAGATCAGTTAAAGGGAGGAATTGATGATATCAAGCGTGTAGTTCAAGAGGCAGGGACTTATGGCAATCTTAGTGTAAGAGTTGATATTGGAGATAAAAGTGGGGCATGGAAAGAATTAAGTTTTTCCGTTAATGAGCTGCTAATAACTTTTGCCACACCAATTGCTCAGGTAAATCAAATTGTTGAAGGATTATCACAAGGTAATTTTAGTGGAAGGTATATTCAGAAAGCTGAGGGAGATATTGGTCGATTAAAGAATAATTTAAATGATGCTCTAGAGAAGCTGGAGAGTTTACTCAGAGGAGTAATTTCTAATGCTGAAGAAATAAAGAGCTCATCAACAGAAATGTTGCTTACAAGCCAGGAGATGAGTATCAATACCAGTGAAATTGCAGCTTCTATTGGTCAAATGAGTACGGGTGCACAAACACAGGTAGTCAAAGTGGATGAGGCATCATCAGTTGTAGAGATGGTACGTAATACCTCTGAGCAAATGGGTAAGAAAGTAGAGGAAATCAATGAGACCACCTTAATAGGGTCTGATCTTAGTGCTCAAGGGATGGAAATGTCAGACGAAGTGCTTAAAAGTATCTCTGAGATTTCAGAATATGCTTCCAATGCTAATCGATCCATGGAAGTCTTGGAAGATCGATCGAGTCAAATAAGTAAGGCACTAAGTGTAATTACTGAAATATCGTCACAAACTAATTTGTTGGCATTGAATGCTGCAATAGAGGCAGCCCAGGCAGGGGATGCTGGTCGCGGTTTTGCGGTTGTAGCGGAGGAAATTAGAAAGCTGGCTGAAGATTCAAAGAGGTCTGCTAGAGAGATTGAAGAATTGGTTGTTAATGTCCAAAAAGATACTTCAGATGCCAGTCAAGCCATGGATGAAATGAATGAACGTATTGGGGTAGGACAGGTCAAATCAAAAGAAGCTTCTGAGACATTCCAAAAGATTTTTGACTCTTCCAAGAGTAGTTTACACTTATCAGGTGAGATCCTCCAATCAGTGAAGGAGCAAATGGATAAAATCACTTCAGTTGTTTCTATATCTGAAAATATTGTCGTCATTGCCGAGCAAACTGCTGCGGGAACTGAAGAAATCGCAAGTTCTGCCTCAGAGTTATCTTCAGGAATGGAGTCATTTAACCATAAAATTTCCCAGTTTAGGCTTATTTCAGATTCATTGAAGGAAGTGACTGATCAATTGGTTTTGACGAAATTTGATGATGGCGATGCTGTAGAGTTATTTAGTCCAGATGAAGATGATTTCCAATGAGATTAATCAAGGGTAATTCTATACTTTGTCAATGAATCTATCATAGATACTATCTACCTTCATCATATCAAATCAATCACAAAGAGGATTGAGACCAGTCGAAAGAAACTTTATAGTGTACGGACTAATACGTCACAGTTTTTACAATCTATGAGTGTATTGTCTACACCAAAACCCCACCGATCGTGGGGTTTTATTATATAATCAATAACATATTAACTCTCTGTAACTTAGGTTACATATAATCGTGATCCTAATCACGGGCGACTCGTTCAAGGGTCATTTGGCCTCCAGTGGTGCTATTCTACCTTGCTATTGCAATCAAGAGCACCAACATGAAAACGAACAGAAGAAACTTTATTAAAATTTCCGGAGCTGGAATCGGAACTGCCGCCATAGGAAGTTCAGTTTTCAGCTGGGCAAATGGCGATCTTCTTAATAGTGCAATCCCTACACCAACATTTACTTCTAAAACTCCAACGTACTGTGAGGTGTGTTTTTGGAAATGTGCGGGATGGGTGACCAAGGATGAAAATGGAGAAATTTGGAAACTGGAAGGTCATAAAGATGATCCACACTGCAATGGAAGATTATGTCCGAGAGGTACGGCTGGAGTAGGTATGTACCACGATGAAGACCGATTAAAAACACCACTAATTCGCGTAGAACAAAACGGTAAACAAGTCTTTAAAAAAGCTTCCTGGTCTGAAGCTTTCAAGGTGATAGGAGATAAGATGAAAACTATCGCCAAAGAGTACGGACCTGATAGCATGGCATTATTTACTCATGGTTCTGGTGGTAAGTTCCTAGGTCATACCCTGAAAGCGTATGGGTCTTATAACATTACAGCACCAAGTTTTGCACAATGCCGAGGACCAAGAGAAGTAGCGTTTATCTCTACATTTGGAGAAGGAGTCTATTCACCAGAGCGTACCGATATCAGAGATACCAGATGTTTAGTGTTAATAGGTAGTCATATTGGTGAAAACATGCACAATGGCCAGGTTCAGGAAATGTCTGAGGCCATAGATAAAGGTGCTACTATCATTACTGTTGATCCGCGATTTTCTACGGCGGCCAGTAAATCCAAATTCTGGTTACCAATAAAGCCTTCCACAGACATTGCATTGTTGCTTGCCTGGATTCATGTCATTATCAATGAAGAGTGGTATGATAAGGAATATGTGGAGAAAAACACTTTTGGATTTGATCAATTGAAGGATCACGTTCAAACATTCACACCGGAGTGGGCCTATGGTATTACGACCATAGAACCCAAAGTAATCAGGGAAACTGCCAAAGAAATGGCCAATGCGTCCCCAGCGGTTATTGTACATCCTGGTAGACATGTGACCTGGTATGGTGATGATACTCAGCGGTTGAGAGCAGTAGCTATTTTGAATGCACTACTTGGATCATGGGGTCGAAGAGGTGGATTTTACAATCCTGATAAGGTGAGTATCCCTGATTTTCCACATCCACCATATCCTAACCCAAAGCATACCTGGAAGGATGCGGCAGATGGAAAATTCGATTTGGCAACAGAGGTCGTTTCGAACGCTTTGGTGGATGCGACCATTCCAAATGAGAATAGAGACTGGAACATCAAAGGATGGATTGTCAACGGCACAAATTTGATACATACACTGCCTGATCAGGAGCGCACTTTCAAAGCAATTGAGGCATTGGATCTGCTGGTTGTTATTGATACCATGCCAATGGAGATTACCGGTTATGCTGATGTGGTGCTGCCAGAATGTACTTATCTGGAGCGCTATGATAGCATCCGAAATTCTCCACATAGAGAGCCGGTCATTTCTCTACGAATGCCAGCAGTAAAGCCAAAATATGATTCTAAACCTGACTGGTGGATTGCTCAGCAATTAGGGTTTGAGCTAGGTTTGGATGAATACTTCCAGTATAAGGACATAGAGGAAGTGCTGGATTGGCAGCTTAAAAAAGTGGGAAGTTCTTTGGCAGAAATGCAAAAGATTGGAGTGAAAAAGTTGAAACGGGAATATGATGATTTGTACTTCCTGGAAGGTCAGGAGAATCTTTTCAATACCAACACGGGTAAGATAGAACTCTATGCGACGGATCTTGCTAATGCTGGATTTCCTCCAATGCCAGTGTATACAGAACACGCTCAGCCACAGCCTGGTTTCTATCGGTTGAATTATGGCCGGGCTCCTGCACATACATTCAGCAGAACCTCTAACAATCCTAATCTAGTGGATATTATGCCTGAAAATGAGCTTTGGGTGAACCCTAAGGTGGCAAAACAATGGGCACTCAAAAATGGGCAGTATGTCTGGTTGAAAAATCAAGATGAAAAGGTGTCTACTTTCTCCATTAAGGTTCGAATCACTGAGCGAATCCGTTGGGACTCTGTCTACATGGCTCATGGATTTGGGCATACACAAAAGAAACTAAGTCGCGCCTTTGGAAAGGGTGCGAGCGATACAGAACTCATTAGCAATGTGATGTACGATCCAGCAATGGGAGGTACAGGCATGCGTGGAAATTTTGTAACCATATTGACTGAAAAACCTGAAACTGTAGAAGCATCATGAGATACGCAATGGCTATTGACACCAAGAAGTGTGTAGGGTGCAGCGACTGTGTTGTTGCTTGCCAAATAGAGAATAAAGTACCTGTTGGCTTCTGCCGTGATTGGATTGTAGAAACGACTACAGGTACTTACCCAAATCTGGAGACGGAATATCGATCAGAAAGATGTCATCATTGTGCCAATGCTCCATGTGTACGTTGCTGCCCAACGGGAGCAAGTCATATAGAAGAGGGTGGTGTGGTATTAGTTACTCCTGATCTGTGCATTGGTTGTGGTGCTTGTATTGCTTCTTGTCCTTATGATGCACGCTACCCTCATCCTGACGGATATGTAGATAAGTGCACCTTCTGTATTCATAAAGTGCGAAAAGGGGAGCAACCAGCATGTGTGGAGGTTTGTCCTACCAACTGCTTGTACTTCGGTGATTTGGATGATCCAAATAGTGACGTTTCTAAGAAAATCAAGGAGCGTAAATACAAACGACTTAAAACTGAGGCCGGTACTGATCCTCAATTGTACTTCTTAATCTAAACTGTCATGGAAGAAGAAATCATCATTAGTGGTAGAATGAATCACAAGGTTGATCCACTACTTCATATTTGGGGATGGGAGATAGCCTTTTACCTTTTTGTAGGAGGACTTGCAGCAGGAATCTTGTTTTTTGCTTCGTTTTATTACCTCCGAGGTAAGGATAAGGAGTTGCCTGCAGCGATAAAATGGGCTCCAATGATTACACCAGTTATATTGATTCTGGGACTTGGCGCGCTGTTTCTGGATTTGCATCACAAGTTGTATTTCTGGAGGCTTTACACCACTATTCGCCTTCAATCTCCTATGTCCTGGGGTGCGTGGACTTTGATGGTAGAAACTCCTTTGTCAATTGTTTGGAGTGCTACTTATGTACGAGAAGTATTTCCTAATTGGGACTGGAAGTTTAAATGGTTATATGCATTAGAAGCCTTCTTCATAAAGTATCGAAGAGTATTGGCCTGGATCATGGTGTTTTACTCAGTGATTTTAGGGATTTATACTGGGATTCTATTGTCAGCTTTCAATGCCAGACCACTTTGGAACACGTCCATATTAGGACCCCTGTTTTTGGCTTCAGGATTATCAGCAGGAGCAGCAGTAATTATGGGGTTCTCTAAAAATGAATTGGAGAGAAAGCTATTTAGTCAGCTAGATCTGGTGATCATAGGAGTAGAGATTTTCTTCATTATTCACTTGTTTATGGGATTGCTGGCAAGTACTGAGGTGCAAATTGAAGCTGCTCAGTTATTTCTCGGAGGTCAATACACTTTGCCATTCTGGATTTTTGTTGTCTTCATAGGAATGGTCGTTCCTGCTCTGTTGGAATTATTGGAGCTAAGAGGTCAGAAGATTCCTGTAATCATACCAGTGATACTCATTCTGGTAGGAAACATCATGTTACGATTCATTATTGTTTATGCCGGTCAGGCGAGTAGATATCTATATTAATCATGTCACATCACAATTATATCACCGGAAAAACGAAGTATATGAACCCCTATTTAGCAGGGGTTATACTAGGGCTTGTTTTATTGTTGTCATTTTATCTGACAGGTAGAGGATTGGGAGCAAGTGGCGCAATGAAAAGTGTGGTTGTTACTACAGTAGAAACTGTTGCTCATACAAAAGCCGAAGAATCTGGATTCTATGGGAAATACATTGCTAATGGTCAAAACCCTATGAATAGTTGGCTAGTATTTCAAGTTCTTGGAGTGGTAGTCGGAGGGTTCATTTCTGGCGCTGTATCTGGTAGACTGTCTCTAAAGACGGAGCACTCTCCCAATATCACAAAAAAACGAAGAATTGTTATGGCTATACTGGGAGGAGCATTATTTGGATTTGGGTCACAGTTTGGGCGTGGATGTACCAGTGGGGCTGCTCTGAGCGGAATGGCCACTCTCTCACTTGCAGGATTTGTAACGATGGTGGCCATATTCGGCACGGCTTACGTATTTGCTTATTTCTTTAGAAAAAACTGGATTTAACATGGGACCTGTCATTCCAATATACGAAATCTCACAAGAGCTTAATTTTCTAATTGCCTTCATCATTGGAATAGGATTTGGGTTTGCGCTGGAGCAAGCCGGCTTCAGTTCTAGCCGAAAATTGGCTGGAATGTTTTACGGCTATGATACCACAGTGCTGAAGGTGTTTTTTACAGCTGCTCTAGTGGCCATGATCGGCATCTTATTCCTCAATTACTTTGAGATGCTTGATACCAGTATCATCTATGTCAATGAATACTTTATCAACTCTGCCATTATTGGAGGAGTCATCATGGGAATAGGATTCATTGTTGGTGGTTTTTGTCCAGGAACAAGTGTTTGCGCAGCAGCAATTGGTAAACTGGATGCTTTGGCTTATTTAGGTGGGAGTTTGCTCGGTATTTTCATATTCGGAGAAACCTATCCATTTTGGATAGATATCTATATGAAAAATTACCTGGGAGGGATAAAACTCTCAACCACAATAGGCATCTCTGATGGGCTCCTTGTTCTCCTGGTAATTATCGCTGCAGTGATTATGTTCTGGGTAGGAGAGTGGGCTGAGAAAAAATTTAAACGACCAGATATCACTAAAGAACTCTAAACCTTAAAATGATGAAAAGTAGAGAGCTTTTAACCGTAATCGTATTGGCTTTGGGTATTACAGGAGCAATGCTTCCTGGCCGAAAGAATGACTCTATTGCATTGAACGAGCGAGAGATGTTGCAGGAGATGCTATTGGAGACTAATTATGTTTCTGTCGATGAATTAGCACATTTGTTGATATCTGGAGATCCATCCATTCAGTTGATAGACGTAAGACCAGCTAGCGAATTCAAAGATCCACTTCCTCGTGCGATCAATATTCCAATAGATTCCATCTTCACCGAAAACTATGCCTACTTATTTGATCAATTCATTAAGAAAAATGTCATCTATGGACTGGATGATGAGTTGGCTACACAAGTGTGGATGATCATGAAGCAACAAGGTTTTAAGAATAATTATTTGTTGAAAGGCGGCTTGAATGAATGGAATGATTTGATTTTAGATCCACCGCTTCCTCCTCAGACAGCTTCGAAAGATGAGTTTGACTTATATGAGAAGCGAATGGCTTCCCGTCAGTTCTTCACTGGGGCCAAATCTCTTCCTAAAATTGAGTTTACTCCAATTGCACCAATACAAGGTCGCAAGAAGAAAAAAGTACAAGGTGGTTGTAGCTAAAAATTGAAAATCATGAAATCTTCCATAAGACCACTAGGCATTATTATTTTATCACTATTTGGCTTCTTGCTGATTGTATCTTTTTATGCAGACAAAAGCCAGTTTGAGCTAACAGCAAAAGAGATGCATGGTAAAGTACTGCATTCGGGTTATCGATTGGACTCTACAGGGCTATCACAACTCGTGGACCCAATTTTGATTGATATCAGAAATGAAAGGTCCTTCCTTGTTGATCATCTGGATCACTCTGTAAATGTCCCATTATCTCAATTGCTCAATGATGAAAGTTTAGAACTGATCGGGCAATCAAGGCCTAAAGTGATCATCTCTGATGAACGAATTCATGCGAATGAATCCTGGATGTTACTGACACAAATGGGGTATGATTCAATCTTTGTATATAGGCTTTAAAAAAAGAACCCAATCACAAGTGTGACTGGATTCTTTATTCCGCCAGATACTTTCTATCTGGCCCGCCTGTATTGTGAACCTAATGAATTATTTGATTTTCACCCAAAGATTTTGGTACAATATCGGTTATGATTCGATGAATTTATTGAATGCTGATGATTGCAATACAGTTATGAGCATTATTAGTGAAAAATACTAAGAGATATGCCTAGGTAAATCACTTATAGTAACTCAAAGAACTGATTTATTTTTATTTTTTGCTGTCCTTCATGCTTATGAGCAGAGTAGCAAAGAATGGGGGACTTTTCATTAATCAATTCGTTCTTCCAGTAATGCCCCATGAAAGTAGTGCGTGTGATTGAAGTGGTAATTTGTCCTTCATTATCAATGACTACATTTTCCGGCCAAATACCGATTTTTTCGCTGTTACTTAAAATTTTGAACAATTCGTAATGATCCTTATCGATTAAATTAAAAGGTCCAAATAGATTCGCCACGATTTCATTTTGTGGATCTTCATAGACTTCTTTTGGTGTTCCTTGGCGGATAATTGAACCTTGATGCATTACAGAAACCAGGTCCCCAACTTCTAGTGCATCTCTGGTATCGTGAGTGACTAATAAAATGGCAGTTTCAGTCTCCTTGGCTAGCGTTTTGATCTCGCTGAGGAGTGAGGATTTCGTGCCAAGATCCAAGTTGGAGAATGGTTCGTCCATCAGTAAAACATCCGGCTCATGCGCCATAGCTCTGGCAATGGCCACACGCTGTTTTTCACCACCAGATATTAGTGAAATATCCTTATCCCGAAGATGCTGTATCTTAAACAGACCTAAAAGCGTTTCGATGCGTTCTTGCTGGTATTCTTTGGTATAGGCAAGCAGTTCGTAACGGATATTCTCCATTACGGTCATTTTGTGTTTTAGCTTGAAGTCTTGATGGGCAATGCTAATTTCTTCATAACCAGGCACCAGACGGTCTTTTGGGCCTTCTATGACCTCATTGTCTAAAGTTACATGGCCAGAATCAGGGTCAAGGAGTCCAGCAAGAATTCGTAATAGAGAGGTTTTCCCTGATCCACTAGGACCTAATAAAACATGAACATCTCCGATGGTGAGCCCAAGGGAGATGTTCTCTAATATTGTCCTGCCTTCGTAGGATTTGTGTATGTTATGTGCCTCTAAGATTGGTTTCATTTCGAGAGGCGAAGATATACTGGAAAAATTAGCCAGTATAGCTTACGCGGTAAATTGCTCCTTTCAAATCATCGGAAATTAACATAGACCCATCTGGAAGAAATACAATAGATACCGGTCTACCCCAAGCCTGATTCGTTTCTTTATTTAAAAACCCAGTGATGAAGTCTTCGTAAGCAACTCCCTGACCATTCTCTATTTTTACCGTAGTGATTTTGTGTCCTGTGTGTCCAGCTTCCGGAGTCCTGTTCCATGAGCCATGTTCAGCAATGAAAGCTAAATTTTTGTACTCTTCAGGGAACATATTTCCATTATTAAATTTGACACCAAGAGGGGCTACGTGTGGTCCAAGTTGCTGCGCGGGTTTTACAAAGTTTTCACACGGATATTTATCTCCAAACTCTGGATCAGCTATATAACCTCCGTGACAGTAAGGGTATCCAAAGTGCTGACCAGCTTCGGTAATTCTATTTAATTCACACGGAGGAATGGTGTCTCCCAATGCATCTCTGCCATTATCAGTAAAGTACATATCACCAGTTTCTGGGTGCCAGGTGAAACCAACGGTATTTCTCACTCCATGTGCATAAACCTCTCTTCCAGATCCATCAGGATTCATTCTTGTGATAGACGCATAGATACTGTCTTTACTTTCGCAGATATTACATGGGGCACCAACAGGCACATATAGTTTGCCATCAGGACCAAAATCGATGTATTTCCACCCATGATGAGCATCCGTAGGAAAATCATCATAAATCAGAGTTTTGCTAACCTTAGTGAAATCCTCTTCTATATTTTCGTATCTCCAGAGTTTACTTACCTCAGCTACATATAGGTCTCCATCATAGAATGCTACACCATTGGGCATGCGCATTCCAGTATCTAGCACATATCGAACGTCTGCTTTAAAATCTCCATCCAGATCCTTCAAAGCATACACCTCATCTCCACCTCGTCTATTACCTACATACACTACACCAGATGGGCTAAGCGCTAGTGACCTTGCATTGTTTACACGAGCATATAATTCAATTTTAAATCCTTCGGGTAATGTCAATTGATCGAATTCAATACCCGTCATGTCTTGTAGACCTTCTGTTTCTTTTGTGGCACTCCAGGTGGGTGTGGATGTTTTCTCTTCCTCTTGAGTAGATGAAGTGCTACAACCAAATAGCATTGATAGGGTGATTAGACTGAGGGTATATAAGTGTTTCATGAAAAGTATATTTCTTGGATAATAGATTAGTTGGACTTTTGTTTAGGATTATTTTGCTGTTGTGATTTTAACAGGCTCTTGATTTCGGTCAGTTCATCTTGTAGCGCATTCATGTGATCAATAAGTTGAACATGTTCTACATGGACAAATTGCTTGATATGTTGTTCTTCTTCTTGCAAACTTCTTTGGTGCAATTCATTCATGGTATTAACTACAATTGCAATGAATATATTAAGCGTAGTGTAAGTGGCAATTAAGATGAAAACAATAAAGTAGATAGTGGAAAATGGCATTTCCTGAATAATCGGCCGGGCAATTCCGGAAGACCAACTTTCCAATGTCATGATTTGAAAAAGAGTAAACAACGAGTCACTTAACGATCCGAAATATTCTGGATGAGCATCTCCAAATAGGTTATTTCCGATTACTGCAAAGATGTAAAATATGATCATTAGTAATACTCCAATCCATCCTATACTTGGTATGGCATGCAATAACGATTCAATAATGATCTTAAGTTTCGGTATGTTTTTTAGTAGCCTGAGTGTTCGGAGTATTCGTAATGCTCGCATGACAGCAAATGACGCCCCAACACTTGGAATGACAGAAACCAATATGACAATGGAGTCAAATAAATTCCATGGGCTTTTAAAAAACTCCCATCCGTATGCATAAAGTTTAAGTAGTATTTCTAAAACGAAAACAAACAAGATGATGCGATCTATTTGATCAATATAGGTCCCGAATGCATCCATATATTCGGGACTGGTTTCTAATCCAATTAATATAGAGTTAGCTAATATTAAACCAACAATTGTGCGCTGAAACCAGGAGGTTTCGATGAGATTTCGCATCTTGGTTTGTGTCATAAAGGCACCTGTTTAATGTAGGTACAAATATAATTTGCAGTCCCCAAAGCGTACTCAGTGTTTTTACGGATGGTAGTAAAACCTTCTAAGTGATTAGATTTTCGCAATCATAGTGAAAGCACCCCAATAAATAGGGTCGTTGTATGTCTCTTTAATCTTCAACTGCGCGTTGGTAAAGGCGGTTCGTTTGTCCTGACCACTCATCCAATTGTTATAAAACTCTACCATAAGTAGCTGCGTCACTTCATCGGAAACCTGAAATAAGCTCATTATTATAGCGTCGGCTCCAGCTACCAAAAACGAACGTTGCAATCCGAATACACCTTCACCTTGCTGTATTTCTCCACGACCTGTCTCACATGCTGAAAGCACAATCAATTCTGTTTGCTCGAAATTCAGGTTCATGGCTTCATACGCTGTAAGAATTCCGTCTTGAATATTATAGTTTTTCGTGGCATTGACCAATACATCACCTCCACCTTCAGCTAGTAATCCTGCTCTTTCAAGTGGGTTGTCATCATCTTCAAACAAAATGTTGGTGTCTTCTTTTTCACGCTTTTTCTGATCCTCAAAGAATCCATGGGTTGCAATATGTATGAGCGTATAGTTTTGAGCTTTTTTAATTTGGTCTTCAGTGGCGTTGGTGCCCAAATAGGATTCTATTTTCCATCCTTTTTCTTTTAGCAAATCTGTGATTGTATTCACTTCAGCTTCTGTTCCCGGGAGTTGAGGGACGAACACTTGCTTTCCACGGTTAGCTTCTCTTACAGCGATATTTTTATTTTCATTATTCGCATAATATTGTGGATTGCCCATGAGCATGGCATTGAATTCTTCTTGAGGTTTTTCGTTCTTTTTAGCTTTTCGTGCGTCTTTTGAGCGCATCGCGGCTATGGTCTTGGTACTATTGATGACACGGATGTTCTGCAAATCAATAACATAAGTGGCATCATCAACCATTAAGGATTCAACATTGATTTGATTGTAAACACCATCAGGTGATAAGAATACGATTTCTTTATCTTTTACCTTTTCATATATTTTATCCCAGAATACACCAAAGGACTGAAAGTCTTTGGTTTTGTATTTGGTTAAGTTTCTATGAGCAAGGAAGTGCCTTGTCTCCATATCTTTACCATTTTTTAATAAGACGAGATATGGGTTTTTCTTGGTTTCAGCTGTGACAATTAGTGCAGCATATCTGATACTGTCTTCATTAAACTTATTGTCGAATGCCCGGTATCGAATGATTTCTACAGCCGCTTCGTTTTCATTTAACGATTTTCGAATATCTGTCCAACTATAGGCTTGGTATTCATACGATTCAGCAAATGCTTCTGACATTTCACTCAGTTGTTTCTCTAATACCGCGATTTGATCTTTCAATTTCGGGACATCTACCTCATTTTCGGCTAGTTGCTCCTGGTTTTGAGCAACTGTCGTAGTTAGATATTCTTTTTTCTGTACCCATTCATTGAAAAGTGAAATGAGTTTTTCATCTCCACTATTGAGAATACTGTTTCTGGTCTTAATAGATGAATTGAGAAGCAAGCCTTTGGTAGCGAGTGCAAAATCATACATGTTTTCTAGGTACTTCTCTTTTTCTACACTATAAGCCACAGCCACAGTGTTGTAAAACTCAAAGTCAGACTTGATCTTATTCCAAAATTTCGCTTTTTCTTCTTCACTAAGGGTAGGGAAGTATTCCTTGGTATAATTGAGATAAGATGCTGTGGTTTCGCTGAGGATAGATTCTACCTTACTGATTTCTCCATTGATCCAATAGGCTCTAGCTAATCGACTTTGGGTGTTTAGATAGTCTGGATGCTCTGTATTAAATAGTATTCTAAAATATCTGGCAGCTTTTTCATACTCTTTACGAGCTTCTTTGAACTGTCCCCTGAAGCTATAGATGTCACCCTTTATCCTTGCAACTTCTCCTGAGCTCTTATTAAGGTTACTCAATGTGTTTTTCCAAATTTCATCGGCTTGATTCAGCATGTTTAAGGCCTCATCGTATTGTTTTCTTTGTACATGAACAAAGGCTACATTTTTAAGAGCTTCTGCATAGAGTGGATGAGATTGACCAAAGTTCTTTTCGGTAATGTCCATGGCTAATCGGTAGTATTTATCAACTACCTGAAGATCACTTCCAAGATTATAATGAATGTTTCCAAGGTCATTGTAAGTGTCGGCAAACAGTATGTGATCTTCTCTTAAAGTCTTTTCTCTGATTTTTAGAACATCTGTGGCATTCACCAGGGCAGCTTTGTAGTTACCTAGTTCAATGTAGAGCTTCACCATGTAGCTCAGGTTTTTAGCAAAAATCAATGTGGTGTCTCCAAAAAGTTGTTCAGCCACTCCTAAGCTTTTCCTGAAATTCTCTTCGGCTTCTGGATATTCGCCTTTGATAAGGTACATTTCACCGATAGCAGAATAGGGTTTGATAAGGCGTCTGCTATTGGCACCATAGACTTTTCGTCTTTCGCTGATGACCTCTTTAAGAAGCATTTCAGTTTGCGTATATTCACCCATTTGGGTGTATAAAAAAGCTAAGTCTACAATGGAGTTAAATTTTAAATCCTTATTGGCTGTTGTGATTTTATTGAATATTGATTCTGCTTTGGTAAGCTGTTTGATCGCTTCATTATATAACCCAATTGTACCGTATAGGTAAGCGGCGTTGTTAAGTGCATTGACATACTCTTCTGATTTTCGTTCACCGCCTCGTCGTATCAGTTTCAGAGCTTCATCTGTATTGGTTTCCGCTTCCTTATAATAACCTCCTTCGATCTGTAGTCTAGCAAGTTCTACAAGTTTATCTCCAAGATCTTCTTTGTCTGTATTAGGGTTGAGTCTCATGGCATCTACCACTTCCTGTGTCAGTTTAATTGGGTAATCAAAATTCCCAACTAAAGCGAAATAGTCGATTAAATCATTAACAATTCGAACATAGTCAGGGTGAATGGTAGATAGCTCTTCCAGAGCCTGTTTGTATGGTTCGCTGGCCAGCATTTGAAAAGCTTTTTGTGGCTGCTCGGAGTATTTAAGGTAATATCCAGCAAAATTTACTTTGTAAATGTCCAAAGCAAGTGTGTTCTCTTTATATCTGAGGTTGAGCGATTTTCCTAAGTCCATGTAGAACTTCTCGGCATATGGATAGTTCTGACTTCTGTTGGAACGAAATATATAATTCAGTGCAGCGTCACATGTGTAGGTTCTGACTCTATGATCAGCTGGGACTAGTGATTTGGATTGAGAAAGAATTCCACTCAGTCGAGTTATTACATTTTGATTGGGATCATTCTCATACACTCTGTAGAGTGTCGCATAAAATTTAGAAATGAAATAGGCGTAATCTCTTTTAACCCCAGCTTTGATGAGTGATGACTCTAAGGTATTGTAGGTCCCTACAGCATCGGTGAACTTCTCTTCTTCCAAACATGCTCTAATGTCTACATCAGCGATTTTTTCATACAGCCGTCCTGGAGGTTTTAAGGCAGTGACTCTTCCGGCTATTTTTCTAGCTTCCGAAGAATTCCCGTAATCCAGGTAGGTGTTAGCTTGAGCAACACGAAATTCAACATATGCAGGTGTTTTGGCTTCAGCTAGTCTGTTAACCTGTTTTTCTCGTTTTTCAAAAACCTCAACAGCTTTGGCATATTCACCTTTTCGTCTTAGAATTTCTCCTTCAACTGTAAACAGACGAACAAGGAGCTGATTTTTATAGGCTTCATCAGCAGAAGTTACCGGCTCATAGTTGTAAGATATTTTCAGTTTGGTTGGCCAAACATTTATAAGCTCTTCAACCACTTTTTGCGCTTTATTGTAATAACCAAGCTCTACATTGGTAATGGCTCTGCGTATTTTGATTTCCATTTCCAAAACATCGCTTTGTAAGTAGGAAGAGGACAGACCTTCTGCAATGGCTACAATGCTGTCTGCTTTCTTATAATTACCATAATCCAATAGGATGTCAGCAATTCTGAGATGTCCCATGGCGTAATTATACTGATGTCCGTTCTTCCAATTATTTAGTTTTGATAGCGACAAATCAATATTCTTATACATCAGGTCGTAATTTGCAATAGCCTGGTGTGTTTTTGCTTCCATCACATATGTTAGCGCATAAAGGGATGAGTCCCCACCGTATTTTTTAGCTATATGCTTTGATCTAAGCTTATTTATCTGCTTTTGAACCTTGGTGTATTTGCCTTTAGCAAATTGTGCTTCAGCTTTGCTAAAGACTTGTTCCCATGATTGGGCATGACTATGAAAGGAAATTATGAAAAATGCTAGAAGGGTGAAAAGTAGGCGCATGACAGTTCAGTTAGTGTCCTCTAATGAGAAAGTTATCTTAAAAATAAACAATCGATAGGCAAGATGCTATTCTTAAACAACGTAAGAAGTTTGGAGGATTGAAACATTCGTCTTGTATACCAATGCTGGTCATATAAATTTGCAGCATGATTAGTATCAATGATCTCTCTTATTACATTGGCGATCGCCCAATATATGACAATGCTTCTTTGTTCATAGGGCCAAAAGACCGGATAGGTTTAATAGGTCTTAATGGTACAGGTAAGTCTACTTTGCTGAAGATGATAGTAGGAGATTACCAGCCTACATCAGGAGAGATCAATATGAGTAATGATACCTCTATTGGATTCCTTAATCAGGATTTGTTGTCCTATCTAACGAATGATTCTATTCTGCATGTCGCCATGCAGGCGTTTGAAGAAACGTTGAAAATTCAGGAGCAGATCGATAAAGTTCTCAAGGAAATGGAAGAGAACTATCGAGATGAATTGGTAGATAAATTGGCTAAGCTTCAAGATAGATTTGAAACCAATGAAGGTTATTCTATGCAAGCCAAAGCGGAAGAAATTCTGGAAGGAATAGGTTTTAGCACAAAAGACCTGCAAAGACCGTTAAAAGAGTTTTCTGGAGGATGGCGAATGCGAGTAATGTTAGCCAAGCTTCTTTTAGAAAAGCCTTCTTTGCTCATGCTCGATGAGCCTACCAACCACCTGGATTTACCATCTATTGAATGGTTGGAGAACTACTTGCAATCCTATGAAGGAGCAGTGATCATCGTTTCGCATGATAGACGTTTTCTTAACGCATCCATTAATAAAATTGTAGAAGTAACCGGTTATCAGTTAAACATGTACGCTGGTAATTACGACTTCTACTTAGAAGAAAAGGAGCTCAGAAATGAGATTCAACAGAATGCTTTTGAGAATCAGCAGCAAAAGATAAAAGAAGCAGAACGTTTCATTGAACGCTTCAAGGCTAAAGCAACTAAAGCGAAACAAGCGCAATCCAGAATGAAAATGCTGGAGAAAATGGATCGAATTCAAGAAGTGGTGGACGATACCATGCAGGTTGATTTCAGGTTCAAATTCAAAACACAATCAGGTCGGCATGTAGCCAGATTAACTGATATTTCTAAAGCTTATGGAGATCTTCAGATTCTGAAGAATGCTGATGCTCACATTGAGCGAGGAGATAAGATTGCCTTGATCGGAGCAAACGGAAAAGGTAAGTCTACTTTACTTCGAATAGTGGCAGGAACAGAAAAGCATGAGGGTGCAATGGAGCCAGGACATAATGTCTCCACAGCTTTTTATGCTCAGCATCAGCTGGAATCGTTGCGTGTAGATAATGAAATTCTAGAAGAACTAAAACAGGCTGGTTCGGGTAAAACTGAACAAGAATTGCGCAATGTGCTAGGTTGTTTCTTGTTCTCTGATGAGGAAGTATTTAAGAAGATTAAAGTACTGAGTGGGGGAGAAAAGTCTCGTGTGGCTTTGGCTAAAACGTTGATTTCTGAATCTAATTTCTTAATGCTCGATGAGCCAACGAACCACCTGGATATGCTTTCGGTAAGCATATTGGTACAGGCGCTTCAACAATTCGAAGGTACCTTCCTGCTGGTGAGTCACGACAGGGATTTCATAGCTAATGTTGCGAATAAGATTTGGTGGATTGAGGATCAGGAGATCAAAGAATATCCAGGGACTTACGAAGAATGGCACTGGTGGTATACCAAAGAGCAGGAGAAGAAAAAGCCAGTTGAATCTGCAGAGGCAAAGAAGGATAAGAAAGATTCTGTCAATACCAAACCCAGACATGAGCAACCTCAGAAAGAGCTAGAAAAAGAAATAGCTCAAACGGAAGCTAAAATTGAGTCTTTGGAGACTGAAATTGCTTCTATGGAAGAGGATATGGCCAAGCCTGAGGTTTATGAAGATGATCAGAAGATGGGTAAGCTGACCAATAAATACAATAGTAAAAAGGCAGAATTGGAGAAGCTCCACACCAGGTGGGAGGAGCTTGTCGAGAAAATGGGATGATTAAGATAGTTTAGATCAGTTTATTCCGGATTTAATTCTCTTTCCCATCCACCATTTTAATAGTAGTACAAATAGTAAGCCTGCAATTGCCCAGACGGGAATTGCAATAAGTATGGATTTGAGCGTAATGGCTTCTCCCATCACTAATGGAAATAGGAATGTCATCAGGATGAACATGATGGATCCATATATGATACCTGCTTTTACCCAGTTGGTTTTACTAACAGTTATTTCCTGAACATCAATGTTTTTATATCTGGCAGGCTGCTTTGCCAGCCAATTATTTTTCCATTTATCTATCCACCAGAACCAAAGAGGGTAAGTAACTGCTAAAATGAGCCATGCTGTAGCGTTTCTTAGACAAGGAATTACTCCTTCGCATGAAGGGCAATATAATCCGAACCAGTTTTTGAATGCTGTATTATGTTGGCTTGACCAGGTTCTGCCATCGCGCATCGTTTCACAGTGCCGGCATTTGATATATTGCCGTTCCATTAACTGTGTGTCTGCTACTTGTTCGAAGTAAATCTCATTTGGTACCCTTTGACCTAAAACCAATTCATTGATTAATATCCCAGGATTGACGATATAGTGAAGCATGCTGTGATGTTTTCATGTCCATACTTTATATTGTTTCCCATTAATTTCAACCATACTTATTAGTTAACCCACTCCTCATGCGGCACCAGCTGCAGCCATATTCGAAAGGTACAAGTCTATACAAAAAACAATTAACAGGTAGGCGAGATTCATGTCAAGGTTTTGGATAGGTGCTATTTCTTCTATGTCAAAATCACTTTTCATTTTCATCCAGCTTTTTGCACTGGATAAAAGAGCTATCTGATTTTTAGACTCATCAGTGATGATGAATTTGGTTTTTAAAAATCCCTTATGTTTGATACCAAGCTTAATGGGCTTTCTGTTATGGTCTTCAATTTCCAGACTCATTCCTCCCTTCCAATTCATACTCACTTTCCCAGTATTGAATCCTCCCGTACGAACCGTATAGGAACTAGACCACATGCCGCTTTTATTTAATTCGTACTTTCTGTTATTCAGTTCTAGCACGGCATTATGCGAATACCACTTTGGGAATTGGAGTAAACCAAGCGGCTTGTCATCTTTAGACAAGATGTAATTTCTTTTCTTACTAATCAATTGAAGAGCCATATGCAGATGTTTGGTTCAATTAATTAGTTGTCACAATTTCTATTTTCTTACAATTGGCAATAAAAAAAGAGCCACTCTGACAGCTCGGTCAGAATGGCTTATTAAAAATCCGCGGGTTAAGTTGCTCACATTGTCACCTCTGAAGTGAATTTTTCAACCTTATTTGGATTCGGATCCAAGGAGATAAGATATGCATAAATCGCTTTTAAATCTTCTTCTTCCATGCCTGCATACATCATCCATGGCATCACTGTTTGGAATTCACCTTCAGCTACTTTGTGAGGTACATAAGAGGAATCAGCATATGCTTTGAAACGCTGTACGAAAAAGTCTTCATTCCATGAGCCTATTCCATTAGCCGCATCAGGGGTAATGTTTGCAGAACGCACAACTCCATATCCAGGTAGTTTAAATTCAAAACCACCAGCCATGTATTTATCCATCAAGCGCTGACCTTTATCATCTTGAGGAGTATGGCAATCGCTACACGCAGCAGCAGTCATGATGTATTTGCCATAGGCTACCTGATCAGATTTATCTGGGATAGGTTGTGGATTTGCAGGTTGAGGAATGGTATTTAAAATGAGACTCATAGGGAAGTCTGCTTTAGAGGCGGCAACTTTATTGTCAATAGGTCGAAGACTTCTTAAGTAAACGATAATCGCTTCAATATCCTCTTTGGCCATTTTGCCATAAGATCCATATGGCATAACTGGGAATATAGGCTCACCAGATTTAGTTACACCGGTTGTGATTAAGCGGTATAACTCACCATCAGTCCAGTCTTTCACTCCTGTAGGAGTTATATTTTTGGAGGTGAATACTCCCGGAAAACCAAAGTCATGATCAAAGACTTCACCACCTTGTCCGAATGTGCCAGGGACTAGGGGTGCTGAGAACCTTGTCCAGTCTCTCTTGG
Organism: Marinoscillum pacificum; assembly: GCF_024714495.1. Taxonomy (GTDB): domain Bacteria; phylum Bacteroidota; class Bacteroidia; order Cytophagales; family Cyclobacteriaceae; genus Marinoscillum; species Marinoscillum pacificum. Next base: position 282,439 of record NZ_JAMZMJ010000005.1, on the reverse strand, counting down.
AGTGACAATCCACGCATACCGCTACATGGTTTGCAAGGTATTCTCCTCGCGCTAGTACTTCAGGAGTTTCTTTGATGGCCATTTCTGGGGCTTCTCCTACATTCGGTAACCCTACCTTAATATAAGAAATACCCACTATGATCAATAGGACAACAACGGCAACGAGTATGCCTAAAATTTTAAGGATTTTCATTTTGTTGGCTAGTAATTGTTAGATAATAGATTAGCGGTTTGTCTATTTTCTCTTGACAACAAAATAGTAGACAATGGCAGTGATGATGTTGAAGATAAGTGCGAATATGATCCAAAGTAGTTTGGAGCCACCACTCATACGGGATTGTTTGGCTACCACGTCATAGATCACCCATATGGCACAAGCCAGAGCAATGATGTATCCTGCAGTCATTTGAGAATAGTTTGTTGGTTAACAATCTGAATTACAGGATTTATTTTGATATTTCCAAATACAGGATCAGGTCATTTTGATTCTGGATAAATCAATTTTTTAATTCGACTAACTTCATTTACCAGTAGTGGAAAGGCTGGGTAAGTCATGCCATGTCCATAGCCATCCATTTCCATCAGACGCGTATCCTGATGGCCAGCAACGCGCATCATTCGCATCATGTAAGCGTTTTCTTCATATCTACCCAGCATTTCCAATTCACGATCTCCAGTGATCAGCAACAATGGCGGAGCATCAGCTCTTACAAAATAGAGTGGAGCTAGCTCGTCGATTAATGGTTGATGGCCCGGCATGCCCATTTCTTGTCTTGCTGTAAAGTGAGTAATAGTATGACCACTAAATGGAATAAGTCCAGCTATATCATTGGCATCAATTTCATACTTTGCTAACCAGGACTTATCCATGCCAACCATGCTTGCTAAATAACCACCTGCAGAATGACCAGACACAAAGATTAAATTAGGATCTCCTCCGTACTCTGCAATATGCTTGAATGCCCAAGCAACAGCAGCTGCAGCATCCGCAATACAATCCTTCACTTTTACTTTTGGAGAAAGACGATAGTTAACTCCAATTACGGCCATTCCTTTATTTTGTAAAGCTTCAGGCAATTCTTTCGATCCTCCTGTCAATCCACCACCATGAAACCAGACTACTGTAGGAAACCCATTGATGCTTTCGGGTACATATAAATCAAGCTTGCATCTTTCTTTCATGTAAGCTGTTTGATCTTTTACCTCGTAGTAGCTCAGGTTAGTGTGCGTTTTGTACGTAGTTTGAGCGTAGGATGTAAGCCCTAAAATAAGAGCAAAAGAGATTGATAATAGCCTTTTCATATGTTCAATAGTAGTAGCTAAAAAAGAGTGATTTTCGATAGATGCGCTAAGGTAAAACTTCATTAACGGTTGCGCTATGAAGTTGAGTAATTAAAAATATAATTTTATGATATGGTGATTTGGTAAAATATAATTTTTACATGCCTCAAATTCGGATTAATTTTCCGTTACATTAATCTTTCACCCCACAAATGGTTAATTCATGAGTCAACAGAACAGAATAGTTGTGAAGGTGGGTACTAATGTTCTCACCAGAGAAGATGGTAAGCTGGATGCGCTGATATTCAGAGAGATAGTTGTTCAATTAGTGAAACTAAAACGAGAAGGCTGGTGCCCCATTTTGGTGTCTTCTGGTGCTGTTGGTGCTGGTAAGAGTGTGTTAGGCGAGAGTCAGATCAAAGATGAAGCCATCAGGAGGCAAGTGTTTTCCGCTATTGGTCAAACCACGCTCATGAAGCGATATTTCGAGTTGTTCATAGAGTATGGTGTGGTATGTGCTCAGGTTTTGGCTACCAAAGAAGACTTTACAGAAGGAGAGCATTATCAAAACATGATCAATTGTTTTGAAGGATTGCTATCAGAAGGAATTATACCTATCGTCAACGAAAATGATGTCGTATCCCTTACGGAGTTGATGTTCACAGATAATGATGAGTTGGCAGGATTAACAGCTCGAATGGTTAGGGCTAAGAAGTTGGTTGTTTTAAGTAATGTGGATGGTATCTATGATCAGGATAAAAAGGTAGTTCATGTAGTTCCATTGAATGATACTGTTGTAAAATCATACATCTCCACTGAGAAGTCTGGGTTGGGTAGAGGAGGCATGCAATCCAAATATGCCATTGCTAATTTATGTGCTGTCAATGGAGTTGAAACGTATATAGCCAATGGAAAGGTGGATAATGTAGTATTGGACATTATACAAGGGAAAGAGATAGGGACCAGATTTTTAACCAAGTAGGAGTGGAAAAGCAGTTGATTGAACAATTAGAAGCCATCCAAAGTGCAAGTCGAAAACTCATTGCTATTTCGGGTGATCAAAAGAAGAAAATACTTAATGAAGTAGCTGATCTTGCTCTAGCAAAAGAGATTATTATTCTAGAGGCTAATCAGAAGGATCTGGATCGAATGGATCCCACTGATCCAAAATATGATCGCTTGCTTTTGAATGCTTCACGTCTCCAATCGATTGCCAGTGACATGAGGCGAGTGGCAGAATTGCCTAATCCTTTGGGTAAAGTGTTGGATGAGCATGTGAAGGAAAACGGTCTTCGAATCGCACGGATATCGGTACCTATTGGCGTAATAGGTGTTGTCTATGAATCCCGGCCCAATGTTACTTTTGACGTATTTGCATTGACCTTCAAAACGGGAAATGCGTGTGTGCTGAAAGGCAGCCGTGATGCTGCAGACTCTAATGAAGCTATCGTTTCAGTGATTCGTGAAGTTTTAAGTAAGTATGGTTTGGAAGATACGGTTCTTCTGGCTCCAGCTGAGCGTGAGGCTTTACCGGTGATACTAACCGCTGAGGGTCTGGTAGATTGCATTATTCCTCGTGGAAGTCAGGGATTGATAGATTTTGTTCGTAAAAATGCATCCATTCCGGTCATTGAAACTGGTGCGGGTATCGTGCATACTTATGTGGATGTGGATGCTGATTTAGCTAAGGCCAAAGCCATTGTTCAGAATGCAAAAACGAGGCGAGTCAGTGTTTGTAATGCTTTGGATTGTTTGATCATTCATAAAGATCGATTGACAGATTTGTCAGCTATTGTCCAGGGAATGGACGCAGAATATGCAGTAGAAATCCATGCAGATCAATTGTCATTTGAAGCATTGCAATCTTCTTATGATCAAAAGTTATTAATTGCTGCCGATGTTGATGATTTCGGCATTGAGTGGTTGTCTCACAAGATGTCCATCAAAGTGGTTAATTCATTGACAGAAGCGCTAGATCATATAGCACAGTATAGTTCTAAACACAGCGAAGCGATTGTGTCAGAAAATTTGGAGACTGTTGAGCTATTTTTACAACAGGTAGATGCGGCGTGCGTATATTCGAATGCAAGTACAGCCTTCTCGGATGGAGGTGAGTTTGGGCTTGGCGCAGAAATTGGAATTAGTACACAAAAGTTACATGCCAGAGGACCAATGGGTCTTAGAGAAATTACCAGTTATAAATGGGTAGTTCGTGGAGATGGACAAGTGAGAGGTTAAGAAGTTTTGGAAGATTATTTTTTGATATAAATGGCATTATTTGATGTTTATCCATTGTTTCCGATTGAGATAGCAAGTGGAAAAGGAAGTTATGTGTATGACAAGAATGGGCAAGAATACCTTGATCTCTATGGTGGACATGCGGTCATTTCTATAGGACATTCCCATCCACATTATGTGAAGCGTATAACCGATCAAGTACAGAAACTTGGCTTTTATTCCAACTCAATTCAAAATCCGCTCCAGGAACAACTCGCGGAAAAAGTAGGTGCATTGGCAGGAAGGCCAGATTGGAATCTGTTTCTATGTAATAGTGGAGCGGAAGCTAATGAAAATGCTTTGAAGCTAGCGTCTTTCTACACGGGCAAAAAGAAGATCATATCTTTTACTAAAGGATTTCATGGACGTACTTCTTTAGCTGTTGCAGTAACAGATAATAAGAATATTGTTGCTCCTGTAAATGAAACTGAAAATGCGCTGATACTCCCGTTCAATGATGAGGAGGCTTTAAAACAAGCTTTTACAGAGAATGAAATTGCAGCTGTAATTGTAGAAGGAATACAGGGTATTGGTGGAATCAATATTCCATCCGAGTCATTCATGAAATTGATACGTAGTTTATGTGATGAGTATCAAGCCGTATTTATTGCTGATGCAGTTCAGTGTGGCTACGGACGAACAGGAGATTTTTACGCTCATGATCATTATGGGGTAGAGGCAGATCTATTCACAATGGCTAAAGGCATGGGTAACGGTTTTCCAATAGGAGGGGTGCTTATCTCTCCAAAATTTGAAGCAAAGTATGGAATGCTCGGAACGACATTTGGAGGTAATCACCTGGCATGTGCTGCAGGATTAGCTGTAGCAGAAGTTATAGAAGAAGAGCAACTTTTAGCAAATGCCAAAAATGTAGGTGAGTACATCATGAATGAGCTAAAAGGTATAGATAAAGTAGTAGAGGTTCGTGGCAGAGGCTTGATGATTGGTATCGATATGGAGTTTGAAGTTGCCGAACTACGTAAGAAGTTATTGTTTGATCATCATGTATTTACCGGTTCCGCATCAGGTAAAAACACTATTCGATTGTTACCTGCTTTGAATTTATCCAAGACTGAGGCGGATAAATTTTTGGAAGAGTTTAAGAAGGCCTTGTAATAGGACTCAAAACAAAATGAAGACCTCCAGGATTGTATGATTTTGGAGGTTTTTTGTTGTCAGGGAGTGTGAAATCCGTTATTTTGAATGATGTAAAGTAATGACGCTTTACCTATCGTTTTATTTGTTGGGGCATCTAAAAGACTATTATGTTTGAACTTTCTTTTGATTACTGGAATCAATTAGCTGGTCATTTGATCTTGACATGTGCGTTATTGACTGGGTTTTCCATCGCCATCACAGCTAATTTGATAATAAATTCCAACTCCAATAGGCTGCATAATGCAATTCTGAAGGTATCAACGATTTCGTCTGGATGTTTTTTAGTAGCTGTATTTGCGCTCACCAATATTTTAATGAAAACTACTGAAGGATATCCTTTTGAAGTGACTAATGCCGACTTAACCAAGCCTCGAATTATTGGTATTTTGAGTTATATGTTAGGTGTTGTTTCATTACTTACAGTAATTGGAATGTCTGGATGGACTAAGTCAAGGAATACTGGAATTTTCACAACCGTTGTAAGTGCATTTGCTCTAATACTGATTATGTTTTTTATATGATATTTAATATGAGTTCCAATTGGTAAAAAGTGAGTAGACAAGTCATATGTGAAGTCTTTGATGATGTACAGAATAAAATGGGTGACTGTTTGACCTATTAGGTATTAGTAAGTAAGAAAGGCTTAGGTGATTCAGAAAGTAAGTTGATTATGCTTTGAAGGAAATGATATTTTATGCGCCGTTTTCATTTTGCTAATTGAGTTAGCTACTTGCTTAGATATTTGTTTTTCCGGTAATTGAAAGGAGTTTTTCAGCAATAATTAAGAGATTATTCACCTTGTCTGAATTCTAATCCTTTAGAACTAAGTTGTCATTATTATTAGTTACCTAAAATTAGGTGTTTTTTTATGAGACAGAACGATTTCAACATTTGTTAGGTGGCAATTCGTCAGTTAAACGTAATTTGACAAACGAATATTTAATAATCTTCCGCACCACTATAAATTTAAATAAATGAAAGAAGAATCAATTCTTTCCTGTCATGATGCCTATGTCCATGCGAAGAAATCGTTTGTAGATACGTTGAACGAATATGATGAATCCGATCATGAAAAAATAAATGAAAAGGTCAGGCATCATTTGATTAAGATGGTAGATCTCATTGATTCTATGATTTCAAGCGAGGATATTTTAGATGAATTTAATGCCGAGATTGAACGGCTTATTGACTTAAGTGAGGATAAGAAACCGATTCAAGCTTTGGTATTCTTTTTTGATTCTGTTTAAGGGAGTGTACAGTTCAATACTTACGGTTCCTTAAATCCAAAGTATCTCATGCCAACAGAGCTTTCCTTAAATAATAGATTAGATAACCTTGTGATGGGGCCAATGGGGCCTATATTATTCTCTAACTATTCTGATATTCTTGAAGATGCAGTATATTTTGAGGAAGTAGATGGTATGTGTATTGAGGAATATAATGATGGTTTGAGGGAGCTTTGTAATCTAAAAGCATATTCTATTTTTGAGGAACACTTCTTGAATATAAATGTAAAAGATCGCATTACTTCTATTGACATATTAGCACCTTTTTACGTTTACATTCAAGAGCATGATGGAGGGAAGTCCAATAGGTTAGCCTAATTCGATTAGAGTACAATGAACCAACGTATTGCTCAAATTGCTTTAGTAGTAAAAGACTATGCTGAAGCTATTGATTTTTACACCAATATATTAGGCTTTAAGCTCATAGAGGATACTTCATTGGATAAGCACAAGCGATGGGTGGTTGTATCTCCACCCGGAGATGAAAACTGTTCCTTGTTGCTGGCAAAGGCAGCGGATGATAAACAGCGTCAGAGTATTGGCAATCAAGCTGGAGGAAGGGTTTTTCTGTTTTTGTATACTGATGATTTTTCGAGAGACTATCAAGCAATGATTGATAGAGGAGTTGTGATTGTCGACCTCCAGAAGTTTTTGATTATGGTACCGTTGCTGTATTTGAGGATTTGTATGGCAATCGGTGGGATTTACTGGAGCCATCGAAATAATCATTCTGCTATTAACATGAATTGGTGATCATTTTTTCTGGTTGGCTCTTTTATCACCTACAGGGGATATTTTGGGTGATGAAATAATCCAATTGAACTCTGTTATTTGAAGGTTGATCAAATCATTCTAGTCCAAAGTGTGATCGAAGATTGAAGTCAATATGTAATAACATTCTATCAGAATCAGGCAATCGTTTGAACATGAATTTCTCATAGAATTTAGTAGCACTCTCATCTATTGGATCAATCATAATTACACAAGTACCAATAGAAAGAGAATGAATAACACATCGGTGAATGGCATCGACTAAAAGTTCTCCTCCTAATCCTTTTCCTGTTTCATTTTTGGTAACTGCTAGTCGTCCTAATAATATGGCAGGATATCCAGTATAGCCTTTGGGTAGTTTTTTCAGCATTACATCTGGAATGCAATCCTTTGGGAGTTCTGAAGAAGATAATGAATAGTAACCGATAACCTCGTTCGAGGTATTTACTAACAAATAAACTTTGGCCAGCCCTGCTTTTGATTCTTTGGTGGCTTGCCTTTTTAGATAATTATTTAGTGAATCATGACTGCATGAAAAACGTTCTCTATTATATTTCTTATCAAAATCAACTGTTATAAATTTCATTATCTAATCTTTTACTTCGTTTTTGCGAAGCTTTCAAGAATGAATCAGATAGCTCTGTTGGCTCATTCAAGATTTTCATAATTCTTTTTTTATCTTCAATTGAATACAAAACCTTTGAATATTCTTCAACTACAGCCTTTGCGTCTTCAACCATAGTAGTAATTACATACTCAGTTAAATTTCGAAACCCTTTCAAACTAGCAGCTTCCTCCAATAACTTTTTGTGCAAGACTGACATTTTAGCGTCAAACCTTGCTACTTCATTAGTGTCCATCTCTGTATCATATTAGTGTTTTGTAAAAATACGGTTAAATGCCGTATTTGTTTTATGTTTTACGGATTTATTGTTTAAAATAATGAGATTGACTTGTTGCTATTGAAATGCTGGATTAATCATCCCATAGATCAAATCATCAACGATTTGCTGGTTTTTAATAGCCGCTTTTTTCAGGTTGCCTTCTAGCTTAAATCCGGCCTTCTCAAGCACACGAATAGATGCCATGTTGTGTCCAAATACCCCAGCCTGAATCTTGATCAAGTCTAAATTTTGAAAGCTATAATCGGTCATTAGTTGGATGGCTTTTGTTGCTATACCTTTACCCCAGTAAGGTTCGCCAATCCAGTATCCAATGTATCCGGTTTTGCGGAAAACATCTTTCATGGGATCTATGCCAATAACTCCCGTGAGATCATCTCCATAATAAATGGCCAAATGTGTTGCTGGTTCATTCAGTTTTTGCTTCTTGATGAAGTCAATCGCATCTAGAGTTGTAAATGGATGAGGAAAGAAATCTCGTACATTGTCCCATATTTTCTTATTATTGGCCAATTCAGCTAGTACCTCAGCCTGGTCTTCATGAAGATTTCTAAGAGATATATTGATGTTATTTTTCAATTGCCCGATCTACTTGAATAATGAGAGAGTCTAATTGAGAGTCTAAGGATTTGTAGAAAGTAGTGCGCATTTGAGCAATACTCTTTTCTGCAAACAACATATTTCGTACCTCTTTATCCTTTAAGAAATCAGTTTTTACTCGTCCACCATCTATAAAGTCAAGGTTTCGGATGAAATACGGCTGAACATAGGAGTCAGTATGATTAGTAAGTGCCTTATCATATTCTTTACTTCCACGGTAAAACTGTTCGTAAAGCTCTACAATCCGATTCCTTAACTCAAAATCTTTGATTAGGTCTAGATTGCCTGTAGATTTCAAAGATTCATAGGTGACCGATTGAGGCTGAAATGGAGGGATGTATTGCGTAGAATATACATGAAATAAGAGCGAATCTTCATTGTACGCCTTACCGATGGTAGCTCCAGTGAGAATGTTCAAACTCTTCTCCATGGATCGGTTAATGACCAATAAGGTGTCCAGGTAAATTCTATCGCTGTGTAAATCTGTAGCTAGGCTACTCAGGTATTGTTGCTCGAGTTTATAGCTCTTTTTACTTTCTTTCCATCCTTCCAAATAGAACGCAATGGTAATGCCAAGAATTACTACCAACAGGTTGGTCAAATGATCAGGCCAATTAATTTTCTTCATGGAGTTCGGTTAGTTCTCCAACCAAACTACCAAAAAAAGAAAATTCATGAAATGGAATTGATCATATTTTTACCGATTTGGCAATTCCATTTATCAGAATGAGAATGCAATAATGATTAATTGGAGTCTAACTGACGTTTTAAAAGGCCCATTCCAGATAGGAAGAAAATAAAGCCTAAAATGGCCATTGCCCATCCATTAAGAGCGATTACAGGGGTGCCGAAGATGCCTAATACTCCAAATGTTAATCCTAAAAATCCGATTATTACTAGTGATATTGCTATTACTTTAAATGTCATAGTTATTGGTTTTAATAGTAAAAGTTCAAGGGCTATGCCAAAAAAAGTAGCTTGATACTTTTTAGAACGCCAGAAACGTTTTAAGCATTCTTAGACTATCATCTCTATAGGAAGCAAGATTCCCGTCTGCCAGGGAGTTATACAGTTTCTTTTCTTCCGAAGAGATATCCGTCTTGAATTCCAAGGCATGTTCCTCGATACTTTTAGAACCCATGTGCCAATCTTCAAAATAACGTTCCTCAGTGGGAGCACAATATCTAATTACTGATCCGCCATGCCTTGGATCTTTTAGTATCATGTTGTAAGTCTCCATTACATTAACCAAAGGCCCTTCGAGGATTTGGATGAAACGATCTTCAGAATACAGAAGCATTCCGGTAAGTTCTTTAGATGGATTGTTTTTTACTGAGCTGGCTAAAATTTTATCAATACAATCCTGATCGCACGATTCTGATCTGACACTGGAATAGACCAGACGGTATAGAGGTGAATCCGATCGGGTAGGGTTGGCCTCTGTGAAATATACTTTGCTGATGGCATAGAGCATTTTCAGAATTTTGGTATCTCCCCGGTCTACCCAGTCATGTAGCTGTTGTCTAAGTTCTTTTACAGTCATTAGTTGGTGGTATTTAGTTTATAATATGCGCCATCAACTAATTGATCAATTCAAGTGTTTTAGATATTTACATAAACTGATCTAAAAACTCTTTGGTGTATCCCTGTTGTACTTGTTCAATGATTCCTTCTTCATTGATGACAATGAAAGTGGGGTATCCATTCACTCCAAATGCTCTGCCTAGATCTTCTCGACCCGCAATTACTGGAAATGGAATAGCAACCTGTCTCTTATATAAACGCATACGGTCAATATCGTCCTCGGGATTGATATAGACTGTTTCGATATTCTCAATGATGTTTTTTGATTGATTAATGTATTCCAATGCTTCTTTGCAATATCCACAGTTAATGACGGATATGTCAACCAATATTTTTTTACCCAGATACTGAGAAAGAGAAATACTATCTCCAGCCAACGTAATTCCTTTGAAATCCGGTGCTTTATCACCTACTTTCATCAATTCATATCCTGAGTCAGTAATGGAAACATAACTCTCAGGCAAATCATAATGTAAAGCGGTCTTTTCATTATCAAATTGAGAATTTCTGTAAGTCCAGACCATTTTTTGTCCTAGATTCCCATCTTGATATGCGAGTCGCTCAAATTGAGCCACTTGGTTTGAAGCAGGATTAATATAAAGTTTGAAAAATACTTTCACTTTTAATCCTTCATAAACGGTATCCCTTTCTAAAGATTCGTAAACCATCATTTTTTTATTCTCAAGAAGACTGTCCATTGAAAAATTCCAATCCATTTCTAGAAGTGTAAGAGGGTTGTATTGTATAACTGTACTCTTGGTAAGTGGAGTATTATTAGTGGCTAGACTAGCAGAATCATATGATTTAAGAGCTGTCTTTATATGCTCAAACCTTTGAAACATACCATCTAGATAAACTACATCGGCCTTCCTTTTCTTAATTACAAATCCATATCCAAGATATGGTGATCCATCATTTATAAACTCCATTTTATAAAGTGTCGTATCGACAATGCCAAGCATGTCAGGCCAGTAGGAGGTTGCTGTTAAACTGATGTAATTACTTGAATTATACTTATCTCTTGTTATGGAAAGTAGCTCTTCCGGTGTTTGCTGTGCACATGAAAATGCAACAATGATGACAAGTAGGAGGTAAGATCGTTTCATATTAATCAAAGGCTCTAAGTGTAGTTCCGTTAAGTTAAATGAATGACAGGTATTTCGGAAATGCGCGTCAAAATATCTAAAAACCTTTCATTATTCTAAGAAATCACTGTACTCAGCTAATGGATTGAGATTTTTCGGAACATTCTACACCGGTATTCCTTACTTATTATAGATGTATCCATCCACAACAGGACATACGTGCCCTTTTCTCTCGCCACAGGATACATCTGTCCTTTTTTATAATTTCTTGAAACCAAAAATCGATAATTATAATGGCTAAATGTTTCGCATTGATGGGGTGGAGTTTGCCCGTAATCGAAAGTATGGAAAAGCTTGGGAAACCGTATGTAGTGGTTTCCTTTCCTGATTTTGAACCCTATGCAAAAGAGAATAATATTCCATTCGTCTCGTATCAACTAAATGAATGGAGTGATACCTCTAATTCGTTAGATCTATTTGAAAAATTACAACCCTATGGAGTGGATGTAGCTGTTCCGTTGTTTGAGGAAACAGTAGAGTGGGCCGGAGCTCTCAATTCAATCTATCGTGGTGATCCACGTGTGTTAAACCGTGCTTTCTTGTTTAGAAATAAAGCAATGATGAAGCGTAAAGCGCTCATTGGTGGATTACGAGTAGGCCTATTTGAAGAGGTTTACAACAAAGAAGGAGTCAAAGCCTTCATGAAACGTCTCAATGAAGCTAATCTTCAATTGGACGGTGAAGAGGATAGCTGGGTACACATCAAGCCGTTTGCTTCAGCTGGTACAGTGGGGCATAGGCTGTTGAAGTCTATGAAAGATATAGATGAGAAGTGTGAGGATAGTGATTTCCCATGTCTGGCTGAGAGTCACTTGCCTGGTCGAGAATTCTCATGTGAGGCGTTCATCAACAAAGGAAAAGTGCGTTTCTTGAATATCACAGAATACGTGCATTTAGGATATTCTAACTTCATTCCAGAAGGACATTATCTCAATTCTAAGCGTGAACTCATATATAAGCATGTGCAGAAGTTGGTAGACATCTTCGGAATCGAATATGGTATGGTGCATCCAGAGTGGTTCCTGACTGAGAATGATGAATTGAACTTTGGAGAAACGGCCTGTAGAATCCCTGGAGGTCACATTTTAGAGTTGGCGAGTAAATCCTGGGGATTTGATGCATTAGCTGCATTTGTGCTATGCCATGACCCAAATATTACTGAAGAGGAACTGGACGAAATCTTCCCATCGAAGGATTATTTCCCTGATAACTACAATGGTAATGTGATGATCTACCCTCAGAAACGTACTTTCTCGAAACTTGAAATCCCTGAGGAGCTGAATAACGAACCATACTTTGTGGATCACACGCTAGTTCCGCCTTTGAGCACACAGAAGATTAGTGACAACAGAGAAGGTTTTGGAAATCACTTTGGTACGATCAACTTCAAAGGTGAAGATCCAGACCGAATGACAGAGCTGCTGCTTCATTATGAAGAAGTAGATTTCTATGTGTAATTAATTGATAATCAGATACAATTATTTGTTGCTTCTCGATGGGTATGGCTGTCGAGAAGTTCTTTATTGACCCAAATCAACAATGCAAGAAACCTCAAATAGGGTATTCGAAAATTTTGAAAACAGTTTTTTAGAATTCAAAGAGGCTCCTGATTTTACCAAAAGAGACAAAGCAGCCAAGCTCGCATCACAGATTGATATTCTCAGTCTGACTAGAGATGGATTGTCTTATTTATATGAGAAAAGCGGCGAGCTAGATCAGGCCGGTATTTTCTTCGGTACGGCTTGGAATGAACCAGATAAGTTAGTTCCAGCACTTGTGAAAGGAACCTTAAAAGCCGGTCATCCTTCTTCTAGTTTTGAATTGCTCTCTGAGCTTCGGTTATTGGCTTATGCCAATGGAGATCAGCAAAGTGAGGTGATTAACGCCAAAGAAGCACAGAATTTCCTGGAAGAAGTAGTGGTTCATAATCTAGAGTTTGCACTAAAAGAACCAGCCGAAGAGACACGCACTGTCATGAGTGAGCGTGAGCTGAAGAAGGCCTTTAATCTGTTCGGATTCATCATTTCAGAGATTGATTTGGGTGGCGTATACGATAAGTTGGCTGAGGAAATCCGTTTGATTTGCGAGCAGCGTCCGATAGTGACTAGAAAAGCGCGCGAATTAATACGTCTGGTAGATGCTCGTTTTGATACTTCTGGTGATCGTGAAGTTGATAAATCTGTAAGGTTATATATCAATGCAGTCTACAAACCTTCCCAGAATTCGATTCTGCATCAAACACTGGAAGATTATCAGGACTTTTTGGATAATGCCAACCTTAGAACACTATCGCACGAAGCTGATAGCTTCGGTTATTACATGCATCAAACAGGTTTGGTCAGTCAATACCATCCGTTGTTGCTCAAGAAACTGGTGAAGGAACATCCTGAGTTGGTGCCAAATTGCCTGGATCTTAATGATCGAGGTAAAGCCGAATGGGAAAAGTTTCATGAGTTAGTTTCTACGCTAATTATAGAAATTGTTAGTCCCGATAACTGTCAATGCATTTATGGATTGGCTCGAATGTTGGGTAAAAACCTGTTCTCCAGACGTCCTGTGCGAGTTGGGTTGGAGAATTTAAGGAAGATCAAATTGAACCCGCAAGTAGAAAAGCGGATCATCAAATCTTTGATTCATCCAGATATGGATGTGACAGCTCAGCAATACTTGTTAGGTGGAGTTATTAAAATGTTGGGACAGCCTCTTGGAGTTGGACAAGGTAATAATCCTACTTGTCAGTCAGCAAGAGGACTGAGTATGTGGAGTCAGCATGCACCTGCTAAGCTCATAGACATGATCATCACGGTTGCTACTCAAAACAACCTGATCATGCGATTTGAAAATCACGATTTGGTTTCTAATCAACTAGGCAAAGGATTGGTTGAGAAATTGGATTACAATCTCGATCCGGTTTCTGTTTTGTTAGTACCACATCTGGATAAGATATATAACGAGATGATGAAGCGATCTGCAGGAAGAGCTGAAGATCCGCATAAGTGGGTAAACCCTGCAATGTATGGACAGTGGATACAATTGAGTTTTGCCTCCTGCTATGATTATTTGACCAACTCTATTCTGGATTTTGAAGGTTTTATACGAATCTTTTATGCCGCATTTCATCCAGACTTCAACGGAGATCGGGAGATGTCTTATCCAAATCCAGTAGGGATATTTATCACGTCATCCAAAGGAGATATGGTTGGGTTTCACGCCATTTCCTTGTTGCGAATAGCTAAAGATCAAAATGGAAAAGCTAGAGCTTATTTCTTAAACCCGAACAACGAAGGACGACAAGATTGGGGACAAGGGATTAAACCCGCCGTTTTTGGTTTTGGAGAAAAACACGGAGAGTCCAGTTTGCCAATAGCACAGTTTGCAGCGCGTATTTACGCATTTCATTATAGCCATTTAGATGTAGCTCATAAAGTAAATCAGGTTCCAGATTCGGAACTAAAAGAAGTAGATAACCTGGCTAAGTCCAGCTGGGGTAAGTCATATACCTGGAATAATCAACAAAAAATATGGTAAGACACTCATCAAGAATAGAGCTGAGTCAATCTTCATTAACCAACAATATCAACTTCATTCGCAAGAAGGTAGGTGATGGAGTACGTATTTCATCTGTAGTAAAAGCCAATGCCTATGGCCATGGAATTGGACCTTTTGTTCGTATGGCCGAGAAATCTGGAGTGAATCACTTTGCTACTGCGTCAGCTTTTGAGGCAGAAGAAGTCTTGGATGCCAAATCAGCTAAAGCTGACGTGATGGTCATGGGTATTTTGTATGACGAAGACATTGATTGGGCTATTGAAAATGGCATTGAATTTTTTGTCTTCAATTACGAGCGATTGGAAATTGTCCTTCACAAAGCGAAAGCCCTTGGAAAGCAAGCGCATTTACATATAGAGGTGGAGACAGGCGCCAATAGAACTGGGATGCAAGCTTCAGACTTTCCTAAAACGCTTACTTTCTTAAAGAAGAATGCGGAGTTTATCGAGTTTACCGGATTATGTACGCATTTCGGGGGAGCTGAGAGTTTCGCCAATAAGTTTAAAATCGATTCTCAGCATGCTCGTTACAAAGAGTTTTTGAAACAATGCAAGAAGAAGAATGTCCTGCCTAAAATCAAACACATTGCCTGTTCTGCAGCTGCATTAGCGTATCCTGATACGGTATATGATATGGTCAGGATTGGTGTAGCCCAATATGGCTTTTGGCCAAGCCCGGATATCTACTATGCACACTTGCAGGAAATCGGTGCTACTAGCTCCAATGGTGCTTTGAAAAGGCTTTTTACCTGGAAGACGGATATCATGGACCTTCGTCATGTAAAAGAAGGGGAGTTTATCGGTTATGGTACTAGTTACCAGGCTACTCGAGATATGGAAGTTGCGGTTTTGCCACTTGGTTATTCCAATGGGTACCCACGTGGGCAGTCTAATCGTGGGCATGTACTCATCAAAGGGAAAAAGGCTCCTGTTGTTGGACTAATCAATATGAATTTATTCATGGTAGATGTTTCTCATATCAAAGGTGTAGAGGTTGGAGAAGAAGTGGTATTGGTTGGACGTCAAAAGAGCAATACCATTAATATTAGCTCCTTTACCCAGGTGACTCAATTGATGAACAATGAGATGCTGAGTAGACTTCCTGCTGCTATTCCACGAACCATTGTTAAGTAATGAGGCCATTTAGTGATAATGAAAGACATATTGTAAGAAGCCTGGTTAATGGTGCTTCCAATGTTGTTTCGCTCATTGATTTTATACGACCAGGTTGGGGAATTGAAATGGGGAAACTGGAAATGAGTAGTTATCAGCAATTGCTGGTAGTTCATGCTTCAGGCACTCTCAATAATCAGATGAGCTACTTGCTGGAAGTAATGGATCTAATAAGCTATCTGGAAAAGCGTGGGTATGTATCGAGTTGGCAGTCTTTACCAATGGTAGACAATACAGTGTATTGTGGAGAGCGAAGTGACGGGGTTATCCCTCAGTTTTTACCGGATATTGCTGTTTCTGCCAAGCTGTTATCATTGGCTAGCCAACAGTTTAGAGTCAATCATTCACTTCAGGATCTTGTAAATAGGGAGTTTATATCCCTTCGATCACTAGATCTTAAAAAATTTAAAAATATTTTAATCGGAGGTTGTGCTACTTTGATTTTGGTAAATGCCGTTGGGCTGTATTTCAACTATCAAGCAACAGCTGATCGGTTGAATTCTCAATTACGAATTTTGAATGATCGAACTGCCAAAATAGGATTGAGTCAGATGCAACAACAGGAAACACTTGATTCAGTAATGCAACAATCAAGAGAGATAGCCGATATTTTACAAGAGACAACCAATAATACCCAGCGCTTAGAAGAGGTTCGAAATGCGGTTTCAGATCAGTCACATACTATTCGAAAATTGAGTTTGAAACAAGCTGAAAACACTAGTCAAGTGAAGCAAAATTTTGAGCTTTTGAAGCGAGTTGATAGTGTGCAATCTCAGTAATAGAATGCCATCCAGTAAGGTCGATTGCTCCGAAGAGGTTAAATAAAATGCTTAAATTTGCTTTTTTTCAAACATTTTATGCTCTTCACCTCTTTATTAAATAGAGCATTCTTTATATCCTGAAATTTTAACGTACAGTATTATCGACCAGAAAGAAACAATAGTTATCAAGTATGGCGGAAATGCTATGGTCAATGATCAGATCAAGCTTTCCGTGATGAAAGACATAGGAAAACTCCATCAAGCTGGTAAGCGCGTAGTTGTAGTGCATGGCGGAGGACCATTCATCAATGACATTTTAACAACAGTCAAAATCCAATCTGAATTTATAGGAGGTCACAGGAAAACGACTCCAGAAGCAATGAAGTACATCGAGATGACATTGCTTGGAGAAGTAAACTCAGGTTTAGTGACTTTACTTAATAATCTTGGGCATCGTGCCGTAGGTATAAGTGGTAAGGATGGTGGACTAGCCAAAGCTTCCAGAAGATATCATCATGATGGAGACAGTCAAATAGATTTAGGTCAGGTTGGAAATATCGACAGTATTGACCCTACGATTCTCAACGACTTGCTAGATAAGAATTATATCCCTGTGGTGGCATGTGTTGCACCGAGCAAAGAGGGACACACCTTTAATATCAACGCAGACATGATGGCTGGTGCAGTTGCCGGTGCTGTTGATGCAGATGATTACATTGTATTGACAGATGTTGATGGATTGATGATGGACAAAGATGATGTAGATTCTTTGATCCAGGAACTTGCTTATGATGAGTTGGCCCCTCTTTTTGATGAAGTCATCGTAGGCGGCATGATCCCCAAAATCGAGTCTTGCCAAATTGCATTGGATCAGGGAGCTAAGTCTGCTCGAATCATTAACGGTACCAAAGAAGGTACTTTAGTTGAAGCAATTATTAATCAAAACCAAACAGGAACAATCATATCAAAATAACCAATGAGTTATTCAACAGAAGAATTACATCAGTTAGATCAACAATATTATTTACCAACATTCAAAAGGTATCCGCTAGCATTCAAAAAAGGTAGTGGATCCAGGCTTTGGGACATGGAGGGTAATGAGTACATTGATGCTCTTGCCGGAATTGCAGTGAACAATGTTGGAAACTGTCACCCCAAAGTGGCTGAGGCCATCAGTAAACAAGCCCATGAATTGGTGCACATCTCCAATTTTTTCTTAAGCGAACCTCAAGTGAAGTTGGCCAAGAAGTTAGCAGAATTGTCAGGAATGCAAAGAGTGTTTTTTGGCAATAGTGGTGCTGAGGCTGGTGAAGGAGCTATCAAAATTGCTCGTAAGTACGCTTCCAAAAATGGAAGAGGCAGCAAAATCATTGCCATGAAAAATGCATTTCATGGAAGAACACTGGCTACAGTTGCTGCCACTGGTAAAGAAGCCATGATGAATGGTTTTGCTCCAATCCCAGAAGGATTTATGCATGCTCCTTTTAATGATTTGGACGCTATCAAATCGATGGTGACGGATGAAGTAGGAGCGATCATGTTGGAACCGATTCAGGGTGAAGGTGGTATTAATCCTGCGGACAAGCAATTCCTAATAGATCTCAGGGCATTTTGTGATGAGCACAATCTTGTATTGGTATTTGATGAGGTTCAGTGTGGTATAGCTAGAACAGGGAAAATGTTTGCTCATGAGCATTTTGGAGTAAAGCCAGATGTAATGACACTTGCGAAAGGATTAGGAGCTGGAGTGCCAATTGGTGCAGTATTAGCTACCGAAAAAGCAGGTCAGGCGATCGATTGGGGAGACCATGGTACTACTTATGGTGGAAACCCATTGGTATGTGCCGCAGCATTAGCAAATCTCGAAGTGATAGAAGAAGAAAACTTATTGGCAGAAGCTGAAAAGAAAGGTCAATGGGTAAAAGATAAAATAGAGTCTGTTAAAGCAGACTATCCAGAGATAAAAGAAATTAGAGGTTATGGTTTGATGTTAGGGATTGAACTAACAGTTGAGTCAAAGCCAATCGTAACAACAATGATGTTGAAGCATCATGTGATAGCCAATGCTACTGCAGGTAATGTAGTGCGTTTGGTTCCTCCATTGAATATTCCTCAGGAGGATATAGAAACAGTTATCGAAGTATTATTGAAATCAATTAAAGAACATAGATAAATGTCAAAATTTAACGTAGCTATAGTAGGAGCTACCGGATATACCGGATCAGAGTTGGTAAGAATCCTTATCAATCATCCGGATATTCATATCAGTGCAATTACGTCAGAAAGCAGAAAGGGTGAGAGATTCTCAGATGTGCATCCGCAGTATCGAGGAATATTTGAGCCGACATTGGTGAGTATCGAGGATATTCCCAATTATGAATTAGATCTTGTTTTTCTAGCATTACCACATGGAGTTTCCATGGATTTTGTGAAGGAAAACCATGACAAAGATTTTAAAATTGTTGACCTCAGTGGAGACTTTAGATTGTCTTCCAAAGGGGTTTACGAGGCCTGGTATAAGAAAGATCACAATTTTGAGCAAGGGTTTGATGCTGCGGTATTCGGATCACCTGAATTGTTCAGAAAACGAATTGCAGAGGCGAAATTAGTAGCCAATCCAGGGTGTTTCCCAACTTCAGCTATTTTGGCATTGTCTCCTTTGCTGAAAGAAGGCATTATTGATAAGAATCACATTACGGTTGATTCCAAAACAGGTGTGACTGGTGCGGGAATTAAAGCTAAACCAAATACGCATTTTCCAGTAGTTAA
The DNA here is from genome assembly GCF_024714495.1 of Marinoscillum pacificum. GTDB lineage: Bacteria > Bacteroidota > Bacteroidia > Cytophagales > Cyclobacteriaceae > Marinoscillum > Marinoscillum pacificum. Next base: position 263,184 of record NZ_JAMZMJ010000005.1, on the reverse strand, counting down.
TGACAACTTCACTGCTTATGGCGTGAAGAGTCACCGTCACACGATAGAGATACAAGAAATCATTGGTAAGTATGCCAATTCGGAAGCATCGGTATTATTTACACCTCACTTGCTGCCAGTAGACAGAGGAATACTCTCCACATGCTACACACGTCCGACTAGAGACATTTCTTCAGAAGACCTGAACAAGCTCTATCATGAATACTATGATAATGAGCCATTCGTAAGAGTTGGTGATGATTTGCCTAATTTAAAGCAGGTAAGAGGTACCAATTATTGTGACTTGTTCGTGACTTATGACGATCGTACCAATACGATCATTAGTATTGGCGTGATTGATAATCTGGTGAAAGGTGCTGCAGGACAAGCTGTTCAAAATATGAATATCATGCTCGGGTTAGAAGAAACCGCGGGCTTAAACATAACTCCATTACAACCATAAACTAAACTATTGTAATTGTGAACATGATAAGAAACATAACGAATGTTAGAGGGATCAAATGCTGGGGAGCCCACACAGGGGTGAAATCCATGCGTCGTGATCTTGCTATTCTATATTCGGAAGTGCCAGCGAAGGTGTCGGCCACATTCACTCAAAATTTGGTGGTAGCGGAACCAATCAAGTTGACGAAAAAGCATTTGGAAGAAACCAACAATATGGCTCAGGCGATCATCTGTAATTCTGGTAATGCTAATGCAGTAACTGGAAAACAGGGTGAAGAAGGTGCTTTGGCAATGGCTGAAGCAGCTGCCAAAGAGTTCAATATCGATACCAATAAGGTAATGGTAGCTTCTACGGGCATCATCGGAAAAGCTTTTCCAACAGAAGAGGTAGTTGAAGGAATTAAAGAAAACGTCAAAAAGATTTCTGAAAATTCTCGCGCCGGAAGTTTTGCTGCGAATGCTATTCTAACCACAGATACTTTCGCTAAAGAGGGATTTGTTGAGTTTGAAATTGATGGCAATACCATCAATATAGGAGGAATTGCGAAAGGTTCTGGAATGATTCACCCCAATATGGCTACCATGTTGGCTTTTGCTTTTACTGATTTGAATATCGACCAAAAGCTACTGGATAAAGCTTTCAAGGAGGCTGTAAATGACTCATTCAATATGATCACAGTGGATGGTGACACATCTACTAATGACATGGCGAGTATTATGGCTAATGGCTTAGCTGATAATGAGATGATTACTTCCACAAGTGATCCACACTATATCACATTCAAAGAGAAGCTTCATGAACTAATGACTCACCTTGCTAAGTTGATCATCTCCGACGGTGAAGGCGCTAGTAAATTCATTGAGTATCGCCTGGATGGAGCCAAGTCAAAAGAAGATGCGAGAAAGATCGTACGAGTGGTGTCAGACTCTTCATTGGTGAAAACAGCCATGTTCGGCCGTGATCCTAACTGGGGACGTGTGCTGGCAGCTATGGGTAGAAGTGGTATAAACTTTGATCCAGCAAAGGTAGATCTCTGGTTAGGTAACTCTACAGAGGAGGTGAAGATGCTAGAGCAGGGTAGACCACTAGAGTTCGACATGAACCTGGTGAAAAGGATTCTCAAGCAATCCGAGATTATCATTCAAATGAAATTAAGAGAAGGAAGAGCTTCAGCTATAGGCTGGGGGACAGACCTGACAACCGATTATGTGATGTTCAATTCAATGTATACCACGTAATCAATTGCCTATTTATCAATTAAGAGCCAGCGAGTCTGGCTCTTTTTTGTTTGTAGCGCTTTGCAAGTCCTGAGATCACAGGAGTAAGTAGTGCTGGGGGAAGTACCCATGCTAACCAGTTGTAATCATCAGGCATAAACAAACGACTGTTTTGGACTACAAAAGCGGTGATGGCTGCAACATAGCTACCACCAATGGCATTGATATGCTGAGATAACCACCACAGGTCTTCTCTTTTTCTGTTGGATAAGAAGAATCGAATATCTCTGATGCCACTGCTCATGCTGAAATAACCAAACAAGACTGATAGTGCTCCTAACCAATGGAAAGAGCCCACCTGGATGAATATAGCTATCGCATATCCAATCAGTCCCAATCCAAAGACGGCTGTTAATCCTGAAACTAACCAATCATACCACTTTTCACTGTTGGACTTTCTTCTGCGCAATACTCGAACACCTACAAATGATGAATAGAAGGTTAAAACTCTAATAACCATTAAGAAGAAACTGAATCGGTAAAATGCGATAATAATGAAGGCACTTAAACAAATCCACCACATCGCACCGACATAGATTCGTCCAGTTACAACATGGTTTTTATTGCCAGTTCTGTTGATGAAGTTGAGTAGACCAAGAAGAAGAACGATTCCTCCTGAAGTGGCGTGTGAGTATGTTAGTAGCGTTTGCATGAGCTTGATTTTTGTTCAAATCAAGTCTTTAGTATTGTTGATTGGTAATTGATTTTACCGAACTGTTGAATTCGGTAGCTGAACTGTAGTTATGCTTCTACAACTTCCTTTTTGAGTAGCTCAATTGCTTGCTGAATGTGTCTCAGTTCGTGCCACAATATGATGCGATTAGCATATTCCAGAGAGTAAACTATGAGTGGTCCAGCAGGAGAGGAGATGTAAGTCTTGTTGTGGTTGACCGTGTCCGTTTGCTTTACTAGATCAATTAATGCTGCTTGCTGCGATTTAAATTCATCTACCTTTTGTAAAGTGAACTCACTTTTAACTGGCTCGAATTTCTTTACGGTTTTAAGCTTTTTGGGATTTTCAGGATCTACAGATTGTAGAATGGATTTTCCGAGAAAATCTGTCACATAATCAAACCGTGCAGAAAATGGATTTCGGTGATTGCCTTCAACGATTTTTTGATACTTTGGAAAGTATAAAGAATTGGTAACCATAATGTGGTCCATCAACTCACCAATACTCCATTGCTCTGGGTTTGGCTTATGATTCAATTCTTCTTCGGTGATTTTGCTGAAAAGGCTTTCGACTTTTGCTGGTACTTCTTCAGCTTGTATAATCCACTCGTCCAGGTATCTGTTTTCCATAATTACATACAAAACTACTTAACGAGGTAGAATGTTAATTCATTTTGTGAGTAATATGATTTTTGTTCTGCTATTGGATCTCGGAATCTTTCTCTTTTTCCTCAAGTCTTATTTCCAGGCTGTTCATTTTACGCTGAATACTCTTCAGGTAAGCGAGGATTTCGTGATGCTCTTCATGAATTAATTCACGAGTTCTGGTTTCATCATCTTTCATTTCTGCTCTATTCAACTCATTCATTGTGTTGACCACAATAGCGATAAACACATTGAGTGTGGTGTAGGTGGCCAGCAGAATGAAAGGTACAAAGAACAAGTAAGCATTTGGAAGCTCCTGCATCATGGGACGTGCAATCCCAGAAGACCAGCTTTCCAGAGTCATTACCTGGAAAAGAGTAAAGAATGTTTTACCAAGATCTCCGAAATACTGAGGAAAATCTTCTTGATAGAGGTCTGTTCCTATTACAGCGAAAATGTAAAAGATCATGAATAGCAGAACCGCTATCCATCCGATACTTGGAATGGACTTAAGTAGCGATTCTATAATTAAACGCAGCTTGGGTACATTTTTAATCAGGCGTGCTGTTCGTAATATTCTAAGGGTTCTAAGAATGTGAAGAGGTCCAGCAGCTGGAATTAGTGCAATTGCCACAATAAGGAAGTCGAATAGGTTCCATGCATTGGTGAAAAAGCGATGGCGATAGGCTACAATCTTCATCGCTATCTCCAGTGTGAAGATAATGAGTATGTACTTGTCTATCTGAGTGAGCCATGCGCCAACTCTGTTGGTGATTGTAGGGGAGGTTTCAATACCAATTGTGATAGCATTAAGCAGTATCAACCCAATGATAGTGTATTGAAATTCCTTGGTTTCCAGAAATCTCTTTAACTCATCTAAATTTTTTAGACGATATAGGATTAACCGCAAAGGGTTTTTGCTTTGTTCAGACATGGTGATTAATACAATAATAAGCCTTTTGGGCTTAATTAAGGCGAAATCACGGTATTCTAATCAAAGTCTAATTAGTTGCTCGCTCGTAAGTAGTTTGCTCTTCACAGCCCGTATCGTCATTGGTGTTGAAGATCAACAATACATCACCGTTAAGATTAATATTTACATTTCTGCAGACTTCTTCATCTTCAATTTCTGTACACAAAGTCATGATTCCGCTTCCTAAGGAAAAAGTTCCCGATTCATTCACAGCCACACCATTGTTGAAGGTAGAAGTAGAATAATACTGGCTAACGATTTTTTCATCGTTGACTACCGCAGTATCTACTACAAAAACAAAAGTTCTGCAATCGTTACTCGGACAGTCAAAGGAAAAGGTGCCATTACTTGTTCCATCAGTACAGCCAGTAATGTGGTTTTCTGTAGAAGTCCAAGATCCTAGAATATTGGCAGCAGAAATGGATTGATCGTCTTTCTTACACGAAGACATTAGTAGAATTGTAGAAAGACTGAAGAAGATAACCTGTTTCATAACACTCATTTTAACCTAAACGCAAAGTTAATGTTAATATTTAAAGTTATTCTTGAAATAATGCAGTTAGGGAAGTCAGGCAGATTCCAGGCTTGAATAATGGATATAAAGAAAAGTACTCCAGTTTCCTAAAGTGCTTTAGTAGCTATTGGTAGAACCCCCGTCCGCCAGCTGGCGGATATAAATCCGACTCTTGGCGGATGAATCCGGCACTTTTAGTATTTAGACTGGATTAGTTTCCAGATCATGTCTCTTCCTCGAGCAGATTTCAATTGTTTTTCTCGAATGATTGAATCAGCTAATGAATCACATTTTTCGAGGAAGATCAATGTCCAAGGTCTGAACTTGATTGTATACCCTTTATGGCCAGTATAATGACTCATGAGACGAGCTTTAATGTTTGAGGTTCGTCCGATGTAGATTTTATTGTATGTCTTAGAATATAGTGCGTATACGAAGCGGTAGTTCATTATAGTAAAATAAAAAAAACACTTCAGTTTCTTGAAGTACTGTTGTAGCTCTCGGTAGCACTTCCGTTTGTCAATTTGCGGATACCTGCCTGACTTTCGGCGTATGAATCCGACGTAATTCTTTCTAAAGGATTGGTGATAACAAAAAAACACTCCGGTTTCCTGAAGTGCTTTAGTAGCGAGGGGGGGAATCGAACCCCCGACCTCCGGGTTATGAATCCGACGCTCTAACCATCTGAGCTACCTCGCCATATTCATTTTTTTTCGAACCTTAGACCTCCGTGTTATGACACTGCGCGTGCCGAACCGACGCTCTAATCATTCCTAGCAATTAGTCTGAGCCTGTCTGCCGACAGAGGCATGACTATCTCGCCAGAATTTTTATTTTTCCTTTTGGATGTTCAATTAAATGTTGATTTGATTTTGTTTTTAATTCGTTCAAATCCCCTATATTAACCGCCGATTGAGCAACATTTCGACCTTCAACTGCTGGCCACATCCGTAAAAGGAGTGCAAATGTAAAAAGATTTTCTTTTTATCATAGCAATTTGTCGATTTCAATTTTTTTTATCGTGATTTTAAAAATTCCTCACCTATGTCGAAGGAAAAATTTATTGGTGAATACCCTATTAATGCATCCAAAAAGATGCTTTATCCTTATTTAAGCACAGCTTCTGGGCTGGCTCAGTGGTTTGCAGATGATGTTAATATTAACGAAGATAAAGTTTATACTTTTTTGTGGGATGGAGACGAGAACAAGGCTAGAATAGTGTCTAGCAGAACCAATTCTCATGTGAGATTTGAATTCATTACAGAAGAGGAGGATGATGAAGATGAGCCTCCATACGTTGAGTTCAAGCTAGATATGAATGAGTTAACTCAGGAAGTATTTATTCGTGTGACTGATTACAGTGATATGGATCCAGAAGAGAGTGAAGAATTATATGAAAGCTTAATACATGATCTAAAAGAAATTGTAGGAGGATAAACTAACTCAAACTTTCTTGCGTTTTCCCTTTTGTATTTCTTAAAGCATATTTGCGGACCCAATGCGCAAGATCGATAAACTCATACTTCAGGCTTTCATTAGTCCGTTTATACTTACCACTGTAGTGGCCACTTTTATTTTGGTGGTTCAGTACATGATGAAGTATTTCGATGATTTTGTTGGCAAAGACTTAGGATTCGACGTATTTGCTGAGCTTATTTTTTATTTCAGCTTGAATATGTTGCAAGCTGCATTGCCATTAGGTGTGTTGGTTTCTTCCTTGATGACCTTTGGTAATCTGGGAGAGCATTTTGAGTTAACAGCCATAAAAAGTGCGGGCATCTCTTTGTTGAGAGCCTTGCGACCAATCTTCTTTTTTGTGGTACTTCTTACCATTGGAGCTTTTTACTTCAATAACTACGTAGTTCCAGCGGCTAATTTGCAAGCATATAGTTTACTGTATGATATCAAGCACAAAAAGCCGGGTCTCGATATCAAGGAAGGTGTGTTTTACAATGGTATTCCTGACTACAGCATTAAGGTAAAGGAAAAATTACCTGACAATGAGACGCTAAAAGAAGTTCTTATCTATGACCATACTGGAGGAAGAGGTAATAATCGTGTGATTCTGGCTGATTCCTCTAGGATGTATATGATTCTCAATGAGCGCTATTTGAAGCTCGAATTGTATAATGGAAATTATTACAGCGAGGAGCCTAAACCCCGTGCAGAAGTAGATGATTTCTATCGTACCAAGTTTGATCGCATGGATATGGTGTTCAACTTGTCTTCTTTTGATTTGAAGCGTACGAAGAAAGAGTTGTTTCAGAATAATCGTCAGATGAAGAATATTGCTGAACTGACGGAGGATATTGATTCATTGAGATTTTCAGTGTTAGAAACAAAATATGGCTTCTTCAGAAATGCGAAGGGCTTCTTTACTTATCATCTGGATTCCGTTGAGATTCCACTTAAGAAAATAGTGGATGAGTATGATGCTAAGTTTAGAAAAGAAAAGCAAGAAGAAATCCAGGATGAAGACAGTGTTAAAACTGAATTGCAAGCTTCGATGTTGCCTGATTGGGAATTGTGGCAGCAACAAAATGAAGAGGTTCAGGATAAGGATTCTGTAGTTAAGGGTAGAGCAATCAGAGAGCGAGTAGATATAGCACGCACTAAGAGAGAACAACTTTCCAGAAATTCAATCGACCGTGCGACAGCATTGAAAAATACACGCAGAAATGATAAAGCTACTGCTCAGGTTTTGATTGACACGTTAAGTTGGGACTACTTAAATGCAAAATCCAATAAGGTGGATTTATTGCAAACTGCGAAAAACCAGGCTCAGAATATTAAGGTGAATTTGAGTTCGGTGAGCTCTCGTGTAGATAACCTGGATCGTGATCTGAACCGTTGGATCATTGAGAAGTGGAAGAAATATAGTCAGGCGTTTGCCTGTATCGTGATGTTTTTGATAGGTGCTCCATTAGGATCTATTATTAAAAAAGGTGGAATGGGAGTTCCAGTGATAGTTTCTATCCTGTTTTTCCTAACGTATTACATCATCAATATCATATTTGAGAAAAATGCGAAAGAAGGTTTAATCGATCCGGCTTTTGCAGTTTGGGTAGCTGATTTATCTTTGCTTCCGATAGGTCTGTTCTTTTTGAGGCAGGCCAGAATAGATGCGAGATTGTTCGATACGGATTTCTACAACATCTGGATCGATAAGTTAAAAGCTAGATTTAATAAAAGTAAGTAATAGTATTATTGTTTTTAAAATTAAAGCATTTAAATTTGCGCTTTGATTTTAAGGGACAACAAGAGAAAAAGTAAAGAATGTATTTAACGAAGGAAAAGAAAGAAGAATTCTTCACCAAATACGGTCAAGGAAAAGAAGATACAGGTTCTGCAGAAGGACAAATTGCTCTTTTTACACACCGTATCAATCACCTCACTGAGCATTTAAAAGCAAACAAGCAAGATCACTCTACAAGATTAGGCTTGATGAAATTAGTAGGTAAGAGAAGAAGATTGCTTGATTATCTAACCAAAAAGGATATCGAGCGATACAGAAGCATTATCGCGGAACTAGGAATCCGTAAGTAATTTAAGAAGAAAATAATAGGGGAATTCAACTCAAGGATTCCCTTTTTTTTATCTAAGGCGCCTGGAGAAAAAAGTAAAAAGTAAGAGGCTCCTTATCACTATTTTAATACTCAACATTTTATGAAGCCTCAATACACGGTTAAAAAATTTGCATTAGCTGATGGTAGAGAGATCTCTATTGAAACTGGCCGCCTGGCCAAGCAAGCTGATGGCTCTGTGGTAGTGAGAATGGGTGACACCATGGTTTTAGCTACCGTAGTTTCTAGTAAAGACGCAAAAGAAGGAGTGGATTTTCTTCCACTTTCAGTAGACTATCAAGAGAAATTCGCATCTGCAGGTAAAATTCCTGGTGGATTCTTGAAGAGAGAAGGTAAGCTATCTGATTACGAAGTATTGATCAGTAGATTGGTAGATAGAGCGCTTAGACCACTTTTCCCTTCTGATTACCATGCTGATACGCAGGTAATGATCTCATTGATTTCTGCTGACCCTAAAGTATTGCCAGATGCTCTAGCAGCATTGGCAGCATCTGCAGCATTAGCAGTTTCTGATATTCCATTCGATGGTCCTATTTCGGAGTGTCGTGTGATCCTTAAAGATGGTGCTTATGTGGTAAACCCAACTCCAGAGGAGATGGAAGGTTGTGATCTTGATTTGATCGTGGCTGGTACCATGGAAAACATCATGATGGTGGAGGGTGAATCTCAGGAAGTGAGCGAAGACGAGATGCTAGAAGGTATCAAAGTGGCTCACGAAGCGATCAAGATTCAGTGTCAGGCACAAATCGAATTGGCTCAAGAATTAGGTAAGACTGAAAAACGTGAATACGATCACGAGCCTAAAGACGAAGAGCTAGAAAAGAAAATTAAAGATTTCTGTTACGATAAATGTTACGAAATCGCTAAACAAGGATCTGCTAACAAAAACGAAAGAGGCGAAGCTTTTGCTGCGGTAAAAGAAGAGTTTCTTGCTCAGTTCTCTGAAGAAGAACTAGAAGAGTTAGATAGCTTCCTTGTAAAGAAATATTTCCATGACGTTCAGAAATATGCAGTGAGAAACTGTGTGTTGGATACTAAGAAACGTCTTGATGGAAGAGACTTAGAGCAAGTTAGACCTATCTGGAGTGAAGTAGATGTATTGCCTACTGCACACGGATCAGCAGTATTCACTAGAGGTGAAACTCAGTCATTGACTACTGTTACTTTAGGTTCTAAGATGGACGAGCAGATGATCGATGGAGCAATTCATTCTGGTTATAACAAATTCATCCTTCACTACAACTTCCCTGGTTTCTCAACTGGTGAAGTAAGACCAAACAGAGGTCCTGGAAGAAGAGAAGTTGGTCATGGTAACCTTGCTATGAGAGCTTTGAAACCAATGATCCCTACAGAAGATAGTCCATACACTATTCGTGTAGTATCTGATATTCTTGAGTCAAATGGTTCATCATCTATGGCAACAGTTTGTGCTGGTGCATTGGCATTGATGGATGCTGGTATTAAACTTAAGAGTCCAGTGTCAGGTATCGCTATGGGTATGATCTCTGATAGCGAAACAGGAAGATATGCAGTATTGTCTGATATCTTAGGTGATGAAGATCACTTGGGTGATATGGACTTTAAAGTAACCGGTACAGATAAAGGTATCACTGCATGTCAGATGGATATCAAGATCGACGGTCTTTCTTATGATGTATTGAAGGAAGCTTTAGCGCAAGCAAACAGAGGTAGAACACACATCTTGAACGAGATGAAAACGACACTTGCGGCTCCTAGAGATGAAATGAAAGAGAACGCTCCAAGACTTGTTCAAATCAACATTGAAAGAGATCAAATTGGTGCGGTAATCGGACCAGGTGGTAAGATTGTTCAGGAGATTCAGCGAGAGTCTGGGGCTACTGTTACGATCGAAGAAACTGATAAAGGTGGTCTTGTAAGTGTATTCGCTGCTAACAAAGAGTCTTTAGACGAGGCAGTAAGAAGAATCAAGGCGATCGTAGCTGTTCCTGAAATTGGTGAAGTGTATGAAGGTAAAGTGAAGGCAATCATGCCATTCGGTGCTTTCGTAGAAATACTACCAGGTAAAGACGGTTTGCTACACATTTCTGAGATCAAATGGGAGCGTGTAGAGAAAGTTGAAGGCGTACTAGAGGTAGGCGAAGAAATTAAGGTGAAACTTATCGATATCGATAAGAAAACTGGTAAATACCGCTTATCACGAAAAGTTTTATTGCCTAAACCGGAAAAGAAAGAGGAAAGCTAATTAAATTTAGTGGTGATAGACCATCGGCCGGAAGGGTTCCGGCCATCAATTAATCACCGACTAAATGAGACAACTCAAGATTAGTAAGCAAATAACCAATAGAGAGAGCGAATCTCTTGATAGGTATTTGCAAGAAATTGGAAGGGTTGATCTGATTACTGCAGAAGAAGAAGTTGTATTAGCACGTAAGATTAGAGAAGGAGATCAGGTAGCGTTAGAAAAACTTACGAAAGCGAATCTTCGATTCGTGGTATCAGTTGCCAAACAATATCAAAACCAGGGTTTAACACTTGGTGACCTTATCAACGAAGGAAATTTAGGATTAATTAAAGCCGCGCAACGTTTCGATGAAACGCGCGGCTTTAAATTTATATCCTATGCTGTATGGTGGATCAGACAATCCATTTTGCAAGCATTAGCGGAACAATCCAGAATTGTTCGACTTCCTTTGAATCGTGTGGGTTCATTAAATAAAGTAACCAAAACCTTTTCTGAACTGGAACAAAAATTCGAGCGGGAGCCAACACCTGACGAATTGGCAGAGTTTCTTCAGATTACTGAAGATGAGGTGGTTGATACCATCAAAATCTCTGGCAGACATGTTTCAATGGATGCTCCTTTTGCTGGGGGTGAGGAAAGTAGTTTGCTGGATGTCTTAGAAGATGACATGGAGGTTACGCCAGACAATACCTTAATTACAGATTCCCTTTGTATTGAGGTTCAGCGGGCATTATCTACGCTTACTTCAAGAGAATCCGATGTTGTGTGTTATTATTTTGGATTAAATGGTAGTCATGCATTAACATTGGAGGAAATTGGAGATAAATTTGGCCTGACACGCGAGCGTGTGAGACAAATTAAGGAGAAGGCCATCAGACGATTGCGTCATGCCTCCAGATCCAAATCACTCAAAGTTTATCTCGGATAAGTAGCCAAAATGACACTTTGAACCTTTCTGGTGTTTTTTTTGATACAATAAAGAGAGATAATCGTTGTGTCAATAAGAATTTAGAAAAATAGATCAAATAATGGCTAAAGAGAGAGTTAAAGTATTAATCATTGGTTCAGGACCTGCTGGATTTACAGCTGCCATTTATGCTGCTAGAGCGGGTATGAAACCAGTATTATATCAAGGTGGTCAACCAGGTGGTCAGTTAACGATTACTACAGATGTGGAGAATTATCCAGGATATCCTGAAGGTATCATGGGGCCACAAATGATGGTTGATTTCCAGAAACAAGCTGAAAGATTCGGAACAGATATCAGAAGCGGTATGATCACTGCTGTTGATTTCTCAGGATGGCCACATAAAGTAACTGTAGACGGTAAAGATGAAATCGAAGCTGAAGCAGTCATTATATCTACAGGTGCGGCAGCTAAATGGCTAGGTCTTGAAAGCGAACAACGCTTAAATGGACGTGGAGTGTCTGCTTGTGCAGTATGCGATGGTTTCTTCTTTAGAGGTCAGGATGTTGCGATTGTTGGAGCGGGTGATACTGCTGCTGAAGAAGCAACTTATTTATCTAAGCTTGTGAACAAAGTTTACATGCTGGTAAGAAGAGACGAAATGAGAGCTAGTAAAATCATGCAGCAACGTGTAATGAATGCTCCAAACATTGAAGTACTTTGGAATACTGAAACTGTAGAAGTAGAAGGAGGTGAAGAAGTAGAAGGTGTGAAAGTGAGAAATACTCAAACTGGTGAAGAGAGAGTTCTTCCAGTTCAAGGTTTCTTCGTTGCGATAGGTCACGAACCAAATACTGCAATATTTAAAGACTACATCGATATGGATGAGTCTGGATATATCAAAACAATCCCAGGAACTTCTAAAACCAATGTGCCAGGTGTATTCGCTACAGGTGATGCACAGGACAAAAACTACCGTCAGGCAGTAACTGCTGCAGGAAGTGGTTGTATGGGAGCATTGGATGCTGAGCGTTTCATTGCTGAGAAGGAAGTGGAAATGCAAGAAGCTGAAGTTTAATAGCTAAAACATAAAATAGGATAAGGTCCCGATTGAGTCGGGACTTTTTTTGTTATGAAAATCAACATACTAGCAATAGCAGCGCATCCGGACGATGTAGAATTGTCTTGTGCAGGAACATTGATAGCTCACAAAGATCGTGGTTATACCACGGGAGTGATTGATTTAACACGTGGTGAAATGGGTACCAGAGGTACACCAGAGCAGCGCATTGAAGAGGCTACAGAGGCTGGTAAAATCATGGGACTTTCTGTTCGCGAGAATATGGAGTTTGAAGATGCCTTCTTCAGTAACGATAGAGAACATCAATTGGCGCTAATTCAGAAGATTAGAAAGTATCAACCGGATATTGTGATTACCAATACGACTTATGACAGACATCCTGATCATGGTAGAGGTGCGCAATTGGTAGAAGAAGCATGCTTTAAAGCAGGTCTGGTAAAGATTGAAACACTAAACTCTCAAGGCGATCCGCAGAAACCATGGAGGCCTAAGAAAGTGTATTATGTCATTCAAAGCACTTCTATAGCTCCAGATTTCTTTGTAGATATTTCCTCTGCACAGGAGCGTAAAATGGAGGCCATTAAAGCCTATGGTTCTCAGTTTTTTGATCCGAACAGTAAGGAGCCAGAAACCTATATAGCCAAGCCGGAATTCATGAAAATGGTGGAGGCTAGAGCCATTGAGTATGGTCACAGAATAGGGGTGAAGTATGCGGAAGGTTTTATTACCAAAGACTTTATTGGTGTGAAAGATCTTTACAACTTATCCTAATTGATAAACGATTTAAAAGTAAAAAGCCATCATGACCGAAGTGTCATGATGGCTTTTTTATTGCTGTGATCATTAAATCAAGGAGAAAGCCTTTCTCTAGACCAATCATTGTCATTCTTAGTATACATGATGCGATCATGTAGCCTGCTTGGTCTTCCTTGCCAAAACTCAATAGAGGAAGGAATCACTCGATAACCACCCCAGAAGTCTGGAAGCGGCACTTTCCCTTCTTTGAATTTCTCTTTCATTTCATGAAGTTTCACTTCCAGTATATTTCTCGAAGTGATCACCTGACTTTGATGAGAAACCCATGCTCCTAATTGACTGCCAAAAGGTCTGCTCATGAAATATTTCATAGATTCAGCGGTGCTTACCTTTTCAGCAATGCCTGTTACCGCCACTTGCCTTTCTAGCTGAAACCATGGGAACAACAGCGAAATATGAGGGTTTTGCTCCAGCTGCTGTGCTTTTCTGCTTTTGTAATTGGTGTAAAAAACAAACCCCTTAGTGTCAAATGCTTTTAAAAGCACGGTTCTTTGAGTGATTTGTCCTGCACCATCAGATGTACCAACAATCATGGCATTTGGTTCAGTAAGTTCACTTTTTTGCGCCTCAGTAAACCATTTTTGGAATTGCTCAATTGGAGAATCAGCTACACTGTCCAGATCAAGAGAGGCTTTGGTGTACTCCTTTCTTAATGATGCTAAATCTAAACTCATACTTAAGGTGTGATTATTCCTAATTAAGGTTAATAATTGTTTTATTTGTTATGAAACCAAAGGTAGGACTTTGGAGGTGATGAAAGTCACGTTCAGTTATAAAACTGATTAGAAAGAAAAGGTTTAAATTTTATAAGATTACCAATCTGGTGATCGTAAAGAACATAAATGGATTATTTCGCAACAGATCAATTAATAGAACCAGAAAAAGGGGATTTGCTTATATCGGAGCCGTACTTACCGGATCCGAATTTTGAGCGAACAGTTATCTTATTATGTGAGCATGATGAGAATGGTTCGTTTGGTTTTGTGTTGAATAAGCCATCTAATTCTGGTTTGTCTGAGCTGATAGAAGAGGCTGAAGGGTTTGATTCCACTGTGTATGTAGGTGGGCCTGTACAGCAGAATACCCTTCATTTTTTGCATAAATCGCCGAACAAATTGGCTAGTGATAAAGAAATTGTAAATGGTGTTTATTGGGGGGTAGATTTTGATAACTTACTAACTAGTATCAATACCAAAGTAGTTGATGAAAATGATTTGAAGTTTTTCATAGGCTATTCGGGATGGTCAGATGGTCAGTTATTAGACGAATTAAAGGCCAAGTCATGGATTGTTTATAAAAAAGCTACTCCAGAATTGGTATTTGACATGAATCCAGAAGAGCTTTGGAGAGAAGCTTTGCAAAATATGGGTGGTAAGTATCGGGTAATTTCTAATTATCCTACGGATCCCCGCCTGAATTAGTGATCCGATTTTATTAGTTTTATGGCTTGTAGCCAACCAAAAGAGAGGTTCCGATATGGAAGACAAGGAAAACAAGTTGCCTGAGAATCAAGAAAATCTAGAGATTCAGGATGAGGTTCAGGAGACCCCTGAATTACAAAAGGAAGAAGAGACAGCTGAAGAGGTTGTGTCAGAAGAAACTAAAGAGGAGGCTGAAGAGCCTGTAGCTGAACCTGTTGAAGCTGCCTCAGAAGAGCCAGTGAAAGAGGAAGCAGCTGAGCCTGTAGAAGCTGTAAAAGAAGAGGCACAAGCTGATTCTGAAAGTGAAGAGCATTCTGATGATGACGATCATGATGATCACGAAGAAGAGAATAAGCTTTTGGAGGAGTTGGATTTTGAGAATCCAACAAAAGAAGAGTTGTTCAACACTTTGAAGAAGTTTGCTTCTGTTGAAAATATGAGAATTCTGGATAAAGGATTGAAAGAAATTCGTCCTTTATACAATAAGATATTTGATGCTGAAAAAAATGCTGCTCTTGAAGCCTTTGTGGCAGAGGGTAATGATTCAGCGGATTTTGACTTTAAAGGTGAAGCCGTAGATACAGAGTTTTATGACCTGTATGAAAAGCTGCGTCATAAGAAGTCGGTCTATTTTTCCCAACTTGAAAAGAATAAGGATGCTAACCTTATCAAAAAAGAAGAAATCCTTGAACATCTAAGAGAGTTGGTTGATGGAGAAGAAAGCAATGCTTCTATCAATAAGCTGAAGGAACTACAAGAGGAGTGGAGAAGTGTAGGTCAGGTGCCTGGTGCACAGGCTAAGACTATGTGGGCCAACTACCATGCATTGATTGATCGTTTTTATGATCAGCGTAGTATCTACTTCGAATTAAAGGAATTAGACCGCAAGAAGAATCTTGAGAGCAAGCAAGAGCTATGTGAGCGTGCAGAAGCGCTTAGTGATCTTGAGAACATAAAGGATGCAATTTTTCAGTTAAATGAATTGCATGAAGAGTTTAAGCATATTGGTCCCATTCCTAAAGAGGATCAGGAACCAGTGTGGCAGCGTTTTAAGGCTGCTAGTGATGCAGTATACTCTAAGCGTAAGGATTATTTTGATACACTAAAGAAAGAACTTGGCGAGAATGCTGATGCGAAACAAGCATTGGGAGATAAAGCTGCTGAGTTTGCTAAATTTGATTCAGATCGAATTACTGAATGGAATAAGAAGACGAAGGAATTGCTAGAGCTTCAAAAGGAGTGGGATAAGATCGGAGGACTTCCACGCGAAAATGCCAAGGATATCAACAAACACTTTTGGGGTAATTTCAAGCAGTTCTTCAATAATAAGAATAGCTTCTTTAAAGCTCTTGAGGGTCAACGTGAGGAAAACCTGAAGAAGAAGCAAGAGCTGCTTGCCAAGGCGGAAGAAATCAAGGACAGTACTGATTTTGTGAAGACAGCCAATGAGCTGAAAAAATTACAGAACCAGTGGAGAGAGATTGGTCCGGTTCCAGAGAAGTTTAGAAATGAAGTGTATAAGCAGTTTAAAGCGGCTTGTGACCACTTCTTCGAGAAGAAAAGATCTCAGAACGACTCTAAGAACAAAGAGTTCGAGGATAACCTCAAGAAGAAAGAAGCTATCTGTAAGCAGATCGAGGAAATTATTAAGGCTGATACCATCGAACTAGAAGAGGTTTACAATCTATTGGATGATTATGCCGATATCGGATTTGTTCCTAGAAACGCAATCAAGAAGATACATAGTCGCTACGACGAAGTAACTGATAAAGTAATCGGTCTGGAAGATTTGTCCGATGACCAGCGAAGTGAATTGAAAATTCACGTGCAAATGAGCAAGTTGAAAAACAGTCCTCATAGTGGTCAGAAAATCCATAGAAAAGAAGGAGCTATTAAGCGCAAGATTTCTACAATTGAAAATGATATCGCTACTTGGAAGACCAATATGGGCTTCTTTGCACAGTCGAAAAATGCAGATCAATTGAAGAAAGATTTCGAAGATAAGATCGAAAAAGCAGAGCAAGAGCTAGAGGATTTGAAGAAGCAACTGGATGTTCTAAAAGAAATTTAAAATTTCTTTCTTCAAGTTTTGCATTATTTAAATGTAAGTCTATATTTGCAACCGCTTTGAGACAAAGCAAAAGCAGTCAACACGGCGGACGCCGTTTGATAGGCCTCCATAGCTCAGCTGGCCAGAGCAACTGACTTGTAATCAGTAGGTCGTTGGTTCGAATCCGACTGGGGGCTCACAAAGCACTAAAAACCCACTTAGAAGATATACTGAGTGGGTTTTTTCATTTTAGGGTAAAGTTGGTTTTTCGTCTAAGTCATTGGTTCTGAGCTGACTAAACAACGCTTGTTTTCCTGTATTATTCTGATAGAAATAATTGAATTATTCTAAGATTCTGGAAATCAATTAGATAAGGTGTTTAGGTGATTCTGTATAAAAATAGCGACACTTATAGCTTAAGATGTCACTCACTCATCGGAGTGTATAGGATCTGTCCATCAAGATATTTGAGAAAGCCCTCTCTAATTTGCACTTTCACATACCATTCCTTGAACTTTCGTCTGTCACCAGAGATTATTGGTAAATCGCTGATCGGGTGAACTTCATTGAGGTGTGTTCTGATTTGCTGACGCTCGATCTTCTTTTGACAGAGGGGACAAGTATACCTACGTAGCCACTTTTTGTTTTTAAGTTGGATGAACTTTGCGCTAGATCTGTCCACCTCATCCTTGATGGCCTGGGCTTCATCTTGCTTTAGTTCATTCAGCTGCTCTATTTTCCAGCTCCAGTCATTGAAGAATGTCTCGATGTGATCCATCGGGATTCCTCGTTGATGAATTTCTTCTTTACTCTTTCCAGAAACGACATATCTCCATATTTTTTTGTCGTAGTTCATGTGATGACTTCTGCTGGGCGATTAGATTTTATTATTAGCAAAGGAAATCATGAAAGGTGATATTTTGTTTGGAATGCATTGATAGATTAGTTGATTTTTTTCCTATTGTATAGTAGTTAAGACTATTTGACTATCAATCGTGACCTCCAATGCATTATTTCTGATCGACTTTTGGAATACCTTATCAGGTCTTTATTTGCAATCTTGCTGTGTAGTGTACTATCCTTACCCCTTATTCGGATGATTAATCAATCAATTACAGATTGCCAGGAATAGTTTTGAATCAAAAACATAAAATATGCTAAACAAATTATTGACTCTACTGATGATACTTGTTGGTTTGAACGTGTATGCTCAGCCAACTATTGCCGTTGCTGATAGGGATGCAATTCTGCTGGATGGGAAATGGAGATATATCGTAGATCCAATGGAGAATGGATATTACAATTATCGATATCAGGTAAATCCCAATGGATTCTTCAAGGACCAGAAAATGGCCAACGAAAGTGATTTGGTAGAGTACAATTTTGATACCTCAAGTCAATTGAATGTACCAGGTGATTGGAATACTCAGGAAGACGATTTGTTCTTTTATGAAGGGACTGTCTGGTATAAGAAGTCCTTCTTGTATTCCAAATCAGATAAACGTGCATTCTTGTACTTTGGAGCAGTGAACTATGATGCGAAGGTGTATCTCAATGGTGAAAAACTAGGTGAGCATCAGGGGGGATTTACTCCTTTTAATTTTGAAGTAACTGACAAGGTAAAAGATGGAGAAAACTTCGTCATCGTCAAGGTCGACAACAAACGTAAGCTAGAGCAAATCCCAACAGTCAATAGTGATTGGTACAACTTTGGCGGAATTACTCGTTCGGTTAAATTGATTGAAGTGCCAAAGACTTTCGTGCAAGACTATTCGCTACAGATCAAAAAGGGATCGCTTAATGAAATAGAGGGCTGGGTACAGCTAGATGGAAAGTCTCCGAAAACTGTGAAAGTAGAGATTCCTGAAGCAAAAGTATCGGTTACTGCACAGCCTGATGCCAATGGTTTGGCTAAAGTGAGTTTTAAAAGCAAACTGAAGTTATGGTCTGATAAGGACCCTAAACGCTACGAAGTAAAGATCTCGGTAGGTGAAGATGTGGTGACGGATAAGATTGGTTTCCGTAGCATAGAAGTGAAGGGGCAGGACATCTTGCTTAATGGTGAGTCGGTATTCCTGAAAGGGATTTCGATCCATGAGGTGGCACCATTTACGGCAGGTAGAGTAGTGGCACCAGAGCAGTGTCGTACCTTGCTTAATTGGGCCAAGGAACTCGGTTGCAATTTCGTGAGGCTGGCGCATTATCCTCACAATGAAGATATGGTGCGCATAGCTGATGAGATGGGGCTGATGGTGTGGTCGGAGATACCGGTATACTGGACCATTGACTGGGAAAATGACAAGGTGTTTGCCAATGCACAGAAGCAACTGGTAGATATGATTACCAGGGACAAGAACAGAGCAGCAGTGATCATGTGGTCAGTGGCTAATGAAACACCTATCAGTGAGCCTAGAACGGATTTCCTGAGAAGACTTACGGAAACAGCCAGAGCCACAGATAATACCAGACTCCTTACAGGTGCGTTAGAAGCTCACTCTATCGATGGTTACCGTATGTTAGATGATCCATTTGGACAATACCTGGATGTGATTGGTGTCAACAACTACTGCGGCTGGTATGGAGGTACTCCAGAGTCTTGCGCTGATCTCGGGTGGAAAATGACCTACAACAAGCCATTGGTGATTAGTGAATTTGGCGGAGGAGCATTGCAAGGCATGCATGGAACAGCAACAGAGCGCTGGACAGAGGAATATCAGGAGGCTGTGTATGAAAACAATATTGAAATGCTGAAGAATATTCCATTCCTGCGTGGGACTACACCATGGATTTTGATGGATTTCTTCTCTGCGAGACGCCCACTCCCAGACATTCAGGACTATTGGAATCGTAAGGGGTTGATCTCTGACCAGGGGATCAGAAAGAAAGCTTTTTTCACGCTTCAGGAGTATTATCAGGAGTCTCCAGTTCAATTAAAGAAATAGCAATGGAAACCGGAGGAAACTCCGGTTTTTTTATGGTCAATACAACATTGAAATTATTTAGAAAGTGTATCGAACATTGGTGGAACTTAGCTAAATCCTGAACTCATAGAAAAACAGAAAGCCGGAGCTAACCCCGGCTTTATAAACAAACAATCAATCGATCTTATGAGGAATCTGTATTGATATTTTCTGCAGTAGTTACAACTGTTTATTCTTTGACAATTTTCCACGATTTCGATTCGCTTCCATTGCTAGCTTTTATGATGTATAATCCGCTCTGAAGTTCGCTTACATCAACTTTTCTTGAAACTGCTAAATCTTGAGTAAGAACTGTTTTACCTAGCATGTCTATAACAGTAATGTGGTCGAATTCACTGGAGTTGATCGTGAAATGGGTGGAAACTGGATTTGGATAGATTTCAATTTTGGCCAGGTCAGATTCCAATATTATGTTCTCAGCTAATTCGAAATAATTCAGATTAAATCCTCCTGTAAAACTCAATTTTAAGGTGTCAGTTCCGGCTTCCAAATGAAATGATTCACTTTCCCTCGTTTCCCAGTTTTGCCAACCGTCTGTACTGGAAATAGCTACATTTCCACTGACATGCTGTTGCAGGAAATCGAAATGAATAGATCCGGACTCTTCACTGGCAGTACGAAAACTCATGGTATAGTTTCCAGATTGCTGTATGTCAACGATGTATTTCAAATATTCATCATCTGTAATCCAACCTACATTAAAACCGCCTTCTGAGCATTGTTGCACATCCACAGGTTCATTTGGGCGGTAATCACCTCCATTGTTGATTTGGTCTGTATCGAAATAGGAGAGCCCGTTTGTTCCTTTGTTGAAATATTCTGCTTCTATCTTTCCAGGAAGCTTGAATGGTGTTCCATAATAGCTTTCTTCACAACCAAGGCCAATGATTAAATCCAATGTTACTTTGTTGGAAGGTGTGCCAGATTTGGCAAAAGCTTGAACAGTGAATTCATAGCAATCTTTAGCAGGATTACTCCAGGAAAACTCAAACGGAGGTTCAGTAACTTCAGCGATCACCTCTTCATTTGCTGTGTAAACAACCTTCTCAACATCAGATTCACTAGTGCCAAAGGCAATATCAAATGACAATTCATCAATGAATAATTGGCCACTGGTAGTAGGTGATAGCACTTGTATCACTGGTGCATCCCAGCCAGTACTGTCTATGGCTGTTATTCCTTGTAAACGTCTTGCTAATTGATCTTCATATAGTGAAACTGGATGAAGAGAGACCCCTTCCGCTTCACCTTCCAGGTGGTCGATGGGTTCGGTATTGTTGCCTGTAGGAAGAGATACTCCGGTGGCATTTCCTTGCGTTCCTATCACATATCCATGGCCATACTGACCAGAGGCCACAATGCGATTGCTGTTGCCATGATATTTTTCACCATTGGTATTCCAAAATACCGATTGAGTGGAGGAGTGGCCATGCTCTATCGTTCCATAAGGCCGATAGACTGCTTCCAGAAAATCATTGTCAACCGTATGATTATCAAAGAGATTACTCATACTTAAATGCATGTGGAAGTCTGAGGCATATTTGGAGTCTTTGCTTAGGCTTTTATAGACCACATTGCCATTGCTGTGTGCTTTCTTGAAATCATAATTGTGGCGTGCGTGAATTCCCTGACAGTGTGTAATCAGGCAGTCATTTCCTCTAAGCGTAAACATGTATCCATTTCCGCCTCCACCTTCGTATTGTGGTTTTTGCAGAATACAGTTGGCCACTGTGATCAATCGTGATTGGTACAATTCCAGAGCATTGGACTGTACATGAAAATCACCGGTATTGGCTTCTGGTTTGAACGTGTTGACGTTTTGCATCCAGCAGTTTTCTACATACTTAAACTTAATGGCATGACCTGCATGAACTTCATAAGCACCAGTTCCTCCTACATTGTAATCATTCTCTTCATAGCCGCTTTTCGGATTTTCGATCATTCCAATGGATAGGTTTTCTAACCCACATTCAGTCAACTGATGACGAATTCGATAAACACGAGCATTGTCTCTGGTTTTCAAGTAATATCGAATGGGAATATCCACCTCAATGGTGTTGTTTGAGAGGTCAATGGTTTCAATTCTGCGAGCAAAGGCGGTTCCTTCAATGGAGTTATTCCATTTACCGGTCATATGATGTTCTTCTATGAATTCATTAGTGAAGTCAGATGTCAAAATAACCAGATCACCCACTTCAAAGAAACTCGCATCATTCACATGGAAGATGGTATCGTGTTCCACAGCATCTTCAGTAAATTCAATACTTTGGCCACTTGGACTGTACCAGCCATTACTACCTGGACTAAACTCAATGACGGTTTTACTTCGCATGTAAGTGTCTGTATTGAGGATGAAGGTTTTATCTACGCCAGCTCCACGAATAATGGTGCTGTCATGACTAATTAGTAAAGCAGAGGAGTTGACAGGACTAACTGCATAGGTGCCTTCAGGCAAATAGACAACACCTGAGCCAAGTTCTGCTACACTGTCGATTGCGGCCTGAATGGCTGACGATGCATCCGTTGCTCCCGTGTTGTCAGCATTGAATGGAGCTAGAGTGACATCCAGTATGTTATGCTGGATATTGGGAATCTCTATTTCCCCTTTGTGGTAGCCGGCAAAAGAGAAGTCATGTAAGAATTTGCCGTTGACTTGATAACCTCTTTGCCAGTTGAAGGGATAGAGCTCACTGCGCCATGGTTGGTCTTGTGCAGCGATTTGGAATGTTGAGAAGACTATCGCTGTAATGGTCAGAATCCAGTTAGATAGCCGTGAATGATGTATCATATAAAGGGTGTGTTAGGAATTTCGATTGTGATGCCAAAGCTGTTCAAGAATCATAATTTGGATGGCACATAATCGTACAATAGCGGTGTGCAAAAAGTCCTGACGTGTTTTTGACGTAGGTATGTTGGTGTCTCACTTGAGCCGTGTTAGAGGAGGAGAATGACGACTTAATCTAATCGTCATCACGAGCTGAGCGAAGTGATCTTACGACAACTCAATGTGGAACTAAGTCGAAATGACAAGGTTTTGTGGTTAATTATTACCAACTCACCCCAAAAATGAGACAGTTAAGAAAATAATGAGAATCAAAGTCCCTCTCTTACCAAGAGAGGGGTTGAGGAGAGTTCAGGTAAGTATGGCCAATACTGTTTAAGAAGTAAAGGTTATTCTCTGAACAATATGAATGCCCTTTTTGAGATAGATTTCTCCTATTGTCGAAATGACAAAGTATAAATGGCAATATCTCAAATCATAGAAGCGATAAGGTCTTGTGATTCAAATACTAATTATTATCCACTTATTTCTGTTTTATCGAACCGTCATTCCTGCGCAGGTAGGAATTGCATGGCAGGGAAGGAAAATTACGAAAAGTAGCTATAGTAATTCAAAATGAGATTCCCCTATAATCACGACTCAATCAAATCTTAATAATTAAGATGAATGCAAGTGATTCGGGGAGTGACGATTTAATGTAATAATCATCTCGAGCTAATAGGAGTGATCTTGCGTCTGCTCAAAGGGAGACTAATAAGAGAAAATGGACTTCTCACTACGTTACCGGCAGGCAGGCTAAGTCGAAATGACAAGGTTTTGTGGTTAATTATTTCCAACTCACCCCAAAAATGAGACAGTTAAGAAAATAATAAGAATCGAAGCCCCTCTCTTACCAAGAGACGGGTTGGGGAGAGTTCAGACACCCTTCTCCTTTGAGGAGAAGGGCTGGGGTTGAGGTGACTATTAGACTTTTCCAAATCGGAAATTAGCCTATTACATTTTGATAAGATTGGTGATGATGTATTTATAAAATCATAACATTATGTACGATTGGAATACTAAAACTGAATTATCAGAAATGAAATGAGTAACAAATTGCGAATAGTGTAAAAACTAGCATTATGAACTCATTTAGATTACAGCTATTACCAATTGTGTGTTTCCTGCTCCTTTTTGCTTGTCGTGAAAAGCAAGAACAAGCCATCGTTGATTCGGAAACTATTGACAACTACTTAGATCAAGTACACCTGGCGAATCCATTACCAGGACTGGCGGTTGTGGT
The DNA here is from genome assembly GCF_024714495.1 of Marinoscillum pacificum. Lineage (GTDB taxonomy): Bacteria > Bacteroidota > Bacteroidia > Cytophagales > Cyclobacteriaceae > Marinoscillum > Marinoscillum pacificum. Next base: position 239,530 of record NZ_JAMZMJ010000005.1, on the reverse strand, counting down.
CGTTAGTGGTGATCAGGTTTACAGCTATGCCAGCGGATTACGACAAGTTCAGGACTCATTACCATTTACTAGAGAGACGATGTTCTTTGCTGGCGAATTATCGGAAGTGATGATTGCTTCAACAGCTTTGCAAATGGAACGCCTGGGCAAACTTCAACTATCGGACAAAGTCTCACTTCACATTCCTTATTTTCGATTGGAAGGAGATTACCAGGACATTTCGCTTCATCATCTGCTGACACATACTTCAGGTATTCCCAACTTCAGCCCTGCATGGGACATGCCCGCGTTTGATGAAGAGGCACTGGCGGCTACAACTCAAAGTATTGTCTATCAGCCGATGGAGTTTGCTGCAGGAACAAGAGCTAAGCGCTCTCCTTATAATATCGATATTGCGGCAGACTTACTTCATCACATTGGTCAGTTATCATTTGAACAGGTTATTCAAGAACACTACCTGAATCCAATGGGGTTGCAGCATTCAACATTCGATTACCGTCAGTTTGACACTGCGAACCTTGCCATGCCACATCATATTGGGCATTGGTTAACCTATGAGCAACGCCCCAACGAGATTTATCCATACACCCGAGAGAATGTCGGAAGTTATGGTTTTCACACCACTGTAAATGATGTGCAACATTGGATGCATTGGACACTTAATCATCCACCTACACGTCTTTTTGAAACACAATACAAAACAGGAAAAGACACCTACAAGGGTTATGGATGGGATATTTTCCGTGAAGACGAGAACTTGATTTTCAACAATCATTGGGGTGCAGGAGGGTTCAGTGCTGATATGAGTTTGATTCCTGATGAGAAACTAGGCGTCTTTGTTTGGACCAATACCATGGATGATTTCAATCCAGCTTTGATATCCAGTCAGTTGATTGGGCACCTGCAAGGAAAAGAATTGACACCAGTCAAACCACCAATTCACATCGTCATGAGCAAATTACTGGCTGAAGGCAGGTGCATGGAGGAGGTATTAGCGTGGTTTGAGGAAGAGCATGCTAAAGCAGAATCTTCCTATGAAATTAACCCGACCTTACTGGGCCAGCTTGGAGTGAATCTTCTTCATCGATTACAAATGGAAAAAGAGGCCATACAGGTTTTTGAATTGGCTGTAGCCGAATATCCGGACTCACCTCAGGCTTATTTGAATTTGTCGGAAGGGCTGTTGATCAATGGAGATTTATTTCGAGCTAAAGAAGTGTTTGATCAGGCAATTAGTATGAAAGCACCAACCACACCTTATGTCGCATTCTTAAAAGAACGTATCGAGTTAGCACTCGAAAATCAACAAAACACCTAACCCAAATCAAGGAATCCACCGCGATTTGATTGATCAGTTTAATTTTTTCTAACCTTTAATTTTTATTCATTATGAGTAACATTTATCAGCAATGGAAGGGGTGGACTCTATCCATTATTGCAGGAGTAGGCTTACTTTTTGGAGGATGCCAGGAAGATCTAGTCACTCCGGAAATCATCGACGAGGACGCTACGGAAGCCAGAGCAATCTATTCTAGTCGTGAAGTGTATTTCACACAGTCTAATGGTCAGTTTTCATCCTCCAATGCTTCGTCTGCATTTGGAAACATCTCTGGATGGGATGCAGGCTCGACGTACATTTCATCCAATACGCTGCGTATTGCCTTGGCTGCCAATGTAGTCGGCACCTCGGGAGGTATGGAGAGTAGAATTGATGTGTCTGACGGTACGGAGTACTGGTTGGAGTACAAAGTAAGATTCCATAGTCAGTTTGACTGGAGTCGCGGAGGTAAAGTAGGCTGGGGCTTCCAGGTGGGCGATGGAGTGACCGGTTGTAGAGCTAGTGATGCGCAAGCAGGAAATGGCGGTAGTATGCGTGCCATGTGGTATTCTCCGAATTCAGACCCGAATCGAGTGTACTTTCAGCCCTACCTATATCATCAGGGAATGACCAGTAATTGTGGAGAGTCATTTGGAGCAAAGTATCCAAGTTCTGGAGCGCTTTCTCGAGGTACCTGGTACACCATTGGGTTTTACATGAAATCCAACACTGGAAGTTCCTACAATGGCACCGCCGAGATGAAAGTGAATGGTTCTACAGTGTTGAGAAGAGACAACATCAAATGGGCATCCTCAGACTCGAAGCGCAAAGTTAAAGGTCTTTACTACTCTGTATTCCGAGGTGGTAGCCAGAGCTACTGGGGATCCGGAAGTGTGGGCTATATCTATTTCGATGACCTGAAGTGGGTGAAAATGAGCTAAAAATGTGGTAGACCGGATGCCTGTGACCCTGATAAATGTCTTACTCAACCACAACGTGACACCAAAAATGATGGATGGGTTAGATGGAGTTTCAGGCTCCGGTTTATTGATGCGATGAAAAACTTACTGATCTACATAGTATTAATTTCGCCAGTTCTTAGTTGGTCTCAAAAGGCCGAAATGAGTTTGGATGCTGTTACCTCTTTGGAAAAGTTAAGTTGGTCCATAGCTGGAAATATGAAAGGTGAAAACCCCAATGTCTTCTCCGAGCTACAATGGAAAAATGTAGTTGGAGTAGGAATGACTACTGATAATTACGTCGATATTCATCGACGTTTTGGAGTTGGTTTACAGGCTGATTTGATGAGGTTTGTGTCAGGTGAGGTAACGGATACTGATTACGAACAGGATAATCGGGTAAATCAGGTTTTTTATGCAAGAGAAGATGCTAATAAAGGATTTTCGGCTTCATTGTCACCACTATTGCAATTCAAAATAGTTGATCGTTCAGTGTTTCAAATGACTATTGGAGCCGGTCATCAATGGACTAGTAAAAAGTTCTATTTGGTGAATGCTGAATCCAATTTGAATAGTTCTTATCAAGCTTTCTGGAAAGGACCCGTTGGTAAATTGAAGTCACATTATAAACTAGGATCATTTCGTTTTCAGGCATCTTCTACTTATTCTCAAGTGAATTATAACGCTAAGGCCAATTGGAACCTCATTGATGAGTTTGAGCGACCTGTGAGTTTTAGACATGAAGCGAAGGGGTTTGTTTGGTTTAATGAGTTAGCACTTTTATATCCGTTGAAGTCAATTTTTCATATCAAAGCATCAGTTAAGCATTCTTATTCATCAACTGGAAAAGGTATTGATATACTCTATAAGGTTGATGGTTCCAGACCCAGAACCCAACTCAATGATGTAACTAATCAAGCCATGATGCTCAGTGTAGGGGTGGTGATGGTTTGGAAGTAGTTACTATAGTATGTAATTCATTAATGTTAGATAGATCCTTCGTGCCTCAGGATGACACATTAAAATTCTCTTATTATCGAACCATCCAATCATCGATTACTGACTCACTAAATTACCAGAACCAGTCATCCATTCCATAACCTGATTGGTTCGGGCACCAGATACGCCTGTGCTCACGCAAGTGCCTGTTCCCAATAAATCAACCACTACTTGTTCTATCAACGGTTGTTGAATGTGCTTTGGCATGTCGAAAGAGAAGGTTTCTGTTCCTTTTTCATCTGTTTTTAAGGTCACTTCATTACTGCCAAAAGAGACATAGCTGATTTCACCTTGCGAACCGATAATGGTGGTCAGGTCTTTGTCGCTGGTTTCTCCTGTTGAAAAGCACCAGCTGCCTGTTCCTAATACACCAGACTCGAACTCAAAACTGCTCACCACAATGTCTTCTGCGGGGTATAGCTTCGCTTGATTGGCTTTGGTACCACTTGCCTTCACAATTGGGCCAAATAGATAGTCTAAGAAATCCAATTGATGACTTGCCAGATCGTAGAAGTAGCCTCCTCCAGAGATCTCTGGGTCTACTCGCCAGTGATTTTCCTGATGGGTGATGATGTTTGGTTTTAAGGGTTTGGCCATGCGCACTTCCACCATACGCACGTCACCAATGGCGCCTGAGGCCACCAGTTCTTTTACTTTCAAGAAGTTTGGCAAAGTTCTGCGATAGTAAGCGGCGTAGAGTGGAACTCCTGCTTTTTCACATACTTCGATCATTTGCTGGCATTCTGCAAACGTCCGTGCCATTGGTTTTTCTACATAGACAGGTTTACCGGCTTTAGCAGCTTTGATCGTGTATTCCAGATGAGCCACAGGTGGAGTCGCGATGTAGATGGCATTGACTTCAGGATCATTGATCAGTTCGTCAGCATCGCTGTACCATTTGCTTACTCCATGTCGTTTCGCATAGTCCTCGGCTTTGGCAGCATCACGACGCATTACCGCTTCAATCTTGCTGTTGGCAATTAGGTTCATGGCCGGTGCACTCTTCACTTCGCAAACGTCACCTACACCAATGATGCCCCATTTTACCGTATTGCCTTCTATTTTCTTACTCATCTGGATCAATTTTGGTTCAATGCTAGTTTCCTGCGAAAATAGGAATAAATACCTCAAATAAGCGATATAACCACCTTTTGAACGATTGTACTACCAGTTTTGAACTGCCAGAGTGCTATTCCGATCTAAGTTTAGGGTTGCTATTGAATTTAGACCAAACAGCGCATGAACCATTCCAACCGACAACTACACAAAGTCCTTTTTTTTATGGCTTTGGTAGGATTACAGATTCCATTATTTGCTCAGGAGACCACCGTAACAACCATCTCAGCAGATGGTCCGGGAGATACGTATGCTCTTTTGGAGCAGGCTCTTGGAGGTTCTCCATTGGAGGTGCCAGATTGTGATCATGATGAAATGTTCAAGCACATTGAAGAGGTGTATGACGAAGAATTGGATCGAAATGTATTCAAATTTTACATTCATAAATACATAGATACCGACAGGTGCGAAACGAACGTGGATCGTCAGCGAAATGAAATAAAAGCCTATGATCCTTCACCGGATTATTTGAAGGCTATTCAGCGAGAGGTGGTGACTTATGAGTGGTACTTCAAAATTGATGCTGGATTCCAGGCGTCTTCGAATTTTACACATCTTTTCCAGCTTAAAGTAGTGGGAGGAACGGATTCCGCCAATCCTTTACTAACGATTACTCCTCGCAAAGGCGATCCCAATAAACTGCAATTGATTCACGGAAGAGGAAATAACAATTACACGACGGTCAAGGAGGCAGACTTGTCTTTGATGGCTGGGAAATGGGTGAAAGCATTCTGCAAAGCAGAGTTCGCAGAAGACACCGGCAAGCTTGATTTTCGTTTGGAGCTTTTGGATGGTACGGGGGTTCTTTCATACTCCAACGAATCCATTGACATGTGGCGTGCCGGTGCTTCTTTTGTGCGTCCCAAGTGGGGGATTTACCGCAGTTTGAATGATGTAGCATCCTTACGCGATGAGGAGGTTTTGTTTGCAGACTTTCAGGTGACCGAAATCGGAGCGTGCCCTGTCTGGTATGAAGATGCCGATGGTGATGGATTAGGTGATCCTAACTCATTTGTATATGAGTGTGAGCGTCCGGAAGGCTACGTTCAGAACAATGTCGATACCTGTCAGGATTGGTATGAAGATGCCGACGAAGATGGATTGGGTAACCCTGAGGAGTCACAATATGCATGTGAGCAGCCCGAAGGCTTTGTAGCCAATAGCGATGATGATGATGATTTGCTGAGCAATATTCTTAGTATATCAGAAAGAGTGGAATTGACGATTTATCCAATTCCAGTATCGTCTGTTTTGAAAATTGAAGGACTCAATGGTGCTGGCTATTCGATTCATGATCTAAGTGGACAGAAACTATTGACTTCCAACAAAAGTGAGATATCCATGGAAGCTTTTAATGCTGGAGTTTATTTTCTGAAGACAATTAATGGTGAAGTGATAAGATTTGTGAAGCAATGAGTAGAGTATTGACAGTGTTTTTTGTTGTAATGAGTTTGATAGTGGAAGCTCAGATTCCTAAAGTATTGAGTGATCAATCAGTCTATTTACCAGATTTCTCCTATGCAGGTTACCACAATGGAGAACAGACGATTCCCAATCCAACAGGTGAAGTATTGCTAGCAACAGATTATGGTGTTGTGAGTGATGACGAATTAGATGATAGCAAAGCACTGCTGGAACTGTTGAAGAAAGCTCATGAAACGGATGGGCCAGTTGTGATCCAAATGCCCGCTGGACGGGTCATTTTAAGTGAAATTCTCTACATCGAGCGGAGCAATTTGATCCTTAGAGGAGCGGGGAGTGGCTCTGGCGGTACCGAGATCTATGTGCCTCGACCAATGAGTTATTTCGATAATCCTCCGGCTTTGGCGGAGTTGAGGGAGTATTTGGTAGCACTAGATAAACGTCAGCGGGAGAAGGAGAATAATATCGACTTACCATTTTCACAATATGCCTGGTCAGGAGGAGTGATCTGGACAAGACAGCCAGGAGTGCGGACCAAAGCTTATCTGGATCAATACGATGAGCCTCCAGTTGTTTTAGCAACGCTAAGTCAAGGAAAAAGAGGAGAGAAGCTGATCACTGCGGCAACGATTGATCAGCTCAAAGTCGGTGATGTCGTCCAGATTGAATGGTACAACAAAGAAGGTGAAAATAGTTCACTGATTCAGGCAATGTATGGTGAGAAGCAATTTAAGATTGGATCACATCATTGGAACTATCCAGAGCATTCGCTGATCCAACAGCAAACCACCATTACCAAAATCTCAGGTAACAAAATTACTATCAAAGACCCATTATTGATGGACATTCGACCTGAATGGACGCCTAAAATGGTGGAATGGAAACATCTGGAAGAGGTAGGCATTGAGCATTTACGAATTACCTTCCCAATGGCTCCAAACATTGCGCATCATGTGGAAGAAGGCTACAATGGCATCTACTTAACTCGATTGTTCAATGGTTGGGTGCGTGATGTGAAGATTGAAAATGCGGATAGTGGTATTTTGACAGAGGAAACGGCGAATGTGACCATTCAGGATATCGAGACATCTGGTGAAAAGATTGCTCATTATTCAGTCTCTATGAGTGGTGTGCATAATGTGCTGGTGGAAAATCTTCATGTGAAAAATGTGGTGCGTCATCCCTTAAGTTTCAATACGTTCTCTACGAAGAGCGTGTACACCAACTGTCAGGTGGATCAGCAACCACTTCTTGATCAGCATGCTGGTGCCAATCATCAGAACTTGTTCGACAACATTACTGTGAAGGTTATTTTGGATGAGGATCGCAGCTATGGCCTGTTCGAAGGTGGTGGAGCAGGCTACTGGAAACCATCACATGGGTCTTACACCACCATGTGGAACATTGCGGTTGATTTTCAAAATGGTTTTGAGTCTGCTGAACCTGCGATTCTGAATGGTATGAAAGATGGCCCGAATGCAAGACTTATTGGCATCTATGGCAACTTGCCGGTTACCATTGAATACGGACCTAATCCGTACCTGGAAATGACCAATGAAGAAATCAAGGAGATTCCCTCATTATACCATTATCAGCTAAATAAGAGAATTAAGAGGTAGCTTCATGTTGATGTGATGATTGTGTAATATTAGACTCCCAACCCTACGAATGATGAAGAATAAAATGACTACCCGTGTCTTACCCAGGCTGTGGTGTATGTTGTTATTGATAGTAAGTTTTGACCAGCTGGCTGCCCAACAGCCCGTACAGTTTAGGCATTTGGCCACAGGAGATGGACTATCGCAAGGTTCCGTTATCTCCATCGCACAGGATGATAAAGGTCTGCTTTGGTTTGGTACCCGTGATGGATTGAATACTTATGATGGGAAGAATTTCACGGTTTTCCGCAATGACCCCAATGATTCTACCTCTATTTCCAATAATGATATCCTTGAAGTGCTCGTTGGTGACAAAGGCGATCTGTGGATTGGTACCTACAATGGACTGAATCGTTATTGCTACAGTGAAGATCGATTTCATCGTTATTTCAATGACAAGAGCAATCCCAATTCATTAGCGAATAACAGCATTTGGGCTTTGAGCCAATTGGAGAATGGTGAAATCTGGATAGGTACCGGTGCTGGTTTGAATATCTACAAAGACGGTCAGTTTCAACGAGTGTCGAATGATCCCGATGATCCAAATAGTTTAAGTAAGAACTATGTAGTGGAGGTTTTTCAGGATAGTCGGGGAGAGATTTGGGTAGGTACTTCCAGAGGTTTGAATAGATTAATTTCCAGAGATAATGGCCATTTTCAATTCAAACGCTACATCAGTGAGCCAGATAATCCCAATGCGCTGAATGATAATTTCGTTCAGGCGATCAGTGAAGATCAGGACGGGAACTTGTGGGTAGGAACACGAGGAGGTCTTCATCAATTGGATCGGGAGAGTGAGGAGTTTACCCGCTACCTGCATGATGATAATGACCCCAAAAGCATCAGTCACAATGACGTTCGATCCCTTACCTATGATCAGGATGGTGTACTCTGGGCAGGAACCTACAATGGATTGAATAAAATGACCGTAACAGGCGAGTTTATCAGCATCGTCAATGACCCAAATGACGAGCAAAGCCTGAGTAAAAACACCATCAAGTCCACATTTGTAGATAGAAAAGGGACACTTTGGGTGGGTGTGTATTATGGTGGCATCAACATGCTCGATGAGACCAACGGTAACTTTACCAATTACGAGCATTTGCCTTCAGGCAATGGGTTAAGCTACGATGTGGTGAGCTCTATTGTAGAAGGAGTAAATGGAGAAATTTACATTGGTACCGAAGGTGGAGGGATTAACTTGTTTGATCCAAAAAGTGGAGAGATTGATGCGATCACACGGAGCAATAGTCAACTTTCTAATGACAACATCAAGGCACTTTATTTAGAGAATCAACACTTATGGGTAGGGACATTGAGTGCGGGTATTGATGTGTACAATACGAAAACCGGTCAATTTGATGAGCATTACGATACGCAAAGTGGCCTGGTTCACAACAGTGTCTATGCCATTTTGAGAGAGAATGATTCGCTGGTTTGGGTTGGTACTTTTGGTGGAGGTTTGCACTTGTTGAATATAAAGACCAAACAGTCTCGGATTTTTCAATATGAGATTAATGATCCTAAGGCCATTACAGACAATCAGGTCCGATTGCTTCATCGAGATAATGCTGGGAATTTGTGGGTTGGAACCCAATACGGACTGAATTTTCTCAGTGCCAGTGACTTGAAAAATGGTACCTATGAATTTGAGCGCTTCTTTTACGACGATCATAAAAAGTCCGGTGAGGATATTTTGGTGATCTATGAAGATCAGAAAAACCAGATTTGGGTAGGGACCTATGAGTCTGGATTGAGTTTGTACAATGCGAAAGCGAATTCCTTTAGCAGCTATCAACTGTTTGATTCCCAGGAAGGAACCAGCAATGTGGTACATGGCATTTTGGAAGACGAAATGGGCAGTCTATGGGTGAGTTCCAATCATGGAATTACCCGAATTAATCTGAATGACAGCACCAAATTGACCTTTGATCAATCGGATGGGTTAGTTTCTAATGAGTTTAATAACAACTCGAGCTACCGTGGTAAAGATGGGCGAATGTTTTTTGGTGGTCCTCAGGGACTTACGTCGTTTTACCCAAAGCAGATTAAAACCAATCATTACGCACCCAATACCGTGATAACAGATTTTAAAGTCTTTAATCAATCCGTGAAAGTAGGTGCTGAAGACGGTATTTTGAGTCAGTCCATCATTGAAACGAAAGAACTGGTTCTGGAGTACGATCAAGCCATTTTCAGTATTGAGTTTGCGATTCCGAATTTCATCAATCCAGACAAGAATCGTTATCAGTACCGATTGCTTGGTCTTGAAAATCAATGGAATAATACTTCCAAGACCAATGCTACTTACACCATTCAGCAACCGAATACTTATACGTTTGAAGTGAAAGGGGCGAACAATGACGGAATTTGGTCAGAGGAGGTCACCCGGTTGCAGATCAAAGTACTTCCGGCACCCTGGAGAACGTGGTGGGCGTTTGTGATTTACTTGTTGATCATCATTGTGGCGCTTTACTTGTTGACGTCTATCATGATGAGTCGATCAAAGCTTCGACATCAATTAGAATTGGAGCATTTCGAGAATGAACGTCAGCAATCCATTCATCAAATGAAACTTCGCTTCTTTACGAACATCTCGCATGAGTTTAGGACACCACTAACCTTGATTTTGGGTCCCTTAGAGCAGATTCTACAAGAATACAAAGGGAGCAATAAGGTGTACAAGCAGCTAAAAGTCATGGAGAAGAACTCAGTGCGCTTGCTTAAACTGGTCAATCAACTGTTGGATTTTAGGAAGTTTGAGAATGAACACGAGAATCTGAATACCGGCGAAGGCAACGTAGTGCGCTTTATCGAAGAGATTTTCTTGTCCTTCAAGCAGTATGCAAAAATCCACAACATCAACTATGAGTTTGAAGCTGCAGAGGAATCTATTCGGGTGTGGTATGATCGGGATAAACTAGAACGCGTTTTTTACAACCTCATTTCCAATGCGTTCAAGTATACTCCTGAAAATGGCACCATTCGTTTGAAGGTCTGGGAAGAGAATGGACAAATGAAAGCGTCAATTTCGGATACCGGAATTGGGCTGGATACCGAGCATATCGATCACATCTTTGACCGGTTTTATGAAGTGCAGTCAAAAGAAACGAGTCCAAAGCACCAGCATCAAAAAGGAACGGGTATCGGTTTAGCGATTGCTAAGAGTGTAGTAGAAATGCACTCTGGAACCATTGAAGTGAATAGTGAAAAGGGAGCTGGCACCACGTTTACCATCACGCTTCCACAAGGAGATCAGCATCTGACTCCAGAACAGAAATTGAAAGACTTCAAGGACAGTGAAGATCTCTCTACTTATTTTGATATCAATCAAACAGAGTTAAAAGAGGAGGAAGAATCAAGTCCTGGAGATATCCAATCCAATGACGAAACCCTGCCATGTATATTGGTTGTGGAGGACAATCCATCGGTTCGCAAGTTTATCGTAGATGTTTTCAAAGATCAGTACCGCATAGAGGAGGCTGAAAATGGTATGGATGGCTTCAAAAAGGCTGTTCAGTTAGTTCCAGACCTTATTATCAGTGATGTGATGATGCCAAAAATGGACGGGATTGAGTTTTGTTTCCAAACCAAGTCCAACCTGAAGACGTCACACATTCCTTTCATGCTGTTGACGGCTAGAACTTCACTGATATTCAAATTTGAAGGGTTGGAGTCCGGTGCCGATGAGTACATTAACAAGCCATTTAATGTGAAAGAGCTGAAGCTCAAGACAAGAAATCTGCTCAACACCTATCAGAAAATACGGGAAAAGTTCTCTGATGAGTCGATCATCAAGCCAGCGGAAATCACCGTTTCTTCTATTGATGAGAAATTGCTGAAGCGTGCATTGGAAATTGTGGAACAAAACATCTCCAATGAGTTCTTCAATATTCAATTATTCGGATCCGAACTAGGAGTAAGTAGAACAATGCTCTTCACCAAGGTGAAAGCCTGGACGAATTTAACCCCTAACGAATTTATTCATTCCATGCGAATGAAACGAGCTGCTCAGATCCTGGAACAAAACAAGGTTTCCATCTCTGAAGTGAGCTATCAGGTAGGATTTAATAACCCAAAATACTTTAGCAAGTGCTTTCAGAAGTATCACGGCGTAACGCCAACAGAATACGCCGGAAAATTTTCAATAGTTGATCAAGAATAATCACTGAATAGGCCTCAAAAGGGCCTATTCGTGCTTTTTAGTACTTCTGTATACCCACTTCTGGATTATTGTGACTGGGTATCCTCGTAAGATTGACCTTGAGTTAACAACCCAAAATTGTGAAACAAAAAGTCAGTTTTATTGAAGTAGCCCTTAGCCTGATCATCGTCTTTATGGTGCTACTCATGATATACCTATTCTAACAAAACCAAAAATGAATGAACATGAATTTTACAACATCTAATTGCTTAAAGACCATGCTGTCTTTAGCATTGGTGCTCGTTACAGTCTATGGATTCGGTCAGGGTCGTACGATTACAGGAACGGTTACCTCTGCCGAAGATGGAGAGTCGTTGCCTGGGGTGTCCGTCTTGATTGAGGGATCCCAACAAGGAACCATTACGGATATGGATGGTAATTTCAATTTATCCGTTCCGTCTAATGATGCCGTGCTGGTATTCAGCTTTATAGGATTTAGTCAGAAGACCGTTACTGTTGGCAATCAGTCAGCTATCAATGTACAGATGGAGGTTGACATACAGTCGCTCGAAGAAGTGGTGGTCGTAGGTTACGGTGCAGTCAAGAAAAGCGATTTGACGGGTGCAGTTGCCTCTGTGAAAGCAGAAGATATCGACGCCTTCCCGGCCCTCTCTGCTGTGCAAACCTTGCAAGGTCGTGCAGCAGGGGTGCAGATCTCGGCCAACAATGGAGGTCAGCCAGGTGCCAACTTTAGTATCCGTGTGCGTGGTACCAACTCTGTCAACTCATCTTCTGAGCCAATCAGAGTGGTAGACGGATTTGTGGGAGCAGAAATGCCGCCTCCACAGGATATCGAGTCCATTGAAATCTTAAAAGATGCTTCTGCGACTGCTATTTACGGTTCCAGAGGATCAAACGGTGTGATTTTGGTGACTACCAAAAAAGGAAAGAGTGGACAAATGAAGGTAGACTTCAGCAGTTCTTACTCCGTGCAGAATACCACGAACAAATTGGATCTATTAGATGGTGAAGAGTTTGCTGGATACATTCAGAACTTTTCTCCAAACTATCAATACCTGGGATCCAACACAGATTGGCAGGACGTGATCTATCGTCAAGGATTTATTTCTAACAATCAGCTATCATTAAGCGGAGGTACGGAGGATATTCGATTCTACATTTCAGGAACATACTTTGATCAGGATGGTGTAGTGATCGGATCAGATTACAATAGATACTCTTTCAATTCCAACCTGGATATCAAAGCCACAGAGTTCCTAAAGGTAGGAGTGAACCTGTATGGTAGAAGAAGCAAAGAATCTGGCGTGAGAACACAGGAAGGCAGTGGTGGATCAGGCCAGGCAGGTGTAGTGGGTGCAGCGATGCGTTTCAACCCTGATTTGGGTATTTACAACGATGACGGGTCGTTTACGGTAGCGCAAGTAGGAGATCAAATTGACAACCCATACGCAATGGCTACTCAATACGATCGTGAGCGTGTTACTGATAGATTTCAGACCAATACGTTTGCGGAGTTGAAGTTTACCGATTGGTTGTCTTTCAAAACGACCTTAGGTATTGGGGTAACCAACACCAGAGATGGAGAGTTTTGGCCAACGACTCTTATTCGTGGAGCAGGATCTGATGGGTTCGCTTCTTTGAACGCTAGCAAATCCACCTCATTGCTGAGCGAAAACTACTTTACCATCAACAAGACTTTTGGCGTTCACAACTTTGTTTGGGTGAATGGCTATTCCTATCAGAAAAACGCTGGTGAAGGATTCAATGCATCATCTTCAGGTTTTATCAACGATGCTGGTAGATTCTGGGCATTGGTTCAGGGAGCTGAGCCAGGTACACCGTCTTCAGGTTACGGTCAGTCCATTATCAAGTCGTACTATACTCGATTCAACTACTCATTGATGGATCGCTACATCTTCACGTTCACAGCGAGACAAGACGGTGCATCAAACTTCTCTAAAAACAATAAATGGGCATTCTTCCCATCCGGCGCATTTGCCTGGAATGTCATGGAAGAGAACTTTATGCAGGGTGTTTCTGCTATCGATCAGTTGAAACTGAGAGTGAGTTACGGTGAAGTAGGTAACCAGGCGATTGGTTCGTACCAGTCGTTAGCGAGATTATCTCCATTCAATCCTCCAGTAGCAGGTTTAAATGCTTTGGGACCAACCGAACTATCGAACAGCTACCTGACATGGGAAACGACCTCACAATTTGATATTGGAGCTGATGTTAGTCTGATCAAAGGTCGAGTGAACATCGTGATGGACTACTACCAAAAGACTACTAAAGACTTGTTGTTCAGAAGAGAGCTTCCAAGCTACATCGGTGTGGATGATCAGTACCAAAACGTAGGTTCAATTGAAAACAAAGGATTTGAATTTGCGGTGAACTCTGTGAACCTGACTGGTGACTTCCAGTGGGAGAGTAGCTTCAATATTTCTACCAATAGAAACAGAATTCTGGAACTTCCTGACTCTGTAGAATACCGCAGCAATGGCCCTGGACACATGTTGTTGGGAATTACTAACGTACTAGTAGAAGGTCAGCCAATTGGCGCATTCTATGGCTACCAATATGATGGCATCTATCAGGTAGGAGATCCAATACTTCCAGGTTCAGGCTTTGAGCAAGTGCCAGGTGGTGAGAAATTCAAAGACATCAATGGTGCTGATGGCGAACCAGATGGTGAATTGAGCAATCAAGACCGTACCATCATTGGTGATCCGAACCCGGACTTTATCTGGTCTTTGGGCAACACGTTCAAGTACAAAGGATTTGATTTGAATGTCTTCTTCCAGGGGTCTCATGGTAATGACATGATGAGCTTCACGCAAATGGAGTTGGAGACCCTTTCTGGTAAAGCCAATGCATCGAAAGTAGCCTTGAGAGCATGGACTCCTGAAAACCCAAATACGGACATTCCGATGGCTTCTAGTGGCAGAACTTACAAGGTGTCTTCCAGATGGGTGTATGACGGAAGTTATGTGAGAATGAAAAACGTGGTATTGGGATACACATTCCCAAGAGCGCTTTTAGAGAATGTTCACATTCGCTCGCTACGTGTTTATGCCAGTGCACAAAACCTATTCACCATTACTGATTATCCAGGATTGGATCCAGAAGTGAGCTACCGTAATGGCAGCTCTACGAGTGGATTGGATTATGCTGGATATCCGAATGTTCGCACGTTCACCTTTGGACTTAACCTGGGACTGTAATGAAATCATTTAAAAGAAACATCATGAACCGATCATACATACTATCATCACTATTTGCACTGTGCATGCTGTTTAGCATGTCGTGTGAAGATCTGGAGGAAGATCCGGTGGGTTTATTATCTCCGGAAGGATTTTTCAAGACACCTGACGATGTGCTCATCGGAGTTTACGGAGCGTATTCATCTATAGAACACGAAGCTTTTTGGGGTAGAAAATTGAGTTTGAGCCTTATGTTACGAGGTGATATGGTGAGCATCGGTGATCAAACGACTGCTGCACGTCGAATAGAGATTGATCAGATGAACATGTCCTCCAACAATGGAATGGTGAGTGCGTTCTGGCCAAAAGGCTATCAGGCACTAGCTGCTATCAACTACGCACTGGAAGGTGCTGAGGGTATGGATGCTCCTGAAGAGCAGCTTAACCCAGCCGTAGCGGAAGGTCGTTTTTTAAGAGCCTTTATCCATTTCTACTTCGTGCGTTTGTTTGGTGAAATTCCATACATCGATGCAGCGTTTTCTGATCCGGCATTGGCCTACACCTTAGAGCAAAATCCAGTGGATAAGTCCTATGAAGGCATCATTGCAGATTTGGAGTTTGCTAAGCAATGGCTGGCAGATGTACCATCCGCGCGCTGGAGACCGGGTAAAGGCACAGCTGCAGGTTTCCTTGCTTCGGTGTATCTAACGCTTGGTGACTACCAGAAAGCGTATGAAGAAGCCAAATATGTGATTGACAATGCAGGAACATTCCAGTATGCTTTGGAAGGTGAGTTTGCAGATTTGTTTGATCCGGCTATACCTGAAAGCAGCAGAGAAGTACTATTTGAAGTAGATTTTTCGGGTAACGATGCGGCTACTTCTATCGGTGGAGGAAACCCATCTACCGATTACCTGGCTTCCGTTACCGGTCCTCGAAAAGACGAGCGTTTTGGCTTTGGCGAAGGGTGGAGTGTGGCCGTGCCTACTTTGGCGGCTTACAACACCTGGGATTCCCGAGATTATAGAAAGAGTGTGAGTTTTGATACGCTAATGACTTATCTGGGAGAAGATACGCCTTACACAGCATGGGGAGATATTCCATTGAATGTGTCTAGACCACATATTGCTAAATACTACAGAGCCCTGGGGCAATCTGGTGCTGCGTCAGGATTGAATGGACGAGATTCTGAAATAGATTTTCCGGTGATGCGTTATGCAGAGATCTTGTTGACAGCAGCGGAGGCATTGAATGAAATCAATGGTGGACCGAATGCAGAAGCGGAAGGCTATGTGAATGAGGTGCGCAGCAGAGCAAGAAGAGAACTGGATGGTGATCCTGCTAATGATCGCGCGTTCCCAGCAGATGTTACTGCAGGTATGAGTCAGGGGAATTTTAGAAACCTGGTACTGGATGACAGACGTCTGGAACTGGCGTTTGAAGGAGTGAGATGGTTTGATATCAAGCGAAGAGAACTGGGAGTGGAAGCTTTCGGTGCCTCAGGTTTGGAACAACAAGCCTTTGACCCATCCAGAGATTATTTGTTTCCTAAGTACCAAAACGATGTGGACAGAAACGAAAATCTAGACCAAAACGACCATTATTAATCAACGAATGAGACAAGCTTTAATGGTGATGCTGGCAATCAGTGTGTTCGCTTGCCAACAGCCAACTAAAACGGAGGATGCACCAGTTGCATCCTCCAAAATATTAGAAAATCCAGAACTGAGCAGTAGAGTAGAATCCATGCTGAGTTATCCTCAGGCTGCGGGAATGCCTCGCTGTTTAGAACCAGATGGTGAAGTACGCCAGGTAGGTACCCGCGACTGGACCAGTGGCTTTTTCCCAGGAGAATTGTGGATGGTCTATGAATTGTCAGGAGACGAGCGGTTCAAAAACGCCGCAGAATTCTGGACTCAAAAGATGGAACCGGAGCAGTTTGATGACCATACCCACGATACAGGGTTCAAAATCAATTGTAGCTATGGCAATGCGCTGGAGCAAACAGGCAATGAAGCTTACAAGGAAGTGATGATCCAAACAGCGAAAACGCTGAGCGGTCGATTCAGTCTGGAAGTTGGATGTACACGCTCATGGGATTTTAACAAAGACGTGTGGCAATACCCGGTGATCATTGACAACATGATGAATCTGGAATTGCTGTTTAAAGCCACACAGTTGTCTGGTGACTCCACGTATTACCACATTGCCTATGCACATGCGATGACCACTTTGGAAAACCATTTCCGGGAAGACAACAGTTCATATCACGTATTGGACTATGATCCTGAAACTGGTGAAGTATTGGGCAAATACACGCATCAGGGCTATGCCGATGAATCTTCATGGGCTCGTGGCCAGGCGTGGGGATTGTATGGCTTTACCATGGCTTACCGATTTACCAAAGAACCAAAATTCTTACTTCAGGCGGCTAAAATCCACGATTACATTTTTGGTCAATTGCCAGAAGATGATCTGATTCCTGCATGGGATTACAACGATCCGGATTTGGATAAACCCAAAGATGCTTCTGCTGCAGCGATTACCGCATCGGCATTGTATGAGTTGGCGGGATATACCAATGATGGCCACATGATTGACAAAGCCAACCAAATAGTCAATACCCTGCAGTCCAACTATTTGCACGAGCAAGCGGGAGATAAGGACGTGTTTCTGCTGGATCACAGCACTGGGAACAAGCCAAAAAATGATGAAATCGATGTGCCGATCAACTATGCCGATTACTATTTCTTAGAGGCGTTGGTCAGACAAAAGGAAACGAAATAACATGAGAAGAGCGATAGGAAGATCATACGCGTTGGTGGTGGCGCTACTGTTGGTGGCGGTGCTGACGGCACAGTCACAGGAGCGAATGACCAACATCAACGAGAGCTGGGAGTACCTGGAAAAGGATTATCAAACTCCGGATCAGGCATTGGTAAGTGAAGGATGGAGTAGGATTGATCTTCCGCATACCTGGAATGCTCTGGATGCCACCGATGTGATTCCGGGATACCGAAGAAGTGCCAGCTGGTATAAGAAATCACTGAAAATAGCGACTCAGGCGGATAAACGCTACTTCCTGTATTTTGAAGGTTCCAACATGGTCACCGAAGTGTATGTCAATCAGGTGAAAGCAGGTGGTCATGTAGGTGGATACATTGGCTTTGAAGTGGAGATCACGGAGCAACTCCGAAATGGTGAAAATGAAGTCTTGATCCGGGTGGATAATAGCTACAACAAACAGCTGATTCCTTCCAATCAATCGGATTTCTTCCTGTTTGGTGGGATCACCAGAGACCTGTGGTTGAAAACGGTGAGCAGTACCTTCATTGAAGATGTGACCATCGCTACACCAAGTGTCAGTGCTGCTGTTGGGCAAACCAACGTCCAGGTGGATGTAGATGGACCAAGCATCAAAGGCCATAAGATCAACCTAAAAGTGAAAAATCCAGCTGGAAAAGTGGTCTATACCAAAGAGACAGCTGTTCAAGATGGTCAGGTGACTTTCGAGTTTTCTGAGAAGAACCCAGTGCTCTGGGATGTGTCCAATCCACAACTATACACTGTAGAAGTAGCGCTGCTGGATGGTAAGAAACAACAGGATGCAGTGAGCGATCGCTATGGCTACCGGTGGTTTGAATTCAAAGATCATGGACCTTTTTACTTGAATGGTAAGCGACTCTTACTTCGTGGTACGCACCGACATGAAGAGTATGCGGGCATTGGTGCAGCGATACCGAATGCTATGCATCGATCGGATATGGAAGCGATCAAAGAAATGGGGGCCAACTTCGTGCGTCTGGGACACTATCCGCAAGATCCCGAGATCTACAAGGCTTGTGATGAGTTGGGGATTTTGGTGTGGGATGAGCTGCCATGGTGCCGTGGTGGCGTAGGAGATGACGTTTGGAAGGCCAACACCAAACGCTTACTCACCGAAATGATTGATCAGGACTACAACCATCCAAGCGTGATACTGTGGTCGCTGGGAAATGAAATCTACTGGTTGCCGGAATTTGAAAACGGTGATGATCCAGCCAAAATCAACGAGTTCCTTAGTGAAATCAATGACCTGGCGCATGAGCTGGATCCGTACCGCAAGACATCCATTCGCAAGTACTATGAAGGCGCAGATATCGTGGACGTGTTTAGTCCGTCCATTTGGTCTGGCTGGTATTCGGGTACTTACAAGAACTATGAAAAGGCCGTGAACAACTCCCTGAAAAAGTACAACCACTTCATTCACATGGAATATGGTGGTTCTTCGCATGTGGGTAGACACACCGAAACGCCGATTACTGGTGATGGTGAGCTGAATCCCAACGAGTGGGAAGAGCCGATCAACCAGGTGGCGGTGACCAACATTGCGCAAAGCGGAGACTGGAGTGAAAACTATATCGTGGACCTGTTCGATTGGCATCTGCGTGTATCTGAAACCAATCCTGACTTTGTGGGCAATGCACAGTGGGCGTTTAGAGACTTTGGGACGCCATTACGACCAGAAAATGATATTCCGTACATGAACCAAAAAGGACTGCAAGACCGTGCAGGCAAGCCAAAAGATGCGTACTACGTGTTCAAGAGCTACTGGTCGGAAGAGCCGTTTGCCTACATCGAGTCACATACCTGGACGGAGCGTTCCGGACCACAGGACGTGGCGAGAAACATTAGCGTGTACAGCAATGCGGCGCAGGTAGAGCTCTTCCACAATGGCAAAAGCCTGGGAGTGAAAAAACGAGACATCCAGCAGTTTCCCGCATGTGGACTGAATTGGGACCTCACGTTTGCCGAAGGAGCCAATCAGCTGAAAGCGGTGGCTATGAATGCTGCTGGCAAACAGCTGGCTCAAGATGATCTGGAGGTGAACTATACGTACACCAAAGCCGGAAATCCGGAAGAACTGGCATTGAATTACGAACTGCTGGACAATGGCCATTACCTCGTGACGGCAACAGCGCTGGACAACCATCAACAGCGGGTGTTGGACTATGAGGAAAAGGTGTATTTCCAATGCCTGGCAGGGGGTAAGGTGATAGAAAGCTATGGGACACCCTATGGAAGCTCAGTCATTGCCATGGCCAATGGGAAGGCGACCATTGAAGTAGTGCCAGAGGTAGGGGCTGAGCAGCTTTCTATGACCGTACTCAACCAAAGTTTCAAAGGAACTTTCCTGACCATCAAGCTAAAAACCAATACTAGTGCAGTGATAGATTAAATCTCTAGTCTAAAATCTCTAGTCTTAAGTCTATTGTCTTAAGTCTTTAAAAATCTTCTTCATTCATCATTAAGCCGGCTCAGGAATGGGTCGGTTTTTTTTGTTTGGAGGTGGGGAAGGAAAGTGCTTTTGTGGGAGGATGCGTACTTCTTAATATGATGAATTAAAGGTACTTGTAGTTAATTAGTATAGTGCGCTTTGATTCTTGTGATTACTTTTCGCTTCAAAAATCTGCTAGGAACAAAAATCATGTAAGAGTTCAGTAATAGCGTAATTATTGCAAATGATAGCGCAAACATTAGTCTTGTTGTAAGATCATGAATTTCACCATTAATTCGGATGTTATCGAATATTACGATTGAGAGTATTAGTCCAATAAAGATCAAATTGAGCCAAACGAAATCTTGGCGCGTTTCTGAAGATATTCGCACTGCTGTTTCTCCATTATTCATTTCTTCCATCTTGGCTAAAAATATGAGTCCGTATCCAAAATGGTCATTCGCTCTTATGACGATTTTAAAACTATTATCAGTAGTTGTTTTTTCCAGTATTTCCTTTTCATCAAGACTGTCAATGATATGTCGGATTTCTTTGATTGAAAGCGATGATCTAAGGTCTTTGTGGAGGAATTTGAGTTCAGGCATTGACTAAAATTAAACCTAAAATTTAGATTGAATGAGTTTTCAGGCATGCGACTCAGGAATGGGTTGGTTTTTTTGTTTGGAGATTTTCAGCTTAATGTCTTTTTGAAAAACTTAAGAATCACAAAGTATAGCGGTAACAAAAGCACTTGAAAGCCCAAGGAAATTATCATAGGTATTAAAATGGCGCTAGATTTAATTAAATCGACTAAGTAAAATATTAAAGCAATTACAGAGCCACCAATTCCTAACACTAAAAACCCTTTGAGATAAATAAAAGGGAAAGTTTTAAACTTTGTACGGTCTATTATTTTGCAAATCAACACCGGAGCCAGTTTACTTCTAAGTGCTTCGATTCTAACCTGAAAATAGAACTCATTAATTCTGTAGATCTCTAATCTATTTCCATTACTTAGCGGATACTTTTGTGTGCTTCCCTTTTTTATTTTACTTAAACTCTTTATGATTTTCTGGGATTGAGTTTTGTCTTGTTTAGTATGCTTCTGAGACATATTTTGGATTAAGGGAATATGATTAAAGCCGTGTCAGAGACACTATTTTCATTCATACTTACAAGTCAACCTTCAGAAGATTTGAAAGAACTAGTATGCGCACTGCTAGTGAATCATTTTAGTGTTTATCGTGGCTAGTTGTTTTAGCTTTTTAATTTTAATGTTTCTTCATCTACTCTTTCTGGATCAAAAGAAATGACATTTCCTTCCATATCATAGACAACACCGTTCTTTTGTTCATTTCGTAATCCCTCATCAATTAACAGTTTCACTGCGTCAAAGTATTCTGATCTTGTGCAGTTTAATTTGTCCATAATCTCTCTATCAACACCTGGTTTCCACGGTTGCGGTGGTAACACCATATGGACTTGCATAGCAAATTCCATTGTCACTTTTTTGCCTTCTTTTAGTTTTGCCTTCTTGATTTTCTTATACTTTACATCAACCTGCTTCCCCTTTACAATTCGTTTGACATCTCTTGTTTTCCATTCTTCAGATGCTTTAATGCAAAGCTTATTGAGATAGCTTTTTTGCATCTTTGGTCTATAATCAGATTCTGAATTAAGTGATTCCATCAAATCCCAACTAAATCTTAGTTCATCATTCGTATACTTATTCAGGTCAAATTGGACAACATCAGCTATAGAAAAATTGAAAGTTTCAAGCAATCTTGATATTGTTAAAAAGCTCAAAAACTGTCGTTTACTTTTTAAGAATCTCTCTCCCCCTCTGGCGCCAACTGGGCGAACAGTTTCTAAAAAGCTATCTGTGGATTTGAGTATGAAAGCAATTTTTGGCCAAACGTTTAAGTCTGTGGTTTGGGAAAAGACTTTTTCATAGGAGCTTTCTGATCTCATAAACCGTGATTTAAGCCTACTAGCCTGATCTGCAGATTTTAGAATTAAGTTTACAAAACCAGAGGCAATATAGAGAGGAGTAATTAATAGGTCGGATGATAATCCTTGATTCTTATAGAAATTAGTTCTCCTCTCATAATACAAATCATTCCGTTTCAACACGTCTTCAATATCCCTCTGAATTTTGTCGGTGGCGTGAAGCGAAGCAAGTTCAACTGTAGTTTGGTTATTTGTTGCTCTAATGATAGTATCTCTTACTTTTTCGTTTGAAGAGACAATAACCTTTACTAATACTGACCTATTTTTTGGATCGTTTCCTCCATTTTGAAAATGTCTGAAAATTGATTCTGAGGTTTGCAGACCATTAACTATTTGAATGTCTTGAATTTGAATTGACTTACCAATAACACTGGCTCCTGTTGCTAATATTGTCACTCCGTTATTCAGTAACCAAAAGTCAGGAGAATCTGAGTCTAAAAGAGTTTCACGAATATCTTCGTTGACTCTGTTCAGTCCCATAAAGTCTCGTACGTTGGAGTCAAATAGATATCTTCTCAGTTTACCACTATCAGATATGAAATTGTAATAGTCCTCTAGATCAACTAGAACGATGTACCGCTCGCCACTGGATAGATCTTCTTTAAAAGGTAATTCAAGCGAAAAGTTTGGAGACTTTCTATGTAATTCAATTAACTCGGAAGCACCGTGAAATAAAAACTCAGAGGAACAATTACCGAAAGAGTCCTTAGCAATTTGAGTTATTTGTTTAGATCGAGAAACAATAGAATCGCCAAGTTCTTCTGTTGAACCTCTTGAGGCATAGCAGAAGTTTATGGAAAATTGACTCAATCGAGGTGAAACTTTTCGATAAGCCAACTTTAAGTTTTCTCTGAACTTTATAACTTGCTCGGAATAGTCACCCTTCAAATTGGGACTATCGATTGTGAAATCAAGAATTTCAACCATGCTTGCAGCTAGATTGTCCAGCGGTGCTTGCTTAAATGTATCATGGTGTTTACAAGTAATTATCCACACCTCTAACACAGATCCAGATCTGGGCCATTTAAAACTTTGAGGATCAGACAAAAGATGTCCGTTTACAATAATATAAAACCCATCGATACCTCCATCATTCCTTCCATCTACACTACCATACTTAATCTCATCAGTGGAAAGGTCATAGTCTTTTAATGTCTGTTCAAATGAAAAATACTCGAATGCTTCATCTCTTTTGTTAGACGGTATTTTAAGATCGACTCTATCATCAATGATACCATCTATTAATATTTTATCGTTCTTAGCCATTTTTCCAAGAGATTATACCCAAAGTCCAAATGAAATGAGTATACGCCCAGTGGCTAGAAGCACTGAGGCTCCAGCTTGCAATGTCCTTTTAAAGTACTTAGTTCGTGTATTCAATTTAGTGTTTGTTAGAAGTCTTTATATTTCTTCTTTATCCGTAGCAACTGTTGCATTTTTAGAAATTTCAATGTTTTCCCCAAATTTAGTTCCGGAAGATGATAAACCAGATTCTAAATAAGGTCTTAGCTCTCCAGCAATATAAAATGGCTTATTTACAGTCAATTCAAAAGTTGTATTGTTCGTCCAATTTCCGCTGAGACCAGCATCAAGTTGGTTGAACTTGGCTTGTGCATCCGCACCAATGGCACTACTAAAAGAATAGGTGACATTAAGTCCTTCCACTCTTAGAGCCCTTGTTATGACGAATGTATTGTTATCTAAAATTGAAGTTAAAAGTCGACTTCCATCTTCAAGTACATCAACTTTTTCTTCAAAAATTGTTTGTTCAAGGGTAATCCATTTAAAATTGGTGATCTTGGTTGTTATGTTTTCAGCAGTGCTTAAAGTGGCACTTGCTTCAGGACTACCAACAAAATCTTTTGCAGATACCTTGCCAGAAAGTTTTTTACTCAATTTGGCCACTCCTTCGCAAGTGCCTTCATTTGAAATATCAATCATTCCTTCCCTCTCAGTTTCAGATTCAACCAACCTGGGCAACCTGAATGATAAACCGAATCCACCACCGCTTTGCTTTCTTAGTACATCACCAGGCCCAAGATTGTTGGCAGGCCCGAAAAACAGCATCTTACCAGTGAGATCATTAATAGTACAAGGTTTTACAATTGTCTGATATGCTTTTCTTGTACTAGGCGAACAAGAATTAAATAAGCTCAAAGCTACCGCCGCGAGCAAAAGCAAGATAAAATTAGTTCTCATTTTCTATAGTATTTAAGTATTTAATTGGATCAAACCATATTGCATGGAAGTCATTTATTGGATTAGTAACCAAAGATTTACTAACGTCTTGGTGAATTGTTGGTCTTATGTTTGATTCAACTTCATAATTAAACCTAATAGATTCTCCTAGAGCCAATAACCAAGAGATACGAGGAGCTGAAAAGCTTGTTCCCCCACAGTCCGTTGTACTTAAATCTCCGTAATAGCCAAGCGGGATTCCCTTAATTCGAAATGTATTTCTTGGATCTGAGATGGTTCCAGATTTGCAGTTAGCCATTAGAGAATCTGGATTAATATTGAATGCTGTTATTACATCACCTCGATCTGAAATTAAGTTCCCAAATGGAGTGTTGTTTCGAATAATATCCCTTCCATTATTTCCCGCAGAAACCACAAAAAAACCTCTTTTCACATCCGTAGTTTTTAAATGAGTTCTATTTCTCTTTGGATTCCAAGAGAAGTTAATAAAATAGGAGTTGTTCTCTCGTTGGGTTATGATATCCGCTAGATCTTGAATTGCATAAATAATACTATAATCTGTTCTTACATTTTCAGAGTTGCAATTTGAACCAATTTGTTCTGGTAATTTTTGAATAATAGCCTTGACTTGTTTGTCAATGTTGTTCAAGGTTCTTCGTTTAAGTTCAAAGTCTATACTATTAAAATTTTCGCTTAACCTATGGTCTGAAAAAATTTTATGAAGTCGAATAAGTTCAGATAGCATTATGTCCGCTCCTTGCTCCTTGGATATTGGTATATAAATTAGTTCTACTGCATGTAATTCAAGATCAAGAAAGCTCTTTATTGATGCATGGATTTGTTTTACGTGATTGCAAGTAGGTTCAATGAATTTTGGAAATTCAATTTTTAGAGGTTGCATGCCCAAACTTTCCCGACCTGTATTTATAATTCGCATCATTGATCCAAGAGATTTTTCATAATATTCCTCATTAGGCCACCCGGAATCCATAATAAATAAGTAACTCTTTCTTTTTATCCCCTTCTCAGTGACTAATGACTTGATTGAATCCAAGTCAAGATTTAATATGTAGTCATTGAATTGGTGAGCTGAAATATCATAATCGAAAAGGAATTCTAGGGGAGCATTACTTGTGGTATATTTTAACCCCATTGCTTGAATAGAATCTAACTGATCTAGAGTAACCTCAATTTCTAAATAAGTTTCTTGGGCTCCTTTTCTATTGAAGTCATCCAGACTCTCTCTATTTAAGAAAATTTGACCAGCTTCGATTGTTGATGTATAACTTAAGATTTTTGGATAAATATTGTTAAAGTTATCTGGGTTTGGTTCTGTCAATGCCCGCGGTGCAATCGTTGGAATAAGAATTTCGCCCGCTCTGACGTCTTCTGGTTTTTTATATCCGTTAATATTTAGGATTTTCTCAGATAGGAATTGGGCAGTGGAATAGAGATTTGAAAAACCGAAGTTATACTTTTCCAGAAGTAAATGAGAAATAGTTTTATCCTTTTCAAGAGTAACCTTTGTGTGTGGGAGGAGATCGGAAAGAGTATTTAATACTTGAATCGAACTATCAGAATCGTCATACGAACTATTTATTAAGATTCTTACTTTAGCCTTGCTTTCTTGACTCCAAGTCTTGCTAAAATAGAAACTAAGTAATGTGAAAAAAATGATTTTCTTCATATAGAAATATAATCATAAATATTGTTTAGCAGTTATTTATGATAAAATCTATTATATAAGTTAAATTAATTGTGATTATAATACATTTCTTGCTGCTAAAATGGCCTCTAACTATAATGTATCGTACTCTGTGCACTTATCTAAAATACCCTTTTCCCTAACACCACACAACTGAAACCACTGTGTAGGAGGTTAAATACCCTAAAGTAGGGGTGCCCGGCAAGGGAAGAGGATTCCGAGAAGAAGTAGGACGATTTTAAGTTGCTAGGTTTAAAGTTCTATGTTTTAGGTTTTTCGTGTCTAGTGTCTCAGGTCTAGCGTCTAGATGAAACCGCGGAGAAAATGAGAGAGCGGAGGGGAGGAGTTTTGGGTTGGTCGTACAGCAGAGAAATGGGGGTTTAGGTTTTAAGTTCTATGATTTGAAAGTACAAAAAGTCTAATGTCTTTTGTCTCAAGTCTATATTCTTCCGAACAAAAAAAGGCAGGACATTGCTGCCCCACCTTCACTTTGGAAATTGTTTTCTTTTAGTAGCTATATGGTCCGCCTACTGTAACGATCACATTGTCTACACTCTGTGAGTAGAACACACCACCATCCGCTTCAGTTACTTGCTGTCCGGCAGTTCCGCCAGAGCCATAGTTTCTTCTTACTGCCACACCTACACGCTGCAGATCTGTGAAAGCAAATGTGCCGAGTGCTGCATCGTCATCAAACAATGTAGCAGGAATGGAAAGGTTCCACCAGCCATTGTCATCTGCCGCAAAGCCAAGCTCTGTCAGCTCCGTTGGAGTGGGGGTAAACTCATAGTCGTCACCATCAAATCGGAAACGTAAGCCAAACAACGCGCCATCATAGTCTGCAGGCAAGTCTCCTACATTGATCTGAATGTTGAAATAGATGTCATTTTCGGATGCTCCTGCCAAAAACTCTGCATATGTACCAGCTGGTAGTGCAGAGGTGTTTTGTACGATGGTTGCATAGTTGCCAGAGATGTCTGTAGAGCTGTACCCTTCAAACTGGAAGAAGTTTCCATCGATCGCTTCAGGAAGCGCTGCAGCCTCAGACTGTACCGTTGCATCGTCAGATGTACCATAGATCGTAGATTCTTCTGGGTCTGGAGAACCCGTGAAAATACCTGTTTGCTCACCGTCGAAGGTCATCATCAGGTCAGCGTTGGTTTTGAATACATAAAACTCCACAGCATCAGTAGAAGTGGTCGTTGTACCACCCGTGTTGGTGATCGTTAAGCTACTTGCTCCAATCTCTGCACCTTCCGGAATCGTGAATTCTACGGTTTCGTCCGTAGTTCCCACTACCGTGGCTTCTATGTCACCCACTTTCACCGAAGAAACGGTCGCCATGTCGGTGCCCGTTACCGTGATGTTATCACCTACTTGTCCTGAAATAGGAGAAACAGATGCTACCGTAGCTGCACCAATCACAATCACGGTGAAGTCGCCAGCACTTTGACCAACACCTCCAGCAGTACTTACATTGATTTTGCCAGTTGAGGCCCCTTCAGGAACTGTTGCCACCACTTCTGTAGACGAGTTGGAAACAATCACCGCATTTCCTCCACCAATCGTTACGCCGGTAGCATCATCCAGGTCTGTTCCAGTAATCGTTACATTATCGCCTGGCTCACCACTGTCTGGAGAAAACGAGAGCACCACCGGGATTCGTGGATCATTCCCGCCTTCATCTTCACCGCAGCTGATCAGGTTTACAGATACAAAAGCCAGCAAGCAGATCATACTTGCCGTTTTCAATAGTCTTGATGTTTGCATTTTCATTTTTGTTAGTTGTATAATCGTGACCTTGCATAGTTACTGGCATTGATCAGCCTGATTATCCAGCAGTGGGGTAGGTGAGTACATTCTGAAAAGTTGGGTAAATCCAGAAATCTTTCGAATGAGGTGGCAGGAGTAAAATCGTACAGATTAGGTAGAGAATTGTGTACGGTATATGTATTTCGGTTAAGTGTGTATAAATTACATAGAATAATTAAATCCAATGATGAAGTTTATACACCCAATCCTCGTGTCGATGGCCATAATGGTCTCCTTAAGTGCTTGTGAGTCCAATGAATCCACTTTGATCATTTCCAATGTTGGCGATGCGTCTGTAGAAAACTTACGCGTGATTCTATCAAGAGCAGAAGTTGGTTCCACTGAAAGCGAATATTTCAAGCTTTTACTGGCCGATCAGGAGATTCCTGTACAGTTCGATGATTTGGATGGCGATGGACAATGGGATGAGGTGGTTTTTGAAGTGGATTTGGTTCCCAATGCAGATACTAAACTCATTATGAAGCCCGTGGAATCGGAGCCTAGCTACGAACCAAAGACGCAGGTGTACCTGGGTGTGAGTCCCGAGCGCAATGAGCAGTTTGCTGAACAGAATGAAGCAGTGCGACCGAAAGATCATGAGCCACAGAGTTTGCCGTATTTGTATCAATACGAAGGTCCGGGTTGGGAAAGTGATTTGGTGGCTTTTCGGACTTACTTCGATCGCCGAAATGGGAAAGACATTTTTGGTAAAACCAACCCTCAATTGTATGTGAATAACATTGGACTTTCTGATAGTTACCACGAGCTGGATGAATCCTGGGGGATGGATGTGCTGAAGGTGGGCAACTCATTGGGTTCAGGAGCATTGGCCATGCTGAAAAATGACACCATTTATCGTTTGGGTGAAACGGGCACTGCTTCCTATAAAGTGATCACAGAAGGTCCGGTGAGATCGGTTTTTGACTTGAAGTATACTGGATGGGAAGTAGCAGGTACGAACTACGATCTTACCGAACGCATCAGCATTTGGGCAGGAAAGCGCTCCTTTCAGTCTGAGATTTCGCTGGCTCCAAATGATGGAGATACGTTGCTGACCGGAATTGTGAACCTGAAAAAGGTCGGTAAGCAGGAGACTTCCTCTGGAGCTTATCAGATTCTCTATACCCATGGTGAGCAGAGTGAAAATCACGATGTTTTGGGCATGGGATTGTTGGTCCCAAACGACAACTTTCTGTCATTTGACAATGCGGACAGCATGAACAGCATCGATGTAACGGACACTTATACCTCATTGCTTCAGCCCAATCCATCTGGCAAGTATGTGTTTCACTTTGTAGCTGGCTGGGAGTTGGAAAATGCGGGCTTCAAAAATTCTGATACATTTGAAGCGGCTCTAAAAGCCGAGGCAGTGGAGCTATCGACTGCTGTGTCAGTTTCGATTCAATAAACTAGTTTGAACATACAACCGGATTTCCGGAAAAGACCTATATATGAATATGATGAAAGATAAGGTGGCTGTGGTCACCGGCGGAGGCGGTATCCTTTGCGGCGAGCTGGCTAAAACCCTGGCCAGACAAGGAGCCAAATTGGCGATACTCGATCTACGAAAAGAAGCTGCTGATCAGCTGGCAGATGAGATTACTCAAGCTGGTGGCACTGCAATAGGCGTAGCAGCCAACGTACTCGATAAAGAGGCGATGGAAGCTGCACATCAGGAAGTCTTGAGCCAGTTGGGACCATGCGATATTTTGGTCAATGGAGCTGGAGGTAACCATCCGAAAGGAACCACTTCAACGGAGCATTTCAGTCCAGATGATCTGGAAAAAACCGATCTGACTACCTTTTTTGATTTGGATCCAAAAGGCATTGAGTTTGTCTTTAACCTCAATTTTTTGGGTACACTCATTCCTACACAGGTATTTAGCAAAGACATGATTGGCAAAGAGGGATGTTCTATTATCAACATTTCTTCCATGAACGCCTTTACGCCATTGACGAAGATTCCGGCTTATAGCGGAGCGAAAGCAGCGGTTAGCAACTTCACGCAGTGGTTGGCGGTGCATTTTGCCAAAATCGGTGTGCGCGTCAATGCGTTGGCGCCAGGCTTTTTCCTGACCGATCAAAACCGTAGTTTGTTAACGCAAGCTGATGGATCCTTGACGGAGCGTGGAAATAAAATATTGAGTCAAACCCCAATGGGACGCTTTGGTAACCCTGAGGATTTAAACAGCACGCTGCTTTGGTTGTGTGATCCAGCTTCGGCTTTTGTGACCGGAGTGGTGATCCCGATTGACGGAGGATTTAGTGCTTACAGTGGCGTTTAACAACATTACAACATGGGATTAGAACAAACCTGGAGATGGTACGGACCGAAGGATCCGGTGCCATTGTCACATATACGAATGGCCGGAGCTACAGGAATAGTGACGGCTTTGCACCACATTCCCAATGGGCAAGTGTGGACGGTTGAAGAAATCAACAAGCGCAAAGCGGAGGTAGAAGCTGCAGGTCTTGTCTGGAGTGTGGTGGAGAGTATTCCAGTGCACGAAGACATCAAGAAGCGCACAGGCAACTACCTGCAATACATTGAAAATTACAATCAAAGCATTCGCAATCTGGGTAAGTGCGGAATCGACACTGTGTGCTACAATTTCATGCCGGTGTTGGACTGGACGCGAACAGATTTGGCCTATGAGTTGCCGGACGGTTCGAAAGCATTGCGATTTGATGCCGCACAGTTTGCAGCCTTTGAGTTGTTTTTATTAAAGCGACCTGATGCTGAAACAGCTTATTCCAGAAGTCAGATCATGAAGGCGGAGCAGGTATTGGATCAAATGAGTACTGCACAACGAGACTTGTTGGTGAAGAACATCATTGCGGGACTTCCAGGAGCGGAAGAAGGCTATACGCTGGAACAGTTTCAAGCAGTTTTGGATACCTATGCAGAAGTAGGAGAGCAAGGACTTAGAGCCAATCTGTATGATTTCCTGAAAGCAATTATTCCAGCTGCGGAAGAGGCAGGAGTGATGATGACCATTCACCCGGATGATCCTCCATTCCCAATTTTAGGCTTGCCACGTGTAGTGAGCACAGAGGCAGATGCTGTGCAACTACTGGATGCTTACGACAGTTTTTACAATGGTTTGTGCTTCTGCACGGGATCTTATGGCGTGCGTCCAGACAATGACCTGGTCGGAATGGTGCAGCGCTTAGGGCATAAAGTGAACTTTATTCATTTGAGAGCAACCAAACGAGATGCCAGTGGCAACTTCTATGAAGCAGATCATTTGGATGGCGATGTGGACATGTACGGCGTGATGAAAGCCCTGGTAGAAGAGCAGGAGAAGCGCAAATCAGCTGGTATTTATTACAAAATGCCAATACGTCCAGATCACGGTCACCAGATGTTGGATGATTTGAGCAAGCAAACCAATCCAGGTTATTCTGCTATCGGTCGATTGAGAGGGTTGGCTGAGCTTCGCGGATTAGAATTAGGCATTAGAAAGTCTATGGGCAAGTAATATTTAGGTACTTGCTCGCACGATCAGTTCCGGGTTGATGATGATCTTCTCATCAACCATAGGTTCTTCATTTTGAATGATAGATAGTATTTTTTGGGCCGCAAGTTGGCCCATTTTTTCTCCCGCCTGTTTCATGGTGGATAGCTGAGGTGTCATATGAGTTGCTACTGGCTCATCAGAAAATCCCATCACGGCTATGTCTTCAGGAACTTGCTTGCCGTGCTGTCGCAATACGTTGACGGTGTAGTTAGCCGAGTAATCGTTGAATACGAAGATCCCATCTACTTCCGGATGTTTGTGGAGCAGTGACTCTATGAACAAATCAATCGATTCGGGTTGCATGCGGTAATAGTGAATCATGTCCTCCTGAACTTCCAGATTAGCTGCGCTTAGTGCATCCATGTAACCATACAACCGGTTATTACTATTGTTGAGGTTGATACTAGCTGTAATGTGCGCAATGTTTTTGCATCCTCGATCGATGAGATGATTCGTTGCATCAAAAGCCGCCTGATAGTCATTACTAATCACCTTTGGCACTGGCAGGAAATTGGCCACCCGATCATAAAACACTAACGGAACTTCGTGTTGACTAAGTTGTTGGAAATGCTCAAAGGCATTCGTTTCCATGGAGATGGCTGCCAAAACTCCATCTACCCGATGCGCAATGCAGCTCGCAATGGCTTCTGATTCTCGTTGCATACTTTCCGATGTATCAAACAACAACATACAGTAGCCCTGCTGAGACAGTACCGACTGTACACCTCGAACGACCTTCGCAAAAAAATGAGTACTTAAATCAGGCACAATGATTCCGATCATCTTACTCTGTCCCTTGTTGAAGGCATGTGCGGAAGTGTTGCGCTGATAGCCCAATTGCTTTGCCAGTTCCTGAACCTTTTGTTTGGTCGCTTCACTGATTCGTGGATGATCATTGAGCGCACGACTGACCGTAGAGTGGGAGATTCCCAGTCTCTTGGCGATTTCAGTTATGGTGGTATAGCGAGCCATTTTGTATTTGCGCACAAGTGTGCATAGCAATTATAGGCTGTTTTTCTGAGAATCGATCAGACGTCTTTGTATATATGTAAAATGTCTGGCGGAGACATATACACGACAATGGAACAACTACTATTGAAAATTGATGAGCGAGATAACGTGCTGGTTGCCCTAAAAGACCTGGGACCAGGAGTTGCTTCGTATAAGAACAAAGAGCTATCCCTCAAGGATGCGATTCCCCAAAAGCACAAACTACTGGATACTGATCTGGCGAAAGGTGATCAGGTCATTATGTATGGTGTTCCTGTTGGGATTGTCCAAAAGGATTTGCCATCCGGGTCATTGTTGACCACCCAAAACACCGTGCATTATGCGGAGCCTTTATCATTGGATAATCGCGAAGCCTATGATTGGAATTCTCCCGTGATCGATACCTGGAAAGACAGAACATTTCAAGGATACCATCGATCCAATGGGAAAGTAGGAACAGCTAATTACTGGTTGTTCATTCCGCTGGTGTTTTGTGAAAACCGAAACCTCAAAGTTATCGAGGAGGCGTTGGTGAAGCAGTTGGGGTATTACAAACCCAATAAATACGAAAGTTTAGTGAGCCAACAACTATCAAGCACTGTTTCCACTATTACTTATTCGACTGAGCGGGTGTTCCCAAATGTTGATGGTATCAAATTCTTATATCATCATGGAGGTTGTGGTGGCACACGCCAGGATGCTGAGACATTATTGCGATTGTTAGCTGGATATGTGCATCATCCGAATGTAGCCGGAGCTACCGTGTTGAGTCTGGGCTGCCAGCATGCGCAAGCAGATTGGTTTCAAACCATTCAAAAGGAACTATACACCGGAAGTGAAAAGCCAGTATTATACTTCGAGCAGCAACAGCTTGCTTCCGAAGAAGAGTTGATCACTCAGGCGATATCCGATACCTTGAAGGAACTGGCGAAAGCCAATGAGATCAAACGTCAGCCAGCTACTTTGGATAAGTTGGTAGTGGGATTGGAGTGTGGTGGATCTGATGGATTTTCAGGCATTTCTGCCAATCCAGTTTTAGGATATGTATCTGATGTGTTGGTGGCTCTGAAAGGAGCTACGATTCTAAGTGAGTTCCCTGAACTGAATGGAGTGGAGCAAAACATCATCAACCGATGTGAGACGCAAGAATTGGCAGAGAAGTTTGTGACTATTCAGCGTGCCTATGAAGCCAATGCACGAGCAGTAGGCAGTGGATTTGATATGAATCCAAGTCCCGGCAACATCAAAGACGGTTTGATCACCGATGCAATTAAGTCTGCCGGTGCAGCTAAGAAAGGTGGTACGGCACCTATTGCTGATATTTTGGATTATACAGAGCCTGTGACCAAAGCTGGATTGAACCTGCTTTGTACGCCAGGTAATGATGTGGAGTCAACTACCGGTCTGGCTGGTTCAGGCGCCAATATTATCCTGTTTACCACCGGATTAGGAACACCTACAGGCAATCCGATTACCCCAGTCATCAAAGTATCGAGCAACAGCAAGTTGGCCAACCGAATGAAAGACATTATTGATGTGAATACCGGTGAAGTGGTGGAAGGAAGGAAATCGCTGGAAGAGGCAGGCAATGAGTTGCTGGAAAAGATCATCGCTGTAGCCAGTGGTGAACCAACCAAAGCAATGGAATTAGAACAAAATGATTTTATACCCTGGAAAAGAGGCGTGTCATTATGAGTAAAAAGTTTGATTTAACGGATAAGACGGCCATCATTACTGGTGGTGGAAGTGGAATAGGAAGAGCCATCGCGATGGCTTTGGCGGATAGTGGAGCGACATCCATCATTTTGGATTTGAATCTGGATGGTGCCATTGCGGTAGTGGAAGAAATTCAGGCTGCAGGCGGAAAAGCAGAGGCTCATTCGTGCAATGTGGCGGATCATGAAGAAGTTCAGAGGGTGTTTGGAGACATTCTGAAAGGTCGATCATTGGATATTTTGATTAATAATGCGGGCATTGCTCATGTGGGTAATATTCTCACTACTTCGGTGGAAGACTTTGATCGCATTTATAGTGTGAACATTAAAGGAGTTTTCAATACGCTGAAGGCTGGAGTGGAAGCTATGAAGAACTCTGGTGGATCGATTGTCAACCTTTCTTCCGTGGCGGCACATGTGGGTATTTCTGATCGATTTGCCTACTCTACAAGCAAGGGAGCTGTACACGCGATGACTTTATCAGTGGCTAAGGATTGTTTGAGCTATGGCATTCGGTGCAATAGCATTTCTCCGGGAAGGGTTCATACACCATTTGTGGATGGGTTTTTAGCTAAAAACTATCCTGGAAACGAGAAAGAGATGTTTGAAACACTTTCTAAAACGCAACCAATTGGTCGAATGGGAAAACCTGATGAAATGGGGAGTTTGGTGCTGTACTTATGCTCTGAAGAAGCCTCTTTTATAACCGGTAGTGATTTTAAAATTGATGGTGGCTTTGTGACCCTCAATACATAATAGATATAGGAAATTAAGAATATGAAGTTAATACGATTTGGAGTACCTGGCTCAGAAAAACCAGGAGTGGAAGTAGCAGGAGTAAGATATGATGTGAGCCATTTGGTTCAGGATTTTGATGAGGATTTCTTCACTGATGGAGGGCTTGAGAAGCTTCAGCAATCATTTGATGCAGCCAGTGCTACTCAGGTAGCAGCAGATGTACGTTTGGCAGCTCCTGTGAAGCGACCAGGCAAGATTATTTGCATTGGCTTGAACTACAGAAAACACGCTGAAGAGAGTGGAATGGCTGTTCCAACGGAGCCAGTGGTGTTTTTCAAGGCAAGTTCTTCTGTGGTTGGACCAAATGATCAAATTGTCATTCCTA
Source organism: Marinoscillum pacificum (assembly GCF_024714495.1). Classification (GTDB taxonomy): domain Bacteria; phylum Bacteroidota; class Bacteroidia; order Cytophagales; family Cyclobacteriaceae; genus Marinoscillum; species Marinoscillum pacificum. Next base: position 204,361 of record NZ_JAMZMJ010000005.1, on the reverse strand, counting down.
AGAACAGTGTGAAGACTGATTGGGAAGTAGAGCTAGCCGTGGTGATTGGCAAAAAAGCAAGTTATGTATCGAAAGAAGAAGCTTTGGATTACGTGGCAGGATATGTTTTGCACAATGACGTCAGCGAGCGTGAATTTCAGTTGGAGCGTGGTGGTCAATGGGTGAAGGGAAAGAGCTGCGATACGTTTGCTCCGCTAGGTCCGTACCTGGTAACCAGTGATGAAGTAGCCAATCCAAATAGCTTGAATTTGTGGTTGAAACTGAATGGAGAGAAAGTTCAGGATGGAAACACGAATGACTTTGTATTCAATGTGCAGGAAGTTATTTCTTACTTGTCTCAATTCATGAGTCTAATGCCGGGTGATATCATTTCTACAGGTACACCAGCGGGAGTTGGACTTGGATTCAATCCTCCAAAATATTTGAAGCATGGTGATGTGATCGAGTTGGGAATTGAAGGATTAGGTACTGCTCGTCAGGAAGTAATCGATTATCCAGGATGAAAATAGATGCTCATCAACATTTCTGGCAACATGACCCTGTGAAGGGCGCCTGGATTACGGATGAGATGCAGGTCATTCGGCGGGACTTTATGCCTGCCGATTTGAAGCCTTTATTGGATGAACATGCTGTTGAGGGATGTGTGGCAGTACAAGCGGATCAGTCAGAGCAAGAGAATGAATTTCTTCTGGAGCTGGCTAGTCAGAATTCCTGGATCAAGGGAGTTGTTGGCTGGCTGGATTTGAAAGCAGATAAGCTCTCAGATCGAATCGCACATTACAAACGATATGAGCAGTTCAAAGGAGTTCGCCACATACTGCAAGCAGAGCCTGAAGGATTTATGATGGACCCAAAGTTCATTGCCGGAGTGACTCAAATTGGTGCGAGCGGCTTGACTTATGACATTCTTACCACGGAAAATCAATTGGAAGAGGCTGTCAGCTTTGTCAAGGCTTTACCGGAAATGCCATTGGTGATCGATCATATCAGTAAGCCGATGATATCGAAAGCTTCATTTGATCATTGGGCTAAGTACATGCTGAAATTATCGGCGATTGAGCATGTGCATGTGAAGCTGTCCGGGATGATTACCGAAGCGGATTGGACCGACTGGAAAGTCAAGGATTTGTCACCATATATTGATTTCTGTCTGGAACATTTCGGGTCTGAAAGACTCATGTATGGATCAGACTGGCCAGTGTGCTTGATCGCTGGTGAATATGATCAGGTAATTCATGCATTGAAGGCATGTATTTCAGAACTATCTGAAAATGAGCAAGAAGCCATCTTTGGAAAGACCGCTTCTACATTTTATAAACTGAAAGAATAATGGATTTACATCTAAAAGATAAAGTTGTCATCGTGACAGGTGGTGCCAAGGGAATTGGTGAGGCCATTGTATTGAACCTTGTCAACGAAGGAGCAATTCCGGTAATTGTGGGTCGCTCGTCCTCAGCTTCTGCTGATTTGTGGTCAAGGATCAATGAGCTTGGAGGAAAATCACATGTCATCAATACCGAGTTGGGAAGAGGAGATGTGTGCAAAAACATCGTTTCCGAAGTGTTCAGTGAGTTTGGACGAATAGACGGAGTGGTGAATAATGCCGGAGTGAACGATGGTGTGGGATTGGTCAATGGCAGTCCAGAGCGATTCAAAGATTCGGTCATTTTCAATTTGACGCATTATTATGACCTGGTCCATTTTGCTTTTCCTTACCTCAAGGAATCAAAGGGTTCTATTGTGAATGTTAGTTCCAAAACCGCCTTAACTGGTCAGGGAAATACTTCTGGTTACGCAGCAAGTAAAGGAGCTCAATTGGCGCTTACACGAGAATGGGCTGTGGAGTTGGCTCCTTATGGTATTCGAGTCAATGCCATTGTACCTTCAGAAGTAATGACGCCTCAGTATGAGAGCTGGGTTAAAACACTTGGCGATCCAGAGGAAACACTCGCTCGAATAACTTCCAGAATCCCATTCGAACAGCGAATGACCACCTCAGAGGAGATTGCTGTCATGGCTGTATTTTTATTGTCAGAACGCAGCTCACACACTACCGGCCAGTGGCTATTCGTAGACGGAGGATATGTTCATTTAGACAGAGCCATCTCATAACCCTTAACCCACCCTAAATGATGAAAAATACACCCGTAGTTCCCAAGTCCATCCTTTTACCCTTCATATTGATTACCTCATTGTTTGCCTTATGGGGTTTTGCCAATGCTGTCACTGACCCCATGGTGACGGCATTCAAGAAGGTGTTGGAATTGGATAATTTTCAAGCTTCATTGGTTCAGTTGGCCTTTTACGGTGGCTATTTTACCATGGCATTGCCAGCAGCATTGTTTATTCGAAAGTATTCCTATAAAGTCGGTATTATCATCGGTTTGACGCTGTATGCTACCGGTGCCTTGCTGTTTTACCCTGCGGCTGTAACGGAGCAATTCTTTTTCTTTTTAGCGGGGTTATACATCTTGACATTCGGTCTCGCTTTTCTGGAAACGAGTGCCAATCCATATATCTTGGCAATGGGCGATCAGGAAACAGCTACTCAACGATTGAATCTGGCTCAAGCCTTTAATCCTGTTGGGAATATTCTGGGGTTGCTAGTTGCACAGCAGTTTGTCTTGAAAAAGCTCCAATCGGACAATGTTGATTTTTCGGCATTGCCAGAATCTGAAAAGGCGGTAATCACCACAGCAGACTTAATGGTGATCAGAGATCCGTATGTTATTCTAGGATTAGTAGTCATTGGAGTACTGGTGTTGATTGCTGTTAATAAAATGCCGAAAGGAAAGGGTGGAGAAATGCACATGCCTTTGTCCAAGGTATTTGGCTCGCTCATCAAAAAAGGTATTTATGTAGAAGGAGTGATCACGCAGGCTTTTTATGTTGGAGCGCAAATCATGTGCTGGACCTACATTTACCAATATGCAGAAGCAATTGGTTTGTCCGCAGAGGAGGCTGGAACGTATCAGTTTTTTGCGTTTGTATGTTTCTTCCTGGGTAGGTTCATCTGTACCTTTTTATTGAAATATGTAGACTCGGGCAAGCTATTGATGGGTTTATCGGTATTGGCCATATTGTTCACTCTGGGCACCATTTTCATTACGGGAATTGTTGGGCTTTATTCGTTGGTGGCCATTTCGTTCTGTATGTCTTTGATGTTCCCAACCATTTATGGTGTGGCATTGGAAGGTCTTACAGAGGATGAATCCAAAATAGGAGCAGCTGGTTTGGTGATGGCGATTGTAGGAGGGGCATTGATGCCGACATTGCAAGGAATGGTACTTGATTTGGGCGGAATAGGTTATTCCGACCTACAAATACTAGGCGTATCAGAAGTGAATTTCTCTTTCGTGCTGCCGCTGTTGTGTTTTGTGATTATCGCCATTTACGGCAAACGTGTTTCTTCTAAACATCAGCAGGTATGAAACGATACGTCCTGACACTAGATCTCAAAGAGGATTCAACACTAATTGATCAATACATTGAACACCATCAAAACGTTTGGCCAGAAATCCTTGAGAGCATTAAGACTTCAGGCATTCTGAACATGGAAATCTACCATGTGGCAACAAGGCTTTTCATGCTCATGGAAACTGCTGATTCATTTTCGTTTGACAGCAAGGCTGAAATGGATGCAGGCAATCCAATAGTGCGGGAGTGGGAGTCTTTGATGAATACTTACCAAAGTCGATTGCCCTTCGCCAAGCCAGATGAGAAATGGGTGTTGATGTCTAAAATTTTTGAACTATGAGTTACGATTCCAGGTACCCGGCAATAGATGATTTGATTAGAAAAGCGAAGAAGAAAATACCTCGATTTGCTTTTGAATATTTAGATGGTGGTTGCAATGAAGACGTCAACCTCATGCGCAATACTAAAGAAATTCGAGATGTCCAGCTGATCCCTCAGTATCTGACGAAACACACCAGGTCCGAAATGAAAACGGAGTTGTTTGGTCATGTGTACGATGCGCCGTTTGGTATTGCACCAGTAGGTTTACAGGGACTTATGTGGCCTAAATCACCAGAGATATTGGCTAAAGCAGCTTTTGAGCACAACATTCCATTTGTGCTGAGTACAGTGACAACCATGGATATCGAGCGTGCAAGTGAGCTAACTGAAGGCAGAGCCTGGTTTCAGTTGTATCACCCTGCAGACAATAAATTACGAGATGACATCATCAAACGGGCAGATGCTGCTGGATGTCCAGTGTTAGTACTACTTTGTGATGTGCCAACCTTCGGATTTCGACCAAGAGACATCCGAAACGGATTGGCCATGCCTCCAAAAATGACGGTTTCGAACATGCTCCAAATTATGGGTAGGCCTGATTGGGCATTAAGGACGCTATTTAATGGTCAACCTAATTTCGCTACCATGAAGCCTTACATGCCAAAGGGGCTGGATTTGAAGCAGTTGGGCAAATACATGGATGCTACTTTTTCTGGAAGACTCAATGAGGAGAAGATCGCTCCAATTCGCGATATGTGGAAAGGCAAGATCGTGCTGAAAGGAGTGGCTTGTGAGTTGGATGCAGAAAAAGCGGTACAGCTAGGTCTGGATGGAATCATCGTTTCCAACCATGGTGGTCGTCAGTTGGATGCGGGTAATTCTACCATTAAGCCTCTGAAATATATCGCCGAAAAGTACCGGGACAAGTTGACGGTCATGATGGATAGTGGTATTCGTTCGGGACCAGATATTGCAAGGTCCTTAGCTTCAGGCGCGGATTTCACATTCCTGGGTAGAACCTTTATGTATAGTGTGGCTGCTATAGGAACGAAGGGTGGCGATCACGCTATTTCCTTGTTGAAAACTCAACTACAGCAAGTCATGGAACAAGTATGCTGTGAACAGGTAAAGGACTTTCCTAAATTTTTGGATTCTGGTGACTAACTAGAGGATTGCAAGAATAGACTTCAATAAATTTAAAAATAACAAAATCTATAAGTTATTTTTCTTGTTCTTTACTGATTTCTCAATTTGAGTTTGGATTTGCGGATTATATATGTCTATCTTCGAGAAGTTGTACAATCGATTGCACATTATGAGAAAGATATTAGCCCTGTTATTGATCACCCTTTCATTTTCAGCATGCGTTGCTCAGGAAGATGAATCGTCGATATATGAAGGAGTAGAGTTTGAAATGCCCAAAGTAATCATTCCTACCTTTCCGGAATACCACGTAAATATTGCTGATTTTGGAGCTGTAGCAGATGGTACAACCAAAAATACTCAGGCCATTACTGATGCGATTGCCGATGTGGTGAAAAATGGTGGTGGTACGGTGATTATCCCAAGGGGAATCTGGGTGACAGGTCCCATTACTTTGCAAAGTAACTTAAACCTCCATTTGAATGACGGTGCATTACTACTCTTCACAGCTGACAAAGATGACTATCCATTGATTAGTACAAGTTTTGAAGGGTTGGATACCTACAGATGCTTGTCACCCATCAATGGGAAAAATCTGGAAAACGTCGCTATTACAGGAAATGGCACCATAGACGGCAATGGGGATGCCTGGAGAGGTGTGAAGAAAAGTAAAATGTCTGAATCACAATGGAATCAACTGGTGAAGAGTGGTGGATTAATCAGTGAAAACGGTAAAACATGGTATCCGTCAGAAAGTTACCGACGTGGAGCTGAAGCTACTTCAGGATTTTTCAACGTTCCAAAAACAACTTCTCAGGCTGATTTTGAGGTGTTTAAGGATTTTCTTCGACCGGTGATGGTGAGTATTGTCAACTCGAAGAATGTGTTGCTGGATGGTCCTACCTTTCAAAATTCACCTGCCTGGAACCTGCATCCACTCATGTGTGAGAATGTGACGCTACGCAATTTAAATGTTCGTAATCCATGGTATTCTCAGAATGGCGATGGATTGGATTTGGAGTCATGTACCAATGTGCTGATTTACAACAACACCTTTGATGTTGGGGATGACGCCATTTGCATCAAGTCAGGGAAGGGTGTTGATGGACGTAAGAGAGGAATTCCAACAGCCAATGTGATCATCAAGAATAATATTGTTTACCATGGACACGGTGGTTTTGTGGTAGGCAGCGAAATGTCCGGTGGTGTGAAAAACATTCACGTGTCTAAATGTACGTTCATGGGTACCGACACCGGATTGCGTTTCAAAAGTACTCGTGGGAGAGGTGGCGTAGTTGAGAATATTTATATCTCAGATATTGACATGCTCAATATTCCAACTGAACCTATTCGATTCAATTTATTCTATGGAGGACAATCACCAGTTTTGGAAGAAGATCAGGAAGCAGCCATCGTAGATGAGAAAATGGTGCCGGTCACAGAGGAAACTCCTTCATTCAAAGATATTTACATGACCAATATTCGTGCAGTGGGCTGTGAAAGTGCCGGGTATTTTCAAGGATTGCCAGAGATGAATCTGAAAAATATCAATATTTCCAATTCCAATCTGGAAGCTAGAAAGGGCATTAACCTCATCGATGCGGATGGAGTTTCATTCACGAATGTCTCGGTGAAAGTAGCTAAAGGTCTTCCGCTGACCATTTACAATGGTAAGAACATCAAGCTGGAAGGATTCAGTGCTGCTAGCAATTCGTCTAATACAAAAGTAAAAGTGATGGGTGCTAAATCGGATAAGATTACTACTAAAGGATTGGATAAATCTGAAGTGGAAATGAGTGCACAAGTAGGTAAAAAAGCCATTAAGATTCAATAGAAATGAAACAGGTAGTAATTTATTGCGCCGTTTTGTTTTGCATGTCCTGGACTATCAAACAGGACACTCAGCCAGTGCTCTACCTCATTGGTGATTCCACTTGTGCTATTAAAAAAGACAATGCGTTTCCAGAAATGGGGTGGGGAGTTCCTTTTGTTACTTTTTTCAATGATTCGATCAAAATAGAAAATCATGCAGTGAATGGTAGAAGTACTAAATCTTTCAAAGAGGAAGGAAGATGGGATAAAGTGAAGGAAACCTTGAAGGCTGGTGATTGGGTTTTTATTCAGTTTGGACACAATGATGAAGTGCCTAGTAAGGTTGGACGATATACCACACCTGAGCAATACCAGGCCAACTTGACCCAGTATGTAAATGAGACAAGAGCTGCTGGCGCTAATCCAGTTCTTTTGACTCCTGTAACCCGAAGAAGTTTCGAAAATGGCGTGTTGGTCGATTCTCACGAACAATATGCACAGTTGGTTCGTGATGTTGCTGCCAAGCTGAATGTTCCTCTAATTGACATGACGAAAAAGTCAATGAACCTGATTAGCGAATTGGGTGAGGACAAGTCAATGCTGCTCTATCACCATTTAGAGGCTGGAGAGCATCCGAATTATCCCAATGGTAAAGAAGATAATACCCACTTCAATGAACTTGGAGCACGTAAAATGGCTCAGTTGGTGCTGGATGGTGTACAAGAACTTAAGTTGGGTCTGACAAGGTATGTTGTAAAAGGAACTCGCTGATGAAACGAAATCTGGGAAGTATTTGGATCCTCATAGTATTGGTGTTTGGCTGTCAAAGGCAAGCCAATAAAATAGTCACCATTTACCTTATTGGAGACTCAACTATGGCGGATTATTCGGATAATTATGATCCGGGAGAAGATTATATGAAAACTCGCTATCCTGTTACAGGATGGGGCCAGGTTTTTCAACCTTTTTTTGACCAGGCAGATTTGTCTGAGTTTTCCGAATTGTTCATTGCTGATTCGGTTGTTGTTGACGATCGAGCTCGTGGTGGTAGAAGTACACGGACCTTCTTTCAGGAAGGTCGCTGGAGAGCTGTTTATGATAGTCTGAAGCCTGGAGACGTGGTGATCATGCAATTTGGTCATAATGACGCAGCGGAGACTAAAACCGAACGCTATGTGGATATTGAAGGCTACAAAGAGTTTTTACGCTTGTATGTCACGCAGACAAGAGCCAAAGGCGCTACACCAATTATACTGACACCAGTAGCTCGTAATTACCCATGGGAGAATGGTCATTTGGAGAATGTGCACGGTGACTATCCCGCAGCTGCAAAAGCGGTTTCGGATGAGCTGAGTGTACTTTTTATTGATCTGAATCAGCGCTCGATGGATTATTTCTCGGAGCAAGGTAGGGACTTTGTGACTAAAGAGTATTTTATGAATTTGGATTCTGGTGTTTACGAAGCCTATCCTAACGGTCAACGTGACAATACTCATTTCCAGCCAGCAGGAGCCGAGGCAGTGGCTAAGTTAGTTTTTGAAGATCTTAAATCGTTGCACAAATGAGGTTAACAATGCCATTTCTAGCCATTCTTTTCATTTCACTCACTGGTTTGGCTCAGGGTCAATCAAAACAATCTGCTTATGATTTTGTAGTTGCGGCTGATGGGACTGGTGATTTTACTAAGGTTCAGGACGCAATTGATGCAGTACCACATCTGCGTAAAACAAGAACTTACATATTAATTAAACCCGGGGTTTATAAAGAAAAACTGTCTCTGCCAGCTACTAAAACGAACATCAGTTTCATAGGTGAAGATGCTTTAAGGACCATGCTCACATATGATGATTATGCTAGTAAAAAGAACGCCTTTGGTGAAGAAATGGGTACTTCTGGTTCTACATCCTTTTTCATCTATGGAGATGGTTTTGAGGCAGAGAATATTACGTTTGAGAACAGTTCTGGACCCGTTGGTCAGGCAGTTGCTGTGCGTGTAGATGGCGACAAGGTAAAGTTCACCAATTGTCGCTTTTTAGGTCATCAGGACACCTTGTACCCGCATGGAAAGGGTAGTAGACAATACTATAAAAACTGCTACATTGAAGGAGATGTCGATTTCATTTTTGGATGGTCTACTGCGGTTTTTGAAGAATGTGAAATCTTTTGTAAACGTGCTGCGTACATCACAGCAGCATCTACAGAAGAGCATACTCCTTATGGTTTTGTGTTTAAGAATTGTAGGCTAACAGGTACTGCGGAACCAAACAGTATGTATTTGGGAAGACCGTGGAGACCTTATGCCAAGACCGTGTTCATGAACTGTGATTTAGGTAACCTTATCAAGCCAGAAGGATGGCATAACTGGGGCTCGGAGGAGAAGGAGAAAACTGCCTATTATGCAGAATGCCAGAATACGGGATCAAGTTATACACCGGATCAAAGAGTCAGCTGGAGTCATCAGCTGACAGATGAACAGGCTAAGGAGTATACGTTAGAAAAGATCTTTGGAGATTGGAATCCGAATGAGTGATCATAAAGAGGAAACAAACTTCCATTTAAGAAACCCCAATTTTATATTTCCAGTCACCCTGCTCACAAGAGCGGGGTGTTTTTATTTGGAGGCTTTTAAAATCAACTTCGAATGATTATTATCCAAATCTGAATTAATAAGATCGGTAAAAATGATAAAAGCCAATTCATCAGAGCAAATAGGTAACCGAATTTTTGTGCCTTTGAAATACCAATGATGGTGATACGAATCACTAATATTTGAATTATATAAGAAAAAATGAAGTAGTAAGGATTAGTGGATGAATCGATTCCTAAGGGCATAGCAATAATTTCATAGATCAAAACTAGTATATAAGGAATGTGAGCGAGTGCTGATACTGTTCCTAGCTGATTGACTGTGGCTTTGCCATTCCATAACCGGCCTATTAACTGAATGATCCATGGTTGTACCTTACCTAATATCAAAATAATTAATGCGATTGCACAAAGTATACATGTTGCCCTGGCTCCAATTTTGATTTCTAAAGTAGGATTAGCGTCAAATAGCAGTTCAACGTCTTTACTGATTTCTAACCCAGCATAAATTCCGTAAAATATAAAAGGTAGAATGTATAAGCTGTCGGACTCATGCTTGCGAGTGAAATGCTCTATTGTCCATCGAGGTTTGGTCCAAATGGAGAGAAATGGATTGGGCTTGTTACTCATTATTTAATTACTTTTTATAAAGCACAATACTTGATCCAATTTCATATTTCCAGTCACCTTGCTCACAAGAGCGGGGTATTTTTATTTATGCTGTAACTGGTGATATTGAAGCAATTTCTTCCGCCTTTTGTGAAAGTTCCTCTTCAAGGTCATAATCATCCTGCAATCCCAACCAGAATTTTGCTGTGGTTCCAAAATATTTACTCAATCGCAAGGCTGTGTCAGCTGTAATTCGTCGTTTGTTCTTGAGGATTTCACTGGTTCTGGTTTGCGGAATACCAATGTCTTTTGATAGACGATAGGCAGAAATCTCCATTGGCTTGAGGAATTCTTCCTGTAAAACCTCTCCTGGATGTATGTTTGGTAATTTGCTCATTATCTAACTTTAATGATAGTCTATAATCTCTACTTCGTTGGCGTTATTGTCTTCCCAAATAAAAATTATGCGCCATTGATCATTAATTCTAATTCTGTAGTACTCCTTGAGATTTCCTCCCAACTTTTCAAGCCTATTTGAAGGAGGTATTCTTAGGTCCAAAATAGATTGAGAGTTGTTTAACATTCTTAACTTTCTTCTTCCAATTGTTTGAATTTCTAGAGGCCACTTTTTAACTCTTTCGCCATTCCACACCTTTTCCGTCTCTTTCGAACCGAATGAAATAATCATAGTCCTGTTACGCGTTACTAACGTGCAAGATAAGTAAAAAGTTTAAACAAAAACACCCAACATCATCATGCTGGGTGTCTTCTAATATTTTTATAGCAAGTTTAGATCAAGACTCAGCAAGCCACCGCCATTCTTTCCATGCTTTAACAGCAGATTTGACAGAGCCATCAGCGGTGAACTTAGATCCTTCTATGGATTTGTCTATTATTCTACATTTTCTTCCCAAAGTCCATTTAGTGTCCAATAAATAATTGACGGCTGATTCCTCGGAATGATCTAGTGAAAGTAGGAAACCTTTAACATAAATCTCATCACCTTTCACTTTCACCGTAGCATTGTCGATTTTGACAGATACCCACATTTTGCGGGCATAGGTCGATTGAGAGGCTGTTATACCAAAAACAAAGAAAACAGCAATTAAAAGTGATTTTTGCATAGTTAATCAATTTGAGTTTTTTAATACATATTTCGAACTGGTAAAATAGCATTTTAACCAGTACGTGTCAAGTTATAGGATGATATTAAACAAAAAACACCCTACACAAAATGCGCAGGGTGCTCGATCTAAAACCAAATAATAAATTGTTATTTCTCTTCCATTAGCAAGGAAGCCATGATGAAAGGCCCTACACCTTTCGGGTCATTGTCTCGAATAATTTCATTGATATAGTACTCGTAAGTGCCATCACGATACGGGTTACCACCCAATCCAGCCACACCGCATACCTTGGTTAAACTGATAGTACCGTCTTCATTTTCTTTGATAAATTCCTGCAAGATACCTTCATAACCTTTATCTGCGACCGCCTGATAGGAGGGGTCTATATAGCCATTTTTTAGAGCCTTGGCTAGCATATAGACAAACATGCTAGAGCAAGAGGATTCGAGGTAATTTCCTTCCTGATCACCTTTGTCCAACACCTGATACCATACGCCACTTTTGCTGTCCTGATATTTTTCAATGCCAGTTGCTACTTTTTGGGCAATGTGGATGAGCGTGTCGCGATTCGGGTGATCTTCCGGGAAGTAATCAAGTACATCTACCACTGCCATGGCAAACCATCCCATAGCTCGTCCCCATAACTCAGGTGATAGTCCTGTTTCCGGATCCGCCCATTTCTGACTCTTACTCTCATCCCATCCATGGTAATAGAGTTGTTTTTCTTCACTGTATGAATGCTTCTCTATCTGCAGAAATTGTTTGGCTATGTCATCAAAAAGCTCCGGTTCATTGTACAATGCTGCATATTGGGCAAGAAATGGGCTTCCCATATACAATCCATCCAGCCACATCTGATGTTCATAGATTTTCTTATGCCAAAAACCACCTTCAGAAGTTCTTGGATGACCTTTCATCTGATCTCTCAGGGTTTGGATGGCTGAATCATACTTGGCTTTATGATCTATTTGATTGAGCAACATCAGGAATTTACCAGGATTTACTCTGTCGATGTTGTAATCAGTCAGTTTGTACGTGAGGATTTTGCCATCTGCTGTAATCATGGAATCCATGTAAGCCTTTCCATAATTCAGAAATCGCTCATCACCGGTTTTTTTCCAGACTTTATAAAAAGAAAGCAACATCAGACCATTGGTATATTCCCATTTTGGCTTTTCCCGAAAATCTATCAACCGAGGATCTGGGTTGCGTTGGAGTTCAGAGTCCGCCATTCGTACATAAATAGGCTCTTGCTCTTTAGTTTCTTGTTTTTGTTCTGTCTTAGGAGAGCAGGCATGAAGTACTGCAGCTGCTAGAGAAAGAAGTATGGTTCTGTGTATCATTTTGGAAGGTTAGGGATGTTGAGATCTGGTTTACAAGGATACGCCACGTTTCCATGGTATGAAGTCGTATTGTTCTAAATCCATGGCTTTGGCTGTTTTTCGTCCACTGGCTATTTCTATGATATGATCGAGTATCTCTGCGCCCATTTGCTCGATGGACTTTTCTCCACGAATCACAGCACCGGTATCTATATCGATGATATCAGGCATTTTCTCAGCAAGTTTGGTGTTTGAGCTTACTTTTAGGACAGGGGTAACTGGATTTCCAGTAGGGGTTCCCAGACCTGTGGTAAACAGAATGACATTGGCACCAGAACCAGCCAAACCTGTTGTAGATTCCACATCATTGCCAGGCGTGCATAACAGGTTCAAACCAGGTTTATTCGCGTATTCCGTATAGTCTAGCACATCGGCTACAGGAGAGGTGCCGCCTTTCTTCGCCGCACCGGCTGACTTCATAGCGTCCGTGATCAAACCATCTTTGATATTTCCTGGAGATGGATTCATATCAAATCCTGAACCCGCTTCAATGGCAGCTTTTTCATATCGACGCATGATGTCTACAAACTTTTCGGCATGATCGCTTTCGTTCATGCGGTTTATGAGTTCTTGTTCCACACCACATAGCTCAGGAAACTCCGATAGGATCGCTTTTCCACCAAGTGCTACCACCAAATCACTGGTGTAACCGATAGATGGATTGGCTGAGATGCCGGAGAATCCATCGGAACCTCCACATTCAAGACCTATGGTGAGTTTGCTCAGCGGTGCTGGCTGACGTGTTTGCTGGTTGGCATCTACCAACGCTAAGAACGTTTTGGTAATCGCTGTTTTAACCAGGTCTTTCTCTGTTCCCATTGCTTGCTGATCCAGTATGATGACCGGTTTCTCCATGTTTGGATTAATGGAGTCCATGGCATCTTTAAACATTTGGATCTGTGCATTCTGACAGCCAAGGCTCAATACTGTAGCACCGGCAACGTTTGGATTGTTGATGTATCCAGAAAGTAGTCTGCAAAGCACTTCTGCATCTTGTCGAGTGCCGCCGCATCCGCCCTGATGTGTCAGGAAGCGAATACCATCAATGTTTTCGAATACCCGATTTTCTGAATGGGATTCTGTTGCTGTTTCCACCGCCAGCGTTTCTACCTCTTGTAATTGACCCGATTCATATTTGGAAACCAGGTTGTCCACCAATCCTACGTAAGGATCCTGTTTTTCAAATCCAAGTGCTTTATTGAATGCTTTTTTGATGGTTTCAATGTTTCTGTTTTCACAGAAAACCAGCGGAAAAACCAACCAGTAATTAGCCGTACCTACCTGTCCATCTTTTCGATGATAGCCGTCAAAAGTCAGGCCTTTCCATTTGCTGACATCTGGGGCTTTCCAGGTAAAATCGCCTTGCTTTACTGCACTGAATGATTCGGATTTGTGACCCAAATTAGAGGTGGTAATGGCTTCTCCTTGTTGGATTGCCGACTTGGCCGTGCCTACCACTACTCCGTACATGTGTACTTCGTCATTTGGAGCAAAGTCCTGAAGTGCAAATTTGTGCTTTGCTGTAATGGTATGTTTTAGCGTTATCGATTTTCCGTTTACGCTTACTTGAGTGCCAGCAGACAAATCATTTAAGGCTACAGCAACATCGTCGCTTTCATTTATGGTAATTGCTTGTCGCATAGGTGTTAAATGTTGTATATCGCTTCTTTCATTGCGGAAGAAGAAATAGAGTCAAAGTGTCCGATAACTTGTTCTGTCAGACCATCAATGGCTGTTAAATCTTCATCCCAGAAATCAACATTGGAAAGAGCCTTTTCAACCAGATTTTTACTGTTCAATACTTTGATGGACTCAAAGAAGTCCAGATTGCTTTGGTCATCCTTTAAGTTAAACTTGTCTGATGTATAAAGTTTCAATAGGCAAGCCAATGAAAAGGTCATTCGTTTCGGTAATTCACCTTTTGATGCAATATAATCTTTGAAAGTAGGAAGTACTCGCACCTTGAATTTTGAGATTGAGTTCAAAGAGATACTCATCAACTCATGTCGGATGAATGGGTTTTGGAAACGTGTAATTACAGCGTCAGCAAACTCTTTAGGGTCTTCATTTGGAATTTGAATGGTAGGAACGATCTCATCATAAATTAGCTCATGAATAAGTTTGCCGGTTTCTTGATCTTCTATGGTCTCGCTTACCGTCTCCAATCCATACAATAGTCCGATTGGCACCATCGAAGTATGGGCTCCATTGAGAATACGTACTTTCTGCGTTCTGTAAGGAGTGATGTCATTGACAAATTTGACGTTCAGTCCAAATTTGTCTGCTGGGAATAAATCCTTTACTTTATCTTCGGCCTGAATCACAAACAGATGGAATGTTTCTGATTTCACCACCAACTTGTCAGGTTCACCGATTCGCTCCAATAAGGTTTCAATTTCGTCTTTTGGATAACCAGGTACGATTCGGTCAACCAGGGTATTGGCAAATGAACAAGCATGATCCACCCAGTTTTGAAAATCAGCACCTAATCCCCATAATTTCACATATTGAGAAACACACTCTTTTAGTTTGGTGCCATTTTGCTCGATCAGTTCACATGGAATGATGGCTAAGCCTTTGTCATGATCACCATGAAAGTGATCGAAACGAGCTTTTAAAAGTTGTGTGAGCTTTCCAGGGTAAGTATTGGCCAGTGCACCTCTTGCAGGTTTGTCATTATCATCAAAAGCAATACCCGCCTCGGTGGTATTTGAAAAGATCAGTTCAGCTTCGGGTTCAGTAGCTAAAGCAAAATAGCTCTGGGTATCTTCAAAGGGGTTGATGGCTTTTGAAATGCAGGTGATCTTGCGTATGTCATCTACTTTTTCACCATTTTCCAATCCCTGACGCACGTGATGATAATCACAGTTTTGTTCGTTAAGGAGATTGATTAAGCCATTTTCTAAAGGCTGAACAATAGCTACACTACCGTTGAATTCACCTTTTTCGTTTAATATATCTATCATCCAGTCTACAAAGGCTCTTAGGAAGTTTCCTTCACCATATTGGATCACCTTTACTGGCAAATCTTTCTTTGTCATTTCCATTCATTTTTAGGTACTCATTCACGGGGTTAGAGTGAATGTAGTGAATTTTGCGTAAACGATTGCGCAATTCTACCAAAAAATTATGAAAAGCATTCTGTAAGCTTCAAAATTTATACTGCGGCTTTCTTGATCGCTAGTTTTTGAGAGGAATCTCTAATGATCAACTCAGGGCTTAAGAGCACTTTTCTGGCAATAGAGTTTTTACCTTCCAGTTGTTCCAGTAGAACTTGGGCGGCGGTCTTTCCCATGTCTTTACTCTTTTGATCTACAGATGTCATAGTCGGCTCCAGGTATTGTGTAAACGGATCGTTTCCGAACCCTATTACACCCACATCATCAGGGACTTTGAAGTTGTTTTCTTTTAACCACTTGATGGCTCCCAATGCTGAGAAATCCGACGAAGAACAAATGGCATCAGGTGGATTTGGTAAACTCATCAGTTGCTGAGTTACTAGCTTTCCTTGATCTACATCACTGGGAACTTCGATGATATATTCATCAGGAATGAGGAGGTTGTTATCGCGCATAGCAGCTTGGTAGCCTCTAAAACGCTCACGGAAAATGCTGACTTTTTTGTTGCCAGAGAAAAAGGCAATTTGTTTGAATCCGTTCTCTATTAAGTGATTTACAGCAGAATACGCCCCTTGAAAGTCATCTATCGCAACAGACGAAGTGTTAATGGTTTCAGCTGTCCGATCAAATAATACGAGTGGCTTATTTTTGTTCATTACCTTTTTCAGGTGATCGTATTTATTGGTCTCGCGCGAGATCGAAATAATGATCCCAGCTACCTGTGCTGCCATTAGTGCATTCACATCGTCCACCTCATTTTCGATCTTTTCATAAGATTGACAGATGATTACATTGTATCCAGATTTCTTGACTTCTTCTTCGATGCCACGTATTACGGAGGAGAAGAATATCCTATCTGCATAGGGTACAATAATGCCGATGATTTTTGAATGTCCCCGACGAAGAGATGCGGCCATGGTGTTGGGTTCATAGCCCAATTTCTCAGCCATTTTCAAAACCTTGTTTCGGGTTTCCTCACTGATGCGAGGATTGTTATTTAGTGCACGAGAAACAGTCGAGGCGGTCGTATTCAACGCTTTAGCAATCTCGTGTATTGTCGTCTTTTTTCCTTTCAATCTCTTGGGTGTTTTCGCAAACAGTGCAAAGTTACGAAGGAAAATTCGCTCTTTTTGCGTAATGGATTGCTCAATTTTCTCTTTCTTGTAAGGAGTTGTGATGAGCAGATTGTTAATTTATAGCTCTATAATAATGATTTTATTGCAATTATTGCAATTTATTCGAATGTAGCTGATATAAAAATAAGTGTAAACGATTGCGCAATTAGTTTTAAACTAATAAATTCGGTACTTAATATCCATACAATGGAGTTTCTATACTCTTAAAACCTGAAACTTATGAAGAACTTAGCTATACCATTTGTGGGAGTAATTATGGTATTGACATCATGCTCGCCATCTCCAAAGGAAAATACACCAATTGTTAAAATTACGAACCCATCAGCGATGCAAAGAGCTGAAGTAGTGACTTATGTGTTGCCTGAGGGTGTGAAGGGAAATCAAATTAAAATAGGGGGAGAAATTGTTCCGTCTGAGTTTGTAGACCTGGACAATGATGGAGAAAATGATCAGGTTAATGTGCTGGTTTCATTACCGCCTTCCACCAGCACTGAGTTGGTGATTGAAACTGTGGAATCACCAAAAACATCAGAGAAATTAACCCAGGCTGAGATATCTATAAAAGAAGGAGGAGAGTGGACTGAAGAGGAATATGTTGGTGGTGAATTTGTGAACCTTGATTTTTTAAGAGTACCAGATCAGCATACAGATCATACGTATTTTATTCGCTATGAAGGGCCAGGATGGGAGTCAGATAAAATGGGATATCGATTCTATCTGGACTGGCGTAACGGGATGGATGTTTTTGGTAAAACCAAGCCTGAGCCTGTGTTGCAAGACGTTGGTCAGGATGGGTTTGATTCTTATCATGAATTAAGTGATTGGGGACTGGATTTGCTGAAAGTAGGCAAGACCCTGGGTTTAGGATCTATCGGTCAGTTTAGAAATGATACCCTTTTCAGATTCAAGGAAACAGATTCAGTAACCTGTGCCATTGCTAAGAATGGATTGCTGGAATCTGAAATAGTTACCAATTATTATGGATGGAAAGATGGAGGGGTGTCAACAGATTTAACTTCAACCATTCGAATTCAGGCTGGCTCAGCGCTTACTACTCATAAATTGAATTTTTCTACTCCTTTAGAAGGTTTTTGCACTGGATTGGTGGAGAATGAAGGTGAGGAATATTTGGATATAATAGATGGTGATTATCGCATTTTTGCTACTTATGGAGACTTTAGTCTGAATAATGATAAAATGGGATTGGCGATTATCGTTGAAAATTCTTCCATTCAGGATGAGGTTAGTGGAGCAGGAAGTCACGTGGTGTTATTCAATCCAGAAAAGGAATTGACTTATTACTTCATGGCTGTATGGGAAAAAGGTATCAACCCAATTTCTTCTATGGCTGAATTCGAGCTATTACTGTTGAAAGAAGCTACTAAATTGAATCAACCTCTGAAAATCGCCGTTGAATAAAATCTTATGGCTGCCAGTTGCCGAATATGTTATTGAGTTGGTATTTGGCAGCCTCTTTTTTGCTTAGTATGTGTGACCAGGTGGTGCGATTCTGGTCATTAGCTCCAGGACCTGCTGATTGATATTCAGCGTAAAAGACCGTTTTTTCTTTTTCCGCTGATCCCCAATTGTTCCAACCAACAGGAGTGATGTGAGAGTCCATCTCGCAATTGATAAAGACGGTTTTAGCATAACTTCTCCACGGTCTTCCAAGATATACCTTGTTAATTGATTCGTCTGATTTCGTCAAGTCACATCCAATAAATACAAATCCAAATTTGCTGGTTTGAGTAGTGGAGGCTGCAGTGATATAAGAGTTTGCCTTGCTCTCAATAGCACAATTTTCAAATACCATTGTCGCTTCTCCAAAGATGAAATCAGTGGTGCCGTCTATCTCACAATTCTTAAAATACTGCCTAAATCCTTCGCCAGCACCATATAATGTATCCTGATTGCCGTGTATTTGACAATTGATCACTTGTACTCGATCGCCTTCTATATGAAGCGCCACTGCCTGTCCCACCGGTCCTGATGTGTTTTGGATTGTTAGATTTTTCAATGATACATCGTTGGCATCTACTTTTAAAGTATAGGTATGAAAGGTGCTGTTTCTGCCCAAATTTATTTTGTCAAAATGATCATCAAAAGTGATGATGGTGCTGTCGGGGTTTTCTCCGACTAAGGTTAAGCGATTGTTCCATGAATATATGGTCACCTTTTCCTTATAAACACCATTTTTAATCAAAATAGTTATGTCCTTTTCTGGAAATGCCTTGGTTGCATAAATAGCCTCTTGAATAGAAGTGAAATCACCGTGACCTGTCTGGTCTACAGTGATTTCTGTAGCATATTGACCACAACAACTTATAGTGATGAGCAGGGTAAGAACGCTGATTATATTCTTCATTAGTTTACTGGTTTTACTCTAAACCAATCAATAAGGGCAAAACCGCTGATGCCAGTGGATTTACTTTTAAGTGCGTATAGTCCACTTTTTGCTCCGACCCATTTTCCTTCTCTTGCTTTGAATGGTTGACCGATGTTGATGTACTTTTTACCATCCAGGCTGTATTTAAATTGTGTGATGCCTCCATCAGTAATATCACTTTTCAGGTAGATGACTGATTTAGTAGTTGATACTTTCTCATTCAGTGTTTCTGGTATGTTTTTGTCTGCACTTTTGCAAACTCTTTGCTCTACAGAATAGCCGTTATCAAGTGCTTTGATAGTAAGGGATGCATAATCTCTGCCAAATATCAAAAGGCCGGTTTCTTCTCCAACTTTCAGATTTGCTACGTCCACTTTTACCGAATTGCTAAATTCCAAAGCTGGGAATTTTTGGAAAAGCAGGTTGGGTTGCATCCATAGATTGGTTGCCATTTCTGGAGCCGGCTGTGTGTTTAGTTTTAAGCTTCCTGGATTTGAAGTCAAATCATACCATCCGGGTTGTGGATTGGCACTCCATTGCCACTGTAAACCAAGTTTTGGTTCATTGAATTCATCGGTATCAGCTGGATTTACAGGCTTGGTTTTTGGTAAGCTTGGTTTTTTGAAAGTAATAACTGGCTCGCCTGTGCCATCTTCATCAGGATCGTTGCCCATAATTGGCCAGTCATTGACCCAATTGACGGGTTCCAAATGGACAATTCTCCCATATGCCTCTTTATCCTGGAAGTGGACGAACCACGATTCTCCATTGTCTAATTCAACCATTCCACCTTGATGAGGTCCGTTAATTTCCGTATTGCCTTGGGCTAGTACGATCTTTTCTTCATATGGACCATAAATATTTTTAGATCGCAAAATGAGTTGCCATCCGGTTGGTACTCCTCCAGCCGGAGCAAATATGTAGTAATAGCCGTTTCTCTTATAAAATTTGGGGCCTTCTATGGTTTCATGATTTTCATGTCCATCAAATACGATCACCCCTTTGTCTAATATCTCATCACCTTCCGGTTTAAGCTCTACTACTTGTAATGTACTTTTTATGCCTGCTCTACTATGCGCGAACGCATGTACGAGGTAAACCCGTCCATCATCATCCCAAAGTGGACTCGGGTCAATGTTGCCATATGCTTTTTTAACCAGAATAGGTGCAGACCAGTCACCAGCCGGATCTTTGGTTTGTACCATGTAGATGCCTCTGTCAGGATCTCCCCAGTAGATATAGAAGGTTCCATTGTGAAACCTTAGGCAGGGTGCCCATACACCATTGCCATGCTGAGGAATATCGTAATAGCTCCCAGGGAATGTTGGAACTGCATAATTGATGATTTTCCAGTTGACCAGGTCTGTGGAGTGAAGTATAGGTAGGCCTGGGACTGAATTAAAAGAAGAGGAAGTCATGTAGAAATCATCACCGGCTCTGCAAATGTCAGGGTCTGAGTAGTCAGCATGAATGATTGGGTTGGTAAATGTGTCGTCTTCATTATCTGGTGACCAAACCCCTGAAGTTTGGCTGTAAGATAGCATGCTAAGTTGGAGTAGAAGAAGTAGAATCAGATGCTTTTTTGAATGCATAGGGTACAATTGATTAGACTGTGGAATTGTTTGTGCAAAGGATAGCACAAAAAGAGTGATTATGAAAGCTCATGGCTCACTTAATTCATGGTCATTTAGGTAATGGTCCTGTAAAGAGGATGGGCATGAATCTCAATCCGCCAGAAAATATCATCAGGCTTAAAAAAATCTGATTTAATTAAATGAAGGAATGCTGTGAGTTCATTTAATGAATTGCTTGATTAATTATGAAAAATGAAATGAAAACGATTTTATGATTTGAATAATTTATTTAAGGTGGAGTTTGATGCCTATTTCATTGCATAAATTGTAATTGAATAATTCGGAATTATCATAAATATTGATTTGTTTAGAGAAACTTTTCTAACCAAAATGATGACAAGAATGAAGGAAATAGATTGCTTAAATGGTGGATTGTATTCATTTGATCGCCGGAAAAGCTTTTTTTTACAGGTGAAGTGCAATCGATTGTACAAAACAAACGAATTGAATCACCATTTCAATTTCTCTAATTAAATCGACTAACCTATAACATGATGAATTATGTGTACTAAAACCGTTAATAGTAGTTCATGGATAAAGGTGCTCATCATACCGATGGTGATGATGGCCTTTATAAATGTCTCTATAGCTCAGACCCGGACTGTTTCTGGTCGGGTTACTGATAAAGAGACCGGAGAGGGTTTGCCTGGTGTGAGTGTAGTTATTGCCGGTACCTCAGATGGAACAATTGCTGATATAGAAGGTAATTATAAATTGCCGGTTCCAGAAGATGCTTCTTTAATCTTCAGTTTTGTTGGTTATACCAATCAAACGATTCCGGTTGCTGGAAAAACCACCATAAACGTCCAGCTAGAAGTGGATGTTCAATCGTTAGATGAAGTGGTAGTTGTGGGATACGGAACTCAAAAGAAATCAGATCTTACTGGATCTGTAGTTTCTGTTAGTGGGGAGTCACTTAAAAAGGTTCCGGTATCAACGGTTGCTGAATCTTTGACCGGTCGATTGGCAGGGGTTCAGATTACCACTACTGAAGGATCACCTGATGCTGAGGTAAGAATAAGAGTACGTGGAGGAGCGTCTTTAACCCAAAGTAGTTCTCCTCTTTTTATTGTTGATGGATTTCCGGTGAATACTATTTCTGATTTGTCACCTTCAGATATCAAGTCAATTGATGTATTGAAAGATGCCTCATCTACTGCTATTTATGGTTCCAGAGGTGCCAATGGTGTTGTAATTATCACCACTAAGAGTGGAGTGAAAGGAAAAGTTACAGTTAACTACAATTCCTTTTTTGCTGCAAAGAAAATTGCGAAAACTCTTGATGTCTTAGATCCTGAAGATTATGTGAGATGGCAATATGAGTATGCGGTATTGGATTCTGATGGAGAAAATGACAATGGTACTCCTGACCTTTCTTCATATGAAGATTATTTTGGATTGTATAAAGACATTGATCTATACAGAGGGCAACAGGCTAATGACTGGCAGCGTCAGATTTATGGTCGTACAGGTACTACTTTCAGTAATGACCTAAGTGTAAGAGGTGGTGGTGAGAAATTTAACTACTCTGCCAACTTTGCTCGATTTGAAGATAAAGCCATCATGATCGGTTCAGATTATGTTCGAAACAATGTGACGCTGAAATTCAAAAATCAGCCAAATGATAAGATAGACTTAAACTTCTCTCTACGTTACTCAGATACGGAAATTAACGGCGGTGGTGCTAACGAACAAAATGAAGTTTCATCCGCAGATTCTCGATTAAAGCATGCAGTAGCTTATGCGCCTATTCCTATATCTGGTGTTAGCTTAACGGATGATACCAATGAGCAGACAGCTAGTGATCTGGTAAACCCGATTAGATCAACTAATGATAACAATAGATCACAGCAAAGAAGAAACTATAACATTGCGGGTAGTTTCGCCTGGCAGGTAATAGAACCAGTATCTGTTTCTACATCTTTTACTGTTGATAATTACAACTATCTGGATAACAGATTTTATGGAGTCACAACTTACAAAGCAAGAGATAGATCTCCGGCATTTCCTAATCAACCATCTGCGGTTTTTAGCGATAGAAAGGAATTACGCTTGCGAAACACCAATACTGTAAACTATGATGTGCTAAATGTTGGTCCTCATAAGTTAAAAGTGATGGCAGGTCATGAAGTGCTATTTACACAGACTAATGAGTTAGAATATGAGATACAGGGATATCCGGTGTTGTTTAGTTCTGAAGAAGCATTCAAGCTTACCACTCAGGGAACTTCCATTTATGCGGATAATAACTTTAGCCCGGATGATAAACTGCTTTCTTTCTTTGGTCGAGCAAACTATGACTATGAAGGTAAGTATTTGGTTAGCGCTGTATATAGAGCTGATGGATCTAGTAGATTCAAAGGAAACAATGTTTGGGGATACTTCCCATCATTATCAGCAGGCTGGAAGATTTCAGAAGAGAGCTTCATGTCCAGCACATCTAGTTGGATGCACTTGTTGAAGCTTAGAGTTAGTTACGGTTTAGCAGGAAATAACAACATCCCAAGAGGTCAAACGGTACAGTCATTTGAATCTAAAACCACTACTTATATCAATGATGTAGCAAGTTACTGGGCGGCTTCAACGATCATGGCAAACCCTGATTTGAAATGGGAAACTACAGAAACAAAGAATATAGGGATAGATTTTGGTATGTTGCAAGGACGAATTACAGGTACTATTGAAGCATATCAAAACAATACTAAGGATCTATTAATTCGTTTCCCGGTTTCAGGAACAGGTTATGAATACCAGTACAGAAACATGGGTGAAACAGAGAATAAAGGTTTAGAGCTTTCATTAACTGGTATTGCACTTGATAAAAAGGATTATGGCCTAAATGTCAATTTTAACATTGCACTAAACAGAAATAACATCAAATCTCTAGGTGTAATGGAAGAGCTGATTGGTAGTGAGGTGACTACTGGTTGGGCATCCACCCAAATTGCGAATGATTATTTGGCAAGAGTAGGAGATCCAATAGGAATGATGTATGGCTATGTAAATGACGGCCGATATGAGGTGAGTGATTTTGAGCGATACGATGAAGCGACCGATCAATGGATCTTAAAAGAAGGAGTAGTAACCTCTGACGGAATATTAACTCCTCGTCCTGGAATGATGAAATTAAGAGACCTGGATGGTAACGATACCATTACGGTAGATGACCGTAAGTTCATAGGTAATGCTAACCCACTTCACACAGGAGGATTTGTAATCAATGGTTATGCTTATGGATTTGATTTGACAGCTGCCTTTAACTGGAGCTATGGTAACGATATCTACAATGCCAATAAGATAGAGTTTACTTCTGCCAATCAAAATAACCAGTATAGAAATCTAATTGACATTCAGGAAGAAGGTCAGAGATGGACCAATATTGATTGGAATACAGGAGAATTGATAACGGACATGGATCAGTTAGCTGCTGCGAATGCAAATACGACCATGTGGTCTCCTTATATGGATCGATATGTGTTCAGTGACTGGGCTGTGGAAGATGGATCGTTCTTAAGACTGAATACCTTAACTCTGGGCTATACACTACCAAAATCAATAGTAGAAAGAGCTAAAATTGAAAACCTGAGATTCTATGTGACAGGATACAATTTGTTCTTGTTGACGAACTACACTGGTTTTGATCCAGAGGTTTCTACCAGAAGAAAAACACCACTTACTCCAGGTGTAGATTATTCAGCATATCCAAGAAGTAGACAATTAACTGTTGGATTAAACCTGACATTCTAAACCCAAAACTGAATTTGCAATGAAAAAGATATTAAACATAATGTTTGCAGGACTTCTGTTAATGGGTGTATCCTCATGTGAGGACTTCCTAGAAGCTCCAGCTAAATCCACATTGGATGAGTCCAAGATTTTTTCGGTCTACACACTGGCAAAAGGTGCTGTAGATGGTATTAAGGAACCGCTTGGTCAAACGAACTCCTACAGAGGAAGATACCTTCCATGGTATGGAATGAATACGGATGTTGAATGGCACAATAGCTCAGATAATTCTGATGATAATTATGATTTGGTAAAGTATGATGCTAAACCAAATAATGATCAGATGAATACTACCAACAATGCCTGGGCAATGATGTATTCAGGGATTGAACGTGCTAACATCTGCATTAGAGGATTGAGAGCCTATGGTGATGTTGAAAACGATCCGGACATGGCTTATTTGTTGGGAGAGGCTCTTACGTTAAGAGCATTCTATTATGCTGACCTGGTGAAAACCTGGGGTGATGTTCCCGCTCGATTTGAGCCTATAGCAACAGAAACTTTGTATTTGCCACGTTCTAGCAGGGATGTGATTTACAAGCAATTGTTAGCAGATCTTGCTGAAGCAGCTAATTATGTTCCGTGGCCAAATGAATCTTCTGTGACAACTACAGTTGAGCAAATCAATAAAGCTTTTGTGAAAGGATTGCGTGCTCGATTGGCCTTAGCTGCTGGTGGTTATTCTCAGTATGGTGATGGAGTTCGCTTAAGCAACGATCCAGATTTAGCTAGAGCAGATATGTACGCTATTGCTTTGCAAGAGTGTAGAGATGTGATTGAGAGTGGCACAGTGAGATTAGAATCTTCATTTGAGGATCTATGGAGAAAATTTAACCAGGATGATGTAACTGCTGGTGGTGAGTCTCTTTGGGAAATTCCATTTGCTTCAGGTCGAGGAAGATGGTTGTTCACTTTCGCTGTGAGACACCAAAGTAGAGATAAATATACTGGCCAGCCTCGTGGTGGTCAAGGAGGACCTTTACCATTCGTATTTTATGATTATGATGCTAAAGACACTCGTCGTGATGTGACATGTGTTCCTTATCAGTGGAAAGATGTGAGCCCCGCGGAAGATGTAGCAGAGCAAGAACCTACAGGGATCGACCAATGGATGTTTGGTAAGTATCGCTATGAATGGAAGAATGTAAGAGTGACTGCATCTAATGATGACGGTACCAACTTCATGTACATGCGATATGCTGAAATTCTACTTATGGCTGCAGAAGCTGCTTACGAACTAGAAGGGGCAGAAGCTGCTAAACCATACCTAAGAGAAATTCGTCAGAGAGCGTTTGATCCAGCAGACTGGACTGACAAAGTGGAAAATTACTTGAATGGTTTGTCTGGAGATGGAGTGTTTAATGCCATTGTTGAGGAGCATAAGTTGGAATTGTGTGGAGAAATGCAAAGAAAGCAGGCACTCATCAGATGGAATCTACTAAGCGATAAACTTGCTGAAGCAAAGCAGAAAATGTACGATTTGAGAAATCAGTCTGGGGCATATAGTAATGTGCCAGGTACTTTGTACTATCGTTTGGCGGATGATAATGAAACACTAGAGTTTTATGGACTGGAAAGAGGTCAAACGGAAGATCGATCATCAGAGTATTCGGATAATATGAACTGGGCAGTCCCTGGACAACTAGATGATCAAAAAATAGAGAGTCTATATGTTGGCAATCCTGATGCAAATCAATTCTGGCCAATTTGGCAAGTGTTTGTTGACGGTAGCAATGGACAATTGAACAACGATTTACTCAACTAAAACCTAATGATCATGTACAATAGATTAACAAAACTAACAGGGGTTTTTCTTTGTGTGATATCCATGATATCCATAGCCTGTGAAGATGATATTGATCCGGTCATTCAAGAGTTAAATACCTCAAGGGTTTTTGCTCCTGTAGGGTTGGAAGCAAGAGTTAGAAATCAAGTAAACATTGAACTGAGCTGGACTGCTGATCCATCTGTCGATCAATACATTATTGAGTTCTTTCAGGATAGTTTAGTTTTTTCTGGAGATCCGGTTAGTACTGCTACTGTGGATGAAATACCTGCTCAAGGTACCATTACCTACACAGAATCGTTTTCAGGAGAGACTGTATACTCCGCAAGAATTAAAGCGGTAGAAGAAGGTTTGGCAGAGTCTAAATGGGCAACGGTGGCTGTTAAAACCGATCCTGAGCAAATTTTCCTCGCTTTACCTGGTGAAAATGTACAAGATACCTATGCCACTGTATTGTGGGCAGCAGGTAGTGAAGTGACTCACTTGCTGGTATCTCCTGGAAATACATTAGTGCAGATTTCCGATAGTCAACGCGCTGCAGGTTCAGCAACCATAGATGGTTTGGCCGGAGCCACTGATTATACGGTGACATTGTACAATGGAACCAAGAGAAGAGGAACAGTTACCTTTTCAACGCTTAAAGAGGCTACTGTAACAGCTAATGATGATTTGGCTGCCGCAATTTCAGCTGCTGCAGACGGTGCTACATTGATTGTGGCAGCAGGTACCTATGATATCGGTGGTACTGAAATCACTAAATCCATCACTATCGAAGGACAAAAGTGGTACGACATGCCGGTTGTTACGGGTCAGTTTACCTGTGCATCCAGTGTGAGTTCTATTACTCTTAGATATTTGGATGTTCGTGGCGAGAATAACTATGGTCAGTTCTTTAATGCATCTGCTGCTGAGTGTAACCTGGGAGCATTGACAATTGAAGGTTGTGAAATAAGCGGTTACGACAACAACATTATCTACAGCAATAGTGGAGGTACTTATGGTGATATCACCATACTGGATTCATACATTCATGACATCCCTGGTGGAGGTGGAGATGGTTTTGATTTCCGCGGAGGAGTAGTTGGATCACTTACTGTGAGCAATACTGTAATTGCTAAAGGTATACGCTCTTTGTTAAGAATGCAGGTGCCTGCTGATGTAGTGTTCACTAGTTGTACATTCTATCAAGCATGTATTGCTGACAACAGCAATAACAGAGGCTTCTTTAGAATGTCAGGAGCAGGTAATTCACTTGAAGTGAGTCAATGTCTTTTTGTGGAGACAGGATTGGAAGGAACTGGTGGAGCTATTTATGGTAACTGGTCTCGACTAGGTGATATAGATCCAGCTGTGACTACTAGCTATAGTGATAACTTCTACTATAATGCCATTGGTTTATTTGAAGGAGAATATACAGATCCAGGTTCTGTTGATGCTTCAGAAGCTGATCCAGGAATAGTGGATCCAGCAAATGGAGATTTTACCATTACCAATCAAACGATGATTGATGAGGAAGTTGGTCCGGCACGTTGGAGACAATAATCTCATGGTAATGAATCAAAGAAACGAAGTGATTTTCATTAATCGACACAGAAAAATGAATGGTATTATGAAATTAATAACTAACCTTTTTTGCTGCCTGTTGCTATTTGTAGCAGGAATAAATAGCCTGGTAGCGCAGAATGATCCTAATCAGCCACTAGTTGGAGATTGGATTACTTATCATGCGGATGAACTACCTGATGCTGCAGATCCTGCATGGAGTTCCAGTAATGGGTCAGGTACTGTCTGGGCGATTGAATCAGACCCTGTACGGGTTGGCAATAACATATTGTCTCTCGATGGTGCAGATGCATCTGGTATGTTCAAAACGGCTGATTTTGACCCTGTTCCAACTGGAGTGACAGTGGTTATGAGAGTGAAGGGCAAGGATTTAACTGCCGATCGTCTGACAGATATTGATATGCACATCAATGGATTCAGAGATCAATTAAATATTAGATCAAATGGTGAGTTGAGTCTTCAGCGCTCTGGTGCTTCGGTAGACCTTTCTGGTTTGCTGAATACTTCCAAGTGGAATGTTTACCGAATGACTATAGATGCCAGTAGTGGGACTGAAGGAATTGTGAAAATTTATCTTAATGAGAATCCATTTCCGGTTTTAACGGCTACAACTACCACAACTACCAGCTCTAATTATTTCAGATTTGGTGATGGAAACGGCAGTCCAACATATTCTGCATATGTGGATTATGTGAGTTATGATGTAACCGGGGCCTATTCGCCTGCTCAGACAAGACTTCCAAATGAAGTAACCATGCCACCTGTTGGTGAATGGACTATCTATCATGCTGATGTTTTGCTTGATGCCGCAGATCCTGCATGGAGTTCAAGTAATGGTTCGGGAACAGTTTGGACCATTGAGCCAGACCCTGTAAGAGTAGGTAATAATATCCTGGCAATTGATGGATCAGATGCATCAGGTATGTATAAGACTGCTGATTTTGATCCTGTGCCAACTGGAGTTACTGTAGTTATGAGAGTAAAGGCTAAAGACCTTTCAGCTGATCGCTTAACAGATATTGATATGCACATCAATGGATTTAGAGATCAGTTGAATATTCGTTCCAATGGTGAGTTGAGTTTGCAGAGATCAGGTGCTTCTGTAGACTTGTCAGAATCGTTGAATGTTGCTCAGTGGAATGTTTTCAGAATGACCATTGATGCGAGTAGTGGGACCGAAGGAATTGTGAAGATTTATCTGAATGAAAATCCATATCCTGTTTTGACTGCTACAACCACAACAACTACCAGCTCTAATTAT
Organism: Marinoscillum pacificum; assembly: GCF_024714495.1. Classification (GTDB taxonomy): domain Bacteria; phylum Bacteroidota; class Bacteroidia; order Cytophagales; family Cyclobacteriaceae; genus Marinoscillum; species Marinoscillum pacificum. The sequence continues at coordinate 175,293 of NZ_JAMZMJ010000005.1, read as the reverse complement.
TTCCGATTTGGTGATGGAAACGGTAGCCCGGTTTATTCATCATATGTTGATTATGTGAGTTATGATTTGACAGGAGCATATTCTCCCGAGCAGACCAGACTTCCAAATGAAGTTACAAAACCACCTGTTGGGGAATGGTCAATTTATGCTGCGAATGAACTACCAGACGCTGCGGACCCGGCTTGGAGTTCAAGTAACGGTTCTGGTACGGTATGGGCTATAGAGTCTGATCCACTAGTTGTTGGAAATAATATTTTGGCATTGGATGGAGCGGATGCTTCAGGGATGTTCAAAACGGCTGATTTTGATCCAGTGCCAACAGCAGTAACAGTTGCGATGAGAGTAAAGGCGAAGGATCTGGCAGCGGATAGGTTGACCGATATTGACATGCATATTAATGGTTTCAGAGACCAGTTAAATATCCGATCTAATGGTGAGTTGTCATTACAGAGATCAGGCGCTTCTGTAGATCTTTCAGAAGTGTTGAATGTTTCAGATTGGAATGTTTTCAGAATGACAGTTGATGCGAGTAGTGGTACAGAAGGAGTGGTTAAAATATATTTAAACGAAAACCCTTCACCGGTTTTGACTGCCGTAACTACAACTACTACTGGATCTAATTATTACAGATTTGGTGATGGTAATGGAAGTCCAACTTATTCTGCATACATCGATTACATAGTACATGATGTGACAGGCGCTTATTCGCCATCTCAGACCAGATTGCCGGCAACATTCACCGGTGATGATGAAGGGCCAACTCCAACATTAAATTCACCTTCTTCACTATCTGCTTTTTTACAGCACTTAGGCTCTCCAACAGAGGGTAAGTCGTTTAGTGTTTCTGCTTCTAATCTTGAAGCTGATATGTCTATTACACCACCTGCAGGCTATGAAATATCTGCTTATGCATCATCTGACTATACGACTAATGCAATTACGTTAACTCCAGTTGATGGAGTGATTGCAGATACATCCTTCTATGTTCGGTTGAATGCTGCGGAAGTTGGAGAGTATAATGGGGACCTCATGCTGGCAAGTGGAGAAACAACACGTGCAATTTCTTTAACTGGATTAACCGTAGTACCTGAGATTACAGCTTCCGGTACATTTGAATCGTTTAAGGAAAGTGTAAGTTCTTTCTCTGATGCACAGTCATACACCGTTTCTGCTATTTACCTGGTTGGAGACCTCAATATTGCAGCTCCTGCTAATTTCGAATTGTCATTAGATGGTTCGGCCTGGGCGTCAACGGTTGCTATTTCGCCAGACAGTGAAGGTACAGTTGCCAATACGGTAGTTTATGTACGATTAAATGCAACAACTACAGGTGACTACTCAGGAGATATCGTACATGCATCGACTGATGCGGTGAGTATTTCAGTAACGGTTTCAGGGCAAACAATTCCTGATCCTGGAATAAATTTATCAGGTCAGTTAACTGGCTTTACTCAGATTTTGGGTAGACCTTCAGAGGCTCAGTCTTATACTGTTTCTGGTTCCAACTTAACTGGAAGTATCGTGATTTCGGTTCCTTCAGATTATCAAATATCATTCAATGGAGAGCTATGGTTGTCCTCATTATCTCTTGCACCACTAGATGGTAATGTTGGGGAAACAACTATTTATGTAAGACTCAATAGCGCTTCTGGAGGTAATCACAACGGTGAATTAGGTCATAGTAGTGTAGGGGTGAGTTCAGTTGCCTTGTCTCTTACTGGAAACACGGATGGTAGTGTTGTGTTGGGAGAAGAAGGTTTGAATGGTGAGATTGCTATTTGGCCAAATCCAACAACTCGAGTGATTCAGGTGTCAACTGCAGAACCAATTCTTTCTGAAAGTATTCAGGTATATAGTTTGGACGGTACACGTGTCACTTCTTTTACTAAAACTATTCAGAAGAATAAAGCAGAAATGGATGTATCTACTTTGCCAAAAGGTGTTTATATCCTGGAGTTATCGATAGATGGTAAGCGAGTCACCAATAGATTTATCAAAGAGTAAGTTAAAATTTGAAGAATCTGTCTCAAAAGTGTTAACAGAGTCTAGTTGACTTCTTTTGAGACGGCCTCTTTTTACATTTCTTATAACCAGCAGCTATTTATGAATTTAAGGTTTCTATCTTCTTTGTTCTACATCCTTTTTGTTGTGAATTCTCTGGCCGCTCAGGATTTGGCGTTTCCTGGTGCTGAGGGTTTTGGGAGGTTTGCATCTGGCGGAAGAGGAGGAAAAGTGTTGATAGTAAATAACTTAAACGACTCAGGTCCTGGTAGTTTGAGGGAAGCGCTGAGGAAGGATTATCCAAGGATTATCCTATTTAGTATATCTGGTACCATTGCGTTAGAGTCTCCTTTGGACATCAATGAAGGTAATGTCACTATTGCTGGACAAAGCGCACCTGGAGATGGAATTTGTCTGAAGAATTATCCACTAAAGGTGAAAGGTGATAATGTGATTATACGCTACATCAGGTCACGATTGGGAGATGATCGTAACGTTCAGGATGATGCCATAAGTGCTAAAAACAATCAAAATTTAATTATTGACCACTGTAGCTTTAGCTGGAGTACTGATGAGAGTGTATCCGTCTATGACAATGAATATGCGACGGTTCAATACTGCATTATTTCAGAAAGTTTGAATAATTCTGTACATGCTAAAGGTGAGCATGGCTATGGAGGTATTTGGGGTGGAAAGAAGGCTAGTTTTCATCATAATTTATTTGCTCATCATAATAGTAGGAACCCCCGTTTTCAGGGTGCTCGATATCATAAACAGCCATCAGAAGAAATTGCTGATTTCCGAAATAACGTGATCTACAATTGGCGATCCAACAATAGCTATGCCGGAGAAGAAGGAAACTATAACCTAATAAATAACACCTACAAAGCTGGTCCGGCAACAGCATCCAAAAAAGATAAAATTTTAGATCCTTATAAGCCATATGGTCACTTTTACCTGTCTGGTAATGTGCTTGTTGGCAATGAGGAGGTTACCTCAGACAATATACAAGGTATAGCTGTGAGTAAAGAAGAGCTTGATTTTGTGGTTTTGGATAAGCCTGTAGAGTTCGCTGAAGTTGCCACACAGTCCGCAGAACTATCGTTTGACATGGTTTTGAAAAATGCTGGTGCAAGTCTTCACAGAGACCCAGTAGACCAAAGAATTGTAAAGGAAGTTTGCGAAGGCAAATATACGTATGGCAATAACGGAATTATCGATTCACCTAATGATGTGGGAGGGTATCCAGAGTTAAAATCTAAAAAAGCACCTAAGGATACTGACGGGGATGGAATGCCGGACAAATGGGAAAAGAAAAATGGATTAAATCCAAATAGTGATGATTCTGGAGAAACAGGATTGCAAGAACACTATACCAATATTGAAGTTTATTTGAATGAGTTGGTTGAAAGCTAATTTATTGGTAATCACCTTTTTGTTGGTGCTGGAATTGGTGTCCCAAATACCACGTGATACTTCTTATACTGTGCAAAGTACTGTGAAGAAGGTGGCAAAATATTACACTGATTTAAAGGTGGAAGGAGTTTTGCCTTCTCATCCATATTCAGTCGAAACGAGATCCTCTATAGAGTATAAGAATTTGGGTTATCGCACCCTCACTGCGAATATGTTTTTACCAAAAGGTGAAGGGAGGAAACCTGCAGTTTTGTTGATTCACGGAGGTGGATGGCGGGCAGGTGCACCTGATTTGATGACTCCATTGGCTGAGCAGGTGGCTGCAGCTGGTTATGTGGTGTTGGTTCCTGAGTATAGATTGTCTCTGGAGGCCAGATACCCTGCAGGAAAGGATGATTTGATTGATGCAATTGAGTGGTTGAAAAATCAATCCTCAAAATTTCAAGTGGATACCACCAAGATTGCTGTAATGGGCTGTTCTGCTGGAGGGCAATTGGCTGCTTTGATAGGTACTACTTATCCTGTGCAGGCGATCATTGATGTGGATGGTGTGTTGGCGTTTAAGCATCCTGATTCACAGGAAGGTGAAGTTGCTTCACAGTGGCTGGGAGGCACCTATGAAGAAATACCCAATGTTTGGGAGGAAGCATCGGCCTTAACTCATGTTGATGCTACTACACCACCAACATTGTTCCTGGCAAGTAAGTATCCAAGGTTTTTGGCTGGTAGGGAGGAATTTATGCGCGTATTGCAAAACTCAGATATTCATACTGAAGTGTATTTTATGGAGGATGCTCCTCATTCTTTTTGGTTGTTAACTCCCTGGTTTGAACCTACTGTGGAGAGAACTTTAGAATTTTTGAATAAAACCTTAAAAGCAGTCAAATAGTACCTATGAAAGTGAAAATGGAAGTGCGGATGGTAAGTGTATTGGTGTTATTGGTACACCTATTAGGTGGCTGCAATGCTGAAGAACCAGAACCTTCAGAAGTGTTGGTTACTTCGTTATCTATTAGAGGGGAGTTTATTGAAGATGGAAGTACTAGTCAGCTTTCAGTGGTTGTAACTCCTGAAAACGCGACAAATCAAGAGGTGTCCTGGACTGTTTCAAATGAGGACGTTGCAACTATCAGTGATTCGGGCTTATTAACAGCAGTTACCAATGGAATAGTCACGGTAACAGCTACTGCAAGTGATGGATCCGGGGTATTCGCCACCAAATCAATAAAAGTTTCTGGTGTTCAAGGGCCACAGGTCTTGGTAGAGTCGATTTCTATTAATGGACAAAATATTGATGATGGAAAAGAGCAACAACTCAACGCTGAAGTATTGCCTGCCAATGCAACCAATAAAGACATTGAATGGTCAGTTTCTGACGAAACAGTAGCAGAAATAACCGCTGAGGGTCTATTGAAGCCATTGAAAAATGGGAATGTGACGGTTAAAGTTCGTGCTACGGATGCTTCCGGAGTTGAAGGGGAAAAAGAGATTAGCATTAGTGGAGTGGTAGTCGTGACAGACGGAACTGTGGTAGATAATTCGAATGATTTACTATTGGCGATTGGCAATGCCAATCCAGGTGATAAGATCTATGTAAGAGGGGGATCGTATGCATTTGGATCTACAATTTCGATGAACAGAGATGGCTCAGAAGGTAATGTTATCTCTTTGATTGGTTATCCTAATGATTCAGAACGTCCCGTGTTTAATTTTTCTTCAATGGCTGAAAATTCAAGCAATAGAGGGATTCAACTTTCAGGTGATTTTTGGCACGTAAAAGGGATCGATGTTTACAATGCAGGAGATAACGGAATGTTTATCAGTGGCAACAACAATTTGGTGGAGTTTTGCTATTTCTATGAAAACGCTGATTCGGGATTGCAAATAGGAAATGGAGCAGCGAATAATACAGTACTTAATTGTGATTCCTATTACAATGCTGATTCTTCGATTGAAAATGCAGACGGTTTTGCGTGTAAGCTAGATGCAGGTGATGGTAACAAATTTATCGGATGTAGAGCATGGCAAAACCTGGATGATGGATGGGATGGTTATTTGAGAGGCGCGGATAACATTACTACTACCTACGAAAACTGTTGGGCATTTCTGAATGGTCAATTAAAGGATGGTTCAGTAGGCGGGGGTGATGGAAATGGTTTCAAAACTGGTGGTAGCGACGACAAGTCATTGAAGCATCATGCTATTTATAAAAACTGCATAGCAGCAGGGAATGTAGTGGATGGTTTTGATCATAATAGCAACAGAGGTGATGTGACTTTGTACAATTGTGGTGCTTACGATAATGGTCGGAATATCAATTTTGGTTCTTCGAACATCGCTAATTCTTTAACTATTAAGAATACCATCTCTTTTGCCGGTGGAGGTGATTCATATCAGGCCACCATTACGGATATAACTAACAATGGATGGCAAAATGGCATCACAACAAACACATCTGATTTTGTAAGTGTGGATATTGACTTGCTGAAAAGTCCTAGAAAAGCTGATGGAAGTCTTCCGGATATAGATTTTGTGAAAATTCAATCTGGAAGTGATCTAATTGATGCGGGTATAGATGTGGGGATTTCATTTGAGGGTTCTGCTCCTGATTTAGGACCTTTTGAGTTTGAGAATTAAAGATACTAAGGCGGATTAATCCCAGGATTGATCAATACCCGGCTCCTGGATGGAGTCGGGTTGTTTATTGCCTGAAGCAAGTGTGTCATAGATACATAGAATATTTAAAATTACTTAGATTACAGTTTTCAATAAAAAACGGAAGAAACTGGAAACATTAATTACGACTGTTAAGCCAAGCTCATACGAATGTACCATCACTGTGGACTGTGCCATTTTCGGTTTTCAGGACAATGAGTTAAAAATATTACTCGTGAAGCGTTCTGTGGAGCCATTCAAGGATTATTGGATGCTTCCCGGCGGTATGATGACAGAAGGGTTGACCATGGAAGAATCTGTGAGTAAAGTATTGTACGGTTTGACAGGCATCAATAACGTCCATATAGAGCAGGTGAAGTGTTACAGTGAGGTGGATAGGCACCCTGTAAAGCGAGTAGTGACAGTTTGTTTTTATGCCTTGGTGAAACCTGAAAATCATCCGGTGATCGCCAAAAATTATGTTTCCGATGTGGTTTGGCACTCAGTGAATGAAATGCCTAATCTAGGTTTTGATCATAATTCATTGGCCGTTGATGCTTTAGCAAAGCTTCGTCAGAACTTAAAGGAGAATTTAATTTTTGGTGAGTTGCTTCCTGAGAAATTCACGCTAAAGGAATTGCAGGACTTGTATGAGAGTATTCTTGATGAATCGTTGGACCGACGTAATTTCAGAAAGAAGATTTTACAGACGGATTTACTGATTGCAACTAATGAAAAAAAGGCAGGAGTGAAGGGTGGACCAGAACTCTATTCTATAAAGAAAAAGTAGTCATATAGTCGTAATAATATGATAATCTGAAAAATGTGTATTTAGTACACAGAATAATTGTAAATCTTTTAAACTGTGTATAAATTACACAGTAGATATTCTAGAGAATGATTGGTAGTCAGTTTTAATCTGACGAATGAAGATAATATTTGAAATTAATTAGTTGACAATGAGCGAGGTAAGATATTCACTAAGTCCAGAAGCATTTAAGAAGTACACGACAGAAGACATTCGTAAAGAGTTCTTGATCCCTGAGGTGATGCAAAAAGGCAAAATCACAGCGGTGTATTCTTTATATGACCGAATGGTGACGATGGGAGCGGTTCCTACAAGCGGAGCAATAGATCTCCCGGTTTATGAGGAGTTGACTAGAGCAGAGTACTTCTTGCAGCGCAGAGAGATGGGTATTATCAATGTAGGTGGCAGTGGTAAGATTACTGTGGATGGTGAAGTGTTTGAGTTGGCTAATAAGGAGTGTTTATATATAGGTAGAGGAGCGAAGCAGGTTTCTTTTGCGAGCAATTATGCAGAGTCTCCAGCTCAATATTTCATAAACTCCAGCCCGGCTCATAAAGAATACCCAACCACTAAGGCAACACTTGCAGATGCCAATGAAGTGAATTTGGGAAGTAAGGAGAATTGCAACGAGCGTACGATTTATCAATTCATTCATGAAGGTGGTATTCAGTCTTGTCAGTTAGTGATGGGTTTCACTACCCTCAAAACAGGAAGCATTTGGAATACTTTCCCACCTCATACACATTTGAGAAGAATGGAAGTGTACTTCTATTTTGATCTTCCAGAAGATCAAATAGTTATGCACTTTATGGGTGATCCACAGGAAACTCGTCACATAGCTGTTCACAATCATCAGGCAGTGATTTCTCCGGAATGGTCTATTCACTCTGGTGCAGGAACTGCTGCTTATTCCTTTATCTGGGCGATGGCTGGTGAAAACCAGGCCTTCACAGATATGGATGGACAAGAACTTAAAAACATTCGATAATGCGATTTGAGCATTTTGCACTCAATGTGGAGGCTCCTATTAAGATGGCACAATGGTATTGTGAACATCTTGGGCTGCACCTGGTCTTTGAGCAGGATGAACCTCCATATATGCGCTTCCTGGCGGATGAAACCGATCAGGTAGTCATGGAACTGTATCAAAATCCTAATGCTCCAATTACCAATCACTCTAAGAATCATCATTTGGTTTTTCACATGGCCTTTGAGTCTAGAAATGCTGAATCAGACAAACAGCGATTATTAGCGGCTGGAGCTTCATTTGTAGAAGAGAAAGGTCCAGATCAGGGGACACATTTGGTGATGCTTCGTGATCCATGGGGCATACCACTTCAGGTTTGTCAACGAAAAAATAGATTGAATAAGAATTAAGACTATGGTTTTAGACGATTTTAAACTGGAAGGAAAAGTAGCGCTAGTAACAGGCTGCAAGCGTGGTATCGGTAAAGCCATGGCAGAAGCTTTGGCAGAAGCTGGAGCAGATATTATCGGTGTTTCTGCTTCACTGGAATTATCCGGAAGTGATGTGGAAAAATCGGTAACCGCCTTAGGTCGTAAGTTTTCAGCTTATCAGGCAGATTTCGGAGATCGCAAGTCTCTGTATGCGTTCATTGAGAAGGTAAAATCAGAGCATCCCGTAGTAGATATTTTGATTAACAATGCAGGCACTATTCTGAGAAAACCTGCAGCGGAACATCCGGATGAATATTGGGATCAGGTGATTGAGGTCAATCAAAACTCTCAGTTCATCCTTACTCGTGAGTTTGGTAGAGAGATGATTTCCAGAGGTAGTGGTAAAGTAATTTTTACAGCTTCCTTGTTGACTTTTCAGGGTGGAATTACGGTACCTGGATATGCTGCTAGCAAAGGAGCAATTGGCCAGTTGACGATGGCTTTTTCCAATGAGTGGGCCAGCAAAGGTGTAAATGTAAACGCTATTGCACCAGGATACATTGCTACTGACAATACCGAAGCCTTGAGAAATGATCCAAATAGAAGTGAGTCGATATTGAGCAGAATTCCTCAGGGAAGATGGGGGACTCCTGAAGACTTTAAAGCGCCGGTGGTATTCCTTGCGAGCAATGCTTCCAGCTATATGAATGGATCCATATTGACCGTGGATGGCGGTTGGATGGGCCGATAAAAACATTTGAAATGGTGAGTAGCAATGATTTCTGAATTTCATACTTCTTCACACTAGGTTTTTTGCTACCTCCATTTCAATTAATTGACTTGTAATTATGAAAGATTTTTTAACGGAGGATTTCCTTCTTCAAAACGATACGGCAAAGAAGCTTTACCATGAGTTTGCTTCCAAAATGCCCATTATAGATTATCACTGTCACCTTTCTCCAAAAGATATTGCAGAGGACAGAGTATTTAAAAGTATTACCGAAGCCTGGTTGGAAGGGGATCACTACAAGTGGCGCGCTATGCGAACCAATGGTGTAGATGAAGAATACATTACTGGTTCCAAGCCAGACAAAGAGAAGTTTGTCAAGTGGGCGGAGACAGTGCCTGATACTTTGAGAAACCCGCTATATCATTGGACTCATTTAGAGCTTAGAAGGTACTTCGATATTCCAGATATTTTAAATCCGAAAACAGCCGAGTCCATTTACAATGAGTCTTCGGAAAAACTGAAGTCAACTCCATTTACTTGTCGCGGATTACTTCGCAAAATGAATGTGGAAGTGGTGTGCTCAACGGATGATCCAATAGATGATCTGAAGTATCACAAACAGGTGAAAAATGAAGGGTTTGAGATTAAGATCTTACCGACATTCCGTCCTGATAAGTTGTATGCTGTGGAAAATATCAATGCTTACACGGCTTATTTGAAGAATTTAAGTGAGGTGTCTGGAGTGGAAGTGGTCAATTTGGAGACTCTTTTGCAAGCAGCTCAAACAAGAGTGGAATACTTCCACGAAAATGGTGGTCGATTGTCAGATCATGGATTGGAGCAGTTGTATGATGTAGATTATTCTGCTGAACAGGCTGATGCTTCGTTGAAGAAATTGCTTTCAGGATCTGAGTTGTCCCTTGAGGAAACGCAGCAATTCAAAATGACAGTATTGTTTGAATTGAGTAAAATGTACCATGCAAAAGGATGGACGCAACAGTACCATCTTGGGGCAATTAGAAACAATAACCATCGCATGATGGGCATTTTGGGTCCGGATACTGGTTTCGATTCCATCGGTGACTTCTCTCAGGTAAAGGCATTGAGTAAGTTTTTGAATGCATTGGATTCTACAGATCAATTAGCAAAAACGATCCTTTACAATTTGAACCCAGCAGACAATGAAGCGATGGCCACTATGATAGGCAACTTCAATGATGGATCTATTCCAGGCAAGCTTCAGTATGGTTCTGCATGGTGGTTCCTGGATCAAAAAGATGGTATGGAGAAGCAGATCAACGCACTGTCCAATATGGGGATGTTGAGCCGGTTTGTTGGAATGCTAACAGATAGCCGATCATTCCTTTCCTATCCACGTCACGAATATTTCAGAAGAATCTTGTGTAATTTGATAGGAACAGATGTTGAAAATGGTGAGCTGCCGAATGACCTGGAATGGTTGGGAGCGCAAGTTCAGAATATCTGTTATTACAATGCACGCAATTACTTTGGCTTTTACGAATAACTATGGGAGCAGTAAGCACATTTGGTGAAATCCTACTTCGCTTGTCTACTGAGTCGAGCAAGCTATTTGCTCAGTCCGAGCGATTGGAACTGCATTATGGAGGCTCAGAGGCCAATGTTGCAGTGAGTTTGGCAAAGATGGGCGTGAATGCACGAATGATTTCTAAGTTGCCGGACAATGAACTCACAGAGCACGCATTGGCTACTTTTAAGCAACATGGAGTGGATACTCGCTTTGTTTACAAGGGTTCCGGTCGGTTTGGCTTGTATTTCCTGGAGCAGGGATCTGCGTTGAGAGGAAGTAAAGTGATCTATGACAGAGCGGAATCAAGTTTTGCTAAACTTGACCCGAAGGAATTTAACTGGAGTGAAGCTTTGGGAGGTAGCGAATGGCTGCATATCTCAGGTATCTCACCGGCTGTCAGTCAAAATGCTGCAGATGTGTGCCTGGAGGTAATCAAAATAGCTCGGTCTTTTAACATGACCATCTCCATGGATCTTAATTATCGCAAGAACCTATGGAGATATGGCAAGAAACCAGCGGATATCATGCCTGGTCTTGTTCGATATGTAGACGTGCTTTTAGGTGATCCGGCTACTGCCAATTTGATGCTAGGAACCAAAGTGCCAGTTAAGGAATACTATGGATCAGCAGATGATCTCAAAGAAAGCTACGATGCTTTGAAGCATGACTATAGCAATCTAAAATATATGGGGATGACCCTTCGTGAGGTGAAGTCTGCTAATCACAATATCGTAGGAGGTGCTATTTACCACGACGGTAAGATGTATGGCGCTAAGCCTGTAGAGGTTACTCCAATCATCGAACGAATAGGTGGTGGAGATGCCTTCATGGCAGGTATGATCTATGGTTTGATCAATAAGAAGGATCTCGACTATACCGTCAATTTTGCGACGATGGCTTCCGTCTTAAAAATGACTGTAGCAGGTGATTTTAGCCTCTTCACCAAAGAAGATATTGAGTCTTATATGGGAGGGAAGAACCTCGGAAAAATACAACGATAATGACATCTCAAGAACTAATTGATAAAGTACAAGAAACCGGAATTATTCCGGTATTTAGCCATGATGATCCTCAGACGGCTTATGATGTCGTGAAGGCATGCTATGATGGCGGAATAAGAGTGTTTGAGTTTACCAATCGTAGTGCAAAAGCCATTGATTCTTTTAGATATCTGGTATCTAAAAAAGCGGACTTTCCCGGAATGGCGCTTGGTGTAGGTACTATCATTGATAAGTCGCAGTGTGAGCAGTTTTATGAAGCCGGTGCGGAGTTTATCGTCGCACCTATTGTAGATGCTGAAGTTGCAGCTTACTGCAAAGAAAAAAATGTAGCCTGGACACCGGGTTGCGGAACCTTGACAGAACTCATCACAGCAGAGCGTCTTGGAGCAGTGCTGATGAAAGTCTTTCCTGCAGATGTGCTGGGCCCTAAGTTTATTAAAGGCGTATTAGGGCCATGTGGTCACCTGAATCTCATGCCTACAGGAGGTGTAACTCCTGAAAAAGACAATTTGGAAACCTGGTTTAGTGCCGGGGTGGTCTGTGTAGGTATGGGAAGTCAACTGATATCGAAAGAGATGATCAAGAATAAAGCATTTGAAGAATTGTCACAAGTAGTCAGGGATGCCCTCGCTACCGTCAAAGCCCTGAAAGCATGAGAAACCTGACCTTAGCCCTATTAATGATGATCGGTTTTTCGTGCACCCAACAAACGAAAACCAAAGAATTGAAACTAGCCCATGGACTTGATGTCTCTCATCCGGTCCATACCGGAATGGTCTTCATGGCCAAGAGATTGGAAGAGATTTCAGGAGGTCAGATGACCATGAAAATCTATCCTTCTGGCCAGCTTGGTAATGAAAGAGAATTACTAGAGCTTCTTCAGATCGGTAGTTTATCCCTCACTAAAGTATCTGCAGCTATTGTAGAGAATTTCGCTCCTAAGTTCAAAGTACTCGGTCTGCCTTATTTATTTGAAAGCTCTGAACACATGTACGAGGTGCTAGATGGACCAATCGGGGAAGGACTTTTGGAGGAAGGTGAAAAGTATCGTTTCAGAGGATTGTGCTATTACGATGCTGGATCTCGAAGTTTTTACACCAAAGAACGTCCAGTAGAAGCTCCTGCGGATCTGGATGGAATGAAAATCCGGGTGATGAAGAGTAACACGGCCATGAACATGGTCACAGCTTTAGGAGGTTCCCCAACACCGATTTCTTTTGGTGAATTGTATACAGCCTTACAGCAAGGGGTAGTGGATGGAGCGGAGAACAACCCTCCAAGCTTCTATTCCAGCAGACACTATGAAGTTTGTAAATATTACTCCCTAGACGAGCATACCAGTGTTCCGGATGTGCTATTAGTAAGTCTGGAGTGGTGGCAAAACATGACGCCACAGGAACAAGGCTGGTTGAAGCAAGCAGCTTTGGAGTCTGTACCTTTTCAGCGTGCCGAATGGGCCAAATCCGAAAAGGAAAGTCTGGAGAAAGTAGCTGCTGCGGGAGTAGAGATCATTCGTCCGGATAAGTCGAAGTTCACTGAGCAAGTGTCGTCAATTTATGAGGATTACAAAGGTCAGACGGAGCTATACGAATTGATTTTGAAGATAAAGGAAGAGGCAAAATGAGAGAAAGAATTGATAAAATACTCGGATCCATTGTTGCCTTCTTGATGGGCATCATGGTGTTGAATGTCTTGTGGCAGGTAGCCTCTCGTTATTTGCTGGGCTCGCCAAGTATTTTCACAGATGAATTAGCCAATTACTTATTGATTTGGGTGGGTTTGTTAGGAGCAGCTTATGCGTCTGGAAAGAAACTTCACCTGGCCATAGATCTGCTTCCGAATAAACTGGAAGGGAAGAGCAAACAGCGGCTTTCATTGGTCATTACATCATTGGTTGTGCTTTTTGTAGTAACTGTTATGGTGATAGGAGGAGGTCGTTTGGTGTATCTGACCTTGCTATTAGAACAGCTATCTCCAAGTTTACAGATCCCATTGGGTTATATATATATGGTTATCCCAATAAGCGGAATTTTCATCATTTATTATTCCATATCTAATTATTTGATTGACAATGGCACTAACTGAAGTATTAATCCTCGTATTAAGTTTCCTGGTGCTGTTGGCAATAGGTGTTCCTGTGGCCTATTCCATCGGATTATCCTCAGCACTCACTTTGATCATTTCCATGCCTTCGATTACTGCGTTCACCACGTTGGCGCAAAGAATGGCGACAGGGTTGGATAGTTTTGCCTTACTGGCGATTCCGTTTTTCGTACTATCTGGTCAATTGATGAATCGGGGTGGTATTGCCAGGCGTTTGGTTGATTTTGCAAAAGTATTGGTAGGGCCACTTCCTGGAGGATTGGCGTTTGTAAACATTCTGGCGTGTATGCTCTTTGGAGCAATATCTGGTTCAGCAGCAGCTGCCGCTTCGGCAATTGGTGGCTTCATGGGGCCAAGAATGGAAAAGGAAGGCTACAACAAAGAATTCAGTGCGGCTATTAATATAACAAGCTCCACTACAGGTTTGATTATTCCTCCAAGCAACATTTTGATCGTCTATTCATTGGCGAGTGGTGGTGTGTCAATTGCTGCGCTGTTCATGGCTGGTTATGTTCCAGGAATATTGCTTGGGGTTGCTTTGATGGCAGTTGCTGCTGTTTACTCCATGAAACGTGGCTATAAAGGAGATTCGAGAGAATCTTTGAAAGAAGGATTGAAGAAATTTTTAGCTGCTTTCCCAAGTTTGTTGCTTTTGATCATAGTGATCGGAGGGATTGTAGCCGGAATATTTACCGCTACCGAAGCATCGGCCATAGCTGTATTGTATACCCTAGTGCTTTCCATGATTTACAAGGAAGTCAAGATCAAAGATCTTCCGAAGATTTTGGAGGATTCCGTGCTAACAACGGCTATAGTGATGTTGCTAATTGGTACTTCTATGGGCATGTCCTGGGTGATGTCCTATGAGAACATTCCTCAGGAGGTAAGTAACCTATTGATTGGACTTAGTGACAATCCAGTGGTCATTCTGGTTATTATCAACTTGATCTTACTCTTCGTAGGAATCTTCATGGACATGACGCCTGCGGTTTTGATTTTCACTCCGATCTTCCTTCCTGTGGTGACTAAACTAGGAATGGATCCGATTCACTTTGGTATAGTGATGGTGTTGAATCTTTGTATTGGTTTATGTACGCCTCCAGTTGGTAGTGTCTTGTTTATTGGATGTAGCGTTGCCAATATTCGAATAGAGAAAGTACTCAAACCATTGATCCCACTGTTTATTACCATGATCGCAGTGCTGCTTTTAGTAACCTATGTGCCGGATTTGACACTTTGGTTACCTAGGGTATTTGGATTCTAATAGCGATTAGATATGAAGTTGCTGGGTGAAATAGGACTGTTAGTATTATGTCTTCTTTTCACCCTTTTTTCTTTTGCACAACAAACCCCTATATCTACAACAGTCCAATTGGATCCTTCTCAACCTGAAACCCTAGGTTTAGACTACTTGCCAGGAGTTGAGACGTACACAGTTTTTGCGCCAGATAGCGATGATCATAAATACAATCATGGAGTGGTCTTGTATCCGTTTAAGGACAAGCTCTATGCTATGTGGCAAAGTTCCTGGAGAGATGAAGATGCTCCCGAAACAAAGGTTTATTATAGCTACAGTGCAGATTTGATACATTGGAGTGAACCAACGCCTTTAACCAATGAATGGAATGAAGGGTTTACCACGAGCGGAGGCTGGTGGTCTCACGGAGATACGCTGGTGGCGTTTATCAATGTTTGGCCGGACTCGATTCAACCTAAAGGAGGTTTTACTCAATACATGCTGTCTACGGATGGAGTTAGCTGGAGTCAACCGGACTGGGTGCTTGGTGATCAGGGGAATCGGATTGCAGGAATCATCGAACAGGACTTAAGACAATTGACTTCTTCACGGTTGCTAACAGCTTTCCATGTGCAGACAGGATTGCATACGAAACCATATTACACTATTGATCCTTTGGGGATAACAGGATGGACTCAGGGAAACATGAATAACCTGCTATTCAAAGAAGAAATGAGTCGTGAGTTGGAGCCGAGTTGGTTTGTGCGAAAGGATGGAAGAGTGGTGATGATCTTTCGTGATCAATCAGGTAGCTTTCAAAAGCTCGCATCCATTAGTCATGATGGTGGAGAAAACTGGACGAACCCTGAACTGACGGATATTCCAGACTCACGTTCCAAACAGTCTGCTGGAAATCTTCCACATGGCACAGCATTCATGGTATTCAATCCATCCGGTAGCAAAACCAGAATTCCATTGGCCATTTATCTGAGTTCTGCTGGGGATGTTTTTGAGCAGGCCATTCTATTGAGAAGTGGATCACCAGATGACTTGCAGCCTTTGCGATATGAGGGCAAATACAAGAGAGTAGGTTACAGCTATCCTAAAAGTATAGTTTGGAAAGATCACGTCTATGTTGGGTACGCTACTAACAAGGAAGATGTGCAGATTACAGTTATTCCAATATCTGAATTAATTAAACTACAGGACCAGGAATAATCGCTTTCCTGCAGATGCAATCAATTCTATTTCCAGTTACCTCAATCTTCAGAATAAAATATTGAATTTGATTTTTTGGGAGAAATAAGTAATGGATTTCTGCGGATTATCAATTATGTAGTATTTAACGAAGTGCTTGTTTAGTTATTTATATCGTAACAAAATGATGTTATGATTATGTAAATAATTGTAAATACAACGTTTCATTGAAAACTATTATAAATACTCTTCGTACTTTTGCATAGATCATCATATAAAACTCAAAGACAACCATGAGCCAAATGAAAAACATCGCCATTGACAAATACTATCCCAGGAAGAATAGCTGGTGGAATAGTATGGTTACGAAGGTCTACCGAAAGGCTTTAAGCTTCATTGCCTGAATTGAAAATGTAGTTGATACTTTCCTGGATCACCTTATCCGCTCCATATCCAGATAATACTACAATTCCGCTTTCCATAGGAATATAGAATCGGTTGTCCCAATCTACTCCTGAGATAATCACCACACCACAATTGTTCAGGACAATGGTCAAAGCAAATACAACCCATTCCATTTTGTACTGCTATTAGGTTAATATGTCTAAATGCTGCATGTCGTTTTTGTCATACTATTTGACGGAAAAGTGATAGTTAACGATGTAAGGTGGTTCTACTTTTGTATTCATATATAGATGACGGTGAATTCTATATGTTACGGTTAAACATTGATCGGTGACCAGCTACAGTCGTGTCACCGATCATTCTTACTTGAACACACTTCTTTAATTCGATTTATACTGTTTGCAGACAGGTCTCAGCTTTCGTTGGGACCTTTTTTGTTTTCAACCCCCTTTAATCCCCCTTAAGGGGGAGAGGCTTTGGGTTAACCGTCATTCCTGCGTAGGCATGTATGCTCATATGCCATGTTTTTACCCGTCCCGATATTCTTATGGATTAGACAAGGTTAATATTGTAATTTTTTTGATTTAATCTGTTGTCACGAACTAGAGCAAAAATTCTATTGATCAGTTTTGCCCTTACCGCATTAATCACAGTCATTTTATTTTTTCCTTCAGCAACTTTCCGTTCAAAATAGTCTTTAAACTCTCCTTTCATTTTTATTGCTGAGAGGGCTGCCATATGGAACATTTTTTTCAAGTCCATATTGGTCTTAAATGAGGTTTTTCGCCTAGATCTTTGACTGCTACCTGATTCGAATGAAAAAGGAGCTACCCCTACGTGACAGGCAAATTTCCGTCCAGAGCTAAATTTGACAAATCCACCAGTAGCTATTATTGTTTTAATAGCTACTTGATCACCTATTCCACCAATTGAAGTAAGGATCACCTTTTGATTTGCCAGTTTTTCACTACTCTCCAAAATTTGCTTAATCTGTTTATCTATTTCTTTAATCAATTCTGACAAAGAATTTACCTGCTTTTTAAGACGCTTACTTCTGGCTTTATAAAGCCCTTCATCGATAAACCCTTTTAAATCCTTTAATTGTGTCTTGTATTTAGCACGTTCTTTAATAAATAATTCTCGCTCGCTGGATAAAGATCTAATTGACTCCAGTTTCTCATCTTCAATTCTTTGTCTTTCTGCTTTGTCCTGATACCTTTTAGCATAATCAGCAATTCGAATTGCATCAACCTTATCATTCTTATATCTGGTAACTCCTGACCTCTGCTTGATTTCTGCACCCCCTTCAATCCATAGATAATACCCCTTTTCTAAGCATGCCTTACGTAGCGGGTAGCAATAATGCCCAGTATGCTCTGCACAAATCAATAACCTATTTATATCTATCCTTTTTGAAAGACTTTTGAAAAATCTTAGGATCGATTCTGATCTATTTTCAATTCTAAAACTTTCCACTTCCGCATCTTGCGTAATCAACGCAATATCCAGGGTTAACTTACTTACATCGATACCGATTACTGATTCAAAATTCATAGTTTTAGGATTAGATAATTGAAGTAAAAGAGCCTTTACCTAATAACCTTAACAGGTTTGTCTGATATCTTATACAGGTCTTGGTTCTTGAATCCTGTCAGTCCCAAATATCGGGTTAGATCCTTAACATCTAAAGCTATCGCTGGGTCGCTGGCAGGTCTTCAATTATAACTACAAAACATTGATTTCTTCAAAGGACAAACCTAAGGTAACTATCGGGACTGGTCGGGTAGCCATGGCATTTTTCAACGAATCGTCATTCCCTAGCCGGGTGCCCTGCGAAGCTTGCCTGCCGGGGTAGGGCAGGAATCCCATAAAGCAGTAAAGTGTATTCTCATTTCAGTGAGATTACTTTATCATGCCTATTCAGGCTTGTTCGTAATGACGTAGGGGTGTTGATTAGGTCCTGAAGATTTCCACTCTCTTAATGGACTCCTGGCAAGGGAGGTTAATTAATGAACTGATTTAGTGATTTTGAATGGCCTTGAATAATTTTCTAAAAGAAATTCGGCCAATGAAAATTGTTTTGAATCCACTGTCTGACCGAAGGGATCGGGTCGCCGGTGCGATTTTGGATTCATTGTCTGAATGGACCGAATTTCAGGAATTTATTCACAGCCTTGATTTTTTTGCTTCGTTTTTGCATCAAGGCAAAAATGAAGGGTCAAAATATCCTGAGCCCCAGGCTCTTTAAATAGCTTTCACTCGGTACAACCGAGCTACTGTTGCAGTAAAACATGACATATATAGGACTATCGGACATAGTCCGTCAACTCCCAGCCATCTCCAACTTCCCTTGGCGAATGATTTTCTTGCTTTCAGCGCCTTTGGTGACTGAGCCGTCGTTGTTTTGCCAGACAATTGCGCCCGTAGGGCAGCGCTGAATGGCAGCTATGGATTGTTGTCCCATGCTATAATCGATGATTGGAATGTTTTGCTGGATGCTGATGATGCCCGGTACATCCATGGCGCATTTGCCACAAGCCGTACAGCCTACCGCACAGTCTTCCAGTACCGCATCGCCATGTTCCAGGTTCTTACAGGCCACCCACAGATGGTTCTTCATCGGTTGGATGGAGAAGAGGTCTTTTGGGCAGGTCTCCACACAGTCGCCGCAGGCGGTACATTTGTCCAGATCTACTACCGGTAAGCCATACTGGTTCATGTGGATGGCATCAAAGTCACAGGATTTTTCACAATCCCCAAAACCAAGGCAGCCCCAAAAGCACCCTTTGCCGCCCCCGGATACCAACGAGGCTGCCTTACAACTTTGAAGACCCTTATACTCCGCTTTGTTTCTGGCCACATTAATTCCTCCGGCACAGGCAAGTCGTGCCACTTGTTTGTCCTCACTACCCAGCGCCACCCCCAGGTAGTTGGCAATTTGTTCTCTGGACTCATCACTGCTTACGGTACACTTACCAGGCAAGACCTTCCCAGACACCAGCGCCTCAGCAAACGGTCGACATCCGGGGTAGCCACATGCACCACAGTTTGCATGTGGGAGCATATCATCTACCTGATCTATTCGAGGGTCTTCGTATATATATAGCTTCTTATTCGCCACCATTAGCATGATGGCCAGCAGCAATGTAAGACCTCCTAGTGTACCTAAAGCAATGAGAACAATCATGATTTCTTTAGTTTATGAGCAATAATTCAATTTGGCAGTCTGTTAGGAAGTTAAGACCTCTTAAAAAAAGTCCTTCTCCTTCGAGGAGAAGGATTTAGGATGAGGATAGTCAAAGCAATTCCCTTAACTTCCTGACACAGTCGAATATCAATTTCTTATTCCTAATAAATAATCTCTGCCCATTTCTTACCAGCAATCAGTTCTGCTTTACGCAATAGCCATTTCTCATTGGATTGCATGATGGTCGAAAAGGCTTTGTCTAGCAACTCTTTTACTTGCTCATAACCAGCCAAATAGATGTACGTATTGGTTTGGTTGAGCATTTCCAAAATGTCTTTGGTGCGATCTGTTAGGGCTTCTTCCAGTGCAATAGGATCATTCATGTGTGGTCTTGGGCTTAGTGCCTGAATGGCTTCAAAAGTTTCCTGATCGTAGTAGTTCTTTAAGTCATCCTCCTGGTCATTCATGTAGAGCACTTCTAGACCACTTTTAGCGCCATAAAACAGTTTGATTTTGCCTTCCCAATCTTTCACATTGTGGTAGATGTGTTTGATGAAAGCACGGAATGGAGCAATGCCTGTACCCATACCGATGAGGATCAAGTTTGCAGTTTTGTCTTCAGGAACCTCAAAAGGAAGTCCGTGAGGTCCTGTTAATAAAATACGATCTCCAGGTTGACGATCACAAAGGAAACTGGACGCTACGCCTGGGTACTGCTCACCGCTAAATTCGTCCACATAAGCACATCGTTTGACCAGCATTTTCAAAGTCTGCTTACCTGATTTTTTGTCTGGCAAATCAGCGACGCTGTATAGTCGGTGATGAAACGAAGTGCCAAACTCACTTTCGTGTGGCACCAATACCCCAAAACTTTGATCGACTGCACAGTCAAAGTTTGGTTCCTGAACTTCCAGCGTGATTTCTCTTATTTCATCAGCTTCTGCTGGTGTGAGTCTTTTGGACTGCTTCACCTTAGCATGAAAATGTGGGCGTTGATCTAGATCTGCTAAATGTGACATGATTGTATTTGTTAATGTTTTTGATGCAATTGTGCTTTGATACTACAGGTCCCTGAGCACGTACAGTTTCCACAACTGTCACGTCCTGCCAGGGCATCATCGTTCACCACATCTTCAGGGAAAGCCTGCTTCCAAAATCGCTGAACGATGCTCCAAACAAGCATGAGCGAAACAATGACAACTACTGATGTAATGAGTGATGACATATGCTTAGTTATTTGTCAAAGATTTTCTTATTGATAATCTCCCTTAATTCTATTCTTTCAATTTTCTTCACCTTTTCATCCTTTAATTTCCTTTAGGGAATGCGAAGAAATCAATTTGCTCCCTTTAGGGCTAGGGGCAATCAAATTGATTCCTATCCTCCTAATCCTGAAAATCCCATAAAAGACAGAGACAGTATACCGGCAATCAACAGGGTGATGACCGTTCCTTTGACCACCTTCGGTGGACTGGCAAAATCTAATTGTTGTCGAATGCCTGCCATAAGAACCAGTGCCAGGGTGAACCCAATTCCTGCTCCCAAAGCATAGACCAGACTTTGTAAGAAGCCGTAGCCTTTGTTGGTTTGGAATAGCGCTAAACCTAAGATGGCGCAGTTGGTAGTGATCAATGGTAGGAAGATTCCCAATGCCCGAAATAGGGCAGGGCTCATTTTCTTCACAAACATCTCCACCAATTGCACGGTGGAGGCAATCACTACGATATAGCTGATCAGTTGCAAGAATGGAGCGTCAATGGCTACCAACAGTGTATTGATGCCATAGGCACACATGGAGCTGATTAGCATCACAAAGGTCACCGCGCCACCCATTTTACTCGCGGTATCTAGCTTACCTGATACTCCGAGAAATGGACAGATGCCCAGGAAGTACGCCAATACGAAGTTGCTGATCAGACTGGCATTGATGAAGATGTACCATAATGACTCATCCATGATTTCTCCTTTCTTTCAAAATGTTGAACAATAACAGCCATAGGGCCAAAGTGAAAAATCCTCCTGCCGGCAAGATCATGACAATCCATTCCTGGAAATTGGCTGAAAAGATGCTAAATCCTAGTATAGAGCCATTTCCAAGTAGTTCTCTGACCGCTCCGAGGCTGAATAGTGCCAGCACAAATCCCAAACCCATGCCTAGTCCGTCAAGTATCGAGGGAATTACAGTGTTCTTAGAGGCGAAAGCTTCTGCTCTGCTGAGTATCAGACAGTTGACCACTATCAATGAGATGAATGCTCCAAGGCTTTTGTGCAAATCGACACTGATGGCTTGAATGGCATAGTCTGTCATGGTCACAAACGTGGCAATGATCAGGATATAACTGGCTATCCGTACCTCTTTAGGGATTACATTTCGAAGGAGTGATACCAGTATGTTGGACATCATCAGCACGAAAGTCGTAGCAAAGCCCATGGCCAGTGCATTTTCAGCAGTGTTGGTTACCGCCAAAACCGGACACATGCCCAGTACCTGCACAAAAATCGGATTGTCTTTCCAGATCCCTTTGAGAAACTCATTGGTAGATGGACTTTCTGCCAGCGTGGTAAAAAAGCTCTTTTGTTTCGGTTCTTTGACTAGCTGGCTCATTTTCCTTGATTTTGGATAACACTTAGGTTCTTCTGAATGACCGCAAGCCATTCATTGGTGCTCGCATTGAGCATGACTCCAATAGCTCGTGACGAAATGGTCGCACCCGTAATTCCATCTATTTCCCATGGATTTTTCTTTTCACCATGCTTTACCGTTACCACGGCATTGTTGAGTGAGCCGCTAGAGCTAATGGATACATCCAGTTCCGCAAAATTTTCCAGGAAGCTGGGGTCCTTTTCGATTTTATCACCAAGTCCAGGTGTTTCCTTGCTTTCCAGCACATAAAATCCAATGATTTGTTCTTTTACAGGATCATACCCGTAGAGGACCTTGATAACATCTGCATAGCCTCTTCCGGCTGCTTCTATGGCTACTCCAATCAATTGACCAGCATCATCATAGCCAGCAAATACGGGAACCGCATTTTCTGTCCACTCAGTGGAAATGTGATGATCTGCATCAATGTAAAACTCAACAGTAGAAGTGGAGCCAGGCAATACATAAACAACTGCCTGTTGCAGGGCTTCATCTTTCAAATGGGCAATTCGCTCGGCGGTTCCTTCATAGGTCAGTACGATCAGCAAAGCACACAATGCTCCCAGACCACCCATGACCTGAATCATTTTGGAGCTTTGTGTTTGTGGTTTGGTTGCTACAGTACTCATGCTAGTTGTCGTTTTTGCTTTTATCTCTGAAGTTGGTCATTTGCTTGTTAGTCATTTTTGGGCATTAACAATTCTCTATAATTGGGTTGAGCACTGCTCAAGTACCATAAACACGGTTTTGAGTGAGTTTGTCAATGTGAGGGGACACTGCATTGGCCAACAAGATGGCATACATCGCGCCTTCCGGCAATCCACCCCATATGCGTATGACTACAATTAAGGATCCGATCAATATTCCATAAATCACCACTCCCAAAGAGGTTAGTGGAGAGGCGACCATGTCAGTTGCCATGAATACGGCTCCCAGCATTAGCCCACCTGAAAACACCATGAACGAGCCCGAAGGATAAACTTCCGGATTGATCAGGTGGAGGGTGGCGCTGAATACGTATACGGTTCCAATCACCGCAACAGGGATTCGCCAGTTGAGCATCTTTCTGCTTGCCAGGTAAATGCCTCCCAACAGGATCAGTAAGGCATTGGTTTCTCCAGCAGAGCCACTAACCATTCCCACAGCCAGGTCTAAGGAGTCAGCCACTACGCCATCAAACTTAAAAGCAGAAAGTGGAGTGGCACCCGATACGGCATCATAGGTTGGTTTCATAAATGGTAAGGCCAACACAGATGATGAGATCTCAGTGAACCGATGTGGGATAAATGAAGTGGACCAGGTAGTAATGGCCACCGGAAAGGCTGCTTGTAAGACAGCTCTTCCTACCAGTGCAGGATTAAAGGAGTTGTTGCCCAATCCTCCAAAGACATACTTACCCAGGGCGATGGCAATCACTCCGCCTAAAAACGCCATCCACAATGGAAAGGAGGGTGGGAGTGTCATCCCCAGCAATAAACCGGTGATCACCGCTGACCAGTCTCCAACAGTTGAGTCTTTATGAGACCACTTGCACAGCATGTGTTCGGTGAGCATGGCTGCCATGGTCGTACTTGAAATCAGTAAGAATGCATCCAAGCCGAATGCATACACTGCATAGCCCACAGCTGGCAACAGGGCGTATACCACATTTTGCATGATCTGCGTGGTGGTCAACCCTTTGGTCAGGTGAGGAGAGGTGCTGATATGTAAGGTCTTGTTAAGCATTGGTTAGTTGTTTTTTAGCTGCTCGCTTTCTTACAATCGATTTGGAAATGCGGAAGTACTGCACCAATGGAATGTGTGACGGACACACATAAGAGCATGATCCACATTCGAAGCAGTCCATGAGATGGTATTCGTCCGCCATCAGGTCATATGCTTCGTTTTTGGCCAGTATGCCAAGCTTGGACGGGTTGAGCGAAAGCGGACAAGCATCTACACAAGCAGCACACTTGATGCATGGGTACTCTGGTTGATCGGTGGTTACCTGCTTTTCAGAAAATACCACTACACCAGATGTTCCTTTGGTGACACTGATATCCAGATTGCTCACCGCAACACCCATCATTGGGCCACCCATATACACTTCTTTGATGGTGCCTTCCACACCCACTTCTTCCAGAATGTATCGGAGAGGAGTGCCTATTGGAATCAGGTAGTTTCCTTTCTTCTTCACGCCAGGCCCGGTAATGGTGATTACGCGTTCCTGAATGCCTCTTCCATGAGGTAATAATCGCCCGATCTCCGCTGTAGTCGCCACGTTGATGACCACTACATTCACATCAATTGGCAATCCTCCGGAAGGAACCTCTACTCCCAAAACACTGGTGATGAGCATTTTTTCTGCTCCTTGTGGGTATTTCACAGGCACTACCCGCACTTCCAGCGGAAGGTCATCAGGTATTCTAGATTTCAAAAAGTCTGCCGCATCTTGCTTGTTGGCCTCTATTCCAATTATGGCCTTTTGAGCTCCCGTGGCTTTCATCACGTAGCGTACTCCCGTGAAGATGTCCTCTGGTTGTTCCAGCATCACGCGATGATCAGTGGTCAGGAAGGGTTCACATTCTACACCGTTGAGTAGCAACGTGTCACAATGCTTTCCTTTTGGAATTTTGAGTTTGACATGCGTAGGAAACGCAGCACCTCCCAAACCCACGATTCCTGCATTCTGGATGCCCTGAAGAATTTCTTCCGGCGAACTGTCCAGCGGCACAGGTGTTCCTTCGATCACCTCCTGGCTGGAACCTTCCAGACTCTGCAGGAATATCCCGGGAGTCATTTTTCCCGAGATGGTGGGTACATTGGCTATCTTTTTGAGCACACCAGTCACTGGTGCATGTAATGGAACGGACATCATGCCATCAGCTTCTGCTAGCAGCTGTCCACGGACCACTTGCTGACCTTCTCTCACCAGGATTCGGGATGGTTTACCCAAATGCTGTGAAGTTGGTAGGGTGATCACCGGAGCAAAAGAGAATTGTCTAATGGCCAGGCCATTGGTTTCATCCTTGTGCTCCGGTGGATGTACACCGTGTTTAAACGTATTTCTGAATCGACTAAACACTTCAATTGTACTTTTCAGCCCTAGCAATCAACTTGGTTAGATCACCTTTTGCATCAGCAGCAGGGAGTCCTGGGTGGATCACACCAGCAGTACATTTCTCAGCTGCTTTTACAAAGTCTTCAAATGGACCACCATTCGGGTCTTTTATAATCGCTTTTTTGTCTTCGTTGTAGGCAAAAATCTTTGAGTTGATCTTCATGCACTCGTCACATGCAGTACATTCGGAAGTTTCCAACCATGGCTTCAGTGAAGGAGCAGCGGCAGTTTCTTCCTGTGCTTCTCCGTTGGCTTCAGCCACTGGCTCGTCTATTACCAGGCTTCCCAATTCGCCATCACCAGCCAGTTTCATCAATCCCTGAGCGATTTTACCGACCACTTCTTTTCTCACTCTTGCTTCCACATCCTCTTGAGGTTGTTCCTCTTCTTTCACGCCTGCAAGGTCTTTGAGTAATAGCCAGAAATCTCTGCGCTCTTCACAAGAATCTACGATTGGTTTAGCTACCATCACGCGAGTCAGTTCTTGTTTTCTGTTCACTGCCCAGATGAATGGGAACTTACCAATTCGATCCTCTACAGATAATTCCAGGAATTTCGCTAATGGAATCATGTTGTCATTCCAGGTGTCTCTTGGTGCATTGCGGAAGTGTTTTCTGAAGCGAGCTTCAGTTATCGCAAAGTCCGCAAACGTCATGGCTACTTCCATCGTTTTCTGACGACCATTCTCCAAATATTTCAATTCATAAGTTGGCCAGATGTCAGTAATCGCCGGGTTACCAGTCAGGTCAAAGGCATCTGCTGTTTTGATTCCGTTTTCAGGATTGTATTTGAATACCGGATACGCTCTGGATTCAACAGCCAGTTTGGCTTGTGTAGACCCCAAATCATCCGCTACACCATGTTCAGGTTGACAGGTGGTATACAAGTTGAAAAGGGCAGGTCTACGTGCCATCAGTCCATCGATGAATCCTTCGATCATGTGCGAAGTGTTGGACAAGGTGCCTTGCAGTACGTAGGTATTGCGGTGAGCCATGGCAATCAAACCAATTTCCTTTCTAGGCTCTGGTTTTCCTTTCCACACTTTACCATACTGCGCCATATCAGATACCTGACCAATGAATCCAGAAGTACATGCCTGACCACCGGTGTTGGAGTAGACTTGTGTGTCCACCACAATCACTTTGATCGGTTTGCCCGATGCCATCAGTCTGGATAGGTTTTGGAATCCAATGTCATACATCGCGCCATCACCACCTAGAGAGACTACAGGAGGGCACAGGTGCCACTCTTCATCGGTAAACTGCTGCCAGGTGAAGTAGGTGAAGAAGCTGTCATGTTCTGCAGGATTGTAAGTGCCGCTTAGCTCCATTTCGGCTTTGCGAATCGCCTTAAATCCATCTGCCATCTTGCTCATGTGACCTTCAAAGAGTCCCATTGCCACGGACGGACTATCCTGGAACAGATGATTGGCCCAAGGGAATGGATACGGGTTGAATGGGTAAGTACTTCCCCAAACACTGGTACATCCAGTGGAGTTGGTCATCCCCATATTGGCTCGTCCACGTCCTGTAGTGCCCACTTCATAGCGATCACGCAAATTTTTCAGTTGGGCAAGGTTCTGAGTGACTCTACGCAACCAGTCTTGATCTATCGGTTCACCACCAGCGTCGGATTCTAGTTTGCTGGTGATGTCTGCCATTGTCAAATCTTTGTTGGCACTAACCGATAGGATCTTGCTTATCGAATCTGGGTCAGTCACTTTTACGCTTTGCAACAACTCTGACTGAATATGATTCTCAAGTTTGGATATCAGGTCATTGATTTTGGCTAGATGCTTTTTCACTCTTGGCTGCATCAACGACTCTACTGTTGCCACAAATAAGTGGACGACAGATTTTTCACTACAACCCAGACATGCACCATCTCCACTAGCGAAGCTGGTATAGGCGTCTTTGTTGAGAAGTATGGTCTCTAATGGACCAATTTTTTCTTCCAGATCGTCTATGCGATTGTACTTTTCAGGAGTATTTGGTAGGTCATTCCAGAAGTCCCAGTCTTGACGAAGTGTAGCGATAGTGCCTTCTGTTTGGATGACAGGACGCAATGCATCATCGTTACAAACCTTGATACATTCCATACAGCCTTTACAGGTGTTTGGATTGATGGTGAGGCTGAATAGACCGCCGCTTCCTTTTTCTTTTTTCTCCCGTACGTGATAGTATGGACGAGTTAAAGCGAAGTTGAATTCACCAAGCTCTTCACGGAACCAACCAAATTCTTTAGCGAACACTGGATCAGACTCTGCTTTGATCATTTCATCAATTGTGTCCTGAATGAGGTTGTTAACCGTAGCGTCACCGTGAGGTTGATCAAACAATTCACGAACAGTGCTTTCCATTTTGCGAACCGCTTTTGGTAAATGGGTTAGCTGTGGATGTTCGCGTTTTACTTTTTTCACGACAGTGTCTAGCACATCGCCCAGATCACTTACCAATCCAGGGATTGCGGTATCTGGACATATGGTGTAACAGTTACCACAGGCCGTACAATTGTTTGGAACCCATTCCGGGTGCTCAAAACGAATGCCGGTCATGTCGCGGAACAGGGATGTGCTGGCAGGAATCACACTCAAACCAATGAAAGGATCGGTGATGTTGTCATTTCCTTTTCCATCCAGATAGAAACTTCCGGTTTGTTCCCAGAAACGGTGGATATCTGTCAGCTTGCTTTGGCTCTTTGGAAGCTCGGTGACCATTCTTGGAATAGGTAACAGCGCTTTGCCATCAGGTTTTTTAGTTTCTGTGGAGATGACTTTGTTGGTGATTTCTTTCACTTCATCAAAACCTCTTCGCACCACACGCATGTTGTCATCAACCACTCGCTGACCTTTAGAGCCAAACTTGTGCTGCAGCTGATCTTCGATGGCTTTCAGTAAAGTCTCTTCGGTCAACCCTGCAGTTTGCATCAAAGGAGAAGCGGAGAAGAATGCACCCTGGAAGGCGATACCTTGCATTCTGAGTTGTAGCTCAGGATCTGTGGCTTCTTCACGAGCAATGTTGAATCCATCTACATAGAACACATGGATTTCATTGTCGATAATCAGTTTTTGATAATGTTTAGGAATGTCGTTCCAAACATCTTCTTGTTTTTTCTTATCACTTTGGATGATGAATACACCACCTTTTTTCAAGCCAGCAATGGCATTGGTGTGTTTGAATACGTTCGGATCTGGAGATAATACCACGTCCACGAAATTGTATTCACAGTTGACTTTAATTGGTTCTGGAGCTGCCACCAAATAGTAAGTAGTTGGCTGACCTTTTTTCTCTGAACCGTATTTTGGGTTGGCTTTGATATCATACCCCAACAAATCGAAGAGGGTCATAGCCATGTTCTTGCCTGTAGTAATCATACCCCAGCCACCTATGGAGTGGAAACGAACCGTAATCGAATTTGGAGGCATTAGGTTAGGATTCTCAGATCCCTTCACTGCCAACTCTTTGACTTTAGGGTAGGACTCCATGATGGTTTCCTGGTGTGCGCGTTGTTTCGCTGTGAAAGCATTCTCTCGAATGAAGTCAATGGATAGGTAGAATTGCTTTTTGTGCTTGCCATCAGGAAGCATGTTTTCTACTGCTCCGATGATGCCTTCAGGTTGCAAGTCACGGCTACCCATACCGAATGATCCAGAGTATATCGCCGGAACATCTTTCGGTTGATAGGTATCTAACTCTGGGTAAGGACGATTCTTCTTGTCTATGCCATTTTCCAGACATTTGGTAATCACAGAGCGCACTTCACGTGCAATAGGAGCGTCCACTGCAAGTGGTTGATCCAGACGTTCCAGGATAACGACTCCTTTTTTACCTTTTAAGATTTCACTTATCAAATCAGCAGGGAATGGTCTGAACATGACGAGATCTACCACACCCACTTTGAGTCCCCGTGTTTTTCTAAGGTAGTCGACAACTGCTTCGGCACTTGGTACCACACTGCCCTGACCAAGGATCAAGTAATCCGCGTCATCAGCCCTGTAAGTCATCACACGGCTATATTTACGCCCTGTCAGCTGATAGTACTCATTGAAAGCCTGATCCGCCAATCCCTGAATGTGATCAAAGAAGAATGGACGCTGTGCAGCCACACTTTGCATGTAGGCATCCTGGTTTTGAACAATACCAGCCATCACCGGATTGTCCACATCCCAAAGCTCTGGAATTCGTCTACGGGTATCACCATAGATCATGCGCTGAGCAGGTGTAGGAGTTTCAATAATGTCATCAGGTCGGCCCAGATATTCTTTGATCAAATCTCTTTCTGGGACATTTAAAGACTCTATTAGGTGAGTAGTTAGGAAGCCATCTTGAGCGATTGCTCCAGGAGTTAACGCCAACTCGGCAATTCGGTGAGTGATGATGTTTAAATCCGCAACGTGCTGAGCGTTTTTGGCAAACATCTGAAAGAAACCGGTATCATCTATCGCATGGTAATCGTCATGTCCTGCATGTACATTGAGTGTTGATTTGGTCATGGCCCGTGCACCAATATTCAATACATAAGTAAGCCGCTTTCCAACAGCGGCATATAGTGATTCGTGCATGTAGGCAATCCCTTGACCGGAAGAGAAGTTAGCAGCACGCTGACCAGTCATTGATAGACCGGCCGTAACAGCTGCTGCTGCGTGCTCACCTTCCGGCTCAATGAATATGAGGGGTTTATCAGAGATGTTTAAGTGGCCATTGGCCGCTTCTTCTGCCCAGTATTCACCCATCTGCGTGGATGGAGTGATTGGGTAGGCACCTGCAGCATCGGAGGACTCACGCTCACACATGATGGCGGCCGTGTTGCCATCCAATGCCATTCGTTTACCAGGATATTTGAATTGTTTTGAAGAATCTTTCATGATGAATTGCTCTATTACGTCTATTATTCGTCCTTTCACACTGTTCCTTAGTGAATTGGACTAGCCGAATATTCGAAGCACTATGGCCCTAGTGTTTTCAGCAATTGTCACAAAGTCTCTAGCAGAGCTGATATTGACGAAAACATCATCGTCTTTTCCTACTTGGATAAGTGGAGTGATGTTGAGTTCGTAAAAGGTGTTATTGATTTCTCGGCATTGATTGAGTAGCACTTCAGGATCTATTGAATGTACTTCTATGCCGTAATGAGTGAGATAGCTAATCAAATACTCAGCAGTAGCCAGTTTAGCTTTTTCATAAACCATGTAAGGAACCACATCCTCTTCAGGTCTGCATAGTTCATCTTGAGCAATACGAAGCAGTTCTTCGCCTTTATCAAAAGCCAGATTTAATTGTAGATTTTCCATGATTGTAGGATTTAGTAGAAAGGATGAATTTCTGATTATGAAATTATCTACTAAACCCTACCGTACTCATGAAGATGGTCACCAACATCGTTGATTTTTGTCAGAGAGTAAGTGAGAATTGAAACTTTAGTGAGGGTTTTTAGTGGATCTCGCGAATGGGAAAGTGATTGATTTATGTGTAAATAATTGATTTATAGTTGATTGTGTGATGTTTTAAGGTTGATCACGTAAATACTGCTATTCATCGCTCAAATTTTAATGTTAGTCTAAGAGGTTGGGGTGATGGCTGCCAATTGAGACTATTTTAAAGACCTTTGTTTTGGTTGCTACTTAAATCCACCCTGTTACTATATAAATTATGACCATCATCAAAACACATTGGAAAGTTCCCATAATCGTTCTAATCCTTTTTTCATGTTTATTGTCTTGTAAGGATAATGATTTTCCTATGGTTATTGAGGAGGTAGATCATGATATGGAATCAGCAACCGAACTGGTTGATTCTTATTTGTCTACTACTTATGGATCAAGCAATACGAATGGTAGAGCAGAAGATGCAATTGACAAAATAAAGAAGTCCATTACCGTCATAAAGTTTCATAAGGGTGAATTGGTTTACAATACGAATACGGATTCAATTAATGGATACCAGAAAATTGAAGAAACCACGATAACGGCATCTGTAATGCCTGGTGAAATGATTTTTTGGTTTTCTGGCGCAGGTATTAATTCACTTGACAGTATCGATTTTGATGATCAATCATTGGAGTTTTTGGATGATTTACCAAGTGAAATTAAAGATTATAAAATGTGGGTTGTGCAAGTGCCTGATGATTATGATTCTGATCATAATATGTTGAAGTACGATATTGTATATGAGTCAAAAGATTATGCGGGTGTGAAAGTTCGATTAGACCCAAAGATTCAGATAAAAAACGGGATAGTAGATGTAGAGGTTGAAGTTGATTTGAATGATGGTACAGGAAACTAATTGATCTATATTCTATTACAATGGCCAGCTATAAATTTTCCATATTCTTACTCATCTTTAGTTTCATTTCCATTGATATATCTGCTCAAAATCAATTAAAGGCGGATAGTATCAAACAAGTAATTGAACAAGGAATTTTGTCACCTAGTCAGGAACTCGAGGCCTATTACTGGCTATCTACCTTTGCGAGTGATGCTTATGAAAAACTTGAATATGGGGAGAAATTATTGGTTTTGGCAGAAAAAGCCAATAGCCTAGAATACCGCATTAAGGCCAATTGCAAAATTGGTATTGCTCACCGTTTTATGGGTAATCTGAGCAGAGCCCTTGAATATCTGTTTAAAAGCGCGGAGGAAGCAGAAGGTAAAGAGCAGTTTAGAGATTTACTAGCAGAAGATATTTATGGAGAAATATCGACTTGTTACACCCAAAATGGTGATTCTGAAAATGCACTTTACTATGGAGTGAAAACGGTAAATATCCTAAGAAAATCCAATCGACGACAATATTTCGCTTTAAGTCTTATAAATATCGGATATGATCATTACCTCATTGGTAATTACGACTCTGCAATGACTTATTATGATGAGTCAGAGACAATTTTGAGGAAGATCGATATGCAAATTGGAATTGCCTATGTCATTGGAAATAGGGCATTAATCTATTGGAAAAAAGGAGATAGAGACTTGGCTAAAAAGGGGTTGTTTGAGGCCATAGAAATGCTACAGCCAATAGGTGATGATTATGGTATGGCTGATTATTATAATCATCTTGGGAAAATCTTTCTAGAAGAGAAACAAGAGGATGAGGCATTTACCTATACCTTAAAGGGATTAGAACTCGCAAAAAATGCAGGATTAAAAGAGCAAGCAAGAGATGCATCACAGATATTGTATCGCCTGTCATTAAAGAAGAACAATCTAGAGGATGCTATTCAATATCAAACACAGTATTACGCCTATAAGGATAGTATTCAAAATCTCCAAACCACACAACGACTAGGGGATTTACGGACCGAATATGAAGTTGGGCTCAAGCAGAAGGAAGTAGACTATCTGGTGGAGCAACAGAAGAATACACGGATAGTTATTGTTACTGGAGCTCTATTGCTAGCCGCATTTGTTTTCCTTATAATTATCGTGTTCACATCTTTCCGATCAAAAAATAGGCTCAGTAAGCAGTTAGAAAAGCAGAACGACGACCTGGAACAATTGAATCATACGAAGGATAAATACTTTTCAATCATTTCCCACGATTTGAGAGAGCCTGTGCATACTTTGGGTGGATTAATTACTGTCTGTCAGATGTACCTGAAAGATGGTGACCCTAAAAAGATTACGGGTATAGTGGAACAAATGGGAGGCTCAGTGCAGCGCTTGATCATGCTTCTTGATAATCTACTAAACTGGGCAATGAATCAAAGAGGGCAATTTCCGTATGTTCCAGAGAAATTGGACTTAAATGAAATAGTGAACCGAATTGTCGATATGTACAAAGACAATGCAGTTGCAAAAGATGTCAAGTTGAAATACACGCATTCTGAAGAACAAATATTCCTTTTCGGTGATAAAAACACTATTTCTACTATTATTAGAAACCTGGTTCATAATGGTATTAAATATACTCATATGGGCGGTTCGGTCAATATTTCGGCCACTCAGTCGAATGGGTATTGTCAAATTGAGGTTTCAGATACAGGAGTGGGGATTTCCCAAGAGCGATTAAGCAATCTGTTCAACCCAGAAGAACTGAACACTTCTGTAGGTACTATTGGAGAAACAGGTTTGGGACTTGGCTTACAATTGGTGAATGACTTTACACACAAGAATAAGGGTAATCTGACTGTAACCAGTAAATTGAATGAGGGTACCAAATTTATTGTAGAACTTCCTTTAGCTGGTAAGTAGGTCAAGTAGGAATTTCCTGTCTTTTACAACAGTTGTTACAACTCTAAATATTGGTAGGTTGGTTTAAGAATTGATTCAGCACAAGGAACAATTCTTCTTGTACAATTGGCTTGGTGATATACTCAGAAAAACCCATTCTAAGTCCATTGGCTTTTTGCTCTGCTAGAGCATCTGCAGTAAGAGCTACAACTGGTAAGCTTCCAAGATTCATTTCATTACGAATATGTCCAAGCGCTTCCACTCCATCCATAATCGGCATGTGTAGATCCATAAATACCAAATCAGGTAACGAATTGGTTTCCATTCCATTTTTCAAATAATCTATTGCTTCTTTGCCGTTAGAAACAATTTTAAGAGGAACTTTAGTCTTTGCGAGCATTCCTTTAATAACCAGTTGATTCATAAGATCGTCTTCAACGATCAGAATTTGCTTATTGGTAGGAATAGATTTAATAATTTGATTGGTCTCTTTACTGTCTGCATAGTCGTTGTAGGCCTTATCGAAAGGTAAAAGAACAAAGAACGTAGACCCTTTTCCTGGTTGACTGATTAAAGTGATATTTCCTCCCAATAATTCGGCCATTTTCTTACTAATCGCTAAACCTAGACCACTTCCTCCAAAACGTCTGGTAGTTGTATTGTCCGCTTGTTCGAAAGAGTTGAATATTGCCGCTTGTCGATCGGGTGAAATGCCTATACCTTCATCCGATACAGCTATTAGTAATTTGTTTTCTTGATGGTTGACCTGAATAGAAATGGTTCCTGAATGACTAAATTTAATAGCATTGGCTACCAGATTTGTTAAAATTTGATTGAGCTTAATCCTGTCTGATAAGATGAATTCTGGAAGTTTAGGGTCAATTGAAAATTCTAAATTAAGACCTTTATTTTGTGCTTGTTGAAAATGAAGATGGTACACATTTTCAATTAAGCGTCTCAACCTAAAAGGTTGCTTGAAAAGTTCCAGTTTTCCAGCCTCTATCTTTGACAGATCCAATACATTGTTGATGAGCTCTGTTAGATGCTCTCCAGCGTTTCTAATATATCCGATTAGAGTATTTGACTCTTCAGGAAAGTGATGTTCTTCACTTTGTTCTTCCAGCGCTCTACTAAAACCTATGATTGAATTGAGAGGGGTTCTAATTTCATGACTCATGTTCGCCAGAAAATCCGTTTTCGCTTTACTCGCTTTTTCAGCAATTTGTTGTCGCTTGATGAGTTCTACTTTATTCTCTTCAATAATATCATTAGTGAGCTCAAATTTCAGAAAAACAGACCTGGTGACAGCATGTAAGCCTCCAATAACTATATTCATCAGATTGGTGACGAAAAAGCTTTCGTATACCGACTGCATGTTTTCAATGGAAAAGCCTAAGTAGAATACGAATATGCTAAAGACACCAATGAATATTAACGGATATAAAATCAACCCCTTGATGGGATCGGCTAACAACGCATAAAATGTTACAGCAAGTAAGAGCGAAATAGTCCAATAGGTATTCAGATCATTGAGGAACAGCAGAATACAAAAAAACAAAGGAAGCGTAGCGAGCCATACAAACTCCATGTACCAGGCTTCTTTTTTGGTTAGTTTTCTATCTCTTGGTAAAATTAAAAGACTTCCAAAAAGAATTATGACGATGATTCTAAGCCAAATATTCTCTTCATAATCAGTGAAAAACTTCAGAAAAATATAAAAGAACAGGTTGCAAATTGCTCCAATAATTGCAAAAAATGGAAGTGCCATTTGATGAATCTTGTAATAAGGAGTGTCATATGCCTCGATAATCTGACTTAAGCTGGCTAACAGTTTTTTCATAAGTAGTAACTGATACTCGAATATATATATGGCTCATAGTCAAACCTAAAAATAAGCCAATATAATCTGATATAGATTAAACTATATGCTGCATGGTGCTATCGACTCAAAGGTGAGTCGGTATCAGCTTCAATAATTAACCTTTACAGCGGGTAGATGTTGTGAACAGTATAGAGATAGTTTGAATGGATTAAGAACGACAAACTTGATTTTTTACGTTGGTGCAATTCCTCCAAGTCTCTGGGAGTGATGTTGATGATTAGTTGGTAAGGACAATTATCACTGATTGTGAAAATGTGAAGCTCTGGGATATTAATCGACAGTCTATAAAATCAATTCTCATTTTTACAATGAGCTAAAGAAACTCCTTCTAAATGGGGGAATTAACTTAGTAAATGATAGATTTGAGATAGTCATGCGAGATTAACTACTTTGATTAAGAGTGTGGAACCTGCGAAGTAAGAAGGAGATTAGTTAGTTGATCATAACGGTATTATAGTTTAGTTGCTGTTGTCGGCATGATGCCTTACAAACTTCTCAAGTTTTCGATTAGTGGAATGATTATTGTTTATCCTCCATTACCAGCAATTTTTTGAAGTAGTGATCGTTGAAAAGTAATTAACACGCTTGTTTAAATCATCAGCTGTGTCGATATGGGGCGTTTCGGTTTTTACTATCAACTGATATATTAAGTGTGACCTACTAGCTTACATAATTGAAGACATTAGACCGTATAGCACATGATAAATGCAGTCATTATAGATGATGAGTTATCAGCAAGGGAAAACTTAAGGCTATTAATAGCCCAGAATAGTACAGACGTGCATGTGATAGGAGAGGCACGCAATGTTCCTGAAGCCGAAGAGGTGATTTTGAAGTTGAGACCTGATCTGGTTTTTTTAGATGTAGACATGCCTCAATATTCTGGATTCGACCTTATTCAAAGAAATCAAATTCCCCTTCCTAAGATTATTTTCACAACTGGTCATGAGAAGTATGCTCTCCAGGCTTTAAAGGCATCTGCCATTGATTATCTGGTCAAACCGGTCGACAAACTAGATTTACTCAACGCAATACGTAAAGTAAGAGATAGTCAGAATATGGTCAGTGTTGCCAGTTTGAAAGACCTTTTGAATAAAAATCAAAGTGAAAGAATTCCGATCTCATCAGCAGAAGAAATACATATGATAGAGCCTTCTACAATAGGTTTTGTAGAAGCAGATAGGAATTATTCTATTTTTCACTTGGACGAAGGGCGGAAGATTATTGCGACCAAACCATTGGCGGATTTCGAACGTACGCTTGATGGTTATCGTTTTTGTAGAGTTCATAAATCCTTTCTTGTTAACCTCGATCAGGTTGAAGTATATAAGAAGGGTAGAGGTGGTCAATTGATATTAAAATCAGGTCAAATTGTGGATGTTGCTCGTAATAAGAAAGATCAATTGTTGAAAGAGCTTGGTCAGTTATAGTCTACTTGAGTAGTTAATTGGCTGTTAGTCCTGATATATGACCACTTGGGACGATAAATAACCAATTGCTATCATTTGATAGTTAGACGACCTAATTTCGAATCAAGCGTTTGGTAAATCATAATGATTGACTAGCCAGAATGACTAACTAATAACTGACCCAGCCATGGTCGTTTAGCTAAAACTGTTTTGTATTAAGAAGCCTAACTACTTCTAACCAGTACAAAAAATAAAAGCCACCTGTGTTTCAGGTGGCTTTTTTAACTTTATCTCTACAATACCTTACTTTCCTGCTACTATCCAGGATTGCAATACGCGGTATTGATCTTCTGTAGGGTCTTTGTCCAGTTCAAGGAAGTGTTTTACAGTGGTATCGACTTCTAGAGCTTTGGCTTTTAAAGTCTTTTCTTTGATTTTACCTTTTTTAGTTTCTCTCTTCACCACAATCTTCACCTTGTCACCAACCTTCACTTCTTCCTGGTAAGCCTCAATTACTTCTTGAGCGGTACCCAGATTGAATTCCATTCCGTTGATTTCTGTAATGACATCACCTGTTTGGTAACCAAGAGCAGTGGCAAATGCACTTTCTGGATCCACTTCTTCAACCATAATTTCTCTATCTTCATTTAAGGTAATGCCTATTCCGCTTCTGAAGCTAGACGTTTGTTTTATGGTCTTTTCTTCTGTGTAGTTAATTCCTGCCCAACCCAATACTTCAGCGATTGGTAGCGGCTCATTTCCTGCTACATAAGTATCTAAAAATGCTCTTACTTCAGGATAAGTCAATTCTTCGATAACATCGAAAAGCTCGTCATCCTGAAAGGATATTTCTTTGCCATATTTCTTCGCTAATTCTCTCATTAACCACTGAAGATCCTTTTCTCCATTAGAGTATTTAATTAGATAAAGATCAACGCACATACCAATCAATGCTCCTTTATAATACACATTGGAATACATCCGCTCAAAATCTGGCTCCAGGATGCGTTCACTCATTTCAGTGAATGAAACAGAAGGGAATCTCTCTGCTACTCTAAGTTTATCCTGAATCTCAGACATGAATTTGTCGGGACCATACAAGTTGTATTTTACCTGTACATGCATGGAGCTGTATTCAGTTACTCCCTCATAAAGCCATAGGTGTTTTGACATCTCAGGCTCTATGTAGTTAAATTTGCCAATTTCCTCAGAATGTATGTTTAACGGTGTAACAATGTGGAAGAATTCATGTGCTGCTACATCTCTTACAGTTTGACCAATTCTATCTGCTCCAGCCTCAGGAAGAGAATACACAGAGGAGTAAGAATGCTCTAATGCTCCCATTGATCCAGAAAGAGTTGATTCATCATTGAGGTAGATCAGGTAGGCATATCGATCAACAGGTAGCTCACCACCTAAATAGTTGCTCTGTGCAACCATCAAGTCATAGATGTTATCCATTACATCCTTAGCAGAAAGCATTTTGTTCGGAGATACCACTGACACAATAATCTCAGCGTTTGCAATTTTTCTTGTCACCGTATCAGGCACAGAGTACATGATTGGACCGTCTGCTAAATAATTGAAGTCATCCGCATAAAATACGTCTTCTGTCGAGCTGATTGCTTCTTTTTTAAGCGCAGTAGCGCCATACGTATTTTCGCTGTGTTTAATTGCCACTTCATATGGCACGAACTTCTGTCCATCGATATATCCAATGAAACCAAAAGTGTTTAATACGAATGCGTTTTCTTCTTTATTAATATTGGTTCCGCCTGGTTCGAAGATAATGTTGTCACCATACCCTTCAAACTCATCCCAGGTATCATCTACCAGGTATGAAATTTTCGCAAGCTTACCGGAATTAGCTATTTTCCACTTATTAGTAGAGATGTTTTCCGTGCTCAGTTCATTGCCAGCACTATCGTATGCTTTGAACTCAGAAACAAATCGACCAAAATCTGAAATACTGTAAGTCCCTGGTACTACTTTAGCCATGTGGTACTCTACAAATTCACTATCTGACTGGGGTATATACACCTCTACAGGTACCTTGTCATCAGCTGTAGCAGCTAGATCAATGTTTACCTGATATTTTTCCTGAGAAAAAGATGTATTCATCAGCACGAGCCCGAGCGCTCCTATTAGCAACTTCTTCATAAATCATTGTTCGGTTTAAATTCGGGCAAAGAAAATGAATTTAGACTCACCCTCGTCTATAAATTATGCAAAAGGCACTGGTTAACTCTTAGTGGTAAGGCTTTAATTTCTATACTGGAATACGTCCATATCAGTTGACAGGCCGACTCTTTTATTTCTATATTTGCCCTCAATTTCAACGAGAGATATGTCTAATAAAAATTACAATAGATTCACATTAACAGCTGCACTTCCTTATGCCAATGGTCCTGTTCACATAGGTCACCTGGCTGGAGTGTATGTGCCCGCAGATATATATGCGAGATTTCTGAGACAGCAGGGGAAAGATGTTGCTTTTATATGTGGTTCTGACGAACATGGAGTAGCAATAGAGTTAAGAGCAAGAAAAGAAGGGGTTACTCCTCAGCAGGTTGTAGACAAATATCATAATCAAATAAAAAACTCATTTGAGCAGTTTGGAATCAGCTTTGATATTTACTCAAGGACCAGTTCTGAAACCCACCATAAGACTGCCTCAGATTATTTTAAGAAGTTGTATGAGAATGGAAAGTTTGAAGAGCATTCTTCAGAACAATTCTATGATCAAAAGGAAAAGCAATTTTTAGCAGATCGATATATCAAAGGGACTTGTCCAACTTGTAGTTTTCCAGAAGCCTATGGCGATCAGTGTGAGAGCTGCGGGTCCACTTTGAGCCCAGCGGAATTGATCAACCCTAAATCAATGCTTAGCGGAGAATCACCAATAATGAAAGAAACCAAACATTGGTATTTTCCTTTGAACGAATATGAAGATTGGTTGCGTCAATGGATTCTTGAAGATCACAAAGAATGGAAATCGAATGTGGCTGGCCAGTGTAAGAGCTGGTTGGACAATGGGTTAAGACCAAGACCAATGACTCGTGACTTGGATTGGGGTATTCCAGTGCCTGTGGAAGGCGCTGAAGGTAAAGTGCTTTATGTATGGTTTGATGCTCCAATTGGTTATATCTCTGCCACAAAAGACTGGGCTGCGGATAAGGGCAAGAATTGGGAAGATTATTGGAAAAAAGAGGATACTCGTCTAGTTCATTTTATAGGTAAGGACAATATCGTATTTCACTGTGTGATATTCCCTGCATTGCTTAAAGCTGATGGAGATTACATTTTGCCTGATAATGTGCCGGCAAATGAATTTTTGAACCTGGAATCCAATAAGATATCAACTTCAAGAAATTGGGCGGTTTGGCTACACGAATATCTAGAAGAGTTTCCTGAAAAACAGGATGTTTTGAGATATGTGTTGACAGCAAATGCACCAGAAACAAAAGATAATGATTTTACCTGGAAAGACTTCCAGTCAAGAAACAACAGCGAATTAGTTGCCATTTTCGGAAACTTTGTCAACCGAGCAGTGGTGCTTACTCACAAATACTTTGATGGAAAAATCCCAGTAAGAGGTGCATTAGATGGCAGAGATCAAGAGGTAATTGATGAAATAAAAACATTCAGAGACAAGGTTGAGTCTTCATTAGAACAATTTAGATTCAGAGAAGCACTTAATCACCTGATGGATCTTGCCAGAGTAGGTAACAAATACCTCGCTGACACTGAACCATGGAAGTTGATTAAAACAGACGAAACAAGAGTTGCTACCATCATGAATCTAGCATTGCAGATTGCTGGTAGTCTTACCATATTGTCTGAACCTTTCTTGCCGTTTACATCTGAGAAGCTAAGAGGTATGTTGAATCAGGAAAATACCAAGTGGAGCGATGCAGGTTCAATTGATTTGTTGAACGAAGGGCAGAAAATAGATGAGCCAGTATTATTGTTTGAAAAGATAGAGGATAAAGTAGTGGAAGAACAAGTACAAAAATTGATGGATACGAAGAAAGCAAATGAAGCTGAGGCTTCAGCGTCAAAAGTAACACCTGCAAAAGAGGAGATGACTTTTGATGATTTCATGAAAATGGACCTAAGAGTAGGAGAGATTAAAACTGCGGAGAAAGTAGAGAAGTCAAACAAACTACTCAAGTTTACTGTAGATACAGGATTGGATCAAAGAACGATAGTTAGTGGAATTGCCAAGCACTTTACTCCAGAGGAAATGATTGGAAAGAAAGTAACTGTTTTGGCCAATCTTGCACCTAGAAAAATAATGGGAATTGAATCGCAAGGAATGTTACTTTTTGCAGAAAACGCCGATGGGTCATTGAAAGCTGTTACTCCAAATAGTGAGGCAGATAATGGGGCAACAATCAGTTGATGGTTTGTGTTAAATTGAAAGAATAATAAATGGAGGCGCTCAGTTGAGCGCCTTTTTTTGTTTATTTCAACAAAGTAGGTTTTGGTTTCATTCCCTTTAACTGCTGATTCATCATCACTTTGAATAGGTCTGTCATAATCATTATATTATTAGTAAGATATTATAGTAAATTGAACCCGACCATTTAAACCAAAAAACAATGATATTCAGACTTTTCGCATTTTTTACGTTGATGTGGGCGAGTTTGTATGCCACTGGACAGGAAAGTTGGAAATTCACACATCTAACCCCAGATGAGGGTTTGTCTACAGGAACCGTTAATTGCACTCTTAAGGATTCTAAAGGGTTTGTTTGGATTGGTACAGTTGATGGTCTTAATAGATATGATGGATATAAACTTACGGTTTATAAAGCGGATGCAGCTGATCCAAATAGCATAAGTGGAAATGTTATAACTGCTCTGGCCGAAGATAAAGATGGAAGAATTTGGATCGGGACAAGAACAAGTGGATTAAGCATTTTTGATTGGGAAACAGAGCGTTTTACCAGAGTAAATGAATCCAATTTCGAAGGTCCAATTCCCCACGTTCAGGCCCGCAAAATAGTTGTTACTCCAGATAATAATTTACTCATCGCAACCCAGGGAGGTGGTATGGCTATTTTTGATTCTGAGAAACAGCAATTTGAAATACTGACTAATGATCCAGAAAAGGAGAGTAGTATCCCATCAAATACAGTGTTTGATATTGTGGAGGAGTCGCCAGGTATTTATTGGATTGGACTGCATATACAGGGGATTGTTAAGTTCTATTATAAAGAAAGACGATTCGAACTTATTCCTTACAAGAGTTCTCATAGAGTAACTGAGATCAACCGAAAGCCTCTGTTAAAAGACTCGAAGGGAAATTTGTGGATAGGAACTGATGGGAAAGGGGCTATTAAATATCAGATAAGCCAGAACAAATTTGAATATTTCACAACAGATAATGGTTTGTCGATGAATATTGTGACCTGTTTCTATGAAGATGAAACGGGTGAAATTTTTATCGGAACAGATGGAAACGGAATTGATATATACCACCCTAATACCAAACACTTTTCCAGATTAACTTCAAATGTCATTGATGACGAAAGCCTAACGAGTAATGCTGTTTATGAGATTAAACAAGATGATTCGGGTGTAGTATGGATTAGTACCTTCCGAGGGGGTGTGAATATCTACAGTAAGTTTAGAAAGAAGTTTAAATTATTTGAGGAAGAACCAGGAGTACAGAATACTATCAGTTTCAATTCGGTTATTGCCATAGACGAAACCAAAGACGGGTATGTTTGGATTGGAACAGACGGTGGTGGATTGGATAGGCTGGATCCTAAAACCAATCGATTTGTACATTATCAACATTCAGAAAACAATCCATATTCTATTAGCAGTAATGTAGCAATTTCTCTTGAAGAAGACCGTGAAGGATATTTATGGGTTGGAACATACTCAGGTGGAGTTAGTAAGTTGGATAGACAAACGGGCAGGTTTAAAAGCTATTTGCCAGAAGCAGACAATCCATATTCAGTGAATAGCAAAAATGTTTGGGCCATTCTGGAAGACAGTGAAGGAGTAATTTGGTTGGGGGAGTTAGGTGGTGGATTGGCCAGGTATAATCCAGCTATTGATGGTTTTACCCACTATATGCAAGGAGGCGAAGAGGGCACTTTAAGCAGTAACCTTATTATCACGCTATTTGAGGATAGCAAAAGGAATTTTTGGGTTGGAACAGAAGATGGTGGATTGAATCTTCTGGATAGGAGTACAGGCAAATTTACCGTTTTTCGAAATGTAGCAGGAGATTCAACTACGATTCCAAATAACAATATTAGAGCACTTCATGAGGATTCTTACGGTAATTTGTGGATTGGAACAGCTGATGGAATGAGTATAATGGAGTTAAATACTCAAGTTATTCGTCAGTCTAATGTTACAAAATTATTGGCGAATCCAGTAATCAATGGAATTCAGGAGGATGGAAAGGGAAATCTCTGGATAAGTACCAACAAAGGTTTAAGTAAATATAATCCAGCAACAGAGGATATTATCAATTTTACGGTAGCCGATGGACTTCAGGGGACAGAATTTAATTACACTTCGTCAGTAACTACAAGTACTGGTGAGATGTATTTTGGAGGTATAAAAGGGCTCAATTATTTCCATCCCGATGAGGTGATATTAAGCAGTTATCATCCGAAAATCGAGATTACGGATATCCGTTTATTTGACAAGTCAATTAAAGAATACACAAATAAGGATGGATCTAAGTGGATTACTAAATCCCTGGTGGATTTGCAGGAATTGACATTGGATCATGATCAGAATGTTTTGTCAATAGAATTTGCAGCTTTAGACTTTACTTCTCCACTGTCAAATAAATATAGATACAAGCTAGAAGGGTTTAATGAAGGCTGGGTGTATACCTCTGCAGAAGATCGTCAGGCTAGATATACTAATCTGGATCCAGATACCTATTTACTTCATATTCAAGGAACGAATAGTGATGGTGTTTGGTCTAGTCAGGAAAAAATTCTGACGCTAACAGTCCGTCCGCCATGGTGGGCTACCTGGTGGTTCAGAACGATTCTATTTATCGTGGTAATGGGATCTATTGTAGTAGTGACCATTTGGAGACAAAAGCAAATTAAGCATCAGAAGTGGGAGCTTCAGAAAAAGGTAGACGAGGCAACGTCCCAGGTGATGGAGAGAAACAGAAGTCTTCAAGCTCAGCAGGAGAGTCTCAAGGGTGCAATTGAGGATACCAATTATGTCATTAGAGAAGCCGTAGAGTCTGGGAACTTTAGTGCCAGAATTGATTTGGAATCAAAAGAAGGTGAATGGCGAGACTTGGGAGAATCAATTAACAAATTGTTTGACTCCATTCTCACACCATTTACAGCGATCAACAAGGTCATTAATTCCATGGCTGAAAGTGATCTTAGTATTCGGTATGCAGGTGAAACAAAAGGTGATGTGAAAAAGATTACCGATAATCTCAACGTCGCACTTGAAAATTTGTCAGGATTACTGGATGATATTATTGACCAGACAGATTCCATCAAATCATCCTCTGATGAAATGCAAGTTACCAGTGAGGAAATGAATGTCAGCACCAAAGAGATTGCTGCATCAATTGCTGAGATGAGCAGAGGTGCCCAGAGTCAGGTGCAAAGAATCGACGAGGCTTCTAGCTTATTAGAAGGTATCTTAAGGTTC
The DNA here is from genome assembly GCF_024714495.1 of Marinoscillum pacificum. Taxonomy (GTDB): domain Bacteria; phylum Bacteroidota; class Bacteroidia; order Cytophagales; family Cyclobacteriaceae; genus Marinoscillum; species Marinoscillum pacificum. The sequence continues at coordinate 130,743 of NZ_JAMZMJ010000005.1, read as the reverse complement.
TCCACAGAGGTAGGAGACCAGGCAGAGTCTATTAATGCAGCAGCAGAGAGAGGCGTTGATCAAAGCACAGTTGGTAAGGACCTGATTGATAAGGTGGATGATACTATGAAGCGAATAATGTCGATTAGCGGTGATACGACTAAAGCTATCAATATTCTTTCCAATAGATCTGAAGAAATATCCAGAGTGTTGAATATTATAAAGGAAATCGCTGGTCAAACGAACTTGTTAGCATTGAATGCAGCAATCGAGGCTGCAAAGGCTGGTGAGTCCGGAAGAGGGTTCTCAGTTGTTGCAGAGCAAATAAGAAAGCTAGCTGAGGATTCAGGGAGCTCCACTAAAGAAATCGAAGAGATGATAAGTGAGGTTCAGTATGCGATATCTACAACAGCAGCATTAATTGGTGAAATGAGCACCAACGTAGAAGGTGGTGTGGAAGCCTCGCAGCACGCATCTGTATCTTTTGAAGAACTCGCAGCTAGCTATTCGCAAACATTAAGACTTTCTGAGCGTATAGTAGGGGCAACCAGGCAACAGACTGCAGATGTTGGTAAAGTTGTAGAGTTGATGGAAAGCGTAGTGGTCATATCCGAACAGACCGCATCTGGTACAGAAGAAATAGCAAGTTCTTCTTCAGAATTGAGCACAGGAATGTCAGAGTATACCAACAAGACCAGAGAAGTATCCGATATTGTTGAAAACCTAAAGGAAAAGGTAAATCAGTTTACGCTTAAGAAAGATTAAAAACTGCCTTTGTATTGAATAGCTTGCTCAATGTGAGCTTTGTGGTGATTGCAGTGCCAGGCATAGTTGGCAATAGTTTCTACTAAGGTAAATGTCTCTCCATGTTCAGGGTGAACAAAGGTTCTCGCTAGTTGATCAGGAGTTAGTGATTTCAAGAGCTTTACCCATCGGTAATGGAGCCCTTTCAATAGACTCAGCGAATAGGAGATATCATCGTCTTGACTGTCTTCCAACTTTGCCCATAGATCCTCGTGATAGGGGCGTATAGTTGGTTGTTCTTCTGTAAGTGCCAGCTTAAAGCGGATCAAGCTATTCATATGGCTATCTCCGCAGTGATGAATTACTTGCTTAATAGACCATCCATCTGGTCTATAGACCCAGTTTAATGCTTCAATATCAAGTCCTGAGCATAAGCTTTCTAGTTCATTAGGGAATGTTTCAATTACACGAATCCATTCCAAGATATCGGTTTCGCTGAATTCTGATGGTTTATTGAATGGTCCAATGGGAAATTTCAATAGTTCAAGATTCATTTTGTTGCTGATAATGTAAGTGGCTAATAACGTTCAATTTGATAATAATATGGCTATTAACTGGTTAATTGTCTAATTAAATTTTAGTTTAGGTAATTAACTGTAAAACCACACTCATGAAAAACTTAGCCATTTTGATTGTTTCCATATTTTTTATCATTTCTTGTGCTGATAAAGTAGAAGAGCAAAAGATGGTTTCCATTTCTGGAACAATCACAAATCCGAAAGGAGAGACCATAACATTTACACATGGAGAACTTCAGGTAGTAGATACACTCAATGAACTTGGTGCTTTTACCTCTAAAATTGATTTGACTAAGGCAGGAAGAATCAGATTCAAACATGGAGATGAAATCGGGTATTTATATGCTCATCCAGGTGATGAGATCTCTTTTACTTTAGATACTGATTTATTTGATGAAACGCTGGTTTTCCAAGGTGATGCTGCTGATGTTAATAATTATCTAGCTTCCATGACTTTGTTGAATGATAGCTTGTTGTCCTTTCAAGATCTGATGATTCTGGAAGAAGATGATTTTATCAGAACTCAGGATTCTATCAATAATTTGAAAATAAGCTATTTGAAAGATTTATTGGATAAGGAATTCGTAGAAGAAACAAAGGAAAATTTGTACTGGGATACTTATACTGACCGGTTGGATTATGAAGGGTCACACGAATATTATCTTCAGATTCCAATGGAGGATTTCAATGTCAGTGAAGGGTTTTACTCGTTTATCACAGAGCTGAATATTGGTGATTCATCGAAACTTGAAAATAAATCCTTCAAGCGGTATGTAAGAGGGTTGGTTAGGTATGTCTCCTCGGAAATTAGACAAAGTGATAATTCAATTTCATATTACGAAGGTTATTCGCAAGCTGTTGACTCAGTTGTTTCGCTGAAACCTTTAAAAATTGAGCTTATCCAGGAAGTTATAATTCAATCATATGCCTATTTGTCGGAAGATTTTAGATCAGAACTTATCGAAAAATGGAAATCCTGGAATCCTGATACTGAAAAGTTGTCTGAGATAAGCGAATTGGTAGCATCTTGGAATAAGCTGGCTAAAGGTAAGCCAGCACCAGATTTTGCTTATGAGAGTATAGATGGAGATACGCTATCAATTGAGGATTTTAGAGGTAGTGTAGTGTACATTGACGTTTGGGCTACGTGGTGTGGGCCTTGTATTGGTGAGCATCCTGCCATGGAGAAGTTACAAGAACGTTTTAAAGATCAAAATGTGACTTTTTTAGCTGTGAGTATTGATAGTACAAAGGAACCATGGGAGAAAATGGTTGTAGCTAAAAAGCTTGGAGGAGTACACGTTTTTGCTCCTGGTGCTTGGGACGCACAAATAATGAAAGACTATTTGATAAAAGGTATTCCACGATTTGTATTAATAGATCAGGAGGGTTATATAGTGGATGCTACAGCACAAAGACCTTCGGGAAACATCGCAAAGGATATAGAAGCACTACTGAATCCAGTTTAATCAATGTTGAAAAACCTATATACATTGTTTTTATTATCCATTGCAATGATCTCTTGTGGGGGAGATGAACCGTCAGAACCAGATTTAGAAATAGCACCGATAGGAGGAGTTGGTGCTGTATGTGTATTTAATCACGCCTATCAGGAAAACTATGATCCTGATCCAATTTCCTTGATACTTTCAGAAGCTAAATCAGGTTATGTGCTGATCGATCCTTACGAGAATGTGAGTGAAGAGGATATTGCTCGCATACAGGCACAGGGCAACGAAGTTGGAGCCTATATTAGTATTGGTGCAGGAGAAAATTGGCGTGATGATTTTAATGAACTGAAACCATTTCTTGTAACTAAGCAATGGGGTGATTGGGAAGGTGAATACTTTGTCAATGAAACTACTACTGGGATTGTAGATGTGCTAAAAAAGCGAGTTGATTGGTTAGCTGAAATTGGGTGTGATTGGGTAGAGTTTGACAATATGGATTGGGTGTTTGATGATGATTATCGAAGTGCCTATGGTTTCAATGTCACCGTAGAGGAGGGGATCGCTTATAGTAATACACTATGCGACTATGTGCACAGCAAAGGGATGAAATGTATGGCCAAGAATATGACCGAAGGTGTTAGTCAGTTTGAAGGTGTCCTTTATGAATCGTATTCGGATGATAAAAACTGGTGGGACACCACAGGAGCAAAAGAGTTTTTGTCTGAAGGTAAGTTGGTTATTATCAACCACTACGGAGAATCTCAATGCAACAAAGTATATGCTGATTATTTAGAATTTTATGGAGATGGAGTGTCCTACATCTGTGAGGATGAGAATACCAAATCTTACAAACATTACAACTGCGTTGAATAACTAATTGTATGTCAGGATGTAATTTCAGCAGACTGATCTTCCCATTGTATCTTATCTCCAGTATGCAATTTTCTTCTAACACGCATTTCAATACTACCGTTGACCGTTACATGCTCGCCTAAAATCACCTGTTTAGCTTCTCCTCCTGAATTGACCCAGTTAAGGACTTTCATTAAGTCATTTAATTGAATGTACTCTTCGTTTTCTTTTAGTTTAAATTTTTCCATGGGGTTTTTGATTGCAGGAATGATATTAATAAAAATGGATTAATCGGATGTAAAAATTACGATAGGCCTCAAAAATAATAAAGGATGGTCTAATGACCATCCTTCAGTTTTTCCTCTTCTATTGTGGAAGTGTTTTCTTCCGATGACTCTTGTGGGGTACACCATTTGCTTGCAAAGTGTTGTTTCCATTTCTCACGCTTGTCCTGGGGCATATTTTGCCATTTTTTCTGCCAATGCTTTTTCCAAGGTGGTCCATCTGGCCCATAATGGTTTTTCTTAAATCCTCCGAAAAGGATTTTAGAAAGCAGCAGTATTCCAGCGGCTTGCCAGATATCTATTTCAGTTAGATCGAATAGTTCTGGCATCAACCAGTTCCAAAGGGTCATTACTACAGCACTCACCAGTGAGAAGAAGATGAGTACCATCAAAATGATTTTTAAAAACTTAAACCTTCTCATATTATTCATTAATTAATTCATCGTATAATTCTGTCAATCCTTCACGTAGCATCAGTATTGCATATCGTTTTCTAGATATCAGCGTGTTGACAGTTTCGCCTGTCACGGCGGCCATTTCTTTAAAGCTTTTTTGTTCGAACTCATGCTGAACAAATACTTCACGTTGTTTCGGAGGCATTAAAGCGAGTAGCTCTTCGAGTTTTTGCCAAATGACATCTTTCAACAACTCTCTATCTGGAAGATCACTTGTGTCTGGGAGAATGTCTTCAAGCATAAGAGGCTCTTCGTCACCAGAAGCTGAGAATGCTAATTCAGAAAATGAATCAGGTTTCATCTTTCGGTGATTATCAGTTGCCTTATTTCGTGCAACTCGGAATAACCAGGAGGTTATCTGATCAATGGATTTGATTTGATCATAGCCTACTACGAACTGGTAGAATACGTCTTGCAAAATGTCTTGAGCTTCTTCATCACGTTTGACAAACCGTCTAATGAAGGAAAGTAGTTTGCCACTATTTTCCTTGACGGTCCGTTCTATATGCTCGTCCTTTTGCTTCACGCTGATACTATAGGCTTCCATGATCAGGCGATGATTCGCATTCTAGAGCGTGTAGGTTTACTTTCACTAAGAATAAGAAGTATCAGCCGATCAATCACGAAGTTAAGCTCCTGATCCTTAAGGTTCATGTCAGAGTCAAATTTGTTTCTAAGTTTGGTGAATATGGTGTGCTCAGTGATTACTTCAGCACCTAGTGATTTTACTATGGTTTTGATTTGTTGATAAGCTGATTCACCAAGAATGGCCTCTTCTGTAGTAATTATTGGTAGAAGAAGTTTCCCCGCCCATTCTGAACGATTAGTTAATATCATACTGTATAGCTCAAAACTGATTAGTGGTCCCTGATTTTCGGTTACTAAAATTATTGAGTCATAACTTCCAATTTGGATATTGTGGTCGTCTTGAAGATCAAATAATGTGTTGTCAACTCCTAATGCATTGAGTCTTTCTTCAAGTTCTAGCCCAACTTTCAGAGAGTTTCTTTCGGAGGTGTGATCGCTGATGATTAGTGCAATTTTCATTGTTCGTCGTTTTGCCTGAGTTCAAAGACGATTACATAGCAACTATATTTTAAATTGATAGAATTATTTTTAGCAGCGAATTAAGAGAATGAAATAGGTAAAGTAATGGAGACCTCAGTACCTACTCCTTTATTACTATCAATCTCAATTTTTAAATCAACATCGTAGGTCTCTTTAATAAGTTTGATTTTGTCCTTTACAATACTCGTGCCCCAGGATGTCTGATCTTTCTGTTTGATATCAGTTTTGTCAAACCCGACACCATCATCAGTAATCCGAATAACGTAATGATCTTGTTGTTGTAGAGCAATGAAAATATTAATAAATCCTGTGTCATTAAGGGGCATGATGCCATGCCAGATAGCATTCTCCACAAATACCTGGGTAATCATGGCTGGGCATTTTAAGTCAGCAGTACGGATATCCTTAGATATTTCAATTTGATATTCAAATTGATGTCTAAGTCTCATTTGTTCTAATGACATGTAATACTCAATTAATTCTAGCTCTTCATTGAGTGGAATTAATACCTTGTTGGACACGTCCAGCATTTTACGCATCAACTTGGAGTAGGCTACCAAATAGTCATCAGAAGTTTTTTGGTCATTATTGAGTAGGTAATTCCTAACAGAATTGATGGAGTTAAATACAAAATGAGATTTGAATTGAGCCTTTCGGGCGGATAGATCAGCAAATAGTTTTTCAGATTTAAGTCGTTTTCTATAGTGGATAGAACTCCTTATACGACCAAAGATGGTAATTAGTAGGAGAGAAGATAAAAAAGCGAATAACCACTTAAGCCAAGCCTGCTCATACCAATAAGGTCTCATCTCGAAATGTAAGAGAAAAGACTCTGACCAGTTGGTGTTATTCGCCCGTGCTTGAATTTCTAAGGTATATTTTCCATGTTTTAGATTGTCACTAGTGATTAGGTTTTTACTGGTTTGAATCCATTGACTTCTCTCGGTAGTTTCAGCAAGTTTGTATCGGTAAACGATAGATTGACCATGCTGCCAGTAGGGAGAGGAAAATTTTATTTGAATTTGTTGAGTAGATGGGATAAAATCTAAGTTTTCTTTAGAAGTGATGAATTTAGTTTTGTCTGTCTTGATCCAATCTAGGTTCACCTGAGGTGTTTTTTTAATATTTAACGGGTAATCATTGGTAACCTCAAAAATACCCTTAGATGTTGTTGCCAGTATTCCGTTTTTTGAACTCGATATATGGTATATATTTCCGGGAATAGGTTTTACATGAGTAATAGCTTGTTCTATTGGTTTATTTACCTCGATAAGGTCAATTCCATTATTATGTAAAACCCATGCTATATCAGTTTGGTGACTGATCGACTTAATGAAATCATTTCCCAAGCCTAGCGCTGAGTTGAAATGAACAGTATCTTTTTCGTCTTTAACATAAAAAACTCCGTTTCCATTGGTGCCTATCCAAATTCTTTGTTTCTCATCTATCGAAAGGTGATTTATCCTTGAATCCACAACTGTTGAATTAACGCTGCTATTTGCATAGTTGAATTGTAGAATTTCCCGATCATCATACGCTAAGAAATCGTTGGAGCTCATTGATATGAACTTTTTGATTATACCTTTTTTGAGGGTAGGCAAGGTTCTTATTTCATCTAAGCCATTTCGAGTAATTTTACATTGTACAATTTTGTTAGCTCTATAATAACTTAAGGTATCTGAATGAATGGTGTATGCTGATAGGTAAGCATTGAGGTGATCTTTTTTATAGTAATAGCCATAACGACCAATGTACAACGGATCTTTAAATGAGGTTGGATGGATTAGTTCAATTTGATTCTGCCTTAGTATGGGATGTGAAAGCACAGAGTCCGAATAGGTATAAATTAAGTCATCTTTGGAGACCAAATATTTTATTGAGTCAATTTCAAAACTTGATTTAAAACCAGTCGATTTATAGATCTGTTTGATCTCTTTATTAGCTAAATCAAGAAAAAGTCCATTCTGATAAGTTGTTGTCCATCTGTTTCCATAATCATCAATTAGATAATCTGTAGCATAGTCATATGAATTAATATTGATAAATGCCGCGGACTTTGGGTTAAATGAAAAAACTCCTTGTGTGGTAAAATAATAAGCCGTAGAGTCAGTCGCCTTTTTAATATTTAATATGTTGCCATTGTTAAATGAAATTGAATCCAGACGATTGTTAGTTGTGTTGAAAGTATATAAAAGTGATTGGGTCTTTGACGTGAGAAATCGTCTGGTTCGATATGAAAGGATAAATTTGTTTACGTAGGTCGCATATTCATATTCTGTTTTAAGAGAACTGCCGGATGTTTTGTTGGAAATTGGTATCTCTTTGAAAGTAGAAGAGGTACTGTCCAAATAATAGATTGAATAAAAGCTTAATAGATATAGGTTTTGCTCGTCACCAATGAATGCTCTAACTGTAGGGTGAGTGTTTGAAACATCAATGTTGGCCGTTGTATTTATTGAATTTGAAAGCGTGAATAAGTCACCTTGAAAGAAAAAGATGCTTTGAACGCGACTTCCTATATCTATCGCGCTTCCTCTAAACTGATTATGGATTTTACCATTTTTTATAAATCCGATTTTTCCATTTAAGGTATAGTACCAGATCCTATTTTCTGGATCCTTATAGAATTTTAGAATTTCGCTATCCGTAAGGCCATCTGACTCTGTATAGTTGATGAATTCTGTTCCGTCAAATCTGCTAAGACCTTTATCAGTACCCAACCAAATGTATCCTAGAGAATCCTGTTCTATGGCATATATTGTATTGGATGGAAGTCCGTCTTCAACTGTATAGTTTACAGTAGTCTCATAGTGCTGAGCATTCAAAAAAGGATGTATTACTGAAATGAGAAATACGAAAAGGTTATATTTTCTCAAAAGAAATCGATGGTTGTTGTTGAAGGTGGTGAAGTTAACTAGAAGTTAATTGGCAATAAAATGGAGACCTCAGTACCTACTTCTTTTTTACTTTCAATCTCAATTTTTAAGTCGACATTATAGGTCTCTTTAATTAATTTGATTTTGTCCTTTACAATACTCGTACCCCAGGATGTCTGATCTTTCTGTTTGATATCAGTCTGGTCAAACCCGACGCCATCATCAGTGATCCGAATAACGTAATGATCGTGTTGGAGAGCAACGAAAATATTGATGAATCCTGTTTCATTTAGAGGCATGATACCGTGCCAGATAGCATTTTCCACAAATACCTGGGTAATCATGGCTGGGCATTTTAAGTCCGCAGTACGGATATCCTTAGCTATTTCAATTTGATATTCAAATTGATGTCTAAGTCTCATTTGTTCTAAAGACATGTAATACTCAATTAATTCTAGCTCTTCATTGAGTGGAATTAATACCTTGTTGGACACATCCAGCATTTTACGCATCAATTTGGAGTAGGCAACCAAATAGTCATCAGAAGTTTTTTGGTCATTATTGAGTAGGTAATTCCTAACAGAATTGATGGAGTTAAATACAAAATGAGATTTGAATTGAGCTTTTCGAGCGGATAGTTCCGCAAATAGTTTTTCTGATTTAAGTCGTTTTCTATAGTGGATAGAACTCCTTATTCTGCCAATGATGGCGATTAGGAGAAGAGAGGTTAGAAATGCAATTAGCCATTTAAGCCAAGTGATTTCGTGCCACTTAGGATGTTTGTAAAATTGTATCACCCTCGAATTTCCCCAGTTTGAATTATTAAACTTTGCTTGAATGATAATAGTGTAATCCCCGGGCTGGAGCCTTCCAAATGTTAGTGTTTTTGTGGAAATATTGATCCAGTTTCCACCTTTTTCATTTTGGATTAATTTGTATCGATAGAATACTTGTTGTCCATAATTTTTGATTGGGGAAGAAAGTTTCAACTGTAATTGCTCTGTTGTTTCAAGGATTTGAAATTGGTCGTCATTTAATATTGCCTTTTGATCATTGTCTAATAGTATCCAGTCAATAAATACCTCAGGTGCTTTGTGAGGTTGTGAGTTATATTTATCACTGATTTCATAGATTCCACTAGATGTTGTGGCTAGTATTCCATTTTTTGATTTGGAAATTGATCTTGGTACTCCTGGTAAATCCCGTATGTAAACAATGCTTTGAATTTCGTAATTAGGATTTATTGTGATCAAATCAATTCCTTTGCGGTGCATGGCCCACACGTGATTACTTGCAATAACTATTTGTTCAACATAATTGTCATCAAGGCCTTCATCTAGTCCTATATGTTGAATTGAATCTGTATTGTGAAATACGTAGATTCCTTTTCCATTAGTTCCAATCCATATTCGGTTATTCTCGTCTTTGATCATTTTATTCAACCTTGATTGAATAGGAACTGCGGTGGTTTGTTGAGTGCAAAAATTATAGGTAAAGGTTAGAACATCATTGTAGATAAGAAAGGAACATGAGTCGAGAGGTTGAAAATGTCTTATTTTTCCATGGTTAGGTCTAACTCTTGAATTTATCCGTATGAGTGAGTCTGGACTAACTTTATTGAGATGTATGAGTTCTCCCTCTGAAATCCAAATTGACGTACTGTCATAAGCATAGGAAGGAAGATAAGCTTTAGAATAAGAGTTTTGATATTTGATGGCATGATACCCTATAAATAATGGAGTGTCACCATTAAATGCTATAATTTCTCTAAGATTTGGAAAGTTGAAAATAAGTCTGCATTGAGAAGAGTCTTTTTCATAAACGTCAGAAAACATTGTTTGAAAGAAAATTTTTGAATTAATGCGGAACGCAGACTTAATACTGTCACTTTTTAGTACTTCTTTGATGGATGAGTTGTTATGTGAGAAAATAAGTCCATTATGATAAGTGGTCATCCATCTGTCACCATTAGTAGTATTAATGAAGTCAGTTGGCATATAGGCGGATAAAACCGACTCAACTTTTTTGTTCAGAATGTTGAACCTATAAATTCCTGAGACGTTGAAAATAAAAATAGTAGTATCGGACTCTATCTTGGCATTATAAATTCCTGATAAACTTGTAGAGTAAAATGATTGTTTTTTCTCTGGAATGGAATAATCGAAATAGCTGTTTTTTTTAAAGTCAGTAATATTACTGAAGCCATAAATATGGTCGTTGATATTCACTACAAAATAATTGTTTTGCCAAATGAGACTATCCCAAAATAGGGGATTGAAAATATCGGAAGATTTGAGAATGGAGATTTTATCTTCAGTCAGAAGATATAAACCATTTTCTGATTCAAATGCCCGAGCGAGTCGATATTTTTTATTATCTGATTGGAATTGATTTAGACTATCCAAATAGATGTATATATGGGCCTGGGTAGTAACAATGATTTGATTCTCATACTCTTTTATAGAAATTATTTGCCTTAAGTTGGGCTTAGTGTCCTGGTGCCAGGTTGTTTTATGCAATTGTGCATGTTGGATATACCCTAACTTTCCGTTGATTGTGTAGTACCAGATTCTTTGTTTAGAGTCTTTAAAAAACTTCAGGACTTCAGTGTCTTGCAATCCATCTTCTTCAGAATAATTAATGAATTCGGAACCATCAAATCTGCTTAACCCTTTGTTAGTTCCTAGCCAGATGTACCCTAGAGAGTCCTGTTCTATTGCATAAATGGTATTAGATGGAAGTCCGTCTTCAACTGTATAGTTTACAGTAGTCTCATAATGCTGAGCACTCAAAAAATCGTTTATTACTAAAATGAGAAATACAAACAGATAATATCTTCTCAAAAGAATGCGATGGTTGTTCTTAATGATGGTGAAGTTAACTAGAAGTTAATTGGCAATAAAATGGAGACCTCAGTACCTACTCCTTTTTTACTTTCTATTTCAATTTTTAAATCGACATTGTAGGTCTCTTTAATGAGTTTGGTTTTGTCTTTAACAATACTCGTACCCCAGGATGTCTGATCTTTCTGTTTGATATCGGTTTGGTCAAACCCGACACCATCATCAGTGATCCGAATAACGTAATGATCTTGTTGTTGGAGAGCAACGAAAATATTGATGAATCCTGTGTCATTTAGAGGCATAATACCATGCCAGATTGCATTTTCTACAAATACCTGTGTAATCATGGCTGGGCATTTTAAGTCAGCAGTACGGATATCCTTAGCTATTTCTATTTGATATTCAAATTGATGTCTTAGTCTCATTTGTTCTAAAGACATGTAATACTCAATTAATTCTAGCTCTTCATTGAGAGGGATTAATACCTTATTGGACACATCCAGCATTTTACGCATCAATTTGGAGTAGGCTACCAAATAGTCATCGGAAGTTTTTTGGTCATTATTGAGTAGATAATTCCTAACTGAATTGATGGAGTTAAATACAAAGTGTGACTTGAACTGAGCCTTGCGAGCGGATAGTTCAGCAAATAGTTTTTCAGATTTAAGTCGTTTTCTATATTGGATAGAACTCCTTATTCTGCCAATTACGGTAATTAGTAGGAGAGAAGTTAAAAAAGCAATTAGCCACTTTAGCCAATATTGTTCATACCAATATGGATGTTTTTCGTAATTGACCAGAGTAGATTCTGACCACCCCAATTCATTTGATTTCGCTTGAATTTCCAATGTTACATGACCAGGCTGTAAATTGGCAAAGGTTAGGGTGTTGTCAGAAATATCAATCCATTCAGTTAGGTTATTTTGATTGATCACTCGATAACGGTAGCTTGCTTTTTCTCCTATATTGGTAAGAGGGGACGAAAACCGAAATTGAATTTGATTGATCTTGGGGCTAATTTGGATGTTTTGAGATTCATAGTTCCTCTTGGAGCCATTAATCGAATACCAATCGATAAAAACCACTGGCCTTTGCGAATATGGGAGACTATAGTTTTCATTGACGTGATAAATACCTGTTGATGTGGTTGCTAAAATTCCAGAAGTAGTGGGCGAAATACTTCTGACAGTACCAGGGAGGTCCCAAAGGTGTTGAATGTTGACCTCTCCAGAGTCTACAGGAAATTGAATAATGTCAACTCCTTTGCGATTTAATGCCCAAATATTATTATTTCCTACAACGATTTTGTCAATAAAATTATCTGTTAATCCGTCATTCGTATTGATCGTTGAAATCTTATGTTTTTCGGAGAATGCTATTATTCCATCTCCATTCGTCGCCATCAAAATAGTTCCATCTCTAGCTTTCACCATTTCATTAATTCTAGAGTTAATTGGTAGTAGATCAATATTGGACGAACATAAGTCAAAATGGTAGGTATTTAAATCATTGAAAAGCAAGAAGTGGCATGAATCAATGTTAGTCATATGTCTAATCTTACCTTGCACAGGTTTTTTAATAGTCTTAACCGGCATTAAGGAGTCAGGAGTAATCTTCAATTGATAAATATTATCAAGCTTTGCATACCATAAATTTTCATGATCATTGGTTACAGCACTTAAGTATGTAGTTATTTCAGTCTTACCATATATTATTTGATGATAGCCAATAATTAATGGTTCGCCACTTTTAGTATCTTCAATGGACCGAAGGTCACTTAGGTCAATGTTATTAATGGACCCTGTGGAATCATACGATCCTATTTTTGCAAAAAGAGTTTCATAGTAAATCTTATTATTTATCAAATAACTTGATTTGATGCTGTCAGTTTGGATAAGGCAATTGGTGTTAGGGCTTTCATGGAAAAGTAACAACCCATTGTTATAAGTGGTAATTAAGAGATCACCATTTTTGGTTTCCAGTATGTCAGTTGGTTTGTAGACTGGACTTATTTGAGTTAGTTCATGGTTCGCTAGTTGATATTGATAAACTCCTGAGGCAGCAAAGATGAAGAAAGAGCTGTCCGTGTGGTTTTTCATATTATGAGTTAACCCAATATTTAAAATTGTCTTTTGTAATCGCTTTTTGCTGATATCATATTCAATTAAATAGGAGGAATCATGAAGGTATCTGCTTTCCTTTCCTGTGTCGTCTAAAGACGAAATACCATAAAGTTTATGATTGTTGGAAATCATGAAGCCAATGTTTCTAAGGTTATGTGAATCCCAAAGAGAGAGATGTCCCGATTCCGTCTTGGAAACCTTTAAGATACTTGTGTCTGTTTTTAGTAATAATCCGGAGTGTGATTTAAAATATTTCGGTAGCAGATAAATCGTATTATCAGAGATGAACTCATCTAGAGAATCATTATAACTAAAGATTCTTCTTCTAGAGGAAAAATAGATCTGATTATTGTATTCAATTATGCTGGTAATTTGATGATTTATAGGATCTATATTGCTTCCTGTTTCTTTTGTGTATAGTCTACCATTTTTTATGTATCCGATTTTGCCATTGAGCGTGTAATACCAGATTCTATTTTTTGAGTCTTTGAAGAATTTAAGGATTTCAGTATCAGCCAGACCATCTTTTGGACTGTAATTAACGAATTCAGTGCCATCAAACCTACTTAGTCCTTTATTGGTTCCCAGCCATATGTAACCTAAGGAATCCTGTTCTATAGCATAAATAGTATTAGACGGAAGACCATCTGAAACGGTGTAATTAATTGATTCACCGAGGTTTTGTGCAACAAGGGAATTGCTAATGAGTATAAGAAATACAATTAACAGTAGTTGATCTCTCACTTATGCAGGTAATTGTGGTTGATGACTTAAAATTAGTCAGAAGTTAATGGGTAGAGAAATGGCAACTGATGTTCCTACACCTTTGTTACTTTCGATTTCGATTTGAATATCTGTATCGTAGGTTTCTTTTATCAAATTGATTTTGTCATTAACGATTTGCGTACCCCACGATTTGCGATTGTTGTTAATTTCCGAGCTTTTAAACCCGACTCCATCATCAGTGATTCTTATGATATATTGGTGTTTTTTTTGAGTAATGAAGATACTTAGAAACCCGGTATCGCTTAAGGGCATGATTCCATGCCAAATAGCATTTTCTACGAAGACTTGCATAATCATTGCAGGGCATTTCAACTTGTCGAGTTGTACATTGTTGGCTATTTCGATATCATATTCAAACTGATCTCTTAATCTCATCTTTTCAAGGCCCATGTATAGGTTAATGAGTTCTAGTTCTTCTCTAAGAGGAATTAATACTTGATTTGATACATCGAGCATTTTACGCATCAATTTGGAGTAGGCTACTAGAAAATCATCCGTTTCTTTTAACTCATTTGTTAACAGGTGATTTCTAACGGAGTTTAATGCATTGAATATAAAATGGGATTTAAACTGAGCTTTTTTAGCAGATAATTCTGCAAAAACCTTTTCCGTTTTGAGCTTCTTTTTTGATAATATGGTTGCTCTAATTTGTTGAATAGTAAGAATGATTACAATCGAAGAGAAAAATGCGGTTATCCATTTTAACCACACTTGTTCGTACCAGTATGGTAATAATTGAAATGATACTGCTTGGGTGTCCGACCAGCTAGAAATATTAGAACGACATTGCACTTCAAATGTATATCTACCTGATTTTAGTTTGTCAAAAGTAAGGAAGGTTTCATTCGTTTGATTCCAGCTATCATTCTTGCTGTCAGGTTCACTAATTCGATACCTGAAAATGGCTTCTTGGCCAAATTGGAAAAAAGGTGCAGAATATTTAAACCTGATCCGCTCTGTTCCTGCAGGTAGACTTACTTCTATATCTTTACTTAATTTTATCTGTATTTCGTCAGCAGTTAGATGCTCAATTCTTAATGGAATTGGCTCATTGTTTTTGGTTATACTTAATTTAGGTTGGATGGAATATAGTCCCTTATCTGTTACAACCAATATAGTGGAGTCTGTACTTGAGAAATCGATAAGATTACCAGGTATTCCTGATAAATGGTCAATTTTCAACTCTGCTAGTTTGTCATTTGAAGCATTTCTAATTATGTCAATTTCATCGGCATACATTAAGTAAATGTCATCACCTATAGAAGAGATTTTGTCAGGGAAATTATTACTAAGACCATTTGTTTGATTGATGTTTTCAAGTTTATTGTTTTCATCAAGGTAATAAACGCCAGATCCATTCGTCGCTAGCCAGATAATGCCATTTTGATCTTTATGTATATTATTTATTCTTGTCCTAATCTTGATTTGAGAAAACTCTTCCGTTTCTACATTAAAAGTATGTGCACCACCATCGTTTCTGATGATATAATGAAGTGAATCTTGAATGAGTAATTCCCGGATCTTTCCAAACTGCTTATTGATTACAGTTGATAGTATAGTTGGTTTTTTAGCGTGGATATTGAATATCACTAAGCTATCTATGGCTCCAACAATTAAATGATTGCCTATAGTGTCTAAGCCAAGAGAAGGTATCCTGTAGTTTTGGTTGTCTATAGATATTTCAGAATGACTTCCTATTATTAAGTGATTGAATTTGCTCCTAATGAATCTTTCAGGTGAAAAAATGGCATCTATTCTCACTAAATCATTATTTGGATTCAGTATATAAGTTTTTTGTAAGTCATCTAATAAATAGACATCTGAATGCGTACTGTAGACCCTTCTGAGTTTTTTGGATTGAATCGTTTGACTAATATTTATAATCTCATTTTTACAGAAAATACCATTATAGTAGGTTGAGACCCATTGGTTATTATTTGAGTCTAAAATTTTGTCCGTACACCATATATTTGTTTTGTCAAGTGTAAGAGAGTTGTTGGCAGGATCAAACTCATAGATGCCTTCAAAAGTGAAAAGGTTGAGTTTATCATTAACAACCTTGATGTTTCTAATTTCATAGGGCATTTGAATTTTTTCGATTGCATTTGACTTGACATTGTATTTAACAATCGTCGAATTACTTTGCGACCGAGTTCCAGAATAACTAATTAGGTATTCTCTATAATACGATAAATAGCTTTTTATGCTTTTTAGTGCTTCACCTGTTTTTAGAATAGATAAGCGTTCATTTGTGGTGTCGACTTCATAAATCGTGTTTTTTGTCCATAGAAACAATCTTGAGCCATTGCTTTCAAAAGAAGGACAATAAAAATCCCAATCGAAAATTTTGATTTTACCAGACTCCTCAATTTTGAAACAATGTGTTCTGCTGGTAAAGTAGATTTCACCTTTATGTTCTGTGATGCTCACTATGCGTTCAGAAATGCCCGTATTTTCAACTGTATGAAGTGAAGCATTGTAGATATAACCGATATTCCCATTTAACGTAAAATACCAGATGCGGCCTTTTGAATCCTTGAAAAACTTAAGTATCTCAGAGTCTAAAAGTCCATCTTCTTCTGTGTAATTGATAAACTCCTTTCCATCAAACCGGCTAAGTCCTTTGTCTGTACCTAGCCAAATATAACCCAGGTTATCCTGTGCTATTCCATAAACCGTGTTAGAGGGTAGTCCATCTCTTGTCGTGTAGTTGATAGTCTGCTCTACTCCTTGAGCCATGGTACCGCTCAACAAAATAAGGGATAGAAGTATAAACGCAATTCTTATCAGCAAACTAGTGGATGGTCGATGAACGATAAATTTAGTTGTAAGTAACAATATATCAATCGATATAATATAATAAAAAAGGAACGCTGAAAACGTTCCTTTTTTGATAGAAAGTGCAATATTTTACCACATTTAGTGTTGACAACTGCAGTGAATTGCCTGGAAGCTATGGCTTTCTTCATGCCACGGGAAATTGTCGTTATAACCTTCTTGTTCCCAGTAGAATTTGCTTCTTGGTTTCTCAGAATTGCCAATCTCGTTCATTGTTGCTGTTTCATAAAGACGCCCATTTACCATGGTGTGAGAGACAAATTCAGAGTTGCGAATATCCTCTGTAGGATCTTTATCAAGAATGATTAGATCTGCCAGTTTACCAACTTCCAAAGAGCCTAGATCATCTCCCATGCCAATGTATTCTGCTCCGTGAAGGGTAGCAGCTCTCAAGACCTCCATATTGGTCATTCCTCCCTGTGATAGGTTCCACATTTCCCAGTGTACGCCAAGACCTTGAAGCTGTCCGTGACCACCTACACAAACTTTTACTCCACGATCAACCATTTTCTTAATAGATTGAGATACCAGAATATGTCCATTGTCATACTCTTCTTGTGGTGCCATTGTTCTGTGTCTGGAACGACTATCCACAATGATCCTTGGTGTGTATTTTAGAAGCTTTTTATTGTTCCACACTTCTGTGTTTTGGTACCAATAGTATTCACCATTCAGTCCACCATAGTTAACGATTAGGGTAGGGGTGTTTGCTGTTTTACTTGCCGACCAAAGTTGCAATACGTCTTCGTAAAGAGGAGCTACCGGAATGTTGTGCTCAATACTCGTGTGACCATCCAAAATCATGCTCATGTTGTGGAAGAATGTCGACCCACCTTCAGGGTAAACCATGATCTCGAGTTCTTTCGCTGCTTTAATGATTTGCTGTCGTTGTTCACGACGAGGTTGGTTGTAACTTTTAACACTGAATGTTCCGTAAGCCTTTGTTCTTTTGATAGCACTATAAGCATCATTATACGAATTGATCACTGCTTTGAAATCGCCCTCTGCTCCGTACAAAATAGTACCAGTTGAGAAGATTCTCGGTCCGACCATTCTGCCGGTTTTTACCATCTCAGACTGAGAAAGTGCTGTTTCTGAGTTGGCAGAAGGGTCATGTGTGGTAGTTATACCAAATGCCAGGTTCGCATAATATGCCCAGTCTTTTTGTGGACTCATTCCATATCTGAAAGCTCTCAGGTGAGCATGTGTATCCACAATCCCAGGCATGATTACTTTGCCATTTACGTCAATCACTTTTGCTTTTGAAGGGATAGTAACCTCTCCTGATTTACCAACTGAAAGGATCTTATTTCCTTCTACTACAACCACTCCATTACCTATGATTTCATCACCTTTCATAGTGACAACTTTAGCACCTGTAAAGGCAATGATTCCGTCAGGAACATCGGTTGTTAGTTCAAGACCTACTTCGAGTTTCTTCTTGTTCATATCACCAATACTATCTGGCGATCCTTCCAGGAAAGTGAAGGTTTGATTCAGGTCTACACTGTAGTAATCATTCCCAAGTGTCCACATCAACTGATCACTGTCTTTGGACCAATGTAAGTTGATGCCAGCATCATCTGTTACCTTGGTCACGGGAAGAGACATTGTACTTCCTGTTAGTTCGAAAGTTTGGCCATGATGTGAGAATGGCATGATGTAAACGTCATATAACTCACCAAAAGCAAGCCACTTACCATCAGGGCTTACTGCGTATTGATTGGCATAAGTTGAATGGAAGTGCGTTTTCTCATTTCCTCCATTTAGGTCTACGCTTTTGTATGACTTATTCAAACTACCGAAAAGGTACCCGCCAGTTTGAAGATAGATTCGGTCTCCATCTTTGGTGAACTTCGGGTTATCTCCATGTTCGGTGATGAATTTTTGTGATCCACCTGTTGATGATATCATATAAATACCTGGCTTATGACCATAGGAGTGGCCCAGAGAGCCATCACCTCCGTCTTTCTTGTAGACAATAGACTTGCCATCTGGAGAATAGGTAGGTGTTCTATAAAGTCCTTTTTCTGATGAGAGTTTTGTAGGTGTTCCTCCTGAAGAAGTTACTTTCATAATAGCCCCTTTTTGTTCGTCATTCCAGGTTACGTATACAATTGATTTTCCATCAGGAGAGAAAGTAGGCTCATATTCGAAATCAGCGCCAGATGTTAATCGTTTAGGCTTTCCGTTTGGTAATTTCTTGGTGTAAACATATCCTGCCGCATTGAAGACCAAAGTTTTGCCATCAGGAGATGTAGATGCATTACGAATGACGTTGGATTCAAACGTTTCAGGTGCTGGATTTTGTTTGAACATTGGTGGCTCTGTGATTTTGTGAGTCGCAGTTGCTTTGAATGGAATGACACTGGCTACACCAGTTTCAGTGTTGAGTTTTTTGATCTTGCCATTCGCATAAATGATCACATGCTTATTGTCTGGAAGCCAATTGTAGTTAGGATAAACACCAAAGATTGCCCAGGCTTCTTGTTGGTCCTTGTAAAGCTCGTCATATACTGGTTTTTGTGTGCCAGTAGCAAAGTCATGTAGATAAAGAACGGATTTGGTTCTTACTCTTCTTACGAATGCTAGTTTTTTGCCATCAGGTGAAACTTGTGGACGAACTGCACCACCAGGTCCGCTAATGATAGTTTCTGTTTCTCCATCTTTTCTGTTGTATCTTTTAATCACATAGATTTGGCTATTCGGGTCTTTGTTGTATTGGAAGTAACCTCCTGGGTAAACGTCCTCACTGTAATACACATAATCACCAGCTACCCATGGCTCACCTGCATCCTGTTGATCATTCTTTCTTTTGGTTAATTGGATACCTGATCCTGCGGTAATGTGATACATCCACATTTCTCCAGCACCTAATGATCTACCTGAAGTGAAGTGCTTTCTCGCAATCAAGTATTGACCGTCTGGAGTCCAAACCGCATTATTTAGTAGTCTGAAGCTTTCTTTTGTGATTTGTTTGGCATCAGTACCATCTACATTCATCACCCAGATATTGTCTCCACCGCCCGCATCACTGGTGAATGAGATTTGTTTTCCATCAGGACTAAAACGAGGTTGTACCTCATACGCAGGTCCCGTACGAAGGGGAGTGGCGTCACCACCTGATATTGGCATAATATAAATGTCACCCAATAAGTCAAACACGATCTTTTGGCCGTCAGGGCTAACATCAAGATTCATCCAGGTGCCTTCATCTACGGAAATGGTGGTTTCTGTGTAATCTTCAACGGGTTGGGTTACGTCCCAGTTTTGTGCATAAGCGCCTATTGCCAACAGGCAGAGCATCATGCTAATGGTATTTTTGATATTCATCGGTGTTTATTTGAATTAGATTAGTTCAATGTTTCTTCAAAAAGCTCATAAATACGTCTGTATTCATCAGCCCAGCTGCTGGCTTCAATAAAACCATGAGATTCTAATGGGAAGACTGCCAAATCCCAGTCTTTCTTGCCTAACTCAATCAAGCGTTGAGATAGTCGCACGACATCCTGGAATTGTACATTGCTGTCTACCATGCCGTGTAGCATGACTAGTTTACCCTTTAATCCTTCTGCATGATATATTGGAGAGCTTTTTCTGTAGGCAATGCTATCTTCTACAGGTGTGTTCAAAATGTTCTGAGTATAACCATGATTGTAATGAGCCCAGTCAGTGACTGATCTAAGTGCAGCTCCACTTTGGAAGACATCTGGAGCCGTAAACATGGCCATGAGTGTAATGAAGCCACCATAGGAGCCACCATATATTCCTAGTCTGTCTGGATCGATTCCATGTTCAGAGATCAGATATTTAGCTCCATCCACTTGGTCTGATAAGTCTTTTCCACCCATAAAACGGTAGATACCAGTTCGCCAGTCTCTTCCGTAACCGTCACTACCACGATAGTCTATGTCCAAAACCGTATAGCCCAAATCAGTTAACATGTTGTGGAACATATATTCCCTAAAGTATGTACTCCACCAATTGTGTACGTTTTGTAGGTAACCTGCTCCATGCACGAAGATTACAGCTGCTCCAGATGGGTTTTCTGGTTTGTATAGTCTTGCAGCTACAGATGCTCCATCTTCTGCTTTGAAATTGATGATTTCGGGTGCTCTCCAGTCATAGATATTGAATTGTTCAGTAGTCGAATTCGTTAACTGCGTCATCTCAGCCCCAGCTTTATTTGGCATCAGATAGAGTTCCCATGGTTTGTTCGCATATGAATATCTTACAGCCAGCCACTTTTCGTCTGGAGATAGGGTCACTTCATGATTACCTTCTTTGGATGTAATTTGAGTCATTGTTCCTCCACTAACAGGCATCTTGTAGAAGTGATTGACGTGTGGTGAAACCTTGTTGCTTTGGATGTAAAAGGACTTCTTATCATTTGAAAGTTTGGCGTCTCTAATCTCAAATTCACCTTTCGTTAAGGCCTTTTTCTGTTTGGAACTAATATCCATAGAGTAAAGGTGTGAGTAACCCGTTTCTTCCGATTGGAACCAAATGGTTTCATTAGTTAACCAGCCTAGGTTTCCTGGATAGAATTTCCATGAACTTATACCAGGTCCTCCAATCCAAGCCTCATCATGCTGTCTGTCCAATGTGGTGAGATTTCCAGTTTTAAGGTCCATCATGAGTAACCAACGATCTTTACTGTCCATACTTCTCACATCTACGAATGCTTTGGAGTCATCCGAGAAAAATGGGCCATTAAAAGTTACTTCTCTTGGAGAGTCATATTTAGGGTTAAAGTCTTCACCTGCATAATCTTTCAAGTACTCAGGTTTATCATAAATTCCATCTATTTGTTTGGTGTCAACAATGTATGATGTGTCTCCAACTATATCATAAACTCCTAATTCATAGGTGTCTTCAGGTGATCCAACTTTTGGTCTGGAAGTGCTGTGCTCGGTTTGTCCCGATTGAGTTACATATTCAGGAACTTCAGTTCTTTTAGCATTAGCTCTGGTTCGTAAGGTGTAGGTTACAAACTTTAGGTCTGGAGTGATTTGAATATTGTAAATGTTCTTGTCACCGATGAATATTTCAAGCGGTCTGTCAACTTCTAATGCTTCACGATCCTTTTTTCTAAGATCACTTTCTCCCTTTCGCTTTGCCAGAATGTTGATCAATTCCAGCTGTTGATTTTCCAGCCACTGATCATTAGTAGCTTGTTTTCTGTCTTTTCTTTCACTACCATCTTTAAAATTGGTCAATTGCTTTGTCGCACCAGTTGTGGTATTCCACGAGAATAAGTTGTTGTCAGAGGTGTAAATAATGAATTGCTCATCTCCTGAGAATTTAGCACCGTATTCTCCATTAAGTGTATTTGTGATTTGGGTAGAACTTTTGGACTTTACGTCATAAAGGAACAAGTCACCATTTTTTACATAAACCATTTTGGTTCTGGCTCTATTGTACGTTCCGAATTCGGGAGCCTTCTTTTGCTCATCAACGCTGACTTTAGCTATTTGTCTAGTTTGTGCATTGACTTTATATAAACTTCTGAGCGTGTCCTGATCGGGATTCCATGTGAAATAAATGGATTGTCCATCTACACTCCATTCTATTCGCTCAGGTAGATAACCGACAAAATCTTCCCCTTGCATAATTACTGGAATTGATAATTCCGATGAGTATTGTGCACAGGTAATTGTGCTGATGAGTACGGTAAGAATAAAAATGCTCCTCTTCATATAATTGCTTTTTGGTACTCTAAAAGTAATCAAAGAGAGAAGATCATTGTGTTCCTAATTGCTGAGTGGAATTATGTTTGGTTGATTGGTAGCATAAAAAAGGTGCTACCGAATGGCAGCACCTTCAAAGGTGGTAATAGGCAGTTATTCTTTAATAAATCGCTTAAATACAGCTTCTCCGTTTTGAGAAAGTATCAAGGTATAGATGCCTTTATTGAGACCTGTAAGATCTATTGCTTGTTCCTGATTTCCTTGTAGTTGACCTTTCCAGACACTCGCGCCCTGAAGGTCTACAATTGCACCGGAACATTCTGTCCAGTCTGCAGGTAATCTCAAAGTAACTTGCTCCACAGCTGGGTTAGGATATAATTCAAATCCAAAGTCTTTTTCAGAAGAGACTTCCAGAGTAGAAGATTGAGTGAATGATTGTCCAGATGCTGCAGCTGCGCCTCCTTGTTGAGTTATTTTAAGCCAGTTGAGATTCCATCCACCAGATTGTGCAAAAACACCAACATTGTATGTACCCGAATTCACGTAAACCGTATGGGAAATGGTTGTCCAGTTTTGCCATCCGCCAGTATTTGGTACATCTAGTGCTCCAAGTTGCGTAGCGCCTGCATTCAAATCAAGTGATAGTCTTCCACCACCATTTGCACTTGCTACACGGTATTCTACTAGATAATTTCCAGTTCCAGGGAAGTTGATGCCATTGTAAGCCATCCAGTCATTGGCATCAATCCAACCTACATTTTGACCGCCTTCAGAGCAGTTTTCCAGTTGAACACCTGCCATCGCACTATAAGATTCAGCTTCAATTACGCTTACACTTGTTGTAGCTTCGATTATGATAGAGGTTGCCTGATCATTCCATCCATCGTCAACGAGACAAGCATCATCCCCTGTTTTCGTTAGTGATGAGCCTGTGAAGTTATTGTCCCAGAATAAGATAGCTCTGTAGCCTGATGAAACTCTAATCGAAGAAACATCATCATTGACCAGTCCTCTTGCTTGCAAATCACCTAATGTATAGGAGCCAGGGGTAAGGTTTACAGCATATCCACCGTAGTTACAGTGTTGGTAAAGTGTGGCCACTCCAGAAGTGGTAGGCACCACATTGCCATCTACCCAGTAGCTACCCAATGAAGCATAGTCTGAATAACCGTCTGTAGCCGGATTTCCAGCGCCAGTTCCATCAACCCCGATGTAGTAAGTTCCGGCACCAAGGTAGGCGTTCACCTGAGCATTAAGGCCTGATCCATTGAAAGTGCCAATTTGGTTTCCATTACCTTCATATAATCTAACGAGAATGTCCAGATCGCCATGTCTACTCACTGTGTTGACATTGATCGTAATGTTGCCTGTTCCAGTTTCAAAACGGAAGAAGTCCGTGTCTCCTGTAGACTGTATTACTCCGTATTGCTGATTCAAAGCACCACTTCCATTTTGACCCATAAATGTTGCTCCTCCAGTTCCATTTGAGTGATCGTCATTTCTATATGGAACATATCCAGACATGATGCTTAAGTCATCCTCACCATTGTTAGCATAAGCATATTCGCCTTTGCTCCACTGAGAAATGTTTCTGTAGTAGCCAACACCCATAATTGGTGCCCAATCGCCATGACCAGCAAAATAGCCTTCATTCGGGTTGGTTCTGCCATCATGACCTAGACCTACTGTGTGACCAATTTCATGAGAGGCAGCTTCACCACCAGCTTTTCCACTTGTAATGAATACCCAACATGGCCAATCATTATATCCAAAGGCTCCAACATATGCAACTCCACCTGCACCTGGAGCAGGAGCATTGTCTGTAGTGAAAACACATCTCTGACGATTACCAACAGGGTAGGAGTTATAAACAGACTCATTCGTGGTAATATTTACATTGAATGGACGAAAGTCCTCACTGATCAATTCCCATGCTTCTTGTACTGCTGCGTCGCTCATTCCTGATGGAGGAGCATACCATGAGTTGCCATTAAGCCAGCCTGTACCAGCTTGCAAGTTGTAGCCATCAAAATCAAGAAGCACACATGTAGCAGCTCCAGGCAAACTTTGAAGGTCAGTCAAAGCATAGGCGGCATTGGATGATGAAGTCGAATTGCTTCGTTGGGTAGATGCATCTCCTTTTGGAAAAGAAATACACAATACCTTGTTAATGTCTACTTCTTCAATCAATACCTGATTGTTAAGCAGAGTGAATTCAAAGGCTTGTTTTTTCTCTTTTAAAATGATGTTTCCTTTGATTTGGTTGTTAGTAATGTGTAGATAAAAACTACCATCCTTTGCATTTTCCACAGACCCTGAAAGCATGGTATTGCTTTCATTGTCTAAAAAGAAATTCACTTTAAGGTTAAATTCTTTATCTGGGACAGATAAACTAATTGATTGAGATTCACTTCTTGCAGATGTTGGTGCAAGTTGATTGGTAAGTGATTGTTTGAATTCTGAAAGTGAGCCAATTGATAATTTTTGGGCTTGGGTTGTGAGGTACATGGACAATAGTAAGCCCATGAACAAATAGAGTTTTTTCATAGCATTTAATGAATTAGGATTTAATAAAAATGAGTTTTCCGCTATGGTAAAGTCAATGATCAAGAGCTAATCAATATGGTGGGAGTGAAGTGGTGACTTTACTTTAGCTGTCACAAGATGTTCATTATGACTGGTAAATCCTGAGAAATAACTACATCAATACTACAACAACTGTAATAAATACGTATAACGCTATTACATCAATACTACAACATTGAATTAGAGAGAACTTCAAATGTTTTGAGAGATGATCCAGCCAGCACTCCAGCATGCCTGGAAGTTAAAACCACCAGTTAAGGCGTCAATATCTAATACCTCACCGGCTAAATAGAGGTTTTTGAAGCGTTTAGCTTCGAATGTTTTGAGATCTACTTCTGAAAGTTTAACACCTCCACTTGTCACAAATTCTTCTTTGAAAGTGCTTTTTCCTTTTACATCATAAAGGCCCTGAGTCAGTTCCTCCACCAATTTGTTGATTTGCTTTTTGGAGAGTTCACCGGCAGGTAAATCTGATCCAATTTCACAGTATTCCAATAGTCGTTCCCAGAACCGTTTAGGGATGTCATACATGGGATGATTGGATAATTTGCGTTTGGGGTTGCTGGATTTGAGGTCGTTTAGGTTTGAACGTACCTGATCAGCGGATTGATCGCCGGTATAGTTGATCAGAATTTGAAAGTGGTAATTTTTGGTTGATAGTTCTCTGGCTCCCCAAGCGGAAAGCTTCAATATCGCCGGGCCACTAAGCCCCCAATGAGTGATGAGTAATGGGCCGGTTTCGTCCAGTTTGGTGCCAACTATTTTCACAGACACATTACCAAATGCGATTCCCATCAGATCTTTGATTCGGGCATCTTTAATGTTAAATGTGAACAGTGAAGGAACTGGTTCAACTATTTCAAGCCCTGTCTGTTGTAGTGTTTTCCAGGCGACCGGTGAGCTACCCGTGGCAATGATCAGTTTGTCTGCTTGAAGCGTTTCTGAACTAGATCTCACTATCCACGATTCTTCGGTTTGCCGAAGTGATAGGACACTGAAGTTTGTCTTGATGGTAATTGAATGTTTTCTTACTTGCTGAAGGAAACAATCAATTATGGTTTGTGAGTCATTGGTGGCTGGAAAGACTCTATGATCGGCTTCTTCATGCGTATTGACTCCTCTTTTTGAAAGCCATTTTCTCATTTCAGCAGTGCCAAATTCCTGAAACAATCCGTAAAGCTTCTTACCTCCACGAGGATAGAAAGGAACTAGTTCTGAAGCTGCTGTTCTTCCATTGGTTACATTGCATCTTCCACCACCAGATATTTTTACTTTGCTGAGGAGCTTGTTAGTCTTTTCAACTATGGTGATTTGCCAGTCAGGATGCTTTTCTGCTATGTTAATAGCCGTGAAAAACCCAGCAGCACCTCCACCTATGACAATGACTTTCACCGTTTTTAATTAAACTGATTCATGGCTCTATCCAGGCCAATTGTGCAAAATGCAAGACTTGCGTCGATACTCTTGTCCATAGCAAAAACTAATTCATCCATTTCGGTTTTAGAAAATGGACTCAATACATAGTCCACTTGCTGACCTTTATGAAAGTCATCACCTACTCCAAAGCGAAGGCGTGCATAGTTTTGCCCACCTGTTAGCTGCTCAATGTTTTTTAAGCCGTTGTGACCTCCGGCAGAACCTTTGCCTTTCAATCGTATTTTTCCAAAAGGCAGGGCCAAATCATCAGTGATTACCAGGATGTTTTCTTTAGGAACCTTGAGCTCGTTCATCCAATAGTTAACTGCTTTGCCGCTCAAGTTCATGTATGTGGTTGGTTTTAGTAAATGGATTGTGCGTCCCTTATGCTTTAGCTCCGTATGAAAAGCGTGTTTCCCATGATCCCAACTAAGACCTTCTTTGTCCGCAAGTCTATCCAATACCAGAAAACCGATATTGTGACGGGTTAATTCATACTCAGGTCCGATGTTTCCTAATCCTACAACCAGATACTTCATTTAACTATTTACAGGTTTGAGCTGACAAAAATAAAAAATCCTACCCCGTAATGGAGTAGGATTTCTCTAATATAATAGGTGTTTTTTAGCTTATTCAGCTGCTGCTTCCTCGTCTCCTTCTTCCTCTTCAGCTTCAACAGTTTTACCTCTAAGTGCTCTCGGTACCTCAATACCCATAATAGTCACTAACGGGCTGTTCAATATTTCAAAGTTTTCTGAAGGGATCTCACCAACTTTGATTGATTTACCAAGACCTAATTTAGAAACATTAGCCTCGATAAATTCTGGCATGTCTTTCGGTAGAGCTTTGATGGTAAGGAATCTCAATTTCTTGATCAATTTACCCCCTTGTTGGATACCTGGAGGTGTTCCTACAGGTCTTACTGGGATGTCCATTTTGATCTTAGTTCCACGGAACAACTGAAGGAAATCAGCATGCATGATGATCTCACTTACTGGGTGGAATTGGATGTCCTGAAGAATAGCCTCAAACGTTTCACCCTCAATGTTAAGGTTTACAAAGTGAGCTTCATCGGTGTAGACTAAGTCTCTAAAAAGAATCATTGGAGCGTAGAAGTGAATTTGCTCTTCGCCACCATAGATGACAGAAGGAACATAACCTTCAGCTCTGAGTCTCTTAGCTTCAGTCTTGCCGAGATTTGCTCTTTTAAACCCTATAATCTCAACACTTTTCATAATTGTTATATTAAATAGTTAAAAGAATTCTTAATTAAATAAATAGTGCACTGATTGATTCGTGATCATGTACTTTTCTGATCGCTTTCGCGAAAAGGTCAGCTACAGTCAATACAGTGATTTTGTCACTTTTTTGTTTCAAAGCAATGGTGTCTGTGGTGATCATCTCATCCAGATCCGATGCTTCAATATTTTCGTAGGCTTTACCTGATAGAATAGGGTGGGTACAAACTGCTCGCACAGAAGAAGCACCTTTGTCTTTCAGTAAGTTTGCTGCTTTGCAGATGGTTCCAGCTGTATCAGCCATGTCATCTACAAGTACTACGTCTTTACCTTCTACGTCTCCAATTACTTGCATAGATGCAATTTCATTGGCACGTTTACGGTGTTTATCACAAACAACCATGTCTGCTTCGAAAAACTTAGCGAAAGTTCTTGCTCTGGCAGTTCCTCCTACATCCGGAGATGCGAAAATTAGGTTGTCAAGATTTAAGTTTCTGATGTAAGGCACAAAAATCGCGGATCCATCGAGGTGATCAACAGGAATGTCGAAAAAGCCTTGAATCTGACCTGCATGTAGATCCATTGTCATGAGACGGTTGGCACCAGCTGCTGTCAATAGGTTCGCCATCATCTTCGCTGCAATCGCAACTCTTGGTCTGTCTTTTCTGTCTTGTCTCGCATAACCGAAGTAAGGGATTACTACGGTGATGTATTTAGCACTGGCTCTCTTGGCTGCGTCGATCATAAGCAATAGCTCCATGATGTTGTCAGAAGGAGGGGTAGTGGATTGGATAATGAAAAGATCTGTACCGCGGATGGACTCGTTGTAGCTGAAGTTTAGCTCACCATCGCTAAATTTTTGTGAAGTCGATTTACCAAGCGGTTTGCCGTAGATATCTGCTATTCGATTAGCCAAATCTGCGGTTCCTTTTCCTGCAAATAATTTTACTGAGGACATGGTAAATTTTTTGTTTTAAATAAAGAATCCCGACGCGAAGGTCGGGATTATTAGTTGGCCTACTAGGGCTCGAACCTAGACTCTTCTGAACCAAAATCAGACGTGTTGCCAGTTACACCATAGGCCAGTACCTTGTTTTCGAGCTTCGTTCGCTTCGAAATGGAATGCAAAACTAGACATTTTTATTTCATTTTGACAAGTATGAATGTGAAAAATCTTGAAAAAAATCTTCGCAATATTTTTGATTCATTGTTTTGTCTCTGATTATCATTTCCTTAGGTTTATCTAAAAGGTTTAAACAGGTACAAGTGAACTATTCAGAACAACAGAACGAAGTAATCCACCATGAAGGGGATATGGTAGTCAATGCCGTGGCAGGTTCTGGTAAAACGACTACTTTGGCTGGATACGCTCAGCATCGTTCCAGACAGAAGATTCTTTACCTGGCTTTTAATAAATCAGTGAAGCAGGAGGCGGAAAGTAAGTTTAGAGAACTTGGTTTGACGAATGTCAGAGTAGAAACAGCTCACTCTCTAGCGCTCAGAAATTATCCTAAAAGTCCTCGAATCTCTCAGTCTGGCTATCAACCTTTTGATGCTAAGCAACTTCTCGGTTTTCAGTTCAAAGATGCGATTGCTGACATGAAGTTTGGTAAGCATGTATTGCAAATGGCAGCGGCTTTTTGCAATAGTAATGTGAGGCGAGTCATGGATCTGGAATACAATGCTCTCCTCGTGTCTGCAGAAGACAAAGCTTTTGTGAAGACCGTCTATGATCAATTGGTTCATGAGACTCGGAGGTTTCTGGGGATGATGCAGTCTGATGAGATTGAAATGACTCATGACTTTTATTTGAAGGCCTATCAGCTTTCTTCTCCAAGAATCGGAAACTATGACTGCATTCTATTTGATGAGGCTCAGGATGCAAGTCCGGTCATGTTGGATGTGGTGATGAATCAACCTGCTGTTAAAGTGTTTGTAGGGGACGAGCATCAGCAAATTTATGGGTGGAGGTATGCAGTCAATGCATTACAACAGGTCGATTATACCCGTAAGTATTTAAACACCAGCTATCGATTCAATCAGGAAATTGCGGACCTTTCATTTGATGTGTTGGCCATCAAGAATCATTTAAAAGAATCCAGAACTCCTTTGTTGAAGGGAGAAGGGAAAACGACTGATATCAATACCAGAGCCACTTTAGGAAGAACCAATGGAGCAATTCTGGTAGATGTAATTGAACGATTAATTGATAAAGAGGAATTCAAGTCGGTTTATTTTGAAGGCCATTTTCAGACTTACACTTATGCAGACGAAGGAGGATCCGTTTATGATGTACTGAATCTGTATTTGGATCAACGAAAGGGTATTCGAAATCCAATGATTCGCCAGTTCAAAGATTTTTCGGAGCTACAGGAATATACCGATCAGTCTGGAGATGCTCCGATGAAAGGTATTATTGATATTGTTATGACTTACGGTCGGGAACTTCCGCATTTGATCAATTGCATCAAGGACAGTCATGTAGATCATGACAAAAAAGACGAGGCTGATATGGTTTACTCCACAGTGCACAAGGCCAAAGGAATGGAGTATGATCAGGTAAAACTGCTGGATGATTTTCTGGGAGAAGAAAAGCTTTTGGAATTATTGAAAAGGCCTGAAATCGAAACCTCTGCAAGTCGATTAACTGAAGATATCAATATTTTGTATGTAGCTATTACACGGACTCGATCCAGAATAGAGCTCCCAGTATCTCTGATTCCGGAATCTTTTGATTGGGACGGAAAGAAAACGATTAAAGTTGTAGATAAACCAATAGGTAATGTTGCTACGGCATTCTATAAATCTTCCATTGAGGTAGCGGCTCCAGTGGGAACACCGCATGGATCACCAGTGAAATCCAATAAAACCTATACTTATGAAGAGGTGCGAAAAAGTAAGCCCTCAGCATACAGTTCCTGGACACTTGAGGAAGATCTTGAGCTGGAAAATATGTTTGCCGATAGATCTCCAATAAAAGAAATGGCAGAACACCTTGGTAGGAGTAGAGGAGCCATCGCCTCTAGAATTAAGAAACTACAGCTGAGAGAAAAATACTTCGATGCATAAAAAAAGCCGGACTAACCGGCTTTTTTATTAATCTATATTTCCTTCTACCCATCTTTTAGCATTCACAAATGGTTCTATCCATGGTGATACTTCATGTGTTTTAATCTCTTCGTTATGTGCCCAGTTCCATGGGAAAATACTTCTCTCCAGGTGTGGCATGATTGCTACATGTCTTCCATCTTTAGAAGCTACTGCCGCTGTTGCGAATGAGCTACCATTCGGGTTGCCCGGAAACTCGTTGTAAGTATACTTCACCGGAATGTTGTAATCTTCAGGTTTGCCAGGAAGAACAAACTGACCTTCACCGTGTGCAAGCCAAATTCCTAGCCTGGAGTCCGCCAAAGATCCAAACATCACGGAATTGTTTTCCAATACATCTACATTCACGAATGCGGATTCAAACTTGCCTGAGATATTGTGATGCATTCTTGGGTGATTGTCTCCCAGCTCTGGGTAGATTAGTCCAAGTTCCATCATCACCTGGCAACCGTTACAAACACCTAAACTAAGCGTGTCCTCACGCTTGTAGAAGTTGTCTAGTGCGGTTTTGGCTTTTTCATTGAAAATGAATGATCCTGCCCAGCCTTTGGCGCTACCAAGAACGTCTGAATTTGAGAATCCTCCAACGAATACGATCATGTTAACATCCGTCAAGTCCTCACGGCCACTGATCAGGTCGGTCATGTGTACATCTTTCACATCAAAACCAGCCAGATAAAGTGAGTATGCCATTTCACGATCACCATTCACACCTTTTTCTCTGATGATCGCAGCCTTAATTCCTGATGAAGTTCTTCTCTTTTCATCAATGCCGTAATCATCGAACTTACCAGTGTAGTTCTTAGGGAATTTATAATGAAGTGGTTGTTCTTTGAAATTGGTGAATCGCTGATCTGCTATTTCAGGTTTAGACTGTTCCCTGTCCAATAGGTGAGAGGTCTTCGCCCAAATGTCTCGCATGTCGTCGATCGAAAGCTCAAGATTCCAATCTTCCTTGGCAAGCTTGATGTTTCTGCTATCTGTTGTGTTCCCTAATGGAATGAATGATGTCTGGTACTTACCTAATATCGATTCAACCTTTTGAAGATCTTCTACTTGAAGAACCACAGCCGGATTTTCGTTGAAAAGAAGTTTGATAACATCTTCTTCTTCAAACTTGTCAAAATTGATAGATGCGCCACCTTCTTTGTTAGGGAAAGTCATTTCCATCAAGGTCGTTACCAAACCACCTGAAGCCACATCGTGTCCAGCAAGAACAAGGTTTTCTTGAATCAATTCCTGCACAGCATTGAATGCATTCACAACGATTTCAGGCGTAGTGTCAGGCGTATTTCCACCAAGTGAATTGATGATCTGTCCAAATGAACTTCCACCAATTGATAGCTTTCCATTGCTGAACGGAACGTAAATCAATTGACTGGTTGGCGCCGTTTTAAGGTTAGGTGTAACTACCTTGTTGATATTAGAAACCTCACCAACAGCGGATATTATCACAGATCCTGGGGCTAATACTTTTTTGCCGTCAGGATATTTCTGAGCCATTGACAAGGAATCCTTACCTGTTGGGATATTGATGCCCAAAGCACAGGTAAATTCGCTCACTTCTTTTACAGCCTGGTAAAGTCTTGAGTTCTCACCATCATTCTTAGCAGGCCACATCCAGTTGGCACTTAAGGATACACCTTTTAGGCCTTCTGACATAGGAGCCCATACTAGATTGGTTAACGACTCGGTTACTGATAATCTTGATCCAGCACCTGCGTCAATCAATGCAGCTACTGGTGCGTGTCCTATGGATGTAGCGATTCCTTTATTGCTTAAGTAATCCAGAGCCATCACCCCAAGATTGTTCAATGGAACCTGGATTTCCCCTACGGTTTGTTGTAAGGCCACTTTCCCAGTTACAGAGCGGTCAACTTTATTGGTCAACCAGTCTTTGCTCGCTACAGCTTCTAATTGAAGTACTTTTTCAATGTAATCTTCAGCTTTCGCTACATCGTACGACTTCTGCTCGAATTTCCTGTCAGAAGTTTTATCTGTCAGAATCGTTTTTGGTGATGAACCAAACAAATGATTCATTTTCAAGTGGAATGGTGCTTCTTCAGCTCCTGTTCTCTTGAAAGTCAATTCGTTGTTGTCTGTCGTTGTTCCTACTTCATAGTAAGGAGCTCTTTCTCTTGCAGACACATTCTTTAAATATTCTGATTTGGATGGATCAATTACCAATCCCATTCTTTCCTGGGATTCGTTTCCGATCAATTCTTTTTCAGAAAGGGTAGGATCACCAACAGGGAAGTTTTCCAATTTGAAATCTCCTCCTGTATCTTCTACTAATTCAGAAAGACAGTTTAGGTGTCCACCAGCACCGTGATCGTGGATAGACACAATAGGATTGTCATCCAACTCCGCCATAGCTCTTACAGCATTGCAAACCCTTTTTTGCATTTCAGGGTTAGATCGCTGCACTGCATTCAGTTCCAAAGAAGTAGAGAATGCACCGGTATCAACAGAAGATACTGCGCTACCACCCATACCGATTCGGTAGTTATCACCACCAAGGATGACTACAGTTTGATCCTTTTCAACTTTCTTCTTGATTCCGTCCTTCAGTTTGGCAAAACCAATACCACCAGCAAGCATGATTACTTTGTCAAAAGCGATAGTTTCATTGGCTTCTTCATGTTCGAATGTCAACACACTACCACAAATAAGTGGCTGACCGAACTTATTGCCGTAATCACTAGCACCGTTCGATGCTTTGATCAATATTTCTTTTGGGCTTTGATAGAGCCACTTTCTTGGAGTGATGTTTTCTTCCCAGCTTCTACCTTCTTCCAGTCTGGAATAAGACGTCATGTATACTGCAGTCCCAGCAAGAGGGAAACTACCGATACCTCCAGCCATACGGTCTCTGATTTCTCCACCAGATCCAGTTGCTGCGCCATTGAAAGGCTCTACGGTAGTAGGGAAGTTGTGAGTTTCAGCTTTCAACGAAATGATCGATTCGTAATCTTTCACTTCAAAATAGTCTGGTTTGTCTTGTGTCTTAGGAGCAAACTGTTCAACCACTGGTCCTTTAATGAACGCAACATTGTCTTTATAAGCAGACACTATTTGGTTCGGGTTCTCCTGAGAGGTTTTCTTGATCCATTGGAACAAGGTCAATGGCTGCTCATCACCATCAATCACAAATGTTCCATTAAATATCTTGTGTCTACAGTGCTCAGAGTTGATTTGTGAGAAACCAAATACTTCTGAGTCCGTTAGG
The DNA here is from genome assembly GCF_024714495.1 of Marinoscillum pacificum. Lineage (GTDB taxonomy): Bacteria > Bacteroidota > Bacteroidia > Cytophagales > Cyclobacteriaceae > Marinoscillum > Marinoscillum pacificum. The sequence continues at coordinate 96,599 of NZ_JAMZMJ010000005.1, read as the reverse complement.
TTTCTTCCGATTTCTTCCGATACTTCTTTTAAGAAACTGATTTCATCCTCGCTCAAGGCAAGTCCTTCAGATACATTGTATGACTCCAGGTCGTCAATGTACTTGATCGGTTCAGGTTGAATTTTCAAAGTGAAAATCTCCTGATCAATTCCATCATATCGCTGCTGAAGCATTGGGTCAAATAATTGACCTCTTTCAGTTTCGAATATTTCGATTCTTTCAAGTCCTTCGACGCCTGCGTTTTGAGTGATTTCCACGGCATTGGTGCTCCATGGTGTGATCATCTCTTTTCGTGGCCCAACAAACTTGCCTTCTAGTGCTTTTTGATCCAATGGTTCCGCTCCTGAAAACAGCCAGCTAAGCTTTTTTTGGTCTTCTGTGCTGATTTCTGATTGGCTACCTACTACAAAAAATGAATTAGTGGTTTTTTGAAAGATGTATATCATTTGTGAGGACTTGCTTTGATACCGCAAAAATAGAAGAATATATCAAAGATTGTTCCCCTTCAGTAAAGAAGGAATCAAGGTTTTTGCACCATTGATAAGTTGGTGATGTTTAAGGGGTAAAATGTGGTGTTGAACGGAACTAGAAGGATTTATTTTAGACTTGATTTCTTCAACAGGCACCAAATGATCTTTACTACCTAAAATAAAGTCTATTGGAGTAGCATGTTTTTCGATTAGCTGATTAATTGTTTGCAGGTTTGGTTGTAGCGGTCTAAAGTATGTCCACGATCGATAAACTCGCTTCCGATTTTCTTTTACTGAGAGTTCCTTCTGAGCAAAACGTATCATTTGACTAGTGGCTAATCCCAGTTGGTCAATTAAGTGGAGGAGTTTATTGAAAGAAGAAGGGTGCAACATAAAATACTTAAACAATCCGTTTCCCAATTTACTCACTGCCAATCGATACCAGAAGTTTTCATAGACCCCATCAGGTGCTACCAGTATGATTCCGTTGCACTTTGAAGGATAGATTTCGTAAGTTTTTAAAGCAAAACGACCTCCAAGGCTGAATGCTCCGATGTAAAAGTTCTGAATTCGCTCTTCTGATAAAAAGCTTTCAAAGTCTGATTTCCATTGATTGATAGTTAATGGTTTGTCGGGTCTTGAGCTCTTTCCGTGGTAGTATAAGTCGAAATTAAAAATGGTAAAACGCTCAAGAAGTTCTTCATGCCATGGGTATAGTACTTCATTGGTTTGACCAAATCCGTGAAATAATATCAGGATTTCTTCTCCAAGTCCATGTTTTTCATAAAATAACTCTTGATTCATTGATGAGTTGATATTTTGGGGTGTTGTTATAAAACTTCACTAAAATATTACAGAAATAGTAGAACCTTCTGAAATATACTTCGTAGAAACTCAGGAAACTTTTGGAATGTTAAAAGTTTCCAAAGTATTTTTGCGTCGAAATAGACAACCAGAGTTTAGGAATTTGGAAGAGTTAAGAGAAAAAATAATAGAGGGTGCGCAGGCATTATTTATCCAATACGGAATCAGATCTGTATCAATGGATGATGTGGCAAGAACACTATCTATGTCTAAGAAGACTCTGTACCAGCATTTTAGTAATAAAAACGAGTTGGTGACAGACGCCGTGGAAAACTACATGAAGGGGGAGATGGCTGAGTTTGCAGATATTCATGATCATGCATCCAATGCGATTGAAGAGCTTTATAATCTATCAAAATGCATGCGTGAGCATGTATTTAAAATCAATCCTTCCATGTTATATGACCTTCAAAAATATCATGCTGACGCATGGGAGATATTTAACCGATTTAAGAATCGTTTTTTGAGAGGTCAGATTGTAGACAATATCAATAAAGGGATTGAAGAAGGTAATTACAGGCCTGATATTGACCCTCGAGTGATTGCTGTCTTAAGATTAGAGACCGTTCAACTGGCGTTTAATGACCAGATTTTTCCAAGAAGTGAATTCAATTTCCTTGAAGTGCAGATGCAATTGTTCGATCATTTCGTGCATGGTGTACTGTCGGACAAGGGCAAGCAATTATATAACGATTATCAAATGAAAGAAGTCAATTCATAATATGACTGACCTCTTTAAACCAAACGATCATAATCAAATTGTACAAATGAAAGTAAAACTTACCTTACTACTATTAATGACAACCACCTGGCTAACGGCTCAAGAGAGTTCGGGAAGTCAGCGTTTTACTTTAGAGCAATGTATGGAGTATGCTCATGAGCATGCTTTCGATATTCTCAACGCAAAATTGGATGAGGCATCGGCACAGGCTAAGGTGAAGGAAACTGTGGGGATAGGACTTCCGCAGGTTACTGGGTCTGTTTCGACACAAAAGAGTCCAACTTTATCCAGGTTCTTTAGTACGTATGACCCTAATAACGTAGGGTTCATAGGCGAAGAAGGAGCTGAAGCTTTACAAAATGCTGGCGCTCAGTCAGGGGACGTTTATGCTACGGAGAACTTTTTTCAATTGAAGTCCAATGGAGATGCTAATATTTCCATCAACCAATTGATTTTCAATGGCTCATACATTGTCGGTCTACAAGCTTCGAATGCTTACAAAGAGCTATCAACCAAGCAAAGGCTTTATGTAGAGGGTGAGCGAAAGGCCTCAGTTGCCAAAGCCTTTTTCAATGTGTTGATCAACAAAGATCGATTGGAGCTTTATTCCTCTAATCTCGATCGCCTTAAAGAGGTATATAACAACACCAAGGCAATGAATGAAAACGGATTTGCAGAAAGCATCGAAGTGGATCGACTAAAAGTTGCTTTGAATAATGCGGAATCTGAAATCGCTAATTTGGAAGCATTAAGTGATTTATCGCTAAGTCTGTTGAAGTTCCAAATGAACTATCCTCAAGATCAAGATTTGGAGTTAGTCGGTACTATTGAAGATGTGAAGGATAGAGCGATAGCGACATACTCATCAGAGATAGAGTTTTCAGAAAGACGAGATTATGAGGTTTTGCTAGCTAATAAGCATTTACAAGAGTTGAATATTAAAAACAAGTACGCAGAGGCACTTCCTTATATTTCTGCATTTGCAACTTTTGGTAGCAGTACTCAATCAGACTCATTTACAGGTCTTTTTAAAACGGAAAGTAGTTTTTCTGAGGTAGGTCCTTTGGGTCCGGATAAATGGTACGGCTATTCTACTATTGGATTGAGATTGGGCTGGAACATTTTTACTGGATTTCAACGAAATTATCAAATACAGCAGGAGAAGATCGCTCTTGAAAAAATCGATAACAACATCGATGCAATGCAAGCTCAGATTCAAATAGAAGTACAGGATAGTGAGTCAAGTTTGAGTAATGCATTGCGACGACTTAACGTTCAAGAAGAAAACTTGAGTCTTGCAAAAAGAATCTTTGATATTTCTCAGAAGAAGTATGAAGAGGGAGTTGGTTCCAACCTGGAAGTAGTAGATGCCAACAATTCATTAAAAGAAGCACAAACGAATTATTACAATACGCTCTTTGAAGCAATCATTGCGAGAATTGATCTGAGTAGAGCATTAGGAGTTGAACAATAATATTTAAAACAAGGATATGAAATCGAATCATTTACTAACCTTACTAGTTATACCCGCACTCCTAATGGTAGGATGTGGCAAAGAAGAAGACAAGCTTGGTCAGCTTAAATCTTTAAAAGAACAAAAGAAAGAAATAGAAGCTCAAATCGTGACTCTGGAAAAAGAGCTAAAGGCTGATGGAACTTTGAAAACAGAGGTAAACGAAATTTCCATCACTGCTTTGAAAATGACTCCTGCGACTTTTTCACACGAAGTTGAAGTAAGAGGTGGAGTGGAATCTCGAAAAGATGTGATTTTGTCAGCTGAGTCAATGGGAAGAATCACTTCTGTAAATGTATCTGAAGGACAGTCAGTGTCTAAAGGTCAATTGTTGATCCAATTGGATGCAGATATCATCAGAAGCAATATTGGTGAAGTGGAAACGCAACTAGAATTGGCTACTACCATTTATGAAAGACAAGGCAAACTTTGGAAGCAAAATATTGGTACTGAAGTTCAATATCTAGAAGCCAAAAACAATAAGGAATCTTTAGAAAGTAGATTGTCAACATTAAAAGCTCAATTGAGACAGTCAAGCGTATACGCACCGTTCTCTGGAGTGATTGATAATGTGCCTGCTAGAGTGGGGCAAATGGCTCAACCTGGAATGCAGTTAGTTAGAATTGTGAACCAGGAAGATATGTACATCACTGCGGATGTGTCAGAGCGTTTCCTTGGTAAATTCACTAAAGGCCAGGTTGCTAAAATCTATTTCCCAACTCAGGATAAAACGATTGAAACCAAAATAACAAGCGTTGGAAGTGTCATCGAAAATGACAACCGTACGTTTGAGTTGGAATTGAAAATGCCTAAGGTTGATTTTGAAGTGAAGCCAAATCAGGTTGTAGTGGTACAGTTAGTTGATTACAGTAATGAAAGTGCGTTTATCGTACCAACTAAGATTATCCAAACTGATAGCAAAGGAAGTTATCTATACGAAGTTGTTGATGAATCAGGTGTTAAAAAGGCTAAGAAAGCTTATGTGACTCCAGGTTTGTCTTACCAATTGAAGACTGAGATCACTTCTGGTTTGAAAAGTGGTCAGTTGATTGCCAATGAAGGATATAGAGATCTTTCTGAAGGAGTAGTTGTAGTTGTAAAATAAGGTTTCACCACAAAGAATCTACTTATGTCAGAAGACAATCAAAATATGAATACCAATAAGCAGTTTGGTTTGACGACATTGTCGTTGAATAATAAAACCACTGTTTATGTGTTGACACTTTTGGTGGTAGTTATGGGTATTGCTACCTACATAGGGCTGCCAAAAGAGAGTTTTCCAGAGGTGTCACAGCCGATCGTTTATGTAGGTACACCTCACCCAGGTAACTCTCCAGTTGATATGGAGAACCTTGTTACCAGACCATTGGAGAGAGAAATTAATGCCATAGCAGAAGTAGATAATATCAAGTCTACCTCTGTACAGGATTACTCTACTATCATCGTTGAGTTCACTTCTTCAACTGATATCGAAGATGCATTAACGAAAGTTAAGGATGCAGTGGATCGTGCAAAACCAGATTTACCGGAGTTGCAAACAGATCCAAATGTGTTCGAAATGGACTTTTCTGAATTCCCGATTCTGAACATCAACCTTTCTGGTAATTATACCATGGAGGAGTTGAATGACTATGCAGAATACCTGGAAGAGGAAATTGAGAAGGTAAGAGAGGTTTCAAAAGTTGAAATCCGTGGTATTAATGAAAAAGAGCTGAAGATCAATGTGGATCCATTCCAGATGGAAGCTCGTCAGGTTAATTTCGGAGATATCGAAAACGCCGTAAGAGCTGAGAACATTACATTGAGTGGTGGTAGCATTACGCAAGGTGATATCAAGAGATCTGTACGTGTAGTTGGAGAGTTCGAAACACCAGAAGAGGTGTTGGATATTGTAGTAAAGAGCGAGAACGGTAACATCGTTTATCTAAAAGATATTGCTGAAGTAGACTTTGACTATAAAGATGCTCAGGATTATGCACGACTCAGAGGTAATCCAGTTGTGATGTTGGATGTAGTGAAGAGAAGTGGTGAAAACTTGTTGAGTGCTACAGAGAAGATCAATGAGATACTTGAAGAAGCGAAGGCTAATAACAAGTTTCCTAAGGATCTGATCATCACCAAAACGAATGATCAATCAGAGCAAACTAGAGAACTTGTAAGCTCCTTGGAGAACAACATCATTTCAGGGGTGATTCTGGTAGTATTGGTATTGTTATTCTTCCTCGGATCAAGAAACGCTTTATTCGTAGGTATCGCTATTCCGCTTTCCATGTTCATGTCATTCATGATTCTTGGGATGTTTGGAATTTCTATCAACATGATGGTGCTATTCTCCTTGATCATGGCATTAGGAATGCTAGTGGATAATGGTATTGTGGTTGTGGAGAACGTTTACCGATTGATGGAAGAAGGAGTGAGTGCTTTTGAAGCAACAAAACAAGGTGTGGGTGAAGTAGCATGGCCAATTATTGCTTCTACAGCTACTACTTTGGCGGCATTCTTACCATTGGCATTCTGGCCTGGTATGATGGGTGAGTTCATGAAGTTCTTACCAATCACCTTGATCGTTACATTGAGTTCATCCCTATTCGTTGCATTGGTGATCAACCCGGTATTGATAGCCTCATTCATGAAATTGGATACAGGTGAGATCAATAAAAGAAGATTAATGATCATCGTGGCGATTGGAGCTGCTGTTGGATTGTTATTCGTTTTAGCAGGTGTTAAGGTACTAGGTAATCTATTGTTGATTGCTGCACTTATCACTGTACTTAATGTGTATGTATTAACTCCAGGTTCTAGAAGGTTCCAATCTAGCTTCTTGCCATGGCTAGAAGGATTGTATAAATCAACTTTGAACTTTGCCTTGAGCGGTTGGAAGCCGGTGATTTTCTTCTGGGGTACAGTGGTGATGTTCGTTTTCTCTATTATGTTGATGAATATATTCCCACCAGAAGTGGAATATTTCCCGAAAACAGACCCAAAGTATATCAATGTGTTCATTGAGTATCCGGTAGGAAGTGATATTGAGAGAACCAATAATTTTACTGCTGAGATAGAGGAAATCATTTTCGAAACAGTGAAGCCTTATGAGTCTATCGTTGAGTCTATCATTGCCAATGTAGGTCAGGGAACTTCTGATCCTAACGATCCATCGGCATTTGGTCAGCAGGATACACCAAACAAGGCTAGAATTACTGTAAACTTTAAAGAGTTTAAATACCGAGATGGAATAGATACCAAAGAGATCCTTTCTGAGATTAGAAATAGCATTGGTGATTATCCTGGAGTTGCTATTACTGTAGATCAGAATGCTGATGGACCTCCTGCGGGTAAGCCAATCTCAATCGAAGTATCGGGAGACGAGTTTGCTGAGTTAATTGATATCACAGAAGACATCAAGAAAACCATTAACGAGTCAGGTATTGAAGGAATCGAAAAGTTGAAGACTGACCTTGAAACAGGTAAGCCGGAGATGATCGTCAACATTGATCGTGAGAAAGCAAGACGTTTTGGTTTGTCAACCAATAGCATTGCTATGGAAATCAGGACTGCTTTGTTTGGAAAAGAAATCTCCAAATACAAAGAAGGTGAGGATGATTATGAAGTTCAACTTCGCTTGATGGAGAAATACCGAAATGATCCTGATGCGCTATTGAATAAGAGCATTGTGTTTAGAGATCAGTCTTCTGGTAGGATCAAGAGTGTGCCTATTTCATCTGTTGCATCTACAGAGTTGAGTTCTACTTACGGTTCTGTAAGAAGAAAAGATCTTAATAGAGTAGTTACGATCAGTTCCAACGTGGTAGCAGGGTATAATGCCACGAACATTAATAATGAGATCAAAGACTTATTGGAGACTTACGAGATGCCGGAGGGTTATGAGTATAAGTTTGGTGGAGAGCAAGAGAAGCAAGCTGAAGAGATGGCTTTCTTGAGTACTGCCTTGCTTATTGCTGTGAGTTTGATCTTCTTAATCATTGTGGCACAATTCAACAAAGTAACGACACCATTCATCATCATGATGTCAGTATTGCTTAGTACTATAGGTGTGTTCCTAGGTTTGGTAGTATTCCAGATGAACTTCGTGGTAATCATGACAATGATCGGTATTATCTCACTAGCAGGTATTGTAGTGAACAATGCGATTGTATTGATTGACTTTATTGAGCTCAGTAGAGAAAGAAGAAGACAAGAACTTGATGTTGATAAACTTCCGTTTGAAGAAATCATCAAATCAATTGCTGATGCAGGAGCTACACGCTTGAGACCAGTAATCCTTACGGCGGTTACTACTGTTTTGGGCTTAGTGCCTCTAGCTTTGGGAATCAACATTGACTTTATTAAATTCCTTGGAAGCTACAATGCGGATTTCTACTATGGAGGAGATAACGTGGCGTTCTGGGGACCAATGTCCTGGACTATTATTTTCGGTTTGACATTCGCAACATTCCTAACACTGGTCATAGTGCCGGTAATGTACCTGTTCTTCGCTAAGGTGAATAGGAAGCTAGGAATTAGCTAAAATTAATTGAAACCCTGACCTAAGCGTCAGGGTTTACTTTTTTGATATGAGTAGAATCTATTTTATGGCCTTAGTGGCCCTGGTGTATGTAGCTTTTGATATATACATCTTTCAGGCTCTAAGAGTGGTGATGAGTGATTATTCAGTAGTCACGAGAAGGGTATTAACCATTGTTTATTTTGCGATTTCAGCAGTCCTTTTTGTAGGAATATCCATGTACAACCAACTGGATCCAAAACAATTCGCTAACCTCAGACTGTTTATCACTACAGCCTTTTTCATTACTTTATTGGGTAAGCTGATTTCAGCACTATTCATCTTTGTAGATGATGGAAGAAGATTGTTTACATGGATAGCTAATTTCTTGCCATCAAAAGCTGAGGAAACTCCTGATCTGTCTAGATCTGAGTTCTTATCAAAATCGGCTCTTATAGCTGGAACAGTGCCTATTGCGGTTTTTAGTTTTGGAATCGTATCTGGAGCGCATGACTATCGTGTACGGAAAACAGTGATTACCTCTTCTAAGGTACCCAAGGCCTTTCATGGTATCCGTCTAGCTCAGATCTCTGATATTCACACGGGTAGTTTTTTCAATAAAACAGCTGTAGCAGGTGGTGTGGACATGCTTAATGCTGAGAAGCCTGATTTAGTCTTCTTTACAGGGGATTTGGTTAATAATCAAAGTGATGAAGCGAAGCCCTATTTGGATATTTTTAAAAGCATCACTGCTCCACTAGGTGTGTATTCTACCATGGGTAATCACGATTATGGAGATTACAGAAGTTGGACAAGTCCTGAAGCGAAACAAGCTGATATCAAACAACTTCATGAAATGCACCGATACATGGGGTGGGATATATTGCTCAATGAAAATAGGATCATAACTCAAGGAAGTGATCAATTGGCCATTTTAGGATTGGAAAACTGGGGTGCGGGTCGATTCTCTAAATATGGTGATTTGGCAAAAACATATAAGGGAACCGAGGAGGTGCCTTTTAAAATATTATTATCTCATGATCCGAGTCATTGGGAAGCGCAAGTGCTTCCAGAATATCCTGATATCAACTTGCACCTTGCGGGTCATACACATGGCATGCAGTTTGGAATAGAAATAGGTGATTTCCGATGGAGTCCATCCAAGTATATATACAAACAATGGGCTGATATGTACCAATCAGGAAATCAATACTTATATGTCAATAGAGGATATGGTTATTTAGGGTATCCTGGTAGAGTAGGGATCTTGCCTGAGGTTACTATTATAGAATTAAGAAATTCCTGAGTTTAAGGATTATTGATAGATAGAAGAGAGTGTGATAAATAATTGCACTCTTTTTTGTAACTTTATAATTGACCGACCGTTCAGTCATAATATGAGTCCAAGATCAAAAGCACAGTTTGAAGAAATAAGAGAGGCAAGTCAGAAGAAGATATTTGATGCGTCTCTGGAGTTGTTTGGTACGAAGGGATACGAGGCTACTTCCATCGCTCAGATCGCCAAAACGGCAGGAATCAGTAAGGGACTTATTTACAATTACTTTGAGAGTAAAGAAGCACTTCTAGAAGCCATGATTATGGACCTGGCAAATGTTGGTGACGAGATGGTTCAGAACATGTGGGCAGCTACACCTCAAGGCACCTTGAGCAATTTGATCAAAATAGTTTTCGAATGGTTTAGGGTCAATGATAAACTGAATCGGCTGATTATAGGCTTATCCACCCAGCTTGACCGTTTCCAATTTGTGCATGACATGGCCAAAGGTAAGATGGAGGGATATTTGGTGATGCTAGAAGGTCTTCTTAAAGAAATTGGATTCTCTGATTATAAAACAGAGGCGAGAATTCTGGCCACTCTTTTTGACGGAATTGCACTTCATTACATGATGATGAAGGAAGACTATCCACTAGATGAAGTTGAGCAAATGCTCATTACTAAATACTGTGAAAAACAATAATACTAACCAATATGAAATCTTATCTATTACTGGTATTTGCCGTTTTATCTGCTCTGGTTTCTAATGGCCAATCTGCTAAAGAAATCATTGATAAAGCGAATGAACGGATGCAAGGAGAATCAAATGCTGCTGAGATGCAGATGCAAATCGTAAGGCCGTCGTGGACTCGTGAGATCTCCATGAAAAGTTGGGCTAGAGGCAATGATTACAGTTTAGTGTTGATTACTGCACCGGCCAGAGATCAGGGAGCAGCCTTTCTAAAGAGAGAAAAAGAGCTTTGGAACTGGCAACCGACTATTGATCGGGTGATAAAAATGCCTCCATCCATGATGATGCAGTCCTGGATGGGGTCTGATTTTACGAATGATGATTTGGTGAAAGAATCGTCAATTGTGGAAGACTATGAGCATGAGATTTTGAAAGACACCGTCATTGGTGAGTACAAAGCATGGAAAATCCTCATGACACCAAAAGAAGATGCTCCTGTAGTGTGGGGTAAGATAGAAGCGTATATAGATCAGGGAGATTTTTTACAGCTCTTATTTAAGTATTACGACGAAGATGAATACCTCATCAATACCATGATACTCTCCGATATGAAAGAGATGGATGGTCGAATAGTGCCAACGAGAATGGAAATGATTCCAGCTGAAAATCCAGATCAAAAGACTGTGATCATTTATAAGTCGTGGTATTTTAATAAAGACATCAAGACAGATTTCTTCAGTATTCAAAACATGAAACGTGTACGATAATGTATTTCAAACTTGCCTGGAGAAATATTTGGAGGAATAAGCGTAGAAGCTTAATTACCATTGGCTCCATCACCTTTGCCGTTTTATTAGCTTGCAGCATGCGTTCCATGCAGTTAGGGTCTTATGACCGAATGGTGGAGACTGCAGTTCGGTTTTACACGGGGTATATTCAGATTCATAAAGATGGATATTGGGCGGATCAGTCTATTGATAACAGTTTTGAATATAACCAGGGGGTAATTGATCAGGTGGCCTCAGCTAACGGCGTGGAGGAAGTTGTGCCAAGAGTGGAGTCCTTTGCTTTAGCATCCTTCGCTCAAAAGACAAAAGGAGGAATGGTGGTGGGCATAGATCCTGGTAAGGAAAACGCTCTAACTGAATATCAGGATAAGTTGATAGAAGGTGAAGATTTGCTCCAGTCAGATCAGGCTGCTTTGATTTCAGAAGGGTTAGCCAAGTATCTTAAGATCAAAGTTGGGGACTCTCTGGTATTGATAAGTCAGGGATATCATGGCGCTAATGCAGCTGCGATTTATCCTATCAAAGGCATCATGAAGTTTCCTTCTCCAGCGCAAAATGATGGGACCATTTTCATTCCTATAAAAGAAGCTCAATGGTTTTACGCCATGGAAGGTCGATTGACCAGTTTGTCGCTGGTTATTGATGAAGCTAAACGTACAGATCAAATTGTTGCAGACATTTCATCCAAGATAAATAATGATGATCTGGAGGTTATGGGTTGGAAGGATCTTCTGCCGGATCTGGTTCAGAGTATCGAGATAGATAGTATCAGTGGTCAGATTATGATTTGGATATTGTATGCCGTCATTGGTTTTGGGATGTTTGGTACTTTTTTGATGATGACTGCTGAGCGTATGTATGAGTTTGGTGTGATGATGTCCATCGGAATGAAGCGCATTGTCATGCAATTCACCGTGTTCCTGGAAATGCTAATGATGTCGTCCATGGGAGTTCTGGTTGGAATAGGAATTTCCTTACCGTTTCTCATCTACAGCTATTATCATCCGATCTACTTCACCGGAGAGTCCGCGGAGGCTATCGAGAAGTTCGGCGTAGAGGCAGCTTACTTTTTTTCACTGGAACCATCTCTGTTTTACAATCAGGCATGGGTGATTTTTGTGATGGCACTCATTCTTGGGTTCTATCCTTTGTATGTCATTTGGAAGCTAAAGCCTGTCAAGTCCATGCGAGAAGCAATCTAACTCCTAAACAGCAAGAAGATGTTAATAAAAATAGCATGGAGAAACATTTGGAGAAGTAGAGGTAGAAGCCTTGTCGTTCTCGGATCCATTGTGGTTGGGATATGGGCTCTGGTAGCTGCTGTGGGGTTTATGAATGGCTTCATCGTAGGGTATATGGCCGATAGTATCAATCATGATATTTCCAATATTCAAATTCATAACCCTGAGTTTAAAAAGGATAAAGAGGTTAATTACATCATTACTGATGCAGAAACCAAAATTGATAAAATCCAAACATGGCCAGGAGTCAAAGCAGCTACTTCAAGAGTATTAGTGAATGGGATGATTGCATCACCAAAGAAGGCTGCCGGTGTTCAAATTAGAGGAATCAAACCAAAGGAAGAAGCTAAGGTGACTCAGCTTGATTCATTGATAGGTGATGGTGCTTATTTTGAAGGGATTAAGCGCAACCCAATTCTGATTGGGAAGAAGCTTGCGGAGAAATTGGGCGTTAAAGTGAAATCCAAGGTTGTTCTCACATTTACTGACAGTCATCAAAATTTGACTTCAGCAGCTTTTCGAGTTGCTGGGATAATAGAAAGTTCGTCTCTAAACCTGAATGAAGGCTATGCCTTTGTGTTGCATTCCGATCTTACTCGATTGTTGGGAGTCCAGGATGCTCATGAGATCGCGATTCTCACAGATCCACAAGTTGATGAATCAATAATCGTCACAAAATATCAATCAGAATACCCAGGAGATTTAGCTGAAACATGGAGGGAAATAGCTCCAGAGCTGGCTTTGATCCAGGAGATGTATTCCAGTATGCTGTATGTGTTGATTACCATTGTAATGATTGCTCTCGTATTCGGGATTTTGAATACCATGTTAATGGCCGTACTGGAGCGTTTCAAAGAATTGGGAATGCTAATGGCTGTTGGTATGGCTAGAATTAAAGTGTTCGGAATGGTGCTTTTAGAAACCATATTCATAGGAATACTTGGAGCTCCAATAGGATTGCTACTAGGATGGTTGACGATGTTCTATTATACTCAGGTTGGCATTGATTTAAGTGCCTACTCAGAGGGTCTTGAATCCTTTGGATATAGTTCTATTCTGTATCCATACATCGAGAATAGTACCTATTGGACCATTGCCATTGCAGTAATCATTACGGCGTTTGTTGGAGCCGTTTATCCTGCCTGGAAAGCAGTCAAATTAAAGCCTGTAGAGGCGCTTCATAAAATTTAATTCACCTATAATGAACTAAACATGAGTGTCATTAAAGCAGAAAATATCAATAAAGTCTATAATGAAAAGACGATACCTGTTCACGCATTAAATGATGTGAACATCGAAATTGCCAAGGGAGAATTCACAGCTATCGTTGGTCCTTCTGGATGTGGCAAGACCACATTGCTGAATATTCTTGGAGGCCTTGATAACCCATCCTCTGGGAAGGTCATTGTGGGTGATACTGAGATTACTAAGTTGAGTGATGCTGAACTGATCGATTATCGGTTAAAGCATATTGGTTTTGTCTTTCAGGCGTACAACCTGATACCTGTTCTGACAACCATGGAGAATGTGGAGTTCATCATGTTGCTTCAAAAGCGCCCTAAAGTGGAACGAGATGCTAGAGCTATGCAATTACTCGAAGAAATGGGAATAGGGGATAAAGCCAATCAACGACCATCGCAATTATCAGGTGGACAGCAACAGCGCGTAGCAGTGGCAAGAGCATTGGCCTCTAAGCCGGAGTTTGTATTGGCTGATGAGCCAACTGCAAACCTTGACTCAACCAGTACATCCGCCTTGTTAGATATTATGGCTAAAATGAATGAAGAGGAAGGGGCTACGTTCGTGTTTTCCACACATGACCAGCGAGTGATTGATAAAGCCAGGAGAGTCATAACTCTTGAAGACGGTAAAGTGATCAGTGACGAAAGACGATGAAGTATTTTGTATTGATCCTATGGATTGTGCCATTGAGTCTTTTTGGACAAACAGAAGATGAGGATCCGAAGTTTATTGTCAAAGGCTATGTGAAGGATATGGTTACGTTCAATTTTGCTGATGAGGATTCTGTGCTGGTGGATAATTTGATACATCACAGACTTAACCTGGCTTATTACCCTTCTGATAATTTCACTGCAAAGCTGGAGATTAGAAACAGAGTTTTCACAGGAGATTTAGTGAAGTTGTTTCCAAACTACGGTGAGTTAATCGATGTGAACAATGATTATTTTGATTTATCCTTCATGCCTGTCAATCGGGATAACCTTGTTATTCACTCCATGATCGATAGAGCGTATGTTCAATACAATAAAGATGATTGGGAAGTGACTCTTGGTCGTCAAAGACTGAATTGGGGAGTGAATCTTGCCTGGAATCCAAATGACCTCTTTAATAGTTATTCTTTCTTTGATTTTGATTACGAAGAACGACCAGGAAGCGATGCTTTGAGAGTAAGAAAGTATACTGGATATGCGTCTGAGATTGAGTTTGCAATCAAAGCCGCCGATTCATTTGAAGAACTCACATCTGCTATCAAATATCAGATCAATAAGTGGAATTATGATATTCAGTTTATTGGTGGAGTGATGCAAAATAATCTGGCGCTAGGAACAGGTTGGGCTGGAAGTATAGGAGGGATGGGATTCAAAGGAGAACTCACGTATCTTGATGAGTTCGGAGCAGATAATTCTGGTTTTTTGACAAGTATCTCATTCGACTACATGCTGCCAAATTTATTGTATTTCAATGCTTCAGGATTGTACAATAGTTACGGTTTAAAAGATCCCTATTTTGGTTTGGTGAACACATCCTCGAATCTGGATATCAGATCCATTTCTCCTTACAAGTGGTCTGCATTTCTTCAATCAGCTTATCCGGTTCACCCCTTAGTGAATGTTGGGTTAGCTACTATGCTATTCCCGTCGGATGCGTCTTTTTTTGTTAATCCGTCAGTTACATATGCTATTGTTAATAATCTCGATTTGGATTTGATTGGTCAGTTTTATTTTAGTGAAGGAAATGATGCTAAGGCTGTTTATCTAAGGGCAAAATTTAGTTATTAGATTTTAATTTCTTCAACTCTTAAGGTTTAAATGGTTTAATCAAGTTTCTAAGACTTTGGCAAAGTCTTAGAATTTGGGTTTAATCTACATCTTGACTATTTGAAATTGATTAATTTCGATTGACCATTTTGTAAAACCTCTCGGATGTTGTCAACCTATATTCACAATACACGCAAATTCATCGAAGAAGATCTTTGGAAGATAAAGATCAAGACACTTCCCAAAAGAAAAGCTTTTCTCTTTCAACAACTGAGAGTGATTGTGATTACCATTTCGGAGTTTAACAAAGACAAGTGTGGGGAGAAAGCTTCTGCACTTACTTATTTTTCGTTGATTTCCTTCGTTCCGGTAATAGCCATGGCATTTGGTATTGCGCAAAGTTTTGGTTTGGATAATTACCTTGAGAGAGAACTACAAAATTATTTTAATGGTCAGGATGATGTTTATGTGTTCGTAAAAGGTTTCTCTGATAAGATGCTTGCGAATACCAGTGGTGGAGTTATCACGGGAATAAGTACTGTTTTCTTGTTTTATGCCGTAGGAAGACTTCTGAATAATATCGAGATGGCCTTCAATAGCATCTGGAATACTAAGAAAGGGCGGACTCTTAAGCGTAAAGTGACTGATTACATGAGCGTGATTTTATTAGGGCCTATTATTCTAATAATGTCAAGTTCAGCAACAGTTTATATTACTACGAGTATTGAATCGCTCACAGAATCTATTAGTCTGTTGGGTTTTTTCAAACCAGTCATTCTCTTTTTTATCAAACTGATTCCTTATACGCTTATATGGTTTTTGCTGTTTCTGTTCTATCTCGTTTTTCCCAATACGACTGTCAAGATAAAACCGGCATTGATAGCAGGAATTTTGGCAGGAACGGTTTATCAGATCACTCAGCTGCTATGGGTGAAAGGCCAGGTGTATTTGACCACTTACAGTGTGGTTTACGGAACATTTGCTGCATTGCCACTTTTCCTTATTTGGCTTCAATTGAGTTGGACCATACTACTCTTCGGTGCCGAATTGGCTTTTGCTGTCCAAAGTGTAGGGACATGGGCATATGACAATGAGAAGCTAGCTATGAATCTGAAGACCAAGCGTAAAATGACGTTGTTGGTATTGAGGAAGGTTGTGCGTCATTTTAAGCAGTATGATGACTCGATCTCTTTCGAACAGATATGCGAAGAGTTGGAAGTGCCTCGACGATTTATTCGGGAAGTACTGGAAGATCTGGTTCAATCCAAATTGGTTCGTAGGTTGAACAATGAGGCGGAGGAGGAATTATTGATTCCTGGAATGGATATCAACAAAATGGATATTTACACCGTCTATGACAGACTGCAGGATATTGGTATGGATAGTTTACCACAAGCTTATCAAAATGAAGGGTTCAAGGAAATAGAGCATATCATTGATGATATTGATGATTCCTTCAGAAGTGCTCAATCCAATAAGAAAATAATAGAATTATAAGTTATTTGCTTCGTTGCTTGAATGACCAGGTGAATTCAAATTCTGAAACGATGGTGCCATCTTTCATCTTACCAACAGTTTTGAATGTTGCTGTCTGAGATTCACCCGTAGCAATGGCTTTTTCTACGGCTTCAAAAGCTTTAGCTCCATCTTCACAGGTGAAGTAGACCCTGTCTGTCGCTTTCTTACCAAATGTTGCCTTTAAATCTACAATGATGAAAGCTATAGACGGTTTGTGTCCTTCAATTGCAAGTAGACACGGTGTGGCAGTAGATAACTCAGCAGCCATGCTTTGCACAGCAAAATAGATACTCTTAAATGGATTTTTGGTTAACCATTTGAATGGGACAGAAGTGACACATTTGTTTTGGTCAAGTTCTCTTAGTCGCATTCCTGCAACAAGCCCCATAGGAAGTTGAGTTAACAAGAAAAGCCCAAATTTAAATGGGCTTGTAACCTGCTTTTTGAGCTTTTCTTGTTTTGGATTTAGTTCTGTCATTTATTACCAGAATAACGCATACAATGCAGTACAAATGATCAAGATAGCAAATGCACCGATATTAAACGTTGGACTAGTCTTAAATAAACTTGATGTTAAGTTAATTCCTTTAGGGTTTTCTTCTCCTTTACCGTCAATTAAGCTCACAATAACAATCACCAACATGGATAATAGACAGGTAAGACCCATTTGATTCATGAATGGGATAGAAGGGAAGAACTTGAACCCGGCTGCAATAGGAATAGACAACAAGGCACCCCAAATAGCTCCGGCATTGGTCGTCTTTTTCCAGAACAGACCAAGCAAGAATACTGCAAGAATACCTGGACTTACGATTCCAGTATACTCCTGAATGAATTGGAATGCCTGATCAATTCCACCAAGTAGGGGAGCCATAATACAGGCTACCACCAATGCAACTGCAGCAGAGATTCTACCCACATTTACTGTAGTTTTATCATTAGCAGTTTTGTTGATATACTGCTTATAAATATCCATGGTGAAAATGGTAGAGGTAGAGTTTAGCATAGAGGCTAAAGATGATACTACAGCAGCAGCTAGGGCTGCAAATGCAATACCTTTCAATCCTACAGGAAGAAGTTGAAGCAACCAAGGGTATGCTTTATCTGATTGCCCAGGGCCAGGTACATTAGATACTCCTAGTTCACCCAATCGAGCCATAATTTCAGGATCATTAACAACTACATAAGCTGCGATACCTGGAATTACTACGATGAAAGGGATCAGTAATTTTAAGAAAGCAGCAAGTACAATTCCTTTTTGAGCTTCTTTTAAAGACTTGGCTGCTAGAGTTCTTTGAATGATGTACTGATTGAACCCCCAGTAATATAAGTTAGCAACCCACATTCCACCAACCAAAACCCAGATACCAGGTAGGTTCATAAATTCCGGATTGGACTTATCAAGGATCATGTGAAATCTCTCAGGTACCGCATCTACTACTTGATTGAAACCTGCAATGACTCCTTTACCATCAGAAAGAATGTCTAAAGCAAGGTAAGTGGTTAATAGTCCACCCAGTACCAGGAAAACAACCTGAACAACGTCTGTCCATGCCACTGCGGATAATCCACCGTAAAGTGAGTACGCAGCTGCAAATAGGGCTAAGCCTACAACTCCGTACATCATTGGAATACCCATAATAGTTTCTAGAGCCAGAGCTCCCAGGTACAATACCGAACTTAAATTCACAAAAACATATAATGCGATCCAGAAGACTGCCAGAATGGTTTTGAGCTGTGTACTGTATCGTTTTTCCACAAATTCAGGAATGGTGTACAGTCCTTTTTCAATAAAAATTGGTAGAAAGTACTTTCCTACAATGAGTAAGGTGATTGCTGCCATCCACTCATAAGAGGCGATAGCCAATCCACTGGCAAATCCTGATCCTGACATCCCGATAAACTGCTCAGCAGAGATGTTTGCTGCAATAAGCGAGGCTCCAATAGCCCACCAGGGAAGTGACTTACTTGCGAGGAAATAATCCTCAGCATTCTTTTCGTGCCCTTTTTTATCGCGAGAGACCCAAAGTCCAACCCCCACGATCAAGAGACAATATCCTACAAAGACAATAATGTCCGCAGTTGAAAAATCCATAGTGCTAGATATGATTTAAAAATTGCATTTTAATGAGAGCCCCAAACTTATGCAATATGGAATTGCTGAATTCAAAATTTGAATCCTATTTTTTCAAAAAAATGAAATTTTTTATGCTGTGCAGGAAGAATTAAGCCAGGAGACCGAATAATCAGCTGGCAGCAGCTGAAAGTTGTTCTTTTTTCTCTTGCTTCATGATCTTCTTTTTCTCCTGATTCAATAAGAACGATTCTAAACCGCCCTCCAGGAACTTCAAACCAATAGCCAGTATTAATTTGATAAATAGACCAACATATTCCTTTAGGCTGTTAAAGAAATTGCCCAGGTCTATAGAAGCAAGATAGCTTTGAATGGCATCCTCTACGAAAAGTTCTTCTAAAAGGAATAAGATGATGGCTAAAAAGAATAGGGCCGTAGTGGCTCTTCTACCTACTTTAGCCTCAGCAAGTTCGCTGATTGTATTCTCTAACTGAGAGTTTTTATCCTTGATTTCGTCATTTTGTTCACGAATCTGGATATTGGCGTTATCTAATTTCTTCTGAAGTCTGTCTGATACACGCGTAATTACTTTGGCTTGAGCTACGAGTTCTTCATAGTCATCACCAAAAGATTCAAGATCCTGTTTGTAGATAGCATGCGTATCTAACTTGGATCTAAAGTCCTTTAGACGTTTTACTTCCTCATGGTAAAGTTCCTTAGGTCTTTCCATTTACTGCGGACTCCTGGATCAAAATTCTTCAATTTCGAGGAAGTTGAAATCAAGATCTAGTAGATCGGCATAATCTTCTCCTGCTTCCATCATATCCTCGTCATCCTCTTCATAGTACCAGTTGATTTTAATCTCTTTGCCTTCATCACTAATCTTACTTAACTTCTTGAATACATCAAAAAGACATTTGGATGAACTAGTGTTGAAATATTCAAATGAGAAATTTGCGGTGAATTCATCTCCTCCACTCTCTGCAAACTCATCTAAACTATCTATGATCTTCTGGTAGAATAATATAGAGTTTTCAGGGCTCGATCTACCCTTTATCTCTAACACTCCTTGGTCAGGATCAAAGTTTACTAATGGTGTTACCCTCGTTGGCTCAATAAAAAACTTTTCCATAAGGTTGTTTCACAGCTTTTTCTGCTCAGTAGCCTATACTTCTCTAGGCAATCTTACCTGCAATGTGAAATATGACACATTGTCGGTCACTGGTTGAAATTTATATCTTAACTTCTGTCCGCCGGTCTTTCTTGCAATATCGATAAATCCCAGACCTCCTGTCCCTTTGTCTGAAAACTCTTGTTCATTAAGAGCTTTTTTGTACAGAGCACGAAGTTCATCAGGTTCAACCGAATTTATATCATCAATTCTAGATTTTATTTCGTCTAATTTCTCAGTAGGAACGTAGTTACCTGTCTGTAAACTATAAAATCTTTTTCTTGCTGCAATCAAAATAAGCGCTGATCTGGAATCATAACTGCTGATCCGGATTTCATCTGCATTGACTTCATCCAGGTGATAGTAGAGATTTTGTATAGTCTCAGTGGCTACATTATAAAATTTCTTCTTCACCTTTCGGTTTTCCTCTAGTTCTTCCAATCTTTCTTCAAGAGTGGCAATCATAGAAGTTACTAAGTCAAAGGTTAATTCACCTTTGTACATCAAAATAATATTTTGATCATAAATGTTCTTATAACTTCTTAGGTAATCCATGCGATTTATATGTGATAATTCACTGTTTGGTTTTTACAAAACAGTCAGCTTCGAATTCGAAAAGTAATGACTATTTTGGTATTAAACCAAATGTTTAATTATTAAAATGTCAAATCCTTAAAATACAGTGAGTTATAGGTTAGGTCTAGTTCGCACTGTTTGCTTATTGACTGCAATATAATGCTGATTGATTCTTTTTTTATACCAAATGATATCTAAATGCTTTTTGAAATGTTGTTTGTGAGAGAAATATTAGATAAAATGCATGATGATTCAATTTGGAATATTCAGAGAATTTGAACTCCAATGAGAACCAGTGGTATTTGAACTTAAGTAATCAGTCTCTTGAGAATAAGCTGAATTAAGCTTTATTTTGTGGATTGTTCTATGGACTTTTCTAATATTCGGCGGTATTTGAAAAGATTGATTAAATTTAAGATTGCTGAGATAGTCCATTACTAACCAACCATTACCAAGTATGTTAAAGAAGGATCTTTACGCTATAGCCTACGTGTTGACAGCCATTATTGTTGCGGGTTCAGTAGCATATTACATCTTCTTCGTTCAGAAAGATTTAATTGACAACTTTAATGATGACCCTGTGACGGTTAGAGTTGCCACTGATCAGACTGCCATGGGGCAGCAGATCGTAAAAGCAGCTTTAGGTATGGGGTATTCCAACACTGAAAGAAATTTTACGATTTTCCAAACTGAATTAGGAAGAATATTGCCAATCTGGAGAAGAGGGCATGAGGCTTTGAAAAATGGAAATCCTGAATTGGGTATTCAACCATTTTCTCCAAGTAGTGAGTATCAACAGTTGCAGGAAAACCTCAAGTTCTACTTTGCTGAAATGAATACAAATGCCAGCAATTTGCTGGACAACGTGTACACTGAGAATAAGTCAGACATCAATGCCTTATCCTTGAGGACCAGTATTCAAACCCTTCTCAACACAGTTAGAAACTACGAGACTGCATCAAAGGCTATATCAGAGTACTGGGTAAATGAGTCTCAATCTTACAAAACAGGTTATAGCTTAATAGAGAAGATTGTATTTGGAGCCTTTTTAGGTTTCTTATTAATTCAAGGGTTTTTCGTTTTCCGTCCATTGGTCAAGTTGGCTGGAGATAACTACTTGTCGGCTAACAAAGCCTACATCAAGGTGAAGAAATCAGAGGAGCAATTGAAGATCAACTTCCAAAAGCAAAAGTTGATTAACAAAAAGCTTTATCAATCTCGAAAAGAACTCGAACAGAACAACACCAAGCTTCAGGATTCAGAGGCCAAATTGCTTAAGTCTTCTGAGGAGCAAATAAGAATTAATGAGAAATTGATCAAGGCACAGGATGACTTGAACGATGCCTACAAGAAGCTACAGGATTCTGAAGAAGAAATTAGAGAATTGGCGGATAAGCAGTTGCTCGATAACGAGAAACTATTCTTAGCTGAGAAAAAACTGAAAGAAACGCTGAAGAAGGAGCAAGACTCTAAAGAAGAATTGAATAAAGCTCTAGAGTCATTGAAAGGTACACAATCACAGTTGGTACACTCTGAAAAGATGGCATCACTTGGTCAGTTGACAGCTGGTATTGCTCATGAGATCAATAACCCGATCAACTTTATTTCCAGTGGTATGGTATCTATTAAGATGTCCATTGAGTCATTGAGAGAAATTGCGGAAGAGTACTCTCGTTTAGATGAAGGGGATGCAGATCTGGAAGAAGTAATAGAAAACATTAAGGAGCTTAAAGAAGAGCACGAGTACGAGGAGATTCTAGAAGAACTTGATGAATTGATCAAGGATGTAAACTACGGGGTAACGAGAACCATCGAGATTGTAAAAGGTCTTCGTGTATTCTCAAGACTTGATGAAGAGGAAGTTAAGCAGGCAAATGTTAATGAAAACATTGATGCGACACTTACTCTACTTAGAAATAAAACGAAGAACAGAATCAAAGTATCTAAATACTATGATGAGAAGATGAATGAGATTGAATGTTATCCTGGTCAGTTGAATCAGGTATTCATGAACATTCTGAATAATGGTATTCAAGCCATTCCGGAAGATAGAAAAGACGGTGAAATCACCATCTACACCGAGGAGTTGGAGGATGAAGTAGTTATCCGACTAAAAGATAACGGCTCCGGAATTCCAGAGAAAATTAAAAACAGAATTTGGGAACCATTCTTTACAACTAAAGCCGTTGGAGTTGGTACCGGACTCGGAATGTCCATTACCTATGGAATCATTGAAAAGCACGGTGGTAAAATTGAATTCACCAGTGAAGAAAACAAGGGTACGGAGTTTGTGATTACTCTACCAAAATCGGTAAGAGAAGCAAACAATGACGACAATAAGAAGGTTGCTGAAAGCAAATAATTCAAATAACCAACAACACGAACACTAAAAAGAACGCCTAGCACATACAGTGATGGAAGAAATTCAAGAGACTGCAGAATTAAGAAGAGCGAAGAAAGAAAGGAAATACTCCTTGTTATATGTGGATGATGAAACCACCAACTTGAGAGTATTTAAATCGAATTTTAGAAAGTTCTTTAACGTACATACAACAGCTAGCCCAATTGAGGCTATAGACATCCTTAAAGAAAACGAGATTCAGGTAATTGTGACCGATCAGCGAATGCCAGAAATGACTGGTACAGAGCTGTTAGAGAAGATTTTGCCTGATTACCCGGATATGATCAAGATTATCTTGACGGGTTTTACAGATATAGAAGCAATCAAAGACGGTATCAACAGATGTGGTATCTATAAGTATATCACTAAGCCCTGGAACTTTGATGAGATGAAAGGTGTGCTTGATAGGGCAATGGAGACTTATCAGCAATCTCAGGATAGTGAGGATCACCTGAAAGAACTAGAAGATACCAATACTGAACTTGAGAGAAGAGTTAAGGAAAGAACTGAAGAAATCAATAAGATCAATAAGCGATTAATTGATAGTATAAGATATGCTGGTCTTCTTCAGCAATCGATGTTACCAAATGAGAGGTATTTGAATAGAATCTTTGCTGATCATTTTGTTATGTACCGAAGCAAGTACCTTTTTAGTGAAGAGTTTATCTGGACTACCAGTTTGAACTTCAGGTCTGAAGATTATACGGTAGTAGCGGTTATTGAATTTGATGGTAAAGGGATTGTAGGTTCTCTTAAAACGCTGATTGCTGATTCAGTACTGAATGATTTGATTCAGGATCGTAAAATTTTCCACTCTGGTGATATCATTAAAGAACTTACCCAGGAGTTAGACGCTGCAGGAAGTAAAGAGCTGCAGTGTGAAATGAAGGTGTCTGTAGCGTTGTTTGATAATAATGCACGTACTCTTCAATTTAGTGGAATCAATCAGGACATGATCATTTTTGATGGTGATGAGATGGTTGTTTTGGAAGGTGAGTCTCCAGAACATGCCAATGATCTTATGGCTGACAAAATTGATATTACTGATGGATCTACTTATTATATGTTCTCTAATGGTTTCTATAACCAGGAGAATCAGGATGGTGTGAGATTCTCTCAGGAGAAATTCGAGGAGATGCTGAAGTCAATTCACACTAAGCCATTGAATGAGCAATACCAGTTTTTAAGCCAAACGATAGATGATTGGAAGAGTGACAGTGGTTTGAACGATGATATTTCAATAATTGGCTTTAAGCTTTAATAAATAAAGAATGGCAGTAAAAGCTAGCAATTTTAAAAATTGGTGTACCGAAAACATTAGTCCGCAATCCTGGACAAGAATTTGTCTTAAGTGTCTAGATGATGTTAGAGAAAGAGGTATGACACTGAAGACAATGGAAGAACTTAATCCTGATATTGATCTGGATGAGGACTTATTGAACGCGTTGAATAAGGCTCTTGGTGAGCTATATGAAATGTCTGTGGATGAAGAACTACTCGTTAGGTACTAACGGAAAGAATATAAAACTATTAAACACAAAAAAAGGACTTCAGCGATGAAGTCCTTTTTTATTCCAATATGTCTTGTTCTTGTCTAGATCTGAACGCCTAGTACAACCACATCATCAGTTTGTGGAGTATTACCTCTCCATGCTTCAAACTCATCGTCTAGTATGGTTTTCAAGTCACTCATCGGGCTGTTGGCACCATCTTCGATTAGTTTCTTGAAGTTTTTAGACATGAACTTCTTATCATTCTCGCCACCAAACTGATCCTGATAGCCGTCAGATGATAGGAAGATTTTATCTCCTTCTTGTAGTTGTATAGTTTGCTTCTCTAGTTGCTCTGAAACTTCTTTTTCGTCACCTTCAATACCGCCAACCATCATTTTAGGACTCTTGTAGGTTTCCAATTCTGTAGAGCCATTTTTGATCAGGTAAAGTGGAATGCCTGCACCAGCAAACTCCATCGATAAGTCATCCAGATTGATAACACAAATTCCGATTTCCATTCCGTCTCGGCTATGTTTATCATCATTCTCATCTCTTTGTAATTCGAATTTGATAACCTTATCCAATCGAGCAAGGATTTTTACAGGGTCCAAATAGTTTTGGTAATAAACGATGTTGGTCAGTTGATTACTTCCCATGATCGACATGATAGCACCAGGTACGCCATGACCCGTACAGTCTGCACAAGCGATGATCAAATACTCATTTCTGCCTTGACGAACTCTTTCAAACCAATAGAAATCACCACTAACAACATCCTTAGGTTTATAAATGACAAATGCATCTTTAACGAGGCGTGACATTACATTCAGTTCGGGAAGAATGGACTTCTGAATTCTTTGAGCATAAATAATACTATCAGAAATCTGATTGTTAACCTCTTCGATTTTCAACTTTTGCGCTTGAATCTCATCTTTTTGAGCTTCCAGTGTTTCATTGAACTTTCTTTGCTCAGCTAGTCGCTTAATAAGGCCTTTTGATGCTTTATTTAGATTGTCTGCTAGTTTACCTAATTCATCATTAGAATTAACAGGGATTTCTACTTCCAGATTTCCACCAGCGATAGCTTCAGCAGCTTTGGTGATTTTGAGGATTGGTTTTACAAACATGTTGGCAACTGCCACTGCCAATATGATGGATCCACCGATCACTGCGAGAATAGTCCATATTAACTTTGTCTGAATGCCGTCAATGCTTTTCTGAACAGTAGCGGAAACAGTGCTTGGGTCATTAGCCATGGCTTGTATAGCCTCAGTCGAAAACGCATTTTCCAACTCCATATTTACCAGAAAGTAAACCACTGTTGAAGTGATAATTACCAGTGCAACACAGAGTAAGGTGAGTTTGGCGTAAATGTTCATTCGGTCTTAGGTTGATTTGTGTAACAAAATTAATAGACTTTGAAACAAGCTAAGTAAACTGATGCAATTGTATTTAATTTTTGTGCCGATTTAAGGTGATTTTGTCAAATAATTGGTTGAATTCATGGATTTCTCGCATGAATACTTTCTTGCCATCACATAATTTAGTTTTTTAGCAGTTGATTTCACCGTATACAAGACATGCAAAAACCACTTTTGATCATAATTGGTCTACTAATCTATGCAAATATTGCTTTTGCACAGACTCTGACAGTGTATAAAAGTGACAAAGGAGTTCAGGAAACAGTTTCTAAATTAATAGAAGTAATTCAGGCAGATGAGAAACTGATCTATTTTGAAACAGTTAATCATGATGAAATAGCTCGTGAAAGAGGAATGGAATTAGATTCGACACGTAGCATACTTTTTGAAGAGCCAACTCTTTCAACCACACTTTTGCAGTGTCAACCCAGTGCAGCTCTTGATTTACCTCTAGAAATAATCGTTTGGGAAGAGTACGGTGATGTTTATATTGGATTTATGGATCCTAAATTTATGAAGCGTCGGTTTATGATTACCGATTGTGAGGATACAATAACCGAATTAACCAATGTCATTACTCGGATTTCAATGGATGCCTTAAGGCAACTATAAATTGGCTTGCAGCTTCAGGCTAAATTCAAGTTCTTCCCAGTCAAACTTCAAGGCATCTTCTGAAAGTGTAAATTTCATACGTTCATCAAAAGAAGACTTAACGGGTTTGACTTTGATCCTAAAGGCATCTTTATTCTCCATGTAATTAAATGCTCCCCATTGATCCCAGTCTTCATTGAAAATAATGGACCAGGTTGAATCAGTGGGTATAGTGAATATCGAATACTTGCCTGCTGGAAGGAGGTTGTTTTCAATTTTGATGTCTTTGTCAGTCGTAATGAATGATGCTCGGTTGGCCCCAGTTCTCCAGATTTCTCCATAAGGTACCAGTTCACCCCAGATCTTTCTTTTTTTAACTGCTGGACTACTATACTCTACCAGGATATGTGTTTGGCCTATAGCTATACTATCCGTCGTCAGTGGTGAGGGACGTTTTTCTTTATTGCCATCACAGGATGAACCTATAGACATAATAGTCGCCGATAAAAAAATTAGAGTTTGTATTCTATTTATGAACATATAAGTGTTCTTATTCGGTCATTTAAAATCAATGAGAATTATTTAACTCGCTGATTTAAAGTTGGTTGCGTAAATGGGTATATTTTTTGATACCTAATATATACTAAACCGAATGACTTATGGGAATAATAGGAATCGAAATCCCTCAACTTAACGAAGAACAAGACATAGAAGTTGAGGTAAGAGTTAATGGAATTAAGAAACAATACAATTATCGTGTTGAAATTTTCCATTGGGACGAATGTCCTTATCCAACCGAAGATCGTGTGGAATGTATCCGTCAGTTAATCAATAATTATGACAAGGAATGGGATCTTGCTCATATTGGTTTACCGACTGACGACTACATTCCAATAACCTTCAGAAAAAAGCGAAACGCTTAGAACGGAAGATCTTCGTCTGAAGAAAAGTCCTCCTTCATCCAATCGTCTGATGGTGGGGGAGGTGTGTCGGGAGCACCACTTGCTGGTGCACTACCTGCTTTCTTTTCCAATCTCCAGGCCTGCAGACTGTTAAAGTATTTTACTTCACCGCTTCGATCTGTCCACTTTCTACCTTTAAGGTTGAAAGAGATGGTCATTTCATCGCCAATGTTAAAAGCATCAAGTTGCTGGCAATTCGTTTGGATTAATTCGAACTTCAAAAATTCAGGATATTGTGGGTTTTCTGCGTATTCTACCACAAATTCTCGCTTTTTGAAACTGTTGGTTACTTCTTGTGTTTCTGATTTCTCGATTAATTTACCGTCTACCGTCATATCTCTTTTTAAAACTATTGCTCAAATTTGCAGTTGATATTAGGATATGAAAAGGTCAAAGAAGATTTTTTTTGCAATTGCAGCGATTTTTCTGATTATCATGATCATTATCGGTTATGATATGAGTACAAGAACCACCTGGCCAGGTGCCAAGAAAAGTTTGGAAGAAAGAATAAAGGAAGGTGAATAACAAAATTGATGTTTCTAAAATAGATCTCGAGAAAGAAAGGGAAAAGATTACTGATTTGCCTGGGTTGATCGAGTATGCACATACCGTTGGTGGCGCATTGATCAA
Organism: Marinoscillum pacificum; assembly: GCF_024714495.1. Classification (GTDB taxonomy): domain Bacteria; phylum Bacteroidota; class Bacteroidia; order Cytophagales; family Cyclobacteriaceae; genus Marinoscillum; species Marinoscillum pacificum. The sequence goes on along the minus strand of NZ_JAMZMJ010000005.1, from coordinate 68,698 downwards.
GCCGGAAGATAAGGGCAAGATCAGAGGTCAGGCAATGACCGCCATGCAGGATCAAACAACCAGACAGTTTGATCAAATATTTGGGCAAATGAAAACGTTGCTAGATCAGGCTAACCAACTGAAGAAACGAGTTGAAATTTCTGAGAGGATTTATCAGAGTGAAATGGGCTTTTCGCCAGTTATTGGTCAAGAGTATCATTTGTACACACGAGAAAATGGTTCAGACTTTCTGTCCATGATTAAACCCAAAGAATGGGGAAGATCTAAAAAATGGAGTGAGTATGTTGGTAGTGTTAAGCTATTATCTGATCACACCTGGGAGTTGTTGCCGGATCAAGAATAAGTTATTCAAATCAAATCTCATTAGCTTTATCGGTACAAAATCCTGTACAAAGTTCAGAATGAGATATACTAATGCAATTCACTATTTTGTTTTAATCAGTTTGATTATTGGATGTAATTCAGGGAAAGATGATCCTGGCATTGATTGTACTGAAAGTGATCTTAGTTTAGTCGTTGAAACATTTGAAAGTGTAAAATGTGATTTGCCAGGGCAGTTGGTTCTCACCGCCTCAGGTGGAACTGGTGATTACCAATTCAGCATGTCTGGGAGTGAGTATCAAGAAGAAAATGTGTTTGATGGGCTTACTGCTGGGTCGTACATATTCCTCGTCAAAGATGGCAATGATTGTACGGTATCGGTAAATGCCGTTATACCTTCCGAATCAGGTAATGTCCTAGCACAAATCACGTCCAAGACTACTTCTGGTTGTACCACATCTAATGGAGAAGTGAAAATAAGTGCTGTAGGAGGTACTGAAACCTATCAATATAGTATTGATGATAGGGAATTTACTTCATCTAATACGTTTACTGGACTTGAAGCAGGAACTCACACCTACATCGTGAAAGATGCAGAAGGTTGTAATGATGATGGAACTTTTGAAATACTGAGTGGAACCAGTTTAGAATCTGAAGTTATGCCGATCATTGAAGTGAATTGTGCGGTTACTGGTTGTCATGGATCCTCACAATCTCCTCTGTTGAACACTAAGGAGCAAATCATGGCCAATGCTGAAAGAATTAATTCAAGAACGTCTTCTGGATCTATGCCTCCACCTGAAAGAGAGGATTTGACGCAGAGAGAAATTGATTTAATTACTTGTTGGGTAGAAGATGGTGCTGCCAATAATTAATAGATAATGCCAATAGTACAATCAGCTTACAAAAAGTCTCCCTCTTACATGCTCAATGGGCACTGGGAAACGGTGATTCCATCCATGTTCTTTAAGGTGAAGGAGGATTTATACACTCGTGAACGATTAGAGCTATCCGATGGAGATTTCCTGGATATAGATTGGGTTAAGTCAGATAGTAAGCGATGCATTATCCTGTCGCACGGTCTGGAAGGGGATAGCGGTCGGTACTATATGAAACGAACAGCTAAATTTTTTAAAGAACAAGGCTGGGATGTTGCAGGTTGGAATTGCAGAAGCTGTAGTGGCGAGATGAACCGATTGCCACGATTCTATCATCATGGAGATACGCCAGATTTGTCTCAAGTAGTAAATACTGTGCTTCAGAGAGGTTATGATCAGGTGGTAATGATGGGATACTCCATGGGTGGAAGTATGACCTTAAAGTATTTGGGTGAGGAGACACGTGATCCTCGAATTGTCGGTGCCTGTGTGTTTAGTGTGCCTTGTAACCTTAGAAACAGTGCGGTAATGCTCAAGGAGCCAGGTAATAGGTTTTATGAGCGGCGCTTTCTAAAGAAGTTGTTGAAAAAGATAGCCATTAAGGCGGAACAGCATCCTGATGTTATTTCAGCAGAAGGAATAGAACAAATGGATGATTTTGATGAGTTTCACGATCGATACACAGCTCCATTACATGGATATGATTCTAAGGAGGACTTTTTTGAAAAAGCTACCTGTGATCAATTTCTGCCTAGTATAGATCGACCTGTATTAATCGTTAATGCTGAGAATGATCCCATGTTGGGTGAACCATGTTACCCAAGAGAAATTGCTGGCAAGAGTGACTTGATATTTCTTGAAATCCCCAAGCGCGGTGGACATGTTGGGTTTACGATCAAAAAGAAAGGCCCAAGTTACATGGAACTTCGGGCCTTAGAGTTTCTTAAAGAGAACTGTAACGTTTAGTCTTCCTTCTCGAAAGCTAAAGAAACAGAGTTGATACAATACCTTAATCCGGTTGGCTTAGGACCATCAGGGAATACATGGCCAAGGTGACCGCCACATCTGGCACAATGCACTTCGGTTCTAAGCATTCCTAACGAACTATCTTTGTCTTGACCTACATTGACTGTGTTGATCGGTTCATAAAAGCTAGGCCATCCTGTACCTGATTTGAATTTGGTGTCAGAACTAAATAAAGGGAGCTTACATGCAGCGCATAAGTAAGTACCTTTTTCTTTGTTGTTCCAATACTCTCCTGTAAAAGCTCTTTCTGTACCTTCTTTACGAAGTACATAGAATTGCTCATCGGTTAACTTGCTTTTCCACTCAGCTTCTGATAATTCTATTTTCTCAATAGCTTCAGAAGATTTGCCTTCTGTTTTTTCGTCAGATTGCTGAGCACACGCAGAAATCGAAATTGCTAGTATTCCTATAAGTAGTAGTTGTTTATTAAAATTCATCATCAATTGCTTGAATGTTGGTTTCTCACTTTAACTACATACGATAGGTTAAAGGTTTTGAGATTTGTGATGAATTTTTGATAAACGTCTTCTTCAGGACCTTATTTGTCAAATCGCTTAAGAGCCAATGATGCCACATGGTCACCAATTGATAGGGAAGAAGTAGCTGCTGGAGATGGAGCATTTCCTACATTAATTACTTTTTCCGTTTCAAGGATCAAGAAGTCGTCAATTAAACCACCATTACGATCACATGCTTGTGCTCTAACACCTGAGCCTCCTGGTACCAGGTCGTTTTTCTGAATGTCTGGTAATAATTCTTGAAGAGCTTTGGTGAACGCATTTTTTGAATAGGATCTATAGAATTCACCAAGACCTGTTTTCCAGTATTTACCAGCTACTTTTCTAAACCCTTTCCACCCAAGTGTTCCAGCCATATCTCCTAAGCTGATATCTTTTTTGGTGTAACCCTCTCGCTTGTAGGCTAATACAGCATTTGGTCCAGCCTCAATCCCTCCATTGATCATTCTGGTGAAGTGAACACCCAAGAATGGGAAATTAGGGTCTGGTACTGGGTATATAAGATTCTTAACTAGGTGTTCTTTCTCAGGCTTAATTTTATAGTATTCTCCTCTAAACGGGATGATTCTATAATCAACAGGCATACCTGTTAACTTGGCAATCTTATCAGAAAATAAACCAGTACAGTTAATGACAAGTCTAGTGGTTAAGGTCTGTCTATTAGTAACTACCTGAATGAAACCATTCGCTTCTTTAATGTCAGTTACCTTGTTATCAGGGAAGATGTCACCATTGAAATGTCTGATCTTCTCCGCGTATTTATAAGCAACCGCTTTGTAATCAATAATCCCAGTTTGCGGAACAAAGATTCCTTTTACGCCATTTACATGCGGTTCGTAAGATTGCAATTCGTCTTTATCCAACTTCTTCATGCCATCCAGACCATTCTGAACACCTCGTTCATACAGCATATCCAGAGTTGGTAATTGAGAATCGTTGGTAGCAACTACAATTTTACCACATAGCTCATAATTGATTTCTTCTTCATCACAAAAGCGAATCAGCTGGTTGTAACCGTCTACACAGTTTTTAGCTTTCAAGCTTCCTGGCTTGTAGTAGAGCCCTGAGTGTATTACACCACTGTTGTGACCAGTTTGGTGGCTGGCAAGGTCTTTTTCCTTTTCCACGACAGCCACTCTCAGCTTAGGGTTGGCTTCCTTTATTTTAAGTGCAGAAGCTAACCCTACTATACCACCACCTATAATTACTACGTTGTACATGATGAAAAAATGTGTTTGGACACAAATATGACCAATTTCATCTATTCATCTAGCTCGATTAACTGAATTTTGTTATCAATTATTAATTGATTGATTTCAGTAATTTCTTCATTGAAAATTTTATATAATTCACTCAATTGAGCATCAATATTTGCAATTACTTCATCCTTAAAGGCATAGGACTGTTCAGTAGGGGCATTGTCTCCATAGGAGGTCAATGCTGCGAGGTGTCCAAGCTTATTATTCAATCTTACAGGGAAGTTTAGCGGATCTTGTCGGCTTTCATTTTTAGTTTGATATAGTGCTTTCTCAATATCTGACATTCGCTTTACCACATCTTTAGTCTTATCTTTTAATTCTTTGTACTCTTCAGCATCAAGCGATTTAGTGACATCATTGATTTTCGATTTCGCTTTGCGAATGTTAGTGATTGCTTCATGTGTTTCAGTCAGTTTATCTCGGACTTCTATTAAGAAATCAAATTGCTTTTGAAGATCTTCCTGACTTGCACTGCTTCTAGGGTCTTTGATCAAAGTAAAAGATTGAGTTGAGGTTTCACCATTTACAGTGAGGTCAATGGTGTATTCGCCAGGGACAGCAGTTGGACCACTCGTATTACTCCACCACAAAATCATTCCATCAAATGTTTTAGCATCTGGATAGATCATATCCCAATTGAACATGTTCATGCCTTGTTTGAACTCAAGTTTTTCTTCATCCTTCTTTTTGTCTGGATAATTGCTGAAGGTTTTGATGACCGATCCATTGGCTTCTTTATAAGAAAGTGAAACAGTGTCAACCGCTGCAGTATCCTTTAGGAAGAAATAGGTAAGTACACCTCCTGGATGGTTAGTTCCAGCCGTTTTAGATGTCCTGCCATTTCCGCCACCCATTCGGTATGTCTCCATTGGTTTAAAGAGGTAAGCAGAGGATTGTACTACTTGGTCATTCAACTGATGAAGAGGAGTGAGGTCATCGATGATCCAGAATCCGCGTCCCTGTGTAGCCGCAATAAGGTTGTTGTTCTTAATCGTCAAGTCTGTAATTGGAACGATAGGTAGATTCATTTGGAAAGGTTTCCATGAAAGTCCACTGTCAAACGAAATATACATTCCTGTTTCAGTACCTGCATAGAGTAATCCTTGACGTTCTGGGTCAGCACGGAGTACTCTTGTAAAGTGATCATTAGCTATTCCTGTAGTGATTTTGGTCCAGGTAGCTCCATAATCTGAAGTCTTATAAAGGTATGGCTGATAGTCTCCAAACTTGTATCTGGTGCCAGCGAATAGCATTCCTCCTTTGTTGAATGGATCAATTTCAATGCTATTGATCATCGTCCATTTAGGCATGCCAGGAGGCGTGATGTTTTTCCAATTCTTACCGCCATCTTTGGTGATGTGGATTAACCCATCATCTGATCCGGTGTAAATAACTCCTTCTTCGTGCTGGGATTCTGCGGCAGCGAAAATGGTACAGTAATATTCTACAGATGTATTGTCTTTTGTAATTGGTCCACCGGATGATCCTAATTTGGTTGTGTCGTTGGTCGTTAAGTCTGGACTGATCAAATCCCATGATTGTCCTCCGTTGGTAGAAGCGTGCAAGTGATTGGATGCAGTGTAGATTTTCTTTGGATTGTGAGGGGAGAAGAATATTGGGAAGTTCCACTGGAAACGATATTTCATTCCTTCTGCACCCCAACCCATTGGGTTATCTGGCCATACATTTACAGCTTGTATTTCCTCAGTGTCGTGGTTGTAACGTGTCAAATAGCCATCATAACTTCCTCCATATACAATTTCATCATTAGTAGGATCTACAGCAATGTGAGCACTTTCACCACCAGCAGTAGATTCCCAATCAGATTCACCAATAAATCTTCCCGATGTTCTGTGAGCAATTCTTACTGTTGAGTTGTCTTGCTGTGCTCCATAGATTCTGTATGGGAAGGCATTGTCTGTTACTACTCTGTAAAACTGTGATGTAGGTTGATTGTGGTAAGTCGACCAATTTTCACCTGCATCAAATGAGATCTGTGCACCTCCATCATCACCAATGATCATTCGCTCATTATTCTCTGGATCAATCCATAAGTCATGATGATCTCCGTGTGGAGCATTGCTTGATTCGAAGGTTCTGCCTCCATCTGTTGAGACATGATAGTTTACATTTAATACATAGACTTTATCTTCATCTTGAGTATCCGCATAAATTCTGGTGTAATACCATGCTCTTTGTCTCAAAGATCTGCTGCTATTAGTCTTTTTCCAGGTTTTGCCACCATCATCAGATCTATAAACTCCGCCATTCTGGTTTTCAATGAGTGCCCAGACTCTTTCATTATTGACAGGGGAAACAGTAATTCCCGAAATCCCCCAGATTCCCCCAGGAAGACCTTCATTTTTGGAAATGTTAGTCCAGGTGTCTCCACCATCTGTACTTTTCCATATTGCGGATCCTTCACCTCCACTTTCCAAGCTGTATGGTGTTCTTCGGATTCTCCAACTAGAAGCATAAAGAATTCTAGGATTGGCAGGATCCAGCACTAAGTCTACAAATCCAGCATTTTCATTGACAAAGAGAACTTGTTCCCAGGATTGACCACCGTCTTTAGATCGGTATATTCCTCTTTCTGATGTTGGTTTGAACAGGTCTCCTAGCACCGCAGCATAAACCAAATCAGGGTTTTTAGGATGAATTTTGATTCTAGGGATATGTCTCGAATTCTTTAATCCAATTTCTGACCAGGTTTTTCCTGCATCAACAGACTTCCACATGCCGTATCCGTAGGATACATTACCACGGACTGTTTTTTCTCCGCCACCCACATAGATGACATTTGGATCCCAATCACTTACAGCAACTGCACCAATAGATCCTCCAAAATATCCATCAGAGATGTTCTCAAAAGTACTTCCGGCATCTGTTGTTCTCCAGACCCCACCACCTGTAGATCCAAAATAGTAAAGGTTCGGTTTTCCTGGTACACCAGTTACCGCTGCAGATCTGCCCCCTCTAAAAGGACCGATATTTCGCCACTCTAAACCTCCGTAAAATTCTTCCGGATAGGATTTGCCAGCTTCAGACTTTTTCTTTTTTTGAGCCTGATTATTGAAATTGATGAATAAGCTTAAAACAGCAAGTAAGAATACTTTTATTTTCATGATGGTTAACATTGGATGTGTTACCACTAAAAGTATTCATCTTTTTGCCGTATGTGAAAATAACTTTTACGAACGGTCAGAAATCGGCGTAAACTTCAATGCTCCACTGTTCATACAGAAACGCTCGCCGGTGGGAGGTGGTCCATCATGGAATACATGGCCTAAATGTCCTTCGCATTTGCCGCATGTTACTTCAGTTCGGATCATGCCGAAAGATTTATCCATGTGGTATTCTACAGCATTTTTTTCAATGGGCGCAAAGAAACTTGGCCAGCCACATCCCGAATCAAATTTAGTGTCTGATATAAAAAGCTCATTTCCACAGGCAGCACATGTGTACTTGCCATAATCCTTATTATTCAACAATTCTCCAGTCCATGGACGCTCTGTTCCTTTTTGTCGTAATATGTGGAATTGCTCAGGAGTTAATTCCTGTTTCCATTCCTCTTCGGTCTTATTGATCTTTTCCATACGTGTAAATCTAGGTCACCTTATGCAAGGTTAATTAACAGTTCGCAACAGGATATTGCCCGTTTATCAATAATGTACATTTTTTCGCAACAAAAGATTCCAAAATCCTTTAAATCACATGACTTTTTGAAAATTCACTAATTCTAACTAATCTGTATGAACAAAAGGCAATTGATTATCCTCGGTTCAACCGCCGGGGTGTTGTTGTTGGCATTTGCGTTGGCCTATTTTTTCGCCGGGCAAAAAGAAGCGCCGGAAGTAAAGAAAGCACCTGTTTCTAAAAAGTATGTAGAAACCAAGCAGGTGAATTATGATGACATAGAAACGTTCATCAGTGCATTTGGAAGAGTAGAAACTGCTCAATCACTTGACTTGCTTTCTGAAGTGTCAGGAAGAATGTATCAAGGAAATGTAAGATTGAAAGAAGGGCAGAACTTCAAAAAAGGAACGCTACTGTTCTATATTGATGATACTGAATCTTCTTTAACATTAAAATCCCAAAAGAGTAATTTTCTTAGAGATATCGCTGCGATTCTTCCAGATATGAAGATCGATTACAGTGATAACTTCTCGTCATGGGAGAGCTATTTTTCAACCATAGATATAGAGAAGAATCTGCCAGAGCTTCCAGAAGCGAAATCGGATAAGGAAAAGACATTCCTAGCTACAAGAGGAATTTACTCTACTTACTATACCATCAAAAGTGCAGAGGAGCGATTAAGAAAACATAGATATTATGCGCCGTTTGATGGTAGTATTTCTGAAGTTAACATGGAGTCTGGAGCCTTTATCAATCCAGGAACTAAGATTGGAACGATCATCCGAACCGGACTGCACGAACTGAAAGTTGCAGTTGAAACCAGAGACATTCCCTGGGTACAAGTAGGTTCTCCAGCAGAAATTTATTCTAGCGAAACACAGCAAAAATGGACTGGAGAAGTAGCACGAATCAGTGATTTTGTAAATCAGAACACACAGTCTGTTGACGTTTATTTGACAATCAATACGGGTAAGCAAAAGATTTATGACGGCCAGTTCTTACAATCGGCAATTCCTGCTAGTACAGTGAAAGACGGTATGCTAATCCCTCGAAATGTACTTTATAACTCGAATGAAGTATTTGTAGTGGAAGACACATTGCTAAAAGTAAAGAAAGTATTTGTGCACCGAACCATGGATGAAAACGTGGTGATCAGTGGATTGAAAGAGGGTGAAAGCCTGGTAGTAGAACCTTTGGTCAATGCGCACAACAATATGGTGGTCTTCAAGTCTGAAAAGAAGGATATCGACATGGAGTTGAGTACTAGTGCAGGATCTAACTAAACCCATTTGTAAATGAATTCAATAAAAGGTTTAGTAGCCTATTTTGTAAAATATCCGATTCTAGCCAATATTCTAATTGCGCTAACGGTAATCGGAGGTGTGGTAAGTTTCTTGAATACCAAGATGTCGTTTTTCCCGACGGCAAAGGATCGAGTGATCAATATAACGGTTGCTTATCCCGGAGCCTCTCCAGAGGAAATGGAAGAGGGAGTAACAACTAAGATTGAAGAAGCACTAAAGTCCACTGCTGGAATTGACGAGTTAACTTCTACATCTTCTGAGAATGTGGCGAGTATTAGCATTCTTACACTGGATAATTATGATATTGATGAAATCTATACTGAAGTTAAGAATGCAGTAGATGGTATATCTTCTTTCCCTGCCGGAGCTGAAAAGCCTATTATCTTCAAGCAGCGTCAGCGATCAACAGCGCAGTGGTTAGGACTTACAGGTGATGTTAGTTTGAAGACACTGAAAGATTATGCTGAGCAGATTGAGGATGAACTCATGGCTACTGGTGTAATAAGTCAAATTAATATTACGGGCTTTCCGGCATTAGAAATATCTATTGAAGTGTCTGAAGAGACACTTAGAAGATATAATCTAACGTTTGATCAGGTAGTCAGTGCAGTTCGGTTGAATAACCGAGATATTTCGGCCGGTTCCATCAAGGGAAATAAAGAAGAGATTCTTATTCGATCTAAAGCTAAGCAAACAGAAGCCGATGAGATTTCTGAAATAGTTGTCAGAAGTAATACAGATGGCACCAAGCTCCGATTAAGAGATATTGCAACCATCAGAGAGCAATTCGCAGATGAACCAAATAAAGGCTTGCTAAATGGTAAGGAAGCGGTTTTTCTTGAGGTTAGAAAATTAGAGTCAGAAGACTTAACTCAGATTTCACAGGCGGTTAGTGAATATGTAACTAAGTTCAATGAAGAGCATGATGCTGTACAGTTGACAACTACCTGGGATTTCAATAACATGCTAAACCAGCGTTTGGACCTATTGACATCCAATGGTGTGGTTGGGTTGATTTTAGTATTGATATCTCTCGGACTGTTTTTGAGTCTTAGACTTTCGTTCTGGGTAGCATGGGGTATTCCTTCATCCTTCCTGGGTATGTTTATTCTTGGTTCATTTGTTGGATTAACAGTGAATATGATCTCCTTATTTGGGATGATCTTGGTGATTGGTATTCTCGTAGATGACGGAATCGTAATTGCAGAAAATATCTACACGCATTTTGAGAAGAGTAAGAATCCAATTCAGGCGGCGGTAAGAGGAACTTTGGAAGTGGTACCGGCGGTATTTACCTCAGTATTAACAACTATTGTTGCGTTCTTGCCATTGTTATTACTTACAGGAGGCTTTGAGTTCCTAAAGGACATGGCCTATGTGGTGATTTTTAGTTTGGCATTTTCATTATTGGAAGCATTCTTCATTCTCCCTGCTCACTTAGCGAGTAAGAAAGTTTTAAGTGTCAAAAAGGAGGATACTAGAAGTTACAAAATCAGGAAGGTGCTCAATGGCTTTATTGATTACATGCGTATCAAAGTGTATGGGCGCCTACTAAGAAATGCAATGCAATATCGCCTGGTTTCTATGGCGGTATTGGTTGGTTTCCTGATGGTCATTATTGGGTTGCTCATGGGAGGTCAGATCAAAGCGACATTCTTCCCTCAAATACCATTCAATAGCTTTAATATCAATATCAGCTTTAAGCCAGGTGAGCGTGAGCAAAAAGTAGAAGCATACCTGGAGCGATTCAATGATGCTGTTTGGAAGGTCAATGATGAATTGAAGCAGGAGTTCAAGGTAGATAATGATATCATTACATATACATTCACAAATGTAGGTTTCTCAGGAGATGGTGAAAGCGGTTCGCATGCGGGTAATGTGAACGTCATGTATGACGAGCTAGATCCTTATGGAATCAATCAATTTGATCTCATTGGCAAAATCCGAAAAGAAATAGGACCTGTTCCAGAGGCTGAGAAATTCAGTATAGGAGGAGGGAATAGATGGGGTAAGCCAGTCTCCGTTATGCTTCTAGGGAAGAACTATCAGGAGCTAGGTGAAGCTAAGGAATTCTTGAAAAGAGAGTTGGCGAACATCCCTGACTTGAAAGAGATTCAAGACAATGTTCCGATTGGTCGTCGCGAAATGCTTTTCGACTTACGTCCTGAAGCATATTTCCTGGGATTGACTCATAATGATATTACCAATCAGCTTCGTCAAGGATTTTTCGGTGAAGAAGCTCAAAGATTCATGAAAGGTGATGATGAATTACGTGTTTGGGTGCGATATCCTAAGAGTGATCGTCAAAGCATCAGTCAGGTGGAGGATATCAAAGTGAAGACAACCTCTGGTCAGGAGTTTCCTCTAAATCAAGTTGCTGATTACCGTATTGAAAGAGGGGTTAGTGGAATCAAGCACTTTAATTCTTCCCGAGCAGTTACTGTAGAAGCGGACATGCAAGATCCTTTCGCTGAGGTGCCACCAATTTTGGAGAAAATTCAGAATACGATCATACCTCAATTGCAAGCACAGTTTCCAACTGTAACTGTTGATTACGGTGGACAGTCCAAAGAAAGTGCCAGAGCAGGTAAGGAAATTGGAATGTTCTTTGGTGGAGCATTTTTGTTAATCTTCTTTATTCTGATGATTACATTCCGATCATTCTATCAAGCGCTTTTGATTACTTTGATGATCCCTTTAGGTTGGTTTGGAGCTATGTTTGGTCATGGAGTAGAGTCTTGGATCAGTGGAAGAGATCTGCCGGTATCACTTTTGTCTGTTTGGGGTATGGTTGCCCTGTCAGGGGTAATCATTAATGATGCGGTGGTATTCCTTTCTAAGTTCAATTCTCTCGTGAAAGATGATGGATACACTGTTTATGAAGCGGCGTATGAAGCTGGATTGTCCAGATTCCGAGCCATCATGCTGACATCTTTAACCACGGTGTTGGGATTGTATCCTTTGATCAAAGAAACTAGTTTTCAAGCTCAGTTCTTAATACCTATGGCCATTTCCGTAGCATATGGTGTGTTGATTGGAACATTCATCATTCTGGTGTTCTTCCCAGTACTTATTCTTTTCTTCAATGATGTGCGTCGTGCATTCAAGTGGTTGTGGACAGGTAAGAAGCCAACCAGAGAAGAAGTAGAGAGAGTTCTTATGGATGAAGAACGACTTGAAGAATACAGAGAATCAGCTTAATTATTTTAATCTAAGAAATTGATAATGAAGTATTACACTTTATTAATAACCCTATTGATAGGTGCTGGGTCTGCATGGGCTCAGCAGCCTCTTTCTTTGTCAGATGCCATTCAAATTGGTCTGGAAAGAAATTATGATATTCAAATTGAGCAAAAGAATGTAATTACCTCACAAAACAACAATAGTTGGGGAGAGGCTGGGATTTTGCCTTCAGTTCGATTGGATGTAGCTAGTCAAAACAATATTCGAAATCAGCAGTCAGATAATCAATTCTTTGGAGGTCAGTTGTTTCCCGGGTTTGAATTGGATGATCAAAGAACCTATGGATTGACTCCATCATTGAACATCAACTGGACCATTTTTCAAGGAAATAAAGCGATCATAAGCAAAAGACGCCTGGAGCAACTGGAAGCAGAATCGATGCAGAATGCGGATGTTGTCATTGCTAATACGCTTCAAGCTATCATTCTTGCATATTACAATGCAGTTCTAGAGAAAGATAGATTCGAAGCATACCAAACCCAGCTTGAATTGAGCAGAGATCGCTTTAGGTATACGGATACCAAATATCAAATGGGAAGTGCCGTAACAAGCGATGTACTACTTGAAGAGAATAACTACCTGACGGATTCGACCAACTTGATTAATCAAGGTTTGATCTACAGAAATGCTGTAAGAACATTAAATGTCCTTCTGGTAAGTGAAGATATTAATCAGGATTATGAATTTACTGATGAATTGATATTCGAAGTGGAGTTGTATGATTTTGATGAGTTGAAAAAGACCATGTATTCCGAAAATGTAGACATGAAGAAGATCTACATATCCCAATCCATTTTAGAAACTCAGGTGAGGCAAAACAAGGCGGATTTATATCCAACTTTGAGTTTCAACGGTGGTTATAACTGGAATAGGAATGTTTCTGACTTAACCAACGCTTCTTATACAGGACCAAATCCAGAATATCAAAACCCTCCAGAGCCTTTGGTCTCCAAAACGGGAACCTATTTTGCGAATTTTACACTAAGCTTTAACTTGTTTAATGGAGGTAAAGTCAATAGAGCCATTCGCAATGCAGTAGTTGCAGAGGATATTGGTAACCTCAGAATAGAAAAGCTAGAAACGACTTTAGATAGGGATTTGTACCAAGCTTATGAAAGATATCAGGTTAGAAGACAACTCTACGGAATTAGTAATAGAAGCGAAGAAGCTGCACGAATCAACTATTCGATTTCCGAAGAGAAATTCAAGGGTGGTACGATTAACTCATTTGACTTTAGAGTTGTTCAGAATAACTACTTAACGGCCTCTGTTCAAAAACTTCAGGCATTGTATAATCTGATGGATTCCAAAGTAGAATTGATGAGATTGTCTGGCGGTTTAATTGGTAACTATGGAGATTAATAGGAATCTCTTATGATTTCCAGAACTTTTTGCATTTCAGCTTTTACCTCACTCACTGGAGTGAGGTAATTGTTGTTCATAAAGGAGAAGATCAATTTCCTACCCGAATTAGTAACGATAAATCCGCTCAAACAGTGATTGTTACTTAATGTTCCAGTTTTCGCGAATACGTATGGTTGGTTAACACCTGAGTACCAGTTTTTAATAGTTCCTGATTTGCCTCCATTCGGGAATATGTATTCAATGTTTTTCCAATCTGTAGCTAAATAGATCTGATTGAGCGTTTTCACAAGTGCTCTTGGTGTAAATAGGTTGTATCTTGAAAGTCCAGATCCATCCACCCATTGTATATCATTGGTTAATCCCCACAGATCAAGAATCTTTGCTCTAAAAGCATTCAAGTTGTTATGACCGGATAGTCGGGCAGCTGTAATCAAAAGTTGTTCTGCCATGAAGTTATCACTTCGTTGCATCATGACTGCCAGAGTCGGTATAGTCGATTGATTGTAGATAATGTCATATCCTGGACCTGAAAAGTCTTCATTTGAAATAGTTATGGGAGCATTGATTGTGTCTTCAAGCAGAGTTGCTAGCAGTTCGTCACTGTACTGGAAGGGTATCTTGCGTTCAAACTGGCTGGAATCGTGTTCCATCCAGATATTGAATAGGTTATAATCACGGGATCGATGGACAAAACTGCCGGGACGCTCTCCAATATAAAGGTCGATGTAATCTTCGAAGAACGAAGGGATTACATGAAGTGTGTCTGAATTGAAAATCCTCACTTCATTGCCATATATTGGGAGCCAGGACCTTTCTGACTGAAAGCTATATTGGTAATCGTCCCACGCCCATCCTGGTCCAAAAGCAGTAAGTTCTGTGTAAGGAAGGTGTACAGTTACTGACTTGCCTTGGATTTTGGAAATGGCCGGCTGACTTGGAAAGTCAGGATGTAGAAAGGTAGGGTCTCCTAGAGGATACAAATGAAGTAAACTGTCGTACTTTACTTTGAAGGAGGGAATGGAGTCATTAAAAATACTAAGACAAGCTGCTGTAGTGAAAATTTTAGTGTTAGACGCTGGGGTGAAATGAAGGTCCGCATTATGCTCCAATAAATACTCTTTAGACTGTGGGTCAAAGAGTAAAAATCCGGTGAATTGATTAGCGAAAATTACTGATTTCTTAAGTGATTTCTTGACCTTCACAGAGCCAGTTGTTTGCCTGAGCGGCGTGCAACCGCTAATGCATAGGAAAACCCAAAATATTGCAATAATTCTGTTTGCTGTAATTTTCATATTGAAAGCAAAAATCCCCTTTTATTCAAAATATGCCAAGATTTAACTCTAATTCATTTAAGAATAAAAGTTAGTCAGTATTTTTTTTGTAATATTATAGTACTTATTTTGCCTCAACCAATATGGACACTATTTCTTCCATTATTTCATTCATCGCATGAGTATATTAGATCTAATTACGCTATTAATTTTTCTTGCAGCAGTATTTACGCTCATAAACATTACTGTTTTGAAGCTGCCAAGTACTATTGGATTGATGGCGATCGCCTTAATGATGTCACTTTTTATATTGATTATGGGATATGTTTTTCCATCTGTAGCAAGAGGTGCTGAACACATTGTTGAGGAGTTTGATTTTAAGGAAGTACTCATGGGAGTTATGCTAAACTTCCTTCTTTTTGCAGGAGCACTTTCGGTGGATTTACGGAAGCTTTTAGAGGAGCGAGTAGCTGTTATCATTTTAGCTACTGTCGGTACACTTCTTTCTACATTTATTGTTGGAACACTTGTATTCTACATTTTCCCAGTCCTTGGAGTCGAAATTGATTACATCTATTGTTTGCTTTTTGGTGCTTTAATTTCACCAACGGATCCTATTGCCGTTTTGGCCTTGATCAAGAAATTTGGTTTGTCTAAAAACCTCGAAATAAAAATTGCTGGTGAGTCACTTTTCAATGATGGAGTAGGGGTAGTAGTGTTCTTAACTATTTTGAATATTGCTATGTCTATGCATGGTGGCGCTGAAGGTGCTCATGGAGCCCATGGTGGTGGTGAAGTTACTGTAGGTGGTGTTGCACTTCTTTTTGGACAAGAGGTAATCGGTGGTGTATTACTTGGAGCAATCTTCGGATTCTTGGGCTTTAGATTACTGAATTTTATAGATAATGATCACGTTGAGTTGGAAGTTCTTGTAACACTTACACTAGTTATGGTAGGAGGAAGAATTGCAGAGTTTCTTCATGTATCTGGGCCATTAGGAATGGTGGTAATGGGACTTTTCATCGGTAATGAGGGTAGAGACGAGAAATTAGCGAATGCTACGGGAGAGTACGTGTTTAAGTTTTGGCACCTTCTGGATGAAGCTCTTAATGCCATATTGTTCATTTTGGTAGGATTGGAAGTGATTGTTATTGCCAATTCCTTCTCTCCAGCAAGTATTTTGGTGGGAGTTGTAGGTATCCTAATCGTGCTGATGGCAAGACTACTGGGAGTATCTATACCTATAGGTATTATGTCCACTTACCGGAAGTTCGAACCGAAGACTATTGCAATTTTGACTTGGGGTGGATTACGTGGTGGAATATCGGTTGCATTAGCCCTTTCATTATCAGAATTCACATGGATTGAAGGTTCTGTTAAAGAAACTATACTATTTGTTACCTATTGTTGTGTAGTTTTCTCAATTTTGGTGCAAGGTTTAACAATGGGATTATTGTTAAAGAAAAGCTAAATACCCAACTATCTTATAAATATGAAAATTAGCATTGCTGAAGGGCTTTACCTGATAGCTTTAGATGATGAAGAAGGAAGATTGCTGGCGGCTGCGGAGAAATCGATAGTTCCTGGTCTTATCAGTGCTTGTATTCTTGAGTTGCATCTACAGAAGAAATTAGATCTGAATGACAATATAATTACTGTCATAGATCTGACTGGAACTGGAAATGTTATTTTGGATAATGTTCTTAAAAAATTGAAAAGTGGCAGTGAGCTATTGGAAACAATCGAGCACTTATCTCATCAGTTTAAAGATATTCAAGAGGATCTTAATCAATTATTGATACAACGAGGCATACTTAGAAAAGAAGCAACCAAGTTGATGTGGATTCCTTTATCTGAGCGAATGGATAATGCCAATTACGCATTTGAACAGCAGATTAGAGATTCGATGTTCACTATTGTGTTTAAGAGTGCAAAACCTACACCAGGCTTTGTGGTGCTTATGTCATTGATTTATGACTGTCACATACTGAACGAAGTTTTTAAAGACAAAGACGAATTGATCGACGCTGTGAAAGTGGCAAAGGATATCGTTGATTCTCCAGTGATTACTGAAGAGCTGTCAAAGTCGTTGAAGACATTAAAAGGATTTTTTGGAAACTGATTATTCTTCAGTTTCCTCCTTTGTTTTTCTATTGTCTGATTGAAGATTGCTTGACTCAAGTCTGGTTATCTCACTAATTTCTTCCTCCAGGTGGATTTGAAGTAGTTCATTGGTTTCTAGTGAAGCTTCTTCCAAACTTTTTCCAGTCACAGCTGCGTAAGTTTTTGTTTGAAGGTCTGTTAACGTTTTGATGTAAGCAAGTAAGGTGTCTTGTTTAGCTACTAGCTTGTTTGCTCTAAATGCCATGAAACCAAAACCTTCATGTGGGTTGTTATTGTCTTTTTCCAGGATCAAATATTCAATCCCATCTACGGTAATCTTATCAAAGTGAAAACTGATGTTTTCATGTATTTCACGAGGTTGAAAGGCTTCACCCGCATTGATGTCTCTGTTTTTACAACCAGAAACAACCAAAACTCCAGCAAGAACTAAACTTGAGAATAACTTGATACTTTTCATAAGTGTTTAATGTTTATCTCTGATGTATCCTTCATTTACATGGAATGCTCTTCTGATAAGCTTGAATGCTTTTCCATTTAAGATAATGATCAGATAATCTCCAGGAGCTATTTTGAGATCACCCAGTGGGTTTTTAATCAGTTTCTTGTTGCCAAACTTGTCACGTTTGGTAATTCCGATGAGCACACTGTTGTATTTGCTTTTTAACTCAAAAAATGCTTCCTGGTATGGTTTCCCAACGTAAGGGTTGTTAGATGTCACCAGAAACTGTTTGATGTCATAATCAGAGTCAGCCCTTGCGAAAGACATGATGTCTTCACTGTATGCGGCTACATCTGGTTCAAACATATAGGATGCTAGAAGTTTGGAAGATAGTTCATGCTTTGATATGGTATTGGTAACACCTGCACTGATGAAGGTGTTTTTCAAATCTCCATTTTCAAGTGTTACTACATATTCCAGATTAGGAAATACCTTCTTTAGATTCAATATGTAAACAAGTTTCTCCGTATCATCATCCAGGTTGACAAATACAATGGAAGATTGTTCGATATTGGTTTTCTTCAACAGTTCATATCCATTGAAGTCAGCATAGAGAATAAATATGTGCTTTGAGTTAGGGTATTGATCATTGATCAAATCAATATCATCTCTCTTGTTAGTTACAATGGCGACTTGCTTCCCTACACCAATCAATTGATCCAGAACCATTTTGCCGAATTCATTCCAACCAATAATGATTGCATGACCTTCAAAGCTGGTTCCATTGTACCCTAGCTTTTTGTTTTCTTTGATTGTAGCCATAAGTGATGTGAATTGACCTATCAGAATACCGTAAATACCGATACTCATAAGGATAAAAATATATGCAATGCCTCTTCCATACAAGGTGGCAGGGAATACATCTCCATAACCAACGGTGGTTAGCGTGACAAGTGCATACCAAAGAGCATTTTGAAAATCTTTAATACTAGCCTGAGAACTATCTTTCTCTACATAAACTAACAGATAAACCAGCGCGAAGAATACAAGAAAACCAGCACATATTTCCAGGCTGATTTTTATCGTTTTACTCTTAAAAAGGTCTTTTAACATTTGTTAAGTCCGGTGAAAATCAAATATAAGAAAAAGCAATAGATGTGTTAACAAACCATAACAACAGATTATAAAAAGAATGTGAACAATTAATGCTTCAAAGTATTACAATAGAAAACCTATCTGAAGTGAGTACATCTATTTGATTTTTAATCTCTTGCTTGAAAGGAAATATTATTTGTGAAATTTTCGAAAAAGAGATTGTGTATTTGCTTTTATTATAAAACATATTCCCTTTATTTTATGAATTGTTAAAAAAGTTGACAATTCATTACGGTTCAAAAAAAATAAATACTCCATATATGCAGAGACATACGTACGATTTTGGTGTGATCGGTAATTGTGCTTACACAGCGCACATTCATAAAGACACCAACATATCCTGGATGTGTTGGCCACGGTTCGATAGCAGCTTCATTTTTGGTAGCCTCCTTGATAAGGATAAGGGTGGCGAATTCTCTATTAAGCCTTTAGAGCCAAAATTTGAAACCAAACAGTACTATGTAGAGAACACCAACATTCTTTGCACGGAGGTGACTTCTGAGACAGGTAAGTACCGTATTACTGACTTTGCTCCAAGGTTTTATCAGACAGATCGATATTATCGCCCACTTATGTTAGTGAGGAAAATTGAGCGCATTGATGGTAATCCTCGAATTATCGTAAAATGTCAGCCAAAAGGTGATTATGGTAACGTTACGCCACAATCATCAATGGGAAGCAATCACATTCGTTTTCTAGGCTTAGAAGCTCATTGTCGCTTGACTACCAATATCTCTTTAAACTATGTGTTAGGAGAGGAGAGCTTCGTGTTGAATGAATCGAAGTATTTGGTAATGACTTATGGGCCGCCATTGGAGGCATCTCTGGAAGAGACTGCTGAGGTATTTTTAACTAAGACCAAGAACTACTGGAGAAACTGGGTTAAAACAGCGGCAATCGTAAACTTCTACCAAAGAGAAGCGATCCGTTCAGCGTTGATTCTTAAGATTCATCAGTATGAAGATACAGGTGCTATTATAGCTGCCGCCACGACTAGTTTGCCAGAATCCCCAGGTAGTACACGAAACTGGGATTACCGATACTGCTGGATGCGAGATACGTTCTATACCTTGAACGCATTCAATAATATAGGACACTTTGAGGAGTCGGAGAAATACTTCCACTACATCCTCAATACCACTATAGAAGAAAAGGATCGTTACCAGCCGCTATACGGTATCAGTGGTCAGAAGCAATTAACTGAAAAGGAAATAGCGCTTAGTGGATATCAGGGAAATCAGCCAGTACGTATTGGAAATGATGCTTATACGCACATTCAAAATGATGTGTATGGCCAGGTGCTGATTTCGTTGTTGCCACTTTATGAAGACAAGCGAATCATCTTTACAGAGCGTTTTGATTCATCAGAGCTGGTGATCAAGACACTGGATATGATTGAGAAGACGTTTGATGAGACGGATGCTGGTCTTTGGGAGTTTAGAAATCTCAGTCAACATCATACTTATACCTATTTGTTCCATTGGGCTGGAAGTAGTGCTGCTGTTAAGATTGCCAAAGTTATTGGCGATAGTAAAATGGGAGAGAAGGCTGCTAGATTGAAGGAGCGTTCTATCAAGATGATTGAGAAGAGCTATGTGCCTGGTAAAAAAGCATATGCTCAAGCGGTTGGGGTTGATCGGATGGATGCTAGTACGTTGCAGTTGATCATGATGAACTACTTCGGAGACAATCCTCAAGCTGCTAAAGATCACTTGATTGGTTTGGAGAAAGAATTACATGCTAAAGATGGCTTATTCTACAGATACAAACATCAGGATGACTTTGGTGAGCCGGAAACAACATTCCTAATTTGTGCTTTCTGGTATGTAGAAGCCTTAGCTTGTGTTGGGCGTCTGGATGAAGCCATTAAATACTTCGAAAACTTGATTTCTTACTCCAACCATGTTGGGTTGTTAAGTGAGGATGTAAAAGAAAGCGATGGAAGTATGTGGGGTAATTTCCCTCAGGCATACAGTCATGTTGGACTGTTGAATGCCGCTACTCGAATCGCAAGAAAATTGGATAAACCAGATTTCTTGTAAGGTCTGGATCTAATGGAAATAAAAAGCCCAAATGCAGTAATGTATTCGGGCTTTTGTTATTTGTTATGATGAAAAGCTTAATTAATTAAGCTTTTCAGGATGTCTCTAATTTCTTGATGATCAGCAACACGATATCTTGCTGCAGATGAAGTGCTACCTACTTTAATGGAGTAAGCACTGCCAGGCATTGCTTTGAAGGTGTCTTCGTCTGTCCAGTCATCACCACAGGCCATGACAAAGTCTGAAGGATAATTGTTCAGCCAAACAGAAGCTGCTCTTCCTTTGTCAATTTCTGAATTCTTGATCTCCACTACTTTGTTGCCTTCCAATACTTTAAGGTTTCTGTCAATAGTGATGTACTTCAAGTGACTTGTAAGCTCTCTGGTTCTGGCTTCTCCAAGTCCGGTCTCTACTTTTCTGTAGTGCCACACCAAAGAATAATCTTTTTTCTCAATAAAACTACCAGGAGTTCTATCTACATATCCATCCAATACTTTTTGAATAGCTTCTTTCCACTTATCGTTAAGATTGGTAATGGTTCTGAAATCTTTACCTCGCTCTTTTAGCCATACGCCATGCTCTGCGATAATCTCTATGTTGTAATCTTTGAGCCATTCAGCTAATGTTTCTCTTCCTCTACCACTGATAACTACCACTCGATTTTTAGGATCGTCTGATAGTTTCTTTAAGATGGTTTTTAGCTCTTTATCTGGTTTGGAGTCATTTGGATCACTGAAGAACCCAACCAAAGTACCATCGTAATCCAGGAAGATGAGGCGCTCCTTGGCGTTTTTATAGTTGGTTTTGATTTCTGTTCTAATGTCTTGATCTACTATTTGGGTCTCCAAAGCTTTTTGTTCGTTTTTAATGTAATTCAGACGCTCCATGAACAGGTTCACCCAGTGATGGATATTGTAGCGCTGTAGAGAGCGCTGCATGGTTGTCATGGCTGCAATTTGCTTTTTGACAGGCATTGTTAACGCACGTTTCAACGCAGCTACCAACTGATGCATGTCATTTGGGTTGATCAAAATAGCGTCTGACAATTCCTTAGAAGCGCCGGCCATTTCACTCAATATGAGTACTCCCTTCTTGTCTAACTTACTGGCAATGAATTCTTTACAAACCAGATTCATCCCGTCTCTCATAGGGGTAACCAATGCTACATCAGCCATTCTGTAAAATGCTGACAAAGCATGAAGAGGGAATGAGCGATAGAAGTAATGAATAGGTGTCCAGTTTAGTCGGGCATGTTTACCATTGATTCTACCAACCAATAAATCAACTTCTTCTTTGAGTTCTTTGTATTTGCCTACTGAGTCTCGAGAAGGTACTACAACCATCAAGAGCGATACTTTTCCTCTGTATTCTTCATTCTCTTCCAGGAATAATTCAAATGCCTTTAGGCGTTGAGGAATTCCCTTCGAGTAATCGAGTCTGTCTATTGATAAAATCAGTCGTTGATCTCCAACTGAAGTTCTATATCGTACTTCTCTGGCTAGCGTTTCCGGAGAAGCTGCAGACTGAGCGTATTTGTCATAATCAATACCCATTGGTAAGGCATCGACCATTACTTTTCTATTATCAACATTGATTTGTCCATTGCTATTTCCAAGTCCAGCCAGTCTGTTCACTGATGACAAGAAGTGACGCATGTCGTCATAAGTATGGAAACCAAGGAAATCAGCGCCAAGCATTCCGTTTAATAATTCTCTTCTCCAAGGAAGAAGTCTAAAAGACTCATAAGAAGGGAAAGGAATATGTAAGAAGAAACCAATGCTCGCTTTAGGAGCTGATTGTCTTAAAAGTTGAGGAAGAAGTAGTAATTGGTAGTCATGAATCCAGATTGTGTCTTCTGGCTCCAATACCTCTTCAATTGCTTTCGCAAACTTCTTATTTACTTTTTGGTAAGCCTTCCACATATCATCATCAAATACAATGTATTGATTGAAGTAGTGGAAATTTGGCCAAAGTGTTTCGTTACTGAACCCTTCATAAAACTCTTCTATTTCAGAAGCAGTTAGGAAAACTGGTTTCATGCTTTCCTTTTTTAGGTTCTTAGCTATTTCTTTTTGATGTTCTGATTTCGATACGGGCATCCCAGGCCAGCCTATCCAGATATTATCTCCTTCTTTATAGATGGATCCCAACCCCGTTGCTAAGCCGCCTTCGCTAGGCTTATACTGGAATTTTCCATCTTCTTGTGAGATTTTAACTGGTAGTCGGTTAGATACAATGATCGTTTTGGCCATAATGAAAGGTTTACAATAAATATACAACCCAAAAACATTTTTGTTTGATGGGTTGCTTTAAGTTATTATGTCTTTTGATCGGGCCGGGGCTTACCCAAAGGTGTTTCTCAGTCTGATCTGAGTTAATTTTCTTTTAGTGTCTAAAGGGAAATCTCCCTTCATCATCCAGTCGTAAAAGCTTGGTTCTCTTTGCAATACCTCACTGACAGGTTTGCCTCTGTGTTTTCCAAAGTTGAAGACTTCCACATCATCAGAATTGTAAACAATTCGGCCTGCAAGATCCACCATTTTTTGGTTGGTTAGTTCATGAAGTTTACCCATGTCATTTTCAATGACACCTATATCTTCACCCAGGAGATTTTGGACGGTTTCACCATTGTATTTCTCAATTTGGGATACAAGGACCTCATAAGTAGCCTGAGTGTCAGCTAGAGCACTGTGTGCATTCTCTAGTGTTTTACCACAATAGAAATTGTAAGCAGCACTAAGGTTTCTTTTTTCCATCAAATGAAAGATCTTTTGTGCGTCTACTAATTTTCTGTTGTCCACGTCAAAATCTACATTGGCACGAAGAAATTCTTCTACCAACATGGGTACATCAAATTTGAGAATGTTGAACCCTGCAAGATCACAGCCTTCCAGCCAGGTTGCCAGAGATTTTCCGACTTGCTTAAATGTCGCTTCATCCTTCACATCCTCATCATAAATCCCATGAATCAAACTGGTCTCTAATGGAATGGGGATGGTTGGGTTGATTTTTCTACATTTTTCTTCGATCGTTCCATCTGGCATCACTTTTAACAATGCCATTTCTACAATTCGATCTTGAGAAATGTTGGTGCCAGTGGTTTCTAAATCGAAAACCACCAATGGGTTTTTTAAATGGAGTTTCATGAAAAGGTTTTTAAAGCATCATAAAACTTAGCATCAGACACTCCAATTCTGTTAAGAAGTGCTTTGGCTCCAGCTGCATGTGCCGGGAATCGTTTGCTTGTACTTGCTACTTTTATTCTTTCAGAGCCGAAAAGGAAGTTGTAGCCATCCTCCAGGGTGTCTACCGGAAGAGCAGTATATTCGATGTTTCGAACATCTTCACGCTCCTTTTTACCCATCAATGTAGCCACATTATCTCCTTCAAAAAATAGGAAAGTGCCTGCTTTAGGTAAATTGTCAGCTAGTGATTCGAATTGGCTGATGTATTCTTCAAAAGACTTGTAAGGCTCAGGAACATCTTCGTCTATGCGATGAATTAAAAGAATATGAATATCTAATTGATGAAAAACGGCTTTTCCATTTTCTAACTCATCTCCACCTTTGATTATTACGATTGGAGCATCTGTTAATTCGTTTTCTTCGCCAACAGCAAAGAAGTCTGCAGGTTTGCCAATAGCGGTCAAAACGTGTTTAGTGAGATTGTAAATCTTCTTAACTCCGTGATTGCCACCTATATATATTCTCTGTTTATTCTTTAAGAGATCAGTGTTTATTTGCATGGGTTGTTACGTATAGCTCAAAAATAAAAGAATTTGAGGGGGAGCCAAACTTTTAGACCATTATGACGCGTTTAAAAACAAGGTAATCATCACAAAAATTTATCCACATTATATGTGTTTAAAAGTTGGTGATTAGTTCTTTAGACATCATAATTAGTTATGCTAGGTTTGCTTTCGATATACTTTTCACATGGAAGGAAATAACCCATCAACTTTTAAAGGCAATACGAAAACCAGACGTAATGCAGGCACCGATTTGTCCAGACAACTCGGTAAAATGCCACCTCAGGCCATTGAGTTAGAGGAGGCAGTGTTAGGTGCATTGATGTTGGAGCGTGACGCCCTGACCGATGTGATTGAGATCTTAAAGCCTGAAAGCTTTTACAAAGATGCCAACAGGTTCATTTTCGAAGCTATTGTTCACCTATTCAACAATAGTGAACCAGTTGACATTAAAACTGTAGTTCATCAGCTTCGAAAGCTTGGAAAATTAGAATTGGTAGGAGGGGCGTATTACGTTTCGGAGTTGACTACAAAAGTTAACTCAGCAGCCAATATTGAATATCATGCTCGTATTATCTCCGAGCAATCTATCAAGCGTCAGTTGATCCAGATATCTACTGAGATCACCAGTGATGCCTATGAAGACACTAAAGATGTTTTCGATTTACTAGATAAAGCACAGCAATCTCTTTTCGATGTATCTGAATCAAACATTCGGAAGAACTTCGATAACATGAGTGCCTTAATGCATCAGGCCATTCAGGAGATTGAGGAGCGTAAAAATCAATCTGATGGTTTAACAGGTATTCCTTCAGGGTTTACAGCTCTGGATAGAAACACATCAGGATTCCAGCGTTCGGATTTAATTATTATCGCGGCTCGTCCAGGTATGGGTAAGACCGCTTTCGTAGTATCCGCATTGCGAAATGCAGCAGTGGATTTCAATATTCCGGTAGCTATTTTCTCTTTGGAGATGTCCTCTGTTCAGTTGGTTCACAGGATGGTTTCCGGGGAAGCTGAATTAGAATCTGATAAGCTAAGAAAAGGAAATCTGGAAGGTTATGAGTGGCAGCAGTTGATCAGTAAGACTAGTAAGTTGTCACAAGCACCAATCTTTATTGATGATACACCAGGTTTGAGTATACTGGAACTTCGGGCAAAAGCTAGACGATTGGTAGCTCAGCATGGAGTTTCAATTCTTGTAATTGACTACTTGCAGTTGATGTCTGGTGATTCGAGTGCAGGCGGTAACCGTGAGCAAGAGATCGCGCAGATATCTCGATCCTTGAAAATGATTGCCAAGGAGCTGAATGTTCCGGTGATTGCCCTGTCCCAGTTGAGCCGGGCTGTGGAGACTAGAGGAGGAGATAAGCGTCCGCAGCTTTCGGATTTGAGGGAATCAGGTTCTATTGAGCAGGATGCCGATATGGTAATGTTCCTGTATCGTCCGGAATACTACGGTATCACTCAGGATGAAAATGGTATGCCGCTTCAAGGTCAGGGTATCGTTATCATCGCTAAAAACCGTCACGGTAAGTTGGAGGATGTGCCGCTTAAATTCATTGGTAAATACACCAAATTTGAGGATTTGGATGCTCCAATGTCAGGTGGAGGCGGTGATACATATGGTCACTCATTCCCATCAGGTGGTGGAGGTAATTCTGACTTTACTATTACACTACCAAGTAAGGCCAACGGTAACGATGGCGGTGGCGGAGGTGGTGATGGAATGCCATTCTAAAATCTGAAATTAAACAACATTCAAAACACCCCAATATGAAAGCTCTTGTTGTTAATGCCATAGATGGCATGTTCTCTCTTGAAATGATCAATAAGGCCATTCCTGAAATCAGGGATGGCTATTGTCTTGTCAAGATGAAAGCAGCAGCACTAAATCGTCGTGATTACTGGATTTCTGTAGGAAAATATCCAGGTATACAACATCAGACTACTTTGGGTTCTGATGGATGTGGCGAAGTAGTTGAAGGAAGTGCTGATTGGAAAGGTAAAACAGTGTTGCTCAACCCAAATCAGAATTGGGGTGATAATCCTGCGGTTCAGTCAAGTGCTTACACAATACTGGGGACACCTTTGGATGGTACAATGGCGGAATATCTTGTGGTTCCGGAGGATAGACTTATTCTTAAGCCAGAGCATCTATCAGATGAGGAAGGAGCAGCAATTCCTTTAGCTGGTCTCACTGCCTTTAGAGCAGTATTTACGAAAGCTAAAGTTAAAAAAGGGGATAAAGTTTTAGTTACTGGTATAGGAGGAGGAGTGTCACATTTTGCTTTAATGTTTGCGGTATCGGCCGGTGCAGAAGTATATGTGAACAGCAGTAGCCAGGAAAAGCTGGACAAAGCACAATCCCTGGGAGCTGCTGGTTTATTTAACTATGGTGACGCTGATTGGGTAAAACAGGCTGCTCAAGTTGTTGGTAAATTCGATGCGGTTATAGATAGTGCTGGTGGAAATGCCATCAATGATTACTTGCGATTGGTTAAACCTGGTGGTAAAATCGTTGTTTATGGTAGTACTACTGGTAAAACCGACGGCCTGGATTTATTTAGACTTTTCTGGTCACAGATTACCTTAGAAGGGTCAACCATGGGCAATGATTCTGAATTCAAACAAATGATCGAGTTCGTTTCCAACCATGAGATAATTCCTTCTGTTGATAAGGTTTATGGTTTTACCGAAGGTATTGATGCAATTAAGTCTATGGTCAATACCGAGCAGTTTGGTAAAACTGTGCTTAAGTTCTAAGCAGTTAACCTGATATCTCCAGTAATTTTTTCAAGTAGCTCATTAGGCTTAAATGGTTTAGCCAGGTATTCGTCCATCCCTGCCTGAACACAAGAATCTATATCTTCTTTAAGGACAGATGCTGTTAATGCAATGATTCTTACGCTTTTATTCGGTCCGTCATTGTTGTTGCGAATAAAGCTGGCAGCATCTAAACCATTCATGATAGGCATTTGAATATCCATCAGAATAACATCATAGTTCTTTTTATAAATGGCGTCAATTACTTCCTGGCCATTTTCCACTACATCCAACTCCACTTCATAATTGTCTAGAATTGACTTTACTACCATTTGATTGATGTAGTTATCTTCTGCCAGAAGAATTCTCATTTTTGAAAGATTGACTTTAGGACTAGACGGCTTAATTAGTTGATAGTTGTCGTTAGGAGATTTGTTTAATTGTACTTCAAATTTGAAGCTAGTTCCTTCACCAAGTTTACTGCTTACTTCTAGTGATCCTCCGTACATTTCAACCAGCTGTTTTGAAATATTAAGGCCTAAACCGGTGCCACCATATAGTCGAGCTGTCTCCGTTCCTCCCTGATCATATGGCGTAAAGATGTCTTTTATCTTGTCTTGAGGAATTCCTCTTCCCGTATCATTCACTTCAATAGCCAATCGATAGCCATCATCATTTTTTACAGATTTGGCGACTACATCTACTCCACCTTCGTTAGTGAATTTTACTGCATTACTGATCAGATTCATTAATATTTGAGTCAGCCTTACAGGGTCTCCCTTAACTGTTTTTGGGAAGTTCATATGAATAAAGGATTTGACACTAATTCCCTTTTTCTGTGCGTTTGGTTGGAAAGTATTTACGGCAGCTTCAATAGTTTCTATTGGGTTAAACTCAATATTTTCCAAAGTCAACTTGCCAGCATTGATCTTACTTAAATCAAGAATTTGATTGATTAGTGCATGTAGTGTATTTGCTGAATAATTGGCAGCTTCTAAGAACTTTCTTTGTTTTTCATCCAGTTCTGTGTCTAAGATTTGAGAGATTAAACCAATGATTCCGTTCATGGGAGTTCTGATTTCATGACTCATCTTGGATAAGAAATTGTCCTTTTCTTCGATATCACGTTTGGTTTTGAGCTGCGAATATTTCAGGCTGTCTTTTGCACTTTTGATTTCATTACGATTGCTAATGTATTCAGTAGCACGACCGATCATGAATGCGATAAATGATAACCCTCCTGCCAATAGGAAAATTTGTACCCAGTTAATTTCAAGCGACTTAATAGTTAGTTCCATGTGAGCTTTAATTAGACGTTACAGTTACAAATGTCGTAAGTCAACTGTTGCCATACATGAGTATAGTCCGCTATTCTAAAAAGTGGCGAATCCCGTAGCATTATAGGGGAAATGCCTAATCGTTCTCAAATTGGAAGTTGGTAAAAGCCGTTTGAAGCTCCCTGAGAGCATGTGATTCCTTCAAGACTTGTGCTTTTTCTATGCCGGTCTGATAGATTGCCTCTGCCTTTTCCAAATTGCCTAGCTCTGCATGAAGAGCTGCAGCATGGTAATAGGTCCCGATATAATCTGGATGATTTTTGAGAAGATCATCAAACAATTCTTCTGTTTTCAGTTTATTAGTAGGAAGGTATTCCAGTGCAAGGGCATATTTGGAGAAAGCGTCGTTAGGATCTTCCTGAAGAAACTTTTCGAGTTGTTTTACTCTATCTGGATTCATTTCACTGGTTTTTATTTAGTGTATATTTAGCTAACTTCGAAAGCAAATTTAATAAGCCATATTTTCCCATAAATTTTATGAAAATACTTGTTTGTATAACGCACGTTCCGGATACAACGTCAAAGATTTCCTTTACGGATAACAACACCAAATTTGACAAAACTGGAGTGCAATACATCATCGGACCATACGATGATTATGCGCTAGCCAGAGCAGTTGAATTAAAAGAAGTAAATGGTGGATCAATCACGGTATTGAATGTAGGTGAAGCTGAAACTGAACCAACAATCAGAAAAGCATTGGCAATTGGTGCTGATGACGCTATCCGTGTAAATGCATTTCCGACAGATGCATTCTTTGTAGCAAAACAAATTGCTAAAGTTGCTCAAGAGGGGTCATATGATTTGATCTTGATGGGACGAGAGTCAATTGACTTCAACGGAGGTCAGGTTCACAGTATGGTTGGTGAGTTGATGGGCTTGCCATCTGTTTCTCCTGTGATGGTTTTAGATATAGAAGGATCTACAGCTAGAATTCAAAGAGAAATAGAAGGTGGTAAAGAGTTCATGGAGCTTGATTTGCCATTCGTTGCTGGATGTCAGGAACCTATCGCTGAATGGAAAATTCCTAATATGAGAGGAATCATGTCTGCACGTACAAAACCCCTAAACGTAGTAGAGCCAACTGGCGACGAAGCTCCTGTAAAAGTGGAAGTGTTTGAAATGCCTCCAGCAAAAGGAGATGTGAAACTCATCGATCCAGATAACCTGGGTGAACTAGTAAACCTATTGAAGAACGAAGCAAAAGTATTGTAAGATGTCAGCATTAGCATTTGTAGAATTAGAAGAAGGATTAGTAAAGAAGTCGTCTCTTGAGGCAGTTAGTTATGCATCATCGGTAGAGAGTGATGTGACTGCTATCGTGTTTGGAGCGATGAATGATGGTGAAGCTGATAAAATAGGAGCAGCTGGAGCAAATAAAGTGCTTCATGTTGCTGATGATTCTTTAGCTCAACCAAATATTATGGCCTATGCGTCAGCGATTGCTGAAGCGATGGACAAAGAAGGAAGTAACTTGTTGGTTTTGGCCAAATCTTCATTAGGAGATCCGGTATCAGCAAGAGTAGCTATCAAAACTGGTGCTTCATTAGCAACAAACGTTGTTGATTTGCCAGATACTTCATCTGGATTTAAGGTGAAGTGTAGCATTTATACAGGTAAGGCGTTTGCAATCAATACACTTTCTGGAGATAAAAAGATATTAGGTCTTAAAAAGAATGCCGTAGCAGTAAAAGAAGACGGTGGATCAGCATCAGTAGAGGCTTTCGCTCCAACTAAAAATGATGGTGATTTCAAAGTGAAAGTTACCAACACAGAGAAGGCTACCGGGGAAATTCTTTTGCCAGAGGCTGATTTGGTCGTTTCTGGTGGTAGAGGATTGAAAGGTCCTGAAAACTGGGGAATGATCGAAGAGCTAGCGAAGACAATCGGAGCTGCAACAGGATGTAGTAAGCCTGTATCAGACATGGACTGGAGACCTCACCACGAACATGTTGGACAAACAGGTGTTAAAGTGAGTCCTTCTTTATACATTGCAGTAGGGATTTCGGGAGCTATTCAGCACTTAGCTGGAGTAAACTCTTCCAAATATATTTTAGTAATCAACAAAGACCCTGAAGCACCATTTTTTAAAGCAGCTGACTATGGAGTAGTTGGTGATGCGTTTGAGGTGGTACCTAAACTAACTGAAGCTATTAAAGCACAGCAAGGTTAATGGCAGATAAGATTAAACTAGAAATACTCGGACTTTCTTCAAGTCAGTCACAGTCGGGCTCTTTTGCCCTTGTATTAGGAGAGGTAGGCTCCAATAGGAGATTGCCTATTATTATTGGGATGTTTGAAGCTCAGGCAATAGCCATAGAGATTGAAAAGATTACTCCCAATAGACCTATGACTCATGATCTTTTTAAGTCCTTCGCATTCAATCTTGGATACGATATTAAGGAGATCTATATCTCTGACTTGAAGGAAGGAGTATTCTTCGCAAAAATAATATGTGAAAGCAACGGTAAGTCCTTCGAAATAGACGCAAGGCCTTCTGATGCAATCGCCATAGGTCTTCGATTCAATGTCGACATTTATACAAATGAACCTATACTCACCGAGGCAGGTATTGTGCTGTCGGACGAAGAGGAGGAGATCACAGATGTGAAGCAAAAGTCTAGTGAATCTAGCAGACCGGAACCGGTTGCTAAAAAGATGGAGGATCTGCCTTCCGATCAACTGAATAAAATGCTTGATGATGCATTGGCACAAGAGGATTATGAAAGAGCAGCCAAAATCCGTGACGAAATCAATAAGCGAAATTAAAGTTAGTTAATGGACATTTTCAGGGCTGCAATCGGCCTCATATTCATCATTGGGGTTGCATTTGCTTTTTCATTTAACAGACGATCCATTGATTGGAGACTTGTAGGTACGGGAGTTGGATTGCAAGTTATTTTCGGACTGTTAATCACACAAATCAGTTTTGTTAGAGCGGCATTTAGCTGGTTGAGTAACAAGTTTGTAGTATTACTCAGTTTTGCTGATGAAGGCTCAAACTTCCTTTTTGGAGGTCTGATGGATACCGATAGTTTGGGCTTTATTTTTGCTCTTAAGGTACTTCCGACCGTGATCTTTTTCTCCACTCTGACGTCCGGTCTGTATTATCTTGGGGTATTGCAGTGGGTGGTAAAGGGAATTGCCTGGATTATGGCTCGTACCATGAAATTATCTGGGGCTGAGTCACTTTCTGCTGCAGGAAATATCTTTTTAGGTCAGACTGAAGCTCCATTGTTGGTAAGACCTTTTGTTCCAAACATGACTAAGTCGGAATTGATGTGTTTGATGACAGGAGGGATGGCGACAATAGCAGGTGGTGTGCTAGCAGGATATGTAGCTTTTCTCGGAGGAGGCGATCCGGCAGCTCAGGAGAAATTCGCTGCCTATTTGTTAAGTGCTTCTATTATGAATGCACCTGCTGCAATCGTGATGTCCAAAATCATGTTACCTGAGCTTTATAAAGATCAAATCAACACTGATCTTACCGTATCAACGGATCAAATGGGAGTAAATCTTGTAGATGCATTGGCAAGAGGTGCTTCTGAAGGATTGAAATTGGCACTAAACATTGGGGCCATGTTATTGGCATTTATTGCGCTAATTGCTGCTGTGAACTATGTGCTGATGGCTATTGGAGATGTAACTGGCTTGAATGCACTCATCGTATCTTCAACCGATGGTAGTTTTGATGGCTTCTCATTAGAGTATTTGCTTGGACAGATCTTTAGAGTATTTGCATTCATGATTGGTGTTGATTGGGATCAGTCACTCCAGGTAGGAAGTTTGCTCGGGCAGAAAGTGGTTGTAAACGAATTTGTGGCTTATTTAGGTTTGTCTGAGTTTGTTGCTGAAGGAGTTCTTAACGCTAAGTCTGTTGTCATCGCCACATACGCTTTATGTGGATTTGCGAACTTCAGTTCAATTGCAATCCAAATAGGAGGGATCGGAGGAATGGCTCCAACGCAACAAGGAAATATCTCTAAGCTTGGAATGAGAGCTTTAGTAGCGGCTACCTTAGCTACCATGATGACTGCTGCGATTGCAGGCGCATTAATGGCGTAATCATTAGAAAATATTGAAACTAAAAAGGGTTAGCCGTGGCTAACCCTTTTTTAATGTCTTGTTGGAAGTGCGTTTGTAGCCAGTGATGGTAATTTCAACTTCATTAACCTCTACAATAGCAAAAGAATTATTTTCTAAGCCTTCATAATCTACCATACCCAGGTGAGTACAATAGTGGATTCCGTTGACTTCTGTATAATTTTCTTCGTGCGTATGTCCATGAAAGGAAGCAATTACTTTACCAGAGTCTTCCATAATCTTCTGTGCTCGCTCATAATCAGTCATATGAAATACTGCGTCACCTTTTACAAAGTGGTATAAGGTGAAGTGTGAGAAAACTATCGTTGGAAGTTTGGTTTTCGCAAGATCTTCTTCAAACCATTTCCATTCAGCTCCTGGTAAATGAGCATCAAACCACTCATAATCTCCTTTGTGATGTGGACGCTCATCCGCATGGAAATTTGGATCCAATACGATAAAATGAACGCCTTGATGATCAAATGAGAAATAGGTCTCGGACTGGTTTATTCCTGTATTGGTAATATTCTCTTGAAACTGATCCTTGGAGATGCTATCCAGGTCATGGTTTCCAATGCAATGATATCTAGGTCCTTTGAACTTACTATATTCTGCTTCGATATCCTGTAAGAACTTGATAGTATCAGCTTCCACTTTGGTTGGATGTTCATCTTTGAAGTCTCCAAGATGAATAGCGAAATCAACTTTTTCCTTATTCAAGACTTCCACCGCTTCGGCCATTTTTTGAAGCGACTGTTTATAATATCGAGTTCCTGACGGCTCTCGATCTGCATAATGTGAATCTGTTAATAACCCAAAGCGAACAGATTTCTTCCTAGAACCTAATAACTCCAATGGAGCTATGGCTGATAATGTTGCCATAGCAGCACTGGAAATCAGAAACCGTCTACGATTAATCGTCCAGCTCATTAAGACTGTATTTTGAACATGCTGTCCATCATCAATCTTGCTCCAGCCGGATTAGTAGCTAAAGGAATATTGTGCACGTCACAAAGTCTCATTAGCATTTGGACGTCAGGTTCATGTGGATGCTTGTCCATAGGGTCTCTAAAAAAGATCACAAGATCAAGTTTCTTCTCAGCAGCTTCTGCAGCTATTTGAGCGTCACCTCCGAGTGGTCCGGATAGATACTTATGAACTTTAAGTCCAGCTTTCTCGGCGTGTGAACCTGTTGTGCCTGTAGAAATCAAATCTACCTGGTTCAATTGTTCTTTATAATTAAGTAAAAAAGCCACCATATCGGCCTTTTTACCATCGTGAGCTATGATCGCAATTTTCATGTGGTAAGTTTAACTAAAAAAATAAGGACACCCGATACTGGGTGCCCTTATTTGCTCTATTAATCTGCTATGAAAGTTTTCAGAGGGTAGATTCCTCAACGAACTCAAGGTTAGGTTTAGGTTCACCTCCAAGGATTTCATCATTAGCAAACTCTCTGAACTTGTCAAAGTTCACTCTGAATTTCTCAGCTAGTTCATTTGCTTTTTGATAGAAGGCCTTGTCGTTCTGCCATGTTTCCTTAGGACTCAAGATTTCATTTGGAACACCAGGACAAGTAGTTGGCATTTCTGCGCCGAAGATGCTGTGTTTACGGTATCCAACGTTGTCCAATACTCCAGACAATGCTGCAGTGATCATGGCTCTGGTGTAGCGAAGCTTAATTCTGCTTCCTATGCCGTATGCACCACCAGTCCAGCCAGTATTAACCAACCATACACTTACTTCATTTTCTTCCATTTTTTGGCCTAGCAACTCCGCATATCGGGTTGGGTGCAAAGGCATGAAAGGAGCTCCGAAACATGCAGAGAATACTGGTTGAGGTTCAGTAACACCAGCTTCGGTTCCTGCTACCTTAGAGGTGTAGCCTGAAATGAAATGGTACATCGCCTGGCCTTTTGTTAATCTCATGATTGGAGGCATAACACCTGATGCATCACAAGTCAAGAAGAAAATATTCTTAGGTACACCGCCAATAGAAGGTTTTACGATGTTCTTGATGTGATCAATTGGATAAGATACCCGTGTATTTTCAGTTACTTCTGTGTTGGTATAGTCAACAGTTCTTGTATTCGGAATGAATCGGGTGTTTTCAAGAATAGCTCCGTACTTAATAGCGTTCCAGATGTCTGGTTCATTCTCTTCGGATAAGTCAATAACCTTCGCGTAGCATCCTCCTTCAAAGTTGAATACATTGGTTTTAGTCCATCCGTGTTCGTCATCACCAATCAATAGTCTATTTGGATCAGCAGAGAGAGTTGTTTTTCCTGTTCCACTTAGTCCGAAGAAGATAGCAGTGTCATGATCTTCTATACCCATATTGGCAGAACAGTGCATTGGCAATACGTTCTCTTTAGTAGGTAACAGGAAGTTCAATACAGAGAAGATGCCTTTTTTCATTTCGCCAGAGTAAGCTGTTCCTCCTACAAGGATCATTCGCTTAGTCATGTTGATGATGGCGAAGTTAGATTGTCTTACTCCATCAGTGTCAGGGTCTGCTTCAAACTCAGGACACGCTATGATGGTGAAGTTTGGATCAAAGTCTTCTAGTTTGTAGTCTGGAGGAGTAATGAACATATTGTAGCAGAAGAGGTTGTGCCACGCCATGGTGTTGATTACTCTCAGTTTGAGTTGGTGTGCAGTGTCTGCACCTGCATATGCATCTCTCACATAAACTGTTTTATCTTCTAAGTAACCCAGCATTTTAGCGTAGATGCGCTCAAAACTTTCTTCAGATACAGGTTTATTGATATTTCCCCACCATACTTCTTTTTCGGTAAGTGAGTCTTTAACAATAAATCTGTCTTGTGGTGATCTTCCGGTGAATTTGCCAGTGTCGCACATCAGTGCACCTGTGTCGGTAAGGTGACCTTCATTGTTTCTAACAGCTATTTCTGTTAGTTCCGTGGCAGTTAGGTTCCAGAATGCTTCTTTTACCTTTTTTACACCTGCAGCTTCTAAGCCGCTTTTTGTAGATTTTAGACCGAATTCTTCCATAATTCTCGTTGTTGATTTAGGACTACACGAAGATCGGTATACCAATAAGCGTGGGTAATGACGTCCATCATCACCAGGAGTGATCTGTGACATTCCAGTGGCTGTCATAAATCAAAAAAAGCTCAGTCAATAACTGACTGAGCTTCTAGGTTAGAATGTGAAATGAATCACTCGTAGTTTAGATTTGGTTTTGGCTGTCCGGCCATGATCTCCTCATTCGCGAATTCTTCAAACTTGGTAAAGTTTGCATTGAACTTACGAGCAAGGTCATTTGCCTTCTTGTAGAAAGCATCGTCATTTTTCCAGGTTTCTCTCGGTGAGAGAATTTCATTTGGTACATTAGGACATGTTAAAGGCATTTCTGCACCAAAGATGGAGTGTGTTCTGTACCCTACATTATTTAATACACCACTAAGAGCTGCTGAAATCATGGCTCGGGTATATTTTAAGCTAATACGTTTTCCTACTCCGTAAGGACCACCTGTCCATCCAGTATTAATTAACCATACGTTGGTTTCATGCTGCTCCATTTTTTGCCCCAACAACTCAGCGTACTTAGTTGGGTGAAGAGGTAAGAATGGAGAGCCAAAGCAAGCTGAGAATACAGGCTGTGGTTCAGTCACTCCAGCTTCGGTACCAGCTACTTTGGAAGTGTAACCAGAAATGAAGTGATACATTGCCTGACCTTTAGATAATCGCTGGATAGGAGGGATCACTCCAAAAGCATCACAAGTAAGGAAGAAGATGTTTTTTGGGATTCCTCCAATAGATGGGTCCACAGCATTTCTAATGTGGTAGATTGGGTAAGAAACCCGTGTGTTTTCAGTGACTTCACAGTTTTCAAAGTCTACTTCTCTTGACTCATCTTTGAATCGAGTGTTTTCTAAGATTGCACCATATTTAATAGCGTTCCAGATATCTGGCTCTTTTTCTTCACTCAGGTCAATTACTTTGGCGTAGCACCCTCCTTCGAAGTTAAAGACATTCTTCTCCGTCCAGCCATGCTCATCATCGCCAATCAACAAACGATTTGGATCAGCTGATAGAGTGGTTTTTCCTGTACCTGATAAACCAAAGAAGATAGCCGTGTCACGTTCCTCAATACCCATATTGGCAGAGCAGTGCATGGATAATACATTTTCCTCGTGTGGAAGGATATAGTTAAGAACAGAGAAAATGCCCTTTTTCATTTCTCCTGAGTAACCTGTTCCTCCAATAAGGATCATACGTTTAGAAAAATTGACAGCTGCAAAGTTCTTTTGTCTTGTGCCATCCACTTCAGGATCTGCTTCAAACTCAGGAACACACAAAATGGTAAAGTTGGGGTCAAAGCTTTCCAATTTGTATTTCTCCGGTCTCAAAAACATGTTGAAACAGAATAGATTATGCCATGCAAGTGTGTTTATCACTCGGATACGAAGTCTATGCGTTTTGTCAGCTCCAGCGTAAGCGTCACGTACATAAACTTTCTTATCAGCTAAGAAGTCTACCATTTTGGTATATAGCTGATCAAATTTTTCTGTGCTCAGTGGGATGTTGATATCTCCCCACCAAACAGATTCTTGTGTTTTTTCATCTTTTACGATGAATCTGTCTTTCGGTGATCTTCCAGTAAATACGCCGGTATCACACATCAATGCACCTGTGTCGGTAAGATGACCCTCTTGGTTCTGTACAGCTTCTTCAATTAGCTGTGCTTGACTCAGATTCCAATGGGCTTCCTTTACGGTAAGACCTAGGGTGGATAGGTCACTTTTTTTTGACTTTAGTCCGAATTCTTGCATGGTTACGGTTTTAGTTTGACTTTGTACCGTGGGGTTCAAAACATCCATTTTTTAAACTAAGGGTTAATTTGGAAATTGCTTAATTCAGCGTTTTTCGTAAATGAAAACGTTTGCAAGCGAAGTTAGAATAGATTTCCATCAATTCTAAACGAATCCAAACAAACCTTATTCAAAGTTTGTATTTAGCCCGTGTGGACTTTTGCAAGAATAAGTGAACTACTTCTCGAAGAAAGGAGCGCTTTGTTCTTCTGGAGATGGCTTGCTTAATAAACTAAACGTAACCAAAAATGTCACTGATACAATAAGTGCCGGAATTGCTATATAGTCTGTATCAAATGGGAATTTCAAGATTCCTAAATCAAGTCCTGACTCTGCGTATACTTTATTAAGAACAGAAATAATTAAAACAGTAACCATTCCTCCACTGATAGCTGCAATTCCACCTTGTTTAGTAACGCGTTTCCAGAAGAAAGCGGCTAACAAAGGAGGAGCAAGAGAAGCACCAATCATGGTGTAGGAGATGAGCGACATTTCCAGAATGGTAGTAAACTGCGTTACCATCAAGTAGGCTAGCAAGCCTAAAATGACGATAGAAACACGCTGAATCATCAATTTCTTTTTAGACTCTAAAGTCTTGCCTTTGAATCCATATTTCTCAATTAAGTCTCTTGAAAGGTTAGTTGAAGCCACCATCAAGAAGGTGTTACCAGTAGATAGAATGATCGCTACACCACCGGCAAACAACAGTGAACCTAATACTGGTGGAAGTTGTTCGAAACCGATTCTAAGGATAATCTCTTCAGACATAGCCTGGTTGATGTCTCCGTTCTCCAGGAAAAATCTTGGATCATCTGAATAGATAGCAAATCCAATTACAGATATTGCACACATCAATACTTCAATTAATACGACACCAACAAACATTCCAAAAACTGCTTTTTTAGCACTTGAGGCATCTTTTGCAGAGGAGAATTTTTGGTACATGCTACTCTCACTTAGAAGTAATAAAAGAGTAGGTAATAAAATACCTAAATACCAGGTAAAACTATGTCCTTCTGTCATTGACAAGTGATCTGGACTTACTTCATTGATAGTTGCTGCTACTTCTGACCAACCACCTTCTTGTGATAGTAGGATTGGAAGGGTCAATACGATAGCACTTATCATGATGATTCCATTAAATATGTCTATCGAGACGATGGAAACCATACCTGCGAGTGCTGTAAATGCAACTATTAAGAAGAAGGTAATAACAGTACCTAACTCGGGAGATATAGCTCCTTCGGTTAAAATATTCAGGAATCTTCCTCCACCTTTAAATTGATAACCTGCAATAATCAAGTAGGCAAGAATAATGGTGGTAGTTCCTAATAATCTCGCTAATGGAGAATATCGCTTTTCTAATATATCAGTTAGTGTATACTGGGCTATTTTTCGAACTCTTGCAGCTATGAAGTAAACCACAATGATTCCAATCCATGCACCCATAGAAAACCATAACTCTGAAAAGCCTGTTCTGAAAGTAAGACCAGCAGTTCCAAATAAACTTCCCGAACCTATCCAGGTGGTGATCAGGGTTCCAACTAATAGGTAAATAGGTACATTTCTACCTGCCACCACAAAATCGTCTTCATTTTTTACGGTTCTACTCTTATAGATAATGATACCTGTGAGAATGAGAATGTAAGTAAGGGTGACAACTATGTAGATCATAAAGACTTTTTGAGTTTTGCGGCTCGAAGATAGTCATTTATTGGAAAATCCCTGACTCCTCTATCTCATAGAAAAGATTGCTCCAAACGATAATTCTAAGCCCTCAATAACAGTGGAGGCATTATTTATATCCACTTCTTTAGTGATAAGTTGAGAATTGCTGTCTTTTACTCCTGAATAGCTCCCTTTTAGCATTGTCTTACTGCTACCTCTTAAATAATTGGCTTCTATGCTTAATTTCACTTCTCGACTAAATGGAAATTGAAACTCAAATCCACCAAGCCACCCATATCCAAGTTTATTTTTCAATTGAAAGTCAGTATTTAATACTTCCCAGCCTTCAAAAGATCGCCATGCTCTGTCCATATTTCCTTCATTGATTCTTTGACCAATATTCCACCAGCCAAAGCCCCCAATCATGAATTTCAAACTCATTTTCTCTATTGGGAATTTTACATAGATATCTGCAGGAATCATCAAGGCAAAGTGAGGTCCTGTCAATGGTTTGTCATAGGAAAATGGAAGATTTTCCATTGCTAATCCAGGGATATTATATAGCGAGAATCCTGACTCAATGCCGAGCACTTCACCAACTCCAATGCCGCGTATTGAGAACGGGCTAATCGGGGCTGTGATGTATCCGTTTTTGGGAATCAAATAGGAGAATGAAACTCCCTGAGATCTTGCAGACCAAATAGAAAACAAGTTAAGGTAGAGAACGACTAAGAAAATTTTATTCTTCAGCGGCATATTTGGTTATTAATTCCTGATATGATTGTTTGAGATCATTCGCTCCGTTATTAATTACGGATATATTGAAATACAAAGATATGGCGGTAGAGTATGGCGGAGTTTCATCCTGCTGAGTCGCCATGATGCCAAGATTCTGGAAGAAGGATCTAGAGAATTCTGTGAAAAATACTTGAGTCTGATAGATCTCCGCACTACTAATCAAAAAATCCTGATCCAATTTATTGATAGCTGCATTGTTTTGAGCGATAACCCATGCTGCGTCTGTCAACAGTTCTATTTCATAGATAAATTTGACACCGTGAACATCATCAGGGTCTAATGATACGAGTGAATCTAGATAATTGGCGTAATCTTGATTTTTAATCAACATGGAGTCTACTTTGATCAGGTTCTCCTGACACTCTTTAATTATGGAGTTTTTGAGAACTATCGCTTCACTTTCTGCATCTAGGGCTTGCTTGTATGAGTTTAACCCTAAGGCTAAAATCACAGCAAATACTACAGAGACAAACTCCATAGCAAGTTGACCAAAGGGAATATTTTTCATTTTCATGAAGGGACCCTGTTTTTACTACCAATGGCAAAATAGAGAACAGTACCAATAAAAGGTAAGAGTATGACTAGCACCACCCATAGGATCTTTTCGTTGTTGTCTTTAAATTCACTTTTAATGATATCGATAATTGTCCAAACCCATATTGCGAATAAGAAGAAGCCGAATAGGATAAAAAATAATAGAGCCATATTGGAGATGTTAAAATCAAAGAGTTGGTGATCAAAACTTAATATAATTCATGGCAATGAGTTAGCAAAAAATCGAGTTCTGATTTTTAAGAAGAATGAATGTTTGGAACAATATAATCTTATTTGATCCAAGGGGAATTATGGTTTTTCGACTTGGAAACTATTGTGTTCGATTAAAAGCGTATGGCATAATAACGCTATGAGCTATAAAATTTTCAGGCCTTTATTTGTATAACGAACATTTATTAATTCCTTAAAAATTTCTTCATTATATGGGAACTAATTGTACTTTTAGGAATTAAATCGCTTATTACTTTTTAATAAGCATAGTCAATTGAGGAAGCTCATTTCATGAAATACGATTCTTTTTCAGCTATGGATGAGGAGTTGTTAGAATTAGTCGAAGGGATAAGATCGGGTGATGC
The DNA here is from genome assembly GCF_024714495.1 of Marinoscillum pacificum. Classification (GTDB taxonomy): domain Bacteria; phylum Bacteroidota; class Bacteroidia; order Cytophagales; family Cyclobacteriaceae; genus Marinoscillum; species Marinoscillum pacificum. The sequence goes on along the minus strand of NZ_JAMZMJ010000005.1, from coordinate 27,749 downwards.
TGGCTGCTTCGAGCATATATATCATATGTATGCTAAAAGAGTCTATGGAGTAGCAAAAAGTTTCTATTTGGACCATGCAGATGCGGAAGAAATGGTCCAGGAAGTCTTCTTCAAATTATGGAAAAACAGGAGCAACCTAAGGTCTGACCTTTCCATACAATCCTACATTATTACGATCTCTAGAAATACTGTTCTTAAATTTTTAAGATCTCAAACAGTTCGCTCCAACTACGTAAATGAACTCATTGTTTCTTCCGAACCAGGTGAAAATTCCACAGAGACATCTTATGAGTTCCACGAGCTGCAAAACAAATTATCTGCGGTTATGGATGAATTGTCCCCACAAAGGAAGAAGGTGTTTCAAATGGTGAAGTTGGATGGTGTGAAAATTGATGAAGTAGCAGAGATGATGGGACTTTCTAAACGTACAGTGGAGCATCACTTATTTCACGCCACCAAATTTGTAAAGAATCATCTTAGCCTTTCTGTTGTGGTGGCACTGGTATTCTATCAGGTTTTATAAAAATTTTAAATTTTAATTACGTAATTGTTTCAGCATGCGGGTATATCCTTTTGTAAACGCTAAATGACTGCATGCAGCAAAGAGAATTATTTGAGAAAGTAAAGAGAGGAGAGGCTACCCAGGCTGAAAGAGATCAGTTGCTAGAGTGGATTGATTCCTGTGATTCAGAAGTTGATGAATACATATCGGAATATTTCACTCAAGGATTAGATCAGAATATCATTTGGGATGATGAGCCTGTGTTGGAGAAGCTTCGAGAAAGAATAGCAGATGAGGATCCTTCGAAAGTAATCAGCATTAATAGAAAGCATTGGACAGACGAAGTTCAGGAATATGAAGCTAAGTCTAGACGTATGCACAACTACGGGACTTATTGGCGAGTAGCATCTTTAGTCCTAATCCTTACCTCAATCATAACCTATTTTTCAATTCCTAAATCGGAGCAGGCTTCTGAGGTAAGAATCGTTTATAACACCAAAACCACTGAAAATGGACAAAAAATGTCCTTTTACCTACCAGATGGAAGTAAAGTCGTTTTAAACGCTAATTCAAGTCTTGTATTTCCCAACAACTTTAGTGCAGAAAGAAGAGATGTGTCTCTTAGTGGAGAAGCATACTTCGAAGTGGTAGAGGATGTCAACAGACCGTTTGTGGTAGAGAGTGGTGGGTATGCTACTCGCGTATTGGGTACAAGTTTCGTAGTGAAAAGAAATTATGTCCTCAACGATTTAGAAGTTGCACTTCGTACCGGAAAAGTTCAGGTAACCGGAAATGGAGCTTCAGAAGTACTCGTGCCAGGGGAGAAAGTGAATATCGATCTGGATAATTCAATCATTGCAAAATCAACCTTTGATGATATGGAGTACTTCGGTTGGACCAAAGGGATATTGTATTTTCAGGAAGTAAGTTTCGATGAGGTGGTGGACAGACTGGAGCGTTGGTATGGAGTATTTATTACCGTTGAAAATATGCCATCTACCAATAAGAAATACTCCGGGCACTTTGAAAATGAAAACCTGGAAAACGTATTAGAGGGATTAAGCTTTATAAACAAATTCGATTACTCAATAAATAACAAGAAAGTGATGATACAATTTGAATAACCAAAATCTAACAAACTAAACTTAACTAATCTGAAGGTCCTGCACAAGATTGGAAGCCTTAACAGGAACCTCCAGATGCATTAATTAAAAACTTAATTAACCGTACAAATATGGACAAAAAACTACTAAGACGGATAGTAATGTTGTCGAAACTAACCTTTTATGGTCTTGTGATTCATGCCTTCCTAACTGGGACACTCTTCGCAACCGGAGTGTCTAGTGCTCAGGGAGTTGCCAGTGTTCGAGAGGCAGTGATATCATTAAAATTGAAAGACAGTGCAATCGATGAGGCGTTCGATCAGATCGAGCGCAAAACTGATTACCATTTCTCCTTCAACAAGGAGGATATCAATTCTGGTGTTCAGCTGAGCAAAGAGTTTAAGAACGCTACTGTAGCTGCTATACTTTTAGAGCTATCTGCTGAAGCTAATCTTAAATTCAAACAAGTGAATGACGTAATTCACGTAGGTAAGAAAGAGCAAGCAGCTCAACCGGAAGTTGAAGTATATGTGAAGGAAGTAACCGTATCCGGAAAGGTAAGTTCGGCTAAAGAGGGTGGACTTCCTGGTGTTTCTATTGTGGTGAAAGGAACATCCATTGGTACCATTACTGACATTGATGGAAATTTCAGACTTACCGCTCCTTCTGAACAATCTATTCTAGTGGTGAGTTCGGTAGGTTATGCCACACAGGAAGTGATGGTAGATGGCAGAACAACAATTAATGTAGAACTGAAAGAAGATGTTACTGCGCTAGAAGAAGTAGTGGTAGTAGGCTACGGTACACAAAAGAAAAAGGAAGTGACCTCTGCTGTTGCATCTGTTAAAGAAGAAGAGTTTAATTCTGGTGGTGTTCGTTCTCCTTTGGATTTGATTCAGGGAAAAGTAGCAGGACTTAACATTACAAGGACATCTGGTAATAACCCCAATACCAGCGCTAGTATTCAGCTAAGAGGTGTAAACTCTCTAAGAGGTGGAATAGAGCCACTTATCGTTATTGACGGTATCCCAGGTGCCAATCTGGATCTTCTTCAGCAAGATGATATTGAATCAATAGATGTGTTGAAAGATGGATCTGCTGCTGCAATCTACGGAACTAGAGGTAATGCAGGAGTAATCCTGATCACAACTAAAAAAGGAAAAGCTGGAGATCCGAAATATTCATACTCAACTTACCTTCAGAGAGAGGTTGTAGATCGTAAGCCAGATTTCTTAACTGCCAGTGAATTCAGAGGCTTGATTGCTGCTGGAGAAATTGATGCGGCACAGGACTTTGGTAGTTCCACTGATTTGTATGATGAATTGATTGATAAAAAGAATCTAAGTCAATACCATAATTTCTCTGCTTCAGGAGGATCCTATAAATCCAACTATAGAGCGTCAATTTACTTCAATGAGGCCAATGGTATCGCTAAGGAGAACGGTAGAAAGCAAGTTGGAGGTAGAATGAACGTGAATCAAACTGGATTCAATGAACGATTAGATCTTCAAATGAACCTTGCGGTCAATGTGAACAATAGTAACCTTCTTGGTGGAGGAGGTGGAGACTTTGAGCAAGCCATCCAAAGAAACCCGACGGCTCCATTGATAAATCCTGATGGTACTTTCTTTGAAACTCAAGGATACAATAACTACAACCCGCTTTCAAGGTTGGAGCACAGAATCAGCGAAAGAAAGCAAATGACACTTTCAGGTGATGCGCGATTGACCTATGAAGTGATTGATGGTCTTCATGTTTCTGCCTTTGGTTCTTATCTGCGTGATGACTGGAATGATAGATATTACAGATCTACTGAAGATTGGGATCAAAGACCAGATGCTCAGTACCAGGGATTTGGTTATGCTTCAAAGAGTAATCGCCTGGAGTGGTCCAAGACATTTGAATCAACAGTTGATTATAAGAAGGTTATAAGCTCGCACTCATTCGGAATCTTAGGAGGGTATAGTTATCAGTACAGAACCATCGAGTCATATAATATGAACAATAATGGTTTTACAACTGATGCTTTCTTGGATTGGAACTTCGGTAGTGGAACTGCTATCAATAATGATCAATTGCCACGACCTGGAATGGGAAGCAGTAAAGGTGATAATACCTTGATTGCCTTCTTTGGTAGAGTGAATTATGCTTTCAAAGAAAAGTACTTCGCACAAGCAATCTTGAGAAGAGAAGGTTCATCAAGGTTTGGTGCAAACAACAAGTGGGGTATGTTCCCTGCAGCTTCTGTTGGTTGGACGTTAAGTGATGAAGCATTCATGAGTGCTGTTCCGCTTATTGACAACTTGAAAGCTCGTATTGGATACGGTGTTACAGGTAACCAGGAGTTTGCCAATTACCAGTCATTGGTAACCTTAGGGACTGGTGGAGTTTATCCTCAGGATGGAGTTTTCTTCCAAACATACGGTGTTGGTAAAAACCCTAACCCAGATCTTAAATGGGAGAAAAAAGGAGAGTGGAACTTTGGTCTTGATTATGCCATACTTGGTGGTAGACTAGGTGGATCAATTGATATCTACAATCGCCTAACAACAGATATCCTAAATGAGTACACTGCACAGCAACCTGCCTATGTGTGGGATAGAATTTGGTACAACGTGGGATCAATGAGAAATAAAGGGGTTGAATTCTTGATTTCTGGTATTCCGATCTCTAAAACTGATCTTCAGTGGAATATTGATTTGACTGGAAGCTGGCAAGAAAACAAGTTAGAGAAATTGTCTAACGAGACTTTCAAAGCGGAGCGTTTGGAATATGGTGGACTTCCTTCTCCTGGCGCATTGGGTAATGCTATCAGACTAGAAGAAGGTGGTAGAGTAGGAAACTTCTATGGTAAGCGTTTCGCAGGGTTCACTGAAGATGGACAATGGTTGTTCTATAAACAAGATGGTACTACAGGAACAGCAGGTGAAATGGTGCCAGAAGATTTGACCATCATTGGTAATGGTGTTCCTAAGTTCAATTTGGCCTTAACTAATCGTTTAACTTATAAAAACTGGGATGCTACTGTATTTTTGAGAGGTAAGTTCGGATACGATATTTTGAATACCAAAGAAATGTATTTTGGTAACAAAAGATGGTTGCCAAACAACATCTTGAAGTCTGCAATCACCACACATAGTGAGTTGGATGATAATCCACAATACTCTGATTACTATCTGGAAGATGGAGGTTTTGTAAAGCTTGATAACGTAACTATCGGCTACAACTTCGACTTCAATACCGATCTAGTGAGAAACCTAAGATTGTATGTGACAGGTAGAAACATCCTCACATTTACCAAATACAGCGGTATTGATCCAGAGTTGCAGAATACTGGTTTTACCACAGGTATCGATGGTAGAGGATTTTACCCACGCACCAAATCATTTACTGTTGGGTTGAATTTTGGATTTTAAAATTAGAGACTGATGAGAAAGTATATAAAAAGCACAACAACGTTTTTGATGAGCATCTGTCTATTAATCTTAGCCGGATGTACAGATCTCGACGAAACGATATATAGTGAATTAAATAAGCAAAACTTCTATAACAATAGATTGGAAGTGATGCAGGGTGCGCTAAGACCGTTTACGCACATGCAAGCTTGGTTGGTTCCTACCTGGAGAGGTAATTACTGGTATCACAATGAGTTATCAGGTGATCAGCAGGCTTGGCCACAAAAAGGAAAACATGGTTATGATGGTGGAGATCACTTTAGAATGCACTACCATACCTGGACACCAGAAGAAGGAAGACTTGCTGATACCTGGGCATTGATGTGGAGTGGAGTTGGCTTGATCAACTCGGCTATTGAAGATTTGTCTGGAGTAGAATACCAATCAATGGGTATCACAGATGAGGAAATGAATGCGATTATCGCTGAACTTCATGTGTTGCGAGCATTCCATTACATCAAGTTGATGGATCTATGGGGTAATATTCCAATTGTAACCAAAGTGGCTGATCCATTGAATCCAGAGACTAAGCCAAGTGCAGAGGTTTTTGCATTTATTGAAGAAGAATTGACCACTTATGTGCCTGATCTACTTCCATATTCTGAGGAATTGATTGGTAGAGTTTCAGCTACTGCAGGATATGCAATGCTAGCTGAGCTTTATTTGAATGCAGAAGTGTGGGCAGGAGAACCTATGTACGATAAGTGTATTCAAGCTTGCAACAAAATTATCGACGGAGAAGCTGGGGGTCTAAATGGCGGACCAAGTTTAGCACCTGATATTTTTGAATCCTTTGGAAATACCAACCAAACGGCGAGAGAAAACTTATTCCAGTTTGCTTATAGCAGAAAAGGTGGATTCGAATTTATCTGGCAATACTTGTTTTCAGGATATGGCAATATGTCTGCAGCCTTGAACGTAAGTTACAGTGGCTGGAACGCGGTAGTTGTTACTCCAACTGGATTTGATTTATTCGATGACAATGATCTACGTAAGCAAGAGTGGTTCTTGTCTGGACCTCAGTATGTATACGGTACAGAAGATCCAATTTTAGGAACTGAGGAATATGCTGATCAACCATTAGTGTATGTGAATGCTATCCGTAGAGAAAGTGAAGGCGACTTTACTTCTGAAGGAGGAATGGCAGAAGGCGAAGAGAACAGTGGGGCGAGATTCCATAAGTATCGTTCTGGTACAGTGGATGAAGAAAGCTATAGAGAAAACCATTACATTATCTATCGTTTAACTGAAATCTACTTCAATAAAGCAGAGGCTATCATGCGTCAAAATGGTGGGGTTGCTACTCCAGAGGCAGTTGATCTGATTAATTCATGTAGACAAAGAGCATTTGATGCTGCTGATTGGCCTGCTGAGGCATATTCCGTGGCTACATTGACACTGGATGAGCTTTACAGAGAGCGTGGGCGTGAATTTGTATTTGAAGGAAAGAGAAGAACTGATATGATCCGTTTTGATAAGTTTATTACAACAGACTGGTGGGATCATTCAGCTCATAGTGATCCTAATAAGGAGTTATTCCCAATTCCAGCAAGACAAATTGCGATTAACCCGAATCTAAAGCAGAATCCAGGTTACGTTTCTGAATAATCACTCACTATCTGGCGATGGGTCCTGGACCCATCGCTTTTTTAACCTTAGGATTTGGGTCTTTTTTTATAATGCCATTTTTCCCCCGCTTTTCTAATTCTTAACAGTTTTCAGAAGTCATCCATCGTGGATGAGATCAGCTTATGAATTGATTTTGCAGATAAATCAAATAATGTGCTTGTATGCATATCATCATTGCATACAACGTAAGAATTATGCTCTGTAAAATAGACTTGTAACCTAATTACTCACATAAATAAGCTAACTATGGAAAAGCTCAGTTTAAAACAATTCTGTACAGGACTACTCCTGATGGCAGGATTTACATTAGTAGCTCAGTCGCCTCCCGCTACATGGCAGGAGCATTGGTTTGAGCATCAGCAAAACGTATCACTGGTCTATAATGACAGTGATCTCAACGTCTACTATGACGCTGAAATGGACCCATCTATTACCTGGATCAATACCTATATTGGAGATGCATGGAGATATACCAAGCAACTTTATGGAGATATGAGTGGAGGTACTGGTGATGGTGTTCTTTGGGCAATCTTTCATCAAGATAAGTATGGAGGAGGTCATCCGGGTTATTATTTTGATGCAGGTCATGATTATAGAAATGTCATAGATCTGGGACAAAATGGTTCATGGACACAGCCAACTGGTTGGGCCTTGGATGCCTCGATACATGAAATAGCACATATAGTTGAATCTGTTACCAATAGTAGTAATGGTTCACCGGCCTTTCCAATTTGGGGTGATAGTAAATGGGCTGTTATTTACCAATATGATGTTTATGTGGAGCTAGGGTGGACTAGTGAAGCTACTCGTTGGTACAATTCTCAGGTCAATGACCCCTGGTTTGCAGAGTGGTTTTACCCAATCTGGAATAATTATGGCAATGGAGAAGTGCTAAGTGACTTCTTCATAGTGTTATCTCAACATTTCCCCAAAAATGGAAACACCTATTCCCGAAATATGAATTGGGGAGAATTCGTCCATTTTTGGAGTGAAGCAGCAGGAGAGGATCTCAGTTCTCTGGCAGAAAATGCCTTTGATTGGACTTCTGCCAGACAGGCTGAATTTGCTCAGGCACAACTTGATTTCCCACTTTCTTATCATGCCGCGGCGAATGTGGTTGATATTACTGATCAGCCAGGGAGCATAAGTGCTCAATATAGTGATTCGCCATCTGGTGAGGGTATAGGTAATCTTGTAGATAACAATTCTAGCACAAAGTATCTCACTTTTCAGAATGCTGGTTGGGTACAATATTCTGCATCAGACAGCTACATAGTAACTAGTTATGCGCTCACTTCAGCAAACGATGCTTCAGCAAGAGATCCTTTGATATGGACACTGCAAGGATCTAATAATGGTAGCTCATGGACTACTATTGACTCAAGATCTGGACAGGATTTTCCTTCTAGGTATCAGCGTAGAGAATTTAGTTTCAATAACAGTACTCCTTATAAATCTTATCGTTTGCAAATGACCAATAACAGTGGTAATATTTTGCAGCTAGCAGAGCTAGAGATATATGGAGAAGAGTATGTTGAAATAGTAGATATCACTGATCAGGGTGGTTCTGTGTCAGCGCAGTATGCGGATTCTCCAGCCAATGAAGGTATTGGCAATTTGGTAGATAACAGTGCCAATACTAAGTATCTCACATTCCACAGTTCTGCCTGGGTTCAATTTGCTTCTTCGAATAGTTATATAGCCACTAGTTATGCATTGACCTCTGCAAATGACGCAGCTACTCGTGATCCGCTAAACTGGACACTACAGGGATCTAACGACGGGTCATCATGGGCCACGATAGATAGTCGTAATGGCGAGGATTTTGCAAATCGTTTCCAAAGGCGAGTGTTTACATTCTCCAATAACACTGCGTATAGTCAGTATCGGCTTCAAATGACTAATAATAGTGGAACTGTGCTGCAACTTGCAGAACTAGAGATCTATGGAGAGCAAGTAGGTACTGGTGGAGATGGTGACTGGGATAGCTTTCCATACCCACAAATCAACTTTGTTAACAATGCACCATCGCACAACGGCAGTACTATTTTTAACTCAGCGATCCCCGATCCAGTGGCAGATATGCAGGAGCAACTGCTCGATGTAGCGAAACAGGTTTATTACAACGATGCTGATAATATTCTAACCTTTAATCGGCTTAATTTTTACCTGGAAGATTATGATGGTGTAGCAAGTAAATGGGGAGCACCACCAGAAATTAGTATACAGGTGAGTGTACGTCACATTGAAAATGTCTACAATAATAATGGAGGTGATCTCAATGCAGTAAGACAAGAGATATTAGGAATACTATCACATGAAGGAACACACGCGTATCAGTATGAGCCTAAAAATGCCGGCGGGTATAGTGGCGGTACGGACTTTTATGGTTTCATAGAAGGTCTCGCAGACTATGTGAGAATCAATACACGGGGTTTTTCACCTCCAAGATATCCATCTACAGGAGGAAACTGGACTAGTGGTTACACTACATCTGGATTTTTCATTGATTGGTTAGCTGACAATAAAGACCCAGATTTTGCAAAGAAGTTTAATCATACAGCAAGGACATACGGAACATGGTCCTGGGATGCTGCATGTCAGGAAATATTGGGAGAATCTGTACAGTCATTGTGGAATCAGTATCAGGCATCACTTAGTGGAGCTAGAACACTAGGAGGTGTCGCTGGATCCACATTGGAGTGCTCAGGGATGTTGTCCAGACCAGAGTTGCCTGAAGATTTTAAGTTAGTCATTACTCCAAACCCTACAAAAGATCAATTGCAGGTATTAGGCCTTCAATCACCAGCGGAGATTAGCATAATGGAACTCGATGGGAGAGAAGTGCTTAGAAGAAGTGTAGACTCAAATGAGTCGATCGATGTTTCATCCTTAATGAATGGGATTTATTTAATCAAAATACACCCTAATGATGGCGAGGTAGTATTTAAGAAACTCCTCAAGAAATAGTGAATTAGTAGTTTTCTTCATATTAAGTAGTGGATCTTGTTCGCTACTTATTTTTTACTGTTGTACAAAAAAAGCTCTCCGATTTGGAGAGCTTTTTGGTTTATATATTTCAAGTGTATGATTACATCATTCCACCCATGCCGCCTGGCATTCCACCTGGCATTGCAGGAGCACCACCTTCTGGCTCAGGCTGATCAGCTACTACAGCTTCAGTAGTCAATAACAATGAAGCGATAGAAGCAGCGTTCTCAAGAGCTAGACGAGTTACTTTAGTTGGGTCAATGATACCCGCTTTGAACATGTTTACATATTCGTCAGAAGCAGCATTGTATCCGTAATCATCTTTACCTTCTTTCACTGCGTTAACTACTACAGAAGCCTCACCACCAGCGTTTTCAACGATAGTTCTCAAAGGAGCCTGGATCGCATTGTAAACGATTTTCACACCTGTGTTTTGGTCAATGTTACCAAGTTCAAGACCTTCGATAGCATTCAAAGCTCTGATCAAAGCAACACCACCACCTGCGACGATACCTTCTTGTACAGCAGCTCTTGTAGCGTGAAGAGCATCATCTACTCTGTCTTTCTTCTCTTTCATCTCTACTTCAGTAGCAGCACCAATGTAAAGGATAGCTACACCACCAGAAAGCTTAGCAAGTCTCTCTTGTAGTTTTTCTTTATCGTAATCTGAAGTAGTGTTTTCGATTTGTTGCTTGATTTGGTTTACTCTACCTTCGATCTCTTCTGCTTTACCTGCACCATTTACGATAGTAGTGTTGTCCTTATCAATGTTGATTTTTTCAGCAGTACCTAAGTAGTCAAGAGTAGCATTCTCTAGTTTGTAACCTCTTTCTTCAGAAATTACAGTACCACCTGTAAGGATAGCGATATCCTCAAGCATTGCTTTTCTTCTGTCACCGAATCCTGGAGCTTTTACAGCAGCGATTTTCAGTGAACCTCTGATTTTGTTTACTACCAATGTAGCTAGCGCTTCACCTTCTACATCCTCAGCAATGATCAACAATGGTCTTCCAGTTTGAGCAGTTGCTTCAAGGATAGGAAGCAATTCCTTCATGTTAGAAACCTTCTTGTCATAGATCAAGATGAATGGGTTTTCCAACTCAGCTTCCATCTTCTCTGTGTTAGTCACGAAGTATGGAGAAAGGTAACCTCTGTCAAACTGCATACCTTCTACAGTCTTCACTTCAGTTTCAGTACCTTTTGCTTCTTCTACAGTGATAACACCGTCTTTACCAACTTTGTCCATCGCATTGGCAATCATGTTACCAATTTCAGCGTCGTTGTTAGCAGAAACAGTAGCTACCTGAGCGATTTCTTCGCTAGTAGAGATTTCTTTAGACTGCTCTTTCAAGTTTGCTACTACAGCAGCAACAGCTTTGTCCACACCTCTTTTAAGATCCATTGGGTTAGCTCCAGCAGCCACGTTTTTAATACCGTGGTTGAAGATTGCTTGAGTCAATACAGTAGCAGTAGTAGTACCGTCACCAGCGCTATCTGCAGTTTTAGAAGCCACTTCTTTCACTAGTTGCGCACCCATGTTTTCGATAGGCTCGCTCAATTCGATTTCTTTCGCTACAGAAACACCATCTTTAGTGATTGTAGGAGCACCGAATTTTTTGTCAAGAATTACGTTTCTTCCCTTAGGTCCTAAGGTTACTTTAACAGCATTTGCAAGAATGTCCACACCTTTTTTTAGGCTGTCTCTCGCGTCAGTATCAAAGAAAATATCTTTAGCCATGATTATTATCTATTTAATGTGTTCTAATTAATGGGTAATGATTAAACGATTCCGTAAATGTCAGCTTCCTTCATGATCAAATACTCTTTGCCATCGATGCTGATCTCTGTACCAGAATATTTGCCATAAAGTACTTTGTCACCAACTTTTACATTGATTGGCTCATCTTTCTTACCAGTACCAATAGCAACAACCTCACCTCTCTGAGGCTTCTCTTTCGCTGTGTCAGGAATGATGATTCCAGAAGCAGTTTTCTCTTCAGCTGCCGCAGGTTCTACCAGAACTCTATCAGCTAGTGGTTTGAAATTAACTTTTGACATTGTTTAATGAATTTTATTGTTAGTCAATTTTTGATTTTATATCTGATCGCATTGTAGCATAGAGTATGCCAATGTGAATTACTGCCAAATTTGTCATGAATTCTGTCATGCTGTACTGACAAAAGTTCAGTTTGTGGTTTCTATCTGTCAGTCAAAGAATATTCCTGTCAGTAACTGACAGCTTGCCATTTTGGAAAATGAGTTTTAAATTTTAGATAGGTTAAAATTCTTATCTCAATATGACAGATCTTAAACATGATTGGCTGACAGAAGGAATGATAGATTATGAGTACAAGAAGTACATCTTGTTAGCCTATTTAAAAGACATCCGTGAGCGTTTTGATTTAGCGGAGTTATATCCTTTTTTGTCAGATTTGATACTTCACTACAAGAACCTCCAAAAGGTGAAAGACAACAAGGAAGTGATTTATGAAAGCTTTCCCAAATCCATCAGTAAGGCGGATTTCAAAAAGCTTAGCTTCACTTACAAGCGAATGGTGAAAGATGATGAACTCATGGAAGAACTGGAGTCAATAATTTCGTTTGCCTTGCCAAGATTGGAAGAGGCCATTGGGCTGGGGAAGGAGTTGTTCGATTTGGTGGAAGAAAATATGGAGATGGACTCTGTTGGACTAACGCCTTTGTATAACCAGGAGGGGTATGTGTTGATCAATCAAGATGCCAAACGGGAAGTAAAGGTCTACCGATACCAGATGTCTGTTTTGGAACAATCCAACGAAAGGTATCGTGCCATCAATACGACTTACTTATTTGATGACTTTAAGGATTTTAGTAGGTCCTATGAAAAAATAAAGCTGGATTTGGCAAAACGCTATTGGGAATTGCCAAATCCAGCTACATTTCTGGTGATCAGTAAGATCAAATTTCCTTTACCTCAAACGGTACTTCCAGTAGCAAAAAGACTACTTGTGAGGAAGTTAACTGAGATTAGTTCGTAGAGTCAGAAGAAGCTTCTTCTTCTAATCCTAGATCATCAATTGCCTCACCTGATTCTACTGGAATAGATTGCTGTGGAAGAATAGACTCCTGAGCGTTTTCCAGGTTAGGAGAGGTGATTGTTTGTGTATTTTCTTCGATTACAAAGTTGGTGCTAATTGTCAATACTAGAAGAGCAATTGCAAAGCCCCAAGTTAATTTCTCTAGGATATCACCTGTTTTCTTTACACCCATGATTTGCTGAGTACCAGCACCACCAAATTGGCTAGATAGTCCTCCACCTTTTGGGTTCTGAGCAAGAACTACTAAAATCAATAACAAAGCCACAAGGATGATAACACTTACGATTACTGCGTACATTCTATCTCTGTTCGTTTACTTTTTTAATAATGTCGGCAAAGTAAACTGATTTTTCAGGAAAACGCACTATAAGCGCTTCATATATTTGAATAGCACGGTCATAACTTCCCTGCTCCAGGTAAATTTCAGCTAAATATTCTGATGCGATCTCTGGATGAAGTTCAGAACTACCGGTTGATAAGTCTCCACTAGGTGCTTTGGATGTAGTAGCATCAGCGGGACTAATCGATGGATTGGTCTTGATGAAGTTAGAAATGATCGAATCTTGATCTACTTTTCTAGATTTCTCACCGGCCTCACCTTTGTCTGACTTAGAGTCATCCTTGGAATCATCTTTATTAGATGACTTTTTAGCAGTCGTAGCCTTCTTGGTAGTTCCTTTATTGGTGGAACTATCCTTCTTTTTTGATTTGGCTTTACTGCTCTCTTTAGCTGGTTTTTCTTTAGCGGCTGCTTTTTTGGACGATTCAGCTTTTTTAGAAGTTTCAGCGTCATCATCTTTTTTGAGCTTTACCGTTCGACGTGCTGATCTTGATTGTGATGCACGTTTTGGTTTCTCTTTTTCTTCAGCTTCTATTTCCTCCGATATTTCTTCAGAGATTTTTGAAACCTTAGATTTAATTTCTTCTGGAGACTCATCTATAGTTGACTCCTCATCAGACTTATCCTTTTCTTTGGTAGGCTTAGCCTTAGATTTTGGTTTTTCGACTTTCTCTACGGTAGCGTCTTCTGTTTTAGTTTCAGCCTTTACTTCCTCAGGCTCCACTTCTGTAGACTTTTCCTCTTTAGGTTCTTCAACTTGAGGAGTAGGTTCTGCTTTGGCTTCTTCTTTTACTTCTTCCTTAGGTTTTGAGTCAGCTTTCTTAGTTGCTTTTTGGACAGCAGCATCAACGGCTTCTTGCTCGGCTAGATCGTTCTCAATCTTGTTAAGCTTAGCTCTGTTTTCTTTTAATGCCTCTAGATCTTTGTATAGCTCGTCAATGATGTTGTCGAGATCGGAAGGTACAGGATCTTCAATCAGCGCTTCTGGCTCTACAGCTTTGGTTTCTTCTGGTTGAGGACGCATGATCACCTTCTTCTTCGGAGGTGCTTTTTCTTCACTTGCAGCTTGCTTGACTTTCGCGTTGACAACTTTCGACGTTTTTATCGATTCGTCAAGTTCCTTTTCGCGTTCAGCTTCATGAGATTCATGAACATCCAAAGGACTCAAGAAGATTAGTTGATCATTGATATATCTTTTCAATAAAGCTCTATCTGTAGCATAGATAGCAGCAGTGTTGATGTGTAGGCCAGCTTTCTTAGACTTGAGTTGTTTACTTCCTTTGGCGATTAAAGTTCTCGCATTTTGGAAGTATGGAAACTCTTCCAACACCGATTCCAAATCCGCTACAGATTGGTTGTCTAGCGATGATGGATGTCTTAAAAACTCAACAAATTTCTGTTTATTCACAGGAGGCAAGCGTTGATTATAGTCTAAATTAAGAAAAATTACCAATTTGCCACAGAAGCATTGAAGATATCCAGTATGATTTGATCAAAGATTTCTTCAACAAATGCTTGTTCTTCGGAGGCTAGGTCGGTTGAATTTTGGTCGTAATCGACAAAGAATGAGAAATTTTTATCAAAATCAAACTCATCATCCTTTGTATTTATATAACTACACGACACAGTAATAGTAATTCTTGATGTGCTGGAAAAGTCCGCATTGCTGTTATTCCCTGAAGCACTAGCAGATACTGGAGTGATTTTATAATCTGCAACAAACCCTTCCAATTGCAAATCACCATTATCGTCCACCAGGGTTAAGCTTGTATTTTGTTGGTAATAATCTTTAATCGCTTCGGTAAACAAAATACTCATGTTGGATGGACCCAAGGTAGCGTTGTTGTAAAACGTACCAATGGAAATGGTCTTCACATCTGGAGAAATAGATGCACCAGTGAAGCCATAGACTCCACATCCGGCCAAAGCTGCAATTCCAAGTATACAGCAACTAAATATTATCGATCTCATACTGCTTAATCTTTCGGTATAATGTTCTTTCAGAAATGCCAAGATCCCTTGCCGCATATTTACGCTTGTTGTTGTTCTTTTTCAATGCCATGATGATCATTTCTTTCTCCTTTTTTTCTAAAGAGAGCGATTCATCTTCTTCCGTTTCATGCGTGATGTCTTCGATCTCGTAACTAGAGTCGTCTTCATCCAAGTTCTCCCTGTGAGAATCTAATAAGATAGGAGCTTTGTAAGGAGCAGGCTCTGGTTCGGAATATTCTGCAGGAGCTTCCGCAGGGAATGACTCCATGTCATTGAACAAACGCTTATGTTCAGATAAAATTTCACTTCTATTGCCATCTTCTGACAATATCTGATGAATCAAGGTTTTCATTTCTGACATATCACGCTTCATGTCAAAGAGAACCTTGTAAAGAATGTCTCGCTCAGAAAAATTCTCTTTATTCTCAATATGGTTGGCTAGAGCTGGTAGGTAGGAGGTGGTTTTTGGTAAATATTTCAACAGCGTTTCTGCTGAAATTTCACGTTCCATTTCCAATACACTGATTTGCTCTACCAGATTCTTTAATTGACGAATATTGCCTGGGAAACGGAATTTCAAGAGTGCTTCTTTGGCATTATCATCTAGCTTGATTGGCTTGGTGCTATAGTTCTCTGAAAAGTCTGTCGCAAATTTTCTGAACAGCAACAATACATCATCACCACGCTCTCGAAGAGAAGGTACCTGAATGGGAACGGTGTTTAGACGATAATAGAGGTCTTCTCTAAATTTATTGTTAGAGATAGCATCATGCAACTCCACATTCGTTGCGGCAATTACTCGTACGTCTGTTTTTTGAACCTTAGAAGATCCTACTTTGATGAATTCGCCATTTTCTAATACTCTGAGTAATCGTGCTTGAGTGCCAACTGGCATTTCTCCGATTTCGTCTAGAAAGATGGTGCCACCGTTTGTTACTTCGAAATATCCTTTACGTGCTTCATGAGCACCTGTAAAAGAGCCTTTCTCATGACCAAACAATTCAGAATCAATCGTTCCTTCAGGAATGGCTCCGCAGTTAATTGCTATGAACTGACCATGCTTTCTGTGTGATAAGCTGTGGATGATCTTAGAGAAAGACTCTTTACCAACACCACTTTCCCCTTGAATGAGCACACTCATATCGGTAGGGGCTACTTGCATAGCTATCCTGATCGCATTGTTGAGCTTGGAAGAATTACCAATGATCTCAAAACGCTGCTTGACTGACTGTATTTCTGAATCTATTCTGTAATCCATCGATTATGCAACTACTTCACCGAAAAGTGTGGCTGCAGTACAGTCATTCACTTTTACGTTTACGTATTGACCTTTTTGATAATTGTTATCTCTGAAGATTACAACCTTATTGGCACTATTTCTTCCCTGAACATCATCCTTAGAACGCTTACTATATCCTTCTATTAGGACTTTGAACGTCTTTCCAATGTCCAGTTTGTTTCTCTCCAAAGAGTGTTCTTGTTGCTTATTGATGATTTCTGTTAGACGTTTTTTCTTGGTGTCTAATGGAATATCATCTTCATACTTTTTCGCGGCCAGCGTACCTGGTCTTTCCGAGTAGAAGAACATGTAAGAGAAGTCATACTTCACATAGTCCATCAGGCTCAAAGTGTCTTGATGCTCTTCTTCAGTCTCTGTGCAGAATCCAGCAATCATATCCGAGCTAATTCCACATTCCTGACCCAGAATGTTTCTAATCGCATCTACACGATTAATATACCAATCTCTGTCGTAGGTTCTGTTCATCAATTCCAACACTCGGGTATTGCCACTTTGTGCAGGAAGGTGAATGTATTTGCAGATGTTTTCATACTTTTTCATAGTATGAAGTACTTCATCTGTAATGTCTTTCGGGTGAGAAGTAGAGAATCTAACTCGTAATTCAGGACTCACTTGAGCGACCATTTCTAGGAGGTTGGCAAAGTTGACAATCTCAGCAATTCCTTGCTTTTCCAGGCGAGCTTTGTTGTTTTCTTCATCAGACCACTTGTAGGAGTCTACATTTTGTCCAAGTAACGTCACTTCTCTGTAACCACGATCAAATAAGTCTTGTGCTTCTTTTACGATAGAAAGTGGATCACGAGAACGCTCTCTACCTCTAGTAAATGGCACTACGCAGAAAGAACACATGTTGTCGCATCCTCTCATGATTGAAATGAAAGCTGTAACACCGTTTGAGTTCAATCGAACAGGAGAGATGTCTGCATAAGTCTCTTCTCTTGATAAGAAAGTATTTACTCCCTTCTCACCATCTTCTGCTTTTTTAACCAGGTTCGGAAGATCTCTGTAAGCATCTGGACCAACTACCAGGTCAACAATCTTCTCTTCTTCCAGAAGTTTGGATTTCAATCGTTCGGCCATACAACCCAATACTCCAATGGTGATTTCGGGTTTCTCTTCCTTGATTTTATTGAATTGGGTAAGTCGTTTTCTTACCGTTATTTCAGCTTTCTCTCTGATAGAGCAGGTATTCAAAAGGATAACATCTGCTTTCTCAAAAGATGAGGTAGTATCAAAGCCTTCTTTCTCAAGAATGGATGTAACAATCTCACTATCAGAGAAATTCATTTGACATCCATAGCTCTCGATGTACAGTTTTCTGGCTTTGTCGTCAGTGCCTTCCTTGGAAATTCTTACGCCACAGCTCTCATCCTGATCATTTTTCTGATCCAGTATTTCCAAATCTGCAATCACTTCTGTCATAGTAATAATCTGTTTTGAATCTGCAAAGATACGATTCCAATTTTAGATGATGACATTCTGTCAGTATTTATCTGACGAATTTTAGTTTCTGTTAGCTTCGATTAGAAAACCGACATTTACCGTATTGTAGATGAACTTGTCTTTAGCCTTATCAACAGCCTTTGCTTCACTATTGTAAGAAAGATTCCAATCAGTTCTGTCAATATTGAACTTCGCTTCCACCTTTATTTTAGAAGGTGTAATCTTAACTTCAGCAGGGAAGGTGATGTTCTTGGTCACACCTCTTAGGGTCAGGTTTCCTGAAATCAAGTGCGTTGGATTTTTTACCATAAACGCTTTCAATTGTGCTGGGGTGTTTTCTGTAATAAACTCTTCTTTCGTTACTATTTGAGTAGAGTCATAATCAGTCAAACCAGTTATCTCAAAAGTACCAGTTGGGTGATTTTGAGCATCAAAGAAATCATCAGAAAGAAGGTGCTTGGTCAATTTACCATTTCCCGCAGTATCTAAATCCATCACTTGTATAGACATAAGGTCAATCTCTACAGAACCTCCAGCTATGGAATCACCTTGAATAGCAACTTCACCATGGCTAATGTTTATGATGCCATTATGCTTTCCTATAGGCTTGCTTCCAATCCAGGTAATGATCGACATTAAGGAGTCAATCGAATTAATTTCAGCACTATCACTTAACGCAAGGCCTGTTTCTTCTTCGCTGGCTTCTACACTAGTACCTTCTTGAGATGGAGTACAAGAGGCTAAAATGACTACAAGTAGGAGTGAAGCTATTTTTAATTGCATTTGATTATATATTCTTAAAGTTGTAAAACCATTACCTTAACCCGAATTATGCTTGAAGGCACAAAAAGGAGTTAACGCTCCGCAATTTATAGAGTTTAATTTTTGATAATAAATGACATTAATAAAATCGGTAAGAGGCTGTAGCCCAAAGCAAGGAAAAGATTGCTGGTTTGCAGAAAATGCAACCATCGTAGGTGACGTCACCATGGGAGATCAATGCACTGTTTGGTTCAATGCAGTGATCCGAGGAGATGTAAATTACATTAAGATTGGAAATCGTACGAACATTCAGGACAATGCGACGATCCATTGCACTTATGAAAAGTTTCCAACAACTATAGGTAGTGATGTTTCGATTGGTCACAATGCAATCGTTCATGGTTGTACTTTAGAAGATCAAGTGCTGATAGGTATGGGATCAATGGTAATGGATGGAGCTGTGGTGAAAACTGGAGCCATAGTAGCAGCAGGAGCAGTGGTTTTGGAAGGAACCATCGTAGAGGAGAATACAATCTATGCTGGGGTACCAGCGAAAAAGGTGAAAACAGTAGAAGGGAAGAACAGAGAGATGTTACTTCGTATTGCTGGTAATTATTTGAAGTACTCTAAATGGTTTCAAGATGAAGATTAGTCAGCCTTTGGCTTCAGAATACAACCCGTTCTATGGTGGTTATATTGAGAAAATAGGTGACCAGGATGTAATTAAAGTACTGAATTCTCAATTGTCAGATTTGGAATCATTGTTCAGTGGTCTTTCTGAAGAAATTCTTTCTTATGCTTATGGTGAAGGGAAGTGGACAGTGGTCGAAGTGCTTGGCCATATGGTCGATGTGGAGCGGATTATGTCGTACAGAATGCTACGTTTCTGTAGAGGTGACAAAACTGCCTTACCTGGATTTGAAGAGAATGATTATGTGATCTCTGGTAAATATAGTCCCAAGCTCACGGAATCGTTGTTGTTAGAGTTCAATTACTTAAGAAAAGCTAATCTTGAATTGATAGGGAGGATGGAAGAACATCACCTGACCTTGTCGGGAGAATCAAATGGAAGTAGCACTTCTGTACGAGCTTTGATTTACATTCTTGCGGGTCATTTGCAACATCATATGGGAATATTAGTTGAAAGATATAAACTATAAATAAATGAACTTTTTTATTCGAATTTTACTCTCAGCTTTGGCTGTAGTAATAGCCTCTTATTTATTGCCTGGCGTGGGGGTGGATGGATTTTTTGCTGCCATCATCATTGCGCTTGTAATCGCACTATTAAATTTTGTGGTTAAACCAATTCTGGTTGTTTTAACAATTCCTTTAACCGTCTTTACGCTTGGCTTGTTTTTACTTGTCATCAATGCATTGATCATCTTGATGGCCGACGCCATAGTACCGGGATTTTATGTAGATGGTTTTTGGTGGGCTTTGATATTTAGCTTGGTTATGTCACTTGTTAATTCGCTTCTAATCGATTTAAGCGGTGGTGAGGATCGCAAAAGAGGTAAATAATTGATCTTATGTTAAGCTGTCTCTAAATAGTTAATTGGAGATCATAAAAAAAGCCTGTCTAAACACATTTAGACAGGCTTTTTTATGTTTTTTTATTTAAGTGAGATTAAATCACCGCACTTAATTTTAGAAATATACCGGACATTCTGGATCCTTCTTGTAGTTTCTTAACTTGATTCTGTAATTAAGGAGAACTTCGTGGGATCCGCTCGTTTCCGTAGTAATCTCACTTGCATTGGCATCATAGGCATAGCCCACTCTGAAGTTCTCATTCAGAATAACCTGACCAATGAACGTAATCTCTTTAGAGTTTCTATAACTAAGGCCTACATAAGCAATCTTGTCAAAGATCACCATTCCTGTAAAGTCATAAGCAAATCGGTTTGATTCTTGAGCTCTCAAAAGGATAGAAGGACTCAATTTCAATAAGTCATTGATTGGGAAAATCACTCCACCGGTAATGTAGTAATATCTGCTTTCCCTAGAATTAGCTTGCAATCCAAGGTCTGATTCATCAATTACTAAAGTCTTATTTTCTAAAATGTATGGCACTGAGATACCTGCGTACATGAATGGGTTAGCGAAATAAAGTCCAGTACCAAAATTAGGAGTGGTTCTGTTATTTACTCCACTTAGCAACGGATCCTCTGGATCGAAGACAGTGAGTTTGGTATAGTCTGCTGTTCGGCTATCGAAACCTCCCTGTAATCCCATCGCTAAAATTCCAAACCCCGTCTTAATCTTATATGCATAACTGCCATACATGGACATGGTCTCCGTGCTACCGATGACATCTCGTGTGGCTTGCAGACCTACTCCAACTCTGTTTGAGTTGAATGATGAATGAGCAGTCAGTGCTTGAAATTCAGGAGCACCTTCAATATTCACCCACTGTTTCCTATGTACAGCAGTCACGGAAAGTACATTCAAACTTCCTGCGTACGCTGGGTTGAGCAGCAATCCATTAAATGCATAGGTAGAGGTCAATGGTCTCAGCTGAGCTGAAACCATTGATGTCATTCCTATGAGTATGCTAATAATTAAGAACTTTTTCATAACCTGTCTAGATGCAAATTAACGAACTAACTCTAAATATCCTTGAATCTTTTCAGAACCGTCTCCTTTGTCAATGAAATAGAAGTATGTTCCTACTGGAAGTTTCAAACCATTTCTACCAACATTCGAAGCTCCTTCAAATCGAACATCAATGTTGTTGTACCTTTCCGCTTCATATACCAACGTACCGTCACGGTTGTAAATCGTTACTTTGTTATCAGGGAAGTACTCAATACAATCTATGATGAAGAAGTCGTTCTTGCCATCACCGTTGGCTGATACTCCGTTGTAAACTTTCAACGTAGCATCGATCTCAAAGTCCATGGTGTATTCACAGCCATTGTCTGGAGTGAAGTATACCGTCCAAAGACCAGGTTCTGCACTTACAAGTTTCACTTCATCCTGGATAACAGTTCCATTTGGTCCATGCCATTCAATGTCTTCAATCGTATGGAACTCTTCGAATACTATTTGTGCAGTACCATTGAATAATTGAATGGAAGTATTATCACTTCTTAAACAAAGAGATGCACTTGTTCTGATGTCGAAGATAGGATCTACAATGTCATTCAAGATAGTGATGGTTTGCATTGGAGAGACACAGCCTGTTTCAATGTTAGTTGCTTGAATCAGATATGTGATCGAATCAAGTTCTGTTACTTCGCTACCAGTGAATACTGGAGATGAAGGATTATTTTGCTCGAACCATTCGAATAGATAACCTTCAGACTCTCCGTTTACTCTTGCGATCGCTCTACCGTCAGGAACAGAACAGTTAGTTCTGTGCTGCAGGATAGTTACCGATGGTGCAGGAGGTAGCTCAGTTGCATCTTCGATAATGAATTGAGCAACATTGGTACATCCTGTAATCAGGTCTGTAGCTACTGCTGAGTAAACTCCAACTGCCAGACTATCGATCGTAGTACCTGTTCCAATCACAGCACTGGTGGTATCTGTTCCTAAGTACCATTCAAATGTGTATCGGGAAATATTGTTTTCAGTATATCCAATTGCAGCTCTACCATTTGGAAGTTCAGGAGTACAAATAGTCATATGATTCACAATATCCACTCTGAAGTCTGGTGCATCTCTAAGATCTCTAACTGTGGCAAGAAGCACCTCAGAAGTACAGAACAAGTCAGTGCCATCTACCACATACAAGGTGTATTCTCCAGCTTGAAGTCCTGTGTAAGATGTTCCAATGAAGTCAGCATCTGTCGGGTCAACTGGACCACCTGTTAAATCTCCATCGAACCAGTAGAACTGATATCCAGATAGTGCCTTGCCAGCTGGTATGTTGATTACCGTTGCAGCGAGCTGACCATTTGGATCAACACAGTTACTGTTTCCTTCAGAAGAGATTGAAATCTGAAGTGGATCTGGGTAATTATCTATCATGGTGAATGTTTGAGAAATAGTACACCCTGTAGCTATTACCGTCACTGTCACTGTATAATCTCCTGAAGCTAAACTGTCTGCTGTAGGATTGTTAGTTTCTATAACTGTTCCACTCGCATCAGCCCACTCGAACTGATAGACCGTAGTATCCTGAGAACCATCAGCTGTCACCGTAAGGCTTCCACTTGGGTTGGAAGGATCACAGTTGGTTTGTTCTAAGAATGATGCAAGAGCAATATTTGGTCTTACGCTAAAGTCTTCGATCAATACATTGATGATATTGGAAGTACAACCTGTAGCTGTCTGAGTTGCTTGAACCCAATACTCGCCCGGAGCTACTGAGTAAGATGGTGTTGCACTTTCAGACAATACCGGACTTGTTCCGTCTTGTATTGGAGTCGGTGTTCCTTCAGTAGGATCCTCATCATAGAAGGTAAACGTAAAGTCACTTAATGGTCCATTGCTCATTGCAGTTACTTCGAACAAAGCATCTGAAGGCACACAAGTATGGTAATGTGTAGTATCAAATGCGATGATTCTTGGCTCAGCCGGCTCATTAGTCAATGTGAAGTTCGCATTGCTAATACAACCAGATAGAATGTGCTCAACTTCTACTGAGTAGAATCCTGCAGCTACGTTGATCAATGAATCGTTGTTCGTTCCTACGACTACTCCAGCATCATTTGTCCAGGTGAAGTTGTAGGTACTGTCATTGTTATTTTGATTATCAGCGATCACTCTCAAGATACCATTAGCTGAAGCTGTTGGTGAACAAGTAGAGTCCGCCTCTATCTGAACAATCTGAAGTACCGGATTCAATGGATTGTCTGTGATGTTGAATGACAATGGATCTGACTCACAGTTCGAATCTGAAGTTCTAACTACAATTACAGTGTAAGGATTGTTAGCCTCTTCCAGACCATCTATGTCAAATGCAGTAGATAGATCACTATCAGTTACCACATTTCCACTTCCATCTGTAACCTGGATTTCATAATTCGCTACGAATGTTGCTGAATCTGTAGAATCTGCAACATTCAAGAACAAACCATCATATCCTATTTGAACTAAACTGAATGAACCGTTCGGGTTGTTACAGAATAGGTTGTTATTCACTTCATAAGATGTGATTAATGGAATAACTGGATCGTTCGTCACATTGATCGTCTGAGTAGAGATACAAGTAGTGATGGTATTAGTCACTTCTACTGTATAGTTTCCATCAGTTACATCAGCCAAAATAGAGCTTGTTTCGTCTGAGATCTCATTGGCGGCATTAACTGTGTTTCCAGTAAACCATCTGTAACTGAAGTCTGCAGTAGGTGCAGCTCCATTGATTTCCTCAATTTCTATTGCTCCTTGAGCTATCGTTCCACCATCACAGTTAGCATTCGGTGTTACTGTGATTAATCCCAGATCAGGGTTAACACTCTCATCGAATATCTCAATACTAAACGATGTAGCCGCACATCCAGTAGTGATGGTTGTGATTTCAAACACATAGACATCAGGGCTCAGGTTAGAGAAGGTTGCTGAAGAACTAGTTAGTGTAGGTGTGATATCAGCAGAAACTCCATCAACTAGTGATCCATTCTCAGAGTAAATTCTCCAGCTAAAGTCTCCCAAATCTGTCTGGGCTACTCCGCTGATTGTAATGTCACTAGCATTGATCGTAATCTCTCCATCTCCAGGTGTAGCACATGAAGTGTTAGCTGTTACACGATCATTAGGAACATTGATAACTGGATATTCCAAATTGTCAACAATTTCATAAGTAAAGTTAGCTGTACAACCTGAAGCTACATCGGTCACAACTGCAGTGTAAGAACCAGCACTCAATCCTGAAATGGTGAATACATTTCCAGCATCAACGGTAGTGCCAGTAAAGTTCGGTGAAGTTGGAAGTGGACCGGCTTTCCAGTCTACAGTATATCCATTATCAATACCACCGGTAGTTACCGTCATTTCAATTGATCCGTCACCAGTTGTTGTACAACTTGTATTCACATTTACTACTGCTGTAGCAACTGGATAAACGATCTCTTCTTCAATTCTGAATCCAAATGGAACGGAAGTACAAGATGTTCCTTGATGTGTTGCCTGAATAAAGTAATTACCCTCAGCCAATCCTGTCAATTCAGCATTGGAAGTAATGTTTCTGATGAAGTTCTGATCCGCATCCAATAATTGAAGATCATATACAGCCAAGACAGGTGTAACATCACCAACACCTGAAGTTGAAGTCAATGTGTTATGTCTTGTTTCATCAACAGAAGTTACCTCTACAGTTCCGTTAGGATTACATTCAGTTTGTTCTGAGGTCACTGTAAGTGACATATCAATCTGATAGGTAGTATCCTGAAGGACTGTTTTAGCAATGTTGAAACTACACTGATTGTTTGGATCAGAAATATCTGTCACCACTGCGTAGTAGCTGCCATCCAATAGACCAGAAATAGTTGATGTCATGGTTGGAGCAGTTCCAGAGGTTACAATAGTAGGAGTGAAGCCATCAGCTGCAGCAGCTCCGCTAGTAAGCAATTCGGCTGTTCCTGAAGTTATCACACCATAGTACCAGTCTACTGTGTAGTCCGAATCATTGTCAGGACCAGCAATGGTTACTTCTAGTTCACCATCTGCAGTTGCAGCATCACATGTGCTGTTTAAGCTGTTCACTACAATGCTAAGCTCAGGCTTCTCAAACACATCGTCGATAACCACCACTCTTGGATTGCTTACACAACCTGTTGTAGGGTTCGTCACTCTTACAAAGTAAGTCCCGATGCTCATGTCCGCATTGGTACTAGGGAAGTCACCAAGTGCAGCAGAACCAGGGTTCGGCAATGCACCCAATGAGTTATCGTCTGCATCAAACAGCTCGTAAGTGTATGTTGCTAAGGTCGCTTCATCTGTGATATCAGCACCATTAAGTCTGATTCCATCGATGATAATTTGACCATTGTCAGGGCTACAATTGGAAACATCAGTTGAAAGATCTACTCCAGAAGCTGGAATAGTCAATACATCTGGGTTGTTTTTCACCTCAACGATGATCTGATCCATACATCCAGTGCCATTTGAAGCTGTTGACTGTGCAGTTACTAAAATGGTGTAGAACATTGGCTCTAATCCAGTTGCACTAAAGTTGCCAACACCACTTAAATCAGCTCTGTAAGCTCCACTTGTACCTTGACCTTCATACCAGTCAAATTGATAGTGTGATTCGTCTGTGTCTGGTGCTGTTACATCAAGAGTAACTTCACCATTTCCTCCAGAGCAGAAGGTATTTGATATAGCAGTTCCAGTTATAGTAGGGGAAATGCCTTCCTGATCTACCGTCACACTAAAGATTGCAGAAATACACTGATTCGTGTTGATTCTTTCTAACTGCCCTGTATAAGTTCCTGGAAGAATATTAGTGATTCTGTCATTGGTTACATCAACCGTTGTTACATTCTCACCTCCATTCAGGTCTAGCCAGTTGATAGTGTAGTTGGCTAATTCAGCACCCGAAACTGCCACTCCATCAACATGAATGGCATTGACTGACACTGTACCATTTGCGTTGTTTGTATCACAGTTGGTATCTGGTGTAGTACTGATACTTACTTCTCTAACTTCTAATACTGGTTGATCAAGCTCAATCGTGAATGTTCTAGTAGCCTCACATCCTCTGTTAGGGTCAGTTACATTATCCTTGATAATATGAACAGTGTATTCACCAGTCATAAGTCCCTCTAATGTAAGAATGTTACCACCAGTTACAACAACAGTGCCTAATTCTGATCCTGCAGCGTTTGACTCATCATCTGCAAGGAATTCATTATCAGCAGTAGTTAATGCTGTGTTGCCTCTGTACCACTCAATAGAGTAGTCAGCAAGGTTCACCGCACTACCATCTTCAAAGAATGCCACTTCTAGAGTTCCATCACCATCGAAACCAGCACCATTGTCACAGTACGTGTCAGCGGTTTTAGCTACTAATTGAATGATTGGATCCACATGAACATCGTCCACAAAAATGTCGATGACCGTAGAATTAGTACAACCTGTGATGTCATTAGCTACGGTAAGGTTATATGTTCCTTGCTCAAGGTTTGTGATTTCATTTGCACCAAGATCACCATTACTTAAGCCACCTGCAATCACAACTCCAGCAGGTAAAGCCCCACCATTGAAGGTCCATGTAAATGTGTAATCTGTAAGGTTGTATAATGGGTTATCAACTCCATCTTCCAATACTCTTAAGATTTCGATCGAACCATTTGGATCAGTACAGTTCTCATTATCCTCAACAGTAATGTTTGCCGCAACATTCGGAATCGTAATGACCGTTTCGTCATTAATAATAGTGAATGTGGCGTGACCAATACAACCAAGGTTTGGAGTTGTTGCTGAAGCTCCTGTTTTAGTTACATATACAGTGTACGTACCATCAGCAAGTCCAGATATTGTATCACCAACAACTGTTTCCATTGTCGCATCCCCAATATTAGCAACAGTACCCGTGTTGGATGCATTGTCAAATAAGAAGCTAGCGTGTCCGGTACCAGGGCTTGTAGCAGATGTAAATGTACCTCTATACCACTCAATATAGTATTCATCCTCATCTACAGGAGTGATTTCAGTAGGGAATGGGTGCTCAATAGTAATTGCAAGTCCACCGTTTCCAACATTACCTGTATTGTCACAGTAGTTGTCAGCACTCTTCGCTTTCAATGTGATCAATGGATTCTCAGAAACATCTTCAATAGTAATTGAGATAGGGGCGCCATTGGTACAACCAGTAATGGTATTCAGAACAGATACAGTATAAGTATCACCTTCCAAGGTTTCAATTCTTGGGCCGTTTAATGAGGATGGAGCAACAGGGTCACCGTTGCTATTTTCCCAGGTAAACTCATAGTTCGCAACTCCAACTTGAACTCCATCTTCCAGCACATTCAATATTTCAATGTATCCATTAGGAGAGTCACAGTTCTCATTATCGAACTTGTCAACGTTCGCTGTTATATCAGTGATTGAAATTGTCGGCTGATCATTAACGATAGTGAACGTAGAGATTACTTCACAACCAGCATTCGGAT
Organism: Marinoscillum pacificum; assembly: GCF_024714495.1. Taxonomy (GTDB): domain Bacteria; phylum Bacteroidota; class Bacteroidia; order Cytophagales; family Cyclobacteriaceae; genus Marinoscillum; species Marinoscillum pacificum. The sequence continues at coordinate 90 of NZ_JAMZMJ010000005.1, read as the reverse complement.
CTGTTAAACCATCTTTCTTGATGTATATGGTGTATGTACCAAATTCAAGACCAGAAAGGATAGTGATATCCGCACCGATAGTTGCAGATC
>NZ_JAMZMJ010000004.1 GCF_024714495.1 Marinoscillum pacificum | reverse complement strand
ATTTGGTCCATGATGGAGATTCTTCAACCTATACCTGGACGGCACCAGATTTTGGTTCATTGATTGATCAGAATGTGGACATCATAGTTAGGAATACAACTCGTAGCAAAGCAGACACAAGCGAAACCTTTCGAATATATTTCGAGCCGGAAGTGGATATTACATCTCCAACAGATGGCCAATATGTGCTTCAAGGATCTGTTTTGCCAATTACCTGGATCAATGGTGATTTGGGAACTAATGATTATTTCAACATCCGGTATAGTACCAATGGTGGAACGTCATTTACAACAATTGCAAATCCATATTATAGTGGATTAACAAATAATGGAGATCAATCTACCTACAACTGGACGACTCCACTGATTGACAATTCGTCAATAAAAGTTTTGGTAATTAATAGCACTAGAAACGTTAGAGATACGACTCTTTCTTTCAGTATTTGTAGCACTTGCCCTTCTGTAGCTTTATTTACACCTAATGGAGGAGAAATTTTAGCTGCTGGTGCTGAAACAACAATTGGTTGGAATTTAGGTGCTGATTGGACAGGTACCGATGCCGTAACCATTGAGTTTTCTGATGATAATGGAGCAACATACAGTTCCATTTTTGATGGCACTTATGCTTCGGTATCTGAAAATTCATACTCTTGGATAGTTCCTACATTGGTGACATCTCAAGGATTAATCCGTATCACAAACACGACTCTTGGTATCTCTGATGTGAGTGATGCCACGTTTTCCGTGGCGGTTCCTGCAATCGCGCCATCGGATTTTTACATAATCGAAAATAGTAATAACACCGCTACACTATATTGGACAGATAATGACACCTCTGAAACAAACTACAGAGTTCAGTATTCATCCAATAACACCACTTGGAGTACCTACACCAATAGTCTGGCGGCCAATTCCACCCAATACACTCCTAGTATTAACAGCAATGTGGGATATTGGTGGAGAGTTGTAGCAGTTAATGCCAATTTTACAGCTCCTTCAGAGTCTAGGTATGGTACCAACTATTTTGCTCCGGGTAGAGCGTTGAATTTTGATGGTACAGATGATAAAATCACCCTGGATAGTGTTGAGGCCTTTAATTTTGGTACAGGTGCTTATACCATTGAAACATGGTTCAATGTTTCAGATCTAAGCTCTAGTAGGGTTTTACTTTCAGACTATAACAATACTACTTCAGGATCACAGGGAATTTACCTGACCACTTCAGGAACTATCGCGGCATTTATAGGAAGCAACACGCCAGATCTCACCACTTCTGCCTCAGTGAGTACTGATGTTTGGAATCACATGGCATTAGTTAGAGCTGGAGATTCCGCTGTTATTTACCTCAACGGAATAGAAGCTGCAAAAGCCAGTGGACTTGGAAGTCGCGAATTGAATAGCACTCAACCAATGACCATTGGACAACAACCAGCCGGAAGTTCATTTCCTTTTGTGGGATCAATGGATGAAGTCCGTATATGGTCGGATGCACGTTCACTGGCTGAGCTTAATGAATACATGCTTACAACAGTACCTGAGAATTCCGCAGATCTGTTGGCCTATTATAAGTTTGATCATCAGTCTGGTAATTTTTTAGCTGATGTGGCCAGACACAACATTCAAGGAAGTTGGTCTGGTTCTTCTGGGTCGAATACTCAAGCGAATTGGGTAATATCAGGCGCATTGACGGATAATACTCCAACCGTCTCATTGACTTACCCGAATGGAGGTCAATCATTTACCGAAAACCAGCAAATCAACATTACATGGACCTCTACCAACTTTAGTTCTATAGATAATCTTACTATCGGATTGTCAACGGAAGAAGGTGGAGATTTTGTGACTATTCATGAAGGCACATCTGGTGAACTTGGTAGTTCTTACACTTGGGTAATTCCTGACAGCACTACCACTACAGCACTCATTAAAATCAGCAATACCACTAAAGGAGTTGAAGATCTGAGTGATTCTTATTTTTCTATGACTGAATTGATTCCTTCGGTTATAGTGACTACACCAAATGGTGAGCAGGATTATACCGTAGGACAGCAAGTAACCATTACCTGGTCTGCTGCTAATTTTGATGAAACCGACAATTTAGTCATTGGTTTGTCTACTACTGAAGGAGGCGAATTTGCTACGTTAGTTGAAGGTACTCATAGTGAGCTTGCAGGTTCATATACTTGGACTGTTCCTGAAAGTGTTACGACAACTGCTTTGATTCAAGTGGAGAATACAACTCAATCAGTTTCAGATGTTAGCAACAGTTACTTTACAATCAGTCAAACGGTACCAACAGTAACTCTAACTGCACCAAATGGAGGAGAAACCTACACAGTTGGTGATGAAGTAAGCATTAGTTGGACAAGTACCAATTTTACAGCAACAGATGCGATTACATTGAGCTTATCGACTACTGAAGAAGGTGAATTCGCTACGATAGTTGAAGGTACGCATAGTGAATTGGCAGGATCTTACACTTGGATCGTTCCAGACAGCATCACTACAACTGCACTAATCAAGATAGAGAATACAACCCAGGAGATTTCAGATATCAGCGATGCCTATTTCACGATAGCAGAAGTTACCTCGACAATTGTTGTTAATACTCCGAACGGTGGTGAGACTTATACTGTTGGTGATCAAGTGACCATAGAATGGACACAAGCAAATTTTGATGATACTGATGAAATAATAATTGGTTTATCTACTGCTGAAGGTGGTGAATTTGCTGCGATAGTTGAAGGTACTCAGAGTGAGCTTAATGGTTCTTTCAGTTGGACCGTTCCTGATAGTGTTACCACAGCAGCACTGATCAAGGTAGAAAATGTGACCAAGGCTATTTCGGATGTTAGTGATGCTTATTTTACAATCAACGAACTAGTTGAACCATCAGTAACCGTGCTTTCACCAAACGGAGCGGAAATTTTATCTACGCTTTCTGATTTCACGATTAGTTGGGACATGGTTGGCGCCGAGGAAACAGATCAAGTAGCCATTAGCTTGAGTATGGATAGTGGCGAAACATTCGGGTACCTTTCTCAAGGAATTCTAGAAACTACCTATCCGTCAAATTCATTCACCTGGGAAGTTGGTGATAGTGTTTCTACAACCGCATTGATTGTCGTTGAGAATGTGACCAAAAACGTTCGAGATACTTCCGACGCTGTATTTACCATTGAAAATATTGTTAGGAATCTGTCTATCTCGTCTCCTACTGGAGGTGAGCAGTTTATACAAGGAGAGTCATACACCATTTCATTCGAATCGGAAGGCTTATTGCCAACGGATGAACTCAGTTTCGCTCTCAGTGTGGATGGCGGATTGACTTATCCATATACGTTAATACAGGCTTCATTCTCTGTATTTACAGACGAGTCATTTACGTGGACAGTTAATCAGCCTGTGAGCAGCGAGGCTTACCTCAAAGCGTCAGTTGCTGCTTATGGCATTGCAGATACGATAGATGTTGAGTTTACGATCATAGAGCCAACGGATGCACCGATCTTTATCAGCAAGTCTGCATCAATCGTGGGTGATGAAATGAGTCTTCAATACAGTATGGACGATGCAGGAAGTGTCTATGTGGTGGTTTTAGAGGATCAAAGAGCTAAACCAACTGCGGATCAGGTAAAAGCTGCCGCGATTGGCGGAGAGCCTCTAGCCGGCCAGATGACTTCAGGAAGTTATACATATGCTACTGCTAATACAGAATCAACGGAGTTGTTGTCAGCGTCATTTATCAGAGGGTCGGTTTACGATGTTTATCTGACGTCTGAGGATGACCTTGGAAATCTGAATCCAGGAGTGAGCATTCCAAATGTAAAAGCTCAATACACGTTATTGGAACAAGATTCCATTATCATATCCAATGTGTATGTCACTATGGGAGGCGCTGACTGGGAAAATACAGCGGAAGATTGGAACAATCTGACCCTCGCTCAAAGAGAAGAAATTAGTGTTGAGAATAGTAGGATTACCGGAGTAGATTTCACTGATAAAGGAATGACTGGTGATTTCACTAATGAAATTTTAGGTTTGGATGCTTTGAGTGAATTAATACTCAGCGGCAATTTATTGACATCAGTTCCAGATGTGAATTCTCTGGAAAGCTTGACACTTTTTGATGTGTCTGATAATAGTCTTGACTTTGCTGATCTAGAACCTTTAGTTTCTCTGTTTTCTGAATCTGAGCAATACAGCCCGCAGGCACTTTTAGGAGAAGCGGATAGTGTTGCAATTATCCGGGGATCATCCTACACGTTTGAATATGATATAGCTGGTTCTGCCAATTCTTATAGTTGGAAAGTAGACTATTATAAAACTTATGCAGAAGATTTCACGACATTAGAAGGTGCAACTTCGCCTACACTTACGATCTCTTCTTTGCAATATGACAGTATGGGTACCTATCAAATGGAGATCGAAAATGAATTGCTGCCTGGGTTAACTTTAGCTACTGCACCTGTGCGTCTTTGGGGTATGACCATTCTTGAGTTAACCGTTTTTGGTAAGGACAATGAGCTGTTATCAGAAGGAGCCGCATATGCATTGAGAAATCGTGGGCCGGGCATACCATTTGATAGTATACCGAAGTTAGAAAATGGTCAAATCAATCCTGATGGATTCAAGTTCACCAATGGTAAACTGGTTTTTGATAACTTAATCCTTGGGGATTATTTGATTGCGGTAAGAGCCGACCCTGATGAATATCTTCCTACTTACTACAGTAGCACCTATTTATGGGAAGAAGCAGATACCATTTTGTTTAGAGGTGATTTTAAAGATACGATGAAGATGGCAAGCATACCGGAACCACTTACTCCTGACGATGGATCTGGACTTTTATCTGGAACAGTGGAATCAGACTTTGGAGCGAATGGTCGTATCGATGCCCGTAGAAAAGTGAAAAGAGCAGGCTGCTCGGTAAGAAGATTTGTACCAAAGGGAAGGACTGAGCAAGAGGATGGCGAATTTGAGTTGATCGCCTATGTGGAATCTGATGATGAAGGACGTTTTACGATAGAGTTTCTTCCTGCAGGATTGTATCGTTTCAATATAGAATATCCTGGTATCCCGATGGATAAGGATTCTTATGTGGAATTCGAAATTGGAGAAGAAGGTACAACCAACAATAAAATAGAGCTCCAAGCTACTGTAACTGAGGATGGGATTGTGGTGGAACGTATTAATCTGCTGTCAACCAGAACATCTTTAGTCGATGTAAATGTTTATCCAAATCCGGTTTCTGATTATGTAACAATAAGCTTAAAGTCCGATTTAACAGGACACTCAGTTAGCATAATCAATGCAGCAGGTGATAAGCTTTATAACGCCGAATATGATGGAAAAGACTTGATTTGGAATGCACAAAATGTAGCATCTGGAATCTATTACTTGCTTGTTATAGATGAAAGGAACCATAATAGGTTGATAACCAAAAAGATAATTGTTCAGAATTAAGGGTAGACTAACTACCACAATACTGGTATATTTAAAGATAATATTGAAAAATTTATATAGTTAATCGGTGATTCATTACATTTGGTCTGCCAATAAGAAGATCTTATCGAAATGAATCACCGTTCTCTACTCTTACTTGCTGTTGGCACACTATTCCTATGTCTAGCCGCAACAGCACAAAACTCCGTTGGAATTGGTACTGAAACTCCTAACAGCAATGCTGTACTTCATTTGGTTTCACCTGAAGGAGACCAGGGTTTTTTAGTACCACAGCTTACCACAGTACAACGTACTGCCACAACTTTTACAGACAACCTAGCAGCATCTGATGCCGGGCTTCTTGTGTTTGATACGGATGAAGCCGTATTTTTCTATTGGTCTGGAAGTGATTGGTCAACGATTAGTCCCCAGCAATTGACTGCTGGTACAGGCATTACCATCACCAATGGAGTAATCGCCAATTCAGGTGATCTGGATGCAACCAATGAAATTCAAGACTTGAGTCTTTCTGGAAACAGTTTGACAATAACCAATAATGGCGCCTCCACCACTATTGACTTAACGCCATATTTAGATAATACAGATGATCAAACAGCAACAGAAGTTCCTGTGACTGCATCTGGTAACCTTACTTCAACGAACGTTCAGGACGCCCTATCTGAACTTCAGGGTGATGTTGATAATATCAACCTCACTGGAGGAGACAATCAGACGTTAAGTTTGTCAGGCAGCACACTTTCTATCTCAGGAGGAAATAGTGCTGACCTGTCATCTTTGATTGACGATGCAGATGCAGATGCTACTAATGAGATTCAGGATTTGTCTCTCGGTCGCAATTTATTGTTAATTTCTGGGAGCGAATCTTCAGTTGACCTGAGTGGTTACTTGGACAATACAGACGATCAGACACTATCTTTATCAGGTACTGATCTTACTATTTCAGGATCAGAATCAACCGTTGATTTATCAGTTCTAGCAGACGGAACTGGCACTGACAGCCAAAGTTTGACTTTTACAGGAACATCATTATCTATTTCTGGTGGTAACACAGTTAATCTGTCGTCATTACAGGACGGTACCGGTACTGACAATCAAACATTGTCGCTTGCTACAAATACCCTGACCATATCAGGCTCCGGATCTAATGTAGACTTAAGTGGTTACTTGGATAACACCGACGCACAAGACCTCACTTTGACAGGGAATACTTTAGCCCTCACAGGTGATGGTACCAGCGTAGATCTTTCAGGATATTTGGATAATACGGATGCTCAGGATCTTAGCTTGTCGGGTAATACCTTGTCATTAACAGGAGATGGTACTAGTGTTAGTTTAGCTGCTTATTTGGACAATACAGATAATCAAACAGCAACGGAAGTTCAAGTTACACCAGGAAATGGAATGATTTCATCCAACGCTCAAGCTGCTCTAGCCGAACACCAAACAGATATTAATAGCCATACATCAAGTATTTCTTCGTTGAATTCTAGAGTTTCCACTTTAGAAGGTGGGAGTTCAGAAATAATGATCTTGTCGCCAACGGATTTTGCTCCTGTAGAAGAAGGAGGACCGATTCATCAAATTAGGTTAATAAATGGAGGTCAGGTTGGTGTATTTTATACTACTAATGCGGAAGCCTCCGGTAGTATTGGTACAGTTGCAGCGATGTTGAAGCTTCCTAATGGGGCTAAGCTTAATAAGATAACAATATATGTAGATGAAGGATCTAAGTCGGGAAAAACGGTTACTGCAACACTTTATCAGGGATCACTTGGAATTTTAGGAGGGACTACAGAGGGCAGTGGTGCGACCAAATCCCCAGGCACTATTGAGCCTGTTACTATTGATTTGGAAGGTGGATTGGGGATCGATAATTCTTCAAGGTTTTATATGCTGACTATAGAAGGGTCTTTAACGAATGATACCGAAGCTGCTGAATACACCAGACTTATGGCAGTATCATTAGAATACGATAATTGATCATGAAAGCCTTGCGATTTCTGATCATATGGTTATTCGTTTTACCAATAGGGCTATCTGCTCAAATGGTGAATGATGGAGCGCAAATTTCGGTGACTTCAGCTACCACAGTTTCTGGTATTCCTGAATTGAGCAATAATGGAAGTCTTACGAATGAAGGAAAACTTCAACTCCTGGGGTCGTTCACGAACACGGCGACATATAATGGTTCAGGTGAAGTAGAACTTTTGGGGGAATCTCAGTCTTTGGATATCAACGACACTATTTCAGTCCTTACCTTATCAGGTTCTGGGGCTCATTCGCTAGGTAGTTCATTGTTAATTACTGAGGAAATTGTTTTTAATGACTCAAAGCTCGAAACCAATGAAGTCCTTGCTCTAGGAGATGCCGTTACTGTGACAAACGCTTCTTCATCTGCATATTTAATTGGCTCACTTAAGATATTTGGAGAATCTGATCAGCAGTACCCAATCGGTACTGAGACCGCCTATTTACCTGTTAGTTTATCTTCTATTTCAGGATCAGATTTAGCAGTAAGTATCACTCCGAATTCGGCTGATCCATCTGGGGTTGCTGGATATGGATTGCTTTCAGTAGCAAATGATAAGTTTTGGCAATTATCCCACACAGGTATTTTTACACAAGGAACATTGACACTTCCTGTAAGTAATGAATCATTGGTTACTTCCCTTGATGATTTAAGAATTGGAATATCCGAATCAAGCAATACATACTCTGGACTTGAAGTCGCATCAGTATCAGGAGATTTACAGTCTGGACAAATTAGCTCAGCGATTTCTACTTCAGGAAGTTTTACTTTGGGCAGATATTTTGATGAATCTTTGAGAGAGGCCGATTCATTAGCGCTTGTTAATATATATGAGGCTACAGCTGGTGATGGCTGGACTGATAATTCAGGCTGGAAATCAGCAGCAATTGATGAATGGTTTGGGGTGACAGTAACAAATAAAAGACCCGTCAGTTTAGAGTTAGGTTCAAACAACTTAATTGGAGCAATAGCTGGTTTTGATATATCTCTTGACAGTTTAGACACCATTGATTTATCAGACAACTTTCTTACTTCCATAGAGGCAATGAATGCCTTGCCATCTGTGAGCTCTCTGGACATCTCCAATAATCATTTGCAATTCGGAGATATTGAATCGCATCTAGGTGTCACAAACTTTAGCTATTTACCTCAAGGAGAGGTTCTGGACTCCATACTAGCTTTCCAGGAGATTACTACACTTTTCGAGGCGGATAGGACCCTATCTGGATCTGCTAATAATTACCAGTGGTATAAAATTAGGAATGGCACAACTTCTGAACTCGCTACCACCGATCCAGTTCATTCTTTGGAAGTTTCCTCTTTTGCAGACGAAGGCTATTATTACGCATCAGTTTCATCTGATGTAGTGACAGATTTGACATTGACTACAAGACCAGTCAGACTTAAGGTTTCATCTATTGAAAGAGATTCCCTTGCACTGGTAGCCTTTTACATTGAAACGAATGGCACATCCTGGACGGATGATTCTGGTTGGCTTTCTGAGTCTCTGGAAAATTGGAATGGAGTTTCCATAGGAGATTTTAGGGTAACAGAGTTAAACCTTACTGAAAATAATGTGACGGGTAAAATACCTGAAGAATTATTGGATGTTCGTCAAATGACGGCAATTAACTTATCCGATAACAGAATCAGTTCAATTCCTGATTTTCATGACCTTTCAAATCTTACAACACTGGATGTAAGTGGTAACAATCTTGATTTTGGAGACCTTGAACAGGTATCTGATATCTCGTTTATTACCTATTCTCCGCAACGACAAATTGGGTCGGTGATGGTAGATACTTTGGCTATTGGTAGTACTGTGGAGTTTGTACAGTCAGTTGGAGGTACAAATAATTCTTATCAATGGAATTTTGAAGGGTTGGAAGATTCTACAGTGATTGCCGGAGCTACTAGTGATAATTATGAAGTTGTTGCCTTGAATTACTACAATATGGGCTCCTATTCATTGGAAGTGACAAATTCGCTTGTTCCAAACCTTACATTGACCAGTTTCCCAAAAACTGTCTGGGCTTCAAGTTCAGTAAGGCTTAATGCACAAAATCAATCTGGAACATCAGTGAATGAAGGGGTAGCTTACCTGTTCAAAATAATTGAAGGTCAACCATATGATTCATTGCCTTCTGTAGAAGGTTCTACTGAAGGGTATTTGTTTGAAGATGTAGTACTGGGCAACTATTTGGCGTTAGTAGAGGAGGATTTGGATTTATACCTACCTACTTATTATTCGAGCACTGATTTGTGGTCAGAAGCTACCCCAATTGAACTTCGAGAAGACTTTACTGAAACCATCACCATGGTATCTCAACCAGGAGTTGGACCTGCGGGTCCGGGTGAAGTTTTAGGTACAGTTGAATCAGAGTTTGCAGATGAAACAAGCTCAGGGAGAATCAATGCCAGAAGAAAAGTAAAAAGAGCCGGTTGCTCTGTGAGAAGATTTGTACCTAAAGGTAGAAATGATCAGGAGGATGGTGAGTTCCAGCTGGTAGCTTACGTACAATCAGATGATGAAGGACGTTTCGAATTTGATGATTTGATTGCGGGCTTGTATCGCTTCAATGTTGAATATCCGGGTATTCCTATGGATGAAGACTCGTATGTAGAATTTGAAGTTGGAGAAGCTGGATCAGAGAACGATCGCATTGTATTGGAAATCTTGATTACCGAAGATGCAGTGACGGTAGTGAAAGTAGAAGAACTTGGATTCTTTAAGAAGCAATTTGAAGGGTTGAAAGTATATCCCAATCCTGCTGATGAAATGTTGTCTCTAGCTTATGATAGATTAAATAGTGAATCGGTAGAAGTACAATTGATGGATCTTTCGGGACATGTTTTAATGACCAAAGAAGTTAGTCAATCGGTGAATGAAGCCATTGATTTTGATGTGTCAGACCTTGTTAATGGAATCTACCTACTTCACTTCAAGGATTATTCAGGTCAAAATAGGTCTAAGCTTTCTTATAAGGTGATTATTAATCACAAGTGATGACAAGCTGCCATCTAAAAGCCCATTTCCAGGAAAGGCTATAATTTTCGATTTCCGCTTCTTTTAAGATTGTGAGAAGTTCAGCCTTTTTAAAACCTCTGGCCACGGATACGGCAGCATCATTTCTCACCATATAGGACTTGGAAAAGAATCGAGTGATCCATTTGATACTATGATAAGCTAAAAAGTGACGATGTAGGTCATTTACAATGATTGCCTTTTTTGCCTGAGTTTTGAATTGCTTGAATAAGTCTACCAACTCCTGATGAGTAAAATGATGAAGAAATAGACAGCAATGGATTACATCGAATGATTTTGATTTAAACTCCTTTGAGAAGATATTTTCGCAGTGAGCTTTTAGGTTGTTGAAATCAGCAATATGTTCGTTGGCATAAGTGACAATATTTGGATTAGCATCAAACCCAAAATATTGAGCTTTTGGATTGATTTTGTTCATTCTAATCAGAATATCTGCACTACCACAACCAAGATCAGCCAGGGAGTTAATTGAAAACCTCTGACAAATCTGCTTATAAGATGAAAGGCTAATTTGGTTGCCACCTAATAGCTGATTTATGGTATCTAGCTCTTTCAGGGTTTGCGGAACAACCTCTCCGGAGATATCCAGATCATCCATGATTTCAAGTTCGTTTGACCTGGACAATAGATTCATGAGTGAACAACTTTTAGTAACATACTTTCCATTGTTAAACCCGGTCCGAAGGCAAAACTCAAAACATGATCACCGTTTTGTTCGATGGTGAGTTGGTTCATTAATTCTTTAATTACAAAAAGGACAGTAGGAGAACTCATGTTTCCGTAGTTATAGAGCACATCATATGCTATTTTATTGTGCTCAGCTGTTAGGTTTAACTCCTCTTCGATGACCTTCAATATTTTTTTGCCACCTGGGTGGATTGCAAAATGATCGATTTCTGAAGCGGATAGTTCGAGTTGATTGAGAAGCTTTTGAGTGAGCTTGGCAATTCCTTTTTTAATGACCTCCGGTACTTCACTAGTCAGCTTCATGTCAAAGCCGAAATCATCTATGTACCAACCCATCGCATTTTTTCCAGAGGTATCTATATCAGCGTAAAAACCCTTAAGCTCTAAAGCTTTTGATGTTGGATTACTTTCAATAAGAACAGCTGCTGCACCGTCTCCAAATAATGCATTGGAGAGAATGGAATCTTCTGATGTGTTTTTCAACAAATGGATGCTACAAAGTTCTACAGCTACGATTAAAACTTTGCTATTCGGTTCTGAAGAAACCAATGAGTTACCAATCTTCAGAGCATTGAAAGCCGCATAGCAGCCCATGAAATTGATGGAAGTGCGTTGAATGTCGGTTCTCAGACCTAGCTCCTCGATCAACTCAATGTCTATACCAGGTGCATACATACCGGTGCAAGACACGGTTATCAGATGCGTAATTTCTTTCAGTGTTTCGTGACTTACTGCATTTAGTGCAGCCTCCTTGGCTAATTTGATGGCCTCATTTTGATAAAGAGCCATTCTGGATGCTACAGAAGGAAAAGGTTCCAATTCTAAGCTAGGTGGGAAGAATGAATAGTCTTGAATTTCTCTTCCAAAATCTGAAATTACCGAATGTCTGTGGCCAATTCCACTGGCGCGATAGATCAGTTCTATATTTCTTCTGATTTCTTCTGAGGATCCAAGATGTCTAATCATGAATTCTCTAATATCCTTTTGACTCAACCTGTTTTTCGGGACAGCAGTCCCGATAGAAGAAATGAATGATGACATATTTTAATTAAGCTAGTTAATAATAACTAACTTTTCGCAAGAGGTTCACTCAACTGCATGAAAAAGTCGACATTAATACATTTAAGGTTTCCATTTTCGTTTTTTCTTTTACCGGTCTTCCTTTTTGCCATAGCTTGTTTGCCAGATTTTGAATGGTCAAGGTTTGTGGTTGTCTTCGGGATATTACATTTTTTCTTATATCCTGCTAGCAACGGTTACAATAGCTATTTTGACAAGGATGAAGGAAGCATTGGTGGGGTTAAAACTCCTCCGAAGGTTACACGAGAATTATTCTCTATTTCCTGGTTACTTGACCTTCTGGCCATAGCCTTTGGTTGGACCATCTCATGGAAGTTTGCTGTGATGTTATTTATTTATGGTATGGTGAGCAAAGCTTATAGCCACCCGGCCATACGATTGAAGAAACGACCAATAATCGGATGGTTAACTGCTGGTGTTTTTCAGGGTTACTTTACTTTTTTGATGGTGGCAGTTGGCATGAGTCATGAGGAGGTTTTATTCACAACTAAAATACAATGGGGTGCTCTTCTCAGCACGTTGCTTCTTTTTGGGTCTTACCCTATGACACAAGTCTATCAGCATGATGAAGATGGGAAGCGCGGCGACATCACTCTGAGTTTGATTTTGGGCGTGCTAGGAACTTTCCATTTTACTGCCATCTGCTTTACGGTTTCGGTGGCGTTGTATGTGCTGTTTTTCAATGTCTATTTCTCATTGACCACAGCAGTAATTTTTACTTCGGCTCTTAGTCCTGTGCTGGTTTATTTTGGGATGTGGTATCTAAAAGTTCGAAAAAGTCTTCAATTGGCAGATTATGATCATACGATGAAATTGAATCTGATTTCATCAGCTTGCCTGAATGCCTTTTTTCTATATCTAATACTTAACTAAATGGCTCGCCATGAGTCTGACGAATGATGATATCGGTGATGTTGCCGAATAGTTTTCCAGTCAGAACAGCAATGTTTGATGAAAAAGGATTGCTAAAAAATACCTTTTGAATTACTTGACCTCTTTTTAAATGTGCTTTGAATTGGCGGTTCCATTCGGAGGTATAGTGCTTTTCAATTTGTGCAATATTAATCGTCCCTTTCACATGATTGGATAAAATGATTTCTGAAATTAGGGCAGCAGACCGAATTGCCATAGCCATACCATTTCCGGCCAGAGGGGTAATCATTCCTGCAGAGTCCCCAATCATGAGTACCCCATCAAATACGGGTTCTTTGGCTTTGAAGGAGATTTCATTGATTACGAATGGGGAATCAAATACAAAGTCTCCACTTTTCCAGATGTCATTTAAGTGCGGGTTTTGCATGATTACCTTCTTCTCGAAGTTTTGGATGCTTCCATGCTTTTTAACCGGTTCGCGATGAGTTAGGTAGCACAGGTTATAGGTGTTTCCCTCCACTTTGCTAAAGCCACAATATCCACCTTTAAAATTATGCAGAGATATAGACGTTGGATCAAAATTGCCTTTTACATGATACTTCACTCCTACAAATGGTGACCGGTCTTTGAGAAACGGCCTTTTTAGTTTTTGGTCCAGCTTTGCACGCTTCCCATGTGCTCCTATGACTATCTGACCGTAATATGTTGAGCCACTCTTGGTAATAACTTCCCAATTGTCAGTTTTTGTAATTGTTTGTGCTTCGGTGTTTTGGAGTATCTCTACACCGGATTCTCTGGCTTTTTCTGCTAGCCATAGGTCATATACATATCTGCTAATACCAAACCCTCCGAGATCTAATGGCCTTTGAAAGTAACTCCCATTTGTTGAACTGAGTTTGAGTTCATTGATTGATGATGGATCCAGTTCATGGGGAAATAAGTCATGTTTTTCAAGAAATGGAATGACTTCATTCGAGATATACTCTCCACAGACTCTGTGAAAAGGATAGGAATTTTTTTCAATTAATAGTGTGTGAAGTCCACCTCTGGACAATAAAATGCTACTGATCAGACCACCGAGTCCTCCGCCTACTATGATGACATCATACATGATCATCTAAGTTAGAAGAACTAAGTTATATCAATCTTCTAAGCCTGAATTTTAGTTTGATTTTTTTATCATCACGAAGTATCAAAACATGGATTTTACGATTTTCTTTACTTCTTAATAAGGTGCTGATTTCAGAAAAGGTGCTGTTTTCGATACTTTTCCCATTCATTTTGAGAATGTAATCTCCTGTTTGTATATCCACTTCTGATGCGGGAGAATCATCTAGGACTTTCATTACCTGGATGCTATCCAACTCATCCCCAACAACCCCAAGTAGCATACCACTCATATTGAATTCAAATTTATCCCGGTAACGTTGGCCTTTAGTGATGTACAGGTTGTTGCCCTGATAATCGAAAGTAGCATTGAGTCTGGAAAGTATGTCTCCACCAATAGTTCCTTGTCTGGAGCCTCTTTTGATAGCCTTCATATAGCTTCCCGAAACCGGGATAGAAACAAGTGGATCTGAAAAGTTGAACGCGTTTAATTGGCAAGAGGCCATACGCCCAATTACTCCGGGTATTTCACCGCCTAACCCTTGACCTAATGCTGTTGGAAGAACATCATTGGGCAACATAATGTCATCTGTATGATCCACGTCTAATAGCATGGCATGGCTAGCTCCCGAATCAACCATTAAGGTAACTGTATCAGCTTTTTCTTTTTGTTGTACCGTCATGGAGATGTATGGTTTGGTGTTAACCACTTCCATTGGAATTCGAACTTGAGACCTTCTTGGTTTGTAATTTCCTGGGTCATAGAAGGTCAGTATGCGATCATCATAATCAACATTGATGGTAAATCGACTAAAAACATCGTAACCAATGATGCCATAAATCTCTTCCCCAAGGTTTTTATTTAACTCTAGATAATCTTCTTTTAAAACCAGCATATTGATCCCTTTCCCAGATATTCCCCCAGGGAGGCTCATGGTGATATTAGTAGCTACGAAGGCTTCCAGTGAGTCAATTTCACCCGGTGCAGTGATATTGATTTGACGGACATAGTTAAGGCCAAGAATGTCTCCGAATAACTTTTCTGTAAGAATCGCCGATTCTGCTCCGGTATCCAGTATAAATTTTAAAGTAAGGGTTTTATTAATGCTGATAGGAATGACTATCAGGTTATTATAGATCTCGAAAGGCACCTCTACCTTTCTAGCTTTTTCTGGCATGACAAACCCTATTTTGGTTTGTCCATGTCCATCATTGGGGAACCCCAGGGCACTTACAAAAAGTGCCATGTTTATCAGGAGGCAATATAGTCCGAGCTTTTTCAGCATTTGTTTTAATAACAACAAAGCCGAAAGACACCCTATGCTTAATGCAAATATTTCTTTGAATGTGTTCCTCACTAAAGCTAATAGTTCTTAATCCAGCTAGAATTAAGTTAGTCGAATGTTGGGACTTTTCTTAGCGAAGTGAAGAAATAGAAGCTCTACTAATCGAAGAGTTTGGTAATATCCTCTTTGGTTAGGCTTTTGACAAAACTCTCTTCTATAGTGATCAGGTCTTGAGCCAACTGAAGCTTGCTTTGTTGTAATTTGAGGATCTTTTCTTCTACCGTATCTCTGGCGATGAACTTATAGGTAAAGACTTTGTTAGTTTGTCCAATGCGGTGAGCTCTATCAACCGCTTGTGCTTCAATAGCCGGGTTCCACCATGGATCCAACAAGAATACATAATCTGCCTGAGTCAAGTTCAGGCCTAAACCACCGGCTTTAAGTGAAATCAAGAAAACAGTGACATCTTCATTATTCTGGAAACGCTCCACTTCTCCTTTTCGATCTTTTACAGAACCATCCAGATAGGAGTATTTGATTTTCTCATCTTTCAAATACTTTTCAACGATCTTCAGGTGTTTCACAAACTGACTGAAGATTAGCAACTTATGATCTTTGCCCAAGGCATTGGAGATCATGTGACAGATGTCTTCGAACTTTCCAGAATCCCCATCATAGCCCTCATCCACCATAGACGGGTGATTGGCAATTTGACGGAGCTTAGTAAGTCCTTGGAGTAAGATCATTTGTGACTTTTGAATTCCATCATGTTCTATCACATCCAGGATTTGGTTCCTGTATTGATCACGTTCCTTGTCATAATACTCGCGCTGTTTCGCAGACAGATCACAATAACGGATATTCTCCACTTTCTCAGGAAGGTCTTTAGCAACCTGAGTCTTTTCTCGTCTAAGTATGAATGGTTTGATTAACGCATTGAGTTTCCTGGTTCTATTCTCGTCTCTTTTCTTCTCTATTGGAATTTGATATTCCGTTTTGAAGTACTTCTGACTTCCCAGGAGGCCAGGGTTAACAAAGGACATTTGTGACCACAGATCCAATGTGCTATTTTCTATTGGTGTACCAGTAAGAATGAGTTTCCTTCTGGACTTCAATTCACGTACTGATTTGGAAATGATAGAGTCTGGGTTTTTAATAGCCTGAGACTCATCCAAAATGATGTAGTTAAAGTAGAATTGACTTAAAATTTCTGAATCAATTCTTACAATACCATAACTGGTTATAACTATATCATATCGAGCGAACTTTTCAGGGTCCTTGTCTCTATTGGTACCTGTATAGTTTAATATTTTCAAGTTTGGAGTGAACTTGCCGGCCTCCATCTCCCAGTTATAAATAAGCGAGGTTGGCATGATCAAAAGACTGGTAGAGCCATTGTCCTTTTCTTTTTCACTTTGAAGAAGTGTAAGTGTCTGAACAGTTTTACCAAGACCCATGTCATCTGCCAAACAACCACCAAAAGCATATTCATTGAGGAAATGCAGCCAGTTGAATCCAGCCTGCTGATAAGGTCTCAAGTCACCTTTAAATTTTGTAGGCAGAGTCACGTCTTCTATCGTATCAAAGTCCATTAGCTTTTCAAGCTTTCTGGTCATTGCTACTTTGGCGTTGTTGTTGTCTTTCAGGTCTTTTACCAAAGACACGTGCATTTTATTCAGTGTGAGTGTGTCATCACCCTGATGAGCAAAGGCAAATAGATCACTGTATTCATCTACCCATCTGTCTGGAATTACCGCATACTCTCCACTTGGAAGTTTAAACTCTCGTTGCTTATGAAGTATGTGCTTTCTAATTTCAGAAAATGGAATTTCGTAATCACCAAACTTGATAATCGCTTTGATGTCAAACCAATCAATACCTTCAGATATTTCCAGATCAATACTCGTATTGCCAAGGAAATACTTTTTAACCGATTCATCTTGCTGATTTATCTCAAAACCTCTAGACCTAAGTTCAGATAGGTTCTCATTTAACCAGGAAATGGCGTTGGTCTTATTTAATGTAGAACGGGAGCTTTTCAGCTGAAGTCCTGTTTTACTCAATGTTTCGATATAGTCTTTTTCCTGAGCAGAATCTCGTTTGATTCTGTGGAAGATATAGTCGTCGTTATGCTTTTCAATGGAAACACTTACCTGCTTTAGCTTATCTGCTTTATAAGAATAGGTTCCGTATTTGAAGCTTAGTTCAAACAAGATTTTATTGACAGACTCTTCCCCGTTTTCATTGTTGTTATTGTCAAAAAGGGAGCCAGTTGTTTGAGCCGCTGTTGCTAACTCCGAAAATGTAAGAACAGGCGTTGGAGTGAGTGCTTCTGATTTTATTTCAAACCCTTTGGCGTACACATCGAAGGATGCAATCAAAGGAGCAACGAATTTCTTGTAATACGTTTCTTCAACGTTTTTAGGGATAAGGATGAATTTCTTATTGAAAAAAGGTTTGATCTTCTTGCCATTCACCTCTTTCTCAAATGTGAACAAAGTATCATTTACAACGAGCCAAGCCGGCTCTTTGCACAACAAGAGGCTGTTGTTTTGATAGAAATCAACCTTTTCTCCATTCAATTTGATGGTAGGGAAGTAATGAGTATTCTCTTCATTTCTTCTGAAATGAAACAGAATGGTTGCTTTCTCTTCGGAAATATTGATTTTTTTCCAAGCAGGCTCACCATCTTTACCCATCTCATAGAGCTCTTTGCCTGCCATTAATGATAGAACTTTAGCTCTTCTCCGCTCCAGATATCGATCTATTTCTTCTTGAAGAAGTTTGTCTCCTGCCTTTTTATCAAATACTTTCAAGAAGAACTCATCCATTTTAAGTTTCTTCTTGTGGAAATGGTTGAACACAGCTTTTTGCTGCATTTCATCCATAGTTTTGATCAGCTCATAGTCATTAGCATCAAGACCAGAATCAAACTCATCTGCATTTTGTGCAGAGATATTCTGATGCGAAAAGGTAAGGTTACCTTTCTCATTCAGCTGAATAACAAAAGATTCGAACAAGAATCCAAGGTATTCGTGCTCAAAAAGAGAGTAGACTATTTGAAAGGGCTGATCCGGAGAAACTTTCATACTTTTTAATGCTAGGCAAATTTCGAAGCTAATAAAAATCGAGCTAAAAAGCACCAATTTCTAAGTTAGAGATTGGTTAGAATTTTTGACTTAAACTGCGTTGTATGTAAAAAAATTATTGCAACTCGTTGAGCGCAATGTTTTTAGAGGCATTGATGGCCGGTTGTATGGCTGTAATTAAAGTAATGCACACAATACAAAGTATGGTGAAGAAAATATCTAACCATTCAATCTTGACTGGATAGGCATTCATGATGGCTGTTTCCATTCCCATTCCGATCAGGCCATACTCTTGCTGGACAAAACTAACGAGTAATCCCAACGCCAATCCTGTAAATGCGCCTGTAAATGCTACAATGCATCCTTCGAAAAGGAATATGTTTCTTACCAAACTTCTGCTCGCTCCTTGTGCTGTTAATATCGCCACATCTTTCTTCTTATCAATTGCCAGCATGCTAAGAGAAAAGAAAATGTTGATGGATGCAATCCCAATAATTACGGAAAAAGCCAGGAACACAAAAAACTTTTCGTAAGACAATACTTTATAAAGACCTCCATGTACTTCATCATTGGTAAGCACTTCAAACTGGTCACCAATAGCAGTTTGAATTTCTTGCTTGAGGTTTTTAACATCAGCACCTTCGCCTAGCTGAATTTCCAGGCTGGTTCTTTTACCCTTTTTATTGAATAGTTCTTCTGCAAAATCTACAGGAACAAAAACCAGGTTGTCGTCATAGGACTTTTCAATGGCGAATACGCCTGCAGGCAAAATGTTTTTCAATCGATACATTTTGTCTATGTTGGTCATTCCCGGTTTTATCTCATCGGGGAAGACCATTTGGATGGTATAAAAGTCATTTTTTGGATTGATGGAAAGGTCATAGCGAACCCCACTGCCCACAATCGCATAATTCACATCTCCTTCTTTTAGTTTCAGGTCACCGAATGCCAGATGATTATCTAGCCGACCTTCTTCAATAAAATTTTCTGAGATACCTTTTACATTGGCTACTCGCTGGGCATTGTTGTATTTGATCAATGCATTGTCTTCCAGTACATCAGTGATGTAAGTGACGTCTTCAAAGGCTTCGATTGCTAGCTTGATGTCTTCAGTATATTCGAAACTCTTTCCTTCAACCGGTTTCACCACCAGGTTTGAATCTACACTTCCGTAAAGTCCACGCAATAGGTCTTCCATTCCATTGAAAACAGAAAGAACGATGACTAATGCCATGGTTCCTATGGCTACTACCAACATCGATATGATTGATATGATGTTGATGAAGCTCTTCTTTTTCTTAGAAAGGAAATACCTTCTAGCTATGAAGTAGGAAAGGTTCACTCTTCTTCTTCGTCGTTTTCGTCTGCTTTTGGAATATTCAGGCTATCAATAAGTTGGTCCATTTTAGAAGCCTCTTCTTCCGTGTTATCGTGGAAAAAGGCTATTTCTGGAACGATCCGAACCTGTTTGCCTATTTTGTTACCAAGATGCTTTCTTACTTCGCTTTTCTTCTCATCCAATTTAAAGAATACTTCTTCTGCATCTTTGATAGGAAAGACACTAAGAAAAACCTTGGCAAAGCTCAAATCTGGAGACATTTCTACTCCTGTAATAGTCACTAAACTATGACCAAAATAGTGTCTTGGATCCTTTTGAAATATATCTCCAAGGTCCTTCTGAATCTGACGGCCAAACTTTACTTGTCTCTTACTCTGTGTCATTCTGCAAATATCACGGTTTTTGGCTCACCTACCATCAATTTAATTTGTTAATTTCGAACGTTCAAGACCAGAAGACATTACACTTTGCTCCAGTTTTTTCGAATAAACGACCCTTACAGAATCATTTTTGTTTTCCTAATACTCGTGATCATACGCATTACATGGGCATTGATCGGGCTGCCATTATCCATTCCTGAGTTAAAATGGTTGTTGGTAGGTCAGCGATTGGGAGATGGGTTTACTATGTACCGAGATTTGTATGATTATACAGGTCCGGTCGCTGTTTTCTTCTACAAATGGCTGGACATGATCTTTGGCAGAAGCCGATGGGTGCATGTTGTTTTCAGTACTCTGCTGATTACCGTTCAAGCTGGTATGCTCAATGGATTACTAATTAGAAATAAGGCTTATGCTGAGAATAATTACCTACCTGCATTCATTTATGTGATTTGCATGTCGGCTACCATGGACTTTTTCGCCTTGAGTCCCCAATTGATTTCGGTGACATTCATTATCATGGCGCTAAATCATGTGTTTAGAAGAATCGATAACGTTATAACAGATGAGCTTTTTCTATACAGTGGATTTTACCTTGGTTTAGCTCTGATGTGTTATTTACCCTCTGCGGTATTTTTCCTCATCTTTTTACTTAGTTTGATTCTGTTTTCATCAGCGGTTGCCCGAAGAATCCTACTGTTTGTTTATGGTGCTTCTGTAGTGGTATTGATTATTTGGGCATACTATTTTTGGTTCGATGCTAGTTCAGACTTTTTCTATGACTATTTCGCTACACCATTTTTAAAAGAGAAAATGTGGTATGTGAATTTTCTAGGACTAGCCAAGATTAGTGCGGTACTTATTATTGCTATGTTGTTGGGTGTCTCAGTTGTGTTTACTCAGAGAGTCACCAACTTTCAGCAGAAAATGCAACAAGTGATGTTGTTGTTCATCGTAGCAGGATTTGGAGTATTGTTTCTGAATAGTGATCTAATGACCGCCGATCTGGTTTTCTTTGTTCCTTCCATCACCTTTTTCCTGGTTTATTATTTCTTAGGATTAAAGAGAAGAGTATGGAAGTTCATGTTGCCATATGGACTCATCATTTCGTTATTGGTATATCCATACTTCTGGGTCAACTCAGAAGTTTTGAAGAACATTATTGTTCCTTCTGGTGGCCCTAAACCGGTCAGCAAAGAATCACTTATGGGAATAGGCGTGGATATTACTTCTTATGAAAACTATGATATAGCCGGTCCATTTCTCGACCCATTTGTATCAAAGAGGAAAATTGACCAGCTTGATTACTTCGATGGGGTTTCTGGATTGTATTATGGTATTACTTCCTCTGAGCCTGATCTGATTTACGACGAAGCTGAGGTAGTATCGATCCTTTTTCAGAGATTTCCGAAATTCGCCAAAGCTTATGAGCAATCAGCTGCTAATCATTACAAGAAAATTAGCAACTGATTTTATCTACTCTTCTTTGGTGTCTACCCCCTTCAAATTCCGTATTTAAGAAGGTATCGACAATAGTTTCTGCCAATTCATAAGCAGTCCATCTTGCTGCTAAGCAGACAACGTTAGAGTTATTGTGCTGACGAGTAACCGCAGCTAAATCTGTATCCCAACACAAAGCAGCTCTGATTTGCTGGTGCTTGTTAGCTGTGATCGTCACACCTTGACCTGAACCACAGATCAATACTCCAAAATCATAACCACCGTTTTCAATAGAATCGCAAACAGGGTGCACAAAATCAGGATAATCTGCGGAATCGGCAGAGAATGGCCCAAAGTCTTTTACTTCATATCCTTTTGATTCAAGGAATTTCACCATTTTCTCTTTGTGGAAATAACCGGCATGATCGCCTCCGATTGCTATTTTCTTACTCATCTACTTTTTGGAGTTCTGTGGATTGTTCTTTTTTAATAACTCTAGCTGAAATAAAGATACTGACCTGATACAAGCCAAATAAAGGCATGGCTATTAATATCTGGCTAAATGGATCTGGAGGTGTCAGCATAGCACCTAATATCAGAATAACAATGATCGCATGTTTTCTGTACGTTCTCATGATCTCTGGTGTGATAAGTCCAGCTCTTGTCAGGAAATAGACAACAATAGGTAGCTGAAACAAGATCCCGCAGGCCAGCACCAATGTGATGACAGTAGATATGTATGATATGATGTCAAACTCATTGAGAATACTTGGGTCCAATTGATAATTGGAAAGGAAATTGATGGAAATTGGAGTAACTACAAAATATCCAAAAAGCACTCCAATGATGAAGAGGAAGCTCACAAAGAAAGTAGCTCCACGAGCGGCTTTTCTCTCCGTAGGGTAAAGACCAGGCTTTATGAACCTCCAGATTTCCCAGAAGGCATAAGGAAAAGCACATATAATGCCCACAACAAAAGAGGAAGTTACGTGCATTGAAAACTGCCCGGTCATTTTCCGGCTTTGGATAATGAATGGGAGCTCATCAATGCAGAGAGCCTCTGATTTTAGTATTTCCGATAGTCTACATAACATCTCATAGGTCCAGAAATCAATTCGACTTGGACCTAAAAGGATGGTATGAAAAACTAAATTTTTTGCAAAAAATGCAGCTACGGCAAAGACCATAATGGCCCCTAATGACCTTATCAAATGCCACCTGAGCTCTTCCAGGTGGTCTAGAAAGCTCATCTCTACCTCTTCCTCTATCTGATCTAGGGGCATATATGCTTATGAGTATAATGGGAAGTTTTTCATCCACTCGTTGATAGCGGACTTCACTTCTTTCAATTTAGATTCGTTTTCATGGTTACTCAACACTGTGTCTATGAAATCTACAGTTTTAGCCATGTCTGTTTCTTTCATTCCTCTAGTGGTGATTGCCGCTGTACCCACTCTGATACCAGAGGTGATGAACGGTGACTTGTCATCAAAAGGTACCATGTTTTTGTTAACGGTAATATCAGCCTGAATCAACGCATTTTCAGCGTCTTTACCGGTAATACCTTTAGATCTCAGATCTAACAACATTAAGTGATTGTCTGTTCCGCCAGAGATCAAGTTATATCCTTTATCAATGAAAGCTTGTGCCATCACTTTAGCATTCTTCTGAACTTGTAATACATAGTTCATGTAATCGTCAGATAGTGCTTCTCCAAAAGCAATAGCTTTAGCAGCAATAATATGCTCTAATGGACCTCCTTGAGTACCTGGGAATACTCCAGAATCAAGAATAGAACTCATTTTTCTAACCACACCTTTAGGAGTAGTGATACCAAATGGGTTGTCATTATCTTCTCTCACCATGATCAAACCACCTCTTGGCCCTCTCAACGTTTTGTGAGTAGTTGTAGTTACTATATGGCAGTGATCTAACGGATCATTCAATAAGCCTCTTGCGATAAGACCTGATGGGTGAGAGATATCTGCTAATAGAACAGCTCCAACTTCATCAGCAATGACTCTAAATCTTTCGTAATCCCAATCTCTGGAATATGCTGAAGCACCACAAATGATCATTTTTGGCTGAACTTTTTTGGCAGTTTCTTCTACCACGTCCATGTTGATCAAACCCGTTTCTTTTTCTACACCGTAGAAGTTGGCATTGTAGTATTTACCAGAAAGGTTTACTGGTGAGCCATGTGAAAGGTGTCCACCATGTGAAAGATCAAAACCTAAAATACTATCACCTGGCTGAAGGCAAGCTAAAAATACTGCAGCATTTGCCTGAGCACCTGAGTGTGGCTGTACGTTTGCCCAGCTAGCACCAAACAATTCTTTGATACGCTCAATAGCTAATGTTTCAACCTGATCTACTACTTCACAACCACCATAGTATCGTTTACCTGGTAGACCCTCAGCATATTTATTGGTCAATACACTCCCTGCAGCCTCCATCACTTGTGGTGATGTGAAGTTTTCAGAAGCAATCAATTCAATGCCTTCGATTTGTCTCTTCTTTTCTGCTTCAATTAATGCAAAGATTTGTTCGTCTCTTTTCATGTCCTGTGTAGTTATACCAGCGTATCGATTTTGCGGGTAGGTGGTTTAGTAATTGAGCGGCAAAATTAACGGAAGAGTCTCATTTTACCAATCTGAATTTTGCTCGTTATTCTAAATGCAAAAGGTTATTTTAGCTTTTCAATTATTGAGATGCGTGAGATGCTAGATGATCTAAGAAAACAGATAGACCAAATAGATGATGAGCTAATTAAATTGCTCAACGGGAGAATGGACATTGTGAAGAAAGTTGGAGAACTCAAACGCAATGATAAAAGTGCCATTTATCGACCAGAAAGAGAGAAAGCCATCGTAGACAGATTGGAAGCTAATAGCAATGGTATCTTAAGCCGTGCCGCAATTGAAGCTATCTTTTTCGAGATTTTTGCTGTTAGTAGAAATTACGAGCTGCCTGAAAGAATTGCGTATTTGGGACCTGAAGGTAGTTTTACGCATCAGGCAGCCGAGAGTAGATATGGCGCAATGAGTGACTACATTCCTTTGGATACGATTCCCTCGGTTTTTGAAGCGGTAAAAACTTCTCGCGCTCGTTTTGGCGTAGTACCGATTGAGAATAATCAAGAAGGTACCGTACAGGAAACTATAGACTTACTTGCTCAACATAAATTGACGATTGCTGCAGAGATCGTTTTGCCGATCCATTTTGCGTTTGCTAGCAAAGAAGATAATCTCGAAAATGTAAAAGTGGTTTATTCAAGAGATATCGCTTTCCGCCAGTGTAAGAACTTTCTCAATGATTACTTCAAACATAATGTGAAGCTCGTGCCCGTGAGTTCTACCAGTAGGGCTTGTCAAATGGCCGGTGAAGAAGAAGGAGCAGCTGCTATCTGTGCGCCAATCGCTGCCCGTCAATATGGCTTGCCTATTCTTTATCAGAACATACAGGACTCTGCGGATAATCAGACGCGATTCTTGATCATTAGTCAGAATTTTGTGAATCAGATGAGTGGCCAGGATAAGACATCTGTTATTGCTAAGCTTCCTGATGAACCTGGTGCACTAGTAAGGTTTTTACAGAACTTCCAAAACGCTGGTATTAACCTTTGTAAAGTAGAAAGTAGACCTGCTAAAAAGGGAACGACATTCAAATACGTCTTCTTCGTAGAGTTTGAAGGTCATTTCCATGATGAGAAAGTACAAAACACGATTAGGCCATATGCTGATGACATTATGTGGCTGGGTAGTTACGTGCAGTTGTGCTAATTAATTAGCGATTTTCCAGGTGAGTGATATTTGTGTGTAATCATTGGAAATATCACTCATCTGAAGATATGCATCATACTCGCGGATTTTAGTTAAGCCCTTGCTGTATCTGAAATTTACATCCAGGAAGTAAGAGATACTCAAGCTTACGCCTAAGGTTGCGGAGAGTTCAAACCTTTTGTCAAAATCGTCCAATAGCTTAACATGCTCTTCAGGATAGGTATTTTGTGCCTGCATGAGAAAGGCGGGCTCTAATCCAGCATTGAGTTTCACAAAGCTTAATGGATAATAGTCTATTAAGACAGGCATGTTTGCATAATGTAGTCTGTAATTGACAGAATCAGTGTTGGCATTACCTCCTTTTAAAACATATCCGGGCTCGAAAGTAAGTCCAAGTGGAGAATTGTCAAACTCAGAGCATATGACTAATCCGAAAGTGGATGAATGAAATGATTCCATATCAATGGTTGATTCATTATTTCCATTCATTTGCGGCATGGCATAGCCTGTTTTGATTCCGAAATAGGATTCTTGAGCAGATACAGAATAAAGAGTTAGTATAAACAGACAAGAAATTAGTGCTTTCATTACTGGCGATTATTAGATTTGAAATATTCAGGCGATTGCGAAACTACTAATTTTACAGTTCTATTTTTATTGCACTTAAAGGATTTATCAGGTGGCTAAGACAAAAACAACTTTCTATTGTCAAAATTGTGGTGCTAACTCTCCAAAGTGGTTAGGCAAATGCCCTGCCTGTGGAGAATGGAATACCTATGTGGAAGAAGTTGTTTCTAAATCATCATCAGCGTCTGAAAAGGAAGTTTGGCAGGATGAATCCAGAAAAAGAAATAAACCCACCAAGATACAAGAGTTACAGTTTGATAACCACCGACGGATAGAAACTGGAAGTGGGGAGTTAGATCGGACGCTTGGAGGAGGAATTGTCCCCGGATCATTGGTACTGATCGGTGGAGAGCCTGGAATTGGTAAATCTACCCTACTACTTCAGATGGCTATCCAGATGAAAACGGTGAAAACGCTTTATGCTTCAGGTGAGGAGAGTTTGGAGCAAATCAGAATGCGTGCTGAAAGAATAGGGATAGATGCTGAAAATTGCTATTTGTTAGCAGAAACGGCGCTTTCAGATATTTTGACACATGCGGCACAACTTAAACCTGATGTCTTGATTATCGACTCTATTCAAACATTGTATACGGATAATATAGAGGCTTCTGTTGGCTCTATCTCCCAGGTAAGAGAATGTACGGGGAAGCTAATGAAATACGCGAAGCAAACGAATGTTCCAGTATTCCTAATTGGTCATGTGAATAAAGATGGTGCGATTGCAGGGCCTAAGGTGTTGGAGCATATGGTGGATACTGTACTGCAGTTTGAGGGAGATCGACATTTGTCTTATAGAATCTTAAGAACATCTAAAAATAGGTTTGGATCAACTTCTGAGCTTGGCATTTATGAAATGCGCGAATCTGGATTGCGAGAGGTAACAAACCCGTCTGAAGTGTTGATCTCGCCACGAGAAGGATTCCTAAGTGGAGTGGCCATTGGTGCTACATTAGAAGGGAATCGACCTTTACTGATTGAGGTGCAATCATTGGTTAGCCCGGCCACATACGGTAACCCACAGAGAAGTACCACCGGATTTGATGTGAAACGTCTCAACATGTTGCTCGCAGTGTTAGAAAAAAGACTTGGAATACGCCTTAGCGCTCAAGACATATTCCTGAATATGGCTGGTGGTATTAAAGTGAATGATCCTGCGCTCGATTTATCTATTTGTGCTGGGATTTATTCGTCTTTTGACGATATAGCCATACCAAGTTCGATATGTTTCTCCGCAGAAGTTGGTCTTGGTGGTGAGATACGAGCGGTTAACAGAATTGAGTCCAGAATCACTGAAGCTGCAAGACTAGGGTTCTCACAGATTTATGTTTCTACTCACAACATCAAAGGTGTTGATTTATCCAAGTTCGATATTGAAGTGAAAGCATTCAGCAAGCTGGCGGATGCATTTGCTGATTTATTCAACTAGTTTTTACGCTTTTTCTTTCCTTTTGGAATAGGTGAGCTTTTTCTACTTTTTACTTTTTTGCCTCCTGAGGGTATTGGGTCGCTTTTGCCTCCACGTTTGATTTTTTTAGAACCCGGAATTGGATCACTTTTTCCTCCGCGTGCCTTACGTTTCGCTTTTGGTATAGGATCGCTTTTTCCGCCTCTTACTCTTTTATTGGATCCAGGTATTGGTGGGCTTTTGACAGTACCTCTGCTTTTTTTGGTTTCAGAAGGAATTGGATCACTTTTCCCTCCAAAAAACTTTCTTAAACTTTCCGATGGGATTGGTTCGCTAATTACTTCTCCCTCATAATATCCACCTTCCGAAGGAATATCAGCTGCTGGATTGGTGTAGTCTTTTTGCTTTCTTCTATCCTGTTTTTTAATGACTGTATAAATATCATCTTGCCCCTTGACTTTCACTTTTTTGCCAAGGAAACTATTAGCTGATGCTTGTGTTTTTGGTTGTTTGATAGAACTACCACCCGAAGTGGAGGCGCTTGATTTGGCTTTGCGTTTACCAATGATGAAGTTCATTCCTACCCTAAAATCGAATGATTTAGCTTTAGTTAAATCAAACTTCACTAGCTGATCTGCAGCTAAATAGAATTGAACGGGGCCACCCTTTATGGCAAGTCCAGCACCCACATTAAGAAATTGCTGAGGAAGCCGAGTGACACTAGCCGATCCAATGAAGTATTTTCCAAATCGGTGACGATATCCAGCACCTACCAGGTAATTGAATTTACCCTTGATATATCTCGTCCCAAGAGATCCAACCACTTCACCTCCAATTGGGGTTTTGTAAGAAATGCTGGTGTAAATTTTTGGGTTTAGAGAAGTGGTATAGGCATCTGATGTTTTGACCACCCTATTTTTAAACCTGTTGATTAATGAATCTTTGATGTTTTGTTCTAATCCCTTGGGCTCTTTGAGGTTCAGTCCGCCATACCTCATCACAGTATCTGGAATCGTGTAATTTTTGATATCCTCTTGCCAGGAAATGAATCCTAGATCGACAATTGATGCAGAAAAGTTAACATATCTATTGACCTCCATGGACATTCCAAAATCAGCAGAAACTCCTTTATTGGCATTGTTTATCAGGTAACTTACCGGATCTATAGTAGTGTTTCCTTGCAATGTTTCAACACCGCTTGTTCGTAACGCAGCGCCTTCCAAATCAAGGTCAAGCTGATAATCGACATTGTTAGTAGTAAGCTGCGCGGTATAATTAGAAGTACTCGCATTGGCGATTCCTTGTAAATACTTTAGCCTGGCGCCAACATTCATTTTCAACTTGGGAATAGCTCCTGAAAACCCAACTCCTATCTCTCTGAAGTAGGTAGCAGATGCCGCAGTTTTATCAATCTTTATCGTTTCACCTAGATGTGAAATATTGCCTTCTATGGCAAACTGCATCAATTGGCGTGTATACAGTACGTCCGTTTGAACTCTTTCATTCGCGAAAAGTGAGAAGTTCATCCCATTTCTAGCCGTATAGGCTACATGAAATAAATTCAAGTCCACCGTAGCAGAGACCGTATTGTTTTTTTGAAGCGATGCCAGAAAGCCATTCAGATCTATTTTATTTCCGGTTTCAGTTCTAACAAATACGTCTGAATAATCAAACTTATTGTTGATGTTGAGGTGAACGCCAGAAAGTACCGGCAACCCGATGAATAGTTTGCCTTCCGGAATATATGTTGGGTTGTAAAAACTACTCTGGAAAGTAGCATTTCCCATATTATAAAAGCCCATACTCGTCTGTGCTGATAGCCTGGTTGAAACAGCTAATACTAGACTAAGTATAAGGTGAATGCTTAAGACTTTAATACTCCTCATAAGTCAATACTGAGTTTTCCTACTACCGAGACTTTTGCGTCTAGTCTATAATCGGCGAGTATTTTCACAAATATTTCCCTGTTGCTGGATGGGGTATTAAGTGTTAATATCAGTTTTAATCTGCTTCCAATTCCTAAGGCATCAACGCCGCTTTTGTTAATTGGT
This sequence comes from Marinoscillum pacificum, assembly GCF_024714495.1. GTDB lineage: Bacteria > Bacteroidota > Bacteroidia > Cytophagales > Cyclobacteriaceae > Marinoscillum > Marinoscillum pacificum. Next base: position 423,044 of record NZ_JAMZMJ010000004.1, on the reverse strand, counting down.
ATATCCGAAACTTGCCTTCTGGATTGGGTTACCAACCCTTGAAGGTTCAAAAACGGTGCTTCCAAAACTAAAACGAAAGGCACAGAGTAGAGTGTAGAGTCATTTTCATCTACAATGGAAAGTTTTACACTGGCAGAGAAAGGAAATCCATTATCCGCCACAATGCGCAGGCTCACAGAATCAGCAGCATCAAATTCAAGACCATCACCAAGATCAAAACCAACTTCTTGAGTCAGATCATCGAGAGATAACTCCATTGGTAATTTCATCTCAATGGTAGTTGATATTTTACTGCTATCTATGACAAAATTTGAAAGTGTTGGATCTTCAGGATTTGTTATTGAAGTCAAACTAAAACCAATGGTATTTGGAGAAACTCCTAATAGGTCTCGAATGGACGAATTATTTGGATTCAGAGAAATTCTAGATGAAATGTTATCTCCTGGAGATGTCGCACCTTCTATGAGTTGAGGAATTGTGGCAGCGTCTCCAGTCAAATAAACGGTGTCTATTCCATTTTCAGTACTATCAACACCATACATGCCATTAAAAAGGATTCCAAGAGGTAGGCCAAACGTACTAGTAAAGTTGAAGTTGATTTCAGGACTACCAAACCTCAATCCTGACTCACCTAAATCTGAGAAGAATTTCACATCCAAAGTCTCATTTCCCACATTTAAAGTGTCTTGTCCGAATTTGCCATAAATAAGGTTAAACTCTTGATTCTGATACCTAAGAGTAATGTCTATACTGTCATTCTCTGGAATGCTTTCGTTTGGTCCTACAAAAATGGAAATGTCAGCATCCAGGCCAAACACGTTACCGTTTTCTTCAGAAAAGGAAAGTAATGTTTTATACCCTGTAAGATCAATTGAAGACGATTTGGAGCTATTTGCCGACAGATCTCCAGCGAATGTAACGAAACTATTGTCCGATACTTTTCTAGTATTGACTATTTGAATATCATAGGTGAGATCGTGTGCAAGGAATGAAGTAACAGTAAGCACCATTTCTCCTGCTTTATAAAAAATACTGTCTATCTGCTCATTGTTTTCTGCAGGATACTTGAAAGTAAAGTTTTCATTCACACGAACTACCTGGCTTTCGGATGATTCATCTGTTTCATCGACAAATATTTTTTCGGAGTTCAAGACATCATTGATCGTGATGATTTCTTCACCAGAACTGAAACTTGCAGTATCATAATAAGCCAAATGGATAAGGGAGCTACTATCTTCTTGCAAATCAAGTTGAGAGTCGCCAACCTTCTCGATTAGTTCACGCATAGTATAGCTGAGTGAACCTAGGGGAATAGCTACTGTAGGTTCAAGGGTAGGTTTCTCGATATTCGAAAAATCTAAATCACCCACATTGCAACTAAAGCAAGTGAGCAAAAGAATCAAGGCGGCGATGGGTGAATTCTTCACTTTTAAACTTGTTACTACAAAACTAAATCAGAATCTTGGTTTTTGCTACTTCATTAAAACCGGCAATTCCCTGTAAACCCCCAGTATGGATTAACAGAATCTTCGATTTTTTAGGAAAAAACTCGTCTGAAATTAATTTTAATGTGGCAAAATACATCTTACCTGTGTAAATAGGGTCCAATTGAAGCCCATTTTTTTGTTTGATTCGATTAATGAAGTCAATTAATTGATCGGTTACTTTTCCATAGCCACCAAAATGGAAGTCTTTCATTATCTGGTAATTAGAAAAATCAATTTTGTTCGTTTCTAACAAATTCTTGATTTCATCATCAATCCAGTTTCCTTTCAAAGAAGAAACACCAAGTAATGTTCCTTTTCCCGCAAGTCCTTTGAGTATCCCACAAAAAGTGCCTCCCGTGCCAATAGGAGTAATGTAATAATCAAAGGTTTCGCTTAGCTCATCGATGATTTCTGAGCATCCCTGAATTGCTAAATTGTTGGTGCCTCCTTCTGGTAAAATGTAATAATCTGGATAGTTATACTTGAGCTCCTCATAGTCCTCCTTCAAACTTCGGAAGTCACCTCTTGATACAAACTTGAGGTCCATTTTCTGCTCATTTACAAAACGTAAGGTTGCATTGGATGATGGGTTCAACTCTTCACCTCTGATGATACCTATTGATTTTAGATTATTTGCTTTGGCAGCAGCGGCTGTGGCAGCTATATGATTAGAATAAGCTCCCCCAAATGTTAATAGTCCTGAGTAACCTTGTTTGATGGCATATTCAATATTGTATTTAAGCTTTCGCCATTTGTTCCCCATGATTTCTTCATGGATCAAATCGTCTCTTTTTATCCAAACCTGTAGCTCATTCTTTTCAAAAAGTTCATCATTTATTGGCTGTACAGGCGACGGCAGGTTAACCATAACGCGAAGTTAGATAAATTTGCAGCATGGCTGAAGTAGAAGAAGGAGCACATGAGGAGGAATTATTTGAGCAGCATCGAATTATAGCTGATCCAAATCAGGCGATTTTGAGAGTTGACAAATTCTTAATTGATCGATTGCCCAATGTGACGAGAAATAAGATTCAACAGGGAATAAAGGATGGGTTTGTTAAAGTTAATGGTCAGCAAATAAAGCCAAACTACAAAATTCATCCTGGAGACGAAATACTTGTATACATCACAGAACCCCCTAGAGATGAAGATGTAGTGCCAGAGGATATTCCTTTGAATATTATCTATGAAGACGAGTATTTGTTGGTTGTAAATAAGCCCGCAGGGATGGTTGTTCACCCGGCCTATCAGAACTGGACAGGAACTTTGGTCAACGCTTTAGCCTATCATTTTCAAAATTTACCTGAAATGAAAGGTAATGAAGGTCGTCCGGGATTGGTACATAGAATAGATAAGGACACGTCAGGGCTTTTGGTAATTGCTAAAACGGAACAAGCTATGAACGGACTGGCCAAACAGTTTTTTGATCATAGCATTGAAAGAACATATTACGCATTGGTATGGGGTGAACCCGATCCGGCAGATGGCACCATTGATGTCAATGTAGGGCGCAGCTTAAAAGACCGTAGAATCACCACCGCATTTCCAAAAGCTGATTTTGGTAAGACGGCCATCACACATTATAAAACCTTAAAAACTCTTAGGTATGTCAGTCTGATCCTGTGTAACCTTGAAACGGGAAGAACACATCAAATCAGAGCACATATGAAATACTTGGGACATACGCTCTTTAATGATGCTACATATGGAGGCGATCAGGTTTTGAAAGGAACCGTTTTTACAAAGTACAAACAGTTTGTTCAAAACTGCTTCAAAGTAATGCCACGTCAGGCCCTTCATGCCAAGTCGTTGGGCTTCATTCATCCCATCAGTAAAAAACAGATGCAATTCGACTCAGAGCTTCCAGAAGATTTTGTAAATGTGCTGGATAAGTGGGAAAACTATGTCACTCACCACTCTGAGTAAAATAATTTTCGTTAGAAGTAAAATTTAAAACTTATCAAGAAGCGATAGGATTTTTTGGCGAAAAAAATGAATTTTTCAATTCAACCTTAGATAGCTGAAAAACTGTCAATGTATTTGCAGTTTGTGCTGATTGTCAATGGATTAGAGTTGATTCACGAATTATGAGATGATCAAATTTCTCATTAATTTCTGTGTTGCTAACCATCTATTTGACACTTATGTTGCGGAAAATTCCTTTGGTACTGACCCTTTTTTTAATGGGCTTGGGCTTCAATAGCCAGGCTCAGGATGATGCCACTATTTATGCTGATGCTGTTCGTTTTATGGAATCAGATGAATTTGATCTGGCCGTTGAAGCATTCGGTTATATTCCTGATTATAGAGACTCTAACTACCGTTCAGTAATTAGCGCCATGTTAAGTCATAAGTTTAGAAATACTCCTCTGGATAAATTTTTAGACTTTAAAGGAGCTCCAGAAGCTGGAGACCTTTTTAATTATTGGTTGGGGCGGATTCAACTGAAACGATTTCAACTCGCCGATGCAGAGGTCTCCTTTAATGCGTTTTTGAATGATGTACAATACAAAGAGGGTTTTGAGGATTATAAAAAGGAAGCCCACAGCAAACTGACAATAATCCAGAGTGCCTCTGATAAAATGGTAATTTCCCCGTTTGAAAGTCCCATCAACTCAAAATTTGCAGATTTGCCTGGAGCTCTATTGGGAAATGGTGAGCGATTGGTATTTATGTCCGATAGAAACTCCGAAGGACATTTTGAAATATATAAAACTGACAAGGGAGTATATGGATGGCTTGCTCCGGAGATTATATCCAGTACCAAAATTCCAGCTGAAGTACTCAATGTGCTCAATGTAAAGGAATCCTTGATGTTTTTCGATCCTGATAATAAGCATTTACAAACTGTAGAGTTAACCGATGCTGGTTGGAATGTCAATGAAGATTTGGACCTGCCCTTCTTGAAAGATGCTCATCATATCTACATGAATAGATACAGCACTAGAGTGATTTTTTCAAAAGAAGTGGACGGCAAGGGGCTTGATTTGTACGAGTCATTCAAACTAAGATCAACAGGAGATTGGATGGAACCTACACCAATTTCTGGATTGGTTAATAGCAACTTCAATGAAGATTACCCTTACATGACGGATGATCGGAAGCGTCTTTACTTCTCATCCAACAGACCTGGAGGATTAGGTAAAGCGGATATATATTATGTAGAAATCGATCCAGAAACCAACCTTTGGGGTAAACCAATCAATGCTGGGATTCCGGTGAACTCTGTAGATGATGACATCAGTTTCTCAATGACATCCGAAAAAGTAGGATTAATTTCTTCGGATCGTATCCATTCCACAGGGGATTTGGACTTGTTTGTTGTTGAAGTAAAAGATTAAACTAGTACCTCAAGGAGGCTGTCTAGATATTCACGATTGTTGGAGAGACGTGGCACCTTATTCTGCCCGCCCAATTTGCCACGGCTCTTCATCCAATTGTAAAAAGTGCCTTTTGGCACATCGTGGACAATAGGAGCTGTTAATGCAAGGTCTTTGTGACGTTTGGCGTCATAGTCAGAATTAATTTCTCTCAATTTTTCATCAAGGATCTGCTTGAACCGTTCCAGGTCGTCAGGTTGGCGGTTGAACTCGATAATCCATTCATGACAACCTTTGGTGCTCGTATCTAGATATTTTGGTCCCGCTGTGAAGTTCTCCATTTCAGCAGAAGTGCGTTCGCATGCCAGGGAGATAGCCTCTTCAGCATTTTCTATAATAAGCTCCTCTCCAAAAGCGTTGATGAAATGCTTGGTTCGTCCGCTAATCTTGATACGATATGGATTAACAGAAGTGAATCGTACGGTATCACCTATTTTATATCTCCACAGCCCTGCATTGGTTGAAATGACTATTGCATAGTTCTTACCAACTTCTACATCTTCCAACCCAAAGGTTTTTGGGTTTTCTTCATCCCATTGATCTGACGGAATAAATTCATAGTAGATTCCATAATCGAGCATGAGTAGCATCTCTGTAGAATCTGACTGATCCTGAATACCAAAGAAACCTTCAGAGGCATTATAGGTTTCCATATAATGCATTTGGTCAGATGGAATAAGGCTTTTGAAAAGTTGTCTATACGGTTGGAATGCAACCGCTCCGTGAATAAATGCTTCCAGGTTTGGCCAGACATCCAAAACAGAGCTACAACCTTTAATTTCCAGAATTCTTTCCAAAAGAACAATTGTCCAGGTCGGCACGCCGGAAATAGAAGTTACATTTTCATTGGCAGTGTAGTGAGCCATCTTTTCAATCTTCTCTTCCCACTCGTCCATCAATGCTATGTCCAAAGATGGAGTTCGCACCATTTGAGCCCAGAAGGGTAAGTTTTTGATTAAAACAGCTGATACATCACCGTAGTATGACTTGGCATTCTTATCAAACTGATTGACCTGCTGACTTCCTCCAATTACCAGATTCTTGCCTGTGAACATTTTCGTTTCCGGATAATTGTTCACGTAGATAGAGAGTAAATCCTTACCACCTTTATAGTGACAATCTTCCAGTGCTTCGTTAGAAACGGGTATGAACTTGCTTCGCGCGTTGGTTGTACCTGATGACTTGGCAAACCAGCGAACTTCAGTTGGCCACAGCACATTTTGACGTCCCTTCATCAAACGTTCGATGTAAGGGAATAAATCTTCATAGGAAACTATTGGAATGTTTCTTCTATATTCTTCAGCCGAACGTACTGACTCAAAGCCATTTTTGATCCCATACTCTGTTTTTGCAGCTTTGGCTAACAGCGAAGAGCGCAATTCTTCCTGCACTTCATGAGGATATTTCATGAAGAGTTCAATGTCATGAATTCGCTTTTTCATGACCCAGGTGAGTATGGAATTGATGATCTCCATTAAGACATTTTAGGTCTTTTCAATTCAAAGTTTTTACCAAGATACACTCTTCTCACTTGCTCATCGGCAGCTAGTTCTTCTGGAGTTCCTGCTTTTAGCAAGTTCCCTTCAAACATCAAGTAAGCTCTATCAGTAATGGAAAGGGTCTCATCCACGTTGTGGTCAGTAATGAGTATACCAATATTCTTTTTCTTCAGCTTAGCTACAATAGACTGAATTTCCTCTACAGCTATCGGATCCACGCCTGCAAACGGCTCATCCAACAAAACAAATTTTGGATCTACTGCTAGTGCTCTGGCTATCTCCGTTCTTCTTCGTTCTCCACCGGAGAGTACCATTCCCAGGTTTTTACGCACATGGGTCAAGCTAAATTCTTCAAGCAGGCCTTCCATTTTCTCTTTTTGCTCTGCCTTGCTGAGCTTGGTCATTTCCAATACAGCAAGTATGTTGTCTTCCACAGACAGCTTTCGGAACACGGAAGCTTCCTGAGCCAAATAGCCTATGCCTTTCTTGGCTCTTCGGTACATGGCCAAGCCAGTAATGTCTTCATCATCTAGATAGATGTGTCCTTCATTTGGTTTAATGAGACCTACAATCATATAAAAAGAAGTGGTTTTACCAGCTCCGTTTGGTCCAAGTAAACCGACAATTTCTCCCTGATTAACAGTAACAGAAATGTCATTTACGACTTTTCTCTTTTTATACTTTTTAATTAAATGCTCTGCTCGTAACTCCATAATGTGGTTTGGCCTTGCAAGATATTAAGCAATTTTTATATCCTTAATAATCAACTGTAGGCTTTTGTTTCCTCTAAATTCATTTTCCTCGATCTGAAAGGCAATATCAAACGGTTGACCAGATGCAATAAGCTCTGCTTTGTCTGCCAATCCAAATCCTATTGCTTCATAAACGAATTCATTGCCATCTTGATATAAAGATGCCTTTAAATGCTCCTCTTTTAGTATCCTGGCAGGGTATTTTAACTGTACATTTCGGCTAATAAAGACTGGCTTCTGATTGTGTGGTCCGAAAGGTGACATCTGTTTGATGATGGAGTAGTTTTTGTAGTTTACAAAATCAAGATTTACTTCCATGTCTACATCCACTTTAGGAGTTAAGATATCACTGGCAATGGTAGAGGAAACTATTTCTTCAAACTTCTGTTGAAATGCCGGTACGTTTTCTATTCGCAGAGTTAATCCCGCAGCATGCGTATGACCTCCAAATTGCTCTAAAAGTTCGCTACATTGAGAGATAGCATCGTGAATGTCAAAACCTTCGATAGATCGTGCACTTCCTGTAGCCTTTTCAGAAGACTCTGTTAGTATAATGGTCGGACGATAATATTTTTCGATACATCGTGAAGCTACGATCCCAATCACTCCTTTATGCCAGTCGTTTTTAAATAAAACGGTACTTCTGGCTACTTTTAACTGCTCGTCGGCTTCTACCATTTCCAGTGCTTCCTCTGTAATGGATTTGTCAAAATCTTTTCGCTCCTTATTTCTAGCATTCAGTACTTCAGCAAATGCTTCTGTCTCAGATTGATCTTTCGCTGTTAATAGTCTTACTGAGTCATGAGCATGCGTTAATCTACCTGTAGCATTGATGCGTGGGCCAATGTAAAATACAATACTTGTTATATCTAGCTCTCCTTTAAGACCTGAAACGTCAATTAGGGCTTGCAATCCAGGACAAGGAGTTTGATTGAGTTTTTTTAGCCCATAGTAAGCCATCACTCGATTTTCTCCTGTGATTGGCACTATGTCTGATGCAATGCTTACTGCTAGCAAATCCAGAAACTGGAAAAGCTCTTCTAAATCGATAGAATTTTGCATGCAAAATCCCTGCATAAGTTTAAACCCAACGCCGCATCCTGACAATTCTTTATATGGGTATGGACAATCGCTTTGCTTGGGATCCAATACCGCTAAGGCGTCTGGCAATTGATCTCCAGGTAAGTGGTGATCACAAATAATGAGATCAATACCATAGGATTTGGCAAGTGCTGCTTTGTCAACTGCTCTTATGCCACAATCCAAGCTTATAATTAATCCAATGCCTTCTTCTTTGGCCGTTTCTATTCCTTTGGAGGAAATACCATAGCCCTCAGTATACCTGTCTGGAATGTAGTACATCAGATTCTCGGAGAACTTTCCTAGAAAACCATATACCAGGGAAACGGAAGTGGTGCCATCCACGTCATAATCACCATAGATCATGATTTTCTCCTGAGAGAATATTGCTTCACAAAGCCGGTTAACAGCTTGATCCATTCCTTTCATAAGAAATGGGTCATGAAGATGATTTAAAGAAGGTCTGAAAAATGTTTTGGCGTCATCAAAGGTGGTGACTCCACGCTGCAGCAACAACTCGGTGAGTTCATTGCTTATGTTGAGTTCCCTGGAGAGAGACTCGTTTAGTTCTTTTGAAAAAGTATCAGCCAGCACCCACCGTTTATCCATGTGGGGAAATTAGAAGAAATTTGGGAAAGAGTAAAGATTGCTAGAGATTGAAACGAGTTGGATTAGATCATTTCATCTAGATCACGCTCTGTGATGAAATAATTCTGATACCAATATTCGTAATCTTCATATTTTACACAGTCAAAATCATTGCGTTCACCCAGTACAACAAAGTTGCCTGGTTGTACCCAACCAGAGAAAAGTGTAGATTGAGAAAATGGAAGATCTGAAATCCTCAAGATCTTGTTCCCTTCATAGAAAATCGGCGCTGCTTTACGAGTCATAGAAACTGGGCAATTTATTATGCAAGCATACTATATTCTGGTATAAATCCCTGCATATGAGCATTATGGTTGTGTTACTATTTCTCTTAAGGCAAAAATTCTAGCTCTTACCCCCAAGGGTTTATGTGATTTCTATGAATTATATTGGGCAATAATTCAAACATGAAGATCTCATTAAGTGAAATATGGAGTTTTACGGAGCTAATTGAGTCAAAAGAACCAGGTTGGTCTTATCAATTAGTAGCAGGAACTTGTGTGGTAGACAATGTCTCTCATGATTTATTACTTCAAATGAAGGAGGATGAGGCTTATGACAAAGAGTTGCTCCCTGAGATTTTTACCTTTCGTGAAATACTTTGGCAGCCAGACGTTTTTATAGAGTCAAATAATAGTTTGCCGGGATTGAGAATTCTCAAGGCTCATTGTGATGAAAAGATAGCGCTCTATCAAGGTGCTGATGTAGATACTCTTCGGATTTATTGTGAATTACTAAATGGTCTGGCGGCAAGTTGCTCTAAGGCCATAAAGTCATTAGAATCGAGTAAAGTTTCTGCCAATAAGGTTTTGGGTATTTTCAGAACCGAAGCATTTCCGATTATAAAATTCTTTATCTATCATCCCAAGAACAAATTAGAGCACTATAGAGATGCTGTTAACCGTTTGAACTATGCGGTGAAGGTCATGCTCACACAGTTTAATGGGAAATACACAGAGTTAATCGATCCATATTGGAAGGTAAACTATAAGAAAGACAAAAACCCTGTTGTAAAACCATCTGAGAACGAAGAAAAACCTTAGTTTTGGCGGCCAAACGACTAAACTTAAGTTTAGGTTAATCGTATGTTCCAAAGATCACTTTCCCCAATCAACTGTATATGGAGCTAAATCAGGAGAATGAACGCCAAGAGAGAATACGCTTTTTCTTGCGCAATCTATTCAGAGGACTGATTTGGTTGGCAGTAGTAGTGGGCGGATATTTTTATCTGGAAGCCAATTACGATATTACATTAAAAGGAATACTAGGAGATCTATATGATCAACCTGTCATCATCTATTCCATTTTCTTTGTTTCAGAGGCTGTTTTTGGAATTATTCCGCCAGAATTATTCATGATCTGGGCCCTTAGGGATGAATTGATCGGTCAGTACATCTTAAATGTTATGGCCTTGTCTGTGATCTCCTATGTGGCAGGAATGCTCGGATATTACATAGGGTCACACTTCAGTACCACGCAATTCTACAGAACGGTACGTAAAAATTATCTTGGAAGATTTGAAAAACACTTAAACCGATTCGGTGGATTCCTAGTTATTGTTGCAGCATTGACACCACTCCCTTTTGCAGGAATCTGTATGTTGATGGGTACTGTAAAGTATCCATACAGAAGATTTCTTCTATTTGCGACTTTCAGGTTTGCAAGGTTTGTGGTATATGCCATGGTGATATGGGAGGCTCATATCCTTTAGTAAATAAGAAATTTTGAGATGAAGAAAGGTGTATTATTGGTTAATCTGGGGACTCCCGATTCAACGAGTGTTGCAGATGTCAGAAAGTATTTGAGAGAATTTCTCAGTGATAAGCGAGTAATTGACATTCCGGATGTGCCTAGATGGATGCTCGTAAACTTGATTATTGCTCCGTTCAGAGCACCAAAGTCTGCAGCAGAGTATAGAAAACTTTTCACTGAGCGAGGCTCACCTCTGAAATACTACACGGAAGATTTATTGGATCCACTTCGATCTATTCTAGGCGAAGAATATGTGGTAGAGTACGCTATGAGATATCAGAGCCCATCTGTTGAGTCAGGTCTGAATCTATTGAAACAAAAGAATGTATCTAGCATTCATGTCATTCCTTTGTTTCCACAATACGCCTCGGCCACTACAGGTTCGGTAATTGACAAGGTGATGGAAATCGTGAAAGATTGGCAAGTAATCCCCGAAATCAAGTTTACCTCTCAGTTTTTGGAAGATGAGAAATTCTTGCAGGTTATTGTCAATAATGGTCAAAAATGGATGGAAAAAACCGAATATGATCACTTCGTATTCAGTTATCATGGACTACCTGAAAGACAAATCAAAAAGGCATCTGTTGGCAATCAATGTCAGCTGGGAAGCTGCTGCAACAAATTTCATGAGCGAAATCAATTTTGTTACAGAGCACAGTGTTTTCATACCACCAGGCTGGTTGCGGAAAAACTTGGCATTCCTGAAGACAAGTACACCGTATGTTTTCAATCAAGATTGGGTAAAGACCCATGGGTACAGCCTTATACTGAAGAGGTACTCCATAAGTTAGCCGAAAAGGGGATCAAGAAGGTATTGGCTTTTTCTCCTGCCTTTGTATCAGATTGTCTGGAAACAACCATTGAAGTTGGCGAGACTTACCAGGAGGAGTTCATTGATGCAGGTGGTGAACAATGGGATTTAGTTGAAAGCCTCAACGATGATCCTTTATGGGTTGAGTCATTAGCAGGACTTGTTACGGCTAATTAATTAACAATCGCTGCTTCTCCAGTCCACCGGAAGTATAAATCTTCAACACATAAATACCTTGTCGTAAGTAAGGAAGCTGCAAGGTATTTTGTTCTACATTGGAGTCAGTTAGATAACTTTTGCCGTCCATTCCAATGATTTCTACCTTATTAATGGTGTTATTCGTTGCAATTACGATTTCAGATAAGGCAGGTGATGGATTAGGAAATACGCTAAACCCAGTGACTTCAATTTTACGATTGGCATGAATAGTATCTCGTCTATCGTCTATCTCTCCTATGAGTAGAGCATCAAATACCCCAGGGTAATTGTAACTAACTACGGCTTCTTGATCAGATGAACTTGAAATGACACCTCCTTCAAAAACCCATTCATAGTCATCATATCCAGAGCTATTGTTCACAAACGTTACTTGCTGCTCTGGTCTAATGAAAAATCTATTTTGATCCATAGAAAGTAAGAGTCTATTCACAACTTTAATGTGATTTTCGATTATCAAGGTGTCTGAGCCTTGCTCCTTGTATCCTATCAGTGTAACATCAAATTCTCCAGCATTTGTGTATGTGGCTTCTCCACTTTCTTGCCAGGTGGGTTGTTGCGGGTCACCACCCTCTAGCAGCCATTTATAGCCATTATATCCTATGCTCAGATTCTCAAAAGTGATCGATTCTCCACTATTGATCTCTTCGGTGTTGGTGCTGAATTCTAGAAGATAAAATTTCTCTACAGTTACAGCATCTGCAATTCTAAGGGTATCCGTTCCAGAGGCGCTTTCTCCAACTAATACGACATCAAACGTTCCAATATCTTGATAGGTGGCAGATCCTCTCGAAGGCCATTCAGCGGAAGAAGTTTCTGCTCCGCTTAAAAGCCAGGTGTAGGTAAAGTAGCCTGTGCTGTTATTGACAAACTCAATTGAACCTCCTTGCTGAACGCTATTCGTACTAAGTGAAAAATCTAACTGCAAGTCAAGGGCATCACAAGAAACCAATGTGTTAGAAGTAGAATCACGAAGCATCTCCAGTTTTTTATAAACATTTTCACCAGGACACGAGGTACTACATCCATCTCTGTGACCAGCTAAGTTGCCGATATAGCCAAGTGGATGATCGGAGTACAACTGAGGATCAAGTGACTCTTTGTTTAGTTTGTATGCAGCCAGTTTTTCTAGCGTATTCCAGGTTTCTACAGTTGGTTCTGCCGTTTCATAGTTTCCAAGAAGACAAATACCCATCGTATGACCATTGCTTCCGCAGAAATGAGCGCCTATAACATTGTCTTGATCTCCACCTTCAGGATCGCGTGCAGCATAAAGGTCTCCATTTTGAGCGATGACATAATTGTAGCCTATATCAGACCAGCCATTAGACTGTGTATGGTAGATGTAGATATCTCTTACTACTTGCGTGTAATCTGTAGCGGTGTTGGATCCTGCGGAGTGGTGAACGATAACATGTTCCACATCCGTAAAGCTTCTTGAATAAGAAGGCTCCGGAAGTCCAGCTCTCCATTCACTTTGAGGAATAGCAGTTGGAGTAAAATCACACTCATCCTGTTGATTTGATCGAAAGTTACTTCCAATTTTTGGAGTAATACCAGAATAAATAAGGTGCAAGGAACCCTCATAATTAGAGCTAAAACTAGTTAATTCTTTAGCTCCGTCAAGTGATTTGTAATAAGTGAATTCAGGTCCATCAGCATCAAAAGGGATTTCTTCGATCTCTCCATTGATTGTCAATTCAACCGTGGTGCCTAGAAACTGATCAGTTTTGAATACAATCGCGGTAACTTTTCCAGATACATCGATTCTGCTATTCGATTTTATATCAAACTTTCGAATCAGCTCTTCTTGTGAAAAAGCTGAAAAAAGTAATCCCGTAAAAAAGAGAAGTAGAGCTGTTTTTCTATACACCTATTGCTAAAATTTCATTCAGTTTACTGATAACGTAATCTACCTGTTCTTTGGTATTGAACCTGCTGAATGAAAAACGTACTGCTCCCCTCATTGGGTCAGATCCCAGGGCAGTTAAGACATGTGACCCAACGTTGGAACCACTGCTGCAGGCACTGCCTCCTGAAGCAGAAATTCCGTTTATGTCCAGGTTGAAAAGTAGCATGTCATTGTCTTCACTCGGTGGTAGACTTACATTCAACACGGTATATAAACTATTGTTTAGGTCAGCTGATGTGCCATTGAACTCTACTCCATCGATATTGGCCTTTAACTGATCGATCATGTATTGCTTAACTCCTTCTATATGAGAACGATGCTCGTCCATATGAGAGTAGGCTAGCTCTAGGGCCTTGGCTAAGCCAATGATTCCATAAACGTTTTCGGTACCACCACGCATGTTGCGCTCTTGTGCTCCTCCATGGATAAATGGATGGATCTTTTTCTCATGATTCACATAAAGGAATCCTACCCCTTTTGGTCCGTGAAACTTGTGTGCTGAACCTACAATGAAGTTGGCCTTAAGCTCCTGAAGATCATGTTTGAAATGACCCATTGTTTGTACCGTGTCCGTATGGAAGGTTGCTCCATGCTCATGACAGAGGTTAGCAATTGCATCTATATCATTGACTGTACCTATCTCGTTGTTGGCATGCATCAATGAAACCAATGTATTGGGATCATTTTTCAGCAATTCGTCAATTTGGTTGATATCGATGTTGCCTTGAGCATCTACATCGAGTAGGTGCAAAGCAACATCGCCTCTTTTGGCAAGCATTTCTGCAGTGTGAAGTACTGCATGATGCTCCAAACCCGTGGTAATGATGTTTTTCACCCCATATTCTTCCACAGTGCATCTAAGTGCCGTATTATCAGCCTCCGTACCACCGGAAGTAAAGAAGATTTCTGAAGGAGAAGTGTTTAAAAGATCCGCGACCTTCTTTCTTGCCTTTTCAATAGCAGCTCTTACCTGTCTCCCATGTGTATGGATAGACGATGGGTTGCCATAGAATTCTAGCATATAAGGCTTCATTTCTTCAAATACAGCCTCGTCTAGAGGAGTTGTAGCGGCGTTATCTAAATAAACTTTCTCCATTGATTTGGGGTATGATTCTATTAATGTTGCAAAATTAAACATTAAATCCACTGAAGTAATAGAACTATGGAGGATAAGCAAATGAACCGGAATATTTTGGAGTACCTGAAGCGTATTCAGGCAATGGCAAAAACGGGATTAACGTATACCGAAAACCCTTATGACATTGAGCGATATGAAGAAATGCGGGATATGACCAATGATTTGTTGGCTAATCTTTCCAATGCTCCATTAGAGTCCATTCAATTTCATTTTGACCATTTGGATGACGATTATCCAACTCCAAAAGTGGACGTTCGAGGAGTCGTATTGAAAGATGACAAAATACTCCTCATTCAGGAGAAAACAGATCAGAAATGGGCCATGCCTGGAGGCTGGTGTGATATTGGATATTCTGCTTCGGAGAATGTTGCCAAAGAAGTGTTTGAAGAGGCTGGAATTACGGTGAAGCCAGTGCGTATTTTATCAGTTTGGGATAAAGCCAAGCAAGATCACCCACATGATATTCGATATGTCTATAAGATCAATTTCTTGTGCGAGATTGTTTCTGGTGAATTGAATGTTGGTCATGAAGCATTGGATGGAGGTTTTTTTGGTTTGGATGAATTGCCACCTCTGTCGGAAGTCAGAAACACAGAGCGTCAAATTCACAAGCTAGTAGAGTTGGCTAAAAGTGGGGAAATAGTATGGGATTAATGATGGATGACAAGCCAATATATCATAAAAATGGTCTTGCATTAGAAGGGTATGATGTCGTGAGTTACTTCCTTGATCGGCCATTGAAAGGGAGCTCAACCTTTTCTCATCACTATCAAGAACTGGAATGGCGGTTTGCCAATCAGCAAAACCTTGATTTATTTGTTGTAAATAACCCTGCAAAATACTTGCCTCAGTATGGAGGGTTCTGTGCTTTTGGTGCAGCAAATGGCTATAAAGCCAAGCCAAAGATGAGTTCTTACCATGTTGCAGAGGAGAAGCTGTATCTCAATTTCTCTGACTATGTGCAAGAGCGTTGGCTTCAGGAGAAAGCTGAGAAAATAATAATGGCTGACCAAAAATGGCCAGCCACAAAATCTTCAAAACCAATTAGTGCCAACCGACACTGGGTTTATATTCGATATAAGTTTTTGAAGTTATTCGGAAAAGATATTCTGGAATAGCTTAAACAGGTGTGATCAATTCCTTGATATCCATCATCAGCTTTTGTGCCAGGTGATCAGCCGTTGACTGGCTTTCCGACTCAGCGTAAATTCTAATAATAGGCTCAGTATTGGATCTTCTTAAGTGCACCCATTCTTTATCAAACTCAATTTTCAACCCGTCGATTGTAGTGAATTTGTTTTTGGAGTATTGTGCTTTTAACCCTTCCAAAACCTTATCCAAGTCAAGTGATGGATCTAACTCAATCTTGTTTTTAGAAATATGGTAGTTTGGATAGGTAGAACGTAGCATCGACACACTCTTGCCGAACTCAGCCAAGTGTGAAAGGAATAACGCAATACCTACTAAAGCATCTCTACCATAGTGAAGCTCTGGAAGAATCACTCCACCGTTTCCTTCTCCACCGATTACAGCGTTTTGTGCTTTCATTTCCGTAACCACATTCACCTCGCCTACGGCAGAGGCAGTGTAGCTTCCACCATTCTTCTCGGTCACATCACGAAGTGCTCTTGTGGAAGAAAGGTTTGAAACGGTATTGCCAGGTTTCTTTTTCAATACATAATCCGCAACAGCAACAAGCGTGTATTCTTCTCCAAATGATACGCCATCTTCACAAACCATTACTAATCGATCCACATCTGGATCCACAACAAATCCAAGATCATAATTGCCTCCAGCTATTTCGCTGCAGATATGGGTAATGTTTTCCGGGAGTGGTTCTGGGTTGTGTGGGAAAACTCCGTTTGGTTCACAGTATAGTTCTGTAACCTCTACATTGAGTTTCTTTAAGAGTTTAGGTACAGCAATTCCTCCTGTACTGTTCACTGCATCAACCGCTACTTTGAATCCAGCAGCTTTAATTGCTTCTACATTGACCAGGTCAAGGGCAAGAATTTGATCTATATGCCAGTCGATGTAGGAATCATTAGTGTCGTAAGAACCAAATTTCTTAGGATCAACAAACTCCAGGTCAGCGGACTCAGCCCACTCCAATACTTTTTTGCCATCTTCTGCAGAAATGAATTCTCCATTCTCATTCAGAAGTTTCAATGCATTCCATCCTGATGGGTTGTGACTTGCAGTTAAGATAATTCCACCTTGAGCATTTTCATTCACCACGGCCATTTCCACTGTAGGAGTTGTTGATAGATCAAGATCTACCACATCAATTCCTTGTGCTCTTAAGGTACTTTCCACGATTGATCTGAAAGTGCTTCCTGATGGTCGGGCATCTCTACCTATGACCACTTTGGGTTCGCTGTGTCTTTCTTTGATCCACATGCCAAAACCGGCAGTGAATTTTGCTACGTCAATAGGCGTGAGAGTCTCTCCAACTTTGCCTCCGACAGTGCCGCGGAGACCCGAGATAGATTTAATTAGTGACAATCTGGTATTTAGGTTTTAGACAAGGCATACAAAGCCCTGTACGGTGTTGACGATATTCTAAACGGTTATACTAGTAGTGGGTCTATTAGCTAAATTTAGCCATAACCTTATTCACCTCGGAATCTTCTTTTCCACAGGATTCTTCTCCTGTCATGGTTTTACCGCAATAGCCACATGTAGCTCCTTCTTTGTTAAGAAAAGGGCTTTGTGAAGCACAAGTGCCTTTAAATTCTCCGTCTTTTTTGAAAATCAGTCTTACTGACATCAATACGAAAAACAATGCGATAAATCCAATTCCAAGTAATACAGTAGCCATAGGGTTACAATTTGACGCAAAAATAAGAATATTTGTATTCAACCCGAATCAATGGCTAGATTTCTCTTATCTATTCATCGAAATTGAGTTGAAAGTCAGTTTTTCTGAACTCACACCTGTAACAATCCTGATCTCACAATGATTTCATTATGTCAAGAAATTTAACGCAACCAGACCCTAAACGTGCCATGAAGCTCAATGCTTTTGATCGTCTACTTACTATCATGGACGAACTCAGGGAAAATTGTCCCTGGGATAAAAAGCAGACAATGGAGTCGCTTCGTCATTTGACTATCGAAGAAACTTATGAGCTGGGCGATGCGATCCTGGAAAATGACATGGAAGAGGTGAAAAAGGAACTTGGAGACCTGATGTTGCATATGGTTTTTTATGCGAGAATCGGTTCCGAGAAAGGTGCGTTTGATGTTTCTGATGTGTTGACTGAGGTCTGTGAGAAGCTAATTCGTAGACATCCGCATATTTATGGAGATGTAAAAGCGGAGGATGAAAATGTGGTTAAGGAAAATTGGGAAAAAATCAAATTGAAGGAAAAAGGTAATAAATCGGTACTTGGAGGAGTGCCTGGTTCATTGCCTGCTATGGTAAAAGCCATGCGAATTCAAGAAAAGGCAAGAGGTGCCGGTTTTGATTGGGAGAAAAAAGAGCAGGTTTGGGAGAAAGTAGAAGAAGAGATGAATGAATTCAAAGAAGAATTCAACATTGAAGATGAGTCTCGAATCGATCGGGAAAAGGCTCAGAATGAATTTGGTGATTTGCTTTTTTCACTGATCAATTATTCAAGATTTATAGACATCAATCCGGAGGAGGCGCTTGAGCGAACTAATAAAAAGTTCATTAAACGATTCAATTACCTCGAATCAGAATCAAAGAAGGATGGGAAAACGCTCTCAGAGATGAGTCTGGATGAAATGGATGAATATTGGGATAAAGCCAAATCACTTTAAAAGGAGCTGTCTCAAAAGCTACTTTCATATGTCATTTCGAGGTAACGAGAAATCTTACTCATATGATTATCAATATGTTAAAATATAAGATGGATTTCTCCAAAGTCGAAATGACACCTTTTGAGACAGCCCCGCTAAGTTCATTTATTCTTTTATGAACATTTTGATTCGGGTGTAACTACCATTGTTTAGTTGAAGCACGTATGTACCTTTTGAAAGAGAACTGACATCAATTTTTTGTTGTTCGTTGGTCAATTTCATTTTCATTACTTCTACACCGCTCAAATCAACTATCCTAAGATTTTCTTGTCCATTGAAGTCTGGTACCGCAATTTGCAACTCATTAAGAGTTGGGTTTGGATAGACAATAACCTCTTCTTTTTGTACTAGTTCATCAGACGGAAGTCCGAGTCTCGAGTTGCTTAGTTTACCTACCCCAGCATTAGCAACCACTACGGAAGGCACATTCACCGCAGTGTTCGTGGAGTAGCTGTAAGGAATAGTAGCAGAACACGCATAGGGTTCGTTAATATCTCCACTAAAGTTCTCTGTGACATTATCGAAAATATTTCCGCTTTCATCAGTGCCTCCTAGATCATCACTATATGCTGAGACTATTGGGTTTTGAGAATCTTTAAAGTAGTTGTTTTCTACTCTAAGACAGGCGCCCATTCGGGAGTTGATTCCGGTAGAAGCTACACCACTGTAATAGTTATTGTAAATATGTCCATTACCAAACCTGAACAGAGGCATGCGTGAATTGACATTATCAAAATAGTTATGATGGATGGTGATTTTTCGATCGTCACTATCACTATCAGAACTGCCTACTAGCATCATTTTCCAGCTGTCGTGCAAGTAGTTGTAGGAATAGGTGATGTATTCAGAATCACTTTTTGCATCTAGAAGTCCGTCATAGTAATCTTTGTCTGCTCCCTGATATTGCGCATATAGTTCACAATGGTCTACCCATACATGATCGGCAGGGCCTTCTATGCTGATAGCATCCTTATCTCCGATATTCACATGATGAACAGTCACGTTTTGTATGATCACATTTCCAGCGCGAAATACTTTGATGCCGATTCCGTCAAATTCACCGCTTGTTCCTACACCGATTAACGAAACATCTCGTACATCTTTGATGTCAATTTTAGTGGCAGATGTGTTGGAAGGTGTAATTGTTCCGTTGACGTAAATCGTTAAAGGCTGAGTGATAATGTCATCCTTTTTTTGATCTATTGCATCCAGAATACAGTCTCCTGTAGAGCAAGTGACACTTACACCTCCAGCGCCTCCAGTTGTTCCACCTGCTTGTGTCGCCCAACCAACCAGGTTGGTATTCACAGGAGGGTTCCCTCCGTTGCTAAAGAGCGCAGTGATGTTTTTGTTTTCATTCATTGTTACAGATATGGTGCTACTAGAGCCGGAAGCATCACCACTCCATCCTACGAAATTGTAGCCACTTGCCGGATTTGCGGTCAGAGTGACTTGAGTTCCTTCCTGGTAGGTACTTCCAGATGGGCTAGCTGATACAGACCCTCCGTTGCCCGGGTTGCTAGAAACTGATAATGAATAGTATTCTGGATCGGGTCCGCCTCCACCATCACATGACGCGCTAGATAGTGTGCCAGGGCCAGTTACCACAATTCTATCTATGTTGGGTAGCCCTTCCCCAGATGTTGCTACAAGGGAAATGCTGTTGTTTCCTGAGGTCAGATTGATGGAAGTGCTGACTGAGTTCCAACTAGCCCAGGCGCCGGTAGAAGGTAGGTTTAGTGAGCTAACTTGTGTACTGGAGTTTACCACAACATTGGCTGGTCTTGATGATGTAGCAGCGTACCTTATTTCAAGGCTGTAACTTCCAGAAGTGGTACTATTTACTGAGAAGTTAACGCTGTTTCCGGAAGCGTTATCAGTATTGGAATAACCAGAACCAGTATATCCTGAATGTTCTGTTTCTACATCACCATCTACTCCACAAAATCCATTGCTGCCTGCAGCATCCAATGAAACCGAACTAGAGCTGTTGCCAGAGATAAAATTGGCAATAATGTTCAGGTTAGAATTAACGGTGACATTTATAGGATTGCTAGTTCCTGAGGCATCACCAGACCATCCATCAAATTGATATCCGGAGGATGGGCTAGCGGTCAATGAGATGACAGAACCTGCAGAATAACTTCCTCCACCTGTCACGGTTCCACTTCCGTTAGTTGAAGTGCTGACGGTGTATTGGGTGGTACCTCCAGAAGAGTTGTAGGTTTCAAATTCCGCTATTTGAGGAGTTCCACTTGAACTGAGGATGATCAAACTTATTTTGTCAAAGGACTGAGAACTAAAGGTGATTAGTCCATTGGAAGGAATTCCGTTTCCTGATGTAACCAGGCTCCCTGAATTATCCTGCCTTATTTCCCAGTTTTGTATGCGATTACCTATTTCTTCTATAACCACTGCATTCAGTGTTTGACCATTCAGGGATTTGATGGAAATTCTTTCATTGGTTGTGCTATTTGGTGACCAATACGAACCTAAATCCCCGTCTCTTACATTGCCATAGGATGTCCCACTTGCTTTACTGGTGCCATCTGATCCTGCTCCTATTGAGTAGTTGGTTCCTAGGGATTGAGATTGTGCAAATTGTGCACAGGAGAATATCAAGATTAAGGTTAGACTAATCCTGATAGAATTTGTGAGTACTTTTTTCATTGTGATTTTAATTGTTTGTTTATTGAATTTTCAGTGCAAACGATTGCGCACTATTTTCTTAAAAAAGGTCTTTTAGTATTTAGCTCACGGTAGGTGGAGTGAGTAGAGTGAAAATACTAATTAGACCCGAACTCATGCGATTAAGCAATGAGTCACTGCGGACACTATAGAATAATTGCAATTAACTACTTAGTCTACTAAAGTAAATTGAAATAATTTTAAATGCAAACGATTGCATAAAATAAAATTAATTGTTTCTGTTGCATCTGAATTTCTATATCCGTGTTGAAGGCGTTGTTAATTTGCTGGATCTCTTCGCTTTGATGTGATTTAATTGACCAAATGCTTATTTTTAGTAAAATGGAAAGAGCGTAAGTCTTTTTCCTAACTCTGATGGTTCAATTCAATATTGATTCTAATCAAACTCAATAAATAGACTCTCTATGAAAATGCTCAAAGAATTTAAAGCCTTCGTAATGAAGGGCAACATATTGGATCTAGCTGTGGCTGTGATCATAGGTGCTGCTTTTAAGGCGATTGTTACTTCGTTTGTGAATGACATCTTAATGCCTCCAATTGGGATTATATTAGGGGGTGTAGATTTTAGTGAATTGGCTTATGTTTTAAAAGAAGCGACAGAAGAGGCAGCTGCTGTTACCATAAGTTATGGGCTGTTCATTCAGCGAGTAGTCGACTTTTTAATCACAGCATTTGTGATTTTTATGGTCATAAAGACCTATAATAAGTACGAGCGAAAGAAAGAAGAAGCAACTCCAATTCCTACACCTCCAAAGCAAGAGGTATTGCTCGAAGAAATTAGAGATTTATTAAAAACACAGTCTGGTAAAACAGAGCAATAAAAGCTCGAATTAAAAGGCTCCTATATCAGAGCCTTTTATTATTGAATATAATTACTACATTTGTAGTATCACTATTATGATTGTAGTATGAAGTTCAATCAAAGCGAAGAGCAAATCATGAAGTATCTGTGGAAACTTGATACAGCCTACATGAAGGATTTAGTAGAAGAGTTTCCAGATCCAAAACCTGCGTACACTACTGTGGCTACTATGGTTACTCGAATGATTAAGAAGGACTATATCGGATTTACGCAGCGTGGAAGTGTAAGAGAGTACTACCCCAAAATTCGCAAGACAGATTATTTCTCAGGCCAGATAAAGACCATGATGAAGGACTTTTTTAATAATTCAGCGGCACAGTTTGGGTCATTCTTCGCTAAGAAAACGGAGCTGTCTGTAGACCAGTTGGAAGAACTCAAACGCATGATTGAGGAGGAAATAGAAGAAAAGCGCAAAGAGTCATGATTAGATATCTAATTCTTTCATCGCTGTTTCTGGCTTTTGGGCTGATCAGTTATCATATATTCCTCAAACAAGAAAAAGCCTTTGTTGCGAACAGGTTCTTTTTGATTGGAGCACTCATCATCTCATTGATTATTCCTTTCATCATTATCCCAGTGGAATTCTTATCGATTGAAAATGAACAATCCCATGGAAGCCTGGAGATTTTGGAAACAGCAACTTCTATCGTACCAACGTTTGAGGAAACAGAAGTTGATGTGAATGATTCTGCCTGGATTTTTTCCTGGACATTATTTCTAGTGATGATTTATCTGGTAGGAGTTGGATTGATGCTGGTTCGTTTTATTAACGGATTGCTTAAAATCAGGCAGATCCGGCTTCAAAGTAATGCTACAGATCAGCAAAATATATTTATCAATGAGCGATTGAGCCAGCCATTTTCATTTTGGAATATGGTATTCCTATGCAGTAAAGAGCAGCAACAGGATGAGCATTTGTTGGCACACGAGTTGGTTCATGTTCAACAGTTTCATTCTGTTGATATTTTATTAGCAGAGCTATTAATGATTGCTTATTGGTTCAATCCATTGGTATATCTCTATAGAAAGTCCATATCACTCAATCACGAATTTGAAGCGGACCAAAAAGCAATACGATACAATTCAGATATTAAAGATTATTTGTACAAGGTCGTTGGCGTCTCCCAAAACCACCGTCCTCAATTGGCTCTGGCAAGTAATTTTTCTTTTGTTTCACTTAAAAGCAGATTGCACATGATTACCAAAAAAGAGTCAACGAGAACAGTAAAAGCACTCAAATGGAGTTCCATTCTAATTGCATCAATGACGCTGTTATCAGCATTTGTTGTAAAACCGGTCAGTGGATTGGCGAATCCTGAAAAAGAATTTGTTGTGGTGATTGATGCCGGACATGGTGGAAAGGATCCGGGAACCAATAATAAAAAAGGCCACCAAGAAAAAGATGTAGTCTTGAGTGTGGCTAAGCTATTACAAGAAGAGTTTGCAGGCACTAATATCAAAGTGGTGATGTCTCGATCAGATGATACCTATTTGACTCTTGAGGAAAGAATAAAACTTACAGAACAAGCTGATTTGAATGTGTCCTTGCATGTAGAGACCATGGATAGTGATCGAGAATTGCAGTTGTTTATTTATGATGAGGGCATGCCGTATGCTGAGCAATCAGAGCGTATTGCCAGAGTGATGGCGCTGCAATTTGATGATGAAGATTGTGGATCTGTAGGTCATTCCAACTACCGAGTATTGCGTGAAGCCAAGTGCCCTTCGGTTATGGCGATCTTAGGTGTTTTTTCAAATCCAGAAATGGAGAAAAGGATGCTTTCCAAGTCTGGTCAGAAAGATATTGCAGATAGATTGAGCAAAGCAATCCGCATCGCATCTCTGTAAATGAATCATTCTTCAGAGAGAATTCACGGATTAGATTTTATTAGAGGGATAGCTGTTCTGGGCATATTCGTTATGAATATGGAGTCATTTAGCTATCCAGCTCCCTTTAAGCCAGCAGCCTATGGGTTTGAGACGTCTCTCGATCATGAAGTTAGATTCTGGGTGTATTGGCTTTTTCAGGGTAAATTCTTTGGAATTTTTGCACTCTTGTTTGCGGTTGGATTTGATATATTTCTTGGCAACTTGGAAAAAAGAGGACTTGGACTTCAATCCATGGACGTCTACGGTAGACGCTTGCTTTGGCTTTTCGTTATTGGTGTGGTTCACTGTATTTTCTTGTGGACAGGAGATATTTTACATCATTACGCCATATGCGGACTTCTTTTGATTCCTTTTCGATCGTTTTCTCAGAAAGGGATTCTATTTTCTATTCTGGCCTTGTCACTAGTTTTGTTTTACAATGACTATCAGCGTGTAGATAGTCGTCAGTCCAAATTTGAAGACTTCCAAGAAGCTATTGCGGTAACTTCTGTAGATCGAAGTGCTGAGCAAAATAAAAGTATTGAATCCTGGGAGAGAGTAACAAGTCAGCCTGAGCAAGAATCGTATGATGATGATAATCCTAGACTTGGAGATTATTGGTCCAACTTTGACGAAAATCTAGAGCATGTAGGTTTTAATTCTGGGAAGATATTTTATTCCGGTATTCTGATCCGAACGCTAATTCTTATGCTGGCCGGAGTCTGGTTATGGAGAATGCAGGTGTTCCAAGATTACCAATCAGTCAAGGGGTATTGGTTATGGACTCTTGTGGTCATATCAGTCGGCTTACTTATTAATTATCTGCGTAGTGCACACTGGACGTTCTACTCACATGAGCCAATTCTCAGTTATTGGCGAGCATGGACAGAAACGTTGGCTAAAGAAATACTTGCTGTTGGCTATGTGCTACTACTGAATGGGTTCTACCAAAAATTGAATCAGCCTTTGACAATCCTTAACAAGGTTGGCAAGATGGCTTTGAGCGTTTACATCTTTCAGACTCTTCAAGGAGTTTTGTTCTTTTATGGATATGGTTTCGGTTACTTCAATCTATTGTCCAGATCAGAACTCTTGGTTGTCATACTTTGTGGCTGGGCTGTGCAGCTTCTGGTGGTTTACTGGTATTCAATGTACTTCAAACAAGGGCCATTGGAGTATGTGTGGCGAAAATTGACGTATCGGGCTGCTAAAACAACTCCTTGATGATTTGGTTTATTAGCCATGAAGATCACCATAAAGACTCGAGTGAACTCAGATCTGCAACGGGTCAAATCAGGTTTTACTGAAAAATTGTTTCTTTCTCTTAATCCACCTTTTCCACCGGTTAGGCTATTGGAGTTCGGAGGGTGTGAAACAGGCGACATAGTGTCGTTGCAGTTGAATTTTATATTTTTCAAGCAGACCTGGACTAGTGAGATTACTCAGGATACCCAAACTGAAAATGAATGGCTTTTTGTAGACCAGGGAATCAAACTTCCATTCTTTCTTAAATCCTGGACACATCGACATGTTGTGGAAAAAGAAGGTACAGGATCCGTAATTATTGATGATATCAAGTATTCTACAGGGACATTCCTTACAGATCTGATCATGTATCCAGTATTGATGGGGCAGTTTCTTTATCGAAAGCCGATTTATAAGAGAGTCTTTAAATAAAAAAAGGCAGCCCCTAACGAGCTGCCTCTACCTGTAACTGGTATCTTTTGGTAATTAAGCATCTTTCCATTTAATGGTGCAACCAATGGCTCTTTTGCTAGTTACCGCAGGTTTTTTGCCTGCTAGTAGCGCATTTACTGCGTCTTCTACATATTTTTCGCTGGCATCTGCTGCTTCTCTTGGGCTATCATCAATAGCACCAATGTACTCAATTTTGTATTTGCCCGCTGCTTCTTTGTTCAAAACATATACGTGAGGAGTTTTAGTAGCTCCATATGCTGTGGCCACTTCCTGGCTATCATCACGCAAATAAGGGAATGTGTATCCTTTTTCTTTTGCTCGCTCCACCATCTTGTCCATACTATCATCAGGTTGTTTGTTGATGTCATTTGGATTGATGGCAATTACAGGGAACCCTTTAGCTGCGTATTTCTTATCAAGATCGATTACTCTTTGCTCATATGCTTTTGCATAGGGACAGGTATTGCAGGTAAATACCACAATAAACCCTTTAGCTGAAGTATAGCCAGATAAAGAGACACTTTTACCATCAATATTTTTCAATGAAAAATCTTCGGCATAGTCACCGACATCATATCCATTTTCGCTGGCATCAGTGGCATTTACAAAAAGGACTGCCACAGTTACTAATAGTCCTGTAATTACAAGTATCGTTTTTTTCATAAGATCACTCATTTCGAAGCTAAACTTTTTACTACTTGTTCGAGCTCACTTTTCTCGAATGCTTTTTCGTAGAAATATTTTTTACCCGATGGAGATACAAAAAGTGTTGCTGGTATTGCACCACTCCATGCCTCACTTATCTTAGGGATGTATTCGTCGTAATTTGTGGAGTTGAGAAGATATGTATCAGATTGAATACTCTTCTTTTCAATAAGTTTTTGCGCTTTGCCCATGTCTTCTGGAAAGTCCAGACTTATAAACACTACATCGGCGCTTTTTGAAGAATTGAGTTCTTCGAAATATGGCATTTCTTTCACACAAGGGCCACACCATGAAGCCCAAAAATTATACACTTTTACCTGATCACCTTTTTCGGCAATCATATTATCAAGTGATTCAACCGAAATCAATTTAACCTCTTGCGCATTCGCTCCAAGACACAATAAAATGATTCCAAACGCTATGATTTGACGCATGCTACTACATACGTATTTCAGTTCAAAAAGTTGGAATATTTTATTCATTGTACTATTCTAAGATTGCACGCTTTAAAATGGTTGTTTGTGATGGTTTACAGTTAATAAATCCATAACATGAATTGTACTGCATAGGTAATTTCCCATGTTGCTTCATAATTTATAAGCAAATCACCTATGACACTTTTCCAATGGGAACTTACAAAAACTAGGTTTTGAGTACAATTCCACAAAAAATTATTTATTCACATTTTATGCACGTTATCCACATACCTCTAAAATGCACTTATAAGTATCTGAAAAACAAGAAGATACATAGCTGTTGCTCAATCAAGTCGATGTGGATATCTCAATTTCGAAAATTTTAAGCCATAAAATGTGGAAAAACAGCTCTCACGCGTTGGAATGACGATTATTCCTTCGTTTGACGTATCAGTTTCTTTCTGTATGCATTGAATATACGGGACTTTGAGACAAAACCGATGTACCTACCCTCGTCTATCACTGGTAGATTCCATGCTTGTGTTAACTCAAATTTATTCATCACAGATTGCATTTTTTCCTGAGGGCTAACTTGTGCAGGTGGTTTCTGCATTATGGTCTTGACTATCAGTGCATTCTGTTTTTCTCGATCAAACATGATCTCTCTGATGTCATCCAGGGTCACAATTCCTTCCAGTTCACCGGCTTCATTGATTACTGGGAATATATTTCGTTTGCTAATCTTTACCAGATCTACCAGGTCCTTCAGCGGAGCATTCGGGTGAATAGAAAGTAGGTCTTTTTCGATGATCTTTTTGAGGTCTATTAAACTCAGTACAATTCGATCTCTATCATATTGGATCAGGTCACCTTTCTCAATCAATTGTTTGGTGTAGATACTGTGTTTTTCAAAATAGGAGATCGTCGTAAAGCTGATAGCAGAGACTATCATCAACGGAACAAACAACATATATCCACCAGTGATTTCCGCGATAAGGAATATAGCTGTGAGTGGAGCATGAAGAACACCACTCATCACACCACACATTCCTACCAGGGTAAAGTTGCTTGAGCTGATAGCGCCCGATGGATGAATGACATTAACTACTTTGGTAAACAAGAATCCAACAACTCCACCCATAAATAATGATGGGCCGAAAACTCCCCCACTACCACCTGAGCCAATTGTTAATGCTGTAGCAAAGGGTTTCACCAGGGTAATTAAGAAAAGAACACCTATGATGACCAGATCTTGATCAGCCAAGGAGTAAAAAAAGCTACCGCTGAAAAAGCGCTCGTGATTGCCTTTTAACAAAGATAAGATGGAGTCATAGCCTTCACCATAGATTGGTGGGAATACGAAAATGATCAGTGCTAGTGCCAGGCCACCTAAGGCTGCTCTAGCATAGGCATTGTTTATGCCTTCGATGAAGTCTTCTGTGATATAATTTACTCTAGTAAAATAGAGTGAAGCCAGTCCTGAAATAACACCTAATAAAATGTAGTAGCCTGTATCGGATGCTTCGAAGCTATCTACAATTTTAAACGAGAAAAGCACATCTTCACCTAATAGAATAATGGAGATTAATTGTCCACTTACAGATGCGATAAGTATAGGAATGAACTTGCTGATCTTGACTTCTGTCAGGATTACCTCTATTGCGAAGATTACCCCTGCGATAGGTGAGTTAAAGATGGCTGAAATAGCTCCGGCAGCTCCACAACCTATAAGTAAGGTTCTCTTTTTATAATCTAGGTGGACAAATTGCCCAAAGTTGGAGCCTATAGCAGACCCAGTTACCACAATAGGTGCCTCTAGTCCAACAGATCCACCGAAACCAACTGTAATTGCACTTTTGACCATGTTAGAAAACATGTAGCGCTTTCTAATCCGGCTGGAATTTTTGGAAATGGCCCGGAGAATCCGGGTGATTCCATGTCCAGGAGTATCTTTTAGTACCAATCTGCGTAACAAAATGGTAAGAATAATCCCAACCGCAGGATAAACTATATATAAGTAGTTGATTTTGGTGAGGTCCAGGTTACGCTGAAGCAGATGCTGAACGTAATGTACTGTGGTTTTGAGAGTAACTGCAGCAAGGCCCGCGGTGAGGCCTATCACTCCGGCAACTATCAGTAGGAAGTTGTTGTCGCTGATGTGCTTGAGACGCCACACCAAAAAGCGCATGAGGTAATGTGAAAATTTCTTACTGATTGTGGACACCTCTCAAAGTTACCATTTAGCGATTAGGGAAATCTTTAATTGAATGCAAAAATCACATGGAATTTACCCAAATCAAAGAGACCTGCCTATATGTATCAGATTTAGATCAATCTTATGCATTTTATCATGATAAATTAGGGCTTCCTCTGATTTCTAAAGTGCCTAACCGACACGTCTTCTTCAGATTGGGAACATCTGTCTTGCTCTGTTTTATTGCTGAAGCAACAAAGGGCGAGAAAGAACTCCCACCTCACTTCGCTTCTGGAAAGCAGCACATCGCATTCGAAGTAGCAAAGGACAACTATAATGAGACCAAAGAGAAATTTAAGGTACTAGGTATTGAAATTACTCATTGTCAGAAATGGCCTGGTAGCTATGAGTCATTTTACTTAGAAGATCCTGATGGACATGTATTGGAAATTGTTCCAGAGGGCATGTGGAGTTGATTCTTATTTTGAGAATGTCTATTTCATTATGATTTATTTTTTAGAGCCAAACCCTCAAAATTTACTCATTTAAAGGGTTGGACTCATTTTGGCATCAGTGTGGGTGTTATCACAATTCACTAATGATCATGAAAAAACTACACATACAACTAATGTCAGTTACGCTTTCCTTATCAATTGCTACTATGCCATTGATGATGACAGGATGTAAAGCCTCAAATGCCGCAAAAGGCGGTGCTATTGGTACAGCTGCCGGTGGAGCAATAGGAGCGGTAATTGGAAATTCTCAAGACAATACAGCCGTAGGTGCTATCATAGGTGCAGCGGTCGGTGGTACTGCTGGTGCGCTAATCGGTAGAAATATGGATAAGCAAGCTGAAGAGCTAAGAGCTGATCTTGAAGGTGCCGAAGTAGAAAGAGTTGGAGAAGGAATTAAAATCACTTTTGATTCTGGATTACTGTTTGCACTGGATTCATACGCTTTGAAGTCTGAAACCAGAAGCAATCTGAAAGAACTAGCGGAAACTTTGAACAAGTATGAGAACACCAACATACTAATTGAAGGACATACAGATGCTTCAGGGTCTGATTCTTACAACCAAACACTTTCTGAGAAGCGAGCGAGTTCTGTATCGTCTTATTTGACACAGCAAGACGTTCAGAATAGTCGATTAACTACTATGGGATATGGGGAAGACCAACCTATAGCCGACAATTCTACCTCTACAGGAAGAGCTCAAAATAGAAGAGTGGAAGTGGCCATTTTCGCCAATGATAAAATGAAGCGAATGGCCGAAAAAGGTACTTTATAATTACAATTACGTATTTTATTTGAACACGCAATATCAAAAAAGGGTCGCATTAAGTGACCCTTTTTTATTTCTTAGCTGATGAAACCTCCGTTTTTCTGGAGTGCTTCTTCTATGTATTTGTAACTAGATAAAATTTCTGGTTTTCCATCTACTATGGCAACATCGTGCTCAAAATGAGCTGAAGGCTTTTTATCTGCAGTGACGATCGTCCAGCCATCCGATAATTGAATAACTCTTCGAGTTCCCATGTTGATCATAGGCTCGATAGCGATCACCAATCCTTCTTTAAGTTTGGCTCCTCTTCCTCTCTTGCCGTAGTTAGGTACTTCTGGAGATTCGTGCATTTTCTTACCAAGCCCGTGGCCTACCAACTCACGTACTACTCCATATCCAAAGCTCTCGGTGTAGGTTTGAATGGCATAGCCAATGTCTCCTATTCTATTACCTGCTACTGTTTGCTCTATTCCTTTATATAAGCTGTCTTTAGTTACACGAAGCAATTGCTTTACGTCATCAGGGATTTCTCCAACTGCAAAAGTGTAAGCGTGATCTCCGTAGTAGCCATTTTTAAAAGCACCACAATCCAGGCCAACAATATCACCTTCTTGTAGAGGTCTGTTGGTTGGCAAACCATGGACTACCTGTTCATTTACTGAAGTGATGATCGTGTTGGGATAATCGTACAGTCCAAGAAATCCAGGTACAGCACCCTGATCTCTGATGAATTCTTCAGCGATTTTATCCAACTCTAATGGAGTGACTCCAGGCTTGATGTGCTCAGCCATGAGTCCTAATGTCTTAGATACGATTAATGCGCTTTCGCGCATTATTTCTATTTCTTCTTTGGTTTTGTATTGGATCATAGGAATAAATGAGCCACAAAATTAACACAAACAAAAAACCCTCCGACAAAGCGGAGGGTTTTTTATGCTTAGAAAGCGTATATCTATTATGATTTTGTCACTCCTTCAAGAACTTCTTTCAGTTCTACACGCTGTCCGTCTTTGTACGAAACAACGAATGCACCAGAAACGCCCATGTTTCTAAGGTATTTCTTCAAGGCATCAGCTTCCCAGTAGTCTCTGAATGCTCCAATGGTGTATTTGTTCAAACCATCTTGAGATTCTTGACTAAAGTTGTCCATGTTTTTAGAAGTATCTCCCATGTCCAAAGCTTTGTAAGCTCCGATCTGAACTTTGAATACAACACCCACCTGGTCATTGATTCCACCTCTGTCAACATTTACTGGTTGAGCTGGTTTAGAACTTGCATCAGCCAATTCGTCTCTCAACTTAGAAACTTGACTTTGTAGAGAAGAGATTTGATCATCTTTATCAGCTAATTTGTCATCCACACCAGCTAGTTCGTTTTTCAAGCTCGCTGTTTGACTTTTTAGTGATTTATTTTCCTCTACGAGTGTTTTGAACTGCTCTGGATCCAATCCTTTGATTCTCTTTTTCCACTCTTTTTTCTCTGATTTGGATAGTTGTGCAGTTGCGTTAAAACCTACTGCAACGAACAATACAAATACTGAAAGTGCGACAATTCTTTTCATACTTATAATCTGTTGATTCATAATTATTTACATAACTAACACTAAAGTATTAAAATAACTAAAAAAAAGCTAAAAATTTACTTTTTTAAGCTACCTATCATATCTTCAGGGCGTACCCACTCATCAAATTGTTCGGTAGTCAAAAGACCCAATTCGATAGCTGCAGCTCTAAGTGTAGTTCCTTCTTTATGTGCTTTTTTCGCGATTTTGGCAGCATTTTCATAACCAATGTGTGTATTCAATGCAGTTACCAACATCAATGAGTTTTCCAGTTTTTCTTTAATGACTGGATAATTTGGCTCAATCCCGATAGCACAGTGATCATTGAATGATTCACATGCATCACCAATCAATCTAGCTGATGTTAGCACATTGTAAACCATCATTGGTTTGAATACGTTCAGTTCGAACTGTCCATACATGCCACCAGCAGAAACTGCTACGTCGTTACCGATCACCTGCGCACATACCATTGTCAAAGCTTCACACTGAGTTGGGTTCACCTTACCTGGCATGATAGAAGAACCTGGCTCATTTTCTGGAATGATGATCTCCCCAATTCCACTTCTTGGTCCTGAGCACAGCATTCTGATATCATTGCCAATCTTCATTAAGCTTACTGCTAATTGCTTCAACGCTCCGTGTGTTTCCACCATTGCATCGTGAGCAGCTAATGCTTCAAATTTATTTTCAGCTGTAATGAAAGGTAGACCTGAGTTTTCAGCGATTTTCTTCGCAACCAACACGTCATATCCTTGTGGTGTATTTAATCCTGTACCAACAGCAGTACCTCCAAGAGCCAATTCGCTTAGGTGTGCGAAGGTGTTCTCTAAAGCTTTCAAACCGTGGTTCAATTGAGATACATATCCAGAGAACTCTTGTCCAAGACTAAGTGGGGTGGCATCCATGAAGTGTGTACGGCCGATTTTCACGACATCCTGAAACTGATCTGACTTAGCCTTTAGCGTGTCTCTTAGTTTCTGAACTTTTGGAATGGTGTTCTCTACGATCAATTTGTAAGCAGCAATGTGCATCGCTGTAGGGAACGTGTCATTGGATGACTGGCTCTTATTCACATCGTCATTCGGGTGAATGATTTTGTTGTCATCTAATAATGAACCGCCATTGATCACGTGCGCTCTATTCGCTACCACTTCATTACAGTTCATATTGGACTGAGTACCTGAACCAGTTTGCCAGATTACTAATGGAAATTGATCATCCAATTTTCCTTCTAGGATTTCATCACATACTTGAGCAATCAAATCTTTCTTTTCACCAGCAAGCACGCCTAGTTCATGATTGGCCTGAGCCGCCGATTTCTTTAGAATAGCAAAAGCTTTTACCACTTCAAGGGGCATTTGCATATTTACTCCACCGATCTTGAAGTTATTTCTTGATCTTTCAGTTTGTGCTCCCCAATATTTGTCTGCGGGTACTTTTACTTCCCCCATGGTATCGTGTTCCGTGCGGAATTCCATATCTATCTATAGATTATTTGATGAATAATTTTGATAACCAAAATTAACCGAAACAACGTGATTTAATGAATAAGGCTGTAATTAAATGAGCCTGACATTAGACACTGTATTGCATGATTTATCCAAGAATAGCGGAGGATTATCAAAAAAATCAAATGATGTTGCTATTGATTATTCAATCAAATGGGAACCAAATTGTCTATTTCAGGTTTACCAACTAGATTTGCTGTTTAGAATGATTCTAAATAAATGAGAAAAATTAAAGTTCTGATTTCAGATTTTCAGTTTTTGACACGTGAAGGGCTCATCCACATGGTGAATGAGAAAGATCAGTTTGAGCTGTCAGGTGTTGTGGAAGGGGCTGATGAAGTGATGAAATCAGTACTTCAGGAGCACCCGGATGTGTTGTTAATGGACTATGAGGGTAATGATCCTGTTCTTAAATCTCTTTTAAACCAGGTAGTACAATCCAAAGCCACCAATGTGTTGGTGATTACCAATGAAGACAAGCGCGAGCATATAAAGCCGCTTCTTGATATGGGCATCAAAGGGATCGTAACCAAACAGTGTAGTCAAAGTGAAATATTAAATGCGATAGAGTCCGTGTCGAAGAATACTCGATTTTATTGCAATCGAATTTTGGATGTGCTGTTGGAGAATGAGGAAGAATTCAAAGAAGTGGATTGCGAACCAACCGATCTTTCTCCTAGAGAATATGAGGTATTGCAGTTGATCACCAAGGGACATAAGACGGTGCAGATAGCAGATGAATTAAACGTTAGTGTTCATACCATAAATTCTCATAGGAAGAATATTTTGAAAAAATTAAATTTGAAGTCTCCAACAGAGCTTATAGTCTATGCATTGGAGACGGGTTTGGTGAAAGCGTAATTCACTAGGACTAGTGATTGTACTTCTTTACCACACGCTGTTATTTTGTATTCAATCTGAAAATAGATGCAAACATTAGATTTACTTCAACTCAATAAAGCCGTTACCGTGAAGAGTCTTTCACCGAATGGTGTAACTTCCAAGCTTGTTGATATGGGATTATACCCTGGAAAAACTGTTGAAGTAGTGTTTAAAGCTCCTTTTGGCGGACCAATCGCCATAGATTTGGATGGATACACATTGTCTCTCAGAATAGATGAGGCATCACTCGTAGAAGTGGAGTAATATGAAGATCTCATTAGTTGGAAATCCCAACTCAGGAAAAACGTCTCTTTTTAATCAACTTACTGGTCTTAATCAGAAAATTGGGAACTTCCCAGGGGTTACTGTTGATAAAAAATCTGGTAAGCTAAAGCGATCAGATAGCGAAATAGAAATTCTGGACCTGCCAGGAATCTACAGTTTATACCCCAAGACTCAGGATGAGAAGGTGGTTTATGACCTACTCAGAGATAAAACACATAAAGACTATCCGGATAGAATAGTAGTAGTAGTGGATGCTTCCAACCTGGAGCGAAATCTATTGCTATTTACACAAGTACTCGATTTGGGTGTGCCTGTGACGATGGCGCTCAACATGACCGACGTGGCTGATAAGAAAGGTCTGGTCATTGATATTGAAAAATTGAGTGAGGTCCTTGGTGGAATAGACATTCTTCCAATTGTTGCCAGGACGGGTAAAGGGATCAATGAATTAATTGACCATTTGATCGAGAACAAGCCGGCAAAAACTGCTGAGCCATTCTTGGGTGGTGAGTTTGATAAAGGGCAGTTCTTAATTGATGATCCAGAGGTTAGAAAAGAACGAGTAGAGAATCGTTACAAAAAGATACGTCAGGTGCTCTCCTTTGTGGTGAAGCAAAAGACTCTCCCAAAATCACTAATTAACAGACACCGTGCGGTAGATAAAATCTTAACGCATCCGTTCTTCGGATATGTGATTTTCCTCGGAGTGCTTTTTGTGATTTTCCAGGCTATTTATGCCTGGTCAGAGTGGCCAATGGATTTGATTGATACTTTGTTTGTATCAGCCAGTGCCTGGGTGAAAGATACCTTGCCAGAAGGAATGCTTACCAACCTAATTGCCGAAGGGATCATTCCTGGGCTTGGTGGCGTGGTGATTTTCATTCCTCAGATTACGTTATTATTTGGTTTCATCTTCATATTGGAGGAGACCGGTTATATGAGTCGTGTGGTGTTTATCCTCGATCGATTCATGAGACCTTTTGGATTGAATGGTCGAAGCGTGGTGCCATTGATTTCCGGTGTGGCGTGTGCTATTCCAGCGATAATGGCCACTCGTACCATTGACAACTGGAAAGAGCGATTGATCACCATCATGGTGACTCCTTTGATGAGTTGTTCGGCAAGACTTCCTGTGTATACTTTATTGATAGCGCTGGTAGTGCCAGACACTATGGTAGCTGGTTTCATTAATCTGAAAGGATTGGTGCTTTTAGGACTTTACCTGATTGGGGTGGTCGCTGCTTTGTTGGCTGCTTTGGCTTTCAAATTATTTGTGAAATCCAGGCAAAAGAGCTTCCTGGTTATGGAACTTCCATTGTATAAAATGCCACGTTGGAACAATCTGATCGTGACGCTTTGGGAAAAAGTAAGATTATTCGTTTTTGATGCGGGTAAAATCATTTTTAGTATTTCCATTATCCTGTGGGTGTTGGCAACCTTTGGACCTGGAGATAGAATTGAGGAGGCAGTAGCAAAGATCCCAGAACCAACCAAAGAAGAGCAAGTAGAAGAATATGAGAAAGAAGTGTCTTCTGTGAGCTTGTCCAATTCGTACATTGGAATTCTTGGTCATGCCATTGAACCAGCAATCAAACCATTGGGATACAACTGGCAAATTGGTATTGCGTTGATTACGTCTTTTGCTGCACGTGAAGTGTTTGTTGGATCCATGGCAACCATCTACTCGGTAGGTGAAGACTTTGATGATGAGGCCACGTTGCTGGATAGAATGCGGTCTGAAAAGATACGTGGTACGCAAGAGCCAGTTTACACATTTGCGACAGGATTGTCACTGATGATTTTCTACGCGTTTGCCATGCAGTGTATGAGTACGCTGGCCATTGTGCTTCGTGAAACTAAAAACTGGAAATATCCATTTATACAGTTAGTCTATATGACGGCTTTGGCCTATGTAGCCGCATTAATTACTTATCAACTGTTAAAATAATATGGCACAAACACTTCTGGTGATCGGTTTATTTGGAGCAGCAGCGTTCTTTTTAGGTCGCCGATTGTATCTACAGTTTTCAGGTAAGAAACAACCCGGCTGTGAGAAGTGTGCGGCTAATCAGATTGCCAGTAGAAACTAAATAATGAATTAGTATTTCGCCTTTTTGCCCTTGATTTCCCTAAAGGGAAGGCGAAAAATTCATTAGGTGCCTTTTAGTTGGAAAACCAGTCTGACTGGCTGGAACTAATGGAATTGATATAAACACAAAAAAGATCCCTGACGAAATTTCTTGATGAGAAATATGTCAGGGCAAACTCACTACTTCTAGTGATATGAATACCTAACCATAGCTATTGCATGCACTAGATTTTTAAGTGATTTTTGCTATCTAGAATTATTCTAAATAATGAATAAGGAGACACCTACAGAGGAGCACGGATTTCAGTCATTCAACCCATTTGATAAAGGGTCAATGATGGAGAGCACGGAGTGTGTTTTCAAGAAATGCTGCAAGAAGTATAAGAAGAAGGGAAGACACTGTAAAAAGTGTCCAAAATTGTAATGGAAAGTACGAAGGAGCTTATATACGAGACAGCCAATGCGTCTTTGCATCAGTGTGATGCGACGGAACACTACATTCTTCACTTTGGTGGAGATACGGTGACGTTTCGTGCTTGTGAACTGATCACCTTTAAGCGTAAGATCCAGAAAATCGACTTAGCTACATTGCTCTCTAGCGAAACTCCAGATGTGGAGATCATCCACATGCCACATTGCGACCGCATTTTCGCTTTATCTATTCACAATGTCCTTGAGCTTAAAGACCTGTTCGGTGGAGCCTTCACCATGCTAGAGCTCAACAGCGTCATCCACAGACAGCTGGTAAGGAAGGTTTTTTGAGGTCAAATCGACAGGATTAACTAAATTTCTAGTATCCTTTGTACCTTTTGGATTAACTCCAAATGTTCCTTATACGCAGATTCCGTAGGATTCTCAATCATTTTCGTTTTGTACCTTGTTTCCAGGTTATCAATAAAAGTAAATGCATCTGGATGATTTGAAAGCTTATAAATAATGGCTTTATCAAGAATACCGCTCCCTGTAAAAAGTTGGCCCAATTCGCGAATTGAGATATTTTCAATCAAAGGAATAAGGTCTTTTTCATTATTGATATGATTGAAAAATGGTAATGCCTGCTGCATTAAATAGTTGTCGAAAACTATAAGGAAGTTATCTAAATTACCGTCATCTGATATTTTTAAGGAGGACGAATTCAAATGATCAATAGATTGTCCTGTAAGATTGAAATAGTTGGTACTCCAGATGTTAATACCATTCTGTTGTGTTTGAAAAATATCAGATCTAATTGCATTTAAATTTTTAAGAGCAATTCCAGCCCCAATGTTTATGGATGGATTTTGATCATTATTGAGGACCAGAGAAATTAAATCAACTTTTTGATCAGACTCTCTGGTGAATTTAATCAGATGATCCATAAAGGAATAGGTAACTACAAAATCGGAGATATTTGCTGAATTAGTCATCAAATATTGACCAATTGATTCAAGGTTGATAGGGTTCATCAGTTCAATTTGATTCTTCTTAGAAGAGTAAATATTTGAAAATAATAATCAAGATATAAAGAACCCATCTTTCTCTCTCCTTACAAAGGGGAGATTTGAACTATCTAAACTCGTTAGGATAATCACTATCAAGAGGGGTTGCTAACATCATCCACAAACAGCTGGTTAGGAAGGTTTTTTAAGGTCAAAGACCTACTAATTACAAAAGGACTTTTTTAGAAACCTTTAGCTACAACCGAGATTTTAGGTTGAGATTATAACCGTTCTACTGAACAACTGATGTAGTGATTGACAATCCAAAATTCAGCTAAATTTGGCATGGGTTATAAATTAGTGCCATAATGAAGTTTATTATAGCTATACTACTTGCATTATTGTTTCTCGAAACTCAATCTCAAAGATTAGTTGATGGTTCTGATGTCTCTATCATGAGTTATTGGAACGTTGAGGATACTCTAGACTTTCAATACAACAGGTCTCGACATGCATTTGAAGATACATCCAGTTTATATGATGTAACCTGGAATATTCAACTTGTAGTTACTGATTCTACAGATGATTCTTACACTCTAGACTGGTATTATAAAGACTTCACTTCAGAGATTAGAAGCAATGGTGAAATTATGGATGAACTAGCAGAAGAAGTTCTGCAAAAGATGAAAGGACT
This sequence comes from Marinoscillum pacificum, assembly GCF_024714495.1. Lineage (GTDB taxonomy): Bacteria > Bacteroidota > Bacteroidia > Cytophagales > Cyclobacteriaceae > Marinoscillum > Marinoscillum pacificum. Next base: position 384,369 of record NZ_JAMZMJ010000004.1, on the reverse strand, counting down.
AAGGATAAAGTACCGAACTAATGAGCTTGGTACTTTTACGACCATCATAAACTGGAAGGAGATACGGCCTATTTTAAATAAAATATATGTTTACCAATATCAAAAACTTGGTACTACACAATATGGAACTCAAATGCAGAATGACTTTTCGAGGACCAAGTCCATTTATATAGACCAATCAGCTTTCGAAGCATCTCATCTAATGAGGGAGATTCAACAATTCCATTATTTATATGGAGTTCTTGTAACGGAAGGAGAAGTACAACAATTCCAAATGGAACAGCAATCACCACTAACTAATGGTTCAATTCCAGTGGATGTAAGTCTTCAGCTTTCGAAGCTTGATAAGGTAGCAGCGGTTGGAGAAATAACTATTAAGCAAAAATTCGGTGAGGAGGCAATAGAGATTTTGATTAATGCTACAAAAGATCGCTTCAGGCAAATTGGACGAGAAATTCCTGAAGATGTCGACGTACCTCTGATAGACATTACTGAAGAGTATAAGTTTAAATATGACTTAAATTCGGGGTGGCCAATTGAAATAAGCCATATTAAAGAAACAAAAAGTGAATATTCTCATTCCGTTGATGAATCCACATTTAATTTAAATCCGAACAAAGTCTCTTCTTTAGAATAGTTTTAAATTATGATTCGATAAGCTCAATAACAATCTTTTATTGTTCCTTTGTTGTTGTAGAATTTAAACACTTTGAATGCTATGAAGGATATATTAAGAAGACACTCTGTTCTCAATGACGAGATCGTAGACATAATCAACAAACAAGTAAAGATGGAAGCTCAGTCATCTGCGGCGTACCTGGCAATGGCTGCCTGGTGTGACAAAGAAGGCTATGACAACTGTGCGGAATTTTTCTTCAAACAATCTGATGAAGAACGTAAACATCAATTGAAGTTTTTCCACTATCTTGTAGACATGGAATGCGAGGCTATCTCGCCTGCTGTAGACCAGTCTCAGCATGAGTTTGACAAACTGAGAAGTGTTTTTGAAAAAGCACTTGAAATGGAGATTGCAGTAACTGATGCCATCCACGATATTGTAAGACTTTGTCGTAAAGAAGGAGATCTTGCAACAGAAGAATTTTTGAGATGGTTTGTTACAGAGCAAATTGAAGAAGAATACATCGCTAGAAGATGCTTAGAATTGTTTGATGTATTGGGAGAAGATAAAATCGCTCTTGGTATGATCGAAGAAAGAATTCTAGGTGTTAGCTACGATGCTGGAGAAGCTTAAGATTAACATTCATACACCTGTAAAAGGAGAGTCATTCATTTGGTTCTCCTTTTTTTTATGAGGTAAGTGTAATATTTTGCCATATTACTAATCAATATTCACTGCCTTGAAAAATTATCTATTACTAATCGGAATTGACAAGTACCAAAGTCAATCTACATTATCTAATTGTGTCAAAGATGTCAAAGATTTTAGAGATGTCTTGTATAATCAATATCATTTCGAAGAAGAGCATACATTTGAGCTATTTGACTCTTCCGCCTCAAATTATAATATTCAGGAAGTTTTCAAATCTATAGCTTCAAAAGTTGAGTCTCGCGATAACTTAGTAGTTTTTTATTCTGGTCATGGTCATTATGATTCAGGATCAAAAAGGGGTTTTTGGATTCCTGTAGACGGCAAGAATGATTATACAACTTGGATTGGAAATGATACAATTATTACTCTTTTAAGTCAAATTAGCTGTAAACACTTGTTTTTAATAGTTGATAGCTGTTTCTCACATTCGCTTCTTATTAGTGAAGAGTCATCAAAATCAATTGATGAGTATGGTGAAAGAAATTCAAGATGGGCATTGGTTTCAGCATTTGATGAATCTTGGGCTCCCAAAGATCCACTCTTAAATAGTGATTTTGCTAAATATATAATTGAATATTTAGAAACAGCGGAAAAGGAATTTAGAATAGGAAAATTAATAGATCATGTGAAAGACTCGTTCGCAGACAATGAATTACAGTCTCCCCAAGGCCACCCACTTAGAATGAAAGGTCATAAGGGAGGTGAATTTATTTTTAGTATTCAAAATGACTTAGATAAAAGGGATTTTAAAGGTTATTCAAGATTTCATAATGTGCTAAGGCTATATAAACGTAATGCCGCTTTCACTGAAATTGGTAAGTACGAAGAAAAGAGTCTTAAAATTGGGTATCAACTTTTTCAAGAAATAGATCCAGTAATAAAAAAATTGACGCATTATTTGTACTTGTACTCTGGAATAAATTTGACCCAAACTGTTAAACATTTATTTACTACCCATCAAAAAGTAATTGAAAAACAGAGTTTAGTAATCTTACTTCAAAAAGAAAAAGGACAAACTGATCCTTCAAGAAGATTGGCTAATGTTCAAAGATTGTTTTCTCCAATAAACACTTTTTATATAGATGATTTTATTAGAAATTCATGCACACCCAAAACAGACATAACTAATTCAACAGAGGATTTTCTTCAAATAGCACATTTTATTATCCCCTCCTATTCGAGTACCAATGATGTAACCGACATTGAGAAATACATTGATATTTGGAGAAACAAGGAATCTGAGCCAATCATTATTTTGAAAGGAACAGGAGGGATTGGGAAAACTACGTTTGCCCATTATCTCATGGATAGATTTTTACAATTATCTCCTGAAACTATTCCTCTGTTTATTGATTCATTGTTAATTAAGGATAATTTGCTCAAAAGAGCGAATCACGTAACTAAATTATCTGTTTATAATTTCTATGAAGCCTTATTTAATGATAATCAATTAGAAGGAGAGAAATTATCAGAAGAGCTTTTCTACTTAAACCTGGATGCAGGAAATTTTCTAGTCGTAATTGATGGATTAGATGAGGTTATTTCTAAGGTTCCTGGTTTCGATGTAGAAGCTTTTTTAAAGTCAATTGAAGATTCGTCTAAAGATTTAGGTAGTGGAAAGGTAATCATAACATGTAGGACTCATTTTTGGAATAATGCCATAACGGATTTTAAATTCGATGTTATAGATCTTAAACCTTTCGATCGTAATCAAGCGGTTCAGTTTTTTGAGAAAAGTCTGGATAAAACTTCAAAACAGAAAAAAGCCATGAAGATGGCTGACGAATTCAGGTTTGAGGAGGGTGATGAGCTCTTTCATCCGTACGTTCTTGATATAATTCAATCAGTAATATCGCTTTCTGGCGAAGATTTAGAGCTTGACTTAACAGATTTTGCTAGTTCTAAATTAAATCCAAAAGTGAATAACGATTACATATTATACAGAGTCTGTGATCGGGAAATGAAACGTGTTGGACAAATTAGGGTTGATGAACAGATTCAGTTTTTCTGTTATTTGTCAAATGATAAAAGAGGGAATATTAAAACAAGGAACTTAAAAAGTGAAATGCGTAATGCACTTCATCGACATATTGATGAAGTAAATTTGGAAGCTTTTAAATCACACCCTTTCTTGATTAGCTCTCCTTCTCAAATAAGGTTTAGATATGATTTCTTTATTGAAGTATTCAGAGCTGTAGAAATAGCAGAATTTTTCAATTTCAAGGAAACAAGTAAGCCATCTATAGGCAGAAATCTTATTGAAATAATTGCAGAGAGTTGCTGGTATGATTCTGGTTTGAATATTGAGGTATCAAAAAGGATACGTAGGTGGGAAGAAGATGATCATTTGATGGTTTCTGAAATTATTGAACAAATCAATCAAAATACTATTATTAGCGAGGAGTTAAAAAATAGAGCAAGCGGTAATATTCTGAATATTGCTTTAAGAATAAACCACCGATTTAAACCAAATGATAATGAATCTAACACGCGGTTGATAAGGACATTGTTTGAAAGGTCTCCAAATAAATTGGATAACCTAGCATTGGTAAATTTAAACTCAGAGGTAAAAATAAAGTTTGATTTTTCAGGAATAGTTGTGGAGAACTCAATAATTGACGGTTATTCCTTTTTCTATAATTGTGGGTTTGATAGTGAAACTCAATTTATTCAATGCAAGTTGTTGAATCTGAGTAATGACTATGGGAATGAAAAGATTAATAAGGATATTTTTATTAATTGTACATATGATAAGAATGTAGAGCAAGTAATAAAATATAGTGAAGAATCACTAAAGGAAAATATTGATAGAGCTAAAGCATTCTTAAATGCATATTTTCACCTCTATTTTAGTAATGGAAAATTGGGGAGACAATGGGAAGATAAAGTAATCAAAGTCAGGTTCAATGGGATCGATAAATATAATTATGGATATAAAAAGGTACTTAGGGTTTTAAAAGGGATTGAATTAATTCAGCAATCAGAAGAAAAGGAAGGCAGTAAACTTTTTGTAAATGATAAATTTAAAAATGATGTCGTTAGGTTTGTTAAAGATGGCACGCATTCTCTTATTATTTCTAAAGCAATACAGCTTTTAAAAAATTAGTATCATTTGGTTCTCCTTTTTTTGTGTCTTTTCGGTAGTAACCACGGAGAAATGGAGATCACTGAGAAGGGATTAGATTATTGCTTATTCTATTTTATGAGATTCCTGCCTGCGCAGGAAGGACGATTGTTGGATGGTAATGAAATCGACTCCCTTTAGGGGCGAAGGGCTAGAGGAGAGTTTCTAGGAAAGTTGATCACCTTCACCTAGTGATACCAATACTAATGATTAGTAGCTAGCAATAGTTAATATCGAGTAGCTAATAATAGTACTTAAAAAAACCCTTATCAATAGCGATTGACGTATTGACCGGAGTAGGTCATCTTTGTATTATTTAGAACGATTCTAAATAATATGGATATAGCTAATTACGATACTTTTTTTGTGGATTTGGAGGCTCGTCTCAAGCGTTCTCCTAGTGATCGTAAGCAGATTATTTCCAAAGCTGTAAAGGAAACCCATTGTCCCTACTTGTTAAGCAGGTTGCAGGATCTACAACGAATCTATAGAACAACCATTTTCATTTTTGCTTTCTGCTTGATTCAGCAGGTCATGGCCCAAACTGGCTACGTGGTACAAGATGTTGAAACTGGTGAGTCTATTATTGGTGCTACTGTGCAACTGCAACAGGGTAAAGACTCCAAAATGCTTATCTCAGATGGTGATGGAAGGTTTATAGTATCCCACAAGCCTCCATATACTTTGATGATTAAGCATATTGGGTATCGCACGCTGATTGATACAATAAGCAGTGATGTTCCAGAAACCTTCTACCTCCACCAAACAAGCCAGAACCTCGATGAAGTGATAATTTCTTCCGCACCTGATCACAATGTTTCTATTGATCGTGAATTGTTTGATGTTAAGGAAATAGACCGGAAAACGATTGACCAGTTAGCAGGAAACAACCTTTCTGATGTGTTGAATTTCAATATGAACATGACCATTGTTCCAGATGTGGCCACTGGTCGGTCTACTGTCAATATGTTTGGACTGAGTGGCGAATACGTTAAAATATTAGTGGACAATGTTCCTATGGCTGGCGATAATGGTTCGGGGAATAACATTGACATCTCTCAGATAAATCTCGAAAATGTAGAGCGAATTGAAGTTTCTGAAGGAACGATGGGTGTTCAATATGGGTCTAATGCTGTTGCAGGAGTAATCAACATTGTGACCAAGAAAAACCTCGATCACAAATGGGAAGTGAGCACTTCTGTTCAGGAGGAAACTGTTGGCCCAGAGTATGCATGGTTTGGAAAGGGGCGACATATTCAAAACGTAAAAGCTTCTGTGAATCTTTCAGAGCGTTCTTTTGTAACCCTTGGAGTTTCCCGGAATGATTTCACAGGTTTTTTTAATGACTATCAGGGTAAAAATTACAAGGAAACGGATGGCCTTAGAGGATATGAGTGGAATCCCAAGATGCAGTTGTCATCCAATGCGATGCTCAATTATCAAATAAGTCCTACGGTGAGTGCTCTGTACAAATTTGAATCTTATAAGGAGACCATTGACATTTATAACCACACAGTTAATGCAAGACTTGGAGGAGATCAGGAGCTGGATAACTCAGCTACTGATGAACAGTACATCACCAATAGATATGGACACTACCTCAATGTGAATGGCAAACTAGCTAATAAGCCATTTTCTTTTATAGGCTCATGGCAACAGCAGATTCGAGAAGTAGAAGCGTACACTTACAATCTGGACTATCAGGTAAAAACGGCAAGTACAGGACGGGTAGAGAACCAGTCAAGTAATATTTATTATTCCAGAGGTAGTCTGGATCATCTTCTCACCAATGAAATACTTCATGTTGATTTAGGATTTGAAACAGAATATCAGCGTGGGTATGACGCCATAGCAAGTGGGCCATATTCTGACAACATTTCCATTCAGAATATCTGGTATGCAGATCCTTTCCTGACCACCTCATTCAGCACATCTGAGCGATACTCCATTACACCAGGTCTACGTTTCAACCACAACTCGAAGTATGGAACTCATTTAATTTGGTCTACGACCTTGAGTTATAATCTACCCAAGTTGTTCAAGACAAAACTGGTCGTTGGGTCGGCCTACAAAACGCCTAATTTCTCCCAGTTGTTCTATCATTTTGTGGATGCCAACCATGACGTGAGAGGAAACCCGGACCTTAGTCCTGAAGATGGGATAAGCGTCATGCTAGACATAGATCGCAATCATCGTACTAGAGGTTATTGGAAATGGAATTCAGGAATTAAAGCTTTCCATTATGGCATAAAGGACAAAATTACCCAGGTTCAGATACTGGATGAAACAAGTACTGGCCAGTCAATATCACGATTTACCTATCTCAATGTTGCTGATTATACCAATTATGGATTGACTCTGGAAAATCAAATGAATTACAAAGCATTTGATTGGCTTTTGGGATTCAATTATATCCGAACTATTGAGTACTTGGGAGAAGAGAAAATAAGATCGACCCCTTTTTCTATTACTTCTAGAATGTCTCTTGATCTGCAAAGATTAGGTATGAGACTTGGACTCAACGTAAAATACAATGGTTCTGATCAGCAGTTTTATCAGACGGGAGATACCATAGAGCCAGGTAAACTGGAGGGTTATACTCTCGCAGATGCAAGCATTAAAAAGTCCTTTTTGGACAACAGTCTCGAGCTGACACTAGGAAGCAGGAATTTACTCAATGTAGTATCTATCAATGCATCTGGCTTATCAGCAGGAGGAGGACATGATGGGGTAGCTCCTACCTCCCAGTTTTTTAGTACCGGGAGATCTTGGTTTCTGAAACTATCCTATTCATTTAAATCAAAATCATAAATAGAAGGCAAATAAATGTTTATTAAAGATCAATTTAAATTAATGAAGAATACTTTACGATTTACATGGATGCTATTGTTGGCAATGGCGACCCTGGTATTCACGTCTTGTAATGAGGAGGACGAGGTGATCAGGATTTTTGAGGCAAACTTTGAAGGTTCTAGCGCAGGACTTGAGTCGTTAAATAGTAGTGCAGAAGTCACAGTGAGTTTTTCAACTCCTACAATTCAGGAGACTACAGTGGTTATAGAAATTGAAGAAAATGGTGTGGTGTATGGTTCTGACTATGAAACCAGCCCTGCAGCAACTGATGGTACCATTGAAGTAACAGTGCCATCAGGTTCTGAAAATGCAAGTTTTTCAGTTACCAGAAAGGTTGAGTTCATCGAATCTGGGAATAATGTAAGTTTTACATTGGTATCAGTTGACGGAGAAGAAGACCCGCAAATAGTAGGTAGTTCTTTCACTGTGTCATTCGAAAAAGTGGTTTCTGAGTCTGGACAAATTGATATAGCCACAGGTGGATCTACCCAACCAAATCAGGTTTACATTGACTTTAGCTCTGGAACACAAACAGCGGTAAGAAGAGACGCCTGGGAGCTTGGTTTCTACAATGGTTCAGAAAACAGAGTATTCTTAAACTCCTCGATCAAAGCTTCAGCGGCGGTACTTACTGGTGTAACGGATTTAAATAGTGTAACAAGTGCTTATGAATTCAGTGAGCCAGTAACGCTGTATTACTATCCTGATTTCGCAACAAAGACAGAAATTCAAGTAAGTAATGTAGAGGAGCTAACGGCTGGTTTGCCTGTTGGTTATACTCAGTACGGCGATGAAGACAATGGAGTGGTGTTTACAGATTTAGCTGCTGGAAATTTGGATGAAACGGCAATAGCTGAAATTTCTACTAATGCGGACGAGAACTTTGTATATATCGTTTCTCTTGGAAACGAAATTCCGGATGAAGAAGCGGAAGCTGGTTCTATCAACATTTCTGGTGATCACAGAGGGTTCATGAAAGTTCGTATTTTGACTGATGGAAATTCTTACACTCTTCAATACGCGGAGTTAGACGCTACCACATTCACCGAGGTTAATATTGCTAAGAGTACATACAATACAATGTCAGCTTTTAGTTTGGTGAATGGTGGAGAAGTGGCAGTTGAGCCGGAATCTTATGACATTAACTTCACAGGTGTATTCTCTTATTACAGTGGAGGATTTGGATTAACCTACTCAGACTATGCTATTCACAATACACTAGGAGGTGTTGGTGTATATAAACTGCACACAGAAGATTTACCTGGTGGGTTTGGAGCTCCTGGTGAAACAGCCAATACAGACATTAGCTATGAGAATTTTACCTTGGCTGATGTAGATGAAAACGAGTTTGTTTTTGATGATAGAACAGTCATTAATAGTGGATGGAGAAGTACCTCTCAGGGAGTGGCTTATGATTATATGTATTTTATTGTCAAAGACGTTGATGGGGATTACTACAAAGTCCAGTTTACCGCATTGTTGAGTGCAGATGGAGAGCGTGGTTACCCGCAATTGAGATATGCACTACTCCAGTAATATCAATTACATCTCTTCATATAGAACAAACTCCTCTGTTTTGGCAGAGGAGTTTATCTGGTCTTGACTGTTTTAAAAAATGATATAAAAATGAAACAACTACTTACACTTACTTTATTGACTATTGCCACATTAGCTTATAGTCAAAAACAAAAAAAAGCAGACATTGAATCGATTAAATCCATGTGTGGATGCTATGACATCAGTTTCAATTTTGCTGAAACTTTTAGCCCAAAAGAAGACTATGAGTACCATGACAATTATACTTCAGGTGCTTTGGAGTATGCATTTGTGGTAGAAGAGTCTAAAGATAAGGTAGTCATTCAGCACCTATTGGTCATTATGGATACCATGATCATTAAGCATTGGAGACAGGATTGGCTGTATGAAAACACCGATCTATATACCTATGATCAAGGTGATTCATGGAAATATAAGTCACTTGACCCGAAAGCAGTGAAAGGTCAGTGGACACAAAATGTGTATCAAGTGGATGATAGCCCTCGATACGGTGCCTCGGCTAGTTGGGTTCATCTGGATGGTAAAGACTACTGGGAGAGCTATGCGGATGCTCCATTGCCTAGAAGAGAGTACACCAAAAGAAAAGACTATAATGTGATGGTTCGAAAAAATAGACATGAAATCACAAAGGAGGGCTGGATACATGAACAAGACAACAAAAAAGTAAATAGACAAGCAGGAACTGACGAGCTTATCGCCTGGGAAAAAGGGTGGAACACCTATCAGAAGGTAGAAGAGAGTAAATGTGCTGCAGCTAAAGAATGGTGGAGTGCTAACTCAAGCTATTGGGCAGATGTGCGTGCTGTATGGGATGAACTTTTTGCTACCCAAGAAACACTTACGATCAACAGTGTCGCTGACAATGAGAAGCTCTATAGAAGAATCTTTGCTTTAGGAGATGAAGCTATTGAGAACAATTATAGTTCTGAAGAGACTCGTGCAAAAGTTCGTGATGCCATTAAAATTCATTTAAGTAACGATCAATTATTATCTAGTAAGTAAGTAGAATATTGGGATGGGTTTGTTGAACCCGTCCCTCTTCTTCTCCCACCCTTTTAAAGAAACCCCATGTGTGATAATTTGAATCAAACACCTCTCACTTCTTCTGATAATGGAATGGTGTACTGGTGTAAGAATTGTCGAAACTTCTCGGTAGTTTATAAAACCTCCTGTATGATGTTTAACATCAGAGATTACTCATCGTTTCTTCAATTACTAAATTCTTTGGGCAAGGATGACTTTAAATATGAGATTGGGTCACAAATGAATGTAATACTAAAGAACAATTGTTCATCAGTGGGGCTATCGTTGACTGAAGAAGAATCTCAAGATATGGCCAATCTGATGGCTGAAGGAATGCTGCTCTACGAAGCAAACCGTTTAATTACAACTTAGCTAACTAGTATTAGCTAGCCTAGTAATGCTACAAGTAGTTATTCGTCCCTACATCTAGGGATATGGAATAGCTATATCTAGTACTCTCAAAAACCCTCACCACTAGCGATTGACATAGAAGCGTCTCAAATACACTTTTGCAGTGTTGTTTAGAAACATTCTAAATAAGCAAACAAATAATGAGACCAGCTTTTCTATTCATATTATTTTTCATCTCTGGTACAGTTGTCTGGGGACAAATGACACTTGGTGGTCAGGTGACTGACCAGTCTGGTGTAGGTATTCCGGGTATCACAGTACAGGTAAAAGGAACCAGCAATGGAGTTTCTACCGATATTGAAGGAAACTTCCGCTTGAAAAACCTTTCAAAGGGTCCGTTGACGCTCGTTTTTACAGGAATTGGTTTTCAACAGCAAGAATTAGCCGTTCTGCTGGAAAATTCCTCCAGAATAGACCCGGTAAAACTTAAAGAAAGTACCACCGAGCTAAGTGCTGTACAGGTAGTAGGAAAGTCGGAAACTGCAGAAATTCGAGAAATGCCCTACTCAATTACCGCAATTGATGTAGCTCCGTTGAAAACACAAAATTTAGATGTTAATCAGATTTTGGGAACGGTATCTGGAGTGCGAATCAGAGAAGAAGGTGGATTAGGGTCTAGTTTCAATTTTACTCTAAATGGTTTTTCCGGTAATCAGGTCCGATTTTTTATTGATGGAATACCTATGGACTATTTTGGTTCATCACTTACACTTAACAATATACCATCTAATCTTATTTCCAATATTGAAGTGTATAAAGGAGTAGTTCCTGTACACCTTGGATCCGATGCTCTTGGAGGAGCTATTAACATTACTACCAATCAAAACATCCGACGATTTCTAGATATAAGTTATTCAATCGGCTCTTTTAATACGCACCGAGCGTCGGTAGTGAGTCGCTATACCACCAATAGTGGCTTAAGAGTAAATGCCAACGCCTTCTTCAATTATTCTGACAACAATTATGACATAATGGCCGAGGTGGCCAATACCGAAACAGGAAAGGTAACAGAGCAAGAAGTAGAGCGTTTTCACGACGGATATCAATCTCAAACAGTACAGGTAGAAATTGGTGTGACCAATAAACCCTATGCTGATCAGTTATTGGTTGGCGTAATTGGGTCAAGTAATTATAAGGAGATTCAATCAGGTTATAACCTTACGAAGGTAGTTGGAGAGGCTTATACAGAAGACAAGGCGATATTGGGTACTTTCAAATACAAGAAGTCTGACTTATTCCTGGATGGCTTAACCTTAACAGTAAATGGATTTACAAAATTCGGTAGAATTTTAACTGTAGATACGAGTAGTTATGAGTATAACTGGCTTGGGGAGCGTTCCAGAAAGAAACTAGGAACAACTTCTGGTGAAATAGCATGGTATAAAACCCAGTTTAGGTTTGACGACAAGGCGTCTACTGCTACTTCTTTACTGTCCTATAAAATTAATGAGAATCAATCCGTAGCTATTAACAACACCTTTTCTTACTTCTACAGAATTGGTAGTGATCCATTGGGGCAAAGTGACCCGGTTGGATTAAGTTCAGTGCCATTTACGGAACCAAATACGCTTCGCAAGAACATCACAGGACTATCCTATAGTTTAAAACTGCTAGAAGATAAGCTTCGAATGGTTGGGTTTGGTAAAATGTATTACCTGCATTCAGTTTCCAGAGAAGAGGATGGTTTTGGTGATCAACAAGAAATCAACACCATTCGCAAGGAAAGCCTAACATATGGCTATGGTGTAGGAGCTACGTATTTTTTGTTTGAAGGATTTCAAATCAAAGCTTCTTATGAATATGCTTACAGGCTCCCGGATGTGTTAGAGCTTTTTGGAAACGGGTTGCAAGTAGAGCCCAATGCGCACCTTGATTCTGAACACAGCCAAAACTATAATTTTGGTGTCCTATCTCAGCAAACATGGGGCAAGCACCAGTTGATGACCGAAGCGTCATTTTTATATCGTTTGCCGAAAAACATGATCAGAAATTATGCTGTTGGAAATACCAGTAACTATTTAAACCTGGTAGATACAAAAGTTACTGGCTATGAGCTCAATCTACGCTATGATTATAACAGAAAAATCAATGCTTCTATTAATGGAACCTACCAACCAATAGTTAATACACAAAAGACGGACCCTGTTTCTGGCGGAACTAACTACCTGTATCTTTCTCAAATACCAAATGAACCAATCTTATTTGGTAATGCTCAAGCGGGATATACTATCCTAAACAATACCCAAACCAGCAACAAGTTATTTGCAAATTGGACCACCTCTTTTGTTGAGGCATTTTATCTGAAATGGCCTGCATATGGAGGCAAGAGTTCCAAAGCTGATATACCAAGGCAATTATCGCACAGCATATCACTCTCTTATAGCATGAAGGGAGGCAAGTATAATGCTTCATTGAGCTGCACAAATATTTTTGATGCTGTGCTCTTTGACAACTTTATGCTTCAAAAACCAGGAAGGGCTTTTAGTTTGAAATTGAACTACTTCCTTGATTAACAATAGTGCCAATCAAAAACCAATATTTAGATATGAACAAGTTGAATTTTATAAAAATGATGTTGCTCCTAGCCATCATTTCAGGGTTGTCAGCATGTACTACAGATGACGAAGTAGACACCGCTGGTGCTAATTATGTTATGTCTTTGCGTACTCAGAATGCAAATGATGAAAGTGCAGATTATTACATCACCGTGGATGATCTATTAAATGGAGAAATCAGTGCTGTTGGTCAGGGTGTAGAGCTTATAGGATGGAATTACAATGCCAAATTTGGTGATACTTATTTTGCATTTGGTTATGACCTGAATGAGTGTATCGGTTATAAACTACAAGATGGTGAGTTGATTTCTCAAGGTAAGTTTGTTTTTGAGAGAATAGACGTAATGGAGCCATTGGACAATGATTACTTTTTAGGAATTGGAGCTCCGTGGGGCGGAGGTTCTTATGATTGTAATCTTCAGGTAGTGAGCATTGATGATATTGCTATCGATCACAATGCAGAACACCCAATATATGAAAGTTTCCACTACGTGGATTCATTAGACCAAAGCGTACAATTAAATGCCTGGCCTACCGGTGCATATTTGGATAATGATAAGCTTTTTGTAAGCTTCTATCCTTTGCACGGAACTTCATGGCAAACGCCTAATACAGACACTGCTTATGTAAGTGTGTTCTCTTATCCTGAATTGGATTATATCAAAACAATCAAAGACGATAGAACTGGTCCTATCGGATACTACGGTGGATCTCCAGTGATTTTAGAAAACGAAGGTGGAGATCACTTCTTTGTTTCTACAGGTTGTAAAGCTTGTGGGTTCACGCAGGTGACTAAGTCTTCAGGTATTTTGAAGGTTAATGCTGGTGAAACAGAATTTGATCCTAATTACTATTTTGATGTAGAAGGTAAAACTGGATACAAAGTGCTTTCTGGTACATACGTAGGCAATGGATTAGCAGTAGCAAGGGTTATCTCTACTCAATTGGATGATCAGGCGTCAGCAGTGAATATGTGGGCTACGTTCAGTGAGGTGACTCCTATATTGAATGCTGCAGTTATTGATTTGAATGCAGAGACTTTAACTATTGTTGAAGATGTGCCATTACATGGTGGTCAATATAAGACTCCTTACTTAGTAGAAAATGGTAAAGTATACATTTCAGTAAATACAGGTACTGATGCTCATGTATATGAGGTAGATCCAGCTAGCGCCACTGCTACAAAAGGTGCGAAGCTAATTGGTAACCAGTTCCAGGCATTGTTTGCAACGAAGTAATTGAATTGTTTCTTGAGTAACCGGGGTGAGTTTATTCTCATCTCGGTTTTTGATATTTAATAGGATGAAGAATCAAATAAGAATTTGGGTAACAGCAATGATGCTTGTTATCGCAAGCCAGGTATCTGCTCATTATTTGTGGGTGGAAACAGCTGAAACTGGTAAAATTGGAAAAACACATAAGGTACAGGTGTTTTTCGGAGAGTATACCTATGGTGTAATCGAAGATCCAAGCGGTGAGAATTTTGAAAACGTAAAAAACTTCCAGTTATGGGTAGTTGCTCCTTCTGGTAAGAAAACAGAAATCAAAACCACAGCAGGCAAAGAGTCTTTTGTCGGAACGTTTACTCCGGAAGAAAATGGAACATACACGGTGGTGCTTAATAACAACGAGATAGATGTTATTGACTACACGCAGTATGATTTTGGCATATTCAAAACACACTATCACTCAACAGCCAAAGTTGTTGTGGGTAAAGAAGTAGGTATCACTGAATCAACCAATGCTGATGGTCTTGTGGTGATCAATTCGTCTGCTTCAACTGGAGCAAAAAATGGAGAGGTCACTCTTAATGTTTTGTACAAAGGCGAGCCTGTAGAAGGACAAGAAGTAGCTGTTTACATTTCAGATATGTGGAGTAAAAAACTGTATACAGATGCTGAAGGAAAGGTGAGTTTCACACTTCCATGGGAAACTCGTTATACCGTGGAGACTACCAGAAAAGAGGAAGTTCCAGGGACTTACAAAGGCGATGATTACGAGTTCATCTGGCATTGTGCAACCTACAGTTTGAACTTGAGTAAATGATCTCTTTAGCCACATACCTCACGTTTTTAGGATTCTGGTTTTGCTATCAAACATCCCAAAAGGCCGTATTGGCTGCACCAAATAAAGTGGAAATGTGGCTTAGATCAGACCGTTTAAAAGGCAACTCCCTGGGAGTTGTCTTACTGTTTTCGGGTCTGTTTATGTGTATTATGGCGTTAGGTTTAGGCTCGGGCTTTTTTGGGTTTATTATGTTAGTTTCCACTATTTCCAGTTTGGTGATTGTCTTAGCACCCATCGGGTTGCTCAATTTGGGAATAGGTTCTGCATTTGCCTTATTGTGTTTACTTATTGAAATCATTTTGACGCATGCCAGCTAATAAGAAGTATTTCAGCAGTCCTCTTCAGCGTTTTGCTAAGATTTCAGCGGGATTCATTGGAGGTTATTTTGTTACAGTAAGTTTATTTATGATGCTGTCTCAGTTGTTAGACAGGGCAGGCACCATGGTCACACTAGTTTTTGGTGGTTTCATCATGTGGGCAGGATTACTGATCTGCGCCTTCCTTATCAAAAATGGTTGGGTGACCTGGGGTCTGTACATAATTCTCACGCTGTTTTTTTCGTCCATTTTTTATTTGAATCTCCCGCAGTAGCCTGATGAGTAACAGAATTTACAATATCCTTTTTCATACCCATACAGTCAGTGGCCTGGTCATAAGTGTGGCTTTGTACGTCATATTCTTTGCTGGCTCAATTAGCTTTTTTAGAGATGACATCATCGCCTGGGAAAGAGGTCAATCAATAGCGCCAGATACCCAGATGGAAGCCGATTACAATCAGGTGTTGGATACGCTGGCAGCTAGGTATGGAGCACTCTACGGTCGGAATATCAATATTCGTCAGCCACATCAGGAGCGAAACATCGTGGTATCCATGGAGCCATCAAAGGACTCGTTGGCTTCGGATTTAGCTAAGCAAAGTGTGTTTACCTATATCGATACAAATACCTATGAAGAGGCTAACTATTTCTCCTCTTACACTCTGGGTGAGTTCATTTATCGTCTGCACTTTTTTGCTCAGATTCCATACCCATATGGGTATTTACTATCCGGTTTTGTAGCTTTCTTTTTTCTATTTGCCATCGTTACGGGAGTTGTTGTTCACTGGAAAAAGATCATTTCTAACTTCTACATTTTTCGACCTGCTGCTAAGCTAAAGACCATCTGGACGGATGCTCATACAGCACTTGGGCTGATAGGGTTGCCCTTTCAATTTGTGTTTGCTGTAACTGGTGCAGTGCTCATTATTGGTACAACTATCATGTTAGGGCCAGCCAGTTCATTGATTTATAAAAACGATAACGAGCACATGTTTCGTGAATTGATGGATCAACCAGAACCATTGACTTTTGAAAATGACTCCATCGGTTTTACTGGGGATATGAATGATTTAATTCATCAGGCAACATCACATTGGACAAATGCTAATTTGAGTAGAGTGGTTATTCAAAATTACGGTGATCCAGCTATGCGCATCATCATAGAAGGTAAACCTCAAACCACAGATGCCTTTTTAGGTTTGGGGAGAGTGACACTTGATCGATCCGGGCAAGTAGTTTCGGTAACCGAGGCACAGTCCATCAATTATGTAGTAGGAGCAGATCAAACAATGAGGAGTCTTCATTTTGGCAACTATGGCGGCTATGGATTACGCATCATTTACTTCATTTTTGGAATCGTATCGTGTTTCGTGATCCTGTCCGGAGTACTGATTTGGGTACGTGCCAGAGATAAGAAAAGCACAGAACCCTGGAAGCGAAAAGCTAATGAATGGGTAGGAAGCATCTTCATGGCTGTTTCCTTGACGATGTATCCAGCTATGGCATTAATCTTTAGTGCAGTCAAATTATTCAAAGATCCAGCTGATCCAACACCCCAAGTGATGATCTACAAAGTGTTTTTCATTACGTGGTTGATTCTATCTGTCGTTTTTTCAATCAGAAAAAGCAATTTCATCACTACCAAGTATTCTTTATTGCTCGGATCTCTACTTGGATTCTGTATTCCTGTGGTCAATGGACTTGTTACTGGCGATTGGTTTTGGCAAACCATGCAGAACAACCAAACTCAAATCTTTGTGGTAGATGCATTTTGGCTGATTACTTCTGTTATCACATTGCTAATCTTTTTGAAGATTAAGGAACCTAAAAATGATATCAAAAAAGGAGAAAAATCGACTGATAATGCCAACAATTAGGTGAGTAATTAACGTACGCTCATTTGAAATTGGACCCTCAATTTCTAATCCAATGTATTGATATACTGCACAAGAATCATCAAATCGGCTTCTTTATTCAGGTCGATGTTCTGCTCTTTAATATAGGTTTTGGTTTCTTCGGTGTGACCTACTATGAGCTTGGCAAATTTGTTGGCAGAGCCTGTGATTTTCTCTACTTCCTCCCCTTGCATCAAATAATATTTAGGAGTCATTAAGTATTCGTCATAGGCATTAGCGGACTTATAGGCGCCATTATTTCTAGCTTCTACGAATGTTATTTTTCGCTGTTTTACCAAGGAGAACGGTTCATCTTTCACTAGATACTGCATGTAAATATTCTCGTCTGCCGCCAGTGCCGATTTTACGAAAGTTAAGTCACCAGACTCCAATTGAAGTTTGAATCCTTTTACTTGAGACTTAGGAATATAGATTTCTGAATTGTTTTTACTTAAAATCAATTCATCCTTGAATAGATCCAATTTGAGTTTCAGCCCTTCCAGCGACTGTCCATTTTGTAGATATACATCACCCACTACCCAGTCCTCATTGAAAAACGGAGTCCCTTTGGTGCCTGAACCAATGTTGTTATAGGTGTAAACCATTTGGAAGTTATTGGCTCTACCAACTTCTTCAAGATTGTTTCTAGTATTGACAGGTCCTTCCTGAGCGAAAAGAATTTGTGCGATGATTGTCAATAAACTAAGTAGAATGATGCGCATAGTCTTGGTATAAGTAGCGATTTCGATACCCTAATTTACTAGGAATTAAAAAACTTCGTTTTGGACACAAAATCCCAAATGGTAATCCCAAGACTTACTGAAATATTCAATGAGTGTTTCGTGCCAAATTGAGGTATTTCTAGCACTATATCCGATCCTTTAACAACGTCATCGTTCACACCAAATACCTCATTTCCAAAAACAAAGGCATACTTAGATTCGGCATCTGGAAGGAACTGATCCAGCTTAGTGCTATCATCCGCTTGCTCCACTGATACTATTTGATAACCATCCGCTTTCAGTTGCTGAATCAGACTTTTTATATCTGTTGCATGTTCCCATTCTACCGTTTCAGTAGCACCTAGAGCAGTCTTATTGATATCTCTATGCGGAGGAGTGGCCGTAATACCGCACAAATAAATTTTTTCCACGCGAAAAGCGTCCGATGTTCTAAAGGCACTTCCCACATTGTTCATCGAGCGAATATCATCAAGTAGAATGCACGCATTTAATTTTTGAGCTGACGCAAATTCTTCTGGCTCCATACGGCCAAGTTCCTCGTTCTTTAACTTTCGCATAATCCTAAAATTCACCTCAAAACTACTATCATTTCTCGGGAGAGGCTATTCATTGCCCTTTTGACTCGTTGAAAACTTCATTTGGTTGATTGAATGAATGACTTCTTTGGTTGAATCTATCTTGAGCAATGCAACCTCCACAATAATTTGGAGGTTCAAGAAAGGACTTATGTTGTTGATATACAGATACAACAGAGGTCAATCAATCGAGAAAAGTATGAAGAGAAAGGAATTTTTAAAGAGGTTAGGAATGGGCGCTGCAATGATTCCAATAGTAGCCTGTAGCGCCAGTGATAGCGATGAAATACTATCCAATACAGAAGATACATCTGAAGATGTGTCGTCACCTGATTGTAGTCTGACCAACTCAGAAACAGAAGGTCCCTTCCCGATAAAAGACCCGTCTTCTTTGGTGAAAACGAATATCATAGGAGACCGTACTGGTGTGCCTCTAAGTATTGCCATTACTATTCTAAATATGAATGATGATTGTAACCCATTAGAAGGTGCCTTGGTAGATATCTGGCATTGTGACAAAGATGGATACTATTCGGAATACGGTGGCACCAACATGCAATCAGTAGATTATTCAGATGTTCATTTCTTGCGTGGACGACAAGTCACTACTAGTGAAGGTAAAGTTGAATTTACCAGTATTTTTCCTGGTTGGTATCAGAGTCGATCTACACACATACATGTGCATGTTTATAATGCCTCTGGAAAATCCCTTTTAGTAACCCAAATAGCCTTTCCTGAGGACAGTAGCGATTCACCAGTTGTTCAAGTGAATGCAGCAACAGACTATGGCTATTCCAAAGGGATGTCTGGTTATACATATCATTCTTCCGATAATGTATTCAGCGATGGTGTTGATAATGAATTAGCCACAGTAGAGGGATCAGTAAGTGGTGGCTATGAGTTGACACATTCCATTATCGTTAGCGGGTAATCCGATGAAAGGTCAGGTAAAATTATGCTACAGGAAGTTGGTGACTTCAGAGTCGAAATCGGCCTGGGAAAAGGGTGTCTTCGAAGATTCATTTCGTGAGTTTTTGATCCAATCTCAGCAATTTGACACTGACGGCTCCCTTAGAACCTTTGCGCAGTTTGAGCAGAGTTCGATTGACATGGTTAAGTTCAACTATCTAGTAAGCACTTCCATTGTTGGTTATCTCCGAGGTTTGAATGGCATGATGCCTGACCATTACAATGTTCTAGACCAGGCCTGTGTTCCATTTAAAAATTATCAGTTTGAGATAGTAAAATCAGATCTTGATGATAAGTCAGCACATGTTATTACCATCAATTTCTACAGTGACTGGCTTACCTGGATTGACAACATCAATGGACAGCTATTATTCACCGATGGTGATAAACAACTCTCAATTTTAAGAGGAGAAGAAATATTTACACACATGGTTTCACTAGGTGAGAATTTTCAAATATGTCAGTTTAAATCAAAATAGTGATGATCAATACAATCGAAGAGTCGGCAGTAATTTTTTTAGCAGATCTAAGAAAAATGAATTCAAATGTTGGATGCACGAAACATCACATTCTGTCTCCACAGAACGAATACTTACCACAGCATGGACATTTCTTTGCACTCCAATCTGTAAAGGAGGTTGACCTGATTGCATGTAAAGAAGACATTACAGTTGCCCAATCAGATATGCAAGTAGTGTTGATTCCTATTCAGGGCGAATTGGCCTATAAGGCACTAGCAGAAGTGAAAACCATTGATGTGGGAGATGTTGTTTCATTTTCCATCTCTAAAGGGCAATCGTATGCGGTTTTCAACCCTTATTTTGAAAGCACTATCAAGTATCTGGAAATACAGTATGAATCGTCAGCGTCCGTTAATCATCAGTCCAAATTTGATTTGGAAGAAGGAATTAACTCGATGATTGAAGTGATCAGTCAGGAGAATATTCGAATTTCTCTTGGAATGTATGAAGGTCGTCAGGAAGGGATGGTACCTCCTTCCAAGAGGAATAGAGTCTTCGCCTATGTCATTCAGGGAGCCTTCGAATTTCAGAACAGATTATTGCAACCAAAAGATGCACTTGCATTGTGGGATAATGAACGTGAAGTAGCGTTTGAAGCATTATCAAATGATGCCATTTTGTTAACTATTGAGCTATAGGAAACTTAACCAGCATCAAAATGTAGAATCGTGGCCAATTAAGGTGGCGATTTTTTTACATCTCTCGTGGACTACTTGTAATATTGTGGCTTAGTTGCAGCGCACATAACCACCAATACTCCACAATGGCCAAAGCAAAGAAAAGTTCAGAGACTCCCTTGATGAAACAATACAATGCCATCAAGGCAAGATATCCTGGTGCATTGCTCTTGTTCCGTGTTGGAGATTTTTACGAGACTTTTGGAGAAGATGCCGTGAAGGCGAGTAAGGTTTTGGATATCGTCCTGACCAAAAGAGCCAATGGTTCTGCATCACATATAGAGTTGGCTGGTTTTCCGCACCATTCTTTGGATGCTTATTTACCACGATTGGTGAGAGCCGGAAACCGGGTGGCAATTTGTGACCAGCTGGAAGACCCAAAATCAGTCAAAGGTATTGTGAAGCGGGGTGTTACCGAACTGGTTACTCCTGGTCTATCGATGAATGACAATGTGTTGGAGCAAAGAAGAAATAACTTCCTGGCATCCATTCATTATGATGAGAAAGCATGCGGGGTTTCTTTTCTTGATCTGAGTACAGGAGAGTTCCTGGTTTCTGAAGGAAGTGTTGATTATGTGGAGAAACTGATTCAAGGATTCCAGCCTTCAGAGATTATCTATTCAAAAGCAGAGAAAGCACGATTCGAAAAGTCATTTGGGGCCAATTATATCAATTTTCACCTGGAGGACTGGATCTTCAGTACCGAATATGGGTATGAAAAATTGACCAGACATTTCAGTACCAATAACCTCAAAGGCTATGGTGTAGAGGAAATGAAGCTTGGAATTATTGCTGCTGGAGCTGTGCTTTTTTACCTGGAAGAAACCGAGCACAAGGAGGTCAAGCACATTGGTCAGCTGTCAAGAATTGACGAACAGCAATATGTTTGGTTAGATAAGTTTACCATCAGAAATCTTGAGTTAATTCATCCAAGTCAATCTGATGGCACTGCGCTAATTGACATTATGGATAGCACTCAAACGCCAATGGGAAGTCGATTGCTTCGCAAATGGATGGTGCTTCCGCTTAAGAATAAAGAACAAATTGAGCGCAGACTCAATACAGTAGAAGCATTCATGGAGGAAGATGATCTTCTCAATGAAGTGAATGCTTATTTGAAACAAATTGGTGACCTGGAGCGACTGATTTCAAAAGTAGCTACAGGAAGAATTAACCCTCGTGAGTTAGTTCAGTTGAAGAAAAGTTTGAGTCAGATCAAACCAATTAAAGACGAACTAAAAAAATCATCCAATCCCATTTTTGCTCAACATCTTGATCAGCTCAATGAGTGCGAAGCGCTACTCTCCAACATCGATGCAGGATTAAAAGATGATGCGCCAATCAATGCTACTCAAGGGAATATCATCAAAGATGGTGTTAATGAGGAGTTGGATGAATTGAGAAAGCTTGCTTTCTCTGGTAAGGATTACTTGAAAGGAATTCAAGAGCGAGAGACTGAGCGAACAGGTATTTCTTCCTTAAAAATAGCTTACAACAAAGTGTTTGGCTATTACCTGGAGGTGACCAATGCTCATAAAGATAAGGTTCCTCAGGAGTGGATCAGAAAGCAAACTTTGGTCAATGCCGAGCGATACATCACCGAAGAACTTAAAGTTTACGAGGAAAAAATCCTCAATGCAGAAGGCCAAATATTTGTGATAGAGCAGAAGCTCTACATGGAGTTGGTTTCGTTTGCCACAGAATACATTGAGACCATTCAGCAGAATGCCCGATCGATAGCATCTCTGGATTGTTTGACCTCTTTTGCTTATCTGGCGAAGAGAAATAGCTATGTGAAGCCAATCATCACAGATGAGTATTTGCTGGATATCAAAGAAGGACGTCACCCGGTTATTGAGCAGAACATGCCTCCTGAGGAGGACTACATCCCGAATGACGTGTATCTGGATGATGAGAGTCAGCAGATCATGATCATCACTGGACCGAACATGGCCGGTAAGTCGGCTTTGCTTCGCCAAACTGCATTGATTGTATTGATGGCGCAAATGGGATGTTTCGTTCCAGCAGGCTATGCCCGTGTCGGTCTGGTGGACAAGGTCTTTACCAGAGTCGGAGCTTCAGATAATCTTTCCAGAGGTGAGTCGACCTTTATGGTGGAGATGACCGAAACGGCCAGTATTCTCAACAACCTGAGCAACCGCTCGCTGGTGTTGATGGATGAAATTGGCCGAGGAACAAGTACATATGATGGGATATCCATAGCCTGGTCTATTGTAGAGTATCTGCATAATCATGAAAGTTATAAGGCCAAGACGCTTTTCGCGACCCACTATCATGAGTTGAATGAGTTGACCAACGACTTGCCAAGGGTTAAGAATTTCAACGTGGCGGTAAAGGAGCTCGAAAACAAGATTATCTTCATTCGTAAACTCCAAGCTGGTGGTAGTGAGCACAGTTTTGGTATTCACGTGGCTCAATTGGCAGGTATGCCAAACCAGGTAGTAATACGAGCAAACACCATTCTGAAACATCTGGAGGCAGACAAACTATCTGAAAGCGATAAAGAGAAGTTGGCAGAAGTTCCTAGCAGTCAGTTCCAGTTGAATTTGTTTGAGAGTGATCCTCGATTTGAACAGGTAATGAAGCTTCTTAGAGGGATAGATATCAATACCATATCACCCGTTGAAGCGTTGCTCAAAGTCAATGAAATGAAAGAGGTGCTCAAAGGCAAATCTTAAAGGTTATTCTTAAACACTTTAGGGGAATAAGATAGATTCAGGGAAAATCTGAACATCATCAGGTAATCTTTGATATTCATGCACCACTGATTGTAAATCATCTAGTGAATTGGAAGGGCCATAAACCTCAATGTTGGTATCGGTTATTTGATGAATCATGAGGTATTGTCCTTCAATAGTGGTAATTAGAGATTGATTTTTCTTGGAATCATACTCTCTTTCCGTCTCATAAAAGCTGTCATAGATGCTGTCGCCAACCGAGTAAATAAACAGTATTTTGTGTATTTCATCTTCTCCTACTGGGGTTAGTCCTATTGAAAAATAAAGAGACGTATCTTCAATATTTTGATAATGTCCATATAAAAATTGAGGACCAAAATTTTGATGGGCCGGACATGCTGTAATAATTAAAGCTATGCTGACAATAGGCAATAGGCGTTTCATACATTCCAAGTAACGTATTAATTAGGAAAGATCAAATACTGCTGCCTGATAACGTTTTGATTTTATCTTCATAGAGAGGTACTCAAAGGCAGGACATAAGCCGCTTGTGGTATTCTCTGATTCATCAAATCAAATTTCCAAAATAAAAGAATTAATTCAGTCTACTGGAATTGACGCCACATCTCAATGCTTTGTCATATTGCGAGATGATATTGTTAACTATTGATAGGTTATTTAAATACTGTTGATCCTTTAACGAAAGTTTTTCCAGATGTGATTTAATCTTATAAGCACAAGTCTTGGCTATTTCTAGTTCATCTGGCTCCAATTCTTTGATCAGTGACTCATGGTCGATATTGATTTGATGGTTTAGGTTCATGGTTGAGGGTGTGAAACACGTTAATATTAGCAATTACATAATTAAACGATACACTATTTTATAATATTTAAATTAATATACGAAATAAGGTTAAATAATTATTAAATTTTTAAATAATGCATTTTACATCTTTCGCTGATAGTGGTAGACGTTTTGTTTACTGTGTTCATTAAATTCACTTACCGTATAAAACGAATTGTCAGGAGCAAAGGTGATTGCCTCTCCCTGTGGTTCCACAACATACGGTATAGTGTACTCTGGACCTTTGACGAACCTTTCTTTAAGAGAAAGGTTTGACGCAGACCAATAAAAAATAGTATTATAATTTTTGAGGAGGATTTCACCAGACTCATTGATGTCACCTGCTGTGAACATTCTTAACTGAATTTGCCCTTTTGGTTCTAGAGACTTGGATTCTCCAGCTTCGAACATGAACGAATACAGGTAACAGGATTCATCTCGTTTGCTCACAATGACTAACTCGCCAGTTTGGAAATCATACATGAGTGTCTCCGCATCTCTGGCTCCATTGGTGTATGTTAGTTCCATCTCCAACCAGTCATTGATGGCTATTGAGTCCTCGGTTTCTAATTTTGGTTCTTCCAGCATAAAGATTTTAATGCTTTCTCTTTCCGCACGGTTATCACCGATCTCAGCGATGTATAGATGCTCACCATCACTGGTGATGTCTTCCCAGTCATAGTTTTCTGCACCATTTAAGTATACGGTTAACTTAACTTGACCAAGAGTGTCGATCAAGTAAAGGGAGGGCTGTCCCTGGCTATCATTGTGCGTCCACAGATGACCCGGATTTTTGGTGCTATACTCCAATCCAGAAGTCTCTAATAATCTTTTGTCTGTGATATTAGAGATGATCTTTCCATTCTCAAAAATTGATTGATTGATGGGATAAACTCCATCACGGATATCCACATTGCTTTTACATGCAATAACTGCCAGTAGCAGTGAAATGGGCCAGAATTTCATTAGTTAAAGGTTGATCGTAACTTGGTAAACAACGATCCTGACATAGCTGATGGTAGCTCTAAAATAGTAAAAAAAATCAGCTTCGCAATAAGTCACTGATTTTCTGTGCGTTTATGAAGATCTATCAAGTAGCGATTTTAGATGTGAAGTGATTACGCGATAAAAAGAAGAAGGGAGAAATAGCTAAGTTTCCTTAGTATAACTCCCTTCAAACATTCAATACACCGACATCAAATGTACTAGTTGTTCATCTGCTGCGTTTTGGTTCGTTCCACAAACCAGGCATCAGGAACTATGCCTCTAGTTTTATCGAGCTTATCAATTAATCGATCATCTTTCGGGCTTTCACTGAGCACGACAAAAAACCAATTTCCGGATTCGGATTGAACGAGTTTTAAGTCGTCCTTCAACTCTTCTTTCAATTGATTCAAAGCCAGAGAACCTCTAGCCTCACTCTTTTGTGCTTCAACTACGATGTAGAAAGAACCTGTTGGTTCGATCATCAGTGGTCTTAACTTCTCCAACAAGCTATCCAGTGTGTTTTCCAATACCAGTATTCTGGCATTGGCTGCCGAAAGTTCACCTTTGAGCGATATCAATTCATCTTCTTTCTCCACAGACGAACGAATCATTCTTTTCAGTTCATCAATCTTATTGGCATTCTGAGAAACCAATGTGCTGTCCTGTGATGCCTCCTGTGAAAATAAAATCAGTGGAGCACAGAAAAATAGTAATGCTATTAGCCTCATACTCTATCGATTTAGTTTGTCAAAAATTTGAAGAATCTGGCCTTCCAATTCTTGCAACTTCACCGCGATTTCACTTGAATTAGCCACCGAATTTTTCTCAATCAGATCGTCAAGTTCTCTTTCGATTTCAATCAATCTGCTGCGTAGATAATCCTTGTCATAGCTGCCAGTAGCAAGTTCTTTTGTTTCAGCCAGCAATTGATTGATTTGGCTGTTCAATGCAGAAACTTCTTTCTTTTTGCTGGACTTTAGGGTCACTCTGACAGAGATTTCATGCGTAGTGTTTGTTCTAGCATTGGATCCAAAAGGAGACTCATTGATATACCCTACACTGAAGTCACTCACTTTGATTCTTCCTCCAAATCGTAGACGATCATCTGAACTATATCCAGCAATTCCGCTTAAGAGATCTTTCCACGTTACGGTCAAGAATCCATCAAAGATGTTCTTGTCATCCGGTCTACTCTGATAGATCACTGCTGGTTTTAGACCAATGTTTGCTGACGCAATTTGATAATTGTAAGCAGCAGATGATAAAATTAAAGGTTGAATTCCCTTATCAGATTCTACCAGGTGAGGAGTAGAAACACCCAATTCCACATTTTGGTGGAACAGCAACACTCCCGCACCAGAAGTGAAGTGTGTGTAGTTATATCCTGAAGAAGTCAATACTGGGTCTCCAGTTGCTAATACTTCTTCATTGTTGTTAACTCCGCTTAGGTCAATGGAGGAGTTGGTCACACCAAATGACATCCCGAACCGCAAGAAACTACCTTCTGTATTCAATTGGAATTGCTGAGCATAGATTCCTTCAAATCGTGTAATATCGAATACGCCTCTGCTATCACTGATTATTTTGGCTCCAATAGACTGTACATCAGATATCGCAAAACTTCCAATGGCAACATTGTTTGTTGGACTTCCCGGTACACCATTAAATTGAGATCGTGACATGAAAAGTATGTCAAATCCACCTTGTGTCCCCACATAGGCATTGTTAATATTGGACCAACCCAGAGAGTAGGAATAAAGATTATTCAAATCCTGAGCAAAGACCGACGAGGACGAAATTGTTAGTATTAGAAATAGTAATTTTTTCATGCGAGGGTCATTTTAATAGTGAAATTGTACCAGTAAACTTCTTGCCTGGAAATGTATTGTTCAGCACTTCGTAATAGTACACACCAGTTGAAGTGATCACTCCATTGTTATTTCCATTCCACTCGTTATCGTAGTTGGAAGCAACAGAGAAGACCAATTGTCCATTGGCGTTAAAGATTTTCACACTGTAGTTGGCATAGTCTACTACATTATTGATGGTCCAGGTATCATTAATACCGTCACCATTTGGAGTTACTATATCAATCGATGGAAATTTCGATGCAGAAATAGCTTCAACCTCAATTGTGTACTGAGCTGTAACAGAAGCACCTTCACTGTCAGAGGCAGTCACTTCAATGATCAATTCTTCATTATCCGCAAAGTTGAGTACCTGACTTGTCACCAGTTCCTCATCAATTATTTCTACTAAAGTGTTGTTGTTTTCGCCTAGTGAACTGGTTAAACTAAAGGTGATGGATTCGTTTTTATCGTCATCGTATACCGATAAGTAACCAATCAATGTACCAATTGGCTGATCTTCCTTGATGGTTCTGTTATCCAATTCCAGATCTTCTGGAGTTTCATTTAAGTTAAGGATAGAAATATCCCAACTTGACTCCACAGTCAGTCCATCATTGTCAGTGGCAATCACAGCAATAGAATAGCTAGACTTTTGCTCAAAGTCAAAAACCACAGCTGACTGTAATTCATTACCCACTATCTGGAATGCGTTGACATCTGAATCATTGCCATCTGTGAAACTATAAGTTACTGTTGGGTTGGTATCATCATCTTCTACATCTAAAACGCCGATTACTGTTCCAATAGGAAGGTTTTCATTGATTTCTTGATTGCTAAGTGTGAAGTCGTATGGAGCTTCACTATTATCTAATACATTGATAATAAAAGCTTCTTCATATGTTTCATTGGCAGAATCAGTAGTTCTAATTCTGATCGAGTAAGAAGACTTGGTTTCGAAATCAAATACGGTAGAAACGATCAAACGATCGCCCTCTATAGTGAATGAAGCATTGTCCGTATCTCCATCTCCTGCCACTAACGTATAAGTGAAAGTTTCATCTAAATCTTCATCGGTACTAGTCAAAGCAGCTAGCTCCACAGAAGAATCGTTTCCTTCTAAAAGCTCAGAGTTTGAAAGTTGAATAGCCGTAGGAGCCTCTTCCACATCGAGGATACTTACTGTGTAAGTTTCCTGAATCACTTGATTTTCAGAGTCACTGACTTTCACGTGAAGTGTGTATTCATTTTTGATTTCGTAATTGAATACTTCTTTTGTACGGATTTCCTGATCGACCAATTCGAACAAGCTGTTGTCATTGATGCCATCTTCTACTAATTCAAATGTCAACGTTTCGGGAGCGTCCTGATCAGATACACTCAATGTCCCAAGTACGCTTCCTACAGCTTGATTCTCTTCTATTTCTGTTGATGATAAAATCAAATCGTAAGGAGGTTCATTGACATCCGTAATGGTGATTGTGAAGGATTTCTCAAAGAATTCGTCTGCAGAATCCGTCGTTCTCAAACGAATGGAATACGAAGACTTGGTTTCAAAATCAAACTTCGTGGATGTAAAAAGTGTGTCCCCATTGATAGAGAAAGTAGTGTTATCTGTATCTCCATCACCAGTTACAAGCGTATAAGTGAACGTTTCATCTGTATCGTCATCCGTGCTCGTCATGATAGCTACCTGTAGAGGTGTGAAATTCTCCTCTGCTACAGTTTCCGATGACAGTTGAATATCCGTTGGAGTTTCCTCCTGATCGATTATTGAAATAGTAAACGTTTCTTCAATGCTTACATCCTCTGAATCGGTTACTTTGATGGTTACTGAATATTCGTTTTTCACTTCATAACTGAATACCTCGTTGACAAATAGTTCTGTTCCATTTAGAGTAAATGAAGCATTATCATTTTCTCCTTCTACGAATTCATAGGTCAAGACTTCATCTGTGTCTGGATCATCGGCAGAAAGAGTGCCTAAAACTGTTCCAACTTCCTGATTCTCTTCGATAGATAGGGTGCTTAACGCTAAGTTTGAAGGCGTTTCATTGACATCTGTAATCGAGATGGTGAAAGATTTCTCGAAGAATTCATTTGCAGAATCAGTTGTTCTCAAGCGGATTGCAAACGATGATTGAGTTTCAAAATCGAATGCAGTACTTGTAACCAGCTTTTCTCCTTCAATAGAGAAAGTTGCATTATCGGTATCACCTGTACCTGCCACTAAGGTGTAAGTGAAGGTCTCATCAGCATCATTGTCTTCGCTTGTCAAAGTGGCTATTTCTAACGGAGTATCGTTGTTTTCAGCAACCGTAGTATTAGATAATTCGATATTCGTTGGAGTTTCTTCCAGATCTACTACCGAAATGGTGAAGGTTTCTTCAATGCTAACATTCTCAGAATCAGTTACGCTTATTACTACAGTGTATTCACTTTTTTCTTCGTAATTGAAGATTTCGTTGGTAGACAATTGGATTCCTGATAATTGGAAAGATGCATTGTCATTGGTACCCGTCACGAAAGCATAAGTGAGTACTTCACCAGTATCTGGATCATCAGCAGAAAGAGTGCCTACTGCTGTTCCGGCATCCTGATTTTCATCTACTGTTAGCCCGCTCAAAGCCAAATTGCTCGGAGATTCGTTCAAATCGTTGACAGTAACTTCAAATTCAGCTTCGAAATACTCACCACCAGAATCTGTGGTACGAATACGAATGAAATAAGAAGGTTGAGTTTCAAAATCGAAAGTAACAGGGCTCACTAATGAAGTGCCATCAATTTCAAAAGTGCCATTGTCTGTATCACCAGTGCCAGCTACCAATGAATAAGTGAATGTTTCATCCGTATCTTCATCTTCAGATCCTAGTGTTCCGATAGTGAATGGAGCACTTACGCCTTCATCAATGGCTAGGTTAGATAGAGTTAGATTGGTTGGTGTTTCATTTAGATTGTTTACATCAATCACAAATGCAGCTTCTATAGAGCAGATTGCATCAGCAGCTTCTACCCGGATTTCATAGCTTTCTTTCACTTCGAAATTGGCTACTTCCTGCAATTTCAACTCACTTCCAGTGATGGTGAAACTTGCATTATCTGTATCTCCATCACCAGCAACTAATGTAAACGTGTGGCTATCACCAGTATCTTCATCATCCACTGATAAGTTGCCGATCACGTCACCAACCGCATTGTTTTCATCTACATCCAGATTATCCAATACCAGGTTTACTGGTGGGTGATTGTTTCTAATCACTTGTGGAACAGAAGGTGTACCATAAGAAGCATCATCCTGAAATGCCAGAACGGTCGTTGCATCTATGATTTGATCATTGTCTTCGTCGTAGATTTTGAAAGAAATGTCCTCTCCTGATATGGTGTTGCTATACACCGTCAGTAAAGCCACGTATTTTCCATTAACTACTGTCGCACTTAATACTGATCCTCTGACATTTGCGCCAACAAATGCACCCAATCGATTGGATGCATTCGTAAGCTCAGTACAGTTGACGTCCAAAACGGCCGTTACGGTCATCGAATAGCTGTAAGAGGCGGGGGAAACCGACCATCCCGGATCGGCTGCCCAGCTCTTCAGCATCGCAAATAGTGTTACTATTAAAATGATATATTTTTTCATGTTGGTGTCGGTTATTTGGTCTCTTTAATTACTCTGAATCGGAATTGCTCTACACCATTGTCCAGAAGGACCATATAAATGCCATCAGGCAATAGAGCTCCGGTACTTGAGCGACCATCCCAAACATATTTTTTAGAAGTCACGGTTGCTTCATCTACAAGTCTACCAGCCAGGTCAGTGAACTGAAGTTTAAGCGGTAGTGATGCATTCGCATTTAGCTGAATGTTCAAACCAGACTCAAATGGATTCGGATAGATGCTTACTCCGGCTTTTTCAAGCTGAGCTGCAAGTATTCGAGCACAAGCCTTCTCATCAGTCATGGTTAAACTGATTGGCTCATTTACCGTTCCTTTAAGTGCATCCGACACAAATACTTCCTTGCGATCCAACGCAAACGCTTCTCCTAAATCAGCGCTGAAATATTTGAATTCAAGTGTCTCTTCATTGGTTTCTGCGTGTGCAGTAAGGAAGAACAGTCCATTATCTAAATCAGCATTTTCATAGATTGGTGTGTAGCCTCTGCACTCTCCATTTACAAATACTCCCAGATAATCTCCGGCTCTACTTGAACTTTCACAAAGGTTGACTTGAGCAACAATCGACATGGATTTAGCAAAATTGTAAACGTCAACGTTCCATCCCTCTGGAGCTGAAATAGGCTCTGAGGTCACATTATTGTCTGTTCTCAGCAATGCAGGATCAGGGAATGTCAATGTTCCAGGGCTAGCTACTTGGAGCATATAACCTTTGGTAGGAACCATGAACTCCAAACTACCAATCCAACCCAGCTTATCATCATACAAGGCAAATCCATTTTGTCCTTTGATGAAGTCATTGTTGGTAAAGTTCATGTTGCCCAGGGCAGTGTTTACCTCCATGTTTAGCGAAGAAGGATAACCTATCCAGTTCCAACCAGTAACTAGTGGAATTTCCACAGTATCCACCTTAACCTGTGTTCCTGAAATGTTGAATGATTGAGCTGCGCCCAACTTCATTTTGTATCCAGTGTACACATCAAGACCTCCCTGATTGGTCACTTCACCAATCCATCCGGTTTCCATTCCATACTGATCAAACTTGTCAATCGTCTTTATCAAATCACCTTCTGTGAGGGTCAATCCTCCGAAGATTTGATTGGAATTCACCATGTTGACGGCTGTTACATTGAATGAAATCCAGTTCCAACCTTGCTTCATGTTATAAGTCACCAATATTTCATCTCTTACGGTAAATACTTGAGGACTTGAAGGACTACCAACCACATTGTTATTCAAGAAATCCAATTGTGGAGATACATTCACATGAATCTTTCCTTCGTCTGCATTCCAAACTTTGAAATCAAGCGTCTCACCATTTGACTTATTAGAATACACATCCATGAAGAAGATGTATTTGTCATAAGCAGCTACATACTCCAAGTTGGCAACACCTCTGATTTCTCCTCCGTAATGAGCCGCGATCATGTCATTTGGATCCGTAGACATGATGCCATTCACATCCAAGACACCAATTACACTCATGCCATATTCGAAAGACTCAGGATCAACAGCCCAGTCTGGAGCTTCTTGATACACTCTCAAATTGATATCAAACTTCTCCTGGAAGCCAAAGTCAGAGCTCAAATACAAGGAATGTTCGTACTCACCAATATTGGTAGCTTCCTTCACCGTAAACCTGAGTGTTTTACTGCTGTTTGGAAGCAGGTTACCTGTAGGTTGATCAATGTCTAGCCAGCTAGGAATATTAGAGATCTCGTAAGTCTGCTCAGTACCTCCCAGGTTGAGAATGTCCACTGAGAAAGTAAGCTCTTCGTAAAGCAACTTCTCAAGATTAACCACTTGCTCATCCCAAAGAACCGTATTCTTGTTCACGTATGCCGTCCAGGTAATAGGAGATGCCAACCTGTTTTGATTAAGGTCTTCTATATTCTGAACAGTGATTTCAAGAACTGTTTTCTCAATCACAGATGGATCATCCGTTAAGTTAAGAATGATTTGATCCTCATTAACAACCCAGTTGAAGCCAACATTTTGTACAGGTCTTGGCTCTTTTAGATTCGGAACATCACTATTATCTGCCGATCCACTACTTGCAGTAGCAGTGAGATCATCTTCAGGTGTGTTAGATGCTAAAGAAGGCTGTAAAATCTGATTGATGTCATAGTCATCAAATGGCAGGTAAGCCATTAAACCTATTTCATCACCTTTCAATGCAGCATTTCTATCCAGTTCCAATTGCTCTTTTGTACGAGCTAATTTCCAAAGTCTGAATTCGTCGATTCGCCCAGTAAAGTGACGATCGTATGAGTACGTACCTCCAGAGTAGAACTGACGTGCACCAAGTGCAAACTGTGCTCCGGTAAATCCACCAACATTGCTACTAGAAGTAAATGCTGCCTGATTGCCATCCACATAAACGGTGGTATTTGCGATGCGCTTCAATACAACTGCCACATGGTGCCAGTTGTTGTCGAATACATCAGGAGTAACCACCAAATTGACACCATTATTCTGCACGTAGAGCTTGCCATTAGCATTCGCTCCTACTACCCAGATGTTTGCAAATGGAGGTGTAGAATCATCGCCATTTCCACGTCCATTGGAGAACATTACTGTATTAGACTGAGCGGAAGCTTTCATCCAAAACTCGAAGGTCATGTCCATGGAATTAGAAATAGGAAGTGTTCCTGAAGGCAATGAAACAGTATTTGTCCCATCAAATGGCCAAGCATAACCCACAGGGAATACTCTCCAGTCAGCACCGTTCAGTACGGCATTGTGGTTTCTGGATAAATCGTATGCCGTTAAGGAACGAGCTTCATTCATCGGCCATAAGCCTGACAACCCTACTTCATCTCCACGAAGCGTAGTGCTCATGTTGGCAACGATAGCTCCCTGACCTTTAGAAGCTTCCCAAACTCGTACATCATGAACGTAACCATGATAGAAGTTTGAGCCAGCTTTAGATTGTCCAAAGTAAACTCTACCTGAACCTTCAAAATCACCTGAAACTGTGGTTTTGTTAAGAGCAATCTCGTCATTCATGTAGAATGCAACTTCCTTATCCGTATAATCATAAACTACAGCCCAGTGCATCCAATTATCAGAGGAGGTATAGGTATCGGTAGTTGTGAATGTAGAAGTACCAAGCTTCGCATAGAAGTTGTTAGAACTGTTGAACCCTAACTCAATATCACCTTGTGAGTAAATCACACCATTGGTATTATCAGTTAGTTTTTCTGTCCAGAATTCGATAGTGAATGACTTGTCAGTCAATTTCACCCCCTCTACTACAGTCGCATTGTCATCAATTCCGTCGAAGAACAACACAGAGTTGTGATCGATTGGCTGGCCATTAAGAACGCCTTTTACAGAGAAGTTGAACAATGTCAGTATTCCTGCTTCAATGTCCTCATCCAATGTCAACATGATGTCTTCACCTGGTGAAAGAATGCCGTCACCTGGCTGTGGAGTACCAAACTGAAGTGGACGTTTCACATCTTTGATACCTGACCTGGTTTCTGAGAAGTTCTCTGTTCCATCAGAACAAGTCGTCTTCAATCGGACATCATAAGTTCTGTCCGGAAGATCCTTTGTTTCCAGAATATAGCTCAGGTTGGCTAAGTTGTTCACAAAAGTCTTCGGTTCTGGAGCAGCATTGAATTGTGTTGCATCCACATAGTAAACCATGTCCGTCAACCACTGCGAAGATGAAGTGGCTTTGTACTGAACGGCAATCGTTTCGAAAGATGAATGTGTCAAGTCATATCCAGCTAATCCAACAGTAATTGGAATAGAAGAGATATCATTTCCACTGTACACAATCTGACTGGTATTGACCAACCAAAGATCATCAGGCGAAGTGATTTCAACATCAGAACAAGCTGGTTGGAATCTTGCCGTAACCGAAACAGAATCCGCAATAGTTGGCCATGGAGATGTAGGATCAAACTGACACAATGAGTGTAGAATCACCGTCACATCTTCAAATTCTGTAATGTTCGGATCAACCTGGCTGATAGATAAAGTCTTCTTCAATGTAGATCCTGCAGGAATAAAGAATACTCTACCATCTTTTAAGGACGCACCATCTATTTCTACCAATCCTCCTGATACACTAGACTCATCTATTGAAAGCTGGTACCACGCAGGGTCTCCAGAGTCAGATACGTTGCTTAAGCTAAGTTTAAAATTGGCGGATTTTCCTTCTAACACATCAGAAATGATCGCATTTTCTACTAATAGCTGCGGCACCTCTCGTTGAAGAGTAGCTTCTGATAAAGTAGCGCCTGGTGTATAGTATTTAGTTTGCTCTTCACCTACATATGGACACATACTTTGCCCACCTCTAACTTTGAATACTGGTCCTGTTCTGGATCCAGGATCGCGTACATCCATACTGTAATAATCTCCTTCATCTGAGTCAGATAAAACATATCCGAAAGTTTGAGTAGTAATATTACCAGTAGTTGAACTTTCTGTTTCTCTATGTTCAAAAGACATAGAGAACTCAACTTTTGCTCCTACACCATTTACCTCAATACCAGCCGATCTGGCAATATTTGGGCTTACACTGAATTCAAAGGTTTCAGTTCTTACTTTAGATTCCTCAACTGTTGCTGAACTTTCGAAAACGACACCTGCATCGTAAGAGTAGTTAGTGATTACAGTTGACTCCAGTTTTTCTCGCTCGTTTCTCGCTAAAATGTTTTTCCAACTCTGAATTTGATTGTTGTAATATGCAACACTGTCTACAAATTCATCATCAGTGCCAGGTCCATATCCAGCAGGATAGGTAATGCTGTAGGAATCTCCAGTGATACCTGTTGAAGATCGTGTTTCTGTCGTGTTAGCTTCACCATAGCCAGAATCTGTAGGACTTAAAGAAGTTGAATAAGTCCCGCTTATTACCGCAGACTTTAAGTATTCATTTCTTAAGAATTTCAGATCTGGTAATAAAAAGCCTTCAATGTGATTTTGAGTGTATTGGAATGCGGTAGAAAACTCTGGATTCATTCTCAAGGCATTTTGCTGACCAATTTTGTAATTGGTGCCTCCAAAACTAATCATAGGATCTACTTCTGTTCCGTCCCAGGCGCTTTCTTCGATTAACTCGATGAAAAGACTGTTCCCGTAAACGATGTTGGTAGCATTCCCAATAAATACATCCCCATTTGATCCAACAAAATCAGGGCTATCGCTGGTACTCCAACGCTGGGTATTCGTCACAGAGTGAGTCACTGTATTGTTATCTGCCCATTCAAGCGACTGCTCAAGTCCGATACTTTCATTAGCCTCAATTTTCACTTCATTTTGAACGGTAGCCCCTGGTACCCCAGTGTTTACGGTTACTTTGGCACCCATTTGAACAGTCCCTTTTAAAGAAGAAGCTTCTTTACTTGATGCAGCAAGCGACATTTCAGTGGTATTTGTTGTTCCCGTTTCGTAATACGAGTAACTATTGGATCCATGTGGATCACGCAATATCATGGAAACCACATTTGGCCCAGAAGTCACGAAGTTGTTACCAACTGGTTTACCCCCAAGCACATAACCTTTGAAGGTTGAGCCCCCAGGTAGCCATTCTGTTGTAATTGCTCCTCCTTTTCCGCTATATACAGTCAATGAGAATGTCTTCATATAACTATCAGCTCCAGCAGACGCGGTATTCGGAATACCACCTAAGAAATCATAGAGCACTTCTCCGTTTTCGTCCAATGAGAAGGTTCTTCTAGCGCTTTTATTGGCTAGTGCGTTTTGAATTTGAACTTCTCCGTCAACTACTGGTACCTGATCTGAGGCATTAGAATTGTCTACGTTTACATATTCTTCAAATACGGAAACTAGAACTTCATACTTTTTGCGCTGAGTGAAAATAGGCGCAGCGGTATTCCAATCACCATAGTCATCACCACTTACCACGCTGATTTCTGATTCACCTACAGTTACTACATCATCCCAGAAACGAGGAACAGATGAGTCTTTGGATGTAACAGAAACCGTAGGGTTTACTCGAAGAACTAAATTTTGCATGAAATTATACTGAATACTATCATATGCATATCCGGCTTCCGGATCAGAAGGATCTAAATAAGCAGAATCTATTTCAGTTTTAAGAGAGAATACATTGGTTAGGTCCCAGGTTGCACCAACCAGATTTCCAAAATCACTTGATATATAGTCTCCTGCTTCTAAACTCTTAAGGCTGTATCGTTCTGGTAAGAGATATGCTGTGAACTCACCAGTTTTGGAATCTGCCTCAATGGTGATCCTACGAGAGTTGTACGTATTTAATATTTCATATCCAGTAGTAGCGGTTGTTTCATATTCTACCGTATCACCTTCGTGTACATATTGCATGGCCCATACTCCAGAACTATCAGCTGCTTGTTCTTTCAAGTCATATGGTTTCTGTGGCTCTAGTGCAAAGGAGGCATTACCTATATTGTTCACAGATTGTCCTAAACCTGTAGGTTTTTCACCTTCTACTGGGCCACCTACCACTTTCCCAATCACTTTTATGAGTGTAGAATCTCTAAAGAAAGAAGGGTCAATGTTAAAGTCAGTTTGGAAATCAAAAAAGGTATCTGGTGATGGGAAATAACCATCTCCTTCAAATACGTGACCATTCTTTACTAATTGTAAACGGTGTTCTCCTATTGGTACCTCTAAACTGAAGAAGCCGTTACCATCAGTTACTACTGGTGATCCACCAGAAGCAATTGCTGCTACTCCATCCACGGCGATCTGAACGCCACTAACCGGAAATTTGGTATTGGAATAAAAAACGTAGCCTGTGACAGAAAAGGAGGATTTGTCTACGAAATTCACACCACTGAAAGTAGAGGATCCAGGGCCAATAAATCTACTAGCCTGAGTAGGTGAGAACTTGTGCGTACCAAATGCAGGAGTCAGTGTGTATAGTGACCCATCAGAAGTATAAGGTATGCCGGACACTAAATAGTTACCATTCGAATCTGTGATCCCTTTTACTGCTAGCTGAGTAGCTGTAGGTACTTCCGTAGACCAGGTGATGTTGAACACACTGCCGTGCTGTTCATGAAAGTTGAACCCTTGTCTGGACAAATCATAAAAATAGTCACCAGTGGCTTCGTTCAATCTGTAATAGGCAGACAATCCTGTTTCCGTCCCAGAGATGATTTGGAAGGTTTT
This sequence comes from Marinoscillum pacificum, assembly GCF_024714495.1. Classification (GTDB taxonomy): domain Bacteria; phylum Bacteroidota; class Bacteroidia; order Cytophagales; family Cyclobacteriaceae; genus Marinoscillum; species Marinoscillum pacificum. Next base: position 346,563 of record NZ_JAMZMJ010000004.1, on the reverse strand, counting down.
CACTCTGATTTGAGCATCCGTTCTGGCTTTTTTCCAGATGCGAATTTCATCTAGATGTCCTTTGAAGAAGTTGCTGCCGCCTTCAGACTGCCCTATGAATACTTCATTGTTGTTTGGTGTAGTTGTTAATCCTGCGATTAAACTGGAAGTTTTGAAGATTTCATCATCCTCATACATCACATAGAGTTTCAAGGAGTCATCAGCAGTTCTTACAGCAGAAATATTGAAGAACTCTCCAGCTTTCTCAGTGAAATTCAGCGTTATGGAATTCGCCGCATTTTCTACCGCAAAAGTAACCTGACCACTTGCTGTATGAGTGATTTTGTACTGATTTCCTTTCTGAAAAATCGTAGCGGGATAGTTAGCAGTAGCATCTGGTTTTACCCAGGCCTGAAAGGTAAACTCCTCTTCGAATTTAAAATCAGCATGATCAGTCTCAGGAGATATTCCTAGATATGAACTTGTACCATTTAATAAAACACTCGTAGAGTTGAACGAATCATCTGTTTCAGCGATAATGGTTACTCCTTCTACTGGTGCTCCGCCTTCGTCTACGAAGGTTACACGTCCGGAAACACTCCCTGATGGCAATCTGAATCCAACACCTTCGAGTGTGTTTTTGAAGTTCTCCTCAAAAGCGTAAAGACCTTCCGCTTTCAATTTGTATTCATACATCACTCCAGCTTCAGCGAACTCATCACGCCAGGAGGTAGCATCTGTAGAAACGGTAGCTACTTGAGTGTATTCCGTATCAGCTTCTGACAGTAATTTTCTGTAGATCCTGAAATAGCTCACTTCATCCTGAAAACGAATCAGTTCCCAGCTCAGCTGGACATATTCGGGATAATACCCTTTGGATACAAAGAGATCTTCATCAAAGGCATTTGGTGCAAACCGTAAAATATACGGGAAGCCCGTTATGACGGTTCCATCAATAAAGGCTGTATTACTGGTGTCTTTAAAAATAGAGCCACCAAAATAGGAGACACTCAGGGTGTCATTCACTTGAACTGATTGACCACTGGTATAACCAATCGCCTGTGGTGGCGATACCGTTTGGGCATAGGAGGTCAGATGCACTAAGCACCCAACACATGCCAGTAAGGAAAACTGTTTCCATCCTGACAGTAGTTTCGGAAACTTCATAGTCAGGAGTGATTAGTATTTGATGATGTAGTTAACAGCTTTGTTGACAGGACGAGTTTCAGAACTACCAGTAGAATTCACAGTTACAGTATGTGAGTGTTGGCCATGAGCGGTATTCGTTGCAGTTGGGAATTCATACATTTTTTCGAGGTTGGCTGCTCCATAGGATAAATCATCATCCGTAGAATTTGCTGTAAAGCTTCCATCGATCCTCATTACGCCGATTGTTCCATTTCCGGTCCTTTGATTTCCAGTTTTTCCGATTCCATGATCATGAATACCTGCATTGCCTGACGATGCAGTGTGACTATGTGATTGGATAGCTCCTCCTTGAGAAGAACCCAGAGTACGGTTGGCATCTGTGCCAGAAGTGGTTTCATTTAGACCTCTTAAAAACTGTCCTCTAAGATCAGGAATATTGAAACTGCCTGCTCCTGTTCCTCCCCAAGCGGTGCCAATTGCATCAAACAATGGTGCGTATTCAATGTCTGTAGAGGAATTTATTGTTGATCCATCGCACAATAACCAACCGTTTGGAACTTTAGTCGCAGGTCCAGCAAACGCCATAATGGTACCCACCGGAACACCGTTAGATGCAGATTGAGCATAAGGAACTGCATTTAAGGTTTTATCGCTGATGGTAGCGTATGTTCCTCCAGATGTCTTTTTTACTTCAACCTTTAGTTTGAAGTCATAATAGTTAAATTTTAGTTCCTCAAAATTTAGATTTGATTCAGCGCTCAGTTTCGAGCCTTCGCCTACGATAGCGCTAAATATACCGTATGGGTCAGTGGTCAAGGCGTGCTCTTCAGCATAATTCTGAGAAGAACTGTATACAGTGAATTTTACGGTGACGTTTGTGGAGGCAATAGCACGATCATCTCCGTCTATTGCATATCCTTGGAAAGAAAAGCCTTTTGTTAAGATTTGACTGAAGGCGAATTGGCAGATAAATGTTAAAGCAAATAGTGTTAGCGTGATTTTTTTCATCTTTATATAAGATCTTGTTTGAATTAAATTTTTAAGATGGATGCTTTGCATCCGTAGGTTTTTGTAATCGTCCTTTGATAACTGTTATCTCTGGATTCTTATCAGTTTTGATGGTTGTATTTAGGACTTGAATCCTAAGGTGAATGTTGGTTGATATACGGTGTGGCGCAAGGTCTAATTAGACAATGGCTACTGATTGTGGTTCTTTGGCGGTGCATTGCGGGCATCATATGTCTTACTTTATATCAGTACTAAACAATCAATAGTGGTCAGTACAGGTCGATTTAATCTATTAAAATGCAGGTTAAAGGCCGATCAAAATTGATTTGCTAGATCAGTCCATACTTTTTCTCGTTGAAATGGGATTTTCTAATTTGAGCTTTCTATCACCATATCGATTTGATTGGTGTTAGACAACTGCCATTTTCTTGAAAATCCTATCAACTAGACGAAGCGCATTGCATTTAATTGAGAAAAATTGGTGCGGATGTCACTGAAAATCAAAAAAATGTTGTGAACGACACGATTTTGTATGAGTTTGACATAGCGATTCGATGAATAAGTGTATTCTACAGACTAAAAAGTTTAAAAAACGCCAGAAATAACTGCTGAATACTTTCTAACGGTTTGGTTAAGGCTGGCCAGTTGGTTGGTTTTTTCAACTGCTTGAAAACCAAATAGGACGGAAAAAAGGGATGTTGGTTATCAGGTGTTGGTCAGATTTGTTCGAGCATATCCATCAGTTCTGATTTATGCTTTCTGGAGATGGGTATCTTTTGATCATCGATCATTAAATACTGACCATTTACCGCTTGAATTTTGGAAATGTTAATAGCGAATGAGCGGTGCACTCTGATAATGTTGGATTCTTCAACATCCTCCAGGAATTTCTCTAGTGAATTTCGAGTAAGATGCTTCTTACGAGATGTGAAAATTTCCAGGTAGTTATTGTCCGATTTCACATAAGAGATATCAGCTACTTCTAACTTGACATTTAGATCGTTTTCCTTGATCATAATTGATTTAGCGGAAACAGCTTTTCTGGCTTTTATCACTTCAACTGTGGCATGAAGATCCCCAACAGTAAAAGGTTTCAATAGATATGCTGCAGGTTCGGTAGATGCTGCAGCACGTATAGTTTGTGGATCCGAATATGACGTTAAATAGACAAACGGAATTTGATATTTCTCTTTAATTAGAGAACCTATATCTATTCCATTTTTATGATCATTGAGATTTATGTCTAATACAATGAGGTCAATAACATCTCGTTTAGATTCCAAGCTGGCAGTAGCTTCTTTATAGTTTTTGGCCACACCTAACACCTGGTAATCCAATTCACTGAGCATTTCTTTGATCATCTCTGCAATCATCAGCTCATCCTCGACGATCAGAATATTGAAACTCATCGGTTTTTGGGTATAGTTAATAAGAATTTTTGTCCTTTATACTCTAAAGTGGCATCTGTCTGCTGCACTAAGATATTCATTATTTTGAAGCCAAACCCTTTCGTTTTAGTGATATCGAATCCTTCAGTAAGTCCTTGCCCATTGTCCCAATATTCGAGGAATGTCTGGGAATCAGATTCTGATACATGTACGTAAATTACGGGCTTTTCGATATAGCTAAAGGCATATTTGAACGAGTTGGTGATCAACTCATTGAAAATCAAACCGATGAAAATCGACGACTTCATGTCCATTTTGATATCGCCAGCCTCTATTTGGATACCAACAGATTTGTTGGTTTCGAACAGGGTATGCAACTCAACGAACAATTCTTTGATAAAGCTTGAGAAATTAATGTCGACAGTATCATCAACGTCATATAAGTTTTGATGGACTAAGGCCATGGTTTGAATTCTTGCCTGACATTCATCTAGTATGATTTTCACTTCTTCACTAGAGGATGCCCGCGATCGTAAGAAGAGTAAACTCTTTAAGAATGTTAAGTTGTTTTTTACCCGGTGGTGTACTTCCTGTCGAAGTACTTCCTTTTCCTCAAGCTGCCTTAATACTCGCTCCTTTTCATATACGAGCTCTTCGGTTCTTTCCGCAACCTGCGCTTCCAGTTTCTTTTTGTCTTGGATGGTCTTCCGCTGTTTAAATAAGAAATACCCAATGATGAGTCCGGAGAAGGACAAGAAAATAAATAGAAGGAACCAGGTGGTTTGATACCAATAGGGTGTGATGGTGAAATGGGTTTTCCAAATGTTGCTCTGTTGATTTCCATCCATGGCGTATACACTCAGTTCATATTGGCCATGTGTGAGTTCATTAAATGGGATGTTGGTGCCTGTAAGCGTATTCCATTTGGCACTACTTGGTTGTCCCTCGCGCTCTAGTTTGTAATACAATGCAGCATTTCGACCCCAGTTGATGACATTGAATATGTATCTGAGGTTGTTCTGTTGTGCTACTTCTAAATCATGTGGATTGGAAATGGTACTGTCATTTATAAGCAGCCTATTGAGACTAAGTTTTGGGTTGTGGCGCTCCAGGTTTCGAAATTCAGGATTAAATGTCATCAACTGATTGCCTCCCAGGAGAAAGATTTCACCATGATGATCAATGTTTAGGTTTTCATTGTCCAATACGTTAATGCCATACTCATTACCGTATAATTTAGCTTCATAATCCTGATCTCCTTCTAGCCAAATGACACCATTTTTTGTCATCAATAAGTACCTATTGGCTCCTATTTCCAGGATGTCTTTTACTGTATTATTTTTAAGGGTTGGGTTTTCCAGTTTTACCTTATTACCGGTTTTATCAATCATTTCGATAAAACCAGGTTGACAAAACCACTGTCTACCTTGAGAATCCTCAAACACAAAGTCAACCAAGTTGCCTGACAGTAAGTTATTGGCATTAATGTGCTGGTATTGATTATTTTTAATTGCAATAACTCCATTAGCTACTGTTAGTGCAAGCACGATCCCACTAGCGGAAGTTGTCAATGATTTGAATCGGTAGTTTTTGAAATCTGCTGTATTTGAGTAGTTCAGAAAGTAACCATCAGAAAAGCAAATCAACCTATCAGCCAGATCTTGCCCCCAAATATTGCCTAAGTTGTCTTTTTGAATAAAGTAAATGGTGGAGTCTTCACTTAGGTTTTCATTAATAGTATAATAAGTGATGTCATTTGACTGGAGAAGAGTCAGTCCTTGATCGGCATTAGATAACCAAATATCATCTTCATTTTCTATGAGACCATCTAGACAATATTTACCGATTCCATTGTAAGCAATCAGTTGGTCTTGGTGTTCTCTGTATATGCCACTATTGGTCAGGTACCAGGTGTTTTCGCTATCCGATATGGCATTTTTTATCAAGCCAACTATGGGTTTGTCGCTATTACTAAAGAGGTATTCATCTATACGCGATACACCATCAAGTGCATCTCCTACCCAGAGGTTGTTAAAATCATCTTTTAATATGGCATAAGATGCATTATTTACTAATCCTTGACGTGCTGTTACTTGTAAAGCTTCCTGGTTATTCTTGATTAGCACTACTCCTTTACTGTAATCGGCGAGCCATAAACCATGTTCGTTGCCTTCTATGTAGAAAATACGATGTTGCTCTGTGTTGTCCCATTTGACGGAAAAAAGTGAATCATTGCGGAACTTCATTAAATACCCGGTAAACTGACCAAAATAAATTTCCTGTTCATATTCATATACTGACCGTGGAGTATTGAAAACTCCAGGTCTGTCATAGTGATAGAGGCTGTCATTTTGTATGTATGAGATGCCATCGTGACTATAGACCAACCATAGCCGATTCTCTGAGTCTCTGATGGTGGCACTTACAGCTAAAACTGGTAGCTGGTCTCGGAAGTGGAGGAGGCTGTCATTTCTAAGGACAAAAAGACCGTTGTATCGAGTGAAAATGAAAACTTCTCCGGTTTTTTTGCATTCATTGAACCCTTTGAGATGAGTAGGGCCAAAAATTTGAGATTCTGGAAGGTATAGATGGCCATCCTGGATGTACCCAGTAAAAGCATCGGTACTAATCCATAAGCGTTCCTGATGATCAAAAAAAAGGCTTCTGATGTTGTGGAATGGGTGGTCTTTAGCTCCACTATAAATTTCTAGTTCTTGACCATTGTAAATGACTAAAGACTCTTCTGTACCAAAATACATGCGTCCATCACTACCTTTGGCCAATGCTAATACCTGATTACTAGGTAGGCCGTGAGCTTTATCCAAATACTTAATGTTGGCAGTAGATTGATCCTTGAACAGCATGCCTCCAATAGTGGCTACTCGTTCTCTTTTTTCAAGAGGGTGCTTTTCATAGGTTGTGGGAATGTGTTTTGGTTTGATTACACACTTAAACTGAAACGGTGACCCCAGGTAATCTGTCTGAATTTTCGTAGGAGGTTTTGCAGAGGCAATGGTGTCAATACTGGCGGTTCCATGTCTTACAAATGCTCTGGTTTTAGAAGGTTCTGGAAGTTTTTTCCATTGCAGAGTTGATTGGACAGAGCAATGTAGGCCAACGCAGAGAAGAATTCCTGTAATTAACTTCAATCGGGTCAAGTGGGTTGGAAGTGATATTGAAAGTTATAAAACAGTCTTTTGACGGGGTAAATATAATGACTAACTATCTAAATCGGTTGAAACCAATTCTCAAGCAGCTGTTCATGGTCAATGAACTAGACCTGATCTAAATAAGAACAAGAGAAATTATAGATATTTGTTCACGTCAACAACCACCATCGATCTTGCGCATAAGTCAGTCGGCATTGTATATTATTCTCATTAATGGCCTGTTAGCACTATTATTGGCTGGTTCATGTCAACAGAAAAAGGCAGTGGACTTCCCTGCTGAAAATATGGAGTACCCATATCCAAATCGGTTCTCTATAGTCCCAAGGCAAGATAGTCTTAGCAAAGAGCCCATCGGTACTGTTCTTTCCAGTCCAAAAGTCAATAGCATTCAAACCCCGCAGGAGTCAAGTAAGAAAGAGGCTCACCCCAATATTCATAAGATACCAGAGCATCTTACACGTCATATCATAGATAGTGATTCACTGCTTAAATCCACATTTATTACGGCGGTAGAAGACCCTGCTACTCATTTTGTGATCAACTCTCTTGGAGATACAATACCCACAGGATCCTGGATGCTTTTAGTTGGTGCTGATATGGATTTCCCTCCAATGCCAAGTACTCCTGGCTCTAGACCAAGGTTTAAAGATCGTTCCACTAGTAACATTCAGTATTTAGATGTAGATCAGGGAATGGCATCTTCTTATGTTTTGTCGATAATAGAAGACAAAGATGGTGCGTTGTGGTTTGGTCACCTGGAAGGAGTAAGTAGGTATGATGGAGTCAATTTTACGCACTATACGCAGAAAGATGGTTTTTTAACCGTATGGTGTTCTTTACTGGCCTCTGACGGTACCCTTTGGTTTGGGACTTTTGGAGGAATTATCAAGTATGATGGCAAGCGATTTATTCGATACAGCGAAGAAACAGGTTTGCTCAATGATGAGATTAAGTCAATAACCGAAGATAGTCAGGGGAATATCTGGTTTGGAAGTTTAGCAGGACTGACTAAATATGATGGGAGTTCCTTTATGCACTATACCTCAAATGAAGGGTTATTGGATGAAACAGTCAATGCTCTATTAGAAGACCGCAATGGTGTCATATGGTTGGGGACAGAAAATGGGGTGATCAGTTTTGATGGTACATTGTTTGAACAGTACACCGTCAATAATGGGCTAAGTCACCGCTCGGTGATCTCGATTTTTGAAGATAGTAACGGCAATTTATGGTTTGGAACGGACGGTGGTGGAGTCAATAGGTTTGATGGTGAGTCTTTTGTGCAATACACTACCCAAGAAGGACTAAGTCATGATGTGGTAAGATCGATTGTAGAAGATGATAATGGAGTGCTGTGGTTCAATACAGATGGAGGCGGTGCTAATCAATATACAGGTGATCGTTTTATTACCTATCAGGAAAGAGAAGGTTTGTATGCAGATGTTTATGCCTCTTTTGTGGATAACAGTGGTAAGCTTTGGTTTGGCACCAATGGCGGAGGAGTAAGTGTTTTGGCTCCTAACAGTTTTTCTCATCTTAGTGAAGAGGAAGGGTTATCCAATAGCTATGTATATGCCATTGCTGAAGACCGCCATGGGAATCTATGGTTTGGTACAGACGGTGGAGGGGTTAATAAATATGATGGTCAACTTTTGATTCACTTCACAGAAAAAGATGGGTTGGCGGGTAATTCTATAGCTTCTATTATTGAGGATAGCCATGGCAATCTGTGGTTTGGAACTAGTTTCAGTGGATTAAGCAAGTTCGATGGCGAGAACTTTGTTAATTACAATGAAAGTCATGGACTCCCAAGTAATAGCATACAAGCTATTCAAGAAGATGAACATGGAGGTCTCTGGTTAGGTACCGATGGAGCGGGAGTTTTGTGGTTTGATGGCGAGCGGTTTCTTCAGTTTACTACCGAGGACGGACTGAGTGATGATATTGTCAATGCTATAATTCAGGACAAGAAAGGTGATTTGTGGTTTGGGACAGATAATGGCCTTACCAAATTTAATGGAGAGGTTTTCACGAGATATAGTGCCAACGAAGGCTTTGATGTTGGTGATATTATTGATTTAACATTGGATCATAGCGGTAACATTTGGATTGCAACACGAGGAAGTGGAGTGTTTCGGTTTGATGGAATAGAGTTTATACAGTATACTACTTCGGAGGGCCTGTCTTCAGATGTCAACTGGTCTATTGTGGAAGATCATAACCACCATATCTGGGCAACCTCAGAAAAAGGACTGAATGAGTTTATTCCAAAGTCCCCAGATGGGATGTACAAAATCATTTATTATCAACAAGGGGATGGCCTTAAAGGAATTGATTTTCTAACCAATAGTATTTGTCTGGATCACAAAAACCAGCTGTGGCTGGGTAGTGGTAAGAGCCTAACAATGGTTGACCTAAACACTCATCAAAAGCCACAGCATATACCCAATGTATTCTTACGACAGTTGGATATTAACGGAAAGATGATTGATTATCAAAAGTCAGAAAAAAATGAAGACATTGGGATTCATTATGACAGTGTTCAGCGGTTTGAAAACTACCCAATTAATGCGGAGTTAACTGCCGAAAACAATCACTTGACATTCCATTTTACCGCTATAGATTGGCAATCTCCTTTCGACCTTGAATATAGTTTTGTTCTGGATGGATTCGAAAATGAATGGAGTAGCCCTATTGTCGATTCCAAAGTCGACTATCGAAATATACCACCCGGGGATTATACTTTTAGAGTACGAGCAAGAGGCAAAAGTCAACTATGGAGTGAAGAGGCTACACTACAATTTTCCATACTTCCACCCTGGTATCAAACCTGGTGGGCTTATTCCTTGTATGTAGCGTTGATCATTTTAATTGGATACAGTTACACTTATTGGCGTACTCAAAGCCTCTTACGTCAGAAAAAGATGCTTGAAGATACGGTAGCCAGTCGTACGGCTGATCTCAAGAAACAAAAAGAAGAAATAGAGATTCAGGCTTTTGAATTAGAAAAGCTCAATGACCTGAAGAGCAAATTTTACTCGGTAGTAGGACATGATCTTCGCTCACCGCTCACCAAACTATTTGCTACAGTGTTTAATATCAAGCGAAAGCTGGCTATTAAAGATGAAGAGACGAGTAAGGCTTTTTCTGAATTTGATAACTTGTATCATAACTTTAATGAATTGCTGGACAATGTGCTCGACTGGGGGTTGATAGACTCTAATAGTAAAAAAGTGGTTTTGGAATCTCAATACCTTGATGAGATTGTAGAAAACATTGTTGAATTATATCAACCACAGGCCATTGATAAGAACATTGATCTGATTTACAATGCCTCAATTTCGGAAGACCTTCAGGTGAACATTGACAAAGGAAGTATGGAAATCGTCCTTAGAAACCTCATCAGTAATGCACTCAAATTTACTTACGAAGGTGGCTCTGTATCCGTACAAACATCGGCTGAAGAACAATTCGTCTATGTAAAGGTGAAAGATTCAGGAATCGGGATCACGGAGGATAAACTTGAAACTATTTTCGAAATCACAGAAAAAAAACAAACCACAGGAACCAAAGGTGAAAAAGGCACTGGTTTAGGCTTGAAACTGGCTCATGATTTTGTGCTTTTGAACAAAGGTGAGATTAACATAGACAGTACACCTGGAATAGGTACTAGCATTACTATTAAACTACCGCTTGATTAAGCAAATCGCTGAAATAGTTCTTGCTTGTAAGACCTGGAAATGGGGCATTTGATATCTCCTACGATTACGTGTTGTCTGCTAAAAGAGCTCACCTTCAACAAATTCACCACATATGAACGGTGAATTCTGACAAAGTTGGAATAGTTGTTTTCCTTCAAAAATGATTCTAGAGAGCTTCTAATAAGGTGCTTCTTCTGGTTCACATAAACTTCCAGGTAGTTATTGTCTGATTTTACCAGAGCCACATCATTGGCAGCAACTTTGATCACTTCGATACCGGTGTTAATTTGAATCGTGTAGTCAATTTCTTTTTTGCTTCGAATAACTTCAATCGTAGTGAATAAATCCTCTTCAGTAAATGGCTTAATAAGATAAGCTTCCGGGACCGTTTTGGCTGCTTTTTTAACCGTGTCTATATCAGCAAAGGAAGTGAGAAACAGGAATTTAAGATCAAAGTGTTCTTTGATGTAAATCGCTAAGTCAATGCCGTTTTTTTCTTCCTTCAGATCAATATCCAGAATCACCAAATCGATTTGCTGAGATTCCATTTGTGAGATTGCTGATGCATAAGTATGAGCAATTCCGACTACTTCATAACCCAGGTCAGATAGCATAGAAGAACACATCTCAGCGATGGATGCTTCGTCATCTACAATCAGTATTCGATAGCTCTCTTTGGTTCTCATGTGGTTGAAATGAATTCGGAAATTTAGTGAAGTGATGGTGATTTATGAAGCTGTTAGCCTTTTATCATGATAATAAGCGTTACATCTGTCAGACTTTCTATCTCCAGATTTTAGTCCAATTAACATGCCGTTTCGTCGAATGGCTATGTCAAACTCATACAAAAACGTGTCGTTCACAACATTTTTTTGATGATGACCTTACTTCTCCACTAGATTTCCGAGACATTAAATCCGCCTGATATATGAAAGTGAAAGATTACAAAATTGTTCCATTTCATTTCTTGACAACCTTGAAAACATTAGACCTTTTCGAGAAGCTCTGTCACAAAAGAGCATTTGACAAGAACCTAAATTCAACTACAAATATGAAGTCAATAAAAATTTATTTGGCTGTAGTACTCTCCTTAGTATCTATGGCTATTATAGCTCAACCCGCCTGGAATCAGCTTGGTTCTGATATTGATGGGAGTATGGGCGATGGACTTGGCAATGCCATGGCCATGTCTACAGATGGATCGATCGTGGCAGTAGGTGCAGCTAGTGCTAATTCCCTGCAGGGATTAGTCAAAGTGTATCAATATAATGGATCTTCCTGGGAACAACTAGGGTCAACCTTATCTGGTAGTCAGGCAGGTGATTCATTTGGATCGTCAGTAAGTTTAAGTGCTGATGGAACAACCCTGGCAGTTGGGGCTCGCACAGCCGATGGTACATTTGGATCAAATTCTGTAGCTGGATATGTTAATATCTATACATATGATGAGACTAATGGTTGGCTACAGAAAGGATCTACAATTAATGCTCAGGCTGCCCAGGAGAATTTTGGGCAATCAGTAAGTCTTTCTTCGGATGGAAATGTATTAGCCATAGGAGTGCCAGGTGCTGATGGAAGTGCTTCTGCTGCAGGGACTTCCAGAGTATACAAATGGAAAACTTCTGCCTGGGGGCAGGTAGGAGCAGATTTGGATGGCGATACCGACTATGAAACAAGTGGTATGTCGGTCAGCTTGGCTGTTGCAAACGGAGATACCATCGTAGCTATTGGTTCACCAATTTATACTACTGGTTTTGAGAACGAAGGAAGGGTTCGAATTTTTAATCGCAATACAGGTGTCTGGAGTGTATCTGATGAATTTGTAGGTAAAGATTATTTTAATTTAGGAACATCAGTTAGCTTATCGAATGATGGAACTCGCTTGGGGGTTGGTGCACCGCAAGATCTGATCTTCTCACCTGGCCCTTATTTTGGGTTAGTGATTGTATACGAGTATAGCACGAGCTGGGAAGTACTGGGTGATACGATTAAATCATCACTTGAGCTGGATCAATTTGGTAACTACTTAGATATTTCTGGTGATGGGAGTCATGTCATTATTGGAGCACCAGGGTATGTAACAAATGATAATCAAAACGGCCGTGCGGAAATTTGGTCATATAGCACTAATTGGGAAAAAGTAGGTGTTAGCCTGGAAGGTGAAGCAGAGTTCAACGTTTTTGGAACAGCCTTGGCTATTTCCGAAGATGGGTCGATTGTAGGAGCTGGTAGCCCTATTAATGATGGTGGTGGTGCCGATGCAGGCCATGTAAGAATATTTAAATATAGTACACCAAATGTAGTTCCGGTCATTACAGCAAATCAGAGTTTTGATGTGTCTGAAAATGCCGCCAATAATACAAGCGTAGGAACGGTTCTTGTCACTGATGTGAACGAAGAAACAACATTTAGTAGCTGGACAATAACTGCTGGTAATAGTGATGGTGTTTTTGCGATCAATGGAACTACTGGTGAGATCACAGTAGCTGACAATACCAGTCTGGATTCAGAGGTAACTCCAAGCTATACATTGACGCTTACTGTAAGTGATGGAGAGCTCACCTCAGATGCAGAGACAATTACCATTAATGTAGTAGATCCAGCAGCGGAATTTACTTCTGCTTCTGCGATTAATTTCGCGGAAAATAGCATGGCAGATGCTTATACGGCAGAGACTAATGAAACATCCGTTACGTTTAGTCTCGGTACTGATCGTGACGAAGCTTTGTTCAGTCTGATGAACGAAAATCAGATCAGCTTCACTGATGCTCCGGATTTCGAAACGGCACTTGATGCAAATGCCGACAATGTTTATGAAATAGAGGTAATCGCGGAAGATGACGGTGGTAACATTACTACATTGGTGGTGTCAATCACTGTAACTGACGTAGTATTTGAATACTCTGGTGGAGCTGGTACGGCAGCTAGCCCATTCCTATTAACTACCAAAGCAGACTTAAAAGACCTAAGTGAGAACAGCTCAGAATGGGCCTTACACTTTAAGCAGACAGCTGATATGGAGTTTGACGTTCCGGATTTTGAGGAAGGTGGGGATTTTTACAATGATGGCCTGGGATTTAGCCCAATTGGGAATGATGATATTAGTTTTTCTGGTAGCTATGATGGAAGTGGACATACCATTACCGGACTTGTCATAGACCGGCCAGACCAGGACTATATTGGGTTCTTTGGGAACATTAACTCCAGTGGTTCTGTGCAAGATTTAGGCCTTGTTAATGTGAATATAAAAGATGGCCACTATTATGCTGGAGGTTTTGTCGGTTATAATAATGGTACTATTAGTAGATGTTTTGTAACAGGGTCAGTTTCAGCATATGAACACTTGGGCGGTTTTGCAGGGGCTAATTCAAGAACCATAATCAACTGTTATTCTACAAGTGATGTTTCTGGTAATTATACTATTGGCGGATTTATTGGTAACGCTCTAGATGGGCAAGTATCAAACTCCTTTTCGGCGGGATTTGTAGAATCGGAATATGAAGGAGCAGCAAGCGGTATGATTGCAGAAGTTGAGTATACCGCTTTTACAAGTGCCTTCTGGAACACGGAAACAAGTGGGCATACAAATGCTGTTGGTCTTGGCGGTGGTTCAGGTATCTCGGGCTTAACCACTTCTGAAATGCAGGATCAGGCCTCTTTCACAGGTTGGGATTTCACAGATACATGGCAGATGGACAATGGGTGTGCGAATAATGGATTTCCTATTCTCGCATGGCAGGCAAACCCAGAGATACCAATTATTACTGTAGAGTCGGCATTCACCTTTGACACTCCAGAAGAGGTTTCTCTTGTAACTACTGCTAATGAAGGATCAACCATCAGTTGGTTTGCTTCGGAAGATGCAAGTGAGGCACTATCAACAGGAAGTCCCTTCGTGCCGACAGGTATTGATTATGGAGTTACCTCCTATTGGGTCTCTGCTTCGAATGATGATTGCTCTTCTGCCAGACAAGAGGTCACCGTAACGGTACAGTACTTATACAGTCCAGACGCTGAAGGAAATTATGGCGATGGATATGAAGAGAATCCATTCCTTATAGCAACTGAGGCAGATTTAATATTCTTGAGCGAACATAGCGGTGACTGGGATAAACATTTCGTGCAGTCTGCTGATATAGAAATGACTCAATTTATGAGATGGATAGGTGGATATGAGGAGGTTTTTTCAGGAACCTATGATGGTGATGGGTTTAAGATCATAGGAATGCAAAATACTATGTTTGGAAAAACTGCTAATTCTTTAATTGCTAATGTCTATTTAGTTGATGTAGACATTGATGGCTATTATGAGGCAGGAGGTTTGGTAAACACTAATGGAGAAGGAGCAACAATTAGAAATTGCGCGGTAATTGGTACAATAAATTTAGAACCTTCATCTGGCAATGGACATGCTGGAGGTTTGGTAGATTATAATCTGGGGTCAATTTATAATTGTTATACTTCCGGTACTCTCATAGGTGATGGAGCTGCCTTTGGTGGACTTGTAGCCTCAAATGGAGGTTATATAGAAAAGTCTTATTCTACAATGAACGTTAGCGGGTCAGGTACTCTGGGAGGGTTGATAGGATCACTTTCTACTGGGACTGTTTCAAGTTCCTACTGGAATACTGAAACAAGTGGTTTAACCATTAGCGATGGAGGTATTGGCCTCACAACTGCTGAAATGCAAGATCAGACTTCATTCTCCAACTGGGATTTCTCTAATACCTGGCAGATGGACAATGGCTGTGTTAACAATGGCTTCCCAATTCTGGCATGGCAGGAAAATTTGGCTCAGCCGGAAATTACGGTTTCTAATCCCGAGCCTCAATGTGATGAAACAGGTGGATCGTTAAGTTTTACACTTGTGGCTACAAGTACGACAGGAGAGATTAGTTGGTATGATTCTGAAGCAGATGGAACTCTATTAAGTACAGGAGCTACCTTCGAAGTATCAATTAATGAGACCACATCCTATTGGGCAGAGGCTACTAATGGCCAATGCAGTACAGATAGAGTAGAGGTAATAGCAACTGTATTATCAGCATGTATAGAAGGATCCGGAACGGAGGCAGAACCTTATTTAATCAGCAATAAAGCAGAGTTTTTATTGGTAAGTGAGAACCCTGGACTTTGGTCTTCAAATTTTAAACAAGACGCAGACATAGTCTTCGAGACATCAGATTTTGATTCATATGTTTTCCAGCCAGTTGGATCTTTGGATAATCCATTCACTGCAACTTACGATGGTGGAGGTCATACGATAAGTGGCTTAAAAGTGGATCAAACAGAAGGAGCACTTTCTGGAATGTTTGGCTATGTTAAAAATGGAGTGATCAAAAATCTAGGATTGATTAATGCTGAAGTGATAGGTGGTTCGTTTGCTGGCGGCATAGTAGCTGTGGTTGAAGAAGCTACCTTAGACTCTGTTTTCTACAGAGGATCAGTTTCAGCTGATCAGGCTGCTGGTGGACTGGTAGGTTTGGGTGTGGGAGTAAGTTCCATTAGCCATTCATATTTCGTAGGTACTGTAAAAAGTGGTATTGCTGCTGGTGGACTTGCTAGTACCGCTGAGGGTGGCTCTGTTAGTATTCACAATAGTTATGCAAGAGGAACTATTGAAGGCACTTCGTTTTTGGCTGGTTTAGCAATAGCCACCACCACTGTTACCAACTCCTATGCAGCGGTGCAATTCATCGGAAGTGAGACAACCGTCTATCCAATCTCATATAATGGGACTGTTGTGAATTCATTCTGGGATGTAGAGCTTAGTGGTGTCACCGAAAGTGAGGTTGGAGAAGGATTGACTACTGCCGAAATGAAAGATCAAGCATCATTTACTGATTGGGATTTCACCGATATCTGGCAGATGGATAACGGGTGTGGCAATGGTTCTCCGATTTTCGTATGGCAGGAAAATCCTCAACCCCCTACCCTTACCATGAATCAGACAGAGTACGTTTATACTGACCCGAATGATGTAGCATTAGTAGCTACAGTGGGAGAGGAGGCTGTCGTGAGATGGTATGAGACCAGTATTTCAGAAGAAGTACTATTTGAGGGCAGTCCATATGCTCCTGCCTTGAGACCTGGCACCTATACCTATTGGGTAGCGGCTGTTTCTGGTACTTGTGCCAGTGAGCGCATTGAGGTCACTGTAGATATCGATTATGAATATGGCGGAGGAGACGGTAGTGCAGGGAACCCTTACCGAATTTCTATTAAAGAAGACCTACAGGTACTAGCCCAAAAATCAGCTGACTGGAACAAGCATTTCATACAGACAGCCGATATCGTTTTTGAACCTGCAGATTTTCAGGAGGGTGGAGATTATTACAACAATGGGTATGGGTTTAAACAGATTGGTAAATTCCTTGGAACGTACGACGGAGACAGGCATAAAATAGCAAATATCGAAATGTACGGCAACCAATCCTATTCTAACGGAGTTTTTGCCTGGGTTATAGGAGATATTATGAATCTCACTCTGGAGAATATTACCATAATGAATGCCAGCACAACATGGATAGGTGGATTGGCGGGTTATTTAGGTGATGAAGGAGTAGCAGCGTCCGTTAAGAACTGCCATGTTTCTGGAATCATTGAACACAATAACACTTCTTCATGGGTCGGAGGGATAATTGGTGAAGCCTGGACTGGCACTATTCACCAATCCTCAAGCCATGTAAATATACCTAATAAATCCACGGCTATTGGAGGTATTGTTGGAGCGATAACTAATAGTACGGTTAGTGAGTGTTTTAATGCTGGAAACCTTAACCCTACCGCCTCAATTGAGTCTAGATCTGGAGGAATAACTGCCTTTATAACGTACGACTGCAAAATCGAAAATTGCTATAACAAAGGAAATGCCGCTATAGGAGTGTTTGCTGTTAATAACGGTTCTGGAAACAGTGTGAAAAACAGCTTCAATATTGGCCAAACCCCTTATGGTTTCGGAACCAATGTTGCAGAATTTAACACAATATCAATTTCGAATAGTTTTTGGGACACAGAGGCAAGTGGCACAACAGACGGTGGAAATGCAGGTGGTGTTGGTAAGAGCACTGCGGATTTGAAAACCCTTAAAACGCTTATTGCTGCAGGTTGGGATTTCACAGGTGAGTCGACCAACGGAACGGGTGATATCTGGCAGATGGATGAAGAGACGGGGTATCCTATTCATGCCTGGTCTAAAGAACAAGATCCGATTATTTATATTGAAGGATCAGTGGTGGATGAAAATGATGCTGTATTTACAGCTGGTGAGGTTAGACTGAGAATAGATCAAAATACCGATCCTGAGATCATTACACTTTCTGAATCAGGAACATTCTATGCTGAGATATTAGCCGCAGAATATGTAGTGTCAGTTAAGCCATCGGCTGCAGATACTTATTACCAAACTTACCTGGGTAATACAGTTACATCCTCTGCTTCTACTAAGCACTCTGGCAATCAGTCTGGTCAGAACATCAAAATGCAAAAAAGAGAAGTGTCAAACTTCTTGACTGGTCCTAATAGCTTAAGTGGTGTAGCGATATCATCTGATCTAGGTGGTGGGAGAGTTGTTCTGGGAAGGATACTTGAAGGAACCCCACTTGTAGGTGTATCAGTCTTTTTAATTAGGATTTCTGATCAGCAAATTATGACAGAAGTAATTACAGATGATAATGGAGCGTTTGAAATTAAGGGAATTCCTGACGGAGATTATCAATTAGTGGTTAATATAGATGGTGTGCCAGTGAATCTTGCAGCATCCACGATCACTTTTGATGAAGAGAATTCTAAACTGACAGTAACAGCATTAGTGAGCGATGAAGGAGTGACTTTGTCTGTGGAAAATGTTCTTGGCGTGGAAGACCAAATCAAACTTTCCATCTACCCGAACCCTGCCACAAAGTTTGTAAACGTACAGGTATCTGGTGAAGCTTCAGTGCGCATCATAGACCTGAAGGGAACAGTGATCACCGAGAGAACATTTATCGATGAGATTGAGCTAAATGTAGAAAATCTGAAAGAGAGCATCTATCTGATGGAGATCCGAAATACAGATGGCGTATCAGTAAGGAAGTTGATTAAGAAGTAGTTAGTTATTCTTTGTCAAGCAAATAATCAATTTGACATCCTCTAGGGTCAGGGGTAAATCAAATTGATTTTCTCTTCTTTCCCTTTAGTCCCGATAATTATCGAGAGGGGTAGAAAGAAAAACTTGTAAATAAAACTAAGGCGCAGACCGCTATTTAGCGGATTTGCAAAGAGTCGGCCACCTGGGGTGGTCGACCTTTTTTACTAGACTAAAGAGAAACTCGTGATTAAGCGAAACGAGGTGTATTGATAATAGAAGAAAAAGGCTGCCTTAAAGGTGGCCTTTGTTCTTTCAATAAAAAAAAGGCTCCCCTTCGGAAGCCTTTTAGAAAATAGGTATTTGAGAAAATGTTATTTACTTAAGATGCGTTTTTCCAAATCACGCCAATCGTAGATTTCAAAGGTTTTGTTATCTGACATGGCCACAAACAATCCTTTTGGAAAGTCCGGACCTAAAGCAACTGAAGTAGTTTCAGACCCATCACTAGACATAGCAGTCACAGGAATCGTGGTGATTAACTCATGCAGATGTGGGTTTTCTGATGATCCTTCGCGAGCAAAAACCTGAAACTGATGGGCTCCCTGATCGGATACGATGATGTAACCCGTTTTAACTCCTGTTTTGTAGATCGAAATACCTTCACGATCATCCGCAAAACCTGTTAATCCGAACTGAGCCAATTCTTCATTGCCTTTTTCTGGGTCCGCATAGTACTTGCGAACTCCAAAATGCTCATCAGAATAGTACACATAACCAAGCTCTGCATCTACGGCTATCGCTTCGATTTCTTTGGTGCCACTAAACTGCCCAAACTTTCGAACCAATTTGCCAGTAACTCCCAGTGAGTCGCTCACTAGCTCATATTGGTAGAGGTAGTTGTCAACATTGGTAGTTCCTTCTTTTCTGCTGACGATAGCATATAGTTTGTTATCTGCCGTCCGCTTATATAGTGCTACACCCATCACCTGGTTGTTTAGGCTATCATCTTCAAAAACTTTGATGCCACCATTGTCAACCGGTTGTAGGTCTGGTACCCTAAATACTCGTATCTGACCTTTGCCTCTTTCTGTTGCTACAGCGACATCAATAGTGTCTCCATTCAGGACAAAATCATAAGCTAGATCTACGTTATTGGGTCTATCCAAAGGATATGCTTTACGGTCTGTTAGTAAATTACCTTTCAAATCAAAAGCATAAACTCCTCCATCCTGTTCTTGCTTGTCTGTTCCCAGAATCAAGCTATTGGCGGGATCTTTTTTGTTGATCCAGATGGCTGGATCATCGCTATCATAAGTGACAGAGTCGGTAACGTAAATGGGTTTTATGGCGGCATTCTCTGGTTGCTTGGACATGCAAGATGCCAAAAGACCAACCACGAGTATGCTATATGAATATCTCATTTTCTATCAAATATTTAATTGAGGAGGTCTCAAAAGGTGTCATTTCGACGCAGCCTGCCTGCCGGTAAGGCCATAGCCGTCAAGGCAGGGAGAAATCTTTCTCTTTTTTAAAGAACTGGATTTCATTGCCCTGTCTACTGACTGGTTAGCTACAAATGACTTTTGAAAAGGACTTTTGAGACACCGTTTGTAGTTTTATTTGTTATTGAATAAATCAAATTTCACACCGGCATTGAAACGCGAGTTATAATATTCCATTTGCATGGTTCTATCTTTTGTTCCCTGATAATATCTCAGTGGCTGATTAGTCAAGTTGTTACCTTCTACGAAGAATCTCCAGTTCTTGGTGATAGCATATGAAGCGTTTACATCCAGGAACAACTGTTTATCATAGTACCTGTCAGAGAATGCATCTCCTCCCACTTCATCTACATAGTCACCAGAGTAGTTCAATGAAGCTCTCACAATCAATTTCTTGGTTTCGAAAGATAACGATGCATTAAAAAGGTTTTTAGCCGTTCCTGGTAAGCCTAAGTCATCTCTAAGGTCACCATCTTCGTTGGCTAAGCCAGTTGCGTTTGAATTTGTATAAGTGTAATTCAAGTAAATACCCAGACCTTTCAATGCTCCAGGAAGGAAATCCAGTTGTCTTTGGAAAGAAGTTTCTATTCCATTGATTGTTCCTGTTCCGCCGTTTTGTGGTTGATAGATATCAAATCCATCTGCATTTTCAGTAGCCTGCACGTAGATGAAACCATCCACGTTTTTGTAGAAATAACCGAAGGAAATTAAACCTATTGTTTCAAAATAGTTTTCAGCCATAAAGTCTAAGTTCATAGAAGTTGTAGGCTGTAATTCTGGGTTTCCAAGAAAAATTTCTTCATCATCTGGCCTGTTATCAACATACGGTACCAAATCAAAGTAATTAGGTCTTGCTAATGAATTAGTCCAAGCAGCCCTTAAGATGAGGTTCTCAGTAGCATTGTACTTGAAGTGAACACCAGGCAACAAATTGGTATAACTGTCAGTATTGGTGATTTCTTTTACGAAATCTTCTTCATTTTCTACTTCGTTTCCTGTGTATTCTAGCGAGGTATTTTCTACTCTTATACCAAAAGTGGTACTCAAACTAGGTGTCAAATCATATTTAGCCATTGCATAGCCAGCAATAATCGTTTCTGTCGCCAGATAGTTTTCAGCTAGGTACTCATCTGGTTTAGCTTCACTTTCAAACCGATTGGCATTTGTGAGATCTAAAGATCCAAGCCATTCACTTGTTGCAAACGAGCCTGCTTGATATTGACTTCCAGGTAGGAATCCATCATCTGTTTTGTTGGTCAAAGGAACTTGATTTAATGACTCGAACTCATCGTCGATAAAACTGTATGCAAAGAACGACGTGTTATTACGCTCTTTTTCTTTTAACCTAAATCGCGTTCCTACTTTCACAAACCCTTTTTGAGCCAAAGGGAGCTTAAGGTCTATTCGTCCATTGATATCAGTCTCTTGTGTGTACTGCTCTTCTTCAGTAATTTCATCCAATTCAAATGCAGAATAATCTGTAAGGCTTGGATCATTTCCTGCTAATGAAAACCCATCACTCGCGGCAGGGCTGAATAATGGTTTTCTTGGATTTGATAGATCCTGATAATAGAGTATTCCTTGAGGCTCGTCCTCACCATCTATTTCCACTTCTGGCTCTGCTACGAACACAGCATATCTTTCATTCAGTCGTTCTTCAGAAGCTCTGGACCATGCACCCATCCAGGTAAGTTCAGCTTTACCCAACAGATGCTCACCACCTAATGTAAATGTTTTTACTCGTTGATCTTCCAATCTATGATTGTTTATTCGGTCATTTCCTATGCCTCCTTTTGTTTCACGCTCTACTTTCTCTACAAAAGAGATTCCATTAGCATCCGGTTCGCCAATGTCTGCAAGTACTACTCTGTATCTGTTTTCCCAATCATCTCTCCAGTTGTACATGCTGGTTAAGAATATCTTGTGGCTTTCATTGAATTTGTAATCAAGATTCAATGAGGCACTTCTTCTCACGCGCTGTACTTCATAAGCTCTGATTTGGAACTCCTCAATATATGCGTCGATATCATCACCTTCAGTCCATTCTGCTTCGATATTGTCCGAACCAAAATTGTGATTGTTGTATGAAACAGAAGCAACTGCTCCTAATTTGTCATTGAAATAGCGATTTCCATAAATCAAACCTCCGGTCCAGATTGGTTTTTGTGACAATGCATTGTAACCACTTGCCAACGTACCAGAAATACGCTCTCCGGATGGATTAGATCGAGTCACTAGGTTTACAGAACCACCTATAGCGTCCGCATCCATATCTGGAGTGATGGCTTTGTTCACCTCAATAGACTGAATCATGTCTGAAGGAATAAGGTCCATTTGTATGTTTCTGTTGTCACCCTCCGCAGATGGAATCCTGTTTCCGTTGATCATTACCGAGTTGAGCTGTGGTGCCAAACCTCTGATAATGATATTTCTAGCTTCACCTTGATCACTCTGCATGGTGATGCCTGGGATACGCTTCATAGCATCACCAATGTTAGCATCTGGAAAACGACCAATCTGGTCAGCAGCTACTACGTTCGTGATGTTGTCATTAGTGCGTTGCTGGTTTAGTGCTTTGGCCTGACCTTTCAATCGGTCTCCAAGTACCATTACGCCAACTCCCATGATCACACCTGGCTCCAGATCTGCATTCAGTTCATTAACGCCATCGGTCAAATTGATTTTTTCTTCTTTAGATGCGTATCCAATGTAAGATACCTTTATGGTATGCTCGCCAGTTGGCAAGTTTTGGATCAGGTAAAATCCATCAATATCGGTAATACCACCTGTATTTTGCAGGTCAGTAACCTGAATAGTAGCTCCAGGCATTCCCAGGCCATTCTCGTCTAAAATTCTTCCTTTTAAACTTACCTGTGCATGCACTGCTATGCCTATAAGCAAGCAAAGTGATGTAATAAGTAAAGATTTTTTCATCGGTTGTCTTGTCAGTGTTTTGTTCGATGGGCCAATGATAGATTCGGCATATTAACTAGGTGTGAAATGGCCATCAACAAAACGGCAACAAGGGGGTGTGTGACCGTATACAAAAAAGCAACAGGATTTTATAACTATCAGTAATACAGGTGGATATATGTTAAATCGATGTTAATCTCAGTGATTTTTAATATCGCTTAAACTGGAGTTAATTAACCTATGTTGAGGATATAGGTATACAAGTTAGAGCCTTTGTCCAATCCTAGTTTTTTACGAAGACGATATCTGGCGATACGCAAACTATCCTGAGAAATACCCATGATGGCTGCCATGTCTTTGGAGTGCAGATTCAAGCGGATCATAGCACAAAGTCTCACTTCCGCAGGGGTTAGCTTTGGGTACAACATTTTCAGTTTTTCGAAGAAATCAGAATGTACCTGCTGGAACACCGTTTCAAATTCATGCCAATCATCGTCAAGAGTGAAATTGAAATCAATGGATTTGATGAGTTTCTTGATTCGTTTCTCCTGAAGTTCTGGTTCCCCTTTTCTGATGTCTTTAAGTCGTGATTTGATGTCATTCAGAAATTCATTTTTCTGGATCATGTGCAAGGCACTTTTGGTCAGTGACTTACTTTTCAAATCCAACTCCTGGAGCAATTGCTGTTCTTTGAGTGAAGTGTTCTCCAGTTCTGTTTTGAGTTTTTGTTCATTCAGTTGAGTATTCTCTAGCTGTGTTTTTGCCAATGAAGCTTCTGCTTCAAGTAATCGGTGCTGTTTGGCGTTTTTAGATTTTTGCTGATAGAATATAAATCCTCCTAATAGGAAAAACAGGCATACAGCTCCAGAAGAAATGATGGTAAGTGTATGATTGAAGGATCGCTCTTGTTCCAGTATAGTGATTCGCTGTTGTTTTTGCTCCAGTTCATAAATGGATTGGGTTTTAGCAATTTCAGTTGCTATCTGATTGCTAAAGATCTCATCGGTGAGTTCATAACTTCGGTTCAGGTAATAAAATGCTTGTTTGGGATCATTGAGTGCTTCAAATATTTTGGAAAGATCTCTGCAAGCACTTTTAATTTGATAATCTAGGTTGGCTGCTTCAGCCAAATGCAGAGCTTTTATACTATAAGAAAGTGCAGAGTCAAGGTTTCCCAGTTTACGAAAGGAATC
Source organism: Marinoscillum pacificum (assembly GCF_024714495.1). Lineage (GTDB taxonomy): Bacteria > Bacteroidota > Bacteroidia > Cytophagales > Cyclobacteriaceae > Marinoscillum > Marinoscillum pacificum. The sequence continues at coordinate 322,492 of NZ_JAMZMJ010000004.1, read as the reverse complement.
CCCTATATTATTGATGTTGACAATCGCTGCTGCCTGATTGTTGTTTTCCTGGTTGATAGCAAAGGCCGTTTCGAAATGTTTTTTAGCTTTTTCAAACTGGTTAAGGTCCTCATAGATACTGCCTATGTTGTCATGAATATCTGCAGTGGTGTTCTTACCAGCTTTAGAGAGGATGCCTAGCGCTAAAAGCTGATAATGGAGTGCACTATCGTACTGTTCGGATTTTTCATAATAGTGTCCCAGACTGCCAAAGACTTGAGCTTTTCCTTGATCGTCATTTAGTTGAGTAAAGAGATTTTGAGCTCTATGCAAATAGAGGAATGCTTGATTGGCGTTGCCAGAGCGTTGGTAGACTTTGGCTAGCAGCAGATTAGTTTGCGCTTCTTCTATAGGCAATTCCAAATCTTCATATGTAGATAGCGCCTTGTTGAGATGTTCAATGGCTTGACTTAGGCCTCCCATTTGATACAGAAGACTACCCATGAGTTCAGATGCAGCCCCTATGCCATTAGAGTAATTCGCTTTTTCGCTTTGATCAAGGGCTTGACGGGTAATAATTAAAGCCGTATCACTTTGTGTGAATTGGATATTTTCAGCTAATGCAAGTAGTTCATCCACTTCAGGGTTTTGAGATGGAAAGTTGCCGTCATCACAAGCAAAGAGTGATGCTGTAAGTAGAGTAACAAGCAAAAGTCGCTGCAGCAACATGTAGAAGTTGATGGGTTCCTTACGAAAATAGGTGAGCTAAAAAGAATTTCGAGTACTTTAAAAAAACGATAACATCGATTTAATGTGTAGGAAATGGAGGGACTAAAAAACAAAAAAGGTGACTCATTGCTGAATCACCTTTCTGTACCTCGGGCGGGACATAGCCGTTTTTGAGATTGGTTTTTTCTGATTTTTTTTATCTTCAGTTTAAGATGGGTTTAATGGTTTCGTTTGTTTAAACCCACTTAAATGAAGTTAATGTTTTTGTTTGCCACCAATCTTTCCACCCATGGTTAATCTGAGTTTTTATATAAATAATCAAAAAATTTCTCAGTCCGGGTTTGCTCCGATCTATATGCTCATCACCTTCAATGGTCAAAGAATCCGGAAAGCGGTGAAACAAGTACGTGTTAAACCCGGACATTGGAATTCCAATAAAGAACTTGTAAAGAAGCCCACATCTTCGGAAGACTATAATGGTCATGAAGAATTTAATGAGCGCCTGGAGAATATTCGGGAATCTGTGCACAAGATCAATCGTCATGTACTGAAGTTTGGTTCAAAATTGTCCAAGGAATTTATTCTGAAACGTATCGACAATCCAAATCTAATTGAAGTTGATCGAAAGTCTTTTTTCCAAACGTTTGATGAATTCATTGAGGTAAGCAAGTCTTATAAAAAGGAGCGAACAATCAAAGGAATTCAAACTGTCAAGAGTCTTCTGGAGACCTACCAGGCAGACAAAATGCTAAAGCATGACTTTGAAGAGATCGATCAGGAATATTTTGAATTACTGCGGAGCTACAGTTTCCAAGAGAAGAAATGGAGTATTAATTATTTCAAGAAGATCATACAAGTCTTAAAAGCATTTATGCGGTGGTCAAAAGAAAGGGGATATCATTCAAATGAGCATTACAAAAATTTCAAAGCCAAGGAGTCTGAGAAGGAAATTATATACTTAACAATGGATGAGTTTCAAACTCTCTATGAATTCAATTTTAAGTCTAAGAAGTTGTCTCATGTGAGAGATATTTACTGTTTTGCATGTGCGACTGGCCTACGTTTTTCTGATGTTATCAGCTTAAAATCATCCGAGGTTTATGAGGATCATATCTTAAAGCGTATTCATAAAACGAACGAGGTAAATGTTACCATCCCATTGAATAAGTTTAGTAAACAGATCCTTAATAAGTATAAAGAAACCATTTGGGATCCTCTTCCGAAGATTTCGGCCCAGAAGTTCAATGAGTATATAAAAGATTGTTGTAAAGATGTCGGTATTACTAAGCCTGTAACAATCTACAATGATTCGGGAGGAGTTCGTACACAGGAGACTAAGCCGAAATATCAATTGATCACTAGTCATACAGCACGCAAGACCTTTGTGACTAATTCTTTGATCTTAGGCATGCATGAGACAGTTGTAAAAGAGATTACAGGCCACAAAAAACAGGAATCATTTAGAAGGTATGTCAAGGTAGCCGATAGTTATAGAAAAAGTGAAATGGACAAAGCATGGGGTTAGACATCAATTCTAGTCTATACGTTTTAGGTTTGAAAGACCCACTTAATGATAAAGGTTCAATCCAAAGTGAAATAGAGGAAAAGGTCATTAGTCTGGAGCATGAACTTATACCACTAAATGACCCCTTTCTTGTTAAGCTCTATGCTGCTTTCTGGATTGATCAAACCCTAGATGCCATAAGGCTATTGAGATCATATGATGAGTCAAAAAGTCAGTTGTGGTTTATTAGAAAGCAACTAACCGATGATATTAAGAATGATCCATTTGAATTACTCGAATACGTCCACTCTCCATTTTACATACATCAATTTCATAACCGCCTTCAGGAACTATCAAGAAATCGGGATCCAGAGCAACTTATAAAATCAGAGCAGTTAAGACGTAGTATTCGCAATTACTTGTCTCAACTGCATACTCAGTTTGAAAGAGTGGACTATTCAAGGGTGCAAATGTTATTAGGCGTTGAATTGAATATTTCTTTAGTTCCACAAATAGGCTTTCACACTCAATGCTTAAAATCAAAAATTTATAGTTCTGATCTACAGCTTGATAAGAACGAAATTGAATATAATGAGTATCTGAGTTGCACGACTAGACAAAGTCTATTTCAGTTCTATGAGGTATCGGCTTTTTACCATTCATTACTCCATGATATTGATTTTTACTATGACTTGGATGAGCTCGACAGTGGGTCTTTTTATACTACCAGGTTCGTTCAGTGTAATAATCCCATTCCTTTAAGAAAGTTCTTAAAAGCCGCGAATGACTTGAATATTATTACTATCGATCAACCCACAATTGATGAGATAATATTTCTATTTTCTGAACCTAGAGGCAACATTCAAAACTTCATGGAGGACCATCTTCCAAGTCATGAAATGCCTACTTTTTCTGTTGTTGAAGATGTCTTTTATCATGATCTTAAAGTATTGATCAAGAAAATGTTTGAAAGAGGATATATCACAGGAAATAAAACAAGTACATCTAAGCTTCTCGCTAAATTATTTCCAGGTCCAAAAGGAATGTCTTTTGATTCCATCTATGAGAGCCTAAAAAAATATAAGAAGATGAGGTTTAAACGAGTTAATGAATACCTCATTTTAGGCCATCCGAATATTTCTTGAATTATTTTTCTTGGGATTTGACGTGCTGTATTGGCTTTTCTGGGCCAACTAGAAAAAGGGGTGTTTTTTCGTGAAATCATTGTTCAGCTTAGCCACATACAAATCAACTAAAGACGATTATGAGAGAGTCAGTGATGGTCAACATGTCATTAAATGAATTTAAAGACTTTGTGAAAGGGATTCTTTTGGAGGCATCTGAGGATAGAATAAGACTGGGTGAGCGAGATGAAGAGGAGCGTCCAATTAACCAAAGAGAGGCGGCAAAATTCCTTGATGTTTCAGAAGTAACTATTATCAGTTGGAAAAAACAGGGGAAAATACCTTATGAACAGTTACCTGGAAGTGCCAAGGTTAGGTTTTACAAATCCCAATTGAGAGCAGTGATACAAAGAAATCCTCATCTACTCCAAGCATCTAGAAAATAAAAAAGCAACTCATCTCGAATGGGTTGCTTCTTATATAGAAACACTATGTGCTCCTCAATGTTCTTGCCAAGCTAAGGTAGGCATAGTGGTTTTCAAATCAAAATATCGCTATGAACAATTATCTTGTACCTAAATGGGTGTTGGAATACAATATACCTAAGAAGGATGCCTTTAATTCCCTTAAGAGCTATAAAGAAAGGAGTATTTCGTCTCAACGAATTCGAGGATCTCACCAACTTCTCGCTCGCTACCTGCTCAATTTTGTGATTGAGACTTGGAATGAATCCTCAGAAAAGGAACGTGAATTAGGGTTTTGTACAACCACTAACTGCAATTCGCTAGCTAAGTTATGTGATTGTACTTCACGTAGTATTCGTAATCAGATTAAACGACTTAAAGAAACTGGCATTATATGTCGGTCGGAAATGACCGGCAGGGGGCTTAAGGTATATCTTAATCCAAACGCTATACTATGTTCTTTCAAACCAGAGAGGAAAAAAGATCACCCTTTAGTTCTTGAACCTTTAACTGTAAAAAATAAAACTATAGGTGTTGATAACACGACCAAGAACTATCCCAAGAACACTGAGGAGCAACGGGTTTCCCGAGACACTATGACCGGTTTATATGTCAAGTGTCCGGGGACCGGCTCTATGAATGAACATGCCAAGGTTTTTTGGAACTTCGCCAAATTCAAGATTTACCGGGATGTTCGATTTACCGAAAGACGCGAAAAAGTACTGATTGGCTTAGTTGAAAAGCTATTTACTACAAAAATGACTCATTCTGACAAAGACTTGGGGGATGTTTATTTATTACAAATGAAATACCTGAGTTATGCCTCTGATTGGTTTGATAGGCACCCTGAAGTGTTACCACCTGATCCTTATCATTTTTTCTCCCTGGAGAGATCTGGCTTCAGGTTCAATAAGATAGAGGCTTGGCACAATCAAAAAGAACGAAACTTGAAGCAAAGACGAGTAAGGGTCTCCGTGAAGAATGAAATTAAAAACTCCAAAGAGTCTCTAGGTACTGGCTTAGGCATTATGATTAAAAAGCATAGTGAGCAGATTTCCTCATTTGGCACCCAAAGAATGAACCGTTGGCTCATTAATCAATATGTAAACCACAAAATATTATGAGTATCACCTTCACGCCCAAAATGAAATTAAAGTCTCAAACCAGAATGTGGGTGAAATGGAAATATCTAATTAATGGATATCCAGATATGATTTACTGGAGTTTTGAAACGGAAAAATCCGTTAGATCAAGAGACCTAACATATGGTATGAAGAAATTAATTAGTCTGGCTAGATCAAGTCATCTTGTAGGCAAATACGAAGTAGCAATCATCTATAATACACAGACCGATTTACCACTAATGAAATTTGTAGATGGGAAGGAAGTTACTATTGATTAGGCTTTATCAAAACCATCTGAGAATAAGGTGTTCTGATATTCACAGTAATCCTTCTGGAACATCGGGAATACCATTAATACCATGTTCACCAATAACACTAGTAATACTGTATTCAAAGGGTAATACGGTGTTTACACAACATACTCACAATACACTATTAATTGAAAAACACTTACCATGAAATGCATAGTTTTTAACAACCTCAAAGGAGGCGTCGGGAAGACAACTTCAGCCATTAACACAGCTGCTTGCTTGAGTCGGGCAGGATATAGAACCTTGCTTATCGATATGGACCCGCAGGGGAACGCTTCTAAAAATCTCGGCATGCCTGAATCTGATTTTACAATCACAGATATACTTCTTCAGAATGCTAAAATTAAGGCCTTCAATGTGAGGGAAAATCTAGTTCTTATTCCAAGTTCTACTCAATTTGCCAGATTTGAAACCGAAGCAAAAGAGAAACTCCGGAGAGAAGAACTATTATCAAAGGCCATAGAGCCCATTAAAGATAAGGTTGACTTTATCATCATTGATACTTCACCCTCGGTGGGTTTAGCTACTGTGAATGCTTATTGCTGCGCTGATTATCTCATCGTACCAATGGAAGCGCAGCAATTTGCACTGGACGGATTAAATCAGGTCTTAGATCTCTATAAAGCCATTAGAGAACAGCTTAATAGTAATCTTGATCTCCTTGGTATTCTCTTTACAAGACACCGAAAGAATGTCATCCTAAATAAAGATCTGTACAATGCTATGACAGAGGCCTTTCCAGGAAAAACATTTGAGACTGTAATCAGAGAAAATGTGGCACTACGTGAGGCTCCGCATCATACTCAAACAATAGTTGATTATGACCTTGACTCTAATGGAGCCAAAGACTATGTCAAATTCACTCAGGAAGTTCTAAATCGATTGGGAATATGAAAAAAGGCAAATCATTTACTCTCGGAAACGATGCTGGAAAAAGTAATGATTTCTTGTCTGATTACTTACAACCAGGAAACACCAAAGAGGAGAAAAAATCTCAATCAAGCATTTCAGAAACTACAACCAGGCAGACTTTCATGATTAAGGTATCTAGCCTTGAGAAGCTTAAAAATTTCGTCCATACCAAACGTAAATATGAGGACTACAACTACAGTCAAAAACAAGCACTTGAGGATGCCTTTTCACTGCTCTTCGATACACTCGATCGTATCGAGGAGCGCCCGGAATAACCTACTTAACAAATCATCTATCATGTCATATAACAGCATACTTCCACTCACACTTTCAAACTACTTTGATACATTATTCCACCTATTTCAGTACTACACACTTTCTGTTTTTCATCATTCCTTTTTACCAACTGTTTACTACCCAGTCGGACCTGGTCTACCCTCAACTCAGGCTGACCTTCAACGCATCTTTCACCGTATATCATTCCTCCACTTCGACGAACCAACATCGCACCTATTTCCATTCGCTCCGTGCTTTACTTTGATTCAGACTTCCAGGATACTCAGACGCATCGTCTTACTTGTTTCGACTTTTGTACTACAACCTATCTACTGCGTACACATCTCCATGCAACACTGCTTTTTCAACATACCCAACAAGACAAACTACCATTCACTTTTTAACTATCGTCTCTTTCACCATCTACCATACACCTGACTCAACCATCGCGGGTTCCAGCTTTTCCTATGAGACCCGCTAGGAAAAGCTAGAATCCATCACTAGTGATTAGCTTCTTAGCTTTTCCTCTTAAGCGGGCCCTACGGGAAACAACTAAATCAAACTTCCATGAGCTTTCCAATCTGCAGAGTAAAAAAGATAACCTCAATGTCAGCACTTAATGGAGCTGAAGAACATAATGCTCGTCTCTATGAAGAGCATGGAAAAGAACTTCCAGCCAACATAAAACCCGAAAGAAATGGGCAAAGAGGATATACCTCTTATGAACAGTTAATGGAGGGTAAAAACTTGAAATCATCAATCGAAAAAAGGCTTCAAGAAGTGGGAATAAAGCCACGAAAAAATTCGGTAATTGCTCATGAATATGTCTTGGGAATTAGCAAGGATTGGTACGATAAGGCTAATTATGATGAACAGGGTATGTTGACCAATTTGGTGAAGTTCGTGGCTGACAAATACGGGCTTGACAATATCGCATCTGTGGCCTTTCACTTTGATGAAACAACCCCTCATGTTCACGTCATTACATTGCCCATTATTGAAAAGACGAGGAAGTGGAAAAATAGAAATGGACAAGGCGAGAAAACTGTCAAAAGTCTAAGTGGATCTGATTTCATTAATGGTAGGGATACCCTTAGAAAATTGCAGGATGACTACTTTGAATTTGTGAGTAAATATGATCGAAATGATGGAAGGATTTACAGAGGTATGCTGGTGGAAGAACAGGTGAAAGAATACGCCCAACGAACAAATCATCTGTTAGGTGAACTAAGAGATATTCAAGATCAAATCAAGGAAACTGTTCGTCATATAAAAGAAGGTATTGATGTTGATCTGAATAAGGAGAAATTAACCAGACAAGAGCAGAAATCGGAGCAACTGATTGATCAAATCGAAGAGATTAAAGTTGATTCTGAAAAAGCAGAGAAAAAATTAGACTTTAGGAAAGATCAGAACAAAGGTGATGGTTGGAAAAAGGGCTTTGACTTCTGATTCAAAAGTCATGAAAGAATTTGGATAAGCTTGTGTTCAAGACATTACAAATCTTACTTAGATTTTCAACAGATGGTGAAATAATACCTCGCTCAATTCGGGAGATATAAGACCTATCTAGATCAGCTTGGTTAGCAAGCATTTCCTGACTCAGATTATTATTAGATCTGAGGTTCATTAGACGTTCTCCGACTTGTTTGCGAAAATCACTTTCCATTGAGAAAGTGAAGCTATCGGAGCCAAATCAATATATTTGAGGATTATAATCCTCATTTTAATTATGAAAGAAGACCGTAAAATCATTAGGAACTATATGAAAAAGATTGATCAGAAACTGGAGTGTGTCGTAATTCCTTTATGCTTTGACCCACAGCGTCCTTCGGAGCAAATTGCTTTTATTGATTATCATGAAGCGAACGAGTTCTGTCATGAGACATCATATGAACTGAAGGAGTTGATTCTCTATTTGCCTCAAAACTCGAATATTGGTAAGGAGGATATTGAGAATAATGCTAGCTATTGGCGAAGACACCGACCAATTGTCAAGGATCAATCATTAAAAATTGAGGATCATATCATCAACTTTAGAGTAGTAAATGATGGAGTGATCTACTTGATAGATCCTAAAGGGAAAAGCACAAAAGAGCTAATGGCTTTAAAGGGCTCTAAAGAGCTGATCTCTGAACGCAACTACTGGTGGGATGAAATGGATGAATTTACGTTCAAACTCAAAGTGCACGGCAATGGAGATTAAATGTCAAATTAATGGTAAAGAGTACACAAAAGCAGAGATTTTTTATCTCGAGACTCTGGTTTCTGAAATGGAAAGGGCTAACGATCTTACGGCTACAGCTGGAGAAGTTGTTCTTACTGAAATCACTGAACTGGACTTAGGTCGAGTGGATGAGTATTGTCAACGGATGGTACTCAATAAGGTGTTTGGCTCTGGTCAGTAAGCAACTACTTAGAAGGAGTAAAGTAGCAAACCCTTTTGGGAATGCTACCTCATTTTGTGTTTACCATGGATACAAATCCTTGATTCGATTTATAATGATTTGATCTTATCTGCCGATTAGATTATTAAGTAACCAAGGAAGTATTTAAAAATCACTATCTCTTAAGTATGCAATAGTACGATCTGCATATTGCTCAATTCGATTTTCTTCTATGATCTCTTTATTAACCTTAAGATCACTTAAAATATCCAGAGCACGGTCATAATCCTTGAAAGTACTTTTCTCAGTTGGCCGAGCTAATAACAAATCAAACCTAGAGTTGCGTTGTTCTGCGAACTCACGAAAATGATTCAAATACCCAACAGACTGAGCAATCTTATTATTAATTTGACCAGAATCTTTATAATCGAAACTTATTGCTTTTACCAAGTTAGTTGTACCGTTTTGCCATTCAAAGTCAATTTTGAATGATAGATGGTTAAACTCGATTTCTTGGTCTTTTTTAATTTTATTCTCAATACCTCTCCATTGGGAAAGTGATCTAAACAATCTTGATTTAAGATAGACTTCATCATGCCTTTCCTCTCTTGATGTTTCACTGAATAGGTTAGGCACAAATCCAGTTATAAACCTTTGAATACTATCAGAAACAAGTGCAGGCTTGAATTCACCAAACTCCAATGAGGTATCATCTGGCCGTAGAATGAATGATCTAGGGTCTACTTGATCTTCAATTATCAACTGAAACTTCTGTGCATTTAACTCATCGGTTTTTTGCTTCAATGATGTTAAATATGTTTTGAGAAAACCAGGTCTAAAATCAGAGTATAATATGCTCAAGCGAGATAAATCACTTGGAATGAATAGCTCGAACTCTCTACTATCTACTTTCTCTACCAATACCCCAACATTCAGAATTTCATTAGAAACCCTGGAATGGATGTACTTTAATATTGAGTAGTTAATTTTAGTTTTCATGAGATCACACTCTTCAGCACTCTAATAAACAAACCATGATTTGCTTTCGCAAATTCCAGAAAACTTTTGATATCAGCAAAATTACCTGAATGAACGTCCAAATTTTGTAATTGTTCATGGTATGGATCCAGAATATTTGTATCTAAAGTTCTCAATAACTCCTCAAAGGTCTCGAAGTAACTCTTCTTCGTGTTGTTGTTTGCTTTACTTAGTAACTCGTAACAAATGTGACCATGAATTTGCGGATTGCCTGGATTGGCATTTCTGATATTATTCTGAGCATCTGTCATATTGCGGAATCCTAGTTCATGATCAATAAGCATTATTCCATCATCTCTGTAAAGAACGTTTGGTTTATTATGTTGACGATCTACGTTGTTGATCAACTGATCAAAAGCGAAAAAAGTATCTATGGCAACTCTTTTCTTAATTTGATCCTTGTGGAGTTTTTTCGAATAGGCAAGAGAGCCTTGATAGTACTTGCAGCCAAATTTTACTCCAAACCCTTTTTCTTCAATTTCTGCTTGTTGGTCAGGCGGAAAACTGAAAATGTTTTCTTGGTTCAAATCAAATAATGCCACTTCGGGTGTAGAAAGATCAAACTCTCCAGCCAAAATAGAACCAAAAACTTCTGCGGCAGTAAAACTATGTTCTAATTCTGCTTCTTGTGAGAAAAGTTTGATTACATATTCTTCATAAGTATCATTAATCAATGCTCGTATTAACCAAGGCTTGTTTCGTCCACCTTTTTCAAGCAATTCTAGGAAGGTTATATCATCATATATGGGCAGCATTTTCTCTTAGTTAATCATTGAATTGATTATCAGGTAGATATAATTTAATCCAATTTAGTCAGTGTTATTTTAATTTCCATTCCAGAATCATTAATGCTTGCAATCAACTCATGTATTGATTTCTCAAACTCATTGAGACTTCCTTCACTTTGTGAGTCTTGACCAAAAACTAAATATTGAAATGTAGAGTAGTATCACTTCCAAAATTAGACTTTTCCCGTTTTATATCTTCAATCCTGAACATTCGCTATCATTGGAAATGATGATGTATTCTTCGGAGAAATATTCATCAGAATATGATATGGCAAGGTGAAACTAAAAGTCTTTATTTGGTTCCTTAAACTATTTGATGATCAAATAGCTTGAATTCTTCTTGGGTAAATCGACCAATGTTTGTTACACTCTCAACAACTTGGAGACAAAAATTCCTTTCCTGGCTTCCAATAATTGGTGCTTCTTTAAAAGTCATTTTGGGATGTTTATGTACGAGCTTTATTTCAAAACGAAAATCAGTACAATCACAACAACCAACAAACCAACGGATACGAATTGAAGCGTTTTATTGAACTTCACTGACTCATTCAGTTCATTTATCCTCTGATTGTTTTCTCTCTCTATTCTCAGGATATCATCTTTCAAAGTAGTAGTAACTCCTTGCAGATTGTTAAAGCCTGAGGAGATATTGCTCACATGACCTGAAATAGAGTTTAAACGTGCTGGAAAATCTATCAGATTAATTTGATCAATAAAGTCGTGATTCTCCTTTAATTGTCCATCAAGCTTATCTGCAAATGCTTTAATAGTCTCCATTCTCTCTGTAAGGGAATCCGTTAAAGAAGATACATTCTTACTAATATCTGATGCACTTAATTGAAGCTCATCAACAAGTTTATTTCTAAAATCGGTTTCCAGAGTTTGAATTTGAGCTATCAAGTTTTTATGAAGATCCGGAATGGTCTTAGCTGCATCAACAGCCTGATTAGCTCTGGCCACCAGGTCAATAGCCGGTGATAGTTTTTCAAGTTCCTTATGTAAGAGATCTATCGATGAGGTTATTTCTTCGCTAAGCATAGTTTAAGCCTTTAGTAAATTGATTTGAAAATTTAGAAGTCCACTGGGCATAATACTTTATTCTGAAGGTAGAGCGAACAGTAGATAGAACTTCACGAACGAGTTTGTTATTAATATGAGATAGTATTTTCTTTTCGATTAAATCAAATTGTTCCATCACAGAAAGATCCGCCTCTTCTTGTTGCCAACGAACCAAGCCATCCAGAAGCTCTTTCTGAGCCTCTTTAAGTAAACCTTGTGTGTTTTCTGATAAGACTATCAAGGCATATGCTTTGAGTATTCTAAATCCTGCATGGTCAGGCAATACTCTTAGCATTCTCATACAAGCTCCTCTAAGGTGTTTGATGTTGGTTTTTAGAGATGCAGTTCTATCCCATTCTGTCAAATCCAGGTATTTGTTGATAAGGTCAAAAGTGTTCATTTCCTTATCATCGAAAAATGAAGCAGGAGTCTTTTCACCATCATCTTTTAATGCAAAATTGTTCAGTCGAGAGTACTTGGCATTGAAGTAGTAATAGATATGATCTTTGATTTCACTATTCTGCTTAAATGGATCCTCAATCCTTAGAGCCGTCTCACAAAGATTGATCATATCATCAATGGCCTGTGCTCTCTTGTCAGCTATTTGACCATAAACAAAGTCTGTGAGATAGTTGATACAGACACCTATCTCTGTTGCTTTTCCATTCTCGATAAGTGGATCGTACTCTTGATGTAATCTTTCTATTTGAATTTCTGCAAAGCCTCTGGATGTATATCTTGTTATTAGTAAGCCAAGATTTTTGAAATACTGATCAGGTTTCTTCTTTATTGCCGTGACGTAGTAAATATGGTTTTGAAAATCAACTGTATAGTCATCTATCACACCAATGGAGGCCAATCTGTAAATAGCTTTAGCTGTGTCAGACTTATCTCTAGGGAGATAATATGCTCTTTCAAGCGTCTCATCCATTAACTCAACTAGAAGATTCTCCGAATCTGTCAGTGAATGTATGAATTGATCAAATGTCGCATCATTCTCAACGGCATTTGATAAGGTATTACTAATGGACTCTTGTGAGAGTTGGTTTTCCAGTAACAACTTCTTTATAACAGGGACGGTAAGTACCTTATTAAAATGGTCGGCGTTTAATATGAAAATCCTATCTACTTTTCTCGAAACATAGGTATTAGAGAACGCAATTTTCATCTGAATTTCTTCACCATAGCTAGCTTCTAATAGCCTGGTTTCAATTCCAGAGGCGGGCTCTATTCCTACGGTATCTTGCAGCCAACTGCTACGACTATCAATACTCTGGCTTTCTATTCTTGATTTAATTAGAGCTGCGATTAGAGTGAGATCATTGCTATTGATGGATCTCAATTCATGAGACGAAGAGAAAGCTAAGGATTTCAAATCCATTCGTCCGAGGTAGGAATTATCCTCTGCATCATTTAGATAAAGTGTGTTGTTGTTTATGTTTAATTTAATATTTGCCTTGTCAAGTCTCTCAGCAATCTCCACCTGAAGCAGATGCAATCTTGAAGCTGACGGATAAGTGATTTTGTTTCTTAACTCATAGATTACCTGACGTTCCTTTATTTTACCTTTAAAGGATTTCCTATGAAAGAAATCCAATACTTCACGGTCATTAAAAAATTCGTTATCATCCTTTAAGTGAACTTTTGGGCTATAGAATACGGCTGAAATAGAAAGTTTTTTATCCCTACCTGCCCGACCAGTTTCCTGTACAAAAGATTCTATTGAACCAGGTACGTTGGCGTGTACTGTGGCTCTTACGTTAGGCTTATCTATCCCCATACCAAAAGCTTTCGTTGCAACCATAATTGATTGCTCATTAGCCAGAAACTTCTCTTGATTTTCAAAAGAGGCCCTGTCTATCTCCTCTGAGTTCACAGAATCACTAGCACCCATGAAAGTGCCTATTGATTCAGAAGGAATGTCTTTTTCGAATATTCTTGCAAATGATTCTACACCTAATGCTCCAGTACGATGCGGACAGAAAACTACAATTGCAGAATTAAAAGATGTCTTTTCTATTTCTGTAGACCCTACTTTTTCAACTTTTGAATCCTTATTGAAGGTCTTATCATCTAAGCCAAGCCGTTTTAATTGATCTTGAATATATTCCTGATCACTTGTTATCTTTCTTATGCTATCTGGTAGATAAGAATCGAAGCTTGTTTTTAAAATGTCCGGTAATGCGGGTTGAAAAGAAGTGAGTCTTGATTGGAGATCTTGGATCCATCTTACAGCTGCTTTTTGCTTACGCTCTCCAATTTCTGATCTAATAGCACGAGGGTTTAGATTCTCCAATTTGTGTGAAGGGATCGATGATTGAAGAATTTGATAGTTCACTTCATCTCTCACTGTATTTTCATAGCGGACTATGGCATTGCCATCATCTTCCTGAATCTCCAGCTCTCTTTCTATATCTGCCAATACATCGTAAGATGCTGTAGCGGTGAGACCAAATAATGGAATACTCTTTCCTGTCTTGGTTTTGGTGAATTGAACAATGTTTTTGCCTAGTTTCAGATAATCTGCACGGAACTCATGCCCCCATTCACTCACACAGTGAACCTCATCTATTACGGCATAAGAGAAATAAAATTCGTTTTGAGTAGCTTCAAAAAGACTATCTCGGAAAGATTTGATCACATAACGTTCCGGAGATACGAAGAGGAATTGAAGTTGCCCCTCGGTGAGTGATTTCTGTATATATCTTCTTTCAGAACCGGACTTACTAGAGTTGACAAACTCTGCTCTATTGATGCCAATTTTGACCAGGCTATTGTACTGATCCAGCATCAACGATCTAATAGGGTCAACAACTACTGTAATCCCCGGCTGCATTAAACTAGCAAGCTGATAAGTAAGTGATTTTCCACCACCTGTTGGCAGGAGTCCAATGACAGATTTGCCCCTTAAGGCTCTGTTTAATATGGGTAATTGACCAGGTCTAAACTTCCTTTTTCTGAAAAAGAGCTGAATGAAATACTCCAGGTTATCAACAGTCTGCGGAATTTCTTCATATTCTTCATTGTCTTTTTCAACCACCAACTCTTTATACTTAATGGATTCGGCTGAAATAAATGAATGTTTTTGAGAGGTGTCTTCATAGTGGCTGTTGCCGATGACTATTAGGGAATTATGTTTAACCTCTGGAGTATGCCTAACGGTGAAAAAACGTGAGAGCAACGTAATATCCAAGACCAAATCAAACCCATCTGCCTTGAATCCACTGATTAAATTAGTTGGTACGCCTAAATGCAAATCATGATTTACAAACTCCTTGCTGGAGTAAATAGACAATTCTATTTGTGGAATCTCTATTGATTCATCAACTAAACTATTTAGGCGTGACAGTAATTGCTCCAAATCTTGAATGGCTAATGCAGCACATGGCAAATCTCGTTCAATAACCGCTAGTTTAAGTTTGCCTTTAAGACTTTTTGCTGAGACACTCATCAGATACTTTAGTATCAGATACTGGATGCGACCAACACCAAGAGGTGTAAGCATGAGAAGATAGTAATTGAGTAGATCATCTAGTCCTTTTGAAAAGTTTGTTTTCAAGATTTTCAGATAATCTTCTCTAGAAATAGTTCGAAGGAAAGAATAAACATCCTGGAAGAGTGTGTCTTCCCTAACGTGCTGTGTATTGTTGGGCAGCTCAGCTAGTTCAAAATCCTTTAATGCATCAATTTTGAGATCATGATAACGCCTGCCATCTACTTCTACAATATACTTTTTTTGGAAGCGTACCTCGGTATCTTTTTTATATCGATTTTGCCTTACATCGTTATCGAAATAAGGGATTTGTAAGCTAAAATCAACTCGTCCCAAATTGCCATTTGAAGCTCCAAGGGTGTTTCTTGCCCTCTGAAAATCTAGTACCAACGGGAGGTAGGATTCAGACTCAGGAATGTACTTGAATAAGAAGTCTCGCTCAAATGTAGAATCAAGAACATCCGTATTTACATAATCTCGACGATTCTTCTTCCTGGAGTCGATAGGGTGAAGGGCCCGAACTACGCTGTTGAGATCAAAGGATTCACTTCTGCCAAATTCAATTTCAAACTCATTAGAATTTTCCTGAGTCAGACCAGTTGATTTTGAAAGTGCAGATTCTAAAAAAGGACTGGCTAAAGTAGGAGTACCCCGAGAAATGATATTGAAGGCTACGGCATAGACACTACTGACAGATGTGCTCGGATCGAGATGGAAATTTGCGAAGTAGTCAAAAGTGATCAATGAATCAATCAAACCTTCCATCTTGAGCTTCTGAGCATCTTCGAAACCTCTCACTCCATCTAATACTGGTTTAGAGATATATCCTACTTTGCCTTGCTTCATGTATTATTAATCCATTTTTAGAATGAATACAATGTTTGCCACACTTTCACCTTTCTCATGTTGTTATTCCTCGGGGTAACTATATGGTATAGAATAGTTGAGAGAAAAGACAAATCAGGAATAATTGCAAGAAGTTGCTTTACACTCCATTGAATATGGGCGAAAATTCATCTTGGCATCTTGATATATTTTAAGAAGCTCACTGTATGCATTATTTGCTTTTTTTGAATTGATGATGATATTTTCTGATCCTGCCATTAGTATGGTTAAAACATCTTTCTTTTCCTCAAAGATTATGTTTTGGATATTGTCAAGATTAATAAATACACGTTTCACTCCATTTCTCCAGATCATTTCTGCTCCAAAATAGGAAGCACGAAAGCCTGTAAATTCTTCTTCGTTAATTTCTATCATTGTTTAAAGGTTTAGTTCAGTTTTTGCCATACTCCCCCCTTTCTTCTGCGGCTATGCTGAGTGGTGGTTCCGGATTCGTATAGCTTTTGTCTTCTGACTCAAATGCCTCCTTCAGCACAGCTTGCATGAGGTGCTGGGCATGTTGTTCACTTTGGGTGATTTCGGTTTCCAGGGCACGACACTTGTCCATCAGGGATTCTACTTTATGGACGATGGCTTCAATTTCTAATAATGTTGGAAGCGGAACAACAATATTGAGCACCATTGGTCTATCGATTCCAGGAATTAAACTTTTAGCCTCGTCTTGAAACAAGCTTAGCTTAGTAGCAAGTAAATATTTGATATATGAAAGATCTATGATACCACTCCTTATTGCCATTAATTGTCTTGCAATATGTACTTCCTGATGATCTAAAAAGGCCATCTTACCAACCCCGGACCCTTTGCATGTCAACAATAGATCTCCATTCCTGGCAATAGATCTTGGTGCTTTTGTCCAACGATTCAATATCACCTTTTCATCCTTCAAATTGCTGGCACCAGTTAAATATGGAACTCCTTCTTTATTATCTTCTGAAAACCCACTTTTATCGAAATCCTGTCCTGAGATTAACTCGATTATTTCTCCCAACCGACACCACACCCAGCCTTCGGGAAGATCGAATGGGATTTCATCTGCGGTGATGGGTGGTAGTGGTTTTTCTTTCTTGATCTTCTTCTCGTCGATGAGTTTTTGTTTCTCGGATTTGATGCGCTCTAGTAAACCACTGGCGGGTTCCACATTAGGGTTTTGTACACGCCAGTCTGTGGTGAGCTTACCCTGGATGGCTTCCTGAAGTATGGATTGTTTGAGTTGTGAAAGGAGCTGCTTTTGGGTTTGGATTTCAGTAAGGCAATTATTCGAAATTTTTGATAATCCCTTATAGCGCTTAACCATTTTAGCTTGATCTGAAATAGAGGGAAGATCAATTTTGTGATTCAAAAACCTTGTTTCATCCAAGTATTTTCTATGGGTGGTTCCGGCACTTGATTCCTTGCAAATTTCAATGAAATTGTAGGAATGGGTAAAGTAGAAAAACCATTCAGAATCTACCAAAGAAGTATCCACCCTGTATGTCCAAAAATTACCAGTGATAATAGCTCCATCTAATTCTTGTGGAATTATACCAAAGGCACCATATCGAGCGTCTATTTTTGATAGAATAAAGTCACCTCCATTAATAACAAACTGTTTTTTTGTACCAATCCTAGCGCCAATTTCTGTATCTCTTAGATATACTCCCTGATGATTGGTCTTTATCGTAACACGCTTATAACTTGTCGAATCATCCAAATCGATTGGATTTTTTACTCGCCGAAGAAAATCTGAAATTGTGTAAGATTTCATCAGCTGAGAAGGTTTTCTAATTCTGAGATGTAACCATTTGATTTCGAAATCGACTTTTTCAATTTCTCTAAAGCTTGACTTGTGGATAAGACTTCTTCTTCATCTACTTTGCTAGGATTCTTGATGTCCAGATCCCAGTTTTTGAGGTCTTCTATTTTCACCTTCCAGGCTTGTTCTCCTTCTTCACGGTTTTCCCACCACTTGATCAGCGGTGCAAACTCATCAAACTGGATGGGCTTGGTCTTGGAGTAGCTTTTCTGTCCTTCGGGTAGTCGGTGTTCATAGTACCAGATTTCTTCTGTTGGGCTGCCTTTTTCGAAGAAGAGCAAGTTGGTGCTGACAGTGGCCGGGAAGAACGTACTCTGGGGCAAGCGAACAATGGTGTGCAGGTTGGTGTCGGTCAGGAGCTTTTCGCGGATGCGGGCTTTTACGCCTTCACCAGTGATAGATCCATCGGGCAAGACGATGGCACAACGGCCATTGGGTTTGAGCAGCTGCAGCATCAAGATTACAAAGAGATCAGCAGATTCCTTGCATCGGTAGCTGGCCGGGAAGTTGGTTTCTACTCCTTCGGCTATGCTTGCCCCAAATGGTGGATTGGCCAGGATCACGTCCACCTGGTCTTTTTTGCCAATGCTGTTGTATTCTTTTTTGAGACTATCCATGTAGTGATAGTCCGGCACATCCATCTCGTGCAGGATGAGGTTGGTGAGTCCCAGCACATATGCCACCGGCTTCAGCTCCCAACCTGTGATGCTTTTTTGGAGGATGTGTTCGTCATCCACTGTTTTCACATATTGCTCTCGCACATGGTCTATAGCTGCCGTGAGGAAACCACCTGTCCCTGCGGCCGGGTCCAGGACTTTTTCACCAAGCTTCGGATCGGTCATCTGGGTCATGAGCTGTGTCACCGCACGAGGCGTGTAGTACTCGCCTTTGTTGCCCGCATCACGGAGTTCCTGAAGGATGCTCTCGTAAATGTTGCCAAAGATGTGTTTGTCCTCCGAGCTGTTGAAGTCTATCTCATTCAGCTTATTGATGACCTTACGCATCTCATAGCCGGACTTCATGTAGTTATTAGAACCTTCGAACACTTCCTTAACTATGGCTGCACGTTTAGGGTGTGCTGGCACATTTAAGTTTCTCAGTGAAGCAAAAAGACCCAGATTGCTTTCTGCATTACTATCAATGAAGTCTAATAGTTCGTCTCCGGTGATTCCTTCCGGATCAGATGCCCAGTTGCGCCACTGGAATTTCTCAGGGATTACAGAGATGTAATTGTCTTTGATCACCTCCAGCTCCTGGTCTTTGTCATCCATGATTTTGAGGAAGAGCATCCAGCCGAGCTGCTCCAATCGCTGAGCGTCACCAGAGATACCTCTGTCCTGACGCATGATATTCCTTACGCTACTTACAACTGCACTTACGTTGGCCATATTTATTCTGATTCTTCAGATAATTCGAATTCGATGTTTTCTTCTATTATGTCTTTATCTTCAAGTGATTGATTATCTGCATATTCACCCACTCTTACTTTACTATATATTGCATTTAAAATCATCTGCCCACGAGTTTCTCTGAACTTTTCATAGTCATCAGCTAAAGCATAATTAAAAGCCTCAGTGGAAATGAAATGACTATCCAAGTCTTCACCAATATTATTGTTTTCATAGGCGTAAGCTTTTAAATAATCAGATGGGAATTTGTTACTTATTTCTCGATTTAGTCGGGCAGATATGAGTGCAAAATTCAGCAAACTATTAATCCCTTTAGCATCCGTATTGAATGATTCTTTGAGGGAATATGGGAAGAAATGATGATTTTCCTTACCATTGGACTTTGATATATTGGATTTGTCCAGAATAACAATTTGTCCATTGTCAAAATCTTTAGGATTGTTCAATGCCATTAAGCATAGAACCCCGTTCTTTACCACGGAATTATTTTGCATGCTAACCCTGGAAAGCTCTTTTAATGTAAGAGTAACGCCAAATATATTCTCAGTTAAGTTTCCTGAAATTAATGATTTGATCCAGTCAGCATCTTCCTTCATTTTTGTCAAACTAGAACTTGAGTAATGTTGGGAGAAAGTAGCCGTCCAAAACCAGTTTTCAATAAATGGTTTATGCTCCTTCTTGACAGCTTTATTTCCTGAATGATAGAAATACAGCTGTAGGACTGGCAAAAATGAATTATAAGGCAAAAACGTCACAAAACGAACTCCAAATCCTTTAACAAAATCCATGGAGAGTTTAATGGATTCTGTGGTCTGTTTCCAGTGCTTTTCACATAATTCATGATTAAGCTTTAACTGGTTTTGATTTCGGCAATCTCCGAAACTATTTAATGCTAAAGCTTGCGTAAAAACTTCATTCTCAATTCCTCCAAATGACTTAATGTTTTCTTCGGAATTGAATTCTTTGATTTTGTCTCGCAAGTCAAAAGATGGAGCCCATGTACTTGCATGTACTAAATCAAACAAAGAAAGTCTCTTACCTCCCTGATTGATTCTTTCAAATATGTCTACAACTTCTTCTAAGTCCATTTTCAGCGTCTTAATTATACTAATTGGATAATCGCTGAAAACTTGCAAGCATTCACTCCATACTTCAGAGTAATTGGTATCATTCTCTACATCATATAGAGTATACTCTTTTAAAACTGCTCCATATTCTTTTGTGTCAAAGAGTTTGAAAGCAGGTATGTTATGCTTTTCTGTTTTTAATCTTGGGATTTGAAATTCAGCCTTTTCCAAATTAAAACAGATTGAAGCATAGTCTGTATTGTTCAGATTTTTACCTCTTAGAGCCACATATAAGGATGTGATCCTTTGTTGGCCATCAAGGATAAAGCTGTACAGGTTGGATTCTGGATCAGTTGGCAAGTTTAGTCCATCAATTTCCCTTGAAAAGTTCTTGTATTGCTTATTTGCCATCCAAATGAAGAAAGAACCGATAGGGTATTGAGCATATATACTGTTTAGGAGTTTTACAATTTTGGACCTCTCCCAAACATACCCACGTTGAAAACGTGGGATTTTCATATTGCCGTTTTCGATTTCTCCTATTACTTTTTTTAGGTTCCAGTTGTTGATTATTTCAATCCGTTGTTCCATTAAGCAGATTCGTAAAGTTCTTTTTCTAATTCTTTTAAAGCCTCCAGATATTTGGATTTGTCTCCGAAAGCCTTGATTAATTCCAATGGTGTGCCAAGCTTATTAATGGGAGCCATTTTGAGTACTTCAGTATTCTCGATGGTCACTAGTCCATCTACGGCATATTTGTCAAGAAGACTTTCCAGAACAGCTTGTGCTTTTTCACCATATTTGGTGAAATAGTTTCTTTTTTTGACGTTTTCTGCTCTCTCTTTTCTAGTCAGAGGCTTAGCTTCAAAAGCCACATGACAGATCAAATCAAATGGGTCAAAGTCTTTACCAACCTCTTCTCGGAGTGCTTCAAACAAAATTCCTTGTTCTTCTAACTCTTCTATGATGGCCTTTTTTTGATCAGCAGCATTCCAACGATTCAGGAAGTCTTGAAGAGAAGCAAACTGTTCGGTGATGTTCTTCTTAGAATAATCTTTTAAGTCTTCTGTGATCAACTTACCAGTAGCTGGATCTATGTATTGAACCCTTTCATTAACAACCTGTACACGAACTCCATCAACTCTGATTTTTTCGAATGGTTCATTAACAGTTGTGCCTCCTAATTCTATATTGGGATATTCCTGGGGTTCTGGGAAATCAACAGGCTCTCCATCGACAATATCAATAACCTCTTCATCAGGTTGATTATCCTCAACATTGTCAAGATCATCTCCTTCTCCAAACTCTTTGACCATCACTGGATCTCCATCGAAATCCGAATCCGCAAAAAGGTTTGTAGCATTTCTGAAATCCATGATGGTAAAGTAGGATTTGCCGTATTCTTCATTGATTCTAGTGCCACGTCCAATGATCTGTTTGAATTCGGTCATTGATCCTATGTTGCTATCCAGAACAATCAATTTACAGGTTTGAGCATCTACTCCAGTTGTCATCAATTTTGAAGTAGTAGCTATCACAGGGTACTTTTCTATTGGGTTGATAAAGCTATCAAGCTCACGCTTACCCTCTTCATTATCTCCCGTGATCTGCATGATGTACTTGTTGTTTTTAGCATACAAATCAGCATTTGCATTTACCAAAGCCGTTCTCATTCCTTCAGCATGCTCTATATCTACACAGAAAACAATGGTCTTTGCAAACCGGTCATGACCTTTTAAGAACTCAGTAATCTTGGCAGCGACTAACTTCCTTCTTTCGTCAACGACTATGTTTTTGTCAAAATCTGTTCTGTTGTAAATGCGGTCTTCCACAGGATTACCGGATTTATCCAAATAATCTTTAGGCGGTCTCCAGCCATCAGCATCAATATCAAGGGTTATTTTAACTACCTTATATGGAGCCAAGAAACCATCATCTATTCCTTGCTTTAGGGAGTATGTATAAATTGGTTTGCCGAAGTACTCGATGTTAGAAACTTCTTTCGTCTCTTTTGGAGTGGCAGTCAACCCAACATGTGTGGCATTGCTGAAGTATTCAAGAATTTCACGCCATTTACTATCCTCTTTGGCGGAGCCTCTATGACACTCATCAACTATAATTAGATCAAAAAAGTCAGGGCTAAAATCTTTGAATGCATCTGGAATTTCAGGATCTGAATTACTCAACCCCTGGTATAGTCCCAAGAAAATGTCATAGGCTTTATCTGAAGAGTCAATACCTCTCTTGTTGTTAGAAACCAATGTTTCTTTTCCATCTATCACCTTTACTTTTTTCTTGATGACCGACATAGCATCTTTGAAATGGCGAAAGTCTCCTCGAACTGTTTGGTCTACCAGTGCCGTGCGATCAGCAAGGAAGAGGATTTTTCTCTTGGCTTTCGATTTGAAAAGTCTGTAGGCAATTTGAAAAGCGGTATAGGTTTTTCCAGTGCCAGTTGCCATTACCAACAGAATGCGATCTTGCTTTTTAGCCACAGCCTGAACTGTTCGGTTGATGGCGATCTGTTGATAGTATCTTGGCGTTCTACCTGTTCCATCCTGAAAATAATCCTGAGCAGCTATATGCTCTGCCTCTTCCGTTTCGAGCCCTTTATATTTTCGGTACTTGGACCATAATTCATGAGGTGATGGAAACTGATCCATTGTCAGTTCCTTTTCTATATCACCATCTATTGCGGTCTTGTCATGGAAATAGAAACCGTCACCATTACTACTGAAAACGAACGGTATATCCAATGTGTTGGCATAGTTCAAAGCTTGTTGAATCCCACTCTTAATCGTATGAGTATTATCCTTTGCTTCAATAATGGCTATTGGAATATTGGGTTTGTAATAGAGGATATAGTCTGCAAACTTTCTCTTACCCCTAGCAGTCATTTTCCCCTTCACATAAATACGGCCATCTGTGAAATAGATTTCTCTGCCAATTTGTGTAAGTTCATCCCAACCACTCTTAGTAATGGATGGGGTAATGAACTTTGCTTTAATATCGGATTCTGAAAGTCCTTTCTTATTCATACCTTTTGGATATCTAAAAAGCGTTAGCTCTAGCAGGATGAATAAATCTTAGATTTAAAATAGGGGTTTTAAGAGTTAAACAGTTTCCGGCGATGGTTAACGTTTCCGTTAAATCTAATGAAATCCGTTTAACTGTACTTAAATAAATCGGCGAACTGGCAGATTTGTCTAATTAACATATATTGACAGGCTATTGGTGTCCAAATTATGCAAACATATTGATTACAGTTAGGATGGAAATTATAGATATTGAGAATGATTTTGTAGAGTGATCGGGTTTTATTTTTTGATCTTTATGGAATACTTATTTGTAGTTCATCTGTCTCTATAGGTTTTAATTTTTGTATTTATTGGTAATAAAAGACCTTGTTGATAATGTTCTCAAATAGAATATGACTCCAACTCTAGGGTGTCACCGGCAAGTTCACAAATAGTAAACCTTTTACTGTTATATTCGACCAATACACCATATCGATAATTGTATTGTCTTATCAGTGCATCAATTTTCACTTCATCTTCTTCAGTTATTTTCTTTTTCTTGCATTCAAAGGCTATTTGATTATTGTCGTCAGTTCCAATTTCGTGAATGACAATATCGGGCCGCAAGCGCTTTGTTTCTCCTTCTATCGTTTTGTAGTTTTTATCTCCGTCAATATGCTTATCATATTCTGGCTCTACAGTGATTTTCTCTACTTCAAAATAATCTCTTAAATAAGTGATGAAGCGTTCATTGATTGTTTCCTCACGAACTTGCTTCTCAATCAGTATCCCATAATTTCTATAAAGACTGGTTAAACAATTTTTAATAATTTCAATAACTTCTTGCCTATTCATTATCCTTTAAATAGAAGTAACTAGATCTTTTTTCATCCCATGCACTGAAAGAGTTGATGGTGTCAAAGTTTGTTGATGACTCTGAAGGAAGTTTCCATCTTGACAGAGCAAAATTGACTAAATCGATTTCTCTTTTGTCAATAAGGCTTGTAGCTATGTCTGCAAAGTATCTATTGGTTTTTTTTTGCCTCCAGGAATCAACATAAGTTATTGATTGGTTCAAATAATCAGATAGATCAACTACTTGACGCATTGAGTAGAGGTTGTTTTCTATCAAATACTTGACCTTATTCTGAATGTCGTCATTTTTTAATTGTATGTTGCTTTTGAGTCCTAGAAGCACAAAGTTGCCTAGTCGTCTTTTTTCACGAATGTCTGATGAAAAATGATCAGCTCTATTTTTAGAAGCCCAAATATGTTCAATTGATAAGTAGTCGTTACCCTTATCATCTTCTGCATCTTTTCTCTTGATAAGTATTTTCTCTATGTCCCAGCTTTCATTTTTCTGTAGATGTAAATGTTCTTCATAACTAGCTAATAGATATCTTATTCCGTTCCAGTGATAATAGTCTATGGATTCTCCATCATCAATTGTCAGAGATTCTATGAAGGTGGTTTCTGGACAAAGTGTTTTGATGCATTCGTCAAATTCGAGATTCAACCAATCGAATTCATTTCCATGGACTTCCTTGTTGCCAAAAGAGGTAAAGTATTGATCATCATCAGATTCAGAATCCCAGTCCTCACTCCAATAGAAGTCATGAGCCCACCAAAATAAATCACCTTGTTTGCTGTCAGCTCTAGCTACTCTTTTATTTGGAATTACATAAATCCTGAAATTCAATATTTCAAGCTTACCGAGGAGCTGACTTACTTCATTTGGTGAGTCATAAACTCGAGACATTAGCGCTAAGTATAAAGGTAGAATGGAAGCGTTGACCGGGTGACACCTTAATCGACTTAGAGCTTCTGCAATTTGAGGCTTGTTTGGTCCATCGTATTTCTGGTTGAATAAAGATCCGTCCCTAAAATACGCATAGTGTTTTGCGGCCTGACAGATAAAATCTATAAAACTCGAGATTTCCTCGATTTTCTCATCAATCTTCTCTGTGCTTTCCGGGCGGTACCTATTCTTCAGTTCGTCATAAACATCCCAGCTTTTAGATTTGTTGGATGAGTAATAAACTATATAGCAGTTTCTGAGATATCTATTCTCTGCTTCATTGTTTGTTATGCCAGCACTATTAAGAAATTCCAGGATTATTCCCCAAATATCATTGACTTGATTTTTAAGTTTTTTGTTATTGTGAATGGTTGCATAATAAATGAAGTAATTCTTGATTTTTTCTAGCTCGGATAGTTCTTTGCCTCTGTTATTGATTACTTCGAACATTATCCCTATCTCATTAGTATTTTGAGGGGAAAAGCAAATGAATCCAAGTTGGTTGGTTATTATTTGAAGTAATTTTTCGTGGGGGATGTTGGTTTTCGATAACCATTCATTAAAAAATGCTTTGGCGTTTTTAAGGTTGGCTAGAGACTTGATCTTGATTTCAAGGTGCTTTTTGTCCTCAATAACTGATTCCTTAAAGAAGAAGTTTGTCTCCTTGTTGGTTTCAAGAACATATTCACCATCTCGATAAAGAAATTTGGATTCTATCTCCTTAAATTTTGTTTCATTAGTGCTATACAGGCATTTCAAAAGTATGATTAATGTTGTTAGCCTTTGCTGACCATCAACCACATCATATCTATTAGTTAGACTATTTGAGGTTATTACAATTGTTCCCGTGTAATGTTTATGTGACTTGTCTTGGATGTGGTCTATATCCTTTATTAAATCAGTCAATTGTCTCTTTCCCCATGAGTATCCTCGTTGGTAGTCTGGAATCTTGAAAAGTTTATCGGAAACAATGTCGTTAAGTGTTAATAAATCTTTAATCATGATGGGTATATTGATGGCGATTAAGTTATAAGCCAAACAATATAGTTATATCCGATTCTTTTTTCTTATTCAATAATCAAAATACCCAGAATTGGGTATGATGTATGCTTCTTTGGTGGGCTTCAAAAAATTGATCGAATGAAATCGCGAAAAGGCGTTGAGTTTTTTGAGCCAAAGTGGCTTGGCCGATAATAGCCTATTCGTTTTCAGTAGTATTCTCAAGAAAACCCATGGCAGCCCAGGAATGGAAATAGTAAAATGCCCAAAATTGGGAAGTGATTTAAATTATTGTTCGAAAGATTAGAAGACACAGTAATGAAAGCGTGATAACGATTGAGAATATCAAGGGCAACCAAGAAGAAATTCCGAATTTTGAATGTTGATTGTTAATCATTTCTGTAAAGCCTGATATGTTAGAATACCTGTTGTGTATTTCAAGTATGCCTTCTGATTTACAGATCTCATGCCTCAAGTAGTTCATTCTATGAAC
The DNA here is from genome assembly GCF_024714495.1 of Marinoscillum pacificum. GTDB lineage: Bacteria > Bacteroidota > Bacteroidia > Cytophagales > Cyclobacteriaceae > Marinoscillum > Marinoscillum pacificum. The sequence goes on along the minus strand of NZ_JAMZMJ010000004.1, from coordinate 295,826 downwards.
ACACTGCCTTCTCCTTTTAAAAATTCCGATCTGAGCTATAGTTACAATTAATCCCAGGGATATTAATAAAACTAAAATTAGGACTACCATTAATTGATTGCTAAGCAAATCAGATGTTAATTCTGGCTTGACCAAAAATCCAATAAAAAATATTGAAATGATAGTCACAAAAAATTTCAGAACGTCCAGGTTGTGCTGAAAAGTATACTTATAGTTGTCATAAGTTAATTCATATTCCTTAATCAAGAATATCATATTATTTTATCTTTTGCTTTGAAAGAAATATAATCAATCTATTGATAGGGCTTCAAAAAAAAGTCTGTCATTCTGTACAAACAATTCGTTTTCGCCAATATACCTTAAAGTATCCTTGGCCGTCAAGGCCGAAAAGGGAGAGAAATTTGGATTTTTTTGAGGCATTTGGCGACTCTGAATAAATACTTGAAAAAAGTTTTGCCACCAAAATTGCCACCTGTAAAAAACAAAAGCCTGATAACCAATGAGTTATCAGGCTTAAATGTACCTCGGGCGGGACTTGAACCCGCACGACCTTTAAGGGTCACAGGATTTTAAGTCCTGCGTGTCTACCAATTCCACCACCGAGGCGTCCACCTATTTTTGTCTAGGTGTGGCATTGCTGCCAATTTCGTGGTGAGAAAGCTACTTCCTAGCCTTGCATTTAAAAAATAAAAGCCGCTTTTGTGCGGCTCTTTTTTATCGAGCGGGAGACGGGATTCGAACCCGCGACCCCAACCTTGGCAAGGTTGTGCTCTACCAGCTGAGCTACTCTCGCTTATCCCTCTCGTTCAAAGGGACTGCAAATTTAAATGAACACTTGAATTTTGCAATGCCTTAGAAAAGAAATTTTCACTTTTTTCAACACTAATTTTTCAATGCCCACACTTCCAATCATTTACGACGTATAAAAAGTGCTAATTTGGCTAATTTTCTTCGATTTAGACTGGTCAATCCTATTAGAGCAATAATGATAAGCAATAAATAATAGGTCATCATTTCATCCCCACTTTCAGAAATAGATGCTTTTTGCTCTACTGGTTTGGTGAAGCTAATCGTCGTTTGAAAATTATTTTCTTCAGTTAACACTACGTGATCAACATTACCTAGTGCTGGGACTCGCAAAATATTTTGCTGATGATCGTTTTCAGCCAGACAGCTGATTGAAACGTCAATTGATTCTGGCATATGGTGCAGTTTTGAAAGAACAAACTTCACATCACTTTGATGATTGCCAAGCCTTACTCCTCCTTCTTTTAGGTTCCAATGTGAGCCATCAGATAGTCTAATTTCGATGTGACTCTTTACATATTCTGCAATTGCTTCTTTGTAAGATGCTGTGTTTTCAGCAATGATTCCGGGATGAACTTCGCTAATGGCTGCATGTAAACCACTTTGGGCAAACGATCCTTCTAATATCCAGACATGATCTAACTGCCTCAAACTATAGGAAGCGATGGTCGGATTATGAGCATAAGCCAATGTTGTAAGAGCTATAATAAATAGGGATAAATAGGTTTTTAGATGTTTCAAGACTTTGTTATTTAAAATCAAGGTGTGGTCGTGATCACACCTTGATTGATTCTGTTATTGTACTACAAATGGATTAGAAACGGCTGCACCCTTGATGCAAGGAGGCATGTTAGGGGCCTCGGTCTGACTTGCATGGTAGTGGTATACTCCATCAGGATACTCATCAGTTGCTGCGAAGTGGCCATTGCAATTATCCAAATCGGTAGGTAAACTGCCATCACTGTCAGTATATGCATAAATCGGGTACCCATCTTTTGCGAAACCTGACAAAGCACTTCCATCTTGAGTGATATTGGTACACGAGATTTCTGTTATTTGGAAGGCATTCAATACTTCATTCACTGATTGCGGAATGAAATGCCAGTGGTAATAGCCAGATGGATCGTGATGTCCACCACAAGGATCCAATGAAGGGATATTCCCGTTACCCATTTGCCCTGTTGTCACGGATGGAGGATCTCCATTCATTGGTACACCATCTAAGGACACACCTATAAGTTCTACACTTTCTATTTGGTTTGGTGAGCTTAGATCTTCTGGAATGGCTGGAATTGTGAATTTCAATACCAGGTTGTCATTTACCGCAGGCTGAAGACAATAGTCAAAGTTTGGATTGTCTTGCGAACTGAAGTCACTCACACGAATATTGCCTTGATTATCAATGATGTCATACCCATCATTTTCCATCGCTTCGAAAAGCTCTCTTTTCATTACCTGGAATCCTGCGTTTGTCTGACCATCATAGATTCCCATTCCACCAATATCATCAACAGTGGCTGGACAGAATGGCCCATCATCAGGAACTCCATTAGCAATGAATGTTAATTCATAACATTTAGTAGAAGATCCATTTTCCAGCGTACAGTCTACTAGTTTGGCTTCTACTGTGAAGTTGTCACTATTAAAAAGACTAGGATCTAAGGTGTATTCGGTAGTTGAAGATCCAGATCCTGTTTCAAAACTGAATGTGGATTCAATACTTCCGCCTTTTCCGTCTTCGGCAATCACTCGACCATTATAGGTGGTACTTGCGGTCAAAGTTTCCAATGTGTAGCTCGTTTGCGATAAACCTTCTGCAACTACATTTCCTGCTAGACGAATAACATAAGTTACGTCATCACCGTCTGGATCTATAGAAGCTGTCCAGTTTAGTTGAGCAGTCGACTCAGTAACATTATTTACTGTTACAGAAAATGCGCCCGGATCATTGTTTTCTGCTGATATAGTCGTAAAAGAGTAGCTGGTAGAAGACATCCCACCATTTCCGTCTGCTGCTTCGATAGTTCCACTGTATTGAGTATCCGCCATCAATTCAGTAAAGTTGTAACTCAACGCATTAAGGCTCTCAGCTACTACTTGTCCATCTAGATATACTGTGTAGGTAATGTCATCTCCATCTGAGTCTATTGCTGCGGTCCATTGTAATACGGCACTTGAAGCTCCAATCTCTAATACTTCTGCTGTAAACGTAGAAGGGTTTTGGTTTCCATTCGTCACAAAACTGAATGACGCTTCAGAAGTACCTCCATTACCATCAGAAGCGATGATTTTACCGGAGTAATTAGTGTCTTCACTCAATGAGGACAATTGGTAAGAAGTACTGGTTAATTCTGAATCTACAATACCATTTCCAAGTTGAAGTTCATAGGTGACATCATCCCCGTCTGGATCAGTTGCAGCAGACCAGTTGATGTTTGCACTGGATTTGGTGATATCGGACACAGTAGCAGAAAAGCTTCCGGGGTTTTCGTTGATTTCTTCCTCTCCTGACTCATCTGTACAGGCAAAACAGCATGCTCCGAAGAACAGTAGGGCTAATAACTTGTCTTTCATCGGTTATTTAGTTTCGGTATAACTCCAAAACGGGAAACCTGCTGAATACCCTACTTTGAAACTGGCGGTTCTAGTTCGTCTAACTCAGGATGGTACGTTTGACTCACAGGGAGGTATATTTTTACTTTTGTACCCAAACCAGGCTTAGATATGAAAGAGATACTTCCTTTATGTTCTTGAACAATAGACTTGGCAATGGTGAGGCCAAGACCCGGATTGGAGTCTTTAGTGGTGAAGAATGGCTCAAACACCTTTTCGTTTAAATCACTAGAAACACCTTCGCCATCATCTGAAATTTCAATCGCAATGCGTTGATCGTCTTTTCTATAATATCTGATGGTTATCTCCCCTCTGTCTTTAATTGCTTGAATACTGTTGATGAGAATGTTTACCAGCATTTGATTGATTTTGGCAGGATAACACTCTATTGGCGGGATGTTCCCAAACATCTTGTTCACGATGATGCGGAAACCTATTTCATTATTGAGAAGTGTTAGAGAGGTTTCTACTTCCTTTTGAAGATCAGTGAAAGAATAGAAGTTTTGAGAATCAGCGGTAAAAGAGCCTAAGCTTTTGACGATTCCGGTACTTTTAGTTGCTCCTTCAAAAATAGATTCAGCAAGCATTTTGCTTTCTTCCATGATGGTTTTAATGTCAGCTTTTTTTCCTTTTGGTTTATGGAGTATTTCTGATAGTTCGTCCAGGTTTCTAATGATGCATTCAGCACCACCTCTGATATAATTCAGTGGATTGTTCAGCTCATGTGCGATACCAGAAGTAAGGTGTCCCATAGAAGCTAGTTTTTCGGATTGAATTAACTGACCTTGAGCAGCCTTCAGGTCATCAATGGTATTGATAAGTTCCTGATTTCTCTTTTCTAACTGTTGCGTTTTCTCCAGAACTCTAAGTTCAAGTTCTTGTTTTTGTTCATTCAGTGTTTTACTCCGGTATTTATAAAAGGAAACCAAGCCAGTAATGATGAGTACGACAAATAGAATTCTAAACCATACGGCTTCAAAAAATGCCGCTTGAATTACAATTTCAGGACTCGAAGCAACTTTGCTCCATTGGCCGTTCCCTATTCTGGCTTGCACTTCAAATCTATATTTCCCGGGTTCCAGATTTGGGTAAAGGGCTGTGTTCTGTTCAGCAAATTCAATATTCTCCCATTCATCCGTAAGCCCGAGTAATCGGTACCGGTAATTAAGTTCTTCAATATTATAGTAAGAGTGAGATCTGAAATTGAACCGGATATTGTTGGTTAAATACGATAATTTATAATCTTCAATTGGTTTTTGATTGGCTTCAATTGAGGTGATTTCTATCGCCGGAATTGGGACTGTGAGTTCTTCAGTTGGGTTGTCAATAATGGACAAGCCTTCGTCTGTACCAACCAATAGTTGATTAGTTTTTGAAAATACGAAAGCGTTTCTATTAACCTCATTTCCTATAAGTCCATTTCCTTTATTATAGTTGAAAGATTTTCCATCATATAAATGCCAAACACCAGAACCGCTGCCTACCCATAGACCACCCTGATCATCCATTTCAAGAGCATAAATTGGGCCGGGGACAGTGAAGTTCGATTTGACGATTTTACCTTCTTTGATAGTACTCAGACCAGCGGCTGAGCCAACAATAATTTGACCCTTATACACAGTGGCAGTGTAGACATTATCCGTGTAGAGGTCATCACCGACGTATTTTTGACCTGTTTCGATATCGTAAATGCCATTTTCAGCAAGAAGGAGTTTGTGATCCTTATCGATCAGTATTTTTCTGATTGTTTGGTCACCTATGTCGTAAATGGTATTCCATTCACCATCTTCCAATAACCATAATTCACCTCTGTTAGAGCAATATAGCTTTCCATCATAACTCAATAAATCAGAGCTTTGAGTAGCTTTTTTGGTAGTCGTTAAAGGCACAATTTGACCGTCAATATATTTGAGGACACCGCTGGAATAAGTGCTAAAATATATTTCAGAATCATGCTCTATGATGTCCATAATCCTAAATTTTTCCATGGGGTTGGCCAATTGATACTTAGTTACTTTTCCATTGTTATGAAGAACATTCAATCCTGAATTTGAGCCCAATAAAAGATCTCCATTTGGTGCTTCGAGTATCGCACTAACTTCGTTTTCCAACAGAGTTTCACTAGCGTAATTATATATTGATGGGTTTTTGAGACTAAATGCTCCTCTCATGGTTGCCACCCAAATGCTCCCTTCGTAATCGATGAGTGCATCCATGCAAGTGTGATCTAACTGAAAATATTCGGTGATCAACGGATGATGTGATTCAGTCTTAGGGTTGTATTGGATCAATGGAGAATTGGCGCTGTAATATATCAGGTGATCCCTTACAAATAAGTTACTGTAGTTGCCATTTTGGTAATTAATTATTGGATGGTCTTTAAAAAGAAATGTTACTGACCGATCTTCATAATCATAGTAGGCGAGAGAATTGGTGTAAAGTATATAACACCCATTATTGTATTGATTGGAAGAAACATTGAGTATGTTTTGAGATTTAAATAGTTCATCTCTGCCTTTAGGAGTTAAAAGAAATACTCTTTGTGACGTTGCAACCAATGTGGAGTCATTACCTAATGGAACAATGGAAATATAATGTTCATTTACAGAGTCCAGTGGGAAATATACGCTCTCCCATTTCTCTTCAATATAGGTATACAGCGAATCCCTATATCCGAGTATCATTTTGTTAAGATGTCCATTGGCGGGTTTGGCCATTTTGTAGTGGGCATCTTTGACATCTTTTAGGGCATTAGGCGGATCTATAGAAGTCCATTGACCGTTCTTATAATAACTTATGTCAAATCCTTCACTATTGGAACTTGCCATGTAAATAGTAGAGTCGTCCGTAACCTCCATCCTTATTAAACCAACCGCAGTAGGAATATCTAAACTATCTGGAAATGTTGACCAGTACAAGCCGTCAAAAGTGCTGACACCCTCTTGAGTAACTGTCCATATTTCACCACTTGCGGATTGTACTATTTGAGTAATACGGTTAGAGGCCATTCCTTTCTCATCTTTATATATGGAAGCTGCAAATGACTGACTGATCGCATCAGCACTTTGAAGTGCAATGCAAATTATCAGTAAGTAAACATGAGTTTGCCGGTTGATGATAGGGGTCATATAGAACAAATTGGCATGATAAACCTATTGCATATCAGACATAAACAGTGTCTTTGTGAAAAAAATATTTTCGAAAAACCCTTAAAAATGAGCGTTTTATCATGATTTAAGTCAATTGGCAGGATTTTGCACCACTTTGGCAGGATCGGATAAGAAATATATGCCATATTCGTAATGTAATTCAGACCGCCTTAAAATGAAATACTTAATCTGGTACAGTTCTAAAAGTGGTTGTTATAATCACGGTTCTGAAATGGACTACAAAGTTAACGCGTCGCTTACTGGTGAGAGCCTGGAGGTTCTATATGAATTGGATGAATCCGAGATCGGGTTGGTGCAGAAAATCGTGGCGCAGTTAAACAATGCTAGGAATGAATCTCCTGGCAGATATGCGAGTGCATAAAATAAAGCCCGTTGCAAAGCAGCGGTCTTGTCTATAGCTGGTTGGGGCCCCGACGTTTGTCGGGGTTTTTTTGTTTTATTTGCCATTCAGTTTTCATCAATCTTTTAATCAAACAAAGGCGGTAGAGTTTTGACAGAAAAGATCTGGGATATCATCATTGTTGGAGGTGGTCAGTCGGGATTAGCAGTAGCTTATTATCTGAGACGATTGGGTCTCGATTTCCTCATATTAGATGCAGAAGAAAAACCTGGTGGTTCCTGGCAGAATTATTGGGATTCACTGACGTTATTCTCTCCTGCACAGTGGAGTTCTCTGCCTGGTCGATTAATGAATGGCGGAGTGGAGTATTATCCTTCTAAGGATGATGTGGTCGATTACTTTTCGGATTATGAAAATCATTACCAATTTAAGGTCAATCGACCAGTTAAAGTAGAGGAGGTTAATTATACGGAACAATTATTTTACCTATTAACCAATCAAGGTCAGTTTAGAAGTAAAGTACTAATTAGTACCACAGGAAGCTTTTCAAAACCAGTCACACCAGAAATACCCGGTTTTGAGTCCTTTAAAGGAAAGGTGATACATGCAGCCGACTATCGAAATCCGTCATCATTTAAAGATCAAAAAGTAGGCATCATAGGTGAAGGGAATAGTGGAGCACAAATTTTGGCCGAGCTGTCTCTTGTTGCAGATACTTATTGGTTTACCAGGAAAGCACCTGATTATCTCCCAGATCATGTAGATGGGAAATATCTATTTGATGCAGCGACCATGTTGTTTGAGGCTAAAAAGAAAGGTAGAGCATTTATCCCTCCTTCGCTTGGAGATATAGTCATGGTGCCGTCTGTCAAAGATGCCCGTGAGCGAGGTGTACTTACTTACTATCCAGAAGTTGCTTCTTTTACAGAGAGAGGTGTGACGCTAAGTGATGGTAGACAGTTTGACTTAGATAGTGTGATATTTTGCACGGGTTACTTACCAGCCATAGATTACTTGAAGCAGCTGAACATTAGCTTTAGACATCATAAAGTAGACACCCATGGTACCAGATCGCGTGAATTGGAGGGTTTGTGGATGGTAGGATATGGTAGTTGGACCGGATTTGCATCGGCCACAGTAATAGGAGTAGGTAGGTCTGCGAAAGCTACAGCCAATGAAGTCAAGGAATTTCTTGAAAAGTGCAAACAATAGCGCCGGACCAGGACGTTGTATGCTTAATCATTCGTTTTTTAACATTTTTTTGAAACTTACTGTAGGAAATTGCCGTCGATGTAATCGAAATTTACGTTTTGCAGAAAGGCGGTTATTTTTGCAGCCGATTATAAATTAGAAAAGACACTATGGAGCAATTAGATCAGGATATCAAAAAAGAGCACCAGGCCAAGATCCAACAAGTAATAGGAGAAGTAGGAAAAGTAGTGGTTGGTCAGGAGTACATGGTGAACCGATTGCTGATTGGTCTATTTACCCAGGGACACATATTATTAGAAGGTGTACCAGGTCTTGCAAAGACTTTGACTGTCAATACGCTTTCTGATGTATTGAAGCTTGACTTCAAAAGAATACAGTTTACTCCAGACCTTTTGCCTGCCGATTTGATTGGTACCATGATTTACAATCAGCAGAAAGCTGACTTTGAGGTAAAGAAAGGTCCGATCTTCTCCAATTTGATTTTAGCAGATGAGGTAAACAGATCTCCAGCTAAAGTTCAGTCAGCGCTACTTGAGGCTATGCAGGAGAAAACAGTAACGATTGGTGATACCACTTTTAAGCTAGATAGACCATTCTTGGTACTGGCTACGCAGAACCCAGTTGACCAGGAAGGTACTTACCCACTTCCAGAAGCTCAGGTTGACCGTTTCATGATGAAGGTACACGTAGATTACCCTTCTAAGGAAGACGAATTGGAGGTAATGCGCCGAATGGCAAATATGTCATTCAAGCAAGAGATAAATACTGTTCTTTCTAAGGAGGACATTTTCTCAATTCGTGAAGAAATCAATCAGGTAAGTCTTTCTGAGAGTTTAGAGAAATACATCATTGAGCTTGTATTTGCTACACGTAATCCAAAAGATTATGGATTAAATGATGAGGCTCAATACATCCAGTTTGGTGCATCTCCAAGAGCGTCTATCAATTTGAACCTTGCAGCTAAAGCGGTAGCATTCTTCAACGAGAGAGATTATGTGCTGCCAGAAGATATCAAAGAGATTGCTGATGATGTGATGAATCACAGAATTCTTCTGAATTACGAAGCTGAAGCTGATGGGGTATCTACTCATGATATTATAAGTAGAATTCTAAATAAGGTTCAGATAGCTAAGTAAGACACACGAAATATCAAAATAGAAGGCAGCCCCAGGGTTGCCTTTTTTCTTGTTCACCATTTCTTAACAAAAGTAACAGCGGGATAAAAGATGCAATATTAGTTTAATGATATGGTAACAAGTGAAGCTAAACCAGTTAACATACTACTTACACCTTTGCATTCGTAATTGATTGAATCTATCAACAACTAGAAAAAGAATTAAAAGGTATTAAATCATGAGAAAATTTTTAGCAATGTCATTGTTCCTTTCTGGAGCACTAGTATTCACTTCTTGTAGTGAAGATGACGCACCATCTGACGCTGAAGTACAACAAGCTGCTTTGGATCAAGTATCTGCAGCAGTAGACGGAATCGTATCAACAGACGCTTCTGCTTCTGGTGCTGATGAGTCTGTATTCGGATGGACACTTACAATGGGTGGTACATACAACTCTACTGCAACTGAAAGAGTAGACGTAGAAGGTAACATCTCAGCAGATGTAACCTGGACTGCTGACAAAATTTATGAAATTAACAAAAGAGTTACTGTTCTCGATGGTGTTACTTTAACTATTGAGCCAGGAACAAGAATCGAAGGTGATGTTCAATTCACAGGTGCGGATGCTTCTGTATTGATGATCGCAAGAGGTGGTAAAATCATGGCTGAAGGTACTGCTGAGCTTCCTATCATCATGACTACAACTGATGACGATGGTACTTTAACTGCTGCAGATAAAGGAAAATGGGGTGGACTAGTAGTACTAGGTAAAGCTTCTATTTCTGCTGAGCAGGCTGAGGTTCAAATTGAAGGTGTGGATGCAAGTGACGTAAACGGTCTTTACGGTGGAACTGCTGACAATGATAACTCTGGTGTTATCAAATATGTATCAATCAGACACGGTGGTGCTGTAATCGATGCTGCTGCTGGTGATGAGATCAACGGTCTTACATTAGGTGGTGTTGGTACTGGTACTACCATCCAAAACGTAGAAATCTTCGCTAACAGTGATGACGGTGTTGAATTCTTCGGTGGTTCTGTGAATGTAACTAATATCCTTGTTGCTCAAGTTGGTGATGATGCTATTGACATTGACCAGTCTTACAAAGGAAAAGTAACAAACTACTATGTGACTGTAGATGAGGATTCTGACGAAGGACTAGAAATCGATGGTAGAGAAGGTGATGCTCTTGGTAGCTTTACCCTTGTAAATGGTACTATCAAAGCAGTGGCTGGATCAGTAACATGTGACTTCAAGTCTAAAGCTCAAGGTACTGTAACTAACCTTAACGCAAACGGTGGTAGAATTAAATTAGATGCTTCTTTCGACGAAGTAACATTTGAGTCTACTGAAAATGCTGCTCAAAACGTAATCGATGGAAAATTAAACTTCTCAACTGTTAATGCTGAGTGGTCTGTATACACTGACGATCTACCAGCTCTAATTGAGGAATAAGAATACTAAGTAGTATTTTTCATAAAGCACTTGCCTAACGGCGGGTGCTTTTTTGTTTTTAGGCTGTGTAAACCTATTATGATATTTATTAACCAAATGTTAATAGATCAGTCACTCCAAAGATAATTTCATAATTAAAGCATAAAGTTTTCTTGCATGCTTGTGAATTCTGCTAAATCTACTTTTGCACAAATTTTTATTTGAAGATGAGAAAAACGGTATTAACATTAATCGTGGCAATTGCTGCTGCATATTCCTATGCACAGGAGGGCTTTATCCGAGGAAAGGTGCTAGAGGAAGCCACAGGAGAACCACTATTCGGTGCAACCATCGTAAAACAAGGTACCATCACTGGTACATCTACAGATTTTGACGGAAACTATTCTTTAAAGCTTCCGGTAGGTACTCACAACATTATATTTCAGTCGGTTTCATTCCAGTCTATCGTATTAGAAGGCGTTGAGGTGAAGGCGAACGAGCCAACCATTCTAGATGTGGTAATGAAAGAAGATGTGCAGCAGCTAGGTGAAGTTGTTGTAACAGCTACAGTGGCTAAGGACAATGAATTTGGAGTAATGCTTGTTCAGAAAAAATCGGTGAATACATTGGATGGAATTTCTGCTTCTACTTTCAGAAAAGTAGGTGATAGCAACCTTTCTTCTGCAATGAAGCGTGTTACTGGGGTTTCTGTACAAGGTGACAAATATGTTTATGTAAGAGGTCTTGGTGATAGATATACACTAACATCAGTTAATGGTATGGTGATCCCTGGTATTGATCCAGATAGAAATGACGTTCAAATAGACATTTTTCCAACAGGAATTCTTGAAAACGTATTAGTATACAAAACATTCACACCAGATCTACCAGGTTCATTCACAGGTGGATTAATTGATATTCAAACAAAAGCATTTCCTGAAAAGAAAAACACTTCTATTTCAATGAGTTTGGGGTACAACCCATCAATGCATTTTAATTCCAATGCGCTTTCATATAAAGGATCTTCTACAGATTGGTTAGGATTTGACAATGGCGCTAGAGACTTGCCTGTTACTCCAAAAACAAGACTGCAACAGGATAATGAAACTACAAGTTTGTTTGATCCAACTCTTGGGGCTGAGAGAGGTAGCAACTTCATGAACAGTAGCTTATCATTTTCTCACAGAAATCAATTGGTTGGGAAGAAATTGACCTGGGGTTACAATGCACTATTCACTTACAGAAATAGAAACAGTTATTTCCAGGATTTCGAAAGAAGACAATACGAAAGAAACGCAATTGGTTCCGGCATTGGTTTGGTTAGAGATTATACAGCAAAAGGTGATCTTTCTCAAAATGAAGTATTGTGGAGTGGTCTAGCGTCTATCGCTGCTAAGTCTGCAAACACAACAATCGGTACTACCTTCTTGAACATTCAGAATGGTGTTACTTCAGCTGTAAAAAGAACTAGAAGAAACACGGCGTTGAACAACCCTACTTTCTTGTATAATGATATTTTGACTTATACTCAAAGAAACATGTTCAACAACATTACTTACGGTAAGCACCAAATTGGTGATGTAAGATTGAACTGGACGAATTCCTTCATCTTGTCAAGCCAATATGAGCCTGATTATAGAGAAACTGCAATCAACGAAGATGATGGCCAATTAGGATTCAGAAACGGTGGTTTGATGAACAGATTCTGGAGAGAGCTTTCTGAAGTAAACGAGAACTTCAAAGTTGATGTGGAATTTGAAGCAAACGAAAACAACAAATTGAAATTCGGTGGACTGGGGTCTTTCAGAGCAAGAGAATTTGATGTTTACAACTACGCTTATGGCAACCTTTCTGCTAGTAACGTAAACTCTACAGATCCTAATGATCTATCTCAGTTCATTATCAGTGATAGTAGAACTAATGGCCTATACATTCAGAATGCAACAGATGAAAGCAATGCTTATGATGGTACTCAAACATTGTTCGCTGCTTATGCTATGAACGAAATGAGAATTGGCGAAAGATTGAAGTCGGTTTACGGAGTGAGAATGGAGAGTGTAAAAATGAACTACACAGGAATCATTGAGCAAGACAATGGAATTGAAGAGAAAGTGACAGATCAAGAGACACTTAACGAGACTAACTTCTTGCCTTCATTAAGCTTAATCTATTCACTAAGTGAAACAATGAACCTTAGAGGGTCATTTACAAAGACTTTAGCAAGACCTTCATTCAAAGAAAAATCAGAAGCGTTCATCGTTGACCCAATTACTGGTATTTGGTTCATTGGTAACATTGATACGAAACAAGCTGAGATTCTTAACTACGACGTTAGATGGGAAAACTTTTTCAGACCAGGTGAGAAAATTGCGGCGTCTTTGTTCTTCAAGGATTTCACAAACCACATTGCAATTGTAGCATTCGAGGTTGCTCCTAATCAGGTGACTCCAAGAAACGTTGGTAGCGCAGTGGCATATGGTGCAGAGTTGGAAGGTTCTAAAAACTTGTGGAACACACCGGCAGGAACACTTTCAGTAGGTGGTAACTTCACGTACACCATCTCCAGAGTAGACAGAACTACCGTTACGGTAAGTGAAACTGGTCAAAATGAGTACCAAAGTGAGGTGAACTTCAAGGGATCTGAAAACGGTGTTGAGAGATATAGAAATATGAGTATGCAAGCTCCTTTCTCTATCAACGCTAACTTGAGCTATGAAACTACTGAGCAAGATTGGTCAGCAAACCTATCGTACAACGTACAGGGTGAAACATTGACTTACGTAAGTGCATCTATAGTACCAGAAGTTTACACTAGCCCTTTCCATAGCTTAAATTTCAAAGGTTCAAGAAACTTTGGTAAAGACAACAATCAGTCTTTGAGCTTAAGAATCCAGAACATTCTAAACGATGACAATGAGTTGCGTTACCGCACAGAGTCTGATTCAGAATTGTTCTCACTAAGAAATCCAGGCACAACGTTTACAGTGTCTTATAGCTATTCATTTTAAATTCTCATCTTCATTACATTTAAAATGAATTAGGGCCCGATTTATCGGGCCTTTTTTTATGCTTTACAGTTGAGAGTAGAAGAATCAATAAGCGTCATTAACTTCCGTAAGCTGTTGCTTGATGACTTCTATTTCTTCTTCCAGTTTCTGCATTTGATTGATATGTTTCTGCTTCGAGTTGCCAGAAGATTTAGCTACTCGTTTACTAACTGTTGCTGCTCGGTCTTCCAGGTCTTCTAGCTTTTCACTAAGCTCGCTTACAAAGTAGTTGACCTTAAACGTCTGCAAGATCACTTTGACCTGATTCATATAGGCAGACTTTTTGTCTTTAGGAATCCCTTGCTCATCTATCGTCAAGAAAAAAGTGCTTCCTTTCTTATTTGCCAGTGATTTACTCAGTAATACCAAGTCTACATTGCCACTATTGAGATGACTCGGAATAGTTACCTGATAATAACCTTTCATATTCAGCGGTCTACCAAACTCTCTGCTGTAGCTCCACCAGGCTCTTTCTAGCTTTTTAGCTGATATACCAAATCTAGATTGATAGCCTTCTCTGGCTTTATGATTGATAGTTAGCGTTGATTTTTCTATTCTTGGATCAAATTCTTGTGAATAGCTGAGCCATCCAATAAAAAAAAGCACATAAAAAAAGAGGATTCGCTTAGTCATATGTTATTCTTAGTATGGCAAAAATAGTAATCACCGGAGGAACCGGACTTGTTGGTAGTTATCTAAGCAAAATGCTTTCCAAAAACAATCACGAAGTGGTTCACTTAAGTAGAACGCCAGATTCTTCTGCCGAGTATCCTACTTTCGAGTGGAATATCGGCAAAAAATACATTGATCCCAACGCGCTTGATGGTGCAGATTACGTCATTCATCTTGCTGGAGCGGGAGTGGCTAATAAAAGATGGACCAAGCAAAGAAAAAAAGTAATAATCGATAGCCGTGTAGAGTCTATCAAACTCCTTAAGTCTCAAATAGAGAAGCAACAGGTCAAATTGAAATCATTCATCAGTGCAAGTGCAATTGGCTATTATGGTATGGATACAGGAGCAGCAGAACTAACTGAAGAATCTAAACCTGGCAATGATTACCTGGCTCATGTAGTAAAACTCTGGGAAGCCGAGGCAGATACCTTAGAAGAATTTACGTCAGTAGCTAAAGTCAGAGTTGGTGTTGTTTTGGCTAAAGAAGGTGGTGCTTTAAAGGAAATTGCCAAACCAGTTAAGCTTTTTGCGGGTGCTCCATTGGGTTCTGGAGACCAATACATGAGTTGGATTCATATTTACGATCTCTGTGCTATCTTCAGACAAGTTCTTGAAAATAAATTGGAGGGAACATACAACGCTACAGCACCAAATCCCGTAACAAATGAGGCATTAACCAAATCGCTGGCCAAAGCATTGAAAAGACCATTGATTTTACCAAACGTTCCTGCGTTTGTGATGAAATCCATGCTGGGAGAAATGGCACAAATGGTTTTAGGAGGAAACTACGTCCTCTCTGATAAAATTCAGTCCACGGGCTTTACGTATAAGTTTACGCAGGTTGATGCTGCGGTTAAGGATATCCTTTGTTGATCACAGAATCGCAGAAAAGGGATTATCTTAAAGCCAACATTATTAACCTTAATGCATTTTTATGTCAGAAAAACAAGCAAACAACGAGGAGGAGAAAATCATTGACGCCTTTAAGGATAAGGATTGGAATGAGATTAAAAGTTCTGACTCTTGGGCCATTTTTAAAATCATGTCCGAATTTGTAGAAGGATTTGAAAAACTGGCCAAAATCGGTCCTTGTGTGTCTATTTTTGGATCTGCAAGAACCAAAGAAGATCACAAATATTTTAAAATGGCAGAAGATATTGCCGCCAGACTTGTTCGTCATGGATACGGGGTAATCACCGGAGGTGGCCCAGGTATCATGGAGGCTGGTAACCGTGGTGCTCATAAGCAAGGAGGAAAGTCAGTAGGATTAAATATTGATTTACCTTTCGAGCAACACAATAACATTTACATAGATCAAGACAAACTCATTAATTTTGACTACTTCTTTGTGAGGAAGGTCATGTTCGTAAAATATTCTCAGGGATTCATTGTTATGCCGGGAGGTTTTGGAACACTAGATGAACTTTTTGAAGCGATTACATTGATTCAGACGAAAAAGATTGGTCAGTTTCCAATTGTACTGGTAGGTAGGGAATATTGGAGCGGACTATTCGAATGGGTCAAAAATGTATTGCTTGCAGAGAAAAACATAAATGAATCGGACCTTGATTTATTCAAGTTAGTAGATACAGCTGAAGAAGCAGTTCATGAAATTGATGACTTCTACAACAAGTACCTATTGAGTCCGAACTTCTAAGAGCATATTAGAAAAGGATAGAATGACAGTGGCAAATGCGGAAGTGAGTCGCAAAAGCGGTTCAGTAGAAAAACAGCAATCCATAGAAATATTTGGTGCCAGAGAGCATAACCTGAAGGAGGTAAATCTGACCATTCCTAGAAATCAAATGGTGGTGATCACCGGGATTAGTGGGAGTGGAAAGTCTTCTTTGGCATTTGACACCATCTATGCCGAAGGGCAAAGACGGTATATGGAGAGCTTCTCTGCATATGCTCGAGCGTTCATTGGTGATATGGAACGACCGGATGTAGACAAAATCAATGGTCTAAGTCCGGTAATATCCATTGAGCAAAAAACGACTTCACGAAATCCCCGATCTACTGTAGGTACGGTAACTGAGATTTATGACTTTTTGAGATTGCTGTATGCTAGGGCTGGAGAAGCGTATTCTTACATCTCTGGTAAGAAAATGGTCAAGCAGTCCGAAGACCAAATTCTAGAACATATTCTCAAAACCTACGACGGACAGAAACTCATCGTTCTGGCGCCAGTGGTAAAAGGTCGTAAAGGGCATTACAGAGAACTATTCGTTCAGATCAGAAAACTTGGATTTACCAAGGTGCGTGTAAATGGTGAAATCCAGGAGCTACTGCCTAAGATGCAGGTAGATCGATACAAGACACACGATATTGAAATTGTTGTCGATCGTATCATCGTCAAAGAATCGGATGAAAAGCGAATTCGTCAGTCCATACAGGCTGCGTTTAAACAGGCAAATGGGATTTTGATGGTTCAGGATCAGGACGGTGAAACAGCTCACTTTTCTAAGTATTTGATGGATCCAGAGTCTGGTTTGTCTTATGACGAGCCTGCACCAAATACCTTTTCTTTTAATAGTCCGTACGGAGCTTGCCAGACATGTAATGGTCTTGGTGTAATAGAAGAAATATCAAGAGACTCAGTTATTCCAGATCCGAGTCTGTCTATCAGCAGAGGAGGAATAGCTCCGCTTGGTGAATATCGTGATATATGGATCTTCAAGAAAATTGAAGCTATCCTCAAAAGAAATAAAGTCAACCTCACCACTCCTATTAAGGATATTCCAGATAAAATCATGGATGTGCTACTTTATGGAGATGAGGTGCCGGTAGCAGTCAGTTCGGTGAAATATCCGGGGACTGACTGGAACACTAAGTTTGAAGGCATTATTAAGTTTTTAGAAAAACAGAAAGATGCTGGAAGTGATAAAATTCGTCAGTGGGTTGAAGAATTCACTGATGTAGCTACTTGTCCTGATTGTAATGGCTATCGATTGAAGAAGGAGTCGTTGCATTTCAAAATCGATGAAACCCATATTGGTGAGTTAGCCGAGCTAAATATTAACAAACTCGCAGAGTGGTTTGAAGGTGTAGAAGATCGCATGACTGAACGCCAAAACGTGATTGCTGCGGAGGTTCTGAAAGAGATTCGCAAGAGAATTGGATTCCTTCTAGATGTGGGATTGAATTATCTCAGCTTGAACCGACCGCTGAGAACCTTGTCTGGTGGTGAAGCGCAACGCATTCGATTGGCTACCCAGATCGGTACTCAACTTGTGAATGTACTGTACATTCTAGATGAGCCGAGTATCGGTTTGCATCAGCGTGATAATGTGAAGTTGATTCAGGCACTGAAAGACTTGAGAGATCTTGGTAATACGGTCATTGTTGTAGAGCACGACAAGGACATGATGTTGGAGTCTGACTTTATAGTAGATATCGGTCCAGGAGCAGGACGTCATGGTGGTCACATCATGGCTGCAGAAAAGCCAAAAGATTTCATCAAGAATAAATCACTCACCTCAGATTACCTGACTGGCAAACTTCAAATTGCAGTTCCAAAAGAGCGTCGCAAAGGAAACGGTGACTTCTTAGAACTAAAAGGTGCAACTGGACACAACTTGAAAAGTGTTAATCTAAAGCTGCCTCTCGGTGCTTTGACATGCGTTACTGGAGTATCGGGTAGCGGAAAGTCTTCTTTGATTCATGAAACTCTCTACCCAATCTTAAGAAAGCATTTTTACAAGTCAAGAGCTGAAGCACTTCCTTATAAGAAATTAACAGGTTTGGAACATATCGATAAGGTGATCGAAGTAGATCAGTCACCTATTGGTCGTACTCCAAGATCCAATCCAGCAACATATACTGGTGTTTTCACAGACATCAGATCGCTATTCTCAGAGCTTCCAGAGGCGAAAATTCGAGGATACAAACCAGGTCGATTCTCTTTCAACGTAAAAGGTGGAAGATGCGAAACTTGCCAGGGAGGAGGAATGCGCGTGATTGAAATGGATTTCCTTCCAGATGTTCACGTACCATGCGAAACGTGTAAGGGCAAACGATACAATAGAGAAACACTGGAAGTCAGGTTTAAAGGTAAGTCGATCTCTGATGTTCTCGATATGACAGTGGAGCAAGCTGTAGAGTTTTTTGAGAATCAACCTAAGATCTTAAAAAAGATTGAAACACTCAACGAAGTTGGGTTAGGCTATATCTCATTGGGTCAGCACGCTACTACACTTTCTGGAGGAGAAGCCCAACGCGTAAAATTGGCTACGGAGCTTTCGAAGCGTGATACGGGTCAGACATTCTACATATTGGATGAGCCAACTACAGGGTTACACTTTCAGGACATTCAACATTTGCTAGAAGTAGTTCAAAAGCTGGTAACTAAAGGAAACACCGTATTGATCATTGAGCACAACCTGGATGTGATCAAAGTCGCTGACCATATTGTAGACATTGGACCGGAAGGTGGAGAAGGCGGAGGTCAGATTATTGCTTCGGGTACACCAGAAGAAGTGGCTAAAGTGAAGATCAGTCACACAGCAAAATTTCTCGTTGACGAATTGAAGTAGCTTTTTAACCAATATTTTGATTCATATTTACGGCCATTGAGAATAATTTAGTTGTTTTGGCCTCGGAGGTCAGGATTGGATGAATAAGAGGCTGATATATTGGGTGTGTCAAATAGGTGGTTGGTCCCTTTATGGGGGATTGCAACTTGCTCTATACGCAAGTGCCAGATCAACTCCGGGTATCGATTTGACTCACATTATAGGTGAGTTTACTCAAATGGGATTCTACCTGCTCTCAACACATTTCTTGAGGTACATCTTGGTGAATTTTGGTTGGCTAAACTATAGTATTGCTCGCCTGACACCTCGGATTTCAGCATTGATTTTATTGCTAAGTTCACTGAACTTTTCAGTGTTGTTACTCTATGCTTTTTTCGCTGGTGAGCTCACATCCAATGATTTTCTACCAAAGACAGTCATTTTTAACATTATCGGGACTGCTGTAGTTTATATTTTGTGGAGTATGATTTATTTGACGTTCCATTATTTTGAGCGGTACAATAAGTCTCTCAAATACGAAGCTGCCGCAAAGGAGATAGAATTGCGAAACCTCAGATCGCAGCTAAATCCACACTTCATATTCAATGCCTTAAATAGTATCAGAGCCTTGGTAGATGAAGATCCAATAAAATCAAAAAGTGCGATTACGCAGTTATCGAATATATTGAGAAACTCTTTAACAGTAGATCGTCAGCGAATGGTCACCTTCTCTGAGGAGTTGGAAATGGTAAAGGATTACCTGGCTCTTGAAACTATTCGCTACGAAGAGCGTTTGAAGACAAAGTTCGATATCGATAATCATTCACTTCACTACTTGATTCCACCTTTGATGATCCAGACACTAGTGGAGAATGGTATCAAACACGGTATCTCTACTTTGAGAAACGGAGGAATGGTTGAAGTTCATTCCAAGGTGGAAGACGACAGGTTGCTAATACAAATTCGAAATGCTGGTCAATATGTCGATGGACAACCGGCTACCGGCACTGGTTTCGGGATCAGTAATACCATGAAAAGATTGGAGTTGATCTATGGTGATCAAGCCTCTTTTCGCATAGTAAATGAAAATAAAAAGACTGTATTAACAGAAGTAGTTTTACCAAAGACCTTATGAAGACACTTATCGTAGACGATGAACGCCTGGCTCGAAAAGAGCTGATGTCCTTATTGGAACCACATAAGAAAATTGAAGTAATAGGTGAAGCCACCGATGTGGATGATGCAATTGAAAAAATCAATGAGCTCAATCCGGAGCTAATATTTTTGGATATCCAAATGCCTGGGAAAACTGGCTTTGACTTGCTAGAGTCTCTGGACACAGTGCCGAAGGTAATTTTCACAACTGCCTATGACGAATTTGCGTTGAAAGCTTTTGAAGTTAATGCTTTAGACTATTTGCTAAAACCTATCCAGCCAGAAAGACTAGAAGAAGCCATAGCCAAATTGAAAGTAGAAGATACCAAAATAGCTAGATCAAACGAAAAACGTTCTTTAGGTAAAGATGATCAGGTCTTTGTAAAGGATGGTGACAAATGCTGGTTCGTTAAACTCTCTGAAGTTCGGCTTTTTGAATCAGATGGAAACTATATCAAAGTATACTTTGGCTCCAATAAGCCAATGATACATAAGTCGTTGAATGCACTGGATGAGCGTTTAGACGATCGGACGTTTTTCCGCGCAAGTAGAAAACACATCATTAACTTGGGATGGGTAGAAAATATAGATACCTGGTTTAATGGTGGCTTGTTAGTGCAGCTGAAAGGTGGAGAGAAAATAGAAGTAAGCCGCAGACAAGCTGCTCGCTTCAAGGAAAAAATGTCTCTTTAATTCTGTATAACTTCTAGAAACTCCTTTTCAACCTGCCAGTCTTTGGACAGGTTGATCATGGCAGTAGTTTCCATTTCAGTTACATATCCTTTTTGATGATTTTCTTCCCATGCGTCTTTAAGGTGGGTAAGTTTTTCTTCTTTGGTGATTTTGGCTATTGTTTTAGCAAAGAAATCACGGGATCTCTCAAATGCGGATAAGTAATCTTCGGAAATGAATTGATTGGCCCAGTCCAACTCATCTCGACTGTCAAGACGCTCAGCAGCTAACTCCAGAATTTCACGCTCATCGTCATCCAATCCATGATAGTGGAGGATGAGTGATTTGAGGAGCATGACCGCCTTTTTTTGTTCCTTATCCATTAATCCTTAGTGGTTGACTGTTAAAAGTAAGAATTCTAATCGTGATAAAACAACCTCCAGGTTATTTCATCCGCAATCATGAAGCCTTTTGAGGTAAGTTTCAAGACATTTTCGTCTAATTCGATTAGTTCTTCGGCGAGCCACGTGTCAAACAGGTAGTTATAATCCTGCTTCAGGTCCACTTCATGTCTTTCTTTTAATTCTTGGAAATTGATACCCTTATTTGTCCGTAGATGAGTGAAAATGTAATCATTCAGACGATCATTGGGTTCCATCGACTCGGTAGTTAGAGCAAGCTCTTGATTACTGATAGCTTCCAAATATCTTGCATTATTGCTGATATTAAAACTGCGATTGACACCATTATATGAATGTGCCCCCGGGCCAATGCCTAGATATTTCTGATCTTCCCAATAACCAGTGTTGTGACGTGAGTAATAGCCACGCTTGGCAAAGTTGGACACCTCGTAGTGTTCATATTTCGCGGCTTTAAGCTCTGAGATAGCTAGCTCGTACTGCTTCGCTGCTGTTTCCTCTGGAACTTCCTTCAGCTTTCCTTTTTGCCTCCAGTTACCAAATGCTGTTTTCTCTTCGATAGTGAGCCCATAAAGTGAGATGTGCTCCAGGTCATAAGAAAGAAGTTTCGCAAGGTCTGATTGCCAGTATTCCATGTTATCAGGAGGAATGGCATAAATCAAATCAGCTGAGATGTTGTCAAATCCAGCATTTCGTGCATTGAATAAGCAAGATTCTGCTTCTTCGCTGCTATGTGCCCTGTTGATATATTGTAACCGAGTATTGTCAAAGGTCTGAATGCCGATACTCAACCGATTGACACCAGCAGTTTTTATCTCTTGTAATTTCGCAAGACTCAAATCATCCGGATTTCCTTCTAAAGTTATTTCTGGATTGAACGCCACCTCATATTCATTTTTAATGGTTTTAAGGATTTCTGTCAACTCTGCACCGGAGAGCAATGAAGGTGTTCCACCACCGAAATAAATGGTTTGAATAGGTTCTCCATTCAACTCATCTCGCCGCATTTCTAATTCTTCAATCAGTGCTTTAACCATGTCACTTTTCCGAGAAAGATTGGTGGAAAAGTGAAAGTCACAATAATGACATGCCTGTTTGCAGAATGGTATGTGTAAATAAATGCCGGCCATTGCGTTTCGATTATCTTGCAAAGGTACATTGGATAATCTACGGTGAGTCGAATATTGACATTATGTATACTAGCTCTTGTTATAGATTCTGGCCTTCATGGGCAATCTAGTTCCTATCGTATTGTCCTGGAAGGTGAAGTAAGTGCTCAGCAATATCAAGATTCATTGTTAGCGACACAATCAGCGTCAGAAATGATTAGAACTTGGTGGCGGCAAGGCTACCTGTTTGCAGGAGTTGATAGTGTTAAATCATCATCCGTATATCTGCACAAGGGAGAACAAGTGAAAGACTTTGATATCTCCTTCACTTATTATGATGCCTACATTGACTCATTGATTGAGCTTAAACCTGCCAGGAGTGCCAAACTTTGGAAGTCAATCGATATGCAATTGGATCATTATGCGAACAATGGATATCCATTTGCTCGGGTTTCTTTAACAACTATTCAAAAAGCAGATAAATGGAGTGCTGAAATGAGCATCGAGCGAGGACCATTTATTGAATTTGATACATTGATCCTAATTCAAAATGTCGGTCTTGGCCGGAAATACCTCTACAACACGCTGAAAATAACACCAGGACAACCCTATTCAGAATCTGATTATGAAAAAATCCCTGATCGATTGGAACGTTTGCCATTTATAGAGATCCAGCGTGAGCCAGAGGTTACTTTTGTTGATAATGGTTCCCAAATCTATTTGGATCTTCAAGAGTCCAGACAAAGCTCCTTCGAAGGGGTTATTGGTTTTTTACCAGGTCAGTCAAGTACGAATGATCTGATTGTTACAGGATATTTAGATTTGAATTTGGCCAATTTATTTAAATCTGGGAAAGGAGTTCATTTTTCATGGAATCGTTTTGCTGACCAATCACAATCTACTTCCATTTCTTATTCACATCCTTATTTATTGTCATCTCCACTATTCTTAAATGTAGATTTTAATTTGCTCAAACAGGATACGAGTTTTCTTAATCAAAGTTGGCAATTGGAATCTGGCACCTATCTGTGGAAAGCCTCAGAATTGTTTTTTGGATTTACTTCATACAATGGAACACTCATAGAACCGGATATTTTAGATTTAACAGAAGGTATTGCTGATTATGAAAGTAAAAGTTATCATATCGGGTTGCGTAGCTCCTATCCAGAGTTGCCATTTGGTATAGGAAAACATTTTAAGTACGCAGTAAAGGGCTCAATAGGTGATAAGAGCATTGATAAGAATCCAGCAGTTATGGCGGAAGTGTATGACACGCTTGAGCTTAAAACTCAACGATGGTCTGTGACAGGTATGTCTAGAGTTCAGGTACCTATCAAGAATCAGCTGGCATTATATCATGAATTGAGAGGACAGGTTTTGTATAACAATCAGTTACTCTTAAATGAACTAACAAGGCTGGGTGGTTTAAGAAGTATCAGAGGATTCAATGAAAACTTTTTTTATGCCAAAGATTTCATACTGTCTAGATTAGAATTACGTCAATATTTCGAAAAAAGATCGTTCGTTATGCTCTTTTACGATGCTTTATATCTTCAGTCTTTTAATGCAAATCAGCTTGCTCAGGGATTTGGATTAGGTCTAAACCTGAATACTTCCAATGGCTTATTTACATTTGCTACGGCTGTTGGCAGGGCAGACGATATTTCTCTGGATTTCACCAACATTAAAGTACATATCGGATATTCATCAAGGTTTTGATTAGAACATTAGGAACACTTCTTCTTTTTCTCTTATCCAGTACGCTGTTTGCACAGAAGGATACTGTTTTTGTAAAGGATTTAACTTCATCCTGGCAAACGTTTGATGAGCCTGGGCTTTCCGTTCCTTATATCGAGCAAGAATCAGAGATTATTTATTTTGAAGTACCACGAGAAACAGGTTCTTTGATTAAGATTGAGTGTAAGGCGGATATGGATCTTTGGGTTAATGATCAGATTTATCTGAGTCATTTTAGAGGGATTACTTATATCAATTTGGACTCGCTCAATAACAACCATCTTGAGCTGCCAACTCTTACATTTTTTGGAACAGACTGGCATGAAGGTGATTTAATTACTGAGTTGTATGAGGTAGTGCATACTTCACGCGAGAAGGCATATGGAAAAATCAATGAGCAAGGTCATTTAGATAAGAATAGTTATCTGATTATTCTTGTCATCCTGATTTTGCTAGTGGGTGTATACCGTAGGTTTTTTCCAGGGACTTTTTCTAAATCATATAGCAACCCGCTGAGTTTTAAGCTACGGGGTTTGAGTGCAGAAGATAATTATCAAAATTTTCTGGGGTTTGACAACCTGATGGCAATAATCTATTTGTCTATTATGGCTTCCTTACTCAGTTACTACCTTGGATATCAAATGGTTAAGCTGGGGATTACCCCTAGTTGGGAGGTGTCGGTTCCGATTATCCTACTAGTGGCAATAATTGGAGCCTTGATGTTAATAGCTAAATTTTTGTGGAGTCTTGTGGTCAGTGCTATTTTTCAGTTTAGGGATTTTCCAAACATTCAAAATCAGGATTATATTCATTTTCTTATATTACTAACCACCTTGTGTTTAGGATTATCAGTTATAGACTATACACAGTACAATTTTACCTCTGAATTTTTGAGGTCTGCAATAATTATGATTTACGTTATCATGCTGATTTTCTTCCAGTTCTGGATGGCAATCAAATTGGATAAATTATATAGCCATAGGAAACTAATGATTATTTCATACCTTTGCACCACCGAATTCTTACCAAGTTTTATAATCATTATTTGGTTATTGAAATCGTAAGACCAACAGCCGTACTTTAACAGTATTTGAAAGGAATGAGTGAAGAATTGTTAGTTACAGACAAAGAGAGGCTTAATAAAGTATCATCTATACTTGTATCTCAACCTGAGCCCTCAGATAAAAATTCTCCTTATCATAAACTCGCCGAAAAGTATAATCTTAAGATTGACTTCCGCCAATTTATAGAGATTGACCCGGTCGACTCAAAGGAGCTTCGTAAACAAAAAGTGAATATCCTGGATCACACTGCCGTAATTTTCACTAGTAGAAATGCCGTAGATCATTTCTTCAAGTTGGCAGCAGATACCAAAGTGGAAATTCCAACAGACATGAAGTACTTCTGTATTTCTGAGCAGACAGCTAATTACCTTCAGAAGTACATTGTGATCAGAAAGAGAAAGATTTTCACAGGGGAAAGAACAGCTCAGGATTTGCTTGAAGTGATGAAAAAGCATAAAAAGGAGAAATATATTTTCCCTTGTTCAGATATCAGAAAGGATGACATTCCAGAGTTCTTAGATAAGAATGGATACACATGGTCCGAACTTATTATTTACAGAACAGTTGCTTCTGACTTGTCTGACTTAGAAAATGTATATTACGATATTCTTGCGTTTTTTAGCCCATCAGGAATTAAGTCTTTGTTTGACAACTTCCCTGATTTTAAGCAAAATAAAACCAGAATTGCCGCTTTTGGGCCTACTACAGCCAAAGCAGTAAAGGATGCTGGATTGATTTTAGATATCCAGGCTCCACTTCCTAATGCTCCATCTATGACCGGTGCGTTAGAGTTATACATTAAAAAAGCTAATAACTTATAACAATCACCAAGTAATAAGGGTATTTTTGTTAGAAGCGGTTTTTTAATAAGTTGCCCATATGAAAAGATTTGTGATTAGCATAATGATATTATCAGGAGTATTCAGTGCATCCGCACAGAATACTCCTTTTTTTGGTCATTACATGTTCAATCCAACCTATTTCAATCCTGCGTGGGGTTCGAACGAATCACAAGCTTTTGTTGCTTTTCAGCATAAAACGCAGTGGTTGGGTTACAATACCACATTCGATGGATCAGGTGGTGCTCCCAGCACTCAGATGTTGACATCCGTAGTTCCCATAAAAAACTTCCCATTATCATCCCTAGGACTCAACATCGT
Organism: Marinoscillum pacificum; assembly: GCF_024714495.1. Lineage (GTDB taxonomy): Bacteria > Bacteroidota > Bacteroidia > Cytophagales > Cyclobacteriaceae > Marinoscillum > Marinoscillum pacificum. The sequence goes on along the minus strand of NZ_JAMZMJ010000004.1, from coordinate 269,583 downwards.
TAATGATAACCTGGGCCCACTTACGAATATGCAAGTGAGTCTGCCTTTAACCTACTCTCTGAGTTTAAGGTCAGGAACATTAGGAATCGGAGTTGCTCCAATGCTTTTTTCACAATCAGTAAACTCTGATTTATACAGACCCAATGAACCTAATGATCCTTCTATTCCTAAAGGAGGAAGACAAACTCAAATTGGTTTTAATTTAAATGCAGGATTACTTTACAGAGCAGATAACGGGCTATTCGTTGGTGCTGCTATTCAAAATATAACAGAGCCTGGTTTTGATTTCGGGCTTACTGATTTAGAAAACAGAGTTGAAATGACCTATGCTGTTCATGCTGGTCAACGTTTTACTGTGAATTCTCAATTAAGTATTTCTCCAACGGTACTAGTAAGAACTAATCTGAGTACTTACACTTATGATGTTGGAGCTATAGTAACAATAGGTGAAAGAATTTGGACGGGATTATCTTACCGTCGACAGGAATCAAGTATTCTTTATTTAGGATACTCGTTATTGCAAAACAAGGAATTAAAAGTAGGTTACTCTTTTGACTATGTATTTGTGGGGCAAGAAGCAAAGGCTGTTACGTCCCACGAAATCTTCGTTAGATATGATTTGCCGGACTTGATTTTTGGAGGAAGAAAAAAGGTAAAAACTCCAAGGTTTAGTTTTTAGGAATAGTTTATCGACAATTCATCCACAAAAAGGGGTATTTTGAAGATAAAATTTGTGCGGAATTCAGAGAAGGTTATATATTTAGGCTTAGGAAGTGACAATATTTTTTGATAAAGTTTGTTTATTTTACATACTTGCAAGTTCAAATAAGGTGTTATGAATAATATGCGTGTTTTAAAGTTTTCCACTTTAAGCCTTCTTGCACTGGGATTTTTATCTCAAAGTTGCGGACTTTTTGGTGGAGGATCTTCCGATAATGGTGAGCTCGTTGGAGTTCCAGATCGAGAAGGTTGGGAGATGACCCGTCCATACGGTATGGTGGCGGTACCAGCAGGTACGTTCCACATGGGTCAAGCAGACGAAGATGTAGCTGCTACACAGATTAACCTGAATAAACAGGTTACGATCGGTGCATTCTTTATGGATGAAACCGAGATCACTAACAATGAATACAGACAATTTACTCAAGCTATTACCGAAGGTTCTGAAGTAGACCTTCCAGCAGGTTATGCAATAGCTGATCTAATGCCAGATACAATGGTATGGATGGAGGATTTCACTCACCACATGGGTGATCCAATGGTAACTTACTATTGGTCACACCCTGCGTTTGATGAGTATCCTGTAGTTGGAGTTGATTGGAATGCTGCTCAGTATTTCTGTACTTGGAGAACTCAACACTTAAACGAATATCGTCAGAGTGTAGGTCTTCCAATTATGCCTAACTTCAGATTGCCTTCTGAAGCAGAGTGGGAATACGCTGCAAGAGGTGGAAGAGATATGGCTAAATATCCTTGGGGTAACCCATATGTGAGAAATCAAAGAGGATGTTTGTTGGCTAACTTTAAGCCAGGTAGAGGAAACTATTTTGATGATGGTTTTGCATACACTTCACCAGTTGCTACTTATTTCTCTAACGATTACGGACTATTTGATATGTCTGGAAACGTAGCAGAGTGGTGTGAGGATGCATACAATCCATCAGCTATGCCACTTGTTTGGGATTTGAACCCAACATACTTTGATGAAAGAATTGATTACAAAATTGTTCGTGGTGGTTCGTGGAAAGATATCGCCTATTACCTTGAAACAGGCACTAGAACATATGATCATAGAGACTCAGCTAGATCTTCAGTAGGATTTAGATGTGCAATGACTTATCTTGGTAGATCATCAGGATACGAATTTTAAGATAAACTAACCTAAATTTTATAGAAAAATGAGCAAAAAAGGCGGATTTCAGGAGCTTCTCTTTAGCACGATAATGCCAAAAATCTACGGTATTGGAGCTGCCATCGTTATTGTAGGAGCGATGTTTAAAATATCACACTGGCCAGGAGCAACAGCGATGTTGGTAATTGGTCTGACTACTGAGGCTGTCATTTTCTTCCTTAGTTCATTCGAGCCTAAGCACAAAGAAATTGATTGGTCAAAAGTATATCCAGAATTAGCAGATGATTATGATGGTCCGGTTGCGGCTCCAAGAAAAGTAACTACTGGTAGCAATGCTGGTACTGGTGTTTCTGCAAGCATGGATAAAATGTTGGCTGATGCTAAGGTTGGTCCAGAATTAATTAAGAGTTTAGGTGATGGAATGAAAAATCTGTCTGACTCAGCTCAAAAAATGGCGTCATTGGGTGATGCTGCTCTTGCTACTAACGAGTACGCGAAGAATGTGAAAACTGCTTCAGGTACATTAGTGGAAATGAATAAGTCTTATGCTACTTCTATCGAAGGAATGAAGACTATGACTGCAGCAGCTAACGATACTAAGGAGTATCACACTCAAGTTCAAAATGTAACTAAGAGTCTTGGTGCATTGAACGCTGTTTATGAAATGGAATTGAAAGATGCTCAAGGACATGTTAAGTCTATGAATAAGTTCTATTCTAATTTGACTCAGGCTCTTGAAAGCATGGGTGATGCTGGAAAAGAAACAACTGCTTTCCAAGCTGAACTTAATCAGCTAACAACAAATATTGCCTCTCTAAACAAAGTATATGGCAATATGTTGAGCGCTATGAAACAAGGTTAATTTTCTAATCTAACACCCTAAAAAGAAACTAATATGGCTGGAGGAAAGGAAACACCACGGCAGAAATTGATCGGTATGATGTACTTAGTACTAACAGCCTTGTTAGCACTAAACGTATCTACTACCGTAATTGATAAGTTCGTGTTCTTAGATGACTCACTTGTAAGAGCCAATGGAGAAACAGAAAAACGAAATACTCAAGTTCTTGAGAATATCGTGAAGACTGTTGACGACACTGGTAATCGTGCTGCAGATGTGAAAGTTGTTGAGGCGGCTCAAGAAATCCGCGCCGAGGCAGCTAAAGTATTGAAAGAACTTACGACGCTTAAAGGTACTCTTGTAGATCTTACTGGCGGCTATGAGGAAGGTCATGCTCCAGAATATACAGGGGATGCAAAGCATTTGAAAGGTAAGACAGATTATGACAAAGTAGGTCACTACATGATGCCTGAGGAAGAAGGCGGAGAAGGTAATGGCGTGGTTTTGAAAGAAAGTCTTAATGGTTATGCTGAATTGGTAAAAACCAAGTTGAAAGAGCTTGGGGCTGAAGAAAACGAATTGGAATTCTTCAAAGCAATTGCAGTAGATGCGGACGAAGATCCTATCTATAGCCAAGACCCTAACCAAAAAGGGAAGACGTTCTCAACTTTAGCTTTCGATAGTTCTCCTACACCTGCGGGTCTAGCAACTATCAGTGACTTCCAGTCAAAAGTATTAAGATATGAGACTGCTGCTCTAGATTTCTTATCTGGAAAAGTCGGAGCTGGTGATTTGAAGTTTGATGTGATCGTACCAATGGTTAAACCTGAGTCTAAGTATGTGGCTGCAGGTACCAAGTACACAGCAAAAATGTTCATTGCTGCATCTTCATCTGGAATAACACCAACCATGACTTACAATGGTTCTGAAATTCCTGTTGATGCTTCTGGTCAAGGAGCGGTAGAGTTCACTGCTACTTCTGCTTCTTTCGATAAAGAAGGATTAGCAAGAAAAACTTACGAGGCTGCTATCTCAGTAACTTTGCCAGGAGGTAAGGATACTACTTTCACTAGTGAAATAGAGTACTTTGTTGTAAAGCCTACCATTCAAATTCAATCAACTGCTGTTCAAGCGTTGTACTTGAGATGTGGTAATAATCTGGATGTTCAAGTGCCTCAGTTAGGGGTGGCTTACAATCCATCTTTCACAGCATCAAATGCTAGAACATTCCAAAGTTCAACAGAAAAAGGACAAGTAACTGTAGTTCCGTCAAATGGACAAGATGTAGAATTGAAGGTTTCTAGTAGTGGAAACTTCATTGGAGCAAGAACTTTTAAGGTTAGAAGAATTCCTGCACCGACAATCACTCCGTTCTCATCTCAAGGCCCTATCAATTTGAAGGATGGTATTCCTGCAAAAACACCTAGAATTTCCTTAAGAGCTTTAGCAGATGAGAGTTTCCAGCAGTTTTTACCAGATGATGCCAAGTTTAGAGTAGCTGAAGCAACTTTGACATTGGTAAGTGGTGGAATAGGAAGAGCGTCAGTGACATCAGGTCCAGATGTAAATTTGGGGCCTATTGCAGCACAAGCTAGAAAAGGTGACAACATTGTTGTCGAAGTAAAAAGAGTACAACGTCAGAATTTTAGAGGAGACGTAGAAGATTTTAATAATTTCAACCGAATCATTACGATTCCTTTGAAATAAATAATGTCACAGGTTATGAAAAAGTTATGTTATGCATTATTGATTGGTTTTGCCACCGTTTCTGGAGTTAATGCTCAGGAAATGGAAAGTAAAATTCCGATCATCAAAGCTGATGTCCAAAAAGAACATATCATGTTTGAGCGCATGGTGTGGAGACGAATGGACTTGAGAGAAAAACAAAACGCACCATTTTTCTCAATTAATGGTGAGTTATCAACATTGTTGATTCAAGGAGTAAAGGATGGTTTGATCAAGCCTTACATGACTGATTCAGTAAAAACGATCATGCCTGATAGTATATTCGAATCTAATATCTCTGTAGAAGTACAGGGTGGAGGATTTGATGCAGGAGGCTTCGGAGGTGGTTTCGGAGGCGGTTTCGGAAACGAAACGTCGACTCAGCAATCTTCTGGTCTACAATATGATCCAATTCCTCCATCTGTAATTGATGTGGTTTATCTAAGAGAAAGAGTTCTGTTTGATAGAAATAGATCTAGAATGTATTGGTACATTCAGTCAGTATCTCTATATCTACCAGGAAGAGCTGGATCTGTTTACAATCCTGCTGGGTTTGAAAAAATGGTTGCTAACTTCAAATACGAAGATGTAATCAATTTATTCAGAGGACCATATGCTGATAAAGCTGTTTGGTATAACAATCAAAATCAAGCGCAACATAGAAATTATGGTGATGCATTCGAGTTGAGATTGTTCTCTGCACCAATAACTAAGATGTCAAATGCACAGAACTTAGATATTCGTCAGCAAACTACAGATCCATACGAAGCTGTTATGCTACAGCAGAAAATGGAGTACGATTTAATGGAATATGAAAGTGAACTTTGGGAATATTAATCTCAAAACACCATAATATAGAAAGGGTCAGCTTTTAGCTGACCCTTTTTTATTGTAATGATTATATATTTTTTCTGCTTTGGCTTTTCCAATTAGTTGCGACAGTTCATCTAATGGTACTTTGGCTATGCGGTTGCTGCTCTTATATTCTTGAAGAAGTGTTTTTTTAGTACTGGGACCTATGCCTGCAATTTGATCTAGTTCTGATACTATTGCTGCTTTACTTCTTTTCTGTCTATGGAAGGTAATAGCAAAGCGGTGTGCCTCATCTCTCAGATGTTGGATTAGTTTAAGCGAAGGAGATTTTTTGCTAATATGAATTGGAAACTCATCTTCCGGATAATAAATCTCTTCGAGTTTCTTTGCAATGCCAACAATGGGAATTGACCCGTATAAGTCTAATTGCTTTAAGGATTCACAAGCTGAACTTAACTGTCCTTTACCTCCGTCTATGATGACAAGATCAGGAAGAGAAAGCTCTTCTTCTTTGAGGTGCTTATATCTCCTAAAAACTACTTCTCTCATACTTGCGAAATCATCTGGGCCAACAACCGTTTTAATATTGTACTTTCTATAGTCCTTCTTAGATGGTTTACCATTTTTGAAACAGACCATAGAAGACACTGGGTTGGTTCCCTGTATGTTACTATTATCAAAGCATTCAATATGTTTGGGAAGAGACTGCAGATTAAGATCCTTTTGAAGGATTTCTAACACTCTTTCTGTTGGTGTTTTTGATTCTTCTTGCCTTCTTAGTTTATCTGCTCTAAAGAAGCTGCTATTCTTTAGAGATAGATCGAGTAATTTTTTCTTGTCACCAATCTTAGGGTTTGTAATTTCTACGTTTTCCCAACCAGAGATTTCTTTATTAGTTACGACTTCTCGTGAGAAACTGCTGAATTTACTTCTTAAATTGAAAAGTAAAATTTGTAGAAATTCCTCTTCCGGTTCATCTATTTTTGATTTGGCTTCAATTGTTTCCGAAAGCTTAATTGAACCATGTTGGATTTTCATGTAATTGACATAGTACTTATCCTGGTCCTTTAGAATTCCTAAAACATCTATATCATTGATGGATGGGTTGACAATTAAGGATTTTGATTGGAATTTCTCTAGTAAATCTAATTTGTCTTTGTATTGTTGTGCTGCCTCAAATTTCAATTCAGAAGCTGCTTCATTCATTAGTTGTTTATAATTCTGGCGGACTACTGATAAGTTTCCTTTGAGAATATGTCGCGCACTCTCTATATCCTCTCTATACTTCTCTTCTGTTTGTAGCCCCTCACATGGCCCCAAGCAATTGCCTATATGATATTCAAGACATACTTTGAATTTGCCAGCACGGATATTTGCAGGAGATAGGTTAAGAGAGCATGTACGAATGGTGTAAAGTTTTCTTATCAACTCTAATACGCCATTCATCGCTTTTACACTAGTATATGGGCCATAATAGACTCCTTCACTGGTATTTATCCTTCGAGTCGAATAAATCCTGGGGAAACGCTCATTTGATATACAGATGCTAGGAAAACTCTTGTCATCTTTAAGAAGAATATTGTACTTAGGCTGATATTCTTTTATGAGGCTATTTTCAAGTAATAGCGCATCAAATTCACTATTTACGATGACAACCTCAATGCTTTCTATCTCCTTAACCAATCGAGCCGTTTTACGATTAATATCACTTGATTTAGTAAAATAGCTGGATACTCGCTTTGTCAGGTTTTTAGCTTTCCCTACATATATGATGGTATCCTCGGAATCAAAAAACTTATAGACTCCTGGATCGTTCGGTAGAGATAGGTATTCTGAGGTTGCGAACCTGTTGGTGATCATAGTTAGAAATCGAAATCATCTTCACTTGGAAGTACAGACCGAATGGAGTCTGCTGGCTGAATCACGTCTTGATATCTATTACAATCAAGTTCTACATTAATTGGTTTCACCGGTTTAGGGAAAGATCCTTTTTCTATTCCCAACGTAGGATCTGCATATACTTTGGTCATGAACTTCTCCCAGATTGGCATGGCGGTTCTTGCTCCCTGACCCATGGGCCAATATTTAAAGTGGATTGCTCTGTCATCACCTCCAACCCATGCTCCAGCCGCCAGATCTTTGGTAACTCCCATAAACCAACCATCAGATGCATTTTGGGTAGTTCCAGTTTTAGCTGCGATCTCATTGTTTACTCTAAGAGATCTATCTAACGCCATACCTGTTCCACCTGGTTCTTCGGTAGTTCCTTTGAGCATATGAAGCATAACATAAGCTGTTTGTTCATTAAGGGCTTCTCGTGTTTCAGGGACGAATTGTTGCAATACGTTGCCATTTTGATCTTCAATTCTTGAAATATAGAATGGCTGTGTATAGACTCCTTTATTCACATACGTGGAATAGGCTCCTAACATTTCATATAAACTGACGTCACTTACACCAAGAGCTAATGATGGTACAGCAGCCAGATCACTATCAATTCCCATTCTGTGAGCATATTCAACCACTGTTTGAGGACCTACTTTATCCATGACATATGCAGTGATACTATTTACCGATTGAGCCATTGCTCGTCTAATAGTCATGGTTTCTCCTGAAAATTTACCATTGGAATTTTCTGGTTGCCAGGCAGGTTGTCCTGGAATCGCAATGGTAACTGATTGATCTACTACTTGTTGACAAGGAGACCATCCATTATCGATTGCAACAGTATAGATAAATGGTTTAAAAGTTGACCCTGGCTGACGTTTACCATAGCGTACATGATCAAATTTGAAATATTTATGGTCTATACCTCCAACCCAAGCTTTGATATGACCTGTCTTAGGATCCATGGCCATAAAGCCGGCTTGGAGAAAATGTTTATAATAAGCTAAGGAGTCATATACACTAAATAAGGTGTCCTTTTCACCTTCCCAGCTAAATACTGTCATTGGTGTTTTTTGATTTAGATAGTATTCTAAAGAATCCTTTTCATCTTCATCAAACCTTTTAGCAAGTGCTCTGTATTGTGTGGTTCGTTTGATGGCATCTTGTAAAAAGCCAACCATTTCATTTCCTTCTTTATCAATCCATGGAGCATCGCCTTGCAAGTGATTAAAGAACTTTTGCTGTAGCGTGTCCATGGCTTCACGCATTGCTTCTTCTGCGTACTGTTGCATGCGGCTATCAATGGTTGTATAGATTTTTAATCCATCATCATAAAGATCATATCCATGATCTTTGGACCATGCTAAAAGGTCTCTACCGATTACTGTTCTGAAGTAAGTCGCTAATCCTTCGTTATGATTGTCTACTTTGTAATTCAAGCCGAGATCAGAAACTTTTAAAGTATCAAATGATACTTTATCTATTCGGTCATACTTATATAAGTTATAAAGAACTTCAGTCCGCTTAGCTAATGCATTCTCAGGATTGTATACAGGATTATAACGTGTTGGTGCATTAATGGATCCTATTAAGATGGCAGACTCCTTGTAGTTTAGATTTGCAGGGAGCTTATTGAAAAAAGTCTTGGCTGCCACTTTGATGCCATAAGAGTTACTGCCATACTCAACAGTGTTGAGGTACATGGCTAAGATTTCTTCTTTGGTATATGATTTCTCCAGTTGAACTGCGATTATCCACTCCTTTAGTTTGGTAATAAATTGTCCAGCTCCAGGCACATCATAAAGACTTCCTTTGTTGGCAGTATTGGTACTGTATAAATTCTCAGCTAGCTGCATGGTAATGGTAGAACCACCACCATTAAACGAGCTTGTCAGTTTTCCAACAACCGCTCTGATTAATCCCTTTAGGTCAATTCCAGAGTGTTTTTTGAACCTTATATCTTCTGTCACCAGAAGGGTATTTACCAATTCGGCAGATAGCTCATCATATGATACCGGAGTTCTATTTGTTCGATAGTATTTTCCAAGTAGCTGGCCATCTGCACTCAAAAGCTGTGAAGCTTGAGCAGGGTCTGGCTTTTCGAGATCTTGTAAACTAGGCAATCCTCCAAACCATCCATTGAAATCATTTTTCACCATTGAGAATAAGGTGAAGAGTGATATGGTACCTACTAAGAATAAGGTCCAGATGGAAATAATGATGATTCGAAGAGTCCTCTTGCTCATTTATTTGTAATGTTTATCAAAAAAGTTGAGATATGCATTGATATCTCGTGTTTGGTAGAAGATGTTAAAATTATCTTCCGTGATTGCAAAATTGTAAATTTTTTCACCCTTATACTTCTCTCCAAAATCAATTTCTGCACGCATCAATTTCAAGAAATTGTTCGCACTTTCTTTGCCTGGGAATTCATTAACAAGGGCTAAGGCATTGTTTTCATCCAATATCAAATTACCTGTTGTTAAGCCAAAGTTTTTCGATTTAATGAATGCATCTAAATCGGAAGAAATTGACTGAGATAGGTCGTCTTTATTCGGATAAACAATAACAATATAATGTTTCTGCTTGAAGTATTCCACAAAACGTGCTTTGGCACTGTTGTAAAGATTGATTTGATAATCTTCACTTGCTTTTAACAACGATTGCGCATAGGTGACCACATCGCTTTCTGGATATTCCTTAATGAAATTGTTCAATTCAAGCTGGTATTTGTATTGACCTTCCATTTTACCGACATTCAACACTTTTAGCAAAGCCAGGTTATCACTAAACTGATTCTCTGGAATAGCCATTAATGCACTGTCCAGAAGGTATAAACTTTTAGAATGCTCATTGCTACTGTAAAGTTGGTACGCCCGTGAGTAGATTTTTTTAAGGAGTTCGGTTTCCATTTGACTTTCCTCACGATAATTCGGATTATCTATAAGTTTGGCATAAATGGAATCAGGATATTTTTCTTTAAGAGTTTGAGCTTTACGACCAGCCATTTCTGATTCGTCAAGCTGGTTAAACAGCAAAAACAATTGATACAATACTTCAGCTTCGTACTCCGTATCTGGGAATCTCAACAAAAGCATTTCGAATGTTTCGATAGCATTTCTTTTTTCTTCCAGATTGAAGTTGTAGATATTACCAAGTTTGTAATGAGCTACTTCTACTTCAGACAACATGGTATTGATTTGATCTTCTGATGTAGGAACAGCTGCTACTAATTCATCTATTCGAGATGCTAAAAGATCTTCTTCTGTTATTGCTGCGTCTAGAGACTCCTGTCCCTTGTCAGCTAATTCAGAGGCGTTTGCATCAACCCCGGATTTGTTGCTTCTCCTCCAATTATCCTCTAGGGCCCTTTCTCCCCAAATTCGTTTGAATTCAGAAACACCTCTTCCTATAGAAGACGGAGTGTAAAAATACCACTCTGCTCCGCTTACAGGACTTGTGCCTATTAGATTTCCTCCATTTACGTCTATTGTTCCATTTCTTGCGATATTGGCTTGACGCTTCTCTTCTTTTAGTTTCTTTTCTTTCTCCTGTGCTGCTTCTTTTTTAGCTATTGAAGAGGCTATGGCTCGGATTGAGTCTTGGGGTAGATTGGATATAGCTATCAAACTATCATTTACTCTGATTGTCGTTAATTGCAGCACAAAATCTTCTAAAATTTCCTGACGTTGCTTGATTTTGGCATAGTCGTCTTCATCTTGGGGAAGGACGGCAATAGTGCTGTCGTAATAAGCTTTGGCTAATTCGAAATTTTTGATGCTATCATAGTAAATGCGTCCTAGCTTCAAATAGGCATATGCTTTTTGTCTCTTGTTATTCACAGAAGAAGCCGCAGACATTTTATAGAATTCTATGGCTTCATCAAGATTACCTTGTTTCAATTCGAAGTTGGCCATTTCATAATAGATCTTGTCTTTGTACTCCGTGTTTTTGGTGTCTTTAAGAAGTTTGCGGAAGTACTTTCTGATTTTTTTGATGTCTCCTGAATTCGTGAGCTGACTTACCTGAGCCATATTTAGCTTAGTGTAGAACTCTAGCTCATATTCAGGCCCATTCTTTAGGGTGCTTTGATAATAATTATATGCTTCAGATTCAAAGCCTAATTGTTGATAGACCTGGCCGATGATAAAATCAATACGTGCTCGCTGTTGTCCTCTATTCATTAATGCTTCTGCCTGTACAAGATTCTGCACCAGCATATCCAAATCATCTCTTTTTTGATAGAGATATGCACGAACCATGCTCAACTCGCGCTTATTTTTTGTATTAAGATCTTCTTTTTTCAGGTAGTCTGAAACCACTATGGCATTATTGATTTCATTGAAATCTACGAAGGCCTTGATCAACTCAATTAATGCTTCATGCCTTGCATTGTCATCTCTACCTTCTTTATTTACATATTTGAAGGTTTCAATAGCATCAGCATACTCCAAAGCATAGTATCGAGCCTTTCCTACCAAAACATACGAGTCATCTTCCCATCTGGAGCCCTCATGACGTTGAATAGCAATGGATGCTTTTTCAACACAATCAGTGATGAGCTCCTCCATGCTGTTCGCATCGTTGGAATCAACGGGAACATAAATAGGTAAGATTTTATTGTAATTCCATTGATAATTATCGTATAAGGTAGTTTCAATCTCTTTGATATGCTCATTTGCTATGAAGTAAGCATTGTAGTGAGCAGTGAGATTATGATATGATGATCCTACCGGGTTGCTGCTGTAAGTAGAACAACCTGCTACGACTATCGTAATAATGGTTAAATAAATGAAGAGATTCCTTTGCACAATAGATATTTGCAAATTAACGTATATCCTTAGAGAATCTTGTAAAGATAAACAGTAGGGTTTCAATATATTTGACACTTAATAAAAAACGTCGATTTGTCACCAAAAAAGACTTTATCCAATTGGCTTACCAACAGGTATCTCCTAATTATTAGGAATGAAGAGAATTTTGCTGAAAAAAAGACAGTTAGCTTTAATTATGCTCGACTGATTTTATTGGCAACAGCTGCTTTTATTGTTACCCTGGCACTATCTGTATATATCGTTACAGTTGTGTTAGAAGAATGGTTGGATCCAAGATTTGCCATGATGCAGTCTAACCGACAGCTTGTAGGCTTGACGATGAAAATTGATTCCTTGGAATATGAAATTCAACAAAAGGATCAATACTACGCCAATATCCAGCGAATAATTGGTGGAGATGTGAGCTCTATGGAGACCATGGAGCAAGTTGATGCTAACTCATTGACAAATGCTGAAATAGGCATGCGTGAAAGTATTCAGCCAATAGATTCTCAGTTTAGAGCCGAATTTGAAAATCAAGAAATAGGTTCTTTAACTTATGAGACCTATAGCTATGACGAGTTTAGAGAAATGTATTTATTTACTCCTCTAGAGGGAGTAGTGGCCGTGACTGATGGATTCAACCCCAAGAAAGATCACTATGGTATAGATCTGGTTGCTAAGGAGAACGAGCCTGTAAAAAGTGCCGCCGATGGTGTGGTGGTTTTTTCATCCTGGACTCTGGATAGTGGATATATTATAGGAATTCAGCATCGTGGCAATCTTATTTCCGTATACAAACACAATTCGGAATTATTAAAAAACGTTGGTAATTTTGTAAGCGGTGGTGAGGTTATTGCCATAATTGGTAATACCGGCGAACTTACAACAGGACCACACCTACATTTTGAGCTGTGGCATAATGGAAACCCAGTGAATCCACAAGAATATGTCGCATTCTAACGAACACAAAAAAGAACCCATGTTTAACAAGCAGGAACAAAAAGTAGCAGAAGAACTTAGCAACTCAAGCAATATTATTGGTAAAGGCACCATATTAGAAGGTAATCTGGAAACCTTTGGCAATATAAGAATTGAAGGAAAAGTGGTTGGTAATATCAAAACCAAATCCAAAGCTGCGTTTGGCCAGTCATCTCAAGTGGAAGGAAGTGTTTTGGCTCAAAACGCTGAAATAGCAGGCCACATTACTGGTACTGTAGAAGTTACTGAAATTCTGGTTCTCAAACCTACAGCTGTAATTGATGGTGACATAATTACCAACAAGTTAATTGTGGAGTCTGGAGCAGCATTTAATGGTAGCTGTAAGATGGGTGTAAAAAGTAAAGAGATAAAAATTGGCAAACCCGAAGGAGACGACAAACCACTCCTCAAAGCACAGTCCTGATAAGAAGAGTTCTAAGTTCGGTGCAGATAATGCTTATATCAAGTACACCGGACTTGGCTTTCAGATGATTACAACAATCCTTCTAGGAGTATTCGGTGGTATGTATTTGGATGAATATTTTGAGATGTCTTTTCCAGCATTTACAGCTGGTTTATCTCTGTTCTCCGTCATCGCTTCTATGTATCTGGCCATTAAAGAATTAATCAAATGAAACTGTTTATCAGATTGACCCCTTTGCATATTGTTTTTACAATAGTGCTGGCAGGCATTGTATATCTATTGAAGCTATCTGATTTTGAAGAATATATTCATACAGCAATTTGGGGTACGCTTATATTTTATTTTGTTCAGGGTTTAGTGATTAACCTGTCTATTGATTGGGCAAAAAAAAATAGCCAGGATAAACTTCATCTGTTTCTCCTTGGTTCTGTGGCATTTAGGCTGCTCACTTCTATTTTTGCATGTATCTTTGTGCTGCTATTTGGGATCGGAGACCAAGAGATGTTTATTATCAACTTCTTTGGAGTTTATTTACTCTATTTAGTCTTTGAAATGACGAGTCTTGTCGCTAATTTGCGCCCGAATTTGAATAGCCAATAATATTTTATCAGAAAACCTTAGATGATGGGCGTTTCCTTGAGGAAAATTATCGGACTTGCTGGTCTATTTTGTCTTTTGACTTTTGCTGGTCTTAACACAACGTTTGCAGCTGAAAAAGCTGGCGGAGAGGGTGAAGCTTTTAGCCCTGGTGACATGATTACACATCACATCACAGATGATTATGTGTGGCATTTCTTCGATGGTCATTATGGTACATTGTACCTCCCTGTGATTCTTTACACAGATAATGGGCTTGAGGTGTTTTCTTCAAGCAACTTCTACGATGAGCATCATGAAAAAGTTGCTTATGGTAACTACATGATTGATCATGGTCACATCAAAACATTGGATGGAGCGTCTGTTCTAGACTTCTCTATCACTAAAAATGTGGCTTCTATGTTGGTGAGTATCTTCTTGATGCTTTTGGTCTTCTTATCGATTGCTAAAACGTATAAGAAGAATCCAGGAGAAGCTCCAAGAGGCATGCAATCATTTTTTGAGCCAATCATCTTATTCATTAAAGATGAAATTGCTATTCCAAATATTGGTGAGAAGAAATACAAGAAGTTCCTGCCTTTCCTATTGACATTATTTTTCTTTATCTGGTTCAACAACCTGTTAGGTTTGATGCCGGGTGGAGCTAACCTTACGGGTAATATTTCAGTGACTTTCGTATTAGCATTTATCGTCTTGATTGTGACGTTGGCTAGTTCTGGAAAGGCTTACTGGCAGCACATCTTTGCTATGCCGGGAGTACCTAAGCCAATTCTTTTGATTCTTATACCAATTGAATTGATCGGTATCTTAACAAAGCCATTCTCATTGATGGTTCGACTTTTTGCGAACATTACTGCGGGTCACATTATCATCTTGAGCTTACTTAGCTTAATCTTTATTTTCGAAAGTGTTTGGATCGCACCTGCGAGTGTGGCCTTCTCTATATTTATGAACTTCCTTGAGCTATTCGTAGCATTACTTCAAGCGTACATCTTCACATTGCTTTCAGCGATGTATTTTGGAGCTGCGGTAGAGGAAGCTCATCACTAAAATTGAATGTTTTAATTTTTAATTATACACAATTATGTTAGCTAGTTTATTAATGGACATGAGCTTGGCAATTATGGGCGCTGGTATCGGTGCTGGTCTAGTTGCGATAGGCGCTGGATTAGGTATTGGTAAAATCGGTGGTTCTGCTATGGAATCTATCGCTAGACAACCAGAAGCTGGAGGTAAGATCCAAACTGCGATGATTATTGCAGCGGCTCTTATCGAGGGTGTAGCTCTTTTCGGTGTGGTAGTTTGTCTACTTATATCGTTCAAGTCGTAAAACATTAAGTCCCTCCGGTTAGCGGGGGGACTTTACTATTTTAACAAACAACTACAATTAAGATATGGAACTGGTAACTCCTGGTATTGGTCTAATAGTTTGGCAAGCGGTTGCTTTCATCATCGTGCTTTTAATTTTAAGAGCATTTGCATGGAACCCAATCATGAGTGCTTTGAGAACCAGAGAAGGTTTGATCGAAGATTCATTGAAGGCTGCAGAGAATGCAAAAGCTGAGATGGAGCAAGTAAAGCTTGACAATGAATACTTACTACAGGAAGCTAAAATAGAGCGAGACAAATTGCTTCAAGAAGCTTCTGTAATAGCTAACAAAATTAAAGAAGACGCTAAGAAAGAGACTTCTGTAATCACAGACAAAATGATCGCTGATGCCAAATCATCTATCGAGTCTGAGAAGAAAGCAGCTTTGGCTGAGGTGAAAAACCTTGTAGCTGAATTGTCTCTTGAAATTTCTGAGAAACTTCTAAGAGAGAAACTTTCTGATGACAAATCACAGAAAGCCCTTATTGACAAGTTTTTGAAAGAAGTAAAAGTAAACTAAGAAGATGTCTATCACTAGAATAGCGGTTAGATACGCCAAGCCATTGTTGGAGCTTGCTGAAGAGAAAAAATCTCTTGATGCAGTGAGAGCAGATATGCTTGGATTTGCAGAATTGTGCAAAACTAACCGTGACTTTGTATTGATGCTTAAGAGCCCAATCATACCACATTTGAAAAAGGCTCAGATTCTTAAAGCAGTGTTTGATAAGAAAGTAGATGCATTGACAGCTACCTTCTTTGATATCGTAGTGAGAAAGAACAGAGAGAAATTCCTTCCGGAAATTGCTAAAGAGTTTAACACTCTTTACAATGAAAAGATGGGATTCCAGGAGGCTACTGTGACTACTCCTATTGCTTTGGATGATAAAGAAAGAAAGACTTTTGAAAAACTTGTATCTGATATCACAGGTAAGAAGCCTTTGTTGTCTGAGAAAGTAGATCCTGAATTGATCGGTGGTTATCGATTGAGTCTAGGTGATAGACAAATAGATGAAAGTATTAGCGGTCAATTGAAAGACCTGAAATTGAAGTTCCAAAAAGAAACGATTTAATCAAACCCCGTCCTGCGGGACCTAAAAAAATAAAACTATGGCAGATGTTCGACCTGATGAAGTTTCAGCGATCCTTAGAGAGCAGCTATCTGGCTCAAAGTCTGAGGCTGAACTAGAAGAAGTTGGAACCGTACTTCAAGTAGGTGATGGTGTAGCTAGAATCTATGGTTTAACTAAAGCACAAGCTGGTGAGCTTCTTGAGTTCGAAGACGGTTTGAAAGCGATGGTTTTGAACCTTGAAGAAGATAACGTAGGAGCTGTACTACTTGGAGAGTCACAAGAAGTAAAAGAAGGTGACACTGTAAAAAGAACAGGTATGATTGCTTCCATCAAAGTTGGTGATGGAATGAGCGGTCGTGTTGTTGATACATTGGGTAATCCTATCGATGGTAAAGGTGCTATCGAAGGAGAGCTTTTCGAGATGCCAATCGAAAGAAAAGCACCAGGTGTAATCTACAGAGAGCCTGTAAGTGAGCCTATGCAAACTGGTATCAAGGCGATTGACTCAATGATTCCAATCGGAAGAGGTCAAAGAGAGTTGATCATCGGTGACCGTCAGACAGGTAAGACTGCTGTAGCGATTGATACAATCATCAATCAAAAAGAATTTTATGATAGAGGTGAACCTGTTTACTGTATTTATGTTGCAGTAGGTCAGAAAGCTTCTACTGTTGCTGGTATCCAGGCTTCTCTAGAGAAAGCTGGAGCAATGGCTTATACAACAATTGTAAGTGCAGCTGCTTCTGATCCAGCTCCTATGCAGTTCTTTGCTCCATTCGCAGGTGCTGCTATTGGTGAGTACTTTAGAGATACAGGACGTCCTGCACTAGTAGTATATGATGACCTTTCTAAGCAAGCGGTTTCTTACCGTGAGGTTTCTCTTCTTCTAAGAAGACCTCCAGGGCGTGAGGCTTATCCAGGTGATGTATTCTACCTTCACTCAAGACTTTTAGAAAGAGCTGCTAAAGTGATCAACAATGATGAGATCGCTGCTCAAATGAATGACCTTCCGGATTCCCTTAAAGGAAAAGTAAAAGGTGGTGGATCATTAACTGCTCTTCCAATTATCGAGACACAAGCTGGTGACGTATCTGCATATATCCCAACAAACGTGATCTCTATCACAGATGGACAGATCTTCTTGGAGACTAACCTATTCAACTCTGGTATCAGACCAGCGATTAACGTAGGTATCTCAGTATCTCGTGTAGGAGGTTCTGCTCAGATTAAACCAATGAAAAAAGTATCTGGTACTTTGAAGCTAGATCAGGCACAGTTCCGTGAACTAGAGGCATTTGCTAAGTTCGGATCTGATCTTGATGCAGCTACTAAGAGAACTATCGATAGAGGTAGAAGAAACCAGGAGATCTTGAAGCAAGCACAGTATTCTCCATCTTCTGTAGAGGATCAAGTGGCAATCATCTTTGCTTCTACTAAAGGATTCTTGGATAAAGTACCTGAAACAAAAGTAAAAGCTTACGAAACTGAATACCTGACTGTATTGAAAAACTCTCACAAAGATGTGTTGGAGTCTATTAGATCAGGAAAGTGGGATGATTCAATAACTGATACATTGGCTACTGTAGCCAAAGATCTAGCATCTAGATATAACTAAGAACTAGTCCGAAATGGCAAACCTTAAGGAAGTAAAAGGAAGAATTCAGTCGGTCACTTCAACGCAGCAGATCACTAAAGCGATGAAGATGGTGGCTGCAGCGAAGCTGAGAAGAGCTCAGGATCGTATCACTCAGATGCGCCCTTATTCTCAGAAGCTTTCTGCCATCATCCAAAACGTTTCTGCTGGAGTAGACAGTTCTGAAATCGATAATCCATATGCTGAAGTAAGAGAAGTATCCAAGGTATTAATCGTGGTAGTTACTTCTGACAGAGGTTTATGTGGTGGTTTTAACAGTAGTATTTTCAAGTCGACTAAAAACTTGATTGCTGAGAAATATGCAGATGTAGAAGCTGCTGGCAATTTGGTTTTGATGCCGATAGGAAAGAAAGCTTACGATCACTTCGTGAAGAGAGGTTACAACATAGTAGATGATTATCACTTGATGTTCGGAAACCTTGATTTTGGACATGTGATGGATGCTGCTGAGTACGCGATGAAAGGTTTCGTGGAAGGTGAGTTTGATAAAGTGGATATTGTGTATAACGAGTTCAAAAACGTAGCTACACAAATCACACGTCAAGAGTCTTTCTTGCCGATTCAAAATGAGGCAACTGAGGAAGCTGAGCAAACGGAAGTGATTGATTACTTATATGAACCTAGTCAAGAGTTCATATTCTCTGAAATCGTTCCTAAATCATTGCACATTCAGTTCTACAAAACATTGTTGGAGTCTAATGCTTCTGAGCAAGGAGCCAGGATGACTGCAATGGATCAAGCTACTGACAACGCTGGTGAGTTGTTGAAAGATCTGAAATTGACTTACAACAGAACTCGTCAGGCTGCTATTACTAAAGAGATCCTTGAGATCGTTGGTGGTGCAGAAGCATTGGCACAAGGTGGATAATGATGATCCAACTGGATCGTATATATAAATACTTTAGATGGCTCTCATTGGACATTGTCCTGGGAGCCATCTTTTTTTTGGCCTTTCTAGAAAGGTATTACCAGGTCAATCTATCCATTCATGTATATTTCGCGTTAGGAAGTGCTGTGTGGCTTATTTATACCACGGATCACCTTATGGATGGTGCAAGCCTTGCAAACCCTTCTAGTGATCGTCATAGATTCCATAAACGCTATTTTAAGTGGTTGATTAGTGCAGGAGGTCTAGTCCTGATTTTGGCTCTTGTCAATGTATATTTTTTGGAAATCGATATAGTACGCAATGGTGCAATTGTTTCTGCATGCAGTGTTAGCTATCTCCTGTTGGTTTATTTCTTTAGAAAGCTCTGGGTAAAGGAGATTTTAGTAGCTCTTGTATATAGCATAGGTATCTATTTAGCACCGATCAGTATGGTTGATTCGTTTAGTTATTTAGATGTCATTTTAATCTTCCAATTGTCAGGTGTGGCATTTCTAAATCTTTTGATTTTCTCTTTTTATGACCGCCATTCAGATAACAAAGACGGATTTAATTCACTTGTTCTTCGGCTAGGAGACTATAGATCGAGACTCTCGATTGTTACTTGTGCAATGGTGATTGTTCTGAGTTGTCTTGTGACAGGGTTGGGTTCACCTATTCAAGTGCTTTATCTTTTAATGACAGCCATTTTATTGTTGGTGTTTTTAATGCCTAAGCTCTTTAATACCTCAGCTTTGTATAGAACTATCGGCGATGGAATATTCTACCTGCCAGGGATTTTTGTCCTACTGTTATGAAGATAGGTCGACTTGCCTCTATATATGATTGGCTAGCAAATTTAGTTTTTGGAGCGAAATGGAATGCTATTCAATTAAATGCATCTGCTGATCTTAATGAGCATGGTCGTGTGCTAATAGTCGGTGGTGGTACTGGACAAATACTTGATCAACTGGTTGATTGCAAATTGACCTTTGTGGAATTGTCTGCGACTATGATCCAAAAAGCTAAAATGAGACCAAACACTGAAAAAGTGGATTGGGTGAATCAGGATTTTTTGACTTGGCATACTAATAAGAAATTTGATGCAGTTTATTGCCCTTTTTTCCTTGATGTTTTTCCGGAACCTGAATTAAATAAGGTCCTTGATAAAATTGAAATCTGCATGAAGCCAGGAGGCAAATTTTATGTTCTGGACTTCCAGAGAGGGAATAGGTTTCAGCAAATGCTTACAATTTTGATGATCCTATTCTTTAAAATGGTCTCAGGCTTGAAGTCTGATGGATTGCTGGACATAGATCAACAGATACGACAATGTAATTTCAAATTACAGAAAGAAGAAGTTTTTTATGGTCATTGGATCTTTTACAGATCTTATGTCATGTCGAGTTAATTCTATTTGTCAGGGTGTTTTGTCAATAACAATTTCGGTTTGTTATTTTTGTCTCGTAACCCTATTAGAAAGAATTTCCCTCCATCCTTTAATTTCAATTTTTTCTTCAATTCATCCGGTTTTTGAGGGTAGTTTTTCGTGAGAACATTCACTTTGCCATCTGAAATAGCTTTCCCAATATTTTTCTTATTGATATCAGAATGAATGATTTCGAATACTCTCCCTGGGAAGTTATCTATCAATGAATCTGAAGTGTATAAATGAGTGTTAATAGCTATTTTGTGGAGTTCATACTGTGAGCCAATGAGTTTAAATGCTCCAGCCTTAAGGATAGAACTGTTCGGGTCGTATAAATACCTTTGAGGCTCAGAAAAACTGGATGAAGCAGTCTTCTCGTTGCTAGTACAAAAAGAAAAGGATGGTTGTGTCGTTTCCAGATTAACACACTTAATGATGGGCTCATCTAGTGCCTCAGTTTGATAATCTAGAAGAAAAAGAACTTCTTTCACTTCATTTCTTACACTCACTACATGGACTTCTTTTACCTGCTCTAGTTGGCTAACGGCAAGCGAAATGTCGATCATTGGAGCTGCTTTAATCAATACTTTGTCTGCTTTTTCTCTGAAGGAAGGCAGAAGCTCAATCACATTCGGAAAACAGTCCTCAAAAAGGAAGACACGCGACTTTTGCTCACTTCGTCTGGCAGGGTCGATGAAGAAAGAAGTATTGGATTCTACCTCATTGATAAACTCCTCCGCCGTACTGTGGTGAGCAGTGATGTCAGGTTTTGAGAGTACTTTCAGGTTATGTTGGAATGTTTCATGGATTTGCTCATTCATCTCCACATGATGCACTTTCTCAAATTGATTGGCCAGATAGAGTGTATCAATTCCCATTCCTCCCGTAAGATCTACCAGGGTGTTTCCTGAAAAAATGCTCGCTTTGTAAGCCCCAGTTGCTGGAGATGAACACTGCTCTAGTGACAAAGGTGGTGGCATGATCAGGTCGTAGTTGTCATACCATTCCGGAAGCTTGGTTTTGGCTTTTCTCCTACTAAGAATTTGATCAGCTATAAATGAAATGTCTGCTTTGAATTCCGCAGGCGGATTAAGGATGAGTTTTTGAATATCAGCTGACTCATTTTCTCGAATAAAATTAACTATGTCAGGAGAAGTGAGGGTTTCAATAGAATCCATGAATGTACTATTTCAGCACATAGGTAGCGAGTAATTTTTGGATATCGTAAACGTTTACTGACTTATTGAATTTCTTTTGGATGGAAGGCACTGATTCACTGGAAATCCATATTTTGAGTTCTGCATCCAGGTCAAAAGTACCAACAGTTTCAATGCTAAAACGAGTGATGCTTTTGTAAGTAACAGAAAAGTATTCCACCTTCTTTCCCGTGACTCCCTGCTTGTCTACAAGGATTAATCGCTTATTCGTAAAGATGAAGGTATCTCTAATTAACTTAAACCCTGTTTCGATGGTCTCTTCTGGAATTAGCAGCTGAGCGTAATCCGCTTGTAATTTGTCATTGTCTACAGTTCCTGCATTTCCAAGTATTGATGAAAGTATTCCCATTGGAGTTCTTTTTAATTGATAACCGCTACGTTAGTAGTAATGTTAGAAAATAAAAACGGCTTGTGGAAATGTCCACAAGCCGTTTATTGTATTTGAAATCTGATTGGTCAATTGAAGTTTGACTGGCAATGCCAGTTAGAATACGAGACTATTCTCCATCATAAACTCTGCGATTTGCACTGCATTAGTAGCTGCGCCTTTTCTTAAGTTGTCAGCTACGATCCACAGATTCAATGATTTCGGCTGTGTTTCGTCTCTTCTTACTCTACCCACAAAAACCTCATCTTTCTGATGTGAATTTAACGGCATAGGGTAGATATTATTTTTCGGATCATCTTCTAAGATTACTCCTGGAGTCTTAGCGATGATTGATTTTACTTCTTCTAGATCAAATTCATTGTCGAATTCAATGTTAACAGATTCAGAGTGTCCACCTATAGTTGGGATTCTTACGCACGTGGCTGTTACTTTCACGTTCTCATCCTGAAGAATTTTTACGGTCTCTTTTACCATTTTCATTTCTTCCTTGGTGTAATCGTTCTCCTGGAACACATCAATATGAGGCAATACGTTCATATCGATTTTGTATGGATAAGCCATTTCACCTTCCACTCCGGCACGCTCATTCATCATTTGATCCACCGCTTTTTTACCAGATCCAGTTACGGACTGGTAAGTAGAAACAACTACACGGTTGATGCCATATTTTTTATGTAATGGTCCTAACACCAATACCATCTGAATAGTAGAACAGTTTGGGTTGGCGATGATTCGATCGTCTATTCTAAGATCGCTTCCGTTTACTTCAGGAACGATCAATTTCTTTTCTGGATCCATTCTCCAGGCAGATGAGTTGTCAATTACAACTGTTCCTGCTTCTGCGAATTTTGGAGCCCACTCTAAAGAAGTACTACCACCAGCAGAGAAAAGTGCGATATCTGGTTTTTGATCTACCGCATCCTTTAGTCCAATTACCTTGTAAGTCTTACCTTTGAATGTGTACTCTTTACCCACAGATCGCTCTGAAGCGACTAACAACAATTCATCGAACTGTACATTTCGCTGCTCGATGACTCTCAACATTTCCTGGCCAACCAAACCGGTGGCACCCACAACAGCAATTTTCATTTTTTTAAGGATTACGACTAATGTCTACAAAATAATATTTTAGTAAATTTAATTTTTGGCGAATTTAATATAAGATGAGCTTAAGAACCACTCTTTTTCCAATTATCCTTCTTTTTTGTTCCTACGGAATGGCTCAGGTTTCGGATGACTTTTCGGATGGGGATTTTACAAGTGATCCAGTATGGAGTGGTGATGTATCTCTTTGGCAGATTACCTCAGGTCAATTGAATTCTAATAACACAGGAACCAATACCTATTATCTTTCTACTGTTTCTGATTATAATGAATTGACCGAATGGAGTTTTTACGTCAATTTGAAGTTTTCAACAAGTGGCTCAAACTATGTAGATGTTTTTCTATCTTCTGATAACTCAGATTTAACCAGTACGCAAAATGGTTATTTTGTGAGAGTTGGGAACACACAAGATGAGATTGTATTGTATAAACTCATAGCCGGTGCGGAGACTCCATTGATAGACAATGCTGAAGGTACTGTTAATAGCTCATCAAATAATCCATTTGGGATAAAGGTTACTAGAGATGGATTAAATAACTGGACCTTATTTTATGACGATGGATATACAGGAAGCTATGTGGAAGCGGGTTCAATTGTTGATAATTCATTTACTTCTGGTACTCATTTTGGTTTTCAAATTATTCAATCATCTGCTTCAGGTCCAATTGGTAATCATTTTTTTGATGACATTGCCATTAAAGGACTTGATATTGATACGGTGATTGTTAATTCTGCTACTGAAATCATTGTTGATTTTTCTATGCCGATTTCTCAATCAGATATTGAAACTACCAGTAATTATTCGATATCTGGAATAACCATCTCTTCAGCAACTCAGGATGCTGCGGGTCCATCTAAAGTTGCGCTTACTCTTGATGGAGCAACTCCATTACTCACAAATTCATATACTATAAGCGTTTCCACTGACCTCACGAAAAACGACGCAATCAATTATGACTTTGATTACACGCAACTAGAGTTGAGTCAATTACTAACGCTTTCTGAAACAGAGATTCAATTAGTCTTTAACGATGAGTTGGATGAAGCTTCAGCTGAGACGGCATCAAACTACTCGATTGACAATGGTATTGGCCAACCACTATCTGCCTCTCTCGATACTGAGGATCAAAAGAGAGTTAACTTAACACTTGGAAATTCTCTTATAGAATCAACCACATTTCAGTTATCGGCATCCGGAATCGAAAACTCTTCTGGTAACAGTACATTTTCCGGTTCTCAAGATTTCACTTTTGTGATTCCTGTGGTAATAGATACCCTTTACGCTACATCGGAAAACTCTTGTTTAGTTGTCTTCAACAAATCCCTTAGTGAGTCCGTTGCAGAAACTGTTACTAACTATTCTCTGGATGGAGGAGTAGGTCTTGCAAGCTCAGCTGTTTTACAATCTGATGAGAAGTCAGTTGAACTGGCTTTTGATGCCACTTTCAGCGATCAGGCCTATACTTTGACAGTCAGCAATGTTGAGGACTTGGATGGCAATGTAATTGCTGATAACAGTATAGGCAGTTTCGATTATTTAAATCTAGCCATCACATCTCTTACTCAGGAAGGAGACAATGGTATTGCTGTGACTTTCAATCAAGACATAGATCCTACTAATATATCAACGCTCACTAACTATTCCTTAACAGAGATGGGTGCACCGAGCTCAGCATCTTTAAACAGTTCCAATCAGTTAATACTCACCTGGAGCAAATTGTACAATTCCTTGTATGAACTCAGCATAACAGGAATTGACAATATAGATCAGAATTCATCTCCAGAAGTGTTAACCAGTTCCATACAAATTGTTGTTGCAACAGAAGAACTTCATCTTGTCATCAATGAATTTTTGGCAGATCCCACACCATCAGTTGGCATGCCTATAGTAGAATTTGTTGAGATCTATAACACTAGTGATTATAGTATCAATATTGAAAATTTCACACTAGATGGCCAGACAATCGGAGCTTATCAAATTCCTGGTAACGGGTACGTGGTTTTAACAGATGAAAGCAATTTAGAAGACTTTGTTGTAAGCAATAAAATTGGAGTGAGCTCCATGGGTGCTTTGACCAATTCTGGTGATCAAATTGTATTGAAAGATCAATTTGGGAACCTGGTAGATAGCATCAATTATGTCACTACGGAGTGGTTTTCTGACTCGGAAAAAAGTGCCGGTGGATATAGTTTAGAGCGGGTCGACCCGTTACAACCTTGCTCGGACGGAAGCAACTGGATTGGCACTGAAAATGAAGGTGGTGGAACACCGGGAGAACAGAATTCAGTGTTTAATGACGTAGATGAAATGGCACCTAATCTAGTGTCAATTGAGGTGATCGGAGGAGACACTTTACTTTTGGTTTTTTCCGAGCCGATTGATGAATCCTCTTTAAGTATTTCATCATTTAGCTTAGAGGGATTTACTTTCAGCGAAGTTATTCCTATCTCATTTTCGTCATATTATGCTGTGATCTCTTCAGAGCTTGTTTCCGAGGAGTCATATACACTTGAGATAACAGATGTTTCAGACTGCCGAGACAATATCCAAGTGAGTCAATCTTCTGAGTTTTACTATGATGCAAAACCTCCTGTATTAGATTATCTAGCTCTAATTTCATCCAGTGAAGTTGCATTGGTGTTTGATGAGAAATTGCATATTTCCAATGCAGAAGATGAAGGTAGTTATTATCTCAATGGCTTTACAGTAGATCGAGCAGTAGTTCAGGATTCTGCAACGAACAGAGTGCATGTGTCTTTTGAAGAAGAATTCACATTGGGTGAAAGTTACGCATTAGGGTTTGCCAATCTAGCTGATGAAAACTCAAATGTTTTAGACTCCACTGGAGTCGTGTTTGAATACCGTAGTGCTATTGATTCTGTATGGATTGAGACTGCTAATGTGCTCCTAGTGAAGTACAACGATGAACCCTCTTCTACGGCTTTGGCAGTTACCAACTACCTGCTTGATGCTGATGTCAGGCCTACTCAGATTGTAGGAGACCTGTCTAGTAATTTGCTTTACCGATTGTCTTTTAGCGATAATTTTGAAGCTAATAATGAATTCATTTTATACATCTCAAATATTACAAGCCAGACAAGTTCGGAGAGGTTAATAACTCCTGCTGTTACTTTACTATATGACACTCGACCTCCAACGGTGTCTCAGGTTTTAGTTGAAAATGCTAATCAATTGTTAGTTGTCTTTGCGGAACCTATCAACTCAGAGACCGCCCAGAATTCAGCGAATTTCGAATTGGAAGATGGAGAGCAACCCATTGAGGTATCTGTGGAGTCATCAACCAATGTTCGACTAACTTTCAATCGCGACTTTCGAAAAGCGGAAACCTTATCAGTGAAAAACATTGCTGATATCTACGGAAACATAATGACATCTACACGGCGAGTTGAATTTGCTTATGATGTTACTCCACCAGTCATCAGCAATTCCTATCAGATATCTACAGATGAAATTGCCATTGATTTCAATGAGCAAATTGCCTTGATTAGTGCCCTAACATTAGCTAATTATTCAATAGCTGGCATCAACCCAGTAGAAGTTAAAATCCTAGGTCCTGATTCCACTCGTATGCGATTGAGGTTTGAATCTCTTGGACAGCAGATTGATTTGAATTTATCAGTGGTGGCAATTGAAGACCCTTACGGAAATGTGTCAACTGAGCAGGTGGTTCAGATCAATACATTACAGCCTAGAATTGTAGAGCTAATTGGATCAGTCAAATCCTCTGTGAAGGTCTCCTATAGTCAACCTGTGCAATTCGCGGATGTTGTTACCAATTACATTCTCCCAGGGTTCACTATTAATGAGGTGGTTAGGCTATCGCCATCAGCATACGAACTGAAAATTAGCGAGGAATTTCAGAGTGGAGACTCACTTCATCTTTCTGTACAAAATATTATAGGAACTAATAATCAAGCCCTTCAGAACACCTCTTTTGAGTCTCTTTATTCTACAGGGGTTGAGTCCATCAGCGTTCTGAATGATCAAACCATCTCGATTGATTTTGAATCAAGTATCTCCAGTTTGACTTCTGAAAATTTCGAAATCATGGGTTATAATGTACTGCTTGTATCACAAGACAGTGATGATCCTTCCTTTGTGAGGTTAACTTTAGAAAATAAGATTCAACCAGATGAGCCTTTTTTATTTAGCTGGATGGACATCATAGATGTGTTTGGAAGTTCATATCCAGACTATTCGCAATGGTTAATATTGGATCAAACTGCTCCTACATTTGCATCCATTCAGTCTGGGTTCTTTGGCAAAATGACATTGACATTTAGTGAGCCACTGGAAGAGTCTAGTATTGCTTCTATTAACAAATATCAAATTGAAGGTATAGGAACACCTGATGGAATTGAAGTCTTAGCCGATTCTATTGTTCTTTTAGACTTTAGCGATCAATTAAATATTGGTCAAACCTATACGATGTTTTTAGCAGCACTTTCTGATCAGTCTGGAAATGTCTCTATGCAAGACACGATCAGCTTTGAATATAATCCTCCTACCTTGCCAGAATACCAGGACCTAATTATCACTGAAATTATGGCTGATCCAACTCCATCAGCCGGCCTGCCAGAGGTGGAGTATATCGAGATCTACAATTTATCAAATAGAGCCTTCGATCTTCAAGGTTTGATTTTGTATGATGAGAACAATGAAGTTAGACTGCCTTCATATCTATTAGAAACGGATAGTTACGTGGTATTGATGTCTGATAACAATCGCTATCTGTTTGAGCGGGAGAATGTACTCGGTGTTGATGGGTTTCCTGGTTTGACGAATAGTGGAGAATCGCTTACTCTGAAAACAGTACTTAATCTGTTAATCGACTCTTTACACTACGAGTCATCCTGGTATCATGACAGTGTGAAGGATGAAGGAGGCTTTTCTTTAGAAAGAATAAGTTTCACAGGAACATGTTCTGATGAACAGAACTGGAAAGCCACCACAGATGAAACTGGGGGTACTCCAGGTGAGCAAAACTCTGTATTTCGTGAAGGATCAGATAGTGTTGCTCCAACGGTTTCAGTTTTTTCTAAAATCTCTAATTCCGAGGTTCTGATTGAATTCAGTGAACCAATGGATAGTTTGTCACTTCTGAATGTTACTTTTTCAGTAGAAGAGACCAATGTGATTAGTCGAGACGTGTCTGGTGACAATCATGAGTTCCTATCCATTCGATTTAACGAGTTGGCCGTTGGAAGTTATTATGTAGCCATAATTTCTGGAGCCAGAGATTGTACCGGGACTCTAATGAACGATACCACTTTTGTTTTTGGCTATGGTAGAGATCCTCAGCCCGGCGAGTTGGAGATTACAGAAGTGATGGCAGATCCTGATCCTTCCGTTGGGCTACCTTCAGCAGAATACATAGAAGTTTACAACAATACTGATGAATTACTCTCACTGGCTAATGTGCGATTTAGAGATAGTAACACATCGAGGTTGTTAGGTGATTATTTGATCACAGACAGTGCTTATGTGATTATAACAAGCGCAGAGGCTGCCATAGAATTTGCTGATTACGGTCAGGTAATAGGTTTGGCCGATTGGCCTTCTTTGACCAATTCAGGAGAAACTATTTCTCTAGCCACAGATATCACTATTGATGAAGTGAGTTATGAAGATGATTGGTATTTGGACCCTGAGAAAAAGTCTGGAGGGTATTCCCTGGAAATGATTAATCCTAATAGCGCCTGCCCAACATCGAGTAACTGGAGTGAATCACAAGATGTAAGTGGTGGTACACCAGGACGACAAAACAGTATCTACAGTGATGGGCCTGATGGGACAAAGCCTTTGGTCGCATCGTTTGAGGTTGTTGATAGTTATACTCTCCGGTTTACATTTAATGAAGTGATGGATAGCCTGTCCTTGTTATCTGCTAATGTTGAGGGTGTAATAGCAAGGAATAGGCTGGTAACAGATGATCGAAATCAAGAGTTGACTGTTGAATTATTGACAGAGATCGATGCTGCAACAGAACAAGTAATCCGACTGTCAAATGTCATGGATTGTTCAGGAAATTCAATTGATCCGGTTGAGTTTACTGTGGCATTAGGAGTAGCTCCCCAGTATAATGATTTAATCATCAGTGAAATTATGGCCGATCCAGATCCAACCATTGGGTTGCCTTCGGCAGAATATCTGGAGCTATACAATCGATCTACCTCCGTTTTAACGCTTGAAGGAGTTCAATTAATGGATGCCACAGATACAGTTGATCTTCCTGCGGTAACCGTGTTGTCAGGCGGATATTTGGTGTTGACTTCTACATCAAGAGTTGGAGATTTTGATCCTTCTATTCAGGTGGTAGGTGTTTCTGGTTGGAGTGCATTGAATAACTCTGGAGAGCGCTTATCACTAGTCTATAGAAATCAGGTAATGTTTGAAGTGACTTATGACGTGTCCTGGCATATAGAGAGTGCAAAAGATGGAGGTTACAGTTTGGAAATGAAAGACCTGAATAATCCTTGTGGTGGAAAAGAAAATTGGACGTCTTCTTCAAGTCCAGACGGAGGTACACCTGGAATAGCTAATGCTGCTTCAGAAGGAGTTCCTGATAATTTTGGCCCAACACTTCTTGCTGCTCGTGCAGTGAATACTTCTGTTGTTGAGCTCGTTTTTAATGAGCCTTTGGGAATCAATAGTCCAGAGAATACGGTATTGATATTTGAACCCTCACTAGCGGTTAGATCTATTTCTTTTGGTGAAACCAATCGCTCGCTTAATGTCTACCTGGAAGATAACCTGGTTAAAAATCAGCCTGTACAAATAGAGGTTTTTGGAGCTATAGATTGTCTGGGAAACTCAGTTCAAACTAATTCCGCCAGTTTTGTTTTGTCTGATGAAGGTGTTGTGGGAGATGTGGTTTTGAATGAAGTATTATTCAACCCAAGAACAGAAGGAGTAGATTTTATTGAATTACTTAATACCTCCAGCAAATATATTGATCTGTATGGTTGGGCTCTTGGCAATGAGCGAGAAGGAGGAGTAGCAAGCGGTAACTTGATTTTGGAACATTATATATTGAAACCTTCAGAATCTGTTGCTATTTCAACTGACACCATTACAGTAAAGAATCAATATCCTCAAACGACCAAAAATCAATTGCAGGTTTCGTCAATCCCGTCAATGCCGAATACTAATGGAGAGGTGTTGGTGTTCAATTCATCGGGAGAAATAATGGATCTGTTCTCTTATGATGAAGATTTTCATTTATCATTCCTGGAAAGTGTAGATGGAGTTTCACTGGAGCGTATTGATCCTAAAAGTGAAACTCAAGATCCAGATAACTGGACATCTGCATCATCCGCAGTTGGATTTGCAACTCCTGGAGCACTGAATTCACAGCAGTTTGATGTGCCTTTGGCTTCAGCTACAGTATCTATAGAGCCGAAAGTATTTGTTCCAGGAAATAGAAGTGCGGCTCATCAATCGTTCACCACCATTAATTATCAGTTAGATCAGGCGGGACAATTTGCTAATGTGACGGTTTATAATCAAATGGGGCAACCGGTGGCAGACCTGGCACGAGGTGAGTCACTAGGTACAACTGGGTTTTTCCGCTGGGATGGCACTTCTTATGGTGGCTCTGTAGTGCGAAGAGGTTATTATGTAGTGTTATTTGAGTTGTATGATAACTCTGGCAATGCACAAACGCTCAAACAAACCGTGGTTGTGGGCAAATAAATCCCCAGATTGATAATGATTTTCTACGATTGAGTAAAATCTCAACGATTCTGAAATTTCTCCTTTTCTATTTTGGATTGAGATTCAGTGACTTAGGTTATTTCCATGGTTTCTTGGCATGAAGCTGGCACTAAGGCTATTCGAACTAAAAATTGAATACATTATGAAAAGGACAAAACTTAATTTCTTAGCGGTAGCCAGTGTTTGCACAGCAATGGCTTTTACGTCATGCGATTCTAATGATGATGTGGAAGAGCCACAAAATACCAACTCGAAAGGAACAGTAAATGTAGCTGCTACAGATGCGGCAGTAGATGCGGAAAATGTAACAGGCGTTTTCTTGAATGTGAAGGGTATAGAAGTGGATGGAGATGACGATGCAAATGACGCTACTGTGATGTTTGATGCAACTCAGGAATTTAACCTGATGGCTTATCAAAACGGAAGAACTTATGATATGGGAAATCTGGAATTGAATGCAGGTACTTATTCTAATATTACATTTATTTTAGATGAAGATCAGCCAGCATATGTCCAATTTACCGATAATACTACTTCAAATGTGGACCTTGAGAGTAATACCAATGAGTATGAAATTATG
This sequence comes from Marinoscillum pacificum, assembly GCF_024714495.1. Taxonomy (GTDB): domain Bacteria; phylum Bacteroidota; class Bacteroidia; order Cytophagales; family Cyclobacteriaceae; genus Marinoscillum; species Marinoscillum pacificum. Next base: position 238,234 of record NZ_JAMZMJ010000004.1, on the reverse strand, counting down.
GGTGACTTTGAAGTGATGGCAGAGTCTCAAACAGATCTAGTTGCCGATGTGGACTTGAGAAAGGCGTTTGTTGAAACGACTACAGAAGGTGAGTTTATGTTGAGATCAACTGCTAGACTTGTAAATGCAAACGTATCGGGTACCATTACAGGTACAGTAGAAAACTATGAGGAAATGAAAAGCCAAATGGAGGCTACTGGAGTAGAGGGCAAACTTGTAGTTTATGCCTATACAGATGGTATGTTTAATGATGCGGAAAAGGAAGATCAAGATGGGTCTGGACTAGAAGGTAGATTTGAGAACTCTATTAACAGTGCAGTTGTTGCTGATGATGGTACGTTTACACTTGCCTTCATGGAAGAATCAGATTATGAAATGGTAATTGGCGTATTTGAAAAAGACGCTTTGGAATCAGAGGAAGAAGAATATGAGTTTACTTCATTGATTCAAACCGAATTGGCAGTTGGAGGTTCTTTGGACGTAGTATTGGATATCTTAGGAGTAGAAGCGAACTCCAACACTGATATTTCTATCAGAATTGACCTTGGATCGTAATCCTTACATATGATTAAGGGTTACCAGCTTTAAGAATTTATTCCCTTTCATACACCTGGCCCATCGATTGACTATAATCGGTGGGCTTTTTTGGAAAACATCATCTTATGAGTATTACTAAGTCAAATTTAAGAGTACAACATGATCTAATTGGGAAAGTGTTGTTTATCAAAGTACGATCTGGAAATGCAGAGATGCATTATAAAAGACATGGAGACCAATATATCGAAATTATATCCACTTCTGTACCTACCGAGTCCAGAGGATTAGGAGTAGGCAGCGCTTTAGTAGAAGCAGTTATCAATTTTGCCATTGAACAACATTTAAAAATCAAATCGTCATGTGAGTTTGCAACGGCGTATTTTGAAAAGAATAAGGATTTCAAGAGCCTACTTGTATAAATGAGCACCATGCCATATCTTGCTAGTGATCAGATTGATTAGCCGAGGGTATATATGTCAAACCGCATTATGTTTCAACCCCCTCGGCTTTTTGTATAAATAAGGGTTTCACAAACATAGATTGTTCTCTTGTCAAAATGGCGTGAGTCGTTTCAAGAGAACCGAGGTGATAAATGTATAACTAAGCATTATGTTTCAAACTCCTCGGTTCTTGCTTTTTCTCAATTATTTCGATTTTCTTTGTTCTGTTTAAACCCTATTGACACACTGAGTGTCTTTGTCAATAGAATGAAGTATACCAACCTTTTATTATTATTTTGTGGGTTTGTCCTCTCCAGCTGTCTGGATACAGCTTTAGAAGCTACTGATAGTTATATCGTAAACCGATTGAGTTACCTGGATGGTGAATTTGACGATTTGGGTATTTCTAATGATCCGTTCAATATCATTGCCGTAACTCCTAAAAATAGGAGTAGTTGGAATGTCATAGTTGAATACTCTGGAGGATGTAATGAACACAGTTTCTATACGTGGTGGGATACTAATTGGGAAACTGCAGGACAGGAGCGATTTTTTCTCGCGCATCATGGCAATGGGGATGACTGTGATGCTACTGTGAGAGATACGCTCAATTTAAGTATCAATGAAATTTTTAACCAGAGTATAGCAGATTCTACGATCATTAGAATTGTAAATGAAAGTAACGGCAGGGATATCAGCGTAAATCCAAAATTGGCAAACATCATTCAGGGTGAGCAGTGTGGACTTGGGGCAGACATCATCATCAATCCATGTGGTAAAGGTATTTGGGATGATCGATGGATAATATTAGAAGATTCTGTAGACTCCTTGCCTGTTTGGATAATCCCAGTTAGGGCAGCTTCCGGTGTAAGTTTGGAAACCCCGAAAGAAGATGACTACTACGTAGGGTTTACTCTTCTATTTGGATTTGAATCAGCAGAATTGAGTAATTCCTGTTATTTGACCGATGCAGGATATGCGGTACCTGCGTTTATCAACTGTTTTGAAGAACTATAAAAAAGCCTCCTTGCTTGTAGAGGAGGCCTTAGTCAAACCGCTTGAGGAAGGGGATCTAACTTAACCAATCTGAACCCCATTATACTATTTTTAGCTATAGAAAATCCGCCGATTGATTTTCTATTGATTCAAATATCATTCATCAATTAGTTTTATTTATAGGTCAATTTCGTAAATCGAAAAATTAGGCATTACTCCTAATTTCTATTGGAATAACCCATTTTTAAGAGTTAACTGAGAGGATCCCTCCACCACAAATATCCATTGAATAAACTCTTCAGTACATCTGAACTGATAGGTTTGAATGTTGTCAAACTTGACCCTCACTCCTAGTTTATGCTTGATTGGAGTGCTGGCAATTCCTTTTACAATAAGCTCATCCAACTTCTCAAAAAATGGTTTTGTGTCAATTTGTACTTGAGAGGAAAGGTATTCTTCTATGAATTGATGTGATAACCAGTCGGCCATGTTCAACAAGTTATCATCTGATTTGATTTCATACTTAAATTCAGACAAACTCATCGATCGATCAGTATTCAAAACCGGAACACCGCTGACCTTCACTTTGCCCTTTACATCACCTGAAACAGTCAGGTCTATCTGTAATCGTTGACCAGAGGGCTTCACATCTGCAGACTCGATATTGATTTCGTATCCTTCATATTCAAAGGACTTTCCAGACAATGTTTTGGAGAGCAATGAAGAAAGATCTGAGTAAGATATTCTCACATCTGGATATAGCATCAATCTATTGTCCGTATTTAATGGGTTTTTTCTAACTGGGAGAGCGTTAGGCTTTACCGATTTTACGTTAGGCGAAAGCTGAATATCCGAACGGTATTCTACATGAAGTGAAAGGGTGTCTCTTTTATTGGTTAAAAGTTCTCCGTTTAGCGCTGAAGGATTGGTATACAAATAAAGTGGTAGTGGATCTTGTGCCACTCGCAAAGGAGATTGAATTTCTGAATAGACATTGCTAAGAATATCTCTGAAATTAAAGGCACTTTGAACGGCCTGACATATCACATTGGATAAATCATCTGTATGAGATTCAATAGCATTTTCAACGGCTTTTTGTACATTAAAGGAGATGCCCATAATGGAAAACTCATCCATTCCTTCCAGATCAAAGCTGCGATATTGACAAGCTAACTCCATGTCCCAATTATTATTAAGGCCGACTTGAGCAGATGCTCTTAGAGTGCCAGAAAATGCTATGGGACTGTCCTCATTTGAGAAAGTTATTCCCAAAACCTTCTTCTTAATGGCAGCCTCTACATCCAGCGGAATAGAGGCAAATACTTCATTGCCTTTCATGTTAAGAGACAGCTCTCCTTTTCGAACAACCTTAAGAAAGAGCGTGTCTTTGTCATCTTTCAAGGCAACAGCATCGTCAAAGAGTGTTTCTGGAAGCACTCTGTTAACTCCAGTTTGCAATTCCTTAATCGGAAACTCAACCCGAAAACTTAAGTAAGAAGGAGGGGTCTCCTGAGGAGGTAATAATTGATCCGATTCTTTGGTAAGCTGATCACATCCTAGTACCAAAGACAACACAAGTATCCATAGCTTTTTCATCTACCTGTGAAGTAATAAAAAAGCTATGGAAATATTGGCTATTCGTCCTTCAAATAATTCACGGGATTTGCTTTTGTTGCTTTCAACGATTGGTAGCCCACTGTCAGAATGACCAGTGCACACATGATAATTAATGTCTCCACTATCGTGAACCAGGAGAATTCGGATTGGTAATAAAAATCAGAGACCCACTGATTGATAAAATAGACTACCAATGGCACACCAATGATGAATGCTGCTCCTATCCAAAGGGCAAACTCTTTGAAAATCAATTGCAATAACCCGGATATTTCGGCTCCTAGCACTTTTCGGATACTTAGCTCTTTTTGACGTTTTTGAATAATGAACAGTGTTAATCCATACAACCCCATACAAGCAATGATGATTGATATTACAGAGAAGAGCGATATCAATCCAAGAAAACGCGCTTCCGACTCATAGAGCTGTTTGATTCTGTCATCCAAAAAAGTGTAATTGAAATTGGTAGTGGCTCCCAGCTCGGACCACATGTCTGCGATCTCACTCAGCTCCGAATCGATATTGGTCATGTCAATTTTGCAACTGATAAATCGATGTACTGGATGTTGTGCAGTTCGATGGAAAATGAGTGTAGGTTCTATTTTATTTTGGAGAGACTCAAAGTGAAAGTCTTCGACAATACCAATCACATTAATGCGGTGATCTCCGATCTTGATCACGTTGTTTGCATCTGTCTCAAATTCAAAAGCTTTCATCGCTGCTTCGTTGAGAATGACTGAGGTGCGTTGATCGCCTTCAGAGTCAGCAAGGAACGAGTTCCCGCTTTTTAAAGTAATGCCATAGGTGTCCAGGAAGTTGGCATCTACATAGGTGTAACTCATGCGTAGTGGATTGCCGTTCCACCCATCAGGTTTGACAAATGTGAAACTACGAGACCATTCAGTAGGTACAGATCTGCTGATAGAAAGATCTTTGATATACGATTTGTTCTTAAGCTCATTTTTAAATGTGTTTAACCGCGTAATGCCTTCTTCTCTGTTTGTGAAATCTCTTGCGGAAGCACTTATGATTAGCGTTTCTTCTGAGTCAAAACCCATGTTTTTGTCAGACATGTACATGATTTGATTTTTTACTAGCAGAGTGGCACTAATCAGAATGACAGCTATTGTGAATTGAACGATAACTAGAACATTTCTAAGGTTGGCAGATTTTCCAAAACTCAATCGTTGTTTCAGTACATCCAAGACGCGAATAGATGATAGATAGAATGCTGGATAACTTCCACTTAAAACGGCAAGAAGAACAATCAAAACTGCAATGCCTCCTGCGAAAGGAGTCCAACCAAGTAGGTCAATGGAGATAGCTACATCAAACAAATGATTGAAATAGGGCAATGTGATGAGTACAATAGTTACTCCTATCAAAGTGGCGATAGTTGACATGACCGTAGCTTCAGCCATGAATTGCGTTTTTAACTGACCTTGATAGGCGCCAAGCACTTTTCTCAATCCAATTTCTTTAGATCGCTGAGATGCATGTGCAGTTGATAGATTCATGAAATTGATAATGGCAATAAGTAGTATGCCCAATCCGATGTAGAGCAGAGTTGAAGCAGTTGATTGATCTCCAAGAAAGGTGTTGTAGTATTCAGAATAAGGTAATAGCTTAAAATTGGTGTTGTTTCGTGCTTCTTTGTCCCATAGACTTTCTACAAGATCTGGAAATGCAGCTTCCAATTCCTCTGGATTTGATCGGCTTACTATAAAAGTTTCAATAAATGAACTTCCCCAGTTGTTAACAAAGTCTGGATACGCAGGAATAGAGCTCATTTGCAGAACCATTTGTGGTCTAATCGAAATGTTTGCAGGGTAGTCATCAATCACTCCAGATACCAGGTAGCGTTTGGTTGTATCTTCTTCAGGCAGATATAACTCTAGCTCTTCTCCAAGAGCATTCTCTTTGCCAAAATGTTTTAAAGCAAGTTCCTTACTTAAGATAACAGAACTCTTGTCTTGAAATGGTTTACTTGCTGAGCCATGCAGCAGTTTGAAATTAAATACTTCAAAAAAGTGTTCATCAGTGTAAAGGAGTTCCTCATTGATAAATTGGGAACCTTTCACCACTTTGGCTTCTGCGGCAAATGTTTTGGTTCCATTGGTGATTTCTGGATACGTCTCAACGAGTTTGTTTCGCATGGGTACCCACGTATCATAGGTGGGCTGCGTACCATCTGGTGTGATGCGCTCCTTATAAGCTAAATATATTTGATCCTTGTTCTCGAAAAAGCTGTCATGCATCAGAATCTGAAAAGCATATAGTGAAATGAGTATAAATGCAGCGACTCCTGAAGCCAATCCGAAGATGTTGATTGCCGAAAAGGTCTTACGCTTTTGGAGGTTTCTAAAGGCAATTTTGAGGTAGTTGGTAAAAATCATGTTGTTAAGTCGTAGTTGGTAGATTGATTTAAGATTAGATGGTTTTAGTGAACCAATGGCTTCAAGCACGTACTTTCTTCTTGCTTTGCGTTCGCCTTCTGTTTCTGCACGCCACATAAATGCTTCATGCAAATCCCCAATGATTTCATCTGCCAGATCAGGTCTACAAAACCTGGAGAGCACTCTTTCTGGCCATTTTGGAGGATTTATCATGCGCTAAAATTGAATTTTGGAATTACTTTCCACATTTCAGTGCGTTTTTGTTGAAGATCCCTGGCTGCCTCAAAGCCCTTATTAGTTGCTGTGTAGATGCGTTTGCGCCTACCACCTCTCTCCGCTGTTGGTTCGCCCATTTTAGAGTTTACAAGGCCTTTGTTTTCCAATCGTTTAAGAACCACATGAATAGCAGGAAGTGAAATGGACTGGTTTAGCTGTTTTTGGTATTCTTTGGCAATATCTACTCCATAAGTTTCCTCCTTCATCAGTAGGATGATCAAAATCATTTCTTCAAGCGTACCGAGCTGTAAATTCATATGATTAATAAATGTTTAAGTAATCAATACGGGTATGATTAATTTTTGTTTAACTAATAAGCGAACAGCTATGCTTTTTTTGCTAGATCGGTCAGAAAATGGACATATTGGTAGTTATTTCACATTAATTAATCTTCATACAAATTCGTTAATCTCAACTTTATATAATTTGTGTAACGACACATAAATTCTTTCGTATAGGGTGACATGCAGAAGTTAACAGTGATTTTGATGGTCCTTTCCTTGGCCTCATGTCAATATAGTGCTGAGCAAGCACAACAAGTGGTAGATCAAGCCATTGCCGCACATGGACAGACGAAACTGGATCAGGTTAAAATCTCATTCGATTTCAGAGACAAAAGGTATTCAGCTTATCGGACTCCTGAAAAGTATGTGTATACAAGGCTTTTTGTAGACTCCTTGGAGTTAGTAGAAGATGTGCTCGTTAATAGCTCCAAATTTACTCGTCTGATAAATGGTGACACAACGGAGGTTATTGACAGTATGGCGACGAAATACAGTAATTCGGTTAATTCAGTACTGTACTTTGTTCAGTTGCCATATTTATTAAATGATCCTGCAGTCATCAAATCATATGAAGGAACTCAACGAATTGAGGGAGCTGAGTATGATGTGATTAAAGTACAGTTCAGAGCAGGAGATGGTGGAGCAGATTTCACAGACGAATACCGCTACTGGTTCAATCAACAAACCTCGATGCTGGACTATCTTGCTTATAATTACCAGACGAACGGTGGTGGTGTAAGATTCAGAGAGGCTTACAATCGATCAGATAGAATGGGTATAACCTTTCAGGACTATATCAACTATGAAGTGCCTATTGGTACCTCACTTGGTGATATTCCTTCACTATTTGAAAAAGGTCAGTTGAAAGAACTGTCCAGAATAATCAATGAAGATATTAAGGTGACCAAAAGGTAATTACCTTGGGTCACCACTCATTGTTTTCTTTCCGCTATTCAAAAACAGAATTAGCATCACCACTCCGGATAGAGCAGCAGGTATACTTAAGATCTGTCCCATATTAAGCACAAGGTTCTCTTCGAAAGCTTCTTGATTCATTTTGAAGAACTCATCCATGAAGCGCGCTGACCAAAGGATGATCATGAAAACTGCGAAGTTGAAGCCTTGTGGTAATTTGAAGCGTTTAACTTTCCAGATCCACATAGTTAGTGCCATTAAAATAAGGCAGTAGAATGCCTCATATAGTTGAGCTACATGTCTAGAAATACCTAGTCCATAAATTTCAGCGACTGCTCTTCCATCTTCCTCATAAAACTTGTAGGCCAAAGGCTGGTCTTTGCCAAAGTCAATATGTTGCACTACCTCAGTATACCTTAGTAGAGCACTTCTCAGGTTATTTTCAAAAAAGTCTTTGTCTTCGGCTCCAAGTTGCACTCCTCTGTTATAGGTAATCTTGGCCGTAATTGGATGAAGCCCTGGTTCAGAGCTTTGCATATCTCCTCCTTTTAAAAATGTGACGTCATCTACCTTACGATCATCATATCTTAAAAGGTCCTCAGTGTAGCGTGCATAAACCACTCCCATATTGGAGTTGGTCATGGTACCTTCCATTTCACTGTTGAAGAAGTTTCCAGTACGGATCATCGCACCAGTTAACGCAGCAACAATCACTAAGCGGTCAAGCATCCAAAGCATTGGGTACTGAGGATATCGCTTACTGAAAATATAGATTGCGACTATCATTCCAATGGCACCACCATGCGAAGCGAGTCCACCTTCCCAAACTTTGAATATTTCAACTGGATTGGAGAGGTAATATCCTGGATTATAGAATAGACAATGGCCTAATCTGGCGCCTACAATCACGGCAATAACCATGTAGACGGTGAGTTTTTCTACGTCTTTTTCCGGTCTGTTTTCACTTCTAAATACCCAAAACATCACCTGCTGTGAAAGGATAAAGCCACCTGCGAAAAGCAGGCCATACCAACGCACAGGATGATCTATTCCGGGAATCACAAAGATGTTAGGGTCCGGACTCCAGATAAGGAAATTAAGAATAAATTCCATTGATTAATGTGTTTTCCAAAAGTAAGGTGTGAACAACATCAGCACCGTAAACAACTCCAGTCTACCCAGGAGCATTAAGAATGACAGAAGCCATTTGCCTGGAGCAGATATTCCGGCAAAGTTATCAACAGGTCCCACTTCTCCAATACCCGGACCGATATTTCCTAGACAAGTTGCCACGGAACCAATCGCAGTATCAAAATCATGACCAAATACTCCCATCAACATAGACCCGAATGCAAAAATGAAGATGTAGATCATGATGAAAGCAAGAATGTTGTAGGTAATCTCTCTGGAAACCGCTTTGCCATTGAATCTAACGGGGATTACCGCATTAGGATGCAACTGGCGTTTAATTTCCAGGATACTATTTTTAATCAGAATTAAATGTCTTACAATTTTTACTCCGCCTGCTGTAGATCCGGCACTTGCACCGAAGAACATCATGAAGAAAAAGAGGGCGGTAATGAATGGCGCCCAACTGGTATAATCAGCGGTAATATATCCCGTAGTGGTCACTACTGATACCACCTGGAAAAGCGCATCACGAATGGACTTTTCAAAACTTTCATTACCAACAGAGAAGATCACCAACCCAACGATAATACTAGCGACAATGCTGAATCCTGCATACGTTCTAAATTCTTCGTTGCTAAGTACTTTCTTAAAGTCCTTGTGCAATGCGAAATAGGTCATCGTAAAGTTTGTTCCAGCAAGGAACATGAAAATGATGATGACATATTGGATGTACGGCGACGTGTAATAGGCAATACTGGCATTTTTAGTGGAGAAACCACCCGTAGCCATGGTTGTCAAACTGTGGTTAATGGCATCGTAAAATGTCATTCCACCCACCCATAATAAGATCGTTTCTACAAAAGTCAATCCAAGGTAAATTAACCAAAGACGCTTGGCCGTTTCTTTAATTCTTGGCTGAAGTTTATCTGGCGAAATACCTGGTGCTTCCGCTACAAAAAGCTGCATTCCTCCAATTCCCAAAATGGGTAAAATAGCTACCGTCAATACGATAATTCCCATTCCTCCAATCCATTGGGTCAAACTTCTCCAGAAAAGAATCCCTTTGTTGACGGATTCTATATCTGTAAGAATGGTCGCTCCAGTGGTAGAAAAACCACTTAATGTTTCAAAGAATGCGTCTGTTAGATTTGGGATGGATCCACTTAGTAGATAGGGGATTGATCCAAAAAATGACATGAAAAGCCACCCAAAGGTCACAACAATGTATCCATCACGCTTTTTGATTTCTTTGTTGAGGTTCTTTCGGGAGAAAAAGAACATTCCACTACCAACTGATCCGGTAATGAGCGCAGATCCTAGTATCGGCCAGATGTCTCCTTCTTGAAAATATAAACTGAACGGAATGCAGGTCAACATAAAAGCCCCGTTGAGCATCAACAAGGTTCCAAGAATATTGACGATTACGCGATAATTAAAAAGCATATTAGTTGAAGAAACCCTCCACCTTATGGATGCATTCCGGTTTAGATAGTACTACCACTCGATCTTTTGGTTGGAAATTGAAGCTTCCTCTTACGGTATAGCCTACTCCTTTACGAATCACACCACCGATGATGGCTGTTCTTGGAAAGTCTAGATTTCTTAATTCGTGTTGCAAAATTTTAGAGTCAGGTTGCACCTCAAATTCCAGGATTTCGGCATCCACACCATGAATACTGGTGATGTTCAATACCTGTCCTTTTCGAATATACCTGAAAATAAAGTTCGCAGCAATTAGTTTTTTATTGATCAATGTATCCACTCCAATATTTTGAGATAAGTGGATGTAATCGATATTCTCTACAGCTGCAATGGTTTTTTTAACACCATTGTTCTTTGCTACAAGGCAGGAAATAATGTTGGTTTCTGAATTACCTGTCACGGCAATTACGGCATCCATTCTATCAATACCCTCCTCTTTCAGAAGATCAATATCTCTACCATCACCATTGATAATCATGGTGTCGGTTAATTCATCAGCTAACGTAAAACACTTGTCTTTGTCCTGTTCGATTAGCTTGATGTTGTATTTCTTGCTCAGCTGTTTAGCTGTGTTGATTCCTACTTTACTTCCTCCTAAGATCATTACATTTTTGATCTCTATGCGCTCTTTTCCAGCAAGAGACATTACTCGATCGATACCACTAGGTTCTGTAATGAAATATGCGTGATCGTTTAGCTGAAAATTATTATCTCCATGAGGAATGATTGTCTGGCTTTCGCGCAAGATGGCCACCGTAGTGAAATCATGATCTGGATTGAGATAGGCAGTCTCAGTTAGCGACTTGTCTTTCAATTCAGAATTTTCATCTACTGTAATACCTACAAGAGACAACATCCCCTTCTCAAATTCAAAGGTATCCGTTAGTGCAGATTGTTTCAACAATCGCTTAATCTCGCGTGCTGCCAGAGACTCTGGTGAAATGATTTCATCAATTCCCAGATTCTTCAAATCACACTTGTCTTTTTGATGTAAAAACTCTGTGTTGGAAATTCTCGCGACAGTTCTTTTGGCACCTAAGTTCTTTCCAATAATGGCTGTTGTTAGGTTTGTTTCTTCAATAGAAGTTACCGCTATCAACAAGTCCGCTTTGGAAACGTTGGCCTCTTCGAGTATCGTGATGGAAGTACTACTTCCTTTGATAGTATGAACGTCCAGGTGATTGGATGCGTGCTCCAGAACTGCAGCGTCTTGATCAATCAGGATGATGTCTTGCTCTTCAAAGGCCAATAGTTTAGCCAAATGGAAACCTAAATCCCCTGCACCTGCGATGATAATTCTCATAGCTATTCCTTATTGGAGGTAAATATAAGACAAACTAATGCTTGCGAAACAAATTGGTAGTTCATTTCGATGAGTCATTTAGTAGTAACGGTAGATGGTAACGAACATTTGATTGATATCATTCTCTTACGTTGCCAAAATATTCCTTTGATGCTTTAACAACTTTGGGAGCCAAAAAGATCGCTCCTATCATTGTAGGGATTGACATCAAGCCATAAGCCACAAAAACAATGTTGACAACAACACTAAGACTAGCCACTGAGCCTACAATAATCAAAGCTATATACCAGTAGTTAAATAGTTTCCCATATTTGGCACCAATAAGGAATGACAGACATTTCTGACCATAGTAAGCCAGACCAAATACAGTAGTAATGGCGAATATGATTACACAGATTAAGAGGATAAATGGACCTACTCCAGGTAAGCTTTTCGCAAAAGCACTAGATGTTAGTAAGATTCCGTTTGCTTCTCCAGAACTCCATACGTCAGTGATGATGATACACAGACCGGTCATGGTACAAATAAGGAGTGTATCTATGGCAGGGCCAAGCATGGCTACCAAACCTTCTCGTACTGGTTCTTTTGTTTTTGCCGCTCCGTGCATCATAGGTGCAGTACCAATTCCAGCTTCGTTGGAGAATGCTGCTCTTTTGGCTCCTTCGATCACGATCATACCAAAAGCTCCTCCTAAGGCAGCTTTTGCTGAGAATGCATCTTCAAAAATGAAGATGAATGAAGGGATGATTTCAGAATAGTTGATCAATAGGATGATTACTACACTTGCCGTGTAAAGAATCACCATAGCTGGAACCAGCTTTGATGCCACATTCCCGATTCGTTTTATGCCTCCTAAAATTACTGCAGCAACCAATATGGCAATCACCAAACCTACAGTGAGGTCGGTGAAAAACTGATCTTTGAAAGCCAGACCGTATGGTTCTAAAAAGGTGTCTCGAATAACAACAACCATTTGATTAGCTTGAAACACTGGAGTTGCTCCAAAGAAGCCAACTACTGAAAAGAAGATAGCAAGCGGCATCCAATTCTTGCCAAGACCTTCGCGGATATAATACATCGGTCCACCTTGTAGCTCACCTTCTGAATCTTTACCACGGTACATCACGGATAATGTACAAGTGAAAAATTTGGTAGCCATGCCAAAGAAGGCACTTACCCACATCCAGAAAATAGCTCCGGGGCCGCCAGCGAATATTGCTAAAGCAACCCCACTGATATTACCCATCCCAATGGTTGCGGCTAATGCTCCGGATAACGCCTGAAAGTGATTGATGTCTCCAGGATCATCCGGATCATCGTATTTTCCACGAAGTACGTTGATGGCATGTCCAAAATATCTAAATGGTAAAAAACGAGAATAGATCATGAAGAACAGCCCACCGCCTAACAGCAAAATGAGCAAAGGCATTCCCCAGATAAAATCAGAGGCTGTAGAGAAGAATTCTTCTAAAGTCATGAAGTCGGTTCTTTATCTAGTAATGGTTTTAAGATTGGCCAAACATTATCAGCAACAATTTGATGGCCTTCTGGTGTAGGATGTATGCCATCGTTGAGGTTTAACTCTGAGATTCCTGCGACATTGTTCAGTAAGAATGGTATCAGTTCGGTATGCTCTTCTGAGGCAAGTTCTTTGAACAAGTTTCTGAACTTAGTGGTATAGTCATTGCCAAGGTTTGGAGGAACTTCCATTCCGGCAAGGATTACTTTTACATCTGGGTTTGCTTCTCGTACTTTAGCAATGATCCCTGCTAGATTTTTCTTAGTTTTATCCAGATCAAGTCCTCTCAAGCCATCATTGGCGCCAAGTTCTAGGACAAATATTTCAGGAATTGTTTGAAGGACCCATTCAATGCGATTCAATCCTGCAGCCGTGGTTTCTCCACTCAATCCGGCATTGATCACGCGGTAGTTGTAACCAAGAGAATCCAATCTGTCTTGAATTAATGCTGGAAAAGCTTCTTTTACTTCTAGCTGATACCCTGCTGTGATACTGTTTCCAAAAAAGAGAATAACTGGTGCATCATTTTCTTTTGTTGGTTCTTCAACAGTTTGTGTTACTTCTGGAGTCTCTTTTTGCTGTTTTTGAGCATTATTACAAGACCAAAAAGTAACAGTTGAGAGCAACAAAAAACATATTGTATATCTTACCATACGGTAGTGTCTAAGATCCTAAATGTCAGATTTGATTAAGGTCAAGTCTCGAAATTAAGCCAAAAATCATTAGATAACGAAATTTGCTTTTTGACTAATTATCCAATTTTCACCATGACGTTGGTTTTCAGTGATTCAATTCAACTAGAATCTTAATATTTTGTTAATGACTGGTGGATTCATAAACATGATCTTGTTCTTTCCGTTTTAACTGTTTTAAACTCAAATTGAATGTCAGCAATACTAGAAGTTTCAGGACTTACTAAATCTTTTAAAAGTGGAGTAAGAGAAATCACTGTATTAGATAATATCTCCTTTGATCTGGAAGAAGGAAAAAGCATGTCCATTATTGGGCCATCTGGAAGTGGTAAAACGACGCTTCTAGGCCTATGTGCTGGATTGGATCGTGCTTCCCAGGGTTCTGTATCTCTAGACAATATTGTGTTGAACAAGCTTACTGAGGATGAGTTGGCTCAATTGAGAAATCAGGAAGTGGGCTTCATCTTTCAAAACTTCCAGTTAATACCTACGCTGACTGCTCTTGAAAATGTGATGGTTCCATTGGAACTAAGAGGGGAGAAAAATATCGCTGCTTTTGCTAAAGAACTTTTGAGCAGAGTCGGTTTAGGCGATCGATATGATCATTATCCCAGCCAATTGTCAGGTGGAGAACAGCAGCGTGTAGCTATAGCTCGAGCATTTGCTAACCGACCAAAAATATTGTTTGCTGATGAGCCTACTGGTAATCTGGATGAAGAAACCAGTCATTCGATTGAGGCTTTGCTTTTTGAAATAAATAAAGAACAAGGAACAACACTGGTTATTGTGACACATGATGATGCATTAGCCCATAAAACAGACCGCATTTTGAAATTGAAAGGAGGAAAAATAGTGTCGTGAAATTTTCACAAAGAGGGTGATTACTCTGACTGGGCCTAATGCACGAAACTTAAAACCTAATCATGGACAAAAGAACTTCTATTCAACCGACCAAATATTCCTTAACCTGGCCACTCAAAATGGCATGGCGCGATAGCCGTAAGAGTAAAGGCAAGCTCATGTTGTTCATTCTATCGATTTCTCTAGGAATTGCCGCGATGGTAGGCATCACAAGCTTCCGTGAAAATCTATTGCTGGAAATAGACGATCAGGCCAAGACTTTACTCGGTGCAGATGTAGAAGTGAAAGGAAATCAGCCGTTACCGGACAGTTTGCTTTTTGCATTTTATGAGCTGGCACCAGAGATGTCTCGTGAGGTCTACTTTGCGAGTATGGTATATTTCCCCAGTACTGACGGTACGCGATTAGCGCAGGTTCGGGCATTATCAGGAAAATATCCTTATTATGGTGAAATAGAGACAGTGCCAGAGGAGGCTTCGCGAGAGTTTCAAAATGGAATGTCGGCATTGGTCGATGAAAAGCTCATGATTCAATACAATGTTGAGTTGGGAGATTCGGTTAAGGTTGGTCAGCAGACGTTTAAGATTATTGGTCGTCTACAAAAGATTCCTGGACAAACAGATATTGGTGCCACCGCAGCGCCGGTGGTATATATCCCTTACAATAAGCTTGATCAAACGGATCTTTTGCAAAAAGGAAGTCGTGTAAATTATTTGAATTACTTCCAGTTCAGTGCGGATGTAGATACCACAGGCAAATGGTCCAATTTGGTTGAGTTTGCAGATAAGAAGGGTTATAGCATAGATGATATTGAAGAGCGGAAAGAAGATACGGGTCGAGCGTTTCGTGACTTAACCAACTTCCTGGAGCTAGTAGCATTCACAGCACTTCTTCTAGGTTGTATTGGAGTAGCTAGTTCCATGTACGTTTATACAAAAGAGAAAATAGGTATTGTAGCTACCCTCAGATGTCTGGGAATGAAATCTGGGCAAGCCATCAGTATTTTTTTGATACAGGTTGGGATTTTTGGTTTTATTGGTTCGGCAATAGGAGCTTTAGTCGGAGTAGGACTTCACGTCTATTTACCAATATTGGTTCGCGAATTTATACCGGTTGAGTTAGAACCGTCTTTTTCCTGGTTGGCAGTGTTGAGTGGTATCGCCATTGGAGTGGTGGTTTCAGTCCTGTTTGCATTAATCTCTCTGGTTTCTCTAAGGAAAGTTAGTCCTTTGCAAGCTATTCGGTCAGATATAGGAAATGGCAAAGTGCGAATTGATAAAGTACAGGTTCTCGTTGGGGGAATTATTTTCTTGTTCCTTTTAACGCTGGTTTACTTACAAATTGGTGATTGGGCTGATGCTGCCGTCTTTACTGTTGGTCTATTGCTGACCATTTTGATTCTAGGGTTGATAGGTAGAGGATTGGCGCTTTTGATCAAGCGTGTCATGCCTGATAGTATTCCTTATGTATGGCGTCAGGGACTATCCAACTTATATCGGCCTCACAATCAGACGTCACTTTTAGTAACGACTTTAGGACTAGGTACGGCATTTATAGGCACACTGCTCTTCATGCAGGATTTACTCGTAGATCGAGTCTCTATTACAGGTGAAAACGATCGCCCAAATACAGTCTTGTTTGATATTCAAACTCCACAAAAAGAAGAGCTAAAACAACTCACGTTGGATTATGACCTTCCGGTACTACAGGAAGTACCAATTGTGACGATGAGGCTAGAAGAAATTAACGGAATTACTAAAAGAGAAGCGCTTGCGGACACCACTGTGAATATTAGGGATTGGGTGTATGACCGAGAATATCGGGTGACCTATCGCGATAGTTTGATTGATTCTGAAAAGATAACTGAAGGATTGTGGAACGGTAATTATGAGTCAGGAGATAGCATATTCATATCCATAAGTAGTGGATTCGCTGAAAGTCTTGAATTGGAAATTGGCGATGAAATGTTATTTAATGTTCAGGGAGCCTTGGTGAAAACTTATATTGGAAGTTTCCGGGAGATTGATTGGCGAAGAGTTCAGACGAATTTCCTTGTACTTTTTCCTGAAGGCGTTTTGGAGCGAGCACCTCAATTTCACGTGCTGATCACTCGTATAAAAAATAATGAATTGTCTGCCAGGTATCAGCAAGCGGTGGTACGTAGTTATCCTAATGTATCGATAATAGATCTAGAATTGATACTAAAAACACTAGAGGATATTCTGGGTAAAATTGCTTTTGTGATCCGGTTTATGGCGTTCTTTAGCATCGGAACAGGAGTGATCATGTTGATTAGCTCTATCGTATTGAGCAGGTTTCAACGCATGCGTGAAAACGTACTGTTGAGAACTCTGGGAGCTTCTAGCACCAAACTTTGGAAGATCATCATTGCAGAGTATTTCTTTCTGGGCGGATTAGGTGCTTTGTCAGGGCTTTTAATTGCAACAATTCTAACGACGCTCTTAGGCAAGTTTGTATTTGAGTTCGTATTTATTCCGAACATCATACAGATGATTTGGGTAACTCTGGCAGTAACATCAATGACGGTTCTAATTGGTTTGATGAACAGTAGAGACGTCATCCGCCAGAGTCCACTAGAAGTGTTACGTAAAGAAATTTAATTGTCTTTGTACCACACGCGAACCAGCTGATACCAATTGGAGCTGGATTCTCCCCCTGTCCAGAGTTCAGTGTCGGTGCTCCCATCTTCATCTTTTTCGTGTATGTTGGGAAGTACCACTGTTTCTACATTGACCACTTTATACTGTGGGTTTTCGGCAATCCAGGAATTGGCATTATCCAGAACCTCCTGAAATGTTTGCATTTTTCCTGATTTGAACATTCCTCCCTTAGTTTTTTCCGGGACGAAATCTTTCGCAATTAAAGACATAGTAAAAGGCGATTAGGTTTTTTCAAAAGATGAAAATATGAAATTTTCCAATAAAAAACTAGACTAATTTAAGAGGGTAAATTTCAATTGGCATTATTTCTGGTATTGGTATCTTAGTACCATCAAACACCTAATCATGAGAAAGTCACTACAATTTATACTGATCTTGGTCGTCATAGGTAGCTTATTTGGCTGTGCCAGTGGTAAAAAAGCTCTTAAGAGGGGCGATTATGACAAAGCCGTGACTCAAGCGATCAATCGATTAAGATCTAATGAGGACTCTAAAAATGCATTGGCAACTCTGAAAAAAGGATATCGGTATGCTGTGGAGATGCATTTGAATAATATTATAAAAGCCAATTCTTCTAATGATCCAATGAAGTGGGAGGTTATTGCTGGGAATTATCAGCAGATCAACTATCTATCTGAAGAAATAATGCGTTGCCCTGGTTGCAGAGACGTAGTTCCTAATCCTGTCCAATACAGCAGTCAGCTTAATGAGGCTAAGCAGAAAGCGGCTGATGTTAGATATGATATGGGTGTGTCTGCACTCCAGTACAAGAAAAACCGTACAAAGGCCATTGAAGCACATCAACATTTTCTTGTTGTTCGAGATTATGTGCCACGATATAAAGATGTGGAGGAGAAGCTACAAGAAGCAATTTACTATGCCACCTTAAGAGTGGTGGTAGAGCCGATTCCCGCACCAACAAGAATGTTCAATTTGAAGCATGAGTTCTTTGTAAATAAGATCAATGAATATTTACATAATCAAAGAATTAACGAATACGTCAGGTTCTATACTCCTGAGGAGGCCGATGCTGAGAAACTAGATTATGTGGACCATATTATAAGAATGGAGTTTGACAGATTTACATTGGGCAATGTGTACAGTAGCAAAGACACTAGAGATGTAAGCAGAGATAGTGTGGTAATCGCGACTAGAAATGGTGAAGATATCTACGGTACAGTTAAAGCAAAATTGACGGTGCAGCAGAAAGCAATTACGGGATCTGGCTTGCTTGACTTTAAAGTCTTGGACAATGACTTGAAAAAAGTAATCACCCAGGAGAAATTTCCAAGTGAATATACCTGGTCAATTCAGTGGGCATCTTATAATGGAGATGAGCGCGCTTTGAGCGAGGAAGAATTGAAAATGGTGAATACCGTAGAAGCTTCCATACCCAATCCGCAATGGATGTTCGAAGAGTTTACCGCTCCCATATATGATCAGGTCATATCAAAGATACGTGCCTATTATAGGAATTATTAGAAATTAGAAGGGTCGCCAAATACGACCCTTTTTTATTGATTAAACGAATTTCTTCAAATACGAGATAGAAATAGTTAGCCTAAATCCTAAAACAACGAATGAGTTGTTTGCGATGAAAGTTGGTTTTGCCTAATTTGTCTAAGACAAACACCAGCTCAATTTTATGATTTTCAGGATTTTATTTACTTCGTTTTATTTTGTTGCTTGCTACACTCTATGGTCTCAATCAGGAGATCATGAAATGGTCTATACTCATGTGCCTGTAGAATCCATCAGTGGATACGGATGGGAAATAGAGGGCTACAAATTGAGATTGATCAATGATACTATTAATTGGGAGTCTGAGTTATTACAGCCATTGGATATTGATTCTGAAGGAATTCTTTTTGGCGTACTTATCCCTTCAGAGTTGGCAAGTTCTAATTTGATGTTTACCTGTACCATGGAACAGACGAAGAAGGTCAAAAAACTGCCCTGGAAGTCCGAGTACAAGATTAAGGAGCGGTCTTATGAATACGGAGGCGTTAACTTAAAGTCAATTCAGCTAGAAATTGAATCCGACCCCAATGGTGCAGAGGTCTATTTAATTCCTAATAGAGTCTGGAATCGTGATTTTGATGGACAAGAACTAGATAACAAAGAATCAGAGCTATTAAGGTTTCGGGTGAATTCAGGGTTTACGAATACACATGTTTTGATAGATCAAACGGTTTTCAGAATACTGTTTCGTATCAATGACGACTTCAAATCCATCATTCATTATACACAGCCACTTAGTGTTCAACCCTCTCAAAAAGTCTTTGTGAAATTCTGATGAAGAAGAGTGGAACCATTTTAA
Source organism: Marinoscillum pacificum (assembly GCF_024714495.1). Classification (GTDB taxonomy): domain Bacteria; phylum Bacteroidota; class Bacteroidia; order Cytophagales; family Cyclobacteriaceae; genus Marinoscillum; species Marinoscillum pacificum. The sequence goes on along the minus strand of NZ_JAMZMJ010000004.1, from coordinate 218,787 downwards.
CTGCCGCTTCTGGCACATTCGCACTTGTTCCGGGTATTGCTGTATTGATCACAGAAGTAGGCGTTCCCCCTGGCACTTCTTCGGTGATGTATGCGACGGTTATGGAGTCATTAGGAGTGCTTAGTCTACTTATTTTATGGCTCAATAAGAATAAGTTACAGCAGTTGTCAGTGAAGTCTGCAACTCGTATCACCATACTTTTAGCAGTTTCGTTTTTTGTATTCTTGATTGTATACCTACAACTCTTCGGGTTTTACGTAGTGAGCACTCCGGGGTCTGAGTCACTCTTGTTTCCACTTTGGCCCCAGGGTGAATTAGCATCAGGATTGGCGATGTATGATAGTAAAGCGGCATTAATAAGAGAATGGGGGCGAGATGATGTATTTAATGTAATCGCGGAAAGCTCCAATTTAGCTCTTCAGTGGAGTAAAATGGTGTTTTTACTAGTTTATGTCATTATGTTCACTTCATTGACTCTTAGTTTTGGAATTCTGGGAGTGTGCATTAAAGAAGAGAAAAAACAAGACTAACTATTCTTTAAACCTCCCAATCATCTTCTTGAAATATTGGCCATCCATCCTATGGTCTATTTCCCACTGATAGCCATCATTGGCCACTTTAAGTGCTTCAGAGACACGTTCGAGTTTGTATAGTATTTCGGCTTTTTGACCAATGCCGTGTGCTGATTTGGTATTTGAGAGGCTCTTGTTCGATAACTCTAGCGCGAGCTCATAGGCTTCTTGAAGCATTAAAAGATGATGAGCAGCATTGAAGTAGTCATCCGCTCCTTTAGATAAGTTGGTTCGTAACTATCTTGAATGAAAGTTTTAATTCGCTGATTTGTACGGGTCTTGATTGGGAACTTCACATGAACATTTTGCTACATAAAGTGGAGCACTGCATCATAGGGAACCACATCGAGAATCAGGGTCTGCATATAAACCGATAACTTTTCTACTAATAGGTCAAACTCTAGTATATCTTTAGAGGACTCATAATTGTATGTTCGTCAAAGTGGTGTGCCTTGATTAAGAATCACTGCTCCTTTTCTGGGATATTAAGAAGGTTGTGATATCCTGCTGGTAATTCTTGTCCGGCAATTGTCTCGGGGAAAAGAGTTTAGAGTGTTTCTTCCGTCACTGTTGCTAGATTTTGCTTAGAGTCGGAAATTCTCGTTGTGCAGAAACTAAGAATCCTCAGAATAAAAAAAGGAGAATGAAAAAATACTTCATCCTCCTTTATACTCTTATTTATGGTTACCGGTTTCGGTAACTTTATTTTCCTTGCTGTTTTTCCCAGTTGTCACGAAGAGTGATCGTTCTGTTGAAGACTAATTTGTCATCAGTAGAATCTTCATCTACTCTGAAATATCCTACACGCTCAAACTGAACAGTATCACCAATTTTAGCAGAAGCTAGTGACCCTTCTAGTACCGCTTTAGTATTTACTTCCAAAGAATCGGGGTTCAAATGATTTTTGAAATCATCGTCAATATCGTTCAGGTTTTCAGTTTTGAAGAGGCGGTCGTATAGTCTGATTTCTGCATTCACTGCATGCTTAACAGAAACCCATCCCAAAGTACCTTTCACTTTCTTTCCACTCGTGTCCTGACCACTTCTGGTTTCTGGATCGTACTCAGCATAAATGGTAGTTACTTCACCATTTTCATCCTCATCAAACCCAGTACACTTGATGATGTACGCATATTTCAAACGAACCTCTCTGTCAGGACCCAGTCTAAACCACTTTCTAGGACTTGGAGGATCCTTCATGAAGTCTGCTCTGTCTACATAGATTTCTCTACCGAACATCATATCTCTGGTGCCTGCAGATTCGTCTTCTGGATTGTTGACAGCTGTCAGCGTTTCTTCTTTATCTTCTGGCCAGTTGGTGATCACCAACTTCACTGGATCCAGGATTCCGAATACTCTATTGGTTTTCTTATTCAGGTCTTCTCTAACCGCATGCTCGAGTACAGCCACATCTGTAATGCCGTCTCTACGCGCTACACCAACCTTCTTCACGAAGTTTTTAATAGACTCAGGAGTAAAACCACGCCTTTTGATGCCGGAGATTGTTGGCATACGAGGATCGTCCCATCCAGCTACATAGTTACCTTCTACCAATTCCAAAAGCTTTCGCTTACTTACAATCGTGTAAGACAGGTTTAGTCTTGCGAACTCCGTTTGTTTAGAAGGGAATATTTCTAGTTGTTCAATAATCCATTCATATAACGGTCGATGCACTTCAAACTCTAAGGTACATAGTGAGTGAGTCACATGTTCGATACTATCGGACTGTCCGTGTGCAAAATCGTATGAAGGATAGATGCACCAATCATTTCCAGTACGGTGATGCTCCACATGCTTGATTCTGTAAAGAACAGGGTCTCTCATGTGCATGTTAGGTGACGACATATCAATCTTAGCTCGAAGTACTTTCTCACCATTCTGATATTTGCCATCTTTCATTTCAGCAAAGAGTTGCAAATTCTCTTCTACTGATCTCGATCTAAATGGACTTTCCTTTCCAGGAACTGTTGGTGTTCCTTTGATTTCATTCCATTCTTCTTTGCTCAAATCATCTACGTAGGCTTTGCCGTCTTTGATTAATTGCACAGCGAAAGCATACAACTGTGGGAAATAGTCTGAGGCATAGAATTCACCATCCCAGTCAAAGCCTAGCCATTTTACGTTACTCTTGATAGAGTCTACGTACTCTACATCTTCTTTCTCTGGGTTGGTGTCGTCAAAACGAAGATTACACTTCCCATTGAATTTCTCAGCCAGACCAAAGTTCAGGTGAATGGACTTGGCATGACCGATGTGTAGATAACCGTTAGGTTCTGGAGGAAAACGCGTCTGAATGGCCTGGTGTTTACCACTCTTCAGGTCATTTTCGATCATTTGTTCAATGAAATTCAGCGATTCTCTCTTTTCGTTTTCCATGGTTTTGAAAAATTTGTGGCAAAGTAAATAGTTTCCGCAGACAAAAGGGAGTGTTTGATGCAGCTTTCAGTGGTAGACACAAAAAAACGGAGTATAGAAAGCTATACTCCGTTCTGAAACATATTTTTTACATGTGACCCTTTCAGGTCTGATATAAAGAGGATTCTACTCCGACTGAGTAGACTGCTTTATTAACGCTGCAAGTTGGGGTAGGGATGTTAACTATGTGTTAATAAACCTTAAATGAATCATTTTAATTGAGTGATCGGGAATAAAACGAGAACGGAAGCAGATTTCTTACGTCATCAAGAACCACATAATTGCCATTATGGTCTCCCATGATGATCCGAATACGAGTTTCTTGCTCATTGGCGTATTCCATCATCACCTGACGGCAATTGCCACATGAAAAGGCATCGGCAGCATTCCCTTTTTGATTTCTTGCTACGATGGCAATCAATCTGACAGGTTGCTTAGTCTGGCTTTTGGCAGCAAATAATGCAACTCGCTCAGCACATAAGCCTGATGGGTAGGCTGCATTTTCCTGATTATTGCCAGTGACAATACTTCCATCTTCCAATAATACAGCACTTCCTACATGAAAATTGGAATAAGGTGCATGAGCTCCGTCAAGAGCCGCTATTGCTTTATCAATTAAAGATTGTTCCTCTTTAGTTAATTCTTCTTTGGATGCTGTTTGATAGGTTATCTGAATTTTTTCCATTTAGTCTGCTTAACTGGGACTTTGTATACGGGGTGAGTCCCAAATAGGTTAATTAAAAAATGCTGTAATTGCTGATTTGTCGAACGAATTCCATTGCGGATGGAGGATAAACAGCAATGCCAAAGATCACGCCGTATAAAGCTCCAAATAGATGTGCTTCATGGTTAATGTTGTCACTCATGTTTTTGCCCTGGAAGTAAGAGTAGATTACATAAACGACTCCCAAAATAAACCCTGGGATACAAAGTAGTCCATAAAGACAAATGTCATTGAGGGGAAAATATAAAATGCTGGCAAACACCATAGCTGATACAGCACCGGAAGCTCCAAGGCTGTTGTAGTTGATTTGATCTTTCTTTTTCCATGCTCCAGGTAAGTCTGAAATAATAATTGCAGAAATATAGAATAGCACATAAATAACCATTCCCATCTCACCCATTAGTTCTGTAAAAACTTGCTCTACCACTCTTCCGAAGAAATAGAAAGTGAACATGTTGAATCCCAGGTGAATAAAACTTCCATGGATAAATCCTGATGAAATCAAACGCCAGAACTCTTTGCGATGAAAAACCATATAGGGGTTCATCATCCATTTCTGAAGCATTACAGGATTATTGAGTGCTCTTAAGCTGATTAAAACTGTTAGAGCGATGATAACTAAGGTTACTGACATTTATTTTTCTCTTTTCATTAACTGCATGGCTAAACCTTTCAGCATAGCCTTGCCTTCTTCACGGGAGTCTAACGATTCTAATAAATCAAAAGACTCATCAAAATAACGGTTCATCAACTCAGTGGTGAGCTCTTTGATGCCGATTTCGTCATATATGGCAGTTACTGCCTGTACTTTTTCGGCAGAGTCGAATTCTTCCTTACCAATCCAGTTATCTAATGCTTGTTTTTGTTCAGCATTAGCAAGTTCGAGTGCTTTGATTAGTAAGAATGTCTTTTTGTTGGAAATGATATCTCCACCTACTTGTTTGCCAAACTTGCTTTGATCAGCATATACATCGAGGAGGTCATCCATTAGCTGGAATCCGATACCCATTTTCACACCGATTTTATAAAGCTGTTTCCGGCTGGTTTCCGACATACCACCCATCAAGGCTCCAAACTCTAAACTGAACCCAAGCAGAACTGCGGTTTTCAAACGAATCATGTTGATATAGGCATCGATAGATACCGCATCTTCAGATTCGAAATTCATATCAATCTGTTGACCTTCACAAACCTCTACCGAACATTTATTGAAAAGTTTAATGGCTTCTGGGAGTAATTCGGGTTTTACACCTAAAAGAAGATCATAAGCTTTTACCAGCATGGTATCTCCACTTAGTATGGCTACAGTACTGTTCCATTTTTCGTGAACTGTTGGCATACCTCTTCTCAGTGGAGCTTCATCCATGATGTCATCGTGCATCAAGGTAAAGTTGTGAAAGACCTCAACTGTGAGAGCTTCTCTAATGATCGATTGAGGATCATTTTTCATCATTTGGTAGCCTAGGAGCACCAAAAGAGGGCGCATTCTTTTGCCACCAAGTGATAAAATGTAAGAGATTGGCTCGTAAAGTTCTTTAGGGTTATCACCAAACTGGAGTTTGTCTATTTCTTCTCCAATCAGTTGTTGCAGTGATTTGATGTCGGTCATTCTTCGATGTTCACAAGGTCTAAATCAATCGTTCTTCGATCGATATCAGTCTTAACTACTTTAACAGTTAATTTGTCACCAAGAGTGATGATTCTTTTATTGCGCTTGCCAATGATTCGATAGTTTTTCTCATCAAACTCGTAGAAGTCATCAGTCAAATCCGCCAGACGAACCATTCCTTCACATTTGGTTTCGGTGATTTCGACAAAAATACCCCACTCAGTGACACCAGAAACAATTCCTTCAAAATCTTCTCCAAGCATGCTTTGCATGAACTCAACTTGCTTGTATTTGATGGATGCTCTTTCAGCATCAGCAGCATTCTTTTCACGCTCTGACGAGTGCACACATTTTTTTTCCTCTGGCTCCACTTCCACAGGCTTACCATCATTGAGATAATGCCAAAGTAATCTGTGAACCATCACATCCGGATACCTTCGGATGGGTGAAGTGAAGTGTGTATAATGTTCAAATGCTAGACCAAAGTGTGGTTTTGGATCGGTAGTGTATTTCGCTTTCGCCATAGAGCGAATAGCCAGCGATTCCAGAACATTCTGCTCTGGTTTTCCTTCTACTTCACCTAGCAGTTTATTTAAACTGCTGGAGATGTTTCCTCCCGCATTCATTTTGTGTCCAAACTTCGCTGCAAACTTTGCAAAGCCATCCAATTTCTCTGGATCCGGATCATCGTGAGTTCTATAGACGAAGGTATACTTGCCATTTTCTCCTCGACCCCATTTGTAGATATGGGTAGCTACTTCACGGTTGGCAAGGAGCATAAATTCTTCAATCATCTTGTGAGCGTCTTTTCTCACTTTCGGAATCACCGCAATTGGTTTGCCTTTTTCATCCAACTTGAATTTGACTTCAGTGGTCTCAAAGTTTACTGCTCCATTTTTAAAGCGCTTATCCTTTAGCTTGTGAGCAATACCATTTAGCAGTTGAATTTCCTCTGCATAGTCACCCTCACCAGACTCTATTCGCTCTTGAGCTTCCTCATAAGTGAATCGTCTATCTGAGTGAATGATGGTTCTTCCAAACCATTTCTTTTTCACCTTGCCTTCCGTGTCCATGACGAAAGAAGCAGAAAAGGTCAGCTTGTCTTCGTTAGGTCTAAGTGAACAAAGACCATTGGACAACTTCTCGGGAAGCATCGGGATAGTTCTATCTACCAAATAAACAGAAGTAGCTCGCTGTAGCGCTTCTTTTTCAAGAATTGATTTTGGTTTTACATAATGAGATACATCTGCAATGTGCACGCCAATTTCATAATCACCATTATCCAGTTTTTCCACTGACAAAGCATCGTCAAAATCCTTTGCGTCTTCCGGGTCAATGGTAAATGTCGTGATGGTTCGGAAGTCTCTTCTGTAAGAGATTTCCTCTTTAGAAATCTCTACAGGGATCTTCTCCGCAGCTTCTTCCACATTTTGAGGGAACTGGAATGGTAAACCAAACTCTGCCATGATGGAGTGAATCTCAGCATCATTCTCACCAGCAGGTCCTAAGACATTAATGATTTCTCCTAGTGGACTTCTGTTCTTTTTATCATGCCACTTGGAGATTTTCACAATCACCTTGTCATTGTGCTTGGCCTTTTTGATTTTCTCAGGAAAGACCATCACATCAAAGTGAATGTTTCTATTATCGGGAACTACAAAACTGAATTTTTCAGAGACTTCAATTTTACCTACAAATTCATCTTTTGCACGCTCAACCAATTCTACCACTTTCCCTTCAGGTCGGAATCCGTCCGAGGCAGGTCGCGTGATCTGTACCTTTACGGTGTCCTGATCGATCGCATAATTGAGATCTTCAGACTTTACCCAAATGTCTTCTTCAGAATCTGGGCTAATGATATAGGCAAATCGTGAATTAACATGATCCACACGTCCAATCACTTCAGGAGCGTCATAAGAACTAACTAATCTGCCGTCCGGAGCTTTTTTGATTTTATCGTTTGATTCCATGCTGAAAAGAATGTCTTTCAGCATTTCTTTTGACTTTTTGTCTCGTAATCCTAATTTTTTGATCAACTGGCGGTAGCTGAATCGCTCGCCAAGGTGTTGCGCAAATACTCCGCGTACTCTGTCTTTTAGCAATTTTGCGTTTGCTGTATTTTTAGAAGGCCTTCCGCCTTTCTGTTTTTTTCTCTTTTTACTCATATAGAGTTAACTAACTATTGTAATATTTTTTTCATCTACTACGGGCAGCGCATTCATTTTCAAAAAAAGCTGTGCGGTAGCGATTACATCCCCCTGACAGTATTTTCTGATGCGCTCAAGCCCGTTTTCTTCTTCATAGTAAACCTGGTTTACCAACGATCCATCTATATCGGATTTGCTTGAGGGGATGTTAAAAATGGTTGTCAGTAGATCGAGTGAGGTGAAGTTTTTTCGATCGCCAAACTTCCACATTTCCATGGTGTCTAGAAAATTTACTTCCCATGGCTTCTTGCCAGAATTGTCGAGCACATAGGGAAGCTTTATCCCATTGAGGAGCATTCTGCGGCTAAGATACGGAAAATCAAATTCCTTTCCATTGTGTGCACATAGTCTTAAGTTCTCAGGGTCAAATTTTGTTTCCAAAAAGTCCTTAATTTCTGTCAACAAGCTCTCTTCATCATCTCCTGCCATCGATTTGACTCGTAGAGCTAGATTACCATCAGGTAATTCATGAAAGATGCCAAAAGCCACTGTGATTACCTTCCCAAATTCTGCATAGATGCCTGCTTTTTCTGAAAACAACTCCTCGGCTGTCAATTCATCGTCGTTTTTTAGAAAGCTAGATTTTCTTTCCCAATGTTTGCGCAGGTCAGCGTTAAGTTTTTGATACTCTTTTGTGAGAGCTACTGTTTCTATATCCAGAATGAGCAGGTTTCTCAGTCGATGATCCATATGGAGGGTTTCAGGTTAGGTAATTTCAAGTGTAGCAAAGATATGCTTCCTGAATTTACCCATTTCTATATAATAATTGTGTATGTGGTAATTCTTTACATTTTGGGTTTGTTGTCAGTATATTTCTTTAAAAACCACAATGAACGCCAAGATGACTGAGGGGACCTTTATTACTAGATCTGATCAGTTACTAATGATACATTTGTACACCACTTTCTCTTTTCTAATTGAGGAAAAGTCTCTGTTGGCTCAGTGTACTCTGCGGTTAATTTTTTGGTAGTCAATATTTTATTTATGATCCTTTTGTAAACTTGCTATATGGCAGAATTGGTAATCAAAGGAGATAAAATCTTACTTCTTGAACAAGGGGAGAAGGAAGTAAGGTTTCATGGGCATCATGTCTCCATCACCAGCAGGAGCCATATTGAAGCTTTTCCATCCGGCCACTTTTTGGCCAATCCAGTGGAGATAACAACTAATGGAGAGGTCATTAACGATAATCCGCGATTTCGGAATTGGTTATCTCAACCATTTGTTGATACGGTACTTAGCAAAGAAGGTTATAATGCAGCGTATGAAGTTGTGCAACTATCGGATTCTCGAAGTTCCAATCTCATTGTCTTAAACTGTCTAGATGCATGCTATGGCCATGCTTTGTATAAGCTATTTAATGCTGCTCGATATGAAGAATCAGATTCAAAGTTGGTCGTCATTATTCATTCCAATTTTCAGCACTTCGTTCCAGATTACGTTGATGAAGTTTGGTTGGTTAAAACATCCTTCTCCAATCAAGATTACGAGCTGAATGGCTTCCATGAATTTGTTAAAAATCAATTAACCAATTACCAACAAATAGAATTGGTTGAAACCGATATGGCACTTGATCTTGGTGAAGTGGACTTGACAGCTTTCACTAAAGTGCAGCCGTTTGATTTCCAACGATTTGCAGAAGGAGAACCCTTTGAAATTACAATATTGCTACGTGAAGATCGCATGTGCCTATCTTCAAAAAGTGATCAATGGCTCTATCTAGTGTGGAAAAAGACAGGTTCCGGCTTACTTAAGAAGTATCTTCAGAGAAAAGAAAGATCCATATACAAAAAGCTGATTCGTCATGTCAATCAATCTATTCAGGCTAAATGGACTGCAATTGGTATTGGAAAAGGTCTAAGATATTCGTTCCTTGATGACCAACGAATGGATTATGATTCGTTTACACAGAACGAACAAAAGTGGTGTGAGCACTATGCATCATCACATCTATGTATTGGGGTGCATGGTAGCAACATGTTGATTCCTTCTTATTTGTCAGGAGCTTTTATTAGTTTGATTCCTAAGTTCAAGATTCCGAACTTCAGTGAAGATTTCCTTCCAAGAAATGAACCAACTCAACGAACGCTTTTTACTGCCCGTAATTTGCCAGCATCCATCAAGCCAAGCGAGTTAGCCCTGCATGTTGTGAGCGTTCTGCAAGGCTATCGGCATGGAGTGAAAACGAAAATTTAGATCATCTTACTGATGTAAAACTCCTTGAAGTTTCAACTCTGGAATGAAACTAAGATTTTCTTTGATGATGGTTTCAGGAACGAAAATATACTTCTTGTCGTAGAGCTGCCCATCAATGTAAAAGCTCACCCAATATTCGTTATTTAGGTGAAAGACTTCCTCTGCGATTGGTTCAACGAGTGCGTATTCACCAGCTTCAATTTTTGGCATCATGTGTCTAAGGACAGATGTTTTCTGCTCTTTGCCTTCTTTAACACCATAGCCTTTGCTTGTGATCATGACGGTATCTAATGCCTTATCAGTACGATTAAGAAGGTAAACTTTCCAACCTTCATCATCCTTCACTACACTTACAAATACGTCTTCAATTTGGGGAAAATTGATGTCCTTTTTCATGAATTAAATTTTTGATTTCATCGGTCACATGGAATTCGCGTTAATCCTTATGCTGCTAGTTCTTTAAAATGGGAGAATTAGGGTTATGCTTATTTCATTCTTCTACAAGCTCCATTCCAAACAAATCTACAATATGACCTTTTACGTGTTCCTCCACCTCTTTCATATCTGGAACTAATCCTATTTCCTTATCCAGTGAGGTCACGGCTTTATCATCGATCCCACAAGGGATGATGTTGCCAAAATAATTCAAATCAGCGGTAACATTGAAAGCAAAACCATGCATAGTCACCCAGCGGCTGCATTTAACTCCCATTGCGCAGATTTTTCTGGCTTTATCAATGTCCTCAAAATCGATCCAAACTCCTGTAAGCCCGTCGATGCGACCGGCCTTTACACCATAGTCCGCACAGGTCAGGATGATTGCCTCTTCAAGGAGTCGAAGGTATTTATGAATGTCTGTAAAGAAATTGTCCAAATCAATGATGGGATATCCAACCAGCTGTCCGGGTCCGTGATAGGTAATGTCTCCACCACGATTGATTTTGTAATAACTAGCGTGTTTCTCTTCAAGACCTTCGGCATCCAGGAGTAAATGCTCTGGTTTGCCACTTTTACCTAATGTATATACGTGCGGATGCTGACAAAAAAGCACCACATTGTCTGTTGGTGTTCGTTCGTCTTCAGGAAGTTTGCGATTAGCAATCTTTCGATCCACCTGCTCTTTGAACAACTCCTCCTGGTAGTTCCAGGTCTCTTTGTAGTCCTTTAAGCCAAGGTTGATAAAACGCGTTTTTTTATTCTGGTTAGTCACTTTTTCGTCAGTATTACTCTCCAACAGGATATCTCTATTGGAAGTTTCAAATTCATGAATTTCAAAAAATGATCAGTTAACTCTTATCTTTATGAACCATGAATTTTAAAAATAAGGGCAAATATGGTGAAGATTTAGCGGTTTCCTACCTTCAGAATAAGGGATTCGAGATCATTGAGCGTAACTATCGTCATCGACGAGGAGAGATAGATTTAATTGGCTTGCTCAATAATGAGCTATTGGTCTTCTTTGAGGTGAAACTGAGAAAACGCGATGATTACGGCGAGCCAGAGTCCTTTGTGTCAAGAGCTCAGGAGCGATCTATTATCAATGCTGCGGAAGAGTACATTTTTGGGATAGACTGGCACAAAGACATTCGTTTTGATATTGTAGCCATTAAACCCGGAGAGGGTATAGAACACATTGAGGATGCTTTTTACTAAAAACATCCTCAATGGATCAATGTCTTATGCTGCTTCTTTGGCCTTTTTCGCTAGTTCTTTGGCTTCTTCTTTATTCTTGGAGTATTTGATGTGATCAGGAACTCCTCTTAGGTCCCAAATCAGTCCAAAGAAGGCGAAGGTTCTCAATACATAATAGGTAATATCAATTTCCCACCAGAAGAATCCTTGTCTTGCAGAAGACTCATAGTAGTGGTGATTGTTGTGCCATCCTTCTCCTAATGTCAAAAGAGCCAACCACAAGCTGTTTTTAGACTCATCATCAGATTGGTAGCGTTGCTTTCCAAACTTGTGCATAATAGAGTTGATACTGAAAGTACCATGATAAGTGATCACTGTACTTAAGAAAAACCCTATGAATAATGCAGAAAAACCTGCTGTTGAGAACATTTCAAGGATACTGCCTCCGTTGACAATTCCTCCAAGTGCCATAACAACCAAGGCAAGTATAAATGGAGGTACCAGGTAGTATTTGTTCAACCAAACCAATTCAGGATACTTAGAAAAATCTCCAATTAGTTTGTAATCCGTTTCTTTATAGTCAGGACCAATGATCCAGCCTACGTGAGAGTACCAGAAGCCATAATGCTTCATAGAATGTGGATCGTCATAGGTGTCACTTGTTCTGTGGTGCACTCGGTGATGAGCAGCCCACCAAAGAGCTCCTTTTTGAGCAGACGTTTGTGCCATAAAGGCAATCACAAACTGAAACCATCGGGATGTTTTATAGGATCTATGTGCGAAATATCTGTGATAGCCTCCTGTGATCCAGAACATTCTGAATACATAAAGACCGATACACAACATCCAATCAAAAAAAGTAGCTCCTGTAAACAGTGCACCTAATGGAAGTAGGTGGATCAACATGAAATTGATTTCCTGCTTGAGTTTAGGTTTGTTGAGCACTCTCGGCTCTGTAGATACTTTTGCCATTTCGTTCTGTCTTTAATGGTAATTTGACAATTACACGATACAAAGATAATCATCAGGAAACTAGCAGCGAGAAATACCTGATCTAAATCATTGCCAGCAAGGTGATATCTATAAAATGTCATACATCGGGTAAAAGTTCATAAGTCAATACCTAAGAAAATTAGGTATTGTTCATTATATTTGATTTGTGGAAAACAAACAACTCATCAAAGGAAGCCTGAATGTCATTATCCTGAAGCTGCTCAGCGATCATGAAAAGATGTATGGCTATGAAATCACTCAGCACGTAAAAGAGATGACCAAAGGTGAAATGCAAATCACCGAAGGAGCATTGTATCCTGCGCTTCACAAATTAGAAGCTGATGGTCTGATTACTTCAGAGTCTCAGAAGGTGGGGGGTCGAGTTCGAAAATACTATCTGCTATCTGAAGATGGGCAAAAGAGTGTCTCATCTCAACTGGATGAATTGGCGGGATTCCTGAATAATCTTAGTCTATTACTCAATCTCAAGCCTAGCCATCAATGAAAACGATAACGAAAACAGAACTCGATACGCTCAAAGAATACCTTGGGACAAAGCCATTCCGATATGAGGAAGTTTACAATGAGGTAATTGATCATTATGCTACTGCTTATGAACAATCTGACCTGGGATTATATGATGTAATCAGAGAGCAGGACAAGCACTTCACGGATAAGAAAATAAGGGAGATTGATCAGCTATTTATCAAAGATGTAAAGCGTCAATTGTATAAGGCACATTTAGGCTTGTTTATTGGGTATTTTAAATGGCCTCAATTTCTAATGACACTGGGGGTTTCTCTACTTTTTTTCCTGGCGGGACCGATATTTTTCAATTATCAAATAGTAGCTCAGACGCTATTTGTGGTCTTTTACATTACTCCATACTTATTTATGTTTTATGTCATGTTTGTGTCACGACGAATGGATCGGAAGCTGCCTGGCAAGATTGTAAATGGTAAATTAAGTCAGGTAGGACGACTTGGTCTCTATGTGATTTTTTACTTCATCTTAGATCGACTTTACCTTCGCGTTATTCCAAATCCAGAGGAATCCATCTTGGAGGATAATATGTACCTGACTTCATTTGTTTTGTTGCTGGGATTTGCCATTTGCTGGAGTAGTTACCAATTGTTTCGTTTGAAGTTTAAACCTGTTTTAGCCTAATGAGAACGATCAAACCTGAAGAGTTAGAAGACTTAAAAAAGCACTTGTTGGAAAAACCGTTCAAGTACGAAGAAGTATATAATGAGGTGTTAGATCACTATGCTACGGCTTATGAATGCTCTGACCAAACATTCTGTCAGGTGATTTCAGAGATGGATGAGCAGTTTCCAGATAGGAAAATAAGCGAGATTAATACAAGGTACTTTAACGATCTACGTAAAAGTTTACGCAAGAATCACGGAACCATTTTTATGGGCCACTTCCGATGGCCACAGCTTGTTTACACCATTATAGCGGCAGCTGTATTGATGTTGTTATCTCCATATTTGATGACAAGTAAAGGCCTTGTGTTTTCGGTATTTGTATTCCTTACCGTTATTCCTGCAATCATTGGGCTTTACCTGTATTTTTATTGGGCGGTAAGAAGGCTAAGAGGTAAAACGAAGCTGAAGAATGCTCATGCAGAGTTGTTTGGAGTGGCTTTTGGATTTTCTGTCACTTATATTCAATTACCGCAGTTGTGTAGATTGTTTGATGAAGAGTTTAATCTACTGATGTATAATTCTGTGCTTACAACAGGGGTTTTATTCGTTGCTTTGATTTTGTTTCAAACATCCATGACGATGATACTGAAGAGAATAAAACCAGCTATCCTATGAAAACTATAACTACCCAAGAACTTGATCTGTTGAAGGATCACCTGATCAAGAAGCCGTTTAAATACCAGGAGGTTTTTTTAGAAGTTCTGGATCATTATGCCACTGCATACGAGCAATCCGAAGATTCACTGGAAGAAACGATAGTGAAAACAGACAGAGTATTTCCGAATGCAAGAATCGAAGACATCAATGCACGGTATATCAAGGATCTGATTCGTCAAATGCGAAAGGCACATTTTACCTTTTTTACTAACTTCTTTCGTTGGCCACAGCTGTTAACTACCGTTTTAATAGTGATTCTGTTTATGTTGGCGGCCCCAATAATTCATGAATACAAAGCCATAAAGCTGACGATCTTTCTTGGATTGGCTTTTGTTCCTTTTGTTTTGACCATTTATGTAGGTGTAAAGTCCTTTAGGAAGCGTAGAGAGTACCCTGGTAAACTGAAAAACGGCCATTACAATGCTATGAGTATTTTTTTGATCATTGCTCTTAATTACATGCAGATCAATTCTTTTTTTCGCTTTTTCTCTGATACTGAGAATGCCAATATGCTGGAGATTTCGCCATATTGGACAGCAGGGTTTTTACTCATTGGATTAGCCCTGTGTAGCACCACCATTCAGCTATTCAATGCCAAGGTCAAACCTAATATGGTTTAAGTCTATTCCGTTTCTTTTAAAATTTGGTTGATCAGCTCCACCGTTTGATTGGTGTAAATACTATTGAGGCTCGCGGTGATCATCAAAATGTGAGACAATTGATTCTCGAATTTAGGGTTCATCAATAGTTCCAGATTGTCATTTGCTAAGGTGCTTGAACCAAGTCTTTGTTTGAAAATAGCATTTCTGGCAGATCCATTTTCTTCCATCAAGTGAAAGAAGTTGTCATATAAGCTCATTTCCAATTCATAGTATTCTTTAAGGTTTTCGTAGTGCTGTTCCCAATTATGAAGTAGCTCCTTTAGCTGTTCATTTTTCAATGATTTAAGTTGACCAGAGTTTCTTAAATCTGATAACACATAGGTACTAGGATTCCATGTGGGGTTATCGTACAATTTTTGAATTAGACTATCTGCGTTCGCTATTTCATCAAGCAGATCGTTTTGTCCGGATACCTCCAATAGGAATACGCATACCTTAGATTTTTGATCTAATCGAGATATCTGCTTTTCAAGAGATGCGAGATTGGTCTCAAATTCCTCATGAAGGTTAGTTATAATCTCCTGTTGTTGATGATTAGCTTTTACTTGTTCATTCCAACTATTGAGTAGAAAGGCACCAACGATACCAATGGTAATCACCAAAATTTCTAGAATGTATTCAGCCCACTTTTCCTTCAGGGTAGCTATTAGTTTTTTCATTAGTTGTATCTCCAGCTCGTCAGATCAGCTCCTTTTGGAGCACTTTCATTGATTCGTTTCATGATTTTGTCCACGTACATGGTGTTGTAGCGCAGGCGTGAAATATGATTTGGGTTTTCCTGATCACCATTCCAGCAATGCTCTGCCCGATCTCCATAGTCTACTTCGCCAGCGTAGTATGGGTCAGTGGTGCTCTTCAGAAACTCTTCCATGAGGTACACGGCATTGTTGAGATAATAATTGTCCATGTCACCACAGTAGATGTTGATTTTGCCCTGAAGTTTCGGACCCAATTTGTCCCAGTCTCTTTCCAGAATGTGTCTTAAGTCATAGTTTTCTTTCCAGTATTCCGCTACATCATGGTCTATTTCTCCAGTGTATTTGTCCCAAAGTCTCACTGGATATCCGTCCTCTCCTTGCGGAGAATAGGTGGCTTCCCAGATATCAAATTGTTGTCCAGAACGAGATTTATCTCCAAGGGCTAGTTCTTTCCAGTTGGAATCTCTGATGGATGAAGAAACGTCTCCCAGGTAATCACGATGACCAGGTTTTAATACTTCTTTATGTGAACTAGGATAGTAATAGGCGTTCTTGTCTTCATAGATGTCATTCAGACAGTACTCTCTAAAGTCAATTGGGTCTGGGCATGCAGCAAAGCATCCATTGTATTCGTCAGGATACATTACCTGCACAGCAAGGGCTTCCCAACCTCCAGTGGATCCACCATAAAGGAATCTTGCCCATCCTTCGCCTATGCCTCTAAACTGTTCTTCTATGTAAGGAATTAGCTCGTAGGTGATGGCATCTCCATATGGACCCTGACTAGCCGAATTGACCGCATAAGAGTCATCATAATATGGTGTTGGATGTTGAATTTCAATGATAATGAATCGAGGAGAGTCTTCACTGATCCATTGTAGGTATTGGTTATAAGCTTCTTGTTGCTGAATGATGTTGTAGCCAGAAATGCCGAACCGAGCAGAATAATCAGGCTCCATATCTGGATCAGGTGGAGTGGTTCTGAAACCTCCAAAATCTGACGGAAAATGTCCGTGAAACACCATGAGTGGGTAGCGCGCTTCTGGATGCTCCTTAAAGCCTTTCGGCAATAAGACATGAGCTCCCAGATACATATCTTGACCCCAAAATTCACTTAATAGGTCACTTTTCATCTTGATATGTTTGATCCACTCTGTATCTTCTGGTTCTTCGATTGGAGGAATTATTTGATCCATAGCAATGCTGAAATTGCCAGATTGCCCAGCTTCAATTACGATCTTTTTGGGCGTGCTGTAAAGATTTCCTGGTGATCGGTTCCATTGTTGACCTTCTCCATTGTCCATAGGAAGTTTTACGGTATGACCTGTTGATAGATTAAATGTCTCATAAGTGTGAAGCAATGCCTGCACCCAATATTCTCCCGGTTTTAAATCTGCCAGACTTTCAATAGGATATCCAAAATGTTCTTTAGTGAAACTGATGGATTGATTAGCAGCCATTCCATCTACATTTTGACCAAAAACTAATTGTGTATTTGGGCCATCACTTATCTGGAAACGAGGTTCTCTTGAGTCATCTGTGGATAATAGCAATAATAGCCTTCCATCTTTAGCATCATCTACTAGTCCATCACTTATTGATACATCAAAAGATAGTGAAGGTTCTTTTGGCACACATGAGGTGAAAGAAATCAACAATGTCAGGATTAGACATGATGATATCAAACGGGAAAGGAAAGGTTGGATCATTCTCCAATTTATCAACTAGAGTTGAATTAATCAAAAGGCTATTACTGGAGCACTGTTGATATAAAGGAACTTAGGTGAGCGTATTTTGCGATCAACTGCTCTCGAGTTGATTGGAAAACCTGGTCGATGATTTACTTCTTAAACTTCACCTTCTTTTTCAAGTATTTCACCACAGCATCATATTCCGTGTTTTCTCTGTTAGAAAGCTTCAGGATTTTCTTTTTGGTGTAGAGGATTTTTACTTCGCGGAAATCTCCATTTTTGGTTTTTACCACTTCTTCATGCCAGCCTAATACATCCGATACGTTAATCGTCGTACGCATCCTGCTGATTGGGTAAAATGCCACGATCTTGTTATCTCCGAATTTGACTACTTTGATGGCTCCAAGAAGTTTCCCCAATACCAAAAGACCAATGACTAGAACCAATGGTGTTAAGATCAACTTCACATAGAAATATGCTGGTTCTTTTAATAAACTATTGAGCAGGAGGAAAAACGAAGCAAAACACAGCACTAAAAAGATAGTCAACGCTGTGAGTGTTTGCGTTTTTGGCTTGGAAACAATCATGAATTACTAGTAGTTGTATGTTCCAGTTTCTGTGATGATCTCTACTTCTTTCTTATCAGCAGTTTCCACTCGACCAACGATCTGAGCATCCACGTTGAATGATTTAGAAATATCAATTACCGCTTGAGCATACTCTTCTGGAAGGTACAGTTCGTATCGGTGACCCATGTTGAATACCTGATACATCTCTTTCCAGCTAGTACCACTTTCTTCATGTATTAATTGGAATAGCGGAGGGACAGGAAGTAAGTTGTCCTTGATCACTTTTAGGTTCTCGATGAAGTGAAGCACTTTGGTTTGAGCACCACCACTGCAGTGAACCATGCCATTCACTTTGCCTGGTAGTTCAGTTAATATTTTCTTGACGATCGGGGCATAGGTTCTGGTTGGACTTAAAACCAGTTTTCCAGCGTCCAGTGGGCTCCCAGCTACACTGTCAGTCAATTTTTTGCTTCCAGAGAATACCAACTCCGTTGCTACAGCAGGATCATAGGCCTCTTTGTATTTATCACGATATACTTTGTCGAATACATCATGACGGGCAGAAGTAAGGCCATTGCTACCCATTCCACCATTGTATTCACTTTCGTAAGTTGCCTGACCATAAGAAGCGAGACCTACAATCACATCACCAGGTTGTATTCCATCATTAGAGATCACATCTGATCGTTTCATTCGTGCAGTAACCGTACTATCCACGATGATCGTTCTCACCAAATCTCCAACGTCTGCAGTTTCACCACCCGTACTGATGATGTCAATTCCCTGATCACGAAGCATTTGAAGTACTTCCTCTGTTCCATTGATGATCGCAGAAATGACCTCTCCAGGAATTAGGTTTTTGTTTCGTCCAATAGTAGAAGACAACAGGATGTTTTCAGTACAACCGACACACAATAAGTCGTCTGTGTTCATGATCACAGCATCCTGAGCAATTCCTTTCCAAACCGAAATATCTCCGGTTTCTTTCCAATACATGTACGCCAGTGAGGACTTGGTTCCTGCACCATCAGCATGCATGATTGCACAGTACTCATCGTCTTTAGTCAATAAGTCTGGTACGATTTTGCAGAATGCCTGTGGGAAAAGACCCTTATCTACATTCTTGATCGCAGCATGTACATCATCCTTGGTTGCGGAAACTCCTCTTTGAGCGTATCTGTCAGACATGGAAATAATTTTTTGGCAAAGAAAAACAAAATCATCTGAACTTGATGGCAAGAGAGAGAAGGCTTACCAATACTGCGCAAAATAATACGAATGCAAGCCCCAAATTGAGGCTGTACCACTCAGCGAGAAGACCAATCAGAGGAGGACCTACTAAGAAGCCTGCGGTTCCTAAGGTGGTTACTGCGGCAATTCCTGTTCCAGAACTATAACCAGGTTCATTGGCCGCACTGATGAATAGTACGGGCACGATACATGAGAAGCCTAAACCGGTTAAAGAAAACCCAGCAATAGCAGGAAATGGACTACTTGATGATACGGCAATCGCCAACCCAATACTGGATACGATTCCTCCATAAAGGACTAATTTCTTTTTACCAATCATAGGTATGAGAGCATCTCCACTTAGTCGTCCAACAGTCATGAAAAGTGCAAACCCAGAATATGCTACTCCATAGAGAAATGGATCGGACTGGATAACATCTCGCATGTAGATGGCACTCCAGTCTGCAATGGCGCCCTCACTCAGCAATATGCAAAATGCCAAAAAAGAAAGGAGTAGCAAGGCTCCTTTTGGTAACGCAAATACTTTGTCTGCTTGATTTTTAGCTTCTTTCAGTTGGAATAAAGTGCCAGAAATACTCAAAAGAATGAGTGCAACACTCACCGTTGTGCCAACCAAATGTGGAATGGTTTTTAGTTCCAATCCCAGAGTAATACTACCAAATGCAGCACCGAGCATGGCTCCAATACTCCACATGCCATGGCAGGTGGACATAATTGGTTTTTTGTACGCTTTTTCAATACTCGCCACTGCGGCATTCATGCTGATATTCATCAAAGCATTCATAAAGCCGTAATAAGCCAGGGCTAAGGTTATAGCCCAAAATGATCCTGCAAGCGATATGAGAATTAAAGAGCAAGTATGTAATAGACCACTAATTAGCACCGTTCTTCCAACTTCAAGCCGCGATATGATCCAACCAGAAAATGGCATCATCAGCAATGAGCCTATGGGAGCTCCCAAAAGAGCTAAGCCTAATTCTGCTTCGGATAAGCCAATAGCATCTTTGATGTTTGGAATCCGGGTAATCCAGTTTCCAAACAATAAAGAATTGCATGTAAAGACCAGACCAATAAAAAGGCTGTCCCTGTGCTTGAAGAAAAATTTAAGATGCGTTGCCATTAAGCAATCCCAACGATAAAAGCTCTTGTTTCAATTGCTCAGGAGATTGAAAGTGAATCACCTGAAAACCTAATTTAGCTCCGGCTTCAATATTGTCCTTATTGTCATCGATGAACAGAGAAGTTTCAGGGTTGATTTGATATCGATCAATCATCACCTGATAAAAGGCAGGATCAGGTTTAATGAGTTTTTCAACTCCAGAGACGACAATACCCTCAAATCGCTGAAAGAAATCATATTCGTTGAAGACCAATGGGAACGTTTCGTGAGACCAATTGGTCAATGCGAGCATTTGATAGTTGCCAGAATCTGCCAATTCATGAAATAACTCTGAGGTACCGGTGATCTCTCCTCCAATCATTTCAATCCAACGATCAAAATAAGCTTGAATTTCTTCTGAATATTCAGGGTATTTTTCTGTTAGCTCATCTACTCCTTCCTGGAATGGTTTGCCAGCATCATGCTGTGCATTCCAAACGCCATGACATACTTCAGAGAGGAACTTTTCAGTTTCTTCCTCTGTGTCAAAGATTTTTTTGTAGAGGTATCTTGGATTCCAGTCAATGAGTACGCCTCCAAGGTCAAAAACGATCGTATCAATTTGAGTCATAATGCAAAATACAGGCTATTTATTCAGATTAGTTTGGAGCATTTATTCCAATATGTGGGTGATATATTCCTTCTGTTAAATAATAATATCAGTAATTGGTTAAATTTATCCCTATGAAGCTTGAGGTAGAGGAAATTAAAACGGGTCCGGAAGAATCATTCAAGTTGAGATGGTTTGAAGGCGAGCCAGGATGCATGGATGACTACTGGCATGTGCATCCGGAATATGAGATAGTCTATGTTCATAATGGTAGTGGACGTAGACATATAGGAACACATATTTCTCAATACCATGATGGAGTGTTCCTATTTTTAGGTCCTAATATTCCTCATTTGCCGTTAAGTAATCAATCCAAGCCAGACAATTTCGAAGTAGTAGTGCAGTTTACTGACGAATTCATCAGTCAGAAACTAGCAGCATTTCCTGAGTTTGCGGCCATACAAGATTTAAAGCGTCGAAGCCTTTCAGGAATAAGTTTTGGGAAGGTCACGAAAGAAAAAGTTCTTCCCTATATCAAGCCAGATGCTAAAATGACTTCTAGTCAAAAATTGCTTTGGCTTTTAACAGTACTCAATGATTTAGCTCAAGCAAAGGATTATGACCTGTTGAATGCATACGGAGCTTTCACAGATAAGTCTCAAATGGATTATGATCGCGTCAGAACCATTTTCAAAAAGGTTTCTGAGCAATACTCCAAAGAGATATCACTCGATGACCTGGCTGATCAAGTGGGGTTGACCAAAAATTCGTTGTGTAGATTCTTCAAGAAAACTACAGGTAAAACCATCATTGATTACTTGAATGAATACCGAATAGGTATCGCCAAAGAACACCTTGCAGATGGTAGCCACACAGTATCCGAAGTGTTGTATAAATGTGGATTTAACGATCCATCATTTTTCTACAAGAAGTTCAAGCAAGTAACAGGAGTATCACCTAAGACTTTTCAGGCGGAATTTATTTCCCGGAACCATCATCTTCATCAAAGAAACGATCATACTCATCCACATTATTAGTGCTGGTATTTACTTCTACTTCAGGTTCTTCGTCTTCCTGCTCTTTCGGGTTGTAGCGAAGTACTTTAAATTCTGTTCTTCTGTTTTTCTGATGTTGCTCTTCAGTTGTTGCACTTTGTACTATAAGTTGAGTTTCCCCGTAACCTTTAGCTACAATTCTCTCAGCTTTGACTCCTTTACCAATAATGTAATCAACAGCAGATTTTGCTCTTTTTTGAGAAAGATCCATGTTATAATCATCTGGAGCTCTGGCATCCGTATGGGAACCAAGTTCGATAAATATCTCTGGATTGTCATTCATGATAAGCACCAGGCTATCCAACACCTTCGCAGCATCTGGGCGAATATCCCACTTGTCTAAATCATAATAGATGTTGTTCAAAACGATGGCTTTTTCAAGTACAATGCGGTCCATCATGATCTCGGTATTGAACGTTACATTCGTAATGAACTCAGTCAATGTAGTTCGATCTACCGTTTTGTCCATGGTGGTAAATACTTTTCTCGTAGTAAAGTAGTCTGTTTTCTCACCTATCAAGTTGTAGTCTTCTTCTGCGTAAACACGGAATCTAAACTTACCATCTTCAGTAGTAAATGACTCGCCTACCACTTCATCATTCTCCGCTAACAAGGATACTTTGGTGTTAGGAAGGACAATTTTATTGTTGGCATCATCCGTAGTGTAGGTGATACCTTCTACGAAGTAATTCACTACTTTCAGATCCGGATCTTCGTTGATGTAGGTATAGATGTCATCATCTCCTTTTCCTCCAGGACGGTTGGAGCTAAAGAATCCTCTTGTTAGGTCAAATTGATACAATGCAAAGTCATCGGAGGAAGAGTTCATCGGCTTACCCAGGTTCTCCACACTGATTTTACCTCTTCTTCGGGTGGCTGCAAAAAGATCAAGGCCTCCGAATCCTGGATGTCCATTCGATGCGAAATACATTTTACCATCCTCAGAAACGAATGGGAACATTTCATCTCCTGGCGTATTAATCTGAGGGCCCAAGTTTTGCACATCTACCCACCTGCCACGTCTGTTAAGTTGTGCTGAATAGATATCTGCTCCACCATATCCACCTGGTCGTGTACTGGAAAAATACAAGGTGTTTCCATCAGGAGTAAAGGCTGGTGTAGAGTCCCAGGAGTCCGGCATATTGATGCTCAATGGTCTAGGAGTCAGCCATTGTCCATTTCTAAAACGCGTGAAATAAAGGTTTACCTCATTATTGCCAGTTGCCTTACCCGAATTTCCTTTTGCGAATACAATGGAAGCCCCGTCGGCACTAACCGCCATGGTTCCCTCATTGATGTCCGGGTGATTGATAATTGGCTCTAAGGGTTGAAGTGTTTTTATATTGACATTGGCGCCTTGAGTTCGAACTCGATATAAATCCGTGAAAGGAGTACCAGTTACTCCGTAAATTTTTCCACCACTTCGATTGGAAGTGAAATACAACAGATTGTTATAAATCACTGGAGAATACTCGGCCCATTGGGTATTTAAATCATCGAGATTTTTTACGCGATAGTAATTCTGAGCATCAGATAGATTGTCAATTTTATCAATGTTGTCTAATTCAATCTGAGCTAACTCCTGAAATTTTTCATCTCCACGAGGTTTGGTAATAAAGGAAGTTAGAATTTCCTTGGCTGCATCATATTGTTGATTCGCTTTCAAAGCTCTTGCGTAGTAGTAATCTACTCCTGGCTCCGAGGATCCAGCATTTCGAGCATTGCGATAATATGGAGCCGCATCTTTTAGCCTATTGGATAAGCGATAAGCTTCCGCCAACATGAAATTTTGATCGGCATTATTTTCATCCAATCGATCGGATAAAACGGCTATTACCCGATCATATTCACCTTTATCAAAATTGCTGCTGGCAATCTTGCTTCCACAAGAGGCTAACAGCCCGCTAACTGCCAATAAGAGGATGAATTTTTTCATAGATAATGCCTGGCTTTATATTGCTTCCGAAAAATTAACGATTATTACTCACTTGATGTTATATCAACAACGAAGATCTAATAATCCCTCAGGCAAAGAATCGTTTAACCCATGATTCGGTGGCAGGTTGTTGCCATTGAGCTTTCCAGTCACCAGCATTTTGAACAGTGTTGTTAAAAATGATCGTGTCTTCTTTGATTTCACCATCCACTACCGCTTGCTTGATTTGGTTGAACGGGCGAATATTTACCGTTTCACCGTTCATGAAGGCAACCGCCGTGCGATCTAATAGGGAAAGTCCTGTTTCTTGCTCGATATGCTGAATGATGTGTACCGATGCATCAATGCTACATCCGCTGGCAGCATGTTGTGTTTCATCAACAGCTAAGACTATAAATTGATCTTTTTCGATGCTGAAATTAGCAGCCAGTTGGCGACCATGAGCAGCCCACTGATCAGTGAACTGCTTCAATTGCGCCGATATAAATTGTTTCTCCTCTGGAGAAAATGTTCTATTTGCTTGATATACCCAGACTCTAGAATGATCTGGCATTTCATTGATAATGCTCATGGAATGCAATTTAGCCATTTAAACCCTCAGCTTCCGCAATGAGTTCCGCTAAATCCTGAACTTTTACCGCTCCTTCTTTCTCTTTGTTCTTTACTCCATCAGACATCATGGTCATACAGAATGGGCAAGCCACTGCAATGGTGTTTGCACCTGTTTCAAGTGCCTCCTCAGTACGCTCAATGTTGATTTCTTTTTTGCCATTTTCAGCATCTTTGAACATTTGTGCTCCGCCAGCGCCACAGCATAAGCCTTTCGTTTTGCAACGCTTCATTTCTACCAGCACTGCATCCAAAGCTTCCAAAACTTTTCTTGGCGCTTCGTACACATTATTGGCTCTTCCAAGGAAACATGAATCATGATAAGTGATCTTACGACCTTTGAATTCACCGCCACCTTTCAAAGTTACTTTTCCAGTGTTGATCAATTCCTGCAGAAACTGAGAGTGATGCACTACGTCGTAGTTTCCTCCAAGATCAGGGTATTCATTTTTCAGTGTATTGAAACAGTGTGGGCAAGCAGTTACTATCTTTTTGATTTCATAACCATCGAGTACCTGAATATTGGCCATGGCCTGCATTTGAAAAAGAAATTCATTTCCTGCTCTTCTTGCAGGATCACCAGTACAGGTTTCTTCTTCTCCTAGTACCGCAAAAGTGATTCCCACTTTGTTGAGGATCTTCACAAAGGCACGGGTTACGCTTTTGTAGCGATCGTCATAAGAGCCAGCACAACCAACCCAAAACAATACTTCTGGTTTTTCTCCTTTTGCGGCCAATTCGGCCATTGTAGGTATTTGAATATTTTCACTCATTGTTAATGTCGTTTAAAAGTTCTGGTCGCTTATTTTTCTTTCAGTTCGTCTGCCCATTTGAATCGATCAGATGGAGCAAATTTCCAAGGTGCGAAGTTGGTCTCCACATTTTGGAACATCATGTTCCATGATTGTGGTGCTGCAGATTCTTCCATTGCTACATATCTTCTCAGTTGTAGTATGATTTCTAGTGGACTGATATTAACAGGGCAAGCTTCCACACAAGCGTTACAGTTAGTACATGCATTGATTTCTTCCCGGCTGATGTAATCATCCAGCAGAGATTTGCCATCTTCTAGGCCTTTACCGCCTTTTTGAAGATCAAGACCCACATCCTCCAATCGATCACGTGTATCCATCATGATCTTACGAGGAGATAATTTTTTGCCGGTGAGGTTCGCAGGACATTCACTGGTACATCTACCACATTCCGTACAAGAATACGCTTCCATCAAGTTTTTCCAGGAAAGATCATTGATGTCTTTGGCACCGAACTTCATACCTTCCGGTGGTGCTCCAGCATCTTCACCAGTACTCATACCCAACATGATTTTCACCTCATTGGTAATTTCCTGCATGTTGTTCATTTTGCCTTTGGCTTCCAATCTGCTGTAGAAAGTATTCGGGAAGGCTAGGAAAATATGCAAATGCTTGGAGTAAGTGACATAAACTGCAAAAGCAAAAATTCCGACAATGTGGAACCACCATGCCGCTCTTTCCAGTGCTACCAATCCTCCATAAGCTATGTTGGCGAATAGAGGCTTCATCATTCCACTGATTAAAAATTCTCCGGTCTGGGTGTAATGATCAGCTCCTCGATCTTGCAATACCTGATCTGCAGCGTTCATTGACAGAATAGCGATCATCAATACTGTCTCAATTACCAAAATCAAGTTACCATCTAAAGTTGGCCAACCTTTCATTTCGATTTTATGGAATCGATCTACTTTGGCCACATTTCGTCTGAGTAGGAAAACCACACAAGCAACAATCACCAAAACAGCGAGAATTTCGAAAAAGGAAATAAGCACAGTGTAGAAACTCCCTAGGAATGGGGCGAATAATCTATGAGTTCCTAAAAGTCCGTCTAAAATTATTTCCAAAACCTCGATGTTGATCAAGATAAATCCGATGTAAATCAAGAAATGGAAGAAAGCTGGTAAAATTCTTTTGAACATTTTCTTTTGTCCAAAGGCTACCAAAAGCATGGTTTTCCATCTTTCTGAAGGGTTGTCCTTGATCGTTTGGGGCTTGCCAAGCTGTATGTTCTTCTTGATTCTCAGGATCCTACGTGAAAGTAGGTAGCCAAAAAATCCAAGTACAGCAACAAAGGCTAGTTGAGCTATCATTTTCGTTTGGGTTTATTTCTTGCGATTTTAATAAAATATTTTTTGGACGTTATAAAAATTAGTCTAGTTTTGCACCTCCTTAAACAAGGTGCTGTAGCTCAGTTGGTAGAGCATCGGACTGAAAATCCGTGAGTCGGTGGTTCGAATCCACTCAGCACCACGTTCAGAGAACCCAAGCTTCGGCTTGGGTTTTTTTGTTTATATGCTTCGCTAATTTCTTTTTGATTGTTCATTTTATTTGGGTTCTTAAATCTGAATATCAACAATATATCATTTTGACTGAAAATCCGTGATTCGGACGGTGCGCCGTAGTGTCGGTTCGCCGTTGCAATTCGAATCCCTGCCTTGCCGGCAGGCACTCAGCACCACGTTCAGAAAACCCAGGGTTCGGCTTGGGTTTTTTTGTTTGTATCCAGTCCAGGATAGTATCTCTTCCCTCTGATTCTTAATGTTGATAATGTTTTGAGATTTTTTCACAATCCCGAAGATACAAAATCTCATCAATTTAGTATGCATGCATACTAAATTTCTTCATTATTTAGATTTCTTAAAGGTTTTCTTGAACAATTCGTCGTAGGTATCCTTTTGTTCCTACCTCTTTATCGGTATTTGATACAATCTGTGTTTGATACATTTAAATACACCTGATTTATTCTATATCTTCATGCCCCAAACCAACCAATTTGACCTTGAAACGACTGACACTTACCGTGTTGATCAGCCTCTATATGCTGTGTTTGCAAGCACAGGACTGGGCTTCTTTGTATCAGCAGTCTGTTGATGCCTACAATAATTATGAATCTGCGGAAGCTAGAAATCTAGCGGAAAGAGCACTTGCTCTTATTAGAAATGACAGCCCTGAAAAGTCGAAAAACGAAGCGGCGATTCTTAGACAATTATCCATTGTTTCGTTTGATTTAGCTGAAGATGACGCTGCTCTGGCCTACGCTAAAGAGGAAGTTGAAACGCTGGTTGCTATTGGCGAGAACCAAAATATGAACTACGCCAATGCGTTGCAGAATCTGGCAGTCATGCGCAACTTAAGAAGTGAATACAAAGTATCGGAGCCATTAATCAGCGAAGCTCTGGAAATTGCTACTTCTTACAATGCCGAAGATAGTTATGAAGTAGCTGTTCTGAAGGGTTTGCTAGGTGTCACCAAATTTCACTTGAAACAAGACGAGGAGGCTGCAGGATTGATGAGTGAGTCGCTCCAAGTCATGGATGCTTACGAACAAGTGACCTCAGATTATTACAACATCATTTACAATTATGCTTCGTTGCTGTTTGAAAAAGGAGAATTTCAGAAGGCGTTGCAGTACTTCACGGTTCTTGAAGACTATTACAATTATGAGACACCCAATTTCGAATATGGAAGTATTCTAATCAAGGTTGGAGATGTGTTGGATGAGCTGGGACAGTATGGCCAGGCGGTCAATAAATATAAGTTAGCCGTTGATAATTTGAGCGAACTCAATGAGCAACAATCAGAAGAGTATGCAATTGCACTCAATAATTTGAGCATCGATTATCAAAAGGTCGGGAAGTTCGATTCCGCTTTAGGCTTGATGGAAGAACTTTTGAGTCAGCAAACTACTGAATCTGATGATTACGCTTCTTCATTAACTAACTATGCCAACTTGCTGATTCGTCAGGGTCAAATGTTAAAAGCCAAGGAGAAGTTAGAAGAAGCGAACGAATTGTACACTTCAGCGGCTGTTTCGCAAGACCCCACATATGTTCAGGTTTTAGAAAGTTTGAGTGATGTATTGCTTTGGGAGGGAGAAATTCAAGAGGCTTCACAAACTATAGATAAAGCCTTAACTGTTTCTAAAAATCTTGATTTAGGTAACAGAATTTATAGTCTTTATAATCAGCAAGCGAAGATTTTAATCAGTGAAGCGAAATACAAAGAGGCTCGCAAAGTTTCAGAAAAGGCTCTCATTGAGGTAAAACAGGTCTATGGAGCTAGTGCTATTCAAACGGCATATGTTCAAAATACGCTTGCTGGAATATACACGCACCTAGGATTGTATGATGATGCGGAGAATCTATATTTAAAAACTCTTCCTGTTTTCAGAGAAAGTTTTGGAGAGTCTCATCCTGAATATGCAACAGCCGCGGCTAATTATTCTAGTTTACTTCAGTTGAGAGGGTCGTTTTACACAGCTGAGTACTATTTACAAATCGCAGAGGATATCAAACTAAAAGCATATGGCAAGGAGAACCTGGATTATCTGACAACTCATGAAAATCTCGCATTACTTTATATCAATACTGCAAGGTTTACTGAAGCCAATGCCATCCTTGAAGAAATCTTAAGTCTAAAGAAAAAGTTACTGTCTGATTCTGATCCAGGACTCGCTTATACGCTTATGAACCTTGGAGTGGTCAATAAGCAACAGGCAGAATATGCTGACGCTGAGAATTATTTAAAAAAGGCTGTGGCTATATACACTGAAGCCTATGGGGAAAAGCATGTCTTTTATGCTTCAGCAGTAAATAACCAGGCGCTTTTATATCAAAAAATGGGGAACCTGAAAGCTGCCAAACCTTTGTTTGAGCAAGCATTAGCTATCTATGCTGAGCAGATTGGTAAGCAGAGTCCTGACTATGTAACTGCATTGGAAAACCTCGCAACATTGTATCAATTAGAAGGAAGTCTGGACAAGGCAAAGTGGCTGTTGCAAGAAGCGCTGCAAATTGATGAGCAGATACTTGGTGTGGAGCATCCACTTTATTCGAAAACACTTCACAATCTCGCATCCATCCACGAGCAGGATGGTGAGTATGACAAGGCCAGAACCCTTTACGAAAAAGCGCTGACTATTGAGCGGTTGGCTTATGGGGAAAATCACCCTGCATACGCCAGTACGTTGTACAACCTTGCTGTTCTCGAGCAAGAGCAAGAGAACTATGATATGGCCAAGGAGTATTATCAGCAAGTAGTTGATATACGCAAAGCCACTCTTGGAGTCAATCATCCAGATTACGCTTATTCCCTATTTGGATTAGCCTCGGCTATGCATAAGACTGGATTTTTTGAAGAGGCAAAGCCCTTGTATCTGGAGGTTACTAATGAATATCTGGAGTTTGTGGACAAGTATCTCCCAGCGTTAAGTGAAAACGAAAAGGCAGCTTTTTACGGAAAGATTAAACCTGTATTTGATAGTTATCTGGACTTTTTAGTTGAATATGTTTTGTTGAACAAAGGGTCGGAAACAGATCGTCAGGAACTGATAGGTAGCATGTATGATTTGCAATTGTCCACTAAGGCGTTGCTTTTAAGTGCTTCCAATAAAGTGCGTAACAACATATTATCTAGTGGTGATGAGCAATTGATCGGGTTATTCAATGATTGGATTGGCTTAAAGGAGAAAATCGTGAAAGCTTACAGTATGAGCAAGGAAGAACTGGAGCGAAGCGAAACGGATATTTCCAAAATGGAGTCAGATGCTAACAACATGGAGAAGAGCTTGTCTTTGAAGTCCACAGCATTTGCCGGGGCATATGATCAGGAAAAGCCAAGTTGGTCATCCGTACAGAAGGTACTGAATGAGGGTGATGTAGCACTGGAAGTCATTCGGATCAAGAAAAAGATGAAGACTGATTCTGTACTTTATATCGGTTTGCTATTGACATCAGATCAGGCTCCTAAAATGATTGTGAATGGTCAGGGAGTCTATATGGAGGACAAGGGCTTTAAAACCTATAAAAATTCGGTGGTTTATAAGTTGGAAGACAAGAAATCATATGAAGTTTTCTGGAAAGATTTTGACCAAATAATTCCACAGAGCACTTCAACCTTGTTTCTGTCTGCCGATGGCGTTTTGAATAAAGTCAATATTTCTACTTTGTTTATTCCAGAAGAGAACACTTACCTATTAGATAAATATCGTATCCGACTGCTGAGTAACACTAGAGAGCTTATTGAAGAAACCTCATCAAAGGGAGCGAATCAAGATGCTGTGATGTTTGGATATCCAAAATTTCACCTGAGTGATCAGGATGTTACTGCAGCAGCCAATTTGATTGCCGGGAATGAGATGGAGCGTGGATTTGGGTCTGAAATTTCCGAACTTCTTGGTACGCTTGAGGAAATACAGGGCATTGAAAAAGTTATTTCAGGTGGAGACTGGCAGGTAAATACGTATTTAGGAGCTGATGCTACTGAGCAGGAGCTGAAAAAAATTGCGGGACCAAAAATCTTGCATGTGGCTACGCATGGATTCTTTTTGGAGGATATCAAAACCAAAGATGAGCAGGGTTTGACAACACGAAATGCGAAGTTCAATCCATTGTTAAGATCAGGTCTTTTATTGGCAGGCGCTCAGAATACCATGAAAAATGAAGCCTTACCAGGGGAAGAGGATGGAATTCTGACTGCATATGAGGTGATGAATCTTAACCTGGATAATACGGAGTTGGTCGTAATGTCTGCCTGTGAGACTGGACTCGGAGAGGTAAAAAATGGTGAAGGGGTTTATGGATTGCAGCGATCGTTCTTGGTGGCGGGAGCTGATAACCTCGTGATGAGTTTGTGGAAGGTAAACGATCAAACAACACAAATGCTAATGACCGGATTTTATAAAAACTGGTTTGGTGGGGCTAGTAAAATTGATGCCTTCAATGCGGCAATTTCCGAGGTGAGAAAAGAATTTAAAGAACCATATTATTGGGGAGCATTTGTAATGCTTGGCAAGTAAAATTGGGAGTTACAATTACTGAGAGATGAAATATATAATTACCGTTTTTGCAGTACTTGTGAGTTGGGTGGCTCAGAGTCAGATGCCGGATACATTGAAGACTTATGCCGATTCATTAAAGTACTTTAAAACTACAGCAAAGCCTATCGATGCACTTAACAGTGCTCAGATAGAATATGCGCCTTCTATTTCTGCTGATGGTCGGACCATGATTATTGAGTCCAATAGAAGAGGCAGATATCAACTGTTTGATTCCAGGCTGGTGGATGGACAATGGAGTGATCCAGCTCCAATAGATGCTGTTAATAATTTTGGAGACTCCACCGATTTAATTGGAGGGCCAAGTATCTCATTTGATGGGAATACCCTGTTCTTTTTTGCTTCTTTTAGAGGAGGTTTTGGTGGTGAAGACATCTATTATTCTACTCGGGATGGGAATGCCTGGACAGAGCCAGTCAATATTGGGGAACCAATTAATAGTAATGGCTATGAAGGTTTCCCATCGATCTCTGCGGATGGTAAAACATTGTATTTCGTAAGACAAAATTACAATCCCATTCAGGATAAAGAATTGGCAAAAATATGGGAGAATAAAGCTTGTTTTAGTCTCTATTTATCAAAAAAACAGCCAGATGGCAACTGGGGTCAACCTGAATTGTTGCCTTATCCAATCAATCAGGATTGTGAGAAAGCTCCGAGAATCATGGCTGATAACAAGACGTTGATATTTGCGTCCAATCGCCTGGGAGGCAAAGGAAGTTTTGATCTCTATCAAACCCATTTGACGGAAATCGGAGATTGGGTGCCACCTGTAGCTCTGGAGTTTATCAATTCCCCTCTTCCCGATCAGTTCTCTTCTATCACTGCTCAGGGAGATTTATTGTACTATGTTCACGATGCGAAAGATATCTATTCAGTAGAAATCCCATATCAGCTTCGTCAGTTCAAGAACATCATCATCCAGGGCTTTATTACAGATGGATCGAGTGATGAAGGAATTGGAGCTGAAATAATTGTTTCCGATGCTTTCACATCTGGGGAGATCATGACCATCAATAACAACCCTAGTGATGGACGATATACTGTGGTTTTAGCTGTTGGTGGAAATTATAACATAGAAATCAAGAAGGATGGATATACCTCTAAATCGCTATTCTTCGATTTGACAGAAGAAGATGAGTACAAAGAAATTGATCAGGATATTCAACTGTATAAATCAGCTAATCTGGATTTGAATATCTATGATGGAGACTTGTTTGAACCAGTTCAGGCTAATATCAAAGTCAAAGAACAAGGAGGAAGTCAATTGCTACAAGACATTGAGAATGATCCGAACGGTCGCATCACTTTGAACTTGCCACTTGGAAAGGTCTATGAAATTATCGTAGATAAAGACAATTTTGAAAGTGAGCTTTTCACTTTAGATGTCTCCCAACTGGTCGTTTATCCGGACTTCATAAGAGATGTGGAGATGCTTCCAAATAAACGAGATGTCCAGATCAATGTGGCCGACCTGGTCAACAATGGAAAAATTCGATCGAGAGTTCGAATCCGAAACCGTAACCGTGATGAGGTGATAGATGTGGAGGGCAATGAAACCGTAGCACTTCGTATTGGAGATCGATATGAAATAGAAGCTACAAGTGATCAGGGTTATGCTTTCAACAGTACAGTCATTGATATGGATCCTGATGGCACCAAGATTACTTCAGGAGATGCTGATGATCCAATGGGAGGTGTATCTGTTTCAGCCAATGGAGGAACTCCAAGTCTCCAGTTGAAGCTTCAGCCATTGGTACCCGGAGCTAATCTGACTTTGAAGGAGATTTTGTTTGAATCCAATTCCGATCAACTAAATGAAGTGTCTTACAGTGAGCTACAACGTGTGATCGGGTTGATGCAGCAAAACCCTAATCTCAATGTGGAAATAGCTGCCCACACCGATGATGTGGGATCAGCAGCATACAATGCGGCACTCTCCAACCGACGTGCTGAAAGTGTGGTCAAGTTTTTGATCGAAAATAAAATTCCTCAGGATCGATTTGTAGCCAAAGGTTATGGAGAAAGTCAGCCAATAGTTCCGAATGATTCGGAAGAAAACAAGGCTAAAAATAGACGTGTGGTTCTTAAAATATTAGGTATTTAATGAATGGTGTCATGAAGAAGAATTTACTAAATACCCTGCTTTTATTAATCGTTTTTGGTGCAACAGCGCAGAAACTAGAAAAGTATGAAGATGCGCTTCCAAGGATATTGGCTTTGCCACCAAGTGGAGCGGTAGCTCAGTTGAAAAGGCATTTGCCTGTAGAACCACAGAATCCAAGCATTTATTTTCAACTTGGGGTGATCTATACTAAGCGCTACAAGAATAGTGACCCGATTAAAGATTATGCCTACAAGGTTGGCAATGCCAGAGAAGCCTTGACAGCATTTGCTCTAACTGATCGATTTATTACTGAAAAAGAGGTTCGGAAGAATGAGGAACTTTATTTCAACTTCGGGAAAATTGATGAAAAGGGAAAGCTGCGTGTAGAATATGATTCAATTAGAAAATACATAGATAAAACGCGTGCTGAGCAACAGCGATTTATTGCCAATGCTCCATTCATCTATGAAAAATATACGAAGAGCTTTAGCAGTTACGACAAAGCGCATAAAGGGTTCACTTCCATCTTAGGTGAATTTCCAACCTTTAAAGACCTGTACCTTTTGTTTGACGAGTCTGTAGATGCCCGCTTTGAGCAGGTGAAGACTGATTATAAAGAGTGTCTGGCCAACTGGAAAGAATACAAGTCTGCATCTGATACGTTTGATATTGGGTATCATCAAGAGATGACCGTTCTCCCTGTCACAATCTATCGATTGGATGGATTGGAGTCTAAAATTAACTTTTTGCAGGACAACATTCAGATATGGAATTATGCCGAATGGGTTGATCAAACCAGAGCAAGTATTCATGACGAAATTGATAAGTTAAGATTGGATCTGGCTAAAGAAAACCTTCGTTTGGTTAGACGAATTGAGCAAGCGGAACCGGATTTTCTAAGAGATAAATTTGAGCCTTTGAAGGTATCTAAAGAGGTTTTATTCAACCTGAGAAAATATGATTTGAATTCGGTAGTGGAGCCTCTGTTCTTGTATAAAGAAAAGAAACATGACCTCATCTATCAGGAAATGCTTAGTAAGCAGCTTGATACTGCAACTACTCTGGACATGGAGCGAAAGTTATATCTCTATGGACAGATGGTCAATCGAATCAAGGATGCGGATACTGTATTGAGTGATATCAAGAAACGAAATACTGATGAGTCTCTGGAGAAATATTCGGAATTTTTGAGAATGCATTATCAGGGTCAGGCTGGAGTTGATCAATTAGTAACTAAAGAACAATCTGCCAATAGAGAGGATGTGACTTCTTATGTGCAGAGCATCCGGGATCGGCTTTATGAAATGTATGAAGCAGATACTTTGGCTGAGAAAATCACTTATAAAAAGAAGGACTACTTGATGAAGGAGCAGCTTTCTGTAGATAATGATCAGTTGACCAAAGATCCCATTACCACACATAAAATTGAGAACTTCGATGGCTCCTATTTCATTGGTGGGATTATCAAAAATGAAAAAGAGAACAAGACACAGGCATTTGTCTGCGGTATAACCGAAGACAAAAAAGTCGGCTGGATGAATGAATATTTATTGCAGTTTGATAGTGCCATTGGATTTGATTCTCATACACGAGTTGGAGCAATGAAAACGGTTCCAGGAGGTTTGGCAGTGATATTGCATGGAGCAGATACCAATGATGTGCATCACAATCATCTGTTTATCCTGGATGAAAAAGGACAGCCAACGTTGAGTAGACAACTTTTGCTAAATCAGTTTCCAAGATCTATTAACTATAACGAGCGAACTAACACCATTATGGTTACTTACAAGGGCATAGATTATCGAGATGATATCTTGCTGGAGTCAGAACTGATCATGGCGAATTATAGCATCTATGGCGACTTGCTGTGGCAGACAAGGTTGAGCTATAAAGGGGACTTAAATGCGGTGGTTAATCTGGATGATGGATACATGGTATTAGGAAATTATAATGAGCTTAAAATGTTGGATGGTAAAATCTCCAGAGCTGGAGGAGGAAATACCAATACCAGATCATTCGCTGTGAAAATTAATCTCAATGGGGAACTTACTGCTATGAAAGCTTACGACAATGGCAAGGCATACTTTGCTAACAAAGCATACAAGGTAAGTGATGACTGTATCAATATTTTTGGAGCAACTGGAGCTTACCAGCAGACCATGAAAGTGGAGTCAGCTCCAGGTAGTGCTGTTCATTTGATTATCAACAGTGATTTGGAGGTATTAGCTAACTCGATGAAATAAAAAAAGGTGCTTAAGCACCTTTTTTTCTATTCTTAGTCATATTCTTTAGAGACATTACTTCCGAAGGAGTCAAATGCCTGAATTTTCCTCTTGTAAGTTTCTGCTTGGTCAGATTGCCAAACATTACTCGATCAAGTTTAGAAACACGATAGCCGAAGTGTTCGAATATTCTTCTTACAATTCGGTTTTTACCAATGTGAATTTCGATTCCTAGTACGGTTTTGTCATCAGAGACGACAGCCATTTCATCAGGAGTAGCCACGCCATCTTCTAGTTTTACACCATTTAGAATGGCATCGAAATCCTGATTTTCTATTGGTCTGTCTAGTGTGACCTGATAGATCTTCTTGATGTTGTAAGATGGGTGAGTAAGCTTTTTGGCTAAATCACCATCGTTGGTGAATAGTAACAATCCTGTTGTGGCTCTATCTAAACGTCCTACAGGGTAAATACGCTCTTCACATGCTGTTTTAACAAGACTCATTACCGTTTTTCTTTCCTTAGGGTCAGACATGGTGGTAATAAAGTCTGTAGGCTTGTTAAGTAGTACGTATTGTAGTTTCTCTGTCTTTAGAACCTTGCCCTTATATTGTACTTTGTCTGTTCTCTGAACTTTGTAACCGAGCTCAGTGATAACTTCTCCATTTACCTTGATCTCCCCGTCTGCAATGAGCGTATCAGCTTCTCTTCTGGAGCATACACCTGAATTGGCGATGTATTTGTTTAGGCGGACTTCTTGTGGTGCCGGTTCAGCAAACTTCTTGTTGCTTTTAAACTGCGGCTTAGAGGGTTTCTTCCCTTTCATCATTCTTCTTCTTTCCCTATTGTATTTTCCTCTTCTTGTACGAAATCCTTAGGCGTAGGTAGGTCCTTAAGGCTGTTTATTCCAAAGTAGTCCATAAACTTTAGGTTAGTGCCATAAAGCATAGGACGACCTATTGAATCCGATTTACCTTTAATTTCTATCAGTTCCTTTTCCAGGAGCTTGTTCACTGCATAGTCGCAGTTTACTCCTCGTATTTGCTCAATCTCTGTTTTAGTAACAGGTTGTTTGTAAGCAATAATCGCAAGGGTCTCCATGGCTGAGTTGGAGAGTCTTCTTTTGGATTGCTGCTTGAGCAGAATACTGATACTGGCCTGATAGGCAGGTTTGGTCAAAAATTGAAATCCACCTCCGCTCTGTACCAATCCAAAACTGTATTCGTCAGCCTGGTATTTTTTTTCCAGTGTTACGATACCTTCTATGATGTCGTTCATAGGCACATCAGCCTCAAACATTTCTTTGAGACAGCCTTGAATTTCATCACCCGTTATTGGTTTGGGCGAACAGAATATGAGCGCCTCAATATGGTTAGCGAGGTAATCCAATTATTTATTTGCGTTCAGTTTTGCTTCAATAGAGTGCATGGTGTGAGGCACTGCTCTCAATCGCTCCTTGCTGATCAATTTCCCAGTGTCCACACAGATGCCGTAAGTACCATTCTTAATTCTGATCAATGCCTTTTCCAGGTTGTTGATGAATTTTTGCTGTCTACCAGCAAGCGTACTTAATTGTTCTTTTTCCGCAGTATCGGCGCCATCTTCCAGGGTTTTGGTAGAGCTATAGTTAGAGTCTGTACCTTCGTCTGTATTTCTAGTAAGGGAGCCCTTCAAAATAGAAAGTTCTTCTCTGGCTTTATCCAATTTTTGGTTAATCAACTCTTCAAACTCTTTTAACTCATCTTCTGAATATTTTGTCTTCTCAGCCATAGGTTAAATCTTTATAATTAAGTTTAGTGCGGTAAAAATTAGCGCTAAAGTAACACAACGAGATTACATAAAAAACTATGATTAGTCCAATAAGATTCAAAAATAATTTTGTTTTTTTCGCCTTAGTCGCCCTAATTATTTCTTGTAAACCTGCTCAGGAGAAAGAAATGCCTGCTGAAAAGTCAGAACGCAAAATTGCTGTGGTCATTCATGGTGGAGCAGGAAACATTACCCGAGAAGGCATCGATTCCATTTCGGAAGCTGCTTATAGAGAGCGCTTAAATGCTGCATTGGATACAGCCTACTCTATATTGGAATCAGGAGGAGAAAGTAGTCAGGCAGTTTTGGCTGCTATTACCTTAATGGAAAATTCTCCATTATTTAATGCAGGAAAAGGAGCTGTATTCACTTCAACAGGAGAAAATGAACTTGATGCGAGTATCATGCGTGGAGATGATCTGAATGCAGGAGCTGTAGCCGGAGTGAAAACGATTAAGAACCCAATCTTAGCTGCCTATGAAGTAATGTTAAATTCTCCGCATGTTATGCTCGTGCGAGGAGGTGCTGAAGAATTTGCCAAAGAACAAGGTTTAGAAATAGTAGAGCCTTCATATTTCTATACCGAAAAGCGAGCTGGACAATTGGATCGCGTGAAGCGATTAGAAAAAGAACATGGAACAGTGGGTGCTGTAGCGGTGGATCAAAATGGAAATATCTGCGCAGCAACATCTACGGGAGGAATGACCAATAAGAAATGGGGACGTGTTGGAGATTCGCCAATCATTGGAGCAGGTACTTATGCGAATAATAAGACATGTGGATTTTCTGGAACGGGTCATGGAGAATACTATATCCGAGTAGCTGCTGCTCATGATGTGTCGGCTTTGATGGAATACAAAGGCTTATCTGTATTGGATGCGTCACAAACAGTGATGAATAAAATCGGAGATATGGGTGCTACAGGAGGTATGATCGCGCTGGATCAGTTTGGCAATGTGGCCATGCCATTTAACACTTCAGGCATGTTTAGAGGATATAAAAAAGCAGGAGAATCAGTCGTTGTGAAATTATTTGGTGATGAATAGTTAAACAATTAGGTATGAAATAGTCTTTTAATAACGGCTCCATTGTGGGGCCGTTATTTTTTTACCTTTCACTTTACGACTATTAAAAAAGCAACCACCATCATTCTTATCATCGTCGTAGCACTGTTAGTGGGTGCTGGATATTGGTATGTGGATTATTTGTCCACCAAACGTCTTCCCGGCCTACTGGGTGATCGTATAGCCGTGAATAAGGTAAAGATCGATGTGAAGAATCGTCGGGTTCAGTTTGATGCGCCATTATTCCAGATGGATAGTATCAAAGATCAGCCTAATCTTACCATAGCAGCAGAAGCTAAGTTCATAGCTATAGAAGGGTTCAGTTTTATTGATCTCATTTTCAACAAGGAGATTGGGGTGGATATGTTGGAGGTCGATTCAGCATTCATTCATGTTCAATTGCCAGAAGATGAACTTTCAATGGGTGGTAAAAAAGAAATCAATCTGTTTGTTCGTGAATTGTTCACTAGCATCAACCTTCATGAGTTTAATTTTCGCGCAGCTAGAATCAGCGTTGCTAAGCATAATGCCCCTGATTCGTTATTTGTGGTAACGGATTTCACCCTGAAAGCGGAAGAAATTATTATTGATACGGCTACTGTTAGTCATGTTTTTCCTTTAGACTTCAAAAACTCTGAAATAAGTGCAGGAAAGTTTCGAATGCAAGCAGGAGAGTTGTATTCCTTTTCAGGAGGTAAAATTACCGTGCAGGATACAGCAGTGCGTGTTCAGGATGTGATTTTTGCATCCAGGTTTGATCGAGAAACTTTTGTTAGTAAGCTGGAGTATGAAAAAGCACAAATAGATCTTTCGGTTAAAGAAGTGTATGCAGAAAACGTCGTTTGGAGCTTGGATGATGGTTTTAGTTTGCATTCAACCAAAGCGAATATTGAGCATGCAACTTTGAAGGTTTACAAAGACAAGCGGCCACCACCACAACCGATAAAGGTAAAGCCTATGATGCAGGAGCTGATTCGCAAATTGCCATTTACATTGACATTAGATACTGCTCAGGTAAAGGATAGTTATATAGAATATGAGCAGTATCCAGTTATGTTTCCACGCAGTGGAAGCGTCTATTTTGATAACACCTACGCATCATTATATAATCTAACTAATGACAGTTCATTGATAGAAAAGCAACCGGAGCTCATTGTAGATGTGCAATGTCAATTCATGGGTAAAGGTGATTTGAAAACTCAAATCCGACTTGATCTAGCATCACCTGACAATAAATTTTCAGTTTCTGGACATTTATCTGAGCTACCAGTTACATATGTTAATCAGGTGATGACGCCACTGGTTGGAGTAACTGCAGAAGGCACTGTTCATTCTCTTGATTTCAGTTTTGAAGGGGATAATTATGATGCCAATGGTCAACTAGTCAGTGACTATTCGGATTTGAAAATTACCATTTACGATGACGGGCGGGACAAGGAGTTTTTCAAAACATTGTTTGGAAATATTGTTCTGAGAAACAATAATCACAAGGACAGCCTTGGCTACAAGGAGGGTAAGATTTACTTTGT
Source organism: Marinoscillum pacificum (assembly GCF_024714495.1). GTDB lineage: Bacteria > Bacteroidota > Bacteroidia > Cytophagales > Cyclobacteriaceae > Marinoscillum > Marinoscillum pacificum. The sequence goes on along the minus strand of NZ_JAMZMJ010000004.1, from coordinate 178,793 downwards.
GAGGTATCAAAATAAAGACTTCTTCAATTACCTCTGGAACAGTGTCCGTGAAGGAATCATGGATGTTGCTATCCCTTTTTATAAAAATGGGGATGAGAATAGGGATCATTCCCAACCCAAATACAAAATAGACGATTAGGTGCAATCCGGCGAGTTGCAGTATCTTAGACTCTTCAAAAATCAAAATAGAATAGATCAAGATGAAGCAACTGCTAATGATTCTACTGCTTTTGACAGCAGGCATTTCCTATGCACAAAAGGATAAAAAGTTAACCGACCAGACGGTTAATCAGGCAAGCATTGCCGCTCACTTAAAATTCTTATCTTCAGATGCTCTGGAAGGTAGAGATACTCCTTCTAAAGGACTAGAAGTAGCTGCAGAATACTTACGAACTCAGTTAGAATTGTATGGCGTAAAGCCATTTGATGAATATCCTGATTACTTTCAGACAGTGAATATGAAGAAAGTAATCAAGCCTAATCAAGGTGTGATCTCTTTTGATTCTAGTCAGTTTGAATTGGAAAAAGATTTCTTGCTCTTAAACGGGTCGAACATTGATTTGTCAAAGCAAGTGGTATCACTGGAGTATGCTACTCCAGAAGAGATTGAAGCTGCTGATGTAAAAGGTAAAATTATCGTGGCAACAGCTGGAGATGGCACGGACATGAGTCCAAGAGCATGGTTTGGCTTGGTTGCAGAAAAAAGAGAAGCGGCCAAAGCAGCAGGAGCTTTGGCATTAATAGAGTTGTATAATTCTCCACAAATTCCATGGTCTCTTCTTGTAAGATACCTCTCAGGTAAACGAGTAGAGTTAGACTATGGACAAGAAGAAGATGATTTTACATCCATTTGGGTGAATAATGCCAATCAGTCAAATAGTCCCGCATTTACCAAGGTTAAGCGACTATCTATAAATATTTCCGGAGCCAGTGTAGAGCGATTTGACGTAGCTAACATTGTTGGTTATGTGGAAGGCAGCGATGCGAAACTTAAGGAAGAGTATGTGGTCTATTCTGCACATTATGATCACGTAGGTATTGGACAACCAGATAGCACAGGAGATGCTATTTACAATGGCGCTAGAGATAATGCGATTGGAACGGTTACTGTACTGGAGGCAGCAAAGAATATTGGGAAGTATCCAACTAAGCGATCAGCTTTATTCATCTTTTTCGCAGGTGAGGAGAAAGGCTTGCTTGGTAGTGAATGGTATGTGGAGCACAGTGCTGTTCCTTTGAATGAAATCGTTTATTGCTTCAATAGTGATGGTGGTGGATATAACAATACCAATCTTGCTACAGTGATTGGGCTTGATCGTACCACAGCAGAGGAATTATTGATCGAAGCAATTGAAGCATATGGTCTCAAGGCTGGAGATGATGAAAACTACAAAGATCAGGGATTATTTGATCGATCGGATAATGTGAGCTTTGCGAAGAAAGGTATCCCGGCTCCTACATTTACTCCTGGAATGGATGCTTTTGATGACAGCATCTTTAAATATTATCACCAGCCTTCAGATGAATTCGAATCGTTGGATATGGATTACATGTATACTTTCTATAGAGCGTATGTGCTTTCTGGAAGGATGATAGGCAACATGAAAGAAACCCCTTTCTGGAAAGAAGGAGATAAATATTATGATGTAGGCAAAAAACTTTACAAATAAATCAGAATACTGTTTCAAAAGTCTCTTCTAATTGTCATTTCGATGTAACGAGGTGCTCGACTAGAGAAATCTATCTTTTTTTAATAAGATGGTTATAGAATTGGGGAGAGATTTCTCCAAAGTCGAAATGACAACTTTTGATACAGTCGGTTTTATTTAAGATTCAGTTTTTTAATAAGCTGTTTGCGTTTCTTTTCTCGTCTAAACCCATTGATTATCATGATGGGAGGGTATAGAAAATAGGTAAAGCCTGCCACTGACTGGTTAAGTGTCGTTGATTGGAAATCTATAAGAGCTAAAATTACTGAAAGAGCTGGGACAAGAGCCATTAGAAGGTTCTGCCTTGACCCAGTTTGAGTCACAAACAGCTCGTATTCGTTTAACTTCAGTTCTTCTTTTTTCTTGCCTGCATAAAGGTGCATAAGAGCAAGGGTGAAAAATATTAGTGCCGCGCCCAGTCCATACAAGACCATCAGGTATTTCATGTCGTTTATACCACCTTCCGGCCCAAACATTTCGCTGAGGATGTCGAAATTTCTAGATGACAATGCGAGAACAAGTTCGAAAAGGAAACGTGCCAAGAACTTAAGTGGATAGACATAAACCAGAATTAGAAAAATCAGAATAGTGTTCAGCGTGATGATCATGCGATCCTGCAAACCATATTTTAGGAAGTACAGGTAGTGCTGGTACCAAATAACCATGACAAGAATCACGCATATTCCGAACGGGATGATTTCGCGGACAGACAACCATAAATCTTTGAACGTATCAGGAACCGAAGAAGACAGGACTATCAATGTAATGCCGAGCGCAAATGCGGCATCTGTGAAGGCTTCTACTCGTGTTTGATTTTTACCTCGGTATCTGAAGTGAGGGTCTAGACCAACTTCTTGATCTTTAAGTGCTTGTCTCATTCTTGAAAATAGTCATTCAAGAATTACTAATCAATTGAATATGCTTATAAAAACAAGAAAGGGGCAAACGTGCGTTTGCCCCTTTTAAGTTCGACCCATAACTGGTTGGGTTCGAATCTTGCGATCTAGTAAAAACTAGATCTAATCACCGCCTAAAATTTACTCGCCTTTGCGAATTAATGATTCAAAGATATATATCGGAATGGTCTCTAGAGGCATGGGGAGTCTTTGACCGGAATAATTATGTATGAACAGGAATTATCACGGTTCAACGGATATTGATTTTCATAACAACCTTTGTTCCAGAATGTTTTTACTTTGCAAAGGTGTTTAAATCAGCTATGAGTAGAAAGTTAATGGTTTCTTGGATGATCATTTTTGGGGTGATCATTACGGTATATGCGGGGATTCTCAATAGAATTCAAAAAGCATATATTGATCGTGATTTTGAGAAGACAGAAAAGCTGATTCTGAAGTCTATACAAAAGGATACTATCAACCCTGGTGCGAAGTATTACTATTCCGTTTTATTTCTGGATACGGCATTTCAACGCTACCACATAGACTCGTCAAGCTTATTCATAGAAGCTGCTTTAAACGACTTTCATATAGCTGATGCGAAAATTCATGAAGACTTGCAGGATATTGGTTTGTCCATGGATGAACTCATCAGACAAAGAAATGAAGTCGCAAAAAGCGCATTTTTTAGAGCGGATACCACCAATACCGTAGCAGCCTGGGATGATTTCAGAGATAGGTATTCTTATTCCGAATTGATGAGTCAGGCTACCTATTTAAGAGATAGTTTGGCTTATGAACTGGTTTTAGTTATTCATACCTGGGAGGCCTATCAAGGATATTTTGAACAGTACCCAAATTCCAGTTTTGTGCCTCAGGCTAAAGAAAACTACCACATTCTGCTCTTCAAGGATTATACTAAAGATGATAAAACGGAGAGTTATATCACGTTTTTAAAAGAGCATCCCAAAACACCATTCAGAAAGCAGGCGGAGGAGGTCATATTTGAAAGGACGACCGTATTGAATTTGAAGAAAGAATATATTCAATTCATTCGCGATTACCCTAAAAGTCATTTAGTGAAAAAGGCTGCTGATATAGCCTATTATCTAGGAGCTGATCCTGCTCAAATTGATCAACAAGTTTATCGACTACATCCCAAAATTGACTCTTTAAAGGACCTGCATCAGCTCAATCAAGAAGTTCTTTTTACGCTATTCAGTGAGGCAAAGTTTGGATTTTTGAATTCAAGCGGAGAGGTTATCCTTGATCCAAAATACCAATCTGTAAATGCTGATTATTTATGTGGTGATATTACCGACAGCTGGCTGGAAGTGAAGTTGGAAGATAAGAATATTCTTATCTCAAGAACTGGTGATTCATTACTGTCAGAAGTCGAAGACTACCAGACCATCAGTCCTGCAGTTAGGCTTGTAAGACAAGACGAACAATATTTATATCATGCTTCAGGATTCAAGATCATCGATCAGACGGTTGATGATGCCTCCATTTTGAAAAATGGCTGGATCAATTTCAAACATGATTACGACTGGGGTATCTGTACTCCAACCGGAAAGGTGTTACTTGATGCTCGTTACGATGCCATTGAAATGGTTGGGCCATACATCGTTGTTGAAAAAGATGATCAAATGGCGATTACTACGGTTCAGCATTTGAGCCTTGGTGATGCTGATCTTGATTTTCAGTTTGATGACTATGAGTTGATTCAAGATACGTTGATGCAAGTATTTTATGAAGATCAAGAGGGTGTCATCGATACCAAACTGAATTTTATTGTGCCTTTGGAAGAGCAGGAAGTATACATCAGCGGCTCTTTTTGGTATATCAAAACACCAGACGTTTATCAGATGGTCAAGGAAGAAGAGGCTGAAATCATTGATCAGGAGTTTTCTAATATAGCTGTAAATGATGGCTGGTTGGCATTGAAGAAAGAGAATTGGATCCTATTATCAAGATATCCTGGCGGTGTTAGACCGATGAACGATATTGATTCTGTGAAAATGTTGAATGAGTTTGCTACGTTAATCAAAAAGGGTGACACGCTCGATTTGTTATTCCAAAATCGTGAACGTGTTCCGCTTGTAGAAAGTAATGAGTTGAGTGTGTTCATTTGGCCTGGTAGTGATGCCAGTTATTTGGATGTCAAGGATGGTTTTGAGCACAAAGTAATTGACCGGGATGCCAATTTGATTTTCTGGGGTGATTTTGATGAATTGACCTTAATGGCTGATTCACTGTTCAAGTACAAATATCGAGGCAAGACAGGCGTGCGCCGAACGGATGGGTCCAATGTGGTAGCTGCCGAATATGACGTAGTAGATAAAGAAAACCAATTGTTGTTCTTGTTGAAAGATGGTCGAATTGGCTGTTATGATCTTCGAAATGGAGCCTTGATTCCAGCAGAGTACAGTGCTCGTATAAAGCGTATTCGAGAAAATTATGAAGTCGTAAAGAATGGTAAGCACGGTCTTGTGAATGCCGTAAATAAGAAGGTTGTCGGGTTCAACTATGACGAGATGATTGATTGGAATGATACCTCTTTGTGGGTTCGTGACGGCCTTGATTGGTCGTTAATTAATTTGGACGAAGAAGTAATAGAGCAGGAAATTCATAGTGTGAAATTGTGGATCAAGGTAGGTGATGAGCAATTGGCTATCATCTCTGGTGAAGATGGCTATGGATTGTATGGAAATGTGCGAGGTGAAATTCTTCCTATTGAATACAATGAAATCATTAATGTTGGGAGTTTAAGCAATCCTGTTTTTATGGCTGAGCAACATTTAAAAGCTGCAGAATTGTATGTGGTTACCTATTTCAACGCTCAGGGAGAAACGATAAAATCCATACCCTACAGATCACAAGAATATGATTTGATATACTGTGATCAGTAAGAATCTTCGTAAATTAGGGTATGACCAGAGATCGTTTTTTAGCACTTACCTTAGCTGAAAGAGCCAAATGGCTTTACTTCAACGGAAGTCTGGTTACTTCTATTCGTTATTATCGTCACAAAGTAAATCTCTACATGTTGGATAAAGTTTATGTAGAAGTGTTTTACAATCACCAGCAAGATCGTGTGGATCAGATAGAGTTGTTGGATGTAAATTCTAAGAGAATGAATTTCTATGCAGATCAGATCAAATTACCGACTGATCTGGTCAAGTAAGGTTTGATGAATATTCAATACCTGCTCAATTACTAAATGCTCATTGTCATTAGTTACCACAAAATCAGATTGAGCAAGTTTCTTCTCCTCGCTCATTTGATTGCTGATGATCGCTTTGACTTGTTCCTCTGTTCTTTGATCTCTTTTAATTACACGCTGAATGCGTATTGATTCTGGAGCTGTAACAGTGATTATTTTGTCCAGATCTTTATATGATCCAGTTTCAAATAGCAGTGCGGCTTCCTTCAATATATAAGGAGTACTTTGAATTTGGGCCCATGAATTAAAATCATGCCCCACAGCGGGATGAACCAGTTGGTTGAGTTGGCCTAAAAGTGACTTGTCATCAAATGCTTTAGCTGCAATATGTTTTCGGTTGAGTTCACCTTCTTGATAAGCTTCCATTCCAAACAATGACGTAATGGACTGAACAAGTTTTTGGTCATTGCTCATGAGCCATTTTGCTCGTGTGTCAGCCTCGTATTTAGGTATGCCAAGTATTTCAAAGACTTTGGATACTATGCTCTTTCCCGCTCCAATTCCGCCAGTTATGCCTACAAGCAGTGGTTTATTGGATGGCATTTGGTCGTGTTGTTGGGATGACCTTGATGTATTCTGGAATCACATCAATTTCGATTGCCTCTTCTGGATGATAAACCAAAATGGCCATTACTGTTGAGTCAGCGTCATCCATTAAGTAAACATCTGTAGTCACTGCGAAATCATCTTCCGAATAGTCTTGCTTCTGAGAGGAGCGTACTGTGTAAAACACTTGAACGGATTGATGATCTAGTGTTAGTGATGAGTCCGCTGGTAAATTCTGTATTTCGATAGGAATTTCGATGCTTTGTCTTTCGAATTTGTCAACATCAAATTTGATATGAACATCCTCCGGAATAGAGCTCGTTAACTTACCTCCTTCTAGCTTTACTTCTACGTCTCGATCATAATTGCTAGAAATGCCTCTGGTAGGCACACCAATAACAAATTCACGAGAAAGGCTATCAATAAAGCTTGTTGGTCCTATCAATTCGATGGTGTCCGGGCTGATAGTAACAGGACTTACCATGCGATGGTTTTCAGCTAAATCCACACTCAATGAGTCGACAATGAGTTTTACTTTTTTGGTTTTCTTCTTTTGGATGTCAATGAATACCGTGTCTGTAGCAACGTAATTGATTTTGAGCTCACCAAGTTGTTCGGTTACAATTGGCTGTAAAGAACTACGAGTATAGAATCCGATTTCAGTAGGGTTCTCCAGTTCGATCTGGATAGGAGTCACATTGACTGTGATCTTGCGAAGAAGGTTCCAGCCGCCACTGGAAACGTCGATAGCTACGGTAGAGGCTAGTGGCTTCATTACCACTACACTATCCTGATCAAAAATAAATTCTACAGGATAACTGATGCGCGCATCGTAGCTTTTGTTTAAAGCATTGAAAAACCAGAAGGTAGTCGCTCCGAGAAGCGAAAGTAAGACTACCTTCCAGTTGTTAAATGCTTTAGACACTAATTATCATTTTTATTTTTCTCCTGATACTCTTTTGCTCGAATCAAGTGAGATAGAAGATTTCTCAACTACCAACTTGTTTCCTCTGTCCACATCCAATGTGATGGTGGTGTCTTCTACAGAAACAATTTTACCGTGAATACCGCCAAGAGTTACTACTTGATCACCTTTTTTGATTGCCTCAATAAACTTCTTTTGATCCTTTTGCTTTTTCTGCTGAGGTCTGATGAAGAAGAAGTAAAAGATAGCAACCATACCAGCTAGCATGATAAACTGTGTATAGTTGGCTCCGCCAGTGCTAGCTTGTAATAATAATGTTTTGATCATTTCAGGAAATTAGGAATTATGATGGATTGTCTGCTTTTGCAACGTTCGCTTTGATTCTAAGACGGTTGATCTTAGGGTAAGTGTTAGCAGTGATGGTGATCGTTTTGTTCTGAACACCCGGTTTTTTAGCACTGTTAAATCTTACTTGAATCTCGCCTTCTTCTCCTACTGGAATTGGTTCTTTCGGCCAATCAGGAACAGTACATCCACAAGATGCTGTTGCAGAAGAAATAATCAAAGGAGCGTCTCCAGTGTTTTTAAATTTGAAAGTGTGCTCTACTACATCACCTTCTTTGATAGAACCAAAGTCGTGATCCAACTCAGCAAACTCGAAAGACGGAAGTGGACCTTCTGGCTTCACTTCCGGCTCAGCTGCAGCAGCTGGTTTAGCTGCTGGAGTAAGTGGTTTGCCACTAGTTTCTAGCTCAGCAACTTTACCTTCTAACTTTGCAATTCTTGATTCTAACTCTTTGTTTGAGCAGCTAAATGCAAGTACACCAGCCAACCCAAGTACGAATAGATTGAGAGTATTTCTTTTCATTTTACAATTCTTTTAAGATTTCAAATACACCACAAACTTATACAACAATAAGGTTTTGCCTTACTTATAAAGTCTTAATGATTTGTTAATGATCCGTTAGGATTTATTTGGTTTTGATCTGATCGATCAATCCGTTGACATCATCCAATAGCTTTTCAGCTTTAGTTTTCGCGTCTTTCACGATTTTTTCGCCATCAGATTTAGCCTGATTGTCTACCATTTCAGCACCTTCTACCAAGTCCTCAATGATGTCTTCCAGCTTCTTTTTGTACTTATCAAGCTGGTAAGTCAATTTATCACGAGTGTTGGTTCCTTTATCTGGAGCAAATAAAACTCCAAGTACCCCACCTGTTAGGGCTCCAAAAAGGAAGGCAAAAAATGAATTTCCTCGACTGCTCATACGCTCTATCTTTATTTATTATCTATTAGGCCTCGACCACTTTTTCTTATAACACCATCCGAAGTTAGTTCGTTTGCGAGTACATCCAAAATCCCGTTAACAAATTGTTTACTCTTAGGAGTACTGTATTGTTTAGAGATTTCAATGAACTCATTGATAGTGACCTTAGTAGGGATACTGTGAAACTGCATCATTTCCGTAATAGCCATTTTTAAGATAATTCTATCTGTCATAGCTACTCGAGAAATATCCCAGTTTTTGATCTTTTTCTCAATTAACGCATCTAACTCTGAACTCTTCGCTAAAGTTTCATCAAACATAACATTGAAAAACTCCATGTCTTCGTCTGCATTCTTGCTTACAGACTTCAGCTCAAATGGAGGATCGAGCTCCTGCTCATAATCCTGAAAAGTTTTTGCAACAAGACTCTTAAGAATAGGCTTATTCTCTGACCATCTTAAATCCATTTCTGATAGATATTCACTTACAGACTCGTTCTTGAAGATGATTTTCTTGAACATGTGTAAGATGACATCTTTGTGCTCATCAATGGTTGGAGCTTCATTGGTCTCATAGTTGTTGATGACCTCATCTTTTCTGAAGATGTCTTTGAACCAGGTTTTCAATTGATCTACCTGATCTGTATCCCATGCAATGTTCTCATCGATCACCGCTTTGGTCAAGTCTTCAAATTTGGTCAAATCATCAACTACTGGATTGGTAATGAAATTCCACTTCCATGGACTGTCTTTGTTGATGTAAGCTTTTAGCTTTTTCTCTTGCTCTAACTTCTCAATGTGAGCAATTTCAATTGGAAGAATCATCAATTTCAGATACAATTTGTTGATGTCATCAACATCATCCAGCATATCTTTCTTGATAGTTCTTCTCTCTTTCTGCAGTTCTTTGTAGTACTCCTCGATCGCAGCATTCACTGCATCTACCACATCTTCCTCTACATCTTCGGTGTTCTGAACTTTCCTTGCTGGCAAGTTCTCATCAAACAGTTTAGACGCCAATTTGCGTCTTTCAGTAAACTTGTCCGATTCGGAGAAGTCGTCTTTAGCCGGATCTGGGTAGAACTGACTTTCCATCTTCTCGCGCACCACTTCCTTCAACGATTCTCGCGCCGTGAAATAACTATAAAGTGCCTGCATGGCTTTAACACGAAGAATCCTACGATTGAGCATACAATATTTATTTTAACTTTCTATTCCGTCTAAATTGAAAAGTCTCACTGACCAGGAACAAACCCGACTAGCGAGCTTCCTAAGTCAATGTGTACTATAACTTGTGCCTTATGGCATTAGTAAGCTAATTTCACTTTACCCACGTCTGTAATTCTGTTCATCGCTAGTTGCAATGCAGCTTTGTGAGTAGTTGTGTCATTTTGCTCTGCATATTCGATTACCTCAGTACATACTCCAAAGATGCGCTCAGTTTGTTCGTAAACGCGATCTCTGTCGTAATTTCCTTGCTGCTCGTAATACACGTTGGTGATACCACCAGAGTTGATCAGGAAGTCAGGGGCATAAATAATACCTCTTTCTCTCAATGCCTGACCATGAGTTATTTCATTGTCCAACTGATTGTTTGCAGCACCAGCCACAATTGCACATTTCAGTTGAGGAATGGTTTCATCATTCAAAGTAGCACCCAAAGCACATGGAGCATAAATGTCCATATCCATGCTGTATAGTGAGCTAGAGTCAGCCACTTTTACAGACGGGAATTTGCTTGTTACTGCTGCTATCTTATCCTCAAAGATGTCAGAAACAAATACTTCAGCACCTTCTTTCACTAAATATTCGATCAAGTAAGTACCAACGTGTCCAGCACCTTGCACTACTACTTTCTTTCCTTTTAGGTCGTCAGAACCGTAAGCTTTCTTGGCACTAGCTTTCATTCCTACATATACGCCATATGCAGTTACTGGGCTAGGATCACCAGATTTGCCAGGAAGACCAGTAACATAAGGGGTTTCCATTCGCACATACTCCATGTCGCGAGTGGTCATGTTTACGTCTTCAGCAGTCCAGTATTTACCGTTCAAACTGTGTACAAATTTACCAAAACGACGCATCAAAGCCTCAGTCTTGATTTTTTTCACATCACCAATGATCACTGCTTTACCTCCACCAATGTTAAGTCCAGCAATGGCATTTTTGAAAGTCATACCTCTGGATAGACGCAATACGTCACGTACTGCTTCTTCCTCAGACTGATAATTCCACATACGCGTTCCTCCCATCGCTGGGCCCAGAACCGTATTATGAACAGCGATGATTGCTTTAAGTCCAAGAGCCTCGTCGTGACAAAATACAACTTGCTCATGATCAAGCTCAGCCATAGCGCTGAAGATCTCGCTGTTTTTTACTTTGGGTTGGGTATCTATCATTGTCGTTGTAATTACTACTTTTGCCGCCTTTGATACAGAACAAGAGCCTCCGATCAAAAGGGCCTCAAAATTAGTTGTTTTCTATCAAATAACCATTTGGCAATCTCTGCGTTTTAAACCTTGTGAAAGACTTAGCACATCTCAATAAATACTTCCGAAAATATAAATGGCATTTGATTTCAGGGACGATTTTCATAATCATCTCTAATTTCTTTGGTATAGTCCCTGCTGTAGTTGTAAGATATTCTTTCGATTTACTACAACGCAGCTTCGATATTTTTCAGGCTTTTGACGGATTTGAACTTCAAGAAACTACTTATTCGGTATTCGCCAGAAGTATTTTAATCCTTGGTTTGATGATTTTGGCGTCGGCTCTGCTCAAAGGAGTCTTCATGTTTTTCATGCGTCAGACTATTATTGTGATGTCTCGAAGAGTGGAGTATGATCTGAAAAATGAAGTGTACGAGCACTATCAAACTTTGCCTCTGAGTTTTTACAGAAAAAATAATACGGGTGACTTGATGGCTCGTATCTCCGAAGATGTGAGCAAAGTAAGAATGTATGTTGGTCCGGCATTGATGTACGGTATTAGCTTATTCACGCTTTTCGCCATGGTGATTCCTTTCATGTTTTCGATCAATCCTCGATTGACATTGTATTCATTGATTCCGCTTCCGTTGCTTTCTGTGAGTATTTATTTTGTCAATAACATCATCAACAAACGGTCGGAGGAAATTCAACAAAGTCTTTCTGGGCTATCCACGTTTGTTCAAGAAGCATTTTCTGGAATTCGAGTGATCAAAGCATTCGTTCGTGAAGAGGACATGGAAAAAGACTTTGACCAGGCGAGTGAGGATTACAAGCACAAGTCTTTAGGTCTGGCATTTGTACAGGCATTATTCTTTCCGTTGATCATGGGATTGATTGGGTTGAGTGTAATTCTGACTGTTTACATCGGTTCTGTGGAGGTATTTGAAGGATCGATTACTCCTGGAGTAATAGCGGAGTTCATTATTTATGTGAACATGCTGACCTGGCCAGTGACGTCATTGGGTTGGATTACGAGTATTATCCAGCGTGCTGCAGCTTCTCAAAAACGAATCAATGAATTTTTGAATACCAAAAGTGAAATCGTTTCTGAAGAAAATCTCACAGCAGAAATTCACGGACATATTTCCTTTAAAGATGTGTCATTCACTTATCCTGATTCAGGCATTAAGGCATTGAAAAACGTGTCTTTTGATGTGAAACCAGGAGAGTCAATTGCGATTATCGGAACGACAGGTTCAGGAAAAAGTACCATCGCGAATCTCATTTGTAGAATGTATGATGTTACCGATGGTGTACTGCAGATCGATGATCACAACATTAAAAAATACAATCTCGATACGGTAAGAAGTCAGATTGGTTATGTACCTCAGGATGTCTTTTTATTCTCTGATACAGTAATGGGGAATATTGCATTCGGACGAGACAATATGACTTTTGAAGAGATTAAAAAAGCTGCTGATGATGCGGATTTGCTTGAAAATATTGATCGATTCCCGAATGGGTTCGAAACTCGAGTAGGTGAAAGAGGGATTACGCTTTCTGGTGGTCAAAAGCAGCGCGTTTCTATTGCCAGGGCAATTGCTCGTGAGCCTAAGATTTTGATTTTGGATGATGCATTGTCTGCTGTGGATACCAAGACAGAGAATGCTATCTTGAATGCCATGGCGCGAATCATGAAAGGCCGTACTTCAGTGATTATTTCTCACAGAGTGTCGTCTGCTAAACTTGCTGACAAAGTGATCATGCTAGATGATGGATTTGTGCTTGAAGCTGGTACACATGATGATTTGATGGCTAAAAACGGAGCCTACAAAGAGCTTCATGACAAGCAACTAAAAGCAGAAAACGAAGAAGAGGTTTATTGATTAACCCATCCCTCTACGCTTAGCGAATTGTCCAAATAGCGAAACTCTACAAATAAGTCTTGAAGCTTGTCGCTATTGGCTGCTGCAGCTTCTCTTATCATCGCTTCAATCTTTGGAGGACGAGGCTGTACCAATACGTGCATGGTTAAAAAGACGCCATAGCGTGTTCCGGTTTTAACTTCTTTCACATCAAAATCACGAGGAATTTCAGCCATGTCATAGTCTAAAGTAATGCCTATGAATTGCAATATTTTGTCATCTGGAATAGTGTCATTCTGGTAACGAATGATCGTAAGAACTCCTTCAATTTCCTTATTTTCCAATAGCTCACGACATCTTTTGCCAAACTCTATTGGATCTCCACTTGTGTAATGGTTGTAGAATGTTTTGCCTACCATTACACGGTTTTCAGACTCCATTTTGTAGACTTTGATTGGCTCAAAACCGCCAAGCAAATAATAAACTGAGGTAATAATTCCAGCTAGAAATACCACTATGATTGCCAGGTAGACAATCCGTTGCCACTTGATACTCATGAGGTAGCTACTTCTTTGTATTGCATTTTGTGAAGTTGCGCATAATAACCGTCTAATTCAAGCAAACTGTCATGCTTGCCTTCTTCCACGATCTCTCCTTTATCCAAAACGAGGATTTTATCAGCATTTTGAATGGTAGATAATCTATGTGCAATTACAATTGACGTACGGCCTTTCATCAATTTTTGGATAGCCTCCTGGATTAATTCCTCTGTTTCTGTGTCTACGGAGCTTGTGGCTTCATCCAATACAATGATTTTTGGATCATAGACCATCGCACGAACAAAAGATATTAACTGTCGCTGACCAACTGAAAGAGTGGATCCACGCTCCATCACATTGTAATCGAAACCTCCAGGCAATTTGTCGATAAACGTTTTTGCTCCAACCAGCTCTGCCGCTTCCATCACTTTTTCTCTGCTAATGTCAGGGTTCTTCAGAGTGATGTTATTATAAATGGTATCAGAAAACAAGAATACATCTTGTAATACCACTGCAACATGCGTTCTCAGGTTAGAAAGGTCATATTCCTTAACAGACTTATTGTCAACAGCAATTAAGCCTTTATTGATGTCATAGCATCTGGTTAATAGGTTGATGACGGAGGATTTTCCAGCACCCGTAGCTCCTACAAGAGCTAATGACTGACCTTGTTTTACTTCGAAATTGATGTCTTTGAGTACCCAATCTTCATCATTGTAGGCAAACCAGACATTTTCAAACTTTACATCTCCATTGATTTGATCTGGAGAATAGTTGCCATTGTCAGCAATGTGCTCCTGGCTGTCCATTAAGTCTAGAATTCTGTTGGATGCCACAATACCCATCTGCAAGGTGTTAAAACGATCAGCTATCATTCTAATTGGACGGAAGAACATTTGGATGTACATGATAAAAGCAATCAGTACACCTAGCGTCAAATCTTCTTTGATCACTTCACCTGCCCCATACCAGATTACTAGGCCGATGCCCGCCGCTTGAATAATTTCTGCTACGGGGAAATAGGTGGCATAATAGAATACCGCTTTGATGTTTGCTTGACGGTGTTCTCTGTTGATTTCTTTGAATTTCTCATGTTCACGCTTCTCCGCATTAAATATCTGGACGATATTCATCCCGGTGATGTGCTCTTGCACGAAAGAGTTAAGGTTGGAAACTGCCGTTCTTACTTCATTAAAAGAAACTTTTACCTTCTCCTTGAAGATATACGTGGCGAATAACAGTATTGGAAGTAAGGATAAACTTACTAAAGCCAATTCCCAGCTTTCATAAAACATGAAACCAAGGATCACCATCAGTTGTAAAATGTCGGCAATGATACCCGCCACTCCGGTACTAAATACTTCAGAAAGTGTCTCAATATCAGATACGTTTCTGGTTACCAACCGACCAATTGGTGTGTTATCAAAAAACTTCAAGCGAAGTGCCTGAATGTGTTTGAAAAGCTTAATCCGAATGTCCTTGATAATGTACTGACCAAGCCAGTTGGACATAAACGTGTGATAGTATTGCACCACGGCTTGAAGCACCAACAGAATAACCAACACGATAATGATGTTGACTAGGCCAGAATAATCATTGTAAGCCACATGATCGTCAATGGCTGTCTGAATTAGCTTCGGTCTAAGTGGTGTCAATACCGCGAGCGCAATGGTTAGAAAAGTAACCAGGTAAAATTGCTTGATGTACGGCTTGGCGAATACAAAGAGCCTTTTCAGGATTTGTACGTCCAGTATATTCCCACTAATCGTTTTTTCTTTTTCCAAGTCTTAATTGATGTATATGTCTTTCGGATACTCTACTGCTGTCAGGAAAAGTCCTTCTGGCGGTGCAGACCGGCCAGCATTGGAGCGTACTCCACTTTCCAGCACTGATTTTAGGTCGGCAATACTCATTTTGTTTTGGCCTACTTCCAGCAATGTTCCCACCATCGCTCGAACCATGCCTCTCAAAAACCTATTGGCACTTACGGAAAAAATATGACTGTCGTTCGATTCTTCCCAGTGAATGTGATGAATGGTGCAGTCAAAAGTCTTCACATCCGTATGAACTTTACTAAAAGCCTGAAAGTTCTGCCAGCCGTTGATTAATTCACAGGCTTCATTAATGAGCGTAGAATCTACAGGTCTGTTGAAGAAGTAAGACAATCCAGTTTTAAATGGACTCTTAGACTTATGAATATGGTATTTATAAGATCTACTGACTGCATCAAATCTTGCGTGAGCATCATCTTTCACCAGGTCAATTGCATTAATGCTTATTTCCTGAGGAAGAAGGGCATTGAGTCGATACTGAAACTTGTCAGAGTCCAGATCTTTGTCCGTATCGAAATGAGCTATCTGTTGTGAAGCATGAACTCCAGTATCTGTTCGACCACTTCCGAGACATTCGACAGTGTCTTGAAGCAAGGTGGAGAGCGCTTTATTGATCTCTTCCTGTACAGTGCTGGCATTGGGCTGAATTTGCCATCCATGAAAGGCGGTTCCTCGATATGCTATGTCCAGAAAATATCTCACGGGCGCAAAAGTAACCACTTGCTTGTCAATGTGGCCGAGGATGACCAATTTTGCGTCCTAAATTTTAAAACTATGTTACAGAGAATTCAATCTGTCTTTTTATTGATATCGGCAATTGTGATGGTGAGTATCTTGTTCTTACCAATGTGGAATATGTTCAATGCAGATGCTATGGAGGCGGTAAAGTTGGACGCATTTAAATTATCCTATGTGTCAGTTTCATCAGGAGGTGCTGAAACGCTTATATCGTCAAAAGACACTCATTGGATTGCTGTATTGGCACTAGCTGCGGCTTCAGTGGCACTGATTTCGATCTTCTCCTTCAAAAATAGATTGCGTCAGATGCAATTGAATACGTTGAATTCTTTATTGATGGGTGGATGCTTGATCATGACTTATTTCTATAGCACTAAAGGTGCTGCGGTTTTAGGTATTGACGGAGCAGGAAATTATCAAGTTGGGTTTTTCATTATAGCCGTTGCTCTTCTTTGTAATTCATTAGGAAATCGATTTATCAGAAGAGATGAGAAGTTGGTGAGAAGTGCAGATAGAATTAGATAGGAATTAAGTTTTAGGTTCTATGACCGAGCCTAATAGATCAAAAGCCAATTTCATTTGATGAGATTGGCTTTTTCATTTACTAGTAACGGAGTTTTCATTCTCCACAATGCCAAAATGGTCATTTGTCAGAGCGTAATAGAACAATTCGCTCTAAGACCGTGACACTTTGGCAGTTTTTCACCTCTGGAATAGTATTTGGTCTCATGCCATTCGTTGAAATTAAAAAACTGAATATAAAGCAATGGCAGAGAAAGGTACTATTTCAATCCACACGGAGAATATCTTCCCGATTATCAAGAAGTTTTTATACTCCGATCATGAGATATTCCTGAGAGAGTTGGTATCCAATGCGGTGGATGCTTCACAGAAGTTGAAAAGACTTGCGCAGTTAGGTGAGTACAAAGGTGAAATGGGTGACTTGATTGTTGACGTAAAGGTTGACAAAGAGAAAAAGACGATCACTATTTCTGACCGAGGTATTGGTATGACGGCTGATGAGATCAAAAAATACATCAACCAGATTGCCTTTTCAGGAGCAACCGAATTCATTGAAAAATATAAAGACAAAGGTGAAGATCAGCAGATCATTGGTCACTTTGGTTTAGGATTCTACTCTGCCTTTATGGTGGCGAAATTGGTAGAAATCCATACGCTATCACATCAGGAAGGTGCAGAGCCTGCAGTTTGGGTATGTGATGGTAACACAGAGTTTGAAATCAAAGATGGTGATAAGAAGGAAAGAGGAACAGACATCATTCTTCATATTGCTGATGACTCTGAAGAATTCCTTGAAGAATTCAGAATCCAACAAATACTAGATAAATACTCTAAGTTCCTGGCTATTCCAATTCGATTTGGTGAGAAAGAGCAGCAAGAGGAAGATGGAGAAGATAAAGACGGTAAAAAGAAATGGAAAACAGTAAAAGTTGACAACATCGTTAACAATACTGCGCCACTTTGGACTAAGTCTCCAAGTGATCTGACAGATGAGGATTACAAAGCATTCTACAAGGAGCTTTATCCAATGGCGGAAGATCCATTGTTCTGGATTCACCTAAATGTGGATTACCCATTTAACCTTACAGGTATCCTGTACTTCCCTAAGTTGAAGAAGGATATGGAAATCCAGAGAAACAAAATTCAGTTGTATTCTCGCCAGGTGTTCATCACTGATGAGGTGAAGGACATAGTTCCAGATTTCTTACAGTTGCTTCATGGTGTAATTGACTCTCCAGATATTCCTCTGAACGTTTCGAGAAGTTACTTACAGGCTGATGGTAACGTGAAGAAAATCAACGGATATATTACCAAGAAAGTAGCTGACAAGTTGGGTGAGCTATTCAAGAAAGACCGTGATGCTTACGAGCAGAAGTGGGAAGATATTGGTGTGTTCGTGAAATATGGAATGATCTCTGAAGAGAAGTTTGAGGAGAAAGCGAAAGACTTCACTTTGGTGAAAAACATTGATGGTAAGTTTTTCAACATTGATGAGTACAAAAAACAAGTAGAAGCTACTCAAACGAATAAAGATAAGAACGTAGTGTTCTTATACACTTCTAACGAAGATCAGCAGCATGGATACATCGAGACTGCTAAAAAGAGAAGTTATGATGTGTTGATTTTGGATGGTCCGGTGGATAGCCACTTTATCAATCACATTGAGCAGAAATACGAGGGAGTTACGCTGAAGCGAGTGGACTCAGATGTCGTTGATAAGCTGATTGACAAAGACGAGAAGAAAGAGTCTGTATTGTCAGATGATGACAAGACCAAAGTGGAAGAGGCTTACAAAAAGGCTATTAATGATGATAAAAACACCATCACTGTAGAGCCAATGGCAACCGACGACATGCCAGTTACTATCACTATGCCTGAGTTCATTAGAAGAATGAAGGATATGCAAGCTGCAGGTGGTGGTGGACCAATGATGTTTGGTGACTTCCCAATGACCTTATCTATTGCGGTGAACGCTAACCATGTTTATACTAAAAAGATTTTAGAAGCAGGTAGCGAGGAAGAGCAAGTAGAGTTGGCCAAGCAGGCATATGACTGGGCAATGTTGTCTCAAGGTATGCTTAGTGGTAAGCGTTTGACAGACTTCATCAATAGAAGCGTAGAGTTGGCTTCTAAATAAGTCTTTTCCCTGACTAGAGGTCAGGACTTGATTATATATCCACTGGCTATGGTCAGGGGCACCATAAAAACCACATGGACGATTCTGTCTGTGTGGTTTTTTCTTTCTAAAACTATCTTTGCGGCTTAGACGTTGACTCAGTATGCCAAAATCAGTCACATTTGATCGTGAAAAAGTAGTAGAGAATGTCATGATGCTCTTTTGGAAAAAAGGGTATACAGCTACTTCTATGCAAGATCTGGTAGATGTGACTGGACTCAATCGATCAAGCTTTTACAATTCATTTGGAGACAAGTTCTCACTCTACGAAGAAGCACTTAAACTCTATGAAGTGAAGCAACAAGAGATGATCCATCGCTACATGATTGGCTCGTCTTCCCCTAAAGAAGCTTTGAAGGCCCTGTTTAAAGGAATCAGTAGTGATATCCGAGCTGGAAATCAGAATGGCTGTATGATTAGCAATTGTACTTCTGAACTGGCATCACAAGATGTTCGAGTGAAGGAGTTTTTAATTGCCAACAAAGATTACGTAGTTGATTTATTTGAAGGTTTGGTCAAGGAAGCCCAAAAGCAAGGTCAGATTGATTCTTCGCGAGACTCCAAATCAATCGCATTGTTTCTTTTTTCCTCTTTACATGGCTTGCGAATTACCTCTGTAATTGATCCACATTTAGATGGTGTGGTTGAAGAAATTATGAGAGTTCTCTAATTTTTTTCAATCTATTTGAAACGTTCGTTTCAGTATTCCCGTTATTTGAACTGATCGTTTCAAATAAAACTAATAATAACAATCAAAATGGGAAAATTAGACGGTAAAGTAGCCTTAATCACAGGAGGAAATAGTGGTATCGGTTTAGCAACAGCGAAACTATTTGTGGAAGAAGGTGCTAAAGTGGTGATTACTGGCCGAAGACAAGAGGCACTTACTCAAGCTGCTGAAGAAATTGGAGGAAATGTGAAGACTATCCTTGCTGATGCAGCAGATATTTCTAAAACGAAAGAAGTAGTAGAGCAGACGGTTGAAACCTATGGTAAAATCGATATCATCTTCTTAAATGCAGGTATCGCACACTTTATGCCTATTACGGAAATTACAGAAGAGCACTTTGATGCACACTTCAATACCAATGTGAAAGGTCCTTTCTTCTTAATCAAAGAGGCACTTCCACACATCAATGATGGTGGGGTAATTATTGGTAACACTTCCATCGTAGGTAACAAAGGTTTTGATGGCGCTTCTGTTTACTCATCAACTAAAGCTGCTTTCAGATCATTGTCAAGAGTACTTGCCAGTGAATTGAAATCACGTAAAATCAGAGCCGTGAGCGTTGCTCCTGGCCCAATTGCAACGCCTATTTATGATAAAATGGGAATGCCAGAGGATGTAATGAAAGCAATGGGTGAAGGATTTGCAGGTCAGGTGCCTTTAGGTCGCTTTGGATCTTCTGAGGAACTAGCTAAATCAGTATTGTTCCTTGCTTCTGACGATTCTTCATTCGTTAATGGAGTAGAACTAGCAGTAGATGGAGGTCTTAGCATGGTGTAATTCACACCAATAAAATATGCTAGAGAAAACCACAGTGTATAAATGCTGTGGTTTTTTTATGTCCAACAAATTCCGCTGTATGAGGTTTATTTGAAATGAGCCAACAGAAAGTAAGTTCCTCAAGGTTGAAATGGGTAGACAGAGTGTCACGTGTCATGGATAGCAAATTTGTGATCCCTGGGACCTCTATTCGTTTCGGTATCGATCCAATTATCGGGTTAATTCCTGGCATAGGAGATCTTGGTAGTTATGGAATCTCACTGGCACTAATATACACGATGTACCAGCATGGTGCGAGCGGAATGCTCATTGCCCGAATGCTCATCAATGCTTCATTAGACGCCATATTTGGTTCTATTCCAATTTTAGGATCACTTTTTGACTTTTGGTTCAAGGCCAATGATCGAAATGTCAAGCTACTTCGTGAGCACTATGAAGAAGGTAAGCACACAGGGTCTGGCAAAGGGCTTATCGCTATAGTTCTAATAGTTGTCTTTTTGATAGCAGCAGCATTGCTCTTTTTTGCTGTCAAATTTATGATTGCCCTTTTTGAGTTTACCTTTCAGTAAGTTCTATTTGGGTAACACCCCTTTCAATTTGAGATAGCTGTCTTTTTCCTCTTCCTTCGGAGTAGGTGGAACGTAATACCCGTCATTGCTGAGTTCTCGATAAAACGGAATTTTGGCAAAACTTCCTCTATACATGCTTTCTGGTCCTTTTACAGTAATTTGATGTAGTCCTTTCTCCAGGTCAGAAATATCCAAATAAGTCATGATGCCACGCTGTTTGGTCTTTTGCTTGTAATGAAACAACCACTCTTGTTCACCCAGATTTTCATCATCCAACAGCACCTGATAAAACTGCTTAACGCACATGTTTTTCACATAGAACGAAGCAGTATCTAATTGCTTTCTTAAAGTGTCGTATTGGCAATTCTTTCTGATGGAATCTTCTAACCCAAGTTTCATTACCACAAACAATCGAACGGTATTTTCGGAAATGATGTCAGATTGTATTTGCGCCTGAACAGAGTGGAAATCATCGTTTTGATCATCGTAATATCCACTAAAATTGGAGACGTTTTGAGAGTTGCTCCACAGTTCAATTCGTGTAAACTCTTCGCCTGGAATTGATCTTTGACCTACCTTGTCCAACCCAAAGAAGCTGATCATGATAAATGCTGCTAGAAACAATGCAATTTTCCATTTGCCGAAGTTGGTGACGATGGTGTAATAAATTGGACGATATACCCGTGAAAAAGTAAGAGTGCTCATCAACCAATACACAGGGTAGTAGATTTTACTCAGCCATTTGAATCGCTTTAAAAATCCAAGCGTTATAAAATCAATCAGACTTACAAAGCCAATACCGAGAATGGTCAATGCATAGACTCCCACACTAATTCCTTGCGTGTAGGTAAAGTCATCTATGTCAAATAACCATACAAACGTAAGTATGGGTACCACTAACATGATGAGGAAGTAGAAATACGCCCCAATCATCATCATGAAAAGCATAAAGGAAATGGAAAATAGTGAGCTACAGATCTTCTCCAGGTTGATGATGATCTTTTCTATTGGAGGAGTCTTGTCAATAACCTTTTCAAACGTAGGAGAAAGTTTGAGCTTCTCTTTGTTGATGCCTTTTGGAAAAGTGAAACTCAGGCCGACCATTCCTACCCAGATACCTCTGCTGATCAAATGCAAAATGAGTCCAAAAGTGAGCCAGTAAAAGGCTATTTTTAGGATGGTGACCAGGTTTTCTATGTCACTCGAATTGTCATAAAGATTTAAAGTAGCAAACTGATAAAAGCGATCTAGAAGATCTGGAGCTTGAAACATTCCATACAGTACGATACCTGAAAGTAGGATTTCTGGTTCCCAACTTTTCTGTTGTAACTCATCAAGCCAGGCAGGCTTTTCAATTTGTGGAGAGTTCTTTGACATGGATTAGGCAATAGGTCAAAGACTAAAATAAAAAGTATTGTGGACTTATCAGAGTTTAATCAAGCGTCCCTCGTCGTAAACTTCGCCATCCTTGAATACTCTATAGAAATAGACGCCTTGATCTAATTCTTCTAAATTGATGCTGTTGACCTGATCCAAAAGTATCTCATCAAGTACAAGCTTTCCGGCTCGGTCATATATTTCAACAGACATTTTTTCACCATTGGTCAGTGCATAGATGTATATATCGTCTATTGGATTTGGGAAAAAGGTCACTTTACCAGGCTCGTCCACCAGGACATTTACAGCATCTGAGAGAAGGCCAGAACCATCTTCAAAAGTTAAATAGGCATAATAGCTGGTTGTACCCGGATCAAGATCAGAATCTCTTAAGTTATAGATCGTTTTGCTTGAGGCTACTATGGAATTAAGCGTGTCCAAAACCCCATTAGACTCTTTCAAAAAGGTAATCGTTGATACATTAAGTGTGCTGCTTAGACTGAGCTCCAATGCAACAGCTAAATCTGCTTTTTGAGCAGAAAATAAATTGAAATAACAGAAGGCTCCCTGAAAACCGTAATTGAATGCTAGATTTCTTACGCCACTAAGATTTTCGAAAATTGGAGCAACTGAATAATATTCCGAAGTATTCTTATCAACGATAAATGAGGATTCTGTAGTAGTTCCAATCGCCCTAAGACTATCCGATTGCATTTCATAAATCTGATATCCAGACGCACCTTCAATTGCATTCCATTGCATTCCAAAATTGGTTGCACAGTTAAAGGCTACTTCCACTTCTGGCGTTTCAGAAATAATGAACTCAGGTGAAAGATATTCTTGATCACCTATAGTCATTTTGAGTTGGTATTTACCTGAAAGCTCCGGGGTTTTCCATTGATAAAATCCACTTGTTAGATCGATACCTCTGGCAATTGACCTGATGTCTCCTTCATACAAGTATCCCAGGGAACCATGGGCCGACCCAAATCCGCTGTTCCAGTATGCTTTCATGTTGGTGTTTGTAGTAACCAGGCTTTTTGATGTTGGATAATCCCATTCAAATTCATCGTTTGATGATACATTCCATGCGACATGTGCAATCTGTTCTGTAGAAGTAATCTTTGTCCCTTTTAGTTTTAGTGAATAGGTGCCTGCTGCAGGATTGCTAATGGTGATTAGTTCGACATTATTGAGATGATCTTCTCCACGAGTTGGCAGGGCGTTGAGATCTGCTTCATTGGCAGATGTTTTTAAGATCCAGGGGAAGTATTCGCTGCCCTCAAAACTGACTGACAGGTCTAGATCATTAACTAAAGCTGTATTGGCATTCTGAGCGGCAGGTAAGTCCGTCCAACTTACAGCGATTTTGATCTCGCTAGCATTTGCTGGTATTACCAGATCGAAAGTAACTTCTTCACCTTGAGAAACACTTACTTCTGTAAAATAACCTTGTTTAATCGCATCAACTGCCTTAACCGCATTTGCGCTTCCATATCCTGTATAATAGTCGATTCCTTCAGGTCCAATATCATCAGCAGTGGAAATAAGAATACTTTTTATCAAAGAAGTGGGTGGGTAAACTCCATGTTCGGCCTCATATTGATCTTGCATTAGACTGATAATTCCACTTACTATGGCTGCAGCATCAGAGGTGCCTCGACCTCCATAGGCGGTCAGTTCTGGTTTTATTCTTCCATCATATGCTGGACCTCTGGAGTTTAATGCGTTGATCGATAATGCAGTGTCTACTGCACTGACTGTAAGGATATTTTTTGCTTGTTTGAAAGTGCCAGTTAGGTTGGCAAAAGGTAATCCAGCATATGTTCCAGTTTCTGGGGAAGCAGTTCCAGAGTTCCCAGCAGAGAAAACATGAATGTTAGTGGGATGATCATAAACTGATTGATCATATGCTACAGCTTCTACTCCGTAGTAATTCTCTACTCCAATACCATAGGAGTGATTTTGCAGATGTATGTTATTAGCTGTGAAGATAGACTGACTATCAGGCAGTAAATTGTTAAAGTCAGATGAGGTTAGTTTGGCTCCAGGAGCAGCACCTTGATTGAGTGGTGAGCTGTTACCAATACCCGAAATGATGGTAGCCATATCGGTGGCATGCTGTGATTGGTCTTCCGCTGCGAGCCCAAGTTCCACATGTTTGTTGACCAAATCAAGATCTTCTGGATTGAACTGTCTTTCTTTTATTGAAATGAGTTGGTCATAACCTTTTAGGTCTGGAAAGGTGGCTTGCGCTTTTCTAATTCGGTTGAATTCGAAATTCGGTTCATCTAATGCAGATTCCTCTTTAGGGGTTCGATTTAGATCAATAAAAAGTATTTTTTCATTAGCAATTAACAGTTCAATCGTCTGCCAACTTGCTTTTACATGATAGGAATTTGAGGGCTGATGAAAGTGTAGTACTTCTAGATTATACTCTTTTATAACGTTTGCGTCCTTGAGTGATATTATGAACTCACCCATGTCACTTGGATCAATTCGGCTGTTTTGAGCCTTCTCAAAATTTGGAGAATAAATGGATTGACACAGAGAAGCCTGTGCAAGAAACATAAAGAAAAATGTTCCGATGATCAATCGCATGGGGCGAATATACTCAGACTTACACTACAGCTTTTAAGATGAATTTATTCCATGTAATGTGTTGGTGGGAAAATAATGTGTTGAGTTCCAGAGTAATGCGGGAATTGACTGGGAATATCTTGTGATTGATCGGGTAAAAATTGAAAGTGAATGGGATGTTTTGGGAAATTAAATTTGCCGAAAATTACTAATTTCTTGAATTCCTATCGAATCCGAATATTCTATTGGGATAATAAATTATTTCAAATACATTCGTTAGACTCTTGATGTATTTCAAGAGAATGTTATACCTAATTCAAAACGACTGTAAAATGAGAAAAGTTAGCTATTTAGCTTCACTTGCGCTGGCTACGTGCGCCCTATTCACTTCATGTTCTAATGAAAGTGATGTAGTAAAACAAGACGAAGTATCGGATGCTGTAATGGCAAAATTGGTAAATGCAGGATTTGATGTGACGAATCAAGCACCAATCGTATTCGAAAACGGATACCTTGTAGAAGGAGATATCTACATGACTGATGCTGACATTGACAACCTGAAAGAAGGTTTGAGACTACCTGTAGAAGAGCAGTATAGCACTGATAACTTGGTTTCAACTTCTGGAAGCAGAGTAATCACCGTTTATGCTCCAGTTGGGGGTAGAAATGGTTACAGCTCTGGAATGATTGCAGGGCTCGATTTAGCGATTGCTAGATACAACGCGCAGAATCTGGAAATTTCTTTCCAAAGAGTTACGTCATCAGGTGGTGCTGATATCTCTATGACTCGCCTTAGTAAAAGGGACGAAAGAAGAGGTGTACTTGGATCTGCTGGTTTCCCAACTTCTTCAGGTGATCCATACAACCAAATAAAAATGAGTGGTATTCTTGAGTCATCTTACGGATTAAGTACTGAAGGTATCGCTACAATTATTGCACACGAAATGGGCCACTGCATCGGATTCCGTCACACAGATTTCTTCGACAGAAGCATTTCATGTGGTGGTGGAACGGCTAATGAAGGTGATGGTGGTGTAGGTGCAAACCACATTCCTGGAACTCCAACCGGAGCTACTGCCTCTGCAAAATCATGGATGCTAGCATGTACTGATGGTGGTGACAGACCATTCAACAATGCAGATGAAACTGCTTTAGATTACTTATACTAAGAGATTCTTCAAATAAACAATTTGGGACATCCGCTAATTGGCGGATGTCTTTTTTTGTGCTATTTATATATTGATTTGTTTCAATTAACCTACCGACTATATAAATATTGAAAGGGAAAGGGTTCTTTAAGAGCCCTTTTTTTATTTTAGAGGATATGAAGATTGCTAATCAGCACGTGTCTGCTTCCTTCAAAACGAAAGGTGCAGAATTAATCAGCCTAGTAAAAGATAATCAAGAATATTTGTGGCAAGCCAATCCAAAACATTGGGGAAGACATGCTCCGGTTTTGTTTCCTGTGGTTGGTAAGCTGAAAAAGGATCAGTTCACTGTGGATGGTGTAGAATATCCAATGAGTCAGCATGGGTTTGCTCGCGATAAAGAGTTTGAAATAGAAGAACACAATTCAGATTCCATCACTTTCATTTTAAAATCTGATGCGGAAACCTTGAAGGTATACCCTTTCAAGTTTGAATTGCGAATCAGCTATGAATTGATCAATTCATCCATTAAAACGACTTATTCAGTAATCGATTCAGGTAAGGGACCATTGTTATTCTCTATAGGCGCACATCCTGCATTTAATTGTCCCATGACTGCCGATGAAAAGCGATCTGATTATTGGTTGCAGTTTGAATATGCAGAGTCTCTTGAGACCCATTTATTAGAAGATGGATTATTCTCTGGAGCGAGAGAAAAGGTCAATATGAGTGACAACAAGCTGCTGATCAAAGATCATCTGTTCAATAAGGATGCTTTGGTGTTGAAACGATTTAAGTCTGAGCGAGTGCATCTGTACAGTCCACATAAAAAATGGTTGACTTTTCATATGGCAGGATTTCCCTTTTTAGGAATTTGGTCCAAGAGTCAGGAATCTCCATTTGTTTGTATTGAGCCCTGGTTCGGTCTCGCAGACAATGCTTCACATAATCAGAAGCTTATCGACAAGGAAGGAATTATCCTTTTGAAACCAAAAGAGACATTTTCTTGTAATTATACCGTTGAATTATTCTAAACAGTCATTAGATGAAATACAAAGTTGTTCTCATTCTAGCGCTTATTGGCGTGACTTTGAAAGGTTCAGGGCAAGTGGATCTTTCTTACTATTTACCAACCACGGTTAGTTACAATGAAGAGATTCCTACTCCTAAAGATGTATTGGGTTACGAAGTAGGTGAGTGGCACGTGAGTCATGATCAGCTCATCTATTACATGAGAACCTTGGCAAAGGCTACTGATAGAATTGAGATCAACGAGTTTGCCAAAACTCATGAAGGAAGACAGTTGATGCAGCTGATTATCACGCATCCTTCCAACCGTGAAAACTTGGAAGAAATTAGAAAGACACATGTGGCATTGACTGATCCTAATTCTGGAGTTACTCCTGATCAGGCAAAACTCGTACATTGGATGGGTTATAGTATTCATGGCAATGAGGCCAGTGGATCCAATGCTGCTTTGATTGCTGCTTATTATTTGGCTGCGGCTGAAAGCACTGAAATTGAGGACCTACTGAAGAATACGGTAATCGTTTTTGACCCATCATATAATCCGGACGGATTGCAGCGATTTAGTACCTGGGTGAACATGCACAAGTCTGCCAATCTGGTGTCAGATCCAGCATCTAGAGAATTTGATGAAGTATGGCCAGGAGGAAGAACGAACCATTATTGGTTTGACCTGAACAGAGATTGGATGCCAGTTCAACACCCAGAATCCCGGGGAAGAATAGAGCAGTTTCATTATTGGAAACCAAATGTGCTAACTGATCACCATGAAATGGGGACTAATAGTACATTCTTCTTTCAGCCAGGCATCTTAGCTCGTAAGAATCCATTAACTCCTATGGCGAATGTGGCCATGACGGAAGACATTGCAGCATATCATGCCAACATGTTGGATAGTATTGGATCACTGTATTTCTCTGAGGAAGGATTTGATGACTATTATGTCGGTAAGGGTTCTACTTATCCTGATCTGAATGGTGGAGTAGGTATTCTATTCGAGCAGGGCAGCTCCAGAGGTCATCTACAAGAAAACCAGTTTGGTAAGATTTCATTTCCACAGGCCATTCGCAATCATTTTGTGACGTCTTTGTCTACTTTGAAGGCAGTGCATGAAATGAGAGAGCGATTGTTGAAAATGCAATATGACTTCTATCAGGAATCGAAGACAATGGCTCAGAACGATCCCGTAAAAGCCATCGTATTTGGATCGAAAGAAGATCCGATGAGAGCATTTAAGCTAATGGAGCTAATCAATCAGCATGATATCTCTATTTATCCGGTTAAAGGAAGCATTAAAAAAGAAGGTCGATCGTATGCTGACGGTAGTTATGTCATTCCTCTGAGTCAACCTCAATACCGATTGATCAAATCAATGTTTGAGACCAGAACGGAGTTTCAAGACAGCCTATTCTATGACATTTCTACCTGGACATTGCCGTTAGCCTATAATTTAGATTATGCCGAATTAGGTGCTAAGGATTTTTCATCCAGTAATCTTGGTGTAGCAATAGATCAAGTCATTGCGCCAAAGGGTGAGGTCAAAGGCATCTCTGACTATGCCTACATTTTTGAGCCCTATGGGTACTTTACTCAGCGAGCAATAATGCGATTGGTTAATGAGGGTATCGTTACTGAGATCATTCATACGGAACATGTCACTTCGGATAAAACTTACGCCAGAGGTTCTATTGTAATTCCGGTTGGGATTCAGCGAGAAAAGGTGGAGGCAATAGAGTCCACCATTAAAAAGATTGCCGAAATGGATGGAATCGATGTTTATGCGATGAGCACAGGCTTATCCAATTCAGGTTCAGACCTGGGGAGTAGAAATCTGGAAGTGATTGAAAAACCTGAGGTAGCTATTTTGGTGGGAGATGGAGTAAGTAGCTATGAGGCAGGAGAGACCTGGCATCTGCTGGACACAAGATATGAAATGCGCATCACGTTATTGCCGCTAGAGCAGGTCAATAGAGATATCTCCAGATACAACCGAATCATTTTCCCAAGTGGATCTTACCGGGGGATCAATACAAATGGAATTGACAATCTTAAAAAGTGGGTATCAAAAGGAGGAGTCATCGTAGCATGGAAGTCCGGAGGTAAATGGCTGGCTGATAATGGTATTTCTAATGCAACCTATGTAAAGCCAGAATCTGAAGGTACTAGTTTTAAGCGTTATGTTGATCTGGAAAATACACGTGGAGCTCAAGTCATTGGTGGGGCTATTTTTGAAGCATCACTCGATCTGGGACATCCACTAACATACGGATTGGTAAATTCTAAAATACCGTTGTTTAGAGATCATTCACTGATGATGGATAAGTCCAAAAATTCTTATGCCAATCCGATAGTCTATACCGCATCTCCACTTTTGAGTGGATATATCTCAGAGGAAAAGCTTGATCAGGTCAAGTCTACTATGGCTGTTACCGTTTCTCAATTGGGGAGAGGCAGAGTAATTAACTTCTCAGATAACCCTAATTTTAGAGCGTTCTGGTTTGGAACCAATAAATTGTTCATGAACGCTTTGTTCTTCGGGCAAACTATAAGTTCAGCAGCTGCTGAGTAATGAAATTTTCTTAGCTTCGTTGCGTTAAGGAGTTACAATGAAAGTATTCGATCCAAAAGTATTCTTAATCATCGTTTTGGGAGTGGTTTCCTTGCAGGTAAATGCGCAGGAAATTTCATCTGTGGATGAGTTATTTCAGACCAAGTATGAAACGCCATTGTCTATAGACTCTGAAGTAGACCTGGAGCGTACGGACAAAGACGATGATAAAGAAGGTAAGAAGAAAGAGAAGAAGGTCAATCCGAAGATCTATTTTGGTATCAAAACCAAGAGAGGCTACGCTAAAACTGGTTTTGGAGAAAGAACAGTAGTTGAGCTTTTTCATTATCTAAAGGACAAAGACTATGTTGGTCCGGATCCTTATGCCAGGGACTTCTATTGGTATGACTTCAAGAAAAAGAAAATCCAGAATTCACTAAAGGCTAAAAAAGGCTATGCCGGTGTTATGCATGGGCATTACATCAAAAAGCGCGGAGACCAAATTTTGGAAGAAGGCCATTACTATAAAGGGATGAAGCATGGCCGATGGGTTCGCTACAATACTTCTGACATCTTGATGGACAAGGAGATATATTATAAAGGATGGCCAAAGGAATCAAGGTTAGCTTACTATGACTTTGATCGTGAAAAATTAAAAGAAATGATTCCTGTACACTTCGGTGAGCGTGAAGGAGAGTATTTCGCTTACCATGAAAATGGTAGTCTAGCGGTAGTAGGTCATTATCAACATGATAATCGGGTGGGTATCTGGCGAGAATACTATGACAATCGCAGGGTAAAACGAGAAGTTCATTACCCACTTGAGCCTTTTGATAAAACTCCCCCTTTCATCAGTAAAGAATGGGATAAAGACGGTCGATTAATCTATGATCGCAAAAACTTCAGAGCCGGGAATTAAAGCTTAGAATTTGATGAGTGATTGACGTGCATACATGGTCATAATGCATGTGGTCACGAACAATAATCCAGCTTCCCAACCGATTGTGGTTGCTCCGATGGTGTATACAATGATCCACCACAGGATATGGAAAATACCTCCACCTAAGTATTTCAAAGAGACTTTGAATACAGGGTCTTTCACTATTCCCAATAGTTTTTTCAAGCCAAGCAGTGCTGGGAAATTGAAGATGGAGAAAAACGCAATCAACATCTTCACAAAGAAGTTTTTCTTTCTAGGTTTTACTTCCTCATAATGATCGCCACGACCCATTTCTTTGAGTTTATCAAAGCTTAATGACTCGTGTTTAGATTGGAAAATCCACTCCTTCTTTTTCTCATAGTTTTCATCGTTTTCAGGTAGAATGAGCACATCTTTCATCGCTTGAGTCAAATCAGCTTTTAAGGTATTATACCCTTTTTGTTTGTGCTCACGGTAGATCTCCATGTACTGACTAAGCTCTATTGGATCTCCGTATTTCAAGAAAACTTTAGCCAATGGCTGACTATGAGAAAAGTAATTGATTCCTACAGGAACGATATATATTTTGGTGTTGGGATCTATTTGATCGCGAGCATCTAGTGCAAGTCTGGCAGTTCCTTTAGATATTGGCCTTAAATAGTGTTCTTTACCATGGTTGCCTTCTGGGAATATCAGGATAACCCTTTCCTCAGATAGCATTTTGAAGCAGGTATCGAATACCGCATCATTTTGTGAAAGACTTTGTATTCCATCTCTGATACGATAAATCGGCATCATGTTGAGGGACTTGAGAATCGGGTTCGTCCACTTGTTAAATACGTCCGCTCTGGTTAGAAATGAAACCGGTTTTTTTGCAAACGTACCAGCTACAATGGCGTCCATAAAGGCTCCCTGATGATTGGGAGCTAGCAAGACAGCACCATCCGTAGGAAATTTGTCTTTTCCGAGAATTTTGATTCCTCCGAAAAATAATTGAGACCCTAACCAACCAGTTGATTTAACTAAATAATAAAACCAGTGTGCGTTCATTTTGCCGTTACTGTTGATACTCTGTAATTCCAAAAATAAGAGACAGACATACCCGCTACTATGTGCCAGATTCCCCACCAGGCGGCTACAATAGCCATGCCTCCAAGTCCGTCAAAAAACGCAAATATAAGGACTAATCCGAGTCCAGAATTTTGAATTCCAGTTTCTATAGCCAATGATCTTCTGTCGGGTTCATTTAGTTTGAATAATTTGCCTAATTGATAACCAGATAGCAGTGCTACGGCATTGTGAACAAAGACTAAAAAGACAACCAGATAGATGTAGTTGAGGAAAATATCAATGTTGGCAGTAAACGCAAGAATTACGATAGCCGCAAAGGTCAAAATGGATCCATAATGCATGTATGGATGTAGTTTTTCGGAAAGTTTTGGAAACTTGTGACGGAAGGTCATCCCGAGAATAAGTGGAATCCCTAGAATGATGACGATCGTTTCAAACACGCCCCAATAATCCAAACTAATGTCGGTAAGTAATTGGGAAGTTGGTTCATACATGCCTGCCCAAAATGCCAGATTTATAGGCGTCATAAAGATGGCAAGGACACTCGAAATGGCCGTTAAACTAACTGATAAAGCAATGTTTCCTTTTGCCAGCGCTGAGAAGAAGTTGCTGATATTACCTCCAGGACAGGCAGCTACCATCATCATTCCCAATGCAAAACTTGGGCGAGGTTCCAAAATCCAAATGATTATAAAGGTTAGAATAGGTAGAACTACAAACTGAGAAAGTACTCCAACAAAGGTTCCCAAAGGATTGGCCAGTACCATTTTGAAATCGTCAGGTGTAAGCTTTAGTGATACACCAAACATGATGATTCCCAAACTTATATTCAACAAGAATATATTCTGGTCAGAGAAGTTCAGGGTGATGTTGTCTATTGATTCCATTTCTAGCCCCGCAAGATAGGCTTTTCTGGTCATTTGCCATTTGCCTGCTTTAGTCGATAAATATACCTGCTCGTCTATTTACAATGCATTTAGAACCTATTCCACTTATCTTTAGCCACATAATCATGATTAACAGGCTGCTGATATACATCATACCGCTCTACCTTTCATTGGTTTCCAATGCTTCTGATTTGGCTATAGTCGACCTTCGTCAACAAGACTGGGAGACCAATAAATTTGTGGAATTAGCCGGTCCATGGAAGTACTATGAATCATGCATTGATTCGCTATGTACTGGCGGCGAGTTGGTGGATATCTCCAAAGCGAGGGCTGATCAAATGGGATACCCGGATTTTGGTTTTGGAACCTACCAGTTGACGGTGCTAGTCGATCATGCAGAAGAGCTTATGATCAAGGTGCCAGATTATTTCAGTGGCTATGAAATTATCCTAAATGGTGTCAAAAAGAGACATGTAGGGAAATTGGGGAAAAATGCGGAAACCTCTGAGCCAGGTAGAAGAGTCTTGTATATTCCTATTCATGACTTGGCTAGTGATACACTAAGTATTGTTATTCCGATATCTAATTTTACACATCAAAAGCGAGGTATAGGAAATAAGCCAATTGCCATAGGTCTTGAGCAAGATGTGATGCATCAAAAGTTTCTTGATGATTCCTACGATTTCTTTTTAACTGGCTTTCTAATACTTGCAACGCTGTTTTTCCTGGGACTCTATTTTCATGGAAAGCAGGATTATTCGATTCTATTCTTTGCCTTGTTTACGCTTTCTTATTCTTACCGAATTCTAGGTTGGCATAATTATGTGTTACATGACCTCATAGACATGCCCTATCATCTGGGAATCATGTTGGAATATGCGACGTTTTATTTGTGCGGAGCCTTTTTCTCACTATATCTGGAAAGCTTATTTCCAGAGGAGGCGCCTACCAAACTTACGCGGACCTTTACTTTCTTATCACTAGGTTGGGTGGCATCCACTCTGCTGCCTGTTCATATTTTCACTCAGCTCAACACGTATTATTTATACCTGCTATTAATAGGAATTGTATTGATGATCGTTATCATCATCAAAGCTGCGCTGAAAAGAAGGCCTGGATCCATGTATTCGCTTTACGGTGTGCTGGGAGTGTTCATTATCTTCTCTTTCAAAACTCTCAATTACTTAAATGCAATTGATGAAAATCGATTGGTGACCATGGCGGGGGAATTGACCTTCTTCATGTTTCAGGCATTGATTTTATCCAGGAACTTTACGGAAAACTGGAGGAGAGGCAAGCAGGATGCTGAGGAATTGGCTAAGGCTAAATCAGATTTTCTTTCGGTAATGAGTCATGAGATTCGCACTCCGCTCAATGCAGTTATAGGAACGACTTATCATTTATTGGATAGTGACCCTAAGCAAGAACAAATGGAAGATTTGAAGAGGCTAAAAACGTCTTCAGATTCGTTATTGGCATTGATTAACAATGTTCTCGATTATAACCGAATAGAGTCCGGAAAGCTTGAGTTGGACTATGGTGTTTCTAACCTCAAGAAGCTCTGTCAGAGTCAAATGGATGTTCTGGAGCCCCTTGCACGTGCCAAGAAATTAGAGTTCCGGCTGGAATATGATGAAACCTTGCCAAAAAATGTGCTGATTGATAAGACGCGCCTCAGCCAGGTGTTGGTTAATCTCCTGGGAAATGCGATCAAGTTTACAGTCACAGGAAGTGTGATTTTTCAAGTGTCCAAAGAAGGTGCAGATGATGAGCATGTCAACCTAAAGTTTAGTGTCATAGATACTGGAACCGGAATATCAGAAGTTGAAAGGAAGAAAATTTTTGATGCATTCGAGCAAGCGAATAGCTCTATCTCCAGAAAGTTTGGCGGAGCAGGCCTTGGATTAGCGATTAGTAGAAAATTGGTAGAACTCATGAAAGGCACCATTGAGATAGAAAGTATGCATGGCGTTGGCTCGAAATTTTGGTTTACAATACCTTGTCAAATAGCTGAGAAAAAGCAGCACGAAGAAGTGGTTGTAGAAAAGCCGAAGTTTGAGAATATTCGAGTGCTTCTGGTGGAGGATAACCCAATGAATATATTGATCGCCAAACGTCAATTAGAAAAATGGGACATTGCCGTAATCGTAGCTGAAAGCGGAAAAGAGGCATTGGTACACATGTCCAACTTAACGTTTGATCTGGTTTTGATGGATTTGCAAATGCCAGTAATGGACGGATTTGAGGCAACCAAGCAGCTCCGTCTGATGGGATTTGAAGGGCCGATAGTTGCCCTTACTGCGGCCTCTGTTAATATGGACGACTTGAAAGAGAAAGGCTTTAACGGTATGCTGCCAAAGCCTTTTAGTCCAGCAGACTTGGAAGAGAAGTTGAGATCGTTTCTGTAATCAGCCTCTCATCTGATAACTCTTCGGCTGAGTAAACGCTCTGATTCCTTGAGAGGAAAGAGTAGATCCCAATCCAGAATTTTTTCTACCAGACCAAGGAGTATTTGGACTTACGCGATCACAACAGTTCCAGTAAACCGTCCCAACGTTCATTTCATCTAAGAGAGCTTTTGCACGAGCTTCATCCGTAGAATAAATAGCAGCAGTTAAGCCATAAGGCGTGTCTTGCATCAATTCCAAAGCTTCAGCATCCGTATTGACTTTTTGAATGCCGATCACTGGGCCAAAAGACTCTTCCTTCATGAGCTCCATCTCATGGTTGGTATCAACTACTACTGTGGGGTTTAGATAATATCCTGGTCCTTCAGGTTGGTCGCCACCGAGTAAGATTTTTGCACCTTTTTGAATAGAATCATTTAATTGCTCCAAAATAACTTCTACTTGTTGTGCTCTGGTCAAAGGACCAGTGAATGTAGCGTCCTCGGTAGGATCTCCCATTGGATAAGATTTTACTTCTTCTACAAAGTGCTTCACAAACTCATCATAGATTTTATCCTGCACATAAATGCGCTCCACCGCACAGCAGCTTTGGCCATTGTTATAAAAAGCACCTTCTGCAGCATTGATAGCAGCTTGCTTGATGTCAGCAATGTCATCCATCACATAGAGTGGATCTTTCCCGCCAAGTTCTAGCTGAACAGGCACCAGTTTATGAGCTACAGACTTGGCAATATGAACTCCTGTTTTGTATGAGCCCGTGAAGAAGTATCCATCTAAATCAGCATCCAATAAATATTGTCCAACCTGACCTGTGCCAATCGCAACGTCGAATACATTTTCAGGAACTCCTGCTTGATGAAGCAGTTCCTTAAAGTTCATTCCAGTAAGCGTTGCAAATTCTGAAGGTTTGTATAGCACTGCATTTCCTGCTACTATCGCATAGAGAAACACATTGTATCCGACATTGTACGGGAAATTCCATGCGGAAATATTCGCAATGACTCCAAGTGGTTCATAGGCAATGCTTTCAGTAACATCACCTGTTGCAACGGTCTCCGTAGCGAGCCACTTAAGCGCATTGGTTTTAAGGTGTTCTATTCTATTGAGAGAACCGTTTACTTCATTTCTTGACTGAGCAATAGGCTTTCCTGTTTCACTCGTCAATACGAAGGCTAATTCTTCCTTATTGGCTTTAACCAACTCTCCAAACTGGATGATGACTTCCAGTCGTTCTTCAACTGGTTTTTTGGCCCACTCTTTTTGTCCTTTTCTCAAAGAAGCGAGCTTCTCCTGAATGCTTTCCTGAGAATCTTCTGGAAGTTCTGTAATGATTTCTTCGGTAGCTGGATTGATTATTTGCATTACAAATCTGGTTTTAAGGATTTTACCTGAGTCAGGAAGAAATTGTATAATAAATCAGCGTTAATGACGCTTTCTTTTAAAGTTTCTGAAAATTCTGGATGCCACTGGACACCCATGATCCATCCTTCTGGAGCTTTGGTGTATCCGATTGCTTCGATGATTCCATCAGTCGGACTTTCAGCGAGTATTTCTACATTTTTACCAAGTTTTTTCACTGACTGATGATGGACACTATTTACTTGCTTTACAGCAGCATTCTGATAGATTTTATCTAATATTTTCCCTTTGGTAAAGGCCACCTCATGATATAAATAATCATATGTGTCTGCATCCCGATGAGTAAGTACATCTTCTAGTTGCGTATCAGTATCTTGATACAATGACCCGCCAAAATAGACATTCATCAGTTGCATGCCTCGACAGATGGCCAATATTGGTTTGCCACTTTTTACAGCCAATTCAAAAAGCTTCAGTTCATACACATCACGTATAGGGTCACCTTTCCAGCGACCAATTGGCTCTTCGCCGTAAGCCTCAGGGGCCACATCTGTTCCTCCTTGAAAGACGAATCCATCCATTTCTGCAATGATTGGAAGCAATCGTTCATCATCCAGGTCAGGAATTAAAATAGGTAACACACCCTCTTTGGAAACAAAGCGAGCCATGTCGCTTTCCAGATAATTCAGCGTTTTGGGTCCGAATACTGCTCTCGCAGGGTCCGGGTACATAAAGCAAGCAGATATGCCGATTTTAAGCATGTTTAATATGCTTTTTGATAGAGTGATCTAAAGTCGTCCAGTGATACTGGTTTTGGATTATTTGGATGTGCAAAGTCTTGAATGGCTAATTGTGCCAATGGTTCCAGATGCTCTTCTTTCACTCCCACATCTCGCAATTGTGTTGGGAGTTCTAGTCGTTGATTCAGTTCAAACAAGTAATCAACTACATGTTCTCCATCGCCATCGATGACTCCTAGAAATTCCGCCATTTTATCAAAACGAGCTTCAAAGCCATTGTAATTGAAAGCCATTCCATAAGGTAGGTTGACCGCATTGGCCAGGCCATGATGAGTGTCCAATAAACTAGACATGGGATGTGCTAAACTGTGAACAACTCCAAGTCCTTTTTGAAATGCTATAGCTCCCATCATCGATCCCAAAAGCATGTCTGATCGAGATTGAATATCTGGGTGATGAGTCGCTTTTTCGATTGATTTGGCAATTAGCGCCATTCCCTCCAGGGCGATGCCATCACACATTGGATGATAATTCTTAGCAAGGTAGGCTTCCATGTTATGCGTTAAAGCATCCATACCCGTTGCTGCTGTTACATGAGATGGAAGACCCATCGTCAGTTCCGGATCAGCAAAAACCTGTCTTGCCATCAGTTTTGGAGCGAATAGAATGCGCTTTTTCTTGCTCTCATCTTCCGAAATGATAGCACTTCTCCCAACTTCACTTCCAGTACCTGAAGTGGTCGGGACAGTCACAAAGTACGGAACATCTTCCGTTACATATTTATCACCTCCTATGAGGTCATCGTAATCAAATAAGTCTCTGTGGTGATTGATGCGTAACACGATTGCTCTCGCTACATCCAACGCTACTCCTCCACCAATTCCGACGATGCAATCACAAACTGAATTGTGATAGAAGTCTCCACCTTTCAATACATCAGACTTCACAGGATTCTTATGCATTTCAGAATAGACATCCACTGCGAGGTTTTTATTCTTCAGTGATTCCACTATGTCTTTAAAAAAATCCAGGTCAGCAATAACGGGATCCGTTACAATAAGTGGGTGTTTTAACCCTTGGGCTAGTAAATGATCCGCTAGTTCGTCGATGACTCCTGCACCAAATCTGATTGGGCAAGGAAAGTTGAAATTCAGTCGTTGTTGCATCTTACGTGGTGCAATTGTGCTCGGTTAAGTTAGGAGTTTTTATTGGTAAACTGAAACCAGATGTAGGCTCCTGCCATGATTAGAAAATAGATACCTGCAAGCTGTAAATTGTATACGGTCATTGCTGCCAAAGCGATGGTCGCAATCACTAATGCCACTGCTGGAAATATTGGGTACAAAGGAACTTTGAACGGTCTTTCCAAATCCGGTTCATGTTTGCGTAATTGGAAGAATGCGATCATCGAAATAATGTATAAAGTCAATGCACCGAAACAGGCTATGGTGATAATTTCACCGGTTTTTCCAGTGATCAAAGCGACAATACCAATCAGCATATTCACGATCAATGCATTAGCTGGAGTGCTGGTTTTAGGATGTACTTTTCCCAGTTTTTTCGGAATGTATCCAACTCTTCCAAACTCAAATGTAGAGCGGCCCGCGGCAAGGATGATTCCGTGAAAGGAGGCAACTAATCCAAATAGCCCAACAGTAATTAGGAGATGGTA
Organism: Marinoscillum pacificum; assembly: GCF_024714495.1. Lineage (GTDB taxonomy): Bacteria > Bacteroidota > Bacteroidia > Cytophagales > Cyclobacteriaceae > Marinoscillum > Marinoscillum pacificum. The sequence goes on along the minus strand of NZ_JAMZMJ010000004.1, from coordinate 140,312 downwards.
TAAGATATGTCCATCGCCTACAATTTTGGCAAGAGCCAATGGTAACGGACTATCTGAAGCATCTGTGCTTCCTGGAGGATAGACTACTGATTCCCATCCATCTACGCCAACAGCAGAAACGAACGTTAGCAAGCAAAGCACAACGAGTGTCATAATCGCAGAGCCAAAACCAATTAGAATGCTGCGTTGTGGGTTTCTGGCCTCTTCTGCTACATTAGCTACCCCTTCTATGGCCAGGAAGAACCATATGGCAAATGGGATCGCCGCAAAAGCTCCCTGATATCCATTGGGGAGTGCATTTAATTCCAGATTTTTCCATTCCACATTTGGCAGACAAACCCCCGCAAAAATCAACAATTCCAGAACTGCCAATATCGTGATGACCAATTCAAAGATGGCTGCAGCTTTTACTCCAACTATGTTGAGCCCAGTAAAAAGCAAATAAGCCACTATCGCGATGTAAATGGTGTCTACCTGAGGAAGAAAAATATGAAAATATGCACCAATGGCTGCTGCAATAGCAGGTGGAGCAAAGATGAATTCGACATTTTGTGCCATCCCGGCAACAAAGCCCAGGTTCTTGCCCAATGCTCTGTCCGCATAGTCAAAAGCACCTCCAGCCTTTGGAATCGCACAGGCCAATTCGGTATAGCTAAAGGTAAAGGTCAAATACATGATGATGATAAAGAAAGTAGCAATGGCTAGACCTGATGTGCCACCTTCAGCAAGTCCCAAATTCCACCCGAAGTACATGCCAGAGATGACATAGCCTACCCCCAGTCCCCAGAGCATAATGGGTCCGAGAGTTTTTTTAAGAGTGGGATTTGATGAAGGCATAGGCATAGTGAGTTTTGATTCTAAAAATACTAAGTCGATAGCTCTTTTTTTCAGTAAACGGGTGAAAATATTAGTGAATACTCAATGTCGTTCTAAATTATTTGGAATTTTTTCAAAGGAGAATGTATCTTGTTGTGTTATGATTCCTGTTACTGCCTCACCATATCAGCTTCTCCTCGATCAGTTAGAGGCATTCAATTCAGTTGCCAAAGACGATTTGGACCTGATCAGATCTTGTTTTCAGGTAGTTCAAGCAAAAAAAGGAGAAATTTTGATACATCAAGGGAATCTGGTTCATCATCTTTATTTTATCAATTCAGGATATGTAAGAACTTTTTTTCTCAATGAAAATGGAGAAGAGTTTACCACCTCGCTTGGAGAAAAAGGTCAAATGATTTCATCTTATGAAGGGTTTCAACGAGGGGTCAAATCAACTGAATCAGTACAAGCCATGACAGATTCTACTTTGTTGATGGTTAATAAAACAGACTATGATCGGGTATACCGAGAAGTCAATTCCTGGCCAAGATTCTGCTCTGGTTTTACGGAAGAAGCCATTTTAAGATCAGGGGAAAGGTTGTTGGATTTGCAGCGATTAAGTGCTAGCGAACGTTATGAAAAACTACTAAAGAATAGACCCAATATTGCCATGAATGTACCCGTTAAATTCCTGGCGTCTTACCTTGGTATTCAACCTCAGTCTCTTAGCAGAATAAGAGCACAACGAAAGTAACATAGGTGATTTTTTGAGGTAAAAAGCTCTGATAGCTTCGCAATAAAAAGGAGAAGCTATGATAATTCCAATTAGTATTTGGCCCAAACACATGATGAATTGTTTTATAATTCAAGGTAAGAATGGTCTTGTTTTAGTTGATACAGGTGTTCCTGGTAGTTCCAGGAAGATTTTTGAAGAAATCAACAACCATGGGTTTAGTCCATCTGATATTCGATTGATTGTGGTGACGCATGGTCATATGGATCATTTTGGAAGTGTAGGGGAGATTAACAGGGAGCTCAAAGTGCCTGTTTTAGCACATCAACTAGATACACCATTTTACGAGAAAGGAGAGGCAAACGTAGCTACTATGAAACCAACCGTGCTTTGGGCGCATCTTTTTAAACGATTAGTTAAAGGCATTAAAACGAGATCTTTCACTCCAGATATCATCATGGATCAGGAGGAGTATGATCTAAATGAATGGGTAACCGGAGCGAAAATTATTCATACTCCTGGTCATACAGCTGGTTCTATTTCCGTGGTTTTACCCAACAAAGAAGCAATCATAATGGACATGATGTCTTCAGGCGTTGGGCTTGGAGGAATCATGCTTCATTCCAGAGTGAAGCATCCGGCATTTCATGATGACTTGTCTCTATTGAAGCAGAGTTTTGACAAGATACTCGCCTATGATTTGGACGTATTTTACCTGGGACATGGTAAGCCTGTCAGTCGGCAGCAGGTTCTAAAGTACGTTGATAAATACCTGAAGTCTTATTGAGTTAAATACTTCAGGGCTTCTTTTTCATCATCGTAGAAGCGCATAGTGCCTCCAATGTGCTTTTTGAATAATCCACTTGGAAGTGACATAAGTATGAAATAGTTGACATATAGTGAGTTAACTCATGATTCAGCAAAATGTCACTCATATTTCAGAGCTTTTACAGGATTTGTTCTACTTGCCTTTATCGCATGATAGGTCACAGTTGCTATCGCCACCATGATGGCTAGCAGCGTAGAAACTAAAGGTATGATGAAAGTTAAATCTACTCGGAAGGCAAAGTCATCTAGCCAAAGGTCCATCAAATACCAGGCAACAGGTGAGCCAATAACGGCGGCAATGAGAACCAGTAAAGTAAATTCTCTTGTTGTGATCTGAATGATCGAGAAAATAGAGGCTCCAAGTACTTTTCGAACTCCTATTTCCTTGGTGCGTTGTTGAATGGCAAATGCAGCTAATCCGAACAAACCAAGACAAGAAATGAAGATCGCTACCATAGCGAAAGTGTTGAATAGCTTGGCTGTCCTCGCCTCGTTCTCGTAAAATTCTTTCCAGGTATCATCTACAAACTGATATTCGAACGGGTAAGCCGGAGCAAATTCCTGATATACCGATTGCAATACATTGATTGCTTCTCGGTTTTTACCAGGTTGAGCGCGTACCACCAGGTAATTGAACCACTCGGGATCATGAACCATCAGCAGTGCATGGATCTTGCTTCTCGAGGAGGCAAAGTTGAAGTCTTTGAATACTCCAATGACTTTTCCATGCCGGTCACCCCAGAGTGTCACTGATTGATCTACGACTTCTTCAGGAGTGAAACCCATGGCCTTGGCTCCAGCTTCATTGACCATGAAGTGAAGTGTGTCGCTGGTGTATTTCTTGTCATAGCTTCTTCCAGCAGCTAGCGGGATTTCAAAGGTCTCCGTCCAGGTGTTGTCAATGCTGAGATTGCTGAAAAGTATTTTCGATTGAGGATCTTTTCCTGGCCAATCAAATCCCCAGGTGGAGTTACCAAACCCTAATGGAGGTTGACTCATGGCTGTGACCATTTTGATGTCCGGATTTTTTGATAGCTGATCTTTGATCAGCTCATATTTCTCTCCCATGTTTTGGTGCATTTGTACATAGATCAGTCCCTCTTTGCTGAAACCAGTTTCTTGATTTTGGACAAAGACCAGCTGCTGATATACTACAATGGTGCAGAAGATCATGATGATAGAAAGGATGAATTGAGTAGTTACCAATGCTTTTCTAAACCGAGAAGCCCCACGCCCGCTTTTCATTTGACCTTTCAGAACACTCGCAGGTTGGAATTTGGCAATATAGAAAGCAGGATAACTTCCAGAGGCGATTCCAGTAATCAAAACCAGGCCAATTAGAATGAAAATGGTTATCGGTTCCAGGTTGAACGAAATAGCCTTTTCTGTCAATGCGTTGAATGGCTTGAGCAATAGGAAGACCAATACCATCGCTATGATTCCTGAGAAAATAGCAAACACTACAGACTCACTCAGAAACTGTGTCACCAGATTGGCTTTATAAGCTCCAACCACTTTTCTCAGTCCTACTTCTTTGGCACGTTTTACAGCTTGAGCGGTTGCCAGATTCATGAAATTGATACTAGCTATGAGCAAGATGAAGAATGCTATGATGGTGAAAATTCTAACGTATCTAATTCTGCCGCCATCCTGAACGCCATTGTCCCAGCTAGAGTACAAGTGAAGTTTTGATAAAGGGTGTAGGAATAATTGAACGGCATTGTGATCATTCTTTTCTTCCAGAAGATTGGTGATTTTGTCGCTGAACTCTTCCCATGCGACTCCCGGAGCTAATTGGACAAACAATCTCACATTGTTATTACCCCATTGGTGCAGCCACTGACCATTTTCTTCCCAGAAAAACTCGAAGTTGATGAGGTAATCAAAATCGCCGTAAGTTGTGTTGTCAGGCCATTTTTTCACCACTCCTGAGACAGTAAACAGGTCTTCATTATTGAGTTTGATGGTTTTTCCAACTGGGTTTTCATCCTGAAAATATTTCTTGGCCAACTTCTCTGTAAGAACCAATGAGGTTTTAGTAGTAAATGGCTGTTCAGGGTTTCCGTGTAAAAACTCAAATGTGAAAATATTGAAGTAATCAGCATCTACGTAACGTCCATTTTCATAAAACGAGCGATCATCTACGGTAAAGAGGTTTTCTGATTCCCAGGTGAGACGCGATGAATATTCTACTTCTGGATAGGTCTGTTTCAAGTAAGGGCCAAGCGGGCCAGGTGTAGAATAGGTTGTGCCAATTCGGTCTTCATAGTTTTGATTTTCCATCACCTGATAGATCTGATTGATATGCTGGTGATGGGTGTTGTAATTCACTTCATCTTGCACCCAAAGAAGGATCAATATGGCGCATGCCAGACCAATGGCAAGTCCTAGAATATTGATGGTGCTGTAAACTTTGTTTCTGCGAATGGTGCGGAGGGCTACCTTGATGAAGTTCTTGAGCATGATGAGTTTAGTTTGGTAAGATTGATCACAGAAAGTACTTCGCGAACTCCCGAAGGTTGCAGATTACATCAAAAAAAATAGAGACTGTATCAATAAGGTGTCATTTCGACTTTGGAGAAATCTATCTTCAACTTTGCTCTTTCAAGACTTTACAGCAAGGTCTAGAGATGCTTGCCAATAGGATTATTGATACAGCCTCTTTGGTAATTGTCAGTTACTTCCCTTTCCTAACAATGATATTTCCATTCATATTTTTCATGGTGTATTCTGGGCCACCACCATTGATTTTGCCATAAACCCATTGGTTGATGGATACTTCATATTTACCATCGTCACGTTTTACATTGGTTTTGGAGCGCTCCATGTCCATATCAAAGTCCGTGTATATATCTCCCTGATCAGATTTCATTTTGGTAGTTGCTTTAGTTGACGCAGGTAGTGTCACATCCACGTTACCATTAAGGGTTACGAAGGACATAGGCTCGCCCGATGTAATTTTCTGCAGTGTCACCTTCACCTCTCCGTTGACGGTGTTAGAAACTATGGATCCGCTCACATTGGACAAGTTGATTCCTCCGTTTACTCCGGACAGGTCCATGGCACCATTTACACCTGTTACCTCAATAATTCCGTGCACGGTGTGCAAATCCAGATCACAGTTTGCGGGTACTTTCATCTCAATGTCAATTCGGGCTTTCCAGGATTCCGAATCGATATCGATCTTGTTGTTGTTTTCTTTCGCTCTCAACTCAATGCCTGTAGAGGATACTTTTTTCATTCCTGCAGGTATATTGTCATCTTTTTGTCGATGATTATTCAGGTTTTTACCACTTGACTTGGCAATGATGATGACTTCTTTGCCATCATAGGCTGTTACTTTGATATCCCCCTGCACCTGGTCCAGTTTAATGTAGGCTCTTTCTCCAGGCTTGGTTAGTGGTATAGTAAATTGCTCCGAGAACCCTTCGTCTTGTGCTACCGCTGTTGCGGCAATGAATATTCCGAATAATAAGATTGCTAACTTTTTCATGTTAATTCTATTTTGTCGAGCGGTGCCCGGTTATTGTCTTTTTAAATAAATATCTCCGTTTAGTGTCTCGATTGAGAGTAGAGGGCCATTTTGACCAATTTCTATAGCGAATGATTGGTCCAGTTCATAAATGGTCGCCTCATCACTTTTGGAAGTGGTCTTTTTTAGTTTGGGAGCTATGGACTCATAGTCAAATGCTGAATACAGATTGCCATGCATGGTTTTAGCCGTAACTCTGGCATTCATTCGATCCATCAAATACAGGTTGATAGTCCCATTGATTGTTTTGTAAGTGCCATCTGAGTTAGGGTTCGACTTGAAAAAGACATCCACATCTCCATTTACAGTACAAGCTTCATCTATAGCTCGTGCACCTTTGATAGTTACATCTCCATTGACATTGTTGGCACTTATTAAGCCTTCTATTCCCGTGATTTTCACATTTCCCTGATCCACGGTCTGTACATCTAGATTTGAATTTGCAGGAATCTCTAGCTCAAAATCAAACACAAAATCGTAATCATCTTTGTCACGCTGGATCCATCTTCCTTGTCGATAGCAACCACTCCATTTGTCACAAATGAACGGTGCAGCCAGGTATAGAATGATGGAGTCATTACGATTGATCACTTTTAAGTTCATCTCAGAAATACCTTTTTGAAGGTCACTTTCATTTCTTGCAGAAATGGTCTTGGTTACATCGTACTTGATCGATGAACTACTAGATCGTTTGATGGTAATTTCACCGAAAATATTATCGATTACGATCGTTTTAGGAGTTCCTCCAGTACTGATCTCGTCAGTTATTTTTATTTCTTTTTTGTGATCCTGTGGCCAGATAATAGTGGTCAGCAGTATCAGTATCATTGATTTCATTAGTTCTTTTAGTTTGAGTCTTATTAAATAGACCGCAGTGTTTCAATGGTCGATTGTAGTTTTGGCTTGATGCTTTCGACTACATCTTCCGATTGCAGCATATCTTTAAATGATTCTACAGCAGCTTTTTCTTGAAGCATGATCATCGCGTCAGCCAAAGCCACCTGCACAAGTGGAGAATTCTGCACCTTGATTGACTGAATAAGAGCTTGTCTTACTTCACTTTGCTTGCCATAAGGAATCAGTGCTTCCAATGCGGCCAAACGAACATTAATGCTTTCATCCTGATTGAGTGTGGAGATCAAGGCATCAGTCACTTTGGAGTCGGCTTTTGGTAATTCCTTCGTCAGGTTTACCGCTTTGATCCGATCCTGTGCCTGAGGCTTTTCAATCATGGTCAGCATCAGCATTTCTTTCATGTTCTGCACTTCTGCAGTCAGGTTAGCAACATCATTTTGCTGCTTTGGGATGAAGAAGATACCTATTACCATTCCCATCGCTAGAGAACCAAGATTTACATGCCAATTGGCTATAAACCATGTCTTCAACTGGTCCGCAATGGTTGGTTTCCTGGATTCTGCCACTGCTTGTCCTAGCATTGCTTCGAATCGCAAATCCATTTCTGAGGAAGGTTCAGGTGTTTTAAGGTCACCCATACTATTCCAGAGAGAAGACTGCTGTTCCAATTCTTCAGCAAAAACAGGATTCGCTTTTAGATACTCCTCCAGCTGTTGCTGTTGAGCTTCAGCCAGTGGACCTTCCAAGCTGTCCATCCACCATTGTGTTGCTATGTCATCAGTTAGTTTCATGATAAACCAGTTTTATTGGAAATGTTGCCATCTAGTTTCAGGTAATTGTCTTTTAGCTCTTTCATGGTTCGGTGCACGCGAACCTTTATGGCGCTTTCAGATATTCCAAGCAGTTGTGCCACTTGCTCGTATTTCAGTTTTTGGAATCTTGTCAGTTCGATCAATTCTCGCTTGTCTTCTGGCAATGCCTGAATCGCACGAGAGAGATTGTTCAATTCATCGGTTTGCTGCAAGTAGACTTCTTTGTTGTGATCATCTCTGAGCTGTTCTTCCCAGGTGGACATGTCTTCCTGCCAGCTGTAGCGATTGTTCTTTCTCAAGAAGTCTTTGTGCACATTGCGACCCATGTGAAAAGCCCATGCTTCAAAGTTTCCAGAATCCGAATAACTATGCTTGTACTTCAACATTCGCATGAATACATTTTGAACCAGATCCTCACTAACAGACGCACTGCTAGTCATTCTATAAAAGAATCCAAACAGTCTTCTGCTGTAGCGTTTGTAAAGCAATCCGAGTTTCTCCACATCCCCGGCCTTTACCTTTAGCATGAGTGAATGATCATCTAGTTGGTTCAATTGGTAATCGTTTTGTGCATCGTCTTCATCGGGGAAACTGAGGCTCTTGAAAGAGGTTACATGAAATTTATAAAATTCTTTTGGTCGGTGCCATTTTATACTTTGCATTAATATCGATTTCATTCTCAAAAAATTAAAATGAGAATGAAAAAATGAAGTCAAATTGAAAATATTGCAATAAAATAGCGACTCCATTTAAAATATTTGGTCGCTGATGGCTTGGTGATTAACTTACATCTACATCGAAGAATGAAGAAGTATGGCGACAAGTAGCATTCCTATTCTTGTTAAGAATGATCCTTGGTTGGAACCTTATATTGGTGAAATCAATGATCGAATTAAACGCTTCAAAGACCGTAAAAAGGAATTTGAAAAGAGCTATGGTTCACTCGATGAATTTGCAAAAGGCTATGAATATCTTGGCCTAAACTACGATAAGAAGAAAAAAGGTTGGTGGTACAGGGAGTGGGCTCCTGCTGCTCAGGCATTGCACCTAATTGGTGATTTCAATGATTGGAATCGTGAAGCCAGTCCTATGACCAAAGGTGACAAAGGCATCTGGGAAGTCTTTCTTGCTGACAAAGAATATAAAGGAAAGCTTGTTCATGAGTCAGCTGTAAAAGTGCAGGTAACTGGCGCCAATGGTACTCATGATCGTATTCCAGCTTACTCCAAATACGTCACTCAAGACGAAACTACATATGATTTCACTGCAAGAGTTTGGCATCCTGAAAAACCTTATAAGTGGACAGATAAGAAGTATAGCTCTGCAGACGCATTTAAAAATCCTTACATCTACGAGTGTCATGTGGGCATGGCCCAGGAAAAAGAAGGTGTAGGTACTTACAGGGAGTTTGCAGATGTGTTGTTGCCCAAAATAGCCGAGCAAGGCTATAATGCCATTCAGGTGATGGCCATTCAGGAGCATCCTTACTACGGATCTTTCGGATATCACGTGAGCAATTTCTTCGCGCCAAGTAGTCGCTTCGGGACTCCATACGACTTGAAATACCTGGTGGACAAAGCACATGGTCTCGGAATTGCCGTGATTATGGACATTGTGCATTCTCATGCGGTCAAGAATCTGGCCGAAGGACTCAATGAATTTGATGGATCAGATGATCAGTATTTCCACCCCGGAGGCAGGGGTTTTCATACACAGTGGGATTCCAAGCTTTTCAATTATGGCAAAGAAGAAGTTTTACGCTTCTTATTGAGTAATGTGAAATATTGGTTGGAAGAGTTTCATATGGATGGATTCCGATATGATGGTGTGACGTCCATGTTGTATTTCCATCACGGAGATATCAGTTTCGATCATTACGATAAATACTTTAGAGATACGGACTGGGATGTTTTAACTTATTTCCAGTTAGCCAATACATTGATCAAAGAGATCAATCCAAGTACGATCGTTATCGCGGAGGATATGAGTGGTATGCCAGGTCTATGTCGTCCAGTGAAAGAGGGAGGAATGGGCTTTGACTTCCGTTTGGCCATGGGTATTCCTGACTATTGGATCAAAATTCTCAAGCATAAGTCTGATGAAGAGTGGAACATCCACGAAATGTGGGGTACGTTGACCAATCGCAGACATGGTGAGCGCACCATTGCTTATGCTGAGTCTCATGATCAGGCGTTGGTAGGTGATAAGAGTATTGCCTTCTGGCTGATGGACAAGGAAATGTATACCCACATGCACAAAGATTATGATAGCATGATCATTGATCGTGGGATTGCTTTGCATAAAATGATCCGTCTCTTCACCCTAAGCCTGGGAGGAGAAGGCTGGCTAAACTTCATTGGCAATGAATTTGGTCATCCTGAATGGGTAGATTTCCCAAGAGAAGGAAATGGCTGGAGCTACAAATATGCCAGACGCCAGTGGAATCTTCAGGAGCATCCTGATTTGCGCTATCAGTTCCTGTACAACTTCGGTGCAGACATGGTAAAAATGGCCAAGGAAAATGAATTGGTTGCAGTTTTACCAGCGCAGCAGCTCAACATGGATGATGACAATAAGTGTATCATTTTTGAACGAAACAATCTGATTTTTGCATTTAATTTCTCACCAACGAATTCAATACCTGATTATCGTTTCAAAGTACCGGCGGCAGGAAAATACAAAGTAGTGTTGAATTCAGACAGTGCTGAGTATGGTGGATTTGATCGTATCGATGATGAGATGAGCTACCCAACGGTGACCTTGTTCGGTGAACACTTCTTAAGCCTATACTTACCTAGCAGAGTGGTGATTGTGTTGAAGAAGAAGTAGACAAGTCGATTAGAGTGTTTAGGGTTCTTGATGCTGCCAATTTATTAAAGCAACAGGTTAAACCGTATATCGATTGCGCTTCCCCAAGAAGGTATATGTGAAAAATCTATTATTTTTTCTTAAATCAATTTAAATTGAATTTTTTGGCTATTTGAATAAAAGAATTTACTAAAACTAAATTTTTAAAATCATAAGAGAATGCCGGTAAACGAGACACAGCATTTTTCTGAGCGTTCGGAGGAAGTCCAAGAAATCATAGGTACGGTTCCAAGTTGGATTATAAGATGGGGTATCAGTATAATATTCGTGGTGTTAGGATTTCTAATTATTACGTCTTGGTTTATTAAATATCCCGATGTTGTAAAAGGAGAAGTTCTAATAACAACCAAAGAAGCTCCTGTTAATTTGATTAGCAGAAATTCTGGTATTTTAAAACTATTGACATTAAATGGTAGTAAAGTCGATTCAGGGCAGGTACTAGGTTATCTTAAAAACAGTGGCAAATTAGAAGATGTATTATTTGTCGAAAATACTCTGAGGCAAAAAAAGCAATTTGGATTTATATTCGAAAATGCTTTAGAAATGGGCCCAGTTCAAGCGCAATTCAATAAGGTGGTTATGTCCAGTGTTTTACTTGAGGATTTTCGAAAGAATGATCGTTACCAAAAGGAAATCGATCAGATAACCCGGCAGATTAAATCGTTGAGAGAACTAAATGAAAATTTGACAAGTCAACAGGAAATTTTCAAAATGGAGTTGAGTTTGATCAACGACAAATTCGCTGCTGATTCTATTTTATTTTCAGATAAGGTTATATCCTTACGTGATTTTAAGGAAAGTAAGACATCATATCTTCAGCAACAGCGATTTTTTAAAGCACAAGAGTCTTCAATCATAGATAATGAATACGAGCAAATAGAATTGCAGAAAAGGATTGATTTATTGAGGATTGAAAAGATAACAGCAGAAGCATCTCTTTTTCAGCAATTTGAAAGTAATGTCGATGAGCTTCAAGGAGCAATAAAAAATTGGAAGGAAGAGTACTTGTTCATTGCTCCATTTGATGGCGAACTTGCATTTTTGGATTTTCTCCAGGAAAATCAATTTCTAAATGATGGAAAGCCTGTTTTTAGTGTTTTACCTAAAAATGAAGAATTGTATGCCCGTGTAATTATTCCTGTTTATTCTTCAGGAAAAGTGTTTAGAGGTCAAGAAGTAAATATCAAATTGGACAATTATCCAAGTGAAGAGTATGGGATGCTAGTTGGATTAATCAATGAAGTTTCTACGATACCCGGGGTCATTAATGATGGAGAAACCATTTATCTAATTTCAGTTGATTTACCGAATGGATTGCAAACAACTTATCAGAAAAAATTGCCATCTAAGCGAAATTTAACGGGGGAGATAGAAATTATAACAGATGATTTAAGAGTCATTCAAAGACTATTTAATTGGCTTAGAAAATTGCAACAGTAATATTTCACTTTCTTAATTCACGGAAACACTACCTGTTCTCAGATTTTGGCAGGCAGACATTAAGATATTGATCATTTTCTTTAATGAAGAGCCCCATTTGGATTAATTCATCAAGTAAATTTGGGAGTTCAGATTTATCTCCTTTGAAATATTTGTTCAAATACGAAATCGTTTTTGGTGTGTCATTACATAGAAGAAACAACTCATCGATTGGATCTTCAAATATGTAGATTCCATTTTCTTTATTTATTCTAAAATCTTCTACTCGAACCATTCCTGGCGAATAACTAAATGTCAAACTGTTGATATCCTGATCAAATGAACTTTGCCATTTATCTATGTTTTTAGTAAGAATCTCATAGTTGTCATCATCAAGAGTATCAACAAGTTCATAACTGAAGAAATAGGCTATTTTGTCTAAGTTGTAATTTTCAGGATAAATGTATTGATATGAGAAATGAGGTGTCATGTGCTTTTTTGGATATGCACTTTCATTTGCATAGATAGGACTAAATCTCTCCATCCAAATTCTACCATAGCCTATGGGTGGTTGAAGGTGGTATATGTTGGAAATTACTTGGTTTTGCTCTTCAATGTATTCTGTTTTTTCTCCAGGGAACCCCCATAATATGTTCCAATATGTTTCGATTCCATAATATTTGGTCCATTTTAGAAATACTACATTTTGAATCCCGGAAACTCCTTTTTTCATCAGTTTTAGTACTGAGCTTGATAGAGATTCTATGCCAGGCTGAACTTTTTTTACTCCTGAAAGTGACAGAAGTTTTATTTGTTCCCGATTTATATTTGATTTTATCTCATAGAAAATGGAGTAATCACTATTAATTGAAATCAACTCTGGGATTAGTTTCTTCAAATAGGTGAAATCCATGATGTTATCAACAGCTTCGAAATTGAAGCTTTGATACTTTTTAGTCTGATGTATTAATTCTTCTTTGACTTTTTCAGGGCTCTTACTTTTGAAGGACATGGAGTCAGCATTCAGGCCACAAAAAACACAATGTTGCTTTTCTCCCCACCAACAACCTGTAGAGCTCTCAAATGGGATTTTAATGAGATTTTTTTGATAGTTGTACTTTATTAATCCAATAGTTTTTGCAGTCTCAAAAAACGCGGAGTAGTCTGGAATAGGAATTGAATCTAATGGCTTCGGGTCTGCCGGGATAAGTTTAGGAAGATCATCAATGCTCCGCTTGGAATACAAGCCTTTTATACCTCTTAAATCACCTTTTTTAAGACCTTCTAAAAATTTAATAAGAGAATCCTCTCCTCTTCCCATAATGATGTAATCAATTTCTTTGGTCTTACGAAGCAGCTCGATTCCCATATGATCATCCATATTTGATCCGCCTAAAATGATATTAATTTTTGGAAATTTTTCTTTGATTCTTTTGGCTAGTGCAATGGAGGAAACGTTTTGTTCAAATGTGCTCGAAAAACCAACGACATCAAAGGAACCCCAATCAATAGAATTTATCAAGTAATTAAGAAAATCAGGAATGATGTTGTCTCTAATATGCTTGAGTTCTTTCTCAATGTCATTCCATCCCAAATTTTTAAATTCCTTAATAAATAGCTCTTTGTAATTTTTAATTAAATCATCATGCTGAGGTGGACAATTTAGTTGAAAGGCGGCTTTAGCAAATAGCCATTCGCCAATTAAAATCCCTCTATGTCTACAGAGTGCTTCATAAACCATGTCATCAAACCGTTTTGAAAACTCCAAATTGAAGTAAAAATCCTGAGCATGATACCCTGCTTCTGTCAAGACAGATTTAAGAATACCTAATTGGATAGATGGTCGAATGATGCTGTAAAATGGCATGTTGACTATGGCTATCTTCATCCCTTGTCTTTTTGATGTTTAAGAGCCATTGTTTTATACTCTGCAAGGGTAGGTAGACCATAGTATTCTCTATATAAATCGACATTAACAGTGTCTAATATGGGCTTGAATGATAGATTTTGTATGAATCCTAAACTATCATATTCAATAATATATTGAGTCCCAAATTTTTGTTTTAAACCTTGATTTATCTGCACTCTGTCGAATAGATAAGCATAATTGTTTTTGTCAGCATCATAGCTTTTGACAGCATCTTCCAGGTATTTCAATGCTTTTAGCTGAAATTCTAAATCATCATCTGAATGCTGTGCAATCAGCCAAGCAGATTTGCTGCCTTCGGCACCTACCTTAGAAATACTGGGCCATCCAATTTCGCTGATTATTTCATTAAGAATTTGTCTGTTTTCCTTATCAAAAGCTTTCTGTTTGTTCCAATCATCTGAATCAGTCTTTTCAGAGCGATATTTTTGATCTCTTATTAATAAGGTGTCAAGGCATTTTCGAAGTACCGGAAATTGAATCTCGTCATAACGCCTTGTGTTTTGTAACAAAAGTGAATAGACCTCACTCCAATCAGGATTATCAAAATATTGAGAGAAAACCGAGTCATTATTCAAGCTTTTAATAGAGCTGTATCTCAGTCCTAATCTGGCTGCTTTGGTTAAGTAATATTTACAAGAATCTTCTTGCTTGATTTGAGCATAGCACTTCGCAAGATAATAAATATCTGTTCTCCATGATTCTTCATATTTTACCAGTTTCAAATATTTTTCTTTTGCTAGCCTATACTCTTGACTAGAATACAAAATCTTGGCTTGTTTTAGAGACTGTACATAATCCGGTATTTGACCATTTAGGAAGAAAGTTGAAAGACAAAAAGTGGAATAAATAACTATTAATTTTCCCATTCTCCAATGTAGGGGTTATATGAACATTTTTGTGGCTTATCGAAAAGGCCTCCATTTTTGGTGTATGCTCTACAGTCTGTACAGATGTATCTGAATTCACAATCTTTACAGGTGCTAATTTGGTCCTTATTGATTTTCCAAACTTTTTTGAATTCCAGATTTCTAAGTACATCTACAAGTTTAGTGTTGTTTATTATGCCGAATGATTTTTCGAATGATGGACAATTTTTGATTTCACCATTGGTATCTATAGAAATTTTTTTATTAAGACAACTGTTATAAGCTAATGCTTCTGTAAATGACTCAATATTCACAGTAAAAAAGAATGAAGATATTTGCCCACAATGACTGCTAGAGTCAATTGATTTTTTGGTGAAATGAACCTTTGAATTCTTTATTTCTATGCTTTTATCAACAGGAGAAGAATGGACGATAACATATCTAAACCTTGAATTATTTTCTAGGATAGATTCTAACCTACCTTCTACTATTATATCATGTTTCAAGATTATTTCAAAAATAGGAATACTTGATTCACTAAACGTGGTGGATATTTTTTCTAAAATATCAATATTCAACCCATCAAAATTCCTGATTTGTACAGCTTCGCAAACAAGTCCTTCAAGTTGCTTTATTACGCTAATTAGGTTATATGTGCTTGTAGAGTTATAGTCAATGATCGCATTGGTTACTTCTGAATAGGTCGCGAACTCAAGATCTAGCACTGGAAATAATTCAGGGGTATTTGTGAATATTCCATAGCCTGACTTAACTAAAGCCTCAAAGTAATGGAAAAGACTCCCATCTTCTGAAAGATCAAATTTTTCCTCTAAGTCAGTTATTGAATGCTCACGAGATAGATTCAATATATCATATAGCTCATTAGGTATATATTTGTACTTACCTAGTTGAAGGTCACAAATTATACTTCTTGTAGCCCCTTTTACAGGTATGCAGTTACCGTGGAGAATAAAGTAATCCTTAGTCATTAAGAATGATTATTTTACTTACAGGTTTGTAATAATGCTGTGGGAGGAAATCCATGCCTTCCACTGCAGAATTTGTATAGGTCTCTATAAATCGTAGAACTTGTTCGGTTTCATCCATGGTTTCCAGATGTACAGGAAATAGTTTTAAATCCTCCTTTGGTATGAATTTGACTAGAGAATTACATTTTTCAGGCATTGTCTTGCTTAATTAGAAATTGGGCAATCTTTTTGTGTAAATGATAATTGCACGGACTGGAGACCATACCGAATTGACCTACAGGATTTACTTCTAGAAAATAGTACTTGTCTCCACTAACTAATAAGTCTATTGATCCCGTATTGAGTTTTAGTCGTCTCAGTAGTTTTTTTAGTTTTTGATCTATATCTACTGGAAGTTTAAATGGAACATTCCTGTTGGGATATTTATAATCATATCGTCGGAAATCGACGGTGGTTTGGTCATTATCCTGTGAGAAAATGGCCATACTATAGAATTCATCATCTATAAAAAAACTTCTTACCTCATAATCTTTTGAAATATACTCCTGCACTAGAAATGGAAATGGTTCATCATTTAGATGATCCAAAAAATCCATTTCAATAATCGTAGTATACTGATTAAAGAATTTTTTCCCCATGGATATTGGTCGAATGTCCTTAATGGGTTTCAAAGCCAGTTTTGGATATATTTTTAGAACTTCTTTTAATTGTTCTTTACTGGATATAATCCATGTTTTAGGTACGATGATCTCTAATTTTCTCGCGATATCTAGCTGCATGATTTTATTTACAGCAGCAGTATCTGGGTGACTCAACCAGAATTTATCCTCCAAGCGATAAACTAAAGATCTGAATAGCGCAATTTTCTCTGAGGTACGAAATCTCCGTATTTCAGAGTCAGTGCTTTTTTCGAATTCTTCCAGGGATAGATTTAGATTATCCTTTATCTGAAATCGGCGGTACCATATAACATTTATGTCACGAGCAGCCAACGATTTCTGCCCCTTCTTTAGAGTTATCGAGAATTGTTGGTCGTTCAGTTCTGCCATGATGTTGGTAATTACATCAGGCATGCCATCATTTACAATAGAATTAATTCTGAACCATCTACCACCTAAATTATTAATCCAATTAATAACCCGTGCGGTAGAAGGTTCTACTGAGTTTGAAAATATCAGTATCAACTCAAAAAGGTTACAGGATCATCATCATCCTCATCACAATCACAATCGTCATCAGATTCTGGACTACCACTTTTAGTGTCTCCTGTAGCACAGCCAGTAGTACCTGTGCCAGCTAACATTTTACCTCCTAAAATTCTTCCCCAAGCAGATTTTTCTTCTTGCATTGATTCGAATTTTTCAAAATTGTCAAAAAGACTTTTCTTTTTCATTGGCGTATTATTTTGTACACAATGGACTAATATACATTAAAAATAAAACAACCGTTAGTTTGTAAAAAATTATTCTCCAAGTTCTAATTGATTTTTGACTAGATGATAGTAGTTCCCTTTTTTAGAAACTAGTTCTGCATGAGTTCCGGTTTCTATGATTTTGCCTTTTTCTAATACGATTATTTGATCTGCCTTTTTAACTGTGCTTAGTCTATGAGCTATCACAAGAACCGTTTTTCCTTTATAAAATTCTTCAAGATTTCCCATAATAATCTTCTCATTATTTGAATCCAAAGCGGAGGTTGCTTCATCAAAGAATAAAAATTGAGGATTCTTATATACGGCTCTCGCAATCAGTAGTCTTTGCTTTTGTCCTTGGCTTAAGCCTGTTCCATCCTGACCAATTTTGGTAGAGTAACCTAAGGGGAGTTTTTCAATGTAAGTATGTATGTTGGCAATTTTACAGGATTCAATTACCTTGTCGAGGTTTGGATATTCATCTGAAATGGCTATGTTTTTTGCGATAGTATCTGAAAAGATAAATCCATCCTGCATTACCACACCTACTTTTTCTCTCCATTTTGCACTACTCACATAATTAAGATTTATATTCTCAATCATCAGTCGTCCATTTGTTGGTGAGTAAATTTTTAGCAGCAGTTTCATTAAAGTTGTTTTACCACTTCCACTTGAGCCAACTATTGCGGTGATTTTACCTTCTGGTATGATCATAGAAATATTATCAAGAGCATTTTGCTGATCTAGCACGTTGTATCTAAAAGTTAGATTTTCAATGCTCAATTCTCCAGATCTATTAGGTAAATCTAATCTTTGTGCGACTTCATCTTCCTCATTTTTAATGCTATGAACTTCACCAATTCTTTCCATGCTGATCCTGGCATCTTGCCATTCTCTGATGAAATTTATGACACTATTTATAGGCCCATTTAATTGTCCAATTATGTACTGAACAGCTAACATCATACCCAAAGTCATTTCACCCTTGATCACGGCAGTTGCTGCCATAACGGTTATGATAATGTTTTTAAGTTCGTTAATAAATAGGCTTCCTGATTCTTGAAACTGTTGCAGTCTCACACTATCCATGTCTATTTTGAATAATTTAGCTTGAATGCGTTCCCATTCCCATCTTTTTAATTTTTCTGCTCCATTTAGTTTTATCTCAGTCATTCCCGAGATTAACTGAATCATTGAGGTCTGATTGGCAGATTGTTGATTAAATCTCCGGTAGTCAATCTCTTTTCGTTTTCTGAGAAAAATTATTGCAAAAAGGAAGTATAGCACACTTCCAGAGGTAAAAACTAAAAATATTCGAAGGTTGTATATTATCAGAACGATTCCGAATATGATCAAATTGAAAAATGAAAAAAGAATGTTCAATGAGGAAGAACTAAGAAATTGCTGAACTCGGCGATGATCTCCAACTCTTTCCAATAAATCACCAATCAATTTGGTGTCGAAATATGCCAGAGGAAGATTCATTAATTTGATTAAGAAATCGGAGATGATTGAGACATTAATCCGAGTGCTTAAATGAAGTAATATCCATCTTCGTATAAAGTCAACAGAAGTCCTGCTAAAAAAAAGCATTAATTGACCTCCAAGAATCAGGTATATAAAATTTAAATCCCTTGTATTTACTCCAATATCAACAATTGCCTGAGTTAGAAAAGGGAAAATTAATTGAAGAAGGCTTCCAATAAGTAATCCAAATATCAATTGAGTTACAAATTTTTTGTAACCTCTGAAATAAGAAAATAAATAATACAGACCTTTCTGATGTGTGATTCCCTGGTCAGATTCTTTAGAATAAAAATCTGATTTTGGCTCTAATAAGAGAGTTATCCCTTTGGAGGTATCTGTATCATTTTTTGTGATCCATGATTGAAGAAATTCACTTTTACCGAGAACAATCTTTTGTCCAACTGGGTCAGCAATCCAAACTTTATTATTTTTTACTTTATAGACAACTACAAAATGATTTTGATTCCAATGAATTATACAAGGTAAAGGTGCTTCATTTTGAAGTTGGTCAAAAGTAAGTTTAACACCGATTGTTCTTAGTCCGATTGACTCAGCAGCTGTGCTAATGCCCAGCATTGATACCCCTTCCTTGGTAAGATGGGATTTTTCACGTAGTTCTTGAATTGAATAATTTTTGCCATGAAATGATGCCACCATCCTTAGGCAGGTAGGGCCACAATCCATAACATCATGCTGGCGGAACAGTTTAAAATTCATTTGTTAGCTATCCTGAAACACTAAAAAAGGGGTATTAACAATATAAACAAAATGTAAATTCAGAAATGTTTACCTCAATTTATCAAAAGCATACTTCGCATTTTCCCAGAAGACATCAAGTGCAATGATTCTGGGTTTGAAAAAGGAGATGAGGTCTGGCCAGTCATTTTTGTTGAAAACGGATTTGCCGGGTAGTTCCTGGTAAATCTGACTGACGATTTTGCCATGTTCATCTGGGAAGTTCATTTCCCAGGTCCATTCTTCTTCTAGCTCAGCATGCAGTAGTGTTTTCAATTCTAAAAACTGTTCAAAGAATAGTTCCTGGATTTCTGGATCTCGATGTTCCATGGAGATGGCGATCACTGCGGACTTACGTTTCGTATCCATTCGAAAATAGACGTCTTTCAATCCAGTATTGTAATTGATCCAGTTTACACGCATGTATTCGGAAGAGAGGATTGGCTTCATGTATTGACCAAATGTGGTCCAAAAGTCCTGCTTGATTCTCGATGCCTCTTCCCTGCTAAACATGCCGCAAAATAAATCAACTCTTTTTTAACCGCGGAGATCGCAGAGTGAACAGAGCAATATTGAGTCTTAAATATTTTTCGGATTGATATGGTATGGGCTTTCATGCAAGGATGGACATTGTTCATTTTAGGTTTTTGAGAGGTTAAAATCAGATTGAAATAAAAGCTGTCTGCCTGTCGGTAGGCAGGTTAGAGTCATTGATAGATTTATTTTCTTGAGGATGAATAAACTGGACGAGTTTTTTTATTTCCTGATTTTAGTCCTCAAAAGGCGTTAAGAAATGAATACAGTCCTAGATTTTTGCCTACTTTTCATCAATGGAAAAGTAGGAGAGCATAGTCTGTTCGCTTCTTTAGTTTTTCTTTGTGGCAGAGAGAATGACATTTGACTTTGACTTCAGAATTGTTATTGGTTTAACCCATATTTGCTTAAAACCCATTGACAAAAAATGAGACTACTCACTACTGCACTATTTCTATTGCTTATCACAGTTTCCAGTTTCGCTCAGGAGCTAAAAGTAATGACCTATAACATCCGTTTGGATCATGCTGGAGATAATGAGAATAACTGGCATCACCGAAAAGATGAGTTAGTCAGCCAAATCAAGTTTTACGAACCCGGCGTTTTTGGTGTACAAGAAGCTCTTCCACAGCAATTGGATTACATGGATGAAAACCTGGCAGACTATGCCTACATCGGTGTGGGAAGAGATGATGGAAAGCGTGCGGGAGAGTTTAGCGCTGTTTTTTACAAGAAAACAGAATTCAAGCTGATCGAAGGGAGTACTTTCTGGCTTTCTGATACACCAGAAAAAGTAAGTAAGGGTTGGGATGCAGCTTTGCCTAGAATCTGTACGTATGGATTGTTTGAGCGAATCTCTGATGGACAGAAATTCTGGTTTTTCAATACCCACTTTGATCACATTGGTGTGGAAGCTCGTGTAGAATCGATGAAACTCATTCTTGCTCAAATTAAGAAGAAGAACAAAAAGGATTATCCGGTGGTGTTGACTGGTGATTTGAACGTGACTCCAGATGAAGGACCTATCACAGAATTGAAAAAAGTATTAAAAGATTCGCGAGAAGCAGCTAATTTAGCATTCGGTCCGGATGCTACGTTCAACGGATTCAACTTTACCCAGGCACCCCAAAAAAGGATCGATTACATAGCGGTCAGTGAGGATATCAAAGTGAGTAAATACGCGGTGCTTACAGACTCTTTTGATCAGAAATACATCTCCGATCACTTTCCCGTGTTCTGCATCCTTTCTTTAGAATGATAGAGTAGAAGAGTTATGAATTTTGAAGCGCTTGGCAAACAGCTAGAAGGGGACTTATTTACCGACGAAACCACCAGAAGACTTTACGCTACGGATGCGTCTGCATACCGTGAAATTCCATTGGCGGTAGCCATTCCTAAGTCAGAGGAAGATATCGTTCAGCTGATCAAATTTGCGCATGACAATGCCACTTCCATTATTCCGAGAACGGCTGGAACATCATTGGCTGGTCAGGTAGTGGGAGGAGGAATCGTGGTGGATGTTTCCAAGCATTTCAATCAATTGCTTCAGGTCAATGAAAAGGAAGGTTGGGCCATTGTGCAACCAGGAATCGTTCGCGATGATCTGAATGCCTTACTAAAACCTTACGGATACTTTTTTGCTCCTGAGACATCTACTGCTAATCGCGCGATGATCGGTGGGATGATTGGGAACAATAGCTGTGGCTCCAATTCAGTTTGGTATGGCAGTACACGAGAGCATCTTTTGGAGGTTGAAGCTATTTTAGCTGACGGAAATAAAACCTGGTTTGGCGAGTTGGATCAGGACGCCTTTTTGGCTCGGGCTAATGGGCAAAGCACTTCAGGCGAATTAGAGGCGACCTTGTATTACGAGATTCGTGAAATGCTCCGAGATGAAACCAACCAGCAAGAAATTGCTGCTGGTTTCCCGAAAGCAAGTGTTCCTAGAAGAAATACAGGGTATGCATTGGACATTTTGTCTGATATGCAGCCTTTCAAACCGGAAGGCGAGCCGTTCAACTTCTGTAAACTGATTGCTGGTTCGGAAGGAACCTTGGCTTTTGTAACTACTGCCAAAATCAAGTTGACACCATTGATGCCGCCGCATAAAAAACTGGTGTGTATTCATTGTCATACCATCGATGAGTCTTTGCATGCCAATTTGGTGGCGTTGAAATACAAGCCAAGTGCATGTGAGTTGATGGACCATTACATCCTGGAGGCAACCAAAAGAAATAGAACCTATCGGGAATATCGATTCTTTGTAGAGGGTGATCCACAGGCTATTTTGGTGGCTGAGATCACTAAAGAGTCTGCAGAAGAAGTAGAAAAAGCTGCTCAGGATTTAATAACAGAGCTTAAAACTGCCGGCCTTGGATATTCTTATCCAGTTATAGGAGGAGATGATATTAAAAAAGTTTGGGGGCTTAGAAAAGCTGGTCTTGGATTGCTATCCAATGTGGTTGGTGACGCAAAGCCTGCTCCGGTGATTGAGGATACTGCGGTAGATGTGGAGGACTTGCCTGCTTACATCGCTGAGTTCAACGAGATCCTCAAAAAGCATGACTTATTCTGTGTGCACTATGCGCATGCAGGTTCCGGGGAGTTGCACCTACGACCAATTGTTGATTTGAAGACAGCCAAAGGAGTTGCCTTGTTCCGTACCATAGCGGAAGAGATTGCGACCCTGGTGAAGAAATACAAAGGTTCCCTATCTGGAGAGCACGGAGATGGTAGATTGCGAGGTGAGTTCATTCCTCAAATGGTGGGTGAGCACAACTATGAGTTGATCAAGCAGCTCAAGAAAACCTGGGATCCCAAAAACATCATGAATCCAGGCAAGATCGTGGACACTCCACCGATGGATACCAGTCTTCGATACGAAAAGGATCAGGAAACCCGAGAGTTTGAAACCATCCTGGACTTCTCAGATACGATGGGTTACCTCCGAGCAGCTGAGCAATGCAATGGTTCAGGCGAT
This sequence comes from Marinoscillum pacificum, assembly GCF_024714495.1. Lineage (GTDB taxonomy): Bacteria > Bacteroidota > Bacteroidia > Cytophagales > Cyclobacteriaceae > Marinoscillum > Marinoscillum pacificum. Next base: position 117,477 of record NZ_JAMZMJ010000004.1, on the reverse strand, counting down.
TGCCGAAAGTCTGAGATTTCTGGAGGTACGATGTGCCCCAGCTACATGGCTACTCGCAACGAAAAAGAGACTACCAGAGCTCGTGCGAATATCCTTCGCGAGATGTTGACTAAATCGGAGAAGCCGAATCCTTTTGCTCATGAAGAAATTAAAGAAGTACTAGATCTATGCTTAAGCTGTAAAGGCTGTAAGTCGGAGTGTCCATCCAATGTGGACATGGGCAAGTTGAAACAAGAGTGGCAGTATCAGTACTACAAAGAAAAAGGAGTTCCGTTCCGAAATAAGTTGATTGGTAATTTCAGCGGAGGAATGAAATTCGCCTCCATGGTTCCATGGGGTTATAAGTTGGCATTTAGCAATGATGTCACTGGCAATCTCGTAAAGGGTGTCATGGGCTTTGCGAAAAAACGAAGCATGCCTCCTATTTCCAAAGTAACCTGGGAGAAGTGGTTCCAAAAGCAGTTTGTACCATCTGCCAAATCAGGAAGAAAAGTCTACATTTTCATTGATGAGTTGATTAACTACAACGAAGCAGAGATCGGGATCACGACTGTTCAATTGCTCGATAAACTCGGATATCAGGTTGAATACGTCAAGCATACTCAGTCAGGAAGACCTTTTCTGTCCAAAGGGTTGTTGGAAGAAGCTCGTGATTTTGCAAAAGAGAATATTGCCATATTCAAAGACATCATTTCTGATGAAACACCACTTATTGGGGTTGAGCCTTCAGCTATTTTGACTTTCCGAGATGAATATCCAGATTTGGTAAGAGGTGAGGAGAAAGAAGCTGCTAAAGCAATCGCAGCGAATACCTTTATGATTGAAGAATTCCTGGCAAAAGAGCTGGATGCTGGAAATATAGATCTGTCATTGTTCAAAGAGCAAAAGTCATTGATCAAGCTTCATGGACATTGTCAGCAAAAGGCTTTGTCTTCTTTGACGCCAGTGAAGAAAATTCTTTCTAAGATGGGAAGCAATGAAGTACACATGATTCCTTCTGGTTGTTGTGGTATGGCAGGTTCATTTGGTTATGAAAAAGAGCATTATGATTTGTCCATGCAAATTGGAGAGTTGGTGTTATTTCCAACTGTAAGAAAGCAACCGAAAGATGTGATCATTGCTGCTGCGGGTACTAGCTGTCGTCATCAGATAAAAGACGGTACTGATCGAAAAGCTAAACATCCGGTGGAAATAATTTGGGATGCGTTAAATTAGATCATTAATATTTGCGGATGGATGAATTACTGAAGGCCAAACTGAACATTGTAGAGACTTGTCTAAGTTGGATTAAGGAGCAGCATCAATCAGGGGAATGGCAAGAAAATGACCTTGTAAGGCGTGAGTTGTTATTGAACCTTGAGAAGGCCTGTCAGGCATCTATTGACTGTACATCACAGATTATATCACTGAAAAACTTTACACCTCCCAAGCAACCCAAAGAAGGATTTGATATGTTGGAAAATCTGGGAGTAGTAAGTCGTGAGCTTTCTAATCACTTGAAAAAAATGCTGGCTATCCGTGGACTGGTATCTCATAGTGAGAAAGTAAAGCCGGCTATGATCGAATCGTTCATGCTCAATGAAGTGGGTTGTTTGGGAGAATTCTGCAGATCCGTCAAAAAGGCTTAAATCCTCTTATCGTTCGGTTTATTTTGCTGTTTATTGGAGCAGTGTATTGCCTCAGGGCAATCCTTACACAGCATAGCTAGTGTCACCCTTTGTGCAAATTATACAGTTAAGTATAATTTGAGATTAAGTGTTAACTTAGTCGAATAAAGTATGCATGCAGAGTATATTTTAGAAGTTAACCAGAATCACCATGTCAAAAAAAGTAGCGTTAGTTCTTTCTAGTGGTGGAGCCAGAGGTTTGGCTCACATCGGAGTTATCGAATCCTTAATTGAAGATGGATATGAAATTACCTCCATTTCGGGTTCCTCAATAGGTGCTGTAGTCGGGGCATTTTATTCCTGTGGTGAACTAGAAACTTACAAAAAGTGGGCTTGCAATCTGGATCGTTATGATGTGTTCAAATTGATTGACTTTACGTTTTCGGTTCAAGGTTTTATCAAAGGAGAAAAAGTGTTTAAGGCACTTCAGGAAGTTATTGCTGATCGGAACATTGAAGATTTTAATATACCATTTTCTGCGCTGGTCACGGATATCAAAGAGAAAAAGGAGGTCGTTTTGGATCAAGGTAGCATGTATGAAGCAATCCAGGCTTCAGTGGCTATACCAACCGTAATCAAACCAGTAGTTAGAAATGGACGTGAGTTTATAGATGGGGGTGTTACCAATCCAATTCCTATAGATCATGTGAAGCGGCATGCAGGAGATATGTTAGTTGTCTCCAATGTCAATGCCATTATCCCGTATCACCGAAGAGTAGTTGACGTCAAGCGTGAAAAAGCGGCAGAAGCTCGTTATAATTTGAAAATTCAATCTTTTCTGAATGGATGGAACAAGTTTTTACCTGGATCATCTACAGTGCCTACTGAAAAGAAATTAGGATTTTTTGACTTGCTCAACGAGTCCATCGACTTGATGCAGGATCGTTTGACTTCCCTGTTGTTGGACAAACATCGCCCAGACATCCTTGTTAATGTATCCCGTGAGGCCTGTAGCACGTTTGAGTTCTATAAATGTGAAGAATTGATCAATGCTGGTAAAGAAGCATATCGTCAAGCTGTGAAAGAACACTCAGTTTTGTGATATCTGAAGTTTGCTGGACTCATAGATCAAAATATCCAGCAAGGCATCTGTGAGCAACATGGATTTTTGGAAATTGACCATGCCGGAGTGCCTTCCTTGCAGGATTTGTCCGGTTTCCATTCGAAAAGAAAGGCAACTGATTTCTGCTTTATTACTGAGTCGGATAAACTTTACTTGCATGATGGAATTGTTCTGACCATCGTCGTATTGGCAATTGAGTTTCCATGTTAGATCGTCATTTGCTTCACATATTTTATTGAGCAAATTGACCAGTGTTATCTCATCCATTACTCTTAAGATAATGCATTTGTAGAATATTCACCAACTTTGCACTTTATGAAGACAAAACAAGAAATAGTAGAAAACTGGCTGCCAAGATACACCGGCCAACCATTAGAGGCTTTTGGACAATACATTTTACTGACAAACTTCCGCAACTATGTGAATATGTTCGCACAGTGGAACAACGTGGAAGTGGTAGGTCAGGGACATCCGATGCAATGTGCTACAGCAGATGGCATTACGATTATCAACTTTGGAATGGGTTCACCAAATGCTGCTACTATCAGTGACTTGCTTAGTGCGATTAAGCCAAAAGCAGTGTTGTTTCTTGGGAAATGTGGTGGACTTAAGAAGAAGAATGAAGTTGGGGATTTGATTTTGCCAATTGCTGGTATTAGAGGCGAGGGTACATCCAATGATTACATGCTTCCTGAGGTTCCTGCTTTGCCGTCGTTTGCGCTTCAAAAAGCCATTTCCACAACTATTCGTGAATACGGTCAGGATTATTGGACTGGGACAGTTTATACAACGAACCGCAGAGTCTGGGAGCATGACAACAAGTTCAAAAAGTATTTGAAAAAAATCCGTGCCATGGCGGTGGATATGGAAACTGCCACATTGTTTACAGCCGCTTTCGCGAATGAGATTCCAATTGGAGCGTTATTGTTGGTATCTGATATTCCGATGATTCCTGAAGGAGTGAAAACGGATGAAAGTGATAAAAAAGTAAGTGCGCAGTTTGTCGATCAACATCTCAAAATTGGTATTGATTCGCTTAGACAGTTGATTAATAATTCATTGACTGTGAAGCACTTGAAGTTTGAGTGATCTTTGCAGTAGGCTCTAAAAAACTAAACCCTGGGATAAAATTACCCCAGGGTTAGTAGTATGCTCACATAACACATGTAAGTCTTTTCAATTGGAGCTGCAATGAGGGCAACCTATATAATTGGTCAAGTAGCTTTCAAAAGCTACCTTCTTTGAATCCTGATAAGAATAGAGCCCCGAACTCATTGCCTTTGCAAGTCTTGCTCGGAGCTACTATTACCACCTTGATGACAACTTTATGACAAGAGGTGTGCCAGATTGTGGAAAGTGCCAATAGAGTGAATTAGAGAGGAATTGAAAGTGTGCCATTCTTGAAATTTTTCTCTATTTGAGAAAATAAAGTTCAGAATGGTATAATTTTGCTTTGTTTAATTCAATATAATCCTTGAATAGTTCATTATTTTGGACAGGGTAAAAAAATAGCCAGCTGTTTGGTGCAGCTGGCTAGTCTTATCAATTCTTTAGTAGTCCACAGGTCTTTAGTAGTCCACAGATTAAATTACTTACATTAAAGGTTACAAAAGCTCATTAGCAAGGTTGGCTAGTTCAGAGCGCTCACCTTTTTCCAGAGTCACATGTGCATACATCGGATGATCCTGTATACGATCGATCAAATAGGACAATCCATTACTTTGTGAATCGAGATATGGTGTGTCAATCTGATGAATATCTCCCGTAAACACAATCTTACAATTTTCACCGGCTCTGGTAATAATCGTTTTGATTTCGTGTGGTGTTAAGTTTTGCGCTTCATCCACTATAAAGAAGATATTGGAGAAACTTCTACCTCTGATATAAGCCAATGGCGTAATCAAAAGCTTCTCTTGATTCACCATATCAGTGATCGCTTTAAACTCTTTGTCACTTTCTTTAAACTGACTTTGGATAAGCTTCAAGTTATCCCAGAGCGGCTCCATGTACGGATTCAATTTACTCTTAATATCTCCAGGCAGATAGCCAATGTCTTTGTTGCTCAAAGGAACAATTGGTCTCGCTAAATAAATCTGCTTAAAGTTTCGTCTTTGCTCAAGAGCAGAAGCAAGCGCAATTAACGTTTTACCTGTTCCTGCAACACCATTGATACTGACTAGTTTGATGTCTGGATTTAGCATGGCATGAATGGCAAAAGTCTGCTCAGCATTTCTTGGCTTGATGCCGTACACTGGCGTTTTCTCTACTTTTTCTATTCGTTTCTCCTCAGCATTGTATCGAGAAAGGACAGAATTCTTGTCACTTTTCAGGATGTAATAAGAATTGGCAATGCCTTTTTTGCGGCCAAACACATTTTTCTTGTCTGTAAAACCTTTTTTAAAAATGTCGTCAATCACCTCGGATGTGATGTCATCTACTTCATATTTTCCAGTATGGAGGGTACTTACATTCTTAATCTTACCAGTTTCATAGTCCTCGGCTTGTAGATCCAGAGATTTGGCTTTCAAACGAAGATTAATGTCTTTACTAACCAGAATGACCTGACGCTTCTTTTCTTTTTGCTTGAGGGTCAATGCTGCATTTAGGATGCTATGATCATTTTTCCGTTCGCCAAAGACCTTGTGAGCGTCTACGGAGTTTTCCATATCCATCAGGACTTTGAAATTTCCCTTGCTCTTTCCATTGAGTGGATTCCACTCCTGCAGAAGCTTGCCAGCAGCAAGTTTGTCAAGGAGCCGTGTAAATTCTCTCGCTTCAAAATTTTTGGTGTCGTTTCCTTTTTTGAACGTGTCCAGCTCCTCCAAAACCGTGATGGGAATCCCCACATCATGTTCTGCAAAATTTAGGATGGAGTCATGCGCATAGAGGATGACAGAGGTGTCTAGAACGAATATTTTTTTGTCTTTGGTGGTGGTTTTTGCCATAGTTAAAAATTGAGTGGGCTGTGAAAAGGGGCTTTACGTAATATCTGTAAAATCTGGTGAAAATGGAATTCAACTCAGGAATAATATCAAGATTTTTTAAGACAAATCGAAGGTGATTGAATCCATTATATTTGGCTTCTCGATTAACTATTGGCTATGAAAAGTATTGTTTTTATCTACCTCCTATTTGGCTTGACTATTTCCTCAATTGCTCAAAATGCGAATGTCGTATGTGATGAGTTTATGGATGCTAAAATATGGCTCCACAATGAAGGGCAAATAGAAGGGATAGTATGTATTGGTACTGATAAAACACTAACCTTTCGAAATGGTCAGGATGTACGATATATAAACGCTAGTCAAGTTCAATACATGGTTGTTGTTCAGGATAATCAGGTCTATGAAATGTATCCATTGCCATATGACTACAATGATGATGGCAAGCTGGAGATTACCTATTTTTTGAAGATTTATCAGGCAAACGATATCATGTTGCTTACTACTGAATGTTACGATTTGGATAGAGATATGAATCCAGGAAGTTATCTGTCAGATACCTACCGAAATTATTACAACGTCGTGATTTTGGCAGACCGGTTTGGAAATGTTGAGTCTGTACTAAAAAAGAAAAATCCCTTATTCAAAAACCTTACTGGATTTGATCGATATAGATGGGTATTGCCAGAACAAAATGACAAAGTCCTTACAATGAATCAGACAGGAAAAGAATACCGAGATTTATTAGGTACTCAGTATCCTCGTTTTCAAAAGAGAGTAAAAGATCTTAATCTTGATCTGAGGACTATAGAAGGTTGGATTGAAGCGATTAATTTCTAAAGTTTATTCTACCGCCATGTACCAGTCTTCTTTTTCCCGAGGAATGATTTTCAAGGCATTGGCTAATACCATTTGGACAAGTGTAAAAGATGCGGATTTGTAGTCCAATCCGCTCATTTCCCGAAATTGATTAACGGTAACCGTTTCATTATTATGAAGGAAGTTGAACAGCAGCTTTTCGTTATCTCCGTATTGAAAATGGACATCTGTAGGTGAGTTGTTGAACTTTAAGATTTTCCGAATTTCAGGGCTCGCTTGAATCGATCGATCTTTTACACGAACAAACGCCTTTCCGTATCTATGTTGCTTTTTCTCAAATGCAAAATACGGTTTGCGCTCCCCAGGATGAATGTAGTAATGAAGTAAACTGCGTTTTTCTGATAATGGAAAAATCTCCAAATCAAACTGGATTTTAGGTCTGCAGAGTTCACGCATAGCTTTCTGCAAGATGAAGTCTTCTTCATCTGCATACTTGCAGCCGGGAATGGATCCATCATCATCCACTCCTACAAATAAATGTCCGCCTTTAGTATTGGCAAAAGCTACCACTTCCCTGATGACCTTTTCGGGGTGGTTGATCTTGCGTTTGAACTCTACAAATTCATTCTCACCGCCGAAGATCAACCGTTTGATCTCGCGCATTTCCATTGTTGAAAGAATTAATAATCTTCCTCTTCATCGTCTTCCTGGCCCGGCATCGAAAACATGCTGCTAAATAGGTCTTTGAACTGCATGCCTCGCTCCAACTTGTGCTTGCTGAGCATACTGTATTCTGCCAGTCCGTGAAGTGCAAACTCCATCAAAAATAAGGTGAATTCTTTTGATTGTTTGCCGTGTTGTTCGAGAACTAGAGCTTCCAAGCCATCTATTTGTGATAGTTCTTTGTCATACTCAGCCGCTGGGAAATCGCTCAGTACATCTACCATATTTCCCTTTTCAAACCAATCAGTAATTGGTTTGTACGGATTTTTACCTTCCTTATTTTTTCTGATTTGTTCAGGATCCGGGAAGTATTGGGTGAATTGATTGCGAATAGCTTTGCCAACCAGATTTTGAGCTACTATGCCAGGGCCTTCTTGCTCTCCTTCATATACAAGCTCCACTTTTCCTGTGATCGCAGGAAGTACGCCTATCATATCCGCTACGCGTACATGAGTCTTTTCTTCTCCATTAACCAAACGTCTCCGTTCTGCAGCGCTAATCAGGTTTTCAAAAGCAGAAATAGTTAATCGTGCAGATACACCACTTTTGGCATCCACATATTCAGACTCACGAGCTTCAAAAGCGATTTGCTCAATCAGGTCTTTCATTAAGTCGAATACAATCACAGACTCCTTCTGAGTAGCTTCAAGGTTGGCTTCTTGTTCTGTAATACGTTTTCCAATATCTATTGACTTAGGATAATGCGTGATGATCTGACTGTCAATTCTATCCTTCAATGGCGTTACAATACTTCCTCTATTGGTGTAATCTTCTGGGTTTGCTGTAAACACAAACTGTACATCTAGTGGAAGACGAAGTTTGAAACCTCTAATTTGAATATCTCCTTCTTGTAGGATGTTGAATAATGCTACCTGGATTCTCGCTTGCAAATCAGGCAGCTCATTGATCACGAATATTGATCTGTGAGATCTCGGAATCAATCCATAATGAATTACCCTTTCGTCAGAGTAAGGCAATTTTAAACTTGCTGCTTTGATAGGATCCACATCACCAATCAAGTCGGCAATAGTCACGTCAGGAGTAGCTAATTTTTCAGTATAACGATCACTTCTGTGCATCCAACCGATAGGAGTGCTATCACCATGCTCAGCAATCTGATCCATGGCATATCTTGATAGCGGCTTTAATGGATCATCATTCAAATCTGATCCTGCTACTACCGGAATGTACTCATCCAGTAACATGGTCATGGTTCTGGCGATTCGCGTTTTCGCCTGTCCTCTCAGCCCTAGAAAGTTGATATTGTGCTTGGCTAAGATCGCTCTTTCAATATCTGGGATAACCGTATCCTCATATCCCCAGATTCCTTCGAAGACATTTGTCTTGTTTTGAAGGTTTTTGATCAGGTTTTTTCGGAGCTCTTCTTTGATAGAGATGGATTCGTAACCAATACTTTTTAGTTCACCTAGCGTCTTTATTTTCAGAAGCTTGTCGGTAGATATATCTGAATAGTTCATTAATTCTATTAAAGGTTCTTTCTGCGATTTCTTTTATAATCTTCGAAAACTAAGTTGCCCAATCCTTTCAGGCTACTATAATAGGCGTTGCCATTGTTGACCTCTGTAAACTCGCGCACAAACTGCTGCAAGTACGGGTCTGAGGCAATCATAAATGTAGTAATTGGAATGTTGATTCGACGGCACTGAGCCGCCAAATTCAAAGTTTTATTTAAGATTTTCGGATCCAGCCCAAAGCTATTCTTATAGTATTTGATGCCTTGTTTCAAACAGGTTGGCTTGCCATCCGTGATCATGAAGATCTGTTTGTTCTTGTTTTTCCTTCGTCTTAGCAAATCCATTGCAAGTTCCAAACCAGCTACTGTATTGGTGTGGTATGGACCTACACTTAAATATGGCAGGTCTTTGATCTCAATTTGCCATGAATCATTACCAAACACGATGACGTCCAAAGTGTCTTTCGGATACTTTTTGGTAATCATCTCAGCAAGGGCCATCGCTACTTTCTTAGCAGGAGTTATGCGATCTTCTCCATAAAGAATCATGGAGTGACTGATGTCGATCATGAGAACAGTGGAGGTCTGTGTCTTCATTTCTCGCTCACGAACTTCTAGATCATTTTCTGTCAGCATGAAATCACCGAACCCATGATTGATTTGTGCATTTCTGATGCTTTCAGTCAATTCGATCTGTTCTGGACTATCTCCAAACTGAAATTCACGGAAGTCTGAACTCATTTCATCACCTCTTCCAGAGTGACTCGTTCGGTGATCCCCTTTTCCAGATTTTCTAAGCTTACCAAAAATTTCCTCTAAAGCACTCTTTCGTATAGACTGTTCACTTTTTGCGGTGAGTTTAAACTCTCCATCTGGAGTTTTGTCACTGATGTATCCTTTGGACCTTAGGTCTTCGATGAAGTCACCGATACCATAGTCTTCGTTTGAGATATTGTATTGCTTATCGAGATTAGTGAGCCAACTAAGAGCTTCACCTACATCTCCTGATGTGATGACCATCAGTTGCATGAAGATGTCCAGAAGATTGTCAAAAGTAGACTGCTCTGGATTCTTCTCCGGGATGAATTCTGTGAATCGATTTCCAATCATAACTCGGCCTTTGGTCTTAGTAAACTAAAAAATACCAAGAATGATTTCCACTTTTACAGGATTGATGGAGTTTTTTATTGTATTGAGCTAATAAGTGCTCCCAGAAGTGAAATTTTAATTTTAAATTGGTCTTATACCAACTGAAATTATGCCTGGACACAAGCCAATATTCGCATCACTTGTAGTAAATATCCTTACTTTTTTACGAGATAGCTTATATAAGGTGTTTTTAGAGCCTAGCGCGCCTTCTAAAAGACGCGCTAAACGCATGAAGGACAATAAGAATAAAGATTGACTCTTATTTCTTTGGCATTGTGCCAAATATCACGTCCCAGAATGGAGATGATACTCCAAATGCATTATGAGGATCTTTGTAATGGTGGATACCGTGGTGCACCCATAATACCTTGAAGAAGTTCTTTGGTGGCTTGAATGCATGAACCATGTAGTGAACCCACAGGTATGAAGCATAGCCTACAAGGAAACCAGGTAGGAAACCAAATACCATGTTACCCATAATCACATAGTAAAGCCCAAAGAACAGCGCACTAAGGATTAAGCTCAATGGCGGTGGCATTGCCAATCTATCTTTGTCTTTTGGGTAGTCATGGTGTACACCATGTACTGTGTAAGCAAATTTCTCTTGTTTCTCCGTCTTAGGCTGTAAGTGGAATACAAAACGGTGCATAATGTATTCTATCAACGTAAACGTTAACAATCCGCCTAAAAATAAAAGTGGAGCATTGATTGCCGTTATATAATCGTGTTGCAAGCCATATATAATTAGACCCGCAGAAATTACTCCGAATAATACTAGTGGAATGGCAATGTGAGTTCTAGTTAATTTCTCTAGAACTGGATTTTGAAATAGTGCCTTAGTCCCTGAAGTATGAGGTTTATTTTTGAGTTCCATCTCCTTCTTTAATTCTTTCTATTTTGTTGCTAGTTGTATTAATCCAATCTGGCCACAAAGTTAACCTTAAAAACCTGAAAATATTATGATTTACGCAATGGTTGACTCACCCTTTTTAACATTTTCCATTATTTGTTCATAAAAATTAACATATATGGGTAAAATGTTGGACACATCGAAATCTTTTGCCCTATTGAGTGCGCCTTCTTTAAATTTACCAAGATTGGCTTCATCAAGAATATGGATTGCTTTTTTAGCCATGTCTTCAACATCGCCAACTTTACAAACAAACCCTGAAGTGCCATCGAGATTCAGCTCTGGTAGTCCACCAGCATTGGATGATACTACAGGCACTTCACAAGCCATAGCTTCCAAAGCTGCCAAACCAAAACTTTCTTTCTCTGAAGTCATTAAGAACAGGTCCGCAACAGACAGCACTTCTTCGACAGCTTCAAGCTTACCCAGGAATCTCACATCATCGTGATTGCATAGTTTTCTACACAATTCTTCCATGGGATATCGCTCAGGTCCATCACCTACTAGCAATAGCTTAGCTGGAAGAACCTTTCGCACTCTGTTGAAGACTTCAATCACATCCTGCACCCGCTTCACTTTCCTAAAGTTAGATGTGTGGACGATGAGACGTTCGTCATTCGGACAAATGGCTTTTTTGAAGTGATCTTTCTTTTGCTTTTTAAAGCGCTCAAGATCTATAAAGTTTGGAATCACTTCGATGTGATTGGTTATGTCAAAGTGATCTTTTGTATCCTTTTTCAAGTCGTCAGATACCGCAGTAACGCCATCTGACTGGTTGATTGAAAACGTCACTACAGGCTCGTAAGTGGCATCTTTTCCTACCAGAGTAATATCTGTGCCGTGCAATGTGGTAATTACAGGAATGGAAATTCCTTTGGTTTTCAGAATTTGCTTCGCCATGAAAGCTGCAGATGCATGAGGTATGGCATAATGTACATGCAGGATATCTATTTTCTCATGCTCCACAACGTCCACCATCTTACTAGCCAGTGCCAACTCATATGGCGGGTAGTCAAACAGTGGATATGACTTCACATTTACCTCATGGTAAAACAAGTTTTCACTAAAGAAATCAAGTCTGGTCGGTTGAGAGTAGGTGATAAAGTGAATTTGGTGGCCAGCTTTTGCTAAAGCTTTCCCCAATTCTGTCGCTACAACGCCACTACCACCGTAGGTAGGATAACAAACAATGCCTATTTTCATAACTTATGCAAAAGTAAACCCCAAGTGATTCCCTTTTGTTCCTAATTCATCCATTTTGCTAATAATGCCTCGTACACGACATCTTGAATTCTTGTACGAATGTTACGCTTAATAAGTTGGTAGTTATTTGAGTTAGGGTAAATTCTGTTTGACAGAAAGACGAAAATCATATCATAAGCGGGATCAATCCATATCATTGTTCCTGTAAATCCTGTGTGACCAAAGCTCATGTCGGAGGACAATAAGGACGTATTACCTAAGATTCTATCGGGCTTGTCCCAACCTAGTGCTCGCCGGTTATTTTCATAAAATTTTTGATTGAAATAGGCGATCGTTTCAGGCTTCAGATATTCTACGCCTCCATATACTCCATCCTGCAAAATCGTTTGGAGAAGAATCATTAATTCATGTGCATTTGAAAACAGTCCTGCATGCCCCGCAACTCCGCCAAATATAGCCGCATTTCGGTCATGCACTTCTCCCCAGACTAACTCATCACGAAAGTAATAATCGTGTTCGGTTGGAGCTATTTCAAATAATTCGAATCCAAATTCTGAAGGTTTGAATCTGGTTCTTTTTAAGCCCATTGGTTCATAATAATGACTATACAGGTATTGATCCATTGGTTGCTGAGTAACTGATTCTACGATTTCGTGAAGAATCATAAAACCAATATCACTGTATCGATAAGTCGGAAGGCTGTCATATTTCAGTAAGGAAGACTGTACAATCCAGTTTTTGAGCGTGTCCATTAGTAAGGCGGTTGGTTTAATACCGTAACTACGCTTGTCATTAAGCTCATCTTCCTGAGTTTCGTAGTAGAATGGTTCTACAAAATCAGCATTCAAAGCGCGTTTCCAAAACGGGACATAAGATTGCAAACCAGCATTGTGTGAAAGTAGCGCTCTGATGGTTATGTGGTTTTTATTGGAGCCTTTGTAACTCGGTAGATAGTTTTCGATTGGAGTATCCAAATCAATTTTTCCTTCCTCGTACAATTTCATAGTCGCCAGCAAGGTTGAGGTTACCTTGGTCACTGATGCTAGGTCATAAATGGTAGAGCGGTCAACAGGGATCAGGCTGTCGTAGGTCAAATATCCATATGCTTCTTCTAAAATAATGGAGCCATCCACCGCAACTGCCAATTGAGCACCTGGTGTGCTGCCAGTTGAAATAGCTTCTTGTATGATTTCCTGGATTCTAAACCGGGCCAACTCATCAAGACCTGTCATTTCAGCGGGAGCATATCCAAGCATTTTGAATCCTTCGAATGGTTCATTTTGAAAGCCAAGAAACTCTCCATTTTGATTCGGTACGATGCCTGTAGCACCATGTGATCCGAAAATTTGTTGTGGAATCAGGTACGAATAGATTTCACTGTTAAGATGATAAATCAGTGCAGCATCTACATTGGCCTTGATTGGGTGCAGATTTTCCTTGGTTCCTGTGAAGACTACATCTCTTGACGTCAGATCAATCGATTCTGGAAGTTTGGCATTGTTATCAATTAATATTATAGCATGACTTTTTGCAATGTCTTGATATTCGGTAATGACAAAACTGTAGTTTCTGAGCATGTTGGCCATTGCACCATAAGGCTCATCAGATAAGAAACAGACAGTATCCGATTTGAGTGGAAGTAAACTCTTTTTGCTGAGCGCAATAACTGATTCTCTGCCTATCTCGACGGATAATTTTTTAGGTAATTGAATTTGTTCTTTTGGGCCGTCATAAAGAGCATTGATTAAATGTTGTTTTATTCTGTTGTCCAGATTGACTTGCTCCATGATATTGGAAGCATGTTTGTTAAGTTTCTTTTCAAGTTGGTCCGCTTCCTCTTCATTCACAACCCAAAAAGAATTGGTGCTTAGGTATTCTGATATTTTCTTTTTGTTCTTAGAAAAATCGAATGATAAGTCATTATGCAGAATGAAGAATTCTGGATCATGAGCATTCATTTGCTTGATCACCAAATTAAGTCTCGAATGTCTCTCTTTCAATGCAGGCAAAACCAGGTAATCAATTCCCCGACCTTTGGAATAGGCTTTTAAGAAATGAAAATAGGTGCTTAGCAACGAGGAATTTTGAAGCGTTGCGAGAGTAAATAAGTCCGGTAACTGATTGTTGTCATCCAAAAGCGGAATCATCCGATCATCTAGCTGTACGGCTATAGATTGCTCTGTATTGGCTGGGATATTGGTAATTGGAGCACTGTAATAAATGCCACCAAATGCATTGTTAAGTGTGTAATTAGCATCTGTAGGTTGAGTCCAGATAAGTTGACTCACCTTCTCCAGGTCAGACATGTTGGTGTACATGCTGTCTACTCTGGATAACAACAAGCCCTCTTTGCCGTAAGTGAATAGTACGACGAAGGAACTTATCAGGTACAAAATGCTTTTCAAGAAATGCATTGTGTCAAATTAATTTAACTTTGTCAGACTCTGTAATCGGCTGGTAAGAATATCGGTTGAATAAAGGAAATTTCCCATCATTTGGTTCGTTTTATGAATGAACCTGTGGAAATTAGTAGTGAAAACCCATAATAGAAGCTTATGAAATTCCCTTCCATTGTCAAAACAGCGAGGTATCGAAGATTTGGTATTGAACCAAGGTATTATGATCCTATCAAAGAAGAGATCGAGGAAAGGACAGAGCGGATTAAGCGTGAGATGAATGGCGAATACGACGGTGAATATACCGGAGCCCGTATTTCATTTGATCGTAAAACCAGGAAAACAGCTAGTACTTCCATGATGCAGTTGGCGATAGCAGCTGTTCTGGCATTAGGTGTTGTAGGTTGGTTGTATTTTGGAAATGAAGTCTTCTATGTACTATGGGCTGCGGTACCATTTTATCTTTATTTCAGGCTTCGAAAACCCAGAAATAATTGATGGAGGATATTGTCCATCTGCTGCCAGATAGTATTGCCAACCAAATCGCAGCAGGAGAAGTAGTCCAGAGACCTGCTTCAGTCGTAAAAGAACTTCTAGAAAACAGTATAGATGCTGGTGCAAATGACATCAAATTAGTTGTCAAAGATGCTGGTAAAGCCCTTATTCATGTCATTGATAATGGTAAAGGAATGAGTGTGACCGATGCTCGAATGAGTTTCGAACGTCACGCCACTTCCAAAATCCGAACCGCTGAAGATTTGTTCAAGATCCGAACCATGGGATTCCGTGGCGAAGCCTTGGCCTCTATTGCGGCGGTTGCTCAAGTGGAAATGAAAACCAAAAGAGCAGCGGATGAACTGGGTACGTTGCTTCAGGTAGAGGCTTCGGAAATCAAAAGACAGGAACCAAGTGCCACTAAAGATGGAGCTTCCATCTGTGTGAAGAACTTGTTTTACAATGTGCCTGCCCGAAGAAATTTCCTAAAATCCAATCCGGTAGAATTAAGACATATTACTGATGAGTTTCAGCGTGTGGCTTTAGCCAATTCTGAAATCTCCATGACATTGATCAATAATGATTTGGAGATGTTTCAGCTGGAATCAGGAAAGCTGAGTAAGCGAATCGTTCAACTATTTGGTAGAAATTACCAGCAGCAGTTGATTCCTTGCCAGGAAGAAACGCCGCATGTAAAAGTGGAAGGGTATGTTGGGAAACCAGAGTTTGCTAAGAAAACCCGTGGAGAGCAGTTCTTCTTTGTGAATGGCCGATTCATTAAAAATAATTACTTGAACCATGCTGTGAACACTGCATTTCAAGGGTTGTTGAAGGAAGATTATTTTCCGTTTTATGTATTGTTCATTGAAATGGATCCACTTCACGTGGATATCAATGTACATCCGACGAAGACAGAGGTGAAGTTTGATGATGACCGTATGCTCTATGGCGTGATCAACTCAGCGGTACGTCAAGCATTGGGATCTTTCAATGTGACGCCTTCATTGGATTTTGGTACTGATGTCAATTTTGAACAATTCACCAGTCCAGATCGACCAAAAACGTTTACTCAGACATCTTCAACACGAGATAATAACTACGCTCAGTTTAAGAATATTGACAATAGCCGCGATAAAGCGAAGAACTGGGAATCGCTTTATGATTTTGCTAAGCGTGAAGACATCATCTCGGATGAGCAACTTCAGAAAGAACTACCGGGAGGTGGAGGTAATACGGAATCACCAGGGTCTACAGTTACTTTTAGCAGCCGAATGGGTGAAGAGCTTGATGAGGACCAGTTCATGCCAAGTAAGACTTATCGTTTGCACAATCGCTATTTGATTCGTCAGGTGAAATCTGGTATGACGATCATCGATGAAAAGGCTGCATTCGAGCGAATTTTGTTCGAGCGTTATGAATCTAGATTAGGTACAGGCAACCGCGCCTCGCAGAGCACACTGTTTCCGCAGCAGATTTCTTTAAACCCATCCGATTATTCGCTCGTTATGGAAATAAAATCGGAGATCCAACAGCTTGGTTTTGAGTTTGAGGAGATGGGGCAGCACATGATTGTGATACAAGGTGTGCCTGCAGAATTATCGAATTGCAACGAAAAAGAAGTTTTTGAAGAACTTTTAGAGCAATATAAGTTTAATAGTAAGGAGCTTGGTCTGAATCAAAAAGACAATCTTTGCCGAAGCCTCGCAAAACGCACGGCAGCAATTAAGTGCAAGAGTCTGGGAGATCAGGAAGCTGAGCAGTTGATTGATCAACTTTTTGCCTGCAAGCAACCCAACTATACGCCTGATGGAAGTCCGACGTACAAATTAATTAGTTTAGACAAAATAAAAAGCTGGTTTAGTTCATGATGCGAATAACCCCGATGGTGAAAAATATACTACTGATCAACGTAGTAATTTTTATCATCCAATCCTTTTTGAAATTACCTCTGGAAGAATTTGGAGGCCTTCGGGTGATTTTCTCAGATGAGTTTGCACCTTATCAGTTCTTGACATACATGTGGCTGCATGGAAGTTTTGGGCACATAATTGGTAACATGTTTGCCGTCTTCATATTTGGTCCGATGCTGGAGCAAGTCTGGGGACCCAAACGATTTTTGACGTTTTACCTGATTTGTGGGATTGGTGCTGGAGTGCTCTTCGGAATAGCTGATTTTGCAGAAAAGAACCAGGTACGAATAGATAGAAACAACTTCATCGAAAACCCTTCTCCCGACGCATTTGAGATGTTTATCGTGGAGCACAAGGTAAGTATGAAGTACACAGAGATGCTGGCGGAGTTTTCAGACCAATACTATGAATCTCCAAATAGTGACTCTTACAATACCCAGGCAATTGAGTTTGTAGATCAAATTTATCACTTGTATGTGGATGGATTGATGGTGGGAGCATCAGGTGCTGTATTTGGAATCTTGATGGCATTTGGAATGCTATTTCCAAACACACAGCTGTTTTTACTGTTTCCTCCCATACCGATCAAGGCCAAATATTTAGTCTTGTTCTATGGTCTATTTGAACTTTATAGCGAATTTAGTAGGACACCCGGTGATAACGTGGCGCACTTAGCCCACCTTGGAGGAATGCTTATAGCCTACATTTTGTTAAAGCTCTGGAAAGAAGATAGAAGACGCTTTTACTGATGATGAACAATAGTATACTGGACGATTTTAAAAATGCCTGGAACAAACCTAACAATGCTCCGGCTCAGCTGATCATAATTAATGTGGTCATTTTTCTGGTACTCGGACTACTGATGGTAGTGAGTAGAGTGGCAGGTATTGATTCAGTATTCCAAATTGTCTATAATCAGTTTTCTATTCCACCGACATTGGCAGAGTTTATTACTCGTCCATGGACCATTCTGACCTATGCTTTTGCACATAGCTTGTCAGGCATATTTCATATCTTATTCAATATGATGGTCTTTTATTGGTTCTCGAAACTCATTCTAGAGTTTTTAGGAAACAATAAAGTGATTAGCATCTACATTCTTGGAGCGCTTGCTGGTGGAGTAGCTTATTTGATGGTTTATAACTTAATTCCTTTCTATCAGGATCAAGCTCCAGGCATTAGTGGAATGGTTGGCGCGTCTGCAGCCGTTTATGCTATTGTGGTTGCTGCGGCCGTTTTTATGCCGAATTATACGTTCTTCATGTTATTTCTTGGGCCTGTAAGAATTAAATACATCGCTGCTTTCTACGTAGTTGTTTCGTTTTTAGGAAGTACTGGAGGTAACGCTGGAGGTAATATCGCACACTTAGGAGGAGCGTTGATTGGGTGGCTTTACATCTCTCAGTTGCGAAGCGGAACAGATCTTGGTGCCTGGATCATTGGATTCATCAATTGGATAAAAAGCTTCTTTGTAGCAACTCCTAAAATCAAGGTAACTCATCGATCTGCACCGAAGCAATCAAGACCAAGGACTAGTGCATCTGCTTCATCAGGTGGTAAAACTGAGCAAGAAGAGATTGATGCGATTCTAGATAAAATATCTCACTCAGGATACGATAGCTTATCCAAAGAAGAGAAACAAAAGCTCTTCAACGCAAGCAAGAAGTAAGAATAATTTAAACTCTACGATTAAAAGTTGGTTCTCTTCTCATGAAGCCAACAGTCGCCATTGCTGGAGCCACCGGGTTTATTGGTCGGTGGTTTATTGAAGAATATTCTGATAATTATGACATCATTGCTCTGAGCAGACGTGAGATGGACTCATCCCTTCGTCAAGGTGTGCAATGGCGTAAAGTGGATATGTATTCCGTTTCTAGTACCATTAAAGCTCTTGAGGGTGCGGACTATGCATTGTACCTGGTTCATTCAATGCAGCCTTCCGCTAGATTGAATCAAGGTAGTTTTGAAGATACAGATTTGCTATTGGCGGACAATTTTGCCAGAGCAGCTGAGACCGTAGGAGTCAAGCAAATCATCTTCGTGGGAGGAATATTGCCTAAAGACGAAAGCGATTATTCTACGCACTTGAGAAGTAGGTATGAAGTAGAAAAGACATTGGGTGCTCGAGCGCCAGAATTGACCGCACTTCGAGCAGGAATCATTGTAGGCCCAGGAGGTTCTTCCTTCCAGATTGTAGAAAAGTTGGTACAAAGACTCCCTGCGATGTTGTGTCCGGAGTGGACCAAATCAGCAACTCAGCCAATCGCTCTAAAAGATGTATTAACCATCATTGATTTTTGCTTAGGAAATAGCCGCACCTATGGTGAGGCAATTGAAATAGGAGGCAGCGAAAAAACTACCTACATGGATATGCTGAAAAAAACAGCAGAAATCCTGGGCAAAAAAAGATACATCAGATCAGTACCTTTCTTTTCATTAGGCTTATCCAAGCTTTGGGTGGCATTGTTTTCAGACAGTAGTACGACTTTTGTTTCTCCCCTGATAGAAAGCCTTCGGCATACCATGACAGTGGATGAGCACCCTTTGATGAAGGAGCTGAATTTAGATTATCTCACTTTCGAGGAGTCTGTGCATGAAGTGTTGAAGTATCGTGAACAACTACCAAAATTGCCCACAGGTACTGCAACACGCAAGATGAAAAATACCGTACGAAGTGTACAGCGTTTGCCAAATGGAGCAGATATGAACGCGATTGAAGTGTCTGAAGAGTACCTGCGATGGCTTCCAAAATCCTTTAAATACTTGATCAAAGTGGAAGACAATGATCAGTTTGTCAGTTTCCAATTGTTCGGTAGGCCATTATTGAGATTGCAATATGTACGTGATCGAAGTGATGATAAACGCCAATTATTCTACATCGTAGGAGGTATGTTGGCCAAGCGAACGGATTATGGTTGGCTCGAGTTTAGATCTGTTTTGGAAGGAAAATATGTGGTAGCAGCAATACACGAGTTTGTACCACGACTACCCTGGTTTGTGTATATCAACTCACAGGCGATCTTACATCTGTGGGTCATGAAGCGATTTGGAAGACATCTATCAAGGCTTGGTTAAATCATAAACCATGTAAGCGAGCAAACAAGTGCGTATAGTCCAACTGATAGTGCGCCACCAATTGATTTGAACGAGTCGCGAGATCAACGCCTGATCTTGTCCACTTTGAACCAAAGTAGTGTGGGACGGGACTGCCCAAAACGCTGTGTTGATCCAAATTATTAAAACAAAACCAGCACCAATCACATATAGACTCTTGTGCAGTAATTGCTGCCAATAGAAAAACCCGAAAGCTGTTAGTGCCAATTCTGAAAACATGCTTGGGCCTACAATCCATGAGATGGATCGCATATGAAATTCCTGGTATCCTTTATAGGCCTCGGCGCCCATTTTGGCAAATCCAGGGTAGTGAACCAATTGCACCAACCAGATCAGTCCGGTATTGAAGGCTGAAATGATCAAAGAGATTAATAAAAGGATTTTCATAAAGGCATCAACCATAGTTGAGCCCGAATGTTCTAGGCAGCCTTGTTCTTATTGGCTAGCTGACCACAAGCGGCATCAATGTCCTTTCCTCTACTTCTTCTTACATTGACAGTCACCCCATTTTTCTTCATGTAATCCGCAAATGCATCCAATCTATCTGCTTCTGTATTTTTGAAGTTCGCTTCTGAAATAGGGTTGTACTCAATGATATTGATCTTAGAAGGAATCTGACGAGCAAATTTCAATAGCTTCTCAGCATCTTCCAGGGTATCATTGAAATTGTAGAACAGGATGTATTCGAAGGTGATTTTGTTTCTGGTTTTGTCATAGAAATACATCAATGCCTCTCTCAAAGCTTCCAAGGTGTTGGTTTCGTTGATTGGCATAATTTGATTTCTCTTCTCATCATCTGCAGCGTGTAGAGACAAGGCCAGATTGAATTTCACTTCGTCATCTGCTAGTTTTTTGATCATCTTGGCTATACCAGCAGTAGAAACCGTAATTCGTTTTGGAGACATGTTTAAGCCATCCTCAGCAGTGATTCGGTCAATGCCTTCCAGTACATTTTTGTAGTTAAGCAACGGCTCTCCCATTCCCATAAACACAATATTGGAAAGTGGAAGGTTAAAATGCTCTTTAGCTTGAGCGTCGATGGCTACCACCTGATCATAAATCTCGCCAGGCTCAAGGTTTCTCTTACGATCCATATAGCCTGTAGCACAAAATTTGCAGCTCAACGAACAGCCCACTTGTGATGAAACACATGCAGTCATTCGGTCATCTGCAGGGATCAATACGCCCTCTACTAACTCATTGTCGAAGAGTTTGAATGCAGACTTTACGGTGCCATCAGAAGATTTCTGCTCCGTTGCGATAGAAATAGGACGAATTTCGAAATCCGCCACTAACTTTTCACGTAATACTTTGGAGAGGTTGGTCATTTCATCAAACGACTTGGCAGATTTTTGCCATAGCCATTCCCATACCTGCTTAGCACGAAACGCTTTTTCGCCTGAGTCCTTAAAGTAGGTAATGAGTTGGTCTAGTGTAAGTTTACGAATGTCCTTCTTCTGCATTTTGCAAAGTTAAGTATAGAAATTCAGCTTTTGGCCTGATTTATGCGACTTGATTTTCAGCCAGTTGCCTAATTATTTATGAAGTTATTTGCTATAAACACTATTCTGCTGTTTTCGTTCCTTCAGGGATTTGCTCAAGGGTATGACTATGAGTATTATGACGAGGAGGAAAAGCGCATTGCATGGTATCTGACATTGCGCAACGACATCAATCCTTCTGATTATATTCTTGGTACTGAGATGGGGCTGGTCAATAAGAAGAGAAATCTTGCCGCGTTTTTTACATTCGATGCTCGCCCTTACCGCAAAGGAGTGTTGGAATACAGAGGAAATAATAAATTCTATCAATTTAGAGAGGAGCGGTACTTTCTGGGAGTTGGTGCAGAATACACCAAGGGTTTCGAGCGACTTCCATTGGCTGGATTCGTGCAACTAAATGGTACCTATACTTTTGGTAAATATGGTGGAACCGAAATGAAGCCCAATCAGGGTTGGCTTGTTGTTCCTCGATTTGGAGTGGCCTTGGATTTGAAAAGCCATGGTTGGTTGAAAGTGGGGTATTCCTACCTGGATACCAAAACCTACCGACTAGAGAAACACCGACTTTACATTGCGATAAGTGGATTTTTAACTGGAAACTGATGAAACAAGCTACAATAATCTTATTCTTATTTTCTATTCTGGTCTTCAGTTGTGATGATGATTGTATTTGCGATGATGGGCCTTTTTACGCTGACATGAAAGTGAAAGTGACCATCGACGATGATAATCCAGATGTGTTTCTTACGGTATTTGATGGGAAAATAGAGTCGCAAGATACGCTCATTGCGGAATGGGTCAATGAGTCTACTGTGTTCTATGAAATGGAAGCAGACCGGTATTACTCAGCAGTTGTCGTTTATCAGGACGGGAATCGCCAAATAACTGCGATTGATGGTCGTAAAATGCGTACTAGTGAAGACGACTGTGGATGCGATTATGCTGAAAGCATGACACTTAATTTGAGGCTGGTGAATCCTTAGTCACCTCAAAGGTTTTCTCAATGGATACTGGCTCACCTTTTTCGTTATATCCCTCAATGGATATTTTGAAGTTGCCTATTACATCAGAAGTATAGAAAGTAAGCTGATCCTCAGTGTCAAGGTTGATGGATGAATTCCAATATAACTGCGAACGATAATCAGCTTCTTTCGTATCTATTTTGGAGTAGTTGTGAGCATTAGGAGTTTGAAGTCCTGTGTAGTTCATTTTGACACTGTTCGGACCTGGTTTGAAAGTAAACAAGTCATTGCTGAACGTGTGAAATGAGACCATCCCATCAAAAACATCAGGACCTAAAAACAGTCGGTTCTGACTCACATCAATGCTTTGAATTTTGTAAGGACTAAAAGACAGAATCTGCTTAGCCGTGGTCGGTAATCCATCAATTAAGATCAGAGGTGGCAAATCCATTGGCAATAGATAATCCATGAAAACCTTTAGCTTACTTTTTGATGCATTATTTCTGGCTGCTACTTCTGGGATAAATTCTATGAAGTGTTCATACATTTTTGGGAAACGGTTATAATCATCCAAAACGTATGTTTTAATGTTGGTCCCGATTTGATAAGGTAACTCTGCTTGTGGTAGATCTAACGGTGCCGGATCATAATAAGCGTTTTCTATTTGGTTGTAAACACTTCGTTGAGCCAGAGCAACAGCTTTTGAAGAGTCCAGCAGTACTGGAGGGGAGGTTAGTCCCTCATAGCTACCATAGAAGTTTGAGTGTATCTCAAAGTCAACTGCTGAATCGGTTTCTAATAGCGTAACATATGCTACTTTGTTCTGATACATTGGGTCGATCTGAAGATTGAAATTTCCATTAGGGTCAACAACAGCAGTTCGAAGTTGGAATATGGAATCGATCGTATTGAATGCTATGTTTTCACCTGAAAATTCTTTGCCTACAGAGCCAGTAATTAGCTCACCTCTCAACTCAGGTAAGTAATTGACACTGTCTGGAAGAGCTAAGGATCCAGACCAGTGAGATTTCATTTGTTGATTGGTAGAGGTCATTCGGTTAATGAATGATTTACTCGAAATGTGAGGCGCATTATGGTCAATCATCGATACCGAAATAGAATAATTTCCCTTGAGGTTTAATGGGATGTTTACTTCTGATCTTGATGGGTAAGTGCCTATGGATTCTTTTGTAATTGTTGTTTCATGCTCCCCAAAAACCCGTGTTGCTTCTGAGCATACTGCCACAAACGGACCGTCCAGGCCTTTTAGTTCGAGTTTAGAGATTTGTGTTCGTTGATTGGTAATCACTTGACGCTCGAGGATTAATTGTTCTCCATTATAAATCCTGAGCGCTTCATTCTGAGCATTACTTCTAATCATGAACTGGTAAAATCCAGGATGCTCTTCTACGGTGATAGCTGTTTCACCAAAAGGAAATGCAACTTTCAGAAATTCAAAACCACCCTGGTCGTTTTCTAAAATGATTTGATAGTTGTCACTTGTGCTCGGTGTAAAGGTGATTATTCCATTTCCATTTGAATTGGTTTGTACATCCGCCAACTTATCTCCTGAACTATTAACCAATCTTCCGCTAGATGATACAGGTTGGTAGTCTTTTCTTAACTCGATTAAGAAGTTATTCGGTTGACCAGCAACTGCAGCTCCGGACTCTGGAGTTATGGTTAGAGTTAATTCCGTAGATTCAGGCTTTTCATATGCTTCAAATGGATTGATAATGGTGATTGGTGTATGAAAATAACTGCTAAAGTTTTTCATCCAGCGTGTGTAGGCAACCAGCTGATAAGTGCCTGTGGAAACTAGCGTCGGGATAAAGAACTCACTTCCTCCTCTGCCATTTTCTAATGAGACTTTGTGCTGGAAGATCCTTTCATTGCCTGGACCAACCAGTTCTACGTACAGTATTTTACTCAGGTCAGAATATTTGCCAGTGCCATATTTGGTTACAAAGGCTGAGTAAAGCAGCGTTTCTCCTGATAGCAAATAATCACTATTGACATGTAAGAAGACCTCTTCTCTTACAGAGCTAGATTCTTGTGCTTTGATGTTAATCCCACTGAGTAGAATGAGCGATATGTAAAGTAGTCTTTTCATTCTTCCCAGTAGCTTGGAGGTGTATTGTTGGCATAAAACGTACAATCAGTACATGCCATAGATTGAATTCCAACTTCTTGTGGGAAAGTGGAGTAATAATAGATGTTTCCACCAAACGTATCAATGTAATAATAGGCACTATCTGGAATAGTGGTGATGGATTCGATGGCTCTACAGTAATAAGGGAAAGAAGACTGATCGAACCGCTCATCTAGATCTCTATTGTTGAAGAAAGATCGCTTTTCTGTTACTCCGGCAGCTTCAAAAAAACCAATAACAGGCTGAGAAGGGTCAGTGGCATGCGCAATGTTCCCAACAACTGCTCCGCTTTGTTGATCAAACAATGACCCTCCAGATTCATTGTTTTCATCTATCTGCTTGTAAAAAAGATAGGCTGCTTCGCTTATCGCAAACTGCTTCACCTTGATGGTATATCTTGTTCGTAGCATTTGAGTCTCTTCAGACACGTATCGCACTGGAATTTCAAGCATTTTGTTGACTGTGCTATTGTTTCGTGTTCCATAGATCAGCTCATTAGAGAAATGCTCCTGATAGCATACACCCAGGCTAGTATCCATTCTCACAATACTAGAATCTTCCAAAACATAATGACTGGCAGGGTATGGCGTCACAATCTTGTACGCTTCAGTCCATTCATATCGGAAGAACGATTGATCCGTTTCCTCAGAATCGATAAAGAACTGAATGCCACCGCTGAATTGATTATTGACCTCACTTGCTTTTTGAACATATTGTCCATAGATCGTATCAATGGTTGGAGCAGCTCTGAGGAGTTCTGGTTCTGAGATGTACTCATCCTCTCCAATAGCTACGTGAAGGGAATACAAATGATTAACGATTCCTCTGAAAGATGCCGGAGTTTGGTAAACTCCGTTTTCTACAAAAGAATAACGGATTTCCGTACCATCTTCATCTTCAATCCAAACCGTGGCGTTATTGATCGTTTCATTCAGTACCGTATCCAATGGATAGGTAAAGCTGATATTGGCTTCATATGGTCCTTCTGCATCGGATATTTGCGCTTCGATGACCAATATTTTGTCAAAATTTTGAGGATCAAATTCATAAGGTTTCACGCAGGATAGAATCCCAGCGAATGTTAAAATGGATGCTATGGAAAGATACCTGACCATCAGAATTTGAAATTATAGCTTAAGGTTGGAATTGGATTGCTGAAGACTATTAACTGAGAGCCTTTTATTTGTCCATTGTCTATGTCAAAGAAAACAGAGTATGGATTGTCTCGCCCAGTAACATTGTAAATAGACAATGACCAGAAGGAATGAGACAGTTTTTGAATCTTGTGATTTCCTTCCAGACTAATACCAAAATCTAATCGGAAATAATCTGGAATTCTGTATGAATTTCGATCTGAAAAATGAATGTTTTGAGCGCCCATATAATTAAAGGCAGCTACTGGTATGGTAACTGGCCTGCCAGTATTGTACGTGGTATTTAATGAGAAGCTGATTCGTCTTGTAAGCTTATAATTTGCTACCAGATTAACTGTGTGTGGTTTGTCATAAGAAGTCGGGAAATACTGCCCTCCGTTAACTGTTTCTTCAGAGCTGTTGCCGTCTAATTTGATGAATGTTCTGGCATACGCATAGTTGATCCACCCGTTCAGTCGTCCTGATTTGGTCACACTAAATTCTGCTCCATAGGATTTTCCAGGGCCTTGCAAGATGGCTCTCTCTACATTGGTGTTGAGTAGGAAGTCAGCTCCGGTTTTGAAATCTACCAGGTCCTGCATCCATTTATAATATCCTTCTAGCGATACTTCATACATGCCACGTTTGAGGTTTTTAAAAATTCCCAGGGAAACCTGATCTGCTGTCTGTGGTCTCAAGTGATACCCCGATAATCTCCACGTATCAGTTGGAGAAAGGGAAGAAGAGTTGCTTAAGGTATGAATGTATTGCCTTGTACGACTGATTCCACCTTTTAGAGATGTTGATTTATTGAGTGTATATCTGCCTGATAATCGCCATTCTGGAGCGTGATAGGTTTTGATGATTTCACCAGATCCAAAAGAAAGTGAGTCGATCACAGAGTGACTATTTTTTGGGCTTCCTGAAGCGTATTCAAATATATTTTGTGGACCAACAGCATTGAACATCGCATACCTCAAGCCTCCATATACCGTGAGGCTTTCATTCACTGTTTGTTCTGCAGATGCATAGAGTGCAGATTCAAACCCGATTTCATCTGGTATTTCTAAAGGGAGGACGACAGATTCACTCGTTAATGGAGTTTTGCTGCCGGGATTGACTTGATATCTTTTGGTTGATATACCTCCGGAGACTTTCAATGTTTCATTTGGGTAATAATCTGCACCAATCAATGCACTTGTTTCGGTTAGATCAAAGTCTTGTCTAAATCCGTTTGGAATAGACTCGTCAAACGTGATGTCGTATTGGTATCTGGTAAATCCTATTTGTGCAAATGCGTCGATTGTGCTGCTAACTCGTCGGTCCCATCTAAGGGATGAGTTGATGTTTTGGTATCCGAAATTGGAGAATGAAAACAAGGTGTCTGAAGAAAGACGAAAGTCATCACTGCTTAGATAGGTTGAAAAGGTCAATTCATTTTTCTCATCAATGGTATGATCAATGCGAGCGATTACATCATAGAATGAAACTTTGTTCTCTTTGAAATTCGCATTCTGAGAACGTTGCAATACCCAGTTAGAATAGGTAGATCTACCAGAAAGCAATAATCCTGTTTTGTCTTTGATGAGCGGGATTTCAAGTGTGAGTTTAGATGTGATTGGGCTGATTCCGCCTTCACCTTTCCATTCTTGCTTATTAGGCGCTTTGGAGTTGATTTCAAAAACGGATGCTAACCGGCCACCATATTTGGCTGGAATTCCAGACTTATATAGCTCCATGTTTTTGATGGCATCAGAGTTGAACACGGAAAAGAACCCAAAGAAATGACTGGTATTGTATACAGGGCTGCCGTTGAAAAGCACCAGGTTTTGGTCTGTTTTTCCCCCTCTTACATTGAAGCCTGAAGCTCCTTCTCCGACATTTTGTACTCCAGCTTTTGTGGTAGCTATTTTTAGAATGTCATTCTCACCAAGTACAATCGGAACCGTTTTTACTTCTTCAGTGCTAATACGACTTACGCCCATTTGTACCTCAGCAATGTTTTGATCTCGATCTGCTTCTACGGTTACTTCTTGTAGAGCAATTACGTCTATCTCTAAATCAATATCCAGCTTACCGCTCGAGAATAAAATAATGTTTCGGAATGTTGTTTTCATCCCCTGGTATTGGGCATAGACTAAGTGCTTTCCAGTTGGGAGCGTCAGTGAATAGAATCCGTTTTCATCGCTGATAGCACCTATGGTTGGACTTTGGACAAATATGAATGCTCCTTCAATAGGTTCGCCTGTCTCTGAGTCTTTGACATATCCGGCAAGTGTCGCTTCACCATTTTGTTTCATATCGGACCGGTTGCCAATCTCGAAAACGTACTTCTCTAGATTGTCTGAATCCGTCGTTTGATCTGCATATTCTCTAGAAAACACCAGTCCTTTAGTAGAGGTTTCTTTGCTCTTTTCCACTTTTTGGAATGCTGCAAGAAAAGGAGGCTGTTCAACAATTAGCGAATTCTGTAATAGAATGATCCGGTTTTTGTCTACATAGTAATTCAACGTAGATTTTGATAAAACTTTATCAAAGGCATCCAAAACTCGCATCCCTTGTAAAGACTCTTGTACAGTGGCTGAGTCAATCCACTCTTTCTTATAGTAAACATCGAAACTACTTAAGGAATCTACATCTCTCAAAAATTGGCTTAATGATGAGCCTTCATATGATTTGGTAATCGTAAAGTCAGATTGCCCAAAAACCAGCTGAGTAATGAAAAGCATCAAAATGGCTGAGTACAGTTTGCTTTTCATTGATTCATTAGGTTTTGATCAATGAATTCAATTAACTCCACACAGTCCATATCATGATCTTTTTTGATGGTCAGTTTATGAGAACTCACAAAATCTTTGATGGCTTTTTTGTGTTCAGGTAAGACCTTTAGAAGAGACGATTTATTTTTTAGTTGATAGTAACTATCCTTGAAAAGGAAGTAGATGCGATCTTCTGACTCGTATTCCACAGATCGTTCAACTACCGTTTTCTTGAATCGTTTAACAACAAGTTCTAGGTGATCTCCTTTGTATAAAGCATCATAAAACCCAGCCAGTTCATCATTATCCAGCCGAATGAAATGGTGCTGAAAAATTTCAAACTCTGAGATGTGCTGTTGAATTGGCTTGATCGCCTGATTATGAAACGCATATTGTGTTGGATGTCTTATAAGGAGTAAATCACGATGAACATCATAGGTCATGTAGACACTGTCATATCGTTGGCCTCTGAAATGGATGGTGCCTTGTGTCCAGTTGTCGGATTCGAAAAACGAATGTGAATTCTTGGAAATTCTTTTGACCTCTTCATACTCGCCATTAACTAATCCTGAATTTTGGAGGTCTATTTTTTGATCATACCATTGGTACGGAGCACTTGTTAGCTGAGCAGCGTCAAGCGCATATTGACCTTGAGCGGAGAGGCATAAAATTACCGTCAATGGAATCCAAAGTACATAGTTAAGTGGTTGCACGGGGCAATATTATTTGGTAAATGACTGAATTACTATTTTTATTCTGTCATTTTGGTGATTAAAACCAAAATATTATCTGAACGGTGCTATGGTTATATGATTCCAATTCTATTTGATAGATTAGCAGGAATAAATTCCCCAAAATGAAAGTTCAACCCATTCTTGATGCAATAAACCGTGGTGTAGGACAGCTGGTAAGTTGGTTTACACTGTTGTTAGTCATCGTGATCATTGGTGATGTATTTATGCGTTACGTTTTCTCTATTACATCCGCAGCATCATTCGAATTAGAATGGCATTTGTTTGCCGTGATTTTCCTTCTTGGAGTTGCTTGGACCTTACAGCAAGACCGACATGTCCGGGTGGATGTTTTTTATAATTCATTCTCTCCCAAGGCAAAAGCGTGGGTTAATTTATTGGGTACATGTATACTATTATTTCCAATTTGTTATGTGGGCATAAGAGAAGGGTCACAGTTTGCCTGGAATGCTTATCAACTTGGTGAAGTGAGTCCTGATCCTGGTGGGCTACCTTATCGATTTATCATCAAGTCGGCGATACCTGTTGGGTTTTTATTGTTGGGTTTACAAGGTGTTAGCGAGCTGCTAAAATCAATTTCCACACTTCAATCTCCGAAGACATCATGATGGAATACTTACCAGTCATTCTCTTTGCATCGATATTCCTATTGATTTTGTTGGGATACCCGGTAGCCTTCACTTTGGGTGGACTATCTATTCTGGTTGGTATTTTCGTTTTTGATGTAGACTTCTTTTATCTGTTGTCTTTAAGAGTCTATGGTACGATGCAAAACTTTGTGTTGCTGGCCGTCCCGCTCTTTGTGTTTATGGGAATTATGCTGGAGAAATCCGGAATAGCCGAGCGATTACTGGAGACGATGGCTTTACTTTTTGGAAGATTCCGAGGAGGATTAGCCATTTCAGTTGTGGTGGTTGGGGCTATGTTAGCCGCATCAACAGGAATAGTTGGAGCCACGGTTGTTACCATGGGTTTGATTTCACTTCCTACTATGCTCAAGCGTGGTTATGGACCTAGGCTAAGCACTGGGGTTATCGCTGCTTCTGGAACTCTTGGTCAAATTATTCCTCCATCCGTGGTTTTGGTTTTACTAGGTAGTGTCTTGAACGTGTCCGTCGGAGATTTATTCATAGCGGCAGTCATTCCGGGTGTAGGGTTGGTGATCTGCTACCTCATTTATATTGTTATCTACTCGTTCATCTTCCCAAGTCGAGTTCCTGCTATGCCAAAAGAAGAAATCAAGCGGTTTCGAGAGCAGGGATTGACCAAAGAAGTATTGACCAGTTTCATCTTTCCTTTTCTTCTTATTTTGGCCGTACTAGGTTCCATCTTTGCAGGGATTGCTTCTCCTACTGAGGCTGCAGGTGTTGGAGCGTTTGGATCTATGATATTGGCGGCTGTAGATGGAAAGTTCAAACTGCCAGTGCTGAAGGAAGTGATGAAAGAAACGACCATGCTCACCTCAATGGTGTTCATGATTCTAGTTGGAGCAACAGCTTTTTCATTGGTCTTTAGAGGAATGGAAGGAGATAAGTTGTTTCTAAATATTATTGAAGATGCTCAGCTAGGGGCTACTGGGTTTTTGTTGCTTGTCATGTTGTTGGTGTTTATTGCAGGGTTCTTCATTGACTTTATTGAGATTGTCTTCATCATCGTTCCGGTTGTGGCTCCTATTATGGTCGCTATGGGGATTGATTTGATCTGGGTTGGAATTTTACTTGCCATTAACCTGCAGACGTCATTCTTGACACCACCATTTGGGTTTGCCCTGTTTTATCTAAAAGGTGTAGCTCCTCCAGAAGTCAAGACTTCACATATCTATCAAGGGATCATTCCATTTGTATTGATTCAGCTGGCTTTCATGATTCTCCTGTTTGTCTTCCCTGAGTTGACTTCTTTATTGTGATTTTCTGACACAATGACTGAATAATTGGTTTGGTAAGCTGTTTTCAAGTCAAAATGTCTTAAAAAATCAGTTGGCTCGTCATTTGATATTCTCTGATCAAGGGGAAAATCAGACGAAAATGAACTTTAATAATTATACAATCAAATCGCAGGAGGCATTGCAAAAGGCAACAGAAATCGCCAGCAGCAATGACCAGCAGGTAATAGATACAGGGCATCTGATGCAGGCAATTATGCAATCAGATGAAAACCTGATTTCTTTCTTGTTAAAGAAGTTGGGTGCTTCTCGTCAAACCATTGCCGGGAAGTTAGAAGAGTTAATTAAATCCTATCCTAAGGTTTCTGGAGGGCAACCTTATTTGTCAAGTCAAGCGCATGCAGCTTTGCAAAAGGCGGAGAAATACCTCAAGGAGTTTGGTGACGAGTATGTTGCTGTTGAGCACATGATTTTAGGATTGTTAGCAGGGTCAGATAAAACTGCACAGATTCTAAAGGATGCCGGCTTTGAGGAGAAAGGCTTGATTTTGTCAATCAACGAACTTAGAGGAGGAGAGAAAGTAACAGATCAGAATGCTGAATCCAAATACAGAAGTTTAGAGCGCTACTCCAAGAACCTGAATGATCTGGCAAAGAAAGGTAAGATTGATCCGGTTATTGGTCGGGATGAGGAGATCAGAAGAGTGCTTCAGATCTTGGCTCGTAGAACCAAAAATAACCCAATCTTATTAGGTGAGCCAGGTGTTGGTAAGACAGCTATTGTAGAGGGATTAGCTCAGCGAATTGTAGATGGAGATGTTCCAGAAAACTTGAAATCAAAAACCATCATCTCATTGGATATGGGATTGTTGGTGGCAGGAGCCAAATACAAAGGTGAGTTTGAAGAGCGACTAAAAACCGTCATCAAAGAGGTTACGGATAGCGATGGAGAAATCATTCTCTTCATTGACGAGATCCATACTTTGATAGGTGCAGGTGGTGGTGGAGAAGGCGCAATGGATGCTGCCAACTTATTGAAACCAGCACTGGCGAGAGGGGAGCTTCATGCAATTGGTGCTACAACCTTAAAAGAATATCAGAAATATATCGAGAAAGATAAAGCGCTGGAGAGACGCTTCCAGGGAGTTATCATCGATGAACCTTCTGTTCCAGATGCTATCTCGATTCTTCGAGGTATCAAGGATAAATACGAAGTACACCATGGGGTGAGAATCAAAGATGATGCAGTTATCGCGTCTGTGGAGCTTTCTAGTAGATACATCGCTGATCGTTTCTTGCCTGACAAGGCGATTGACTTGATGGATGAAGCTGCATCTAAACTCCGAATTGAGATTGATTCATTGCCAGAAGAGCTGGATGAGTTGAATAGAAAAATCATGCAGCTGGAGATTGAGCGTGAAGCGATCCGAAGAGAGAAAGACAAAGTGAAGGAGAGCGAGCTGAGCAAAGAAATTGCTGACCTTACGGGTAAGCGAAATGAGCTTAAGGCGAAATGGGAAAATGAAAAGTCTGTAATTCAAGGCATCCGTCAGGAGAAAGAGAATATCGAAAACTTCAAGCATGAAGCAGAGCAAGCAGAACGTGCCGGAGATTTTGGTTTGGTAGCAGAAATCCGATATGGAAAAATAACTGAAGCTGAAAAAAGGCTTGAAGCTTTCAAGTTACAGCTGGATGAAATGCAAGGCGAATCTTCTCTGTTGAAAGAGGAAGTTGGAAGTGAAGATATAGCTGAGGTAGTTGCGAAATGGACTGGAATTCCTGTCTCTAAAATGCTACAAAGCGAACGTGAGAAATTGCTTCATCTAGAAGTAGAGCTTGGTCGCAGAGTAGCTGGTCAGGAAGAAGCGATCGAAGCAGTTTCGGATGCGGTGCGAAGAAGTAGGGCAGGATTACATGATCCGAATAGACCAATCGGTTCGTTCATCTTCCTTGGTACTACCGGGGTAGGTAAAACAGAGTTGGCGAAAGCATTAGCTGAATATTTATTCAACGATGACAATGCGATGGTTAGAATCGATATGTCTGAGTATCAGGAGAGACACGCGGTTAGTAGATTGATTGGAGCGCCTCCGGGATATGTTGGGTATGATGAAGGTGGTCAGTTAACTGAAGCAGTTCGTCGCAAGCCATACAGTGTGGTGTTGTTGGATGAGATTGAGAAAGCACATCCAGATGTATTCAATACCTTGCTTCAGGTACTAGACGATGGTCGATTGACAGATAACAAAGGTCGAGTAGCGAACTTTAAGAATACTATCATCATCATGACAACCAATATTGGTTCAGGCTTAATTCAGGAACGTTTTGAAGCTTTGAATGAAGATAATGCTGATGACTTGGTAGAAGAAACTCGAAAAGAGGTTTACGAATTGCTGAAAAGATCCGTGAGGCCAGAGTTCTTAAACAGGGTGGATGAGACCATCATGTTCAGACCATTGAGCAAAACTGATCTGCGTAAGATTGTTGGTATTCAGTTCAAACTGATCCAAAAACGATTGGAAGAAAATGGTATCAAAGTTGAAGCGGATGATAAAGTGTTGGATTATCTGGGACAAATCGGATTTGATCCACAGTTCGGTGCTAGACCATTGAAAAGAGTGTTGCAACGTGAGATTTTGAATGAATTGTCCAAAGACATTCTTTCTGGTAAGATTCTCAAAGATGCGGTGATAGGGGTGACACTTTCTGATGATCATCAGATTGAGTTTATCAACCTCGATGAAGTAGAAGTTGAGTAGTTTGTTCATTATAAAAAGCAAAAGCCGAGATGAGAGTCTCGGCTTTTTTGTGTAATAACGTTGTTGGAGATTTTTTTGGATTGTAGGATGATATACTTGTGTCAATGGTTTTAAGTATATTAACTATAGAAAACCAATACTAAATGATGAAACACTTCCTAACCCTTCTTACCCTTCTGTCTTTGACGTGGAATGTGTCCGCTCAAACTGAACCCAAATCTGAGTTTGCCAAGGACTTTTTGCCTGTCTGGAACACGTCTACAAACATTGCTATTCAGGTGGCTGAAGCGATGCCTGAAAATCTCTATGATTTCAAGCCCAACGATTCCAGTATGACTTTTAGACAGCAATTGATTCATTTGGGATACACGAGCTATTTTCTCATGGACTATTTTACTCAGGATAGCGAGTTTGACTATGATGAGCCAGATATGTCCGATAAAAGCAAAGCTGAGATCGTCGCTTATCTTAAAGGCAATTTCAAAAAGGCGTCAGAATTATTTTGTAGTCTGTCAGATGCGCAAATGAAGGAAGAAGTGAAGGCCTTTAATGGAGAAATGCTGAAGCGTTACATGACTATTTATTTTGTGCAAGATCATTTGACAAACCACAGAGCAAAAGCCAATCTTTACATTCGTATCAATAACATCAAACCTCCGGAGTATGGATTCTTTTGAGGTAGAATAAATGGAAAAGCTCGTCGAACAACGAGCTTTAATTTTTTGATTCAGAAAACATTCATGAATCACCTGTTTCGTATTCAACGAATCTTTTACTTGCCTATTGCATAAATATGAATGCTGAAGTTCCAATCTGAAATTTCTCGAACTAGCTTTGTGAAAATTTTTGATAGCTATGAATGTGATTGAGTATTTGAAATCTGTAGACGACCGAACCTTGCAATTGTTGATTTCCGGGATGGTTGTATTGTTCTATTTGATACTCATCAAGATCATTGAGAAGTTCATCAAGAGATATGGTAAGAAAATGGAGATAGCCCTACCAAGAGTAATTTATACAGTCAAATACTTTCGGTTTGTACTCCTAATATTTGTATTAATGATTCTAGGGCTGACCTGGGATATTTCTTTTGAGGGATTGTCAGTTTATTTTCTATCCTTCTTTACAGTGGCTGGAGTAGCACTATTTGCTTCCTGGTCTTTACTTAGTAATATAACTTCGGCTATTCTTCTGTTCTTTTATTTCCCATACCGCATTGGTGATCGAATCAGAATTGTTGATGGAGATAATTCAATTGAGGGAATTGTTTTTGATCTGAATATGTTCTCGATCATCATAAAGAATGACGATGGACAAAAGGTAACTTATCCGAATAACCTGGCTTTACAAAAGGCCATAATTATGATAAAGTAATGGTGTTTATTCTTGAAGTGTGTCATTCATTATGACGCAACACTTCCGTTATCAATTGTGATTTTGATGAACAATTTAAGGAGATGTTGAGTTTTTTACCTTGATCTCCCCGAGATATTGAAAATGATTTAATAAATTAAAGCTACAAATAAACCTTCTTCAACATGACAAAAGAACAACTAGAACAAGAGATCGCAACTCTTGAGGGACAATTAACAGGTGACATGTTTCAGGATATGGATATCAGAGACAAGATCCACAATTTGAAAATGCAGGCAAATGGCACTAAACCAATGAACCAGGAAATTGAGTGCGTTGGTTGTGGTAGCTAAGTAATCTAGTTGAAAGATATAAACCCAGCCCTGGCGAGCATTCGTCAGGGTTTTTTATTGTTCAAAAGAAAAACCCTGCTGCCGATAGCAACAGGGTTTAAGTTTAGAAACGTATAGTATAGTGTTTTGAGGAGTTAAAGTTTTACTCCTAAAGTCAGGTAGAATGTCCTTCCATCTCCTGGGAGGATTCCCGGTCCCGGGTAGAATGGTATTCTACGACTAAAATATTTTGCGTTCATCAGGTTGTTGACACCACCTGAGAAATGGTAATGGTCAAATATTTTCCATTTAAATGACCAATCAGTAATTGAATAGGACGGAATGAGTCCACTTGTGCCCACAGGGTCAAATAACGTGTTGTTGGCATCATTGTATTTTTCACTGATGTGTGTGAATTGAAGCCTTGAGCTAAATGTTATAAATCTGATATCAAGTCCGGCCCTATTGATCCAATCTGGAACGCCTTCCACATGGTTGCCTTTTAGATCTTGATTTTCTCCATTTTGATTTAGGTGACCACTTAGGTAGCGTGCATGTGTATAAGCCAGTGAATTGAAAAGAGAAAGTTCAAAGGATTGATTGGCAGAACCTATCAAAGACAATTCCATATAGGATTCTAAACCAATAGCGACAGAGTTTCCTACATTGGTTGTGAACAAATAGCTGGAATTATCTTCATTGACAATATTGAGGTTGCCAATTCTATCTCCGTAGTATTGGTAGAAACCACTGATATCAAAATTCAGTTTATTTCCAAAATGGCCACGATAACCTAAGTCTATGTTGTACCCTTTACTATCGGTCAGGTTAGGATCAATCTTAGCAATTTGATTTGAAGGAGTAATTTGAGAGTAGAGGTAAGGACGATAGGCTTCCGATGCATTCCCATAGATTTCTGAGTTTTTATGGATTTTATATTCCATGCCTATTCCGAAAAGTGGGAATGTGCGATTTCCACTATAATCCACATCTACTGACCGGTTTTCAATGACTCCTGTCAAATCTGATTGGATCATCTCATATCTGAAACCTGGTGTCACCGAAAGCTTTTGGTTTAGGTGGAATACATTCTCAGCGAAAACAGCGTAGTTAATCGTGTGAAAACGTAGATCAACTCCATAATTCCCAGTTAAGTCAAAGGTAAGGTCGCTACCAGTTGTGCCTTTTCCTTTCTGTCTCCTTTTGGTCGTTTCATTAAAGTATCTAATACCTCCGGCCAAAGTTGAATTCACTTTTCCAAGTGAGTAGTGATGGAGGATTCTTGCCTCAGTAGTAAAACCTGCATAGAAATCTCTGTCTACCTGTCTAGCATTGTAGCTGCCAATATCAGTATTGAAAGTGTCTTCAACATTCGGAGTGTTGATGAATTGTACACTGCTTCTGTCTCCCCAGATTCCATTGGTAGTGACTTCCAGTTTCGTATTTGCAGAGAGTTGATAGTTAAGAATTACTGCAGGAATGTTGATCGTTGGGCTAAAGAAGTTTCTTGTTCTATTGGATAGAAGAGGGTTTTCCTTGAACATTTTGTCAGTTAAACCACCTCCAATTTGTTGTTCGTAGTGCATTCTTGAAAACTGAAAAGCAAGACTTGCTTTAGGATTGAACTGATACTTGAAATTGGTATACCACGACTTATAATGAAAAGCTGAGTTTGGTCGCCAGCCATCACCTTGGCGGTCGTCATAGAAGGCATAGTAACTGACCTTGCCCATTGTTCCACCTATAGAGTTAAAAGAGTTGAAAAAATTATTGGAGCCATAGGTTTGTTCGCTTTCTACCTCAAATACTTTATTGGGATTGCCGGTTTTCATGACGTAATTCATCATTCCTCCGAACTGACTCCCAAACTGCAGAGCGGCAGATCCTCGAACGAGTTGGATCTGTTTAACACCCTGCATAGCTACGGTATAGTGATTTTCAGGATAGCCAAACATGTCTGAATTGGTGTTGTAGCCATTTTGACGCATGTTCATTTCGATGCTTCGATGTGCGTCGGTTCCTCTAGTGCTGATATTGAGTTGAGTGCCGGCACCGTCCATGTCCCAAAGATTGATCCCTGGGATTTTTGCGAAGATCATTCTTCCCAGATTTTGAGATAAGTTTTCACTACCATTCAGTGTGAGTAAATCGGTCTTTTTGCCGGCATATAGGTTGGTTCCTAAAAGTTCTGGCAGCTGATCTTTCGAAGTGGTGTTTTCTATTGAAATCGCTTCAAGCTCTATCATCCAAACACTATCTTGCGCATTGCTTTGTGATAAAGCGGAGAATGTGATGGAAAGTAAGAACATGAAAATGATTTGATTTTTTTGCATTGAACTAGCTGATTTCGGTTGGTTTTAGCAATCACCACCCATCTGAAATGGATGGATGGTGAGTTAGAACAAATTGTAGTATAGTATTTTAATAGAGTCTTACTTGATTAGTTGTTGGTATCGTCAATTGGAAACGATAGGGTTTTAAGGTTTGAACCAGCCTTTCCTATTTTTATGATGTAACTAAAATTGATTAGGTAATCAGCAAATGCTGCATCTCCATGTCCACCTGATTCTTTATCAGAAAAGCTTTTAACTCGATTTCTTTCTATGGCAATTGGTACAGTAAGGTTGAAAGAACTATTTCGAATGTTATAGGAGATTCCAGGTTCTAGTGAATAAGCATAGCCTGGTCTTCGGAATCCTTCATCTCCTCCAATTAAATCGCTAGATGGAACACCTTCTAGTCTGGCTCCACCGTAGAAAAATAGACCGTGAACTGGAAGCATCGCGAGTAATCCTAAACGAGCAGCATATTGATCTGGAACTGAGAAATCTCTTGATCTGCCACGCGTTTCCAGCGTGTAATATTCTCTTGGGTTTGATAGGTAATAGAAGTTTCCGCTTAGGATGATATTATCTGTAAGCGGGTGAAAACCTTGCAATTCAAACGTAACGCCGACTCCACCATCTCCAGGTTGGATGGACTGATCAACACCAGAAAAGATTTCTTGATCTTTATTGTTCCCCTGATTGTAAAAAGTGTCTTGATATCTGTAATTGCCAGTTGGCAACTTCATGCCTAAACCTATTGAAATGTTGCTGCTGGATGTAGGTTGGAATAACCAGTAGCTCAAGCCGAACCTTAGATCAGACAGTCCTTTACTTGATGTAGTGTTGCGATCTCCAGCCCAAAATTCGTTCTCTGGAGTGGTTAAATCGTCAGTCTTAGGGTTGCCCCCGTGCTCATACATAGATGATCTGTTGTGATAAACAAAAGGAAGGGTGACATTGGCCGACCATCGATCACTGATGCCGTAGCTAATCAGGAAATCGAGAAAAAATGAGTCATTGATGACCTCTGACCCTTCCTCTACTCTGTAAGTTTCTTCGTGTTTGCCTCTAAAATGTTTGAATGAGTGGAAATAGCGCAGATTGGTGCCTGCTAACCATTGATTTTTTTGCAGAATTGATCCTCCACCGATATTGGCTCCGCAACCTGAGCGAATAGCCACACAGCCTTGACCTAAAGATAGATTGTACGATAAAGCAATGATGCATAGTGCACCAAATGCCTTAGTGAAAAATAGTTTCATAAGTTTTGTTGGTTTGAAAAAATGACTGAAACAAATTGAGATGGGCCAGCATCGATAAGACGCATTGAGCCTATGCTCAATAATTCAGTGAAAAATGATAAGTGAAGTGGATTACGCCTGTGGAGGAGGCGTATGAGTGTCAGTTATTATGCTAGGGAGCATTTTTTCGTCACTGACTGTAAATGGCTGATCAATTGCATTATTGTGAGCGATGCTATTGAATTCAGATAAACTTGTTCTGGGAATATAATCCTTGATAGACTTTAACAAATCAGCTTTACCATTATCAGATGAAGATTGCTCACTATCCGACATGGCTTTCACCCAATCAGAAATAGACTGATTTAGTTTTTCAGTATCAGAATCCTTTGCCACGATCAAATGAATGGCATTGTTTTCATACTTCTGCATCACTTTTCGATACAGCTCGCCATTGATATTGATTTTTCCGTGTGTAATTCTGTACTCAGATTGGTTGGTCCAATAAGGTAATTCGATCGGAATGGATACATGCTTCATGTCGGGAGTTACTTCTACATGACTCATCCATTTCTCATTGATTTGATGAGCGCTAAACCAATAATACCCCAGGTATCCCACTTGATAAAGGAGGAATAGCGAAAGGAAAAATATGGAAATAGCTTTTCTCATCAACCACCAAGATACGTGGTTAATTTTAAAATCAACAATCGGAGGCTGTTAAAATTTAGAAATAGTAAAAATTGAGCTTATCCTGGGTGCTGATTTTGGAATTTATCAAGTTGAGCTAGTAAGTCTTCCCGAATGAGATATAATGGTGTCCGATCGAGGTAGTCTAGAGAATAATCACAGAAATAGATGAAGCTGGTTAATTCATCTCCTTCTAATCCAGTGACATTTTGCACAAAATCACGAGTGAACTTCTGATTTACCCGATAGGTAATAGATTCTTTTTGGGTGATTTGGTGATACTTTCTTTTTTCCTTGGCTTGTTTGCTGAACTTCTCATAAAGAAAATCTGCAGGTTGAGTGATAGCGAACAGAGGATTATTGACTTGTGACTCAGATAAAGGAGAGTCATCTCGAGGTTTCGGTGGCGCCATGCCATGGTACCAAAATCCTGTGTCTTTAGGTTGATGATTGAGCATTTGTCGTTTGAACTCGGCTTCTGTAGGCATATCTGAAATCAATACCTCATCGAGCAACACCGTGTCTTTTGGAAGCTTAAGCGTTATTTTTTCTTCTAGCCAAGTTGCTTTTACCTCCCAACCAATTTGTTGGTATCCAACAATGGAAAAGGCTATAGTATCACCAATGCTAGCAGGTATTTTGAATTGACCAAATTGGTTGGTCAGAGTTCCCTTTTTGGCAGTGATGTTTTGGACATGAGCAAACTGGACAGGTTCATTAGAAATCGAATCCAATAATTCTCCGGTCACATTTTGGCCTTGTGCCATGGCCAATGCAGACAGAGATATTAAAAGAGATAGTAGCAGTTTATTCACCTTCCAAAGGTGGGCAGAAAACTTCTCTTATTACCTCAATTAATGTTTTTTAACATTATAAGGTCAATGCCTGAATTTGTGAGAAAGTAACGGTAGGCTTGTTTAAAGCTGTGGTGTCCGTACCGATTTCAATAGAATGGGCCTTCCATGAATCATGGAATTTGGAGGGCTTAATAATCTTAATCGGTAGGCCTTCTTCTAGTAGTGTGTAGGACACAATTTGCAAGTCCGTTAATGACACGCTATCACCATAGAATATGGCATTTGACTGGTAGTTCAAATATTCAGGTGAAACCTCTCTTTCGTGAATATAGTATCCCAGGTTTCCTAAAGCATAGGCGCTGTTGCCGTCTGGCTCATGATGATAATACCGGATAACAATATCGGTACGGGCTTTATTTTTCTCAAGCTTACTTAGCGTGTTTTGTTTATAGGATTTGATAAGTGACGCGAAATAATCTTTCGGGGTGGAATTGTTGGAAGTAGCGTCTGGCTTTGTTTCCTTTTCTACTGGGGCATTTGCTGCGTCACTATGTTCACCTTTTTCTGCTAGTTCGATTTTTTCATCATCAACAGCCTCATGTTGGAAAGAGCTAAACTCAGAAGTGGTGTCTTTATCATGTTCAATGGTTGGTGAGTGGTCCTCTTCAGTTTCGGCAAGTTTGTATTCTACAGGTTCATAATGGA
Source organism: Marinoscillum pacificum (assembly GCF_024714495.1). Classification (GTDB taxonomy): domain Bacteria; phylum Bacteroidota; class Bacteroidia; order Cytophagales; family Cyclobacteriaceae; genus Marinoscillum; species Marinoscillum pacificum. Next base: position 76,267 of record NZ_JAMZMJ010000004.1, on the reverse strand, counting down.
AGCCGAAAACTTGATCTAACAGTATCAGTACGATGAATACTGCAACTATGATAGAGAGGTATAAAAAAGGTTTGTTGTACACCTTTGATTTCATTCAGAAATGAGTTTCCATAAATTTAACAATTATCTGATGATATAGGATTTTAAGCAAAAAAAAAGCCTAGCTGATTTTCAACTAGGCTTCTTAGTATTTCTAAAAATTCTTAATCCTTCTTCGAACCATCCAGGTCAATTACAACCGGAGTTGCAATGAAGATAGAGGAGTAAGTACCAATTAAGATACCTACAAGAAGAGCAAACGAGAATCCTTTCAATGCTGCACCACCAAAGATGAACAATACCAATACTACAATCAAAGTAGTAATTGAAGTGATCAACGTACGGCTAATAGTGCTGTTAAGTGATTCGTTGAATACTTTTTTCTTCTCAGTACCCGTTTTGATTCCAAGGTTTTCACGAATTCTATCAAACACAACCACGGTATCGTTAATTGAGTAACCAATGATTGTAAGAATCGCTGCAACGAATACCTGATCAACCTCAAATGACACTCCAACTAGACCTGCAATCGCAAATGCAGATAGTACGAACAATGTATCGTGGAATAGTGCAACAATAGCACCAAGACCAAACTGCCACTTACGGAATCTAATCAAGATGTAGATGAATATACTAATCAAGGCAAATAGCGCTGATTCATAAGATGAGTTTTTGATGTCGTCAGCAATTGTTGCACCTACTTTCGATGAACTACTGATAATAAACTCGCCAGCATCTGGTGCAGTTGTTTGATCAGAGTATGTTAAGCCCATTGAAGAAACTCCTTTGATCAAAGCCTCTTTCACTTTAGCATCTGCTACATCCGTTTCATCTTCAATCAAGTAAGGAGTGGTTACTTTCAGTACATTGTTAGCACCGTACGTTTTTACTTCACTTCCTGAGTTCTCGAAGAATGGAGTAATAGCGGCTTTCAACTCTGATGGAGGAACTGCCTCATTTAATGAAACAACATAAGAACGACCACCTTTGAAATCAACTCCTAATGTCAATCCGTTGATCAACATCGCGATAAGACCTACAGTGATGAATGAACCACTGAAAATGTAAGCCATTTTTCTCTTGCTGATGAAGTCGTAGTTCATGCCAGTAAGCGCATTTCTTGAGAATGCGTTTGCGAAAGAAAGTTTCGCTTTGTCACCCTTCTTAGAGAATGCTTCCGTAATAACTCTTGTGATGAATACTGCACTGAAGAATGAACATGCAATACCGATCATCAATGTAATCGCAAAACCTTTTACTGGTCCTTGTCCTAATGTGTATAGGAAGAACCCTGTGATGAATGTCGTAACGTTAGCATCTATAATAGAGCTGAATGCTTTGTCATAACCACTGCTGATTGCAGCTTTAAGTCCAGAACCATTTCTAAGTTCTTCTTTAATTCTCTCGAAAATTAGAACGTTCGCATCAATCGACATACCGATTGTTAATACAATACCAGCAATACCTGGAAGAGTCAATGCAGCACTTAGCTGAGCAAGAATACCAAGGATGAAAAAGATGTTGAAGAACAATGCAACGTTTGCAATCAAACCACCTTTAGCATAGTAGATAACCATGAAGATGATTACGATAGCTAAACCAGCGATGATTGATATCAAACCTTGGTTTCTAGCAACCTCTCCTAGTGTTGGTCCGATTACCACATCTTCTACAATAGTAGTAGGAGCAGGCAGAGCACCAGCTTTAAGAATGTTTGCTAAATCTTTAGCTTCATCAAGTGTGAAGTTACCAGTGATAGAAGAGTTTCCGTTAGGAATTTCACCTTCTACATTTGGTGCGGAGTAAACATAGTTATCAAGTACTATGGCAATACTTCTTCCAATATTGTTTCCTGTAAGCCTTTTCCATGCTTTAGCACCTGCAGCGTTCATTTGCATGCTGATGGCAGGTTGAGATCTTTGATCTAGGTCTTGTCTTGCATCGGTGATTACTTCACCAGTTAGAGGTGCTTTTCCTGTTCTAGTAGTTTTTATAGCATGAAGCTGTAATAACTCAGGAGCATTTACCGCATCATTCTTGATGGCTTTTACTGACCACAAGAACTTCATGTTAGATGGAATAAGTGCTTGTACATCCTCTCTTTCAAAGATTCTGTTGATTTTAGCCGTATCTTTTACATCATAGATCAATCCCATTTGGCTTTTGATCAGTGTAAATAATGGAGATACTTGGCTGTTTAGAGCAGAGTCCAAAGCAGCATCTTCCTCAGATAGATCTTCTTCAGCAGTTAGGCTGTCAGCAGCATCAGTACCATCGTCTTCTGTTAGTAGATCAGATAGATCGTCGCTTGATTGAGATGTTTCTGAGTCATCCGTTAGTGATTCTGCAGCAAGGTTATTTTTTTGATCCTTCACCAACAAGTCATTGATTGCCTGAAGTGTTGGAGAGATTTCATTCAGGTCGTAAACTTCCCAGAATTCTAGTTTTGCAACACCTTGAAGAAGTTTTCTAACTCTTTCAGGGTTGTCCACACCTGGTAGTTCTATTTGGATTCTACCAGTACCTTCTAATTTCTGGATGTTTGGTTGAGAAGTACCGAACCTATCGATACGTGTTCTTAGGATATTGAATGATCTGTCAATAGCTCCATCAACTTCTGTTTTGATGATGTCTAAAACTTCACTATCTGATGAGTTTAGGCTGATTCTGCCTCTGTTGCTAGCATTAGAAAAGATGAATGCTAAAGATTTGTCTGGAGCTTTACCCTGAAATACACTGTAGAACTCATCTACATAATTAGTTTGAGTTCCTTTGATGTTTTCTTTAGCCTCTACTAAAGCTGCCTGGAAATCAGGATCCTGATTGTTGCCACTAAGTCCTTTCAAAATATCTATTGGAGATACTTCGAGGGTCACGTGCATACCGCCTTGAAGGTCAAGACCAAGGTTAAGTTCTGTTTCTTTTATATCCTGGAAAGTGTATTCCATTCCAAGAAGATTGTAAACAGGCTCATTCCAAATAGAGTCCAAATAACGTTGCTTTTCAGCGAAATCGATGCTGCCATCACTTGAAGTTGTCGCTGCTGTAGCTTCTTTCTGGATAGATTGTGCTACAAATGTGAACGACAAGTAATAAATACACAGCAAGGAAATGACTATGGTTAATAGTACTACAAATCCTTTGTTTTTCATGATTTTAGTAAGTTTTTAAAAATGAAATGTTTTCCTGAGCACGGTTAGGTGGAGGAAAATGGTTAATAAATGAAGTTGTTTGTGTAATTGAGAGTAGGAATACTACTTATGGAGCATTTGGGGAAATGATCCTACGAAATAGTATTTTGAGCGCTTTGTTTGGAGAAGGAAAGTTTTCGACAACTTCAGAATATTCTTCTTTTACCTCTTCCAGATCGGGAAGCACATCAATCAATATGAATGATTGCTCCAGACTTACCTGTACACTTGAAGTAATCGCATCAAAAGCTTTCAAAGAAACATCTGACTCCTTTGATTCATCACTTTTTTCTGTGTCAGCATTTTGCTGAATGGCTATAGGGAGTGGCGAAGAACTCACTGTAATGGAAGTGATTCCTACTAGCAATCCCATCAAGGTAGCCATGATGAAAGTAAGGGTCGATATTTTGTTTCTGCTCTGTTTCAAAGCGCGACAAAACTACTGAAATACAATTAATTACCTAAAGAATGTGAAAATTATTCTTTTAGTTGATTTTTGAGATAGGTGATAACAACGTCTAAAGCGGTTGCAAAGCCGTTATGATTTGGAATAATTACATCCGCATCATGCTTTAGTGGCTCAATGTATTTCTTGAAAGAAGGTGTCACATGATGCTGGAATCGATACAATACATCACTTAAATCGTAGCCTCGTTCTTCAGCGTCTCTTGTGATTCTTCTTGTCAACATTAAATAATCAGGAGCTTCTATGAATATTTTGAAGTCTAACAAGCTATTGATTTCATCATAGTAAAACGTAAATATTCCTTCTACTACAATGATTGGTGTTGATTTAATGACGATTATTTCAGGAGTTCTTTTATCATTATTAAAAGTATATTCCTGAATAGTGATGTCTTGTCCGGATTTTAACCTCTTTAGGTCTTCAGAGAAACGAATTCGATCAAGAGATTCAGGCATATCAAAGTTTTCAATGCCTTGATCATCCTTCGGTTGTTCATTTCGTGGTTTGTAGTAATTGTCAAGAGACAAAAGACTTGCTTCATGCGGTTCAAAAGACTGCATCAGTCGTTTTAAGAAAAGAGTCTTTCCAGAACCACTACCTCCTGTGATCCCAACGGTTATGGGCTTGTTCATTTGTTATTCAAGAAATTTACTAACTGGGTAAAAGCTTTGCCTCTGTGGGAGATTTTGTTTTTCTCTTCTGCAGACATTTCTGCAAAGGTAATGCTATATCCTTCCGGTTGAAAGATTGGGTCATAACCAAATCCTTCATTTCCTGATTTTTTAAGTGTAATAGTGCCCTCAGCTATTCCTGTAAATTGAGTAGAAGTGCCCTCTTCATCAATAAAAGTGATCACCGTTTTGAAACGTGCGGATCTACTTTGAGAGCCTTCTAGTTTAGACAGTAGCAAATGCATGTTGTCCTCACTATTTTTTTGAGGCCCTGCGTATCTGGCAGAAAAAACACCAGGTTCACCATTTAATGCGTCTACTTCTAATCCCGTGTCATCGCCAAAGCAAGCAACTCCGTGTTTGTTAAAAACATATTCCGTTTTCATCAGAGAGTTGCCTTCAATTGTATTAGCTGTTTCTGGAATGTCTTCATGAAGTCCCAGGTCATCTAAACTACGAAGCTCCATGCCTTTCGGCAGGAGCTTCGCTATTTCTTTTACTTTGTTCTGATTATGAGTTGCGAAATATACCGTCATTGTTTACGCACATTAACCGGATAAATGTCAAACACAATTGGTATAGACCCACTAAACCTGAGGCTATTAAGTTCACCCCCAGCAAAAAGGGAAGGAACCAGGATTTTGGCTGATCCACCAACATTGATTTTTAACAAGGCAGCAGTGCCTCCATCAGCTAGTCCAGAGACCGAAGTGGCTGATGCCATACCCCATCCACTGGAAGTGTGAGTGAAGACAAGTGGGACATCTTTTGTCAATAATGTTGTAGAATCTGGTTGTACGTTATTGTGATTCTCGATGACCGAATCAATAGTGGAAATGACCAGTTGGTCATCCAACAAACGTGCTGTATAATGTAATGTGATTATATCGTTTAGTTCTATTAATTCTCCCGATCCTTCATTCAGAATAACATACCGCACTTCCGAATCTGTAGTGTCAACTTCTGTGTAACCTTTTGTTGATAAATAATCTTCGATTTCAGCAATATCACTTGTTAACTGATCTTCTGAGCTTGGGATATCTATGATGCCATCATCTCCACACGCCTGCAGGAGAGTTCCAACTATGAATACCAATGTGGTAATCTTCCAATTCAATACACTACGCATCTTTTATCCCTTTATTTATTATTGTTTTTCTATTTTCAGTACTTCTACGTCAAATACTAATACACTGTTAGGTGGAATTTTAGCTCCAGAACCTCTAGGTCCATATCCTAACGAGCTTGGAATGTATAACGTGCCTTTACCTCCTTCTGGTATAAGCGGAATTCCTTGTTCCCATCCCTGTATTACTCTTCTTTGGCCAATAGTTACATCAAATTCATTATATCCGTAATCTGCGCGTTGTTGAGTCCAGATCCCTTTTTCTTTCGCAACGTCTTCCATGTTCGTGTCAAAGTATTCTCCATTGATTACTCTACCAACGTAGTTGACAAACACTTTGTCTCCTTTATCAGCAAAAGTTCCGTTGCCATCTTGAGTAATTACATATCTCAAACCATCTTCTCCTTGCCGTGCATCAATACCATTTTCAGCTAGATACTCCTCGATGATTTTAGCGTCCTTTTCTATCTGTCCGGACATCATTTTCTGTTGTTGCTCCATTTGGTAAGCTCCGTAAGCCTCTCTGCTCATCTGATCAATAGCACTCAGAGAAATATTTACTTTGCTATCTGCTGCAATTGAATCAGGAAGAGGTGCTTTGTAAGTCTCCTGGAATAAATTTTCTGCAGATGTTTGGAAATAAACACTATCTCCAACAGTCATCTTATTCAATACATCTTGAAGGTGACCAGCAGCCATTTCTGGATTAAAAAGAAGAGGCATTGGCTGACCTTCGTTTTCAATCAAAACTTGACCGGTTTCTGTAGTGATTTTCAAGTTCAAAAGAAGAACTGAGTCCTTGATGAAGGCTCCACCTTCTCCTTTTCTAATACATGCTACTTCTACACCTGATTCAGTTACAAAGTCATGATTTTCTCCACAAGCAAATACTGCTACGGCTAGGATTGCTATCCAGATTTTTCTCATTATTTCTATTTTATAAATGTTCTATTGAAAATTTGGGATTAAGGATTTGAATTTCTCTACGGTTTCATCTAATGGAAGATCCGATATCCCACCAGCGGCATTTTTATGTCCCCCGCCACTAAAATACTGCGATGCAAAATCGTTCACTGCATGGTTGCCTACTGAACGGAATGACATTTTTACTTCGCCATTTCGTTCCATAATGATGGCAGCAATATGAATACCTTGAATAGAAAGGGCATAATTCACCAAGCCTTCTGTATCTCCAGACTTAAGATGAAAACGTTCATGCTCTTCTGCATTGATCACAAAGTAAGCTACCTTATTTTCTGCATCTACAACCAATTTCTCCATCAATGCATACCCAATGAACCTTAAACGATTCAAAGAATTCGTGTCATAGATCAAACGACTTACTCTATTGATATCTACACCTATATCCATCAGTTCTGCAACAGTTCTGTGAATTTTAGCAGAGGTGGAGTTGTGTTTGAATGAGCCGGTATCAGTCATGATTCCTGCGTACAATGCTTCAGCGATACCTACGGTTATCTCTTCTTTTCCATCAAGGAGCAAAATCAAATCATAGATCAGCTCTGCAGTAGCTGCAGCTGTTTTGTCCCATAATTCGAAATCAGCAAACTCTTCTGGATTCAAATGGTGATCTACCAATAGCTTCTTAGCTGGAGATTGAGCCACCAATGGGCCAAGGCTTTTGATTCGTCCCATGCCGTTAAAATCTAAACAACAAATCAAATCGGTTTGATTGATCATTGTTTTGATTCGATCAGCCTTGGTGTCATCATATACAATAACTTCCTCGTTTCCCTGCATCCAGTGCAAAAACTGGGGGTAGTCCGTAGGTGTAATCACATCTACATCATGCCCTCTTCCTTTTAGGAAATGGTAGAGTCCTAAAGAAGAACCTAATGCATCGGCATCCGGATTGGAATGCGTTGTGATGATTACCTTTTTAGGTGTATCTAGAAATGCTTTTAAAGCGTTTATATCCTTCATTGAACTAATTCTGCCTCACCGTGGCTATTAGTGAATCGCAAAACTCACAATAAATCAAGTAAATACAAAATGAGGTAAACGCTGGGCTTGATTAATTTAATGGTTATTTTTGCCCCCGTTTTTAAGATATCAAATAAATAACAAACTAAATGGCAGGTAATAAGACCTTCACGATGATCAAGCCAGATGCTTACGAAGCTGGTAACAGTGGTGCGATTATCAAAATGATTGAGGAAGCTGGTTTTAAAATCAATGCAGCAAAATTGACGAAACTTACTGCTGAGAATGCAGGTGCTTTCTATGCTGTGCATAAGGAAAGACCATTTTACGGTGATCTTGTAAAATACATGTCATCAGGTCCAATCATCGCTATGATTCTTGAAAAAGACAATGCAGTAGAAGATTTCAGAAAATTGATTGGTGCTACTAATCCTGCTGAAGCTGCTGAAGGAACTATCAGAAAAATGTTTGCTAAGTCTATCGAAGCGAATGCTGTTCACGGTTCTGACTCTGACGAGAACGCTGCTATCGAAGGATCATTCTTCTTCGCTCAAACTGAGCGTTTCTAATTACAAGAAGAAATCAAAGAATTTGGAAAGTCTCGTGGGTATTACTCCGAGACTTTTTCATTATCCAGCTCTTCTACCCAGAAGTTATTGAAACCTTCACCTATATGAAGAGTGATTAGGTTAAGTTGGAGTAATTCAAGAATAGCCAGGAAATTATAGATCACAAGAATTTTCTCAGGATTATCTTCCACCATTTTACTAAAGGCTATTCTCCTATTGCTACTCTTTCTTAGCAAATCCATCACGTGATCTTTCTGGCCAGAAATGGTGTAAGGGTACTGAACTACCTGGTGAGTAGGTTTGGTTTTTTCAAACTCATACCGTTTAATCACCTTTTGAAAAACCTTCATTAGTTTGTAGAGATCCAAATCCTGCAATTCAGCTTCTACATCTACTGTTTGAGAAAGTTTCTTGATTTCTTTCATCAAGTTGCCCCTCTTTTCTCGGTCTAGACGTTCTTCTTCAAGCTTGTTGAGTTGTCCAATGACTGACTTGTAGCGTTTATACTCTAAAAGGTGACGCACTAATTCCTCCCTTGGATCTATTTCATTGCCTTCTTCGTCTAACACAGGTCTTGGAAGGAGCATTTTTGCTTTTATTCGCATCAATGTAGCTGCTACGAGGATGAACTCACTAGCTACTTCCACATTCATACTTTCCAGCTGATGAATGTATTCGAGAAAATCAGAAGTTACTTTGGCAATCGGGATGTCATAGATATCCAACTCATCTCGCTCTATGAAGAACAAGAGAAGATCAAAAGGCCCCTCAAATAACGGAAGCTTTATCTCGTAGGTGTTGGATGTATTTTTCTCACTCACAGTAACTTCAAAGCTACAATAAAGTCTTAAAAGTAATCTGCAAAAAGTAGTAGTTTTGCGGAATAATTAAATGACAACTTGAGTCGTATTTAAACATTTAGGTGGTACATTCGTTGATCATTCGTTCCCCAACTACACGGAATTATGAAGATTAGTCAAGGTAAATTACTCTCTCAAATAAACACTCCAGATGACCTTAAAAAGCTAAGTCAAAATCAATTGACTCAGGTTAGCGAGGAACTTCGTGAGTATATTATTGACCATGTATCTATATATGGAGGGCATTTTGGAGCTAGTCTAGGTGTAGTAGAGTTGACTGTGGCCTTGCATTATGTCTTCAATACGCCAGATGATCAATTGATTTGGGATGTTGGGCACCAAGCTTATGGTCACAAAATACTTACAGGGCGTAAGGAGCAATTCCATACAAATAGATTGTATGGAGGGCTATCTGGGTTCCCTAAAAGATCAGAAAGTGAGTATGATGCATTTGGAGTAGGGCATTCTTCTACATCTATATCAGCGGCACTTGGTATGGCCTATGGTTCTGCACAAAAGGGAGAAACTCAGCGCCAGCATATTGCTGTAATTGGTGATGGAGCGATGACTGGTGGTATGGCATTTGAAGCAATGAATCATGCAGGAGATAGCAACAAAAACTTGCTGATTATCCTGAATGATAACTGCATGTCTATCGATCCTAATGTTGGGGCACTTAAAGACTATCTAACAGACATTACCACTTCTCATACTTATAATAAGTTGCGTGATGATGTTTGGAAAGTCTTGGGTAAGATCTCCAAGTTTGGCCCGAACGCTCAGGAAATAGTTGGCAAATTTGAGAATAGCCTAAAATCATTCTTGCTCAAACAAAGCAATATGTTTGAGTCATTGAATTTAAGATACTTTGGTCCGGTAGATGGTCATGATGTGAATCATTTGGTACACGTGCTAAATGACTTGAAAGACATCCCTGGTCCTAAAATCCTGCACTGTATTACAAAAAAAGGTAAAGGATATAAACTAGCTGAAGAGGATCAAACAAAATGGCATGCTCCAGGTAAGTTTGATAAGATAACCGGTGAAATCAGAAAGTCTGTTCCTACTGAACCTCAAGCACCTAAATATCAGGATGTATTTGGTCATACCATTGTAGAATTAGCGAAGAAAAATGAGCGAATTCTTGGGGTAACACCAGCAATGCCTTCTGGGTCTTCATTGAACATTATGATGAAGGAAATGCCAGACAGAGCTTTTGATGTCGGGATAGCAGAGCAGCATGCAGTTACTTTTTCTGCTGGATTGGCAACTCAAGGAATGGTGCCATTCTGCAATATTTATAGTTCATTCATGCAGCGCGCCTATGATCAGGTGATTCATGATGTGGCTATTCAAAAGTTGCCGGTTGTTTTCTGTTTAGACAGAGCTGGAATTGCCGGTGCTGATGGGCCAACGCATCATGGTGCTTATGACATTGCCTACATGAGATGTATACCTCATATGGTGGTGGCAGCTCCAATGAACGAGCAAGAGCTAAGAAACCTTATGTATACTGCGAGTGAATATAATGGCCCGTTTACTATCCGTTATCCTCGTGGAAAAGGTGTGATGCCGGAATGGCAAACACCATTGGAAAAACTTGAAGTAGGTACGGGACGAAAGTTGAGATCTGGTGAAGATCTAGCAATTCTCACCATTGGCCACATTGGTAATTACGCAACTAAAGCATGTGAAATGTTGGAGTCAGAAGGAATGCAAGTTTCTCATTACGACATGCGATTTGTTAAGCCATTGGATGAAGCCTTGTTACATGAAGTATTTACTAAGCATAATCGTGTGTTAACAGTTGAGGATGGTTGCTTGCCTGGAGGTTTTGGCTCTGCTATTCTTGAATTCATGGCAGATCATGGCTATCAATCTAAAATAGTTCGTCTGGGAATTCCTGATAGAGTGGTAGAACATGGTGAGCAAGATGAAATATATCACGAATGCGGGTATGATGCTGAAGCGATTAAGACTGCAGCAATCCGTATGATGGATCCACAAGTTGTTCTTCAATAAACTTGTTCGGTTTATTTTGTGTATATTTTGAGTTAGCAACAACTTGATTGTGCATGAATTTCAAAAGCCATCTTGCCATTACTTTTATTTTATTGATAGGAAGCGGTCTGCTCAACTACGGCTGCACCTCCACAAGTAGTAGTAGAACTTCTTCTGATGTAGAAGAAGAACCACCTGAAGAGGTCGTTCATCTCGATCTTAAAGAGATAAAAGAGCGTGGATATATCACCGCAATAATGGATAATAGTTCCACAGGACTTTTTATCTATAGAGGTAAGACAATGGGTTATGAATATGATCTGTTGAAAGTCTTTGCTAAATCACTGGGTGTAGAACTAAGAATTAATATCACACCGAGCCTGGAAGAAGGCTTCAATAAGCTAAACAATGGAGATGGTGACATCCTAGCTTACAATCTCACGGTTACCAAAGAGCGTAAAAAGCGGATAGCTTTCACACACTATCATAACTTGGTCAAGATGGTTTTGGTGCAGCGAAAGCCTGCGAGTTGGAGAGATATGAAACTCCATGAAATTGAAGCTGCATTGATTAGGAATCCTGTTGACTTAATCGGGAAGGAGGTAGTTGTACGACATCATTCATCTTACCTTGAACGATTAAGAAACCTGTCTGATGAAATAGGAGGAGATATCATTATCATTCAAGATAATCCAGATGTAGAAACAGAGGCAATCATTCGCAAAGTAGCAGATGGAGATATAGACTTTACTGTGGCAGAAGAAGATGTAGCATTAGTTAATGCTACTTATCATCCAAACTTAGATGTGGAGACCGCAGTAAGTTTCCCCACTCAAATAGCCTGGGGTGTTCGGAAGAATGCTCCTGATCTACTGGAAACGCTTAATTCCTGGATATTGGAAATGCGTAAAGATGTAGACTATTATACCATATATAACAAGTATTTCAAGAGTAGAAAAAGTGCTCTATTGCGAACCAGGAGTGAATATTTTTCTACTGGTGGAGGAAAATTGTCTCCGTATGATTCACTTATCCAGCAGAACGCGGATACGCTTGATTGGGATTGGAGATTGCTGGCTGCTCAGATTTATAAGGAGTCAAAATTTGACCCAACGAACGAGTCATGGGCTGGAGCTATCGGCTTGCTACAGTTACTGCCTGCAACAGCCGATGAGTATGGAATTAAAAACCTCATTGATCCAGCGGAAAACTTATTTGCAGGAACTATGCACCTGAAGTGGCTTCAGGATTATTTTGATGATTACGTGGAGGATCCGAAGCAGAAAACAAAGTTTGTGTTGGCGGCCTATAATGTTGGGCATGGTCATGTGGTAGATGCTATTAGGTTGACCAATAAATACGGAGGCGATCCACAAAATTGGAGTGAAGTCAGTGAATTTCTTCTGAAGAAATCAAATAGCAAATACTACAATGATGAAGTAGTGCAGTTTGGCTATTGCAGAGGGATAGAACCGGTAACTTACGTGTCTACCATATTGGCTATCTATGAGAGTTATGTAGCTCTCCTTCCAGAAGAGATTGCTATTAACTAAAGTACTTATCTACGATTTTTGCTGACGAAAGACTCATAGGAATGCCTCCTCCTGGATGAACACTTCCTCCACAGAAATAGAGTCCTTTTATTCTGCGACTTTTGTTGGCATGTCTCAAAAATGCAGCGAATAGATTGTTAGAGCTATTGCCATATAACGCACCTAATGCAGAACTGGTCTTTGATTCTATTAATCGCGGATCCAAGATTTCTTCGCACTCAATTAGCTCAGCTATCGGTTGGTTAAGCTGATAAGTAAGTTTTTGTACAATATTCTTTCTTGCGTCCGCTATCAGCTTTTCCCAGTTTTGCCCTGTGTTGTTTGGGACATTGATCATGGTAAACCAATTCTCTCCATATTCAGGAGCGTCTTGGCTCTCTTTTTTAGAGGATATGTGCACATATACTGTGGGGTCATGATAGATAGATTTGGTGTCAAATAAGTGCTGAAATTCGCTCTGGTAATCTCCTGAAAAGAAAATGTTATGAACATCAAGTTCTTTAAACTTCTTTTTGATTCCCCAATAAAAGATAAGGGCTGAGCTGGATTTAGGTTGCTTTAAAAGGAATTCAGGAGCTTTAATGGAGGGCATCAATTTCTTATAGGAATTCACAATGTCCATGTTAGACACCACTCTGTCGAACTGGATTTTTCTACCTGCGACTTCCAGTCCGGTTGCTTTCTTGTTGTCAATACAGATTTCCTGAACCGGAGAATTAAAATGAAAAACTACCCCTTGACGCTTGGCTAGTTCCACTAAAGATTTGGTAATGGCGTACATTCCTCCTTTTGGGAAATAAGCTCCTAATGACATTTCGAGGTGTGGAATGATATTCATCGTAGCAGGCGTTTTGTAAGGAGAGGATCCATTATATGTAGCATATCGATTAAACAACTGTACCAGCCGCGGATCAGAAAAGAGTTTTTTGTTGGCACCATTCATTGTGTTGAAGAAGCCAAGCCTTGGGATTTTTAAATAAGCGTTAAATGCCGCTTTTGAAATAAATGTCTTAATATCCTGAAGCGAGCTAAACATGAATAAGTCACTCAAACTTTCATAGAGTAAAGTGCTATTTTTTACAGCTTTTTTTAGTGATTGAGGAGACTCACCTAATTTCTGTTGAATTTCATTACCAAACTTATCAAGGTCAGCGAAAGCGGTCAAGTTGGTGCCATCAGGAAAAAAATACTGACAATTAATATCCAGTTGATCGTAATCGAAATGTTTTTTAGGATTTTCTCCTGCCAGGGTAAATAACTCATCAACCAGATCAGGTAGAGTAAACAGCGATGGTCCTGCATCAAATCGGTAATTGCCTACTTGAATTTCTGAAAGTTTGCCTCCAGGATGTGCTGACGCTTCAAAAACTTCTACCTGATGTCCTTTCACTGCAAGCCTGATAGACGTTGCTATTCCGGCAATTCCTGAACCAATTATTCCAACCTTGTATGACATAGGATAAAAACTTTTTTTCACAGGCGAGTGTTTAATTATCTACAATTATTGTTTTGGTCATAAATTATATGTGAAAAATCATACTATTTTTGACTTGACCGTTAATCAATTGCTGTTTTTTAGTAATTGCTTTTGTATATTTATTAAATCACAGCATGATACACGCCGATAAGTTAATGAAATCTCAAGCTGAACAACTTTTAGATGAGTATAAAAGGATTCGCAATGTGGATCTTACTCTAGATCAGTTTTTATATGTTCTAAACCTTTATCCATCACTCATTGTGTGTATGTGCGATGGGGTATTGGATAAGGAAGAATGGGATGGTGTGCTTCGTTTGGCCAAAGGGTTGGCATTGGAATATGGAGATGGAATGGACAAAGAAGGCCTTGAGCAGCTGGAACAGTCTTTTCGTACCGAGTTCAGATATCTTTTGGATAACATCGAAAAATGGCAGAAGAAATTTCTTAACGCTCTTAAAAATCATATCGGCTCTAACCGGGAAGACAAGGAATTCATTCTTGAGTCAATGTATTTATTTGCCAATGCTGCCGATGGAATATCGGAAGTAGAACAAGAGACAATTCACATGCTCAGCGAGCGCCTTGCATTAGATTATTAAATTTTTCAATAAGTGGTTCCAGTTTTACTGTGCCTGGATCAAATCCTTCTTCCAATTGCCCTGTGACTTGTTTCTGAATTTTCCCTATTCGTAAAGCTTCACTGTAGGGGATGTCGCTGAATGTTACCATACTGTATAATGGTAACCATACATCTGGATATTCAGACTGTAGTCTAGCTTCCACTTTTTTGATGTTTAGGAAACGTTCGTCCGCTACATGATCCCGCATTTCAACGAAGTTGTTTAATGCTAAATCAGCAATTCCGTCAGCATCTGGTTTCCTTCTTTGTGAGAAAGTTGGCAGTAATTGTTTCCAGTCAAATTTTAACTCATCTCCCCATTCCATCAATAATCTGCAATCCTCGAAACCGGCATTCATTCCCTGGCCGTAAAATGGAACAATGGCATGTCCAGCATCTCCAATTAAAAGTGAGTTGTTGAAATTCCACGGTGCAGTTCGAATAGTTACCAGAGATGAAGTGCTGTTTGTCTGGAATTGCTGGACGTAATCAGGAATCAATGGAATTACATCTGGGAAATACTGTTCGAAAAATGAAGTGATCTCACCCTCAGTTTGAATGCTTTTGAATGATAACTCCCCATCAAATGGAAAAAACAAAGTACAGGTAAAGCTGCAATCTGGATTAGGTAATGCGATCAGCATGAAATTGCCCCTAGGCCAAATGTGCAAGTAGTTTGGCTCCATGGCAAAAGTGCCTTCAGAGGGTTCCATTTTGAGTTCTTTGTAACCGTGATCTATGTAGTACTGCTCGAAATTGAAGCGATCAGTGTGCTCCATTTTTTGGCGCAACATGGAGTAAGCACCATCTGAGCCAATCAATACTTCAGAGTTGATTTGTTGGCCATTGGAGAAGGAAACCTGAGTTTCATTCAGATCAACGTCGATACATTTATGGTCAAAATGAAAATTAACACCTTGAGATTCAGCGTGGCTAATTAATAATTTATTGAGTCCATTTCTGGAAACAGAATTAATGAACTGACCTTCTTTGCCGTAGGGCTGGGTATACAGTTCACCACTCAAATCATGCATCATACGTCCCTTCATGGGGATGAGATCATCCTGAATCTGATCGTAAATACCCGCAAGCTTAAGAGCTTCAATGCCTCGATGGCTCAACGCTAAGTTGATTGACTTTCCACCATCTTTTGTTTGAGTTCTGGGATCTTGTCTCATTTCATAGACATCCACGTTAAACCCTTTTTGCTTGATCAATGTGCCTAATAGAGAGCCAACAAGGCCAGCACCTAGAATGCTAATTTCATTTTTCAGCATGCTTTACTATGAGTTGTTTAAAAATGCCGCAAAACCTCCATACATCCGTAAAGGAATTGTATAAAGGAGTTGGAGCTACTCGTATAACATTTGGTTCGCGCCAGTCCAAAATGACTCCAGCGTCAATCAATCCGTCAAAAATTGCTTTCCCATTTTGGTCAATAAAAATAGAAAGTTGACATCCCCTTTCTTCGGGATTTGAAGGCGTTAGAATCTCAATATGCTTGGCTGTTATTGGGTCATTTAGCAACAAGTACTCAAGGAAGCCGGTCAATTTGATGCTTTTTTCTCTCAATTCTTCCATGGATGTCTTGTCAAAAATGGACAAAGAGGCGAGGTGTGCAGCTGATGATATGATATTCATATTGCTCAGCATCCACCCATCTACTCCCGGGTTGGGAACAAACTGATTGTCCATTTGGAATCGAGTTTTTGAGTCATGACCCCACCATCCGGTTAGTTTTGGAAAATTTGGGTTGTTGCCATGCTTTTCATGTACAAATATTCCTGACATTCCACCAGGACCGGAATTCACATATTTGTAACTGCACCAGGTAGCAAAATCAATGTCATCATCATGAAGAGTCATAGGTAAGTTGCCCATGGCATGAGCAAGATCAAATCCTGCAAAAGAGCCCACTTCGTGAGCAGCTTGGGCAATGGCTTTCATGTCAAAAAACTGACCAGTATAGTACTGCACTCCAGGAAATAGAACTAGAGCAAGTTCTTCACCTTGATCTTTAATCGCCGAGATAATTTCTTCATTGGTAAATGTTTTTCCCGACTCAGGAGTTAATGTGATCAAGTGTTCCTCTGGTGAAATGCCCACTCGTCTCATGTGGCTTTCTGCCGCATAATGATCTGAAGGGAAAGCACCACCTTCTATCATAAGTTTCACTCTTTTGCCTGATGGTTGGTAGAATGATGCCAGCAATAGGTGAAGGTTTGTTGTGAGATTGTTCATCGAAACCACCTCATGCTCCAATCCTCCTGTTAATCGAGAGAGCGATTTTTTGGACAACTGATGATAGCTAACCCACGGAGTATTTCCTGTAAAGTGACCCTCTACAGCATGTTCTTTCCAGTAGTCTAATTCTCGTTGAATATAGCTTTCGGTTACTTTTGGCTGAAGTCCCAGAGAGTTTCCGCAGAAGTAAATGGCGTCTTTTCCGTTTCTTTTGGGGAAATGAAATTGAGATCTAAATACTCTTAGCGGATCTTGCTCATCAAGTTCGTATGCAAATGCTGGGGTGTTGTCGTAGGTCATTTAATCAATAAATCTTGGGTCGGTTTCCATTACTTCTCCACAATTACTGCACGTTCTCAATTTGTCAGAACCATAATATTCTCTAAACCTTGGAATGAAGTCTTTTTCTATATTAGATAATTGAAAATAGGTCTCATGCAACTTGTGGTTGCAATTATCGCAAAACCACAGCAAGCCATCATTCATTCCAGGCCTTTTTCTTTCTACAACAAGCCCTACAGATCCTTCGGATCGAATAGGTGAATGTGGAACCTTAGCAGGTAATAAAAACATTTCCCCAGCTTTGATTGGAATATCCACAGACTGTCCATCTTCTTGAATTTTGACCACAATGTCACCCTCTAGTTGATAGAAGAGCTCTTCTGTTTCATTATAATGATAATCTTTTCGAGCATTGGGTCCTCCCACAATCATGACAATGTAATCGCCTGCATCCGCATAGAGGTTTTTATTTCCAACGGGTGGCTTGAGCAAGTCCCTGTTGTTATCTATCCATTTCTGTAAGTTGAAAGGTCTTTTAATGCTCATGTCGATAGTGGTTTTTTAGATAAATTACTTTGGAGAGGTAAAAGTTATAAATAAACTGGAAAATCGTTCAGGTAAACCAAAGACATAAGCTAATAGAGTATGGATTTTAATTTAAAAAATAAGCAGGCACTGGTATGTGGCGGCTCCAAAGGCATTGGAGGAGCAATAGCTAAAGCTCTTGCGGAAGAGGGCGTCAAGGTTATTATTGTTTCTCGAAATGAACAGGAGTTAAAGGAGCACTTAGGTACGCTTTCCGGTGAGGGACATTCCTACATACAGGCTGATTTGTTAGATAAATCTGATTTAGAAAAACTGTTGTTTCATTTGAAAGAAAACCCTGTGGAGATTGTAATTAACAATACAGGAGGTCCGGCACCTGGCACAATTACTGAGTCAACAATTGAGAGTTTCCAAGCGGCGTTAGACATGCATTTATTTGCTAGTCATCGGATTATGCAAGCTGTACTTCCTTATATGAAATCCAAAAATTATGGGCGCTTTATCAATGTCATTTCAACCAGTGTCAAAATACCAATATCGGGTCTTGGGGTGAGTAACACCACGAGAGGCGCAATGGCATCCTGGGCAAAGACGCTATCCAATGAGGTTGCTTCATATGGTATTACAGTCAATAACATTTTGCCAGGAGCTGTTAGCACAACCCGCTTGGATGCGATCATTGAAAATTCTGCAAAGAAAAAGGGTGTGACTCCAGAAGAATCTGCAGAAGCAATGAAGCAAACAATCCCAGCTGGTCGATTTGGTTTGCCGGAAGAGTTAGGGAATTTGGCTGTATTTCTGGCATCTGATAAGGCTGCATATATCACAGGAGTAAGTATTCCTGTAGATGGAGGTAGAACTGGTTCGTTATGATAACGATCAAAAATTATATCAACGGCGAATTAGTTGATCCAGCCAATGGTAATTATTTAGATAACTATAATCCAGCTGATGAAACGGTTTATAGCTTAATTCCGAATTCGTCGGAAGAGGATTTAGAACGGACAATTTTATCTGCTAAAAAAGCATTTCCAGCATGGAGTCAATTATCTATTGATAAACGATCCAGGTATTTGATTAAAGTCGCTGATTTAATCGAAGCAAACCTCGATAAATTGGCAGAAGCTGAGAGTTTGGATAATGGTAAGCCTGTGAGTTTGGCACGCAAGGTTGACATACCTCGTGCTGCAGCCAATTTTAGGTTCTTCGCGTCAGCAATTGTCAATGAATCAACTCAGGCTCACATAATGGAAGGAGTTGCTATTAACTACACAAGAAGAGCTCCATTAGGAGTAGTGGCATGCATTTCTCCATGGAACCTCCCGTTATATCTACTTACATGGAAAATAGCACCTGCATTGGCTACTGGAAATTGTGTGATTGCCAAACCATCTGAGGTAACGCCTTATACTGCTTTTTTGCTTTCTGAGTTATTTATCGAAGCTGGAATTCCTGCTGGTGTGCTTAATATAATTCATGGAAAAGGTGCTGAGATTGGCCAAAAACTGGTTGAGCACAAAGAAATCAAAGCCATCTCCTTTACTGGAGGCACTTCCACAGGAAGAATTATAGGAACAGAAGCTGCGAAGCAGTTTAAAAAAGTATCTCTCGAGCTGGGGGGTAAAAACCCCGTTTTGATTTTCGATGATTGTGATTTGGAGAAGGCGGTAGAAACCACAGTAAAAAGTTCGTTTACCAATCAAGGAGAGATATGCCTCTGTGGATCTCGAATTTTTATTCAAGAAGCAATTTATGAGGATTTCAGAAGTCGGTTTGTTGAAAAGGTGAAGAATCTAAGAGTTGGAGATCCGAAAACAGAAGTTGATCTGGGTCCATTGGTTTCTGAGGCACACCTGCGCAAAGTAGAGATGTATGTGAATGAGGCGATAGCTCAAGGAGGGAAAGTTCTCACTGGAGGAGGACGATTGGGGCAAGCCGGATACTTCTTTGAACCTACTGTGATAGAAGGATTAGATGAGTATTGTGTCATCAATCAGGAAGAAGTCTTTGGGCCAGTGGTCACCTTAGTGCCATTTAAAGAGGAGCAAGATGCGGTGAAAAAGGCCAATGCAACTGTATACGGTTTGGCAGCTGTTATCTGGTCACAGGATGTGCAACGAGCTCACCGAGTAGCCCATCAGATTGAAAGTGGTATTGTTTGGGTCAATTGCTGGATGCTTCGAGATTTGCGGACGCCATTTGGAGGGATGAAAGAATCTGGTGTCGGCAGAGAAGGTGGATCAGATGCTTTACACTTCTTTACAGAAACGCAAAATGTTTGTATAAAACTCTAGGGGCATAAAAAAACCTCCCGATTTGGGAGGTTTTGTATATTAAGACCTTGATTTCACTTAAACTGGCTCTTGCGTTCTGATTTTCGCAATGTTGAAAGACTTTCTTTCTTTGTGTCCGCAATAACCACAAGTGAAATACTTAATCAGTTCGCCTTCTTCAGTTTCAGTAGCTTCTTGTACTACTGCTTCTTTATCTACTTTCAATGTCTGATAGTTACACTCAGGGCACTGAAGCGCATGAAGTCGACCGTTATATTTTTCAATTTTAGTATATCCAGAAACTTCGTCGATCCATACGTCATAGTCAACAGAGAATGCATCTTCTTCAGCCTGCATACCCTCATCTAGATAAACATCTTCTTCTTCTTCACTCAATAGTTTCATTTTACGTCCTTCCGGAGAAACTCTAGGAGTATATCTCAATTTCTTAAGACGTTTTTCGATGAAGAATGGATAATAGAATTTTAGTACGTTTTGTACAATTACTCCTACGATCATGGCAACCATGATGCTAACGAATACCCAAACAAAGAACCAAAGCCAGGTTGTTTCTTGTTGGAAAGTGTTCACAAATAGCGAAGCACCGACTAGTATCAACACAAAACCATACCATAACAGGTTAATCTCATGCATGTTGATATAATCATATCTCGTTTTGAAATCGGAGGTAGTCAATAATTTCAGGTAATGACCTAGTAAGATCAGAACCCCAACACCGGCGATTGCAAAAGCTAAGTATTGCCCGTAGGTGTTCCAGGCTAAGAGCAAACTTGGTGAAATTGGATCGGTCATAGCAGTTTTTTCTGTTAGATTAAGCGGTTTAGACTCCGTTTTACAAAAATGTTACAATTCTTCAAAAATACAATAACTCTTATTTCAATCATCGTATTTATTCTAAAACAAACATTAAAATATGAAAAATTATACTTTCTGGCAATTAAGGAATCAATTTATCAATAATCCACGTTATTCCAACTGTTTTTAAAAAATATGTGTCTAGCCTGTGTGATTCTTAAAACTAAAAATAGAGTAGTCAGTTAGTACATCATAGCGACTAAGAGAATTACTTAAATTTTAATTTTCTAAGAAATAATTAGATGGATTTAATGCATTCTGCATTTATTTTGCTGACACAATTAATGAAATCGTCTTATAACTAATAATTAATCAAAAATCGAAACATGAAAAATCTACTTAAGAGCTCATTTATTCTATTGGCGGTAGCGTCAATGACATTTTTAGCAAGTTGTGGTGATGAAGAGGAGCCAGCTCCAGATGGACCAACTGTATCAGTAAGCGTAGAAGTTAATGGAACGGATGCTACTTCTCCATTTGATGTTGAGGTTGGTGATGAGCTGACTTTCAACGCTTCAACTACTACTGCTGGAGGTTTCAACGTAATTAGAATTTATCTTTCTACTGATGGCGGTACATCATCTTCTGCAATTGGAGAAGCATCAAGAACTGACCTTAGTCTAGATGAAGGAACAATTGCTGCTGATGTAACATTGTCTTTCACTATTCCTGATAATTTCGAACCAGGTGATGAATTGACATTTGAGGTAGAAGTTGTTGATGATTTAAATCAGATTGCTACAACCACTGTTGAAGCTAATGTTATTTCTCCAGAAGCGAGATCCTATACAGCTGTTTTGTTATCAGTTCCTTCTGGAAACTTTGAGAATGAGAACTTCTTTAGCGTAGCTTCAGGCGAAATTTATTCTAGATCAGAGGTGAATTCAACAAGCGAAGCAATTTCTCCTACAATTGACTTTGGTTACTACTATGGAGTAAATGAAAAGGCATCAATCGCTTCCCCAGAAGGATTTAAGTCAACAGTTTTTTCTGATCAGGTATCAGGTTGGGGGACAACAAATGCTACAGTGTTGAAAACTACAACTATCGGTTCTAGTGAGTTTCTAGAGGTTTCTACATTTGCTGAAATTGAGGCTGAATTTGATGCAGGAACAGCTGATGATAATGGAATCATTAACGGATTAGAAGTTGGTGATGTTCTAGCATTTGAAACAGTTGGTGGTGTTAAAGGTCTTATTCTTGTTACTTCGATTGATTTAGGTACAGATGGAACAGGATACGGTTCTGATGCATCAATTGAGATTGAAGTAATCGCACAATTGGATGCTGAGTAATAACCACTCACATTAAGGAAAAACCCCATCCAAAATCATTTGGATGGGGTTTTTTTATTTCCCCTTTACTGTATGTACTTTTAGCCATTAATCTTCAGTGAATGAAAGCCATCAAATTTTTATTTTTTCTTTCCATAAGTGTGTTTGTTGCCTTGACTGGTTGTAAGGATCCTAATGCGATTGAAGACCCTATTCCTGCTGCTCCTTCTATGATTGTGACAGTAAATGGAAATCAAAGTGTCAGTCAAATCACCTTGGATCCAGGGGATACATTAATCTATAGTGTCGAAACCAATGTGCCAGCGGGTATTTCTAACTTCAAAGCCACCTATATACTAGACGAAGTGACATATAATGTGAATTCATTCACACCTGATACTACTGTTACAGCCTATACCTTAAATAATCGGCAGTTGTATTTGGATTATACTTTGGCAGGCAAAGAGCTTACTTTTTCATTTACAGTGACGGATAATGTGGACTCAGTAGCAACCTATGAATTTGTGCTTAATGTAAATGAGTCACCTATTACCGAAAGGCTTGATATTGTTGTATCACCCTATAATCAATTTGTCAAAGGCAACCTTTATGATGTTGCAGGTGACACCACCTATTTTCCGATCAATGTTAAGACCAATGAAAGTAATCAATTAGGAGTGGATTTGATCTTTGCCTATAATGCCACAGATGGGTATTCGGTAAGTTCACCAAGTGATGTTGATGCAGTTGGGGTTTGGGATACGGAAGTGTCTTTTAACTGGCCGTTTTTAGCTGTTAGTTCTACAAAATTAGCAGAAGTGAATAACTCTGCTGTGACTTACGAACAGATCGTCACGGCAACACAACTCAATGATTTGATTGAGTCGTCAACAGCAACAAGCATCAAAGGATTACATGTTGGGCAATTAATTGCTATTAAACTAGACGCTGAAAAAGGCGGTGTTGTAGGGTTAATTCAAATTACGAACATAGTAGGTACCAAGGATACAGAAAGACAAATCACCTTTAACCTGAAACAAGAACTTTAAACCTAATAAATCAATCATCAATATGCAGAAAATTCTAAGTCTGGGCTTAGTAATAGCTATGCTGGCTTCGTGCTCACCAGCCAAAAAAGAAGAGGCACCAAAGAAAGACATTGCGACTATGTCTGAGGAGGAAATTCAAGCTTATGCGGAAGAACTTGCTCACAAATTCATCATCGTAGATGGACACGTAGATCTTCCTTACAGAATGGAGGTTAAGGGCTTTATGCTTCGTAAAGAAGTAGAAGACGTTTCTGTAGAGACCACTGGTAATTTTGATTTTCCCAAATCTAGAAAAGGTGGATTGGATGCGCCATTCATGTCCATTTATGTTCCTTCTAGTTACAATGCTGGTGGAGCTAAAGAGTTTGCGGATTCATTGATCACTATGACATTGGATGTAGCTAAAGTGTATGATACACTATTTGCTCCAGCTAATTCGCCAGCTGAGATTCAGTCCAATTTTGAGAAAGGCTTGATTTCTCTTCCTCTAGGAATGGAGAATGGTGCCCCTATCGAGGATGATTTGGCGAATGTGAAGTTCTTCTTCGACAGAGGAATTCGATACATCACGTTGACTCACTCTAAAGACAATCAGATTTCTGATTCTTCTTATGATACTACGTACACATGGAATGGAGTAAGTCCATTTGGTGAGCAGATAATTGCTGAGATGAATAAGTATGGTATCATGGTAGATATTTCTCACGTTACTGATAGTGCATTTTATGATGCTTTGAGAATTAGTAAAGCACCGGTTATAGCTTCACATTCATCTTGTAGACATTTTACTCCTGGATTCCATAGAAATATGTCTGATCAAATGGTGAAAGATCTTGCTGCAAATGGAGGTGTTATTCACATCAACTTTGGATCAACTTTCCTTTCAGAAGAGTCAAGGGATAAGTTTGATATGATGGATTCTGTGTTGACCAATTACAGAGCAGAAACAGGCCTATCAAGAAGAGATTCTGCTTTCGTTGCTTATGCCGAGAAGTTTGCTGCTGACAATAATGTATTTGCTGATGTGCCTATCGTTGCAGATCACATCGACAGAGTAGTTGAATTGGCTGGTGTTGATTATGTAGGATTCGGATCAGATTTTGATGGTGTAGGCAATAGCTTGCCTGTTGGCTTGAAAGATGTTTCAATGTATCCGAATATCATCGCTGAGCTATTGAAAAGAGGCTACTCTGAGGAAGATATCGAAAAGATATGCTATAAGAATACCTTCAGAGTATGGAATGAAGTAATTGCGAAAGCAAAAGAGTTACAAGGTTCTTGATTCGAATCAAATAGCTCTAAAAGATTGACTAAAGAAGCTCGATTAATTTCGGGCTTCTTTATTTTTTTTCAAGCTTTTGATAAAGTTAGCCCATGAATAAGGGTTGAGGAGGTTGTTGGCCGGAAGCATGTAGCGATCTTGATAGGCTCTTCCTTGCATCTGTTGATAATATTTCTGTGCAGCGATTTCTGGAGTAATTCGTTGATAATCGTTACGCATATAGCTGGCACTCACCCAGGAATCAAGGTTGTCATAGTTTCTTTGATCTGGCATTTGCATGGAAACTAACGCCTTCTTAAACATTTCTTCCGTTGGATATGGGAATACTTCTACCTCGCTCAGAAAGGTAACATCCTCATCCAGAGTAAAGACCAATTTCAAACTTTGACTTTCGGTATGTTCTGGTACAATAAAGAATTGTCTTTTGAAACCAACAGAGCTGAATACCACACTGTCCCCTTCTAACACGGGCATCGAGAAGAAACCATAAGGATTAGTTGTCGTTCCTCGGCCT
Source organism: Marinoscillum pacificum (assembly GCF_024714495.1). Lineage (GTDB taxonomy): Bacteria > Bacteroidota > Bacteroidia > Cytophagales > Cyclobacteriaceae > Marinoscillum > Marinoscillum pacificum. The sequence goes on along the minus strand of NZ_JAMZMJ010000004.1, from coordinate 51,408 downwards.
CCTTTCGGAACATACACGTGTACTCCTGGAATTACAGAAAGACTATCCGGAGTGAAAATTACCCCAGTTAACTGAACGATGCGTGGCTCGTGCTCAGTGGAATCCTGAGAGTAAGCAACCGCTCCAGCAAGAATTAATGCGATATAGAGTATCTTTCTAATCAAGATGATGTTTCTTTCCGTATAGAGTATTAAGACGCAAGAAACGAAAAAAGTTTTCATAATTTCGAATCCTTTACGTTTTTTAACGTCTCAAGTCACATCAAAGGTAATTATGAAAATTGACTAGTTCAATCAACTATGCGTCTCAAGAATTTTAGTTTAACCTATGGAACCCAGATCTTCAAGTCCTTTGGAGATGAATCAAGAGTGCGAATAATTCATTTATTGTATAAAAATGGAGAGTTAGCCGTGTCTGATTTGGAGTCTATATTGGATTACACACAGACAAAGACCTCAAGACACATTACCTACCTCAAGAATTCCGGGCTTGTAAATGCAGCCAAAAAAGATCAGTGGATTTTCTACAGTATCAAAGATGAAGTATATGACATGGTGACTCAGATATTTGAGTTTTTGAATAAGGATGTTCAGCTTCAAAAAGACCAACAGGTGTGCAATGTCATGAATTCCAACAGAGAACTAGCTGCCAATAAGTTAGCAGCAAAAGGATATCGCCCTTGAAGAAATTTTCCTATTTGTTTTTTGACCTGGATCATACGCTTTGGGATTATGATACCAATGCCAAAACGGTATTGACCAACCTCTACCATCATTTTGAATTAGGTAGTGTGATTAGGCATGGTCCTGAGAGGTTTTTAGAAACCTATTTCAAAACCAACGATGGCTTATGGCATGACTATAATCAGGGACGAATTACCAAAGAAGTGATTCGTAATGATCGGTTTGAAATGGTGATGACCAATTGCGATGCATCAGGTTATGATAGAGGCTTAGAAATGAGCGACTATTTTCTCGGTAATTGTCCTCGTCAAAAAGTGGTGATGCCTGACGCAATAATGGCATTGGATTATTTGAGTAAGAAATATCGCATGAGCATCATTACCAATGGGTTTGATGATGTGCAGGAAGTGAAAATGAAAGCTTCGGGTTTGGACAAATACTTTGAGCACGTCATTACTTCAGAAACCATTGGAGTAAAAAAGCCAAATCCAGAAATCTTCGAGCACGCTTTGGAAAAGGTAGGAGTCCCAAAAGAAGATGCATTAATGATTGGAGACAATCCTAAAACGGATATTTGGGGTGCCCAAAATGCGGGAATTACACCACTTCTATACAATCCGACAGGCCGTATTAAATCAGAATGTGAATTAGAGATTAAACATCTTAGGGAATTGATGACTTTACTCTAAAAGACCATTCGGTTTTTATACTTTTGTAGGCCTAAATAAACGACTAGAAATATGCCAAAAGGAAATTATTATATTCCGACTCCATCCAATGAGCCGGTATTGACATATGCTCCAGGAACACCAGAGAGAGCGGCACTTAAAGAAGCAGTAGCTGCGGCAAGAAAAGAACAACGTGATATCCCAATGTACATTGGTGGTGAAGAGGTCAGAACAGGAAATACCCTTCCTATGTCGCCTCCATACGATCATCAGCATGTATTAGGACATTTCCACGAAGGAGATGCTTCACATGTTAATCAGGCTATTGATGCTGCATTGGCAGCTAAGGAAGACTGGGAAAATTTAGGATGGGAACACCGTGCTAGTATTTTCCTGAAAGCAGCAGATTTGATCGCAGGTCCTTATCGCGCCAAGATCAATGCAGCAACCATGCTTTCTCAATCTAAGAATGCATTTCAGGCAGAAATTGATGCAGCTTGTGAGTTCATAGACTTTTTGAGATTCAATGCTTCATTCATGCAGGAAGTCTACATGGAGCAGCCTGAGTCTGCACCTGGTATTTGGAATAGGTTAGAATACAGACCATTAGAAGGTTTTGTGTTTGCGATCACTCCATTCAACTTTACAGCTATTGCTGGTAATTTGCCTGCAGCACCTGCTTTGATGGGGAACACAGTAGTTTGGAAGCCAAGTTATACGCAGATTTATTCTGCTCAGGTAATCATGGAAGTTTTCAAAGAAGCTGGTTTGCCTGATGGTGTAATCAACCTTATTTACGTAGATGGTCCTGTTGCTGGAGATGTAGTGTTCAAACATAACGATTTCGCTGGCCTTCACTTTACAGGAAGTACAGGAGTTTTCAAACACCTTTGGAAAACAATCGGTGAGAACATTGATCTATACAAAACCTATCCAAGAATCGTTGGTGAAACTGGAGGTAAGGACTTTGTAGTTGCTCACAAATCTGCAGACGCACAAGAAGTGGCTACAGGGTTAATTCGTGGAGCTTTTGAATTCCAGGGGCAAAAATGTAGTGCTGCTTCCAGAGCATATATCCCTTCTAATATCTGGGCAGATGTGAAAGGTCATATGGCAGATGCATTGAAAGAAATCAGTATGGGTAGTCCGGAAGATTTCTCGAATTTTGTGAATGCGGTGATCGATAAGAATGCGTTTAATAAAATTGCTAAATACATCGATCAAGCGAAAGAAGATAAAGACGTTGATGTCATCTTCGGAGGAAACTACGATGACTCTGTTGGATACTTCATCGAGCCTACAGTATTGTTGGCAAAAGATCCAAAGTACACGACTATGTGTGAGGAGATCTTCGGTCCAGTATTGACTATCTATGTTTACGAGCCGGAAGAATTCGAAGCTACGCTAGAATTGGTAGATAGTACTTCTCCGTATGCATTAACTGGAGCTGTATTTTCTAAAGATAGGTATGCAATAGAGTTAGCAGCTAAAAAGCTGAAGAACAGTGCAGGAAACTTCTACATCAATGACAAACCTACTGGTGCAGTGGTTGGTCAGCAGCCGTTTGGTGGTGCTAGAGGTTCTGGAACAAATGATAAGGCTGGAGCAGCTATGAACTTACTAAGATGGGTGAGTGCTAGAACGATCAAGGAAACGTTTGTTCCTCCTAAGAGCTATAGATATCCATTCTTGGATAAAGAATAATAAGTTCCTATTAGGTTAGGAAAAACAAAGGCCATCAGACCAGTCCGAAACAAATGCTTGTAAAATAGTATGAAGAGGTGACTGTATCTGATGGCTTTTTGTAGATATATGGGATAGCTTATGAATGTGCTTTTTTTAACCAGTATTTATCTAGTGCTGATATAATTCCTAAGAGAATTATACCTATTATTGAGACGATCATAGTATTAAGCGTTGATTGTAAAACAAAGGTATAAGTACCTTCCATTAATGTAAATACCAGAAAAGGGGTAATTGAATTGAACAATTGCGGTATTTTTTAGGAGTTTTTTCAGATTTGAGAATTGTTCCACTCGTTGTTTAACTTTACCTGTAAGAGAATCTCAAAACCAGAGGTATGAAGAAGTTAATTTTTGTATTGGCCATAGTAGGTGGCCTTTTTGCTTGTGAAAAAAAGACGGAATACAAGCAGATTTTGGATGATCCGGAGACGTATCAGTCGGTAATGAAGCAGCTGACAGATGTAATCGTTTATGATATTTTTTCTCCTCCGGTAGCTAGTCGGGTATATGTTTATCCAAACATTGCGGCATTTGAAGTACTTGCTCAATTTAATCAGGATACTTTAAAGTCATTAGGAGGTCAGTTGACTGGGTTTGAAACACCACCAGCACCTGAAAATCCAGAAATGATAGAGCCTCATCTGGCGAGTATCCATGCTTTTTTGAAAATAGGACAAACACTCATATTTTCAGAAACAGAAATTGAAGAATTTAGAAGTCAGTTATATCAAAGACTGATGGATAATGGGTTGTCAGAAGAAGTTAAAGCAGCATCAGTCGCTTATGGTGAATTAGTTGCTAAGCATGTGTTGGCATGGGCTGACAAGGATAATTACAAACAAAGCCGTACTTTCCCGAAATACACGGTTCGCAATGAGCAGTTTTTGTGGAAACCAACTCCTCCAGATTATATGGAAGGGATCGAACCTCATTGGATGAAAATCCGGCCAATGGTGTTGGATTCTGCTGGACAGTTTCCTCCCCCACCACCACTGGAGTTGTCAATGGATGAAGAAAGTCCATTCTACAAGCAGTTGGTTCAGGTATATGAAGAAGGTGGAGGACTGGACGAAGACAATAAAGCCATTGCGAAATTCTGGGATTGTAATCCGTACGTTTCTCACCACAGAGGTCATGCAATGTTTGCTACCAAAAAAATCACTCCAGGTGGACACTGGATGGGTATTACAGCTATTGCTACCAGAACAGCAGACAGTGATTTTACTCAAACCGTAGAAGCATATACCAGAACATCTATTGCTTTATTTGATGGGTTCATTAGCTGCTGGGATGAGAAATGGAGAAGTATTGTGGTAAGACCAGAAACCTTGATCAATGAGTACATGGATGAGGAGTGGGTCCCATTGCTTCAAACACCTCCATTCCCAGAATATACCAGTGGGCATAGTGTGATCTCAAGAGCTGCAGCCGTAACATTGACAGACTTGTTAGGGGATGGTTTTGCATTTACCGATACCACAGAGAATGAATACGGTTTGCCAACCAGAGAATTTACCTCATTTCTTCAAGCCAGTGAAGAAGCAGCTATCAGTAGACTCTATGGTGGTATTCATTACATGATGGCCATTGAGAATGGAGTAATTCAAGGTGAGAAAGTGGGGAATTGGGTAGTGAAGAATATACAAACCAGAAAAAATAAGTCACTAGCAACAAACTAATCCATTGATGAAAATATTGAACATATGGAAAATAGCAGGCCTATCGGTGCTGCTATTTTTGTCTTGTACCGAACCTGCTAAAGAAGTACCACAGCAAGAAGGTTTTTATAAGCCTTGGCAATCACTAGGTCCATTGTTTCATGATGTACAGATGGCAAGTGTTTTTCCAGATTCCAAAACATTTGTGGATTGTACCCCTATTGGTAATCCGTACGAAATAGCTGCTAAATATGAAGAAGTCAAGAGCAATCCTGATTTCGATTTAAAGGCATTTGTCAAAGCGAACTTTGAAGAACCTAAATCCCCCGAGGTTAAATCAGTTCAAGAAAATGAATTTTTTCAGGAGCATATAGATAATCTCTGGGATGACCTGACGAGACAGGCAAGTGATACATCAGGCATTGGTACACTGATTGCTTTGCCAGGAGAGTATGTCGTGCCGGGAGGACGTTTTAGGGAAATCTATTATTGGGATAGCTATTTCACCATGATTGGATTAGGTGTCTCTGGACGAACTGATTTGGTTGAGCTGATGGTTAACAACTTTGCGTATTTGATTGATTCCTTAGGGTTTATTCCAAACGGAAACAGAACTTATTATTTAGGCAGAAGTCAGCCGCCATACTTTGCACAAATGGTGAATTTGTACTCGCAATTAACTTCACTAGATCAAGCGATTGACTATTTGCCGATTATTGAGAAAGAATATCAGTTTTGGATGTATGGTTCTGAGAATCTTAGCGCTGAAAATCCAGCTGAGAACCGTGTAGTGCTCGTTGGCGATTCTTTGATATTAAATAGATATTATGATTTTAAAGATTTTCCTCGTCCGGAATCCCATAAAGAAGATTTTGAATTGGCAGAACATCTTGATGATGCTGGTAAAAGCAAACTTTATCGCGACTTGAGAGCAGGGGCAGAATCAGGTTGGGATTATAGTACGCGTTGGTTTGCTGATAAAAATGATTTTGGTACTATTAGAACTACTGAAATACTTCCTATCGATTTGAATTGCTTACTCCATGGAATGGAAGTAATCATGACGAGAATGTATGCGCACATAGGTGATATGGATAAAGCCAGTGACTATGCAGCTAAAGCTGCCGACAGACAAGAAGCTATTCAGCAGGTATTTTGGAATGAATCAAAAGGTGTTTTTACTGATTATGTCTGGACAAGTGGCCAGCAGGAAGATCAAGTGACAATGGCTACTGCCTACCCGCTGTACTTTAAAATTGCTACAGAGGGTCAAGGTGAAGCAACTATGAACTACATGGAAGAGAACTTATTGCAGCCCGGAGGATTGGTAACAACCAATATCGACTCAGGCCAGCAATGGGATTATCCAAATGGATGGGCTCCACTTCAGTGGATTGGGATCAAAGGATTGGAACACTATGGTAACAAAGCACTGGCAGATGATATTTCTGAGCGTTGGTTGAAAGTCAACATGAAGGTATATCGCAATACCGGCAAGATGATGGAAAAATACAATGTAGCTGATACAACCTTGACGGCTGGCGGCGGAGAATACCCCACTCAGGACGGATTTGGCTGGACTAACGGTGTTGCGCTTGGATTGATGGCAGATAATCCTGTATATTAAACCCATGAAGGCACTACTACTAGTTGGAGGACAAAGCACCCGCATGGGTGCTGAGAAATATCTGATGAATGTAAACGGACAGCCACAGTATGTTCATCTTCATCAATTGTTGAGTGATGCTGGACTGGATGTTTGTATATCATGTAATCTGGAACAGTATAAAACCATACCTAGCGACTATTATCGCCTGGTTGATCAATATGATGCTATTGGACCTATTGGTGGTTTATTGGCAGCGATCAATCATAGTCCAGAAGAGGCATGGTTAATGGTGGCTTGTGACCTGGTCAATGTGAATGCAGGTACAATAGCTAACTTGATCAATGCAGTGGACGAAGATCACGATATCATTACCTATCAGGCATCAGATAGCAAGCATTTAGAAACTGCCATTACTATTTATAAGCCTTCTTCCTTTAGAGAAGTTATCGACACAATCGATACAGGTTTGTATAGTTTGCAGCGTGTACTATCCAAGTGCAAGGTAAAGGTGATCAATCCTGCAGAAGATTCTGAATTGAAAAATGTGAATAGTCCTGAGGATTTGAAGAAGAAGTCTTAATTGATCTTCTGGAATCCTTCTTTTTTCCCACCACAGGTTGGGCATACATAATCAGCTGGTAACTCTCGGAATGAAGTGCCAGCTGCAACATTGGCTTCAGGATCTCCATATTCGGCATCATAAATGGTTTGACAATGTATACATTGATACATATCTTTTTCGATGTTGTCTCTTATGGATTTAACCTTTGGAGATTCTACTTGCTGTTCGTGAAGGCTGTCATAATACACTTTACTTAGTTCCACAATAAGAGGAGCTAAGACAGACTTATGAATATCTCTGGCATAGCAATGATAATCTGTCAGATTTGGATTGAAACTCTTGCTGTAGAGTAAATTGTACATGTCCTGCTCTCCATTTTCCACTTTTTCTATCACCACAGAGGTGAAAAGCGTAATGTCTGAGGAAGTCTTAATGGTGAATGTAAGACCATAGGTACTGACGTCCAGTTTATCCAATTCTCTAACGAGGTAAAACTTGAGGTCTAATGCCTCTTGATCCAAAGCAGGCAAGTGCCAGTTGAGTTCCAAGGCAGAATGGCGCAGATTCATGCCAAATTTGCCCATGAGCTTTTCCCACCCAAGTCGATCTTTTTCCAGTATACCTTTGATGACAAAGGATTTCCAGGGTGTTAAAGTAACCTTGCCGATCTCGGTTTCGATACACCGCTCAGCGATTGCCTTAAGCGTGGATATTTTGTATTGATTGGTTCTCCAGTATAGTCCAAGCCAATACTTTTCATCTGATTGCCGGTGGATTCCTTCATAATAAGGGAAATGTGGCTCCGGCAAAACCAGATTTTCGGTGACCGGCTGGGTATTCACTTTTGAGTGATCGTTGAGGTATTCAAACACCTGCTTATAATCCCAGTTTTTCTCCTGTATTTCAATCTCATCAAGAGCCTTTGCGATTTTCACCAGATCCTCGGTGTATACCAGAAAAGGCATCTGCCATGGAGTATCCTGAATATGTTTAAACCGAAGGTAGACATACCAGTAGTTCTCTTGATTAGAAGCGATGAAGTTAACCTGTCCAGTAAATAACGGAACCAAACTCTGCGAAGGATCTACCACATTGACCCGGAGTTTAGTTCTGTAATCAAACTGATTGATGATGTAATGGTAAATGTGTGAAGCTAGCCATTTCTTCCCAGGCAAAATATCCAGAGTCAAATAACTGCTGAGTATATTTTGATACTGAAAGGTGTTGATCTCATATTCAGTCTTAATGGCTTGAAAGGTTTCATCCAGAATCTCTTTGCTTTTTTCCTTTGCTGGAAATAGAATGTCTTGACGAGAACCAAAATGGATGTGTTGTGCGCCTAATTTCTCTGCAATTAGTAACACTTTTAAGAAATCTCCAGGGGAGATAATTCCACCTTTTACAAATACTCTGATGAGATCTTTTACCTGCATAGCTTGAACAAATATAGGTTTAAGTAATTGGCTGAAGTGTTTTGTTGATCAATCGTTTTACTTCTGACTTGCAACTACCACATCCTAACCCTGCACCTGTTGCCTGGCATAAACTATTCAAGTCTTCACTGCCCTGTTGTATTGCCTCGGTTAAGTTTCCTTCACCTACATTGTTACAAGAGCAGACGAGCTTGCCTTTTACGGCCGTAGGAGCCTGGCCAGATCGAAGCAATTGCAATCGCTTCTCAGAGAGCTCGGTGCCACTGTCAATAAGTTCTTTGTATTCAGCAAACTCAGCTTTGTCACCTAGTAGGATGGTCCCAACAAGCTTGTCATTATGGATAATGCACTTTTTATAAAACAGTGCTTCTCTATCTAAAAAGGTGATTTCACTATAACCTTTCCCATTGGTGGGGATTTCTGGAATTCCCACAGAGCATAAGTCCAAACTAGGAAATTTTAGAATATTCATTGGGATGGTCCCTACATAAAACTGTGATGGATCACCTGCTATAAATCGAGCGCATATATCTGCTTGTTGTTCTGCAGCAGCGGTGATCCCGTTCATTTTCTGACGATGTTCCGCTATTTCTCCAAGGGCAAATATGTTCGGATCGCTTGTTTGCAAATAGTCATTAACTTTTACGCCACGCCCACACGATAACTCTGCCTGTACTGCGATTTCGGTGTTTGGCCGTGTCCCAATGGCATAAACGACGGCATTGGCTGTCACTGTATTGCCACTTTTTAATGACACACGAAGCAACTGGTTAGTATTTTCAGATATTTCTGTCACTTCATCATTGGTAAATACCCGAACACCAAGATCTTCGACATATTCGCGCAGCATGGCGCTGGCAACCGGATCCAGCTGACGCTCCATGAGTCGTGAACCAAGCTGTACAATCGTGCTGTTGACTTGTACTTCGGTAAGCGCTGCTGCCAGTTCTAGTCCCAGTAAACCTCCACCAATAATCAACACATGACTTCCAGGACAAACTTGCTTTTTGAGATCATCAGCATTGATTCGATCTCGCATTGTGAATACTCCCGGAAGATTCATTGGCGCATTAGGTGGAACAAACGCTCTGCTGCCAGTAGCCATGATTAATGTGTCATAACTATGCGTTTGTCCATGACTATCTATGACAGTTTTGGAAGTTCGATCAATGGATGCAATTGGATTAGAAGGGTGAAGCGACAGGTCTAGTTGCTCCAATTCTTCTGAAGTGTACTTAACCAGATCCTCCCATTGTTTGGTCTCGTTGACATAATCAGGAAGCAATACACGGTTGTAAAAGGGCCATTTCTCTTTTGAGAATACGTGAATTTCGTCCTGTTTATTAAATTCTCGATACGTATTAACAAACCGATAAGCGGCAGCTCCAGCGCCAATTACCACAATTTTTTGTTTTGGTGGCTGGTATAACCCTACTTCCACCGCAGCGAACTTGAAACCTGGTTGTTTTGATTTAGGATCTACTGAATCACTCGTAAGGTTATTGGCGCGATTAAGATCGTGATTTAGCTTTTTCCCCCAATGCATTGGGAGAAAGACAACTCCTTTTTTGATATTTTCGGTGATTTTGGCCGCAACTTGTACTTCTCCTCGAGCATTGATCACTTTCACTGGAGCACCTTCTGTGATACCTCTTTGCTCGGCATCATAAGGATGGATCTCCAGGTAAGGTCGGTCTATATGCTTGTTCAGCTTAGCTACCTTGCCTGTTCGTGTCATTGTATGCCATTGATCACGGACTCTCCCTGTGGTCAGAATGAGAGGTAACTCAGAAGAAGTAGGTTCTTGCTGCAACTCGGGTCCTGCTGTATGTATATTGGCTTTTTTGTTAGCTGTTAGGAATTGACCATTCTCAAAGAGTCTTGGAGTTCCCTGATGTTCTGCTGAAGGTACTGGCCATTGAATGGAACGATGCAATTTCAGTTTCTCGTAAGAAAGTCCGGAAACATCAATGGGCGTATTTTTAGTCAAGCGAGCATATTCATCATAGATCTCAGAGGCGTTTTTAAAATCAAATCCATGATAGCCCATCGCCTGGGCAAATCGCATAATGATTTCTGCGTCTGGCAATGCATCACCAGGAGCATCGATGACTTTGGGTAAATAGGTGACTCTTCGCTCAGAGTTGGTCATAGTACCTTCCTTTTCTAACCAACCTGCTGCTGGTAACAGGAGATCTGCATATTTGGCAGTGTCACTTTTTTTAGAAATATCCTGAACGATGACAAACTTGGCTGCCTTCAATGCCTCATCCACAAGTCTGGCGTTTGGCATGCTAACAGATGGATTGGTGCAGATAATCCAAACCGCTTTCATCTTGCCAGACTTCAGTGATTCGTACATCTCAGTGGCAGTTAATCCAGGCTTTTCTTGAATAGACTCTACGCCCCAAAACTCCGCTACTTCTTTACGATGCTCTGGATTAGCTAAATTTTTATGCGCAGCTAGCAAGTTGGAGAGACCACCAACTTCACGACCTCCCATGGCATTGGGTTGACCAGTTAGAGAAAATGGTCCAGAGCCGGGCTTTCCGATCTTTCCAGTAATCAGGTTGAGGTTGATGAGCGCCAGGTTTTGATTTACACCTGATGTGCTTTGGTTGAGCCCCATGGCCCACATAGTGATAAACCCTTTGGATTGACCAATTAAACGAGCAGCCTCAATGATGTCGTCTATGGATATCTGACAAATGGCGGCATATTGCTTGAGTGTTTTAGAACGAACTTCTTTGGCGTATTCCGCAAACCCATTAGTGTTTTTTCGGACGAACTCATCATCGATCATTCCTTGTTCAATCAAGTAAAGGCCAATGGCATGAAATAGCATCATGTCTGTGCCTGGCTGCACTTGCAAGTGAATGTCGGCCAGTCCGCAAGTGTCCGTTACTCTTGGGTCTGCTACGATGATTTTTACATCAGGATTTTCAGCTTTGTGCTTTTCTATTCTTCTAAACAAAATCGGGTGACACCATGCAGGGTTAGCGCCAGCTATGAATATGGTGTCTGATAGCTCGATATCTTCATAAGAAATGGGAACTGCATCATCACCAACTGTTTCTTTGTAGCCCACGACAGCCGAGCTCATGCATAGCCTGCTGTTTGTGTCAATGTTATTGGTGCCGAGAAATCCCTTGACCAATTTGTTGGCCAGGTAATACTCTTCCGTGAGGCACTGGCCAGATACATACAACCCAACACTATCGGGACCATGTTCACGAATAAAGGTTTTAAACACAGCTGCGGCACGATTGATCGCTGTATCCCAATCCACATCTTGCATTGGGTGTCTTCTACTCCAGCGCATTTGTGGTTTGAGGAGGCGATCACTTTGATCCATCGTGGTATAATGAAGGTTCATGCCTTTGGAGCAAAGCATGCCTTTATTTACCGGGTAGTCAGGGTCACCTTCTAGCTGAAGCCGACCTTTGTTGCTTTTACGTATTTTAATGCCACAGCCTACTCCGCAGTAGGAGCATACAGTCTTGTGTGGCTCTCCCCATTTTTGTGGCATCTTATAGCTGATTTAGTTCAATTAATTGGCAAGACTAAGCTCTGGTTTTGCAGTTACAGTCTCCGTTACGCTTTCTTCTTTGGTTTTTGGGAAGCGGATGAAAAATGTGGTGAAGGAAATTCCTAATACGATGAATCCCAGGAAGTAAAATGAATCAGTCCACTCTAGGCCTGTTAATTGCTTCTTAAATAAGAACATTCCTGCTACGGCACCAGCGTTTCCTCCCGCACCTACGATTCCTGAAACCAGACCAAGTGCTTTTTTATTGATGAATGGAACCACGCTGTAAGTTGCTCCTTCGCTCATTTGAACAAATAGGCTAAAGAACAGCATAGATGCTATAATTAGAGGGATTGTGTCCATTCTGGAAAACAGAATTAGCGCAAGACTTTCCACAAAAAGTGCGAGGAAGAGCCATTTCACTCGACCATTTAATCCTCCAATTTTGCCAAATCGATCACCAAAATATCCTCCCAGAGATCTCGCAAATAAGTTCATCAATCCGAATAAGCCTGCAATTAAACCCGCCGTTTTAATATCCATGTGGAAGTAATCAATAAAATACAACGCTGCTTTAGAGTTAACGATTAGCTCTACTCCAAAGCAAGCGCCGTAGATTAGAAACAGTACCCATACTCTGTGATCTTTCAGGACATTTTTTAGTGGCTCCTGAGGTTTGTTTTCCTGATCTAGTTTGTGCTGGAGGTATTTGTAGTTCCCTTGCGGGGTATCCTTGGTGAAGAAGTAGTAGACCATTCCCATGATGAACAACAAGATACCCGGACCGATCATGGATAGCCTCCAGGATAGGAATTCTGAACCTGTATAGGCTAATACAGCCGCAAATATCAGTGGCATGACTTGCTGAGTTACTCCGCCTCCCAGATTTCCCCAACCTGCGGTAGTGGCATTGGCCGTACCCACGATGTTTGGCGCAAACATGACTGATGTGTGAAATTGTGTAATAACGAAAGCAGCTCCTATGGCGCCTATGAACATTCTAGCCAAAAGGAACTGCTCGTAATTTTGAACCATTCCGATCATAATAACAGGAATAGATCCAAGGATTAGCAACCATGTATAGGTGATTCTCGGTCCTATACGATCGCATAGCCAACCTATGATTAATCGCATGAAAACAGTAGATGCAACAGCAACCATGTTGGTGTTGACGATTTGATCGGTAGTGATACCTAGATCTTCTCTTACTATTGCAAGCATTGGTGCTATGCCAAACCAACCAAAAAAGCATAAGAAAAATGCTAGCCATGTCAGGTGAAAAACCCGCATGTTGATGGTTTTTAGATTGAATAGTTCAATTTTGGTGGCTTTGCCGTCTGGTGTCATTTTCATACTAAGATTTATTACGTAGTTCTGAAGTAAATCAAAACTACGTAATTACTTAGTAAAAAATAAGTAATATTACGTATTTAATTTACGTAACGTGTGGATGGCTCAAAATGCTTCGTCAGCAAGGTGCTTATTGACTACTGCTCCAGTCATGTTACCTGTAGCCACAGCATTGGCTACTGATCGCATTGGGTTACTGTTGTCCCCACATGCATAAATTCCCGTAATAGATGTTTCCTGCATCGGGCTGATCTTCAGATAACCTTGTTCAGTGAGTTCACAACCTAGCTGGGTTGGGATTTCACTATGCTGAATGAAAGGAACTGCGGCGTACACTGCTTCAAATGGCTCCTGACTTCCATCTGAAAAAGAAAGAGAGTGCACATGGCCATTATGGTGGTTTACTTCAGAGATTTCTTTGTCAATGATTTGAATGTTGTGCTGGAGGAGTTTCTCAGCCTGATTATCCGCAAATGCTTCGCCACCGTTGGTGAGAAAGGCGAGCTCGTTCGTAAGGTTTTTGATTAATGGAGCATAATGCATCGCTCGTTCTCCAGTAGCCATTACTCCTGTTTTCTTGCTTTTAGCTTCATAGCCATGGCAATAGGGACAGTGGATTACGGAAATTCCCCAGCATTTTGCAAATCCAGGTATATCTGGTAATTGATCTTTGATACCTGTTGCGAATACAAGCTTCTTACCTCTATAGGTTTGCTGAGACTGTGTGGTGATTTGAAATTCATTCTCCAGTTTTTGTCCTGAAATGGCGAAATCCTCAGTGAATTCTACTGTAGCATATTGTTGTACCTGCTCCTTAGCAATGCTAGAAATTTCTACGGGTGTCTTGCCATCCTGAGTTAAGAAATTGTGCGAATGTGGTGTTTGTTGATTGCAAGGTTGAGCTGCGTCAATAACCAGCGTAGATCGTAATGACCTGCCAAGAGTCATGGCCGCTGAGAGCCCTGCATAACTTCCTCCAATGATGATGACATCAAATAATGTTTTTGAATTCATAGATAGGTTTTAAATGGTTGAAAAAGTCCAACACTCAAAAATGCAATTAAGTTGCATGAGGTAGGGGTTATTTTCACTGAATGAAAAATGTGGAGTATTATTCGCTCTAAGTAATAGGTTTTGTGTTAGTAGGATGAAGTTTTGTGATTGTTGAAAATTAATCTTGTTTGGTTGAATAAGCGTCTCTGGTAATCAATTACTTAAAATAATAGCTGATGTTGTGCGGTTTAATTGGATATTAATCAACCATCAAACACATGTTATTAAAATCAACACTTACTAATACCCAATCAATTTACAGTACTTCCAAAATGACGATGATTAGTCTGAATGATCACATTTTGAAAATTGAGTTGAAGGGGTTTCAAACTCTAGCGGAAGCGTCCAGAAATGGAATTATGATGAAAGAGGCTATTTACTCCAAGGGGATTCAATTATTGCTCATTGATGAGCGAGAATTAAAAGCTGTTAGCGATGAAATGAAGCAGTTTTTCAAACGCTCAATAAGTGAAATGGGGAATTCAAACATTAGAAAAATTGCCATTCTATCTGCCGATAACATCATTGCCCGGTTCGGAATGGAACAAGTCATTACCGAAACCGAAGATCGAATCAATTACGAAAGAAGAATCTTTGAATCAGAAATAGAAGCTTTAGGCTGGTTAGAAAGTTGATAAGAAGGCCGATCCGGAAGGATCGGTTTTATATTTGGCTATTAATCTTGCTCTGAATTTGCGATTTTCGATGATGCCTGATTCATTGTAGCTTTATGGCCAATTCCAATAAAGTAAGTATTAATGACATGAATCTGCCGGTGGATTAGTTTAAATGATTAGTTGAATCATTAAAGACTAGAAATCGTTAGATTTATATGTTTAAAACTAGAGACAAGTGATGGATGTACAAGCAGAAAAACTTCATTTAATAGAGCAATTGCTTCGAGTTCAAGATGCTGAAATCATTCAGAAAATGAAGGATGTACTAAATGGTAGTGCGATTGGGTATGATGCTGAAGGCCATTCTATTACTCAAGCAGAACTTGTCTCACGAGCAGAAGATTCCAATAAAGCTATAGCAGAAGGGGACATCAAAACAACAGAGCAGATTCGAGCTAACATGAAGAATTGGTAGTTTTATGGAGGTTCTATTTACCGGCCCTGCTGAAGAACAACTGAAGAAGATCTATTGTCATTACCCTGAAAATGTCGCTGAAGACTTAGTTGAAAAGATTTTGCTTAGGGCGGAAACACTAGCTCATTTTGCTGACCGTGGTAGGATAGTGGAAGAATTGCGATTTATGGATCAGGGGCACCGATTTGTGCTTCAAGGAAATTATAAAATCATTTATCGCCAACTGAATGGCAAAATTTATGTGACTGATGTTTTTGCGATGAATCAGAATCCTGAATCTATCATTAAGAGGCATGAAGAGTAGGTATTAATACAAGTTGTTAAGACTTGTTTAATTAAGTCGTTACTCAATGATTCAAAAAATTCAGTAAGTAGGCTCTATAGTCATAGTAATCTGGATGCTCCAGTACGTCTTTTCGGTTTCTTGGTCGCTCAAATGGGATCTCCAGTTCGTCACCGATTTTAGCATATGGACCAGAAGTCATCATGATTACCCGATCAGCCAGGAAGATGGATTCATCCACATCATGTGTGATGGCCACTGCCGTGATTTTTTCCTTTTGCCAGATCTCCAATAGTACGTCCTGAAGCTCTCCGCGAGTCAATGAATCGAGCATTCCGAATGGTTCATCCAACAATAAAACTTTTGGCTTTAATGCAAATGCTCTCGCAATACCTACACGCTGTTGCATTCCTTGAGACAGGTCTGTTGCTCGCTTATGAAAGTCATTGCCCAGACCAACTTTGTCCAGATAGTATTTGCATATTTCTTCTTTTTGCGCCTTGGAAGCGCCAGGAAATACTTGCTTTACTCCGATCATTACATTCTGCAATGCAGTCAGCCACGATAGCAAACTCGGTGATTGAAAAACCACAGCTCTGTCTGGACCTGCATCTCTAATCGGCTCATGATCCACAATGATTTGCCCACCACTGATCTCATTGAGTCCGGCGATCATGGTCAGCAAAGTAGATTTACCACAACCCGAATGACCAATGATAGAGACAAATTCTCCTTTCTTAATGGATAATTGCAAGTCATCCAATACCACATAATCTCCCTTCGGAGTTGGATAGACTTTTCTTAAGTCTTTACAAACCAACATTTCTGGTTTAGTTGCGATTTCCGGAGAGTAAGCTATTTCTTGAAGTTGTGTAGTCATAGTTTTGGTGTCTTAGTGAGAGGATTGGGAGGGTTAGAAGTGTTTGACGGATTCAGAATATTTCTTTTTGCCAAAGACGATTCTACCAGGCATTACTGGTTGCAAATCAGGAAGGATGTATTTGTGATCACTGGTCTGACGTCTGGTAGCACCTACTTCCATCAGGTATTCCAGGATGTCATTTCTCAAGCGCTTGTACTGCTCATCCTTGTTGATGGCTGTGACGTCTCTTGGTCGCTCGAATGGAACCGTAAATTCCGGACCCAAGGTAGCTTTCGGGCCAGGTGTTAATGGAATGATTCGATCTGCCATTAGAATGCCTTCATCTACATCATTGGTGATCAGAATAGCCGTTTTCTTATCCTGACTCCAGATTTTAATAATTTCTTCTTGGAGAGAACCGCGTGTTAGAGCATCCAGAGCGCTTAATGGCTCGTCCATCAAGAGCATTTCAGGATTCATAGCCAAAGCACGAGCCACTGAAACACGCTGACGCATTCCTCCAGACAATTCCTTCGGCTTTTTATCCTTTGCAGGAGTCAGATTCACCATTTCGATGTATTTCAAAATGTGAGCTTCCTTGTCTGATTTGGACATTTTCGGAAAGACTTCATCTACTGCCAGTTTTACATTGCTGTACACAGAAAGCCACGGCAGCAGTGAGTAATTCTGGAAAATCACACCTCTGTCAGGACCAGGGCCAGTGATTGGTTGTCCTTTTAAAAGCACTTCTCCTTTATCCGGGAAAAGCAGTCCATTGATCAGGTTGATTAAGGTGGTTTTTCCACTTCCAGAAAACCCAACGATTGCTAAAAACTCTCCTTCGTTCACTTTAAGGTTGATGTCGGATAGCACATCTATTCTTGAGGATCCAACTCCGAAGGATTTCGAAACATTATTTAATTCCAGTATCGCCATTATGCCATTCCTTTATTGAAACTCATCATATTTTGAACACTAAGCATGATACGATCTAGTAGGAACCCGATGATTCCGATCACAAACATGGCTACAATGATTTTGGCATTGGAGTCATTCGCTCCATTTTGGAATTCTTCCCAAACGAAAGATCCTAATCCCGGACTTTGAGCTAGTAATTCGATGGCAATCAATACCATCCATGATACAGAAACAGTAATTCTTAAACCGGTGAAAATCAATGGTAACGAAGCAGGAAGAATGATTTTGAAGATGTTTTGTCCAATGCTCAACTTCAATACTTTGGCTACATTGATGTAGTCTTTATCTACCGTGCTCACTCCAAGACTGGTGTTGACAAGCGTTGCCCACATGGCACAAAGACCAACGCTGATAAAGGAAATGATAAACGATTTATCTAATGAGGGATCGGTGATGACAGTCTTCACTATCATGAATACCAACAGTAGCCACACAACAGGTGAAACAGGCTTTAGGATTTGAATTAACCAGTTCATGGCTGTTCTCAGAGATTCACTCAGTCCTATGATGATTCCAATAGGTACTGCAATAAGCATGGCTAGCAAACAACCAGCGGCTACTGTTTTTAAGCTGGTGCCAATTTGATCGAGGAAGGAAGGTCTTCCTGTGTAGGTAATTGGATCCAATCCTTGTGCTTCACGTTGCTCGTTGGTGGCCGAAACCTTGTCTTTAAATTCAGCTTTCTTTTCGCTGATGCTTTTATGATCTTGCCAAAGTGCCTGGAATGCTCCAAAAACTTGTTTTGGAGAAGGAAGAGTGTTTGGTTGGCAAGAAACGTCGCCAGATTCGATGCATTCCTGCATAGCTATGGCTGCTTCTTCTCCTTGTTCAGCTCTTGCTTTTTCAATACGAACACTTGCTTCACTGTTGTAAAGTGCAGTTGCTCCTGCATGCCAGATCACTACAAAGAGGATTATGGATAAGAGTGGTAATAGGGCTTTAGTGAAGAATAATTTGCCGTTTTTGGATGGTTCTTCACCGCTAAATAATCTGATCAGTGGCTCTAAAAATCCTAGGCCGATCATTCGCAATGTTTTTATGGATTTGTCCTTCATGACGTTGGTATTTTATGAAGTGTGAATGGTAAATGTTGGTGCGAGGGTCGGCCTGTGTCCAAACCCTCAGACACCAACGTCTATTTTTTAAAGTATTTCAATTTGATTGCATTCTGTAGCACTATTAAGTTAAGTGGTTGCTTTATCTGGCCTCATCCTAAATCCTTCTCCTAAAGGAGAAGGACTTTTTTTAATGGACTTAACTTAATAGTATGCTATTCATCCTATAGGTATGAATTTCGCTTTTGACACCCTTTAGGATGGGATAATCAAAAGCATTTACAAGCTTTCGTCCTTGTTTCCAATTTTGAAGCTGTTGATATATCCAAGCGGATCTTTGCCATCGTAAGATTGGCCATCGATAAAGTCAGTTGTTGCTGGTTTGTAACCGTCTGTTTCTGGAATGTCAGAAGCTGGGATTTTCCCTTCTTCTACCAGTAGTGCTGCAGCTTTACCCCAGATGTCTGGTCGGTAAATATCTTTGATAGTAGAGTGGTACCAATCTGCAGGCTTGCTTTCAGGGATTTGGCCCCATCTGCGCATTTGAGTTAAGAACCAGATACCGTCAGAATAGAATGGATACGTTGCATTGTATCTGTAGAATACATTGAAATCTGGCATGCTTCTTTTGTCTCCTTTTTCAAACTCAAATGTTCCAGTCATAGAGTTAGCAATCACCACAGAGTCGGCACCTACATATTCTGGCATGGAAAGAATTCCAACCGCCTCTGGTCTGTTACCTGGAGTGTCTAACCATTTAGCAGCTCTGATCAATGCTTTGGTCACAGCGATAGCTGTATTTGGATTTTCTTCCACAAATTTCTTGGTCATCACAAACACTTTTTCCGGATTGTTTTTCCAGATGTCATAGTTGGTTGTTACGGGTACTCCAATCCCTTTGAACACCGCTTGTTGGTTCCAAGGCTCACCTACACAGTAACCATAAATGGTGCCTGCTTCAAGTGTAGCCGGCATTTGTGGTGGTGGTGTAACTGAAAGCAACACATCTGCATCTACTTGCCCTTGAATGTTTTCAGCGGTGTAGAAACCTGGATTGATTCCGGCTGCAGCCAACCAGTATCTGATTTCATAATTGTGTGTAGAAACTGGGAATACCATACCCATTTTGAATGGACGACCAGCATTTTTGTAATCTGCCACTACCGGTGCAAGCGCGTCAGCCTTGATTGGGTGAATAGGTTTGCCATCTGCATCTTTTGGTACATTTGGTTTCATGGCAGACCACACTTCGTTAGATACTGTAATTCCGTTTCCGTTAAGGTCCATGGAGAATGGTGTTACCAATTCTGCCTGACGTCCGAATCCAGCTCCTGCAGCAATCGGCTGACCCGCCAACATGTGAGAGCCATCCAATTGACCATCAATCACACGATCTAAAACGTTTTTCCAGTTGGATTGTGCCTCGATGGTAACGAACAATCCTTCATCTTCGAAGTAGCCAAGCTCTTTGGCTATAGCCAAAGGGGCCATGTCAGTCAACTTGATAAATCCAAATGTTAACTGTGGCTTCTCAATTAGTAGTTTGGCAGAGCTAGCTTCAGATGCTGATTCTACAGTTGCCTCTTTCTTTTGTGCAGTGCTTCCTGTACAAGCCGACCAAATGGCAGCAAGTAGGACTAAAATGAATGTGCTTTTTAATATTCTCATGACTTTCAATTGTTTTTGGTTGTCAAATTATTTCGATGTGAAAAGAGTTGGTTTGAAAGTGATCATGGTCCATGCCCAGCATTGAAGTGAACTTTTGTCTCCACCTCTAAGTGCTTCCATGGTATCGCTAGCAAACATTTGTGAGTAACCGAGATTCCAGACTACACCACCTTTTAGTTTTTTGGCAAATACAAGATCTACTTCAGTACCCATCGTTTTGCTCAGCTCCTGACCTTCGGCATCCAGCTGAGTAGACCCTGTCATGAACTGATGTGCATGTACTTTGAATGCTCCTCCAGCAAGTTTGAAGTTGGTTTTTAAGTAAATGTCAGTAACGCCAACCGTACCATTAGCTGGCCCAACATAGAAGTAGTCCATGAAGCCATTGTGCGCGTGGTTGGTACCAAAATCAGGACTAAATGCTGTGATGTCGGTAGATGTATCAGAATCATCTTTACCAGAAATGTATTCTACTCCCAATGTCAAAGGAGTTACTGAAGTAGTGAAAGTGGCATTAATTCCAGCTAGAAGGGCATTTACTTTGTTTTTGGAGAATTCACCTGTTTGGTAGTAAAAGTCTCCTGCCAACTTGATTCCTCCTAATTTTTTGGAGGCAATAACTCCTAAAGTCTGTTTGAATGAAACTGTGGAATCAGCATTTTGATATCCTGCGTTGAATGCTAAAAGGGAAAGAGATCCTTCGTTCAATTGCTGATTGAACCAAGCATACTGGAAAGTCTTGTAATTTCCCCCAACGCTGTAGTAGCCAGCGCCTGGAGCTTGTAAGAAACTTTGCTCTGGGATGTCGTCATCCTGATTGTATGCGAACCCAAGGTGTAGTTTTGATTTGTTTGCTTCGTATAGAAATAACAATGCATCATGTCTTCTTCCTTGCTGAGCCCATTCCAGTCCGCCTAAGAACCTTTGGTTGTCGTAGGAAATGATCTGGCGTCCAGCTTTTACAGAGAAAGCTTTGTTGAAATAGTACTGTCCCCAGGCTTCACTGATAAAGGTCTTGCCATATTCTTCTTTGAAGATTTGAGGGGTTTCTCCCCAAATTCGAATGTCTTGAAATGCCACTCTAAATTTAAATGCAGAGTCAGCATAGTCCAGATAGAGTCTGGAACGTTGTTCTGTAAAGAAGGCTGCGTTTTTTGCTTCTTCTGTTAAAGTCTTAAACCCGTTTCTAAATTCTGAACGTGGACGAACTTCAGCGGAAATAGTTACTTGTGCTTGAACACCATATATTCCAAGAGTTAGGAGCAGCACGGTTAGGTAAGTAATTTTCTTCATGATCTCTAAGATTAGCTTTAGTTGCTACGTATGATGAATAAGTATAATTACGTAGATATAGCAAACCTAGAAAGATGTACTTATAAGATTTATGTGTGTGTGACAGGCTAAAACAATCTTTTAGCGCAATAAAAAACCTGCGAAATAGCAGGTTTGTGGAGTTAAATAGCAGGTAATAAAGGATTTAGCTGTCAATGAAGTAGTTGTGCTCAGAGATTTCTTTTCTAAGTAGTTCTACGTTTTTAATGCTGATTCTTTTGCCAGGGGTTTCGATTAAACCTTCTTTTCTCAAGGCAGAAAGTGTACGAATGACCTGCTCTTCAGTGGTTCCGGCAAAGTCAGAGATCTCTTTTCTCGAGAGTTGGAGGTTAAGTAGATTGTTGGTTCTTCCGAACTTGCGGTTCATGTATAAAAGGGCATCTATTACTTTCTCCCTTACGGTCATTTGAGCAAACTTTTTAACCTTGGATTCGCTTCTGTTTAACTCCTCGGCATAGAAGGTCATTAGATCGTAAGTAAGTGTGGGAACTTCCATCAGCATTTGATGTAAAGTGTCGCTAGAAAAACTGCATAGTATGGTCGTTTCCAGTGCTACGGCATTGATTTGATAAGAAATGCCACTGCCAAAACCTCTGTGGCCTACGGTTTCTCCATTACCAGTAAATCGCACGATTTGCTCTTTACCATTGAGGCCTGTTTTGGCCACTTTTACTTTGCCATCCTGTACAAAATACAACCCATGTACAGGAGAACCTTCAATGATGAAGCTTTGTCCTTTTTTACATCTGAGCGTAGCTTTCTGAGTGATAAATTCTCGAATTTTCGCTTGCTTGATGTTCTTTTTGATAACGCACTGGGTGTTGTTGCAGGATAAACAGTCCATAGCTTCAAGTTAATTACGTAAAATTACGTAAATATAATTTTAAAAGCTACGTAGAAAGCTGTTTTTGTTTGCTCTATTTGTTGATAATCAGCTATTTAGTCCTCTGAGTGAAAGTCTTGATCAACTCTATAGTTTCTTCGTCGGTATCATATACGGAATACCAACCCTGCAGCTCATGTGCTGGATCTCCGATTAGATCATCACCAACTTTCCAAAATCCACCAGGTTCCCCAGGTCTGCCTTCACCGCCCCAAGACCAGAAATTGCATCCTTGAAGTGGACTTCCCTGCGTAATTTCTTGCGAAGTATAGTCGAAGATCCAATTGTAAAAGTGATTTCGGAAGGAGACAGGAGCGCTTATGTCAAAGGAGCCATTGTCGCGAGAAACCCCAAATTCTTCCAAGACTAAAGGTTTGCCAAGTTTGCGTGCCTTCTCAACTTGTCCGTCCAGATAATTCTTTGCTTTTGCAAGGGCTAGAGAATAAGTGGAGGTGTCTTTTGGGTCAAACCAACCCCAGTTTTGGATCCAAAGATGGGTGGTGGCATAGTCTATGTACTTGGACTTGCTGTCTTTGTATAAGTCGGTTCCTGATATTTTAGTTGAGGTATCCCCTTCAGCTCCTATGCAAACTAAGTGATTGGGGTCGAGCTGCTGAATCAGCTTTGCGGTTTTCTTGATCCATTTTCGATAAGCGACTACTTCCTCATATCCTCGTGGTTCATTGGCTAGCTGCCAAGACATGATGGTGGGATCATCAGTGTATTTGATCCCTGAGATTGAATTTTCTCTAGTAATGATAAACCTGAGAAAATCATGATAGAGACCAACTGCTTTTTTATTGCTATAAAAGGACTGTGAATAGTTGATGAATCCATCCCAGGAACCACCACCTTCTACATCAGGGTAAGGGATTTTTTCTTTATTCGTCCAGCTTAAATATTGTGGAAACCCACCACTCCACATCCAGAAATTGCTGAGACAAACCACTGCCTTCATGTTTCGTTTGCCCATTTCTACAAGCAAAAAGTCTAATCCTTGGAGCAGGTTGTCATCGTAAATCCCTGGAGCAGTTTGAAGAATGGGTTTGTTTTGATAAGGACTGTCTTCAGATCCTTCACTGGCTGCCATGATTCGAAGGTTTGTGATTCCGAGATCTTCCAGTCGATCCAATTCTCGAATTAATCGAGCTTTATCTTCTGCGGTACCTCCACCAAGATTCATTCCATACCAGAGGTTGGTGCCAATGAAATGATAGGGCTGCCCAATAAGAATAAGTTGATCTCCATTTACAGTGACGAATGCTGATTGTGCAGATGTGTAACTGATAGCCGCGAAGACCAATAGAATAAGCCAAATAGAATGTTTCATCGGGGTGATGTTTAGAGATTGATAACCTGGTTTGGTATATCAAATTTAAAGTCGACACCCCGATTGGAAGGTGGTCAAATGACCTAATTGAAGGATCAAATTGTCTACTTTACTTTGTACCTACAGGATACTTTCTCTATCCACTTTCTTCAATAGCTCGGTAATGTTATTGACTTCCAGTTTCTTCATGATGTTGAAGCGATGAGTTTCTATCGTGCGGATGCTCTTATCCAGTTTTTCGGCAATATCCTTATTGGAAACTCCGTCGTAAATCAGGCTCAATATCTGCTTTTCTCTTTTGGTTAAGCCATAATCTTGAGAGGCAATTGGTGTTGGTGCTTCTGGCGAGGCAGGAGCAACTCCTCCGGTCATGATCGAGTTTACAATAGTGGTAGAGATGTCTCCACTGAAATATTTTTGCCCACTATTAACCATTTTCACCGCTTTGTTGAACTCGGCTTTGTTTGTGTCTTTTAGCAAATAGCCATCTGCGCCATATTGAACAGATTTTAAGATGTACTCAGAGTCGTCATGCATCGTGAGCATGATAATTTTGAGCGATGGATCTTGTTGTTTCAGTTTTTGTGTGACTTCCAGGCCGGTCAATAGCGGCATTCGAATATCAGCAACAAGCACGTCAGGGGTGGTTTCGTGCATTTTGTCAATGGTTTCCTGTCCGTCTGATGCTTCCCAAATGACCTCTATTTCCGGATCATCTTCTAGTACCATTTTGATACCATATCTCACGATTTCGTGATCGTCTGCAAGTGCTACTTTAATCATTTTTGTCTAAGGATAATGTGATTGTTATTTTGGTTCCTTTCCCTACTTCGGTTTCCATTTGGAAACTTCCACCAATGTAAGAAGTTCGTTCTTTCATGTTAAAAATGCCATGCCCAGCCTTTTCAAAGTGCCCACTTCGTTCTACTCTGCTAAAATCAAACCCTTTCCCGTCA
Organism: Marinoscillum pacificum; assembly: GCF_024714495.1. GTDB lineage: Bacteria > Bacteroidota > Bacteroidia > Cytophagales > Cyclobacteriaceae > Marinoscillum > Marinoscillum pacificum. Next base: position 26,679 of record NZ_JAMZMJ010000004.1, on the reverse strand, counting down.
TCCACCACAGTTATGTTGAGATTGTTAATGGTATGAGAAAAAGTGACCGTAATGTGAGAAGCTTTGGCGTATTTGATGGCATTATTGACTGCTTCCTGTATGATACGATAGAGGTTCGTTTCAATATTGCTATCCAGCCGGTTGATGAATCGCGTTTCATTTACGAATGTTACTTCCGGTTTGGTGACAGCATTGATTTCATCGCAAAACTTATTGATTGCCGGAACCAACCCAAAATCATCTAAACTACTAGGGGTCAGGTTAAAGGACACCCGGCGGACTTCCTGAATGATGGATTTCATCAAATCTTTCGCATCATTGAGGCGCATCTTCATGGGAGTGGACGAAGGATTGAAGGATTCCAGCAAGAGTTTCATGGCCGACAGCATTTGGCCTACACCATCATGCATTTCTCTCGACAGTCGTTTTCTTTCTTCTTCCTGACCTTCCAGTATGAGTGCTGAGCGATATTGTTGTTCTTTGACAGATTTCTCAATTCGCTCTTTGTTGATCTCTCTGGATTTCAGTTTAGCTTCCTTGTAGTGTGTGGTGTTTCGAGCAATTAGTTTTATTTCCTGAGTAGCTGTGACTGGTATCAGGTGCGTTTCTAGCCAACAAAAATCTCCTGGCTCGGTGATTAGGCGCAATTCCCCGGACCAATTTTTTCCATTTTTTAATAAATCCAATACGCCATCGATAAAGTCCGGTCGGTAGTCGCTACGCTCTAATAGCTCTTTTAGTGATTGTGGAGGTTCTTCTTCTTCATATTCCATCACTTGCAGGAACTGGCTAGATAAGTGCGTGATTTGGCCTGAGGTATCCATGCTGGCATACAGCGATGGAGACTCGGGTTCTGCATTGACTGCCTCCAGGTCCTGATAGCTTTTTCCCAATTCTTCATAGAGTTTGGAAAGCTCTCGAGTCATGTTTTTCGATGCTTTTTCTGATTCGGTCAATTCTTGAACAGTGGCACGAATGGTTTTTGCCAATGGAGTGAAAATGAACAAGAGTTCTAATCCTATGATCAGGATGGATATGACGAATAGGTAGATTTCTTTAGATCTTAGATCGATGACTTTTTCTCTGGCTTCAAAGTCATATTGAAAAACGATCCGGTCCATGGCCTCTAGAAAATTGGCTTCATGTCGGAGAATGATGCCAACATTGGATTGAATGCTTAGTGAGTCAGTATTGCCAAAAAGATTGCCTGCAGCTTGTAAAATAGAAAGATAATGTGGTTCTACCTCGTCAAACATTTTCCGAATGACACGTGAAGGGTTTCCAGATAGACCAAGCTCTGGATTTCCGTTTTGTAGGCCTTCGTGGCTTTGCTTCCAGAGATCAAGAGCGTGTTGCAGTTCTGAAAAATTGGTGGAGCTGTCGCCTTTATGTTGCTCTATTTTCAGAGCCAATTTGCTGATGTTTTGGCTGAGCATTCGCTGACGACCTGCCACGTTGATCACACGAGCATCATCTTGTTGGCTACTAATGGAGGTTTGGATTAGTAGTTGGCTGATAATAATGCTTAGCGCAATTCCGCCTAATGCGGCGATATAAAAAAGTCCTAAGCGTCTGAAGCGGGTTTTTGGCATTCGAAAGCAACTACCATGTTGATTTAGCTACGTAAAAGTAAGTAAATAGACGAATCTATCAGCAGCAAGTGTACGTAATGCTACGCAAAGCCTACGTAAACTTTGCTGTTTTCTACCTTCACCGGATAGGTAGCTATGGCGCACTCATCGCCATTTAGGTTTTCTCCTGTCTTCAATGAGAATGTTTTTTTGTGAAAAGGACATGCCACTTTTGGCTCATTACCATCCGAGCCAATCATACCTCGGGATAAAATCATTTGCTTCTTGTGAGGACAGAGGTTTTGTGTGGCAAACCATTCATTGCGCCGGGTGAAGTTAAAAACGGCTATTTGTAATCCTTGATAGCTGATGTTCAATCCTCCGTCAGATGGGAAGTCCGAAACAGCACAAGCTTCAAACCAAGTATTTACTTCTTCTGGTGTTACTGTTTTATAGGATATGGTATCACTCATCATTGTCAATTTTTTAGAAGTTTGCAATCAGTCCCAGTCAGCAGGCTTTTTCATTTCTCGCATTGGAACAAACTCTAGTGTAGGGTCATCATCCTCACTGTTAGCGAAATGGCTGAATTTCTTTTTCATGTCTTCATTCTCAATGGCGGCCTTCCACTCGCAGTGGTATGCTGCGATGAGTGCCTGCATATCTTTTTCCAGCTCTTCGCCAAGTCCAAGGCAGTCGTTGACAACCACTTCTTTGAGATAATCAATGCCACCCTCTAGCTTATTAAGCCAAACGGCAGTTCTGTTAAGTGGCTCAGCTGTTCGGATGTAAAACATCAGGAATCGATCGATGTATTTGATGGCCGTTTTTTCATCAATATCTCCAGCTAAAAGCTTCGCATGCTGAGGATTTGCTCCACCGTTTCCACAGACGTAAAGGTTATACCCTGCTTCTGTTGCGATTAAGCCAAAATCCTTTCCTTGCGCTTCAGCGCATTCTCTTCTACATCCGGATACTGCACCTTTCAGCTTGTGTGGCGATCTCAGTCCTTTATATCGATTTTCTATTTCTATAGCAAAACTCACAGAGTCATGTAGGCCATATCTGCACCAGGTAGACCCTACACAGCTTTTGACGGTTCTTAAGGATTTGCCATAGGCGTGACCGCTTTCCATGCCCGCATCGATTAACTCTCTCCATATTTTTGGGAGGTCATTAAGTCTTGCGCCGAACAAGTCTATCCGTTGGCCGCCGGTGATTTTGGTGTACAAATCATATTTTTTGGCTACCTGACCAATCACTATCAATTTGTCTGGAGGGATCTCGCCACCAGGTATTCTTGGAACCACTGAGTAACTTCCGCCTTTTTGAATATTGGCCAGGAATCGGTCATTGGTGTCCTGAATGGTGTCTTGTTTCAATATTTGGTCGTTCCAGATGCTTGCTAGCAAAGAGGCCACAGCAGGTTTGCAGGTTTCACAGCCATCTCCACTTCCGTATTGGTTTAGAAGCTCGTTGAATGACTTGATTTCTTTGATTTTGATCAGGCTGTACAGTTCCTGACGGGTGTAGTCAAAGTGAGCGCAAAGTGTTTTGCGTACTACTTGTCCCATGGACTTTAACGTTGCTCCAAAGATGTCCGCCACCATTGGGGAGCACGCACCACAACCGGTACCGGCTTTCGTACAAGTACGTACTTGCTTAAGGTCAGTGACGCCATCATCTTTGATGCAGGAAACGATATCAGCTTTGGTGACGTTCTCACAGGAGCATATCTGTGCAGAATCTGGTAAATCCATCATGGTGTTTCCACCTCCAGCGCCTCTTGCTCCAAGGATTAAGTCTTCCGGGTTGGGAGGAACGGCCATACCATTTTGGGCAATCTGCAACAGCATGCTGTAGTCTTTGGCATCACCAACTAAAATACCTCCTAACAATTTTTTCTTGTCAGGGGATAAGTTAATCCGTTTATAGACCCCTGAGTTTTTATCTTCAAAAGCAATTGGGATAGCTCCTTCCGTTTGTCCAAGAGCATCTCCAAAACTCCCCACGTCTACCCCGATGAGTTTCAATTTGGTGGACATATCCGCTCCACTGAATTGCTTGGTTTGATCACCGATTAGCTGATCTACCACGGTTTCGGCCATGTCATATCCAGGTGCTACTAGACCATAGACCATTCCGTTATAATTGGCAGCTTCTCCAATTGCATAGATCGCTGGATCATTGGTTTGCATCTGCTCATTGACAATAAACCCACCTCGGGTGCCAGTTTCAAGACCACAAGTTTTGGCTAGTTCATCTCGAGATACGATTCCACAGCTAATCACAAGCATTTCGGTCTCAAGACTGGTTCCGTCAGTGAATTCCAATTGATCTAATTTACCATTCCCATGGATTTCTTTGGTGTTCTTATTGAGGAGGATTTCTATTCCTAATGATTCAATTTTGGACTTGAGCATGTTGGATCCCGCTTCATCCAATTGTCTGGGCATGAGTTTAGGAGCAAATTCGATGACTTTAGTCTCCAGGTTGAGATCCATTAGTGCTTTGGCGGCCTCCAGTCCGAGTAGTCCTCCACCTAAAACAGCTCCAGTTTTTACATTTTTTGAATATTCTATGATCTGGTCAAGGTCTTCGATGGTGCGGTATACAAACACTCCTTTTTTGTCTACTCCTTTTATGGGAGGAACCATGGCACTAGATCCCGTAGCCAGGACTAAGTAGTCATAACTTTCAGATTCACCTGTATGAGTAGAAATAGTTTTGGTGCTTCGATCAATGTTGGTAATTAATTGGGAGGTCTTTAGAGTTACGTCGTTTTCTTCATACCATGCTCTTGGGGCCATGAGAAGCTTGTCTTCGGATTGGGATTCGAAATATTCACTTAGGTGAACCCGATCGTAGGCAGGTAAGGGTTCTTCACCATATACAGTAAGAGAGATCTCTTCTTTGGAGGCCTTGGCTCTGAGTTTTTCACAGAACTTATATCCTACCATTCCATTTCCGATGACAATAACCTTTTCCATAGTGATGAAATTTATTTTACGTAAAACTACGTAATAATACTTAAGAAATAAAAATAAAATACGTAGTTTAGTGTCAAATATTTACGTACTATGTCAACACTATACTTAATTGGAGCAGGCCCAGGAGATCCGGAATTAATCACTTTGAAAGCAATTAATGTCTTAAAGAAAGCTCAGGTAGTACTTTATGATGCTTTGGTAAATCCAGAACTACTAAAGTATTGTTCAAAAGAATGTGAATTGGTCTACGTAGGGAAAAAACCTGGAATACATCAGTATCAGCAGATTTATATCAATGACATGATTGTGGACAATGGAAAGCAATATGAGCACGTAGTAAGGCTCAAGGGAGGAGATCCTTTTGTATTTGGGAGAGGGCATGAGGAGTTAGAGCACGCAAGAGCGCATGGTATGGATGTAGAAATTGTTCCGGGTATTAGTAGTGCGATATCTGTTCCGGCTATGAGTGAAATTCCTGTTACTAAAAGAGGAATTAATGAGAGCTTTTGGGTGATTACAGGTACAACTTCCAGTCTGGAAATGTCCTCAGATATAGCTTTAGCAGCTAAATCAAGTGCAACAGTAGTCATTTTAATGGGAATGCGCCATTTATCGAAGATTGTGGATCTCTTCACAAATGCTCGCGGACAAAGTGAAGCAATTGCTGTCATACAAAATGGTAGCAGAGATGACGAACGATCTGCTTTCTGTGAATTACACAATGTAGAAAATCAAGTGGAACAACTCGGTTTGGGTTCTCCTGCTATTATTGTAATTGGCGAAGTAGCCAGGTTTGGCAAACAACGTGAATTAAAGGAAATGATCACTTCAGTGAATCAAGATTCGCTTTAACAAACCATGGAAGTGTGAATAAAAATAGGAATCTCGCTTTTGAAATTAATAGCGAAAAGACCATGCAATAGTTGTTTATTCACACTCGAAGGGGTGTAGTGCTGAGGGATGATTGATAATTTTAATTTACAATCGTTTTCATTTCGATATTAGTAAAACACTGCTTCAAAAAGTAGGTTTAATTGCCTATTTCTTACTATTATAGAGTTGAATAAAACAAATTAATCAACCCTAAAATGGAAAGTGTACAGCTCGGTTTTGTGGATATAGCCATCATTGTGGTTTACATCCTTGGGATAATTTGGTACGGAATATCCAAAGGAAAACAACAGTCTTCAGAGGATTATTTCCTCGCAGGTCGTAACATGACTTGGCCTGTAGTCGGGATCTCCTTATTTGCAGCCAATATTGGTAGCAACACCCTCATCGGATTAACATCTGATGCCTATCAAACGAACACTGCAGTATATAACTATGAGTGGATGGCAGCAGTAGTTCTCGTATTCTTTGCCATTTTCTTCTTGCCTTTTTATCTCAAGTCTAAGGTTTATACCATGCCTGAGTTTTTGGAGAAAAGGTATGATGTACGTTCCCGCTATTACTTTTCATTCATTACGATCATTGGCAATGTTATTATCGATATGGCGTCCGGGCTTTATGCAGGTAACCTGATCCTTAAAATCATTTTCCCTGAGGTTTCCTCAACGTTCATCATCATCAGTTTGGCTTTGGCAGCAGCTGCTTACACCATTCCTGGTGGATTGTCATCGGTAGTTCATACTGAGGTTATTCAGGCAGTGTTATTGATTATCGGTTCGATGATCATTACTTACTTCTGTTTTGTGGAAGTCGGTGGTTGGTCTGGAATGATGGCTGGATTAGATCAATTAAATGGATCTGGATACTTGGATAAACCAGCGAAGGATGTCTTTGATATGGCTGGTCCCGCCTCCAATGATGCCTACATGCCATGGACCGGATTGCTGTTTGGTGTGCCATTGTTAGGGTTCTATTTCTGGGCCAATAACCAATTCATGGTGCAGCGGGTGCTTTCTGCTAAAGATTTGAACCACGGCCGTTGGGGAGCATTGTTTGCAGGACTTATGAAAGTGCCAGTAATATTCATCATGATTTTACCTGGAGTAATGGCAATTGTGCTATTCTCCGATTTAGATATTAGTGGTCTTAATTATTACATCACCAACGAAGCAGGTCAGTCTGTGATTTGTGATAATCTGGAAGATTGTCCGAACATGACTTATCCAGTAATGCTTTATAAACTGTTGCCAACAGGAATCCTTGGGTTGGTGATTGCTGGTCTATTAGCAGCGATGAGTAGTAGTATCTCTGCTACTTTGAATTCTGCATCAACGCTAATCACCATGGACTTCATTACGAAGATTAAGCCAGATATGACGAGCAAGCAGCTAGTAAGGGCGGGTCAAATTGCAACAGTTATTTTGGTATTACTTTCCGCTTTCTGGACACAGTACATCGAGCAAATTTCTGATTCACTTTGGGAATACCTTCAGTTAGTTCTTGGATTCATTGCGCCTCCTGTAGTTGCGGTATTCCTGGTCGGTTTGTTTTGGAAACGAGCAAACGGAAACGGTGCTTTTGCAGCATTGATGGCTGGTTTGTTATTTTCTATTTTCATGATTGTAGCTGGGATGTACAATCTGGCGCCATGGCTTACAGAAATTCATTACCTGCATAAAGCACCACTCTTGATGGTTAGTTGTATGCTCGTTCATGTTGTTGTCAGCAGTATGGGTACTGCCCCTAGTGCGGAAGTAGTGAACTCTCTTACCTGGAATGTTGGTTTGTTTAAAGCAGAGACGAAAGAATTGGAAGGATTGCCATGGTATCAGAATTACCGCATATTGGCAGTTATCTTATTAATCATCACCGCAGTGGTGGTGGGAATGTTCTGGTAAAAATAGAAACATGGCTTACATAGTAGCACTTGATCAAGGTACCACGAGCTCGAGGGCCATTCTTTTTAACGAAAAGGGTGAGATTCTTGGTGTCAAACAAAAAGAGTTCACTCAGTATTTTCCAAAATCTGGATGGGTGGAGCATGATGCAGAAGAAATCTGGACAACACAGTCTGAGGTTCTTAGAGCACTGTTAAACGATCTGAATATTAATCCAGGAGATGTCACAGCTATTGGAATAACCAATCAGCGCGAAACGACAGTCGTTTGGGATCGCAAAACCGGAGAACCGATGCATCGGGCAATCGTTTGGCAGGACAAAAGAACCTCTGAGTTTTGTGACGAATTGAAAGAAAAAGGCCTTGAAGAAACGGTCAGAAATAAGACTGGTTTAGTCATCGATTCCTACTTCTCTGGAACCAAAGTCAAATGGATTTTGGATCATGTAGATGGAGCAAGAGCGCGAGCGGAAAAGGGAGAGCTTTGCTTCGGAACTATTGATTCGTGGCTGGTTTGGAATTTGACAAAAGGTAAAGTTCATGCCACGGATTATACCAATGCATCTAGAACGATGCTTTATAATATCGTGGATAATAAATGGGATGAAGGATTGATGGAAATGTTGGATGTTCCAGCATCGATGCTTCCTGAAGCACATCCTTCGGCCTATCATTTTGGAGATTATGAGTACCGTGGAGCGACCATTCCGATAATGGGAATTGCGGGAGATCAGCAGTCAGCGCTATTCGGTCAGGCATGTTTCGAGCCTGGAGAAGCTAAAAACACTTATGGTACTGGCTGTTTCATGCTGATGAACACAGGTAATAAGTGTCAGCATTCTCAAAATGGTTTATTAACGACCATGGCTTGTAGCACTACCGGCGAATTGACGTATGCGCTGGAAGGTAGTATCTTCATAGCTGGAGCGGCTATTCAATGGTTGCGTGATGGCCTGCGAGTATTGGATAATGCGTCAGACTCGGAGTATTTCGCAAGGAAAGTGGAAACTCATGATGTCTTTTTAGTGCCTGCGTTTGCAGGATTAGGAGCTCCATATTGGGATCAATATTCTCGAGGAGCCATATTTGGGTTAACTCGTGATACGGGCAAAGACCACATCATCAAAGCAGCATTGGAATCCATTGCTTATCAGACACGGGACGTGAAGAAAGCCATGGAGCAGGATTCTGGAATTAAAATTTCCAGTCTCATGGTGGATGGTGGAGCTACAGCCAATGACTACTTGATGCAATTCCAATCTGACATACTTGGAGTAGAAGTGGACAGGCCGGCCATTACAGAATCTACCGCACTTGGTGCTGCCTATTTAGCTGGTTTGACTGCAGGAGTCTGGACATTAGATGAAATCAAAAAAGTCCGTAAAACGGAAAAGAAATTTGAACCTTCCATAGATAAAACCGCACGGGAGAAGTTATACAAAGGATGGCAAGAAGCTGTCAAGCGAACCTTTAACTGGACCAAGGAAATATGAATGGATTTAACGCCAACGAGAGAGGAGAGTTAATTGAGAAACTGAATCGTACCCAATACGACTTGGTGATCATTGGTGGTGGGGTGACTGGTGCAGGCATTGCACTGGATGCTGCTGCTCGTGGTATAAAAACAGCCTTGGTGGAGAAGAATGATTATGCATCTGGGACCAGTAGCAAATCGACTAAGCTAATTCATGGCGGGCTGAGGTATCTCAAGCAGTTTGAGGTAGCATTAGTTCGTGAAGTGGGGCAGGAACGAGCGGTAGTTCATCATTTGGCACCACATCTGGTCAAAGCCGAAAAGATGCTATTGCCGTTGATTAAAGATGGCACCTATGGTAAGATATTGACGTCAGTTGGTCTGATGGTATATGATGTATTGGCCGGTGTGGAGAAAGTGGATCAGCGCAAAATGATGACTCACGAAGAAACCATGGAGAAGGAGCCATTACTTGATCCTGATAAATTGGAAGGAGGAGGAATCTATGCCGAGTACCGCACAGATGATGCTCGTTTGACTCTTGAGATATTAAAAACAGCCACTCGCATGGGAGCTGATATCATCAATTATGCGGAAGCAACAGACTTCATTTATGATGCAGAGGGGAAAGTACGAGGAATTGATTGGCGCGATAATCTGACGGGCATGGAATACAAAATCAATAGCACCTATACCATCAGTGCTGCTGGACCATGGGTAGATGAAATCAGAGAGAAGAATAGATCACTGAAAGGTAAGAAACTGCACCCAACGAAGGGAGTTCACATCGTATTACCGCATTCCAAATTCCCTGTGAAGCAATCGGTATATTTCGATGTGCCTGATGGGCGAATGATTTTCGCTATTCCGAGAGATCGAGTGACTTACATTGGTACCACCGATACTGATTACCATGGTAATATCAATGATGTCCGCACGGATAAAGAAGATGTTGAATACTTATTGAAGGGAGTAAAACACATTTTTCCAGAGGTGGAGTTGACGATAGATGATGTAGAATCTAGCTGGGCTGGCTTACGACCTTTGATCGAGGAGGAAGGAAAGTCTGCCTCTCAATTATCTCGAAAAGACGAGATATTCGAATCAGAAAGTGGTTTGCTCTCCATAGCTGGAGGTAAACTGACAGGATATCGCAAAATGGCTGAGCGAATCATCGATAAGCTGGGCAAACGAATGGAAGATGAATTGGGAATTGAAATTCCTGATTGCAACACAGATAAGATTTTATTGGCAGGGTCCGGTTTTAAAGATGGAGAAGCAGTTCGCAACTATGAAGCATATGTTCGTGGACGAGTGACAGAAATGGGACTTGATCCTTACTATGCGGAGTATTTGGTTGGGAATTACGGAAAGCAGGTTGAGGATGTCTTCGGTTACTACAAAACCAGAAAAGAAGAAGACCCTGAGATAAGACTGGCCTTGTCAGAATTGGAGTTCACCGTGAAGGAAGAAGCCGTTCATTCGATTATGGACTTCTTTGAGCGGAGAACCGGTCGATTGTATTTTAACATCAATACCATTCCAAAGTTGATAGAGCCAGTATTTGATTATTTGAGTAAGAATTTTAGTTGGTCAGAAGACCGACGAAGACACGAGCAGGCATGGTTAGAGAAAAGCTTGAAAGTGGCTAGCCAGTTCGTGTGATATAGGTAAAACGTATTAGTATAAAGAAGTGTATAACCCTGAGTCTAATCGGTTACTCCAGGACATATTGTCGCGTTCTGGAAAAAGTGGAAAGCTTGACGAGCATTTCCTCATGCGCCTTTCGGCCAATTTTCAAGACATATTCAATTATTTCCATACATTGTATCCATTGCGAAATGATGTCTGGGATCACCTCGAACGACTTGTCAATGTGCTTATTGACAAATATCTGGAGCGTGATAAGGATCTCAAACTCGTAGATAAAAAGCGTGAAGGTGACCCCAACTGGATATTGAGTCAGGAGCTGGTGGGCATGATGCTGTATGTGGATCGTTTTGCCGGAGATCTAAAGGGCTTGAAAGACAAATTGGGCTATCTGGAAGAGCTTGGTGTGAATTTGGTTCATTTGATGCCGATACTTAAGTGTCCTGAAAAGAACAATGATGGAGGATATGCCGTATCGGATTATCGATCCATCAATCCAGCCATTGGCACCATGGAAGAAGTAAAAGCTCTTGCTAAGGATTTTAAGAAAAAAGACATGGTGTTGATGATGGATTTGGTTCTTAACCATACATCTAACCAACACGAGTGGGCTCAAAAAGCCAGAGAAGGCGATCCAAAATATCAGGGATACTATTATTTCTTTAACGATCGTACAGTTCCCGATCAGTTTGAGCAGTCATTGCCACAGGTTTTCCCAGAGTCAGCTCCGGGTAATTTCACTTACATCGAAGATGTGAATAAGTGGGTAATGTCGGTTTTTCATAACTACCAGTGGGATCTGAATTACACCAATCCAGAGGTCTTCATTGAGATGTTGGATATCATTCTTTACCTGTCCAATCAGGGGATTGATATCCTTCGACTAGATGCGCTGGCATTCATGTGGAAGAAAGTTGGTACCACGAGTCAGAACTTGTGGGAAGCACACTTACTCATTAAAACTTTCAAAAGCTGTGTGAGAGTCGGCGCTCCGGGTACTTTATTCCTGGCAGAAGCCATTGTGGCACCGGATGAGATCATTAAATACTTCGGAGAGGTTCAGACGACCAGTAATGAGTGTGATTTGGCGTACAATGCCACTTTGATGACTTTGCTGTGGGACACCGTAGCTACTAAAAATAATAGACTTCTTTGGTCTACGATGCACAATGTGCCTCATAAGCCAATGGGAGCAACCTGGCTCAATTATGTGAGATGCCACGACGATATAGGTTTGGGCTATGAAGATCAGCATGCAGAGTGGGCAGGGTATTCGCCATGGCATCATCGACAGTTCCTCATCAATTTCATGGTTGGTAATATCGATTGGTCATTTGGGAGAGGACGTAAATTCATGGAAGACAAGGTCAAGGGTGATGCACGAATATCGGGTAGCCTGGCTTCACTTGCTGGTTTGGAGAGAGCGTTGGTTGAAAAGGATAAGGATGCTGAAGCCTTGGCGTTACAGCGAATTGTCATGCTTCATAGCATCATAGTGAGTTATGGAGGTATTCCGATGCTTTATGCAGGAGATGAGCTCGCTCGAATCAATGATTACTCTTTTGAGGAAGACCCAAGTTTGTCATATGACAACCGCTGGATGCACCGACCAAAAATGGATTGGAAGCAGGCTGATCTTAGAAAGAAAAAGTCGACAGTAGAGGGGAAAGTATTCACGGAATTACAGAAACTGATTAAGATCAGGAAGAAACAAAAAGCCTTTGCTGATAGTGAAGTAAGACACCTGGTGGATTGTCATAATCAGCATTTATTGGCCTATGTTCGTGGGGAAGGGAACAAGCGGGTCTTTGTGGTGGTTAACCTCAACGATCACCCGGAGGAATTGAAAATGGATATGATGTTCCATCTGGGATTTGATATGAAAAAAGGAGTTAAGGACCTCTACTCAGGAGCAGAACTTGATTTTAGTGGGTACAAATACACTTTAGACCCACATCAATTTATTTGGATTATACAGCAGTAAAATGAACAAAACCTGGTGGAAAGAATCCGTGGTGTATCAGATATACCCACGTAGCTATAAAGACAGTAATGGTGATGGTATTGGAGATATCCAGGGTGTCATCCAAAAGCTCGATTACATTAAAAGTCTGGGAATAGACGTGATCTGGATGTGTCCAGTTTACAAATCCCCAAACGATGACAATGGGTATGATATCGCAGACTATTATGATATCATGGATGAGTTTGGCACTATGGATGACTTTGATGAGTTATTGGCTGGAGTTCATGAGCGTGGAATGCGCTTGATCATGGATTTAGTTGTCAATCATACATCGGATGAGCATGCCTGGTTTGTTGAGTCCAAGTCTTCCAAAGAGAGTCCAAAAAGAGATTATTACATCTGGAAAAAAGGTATCAGCGGAGGTCCTCCGAATAATTGGCAATCATTCTTCGGTGGTGATGCCTGGATATATGATAAAGCGAGTGATGAATACTTTTTGCACTTGTTTACCACCAAGCAACCTGATTTGAATTGGGAAAATCCAACCGTGCGAGAGGAAGTCTACACCATGATGAAATATTGGTTAGATAAAGGAATTGATGGTTTTAGAATGGACGTGATTTCGTTGATTTCTAAACGAGGATATGACGATACTCCTTATCAGGAGTTCAATGAGACCATTGAGAAAGTATATGCCAATGGACCAAGAGTTCACGAGTTTCTTAAAGAAATGAACCGTGAGGTGTTGAGTAAGTACGACATCATGACGGTTGGTGAAGGACCTGGTATCAATTTAGACAATGGTGGAAAATACGTAAATGAGGAGGAAAAGGAACTGGACATGGTATTCCAATTTGGGCACATGTTCATCGATCATGGGCCGGAAGGAAAGTTTGATCCTGTTCCATATAGTTTGCCTCAGTTCAAAAAAGTATTTTCTGATTGGGATAATAAATTAGCTGGAAAAGGTTGGAATAGTATCTTCCTTGGTAACCATGATTTTCCAAGAATCACTTCTCGATTCGCGAATGACCAGGAGTTTCATGCTGAGTCGGCTAAGTTGCTGTGCTTAATGATGATGAGCATGCGAGGTACTCCATATGTGTATCAAGGAGAAGAAATTGGCATGACCAATGTGGCTTTTGATAGTATTGACGATTACGACGATATTGAGACAAAGAATGTCTACAAAGAGTGGAGTGAAAAAGGCAAAGATCTGAACTTACTCATGAAAGCCATTCATCAGCAAGGGCGTGACAATGCTCGAACTCCAGTACAATGGAGTGATCAAGTGAATGCCGGCTATACCTCTGGTACACCATGGATAAAAGTGAATCCAAATTATCCTCAGATTAATGTGTTAGCTCAGGAGACAGATAGTGATTCGATTCTGAATTTTTATCGCGAGATGATTCAGGTTAGAAAGGATAACCCATCATTGGTTTATGCCGACTATGTGGATTTAGATCCAATGAGTGAATCCATTTATGCTTTCAAAAGGTGGGATGATGAATGTGAGCACTTAGTGATTCTGAACTTTACTTCAGAGGACTATGTGTACAACATCGATGCTCAAGGATTCGAAAAAGTGATAGGCAATTATAAAGCACCATTGGCTTACGGCAGTGGTCAGATCACTCTGAAGCCCTGGGAGGCAGTTTTGATGAAAAAGTCTTAATGTTTAATAATTCCATAAAGTAGTAATCATAAACCGTGTGGAATCTTCTCCTTTATTTAGCGTTTTGCTAACTTATCAAAGTGAAGATCACCAACAAGATTGTCTATCAAAATCTAGATAACCTTTTCGACGCCTCTCCGACTTTCGAGTTAAAGGAGGGAGATAAGTGGGTCGTATTTAGCGACCTACACATGGGCGACGGAGGAAGCACAGATGATTTCAAAACCAATGCAGAACTGTTCAAAACAGTATTGGGTGAGCATTATCTCAAGAAGGATTTTTCGTTGATTCTTAATGGGGATGTGGAAGAAATGCAGCGATTCAAACTGAAGAAAATTCTTAAGCAATGGGAAGCAGTTTATGATCTCTTCGATCAATTCCACAAGAAATCCAGGCTTTTGAAAACCATTGGCAATCATGATTTGGAGCTTGATTTGATGCAGGAATTGCCATTTGATTACCAGTTATTGGAAGGCTTCAAGTTCGAATACAAAGGAGATCATTTGTTCTTTTTTCATGGGCATCAGGCATCTAAGAAATTCCAAAAGCATAATGCGCTTATTGGCTTTACGCTCAAGTATTTTGCCAATCCATTGGGGATCAAGAATTACTCAGTTGCACACAGCAGTAAGAAGCAGTATGCCATTGAGAAGCGCACGTATCATTATTCGGCATACCGAAAAGTAGTTTCGATTATCGGTCATACCCATAGACCTTTGTTCGAATCATTACATAAGGTTGAGCGTTTGAAATTCAAGATAGAACAGTTGATTCGTGACTATGCCAATGATTTAAAGCATAGGACGGAGGAGGTAATCACGACTATCAAGTCACTGAAAAAAGACCTGAAGAAATACTATAAGCAAAACGAAGACACCAATTTTCAGAATTACGTTTACAACACCATTTTTCACATTCCTTGCTTGTTCAATTCAGGGTGTGTGATTGGTAAGCGAGGCATTACGTGTTTGGAAATCGAGGATGGAAAAATTCGGTTAGTCCATTGGTTTGATGCTAATATTAATAAAAAGCACCTTCATAAAAGTGGCTACAAACAGCAGCAGTTAGATGGTACCGACTACCACCGCATGGTGTTGAATGAAGAGACACTTGATTACATTTTTACTCGTATAAAATTCCTTACTTAATGCGTTACTTTTTCATCATTCTTACAATAATCTTTATGAGTTGTAATCCAGAAAAGAAGGAGTCCAATTTTGACCTTCAGGGGCATAGAGGTTGTCGTGGATTATATCCTGAAAATACGATCCCTGCATTCTTACATGCTATCGATTTGGGAGTAAATACTCTTGAAATGGATCTGGCTGTAACTGATGATAGAGAATTGTTAGTGTCTCATGAACCTTACATGTCTGCTGAGATGTGTTTGGATAAGCAGGGAAGAGAGATTTCGGATACTGCGCAGTATCAATACAACATTTATCAAATGAATTACGAGGAAATTCAGCAGTTTGATTGTGGAACTAAGCCGCATCCAAGATTTCCAGAACAAAAGAAAATGGTTGTCAATAAACCTTTGCTTAAAGATGTAATCGCTTCGGTAAATGAGCATTTAAAAGAGTCAGGGAAAAAGCACATCAATTACAATATAGAAATCAAAAGTCAGGAAAAATCCGATGACGTTTATCATCCGTCGCCGGCTGATTTTAGTGATTTAGTTTACTCAACAATTGACGATTTGATTGATTGGAAGTATGTTACCATTCAGTCATTTGATTTTAGAGTGCTCCAGTATTTCCATGATAAATATCCGAAGGTAACGCTGGCCTTATTAATTGAAAATGAACTTCCTTATGAGCAAAATTTGGATTCACTGGGTTTCAAACCAGAAATCTACAGCTGTTACTTTAAGTTGCTAACAGCTCAAACTGTGCATGATCTTCAGGATCAGGAAATTAAGGTGATCCCATGGACTGTCAATGAAGAAGAAGATATGTTACATATGATAGAAATCGGTGTGGATGGATTAATAACCGATTATCCCGATAGATTTAATCTTTAAATAATTGTACTTTATCAAGGTATTTGGCTTTTCATCGATAAATAGAGCTGTTTAATATGGTAAAATTTTGACTTGAAGGTTGGCTGCCGTACCTTTTCTTGCTAATACATCAACCGCGCCAACCAATGCCGAGAATTACCGCCGCACTATTCTTCGTATTGTCTTTAACCATTGCCTATGGGCAAACATTTGACCAGATTCAAAATCAGGTAGAGCAACATATGTCCCAGAAAGAATGGGAATTGGCTTCCGAGAAGATTGAATACTGTTTAAGTCATTTTGATTTAGAGCCACAGACTCAAGCCAATCTCACGCACAACCTTGGATATTGCCTACTTGAAAATCAAGATTATATCGGTGCGAAATTCTATCTCGAAACCACACTTCAGCAGAAGTATAGCATTCATAAGGCCAAAAATCAGGACTATGCGCTTACTGAGGAGCTATTAGGAGATTTGTCCTTGCGCATAGGACAGTTTGAAAAGGCCAAACTCTATTTTCTGGAAGCTCAAAAGATACTTAACGACTACATCGGCACTTTTTCCGATGAAAACGTGGAGGCACTGGTGCGAATAGGTCAGTTTGCTGAGATGGTTGGAGATTACAATCATGCGCATGACTATTTTGATTCAGCATTGTACATTAGTGAAAGAATACACGCTGATCGAAGCCCCGATTTTGCCAATGTTGCCAATCACATTGGACGCATCTATGTGAAAAATGGTGATTTGACCAATGCAGAAAAATACCTGTTGCAGGCAAACAAGATTTACTTACAACTAGGCGATGACTTTGCGCTGCAATACATCGAGTCTCTGGAAAACCTGGCGATTTTATATCAGCACAAAGGAGACTTCACCCAATCAGAGAAACTCCTGCTCAGTATAGAAAAGGAGAAACGAGAACTGTCCAACATCTCCGAAGAATTACTGCTGGAAACGCTAAATGATTTGGGTATTTTGTACCATGAGCTGAATAATGTCACAAAAGCAAAGTCTTATTTTGAAGAAGTATACGGGATTAGTAAGGAGCATTTAGGCAAAGACCACAAATACTATGCTACAGCGATTAACAATTTAGCGGCGATAGCCAAAGAAGAAGGAGAGTTAGCTGCTGCTGAGCGTCTACTCATAGAAGCAACCGAGATATTCGAAAGAATTTATGGCATGGATCATCCCAAATATGCGAATGCACTAAATAACCTGGCGAGTGTGGAGCGTGAAATGGGAGAATACATTTCAGCAGAATCGCATTATCAAAAAGTATTGAAAATTGATCGAATTATTTATGGGGAGAATCACCCTGAGTATGCAACTACCTTAACAAACCTCGGTATCCTGTATTCCGCAATGGGACGTGCATCAGGTGCAGGAATTTGTTACTCTCAAGCGCTCGAAATTCGTCGAAATGCATTAGGTAAAAATCATCCTTCTTACGGGAAGTCTCTGGAGAATATGGGAATGTATTATTACTCGCTTGGCCGCTTGGTGAAAGCCGAGGAATTTTTGCGAGAGGCTATTGACATTCAGTTGGAGCAGGTGAGGTCCATTTTCCCAGGGTTTACTCAAGCTGAAAGATCCAGATTTTATGCAACGATCAAAGCTGATATGGAGCGTTACACATTCATTGTCAGTAAGATGCTGGATGAATATCCGGATTTAATTCAAAATATTCTGGATTATCAGATAGCTACCAAAGGGATTTTGTTCTCATCTTCAGAAAAGGTGCATAACATGATTCTTAATAGTTCGGATGAAAAGCTGATCAAAGAATACAATGACTGGTCTGATGCAACACTGAGACTCGCTGGTTTATATCAGTTGGGGGAAGAAAAACTAAAAACTTATGGAATAGATCTGGCAAAAGCAGAGGAGGCTGTGGAGCGAATGGAAAAATCACTCATGTTTAAGTCTTCAGAGTTTGCCAAATTGTTTGTTTCAGAGCAGGTTAACTGGCGAGCAATTAGAAGAACCTTGAAAGAAGATCAGGCGGTTGTAGAAATTGTTCGGTTTAGAGAGTTTGCGAGTCAGCAGTCAGAGGAGGCCGAGATTTTTGGGTTTACTGATAAAGTGCACTATCTGTACATCATTGTCAAACCGGAATCCTATGTGAATCCAGAGTATGTGTTGGTAGAAAATGGAGCGGCACTTGAGGTAAAGGGGTTTTCACTTTATAAGCATTCTGTCAAATATGAATATGATCTACGAGCGTCTTATATCAACTACTGGCAACCTGTAGATGAAAAATTGGAAGGTGTTAAGCACTTGTTCGTATCTCCTGATGGTGTGTATTTCAAAATGAATCTTAATCTTTTAAAGACTCCTAAGAAAGATTTTGTGATCGATAAATACTATGTGTCCTACCTCACCAGTACCAGGGATTTATATGTGAATCGAAATAGTACAGCTGGGGATAAGCATACGGCTGTTTTAATGGGCAACCCTTCTTTTGGTTCGGCCATGGGAATGCCTTTGTCTTTACAGAATTTGCCTGGCGCAGAACTAGAAGTGCAGGAAATCGCATCGGAATTAAGTAGCAGTGGATGGCAAGTGAATATTTCTAAAAATTCGGAAGCTTCAGAAGCCAGGTTGAAAACAGCCAATAATCCTTCCGTACTTCACATTGCCACGCATGGATATTTTACTGATTCAGATCCTGTTTTGAGCAAAATCACACCTGGTTATGATCCGATGTTTAAGTCTGGGTTGTTCTTGTCAGGAGCATTGACTTCCTATAAAATGTATAATCAGGGTAAGTTTCAAGATGCTTCAAATGATGGGATTTTAAGTGCTTACGAGGCTGCCAATTTGCATTTACAAAATACTCGATTAGTGGTACTTTCTGCATGTGAAACAGCACTGGGAGATATCGAATCAGGAGAAGGAGTTTATGGATTGCAGCGAGCCATGATGGTAGCCGGAGCAAAGAATTTAATTACAAGTATGACCAAAGTGGACGATGAAGCCACTCAGTACTTGATGTCACTCTTTTATCAAGAGTTTATAAAAACCAATGATGTAACGCACTCACTCGAATGGGCACAAGTTAAGCTCAGAGAAAAATATCCTGATCCAAGGATTTGGGGTGCGTTTTTACTTACAGGAACAGGGTAGTTATGCATAATCGATTAACAGTCATTTTTTTGGTATGTCTCATGCCACTATTCTCAATCGGACAGGATTTGAGTAAGTCACTTGTCTTCCGTGAAGGGGATAAATTATTTGAAAGTGGTCAATATGTGAAAGCCATGCGCTTTTATAAAGATGTATTGGATCAGGAACCTGGACATTTAGGTGCCTTATTCCAAATGGGTGAGTGTTACCGGCTCACGTTTGATTATGAGAGTGCTTTATTCTATTATGAAAAAGTGTCTAAGGAAGACGATAGCCGTTTTCCATTGGCTAAGTTTTACTATGCTGAAATGCTGAAGCATGAAGGTGAGTTTAACTGGGCGGTACAGGCATTTGAAGAATTCATGGATCACTTGAAAGAAATTGGCCTTCATGAAGATGAGCGCTATCGACGGTACTACAAGCAAGGTAGGGTAGAAAAAGAAGGCTGTATTTTGGCATTAAATGATCTTACCAATCCAAAACCGGATCACAATTTTGAAAGATGCAGTGACGAGATCAATACAGAATACATGGATTTTGCGGCATTCGCTTATGGAGAGGATGATGAGTTTTTATGCCTAACCTCTTCGAGATCTAACGGTCGTGGAAACCTCATCGATTATCGTTTTGGAGAGTCCTTTGCTGATATCTATCGTTTTCAGCGAAAAGGTGAAAAATGGCAGCCTTACGTAGGATCAGATAAATTAGAAAAAGTTGTCAATACGAAATGGGGCGATGGCTCCGGAACATTCAACAGAGATGGCTCTAAGTTTTACTATACCAATTGTAATGATGACTTAGGTGATGTGTGTCATATCTATGTGACCTCAAAAGTAAATGGCGAGTGGACAGAGCCAAAAGCATTAGGTGAAGCGGTTAATATGGCTGGGTACGATTCACGCCATCCAAATGTGAGTCCAACAGGAGATACCTTGTTCTTCGCATCCAACCGCCCAGGCGGGTATGGCGAATATGATATTTGGATGTCTCTGAACGCTGGAGATGATAACTGGAGTAGTGCAGAAAACCTGGGAAACCAGATTAATACGCCATTTTTTGAAATTTCACCATTTTATGATGCTAACCAAAGAGCGTTGTTTTTCTCTTCTGATGGTCACCGCGGATATGGTGGGTTCGATATTTTCTTAGCTAAAGGATTTTCTTTTTTGGATCCTGAGATTTTCAATCCGGGTTCCCCATTCAATACCAATCGCGATGAGATATTCATGTTTTTGACAAAGCATAAAGGATATCTATCATCAAATAGAGAAGGCGGAGCTGGAAGACTAGATATCTATCAGTTTGATATCAAAACAGAGCAAGAAATCATTACCGAGATTTCCAGTGAAGAAGCCATTGCAGGGAGACAGTCTTTATTTTCGGATGACTATGATTTTGATTCTGATAAAGAAGCTGAAATCAAAGAGATCATTTCCAACATGCTTGCAGCCAAGATCATTGATGTCAATCTGATTATGACAGATGAATTGTCTAATCTTTATAAAAGCTTGAGTCTGGATGATAAGGAGCGTATCAATCGGATTATTTATGCGCGTGTCCGAAAATTGAATGACAATGATATTCGTGCATTAAGGATTGAGGATGAGTTTTATTACCGTGACCTGACCAGTACAGATAAGCATCACATGGATAATTTGGTGATGAAGTACATCGAAGAGCGTGATTTAGCCCTAAGTGTTAGTTTTGATTCGGAAGAGAGACGGTTTTATGATAATCTGGATATTGATAAGCGCGAGACAGTGGATCACTTGCTTGCAACAAGGGTCAAGGAAGCACAAAAAATCAAATATGTTCCTCATACTTATAAAAGCTTAGGAGCTGCAGAACAGAAAAGAGTTGACCAGATAGCCTACGACTATTTTGAGAATAAAAGCCAGATCGATCAATTGGCTTTGAATCCATCTCTGGCATATTACTTAAAGCAAATAGACGATCAGACCAAAGGCACCATATATCAATCGGTGAAGGAAAAGGTTCTGATCATGGCTGATGATCCAAAGTACAAGCTGAATGATGATGATCGAGTATTCTACCAGAATATGTCCTCAGAGCATTTGGCAGCTATGAAGCGGATTGCATCGGCATTTATCGTTTCTGCCATTGATAAACTTAGTGTGAATCTGGATTCAAAGGATTTAAGTTTTTATAAACTATACTCCGATGGTCAGAAAGTAAGACTGAATCGTATTTTGGCTAAAATGATTAAGAACACGCTGAAGGCTGATATGTACTTCGCTGAGTTGAATCTGACAGCTGAACAAAAACAAAAAGTAAAAACGATCAGTGCGGATGATGTGTCTACTTTCATCAATAAAGGAGGATCCATCAATGATCAGGCAGATCAACTTCGAATCCAAAGATTTGTAACCGTATCTGCCCCAACCTGGAATCCGCAAAAACCAAACTTCACGACTCCAGATTTGAGTAATGAATCGGAAGTAGTAGCTAAAGAGACTCCTAAAAAAGAGGTATCCAAGCCTGAGGAGCCAATCAAGCCGGTTGAAGCTAGCAAATCAAGTTCAGTGACAACTAATGTGAGCACGGATAAGCCACAAGTTGCGTCAACTGATATTCAAACTGATGAATCTGCTGAAACACAAAAAGAAGAAATCGCCCAACTCCCGGCAGAATCAATTGCCACTAATAAGCCTGCATCCAATAATACGGAAGAGAGCAAGCCAACCACAAATGTTGTGGCAACTGAAATAGCTCCAACTGTCGAGGAAGAACAGCAGATTTCTACAATGACAGAGGAAGATGTACAGTTTTATATTGCATTAGATACCTCGAAGCAAAAATCGATTGATAGAATTATTGCGATGGAGTACATCAATGAGCAGTATAAGAAATCAGAGGTCAAAGATGATGACGATGCGTTTTTAAAATCTTTTGGCGCATCTCAAAAGACCTATTTGTCCTTGTTAGTTTCTTCACTTAAAGGTGATGCGGTCACTCCAGAAGAAGCTTCCATAACTCGTGAGGCATATGCTTACTATTCTGGCTTAGCACCGTCTTTAAAAAGTAAATGGAACAGATTAGTTACAAGAGAAGCTTTGGTTAAGGATGGAAATAAGTACAAAATCTATCCTTCTGATGCTCAATTGAGATTGTCGATGACTGAGGAGGAAAAGGCAGGTCTTTCTAAACTGAAAAACCTTCGTTTTGAAAATCAGCGAATACTGAGTGAAAATGTGTTGGTAGAGAGAAATGATGATGTCTCTAGTAGTGTCAATTTCGCCGTAGCGAAATTTGAGAATAGCAATTTCAATTACATCTCGGCTCAAGGAAACTTGTATGACAATGAATCAGGGAAACCAAAAGCAAACTTCCCTGTGGAGGTTGTTGATAAGGATGGCAAAACCATAGCCAGGGCAATGACCAACGATCAGGGTAAATTCATTTTTGAAGACATTCCAAACGGTGAATTCAAAATTGTATCTGGTCAGAGTGATGTTACTGGCGGAAATTCCGGAGTTGCCGCTTCATTCTTCGTGAAGGATTTGAAAGTAGAAGGTACAGAGTCTGGTAAGTATCAATATTCAGTGAATACAAACATCTATTTTGATTTTGGATCGTATCAAATTCGACCTGAGGCAATGATTGCTTTGAAAGAAATTGCTGAATACTATAAGAAAAATGAGGTATACATTCAGTTGAAGTCACATTCTGACAATGTGGGTAATGAAGACTATAACCTGAATCTAAGTAAGCTTAGAAACGAGCAAGCATTGGGGATGTTGAAGAGTTTAGGAGTGAAAGTCGAAAATATGGAGTGGTTAGCAATTGGCCAGTCAAGCCCAGTAGCTCCTAATGACAATCCATTCGGTAGACAATTCAATCGCCGAATTGAACTCCAGTTAAAATCGAATGCTCCTATAGATTTCCGTCCAGTAGAGACATATCTGATCCGTCCAAAAGGGACTTTGTACAGTATCAGTAGAAATTTCCATGTGACCATTGAGGACATTCAGAAGGCAAATGGATTGCCAGACTTTGGTTTAGAAGCTTTCCGTCCCTTACGAGTTCCAAATCCAGATAATGTAAGACCAAACCTAGACATGTTAGTAGAGCTAAATGAATCTGTAGTGATATCAGATAATTCCTACACAGTGAAGCAAGGTGAAACAGTGACAACCATAGCTGAGAAGTTCAACATTCCAGAAGAGTTAATCATGGAAATGAACAACCTTCAAGGTATTGACTTGGAGAAAGGGCAAAAGCTTAAACTTTATATCAGAGGAAATTAGAATAGTGGGTTGGAAATTTTTCTGACCCTAGATTCTTTTCTTAGTACGTACTGAAGTGACAACTCGAAGTGGTTTCTAGAATACTCTATTTCATCATTGTAGAACAAGTTACTATTCAGATCATAGCTTGCTTTCACACTAAACGAATTGTAATTAAATCCACCCAGGAATATAAAAGAGTCGCGTAATCGGTACCACGCCCCTGCAACGAATTTAATATCCGTTCCTGTTCCAAAATTGTTTTCGTGTAGCGAATACCACATATAAATCCCTCCATCTGCAGTGTAGTTTCTACTTTGATATTGGATCAGGATGTTTGGAAGAATATTGTATTTTCTCACTTTGAACTCAAATCCGCCATGGTATTTGAATAGCATAGGAGCTTTGGCATTACCATTTTTCACGAATGACTTGTCTGGTCTGTTGATGTTGGTAATTGCAAAACCAGAAAATGCGCTGTAATTGTACAAAGTGAAATTCCTTTGACGGTTGTAATAGTACATCACTCCAGCGTTGACAATCATGTGGTTGGTTTCGTCATCAAATTCGTTGACTGGAGTGGCCATAGAGTCATCATATCCATAGTACGGGTTATAGCTACTTCCCCATCGCAAATCACTAAAGTTTACTCGGTAGCTTTCATAGCCTAGTTGAACTCCAGCAGCAATAACTTCTGTACTGAGTCTCCCAATGGAGAAATTGTGACCATAGTTTAGGAAAGCTCCTGAAATTTTAAATATGCCTTCATAACCAGATTGATTATTGTATGCCATCAAACCAACTCCACCTCTTGGCAGGTTTTCTGCCTTGTTGATTAAGACAGGCATAGACACAGATATTTGACTGGTTTCGTTATAGTTGACCCCATTATCCATTGGTCTTCTGTAGTTCACAAACAGTGAAGGTTCTACATAGATGGCAGAAAATGCAGGGTTCAAATACAGCGATGATGAAAAGAACTGAGAGAATTGCAATTCCTGGCCGAAAACGGAAATCGACCCAAATAGCACCAATGACGATATGATTTTTTTCCAACTCATCTCTTCAACATTATAGTGCCTGAATACTCATTTATTTTTTCTGGTTCGTATGCATAAGCGTACTGTACGAATACATAGAATAAACCAGTTTCTTCTTCTTTGCCAGCTTCATTAACCCCATTCCAGCCAATCTGATTGGCTTCTTCAAAGGTGTCCGCTTGATAAACTAGCGTACTGAATCTATTATAGATTTTAATCTGAAAAGGAGAGTTGGCGATCAGCTCACCAAATACCTTATAGGTTTGATTTCGTTTGTCAGATGCTGCTGGAGCAAATACATTGGGGAAGAATATTTCTCCTTTAGGATCTATGGTTGGTGCAAGTGCTATACCGAAATAGCGTGATGCTCCTCTCTCAAATGAAGCAGATTCACCACTGGTGATTATCCCAAAACTTACAGAGTCAGTGTCATACAAAGACTCTATTCCCAGAGAACTGTATTCGCCTTGAATAGAATCAGCAACTGCAATAACTGGCGTATTGAATTTATGTCTGATATTATTCGGGTTGGTGAACGATTCGAGATCTTCTTCAGTGAAATCAATTTGTATAATCGATTCACTAATTTCTCCTTTATTCAATTGTATTTTCCATCGATTATGATCGGATACGCCAATCAAATCAGATCCAGCAGTAGCTGCTATTGGATCATGAATTAAGCTTACGTCTATTTCAGTAGAATTTCCTGATCCTTGCATTTCCAGGAAAGAAAGAGTACCGTAATATCCTTTGTTACCTACAGGAAAAATTCGATACCCAGTTCCTCGAGAGGTTATTACTCCTTCGTAATACGATTCAGAGCCGGGTTCATGTGTAATTTCGGCTCCGCTTTCCACGATAAATCGTGTAGAATTGTCAGTAGTTAGAACGCCATCTATGAAATGTAGCCCTTCAGTGATTTTAATAGAGTCTGCGTTGAATTGTACTGTTCCAGATTTATGAATTACTAGACTGGAAATGGGCAGATAAGAACTGGCGAACTGTTGCTCTCCGTCACCAGAAAAAATCATTTCTCCTTGGGAGGTATTAAAAGTTCCTGCATTGGCCCAGTTTTGATACATATCTAGCTGGCCATTGTTAATAAAGAACCCAACATTCGTGATGTTACCCATGCAGATGAAAGAGCCACCTTCCTTTACTTCTAGTCTTCCGTTATTTAGTAGGTCAGTTCCCACTGCAACTTCAGCTCCATCTGATATGGTAAACTCAGCGCCTGATGGAATATAGAGATCTTGAGCCACCAGTGGCCATGAAATAATAAGGAACGATATGTAAATAAGTTTCCTCATTAGTTAATGGATCTATTAAGTTCAACCCATGCATTCAAATAGGCATTCCACATGATTGTTAGTGTAGAACCAACCTCACCTCCATCTGGTCCCCAATCCCCATTGAGCATTGTGTTACCAGAGTCTGAAAGAATAACAGCGCTTTGAGAAGACGATGAATTAGCACTTGCTACCAAAATTAATATGAGCATCTGACCGTCTTTAGTGCCGTTTGAAATTGTAAATGAAGTATTTGAACCAGAATCTCCATCATTGACGTTAATTAATGATCTTGATCCAACTGTAATAACAGTTCCACCTACATTTACATCTTCATTATTCGGGTTAATATTAATTGCAGTTAGTGTCTTATTGGAAAGAGTTTGATTATTGTCTGTTCCTACAAGTGTTGTTGTGGCATCAGGCAGAGTAACTGTATAATTAGCATCTCCAGTTCCAGGCGCTAACGTCACCGCATATCCATCTGAACTACTACCTTCAAATGTCAGGTTACCTTGGATGGTAGAGTTTACCGTTAAGTTGTCGGTCGCTATATCATCACCTAATGAAGTACTTCCATTCACAGAGATGCCATTAATATTGGTAATACTTGACGCATTCGCATCGGTTCCCATTGATAGAACATCAGACAGTGATGGTGTTGTTGCCGCATCAATCTGACTTTGCATACTGGCCATATCAGTGCGTATTGCTGAAGTTGAGTCGGTTAAGGCTAATCGTACATTCAGTACAGAATCAGCCAGAGCTGAAGCCAAATCAGAGCGAACGTCATTAGCCGAGTCGATTAAGGCAGCATGTAAATCCGCACGAATATCAGTAGCCGTATCGA
>NZ_JAMZMJ010000003.1 GCF_024714495.1 Marinoscillum pacificum | reverse complement strand
AGGCTAAAAACTGCAATGGATGTTCTTTGAGAGGCTCTTGTCACAAGAGTAAAGGCAATCGAATCGTTGAAATTAATCATAACCTCAGGAGGCATAAGCAGAACGTGAGGCAAAACTTATTCTCTGAGCAAGGATTAGCTCATAGATCCAAAAGACCTTGGGATGTAGAGGCTGTCTTTGCAGCCATTAAACACAATCGAGGCTTCCGCAGATTTATGCTTAAAGGCACCGATAAGGTGGAAATAGAGGCAGGATTACTCGCTATAGCTCACAATCTGGCCAAGAAGGCCGCTTGACACTAGCAAGCAATTGCTCTTCTCTAAAAATCTCCAAACAACCTGAGGAATCTTCTCCAAAAAACTCCACAAACAAAAAGACCGACTCAAATACTTTTGAGACGGCCTCTTTTTTTATGCCTTTCGCGGCAAGACCAACTGAATAAGTCCACTTAGCAATATGGTCAACAAGCACCCAATAGCATTGTACCATAAGTAGCCTAAAGTGATCACATCATAGACGGTCAGAAAATGAAATACAATAACAGTTATCTGTGCGATCATGGCAGCCCAAAATATGGCATTTCCCTGCACCTTTTTCAAAAAGAAAGCCACTAAGAAAATCCCAAGAATGGTGCCGTAAAAGATGGAACCTACAATATTCACGGCCTCAATAAGGTTCTCCGAGTTCTTCGCCAATATTGCAAAAGAGATAGCCAATATCCCCCAAAGCAAAGTCAATCCTTTAGAGATCAGCATATCATGCTTAGACTCACCTTTACTAATTAGTCTTCTGTAAATATCAACCGTGGTGGTTGATGACAAAGAATTAATCTCTGATGATGAAGACGACATAGCTGCTGAAAAAATTACTGCTATTAACAAACCAATTAAACCGTGTGGTAGGTAAGTGAGAATGAAAGTTAGAAAAACATAGTCTGAGTCTTTCGTCTCAATTGTAGGATCTGCTTTTACTAACAAGTCCTTCACTTCTTGTCTCACAGTCTTCGAAGCTTCATCCGCTGCCAACATTTTGGCTTCATTCAATTCATTAGGTTCTTGTACATATTGAAGTACTTGATTCTTACGCTCAGAAAGTTGATTTTCATATTTAGCTGACAACTCTTGATACTGCTGCTCATAAGGCGTGCCATTTAACTTTTGGACTGATACATCTTTGAAATGAACAGGCGGTGTGTAGAAAATAAAGAAAACATAAACCATCACCCCTGTTAGCAGAATGAAGAACTGCATTGGTATCTTCAGAATGGCATTAAACATCAACCCCATTCTACTCTCTGTGATATTCTTTCCTCCTAAGTAGCGTTGAACTTGTGACTGATCAGTTCCGAAGTAAGACAAGGCTAAAAACAAACCTCCAGTAAGTCCTGACCAAATCGTATATCGTTTCTCAACATTAAAATCAAAATCAACCGTATTCAGTTTATCCAGCTTTCCCGCAACGTCTAAAGCAGAAGAAAACGATACATAATCAGTAATATAAGCCACGATCACCCCAAAGGTGATAAACATTCCTGCCATGATAACAGCCATCTGCTGCTTTTGGGTAATACTCACGGCCTTGGTCCCTCCTGACACAGTATAGACAATCACAAGACCTCCTGTGATGAAAATGGTCATGGTAAGGTCCCAATCCAATATACTAGAGAGTATGATCGCCGGAGCATAAATCGTAATACCTGCAGCCAGTCCTCTTTGAATCAAAAACAATAATGCACCGAGCATTCTGGTCTTTAAATCAAATCTCGACTCCAGAAACTCATATGCCGTGTAAACCTTTAGCTTGTAAAAAATCGGGATAAAAACAGCAGAAACAATGATCAATGCGATTGGTAAACCAAAATAGTTCTGAACAAACCCCATCCCACTTTCATAACCCTGACCAGGAGTAGAAATGAAAGTAATTGCACTTGCTTGTGTAGCCATCACAGACAGTCCGATGGTACCCCAGCCAAGCGAATTATTACCTAATAGATACCCTTCAATGTTATTTTGCCCTCTGGTTTTGTACACTCCATAAGCAACAATTGACAACAGTGTACCGAACAGCACAATTAGATCTAGTGTATTCATTGATAAACTGCACTAAAAATGGACAATACAACTACAACAAGTACTAGAAATGCTGTTACCAACCAATAGATAGTCTTCCAACTTGAGAAATATGGTGGGGTATCCAATTCTCTTTCAGATTTTGACATAAGTCTGATTTATGGGTTCGTTTGTTTACCTCCTAATGAAATCATATTAACCAATAGCTTATATGCTCCTGGTACTCCAGCAGGCAACTCTCTGAAGAATGACAATCCAGAATAGCAATAATAACCCTTTCCATATTTAGCAATTAGCAAACTGCCGTCAGACTGGGGCTCTCCTGGATCATTCATACCAAGAATCGGCGTAAACTCATCAGACCATTCATTTGGAAAATAAAGTCCGCGCTCTTGCACCCAGCCATCCATGTCATTCATTGTGATTTTATTAGGGCTATTCAATACCGCGTGATTTGGTTTCAAGAATTTTACTTCAGAATCCTCTACTGTTACACGGTCTCTAGAAAGTTTCAACTCATAAGGAGCTACATCCTTTGTTACTAAGCGATGACTAGTATTGTATTGAACAATTAGGTTACCTCCGTTTTCTACAAATTGAAATAATTCGGTATTCTTAAAAGACAACCAGTCCAAAGTATTGAAAGCACGTACTCCTATCAAAATAGCATCAAAACCAGCCAAACGATCAGCAAAGATGTCGTCCTTATCCAATAATGTAACCTGATAACCAATCTCTCTAAGTGCATCAGGAACTTCATCTCCTGCACCCATCACATAGCCTATTTTAGCGTTTGTTTTTTTAACGTCCAGCTTTACCACTTTGCTCTCTGAAACTTGAAACAAATTCTGAAGAGGAATGTGATCATAATCTATCACTACTTTTTCTCGATTAAACGTCTCCTGACCAGCAACTAAAAATGGCTTAATAGTACCAATTGACTCTCCTTTTGGTGGAGTTAACATAAACTCAAATACTCTTTCTTCATTCTTAAATGAAAGAGCTACATCAAATGATTTTGGACTAAAGCTCCATCCTTTAGGAACATCCAACTCTAGTTTCCCAGAAAAATTATCGGTTCCTGAGATAACAGTTACTTCTACAGGCCTGGCATCAGAAGCAGAAAAAATCAACGACTGAGATTTTAAATTCAACATAGCCTTTGGCTGGATAATCAATGGAGTAACTACCTCTCCCTTGACCGGATCCGTTCTTCTAAAATTAACCGGAACAGGAATCTCAATTATTTGATCTCCAGATTTCAACGTCACATAACCAGTGATGGCAGGCAGGTTTTGAGGTAATCCGCGCAACAGTTGGTTGCTTACAGCATACATACCAATTGACGCAGTTTCCTCCAACCAATAAGGATTTGTAAATGAAGTATTTATCGGAAGAGCTACTTGATAACTCAAATTGATTTTCTGATTGTCTTCCATCTTCATTCCAACAAGAATCCGCTCGTTACTTGAAGAAAACCTAACCGCCTCTAGCTCCCAATTCATTGAAGATCTATTAACAGCTTCCAGGTTTATCTGAACAGAATCTCCAGGTGAATACGCCGGGCTTTCAGCATTTAGTGCTAAGTATGTGCCAGAAAGAATTAATAGCAACTCTTCTAGCTCTGCCAATTTCACTTCTTTCCAATATTGATCTGGAAGTGTAAGCAATGCAGATCTTGCAGCTAATAACTTATTCATTATTTGCAGTGGATTCTTAGAATCGAATCCATCTCTAGCCTCTGCCAACAATTGTTGAACAATTTCAGCTCCTTCAACTCGATCCCAGGACAAGTTCAATCCTTCAAATAAGCCTTGAGAAACCTCGTCTCCGCCCCACTGCTTGAAATATTCATATTCTGATCCTCTAGAACCTGAATTACCAAATCCCTGGCTCTTATGCATGCTTCTACTAAGAGCTGAAATCTCAGTGTACGAATAGCCTAGTGATGTATTGTACTGCCCTACATCTAATTTTAGATAATTTTTTGGATCAAATGTTTGCCCTGAGTTTCTAAAAAACCAAGAACTAGTGTTCCAGAAGATGCGCTTTGGCTGCCAGGTATCCACATACTTCAATTGTTCTGGAAATCTTTTAGGATCTCCACTCGCCTTAAATGCTTCCATTGCCAGAATGGCGGAGGCAGTATGATGACCATGGGTGATCCCTGGCTGGAGCGAAAATCTTGTAATCAACACATCAGGTTTAAATTTCCTAATAACCCACACAAAATCAGCAAGGACTTTTTCCTTATCCCAAATGGCAAATGTTTCATCTGGATGCTTGGAATAACCAAAATCATTTGCTCTGGAGAAAAATTGCTCCCCATTATCCGTTCTTCTTGCAGCTAATAATTCTTGAGTTCTAATTACTCCAAGTTTTTCACGTATTTCAGTTCCTATAAGGTTTTGACCTCCATCACCTCTTGTAGCAGCCAAATATCCGGTTCGCAAATGCATACCATTTGCTAAATAAGCTATTAACTGAGTGTTTTCATCATCTGGATGTGCCGCTATATAAAGTGCTGTTCCAAGAGTATTTAACTTATCCAGTCTTTGTTCAATACTGGATGAAGAGAATCTTGGTATTACCTGACTTCTCAAATTTCCAGCATATACAAGAAGAAATAAGAATATAAAAAGGTGCTTTTGTTTCATTTTGATGAGTCAATCCGTTTCTTCCAAATACAGGTATAACATGATTTTATTTCACGCCTACCTTTCTCTCTAACTTTCCAAACTGAAAAGTAGACAATATTTTAGTCGGAAAATTGCCATTTATTGTGTAATTTATGATTATTAAGGTAAAAGGGGAATTGATTATTTGATTGGTAAAACATTGCGAACACAAACTACTACCATCGAAATGGAAAAAAACACTATTCTTCTCGTAGATGATCATAAGATTATCCGAGATGGGTTGAAGTTGTATTTTGAAGGGAATGATAAATATGCCGTAGCCGCCGAAGCTGCCTCCGCCAGAGAAGCTCTCAAATTACTGGAAGAAAACGATTATGATATTGTAATCACAGACATCAGTATGCCAGAAATGGATGGAATACGATTTACTCAAGAACTCAAAGTATTTAAGCCCGAACAAAAAGTCATGGCGCTAACGATGATTAGCGAAAACCAACACATCAAGCACATGCTGTCGGCAGGAGTGAATGGATATATCCTAAAAAATGCTGATAAAAGTGAGATTTTTAAAGCTATAGACACCATACTAAGTGATGAGAACTACTTCTCAAGTGAAGTAACCAAAATCATCATGGATAATATGGCTGGTAAGAAAAAGCCCTCCAAACGTCTCACATTGGAAACACCACTAACAAGACGCGAAAAAGAAGTCCTTGAATTGATTGTAAAAGAGTATTCCAATCAAGAAATAGCGGATGCACTCTTTATCAGTGTTAGGACAGTTGATGCTCACAAAAGAAACTTATTGGAAAAAACCGGATGTAAAAACATTGCCGGCTTAGTGGTTTATGCAATAGAGCACAATATTGGATAGATCCTTTTCCCCTATTATTATGTCTATTTTAGTTGTCATGATTTAGGTATATGCCTATTTTTCAACAACTTACACTAGATATTACCCATGAGTAATAACACTGGGATAGATCATTTAGCGATTTATAGAGAAATTTTTGACCACTCATCTGAAAGCATAATGCTTTTAGATGAGCATGGTCTTATTACACTTGCAAACCAAAGTGCGCGTGATCTATTTGAAACCGAAAGTTTAGAAGGTAAACCAATCACAGACTTCTTTATTGGTGAAATCCTACTTAATACAAACTCAGAACACATTATTAACGGCTTCCCTTATCGAATAAAAGCAGAAGTTTTATCAAAAAGTCCATTTCGATCTATTCACTTCACCCCACTTTATCAATCCCCGGATCCCACTAAATGGTTTTCTGACATAAGTGACTTTTTTCCCGAACCAATGTGGATCATTAACAAAGAATATCAACTCGTAAATTACAATAAGGCTTTCAAGGATGATGTTGAGACTTTTAGGAAAAAAACGATCAAAAAAGGAGACAATGTACTATATCCGGAATACGATCCAGGTTATTTAAAATTCTGGAAAAATGCATACCAACATGCCTTTAAAGGAATTGAGAAAAAATACAATTTTGAACGTCCTGACCCAACCAATGGTAAATACTATTCCCTAATTGTTACACCGATTAAGAAAAAGAAAACCGTCATTGGTGCAGCTTGCTATACGCGAGACATTAGTGATTTCATCACACAAAATCAAAAACTAGAAATACATAGCCAAAAGCTTCAAAAAGCTTTCGACATGGCCCTGATGGCAGAATGGGAATACAATTTCACAACCAAAACATTCTGGTGGATATCTAAAACTCCTGACTTGCTCAAAATTAGGTCTGAATCACTCCCGGTTCATTGGAATTCCTTTATTGAGCTTGTTCATCCAGATTTTAAAGAACGAGTTATCCACTCTTTTGATAGCATTCAATCATCTAATTTTTTCAAGATTGATGTGAAAATGACTTTTGACAAGAGTCACTATATATGGGTTAAATTATATGGTACCGGAGTTGAAGAAAACCCGAAGGAGGGACTAAAACTCATAGGCATTATCCAAAACATCAATTCCCGAAAACTCGCAGAATTGCAATTAATTGAAAGTGAAAATAGGTACCGTGAGTTAATAGGTGTAGCACCTGCTATCATTTTTCAGTATAACATAACTGCGGACATTGGTCTATTTTATTCTGGTAAAGCAAAAGAAATTTTAGGTTATACCGTGGAACAATTAGTACGGACTAAAAACTTTTGGCCTTCAAAATTTCATCCTGATGATAAACAGCGACTTATTGACCATGCAATGGGTATTAAACCCGGAGATACCAGAGTGATCGAATATAGGATTCAACACAAGGACGGTCATTGGGTTTGGTTAAAAGAATATAGTATCGATGTGAAAAGTATTAAAGGTCAAACCATCTATACAGGGATGGCTTTTGATATTACAAAAGAAAAGGAAAACAAGATTCGGCTGAACCTGGCACTTGAAAGTGCAAATCTCGGTGTTTATGAACACGACTTAATTACCGATGAATTTATAATGGATGATAAGCTCCTTGCTCTGGTTGGGTACGAAAGAAATGAGCTACCTCTCACTTATCAAGAAATTATAAAAGTCATCATTCATCCAGATGAACAACAACGATCCGAGAAAATTCCAAAAGAAGCAATGGAATCCGGAATGAGTGACATAGCAGTAACCTATAACAAGCTTCTTCACAAAAGTGGAAAAACATTATTTATTGAAACTTATACAATTGTATCCAAGCGTGACCCAAACAATAACCCTGTAGAAGTCATTGGAACAGTAGTTGACATCTCTGAATCAAAACAACAAGAATTTCGACTTCATGAAGCAAATCAGTCTCTTCAAAAAATTATAGAAAGTGTCCCTGGAGTCGTTTTTAGATTTCCATTAGACTTTACGGCGTGCCCTGATTTTGTAAGTGATCAAATTGAAAACCTTACAGGCTACTCTGCTGAAGAGTTTTACCGTGAAGACGGTATAAAATATGTTGACCTTATCAATGATCATGATTTGGACCTGGCTACCACTGAAATATACAAAGCTGCAGAAGAAAATAGAGGTTACGAAATCAGTTATAGGCTCAACCACAGATCAGGATTAATCCTTTGGGTCTGGGAAAGAGGTGGATTCGTTGAAATTGATGGCAAAATTTACATTGAGGGATTCATGACGGATATTACTGATAAAGTCCGTGTGGAAGATCGAATAATATCTGCGACACTAAAAGCTGAAGATGCCGAACGATCTCGAATATCCCGAGACATTCATGATGGTCTCCAACAAACTTTAGTTTCATCTTTATTTACTTTTCAAGAATTGCAAACTAGAGTAGGTCCTTTAATAAACGACGAATTAAATAATCTATTTACCAATGCTCTGGAAACACTTCAGAATGGTGTAGCAGAGACTAGGCTCATTGCACACAGTATCATGCCCAAATCTATACAGGATTTCGGGTTAATTGAGACTCTAGAGTACATGATCGAAAACCTAAATCGTTCTTCTACTACCTCATTTAGACTTTTTCACAATCTTGATGATGACAACATATCCCCTGCAGAAGCCACTTCACTTTACAGAATTTGCCAGGAAGCCACCAATAACATCTTGAAATACGCTCGTTCAACTGAAGTAGAGATACAATTAATGAAGCATAATAACACCATCATTTTGAGTATTGATGACAATGGCATCGGATTCGACACGAAAAAAACCGATATGCTGTTCACGGGACTTGGCTTCTCTTCCATGAAAAGTAGAGCCAACGCCATATCAGCCACATTTGAACTCCATAGTATTCCGGGTAAGGGCACTAGTATAATAGTTGAAATGCCTTATGAATCAAACTGAATTTTTTCCCAGTTACCTGAAATATTGTATCCCAAAAACTCACCATTAATTTCTAAAGGTGATAACACATTGTTTTCATAAAGCTGCCCGGTACCAAGTCCTTGATAACCCGCATCCGGAAACTCACCTGCGAATTGTGCGATAGCATTTAATCCCACATTACTTTCCAGAGCAGAGGTAAGCCACCATCCGATTCCCAAAGTTTGAGCTATTTTAATCCAATCCATGGTAGCTCTCAACCCGCCTAGCAATGTTGGCTTAAGAATAATGTATTGAGGTCGAATCAACTTAAGTAGTTCCATTCTCCTGCTCTGCTCGTGATAACCGATAAGTTCTTCATCAAGAGCTACCGGCACACCAGTTTTTTTACAAATCAATTGCATGGCCTCAAATTGCCCTGCCATGATTGGTTGCTCAATGGAGTGAATTTTCAATTTTTCCAGCTCAGAGAGCCTGGAAAAGACTTCATTCGTTGGGAACCCTCCATTTGCATCTACTCGAATGACTACAGATGAAGATTTATTACGCAGGTATTCTAATACGGCCAACTCTTGACCAAAATCAATTGCCCCCACTTTGAGCTTGATACACTTATATCCTGCATGAAGTTTCCTATCAATTTGTTCCTTCATATAATCAGGCTCTCCCATCCAGATCAATCCATTGATTGGAATATCTTTTTCGGCAGAATAGAACTTGTTTTCATAAATTCTACTCACACCTCCATTTAACAGATCTAACATTGCGGTTTCCAGTGCAAACCTTAAACTTGGGAGCGAACTCGGCACTAATGAACTTGCTACAGAATAAACCTCCTCCTCTCTCAAGGGAAGTTCTTCCTCCATTAGCCTTTTTCTCAACTCAGGAATAAAATCCACCACTTCATCAATCGTCTCTACACTGAGTTTTTCTAATGGTGCCGCTTCACCAAGACCAAACTCATTGGGATTGTCCAGCAATGAAACTTTAATCAAACAAATCGGATGTTCCTTCAGCACTCCTCTGGACGTACCTGCATCAAATTTGAAATGTAGCGTTCTTACTGTTGATTCTAAGTTCATAGACGGTAAATTAACTGTATAAGCTAAAGGTTTGAAGCTTTCTTCAAAATATTCTCAAAAGTTCAAGATTCTACATTTTCTTTGAAGGCCAATTTGTTTTAAAGTTTAAAACTGGTCTGTATTGAACCTTCAAGATTACACCTACGATCTTCCCGATTCGAGAATAGCAAAACATCCACTAAAGGAAAGAGATGCTTCAAAACTTCTGTATTATCACAAAGGTGAAATCCATCATCATCAGTTTTCTACAATTCCAGATCTGCTTCCTGAAAAGAGTCTTTTAGTCTTCAATGACACTAAAGTAATACCAGCCAGACTGATTATGAATAAGGAAACTGGAGCTAGAATTGAGATCTTTTTACTTGAACCTATTCTTCCTTCCAATGTTCATGAACAGGTAATGAGCAGCAAGCTATCAACCACCTGGAAAGTCATGATTGGAAACTCTAAGAAATGGAAGGAAGGCACAGAATTGACCATTAACCTTTCAGGCGATACTTTTCAATCTACACGATTGACTCACGATACGGTGAGATTTGATTGGTCGTCTGACTTAACATTTTCTGAGATCCTTTTAGCGATAGGGCAAATACCTCTCCCTCCATACCTTGGGCGATCAGCTACAGAAGAAGATGTTCCAAGATACCAAACTGTATACTCTAAAAATGAAGGAGCAGTAGCAGCACCTACAGCAGGTTTACATTTTACAGACCGTGTATTGGACTCTATTGCTTCTATGGGAATTCAAAAGGATTTTTTAACGCTACATGTATCTGCAGGCACATTTCAGCCTATCAAGTCTGAAACGATAGAAGACCATCCAATGCACCGAGAGCAGGTACATGTAAGCAGATCAAATATTGAAACACTTTTGCAAAACGAAACCATCATACCTGTAGGTACAACTAGCATGCGTACTTTAGAAAGCTTGTATTGGTTTGGACAATTATTAGAAGAGGACGAAAATGCTGAATTCTTTATCAAAAAAGAAACAGCCTATAGTTACCAGTCCCCCATATCATTGGAAAATAGCCTGACAAACATTTTAAATTACTTAACACACAAAAACCAACAATCAGTCATCGGTCAAACCGAAATATTCATATATCCAGGATACCAATTCAGAGTTTGTAATGGACTTGTCACCAACTTCCACCAACCGGGTTCGACACTTATACTTCTGGTAGCAGCTTTAATAGGGAATAACTGGAAGAGAGTTTATGATCAAGCAATGAACAATGACTATCGATTCCTTAGTTATGGAGATAGTTCTCTTCTTATACCTTAATTCGTTATATTCAGCGCATGGAAGCCATCAATGACGTGTGGGCAGAGATGAAAGATCTAATGATCAGCATCTATCATCTCTTTACAAAATCACTATTTAAACTTGGAGACAATGAAGTCAGTCTTGGAAAGATTCTTTACATACTTCTTTCATTCGTCATTCTTACATTTCTAGCCAGACGAATCAAAAAAATTCTTGTTGATAAAATATTAGTCAACACATCTATGGAACCTGGCGCCAGAGCAACAGTTGGCACAGTAACCAAATTTGTTTTCATTGTCGTTGGCTCCATTGTTATCATCCAAACTGCTGGAATTGATATGACAGCACTTACATTCATAGCAGGTGCTTTGGGTGTTGGTATTGGATTTGGTCTTCAGAACATCACTGACAATTTTATCTCTGGTGTAATTATC
Source organism: Marinoscillum pacificum (assembly GCF_024714495.1). Taxonomy (GTDB): domain Bacteria; phylum Bacteroidota; class Bacteroidia; order Cytophagales; family Cyclobacteriaceae; genus Marinoscillum; species Marinoscillum pacificum. The sequence continues at coordinate 446,418 of NZ_JAMZMJ010000003.1, read as the reverse complement.
CTGTTCGAAAAACCAATCAAAGTTGGGGACCGTATAGACGTAGGTGATGTACAAGGCAATGTAATGAGCATATCCTTTAGAGCTACTCAAATCTTGACCAATGACAATATTTCCATCATTGTACCTAATTCAGAATTCATATCCAGCAGAGTCATTAATTGGAGTCATAATGACCGAAATATCCGATTTAGAATCCCTGTTGGGGTAAGCTACAATGAAGACCCGGATAAGATTAAGAAAATACTGCTTGAAGTAGCAGATAAGAACCCACATGTTCTTAAAAAACCCGAACCCAATGTCCTATTTGATGAATACGCTGACAGTTCGTTAAATTTCTTTCTTGCTGTATGGACAAGTACCCACACGGACAAACCGCGTATTTTAAAATCAGAATTATACTTTGAAATATTCAGAAAGTTCAAGGAGCACAATGTAGAAATCCCATTCCCTCAGAGAGACATTCATATCAAATCGGGACCTATTGGAATTGATGGAAAGTAAAAAGGCCTTCCTCTAAAAAAAGAAAGACCTTGTTACACTTCTTCATACTTCTACAAGAGTAAAAATACGAAGATTTTATCGTTAGCCGAAATTATACCGTATAATCATTGGTATGTTTCGATAATTGGCATGTTTTAAACGTTTACTTGCTTAACTGCGCTCCGAAGTTGTAAGCTAGACCTGCACCAAAAACGCTTTTAAATTGCACCTTTGCCTCAGGGCCATTTTCAGTTTCTGTCTTGATATCTTTATCATACAAAAGATGGGTAAATAAATTAGCAGAAAGCACCTTATTTACTTTCATCACGATCGTATTTTGCCAATTAACATCAATGGTTCCGAAACTCTCAATGTAATTGGTAAATAACTCCAAACGAGACTCAAGATTCACATTAGTAATCACCTCATCTTTGTATTTAATTCTTAAGAAAGAACCAAGCTCTGCACGAGACTTCTTACCAGGATCTACTCCATACGCTCCTTTATCTGCAAGGGCCTGATCGTTGACAAATGTAAACTTACCTGTCAAGGGGATATAGTTAAATGATATTACTTTATTAGGCTTATAGTCAATACCTAAACCAACGGTCAGATAACCTGGTGCCATAAAGTTGGAAATTGTACTATCTGACACCCCATCAGCTGCAATTACGGTACCTTCGGCAAACTGTGTTCTAAAATCAAGAAGACCACTGAAGTACCATTGCGAATTACCTTCTTTTATTTGATAGCCATACTTGGTTACAAGGTTGATCTTGTCATCACTTTTCTCAAAACCTTGATTGTCTTGATTGATCATTCCATATCCCAGATCCAAAGAAGACTCCCAGGTAGTTCGTGCTTTTGCATAATTAGCAAATAATCCTGTTGCTCCATTTATTGACATGTTTTCAGCTCCACCAGCCGACCAACTATCACTTAAGGTAACATTAGAAAATGTCAGAGCTACAAATCCGCCTGAGGTCCAATAAGTAGTATCTGCATTTTGAGCTCTAGCAGTAAATAATGTGGCAACAAGAATTATCACCAAGGGTAATCTGAATTTCATATACATTTGACTTTTATTAGACATTGTGATTAAATCGTTAGACAAGACAAAAAAAACCAATAATCTGCAAGAAGTATGATCAACTCGTTAAAACATACAACGCACTCGTTTAAATATCTCTTTTTTTTACTTTTTATTCAATTCTCATGTTCTGTTGAGCAATCAAAGCAAGAACAACCCGCTTCTGACAGTATTGTTTTTAAAGAATCTAAAAATGTTATAGAAGCTGCAGAAACAATAGAAATAGAGAAAAAATCAAATTGCAATGCAGAACCATGCACAACTGTTTCAATCACCTATCCACGATTCGAATCGTTTCCCAATTTCAATAAAATTGTAGAAGATCAGATAGTTAAAGTACTCAGTGAAGATTTTATCATGGAAGCTGACGGTTCTGAATCAATAGAAGAATTAGAGAATCTGTTTATTAAATCCTACGAGGAATTCGTGGCCAGTTTTCCGGAATCACAAACTCCTTGGGACCTGTCCATAAACGTTTCTACGTCTTATTCAACAGCAGAATTTGTATCACTAGAAATGAGTACTTCTAGCTATACGGGTGGTGCTCATCCAAACAGCACCATTACTTATATCAACCTTAAAAAAGGGGATAAAAAACCTTTGGACCTTAAGGATATCATTAAAAATCAAAAACAAATCACTCAAATTGCTGAAGCCGAATTCAGAGAATACTATGAAATCTCAGAAGGAAACGCTTTTTCAGACTATGGTTTCACTTTTGAAAATGATGAATTCAGCCTTCCTGAAGCAATAGGGTTTAGTAACAATGGAATGATCCTGTATTACAACAGCTATGAGATAGCCCCATATGCTAACGGGCCAACAGATCTAACCATTCCATTTTCTAAATTAGAAGGACTTCTTAAGATTTAATCGTATGTACAAACTTTGGCATCATCCTCCTTAATAATTCGTCGGAGGATTTTGCCTACATTGGATTTTGGAAGTTCAGCAGAGAAAGCCACATGTTTTGGTCGCTTATATCCGGTTAAATTCTCTCTACAGTGTTCAAAAACTTCCTCTTCTGTAAGTGATTGGTCCTTTTTTACTATATACACCTTCACAGCTTCGGTAGATTTACTATCCGGCACACCAATAGCTCCTACTTCCAACACTTTAGGATGTTTGGCTATTGCATCCTCTACTTCATTGGGATATACATTGAAACCAGAAACAAGAATCATTTCCTTCTTTCGATCTACAATTCTAAAGTATCCATCAGGATCCATCGTAGCGATATCACCTGTCTTGAAGTAGCCATTGATAAAGCTACTCTTCGTTTCTTCTTCTCGTTGCCAATATCCAACAAATACCTGAGGCCCCTTGCAGCACAATTCTCCTCTTTCTCCTTCAGCAACTTCATTCCCTTCGTCATCTAAAAGCCTCACATCTGTATCAGGCAATGGCAATCCGATAGTTCCAACTCGATTACCTTCTGATAATGGATTGATGCATAAACCAGGTGATGTTTCTGTTAAGCCATATGCTTCGGCAATTCGCTTACCAGTCACTTGCTCCCACTTATCAAAAACCGCACGCTGAAGCGCCATCCCACCTGCCAATGCCACCTTTATGGTGCTATGATCCAATTCAGCAAATCCTGGAGTATTGAGCAACCCATTAAAAAGTGTATTCACACCTGTAATTAAGGTGAACGGATGCTTTTTAAGTTCTTTTACAAACCCCTTCATATCTCTAGGGTTAGTAATCAATACATTTTTGGCTCCAACCTTCGCTGGCAATAAAGCATGAGCATTTAAAGCGAAAATATGATATAGTGGAAGTGCTGCTATAAAGATTTCCTTTCCTTCTACGGGGTTAGCTTGTTTTAACCATGACTCAATCTGCTGGAGATTTCCAATAAGATTTCTATGAGTTAGCATTGCTCCTTTAGATACACCTGTAGTTCCTCCGGTGTATTGTAAAAAGGCCAAATCATCAGCTTTAATTTCAGGAGCTGTAAACGACTCTGAACGAGCTTCTTTTAATATCTTTTTGAATGGAATGGCTTCAGGTAAGTTATAAGCCGGCACCATCTTTTTGATTTTCTTCACAACGAAGTTGACCAAACTTCCTTTTAAACCACCGATCATGTCTCCTAGTTCTGTTACTATCACATGATCAATGGAGGTGTCCTTAATAATCTCTTCTAGATTAGCAGCAAAATTAGCCAATACCACAATTGCCTTGGCGCCAGAATCCTTGAATTGGTGACACATCTCTGATGGCGTGTACAGAGGATTGGTATTAACGACAACCAAACCTGCTTTTAATGCAGCATACATCACAACAGGGTTTTGTATCACATTAGGAAGCTGAATAGCTATCTTATCCCCTGGCTTTAGTCCAAGATCATTTTGAAAATACGATGCAAAACGATCCGACAATTCACCCAACTCTTCAAAAGATATGATTTTACCCATATTCTCATAAGCTGGCAACGAATTGTATTTTCTTCTAGATTCTGTGAATAAATCAGCTAGAGAACCATACTTATCGGCATCTATTGATTGGGGTACTCCTGCAGGGTAAGATTCTAACCAGGGCTTGTTGCTCATTTTTGGAAAATTGATTTTGATCTAAATATAAGTCAACCTACATATCTGTGAAAATTCGCTAACCCCTGTGCGACTAACAATTTCATTGCATATAGCTACAAATACCAAAGTTTATTTCAATTGATAGGATCATTTAGCATATGGAATGAAACCGAATAACCCATTTAATATGATTTTCACAATAATTAATTAGTCATTAAAAAGAGATGAGAATTACCAATTTCGACAATTGTCAATACCTCAAAATCACATCAAACTAGTTTTAATAAGAAAATTACAGAATAATGAGATTGCAGTTACCGTGAAAAAGCAAACTATCAAAGCTGAAAAGATAAGGTCGCATGAGACCTGAATATTCAAAGAGAGCTGAAAAGTTAAAGAGCTATAAAAAGAATAGGCCGGGAACGCCTAGTTCGGGCGCGTAGTTGTGGCTTAACCTTATAAAAAGAAAAAGGTTGCGGGGCGCGTAGCCAGGCATCCAGGTGCCTCGACATTGAAAAGCTTCATAAATATTCTAAACATTTTCTCAAAACCGATTGCCCATAAAAAGAAAAAGGTCGAGGCACCCCTACCTCGACCAGATTCAAATAAACAACATTAACCCAAAAATAGCTGTAGGAGAAGGATTCGAACCTCCACGAAGCAGTTAGTCCCAGTGATTCACGATTACATGCTAGTGCATATAATCGTGAAACACGCGGGATTTATCCCTTATCTTCACCCCCGAGACAGGAGGGCATGTCTGCCAATTTCATCACCCTACAGTGTGTAAACGCATCTTCTTTGCGTTGTTTTGATGATTCAAAATTACCACCATCTTTCAATCTTTAAAATTTTATTAATGCTTTTTGAAAAGATTTACATATCAACTCAAAATCGGTATTCGAAATTATAATTTTCACAATTTACCCCCATTTTAAAGCCTGAAATTAGATTTCATTTAATCTGCAAGCATACAAATCCAACCAAAATTTGGCATTATCATCTTATTGAAGAATAAAATTCTTTGATTTTCCTCAATATATTTCACAAATCACCCTCATCACACCTCTCAAATGACAATCAAATTCACATCGATTTTTACAAAAAACATAATTCCCAATCCTCCCATCATGATCAATTATCCCAAAACCTCAGTATTTGCTTAGAAGCCGTTGAATTTTTATCAATTCCAAAAGGAAAACAAGTGAGAAACACAAAAGCGACCATTTACAGAAGAAATTAGAAGTCCATTTCATAATTAGGAAACTACACTTATCAACCTTCGGCATCAATTACCGTAACAATCTTTCCAGACATTATATATAGGTATATAAATGGAGGCATCTGTCTATGGGTAATTCCCGAGGTACACGACTCAGTTTTTTATCTATCCTTTTGATCAAGGATCAGAGATATACAGATTTAGAATTACCAAATCTATACTCCCATCCTATTTATTATAAGTGCACAAGAATTTGACATGAACATCTAGAACTTAACACCATTACTGACAGTCACGACCATTTCACCTTATATAAGGAGTCAAAAACTAGTAGATGAAAAAATTAGCTATGAAGAAAGAATGGTTTTACAACTACATTGAAGAAATCCGTATCCAGGGCTACAGTAAAAACTTCAGAACACTTCAATGATAATAACAGAGCCACCTACTAGTCGTACGCTCTACCTCGACCAGACCTAGCCGGTCGCATTCAATAAACAACATTCACCCAAAAATGATGGCTGTAAGGGAAGGATTCAATCCTTCACTGAGAAGTTGCAATTATATAAATAAGTAAAGGAGATCTCATAAGACAGTCCAAATGTGAGAGTTCTCAGAAGACAACAACGGAACTTGTAGCAAGGTAAGATCTAAATACTGAATGAGTAATATGATTGAGAAACTCCAGGCTCAAAGCAATAAGATGCTGGATAAAACAAAAAGAAAGTTCTTGAGGGCTATAAAAAGAAAAAGTTAGGGAACGCCTAGTTCGGGGCGCGTAGCCAGACACCTACTAGCCGTACGCCCTACCTCGACCAGACCTAGCCGGTCGCATTCAATAAACAACATTAACCCAAAAATGATAGCTATAAGGGAAGGAGTCGAACCTTCACAGAGAAGTTGTAATTATGTGATTATGTAAAAGAGGTCTCATAAGACAATTGAGACGTGTGAATTCTCGGGAGACAATAACGGAACTTGTAGCAAGGTAAGATCTAAATACTGAATGAGAAATATGATTGAGAAACTCCAGGCTCAGAGCAATAAGATGCTGGATAAAACAAAAAGGAAGTTCTTGAGGGCTATAAAAAGAAAAAGGTCGAGGCACCCCTACCTCGACCAGATTCAATAAACAACATTAACCCAAAAATGATGGCTGTAAGGGAAGGATTCGAACCTCCACGGAGCAGTTAGTCTCGCCACGATAAATTACCGGAGTAATTTATCGTGATCAGAGATTTATCCCTTATCTCCACCCCCGAGACAGGAGGGCATGTCTGCCAATTTCATCACCTTACAGTATGATCGCAACTGCTTTGCGATTGTTTGATGATTCAAAAGTAATAGACTTCTGATATTTTTAAAAATATTTTAATAAATTTGGTAAATATTTAGATGTCATTTAAAATTGAATGTATAATATTGCATTATTAGAAAATAGCACTTTTTGAGATGAGTAAAAATTACGAAATTGACAATGTAGACCTTAAAATCCTTAATTTATTGATGGAAGACGCCAAAATTCCATACACTGAGGTAGCTAAAAAGGTCTTTGTTTCGGGAGGAACAGTTCATGTAAGAATGAAGAAACTTGAAGAAATGGGTGTTGTAAAAGGTACCACTCTTCAAATGGACTACTCAAAGCTTGGATATGATGTAACATGCTTTATGGGTATCTATCTTCAAAAGTCTTCTTTATATGATGCTGTAGTGGAGCAATTAAAAGATATTCCTGAAGTAGTTAAAGTACATTATACCACAGGTAACTATAACATCTTTATAAAGATTCATTGCCGTGACACTAAACACCTGAAAGATGTTCTGCATGATAAAATTCAGAAGGTAGAAGGTATTGAAAGAACTGAAACGCTTATCTCTCTTGAAGAAAGTCTAAATAGACATCTCAAGTTCTGATAACTTAAGCTTATCACCAAATAAGCCACAATCGTCGCTTTAATTCGATTCTTAATTTAGAACTGATATAAATAAGTGTTTACTTTGCGAAACTTACAGCTCAGTAAGTTGTTAAACACTAGTGTAGGAATCGAAATCTTATATGAGCAAAGACGACCAAATATTAGAGGAATTCACCTCAAAAGAATACGAACACGGCTGGTCCGTAGACTTTGAAGCCGATGAGGCTCCATTGGGGATCAACGAGGATATCATAAGATTCATCTCTGCCAAGAAGGAGGAGCCGGAATGGCTCCTCGAATGGCGACTTAAAGCTTTCAAAAAGTGGACAGAGATGGAAGAGCCTCGATGGCCAAATGTTAAATACCCTGAAATTGACTATCAGGGTGTTAAATATTACTCAGCTCCTAAGCAGGATAAGAAGCCTAAAAGCCTCGATGAGGTTGATCCTGAATTATTAAAGACTTTTGAAAGACTTGGTATCTCTCTTACAGAACAAAAGAGATTAACAGGTATTGCTGTAGATGCAGTGATTGATTCTGTATCGGTAGCAACTACTTTCAAAGAAACTCTTTCTGAACTAGGAATCATCTTCTGTAGCTTCAGCGAAGCAGTTCAGGAACACCCAGAGCTCATAAAGAAGTATCTTGGTTCTGTAGTACCTGCTACGGACAACTACTTTGCAGCACTAAACTCCGCAGTTTTCTCTGATGGATCATTCTGTTACATCCCTACTGGAGTAAGATGTCCAATGGAGTTATCTACTTATTTCCGTATCAATGCAGCAAATACAGGTCAGTTTGAAAGAACATTGATTGTAGCTGAAGAAGGATCTTACGTTTCATACCTTGAAGGATGTACTGCTCCAATGCGTGATGAGAATCAATTGCATGCTGCTGTTGTAGAAATCTATGCTGCAAAAGATGCAGAAGTAAAATACTCTACTGTACAAAACTGGTATCCTGGAGATAAGGAAGGTAAAGGTGGTATTTACAACTTCGTGACCAAAAGAGGTATCTGCGCTGGCGACAATTCTAAAATCAGCTGGACGCAGGTAGAAACTGGATCTGCTGTAACGTGGAAATACCCTTCTTGTATCCTTAAAGGAGACAATTCACAAGGAGAATTCTACTCTGTGGCTGTTACGAACAACTACCAGCAAGCAGATACGGGAACTAAAATGATTCACATTGGTAAAAACACCAAGTCAAGAATCGTTTCCAAAGGTATCTCGGCAGGTAAATCTCAAAACAGTTACCGTGGACAGGTTCAAATTATGAAGCGTGCTGAAAATGCGCGTAACTTCTCACAATGTGACTCCTTGTTAATGGGTGATAAATGTGGTGCTCACACATTCCCATATATAGATGTAGAAAATAACTCAGCCCAGGTAGAACATGAAGCGACTACTTCGAAAATCGGAGAAGATCAAATCTTCTACTGTCAGCAGAGAGGTATCGATGAGGAAAGTGCTGTTGCTTTGATCGTGAATGGTTTTGCGAAAGAAGTAATGAGCAAACTTCCTATGGAATTTGCAGTGGAAGCTCAGAAGTTGTTAGCCCTTACGCTTGAGGGTAGTGTTGGATAAGAAAAAGTCGATCGAAAAATGTTAAAAATAGAAAATCTTCACGCCTCTGTAGAAGGTAAACAAATATTAAAAGGTATCAATCTGGAAGTAAAAGCTGGCGAAGTACATGCCATCATGGGACCAAATGGTTCTGGTAAGAGTACTTTGGCTTCTGTACTTGCAGGTAGAGAAGAATATGAAGTAACTGAAGGGTCCGTGACTTTTTTGAACGATGATCTTTTAGAACTAGCTCCAGAAGAAAGAGCTCATGCTGGTATTTTCCTGGCATTTCAGTACCCTATAGAAATCCCTGGTGTTTCTACAACAAACTTCTTGAAGACAGCTGTTAACCAAACACGTGAAGCAAGAGGTCTTAAAGCTTTTGATGCTGTTTCTTTCCTTAAGGAGATGAAAGAGAAAATGAAGTTGGTCGATATCGATCAGGCTTTATTAAGCAGAGCATTGAATGAAGGCTTCTCCGGTGGTGAGAAGAAAAGAAACGAGATTTTCCAAATGGCTATGTTGGAGCCAAAGCTTTCTATTCTTGATGAAACTGACTCAGGATTAGATATTGATGCTTTGAAAATCGTAGCGGATGGAGTGAATAAATTGAAAGGTCCAGATAATGCATCTATCGTAGTAACTCACTACCAGAGATTATTGGACTATATCGTACCTGATTTTGTACACGTACTGTACAAAGGCAGAATTGTGAAGTCTGGCGATAAGACATTGGCGCTTGAACTAGAAGAAAAAGGTTACGATTGGATTAAAGAAGAAGTAGCTGCACTATGAGTGAAGTACTAACACTAGAAGATCAACTGCTAGCTGATTTCGATGGTTGGTTAGACCAACACTATGCGGATGCAAGCTCTCTTAAAGCAATTAAAAAGGCTGGAGCAGAGACTTTCAAAAGCTTAGGTCTGCCTCAGCGAAAATCAGAAGCATACAAATACACACCTATCACTAAAACAATCGAAAAAAACTTCGATATAGAGACAGTAGAAAACGCTTCTACCTTAACAAAAAGTGATTGTGAGGCAAAATTTTACAACGAGGAAGATGCTAACCACTTAGTATTCATCAACGGAATATTCGTTGATGATTACTCTAAAATCGTAAGCGGTTCTTCAGATTTGACGATTAGAGTTCTGGATGAACAGTCTATTAATGAACATCCTGAGCTAAAAGATAATTTGGGTAAGGTGAATGGTTCTCAAATTGATCCATTTGCAGCACTGAATTTGGCTTACTTCAATCAAGGTGTTTTCATCAAGTCTGCCAAAAACGCAGATAACAAAAACACTTACATCTACCAGTTTTTAGATGCTTCGGCAAGTCAAGCTGTAATATTCCCAAGAGTCTTTGTTTATGGCTCTACCGGCTCTAGAACCAGAGTTTACGAAAAGACTTTCTTCAATGGTGATAACAATACATTGAATATTTCTATCGTAGAATCGATGGTTGAAGCAAATGCTGAAGTTCGTTTTACGAAACTTCAGAATTATGAAACCAATTCTTATGCGGTGGAAGGCATTTATGCTCATCAAGCTAAGGATTCAAGATTCTACACCAACACCTTCTCTTTTGAAGGTGCTGTGATTAGAAATAATGTATACATCAACATTGATGCAGAGAACTGTGAAGGTCACATGAATGGCTTGTACCAGTTGAGTGGCAAGTCACATGTTGACAATAACACGTCAGTAGATCACCTGAAGCCTCACTCCTATTCCAATGAACTATACAAAGGAATTTTAGATGATCACTCAAGAGGTGTATTCAACGGCAAAATCTATGTGAGACCGGACGCACAAAAAACAAATGCATTCCAGTCAAACAACAACATTCTCCTTTCTGATGATGCTACGATTAATACAAAGCCTCAGTTAGAGATTTGGGCGGATGATGTACAGTGTTCACATGGATGTACTACTGGTCAGTTAGATGAAGATGCTATCTTCTACCTTCAAGCTAGAGGTGTGAACAAACCTCAGGCAAAAGCTTTGCTCTTGAATGCATTTGCTAATGAAGCCTTGAATGAGCTTCAAAATGACTTAATGAAAGAAGAGATCGAAGAGATCATTCTAAATAAATTGAAATGAGCGTAGTTACTGACATATCAGTAAACGAAATCAGAAAGCAATTTCCGATTCTCAATCAAGAAGTTAATGGAAAGCCGCTTATCTATTTTGATAATGCGGCTACTTCTCAAACTCCTCAGGTTGTCATTGATGCTTTGGTAAACTACTACCAGAAAGACAATGCCAACATTCATCGAGGAATTCATACGTTGGCCGAGCGTGCGACTACTGGTTTTGAAGCTACTAGAAAAGCCGTTCACCATTTCATCAACTCTAATGAAGTTGAAGAAATCGTATTCACAAAGGGTACGAGTGAAGGGATCAACCTGGTTGCTCAAGCTTATGGACGAAAGTTCTTAAAAGAGGGTGATGAAGTGTTGATTACTGGAATGGAGCACCACAGCAACATCGTACCATGGCAAATGGTCTGTGAGCAAGTTGGAGCTACGTTGAAAGTGATTCCAGTGGATCAAAATGGAGAAATCTCCATTGATCAATTTGCTTCTCTCCTATCTGAAAAGACTAAGATTGTCTCTGCAGTTTATATTTCTAACTCATTAGGAACAATTAATCCTGTTCCAGAGATGATCGAGTTGGCTCATAAAGTTGGAGCGAAAGTATTAGTTGATGCTGCTCAGGCTGCACCGCACCACAAATTGGATGTTCAGAAGCTGAATTGCGACTGGATGGCGTTCTCTGCTCATAAGATGTATGGCCCAACTGGTGTAGGCGTTTTGTATGGTAAGCGTCAGGTTCTTGAGAAAATGGATCCGTATCAGGGAGGTGGAGAAATGATCCGTGAAGTAACATTCAACGGAACGACTTACAACGACATTCCTTACAAGTTTGAAGCGGGCACACCGAACATTGCGGATGTAGTAGCATTCAAAGCAGCTATTGAGTTCATGAACGAAATAGGTTTTGAATACCTTCATGAACAAGAGCAAGCACTTTTAACTAAAGGGAAAGAGCTTTTGTTTGATATTGATGGTTTCCAACCAATCGGTACAGCTAAAAACAAAGCAAGTGTCATTTCTTTCCTTATAGATGGTGTACACCCATTTGATTTGGGTATGTGGTTGGATGCAAAAGGTATCGCTGTAAGAACAGGACACCACTGTACACAACCTTTGATGGATCATTTCAACATTGAAGGAACTGTTAGAGCTTCTTTTGCTGTTTACAACACCGTAGAAGAAATCGAGCGTTTCGCGGAAGCGCTTACAGATATCGTAAAGAAATTTAGAAAATGAGTATAGCCGATAAGCAACAAGAAATAGTTGAAGAATTTTCAATGCTCGATGGAGACATGGAAATGACTATCAACTACATCATGGAGCTTGGTGAGCAGCTTCCTGAGATGAGTGAAGCCAACAAAACAGATGACAGCATAGTAAAAGGATGTCAATCTAAAGTTTGGCTGATGGCATCTGAAGAAGATGGCAATGTAAAGTTTGAAGCAGATAGCAACACGGCCATTACCAAAGGTTTAGTGAGTTTGCTAGTGCGTGTATTGGATGGAGAAACTCCTGATAATATCATGAATGCTGAAATCAACTTTCCAGAGCAAATTGGCATGAATCGATTCATCGGAACACAACGTTCCAATGGATTTGCCGCAATGATCAAGCAAATGAAACTTTATGCATTGGCTTTAGGTTCTAAATCGCAGACTGGCGCATAAAATGGCTGAAGAAACTAACACAACGAATAATGACTTAGCTCTTAAAGAGGATATCGTAAGAGCTATCAAAAATGTATATGACCCGGAGATTCCGGTAGATGTGTACGAATTGGGCTTGATTTATGAAATCAACATTTTCCCAGTTAACAATGTACACATTTTGATGACACTTACTTCACCTGCATGTCCTTCAGCAGAAGAAATTCCTGGAGAGATTGAGATGAATGTCAAGGAACTGAAGGATGTCAATGACGTAACTGTAGAGGTTACATTTGACCCTCCGTATGCTACAGATATGATGTCTGAAGCAGCCAAGCTAGAGCTTGGATTTATGTGATAAAAAAGTTCCAATATCTTAAAACAACTAATTAGTGTATACCTCCAAATTAGTCAGGAAATAACTTGTTAGCTGTGATCAGATACTGGATTTATAGTAATTGAAACTTTGTTATTTGTAATTTAATAAGATATGTATCCAGAAGAACTAGTAGCCCCAATGAGAACTCAGTTGACTGAGTCAGGCTTCGAAGAATTCAAAACTGCAGATCAAGTAATAGACCACCTATCTGACCATAAAGGAACTACCCTATTGGTAATCAACTCGGTATGTGGATGTGCTGCTGGAACTGCAAGACCTGGTGTGATTCATTCTCTCAACGTAAGCGAGAAGAAGCCAGATCATTTAGCAACTGTATTTGCAGGTGTAGATATGGAAGCAACTGCTAAGGCAAGAGAATTCACTCTTCCTTTCCCTCCTTCTTCTCCATCTGTAGCGTTATTCAAAGATGGTGAGTTGGTTCACTTTGTAGAAAGACATCATATTGAAGGTAGATCAGCAGAAATGATTGCTAATCACCTGGTAGAAGTTTATAAAGAATTGTGTTAATTCTTATTTAATCTCATTCATTAAATCCCTTCGAGTTAATTCTTGAAGGGATTTTTTTATTATTTCAAACTATATACGTATAAATTACGTTTACAATTTCAAACTATCTTCAAAATCTAGTTGTATTATTGAAGCTATAAGCAGCCCAAACCCAAAAAGCTCAAAGTCTCACTAATCAAACTATAAAACGATATGCGTTTTATCATTTGCGTGTCTGCGCTATTTATTACCATCGCTGGATATTCACAGTCAAATACCGTTTCCGGAATCGTACAAGATGAAGATGGAATGACATTTCCTGGAGCTACCGTAGTTCTTAGCAATCCAAAAGATAGTTCACTTGTAAAAGGAACTGTTACTGATCTTAATGGAGGTTTTAGAATTGGAGAGGTAAACAAAGGTGCTTATTTATTGAAAGTTGACTTTGTAGGGTTTGAAACACTTTATCAAACTATAGTTGTAGATAAAAGTCTCAATGTAGGCAATCTAACATTACGTGAAGGTACTCAAGAACTTGAAGCAGTGGTGGTTGAAGGTAAGCCTGTTGCTGCCATGCAGAAAGGTGATACTGCTCAATTCAGTGCAAAAGCTTATAAAACTGCCGCAGATGCATCCAGTCAGGAACTCATTGAAAAACTCCCAGGTATAAATACAGTAGACGGGAAACTTCAGGCTAACGGAGAAGATGTCCAAGTTATTTTAGTGGATGGGAAACCCTTCTTTGGTGGTGATGTAAAAGCAGCACTGCAAAACCTGCCTGCTGAAGTGGTTGCCAACATCCAAATCTTTGATAAGAAAAGTGACAAAGCTGCCTTAAGTGGTTTTGATGATGGTGAGTCTCAAAAAACTATTAATATAATCACCAAGCCTAGTCGTAGAATTGGACAGTTTGGAAAATCAACTGCTGGAGTAGGAACCAACGATACCTATCAAGCTGGTGCAAGTGTTAATTTCTTTAATAATGACCGAAGAATCACAGTAACTGGTCTAAGCAACAATATTAACACCGTAAATTATTCCTCTGATCCCAATAACCTCGGTGATTCAAGAACCCAAAATGGATTAATCAAGACCAACAATGTAGGAGTTAACTTTAGCGATGATTTAGGTAAGAACTTTGAACTACACGGAAGCTACAATTTCTCACATCAGAATAACGAGGAATCAAGAAACACCTTCAGAGACTATGCGGTTGCTTCTGATTCTGGTCAGGTTTACAAAGAAGACAGTTATTATAACAGAATCAATCAAGCTCACCGTTTCAATTTCAAACTAGAGTATAAGCCAAATGAAAAAAATACCTTCTTGATGCGTCCTAACTTGTCATTTAGACATGAAAAAACAATCAATGACTTCCAAGGATTAACCACCTCTGGACAGGATTCTATCAACTCAACGGACAACAACTCAAATGGTCGTTATCAGGACTATGACTATGACAACAACCTATTCTATAGCCATAAATTTGATAAAAAAGGTCGCAGTTTAACCACCAGACTTCATACTGGATTTCACACGAACGAAGACTTGTCCAGCAGACTTGCTGAGAACAATTACTATCAGCAAGACAGCACAGTCATATTAGATCAACAGACGACAAGAGAAAGAACTGGAGTATCGTGGGAATGGCAAGCTTCTTACACTGAACCAGTTGGAGAAAGAAGCATGTTAGAGCTGGAGTACCAAATTGGTGATCGCTTGAATGACTCTGATCAATTAACTTATGAAGCAAACTCTATAGAGGAATACAGCCAATTGGACACAGCTTTAAGTAACACCTTTGAAAATAGCTACTTAAGACAACAATTTGAAGTTGGATACCAATACTCCTATGAAAAATTAAAATTCCAATTAGAAACAAAGTACCAGCTTGCTCATATGCAAAATGACCAGGTGTTTCCTAAACCTTTTGATCAAAACAGATGGTTTCAAAGCATTTTACCATCAGCTAGAGTGGACTATCGATTCAATGAAAATCAACGTATAGAACTCAATTACCATACATGGACACAGGAACCTTCAATAGGTGATTTACAGGATGTCGTAAATAACTCCAACCCACTTCAATTGCGTGTAGGTAATCCCGATCTTAGTCAAAGTTTTAATCACTGGTCGAGAGCCAGAATGTGGTCAAACAACATGGAGACGGGTAAATCCTTTTATGCCTCCCTGGAGTCATGGATTACTAGTGACTTAATCACCAACTCTACATTTATTGCAGAAGAACCAACAGAAGTCACAGAAGGCATCACATTAGAGACGGGTTCTCAGTTGAACAGACCTGTTAACGTAGACGGTTACTATCGATACAGAACTTATATGAGTTATGGAGAGCCTATTGAGCTAATCAAGTCAAATATTCGATTCTTTGGATCCTTAGACTTTACGAAGCGACCAGGACAGATCAATGATTTGATCAATTTCTCCAACAACACTAATTATAGATTAGGAGTATCCCTATCAAGTAACATCAGTGAAAACCTTGACTTCAATGTTTCTACTCGCTCAGGGTATAATGTGGTTGAAAATACGCTAAGACCAAATCTTAACAATAATTATTATAATCAAACTACTGACTTCAAATACAGATGGGTATTTCTTGATGGAATCGTCTATCGTATGGACTTAAGACATCAGGTGAATACGGGGCTTTCTGCAGGCTATGACAATAGTTATATGCTGATGAATATGAGTGCTGGTAAAAAATTCCTTAAGAATGACCTGGCAGAGATAAGTATCAACGTCTATGACTTGTTTCAGCAGAACAACAACGTTAGAAGAAACATCACGGAACTCTATGTAGAAGACCGACAATCAACTGTTTTGGAGCGTTATTTCATGTTGACATTTACTTACAACATTCGCCACTTCAATGCAGGAACAACCATGGAAGATTTTGAAGATATTTGATTAGGATATCTTTAGGTGAAAGCATAACATTGCTTCAAAATCAATCGCATGCTTTTTCCAAACCTTCTTCTTAGTACTGTTTTCTTTTTCTTGGCTGCTATACATATCTATTGGGCTTTTGGAGGTAAGTGGGGACATTCTCAAGCCATTCCAACAGATAAAGATGGCAACTTCATATTTGCTCCAGGAGTAGCAGCGACAGTAATTGTGGCTCTTGGATTGTCATTATTTGGCTTATTCTATTTGAACAACTCTCAGTTGCTATCAATCAACTGGCCAAAACAAATAAACGCTATTGGCGCATGGGCGATTCCATGTATTTTCGTCTTAAGGGCACTCGGTGATTTCAAATATGTAGGCGCTTTTAAGCGTGTAAAAGGAACCGAATTTGCTGAAATGGATTCCAAGTTCTTCTCCCCTCTTTGCTTTATCATAGGCATTATAGGCTTCTACCTACTAATTAACCAATAAATCTTATCCAGCAGTTCTCTCACTCAGATGGAATAAAACATTAGTTTGACATTTACGTATCTAATAATCATATTTGTTTGGCAAATACGAATTAAATATGAAAGGAACACATCTTGGCGAGTTTGAGGAACTGATTCTACTGATGGTAGGGATACTCGATGGTGACGCATATGGCATTTCTATTCTTCAGGAAATTGAAGAACAGACCGGCAGAACAGTAACCGTCAGCACCATCCATACCGCACTTTATCGGTTGGAAGAAAAAGGTTTTGTATCCTCTTATGTAGGTGGAGCGAGTAAAGAGCGTGGTGGTAGAAGTAAAAGACTCTATAGAATCACTTCAGATGGTAGAGCAACTCTTGAAAATGCTCGCACATTAAGAGATAAGTTGTGGAACCTGATGCCAAAGGCCTAGATGAATCCTCCTAAGTACATCATTTGGCTTCTCGATCATCTGCTTAAAGAAATCTATGCAGATGAAATTATTGGTGACTTGTATGAATGGTGTGATCTAAGGTCTCCTAATTCCACTTATAAACAGATGCATTTTTATGCACTCAAAGTACTTTTTGGATCTTTTAGACTAAGAAAACTCAAATCAACTCAAAATATACTCAAAGGACTAACTAACTCAACTATGGCTAACAATCAACTCAGAATGAGTGTAAAAGCACTCCTAAACAATAAGCTCTTTACAGCGATTAACCTGATCGGACTGACGATAAGTTTTACCGCATTCATTTTTATTTATAGCTATATCAGCTATGAAAAAAGCTATGACCAATTCCACAGTAAAAAGGAAAACATTTACAGAGTCATCAAAAATTACAAGGAATCAGGAGAGATGGTTCGGTCTACTCCTTCCCCACTTGCCAATGCTTTTCTTCAACAATTTGACGGTTCAATCCAATTTGCAAGGTTTGGACAAGATCCAGTGGTTTCAAGCATTGGCAAAAACAACTATTATGAAGAGAACTTTTACTGGGGAGACAGTAGCATATTCACCACTTTCACTATTCCATTTAAATATGGTGATCCGGAAAACGTACTCAAGGGTCCAAATAGCGTGGTTATCTCTGCCAGTACGGCAAAGAAATACTTTGGAGACATAAATCCAGTTGGTCAAACACTACAAATCAAGGTGTACGATGGCAATGCAGACTATGGTTTAAAAATAGATGGTGTATTCGAAGATTTGCCAGCAAATTCTGACCTACCTTTTGAACTCGTAGGATCCATTCAAAATGCCTTTGATTTGTATAAACAATTCAATAATCATTGGGGCTTCAACTGGCTTCATACCTACGCAGTAATCCAGGAAAGTGATCTATCGAGAATTCAAGCAGGTATTCCACTTATCATTGAAGAAGCACTGGGTCCTGATAATATTAGTAAAATATCCTTCTATTTTCAGCCTTTGAAAGAAGTTCACTTATACTCAAATGAAATAAGTGGATCCAGAACTACGGGTAATATCGATTACGTCATCACCTTATCTTTCATCGCTATAGCGATCATTATTATTGCTGCCTTCAATTACCTCAACATGATGGCTTCCACGGTCAATAAAAGGCGCAAATATGTCGCTATCAATAAAATCCTTGGAGCCGGAAAACGAGAACTATTTTCTCAATTCATTCTAGAATCTCTACTAGCTGTATCTATAGCATTTGGAGTGGGAATAGTTCTCACTTTCGTGCTATGGCCTTTTTATCAATCATTAATTGCGAAACCTATACCAATAGACACCATTTATCAGCTCTCTTCAATTGGCATCTATTTACTTATTATTCTCTCAACATGCCTAATAGCTAGTTTACAACCAGCCTTTATCCTAAGCAAGATAAAGGGCAATACTTCTGCCATTCGAAACAACATCAGACAGAAACTCAAATTTCAACGAATACTAGTTGCCACTCAGTTTGCTATAGCAGTTTTCTTGATTTGTGGAACATTCACGATTTACAAGCAAGTACAATTCGCTGTTTCAGAGTCGTTAGGGTTTGACTCTGATCAACTGGTCAGTATCAAAGTAGAGGACCGATCCCTGCAATCAAAAATCACAGACATCAAGAATGAGCTTTTAAGCATTCCAGGTGTGCAAATGGCTACTTTATCGGGTGAGTCGCTGCCTAGTGAAATGAATAATACAGATCTGATGTACTGGAATGAAGACTCAAAAAATCATCCAGTTGCCATCCATGAAGTATCTGCTGATCACAACTTTTTCGACTTGTTGGATATTCGATTTCTAACAGGTAGATCCTATTTAGCCAATAACCTCTATCAAGAAAATAGTGAAGTAGTAATCAACGAAGCGGCTAAAGATCTGTTAGGAATTAACTTTGAGATCAACCAAGAGATCTTTATTGGCCAAGTTCCACACAAAGTGGTAGGAGTTGTAGAAAACTACCATTACAATTCCTTCAAGTCGAAGATTGAACCAGTAGTGTATTTTCAAACTAAAGCTGGATCAAGACTTAGCTATGACAACATCATTGTTAGAGTAGCAGGTTCAGATATTTCACAAACGTTAGGTGGAATGGAAAAAGTTTGGAAGAGTTTTGCTCCTGATGAATTTTTCACTTTCTACTTTGTAGATCAGACTTTTGATAACCTATACACCAGTGATCAAAAGTTTCTATCGCAATTCAGTGTCTTTGCAGGACTAGGCATCTTAATAACCTGTCTTGGTTTACTAGGCATGATCTTGTTCATGGCTGATCAACGAGCCAAAGAAATCAGTATGAGAAAGGTACTTGGATCCACTCGTTATGGAATTCTCCAGTTAATTTTCAAGCAGTTTGCCCTTTATATCGGTTTTGGCTTATTAATCGGACTTCCTTCAGCCATCTATTTCAGCAAAATATGGAAGGAACAATTCGTCTATCAAATTCCATTCAACATCCTTGATGCCATTGTTCCATCAATTGTGGTTATTCTTATCAGTATATTGACCATTGGTAGAAGCGCCCTTAAAATCAGCAGTACCAACCCTATCAAGTACTTAAGAAATGAATAGTTTTGGCACAAAAAAAGCATGCTAGCCAAAACACCGCCACCACCCTATTATGCAGTAATATTCTCCAGTATCCGTACAGAAGTAGACTCTGGCTATGGAGAAACAGCAGATAGAATGGTAGAACTGGCACATGAGCAACCTGGTTTTCTAGGAGTAGAATCTGCTCGTAATGAAGTTGGTGTAACTGTTAGCTACTGGAAAGACCTAGAATCCATTAAGAATTGGAAAGCGAATACTGAGCATCTTGCCGCTCAGCAATCAGGTATTAAAAATTGGTATGCACAGTATGTAACCAGAATTGCCAAAGTAGAAAGAGATTATTCTTTTCTAAAAGAATAAGGGAATTGTGTCGTTGTATGGTTTTAAGACTATGAAACCAATTCACCGACCTATCATTTTAATCACAGGAATTATGGTAGCGATGCTACTATTCGTCATGTCAATATAAAAAAGGCCTAACTGAATGTTAAGCCTTTTTTACTTTCATCAGCTTGGGATTACTTACCTAAGCCGAATAGTTTATAGCCCAATGATACCTGGAAAACTCTATTCTGAACTTCAGAGTCTCCATCTTCAGAGATATCATTCAATCCAATAATATATCTCGCATTGATTCTAAGACCAAATGGGGCATCCCAACCTGCGCCTAATGCAGCGCTCATATCAGCGTTCTTAAATTCCTCTTTTACATCGTCTCCATCAGATTCTGCAGAAAGAAGCACGCCAAACTGAGGCCCTGCTTGTAGGTTAAGACCTAATGGTAAATATAACTTTGCCATTACAGGAACATTCAAGTAATGAAAATCACTCTTAAATTCCTCATTGAGATCATCAATGTTAACAGTAGTTCCCTGAACTGAATAAAGTACTTCCGGCTGAATACCAAAACTTGCTACTTTTATTAGAGAATATACTCCGAAATGATAGCCAGTTCTAGACTCGTAATCTAGTCCAGTAACTTCATCTGCATTTACATTGGCAAAATTCAATCCACCTTTTAATCCTAACTCTGCTTTAGCTTGAGAAAACCCTGCTATAGCAACCAAACATAATCCTAGAGTAAAAATTAATTTTTTCATATTGTGCTGTTGTTTTAAAAAATCACTGCATTTCAAATTGCATTATCCTTAAAACGGATAAACCGGCAATGTGTTATACAGAAATACCTCAATTAATTCTGGCATAAATCTAATTGCCATTTTACAAGTTCTCATCATCCCTTTCAATTATTCATAAGATGCAACCCATCGATAAAAACTACGTTTAGGAATTTTATATTTAATATACATTTAGGAATTTTACTTCATGAAGGATTATCAACTAGGTGAATTTGAAGAAATTGTACTCTTAACTGTAGCCATATTGCATGGAGACGCCTATGGTGTTTCTATCAAGAGGGATATTGAAGAAAGACTCCAACGCACGGTGAGTGTAGGAGCGCTCCAGACGGCCTTACGAAGAATGGAAGATAAGGACTACCTACATTCGACTTTTGGAGAAAGTACAGCGAAAAGAGGGGGTAAAAGAAAGCGCTACTTTGAAATAACAGATCTTGGTAAGCAAGCGCTGGCTTACTCCAAAGAAACTCGTAACCAAATGTGGAATGCTATTCCAAAAACGGTTTTTGAATTCTCATGGCTGTAAATCAACCACCACAACTTGCCACCAAATTATTAAGATGGTTTTGCAAACCTCAATACCTGGAAGACATCCAAGGTGACCTGGAGGAGGAGTTTTATGATCGCATAGAACTCAACCCCAATCGCTCGTCCTCTGGATGGTACTGGTGGCAAATTGTGAAATTATTCCGGTCTGGTATTATCAGGCCGTTCAAACCAATCGACTCAACTCAAAAGGAAATATCAATGTTCAAAAACTACATCAAAATAGGACTAAGGAATCTGTGGAAGTACAAGATGGGTACGGTGATCAACGTACTCGGACTTTCTACAGGAGTAGCTGCATTTGTACTAATTGCGCTATTTATCAAAGATGAACTGAAATACGACCGGCATCATGAAAATGCTGATAACATTTATCGCTTAACCATCAAAAACTTTACTTCTGAGGGTGCTCTTAGCAGACATTGGGCTTTTGCATCAGCAGGCCATGCTGAGCGATTCAAAGAGGATTATCCAGAAGTCATCAAAGCAACCAGATTCTACCCCTGGGCTTTCCCTGATTTACTAGTCGGTGATCGAAAATTCCCAGCTGAGCAAGTCATCTTCACAGATCCTGATGTATTTGACATGTTCACTTTTCCTTTTATTGAAGGAAGTCCAGAAACTGCATTTAATACAGAACAATCATTGGTTCTTACAGAGACTTCAGCCATTCGCTTATTTGGTAATGATTGGCAAACAGAAGGCGTCATAGGAGAGCGTGTAACTTTGCAAAGGGATGGTTTGAATGCACCGTTCACCGTTTCGGGCGTCATGAAAGACATGCCAGAACATCAGCATTTTCACTTTGAATACCTCGCTCCTATTCGGTTCATTGAGCAAGTTTTCGGTGAATCTTCTATGAGCAATGTCACGGGAAATTACAACTGGCTTACTTATCTCATGCTACAGGAAGGCACTAATCCTGTCGCAATTGAAAATCAAAAGGATGCTTTCTTTGACAAATATGTTGGTCAATTTGCTCAAGGTGGAGATGCAAAGGACTACTATGATTTCGCTCTGCAGCCATTAAAGAGTATTCACCTGCATTCTAATCTGGAGTCAGAAATTGAAACCAATGGCAGTATTCAGCAGGTCTATATTTTTGGAACAGTAGCTATTTTATTACTAATCGTAGCATGTATCAATTACATGAACCTGGCTACTTCACATTTCAGTAGAAGAATGAAAGAAGTAGGCGTGAGAAAAGTGCTTGGTGCTTTACGATCTACTCTTGTGAAGCAATTCTTAACTGAAGCATTTTTAGTCAACATTTTATCATTTCCAATTGCGTTGATTCTTGCCGAATTGGCCTTGCCTCATCTCAATGATTTCATGGGTAAATCATTAAGTCTTGGATTTGCTGGAAATATGGATTTATTAATTGGACTGCTATTGCTGTTGGTATTGGTAGCCGTTTTCTCAGGGTCATATCCGTCGATCTTTTTATCAAGAATCAACCTTACTCAAGCTCTTAAAGGTGAATCAACCATCAATAGTAATAAGTGGAACTTTAGAAACTGGCTGGTCACTTTTCAATATGCAGTTACCATCGCGCTAATATTCGCTCTGGCAGTGATTGAAAGCCAACTCTACTTTGTTCAGAACTCTGATCCCGGATATAATAAAGAACAATTAGTTTCTGTTGGGTTGAGTAGAAACATTGGCAACCTAACAACCTTTAAAAATGAATTGCTAAACCATCCTAATGTGGAAAAAGCAGCTTATGCCTCCAGGATTCCAACCGGAAGATTGGCGGATAGCTGGGGAGCATCTTTCAATCAAGGAGATAGTGTGGCAAGCGTGAACTTTCGTCTACCTTTTATTTGGGTAGATGACGATTTCCTTGAGACCTTTCAAATAGAGCTGGTTGCAGGAAGCAATTTCTCTGCTGATATGGATATGATTGAAGACAGTGTAGGCTACTACCTGATTAATGAAACCACATCAAAAGCTTTAGGTTATGACAATCCGAATGATATTATTGGTCAAAAAATAAATTATGGCAATTACGACGACCAAACCTTCAAAGCTGGAAGAATACTTGGGGTTACGCGTGATTTTCATTTTGAATCCATGCACACTTCCATTACTCCAATGATCATGATGAAAGGTGACAATATGAGAACTATTTGCTTAAAGTTGACTGGTGATGATCACTCTCAAACGTTAGCAGATATTGAAAGTTTATGGTATGAGTTCGATCAGGATAACACTTTAAACTACCGTTTTGTAGATGATCGGTTTAATGAGCAGTATCAATCAGAGATGAGGCTTAGTACAATGATTAAAGTATTTACTTCGATAGCCATCCTAATCGGTTGTCTTGGTCTGATCGGAATGGTAGCGTTCATCATAGAAACAAAAAATAAAGAAATAGGAATCAGAAAAGTTCTGGGTGCCTCAGCTGGAGATATTGCTATTAACATAGGTTACCGGTTTGGAATCTTGATTGTCATTGCAACTGTGGTTGCTATTCCATGTACTTTCTTAATTGTATCGGATTGGTTGGACAGTTTTGTCTATCGCACTTCCATCACTATTTGGATGATAATGCTGCCAGCAATGGTCGTGATATTAGTTACCGTCCTGAGCGTAGGAATTCAAACAATAAAAGCAGCTTTAGTTAATCCAGCAGTGATTCTAAAAACCGAATAATCATGCCAGTGGAACACTGAAGGTAACTTCCAAACCACCACTATCGGGATGGTTGTACTGAAGTGTTCCACCTATTTTACTTATTCTATTTCTAACCGTATAGGTACCTATACCTATGGTGGATTGGCTATTCATTCCTACTCCATTGTCTCTTACGTTGACAAATAAATCATCTGCTATCTCTTCTAAGGTAATTGAAGCAAATGTGGCTTTGGAATGCTTAATTATGTTGGTTGATAACTCCTGAATGACTCTGAAAATATTGATTTTTATCTCATCAGAAATATCCTCCTCATTGAGTATGTGCACTTCCATTCGAAAATCAATTGACGTCAAAGACTTTAATTGCTGCTCCAGACGAGAAAATAATTCTGACATTTTCATAGTGCTCACATCCGCAGATAACAGATTGTGTGAAACATCTCGAGCATCATTGGTAATTTTCTTGATCAGGGCAACCAAAGCAGTTATTCGGTGGGACAATTCATAAGGGTTATTTTTTAACTTCTCCAGACTCTCTGCATGAATAGCACTAGCCACTAACTCTTGAACAATCCCATCATGGATTTCTAGAGCAATACGATTCTTTTGGATTTCCTGCGCCTGAATGGATCCTTCCAAGACTTTTTGTTCCATATCTTTCTTGGAACTAATATCCTCTATCAACACAATAACTGTCGTGGGTTTTTCTCCAGATTTCCAAAGTGGTGAAACGGTCACATTCACATAGACTTGCTGCCCGTTTTTACCGATATAACGCTTCTCAATGCTAAATTCTCGAATGCTACCACTAATGATATCTTTTTGCCTTCGATTTGTCAACTCCAAATCGTCAGGGTGTGTAAGTTCATTAAAAGTAAACAGCTTCATTTCATTGGCAGAATAACCAAGTATGTTACAAAGCTTCTCATTAACACTTAAAAACTCTCCTGTTTCAGGGTTGATGTGTGCGACACCAATAGCCGCATTTTCGAAAAACGATCGATATTTTCTTTCACTTAATTGTAAATCCACATGATGTTTTTCTATTTGCGCTTCTAGCTCAGATGGCTTCTTAAGAATTTCCATCACAAAAAAGCCACCAATTAATGCCAGCAACAGGCTAAGAACAGCCATTGGAACGACTGCATATACGGACTTGGTATTATTCTTAAATCCAAGGTAAATATTCCAATCACCTTCCCGTACTGATACTTTTTTAGAGCTAGATTCAGGAAATCCATCAATAGTCGGAAGAAAAAACTCTTCTTCTTCCGTATTTGGGTTGACTTTGGACAATTGAACTAAGAGATCGTTTTTATTCAATTCATCTATTCCTAACGAATTCAGAAATTTCTCAGTATTGACAACAATAGCTGAAAAACCCCAAAATTCATTTTTTATATAAACTGGTAGTCGTCCAATTATAGCATTACCTCCTTGCCTCAGAGGAATGGGACCAGCGAAATACATCTGCTTCAGTTCTCTGGCTTTCAGTGCTTCCAGATTTCGATTAGGATCTTCTAATATATTGTAACCCAAGACGGATTCATTTCCATTTAGCGGATAAACATATTCTATAACACCATTTGGTAGTAACTCGATGACATCAAACCTATCATTGGATAGTAATTGCATCGCTACAGAATCAAAATCCTGAGGCTCACCTTGATCATTGATGGTATATGCCATCATCAAAGCAGCGGACTTACAGTGACTTAAATATTGCTCCAAATTGGACTCCATAATGCCCAATAACCCAAGCAATTCATTTCGATCACTCTCTTCTGAAACTTTGTAACTAAGGTAGGTAGTATTAAACCCAATAGTTGCGAGCAATATAGTGGTTAGTAAACCTATAAAACCAGGTCTGGAAAATAAAGTCGCTATAGACTTTGGAATCATTTTAAAATCAAGAAGTTCAGCTAGTTAGGTAAAATACTAAAACTCACTGAAGTTCACAATCTGATTTAAATCATCTGGAATTATAAGTAAGTGAACAGGATAAAAAAAAGCGTCCCCACTCCTGAGGACGCTTCAGCTTACCTTTCAATGTTTTGAACCTAACCTAATCCCGAAAGGTAAGCGAACTCCACTATGAAAAAACTCAAGTCAAAGATGTACAAGAATATTGACCTGTGCCACATATAATCGTTGACTGGTAGAATAAATACGATGAACAGGAATTATGTGATGTTAAGTATTTCAAATGATATATAAATTATTGCAAGTCACTCCTTTTATAGATCATCCCAACGCATGAAATATATACTTGAGGGTTTCCAAATTTGGGTTAATTTAGACATCTATAAATACGAAAATCACAATATACATGGGACTACTTTGGGGAATTGATCTTGGTGGCACAAAAATAGAAGGAGTTGTATTGAATGAAAACCATATGGTATTGGCTAGGGAGCGAGTTCCTACAGAAGCGGTCAATGGCATGCCACATATTATAAGTCAAATAGAAAAGCTTCTTTCTATTCTTGAAAAAGAAGTAGGAGAAAAACCTCAAAACTTAGGTATTGGCACCCCTGGATCTGTTGATCCATCCACTGGATTACTAAAAGGAAGTAATACCCAAGCGATTAACAACCAACCATTTCATAAAGAACTGGAGAAAGCTATTGGAATGCCTGTGAAAATCGCTAATGATGCCAATTGTTTTGCCCTTGCAGAAGCAACTATGGGTGCTGTAGCTGATGAACACCCGGAGGCCAAAGTTGTTTTTGGGGTAATCATGGGAACAGGTTGTGGTGGCGGTATAGTCTTTAACGGCAAAGCTCATAATGGTCGACATGGAATTGGTGGTGAGTGGGGTCACACCGTACTTCATGAAAGTGGAGGCAAATGCTACTGCGGAAAAGTAGGATGTACCGAAACGATTATAGCAGGACCACACCTGGAACGCTACTATTTTGAACAATCAGGTAACAAAAGATCCCTTAAGGACATCTATGCTGACTACAAAGCTGGTACTGATCCGATAGCCAAAGAAACCATAGACCGATTGATCCATTTCTTTGGAGTTGGTCTATCGAATATCATCAATGTATTAGATCCAGATGTAATCGTTTTAGGTGGTGGAGTAAGCAACCTCGATGTGTTGTACAATGAAGGAGTAGAATCTGTTCGTAAAAATGTTTTCAATCCAACTTTTACAACCCCAATCATCAAGCCTAAATTAGGTGATAGCGCTGGTGTTTTCGGTGCTGCACTGCTTTAATATTCATTTACAACTGCAACAAGATATTTTCTATCAGGGCTCACCGCTAGTCTGGTGATTCCTGATAGTTTCCAAAGTGACAGGTTAGCTATTTGTTGCCATCCACCTGTTTCAGTCCACGAATAAAGTAGGTCGCCCTTGCCCATAATGATGGTTTTTTCATCGTACCAGCACATATCTTCCACCCCAGGCTGAGTAGTGGTAATTACTAAAGAAGAATCAGCCGAAATATCATACTTCATAATCTTCCAGTCTCCCTCACTCTTCTTCACATAAGACAAAGCACTCGAGCCCGGGATGATGTGCAAAGATCTACCTATGTCATCTGTAATCACTTCAGCTCTTTGCGTGGAGAGATCAATCAATTGTAGCGTGGAATGTGCCCCGAGCACAAAGGCAAATAACGTATCAGCATTTAACCATGTATGATAACCTATTTTCAAATAAGGAATCAGTTCCTCACCTTGTAAACTTCCATCCAGATCGTATTTCCAAAGCAATTGTCTGCCTGAATTTTCTAATGTAATTGTACTTAAACTACTCTTATCAGGCATTTGTATTGGAGAATACTCTCCTGATGAAGTCTCTGTTAGATACGTTTTAGTCCCAGATTTGACATCATATTTTACTAAATCGGTATTTCCATCTCGAAAAGAAGTATACAGCAAATGACCGTCATCAGTAAATGAAGGTTGGTTATCATATCCTTTATTGTCAGATACATTAATGGGTTTACGGAGTTCCAGTGAACTCTTCCCTTGTTTGATCTCAAAAAGAAACACCTCAGTACCTGGCTGAGCTAAAACACCAAATGAAATGAACAATAGTTGAATGAAAATGATCAGTTTCTGCATGAAAGCAAGAAACAACTTTTACATCACAAAGCAAACTCAGAATCCACAAGCGGAAACCACATTCATGATTTGAGCCTTGATCAGTTGATTCACATCTGGTTCGGAAACCAAAAAGCCTCTGGCCACCATCATAAGCCCAGCAATTAAAGCAATCGGGGTGGTCAGATTATTGAAACTCTTAAGTAATTTAGGAAAGGCTCCTGCTCCAAATTTCACCACAGCAAGCAAAGGAATTGTCCCTAATCCGAACAGCAACATGTATTGAACGCCATCCAACACTGAATGTGTCATCATTGCCCCTGCTGCTGCTAAATAGACCAGTCCACAAGGCAAGAACCCATTCAAAACACCACTAAATAACCATTTGGACTTGCCTCCAAACTGCTTAACGAGGGATGATTTAATCACCTGATAAAACTTGGAATGATAATACCATCCTTCGAATTGATTTCGAACCTTAGGAAAGGCGAAAATGGCAATAATGATAATTCCAAGAATTAAAGAAAAGTATCGTTGAAAAGCGAAAAAGCTAACTGAACTACTAATAAGGCCGAAGAGAATTCCTAAAACAGAATAGACAACCAGTCGACCAAAATGGTATATAAAGAAGGAATAAAAAGCATTTCTTCCTCGATTTGGTGTAAAGGACAGCATCAATGGACTGCACATTCCAACGCAGTGCAAGCTTCCAAACAAACCGATCAGAAATGCCCCAATCATTTCACAAAAAGTTCTTTTTCCTGATAAAACTGATCATCGCCAACTTTCCAGCTCACTTGAACTTTATAGCGGCCTTTCGCCAATTCATTTTTGGCAATAACCTGCTGATTATCTACTAGTTTTATCGGAAATTCCTTATCAAAAAGTGCTCTGGAAGGATAGTAGAATTTAACCGTTCCATTGGCGGCACTAAACTCCTCCGGGAAGGTCATCACTACTTGCGAGTCATTTTGATTAATTGCCAACTCTTGACCAGAAGCCTTCAGGTTGGCTTTACTATCTATTCTATCCTGGTAAGCTATCTCGTCCTGATAGTAGGTTTCAGAGACCAGATCAAAATCTTCCTGAAAGGCTCTTACAACAATAGAAACCACAAACGTACAGAACAGCACGAATGCAACTACAATACCATGTCCCCAATTAAATTTCATGACTTTATGATTTTTTAGTTTCAATAAAAGGAACCTTCGGGGCTACCGGGAGAACCTACCAGCAGTTAAAAGCCCGGATCAACGCTCCGAAGGTATTTTTTAAATAGCAGGCCCTAAGAACCTGGTTTTTACTGTTTCTATTTGCTCGCCTTTGGAATACACTCCAATTTTGATATCAGTGCTCATTTTTGTCAAACTCGATGGATCAAGCACAATAAAGAATGCACCTTCTCCAAGGTCTTGTTTTTTCAACATGAGGTTATCACCTACCATTTCTAACTTGCCATCTATGCCTTCCAACTTCAACTCTATAGGCATATCTTCAGCTGTCTTGTTGACCATTTTAAGCTGGTACAAGTTGGTAATGGTACCATCTTCTCGTTCCTGATACATCATTCCTGGTGTTCTCAGAATGGTTGTCTCAACATCCGAACGGAGATACAACAACGTAACCAACACACCAATTAAGATGAACAAAACAGTCGTGTAGGCTTTCATTCGAGCAGTAAACCTGGAAGGTTTGTTTTCCGCGATATTATCTTCAGACGCATATCGTACCAACCCTCTTGGCTTGCCAATTTTATCCATAATGGAATCGCACGCATCAATACAAGCAGTACAGTTGACACACTCTAGCTGCGTTCCATTACGAATATCAATTCCTGTAGGGCATACATAAACGCATTGATGACAATCAATACAGTCTCCTAAACCTTTCTCCACTCGATCTTCACCTTTTCTGATTTTACCTCTAGACTCTCCTCTCACATGATCATAAGCAACCACTATGCTTTGCTTATCCAGTAGAACACCTTGAAGACGTCCATATGGACAAATGGTCGTACAAACCTGCTCACGCATTTTGCTAAATACGCCGTAGAACAAACCTGTGAACACTACTATGGCTACAAAGGCAAGGGGCTCTTCGGCTGGACCATTTCCAATCATCGACCATAGATCATCCACTCCTACAATGTAGGCTACGAAAGTGTGCATGATAAAGGCAGAGATCAGAACGAAGATGACATGTTTAGATGTCTTTTTGACTACCTTCTCGGTGTTCCATTCCTGCTTATCGAGCTTCTTCTGCTTCATGTAGTCACCCTCAATCAAGAACTCTACTTGACGAAAAACATGCTCCATGAAAATAGTTTGTGGACAAATCCATCCACAGAAGATACGTCCGTAAACCACCGCAAAGAGGATAATGAACACGATGGTGGTAATCATCCCAATCACAGCGAGGTGAAAATCCTGAGGCCAGAAAACCTGACCAAAAATCACAAATTCACGATCAATAATGTCAAATTTCAATAGAGGCTGCCCCCCTATTTTGATAAACGGACCGGCAAATAATATTCCTAATAATAGGTAACTAACTAACTGCCGGTAGTTGGTAAAGCGACCTTTCGGTTTTTTGGGATAAAGCCAAACGCGTTTACCGCTTTCATCGACGGTGGAAATATGGTCTCTATACGATTCCTCTTCCTGTTCGTCGTAAATTTCTGTAATGGTAGGTTCTTGCATTTTCCTGGTGTTTACATGCCAGCTTCGAGAAGCTGGCCTTCTTCGGCTTCAGCTTCTGCCACAGCATCCGTTTCCCCATCTGAAGTCTCTTCTCTTTCAAAAAGATCTCCTTGCGGCTCTTTAGGATTAGCAGGCTCAGTTCCCTCTAACGTATAGATGTAACTAGCCACTTGCTGCATTTCTTTAGGTACCAACTGTGCTTCCCAGGCAATCATACCTTTGGATGGAATACCATATTTGATGGTCTTAAAGATTGACTTGATGTCCCCACCATGCAGCCAGTATTTATCTGTTAAATTAGGTCCTACGCCACCTTCACCATTTTGACCATGACACGCTGAACATTTAGCAATAAAAAGCTCTTTTCCTGTAATTAAATCAGACTCTTCTTCACTGAATGTAACAGAAGTTTCATCAATTAAATTATCTAGTGTAGCGAGGTAAGCGGTCACCTGTGCTTCGGCTTCTTCCATCTCCATGTTATAAGCTTCTTCCTGTAGTGGACTGTATTTAAACACATGATAATTCAATACATAAAGCACCCCAAAAATGATGGTGATGTAGAAACCATATAGCCACCAGGGAGGAAGACTATTATCTAATTCGCGAATGCCGTCATAAGCATGATCAGTCATGATCGTTTCTTCATTGGAAACCGGCACAGAGTCATTCATTCTGTTCCAGAACCGTCTCCAGAAGGTCACACCTTCTTCGCCCGGTTTCACCGAGATCATTGAGCTTTCTTCTTCGGCAGACATTCTACCTCTTGCCATAGCTTTCATGGCATAAAGCGCTGTAACCAAAGCAATCAAAGCCAAAATTGATACGATTGCAGCTACTGCCACCACTATCTCCAGTTGGTAAGTAGCATAAAGTGAATTCAGATCCTGACCCTCCTGAGCAAACGTTAGTCCCGGAGATGCCAAAACCATCAGTGTAGTGAATAGCTTACGAAAGTTCATGATTGTCAGCGTTAGAGTCTAAAGGAATTCTTGAAATTTCATTGATCTGTTTCTTATCAGCACGAGCGATATAGATGAACAAGCCCACGAAGAATAAAAAGAATATGATTAGAGAGATGAGCGGGAAAATCTCAATTCCCGCTATGGTCTCCATGTGATGTTTTACAAATTTTAGCATGGTGAGTCTATTTTTGAGTTAGTTCGTCAACCTTCTTGATATCTGTACCTATTCGCTGTAGATAAGCAATCAAGGCTACTATTTCTTTCTCTGAAACTACTTTCACGCCTTGTGTTTCCAGATCTGCTACGATCTCCGCAGCTTGCTTTTCAGCATCAGCAACTGCTTGATCAGCAAAACCTTCTTCGTATGGCACTCCCAGTGTTTGCATCGCTTCAATCTTAGCCGGTGTTAGTTCCTTATCCCAGTTCTGTTCAAACAACCATGGATATCTCGGCATGATAGAACCTGGTGACATACTAGTCGGATCCAACATGTGGTAGTAATGCCAGCTATGCGGATACTTACCACCTACTCTCAGCAAGTCTGGCCCCGTTCTCTTAGATCCCCATTGGAATGGGTGATCGTAAATAAATTCTCCAGCTTTTGCATATTCACCATATCGCTCAGTTTCTGATCTGAATGGACGGATCATCTGTGAGTGACAGGTATAACAACCTTCTCTCACGTAGATATCTCTACCATTCAATTCCAGTGGAGTATAAGGTTTTACACTTGAGATAGTTGGCACGTTAGACTTCACAAGGAAAGTAGGAACGATCTCAATTACTCCTCCAATAGCTACAGCGATTAAACTCCATACCAGAAGGTTAACAGGTCTCCATTCGAAGATTCTTCTATGCCAGTGCTCATTTTTAGCAGGTACATAATCCTTAGCAAGTGGTGCAGCCTGAGCCATCGTTTCTTTGATGAAAGAACCTGCTTGCGCTGTTTTCACCAGGTTGTAAATCATTACAAATACACCAGTCAAGTAAAGTGCTCCACCAAATGCACGCAATTGATACATTGGAAGAATTTGAGTTACCGTCTCCAGGAAGTTGCTGTAAACCAGGGTTCCTTCTGGAGCAAATTGCTTCCACATTAAACTTTGTACAAAACCTGCCCAGTACATCGGAAGTGCATAGAAAATAATACCCATTGTACCGATCCAGAAGTGTATATTGGCTAATTTCTTAGAGAACAATTGTGTTCCGTATAGTCTTGGGATCAAGTAGTACAGCATGGCGAATGTCATGAAACCATTCCACCCTAAACCACCTACGTGCACGTGAGCAACGATCCAGTCAGTAAAGTGCGCTACAGCATTGAAGTTTTTCAATGAAAGCATTGGGCCTTCGAATGTAGCCATACCGTATGCGGTGACAGCCACCACCATGAATTTCAAAATTGGATCTTCACGCACTCTGTCCCATGCACCCCTTAGAGTAAGTAAACCATTCAACATACCACCCCAAGATGGAGCGATCAACATGATGGAGAAGACCGTACCTAAAGACTGTGCCCAGTTAGGTAAAGAGTTGTATAACAAGTGGTGAGGTCCTGCCCAGATATAGATAAAAATCAATGCCCAGAAGTGTACAATCGACAAACGATAAGAATAGACCGGTCTATTCGCAGCTTTAGGAATGAAGTAGTACATCAATCCCAAATAGGGTGTGGTTAGGAAGAATGCTACCGCATTGTGTCCATACCACCATTGTACTAATGCATCCTGCACACCTGCATACCATGAATAAGATTTCATGAAAGAAATTGGCAACTCAAATGAGTTTACAATGTGTAGCATGGCTACAGTTACGAATGTGGCAATGAAGAACCAGATAGCCACGTAAAGGTGTCTTTCACGTCTTTTTAGGATGGTTCCAAACATGTTCACCCCAAACACTACCCAGATAAATGCTATGGCAATATCAATCGGCCACTCCAACTCGGCATACTCCTTACCCGAAGTTAGGCCTAAAGGAAGTGTGATAGCTGCTGCCAAAATGATTAGCTGCCAGCCCCAGAAATGAATCTTACTGAGCAGATCACTAAACATTCTTGCTTTACACAAGCGCTGCAGTGAATAATAAACACCTGCGAAAATACCATTTCCCACAAATGCAAAAATTACTGCATTGGTATGCAGAGGTCTTACACGTCCGAAAGTGGTGAATTGGATTCCGAAGTTAAGGTCTGGCCAAAAGAACTGGCAAGCTACCAGTAATCCGACAGACATCCCTACCACACCAAATATCGTTGCTGCGATCAGGAACATACGAACAGTCGAGTTGTCGTAGTAAAAAGTGTCAAGCCCACCGTCTGCTGCCGGCGCCTTGCCTTCCTGTTTAGTCATTGTCTCTGTTGACATGCTGAGATTGTTTAGGTTCGTCATCGAATAATATTCTCACGGAGGGAGTATAGTCATCTTCAAACTGGCCACTGCGGTTGGCCCAGATGAAGGCGAATAGAAAGCCAGAGGCCACTATCAAACTAAATCCGATCAATATTATTATTACACTCATAATTATGACAGCAAGATTACTCGGCTCTGGAAGGGTTTCTTATGAGGGGTTTCAGGAAATAATCTGATTTTTATCAGCGACAGCAATCATGGCTATCCAATTCACTAAAAGTCATCTTAAAAACTGATGAATGTCACTTCACACCCTTTTTACAAGTACATGATATTCATCATAATACAGCAAATGCAACTTTTGGACTTAATGAAACTCAATGGTGGAAACTAGTGGGTACCTGACAACTTAATTTCAGAATTCAATGCATATCTAACTACTACATGCTTAATTAGCCTGTAGGTTTAAAAGGATTTTCTATTGATACAACTAGCAAACATCACCGTACGACACAACAATTCTGAAGTCTTCAAAAACTTGAGTTTGACCATTGAACCAGGGCAGCACCTGGGAATAATAGGGCAAGCTGACTCAGGTAAAACTGAATTGATACGTGTACTTAATGGAGAGATGTCAATCACCGAAGGATGCATGGATATGCCTTATGCAAGAGCAGAAAAGGCACTATTGACTCCAGGATATCAATTTAAAAATCGAGCGGGGATTGGTGAGTTATTTTATCAACAGCGTTTCAACTCTACCATGATGCAAGATGTTCCAACCGTTCAGGAAGTTTTGAATACCTCAGCAGAACAGTCAAATCCTGGATATTGGAATTTAGATAACGTTTCACAGCTCCTTAAACTTGAACATCTAATTGATGAAGAGGTGATCAAATTGAGCAATGGAGAAACCAAAAGACTCAGAATAGCCATCTTACTCCTGAAAAACCCGAAACTACTGTTGCTACAAGATCCCCTAATCGGATTGGATACCAATGCCAGAAAAGACTTTACGAACGTTTTGGAACAAATCTCTGCATCCGGCATTCAGATGATTATGACACTTGATCATCATGAAACACCACCTCTCCTATCCAGGATTATTACAATGGATCAACATCAGATTATCCGAAGCTATTCTCCCTATGAATTTGATACCATACCACAAGCCAGGTCCAATTCATTGAGTATCAATAAAGAAATGCTTCAACAGTTAATTCTTCAGAGTGAGCCAAAAACATTCGATCATATCGTCCAGATGAACAATGTGAATATAAGATATGATGCTAAACAGATACTTGAGAACATAACCTGGACCGTACAGCAAGGTGACAAATGGGCGCTTTTAGGCCCGAATGGTTCTGGAAAATCCACTTTACTGAGTTTGATCAACGGAGATAATCCCCAAGCATACGCCAACGACATTTCCTTATTCGACCGAAAAAAAGGTTCTGGTGAAACAATCTGGGATACCAAAGCAAAAATAGGGTTTGTATCTCCAGAGCTTCTTCACTATTTCAAAACCACTCAGAACTGTTTAAATGTAATCTTATCAGGACTAAGAGAAGGTCCTTTTGCAAGGAAGTTAACGCCTGCAGATGAAAATGATGCCTTAAACTGGATGAGGCTTCTTCAGATTGATTCATATTCTAAACAGTTATTCAAAAACTCCTCCATTCAGGTACAGCGATTGGTTCTACTTTGTAGAGCATTAATCAAAAAACCTTTTTTGCTAATACTTGATGAACCATGTCAGGGACTGGACCAGTCACAAACTGAGAATATCAGACAAATCATAGATCAGATTAGTCACTTAAGCAATATCACCTTGATCTATGTCACACATTATAAAGAGGAGATTCCATCCTGTGTCAATCAGGTCATTGAATTAAAAGACGGTCACAGGATATAAAAGAAGATGACCTAATAGGTTAATCGTTTTTGGAAAACCATATGAGAACAATCTTGAATGCAAAAACTGGAGGCCGTTCAATTTAATCTTGATACGGCCTCCTCATTCCAAACAATATAACCTAATTCACTATTGCTCGAAAGTTACTTTAGTATCTATAGCTGTTCTTCAAAATTCGTAGTAGCAATTACATCCCTTGATATTGAAAACTTCTGTCTTTGCGTTAGGGGTGTTCTCCCATTTCATTGACAATTAATTGTTCAATGGTATAGACACCACTTATGATTCGTTTGGTTGGATTTGAATTGAAAACATCTCAATTTTCAGTAATGAATAACGGAACTAGTCAGAAAGAAAAAGTCACCGCAATCATCGAGGAATCTTTCCATAATAATCCAAGTGTGGTTTCTGTCATCAATCCAAAAAAGAAGAATAGTCTAAGAGCTCTTGCGCACTATGCCTATGAGACCGCCAAAACGAGAAATGGCGTCTTATTATCTAGCAATCAGGAAGCAGTGGCCATTTGTTATCCCTACAACTTTAAAAAAGAAGGAATACAAGATATCTGGTATCAAGTTCTGTTAGTCTTCAATTGCATTGGACTCTCAAGAGTTTCAGATGTCTTAAAACGAGAAGCTTATGTCAAGAAAATGAGACCTAAAGATGGCAGGTTTCTGTACTTCTGGTTCTTTGGTGCGACCAACATTGGCAAAAAAACCACTGCCGCTCTAGAACTCAAAGAGCAAATATTCAACTGGTCATTTAGAGATGATTTACCAATCTACCTGGAAACATCCGTACCAAGAAACAAAAGGGTCTATGAATACTTTGGTTTTGAAACCTATCATGAATGGAATCAACCAAACGGAGGAACCTTATTTTTCATGAGAAGAAACCCACAGAAATGAAAGATTTATTCTCAAGCCAATCAGACCAATACGCTCACTATCGCCCATCTTATCCGCAAGAGCTAATTGACTATATATTAGATTTAGTCTCTGTAAAACATACAGCCTGGGACTGTGGTGCCGGCTCAGGCCAGATCACTCAACTTTTAGCTCCCCATTTCCAAGAAATCATCGCTACAGACATTAGTGAACAGCAGCTGCAAATGGCTCCTAAATTATCCAATGTCAGTTATCTGGTTCAACCGGCAGAAAGCACAACAATTAAAAGCAACTCGATTGACCTAATAATAGTCGCGCAAGCAATTCATTGGTTCAATTTTGAACAATTTTATAAGGAAGCTAAAAGAGTATTGAAACCAAATGGGGTAATGGTTGTGACTGGTTATGGACTAGTTCGTGTCAATGATCCTATCAATGAAGTAATAGATCAATTCTACTCATCTATTCAAAATTATTGGGAACCAGAACGCAAATATATTGATGAGCATTACCAAACTATTCCTTTTCCTTTCAATGAAATCAATGCTCCTTCCTTTCATTTTCAAGTGAAATGGCAATTGGATCATTTCATCCAATACATCAATACATGGTCAGCAATCAAGTACATGAAATCGCAAATAATGGAGGATCCAACTAGACAGCTGTATGATCAACTTTTACCATTGTGGAATTCAGAAATAACTGCAACTTTTCCTACATTACTTCGTGTTGGATATGTAAACTAAACGGTAATGGTAGCTTATTTTGCTCTGGTAAATGATGCGTATGATCGCTTGAAGAAATTGGATGAATCCAAGGTGAGTCTCAAGCTTGATGATAAGAAATGGAGCAAAAAAGAGATCCTCGGACATCTTTGCGATAGTTGTATCAACAACTATTACCGATTCATGCATCTACAGCAAAGTGATAAGCCCTATGAGATTACTACTTATGACCAGGATAAGTGGGTAAATGTGCGTGGCTATCAAAACCAAAGCTGGGCAGAAACTCTGAATTTGTGGTATTCTCTGAATTTGTCATTATTGAACGTTCTTGACAATTCACTTGATGAACATGCAGATCATCCTGTGATCATCAATAAAGAAACGTACACCTATCAATACCTTGCTGAGGACTATTTTGATCATTTACAGCATCATTTAAATCAGATATTTTCATAGGTCAACGTTTTTGAGCCATTTGTCGAATTTAATCCAACGATAACACAGCTTTTCTTAGTTTATCATGAGGTGCGACCCAAATTCGCGTCAGCTATCGACAAACCAACCATGAACATTTTTAAAGGACTTACAGGTAAGTTTCTGATTCCTTATGGCTTAGCGCTGATATTTGGATTATGGACTTACTATACCATCAGGAATATTCTAGATTATGAAGATCTTCAGAAGTATTTGATTGGCATGAAGCTGGAAGTTCTGGAATTAAGAAAGCATGAAAAGGATTTTTTAGCCAGAGAATACAAAAACTCATCTTTCATTACCACCGGCAAGAGTGAATACCTATCAAAGCATCATGAAATTGTTGCCGACCTTAAGGAATCATTAGATAGCCTGGTTTCCAGGCATCGTGTAGATGAGCAAGAAGCCGAAACAGCTAAAACTCTACTTAGCGATTACAGCAAACTTTTCAATCAGCTAGCAAATCAAATCCGTATCAAGGGCTTTAAAGATGATGGTCTCGTTGGCCAGTTGAGAGATGCTATCCATGAAGTAGAAGATTCTAAAACCTCCTATGATCCAGCATACATGCTAATGCTTAGACGGCATGAGAAAGATTTCTTCCTAAGAAACGATATACAATATCTGAGTAAGTTCAATAAAAGCATTGATGACTTTCAGAATCACTTGAATCAACGAGTTGTCAACAGAACTACCAGACAAGAGCTGCTTAACAAATTAGACGCTTATCAACAACTCTTCACACGGGTTGTTGCCATTCAACAAACAATTGGATTAACTGAAGAGGATGGTTTACATGGAGAATTAAGAACCTCCATTCATCAAATGGTTCCTTTTCTAAACGAATTCATTTCCAGAAGTAGTCTAATGGTGGATAAAAAAGTGAGACAAAGTACTATCGGGTTGTTAATAATGATGTTGCTCATTACCTCCATAGGAGTATTCATTTTGATGATACACCTCAAGAAGATCACCAGAAATATCAATTTGATCAACAGGAACGCGATCTTATTATCCGAAGGTAAATTCCCCAACAGGCAACGTGTAAATTCTCGAGATGAATTGGGGCAAGCACACCGGGCATTGAATGCTTTAACTGATGGGCTTATAGCTAAAACTGAATTTGCAAATCAGGTGCGTAAAGGAAACCTGAATGCTGAATTTGAACTCTTAAGTGATGACGATATCCTTGGCTCAGCATTAATTGAAATGCGTGACAATCTGGCCAAAGTAATTGCCAACACCAATGAAGTGATTTACTCGGTGAGTGAAGAAGGAAATTTAAAATTGCGTGTAGACTCTACTAGTAAATCAGGAGCCTGGTTAGATCTCAGTGAAGCTATCAACACTTTACTCGTATCCTTCACACAGCCAATTCTCCGACTGAATGAAATGTCTAAAGCACTGGCAAAAGGTGATCTTTCACAGCGTTTTGATGACAATGCCAATGGAGATATCAGAGCCATGATGCTCAACTTCAATGAAGGATTAGATCAATTAGTTGAAATCCTGGCTCATATTTCAAACAATGCAGAAAGCATCGGAAGTGCTTCTGATGAGATGTTAACTTCCAGCCAAGAAATGACGAACAGCACTACAGAAATTGCAAGTGCTATTTCACAAATGAGCCAGGGTTCTCAGCGTCAGCTAAACAAGGTAGACGAAGCATCTACGCTAGTGGAGCAAATCCTAAATCATGCTGACAAGACCGACGAGCTTTCAAAATCCATTTTTGATAAATCTAGAGATGGTATCAGAAACAGCAACAGAGGGAAACAGATCGTAACCAACTTTGAAGCAGCCATTCAATTGATCTCACAAAGCTCAGAAGAAACAAATTCTTCTATTCAGTCTTTGGTGGCCAAATCCAGAGAGATTGATCGAGTCATTAAAGTAATCAATGAGATCGCGGCACAAACGAACTTACTGGCACTGAATGCCGCCATAGAAGCTGCACAAGCAGGGGATGCTGGTCGTGGATTCGCCGTGGTTGCTGAAGAAATTAGAAAACTAGCCGAGTCTGCTAAAACCTCAACTCGAGAAATTGCAGATATAGTAAAAACCATTCAAGAAGAAACCGCAGGGACCGACAAAGCCATGGCTGAAATGGCCGATAACGTGAGCAAAGGTCATAATGCTTCCAAAGAAGCAGCAAAAGCGTTTACAGACAATACAAGTCTGGCAGAATCAATTCTTGCTGTATCAGAAGACATCCTGGAGTCTGCAGGCAAACAAAAGATTGACCTCCAAGACATTGTAAAAATCATAGAAAGCATCGTGGTGATCGCAGAACAAACAGCAGCCGGATCAGAAGAAGTGGCCTCCTCTGCATCTGAACTATCAGCAGGAATGAACAACTTCAACAACCGATCTGAGGAACTAGCTGCTATTGCACTATCGCTGAAAACCGGACTCAGAAAGTTTGAATTATAATGCGTTAATTCAGTTGTTTTAGTAGGGCTTTATAATCTTCAAGAGCATCTTCCTGATACTCTTCTGCAATTGAAATAGCCGCTTTAAAGTCTTTTTTGGCTTTTACTCGATCACCTAATCGAGCAAATGCTTCACCTCGTTTTGCATACATGGTTGACAAATAAGCTCGATCGGGATACTGATCTATCCCCTTAGTGAAATATTCAATAGCTTCCTGAAAGTGATCATTAGCTAAATAATAGCTACCTAACCGATGTTGCCAATATGCTGATGCATATCTTCTAGTTGTCAATACTTCCTTGAACTCATCCATAAAGTATTGGAACGACTCAAAATCATCTTGCTTCCATGCCAGCCAAATCAACATATTCTTAGTCGAAGCACTAACTTCGGTGTCCAAACCGAAACGCTCTCCGCGTTCCTGAAAATATCTTTTCAATTCTGGCATGCCACCCCTCTCTGTAAATTCATGAGTATCCGCAATGATATAAGCTGAATAGTTGTGATAGAAATACCTTAAACCTCTATACAATGAGACATAAGGAAGTGACTCATGAACCTCGTCATCAAAAGATTGAAAAGTCCACTCCAGGTTATTCAATGGGTGTTTTTCAAGTTGATTGACCAATTCATACCCGCTTGCTCTTGTGTAGACATCATATTTAGAATTGGCAATGAACAAGTATTTCTTAACTCCTTTAGAAGCCTGCTGATTAGACCACATTTGCTCATTTGCAAACCCTCCATTGGAAGCAATGGCTCCTAAAAATGGAGACTTTTCAGTCAATAATGCTTCACATGCAATAGCCGCGTTTTGCTCCCATCCAAATAAGACTTGCTCTTTTGAAGTTCGGTACTTGTCGTTAATAAAATTAGGAACATCATTTTGAACAAACCCTACAACTCCTTTCCAATTGGCCTGAAGTAAGCTATCTCGGAACGGTCTATTTCGAAAGTCGACACCTACAACGATCATTTCAGGCATTACGTTCTCTCCTCTTAATGTCTCTTGTATACCAACACCATTGAAAAAGAACCATTGCCCATCTAGAACATAAACAACCGGATAGTCTTTAGAATTGCCTGAATACGATTGAGGAAGATAGACTTGCAGCTGCATTGCTGTTCCAATACTTTGAGAATAAATGGAATGGTTTTCAAAGTGCACTTGACCAGCCAGGTTAAAAACGAAACTACTGAAAAGAGTCAGCAGCAATACTTTATGGATCATATAGGTAAGGTTATGAATTCAAACAAACGACTCATCATAACCCAGGTTGATTCGCCGCCCATCATTAACAGAACATTAACACTCTGTGGATTCGAAAGATGTGTTAGTTTTCAGATTCATATACATGAATGAATCATTAACTTTCAACCTGTTTTGATTCCTAAAAGGAATATATGTGATTCAACTAATACTCCAAAAAATATCCGAATGACAATACTGGGTATACATGAAGGTCATGACTCAAGCGCAGCTATAATTGTAGATGGAAAAATCATTGCCGACGTACAGGAAGAACGTTTCAATAGAGTAAAACATAGCGGAGATACTCCACTAAATGCTATACATTATTGCCTGGCAGCAGCTGGACTCGAGTCAATCAATGATGTTGACTATGTGAGCATTCCATGGTTACAAATTCCAGATGGGCTCAAAACCATTTTCAATATCTCTGAGAGCTTCAATTGGAAACAACGCATATTTCGAAAGGTGTTCAAACTAATGTTTCGATCACCATTCGACACTAGCTGGCTGAGAGCTCCAATTTATAAAGAAGCCTTCGCTCAATATGAAGGACAAATCAAATCATATGATCACCATTTGTGTCATGCCGCAAGTGCTTATTACACGCAATCTGATACTGACAAACACCTGATATTCACCATTGATGGAATTGGAGACAACACCTGCACAACAGTCTGGTTGGCAGAGGGCAATCAAATTACTCCACTTAAAAAATATGGAAGTGAGGCGGCAATTGGATGGGCGTATAGTCTCGTCACTGAAGGTTTACATTGGATCCACGGTGATGGCGAAGGGAAAACTATGGGATTGGCTCCATATGGAGATTACAATGTATGTAAAGGCTTACTCGATCCATATTTCCCAGAGTTTGAAGGTACAGAACTTAAGAAGGAAGTTGATTTAGGGGCTCCCTA
Organism: Marinoscillum pacificum; assembly: GCF_024714495.1. Lineage (GTDB taxonomy): Bacteria > Bacteroidota > Bacteroidia > Cytophagales > Cyclobacteriaceae > Marinoscillum > Marinoscillum pacificum. The sequence continues at coordinate 403,573 of NZ_JAMZMJ010000003.1, read as the reverse complement.
TGTTTGGAATGAAAAAGGTGCAAGTCAATATCATTTGACCAAATCGTCGGAAGTAGAACAGCTCATTCAGAAATATGGGAAAGAAAACATCGCAGCAGAGGCTCAAAGGAAACTAGAAGAATCGGTCATCGAACTCGTAAAAGGCTGGGTAGATCAAACTGGGATAAAAAAGACATGTTTTGCTGGTGGAGTTATGCTCAACGTAAAACTCAACCAACGACTTTGGAATAACCGAGCGTCTATTGGCATCGAAAAACAACACATCTATCCGAATCCAGGAGACTCAGGAGTAGCAGTTGGTGCTGCGCTATTGGAATATTACAAACATCATTCATTTGAAGGAAGTACATTAGACTCACTTTATGGAGGCCCTGAATATTCCAATAAAGAGATCGAAGGTCACTTGCAGCTATCTAAACTCAACTATCAATACCTGGATGAACCTGCAAAAACTGCAGCTCAACTACTCTCTGAAAACAAAATCATTGGATGGTTTCAGGGACGAATGGAAAGCGGACCTAGAGCATTAGGTAATCGCTCCATTTTGATGAGTCCATTAATGAAAGGAAACAAAGCCATACTCAATGAACGAGTCAAATTCAGAGAATCTTTCAGGCCTTTTTGCCCAAGTCTCTTATTTGAGAGCAGGGACAAATACCTCCTTGACAGCAAAGACGAATTCTTTATGATGGCTTCCTTTGATTGTGTGGAAAGTAAGATAAATCAAATTCCTGCCGTGGTTCATGAAGACGGAACGCTTCGTCCGCAATTGGTTAAAAAAGAACAAAACCCGTTATTCTGGCAATTAATAAAAGAATTTGAAACCATTACAGGGGAGTCAATCGTATTGAATACTTCCATGAATGTAATGGGTGAACCAATTGTTAACACTCCTAGTGACGCGATAAAATGTTTCTACAGCACTGGAATTGACGCTCTATTCATAGGCAACTATCTAATTACCAAATAAATAGATGATATCAGCAATAGAAACCAACTTCAACCTTCATGCTAACATGGTTCCCGAATTAACCGATGGTATGCATGTTCATAAATCATCAAACCTGACTTTCGTAGACAGTGGCCTTTCTTGTGATACCTTCAATATTCTCCATATCACCAATGGAAGTGACCTTCAAAAAGCAGAATTAGAACAAGGAATAAATCACTACAGAAATCAAAATTTAGACTTTTGTATTTGGATCAATGATGAAAACCTGACCTCAAAAGTTTCATCTTACTTTAATGACTTAGGTATTAGTGTGCAGGGTGAGGAAGTTGGGATGACTCTCGACCTGACTAAATATGAAAACAAATCACATCCCCTTCACTCCAACATTCAACAAGTCACGTCTACTGAATTACTGGGTTCATACTCCAAAGTATTGGCCAGCAATTGGACACCTGCAGATCAAAATGTAATCACATATTATCAGCAGACTAAGGCATCATTCCTGGATTCAGCTAATAGAATCATTTTACTGATTCACCACTTCGATGGTGTGCCTGTATCTACTGTTGAGTTGTTTCCAACAGATAAGAAGACCATTGGCATCTATGGTTTAGCCACCTTAGAAAGTTATCGTGGAAAAGGAATAGGTTCTTCTATGATGAGTTACATTCTAAATAAGGCTAAGAGTCTAGGATATGAAACCGCAATTCTCCAAGCGACAGAAGATGGTATTGGTATTTATGAAAAAATGGGGTTTGTGAGACATACGAAGTATTATGAATTTGCATTAAAGGTTTAAAAAATTAAAGACCCTGGTATAATAACTTTTCTTGAAGTGTAAACTCATTTTGTGTAAACTCAATTATATAAAGCCCCTTTGCCAAATCTTTAGGCAACAATAACTCTGATAGTTCCTGATCATAGTCCACATGAATAATCTCCTTCATCACAAGCTCACCGTTTAAGTCTCTGATTAAAACTTGAATTTCTGTGTTACTAAAACCACTCGAATGCAACTTCAAATACGACCCTTTAAGGGGATTCGGGTACGCAGAAATTGATTTATCATTGATACCTTCCCATATCACTGACTTAATAGCACTGTATTCAAAAGCGCCATCAAAATCCACTTGCTTTAATCGATAGTAACCAAGGCCTTTTATCGGATCAAAATCCTCAAAACTGTAATTCTCTATTTCCTTAGAGTCACCTTTTCCTTCTTTAAAGCCAATGCTGTGGAATAAATGACCATCATCTGATCTCTCTATAAAAAACCCTTTATTGCTTTGCTCAGAAGCGGTTTGCCATTCCAGTTTTACTTCTTCTTTCACTTGATTAGCATTGAAAGCCACCAACTCCACAGGGAGAGGCGTATCATTTCCTGACATAACCCAAGGCGAAAACTGTGTAACATTCGGAATAGTCACAGAATTCGAAGTATTAGATTGCCCTGGAAGAGGACCATCCCAATTAGTGCCATTCCACCTTTGGCCTACCAAATTAATAATAGACCCAACCTCCGATGCAGATGCAGATAAAGTAATGGATGCATTTGGAGTAGTATCCCCAGATAGATCTATTTGAAAGAAGCGATCAACTACATTAGCACTGTTATCAAAATTTCCGCGATTAACATGCAATACTCCCGATGGCAAAGGCAAATTATTAGTTGCAGTTGGATAAGTGGCTACCGACAACAATCCCGCGTCCCCGGAATTAAGATCAAAAACAAATGGGATATAATCTCCACTTGCATTCCCAAAAGGAATTTCATGAGCGCCCAATTCTGTACCTACAGCCCAATCTACTCTACTTGTATTATCTGAAAGCTCACTTAAAATCAACCCATTAGTCCTATTGATTGCGGTTGATATTGGATTAGAAATGGTTAAAGTATTTCCATTCAAATCCAAGAACCCATCGGTCATTGATACTGTATTATCTACACTTATATTCACACCCAATTCGACAGAATTACCATTTTTATTAATAACCATATCATTAAAATTGATTGCATTTCCAGAGATATTGGAAACCTCAGTGCCTGTAAATTCAACCACACTACTCGCAAGATCTAGTGTAGTAGCATTGTTTACCATATCACCAGTAACCTGTATGGAAGAGAGAACTTCTAGAACAGTACCGGTTGCAATTGTCAAATGATTAAACGTACTAACACCACTCCCTGCAATCACATCTGAACCAGTATTGCCATCAAAAATCATTGTAGATGACTCCCCATCCAGAATTCCCTGATTTACAAAATCTCCAGAAACGGTATGCGAAAACGATCCCGCTTTAAAAGTACCTTCAGAATCTATGTATAAGCCACTCTCAACCTGCCAGTTAGAGCTTGCAGATATTCCAGATAAGTTAGAATTGGAGATGGTTACAAGGTTGAACTGAGGTGTGTTATCAGTCAGCGTAACCGCTTGATCCCCTCCGAAAACAACCAGCCCAGAGGTGGTAAAATCATCTCCTAAAGTAATGGATGTTGGAAAATTAATTGAATTAAAATTCACTACTCCTTCACTTGTGAAAGTCCCATTGTTGTTAAAATTCCCTTTGATCGTATGAGTAAGCGATCCGCCATTAAAAGATGCTCCACTCGCTATATTCATATTTACCTCCACAGTCCATGGTGAAGATGGTGTGATACCAGCCGTATTGTTGATGTTGACTGTGGCGTATTGAGGTGATGAGGTAGAACTCAACACCGGAGCAACATTTCCGTTGAAATTGATAACACCAGTTGAAGAAGATGATATAGCGTTCAGCAACCTGATTGTTTGTTGTTGAGTGCCTGTAAATGTAACTACACCATTAGACTGTGTGATCCCTCTATTGATATAATTGCCAGAAACTACAACGGTTGCTGTTCCTAAGTCAAGATCTCCAGTTGAGCCTATTTCTACATGACCTGCAAAGGTTGGACTCCCTGATACATAATCGTAACTTCCATTAATCTGCACTGCATCAAATGTTATGGTTCCTTCTATTGTATCATCAGTACCGTTGAGCTCCAAATAGCTATCAGTTGTTTCCAGTTCGCCCAGAACTGTCAAATCCCCTCCCAATGAAAATGAATACCCAGAAATATCGAGTGTTCCATCTGATTCTACCGTAAGACTTTGAGCACCGGTATTACCTATCAAAGACTTGGTTCCTGCATTTGAAATAATAAGATTTCCATAATTAAATGGAGGAATAACTCGGGAAATTGACCCATTAAAATGCACTGTACTTGCCGGGTCAATGATCATTGTTGCAAAATTTTGCACCTGAGTACTCCCTCCAGCAAAAAGTGCTGTTCCTCCTGAACTTATGATAGCTGCTCCACCGCTGGATGTACGAGTTATTGAATGGGTCCCAACATCTAAAGTTCCATTATTCACTTGAGCATTACCTTTTATTGAAATATCACCCACCATATTGGCTACTCCTGAAGCTTTATTCACTTCTATATTGTAAAAAGTAGCCGATACTACGTCTTGATCTGTAGTCCCATCAAGAATAAAATTGGTAGTCTCTGAGTTAAAAGTTCCATTGAATAGCATGCTTCCTGCAAGCGATATGCTATTTCCATTTCCAGAGTTAAAAATAGTTCCAGTATCAACAGTAAAGTCACCGTTAAGATCGAGGTTATGATCGAGGTTAAATTCTCCATCCGAAAGAAGAAAATCTCCATTAACCTGAATGGCATCTCCAGTAGTCACTAATCCACTACTTTTATCGATTGTCAAATGATGGTAATTTAGACCTGCAACCAATTGATTGTTGGCACCGTCAAAAACTACAGTACTATTGCCTGAAACAAATGTCCCATCTCCATACAGATAATCTCCTTCAACATGTAAAGTAGCAGTGTTGGTAAAGCTTACAACTGAACCTCCATCTTGAATGAAATTACCTAACACACTAATAGAACCACTAGTCGCAGTAAGATTTACCGCATGACCAGTTGTACCATCACTTAATTCCAAATTCCCATTAACCATCAATACTTCTCCACCTACGTTGATAGCGTGTGTTGCATTTCCTAATGTCCAATCTCCTAAAATATCCCCTGAAATAATCAAAGTATCCCCCGCACCTATCGACACTGTAGTTGGTTGGGTAGACTCGAAAATCATACGTTTGATCGTAGTATTAGCATCAAAAACAGGATGGTTTGCAAATGCAAAATCTCCAAATACTACAACATCATCAGGACCTGGAGGCGCAGTAGTCACTCCGGCAGTAAGACTCCAATTGCCCGGATCAGAGACAGATGAACTATTAATCCCGGTCCAGCTCAGCACTTTAAGACCATCCGACAAAGACCACTTATTTTCCAGGCTTCCTAAACCTGTCTGCTCGACCCAGTTATCTAATGCACTGTTACTACTAAGTAAACCAAGGGATATCCATGAGGTAATTCCCTGATCATTCCACAATGACAAATTATTTTCGTCATTCCCATTTAACTCTGCTGTTTCATAATGAAATCTTACTGTTGCCAAATAAGAAGTAATGGCTCCTGATACTGCAATATCATACACCCTATTTATTGACTCTCTATATGGAAAGGTTGAAGGTGATTCATTGTCTACTACCACAGTAATCTCATTAATGGTTCCAACAATCGCGGCAAATTGAATAAAGTTATTTGGTCCTTCAAAGGCATAATTTGTACCTGTGGTAAAGGCATGCTGACGAGTAATGGTTCCCAATATAATTCCATTTCCAACTCTGGTTGAAGTTATAGTTATGGAACTAGCTCCGGTCCTCATTAGACCTGCAGTCATATCCAGCGAAGCAACTGTTACATCATTATTTAATGTTAACTCGTGATCATCCGTTTTATTGACTGTAAGAGCATTGAAAGTTGTAACACCATCTATTGTACTACTGATTGATCCAGATAAAATGATGGTAGAAGACCCAGGCAAAAAACTACCCTGATTCTTCCAATTACCTTGTATGGTATGACTGAACGTACTTCCTGAAAAAGTTGTGGCGGTACCAATAATTAAATCACCATACACTGTAATTCCGGCCGAAGTACTCTTAGTATCTCCATTCAAAAAACTGAGATTATAAAAATCACTAAATGAAATAATTTGTGCACCTGAAGAATTATATGCTACCGTATTTGGAATATTAGAAGTAGGATCAAATATACCTGTACCAATTACACCATCCGTTCCGGCGATGTTCAGTGAAGCGTCAACACCCATTGTAAGGTTGGAAGCATTATCCACTAATAAGTCAAAGACACTAATAGTCCCTGATAGATTTGAATTCCCATTAAATGTTATGGTGCCAGCAGTTGCGGTAAAAGCTCCAGATATCAGCACATTGCCTCCGATTGATAAACTTTTTGACGTAGTAATACTACTACCTGTAGGAATGGATAGATGGTTAAACTGAATAGCACCTGATCCCGAGACCACTTTATTGACACCTGTAAAAACTAAATGATTGGTACTTTGACAATTTAAAGCTCCATCAACTATTAAATCTCCTGAAATAGTGAATACCAAGGAAGCATTGATACTGGCTCCAGACTCAATGGTCAGGCTACTTAATACGAAGTTACCAGCCAGGATATCATTGGATGATGACATATTCACAGCTCCTGAACCCCCACCGGAATGAGTGAAACTTCCTCCTGTACCTGAAACAAAATATCCCGAAATATCTAAATTACTACCCGCATTTAGAGTCACCTTTGCGGCATTTATTTCAACATCACCAAGGGCAAAAGAACCTGCCCCACTCCATGAATTGTTACCACCATTCGCAACCAATTTACCACTGGTATTTGTAAATACCCCTTCATTGGTCCAGTCACCCCAGAACTGGTGCTCATGTGTAGAACCATCAAATATTGTATTGGCACCAAGAGTTACATCACCAAAAACAGTCACCGAACCTGAGGCAGTGAAACTCAATGAACCTGATGAAGCACTGCTCGTCAAATCTCCTAAAATAGTCATAGGATCCACTGGCATTGTTTTTATCACTGCTCCACCTGAACTACTCAAAATTAAATTACCGTAATCTTCTGACGCCACGACTTGGTTAGCACCGTAATACTCTACAGTACTTGCACTGGCTAAAATATGCGTAGCATAATTTGAGGGAAAAGACTGTGTTCCACCAATTCTAAGAGTAGCTCCTGATGCGACTGACAAAAACCCTCCATTATTGTTTCTATCGATTGTAAAAGTTGCAATATCCAAAGTACCTTCTTCTATCTGCAAATAATTCCGAACCGTTGTATTGGCCTGCAAGGTTTTAGTCATTCCTCCAGAAATTCGCAACGTACGATAATCGATTGTTTCATCAACTGTTTGATCAATTGCTGCAGCAGCATAATCTACAGTTCCCAAAGATTTCTTAAAAGTTAAACCACCAGAATTCAAATAGTTTGCAGCATAAGTACTTGCCATTACTTTAATGGTTCCTAAACCCTGAAGTTCAATGCTTCCTGTTCCACTCACTGAAAAGCTAGCAGTTGGATTTAAAACTCCAATTACTGCTAACTCTTCCTCTATTACAATGTTTTGATCTAAGGTAGTTGTACTAGTCGATTCAATTCTTACTTGTTCAAAAGTGGTAAAACTAGATCCTCCAATCATCTGTGATTCTCCTTCAAAAATTACGGTTCTTTTTTTACCAGAAGCGGTATAGACACCAGAGTTTAGAAAATCTCCCGTAAGGGAAATATTGTTATGAGTATGAAGAATAGTTCCATTATTTCCAATAGTAATATCCCCGCCAACATAGAGATTATCCAGAGATGTCAAAGTGCATGTTTGTACCCCACTTCCGATGTTTAAACTCTTGCACTCTCCACTACCTTTTCCTCTTTCAAGAGTGGGTTGGTTGGGTCCAACAAAATTTGCATCACCTATAACTGCATCCTTGGTTGCATCCGGGACTCCATTAGTCCAGTTAGTTACTTCTCTCCATTCCTCACTTGAAGTACCTGTCCAGGAGGTAGTTTGTGAAAAAACAACAAATGAGAAACTGCAAAAAATCGTAGCAATTACTGTTCGAAAAATAACAAATTGATTCATGGTTAAATGCTGTGAAAAGTGTGACTAATACATAGTAATACTCAACAGGTTGATGTAGCTGTCAGTCAAGATAAAACAGCCCACACATCAATCACAACTTATTGATTATCAATTTATTACCGTCATTAAAAATTCAGCAATCCTTGTAAGTGAATCACGTGCGAAATGCTAAAAACCTATGGAAATCACCTATCAATATAATTTTGAACAGGTAATTGCAGGTGAAGAAATTTGAGGAAAATGAAACTTTCCATAATCAGGATTTTACAAGCCTATTGGAAAGAATTAGTGACTTAATTTTTAGACTTATTTACATTTAAGATCAGGGTCATTCTTGCGTTTGAAATATAACGAGTAGGTAAGATTTGCTCTTTAATTGGACCATTATTTAAATGCTCTATTAAATCAAATCTTCTTCTTCCAGCTTTGCTTTGAGTTTTTCGTGATCACTCCAGAAGGTGTTTCTTAATTTGGAAAGTGATTCTTTAAACCATTTTTTGTTTTTGATTGGAGCCATCCCTGGATCATCTTCTATGAATAGCAATATCCAGTACTGAAATCCATCGAGTTCAGCGAATCGCTTCATGTGGTATTCTGCGCTATCTAGTTGACCTGTATAGGTATAGTATGCGACATAATGAATATCCTTATACCTGGATTTATCACCATCTGCAAACTCTTTGAATCCCTCGATATATTGCTCTCCTCGCTCCTGCTCACCTTTTCTGATGAACGTATCAGCTATTTTCAAATATTCAAAATGATAAACATCCATGCCCAATCGATCTCTCAGCTTGATAAATCGATCATAAACTTCATAGGCTTTATCAAAATTACCTTCGCAATAGTACAGTTTGCCAATTTCTTGAAGTATGTCAAAACGTGTGGTATCCTTCTTGAATTCATTGAGCAACATGTTACGCGTTTGAGCGATATCTCGATTTTTCACATAAAGAATGTAGGGCTTGATATAACCATATGGATTCTCAGGAAAGTATTCGAGGCACTTATTAGCATATACAAGTGCTTCATCCACAAAGCCATTCTGAATCAGAGCATTACTCAAATGCAGATACAAATAACTTGTGGTCAATGAATCCTTACTGTTAGAAATGAGTCGAACACCTTTCAAAGCAAACTCCAGGTACTTATTGGTGTCTGGATAATAACGAGTATAGAAATCAGAAAGTTGATTGACAATATCTGAAGATCCTGGTGCTAGTTTATGAGCTTGCAAAAAGTACTTCTCTGTTTCTTTATACTCTCCAATCTGTTGATAATAGGATCCTTTTGCAATCCAGCTTTCAGGCGAATTAGGTGCATAAAACAATGCCTTATCGGCTAAACTATTCACATCATCCAGATACTTCTTATCAGTCTTGAATATGTCAATATAATAGTAGCTTATAGCCAAATAAGCATAAGCGAGACCAAACTCATTGTCCAAATCAATAGCCTGTTTGAAATATGGAATCCCTTCATTCAATCCCTCTATCGTTTCTTTTCTTATGGCTGCTCGTCCTTTAAGGTATAAGTCATAAGCATCCATATTTTTTGTAGGAATAGAAGCAATCAATTCACGCTCTTCTGGCGTAATCACAACTTGAATCTCAGAAACAATACTACTTGCTATCTCCTCCTGCAATTGAAAAATATCATTTACTTCTCTGTTGTATTGTTGAGACCAAACTTGCTTATCCCTGGCAGCCTCTATCAATTGAATATTGAGTTGTATTCTATCTCCGACCTTTTGTCCGCTACCCTCTACAAAATAGCCAACTGGAAGCATCGAAGAAATCTCAGGTACTGTAAGCGTTGTATTTCGAAATTTCTCCACCGAGGTTCTGCTTACTACTCTAAGGTCTTTGATCTTCTGAAGGTTATTCAATGTGGTTTCCATCAATCCATTGATCAGATAGATATTGGATGAATCAGCACTGAGGTTTTTAAAAGGCAATACGGCTATTGATTTCTCTACCGGCTTTGCCTCTTGATCATCATTTTTAAAGAAAAACACCACAAGCACCAACAACAAGATGATACCGACTCCCAGCAAGGCTTGATTTATCCAACCTTTCTTAAACTGGTTTTCAACTGCAGGTTCTTCTTGCTCTATAGGTTGTTCCGATTCTTTTCCTACGGTACCGGGAGGATATCCATAGTGCTCTCGAAAACACTTGATGAAATAAGAGGTACTTCCAAAACCAACCTGGTGAGTTACTTCAGAAACATTCAACTCCCCTTCTTTGAGTAATTTCATCCCCTCTTCTAGCCTTATTTGCCGAATGTATTGACTTGCAGACAGAGAAGTTTCAGCCTTGATCTTCCTGAGTAAGTTTGACCGGCTCATGCTCACTGCATCAGCTAACTCTGAAACACCAAATTGCTCATTGGATAAGTGCTCTAAGACAGCATTTTCAGTACGTTTTAAAAACTCACTCGGCATAGGTGGTAAACAAGGCTTATTTGGATCAAAAATAGTGTTTTGCATCATAATTTATACTGTTTGAGCATAAATCATACTCTTGATTGAAAGTTAACATCTTTGGCTTCATAGCTGATAACAGTACCTCAGAGCACTTTTTCACCTTTGTATCATCAATTCATTGTAAAAACTAAACATTAAAAACACATGAAAACTTTAATGATTAAAAACGTGATCAAAGGGACATTTTTTATTGCATTACTAACTCTATTAGTTAGCTGTAATAGTCAGCCTTCTTCTTCCACTACTGAATCTGCGAGCAACGCAAAGGCTCCTGATATAGACATTCATGCTGCAGTGATTACTGGAAACCTGGAGGCTGTGAAACAACATATAGAAGCGGGATCCGACTTAAATCAACCTGATCCATTTGGAGGTTCTAGTCCATTGATTACTGCGGCTCTATTTGGAAACGAAGAGATAGTCAAAACACTTCTCGATGCAGGAGTAAAAGTAAACTTCACTAATAAAGAAGGATCTACTGCTCTACACACTGCAGCGTTTTTCTGTGAAACAGAAATCGTTAAACTTCTTCTAGAAAATGGCGCTGATAAATCCATCAAAAACACCTATGGATCCACGGCTCTTATGTCCGTTGAAGGCTCTTTTGAAGATGTAAAAGGAATCTACATCATGATGGAAAAGCAATTGAGCCCAATGGGATTCAGCCTTGATCTACAGAAAATTGAAAGCACCAGACCAGAGGTAGCAAAAATCTTGAAATCATAATGGAAAGACGATACGATATCGATTGGCTGAGAGTAATTGCCATTGGTTTATTACTCATCTACCACATAGGTATAGCATTTCAGCCATGGGGCATCATGATAGCATTCATCCAAAGTGATGAATCGCTATCCTGGCTCTGGACACCAATGTCATTGCTTAATGTGTGGCGAATCCCTTTCTTGTTTTTTGTATCTGGTATGGGTATTGCCTTTGCCATGAAAAAACGCTCTGTGAAGGAATTGCTATTTGAACGTGCTAAAAGAATACTCGTTCCATACATTTTTGGATTGCTTTGCATCGTGCCACTTCATTGGCTCATTTTCCAAAAATACTACGAGATTCCTTTAGCCTACTCACCAACCCCAGGTCACTTGTGGTTTTTAGGAAATCTAGTAACCTACATCATATGCCTTTGGCCATTATTCTATTATATGAAGAAGGACAACCCAGCGAGTAGGTTCATGAAAAGACTTTTCGAAACACCATTAGGTCTATTGCTTGTCATTGCGTTGATGATAGGAGAAGTGTTGCTTGTGAATCCAACTGCCTTCGAGGTATATGCACTTACACTTCATGGTTGGGTACTTGGAGCGGTAGCCTTCATTTGCGGTTATTTCTTCATTCATGGTGACGATAAGTTCTGGGAAATGCTAATCAAATGGCGTTTTGTCTTCCTATTAGGAGCAATTGGGTTATTTGTACTTCGACTGTGGATGTATAATTTAAAAAGTCCGGGTCCATTGCTGTCAATTGAATCTAATCTCTGGATATTCTCCATTCTGGCATTTGGCAAAATGTATCTCAATAGACCAAGTAATACACTGAACTATTTGAGTCAAGGAGCTTATCCGGTTTACATTCTGCATATGGTCTATCTGTATTTAGGATCAGCCCTAATTTTCAAAACAGGAATAGACACGACGCTCCAGTTGGTATTGGTAACTATTTTCACCTTCATTGGATGTCTTGGCACTTATGAGCTCATTCGGAGAATTCCATACTTACGTATCTTGTTTGGCATGAAGTGATTATGAGGCGAATTTTGTACATTTAGTAATACACTAAAAACCAATTCGCATGAAATTCGCCCTGATCATTTTTGCTATCTGCTGTCAACAATTAGTCATCGGACAAGCACCTACTAAAGAATGGCAAATAAGAACAGCCGTACTTCCATTAGCTGAAGATCTGCGTAGTGGAGCGACTGTGCTGGGTTATGATGAAAAAGGAGAAATTGTCACACTGCGAAAAGGTACTAATGACATGATTTGCTTGGCAGATGACCCCACAAAATCAAACTTTAGTGTAGCAGCATATCACAAATCATTAGAACCCTTCATGATTCGGGGAAGAGAGCTTAAAAAGCAGGGAATGGATTTTCAAGCAATTTTTGATCAACGTGAGAAGGAAGTAAGGTCCGGAGAATTGGAAATGCCCGACAAAACAACACTATATGTACTTTCAGGAGATTTGGATGCCAACAATGAACCTGTTAACACGAAACTGAGATTTGTGGTTTATATTCCTTTTGCGACAGCAGAATCAACCGGACTTCCTACATTTCCACTTGTACCCGGTGCTCCCTGGATCATGAATCCCGGCACTCATAGAGCGCACATCATGATCAACCCAAATTATGAAACAGAAGAAAATTAAAAGGAGATAGGATACAAATAGAAACATCATCAACAATATAACACAGAGATCTTAAGGTTTTGAATCTCCTTGTGCACTAACCTCAGTTGCAGTAAAAAATACAATTGGCGCAATGCAACTGGCAAAAAATAGTTTATTCATAAAAAATGGTTGTTAGTTTCTTCTAATTTATCAAATACCTAACAATTCATATCATTCTTATATTTTTTGAAGATCACCACATGAACAAACCATTATATATTGGGTTAGGAGTTTATTTAATTGTGCTTTATGAAAGAACTACTCAATGAAGATTTTTACGCCACAATCTTCAACAAAACAGTCAACTGGGCCATAGAAACTGTACCCGGCCTGTTCCTGATCATCATCATTTTCTTCATCGCATTATGGGTAATGAAAGTGATTCTTAGAAGACTAAGAAAAGTAATCATCGCTTCTGTACATAATGATCAGGAAAATTTGGTTGAGAAAGAAAAAAGAGCCACCACTCTCATCAATATTGCTCGAGGGACCATTATTATTAGTCTCTGGGCTGTCTTCATACTCATATTCTTAAAACAACTAGGAATGGATATCGCACCAATCTTAGCAGGTGCAGGAATCGTGGGTTTAGCTGTTGGTTTTGGAGCACAGGAGCTTGTAAGAGATGGCATTTCAGGTTTTTTTCTGTTGCTTGAAAACAGAATAAGAACTGGTGACGTTGTGGTCATCAATGGAACCGGTGGATTAGTAGAAGGTATCAACTTACGCACAGTAACTCTTCGCGATTTGTCTGGAGTAGTTCACACCTTTCAAAATGGCAAAATTGACACACTAGCGAACATGACTAAAGACTGGTCCGCCATGGTTTTTGATATAGGAGTGGCATACAAGGAAAATGTAGATAAGGTAATAGAAATCATCAAAGACGTTGGAGCTAAACTGAAGGAAGACGAAGAGTATAAGGACAAAATTATGGAGCCAATGGAAATCTTCGGCTTGGATAAATTCGGAGATAGTGCCGTCGTGATCAAAGCAAGAATTAAAACCTATCCTATCCAGCAGTGGGTGGTAGGTAGAGAATTCAACAAACGACTTAAAGTTGCCTTTGATGCTAGCGGAATAGAAATTCCATTCCCACACAGAACGATTTATTGGGGAGATGAGATCTCGCCACTTCATCTTAAGCTCAATAAAGAAGAAAAGGCTTAAGTCAAACTGAAAAACTCCAGCAGTGAAATAAATGCTGGAGTTTTTCATATCTAAATAGTCAACAAGGCGGAATACATTGATCCTTGATACCTGGAAGGTATTTCACCAAGCTTCAAAACTTGCGTAAAACCGGATAGATTCGCCAACGCCTTTAGCTCATTGAACCTGATAGGAAATGGCACCCAGTTACTCCCAACATTGGTTTCATATTCCACTATGAGCAATTTACCTTCTCTCTTTAGTTTTCTCTTGAGATGATCAAAGAAGGTTATTTTATCCTTTATAAAGTGTAGCGAATTTGCCATAATGACTCCATCCAGTAGTGGTAGACTATTCAATCCAGACTGAAAGTCGGACTGGACAAATTCAACTGCTACCTGACCATAGGTAGTTCTCAAATGTTGGTTTTCTCTGTCCACAGCATATACCGTGCTATCATTCGGCAATTTGGAAGCTAAAGCATAAGTAAAAGTACCTGCCCCACAACCCAAATCAGCCCAAATTTGGATTCCATTACCTACTTGAAAATCAATTAACCTGGCCGCTTCGGATATCTCCATTTTCTATAAATTCAATGACGCAAACACCCCTTCACTTTGTCGGTTTTACTGATTTCATGAAGGCTGTCATTGTAATAACTTTGAATAAGTTAACTAAAGTCTTTAAAGAATAAATCCCATGAATGAAGTTGATGCATACATTGAAAGCTTTGATGAACAAGTTCAGATACGATTAAGAGAGATGCGAACCATCTTGAAAGAGATGCTACCTCAAGCTGAAGAAGTAATCAGTTATGGCATCCCTACTTATAAAATCAAAGGAAAAAACGTCGTTCATTTTGGAGGATTCAAAAAACATGTTGGGTTCTACCCTGCCCCGTCAGGACTTGAAGCATTCAAAGAAGACTTATCCAAATTCAAGGGATCCAAAGGAAGCGTCCAGTTCCCATTAACAGAAGACCTACCCAAAGCTCTCATTCAAAGAATCACACAATTCAGACTAGTCGAACACATGAAAAAATATGGATCCTAAACTTTTACTATATTTACCCTATGATTCTTTAAGACACATCCGTACGGGAAACTCCTCCCAGATCAGTAAAGCAAATAGTAAGTGTATTTGAACAGCAGGCTCATGCCTGATTTCTTTATCTATTTCATCGAATCATAACTTTATTAATCATGATTGTAATTATCTACTCAACATCAGATAGATCTGACTATCAGTTTTAATTTCTATTTCACTTTTACTCCAAATCTCAATGAGAGCAATCATATATCATGTTGCTACTTCCCTTGATGGCTTTATCGCTAGAAAAGATGGTAGCACTGACTGTTTTATTGAAAGTGGTGAACATGTTGACGATTATCTAAATCAACTCAAAGACTATGACACCACAATCATGGGACGCAACACATACGAATATGGATATCAATATGGTCTAAAACCAGGCCATCCCGCATATCCACATATGAATCATTTCATTGTATCTGATACATTGAGTTTTAATAACTCCCATGAACAGGTACAGATTATCAAAAGAGCTGATCTATGTCAAACCATTCATCAACTGAAAGAACAAGTTGGTTCACCCATCTATTTATGTGGAGGTGGTCAGTTGGCAAAACAGTTATTAAAACATCAAATGATTGATGAGTTAATTATCAAACTGAACCCCATCCTACTGGGTGATGGAATTCATTTATTTGATGGATGCTGTGATGGGTTTCAACTAGATCATCTTCACCGGATCAACTATTCCAATGGTGTACAAATGATTCATTATCGAATGCAATACATTACTGAAGAGGTGGCCATCTAGCCACCTCTTTTTTGTTAAATCCTGCAAAATCAAACCGCTAACTGTTAAAACAAACTAAAGGATTACGATTAACATACAGGATATGAGTTGTTTAGTAAAAACAAACCATGCCTAACTACACCTTGTATTTCGCCCTGGGATTTAGTTTGTTTTCAATTTCCCAGATTCACGCTCAAACCAGAAGCACTGGACAGATTCTGGACATCAAAACATCCGAACCTGTTCCTTTCGCTCATATCCGTTCAGACTCCTTTGGCACTGTATCCAATATCAACGGCTATTTCCATCTAGACCAACTGATAACAGGAACAATTACTATTTCCCATGTCATGTATGATGATTTGGTGTTACTTCCAAATTCGACAGCAGACACCCTAAAATTATTTTTGCATCCGAAGATAACAGAACTTGAAGAAGTCATCATTGGTGTGCTCCCAAGTGAAGCCAAATTCAAAAAGGAACTGATCAATATGGAGATTCATGAAACAAAAGAAGAGATGAATGCACAGGCAAATATGCGGCTAGCAACCATCATGTATTTATCGGGATATTCACCTGGAATGTCTAGTATGGACAACTACAAAAGCTTCATCAGAGGACCTCAAGGTGTGAGCATATTCAGCAGCGATCCCTCCAAAGGGCTCATTAAGTCCTTTAAAAATCTCTCAACAAAAAATCGATTTGAACCCAAAACTCATCAAAGAACCGATATTCCATTATCAATATTCAAATTAAAAAAGAAAGAATTGAACCAACAGGACTCTACTCTCAGCACTAACTAATTGATTAATAAACCTATAGAAATTCTACTATTTCTGAACTTCAATTTTCTAAGGTTAATGACTCCCTGTTATTGTCAAATTCAATCATAATTTTTAGTTTAGAGTGGATTTTTTCATATAACTCAATCATTCACCGTCACAAGTATGCCAGTTAAAAAGATCTTCCATAAAGGCAAAGAAATAATTTACGTTGACTATAGAGGAGAAACAGAGGATCAAATGTTGAACACAGCAGAGAATCTTCGTAGCATGATCATGAAAGATGAAAAGGAACATCTTCGTCTGGTTAATATTACAGAGGCATTTGCTACTACTAAGTTTACTAATTATATCAGGCAACTGGGAAAAGACACTAAACACATCCCTACAAAAGCTGCAATAGTAGGCATCACGGGGGCTAAAAAAGTTTTGCTTTTAGGATACAATAGAATTTTGGGAGGAGCTATGCGTCCATTTGATGATGAAGACACGGCTAAAGAATATTTAGTTAAGTAATTACTCTGAGACGAGATATTCCAAGGCCTCTTCTTTAGTACTGAAAGGAACCAGTTTATTCGTTGAAAAGGCATTGAAACTTTTTAACAATACTTTCTTTATACCGGTAATACCTAATAAAGCTGCTTTCTCTGTTTTAGCGCGTAATATCTCTACGCTCAGTCGCTTACTTTCATCCATAAATTCCTTACTTCCAAAGGCTCCGGTAAAATCACTTAATGACAGCACCTTTTCCGGGCTTGTCTTGAATATCTCAGATGCATCTCTCAACGTAGCGATCATCTCCTCTTTGGTTTTGCAAGTAGTATAATCAATGAATACTATGCGCTTATTCTTATAATTGAAGGTTGAAACAGGCATATTTTAGGCTTTAGACAAAAGTTAGCTCATACCGAAAGAGGATGAGAACTTCATTCGACCAATATAAGTTTCATGCCGATAAAAAATCCCCACCGTAGTGGGGATTTAAATTAATTGATATCCTGCCCTTTTTTCAACTTCTCAATATTCTCCTTCATAATTGGAGGGTTAAGCGTATCACCCGGAGGAACTTTTTTCAGAGCTTCTTCCAGGTATTTAATAGCTTTCTTATAATCACCTACTGCTGAATACCCTCTAGCCAATCCATAATTTGTTGGCCATACTCCTGCATTATTCTTGTGATTCAGTTGAAACACTTCCAATGCTTTTTGTTTCTCCCCCGCTGCAATCAACTGTCTTCCATAAGCATGAACCTGAAATACAGGAGCTCCAGGCAGAGCCACTGCCTCCTCCATTAGCTTCATTGATTCTTCAGATTTGCCAGCATTTAGCAATACCGAAGATTTTGTAGAAAGTGTTGTGAAATTTTTCTGTCCAATAAACGGCAATGAAATCGCATTTTCTGCCCAGAGAATGGCCTCCTCATGAAACCCAGCAGAAGAAGCCCAGTTAGCTGCACTGACCCAATTGGTATAAGTAAAACCTGGAGAATCTTTCAATTCACTTTTTAGCGCGTCCAGAGTTACCTGATTAGCATCTTTTAGTACCAATTCTATCGGCAACATCTTCTTCTCCCATTTCATAACCAGGGTCGTTTGATCATTTTGGCGAGTGGTGAATTCATAGGAAAAAAACTCAATCGATTCATCGAGATCAGCAGGTGTTGCTCCTACTTTCAAAATAACATCCTCAGGAGTATAGAAGAAACTTCCCCAGGCATCTGCTTCTTTGCTGAAAATCAAATTCCAATCTCCGTTCTCGACAGTCTCAATAAAAAAGCCGTATCTCCCAGCTGGAAGCACCTTACCATTTACTTGTAAGTCATGTGAGGTTTCAAATACGGTATTCTCATTAGCTCCAGCTCTCCATGGAGACGGATTGTTATCAGAAGAAGCTCCGAAACCGAGGTTATTCATGCCATATGGCACCAATTGCCCCCAAATAGCTCCTTCACGTCCAGCAACATCAGGACTACCATATGACACTTTTACCCAGGCTACACCGCCTATGTATTGCTTGATTTCGCTTTTTTGATTCGCTCCACTCGGCGGAAGACTTTTTAATTGTGCATAGGAAGGACTGCATAAGCACACAAATGCAATCAATGCATAAATCAATTTTTGTTTCATCATTATTAGTTTGGTTTGATTATGATAAAAACAATCACTCAATTCAGCTATCCTGTCAAAATTATGGTAAGGGGCATAAATAAATGATGTATGGAATTAAACCACTGGGAATGAAAGAGTGAAGACCGTGCCTTTGCCTTGAATACTGGATATATTCATATTTCCGAAATTCCTCTCAACAAATTCTTTACAGATGATTAGCCCGAGACCAGTACCCTTTTCACCTGAAGTTCCTCTGGAGTCATGATATTCCTTAAGCTCATATAGTGAGTTCATCACCTCATCAGACATCCCAACACCATGATCTTCAAATTTTATCACTACTCGATCACCCTCTTTTTTGATATCAATATCAATCGACTGTTCCGGATGACTAAATTTTAAAGCATTTGAAATTATGTTTCTGAAAATCACTTCCAGATGAGCAGGATCTCCATACACCATTAATGGTTCAATTTGATCAACCTTGATGTCAATACTCTTCGATTTAGCCTGGCTAGAAATGGATTGAACAACGTATTTCATCAATTGACCTATTTCCACGTTCAATGGATTAAAAATCTCCCCATCCATTTGACCTCTAGCCCAGGTAAGCAAATTTTTAGTAAGTCCTATAGTATTCTCTACAGACTGATTGAGCTCTTGTACTATAATTTTTTGATCCTCAGGATTGATTTTATGATCCTCCACCAATAACCTCGAAAAGGAATAAACATTAGAAAGTGGACTAATAAAATCATGCGCAACTATTGAGAATAGTTTGGTTTTGGTCTGATTGAGTTTTTCGAGCTCCTTTTTCTGCGTCTTCAGTACATTATTAATTCTACGAACTTTTTGAACATTGTTAATAAATAATAATAGCATCACCAAAACAAACACCATTGTGATAAGCAGGATTACAATCTGTGCTTTTTGCTTTCCTAGTTTGTCTGCAAACTCAGCAATCTCAGTATCTTTTTGTATACGCTCTTCGTACCAATCAACGACATACTTCTTGTTATCGCGTTCAATTAACAATAAGGAATCTGTGAGATTTTGATAGCTTGTCCATACTCTGTCAAGCTGATCATAATCACCAATTGCTTGATTATACTTAAAAGTAATTTGAATCACTTCTTTCAATACATCCAAATACCCTTGCTCGACACAAATGTCTTTTGCATTTAGTAAATTGTCATGAACCAGATTTTCTTTGTTAGAAAGCATGTAAACTTTTGCTAACCCTAAGTATGCTTCTGCTGCAGCCCATTTATTGGAATATTGTCCCTGTTTCTCGTGATATTCCAAAACTTTATTAAATGCAGCTATCGCGGAATCATAATTTTCAGTTTTAGTGAAAATCAAGCCCATATTCCTGTAACTACTTTGAATCAACGGGTAATTAGAATTTGATTCATTTACCTCAATTGATTTTTTGCAGAAGTAAGACGCGGAATCATAGCCTTCAAAGACATAATACGTTCTAGCTATGTTATTATAGACTACCCCTAAGCGCTCAGGGATATTTAGTCTTTCGAAAATTTCAATTGCTTTCTTCTCATTAGAAAGGGCCAAGTCCTGATTACCTAGATAGTTATATAGGTTCCCTAAAGATAAATAACAATTAGCTACTCCTAGTTCATCATGATACTCTTCAAAAATGGCTTTCGCATCTAATAAGACTTCAGAGCCTTTAATGTAAAAACCATATTCTCGCATAATAACTCCAAGAATACGCAGTGCATAAGCCCCCTCTAACTCAAGATCTTTCTCATTAGCCAAACTAATCGCCTGCTGAACCAGCCGATAGGCTTCGGAGTTATCAATATAAACAAGTTCTCTTGCGAGAGTAGTTTTGATCATTACCGTAGCACTATCAGTTTGATTATCGGATAACTTATCCTTTAGCTCTTCAATATATGAAGTTTGTGCAGAGGTTGATACAGAAAAAAATAATACCAGTATTAATCCGGTTAATCTCATATTTGAGATAGGTTAATTCTTTAAACTCACTTTTATAAGTGATGAGTCCTATAATTACTGGTGATGATTGATATGGCTAATCTAAAGAATGTCAAACGATACCTTCAACTGCATTAGTATCAACATACCAAAACTGTCGACCAACAGAGTTGATATGCGCTGCAGGATATGATTTCCAGTCTCCATTTTGATTGTATATCTCCTCGATCTTCTGCTTTTTACCGGCACCGGTCACCAAGAAAATGACTTCTTGGGCAGCATTTATCACAGGTCCACTCAGTGTAACTCGTCTTTGTCCACTATCAGGATGAACAGCGACATCACAGATGTTTTTCGACTCCAATAGTTCTATTTGGTGTGGAAATATGGAAGCAGTATGTCCATCTTCGCCCATGCCTAGTATAACCATATCGAAAACAGGAAGACCATCATTTACATCCATGTTTTCAAGAAGTAACTCCCCATATCTCTCTGCTTCCTCTGCCGGATCATTTTCACCCAATATTCTATGAATGTTTTCTGCTGGAACTGGAGTTTTGTCAAACAACCGCTCTTTGGTCATTTTATAATTGCTCTCATCATCAGAAGGTGGAACACATCGCTCATCTCCCCAGTAAAAGTGCATTTTACTCCAAACATCACTTTCAGCATAAGAGGTTGCCAGGTAATCAAAAAGTATTTTCGGTGTAGACCCGCCAGACAATGCTACATGGAAGACCTCTTTCTTCGCAGCTTCTTCCATTAGGTAATCACCAAAAGCCTCAGCGGTTTGCTGAGGCGTATCATATATTCTAAAATCGTTTTTCGTCATAGTTCACAGAAAATTCCGTCTTCGGCTAAGTTTTTACAAGGATATCTCCACATCATGTGCTCACCTTCTATTAAATCATCAACATTTTCAGGACCCCAAGTGCCTGCTGGGTATCCATAGATTGGAATGGAAGAGTCTTCTTTCCAGGCTTTCAATATTGGATCGATGAACTCCCATGCTGCTTCAACACTATCTCCTCTAGCATACAGTGTAGCGTCTCCTTGCATACAATCCAAAATCAAACGCTCATAGGCATCTGGTACATAAGCATCCGTCAGATCGGAATATAAGAAGTCCATGTTGACATTTTTCACATCAAAGCCCTGACCAGGCACCTTCATACCAAACTTCAAAAGCACCCCTTCATCCGGCTGAATTCTCAAAACCAGCATGTTTTGTGAGTTGATCTTCTGGCTCTGGCTGAATAAACGGTGATGATTCGGTTTGAAATGAATGACCACCTCAGACACTCGAGTAGGCAACTTCTTACCTGATCGAATATAGAATGGCACTCCAGACCATCTCCAGTTGTCAATAAAGAATTTAAGTGCTACAAAGGTCTCGGTCTTTGATTCTGGATCAACTCCCTCTTCTTCACGATACCCCTTTACCTCCTCACCTTTAATCTTACTCGATGTATACTGACCTCTAATGACGTTGTTTTTAACATCTTCAGGAGTCATTGGTCTCAGTGACTGGAAAACCTTTAGCTTTTCATTTCGGATACTGTTAGCATCAGATTTTACTGGAGGCTCCATAGCCACCAATCCGATTAACTGCAGTAAATGGTTTTGCACCATATCTCGTAAAGCTCCAGAACCATCATAATAGCCTCCTCGTTTCTCCACTCCTACAGATTCAGCAGATGTGATCTCAACTCGATGGATATAGTTTCTATTCCAAAGTGGTTCGAAAATGCTATTTGAGAATCGAGTGACTAATAAGTTCTGAACGGTTTCTTTACCCAGGTAATGATCGATTCTATAGATCTGATCTTCTCTATAGTCTTCTAAAAGAGTCTTATTCAATTCTTTTGCTGACTCTAGATCATAACCAAACGGTTTTTCGATAATCAACCGTGTCCAACCACTCTTTTCTTCATTCAATCCAGCATAAGCAAGATGTTTAGGAATTACTCCATACAAACTTGGAGGCACGGACAAATAGAATATCACATTGCAGTTGGTTCCAAAGTCATCATCAATAGAATGAAGTCTATCAGAAAGCCCTTTATAATCTTCCTTGTTGGAAGTATCCAAAGAATGGTAGTGAATCAACTTCGCAAAGTCTTCCAGAGACTTGTCACCTTCTTTTTTAATATGTTCGTTTTCTATAACTGCCTTCTGACGAAACTCTTCATCATCATAACTGGTACGCCCTACCCCTACTATCGCATACTTCTCAGGCAGATAGTCTTTTTTATACAAATTATAGATTGCCGGTATCAGTTTTCGAGCGGTGAGGTCACCCGAAGCACCAAATATTACCAGAATCTGGTTATCATTTTTTATCATTCCTTCGATTATAAAATTGGAAGCATTAATTTCATGCCTCTAAAACAACAAACCTGTCCGGTCCTTAGTTTAAAACCCCAATAAGCAGGACCTTTAATAGAAGCTAAAATTATATCATAATGTCAGAACAACACGATTTTGGACTAGTAGGTTTAGGAGTAATGGGAAGAAATTTCATTTTGAATGTAGCTGATCATGGATTTTCCTCCATGGGATTGGATACAGATGATGAAAAAGTCTCAGCTCTTAAGGAAGAAGGATCACAAGTAAGAGTCGATGGAACCACAGATGCTGCAACTTTTGTCAAGGCATTAAAAACTCCACGAAAAATCATGTTGTTAGTTCCAGCTGGTAAGCCCGTTGATGCCGTAATTGACACATTGCTTCCTCATTTGAACAAAGGAGACATCATCATCGACGGAGGTAACTCTTTCTTTGAAGATACAGAAAGACGTATCTCCTATTTGGAAGAGAAAGGAATGAATTTCTTCGGTGCCGGTGTATCTGGTGGTGCTAAAGGTGCAAGAAGAGGTCCAAGTATTATGCCTGGAGGTAGTGAAGCTGCCTACGAACATGTAAAAACCATTTTTGAAGCTGCTTCAGCTAAAGTAAATGGAGAACCATGTGTAGCTTATATGGGTAGAGGTTCTGCCGGAAACTATGTAAAAATGGTTCATAATGGCATAGAATATGGCTTAATGCAACTCATCTCTGAGATCTATGATGTAGCTAAAAAAGGTGCTGGTTATACCAATGAAAAATTAGCTTCCCTGTTTGACACCTGGAATAAAGGAACACTTCAATCCTTCCTGGTTGAGATTACAGCTGAAATCTTCGCTAAAAAGGATGAACTAACTGGCAAAGACCTGGTAGATGTTATTCTGGATAAAGCCAAGCAAAAAGGCACAGGAAAATGGACTTCTCAAAATGCAATGGATCTTGGTATTCCTGTACCAACTATTGATTCAGCTGTGACCATGAGAGAAATCTCATCTATGAAAGATTACCGAGTAGAAGCGGATAAAGTTTACCATACGGCTTCTATCGGTCAGGACAAGCCAGACGCTAAAACTTTAGAAAACGCATTGTATTTCGCATTCATTGTTACCTATGCACAAGGCATGTCTCAGTTGGCAGCTGCTGATAAAGAATACAACTACAACCTAAACATGGAGACCATCGCTAAGATCTGGAGAGGTGGTTGTATCATTAGAGCAGGTTTGTTGGAAGACATCAGAAAAGCATATGATAGAACTCCGGACCTTCACAACTTGATGTTGGATCCAGATTTCGTTAAAACGCTTAAAACTATTGAAGGTGATGCTAGAATCGTAGTTCAATTTGCAGTAGGAAGTGGCATCCCTGTAGCAGGATTGTCTTCAGCTATCGCATACTTCGATTCATTCAGATCTGGCAACTTGCCTTTGAATTTAATTCAAGCTCAAAGAGACCACTTTGGATCTCATACCTATGAGCGTACAGATAGAGAAGGTATATTCCACACTGAGTGGTAAACCCACATAAACTTTAACAGGAAGCTCAGCTTGAATAACCAAAATATACGGGATATTCATGCTGAGCTTTTTTATTGATCATTTGATCAAAAAGTTGCGGTAAGAACCCGCCCAAATCATAAGATAGGACATCAACAAAGTCTACCCACTTATATTCATCTGCTTCATCATTTAGCAACACATCATTCTGATCAGTGGCACAACTGAAATCCACATAAAGCATATGTCTGGATTCATGAAACGATGGATCAGCGATACTCTCTTGCAGGCTAACCAACTTCACATCATACACTGTCAGTCCAGTTTCCTCTTTCATTTCCCTAATCAAAGCCTCTTCAAGCCTTTCGCCATACTCTACATGTCCTCCAGGAATGACCCATTGATTATTCCATTTAGGTGATTTACAAAGTAATACCTGCTTATTTTGATTAAAAATGATTCCACTGACAGTCACTTCTACTTGTTTCGACATCCTGCCAAATTAATACATGCAAATAAAAAAAGGCGGTTCCCATTCAGAAACCGCCTCCGCGAAAATTGATCTACCAATAAATAATCTATTCTACAATGAGTGTATAAGATGGTGTAGGGTTCAATGGGCAGAAGTACACGTACTCTCCTTTGGTTAAAGTCACCGTGCCAGACTCTGCCTTTTCTCCATTCTTAATGGTCTTAGAAAGGTAAGATTCAGTCACATGACTATTTTGATCTTGTTCTTTGCCCTTTGGAGTAATTACAAAACCCACTTCATGATCCACTCCATCATTTTTTACTTCAAAAACATATGGTCTCCCAGCAGCTAGCTTTAGTTCTTTAGTTTTGAATTCACCTGGAACTTGTTCTAGCTTAACCACTTTGGTTTTTTGTTTCATTAAATCGCTTGAGATGTGAGTCATCACACCAATGACGATCAGTGCCAAAAACGTTTTCATACTACTTTCTGATTAGTGTTGAGATTCAATAAAATTTAAGCAATTGCTTCAGTCAACTCTGGTGCAGCTGGAAAATCTACAGGGATGTTAGTAGCTCCATAAATCAGGTTACTGATAAATTTATCTCCAATCACCATGATCACATCTACCAAATTGGCATTAGTATAGCCTGCTGCGAAAAAACCATTCAATGATTCTTCCGAGATGCTTGTTCTGTTAACCACTGAATCTTTAGTTAATTTTGCCAAAGCATCCAGTTTCGCATCAAAAGTCACCTCTCCCTTTCTGATTTCAATTAATTGCTCATCAGTAAAGCCATTCATTTTCCCGATTGCCGTGTGAGCAGCCAAACAGTATGCACACTCATTTACTTGCGATACTACCAAATTCACTACTTCACGCTCTTTAGCTTTCAATGTGCTCTTTCTGTTTTGTAGTGCTAAGTAATCTGCAAGAGCTGTCTCATTGTGAGCGAAGCTCGCATATAGATTAGGAACAAAACCCAGCTTACCCTGAAGTTGATCAAAGATTTGTTGGTTAGTTTCAGACACTTGGTCTTTAGTTGGTACTGCTATTCTAGTTTCCATTTTGTATGTGTTTTAATTGATTGTTTTGTTTTACACTTCAATTTTACGCCACATATGGAGGTGGGTAATAGGCAATATTTCCCGAATGAATGGCAGTTTTACACTTTCTCCAACTCAAAGGACTTTTTGAACTCTTGTGGAGTAGCGTTCGTCACTTTTTTGAAGGATCTGTGGAATGTTCCAGCATCAGTAAACCCTAACTCAAGAGCGATTTCCTTAGCTGTTTTATCTGTATACATCAGTAATCGTTTAGCCTCTAACACGATTCTGTTTTGAATGATCTGCAATGGAGAGGGTTGATCATATTTCTTAAACATGTTCGTTAATGTCTTTGGTGACTTGAACAACAAATCCGCATAATCAGCCACCAAATGCTTATCTCTATAATGGGTATCCACCAACACGTTATACTTCCTGATTAAATCCGTTTGATCATCAGGAATGCCTTCTGGCCAAAGCTGCACCTTTGCCAATCGAGTTGCTCGGATAATTAGTCTTTTCAACAGAGTACGTAACATCTCTCCCTGCACTCGATCTCGCGTTTTATATTCCTCCTCAAACATGCCGAATTCCAAATCGAAACGAACCTGCTCTCTTTCATCCAATGAAATTACAGGAGGTGTATTGTTGCCGAAGAATAAGATTCCATTACAAGACACTTCGTGATCATGATCAATAATGCAGTAAAACTCACGATTGAAACTAAAGGTGGTCAGCATAGAACTGTCCGACTCAAACTCCATCCGATTGAGATATGTAGTGGTTGTCATCTGGCCCGGTTTCAACTCCATTAACGCTCCATCCAATCTAAACCAGATGGAATGTACACACCGATTCCAATGAATATTGATCAATCCGGAGTATTGCTTGAAATAAGCTACATCATGAATATAGTCTGAAGTAAGACCGAAAAATGCACCAGAAATGGACTCTTTATAGGTATGAATCATGTCTACAATTAACGTGTATGAGAACTAAGTTGCCATTTCAATTCATCTGTTTGTTATCAAGGCGACATTTAGAGACTTGAAAATAATTTCTTAGCTAACTTGTCGTCAGTTTATGCATGACTACCTGCTATTTTTAGACACTGAGACTTCTGGCATTCCAACTTCTCTGCATGCTCCCATCACCGATTTGGATAATTGGCCATTTGTATTGCAAATAGCCTGGTTGATCTACACACCTGGAGGCAAGCTTGTTAAGAAGGAAAACCTATTCATTTACGAAGAAGATATTTATATCAAGCAATCTTCAGAAAGAATTCACGGTATCACTCGTGAGGAGTTAAAGGCGAAGGGATTAGATCGAAAATCAGTTATGAAGGCCTTTGCCAGTGATTTGAGACAATACAAGCCAATGATCATTGGTCATTTTGTGGAATTTGATAGCAAGATGGTACAAGTGGCTTTTTTCAGATCTGGACTAAAGAATATCATCTCGCCTTTGAAGCATTTCTGCACCATGTTACCTACTAAAGCATATGCACGATTGCCTCACAATACTTATCCTAAATTA
The DNA here is from genome assembly GCF_024714495.1 of Marinoscillum pacificum. Taxonomy (GTDB): domain Bacteria; phylum Bacteroidota; class Bacteroidia; order Cytophagales; family Cyclobacteriaceae; genus Marinoscillum; species Marinoscillum pacificum. The sequence goes on along the minus strand of NZ_JAMZMJ010000003.1, from coordinate 375,946 downwards.
GAAGACCTATATTTTGGACTGTTTAAGGAGAAGCTTGAAGACACGCACAACGCATTGAACGATGCAGAAGCAACAGCTAAATGCTTCTTTAGCCTAAAAGACAAAGGAGAGATCAATGAGCAAGTCATTGCATCACAAAGACTATTTATCAATATCAAGGATAAGAAATCATCCAAAGCTGGATGTGGATTACCCATCCTTGTTTTCATTTTAATTGGACTATTATCAATCTGGTTATGAGTGAAAAAATAACATTCTTAAAAACTACAGAACCATTCAATCTACTTCCAGAAGCTGATCTTCAGGCAGTAGCATCAAAAATACAAGAGGTATCATACGACAGACGAGAACTTATCTATCAACAAAATCAAACGAATGTTGAAGGTCTTGACATCATCGTATCTGGTCGCTATGAAGCCTATATTCTGACATCTGAAAATCAGAAAAAATCCAAACAGTATGTAGAACCACATCATACTTACGGTGCATTCTCCACTCTGCTGAATAAAGGAAAATCGATGCTCACGGTAGAGGTCCAAAAGAACACGCTGGCCTATCGTATTCCTCCAGGTTATTTCAAAGAGTTGTGTAAAAATCACAACGAGTTCTATCAGTTCTTTCTCAGCGCCTTTGGCAAAGAAATGCTCAATGAGCAATACATGGGGCTGGTTTCGAATCCTGAAATGAATATCGAAGCATTATCATTTGATCGATACTTTGTTCGAAGGTTAGACACAGTGAGTCCTCGACCACTCATTAGCTGCAATATCAACACACCTTGCCATGATGCTGCCAAAATCATGGAAGAACACAAGTTGAGCTGTCTTTTCGTGGAAGACAATGGAGAGCAATTGGGATACATCACTGACATCATTCTTAGAAATAAGATCATTGGTGGTCAAATGCATTCAGCAACACCTGTAAAAGATATCATGGAAGGCCCAATTTATCGGATTGATAGTCATGCCTATGTTTATGAAGCGGTCCTTTTGATGTTTGATAACATGATCCGATACATCATCGTACAGGAAAATGGTGAAGACATTGGCGTGCTCTCTAGAAATAGATTGTTATCGGATCAGGCACAGTCTCCGTTCGTGTTTATTCAATCAGTGCGTTTGTCTCTGACAGTAGACGAATTGAAAAACAAGTGGGCTCAAGTTCCGGAAGTAGTATACCAACTGTTAACCAGAGGTGTGAAATCCGAGATTGTGAACCAGGTAATTACCAACATCTCCGACACGATCGCTCAAAAGGTGATTGAAGGAGTCATTCATGAAATTGGAGAACCTCCTGCGAAATTTGTGTTCATGTCTCTGGGAAGTGAAGGCCGAAAAGAGCAAACTCTTAAAACAGATCAGGACAATGCGATTATCTACGAAGACAAGGCCAATGAATTCCGTGAAAAGACCAGAAAGTATTTCCTACATTTTGCAGACCTGGTTTCTGAACGTTTAGATCATATTGGATTCTCTTTCTGTACTGGTGGATTGATGGCTAAGAATCCTAAATGGACACATTCACTTTCTCATTGGAAGCGCAACTACAATGAGTGGATTGCCAATCCTGATCATGAAGCGGCTATGAATTTCTCTACTTTCTTTGATTGCCGATATATCTATGGAGAGGAGTCTTTGGTAAAGGAATTGCAAGCTCATATCATGGAGAAAATGGAACAACCAAGTGAGTACTTTTTCTCACTTCTTGCGAACAATGCATTGCAATACGAGCCTCCTCTGACCTTCTTCAAAGGAATTAAAACGATTACTAAAGGAGATCAACAGGTCTTCAACATCAAGCGCGCCATGACTCCAATCGTAGATTTGGTTCGCGTTTATGCACTGAAATACAAGATAGTAGCCACGAACACAGGTGAACGTCTGGAAGCTCTCAGAAGAGAAAAAGTCATCTCAGAAGAAGACTTCCATGAGTTGATGCAGTCTTATTATTACCTAATGGGGATGCGTCTGCGCTATCAATCATTGCAAATCGCACACGATCACGATGAACCTCACAACTATGTCAATCCCAAATCTCTAACAAAGATTGAAGTGGTGACTATTAAGGAAATCTTCAAGGTGATTGAGAAATTCCAACAGCGTATCAAAATTGTATTTACGAGAAATATGTTTGGTTAAACAAACATATCCAATAACAGCACACCAGCAAGTCCGACTACTGAAACAATGGTTTCCATGACAGACCAGGACTTGATGGTGTCTTTGATACTCAAATTGAAATACTCTTTATACATCCAGAAACCAGAGTCGTTCACGTGCGAGAAAAGCAAACTACCTGCACCGACAGCAAGTACCATTAGGTTCGGATTGGCACCTATCTGATCCATCACTGGAGCAATAATACCTGCAGCAGTTAATCCCGCTACGGTTGCGGATCCAATAGCCACCCGGATAATCCCTGCTATCAACCAACCTAACAATAACGGATGAATAGCTGAATCCTGCAAGCCGGCAACTAATTCCGCACTAACACCACTCGCTATAAACACTTGCTTCAATGCACCAGCACCAGCTACAATAAGTAGAATTGGAGAAATGTCCTTGATCGCCTCAGTGTAGAACTCCATAATCTGCTTCATATCATGACCTTGATTCAAACCGATGGACCAGGTTGCAAAGGCAAGCGCAATAATCATCACAACAGATGGATTCCCAATAAACCCAAGCCAATCTCCTACTGCACCTGTTGGTTGCCAAACTAATTGTAGCAATGCTACAGAACCCAACAGAAACACTGGAAGTAGAGCTGACAGAAAGCTATTCACCCCACCAGGCAAATCTTTTTCCTCCTTGGTTTCGGCCACAAACGTTTTTAGTGGCTTTGCATCCATGTTTTTGATCATTTTTGTAAATACGGGACCAGCCAAAATAATCGCCGGAACGGCAATACAAAATCCGTAAATCAAAGTAAGTCCCATATCAGCAGATAGCTGACCAACTAAAGCCGTTGGTGAAGGGTGTGGCGGAAGAAAACCATGGGTTACTGACAAAGCCGCCAACATTGGAATACCAATATATACAGCTTTCATTTTGTACTGATAGGAAACCGCAAAGATCAATGGCACCAATAATACAAAACCAACATTGTAGAAAAGCGGAATACCAACCACGAAACCTGTGGTCATCAGCGCCCATTGCATGTTTCGTTCACCAAAGATCTTCATCAACACATTAGTGATCTTCTGAGCAGCACCAGTTTCAGCAACTAACTTACCTAACATGGCGCCTAGCACAATTACGATAACAAGACCTCCAAGCATTCCTCCTATTCCCTTCTCAATAATATTTGTCACCTCGCTTAAAGGTACACCTAACATTAATCCAGTATAAATGGAGACAATAACAAATGCTAAAAATGGATTTAGCTTAGCTTTTGTTATAAGTAGTACAAGAATGATAATGCACTTTAGTATAATAAAGAATGACATCAGATTAGGGTTATTTCTTGGTAATGATTGCTGACCAACCTCCTCCTGAAGACATTTGGATGGTTAGTTTGGTATCTGAAGATACTGAAATCTGCTCTAATGCATAATCTTCAGCCATTCGAGCAGCATTCACTCCATCTTTGAACACTTCAGCCTTGTAATTACCATCTCCCAGAAAACTCATGTCCAACTCCAGGGATCTCTCTGACCAATCAGTCATTGCACCAATATACCAGATGTCTCCTCTTCTTCTTGCGACAGCAATGTAATCTCCGACTTTACCATCTAGCACGACTGTCTCATCCCATATTGTTGGTATTTGAGCAATGAAATCAACTGTTTCCTGTTCTTCATAATATTTAGATGGTGTTTCACACATCATCTGAAGCGGTGCTTCATATACAGTATACATGGCCACCTGATGTGCTCTGGTTCCCTGACTCATTGGTCGTTCCCATCTGATATTGTAATTGTCTTTGTTCGCATTGTACATGGCACCAGGCGTATAATCCATAGGACCGGCAACCATGCGAATGAATGGCAGCGTCACATTATGATCTGGCGTAATGAGATCTGACCATTTATTGTTCTCACTTCCCTGCACTCCTTCATAATTCACGACATTCGGATATTTTCTTCGTAATCCAGATGGTTTAAATGCACCATGATAATCAACCAACAACTCCAATTCTGCAGCTTTCTTTGCAATCTTTTCATACGATGCAACCATGTATTGATCGTTACGCTGCATGAAGTCCACCTTGATCCCTTTAGCTCCCCAGCTCTTATAAGTTTCTAAAATCTCATCCAGATTATCATCCAAAGGTTTCCATAATACCCAAAGTATGATCCCAACTCCTTTTTCTTTTCCATATCGAATTAATTCAGCTACATCCATATCCGGATTAAAACCTAAAATCTCAGTGGTACTTTTCGTCCAGCCTTCATCAAGAATCACATATTCAATTCCGTTTTTGGAAGCAAAATCAATGTAGTATTTATATGTTGCTGTATTTAAGCCTGACTTAAAGTCAACTCCGTAGATGTTATTCGCATTATACCAATCCCAAGCCACTTTACCCGGTTTGATCCAGTCAGTTGCAATTACTGTATGCTCTGCCAACAGATACGTCAAATTACTTTCTACCAACCCTTTATCTTCTGGAGTAATGACAAATACTCTCCAAGGAAACTCTTTCGCTCTTGAAACCTGAGCGATATAGTCTGCCAGACTAACCAGATCCTGATTCCTATCGGCATTACTCTTGGCTGGAACAGCTTCTAAAACATATTTTGGAAACTGGGTCTTCATAGTAGTACCAGCACTTCCTTTCAAAAACATTCCCGGATAATCGTGAAGAGCAGTTTCCGTAAATAATACATTCACTCCTCCTGTTTGGAATAATACTGGTAAACTACAAAAGTCTGAACCTTGCATATCCGACACATTTTTATCTAAATACTGACGTTCATTGTGTGAATACATGGATTCTTCCTGAGGGAATTTGGACGTAGTATTCGCCGGAAAGGACAAATTCATTACTTCATCTACTACTTGTCTTGACTTCTTATTGGAATCGACAAAGCGATAACCTACTCCATCATTGAACACTCTAAACAACAAACTGTAACCACCTTTAAAACTCAATGTAAGCTGATTGTAATCTTCTTCAATCTTAGAATCCTTATGAGGAACAGCTACTGACACATAGGATTTGGATGACTCTCTGCTTTCACTTTTCACTTTGGCACCAATTCCCAGATTCTTCCCTCCAGAAAGAATCATTGCTACTTTTGTTTCACTGATAACAAGTTGATTATTCAATTTAGCACTCCAGCTTATCGTATCTTCTATATTGATTAAAATTGAGAGCTTATCGTCTGGAGAGTTAATCTCATATTGTTGCGCATGTGCACTGAGGCCAACTAGAGTTAGCAACACAAAAAATATTCTTTTCATCATTTAAGAATTGGGTGTTAATAATGGAGGTTCAATTTAGAAGTTTATTGTGGAGTAACAAACCCTAAAATGGTCATTAAATGAACTTGGATTGGATGGATTATGTCTTATAACTCAATAATAAAACAGTGCTTCTTTGATTATTTCCTCTATCTCCTCTTTATTGATATCAATTTCCGGATCCTGATAATATACTTTGATCTGCTTACGACCCTCTGATTGCAATGCCGGATGTGTTAATCGGTATCCTAGAATAAACCCCAAATATAATTGCCCAGTTGTATTGACAGACAAATAACAAAGATTCTTATTCCCAATACAGAAAAAGGCTGTTCGATACTTCCAGGCCATGTGGATCCGGTTATCAGTATTTAGTATGATATCTCTCAAAGCCATGAGTGTACCTTTTAAAGGTTCTGGCTTTTCATCAAAATAGGCTTGAAGTGGAGACATCTTTTTAGTGGTATCTTAGCACAAATTAGTTGAAAGATTGGTTTATTACATATGGCTGAAACGATATATGTTAAAAACATGGTATGTCCTCGCTGTATTGCAGCTGTCACTGCCACTTTTGAAAAAACAGGTTTACCCCCTGAACAAGTGACTTTAGGAGAAGTAAAAGTTGCTCAATCACCTTCTGATGAACAACTTAAGCAAATTCAGGATGACCTGGCTAATCAAGGATTCGAATTGCTGAATCCCGGGAAATCAGCGATTATTGCCCAAATCAAAGCCGCCATCATTGATCAGATTCATTACCAAAAAGATCATCTAAAGACCAATTTCTCTACATTTCTTTCCGATAAACTTCATCAGGATTACAGTTCAATCAGTCGTCTGTTCTCTTCTGTAGAAGGTGTTACAATAGAGAAATATATCATGTCTCAGAAGATTGAGAAGGTTAAAGAGCTGCTTCGATATGATGAACTCACGCTTTCACAAATTGCTCTTCAACTAGATTACAGTAGCGTAGCTCACCTGTCTACCCAGTTCAAAAAAGAAACAGGCATGACTCCTTCCGTTTTCAAAAAGCAGAAAGAGAATGACCGACGCACCATTGATAAGATTTAAAATTAACCGACCAATTTTCTGCTAGTCAAAAGATTCACTATCTGATCAGTCATTTCGTCTACTGTTATTCTCTCCGTGTTAAAAATAAGATCGAAAACGCCATCCTCAATAGGTCGCTCTACCAGATGTTCAGACCATTTCCTTCGTTGATTATCAATACTTCGAATCATCTCCTCAGCATCTATAGGATTCATGTTCATTTGTTTGGAGATTAATCCAATGCGGTAATCCAAGGACGCATTTAGACGAATATGCAGACTATTTGGAATAGATTTCACTACTCCAATTCCTCCCCGACCGATGATGATTACATTTCCTTTTTTGGCATAAGTGGTAATCATGTCCTTGATGGTGTCAATAATCTCGGTATCTGAATGTTTAGGATGAGTATCAAAATTGGCAAACCAGTCACTCTCAGGCTCATTGTGAATCAATACCCGGTTTTCCAAATCATAAGCTTGCATTTTCAACAGCTTTGCTGACTCCTCTATTATTTCCTGATTAATATATTTCCAAGCATGAGTCTTTAGTCCTGATACTCTTAATTGATTGAGTTGTTTAATCAACGCCCTCACCAGATCATGCTCATCACATCCATAAGCACGGGAAATGGTAATAACTGGACCGGGAATTATCTTTTTTTGATTGGATTTGTCTCGATCAGACAGATAGTTTTTAAGATTGATTTTCATGACATAGGTATTTTGAGATTCAAAACATTTTTGATTCCTTCACCTATTACTTGTAAACATCCCAACTATTCAAAAAGTGCTTTACTTCCCTTATTTAGTCAAGTTCTAAACAATGAGGATGCTTGAACACAAAACTTGTAACACAAATCAACCCATCTTTGCTGTATGAGCATTGCTATCTTATTTGATCAGAAAAACCCTGAGCCCTGGGTTAAACTTTTAGAAGAAAAATTACCGAATACCTCAGTAGAAGTTTATCCATCAATAAAAGAACCTGAGCAAGTCACATTTGCAGTTTGCTGGAAACCCGAAAAAGATGCTCTTTCTCAATTCCCAAACCTTAAAGTGGTTCAATCCATAGGTGCGGGAGTAGATCACATTTTCAAAAGTCAGCAACTTTCGGATTCAGTACAGGTTTGTAGAATTATCGATTCACAACTAACACAAGACCTTTACGAATATGTGTTGACTGGTTTGATGAGCTATCTTCGGGATTTTTCCAAATACTTCAACGATCAACTGACCAGAACCTGGAAACCAAAACGTTACCAAACTATTGGTCAAACGACGGTTACAGTGCTTGGGCTTGGATCCATAGGAGCATTCATCGCCAAGGAATTAGCGGAAATTGGATTTAATGTCCGTGGATGGTCAAAAAACCCAAAAAAGATTGCTGGTGTACAAACTTACAAGCAAGATCAATTGACCGTGGCACTTCAACAATCGGATGTACTGGTAAATGTCCTGCCATTAACGCCGGATACAGAGGATATTCTCAATAGTCAAACCATGTCTCTTCTAAATCCTGGAGGATATATGATTAATGTTGGTAGAGGGGCACACCTTGTGGAGAATGATCTCATGGAACTGATAGAATCAGGTCAACTATCCGGTGCTCTTTTGGATGTTTTTAGAACTGAACCTTTACCTGGTCAACACCCATTTTGGAATCACCCAAAAATCACCATTACCCCCCACGTAGCATCCATTACTACACTTACTAATGCTGTCGATATAGTTGTAGAAAACTGGAATCGCCACCTTCATAGTAAAAAATTACTGCATGAAGTGTCGGTAATTCAAGGTTACTAATGATATGCACCGCTTAAGAGCAAGTCATATTTTTAAACACCAATTTTAGATATTAACAATAATCCACACATAGACTATTCGTATTTTATCATTTAATCAATCAATGGGCTATAATTTTCATTATTCGTAAGATTAGTATCCATCCCTCTTATTTCTCAAGAGTAGGTTTGAAGAAAATCGGGGCCTAACCCGAGTGTAACACCAAAACCTTTCTATGATGAAAACAAAGATGATGATTAGCAACACCTATAAAATGCTGTTGCTCACACTATTCTGCTTACTAATGCTTCCTACAGCTCATGGCCAATTTGCCAAAGGAGCTGATATAAGCTGGCTAAGTGAAATGGAAGCCTCCGGCTACCAATGGTACAATGACAATGGGAATCAACAAGATTTATTTCAGATTTTGAAAGATCATGGAATGAATTCTATACGATTGAGAACGTGGCTAAACCCTTCTAGTGGATGGTCCAACAAAAATGACATGTTAGCGCTTGCCAATAGAGCCAACAATGCCGGAATGGATATCATGCTAACCATTCATTACAGCGATTCCTGGGCGGATCCCGGACAGCAGAACAAGCCTTCTGCCTGGTCTGGATACAGCACGCAAGGGTTGTATGATGCGGTTTACTCATACACTCATGATCTAATCTCCTCTATGGTCAATAATGGTTCTGCTCCTAAATGGGTGCAAATAGGCAATGAAACAAACAATGGCATGCTCTGGGAGAATGGAAAAGCGTCTACCAGCATGCAGACTTATGCCTGGCTGATCAACTCAGGACACAATGCGGTAAAGGATGTGAATAGCAATATCCAAACCATTGTTCATCTGGCCAACGGAAATGACAATGCGCTGTATCAATGGAACATCGGAGGCATCATCTCCAATGGGGCTAATTTTGATATCATAGGTATGTCCCTCTATCCAGAACCTTCCAACTGGCAATCTCTGGCCAACGATTGCTATAACAACATGGTAGACATGCGTTCCAGATATGGCAAAGAAGTGATGATTTGCGAAATAGGCATGAGACAAGATGAACCCCAAGCCACTAAAGATTTCATCGCAGATATGCTTAACAAAACACGAAACGCCAATGGTCTAGGTGTCTTCTACTGGGAACCTCAAGTTTACAATGGGTGGAAAAGCTACGGTAAAGGTGCCTGGTCTGAAAACGGTAGACCATCGATCGCCATGGATGCTTTTCTTGAAGGATCAGGAGGAGGATCACCTGGATCATCATTTGTTCAATTCCAAAATAGAGGAACAGGTCTTTTTTTAGATGGGATGGGAAGAACCACTAATGGGGAAACTGTAGGGCAATGGCCAAACACAACACATGTAAACTCTCAATGGGAGCTTGTAGATGTGGGCAATGGATATTATCAACTCAAAAACCGGGGAACTGGATTTTTCATTGACGGGATGGGAAATACCACCAATGGTGCTGACATAGGGCAATGGAGCAACACCAGTCACTACAACTCCCATTGGCAATTGATTCAACACAGTGGCAATTATTATCAACTTCGAAATCGTACTACCGGTTTGTACCTAGATGGAATGGGAAGAACTAGCAATGGAGCCAATTGTGGTCAGTGGGGCAACACTACTCATGTAAATTCTCAATGGCTTCTTTCTACTATATCGGGCAGTAGACTAAGTGCTGAAACCAAAGATTTAGAGAACAATACGCTATTCAGCGTTTACCCAAATCCATCGGAAGATTATCTTCATCTTCAAATTCCAACTGATGAGTCAGAAGTATCGATTCAGATATACAATTCTGCAGGTCAAACCATTCAAACTATTGATAAACAGCCAGCAAACGCCTCATTACCTATCTATAATTTATATAACGGAATTTATTTCTTAAAAGTGGAAACTCAAAAGAGCATTTATACAACCAGGTTCATAAAAAAATAGATTTATAATAAAATTCCTCACTCAGGCTTTTATGCTCATTGAGTGAGGAATTTACATTTAGAATGCGGGGCCATAAACCGCATCCCTAAACTTCTTGTGAACCTCTCCTTGAAATGGAAAAACCTGTACAAAAAGAACAGCAGTCAATTCGTTCTTAGGGTCTATCCAAAACAAAGTAGATGCTGCTCCATCCCAGTAAAACTCACCAACAGCACCATTATTCTCTTCTGCCGATTTGGGTTCTGCTACTCTAACTGCGAAATCTATTCCGAATCCGACCTGACCTTTGCTAGGTAACCACAAACTATCCTCAACAGCTGGCAAATGATTGGTAGCCATCAACTCAACTGTTTCTGGTTGCAAAATTGTCACTCCATTCAATGAGCCTTTGTTCAACATCATCTGAGCAAATGTCATGTAATCATCGATGGTTGATTTCAGTCCCCAACCTCCTGGCGTCATTGGCCAATGCTGGTAATTGATGGTATGAACTTGTTCGTCTGGCACACGCGTCAAACTAGAATCTGTCTTATAGTAAATGGCTGCTACTCGATCACGTTTATCTTCAGGAACATAATATCCGGTTTCGGTCATTTTAAGTGGACTTAAAACCGCTTCCTGCATGTATTCTGCAAACGGTTTACCTACTAACGTCTCTGCCAAATACGCCTGAACATCCACTGAAATCCCATATTCCCAGCGAGTACCTGGATGGTAGCCTAATGGCAACTCTGATAGTTTGGTGGACATTTCTGCTAAGGTATTCTCTACATTGAGTAAATCAGCCTGTGCATTCAATGAATCCAAACCTAGATCTGATCTTCTGGAGAAACCAGCCGTATGGCGAGTAATATCAGCTATGGTAATGGGGCGATTAGAAGGCACAAGCGTAACTTCTTGATCATCATACAAGGTAGCCACCTTCATGTTGGCGTATTCTGGAAGATACAAGGATAAAGAGTCCTCCAAGTCAAACATGCCTTCTTCATACAAACTCATCAATGTGGTACCTGTTATAGGCTTGGTCATTGAGTAGATCGTCGCTATGGTATTTCTTGCCATAGGAACTCCAGCTTCGCGATCTGCAAATCCAAATGCATTGAAATAGGCCTCCTCTCCTTTCTCGATGATTAAAGCAGAAACTCCTGCCACAATACTATCAGAAACAAATGATTGTAGAACCGAATCCAACCTCGCTTTGGCCAAGTCATTGACAACAGTAGATACTTCTTCTGTAGATTCTTGTCTGGATGGCTGACATGACAGGATCAGACTGATCACGGCCATAAAACAAATGAGCTTTTTCATAAAATCAGGTTTGGGCAAGTACAGTTACAAGCTACTTAACAAAACACACTTACCCAAAAACTGCTACTGAGTCACCTTTACAGGAATTGGCTGCCCTTCCTGATAGATCTTCAATTCTATGATGTCTGCAGGCATAGTGTACCCCGCATTCATCAATCCATTCAACACATTGCGCATTACTTCAGTTTTCAGCAGTGCCAATGAGTCAGTATAGTTGAAGGAATTGATCCAATAATAGACCCTTAGATTGATGGTACTGGTTCCAAACTCTTCTAGCTCAATAAAAGGTTCCAATTCCCCTTCCTGAGGAATTCGAGTCTCTTGACTCAGAATACCTTTTATGGTACCAATTGCTTCAGCTACATTATCACCATAATCCAGTCCTACGACAAAAGCATGTCGCTGCAACCCGTCTCTAGTGAAATTGGTCAGTGGATTTTTGATCAACATGGCATTGGGAATAAAAATATCTCGTCCATCAAAGGAGCGAATCTGGGTATTTCTAAAGCTCATGGAAGAAACGATTCCTTTGATCCCTTCCACTTCAATCACATCTCCAATACTAAAAGGTCTTCCAAAAGCAAGGAAAAATCCTGCAAGGAAATTCTCTCCAATGTCTTTAAATGCAAAACCTATGATAATTGCCGACACTCCTGCTCCTGCCAACAGGCTACTTGCTGCTTTACCAAGACCCAGTTGGTTAAGAAAAATGACCGTCCCTATGATCACAAAAATGATCATGATCGTTCGAGAGATAAAGTTCTTCAGCAGAACATCATGAATATTGACTCGCTTGCGAACAATACTTCTTATCAACATTCCTATCAATACAAACAGCACTAACCCGATGAGTCCCAAAATGATACTTGGCGATCGATCCAATATCGACTCATAAAACTGCTGGAAGGATTCGATGATGCGTTCTTTCATGTCTTAGGTTTAGCTATTAACTGCGAGTTATAAAATTTGTTGGATCCTATGAGGTCGATTGAAACTAAATTAAAGGATCAGTCGTTAAATCGAACAGAAACCACTGACACCCGTCGGTGCCAAGTGTATGCGGTAATCACCAACCCAAAAAGTGAAAGTCGCGTTGCAAGCGGTCTAACCTCAGGTTAGACTTTTTTTTTGTATCTTCATATGAAACAAAAAAGAATACAAGATATGCTATTCGTTGTACCTTTCGTTTTTCTTTTATTTGTTATGGCCATTCCAATGTATTGGAAGCATGGCTCGTTAAGAAATAGACATTAGGATTCATCGAGGATTGAATGGAAAGGCATAATTATCGATTTCCACTCGAAAGCTTCTTTCATCATTTGGTGTAACACTCGAATTGACTAATGTGTATTCAGCTACCAATGAGATCTTACCCTCTGCTTCATTTGCATCAAGAATTGTTACTGTCCCTTCCTTTGGGGACCAATAATAAATAGCACCAATAACATGCTGATCATCGGTATTGATCCAAAATGAATTTGCAGTATAGAATTGAGAAGCTTGAATCCCAAACAAATCGTATTCATCTCCCTTCTGAAAGTACCCTTCTTCACTACTATTAATAAATAAATGATGGAATCCTTGTTGCACCGTAATTTCTAATGTGTAAGCAGCAGCGTTGGTTCCTGAAGGTCTCCATCCTATGAGCAATGGTGATGTGCAAAAAGCTTCATTACCGCCATCACTGGTTTCATAACTCTCAAAGCCTGCTGGCCAGTCCTGGCATTCAGACTCCTCCTTACAGGACAGAAAAAGTGAAGATATTAATAATACAACCAGTAGCTTCTTCATGACAGTATTCGTTTGATTATTTCAAATGTCTTCGCTTTCACTTATTATCTCAATACCATGAGGAGGGTATATTCAATAAAAACTTCTTTATCTGAAACATTTTTCTCCTTAGCTTTGTATTTATATCGTACACGATTTAATCGTTTAAATATGAAAACATTTATTGAAACAAACACTTTACAAAAAGTATTTAGAATCATACTGGGAGCCTTTATGGTTTTGGCCGCAGTTGGACATATGACTTTTCAACGAGCTGAATTTCAGGCCCAGGTTCCGAATTGGTTACCACTGAGCAAAGATTTGGTAGTAATTCTTTCTGGAGTTGCCGAAGCAGCCCTTGGTCTAACCATGCTGTTCTGGAAAAGCAAACGAGTTTACGTGGGGATAGCATTAGCCATTTTCTATGTACTCATCTTTCCTGGAAACATCGCACAATACCTCAATGGAATTGATGCTTTTGGGTTAGATACAGACAGAGCAAGATTGATACGACTGTTCTTTCAGCCAGTATTAATCCTGTGGGCACTATGGTCCACTGGGGCTATCAAAGCATGGAAACAACGAAACGATTAATATAAATAGAGAGATGAAAACGTCCTTTTACGAATTAGAAGCTGAGACCCTACAAGGCAATAAGGTAAAAATGAGTGACTATGAAGGTAAAGCCATTCTGGTCGTGAACACAGCAACCAAATGTGGTTTAGCACCACAATTCGATGGTCTGGAAACACTTTATCAAACCTACAAAGACAAAGACTTTGTAGTACTTGGATTTCCTAGCAACCAATTTGCCAATCAGGAACCCGGCAATGCTAAGAACATTGAAGAAACCTGTCGAATCAATTTCGGAGTAACCTTCCCAATGTTCGCCAAGATAGATGTGAATGGTAGTAACACGCACCCTATTTTCAAATACCTAAAAAGTCAACTTGGAGGTATCTTTGGCAGCAGAATTAAGTGGAACTTCACTAAATTCTTCATTGACAAAAACGGTAAACCAGTAAAGCGATTTGCCCCAACGACCAAGCCGGAGAAAATAGAATCATTCTTGAAAAATCAACTTTAAACTTTATGAGCAGTAGTCCCAAAGAATTGTGGTTAGAGAATCAGCTTTGCTTTCCGTTGTACGCTGTTTCACGGCTTATGACCAAGCAGTACACTCCTCTCCTGGAAGAATTGGACATTACTTACCCGCAATATTTGGTACTACTTGTACTTTGGCAAAAGGATGACCAATTGGTTTCTGATATTAGTAAGCGCTTACTATTAGAGTCCAATACGCTTACTCCTCTGCTGAAACGTTTGGAACAAAAACAACTAGTTAAACGAGTTCGTCAAGAATCTGACGAGCGCAAAGTACTCATTTCTCTCACGAATGCAGGGAAAGAGCTTCAGAATAAAGCTGTTTGTATCCCTGAGAGACTAGTAGAAAATATCAAGAGTGAAGATATAAGCGCTCAGGAAGTCGAGCAAATGATGACGACTATTCACAAACTAATTAGCACACTAGCAACTACTTCCGAGCGCTTATCTTGATTTTAGAAAAAAAAGCCCACGTCTCCAGAAATGCAATGCTCTACTTGTCGATGTTCGAGAGCTTGCACTTCACGATTATTAATTCCCTCAAGATCTCTTAGTTGATTGATCTGCTCAGCGGAGGCCTGGTGTGTATTTGCAATTACAATCCAGGTTACTGTTTCACTATAGGGAGGTGTTGTCAAGGAGCCTTTGTAATGATAGTAATTACTAAAATCGACAGGAAGTAGCTCTTCGGTGATATCTACCTGATGAGTTGGATAATCTTTCTCGCTAACTTCTAAAGGCACATCTTGCATAAAGTGACTAATAAAAGGATCCGTATCACCTTCTTTAAACAACACTGCGACTACCACATATTTAGTAGTTGAATCATTTGTCACATGGACCATGTGCATTTCTAGAGGATATTCTTCTTTGTCAATATGATGCTCAGAAGGTGTATGAAAATGAAACTGTGCGAAGGCATATGTTTCTCCATCAAACATGATAAAACTTCCAGGATCATAGTCCAATCTGACTGTATGTGCACCGTGGCTTACATGCTCATGAGAAACATCATAATGGGCATTCACTAGATGTTGTCCGGTAGTACATACATCCGTTTGAATGTTAATAGGTGATTGGCGGTTTCCGCCTTCTATTTGAGAGGTGTGAGTTTCGGGTTGATGCTGTGCGAACAATGTCCATCCGCACATCATAAAGATGAGGTAGGTAGTTGATTTCACAAGCTCATTAGGTTTAGTTCAGAGCAAATGTAGGCTTCCCTGGTCTCCCTCCGAACCCAATTTAACTGACTTTATTTTTGACGCTATGTGATATATGTTATTCCTGGTTACAACACTTTTTACAAGTTAAAGTAAAAGCACTGCAACTGCTCTTAGTAATTATCCAGTTCTCTTTGCAATGCTTCAGAAGCAGCAGAAACTTCCTCTGCTCCAGCAGCAGTCTGCTCGGATATTACGACAATACTCTCTACACTTTTCACTAAAGCTCCCATCCCAGTGGTTTGTAATCGAGTAGCATCTAAAATACTACCAGAAACAGACGAGGTTTCATTGGTAGAATCTGCCATTTGCTTAAATATTTCAGAAACGTTCGTTGTTGCTAAAAGTCCACCAGAAACTTCATCTACTACCTCTTGCATAGACATAGCCACCTCTTTAGAGCCTTCTCGAATAGCTGTAATCAATTCTTCTATTTGATTGGCAGAAGCTCGTGAATTTTCAGACAACACTCTTACTTCTTTGGCTATTACTGCAAACCCTCGACCGTATTCTCCGGCCTGAGCTGCTTCAATAGAAGCATTCAATGCGAGCAAATTCGTTTGTGCAGAGATGTCCTGTATCACCTGAAGTACATGGTTGACCTGATCCATTCTGTCGTTGAACTTATTCAAATCCCTTTGGGATCGCGTAGCCACTTCATTTAGCCTATTCATAGTCGACTGTAAATCCGAAACAGTAGCTTCTCCAAGCTCACTATCCTTTACCGCTTTGCTAGCCAAATTGGTAATAGATTCCGCTCGTAAAGCAACATCCGCTGCCGAATTCATAGCCCTTTCTATCTCAGCAGATGCATAGTCCGTCTTGTTTGCCTGTTCTCTTGATCCAGAGGCTATTTGACTGATGGAACTGGATATTTCTCTAAGATTGTAAAGAACCTCTTGTTTCAAGTCTCTTTTCGCCTGAAGAGCAGCATTTTTCGAACTCGTGATGTCCGCAGCAATTTTAATGATACTGGTAACTTTTCCTTCAGCATTCTTCAATGGCGTGTAAGCGGCATTGATCCAAATATCGTGTCCGGTTTTTGACAACCTCTGAAACTCCCCTTGTATCGTTTCTCCCGCATTCAAAGACCTCCAAAAATTCAGATATTCTTCAGATCGTGCATAATCTTTTGATACAAAAATAGAATGGTGTTTCCCGATCACAGTCGACTTATCTTCATAACCAAGTAGGCTCTGAAAATTCTCATTAACGTCTATAATATATCCCTGAGGGTCGAATTGAATATAGCCAAATGATAAGTCAATGGTATTTTTTAAATCGGCCAGTCCATCGGTTGACTTCTTTTCATTGGTGGTGTCAATGGCTATTTTAACAATTGATTGCACTTCTCCTTTTCTGTTTTTGATTGGGGAATACGCCGCCATCAACCAGACAAGATCTCCCGACTTGGTCACTCTCTGAAAAGTCCCTTGCTCTATTTCTCCTAACTTAAGCCTTTTCCAGAAATCCTGATACTCTGCGGACTTTTTGTAAGCTTCAGTTACAAAAATGGAATGATGTTTTCCTTGAATTTCATTGAGGTTATTGTAACCCATTTTCCGCAGAAAAATCGGATTGGCATCCTGAATATATCCATTAACATCAAACTCAATAGTGGGAAAACTGATATTCAATGCATGATTAATGGCTTCTGCCTTCAGAAGAGCTCTCTTTTGAATTGATACATCACAGGCAAGAAGCATGACTTTTTTAACATGCCCTTTTGAAAGAACTGGACTAAATGAAGCTTTAATATATCTTCTATCTGCTGAAGTGCACTCCAGCTCTTCTGACACATGTTTACCCGAAGTTATTTGTTGCCAATACTCTTTTTTAAAAGTCTCTCCGGATTTAAGATGAGTAAAAATCAAGTGACCAGAATCTCCTATTAATTGAGCAAAGTTTGAATTACAATAAGTAATCATTCCATCCAGATCAAGCGTAGCAATACAGTCTTGCTGATCAAGAGCACGCACTACTTCATCATGATATCTTCGGGTTTTAAACTTCTGGTTAAGTGTTGTTAGCATATTCGGTCAAGATGATTAGTACAAACTATTACTTGATTTATACGAACAAAGGTTATAGAATAGACTTGTACAAAGAGTCTACATTCGATGAACGAGATTTAATTCTAGTTAACTTGTAGTTAAACCCATTCCAACGTAGGTAAATCACTTACTTTAAAATCAAAACCATATAACATTCATGCAAAATCCTATAAAACCAGATTGACTGGCAATCGTGATATTTGTATATGGAAACTAAAGAACTAATTAAGCGAGAATATAACGTTTCAGGAATGACCTGTGGTGGCTGTGTAGCCACTGTAACTGAAACGCTAGAGAAGCAGGGCAATATCTCCAATGTCAAGGTACAACTGGAATATCCTCAAGCCACTATCGAATCTCAAGGTGAACTAGATCTTGATACAATCAATAAAGAGCTGGATAAATACACCATCAGTACAGAAAAGCAAGAAATGGAACTGGCTCCCATGCCAAAGATTGTAAAACCAGCTATATCTAAAGCTGAATCACCATCTTCCTCACTTCCTCCCATCAAACTGAGCACCTACAAACCATTATTAATCATAGTAGGGTTCATCGCTGGTGTGAGTTTATTGGTACAGTATCCGTTTGATAATTTTTCTGGAATGCTTTGGATGCGCCATTTTATGGCCGGATTCTTCCTGGTGTTTTCTTTCTTCAAACTCCTGAACTTATCAGGATTTGCGAGCTCCTACCGAATGTACGATATAGTTGCGGCTAAATGGAACGGATGGGGTAAAATCTATCCTTTTGTGGAGTTGGCACTTGGTATTGCTTACCTGATCAATTTTGCTCCCTTTTACACCAACATTGTTACCGTTGTAGTCCTTGGAGTTAGTAGTATTGGAGTCATCCAAAGCAACCTGAACAAGAAAAAGATCAAATGTGCGTGCCTAGGTGATGTCTTCAACTTACCGATGAGTACGGTAACCATCATTGAAGACCTGGCCATGGTTGGAATGGGTGTCTGGATGTTGTTGGTGTTGTGATTCTAGGAAGAATGGAATGCTTCAATCCAACATTCCCAAAGCCGGATGCCCCAACCCCTCTCTTGGCAAGAGAGGGGCTAGAAAGATTTAAGAATTTTCAATTATCGACATTGGGGTGAGTTCCTTTTAATCAAACTTTCAAATAAGCCCAGTTATCAGCTTGCTTCTTAACCAAATGAGCTAATCCAGAAGGAACGACCTGAACAAAAGAAGGTATGAAGCTTTCTGGAATATGATTTCCGTTCAAAGCTCGTTTACAAGCAATGATGGATACTTGTTCAATAGGTTTTACCAATTGCAGCAAAGACTTTACCGCAGAACCATGAAGAACCACTTCGATTTCACATTCGCCGAGATCTTCACGCATGGCTTTTAATCTGGCTGGTAGACTCTTCCACAGGTTCTCCTCACTGGTATCGACCTGAATAACTATCTGATAGATCATTTTCTAGCCAGTTCGATATCTTTTTGAAAGTATCGAGCGCCAAAGTCTGTAGCTCCTTCATATGTGGAGATGATATTTCCTTTCTTATCTAGAATGAATGTCACTGGTATGGCAGAGATAGAAAACTGAGAAGGCACCTTTCCATCAGGCTTGAAATAAGGGAAAGTGTATTTCTGCACGTTCATAAAATTAATGGAAGTATTGAATGTTCTGTCTAAAGCAACAGTCACCACAGAGATATCTCCATCTTTATTGGCATCATGAAATTTCTGTAAATCTGGCATCTCATACTTGCAAGGGCCACACCAACTTGCCCAGAAATTCAGTACCACAATTTTGCCTTCATAATCACTCAATGAAATCTTATTTCCATCCTTGTCCTCCAAGGAAAAGTCAATGGGATAATCCTCATTAACGATTGAAGATTCAATCTCATTTGGTCCTTTCTCATTAATTAAGGAAAAGGCTGTAAGACCGAGAGTCAAAAGTGTAATACCAATTACCAGGATACGTGTCATATGAATTTCTTTATCACCTAATTGTAAATATGATAAGAAACGTAGTATCTCTTATAAAGTAGGTAACATTGGTTACAGAACTATGAAAAAGTGAGTCAAAATCCTGTAACACAATCCATAAGAAATTGTAGGTACTTTGTTAAAAAACAAACCAATGCAATTTAACGTCACCTTACCTTCCAAGCTTCGTCCGCATTACCGATTAGAATTAGCTTATTATCAGCAAGCTATGTATACCAACAATTTGCATCAAGCCTGGTATCATCTGGAACGAGCCCACATTATTGGACAATCCTATCCGTACGAACACAGCTATGTACATTGGAAAATGTTGTTGTTTGGTAATCGAATCAAAAGCTTCAAGGAGATCTTAGGCCAAATTCCAAGATTGTTAGTTGGTGGAATTAAATCATTCGTTGGTCATATTCCTGTTGGTAATACGGGTGGCGCAAATGTCCCGCCTCTCCGACCTATGGAAATACCGGTGGATATTCAGGAGATGTTTAGAGAAGTTAATTTGTGATTATACTTTAGGCTAGACCCAAAAGTATCGCTGCGGCGGACCGTCAATTGGTCAAGGCTGTATTCACTTCTTAACACTTATAAAAAATGAATAAGGCCATCCTTCCAAAATAGAAAATATAAATCACCTCTTTGGAGGTGAAGCGCGGAAAGGCTCGAACAATTAGCGGGCGTGCGAGGGTAATAGCGAGGAAGCATTAATTGTTCTTGACTTTTTTGGTCCGTTTTTGTGTCAAGACAAAAATGAACAATAATTCCAGCATAACAGCATCTAATACATATCATAGCTCATACTCAGTGTTAACTCCTTTCTCCAATTCAATTTCCGGCAACAAAAATCTTAAAATCGTAAACATTTTCAACTTTATTATCGTAATATTGCAATGATATAATTAATCAAATGGGAGTTACTAAGACCAATCTATTTTCTGAAACACAAAATAACATTGCTACAGCGGCTAAAGCCTTCTCGCATCCAGCCCGAGTAGCGATCATCCAGCATTTGATCAAGGCTAATGCTTGTATCAATGGTGATTTGGTTCAGGAGCTTGGTTTGGCACAAGCTACCATCAGTCAGCATTTGAGAGAGCTGAAAGACATAGGCATCATACAGGGAAACATTGAAGGATCTAGAGTGAACTATTGTATCAATCCAGAAAGATGGAAAGAGATCAAAGATCAGTTCAACCAAATCTTTGATGATTTTGAAAGTAAAGCAGCTTGCTGCTAAAAAAAATTGACTTAAATAATCGCAATATTGCAATAAACCATAGAGACATGAACACTGAACAAGAATTAAAAGACGTGGTGAAAGAGAAATATGCTCGAATTGCCGAACAAGGAAAAGTAGAAAACGCAGCTTCTTGCTGTGGCGCCACTACTCCCTCCAACAAAGTGTACAACATCATGATGGATGACTATACAGATACTGAAGGCTATGTAGAGGATGCTGATTTAGGCCTTGGTTGTGGCTTACCCACTCAGTTTGCCCAAATTCAGAAAGGCGATGTAGTGATTGACCTGGGATCAGGAGCTGGAAACGACTGTTTTGTTGCCAGACACGAAACGGGTGCTGAAGGCAAGGTGATTGGGATCGACTTCACCCCTGCCATGATCAAGAAAGCTCGCACGAATGCCGAAAAGTTAGGCTTCCACAATGTAGAATTCCGTGAAGGAGATATCGATGACATGCCAGTAAATGACAACACTGCTGATGTGATCGTTAGCAACTGCGTTTTGAACCTTGTTCCAAATAAACCGAAAGTGATTAACGAGATCTTCCGAGTTTTGAAACCAGGTGGACACTTTAGCATTTCGGATATCGTATTGATTGGAGATTTACCAGAGGCTCTTCAAAAAGACGCTGAAATGTATGCCGGATGTGTAGCGGGAGCCATTCAGAAAGCAGATTATCTAGGAGCCATCGAAACGGCAGGTTTTAACAACATCACTATCCAAAAAGAAAAGACCATTGTAATTCCTGATGATATTCTTGGCAAATACCTTAGCGCTGAGGAAATCCAAAACTTCAACAATGGAGGAACAGGCATTTACTCAGTAACTGTCTTTGCACAAAAGCCTGGAGGAGAACCAAAAGTAGCAGAAGTAAAAGATGAAGCATGTTGCGAACCAGGATCAGGTTGTTGTTGAAATAGCCATGCTAGCTACGAAAAGGTAAACGTAGCTAGCAACAATTATCCATTTCAAAAATGAAAAAAGACATTCTGTAAGAAATGCACAAATATTGTAACACCAATATTTCTTGTCTTCCAGTAAACGTAACAATATCCTATTCCAAGTATTGTATTAAAAATCATTTGTGGTAGACTTGAGTGAACTAAACCAAAGAACAATCCTCCCAAAACAATAGCTATTACAGGCCCATTGAAAACCCTTTCGAGTTGTCTAAAAAGAATACCTCTAAAGAAAAGCTCTTCTAATAATGGAGCTATGAAAACAGGAACCATCCATATAAACTCACTAGATGATTTACTTTTTGAGAAATTTATAAAAACTGGATAAAACTTGTCGATAGTTATATTGATCCCATTGGCCACAACCCACGTTAGAAACAACAGCAAAATACAGCCAACAAACATTTTTAAAGTAACCTTTTGAAACTCAAACGGCTTTCTTTTAGTAATTAGCACCCCTCCCACAATCAATAGTATTAATTTCAATGGGTAAAAAACAAACTCCTGAGTAGCATCACTCCAGGTATAGAACACTTCATTTGACAAAAAACTGATCAGATGGCTTCCAAGAAAAAACAGCAAAACAATTAGAAGTAGTTGAATCCAAGTTTTCATTTGAGTGAGTTCCATAGTCAATCAAATTAGGCAGTAATCGTAATGTTATAACAAAGCCTCAAAACTATATAAATCCTTACTAGTCACATTTACGTATATTTGTATTGTAAATGCAACTCATTAAGCAAATAGCGCACCTTTTCATGGCACTACTCCTGGTAGTATCGACTATGGGCGTGACCATGCACAAGCACTATTGCATGGGTCGTGTTCAGGATGTAGCATATTTTCAGGAGAGTAAAAGCTGTGCTGACTTACTTGGAATGGACGAAGAGGTGTGCCCTCCAAATTGTTGTAAGGATACGCATGAGGAGTTTAAAGTGGATGATCTATCTGCTACTGCTTTCGCGTTTGATCTGGGTACAGATTTTCACCTGCTACATGCGTTTACTTATGTACTGTTAGACTTCAATGCTCTGACAGCTCCCACACATCAGGTAGCTTACCAAAACTACAAACCCCCTCTGATTGAGCAGGACATACCAGTTCTGATTCAGTCATTTCTTCTATAAATCTTTCAATGAAGTTCATTGAGGCAATTGCTATTGCCTGTCCGAATTTTTCATTTAAAGATTAATCATGTTTACACTTAGATATTTTATCATACTATTCTTTGGTATGCTAGCCCAGTTCGCTGTAGCGCAAACCATCTCAGGCATGGTCGCTGATCAGAACCACGAACCGCTAATTGGGGCAACCGTACTGGAAGAGAACACCCAAAATGGAGTCATCACTAATGTGGAGGGCAAGTTTAGCCTGACACTTCAAAATGCTCAATCGAATATTATCATCTCTTACACGGGATTTGAACCCAAAATCATTAAGCCTTCGGGTAACTCACCACTTCACGTGATGTTGGACGAGTCAGAAGAAGCCTTAAATGAAGTGGTAGTGACTGGTTCATCCACTTTTATGGACAAGTTAGAAGCCAAACATGTAGAGATCATCTCGGCAGGAGAACTGACCAAAGCTGCCTGCTGTAACTTGTCTGAAAGTTTTGAGACCAATGCTTCTGTTGACGTCTCTTTCACGGATGCAGTGAGTGGTGCAAAGACCATTCGTATGCTTGGCTTAGACGGCCGATATGTACAAATTAATAGAGAAAATGTACCACATGTCCGCGGATTGATTGGGCGATATGGACTTGGATATGTTCCCGGAACCTGGGTACAATCCATTGATGTAGGAAAAGGTGCCGGAACAGTCGTCAACGGATATGAATCGATGACTGGCCAGCTGAATGTAGAACTTAAAAAGCCAGAGAACAGTGAAAAATTGTATCTCAATGGGTATGTCAATTCTTTTGGAAGAGTGGAAATGAATGCCAACCACGCCACCAACTTGAATGATAAATGGAGCACCGCGTTTCTTCTCCATTCAAACTATTTAGGGACTGAAATAGATGGCAATGATGATGGATTTATGGATTTACCTAAATCCCGACAAATCAACTTCATGAACCGATACAAATACACAGGAGAACGCATCATGTCTCAAATCGGTGTGCAGGTAATGCGTGATGAAAAAGCTGGTGGTCAATTAGGATATGATTTCGGTGAAGACTTCAAAACCTCGCCAGAATATGGCTTTATGAATCAAACCACCAGAGTGGAGGTATTTGGTAAAACCGGCATTCTGTTTCCTAGCAAACCTTACCAGGGATTTGGATTCATTTATTCCGGAGCTTACACAGACATTGATGCCGGATTTGGACGAGATGCTTATTTTGGCAAAGAGAAAACACTCTATGGTAATGCCATTTACCAAAACATCATCGGCAACACCTTTCACCAATACAAAACTGGCGCAAGCATACTTTACGATGATTTTGATGAAGTATATGCTGATTCAGCGTTTATCAGAACGGAGATTGTTCCCGGGGCATTTTTTGAATATTCGTACTTACCAGGAGACAAGTTTAGTTTGATCGTAGGTGGACGTGTGGACTTTCACAATTTGTATGGAACCTTTGTTACTCCAAGACTTCATACACGCTACCAGATTTCTGACAATACAGCTATTAGATTGGCGATTGGACGTGGGTATCGAGTTGGTAATCCTGTGATTGAGAACATCAACACATTGGTTTCCAATAGACAACTTGTGGTGACAGAAGATCTGGATCCAGAAATCTCCTGGAATATGGGCGGTAGTATCACCACCACTTTGCAAGTAGGCGGTAAGAAAATCGATCTTATTGGTGATTACTTCTACACCACTTTCCAGAATCAATTGATTTACGATATGGATCAGAATTCAAACCGGGTAATGATTTACAATCTGAATGGTAACTCTTATGCTCATAGCTTCCAGATTGAAGCCAAATATCAGCTCAATGAATTCTTTGGATTCAAAACAGCTTACAAGTATTATGATGTCCGAACGACCATCAACGGAACTTTGAGAAACATCCCATATATCTCAAAAGACCGTTTATTCCTAAACGCATCTTATGCGACCAAATATGACAAATGGAAAGCAGATGCCACCTTGCAGTGGTTTGGTACGAAAAGATTGCCAAATACTTCTGACAAACCATCAGCATTCCAGGTAGCGTCAAGCACTCCGGACTACTTCCTGCTAAACGCACAAATGAGCAGAGGATTTAGATGGGGTAGCATCTACCTAGGGTCAGAAAATTTATTGAATTACAAACAAGACAATCCAATCATAGACTCACAAAACCCTTTTGGCAATGATTTTGATGCCTCCATAGTATGGGCACCAGTTGCCGGAAGAATGATCTATGCCGGATTTAGATACACTATTGACAGAAAATAAATTTAGCACTATGAAATATCAAGTAATAACAACACTCAGCCTGCTGTTCATCAGCCTGGCAGTATTTGCTCAAAAAGAGGCAGTGAAAGTTGAAAACGGATACAAAGTAGAAATCAAAACTTCAGCAGTTTGCGAAATGTGCAAAGAAGCGATAGAGAGTGATTTGGTTTTCGAAAAAGGCGTAAAGGATGTCAATCTGGATGTTGATACCAAAATATTGACAGTAGTCTACAACGATAAGAAGACCACTCCTGAAACCATTAGAAAACGTGTTGCTAAAGTCGGATACAATGCCGATGATATCAAAAGAGATGCAAAAGCATATGAAAATCTTCCGTTCTGCTGCAAAGACGGAGCACACGGAGATGGACATCATTAAGAGTATTGGTCGTGAGCATACTCACGACCATCTTTTTTTATGCCTTACAGTATCTATCCGAACTTAAATTGAACATAACAAACAATGAAAACTATTTTAACACTCGCATTAGCAGCTACTTTACTAGCATGCTCTAGCCCGAAACAAGAATCTTCAACTGCTGAAGCGACAGCCGAAACAGTTACTGTAGAACAAAAAGCAGACTTATCCGCCTCAGTAGATGCTTACATGTCATTGAAAGACGCTTTTGTAGCAACAGATGCAGCTAAAGCTAAAGACGCAGCAGCAACACTTTCAACAGAATTGAAAAAAGCTGGGTTTGAAAGTTTAGTTGCTAGCTCTGATAAAATCGCTGGCAGTGAGGACATCAAAGTGCAGCGTGCAGCCTTCTATGAGCTGACTACAGCTTTCATTCCTGAAGTGAAAAAAGCTGAGTTAACTAGCAAAGTATATGTACAATACTGCCCTATGGCGTTTGACAATACTGGAGCTAACTGGCTAAGTAAATCTTCCGAGATTAGAAATCCATACTTCGGCGATATGATGCTGAAATGTGGTAAAGTAGAGGAAGAGATTTAAGCTTTTAAGGCGGTTAACCACCATGTTAACCGCCTATGTAAATACATACAGTTCATCAAACAACTAATCACCATTGATGGTAGTTATTAAGTAACTATTGACAATCAACAACAGCTTTTTAGATGACTTTTTATGAAAAATGGGCTGAAGCGGCATACACTTCTACAGGATTTTTTTGGATGGCTCTTTGGGCTTTTATTCTTGGGTATGCGGTAAGCAGCTTAATTCAGGTCTTTGTCAGCGAAGACAAGATGAAAAACCTAATGGGAGATGGTAGTTTGAAGAGCATGTCCATGGCTTCCTTTTTTGGTTTCATCAGTAGCTCTTGCAGCTTTTCGGCTTTAGCTACTACCAAAACACTCTTTCAAAAAGGAGCCAGTTTCATCGCTTCTATTGGTTTCTTATTAGCTTCTACCAACCTGGTGATTGAGCTAGGAATTGTGATCTCTATATTCCTGGGGTGGCAGTTCATCGTTGGTGAATACGCAGGAGGTGTTCTACTTATCCTAATCTCATGGCTGATGGTATTCTTAATCAAGCCGAATGGTCTTATTCAAAAAGCGAAAGACAACCTCAATCAACTCACAGGTAATTCAGAACACGACGAACATCATAATCACCAGGAGCATGACCATCACGAGATGAACCATAGCCACCATGATCATCAAGGCAGCAAATGGGATATGGTCGGTCACAAATACATCATGGAGTGGAACATGGTTTGGAAGGATGTCACCATTGGTTTCACTATCGCCGGGTTAATAGCGGCCTTCGTGCCACAAAGCTTTTTTCAGACCTTATTTATCAATACCGGAGGAGATGGGGATTACTCCTTTTTCACTCTTTTAGAACATGTAGTGGTAGGCCCTTTGGTTGCATTCATTACTTTCATTGGATCGATGGGAAATATCCCTCTGGCTGCACTGTTATATGACAATGGAGTAAGTTTTGCTGGCGTGATGGCGTTTATTTTTAGCGATCTGGTGGTATTCCCAGTCCTTAGAATCAATGCCAAATACTATGGCTGGAAGATGTCACTATTCATTATATTCCTACTTTTTTCAGCATTGGTGGGAACTTCCCTAATCCTGCATTATGGGTTAGATCTATTCTCAGCATTACCGCAAGGAGCCGAAAACAGTATTACAGAGCAAGAACATTTCCAATGGAACTACACCACTTTTATGAACTTTGGATTCCTCATCCTTTCAGGGTTCTTATTCTATAAGGCAAAAACTAGCAAACACGCTGGCCATCACCATGAAATGGCTCCAAAGAGTCCCATTATGGAAAAAGTATTGAAGGTACTGGCCTTTGCTTCCTATGCCTGGTTAGCTGTTGGTTTGGTGTTGAAATTCTTAATATTGTAGCTAAATCAGAATGCATAATTGAGCACTCCCCAACTAGGCCTTAAAGAAAACTGGAAGCAATTCACCATACTGGTGATTGTCAATGCATTTGTTGGAGGCATGGTGGGAATGGAGCGCACCATACTTCCAGACTTAGCAGCAAGCAATTTCGGAATCGACGGTAAAAGCGCTATCCTCTCGTTCATCGTGTCCTTTGGCCTCTCGAAAGCCATCACCAATTATTACACAGGAGCTTTTGCCAATCGAACAGGAAGACGAAATCTCTTAATTATTGGGTGGATCATTGCATTACCCATACCCTTTATGATTATCCATGCAGAAAGCTGGTGGTGGATAGTCGTTGCTAACATTCTTTTGGGAATCAATCAGGGACTAACCTGGTCCAGCACAGTCATTATGAAAATCGATCTTGTTGGCCCAAAGAATCGAGGACTAGCCATGGGAATCAATGAATCTGCTGGATACCTGGCTGTTGGTGGAGTGGCGTTTCTTAGTGGTTGGATAGCAAGCGAATATGGACTGATCCCCTACCCGTTCTACATCGGCATTGCATTGAGTATTCTGGGACTTATAAGCTCTATTTTTCTAGTAAAAGACACCAGACTACATGTAAAACAAGAAACTGATGAATCAAATCAATTGACTAAACCTAAATCCTTTTGGGAGGTTTCGTTCAAAGACCCAAACCTTGGCAGCATTTCACAGGCAGGAATGGTGAACAACCTCAATGATGGAATGATCTGGGGGCTATTGCCTCTTCTGTTATCCTCGCTAGGTTTCAAGCTAGAGCAGACAGCCCTATTAGTAGCCATCTATCCTTCTGTATGGGGAGTTAGTCAATTGATTACCGGAAAACTAGCAGACCTTTATTCTAAAAAAGTACTACTTGCTCTGGGAATGCTTTTTCAGGGACTCGCCATTATCCTTTTAACCTACTCAACACACTTCTGGCAGATCGCTTCGATTGGTGTGCTGTTAGGAATTGGAACTGCCATTGTTTACCCTACTTTCTTAGCGGCCATTGCAGATTATACCTCACCTACCGAACGTCCTAAAAGTATCGGTATCTTTAGGCTCTGGAGAGATGGAGGTTATGCCATAGGGGCATTAGCTTCAGGAATTATCGGAGATCTTTTGGGGTTGAATGCAGCCATTCTTTCCATTGGACTGGTGACTATTTTTTCAGCAATCATCATACAAATACGAATGACTAATAAATGACATTAACTAATACAATTATCAATGGAAGAATACAAAACTTACATTTTTGAGCGCTCCAAGAAAAAAGCTCGAAAACGACTGGTATACAATGGCACAATCATACTGGCAATTCTTGTAATTCTCTATTTAACCCTTGTGGGCGTACTAGGAATTGGTGTAACAATTATTGGGGCCATTTCTTTAATAGTCACATTGCTAAAAATGAAAAATTATGATGATAAGTATATGGGTATCACCGCTTATGGAGACAGAGGAGCTCAATTCATCATTACCGAAAATAGTTTTAAGCTAGGAGACTCAATACTGCCTTTTAAAGAATTGGAAGGATTAACAATATACGTAGATGAATACGCCGGAATGTCCAGAGAAGTATATGGAATTCATCATGGAGGAAACAATGAAATCAAGTTCAGTCATAAAGGACAGCCGTATCAATTAAACTATATCATAAATAATAAAGCTGATTTTCAACGAGTTGAAAAACTTGTTGAGAAAATAGAAGAGACCTATCAGTAATATGAAATTGACATCAAAAGCATTCTTTATTTGTTTGACTTGTACTTTAGCTTACTGTTCGCAACCAGAAAACAGAGAATCAGCTTCCATTAAACCAGTTCTGACAGAAATCGCTACTCCACATCAGGTAGGAGCTAATCTCCCCTATCTGACAATAGATAAAAATGGTGATTTGCTTCATTCCTGGGTGGAGAAAACAAGTGACACTACTATTTTGAAATTCGCTACTTTCAGCAATGATCAATGGTCTACTCCAGTTGAAATTGCTCAAGGAGATGATTGGTTTGTCAACTGGGCAGATTACCCGATGATTGCAGCAACCCAACAAGGACGAATGGCTCATTTCTTAGCCAAAAGTGCATCAGGAACTTACTCTTATGATGTCAACCTGCTTACTCAAAAGAAAAGTGATTGGTCAAAAAGCTTCATTCCCCATACCGATGGTACACCAACAGAACATGGCTTTGTAACTATGCTCCCTTTGACTGATAGTACTTTTCAAGTTGCCTGGCTCGACGGTAGAAATACTGGAGGAGATAGTCATGACAATCATGGACATGGTGCTGGAGCAATGACACTGAGAACGGCTGTAATTGGCTTAGATGGTACCATTTCCGAGGAGTTTGAACTAGACAACAGAACATGTGATTGCTGCCAAACTGGAGGAGCAATAACTTCTAAAGGTCCTGTCTTCGTTTATAGAGACCGCTCTGAACTAGAAATAAGGGATATCTACGTAACTCGTAAAGTAAATGGCGAGTGGTCTTATCCTTCTCCAATAGCTCAGGATAATTGGAACATCGCTGGATGCCCCGTAAACGGTCCTCGAGCTGACGCTATAGATAATGTGTTAGGAGTTGCCTGGTTTACGGCCGCAAAAGGTCAACCTCAGGTGAAAGTAATTTTCTCAAATGACGCAGGTGAAAATTTTGGTCAATCCATAACGCTCGATCAGTCCATGCCACTTGGTCGTGTGGACTTAGTGATGCTAAACAAGCAATCAGCTATGGTAAGTTGGCTAACTCAGAACAATGGAGAGACCATCATCAAAGCACAAAAGGTCTTCACCAATGGAAGCACCGAAGCCCCAGTTGTCATTAGTAAAACAAGTGAGTCGAGAGGTAGTGGTTTCCCTCAAATGGCCAAAGTGAATCAAGAGGTCTTTTTTGCCTGGACTTCATTAGCTAGTGACAGCACCAACATTAAAATGGCTAAAATCACATTATAATTTTCATGTGTCATCTCGACGAAGAAGAGATCTGCTTTGCTTTGCTCTTTATAAAACAGAAGTCTCCTTCGTCGACACGACAGAAAGGTAGGATTAGTTATCCTTCTCCTTGTCTTTAGACTTTTCTTTGCTCTTGTCCTTAGACTTATTCTTGTTTTTATCTTTATCCAAATCTACCTCACGAATGACCGGGTATTCTTGTTCGTGAATAACTTCTTCAATTATTGGTTGTTCCATTATAACTGGATATTCCTGCTCTACAACGATTTCCTCCTCAACAATTTCAGGCGTTCCTGGTCGTACAGGCACCTCTGGAACTAACGGTTGCTCCACAACAACAGGAAATTCTTGCTCTTTGATAACTTCCACCTCATCCGGAACTTCAATTATCATTGGCATTGACTCTTTAAGAGATTGTTGTTCGAGTTCCTTGGCACGTTGCAATTCTGCCTTTTCATGCTGTAGCTCAGCCTTTTCCCTTTGAAGGTCAGCTGCTTCTCTATGAAGAGATTCTTCAGCTACTTTTCTTTCCAATTCCGCAAGTTGCTGTGCTCTCGCTGCCTCTATACGTTGCTTTTCGACTTCAGTCATTTCAGCGCGAGCCAATAAGGCCTGTTTTTCAGCAGCCTCTCTTTCAGCTTCCGCAAGACTCCTACTCTGTTCAATTCTCACCTGCGAAAAAGAATAGTTATTGATAAACTTAACTGGATCGACTGGCTTACCATTCTCCATTACTTCATAGTGTAAATGAGGAGCAGTTGATTTCCCTGAACTTCCCATTTCAGCTATTTTTTGACCTTTTTTGACCTGATCACCAACCTTAACTAACTGCTCAGAAAGCTGTGCATATTTGGTTTTGTAGGTGTCATCATGCTTAATCACAATGAACTTACCATATCCATTTGGTTGATTCTCTACTTCAACCACTTCTCCATCTCCAGCAGCAATTATGGATGTCCCGGTTTTTCCTGCAATATCGATCCCACGATGCATTTGACGTTCCTTATCAATTGGATGCGTACGCATTCCAAACGTTGAAGACACCTTGATTTTTCCTTCATCTGTGGACACCGGGAATATCGAAGGTTTCTCTCCTCGCAAGTCCTCCGAAAACACCTTAACCTTGGTCGGCAATTCTATCAAAGGCTTGACACTGGATTTCATTTTAAATGAAAACAATACCACCAACCCAAATAACATTGGGAATAAAAGTGTCAAACTCATTAAGGACACTTTGCTAGATTTATTTCGATTCATCATCTGTATTCTTCTTTTAATTGTTGAAAAATTGAAGAAGCTAACTGGGCCCGAAAAACCGCCTCCAGCCAAGCTCACCAAAGACATTTGGTAGGCAATTCTGGATTGAGGAGTGCTTGTTACAGCAGCATCCACCTGGTATTCGTGTACCTCGATCAAACACTTCCTCAGTAAATAAATGAAAGGGTTGAACCAAAGAAGAACAATCATGAAATCGACCAACATGCGATCATAAGAATGACCAAACCGTACATGTTGTAGTTCGTGAGCCATGACCAATTCCATTTCCGGAGTTTCCTCTACCTGCTGAGGGATAAACACGGATTTGAAAAAAGAAAACGGCTGGGCAAAAGGTGTTCTGAACACTTCAATTGCTCCAATTTTGTTAATTAATTGATGTCCATATTTGAATTTTCTGATCTTGTTAAAATTTGATAGAAAGCGCTGAGTCAAAAGCAATACTCCTAGTCCATAGAGCATCAGCAGCATAAGTGTCCAATTGATCTCGAAAGAGGGTTTAACCTCCTCCATCACCTGAATTGGCTCAGCAATTAGTTTTGTCCCGATCATGTTCACCAATTCTTCATTGGCTTGATAAACCGGTTTGTCCTCCACATGTACCAATGGCAGTAAAAACCCGATTGAAAGGGCTCCAATCAAGAACGCTCGATTAAACCCGTAGAAGGTCAACCGACGAAGAAAAATCATGTAGAACATGACCATCACCGCTTGAAAGCTGGCCACTTTGATTAAGTATATCATCCAATCAGACATCCTGGTACTCGTTTTAGACTTCTTTGTTTTAATTCTTTTTTAATTATTGATCAACCTGCCTAAGCAAATTTCAATAACGCGTGCTACTATCTAGAATAGAAATAACTCAATTCAACCTATCAAAATCTTAATATTAACCGCCATCCATTGATTCCAATTCCTCCTCACAATAAGCTTCTGAAAAAACATAATCCTCGATAAAATCAACAGGATTCACATGAACATCATTTTCCATTACTTCATAATGAAGATGTGGATGCACTGATTTACCCGAATTCCCTACTTCACCTATCATTTGTCCCTTTTTAACCATCTCACCAACCTTCACATGTTGTGCTGACAAATGAGCGTATCTCGTTTTATACATCTCACTGTGTTGGATCACAATATACCAGCCATACCCAGTGGCTTTTTTCTCTACTTCTACCACTCTTCCATCGCCAGTAGCAATTACTGTTGTTCCAATCTTAGCAGATACGTCGAGTCCCAAGTGCCATCTTTGAACTTTTAATATTGGGTCAGTACGTTTCCCAACTCCAGATGAAACATGAAACTCCTGACCACTTCCGACTGGCATAATAGATGGCCGCTCATCTCCCATTTCCTTGAAAGAATTCTCATCATTGGATTGTAAAACATTTACCTGATTGATGGTAGAATTCATTTTGAATGAAAACAAGACCATCAAGCCACACAAAATTGGCACCAAGAGTACCAAACGTACCAAAGACACTTTCTTTGATTTATTTCGATTCATCATCTGTATTCTTCTTTTAATCGTTGAAAAATTGAAGAAGTTAACCGGACCTGAAAAACCTCCTCCAGCTAGATTCACCAATGACATTTGATAAGTAACTTTTGATTGAGGAGTGCTGGTAACTGCAGCATCCACCTGGTATTCGTGTACTTCGATCAAACACTTCCTCAGTAAATAAATGAAAGGGTTGAACCAAAGAAGAACAATCATGAAATCGACTAACATGCGATCATACGAATGACCAAATCGTACATGCTGTAGTTCATGAGTCATCACTAGTTCCATTTCCGGAGTACCTTCTACTTGACGAGGAATAAAAACCGAATTGAAAAAGGAAAATGGCTGAGTAAATAGAGTTCTAAACACCTGAACTAGTCCAACCTTATGAATAAGAGGTAATTCATTTTCTAAAATCCGAATCCTATTCAGATTCGTAAAAAAGCGCTGAGCCATTATACCTAAACCAGATAGATAAAAAAGAAGGACTACAACTGACCAATTGATATTAGTAACTGGCTCTATCTCCTGAATCACTTCAATTTGACTGGCAATAAGTGTTGCTCCAACCTGGTTTACGATTTCATCATTTACTTGATCAAGAGGCTCACCTTCAAGTTGCATCAGAGGTAGAATAAAACCAAGTACCAAAGTACCCATTAAAAAACCTCGATTGAATCCATAGAAGGTCAACTGCCTTAGGAAAACAAGGTAGAAAATGATCATAGCTGCTTGAAAGCTAATCACCTTAGCCAGGTATATCAGCCAATCAGCCATTTTTCTCTTGTTTTTTGATTTCAGCAGCAATCATATCCTGAAGTTCTTTAAGCTCATCTACACTAAGTTTACTCTCTTGTGTGAAAAATGATGCAAACTGCTTAGGGCTGTCATTGAAGAAAGTATGAACCATACCTTCAATAGACTCCTTAGCATAAGACTCTTTGGAAACTAATGGACGATACTCTTTCGACTTGCCATGAGTCTCAAATCCGATAAACTTCTTCTTTACTAATACATTTACCACGGTAGAAACCGTAGTATATGCAGGAGCTGGATCAGGGTATTGAGCGACAATGTCTTTCAGATACCCAGTACCCATCTCCCACAGATACTTCATTACTTGCTCTTCAGCTTTGGTTAACGCTTTCATGAAGCAAGTATATTACTATATTTATAGTTATACAACTATTTTTATAGTAATAATCAAATTATGCTCCCTGAACTGCCATTCATACTCCTTCAGTAAGATTTCCTGTAAAGACATTTGATAATCAAACCGTTTTAGTAGTACTTTTAACCTAATGATTCGATTCATAAATAAATATGTAGTACGCACTGTGTCAATAGTTCTGGCTATTTACATGATCAACTTGTCTGTGGACGTAGCGGATCATCCGGAGCAATTTGACCCTAATGTGAACGAAATCGAATCCATTATAGAGTTAGTGTTTGAAGTAGTACTTGATCAGGGAAATGTGATGTCTGAAGAAGACGAACCTGATCCAGAGGCTAATACCTGTTTCGTTGGGCTGAATCATATCATCCCAATACCGACTTTCATATTTGAAACGCAAACATTTGTCAAAACATTTGAGCCAATTGGTTATATACCTTCGGATTACTCCGAACCATACTTTGCTGTGAATCCCCATCCCCCACAAGTCTAGCTTGTCATTTTATCTCTGATTAGGACTCCTAATCATCTATTCATTTTAAAACCATCCAAGCATTCTGTTTTGCCTGTGAATTATTCATACAGGTTGAAACGGCTATGTCATGGATAAAATCCAACAATCAAATCATCATTAATAATGACAACTGTAGAATTAATTGAAATAAACGACGAGGGAAAAACCAACAATACTGCGATTCATCAATTCCTCAAACTCCCAAGAATTCATGAAAAAATATCTGTAAATGACAACAATGGGCAAACAAAAATCTATGAGGTACTTGACGTACATCATATATATGACAGCCCTGAACCAAAGGTGGTTATGTATACCACCTACATAGGAAGTCTTGAAAATGTAATAGGAAGAATCGCAAGAGAATTGGTCTAATCTTTTGAAAACCTTCCGACATATCACTTTTACTCGATTTATCTGGTTGTTCGTAGCATTGAACATCCTCAACTTTAGTGTGGATGCCCCTGATGGACAACCAGATTACGAAGAGGAAGATCTTGCCGTTAATGACATGGAAAGTATCGTAGAGATTGTGTTGGAAGAAATAGCCAATATAGACAATGCCATTCCAGAGCACGATGAACAGGATACCGAACAAAGCAGTCTATCCAAGGTAAAAAAGAGCTTTGACTTCTATGATTGTCTTTCTAAGAAAATCACATTTCCTTCAATAATCACTCAAACAAAATTCTTATCTAGAAATAAATCATTGTGGGAGCAATTCTCTCCAGAGATTACTCCCCCACCCCCAAAAGCTTGAGTACTGGCCCCAACCAGTTAAAACAGTGTTTTAAACAAGCTTTTAATCGGTGATGGTCATTTGATCATCACCTAACTTTAATTATACAATGAGAAATTTCATCAATTTGATGACAGGAATTGCTATATCCTTTTGGATCACCGCATGCTCAGAACCTGTCAAAAAAGAATCTATTAAATCATTTGAGGTAATACACCCTATTCAATCTGACACCTCTTATACTACAGAATATGTGGGTGAAATCTATTCCATCGCCAATGTACAAATCAGATCCAGAATCACTGGATATCTAAAGAAAGTACATACCGATGAGGGTAAAAGAGTAAAAAAAGGAGACCTTCTCTTCAGTCTATCCAGTCATATTTATGAACAGGATCTTCGTAGTGCTGCTGCAAGCATGAAAACTACCGAAGCGGAGCTGAAAACTGCCCAACTAGAAATGAAGAACATTAGTTCACTTAAGCAAAAGGGCATTGTCTCACAAACCGAATATGAATTGGCTACCGCAAAAGTTGAAGGACTTCAGGCACAGCTGGAAGAGGCGGAAACTCGCCGTGATCTGGCTCAGCTCAACTTGTCGTTCACAGACATCAGAGCACCTTTTGATGGCATCATTAACAGAATTCCGTATCGTCCGGGAAGTTTGGTAGAAGAAGGCACTCCGCTTACTTCCATTGCCAATGACAATGAAGTATTTGTATACTTCAATGTATCTGAGCGTGATTATCTGGACTATGTAACTTCAGGATCTATGGAGCAAAAGCAAGCAGTATCACTTCGCCTTGCGAATGGTGCACAATATGCTAAAGAAGGCTACATAGAAACTGTAGAAGGCGAGATTGACAAATCAACTGGAAACATTGCTTTCAGAGCTCGATTCAGCAATGATGACCAAATCCTGAAACACGGAGGTACAGGTAAAATCCTATGGGAAAACACCCTGGAGCACGTGGTGATGGTTCCTCAAAAATCTACTTTCGAAATTCAAGGCAACACTTATGTGTACGTTGTGGATGACAACAATCAGATCCATGCACAGCCATTCGAATTAGCTCATAGAATTGCTCATTCTTATGTTGTCAAATCAGGAGTGCAGCCAAGTGACTGGATTCTGTCTGAAGGAGTACAACACGTTCGAGATGGAGACATCATTAGCCGTGCCAATAGCAAAGACAGCAAGTCAATTGCCTCTGTGAAATAATCATCTAACACGATAACGTAAGAATATTTTTATGACAGCAAGATTCATACACCGACCGGTGTTGTCAATCGTGGTTGCGGTGATTATCCTATTGCTGGGTGTCATCGCACTCACCAAGCTTCCCATGGCACAGTTTCCAGAAATTGCGCCACCAGAAGTAAACGTAACAGTAGAGTTCACAGGTGCTAATGCAGAAACTGTAACCAAATCAGCGATCATTCCCTTGGAACGTGCCATCAATGGAGTACCGGGCATGAAGTACATGTCTTCCGATGCAGGTAATGACGGAATGGGAGTTGTTCAAATCTTATTTGAAACGGGGACAGATCCCAACGTGGCTGCTATCAACGTGCAAAACCGAGTGGCTTCCGTACAGCTTCCTCCTGAGGTGACTCAAAATGGAGTGAAAATCGCCAAGGAGGTTAACGCCATGTTGATGTATCTCAACATCTACAGTGACGATCCAAATCTGGATCAAAAGTTCCTATACAATTTCACTGACCTGAACATTCTTCCTGAATTGAAACGGATCAATGGAATTGGGTATGCAGATATTCTGGGAGCTAAAGAGTACGCCATGCGTATCTGGCTAAAGCCGGACCGCATGATCAATTATGGCATCTCGGTAGATGACATCATAGAAGCTCTGGAAAATCAGAACATTGAAGCTGCTCCTGGAAAACTTGGAGAAAGTTCTGATAGAAATGAAATCCAGATGTTGCAATACACGCTGACTTATGAAGGACGCTACAAGGAAGAGTCTGCATATGCCAGAATCCCTATTAAATCGGATGAGGAAGGTAAAATCCTCCGAATCAGCGATGTAGCAGATATCGAATTTGGAACTTCATACTTTGATGTAGAAACCAAGTTTAATGGTAAATGGAGTGCCGCGATCATGCTCAAGCAGCTTCCCGGATCCAATGCAAGTGAAGTAATAAGTCGTGTAAAAGAACGAATTGCACAGTTGAAAGAAGAATCATTCCTTCCGGGAATGGAATATGAAGTCAGTTATGATGTCAGTAAGTTTTTGGATGCTTCTGTTCATGAAGTGGTAAAGACACTCATTGAAGCATTTATTCTGGTTTCATTAGTTGTCTTCATCTTCCTACAAGACTGGAGATCAACCTTGATTCCTGCATTGGCGGTGCCGGTATCGTTGGTAGGTACCTTCATCTTCATGCAGCTATTTGGGTTCTCACTAAACCTGATCACCTTATTCGCTCTGGTACTCTCCATAGGCATTGTGGTGGATGACTCGATCGTAGTGGTAGAGGCAGTCCATGCCAAAATGGTCGGCAACAAACGCGGACCAGGCAATGCAACAGAAGCAGCCATGACAGAAATTACCGCAGCGATTATTGCTATTACACTAGTCATGTCAGCCGTATTCTTTCCGGTGACCTTCATGTCCGGACCTGCCGGAATATTCTACAAACAGTTTGCCCTGACCATGGCCACAGCCATCATCTTATCAGGTGCTACCGCATTGACATTGACGCCAGCGCTTTGTGTTCTCATTTTGAAAAGACCAAAAAATGGAGAGCATGGCAGCTCCAACCGATTCCTGAAAGGATTTAACCATCAATATGAACGTTTGGAAAGCCGGTATGCTAAAGTTCTAAAACTAGTGGTTAATAGAAAAGTGCTCACGTTTGTGGTCCTGGTTGTTTTCTGCATCGCAACAGGTTTGCTGACAAAAACGGTTCCTACGGGTTTCATTCCTTCGGAAGATCAAGGCACGTTTTACGCCAGTATCACCTGTCCTCCTGGAGCTACATTGGAGCGTACCAAAGCCGTGGTAGATGCAGTTCGTGAAGCAAGTGAAGGAGTAGACGGAATCGAGTCCATCTCAACCCTTGCTGGTACGAACATTCTATCCGATGGTACTGGAGCATCTTACGGTACCTGTCTGATCAACCTGAAACCGTGGAAGGAACGTGAACTTTCTGACTTGGAGCTCATGGAAATTTTGCAAGAGCGCACCATGCACATCAATGATGCGCAAATCGAATTCTTTCCTCCTCCTGCCGTGCCTGGATATGGTAATGCGAGTGGTTTTGAGGTTCGGGTAGTAGACAAGTCTGGTCAGGATGACATCAAGAAGATGGAGCCAATCGTGAAGCAATTTGTGCAGGATCTCATGGATAGACCTGAAGTAGCTTATGCTTTCACCATTTTCGATGCGAGTTATCCGCAGTACGAAATGAAAGTGGACATTGACAGAGCAGCTCAAAAAGGGGTGACCATCAGTGACATCATGGGTACGTTGCAGACACTACTGGGAAGTGAATATGCCAGCAACTTTGTGCGTTTTGGACGAATGTACAAGGTAATGGTACAGGCGCTTCCGCAATATCGGGATACACCAGAAAACCTATTGAAACTTCATGTTTTCAATGATGAAGGAGAGCCGGTACAATTATCCGCTTTCATGTCCATTGTGAAAACATATGGTGTGGACCAGGTGACACGCTACAACATGTATCCATCTGCCGAGCTGAATGGAGATGCTGCTCCAGGCTACAGTAGTGGTGAAGTACTAGCTGCAGTACAAGAGGTTGCTGAAACATCCCTACCAAGAGGGTATGACATTGACTGGGCAGGTATCTCCCGAGATGAAGTCAACTCAGGAAGCGAAGGACTGATCATTTTCGTGATCTGTCTGCTATTCGTGTACCTCCTACTATCAGCACAATACGAAAGCTTCTTGTTACCAATGCCGGTAATACTTTCGCTTCCGGTCGGAATATTTGGTGCGTACTTCTTCCTATACATCACAGGACTGCAAAACAACATCTATGCACAGGTGGCAGCTATCATGTTGATCGGACTATTAGGAAAAAATGCGATTCTAATCGTTGAGTTTGCCACGATCAGAAACCGTGAAGGAGCAAGTTCATTTGATGCGGCAATAGAAGGAGCAAAAGTGCGTTTGAGACCCATTTTGATGACCTCATTTGCGTTTGTCGCAGGTTTGATTCCATTAATGATAGCAACAGGAGCTGGTGCTACAGGCAACCGAACCATTGGTACGGCAGCAGCTGGCGGCATGATCTTCGGAACCGTATTCGGGGTAATCATCATACCTGGCTTGTACTATGTCTTTGCCTTATTATCCGAACGGTTTAAGCGCCAAAGCAGCGAAGAAGAGGAAGATTTTGAACTTACTGAAACGGTATAACCGCATGAAATTATCATATAAAATACATATCATAAGACTCTTGATCATGATGATCGGCATATGGCTCATGCAGGCATGTAAGGTCAATGAGGACAACCTTCAAGTGAAAACACAACAGTTACCGGAAAATTATCCGGTGGCTGATACCGATAGTACAGGGCAGCCAAGCCAATGGAAGGAGTATTTCAAAGATCCTGCCCTATTGGCGCTTATCGACACTGCACTGATCAATAACTATGACCGATTGCAAATGCTGCAACGCATAGAAATGTCTCATACAGACCTGATTGCCGCTAAGGGAAACCTTGCTCCAACTGTGGATGCTGTAGTGAATGGCTCTGCGCAACACATGGCTGAATACTCAGCTGACTGGGCTGGAAACGAAGGTGCTGTCTACGCGGACGGCTCTCCAATGCGACGAACCATTCCAGATTATTTCCTGGGATTTGAAGCTGCATGGGAAGCCGACATTAGAGGAAAGCTGAGAAACGAAAAGAAAGCTGCTTTCAGCAGATACTTATCCAGTGTGGAAGGCGCACATTTCGTCACAACGAATTTAGTAGCTGAAGTCGCTTATGAATACTATCAGCTATTGGCTTTGGATCAGGAGCTAGAGTTTGTAGAGAAAATGCTAGCCAATCAGGAAGAAGCACTGGAAGTGATTCAATACAATATGGAAGCTGGAAAAGCCAATCAATTGGCCGTACAGCAATTTGAAGCACAGGTGATTAGCTCCAAGGCACAAAGCAGAAGAACAGCTCAGCGAATTCTAGAAACAGAAAACAGACTGAACTACCTATTGGGAAGGTTTCCGCAAGAGATCAGTAGAAGCAGCAATTACGTGATGATGGTAGATTCGCTTGCAGTTGGTTCACCCAATGATTTGCTAAAGAATCGTCCAGACATTCGTGAGGCAGAATTGATGCTGGAGGCTTCTAAGTTTGATACCAAAGCGGCTAAGGCAGCCTTCTACCCTAGCCTGAGTATTGGTGCAGGTGTAGGTTTTCAAGCGTTCAACCCTGAGTTTTTATTTCGCTCACCTACCTCCATTGCTTATGGCTTAGTAGGTCAGATGGCCGCTCCTTTGATCAATAGAAATGCGATCAAAGCGCAGTTTGAATTTGCAAAAGCGAACCAGGTAGATGCGATTTACAACTATCAGGAAACTGTGCTAAAGGGCTACATGGAAGTGTATAACCAACTGACCAACCTGCAGAATCTGCAAGAAGTGGTTGTACTCAAAAATGTACAAAGCGCGACGCTTGAAGCATCCATTGAAACCTCCAAAGAACTTTACCGAACAGGGAAAGCAACTTACCTGGAGGTGTTGGTAGCACAGGAAAATACCCTGAGTACACAGATGGAACTCATTGATGTACAACTTCAGGAAATGTTGACCAAAGTAAATCTTTACCGGGCTCTTGGCGGTGGCTGGTAATCAGTAAAACTTTAACATGGTTGCTTTTGGTGGTCTGGCAAAATATTGCTGGGCCACTACTTTTTAAAACTTCAGCTGCGCTTGCACACGCATAAGACTTCCCTTTTGATCATTCAGTGGATTCAAATGATTTTCAAATCTGCGATCCGCAATGGTGTGCACGACAACTAGCTCAAAGTGATCCATCGGATGCCACTCTACACCAGTTTCACACTCTTTCACGGTGTAGCTTCTGGCATCTAATTCATGCTTTTTGCCTCCATCATAATACTGCAACCTGGTGAATGGAATAAAGGTTTGATTCCACTTTTCAATGAAATAGGAAAAAGTGACATACCCACCCTTCAGACCTTTAACTTTAACACTCTCGGAAGCTCCATCATATTCTTGTCCACGTCCGATATTGCACTCAGCTTGTATTCCAAAAGGCTTTGGATACAAGA
Organism: Marinoscillum pacificum; assembly: GCF_024714495.1. Taxonomy (GTDB): domain Bacteria; phylum Bacteroidota; class Bacteroidia; order Cytophagales; family Cyclobacteriaceae; genus Marinoscillum; species Marinoscillum pacificum. The sequence goes on along the minus strand of NZ_JAMZMJ010000003.1, from coordinate 333,938 downwards.
CAAAAGAAGCCCCTAATCGTTGATCGAGATAGCCATCTTCAACAACCTCTAACTCAGGACTATGTTCCAACAAAACGAACTTACCAGTATAAGCCTGCATTCCTGGCTCAATTACCTGACTCCCTACTTCAATGGGTATTGAAAATCGAGTCACCACATGGAATTCATGATTGAGGTCCGGATGATTTGCAGTTTGACCGTTATAAATCCCCAAAGCAAACACCCCAAAATCTCCCGAGTGTTTATAAGGTTTCAACTCCTTCATCAGCTTTCGCTTCTCCTTACTTGCCCAATAGAAAAACACCCCCATATCTCGCTCATCTTTCACTCCACTATTGTAGGCATCATTTCTATCCAATGGCAATCGGTCACTACTAGACTGCATGTCCTCAAATCCATAAGGCACTTTGCTCTGACCTATACGGATCCGGAATTCATTATCATCATCCAAACCGATATCAAAATAAGCATCCTTTACCCGGGCAACATTGATAGACTCTCCCACTGACTTGGCAAAATCAGGTTGGAAGTACATGTAAATCCGTGGACTGATCTGACCGTAAAATTTAAATCTCAATCTTCTCAGAGATAAGCCACCACCTTCTGCTCCCCAAAATTCATCACATTGTTCGCATTCTAGTTTATCATTGGTCTGATAAACTCCATTGTACCGCACTTGCATGTAGCCTCCAAAATGAATATTCTCGTACCATTTGTCATGATCCTGAGCAGACAATGTCTGTGAAAAGGCCGAAGTGAGTACTAGTAAAACGAAAAAATGAAAACGGAAATAGAATGAATTGTCCTTGCTATGCATATTAGAATTTTAATATTCCAGCAAAGCAAAAACTCAAATCTGGAAAGAATTGGGAAATACAAAATACTACTAGAATCGGAGCGTAAACTGGTGCGTGTTATTCAGAAATCGATAACCAATTTCGAACTTGCAGTAGGCTGCAATGGCTTTTACAATAGACAAACCCAGTCCTGTATTCCCAACATTGTTATCTCCTTTATAAAACCGTTTAAATAACCTGGAAACATCCAAAGACTCACCGACACCTGTATTGATAAACTGCAGAGAATATCGATCTATAATCACTTCCACTACACCACCTTTTACATTGTGAATAATCGCATTCTTCAAGAGATTGGTGGTTAACATCTTTGCCAGATCCAGATTCATCCGAACGACACATTCCTCATGTTCGATCATTCGCAACTCCACTTCATTGAATTCAGCCAGCGCTGTAAAATCATCCAGATGCTCTTTCAACAGCTCATTGATATTCACATCCTCCACCTCATCAAATTGACTATTCTCGATTTTAGAAAGGTGGAGCAAGCTTCGATTAAGTCGCTTCAACCGCAGCAACTCCTCATTCACCTGACCGATAGTCATCAGCACATCTTCATCCTCAATTCGCTCAGCCAGAAGCTCCAGTTTATTGATCCCAATAGCCAATGGAGTTTGTAACTCATGAGCAGCATTTTCTATAAACACTTTTTGCTGATGATACGCTTCATTGCTCGATGAAATCAACATATCGACAGACTGCTTAAGTTGCTTGAACTCGCGCACCCGTACATTCATTTCACCAATCCCATCATCATGCCCCAACCGAAAAGCCTTCAAGCGATCAATCATTTTAAAAAATGGACTCCAGACAATTTTCAGCATGTATTGGTGAGTCAAAATGATCACCAGGAGTAGCAACACATACAACCAAACAATCGCGAAAAACAAATCTTCTATCAGGTCATCCTCCTCTACCATGGATGACATCACCGTCAGTTTGTAATAATGATCATCCACATCAAAAGTGGTTGTCAATACTCTTACTGGCTCAAAATCCTTTTCATTGATCGTATAAATTGTCGAGTCTCGATAAAAATCTTTAGTAGCCAAAGCAGACTCTTTAGAGATAGGTTCTACATAATAATTACCCTCCTGAAAACTGGTATGATGCAGGACTGCAGGGTCTCTTTGTGCTCGATCAATGATCAACAGCTTGTAATTCTCTAACCCATCGTCCAGGCTATCATAAACCTCATCGAGCATGCTGAAATAAAAGATTGCTGCCCAAATAGTGAGAACCACAATCAAACTAATAGATAAATAACGGAGGGTATAACGTAAAAGACTCATTGCAGGGTGAGTTTATAACCCATTCCATAAACTGACTGAACTTCAACAGAGGCTTTGGCATCACGCAGTTTCTTTCTTAGGTTTTTGATTTGTGAATACACAAACTCAAAGTCGTTGGCCTGATCCACGTAATCTCCCCAAACATGTTCTGCAAGAGAAGTCTTGCTCACCAAACGTTCCTTGTTAAGCAAAAAGTAGTTGAGAGAATCAAATTCCTTAGGGTGTAAATCGAGTGAATATCCTTGAACCTGGACCTGTCGATTGGTCACATTCACCTGCACATTACCGTAATGAATCACCTCATCACCATCGTAAGTATTTCTCCTAAGCACCGTTTTAATTCGGGCATTAAGCTCAGAGATATGAAATGGCTTGGTCAGGTAGTCATCAGCTCCAAGCCCCAATCCAGTTAATTTATCATCCAGAGAATCCTTGGCAGAGATAATGATCACACTGCTGCGCTTACCCATTTGCTTGAGCTCCTCCAGCAACTTCAGGCCATTCCCTCCTGGCAACATTACATCCAGCAGGATACAATCATATTCGTAGCTCCAAATCTTCTGCGAAGCATCGCTATAAGTAGCCGCTTCTTCCACCACATAGTGTTCTTTGAGAAGAGACTCTTTTAATGCCGAACGTAATTGTGGCTCGTCTTCTATGATCAAAACCTTCATAGGGCAAACCTAGAAGGCAATTTTGGAGAAATTTGGGAGTTTTAAAGATGTTAGCTCAATTCGCCAACTTTTGATTGGATTTCTTCGGCGATACCATCCCAAAGCTTCAATCTCATTTCGAGTGCTTTCACAGCTGCCTGTTCGGCTTCTTCCCATTTTTGAGGGTCCTCACCGCACAGGCGCTCGATCATTTGAAGTGAAAGTGGACCATGCTCATCACCATCCAATTCGATGTGTCGATTGAGATAGTAAACCAGCTTATCATAAGAATGACCTTCTTTTTCAGCCTCCTTCACAATCTCCAAAAACATATCTGGAATCAAGTCTTCACGACCAAAAGTGAAGGCTGCAGCTACCACGTGAGGTTTGCCAGTTGAGATCACTCCAAAAGTGTGATTGACAAACTCCTGCACAGGCATAGCAGTATATGCTATAGCTAATGGCATTGGCACACCAGACTGAATATCATCGATAAAACCATTGATAGAAGACATATCTGCACCTGCCTGCTTCATGGCATCAAGATACATCTCGAAATGACTCATCGGTTCACCCAACTCGTTCACATCACTTTCTTCACCATGAACAATCTCATTGATAAATCGAGCCAGGCTAGGGTCAGAAGCAGGCATCCAGGGCACACTTACACAAGTAAGCATCAATTGTAAGCTCTTCAGCAGCGACATAAAATCCCAAACAGCATACACATGATGCTCCATGAAAATCCTCACATCTTCAATGCTGGACAAGCTCTTATACAGCTTGTGAGTTGTTAATGATTGTCGAATTTGGGTAGTAGCTTTTTCTATTGACTGGATGTTGCTCATATTGAAAATACGAATGCTGTTTGAGTATCGGATTGCAATCAGGGCGCAAAGCTAGACCCCAAAATTTAATTAAACATCCATTGTGCGATATTTCAACCGAACCATGTAATCTACTTCAATGCAAATGGCGTCAAACTCTTCAAAAACCTTACCCTGAAGCAGATAAATGCCCTTTCCGGTAAAAGGATATTTTTTAGCCGAAGGAGGAAAATGTACTGTATCAATGAACTCTCCCTCTTCATCCAAAAACGTCCCAAAATGCATCCGATCACCTTGAGAAGTCCCTGTGTTTTTAATCGCAACCAAATATCCCAGAATCCGGATTCGCTTGCTTACCTGATCTTTGAGATGACGAGCAAACACACAACCCTGCGGATACTCTCGAAGCAAGTAAAATGGACTATGGAGTGGAAACCCCAACAACTCCATTTCATCATACACATCCTCGATCTCTTCATGCTCAATGGCCGGAAGTGAATACTTCTTCACTTGTGGCTCGAACAGTGATAGCTTGTTTTGGCTTTTCCCTGTGTTGGCCAATAAGAAATGTGCATGCCACAGCAATGCCTTCTTATCCTTCCCCGTAAATCGAAAAGCTCCTATCCGAATCAGCAAACTCACCTGCTCCAACGACACACTGACTCGACGAACAAAATCATCTACAGACATATACACTCCATTCTTTATCCGCTCTTTTAGCGCCTCACGAATGGTCTGCTGCTCCAGATCTTTGATCATTCCAAGACCGAGATAGATCGTCTTGCCTTTGATCACAACCGCTTCATCACTCCAGTTGATGCATGGCAACTGGATGTCTGCACCATGCATGCGAGCTTCGTGAATGTAGAGTTCCCTACTGTAAAAACCACCACCATTATTGAGTACCGCAACCATAAACTCCAGTGGATAATGAGACTTCAGAAACATACTCTGATAACTCTCAATAGCATAAGACGCAGAGTGCCCTTTCGCAAAGGCGTAACCAGCAAAACTCTCAATCTGCCGCCAGACATCCGCTGTAAGCTGATCTTCATATCCTTTCTTTCGGCAGTTATTGAAAAACTTATCCTTCACCTGCTTAAACTCAGCTCTAGAGCGATACTTCCCTGACATCCCACGGCGCAATACATCAGACTCAGCTAGTGTCAATCCTGCAAAATGGTGCGCTACCTTGATCACATCCTCCTGATACACCATGATTCCATACGTATCCGGCATCACACTCCACAAAACCGGATGTGCTTCTTGGCGTTTTTCAGGAAGTCGGAACCGCAAAATATACTCACGCATCATCCCAGACTTGGCTACACCCGGACGAATGATAGAGCTAGCAGCTACCAGTGTCAGGTAATCATCACATTTGAGCTTAGTGAGCAACATCCGCATAGCTGGAGACTCCACATAAAAGCAACCGATCGCTTTGGCTTCACTTAAGTTGATTTTCACCAAAGGATCTTCCTTAAAGAGTTTGATATCATGAATATCAATCGGCAATCGTTCCGGCTGATTCTCTTTGATAATCTCCAGAGCATCCTTGATTTTACCCAAACCGCGCTGCCCCAACACATCAAACTTGTACAACCCCACATCCTCCGCCACAATCATATCAAAGTGAGTGATTGGGAAGCCTTTAGGAGGCAGAGAAGTTGCTGTGAAATAGTGAATAGGTTTTTCGGAAATAATAATACCACCAGCATGCACACTTAGGTGACTTGGAAAGCCTGCGAGCTTATACCCATAAGTCAAAATCAACTTCGCATGATGATCCAGATCTTGGGTCGGCTGCTTTTGTAGCTTCTCAATCTCATAAGCTGGCACCCCAAACACCTTACCCACTTCACGGATGATGGCCCGATGCTGGAAAGTGCTGTAAGTAGCTAGCAACACCGCATTGGGATACCGCTCAAAAATATAACGTGTCACATCATCACGATCCCAGGACGAAAAGTCCATATCAAAATCAGGTGGACTCTTTCGGAACAAGTTGATGAATCGCTCAAAATATAAATCAAGCTCTATTGGATCCACATCAGTGATCCGAAGCAAATAAGCCACAACACTGTTCGCTCCACTACCACGCCCAACATAGAAGTATCCTTGCTCTCTGGCATATCGCACAATATCCCAGCTAATCAAGAAATAGGACAAAAAGCCCATCTGATGAATGACCTGAAGCTCCGTTACTACACGCCGTTTGATACTCATGGCGGGATTTTCCCCATAGCGATACTTCAACCCCTCCAAACACAGCTCTCTTACTTTCTCATAATCCCACTGCTCAGAGCCACTCCATGTTTCTTGATTTTGAGGACGAGCAGATTCACTAAAATCAAAAAAGATTTCACTAGTGCGAACGATATGTTTGAGGTTTCGGAATGCTTCCGGCAAATCAACATACATCCGAATAAGACGCTCCTTAGACAAAAAAACATCCGTAACATCCGCTGTATCCGCCTCAGTGAGCTTACTAACTAGTGTATTGAGATCTATGGCTCGCAACACACTGTGTAACTCAAAATCCTCTGCATTAGGAAGTGTGAACGTAGGGCAAGTCACCAGCTTATGACGTGGAACTTTACTTAAGAAGATGGTTCGTGTAATATCCCTCGGCTTTACACTCACATATTCATGCTCAAGAAGTGGCCGCTTTGGGATGTTCGTCTGGGGGTAAATGATATAGCTATCCGCAATTCGATCAGTTTCTGAAGGGATCTTTTTATCCAGATGCAAATGCTCCGATAGAAAAGCATTCATTGACTGAAAGCCTTCATTATTTTTCGCAATAGCTAGAAACTGTTGCTGAGCTCCGTTTCGGAAATCAATTCCCAAAATAGGACGAATATCTTTCTTTTGTGCCTGACGCACAAACTCCAAACTCCCGGAAGTACTATTGATATCGGTGAGTGCCAGCGTTTTGAGATCATTCTCAACCGCCCAGTCAAGCAGCTTATCAATGGACAATAAGCCATATTTAAAACTAAAATAAGAGTGAACGTTCAGCACTCCGTAAAGCTAATTATTTTAGTTTTTATCTAATATTTTTAGCTTTATAATTTTACCAACTCACCCCAATACCCATAGAAAGTACTACTGGAGGCACACCATCCAAACCAAAAATGGATTCTTCATACTCTCTATCGATGTACAGCACATTTGCTAAACCCACTTGACCATGAAAGCCAAAACCTCCTTTATTACGCCCCACAATTCTTACACCATACTCCAGAGCTGCCGTACGAACTAAACCAAAACCACCATCCTTTAGACTCAAATTAAAGAAGGAACTGTCCTTATGCTTTTTGGTATGGATTTTCAAACCAGCAGTATATCCCGCTAAACCTACCCCAGCATGTACTCCAAACACATCGGACACTCTATACTCATAATCAAACCCGATTAAATTCAATCCACCTATTTGATAACCGACGGCAATTACATTTCGGCTTTCCTCCTCTTCTTCCTCAGTATGCAAATTATAGCCATCTTTTCGACCCGGCATTGTTTTTACCCGATCGAGCTCTTCTGTAACACTTCTCTGCTGAAACAAAGCCACAGCCACATCAGAAACATCAAACTCCACTACCGCCTTTTGAAGCAAATCAGCGAGCGCATTATCTAAACCTGATAGACCAGACACAGAAACATCTCCATAATACTCATAAACAAACTGGCTTTGGTAATAAAACTCCAGATTGAGTTCCAAATGAGTCCCACTTTTAACGGCTAGTTCTCTAAGAAAAATTGTAACTCCAGAGGACTGGGGAGACGCCTCTATTGATCGCTCATAAAACTGCAGCAAAACACTAACATCAGGATCCAGTTCAATAAAACTACCTTCTGCTCGCTTGTCAACCACTTTATCGATATAAAAAGTATGTTGAAGTGAAATATCTCGATCAAGAGACAAATTAGTAGACCAGGACTGAGACATCCCAATCAGGGATAGCAGAATAAAGCTAGTTGAGAATAATACTTTCATCACGACGTAAATAAGACACGCAATTTACAACCATTATCGTTGTGAATTACAGCTATTGAATATCCGCAAAAACTTCTTGCAAGTTAAGCTCCAATCCGACTAATACAGAAGACGTCACCACATCGTCCTTTACAAACTTGCCTTTAGAAACATACTTTCCTTCCTGCAACTCATAGATTTCCAAAACCGCCTCTTCCGGGTACACCACCCAATATTCTTTCACACCATGCTCTTCATAGAGCTGGTACTTTTCTTTAAGATCTTTAGAAGCCGTAAATGGTGACAGGATCTCTACGATTAGATCGGGAGCGCCTTTACAACCTGCATCGTCCAGCTTGTAAAAATCACAAATCACACAAATATCCGGTTGTACCACGGTGAATGTCTGTGCATCAGAATCATTGGGCTGATTAGGAAAACGAACATCAAATGGAGCGTAATAAACCTTGCAAGAGTTGCCTTTTAGAAAATTAAAAATCTCATTACCAATGACCGTGATAACACCTTGGTGAGACCTTCTTGGTGCCGGTGACATCCTAAATAGCTTCCCTTTGATCAACTCTACTCGCTCCTCAAAAGACCAGCGTAAGTAGTCCGCATAAGAATACGTAGCCTCTGGCTCTAACACAGAGATATCGTCTATTTTCGGCTCTTTATGGATGTACTCTTTCATTAGTCAACCTCTTCAAAGACTTCAGACAATTTGATCTCTAACCCAGGCAACACACTAGACGTCACGATATCTTCTTTCACAAACTTGCCTGTAGACACGTACTTTCCTTCCTGCAACTCATAGATTTCCAAAACCGCTTCTCCTGGGTATACTACCCAATATTCTCGAACTCCATGCTCTTCATATAGCTGGTATTTTTCATTCAGATCTTTAGAAGCCGTAGATGGTGACAGAATCTCCACGATCAGATCCGGAGCACCTTTACATCCTGCATCATCCAGCTTGGAATGATCACAAATCACACAAATATCCGGTTGTACCACGGTGAATGTCTGTGCATCAGAATCATTGGGCTGATTAGGAAAACGAACATCAAATGGAGCATAGTATGCCTTGCACGATTTCCCTTTTAAAAAGGAAAGCAACTCTAGTGCAATAGAAGAACTTATCTCCTGATGCCCCCTTCTCGGAGCAGGAGACATCCTAAATAGCTTTCCTTTGATCAACTCTACTCGCTCCTCAAAAGACCAGCGTAAGTAGTCCGCATACGAATACGTAGCCTCTGGCTCTAACGCAGAGATATCATCTATTTTCGGCTCTTTATGGGGGTACTCTTTCATTAGTCAACCTCTTCAAAGACTTCAGACAATTTGATCTCTAATCCAGGTAATACCTTAGAAGTCACGATATCTTCTTTCACAAACTTGCCTGTAGAAACGTACTTTCCTTCCTGCAACTCATAGATTTCCAAAACCGCTTCTCCCGGATAAACTACCCAATATTCTTTCACACCATGCTCTTCGTAAAGCTGATACTTTTCATTAAGATCTTTAGAAGCCGTGGATGGAGAGAGTATCTCCACGATCAGATCAGGAGCACCTTTACATCCTGCATCATCCAGCTTGGAACGATCGCAAATCACACAAATATCAGGTTGAACTACGGTAAATGTTTGTGCATCGGTATCGTCTAATTGATTAGGAAATCGTACATCAAAAGGTGCCATATAAGCTTTACAAGGTTTCCTTTTCAAAAAACCATATATCTCACTGCTCAAAGCAAGGCCTATTCCTTGATGCCCTCTTCTTGGCCCAGGAGACATTCTAAATAGCTTTCCTTTGATTAGCTCCACTCGCTCCTCAAAAGACCAGCGCAAGTAATCCGCATACGAATACGTAGCCTCTGGTTCTAACACAGAGATATCGTCTATTTTGGGTTCCTTATGTTGGTATGATGCGGACATAGTAGATAAAGTTAAGTGTTTTACTCATTAAAACATTACTGTCTCCTATTTGCTAGAAGAGGTGGTGGCTCACCTGTAAAAGGATTCCAGCGACCAATAGTTTTCGCCTGAATACCAGAAGCGCGCATCACCGATCGATCACCAAACTTATCTCGAATGCGGTCCATGGCATGATACAAATTGAGCTGCTCCTCACTGTCATCAAACAAGTCTATCTGATAAAAACCATTCACCAGATCGCTCATCCGAATACCAATCAAGCGTACAAGCAACCTCTTATTGTAAAGCTTATCAAACAACTCTAAAGCTCGTGGTATCAACACATGATCTGCTGCTGTATAAGGAATGCGAGACTGCAACGTATACGTATTGAAATCCGAATAACGCACCTTTACCGTCAGGCAGGCTGTAAGCTTTTGTCCTCTACGCAGCTGAAAAGCAAGATTCTCTGCCATAGCCGTCAGTATCCCTTTGAGTTTGGTCACATCAATCGTATCTCGATCAAAGGTACGTTCCGTAGAAATAGACTTTCGCTCAGAATAAGGAATCACCTTAGACTGATCAATACCATTGGCCTTGCGCCAGATACTTGCTCCATTCGCGCCAAAAGCACGCTGCATCAGATCAATAGGCATCTCCTGGATCGTATGAATCTTACGAACTCCCAAACTCACCAGTTTGGCATAGGTCTTATCTCCCACCATCGGGATCTTCTTCACAGAAAGAGGTCCTAAAAAAGCCTTTTCATGCCCATATTCGATGCGCATCTGATTATTAGGCTTAGCCTCATTGGTAGCAACTTTAGAGACCGTCTTGTTCTCCGAAAGACCAAATGAAATCGGTAACCCTGAATTCTCAATAATCTTTGATCGCAGCTCATTAGCAAGCCTCCAAGTGCCATGAAACTTATCCATCCCCGTCAGGTCTACATAAAATTCATCAATAGAACTCTTCTCCAAAACAGGAACCGACTCTTGAAGAATATCGGTCACAATACGTGAATGCTTGGTGTAATCAGCAGAATTTCCTCTAACGATAATCGCCTCTGGACAAAGAGATCTGGCCAACTTCATCGGCATAGCTGAATGAATACCAAACTGCCGAGCTTCATAACTACATGATGCCACCACCCCTCGATCACTAGTACCACCAATCAAAACAGGCCTACCAATAAGATTGGAATTCTTCAATCGCTCCACCGAAACGAAGAAGGTATCTAGATCGAGATGTAAAATTGCATTCACACAACAAATCTAATTATTTTAGTTTTTATCTAAAAATATTAGTAATTAAATAACTAGGTAATTCACCCACACATCAATTCCCCTATTTCAACGAGAAATCACTCACAGTCAACGAGAAAGGAACAAACCATCTATAAGAACAATCTTTATTTGCTACAGTAAACACAAAAAACAAGAAAGAGATGTATAGTTTAATTCAAAAAGTAGCAAAAAATCATTCCCTTGAAGTAAAGTACAGCAACACCCTAAAAAAGCACATAGTAGTACTTAAAGACATGGCCATACTACATATAGGTGAGCAAGACGAATGCAAAGAATTTGTGAAAAGATACGAAAACCACAACACCGCAAGAAAGCTTTACCTAGCAAGTATGAACTAAGCAACCCTACTCAACAGCTATTGTCACTGTAACGCTTCCACTAAAATCCTCCAGACTCAAATCCAGAGCAGCTGGTAGAAATTCGGGAAAGTCGGTCAGCACCATATTTGAAGAAATTTGCTGCTGATAAACCTGTGAAGAATCCTCATTATACACTGCAAGCCCCATTTCACCCTCCGAGTATTCTGCGATTACCAAACTCATAACAAATGCAGTAGAGTCAAAATTCAAACTTGAGTTAATCTGCTGAGAATAGTCTTTGGCCCGCACCACATAACTAAAAGCATTAACCGTGTTGGTAGTTACAGGAATATTGTTTGCGAAATTTACGTCCAGATTTTCAATATCATCTGTATCAGAGCAACCAACAAAACACCATGCGAGCGGCAAAAGAAGAACGAATAGTTTTTTCATTACGGTAATAGGTTTAGTGATAACACTATTAAGAGTCACCAAACCGCTAAAGAGTTGGAAATCAAGCACAAAAAAAGGTCAACCGAACCCGGATGACCTTCCTATTATTTAGTAAATCTTAAGATTATCCGATCTCTACCAATTCGATTTCGAAAATCAAATCCTGACCCGCAAGTGGGTGATTCGCATCAATCGTGATGTTCTCTTCAGAAACTTCTTTTACTATAACATGAGTTTGCTGACCATCCTGATTAGTAGCCACCAACGTCTGACCTGGCTCCGGCTTCATATCTGCTGGAAGATCAGTTCTAGGCACTTGCTGAATAAGTTGATCATTTCTATCGCCATAAGCTTCAGCACATGGAATAGTTACTGTTTTCTTCTCATTCACCTCCATACCATTCACAGCCTCATCAAATCCTTTGATCATCTGACCACCACCTACAGTAAACTGTAGTGGGTCACGCTCAAGAGAAGAGTCAAATACTTGTCCGTTAGTAAGCTTTCCTGTGTAATGAACCTTTACGGTATCATTCGCTTTTGCTGTACTCATAATTAGTTTATTGATAATTAAATAATGATTTCAAATTGTCGCCAGATGCGCATACTAGGCACTCCCATCAGCACTTGATAAGATCAATAGCAGTTAATAACCTGACAGGACACAACCCTATAACACGGTTGAGCCGGCAAAGTTAACAAATGCAGGAAGGAATGAAACTAATCAACTGTTTTGTTCTTGAAATTCAAGGAATTAGAACTATAAATCCGGCATCAAAGGAGATTTCGTTTATATTTGGGTGATCGTAGCTATTTAACTGTAACCTGTAGGGTCACCGTCTCATTACCCGTTAAATAGATATGACTAAAAAAATCACCTATCACTCCCTTTGTTTTTTACTCCTTTTACTCACCCAATCTTACAATGTTGCTGGTCAGGACTATGGAGAAAGCAAACAACTAGATCATCCTGTTTGTATTTTCATTCCAATCGAGCAGGATCAAAACATTTTCATTCCGGCACCTGACCACACGGACGCTAGAATATCCCCTACTGCAGAATTCATTGTCAATTATCCAGCTGATATTGATATAGATGCTCAAAATGCCTTTGCCTATGCCGTTGAAATCTGGTCCTATCAAATTGCATCTTCAGTACCAATAGTAATTGATTTTACATTTACATCATTGGAGGATGGTGTACTTGGATCAGCTGGTCCTAATAACTTCTTCAGAAACTTTAGTGGAGCCACTAAAAGCAACACCTGGTATCCAGTAGCGTTAGCCAACAAGCTGGCTGGCTTTGACCTGGATGAGGGAAATGCAGACATTAATATATTGTTCAATAAAGATTTCAATTGGTACTTTGGTACTGATGGTAATGTCCCTGCTGGTCAGTTTGATTTTGTATCCGTAGTACTACATGAGCTTGGTCATGGACTAGGTTTTACAGGCTCCGGTAGTTCTGATGGCACGAATGGAACCTGGGGTTCTGGAACGACCAATCCATTTATATATGATGATTTGGTGGTGAATACCAGCAATGATCGAACTTTAGACTTCACTTCACCAAGTACTGATTTACATGATTTTCTAACCAGCAATGACCTATTCATTGACGGTTCGGAAACTGTAGTTGCCAATGGTGGTACACCTGCAAAAATCTATGCACCAAGCACCTTTGATCAAGGCTCTAGCTATTCACATTGGAATGAATCCACTTATAATGGTACCACAAACGCCTTGATGACTCCACAAATTGGCTCAGCTGAAGCAATTCATGATGTGGGAGATATTACACGAGCACTTTTTAAAGATCTTGGCTGGGAATCCAAACCCAACGACGACCTAACTCCTTTCAATGTAAAAGCCACAGGAATTTCTAGTGAACGAATAGACCTTACCTGGTCAGACAACAGCGATACCGAAGATGGCTTCATCATCAAAAGATCACTCAATGAGTCTTCTGGTTTTACGACAATCGATACAGTGAATGCCGACATCTTACGATACAACGACGTTTCAGTAGGCTCAGGGGAAACTTATTTTTACAAAATAACTGCCTTTGAAAGTAGTGGAACACTTTCTGAGGAGACAGATGTGGTTAGTGCATCGGCTTGCAGCAACTCACTTCCAACCGGCGGCACGTGGACCGGTTCAGCTTTTACTGCTTTATCAGGAGGAGTCAGCTCATCCAACTCTAATATCAGTATCACTCAATTATCAGACGATGAATATTTATTTTCTGACATTACAGGTAGTCTCTACGCTGAATTTGGAGATTTTAGCCCCAATCAATCCTATACCGTAATTAACACCTGTAGTGAACTTACTATCAATACTTTTGTAGATGCTGAATTTGATATTGAGACGAACTCATCTACTGGATTCGGGCCAGGTAGCTACAATGAAGTTACGCAAACCATTACCTTACCATGGTTTGATCCAAACAATATTTTCGGAGGTATCACCACGTTCACTAGAAATGGTGATGCAGGATTAGAAAGCCCAGCCACCTCCTCTTCTACAATCAATTTCACTCAGATTGGAGCTCACTCCATGAATATCACCTGGACCAATGGTGATGGCACAAATCACCTAGTATTGGTGAAAGAATTGGAGCCAATCGAAGATTCCGAACACCCAGTTGATAACACCAACTATCCTGCACTTTCAACTCATTTTTCAGGTGAAACAACGACCATCGGCAATGCTCGAGTTGTCTACAATGACAATGGAAACTCTGTATTGGTAACCGGGCTTACTAAAAATACCAATTACTTTGTTTATGTATTCGAATACAATACTGAATCATCGGATTTCATCTATCTAACGGAAAGCTATGCAGCCAACTCGCAGACTACACTTGATGCTGAAGTTTGGGTTGGGTTTGGTGATGATGGAGACTGGGAAAACACAAATAACTGGGAAGACGGTGCAGTACCTACCTCTTCTGACAATGTCGTGATCTCTGTTGCATCTTCTTATCCTATTATTACTGCTGATGCAGCTGTAAATCATCTAGAATTAGAGTCTGGGACATCTTTAACTGTCAATTCAGGCGCATCATTAGCCATTTTTGGAAATGTGATCAACTATGGAACCTACACAGTCAATAGAAACACAACGGGTGATGAAGGTTATAGTATTATTGGCTCTCCAGTTTCAGAAACTATTTTGGAGGGTATTGGGGCTAGCCACCTTTACTCAAATGATGGTGCAGGATATTCTTCCAATCTAAAAACCTCAATCGCTACGATGACTCCTGGGCAAGGATATTTTGCAGCTTTTAATAGCTCGTCTCCAAGTATTTCGTTTACTGGCACACCAAATACAGGAGATATCAGTTACACTGTCGATGACGGTGAATTTGAGTTAGTTGCCAATCCTTATGCGGCAGCAATCAGCATTGAAGACTTTCTGACGAATAATTCCGCAGTGATTTCAGGAGCAGTATACTTCTGGGATGATGGTGGGTCCAACAACGGCTCTAAACGAGGTGGAGACTTCATTACTGCAAACAGCCTTGGAGCTACTAGCATTATTCAACCTGATAATACGGAAGACAATATTGATGGAGTAAAAGGCTCCGCACCGGCAGAAAGTGGAGTCATTCCTTCGGTCCAGGGTGTTTTTGTAGAAGCGATTGCTGATGGAGAAATTACTTTCTCACAAGACTTACAGGTTATTACTACAGATGCAAATAGCGACAATAACTTCTACAGAAAGCAATCGGAAGCTATCATTGTTAAACTAGCGATTGTAGGCAATAACCTTTACAACGAGGCAATTGTAGGTATGACTAATGATGCAACTTTAGGAATAGATCATCACCTGGACGCTCGAAAGCTGACTAGTGATTATGCACTTTCATTGTACAGCTTAATTGATCAAAATGAATTTATCATTCAGGGCATTCCAATGATCAATTTAGATGAACGCTCAGTCGATCTTGGATTCAGCACAACATCCGAAGAAATGTATGAAATCAATACAGCAACATTATCAAATTTAACTGATGATCTGGAAGTACTATTGATTGATCAATTGGAAGGCAAGACCATCAAATTAAGTGAATCGCAGACTTATCAATTCCAAACGGATGCCGGTACCTTCAACCAGCGATTCACACTATCATTCAGATACAAAGACGTTTTGAAAGCATCAACATTTACGCTATTAAACGTAAAACCAACTACAGATGGTTTATTGATCACATATCCCGCCACAGATGAACAATCAATAGCCATATTTACACTGGATGGAAAACTGAGATACTCTGATCAGATCATTTTTGAAAACGATCAAGCAGAAATTCCATTCAAAGCGAACAGCAATGAGGTCTATATCTTGCGATTAGACAATCAATCGATAAAGTTTATTATTAAGAATTGATAATTAAAGATTAATGAAATCCTCGGCGTTAGGTCGGGGATTTATTTTGTACGGTCTATGGTAAACTGCACAAGTTGCTGAAGGGAAGTCCGGTAGGTTGTTTCTGGAAGCTGACTCAAAAGCTCATTGGCTCTGTTGTGATAATTATTCATCACATCGGTTGCATACTTTATCCCTCCTGATGCCTTCACAAAATCAATTACTTCATTGACATATTTAGGCTCATCGGCACTACGTTTGATCATTTTGATCACGCGCTTTTTCTCAGAACGACCCACTTGCTGTAGCGCATAAATTAGTGGAAGAGTCATCTTTTTCTCTTTGATGTCAATTCCTGTAGGCTTGCCAATTTCGAAAGTACCGTAATCAAACAAATCATCTTTGATCTGGAAAGCCATTCCTACATTCTCACCAAATTCTGTCATCAAATCTACCACCTCTGGAGTGGCTCCTGCAGAACTAGCACCTACCCGACAACACGCAGTAATCAAACTAGCCGTTTTTTGACGAATCACTTCGTAATAAACTTCTTCGGTGATATCCAGCTTTCTGGCTTTCTCCATTTGAAGAAGCTCCCCTTCACTCATTTCTTTCACTGCATTGGATACAATCTTAAGTAAATCAAAATCGTCGTTATCCAATGAAAGCAATAATCCGCGAGAAAGAAGAAAATCACCAACCAGTACAGCGATCTTATTTTTCCAAAGAGCATTGACAGAAAAGAACCCTCTACGGTAGTGAGAATCATCCACTACATCGTCATGAACCAATGTAGCCGTATGCAGCAATTCTATTAATGAAGCTCCTCTGTAAGTAGATTCCTGAATACCACCTGCAGCACCTGCGCTCAGAAAAACGAACAATGGACGCATCTGCTTGCCTTTTCGGCGCACGATATAACTAGTGATTTTGTCAAGAAGCATCACATTGCTTCGCATGCTCTTGCGAAACTTCTGTTCAAATTCCGACATCTCCTTGTCAACAGGAGCTTGTATATCGTTTAATTTAAGTGGCATAATCTTAAGGTCTGCAATATTAACACTACCATTTGGCATTACAAATTGCTTTTAACAGCTTCGCAACATTTTGTCAGACCTGTACTGTTTTAATAGTTTTAAGAAAATTTAATTTTCAGACGCTGCTATGAACAAAGCCCCTTACTTTTTGCTGGACGTATTTACAGAAAAAAAATACGGAGGCAACCAACTTGCGATATTTCCAGACGCTGAAAATATTGATCAAAATTTCTTTCAATCCATCGCCAGAGAGCTTAATCTATCAGAAACGGTTTTCTTATTCCCTCCTAAAAATGGAGAAAACTACAGCATGCGTATTTTCACTCCTGGCAAAGAATTACCCACAGCAGGACATCCGACAGTAGGAACCGGATATTACCTGGCAAGGTTCATTGAACACGGAGCTAATGAGCTAAAAAAAATTACAATCAACCAAAAAGTTGGTCCTGTGGATGTCTTTATTCAATTCAAAGACAATCAGACAGAGTCTGTCACCATGCACCAACCTCTTCCTACATTCGGTCCAAGACATGATGACAAACGAGAATTACTTGCTAGAATATTAGGACTGGATGTCTCTGATTTGGTGGATGCTCCAATACAGGAAGTTTCTTGTGGAAACAATACACTATTGGTTCCACTGAAGTCTGTTGATACTTTATCTAAAATCAAATTGAAAACCGATCAATGGATGGATGTTCAGCCTGATTTTGGGGATGCGATGCTATACGTTTATACTCTAGATGGAGTAAAAGGTGGCGATGTACAAGGCAGAATGTTTGCCCCGGAGATCGGTATCCCGGAGGATCCAGCGACAGGATCAGCTAATGGCCCATTAGCCTCTTATCTAACAGAACACAATCTTTTACAAATGCCGGCAACGAGTCTGCAAGGATATGAAATGGGTAGACCCAGCCAAATCTATTTGGATACGAAAAAAAACGAATCTGGCGAGTTTGAGCAGGTAACAATTAGTGGCAAAAGTGTTTATACTGGTGAAGGCATCCATTTTCTGGAATCGTAATAAAACATTCCAAAACAAGTTTTGGGAGAATCCAGTAACTTGCGGCTGTTATTAACTACCAGTAGTTATAGACATTCCCATTTGAATGAGAAAACAAAAAGAGAAAGTAAGGTATTCTGAGATTATCCCCAGAACGCAGCAATGGCCCATTGTCCAATTGGCCAAAGACAGAAAAGCGTTTATTGGCGAGGTAACCAATGAGTCATTTGACAGCCTTAAAACAATCACCCGTGGCAGGTCTCTTCGTGAAGAGCTAGAGATGACTGTGTACAGAGAAAAGCTGCGGATGAAAGCCAACCCGTGGAGAGTAGATCCAAAAGACGAAAAGCCTTTTTGGAAAAGTATACAGGATCGATTGGTGGATAGCGCCACACTCCCTCCTGCTGAAGCGAAAGAAATAGAAGAAGGACTTTTACGAGAAATCATTCATCGCTATGCCGATGAGATCGCAGGTAACTTCAAAAAGAACTCTTACCGATTCGCCAGAGCTTTCATCACCTTTGGGTTCGCACGCTTACTTAACGCGACCAGGGTCAAAGGTTTTACGTCATTATTCAGCCGTCAGCTAGATCTCGATGACAAAATTCATATAGTAGGTGAACCAGAACACATTCGTGCTCTTGCTAAAAAGGGAACGGTGGTAATGGTACCAACTCACTTCAGTAATCTTGATTCCATTCTGATTGGTTGGGTTATTCAGTTTCTTGGATTACCAGCATTCATCTATGGAGCCGGACTGAACTTGTTCAATCTGAAAATCTTCGCTTACTTCATGAACAGCCTTGGTGCTTACAAGGTGGATAGAAGAAAGAAAAACCCTGTGTATCTGGAAACGCTAAAAACGTACTCCAGCATGGCGTTGAGAAGAGGTTGTCACAGCTTATTTTTCCCGGGAGGAACAAGATCCAGATCAGGGCAAATTGAAAAAGCTCTAAAACTAGGTTTGCTAAGCACGACCATTGAGGCTCAGCGGATTATGTATCAGCAAGAAGATGCTGAGAATAAGGCGAAGAAAATCTTCATCGTACCTGTAGTCATCAACTACAACTTCACTTTAGAAGCGCCAGCCTTGATCAACGAGCACTTGAAAAGAACTGGACAGGAACGCTACTACAAGGAAGCAGATGAATTTACTACTTCTTACAAAATCGCGTCCTTCCTATTCAAATTCTTCACTAAGGGTTCTAACATCTCTGTGACCATTGGTAAAGGAATGGACATCCTTGGCAATTATGTAGACATGGAAGGCCATAGCCTGGATAGCACAGGTGCTATTATTCACCCGAAAGATTACTTCATTTCACAAGGTGAAATCACTGTTGACCATCAAAGAGAACAAGAGTACGTTCGGATCCTTGCGAAACGAATTGTAGAAGAATATCACAAATACAATAGGGTATTTGCCAGTCATTTGGTTGCGTACACCGCATTCAAAATGATGGAGCGAAAGAACCCAAAATTGGACCTATACAATCTATTGCGTATTCCTGATGAAGATGCAATGATTGACTATGAAGAGTTCAAAACAGCCTGGAAAAAACTACGAAAGCGCATCTTGAAGCTTGAGAAGAAAGGTAAAGTGGGAGTAGCAGAACACATGAAAGAGAAAGCAAACCTTGCCATTGAGCATGGTGTAGCAAACCTTGGTATGTATCATGCTCAACGTCCACTGGTGAAAAAGGGAGACAAGGTCATCATCCAGGATATGAATACGCTGTATTACTATCACAACAGAATGGAAGGTTATGGTCTCGAAAAGCACATCTAAATACATTGGAGTAATAGGTGCTGGCAGTTTTGGAACTGCTGTCGCTAATATCTTGGCTGAAAAGAACCAGAATGTACTGCTTTATGCACGTACTCCAGGAAAAGCTGCGTCAATCAATGAAACACGCACTTGTAATGGTTACTCTATTCATGACCATATAGAAGCCACCGATGACCTGGAAAAAGTAGGCAAGTCTTGTGATGTCATCTTCCCTGTTGTTCCTTCTGCAAATTTCAGGGAAATGATGAAAGATCTTTCTCCCTACTTAAAACCCTATCACATCCTGATTCACGGCACTAAGGGATTTGACTTAAATGTCAATAGAGACAAAATTGATGATCAAAATCCGCTTACTCGTGAGCACGTGCGCACGATGAGTGAAGTGATCAAAGAAGAAAGCTCTGTTGTTCGCGTAGGATGTCTGGCTGGACCAAACCTGGCTCGTGAAATCAGTGAAAAAAAGCCAGCCGCAACAGTTGTTGCCAGCCACTTTGATGAGGTCATACGAGTTGGACAGACTCTGCTAAGAAATGAACGTTTCCTGATCTATGGTAGTAACGATTTGATTGGTATAGAGCTCTGTGGCATTCTAAAAAACATTATCGCTGTAGGTGCTGGTACCATTGCAGGTTTAGGACTTGGAGAAAATGCCAAAGCATTGTTCATTAGTCGTGGGCTTGTTGAAATGGTGCAGATCGGAAAAGCTCTAGGTGGCAATGCGCAAGCATTCCTGAGTCTTGCTGGAGTTGGTGACCTAATGGCTACTAGCTACAGTAGCTTGTCCCGAAACTTCACTGTGGGAAACAGATTAGCCCATGGCGAAGACATCAAAGCCATCATTGATTCTATGGAAGAGGTGGCTGAAGGTGTGAAAACGATAGATATCATTAACGAACTGGCTAGAACTTATAAAGTAAGAGTGCCTATCACAGAAACACTACACCGTATCATTTCAAATGAAATGAGCGTAGATGATGCGCATCGCTATTTGATGAAGTTTCCATTCAGAGCGGAAATAGATATGGAATAAATTACAATGTAGAGATCAGGTAGCGATAATCTATGATCTCACAATATTCCAGACACACATGATCTTGACCGTGCGCCTGAGTAAACTCCGAAAGTGATTGAGCAATTACTTCAGCATCAAAATTGGAACGAAGAATTCTTATAAAAGCTCTTGCAAACCCTTTGGTTCGTTGGAGCTTTTCTTCTTTAATATATCGCTGATAGTAGACTTTGAAATTATTGGACTCATTGGCACTATCCAATACTCCTTTCATTCGTAGCTGTAAAGCTCGTATGACCATAAACTGAAAATTAAAGCCAACTTTATCCTTGCTAATAGGTGAACAATCCTGATAGAATCGCTGCAATTCATCCAAATGAAACCCTGGAACAACTCTGCGTTCTCCATTTACAGTCTGTATGTAACTTAAGTATGATGCTCTGATCATCCATCCAGCCCGATCCAATTTATCTAATTCTTCAAATCGAGGCTCTTCATGAATTTCAACTAACAACTCAGTCGCCTTATCAAAATACTTCTGATGCAGGTACAGTTGAAAGAGCTCCGCTTGCACCTCAAACCGATTAAAAGCCTCATAAGAAGTAAACTCTAAAAGCTCAGTCAGAACCGTATTTGCCAGCTGAAACTCCTGGATTGCGATGTAGTATTTAGCAGCAGCGATATTGACTTCTAAAAGCAGATGTTCTGTTTCTAAAAACGGATAGTCAATCAAGTGTTGCCATAGCTTTTCAAGTGCTCTATTCCATTTATTCAAATTGTTCGCTTGATGCGCACGAATCAATTTAACTCGCAAAAATGAAAGCATTAGAAATGGAGAATCACATTCCTTTCTAAATCGCTTAATCTCCAAAACATACGTTTTAAGAAGGGCTTGTAGTGAATTGGATTGCGATCGAACGAACTTCACATGAGCAAGAGAAATCTGGACCAAACCATATGCCTGATCCATCAGTTTCGTTTCATCCTGTTTACTGAGCGCTAGCTTTTGGTACTTCTCTACTTCGTTCGGATACCCTTTGAGATAGTAGATTTTTCGAAGCAAATAGTAGCATTCCAATTCAATTTCGGATAGGTAAAACTTCTCTGCGCGTTTTAGTACCTTCTTAGTAATACGTTCTGCATTGTGATATACATTGACAAACAACAGTTTCTTAGCAATAGAGAGATTACGCTCGCACTGAAACTGGACCTTAATGAAGTTCCTTTTGTTAATGTCAGAGTGATTGGCTGTTAATGTCAGTTCGGAAAGCTTATTGATTAAGTTTCCCTTAAGCATGATGAACCGCTTATCTCCGGGATCACTGTTGTAGATCACCCTGGAAGCATGGGTATCACCTTGAAAATCCTCCTGGATTGCCAATGTGTAAAGACGCTTTAGTTTCGACCCTTTTGGTATGAGCAGGTTAAACGACTTAGGTCGGTCTTGCTCAATGACCATGGCCATTTCACGTATTAAATCCATACGATATTGCAGGATTGGCTTTACTATAGGCGGCGAACTGTTCTATCTTCCTAGCATACAGAAAGTTTCACAGTCTCACGAATTAAGCAAAAATTCTTTTATCAAAACGAATAGTCTAAATAATTAACAGAAAGAAAATCTCATAACGACCAAATTGAGTTTACCTACGGGTCAATACTGTATCTCTCATTCGTACAACAATCCATTATTTTCGTCAGCGACTGTACAAACTCACACTTCACTATGAAAAAACTCTTACTCATCCTCTCCTTGCTTGGGCAAGGTGTGCTTTTTGCACAAGCCCCATCGGGGTATTACAACTCAGCGAATGGTCTCACAGGAGAGGCGCTCAAAGCTGAACTCAACAACATTATCGATGGCCATACAGAATACAGCTATGGCGATCTATGGGACTTATTGAAAGTAACAGATAGAGACCCAAATAACAGTAGTAATGTTGTAGGTATCTATTCACGATTCTCCATGAACGCTGCTGCAGAGTATGCGAGTGGTGCCGGTTGGAACCGGGAACATGTTTGGGCTAAGTCTCGTGGAGACTTTGGAACATCTAATGGGCCTGGAACAGACCTTCACCATATCAGAGCAGAAGATGTAACTACCAACTCTGCTAGAAGCAACAAAGCTTTCGACAATGGAGGAAGTCCTTACACTGATTCAGGAGGAAATTACTCTGGAAGTACACCAGCAAGCACAGATTCTGATAGTTGGTATCCTGGGAACAATGTTCGTGGTGATGTAGCCAGAATGATTCTTTACATGGCAGTGCGCTATGAAGGAGAAAACGGAGAACCAGATCTAGAGCTTACAGAAGATGTGCTACCAAACACTGACAAGTCTCCATATCATGGAGTAGAATCCGTACTACTAGCATGGCATGCTGCAGATCCGGTATCTACAGAAGAAATGAATCGAAACAATGCCATTTATAGCTATCAGGGCAACAGGAATCCTTTCATTGACCATCCTGAATACGTAGACGCTATCTGGGGCTCAGGCACCGGAGGTGGTGGCGGAGGCGGTGGAGGCACCACTTGCTCTGACACTGAAGTAACTTTCACCCTTGTGACTGATAACTATCCAGCTGAAACGTCCTGGACACTAAAACAGGGATCCACAACTATTGCCTCAGGATCTGGATATAGCAACGCAAACTCTACGTATACGGAGGAGCTTTGTCTTACCAATGGCACTTACGATTTCACCATCAATGATCAATATGGTGATGGAATTTGCTGCTCATACGGTAATGGTTCATATGAATTCTCTAGCAGTGGTGGCACCTTGATCAGTGGTGGTCAATTCAGCTCAACGGAAACTCAGTCCTTCACTATTGGCTCGTCTGGTGGTGGCGGAGGCGGTGGTGGTGGCACCACTGGCAATGTTATCATTTCTGAATATGTAGAGGGATCATCCAACAACAAGGCTATTGAAATAGCAAATATTGGATCTTCTTCTGTCAGTCTTTCGGCATATTCTTTGAAAAAGCAGACAAATGGAGCTGGATCATGGAGCACTGCGCTAAGCCTTTCAGGAACACTTGCTGCGCAATCCACCTATGTGATTGTTTATTCTTCTGCAAGCTCAACACTTCTTGCAAAGGCAGATTTGACAACTGGTAGCTCTGTAATGACTTTCAATGGTAACGATCCAGTTGGCTTATTTGAAAATAATGTCCTGTCAGACATAGTCGGTACCTTCAATGGAGGATCATCCAATTTTGCCCAGAATGTAACGTTACAGAGAAACAGTTCAGTTACTGGACCATCTAGTTCTTATTCGGCCAGTCAATGGACTTCACAAGCTCAAGATAGCTTTGACAATTTAGGTTCATTAACTAGCGGATCTACTGGTGGCGGTGGAGGCTCAGGCGGTGGCTCTTCAATGCCAACAGGTTATTGCAGTTCACAAGGTAACAACTCCTCCTACGAGTATATTTCAAGCTTCTCACTGGGTTCTATTAGTAATTCGAGTGGAAATGATGGCGGTTATGGTGATTACACTTCCATTTCAACGAATGTTGCTAAAGGTTCCAGCTACAGCTTCTCATTAACTCCAGCTTTCCCTTCAGGAGCATACAATGAATACCTTAGAATCTGGATTGATCTAAACAGAGATGGAGACTTTGCGGACTCTGGCGAGCAGCTTTATAGCAGCGGAGCATTCCAATCTACCATTAGCGGAAGCATCACGATTCCATCGTCAGCATCAGAAGGCATTACTAAAATGCGCGTAAGTATGAAATACAATGGCTCTCCTACCTCATGTGAAAGCTTCAGTTATGGTGAAGTAGAAGATTATGCGGTGGAAATAGTTGGTTCAGGAGCTCGAATTGCAAATAGCATCGCTAAGACGAATGCAGCAATTCAATTAACTACGGAGATCTACCCTAATCCGGCTTTAGATTTTGTAAACCTTAATTTGAAAGTGAAACAAGATGGCATTTACCAAATTAGACTACTGGATCTTAATGGAAAAGTAATGTGGCAATCTGAAGCTAAATCTAACAGAAACACACTAAGAGGTGAGATTCAATTGTCGAACCATGAAAGCGGGCTGTACTTCTTGAAAATCTCAGGAAATGGCCAGAGTTATGAAAGCAAATTAATAGTCAACTAAGGAGTTGATACAATCAAATACAATGGAAAAGCCCGCATTTGCGGGCTTTTTAGTTTTCCGAGTTTTCAACTCGATGGTAACTTAAATCGTCATACTTATTGAGATAATTCTTTCTTCGCTGCAACTCCTGATTATCAGGGAAATACTTCAATCCAGAGCTCAGCACCTGTCTTGCAGAACTATATTCCTCATTATTAAAATAGAATAAAACGGCTTGAGAATATGCTTTAGCTACTTTCCAGTCATCGATTAAGAGATCCTGTTGTCTGGCCATCAACTGTTCAAATCGTCCTCGATAATCATCTGCTTTATCAACACTTCCATTTCGATAGCAATCACTCATCCCTTCTAAATAAACTTCCGCGCGCAGAGTACCCAACGCCGTATTACTTTCTAAATGGGGAAATAGATCATAGATGTTCTCCATGTTAGCGATGTATTGATCAACTCCCCAAACATTCGTTACAAGGGCATTATGAAAATTGGCCACTACTAATGTCTGTGTTTCTATTTGATTCGGGTGCAAACTAAGCGCGGCTTGCACAAAAGGTAATGCCTCCTCGTATTTCCCTGCATTGTATAATAATCTACCTCTTTCGAAATGGTAGTAAAAACTGATCTGAGAAACCGATGCACTGTCCTTCAACTCTGAACTCAACATTTGAAAATAACTAGCAACTTTGTCAGTATGGTTTAACTCAGCCAACTGCACTTCTAGCAAATGCATAAACTCAGCAATTAAGTCTTGCTTGTCAAATGCTTTAGTTTCTGAATTAGATAGAATGGTCAATAAGGCCACATCTTCTGGCTCTGAATAATCACAATCATTCGTACACATTAGAGCAGTTTCCAATAAAATCGTTTTGATCTTTTCAGATGGATGGAGGAAGTATGCTTTCTTTAAATCTTTAAATGCAGCACGATAATCATATTCCATTAAAAAGGTCACACTCCTATTATAATACTGCATTCCCGCTAACTCCTTAACTCCTAATTGCTTATCGGTGAAATAATATTTATCAAAAATAGCGCTAACACCATCTTGCAGATCAGTTAAACTGATAGCTTCTACTTCTATTAAATCTTTAATAAAAGACTTTTTAAAGGTGTGACTAAATCGCCTAAAGCCACTTTCAGAGTCTGTTGTTTCTATTAAAATCTTCTCTTTTTCAGGGTGAACTACCAGATAAACGTGAGTAGGAGTTTCTTTGATTTCATAAGGCACCTCTAGTTCCTCAAAAAGGAGTCCATAAAGCCCAACCGATGACACACAGTTGTATGTACCATTTTCAAATATTTCATCAAAATATGAAAATGGTTGATATGCGTTCAGAAAATGATCATGAACAAATTCATATACTTTGTAAGCATTCCTTGATTTGCTTTTAGGCCGACTCTGGCTTTTTAAATCCTGTACTTTGATATCATAACTTTCTCGCCATTCCTGCTTTAACTCTAAAGGAGCATCTGACATGACCATTAGCAGATCAAACCCATCAAAATCGCCCTTTTCCACATCTTCAAATACGTTCTTTTCATTTAATGAACTGAAGTCAAGGTCTGACAATTGAACAAGGTCTTGCTGTTGACCCAATAACGTGAACGGGGTTAGAACACTAAATAAACCGATAATGAATTGAAATACAGACATGTACAGTTAACCATTACTTATCATTAAAGTAATGGATTACCTATACAAAATCAACAAGTCAACTTTTCAAATGCTTTTATACGCTATCGGGCTTTAAGAAAATTATCTTGTTGACGCTCTGAGAATTAGATCATTTTCTAATTCCATAGGATCCACATCCGTTTCGTTGATCAAGCCAAGCAAAGTATGAGTGGTAAGAGCACCAAGTCTTTTAGTTGGCTGAACCACACTCGTCAGTGGTGGTTGCGTATATCGGCATAGTGGACGATTATCAAACCCACAAACAGAAACTTGCTCTGGCACCATTATTCCCTTACTATTGAAATAAGCCAAAGTCTCTGCAGCAATCATATCATTGTAGCAAATCACAGTATCAATGGAAGCATTCCAATTTGCATCCAGAATATTGGAAGTATTTTGAACCTCCTCAACATAGGCTTTTCCAGTCAAAACCAAGCCGTTCTCCTTGAGGGCATCTTCATAACCATGTAAACGCTGACGGTTGTTCTCCAGATTCTCAAACAACCCCATGTATAAGAACTTTTTGCTCCCTGAGTTAACTAGATGCTTGCCAGCATTGAAAGTACCATTATAGTCATTGGTTTCTATTGTAGGATAGGTGTTCTGACGAATTACCCGATCAAACATCACAATCTTCTTGCCCATACTAGCGAAATTATCAAGGAAATCAACTGAGTCTGTTTCCTGAGTAACGGAGATCATTAGCCCTTCTACATTACAAGCAATCAACTGCTGAACAAGCTGCTCCTCCTTGTCCTTACGTTCGTTGGATTGACAAATCAGTAAGTTATAACCCTCTGCTTCCGTGACTTCTTCTATACCAGCAAAAACTGAAGCAAAGAAGTCATCACTGATATCCGGAACTATGATGCCAATCAAACCTGACTTATTGGTTCTAAGTCCTCTGGCAACGGTGTTTACCTGATAGTTTAATTCTTTAGCGACAGCCTGAACCTTCTCAACCAGATCTTTATTGCTCTGATTTTTCCCATTGAGAATTCTAGACACAGTAGATGTGGAGACGCCTAGCGCATTTGCTACGTCTTTAATGGTTGCTACTTTAGACATTTCTGGTGGTGGAAATTGATAAATCAATGCAAATTTAGCGATTTTTCAATGCGTCTATATGCACCATTGAATAAATGAGCCGATTCCAATTGTAAAAAAAAGTCATCCCCACTTTCGCAAGGATGACTTTTCATATAACGTGATGAACTATTACTTACTCTTCTTGTTCTAGATTTTCAAACTCTCCAGATAGGTTACCAGTCAAGGAGATGAACTCTACCCTTCTGTTTAACTGCTTACCTTCTTGAGTTAAGTTGGTCGCAATTGGTCTGGATTCTCCATATCCTTCAGTTTGAAGTCTATTTTCAGAGATACCAAATTTCACTAATGCTTCTTTAATCGCTGCAGCTCTACGCTTAGACAAATCAAGGTTTGAAGCCTCAGTACCATCCGCATCCGTATGTCCTTCAATTCGGAAGGTCAATTGCGGATACTCTTTCATGATCGTCGCAATCTTATTCACAATACTAAATGACTCTGGACGAATGGTTGCTTTCGCAACATCGAACTGAATCGCGTTGGTAACGAATTTACCTTTTGTAAGAACTTGCTCGTAGATATCAAGATCATCAGCTTCGATAGTTGAAACCTCACAACCTACAGCATCTGTTACCGTCACTGTGTACTTACCTAAAGGAAGGTTCGTGATATCCTGAGTAGTAGCTCCGTTACTCCAATTGTATTTATAAGGAGCAACACCACCAGTAACAGAGATAAAGATCGCACCACTGGTATCACCACAACATTTTACGTTTCTAACTGAGTCGATAGTAAGTAAAAGCTCTTTCGGCTGATTGATATCAAGAGATGTAGTCAACAAACATCCATTGGCGTCTCTTACCATTACTGAGTAATTATCAGCTTTCACTCCCGCTATATCCTGGGTTTCAGCTCCGTTACTCCAAGAGTACGTATATGGTGCCACACCTCCTGATACTTCGATATCAATTTTACCAGTTTGATCACCGAAACATGTTACATCGTCTACACTAACAACTTCCAGTTCAAATGGCTCTGGCTGGTTTACAGTTGCCTCAAGGAACGTAACACAACCATTACCCTGTGTGATTTTCAACTGATAATCTCCTGCCATCAATCCAGTGATATCTTTAGTAGTAGCTCCGTTGCTCCACTCAAACTCATAAGGGCCAACGCCTTCAAGTGCCGTAATGTAAATAGCACCTGAACTATCACCATAACACTGAATATCGGTAATTGCACTAATTCCACTGATAAGAGCTGGTGGCTCATTGATGAAGTCAGAGATGGTTGCAGAACATCCATTGGCATCTGTTACAGTCGCTTCGTATTTGCCTGCTTTCACATTTTGAAGAACATTACCAGTAGCTCCATTGCTCCAGCTAAACTTGTATGGTGCTACACCACCTGCAGCTTGCACACTGAAGTATCCTGTCTCATCTCCACTACATGGAACATGTGAAATGGAATCTACTACAATAGAAAGAAGTTGTGGCTCCAATACTTCAGCAGTTAACTCCTGAGTACATCCATTTGCATCTTTTACAATTACAGTATAGGTATCAGCAATTACGTCAACGAGATCCTCAGAACGCTCTCCATTACTCCATCTATATTCATAAGGCGTCACACCTCCACTAACAGAGATCTCAACCATTCCTTGCTTGTCATCCTTACACAAGTTGTGAACGATCGTATCAAGCTGAACGGTAAGCAATGTAGGCTCCGTAATTTCAGCATCTAACTTCACATAACAGTCATTAGCATCGTACACTTCTAAACTGTATTCTCCAGCCAATACCTGATTCAAGTTACGAGTCTCGCTACCATTGTTCCATTTGAATCTATATGGAGAAGTACCACCAGTGACATCCACTTCGATTTTACCCTCAGCCTCACCGTTACAAGTAATATTTCTGATACTCTCAACTTTTGCAACAAGTTCTTCCGGCTGTTCGATTGTCGCCATTAAACGCTGCTCACATCCTACTGAATCTCTAATGATTACATCGTAATCTCCAGCCGCTAAGCTTTCAATACTGTTTGCTGTAGCTCCATTACTCCAGGAGTAGCTGTATGGTGGAACACCACCAGATACACTTACAGCGATACTTCCTTGCTGCTCACCATAACAGTCATTATGAATTTGAGAAGTAATGCTTGCATTCAAAGAAGAAGGTTGCTTGATCTCTGCTTCAAGGTTCTTAACACTTCCGTTTGCATCAGTGATTTTCAAAGTATAAACTCCAGCGATTACATCTTCGATATCTTGAGTACGCTCACCGTTACTCCATCTGAACTGATATGGCGTAACACCACCTGATACAGAAACTCTAATCGCACCTTTATTATCTCCATTACAGAACACATTAGTTACATCTGAAATAGATGCTACCAATTCCTGTGGCTCCTCTATTTGAGCAATGGTATTTACGGTACAGCCGTTCGCATCTGTCAATAACAACTCGTACCTACCCGCTGCCATCTCCTTCAAATCCTGACTAGATGAACCATTATTCCACTGATAAGTATATGGTCTCACACCACCCGTTACGGTGATATCAACAGCACCTGTTTTCTGACCAAAAATCTTCACATGCTCAATGTGATCCACATTGACATTCAAGTTAGTAGGCTCTGAAATGTTTGAGGTGATGATCTTACGATGGTTGTTTGCATCAGTCACAGTCAATGAGTAATCACCAGCTGGTACGTCAGTTATGTTTTGAGTAGAATCTCCATTACTCCATTCGAAAGTATATGGTTGAACCCCTCCAGATACGGATACTCTAATAGCTCCTGTACTGTTGCCACTACATAAGATGTTCTGCACAGATTCTACCAACACGTTCAATTGTGGTGGCTGAGTAACTGTTGCATTCAGATAAACTTCACACTCGTTAGCATCTACAATGAATACTGAGTAGTTACCTGCAGGAATCTGGCTTATGTCTTGTGTAGTCGACCCATTACTCCAGCTATACTTATAAGGCTGAACTCCACCACTGATTGACAAGTCAATAGCACCAGTACTTAATCCGTAAGAGTTGATATTTGTAACACTTGTGATACTCGCCGTAATTGGTTCTGGCTCAGCTACAGTTACTTCGATGTTTTCATCTGAACAACCATAAGCATCCATCACATACAACTTGTAAGTACCAGCAGGAATGTTTTCTAAATCCTGAGATGTAGCACCATTGCTCCACTTATATCTGTATGGAGTCTTACCTCCTGTTACTGATATATTGATAGAACCATTGTAACCACCAGAACATGAAACATCTTCTACAGCAACCAACTCTACCTTCATCACTGGTGGCTGTGTAATTTCTGTTTCAATACTTTGAGTACAACCCATTGCATCAGTAATCAATACTGAATATTTACCAGCAGTAAGATTACTTAGATTCTGAGCAGTTGCACCATTGTTCCATTTAAAAGTATATGGTTGTACTCCACCTGTTACATTCAACTTGATACTACCTGTAGCATCTCCATTACACATCACATTTTGCTGATCGATAATCGTAGCAACAAATGGATTTGGCTCTTTAACCACAGTAGAAGCAGATTTCACACATCCATGTGCGTCAGTTACTGTAACACTATAATTTCCAGCAGTTAGATTTGAAATATCCTCAGTGGTAGCGCCGTTACTCCAGCTGTATTTATAAGGAGGAACACCACCTTTTACTGAAATTCCAACTGAACCTGTATTGTCTCCGTAACAATTGATATTGACCACTGTATCTAGCTTCAACATCAACAACTCTGGCTGCTTGATCTCAGCTTCCAAAGTATTCATACAACCATTTCCTTCTTTGATTTGTACAGTATACTTTCCTGCAGGAACGTTTACCAAATCTTGAGTGGTAGCTCCATTACTCCACAAGTAATCATAAGGGCCGATACCACCAATTACAGAGATATCAATTGCACCTCCATTATCACCAAAACAAGTTAAATCAGTCACACTATTGATGGAGTACTCAACTACTGTAGGCTGTGTAATCGTAGACTTGATTGATTGTGTACAACCATTTGCATCCGTAGCCAATAGGTCGTAAGTCCCTGCCGGGATATCAAGAATATCTTTGGACGTAGCTCCATTAGACCACTTATAAGTATAAGGCTCTACTCCACCGCTCACACGAACTCTGATAGCACCTGTATTTTGACCGTAACACTTGATCTGTGTCTCGGACTCTAGAATAGCTACGAATCTCGCAGGCTCAGTGATCATTACATCTTCAATTCTAGAACAACCACTTGCATCTTTGATAATCACAGAATATTCACCAGCACCAAGAGCTGATACATCTTCTGTTTTAGCTCCATTACTCCATTCAAAAGAATAAGGCTTAGTACCTCCTGTCACAGTCAGGTTGATTGCACCTGACTTGCTTCCATAACATAGAATATTAGTAGACTCGATTTTAACTTCAAGTACTGGTGGCTCTTTGATCTCGGCACTCAACGTATCAATACATCCATTGGCGTCCGTTATTTGAACTGAGTATTTACCACTCTTTACATTCACCAAATCTTGAGAAGTGGCTCCTGTAGACCATCTATATCTATATGGAGCAACACCCCCTACAACTGAAATATTGATTTCGCCTTTCAGATCACCAGCACAAACATTATCAACTGTTTCATCTATGGTAGCTACCAATTCTTCAGGTGTCTTGATCTCCTGCGCATACGTAGCCTGACATCCATTAGCGTCTGTTACGGTAACATTATAACTACCGGCTGCCAGGTCATTCACATTCTTAGTAGTTGCTCCATTGTTCCATGCATAGGTATATGGAGCTGCACCTCCTGATATATTCAAGTGAATGTATCCGTTCGTATTACCAAAACAGTCAATATGACCAACTTGCTCTTCTCTGATTACAAGCAATTCAGGCTGGGTTATTCTGGTGGAGAACTCTTCCACACAACCATTTGCATCCTGAACAGTCAATTTATAGTTACCAGCTTTTAGGTCAGCGATGTTTTGTGTGGTCGCTCCATTGCTCCAGGTAAAGTCATAAGGCTCTACACCTCCTGTAACCGTCACATTAATTGAACCAGTTGCTTCATCAAAACACTTAACATTTTCTAAAGACTCCATCGCTATACCCAAATCTTCTGGTTGAGTGATCTCAACTTCAAGGTTCTGCACACAACGATTCGCGTCTAATATTTTTACTGAGTAGCTCCCAGCAGGAACATCAATGATATCCTGAGTAATCATACCATTACTCCAGTAGTATTTATATGGAGGAACTCCACCAACAACTTCTACATCAACAGCACCTTCTTTCTCTCCAAAACAAAGGATGTTAGTCACTTGCTTTACTTCAGCGATAAACTCATCTGGCTCTGTAAGTACTGTATCTATTTGAACAGAATGATTATTAGCATCTTCTATCGTCACAGAGTAAGCTCCGGCTTTCAATCCCGTAATTTCTGAAGTAGTAGCACCAGTATTCCATAAGATTGTATAAGGTCTAATACCACCTCTGATTGCAACAGCTAATTCCCCTGACTCATCGCCAAAACAGTTGATGTTAACCGCTCTGTTGATTACTGCAGTTAATTGTTCTGGTTGCTCAATCGCAACTTGAATGAATTTACTACAACCTGTAGCATCCGTTACTTTAGCATTGTAGTTTCCAGCAGGAAGATTCGAAATATCCTCTGTTGTTTCGTCGTTATTCCATCTAAACTTATATGGTGCAACACCACCTGAAACTCGAATATCGATCGCTCCATCAGTTCCACCATAATGAGATACATTAGAACTTGAAACCATTTCCACCACCATGTTCTCCGGTTGTGTGATTTCAGTCTCCATACTTCCAGAACATCCGTAAGCATCTATCACGGTAACAGAATATCTACCAGCTTTAACACCGTTAATATCCTGAGTAGTCATACCATTACTCCATTCATAACTATATGGAGGAGTACCACCTAAAACACCAATATTGATGGCTCCACCCTCGTCACCATAACATCTTACATTACGAACCTCGTCAATATTTAAGGTCAATTGATCCGGTTGTTTCACTTTGGCAGCGTAAACTTCCGTACATCCTGCGGCATCAGTAACTGTCACTTCATAGTTTCCAGCTTTCAGACCAGAAATATCTTCCGTTGTAGCCCCATTGCTCCAAAGGAAGGTGTAAGGAGGAATACCACCTTCTATGGAAATATCTATTTTCCCTGTTTCATCACCAAAACACTTAATATTGGAGAGATCGTCAAAGGACCGGACAATGAGCGGTTTCTCTTCAATTCTGGCCACGACAATGTCTTGACAGTTGTTAGCATCTGTAATCAATACTGAGTACTCACCAGACTTTACGTCTTGCAAGTCCTGGGTAGTAGCACCATTACTCCAGCTGTAGGTATAAGGAGCAACACCACCAGATACCTCGATATCAATCATACCCTGATTGTATCCATAACATAAGATATCCTTGGTATTCATCACCTCTCCCTTCAATGGCTCAGGTTGCTTCACCTCTACTGTCAATGTATCACTACAACTATAACCGTCATAAACGGCTACTTTATAAAATCCAGCAGCAAGGTCTGCTACATCTTGAGTAGTGGCACCATGACTCCAATAATACTTGTAAGGAGGAAAACCTCCTTTTGGAGTAATGTTAATAGCACCCTTACTGTCACCATAACATTTGTTATCAACAGTATTATCAAGTGATATAATAATTTTCGGAGATTGCGTTATAAAGATGTCTACTCCTTTTCGTTGTGTAGATGTGCTGTCCTGTGCACTCGATTCTACATAGATAAAAAGTAACACTGTGGCCAAAAAGCCGTTTAACAGTAACTTAAGGTTCATTGTAGTGTTTAGATTGGTTTCGCTAGTCAATTTTTGAAGAAGTTAAGTTCTCAATAAGATCATTTATAAACTATATAAATAAGCTTATCGAGCATAATTCTTTGATGAACAAGATCATGTGCCCGATGAGCAGGTAAATAATGTAGTTGACCATTGGCGAAGGCGAATACAACTTACAAAGCATCTGCAAAATTTACATCCGTCAATTACCTAATTTCATAAAAAAATAACACAATATGCAATCACACGAGATAGATTTTGTCATTCATGGTAATGATATGCAAACCGTTGCGATCGAGCTCGACCCTGGAGAAACCGTAATCGCTGAGGCTGGCACCATGAACTGGATGGACAGCAATATATCTTTTGAAACTAAAATGGGTGATGGTTCAGAGCCCGACAAAGGACTTTTTGGCAAACTTCTGGATGCTGGAAAAAGAGCACTGACTGGGGAATCGATTTTCATCACTCACTTCACTAACACCGGCTCTGGTAAAAAAGAAGTAGCATTTGCTGCTCCGTATCCTGGAGCTATCATTCCTCTGGACCTGAGAGAAATAGGAGGCGAAATTCTATGTCAGAAGGATGCTTTCTTATGTGCTGCTTTAGGAACTTCGGTTTCAATTGCCTTCAATAAACGCCTGGGGTCTGGATTCTTTGGTGGAGAAGGCTTCATACTTCAACGTCTCAGAGGAGATGGCATGGCATTTTTACATGCCGGCGGAGCTATCGTCAAGAAAGAGCTGAAAAATGAAAAGCTGCTAATTGATACAGGATGTATTGTTGGGTTCTCCCCTAGCCTTGATTACGACATTCAGCGATCAGGAAACCTCAAATCCATGTTCTTCGGAGGTGAAGGAATGTTCTTAGCTACACTTCAAGGAACTGGCACGGTCTACCTGCAAAGCTTACCATTCTCAAGACTAGCTGACAGAATAATCCGAAGTGCACCAAGTGTGGGTGGAAATCAAAAAGGAGAAGGATCAGTTCTTGGCGGAATTGGCCGACTGCTAGATGGTGATAATTACTAATCCAAACAGAGGCTGTCGCAATTATTAAGTCATCCTGAGCTTGTTCCACATGGAATGTCAGGATCCTTAAAGTTCTTACTCATAATTAGATTCTGAAATGAATGCGAACGGCGAGTTTCAGAATGACAATAGGTCAAGACTTTTGAGACAGCCTCTTTCTTTTTATAAAAAAGGGACTGCCCTATTGAGACAGCCCCTTTTAATGCATTATGAAGAAGTATTTTAATTACTTTCCAATAGCTGGAAGCTTCGCTTTCAACTCCAAAGAGTAAAGTCTACCAGTAAATGGAGCGGCTGTAAACTCTCTAAACTCAGCATCAAATAAGTTCGTTACTTGACCGGACACAGTAAAGACACTGTTGATTTTGTATCCCAGACCAAGATCTACATTGACGAACCCTCCAAGTGGACCATAATTCCATGAATCAGTGCTTCTGGCATTCTCTACTACAGGAGTACCTCTCCAGGTAAGGTCCTGAGTTTTGGCTGCAATCTGATAGCTAGAGAAGTAATCATACTCTTGCACCCATCTCACATAGATGTTGCTAAACAATTTCTTACCTCTGTAGTATAGACCAGTTCCAAATTTGTGTTTTGGAGCATTCACCAATACATCGAGTTTATTCACTACGCCATCGCCATTGAAATCATTCTCTTCCAGGTTATCTTCATCATAAGAATAGTCAAAGAACGAGTAGTTAAATGTCCAGTTGAATTGATCATTGAAGTAGACGTTGGTACCCAGGTCAAATCCGTAAGTGTTCACTTTTCCAAAGTTTACATAGGTGGCTACTAAGCCTCCATAAGCACCATAACCAGACTGTACTTCAGACATTGGCTCGTCACCACGCTCTGTAGCAACCCCAACAACTGTTACCGGAGAAAGGAAATCTTCTGAAATGTTGTAGTAAGCATTTGCATCAAGGAATAGTTTTCGAGGAACTACCTCACCTTTATAACCAATTTCGAACGATTGGATTTTTTCAACTTTTTGCTTCTCGACTTTTGAGCCATCTGTTAATGTAAATCCTTCTGCATTACCTAAAATCAAACCATTGAATAGGTTACCATACATATTGATGATGGTTGGAGCTGCAATACCTTTTCCATAGGTCAAACGTACCGCACCTTTGTCTGTACTGTATACAATACCTCCTTTAGGAATGAAGTTGAAACCATAGATCTCATGATTGTCACCTCTAAAAGCAGCCGTCAATTTGAACGCCTCACCCAATTCCTGTTCAATTTGACCATAAACACCTAATTGATTGACGATGATTGGATCATTTCCGTCATTATCTAATAAGTAAGTCCCCTTACTGTTAGCATTGTCACGCTGATATTGCGCACCTACAACAACTCCTGTAGAACCAAATTTTTCGTGATACTGAACCTCTGCGTTTAGTCTTTTAGACTCATCGTCAAATGGTGCTCCATAAGCTTTATCCAATGACTGTTGTTCAGCTTCCGCCTCACTCATTCCTGCATCAATAAATGCGTAGTAGTTTTTAGTACGCTGATCAATCGCATAAGTACCATCAGTATAACTAGTCGTATTATACACTTGAGCAAAAAATCTATTAGATGTGTACCTAGCGTGGATATATCCAATTTTCCAATCCTTAATTTGGTTTCTACCTACGTTGGTTG
Source organism: Marinoscillum pacificum (assembly GCF_024714495.1). Lineage (GTDB taxonomy): Bacteria > Bacteroidota > Bacteroidia > Cytophagales > Cyclobacteriaceae > Marinoscillum > Marinoscillum pacificum. The sequence continues at coordinate 296,761 of NZ_JAMZMJ010000003.1, read as the reverse complement.
GTGACAAATACGTACTGTTACTTCCACCTGCTGAGATGATGATATCAGAAGCATTTGGTAAACTGATATAGGCCGCTGCTTCTCCTCTTAAGAACTCAATGCTATTATCCAATTTATACTCTTCGTACCCTTCTTTAACACCATCACCATCTCTATCGATGTATACAGAATCCGCAAAATCAAACTCCTCGGCTCTGGTGTACTCCCCTGATACTTTGAAAGACAATACATCATTAACTACCTGAGCATGACGGAATCTAGCAGTGAACATGCTTTGATTACCAGCGCCAACTGCTACAGTCGTTCCTTGAGAGGATCTAGGGTCTTTAGTAATAGTATGCACCAACCCATTGTGAGCATTTGGACCATAAAGCGCTGCGTTTGGACCCAAAATCACCTCTACTCGCTCTACATCTTCTTTAACTTGAGTGGTCAACGGACCCATAGGAAGACCAGTCGCAATTAACGTAGCAAAACGACCGTCATTCACCTGAAGGTTCTTTGAGTTGAAGTTACTATTGAAACCTCTAATGTTAATACCTGTACCTACTACCCCTGCACGAACAAAATCCACTCCTTTTACGCGGGCTAATAACTCACCCGGGTTAAATGATGGTAACTCTTCAAGGTCTTTGGCAGATATAATCTCTATGGTAGCAGGCGTTTCTGTTACTTTTTCTGCTTGTCTGGTACCAGAAACAACCACCTGATCAAAAGCAAATATGGCTTCTTCCAAGGATAAGTTTCCGAGGCTCAAGTCTGCGCCTGATACTGTTATTTTTTTACTAAACTCGGCATAGCCGACATAAGTTATGGTCAATGTATAGGAACCATCTTCCACTCCCTGAATCGTGAATTTTCCGCTAGCGTCTGTAGTTGCTCCTTTTGAGGTGCCGCTCAACATGGCTGTTGCACCAATTAATGGATCGCCAGACTCTATATCCATCACTGAACCGCTTACAGCTGATTGGCTGTAGGACCGAAAGCAGACAAATAACATGCCTACAACTAAGATGGTAAAGGTCTTTTTCATTTTTGAAAGTTTTTAGGTTGTTTTTTAAATCTTATTCAATAAACCTAGAAAAAGCATGGATCTAAATGTAAATATCACAACAATAGAAGCTATTGACTTTATTTAGATCATAACAACTCAAAAACCCTATATCACTGATTAACAAATGATTACATTATATATTTAAGGGATGGACTTTATTTCTACGATTCAGTACTTTCATTCGATCCAAACACTAAAATATTCTCAATAACCACCCAATATCAATAGATGATAATAGCTTTTAAATAAATAAAAGAGCATTATTTTGACAATAACACAATTCACCCAACAGAACAATCCATCAGTCTTTTAAAGCATATCATAAAACTATGGGTGGACTTTTAGACCTTTTCCTTTTGATAAAGGCGAGTTTTGGCCATAACCACAGTACGCGGTACGTAGGTCTCAAGCTCAGAAAGAACCTGATTCAAAATGAATGTTTTGTGTGGATCATCCAGGTAATCCTGAGAGAACTGAACGATAGATTCAACCAATTCTTTGGACTCGATCTTTCCAACCTTCAGAAGAGCAATTTCATAATACCAACGAATGGTCGGGAGATAAATGGACTTCTTACTATCCTCTTCGTCATGGAGGATCAGATCATATTTCTTGAACGTCTGAAGCACCTTTTGATACTTTTCCTGTTTGATCAACGCCTGTATATAAGCAGTAAAGAAGGAATACCATCGTTGATTCAAAATATCATCTGAATGTATACGCAAGAAACTATCAGCGAGCATCTCACCTCGCTGAGACTGGTTATTCAGATTCAAACACTTGATATAGAAGGAGATAAAGCCAATTTTATGATAGAAATTACTAGACTTCTGTACTTCCGCGAATGACTCTTTCAACAGGTTTAATGCCTCCTCAATCTTACCTCTTCTAATTAGAATAGAACTGAAGTTGCTCAAATACTGCACATGATCAGAGTTCTTCTGACGAATGGATAAATACCCATACTCCTCAGCCTGCTGCAATACATCAAACTTACTATGCAGCATCAAGCGGTTCGCATAGTAGTTGTATAATATACGACGCGTATAAAACATCCCTTTAGCCAAAAGGACGTCCAACTGATCGTAAACTTGCTTTAGTTTATTGAACTCTCGGCTGTTGAAATACAAAAATGTTAAACGAACAACCGCCATGTAGCGATTAAATCCATCCAACTGACTATCACCAAACAGCCCTAACAACCAATCTTCCCAGTGTAGGGAATCACCTTTTTTCTCTTTGAACTGATTGATAATATCTACAGTAGCCTGATGTAGTTTGGCATTAACTTCCTTACTATAATCGTACTGGACCTGGTATTTCTCAATGAATTGGTTCACTTCCTGATAGTCCTTATGTCGCAATCGAATCAACAGGTAATGCCTGTAATTGATGGACAATTCAAAGAACTTCATGAAGTTATGAATCGGGTGTTTGTAGTTCTTTATGCGACGCAGCAACACCTTTTCCTCCTCATGGCTGATGGCATCCGTAATCACTTTACGATCCATCTCATTGATCCATTGGAAGTATTTATCTACATCAATTCCATCCAACTTTCGCTGAATCCAGTCCATCAAGCTAGAATATTTGCGCTTATTGATAGATGTATTGAATGCCGTTTGATTTTGCTGCTGGTGCGCGTTATCACGCAATCTTTTAAGAATTTCTACTTTCTGGGCGTCTTCAAACTGCTCAATGCCAAGCAAATAATCTGCCTCATGAGGCAGGATCTCCTTAGCAAATGCTGTAAATTTTTTCAGTTTGATTTTTTCCACGTCGAATCAGATTATTCTTCTAGAAAGCTATCAATAATTTCATTAACCACCTCAGGCTGATCATAAGTCATAAAATGACCACACTCCGGCACTAACGTTAATGAAGCATTTTGTATTTGCTCCACTCCCTTTTCTGCTACAGATTTTGTAGTCAACTGAGGATTCAAATAGCGATTGGGAATTAAGGCATCGTTGGCACCATAGGCCACTAATGTTCTTGTTTTTAGCTCTTTTAATCGCTCAAAAATGGATTCATCTAACATGCCACTAACACTGCGCACTACAGATTGGCCATAAAGCCTGAAATCAGAAGCTTCTTTTATCTTTAATCGGTCCTGGATCATAAACTCAACTGTCTCTGGCATATCAAAGAAGTTCAGCTTCCAGTTAGCTCGTACCTGATCATCTGTTGCACCACAGATCACATCAACGGTAGTTGCAGACTTTAGTAAGGTGGCATGCTGATCTGTAAAAGTCTCAAATCCTGCTGGAGCCAGAAGAATCAATTCTTTGAACAACTCAGGATATTCCAAAACGGTGGTTACCGCTATCTGACCACCCATACTATGCCCTACTAAAACCGGATTCTCTATTTCAAGTTCAGTAATGAAATTTCTTATCACATTGGCATAAAATGACATAGTTGCCGGATAATTTCCTTTGGAAGAACGTCCATATCCTGGCAGATCCAACACAATGCATCGATTGGACTTCATTAAATGATCGAACTGTGGATACCAGGAAGGCAGATAAGTCGCCAAACCATGGATCATAATCAAAGTTCTATCACCAACTCCTTCATCGATATAAGCAACAGAAGTGGAGTCATCAATCTGTAGCGTCTTAGTCTCATATTTATATAAAGCAATCACCTCACTTACAGTGCTTTGACTTCTCACAACTACTCCTAAAAAGAGTAATGATATACCAAGAAGCAGACCTAATGTATTCATAGTGAAGAGAGTTTTTTACGATCAATTTTACCACTTCCATTCTTTGGAATTTCTTCCATAAACTCAAAGTACTTAGGTACTTTGAACTTGGCCAGTTTACTCACGCAATGTGCCAACACATCAGCTTCTGTACAACTCACCCCTGACTTGACAGACAAATAAGCCTTCCCTACTTCGCCCCATTTCGCATCAGACACACCCACCACAGCTGCCTCGTCTACTTGCGGATGCTCACGAAGCACTCTTTCCACTTCTGCAGGGTAAACATTTTCTCCTCCGGAGATGAACATGCTCTTCTTTCGATCCACCACGTAGATGAATCCTTCTTCGTCCTGACGCACTAAATCTCCCGTATGAAAATACCCGTTGACTATTGTCTTTTTGGTCGCCTCCTCATTTTTCCAGTATCCGGGAGTCACCATAGGTCCACGAAGACAAAATTCACCGATTTCACCAACAGAAACAGGTTTCCCATCATTATCCAGTATCGCATGATCCACATAAAAGTTGGTTACTCCGATCGAGCCAATTTTTCGTTCGGCATGTTTTTGATGCAATGAAGTAAGATTTGGCCCAACTTCAGTCAATCCATATCCTTGACGCATCATCACTCCTTTGCCGTGCCAGGTATTGATTACGCTTAGTGGCAATGCTTCTCCACCTATGATGAAATATCTAATCGTTTCCAGAGATGCAGTTTTAAAATATGGACTATCAGCCATCATCTTCAGCATGGTCGGCACTCCCATAAACAAGTTGCACCGCTCTTCGTCGAGCAATTGAAGAATAAGATCTGCATCAAATTTCTTTAACAAACCCACCGATGCTCCGCGATGCAACATCGGCGTAACCAATACATTCCAACCTCCGGTATGAAATGGCGGCATGCAATTAATGGTATGATCAGAAGGTGTTAACTCGAGACTCTGGGAAGTATTCAAGCTGTTCCAAAGCAGCATTTTATGCGTATAAATCGCTCCTTTTGGGAATCCAGTGGATCCAGATGTGTAGAGAATAAATACCGCATCTTCTTCAGCCAACTCCGTAGATTCAAAAGCATCCAAACTTCCTGTTGGCAATTCTTCCATCCATTGCTGTTGCACTTCTTGAGAGGTACCAGCAATGAGCTTTTCAAACTTCTTTTCTACCAGTAAAAACTTAGGCTCTGAGTCTTTGACCAAATAATCAACTTCTGCTGATGCCAATCGATAGTTCACAGGAACGAGAATAATACCAGTCTTTTGCGAGCAGACAAACAATGCAACATATTCTATGCTGTGCTCAGCCAAGACCATCAAACGATCTCCTTTTTGGAAACCTTTCTCGTTGATCAGCCAATTAGATATGAAATTGGCTCGCTCGTTTAATTCTTTGTAGGTTATTTCCAGCCCTGACTCATATTCTTTCAGCGCAATTTTGTCAGGACTGTACTGTGCCCATTTATCAATCCAATCCTTTCTATACATGTGCCTTCCTCCTTCCAAAATGCAGAATCAAGCCCACAGCAACTGAAACTAAAAGCGCAATAGTGCTGGCAATTCCTGGATTATTAACAGTCTCTTTCATGTAAGGCATGAATTTTCCATAATAAACAGAGAAATGAACGACTACCGCCACGACTGATGCCGTGAACACGGTAGACAACTTCGCTTCTTTGATAAACATACCAAAAAATACTGGAACGAAAGCCGCTGAGAAATAAGCATATACACCATTCTGAGCAAAAATCCCTACACTCAGATTCGGAGAAACCATCTGCTGGTATGAAAGTAAAAACCCTACCACCGCTAGAAATACGATGACCAGTTTATTGACAAGAATTTCTTGTTTAGACCTTTTGATTTCATCAGCACTAAAGCTTTTTCCAAATATTGGTTTGATCAAGTCTGCTGTAAGTGTCGTACTCAATGACTGAATCAACCCCTCAAGTGTTGAAAGCCCTGCGGAGATCAACCCCAGCACCACCAAAATGGTCACATAAACCGAAAACTCACTTACCACATAAGCGGAAACAATTCCATCCATTGGTATAGCCGCACCATTTACCGTAAGTTCAGGAAACTTCAATCTGGCAAACAAACCAACAACAACTACCTGAAAAAACACCGCTAAAACGATAATTCCATAAATCAGGTATTTGTTGACATCCTTTTCATCTTTCAAAAGCAAAGACTTAGTGATGATGTGCGGTTGACAAACAATTGCGATTCCGATCACAATCTGGCAAAAGATAATCTCAAAGTAATCTCTAAAAAGGAAACTATCCGGATTGGTCCAGCTGGCATAGTGAGGCCCAATTTCTTTCAATTCGCTCATGAATCCGGATATTCCATTATCAAAAAACTCTGTTCCGGAGGAAAGCAGCACAATTGCCACGATAAACATCAAAGTCGCTTGAATGGCATTGGTATAGACCATTGAATTAGCTCCACCAAACATCATGTAGCCAAACACAAACACCACTACACCCAACAACACCCAAAATGGCTCAAGATTCAGTGCGCTGGATAAGACTTGTGTTAATCCCACGCATATCAACACAATGAACGTGATCAATAACAGCGATAGAAAAGCAAAGAAGATTGCGTAGGCATTGCTATTGTACATTTTCCCCATCCATTGCGCCATGGTCAAAGCCTTCACATTGCTTCCTGACTTTCGGAACCGTTTAGTCATCAAAGTCAATGAAACAAATATGGCCAATGGCATGACTATTCCAAATGACAGCACACCACTCAAACCATATAATGCGATAAATCCAGGATTGATGATGAATGTCGCTGCGCTGGTCATGGAGGCAGCTAGTGCCAGACCAACGGCTAAAGGTGAAAAGGTAATGCTACCCAATGCATAGTCGCTGATGCTTTTTACTCGCAATGCCCCTCGCACCACGAAAAACAAGATCACGACCATGTAAAGAATAACAACTACCCAAGTTGCGGTAATTTGCTCGGTTGATGCTAGGCTATTCATAGATTAGAATCTTACAGCTGCGGCAGCAAATGCCAATCCCCCACCTGATCCAATAAAGATAGAAAGATCCCCTTCCTTCACCTTGCCTTTTTTGTAAGCATCATGAAGAGCCATCGGGATACAAGCCGACCCTGTATAACCATACTGATCCATCACCATATGTGCTTTGGAACGATCCACTTCCAGATTATCCATGGTTTCATTAATGGAATTGAAGTTGAGCTGAGTGATAAAGAAATGATCTACCTCTTGAGGTTTTACACCCAATCGATCACAAATATCATTCGCCATCTCCGTCCACATTTTTGGATTCAATTCCTTTGGAAACTTGTGAACGAATTTCAATTGATGGTCATGGTTTTCAAGAACCGTTTCAGAGATTGGCATTTTGGTTGCACCACCATAAATCCCCATCCAGCTATTGTATTGACCTTCAGTCTTCAGATCACTAGTCAACAAGCCTTTGTCCTGCTCAGTAGCTGACATCACAATTGCTCCAGCTCCATCAGCAAAAAGAGTTACCGTTTTCTTATCAGTCTTATTGAGGTATTTGCTCATCGCATAGCCTCCAAGCACCAACACATGCTGGTAGCGCTCATCAGAGCTTATATACTTAGAAGCAACATCCATTGCTGTGACAAATCCAGCACAAGCGGTATTCAAATCAAATGTTCCAGCATTCTTTAATCCCAGGCGATCCTGCAACACTGATGCTGTAGAAGGTGAGATATACTCTGGAGTATCCGTTGAAACGATAATCAAATCAATGTCCTCTGGTTTCACTCCAGCATCAGCAATCGCCTCGTTAGCTGCTTGCTCACATAGATCAGCCACAGATTCATCTTCCGTGCACCATCTTCGGGTAGTAATGTTCACATTTTCACGCAACCAGGCATCTACATCCTGCCCTAGTGTATCATTGAAGTAACTGTTGGGTATTTCTTGATCTGGTGCATACGCACCGATCCCGGTTATTGCTGCTCTTCTCATCTGGGTCGGTTATAGGGTTACAGCTCCGTCTACACTCAGCACGGAACCAGTGATAAATGATGCTTCATCAGAAGCTAAAAAGGTATAGGCATTGGCGATATCTTCTGGCTCTCCAAGACGACCAATTGGTGTCTTTCCTTCCATCATTTCAATTACTTTTTGAGGCATGGCACGAACCATATCTGTAGCAATAAATCCAGGAGCTACCGCATTGACAGTGATTTTATACTTACCAAGCTCTTTAGCTAAAGTCTTACTCATCCCAATTACCCCTGACTTTGTAGCAGCATAATTGGTTTGACCAAAGTTTCCATACAATCCAACAACGGACGAAGTATTGATAATTCGACCACCTTCTTTCTCAATCATAATCGGAGATACATTCTTAATGCAGTTGAACACACCAGTTAAATTGATGCTAATCACTTGCTCCCATTGCTCAAAAGTCATCTTCTTGATGGTAGCATCACGCGTGATTCCAGCATTGTTGATCAAAATATCTATGGTACCAAATTTCGCTACAGTCTCCGCTGTTGCTTTTTCAACAGAAACAGGGTTGGAAGTATCTACTTTGATGAACATCGTTGCATGAGGATATTTAGCAACAAGTGCCTGACCAGCCTCTTCATTGACATCCCAGATAGCGACTTTCGCTCCTTCAGAGACAAACTTCTCTACAGAAGCTTTTCCTATACCTGCAGCCCCTCCGGTGATAACTGCTACTTTATTTTCTAGTCTTAACATTAGAATATCTATTATTCAGATTACGATTTTTAAAATTTGACTAGGCTAAAAATAGAAATTTGTCAAACCGCTTAAGAAATCATCCCAAATAATAGACTATGGACTTTTAACCATTTTATAAATTGATTTTGAACATAAACAATGATTTAGATCAATAAAACAACTTTTAATCACTAATGACTATTGAATTATTCATCAGAATTGAAAAACAGGCGATTAACATTTTTTCAACATCCCTTCCCGAAAGTCAAAACACCAAAAAAAGTCTTCCTAATTGTAATAACCGGCATTTCAAGACATCTTCTCATCAAAGTCACACACCCTCATTTAGCTGAAAATCAATCAATTACCCAATATTTGATCAATTTCTTAGGAATAAACCAAAAATGAATTCCTATGAAAAAATTTGCATTACTCACTTTGGGAAGCCTATGGACTTTCCTCATTCACGCACAATTAACTCCGATATCCAGCTTCGGATCTAACCCGGGCAATCTGAACATGTATGTTCACATTCCTGGCAGCATGCCTACTAATGCTCCATTGGTATTGGTACTCCATGGCTGCACACAATCCGCAAGCTCTTATGCTTCAGAAAGCGATTGGAACAGTCTGGCGGACGAATATGGTTTCTATGTCATCTATGCCGAACAAAAAAGCGCCAATAACTCTTCTCAGTGCTTCAACTGGTTTGAAACCGGAGACATTAACCGTGGATATGGTGAAGCAGCATCCCTAAAAAACATGACGGACTACATGAAAAACAACTACTCCATTGACAACAGTCAGGTGTTTGTGACTGGTTTTTCTGCTGGTGGAGGAATGACTACCGTCATGCTAGCAGCATATCCAGATGTGTTTACCGGAGGAGCTGTGATGTCAGGACTTCCATATAAAGTAGCTACGAGCAGCAATGATGCATTTATGGCCATGTTTGGAAACATTAACAAAACCCCGACTCAATTTGGTAATCTTGTTAGAAATGCCTCTTCTCATTCAGGCTCCTGGCCAAAAGTAGGTGTGTTTCATGGCACTTCGGACTACACCGTTTATTACATGAATCAAAACGAAATCATGGAACAGTGGACCAATGTCCATGGAGTAGACCAATCGGCTGATGTTACAGATAATGCCTTTCAAGGCAACTCATCTGTAAGCAAAAAAGAATATCATAATGGATCAGGAGAGACCATCGTAGCTACATATAGCTTTAATGGAATGGGTCATGCAATTGCCATAGATCCTGGAACTGGTGAGACCCAGGGAGGAAACACCGGATCTTATGCGACAGACGTAAACTTCTTCTCTTCGTATTGGGCAGCCGAGTTTTTCGGCATAACAGATGGATCTTCAGGAGGTGGAGGTAGTGGCACTTTGGCTGCTCCAACCAATCTCACCGCCACTTCCGTTTCAACTTCACAAATCAACTTAAGTTGGACAGACAATTCCACCAATGAAACTAATTATATCATTCAGCGATCAAACTCATCCACGGGATCTTTCAATACCATAGCGACTATTGCAGCAAATAGTACCAGCTACAGTGATGGAGGATTAAGTGCATCAACCACATACTATTATAAGGTTTTAGCAACCGATGGATCTAATAATGCAACCAGCTCAACAGTCAATGCAACTACTCAATCCTCAGGTGGAGGTGGCGAAACTCCAACTATTGTTACTATCGAACAACCATCTGGAAATGGCATTTTGACCTATACATCAATTCATAATATGGGACAAAGCTTCACCTCCATTGCCGATGGTGAATTGGTTTCAGTGGAAGTCAAGCTAGTCTATGCTATTTCTAATTCAACTTTAAATATCTATGCCGGCAATACTGTGTCTGGTACCCCTATTTATTCACAGACGGGTATTTCTGTTGGTTCTGGATGGCAAGAAATCACCTTAACCACCCCTGTAACCATTGATGACAATCAGGTTTACACGTTCCAACTTACTGATGCTTCGCTTAGGTATAGCTATTCGAATGTGTACAGTGGAGGAAGTCTTTGGTATGACAACATCAATTACTCGGTGTTTGACATTCCGTTTACGGCATCCATCAGTACAACCAGTTCAGGATCGAGAACATCCATCCAAAATCAAGTTACTGATGAAGTGAAGTTTGCAATCTACCCCAACCCAACTTCGGAGAGCATTCACATTCAAGGAATAACTGATGGCAAAATCAGCATTTATGACTTGAATGGCAAAAAAGTACTTGAGCAACAGATTGATAATGGGATGATTGACGTCAAACAATTGCAAAGTGGGGTTTATCAAACAATTATAAAATATGATAATCAGTGCATTAAGACTAAGCTAACTATAAAATAGAGCTACCGACAATCAAAGTTACAAGCCTTAATATCTCCCCTACTTTTCCATCGATGAAAAGTAGGCAAAAATCTAGGGCTGTATTCATTTATTAACGCTTTATAATTCCAAAATCAGGAAATAAAAGAACTCGACCAACTCATTCGGACCACAACTTTTGATGATTTCCTAGGTCTCAAACAGCTTTTATTTCTTTACTGATTTTTAGAAATTATAAATCTAAAATGAATAAGGCCCGTCCTTTAAATCAAAAAAACACCCTGACGACATATGTCAGGGTGTTATCACAACTAACTAAAACCCCATAAGCATTCGGTAACTTGAATATTTTTTAGTTCAGAATTAAAGCACACGCTCAACGACCATAGCAGACGCACCGCCTCCGCCATTACAGATTCCAGCTACTCCAATGTGCGCATTTTCTTGACTTAATACTGAGTTTAACGTGGTGACGATTCTAGCACCAGAGCAACCAAGTGGATGCCCCATTGCCACAGCTCCACCGTAGACATTGACTTTTGCTGGGTCTAGATCCAAAATCTTCATATTCGCTAGCGCTACAGCAGAAAATGCTTCATTGATTTCATAATAATCCACATGAGAGGCATCAATTCCTGCCATTTTCATAGCCTTCGGAATCGCTAAAGATGGTGCCGTGGTAAACCACAATGGATCTCTGGCAGCATCCGCATAACCCAATATCTTCATCTGTGGCTTCAATCCATATGCCTCAGCTTTCTTCTTGCTGATCAAAACCACCGCAGAAGCCCCATCATTGATTGTAGAAGCATTGGCGGCCGTTACTGTTCCTTCTTTACTAAAAACTGGACGCAAACCCGGGATTTTATCAAATCGAACATTGGTGAACTCCTCATCCGTATCCATTACAACTGGATCACCTTTTCGCTGTGGAATCTCCACGGGAACTATCTCTGATTTGAATTTCCCTGCCTCTGAAGAAGAAGTCACTCGCTTGTACGAATTGATTGCGTATTCATCCTGAGCTTCACGAGAAATATCCATTTCCTTAGCCGTATGATCTGCACAATTACCCATAGCGAACTGATTGTAAACTTCCCATAGGCCATCATGTTGCAAGCCATCAATCAACTGACCATGACCATATTTGTAACCAAAGCGTGCTTTAGGAATGTAGTATGGCACGTTTGACATGCTCTCCATTCCTCCAGCAACAATCACATCAGCCTGACCAAGTGCAATGCTCTGTGCGGCCAACATAATGGTCTTCATGCCTGAGGAACAAACCTTGTTGACCGTAGTACAAGGCACATTATCTCCAATTCCTGCTTTGATTGCTGCCTGACGAGCAGGCGCTTGTCCCAGACCTGCAGATATTACGTTACCCATCAGCACTTCTTCTACCTCTGATGCTTCCAGTCCTGACTTTTGCAATGCGCCTTTAATGGCAATGGCTCCTAAATCCACTGCATTTAGTCCTGCAAGCGCTCCACCAAAGCTGCCAATGGGTGTTCTGACAGCTGATAATATATAGACTTCTTCCATTTTTGAATAATCGTTTATTGATGGAAGCAAACTATCTGAATTCTTCAGGAATCCTTGATGAGGGAAAATTTAAAAGGGGTGGACTTTTGTTTTGGTGAGTGTAGAAAAGTGATTGGTCAAGTGAGAATACACTCTCATCCTCGTTGGCATCGAGGAGGGTTAAACCTCAGCCTCAGCATTTGTAATGCGCACCAATACTACGTTGCAAACGCAGACTAATGAAGGATAAGATTCAGGCGATTTTCTGGTGTACCAACTCTTTCAACACCACCTCCAGACTTTCAATATCTCGAACCATGGACTTATTGATGAAGCCATCCACATTATTGAGAAGTGTTTTTGGAGGTTCATCCACTGCGGAAAGTAATACGATAAACGGTTTCCTTTTCATTAGATCGAGCTTGGGTTTGATCCAGTCAATCAGATAATCCCCATCCACTAAGGGCATCTCATAATCTACCAAAATCAATTGTGGCTGTAACTGTAGAATGCCCTTTGCAGCACGAACGGGATTGGTAAACGTTTCCTTTAGCACAACCCAATCCATCTGATCCAGGTACAACTTGATCGTACGCAAGAACAACGAATCATCATCTATGGCAATACAGGTCATTCGATCCATCCTGAGGTGAGAATTTACCTCAAAGATAACGCTTAAAACAGGAAATGAGCATGCGGCTTACAATTCCTATGATGTAGGTAGACTAACTACAAACCTGATAATTTATATATCCGCTTTGTAAATGCAGACAAGTGGAGGTTATTTCAATCCTTTAGAGTTTTCATAGAAGTAAGATGTGATAATCGTATACTTTTCACCACTAGACCAGCTGATATTTTCAGTCTGCTTTGTTATTCTTTCATCTGAATCAAATTCGTAGGCAAAGGTCCTTGAAATAGAAATCCCAGTTCCAGAAGAGTAAGAATTATACCGGGATATATAATTTTCACTTATTTCGTAAGATTTAAATTGACCTAAGCCAAATTGCCTATTAAGCGAACTATTATTCTGCCACTCTTTACCAAATAAAAATGCATTATACTGATATGGCTTTGATGCTTTCTTATTTAAATATTCAAATGTCTGTTCGTAAATAGCTTCGCCATTATGATCTTTTATAACATGCTTAAGAAGATTGCCATTTACATATTCAAAAATGTTTCGATTAATAAGTGAATTGTCAGTCTTCTCCATTCTGTCTTCAACCATAAAGCTTTCATCGTTTAGAACAATGGTATTTTTATGTGACCCACCATCACTCCAAGAGATTTCGGATCTAATAACACTCTCATCATAAGAAATACTTTTTTGTCGACTTACATCAGTAATGGGATTGTTTGGACCAGGCATTACTTTTTTTAGAGATATTCTATCAAGATGGTCATAATCATATAATGTTGTCCATTCCAGATTTTTATTTGAATCAAACTCTAAAATTTTAGTAACCATTTCTCCTGCGTAAAACATACTGTCATAACTTTTATCACTATATGTAATAGTGACCGGTTTCCTATCTAAGAAGTTCGTTGTTTCTGAGAAGTATAGGTAGTCATCCTGGTAGTAATCACTTGTGATGGCAATAAGGTTACTGGTATCAACTTCTTCATCTACCAAAATTTCGTCTGCCTCTGAGCAGGAAAATAATACTGCAGCTAGAAAAGCTAGAGTATTAACAGTTAAAAACGGATTTTTCATGACTTACTTAATATCTATACATATATATTATGCAGAAAGGGCTAAAAAGTAACACTTTAAGTATTTGATTGACAGCTTGCAATTAGTGAATTGTACAGAAGTTATGCTCATCCTCGTTTGCAACAAGGATGGTTAAACCTCAGCATTTGTAATGCACACCGATACTTAAAGTGACATTAAATTACCCTGAAAACAGAATGGAGCTATTATGGGTTAAATATTCAAGATTCAAACTTGATGATCTAAGAGTCCGCGTTGCAAACGCGGACTCGTGGGGAGAAGTGAGGAGACATGATTTGTTGGATACAACTCCATCAAAGGTGGAAACTCCCCTGAAATTTAATCCTTCGACATTCATAATCACATCCTCATTATGGCAATGAAGGCCAACAAATTGTTGGTGGCGTGCATACTCAAAGCCGGTAGAAGGCTGTTTGATTTTTTCACCAGGTATCCAGTAATTAAACCGGTAAAGAAGTAAAAAAGGAAAAGCGACCAATTCTCATGAACTAAAGCAAACAAAACAGACTGAATCACATTAGCCGCAATAAACTTGATTCGACGATCCATACTATTTAAGAAAATGCCTCTAAAAATGTATTCTTCATAGAAAGGCACCAGAATCACCGCAAACAAAAAAGCCAGTGCGGGATGATAGTATTGATTGATAGACTTCAAATAATCCATCACGCTACTCAACATCGTCATTTCTATACCTGGCAAAATTCCTTTACGTGATAGTGCGAAATAAATGGTCCGCAGTAAGAACGCACATAAAACCCCTAAACCAATGCTTTTTCCTACCTTCCAATGCTTTGAAAGTAGAAATTGATAATCTGTTTTTTTCAAATACCCAACAACCATGATGAACATCATCAAGAAGAACACAATGGCTTCATTGGCCTGATCAATACTAATCTTATTGTCTTCTGCTATATACATGTCACTGAAAAAGCTGGCCAGTAGGTTCGGATAACTAAACAGCATCCAGGTGAACACGTCAATAAGAATAAACAAGGCGGATATAATCCAAAAATCAGTAAGGGTCCATGGTGCTGATGACAAAGCTGTGTTATCATGATTAATGCCAAACCTTCTGGAAAGAAAGTCTATGGGCAATACATAGAGATAAGGCAAAGAGCACACAACAACTATTAATACAAGGAAATAGAGTAGTTTCAACAAATCATTCCAACGCCAACCTTGAAACGGTGCTTTGAACAGCAATAAAAACCGATACATTCCAAAGGTGTCATTGTGAAAACTTTCATCCATGAGCCGTTCATAAGTTGAAACCAATGTGTCATTTGGACTATGCTTGAAGTCGAATGCAATCAAATCATGAAGCACTACCGACTTGTTATATGAAGATTCAAGATCTCGCAACAAATACTCCCGTGCCTCGGTAAATTTTTCATTAACAATAAGTGCCTGAGCCAACTCTCCATTGTCCATGTATACCGATGTATCATTTTTCACCAGTTCGAAAAGTTGCAAGGCTTCTCTATCCTGACCAAGCTCCAGCAACATCCTTGCTTTTCTGTAATTGTTTTGTGCATCTCCTGTGGAGTCCACATTACTCAAAAGAATTTCCACCGCTTTTGAATAAAGGTTCTTTTCTTCATATTGCTGAGCCTCCAGATAGGTTAAGTCAAGAGTATCATTTAATCGCTGGGCCTTCATAGCGTGTTCAAGTACTTGCTCCGGAGTACCTTGATAATCGTATGTATTCGCCAGGCGTTTATGAACGATTGCCAGGTCATGATCAGCCCATTCTCCCGGGTTCTCAAGATTCATATCTAATATCTTAGTACCTACTCTAATAGCTGAATCTCCCCAACAATTATCTAATTGATACAGTAACACTTGATGATTGGTGGGAAAATCAGCAAGCAATAGTCTCACGCTCTCTTCGTATTCTTCCTCCAGTGGATTGTAATCATCATAGCTATCGTAAAAAGCTTGCCTGATAAACTCGCAGTGTTCAATTCGAATCTCTACATCTGATGGATTTTTAGCTAAATAACCTTCATAATCCTCAATAATTTGATCAAAAAGAGCATCTCGAGAATTATTAAGTGTATTCAAATAGTCGTCAGCCTTGAGCGGCTTGGATGATTGAGCACACAATAAGTTAGATAGCAAAAGGGAACAGGCAATGCTGAAGATGGCAAAACGCATACTTTATATATTAGTTAACATATGGGAATGTTGCTAAAATAACCAGCGCTCCAAACATCAACACCATATTTACATGATCTTCTCAGCAACAAAAAATAAATAGGTTTGCAATAGCTCATGAACACCAACCTATTTCATCATTCAAATAGGAGCTGAATGGTTAGTCTTTATTGATCATTTTCATGAATTCAGAACGATAGGTCTGGCTGATTGGGATAGCTTCCCCTTCTATAAACACCTTGTGATCAATGATTTTCTCTATTTTCTCAATGTTGATAATATAAGAATGATGTACTCTGACAAACGTATTTGGCAACTCCGAAACCAACTCTTTCATTCTCTTGTACATCAGGTGCTTTTTACCATCAACATGTATACTCACATATTCACGCTCGCCTTTTATCCACCGAATGTCTTTAGGGTTGAGTCGCAATAATTCTGTTCCGGATTTAATCAACAACCAATTCGGCTTGCTCTTCGGCGAAATAGATTCTTGAGCAGTTTCCAATATTTTCTGAACCGCTGCTGTGAACCGCACAAACGTAATTGGTTTAAGTAAGTAGTCCAGCGCCTTGTATTCATAGCTCTCCACGGCGTATTCCGAATAGGCTGTAGTAAACACCACACGCTGCTTAGGAGAGAGCATCTTCACCAATTCCATACCATTGATTTCTGGCATATTGATATCCAAAAAGACCACATCTATTGTATGATTACGCAACAAACTAAGCGCCTCCACACCATCATAACAGCTCCCTACCAGCGCCAATTCATCGAAACGAGCTATGTACTTTTCCAGTAGAGCAACCGCATTAGGCTCATCATCTACGATTATACATTTAATCATAAGTCAGTGGAATTTCTAGATAGGCTTCATATTGTTCAGTTGTTTGGCGAGTCGAAAGTACAAAGGCCTCTCCGAAAAGAAGTTCTAATCTACGCCTTAAGTTGATCAACCCAAACCCGCCTTCATTTGCATTAGACCCATTGGTTTGCATATTAACCACACGATAACACATCTTATCATCCTGCTCCACAAGCTCCATTTTCAGCAAATTCTCTTCCCGATTCTTTTGAATTCCATGTTTGAATACATTTTCAACAAACGGAATCAAAAGCATTGGAGCAACCTTAATCGACCTGTCAATAGAAATGTTTTTCTCAACCTTTAGAGGAAATCTCATACGCACATTCTCCAGATCAATGTAGTTATCAATAAAAGCCAGTTCTGCACTGATGGGTATCATTTGTTTCTGACTCTCATCCATAAAAAACCGCATCATATCTGAAAGTCGACTAAGCATTTCTGCAGACCTGGGAGATTCGCTCTCGGTGATGTAGTAGATGTTATTAAGCGTATTGAACAAAAAATGTGGCTGAATATGAATTTTCAATCGATCTAGCTCGGCATTTCTTTGCGCTAACTCTTGCTCCTGCTGTACCTGACGAAGAGAAAAATAGCTACTGGTGTATTGGAGTAAAATACTGAATGCAAACATCGATACAACAGAAATAAAGCGATATAAATACATAAACCATGGAGAGGAAGACGTATTGGTTTCCATCAATAGGTGATATAGCCACATGGTCATTTCATGCCAAACAAAAGCCAACAGAAGCAGAATAATTACGATTCCGCCGGCCACAATTATCCGATACCTGGTTTTCAGGAAAAGTGGAATTAAGTACCAATAGGCGCTGTATATCACCAGCATTTGGAATCCTACATTAAGAACTGCAAGCGAGAGACTTTTGGTGTAATCCTGATATTCTGCCCAGTAAAAAACAAAAAAGCCAAGCAGTAACAGCAGCCATGCTCCTATCTGAACTTGTATGAATAGTCTCTTTTCACTTAATGAATACATCGATTGGCAAAATAGAAATACATCACTTCATGCAAAAATATATTCAACAGTTCGCCGGATATATTCAATAACTCAAGTTGATGAATAGATCTCATCAACCATTGAATATATGGGCTAATGGATTTAAAAGATTTAATCTGAATCTCTCGACCAGCTAATGTTGTATCAAATCAACAAATCAAAATCATGAAATCACTATTCATCATTTTATCCATTCTCCTTATCAGCACCTTGTGCTCAGCGCAAATCGAGACGATCAACACGCAGAACAATAAGTTGATAATGAACCGAATCACCAACGAGACTAATTCTTACTTGGTTTATTTTCAAAATGATCAAAGCGAAGCAAAATTCAATATGGAAATCTGGGACAGAACCGTTTCCAAAGCTGATAATCAATTGAATGTACAATGGAATCGATCCGGAGAAGGCAAAACCTTATACCAATATGATATCTCAGTAGATGCCAAAACGCTGGAGCCTATTGAAGAAATTATTGATCATGGTAATTCTAACAAAAAGCACTTTATATACGTCGAAAATCAAATGCGCTCACATGCAGATACCAGTCACCACAATGGGGAACCGACTCACATTGCTGATTTAAAGCACTCATTCAATTGGGAATTGGATCTGGAGACCTTTGCCTTACTTCCGCTGGAAAACAACAAACAATTTGCAATCTCCTTTTACCATCCTGGATCATCCACTCCACCTCAGTACTATATGTATTCGGTTACAAGTGAAAGCCATGTTACGTTTAATCATGAAGCACGAACTTGCTGGATATTGACCATAAAGTATTCAGAGAATAGTAGCGCGGACTTTTGGATCGATCAAACAACCCACAAAGTACTTAAAATGAAAGAAGTATATGGCAACATCACCAGATACAAGCTGCTATTGGCTAAATAACTACAATTCAGTTATTTACTATACCTATTTTATACTTTCCATTTAACGGATTTTACTTCGCATCATATCAATTTTTCATAGTCAAATTCATGGTTATGGCATGCTAGACAGCTGGATTCGTCGAGTCAGACCTCAATAGTTAAAATCTTTGTATAGATTTATTCAGCAATTGTCAGCCATTTTAAATGCTCAAAAAAGATCGGTTTCACAAATTCCTTCTAGGCGATATTCGTGTTGTATCGGATATTGAACGATCTAGAATTCTCTTTGCAGCTAGCACTATAGTTATAATCACCATTTGCTCACTGATCTTCTTAGCTTATGATATCTATTTGGGCTATCCGAATAGTCTATGGGTCTATACACCTTTTGTGGTGATATTCGGTTTTGCTTTGCACCTACTTCGAAATGAGAAACACAACGCAGGTCTATTAGTCTTGCTGGTCGCTCTCAATTTCTTCATCTACATCGTGATGTCCAGCATACCTGAGGATTCCATGTCTGCAATTTTCTATGTGGGCATTATCGTAGTAGAATATGTCCTTTTAGGCCACGAAAATAGAGCAAGGTTAATTGCTCTTTTGACACTCAGTTTTGGACTCTACTTTGTGGATGCCTATGTAGAATACTCATTATTACCAACTAGACTTTATGATGAAGCTACACTTCAGGTTAACAAAACGGTAGACTTTGTAATCTGCGTTATTTCCATCATTTTGACTATCAAATTACTGATTGATTACCTACAAGAAATCATCAACCAACGCACAAAAACCAACGAAGAACTTCAGCGATTGAACAATGAATTAGACAAATACTCGTATACGATTACTCATGATTTGAAGGGTCCTATTCACTCCATGCTGAGATTGATTCATTTACCCAATGTTGATCACACCAACTTTGATCATTATCTCGAAACGATCAGAGACAGTTTTCAAAACTTATGGGGTCTAATTGAAGATGTCACCGAGCAAGCAAGAAATAGAAACTTCGAATTAAAATACGAGGAATTTGATTTATCTGAAACCATTGCGATCATTTGGGAACTACTGCGACACGCTCCTGAGGCTCAGGGAATAGAAATGATCTTAGACATCCCAAAAGAACTGAAAGTAGAAAGTGACAAACGCAGATTGATTGGTATATGTAACAATCTCATCACCAACTCTATTCGCTACCACGACAATTCCAAGAGCAACCAATTCATCAAAATATCTGGGGGTATAGAAGACGATTGGCTTCATCTATCCATTGAAGACAATGGCAGTGGCATTGATCCAGAATATCAGGAAAAAGTCTTTGAAATGTTCTTCAGAGCTTCCAATTCCGCTGGAGGATCTGGACTTGGCTTGTTTACAGTGAAGGAATCAGTCCACAAGCTCCTTGGTGAAATTACTTTGAAATCCACTTTAGGAGAAGGCACCTCTTTCCACATCAAGGTTCCTGCAAAAGATCAAGTGGAAGCGGCTGTGAGTTAGTATCAATGATCTGTCAATAGAATAAATTGATTGATAGTTTAAGGACTTAACAAAGTAGAACCTCACCAAAAATCATAAGGAGGCAGTTTGGCGGACTTTCCAAACCCCACGAGAATATCCTTACCGATGAAACCTCATTCATTCATAGCGCCTGTTGTACACTGTTTATGTTTTCAAGTTTATAGAGATCCCATTGCCCCATGTCGTTCTTTAATCGGAGTTCCAACAATTTTCGAGAGTGTTGTTCTACTATAATGATTTTGTTGTCCATGTAATTAGATTCGGATTCCAAAATCAATTGTTGGGTTGTTCCGTCAATTACTTTTAGAGTTCCGCTTCTTCTAAAGTCTTCTGTTCGAATATTGAAAGAGTCGATGCTAAATTTGAAAATTGGATTCATTAGAAATTCACCACTTTCTTCAAATTCCGGAAATGTTCTGGGAAAACTGTCCAATGGTTCTATCCAAGTACCGATAATATCTTGAGTTAAAGTCGATTCTTCATAGTTCATCTCGACAGCTTGGTATGAATACTTGCCATTAGAAAGATTCAAGGTTTTCTTGTTCCAAGAATTCACCTGAAATGAGGGTTCACCAAAAGGATCGGTTAGATTTAAATAGGCATGAAACAGGTCACCTGTGACTCTCCAACTTCCAAATTGTGCATATTTCTGTTCTTCACCTTGAGTCACCAATGTAAAAAGACTGTCATTGATAAAATACAGCTGTTGAGTTATCACAGAGTCTTCTAGTTGAATGTTCCACGTGTATGACCTTCCACTCAGTTCCAAAGCAAGCTCCTTGCTGTTAATACCAGAGCAGGAGAGAATTAAAACGGCTAAAAGGTATTTTGCGTGCTTCATTTGATGGTGTACAACATCCGGCTAACGAGCACCGTGCACGTTATCAGATACTCAAATATACCCTTTCAATCCATTAATAAAACCCAAAAAGGCCGCTACTGCGACCTCTCCTATCAATCAATAAGTAAACAAGTCTCTTTTATCCCAATGACCAGGACTTGGTATCTGGCGTAATGGTAAAGCAGGCATCATATCCACCAGGTACCGGATCATACGGCAAGATCTCCTCTCCTGCTACTTTCGTCGTAAAAAACACCCAGACCAGCGTATCCTTAAACTTCCCAAAGAAATTGCGCATATCCGCTTTCACCATATCCGCTCCCCAGATGCCTGGATACTTCATTTTGTTTTGGGCATTCTGCTCATCCAAAAAGGCTTTTTTCTCCGCTTCATCACAGGCATAAAGCTGTTTTCCTTGCGAGTCTACACACAGCTGTATGAACGCATCCAGCTCTTTCAAATAAGCGGCCCGATCAGCTTCTGTCATCACTTCACCGATAAACGAATCCAGAAACTGTGGAACACCGAGTTCTTTCGCTCCTGGAGTATCTGTTTTAGGTATGATCGCATCGCACAAGGTCTCTACATTCAAAGCTTGCTCCTTGCTAAAATTCTTCGGTGGCCAGTCCAGGGTCACTTGCTCCCCACAACTAGTCATTAAGCTAGCCAGAGTGCTAGCTGACAAAGTATAACCCATGGCCAAAGCCATGTTTTTCATTGCTTCTCTTCTTTCCATGGTTATAGATTTTTCTTTTTTACTTGATCCAGTGCATAATGCGCAGCTCTAGCCGTCAGTGCCATGTATGTTAATGATGGATTCTGACATGCAGAAGACGTCATAGCCGCTCCATCTGTCACGAAGACATTCTCTGCACCATGTACCTGATTCCATTTGTTGAGTACTGAAGTTTTCGGGTCATGGCCCATTCTAGCAGTACCCATTTCATGGATTCCCAATCCTGGAGCTCCCAGGTCATCGTATTCACGTACGTCTCTAAAGCCTGCAGCTTCGAGCATTTCTGCGGCAGAAGTTTTCATGTCTTTTCTCATCGCCAGCTCATTGTCTTTAAACTCACAGTCAAAAGTCACTGTTGGCATGCCATACGGATCTTTTTTGTCATGATTTAAGTACACTCGATTAGATGGGTCTGGCAACATCTCTCCAAAACCAACCAACGACATGCTCCATGGACCTGGTTTCATGAGTTGCTCCTTATATTCAGCACCATAACCATCCGTGTAAGCAGATTGATCAAATCCAGCTCTGCCTGCTCCACCCTGATAACCAAACCCTCTCAGGTAATCATCGCGTTTGGTGGCTTCATCCAGGTTTCTAAACCTTGGGATGTAAATACCATTCGGGCGACGACCTTTGTAGTATTTATCCTCAAATCCATCGATAAAGCCCATCGCTCCTACCCGGTAATGATGATCCATCAAATTGCGACCAAGCTGATCACTATCGTTACCCATTCCGTTCGGGAAGCGATCCGATATCGAATTCATCAAAATGGAAGTTGACCCAATGGCCGAGGCGTTAAGGAAAATCACTTTGGCAAAGAACTCATGAGTCTCTTTGGTCTCCGCGTCTACGATTCGTACACCGGACGCTTTGCCTGTAGATTCGTCATAGATCACCGAAAGAACAACAGAATTGGCTCTGATCGTTAGGTTTCCAGATTTTTCTGCATCTGGAATGGTCGAAGACAAGCTACTGAAATATCCTGAATAAGGACATCCCCTAATGCATCGATTTCGGTATTGACAAGGTCCACGACCATTGTGCTGCTGGGTAAGGTTGGTTACCCGACCTATAGTCAGATAGCGGCTATCAAAAGTGGATTCAATTATTTCTTTGGTATGTTGCTCTACACAGTTGAGCTCCATCGGTGGCAAAAACTGTCCATCCGGAAGATGTGGCAAACCCATCGCCTGCCCACTGATCCCAACATATTTCTCCACATAATCATACCATGGAGCAAGATCCTTGTACCGAATAGGCCAATCCACTCCTATTCCTTCTTTGGCATTGGCTTCAAAATCCAAATCGCTCAACCGATACGTTTGTCGGCCCCAGGTAATGGACCTACCACCTACCTGATAGCCTCGTATCCAGTCAAAGCGCTTGTCCTCGTCATACGGATTGTTCACATCCTTGACGAACATATCCTTATTGTCAAAGCTGATCCAGCCTGTACGTGTCTGTTTGTTGTATTCTTGATTTTGCTCCGGGGTGAGGACGCCACGATTGGGCATGTCCCAGGGATCGAGTCCAGCTGTGGGGTATTCCCCATGTCGCAGCATTCTACCGCGCTCC
Source organism: Marinoscillum pacificum (assembly GCF_024714495.1). Lineage (GTDB taxonomy): Bacteria > Bacteroidota > Bacteroidia > Cytophagales > Cyclobacteriaceae > Marinoscillum > Marinoscillum pacificum. The sequence goes on along the minus strand of NZ_JAMZMJ010000003.1, from coordinate 273,088 downwards.
AGCATCAGGGTTTTCATACCGCCTTCTGCGAGAATTTTGGTAGCCCAACCGCCACTAATTCCGGAACCCACCACTATCGCATCATAATAGTTGGTATTCGATTGATCTTGCATCATTAAAGGTTTGTGTTTCCCTCAAGATACAGTTTTTCGAAGAGAAAAACACCAAGTAAGAGTCGTGCCGACTATAAGTAATAATTGAAGAATAACTCGAAAGCAGTACCTAACAAAAAACTGATGACTACTTTGGAAACAGCAATTTTCCCAGTGTTATATTGATTAGAAAATGCAATAACGAAGGACTCAAAGGCAATTAGTCCAAAAACCCAAAAATTAACTCCTGACAGAATACTGGAGAACACACCAATCAAACCAAAAACGATATCGAGCACTACCGAAAATCCGAATAGAGCTAACATGAAATTGGCTCGTTTGCTTAATCGGAGCAAATAATACCCCGCAAGACCCATTTCGACGGCCAGTGCTACTCCTCCAAATTGCATATAATAGGTGCGCTGAAAGTAGCCTTCCAGACCTACAGGAAAGTCAATCTTAAGTAAGAAGATTATCGTAAAAATGATTCCTCCAATTATATAGGTATAGGGAATAAGTTTCATATGGCTTGTGATAGTTGATTATGTCTAGATCACTAAAAAAGTTACTTTTTACTTTTCTACCAAAAGATTCTCCAAATAGCGTAATCCTGATACGATCAAGTTAGACCTGTTTTTGGCTGTGATCTCATATTCATCAAGAGTTGCTCTTTGCAACATCAATCCATTAACGAATACAACATTCGGCTTACGCAATGTTTGAAGATTAACCAATGGGTTCTCCTTTGATAAATTAAAATTGGCTCGTTTACCTGATTCAATTGTTCCGAGATCTGATAAAAAAGAATGAATTATCGATGCGTTTACAGTAGCAGTCTTCAAAGCTTCGTAATTGTTCATACCTGCATTTTTATAAAACTGAAGTTCCTGGTGAATGGTATATCCAGCAGGAGTTACCCCAATTCCAGCATCAGTTCCGCACACAATATTCACTCCAGCTTCATGGAGTTTCTGCACCGCCATAACCTGAAAATTGTGCTGCGCCAATATCTTACTCACTATGGTAGAGTCATATCTTTTAGTCCCTTGCCAGCGATCTAGCTGTGCTTGACTATCGACCATACGGATCAACGGATTGATGCCATCCATTTCTTCGGTAGACAACACGCCCTCTTCGGTGAGCAACCGATAAATGTTGTAATACACCACTGTTGTGGGACACAGAGCAGACTGAGGATGGTCCGCATACAGTTTCACCACTTCTTCCAGTCCAGCACTATCCAGTTGGTAACCCAGCGCCAGCTGCACAATATCCTCTGCATGCTCAATCGTCTTAATCTGAGGCTGAAAGTGATAGCCATAAGGCACTTTTTGACTAGGATGAGCAGCAATATCCATACCCTCTTTATCACATTGCTCGATCACTGCATTATAAATCTCAGGAGTCAGCCCGTAATAGGTTTTAATCAGATCATACCCACGATCGTGATACTCAATAATCTTAGCCTTAGCAGCTTCTGGAGTGAATAACTGCAGATTGTCATCACCTATGAATTCCGGCCCTGTCAACTTAGGTCCTGCTGTATAAAATGCCGGTGCTACCAGCTTACCTTCATTGATGGCTTGTTTCATACGCAAGTGCATGGGCTGTCCCCAAAGATTCCGTACGGCTGTAACGCCATTGCTCAAATACAAACCCAGTTCATATTCATCCCACACATGTACGTGCATATCAATGAGCCCTGGAGATAAATATTGACCTTCACCATCAATGACTTCCAGTCCATTATCAGCTAGTTGTTGACCAACTTCTGTAATAACACCATTCTCTACTTTTACTGAATAATTCAGCAATACTGTGTCGGATGTCATTGGTACTACATTCACATGTTCGATCAGATAGCTCCTGTTTTGAGAAGGCAAGGCATCCACTTCCAGATAACTAGTGGATAGATCATCAATAATGATTAGTACTCCTAGCGTCAACACGATCAATAGTACAATTAATCCAAGTCCAATTCCTATGTATTTGAGTATTTTCATGTTGTTAGTTGTTCTTTCCCCCTTTAATCAGAAGCCATACTCCGAATCCTAATTCACCAATTGCCATGGGTAAGCTTAAAATCATTTCCAATTTGGCGATTCCCTCCTCCATGGATGGCAATACTGCTTTGGCAGAATGGATTCCCAAATAGCAAAATCCTGAAAATAAAAGCAACCATCCGAAGATATTCGCAATAAAATCGGCTGTCAATACCAGCTTCCCTAGTCCGATGAGATGCACACCGAATATAATTAAACCCAAAGACCAGATCACCTCAAAAGAGCGAAGCGCAAACATGATTTCCTGTGGATCACTAGCCGGTAAAAGCACCATCACTTTCACCAATTGCAGGATTCCGACTCCTAGAAATATGGTGTAAACAGTTCTGGCAATAGCCGTCATCATCGATAGGCCTTTGTTCGTATCCTGAAAAAACTTATAACAAGACCAGGCTACTATGATATCAAGAAGGAAAATCCAGCCCCAGGCAATGATCCCATTTCGGAACATACCTGTTTCCTGCTGAAGGTTGGTGATAGTCTGCTGAGTGTCATCTGCAATAATCAGGCTGCTGTAAACAAACGCGTAAGCATATCCCGCGGCGACTGCCATGAGCATCAAAGCAGCACCGGCTATGATTGCATATTTTCTATTGGTTAAGGTCATGATCGTAAGTTTAGGCGTGAACGATGATTACATTTCCTTTTTTGCGACCCGTATCGATGTAACGGTGCGCATCAGCCAATTTTTCTAAAGGAAACTGACGGTCGATTACAGTCTTCAAGCGTCCTTCTCTGAATATCTCCAACACATCCTGGAGCATAGGAAGCAGAACTTCAGACGTATTAGCTCCGGTTGCTTCAAACCTGGCTTTCTGTCCTTTTCCGAATGAAGACTTGAGCATATCCAGCAATAAACCAAAACCCAAAACTGGTGAAAGATAAGTACCTGTAGGAGTCAATACTGACTGACATGCTTTAAAAGAACTCTTCCCTATGGTATCATAAATGAAGTCATATTGCTTATCAGCTATAGTAAAATCATTCACCTGGTAATCGATGACATAATCTGCTCCAAGCGACTTCACCAACCCACTATTCTTTTGACTACAAACAGCAGTTACCTCTGCTCCAAAGTACTTCGCCAGTTGAATAGCCGAAACACCTAAAGCACCCGAAGCGCCATTGATCAATACCTTTTGGCCTGGGCTTACTTTGGCAATCTCATGCAAGAAATGGTAAGAAGTAAGATGACCATCAGCAAAACTAGCAGCCTCTGTAAACTCCATGTTATCCGGCATTTTTAAAACCACACCAGATTCAGGAATAGCAACGAACTCGGCATTGGCACTAAATCCTAATTTGGATTCTCCGAATACGCGATCTCCCACCTGGAAGGTAGTCACGTCAGCACCTACTGCTTCCACTACTCCAGCAAAACCAGTACCTGGTATTGGGAATTTCGGTTTGCTAATCCCGGTGAATAAACGACCGATGTACGGCTTTCCTGTTCGCATCATGGTATCTGCCGTGGTGGCGGAGGACACCACCACTTTCACCAAAATTTGATCTGCTTTTGGTTCTGGTCTTGCCACTTCTGTGAATTGAAATACTTCAGGAGATCCGTATCCTGTTGCGGTAATTGCTTTCATTGTCTGAGTAGTCATGAGTTTTTGATTTTAGATTCATGACAAAGGGAATGAAAAGCAAGAATGTGAATGTTCGGAATGTCAACGGAGAAGTTCGGAATTATAAATCCGAACTTATTACTCTTCCTGCGACTGACTTTTCTGGTAGGCTTTGGGCGTCATGCCCGTGATTTTCTTAAATGCGGTATTGAAAACAGTCTTGGAGTTAAACCCACTTTCAAAACCCAAACCCACCAGGGAAATATGGGCGTTGGCCGGATCCACAACCAATTGCTTGAAATGTTCTACGCGTTGAGTGTTGATGTATTCATTGTAATTCTGGCCTATATATTCATTGATTAGCCAGGACAATTGATTGGGATGCATCTCATTTTGCTCTGCCAGAGACCTAAGTGTCAATGAAGGATTCAAATAAGGTTTCTCTTCATTGATGAAGGTTTTCAGTTTTTCCAATAATTGTTTTCCTTCCTGTTCGGTTGGTCCAGCAGTCGATTTCTTAATTGGTTCTTGAGGAAGTGATTCAAGTGCATAAATACGTTGATGATAATCTTCAAATCGTTCATCCGATTGAATATCATCCGCCAATGGATCAGTAAAAGTCAGTAACAATACAGATGACTTGGCTGTAAAGATCTTATCCAATACCGCAAAGGCTGCATCAAAATCCTTTTTGGCTACACACACCATAAACAAATAAGAATGTGCCCGATGCGCTGATGGATCATCACCATATGCTTCCAATTTCTGGAAATCGTCTGCATTCATTTCACCAGAAAGCACAGAAATCAAACATGCCATACCCAATCGCTCATCAGGAGCCATTAGTGTATCAGAAGTAGCTGCTAATTGTTCGCTAGCCTCTTTCAATCTTCCTGTCTTTATCAGAATGTAGATATAGACAAACATGGCCGGCAGGTTCTTATCATTTTGAGCAAGCAGATCTTTCAATATCACCGTTGACTGATGAAACTCTCTCATTCGATACAGATAATACGCTTCATAAAAGCGGGTTTCAGGATTCAATGGATCGATGGACTTGGCAAACAACAAATGCTCTTTCGACTTCTCCATCTCCCCTTTTATCCCAAAAAGGAACGACAAGTATTGCTGCGCCTCCGGATAGTTAGGACGATGTTTCACCGATTTCAATGCATATATCATTGCCTGAGCATAATCAGCTTCAGTGAAAAAAGCTTGATTGGCCAGCATGTAATTGAGACCGGCGTGATCCGGATCTAAACTCTTCGCCTTACCAACTGCCTCCATAGATTTCATCCAGGAAGCCTCTCTTGGCGCAAATCCAGCAACAGCCAAAAAGCTGTAAGCATCGGCAAGACCTAATAGTGCTTCGATCAGTTCTTCATCTTGCTTAATAGCCAATTCAAACTGATCAATGGCGATATTGATATCAGCCGGGTTCCATTTATTCAAGTGAAATCGCCCTTTCAAATAATGCTCATAAGCTGCCAGGTTATGAGTAGGGCTTTGAACCAGGTGATCCGAAATGTCCATGTGACCAACATGTTCTCTTAGTTTCTCGGCAATCAACACGCTGATTTCATCCTGAACGGCAAACAAGTTGTCCATCTTTCGATCCCACGATTCTGACCAGAAATGAGTATCATCGGCAACATTGATCAGCTGTGCTGAAACACGAAGGGTATCTCCACCTATGCGCACACTACCTTCCAAAACCACGTCTACCTTCAATTGAGCAGCGATTTCTGAAATAGGGAGATTCTGCCCTTTGAAAACAAAACTTGACGTTCGGGAAATCACCTTCAATTGATCCACTTTGGCCAAAGCGGTAATGATCTCTTCGGTCATCCCATCGCAGAAGTATTCATTGGCAGCATCTGCACTACGGTTTACAAAAGGAAGAACTACTATGGAGGTAATCGGCGGTTTCAGAACTAATTCGGTTGATTGAAAGCTAAAACTATTGTTTTCCGGTGCGTAATCCAACATTAAAACTCCAGACTTCCTTCTTGCCAAGGATTCCACAACATTTCACTCTTTAAAAAACAAAGAATCTATGGCATCAAGAACTTTGCACTCCCTCAAAACAAAAAATATTCTGAAAATAGTACAACATAAAATACAATGTAGCGTAATCCTACTATAGAATATCATTCGCCATGACTCTACACCAAATAAACAGCACTAACCTCAGCAATAGCCTGGTCTTTTATAGGTCACTATTCAATAAAATGCCTCAGGTAATCACCCCATTTTATATCCAATTTCACCTCGATGATTTCCAATTAGAAATCAAAGAATCACATGAAGTGGAGCAGGATGAGCAGACTCTGCATCTTCAGATCTCTGACAAACTAGAATTGGAAGCTATAAACAAACGAATGAGCCGGTTCAGATCAATCGCCAGCTTCCAGGGTAATTGTGAAGTATTGGATAGTTCAATCGGCATTGTAGATCCAGATGGCACGAAGTGGATTGTAGGAGACAACTCGAAAAAAGCCGTTTTTGAAAAATGTTATGTGAGTCTTTCGCTGTAGAATATTAAAATCCTAAACTCTCAACATTAAGTATAAATGTATTAAATTAAGTTAGTTAATTTATACATCAAGGTTCAATAGAACAATAAAAAAGGCGTTTTAAAAACGCCTCTTAATATATAGCACTAATTGAATAATCAAGTTTACCCAGGGTGCGCCATGAAGGACCAAATCAAACCAGTCCATAGGCTGCATGCCTACAGCTCCTCCCATCACCCATTTGATTTTTCCCCAGATATGAGGTTCAGGAACGAAAGGTGCCAAACCCAAAGTCATGGCGAACATAAAAGCAAAAACCAATTTCTTAGAATCTGCTGTAGTTTCTGTTTTACTCGTCATCACTAGTCTTTTTTAATTGGTTTACCTGCTCTTACCCATCCTCTATAGCCTTCCGCCAAATCATATACCTGCGTAAAGCCTAGTTCCTGAAGTTTTCTACCAGCATTAGCACTTCTACCTCCCACAGCACAGTATACTGCAACCGGCTTGGTTTTAACTAGTTTACTAACCTTATCAATGAATTGAGGATCATAGATATCAATATGCGCTGCACCAGCTATGTATCCGGCTTTTACCTCCTCTGGAGTTCGTACGTCTACGAGCTGCAACTCGGGATCCTTAAGTAATTCTTCAAGTTTAGCATTATCTATTCGAGAATAATCCTGTGCCTCGGTTGAGGTAGAAGAACAAGCCACTGCAATAACCGCTATCCAGGCAAATTTCAATAGTTTCATCAGCTTCTCTAGTTTAGTTTTCAAGGTTCCATGCGATGATACCACCAGACAAGTTATAGATCTTTTCAAAGCCCATACTTCCCATAGTAGCACACGCTTTCTTACTTCTATTACCACTTCTGCAGTACACCAAATAAGTCTTGGACTTATCTAATTTAGCAATTTGTGACTTGAAGTTTGGATTGAAAAAATTCATCTGTTGAGCACCAGGCACAGCTCCTTCCGCTTTTTCCTGTGGAGTTCTCACATCCAAAACAACCGTTTTTGGCTGCTTTTTCAAGGATTTAAATTCATCCACATTCACACTTTGATAGGCCTTAGGCTTAGATTTAAATAGACCAAACATGTTATATTTCTTTAAATGATTGTTTTACAAATTCAATTAATCAAAGAAACGCAATTGCACAGGTTTGGTGCGTAACAATAGTTACACAGACCATCTTAAATCAGCTGCCTGCAAATGGAGTACCAAAAACACCAACTGCCAGCTCTATCCAAACGACTAAAAACAGAATAAACACTACAGCGATGGCTATCAGTCTTTGAGTAGATGTTTTTAGAATACGGAGAGAAATTTCTACAGCAAGACCAACGGCCGTTAATAAACCTCCCATGAGTAGAAAGTCGAATGCTGACCAGGCCACTTCATCTGAAAACTGCATAGCAACCAGAGGAATCATCAGCAACAATACGATGGCCAATCCTATTCCTAATATTCGCTTGTTTTGAAAAGTCATTATCATATTCTTATCATTTAATAAAACAAAGATACGAATTTACTTTGCATTTCAAAGTACTATGATTTTAACTCATAAAACAAAGGAGGTTGGCTCACCACAAACCAACCTCCCGAACCGACAATCGGTCTAAAGCTAACCAACCTATTACCTACAGCATGGTTTCCGGCGCATGATAGGCCGTCACCTTGATGCAGGATTTCTTGATTTCATTAAATCCACCTTGAATATTGATGACTTCTTTGAAGCCTGCAGCTAATAAAATAGATGTTGCAATGACTGATCGATAACCTCCCTGGCAATGCACGTAGTATTCTCCGTCTTTGTCCAGTTGATCCAGATTATCATAGATGAAGTCTAATGGGAAATTCTTCGCTCCTTTGATGTGCTGAGATTCAAACTCGCTTTCCTTACGAACATCCAATACATCCAACACTTCTGTGTCGTAGATATTGGTAAAATCGTGTGGTCCGATTTCCTGAACGGTAGCAACTTCTTTTCCTCCACCAATCCAACTGGCGATACCTCCATCCAAGAAGCCTAGAGCGTGATCATATCCTACCCTACTCAATCGAGTAACTACTTCTTCTTCTCTTCCAGGAAGTGACAAGAACACAATTGGCTGATTCAAATCTTTGATCAAGGCTCCCACCCAAGGAGCAAAATTATCATCTATACCAACCCACAATGATCCCGGAATAAACCCTTTGACAAAGTCCTCTTTTGGACGAGTATCCAGAATAAGCGCTTTATCTCTTGCTACTACATCTTCAAATTCCTTTAGTTCAAGGCCAATGACTCCTCTTTGTAGCACCTCATCTATGGACTCATATCCTTGCTTATTCATCACCGCATTTTTTGGGAAATATTGTGGAGGCTGTACCAGGCCTTTAGTTACTTCTCCGATGAACTCTTCCTTACTCATATCAGCACGTAAAGCATAATTGAACTCTTTCTGATTACCCAATGTATCGGTAGTTTCTTTGCTCATGTTCTTACCACAAGCAGAACCAGCTCCATGACCTGGATAGACGATCACTTCATCTGGTAAGGTCATGATCTTATTTCGTAATGAATCGAACAAATATCCAGCTAAATCTTCTCTGGTTAAATCCGTTTTTACTGCTAAATCTGGTCTTCCTACATCACCAATGAATAAAGTATCACCTGTGAATATGGCTACTTCCTCTCCTTCTTCATTCACCAGTAAGAAAGTGGAAGATTCCATGGTATGTCCTGGGGTGTGTAATACTTTGATTTTTACTCTTCCCAATTGAAGGATCTCTCCATCTGTGGCTACATGGGCTTCAAAACCGGGCTGAGCTGTTGGTCCGTAAACAATGCTGGCTCCAGTTTTCTTCGCAAGATCTATATGTCCTGAAACAAAATCTGCATGGAAATGAGTCTCCAACACATACTTGATCTTTGCTCCATTTTCTTCAGCTTTCTGAATATAAGGCTCCACCTCTCTCAAAGGATCGATGATCGCAACTTCTCCATCCGATTCAATGTAATAAGCGGCTTCTGCCAGACATCCAGTATATAATTGTTCTACTTTCATGAGATTAATATTATTTGTTAAACCACATGGTAAAATACGGATGTAACGAACTGTATTCCTGTTACTTATGTTACCCAAAATCCTGACATGGATCAAGCTAGTTAATGAGGAAAATCATTGATAAGCCATAAAAAAAGCCCTGACGGTAAAATCAGGGCCTCCAGCTTAAATACACACCGTTAAGTAGGGATTACTTATGCGCATTCCGTGTATGAATGAATGCGGAACGGTGTAGTTCGGTTAACATCAGTTATAAATATTTTTAATAACTCGACAACTATAAAACAGGCATGTCTCAATAATTCCTACCGAGCTAAATGATTTTTTTGAAAATATTTTAATTACTCATTAGCATGTACCCATGTGCTACTTTGCATCACTTGCATGCATCACCTTTATTTATCGTCAATTATGAACCAATAATTTACCTGTGTATAATGTATTATTGGAGTCACGAATATTGACAATGTAAATTCCATTAGACCACTTAGAACAATCTATCTCGTATGAGTTATAGGTAGCAAAGTTTTGATGCATTACTTCAACGCCACTTAAGTTCATCACCCGTAAGCTTACCCCATCCAGTAGTTTTTCAACTTCAATATGGACTAATGAATGTGCTGGGTTTGGATAAATCCCCAAACTCTTCATGTCTTCTCCACCTACAAATGGGTACTGCCTGAGCACGCTATTGGATTCTATTCCGGCTTTAGCATTCGCTTGAATTTGAATAAGCCCAACTATAATGCAAGCAATCATAAGCGCGAAACCTGATATTTGGTTGTATAATGCTCTCATATCCTTTTCCTTTAAACCTTTCCACAACAAGACTCTTTTAATATTAAAACAGATAAATGGGCCAATTTCCTACCCGCAGATTGATTGCAGTTATGCCTCTTTAGGGTCCATATATTACGAGAAAAGGCAAAATCTAGAAGTTATAATTCACCACAAAATTGATTTGAAACATATCCACTTTGTTGAAGTAAAAGTTAGGATTATCTGGCACAGTACCGTTCGCCATTTTATAGACTAGAAGTAGTTCTGGCTTCAATGACTTCAATTTTTCGTGGGTGTAGAATAAATCCAAATTAAAGTGTGTATAGTCAGGCACGGCATATTTGTTGTCTGCTGCGTTGGTCAAGTCAGCTTTCCAATGCCTTCCTACACTTGCGATACTTCTAAGATTGGAGTTACCCAACTTGATTTGTTGATCATAGGTAAAAACCAGTGCATGATTGTCTGAACTACCTTCACTCCGCTCTCTCTTCTGGAAGCTGAACAAAAACTCCCTACCCCACTCACGAGGAAACAGAAATCTCCCTCCATCAAGTATACGATCGTATCCTATGGAAAACTTGGATTTCTTAGCAGCTTTCCAACTCACTTCAGCACCTAAAACATTTGAAGTTCTATCAGCAAAATATCTTAATGAATCATATTGATTGCCTCCATCTCCTACTCTAAACTGATGCAACCATTCACCCGCAATGGCCAACTCGTCTGATAAACTTAATGTTGGTTTGATATAGGTTGTATTGAATACATTGTCTGCATAGTACTCCCAAACATTGATTTTGATTTTTTCAGTGACATTCCAGTCCAGGTTTCCAGTCAATAAAAAATCGGATTCTGTACTCCCGGCATAGTTTACCTCCTTTCCATCCACACCTCTACCTATTGGATAAAAACCGATGGTTTCTCCGATGCCATAAAACCCGTCTGATGAACGGGCTGCTATCGCATTGAATGCTCCAAATTGAAAAGATCCAAAACCTTTGTTAGAATACTTATAAGTTAATCCTTGTTCAAGCGTCGCAATCATCCTTCCGTCTTCTGGATTTAGAAAAGGTGAAACAAACTTCATCCTACCTAGTGTTAGCATGTGTCCACCTTTGGAATAATTCAAATAAAGCTCACCAGGAAACAGAATAAATCGATCGGACAAATTATTACCATTATACATCCCAGTTTCATATCTGCTGTACTTGCCAGTAATCGGATCTGGGACATCTAAATCCTGCAATCCCAAATTGATACTTGTGTAGATAGCTCCTCCCACTTTCCAGGGTTTCTCTTTGAAGTTATATTCATACTTCAGCTTACCTCCTGTTGCAAGAGTCTGAAAGTCTTTCAAATCTTCTTTGTTCCAAGATGCCATGTAATAGTTGCGCCATTGCCCAGACACCTTACCCCAGTATTTGCCCTGTGCTTTCAGATTAGCAATTAGTACTATTGACAAGCCGATGATTCCAAAGTATCTCATTTGCTTTTCTTAATATCGTAAGTCTCTTTGTAATAGCTGGCAATAGGTTGAAATGGCCCATACTTATGCTGCTCTTGTGAAAAGTCATCATCATAAGGTCCATAAGGAGTAGACATTGGCTTCAACTTCCTATTAGGAAAATCTTCATCGGTGTTGCTCTTTTGAGGTCTCTCAAAACTATTGATATAAGCTGCAACATGATACGCTTCCTCATCGGATAGTTTAGGGTTATCAATCGTAGCGACTCCCCAGGGCATATTTCCTTTTACAAACTGTGCAGCAGTCAACACTCTATGCATTCCTGCTCCGTGATTGTAGGTGTCTTTTCCCCAAAGTGCTGGATACTGATATCCTGATGAATCTGCCTTCCATACACCTGCACCATTTTCTCCATGGCAAACTTTACATTCTTGCTCATAGATCACAGCACCTTTTATTGGACTAGCAGCTTCATCTGGTATCTCCAGTTTAGCAAAACCCTTGAAATAATCCAGTGTGTCTTCAGGAATCCCATCCCCTAACCAGTTCATGTAAGCAATGATTGCCTGCATCTCTTTGGACTCAATCGGTAATGCTGTACCATCCATGCTTCGCTCCATGCATCCATTCACTCGATCTTCGATCGTTTCGATTTTATTCTCTCGACCTCCAAACTGAGGAAATCGTTGCACCACACCAATCCACGATGCAGACCCTCTTTTAGTACCTGCATCCAGATGACAACTCTGGCAATTCAGATTATTGCCAGCATATTGCTTGCCATCAGGCGCCATTGGTCCAATCCACTTGGAAGTTTCAGTTACCAGTGCATATCCATATTTAACTTGATCACCAACTCTTCCCGTTGGCAATTCTGTTTTGATATTTGGTACATGCCATGCGACTTCTTGGGTCTGAAACAATTCTGGATTGATGAAATAAACCATCAATGATCCGAAAATCACCAGAACCGAAACTACCAGCAAAAGAGAAGCTTGCACCAGGGTGTTGATTGCTTTTTGGGTATTCATTTTCTTAATGCGGAAGCTTGTTTCGCAGACGTCCATAGGTATACGTACCTAACACTGCAGCTCCTATTACAACTAAAATAACACCTACTCCGTTGCCTAGCAAAATGAACATTGGACCTGGACATGCTCCTGTCATCGCCCAGCCCAATCCGAAAACAATACCTCCTATCAGATATCTTGGAATGCTAAACTGCTTTGGGTGAATGTGAATTGGCTGTCCATCTATTGACTTGATCTTGAATCGTTTAATGATTTGTATAGCAACAATTCCAATGACAACTGCAGATCCAATGATTCCATACATATGAAATGATTCAAACTTGAACATTTCATAAATTCTATACCAGGATACCACTTCAGCTTTGGCTAATGTGATTCCAAAAACAATTCCTATAACTATATATCTTAAAAACTTCATTTTATCCTATGTTTTACAATGTATAAAGGAATGGGAGAACAAGGTAGGTCACCAACAGACCTCCAATAAAGAATCCAATCACTGCAATAAGTGATGGCAACTGCAAGTCACTCAATCCACTGATAGCGTGACCAGATGTACATCCACCTGCATACCTTGTCCCAAAACCGATTAAAAAACCTCCGACAACAAGGATAATGAAACCTCGAACGGTGAATAATGACTGCCATGAGAACACATCCATTGGTACCAGATGTGTTCCTGGTTGTTCTATTCCTAATGCTTTCAGGTCTTCAATGGTTTGAGCAGATAGATTCACTTCAGTACTTGGTGTCAAATATAAATGAGCAATAACACCTCCAATAACCAACCCTAATGCGAATACCAGATTCCAGATTTGACTTTTCCAATTAAAGTCAAAAAACTCACAATTCTTACCCGCACCTACTATAGAGCACATGGTTCTTAGGTTTGCGGATATTCCGAAGGAGTTACCGAATAATATGAGGCTGATCATTACTAAAGAAATGATGGGGCCTGCCACATACCATGGCCATGGTTGACTGATAAACGCTATGACTTCATTCATGTGATGATAAAAATTTCAAGTGATTCAGCCTCAAAAGTAGATTTTTCACTTACCGCTTGAAGTAACATTTGTTACACAGCAAGTGAGAAAGATTAGCTCTATTCAGGCAAAATTTCTTAAGTACAACCAATCCCAATTTCATTCGAGATTCTGGCGATCGGTTATTAACTTTCCAAAAAAAAATGGATGTAGAAATCCTATCCCGCATACAGTTCGCGCTAACTGTCTCATTTCATTACATATACCCTCCACTCAGCATTGGATTGGGTCTGATCATGGTGATATTCGAAGCGAGTTATCTGAAAACTGGCAACATCGAATATGAACGATTAGCAAGATTTTGGACAAAGATTTTCGCTCTTACTTTTGGTATTGGAGTAGCCACGGGTATCGTCATGGAATTTGAGTTTGGCACCAACTGGGCAACCTACTCCAGGTATGTAGGAGACATTTTCGGAAGTGCCTTAGCTGCGGAAGGAATTTTTGCATTCGCTCTGGAAAGCGGATTTTTAGGAATCCTTTTATTTGGTTGGAATCGAGTAAGTCCACGAGTGCATTTCATAGCCACTTTGGGCGTTTGGTTTGGATCCATGTTCTCTGCTGTTTGGATAGTAGTGGCAAACTCATGGCAGCAAACTCCTGCTGGATATCACATTGTAGGAGAAGGGCTGGAAGCCAGAGCAGAGGTTACAGATTTTTGGGCAATGGTCTTCAATCCTTCCAGTGTAGATCGGTTGAGCCACGTTTGGATCGGCTCATTCTTAGCAGGAGCATTTTTGATCATAAGTGTTCATGCGTATTACTTACTAAAGAACAGACATATTGAGGTTTCCAAACGAGCTTTTAAAATAGCGCTAGTTGTAGCGTTAGTCGCTTCTTTATCCCAACTATTTACTGGACACCGATCCGCAGATGGAGTTGCCATTAATCAGCCAGCTAAACTTGCTGCAATGGAGGGTCATTACGACAGTTTGCAGGCTGCAGATATGTACATCATGGGATGGGTAGACCATGACAACCAGGAAGTAACTGGTATTAAAATTCCAAATGGCCTTTCCTTCTTAATTCACCAAGACTTTAATGAGCCTGTAAAAGGGTTAAATCATTTCCCAAAAGAAGATATTCCTGGTCAGGTCAATGCAGTATTCCAATTTTACCACATCATGGTGGCTATTGGCATGACATTAATTGGTTTAACACTACTTGGAGCTTTCTTATGGTGGCGCGGCAAACTCTTTGATCACAAATGGTACTTGCAAGTAATGGTAGCTGCAGTATTGCTCCCACAAATAGCTAATCAGGCAGGCTGGTTTGCTGCTGAGATGGGACGTCAACCATGGGTGGTCTATGGCCTCTTAAGAACATCTGATGCGCTCTCTAAAGTAGTTACTGCAAATCAGGTGATATTTTCACTGGTACTTTTCACGGCAATCTATTGTTTGCTCTTCACACTCTTTGTGTACCTACTCAATAAGAAGATTAAGCACGGGCCAGATGACAGTCCGATGATTGATCAACGTCCGAAGCAAAAAGAAATGGTTGAAGCTTTAAACACACATTCATAATGGCGACATTTTTAGGAATTGATTATGCAACGTTGTGGTACCTGGTAGTAGGTGCAGTGTTTTCTGGTTATGCCATATTGGATGGATTTGACCTGGGAGCTGGTGCCTGGCATCTATTTTTCAAAGACGAAAAAAGTAGAAGAGTTGCCTTAAATGCAATTGGCCCGGTATGGGATGGAAACGAAGTTTGGTTGGTAATTGGTGGTGGAGCTCTATTCGCTGGTTTCCCCATTGTATATGCCACGGTGTTTTCAGCAATGTATATCCCTTTCATGCTCTTCTTAACCTTCTTGATTTTTAGAGCGATTTCTATTGAATTTAGAAGTAAAGAACCTATGAAATGGTGGCGAAACATGTGGGATGTTGCTTATAGTTTATCCAGCGCGTTTTTGGCTATTTTGCTAGGAGTTGTGCTTGGCAACGTCCTTCAAGGAATGCCTCTAGATGCAGATATGGAATTTGCCGGAAGTTGGTTAGAATTCATCAATCCGTATGCGATAATGGTTGCTGTATGTACGCTGGCCATTTTCATGATGCATGGAGCCATCTACCTCATCATGAAAACTGAAGGCAAGCAGTTTGATAAAATGACCAGACATGTAAAAGAAGCGATGATCTTCTTCATCGTAAGTTTTGCTATTACTACCGTTTATACGTTGATCTACTTTCCACATTTATCAGACCGATTCAAGGAAACTCCGGTATTATTCATTGTTCCATTACTGGCATTTTTGAGTATTGCCAATATTCCAAGACTCATTCACAAGAAGAAGTACAATTTTGCTTTCTTCTTCTCCAGTTTATCTATCGCGATGTTACTCATGGTGGTGGCCATTGAATTGTACCCTGTCATTATTATTTCGAAAGGTAATCCGGAGTTTAACATCACAGTTTACAATGGTGCTGCATCAGAAAAGACCCTCGGCATCATGTTGGTCATTGCAGCTATTGGGACTCCACTAGTTGCAGCATATACTACATTCGTATTCTGGACGTTTAGAGGCAAAGTTCAAATGGATGAATTGAGTTATTAAGTACCCAATCTAAAATGAGAATCTTAATCCTAATAAGTATCATCTGGCTAACCAGTCAAATAGCATCTGCTCAGGTGGCGCTTACCAATTGTAATGATCCTATCCCATCTGGAGAAATCTATTCCGTAGTGAACCAACCTCCAGTCTTTGGCTTATGTACCGAGCTCACCATGTGGGATCATGACAGCACCTTCTCATACGAATGTACTGACACTAACGTCTTAAATTATTTACGAAGTAACCTTAAAACCGACATTGCCGATCCCGTCAAAATTTCAGCCGTTGTAGAGCGCTCTGGATGTTTAAGCGGCATAAAAATTCTGGAAGACAATGAAGACAATACCGGCATAGCTATAAAAAAGTTAGTCGCGAGAATGCCTCAATGGAAACCCGGTATGCTAGATGGTAAATACGTTCGCACAAGAGTCGTCATCTTATATCAACCACTTAGTTTTTGAGATCAGAAATTGTCTACCCTTCGATCCCGTTAGCCATCGGGATCAGGGTGACAATTTCGATAACTGCTTTGACAATTTTGTTATCTAGCGGGCATGCATTATTTAATGCTGATCGAAGAAATTAACCCTCTCTAAAAACACTAACCCTATTTTGTCATGCTGAGGCTCTCGAAGCATAAGACAAAATAGTAGACTATATTTATCGGGATGCTCTATACAGTTTACATTCTTGAGTGTGCGGATATGTCCTATTATGTAGGTGTTACAAATGATATAGATAGAAGACTTTGGGAACATCAATCAGGTATCGATCATCAAGCATACACTTATAGAAGAAGACCATTGAAATTGGTCATTCAAGAACACTTCCAAGATGTTAATCAAGCAATAGCTTTCGAAAAGCAAGTAAAAGGCTGGAGAAGAGCAAAAAAAGAAGCTTTGATTAATCGTCAATGGCATCTACTTCCAGAATTATCTCAAAGGTATAGATAAGGCCAGCTTTCGAGATCAGGGTGACATCATAAAAAACGCCAGCCCAAAAGAGCTGGCGTCGTTGCCTAACCTAATCCAACTAACTAAATTTTAATCCTCTATTTCAGTTACTTCACCAGTTCTAAGGTTTACGAGGAATTTTCTTCCACTATTCAGCGTCAATTCAGCTTCTCCTCCTCCCAGGAAACTCACATTAGCAGTTCTACTGATCGAATTACCAGCAGAGGTTGTTCCTTCATAAGTCACAGTAGCGGTCCCACTCGCTATTTGCTGATTTGACTTTGTGACAGTCAAATCAGTGATGGTCAAGTTAATTGTGCTGCTAAATGATTTACTCTCTCCTGTTACTGAACCAGTTCTTTCAAGCAAACCGTTTACCACATAAGAGGTGCTTCCAGGCTGAATGCCTGTCACAACCTGTTCAGAGGTAATACTTCCTTGAGAAGTCAACCTTTGAGTTGTTCTGGTTCCACTAGAAGTAGCGTCCAGATTTAATGTAGTAGGAATTGCACCATTACAGACCAGTTCGTATGCGTAGGAAAAAGATGCATTACTTGTCACATAAACCCCTTCATATTCTCTGGTAAATGCGGTATCATAAGACACTCCACATGCCTTTACTTCGTAAGACCTACCATTATCTGATGCCTTATCAGACAATTCATCGGCATCATCAACTATAGGCAAAAGATCCTCTGATAAAGTGGCTCCAATATCTTCAGCGGATTCAAGTTCCGTTACAACTTCTTCTGTAGAGTCATCTTCCTGACTACATGATGCTAGAAAGAAGATGGTTAATACTGCTATTAGTTTTGTGATGAGTTTGATTTGTTTCATGTTTATTTATTGTTGCGTTTGGTCCTTAGATTCCAATTACACACCAAGGTTTAATTGCGCATCAATAAAAAATAAAAAAGCGCCGACCAATGGCCAGCGCTTTTACTCAACTTTGAAAAGTCTCCCTGGACTTTTACACCAGGGTACGAATGAAAATTATTTTAATGTACTAGGACACACATAGTCCGTAGTAGGAATATCTGTTTCAGAAATAGCTTTGAAACCTCCTGCAATATCAACTATATTGTGAAAGCCACGAGACTTCAAAATGGAGGAAGCGATCATAGATCGATAACCTCCAGCACAGTGTACGTGATACGTCTCATTTTTACTCACTTTATCCATGTTTTCACTAATAAAATCCAATGGAAGTGATTGTGCATCTTCTACATGCTCAGCCTGGAATTCGCCTGGCTTTCTAACGTCTAACACTTTCAGGTCTCCAGCCTTCATTTCTTCAGCAAACTCAGTAGCAGGAATAGACTTCACAGAATCAACTTCTTTACCAGCTGCTTTCCACGCGTCAAGTCCACCTTTCAAGAAACCAAGTGTATTATCATACCCAACTCTTGATAGACGCGTAACGATCTCTTCTTCCCTTCCTTCATCTGCGATGAATACTATTGGCTGCTGAAGATCAGGAATCAATGCACCTACCCAGGGAGCAAAGCTTCCATCTATACCGATGAAAATAGAATTTGGCACATGCGCTTCAGCAAACTGAACTGCCTTTCTTGTATCCAGCACTAACGCACCTTCATGATTGGCCATTGCTTCAAACGTATCTACATCCAATGGAACATTTCCCTTCTCCAGAATCTCATCCAAACCAACTGCTCCAGACTTATTCATAGCTACATTTTGAGCAAAGTACTGAGGTGGTGGTAAAAGACCATCTGTCACCTCTTGAATAAATTCTTCCTTAGTCATGTTCGCTCTCAAAGCGTAATTCGTTTTCTTTTGATTACCCAAAAGATCTGTAGTCTCCTTACTCATGTTTTTACCACAAGCAGAACCTGCACCGTGTGCTGGATAGACTATGACCTCATCAGGCAATGTCATGATTTTGGTTCTAAGACTATCATATAGATAACCTGCCAAATCATCTTGAGTCAAAGATCCTTTCTGTGCAAGGTCTGGACGACCTACGTCTCCTATAAACAACGTGTCGCCACTGAAAATGGCATGCTCCTTACCTTCTTCATCAATTAACAAGAAAGTGGTACTTTCCATGGTATGTCCTGGAGTATGCAGCACTTTGATTTTCACCTTGCCAAGTTCGAACACCTGTCCATCTTTAGCTTCCACCATATCGAACTCGGTTTTAGCATTGGGACCATAAACGATCGTAGCATCAGTTTTAGCTGCAAGATCTACATGGCCTGACACGAAATCAGCATGGAAGTGTGTTTCAAAAATGTATTTAATCTTAGCTCCTTCCTTCTCCGCTTTTTCAATATATGGCTGTGATTCTCTCAATGGATCTACAATGGCCGCTTCACCATTGCTCTCTATATAATATGCGCCTTGAGCAAGACAGCCTGTATATATTTGTTCTACTTTCATGTTCTATATTTTTGCTCTATACTGATCTTATTAAGTAATACTGATACAAAATTACGATGTTCAGATGATTAGGATTGTAACATTAGTTACCCTCTTTTAATTGCTGAAATTCATCTGCCTCCTGATATCCGTTTTTGATTTTATTTCTAAATATCAAATAATTGGAAATACCAATTATTAAAACGACCAGGCTAATCCCCAGAACTCCATAACCCAACCAACTGATACCTGCCAAAGCCTCCACTTTCATTAATGCAATACCAGATATAACTAAATATAAACTGGTTCTAATAAATGAAAGAACGGTTCGCTGATTTGCAAGCTTTGTTCTATCTAATGCTAAATGATCTCTTAATATCATAACTAATTAAACTTCATTTGATTGCAATGCATACTCTTTATAATCGCCGTGTTGGTGCGTTTGCACAAACTTAACTGCCTCGCTTAGATCAAAGAAGACATTGTTCTCATTCAGAATTTCTTTCAAACCAGTACGTTTCAGTGTATCTCGTACTGGTCCTATCAAATCACAAATAAGTAGCTCCACCTTCTTTTCATTCAGATAGACCAACAATTCTCTTAATCCCAACGCTGCTGTAGCATCCAAATAACTCACTGGACCTGCATCCAAAATAATGGTTTTTAATTGACCATTGGATTCCTCCACGCTATCTTCAATGTATTCTTTAAAATACTGAATGTTGATAAAAGTGAGTGGACCATCCATTCGCAGTATCATCACTCCCTCCCATTTTTCCAGATCTTTAAAGCGCTTAATATTTCTAAACTCATGATGTCCTTTTACCCGACCCAACTGAGCAATATGTGGATATGCCAACTTGTACAGCAAAATCAAAATTGACAATACAATACCCGACACAATACCCGGGACCATGCTAAAATTCAAAGTCACTAAAAAAGTGACCATCAACAGCGCAAATTCCACTTTACTATCTTTCCAAAGTTGTTTGGCATATACCCAATCAACCAATCCAACCACCGCAACCATGATCACAGATGCAAGAATTGCTGTCGGTAAGAAATAAAACAATGGAGTAAGAAATATCAAAGTCAAGCCTACCAATACCGCACTGATAATAGAAGAAAGAGGAGTATTGGCCCCCGATTGATAATTTACTGCTGACCTGGAAAATCCTCCTGTCACCGGAAAACTTTGAAAAAACGACCCTACCAAATTGGATGCTCCCAAGGCAATTAACTCCTGATTGGGAATGATTTTATAGTTTCTCTTCTTCGCCTCGATAGCTTTGGATACTGAAAAAGCCTCCATGAATGCCACCACCGAAATGGTCAGGGCCAGCGGCACCAGTTCTCCAAGCTGTCCAAGACTAAACTGAGGCATTTTGAACGCTGGCAGTCCATCGGGAATGGTTTTCACAATACTTACCCCAGACTGGTCTAACTTCATGAAATAAACCAGCATAGTTCCCAAAGCCACCGCCAGCAATGCTCCTGGTATTTTGTTATTGATTTTATTGACACCCTTAATAATCACAATCCCCAACACTCCAATAATGAGTGTGATGACATGCGTTTGCTCCACACTCTGGATAGCACTCCACAGGATTTCATATACTTTATTGCTTTTATCGAGCTCTACTCCCAGTAGGTATTTGAGTTGGTTGAGACCAATAATCAGGGCTGCTGCTGAGGTGAACCCACTAATTACAGGCTTGGCGAGTAAATTGGTAATGAAACCCAAACGGGCCACTCCCAGGAGCAATTGAAATAACCCCATGAAAAATGCCAGCAAAATAGCAAAACCAATATAAGCATCCGTTCCTTCTGTAGCCAGTACAGAAACTCCTGCCGCTACTAAGAGAGAGTCCATAGCCACGGGAGCCACTGACAGCTGACGAGAGGTGCCAAATATCGCGTAGATGAGCTGAGGTACTATAGAGGCGTATAAACCATACACAGGAGGCATGCCGGCGATCAATGCATAGGCCATACCTTGTGGTATTAACATGATTCCCACCGTAATACCAGCAAAGACATCTCCGCTCAAATCTTCCTTTTTATAGGCCGGTAGCCAGCTGGCAATGGGTAGTATTTTTTGGATTATGTTCATGTAGTTACATCTTCAAATTTACAAGCTCAAAACTAGACCTTGACTGTCTCGTCCGATGTAACATTTGTCACACACGATCAGAGAATCTCTATTCTATTACGATGCTGTTCAATTTTCTCTTCTTTCTCCAATTGCTTCAATAATCGGGACACAACCACTCTGGATGTATTCAATTCATTAGCTATTTGCTCATGCGTCTTATTGATTACAAACGATCCAGACGCTTGCTTCTTATCGAGCAGGTATTTGTAAAGACGCTCATCCATTTTCAAAAACACCACACTATCTATCGTGTTGAGCATCTCATCAAAACGTGTCTGATAGGCATCAAAAACGAATTTTCTGAATGAAGGGTATTTTACTACCCAACTATCGATATGCCCCATTGGAATCATCCAAAGTACTGAGTCCTCCTCAGCGATCACATTAAAGGCTTTCTTCTTACCCTCTATGCAACAGGTAATGGACATGGCGCATGTTTCACCACCCTCAAGAAAGTAAAGAAACACTTCATTGCCATTAGGGTCTCTTCTCATCACTTTCAGCAAACCTTCGAGCACAATAGGCATTTCATTACTGTCACTCTCCGGACTAATGACCACTCCCCCAGCCTTCACCTTTTTCAGACGGCCAATTGTCATGATCTCATCAGCCAGTTTAGGTTCAAGCTGAGAGTTATTGAGTACTTTATTTACAAGTTCTTGCATAGTTTTTCTAGTAAATAAGGGTGCTGTAGCCCTTTTGCTGATACTCTACCAGGGTAGTAATAGCTGATAGTGTCAGGTCTACCTCTTCATTGAGCCATTCCTGTTTAAATCCACGTCTCAGTAGCGCCTGACTACATACCATTACTTTGACTCCTTGCTCTTTCAATGCCTTGATCAACAGCAAATCAGGATTATCCGTCCCATACTTTTCATTGAACCCAGCATTGCTAATCACCGTCTTGGTAGCACCTCCGTGCACAATCACTGCTACATCCAACTGTGATGGCTGTATACCAGCCAAACCATAAAGGTTGATCAATCTGGCAACACGGTCTAACGATTTATTAGTTCCTTCTCCTGTTGTTTGGTCACTGGCTATATCAATAATGATTTTACCTCCTTCCGTGGGCATTATTGCTTCCGGAGCCCTTACCACTCCTCCATATCCTTTGATAACAGGATACTCCAACTCTTGTGCTATTGCCGAGATACTGACCAAAGTCAATGCAAAAATGAAAAGTGTTCGCATATCTAAATGTAAAAGATTTTGAGCTATTAACGCTCAGTTTCTTCGGGTTTGTCCTTACCAAAACCATGAAGGTTTTGCCCTATAAAACCTTTAGGAAACTTCTCTACACCAGGAAAGCCAAGTTTGATATCTCGCCCTTCATAGGGAATGTAATCCGTACGAAACAAATAGTCCCAGATACTCAAGGTAATCCCAAAATTCACTCCGTTTTTATGACTCTCCGGCATGTTGTGAGCATGATGCCAGATGTGCATTTGTGGGTTATTGAAAATGTATTTTAAAAAGCCCAAGTTCACTTTGATGTTTGAATGATTAAAATGACCTACTGCCAATGTAAAAATGTGGATGATAAAGAAGTCTCTTAGTCCAATACCTATTAGTGCTAAAGGAATATATTCGATAGAACGATAGACAATGGTTTCCATCCAATGGTATCTTAAATGCGCCGCAAAACCCATCTCCTCTACCGAGTGGTGTACTTTGTGAAACTCCCATAGTCTCGGGCTAGTATGCAATAATCTATGGGTCCACCACTGCACAAAATCTCGAACCACAAACCCAACTAACAAGTGTGCCCAAATCGGCCAGCTCATCACTTCAAAGGCTACCAGGTTTTGGATGCCGATAGATGCTAACAAATCATTGAAGAAATGTACCACCAAATTGGAAGCTGCATTGTAAATGATCAGGGAGAACAAGAAGAAATTAAAGAACATATAGAAGAAGTCCAACCAGAAATCCTTTCTGAACCTGGCCTGATCTTTACGCCATGGCTTGGCCCACTCCAGCATCAAAAAGAACAACGATACTCCTACTAACCAATAGAAGTAATTGTGCCAGGCAGGGTGTGTGATTTCCTGCCACAGGTAATTGGCATAGCCTACATACCCATTGATGATTTCATCTATGAACTCTTTCATCTTTATGCGTCATTTACTGGATAAAGATACGGATTAGCTGCTGGTCTGGATCGTAACAATTGTTACACTGAAATTAACAATTTAGTTCGGCTGATCGGAAGTTTTGAAGGGGAATATGCCGATCAGATACTAACCTTGCGATTTGGAAAAGATTCCGTTATTTTGGAGGTAGTTAAAAAAAGGGTTATCCATTTACAAACATTAATACAAATGAATAGGTCAAATTATAAGGCGGATAAGCGACATGGTCACATATCCGGAAATTGTAGGTAATTGTTCCCATTCGCAAATGACACCTGAAGAACTGAAATATCAAACATTAGAAATATTTCAACGGAACAGACAAACTCCGAATGCAGAATTTAATGAGTCTAGGTTTCTCGACTTTTTATTAACTCCTCCAACATCAAAGAACAATATCAAGAACTCGTTTAAAGGAGTTAAACGGTATTATAGATTCTTTGAAGACGTAGAACTAACATTTGGGATCTGTTTTACCCTTTCTGACCAAGACCGATTCTACTCTGTGGATCAGTTCGTAAAGAAAACGAAGGAGCGAATCGGAAAAGGAAGAGGAAACAAGATGATCATTCAACGTAGATTGGATCAGAAGAAAAATTATTCAATTCATATCATCCTAACTTTCATATTTCTAGTGGTTATCTCCTTTCTTCGATTCCATTGGACTAGCGTAATTGTAGGGGTTGGCTACTCAACTGCAATGTGGTGGATTCTGAGCAACGAACTTCGAACTAAGCAACATGATAAGAAACTCTACGAAATCATAAAAGCTCAAAAATAACTAATCATCGCTAGTTCGTGTTTGCATCGCGGACTACTAAACTCTGAAGTTTGTAACTTTCTCTAATCCGCGTTTACAACGCGGATTGATAAACTTTCAAGTTTGTAACTTGACTAAATAAATTCAATTTTAACCAACCCCTTCACTCCTGAATAGTCCCTGGCAGAACTAAACAAATAATGCTCAGGCTCTTCTACTATCATAGCTTTTACTGGATTTTGATGGATATAATCTAATCTACCATCGATCATACCACTTGTAAGTTCAATGACATGATTATCATCTTTCCAGAATTTAAAATTTGTAATTCGCTTAAGATTACGTCCAGCAAAACGAAATTGATTCAACATCCATTCTCTCCTGCTTTCAAGTTCATTTTCTATTCGATCTATTATTCGTTTCGCAGTAAACTTTTTCAAATCACGAATGATGTCGGATAGTCTAAATCCTTCATTTGCTCTGACAATCAAATGAAGATGATTACTCATAAGACACCATGAGTAAATCGTAAGTCCTTTCGATTGGATACAATAATTGAGTGAATCCACTATATCTAATTTATATTCTTTTCGAGTGAAAACATCTATCCAACCCACTACCGTGAACGTAAGAAAATACAAAGCATTTTGATCGGATATGAGATAACGGTCACCAGACATCTTACAATACTATGAAATCTGTCTTGACAATAGGAATCATCAAACGCATTGTAAATGCTAAGATTTAACCATCCTCGTTGCAAACGAGGATGAGGTAAAGGATTCTGAGCAACGAGCTTCGAACTAAGCGACATGATAAGAAACTCTACGAAATCATAAACGCTCAAAAATAACTACTCATCGCTAGTCCGTGTTTGCAACGCGGATTGATAAACTTTCAAGTTTGTAAGTTGACTCGACACTTTCAACCTCCACAGTCCTTAAAACAACCTATTTTCCAACTCTTGACGTCTGGTTAATTTGATATCGAATGATAACACCAGTTCATGTGTCCCGTAACTGGAAGCCTCAAGTTCATTGAGCGGAAACTGATAGGAATAACCAAAATGATACTTTCCATCCTCTGAATACAAAAAATTAAATCCTGCTCTCTTTAAATTACGAACAGATAAGCCCAGCCAAACCTTTTCCCCAATCAGCAACTGCCCATTGATATCTGCCAGCAATTCTTCATCTTGATAATTCAATAAGAAAGAGGGCTTAATCAACAACCCATTCGTCAACTTAATGAACAAACCACCGGTGAGGTTATAAACTGGTGATACTCCTTTGGTGTAGATTTCCTCTATTTCCACTTTTGAACCTGTGATTCTCGGCATTCCTACACCCAGGTATAAGCGTTTGGATTTATACATCATTCCAAATCCAAATGAAGGAGTTGTAGAAGTAGATCTTCCGCTTCCTACCAACGGATCATCAGACACCTCGGTATTAAGTTTGGATGGATCCTCTGAAGAAAACATGGTTCCTCCCTGTAGTCCGAATGAAAGTGCTGAATTATGCATTTCTATTCGATAACTATACTGAAGGTTAATTTCAGTGTCGGAGTTGATCCCATAGCTATCTTTTACAAGCGAAAAACCAATTGCACTATGATAAGAAAAGGTGCTAGAACCAACCAATGTATGGGTAAAAGGAGCACCATCTACCCCAATCCATTGCCCCCTACTAATCAAGGTAACATTTGCATGATCATGAATGCCAGCATAGGCCGGATTGATCATGGTTTGATTCATCAAGTACATATGCGGAGGAATGATATTCTGCCCGTAGATGGTTTCTGCGAGCAAAATAAACAAGGTTATTGCGAGTGATTTTTTCATTTAGTTCCTGATTAGTTGTACAAAGCCTATTTTCTTATCTCCGTTCCCAAGTCGTATGACATAGTAATAAGCACCGGATTCTAGAGACTTGTTATTTCCCTGGTTACTATCTCCTTCGAACCGTACATTTTGATTGTTATAGTCTTTGGTGTAATACACTAATCTTCCAGCTCTATTGAAAATGGAGATTTCATTACCAAAATAATTGTTGATTCCCGAAATTTTAAAGAAGTCATGCTTACCGTCATCATTCGGAGTGAGCACATTATAAACCTTAAGGGACGATTCCTCTGGAGTAACCTCACCAATCAAGTAAATCTTAAAATCAGCAAAATTGCTAACGATGGTCATTTCACCAGTATTAGATCCTTCTCTTTCTGCCGATAGTTGAATATCAAATTCAGCAGATGATTCAGGTAGAATAGAAAAGAGTTCTCCGATTATTGTAAAATCTTCAGACTCAATGACTATCTCTTCTACTTCCAATGTCTCATGTTTTGATGGATTGAAAACGACAAATGAACGGGTACTAGGGTTTCCAATTGTAGTACTTCCGAAATCCACTATGGCATTGGAAAGAATGACTTCTTCCGTGGCATTATCAATCACCTCTATTTCTTCCTCCTCAACTATTCCAGTAATTGTAAATTCAAATAGGGTACTGTTTGGATCATTTGATTGAATGGTAATAGATGAGGAAAAAGCACCTACATTCAAATCATTGATAATAATGGATAAAACTCCAGAATTATTTGGAGCCACTTCCCAATGAGAGGTATTGATTTGAATTGCATTATTACTTGATTCGATTGAGTTAATGATTAAACTATCCGTTCCAACATTAGCTATCATGAACTGCACTTCCGTATTGATCCCTTGCTTAAATAAGCCTATGTCAACTAATGAATTCTCCTGGATCACCTCCGGAGGATCACTCATACCTACATGGAGCTCTATAGACGGTTGAAGAATAGCAGAAACCTCTCCTGATACTGAAAAAACAAATGTTCCTTCATCCGCATCATTATTCGTGATCGTGATATCTGCAGAAAACACACCTACTGACGTACCTGATAATGAAACTGTAAAGGTATCAGTATCTCCGGTAAGGATGGTCGACAGAGAACTGCTGATAGTGAATGATGGATCACTAGAAGTAATGTCAGAAATGGATAAATCCGCTGTTCCCGTGTTCTCAATTGCGAACGTCTGAAGGATTTCACTTCCTGGAAGAACACTTCCAAAATCAACGAATGTGCTCTGGCCATTAATAATTGACTTACCTGAGTTATCTGTCCCAACAAATACAGCTATTTCTGGGGTCGCTAGTTCCTCAATTTCACCTATGACTGGAAAGACAAAAGTTCCTTCATTCAGGTCATCACTGATGATTGTAATATCACCAGAAAAGCTTCCTGATACTATTCCTGATAATGTGACTGAAAAAGTCTCTGTAGCGCCGGAAACGATGACATCAACTGAGCTATCAATAGCAAAGGACGACTCGCTGGAAGTAATATCAGAAATGGTCAAGTCCGCCGTACCCGTGTTTTCAATGACAAAGGTCTGGACGAGATCTGTTCCATGGGATGAATTACCGAAATCAATTGCTGCAGTTTGATTACTCTCAATCGAAGTGCCAGTATTATCAGACCCTGCATATAGGTTAATTTCAGGAGCAGTAATTTCTCCCAGTACCGAAAACGTGAAGGTGCTTTCATCGATATCATCATTGGTGATGGTTATTTCACCAGCAACTAAGCCAGCTGATGTCCCAGATAATGTGACAGTAAAATCTTCTGTCGCTCCCGGAGCTATGCTATTAAAGGAACTAGTAATGACGAAAGAAGCATCACTGGAAGTAATATCCGAAATGGACAAATCTGCAGTTCCAGTATTCTCAATGGCAAAAGTCTGTACCAGATCACTTCCTAGAAGAACACTTCCTAAATCTATTGCTGCGGTTTGATTACTGACAATCGAGGCACCTGTATTATCGCCTCCTGCATATAGTGCAATCTCTGGTGAGGTGATTTCTCCTACAACCGCAAATACGAAAGTGCCTTCATCTGTATCGTCATTAATAATTGTAATCTCTGCTGTAAAAGTACCAGCCATTGATCCAGATAAAGTAACTGTAAAGGTCTCTGTAACTCCGGGAGCGATGCTTCCAATAGAACTAGAAAGTGTAAACGATGGATCACTTGAAGTGATGTCCGAAATGAATAAGTCTGCAGTTCCTGTATTCTCAATAGCAAAAGTCTGAACCAGATCACTTCCCTGAAGAACACTCCCTAAATCAATTGCTTCGGTTTGGTTATTGTTAATCGAAGCTCCAGTATTATCAGACCCAGCATACAAATCGATCTCTGGCGCTGGAGCAACAATCACACCGCTAATAGGGAAAACAAAAGTACCTTCATCCGCATCGTCATTGGCGATGGTTATTTCACCAGAAAACACACCTACTGATGTCCCTGTCAAAGTGAGGGTAAAGACTTCTGTTGCTCCTGAAGCAATGCTATTAATTGAACTAGTAATAGAAAAAGAAGCTTCGCTAGAGGTAATATTCGAAATAGATAAGTCCGCTGTACCTGTATTCTCAATAACAAAAGTCTGGACAATATCTCTTCCTTGAACCGAAGTACCGAAATCAATGCTTGAAGTTTGTCCATTGGCAATCGTAGTACCAGTATTATCCGATCCAACAAACACGTCTATCTCAGGAGCTGGTTCAACAACCTCACCTTCAATTGAAAAAACAAAAGTCCCCTCATCCGCATCATCATTGGTGATGGTAATGTCAGCGGTAAAACTTCCCGCTGTTGAACCAGATAAAGTGACTGTGAACGTCTCAACAACTCCAGGAGCAATGGTTGTGACAGTGTTATTAACTGTAAATGAAGGATCGTCAGAAGTAATATTTGAAATAGTTAAATCAGCAGTTCCTAAATTCTCAATGGCAAAAGTCTGGACGATATCTGTGCCTTGAACAGAAGTACCAAAATCAATGATGGTGGTTTGCCCATTGGTAACGGAAGTACCTGCATTATCTGCTCCAGCATAAAGGGAAATTTCAGGTGCTGTGATCTCTCCTACTACAGGAAAAACAA
Source organism: Marinoscillum pacificum (assembly GCF_024714495.1). GTDB lineage: Bacteria > Bacteroidota > Bacteroidia > Cytophagales > Cyclobacteriaceae > Marinoscillum > Marinoscillum pacificum. Next base: position 243,576 of record NZ_JAMZMJ010000003.1, on the reverse strand, counting down.
ATGTACCTTCATCTGCATCGTCATTAGTGATGGTAATGTCTGCATTAAAATTCCCAGCGGTTAATCCAGACAAGGTAACCGTAAAGTTCTCTGAAGCTCCAGCAGCAATAGTGTCAATTGAGCTACTTATGGAGAAGGATGCATTACTTGAAGTGATATCCGAAATGATTAAATCTCCAGTTCCTGTATTCTCAATAGCAAAAGTCTGAGCGATATCACTTCCCAGAAGTATGCTTCCAAAATCAATTGCAGTGTCCTGATTATTGGAGATTGATGGAGCGGTGTTATCTACTCCTGCAAAGAGGTCGATTTCTGGAGCAGGTGGCTCTACAACCTCCCCTGAAACAGAAAAGGTAAATGGGTTTTCATCCGCATCATTACTATCAATACTTACATCACCAGTAAAACTTCCAATACTCGCTCCAGACAAGGTAATTGTAAAGGTTTCAGTGGCTCCTGCCACTATAGTAGAAATAGAGCTATTGATACTAAAGCTAGCATCATTAACCGTAATACTTGAAATCGTTAAATCTAAGGTACCTACATTTTCAATGGAGAATGTCTGTGTTATATCAGCCCCTTGGATCTCAGTTCCAAAATCGACGATATCAGATTGAGCAGCTGTAAGCTCAGGAGCTGTATTATCAGCTCCGTTATAAACAGCTATTTCAGGGCTCGGCACTTGATTATCTCCGATTATAGTCCAGAAATAGGTATCAGTTAAAATCTCTCGATTGGACGCCGCAGATGAGGAATAATACAGCCCACTTGCACCTAATGTTCGAGAGGTGCGAATTTGCGATTCAGCTCCCTCCAGCGTACTCCACCCTATCAATGTTGCATCGTAATTGCTTACTGATAAATTGGTCCCATCCAGCATATTCCTAAAATCCGAAACACTGCTTATGTCCCAACTCCCAAGGTTTTGATTGAAAGAGGAGGCTCCATCAAACATTAGATACATACTAGAGATGTTGCTTACATCCCAACTAACAAGACTCTGATTGAATGCAGTGGCATTTCTAAACATAGAGGTCATATGCGTAACTGAGCTCACATCCCAACTACTGATATCTTGATTGAATGGGGAGAATTGAAACATATAACTCATATTCGTCACATTCGCCGTACCAGTGCCTGCAGTCCAGTCGAGAGCCTGTCCTCCGTTGTTAAAAGCCAATGCTCCATTAAACATCTGCTCCATTGTGAGGACGCTGCTGACATCCCATCCGCTGATATCTCTATTGAATGCAAATGCTAACCGAAACATCATCGTCATATCCGTCACATTGGACGTATTAGTCCAATTGAGAGGGCGATTGAACCCATCATTAGCAAAAAACATTTGCCTCATATTTGTTACACTGCTGACATCCCAATCACTGATATCTTGATTAAAAACATCTGCAGAGGAGAACATGGACTCCATTGTGATGACACTACTAACATCCCATGTATGTATTGGTTGATTGAACGAAGTGGCACTGTGGAACATATGAGACATGTCCGTCACATTGGCTGTTTCTGTTGTCCAGTCGAGTGCAACCCCACCATTGTTAAAGGAACTAGCCTCAGTGAACATGTAGCTCATGGTAGTCACACTACTAACATCCCATGTACTGATATCACTATTAAATGAACTAGCTAATCGAAACATGTGAGACATATTGGTTACTCCTGATAATTCTGGAGTATCTGAGGCATTGTTTATCAAATGGTTACAGCCATAGAACGCTCTTTCCATAGAAGACCAAAAAAAGAAAGCACCCCATTGCTCTATAGAGATTAATTTATTCTTCTCAGAACCGTTATTCATATAGAAATGAGGGAAAACACCCGAAATAGCTATTTCATAAGTATCTCCAATGGTTAAACCAGTGATGGTGTAATCCCCTGTTTGACCAGATATAAATCCGTCACCAACTCCCGAATTGGAGAGGTTGGTCCAAGTGATACTATAATTATATGTACCAGATAATGTATTGGTTGGTATAGTGATTTCACCATCATCCGTCACCCAGGTGGTAATGAAAGGGGTGGGCGAAGCTGACTGTGCTAACACCTGAATAGTCAGTAATAATAATCCTATAAGCATCATCCATTCCTTCGAATGAATGACTTGGTGCGAACGGTTTTTCATTGTGGTCGAGCAAAAAATTATGCTCAAAAAACCATTGATTTAGCTAATATTTCCCCACCCTACCCGGGTAGTTGTGCTAAAAACTGATCAAAAAATATTGAATTTTAGGATTCTGACATCACCTGTCTAGCTTCAAGGCGAGAGGATACACCAATCTTACTGTAAATATTTTTTAGATGGTATTTCACCGTGTTGACACTTAGATGAACACTCTCTGCAATCTCTGCATTGGTCTTATTGGTTACTGCCAATTGAAGGATTTCTGCCTCACGTTCTGAGAGGTCATTATGAAAAGCCGTTTGGATTTTCTTAATGTCAGTTTCAATTTCTGAAAGCTTCACTTCCGAATAAATTCTACTTATTCTCAGCCTTAGACTTTCAATTTCTTCATTGAGAAGTTGGTGTTTCAGTTTGTTTTTGGCTTGACGCTGTGAAAAGAGAATAACCAGGAAAATAAGTGCTAGCAATGCTAAACCAGAAATAATCATCAATGCTACAGTTTGCAGAGATTTCTTCTCATTCTCTAGTTGGAGTTTAGCGATCTCAAGTTCTCTTTTTTCCTTTTCAAATACTTGTTCTAATTCCGTAGTTCGATCTATCAACTGTTGGTCATGATACTTATCCTTCATTTCCTCATACTTCAATCGTTGAGCATATGCCAATTCAAGATCACCGTTCAATCGATGAAACTTGGCGGTCATTTCATAGTAAGGGATGGCCAGATTCAGGATTTTATCAAAAGGTCCTAATTCTTTCAAGCTATCTAAATAAGGCTTTGCGGGACGATGTTCATCCTTATTGAGGTAATAGGTAGCAAGTCCGAAATACACATAAACTTTATCGCTTGTAGGTGTATATTCATTGATCAATTCTCTAGCCTTATTGTAATAACTGAACGAGCTATCCAATTCTTCCAATTTCTCAAAAGACTGGCCAATAACTACCAAAGGCTGTAATTCGTATGATTGGTTTTGCAAGCTCCTCGCCAAATCTATATTTGATTTCGCTACTTGAATAGCGCTATCGTATTCTTCCAATAGTAAATAAATACTCGCCAGATTAGACGAGGCATTATATGTTTTCTTGGGTTCATCAATTGATTTATAAATGTCGATGGCTTCCAGCAGTGCCTTTTTGGCCATTTCATTTTGTTTGGTTCTTCTAAAAACAAGCGCTTTATTATTCCAAGCTCTTGCTATTCCCATTTGATCACCCATTGATTTATAAATACCCTGAGCTTCCTCGTATACATTGAGAGCGTCTTCAAGTTTGCCGCTCATCAAGTAGATGTTACCAATATTGAATGTCGCTTTGACCAACCCACTTGTATCTTGATTTTGTTGAGAGACTTCTCTCGCTTTGTCATAGTAACCAATTGCACTATCCAACTCATATTGACAGTAATAGGCACTTCCAATGGATGAATAACCAAGACTGATCAGTTTTGGGTTATCGATTTTACGTGATATTAAAAAACCTTCTTGCGCATGAAAATTGGCCGAATCAAAACTAAATTCTGCCCATTCATAGCTTAATGCATAGTAGACCTCTACCCTTTCTTCATTAGACTCTGCATGAACTAGTTCTTGATGAAGCGAATCTATTATTGACTGATTTTGAGAATAACCAAAATGAGCAACCAAACAAGCGATAATAACAAGGAGCATTCGATGCATTTTCATGCTATTGATAATTCTAAAAAATAAAATATCCTGATTTGATCGATACATGATTTGAGAAAGAGAGGCTTACCGTGATTTACAATTTATTGTTTAAAAGTAGTAGATCAATACTTTTATTGCCATCATAATCATAAATTCATGCAAGAAACCAACAGCAATCTGTATTTGTAACCTTGATTGATAAATTATCAAGTTTGTTACTCCTGGCAGATCTAAACAAATAATGTTCAAGCTCATTGATTTACTTAACTATTTGTTAAGGATGCTAAGAGAAAATAAATTTGAATTTTATGAATGGCTAATTCATCATTGATAGCCGAATATTAAAATCTAGTATCTAGCCTGAATGATTAAAAACACCCTTTATTTCCTGTATTTAATTCTATCAATAAGTCTTGGATGCAACACAACACATCAACAACCTAGGGCAAATGCATTTAAAAGTTTAAACGTACCTAACCTTTATGCCAGGGTTAACGATTATGCAGATATCCTCACTGACCCGGAAGAAGACCAACTGAATGACCTTCTCAAATCTCTCGAAGACTCGATTGGCTCACAACTTATCATCTTAACTATTGACTCCTTAGATGAACGCACCATTGAAGAATATTCCATGGATGTTGCCAATGACTGGAGAATAGGACGAGCAGACTATAATGATGGGATTCTCATCACACTCGCAATGAAAGATCGAAAAATTCGAATTGAAGTTGGTTATGGACTAGAGCAAATCATTCGTGATGAGATTGCGAAAAAGATAATCGATAGTACAATGCTTCCTGAGTTCCGAAAAGGTGACTTCTACTCAGGATTAACTAAAGCATCTCAAGTACTGATTGACTTAATTTACGGCAATCCTAACCTAGTAGGCAATAAATGGACACCAGAAAAAAAAGAAGAATAACAAGGGGTTTTTAATTCATCCAAACTAAAGATGTTCGCCACCGAAGAATTTAAAATCAATGAACTAGGAATTCAGATTCTGAAAAATAGCCAGGTCTATAAAAGCATTGACTTTGTTGATTTACAAACAGTAGAATTTAAATATGGCCCACAGACAAAATATCCAATTCGTACGCTGCTATTTGGCTTGATACTTATTACAATCTCAAATTCAATCTTTTACTACTTCGGTCCATTTCATTTTGAATTTCCCACAAACCACCCCAAAGCACAAATTGCGGGACTAATGATCTATGCTTTTCTGATGCTAATGGGACTTTCGGCATTGTACTTAGTAGTAATAAGAGCTCGGATTCTCGTATTAAAGTTAAATAATGGAAAGATCGAAGTATTACAGCTCAAAAAACTAAATAAAGAGAACAGGATTCATGATCTTATTGAATTCCTTCAAGGTAGAGTAATAGCAAATCGAATTAAAATTAATTTGTAATAAACCCACTCCTATCAGCTACTAACCTCCCAAAATCAACCGTCAATGATCTACTTACTTGGTGCTATCATCATTTTAGCCATTGCTGTTACAGGCATAATGATTTCTAGAAGGCGTACTGCTCGTAAAACACTTCAATCGATTCGCAAAAGCTGGGGTCAACCCAAAGACGATCCTTCAGATTATTACCTCATCGAACGATATTCCAATTATGAGCAAGCTAAAAACAAACCCTATCATAAACTTAGCGAGCAGACCATTAACGATCTAGACCTGAGAGGAATTTTTGCTTTTATAGATCGGACTACAAGTCGAATAGGCCAGCAGTATTTGTTCAAAGTCTTGACAGAACCTTCTACTTCTTTGACCAATCCATGGAAGAAACTGACTGAGCTTTTTAGCAATACTGCCCTGCGAGAAAAAACTCAGGTGTTACTGCACAAACTAAGTGATCGGGATGCTTACCACCTGCAGTCCTTGTTCTCAGAAGAGCAAATGGCTAAACCTAAATGGTATAACCTATTGTTTTTGAACCTTACAGCAATCATTTGCTTGATCGTACTCTCCTTCAAATACCCAGTTTGCTTGCTGTTCTTATTGATGCCAATCACCATCAGTTTGATTGTCCACTTTTGGAATAAGAACAATACGCTGGTTTACATGCAGTCCCTACCTCAGCTCAATCAATTAATGATAGTAGCTAAAGAACTCAATCAATCAAATCCTGAACTGTATCAAGAGGAAGTCACTGATGCTTTAGGAAAATTGAAAGGTTTCAAACGAAAATACAGTTTGATTAGCTTCAGACCAGGAGGCAATGTTCAAGATGAGCTTTCAGCTCTCGTTTTTGGTCTATTTGAGATGTTCAAAAACTTCTTCATGGTGGAAGTATTTGCACTTTTCGAACTACTGGAGGAACTGAAAGAAAAAGAACAAGCAATCCTGACATTATTTGAATATGTTGGAGAAGTGGATACCGCCATTTCTATCTGCTCACTGCAAACTAGTGATGCTAACCTCTGCTATCCAACATTTAGCTCTGAAGAAAAGCAATTAACAGCAACCAATATTTACCATCCGCTGATTCCGGACTGTGTCCGAAACTCCATCACCATTCATGGTAAAAGTGTCTTGATCACCGGATCGAATATGTCCGGTAAGTCTACCTTCTTACGCACATTGACAATCAACTCGATTCTTGCGCAGACTCTACATTTATGTTTTGCAGATTCATTTGAAGCTCCAATTCTCAAGGTAGCCAGCTCTATCCGTATTGATGACAATCTCTTCCAGGGAAAGAGCTATTACCTACAGGAAGTGAATGTTATTGGTGATCTACTAAAACAATCTTCAGCGTCCGAATCTAGTTTCTTTGTGCTGGATGAAGTATTTCGAGGAACGAATACTCTGGAGCGAATCGCTGCGGCAAAAGCAGTACTCTCACATCTCAATCAAGGTAACAATCTGGTGATGGTAGCCACCCACGATCTGGAATTAGTGGAGTTACTTCAGGACAGTTTTGATCTGTATCACTTTACTGAAGACATTACCAATGACGAGTTGGTATTTGATCATCAGCTAAAAGAAGGACCATTAACCACCCGGAATGCAATCAAACTATTGAAAATTTCAGGATACCCTCAGGCTGTAATTGATGAAGCGATGAGTCTTAGTAAAGAGTGCTAGATCAAACAATCACCCCCTAACTAGTCCGCGTTTGCAACGCGGATTCATAAACTATCAAGTTTGAAACTTGGCTAAATAAATACAATATTTACCAAGCCCTTCACTCCTGAATAGTCCCTTGCAGAACTAAACAAATAATGTTCAGGTTCCTCTACAATCATAGCCTTTACAGGATTTTGATGGATGTAATCCATTCTAGCCGCTATCATCCCGCTTGAAAGTTCGATAGCATGATTATCATCTTTCCAGAATTTAAAATTTGTAATACGCTTTAGATTGCGTCCTGCAAATCGGAACTGATTCAACATCCAATCTCTCCTACTTTCTGGCTCATTTTCAATTCGATCAAGGATTTGTTTTGCTGTGAACTTTTTGAAATCACGGATGATATCGGACAACCTATAACCTTCATTTGCTCTTATAATCAAATGAAGGTGATTACTCATAACACACCATGAATAAACCGTAAGCCCTTTAGATTGAATGCAATAATTAAGTGAGTTTACTATATCTAACCTATATTCTTTTCGAGTGAAGACATCTATCCAACCCACTACAGTGAATGTTAGAAAATACAAAGCATTTTGATCAGATATTAGATAACGGTCGCCAGACATTTAGCAATATATCTAATTAATGATGATAATGTTGGTATAAGTCGCATTACAAATGCTCTGCTTTATACATCCTCGTTACAAACGAGGATGAGATCATAAATAAATGCATTTATAAACATTATCCCCTTGTACAATAGTTACTAATAGTAATGAGTAAAATCAGTACAAGCAAATTAATCCCTGCCGCAGTAACCATCGTTTTGATAGGTACACTTGCTGCGTTCTATTTTTTCAACTCCTCATTTCATGATTTTGCCAATGAAGGATGGAAAGTACTCACGAGTGAAAATCAAGATAAGATTCAAGCCTGGGTGAAAGAACTGTCTTTTTGGGGCCCCATCATCATTCTTGCCGGATTCATTATTCAAATGTTCGCTTTTGTGATACCATCGTGGCTATTGATGGTAGTAAGTATCTTAGCTTATGGTCCCTGGAAAGGTAGCTTATTGGCAATAACTGGAGTTTTGTTAGCTTCTGTGCTAGCCTATGGCATCGGAAACTACCTCAGTGAGTACACGCTACAGAAACTGCTTGGTAAAAAGTCAGAGAAAAAAATGAAGTCTTATCTCGAGCAGTATGGCTTCTGGATAATTGCCATTTTCCGATTCGCTCCTTTCCTATCCAATGACACTATCAGTTTCGTGGCTGGTCTATCTTCTATGCGGTTTTGGAAATTCGTGGCAGCAACTACCATCGGGATTTTACCCTTGATAGGTTTCATAGCCTACCTTGGAGATTCTACCGATCGATTAAAAACCGGATTCATCTGGGCTTCTGCAGTTTGTTTGGTCGGATTTGGACTTTACATCTGTTGGGATCAGAAAAAACAAAAAGCCTAACCATTTGTACAAATCATTCAATTATTTGTAAAAGAATATCATGATCTTCCAATAATTCATAGTTTCTCAAGAACTTCGCTAAAAATATGTCGATACATCGATCGTATCTTCAATAACTAAAAAGCGACACATGAAGAAAGCGCTACTAGCATTAGCTGCAGGAGGATTTGGAATTGGAATGACGGAGTTTGTGATTATGGGAATTCTTCCTGAAATCGCTGAAGCTCTTGACATAACCATTCCTGAAGCTGGACATTTTATTGCAGCTTATGCATTGGGTGTGGTAGTAGGAGCCCCCCTTCTTACAGCAATCGGTAGTAAATGGCCTCCAAACAAAGTGCTTGTTGGTTTGATGATTTGGTTCACCGTATTCAACTCGCTTTCGGGGTTTGCCAACAGCTATTGGACACTTTTGATGATGCGCTTTTTATCAGGACTTCCGCACGGTGCTTTCTTTGGCATTGGAGCAGTTGTTGCCAGTAGAATTGCCACTAAAGGCAAAGAAGCACAAGCAATTGCAGCCATGTTTTCTGGTTTGACTTTAGCCAACATTATTGGAGTACCCATTGGCACCTATCTGGGCCAGGAATTTCATTGGAACATTGCGTTTTTCATTGTCGGAGTGATCGGATTAATCACCATTTTGAGTGTAAAACTTTGGATGCCAGCTATGCCTCCTTCGTCTAGTGGCTCTCTGGCTGCCGATTTTAAGATCTTCAAGAAACTAGAGCTTTGGATGGTCTTTTTGCTCACGACTATCGGAACTGGGGGATTCTTCGCCTGGTACAGTTATATCGCTCCATTAATAACTGAAGTAGCCGGACATGATCCAGCGGTAGTAAGCTATGCCATGATTCTGGCTGGAACAGGCATGTTCTGTGGCAACTTTATTGGAGCCAAACTCGCCCAAAAGATGCAACCGATTTACGCAGTTGCGGTGGCACTAGGCGGAATGGCCATATTATTGGCATTGAATACCTACCTGGCGAGTTCGCAAGTATGGGTTTTGGTAATGACTTTCTCTATTGGAGTAATCGCTTTCTGTGTTTCTACTCCTATCCAGATGGCCATGATCAACTCTGCCAAAGGGTCTGAGATGTTGGGTTCATCACTCAATCAAAGCGCCTTCAATATGGGAAATGCTTCTGGAGCCTATTTTGCAGGATTGCCTATAGCAGCAGGTTTTGGATTCACATCCGCAGACTGGGTTGGAGCAGCAATGGCCTTGTCTGGGGTGATCTTGACTTTCGTAATTGTACAAATGCGGAAGTCAAGTGAAAAGAAAAAGCTGGCTAGTGTATAAATATTTTAATGGGAGTGTAAGAAATAAGCTATTTGGTCTACTAAATGGTTAGAACTTGTTTTCAACCCAATCGACCAAACGCTTATGAAATACATTGCTGTTCAAATCAACCCTTCCCAATCTGGTTACACCAAACTCAATAACCAGATTAATTCGTTAACAAACATTCTTTCCGCTCTGGAAAAGAGAAGCTTGACGGAGGCAGATATCGAGTTTATCAATGCACAAATCACACTGCTAAACGAATTTGACGGATCTGAAAAAGCGCTAACCAAAAATATCCGTAATTCAATTCGAGCAATTCTGAAGCAAGTAGAAAAATCAGTCAAAATTGTTCCAAAAGGCTACTATCGAAATCTATACATGGCCATTGGAATCTCATTTGGAGTACCATTTGGAGTAGTTTTCAGTTCTACACTGGACAATATGGCTTTCTTAGGGGTAGGTATTCCCATTGGAATGACAATCGGAATAGTGATTGGCTCGCAGATGGATGAAAAAGCTAGAAAAGAAGGACGTCAACTCAATATTGAAGTGGCTCAGTAACCAACTAACTCTTCACCCCTAGAATGATGAATACACGTTTATTGAATTCACTTCCATTAGCAATACCTGTTTCTATACTCACTTTTGCGGTATTTCTGGTGACATACTCAAGTATTCAATTAGATGATACATTGGCCATGGGCATCATCTATGACCTGACACTAACAAGTCCTATCCTATATCTGATTGCTATTTGGAAAACCAAAACGCCCAAAATCACTGCAGTTCCAGTATTCATTTTAGGCATTGTTATAGCCACATTTCTGATTCCCGAGGATAAGCAATTTCACCTCAACCTTATCAAAAATTTCCTACTTCCAGTAGTAGAATTAAGTGTCCTGGGTCTTGTCATTTACAAGGTCAATCAAGGAAAGAAAGCGTTTTCCAAATCCGAAGAATCTGACTATTACTTCAAACTCAAGACTGCAGCCAAAGAGATACTTCCAAGCGCAAGAGTTGCTAATATCCTCGCTACAGAGATTGGGATGATCTACTATGCCTTGATCAGTTGGAAGAAGTCGAAGCCAAGAAACAATCAGTTCACTTATCATAAAGAGAATGGTGCTATGGCATTAATGTTCATCATCATTGTCATGATTCTGGTAGAGACCATTGCTCTACATTTCCTTCTCATTCGCTGGAATGAAGCAGTAGCATGGGTACTGTTTGTGTTGAGTTTATATACTGCACTCCAAATATTAGGTCATGCGAAGGCTATGAAACGACGATTCATCGAAGTAAGCGATGCTAACCTGATTCTTAAATATGGACTTTTTGGAGACATTGCTATCCCCCTAGAATTAATTGATCAAATACTTCCTACCTCAAAAGATTTGGACGAATCTCAATCTAAAAATGCTGTGCGGTTATCATTACTTGGTGAAATGGAATCTCATAACTGCATTATTCATTTAAAAGACATGGTCACCATCACCGGAGCATATGGTTTAAAGAAAACAGGATCTATTATTCTGCTTTCGATTGATGACAAAAACTTCTTTACAGAACTGTTAGATCAAAAAATTGCTCTTAGAAATAGTAATTGAGCCGGATCAACTCATCAAATCGGAAAGAATTTACTGCTTTAAAGTTGATATTAAAGCTGGAATAATTGCGTTCATCTTCCAATTCCAGATCATCAAGAACCTTATTGGTCGATTTACCAAAGGCAAAATCAGATACAAAATTTCCAAGAAGTACTTCAAGAGAAAGTTGTGGTAATGGAAAAAAGTAAAAACCAGCGTTCAAAGACAATAACACACCATACCCGGTTGAATTAGCCTCATATTCATTGACATCATTTTGCTCATAAGAAAGTACGTGATAGTGCTCAAGCAGGTAATGATATTCATTACGCTCCCAATACCCACTTAGTGCTGGTTCAACTAAAAAACCTATTTTATCATTCATAGGCAGATAGTATCTCCAAAATACCCCTAATGAGAGATTGGTAGAGTTTCTGTCTGTTGAATTACGTCGTTCTATTTGTTCAGTACTGTCAAGATAACGAACATACTGATTAGCTGAAGTTGACGTTAATACGCCAAACCTCAACCCAATCAATTGATTATCCGCATAAAACCTTCCATAATATGGACTAAAACCAAAGGAGGTATAACGATTTTCATTATCAACCATGAAGTAATCCAGATAATCATCGTCAGATTCCGAAACATTGAAAGAGAAGCTTCCGCCCAGCATTTTATAGCCTTCTTTCAGACCTTCTTGTGCATAAGATGTAATAGCAATAAATAGAGCAGCAATGGTGGCAATAGTTTTCATCAAGATATGGTTTAGTTAATCACACCACATCAACGCACCAATACCTGTAATATTATTTATCCCAGTTCCTTACCCGTCTTTTTATCCATCAACCGGACAAAGAACCCAGCATCCGAGACATGCTCCAGGATTACCTTGATCAGGAAAGTCATTGGAACCGAAAGTAGCATCCCGGCAGTGCCCCACATAAACGACCAGAATACCAGGCTAAATAAGATGGTCACGGTATTAATCGATAATGACTCACCGGTCATTTTCGGCTCTATAATGCTACCCATCACTATCTGAATCGCTTCCAGACAAATGAATAAGAAGACAAACTCAGAAACACTATCAGCAGTCAATCCACCAATGAGCAAAGGTGGAACTATGGCAATAAGTGAACCTACGTACGGAATGTAATTCAGGACAAATGCCAAAATACCCCACAAGAAGGCATATTGAATTCCAAAAAACCAACTAACCAAGCCGATACCAAGTCCAGTTAACAGACTCACGATGGTTTTCACCTTGATGTAAATACTGATAGAATCCTTTACTCTGCGGAAGGTATCAGAAGCTACAGAATGTTCCTCGCCATTTTTGCCCATGATGTAATCGATCACTTTTTCATACTCAGCTATTGCACTTAGTAATCCAGCAAAGTACAAAATGGTCATCAGCAGCTCCGTAGCAAACCCACTGATGGTATTTAGGAACGATCCTGACATGGACAACACCTTGTCAGTGGGAATAACTCTGGAAATATAGGATTTCAATTCATCGTCATTCATCTCAGCTCCCAGCAATCGAGAGATTTCATCAATAACTGGTTTCAATTCGGCAGTTACACCATTTAATATTTGATCTCTATTAGCAATGAAACTGCTCACGGCATTGTAAAAAACAAAGCCCAATGCCAAAAACACAATGACCGAGACGATGGTAGTAAAGACAACACTGAGGTTAAGAGAAAACTTTCTTCTAAATAAACCCACTAAAGGTTGAAGAAGGATCGCAAAGAATAAGGCAAAAGCCAATGGCAAAAACAAATTGCTTAGCACCTTCAACAAATAGAGGATGACAATTCCGAGAAAAACAACCAGGATGTTTTTGATCACTTTGAGTGATCTGGCCATGTCATTTTCAAATTCGCTCATTCAGTAGGTCAGTTGAGTTTTTTAGGAGAATAATTGGAGCTTTTAGTAATGCAAAATTGTAAAATTCATCTTTACAATCACACACATTACCAGAGAGTTAACGGAATCAAAACAAATTATTTCGAAATAATTCAAACAATCAAGCTAGAAACAAAGTTAAATATTTGATTATCAACAAGTTAATGTTATGGATCGAAATAAAATCAGAAATTCTGCTAAAGAAAAAATAGATCAAATATTTCAAAGTCTTGATGAAATCGAACGAAGTGGCAAAAGCTTCACTGACAAGCAAAAAGAGATTTGGAAGCGTGATTTAAGCAACTTAGAGAAGTCTAAAGAAACCATTCAGTCACTGTATGACAACTTGATGGCAGACTCTCAAGAATCCTTTGATCACATCAGATCTGCGTTTGATCAAATGTCGGATGTTATGAATCAGAGACTTACGAAAATTAAGCAAGAATATAAGAAAACCGCATAGGTCTAATTTAGGTTGTGGAAAGACCATGCGTGAAGCAGACAGCTATTGAGTTGTCTGCTTTTTTTATATACAAAAAAGGGTAGATGCCCCTCTGATAGGACATCTACCCTTTGCACTTAATGCAGGACCGTAGCCCTTCATAAGACGTCAAACTACAGTTCGATTCCTTCCTAGAGCTCTCCTGGAAAACCAGTTACTTCTCTATTCTCACTTGATTATGCCACGCTATGATCAGCCTTAGCTTCTGATAACTTTTGCGCTTCAAGTGGAAACTCGCGTTTCGGTTTCTATCTCTTGTTTGATATTTCTAAGGTACTTCCATTTCTTTGCGTTGCCAATAATTTAGGAATGTGGTTTCCCACAACTTTTACACCTTAAATACCAGGCTTTTACACGTCTTTATCCACATTTCTGTTAATTTCTCTTAAATCCTCTTACCGATCATCAAGTATTTGTAACCTATTATCATCTGGCTAAGTCTTAGGGGTAACCAAACTAATTACTAACGATGATCAAAAACTACCTCAAGATCACGGTTAGGCACCTATTGCGTCAACCGGGATACACTTCACTCAACATATTAGGTTTAACTATTGGAATTGTATCCAGCTTACTGATTGTATTGTACCTGTATCATGAAGTGAGTTTTGATCAACAGCACTCCAAAGCAGAAAGGATTTACAGAATATCATCTGATATAAGTGAACCAGATAATTCTTTCCGCTGGACAACCACCCAGCTGCCACTTGGTAGAACAGTTAAAAATGAATTCTCTGAAGTAGAGCAGTACACTCGGTTTATCGGAAATGGAAGAACTCGCTTTGAAAGAAACGACATCAGTTACTATGAAGAAAAGATCTTCATGGTGGACTCAACTGTTTTCAGTGTATTTGATTATGAATTCATCTCAGGAAATTCTGCCACTGCATTAGAAGGCCCCAACTCCATTGTCATTAGTCAATCGATGGCTGACAAAATTTTCAAAGGTGCCAACCCAATTGGAGAGATCATCAAAACTGACAACAACTCACTGGAAGTAACTGGTGTTTACAAGGACCTCTCTCCAAATAACCATATTCGCCCAAATGCAATGATCTCTGCCAGCACTGTAGATCGCAATAACTCTCAAAGTTGGGGTGGATTTGGAATATACACTTACATACTACTTCGAGAAGGCATTGATCCAAAAGCCGTAGAAACCAAATTGAACGAAACGATCATTACCAATTATGTAGCAACGATATTCGATCAGTTTGATATCAAGATCAAATATGAAATGATCAATATTCAGGATATCCACCTCTACTCCACTTTCCAGGGTGAACCCGAACCACTGGGCAACATCAAATACATCTACATTTTTGGAGCTGTCGCCATCTTCTTGATTTTGATTGCCAGCATCAACTACATGAACCTTTCTACCGCTCGTTCTATGAAACGTGCTTTGGAGGTGGGTATTCGCAAGGTAATGGGAGCTCAAAGAGGCATGTTGATACGTCAGTTTATGTCTGAGTCCATACTTCTCACTTTAACCGCTTTGTTCTTAAGTTTGATATTGGTGCTTATTCTAGTTCCAATTTTCAATTCCCAGCTACAAACATCCATGAGCATTAGCAGTCTTGGTGATCCTATGGTGCTTGCTGCCATAGCCGTTATGCTCATTATCACTGGCATACTAAGTGGAAGTTATCCTGCATTTTACCTTTCAGCATTTAAGCCAGCTGCCGTTCTTAAAGGAAAAGGAAGCAAATCAGGTAATAAATTATTGCGAAGTATTCTAGTAGGTGTTCAATTCTTCATTTCTATTTCGATGCTTATCGGAACGTTGGTCATATATGATCAAATGCAATACCTAAGAAATAAGGATCTGGGATTTGAGAAAGAGCGAGTAGTAAGAGTTGTATTGGACAATCCAGCCGCAAGAGACAAATGGCCTGTATTCAAAAACAGACTTTTACAAGACCCAAACATTAAAGATGCCGCTACATCTACAACTACACCTGGAAGAGGTTTTGGTAAAAATGTAATGATGGTAGAAACCAATGAAGGGGTCATGGAAAACTATGGAATTGACTCATATGGGGTAGACTATGATTATTTACCTGTATTAGGAATTAACCTATCCGAAGGAAGAAATATTAATCCTCAATACCCAACCGACACAGCTTCTGCAGTAATGGTGAATGAGGCCATGGTTGTCAGAATGGGTTGGGACAACCCAATTGGCAAGCGATTCCAGTTTGATCAAGACAGCACGAAATACCACAAAGTCATTGGTGTGGTGAAAGACTTTCATCAACGATCACTTTATGAACCAATCGAAGCACTATTGTTTATTCCTAGTTTGAACAATTCGAATGCACTTATCAAAATTAGTGGTGGTTTAGATGCAGGAATCGGATCAATCGAACAAGCCTGGACAGAGACTTTTCCAAACAAACCTTTTGAATACAGTTTTCTAGACCAGGATTTCATGGAGCAATATGAAACGGATCAACTTCGAGGAAGACTCTTTCTTGGTTTCTCCATTATGATGATCTTCATTTCATGTTTAGGACTATTAGGCCTGGCCTCATTCATTGCTGAACAACGTACCAAAGAAATTAGTGTCAGAAAAGTTCTGGGCGCTGAAGTTTCCGGATTGGTTACGTTACTGATCAAAGATTTCCTTATTCTGGTATTAATTGGAGCAATTCCTGCTTTCGGTATCGCTTATTATTTAACGAATGAATGGCTCAGCACTTTTGAGTATCATGTTGATATGAATTATCTGTTGTACGGATTGGTACTGGTTGTCATTGGAGGAATTACCATACTCACCACAGGATATCATGCCTTGAGAGCTGCCACCAGCAATCCGGCTGATAATTTAAAATACGAATAACATATAAAAGGTCGTCAGTGTATTCTGGCGACCTTTTTTCATAAGCAAAATTAATTACTACATTTGTAGTAATGAAAATACTCTCAGCAATTTTTCTTTTCCTCCTGTCACTTCCAGCAATATCACAGAAACAGGTAGTGATAACTATTGATGACTTAATAAGCAATGGGCCCTTCATAGATCTTGCTCACATTCAGCATGTCAATCAACAAGTAATTGACACAGCAGTGTCGTTTGAAGTCCCTGTAATAGGGTTTGTAAATGAACAGAAACTCCATCGTAAAAATGAAGAGGTAGCCAGAAAACAAATCCTTCGAAATTGGTTAGAAGGAGGTCTGGACCTTGGCAATCACACCTACAGTCATCCTTCCTTTTACAACACACCATTGGAAGACTTTAAAAATGAAGTCATTAAGGGTGAAGTGTTCACCTCTTCATTATTAGAAGAATATGGGTCCAAGATGCGGTACTTCCGCCATCCATTTCTGAATACTGGACCAGATAGTCTCACCAAGGCTAAGTTTGAGCAATTCCTATCTGAGCAAGGATACACCGTCGCACCTGTCACAGTAGAAAGTGGAGATTATATCTTCAATAAAATGTATGCTAAGGCTGTCATTGAAGGTGATAGCTCTGAAATGAAAGCAATGGGTGAAGCATATGTCTCTCATACGCTAAAAATGTTTGAATGGTACGAAGGTGTTGCTGATCAAACACTTGGGCGTGCTATTCCACATATCTATTTATGCCATGTCAATCCACTAAATGCTGATTATCTAGGTGAAATCTATCAAGGATTAAAGGATAAAGGTTATGAATTCATCACCCTGGAAGACGCATTGAAAGACCCTGTATTTGACAATACAGACTATCACATTGATAAATGGGGAGTAAGCTGGCTATATCGATGGGATGAAGGAAAAGTGAAAGAATGGCTTATGGCTGAGCCCGAAATTGCCCCTGAAATCCTAAAAAAGTACAATCAGTAGCATTTAAACTGATTTTCTTTGAACTAAATGATGGCTTAACGACTTTTCTTCGTAAACATCACCATATTTTTACCGTTAGGTAAGTCTATTCTCGGTATTGGCATGAAAGAATCGTTCATTAAGAAAATATATGACTCCCATCAGGAGTATACCAAAATCCCAAGTAAAGCATCAATCATCAGCTTTTTCAATGAATTGCTAGGAGTCTTGTTTCCTGACTTTTCAAGTCACCGTGTAGAATCTGAAAAACAAGTAGAACAAATACTTGCCAGTCTTCAGCACAAAATGCGTGACGTCCTCCTCAGAAATATATCCTTAGAAGGTGATACACAGGAAGAAGTAATAGAAGCATTTTTTGAAAGTCTGCCAACACTTTACGAAAGACTAGAAAAAGACATTAATGCCATGTTTGCCGGTGACCCTGCAGCTTATGACAAGTCAGAAATCATCAGATCTTATCCTGGTTTTTACGCTATAGCATCCTATCGTTTGGCGCATGAACTGGCACTACTTGGTGTAAAAAACATACCTAGAATTATCACAGAGCATGCTCATAGTAAAACAGGCATTGACATTCACCCAAATGCGATCATAGGAGAACACTTCTGCATTGACCATGGTACCGGTATTGTAATTGGTGAAACAACCATCATTGGAAAGCACGTAAAAATCTACCAGGGAGTAACTCTTGGAGCACTAAGTGTGGACAAGAAAGATGCGAAAGTCAAACGACATCCAACCATTGAAGATGGTGTGGTCATCTATGCAGGTGCTACTATCCTAGGAGGAAAAACACGAATTGGCAAAAACTCAACTGTAGGCGGAAACGTGTGGTTAACAAAGAGTATTCCTGCTGACTCTAGAGTTTACTACAAAGCTTCACTGCATGACGAGTCGGAGGACAAGTCCGAAATGATTGTAGTGAAACAAGCATAACTCCTACTCTATTACTCCATTGGCTCAAAAACTATCAGCTCATGAAATTATTCGATTTAATTGGCAATACACCTCTTGTAGAAATTACAAGAATCAATAAAAATCCGAATGTCAAAATCTTCGGAAAACTGGAAGGTCAAAACCCTGGTGGAAGCGTAAAAGACCGTGCTGCGTATGGCATGATCACAGAAGCTTTGAAACGTGGAGACATCAAAAAAGGCGATAAACTAGTTGAAGCAACAAGTGGCAACACCGGCATTGCACTAGCCATGATCGCTCAATCAGCTGGCTTGAAAATGACCTTATTGATGCCCGAAAACAGCACCAAAGAGCGCGTACAAGCCATGAGAGCGTATGGAGCTGAAGTAATCCTCACTCCTGCTGAGAAAACCATCGAGTATTCGCGTGAATTAGCTGAAGACATGGCTACCAATCAAGGGTATTACATGCTCAACCAGTTTGCTAATCCAGACAATTACGGCATGCACTACAAAACGACTGGCCCTGAAATCTGGAAAGACACTGACGGAAAAGTGACGCATTTTGTGTCTGCAATGGGAACAACTGGCACAATTATGGGAGTTTCCAAGTATCTAAAAGAGCAAAATCCAGCTATTCAAATTGTAGGCACCCAACCAACAGAAGGGTCTTCTATTCCGGGAATCAGAAGGTGGTCACCAGAATTCCTTCCAGCTATTTTTGATCCAAAAAGAGTTGATCAGGTTATTGATGTAAGCGAAGACAATGCTCGACTGATGGCCAGAAGATTGGCCAAAGAAGAAGCCATTTTATCAGGAATGAGTAGTGGTGGTGCATTAACAGCTGCTTTAGAACTTGCTGCTGAATTGGACGAGGGCCTAATTGTTTTTATTGTTTGTGATACAGGAGAGCGTTATTTGAGCATGGGGCTTTATGATTAAGATACATAAGGGCTACCTTTTACAATAGCCCTCATGTGATTTTCAATCAATTTGTATCAGCATTTCCTCTGCTTGTTCTGTAAGTTTATCTCTAGCTATCAAATCATTCAACACCTTCTTTGCTTTGGACTTTTCTTCAATCGCTATGTAGGTCTGCGCAACCATTATCTGCAGATTTTCATTGAAAAAATACGGAGCACTCAGTTCTACTAGTTGTATTCCTTGTCTCAACTTTTCATTCGCACCTTCATTTGCCATGATATGATAATAACCGTATATCGCCAGTAGAGGAATATCAAAAGCGGAAGTATCTTGCTTCAATTTCTTATTAAATGCTTTAAGACTCAGTTCCTCATTTAAAAAGGACTTTATCGCGTAAACAGTATGTTCATCTGGATACTGAATATGCTCCTTAGGTGTCAGACCAAGTGCACGAACGACTTCTTCTGCAGATCTTGCTGTGGAAAATGGATTCTGACCGGTCACGAATGACCCTGAAACACTGACATTAGGGAGCATAAAATTGGCTTTAGTGAACTTAGCACCACGCAGTACTAATTGATCTTCCAAACTGAATGGAAATTCAGACACCCATTTTTTACCGAATAATGCCTCTTCTTCATTGGTAAACCCTGTCATTTCTACATCCTTAACGATGAACTTATCACCACTTTTCACATTCGCAAATACTGCAGGACCGTGGCAGACAGAGGCAATAATGGTATTTGGCCGTTCATACATTTCAAGTATAATATCTTGTAATGAAGGATCATACGGTAAATCAAACATCGCCCCCTTTCCACCTACAACGAAGATCGCATCGTAGTTTTCTGAATTAATTCTGGAAGTGGGAATTGTTTCCTCCAGTAAACTCAAAGCGTATTCATCAGCTAACAGACGCTGATTGTACACTTTCTCCTTATTATACTGATCGGGTTCTACTTTTCCTCCTCGTGGGCTGGCTAAATCAACTGTTAGTCCATTATCCTTAAAAATGAGATAAGCCTGAGAGAACTCATCAAATTCATATCCGGGCCTTGTTTGACCCTGATCTTTTCCATAGCTACTGACCACCATTAATACTTTTTTCTCAGAATTAAGTCGTTGGCCAATACTCGCCAGAGCTACGAACACTAAAAGTGCTGTTACTAATTGTTTCATTGAGTTTTGATTTGGTAGATGACGACTCAAAACCCGATTTGTTACAACACTTAATGATATAGCGTTACAGGCATTCGCTCGTCTCTAACATCTCCCTCTTGCACAGGGACTGTTGGTTAGAAAGAATCCAACAAAACCACCTAAAAGCAAGGAGTTAGCGATTTCCTCACTATTTAATGCTGTAATCGTAGCACCTTCAGTTAAATAGCTAACTGCTAGACTTATTACAGCACCAATTCCCATGTAAACAAGGGTTCTCTTAAAATGCTTAAGCTTTTCCTGCCTCTTAGCTTGTTTCCCTTTTTCGCCTAATTCTACCTTTTCGAATTCTAATGACATAGTAATCATGGTTTGAGGGCTAAGCTAGGTTGTACAGAAATAAGAATATGTAGCCAATGTTACACAACTACTCAACCTTTCCGTATTTCTTCATGATCTCCAACACGCCTTTTACTGGAAGTTCTTTTATCTCATGACCGTCCTTTCCAGTCATTGTTTCAGCAGCAAAGAGACTGTTAATAATTGCCTCTTCTGTAGCCTCTATTGTAGCCAGGAATAGTGGAGTCATTTCATCATTACGCAAATAGCTTGTTTCTAGAAATTTTGAATCTGAATTATTCGATATTAGGTTTTCTTTCGCATTTGAAAATGCAATCACATAATCACCACTACCATTAGAAGCAACTCCTCCAGTTTTTGATAAACCCATCATGGCTCGTTTAGCCATTCGTTCTAGATTTCTTTCATTTACAGGAGCATCTGTGGCAACTATTATCATACAAGACCCATCTGCTTTTTCCAGAATATCCTTGAAAGGATAGTTACCCAATTCTTTGGCCACAGGAACTCCATTAATTTCAAGAACACCCCCAAAATTGGTCTGAACCAAAACACCAACAGTGTATCCACCTAGCTCTTCAGGTAACTTTCTTGAGGAAGTTCCAATACCTCCTTTATAGCCAAAACATATGGTTCCTGTCCCAGCACCTACATTGCCTTCCACTACTGGGCCTGATTTAGCATTATTAATTGCTGCTACTACATGAGATTCCTTTACGTGTCTTCCTCTAATATCATTTAGAAAACCGTCATTAGTCTCTCCAACAATGGCGTTTACGGAACCAACTTTCTCATTACCTGGTAGTCCAAGCATGTAACTTATCACTCCATTTGCTGCTAGTGGCACACTCAACGTATTGGTGAGCACTATTGGAGTTTCAATATTCCCGAGTTCTTTGACCTGGCTATACCCCATCAATTTCCCATACCCATTACCAATGTACATAGCTGCAGGAACCTTCTCCTGATAGAGATTTCCAGCATGTGGTAAAATTGCTGTTACTCCGGTTCTTACATTTTCGTCTTCGACAATGCTGACATGACCAACCATCACACCAGTAACATCTGTAATTGCATTGTTCTCTCCTGGTTTAAGAATACCAATAGATATCCCATAGGCTCTAGGTCTCAAATCCTGACTGAAAGCATTAGGAACAATAATTAGGGTGATGATAAAAGCTAAAAAATTTCTCATTGTGTTCTAATGGTGAATGATGTGAAATGATCGCAATTACAATAAAAACAAGGCGATAATGTAACTAATGAAAGGATATAAAAAAATATTATCAAATTTTTAAAACTCTGGACACCACTTTGTAGTATTGTGATCAGCAACTATCTGAAAATAATTGAATTACATTCATTCTTACGCCATCGTCATACTGATGATGCTGGTAAGTAGCTTCTCAAATGCTCAACAAGGAGATACTACTTTCTACAGTTACACAAAACTTGGTTACGAATACAGTTTCTTTAACCAGCAATTGAGTGATTGGCATAACCTTACAGCTGAAGTAAAATTTAAAAAAAACAATTTCACTCTCATACCTCGACTAACCTTTGCCAATCGTTTTGATCAGTCATCCTTTCTTTTAGAATCTGATTTTTACAAATCATTTGAGAATAAGGACTACATAATGGCCGGCTTTGGTTTGTCCCCAGGTAGCATTTTCGTGAAGAATCATTTGGTATTGGAATATTTCAACCCTTTTGACAAATGGGAACACTCAATTGGGCTGAGATGGATGAATTTTGAAAACACAGGAAGCCTGGGAGTTATTACCGGAAGCCTTTCAAGATACTATGGTCCTTTTTTAACCTCAATTAGAGGAAACTTCGCCTATGGCTTCACTGAAGATAACTTCAACAACTTCGCGGTAATTCTAACACACAGATACTACTATAGTGATAGTGGGTATATTGGTCTGTTAGGTGCCTATGGATATGACCCAAACCTTGTTCTTATAAGCGATCAAACAATTGAAATAAGCGGCAAACCCGATCAATTAACCTTGGGAGCCTCACTGAATTCTACCACCAGAAAGAACAAGCAATGGACTATTTCCTATCAATGGATCAACTATGATTTTGTCGTTTCGCAAAGACAACAGCATTCCATTTCTTTGTTTTTAACCTTGCACAAACGATGAGTAATCAAAAAATCATACTGGCAGAGCCCAACGAATTGCTGCGCAAAGTACTCACTGATCGTTTAAGAATAGAAGGTTTTGAAGTAAAGTCAGTAGTTAATGGCCTGGAACTCATAGACGATATGGAAAGCCAACCAGACCTTATTATCACGGAGGAATTACTTCCATTTAGAAGTGGTTTTGAGATATTAGAAATAGCCAAACAGAAAAAAATTCCAGTAATCATCATCAGCGATGCTGATCTGGAATCCAAAATACTCGAGGCCTTTCGTCTTGGAGCTTCCGACTTTATTGACAAACCATTTAGTCCAAATGAAGTAGTTGCACGATCGAAAAACATATTGTATCGCTTAAATAACAGTGAAAATGTTTGATCTTAACAGATATCCCATTGTTGACAAATGGATCATCTATCTGATTGGACTGGTACTGCTCTGTCTATTCTTAACGCTGATATCAATATTCACCTATCGAATAAGATACATTCTATTTAATAAGAAACAGCAAAAGTTCAGGAGCACACTTCTTTCACTACTCTCCGCGACGCTTAATTATCCAGAAAAAAGTGACAAATACAAAAAGCAACTCAATCAGCTGGTGAAGAACACGTGGCAAAAAGAAATGCTTTTGGATGAATTAATTCAAATGTGCTACTCATTTAGTGGGATTTATGAAGAGCGATCAAAAGAACTGTATTACCACTTTGAGTTAGATAAAATTTCCATCAAAAAACTGGACTCGACTTTCACCCATCGAATCGTGGAAGGAATCATCGAGTTATCCATCGTTGGTGATAAATCTGCTTATTCAACCATCGTCCCTCTGGTAGACCATCATGATATAAGAGTAAGAAAACAGGCTAAAATCGCCATGGTAGAAATTGGCGAAATCAAAGGCTTAATGGAAATGGAAAGTAGAATTGGGATCATGTCTAATTGGACATTTATTTCTATTCTCTCCATCTTACATCGTAGCCCTTTCAAACTCAGCAAAGCCCAACTAGAGACCCTTAGAAATTCCCAAAACCCAGCCACCCGCAGATTAACGCACTATTTAGATAAATACTCAGTCACTTATCAATGATAGGATACAAAGAAATTACCGAATTTCTCAATTACGGCATATTCTTCTATGCTTTGACCATCATGTCGTTTTATGTTGTTCTGGCCTTCATTTCATTTAGAGCACTGCAGCGCTACACTCGAAATGAAAAGAACACCTATTTTGATGACATCCTTCGTTCACCTTTAGCTCCAAGCATTTCCATAATAGCTCCAGCATACAACGAGTCCCTATCAATTGTCGATAACATCAGATCGTTGCTTTCACTGCATTACAACAATTATGAGATCATAATAGTGAATGATGGCAGCAAGGATGATTCTGTTTTGCGCATGATCGAAGCTTATGACCTGGAACCCATCAACACCATGGAGTGTGCTTACCTGAATCACAAACCAATAAAAGAAGTCTACAAATCCAAGAATCCTGCATTCTCCAAATTGCTGGTGATTGACAAAGAGAATGGTGGTAAATCAGATGCATTGAATGCAGGCATAAGCTATGCCAAATCAGACCTGGTGGCTTGTATTGACGTGGATTGCATTATTGAAGACGATGCATTACTCAGAATGGTAAAGCCATACCTTGAAGAAACTCGAAGAAAGGTTGTTGCTGTAGGTGGAGTCGTTAGAATTGCAAATGACTGTGTCATCAAAAATGGACGACTATTACAGGTCAAACTGGCCAAGAAATGGTTACCAACATTCCAGACTTTAGAATACATCAGAGCCTTTCTTTTAGGAAGAATGGCCTGGGGCGAAATGAATGGTTTATTAATTATTTCAGGTGCCTTTGGACTTTTTGACCGAAAAACTGTTCTGGAAGTAGGTGGCTATGACACCAGCACTGTTGGTGAGGATATGGAACTGGTAGTACGGATGCGTCGATTCATGGCCGATAATGACAAACCGTATCGTGTAGCTTATGTGCCTGATCCATTGTGCTGGACGGAAGCTCCTGAGGAGTTATCTATTTTCCAAAAACAGAGAAACCGATGGACAAGGGGCACTATTGAAACCTTGTTGGCTCACCAGAAAATCTGTTTCCGTCCCAAGTACGGGTTAATGGGAATGCTATCGTATCCTTTCTGGTTACTGTTCGAATGGTTAGCTCCATTAATTGAATTTACAGGGCTAATTTATTTTGCAGTTTTGGCAATTTTGGGGTGGATCGACTGGCAACACTTTTTCATCTTAATCACATTAGTATACACATTTTCACTGCTCATATCATGGATAGCACTTTTATTAGAGGAAAAAACCTACCGTGAATACACCCAGGGACGGGCATTATTAAAGCTATTATTCGCAGCAATGATAGAACCATTCGTATATCACCCCATTACTGTGTGGTCTGCAGTGAGAGGAAACTTCGACAAGTTTATCCGCAGAAAGAAAACCTGGGGAGAGCAGAAAAGAAAAGGATTTAAGGCTACTTAATTTATTGACTTAGATTCCCAAAATAGCGCTCATTCATAATTTTGATATATAGCATCATAGGAGGTAAACCTGCTTTTTTCCTACGCTTATCCAGTTTATCAGCATCCTCTACCGGCTTAGGTATGTACGAAGTAGAATCAGCATTAAGAGTCATTTGAGTACCAAATACTTGAAGTTTACCTGTATTAACCAATACTCGATCAAGTAAATAGGCGTAATCTGTGTAAGATGCCTGATCTTCATCTACTGCTTTAGCCATTTTCTCCAGTACAGCCTCCTGAAAATCAGAATGTTTGTCTTGATGCTGCATTAACAACCAAAAATCATGACTTCCTTCTTCGCCTACTAAATCATAACCCAGATAGCCATAAGTTTCAAACATTTCTTTCAGTTTCAAATAGTGCAAACTATCTATAGCATCTAGAGTCATCACCAATTGCGATTTCGTTAATGAGTCTAATGATTGATTAACTCCTTCCCGATATGCGGTTCTCCAGCGCTGATCAAGCTCTACCATAGAATCTAATTCATTAATAAGCTCTTGATTCACCTGTGCACTAGTTTTCAACGAGATAACAGAAGCTACAAGAAATAAAATTTGAGGTAGAAAAGTGGTAGGTCTCATGCTGGTTTGACTTATAAAGATTCTTTTAATCTTGTATAACAAATTTAACGCAATGCCTGCCGATTTAGATACAGATAACAGACCAAGGGGTAAAAAATCCTACCGAAGAGAATTAACCTGACTTTAACAGGAATGGCAGCAAGTGATACCGCAACTGAGGACATTTTCATACCTCGCTCCTGTTTGAAAGATGGTATGTTTACAATACCCTAAATCGAAAAATGATGGACCTAAAATTACTTATCCTAATCAGCCTATTTAGTCTGAGCATCAGTCTGTTCGGTCAAAGCAAAAACTACTTCCAGTCCTTCGACAATACTCGGATAGCCTATGAAGATCTTGGCGCTGGAACTCCAATTCTCTTAATCCATGGCTTTATTTCAAGTGGTTCATCATGGAATAATGGTTCTCTGAAGCAGAGTTTATTAAACCAAGGATATCGAGTAATCATTCCAGACCTAAGAGGCAATGGAGATTCCGATAAACCGTTAAATTCAACTTACTATGCTAATGATGCGGAGATTAAAGATTTAATCTCTTTGATCGATCATTTAGAACTGGATAGTTACATGGCTATTGGATATTCACGTGGGTCAATTGTTTTAGCAAAACTTTTGACTCAAGATATAAGAATATCAAAAGCAGTTTTAGGAGGCATGGGTGCGGATTTCACTAACCCGAATTGGGATCGTAGACTCATGTTTGCCGAAGCCTTTGCAGGGACAGCTCCTCTGAACGAAACGACCAAAGGAGCTGTGAATTATGCCAAATCAATTAATGCTAATCTGGAGATCTTGAGTCACTTGCAAACATATCAACCTATAACCTCGATTGACGAATTACAGAAAATTGAAATCCCTACTCTGATTATTGCAGGAGATGAAGATACTGATAATGGCTCTCCTCAAGAACTTGCAAATCATCTACCCAATAGTCAATTGACCATCATACCCGGAGATCATAATAACACACATAAAACCTCTGCATTCGCAAGCGAAATACTGGATTTCCTAAATGAAGATTAAGTCTTTTCATCTTCATCTTCCAATTCATCATTTTCTCGCTCTTCTACAAGTTCAATTTTTGCTATAAATGAATCATCCCGGTAAAACTTTGGCATAAAAACTCCACCCATTCCAGCACCAAAAGCTGCAAATACAATAAATAAGGTCATCACTACTAGACGTAGGACCTTTTTGAAATTTTTCATACTAATTGAAGATGTGAGTCGAATTGACTCGTTTGAAATGTTGGCTAAACTGAGAATTCAGTTTTGTTCAGTTCATCTTCATAGGGTGTTGTAAGAGGTAGTCTCTTTAACCGATCCAACTCAACAATTATAAACCTCCTTTTTCTGGCTAGGTGTTCTACATTACCAGATAGCTGATCATGAAACTGCTGAATTGATGGAATAGAACTTGTCTCTGGCTTACTTGATTCAAATCGCGAGTCAAATAAATGAACCCTTTCCCTTTTGGGAATGAAAGTATTTGACTCAACGAGTTCTATCCTCTGATGCGAAATCGGATCAGCTTGAGAGGTTGAGACTGGCAACTGAAATAACGCCGCCAGAAAAACCAACAACCAAATGGACAGTTGGCTTTTAAAAATTGCGTTATAAGTAAACGATCTCAACATGATCGATTTAACGTCACTTTTTGGATTTAGTTTTCTTAGAAGATTTCGCACGTGGATTAAAGTCTAAAGCCAAATCAACCCAAAACTTAAAATCATCAATCGATCGATAACCATCTTCATTGATATAAGCATAGCCCTTCATATATCTACCAGCCATCTTCACTGACTGATAGCCCAGCTTCTCTTTCATCAGATCGTCTAATTCAGGGTCGAATCGACACATGAGGTTATCGCCACTCACATTAACGCACATTTTGTCATTGACCAGAAATGCTAGTCCTCTGAACATCTTCTTCTCCTCTACTTCGATGTTGGGAATTTTAGAAAGATATTCTCTTAGTCTGTCAGCAAGTCTTTCGTTGTAAGGCATAGTTCAATATACAAAATGCAGCATACATAATTCAATTAGTCAACTGCATAAGTGAACGCTAAAGCTACCTTATTCTCAATTCCATTAGGCAACATGACGATTACTTGATTATCCTTTATTTTATAGTTGACCGGGTTACTCGATCCTAGTAAATTCATTTTAGTGCCGTTCTTGGGCAGGTTTCCGGTCCAAATAATTTCCCTTATGTTGATACCTTGTTTAATCGGAAGCAACGCATACACTTGATTCTCTTTTTTCGTAAAGAATACCTCCCCAGATTGATAGTTTTCAATGGATCTTGTTCCGTATATGGCTTCACCATTCTCCTGTAGCCACGAACCTATCTCGTTCATTTTAGCAACATCATCAGTCCTAAGAGTTCCATCAGGCTTTGGTCCAATTCCGAGTAGTAAACTTCCGCCCTTAGCCACTATTTCGATTAACGAATGGATAATTTGCTCTGAGGATTTCGAATCATCATTAGGCACATAGCCCCAGTTATTATTTAACGGAATACAACTCTCCCATGGGTTTGGTAATCGATTCTCAGGGATGGTACGCTCCGGTGTTTGATAGTTCTCGTATAGTCCTGGCACGGTTCTGTCAACAATTAACAAACCAGGTTGATTTGTACGAGCCATTTCAGCTAAAGCTGGCATATTCACACTTTGCTCACCTCCATGCACCATCCTCCCTTCTCGAACCCAGCCACCATCAAACCACAGGATGTCCAGATCACCGTAATTCGTAGTGAGTTCTTCCACTTGATTCGACACAAACTGCTGATATTTCTCCCATCTGTCAGGATGAACTCCAATATTATAATTGACATTTCGGTCATCAGTCGCATACTTTTCCCACCAGAAATACTGCGAATTCCAATCAGGCTTCGAAAAATAGGCTCCAATCATCATGTCTTTATTTCTAAATGCTTCAAAAACGTATTTAGCAACATTTGATTTTGGATGATTGGCAAACGGACCATTCGTGATTTTAAAATCCGAATATTTAGTATCGAACATGTTGAAACCGTCGTGATGTTTAGTAGTAAAAACCACATATTTCATCCCTGCACGCTGGGCCGCTTCTGCCCATACGTCTGGATCAAAATTCACAGGATTAAAATCATCTTTAAGCGATCGATACCATTGTTTGTACTCATGATGAGTCATACTGTCTCTTCTGTTGATCCAATCTTCAGAAGTCAATTCCCAGGACTCCACTATCCCAGCTTGAGCATACAATCCCCAGTGAATTATCATTCCAAACTTCAGATCCTGCCAGTTTTCCAGCTTCGCCAATACTAAAGGATCATTCGGCCATACGTATGCTTCCGATTGTTCGTGCAAGTTATTTTCAGGATCCTGAGCTAATGCTCCTAAAGTCATAAATAATGACAGGATAAGTACAGTAATCTTAATGTTCATCTTATTTCACCTAAATTAAGGAAGTCTCTCAAATCAAATCTACATTCAATATTATCGCGAATTAATGAAACAAATTATTCAATTTACATGTTGGTACATTTAAATTAACAATTAATAACAATGAGTTCAGCAATCAAACATATAAAGCCACTTGGCTTCCCGTGGGCAACCCAAGACCCGTTTCTATTCTGTGTTTATCACAAAGACGATTATCCTAAAGGAAATAAAGATATGGGTCCAGCTGAGTCAATTGCTGGCAGAAACTTAGGACAAGACTTTGATCCTTCTAATAAATGGAGAATGTATCATGGATCAACAGTTCCGGGCTTCCCACAGCACCCACACAGAGGATTTGAAACAGTGACGGTTGGTGAAAAAGGCCTTATTGATCACTCAGACTCTTTGGGAGCAGCAGGTCGTTTTGGCAATGGCGATGTACAGTGGATGACTGCAGGCAAGGGAGTTAACCACTCCGAAATGTTTCCTTTGTTGAAGGAAGATGAAGAAAACCCATTAATTCTGTTTCAGATTTGGTTGAATCTACCCGCGAAAAGCAAGTTTGTTGAGCCGCATTTTAAAATGCTTTGGTCGGAAGATATTCCTTATTATACTTCTGAAGATGGTAAAACCAAAGTAAAAGTGATATCTGGCTCCATTGGCGATGTAAAAGCATTATCCCCAGCTCCAGACTCATGGGCAGCGGATCCTGCCAATGAAGTAGCCATTTGGACTTTAACGATGCAGCCAGGCGCTGAATGGACATTACCGTTGGCAAGCGCTGAAGCTAATAGATCTCTTTATTATTATGCTGGTGGATCTGTTCAATTAAATGATGAAAATCTACCCTTAGAAAAAGCCGCTGAATTAGATGCTAGTCAAGCGGTAACAATCAAAAACGGTGATCAAGAAGCACAATTTCTGGTATTACAAGGTAAGCCAATCAACGAGCCTGTTGCTCAGTATGGACCTTTTGTAATGAACACACAAGCTGAAATACAGCAAGCCTTTCAAGAGTATCAAAGAACCCAGTTTGGTGGATGGCCGTGGCCTAAAAATGACCATGTGCATCCGAAAGAAAGTGGTCGCTTTGCTAAGCACGCAGACGGAAAGGAAGAATATAAATAGATTTCATAACGGTTGAGGTTTGTTCTTATTCTGATTAAATTATAGAAAGAACAAACCTCCTCCCCATGAAAATGTATCAACTGGTCTGGCGATATGAGTGTTCTCCTGAACAAAAAGACCAATTCGAAGAAGCTTACAAACGCAATGGAACCTGGTTTCACTTTTATGAGAAAAGTGAAGATTATTTAGGGCAGGAATTGATCAAAAAATCTGACAAAAATGACTATCTGGTGATCGATAGTTGGATCTCCAAAGAATCATATGAAGACTTCCTCACTAAAAACAAGTCAGAATATGATCAACTAAACTCACAATGTGCACCTTTGTATTCAAGAGAAGAATTCTTAGGTTTTTACGAAACAGTGGATCATTGACAACATATCTATCGAGCACCATCAGCACACTATTAAAGTATAAAATAGTTGCAGAGAAAACATTTGAGCAACTTTCGGAGGTGCAACTATTCTGGAAACCAGAACCTGAATCCAATAGCATAGGAATAATTGTCAATCACATGGCTGGTAATATGCTTTCCAGATGGACCAATTTCTTAACTGAAGATGGGGAAAAGTCATGGCGGAATAGAGAAAATGAATTTGAAGATGAAATAGCGTCCAGAGAAATGCTTCTTCAGAGATGGAATGAAGGTTGGAAATGTTTTTTAGACACACTTGATTCACTCAACGAGGATGACCTTGGGCATATTGTGCACATAAGAAACGAAGCCCACACTGTAATGGAGGCTATTCAACGACAACTTGCACATTATTCACTTCATGTAGGACAAATAATCTTCTTGGGAAAAATGCAGAAAGGGCATGACTGGTCATCTTTATCTATTCCTAAAGGAGAATCTGAACAATTCAATCGAGAGATGTTCGGAAAGTAAAGCAAACACACCCCGTTTTGGATTCATTACCTTTGTAGGCAAAAGAGCCATTGCAGAAAGTTGCTGAACATATAGTCTCTGAAATTAATACTTCTAGAATAGTCGATTACCTTCTTGGTGTTTTTGATCAGCTTCCCACTAAAAATAGTATTCAAAAAGCAATCAAATCCGGCGGCATAAGAATTAATGACCAAGCTTGCACTACTGCTAAAATCCCCGCTCCCGGTGATCGAATTGGTTATTACTCAACCAAATCTCGAATCAAACCCTACTCTTTGGAGATCGAAATAGTCTATGAAGATGAACATCTCTTAATCGCTAACAAACCTCCTGGATTACCAACAAGTGGCAACTACTTTAGAACGCTTGAAGCCGCTCTAGCTCATTCACATCCTCTTAAATTTTCAGAGACCAACCTCTATTCTCCCAGACCTGCACATCGCTTGGACAACCTGACATCAGGGCTTGTGATTGCAGCTAAAACGAGTAAGGCCTTGTTTCAAACGGGGCAATTATTTCAAAAAGGAAAGGTACATAAGACCTATAATGCTCTAGTTATGGGCAAAACTCCAAATGAGGGACAGTGGAAATCTGTGATCAATGGTAAGCCTGCTATCACCGCTTTCAAAAAGTTAAAGGAAGTGCGATCACTAAAAAATGACCAACTCACTTTACTAGAGCTCTCACCCAAAACAGGCAGAACTCACCAACTAAGAATCCATTGTAGTGAAGCTGGTTTCCCAATTTATGGAGATCCTATTTATGCCAAGCAAACCATCAAAAATAAGGGACTATTTTTATCTGCGATAAGGTTAGTTTTCACACATCCTGTTACTTTAGTGGAATTGGATGTCAGTATCAATTTGCCGTCCAAATTCATTAATAGAATGAAAAACGAACAAAATCGTTGGGAACGACGCAATGGAAATAGTAAAAGCAACAGTACAGCACCTTGATGAACTTTTAGAATTTGCCAGAGATAATTTCTTACTTACCTACGGTCATATGAACACCGAGGACAACATGAGAGATTATCTCCAAACTACCTTCTCTTATAAGTCCTTTCAATATGAGTTTCTGGATCCAGAATCCGACTTTTATGTTATCCTACTGGGGAACAAGATTATTGGTTACTATAAGTCCAATGTTGGTGACGCTCAAACTGAAGACAACTTACCTAACTCACTAGAGCTAGAACGAGTATATGTTACAGATAGCTTAAAAGGACAAGGTTTAGGACGAAAAATGATCGATCACGCCATTGCTCAAGCGAAATCTAAAAATCTCGATTTTATCTGGCTTGGGGTTTGGGAAAAAAATCAGAAAGCCATCGCATTTTATGAAAAGATGGGATTCAAATCCATCGGAACTCACGTCTTTCAGCTGGGTGATGACGCACAGACGGATTTGATCATGAAGCTGGAATTGTAGTTACTTTCCAGCTTTGAAGAGATCAAGCTGTGTTTTGTAATGCATCACATCCTCTCCCTCCAGTTCTGCTGCTTGCAGTGCCAACTGACCATATTTTACAGCTTCTTTTTGGTCTCCCAGTTTGAATTTTAATGAAGCATACGTATCATAATAGGTAGCATCTGGATAATCCTGAAGAACACCTTTCATCCATTTGGCGGCAGTTTCTAACTGTGCCACATCATCTATGAATAGATAAAACTTCCAGCTAAACTCATTCAACTGATCAGGGTCGCTAACCTCCTGTTCTTCAACTACTGTAATTGCATTTGTAGCGTAAGCAGGCCAGTTTTCTTTGAGGTCATTCACTTTCAAATCAGCCAGGCTTACCAACTTTTCTTTATCCGTAAATTCTACTTCCGAAATTAATCGACGCAAAGCCTGGGTAGCAAACAAGGTCAGATCTTCACCTTCATAAATCGAAATAAGCTGATCAAGCAACACGTTAAAAATCTTAGCATCCACAGTATCTTTCCCGTATTTCATAGAGAACCTATCATGATAAGCCATCAAGTATTGAATCTGCTTGCTGTATGGGTCAGACACATTCAAGTTAATCATGGTCCATGATTCTTCTGTCATCCAATCCTTCTGATCAGTTCCTTCAAAAAATGTCTCTATAAACTCAGTTTTATTCACACAAGCATACTCCAGAGCATAAGAATACTCGGTAAGGAAGTCCACAGATCGCTCACCAGTTTCAAACTTTTGCTTCATGATGGAAAGGTTACTTTCACTTAAAGCAACTTCACCCATTGTCAAAAAATCTGCAGCATCTATAGCTCCACATCCTCTGTGAACCATATTCCCTTCTGCATCTATAAATAAAAATACCGGGTAGGATTGTACCTCATACAAATCAGTCAACTGCAACCCGAGATAATCTTCCATATCGACCAGTACGTTGATGAATTTCTGATTATAATACTCTCCGACTTCCTTATCTGATAGTGTGTATTCGCGAAGGACAGCACAAGGTTCACTCCATTCCACAAAGCCTGTAATAAAAATTAATTTATTCTCAGCTTTCGACTTCTCCAGAACCTTCTCCCATTCCATATCAACAAATTGGATTCCTTTATCCTGTGCTTGAGATGAAAAAGACAGAGACAATAGCAGAACTATTGTGAGAAATGAGGTGAGTTTGGTCATGTTTATACTTTCTTTGGTCTATAATCCATGGAGGATTAGGGTAAATCTAATGGATTTTTGAAGATCAAAATATCTATTTTCACAATTATGCTAAAGGCAGTTATATCACTTGTTTCGTTATCGGTCAGTGCCGTTTTGTTTGCACAACAATCTCATGCCGAAGAAATTAAAGAATGGCAAAAGGAATTAAATCATGAGTTCGCCGATCCTGAAGAATCTCCACTAGAGAAAAAAGACTTTAAAAAGTTCGAATCTTTAGAGTTCTTCCCAATCAATGAAGATTGGAGAATTGAAGCCTCGTTTGAATTTACACCATTTCAAAAGCCGTTCACTATTCCAACAACTACTGATCGACTACCAGTTTATGTACAATATGGTATTGCTCGATTTGAAATAGAGGGTCAAAAATTTGAGTTTCCGATCTATCAAAACCTGGAACTTCGAGAGGAAGAAGAATATAAGGATTACCTCTTCGCACCCTTCACCGATCTGACTAATGGATTTGAAACCTATGGAGGCGGTAGATACCTGGATCTCAGAATTCCTAAAGGAGATATTATAGTTCTGGACTTCAACAAAGCATACAACCCTTACTGTGCTTACAGCGGAAGATACTCATGTCCTATCCCACCTGCCAAGAATGATTTAGCTTTGCGGATTGAAGCGGGAGTAAAAGCCTGGAATAAAGACGAGAAACATTGAAAATACATATTAAAACATTCTTCGGTTTAGAAGAACTATTAGCAGAAGAGGTAAAAAGTTTAGGTGGTCAGAACGTGCAGGTTCATAAAAGATCTGTAGCGTGTGAAGGTGATTTAGAATTTCTATACAAAGCCAACTACAATCTTCGATTAGCACTCAAAGTGTTAGTTCCTGTTTATAGTTTCCAGGCAAGAAATGAACAGCAGCTTTACGATCAGGTAATGAAGCATGACTGGTCCAAGTACCTGAAAATGGAACAGACCTTCGCCATCGACAATACGGTATTTTCAGAATTCTTTCGGCATTCAAAATATGCAGCATTAAAAACGAAAGATGCTATAGTAGATCAATTTCGTAATAAGTTCGGAAGACGTCCATCTGTAGACATCAAAAACCCAGACATCCAGTTCGATTTATATGCCTTCAAAGATCAGTTTACCATCTCGCTAGACAGCTCTGGTGACACACTGAATCGTAGAGGCTATAGAGAGCCCGGACATGAGGCTCCGCTCAATGAAGTCCTTGGTGCAGGCTTATTGAAACTTGCCGGATGGAATAAAAACATTCCTTTAATTGATCCGATGTGTGGCACTGGAACCATCCTGATAGAAGCAGCCATGATGGGTCAAAACATACCTCCTCAAATAAACAGATCTGACTTTGGCTTCAAAAACTGGAGCAACTACCAGCCAACCGTATGGAACAGAGTAGTAGCAGAAGGACGTGCTGGAGTGAGAAAAACTCAATTAGATATTTCAGGAGGAGATATTGATGGCAATACCGTATTAGCAGCTAACAAGAGCTTAAGAAAATTTCGACTAAAGGATGTAGTCAATATCCAACGAATTGCTTTTGAAGATCATCGTCCTAAAACTCCAAAAGGAATGATCGTCTGCAATCCGCCTTATGGTGAACGAATTGGTAGAACCAACACCAATGAGTTCTACAAAACCATAAGTGATGTATTGAAAAACAATTTTGATGGATTTGATGCTTGGATTTTGAGCAGCAACATGGAGGCTTTTAAGCACTTAAAGTTGAGAGCATCCAAGAAACTTGTTCTATTTAACGGATCATTGGAATGCAAATTCCAGAAATACGAGATGTATAAAGGAAGCCGAGAAAACTAAATTTCAAGGAAATTAAGTGATTCATTAGGGGTAACTCTAAGTGTATAACGTAATTTCTTATTTGGTTATTTCCCTCTATTTTGACACTTACAGTTATGGCAACTTTGCTTCATGAAAATTAGCCAAACTAACAGAAGGAGTAAAGCAAGCTACAAACTGGCTACAAGAATGAGAATTAAACTTTTTGCAATTACTCTTATTGCTTTTTTCATAATGGTTATTAGTGTAAAAGCATCCAAAAGCGATCTAAAAGTTATTAATAGCAAATATTCCAAATCAGAGAATAGTTCGCTAAACGCAAAATCAAAAACTGCAATTTTTAATCAAAATTTCTAGGCATCACCGTATCCTCTTCTAATTTTCTCAAAACAGAAACTTAATTTGCATGTTGTTCATTGTATGAATGATCCGCAAAACACCGGTGAAAAGATTAAGCAAGCCGCTGATTCTTTGACTACCGAAATGAAAGAACCTATCGAGCAAATAACCGGAAAGGTTGTTACCTGGTGGGACTACTTTCTCAATATGCTGCCCAACATGGCGGTGGCCGTAGTGCTGTTTATCATCTTTCTACTTTCCGCAAAGGCCATTCAAAAAGTTTTCTTAAGACTTTTCAGACGATCTTCAGCTAATAGATCACTGGAAAACCTCTTCGGAACGATTATCTACTACCTCGTTCTAGGAACAGGGTTATTCATTATCCTGGATGTACTTCAGTTAGACAAAGCCGTTACATCGCTATTAGCTGGGGTTGGAGTAGTTGGTTTAGCTTTGGGTTTCGCTTTTCAAGACATTGCGGCCAATTTCGTTTCAGGAATCATACTTGCTTTCCGAACTCCCTTTCATATTGGTCACATAGTGAAAATCAGCGACTATATGGGTACAGTCACCAGAACGAACCTGCGAGTAACGGTAGTCAAAACATTTCAAGGACAAGAGGTCTACATCCCCAATAAAGACGTATTACAGAGCCCAATCCAGAACTTCACTATCCTCGGACAAAGAAGAATTGACCTGGCTGTAGGAGTCTCCTATGCCGATGATTTACAAAAAGTAGAAGACCTGGTATTACAAACACTAAAAGACCTGGAAGGCGTAATTCGTCATGAAGACATGATCTTCACGTACACTGAATTCGGAGATAGCTCTATCAACTTTGAAATCAAGTTTTGGATAGATTATCCTGACAATCCCGGTTTTTTACATATGCGCTCCAAAGCGATTAAAGCGATTAAGAAGGCATTTGATGAAAATGAAATCACTATTCCTTTCCCAATCAGGACACTGGATTTTGGAATCAAAGGCGGAATGACTTTATCTGAGATGAATGTAAACTCTAGCAACGCCGCTACGTAAAATAGAATCGATTCTAAGGAATTATTTGTAGAGTAACCAATGTTACTATATTTGCAACCCGTTTCTGCAGAAGGCAGGGACGAACACTTAAATGGGGTCGACCGGAATCGACAGGAAGTGTAAATGATGTACTTGCATGTCAGGTGGCGAGTGTACACCTGTGATCAATTCACTCGAACTATAATTGGCGAATCTAATTACGCCATGGCAGCCTAATTACGACTTAGATGTTGTAATTAATTAGGGTTGAGGCCAAAGCCTCCCCCTGCCACATCCCTCCAGGATTCTGTCCTGTAATCAGGATCAAGGGGTGTCGACCTTCAGGACTAGTGCAGACGATGCTATTAAGACTGTGCGAAACTCAAATAGCTGGCAGGCCGGGTAGGGTGTTGTTCTCCGGCTCACCTGCGAGATCAAATGAGCAACTAAGCATGTAGAAGGTCCATGATTTCCTTTGCTGGACGAGGGTTTGACAATTCGGACCCACTTATCAGGGATGATAAGTTTAAAATTGGGTGAATTGCAAGAAGCCTAAGTATGAAACGTCATATATGGTAATTTGCAGCCAAGCTTCAGGGAAGACTGAAGAAGGTTCAGAGACTAGGGACACTACGGTGAGCCCATAGCGCCCAACACCTCGAACAGGTGATGACATAGTCCAATCCCAGGAGAAATTCTGGATAAATGAATTTGATGATAATTTGTATTTTCAATCTATGAATTGGAATTACATATCTGGTTTTTTTGATGCCGATGGTTCTATTCAATTGAATAAAATTCATCCAAACCAATTACCAAGTCCTGTTATAACCTTTCATAACAATGAGAGAATTATTTTGGAAAAGATCAACAAGTTCATTTATAAACAGCTTGAGATTAAAGGAACTATTGTTACCAAAAAGAAGAAAGGATATTCTGATCAATCTGAGCTCCGATATTCCTACTTTTCAAAATTTTCAGTTCTTGCGGATCGATTAAATATTTATCATCCGAAAAAATTGAAGAGAATTAATTTCATCAGAGAATATAAATCTCACAGTAAGAGAAACGGAAAATATTCTTTGACTGAAAGGCAAGCAATAGAGTCTTTACTTAAGCAATGGGAATAGCGAATCCCTCCGACTCCACAAAATAAAAGCCTCGCATTGAGCGAGGCTTTTTTATGTTACTTCCTTATATCTATTACAAATACTTACCAATATGGATTTTGAACCAGATTAGGGTTCTTATCTCTTTCTGATTGAGGTACAGGAAACCAGTAATTTTTCTTAGTGAAAACACGTTGCTGATACATAGTCCTAATAAAGTATGCATCCGGATTATTTTCATCATCACTAATCTGCGTGCCATTGAAATTCATTCCCATAAATGGTGCGTTCAGAACTTCTTCCCCCATCTTCCATCTACGAATATCATCATAACGAATCCCTTCACAGTTGAGCTCAACACGACGTTCTCTTCTGATTGCTTCTCTCATTTCATCCTGCCCTAAGCCACTAGGCAAACCAGGAATTCCCGCTCGTTCGCGAATTAGATTGACGTAAGTTAAAATATCAGGATTTCCAGGACTACTTTCATTGAGTGCTTCGGCATAGTTTAGATATGCCTCTCCAAGTCTGTAAAGAATTCCAGGGCGATAAGGATTGATTCCATTTCTTGGATCATGATCAGGATGTACCTTTTTTCTTACCAAATACCCATTTTGAGGAGCATCATGAGTAGGTCCTCCATCCCATTCCTCACTTAAAAACCGAGTAGTTCGATCTTCTCTTCTAAACCAGGCCCTATTATACAAAACAGAAATATAAAAACGGGGCTCGCGATTGCAGTACATGTTATAAGTTCCCTCAAGGGTCACTTTACCCTCATTACCTTCTTGATTTCCTTGTACTTCTATCCATTTAGTATTTCTAAATTCTGGTTCTGTAGAAAAGCCATCTTCTGTATAACCAGAGTTAGGATCATCTATTGGCAAACCATTTTTCATGAAAAATGCATCCACCAATGACTGAGTAACACTCATACCACCATTACCTCCAGTTCCTCTTGGTTGCGCATGTTTATCATATTCCCAGGTATCACAATTTGGTCTGGAAAAAAGTATTTCCCTATTACCATCTGAAGATCTTTTGAACATCATGTTTTGATATGACAAAAATGGGTCTATTGTACCATCATCATTGTACTCATAATACAACTCATGACCCGCAGCGTCTGCAGCATCTATCAGCTCTTTGGAAGCTAACGCTGCCCTATTCCATTTTCCAGGATCATAAGTTGAATTGAATAATTCCTCGCCTTTGTCGTTAACATGTCCTGCGTAATCAGGATTTCCATTAGTCAAAGGACTTGCAGCAAACAATAGCATCCTGGCACGAACGGCTAAACACATAATGGAAGTAGCTCTACCAAACTTCTGGTTTTCTGAATAACTATCGGGCAATAAGGTAGACAACTGCACAAGTTCAGAGTCAATCCAATCTACAATCTGGTCAAATGGTGTCTGGCCAATAAACAGTTCTTCTTCAGAAGCGTCGCTAGCTGTAAGACCAAGTGTAAAGGGTACTGGACCATATGCTTCCAACATCAGCCAGTAATAATAAGCAATCAGAAACCTGGCTTCATTTTTCATATTTTCCACCTCTACTTCCGTCACCTTTTGTGAAGGATTTGGTCTTACATTCTCCATGAATATATAAGCAGCTCGTATGCGCTTAGGCAACTCTGACCAGTAATTTGGATCCCAACCTGTGGCAGTATTCCAATTGCCAGTCTGTTTACCTATCACTCCCCAACCCCATTGCTCCCATCTAGCCGATGGTGCCATATCATCTGATAGTGCGTCATAGCCAATGGATCTGGCGAAACCCCAATATGGATCTGGAATATTGGAATAGATTCCTGCCAGCCAATCTTCGGTTCTGGTTTTATCATTGAACACCATTTCTAGTGTTAATTGATCATCAGGCATTTTGTCCAAATAATCAGAACACGCACTTACAGAGGTCAATACTGAGATTATTAAAATATATCTTAAGATCTTCATGATTGAGTTATATTTTCTTTCCTGATTGATTAAAAATTGAAGTTTAGACCTGCAGAGAAAGATCTCATAATAGGGTATCTAAAACCATTACCTGTATCTAATTCCGGATCCCAAAGATCAAATCCTGAGAATGTCAACAAATTGTCCCCCCTAACAAAAACACGGGCATCTTTCATGTGAATTTTGTTAATGATAGCGACAGGGAAATTATATCCTATCTCTATGTTTTTCATTCTTAACATGCTCATGTCTTTAAGCCACCAGGTAGAAGCCTGGTTATTGTTAGCGTGTTGATAGTTAGAAAGTCTTGGCCAGAAGACATCCTGACTTGGGTTCTCAACTGTCCATCGATCATCGGCATTAGAAAAGTAATTACCCAATGCACCATTATTAGACCCTGGAATGAACGACGAACCACCAATCATTCTATAGGTTAAGGCATTACCCTGGAAGAAAACACCAAAATCTAAACTCTTGTACCTCATATTTAATCCAAACCCATAGATAATTTGAGGATCTACAGTTCCGCCAATTGCAGTTCTATCCAGATCATTGATAACTCCATCTTCATTAACATCCTGATATTTGATATCTCCAGGTCTCACAGGTCCGAAGGTGTGGCCAGGTACAGATTCTAGCAATTCACCTGTTTCCACATTAGCAAAATCGGACTCTGTAAATAGTCCTTCAGCAATCAATCCGAAGATTTGATTTACAGGTTTACCTGTAGAGGATCTATTGGTGCCAATGATGGTACTTGGTTCATCTTGCTCTAGAATTTCATTAACTGCATAAGTAAATGTTCCCCACATGGAGACATTGAAGTCACGCGAGATATTGTTGTTTACATTCAATGAAAGATCAATACCTCTGTTGTCAACTTTACCATAATTGGCCCAAGGCGTATTCACAAAGCCACTAGAACCTGGCACAGACCTGCGCTGCATGAATATATCATCCCTGACTTCCTTAAACACATCTGCCTGAAGTTTAACACTGTTGAAAACACCCAATTCCAGACCAATATTGGCTTTAGTAACCGTTTCCCAGGTTAAATTAGATACTCCGTAATCTCCTTCCGTACGCCCCGCTCTGGAGTAATCATTGTTTACTCCCCAGGTATAACCGTTAGTATCTCCAATAGTAGTTATGTAAGCAAACCGTCTTCCGTCTATTTGATCATTACCAACCAGGCCATAGGAAGCTCTGAACTTAATTTTATCAAACACATTCTTGTATGACGCCATGAAAGGCTCTTCACTCAACAGCCAACCCACGGCTATTGAAGGAAACAATCCATAGCGCTGCCCTTCAGCAAAATTCTCTGAGCCATTATATCCAAAATTCACCTCGGCAACATATCTATGATCATATGCATAAGAGAATCTTCCGGCTATCCCCTGGTTTCTAAATGGCAAGCGATCACCATTATCATAGTTTCGCTGATTGTACAGAAACATCAAGTCGACATAATTCTTACCAAAGTTTCTCGTATAAGTCAAATCCCATTGCGAGTAGATATTTTTATCACCCCATTCAGATGTTGCTTCATATCCAAGAAAATCTTGCCCATATTGATAAATAATTAAATCCAAACTTCCATCTTCATTTCTGCCTACTGCTGGATTGTAATAATCCGGGCTTTTACTTCTCAAAACACCGTTGCTCGAGTATCTATCAAATGCGAAAAGTGCCTTCGTTTTCAATCCTGGAAGAATATTATCTAGGTCCTGGTTGATCGAAAACAATGATTCCAATTTGCTCCCACTGCGTCTTTCATAACCAGTTTGAGTGGCAAGAGCCCATGGATTATCTCGTTGAGGAACTACTGGTATTTCACCTGAAGAATAAATGGTTGGATGCACAAAAGGAGGTGTCTCGAACGCTCTTCCAAATAAATTATCTATAGACTGAGGCGGCCTATTTTCATCCATCAAATAACCACCAATATTGACTCTCAACAAAGTTGACTTGGTCAAATTAATGTCAACATTGGATCTCATATTGTATCTGCGAAGTTTCATAGATGAATCCCACGACTGTGCGTCATCTCGTGCGATGATTCCATTTTCTCCATAAAAGGAACTCACCAAAGAATATCTTAAGATTTCGTTCCCTCCAGAAACTGTTAGGTTTAATCGACTATTGGAAGCATGATCATTCGTAATCGCATCCAACCAGTTGACATCCGAATACAAATCCGGATCTACATTATCTCTAATATTCTGTATCCGCTCATCTGTGTAAGGTTGAGGCTGACCAGACTCCAATGCAATATCATTCAACAGGGTTAAATAATCAGCTGCTCCTAAAAACTCCGGCAACTTCACAGGTTGCGTATATCCTTGTTCATACCGAATATCAACCGAAGGTTTTCCTATCTGTCCACGTTTGGTATTGATCAATATTACACCGTTGGCACCTCTCACACCATATACAGCACTAGCAGCCGCGTCTTTCAATACGGAAAATGAGGCAATCTCTGCAGGATCAATGTTATTTAAAGAACGCTCCACTCCATCAATCAAAACGAGTGGTGATCGAGCTCCGGCAAAAGTGGATATCCCTCTGATCCAAAAGTTAGAGTTATCATACCCTGGTTCACCTGAGCGCTGCACGGCAATGATTCCTGATATTTGCCCCCCTAGATTATTACTAAGAGATCGCTTAGTGCTGTTTTGTAGCCTATTTGGCTCAATAGTAGATACAGAACCTACGATTGAATACTCCTTCTGTGTACCAAATGCTACAACTACGACTTCATCTAAATTGGTGAGGTCTTCTATCAATGTTACCCTTAAGCTTGATTGACCCGATAAGGTAATCTCCTGTGGTAAATAACCTAGAAACCCTACCACTATAGTAGTTCCTTCTGATACAGAAAGTTTAAACGAACCATCAGCATCAGTAATAGTTCCATTTGAAGTTCCTTTTTCGACAATAGTTGCTCCAGGAAGAGGCTCACCTTTTTCATCGGTTACAATACCTGAGATCTCTATATCCTCCTGGATTATTTCTTCAATTCCATTATTTCCTTCATCTTCCTTCTTGGAAATGTAGATATTGTTATTAATCCGCTTGAATGACAGATCTGTCTGCTCGGAAATATCCATTAACAGATCTCCAAGAGTCGTTTGTTCAGTTATTGAATTTAGTCTGTATGCAGAACTCTTCACCTCATTGTCTCTGAACGAAAAGTAGAATTCTGTATTTTTCTCTATGGACTCCAGCACCTTATTGAGTTTGGTAGGAGCTTTTAGGTTCAGGTTCACCCGAATCTCATTGACGCTTTTATTTTGCGCCTTTCCGTCCATAGCAAATGCCAATGTGTATACAGAAAGCTGTATAACTATTGCGTATATGCACATTTTGGACATAGTAATAACTATTTTATGTAATTTTGATTCCATAAAAATTAGGTTTTGGTAAATGATTTATCGAAACTGTGGCCCACATTTCCTGTACCGTTTCGCAGACAAAACAGGACTTGTGGGTTCTTTTTTGGTTAAGTAGCTAGGGTTCTCTGGATATCATAAGGGTTTTAGTTTGGTTATAGATTATGGTTATTATGCTTATTTTTTATCAAGTGTCACATGACCTTTTTCGATCTTGAAGTCAAAATGGTAGATATGTGCTAATCCCTGCAATACTTGATTAAGTGACTCATTTCTAAACTCTCCTGAAAAAGTACCAAGAGGAGTAAAGTCTCCATTGATTTCAAAATTGACGCCATACCAACGCTCGAGATCTTTAATCACCTTATCAAATGTTGTATGGTTGAAATAAAGAATTTTTTCTGTCCATCCGAAAGCCTCTAGCTGATCGACTTTCTTTTTAGTCATCTCTGATGTTTGATGGTTTTGAACACCCATTTGCATAGGCAATAGAATTAATTCATCGTCCTGAGACTTGAAGGACACCTTACCAGTAGCCACAGAGACTGCAGAGGTTTGCTCCTCCTGATATGCTCTTATATTAAACGAAGTACCCAATACCTTTACTTCGCTATCATTAAACTCAACAAAAAACGGTTTCTCAGGATCATGAGTAACGTCAAAAAAAGCTTCACCTTCTAGTTGAACAATTCTATGTTCATTGGTAAATGAC
Organism: Marinoscillum pacificum; assembly: GCF_024714495.1. Classification (GTDB taxonomy): domain Bacteria; phylum Bacteroidota; class Bacteroidia; order Cytophagales; family Cyclobacteriaceae; genus Marinoscillum; species Marinoscillum pacificum. The sequence continues at coordinate 199,048 of NZ_JAMZMJ010000003.1, read as the reverse complement.
TCTGGATAGTAAAGCTTTGATCCAGCGTTTAGAGTAACAGTAGTTCCATCTGGTAATCTGGTTTTTATTTTGCTCCCCATAGGAGCTTCTTTGATGATTATCGATATTAAAACCTGTTGAGGTTCTGCTTTCTGATGATATAACCGATAAGCAAGAACTGTCAAGGCTGAAAGAATTAGAAAAACTGCAGCCACTTTTAAGAAAGGCCATAATGTACGGGAAGACTTTGGGTACACCTGCTTATTTGCTTGATTGGCAAGTTTTAACTCTTTCCACACTAATTGCTCTAACTCATCTGCCTCATGACTGATGTTAGATGTGAAAGATTTAAGGTTATTAAGTGTTGTTTTGTTAAGGTCGCTCTTATCTAACCAGTGACGTAGCTCCACCCATTCTTCTTGAGATAGCTCATTATTTAGATACTTGTATAGTAGGTCTTCCATATAATAGGTGGCGCTTTAACTGCGCTACATATTAAGGAGTCTGAAACAAAGCAAAAGGCGCTCAAAGTTTTAAATAATTGCATTCAAATCAACAAATACCTTATTTCACCAACTACTTCCTCAATGAATTGGGCAATTAACCAAACAAATCATAATTGATAACACCAGTTAACAGGAGATACTGGCTAATCATTCGGATATCAGGCAAATTAGAATCATCATGATCATGATAATATTTTAAAATTGCCGCTTTAAGCTTGGTTTGTGCCTTCCTTTTCTGACTTTTCACGGTCACTGGAGATATCCCTAATTCCTTTGCAATCTCTGAGTTTTTAAGACCTCTCTCAATGGATAGTTCAAAAATCAATCGACATTGATCTGGCAATTCAGCTGTTACTTTCTTCAATAATACAAGAAGTTCCTTTTCTAATAATAGCTCTTCAGGATTGATGTAATCAATTGACTCCAATTTGATCTCAAGAGACTCCTTAGATAATGGCATAGCTTGATTCTTCTTTAAGGCCTGAACGGCTTGATTGCGAGTAGAAACAAATAAGTAAACCTCAAGATCATCCACTTGACCAAGGTTTTCTTTATTCTTCCATAAACCCAAAAACAAATCGGAAACAACATCTTTTGCCAGACTCTGAGAATCGACGATGGCTCTGGCATATGCATATAATCTTTTAAAATATTCCTTATAAATCACCTCAAAGTAGATTTCCCATTCTTGTTCAGACTGGGGAACCGCAATTGATAATTTGTGAATTTTACGAGACATTTTAAACCAAAAGACTAAGAAAACACTTCAGAATAACGCACAAATTAAGAAAAATGAAATGAATTAGTCATAAAAAGTCTACAAGTTCTCCTATCGATAATTGCTTAGCTTGAAAAATCAAATAATCTACACACAACTGTTTTTACTAGTACTCATCCAGCATTCTAATGACAAATTGAAATTAGATCTGACTGATGAATTGATGAGTTATGAAGGAAGTAAAATCACCAAGCCATTTTTTCCTCAACTTGCATCTTGATTTGACGAAGAAACTGTATTTTTCATCATGATCAAGCTTTCATTAGTTCTACTGATTTTCTCCAGTTCAATATCAATCCCTCTAACTGCCCAATCTGACTATGTGATATTGACCAATGGAGACAGTCTTTTTGGATCGATTGATCGATATGAACAACTGCTTACCAAAGACAAACACTTTTCTAAAATTCGCCTGACTAATCAAAAACGGAAGCGTAAAAAATATGCGCATAGTGAAATTCAGGAAATAGGTATTGGTCATCACATTTATCGAAAATTCCGGTTACAAGCGGTACCTGAATTAAATATTTTAACCAACCATTACCAAATTGTTGATTTTGGAGGAAATGAGAAATTTTTAGAAGTAGTAACCGAAGGCCCTGTATCCATGTATTATTACTACTGGGTAGATGGAATGGATGATCAACCGTCGCGTTTTCCATTACTCAAAAAAGCTAATGAAGATGTAATGGCCCGAGCAACGCAGGGAATTTTCGGCTTAAAAAAGAAAGTTTTATCGTCCTTCTTCTCTGATTGCCCTGATCTTAAGCGCAATCTCTCCAATGGAGATTTCAAAATACCTCAGGAAATTGTCACTTTCTACAATACTCAGTGCGAAAAGTAAAACAAACATTACCCTATCATAGTCAAGGAAGGTTTTAAGTTACCTATCAGTCATTTTTATTGAGGAACGAAATCATCTTCATTTACCTTTAAATGTTGAGTCTCTACAGACATTGGCCTCATAGGATGAAAGACCAAAAGCATACCAATCCTTTTATTTCAAATACTTTTTTAAGCGCACCTGTATCAGTGATAAGAAATGCTGAACTCATCAAAAGCACCTTCTCCATTGTGAGCGGCTCCTTTGACAAATAACCCTGCTTTCGTTCCCCAGGACCACCAGGCAAGATTATCTCCAGAGACAGCAGTTTTTATAGTTTTCCATTCGTCATTATCAAGTTTATATGAAAACATAATCTCCTGTGCATCAACAACATCCGCTTTCAAATCTATTTTGTTAACAGACTTGACAGCAATCTTCTCAAGCTCATAAAACTCTCCATCTTTCACTTTCCAAACAACCAAACTATCGCCAGCAACTCCAAATCCAAGATTGTTCGATTTGGTCACATAAAGAATCAATCCTTTTAAAGAATTATTCTGCTGACTGATGGTCGTCTGCATGGTAAAATCAGCAACCTGAGGATCTATCACTAAACTTGCCCCTGAAGGATTGTTTCCTTCACCGGTTTCAGATAATCGTAATTTTCCTGAATCCAAACTAGCCGTGAAGTGATTGTTAGGAATATCATATCTCCACCTATAATTTATCGATTCACCATCAAACACATCCTTAAAATCAGTGGTTACTAACTTGACTTCAGTCGAATCATTGGGAATATCAACATATGGCCATTCAGAACTGGAGTCCCAGTTGATCTGACTGATCAAATTGGTACGTCCCATGTTTGGAAAACCTTCTGAACTGTAAGCATGATACACGTATTGCCAATTTTCATTTACCTCAACAGCAGTACCATGTCCTGGACATTTCCATTGAGCATTACCTTTCAACAATGGATTGGAAACGTACTTTTCCCATGGACCTAATATACTCTTAGACCTGGCCACTCCTACCATGTAATCACATCCACTACCACAACAAGCATTTCCAGAATAGAGCATATATAGATAATCTCCCTTTTTCACAATGCACTGACCTTCTATTCCGCCTCGCTCCCATCCATCTGCATCAGCTTCTAACACGGTAAATACTGCTCCTTTCAACGACAACCCATTTTCACTCAACTCAGAACCTAATATAGTAATTGGCTTATCTGGGTTTAAGCCATAAGCTTTCCAGGTGATATATAATTTGTCCTGATCTTCATAGACAAACGCATCAATGGCTTCACTTCCCCATTCAATGATTTGCCCTTTGTCTTCAAAGCCCTTGGTAATATCATCAGTTACGGCCACACCAATCCCTGATACACCATCGGTACGTCTGGCGGTATAATAACAATAGAATTTACCATCTCGATAATAGAGCTCAGGTGCCCAAAAACTATTGATTGTCCATGAAGGTTGCTCTGCAAAAACGTAAGTCACAATGCTCCAATTCTTCAAATCTGTCGATTGATAGATCGGGTAGACTGGTCCCCAATCATTGGAAGATCCAGTGAGATAATAAGTTCCATCAACTTCTATAATCGATGGATCCGGGAGTTCTCCTGGAATGAGATTACGTTGTTCAGAGACCGGTTTTAGTTGTGGTCCGCAGCCAATCAACATTGAAAGAACAGCAAAAACGTATAGTAATCTCATCATCATTTCCATGTTTTGGGATAGTAGTAATTGGGCTAATTAATTTAAAATTTTAATTAACGTAATTTTTACGATTAATTTAAACAACCCTGTTGACTTTATCACAAATCATTTTACCATCAAAAAACAAAGATCTAATCAATGACATTTATATATTCACAACTTAATGCCAAAAGAGTCTAATAACGTATGTGAAGAATCTTTATTCGAGCAGCTATTCATGAAGCTGGCTCCTGAGCTGAGAAGTTTTCTGTATTACAAGTTCAGAGACCTGGAGCATGCTGAAGATATCATACAAGAAGCTTTTGTGATTCTTTGGAAAAACTGCCTGAAGGTGCTGCCCTCAATGGCTAAATCCTACCTATATAAGGTCTCTCAAAATCAATTCCTGAAACTACTGGACAAGGATAAAGTAAGACAGAAGCATCTGGAGTTACAAACGGACTTCAACAACATAGAGGATCCCGATTTTGAGCTGCGACATCAGGAACTAAGTCAGCAATTGAGCAAGGCGATAGACCAATTGCCGGATGGTCAGCGAGAAGTATTCCTTCTCAACCGTGTTGATGGACGGACTTACAAAGAAATCGCAGAGCAGCTGGAGATCAGCGTAAAGGCTGTGGAGAAGCGTATGAGTCAGGCATTGATTAAATTAAGAGTAATCTGTAAAAACATTTAAAAGAAGTAGGGTATTTCCTTACTAACCGTATGTATTGTTGAAATGAGCATCTGGGAAGAAGACGATACTTTTTTAGGCCGATGGGCCAACAATGAACTCACCAACGAAGAGAGAGCTGAATTTGAAGCATCTCCAGAAGGTAGGGAGTTCTTGGATTTATTGATCGCATCCAAAGGGCTAAAACTTCCTCCCTATGATGCTAAAGCTCATTTCGAAAAAGTAAAATACTCTCTTAATCAATCGAAACAAGGTAAAGCAAGAAGTCTACAGCCTGTATGGACGGTGGCAGTAGCTGCCGTCGTGGCTTTAATCATTACTTTCTACTTCTTACTGTCAGGCACTTCTGTTTCTACGGGCATCGGTGAGCAAAAAATTGTTTGGCTACCTGACAGCTCAAAAGTAACTCTTCACTCAACTTCTTACCTGGCATATGATGAAAGTGATTGGCAGAATCATCGCGAATTGGAACTAGATGGAGAAGCTTTCTTTGAAGTAAAAAAGGGTAGTCGATTTGAAGTAAACGCAGAGAATGGAGTAATTGCCGTTTTGGGAACCAGTTTCAATGTAAAATCAAGATCTTCTCGACTTGATGTTACCTGTTACACTGGATTGGTTAATGTAAAAACCAATACCGTGGATCAAAACATCAGAGCAAGTGAATTCTTGTCTATTGAAGAAGATGCTGTTATCGACAAAGGCACTCATACGCTATCAGTACCTAGCTGGCAAAATGGAATTTCAACCTTGAAAGACGTCACCTTGAAGGAAGCCTTAGATGAACTTCAATGTGTTTACAAAATTAAGGTGGTGGCAAAGGAAGTACCTGATTTGAAATACACTGGGTCGTTCCCTCATGATGATGTAGAAGTAGCTATCAAATTAGTATTAGAACCATTAGATATCGAGTATAGCTATGATTCGAACCTACAGGTGCTAACATTGGACGATTAAAACTTGAACCAAACGCACTAATTCTTAATTTTGATCACTGATCGAATACGAATTGTTGTCAGTGCATAAACTTGTTTGTTTTAATCTACTCATTGTTCTTTGCTGGACTTCCTTTGCTCAGTCAAATCCGATCAGCATTACTTCTGACAGCATTGGATTAAAAGAAGTCATTACACTAATTGAACAACAAACAGGGACACATTTCTCTTACAATTCACAAGATTTACCAACCAGGAGCCTTCAGCTAGCTATTCATGAGTCTTCCATGGATGTTGTGCTAAAAGAAATTCTTCAACCTTTCTTTCTATCAGCTGAACAAGTCAAAGACAATTTCTACCTCATCAAAAAAATCAATCAGTTTTACATCCAAACCTATGATGCTAATAATACCCCATTACCATTTTCAACGATAGAAATTCAGAATACCAGCACAGGAACTATTACCAATCAAGATGGTTTGACACGATTGACCTTATCAGATCCATATCGATCCAGTTTAATAGTGTCTTTTGTTGGTTATCAATCACAGGTGGTTGATTTATCCACGGTGGGATATCAAGACACCATCAAAGTTTTCCTAAAACTGTCAGTAAGAGAACTTTCCGAGATAGTGATCGAATATCTAAATAAGGGAATAGCTACTAACGCAGATGCCAGCAAGATTTCCATTAATCCACAAGAATTGCAGGTTCTTCCAGGATTAGCGGAACAAGATGTATTGCTTTCTGCACAATTATTACCCGGTATCCAATCCAACGATGAGTCAGCATCGGGAATTCATGTTCGCGGAGCTTCCCGAGACCAAACATTCTATTATTGGAACAACATTCCCATTTATAACCCCGCTCACTATTTCGGCAACATTTCCACCTTCATTCCTGCCTCAGTCAGTTCTTTGGATATCTACAAAAGCTATGTACCTGTTCAATATGGAGGAGCTGCTTCTGGACTGTTTCTGGCTAAATCCAGAAAGCCGGACAATCAATTGATGGCCGAAGCCAATTTCAATATGACGCATGCAGATGTCTTTGTGGGGAGTCAATTGCCAAAGTCTCTAGGACAAGTAATGATTGCTGCCCGCAGGTCCTACAACGACTTGTTGGTCACTCCTACCTTTGACGCCATGACCAGTAAAATCTTTGATGGAAGTACCACAGCGCTCTATCAAACCCAGCTGAATGACGGATTTGATTACAATAGCCACATCAGCTTCGCTGATTACAATGCCGCCTGGGATGTCGACTTCACTCCGAAGGATCACTTCCAACTGAGCTATTTATTCTCCAATGGCCGACTCGATTTTAACAGTAAAGACGAAGAAGAAATCGGAGAAACAAATCAACTAAATAATACCAGGAACAAGGGTTTTGGTGGTTCATGGAAACATTTATGGACGAGCCACTCCTCCTCAACACTGGAATTTACCAGAACCAATTACGAACAAGAATACACGAACATCATCTCAGAGTCCTTCAATAACTACCAATATTTAGAAACCCGACGAAACGATTTAACCAACAACGAACTCAGACTAACGCAAACTTTTCACATCAACGAAAAACATCATTTTGACATTGGCTTGCAACAAAATTGGTATACAACACGATTGAAGACATATAGTGAAGACATGATAGAAAATGAGACAGAAGTGTATGAAAATGAGCAAGTAGCTAATGCAGCTGTCACATCATTCTTTAGTGAATGGTCTGGAGTATTCGGGGAAAAATGGAAAACATCTTTCGGTCAACGAGTATCAACTTTATCCAATGACCAGAATTTTTATTTTGCACCTCAAGCAAAACTTAGTTACCAACTAACAAATAATCTGTTATTAAAGACCTCAGCAGGAATCTATCATCAATTCCTGACTGGAGCAGATGAGATTGACTTTACCTTATCCAATACCCCAGAACAATTCTGGATGCTTGGAGACACTGAAGAACGGTTTAGTATGATCCAAAACAACCAAATAAATCTGGGTGGTGTTTTCAGTAACCGGATTTGGTTGATCGATATGGAAATGTATTCCAAACGAGTCACTGGACTGGATGCCAGAAAAATCAGTTTATTATTAGACCCCTACTTCGATGGCGAAGAACAAATCTACGGCTTGGACTTATTGGTCAAAAGACAATGGAAAAATTGGAACACCTGGATAAGCTATACTTATCAGTATTCCTCTTCTGAGATTAGGGAAGCAGACCTGAAAGAGATCAATTCTCAATACAATATTCCGCATTGGTTACAGCTGGTTACTACTTATGAGAAAAACAGCTGGGAACTATCATTGGGTTACACTATTCGATCAGGTCGTCCTTACACCAAAGCCCTTGCAACAGAAAAACATCAATCAGATGAAGGCACTACCTATTTGGAACTCGTTTACGATCAGGTCAATTCAAGTCGTCTACCCACTTACAATAGGCTAGACTTTAGCTGCTGGTATCACTTTGTTCACCGCTCCAATAAGTTTCGTACCGATATAGGTTTCTCCTTATTGAACCTAACTAATTATAAAAACACTTTCGATAGAAGGTACATCATCTCAGATGATGAAAACACTCCTGAAATAATAGAAAACGACTATTTACTCTATAGCATTACGCCAAACTTGAGCCTTCGAATAAAAATTTAGATTTTTTCCACTTTCATGGTAGGGTGATTTGGAAGCTACAGTATGTAGTAGCAAATCCAATCATTACAAACATGAAACAGATCTATTGCTACTTACTTAGTTTGATTTTCATCGCTTCAATTTTGAAAGTTGGGGCACAGGGAAACACTACTAATTTACCTCACGACGGGTTAAATGTCTTTTGGGGAGACTTCACCTATTTCACCACAGCCGCACCATTTACCAATGCGATTAAACACAGCAGTGGCTTCCGAGAAGATGGAGAGCGAATGACTCAAGTTGATGAAAACGGTTATCCGACTTCCATCACCAACGAAAATGGAGCAGCCTTGTACATCTTCCTTGAAACCACCGCCTATCCTACAGGAGATTACACCCTCATGTGGGAAGGCGAAGGCGCCATGACAGTGCAAACTTGTGATGGATTCTATGAGTTTGAAGAATCTAGTGAGAAAACTCAGACCATTACAATCTCCAGTAGCTGTGAAGCAGGTATCATCTTAACATTGACCAGAACAAGTAGTACAGACCATGTACGAAATCTTAGACTGTACTTACCTGGTTATGACGAAAATTCAGGCTATTGGACGGATCATTATGTAGACTACTTTGCCAATTTCGAATTGGTACGTTTCGCCTGGGGCGCTGGTATGTATTCTCCAATGTCTGAATGGTCTGAGAGAGTAAATCTGGACAAGCTTACCTGGACCGCAGGAGACGCAGCAGATCCCGGACTTCCATATGAAGCGATGATTGCCCTAGCCAATGAAGCAGATGCAGATCTTTGGGTGAGTGTTCCTCCTCGCGCATCAAACGATTTTGAATTACAAATGGCAGAATTGATCCGTAGCTCTTTGAATTCTAACCACAGCTACTGGATGGAATGGGGCAATGAACAATGGAACTGTGGGGAATGGGGCTACGAAGGCTGTGTCTACTTATACGAAACGATAGAAGGCACAGAGCTTGACCCTCCTACTCAATATGCAAGGGAAGTTGTAACTACGGCAGACAATTTCATCAGTGTATTTGAAAATGAGCGCGATCGTTTGATAGTGGTATTGAGCGGTCAAACAGATAATGCCTGGCAATTAGAAACCGCAGCAACCGAGCTCAATCGATTAAGTAGGATGGATATCATCGATGTGATTGCCATAGGACCCTATTTCTCGAATCATTACGATGGCGATCCATTGACACCTGTTCAAGATCAGGGCATGGATGCAATAATGGATGCTGTCAATCAATGCATGGAAAACCTGTTTGATCCGACAAGTGACGCTGGGACAGAGCTTTATAAGAATCAAGCAGTAGCAATTGCTAACAACAAACCGATAGTAGCCTATGAAGGGGGTCAACACTTTACAGAGTGGGTTGGTGTAGATCCAGATCTAGTATCAGCCATCAACAAAGATGAAGAAATCTATGATGTCTATATGGATTACTTCCAGCAATGGGAAGATTTTGGAGGGAGTACGTTCGTTCATTACACCAGCTACAGCAACTACGAAAGTGGTGAAGCTTTTGGGATGAAAGAGTATTTTGATCAACCAGATTCTGAATGCTATAAGTTTCAGGCAGCTTTGGACTGGGCAAATGGAACAACACCACCTGCTACTATACTCGGTAACTCCATGAGTGAACCCGAAATCACCTTATTCCCAAATCCAACATCTGACTATCTCAACATTAACCTAAGTGAATTAAACGGCTCTACGTCCATCCGACTATACAGCATGAATGGAGCTCTGATGCTATCAGAAAACCTAAAGTACAGAACCAAAATCGTCGATGTATCTAATTACGAACCAGGACTTTACCTCCTAAAAATCAATCAAAACGGGGAACAAGTAACTAAAAAATTTATCATCCAATAATTAACTAGACATGAAAACCTTAGTAAAATCAACAACCTATTTCACCATCATTCTTTCATTAGTATTGAGCAGTTGTGACACCATCACTGAGCCTCAACCTGTAGATCCAAATGATAATCAAAACCCCATTGATACAACTGGAAATACTACCACTCCAACTCTTACTGGAGATTTGAATGCCATGTTTGTAGGTCACAGCGCTTTCAATTTCATTGTTGACGATTATGTAAAACTGATGACGCATGAAGCTATGACAGGCACTACGCTGGAAATAACCGAAATTACCAATCATGGAGGACTGAGCCTGGAAAGTAAATATGACGTGTCTGAGATTGCCGCGTTATTCGATGATGGCGCGAGTAGCAACTATGACTTCCTCGTGTTGACAGAGCAATGGGATTACCAGTGGTACAATACCATAGAATATGGTGCAGACAGCAACGATCCTGTAACAGACTGCCCTCCTGCTGATTATCAAGTGCCAGCTATTTGGTTGAACCCTGATAATGACTGGATTCCTTCACCTTATGCATTACAACGATACACAGATGCTATCACTTGTGGCAACCCGGATGCAATCACTTATTATTACCAAACATGGTCATTGGGATACAATGAAGTAAATGATGGGGCCACCAGGCCATCCGATCAAAACTATGTTCGTCCTACAGTAGAAGAAATAGATCAACTACAAGGAAGTGGACAAGGTTTTCCAGATCTTCCATTAGCAGATCGTATCGAATTTGAAGGGGTGAAATGGGAGAACTTTGTTAAAAATGCTAATCGCCCAAATATCGTTTTCATCCCCGCAGGTTATGCCGTGGCTAGGCTAATTAGAGAAATAGAGGCAGGAACAGTACCTGGATTCGAAGACCTGGCGGAAACCAATGGCATTACAGCGAGCGGTAATATGGCTTGGGCAGATTACATTTTTTACGAAGACCAATACCATGCGAGTACGGTAGGTCACTATTTCTTGTCATTAGTAATATATGCTTCAGTATTCAATCAATCTCCAGAAGGGCTTTCTATAGGATCAAACAGATACCTGGTTTCCTCGGCTTTCTCTGAGAGTCAATACCCTCTTGAGGAAATCACCAACGAGCGCTATCAAGAACTTTTAGTCGAATCTGGAGCCAAAGGTATTTATGACCTCAGAGGCTACAATGACTTGGACTATATGCACGATGACCTAAGAATCCACCTACAGCGATTGGCATGGGAAGTGGTGCAGCAAGACTCTGACTACTAGGTAGTCAGTACTACTAAGGCTAACCTCCAGGTCTCAGATCTGGAGGTTTTTTTTTCGGCTCTTATATGATGAATATTTCGTTTACACTAAAAAAGACTAGCCATTAAAGTATTTTATTTTTAATTTCAGGGAGCCAAATCATCAACCTATTATTTAATCTACCGCCGATGATCTCACGGATTGTCAAACTCTTTACCAATGAGTTAGTGGTTGCTTCTGCAATCATGCTCAACTCCATCCTATTATTTATAATGGGATACGAGCATCTGCACAACAATGAATTTCTGTCGTTGCTGGATCATGCCTTCACCATCTATTTCCTATTCGAAATAGTCATCAAAGTTGGTATGCGTGGATGGAAATACTACTGGAAAAACAACTGGAACAAGTTTGATTTTTTCCTGGTATTAATTTCGCTACCATCCATTTTTGTTTTAGTTATCGATATTCCAGACATCTCTTATCTTCTGGTTTTCAGACTATTAAGAGTTATGAGAATGCTTCGTTTTATGCGTTTCATTCCCAATATGTCTAGAATGTTATCTGGAATCGCTCGTGCATTCAAAGCCTCAGTCTTTGTACTTGTTGCGTTGGTGATCTACAATGTTCTCCTTGCTGTATTGGCTAGTTATTTATTTAGAGAAGAGGCTCCTGAGATGTTTGGAGATCCCGCGATTTCACTTTATTCTATCTTCCAGGTCTTCACCCTAGAAGGGTGGAATGATATTCCAACTACCATTATTGCCAATATCCATGACGCGCCACTAAAGCCAGTTTTTACACGAATCTTTTTCTTCTTTGTAGTGATCACCGGAGGTATCTTCGGAATGTCCATCATGAATGCCATTTTCGTAGATGAAATGGTCATGGACAACAATGAAGGGATCGAAGATGAAATAGAGTCTCTACACAAGAAAATCGATTTGCTGATGGAGGAAATTAGGAAACGAGATCAGAAATAGATTTCAAGCTAGTATTTCCATTCAAATTGCTGACCTTTGCGCTCTTATAAATTCAGCAATGTCTACAATCAAGAGTCAACAAGAAATTCTCCAAAAACTAGGTATCTCCGCATTGAATCCAATGCAGGAAGAAGCTGCTCGTGTGATCAAGCAAAACAATCACACCATATTGCTTTCTCCTACTGGCACTGGTAAAACGTTGGCGTTCTTATTACCTGTGATAAAACTACTAAGTCCAGAGTTTACCGAAGTTCAGGCACTGGTATTGGTACCCACTAGAGAATTGGCACTACAGATAGAACAGGTAGCTAGAGAAATGGGCTCGGGCTACAAAGTGAATGCCATCTATGGAGGTAGAGCTGCCATCAAAGACCGTGAGGATCTACAACATACTCCAGCCATTCTAATTGGTACACCTGGACGAATTGCTGATAAAATCCGTAGAAATCAACTGGATGCAAGCAAAGTATCTTTTCTAGTGCTGGATGAATTTGACAAATCACTTGAAGTTGGCTTTGAAGATGAAATGAAGGAAATCATTCAGGCTGTAGGCAGAGTAAAAAAGACCATTCTTACTTCGGCAACTCAAGGTGTGAATGTGCCTAAGTTTGTGAAGATCCCAAATCCAGCTTACATTGATTACCTGCACGAAAAGAATGATCAGCTAACTATCAAAAGGGTCATTTCTCCTGAGAAAGACAAACTGGACACACTTGTATCCTTATTGAAGCACATAGGCAATAAACCTGGAATCATTTTTTGCAACTACAAAGACACCATCGATTATGTAAGTAATCATTTGGATCAGTATGATATCAGCCATGCTAACTACTATGGAGGCATGGAGCAAATAGATCGAGAGCGAGCATTGGTCAAGTTTAGAAACAAAACGCATCAATTACTTCTCGCAACTGATCTTGCTGCCCGTGGATTAGATATTCCTGAGTTAGCCTTTATTATCCACTACCAACTTCCGCATAGAGAAGAGGAGTTTACGCACAGAAACGGCCGAACAGCTCGTATGCACAGCAGTGGAACAGCTTATGTCATCCAATGGAAAGGAGAAACTGTGCCTGATTATTTAGAAAACCTGAGTACAGAAGAGCCTACAGGCAACCACCAATTTGGTCCATCTGAGTGGACTACTCTGTTCATCTCAGGTGGACGAAAAGACAAAATCTCAAAAGGTGACGTAGCAGGTCTATTCATGAAACAAGGAGGATTAAAAAGTGAAGAGGTTGGGGCGATTGAAATCAAACAAGATTGCTCGTTCGTAGCGATCAAAAAATCTCAAGTAAAATCAGCAATCAAAAAGCTGGACAACTCCAGAGTGAAGAAAAAGAAGGTAAGAATTAACGAGATATAAAAAAACCTGTCCTTTTATAAGAACAGGTTTTTACAGCGGAGATAGATTCGAACAATTATTATTTCTTTGCTATAGTTTGAAGTTCATCAATACATCTGAGAACTCCACATATTTTACGACGAACCCTAATAATTAATAGGTCAACAACCAATTATCCTCAAACAGGCCTGCCAAAGTTATTTTCATGTGCCTAATTGAAGAAAATTTCATTTCTTTGAAAGCTTAACTGACAATAACCTCAATGAACATACTTCTTGTAGAAGACGAAAAATCACTGGGAGAATCTATCGTTGCTTATCTTACTAAATCAGGCTACCACTGCGAATGGGCCAACAGCTTTAATTCAGCAAGTGAAAAAACCTGGTCGTATGAATATGACTGTGTGGTCGTGGACATCACTTTGCCGGATGGTAATGGTTTGGAAGTAATTGAACGCCTAAAGTCCATTAAATCCAAATCTGGCATCATTATCATTTCTGCAAAAAACGCTATCGAAGACCGTATTAAAGGTTTAGATATTGGTGCGGATGACTACATTACCAAACCTTTTGATCTGGCTGAATTAAATGCTAGAATAAGAGCTCTGATTCGACGAAGAAGTTTTGATGCGCAAAACGAAATTGTGTTCAATGAAATATGTGTCAGCCCCTACGACCGAACAGTAACTGTCAATGATCAGAACCTTACTTTGACCAAAAAAGAATTTGACCTTCTAATTTTCTTTATAAGTAATCAAAATCGTGTGGTCACTAAAGAATCAATCGCCGAACACCTTTGGGGTGATAACATGGACATGGCAGATTCGTTTGACTTCATCTATTCACACCTCAAAAATCTAAGAAAAAAAATTCAGGAAAAAGGAGGTGAAGACTATGTACAAACGGTATATGGAGTAGGCTACAAATTCACCAAAAATTGAAATTACTAGACATTGCCAATCGCTATTACCTCATCACTCTGGTGTTGGTATTTACTATTGGTAGTCTAGGAGCATATTATGTATTAAAGTCCATCATCAATCACGAGTTCAACGAAAAACTCTATGCTGAGCAAGCGCAATTAGTTTATGAACTCCGAAACTTCGAGAATCTACAGCGTACTTATTATTTGAACATTGGAGATGTCATCGAACTGGAAGAAGCTCCAACGGATCCAAAGCTCTCTCCTACGCTCAAGGATACGATCATGTATGATCAGTATGAGAAAAAGGAATTACCCTTTAGGATGCTTACTTTTTCTGATAAGATCAACGGAAAGCACTACATCATCTCCATTTCCAAATCTCTCCTACCCAATTTAGATTTGATTCAGGGAGTTACTGAAATCATGATTGGCTTAGCAATAGTGTTGATGATTTCATTAGGGCTTTTGAATCGCTTGATTTTCCAGAAGCTTTGGTCGCCATTCCATCACATTATCGCGCAATTACAGCATTTCAAGATTTCACATCCAGTACCATTATCAATGGAAGATTCTGATGTAGAAGAGTTCAACCAACTGGGCAACGTTCTGGAAGAAATGATCTCTAAAAGCATTCGCGATTACAAAAATCTCAAAGAGTATACAGAGAACACTTCACACGAGATTCAAACTCCACTCGCAATAATCAAAAACAAAGCAGAGATGCTTCTTCAAGAACCGTTAGAAGAAGATCAACTTAATGAAGTAAGTAAAATTTACGAAGCTGCTACTAGGTTGTCGCGACTGAAGGATGGGCTATCACTTTTGACCAAGATTGAGAACAATCAATACGTGGAGGCTCAAGAGTTCTGCTTAAAGGAGTTTCTAGAAACTAAACTTCAAACTTTTGAGGAGTTGATGGAAATTAAAAACATCACGCTTCAAACAGAATTTATCGATTCTCAAAAAGTGATGATCAATCAGGATTTAGCTCACATCTTGATTAATAATTTGCTAAGTAACGCAATTAAGCACAACGTGAATAATGGTTGGATCAAGGTCAAACTAGAAAAGAACAGGTTAACTATTTCTAATTCGGGAAACACGCTTATTGTACCACCAAAAGAGCTATTCGAACGATTCAAACGAAATACGGACAACAGAGAATCAACTGGACTAGGACTCTCTTTGATTCAACGTATTTGTGAGCATAATCACATGACCATCACTTACAATCACCAAAATGAACAGCATGAATTAAAGCTTTCCTGGTGATTCTGAACTTTCTCCAGATTTTCTACAGAATTCAAATTGATATTGCAGCATCATTAACTATATGTTAATAGATACTTTCTACGGCGGCCTAAAAGCTCATTCTTGATTTCAGGAATGAGCTTTCTTAGGCTTTTTCTTTACAACATCATCCATAAAAAGGATACGCCCAGAGACAAAACCACTCCCCAGCACAAAATCTGACTTACCAAACTCGGCAGCTTTTCATGCTCCAACAGCATCAAACATATAGAAGTCTGTGGTGCCATCGCTGTTTCCAGAACATTGACCTGCTCAAGATCTTGTGACATACTGATCATCTTCATAACTAAAAAAACGATTGCTGGAGCCAGTATCAGCTTATAACCAAGTCCCAACCAAACCAGTCTTGGAAATGGAAACGTCACATATTTTGCAATTAAGAATCCTACGATGATCATCGCCACGATGGTCAGACTTTGGATTACCCAATCAAAAACCATCAGTACAGGTTCTCCAAATGAGTCTGCTGGAATCATAAAAGCTATCACAATAACCACAAAAACGGGAAAAGTAAGCACTTTCTTAAGCGTGTGAACGAAACCATCCAGTCCTTCTCTCTTCACAATCATGGCTTGACCAAAGCTGGCCATGAGCAGAAAAGTAGTTTGATCATACAGCGCACCATAGGGCAAATAATCAGAACCGAAGTAGTAGATAATCAAGGGAAAACCAACAAATGAGGTATTTCCTAAGCCGGAAGTAAGCGACAATACCAACCGCTGATCGGGCTCTAGAAACCTTCTAAAAATAAGCTGAAACATCACAAGTGACCCAATAAATAGAGTTATCGGAGTGACCACAAATAAGCTCAAGTCCGGATCAACTTCTAAGGTTGGGATTTTGGCAAGAGCCACAACCGGCAGAGCAATGTAAATGATGTACTTATTGCCCCAACCAACCTGCCGCTGTTGGAGCCATCCAAGTCGCCCAAGTGTAAAGCCGAGTACAATTAAACCAATTAATAGAAGGAATTGCATGGATTTTTCTAGTTAGGCGACAAGATAAGGAACAGCATAGTATCTTTCCAGAATGCAATCCCAAAATGATCAGATCGCCCGACATGTTTTACCCATTATTGTCTTCAGTCAGTTCGGCTGTACCTCACTCTGGTTTGCCGGCAATGCCATACTTAATGATCTCACTCTGGCTTTCAGTCTACCTCAAACAGCATTGGGCTATTTAACCTCCTCCGTGCAATTGGGATTTATTATTGGCACCTTGCTTTTCGCAATTTTGACCATTTCGGATAGATTCGCACCTTCTAAAGTATTCTTCGTCTCTGCAATTATTGGAGCACTATTCAATCTGGCTATATTAATTTCTTTCAACAATTTGTATTCATTATTGGGCTTCCGATTTATTGTAGGAATCTGCTTAGCGGGCATTTACCCTGTGGGAATGAAAATAGCTTCAGACTATTACAATAAAGGCCTGGGCAAATCGCTTGGATTTCTTGTAGGCGCATTGGTACTTGGTACCGCTTTCCCACATATCTTAAAAGGTTTCCATCTCAATCTATCATGGCAAGGAGTCTTAATGATCACTTCAGGATTGGCCTTAACAGGAGGGTTATTGGTCGTTATTATGGGTGATGGTCCTCATCGTCAGACGGCTTCTAAATTTGATCCGAGAGTATTACTTCGTGTTTTTTCTAAGAAAGAATTTAGATCACCGGCGTTTGGCTACTTCGGGCACATGTGGGAACTATACACCTTTTGGGCGTTTGTACCTGTCATTATCCTCTCTTATTTAGACGGATATAATGTTTCACTTTGGTCCTTTGCAATCATTGGTATTGGAACACTATCGTGTATAGCCGGAGGCTATTTATCTCAACAATTTGGAGCCAAAAAAATCGCTTTTATTGCATTGTCTACTTCAGCTATTTGTTGCCTTTTGTCTGGATGGATTTTAAACACCAATTCAGATCAATTAATTTTAATATTCCTATTTGTATGGGGTATTGCAGTAATCATGGATTCTCCTCTTTTCTCCACACTGGTCGCTCAAAATGCACCTACCGAGAACAAAGGAACCGCTTTAACTATTGTGAACTCAATAGGATTCCTGATCACCATTTTTAGTATTCAATTACTGAATTCACTGATTTTGATATCAGACAGTCCGGCAATTTATATGCTTCTGGCCATAGGACCTATCATGGGATTGATTGCACTCAAACGCAAATAAAATAGGCTCCAACTTAACGATAGAGCCTATTCCTTATCCAAATTCTATTAATCAGAATCTAATATTTCTATTCCTTATTTCGGAGACACTACAAAATCACCTTGCATTACGCCCCAGTGACCAGGGAAACTACAAAGGAACTTGTAATAGCCTGCTTTAGGTGCTTCGAAAGTGATCGAAACCTCTTCACCACCACCAATTACCTTAGTGTAAGCAATCACCTGATCCAACTTATCTTGTGGAACATAACCACTAGAAGCCGCAGAAACAGCAGATGTTCCGAACGTAGCTACATCAGTACCGCTAGCCAACAACACCCAGTTGTGACCCATTGCTTCTTTCGGCATTTTACCTGTATGCTTCAAAGTCAAAGTAACCACTTGACCTGCCGTCACTTTCAGTTCTTCTTTATTGAACTGCATCTGGTCATTTGCTTCGATTTCCAAAGAAATAGAATCTGAAACCGCCACTACTTCTGCAGCAGGCTGAGCCTCCTCTTTTGGAGCTTCTGTTGACTCAGTGGAGCTACTTCCACCACCACATGACGACAAAAAGACGATGATTCCGAGTATCGCTAATGATTTTAATGTATTCATTTGTGTATGCTTTTTAAGATTATTGGACATAAAATTAACTGCTTTTGAATGAACGAAAGCATATTTTCGCATTAACAACAAATACTTAAGTATTTGGTTCTTCATTGCAAATAAAAACCATCGCATGATCAGGTATTTTTACCTTTCCAGTTTCGCTCTGTTTTGTTCACTCGTTGTTGAAGCTCAATCCGTTTCTGGAACTGTAGTCGATCACAGCAATAACGAAGCATTAGTCGGAGCAGTAATAATGAGTTCTTTCGACACCACTATCACCAACGAATCAGGAAGGTTCGGTCTGAACGCTACTCTTCCAATGGATATTCAAATCCGCTATTTAGGGTATGAGGAAATCATCGTTACGCTCAAAAAGAGTGGATCAATTATTGGTCTTAAACCATCTTCAACAGAATTAGGTACCGTGATTGTTTCTGCTGGTGCGACCAATCAAAGCATCTACACCTCCCCCACCAGTATTGGTGTAATAGACACGAAACTATTGCAGCGAGATGCTCCATTCACCACTACATCAGCCATCAATAGAACACCAGGTATTTTGATGCAATCGGGGACATTAAACACCAATCGACTAACGATCAGAGGCATAGGCTCCAGAAGTCTTTACGGCACCAACAAGGTGAAAGCTTACTATGATGAAATCCCATTAACAGATGGAAGTGGCAATTCGACGATTGAAGATATCGATCAGAATTTCATTGACCGAATGGAGATCATCAAAGGTCCAAATTCCAGTACCTATGGAGCAGGGTTAGGTGGAGTCGTTAGATTGTTCAGTCACAGGCCTGAACCCTTGCAAACATCATTGAGCGTAAGCCAAACGGTCGGTTCATTTGGAATGTCACGTTTTTCGATCAGAGCAGATCACAACGATGGCAAAAACCAAATCACCATTGGGTTGACCGACTTGTTAAGTGAGGGATTTAGAGACAATAGTAACTATAACCGCAAGCAAGCGGGAATCACCGCTCGAACACAAATCAGCGAGAAAACCTCCATTTCTACACTTGCTCAGTATACCTGGCTGAAAGCATACATTCCAAGCTCCATCAATGAAGACGATTACCTCAATGCTCCAGAGAAAGCTGCCTTCACTTGGGGACAGGCTCAAGGTTATGAACAGTACAATAAGGGGCTTTTAGGAATCACTTTGAACCAACAATTTGACAACAGTTCAGACCTAAAAGTCAGCATATTTGGTAAGTACAGAGACGCCTATGAGCCCAGACCATTCAATATTTTAACAGAAAACACTCAAACAATTGGAAGCAGAGCTGTCTATTCCAAAGAATGGGAAGTTTTCAAACTACATGTCGGTACTGAACTCTTCAGAGATAAATACCAATGGTCAACATTTGAAAACAACTACACTGCTGATAGCAACGGAAGTGTAGAAGGTGCTTTGCTTTCTGAAAATCAAGAAACCAGAACATATCAAAATGTATTTTTCGAGTCCAATTATGCATTAACGAACACTATTTCTGTATCGGCAGGACTCAATTATAACCATACCGCCTATGATTTGATCACCAAGTATTGGACCAACGGAAACAACAACTCTGGGGCTTATTCATTCGATCCAGTACTATCTCCAAAACTTGGCATCAACTATCAAAAAGAGCTTTTCTCCTTATTTGGAAACATTAGCCATGGATTCTCACCACCTAGCCTGGAAGAAACGCTGTATCCTGATGGACAAATCAATCCGAACATCAAACCGGAAAGTGGCTGGAACTATGAACTCGGCACAAGAGGCCAAAAAGGCGGTTTTCGATATGATCTAGTTGGCTACTACATGGAAATCAAAAACCTGCTAGTAGCTCAACGAACAGCTGAAGATGCGTATGTAGGAGTCAATGCAGGAGTCAACAACCACTTTGGTGTAGATCTACTGATGAACTATACCCTGGATATAAACCAAAATTATCAATTCAACACCTTCTTTTCAGGCTCGTGGATGCACTATGAGTTTGGAGAGTTTATCAATGATGGAAACAGTTATGATGGTAACCAGCTAACCGGCGTTCCACAATGGATTATCAATGGCGGATTTGAACTCATGTCTTCAAAAGGATTTTACGGCAACATCAACGCCAACTACACCGGCGAAATGCCAATGGATGACGCTAACAGTCTTTATTCATCGGGTTACTTTCTGCTACGTTCAAGAATCGGCTATTTGCTCCCAATCAAGCAGTTGGAAGTTGACCTTTACCTGGGAGCAGATAATCTGACGGACACGCACTATGCGTCAATGATCCTCATCAATGCCACTGGTTTCGGTGGCGCCGCACCGCGCTATTACTACCCTGGCAATCCAAGGAGTTTTTATACAGGAGTTAAGGTAAAGTATAGGTTTTGACACACCTATATATCCCCTCTTGAGAGGGGTTGGGGGTGTGTTAAACCACTTTGATTATTCACCTAAACACATTATTTTCCATAATGTGAGAAGAAAAATCATTCCGTATAACCCAAAATTAAAAGAGCTAGCCAGACAACTTCGGAACAACATCACAAAATCTGAAATACGACTATGGAGATATCTCAAAGGCAAACAAATGATGGGTTATGATTTTCACAGACAAAAGCCCTTACTCAATTTCATCGCCGACTTCTTTTGCCATGAATTAAAACTGGTTATCGAGTTGGATGGGTACACCCATCAGTTTGAGGAAGTCATAGCCAAAGACAAAATCAAACAAGACGAATTAGAATCTCTTGGCCTTACTGTCTTACGCTTCACAGATGAAGACGTCATGAAAGACATTAACAATGTGCTCCGAACGATTGAAATCTATATTGAAGAGTTTGAGAAACAATAAAAAAGACGTAGTACACCATTCACACACCCCTTGATCCCCTCTCAAGAGGGGAGAAATATAAGAACTTTAAATAAAGATCCTTTCCATCTCTCCACCATAAAGCAGAACTTTGCGCTGCGAAATGGAAATGAACCAATACATCCGAAAGTTTAATGCCTCTGTAGAAGGGATCGAGTTGCCAGAGCAATTCACATTTCCATTTTACTATGAGCCTCATCCGCTCGTACTGTTAGCGGCGGAGCAACTGCAGGAAGACCTTTCTACTCGTTCGTTTAATCACAACTTTGGCTTAAATCCTGAGCAAAAAGGAATGGCCATCGGGAAGATGTTTGGGGTATTGGTAGTGAAGGATCAGGAAGGTGAGTTGGGTTTCCTGGCTGCTTTCTCAGGTCAGTTGGCCAACGAAACACATCATAACGGATTTGTCCCGCCTGTCTTTGACATTCTGGAGGATGCAGGCTATTTCAAAGAAGGTGAAAAAGTGCTTAGTGCACTAACCAACGAAATTGAAGCTTTAGAGAACTCTGCTGAATTTGCAAAAGCCAAAGCTTTCCTTGCACAGCAAAAGCAACAAGCAGAAGCAGATGTACAGCGCCTGAAAAGTGAGATCAAAACAACCAAGGCCAAGCGCAAACAGATTCGGAAAGAGGCAGAGCCTCACAACACGCCAGAGGAACAAGCAGCACTCAACGAACAACTCTCTCAGGAAAGCATCAAAGAACAGTTCAACCTCAAAGACTGCAAGACATACTGGGATTACAAACTGAAAGAAGCGGAAGCCAATTTGGAAGTCTTCACCTCGAAACTAGAGCAATTAAAAGAAGAACGAGCATCACGATCTGTCAATCTCCAGCGACGAATTTTTGGTGATTACACCTTTCTCAATGCCAATGGAGAGACTCGAAGTTTGCTATCCATCTTTGAAGAACGTGAAGAAGTAAAACCTCCGGCAGGATCTGGTGACTGTTCCGCACCTCGATTGTTACAGTTTGCTTTCAAAAACAACCTCATGCCTATCGCAATGGGTGAGTTTTGGTGGGGCGAATCACCTCGATCTGAAGTAAGGACGCATAAGTACTTCTATCCGGCATGCCGCAGCAAGTGCGAACCAATACTTGGCCACATGTTGCAAGGACTCAATGTGGAAGACAACCCAATGATGAAGAGCCCAAAAGACGTGGCGACCATCCCTGTGGTGTATGAAGACGAATACCTGGTGGTAGTCAATAAGCCAGCCGAGTTCCTGAGTGTGCCCGGCAAAGAAGTTTATGACTCTGTCTATACGCGCATGGAAGCACGCTATCCAAGTGCTACGGGACCATTGCTCGTTCACCGTCTGGACATGTCCACGTCTGGATTGCTGCTAGTTGCGAAGACCAAAAGCGTACATAAGATACTTCAGTCACAGTTTTTGAAGCGAACCATCACCAAACGCTATGAAGCTCTGCTGGACGGTACCTTGGAAGCTGACTCAGGAGAGATCAACTTACCCCTTCGTGTAGATCTGGACAACCGACCAAGACAGCTGGTGTGCTATGAGCATGGCAAACCTGGCCGCACCAAATGGAAAAAAGTAAAGGAAATAGACGGCAAGACACTTGTTAACTTCTACCCGATCACCGGCCGCACGCATCAATTACGTGTACATGCCGCCCATGCCTCAGGTCTCAATACACCCATTGTAGGAGATGATCTGTATGGCACCCGAGGTGAGCGCCTCTACCTACATGCCGCTTACCTCAAATTCGAGCATCCTATTACCCATGAAGAAGTGGAAGTGAGTGTGCCAAGCGGGTTTTAGTGAACCTTCATTCCTGTAAGTATGTCACTACCATGCTAACAAAATTCCCCGAATCACATGTCAAAACACTATTTTTTTATAAGCAAAAGGTGATTCAAGGGGAATCTTTACTTCCTTTCTCCTTCTCTCTGCTGTACGAAAAAATTATTAATTGATTCCTTAGATTTTCAAAAACCACAAATCGTTATTTGGACTATCTTTAAATAGTTGATACTCCACTTAAAATTCAAGCGAATGGACGATGTAGCACTAATCACCTCCCAAACTACGGATGCTTACGAATGGACCAATGAATTACTCGAAACCATTCCTCTAGAGTTATGGCATACTTGTCCTGATATCATTGAATCTACACTAGCCTGGCAAACAGGCCATTTGATTTTAAGTCATTACTTCTATGCCATCATGGTGATTAATGGGCATCAGAAAGGTCTTTTGGAGCAATTACCGATGAAGGATTACGATGCATTGTATAATACCAATTCACCAACCTCCACCATTGACAAACACGATCCAGCTGTTTTGTTCGAGCATTTAAAAGTGGTTCAGGCTAGCTCTTTGAAACTGATAGGTCAATTAAATTCAGATGAATTGTACAAACCACTTGAATCACTTGACAAACCTCATCCAATTGCTAAAAACAAACTAGAAGCACTAGACTGGAATAACAAGCACACCATGTATCACTGCGGTCAAATTGGTCTCCTTAAACGTATTGTATTAGAAAGGCATAATTTCAGACTAGGAAAACAGTTAAAGCATTAATTCTTAGTAGGCCATTAAGTTAGATTCATTTTCCTCTCCTATTGGAGTATCAATGCATTAAATGACTTCCCTTTCTGGCTAGATAAAGGCATGAGCAGAGAAAATATGAAGTCTGATTTCGAAGAAATCACTGATTCAATGATTGATACCTGTCTGGCTAACCCTACTGACAAAGCACGCAAAACTATTTCCGTTCAGTGAAGCTCCTAAACCCTCATCTTTCTCCTTCTCTCTGAGGTTAGCAAAGATTCACACAGCATCTAGCATCCAACACCCAACAACCTAAAACACAAAACCTAAAAGCTAAAAGCTTAATAAAATCCGACTCCCTCCCCGATCCGTTTTACCCCACTCCTTCGAATTTGTAATCCGGAGGATCTAGTCGTAGAGTTTAAAATTCCATCATAAATACAATCTCTGTCCTTGATGAAATTATCTCCAACAAGAATAATGTAATGAAGCACCCTAATTGTAGGATCATCGGACACCAACTTGTGGAATTAGAAACCGAACTCATACTACAACAACACGACAAATAAAATATGCTTTACAAGCATAGCAGTCAAAACAATAAGGTACGGTCTAAAATTCCTTCCATATTTTCTATCAAAATACACTAGCATACCCACAATAAGATAGACTACCATGAACATGATATGAATTGCTATTTTAGGATGGATATCAAAAACATATGGTCCAATTCTACCAAAAACTGGTCCCAAAAAAACGAATGCGGTGCCTATCATATACCGCATATGTTTTGCAGCGTCCTTTTTATGATAAATAGCCAACACATAAAAAAGAATTAGTACTAAGCAATCCGAAATTGGAATATAGACCACCATGGCATGGTCCGCATGGAGAATTCGAAATATGGGCTGTATACAAGAAAGTATCAGCAAAGGAAAAATCACATAAGACAGACGCCCAATATATTTATGAGTTATATACTTTTTATATCTAATTAACAATGGCTGAAGAATTAGGAGCAATACCCACAATAAGGCAAAAACCACATGTATGTGATGAAAAATAGAAATCTTGCTGTGCGACAAAGAAGATGTTGCTAAATCGAAACTCGGAAACTGTCCGAAATAAGTTTTGTGAAATGCTACAAAAACCAATGCCATAAGAAGTAGCATAAAATAACCAGTGAGATTGTATTCTTTTTCCATTTCGATAATTTGTGTTTCAAAAACTACTCCGTTAAGGAGTTCTAAAAAGTGTTTCACAAAACTATCAGGAAGAGGTATCTTCCATTTTTCTAATTGGTCTTAGTTTTTTTCTATTTGGTTAATTGCTGACTTTCTATACTCTAGCGGGGAGACATGATACTTCTTTTTAAAAACCCTACTAAAATGAGATACATTTTTAAAACCAGAGTTTAGTGCTACTTCAAGCACGCTTTGTTGTGTGGTTTTGAGTAAAACACTGGCATGACCTATCCTTTTGTTGAACAACCACTTCCCAGGACTCACTAGATAATGTTCTTTAAAATCCTTTTTAAATACCGAAAGGCTTCTACTCGATATATGTGCATATTCCTTCAACCCAAAAGCATGGAGATAATTCTTCTCCATAACTTGATAAATTGGAGGTTTCCCTTCATTGTTCAGACATAAAATATAAGATAGTAATTGTTTGTTCGAAGGGTTTGAGAGAATACTTAGAAATAGCTCTTTAAACTTTAATTCCAATAACTTTTCCGATACCTGCGAATCCTTTGAGAAATAAGGCAATAAACTATAAAAATATGTTTCTGTCACCTCATTAAGCTCAATTTTAATAAACATATCACTTTTAGGTTCAGGCAGGTTTTCAGTAGGCAAACTATCCATAAACTCCTTTGCAAAATCAATTAAGAATTGGTCAGGTATATGGAATGCTAACACCTTCCAACTTTCTGCATCGGACAACTCTTGGATATAAGCTGATTTACGTTGAAAATACGATGTTCTAGGCGTTACTTTCCATGTCTTACCACTTTGATGCAAGGTTCTTTCACCTTCTAACGAGAAAGCAATAAGGTTAAAATGATTGTACAATCTAACCAACCTATCTATTTGTGGGCACTTGTAATAGACAAAAAGTAGATCATTAACTGATAGCTGTTTAAAAATATCAGGATGTGCCAAACTATCTTTATACGTATTTGTCATCAGTCTATTTATTCTAAAAAGTTAACCAAATTATTGAAATTGAATTAACCTGAGTTGATAATGAGGCTCTGCCCTCCTACTAAAAAACCTTGCCCTTGTTGGTCTTCAATGACGCTACGGTCATGACAGGTGTGACCAACAAGCTATTTGAGGCTAGCGATACAAGTTCTGTTGGTGGACAACACCAACAGAGACGAGGCTTGGCTTCGATCCTAAGTTTTTAGGGAAGAAAATTGAGATTAGGAAACATTAACCCTTTACTCCACCTCTACGTTCTTCAAATCCATATTTCAATGCATCAATTTTATCCCTTGTTCGTTAACTCGAACAGACTATTTAATCCTACCAGTTATTTTGTGAAAATACTTCGACCAGCAATTGCTCTTTCTGTATTAATTCTACCCATCATCCTCATCTTTTACGCTAATTATCAAATCGAAAAAAGTGCTCGAAACAATACGTATCAAGCAGCCAGCGAAATTCCTTCCAACAAAGTTGGATTAGTACTTGGCACCTCCAAGTACTTACAAAACGGCAATATTAATCTGTACTTTAAATATCGGATTGATGCCACAGTGACACTATTTGAAGAAGGTAAAATAGCGTTTGTTTTAGTGAGTGGTGACAATGGGAACAAAGATTATGACGAGCCTACAGATTTCAAGAACGAGCTGATCAACCGTGGAATACCTGAAGATAAAATTTATCTGGATTATGCGGGTTTCCGAACCCTGGATTCCGTGGTTAGAGCGAAGGAAATCTTTGGTCAAACAAACCTAACCATCATCTCCCAGCGATTTCACAATGAACGAGCGATCTACTTAGCAGAACATTTTAACATTTCGGCTATAGGTTTTAATGCTAAAGATGTTAATTACAACTATGGATTCAAAACCAGAATTAGAGAATACTTCGCTCGAACTAAAGCCGTCTTAGATGTCATATTTAGTGTAGATCCAAAATTTCTAGGAAAGAGGATTGAGATTAGCTAAATTAATCATAGCCATCGTCATATCCGTCATCGTACCCATCTGCATAACCATCATTATATCCTTCCGCATATTCGACATTGGAAAGTTCATTTGATGCAGGAGAAATTTCCGACATTTCATCAGCACATGAGACAAAAACCACTGACAACAAGAGGATTACGAACAACTTTTTCATGACTTTTTTGATCAAGTTACAAAAAAATCAATCAGTTTACTGCCACATTCTTCAAATCCACACTTACTGGACCAGGACCTTGATGAAGTGGTGCTAGCCATACCCCTTCATGTTGTTTCCATCCATGCCAGCTAAACTCTATTCCCTGAATTGGGAGTATTTGCGTCCATAGCTTCCAGGCAATTGGCTTAAAGTCTTCTCCGAGAATCCATATATACGAATCACCCGGAGTTACACCACCACCGCTATATGTCACCAATATTCCCGGTCCACGTTCGGTATCCACATACTTTCTGCTGGTACCTGGATCACGTACTTTAAAAGGTGCAACCAACCAAAATGAATCATTCGCAAACAAGGCCCATGCCTGATCCAATGCTTTTTGATTATCCTCATCTGAAAGTTCCTGCCCATTTTGGTAAGCTTGACCATCAAGTGTTTTAGTTTTGAACAGCACTCGATAGTCACTCCACTTCACCTCTACGCTATCTTGTGCTTTGTTCCACACAAAGTGATGTCCACGAGGAAATGACCATTTGATAACTTCTAGCTTTTGATAGGCTTCATAGCTGAGGGCTTCCAGCATTTTATCGGTGAGCTCCTCAGCTATTGTTCCTACTTCACCTTCAGGTAGCGGCTCGTTAGCAATCGCCACAGTAATTACCAATACTGAGATCAGTACCAACAACAAGGAAAAAACAATGAGCAAAAACTTCCTCATAGGAGTATTAGGTTTCGAGCAGCAATTTAAAGATTTCCATTTGCCCGTAATTACTGCGAAAGAAGAAAGGCTATTTTACTTCGTCATTCCTGCGAAGCCTGTCTGCCGGTAGGCAGGGCTGGAATCGCATATAGCTGATTAAATCAGTAAATAAACATCATGAGATTCCCCGACATCCACTCTCTTCGTTCGCTGCTCCGAGGAATGACGTTTAAAAAATGGTCATCTCGCATCACCACTGCCCTAAACCTAAAGGGAAGGTGATGCAATACTAATTTTCCGGCTCCCTTCAGGGCTGGGGTAAAACGGAAAATACTGTAGGCAATTCAATCTCCCCTAAACAACTCCTTCAAATCCTCAGGAACGCGCTTTGGTCTTAGTGATTCAGCATCCAGCATGCACCACTGCGAATGGCATTCTACCAACAACTCATCGCCTCTGTAAAACTCCACGTGGCGAATACTGCGGACTCCTGTCATCTCATGAACATACGTCACTGCAGTAATCTCATCT
The DNA here is from genome assembly GCF_024714495.1 of Marinoscillum pacificum. GTDB lineage: Bacteria > Bacteroidota > Bacteroidia > Cytophagales > Cyclobacteriaceae > Marinoscillum > Marinoscillum pacificum. The sequence continues at coordinate 170,547 of NZ_JAMZMJ010000003.1, read as the reverse complement.
CCTAGCACAGCTTGCTTCTTGTACTTGATATGATGTTCCAGCACCATCCAGACATATTGCGCTTGTACTTCACCAGATGTCTGTTGGCGCCAATGTCCCTCAGATATGTCCTGCACCCATTTCAGGTACACGGTGTTGTTTACATGGTTCAGCTGATCAATATCTGATGACTGTACCGTTAATGATAGGTAATGCTTGATAGGTTCACTCATGGGCTTTCCAAAATCTCAACTCAAAGGTAGTCCCCTCTCCTAACTTTGACCGGACTTTCAAGTTTCCTTTGTGCGCACGCATCACTTGCTTGCTATAGCTCAAGCCAATACCTGAACCTTCCTTCTTGGTTGTGAAAAAGGGAATAAATACCTGATCTAACGTCTCCTGATCCATTCCAGGGCCGTTATCCTCTACCGTCAACACAATTTCATGTGCGTGTTTGCTCAGTCGCAATTGAATTTTTGGAGTCCCTTGTTGACTCTCTTTCAGCGCTTCATGTGCGTTTTTGATGAGATTAATCATCACTTGTTCGATCATTTCTGGGTCAATAGTCAATTCTACTGGTCCTCCAGGTGGTGGATAAAACTCAATGGAAGTTCCGGCTCGTTCAAGCTCTTTGTGTTCCAGCGTTACTAGGTCTGCAACTAGTTCTTTTAGATCCACTTGCTCTAGCTGTGGCTTAGGTACTTTGGCCAGATCTCCGTAGCTAGTAACGAACTTGACCAATCCCTTACTTCGCTTTTCAATGGTCTTCATACTTACCACCAAATCCTCCTCATCTTCATTGTCAAGCTCCTTGATGCGCGATACACCATCATCAGCGAGTATCAGATCATTGATAACCTCCGCTAAAGTAGAAATAGGAATGACAGAGTTCTTAATTTCATGTGTCATCACCCGAATAAGCTTTTGCCAGGACTCTACCTCTTTTTGATCCAGTTCAGAATTGATATCGTGAAAAGCAACCACCTTATGACGAACACCTTGAAGCACCAGCTCTCTTGCCTGAATCGATAAATACATCAACTCTCCACGAATCAGCACTTTCGATAGCAATCGATCATTGACATCCATTTCCTGTACGGACTTAACCAATTTGGTATCAATGCGTTCCAGAGACTCCAGCTTCGTAAAGTGAGGCAAATGAAAGAGCTCTTTCAACGATTGATTGATCAAACTAATCTCCTCATTTGCCACATCATACGCCATCAGTGGTACACCAGAGTGCTCCACTACGGTCTTTAGAAAGTGGAAATTGGATTCTTTCTCGTTGCGGATACGAATGAACTCTGAGGTAATCACATTGAAGGCATAGTACAGGTTTTTGGTCTTCTTCCCAACTTGCGGATAGGTGTTGGTAAAATCACTCTGCTTGATCGCCAATAAAAAATTACTCAAATCCCGATCAGATCGTTCCGTGAAGTGAATCAGATTGAATATCATCAATACAAAAAACAATAACATCCACCCACTGAGCAACCAAAATGGAGTGTAAAACCCAAAATAGATAGTCGCCGCTCCGAACCCCAGGCAAGCACAGATACGAAGTACAATATGTAATCTAAAGCTCCACATCAGAGTCCGTATTTTTTCATTTTACGATATAAGGTAGTACGACCAATACCCAACTCTTCTGCTGCTTGTGAAAGATTTCCACCTGACTTCTCAATGGCTTTGACCATCGCATTACGCTCAACGTCCTCTACTTTGAGTGATTGGCTGGAAGTGATTTTTTCTTTCCGATTGGGCAATACATCTTCCGCACTAACCGTACCATCCGACATGATGACTGCCCGCTCAATTGCATGCTGCAGTTCTCGAATATTACCTGGCCAGGGATAGTTTAGCAACTGCTTTTTGGCTCGTTCTTCTATCTTCAAGCCAATCTTCTGATACCGCTCAGCATAGGATTTCAAAAAGTGATTAGCTAACAACAATATATCTTCTTTCCTATCTCGCAATGGAGGTAATTCGATCTCTACAGTATTGATACGATACAGCAAATCCTGACGGAAACTTCCCGTTTCAATCATCTCATAAAGAGGCTGATTCGTTGCACTGATCAAACGCACATCTATTGGAACTGACCGACTAGAACCAACTCGAGTGACTGTTCGGTTTTGCAAGACAGATAGCATCTTCGACTGCATTGGAATAGAAATATTACCAATCTCATCCAGAAACAAAGTTCCACCATCAGCAATCTCAAAGCGTCCTGGTCGGTCTTCTTTGGCATCTGTAAACGACCCTTTGGTGTGTCCGAATAATTCTGATTCAAACAAGCTTTCAGGGAGTGCTCCGAGATCCACTTTGATTAAAGTCTCTTTGTTGCGCTGAGATTTACGATGAATTTCTCTTGCAATCAATTCTTTCCCTGTTCCATTTTCACCTAAAATCAACACAGAAGCATCCGTTTTAGCCACTTTGTCAATCATTGTCAGCACATGATCCATGGCTTTGCTTTCTGTCAGTAGGTGTCCATAACCAGCATCGATATCCTTATTGAGCGCCGACTCACGTCCTTCTAGCTTTTTAACCTTTTCATTACTCTTCGCCAACTGATACACTGTGTTGACTGTGGAAAGCAGCTTTTCTTTTTCCCAGGGCTTGACTAAGAAGTCAACGGCTCCCAGCTTCATGGTCTCTACCGCCAACTGAATATCCCCATATGCAGTATTCATGATCACATAAACTTCAGGACGCAGTTCTTTGATCTTATTCAACCAAAACAATCCTTCATTTCCTGAAGTAGCACCCGCTTTGAAGTTCATATCGAGCAGCACAATATCGATTGGCTCTCTCTTAATGATCGTCTCCAATCGCACCGGTGAACTCTCGGTAATCACCGTTTCATAATGCCGTTTCAGCACGAGCCTGGCCGTATGGAGCACATCCGGATCATCGTCTACTATGAGTATATGGCCTTTATTCATTTTTAGTTTGTTAGTGATTGGTTGATTAGTGATTAGTTAAATTCGTTTCTTCCAGTAACTAATCCACTAATCACTTATCTACCATAACCAAACCAAGGAAATGTTTCATTATAAAACAAGTGAATGTTTCACATTGGAACAACTCACCCTGCTATAAATTCAATTAAACTGCTGATTTTCAATACATTTACTTATTGGCATAAGCATTGGCATCAAGCTAACGAACATCTAAAACCAAACGAATGCTTCGGAACTACTTTCTTACGGCACTACGGAACTTTAAGAATAACAAAACCTATTCGCTACTCAACATCTTTGGACTGGGAATCGGATTGGCTAGTTGCCTATTTGTCATCACCATCATACGGTTTGAATACTCGTTTGACAATTGGCATACAAAAAAGGATAAAATCTACCGCGTAGTTCGCCACTTCCATGGTGATAATGGAGTAACCAATTTCACAGGAAGTTTGCCTTATCCCACTGGTGATGAATTGGTTCGTTCTGTTCCTGATCTGGAGAAAGTCGTACAACTTCATGGCCCTACAGATGAGAAAATTGCATTGAAAGACGCTCTTGGAACCTTGCAAGTATTTCGCGAAGAGCAAGTCCTTTACACAGACGAGAACTTCTTTGATGTCCTCGATTTTCAAATTCTCAACGGTGCATCCGGAGATATTCTTAAGGAACCCTACAAGATGTTTATAAGCGAAAAAATCGCCAAAAAATATTACGGAGAGTTAAACCCAATTGGGCAAGTAATCACCATGAATGGTTCCGATCAAATAGAGATCGTTGGGATAGTGGAAGACTGCCCCAAAAACACCAATCTTCCATACGAAATGATCGTATCCATGCCTACTCTGAGAAAACGCATGCCAGACGTTTTTCTTAGAAACTGGGGAATGATGTGGGCCTACTCCAACTATGTGCAGGTACCAGAAAATGCAGATATTTCCCAAATAGAGCAAAAGATTCGCGAAACCATTGTGGCTCACCAGAAGGAAGAAGATCGTGGTAAGATTGACTTCAAACTGCAACCTTTAGAGGAAATCCACAACGATGAGCGATATGGAGATTTTAACAACTATGTTACTCCTTCTCTGATTATATGGGCATTCGTACTACTGGGCTCCTTGCTACTCGGTACAGCTTGCCTGAACTTCATCAATTTATCAACCGCTCAAGCTATTCGACGCGCCAAAGAAATTGGTATTCGCAAAACACTCGGTAGTCAAAAATTACAACTTATTAGCCAGTTCTTAACCGAAACATTGGTCATTGTGAGTGCTGCCATGATCATTGGGTTAACCCTTGGTCAGGTAATGATTAGTAAGTTCAACGAATTCTTAAAAGACATTCATTACGACCTAAGTTATGACAGTACAGTACTTGTGTTTGGGCTTGGATTGGTCTTATTGGTAACGTTGCTCGCAGGCTTTTATCCTTCCATGGTGCTTTCAGGTTATAAACCTGTAGACGCATTGTCAAATAAAATCAACATCAAAAAAGGAAGTGGCAATTTTAGCTTACGCAGAATACTGGTCATCACACAGTTTGCGTTTACCAACCTGATGCTCATCACCACCATCATCATTGCCAGTCAAATGAACTATATCAAATCGAAAGATCTTGGATTCTCTCAAAAAAATGTGGTGCTGATCAATTTGCCCTCAGACGAACCAGCTACGCAAAAAGCATTCTTGAACCGATTCAAATCAGAAAGTTATGTTCTGGATGCAACTCGTAGCTATGGCGCCCCGATGAGTGCTAGCAATTGGAATAACTCCTTTTATGAAGATGGAGGAGAATATCAAGATGGCAACAACTCTAATATGAAATTTGGAGATGACAACTATCTGGAGATGTATCAAATCCCATTAATACACGGTAGAATGTATAATACCGAAATCGCCACGGATACGTCTGGTGAGGCAGTTGTAAACAGAAAATTCATCTCTAGACTGGGTTGGACAGAAGATGAAGCTCTTGGAAAGAAAATCCATTATGGCAGAAGGAAACTACACATCGTAGGCATTATGGATGACTTCCACACCTCTTCATTACAAGGAAATTTGGAACCTGTAACTCTAGCTTATGATGCAAGCATATTCAATGAAGTGGATTTGTTATTAGCCAATACACCAAATACAGAAATCATTGCCGGTATCGAATCGATATTTCGCTCTTTTTATCCAGAAGACCTATTTGAATTGACCATTTTGAAAGACCAAATTCAAGATTGGTATATGATGGAATCTCTACTTCATCAGATCATCCAGTCCGTAGCGATCATCACCATCCTACTGAGCTCAATGGGACTATATGGTCTTGTTTCCTTTATGGCAACCAAGAATTCAAAAACCATCGGTATACGAAAGGTCTTTGGAGCAAGCATCCCTAACATTTTAGGAATATTTGTCAAAGAATATGTGTTTCTATTGCTGTTTGCGTTTTTGATCGCTGCACCAGCTGCCTGGTGGCTATGTAGTCTGTGGCTGGATGAATTCACCTACCGAATTAATGTATCAGCCACTTACTTCATTTCAGGCTTTACCTTATCAGTTTTAATTGCTCTTGCCACTGTAGGGTACAAATCCTATTTGGCAGCAACTAGTAATCCTATTAAATCATTGAGATACGAATAATCACCATGCTAAGAAACTACTTACATACAGCACTTAGATCCTTTAAGAAAAACAAGGTGTATACCCTAATCAGTGTGCTAAGCCTAAGCTTTGGGATTACCTGTTGTTTAACACAATATGCTACACTTAGACATGAATTCACATTTGACTCATTCCATGAAAAAGGAGATCAAATCTACAGGGTAGTGGAACATGAATCGTCTGAGAAGGGACTCGCCTATCGAGGAATTTTGCCGACTCCCCTTCCTAAAATTCTGGAGACAAATTTTCCTGAAACCATCCCAATGTTTGGTCCAGTGCATGTCAAAATCAAATTCAATGATCCATTAGGAATCAAGGTTTTCACAGATCCAAGAGTGGTATATACCAATAGTTCCTTTCTTGAAAACCTGGACTTCAATATCATCAGTGGAGGCCCTGCACAGTTACTCAATGAGAAAGGAACCATCTTCCTGACCGAGCAAACAGCTGAAAAATACTTTGGCAAACAAAATCCATTGGGTCAAAGCATTACTATTGAAGACATCAACCTGACCGTAAGAGGCATATTGGAAAATCCGCCGACCAATACCAATGTCCCGTTCAATTGCCTGATTTCAGATTTACATATCAAAGACAATTACGCGGCTTATGCGGATAAATGGGATTCGTATTGGGCAGGCTCTGCTTATCTTGTCAAAGATGCCAATGTACAGCTCGAAGAACTGGAATCGAAGGTCAACCAACTATATAATCAATACCTAACCAAAGAAGAGTCGGACCTCAAGCAGCTATACTTGCAGCCTCTCAAAGAGGTACATACAGACGATAGATATAAACAGAGCGTCAATTATGTACCTCCGAGCACTTTCATTATGGGTTCGGTGCTGATGGTGGTGCTCATCCTAATTGTCTCCGTCCTTAACTTCATTAATCTGGCTACTGGCCAATCCATCAAACGCTCCAAAGAAGTAGGCATCCGAAAAACACTTGGTGGTCAAAAAAGAGAACTCATCTTGCAATTTTTAACAGAGACGTTCTTACTCGTTTGTGCTGCAACTTTGATTGGGTTAACTCTAGGTCAAGTGCTGATGGATTTACTCAATTCAGCTGTCAGTGGCATGTCATTCCATGCAGGATATGACTTGACCATTATTGGATTCTTAATTGGACTCATCCTAATTGTAACCTTCCTGGGTGGTGCATATCCCGCGCTGGTATTAGCCAGATTCAATCCCATCAAAACGCTTCACAATCAAATTTCTTTATCTAGAAACAGTGGAAGCTTCTCTATGAGAAAAGTGATGATTTCATCGCAGTTTATCATTGCTAACTTCTTGATTATCTGCACAATTGTTTCTGTAAGCCAGATGGATTATATCCAAAGCAAGAACCTTGGATTTGATAGCGACAATGTCACCATCATCTCTTTTGATGACCAATCTCCAGAGAAGATGAGATCTATCCTCAACGAATATGAATCGTTGAGTTTTGTAGAGAAAGCTTCCAACAGCTTTGCCCCTCCTCAAACAGGCAGCAGTTGGTATTCTTCCTATCATTTGCCAGAAACAGAATCTACTACTGAGCTGGAGGCTAATGTCAAATTCATTGATCAGAACTTTCTGGATTTGTATAAAATAGAACTGTTATACGGCAGAAATATCACCAACACCTACAGCACCGATTCCACTACAGAATTGGTGGTTAACAAAGAGTTCGTTGATAGACTAGGTCTGAATTATCAAGAAGCATTGCAAACCAAATTGATCTTTGAACGAGGTATGCAGGGAACGATAGTCGGCATTACCGACAATTTTCATGTTTCAAAACTCAATCGTGCGGATATCATTCCAATTGCAATGACTTACGTACCTCGCTTGATGAATGAAATTCATTTGAAATTGGCCGATGACAAGGATCATTATGCTGAATTGGAAACAGTCTTCAGAAAATTCGATCAGGAAAATCTCTTTGAAGCTGGATTACTTTCACATAGAATTGAAAGGTCATATGCATTCGAGAAACTCATCTTCAAAATCATTGTATTTTTCTCGATCACAGCGATTGTCATCAGTTTAATGGGTCTTTATGGATTGGTGAGTTTTATGATTGCCAAAAATCAAAAACCATTGAGTATCCGCAAGATCTTTGGAGCGAGTACCAACAACCTTCTTTTCAAGTTTTCATGGGAGTATTTGATTCTGATCTTCATTGCTTTTCTCATTTCAGCACCGCTTAGTGCCTTCGTGATGCAGCAATGGTTGAATAACTTTTATTTCCATATTGATCTATCGGCCTGGCATTTCATTAGCGGACTGATCATCATCACAGCTATTGCCCTAATTACTGTGGGATTAAAATCATACAAAGCAGCCAATACCAATCCAGCGGATATCTTAAGACACGAATAGCCATGAACTTGAACTCCACTTTCAAACTGGCCATAAGGTCACTTAGAAGAGACAAAACCTTCTCTCTCATTAACATCATTGGGCTATCCCTAGGATTGGTCAGCTGTGCTTTTGTATTCCTCTACAGTGCTCACTCATTAACCTATGATCAGTACCATGAAGCATATGAGAGCATCTACAGAATCAATAGCTCCTGGGTAGGAACAGCAGATAAACGATCCATGGCGATCACCGCCCCTGCTGTTGGTCATAAACTACAAGCAGACTACAGCTTTATAGATGCAGTTGGGATAATCTCCGCCATGGGTGAACTTCAATCGCTAACTGTAGATGAAAATACTTTTGAACTAACCAATTTCAGAAATGGTGATCGAGGAGTTCTAGATGTATTTACCTTCAACCTATTAAGTGGCACTAAAACCAATGAAGGACTATACATTGATGAAGAATGGGCCATCAAGCTTTTTGGCAAGGTGGATTGTGTGGGTGAGTCTGTCATGATTGCAGACCAAAGTCATCAAATTAGTGGAGTCTATGAAGCCTGGCCACAAAATGTAGATCTGCCGCTAGAAGGATTATTGATTCAAGACTACTCTGAAGTCCCTCGCGATGCTTTTGCCTTTATCACCTATGTGAAATCAGACATAGAGTCCAATCAACTAACCCAAACGCTCGCTAAATTATCAGACGAACTCTATGACAAAGAGGAATTCAACGGTGATGACATCTTATTGGAACCTGTTCCTCTGAAAGGGTTACACTTTCAGGAGAGCATCATGGGCGATATGCCAAAAGGCAATAAAACCTACACCTATCTAGCGCTGTGTACCGCTATCATTTTAGTAATCATCGTATTGATCAACATTTCCAACTTGAGTATCATCCGGGCAATGGATGCTATCAAATTGAATGTAATTCGTAAAGTACTTGGAGCCAGCAATGTACAAATCCAATTGTATCAAGCTTTTCAATTGGTCGTCTTATTCTTGATTTCTGTTTGCATAGCATTGACTTTATTTCAGCTGATCTCTCCATACTTCACCGAGCTAACAGGCATTCAGGTTACTGCAAACCATTTCCCTTTGCTGATAGGTTACGCGGCTATTTTCTTAATACTAATCCTCTTAATTGGCACTTATGCTGAGAGGATTTCCTTTCATATCAAACCAGTAAATGCGTTGAAGAATCAACTCTCCAACAGGCTTCCTGGAGGAATCATTAGAAAAAGTCTGGTAACCTTCCAATTTGTCATTACTGGCCTGATCATTTCAAGTCTACTCGTATTGATTACCCAATGGGATTACATCCAATCCAAGGACCTTGGTTTCAATGCGAAAAATGTTGCTGTTATTTCCTTACTCAACCGAGATGTGGATGCCAAAATCCTGAAAAACGAGATTAGCTCGATCATTGATGAAGAAAATATAAGTCTTGGCACGTGGAATACCATGCCTGGCGCTGATGTCACATTCACTACTGCGAGTATCCCGGAATCGCAACTTGATTTTCCGGTTAATGTCATAGACTATGATCCAAACTTCCTGAACGTATTTGAAATCAATTTGCTTTCAGGAACGATGCCTACTACCAACATTCTGGAAAGTGGGCAACCGCAACCAGTTTTGATTAACCAGGCTCTAAGTAAGCTACTTGACGAACCTATCAACAGAAACATTCAACTAACCTGGATGAAAAGTCATGTAAGTGGCATTATCGCTGATTACAATTACCAATCGCTTCACAATTCGGTAGAGCCATTGGTGCTAATGCCACATCAAAAAAACGCCAGACTAACAAGAGTATTTGTCAAGCTACCACTTGAAAAAATGAGTGATCTACAAAATCTCCTGAGCAAAAACTTAGATGCTAAGGCCTATTCCATCGACTTCATGGATCAAGTGCTGCTAGAGAACTATCAGCAAGAAAAGGAAGCCATTTCACTAATTTTCTATTTCGCACTAATCAGTTTCTTCATCTCAATTCTAGGCATTGTAGGTGTGGTTTCTTATATGCTTAAGAAACGAGAATATGAAATTGGAATTCGTAAAGTTCTTGGTGCCAGACTTTCCAATTTGTGCGCTTTGTTTGGAAGTGAAGTAATGGTATTGATGACCTTATCTGGGCTGATCTGCGCTCCACTGGCATATATTCTTAAAGACCAAATCTTAGGACTTTATGCGTTTCAGGTAAACTTCCATTGGTGGTATTTACTACTTCCAACAGTTGTGATTATTATCACAGCTATGGTGATTGTGTTTTACCAGATTATCAAAGCAGGTCAGGTTAATCCAGTAATGCTCTTGAAAGATGATTAATTGGATTCTTCTCGCTTGACCAGTAGCACAAAATCCTTTTCTAATGGCAGGTAACCGTATTCATAACAAAACGCATACTGTCTACCTTCTTTGGTGGTGTAGGTATTGGTATGATAGTCAAAATCAAATCCCGCCTTCAAAAGCTGATCTCTGTGAGTTGTCGTTTTACCATCTGGATTTAGCTTTTGAAGGATCGAACGGTTCTTCTTTAGTATCCGATTTACCTTACGTACCAGCTTATCAGAACCACCAGTAATCTTATTATTGTAAGCACTTCGGCATCCATCAGAGCAAAACTTCTTATCCGATCGGCCAAAAAAATCACGACCACACTCTATACATTGCTTATTCTCTTCCATTGCCTGTCATTATGGGATTTGAAAATAATAAGACTTACCGTTTTTGACAAATCAAGCTATATTCCTCGTTCATCTCAAAATATTTCCTGTTCACCGAAAAATTATTGACGTTTATAAAGTATACCATTAGATTAGTTGATGTATTTGAACCAGAAAACAGCTTAAAGTAATGAGAAAGCCTGATCATGTTAACAATCTCAAAAACATATTGCACTACGCTTTCGAAGATCTTATCAACAGTGTGTGGAAATTTGTTATGAAGCGTCAAAATAGATTTAAATATTTTGAGCAATAAAAGACTTTAAAAACTACCTCTCCGGTAGTTTTTTTTTGTTTAATCTCCTCCACATCGAGTAACCAATGTAATTTATTGGTTTTTGTGCTACCTTTTAGATACATCCTAAAATGAGTAGTAATGACAATAAAACACCTCACACCTCTACTTGCGGCATTTATTCTTAGCTGCAGCTCTCCAAATCAACCTGCAGAAACATCACCTAATCTTCCAGGCAATGAACCACATAGCTGGAAAGAAGCTGTTATTTATCAGATCTATCCACGAAGTTTCAAAGATTCAGACGGTGATGGTGTAGGAGATCTACGAGGAATCATCAACCAACTCGACTATATCAAAAGCTTAGGAATCACCATGGTCTGGATCAACCCATTCTATGCTTCTCCAAATGCTGACAATGGATACGACATCAGTGATTACCGAGCTATTCAGCCAGAATTTGGCAACATGAAAGACTTTGATGATCTATTGAAAGGATTACACGAAAGAGACATCAAGTTTGTCATGGACTTAGTTGTAAACCACAGCAGCGATGAGCATGAGTGGTTTCAGCAGTCCAGAAGCTCAAGAGATAATCCTTACCGAGACTATTACCATTGGTGGCCGGCAGAAAAAGGTAAACCTAACTATCGATGGAGCTTCTTCGATCCTAAAGGAGAAGCATGGAAATATGACTCTTTAACCGATGCTTATTACCTCCACTATTTCGCTCAAAAGCAACCTGATCTAAACTGGGAGAATCCAAAAGTTCGTCAGGAAGTGTATGATATCATGAAATTTTGGGCAAACAAAGGTGTAGACGGTTTCCGTTTGGATGCATTTCAATTCATCTCCAAAGACACCACCTTCCCTCCACTCCCGGAGGGTTATGAGAAGAATGTAATCAAATACTATGGCATGGGACCAAACATTCATCCATACATCAAAGAAATGCATGATGAAGTATTGAGCAAATACAATGTCTTTGCAGTCTCTGAAGGCGCTGGAAGCTCTTTTGAAGATGCACATGCACTAGTAGATAAAGATCGTGATGAACTGCAAATGGCTTACCATTTTGAAGCGGTTGATATGGTCAGAGACTTATCAGGCTATACGCTTGATACCTTTAAAGAAATCCACTCCAGATGGGATAGTGCTTTTACTGAAAAGGGCTGGCTATCTGTATTTCTGGCTAATCATGACAAAGCGCGTATGGTAGATCGTTTTGGAAATCCCTCTCCTCAATTCAGAGCACCTTCCATCAAATTGCTAAACACGTTCATATTGAGCATGCGTGGCACTCCGTATTGTTATTATGGTGATGAAATAGGAATGACCAATATCAGTTTCGACAGCATAGAACAATATCAGGATATTGCAGCTATCAATGGCTACAAGAAAGTAGTTACAGAGGGTGGAGATATTGAACAATATATGGCTGAGCTGAAGTTCTTATCTAGAGACAATGGACGAACACCTATGCAATGGGATGCTAGTGAAAATGCAGGATTTACCTCTGGAACACCATGGCTCCCTGTAAATAGCAACTATAGAGAAATCAACGTAGCCAATCAATCTTCTGCAAGCAACAGTTGCCTCAACCATTTTAAAGAAATGGTTAAACTAAGACTTAACACTCCCTCTCTTATTTATGGTGCTTATCAAATAATCCAACCAAATCATGAAACCATCTATGCCTACACGAGAAGTTATGAAGGTGAGGAGTATTTAGTCGTTCTTAATTTCTCTAAAAAACAGTCAAGCATACAACTGGAAGGATTTGACCTCAATACCGTTTCTATCAATAACTACGAGGTATTGAATATTTCTGACAAGAATCTCACTCTTGAACCTTATCAGGCAATTATCTTCAAAACAAGGTAGTGAAGAAAAGAAGCTAGTTAATAAAAAACGGTCAATGTTCTGCATTGACCGTTTGACCTGTACTAACCAACTAAACTAAAAATTACTACTTAACCTGTAATCATCAATCAATGTGATTTCTACCAACTGTAACTCTTCAAGTATAGAGTCAAGCTCTGTGATAAACTCTTTTGTGTTTTGAATTTCTCTTTTTTTCAATTCAGATAGGTTTGAATAAATAGCTATTCCCGATGTATAACTATCTCCATTTGTAACAGTCAGAACCTCCTTCAAAATATACATGGCCTTGTATAGGCTTTCTTTCATGTCTTCAGTGTTCCTATCCTGTAAAGAGATCTTTGCACTGTAGACTTGCATGTACGCAAGTGCTATGAACATATTAGCACAGGACTGGTTCAATTTTTCCTCAGACATAGCGTGTCTTTCGTTCATCAGATTGACCATAATAGGTAATCCCCTATCAATTAGATTCAGAGAGTTTTTATACCTCACCTCTTCTCTTAATATCATCGTTTTTCGAATTGCATGCTCCAATTCCTCAATAGCACGATCAGGCTCGCCAGCCCTATAGTAGTCACTTGAGTTAACCAGATGGATAACAGGTTCCATGGCCAGGCCATTCAAAGCTAATGGCTCTGAATGCTTTCGCATAAGTTCCACACCATATAAAATGGCCGCCATGGTTGAAACAAACAGTACGTATTTAATCCGCTTCATTCGCTGCCAGCAGCTTAATAGCTTTCAACTGATCCGGGTGAATGTGATGAACATGCTCATCAATCGCATCCACTTTTTTTCCAAGATGCTTCAAATATTTTTCGAGCCTGGTTTCCAACATTAGCACCTGACCGTCATACGAGTAAATACCATTCTCATTTTTGAGATCATCAATGTTAGCTTCCAATTCATTTCGAGTTAGACAACTCTCTCTTAGAAACTCTATGAATGAACGAATACCATATTCTGATTCAAACTTGCGTATATCATCGAGTGTCTTCTTATACTCTTGTTTGCTCACCTCCAACCCAGAAGTTGGATCCATCATTAAGTCCATTATCAAGGAGTCGATATGATGTATGGTGCTTAGAATTTGAATAGACTCTTGTCTAAAATCAGGACTTCCACAAAACTGCCCTAACCCGTCATAAGTGACCAGACGGTCAGACACCTGATGCCATTGCTGTGTCAACACTTCAAAATCTTCTTCAATGCTGACTACTTCCTGTGAGAAAGAAGCTTGACACATCATTAACCATCCAACAATTAATACTACTTTCTTCATACTACAAAGAACCTTAATATCGAAACGCTATACTCTCTCAGATTTTTCGTAATCGGTACTACGTATTTTCCCCTAGTATTGACCACTCACATGAAAAACAGTCAATTCGAATAAGCTATCAGTTTATAAGTCTTCACTTTTACCGATAATTGTCATGCTGTGAATCGAAAGCTCTCATCCATATTATTGATTGTTGCAATGCTATGCCCGATGCTACTATCTGTGATGGTGATTGGAGTAAAGCGCGTAAATCTCAGAAAAGAGGTAAAGCATCGAATGATGGCCGGCATACCTAAAGAAAGACTTTCTTTGATTATCAGTACTCCTGAAACCGCCCACTTACTAGATTGGGAACACTCTAAAGAATTTGAGTACGAGGATGAAATGTATGATGTGGTTTACGTTGAATCCAAAGGAGATAGCACCTATTACTGGTGCTGGGAAGATCACAAAGAATCAGAACTCAACAAAGAATTAACAATTCTATTTCATAAGTCTTTGGATCAATCATCAGATGAAGACTCTAACAATACCTTTAGCTTAACCCTTTTAAAAACGCTTTTCTCATCCTACGAAATAAGCTATGATCTCACTCCATCAGTTGAGGTAATTGATAATCTACACACTGAATCATCAGAAAACCTTCCAGTAATTAGTTCTTCAATAGATAGTCCTCCTCCCCAATCGTAGTAACCATATCGCTATTGATTATCTGACTTACCTATTTAGAACAACTGCTAAACATTCATATGAAGCACATTATTTCCATGTGGATGCTTTTGGGAGCACTTACTGCTGCATTTTCACAAACAGTAATCATCACTGATGAAACTACTTTTAAGCCCGTGGAAATGGTCATCTTGATGAGTGACGCACCAAAGGCATACGCTACTACCAATATTAAAGGGCAAGCTGACATCTCAGGATTTGCTAATGCACAAACCATACAGATTTATGCCTACGGGTATGAATCACAATCCTTGAGTTTTCAAGCATTGGTTCAAAATGATTTCAAAATCCAACTAAAACAGACCAACATCAACCTGGAAGAGATTGTCATTGCAGCCAGTAGATGGACACAAAGTTCAGGCAAAGTACCTTCCAAACTGACAGATGTTTCTCCAAAGGATATTGCTTTCCAAAATCCTCAAACAGCTGCTGACTTGCTGGGCATCAGCGGAAAGGTCTTCATTCAAAAAAGTCAGCAAGGTGGAGGAAGTCCAATGATTCGAGGATTTGCTACCAACCGACTTTTGTATACTGTAGATGGTGTACGAATGAATACTGCAATATTCCGCGGCGGGAACCTTCAGAACGTGATCAACATGGATCCATTTACAGTAGAGAATGCAGAAGTACTTTTCGGTCCGGGATCAGTCATCTACGGAAGCGATGCTATAGGAGGAGTGATGAGTTTCCAAACACTTACCCCCCAGCTTTCATTGGATGATGAGCCAATCATTAATGGAAAAGCTGTTACTCGATATTCTTCAGCAAATGATGAAAAAACGGGACATTTCGATATCAACTTCGGATGGAAAAAGTGGGGATTTGCAACGTCATTTAGTTCATGGGACTATGACCATCTTCGTCAAGGAAGCAATGGACCTGAAGAGTATCTCAAACCGTATTATGTTCAGCGAATTGATAGTATAGATCGTGTAATCACTCAAGATGATCCACTTCTGCAAATTCCGACGGCATACATGCAACAGAACCTAATGCAAAAGATACGTTTCCAGCCTAATGCCAATTGGAACCTGGAATACGGATTTCATTATTCTGAAACATCATCATATGGCCGTTACGATCGACACAATAGAGTTCGAAACGGGACGGCACGCTACGCAGAATGGAATTATGGTCCACAAAAATGGATGATGAATAATCTATCGATTTCCAATTACACAAGTAATGCATTGTACGACCAAATGACAATTCGATTAGCGCTGCAGCAATTTGAAGAAAGCAGAATAGATCGGTCACTAAATGGCAGCACTCGAAGTATCCGTGAAGAAAAAGTAAACGCTTATTCCCTTAATACTGATTTAGTTAAAGCAATTACCACTCACAATACGTTGTATTATGGAATCGAATATGTGTTGAACGATGTAAAGTCTTCTGGCATTGATGAGAACATTTCGGCAGGAACAGAAGAAACTGGCCCATCGAGGTATCCTGCAGCCACTTGGCAATCCATGGCACTGTATGTAAACGATGAGCATCAAATCACACAAAAAACGACGCTTCAGGCAGGTTTGAGATATAACCAATACCTACTTGACGCTACATTTGATACGCGCTTCTATCCTTTTCCATTTGAGACAGCATCCTTGAATAATGGAGCATTGACAGGTAGTCTTGGAGCAGTCTACAGGCCAAATACATCGACAGTGCTTCGTATTAACTTCGGAACAGCCTTTAGATCTCCCAACGTAGATGATATCGGAAAAGTATTCGATAGTGAACCAGGTTCTGTGGTGGTGCCAAATCCGGATCTTGAAGCAGAATACGCTTACAATCTGGATATAGGTATTGCAAAAGTGATTTCCGATCGTATAAAGGTAGATGTTACAGCTTACAAAACGATTCTCAGCAATGCGCTGGTGAGAAGAGACTTCACACTTAATGGACAAGACAGCATTCAATACAATGGTGAAATGAGTAAGGTCCAGGCGATACAAAACGCAGCCAGGACAGACGTATATGGATTGCAATTTGGTGTCAACTTGAAGATGTTCAATGGTTTCAGTTTCAACTCTGATTTGAATATTCAACATGGTGAAGAAGAATTGGATGACGGAACAGTAAGTAATTCCCGCCATGCTGCACCATGGTTTGGGGTAAGTAGAGTCACTTATGAATATGAACAATTGAAATTACAGCTCTACGCCCAATATCAAGGAGAAAGAATCCATGAGGATCTTGCACAAGAAGAAAAAGAAAAAGATGAAATCTATGCAAAGGATCACGATGGAGAAACTTATGCTCCTGCATGGTATACGCTAAACATTAAGGGTCAATTCCAGCTCAGCAAAATATTGATGCTTACTGCTGGTATGGAAAACCTGACAGATCAGCGATACAGGCCCTACAGCTCAGGAGTATCAGGAGCAGGTAGAAACTTTATACTTTCACTTACGGCCAAATTCTGATGAATGCACGTTATTATGATCTTTTACCGCTTAACGGCATCCTGATGACTAATACAATATGCTCATTCAGCTTGTATCGTTCCGTAGAAGTTGACCAGTATGGATACAGTACGTAATTTCACATCTGTGATAAGCAGCCAGCTATAGACGAACCATCGAGCGCTTATCAACCATCGATCTTTAAGATTCATAAAAGGCCGTCCAACCACGGCCTTTTTTTATTCTTTTGGCCCTGGCGCTATTTGAGCATCCTCTGGCATTTCAAAAAGTTGTTGATCAGATTCTTCAGCTGTCAATGAGATATTACTAAATAAGGCCTCTCCTCTAACATCACCAATGGTATCATTCTTGTAAACGTGCCACTGAAGCAAAGTCGGCAATTTTAGTCCATTGACATCCAACCAATTGGAATATTTGATCAAATTGAATCGATCACTTGGCTCTCCACTACGATAGGTTGATGTATACATCAACCACTTCATTCGATAGGTCTTCGGATCATACCACACGATGTAGTTATCGTCAGGTGAATCTCCTGTGGATTGACCGAAACTTATTTTCACACCAGATAATTGCTCCCCCTTAAACTCCCTCGAATCAACTACTTCATAAGTGATTCCAGGATCTCCTAGTACAAATGGCATTGCAAAGAAGTAGAAATACAAATTGTGATAGAAACGAGCGCCGCTAGCATCTATGGTGTCAGGTGTGACCCAAACTTCACTTCCATCAAATCCAATAGTTCGTTCGTCATTTTGAAGCAACACCTTACGATCGGCTAAAGAAATCAATTGGTTCTCTCCATTCTCCAGATCATATTGTAGCGTTTTCATGGATTGCCATTGTTCATATCCTCCATGTGCATCCATTACTTTCGTAATTTCAGGAATATGATGAGCTGGGTTTTGGTATGTATTTTCCTGTTTTGTCGGCTGACAAGCAACCACAATTAAAAAAATGGGAATTAGTCTTTTCACAACGTTACTTTTATGCGAAAATATGCTGAATAATAAAGTAAAAACTGATTATAACAGTATTAGATCACTATAAGTCGGCAAAGCTACATTTCACGTCAATGAAACTTCGAATATTCAATTATGTAGCTATCGGGATAATCATTAATTAGCGATTCTCGGTAAGACTCAGCCTCAGTACGGGTTCCATATTGTCCCAGTATTACACCAATCACCTTTTGACCATTAACCATTTTAGATTGAAGCACGATATCAGCGGAATTATATTTCTTTTGGAGCTGCTCTACGAATGTCACATAGTTATCCGTTTGAGCAAAGCTCATGATCTGAACACCGTAGCCTGCAGGTTTCAAGCGATTGATCTCAATATGAAAGAATGAATTATTGACGGTTGGTGTTGGAGCAAGATCTTTTTGAACCAATTCGAGCGTCACATCTACCACTCCATCATTCACCATTTCAATCTCCTTCGCTGCTCCAAAACTCAAGTCAACGATTCTGCTATCTACAAAGGGCCCTCGATCATTCACTTTCACGACAACTGATTTTCCATTATTGGTATTGGTCACTCTGATCATTGTGCCAAAAGGCAAGGTTCTGTGAGCTGCAGTCATTTTCTCCATATCATACACCTCACCACTTGCTGTAGGTCTTCCATGAAACTGTCCACCATAAAAGGAAGCTTGCCCTGTTTGAGTTTGGGCAATTACAGAAGAAGTAACAAATACTGTAAGTAGCAGTAAAAATAGTCGCATAGTTAATCGTTAAGCAGTTCTTTCAGGAAGGCATCTATGGCCTTATACATCTTATTCAGCTCCTGATTTGTTACAATATAAGGTGGAATAATGTAGATCACATTGCCCAAAGGACGCAAAAGCATGTTTCGCTCCATGAAGTAATCATAAATTCGCTCTTTGATATCACTAGTATATCCCGCATCATCTGCCTTTAATTCGATAGCCAGAATGGTTCCTCGATAGCGGATTTCATCTACCTTTTCATTAGCTACAAAGGACTCTACATAGGCTTTATGTGATGCTTCAATGCGAGCGATATCTTCCTGACAGCTCTTTTTGAGTAATAACTTCATTGAAGCATTTGCTGCAGCACATGCTAAAGGATTAGCGGTGTAGGAATGACCGTGAAAGAATGCTTTTAGACGGTCCGCTACATCAAATGCCTCTACAATCGGCTGACTAACTGCTGTCACGCCCATGGGCAGATATCCACCAGTAATCCCTTTTGACAGACAGAAAATATCCGGATCATTCTTTAAATAATCGCAAGCGAACATCTTACCTGTCCTTCCAAAACCAGTCATCACCTCATCTGCGATACAGATTATTTTCTTTGATTGCGCGATAGATATCAGCTCATCCAATACTTCTGGAGCATACATCTGCATACCTGCAGCTCCTTGAACCAAGGGTTCGAAAATAAAAGCCGCTATTTCTTCCGATGCTAGTTCTTTCATACTGGCAATCGCAGCGGCTCCATCACCTTTTGGGAATGGTAGAAACTCTACTTCAAACAATAAGTCATTGAACGGAGCACTGAACAAATTACGCTCCGCAACAGACATGCTGCCAAAAGTGTCTCCATGATATGCTCCCTCCAGAGCAATAATCTTCTTTCTGGGCTTCCCCAGATTGTACCAATACTGAATAGCCAATTTAATAGCTACTTCAACAGAGGTACTTCCATTATCAGAGAAAAATATCTTTGAAATATTGGAGGGTAAGAGTTTCTTCAACGTTTTACTCAAATCCACCGCAGGCTTATGAGTAAACCCGGCAAATATCACTTGCTCCATTTTCGCCGCCTGGCGACTGACAGCTTTATTAATTTTCGGATGACTATGCCCATGAATATTTACCCACCAACTGGAAATAGAATCCATGATCTTGCGACCATCCAATGTGTGGATATAAAGTCCTTTGGCTTTTCTCACTCCTATAGGCTTGTTGCCAGCCAATGGTGAAAATGGATGCCAAATATTTTCTCTATCTATTTTTTCTAATTGATTCATTTACCAGTTTTCCTTTAGTTGAGCTGCATATTTCTTAACAACTTCCTGATCTATGACCTCTTCCTGATCTATTCTCAGCAGTACCTTCAATCCAGTGTACAATTCAATAATTCGTTCACTTTCAGGGTTTGATTGACCATTAAAAATCAGCCCTTTAACTTTCAATCCTCTTGACTTGAGCAATTCATAGGTCAGTAATGTATGATTGATGCTACCAAGGTATAGGTTAGAGACAAGAACTACTTCACAGTCAATCTGTCCAGCAATATCTATCACCATGTCCTTGTCGTTGAGCGGCACTAGAACACCGCCTGCTCCTTCGATCACAAGATCACTTGTAGAATCTGGCAACACAATCTGACTCAAATCAATTTGAACACCATCAATAATTGCTGAAGCATGTGGAGAAGCTGGTGTTTTCAAAAAATAAGCCTCTTTGAAGTATTGAGTTTTGGAGTTCGACACCAACCGCTTAACAGCATCAGTATCCTTTGGTTCCCCAGATTGAATGGGTTTCCAATAGTTTGCTTCAAGCATTTCGGTGACTATAGCACTCACCAAGGTTTTACCACTATCGGTATGAATAGCTGTAATGAAGTAATTCATGCGGCGAAGTTAGGATAGGAACTTGAAAAGGAAGATTTGACGAGTAAAATAATCCGATTGGCAAAATTATTGCTTAAAACTCTTTGTCTTCTCATTCACCAATTACCACCATGAAAACATTAAAACAAATCCCGATTTTATTTTCAGTAATCATCAGTCTGTCTTCCTGTGTCTCTTATCAATACGTCACACTGTCTAGCAATACTCCTGTACAAGAAGATGGTAAATTCAAAATAGAATCAGACTCGATAAACATCACCTACTCGTTTTATAATTTCGGTTATTTAAAACTAGAAATTGAGAACAAATCAGATCATCTACTCTATGTAGATTGGGAAAAATCATCTATTATCATAGATAAGGAGAGTATCCCAATGATTAGCGACAAAGAATATTTTGAAGGATCTACATCTACTTACTCTCAATCGATAAATGTCGACTTTGATGGAGCTATCTACAAAAACCCTACAATTAGATACCTTCCACCTAAAACCCATATTGTTCAAAATTTCCCTTTAGATTTTGCCCGCTTTATGACACCCGAGCAATTACAACCTGGTGTATTCACCAATGTACAATCTGGGGGATCAGGAAAATCGTATGCATTTGATGAAGAAACCACACCGCTAAAATTTCAAACCTATCTCTATATCGGAAGTGATGAAGGAGGCAAATCTATGATACAAGAACAGAATTTCTGGACACAAACAGTCTTCCAAACCATAGATGGTCAACTCAACACCTACCCCAATCAAATACTCATGAAAAAAACCAATCCAACTGGTGCTGTACTAGGAACGATGGCATTACTTGGTGTGACCATTTACCTGGTTAACGAATTACAACCTGATGATGAACTCCCATCATCCACCTTTCAGCCGTAAGTTTGATTGACTTTGTACATATTTGCAATCCATAATTAAACATCCCTATCATGAGTAAAGCCAATTGGACAACTGTCAGAGAATTTGAAGATATCACATACAAGAAGTGCGGAAGTGTAGCGCGAATTGCATTTAACAGACCTAATGTACGAAATGCCTTCAGACCAAAAACGGTTGCTGAGCTTTATCAGGCATTTTTAGATGCACGTGAAGATACCAAAATTGGTGTGGTTTTATTCTCAGGTGAGGGACCATCCACGAAAGATGGCAAGTGGGCTTTTTGCTCAGGTGGCGATCAAAATGCTAGAGGACATCAAGGATATGTTGACGATGATGGTATGCCACGTCTCAACATTCTTGAGGTACAGCGTTTGATTCGTTTCATGCCTAAAGTCGTGATAGCGGTCGTTCCTGGATGGGCTGTTGGTGGAGGTCACTCACTACATGTGGTTTGTGACTTGACTTTGGCGAGTAAAGAACATGCCATTTTCAAACAAACAGATGCTGATGTAACGAGTTTTGATGGTGGTTATGGTTCGGCATACCTCGCTAAAATGGTCGGACAAAAAAGAGCTAGAGAAATATTCTTCCTTGGTAGAAATTACTCAGCACAGGAAGCTTTCGATATGGGAATGGTCAATGCGGTTATACCTCATGATGAGCTGGAAGATACGGCTTACGATTGGGCATTGGAGATACTAGAGAAATCCCCTACTTCTATCAAAATGCTCAAGTTTGCTTTCAACCTTACTGATGATGGCATGGTAGGTCAGCAAGTGTTTGCTGGGGAAGCTACCAGACTTGCCTACATGACAGATGAAGCGAAAGAAGGACGCAATGCATTCCTTGAAAAGAGAAAGCCAGACTTCTCTGACATCAAATGGATTCCGTGATCCATTGATTTATTTTTCAACTTAAAGTAAGAATGTTTCTGGATCGATCAAACTAAAGGAACATTTCCTCCATTACACCGTTCTATCCGGAAACTGTAAATTATGAATTCTGCGAAAGCAAATAGGTCTTTATTATTAGCTGCACTGACATTGTTCTGGTGCATGAGCCTATTCTGTGCTGAATATGTAGCAGATTATAAATTACCAGTAAATCATCCTACTTCTGTTGAAGAACTTCTCGAGTCCAGTCCAACTCTCTTTCTTCAAGCCAACAACAATTATGAGCGTGTTGCTTCATCGAGAACACGCCTAAATGGAGCAACGCTATTTCTTGCTTCAAGAATTGATAACCATCCGAATGTATACTTTACATTCACTAAAGCTTTATTCCGTGAATGGAGGAACAATGCCATTCACTCCTCAAATCTTAAAAAGATCTTATACCCTTTCCATGAATTCATTTAAGTCCGAATTGACTGTTCAATAAACAATTAACCCCACCATTTCGGACATAAAAAATTTAATCATGGATTTATCATCACTGATTATTGGAGGCATAATCTGTCTCGCAATAATCCTGTTTTTTTATTTCAACTATAGAAAAAGAGTTGCTCATGAAAAGGAGCTCATCAATTCATTACATCATGCTGCTGAAGAGTATCAAATACAAATAGCGGAGGGAGATGTTTGGCGAAACAAGTATGCTATTGGTCTCGACCCATTCCGAAAAGCAGTGATCTTTCTTTCGAAAGAACTAAATGAAACAAAAGTCGATTTTATTGATTTAAAAAAAGTGACTTCATTAAGCCTAAACGAAGTATGTGAGCGAAAAAACACCTCTAACGGGATTTTGAAGAACACTTCACATTTAGGCCTTATTTTTAGATACAATCAAGCGAATAGCATCGAAATACCTTTTTACAATGACAAGGAGTTCGTAGAACTGATCAACGAATACCCTTTAATTGGAAAATGGCATTCCCGAATAAAAGCATTGCTGGAAATTGAAAAAAGGACTGCAGTTCATTAACTTAATATTGCCACCGGATCACCCGGTGGCAATTAATAAAACACTATGCATCTAAGCACGGAAAACATACTTTTTGTTGGTTCCATTCTCTTAATTGTGAGCTTACTAGCCGGGAAAACATCCTTTAAATTTGGTGTACCCACTTTGATCCTTTTCTTGACAGTAGGTATGTTAGCAGGTTCTGAGGGTCTCGGCAGAATAGAATTTGACAATCCATCCACAGCACAGTTCATTGGAATTGTTGCCCTGAACGTCATCCTGTTTTCTGGTGGTTTAGAAACTTCCTGGCAATCGATCAAACCCGTACTTTGGCAAGGGATTTCCCTTTCTACCATTGGTGTACTTATCACAGCATCTTCAATGGGTGTTTTTATATGGTTAGTTACGGATCTGCAGCTTTTCGAAGGATTCTTGCTTGGTTCAATTATCAGTTCTACAGATGCAGCCGCTGTTTTTTCCATATTGCGTTCTAAAAACCTGGGCCTCAAGGATAACATTAGGCCAATGCTCGAACTAGAAAGTGGTAGCAACGACCCGATGGCTTATGTGTTAACGATATCTTGCCTGGAACTGATAAACAATCCCGGAACTGGGTTTTGGTCTATTCTCGGCTTATTCTTAATGCAAATGGTCATTGGTGGAGCCTCAGGAATGGCTTTTGGTTGGGTCAGCTCTTGGGTCGTCAATAAAATTAATCTCGGTTTGGATTCACTTTATCCTCTTCTGGCAATTGCACTGATGTTTTTAACCTACACTACAACCGGACTTTTGAATGGTAACGGTTTTTTAGCCGTTTATCTCTGTGGACTTTATCTAGGCAACAATGACTTGATTCACAAAAACTCCATCATCCGTTCTTTTGATGGCATGGCATGGTTGATGCAAATCGTTCTATTCCTTACACTTGGGTTATTGGTATTCCCTTCTCACATAGTTCCTGTCATTGGCATAGGGTTGTTAATAGCAGCATTCCAAATCATGGTTGCCAGACCCTTAAGTGTATTTGCTTCTCTATCATTCTTCAAAATGAAAAACCGCACTAGACATTACATCAGCTGGGTTGGTCTTAGAGGAGCTGTACCAATTGTATTTGCCACTTTCCCACTGATATCCGGATTAGAAAATGCCAATCTCATTTTCAATATAGTTTTTTTCATTTCGGCCATTTCAGTGATTGTTCAGGGATCTTCTTTACCATTTATGGCTAGAAGAATGAAGGTGGCCCTGCCCGAAGGTTCGAAGCAACAAACGCCCATTGATCAACTATTTAATGAACAAAACAAATCAGCAAAAAAAGAGGTAACAGTCACGGAAGATTCGATCCTGGCAAACAGTAAAATTGTAGACCTTAAACTGCCAGAAAATGTTTGGATTGCATTGATTGAGCGAAACAATCAATTTATCACGCCAAAAGGAAACACCATAATTCTACCCAATGACCGCATTCTATTGTTAGCGGAAGAAGGAAATCAATTACAGAATTTTGAGAAAGAATATTCCTGCAAAAAAGTAATTGAATGATTAAATCAGCTTTTTCAAAAGAGATGCTAACTGTATAATCTCCTCATGACTATTATGAACATGTAAGCTGATTCTCAAACGTTCGGTACCTGAACGAACTGTTGGTGATAATATCGGCCTTACATCCAAGCCAGCCTCTTGAAGTTGTTTGGATACGTTTCTAGCTTTCATATTACTTCCAATCATCACTGGCTGAATGGCAGTATGACTTGAACTTTCAGTCCAATTACTTCTAAATAAGTTGATTTTTTCCTGTAACTCGGACTGCAAGTGATCTTTCTCAGAAAGGAATTTGAAAGTTTCAGCAACAGAAATAACGCTATGTGGTGGCAATGAAGTTGTGTATATAAATGGACGTCCAAAATTGACCAAATAGTCCTTTAAAACTTTTGACCCTGCTACCGCTGCCCCATGAACTCCCATCCCTTTACCAAATGTGTACACACGGGCAAAAACTCTCTGATCCAACTTCATTTCCGTTAACATACCACTTCCATTTTCACCGTATACGCCCGTGCTATGCGCCTCATCTACAATAAGATAAGCACTGTATTTTTCACAAATACTGACTATCTGTTCCAATGGGGCCACATCTCCATCCATAGAGAAGATCGTTTCTGTTAGCACAAAACATCGTCCTTCCACTCTTTTTAGGCGAGACTCTAAATCTTCCAGATCATTATGTCTAAATGCTATTGTTTCTGCCCTGCTTAACCAGGCGCCTTCCTTCAAACAGACATGTGACAATTGATCGTACAGAATCGTATCCCCCTTATCAGCCACAGACGAAACCAAAGCTTGATTGGCAGCATATCCAGAGTTAAACAACAAAACATCCTCTGCCTTGAAAATAGACTTCATCAAATCTTCTACCTCCTCATACCACTTATGATTTCCAGATAGCAGTCTGCTCCCGGTCCCTCCATTCGGCACCTTCTCAGCAATACATCGTTCATGAATTCGGCTAGCCAATTGCAGGTCACCACTTAACCCCAAATAATCATTACTTACAAAATCAACCAGACCAGTAAAAGAAGGCAGCTTACGTATATTCCCTTTATTGATCCGTTCGTCTAATTTATGCTGCAGGAAGTCTAAATTCATCACCCTGCAAAATAGCATAATCTCTATATTTGTCGCCTCATGCGGAGTGCACTTATAGGTCTTTTCATTGTGTTTATTTCAAGCACACTATCAGCTCAGGAAAATCCAGTCAAAGAATATCTTACTGTTGACTACCAGTTATTAGTTGACAATGACGTATTTACGTTGGATCTTACAAGAGATCATTATTACAGTAGTGGTATTTATCCTGAAATTAGATTTTTAAAGGATAGCAGTGAAAAAGCGAAAAAAATCCGTTCCTTCCGTTTTAATCACCGGATGTACACTGCTTACAACATCAAATGGAGTGAACTAAGTAAAATGGATCGCCCCTATGCAGGAATTATGTCTTTGAGTGTGGCTAATGAATACTACTACCATTCGAATAACTATTTAAAGGCGGAACTTGAACTAGGCTGGTTAGGACCCGGTGTGAAAATGGGAGACCAACAATCCACCTGGCATGGTTGGTTTGGTATGCCAAATCCAGAAGGATGGCAATATCAAATCAACAACACGCCATTGATTAACCTACATCTGAAATATATCCACTCGTTATTCTCTTCTTATCGATTTGAATTAGCAACTGAGAGTAGTACCAGCCTGGGTACAGTGTATAACAACATTCGTCAGGACATAATTTTCAGAACCGGAGAACTAAAACCAATGAATCAGTCGGTCTTTAAAGGTTCAACTCTCGGATACAAACGAAAGGAAAAGCAGCAAAAAACGCAGGAATTTTATTTCTTCTACAGTCCAGGTGTGGAATATGTGATTCATAATGCTACGCTAGAAGGAGGATTTATCGGGCCATCTTCTATTTTCACCGTAGATGCTACCAATTGGGTAATTCAGCATCGATTCGGAGTAGCTTTTAGCTGGCCACGATTTGATTTAAAAATTACACGTTTCTGGAGAACAAAGGAAAACCAAGAAGCTATCAACCATACCTACGTTGGCATCCAACTCAATCAAAGATTCTAAGAGACTCTTAAAACCGTTTTCCCAATTACCTGTCTGTTTACTAATTCTGCTAGAGCAGTTTTAGCCTCGGACAAATGATAGGTTTTACCAATTTGGACATCTAGTTTACCCTGGGCAAACCACTTTAATATCGTGTTAATATTAGATCGATTGGCCAGTGGAGATTCTCTCCAAAAGCTTCCCCAAAACACCCCAACAATTGAAGCCGATTTTAATAACGGAAGATTGAATGGAATTGATGGGATCTTACCGGAAGTAAAACCAATCACCAGGTGTCTTCCCCCACTGTTAAGTGACCTAAAAGACTGTTCTGCGGCTTCTCCACCGACAGGGTCTACTATTACATCAATTCCAATTTGCTTCAATTGAGTTTTCAGGTTTTCATATCCAATCGCAATATTGGCTCCATTAGCAATGGCTTGATCTTGTTTTTCTTTGGTAGAACAAATTGCAACCGTCTGAGCTCCAAACATTTTACCTATTTGAATAGCAGCGGAACCTATTCCTCCTGATGCACCCAATACTGCTAAGCTCTCACCAACCCTCAAATTGGCTCTATCCTTTAAGGCATGCATTGCAGTACCATATGTTTCAAGAATAACAGCTGCTTTGTCTAATGGAATTTCAGGTGGCAATAGATAGACATTATTTGAATGTGCTTTGGTAATTTCAGCATACCCTCCCCAGGTCATAGATGCCATAACCATATCGCCTACTGCTACATGATCAACAGATTTTCCAATTTGCAATACCTTTCCAGACACCTCTTGCCCAGGTGAAAAGGGTAGCTCTGGAGTAAATTGATACTTCCCGCTCACAATTAGTGAATCCGGAAAATTAACGCCTGCATAGGCTACCTGAATCAGAACTTCGTTTGCACCTATAGTAGGTACCAAAACATTACCATACTCCATGGATTCCAATCCATTAAACGAACTGCACCTAATTCCCAGACTCATAATTTAAAGTTAACAAGTGTTACAAAATGTCTAACACATTTTCCGGAGGCCTGCCCAATGCAGCTTTCCCATTTTTGATAACAATTGGTCGTTCAATTAATTTAGGATTTGCCACCATCACTTCAATCCATTCATCATCAGACAGTTCTTTTCCTTTGAATTCTTCTTTAAAAATGGCCTCTCCCTTTCTAAGAAGCTGCTCAGGCTTTATTCCGAGCAACCTCACTATATCCTTCAGTTCAGATACTGTTGGAGGTGTATTCAGGTATTCTACTATCTCAACATCTTCATTCTTATCCGCTAACAGCTGTAGTGTTTCACGACTTTTTCTACATCTGGGGTTATGAAAAATTTTTGTCATTTTTAATTAAGTTCTAAGCTTGCAAGTTAAAGAAATCTGAAGGTCATTCCATCAAAAAGGCGATTAGTCCACGCATCAAATTCTCTAATCACTAAGAAACTTTTTTTTGTAAATTATCCTGAAATAAATGGAAAGTATCTAATTCAAAAAATATGCGAATATCCCTTATTACATTGTTGGCTTTTCTTCTTGTTAGCACTTCAATTACTGCACAGAAAAGGAAAAAAGCTAGCACACCAGCTGCTACATCTGCTTCAAGCAGATGGGACGGATATCTTCAAAGAAAACAATTGATTGATAATTCACTGGTCAAAAACGTACCTTTCAGAAACGTAGGCCCAACCGTAATGAGTGGTCGTGTGGTTGATCTGGAGATTGATCCTCAGGACCCAACACACTTTTATGTTGCTTATGCATCTGGTGGACTTTGGGAAACCAAAAATGAAGGCACATCCTTTACGCCTCTTTTCGATAATGAAATTGTCATGACCATTGGTGATATTGATGTCGATTGGAATACTGGAGCTATCTATGTTGGAACCGGAGAAAACAACTCCAGCAGATCCAGTTACTCTGGATACGGTTTATTCAAATCATCTGACCAGGGAAAAACGTGGGAACATTTAGGACTAGAAGAAACACATCATATTGGACGCGTCATTGTTCATCCTACCAATTCCAATATCGTATGGGTTGCATCCTTGGGGCATCTATATAGTACGAATAGGGAGCGTGGAGTTTACAAAACATTAGATGGTGGAAAAACCTGGAAAAAGACACTGTATGTAGATGAATCATCCGGAATCGTAGAAATGGTAATCAACCCGAGCAATCCCGATGAACTCCTAGCTGCTGCATGGCAAAAAGATCGTAAAGCCTGGGATTTTATTGAAGCTGGAAAAGGTTCAGGAATTTACAAATCATCTGATGGTGGTGAGACCTGGCAAAACGTTTCAGAAGGAGACTCAGGTTTTCCTGATACAGAAGGAATGGGTCGCGTTGGATTAGCTTATGCTCCATCCAATCCGAGTATTGTATATGCAGTACTTGATAATCAGGATCGAAGAGAAGAGGAAGAAAAGGAAACTTATCCAGTAACAAGAGAACTACTTCGCAACACTACAATGGATGCTTTTCTTGCGCTTGCCGATACTGACGTTAATGACTTCCTTGATCGAGAAGGGTTTCCTTCAGATTACAATGCCGTGGATATCAAATCAGATGTTCAATCGGGAAAAGTAAAACCAGTTGATTTAGTCACCTACCTGGAAGACTCCAATAGCATGTTGTTTGATACACCTGTCAAAGGTGCTGAAGTTTACAAATCAACAGATGGTGGATTGTCATGGAGCAAAACACATGAAGGATACATCGAAGCATTGGTCTATTCGTATGGGTATTACTTTGGACAGATCACTGTAGACGGTCAGAATCCAGACATCCTGTACACGATGGGAGTTCCTCTAATTAAGTCAATAGATGGAGGAGCTACCTGGGAAGCAACTTCCTCAGAAAATGTGCATGCAGATCACCATGCTCTTTGGGCTAATCCAAATAGATCAGGGCACATTATTAATGGAAATGATGGTGGTGTTAATATCTCTTATGATTACGGTAAAACATGGATCAAGTGTAACTCCACTCAAGTTGGACAGTTTTACTCTGTAAACTATGACATGGAAGAACCATACAATGTATATGGTGGTCTTCAGGATAATGGAACATGGAAAGGCCCTAGCAATTACACCTACTCTTACTCCTGGTATGAAGAAGGGCAATACCCTTATGAAAGACTCATGGGAGGTGATGGAATGCAAGTTGCTATAGACACCAGAACAAACGAAACTGTATACGTGGGTTATCAATATGGAAACTATTTCCGCATCAACACCAAAACAGACAAACGTAAATACATCACTCCAAGTCACAAATTAGGTGATGCTCCTTACCGCTGGAACTGGGAAGCTCCTATCATCTTATCATCACACAACCAGGACATAGTTTATTTTGGAAGTAACAAGTTCCATCGTTCAATGAATCAAGGGGATGATTTCGAGACATTATCCGGAGATCTTACTAATGGCGGTAAAAAAGGAGATGTCAGTTTTGGTACGCTAACCACTATTTCAGAGTCACCACTTCGATTTGGTTTGATTTATACTGGAAGTGACGATGGATTGGTTCATGTATCCAAAGATGCAGGTCAAACGTGGAGTAATATTTCCGCTGGTCTTCCTACAAACTTCTGGATCAGTCAGGTGCAAGCATCCAACCATGTAGAAGGAAGAGTTTATGTAAGCTTAAATGGCTATCGTTGGGACAATTTTGAAGCAATGGTTTATGTTTCTAATGACTATGGTAAAACATGGACCTCTATCAGAAGTAATCTTCCTAAAGAACCGGTTAACGTCATCAAAGAAGATCCTATAAACGAAAATATTCTGTATGTAGGAACTGACCATGGAGCTTATATAAGCTTAGACATGGGTAAAACCTACATGGCATTCTCCAAAGACCTACCAGCTGTGTCAATTCATGATCTGGTAATTCATCCAAGAGATAATGACTTGATCCTTGGGTCACATGGAAGATCTATATTCATTGCAGATATTGAGACCTTACAGCAATTACCATCCCTTACCGAGTCAGTAAAAATCTTCAAAACAGATGGAGCTATTTTTTCTAATCGCTGGGGTGATGTGGGATATTACTGGAGTGGTCCATATGAGCCTTCAACAACATTCGAAGTTTATAACAAGACAGCAGGAAATGGCAAGGTGACAATCTCAAAAGACGATCTGGTATTAAAAGAATGGGAAATAGATCTTGATGCAGGTCTCAATTATATCGACTATGATTTCAGTATCGAGGAATCTACTGCTGTAGCGCTAAAAGATGCTCTTGAATTAGAGGAAGGTATTGAAGCTAAAGAAAATGGCCAATATTATCTTCAGCCAGCTACCTACACGGTGACTGTGGAGATTGGAAGCGATAAAGATTCAAGCGATTTAACAATCAAATCCCCTAGAGAACGACCAAAAAGAAAAGGCAGTAAATAATACAAAAGCCGCTCAATCGAGCGGCTTTTCTTTTGCAAAGCAAACCTTATTCCGTTATTTTGGAATTGAAATAACCTAAGCCATTGATGAAATATCTTATTTGTAGCCTTGTTGTAGTCCAAACATATGTATGTTTTTCTCAATTGAATGATTCTTTTCAAAAAGCTACATTTAACGGATCTGAAGATTATTTTGAAAAGACTCTGACCTATCCAATAGAAATGCTAAGAAAAATGGAAAACGGTCAGGTTATTTTATCGTTTAGACTAAACGACGAAGGAACTATGGACTCCGTGGATCTATTCTCTTCTAGTCATGAAATACTCGTAACTGATGTTGTTAAAACCTTATTATCTACAAGCAACTTATGGAGCTCTACGTATGTAAACGAGCAACCGACAGCACATTGGTATAAACTAGTTGTCTATTTTTCCATTTTAGGAGATTTGAACTCCAACTCAGCAATGAGGACTGAAAGTGAGAAAAACTACAACTCAGCTGAACTATTCTACAATAAAGGCAAATATTTGAAAGCACTAAAAAAATTAGATGCTGCCATTGAAATAGCACCATATCATGCGTCTTATTTCGAACTAAGACATAAAATTAACATTGCACTGGGCAACATCGAAGAGGCAAATACAGATAAGACTACCCAGAATTATCTGTATATGGATGTGATGAAAGTTGTAAATATTAATGCAGGGTATCAATTAAGGTCCGAAGCATCCATCCGACAATACTAGTTTTAACTCGCTTTAATCAATCCAGCATTATAACTCCAACCATTATAAACCCAAAGGTTTTTTCTAATCTCCTTATATTCCTACATTTCTAATTTGTAGGGTATCACCTTTAAAAATTATCACCAAACATCAATTCCTTTCCTCTGTTAAGTTATTGTTGGATTTGGTAATTGCTCATTCAAGCATTTCCGAACACCACGTAAATATTGTAACTTATAATCAGCATTGGCACACGTCATGCTATAACCCCAAGTTATACTCTTATAAACACAATAAATTATCATTATATTAATCTTGTAATAAACAACTAAAAATTGATCATAAAATGGGAGATACTTCACACCATAACGGAATGGGCGACATCACCAAATGCCCTGTAATGCATGGTGCCAATACCGAAACACAAAAAAATGTAATGGATTGGTGGCCCAATGCTTTGAATCTAGACATTCTTCATCAACATGACACCAAGACGGACCCTCTTGGAAATGAATTCAATTATCAGGAAGAACTTAAAAAACTAGATGTAGCTGCCTTAAAACAAGATCTACACAATTTAATGACGGACAGTCAGGAATGGTGGCCTGCCGACTGGGGGCACTATGGAGGACTAATGATTCGAATGGCTTGGCATTCTGCAGGATCTTACAGAATATCAGACGGCCGTGGTGGCGGTGGAACCGGTAATCTGCGCTTCGCTCCACTTAACTCCTGGCCAGATAACGTGAGTCTGGACAAAGCTAGAAGATTACTTTGGCCAATAAAGAAAAAATATGGCAATAAGGTCAGCTGGGCTGATTTAATTATTCTTGCTGGAACTATGGCCTATGAAAGTATGGGTCTTAAAACCTTTGGTTTTGCCTTTGGTAGAGAAGATATCTGGGGGCCAGAAAAAGACACTTACTGGGGAGCTGAAAAAGAATGGTTGGCTCCGAGTGATGAGCGATATGACAATGTGGACAAGCCAGAAACCATGGAAAATCCATTGGCTGCCGTTCAGATGGGACTAATCTATGTGAACCCCGAGGGAGTAAATGGGAAACAAGACCCATTAAAGACTGCCGCTCAGGTAAGAGAGACCTTCAAACGTATGGCTATGAACGATGAAGAAACCGTAGCATTAACAGCTGGAGGACATACCGTGGGTAAAACACATGGTAACGGTGACGCTTCTCTTCTGGGACCTGACCCTGAAGGAGCACCAGTAGAACAACAAGGTTTTGGGTGGGCAAACCCAACCAATACTGGCAAAGGAAAATATGCTGTAACTAGTGGTTTGGAGGGTGCATGGACAACTGAACCTACCAAATGGGATAATGGCTTTTTCGAAATGCTATTCAAACATGAATGGAAGTCCGTAAAGAGCCCGGCAGGCGCCAATCAATGGGAACCAGTGGACATTAAAGAAGAAGACAGACCTGTAGACGTAGAAGATCCTTCTATTCGTCACAATCCGATGATGACAGATGCTGATATGGCCATGAAGATGGACCCGATCTATCGAGAGATCTCATTGAAATACATGAATGACTTTGATGCATTCTCTGATGCTTTTGCCAGAGCCTGGTTTAAGCTAACTCATAGAGATATGGGACCAAAAGCATGTTACTTTGGACCAGACGTTCCAGAAGAAGATTTGCTATGGCAAGATCCGGTACCATCTGGAAATACCGACTATGATGTTTCGGCTGTTAAAAAGAAAATTGCTGATTCTGGATTATCCATTGGTGAAATGGTTTCTACAGCCTGGGATAGCGCTCGAACTTTTAGGGGGTCTGACAGGCGAGGTGGTGCAAATGGTGCGCGCATTCGATTGGCTCCACAAAAAGACTGGGAGGGCAATGAACCTGAAAAACTTCAAAAAGTACTTTCAAAACTGGAGCCTATCGCAACAGAATTTGGCATTAGTATCGCAGACACCATTGTACTGGCAGGTAGTGTAGGTATCGAAAAAGCAGCGAAAGCTGCCGGAATGAATGTAGAAGTACCCTTTGCACCAGGACGAGGTGATGCTACCGATGAAATGACGGATGTAGAATCTTTCGAGCCTCTAGAGCCACTTGCAGATGGATATAGAAACTGGTTGAAGAAAGACTATGTGGTAAGCCCTGAAGAGCTGATGCTGGATAAAACCCAATTGTTAGGTCTTACAGCACCTGAAATGACTGTTTTGGTTGGTGGTATGAGAGTACTCGACACCAACTATGGCGGAACGAAACATGGTGTGTTTACAGATAAGCCAGGAGTTTTAAGCAATGACTTCTTTGTCAACCTTACAGACATGAACTACAAATGGGAGCCTGCAGACAAAGGCACTTACAACATTGTAGATCGTGCTTCAGGAAATGTAAAATGGACGGCTACCAGAATGGACTTAGTATTTGGATCCAATTCTATTTTACGTGCATATGCTGAGCTCTATGCACAAGATGACAACAAAGAGAAAATGGTTCAGGACTTTATCAAAGCCTGGACGAAAGTCATGAATGCAGATCGCTTCGATCTCTAATTCATAATTAAATACATCAAACCACCAGAGTTTAGAGATTCTTCTCTATTTACTTTGGTGGTTTTTTATATCTCTTCATACCACCTATTTTCGCCATCTATGAATTCGGAATCACCCTTTTCAGAATATGGCAGTGGCACTCAACTGCTCTTCGCATTTCATGGTTATGGAATGAATGGAGATCAGTTTATCACTTTTACCAAAAGCCTGATTCCAAACTACAAAATCATCGGGTTTCACCTCCCTTATCATAGAAATGGCCCAGAAAATCATCAAGATTGGATAGCAATTACTTTAACAACAATCTATCAAATAATCACAGATAGAAAGGTTCAAAACTATTCCCTGGCCGGTTACTCTATAGGCGCTCGAATATGTCTGCACCTTCTACCTCAGTTGCCTCAAAAAATTGACAAACTGTTTTTATTTGCTCCCTATGGATTGGAAAAACATATTGGCCTAAAATTCATTTCTAAAGGATTTGGACATCATTTCTTCAAAGCAGTACTTAACTCTAGAATACCAGAACTTTTAATGAATTTCACGCGCTTTTTGGGATTTATAGATTCCGAACATGAAGCTATTATCCTCCGTGAATTAGACACGGCTGAAAAAAGGAAAAACCTTTGTTACTCACTATTGATGAGTGGAGAGCTTCCTGTGAATTCCTTTGAAAGTATAAAACGCCTGAATGAATTGAATACTAAAACAATCATCGTTTATGGAAGAAATGATGTACTTTTTCCATTCAAAAACAGAAATCAAAAATTGCTTAACCTGATAAAACACCGTCAGGTCATTGAGGTGAAAGAAAGTCATTGGTTAATGACTGAGCGATTGGATCTTCTGCTAGCCACAAACCAAAATGATTAAGGAAGCAAAATCAGAATGGATAAGAAAGGTTGTTTACCAATTGGAATCTAAAGTGATATTTCCTCTCCGATTCAAGAAGGTATCCTATAATCACATCTCCATCCCAAAAGATCATTCTATTTTGCTGTTACAAAACCACATTTCCTGGTGGGATGGTTTCTGGGGAAACTACCTGAATTATGATCTGTTCAAACGCAGATACCATGTAATGACGCTGGAGGATCAAATTGCTAAAAACCCTTTTTTACGACACTTAGGTGGGTTTTCGGTTCGTAAAAACTCAAGACAAGCATTGGAATCAATCCAATATACGAAAGAACTCCTAGATGATCCAAAAAACACTGTTTTAATCTTCCCGCAAGGAAGGCTACAATCCATGCATGTGAACGAAATACATATCGAGCAAGGAGTGATGAAACTCATAGAAAAAATAGATACTCCCTGTCAAGTGATCTACAATGCGGTGACAATAGACTACTTAGAAAGCTTCAAGCCTACTGTTACTTTCCACCTTTTAGACCTTGGTACCCCTGGGGCTATTGACACGAAATCTCTTCAACAAACCATCACTTCGCATCATATTTTAGCAATGAAAAGTGCTATCCGTAAATAGCTCCAATTACTTTACCACGCTGAAGACTCTATTAGTTTGGTTGCCCGTAAGTATTACAAAGTACCTCCCTTTCTGTAGAAATGTCGTATTCCACTTTATCTCATGAGGTTTGGTTATTTCTCCCTGATAGAGTGTTTCAACTCTTCTGCCCTGCATATCCATTACATCCAATCGCACTTCCTCTTTTGTTGGAGCCATCTTAATAGTCGAATAATCAGCAACAGGGTTAGGGTAAACGAATAGCTCATTACTAGTTAGTTGAGGGGAAGATAGCACTTCCGTACTGTCCCCTATCAAAGCTATCTGCTCAAAATCATTAAAAAGCGCTGACTGTGATTCACTTTCATTTGCACCGAGCCATTGCTGCAAGATGGAAGCATAAGCCTGTCGGAAATCAAATTCCATCTCCAAATTATCGTCATAACTAGCCGAACTGGAAATAATAGGATTAGTACCTGTCACCCCTCCTTTCACTGAGTTCCCAAAGAAAAACATTGGTGCTGCTGCACCGTGATCGGTACCTAAACTGGCATTAGAAACTATTCTTCTCCCAAATTCAGAAAAGGTCATTCCAACCACCCGATCTTCAGTACCTTGCTGCTCCAAATCCTTCATGAACGCCATGATGCCGTCATTTAACTCAGTCAGAAGCTCAGCGTGCTCCCCTGTCGTATGATCAGAACTTTCTACTTGAGCATCATGGGTATCAAACCCTCCCAGCCTAACGAGATACATTGGAGTTCTCAAGCCACCTGCTATCAACCGACTGACAATTTTCAATTGTTGAGCTAAAAAAGTCTGCGGATAATCCGCTTGAGACTTCACTTTTTCAGCAGCAGCTTTCACAACCTGACCATATTGCTGAGACTGTTTTTCAATAATCCGAATATACTTCAGCTTATCCCCTGCTAAAGTATCAGGAACTTCCCGTTCTTCATTATCTACCAATTCATAGAAGAAGTTCGGGTCACTGATCACCATACTCATGGAAGACTGTGGTCCCTGGAATAACAAGGAGCTACCATATCCCAACTCAACAGACAATGGATCTGTAAAAGAGTCATTCGGGAAATCATCAGGGTATCCCGGAAACTGATCACTTAAATACCTTCCTGACCAACCTGAATTTATCAACTCATTAGAATCTGATCCACTCATCCAAATATCCGTGGACCTGAAATGGGAATAGTTTTGCTCTGGATAACCCACATTCTGTACTACTTGCAGTCTATTTTCATTATACAGTGATTGCAATCCATCTAGTGAAGGATGTAGTGCTGACTGAGAGTTGGCTAGAAAGTGAAGTCGCTCATCTGGCAATATCACATGGGGACGTACTTTATTCAAAGCAGAAAGCTGATCCAACGGAACCACAGTGTTGAGGCCGTCATTTCCACCTTCCAGGTAAATCATCACTAAAACCCGGTCAGTATCTGTTGCCATACGCAGCAAGTCAGACAAAGTCTTTGAACCTGGAGAACGGAATCCCATAGCACCTAATATTCCCGGAGCAGCCAAACTATGACCTACGTGCCTAATAAATGATCTTCTTTTCATGATTACATCAATTGAGCTTCACCTAGTTGTAACAAATGCTGAAATGTTGGCCTCAATCTATTCAGTACGACCATTTCATATTCCGTATCACCTGGATTCTCGAGCATTTGATTCCAGGCGATGGTCCAGTAACTATCCGTTTGTTGTCCCGAAAGCAAGATTGCTTTCAAGTTATTCATAGACGTTGTATCCAACTGAATTCCCAACAACAGCAAAGAAATCTCTTCAAGCATTAAGTTAGGATCTGCTGCATTTTCTAAAGTTTTTAAAAAGGCTATGAAGTCCGCTGGAATTTGTAAATCAGAATTGATCCAGTATCCCCAATAAACCATTGAATCCCCTAATAATGCTCTGTTAGTTACCGTATCTGTGGTTATCCAGTACTTATCAAAAGAGGGCTCCTGATAATAGGCTGGCCAACCAGACACGCTTGGAGGATCTCCAACTTCTAAACCCATGTTCGCCATTTGCCAAAGGATGCTTGAATGCTGATCACTAAGTAAATTCAAATCCTCACTCTCTATACCCATTCCAAAAGTTCTCCACAGACCAATTAGAAACTCGGATGGATTCTTAATCAAAGCACCATGATTGGCAGAATCATGAAAATGTGCGCTTTTCAATAGTTGTTCCAATACAGGCTTAATTTCATAACCTCCCGATCGAAAAGTCTGCGCCAGAGGAACTATGATATT
Source organism: Marinoscillum pacificum (assembly GCF_024714495.1). Classification (GTDB taxonomy): domain Bacteria; phylum Bacteroidota; class Bacteroidia; order Cytophagales; family Cyclobacteriaceae; genus Marinoscillum; species Marinoscillum pacificum. The sequence goes on along the minus strand of NZ_JAMZMJ010000003.1, from coordinate 131,916 downwards.
TTGTTCTGTTTCTGAAGTGATGTCATTGTATACGAAGAATTTATATAGTCTTCTACAGATGTACAGAGCTGTCTCATCATTGGAAAAAATCATATCCAAAAGTTCATCCAACTCTTCGGCTCCAGCATCACCAGATTTACCCTCAATCTGTTTATTCCCATAAAACGAAGAAAATTCTTTAGTAGACTCATCATGATATGGCGGATAAAAAAACACATTCAATTCTCCTGAGTCATAAAATTTAGACCAGTCAATTACCCAACCAGTTAGTATCCGAGCAGCCGCCTGAACATCGGATTCTGTAAAACCAGCGTCCGGCCCTTTGCCAATGCAGAAAAGCTCTTGCAACTCACGGCCATAATTTTCATCTGGAGCCTCTTTATTATTGAAAGTACCATTGAGATACAACAGCATGGCTGGATTCAGTGTCAACTCACGAATCAAGGTTTTAAAGTTCCCAAAACAATTCATTCGGAGCATATCAAAGTATTGATAACACAACTTTGAGTAAAAGACGTCCCAGGTTTGAATTGGAAGCAAATTGTGCCAGAAGAAAATCATCTTTTCTTCCAGACTTGTCGATTGATTGATGAAATTTTTGACCAGCCAATTTTTGAGAGAGATGGTCCGTGGCCCTTCAAAATCTCCACCATGTGCAGAAAGAATCCAGGTCTCTCCGAATTCAATTTCCGGGTCGATTATTCCATCAGCAGAGTCATTGTAGTCATTGACAGGAGGATCCGGGGCTACGCCTTTAATTAACAGAGAATCTACGGCTGCATCCATCGATAACCCAGCTATCGCCTGGAGATCTGAAGTGGTGACACCAAACATGGTCCTTTTCAATAAATGAGCTTGATGCAACTTGCCCCACTCTCCGGCATACGGTTCAAGTCCTGCTGCAATATTTTGCCTTGAAGTGCTATCAAAACCCTCAACTTCAAGAACTTTCGCTTTAACCTTCCGGTATTTTGCAAGCAAATCCTGATAGTTTTCTGGATGATAATCCTTAGTTTTCATAAGAATACGTACTGATCTGAATCATAAGATAATGAATTGGATTGTTATCGTACCCATTACAACAATATTTGCAATCAAACTAAGCTAAATGAAATCCAATTTATCCTTATTCTTATTCGTGGGGTCACTGATAAGTTCCTGTTTCTCTCCTCAAAAACCGACAACTGTTGAAACTACTATTAAAGAGACTTCTGAAGTTGCATATGACTCTTTACTTGCCAAAGAAGCGGGTGCTGATGATTATGGAATGCGTAAATATATTCTGGCTAACCTCATTGCCGGACCCAATCGGGATCAGGACTCTACAACAGCAGCACAATTACAACGAGCTCACCTAGACAACATTACTCGAATGGCGGAAGAAGGTCAATTGGTTATTGCCGGACCATTTATGGACGACGGGGACATTCGTGGTATTTATATTTTCGCCGTAGAAACTATTGAGGAAGCCGAAGCGCTCACTCGTACTGATCCTGCTATCAAAGCGGGTAGATTAAAAATGGAATTAAGACCCTGGTACGGTCCAGCAGCTTTGATGCTTATGGAAGACTTGCATAAGAAATTAACGAAGAAGGAAATCTAAACAAAAAAGCCCTCTGATCGTCCATCAGAGGGCCAAACCAACAATAACCCAATTAACGTTCTCTCAAAATGAACCGTATTGGGACAGTTCTATAAACTCTTACGGCCATACCGCGCTGTTTACCTGGTTTCCATGCTGGAGCACTGCTGACTACTCTTATCGCCTCTTCATCACAACCAGCTCCAATTCCTTTTACTACTTTCACATCAGTGATTTTCCCATCTTTTTCTACGACGAATTGGACGAACACCATTCCACTGATATTTAACCTTCTGGCAGCTTCGGGGTAAATCATTTCATCAGCTACATATTGATAGAAGCTTGCCATACCTCCTTCTGGTTCTGGCCAGGTCTCTACTACCTGGAAGATCTCTTCTACTTTCTCTTCTTCTACTTCCATTACGATATCTTCATAGATCACATCCTCCACAGCCATATCTTCAGTCATCTCCATATCGAGGTTCAAATCCATATCTTCAATCAATACTTCATCCTCTACCTCTTTCAATTCGAAGACTTCCAGGTTTTGTTTTGGAGGGGGTGGAGGTGGTTGATTACTAATTGGCATCTCAAGCACTTCATCAAATTCACTGTTGACCGTACCTAAATCAACCAAACCGGTATCATCATACGTTTTCCAATTGAACGCTATGATGATCATAAACAAACTAAGGCTTAGCCCGATGAAAAAGAATAAAGGTTTACGTTCTGCATCGATGGCTTGTCGTTCTTTTTTGATTTGCATCAAATCATCAAATTGCTCAACGGTTGTATTCTTTTGGTGAAGAACTTCATTGGCTTCCAATAAATGAGGAAGGTGGGCTTCTTGCAAGCCCGGTATTTTTTGAGGGGTATTTACTTGCGTTTTCATGACTTATTGTGGTTTGTTTATACTAAGGTCATGAAACCTTCCAACATTGATAATGACTGTTATCAACAGTCAATATGATTTAATGTCTAAACTCAAATGACAAAAATAGTATGCTTGCATAACAAAATTTTTCATAACTTTATGTAACCCTATATTGTATATAGTACATTAACTTACAAAACAATTTAAACTGAAGATGATGAAGAACAATCTAATGAACCCATTGAGAGGCTTGGCACTATTTGCTGTAGTAATTGGGCTTGTATTTACAACTAGTTGTGGTGAAGATGAAGATCCAGGGCCAGAGCAAAATATTTATGAAATACTTTCATCAAATGAAGACCTGTCTACATTAAAAGGACTGATTGATGAAGAAGGATTAAATACTACACTTAGCGCAGAAGGTGAAATGACACTATTTGCTCCTGATAATGCTGCTATGGTTCGACTTTTAACTACTCTTGGCCTAACTAGCTTTGACCCTGTCTCAGCTGAAATTCAAACTGCTGTTTTAACGTACCATTTACATACAGCTGCTAAAATCGCTGCTGGTGAATTAACTGGTACACTTTCTACTGCTGAAGGTGAGTTAATCACTATCAAAGCTGATGGAACTTTGAGCACAGGTGCATCAACAGATGCGGCGATCACCAGCTCAATTGAAGCAACTAACGGTTATGTACATATAGTTGATGCAGTACTAGTTCCACCATCAATTGGTGCAGTAATCGTAGCTACATTGGGTACAGCAGCTCAACCAATACTTTTATCTTCAAGCTATTCTAACTTAGCTGCTGCAATTCAAAAAGCAGATGCAGGAAAAGCGGCTGAAGAAACACTTGTTGGTGCTTTAATTTCGCTTTCAGGATCTGGAGTTACTGTTTTTGCACCAGTTAATGAAGCACTATCAGATGAAACTGTTTCTAGTCTTTCTGCTGCTCAACTAGATGCGATTATTAGAGGACATGTTATTCCTTCAAATATCAATCCATTGGCAGATGGCACTTATCCAACTGCTGGAGGAACTCAAGTAGTTGTAGCTGGAGCAACCGTAGCAGGCCCAAATGAAACAGCCTATCCGGTTGTAACTGCTAGTGCAGTTTCAAGTACAAACTGGACTGTTTATCCTTTAGCTGGTGTCATCCAATAAAAATATTTAACATCCAAAACTAAAAAGCCCATTCGATGATTCGAATGGGCTTTTTTCATTTTAACTTATTACCACACTTCATACAATAGTTAGCAGAAGTTGGATTGTCTGTAAAACACCTATCGCAACTCTTCCCGACTGATTTCAATTCAAGTTTTCGCATTTCGTTGCTGACAATTCCAGTAGGAACAGCAATAATCGCATATCCTGTAAGCATTAAAAACGTCGCAAAAGTCTGCCCTAAAACTGTCTGAGGAGCAATATCACCATATCCAACTGTTGTCACGGTAACTACTGCCCAATAGATACTCCTCGGAATACTAGTAAATCCGTTTTGCCCCCCTTCGATCAAGTACATTAGTGTTCCTGTAATCATAACCAATGTAGTCACCGCTCCCATAAAGACTAAAATTTTACGTTGAGAAGCAACCAATGCCGTTCCTAGAGTTCTAGCTTCTTCGAGGTACCTTGTAAGTTTAAGAATACGAAATACTCTCAGAAGCCTAATAGCCCGGATAACAACCAAATAACTCCCTCCTGTAACGAAAATGGAAATGTATGTTGGTAATAGAGCTACCAAATCAACAATTCCCAAAAAGCTAAAAACATAGTTTTTAGGCTTCTTAGTAATAAAGATTCTCAACAAATACTCCGCTGAAAAAAGTAAAGTAAATGTCCATTCGAGCGTGTCAAAGAAATCTTCATATTGAATTTTAATATCTCTGACACTTTCTAGCATTACAGCGATAATACTAAGCAAAATGGCTACCAACAGAACAATATCAAACAACTTACCAGCCGGAGTATCTGTTCCAAATACAATGATATATAGCTTACTTCTTAATTTGTGAAAGTGCTTAAAATCGCTTTCCATTCTTACCAATTGTGATTTCATAAAAAAAGGTCAACTGTTAAGTTGACCTTTTAAAAATCGTAAATTATTTTAACTATTTGGTCATGCTATCAAATGTTACTGAAACATAGAATATTGCCCCAATACTAGGTGCTCCAATACTTTGAATATAATAATCGTTAAGAATATTTGATCCGCCAACTTTGACTAATGCCTTTATAGGAGTCTTGTAGGTAACCTGAGCATCCAGGGTACCATAGGCAGGTATATTTCCATCACCAAAAGAGCTTTCCCAATAAAAATCGGTTTGCCATCTGTATACCACGTTAAAGCCAATATCATCAGTTAATTTTCTATTTCCGAACTTAATATTGAATTTATGTTCAGGGGTATTGAATCCAAATACAAAATCATCAGAACCATTTGTATTCAATTTATTCCAGCTATAATTCACTCCGAAAGTATAATTTCCAGGGAACAAATAGGTTGCTTCTCCAGCAAATCCCATGGCATTGATAGACTCTGTAGCATTCGTATATACTTGATAGGTATTATCAGCAGTACCATTTAACAAAGTGAATGGATTTGGCTGACCAGCTACATTTGGATCTGGATTATATGACAACAACGGGTCAGCATCGGCTGCTGCCTGATCGGTTGTATACAAAGCAGCTCTTCGCATTCTTTGCTGTACAATGAAATTATCGTAGTTATTTAAATATCCAACTAGGTCAATCATTAACTTATTATTGATCAAACTCTTATAACCTAGTTCGAACCCTTTAACCTGCTCAGGCTTTACCGGACTAAAATTCTCAATGGGATCCAAAAGCGCTAAAGCTGAACCGATATATGCAGGGTCTTGTTGTTGTGCTGGAGATCCTGCAAATATTTGACCTGCAAATTGATCGACAGATTCAAGTGAGTACAAGTATGGATTCGTACCAATTTCATATCTGGACAAATTAGCTGGCAATCCACCTAACAATCTTGAAGAAATTATATTCAGATTGATGTGCTGACCTTGTGTAGTTGGGTTTCTAAATCCAGTTTGGTATGAAAATCTAAAGTTATGATTCTTAACTGGAGAAATTACTGTTGATATTCTAGGGCTCCAAACAGCATTAAAGTTTTGATTCTTATCAACTCTTATTGAACCAATTAATTTCACTTTATCCTCTACCAAACGTTTGGTTCCTTGCATATATGCACCATATTCAGCTATGGTAATTGGATTACTTTCACTATCAGGGAATATGGTTCCATTAGATTGCAAATCGTATAGTCTAAAACTTGCGCCAGAAAGCAACTCTATGAAATCAATCTCATTCTTGAAATCATATTGAAACTCAGCGTGATACAACTTAGATTGGTCATTAAACTTAGGACCAGTTGGCACAACTCCTTCTAGGGCATCCGCTAAAATTCTCTGACCGGCAGCCGAATTAAAATCAATCCCGTATAAAGCTTCTGTTTGCTCACGTGCAAAATTATAAGCTGCTATCTGGTCTGCTTGCGTCACATCAGCAGGACTATTACTATTAGGGTTATAGCCTAAATTATTCTGAAGATATCTCAAGTAATTATAACCATATGTACCCAACCATACGCTTACATCTTGTGGTATAGCCAATGGCGCTTGACTAATAGACAAATCGGTAACTCTTTTAGCGTAAAACTCAGTAATATATGAATCTCCAGAATTTTCTAAGGTTGCATAAGCTCTTAAGAACCAGTTATCCGCCTTAGCTTGTACCCTGTGCTGTTGAATCCCAAAATTCTTTAAAGAATACCGTTGAGCTCCAGTGTATATACTCGTACCAAAACCAGCATTGTATAAATAGCTCAATTCAATTTTGTCTGTTGGACGGTAATACAATCCAATATTACCCTTAATATTCTCAGCACCATAATCTATTAATTCATGCTCCTCAAATGGGGTAACTGAAACAACCTGGTTCGGAAGAAAGCCATTATTCGCAAAATCTTGAATATTCACAGGAGTGTTCCCTCCATTTAAAGAGTAGTAATTATTAAGCGGGTTACCCAAACTTCTCCATGCTGATGAGAAACTTAAAATCGCAAGGTTCACTGCTGCTTCATCTCCCATATAGTTTGGTGCGTCTTTTCCAGGATTAAAAGGCAAATCTCCTTGACGCTGTGCTTCTCTATCTGTCTGATAATCGGTAGCATACCAGTCCTCTGCTTTCATGTAACTGAAGTTTACTTTGAAAGCGAACTTATCATTAAATGATTTAGCATACCTTAAAGACATTTCATACATCGGTTGAGGACTTGAAGGGGCTCCTGCTTCTTCATCGGCACCTAAGTGATTTATTCCAACTTTCGCGAATGCACTAAATCCTTGGTAATCAAAAGCTGACTTACTAGTAACTCTCAACAATCCATTGAATGCGTTGGGTCCATAAAGAGCTGATTGAGCACCAGAAATGAATTCTACACTTTCCACATCGAGTTCTGAAGGCCCGTTCAAGTTACCAATAGGAAAGTTCAAAGCTGGGGCTTGGGTATCCATTCCATCAGTTAATTGTACAAAACGTGTATTCCCTGTAGAATTAAAGCCTCTAGCATTAACAATTTGGAAGTTAATACTGCTCTGAGTTACGTCAACTCCTTTGAGGTATTGAATACCTTTGTAATAATTATCTGCTGGAGTCTGCTGTACTGCAATGACATCCATTTTTTCGATACTAACAGGCGATTGAAGAATATTTTCCTCTACCCTTGAAGCAGAAACTACTACCTCCTGACCAAGAAGCATGGATTCTGTCATTTCAATCTTCAAGTCTCTGACAGAAGATTGATTCACTTCTAATTCTATGCGCTCGTATCCAACACTAGAAACTACCAAAGTAACCGGGGGCGCGGATTTAACTTCGAGATTAAAGTTTCCCTGTACATCTGTGATGGTACCAAGTACGGTCCCTTTCACCAGGATGCTAACACCAATAAGCTCGTCACCAGTGGCTTTATCAGTAACTTTTCCTGTAATTGATACCTGTCCAAAAGCAACCGATACAAGCATCATCAAAACCAAACTCAATAATGATTTGGGTAAAGTAAGCTTCATACTATAAATGAGTTAATGTAAATGCTAGAGTAAACTCTAATATTAGATAAAAATATCAAGATTGACGCTATTGCTTCACCCGAATTCGTAGAATTTACAATCTATACAATCAAAAAAGCCTGTCAATTACGAAATTGACAGGCTTTTTATCATTCTGTTGTATTTTGATTAACTCATTTCGTTCTTCAAATGAGTCACAAACTTATCACATACAGCGTTTAGCTCCGATGCCATGTATTCGTCACCAGTACTATTGAGAATGGACTGTGCCATTCCACCAATACAATCAATGTAAAAACGCTTCATATCTTCTACCGGCATATCTTTTGCCCATAGATCGATACGCAAAGTATTTTTTGTCTTGTCATCCCAAAGGGACAAACTCACAGATTTGGTTTCTGATGGCCCCTCACCTTGTTTCTCATCTGCATCCCACATAATTGTTTCCGGGATGTTTTGCTCATCTAACTCTACAGAAATCTTTATCTCTGACTTTTTCATTTATGGTAAACTGTTTTGAAAATCCGCATAAGTAAAGCCTGATTCAGAGATTTGTGTTTTATCACAACCTAAATCATCTGCTTTGGCATTAATATCCTCTACTCTAGTAGACGGACTAGGGTGTGTACTTAAAAACTCAGGTCCTCCACTTTGACCAGACTCTAATAATTTTTGAAAAAATGATGCTGCACCATTACAAGCATAGTCAGTATCGGCCAAGTATTCCACACTGAAGTCATCAGCCTCTGACTCTGCACTTCTACTAAATGCCAATGTCGCTCCAGTACCTGCAAGCTGACCTACAATCTGTCCTAATTGACTAGACTCTTCTCCTAGCGCGATGCTCAATAAAATTTGAATACCGTATGCTCTTTGTAATTGCTTAGAAGAGTGACGCTGGTCAGCATGTGCAATTTCATGCCCCATCACCCCTGCCAGGTCATCTGCATTTTCTAAATACTTAATCAAACCGGTATACACATAGATATAACCACCTGGTGTACAAAAAGCATTCAATACATCATCGTCAATGATATGAATCTCCCAAGCAAATTCATCCCTGTAAGACACCTCATCAGAACTCAAAATATCATCGGTCATTGATTGTAGATAATTGTAAGCCTCAGGATATTCAGCTCTAGATAGTATAGTGAAACTGGTATCAGCTTCTATCTCAGCAGCTACCTGTGCTCCCAATTGCTTGTCATTCTCAATCGAGAACAACACGATATCTCCATTTTTATCACAAGACCATAAAGTGCCCAGCACCCCTATGGCTAGAAAGATGACTAATGATTTGAAATTCTTCATGGCGATCAATTTTATTTCGGCAAACTAGCTTTAAAGTCAGCGTAGTTCATACCTACTTCATTAACTGTTTTGGTACTACAAGCTTCTGCAGAAGCAGTTTTATTAATATCTGACACTCTACTTGATGGACTTGGGTGAGTACTCAAAAATTCAGGAGTTCCACCAGTTTGTCCTTCTTTGATCAATTTTTCAAAGAAAGAGGCTGCACCATTACAAGCATATTTCGTGTCAGCCAGATATTTCACCGAAAACTCATCCGCTTCAGCTTCATCAGAGCGACTAAACTTTAGAATAGCTCCTGTACCTGCTAGCTGTGCTACAATTTGAGCCAACTGACTTGGATCATTACCCAGTGCAATACTCATCAGGATAGATAACCCATATTGTTTTTCCATTTGCTTAATAGAGTGTCTTCTATCTGCATGAGCTATTTCATGCCCCATTACACCCGCCAAGTCATCTGCATTTTCCAGATACTTTATCAATCCAGTATACACGTAGATATAGCCTCCAGGAGTACAAAAAGCATTTAGAACTTCATCGTTATCAATGATTTTCAATTCCCAGGCAAACTCCTGCAAATAATCAATATCATTACTCTTAAGAATAGCATCCTTCATAGAGTTTAGGTATTGATACGCTTTTGGATATTGTGATTGAGACAGTATAGGATATTCCTGAGGGTTCGATTCAATTTCCTGACTTACCTGCTCACCTAATTTGCGATCATCGGATGGTGAGAATAATAAAGAAGACACTTTTCCTGAAGAAGCGCATCCTACCGCCGCAACAGCGACGAATATATAAGCAACGACTTGTTTCATAATTTTTCTATTGATTCAATATATCAATCGCTTGAAGCCTGTCTTTGTTTAACTGATCTTTCAATTCTTCGATACTGGAGAACTTTTGCTCCTTTCTCAACAAACGAACAAAGGCCACTTTCACTCGATGATTGTAAATATCTTCATTAAAGTCGAAAATATTCACTTCTATTCTACGCTCCTGTCCAGAAACAGTTGGTCGCTGACCAATATTGAGCATTCCCTGGTAATTTTTACCATCTACTTCTACCCGAACAGCATAAGCACCATCCGCAGGGATTAACTTATAAGTTTCAGGAATGTCCAGATTGGCAGTTGGGAATCCAATACTTCGACCGATGCGATCGCCATCTTTTACAAATCCTGTAATGCTGTATTCTCTTTCTAAAAACTCATTAGCAATATGAATATTCCCATTTGCCAGAGCTTCTCTAATCTTCGTAGAACTGACTCCTACATGCTCAATATCTTGTCTGTGAATTTCCTCAATTTCAAAACCATAGTCTTGAGAATGTTCCATAAGGTAATCAAAACCTCCTTCTCTATTCTTCCCAAAACGATGATCATATCCGATCACCAGCTTCTGTGTATTGAGTTTATTAACTAGAATTTGTCTTATGAATTCATCAGAAGATAACTCAGAAAACTCTCTCGTAAATGGTATTTTGACGAGATAATCAATTCCAATTTGATCTAATAACTGTGCTTTCTCTTCAAAGGTGGTAAGCAACTTCAAATCGTTACTATCTGGCTTTAAGACGAATCTTGGATGTGGCCAGAAAGTAAGCACAACGCTTTTACCTCCCTTTTCTTTAGCAATCTGAATGATTTTCTTAAGGATCTTTTGATGCCCAAAATGAACACCATCAAAAGTACCGGAAGTAACTACCGAATAGTTTGGTGCTTCAAAATCCTTGAGATCCTCAACTAGCTGCATCTTGCTTGATTTGATTGATAAAGTCATCTAACTGATCAGCATCATCAACAGAATAGTCTCCAATTTTAGTTCGTCGCAAGGCACTTAAATGACCACCTACTCCTAAAATCTCTCCAAAATCCCTTGCCATACTACGAATGTATGTGCCTTTTGAACACGCAATTCGAAAATGAATATCTGCTCCTTCAATTTTAGTCAAAGCGAATTCATGGATGACGATCCTACGTGGATCAATTTTTACTTCTTCATTCTTACGAGCCTTCTTGTAAGCACGCTCTCCATTGATGCGAACTGCAGAATGCGCAGGAGGAATCTGATCAAGTGGTCCAGTTAATTTCTTTGCCGCGGCTTCCAGATCATCCTGAGTTAAATGATCTATAGTAGTCTCATTTTCAAACTCAGTTTCCAAATCATAAGAAGGTGTAGTCTTACCTATAGTAATTACTCCTTCATACACTTTATCTAAGCCTTGAAGCTCATTGAGTTTTTTAGTGAACTTACCGGTACCAATAAGTAAAAGACCAGTCGCCAATGGATCCAACGTTCCCGCATGTCCGATTTTCTTAACCTTGATGGCATATCTAAGCTTCTTTACCACATCAAATGATGTCCAGGTAAGTGGCTTATCAATAAGCAATATTTTGCCTTCGGTGTATTGGTTTAGCTCCAAACCTGAGAAAGTATAGCAATCAGTCCAACAATCAAACAATAAACAGCGAAGTAGGTCAACTTACCTTTTCTTACGATGCCTACCATCCATTTACAAGCGATGTAGCCAGCAATAAACGCGGCTAAAAATCCAACAACCATTGGACCAACACCCAGACCATCATAAGCAGATGGTTCTTCAAAGTAGTCTTTAAGCTTCAGCATGCTTGCTCCTAGAATAGGAACAAGAACCATCAAAAACGAGAATCTAGTTGCCTTACTCTTCTCTACTCCTAAGATCAAGGCAGTAGCAATGGTAGATCCTGATCTGGAAATACCTGGAAGTATGGCAATAGCTTGAGCCAATCCGATGATAAACGCCTTTGGCTTGCTTACCTCCTGGTCATTATCTTTCTTAAAATGAGTAAAAAACAACAGTGCGGAGGTAAACAGGAGCATACTTCCTACTAGATATAGATTTCCGGTAAAAAGGGCTGTAATTTGATCTTCAAAAAACACTCCCACAATCCCTACAGGAATCATGGAAATGATGATTTTCACAGCAAAATCCCACGAATCATTCCATTTGAATTCAAGCAATCCTTTGAAGATATCTAGAATATCCTGACGAAAAACGACAATCGTACTTAGAGCTGTTGCAGCGTGAACAATCACCGCAAATAATAGATTTTCACTAGAAGCTACTCCTAACAGAACACTTCCAATTTCCAGATGACCACTACTGCTTACAGGTAAGAATTCAGTAAGTCCCTGTATGATCCCAAGGATCAACGCCTCAATCCAAGTCATGTATTATTCGCTTTCTGTCGAGTTGTTTTTTGGCTTGTAGAATATGGCCACAAACTCTATGATGAACCCGATCATAACAACAATAGGACCCAATGTCAATCCCATGAAGCCAAATCCGTATGGTTCACCATCTGAAGACATGATAAAGAAGCCAATGATCAGTGTCAATACACCTGCTAGCATAATCATGTAGTTAGCCTTTTGGAAGGCAAATTTGCTTTTATCTGACATATCAGTAAAGTTCGTCTAATGAGAGTTTTAAATATTTTCTAACCGCACGATATGTGCTTAAAAAGCCTACCATCATTCCTAATACAATGATGGAACCAAATAATATGGCCAGGCTTTGAATATCTTGTAATTGACTTAAATCTTCGATTCTGGTGTTGGCATAGGTCATTAAGAAAAATAGCATGAGACTAGCAAAAGTCCCGGCCAATAAACCATACCAAACGGATCTTTTTAGGAATGGACCTCTTATGAATCCCGCAGTTGCACCAACTAATTGCATACTTCTGATCAGGAATCGCTGAGAGAACAATGCTAGCTTAATTGTATTGTTAATCAAGATCACTACTACCAGCAACAAAATCAGGAAGAAACCAACCAATATCAATCCGATCTTCGTCAGGTTTTCGTTGATACTTTCTACCAAAGATTCTACATAAGAAACTTCATATACACCACCTATTTTTTCGATATCAGCTTTGATCATTTTCAATGAATCAGAAGCTTGATGACCTGGATTGATATTGACAATCAACACATCACGAAGTGGGTTATCTCCTAGAAACTCTGTAAAATCTTCTCCTGTATCTTTAATGAATTGCTCAGCAGCCTCCTCTTTCGTAACCATTCTAATTACTGGCGCATCGTCTTTCTTCAAAACAAATGGTTTAGAGCCAATGGTACGATTGATTTTGCTGATCTCACTTGAGGTGATCTGCTTATTCAAGAAAACTTGAAGTTCAATATTTTCCTGTATAACAGTTGTTAATTTACTCGCATGCAGTGCCAACATTCCGAATAACCCTATCACAAACAGTGCAAGAGTAATACTCAGAGTTACGCTAACAAACGGGTAACTGCCTAATTTTCGTTTTTTACGGGTTTTCTGTTCCATCCCGCCTCAAAACTAAATAATGTAAAGGGAAAATTGTGAGCCTATTACTTATTGTTACGAATAATATCCAGCTCGTTCACCAACTTAGGATTCACAATCTGATCAAGCTCTTTCACTTTGTCAGTGACATCAATGTTGAAGTACTTGCTTTCGAAGAATAAGTAAAGCTTTCTTTCTTTCACACCATTGATTTCAAGAATCTCGTATGGCTGCTCGTTGAAATCTCCATAAAGGAACAATTTACCGTCAAAGTATTTGTACTTCAAGGTCTCATTCTTCTTCTGAACCGTTTCTACATCTACTGGAGCCACCTCAGTATTCGCAACTTCATCAGTGGTTTCCATTTCTGGAAGGTCAGACTCTGGTGTCACCAAACCTTCTTCTTTAGCTAAAGCATCTGGCTGAGGTACGTTTACCGTAACATCAAACTCTTCGGTCTTGGTAGATTTCTCTTCTACTACTTCCGCCGCAGGCTTAACGGCGTCAGCAATCATTTCTGGTTCAGATTGCTCTTGATATTGTTTCTCTACTGTTTCAGCAACTGCTGATTCTTTCAAATCCCAATCAAATTCGATTGATTGTTGCTCTGTAGGATAATTAACTTCTGTGGTAATAACTTTTGATTGATCAAATTCCGGAGTTGCGTCATCAAGATTAGTGTAAATCAAAACACCAACAACAGAAGCTACAGCAAGGCCTCCAAGTGTTTTCACCAATGAACTACTCCCTAATTGGCCAAGTCCAATCCAACCTGTTGGCGCTACATCGATGGCATCAAGACGAGCTTTAAGCTCTGCCTTACGTACTTGAGATAGACCATTCACGATATTCTGCTCAAAACGTACATTTTGGGCAAAGGAAGGATCGTCAGCTAAAAGTTGGTTGAATTCCTTTAGCTGCTCGGGATTCAATTCACCCCTTAAAAATGCTTCAATTTGATGTTGCTGTGTTGAGTTCATCAATCAAAAAAATCAGTTGTGGTGTAGCGTTCTTTAATTAAGCTATCTAGTTTCTTTTTACACTTATATTTTTTTGTTTTCGCTGTATCTGTATTGGCAAAGTTCATTTTTTCAGCAATATCAGACATATTCAGCCCGTCAAAATAATAATAAGTTAATATCCGCTTACAAGTTTCACCCAGTTCGCTGATACACTGCATCACAATTTTATATCTCTCCTGTTCATCGTGGCTCTGATACTCCTCCTTATCCACTTCTTCGCTACTCAATCGACTTTTACGATCAAGCTCCTTTCGCCACTGATTTAGGCATATGCTATATAGGAAGGTGCTGATCTTGGAAGTAAGTACAAGTTTTCCACTCGCAGCCTTCTGCCAAAACACCACCAAGGCTTCCTGATAGACGTCTTTAGCCTCGTCAAGCGTACCATTATTTTTCAAGACGATGTTTGTCATCATCTTATAGTACTTCTTGTAGAGGTAGTCTAGGGCTCGCTCGTCACCTTTGCTTATTCTATCCAGAATTTCCCTATCCTTCATACACCGAGAGCTTTCGCTCCTTCTTTAAATACATTGAACGTTCAAAAAGTAACCGCATACTTGATGAATTGCTGGTTTATTTCTGTAAAATAATTGATTTACCCGACCAAACCAATGAGTTGCCCTTCTGCAATGGCAAAGATACGATCGGTTTTCAATGGTCGGATTGGGTGACTTCCTGTGAACTCACCAAAAGCAGGAATCAATCCTTTTTGCTTTCCAAACTGAAAACAAGGAAGCCTCGCTCCTTGTCTTGCTATGCCATGAAGCCGAACACAAGGATGCACATGACCGGAAATATTGTAGAGATCTGTTTTCACTTCCTCATGAGTCAAAAGGAATGGTCCGTTTTGATACTCATCCACCACTTTCATCCTGGTTTGCAGGTAAGACCCTTCATCTAATATATCATGATTCCCTTCAATTAACAGCTGTTGGATCCCACTATGATGATTGGACCATTCGATAAAGTCCATCCACTCTTCGTTGTTATCACTATGAAAGAGATCACCCAAAAACAATATCTTCTCAGGTTGATATCGATTTATCAACGAATTCATTTTTTGCAAATCTGTGATATGAACTTGTCGCGGAATAGGAACACCATGTTTACGAAAATGCCCTGCTTTCCCCAAATGAAGATCTGCAACAATCAAAGACTTATCCTCCTGCCAATAAATTGCTCTATCAGCATCCAGAACAAACTCTTGATCTAAAAATTGAAATTTGTAATTGGCACCGAGCAGCTCGGGACTACCCTTCATATGGTAGCCATGTTTGAGTACGATATAGAAACATCACATAACCTCGAACCATCAGCTTACCATCCTCTATCCAAAGTTTGCAATCATAGACATTACCACTTTCGGGATCGAGAATCTCACCATCTTCATAGACATTTTCTCCCTTTACAAGCTCCATGTCGGTGATGATTTCCATTCCGATAATCTTCTGATTTTTTTTCTTCCCTGGGCATTCCTCACAGATTGGATCTTGCTCCTCACCTGGCTCTCTGAATAGTTTCACGATTTTGCCATAAAACTTACCATCACGCTCTTCTATTTCAACAATTGACCGTGGTTTTCCAGTTTCGTCATCTATTGTTTTCCACTGACCCGCTATAGATTGAGCGTTTAAGCTTGTGACAATAAGTGTAAATAGTGCTAGGAATACTACTTTCATATTTATTTAGGGTTAATAAGTCTTCAAAAATAATCAACTCTGTTTATTCGCAGCACGTTCCAACTGCATTTGCATTTTTGCAATACGATCCGATAGCTGCTCAGAGGTGAGGTTCTGTCTACGGAACATGTCCACCAGAATAGGAAACGCAAATGGTGTTGGTTTTATGGTTTCTTTTAGAACAATTTTTTGATCATTGATTCTTCGCATAGCTTCCAACAATCGGCTGTGCTCCACCTGCAGTGTCAGCACTTCTTCCATTGATTGTCTGATCAACAGGTTTTCTTTGTCGTATTCTTCAAATACCTTAAATAAAATGCCTGATGAAGCCTGAAGGTGTTTTGCACGAATTCCTTTCCCAGGATATCCTTGAAAGATCAGCCCGGCAATGGTTGCCACATCTCTAAACTTACGCTGAGCCATTTCAGTCATATTGATGGACTCCTGAATATCCTGAAACAGGTTTTCTTCATTGAACAAATCAGACTCCAATGCCTCCTCAATCGGAATCTCCTGATCTGATAATAGCTCAAACCCATAATCATTCATAGAAATGGAGAAGGTAATGGGCTGAATGCGACTGATCCGTAACGCAACTACTCCACCTAAAACTTCATGAACGAACATCCCTTCAAAGGGATAGATAAAAATGTGATAGCCAAATCGAGTTTTGGTTTTTTCTATGAGTAGATTCTTCCTGGAAGGTATATCAGACCACTTGGCTTGCAAATCCAGAATAGGCTTAATGGTATGCATTTCTATGTCTGCATAATTTCCTTCAACAGCCTGCTCAAATTTCTCACGAATTTTGTCCGCTAGCATTGAGGAAAGAGGCAACCTTCCTCCCATCCATTGTGGCGTTAGACCACTTTTCTTGGAGGACTTTTTAACTAGAACGGTTAAATCCTTGATCCGAACAAATTCGAGATTCTTTCCAGCAAACCAGAAAGTATCTCCGGGATTTAAGCGAGAGATAAAACTCTCCTCTATAGTTCCTACATATCCTCCAGTCATGAACCGTACCTTCAAAGCAGGATCACCGACTATCGTTCCAATGGAAAGTTTGTGCTTAGTTGCTGCTTTTTTGTTGATGATCTTGTAGATGCCGTCATCATTGTAAACTTTGGCAAACTCATCATACTGACCGAGTGTTTTACCTCCAGTAGTGATAAATTCCAAACACCATTGCCACTCTTGAGCAGTCAACCTTCTATAGGAATACGTAGTTTGAAGTTCTTCTAATATCTGAAGCGGTTTAAATCCTCCGCTCACAGCTAAAGTTACCAGGTACTGTATCAACACATCCAAACTCTTCTCAAGTGGCTTCCTACTTTCAAATTGTTTTTCCTGGATAGATTCTCTCAGTGCAGCCCCTTCTACCAACTCCAAAGAGTGCGTAGGAACGAAATATATTTTAGAAACCGCACCTGGCTGATGTCCGCTCCGTCCTGCACGCTGAAAAAAACGTGAGATACCTTTAGGGCCACCCACCTGTATCACAGTGTCAACAGGTCGAAAATCTACACCTAGATCCAAACTCGATGTACAGACTACTAACTTCAACTTTTCTGCATGTAGAGCGTCTTCTACCCAACCACGAATGTCGTTGTCCATGGAACCATGATGCATGGCAATTACACCCGAGAGTTCAGGAGCGAACTTTAATATAGCCTGATACCACAGCTCCGTTTGCGAACGTGTATTGGTAAACAGCAAAGTCGTTCTGGATCGATTGACAATGGGAATAATCTTAGGCAACAGTTTGGTACCTAAATGGCCTGTCCAGGGAAACTTTTCCACTTCATCTGGCAAAACAGATTCGATCAAGACCTCTTTATCAATATCAGCACGGACAGTCACACTCTCCTTGTGATAGTCTTCACCAAGGAGCACGCGCTTGGCCTGAGGTAAATTGCCAATCGTAGCACTGATACCCCAGATTTTTAATTGAGATCCATTAAGTGCTTTTAATCTTGAAATGGCTAATTCCGTAGCCACACCTCTTTTAGTACCGAGTATTTCATGCCATTCATCTACTATAATGGCTCTTAGGTTCTTGAAAAAGTTGGGATAATCACTTTGACTTAATAAGACATGGATACTTTCCGGTGTGATAACCAATGCTTGTGGAGCCTTTTTCTTCTGACTTTGTCGCTGGCTTGTAGTGGTATCCCCAGTTCTTAAACCAACTTCCCATCTCAAGTCAAGATCATCACAAACCTCCTGCATTGCTCGTTGAATATCTTTCGCTAGGGCGCGCAAAGGCGTTACCCAAAGTACTCGCACTTCAGGTGTGATCTCTTCTGGTTGATGATCTCTTAAAAACTCAAGAATCGTTGGTATCCAAAGGGCATAGGTTTTACCACTTCCAGTAGGCGCATTGAGCAATCCACTCTTACCATTCAGATAGGCATTCCAGGCCTCTTCCTGAAAAGGGAATGGTTTCCATCCTTTCTTCTTAAACCAATTGTATGCAGGCTTTAATACGTCATCCACTCCCCTCTAAAGAATAAAATCAAGCAGTTTGTTTATTCAGGAAAGGTAAATCATCTTTTCGCATCCATAAAATCATTAAGCTACTAATAAAGACCGTCAAGGCATAGTAGAATAACTGCCCATCATCATGCATTACTTCGATTCCCAAACTGGTCAAGTGAAAGAAGATGGCTCCTGAGATCACTCCTAGTGCAACAATAGCACCATAAACTCTGTATTTTGGCCAAAGCAACAGAACGCCTGCTATCAATTCAATAAATCCTGATGTCCAACGTCCCCAAGGCTCCATACCAACTTGGGTGAATATGTAAACGCTTTCATCACTTCCAGAAAATTTAAAAAATAAGGTTTGCAATAACAGAAATGCCGCAAGGATGCTTAGCAACCATTCAAAAATAATTTTCATAGGGTTAAAGTTTAGTTAATTGAAGATAATCAAATTCCCAATTAACCATATACCTCTAATAGCGACTGTAGATCCTTTAAGCTATTCGCCTCTTCTGGCTTCTTATCTTTTCGCCACCTGTGAATTCTAGGGAATCGAACCGCAATACCTGATTTATGACGTGTAGAAGCAGATATTCCTTCAAAATGAATCTCGAACACTTGTGTCACATTTACAGTCCTTACAGGGCCAAAACGTTCCTTTGTATTAGCCCTGACAAATCGAGTAACTTCCAATATTTCTTTATCTGTGAGCCCAGAATAGGCCTTCACAAATGGCACTAATTGATCTCCATCCCATACGGCAAACGTATAGTCAGAATACACGTCAGCACGTCGACCATGTCCTTTCTGAGCATAAATCATCACTGCATCTATACTCAATGGATCTACCTTCCACTTCCACCAATCTCCTCTCTTTCTTCCAGTCTGATAAACAGAAGACTTTCGCTTTAACATAAAACCCTCTGCATAATGCGCTCGAGATTCTTCTCTAAGTATTGAAAGTTCCTCCCAACTTGAAAACGAAACCTCATCAGAAAGCATGATCAAGCCATTTATATCTGACTGACTCAGTACTTCTTTCAGTTTCTCTCGTCTCCAGGAGATAGGTTCTTCCCGAATATCTCTTCCTTCATATTCCAACAGATCATAAGCAAGTATTCTGGCAGGAGCTTCCTTCAGTTGCTTTTTTGTCACATTTTTCCTCCCAATCCTGGTCTGTAAGAGCGAAAATGGAAGCGGCTGACCATCTTTAAAAGGTAAAAGCTCTCCATCTATCACCACTCCATCTGGCATCAATTCACTTAATGGTTGTAACTCAGGAAATTTCTCAGTGATCAGTTCTTCACCTCTACTCCATAAAAAGAGTTGATCCTTTCGCTTGATCAATTGAGAACGAATGCCATCCCATTTCCACTCGGCTATCCATTCATCAACCATTCCCAATTCTTCAATAGGTGACTCTAGAGGATAGGCAAGGTAAAAAGGATACGGCTTAGACAGATCTTCATTCGCATCCTTCTTCAAAACAAGTTCTTCAAAGGAAATGCTTGAAGGATCCCATTTTCCTGTTAATCGATGAGTAATTTCTGTAGCTTCATGATCTGTCAACTCAGCTATGGCTCGAATGACTAAATTCTTAGAAACGCCAACTCTAAAACCTCCAGTGATCAGCTTATTGAAGACAAAACATTCTTGTTGCTCCAATTCACTCCAGGCTTGAAGGATTTTGCCTTTCTTCACCGCTTCTTCATCATTCTCCATGGAAAGTAAATATTCCAACCAATAAGTCAGCGAATGATCCTCAGAGTTTGAAGCGTATGGAAGAACCAAAGAAAGCGTCTCAGCCAAATCACCTACCACAGCATAACTCTCCTCAAAAAGCCAAGCATCAATACTAGCCTTTTCAAGAGCCCATGCTGTTAACAGCCTGGTATTTACTTTTCTCTTGGGTCTTCTAGATGTGAATAAGGCAATCGTCCAAACCTTATCAGTATCGGAAACAGATTGGAAATAAGACTTTAGAGCGGCTACTTTTTTCAGTGTACTGGAGGTGTTTTCCAAATCCTGAAGAAGTTGAGCAAATGCTTTCATTTTACTATCTAACTATTATTCAAGCATTGTGTTTGGCTATAAAAAAGAAAGCCCCCCTCTGGAACGAGGGGAGCTAATCACCAACCTAACCTAACTAAAAAGTTATTCTTAAATATTTTTATTAACCAACCTGATTACTAATTAGCTATTACCGTGCCAAAAACTTAAATCAGTTATAAATTTTATTCAATCACCCCAATAACCGCATTTAAAGCCACTGAGACAGGTTTCATCTAGAAGAGTGAATTGGATTTTTTACCAAAATGAAAAAGCCCCTCTCTTTTCGACAAGAGAAGGGCTTCTATTTCCACAATAATTTATTCTTATTCGTAATTCATTTTTGGAGATTCCTCTTCGGATAGCAATCTTTCAAACGTAGCATTGACATCTTCAAAATCCCAAGGCTTAGGTATATAAGCATGCAAACCAAATGAGTTATTCGCCTCCAACAATTCTTCTTTGGATACAAACCCGCTCAGGATAATTCTCTTGATCTTATCATCGTAAGCGTGAACTTCCTTTAGGAAGTCTGTTCCTACCAAATCAGGCATTCTATGATCTGAAACAACAATTTTCAAATCTCTCTCCTTCACAATTTCCATAGCCAAAGTTGGATGCTCAGCAATGTGTACTTTATACAAACGTCTGAACGCAGATTTAAAACTTCTTAAGTTCGCTGGTTCATCGTCTACATAAAGAATCTCAAGTTTTTCTGGACGACTCATATATTAGGTTGACTTATAATCAACTACAAGTTAACAACATATTATGCTCACCTCCAACTTTCCTGCTGATCGGGAATATTTTTATACCAAAAAGGATAAATGGACTCTGAAATAGTTCTCAAAATTCTCAATTACTTAATCTTGGAACTTACATCAATGATTGTGGCTCTTTTGCATGACTTTTTACATGCTTAGAATAGACATACACACTCATGACTATTCCAAAAACCAGACCCGACACTGTGGCAACATCTACCATTAGTGTTGGAAAATTGAGACCAAGGATTTTCTCAACCATGTACTCAATGAAGGAGCTCGGCATTCCTGTTTCGCCCAATGCTCTTTTCACATCCCAATGCCAATCTGTTAATGGACAATAGCCAATCACACCTTTGTAAAGGCCTAGTAACAACCAAGCCACCAAAGTCAATAAAATAGCGGTAACATGGTATTTTCTGCATTTTGGAAGCAACCACCCAAAAACAATAAATAGTACAAATGCACTATGAAATACCGTAAGAAACAAATCTAAAAGATGTAACATGATAGCATACTTATCTAAAAGCATGCCAATTTTAAAATCGCCTTATTTTCGCAGTATACCGCCTAAAACAGCAGATTTACCATCTATCTCATGCGAATACTTCAAGCCCAATATCTCAGCTAAAAGTGGATATATATGGATATTTTGAAATGGTGAAATTTCAACTCCTTCTTTAAATGACGGACCACTTCCATAAAAAATTGCTCCCATTTCCTCATGATCGAATGGATTAAAACCGTGCGTACCTCCAGAAACTGGTTTGGCTTTATCCAAAATCACTGTTGGTGCCTTAGAGATAAGAACCAAATCTCCTATGCAATCTTCATTTTCAAACATCAGATAATCAGGAACCGCATCCGCCTTGTAGACATCTATATTCTCTACCTTCAAAAGTTCATTGTAAAGCTTTTCCAATTTTGCTGAATCCGGCTGATAGATCATTGGAGGAAAGCTGTACGCTACCTTAGCATCATCTAAATCCAAAACCTCTGGCAAAACGATACCTCGGCTGATGTTAGCCATTCCATGATCAGAAACTAACACTACATTAACCGGCAGACCTGAGGACTCTATACCTTTCAAAAGTTTACCGATCACTCGATCTATTTCAAGTACAGCTTCTTTAGTCTTCTCATGTTCGGGACCATAACGATGGCCTGCATCATCGACCAACGAGAAATAACCTAAAATCAAGTGCGGTCTTTCCCTTTCAGAAAAACCCAACCATTCAACGATTCGATCTACACGATGCTCATTTGCAACTCGGCTTGTGTATGGATAGGAATAAGTGGAATAAATCCCTTCGATTGGTGCCTCTGACCCTACCCAAAAAAAGTTAGCGGATAGCATCTGATGTTGCTCTGCAAGTACCCAGATTGGAACACCAGAGTACCATGAAGCATCCGTCACTGCTTTCTTATCTCTAATGTTATACCAATAGTCCTTTTCTCTGCTATAAAACTCATTACTAACCAACCCATTATTACCAGGATACATTCCTGTTACGATGGCATAATGATTTGGGAAAGTCTTACTTGGAAATGAAGGAATCATACGCTCTGTAGAAACCCCACTGTCAATGATTGACTGAATATTAGTAGCACCATAGCGCTCAGCATAATCATAACGAAAACCATCAATGCTGAGCATGATCACGTAGGGCTGCTGCATGGCCCAATCCGAATTTTTACGGCCTTCTACTTTCCTTTCAAGTGACAGCACTTCCTCATAAGAATAAGTTTGAGCATAAAGCGCTAAGCAAGTCACACTCATAGTGACAATCGCAACAATTTTTTTCATTCGCCTAATCTTGAGGCACAAAACTGATAAAATCTAACGGAATGAACTCAATAGAAAGGAAAAAACCCCTAATCAACCAGTGAAAAGGGGCTATGAATAATTATCAGTAATCGAATAAAATCTTACATCAAGTTGACAAACTCTGTAATGCCATCTTTGATCAACTGTGATTTACCGCGCAGGGCAGCCGGGGAAACTTCCACCAATTTCTTGAACGTATCATACAGCTCTGTTTTCCGGTTGAGATTCGTTTCAAACTGTTCGGGATCCTCCTCGGGTGTATCAGATTTCTTAAGTTCTGTAAGTTGCTTCTTATTTTCTTTCAGAATTTCCTTCATTAATGGCATTAACTCTTCCATGGTAGTTCTGGCTTCCTGAAAGTTTCTTGAGTCAATAGCTTCATTCAACTGATCAGATAACTCTTCGAATTTGGCTTTATCTGAAGTTCCACTTGCAATCAAAAAAAGAGGAGTTACACTCATCCAAAGAACAAGTGATAATAGGTTCGGGCGTGTAATTTTCAACATAAGATTGGCGCGTTGATTTACACAAATATAATAATTTTTATTTAACCAACTATTTTACAGATAGTTACACTATCACAATTAAACCTTTAATTACATAAAGCAACCTAATCAACTAATAATTGAACACTTAAAACCTCGAAAATAAAACCATTAAAAAAGCCCGTCAGGGTCTCCTAACGGGCTTTTGGACTTTTATCGTTTTAAAGATTATTTAATATCTTCAACTACTTTTTCGATTTCTTCTTTAGAACCTTCAACAGTCTTAGTTTCAGTATCCTCTCCGTTAACAATGGTGATTTCGGCTTTTAGATTTTCTTCATCCTCACCTTCTATGGTCACCTTTATTTCTCTTTTCTCAACTATTTGCTCTATCACTTCGGTATTAGCAGCACTATGAGAAACTCCTCCATAAATCTCTCCAAGAATTGGCGCGATTACCAAACCTACCAAACAAGTTAATTTGATCAAGATATTCATGGATGGCCCGGATGTATCCTTGAAAGGATCACCAACCGTATCTCCAGTTACTGCAGCTTTGTGGGCATCAGAACCTTTGTAAGTCATCTCTCCATCAATCATCACCCCAGCCTCAAAAGACTTCTTAGCGTTATCCCAAGCTCCTCCAGCATTGTTCTGGAAGATCGCCCAAAGCACACCTGACACAGCAACACCGGCCATATAAGAACCTAGCGCCTCAGGTCCCATAAGGAAACCTATCAAAATAGGTGCAACAATGGTAATAGCTCCCGGCAACATCATTTCACGGATTGCAGCCTTAGTTGAGATATCTACACACTTACCATATTCTGGTTTACCAGTTCCTTCCATGATCCCAGGAATTTCTTTGAACTGACGCCTAACCTCTTTTACCATTTCCATAGCAGCCTTACCCACAGATCTCATAGCAAGGGCTGAAAATACTACTGGCACCATACCCCCGATAAATAAAGCAGCAAGTACGTCCGCTTTGAAGATGTTGATTCCATCGATACCTGTAAAGGTTACATAGGCAGCAAAAAGTGCCAAAGCAGTCAGAGCAGCAGAAGCAATCGCAAAACCTTTACCAACAGCAGCGGTAGTGTTACCTACTGAGTCAAGGATGTCAGTTCTTCCTCTTACTTCTTCTGGCAACTCGCTCATTTCTGCAATACCTCCAGCATTATCCGCAATCGGCCCAAATGCATCAATTGCTAACTGCATAGCAGTAGTAGCCATCATTGCAGATGCAGCGATACCTACACCATAAAAACCTGCTAACTCATATGCACCCCAGATCGCTCCAGCGAATAACAAGATTGGCGCAAATGTTGAAATCATACCTGTCGATAAACCAGCAATGATATTAGTAGCAGCTCCAGTAGCTGAATTTTGTACGATATCTAATACTGGTTTTTTACCAAGACCTGTGTAATACTCAGTAAAGTATGAAATAGCTCCACCAACAAATAGTCCTACCAATACCGCATAGTATACATATCGAGAAGAGAATGTTTTCACTCCTTCTCCGAAGAAACTCATAGAAATAGTCTCAGGCAACAGGTGCTGGATGATAAACCAACATGCAACGGCAGTCAAAATAATAGATCCCCAGTTACCTTTATTTAAAGCACTTTGTACCTGCGCTTCTTTGGCATTGTTATCTGAAATTCTGATCAACATGGTACCTGCGATCGAGAAAATGATTCCTAAACCTGCGATCACCAATGGAAGAATGATTGGTCCAATGCCATTGAATTGATCTGTGATAGATCCTCCCATATCGCGAATCACATAGTTACCAAGCACCATAGATGCTAATACAGTAGCTACATACGAACCAAACAAATCGGCGCCCATACCTGCTACGTCACCTACGTTATCACCTACGTTATCAGCAATAGTTGCAGGGTTTCTTGGATCATCCTCTGGAATACCAGCTTCTACTTTACCCACAAGGTCCGCTCCTACATCAGCAGCTTTGGTATAAATACCACCACCCACACGAGCAAACAGAGCAATAGACTCTGCTCCAAGAGAGAATCCAGCCAATGCTTCTAGTACCATGGTCATGTCATCATTGGAAGTCCAATTACCTCCCATGAACCAGGTAAACAACAATATGAATAGGATACTAAGTCCAAACACAGCAAGTCCAGCAACTCCAAGGCCCATGACCGTTCCTCCTGTGAAAGACACTTTCAATGCTTGTGGAAGGCTAGTTCTAGCAGCCTGCGTTGTTCTTACGTTAGCTGCAGTAGCGATTCGCATACCAATATTTCCAGCCACAGCAGAGAAAATTGCTCCGATCACGAAAGCAACCACAATGAACCAGTGAGTGGTCTCCACCATCATGGAAATGATACCAAGAAGAATTCCTGCAACTACTACGAAAATGGCAAGAACACGATATTCGGCACTCAAAAATGCCAGCGCACCTTCACGAATGTGGTTAGCAAGAGATTGCATTTTATCATCTCCAGCATCCTGCTTGTTGACCCATTGTGACTTGATAATCATCACAACGATCCCTATCAGTGCCAACACGGGCACTGCGTATATCCAGTAACTCATATTTTTATTAGGTTTTTCAAAAGATGAGCAAATATAACAGGCTTACTGAATTATGAAAATCATACAATTGATAAGTGATAAAAGGGTCAATTTCACTTTTCTCAAAATAAACCACCACTCTTTGATCTATTTGAAAAATCTTAGGCCGTTTGTTGGAATTATTAATTCACTTTTAAAAGAGTGCATCTATTATTCGCAAAGAGGCTTATGGAAAGATAGTTGGGTAATGATTAAAATCACTGCAAAAGCTGGCATATGCCACTCATTCTTCAGCTTCAAAAGAGGTTTCCACAATACCTGCTTCGATCCCTTGTTGCTCAAGCCATCTTTGAAAAACATCGGTATATCCATGCGTTACATAAACTCGTTCAGCACGTGTAGCCGCAATGGCCTGATTCAGTTCATCCCAGTCTGCATGATCGGACATGACGAATCCATGACCTGAGTTTCTTCTACGCTTTATGCCACGTATCTGCATCCAACCTGACACTGTTGCTACTTCGTAGGGTTGGAATTTCCGCATCCAGGAAGTCCCTATTGATGATGATGGCGTAATTACCAAACTACCCTTGTAGAGGCTTTTATCAACATCAGGAGATGCATAAGTATATTTAGGAAGCTTAGCTCCATCTCGCTCTAGCGCTTCATTGACATTAGCCACCGCACCCTGAACATATATTTCACCTATTGAGTTATCTACATTAACAAGTAGTCTTTGTGCTTTTCCTAAGGCATACGCACATAAAATACTTGTTTTTCCATCGTTGGCATTCTGCTGCCACCAGTTATTGATTTGACCAATTACTTCAGTTTGAGGCTTCCATTTAAAAACAGGCAAACCAAAAGTAGTTTCTGTAATAAATGTATGACATGGTACTGGCTCAAACTCTCCACTAAATCCATCATCACCCAATTTGTAATCTCCTGAAACAACCCAAACTTCACCTTTATACTCTACTCGAACCTGAGAGGAGCCCCAAATATGACCTGCCGGATGAAAGGATACCTTCACACCATTTATCACACGGTGATCTCCATAATCCATTAACTCAAGATTGATATCAGCACCTAAACGAAGTTTGAGAATTTCCTTATTCAAACGCTGCGCCAAATACCATTGGTTACCAGGTCTGGCATGGTCTGAATGTGCATGGGTAATTATAGCTTTTGCAACTGGTTTCCATGGATCAATGAAAAAATCTCCCTGCTCACAATAAATTCCTGACTCTGTATATGAGAGCAGCCCATTCATATTTGTTTAGGCTTGTGATCAGGTTTTGGATAGGAATATCTAGCGATTCGAGTGGTTTTGTGGTAACTATCTAAACCAGAGCAAGTGATCGTTCCGGCCGATTCAATGTCCACATACCCATCCGCAGCAACAACACCCTCAGGCAAGTCAATGTAAACAATTTGTCCTATTATGAAATGGGTATTATTGCTCTGAATATCAAATTTCTCTTTTAATTCACACGCTATCTTTAAGTGAGATTCTTTAACAAATGGAGCTTCAACTCCATTAACAAAGCTCTCAGTGAGTCCACAATTTTCAAACTCGCTTCCATCCCACCTTGCAGCGGTATGATGAGCTTTCTCTAGAAACGATTCATGAATATGATTAACTGTGAAGATCCCGGTCTTATATATATTTTCCAGTGTATGTCTTGGAACAACATCTGGCCTGAATAATAATCCTAGTAACGGTGGATTAGCACCAACATGTATGATTTGGCTTATTGGAGCAAGGTTTGTCAGCCCATCTTCATTGATCGACCCAACAAGAGAAACACTCTTAAACCCCGTGATGCTATTGATTAAATTTCCACGATAGCGCGTTTCTAATCTATTGATATCTTCTGACTGAAGAATCATTCAGCTACAGCTTGCTCTAAAGTATCACAATACCTGATATCAAGTTGTTGACTTAATGACTCTGGCATTTTTTCAAGCAATGGTCTTCTTGCAAGCTCAACCGCTTTTACAAACCACTGAAGATCAGGAAGTAACTTTCTATGCTGAGTTAATCCATATTCGACCATTTCTGTCTTCCACTCAAGAAAATACCATTCCATAGAAGGTTGATGAAATGTCCTTAGATTTCTTTTATCGAATATGAATTTTCTATACTTAGAAGATCTAGCAACATTACTGATTTGATTGAAGGTCTCGATAAAGAATCGAATAGGAACATAATCGACAGTGATCACACAACTAATTATGCCCTGTTTGCTATTGATGTAAACCTCAGTATATGCGTTGGAGAATTCTAATTTAAATCCCAAATCACTGAGACTCTTTTCTGTTACATCATTCATAGAAATATACGGTTAATGATATCCAAAGCTATTTTTTTCATTGTCTCCATCTACCTTCTTCTTGAAGTCCTCTAATTCTCCTTCAAGTTTCGTCACATATTCAAAAGCAGACTTCATCATGTTTTCTTGAGCTGAAAGTTGCTCCTTAAGTATACCCATCTCTTTCGTAATATGTTCGACTTTCTGTTCATATTCCTGCTTGAGACGGTCATTCTCCAATTGAGCTTTCCGCAACTCTTCCCTAAATATCATGAATGCTTCTGGTGGTCGCCCCATAACAATAGTTTAAATTCAGATACTATATAATCTGTTGTAGGAAAATGTTTTGACTTTTTTATTAAACCCAGATTATTCAATAGAATATTGGAAGGGGTCATCTAAAATATTCTATTGAATATTGACGAAATAATTCTTTATTCAAGAATTATTTGTCATGGTAACCCTGACAAAGCAAAGCTTTCGTCAGCCCTTCGGGCAAATTATGCATTAAAACATAATTTGGGTTAAAGTGGCCTAACCGAGGACATACCTCCATCCAGGTGAAGTATTTGGCCGGTCATCCATTTGGTAGCATCAGATAGTAAATACAATACTCCTTCTGCAATCTCATCAGCAGAGCCAACTTTCTTTAGTGGGTGTCTTTCCTCTGATGCTTTTCTTTTTTCTTCTGTAGCAAGCAATGCTGAAGCCAATGGTGTATCTGTTAGACTAGGAGCAATGGCATTAACCCTAATTTTTTGCCTCGCAAATTCTGCTGCCAGGGATTTAACAACCCCTTCCAATGCTCCTTTGGAAGCTGCCACACTAGTATGGTAATTCATCCCCTGATGAACAGCCACAGTACTAAAAAAGACTATGGAAGAAGTTTCTGACTTTCTTAAACTCTTTAAACAAGCTTTGAGGACTTTAATTCCGCCTAATACATTGAGATTAAAGTCCTCTAAATACTGCTCTGGTTTTAAACTTTGAAAAGGTTTCAAATTGATATTACCAGGACAGTAAACTAAGCCATCTATCTGTTCAGGTAATCCTTCAATTGCATCAAAATCAGAAGTAACATCAAGTGAAATATTGGACACTTCGCTATGCTCGCGTCTCGCAATATTCGTTACTTCCGCTCCTGCAGCTAATAATTTTGAAACTACGGCTTCACCTATTCCACTTGTTCCGCCGACAACCACAATGTGTTTTCCAGCAAAATCCATGATTATCTTAAGTCAGATTTGGTATTGATATAGTTCAAAAACTCAGTCTTTACATTCTGATCGTTGAATTTACCATCGAAGAATGCAGTTCCTGTCATACTGTTGGTATCATTTACTCCTCTAGAAGACACACACATATGAGTAGCATCTAGAACAACTGCTACATCTTCTGTATGCAACACATCTTTCAACTCATTAGCGATCTGCATGGTCAAACGCTCCTGAACTTGAGGTCGCTTTGCATAGTATTGAACAATGCGATTGATTTTGGACAATCCAATTACTTTTCCACTACTGAAGTAAGCTACATGCGCTTTTCCGTAGATTGGCACAAAGTGATGTTCACAATGAGAATAGAAAGTGATATCCTTCTCTACCAACATTTGATCATACTTAAACTTATTCTCAAATAGCTTGGCCTTCGGTTTATTATTGGGGTTTAGCCCACTAAAAACTTCCTGAACGTACATCTTAGCTACTCTACGAGGAGTGCCTTGTAAGCTATCATCCGTCAAATCGAGTCCAAGAATTTCCATTATTTCTTTGAAGTGCTTAGAGATTAATTCAATCTTTAGCTCATCATCTTTCTCAAATGCGTCTGGACGCAATGGGGTGTCATCTGAAGACCCTACATGATCCTCTTCTAATTCATCTTCCATATTATGCGGGGTATTCAACATAGTTTCTTTCTGTTTCGTACAAGGTAACTTTCATATCTAATCGCTCATCGATCTTAGGCCTCAAAATATTGTAGATCACTACTGCAATATTCTCAGCGGTTGGATTGAGCTCTCTAAACTCTTCTGTGTCAAGATTTAAATTTTTGTGGTCAAACCGAACCAATACATGCTTTTTAATCAGATCACTTAGCTCTTTCATATCATACACATATCCTGTATCAGGATCTGGCTCTCCAATCAACTTCACCACCAATTCATAATTATGTCCGTGCCAGTTGGGGTTATTGCATTTCCCAAATACTTCATCGTTCTTCTCTTCACTCCACTTAGGATTATTAAGACGATGGGCTGCATTAAAATGTTCCTTTCGGTATACTGCTATCTTCATCAATTCCTGCTTTCAGCAAAATAGTAACATTCTTTCCACAAATTTCCTCTCAAACATAATGCAAAATCTTTTTGTTTAACTTTTTTATTATTTATTTAAACATAATGAAAGACGTAATCGTCATCGGGAGCGGAATGGGAGCCTTGAGCGCAGCAGCAATGTTGTGTACCAAAGGATTAAAACCATTAATAATAGAACAAAACTGGCAACCAGGAGGCTGTACTTCCTCCTATTGGAGAAAAGGATATGTTTTTGAAAGTGGAGCAACAACTTTGGTTGGACTTGATAAGCACATGCCTTTAAGGTTTCTTCTTGATCAAACGGGCATTGAATTAAATGCTCGAAAACTGGAGCTTCCAATGCAAGTTCACCTAGATGGCAAAATCATTAATCGATATCAGGATTTATCTAAATGGAAAGTTGAAGCCTCGAAACATTTTGGTGGCAATCAAGATCACTTCTGGGATCAAGCATATGCTATTAGTCAGTTTGTATGGAAGTCCTCAACCAAGTATTTGCACTTCCCTCCCAATAAGCTTGTCGATTGGGTTAGCCTAGTAAAGAAAGCAAACCCACTTGATGTTATTAAAGCTCAATATGCCTTAAAGTCTACTGCAAGAATTCTAGAAAAACATCAACTGGACAGTTCAGCATTTAGAAAGTTCGTAGATGAACAATTACTCATAACAGCTCAGAATCAAGCAAATGAAGTCAATCATCTATTCGGCGCGGCTGCCTTGTGCTACACCAATTATAGCAATTACTACATAGATGGAGGACTTCTTAATTTAGTCACTCCAATCATTGAGTACATTCAATCTAATGGAGGTGAAATAATGTATAGAGAAGAGGTGCAGTCTATTGCTCATTCAAAAGACGTGTATCGCATACACACCAAAACTAACGATTATAATGCTCCTTATTTGATTTCAGGGATTCCTTTGAATAACCTTCTCTCATTGGATCAAGAAATCATCCGACCTGAAACGAGAAACAAGGAATTAAAATCAGATCAGTTGTACAGTGCGCTTCAAATGGGTATAGCTTTCAAAAGTCATAGGGATTATGAAAGCCTACATCATCAGATTCATCTTGATTCTCCATTAGAGGAAACTGGAAGTAGCAGCATTTTTGTAAGCCTGAGTCATCCGAAAGATCAATCTAGATCGAAAGATGGAGCTACTGTTGCAAGTATTAGCACTCATATTAAAGACCCACTACATTCCATCATTGATTCTTCCAAAGTTGAGAAGGCTATTGTTCAAACCTTACTCAAACACAATTTCTTAAAAGAAGGGAATATTCTTTTCAGTCACAGCAGTGGACCAAAATCATGGAGCAAATGGACAGGTAGAGCATTTGGCTTTGTTGGTGGTTATCCTCAGTTTTTATCTATTAAGCCGTGGCAAATGGTAGAAGCACGCCTTGACAATCATAAAGCTTATCAATGTGGAGACACTGCATATCCTGGCCAGGGAATTCCAGGTGCAACGCTTAGTGGCATCGTCGCAGCACAAAAACTCACCTCTGACTGGCTTTAATCCTATTTTATCTAGACATACTTAAACAATTCCGTCGTTAGAAAGATTATACTTTTCACATATTTATTTGCATTATTTTATTGTTCGTTAGGATGAATTAACTATATTTATCGACGAAACCACTAAAATACTAGATAAGATTATGGGATGGATGCAATCAATTTTCTCCGGAGGCAAGGAGAAAGATCATGTCATCAAACTCGCACTGATCGCCGAAGCACAGAGCACATTTGATCCAGAAGAATTACAAATTCTGATGAAAGAAGTAAGCTTTACTCCAGCAGTAAACTCGAAATCAGCATCAGATTTAGAAAAATACCGCACACGTTTACCCCAAGACTCAAGAGAGAAATTCTCAGTTGTCTTTTACCTCGTCAACAAATTCATGCTTAATGGAGCCCTATCAGACAAGCGTGAAACATTGATAACAAAACTGATCATTGGAATGGATCTTTCAAGAGAGAAAGCCATAGAATTAGTATCATTTCTAAAAATGAATATTAGAAATGGACTGTCCGAAGAAGACTCCTTTAGCCGTCTGGGCTATCTTCTTGAGAGAGCAAAATATGCTTAAACCTACCCAGGCCGCAGCTTCATGCTGCGGCCAATCCCAACACAACTTCAAGAATCATCCTTTCGATTCGTAAGAAAAAACTCACATTGTTTGAATTATTAAGGCTTAATTGTTGTTTTGCACACTAAATTCGAGCAATGGAAATTCCACAAATACAAGAAAAACTCGAAGCCTACCATGCTGCTGGAAAGAAACTTTTTACCACAAGTTCTTTTCAGACACACAGTTTGGTTATGCTTCACATCATAAGCCGTATAGACAATTCCATACCTGTCTATTTTTTGAATACGGGTTATCATTTTCCTGAGACAGTTGCATTCAAAGATCTTGTAGCTGAACAATTTGGACTGAACGTGATAGAAACAAAATCCTCCATGCCGAGATATATGCAACGTAACGAGGAAGGCAGATTATTATTTACCTCTGATCCAGATCACTGTTGCTTTATTAATAAAACTGCTCCAACAGAAGAATTGCTTAAAACACATGATGTATGGATTAATGGTGTACGTGGTGATCAAAGTGCCATTAGAAAAGCAATGAAAGTAGAGCAAGATGCACCTTTCAACACAGTCCGTTTCCATCCAATGCTTGACTGGAACATGAAAACCATTTTTGCATACATCAAAGAGCACAACCTACCTCGACATCCATTGGATTCCAAAGGATACATGAGTATTGGCTGTGAACCTTGTACTCGAAAACTTGATCCTGAAATGCAGGAACGTGAAGCCAGGTGGTTTGGCCTTAATAAAGTGGAATGTGGTCTCCACACGGACCTGGTTAAGAAATAATCCACGATTCACTCTCTTTTTTACTTTAGCGACTATGAATATTTTAATTACCGGTGGAGCCGGATATCTGGGTACAGAGTTGATCAAAAAACTCTCACAAAACCCGGAAGTCAATCAGATCAAAATATATGACAACCTAAGCCGTGATAACTACGCGCTTTTTACTGGACATAAATATCACCAATCAGAAAACATCTCTTTTATACATGGTGAGCTGCTTGATTCCAGAAAATTAAAAAAGGCCCTGAAAGATGTA
Source organism: Marinoscillum pacificum (assembly GCF_024714495.1). Classification (GTDB taxonomy): domain Bacteria; phylum Bacteroidota; class Bacteroidia; order Cytophagales; family Cyclobacteriaceae; genus Marinoscillum; species Marinoscillum pacificum. The sequence goes on along the minus strand of NZ_JAMZMJ010000003.1, from coordinate 98,081 downwards.
GACGTGGTTTATCATCTGGCAGCAAATGTCACCACTCCATTTGCTAATACAGACCCTCATTTCTTCGAGCAAGTGAATCACTGGGGAACAGCTGAATTAGTTTATGCGGTTGAAGAGAGCAATGTCAAACAGTTCATCTACAGCAGTAGTATTGGTGTTTATGGCTCCTCAAGTAAAGAAATTAACGAAGACACTACTCCTAACCCGAGAACTTTTTATGCCATCTCCAAATTTAGAGGAGAAGAGCATGTGGAGAGGTTAAAGTCCAAAATGAAGACGCATATCATCAGATGTGGCAACATTTATGGCTATAGTAGAAGCATGCGTTTTGATTCGGTAATTAATAAATTCGTTTTTGAGAGTAATTTCAACAATCGAATCACCATTCATGGTGATGGTAAGCAGGCGAGAGCATTCATCCATATTGACCATATCACCAATACTTTTGATCAATTACTAAATTCAGAAGCACCTTCAGGCACTTACAACCTGGTAGGTCACAATATGAATATTCTGGACATTGTGGATGTCATGAAAGAAGTCAATCCTGGTTTAGAATTTATTTTTATCAATCAACATTTGAAGCTAAGAAATATACTCGTTAACGCTGACCTCAAATTGGGCAAGTATATAAACGTTGACTATGATGTTTCTTTCCATGATCAAATTAAAGAGTTCCATCAAAAATTCTCTTTCTAAAGTGTGATAATCCTGTTTCTAAAAAACATCCAAAATGTAAATCTATACCAGTAGATACTTGATTTTATTCATCGTGAAAATGCTAGCATTAAGGTGTAATTATCCCTCATTCGTGCATTTTCTCAGAAATGGAATGGCAATAGTTTGTATCTTCATGGCATGAATTTTCACCGATTCAGGATTATCATTGTTAACCTACTTCTTTCCCTGAGTGCGTTTGCTCAGCCAAAGAATCCTTTATTCTATCATGTCTATGCTGATTTCGGCATGACCAGTGACAAAACCACAGTAGTCCATCAGGATTTCCATGGCTATATGTGGATAGGCTCTGAGGAAGGGCTGAATAAATTTATATCATATACCGACAGCAAGTTTGACCAATACAGAAGCAACAGATCTGATAGCTCAACCTTGGACAATGACTACATCACCTCACTTTATGAGGATTCACATCAAACGCTTTGGGTTGGCACTTTAACCGGATTGAATAAATACAATCGGGTTCATGACAATTTTGAACGAATCAGCCAGAATCACAAAGCATTGATGAATAAGCGCATCAATGAAATTGTAGAGTTCAATAATCACCTATGGGTAGCTACAGATGAACTGCTCTTTGTATACGACCCGATTCAGGATAGTATCAAAAAAGTATTTGACTGGAAAAGTATAAATGGAAACCTGGCAAGTTTCAATGCCCTATATCCCTCTTCCGATCATATGTGGGTTGGCACATCTGATGGGTTATATCTGATGGAAAACATGAAAATGAATCCAGTAGATGGATTTGATCATGTAGAAGTTACTAGCATCGCGGTTGATGCCCGACAAAGAATAATCATTGGTAGCAAAAAGTCAGGCGCATTCATATTGGACAAATCAGGTCAGATCACCAACCTAACTTCGAATTCCAATCCAGAAATAGCTAGTAATCAGGTAAATGACCTCATTTGCAGATCGAATGGTGATATATGGTTTGCCACAAATGCAGGACTTACGTTCTTCCACCCAAAAGATAACTCAAGTGCCACTTTGCGATATGATTTTAACAACTTCTACGGCTTGTCTGATCATGAGGTAAGAAACCTCTTTCAAGATAATGCCGGTGGTATCTGGATGACCACTCCTCTCGGTGGAATTAATTATTATCACGACTCTGACAACCAGTTTGATTATTACGGACCAAAAACAAGTCACGCTCAGTCTGACGAGTTGATGGATTACAATGTATTGTCTTTAATGTCAGACAAACCCAACAAAGAACTATGGGTTGGCTCAAGGACTGGAATTTCGAAATATTCTGTTGACAATCAAAAATTCAAGCATTATCAATTCAAAATAGATGGCAAGAAGATAAACAACCAAATTCTATCCATAGCAAAGGACAACAGTAATACCTTTTGGTTAGGAACGGAAAAAGGGCTGTACACCTGGAATGAATCATCTGAACAGTTTAAGGCAGTTGATCATCATCCTGATTTTGGAGACAAGATTAACGTCGTTTTCGTAGACAACAAGGGCATCATATGGGTCGGCACACAATCAAAAGGTTTAAAACGCCTTGGTGAAAAATTAGACGAATATGATGTTCATGTCTCTATAGCAGAAGATAGAATTACGCTGGCGAATGTTAACGATATTTTCCAAATAGAGAATGGTGAAATTTGGGTAGCAACTGCTAGCGGACTCTATAAAGTACAAGATAATAAGCTTGTAGCCAGACCCTTAAATCTACCAGGAGGAGACAAAGTACATAATGCATGGATCAATTATCTATGCCAGAGTACACAAGGAGAACTAATCGTTGGTACTAAACACGAAGGACTAATTATCTTAAAAAATAACGAACCTGAAGACCAGATCATGGTGGACAGAAGTTATGGATTACCTACCAATGACATTCGCTCCATGACTCGAGTCAATGATAACATGATTTGGATATCGACTAATGCAGGATTGAGTAAACTAACTACTGATAAAGACAGTGTGATTAAAACAACTAGTTTCTATTTCCATGATGGACTGCAAGGTAAACAGTTTACGACACGTGCTGGAGTTTCAGTTGGCAACAGGGTATATTTTGGAGGACTGAGTGGTTTAACCCATTTCAACCCAATAGAAGTTAAAGAATTTGACTTGCCCCTATTCGTTAATATAACGGCGCTTCATATCAATGATAAACTCATTAAGTCATCTACCCATCCAGAAATCCTCAAAAAAGCAATTGGAGTAACGGATACGCTAATTCTAGAACCTGATCAAAACAACTTTACTATTAGCTATATGGCCATGGATTACATGCGTCCTGACAGTGTAAAGTATAGGTTCATGTTGGAAAACTATGATAAAAACTGGCTATCCACCATTGATCGATCCGCTACCTATACCAATATACCAAGAGGTAGACAGTACACCTTCAAAGTTCAAGGAATAAGTCGCTTCAGAACCTGGAGCGAACCTGAAACACTGACCATCTATATCGCGCCTTACTTCTATGAAACCGCATGGTTCAAAATCATGGTCGCGTTTACCATTGTAGGGATATTGTTCGGAATATTGAGGTTTAGAGAGCAGTCTGCAGCTATAAAACAAAGAAATCTTCAACGCCTTGTAGACATAAAAACCAAAGAGCTTAAACTGGAAGTTGAAGAAAAAGAAAAAACTGCGGTGGAACTTGTCAAAGCAAAAAATGATGCTGAAAAAGCTAACCGCATTAAAAGTGAGTTTCTTGCAAATATCAGCCACGAGATCAGAACACCACTAAATGGAATTTTAGGCATGAGTCATTTGGTTTCTGAGAACGAACCAAACCCTGAAAACCGAGAAATGCTGAGCATTCTTGGAAGGTCTGCTGAATCCTTAAGAGAAATCATTGATGATCTTCTCGACCTAAGTAAGATTGAAGCTGGTAAATTCGATATTGATGTTGAAGAATTCAACCTACCAAGTCTTCTCAAAGAGATTACCATGGCCTTTCAGGCAGAAGCCAATTTAAAAGATGTCAAACTTTTCGCTGATATTGATACAAACATTCCGGAGCTCCTAATTGGTGATGAACTTAGGATCAAACAGATTGTGGTTAATCTACTTTCAAATAGCTTAAAATTCACCGAAAATGGTGGTATTGATATCATTGCGAAACTGATTTCCAGTGATGGACACGGAGCCGAAATCTTTGTGGGGGTCAAAGACACTGGAATTGGTATTCCAGTAGACAAACAAGACGAGATCTTCTCAAGTTTTGCGCAAGTCGAATCAGGCTCAAGACGCAAATACGGAGGAACCGGACTTGGCTTGGCAATATGTAAAAAACTAGTCAGCTTAATGGGTGGCAAGATCTGGGTTGAAAGCACTCCAGGAGAAGGCTCATTCTTTAAGTTTGAGGTAAAACTGAAGCATGTAGCTCATTCCGAAGCTAATGGCGAGTATAGCTCTAGTGTTTCTCTGCCAGAAGGTAAAAACATTTTACTTGTTGAAGACAATGCAGTCAATACAATGGTGGCTAAGAAAATGCTACTCAAATCAAACCAAAATGTCGATACAGCAATCAATGGACATGAAGCATTGAAACTTGCAGAAGTCCACAAATACGATCTAATTCTAATGGATGTACAAATGCCTGTAATGGATGGCTTAGAAGCAACTGTTCGAATTCGTCAGCTCAATTCCGGATCAGGAGACAGCCCAATCGTTGCACTAACAGCTGGTGCCATGCAACATGATAGAGAAAAGGCGCTGGAGGTAGGAATGAATGACTTCCTTGCCAAGCCAATCAACTATGATCAACTGGCAAGAATGATGGCCAAATACCTCAATAATCCTGAAGAAGTACCTTCCATGCAGAAATAGTATCTCCAGCATCCAAATGCTGGGCAGCTAGTTTATGAAGCTCATCTTGTATTTGATCAGGTTCGTGATCTATATATTCTAAAATGGCACTTACTTCTGGCTCTTTAGCAAACTCATCTATTTCGTTTTGCGAAGGTAGTTTCTCTACGTTTCCGAGCTTACCAAGATGATTTCCTGTTAGTACTTTACTGTTTTTAATACTATTTGGAATTTGATCTACTCCCATTCCTATTATTGTTATTGGTTTTGCAACTTCAAATAGCGCATCTCCTTGTGCGTGGCAATACCAATTGCCTCCCATACGAGATACGGCATCTAATTTAACAGGATCTATTTGATTATCAACAATAATTGACTCATCAATGTGAGCGAGCACTACTTCGCAGATTACAAGGTTACCAGCACCACCTTGATCGCCAAGTGGCTTTATTTCTTGAACTACACACTCAAAAGAGGCAGGAGATTCTCCCACGCGAGGTGTGGATACTTTTTCTGAAGGAACTGGAGTCAATCCAGATTTCTCGAATTCGTTTACCCCTTTAGCATATTCTGTGCTTGCCAGAGACATTTGTACTACCATATGATAATTCACAATAGAAATCGTCACTTCTTTTACTTCGTGAACATTATCGAGCGTATCCTTAGTTGAATTATCTCTTCCTCTTCGAGATGGTGAAAAAACTAATATTGGAGGATTAGATCCGAAGACATTGAAAAAAGAGAAAGGACTTAGGTTCACATTTCCTGCTTTATCTACAGTACTCGCCAGAGCAATAGGCCTTGGACCAATGGTACCTGTTAGGTATCGGTACATTTCCGGGTTTGAAACCACCTTAGGATCTATTCGCTTCATATCACTCATTTCGCTTTCAATATTTTATTAGTCACTTCACCAAAACCAATTCTCACACCTTCTCGCTCACCAAACCCTCTGACAGTAACTGTGTCTCCATCTTCTACAAATAATCGTTGGGATTCACCTTCAAGTGACAATGCTCGAGTTCCATTCCAGGAAAGCTCCAGCATACTACCAAATGAGTTTGAATCTTTACCACTTATTGTTCCGCTGGCATACAAATCTCCAACATTGATATTGCAGCCATTAACTGTGTGATGAGCCAATTGTTGACGGATATTCCAATAGACATTTCTATAGTTGGACGAAGTGATTTTGGTTTTCTTTTCACCTTCTGGCTCAATATAGACTTCCAATTTGACATCAAAATGAGCATCTCCTGAATAAGATAAATATTCAAGCACTTCGGGTTCTTGCTTTGGACCAGAAACTCTAAATGGTTCCATAGCTTCTATGGTAACCACCCAAGGTGACATGGATGACGCAAAGTTTTTGGCTAAGAATGGGCCTAAGGGTACATATTCCCATGTTTGTATATCTCTGGCAGACCAATCATTGAACAGTGTAAAACCAAAAATGAATTCCTCCGCTTGATCAGTGCCAACCGACTCTCCTAAAGTTGTAGACTTCCCGACAATAAACGCCATTTCCAATTCAAAATCCAACCGCTTAGTTGGTCCAAAAACGGGAGAAGTTTGTTCTTTAGATTTGGTTTGTCCTTTTGGTCTAAGAATATCTGTTCCACTGACCACAATACTACAGGCTCTTCCATGGTAGCCAACTGGCATGTGCTTCCAATTGGGGAGCAAAGCGTTTTCAGGGTCACGGAACATGGAGCCAACATTGAATGCATGTTGCTCGCTGGAATAAAAATCGGTGTAATCTCCTACTTTGACAGGTAATAGCATTTCAACTTCTGAAACTGGAATAAACACCTTTTCCTTTAAGTGATTATTAGTCTGAAGTTCCTGGTTTTCTAGTCTTAATAACTCGGATAGTCTACCCCGAACTGCATTCGTCATTTTTTTCCCTGTAGTAATAAAAGGGTTTAAACTGTTTTGATCAAAAACATCCAATGGCAGTTCTATTCCTTCAAAAAATCCCTCTTGTAACAAAACATGAAGGTTTATTACCTGATCACCTATTATAGATGCCACTTTCGGAGAATCATCTCCTTTCTTAAAAACACCAAAAGGCAGATTCTGAATCGGAAAATCAGAATCTGCCTTTACGTGTATCCAGGATTTTAAGCTGGGGTTATTCGCTTCGATCATGGGTTGTTGTTTGGTCATTAACAACCACAATGATAGAAGGTTAGTTTTTTATCACAAAATCACTTTTTAGAAATTGCCTGCTGCCACCAAAACAGCTTCCAAAATACCATTTGGCAATTCAAATCCAGCAAAGAAAATCCCTACACCAAATACCTTTTGCTTATCCTTCACTACCGTTAAGGCCAACGGCAAGAAACTTACAGACATCAAGGCGTAGAACACAATGAATAATACAACCAAAACAGTAAGAATCAAGTGATTGTCTATGAAGTAGATACCTGTGGTAACAGCCAATGTAGCCAGGATACTTAAAAGTATCGCTGAATAAACTGATCGAGACTCAGTGAATTTACTCATTGGTAGAGACAACACCGCTACTGCAGCAAGGATGATAGAAGCCAACCCGTCACCAGTTACACCAAATATTGCAAACCCTTTCTCTTCAAACCAAGTAGGAAATAAGTTAAATAAGACTGTAGTGACAATCCCCAATCCCATACCCAAGAAGAAAGCATACGTAAAATCTGACTTTCCAACTTCGGTTGTTTTTGGTTTATCGACTATAATAGTACTGTTCTTTCTAAGCAAGAGGCCACTAAAGAAAACAGCGACACCACCGACCACAAATGTCAAAGGCGCTCCTATAAAATTGATCAAATCAACAATAACAGGCTCTATTGAATAGAGTAACCCATAGACAATCGTTAAGACAGCCATGGCGGTTGGCAACTTTTTAGTTGGAACGAATAGTTCAATAGTAGAAAGTGCCGGACTTGTAAAGATCGCCATTGAGAACAACCACAGTGTTATCAACACCGGTAAAATCCATTTGAAAATTGGTCCAGGGTGAGCAAACAAAGTAAAGGCAGTGGCCATGAAAATCATGGCCGCAAAGCTCACTCCAGCTGAAATAATAGGTAATCTCTTACCTGCTTTTACTCTAAACTTATCTCCGAGACGTCCAGCAATCGGTGGAGCTATTACCATAATGATCCCTTGAACAATAAATAAGAAAAGTGTAAGGTCGGTAAAATTGTATGTTTCTAGTAAAATTGGCTGGTAGTTGTAATAAGCAATCCATCCGATTATTACTGATGCATATAAGGTAGCTAAACTGAAAAGTTGCTTCCAAAGAACTCCAGTATCTTCTGTGATTAAACTATTAGAATCGGTATGATCCAGGGCGGGATTTAACTCCATGGTTGATAATTTTTTAGTTGATAGGTTATACAAAGACTAAGTTTTAAACCTAGTAGGCAATGTACGTACATGTAAGACCTATTGGATGTTAATTGTTCAAATCTTTTCTTTAATGACTAAACAATTCACTCCCTACCGATTAAATATTTTAAATTTGCCGGCTTAATTCAATGTACAAAGAATTCTAATTTTCTCAATGGAGATTTCCACTAAATACGACCCAATACAAACCGAAGACAAATGGTACAAATATTGGATGGAAAACGGCTTTTTTAAGGCTAATGTAAACCCAGACAAAGAACCATACTCTATCGTCATTCCTCCACCCAATGTCACCGGAGTATTGCATATGGGCCATATGCTTAACAATACGATACAAGATGTATTGATTCGAAAAGCTAGGATGGAAGGCAAAGAAGCATGCTGGGTGCCAGGAACTGACCATGCATCGATTGCTACTGAAGCAAAAGTTGTAGCCATGCTTCGTGAAAAAGGCATTAAAAAAAGTGACCTTTCTCGTGATGAGTTTATGAAATATGCCTGGGAATGGAAAGAGAAATATGGAGGAATAATCCTGGAGCAGTTAAAGAAGCTAGGTGCTTCATGTGACTGGGATCGTACTGCCTTCACCATGGATGATGACTACTATGCGGCAGTTATCAAAGTATTCATTGACTTGTTTAATAAAGGCTTTATTTACAGAGGCCTTCGCATGATCAACTGGGACTGTGAAGCAAAAACAGCCCTTTCTAATGAAGAAGTAATCTATAAGGAAGGTGGCGAACAAGCCACTCTTTACTATGTAAACTATAAAATCAAAGACTCAGATGAAGTTGTAACAATCGCTACAGTTCGTCCAGAGACGATTTTAGGTGACGCAGCTATTGCTGTAAACCCGAACGATGAGCGTCATGCTCATTTGATTGGCAAAAAAGCTATCGTTCCATTCGTGGAGCGTGAGATTCCTATCATTGGTGACACTTATGTGGAATTGGATTTCGGTACTGGATGTCTGAAGGTAACTCCAGCCCACGATCCTAATGATTATGAAATTGGTCAGCGTCACAACCTGGAAGTGATCGACACCATCAACCTGGATGGAACACTTAACGAGAACTGTGGCATTGAGAAGTATGTTGGCAAGGATCGTTTTGTGGTAAGAAAAGAGATTGTAAAAGATCTAAAAGAAGCTGAATTCCTGACCAAAGAAGAACAGTTTACTACCAGAATTGGTCGATCTGAAAGAACAAACACGGTAGTAGAGCCTAAACTCTCTCTTCAGTGGTTCATTAAAATGAAGGAGATTTCCAGAACTGCTCATCAGGTAGTAATGGAAGATGAAATATTGCTTCACCCACCAAAATTCAAAAACACTTACAACCACTGGATGGACAATGTAAGAGATTGGTGTATTTCACGTCAGTTGTGGTGGGGACAAAGAATTCCAGCCTACTACTATGGTGAAGGTGAGGATGACTTTGTAGTAGCAGCCAATATCGAAGATGCCATTGCTTTAGCTAAAGAAAAGTCTGGTAATAGCAACTTGTCAGAAGCTGACCTAAAGCAAGACGAGGACGTATTGGACACTTGGGCTTCTTCATGGTTGTTCCCGTTGGCAGTATTTGATGGGTTCAACGATGAGTATTTTGACCAGAAGACAGGTAAAATCATTCCAGGTAAGAATCCAGAATTGGATTACTTCTACCCTACTGACACGTTAGTAACTGCTCCAGAAATCTTATTCTTCTGGGTAGCTAGAATGATCATTGCCGGATATGAATACAAGGGTGAGAAGCCTTTCAAAAATGTGTACTTAACAGGTATCGTTCGCGATAAACAACGTAGAAAGATGTCCAAATCATTGGGCAATTCTCCTGATCCACTTGACTTAATCAAGGAGTATGGTGCTGATGGCGTAAGAACGGGTATGTTGTTCTCCTCTCCTGCTGGTAACGACTTATTGTTTGACGAAAAACTGGTAGAACAAGGAAGAAACTTTGCTAACAAAATATGGAATGCATTCCGTCTGGTAAAAGGTTGGGAAACCAATGCTGATGCTCAGCCAGAAGTCAACAAGCTTGCAATCGAATGGATCGAAAACCGATTCAATGAAGCAAAAGCGGAACTTGAAGATCATTTCAGCAAATACAGATTGTCTGATGCCTTAATGACTTCTTACAAGTTGGTATGGAACGACTTCTGTAGCTGGTATCTGGAGTGGATCAAGCCAGGTTACGAGCAGCCTATTGATCAGGCTACTTATGATAAAACTTTGGAGTTGTTTGAGTCGGTAGTGAAATTACTTCACCCATTCATGCCTTTTATCACTGAAGAGATCTGGCAGAACATTAGCGAAAGAAGTACAGAAGAAAGCTTAATTATAGCTAGCTGGCCTGAAACAAAAGCATGTGATGCTCAAGTTTTAGAAGAAGGAGAATTGTTATTTGAGATCACTTCCAACATCAGAAACCTGAGAAGCAGCAAAGGTATCTCTCCAAAAGAAGAGCTGGAACTTGCTGTGAAAACAGACAAACCAGAGCTCATCAATAAGATTGGTTCATCTATTGCAAAGCTAGCGAACGTTTCTAAGCTCGACATCATAGAAGAAAAGCCTGACAATTGCTTCAGCTTTGTGGTGAAGTCGCACGAACTATTTGTTCCGGTATCAGAAGAAATCGATGTAGAAGCAGAACGTGCTAAGTTGACTGAAGAGCTGAATTACACCAAAGGCTTCTTGAAGTCTGTTGAGAAGAAACTTAGCAATGAGCGATTTGTGGCTGGCGCTCCAGAACAGGTTGTTGCAATGGAGAAAAAGAAGCAAGCTGATGCTGAGGCTAAAATCGCTTCGCTGGAAGCAAGTCTTGCATCTCTGAGTTAAGAGGAAGCAATTAGATGTTATAATTTCTAACCTCCTGTGTGTTAACAGGAGGTTAGATTCCTTATTCATTTTAGGAATTAAATTCCTCCATTCGTCGGAATGACAAAAAGGACATAAACTGGTACTGCACACTTATGAAGGTATTGAACATACCAGGATGGAAAAATTCTGATAAGGGTCACTGGCAATCTCTTTGGGAAGCTAGTGACCCTTCTGTTTTTACGAGGATCCAACAAGAAAACTGGGATTATCCTAATAAAGATGAATGGGTTCCTAAAATTGCTCAAGCTATCCAATCAGCAGGACCAGAAGTCTTGATTACAGCTCATAGTATTGGCGTCGCAGCTTTTGTTCATGCAGTCCAGGAATATGATCTAAAGGTAAAAGGTGCGTTGTTAGTCGCATCAAGTGATGCCGAAAAGCCAGATTATCCCAAAGAAATAACCGGATTCACTCCTATTCCAAGAATCAAGCTACCTTTTCGATCAATCGTTGTAGCCAGTACCAATGACTCAGCTGTTCATTATACAAGAGCCGCTGAATTCGCAATTGACTGGGGTAGCACTTTAAATGTACTAAATGATGCCGGTCATATCGAAACTAAAAGTGGATTTGGTGAATGGCTCAACGGTATGAGATTATTGAAATCGATGGCTTAAATCAAAAAGGTTATTTGTCATTATATTTAATGTTGACAAGCCTACAGCCATGAAGGTTCAACTGATTGTATTGCTCTTCGTAATGAGCATTCTCTTTTCGTGCAAAGAAGAGGAACCACGACCAATCAATTTCATCAAAGTAAACATTGCTGAAACTACCTACACTTTCCTTGGGCGAAGCATTGTAGAACCAGTAGATGCTGTGAAAGACACGCTTTACAACATGACCTATCTGGGAGGATACATTGGTAATTGCCTTGATGGTGCTACTCAGTTTGTGGATATAAGAATCAATCATTTTGCTGTAGGCGAATATGACATTAAGAAAGGTGTCTCTTTTTGGATGCATACAGACAGTCCGCATGCAATGGATCTCGATGATCCCGAAACAGAAGTTTTCAGTTTGACCATCTCAGAATACGGAGATGACGATGGAAGAATTGTTGGTATCTTCGAAGGAATTCATCCAAACATTAATGGTTCACCATTGCCCTTCACAGGCGAATTTTCATTAAAACGACTTCCGAATCACAGCGCTACATTTGAAGTTGCGAAAGAACTATGTCCGGAGTTTTATGATGAGAATTGATAAGTAGATAATATCGAAATCCTTACTGGCACCGTTATTGCTAAAAAAGGCTAAAAGCATGCCAAATGACTAACAAATTGATCATCTACTCATTGATTCCGCTATTATTGTCATTTTCCTCACAAGCTCAAACCAAAGTCAAAACTCATGAAGGTGTCCAAATTGGAGGTATCAAACAGTGGATTGGTGCTACGAGAAATGATGACACCAAGCCCATTCTACTTTTCTTACATGGTGGTCCTGGCTTTTCTTCCAGACTTTACTCCAGACAATTTATCCGACACCTAAAAGACGACTTTATCGTCGTGCAATGGGATCAACGCGGCACAGGCATTACCAAAGCTTGGAATTCACCTGATACCCCAATAAGCATTGAGCTTATGCATCAAGACACTGAAGAGGTTGTCGACTATGTTCTTCAAAAGTTTGATCGTGAAAAACTCTATCTGGTTGGTTTTTCATGGGGTGGTTTCCTGGGGCTAAAACACGCTAGCAAACATCCAGAAAAACTGCATGCGTACATTTCTGTGAGTGCGATGATCTATAGTGACTTATCAGACCAGATCACCCTAAAACACCTGAAAGATCAAGCCGAATTAACTTACAACACAGAAGCTAATACGGAACTAAATCAGATTTATTTACCATTCAAAACATGGGAAGACCTCTATTATCTTAGAAAATGGACCGCCTTTTTCTCAAGCGAAAATTCAAACTCAAAAACCTACCCTAAAAAGCTATTTGAAGAATGGTCAGCAAACTGGATGTCCGTTTTTAAGGAAGCTGGAGCCACAAATTATCTAACCGAAATTCCCTCCCTGGATTGTCCCATTTATTTCTTTAACAGCAAACGCGATCTGGCAGCGAATTACCATGTAGCGGAACAATACTATGAATCATTAACTACTGAAGAAAAGTACTTTATCTGGTTTGAGGAATCTACTCATGAAATTCCGAGCGATGAACCCAAAAAGTTTGCAGAAGAGCTAATTAAAATTGTTGAAAAGAATTGACAGGAACTATGGTTGACTTACAGTGTAGCTCATGGCGCTTTACCAATAGATTAAATAACGTGGCTAGTGTCAATTATTACCGATTGCAGTCGATTACAAACAGACAAACAACTGACAACTAACCAGTTAAACAATACAAGAGAAAAGTGTCCATCTAATAATTAACATTCACTAGTATTACGATAATAGTCTACGAGTAATTCTTTTTCCGTTTAAATCAGTTCTTTTTCCTCCAGTGACTCCTTTATTCTGGATTGATTTTCCCAGAACCGCTTCTCGATTTTTTGCATGACATCATCAAACTCCGGATGGTTCTTAATTGGATTTATTAGTGGATCAATTTTCAGAAATACGAGCATCCAATATTGAAAATCATCTTGCGTTGCAAAGATGTTTAGCTGTTCAATGGCCAGGTCTGCTTCTCCCTCATTAGCATATTTCACAGCGAGGCTTGCACTTTTATATATGGACTGGTCTTTTTCACAGTAATCCGCATAAGACTGGTAAAAACCCTTGGATTGTTCCATCAGGCCCATCTTTTCATAAACTATTCCAATCCTGATATCTTCTTGTTGGTAAATATCCTGCCCAGTTGTTTCTCTAGCCGAGACAAATTTTTGAAAGTAATAAAACGAACTGTCATAGTTATCCTCGAAAAAGTAAAATTTTGCCACTCCCTGCAAGATGTCTAACCGTGTGGTATCCTTTTCCCATTCCTTTAACAAGGACTGTTTAGTACGTTCAATACTGGATTCCTTGGCATACATGATCAAAGCCTTGACATAAGGTCCAAAATAGTTCTCTGGATAGTAGTTAAGTGATTTATCGATGTATTCAATCGCCTCATCAACAAAACCATTTTGGATGAAGGCATTGCTTAGATTTAAGTAGAGATAGCTCAGAGTAACAGAATCACCGGCTGCCACATCAAGCTGTACCCCTTTCAAGGCATATTCCAAATACTTACCAGAATTGGGAACGATTCGAAAATAGTAATCTGCAAGCATCTGTATGGCAAAAGATGAATTTGGGTTATACTCCAGGGCCTTTTCAAGATGAGGCAAAGCTAGTTTGAACTCCTTCGTTTGTAAGTAATAAAACGCCTTTGCGATCAGACTCTCAGCAGATTTCGAATCATAAAGCAAGGCCTTGTCTGCATAAGTATTAATCTTATCTGTATACTTTTTATCAACCTGCGATACTTCAAGAAAAAAGTAAGATATAGCAATGTTGGCATGAGCCAGTGCGAACTCAGGATCTTGTTCAAGTGCTTTTTCCAATAACCCAATGGCTTGTAAAAGTCCCTCATTTGTTCGCGAATTTAACGGACCAAGAGCTTGAAGGTAATAATCATAGGCCTGAAGGTTTTCAGTAGGCTTTTTCTCTATCAGTTCAAGCTCTGCAGGTGTGACAATAACCTTAATAGAGCTAGCTATATTTCGAGCTACTTCATTCTGCAATTCAAAAATATCAACAACTTCCCGGTTATACTGCTCAGCCCAAAGATGTCGATCAGTAGAAGCTTCAATCAATTGAATATTGAGTAATATTTGATCTCCGACCTTCTGGCCACTGCCCTCCACAAAATAACTAACATGCAGTTCTTCAGCCATTTCGGGAATTGTCTTTTTAGTATTCCTGTATTTCTCCACTGAAGATCTGCTGATAACTCGCAGGTTCTTAATTTTTTGAAGATTATTCAGCGTTGATTCCATCAGACCATTCACGAAATACAGGTTTGACGAATCACTACTCTCATTGATGAAGGGCAGCACGGCAATAGACTTATCACTCAACCCTGCATCTGAATCTGATGGCAGTTTCCTGTTAAATGGACCAAATGTGTATGCAAGAAACCCGATAAGCAATATAGATGCAGCAATTGTGACCCATTTTAGAATCGGACTATCTTTTGTGATTCTAGCATTCTGTGGCTCAATTTCACCAAGTTGATGATTGGAAACGGCATATACTTCCATGGGTTTTGTGACGTTCTTCAGCTCATGAACGCCCATAGATGCCGTAAGCAGGTCATCTTGATTTTTAACCTCGTCATACACCTTATCAGAGATATAGACACTTCCAGCCTTGGCCAATGCTTCAATACGAGCAGCCACATTTACACTATCCCCAATTATCTCTTCATCTGTAACAATGATATCCCCTGAGTGAATTCCAATGCGAATTGGGACTTTCGGTTCCTCCTTAAAAGCAAGTTGCATTTCGATGGCACACTGCACAGCATGAATAGCACTTGAAAATGTACTCAGTGTTCCATCACCGTAATATTGCAGGATTCGACCGTTATATTTTTTGGTGGTAGCATCAAAAACCTTTCTGTGCCTGTCTCGATAAACAACTCCTTTCTTTTCGTCAGATTGCATGAGAGAAGTATATCCCTCAATATCAGTGAACATAATGGCGACTAATTGTCGTTTCCTATCAGAAGAGATTCCAAGATCTATATCAAGTTCTCCTCTCCTACTGACCTCACCAGGTGGATATCCATAATATTCCCTGAAACATTTGATAAAATAGGAAGTACTACCAAAACCAACTTTGAAAGAGACCTCCGAAACAGTCATAGAATCCTGCCCAAGTATCTCTAAACTCTTTTTTAATCTAACCTGACGTATAAACTGACTCGCTGAAAGTTTCGTTTGTTGCTTGATTTTTCTCAGTAAGTTGGAACGACTCGTATTCATTACTTCTGCTAGTTCAGAAACACCGAATTGTTCATTAGATACGTTCTCAAGGATGATAGATTCAGCCCGATCTACAAAGCTATTAGAGTGGAATGATGAGTCAGACATGGCAGTTAGGTTATTCAAAACTAGCAATAATTATAGCAAACCAACACTCTAGTGAAATTTTCCGATATCAGGTTAAGAAATCAGTAATGTGCTGCATAGTTTATATCCTGGCTGCATAATTTTTATGCCTTCCACAAACTTTATGCAGTTGGCTGCATAGCTCATAAGTCTCGCTTTCACACATCCCAGACCTTTGTAAAAATCTATTAATCATACTGAACATTAAAAGTTAAGATCATGAAAAACCTAATTACAATTCTTCTACTTTCTTGCGCATTTAGTGCTTTTGCTCAAACTAACTCCTCGAAGAGTGAAGAAACCAAAGTAGCCCACAAGTGGAGGGTAAGTATGCCGTACTTTATTTTTACAGAACCTATCGAGACTAGATGGAACGCTCGAACCAGTATCCAAATGATCGAGTTTCATGTCAAACGAAACCTCGACAATAAGAATATCATAGGTGTAAAGTTTGCCACCTGGCGATTATTCCAGCCCATGGGGATTAACTATTGGGACGGCGTGGTAGATAAGATAGACTCTGGAACTGAATTCTACGATGGATACTTAAGAGAAACAGGAATTGGTGTTACATACCAACGCATGTTATGGAAAGGGTTATTTGCCACTGTAGAAGTATTACCACAACTTCAAACCTATACTGATTTAGACGGAAATAAGATTAAGAATGGCTTCAAGCTTTATAACTCCTATCATCTGGGCTATCATTTCGACTTTGGTAAGAAAAAGCATTTTTTCATCGAACCTCAAGTTCATGTGAACCAATGGTTTTTTGACAACAACTCTCCGGAAGGTTTTAAGGAATTTGACGATAAGTATGGAAACGTTTTCTATTTCGAGCCAAACCTTTATTTAGGGTGGAAATTTTGAAACATAGTCTGACAAGCCAGGATGCAATGTTCTGGGCTTGTCAGACTATTTAAAGCCAAATTAGGCCGCATTAATCAGTTCGGAATTATAATTATTTAAATTGGTTAAAAGCAAACACTCTACACATGAAAAATCTATTGTTAACATTAATTTCCTTGACCATATTTTGTGCTTGCAATGATTCCAATAACAATGGTCTTAACCAACAGCCAACACTCACCGATTATCAAGTTGGTGAAAAATGGGTTTGGAAGTACAAGGGTGTAACGACCGCTGGAGAAGTACGGTCAGACGGTAAAGACACAAGAATGATCGTGAAGATGGACGAAGGTCTAGGCATGACTATAGGCAACGACACCATTGCTCTAGCTGAAATCGTGAATCCTGATGAAAGCGAAACACCTAAATATGACTGGCCACTGGAAGTTGGTAAAAAATGGAAATACGAAAGTAGTTGGACCAGTCAGGACGGCACAACTGGAAAGCAAAGTCAGGATGCCGAAGTATTGTCATATCAAGAAGAGTCGGTAGAAGCCGGGACCTTCATGGCTTACACCATAAAATACACGGGTAAAACAACGAATTCCAGAGGATATAATGCGAATGAAGAAGAGGTTTGGTTGTATGCCCCAGCTGTAAAAACCTTTATTAAACTAACGCAGCATCAAGGCGATTTCCACTACGTAGAGGAATTAATTGAATATTCAGTGCCTGACTAGCAAAGAGTTAGTATTTGTACTTTGACCTTTTACTCGATAAATGTTTAAGAGTGATACTAAAATCATCTTTGCTCTAAAAGCAAAATAGCTAATCAAACCTGGTACCAGTCCCGAATTCCAATTAGCAAACTGAGTTAGCAAGTAACAAGAACTACATTGAAACATCAAAACATGGAAATCAGAAAGATTATTGGAATAGTATTCTCAGTGATATCACTTATTACTTTCAGTATTTTCATTTGCCGAACTGAATTTAGTATTCAACTCCAATCTTGGATTAGCTTTAAATATTACATGCAGTTTGCTCCACATGTCCTAAGCATTATGCTCCTTTATTGTGGACTCTATCTAATAAGAAAGAATCCAAAATCGAATTTCGCCTTGGCAATTTTTGGGTATACCATTTTCGAATTAGTTGCTCTGGATTGGATAGGAATAGTGTCTAATAATCTTGGCACTATTACCACAATATTGTTTGGATGTTGTGCCATTATTGCTCTGTGGATTGCTCATTCTAATTTACTCAACCTTAAAAGATTGTCTTGGCCAGAAGTTCTGATCAGCATTTTCATTGGAGCACTAGAGAGTCTGCTACTATTTTATCTTAATTCAATTGGCTAAAAATCTGACGAGCCATAGGGCAAAATGTCATGCTTGTATGCCCATTT
The DNA here is from genome assembly GCF_024714495.1 of Marinoscillum pacificum. Lineage (GTDB taxonomy): Bacteria > Bacteroidota > Bacteroidia > Cytophagales > Cyclobacteriaceae > Marinoscillum > Marinoscillum pacificum. Next base: position 79,976 of record NZ_JAMZMJ010000003.1, on the reverse strand, counting down.
TCCTTAACACATAACAAACAGATTATTGCCCTCTGCTTCATAATTACTATGCATGAAGCATAGTTTCTACCCAAACTTCAAATTTGCTAGTATTCGCACCATAGCTTATAACAGTTCCAGTCAGATGTAATGGACCTTTGTAACTGATTAAATAACAATCTGACAAAATGAAAAAGCGAATTACACTACTCTTTTCATCCATGACATTTGCCTGTTTTTCGGTGATCTTATCAAGCTGTGCCTTTGGATTACAACCATTACCGGACACGATCCAGGAACAATTAAATGATGCGATCGACCAAGGAATGGATGGTGTCATTGTCTGTGTCAATCGGCCAGATGACATTCAGCTGTACAGCGCAGGATGGAAAAACCGTGAAAATCAGATTCCGGCAGACCCAAATGCACTGTTCAAGATTGCCAGTATTAGCAAGCTATACATCGCCGCTGCAACTACACAATTGATTGCAGATGAAAAATTGTCATTGGACAAAACGCTTGCTGAGTATATTCCCGAAGTATCAAGTCGCATCGAGTATGCAAACCAGATCACTCTAAAGACGATGCTCCAACATCGAAGTGGCATACTGGATTACAGTTTTGAACCGGAGGTTCCCAATGAAACATTTGATGATTACCTCTCATTTGCAGCGCGTATTTATGACAAATCAGCTGTATTTGAGCCTAATAAGAAATATCAGTATTCTAACACCAACTATTTGTTAATAGGTGAAATCCTTGACAGGACATTAGGTTACTCTCATCATATCTATATCAGAGATGAGCTATTATCTCCTCTCGGATTAAGCAATACCTACAACATCCCAGCTGAAGCAAACATGGAAGAGCTAATGAGTGGTTACCTTAAAGGTTATGAACCTGATGTGAAGGACTGGGAATTTCCCCTACCAGGCGGATCCATGATCGCCACAGCAGAAGATGTAAGTATCTTTTTAAGGGCTCTTATTGATGGCTCCCTGCTTTCACCAGAGGAACATACTATTTACAAATCTGTCTATTCTTATGAACATACTGGTTGGTTGCCTGGCTATACCAGCATCGCTCGCTATCATGCTGACATTGACGCAGTAGTGGTTCAGTTTGTTAATACCAGTGGTAAAGAAATCTATTGGCTCGAACTCAAAAGACTCTACAATCGCATTGTCAGAATCCTTGAATCCTCCAACTGATCCATAAAACCTCATGATAAGATCCATATTAACAATTCAAATCCTACTATTCCCAGTGATGCTTCAAGCACAAAAAAGTGTTGTGGAAAATACAGGCAAATTGGGTTTTAGTTTTAATAACGTTTTTAACGGTGAGATTTCCACATTGCTAACTACTCCGAGTTTGGCCTATTTGAAGGGAAATAGTCAATTCGAACTAGGCCTTGGTTTCAATCCATTTGATCGGACCGACCAGACGCTACTTAGTGGGGAAATAAACTACAAATACTTTCCTAACGGAATAGCTGAGAAGTTTAACCTCTATTTCATCTCACAATTAGCCATTTTTCACAATCAACGAAACACCTACTATCCGGCTACCTATAACTATCTGTTTCTAAATGCAGGATATGGTTTTCAAATCAAACTCTTTGATGAAGCTTACTTGGGCACCAATGTTAAAGCGGGTGCTTTCACTTTCAATAAATCTTCAACTAATCCCTATGAAGGGTTTCAATCAACAAGCTTTTTTGATGAAACTGGATTGAATTTAGATTTTCAATTACACCTGAATTATTACTTTTAAACATCCTCATTTTTGGGATAACAAATTACTAAACCTCCTTAACCATGACCTCTAGAAAAACTGTTATTATAAGAATTATACTTTTCGCTGCAACTGCCATCTCGTTATTCTTTGTACCCTGGCTGTTAGTCAAAGCCTGGATCCTCCCATTGCCGGATACAGTACAAGAACAGCTAAATGAGGCGGTTGATCACGGATTTGACGGAGTAATCGCCTATGTAGACCAAACCGGTAAACCTCCACAGTACGTTGCTGCCGGATGGCACAATAAAGAAAAACAAATACCTGCCAAACCAGATGCTTTATTTAAGATTGCCAGTATCAGTAAGCTTTATGATGCCGTGGCTGTAACCAAACTAGTAGATGCAGGACGCCTTTCATTGGATAAAACCGTAGCAGATTATTTTCCTGAGCTTGTAGGTAGAATTGAACATGCGGATAAGATTACTTTACGCTTGATGATTCAGCACAGAAGTGGCATGCCTAATTTTACGGACACTCCTAATTTCTGGGCTGCTCCTACACAGAGCTTTGAAGAAAGCCTGGCTCTTATTTTGGACAAACCTGCCAATTTTAAACCCGATGAAGATTATGAATACTGTAATACCAATTACTTGCTTATTAACAAAATAATGGATGATGAATTGGGCTATCCCAATTTTCAATTCATCAAAGAAGAAATTCTCACCCCATTAAACTTGAAAAACACCTTCGGTTCTCTAAAAGAAGTAAATATGGATGATGTTATGAGCGGATACCATGTAGGTCACCCTTATGATCTAAAAGAAGATGAGCATGGAATGTTGGCAACAGCTGAGGATGTGGGTACTTTCATTAGAGCGCTTAACGATGGCTCTGTATTTGCCGAAGGAGAACAAGAAATTTATTCATCCATTTATAAATACGAGCATGCAGGTTGGGTACCTGGATACCAGAGTTTTGCTGCTTATGATAAAGACCTGGATGCAGTGACAGTGGAATTCTATAGCACAACAGATCCTAAATTGTACAACTGGAACTTATCAGAAATAGTCAATAGCAGGATTGTTAAGATATTGGAGGAACAGCAGAATCCTTAAGGGTTTCAGAAGCGTGAATTGCAGACTGGTTACTTGAAATCTAGTTTCGTCCTTATCTTTAAACTCCCAAAGCAGTTGCTTGGAATGAACAAGTTTTATTAACGAAATTCGATTTACACAGAATGGAAGGAGATGAAGTCAAGAGAATTTCGAGACTAACCGCCATACTCACGCAGTTACAAACCAGGCGAATAGTTACTGCCGCAAGTCTTGCTGAAAAATTTGATGTCAGCAAAAGAACGATATACCGGGATATCAAAGCCCTCGAGAAGGCTGGGGTTCCTGTATTGACAGAAGAAGGAAAAGGATATGTATTGATGGAAGGATATCGTATTCCACCCATTATGTTTACTGAGAAGCAAGCCAATGCTTTGATCCTTGCTGAACAACTGGTATTGCAAAGCAAGGACGCTTCTTTTGTGCAGGACTATGCTGAGGCCGTTGATAAGATTAAATCAATCCTGAAATACACGGTACAGGATAAAGCCAATTTATTAGCCGAAAGAACCAAATACAATGAAGCGCTTAATCAGGAAAGAAGCAGCAGCAATTTATCCGATCTGCAATATGCCTTGACAAACTACTTCCTAGTTAAAATCAACTATACAAACAAAGAAGGCTCGAGCACCGACAGATTAATTGAACCTTTTGCTATAGTGAATGCTGAAAATTGGTATTTGATTGCGTGGTGTCGCTTGCGAAATGAATTTAGATTTTTCCGTCCGGATCGAATACAGAGAATGGAAATCCTCACTGAGCATTTTGAACCTCACAATCTGACGCTGCAAGAGTATTTTGATAATTACCAAAATTCCTACTGACACCCTTGACATAAGGCTGTCTCACATCGCTCCTACGTTTGCATTAAATCTTTAATTCATCAAAAAATGACAAACGTAAAGAACACAAATTGTATCGACATTGAATTTCCGAAGCCAACAATTATCTCTGTCAATGGCATCAAGCTGGAAGTCTTTGAAGCAGGTCGTGAAAATAATGGCAAACCTATTGTATTGTGCCATGGTTGGCCGGAACATGCTTTTTCCTGGCGTTATCAGATTCCTGCTCTTGTAGAAGCTGGCTACCACGTGATCGTTCCCAATCAGCGAGGTTACGGCAACTCATCCAATCCAGAAGACGTATCAGCTTTTGATATAGAACACCTGGCTGGAGATCTTGTAGCATTACTGGATCACTATGGTTACGAAGAAGCTGTCTTTGTAGGTCATGACTGGGGAGCGATGGTTACCTGGTGGTTATCCATGCTTCACCCATCTCGAGTAAAAGGAATAATTGCTTTGGCTGTCCCCTATCAGGTTCGTGGAGAAAGACCCTGGATCGAGTGGATGGAAGAAATCCTCGGTCAGGACTACTACTTTGTCCATTTCAATCGTCAACCAGGTGTAGCTGATGCCATTCTTGATGATAATGACCATCAATTTCTTCGAAACATCTTTAGAAAAAACCTTCCACAAAGTATTCCTGAACCTGGCATGGCGATGATCAATCTTGCCAATGCAAAAGAACCTCAGGGTGAACCTGTCATGAGCGAAGGTGAATTAGCCCTTTTTGTAGATTCTTTCAAGTCAACTGGATTTACAGGAAGTATTAACTGGTATAGAAATCTTGATCGCAACTGGCACTTACTAGCCGATGCCAATCCTATAATAGAGAAACCAGCATTGATGATTTATGGCAATCAGGACGTCATTCCAAAATTTGAAGGCCTTTCCATATTTGTCCCTAATGTGGAAGAAGTTAGTCTAGAGTGCGGACATTGGATCCAGCAGGAAAAGCCAATCGAAACCACTGAAGTGATCTTAAAATGGTTGGAGCAACAATTCAACTAAAAGATTGGAGATCCTGTGAAATTTAAGTTCAGATTTATTTAAATCTTAGTCCGTACATCCTGTGCGGACTTTTTGGATTTATATAACAACAATCGCCTTCTTGGTATTGTCGTCATTTCGGTTCAAAGCAACTCTTTGTGTTGAATCTAGCTATGATTTTCACTTTCACATGATTCATTAATAAAATATTGTTAGGTAATTAACACCAAAACAATCTCGAATTTGATATCGCTTTTTGGCTACCACAAGTACCTTTGCTCGCCTTAACCATCATATGAAAACCAAAAATGAAACTATCCTCTTTACCCGCTTTAGCTATTTCCGCTTTACTCGTATTCAGCTGCAATACTGATCAGAAAACATCGACTATCGAAGCTCCTGGAGACACACTTACCACACATTTAAAACCATTTAATCCTGAACTTCCAACCATTGGTTTACTGATGTACAATGGTGTTTTACAAAGTGAAGTAGTAGCAACAAGTGATGTGTACGCAAAACCAACAATAGATGGTGAGCAGATCTTCAATGTGATCACCATTGCTGAAACATCTAAACCAATAGTTACCGAAGAAGGATTAAGATTGATACCTGACTATACCTTTGACAATTGTCCTAAATTGGATGTTCTTTTTGTACCAAGTGCATACGACATGTATTCTCAAGTACACAACCCGGCTATTGTTGACTTCATCAAAACCAAAAACGAAGAAACATCCTATACGGTAAGTAACTGCGGTGGAGCTCAGTTGATCGGTGCTTCCGGAATTGCTGATGGTCATAAAATTGTTACTTGGATAGGCGGTGGTAAGCAATTGCAAATGGACTATCCAAACCTTTTGGTTCAGGATGATAGCCTGATAACTTATGTTAAGGATGGCAAATTTCACTCGTCTAATGGGAACTTAGCAAGCTATGTTTCTGCTCTCGAGTTATTGGAAATTATGACTAGCAAAGAGCATCGGGAGTTTGTGGAAAGCTATCTATACCTCGACAGACTTCAGGAATGGAAGTAGTTCTAATATAATTATCTGAAGTAGCTGCATTGAGGGAGGTAACTTAATGCAGCTACAACATTCAATCTATAATAGCGTTAATTATGCAGCCACATATGATTAACATAATGAGACTTCTCTTTTCATTAGCTATTTTATTTCTCAATTTTTCAGCTCTCTTCGCGCAAACTACTTTTCATGGAGGCTATGCTTCTACCTCAATTGGAATGATCTATTGGGACACTGATGGTGGAGGGTTTGCAAATACTTTTGAAGGAGCCTACCTACACAACAACACAACATTTTCAGCAAGTTTTTTGAGAAGTTCAGACGGTTTTTGGGGACCGGAAGATAAAATCCGACGAACACAATTAGCCATCGGCAAATTTCATGATGCATCCTTTATAAGACTTGAAGGAAAAGTTGGTCCAACATTGACTTATCGCAGATTTTTAGTCGGGTATGATGATGATCATAATAGAATAGAAAACTCAGAGATGTTACCTGGAATTGCACTGGATGGAAGTGTGGGAATTCTCATCTATTCCAGAGCCAGTTTAGGCCTAAACTTTCATATTAATTATAATAAAAGACGAGCCAGCTACACGCCATTGCTATTTTTAAAAATTGGCGTTTTAAGTAACAGAGATCAACAGGAACTTAAAAAATAGACTTCCAAACGGCCTATTGTCCGTTGCCTATTGTTAATTTATTTAGAGTCTAGAGTCTAACGTCTTGAAATCCAATATCTACTTAAAACCTAGCAGCCATCAGCAAATTCAAATCCTTGTAGCCAAGGTTAAATTTACGTGCCAAATGGATATTGCAAATACTTCCTCTGTAGGTATAAACACCCCGCATAAACCAGGTGTGATTGAAGATCATTTCATCTATACCACCAGCATCCGCAGCATGTAGCAGCATTGGAGTGAAGATATTAGAAATAGCGATTGATGCAGTTCTTGCGACACGAGAAGCAATATTTGGAACGCAATAATGGATTACTCCATGTTTTTTGAAGGTTGGTTTCTTATGAGAAGTCATGTCGCTGGTTTCAATACAACCACCTTGATCAATACTCACATCAATGATTACCGATCCAGGCTTCATGTTACTTACCATTTCTTCAGTTACCACACACTTGTTTCTGCCCTTCTCCGCTCTTATGGCTCCAATAACAACGTCAGCATTAGAAAGTGCTCGAGTTAAAGTAGCATTATCGATAGTAGAAGTATGAATTTGCTGACCAAGCGCATGTTTGATTCTTCGAAGTTTGTAGATATGGTTGTCAAACACCTGAATGTCTACTCCAAGCCCTATAGCAGCTCTAGCAGCATACTCACCCACAGTGCCAGCACCTAAAATAACTACCTGCGTAGGAGGAACTCCAGTGATACCCCCAAGGATCACTCCCTGACCATTATTGGTATTACTTAGTAATTCAGCAGCAATCAACATCACCGTACTACCAGCTATTTCACTCATCGCTCTTACAAGAGGCAACCCTCCTACTTTGTCTTCGATGAATTCATAGCCTATGGCTGTAATTTTCTTCTTATTAAGCGCATGAATGTACTCTACAGATTGTCTACCCGACTGAAAAGCCGAAATAATAGTAGAGCCGTTATTGAGATACTCAATCTCTTCCAATGTTGGTGGTTCTACCTTCAGTACGGTATGTGCTTTGAAAATCTCTTTGGTATCTTCTACGATTTTGGCTCCAGCCTCACTGTATTGTGCATCAGAAAAATGTGCTGATATACCAGCACCCGCCTCAATCCACACTTCATGACCATTGCTAGTCAATACTTCCACTGATTCTGGCTTCAATGCCACACGACTCTCTTGTAACGAACGCTCCATTGGCACCCCAATAAACAATGATTTGGAGCTCTTCTTAATCTTAGCCGGAGCTTCCTGGGGGTATAAGCTCTGCTCTCTAGCGAGTTGAGCAAATCCGGATTTCAGTTGATCAGTCATTAGATCTGATGGTTATTTCACGTGAGTTGTCGCCTACTAATTTAATACTAATTTCCAGGTGTTTTTCAGGAATTAACTCCTTAATCATATCTGGCCATTCAATTAGGCACAAATCCCCAGAATAAAAGTATTCCTCCACTCCTATATCATAGGCTTCCTGAAGTTTTTCAACTCTGTAAAAGTCAAAATGATAAATAGGTTCGTCTTCTTCATTGCGGTATTCGTTCACAATGGAAAAAGTGGGTGAACTCATAGAATCCTGAACGCCCAATGCATCACATATTACTTTGATAAAAGTTGTTTTGCCAGCTCCCATCTCCCCTTGAAAACAAACTATTTCATAGTCAGAAAGCATGGGTACCAATTCACTGGCTACCTGTTCTAATTCAGACTCATCATTGACTAAAAACTGCTTCATTTCGGCTCTAGCTCCACAATCGGGATAATCACTTCTTCCATGCTTATCCCTCCATGCTGGAACGTATCTTTATAAAAGTTTACGTAGTAGTTGTAGTTATTTGGATATGCAAAGAAAAAGTCTTCCCGCGCAAAAGCAAAAGACGTACTCACGTTTACTTTAGGCAATCTAAATTCTTCCGGTTTTCTTGTAAATAATACCCCTTCCTCGTCAAACGCCAGGTTCTTTCCAGCCTTGTAACGCAGATTGGTGTTGGTGTTTCTGTCACCTATGATTTTGTAAGGTTTTTTCACCCGAATAGTACCATGATCCGTCGTTACCACCACTTTTACCTTTTGATTGGATAGGAACTTCAATAAATCATATAAAGAAGAGTGCTGGAACCATGACTTAGTTAAACTTCGGTATGCCGATTCATCAGGAGCCAACTCACGAATCATCTGCATGTCCGTTCTAGCATGAGAAAGCATATCTACGAAGTTGAATACGATGGCATTCAGTTGATTATTCATCAGGTTTTTGGCACCGTCCACTAACTGTTTTCCATCCTGAGCCTTGATAATCTTGTTATATGAATACTTGATATCCAGCTTTTCTCTTTCCAGATGCTCTCCAAGTAATTGCTCTTCAAACAAGTTCTTCCCATCATCACTATCTTCATCCTTCCATAAGTCCGGATGTTTTTTAGAAATATCCAATGGCATCAATCCAGCAAACAGAGCATTACGCGCATAAGCGGTAGTAGTCGGCAAAATGGAATAATAGTAATCCTTGTTGCTCACATCGAATAGCTCTGCAATATCCGGTTGAATAATCTCCCACTGATCAAAACGAAGATTATCAATCACGATTAGGAACACCGGATCGCCAGATTTCAGTAATGGAAGCACACGCTTTTTCAATACCTGATGTGACATCAATGGACGATCTACATCTGGATTGTTCAACCAGTCATAATAATTGTCGCTGATAAAATCACAGAATCTCATGTTTGCTTGAGCTTTCTGATCATTGAGGATATCGTACATGCTCTTATCCTCTGTCTCATCTATCTGAAGATCCCAGTAGACTAACTTTCTATACAAGTCTGCCCAACCTTCAAAATCTTCCAGATCTTCCACTTCCATGGTCAACTTCTGAAACTCCTGAAGATACCCTTGATTGGTGTGCTCAGAGAAGATTCGTTTGTTATCCAACAACTTCTTAACACTCAGCAAGATCTGATTAGGATTAAGGGGTTTGATCAGATAATCAGCAATTTTCGCACCGATTGCCTCCTCCATGATGTGCTCTTCTTCACTTTTGGTGATCATTACCACGGGAAGGTTGGGGTGACTTGCCTTGATATGTGTCAAAGTCTCCAAGCCAGTCATCCCAGGCATGTTTTCATCAAGAAAGACGATATCAAATTGATTTTGATCTATTTCATCCAGAGCATCTGCTCCACTATTTACCGGAGTGACCTCAAATCCCTTATTCTGTAGAAACAAAATGTGGGGTTTAAGTAAATCAATCTCATCATCTGCCCAAATTATCCGGTACTGCTGCATGTATATCTTTGTTGTTTTTATCTTAAAAAATTGAGGATTTTTCCAATCCTACTCTACTTGACGCGCTATTCTAAATTAAGTTTACACAATTGTAGGATAACGACCCGGTTTTAACATTTATTATCAAGGATCTTTGCTACAATATTGAGCTTTCAAAAACTAAAACGAACGTTATTTTGAATAAAAAGAAAATACTAAACGATCCGGTCTATGGTTTCATCACTATTCCGAATGATTTAGTTTTTGATATTATCGAGCATCCCTATTTCCAACGCCTTCGTCGTATAAAGCAACTAGGCTTAACAGATTTAGTTTATCCTGGCGCACATCACACTCGCTTTCATCATGCGATTGGTGCAACGTATTTGATGCAAAAGACCCTTGACACCCTGAGAAGCAAGGGTGTAATGATCTTTGATGCCGAATATGAAGCCGCTTTAGTTGCCATTCTTTTGCATGATGTGGGACATGGCCCATTCTCGCATACGCTTGAATTTTCTTTATTTAAAGGAGTTCATCATGAGCAAATCTCTTTGTGGATTTTTGACCGATTAAATAAAGAATTTGGAGGACGCCTCGAATTGGCTAAACAGATTTTTACTGGAAAATACCATCGAAAGTTTCTTCATCAGTTGGTATCCAGTCAGCTGGATGTAGATCGTCTGGACTATCTCAAAAGAGACAGTTTCTTCACAGGAGTTTACGAAGGAACAATTGGAGCAGAACGCATCATCAAAATGCTGAATGTGCACAATGACGAACTAGTAGTTGAAGAAAAAGGTATTTACTCCATTGAGAACTTTGTAAGTGCCAGAAGGCTGATGTACTGGCAAGTATATCTTCATAAGACTTCAGTGGCGGCTGAAGCGATGCTCATATCATTAATCAAAAGAGCTAAGAAACTGACGCAGGCTGGTAAGAGCATTCCAGCTACTCCTGCATTGCGAATTTTCATGGAAAGAGACATTACCAGACAAGAATTTTTGGATGATCCCGACTTGCTGGGAATTTTCACCATGATGGATGACACAGATATTTGGGGTTCCATAAAGATGTGGCAATCACACGATGATCCTGTATTGAGCACATTAAGTCATGATCTGTTGACCAGAAAACTCTTCACCATCAAATTATCCAATGACAAATTCGACAGCTCTGTAATTGATCGTATTCAACAACTAATCGTTGATCAAGGCTTTAATCAGAGCGAATCCAAATACTTCATACAAAGAGACTCTATTAGCAACTCTGCCTATATCCCGAAAGGTGGAAGCATTAACATTATGATGAAAAATGGCGAGATTATTGATGTAGCACAGGCATCAGACTTACCAAACATCAAAGTAATGAGTAAGATCGTTAAGAAGTATTATTTGTGCTTCCCTAGAAGTCTCAAAGTACCTGCAGATATCTTTCAGTAATGAGTGATCAAAAGCGTTTTTCATTAACTATTCGAGAACTATCCGACCTGCTATCAGGTGAAGTGATAGGCAATGAAAGTGAGTTGATTACGGGTATTGCGGAGATACAACACGCTCAAAAAGGAAGTATCTCCTTTCTTTCAAATCCAAAGTACACCAAATACATTCATTCAACTCACGCTTCTGCGCTCCTGGTCGATTCTAGTTTTGATCAATTGGACTTCCCTGATGAGTTAACTCGAATTAAAGTATCGAATGCGTATTTGAGTTTCACAGCATTACTTGAAACCTTCCAGAAATTAACCTCAACCCCACCTTCTGGGTTTGAAGAACCCTTTTTCAAAGGAGAAGGAGCTACCATTGGTGAAAATTGCTACATCGGGGCGTTTAGTTATCTAGGAAAAAATGTACAAATAGGAAATCACGTCAGAATTTTTCCTCACTGCTACATTGGAGATAATTCAGTAATCAATGAGCATACCATTCTATATCCTAGTGTAAAAATCTACCCAAATACCAAAGTTGGATCATACTGCAACCTACAAGCAGGAGCAGTAATCGGATCTCATGGATTTGGATTCGCACCTAATAAAGACGGCTCATTCACTAATATCCCACAAGTTGGTAATGTAGAGTTAGGAAACCATGTTGATATTGGAGCTAACACCACGATTGACTGTGCCACCGTTGGCACCACGCGTATAGCCGATGGTGTAAAAATTGACAACCTGGTTCAGGTAGCTCACAATGTGGAGATCGGTAAAAACACGGCTATTGCAGCGCAAACAGGTATTTCTGGTTCTGTAAAAATTGGTAAAAACGTCTTAATTGGTGGACAAACAGGAACTGTTGGTCACATAGAAATTGCCGATTTTACGAAAGTTGGCGCACGCTCAGGAATCACTAAAAACACTAAATCAGATCAGATTCTTTGGGGCGTGCCTGCTATTGATAGACAAGAGTATTTAAAGTCTTTTGCGATCTATCGGAAGTTGCCCGAGCTACAAAAGAAGATTGAGGAACTTGAAGGAAAAATCCTAAATTTGATGTTAGACAAATGAATTGGGCCAACCCCTCGCCATGAAACACTATCAGCAAACCATCAAAGAATCAGTAAGCCTCTCCGGTGTGGGTCTCCACTCAGGAGAAAAAGCCACAGTGACCTTTGTGCCAGCTAGAGTAAATCATGGCATCAAGTTTCAGCGTATTGATTTGCCTGATGAGCCTGTAATCCCTGCTGATGTCGATTATGTTATCAATGTCAACCGAGGAACTACACTTGAAAAAGATGGTGCTCAGGTTCAAACCATTGAGCATGTCTTAGCTACTTTGGTAGGCTTAGAAATCGACAACATCCTCATCAAAGTGGATAGTGCCGAGATGCCCATTATGGATGGCAGCGCCAATGACTTTGTAGAAGCCATCAAATCAGTAGGCATCAAAGAGCAAAATGCACACAGAAACTTCTTCGAAGTTCCAGAAAGTATCTTTTATCAGGACAAGGAACAGGATGTAGAAATAGCTGCTCTACCATTGGATGACTATCGCATCACTGTAATGGTGGACTACAACTCTCAGGTGTTAGGCTCACAACACGCCTCGCTTAATACGCTTTCAGATTTTTCAAGCCACATTGCTAAAAGTAGAACCTTCTGTTTCTTACATGAACTTGAATACCTATATCAAAATGGGTTGATTAAAGGCGGAGACCTAACCAATGCAATTGTTGTTGTAGACAAGAAAGTTAAAACCACAGATATAGAGCACCTTTCCAAGCTATTAGGGAAGCCTAAAGTAGATCATTATGAGCCAGGCATTTTAAACAACGAAAAACTTCATTACCCTAATGAGCCTGCTCGACATAAGTTAATGGACGTCCTTGGTGATCTAGCATTGATAGGAAGACCTCTCAAAGCACAAATATTGGCTGCTAGACCTGGACATAGTACGAATGTTGCATTTGCAAAAAAACTAAAGAAAATCATGTTGGAAGAAAGTCATTCCAACATTCCACACTACGACCCTAAACTCCCAGCAGTTTTAGATATCAACAAGATTGCTAAATTATTGCCTCACAGATATCCCTTTTTATTAATTGATAAAATATTTCATCTGGACGATCAGCAAGTTGCGGGCATCAAGAATGTCACCATGAATGAGCCCTATTTTGCAGGTCACTTTCCTGGAAACCCTGTAATGCCAGGAGTGCTTCAAGTAGAAGCTATGGCTCAAATAGGCGGAATACTAGTTATGAATACCGTTCCTGATCCAGAGAACTATTGGACCTATTTTCTGGGGATTGAAAACTTCAAATTCAGAAAAATGGTAGTACCAGGAGATACTCTGGTCATGAAATTAGAACTGATGCAACCAATTCGTAGAGGTTTCGCCAAAATGAAAGGTGTAGCCTATGTAGGTAATAACCTCGTTTGTGAAGGAATAATGACCGCCAGCATTGTGAGAAAAGATTTATGAGCAACAATCTGGTTTATATACACCCAAAGGCACATATCGGCAAGAATGTAACCATTGAACCATTTTCGTATATCGGTGAGGATGTAGTGATCGGTGACAATTGCATTATAGGACCGAATGTAACGATCAAATCCGGATCTCGAATCGGCAATCAATGTCAGATCTACCCCGGTGCTGTAATCGGCGGAGAACCTCAGGACCTTAAATTTGAAGGCGAACCCTCTACTGTAACCATAGGTGATGACGTAATCATTCGTGAATGTGTCACCATCAATAGAGGCACAGCCCTGGATCGTGGTGACACGAAAATTGGTAACAGGGTCGTCTTAATGGCTTATACGCACATCGCTCATGATTGTATCATCGGAGATGATGTGATTTTAGCTAACTCAGTCCAAATGGCTGGCCATGTTCATATTGGTGATTTTGCATTTCTTGGAGGAACCACTGCTGTTCATCAGTTTGTCAAAATTGGCGGTCATAGTATGATCTCTGGAGGTTCTTTGGTTCGAAAAGACGTCCCTCCCTATGTCACTGCGGCGAGAGACCCTCTCTCTTATATGGGGGTTAACTCTATTGGTTTAAGACGCAGAGGCTTCAATAATGACAAAATCAATGAATTGCAAGACATATATCGAGTGTTTTACGTGTCCGGTCTGAATAATTCAGATGCTCTGGAAAAAATAAAAACCGAACTTGCACCTACTACAGAACGAGATGAAATCATTCGTTTTATCGAAGACTCTAGCAGGGGTTTAATGAGAGGGGGAAAAGAATAATGCAGGTAGTATTAAGTAATATCGGCAAGAAATTCAATAGAAACTGGATATTTAAAGGAGTCAACTTCACTGCAGAATCTGGTGACTTAGTATCAATTACAGGACACAACGGATCAGGAAAATCCACATTGATTCAAATCATCAGTGGATTCATAACAGCCTCCAAAGGGACTATCACGTATTCGCCTAAAATAGAAGAAGTTCAGACTTCATTTGGTTTTGTAGCTCCTTATCAAAACCTGATTGAAGAATTTACCCTTTTAGAACACTTGGAATTTCACGCTAACTTCAAAAAAGCGCTTCTCCCCTTTGATCAAATCATTGATAAAGCCGGCTTAAAGGGCAGTGAAAACAAAATCATCAAAGAATTCTCCTCAGGAATGAAGCAAAGGCTTCGTTTATCTTTAGCCTTCTTCTACGAAGCTGAAGTTATATTTTTAGATGAGCCCACTTCCAACCTTGACAAACAAGGGGAAGCCTGGTATCAAGATTTAATACTGGACTTCAAGAGCAAAAAGACCATTTTCATCGCTTCTAATCAGGATTTTGAAATTAAAGAAGCGACAAAAAACATATTTATTGAAAATTTCAAATCCTGAACAATAAAAGATATTCAAACGACGTTAAGGCCATAACTAACTTGAAAAAATTAAATTCCTTACTTTAATAATCATAGGTTAAATCATTTAAATCCTATACTTTTGATAATGTTGTAGAAATACAGCCTATCTATTTACCTCTATAATTGAAATATGAAGAGATTCACTCAACTTCTAACAGCCTTAGTAATTTGTTCATTAGTGGTTTTCGTTTCTTGTAAGAAAAAGAAGAAAGACGAAGATCCAGATCCACGTGATGAATTTGGAACAGTTTTGGACGGTGGTTCATGGACACCTTCTTCTGTAACCTTCGATGGTTCTAACAGAACTGAATGGGAAGGGTTCGTTTTAGGATGGACTTACAACACTGAAACCAATGCAGGTACTTATTCTACTTCCGGTGTTCCAACTGATGATGGAGCTGCTGATGTTTGGGGAAGCGGTGTAGTGGCATGGTCATTTGGAGGATCTGAAGAGACTCCTGATATCAGCACTATTATCCGATCTACTGATGGTTTACAAATGAGCGTAACACCAGATAATGTGGAGGCTCCAACTCAATTGGTGATCACATTTAGCAACGCACCAGAAAGTAGAGTTGAAGGTTTCGAAGGAAACTGGAGCTTTACTTTAGTTAAGCAATAAGATTTAAGTCATTAATTTATAAATTTGAGGAACGGTAATCACCGTTCCTTTTTTTATGCAACATTACCAGGACAAATACTTCGAACAGGACAAAAACTCCATCCTCAGAGCTGCTCAAGGCTTTGTGGAACCCCAACTTTTGAAAAGATGGGTAGAAGTAGCCTACAAAACGTACATGTTGCTGGAAAATCCGCTTGGATTGGAAGATGCTTTCATCATCAAACTGAAAGGAATCAAAGAATACGATTACGAATTTCTTCAGGAACTCTACGAAATCCTATCTGCGATTTACAGATATGAGCGTGGAAACAATCAGCTGGAAATTATCTGGGATGGTCGTTCACACTATGAAGTATATGCAGAAGCATGGCAGGAAGAGTTTGATAACTGGATCAAGTATTTCTGCTCCAAACCTGAAGTATATAGATCCATTCTGAAAGCTTGTATCCTACGCCAGGGCATGAACAACAAGTTTTTGTATTACGCCATTAGAAGGGTGATCTTGGGACACTTCAACCTGAAAATCACTCGAACTAAGATGCTGAAGGCAGCTTAATCACCTTCTGATCTCAAAGGAATCAAAGGCTTCATCAGCAACTTCCTCCACTTCCTGACGATCAACTCTAGCAAATTGAGGTCCTGTCTTAGTCCATTCAACTAATTCGTTTACTCGCTCTCCCTGAGCGAAAATAGATACTGATCCATCTGCTTCATTTCTAACCCAGCCAGTTAACCTGAGATCGTCAGCTACGCTTTTGGTGGTAGCACGATAAAACACACCCTGAACCTTTCCGAATACTCTTATTTTTACCGCCATGATTACCCGTTTACAATTTGTGCAGCACTTGATGTGCCGATTCTATCTGCACCTGCCTCTATAAGCTGAATTGCTTGTTTTCTTGTTTTGATCCCTCCAGAGGCTTTAATGCCTACACTTGAAGGAAGCACTTCTCTCAGCAATTTTATATGATGTACAGTAGCTCCTCCATTGGTCACCATTCCTGTAGAGGTTTTCACAAAGTCTACTCCTGCATCTGAGCACAGTCTAGCAGCTCTTACAATTTCCTCATCTGTAAGGTATGCAACTTCTATGATCACTTTCAGCATGGCATCATATTCATGAGCGAGCTTAGAGAGTTTAGCAAATTCAATTTTAGGCCATGGCATGCCATCTTTGAATGCAGATACATTCATTACCACGTCAAGTTCATTGGCTCCATCACGTAAGGCCAGCTTTGCTTCCTCAACCTTGGTTTCTGTCATTTGATACCCTAATGGAAAACCAATAACAGTCACCAATGATAAATCAGCATCACCAATTTCTCTGGAAGCTCTTTTTACCCAGAATGGAGGTACACAAACACCAAATACTTCCAATGCTTTTGCTTCTGCTATCAGAGCATCTACATCATTACCAGTAATGGTAGTTTGAAGATTTGTTGATTCAATAAATCGTCTGATATTCATAGGTTAATGCCAAAGACCACATTCTTTACAGAACTTTTTCTTTCCATTCTTCCTCTTCTTGGGAGGCTTTTTATGACCAAAATATAAAGGATTAGTGTAGCGAGCTTTATTCATTTTTCGCTCTTCTTTGGCTTTTTGCTCCAGCACTGCTGAAACTCGCTCTCGAAAATCTTCAGATTCCTCTTGATATGTTTTAAACTGTGGTTTTTGCTTCTTCTTAAACAGACCAAACATAAAACCTTTCTTCTCTTTTTTGAAAGCCTGATATCTTGGAGCAGGAGCTTTTGGAGTATTTACATCGCGTGTAGACTGCCCATAGCCAACTATCACCACTCCCATCAAGAAGAACAGTATTAAAACATACTTCCTATTCATACACACAAATTTTTCGAGATTCTAAAACCTCATTTACCTAATCCTCAAACGTAAGAAACCCTAAATATTATAGGGTTCCACGAATTTCTTGTTCTCTTTCTATCGCTTCAAATAACGCTTTG
The DNA here is from genome assembly GCF_024714495.1 of Marinoscillum pacificum. Lineage (GTDB taxonomy): Bacteria > Bacteroidota > Bacteroidia > Cytophagales > Cyclobacteriaceae > Marinoscillum > Marinoscillum pacificum. Next base: position 62,466 of record NZ_JAMZMJ010000003.1, on the reverse strand, counting down.
AAGTTTCCTTTCCCAAAAGACTTAGCTCCTTTTCGTTGAATAATCTCAAAGAAAAGTGTAGGCCTTGGCTCAATTGGTTTAGTGAAGATCTGCAACAGGTATCCCTCATCATCACGATCCACCAAAATTCCCAGTTCTTTTAACGGCTCTAAGTCTTCATCAATTTCACCTACTCTGTCGAGCAAATCATCATAATAAGTGCTTGGAACTCTTAAAAACTCAATACCTCTATCTCTCAGTGCTGTAACCGTCTCTACAATATTATCAGTTGCTACCGCAATATGCTGCACTCCTGCACCTTCGTAAAAATCCAAATATTCTTCTATCTGAGACTTCTTTTTACCTTCTGCTGGCTCATTAATAGGGAATTTGATTCGGCCATTTCCATTACTCATCACCTTACTCATGAGCGCAGTATATTCAGTAGAAATATCCTTATCATCAAACGAAACCAACTGTGTGAAGCCCATCACGTCAGCATAGAAATTGACCCAGGTTTTCATTTCACCCCAGCCGACATTACCTACCATATGATCGACATATTTCAACCCAACAATAGATGGATGGTAACTCGTCTTCAATTCTCTATAACCTGGTAAGAAAATGCCATGATAGTTTTTACGCTCAATAAAAATATGCACCGTCTCTCCATAAGTATAAATACCAGCCTTTACCACTTCGCCTGTATCGTCCGTCTCTACTACTGGCTCCATGTATGACTTGGCTCCTCTCTTGATCGTTTCTTCGTAAGCCTGACGAGCATCATCGACCCAAAGAGCAACTACTTTAATACCGTCTCCATGCTTATCGATATGTTCACCAATTGCTGTACCAGACTTCAGTGGAGATGTCAAGATTAGCCTGATCTTATCCTGAACCAAAACGTAAGATTCCCGGTCTTTCAAACCTGTTTCCAAACCTGCATAAGCTAAATCCTGAAAACCAAAGGCTGTTTTATAGAAGTGGGCAGCCTGTTTGCAATTACCTACATAAATTTCTAAGTAGTCCGTACCATTGATAGGCAAAAAATCAACTGAAGCGGGGGTGAGTTGATCCTGGGTTAACGCTTTTTCCATATTTTAATGTTTTTTACGAATTTAAAGTGAATAGATTGCCTGACAAAAGATACCAGCCATAGCTTTTGTTACGTTTAGCTTTGAGGTGCTTATTTTTGCAACCCGTGTGTTTTTAACAGTAGTTCATGAAATCAATTCAATCCGTACTTTTCATTCTTATTTCTTCAGTCCTCTTTAGTCAAACTCCTGTGGATGGTTACTTTTCTAAAAGAATAGACCAGGCTGTGGACATGATGAACATGGGTGAATATGAAAAAGCAAATGACGAGTTTACAGATATTCTCAAAAATATTACTGCAGTTCCAACAGACTTAGCTTTTTACTTCGGGAAAAACAGTTATCACCTGAGCAAATACAAGCAAAGTATCAACTGGCTGAACAAATACATCCAACTAAAAGGAACACAAGGACGCTTTTATGATGAAGCTGTTTCCACACTTAATCTGGCCGAAGAAGCTTATATTAAGAAAGCTAAAGCAAGTAGCGAAGCGATGATGGAAAGTTTGACCAGTGGAGAATTTGACTGTGGAGGCATGGACAAAATCATTTGTCCTGTATGTAAAGGTGAGGGAGTGGTTTTCAAAAAAGGAGCATTCGAAACGCTCTATCAAACATGTCCTTACTCTGCAGGCGAACCCTACATCACATGTGAAGAATATAACCAGTTCATGCGTGGCGAAATGGAGCCTAAGATTAAAAACTAAGGCATAAAAAAAGTCTCCTTAATACCTCAAGGAGACTCGTATCAATATTCTATAGTTGAGAATTACCAACCTAAAACGTAAGCAAAAATCAACGGTGCCACAATGGTCGCATCTGATTCTACAATAAATTTAGGTGTATCGGCATCCAGTTTACCCCAGGTAATTTTCTCATTTGGAACAGCTCCACTGTAAGAACCATAACTCGTAGTTGAGTCAGAAATCTGGCAGAAGTAACTCCAGAAAGGCACATCTTCTTTCTCTAAATCCTGATACAGCATTGGCACTACACAAATTGGGAAATCACCGGCAATACCTCCACCAATTTGGAAGAATCCAATACCTTCAGAACCTGCTTCTTTCAAATACCAGTCAGCTAAGAAAGTCATGTATTCGATACCGGACTTCATGGTGCTTGGCTTCAACTCACCTTTGATACAATACGAAGCGAATATGTTACCCATGGTAGAATCTTCCCAACCTGGAACTACCATTGGCAAGTTCTTCTCCATTGCGGCAAGCATCCAGCTGTTTTTTGGATCAATTTCATAATACTGCTCCAAAACCCCAGATTTCAACAATTTGTACATGAACTCATGAGGGAAGAAACGCTCACCAGCATCTTCAGCATCCTTCCATATCTTGAAGATATGCTCTTGAAGTCTTCTGAACGCTTCTTCTTCAGGAATACACGTATCAGTTACTCTATTCAATCCTTGATCTAACAACTCACGCTCTTGCTCTGGTGTTAAATCACGGTAATTAGGAATTCTTTTATAATGTGTATGAGCGACCAAATTCATCAAATCTTCCTCCAAGTTGGCACCTGTACAAGATATGATCTGAACTTTGTCATTGCGAATCATCTCAGCCAGAGAAATTCCCAGTTCTCCAGTACTCATAGCACCAGCAAGGGAAATCAACATCTTCTTACCACTTTCCAAATGGCTCTTATAGCCTTTGGCTGCATCTACTAATGCCGCGGAGTTGAAGTGAAGAAAGTGTTTCTCAATAAACGAGGTGATTGGTTTATCAGCCATAATTCAATGTTTTAATATGTGTACAAAAATATGCTTAGCAAATTGACTTATCAAATATTAACATGGCTGAAGATCGAGTATTTGAAAATAATGCGATCCACTTTTTCAGTGTACCAATATTAGAATAAGATTAAAAAAATTGCCTGGTTCCAACTAGTCACTGGTATTGTGAACGACTAAATTCATTAAATTCTCATAAAAAAGGCCAAATTTGCGCACAGAACAATCAATAATTCAATTTCACATCTTCACCTATAAGTGCTGAGATAACGAGAATCCGAAAGATTTAATGAAGAAAGACATCACTATTTATGACATAGCAAAGGAGTTTGGTGTTTCCGCTTCTACCGTTTCCAGGGCGCTAAAAGGTCATAAGAGTATCGGCAAAAAGAGAACCGCAGAAATTAAAAAGTATGCGGAAGAAATGGGCTATCAGGTCAATTCATTTGCTGCCAAATTACGTCAGCAAAACACCTTCACTCTGGGTGTCGTGGTTACCTGGATCAATCAGCCTTTCTTCTCTTCTATGATATCAGGAATTGAATCCATTGCCCGATCTAAGGGTTACAATGTAATCATCTCCCAAACGCATGACAAACAGGATTTGGAAAAAGAGATTGTTCATAACATGCTGAATAGTCGTGTGGAAGGGCTAATCATTTCTTTAGCAATTGAAACAGAAGATTTTAGCCATTTTGAGCCTTTTAAAAAGAGAGGCATCCCTATTGTTTTTGTAGATCGAGTACCTACGGATTTGGTTGGAGACAAGGTCATAATAGACAACTTTGAGTCTGCCTTTAAAGCTACAGAACACCTCATTCAGCAAGGCAACAAACGAATAGGTCATATTACTGGTAAAGGAAAATTCATTTTCCAACAAAGAAAGGCTGGTTATCTGGCTGCTTTAGAAAAATATGGCTTGACTGTGGAAGAGGAATTGATTGTAAGTGCTCCTTCATTGAACGAGGAAAATAGTATCGACATGGCAAGAACATTACTAACCAAAAAGAATCGTCCTGATGCTATTTTTGCTGCTATTGACTCTACAGCCGTAAGCACTATTTTGTTGGCAAAAGAGATGGGAATTAAGGTTCCAGAACAATTGGCAGTTGTTGGTTTTAACAATGATCCAATCGCATCCGTTGTGGACCCACCACTTACCACGATATCACAACCTCCTGTGATGATGGGAAAAATAGCTGCCGAGCATGTACTTAACATCACCGAACATGCACCTGAAGTCATCACGTTGGACACCGAATTAATCATAAGAGGTTCATCAGTTAAAACCTCAAACTAAGCAACTAGAACATAATAGAGGCTGCATTAAAAGCCCCTTTTAATACAGCCTCAAAACATGGTCGCCTAATCTCACGCTGAATATTTTTTATTTCATTTTACTCGTTGGTGGCCCGAGGTAACTTGATTTTAATCCACCTGCGTCAATAACAAATTGCTGAAAAACAACTCCAGGATCAATCATCCAAACTTTGAGCGTATGAACACCCGCAGAAATATTGGAATGGTCTGATGTCATTTTTTTAATGTGGTCCGTCACGGAATCATTCCACCATTTTGGATACTCCCAATCCGGCTGGGTTTCACCCGCATGTATATTGATGATTTGTGGTTCTTCATCATCAATAGATATGGCAAATTTCAAACCCTCATTTTTCTTATAGTTCAATGTTGGCGAAACATAGGTTTTCAGTTTTAAATCCCCACCATCAAGCAAGGTAAATTCATACTCGAGTAATGGCGTATTCTTACCAATTGACTGCTGAAGAGCATTGGCTGGCTCTATGGTCATGGAAGAACCTGTTCTACCCATATTAGACACTTTCACCCATTGAATCTCTTTTGCGCTTTGTTTGAAAGAGTAAGCTGTCGCTGGAATGGAAACCACTCCATTGTTTTCCACAAACCCTTTCGTCTCTGGCAAACTCTGACGAACAGGAACCTCGATCGTATAAGTCCTATCTGATCCATTTTGCTTCAATGAAATTTGACCTTTTTCTACATCAGCAGGAACCTTGTCCCACTTTATGCTTACCTCAATTCTCTCCTCATACTTTACCTTGCCACTCGTTTTGGATAACAGAATCCAATCTTCCGAGGCACTCAATTCATAGCTTAGTTCGCCTCCTCCTCTATTAAACACTTCCAGGTAATAGTGCTGATCATTGATCGGATCAAAAGAAGAGAAGCCGTTGCTAAACAATCCACCTTTTGACCATCTAGATTCTGCTCCATGCTCTACCACATATCCCAGCGAAGGATTTTCATCTACTTGAATGTAGGAAACGGCAGGCATTTTATCATTTGAAGGATTGTTCCAGCTTTCATAGCCAATGTGTACCTGATCCATGAAGTGATTCCACTTACCATCATTATTCTGATGATAAGCTTCAGTGAGTTCATCATCTTTAAAGAAAAGCTCTTTGGTCTTATCCGCATAAAAATTGGCCGAAGCCCTTCCTTGCCTGGAATAAGCCTGATTCTTTCCTGCAGCGATATACATTTCGTTCAGATTAGCGCATAGAGCTACTGGCGAAAGGACCAACTGATAGAATGCTGATTGATGGCTGGCAGGTAGTTTTTCATAGATACTTTCACTTCGCTTTAGCAAGTCCTGATATTCAGCAAGCACACGGTCCGCTTCTCGATAATAGAATAAACTGTATGTATCTGGCTTCAGCATTTCTGGTGTTCGGCGCGCATTGTATTTGGTATACAGAGATAGTATCTCCCCAATTTCTTCAGCATATTCCCCTCCAAACTGAAGCTTTGCCCATTTGGAGTAATATACTGGTAAGTCCTTTGCCTCCATCGTGGATGCATCCCACGCAAAATCAAGAAAAAAGCTGATCGGAAGCTCCATAGGCTTGATATCCCCAACATTGACAATCCACAGGTCCTTCACTCCCCAATCGTAAGCCAGATTCATTTGCTCCCACGTCCGCTCAATCTGCGTGACATTGAGCCAGCGGTAAGAAACCGGACCTCCTACATAGTCGAAATGATAATACATGCCAAACCCACCTGAACGTCCCAAATCCTCCTTCTTTGGCAATATTCTCACGTTCCCCCAATTGTCGTCACAGAACAGCACCATGATATCTTCAGGCACTCTCATGCCCTGATCATAATAATCCTGCACTTCTTTGTAAATCGCCCAAACCTGTGGCGTCTCAGCTGCGGGCTTCCCCGTCACTTCTTCAATAATATCTCTTTGTTCAGCAATGATTTCTTGTAGCAAAGGCACAGCAGCATCCTCAGACATGGCCTCATCTCCATCGCCACGCATGCCCACAGTAACCACACTTTCGTATTTTCCCATGCGCTCAATACCGCCTTTCCAAAACTCGTTTAGCTTTTCCTTATTGGTCTGAAAATTCCAGGCTCCATTATCCTCTCGTCCCCACTCATCATGTGCTCTCATGAGTGGTTCATGATGGCTTGTGGAGATAACTACTCCCAGCTCGTCAGCCAATCGAGCATTTTCTGGATCATCAGCGGAGAAAGCTCTTGGTCTCCACATGGCAGGCCATAGATAGTTGCCGCCAGATCTTAGAATTAATTCGAATACTTGTGAATAAAACGCTGCACCAAATTCACCGAACTTCTCTCCTACCCAACCTGTCAAGGCGGGCGCTTCATCGTTGATGAAAATACCTCGATACTTCACATCCGGCTCACCTTTAGTATGTCTACCTGGCTTAATGTAAATACTGGAGTTTTTGACAATAGGTGCATCCGCCCACCAATACCAAGGTGAAACACCAATTTGACGAGAAAGCTCGAACATTCCGAAAATAGCACCTCGCTTATCACTCCCGGCAATAACCAAAGCATTCCTTATTCCTTCAAATGGCTGGGAAACACTGGTCACGATAAACTTTTCCCACTTTCCTTCTAAATCATCCGTTTTGAACTTCTTAGAGTCCCTTAGCTGATGGATGAACGAGCTTTTATCTGTACTTCCAACAATTATCACTTGACCAGAAACGTCCGAAACTTTCTGAATTACTTTAACAGTGTTACCAGTAACTTCTTCCAGATCTTTTTTGAACATTTCAACTATTCTGTGCACTCCTTTGTAATCTTCAGCAGCAACAAGAATAGAGATCTGCTGTCCGGGTTCAGAAAGCGTAAAAGCATTTTTTAAAGGCGAGAACGACACAAATTCCTGTGCAAACAAACTACTCATAGAAATCATGAACAAAGCAACAAGTGAAAGGTGTTTCATAACAATCAGTTTATACCCCACTAAATGCACTGAAACCACCATCTATTGGAAGAACAACACCGGTGATGAAAGTGGCTTCATTTCCGCATAGGAACTTTACAGCCCCGTTCAATTCATCTATACTTCCAAATCGACCCATTGGGGTTTTATTAATCACCTTTTCACTTCTGGAAGTGAGACTTCCATCAGGATTGAGCAACAGTTTTCTGTTTTGGTTTCCAATAAAAAATCCAGGTGCAATCGCATTGACACGCACTTTATCTCCATAATTTCTAGCCAATTCACAAGCCATCCATTGTGTCAGTGAGTTCACACCCGATTTGGCTATAGAATAACCCATGACCCGTGTAATGGCACTGTATGTAGCCATAGACGAAATATTGATAATAGATCCTCCATTTTCATTTTTAGCAATCATTTCACCAAAAACCAGTGAAGGATAAATGGTCCCATGAAGGTTTAGTTGTATTGCTTTATCAATCAGGCCACTATCAATATCAAACACCGTTTGGTCTTCTCTCTGCGTTGCACCTTCTACGTTTCCACCTGCTACATTGAGCAACACATCTACCCGACCAAACTCCTTAATTACCTGATCTTTAATACCAGTGATGCTTTCTTGATTAAGAACATCACCAATGAAACTTTTTGCATTCGGTAACTCTTTCAGTAAATCGTTGAGAGCGTCCTCATTGCGATCTATCAACACCACTTGAGCTTCCAGCTCATAAAAACATCTCGCCATGCTACTGCCCAAAACACCAGCTCCACCGGTCACAACTACTACCTTATCTTTATAAAAATTCATTATTTTCAAATTTGTTATCGTGTAATAAATTACAATAATTCTCCTTAATCAATCGATTGATTTGCGCGAATAAAAAAATATCAATCGGTCAAGAATTATTTAAATCAATTTATCAGAATCAAATCCCGGATAAGGATCAATCATTCTGATAGTTCCATCCTCTTCATACTCCAATTCAGTTACCTTGATGCATCGTAAATGCGTCTTCCCTTCAGAGAGTATCGAATCATGATAAAACAGATACCACTTATTTTTAATCTCACAAATGGAATGATGGGTGGTCCACCCCACTACCGGCCCAAGAATCTGTCCTCTGTAAGTAAATGGACCGTATGGACTATCACCAGTAGCATAACATAGAAAATGTGTATCTCCTGTAGAATAAGACAAATAATACTTCCCCTTATACTTATGCATCCAGGCTCCTTCAAAAAACCTTCGTTCATTATCACCAGCTAATAGAGGCTCACCATTTTCATCAAGAATCAGAGCATTAACAGGAGTCTCATCAAACTCCAGCATATCCTCTTTCAGTTTAGCTACCATCGCTGTTAAGGCTGGCTCATGATCTTCAGGCAAATGAGCCGTTGGACTTTCCGCCTGCTCAGAATTATAAAATCCGTTTCTCCAACGTTGAAGCTGACCGCCCCATAGTCCGCCAAAGTACAGATAGTAACTTCCGTCATCGTCTTTAAATACTGCAGGATCTATCGAAAAACTCTCTTTAATTGCCTCAGGTTGTGCCACAAAAGGCCCTGTTGGGTGATCACTCACGGCCACTCCAATTCTAAAAATGCCCTCATGATCTTTAGCTGGAAAATATAGATAGTATTTACCATCCTTTTCATGCGCATCAGGAGCCCACATTTGTTTTGCAGCCCATTTCACATTATCCACATCCAGCGCAACACCATGATCCGTCACATCTCCATCCACAGAATCCATAGAAAAGACATGGTAATCCCTCATTTTAAAGTGACTTCCCAAATCATCAAATGCCTCCCCTCCATCAATATCATGACTCGGATATATGTAAATCTTGCCATTGAAATAATGCGCAGAGGGATCTGCAGTATATATATGAGTTACCAAGGGCTGAGAAATTGCCTTAGTATTTAATTCTTCAAAATCTATATGATCAAATTCATCCGCCATAATTAAACTCTTTTAAGTTTTAAATCAGCCTCAATTTTGGATTCCATTTTCTTATTGATCTCATAGAAGAATAGTAATCCTATACATAAGAAAAATGGAATTGATGGATATATACTTACCAGCAGTCGAGTCCCTTCAACCGCCGTTTCGGGCTGTCCAACAAATGATTCAGTAATATCCTCTTTTGGTATGTATTGATAAACACCCAGAATCCAGGCAACTAAAGCTCCTCCTACACTAAGTCCTCCCTTCAAACCAATCATCATGGCTGAAAAAATGATCGCTGTTGCTCTTCGGTTGTTCTTCCATTCAGAAAAATCAGCCACATCCGCAATCATTGCCCATAGTAATGGAATGGTGATTCCGTAAAAAAATCCGTGTAGAATCTGCGAACCGAAAATCAGGACAATTGAATCTGGAGAAAAGAACACGAAAAACAGAATAAACAATGTAGACACAAAAAGTGCTGCCATGAACACGTCTCTCTTGCCGTATTTATCCGCTAGTGTTTTGGAAAGAGTTATCCCCACAATCATGAAGATAATTCCTCCAGCATTGAAAATTCCAAAACCAGCCGATATAGGATCATCACTGAAAAAATTCATCCCGATTGATCCGAGAAAGCCTAAAACAGGGCTTAAGAAATCTGCCAAAGCAGTCTTGTCTACATAGTTCTCAAAATAATACACATAAGAACCACCTTTCATGGCTAGTGTGACAAATACCAGAAAAGTAGACGTAAGCATGATCAGCCAGGGTTTGTTTTTCATTAAATCCTTCAAATCCTCCATCACGCTAGATTCCTGCTCTCTTTTAGGAACGATTCGCTCTTTGGTAGTGAAAAAGGTGATCAACAACATCACTGTACCGATGATTGCCAGATAAGTCATCACAATCTCAATTCCGGCAGATTTATCACCATTGCCTGCGCTGAGGATCAATGGATACATGAAGACTTGCACAAAAAACTGAGCAAACATTACTGCCACAAACCGGTAAGAAGACACACTATTTCGCTCACCCATGTCACCGGTGATTACACCACTCAGAGCAGAATAAGGAAGATTATTGGCTGCATAGAGCAACAAAAGCAAGGTATAAGTGGCAGCTGCATAGATCAACTTGCCTTTGTATGAGAAATCTGGAGTACTAAAAGCCAACAAAGCTATGACACCAAGAGGTACTGCTGTCCACAATATCCATGGACGAAATTTCCCCCATCTGGACCGGGTTCTGTCGGCTATTGCTCCCACAATAGGGTTAAAAGCGAAAGCTGCGATCAATCCCACTGTTAGTATAATGGCTGAGGAGTCACCTGTCTTCAGACCATAAATATCGGTATAAAAGTAAGCCAGGTAGGTTACCAGTGTTTGGAAAACAAGATTAGCTGCCAGGTCACCTAAACTGTAACCAACCTTCTCTATGACAGAGAGTTTTCCGGATTCGTTGCTCATTTTTTTACTTGTTAGTGTGTTTCCGATTTTAAGGTCATGATCTTATCATATGCCAACTTCGGGTCAAGATTTCTATCAAATACCAAACAGTAATTGGTGCGGCCTCTAGCAGGCCAGTCATTCTTCCATGAATGCCCATCATGTACTCCCCAGAAAGTAACCCTATCAATTTTATCTTTGTGTTTTAAGAATAATTTGAAGAGCTCTTCATATCGCTGAGCATGTGCTTGATTGACTGAATCTGGCAAACCATCAGCATATGGATTTGCCTCCGCATTGTTCTCAAAACTGTCAGAAATGTTGGCTCCTTCTATTCGATATGGGTTTGGCAAAACATCAATATCCAATTCCGTTATCGCCACTTTAAATCCTGCATCGTGGATTTTTAGAATACTTTGTTCTATCAAGTCAATAGAAGGTCTGTCTATCCCCCAATGTCCTTGCATTCCAATCCCATCAATTCGAAGACCCTTATCACGAACCTTAGTCGCTATCTCAACTGCTCCATCAACCTTAGACTGTACATTCATACTGTAATCATTGTAGTACAGCTCTGCATTTGGATCGGCTTTGGCGGCATATTCAAAAGCTTTAAAAATGAACTCCTCACCAGCTATTTGATAGTATTTGGAATTTCGGTAAGAACCGTCATTATTTAAGGCTTCATTAACCACATCCCAACCAAGAATCTTTCCTTTGTACCGTCCAGCAACGTTATTGATGTGGTGTTCCATCCTTGCAAATAAGGTGGCAGTATCGATCAGGTTGCCAAGAGAATCTTCAAACAGCCAATCCGGCGTCTGACTATGCCAGGCAAGGGTATGTCCAAATACCTTTTGATTATTCCTGCTTGCCAGTTCAATTAGACTGTCCGGCAAACCAAAATTGAACGTATAAGGCTCTGGATGAATGCGCTCCCACTTCATCATGTTCTCAGGTGTAACTACACTGAATTGAGCTGCAATTAATGCTTGTTCCTTCTCACTTGAAGCGATCAATTGACTGTACCCCAGTGCTGTTCCGATGAGAAAATCATCAGCATATGCTTCTCTCAAGCTTTGAGGTGTTTCATCTTCGTGTTGCCCCTGATCAGATTGACAGGACCACATCAATGCTCCAAGGAATACCGTAACTATGTAGGTCTTTATCATTTTCATGAGATATGCTTAAAAGCTATTTAATGATCAAACGTTTTATGAATACATCATCTTGCTCCGACTGTAATCGTAGGAGGTAAACTCCTGATGAAAGTGACTTATCCAACACAATTGTTTGTGAACCGCTATTCACAGAACCCTGTGTATATACTTGTTGACCAAATAAATTCAATAGATCTAGTCGAATAAAAGATTGATCGGTGATCAACTCAAATGAATGGGTAGTAATTGGGTTTGGATATACTTTAATTTGAGATTTGTTTGCTGCCGACAATACTGTTCCAAACTCAAAGACAGTTTTATTCTCAACATACGATCTAAGCCATTCCAAAGCAGGTCTTTCACTACCATTACTTCGTACTAAATATGCTGCTTCATCATTCCTCCAAAGGCCTGGTCTCCACCCCCACAAGGTCGCTCCAATGACGGATGGATGTTCCCAAAAAACTGGAAATATGCGTTGGTACTCTTCTAGCTGCAGTTGATCATCATTACTAGCATTGGTACCCCCATCTATATCCATTTCGGTGGCAATAATTGGCAATCCTGTAGCAGCCAATGCATCCAGGTTTGATTTGATTACCTCCTCATCTCCAGTTGTCGAAAATGCATGTGCTTGCACTCCGATAGCATCAATCAAGTTCTGTTCTTGTAGCAGTTCAATGATTCTTAGATATCGTGTAGTCTCACTTGTACTTCCTACTATGTTGTAATCATTGATCATTAACTGGGCATTCGGAAATTTCTCCCTTGACAATCTAAATGCTTCCAGGATCCAATCCCAACCAGTAACTCCACCACCGCCAAGAGCCTTACTATAATTACCCGATGTTAGGCCTGAAGGTGGTGCATGAAGTGGTTCATTGACCACCTCCAAATAATCAATTTCTGGATAACGCTCTGCTACGGCATCCATCCACTCATTGATCTCCTCCAACTGCTCTTCATTGCTTAGCGTAGCAATCCAACCCGGCTGCTGAGAACCCCAAAAAAGCACATGAAATCTAAAAGGAAAACCATTGTCTTTCGCTAAAGCATAGGCCGCGTCCAATTGCCCCCAGTTAAACACATCTCTGGTACCTTCCACACTACCCCACTTGCCGGCATTCTCGGGAGTCACCTGATTCCAATATTCAGTGAAATCTGTCACCTGTGCACTGCTGTAAATATTTCCTAACCATTTAGGCTTTCCCTGAGCAATAGGGCTTTGTCCAAAAGTGATGGACCAGCATAGACTGAGTATCATCAAAAGGCCAATCCTATATCGTAAGAGTTGTATCGATTTCATCATTCTTATCAGACATTAATGAGTTTTGCAAATGGAATGAAATCGAAAGCATTCTGTTGATTTGTTCCAGTTGAGCAATGTTCCCATCTGTAAACTGGATTTACAATTTGCCTAATTGCAATAGCAACCTTCAATGACATCAAGAATTTATTGCTCTGACAATTGCCATTCAGCAACACTAATGAATTCATTTTTAGAGATTTTGATAATTCTTCAAAAAACAAAGCCAGTCCTAAGCAGACATTGAACGTCACCTTATTTTTTAATGGAATTAAAGCGAATCTCTTAAAGAATTTCGATTTCATGAGCGGAAAATTACGACACAATAGAAACTTAAACAATCGATTGTGTAAATATTATATAAATACTAAACTTGCACTACAACAATTGATGATTCCCCAATGATGAAAGTCCTATATACCTTCTTATTTTCCTCCATTCTACTCAACACCTTACATTCACAAACAGGCTATGACTTATGGCTCGGTTACGATCAATTGGAAAATGGTGCAGCAATAACTTCTTATCAATCTTCCATTCAATCGTATTTCATAGCTGAAGCTTCTGATACGCGTAATATTATTACAACCGAATTGGACAATGCACTTCCCAAGCTGCTCAATCAGGACATCCAGCAAGTATATGATCAAAAAAATGCTGATGTGGTTATCCTACCTGCATCGAAACTCTCACCTGACCTTAAAAAAGCCATCGAAACAGCCAGTCTTAAACAGGAAGGTTTTGTTATCCAAAAGGTCAATAAACAAATTGTGATCACAAGCCCTTCCTCCTCCGGACTACTTTATGGGACTTTTCAATTCATCCGTTTGCTACAGACCTCCTCTTCTATAGACGATCTCAAAATCACCAGCAATCCTGCGATAGATGTGCGCATACTTAACCATTGGGACAATCTGGATCGGTCATCTGAAAGAGGTTATGCAGGGTTTTCCATCTGGGACTGGCACCGACTCCCTGGGTATTTGCCCGCCAGATACCGTGACTATGCCAGAGCCAATGCATCCATCGGAATCAATGGAACGGTTTTAACGAACGTAAACTCCAATGCACTTATCTTAACCAAACCTTATATCGAAAAGACCAAGGCACTAGCCGACCTGTTTCGTCCTTACGGGATCAAAGTTTACCTAACAGCACGATTTAGTGCTCCCATAGAAATTGGAGGACTAAAAACAGCAGATCCTCTCAATGAAGAAGTGCAAAAATGGTGGAATGACAAAGCAGCAGAAGTTTACAAAATCATTCCGGACTTTGGTGGATTCCTGGTAAAAGCTAACTCTGAAGGTCAACCAGGCCCTCAAAACTATGGCCGATCGCATGTAGATGGCGCCAATATGTTGGCCAAAGCCGTGAAACCACATGGTGGTATAGTCATGTGGCGTGCATTTGTCTATAGTGAGGACGAGCCTGATGATCGCGCCAAGCAAGCGTACACCGAATTTAAGCCTTTGGACGGTCAATTTGAAGACAATGTGTTAGTGCAAGTAAAGAACGGACCTATCGATTTTCAACCAAGAGAACCGATTCATCCGTTGTTTGGGGCTATGCCGAAGACTCCACTGATGATGGAGTTTCAAATTACTCAAGAATACCTTGGACAAGCTACTCAGTTGGTTTATCTGGCTCCGATGTACAAGGAAGTACTAGACACGGACACCTATACAGAGGGAAAAGGCTCTACAGTTTCTAAAGTGGTTGACGGAAGTCTGCATGACTATAAAATGACTGGTATCGCTGGAGTAGCCAATATTGGTAATGACTTGAACTGGACCGGACATCCTATGGCTCAGTCCAACTGGTTTGCTTTTGGAAGGCTAAGCTGGGACCCACAGTTATCCTCAGAAAACATCGCTCAGGAATGGGTCAAATCTTCATATGGAAATGATGCGCAAGTTGTCTCAACTATCACAAAAATGCTCATGAGTTCATGGGAAGCGTCAATCAATTATATGACTCCACTTGGACTTCACCACCTCATGGGAACTGGTCACCATTATGGCCCTGCTCCGTGGGTAGACAATCTTTCGCGAGCAGACTGGACTCCATATTACTATCACAAATCAGATGCTAACGGAATTGGTTTTGATCGTACAAAAACAGGAAGCAACGCTGTAGCACAATACAGCGGCGAACTCAACAGAAAATATGGAAATCTAAAAAGTTGCCCTGAGAAATACATCTTATGGTTTCATCATGTTCCATGGGATTATGAAATGAAATCTGGAAGAACACTATGGAATGAGCTTGGATTCAAGTACCAATCCGGAATCAATTCGGTGAAAAACATGCAAAAAGACTGGCATTCCTTAAAGTCTAAAATCGATCCAGATCTATTTGCGGAAGTAGAGCAACTGCTAAACATTCAACTGGATGAAGCCAAGTGGTGGAAAAATGCTTCCATGCTATATTTCCAGACGTATTCTAAAAAGGACTGGCCTGCGATGCTGGAGCCTGCACCGAAAGATCTTGATCATTACAAAAAATTAACTTTTCCGTACGCACCAGGCATCAAACCAAGGTGGTAAATTGATTAAAATATGAAATTTAGAATGACCCAGACCATGCGTTGGTATGGTCCCAATGATGTGGTGAGCCTCTCTGACATCCGTCAGGCAGGATGCTCGGGTGTGGTGAGTGCCTTGCATCAGATACCAGTGGGCGAAGTATGGACAAGAGAAGCCATACAAGAGCGTAAACAAATGATAGAAGCTCATGGACTGGAGTGGAAAGTTGTGGAGAGTTTGCCGGTTCATGATGACATCAAGCGACAAACTGGAGACTATAAACGGTTCATTGAGAACTATAAGACTTCCATAGTTAATCTGGCAGCAGAGGGAATCAAGGTGATAACTTACAACTTCATGCCAGTGCTAGATTGGTTGAGGACACATCCAAATTTCACGTTACCAGATGGTTCTCGCACCTTGCGATTTGAGAAAGATGCTTTTGTAACATTTGATGTTTACTTACTGAAAAGACCTGGTGCAGAAAGCCATTACAGCCAAGAAGAACTTGTAGCTGCTACTACCTATTTCAACAAACTATCAGATGATGAACGCAAGAAATTGTTTGATGACATGATGTTGGGATTGCCAGGAAGTGATGAGAAATTTACTCCAGAGTTGGTGTTAAGCGAACTGGCAAAATATGCTCATATAGACACGCAATTATTGAAAAAACACCTATCTGATTTTCTCAATGAAATCATTCCTATTGCGGAGAAACATGGCATTTGCTTTGCAATTCATCCTGATGATCCTCCCGTTTCTGTTTTAGGATTACCGAGAATTGTCAGCACAGAGCAAGACCTTGAAGACATCATTTCCTTCATTGACTCACCTGCTAATGGCCTTTGCTTTTGCAGCGGCTCTCTAGGTGCCAGGAAGGATAATGAATTGCTAAAAATGCTACAACGCTTCGGTAATCAGGTACATTTTCTACACTTGAGAAATACCAAAATGGATGAATATGGTAATTTTCAAGAAGCCGAACATCTGAATGGTGATGCAGACATGCCAGCAATTGTGAAAGAAGTGCTCAATATCATGGATCGCAGACAGCTTTCTTTACCCATGAGACCGGATCACGGATTTCAAATGCTCGATGATTTAAATAAAACGACATATCCCGGATATTCAGCGATTGGCAGATTGAAGGCGTTGGCAGAGTTGAGAGGTCTGGAAGTAGGAATCCTTCACTCCATGAAATAGTTAACAATACCTCCATAGTTCTATCTGAATCATGGAGGTTTTTACGGACTATTCGATCCTCAATCGCTCAGTGTTCCATAGTCCATCCTGTCGCACAGATAGCATATAAATTCCATGCTGTAAAGAACTCACATTAATTGATTCTTCACCAGCTTTAACTCCCCGGAGCAAAACCTTTCCGCTAAGGTCACGAATGATCCACTCTACAGGTCTGGCATCATCACCAAAAATCAAATTGACATGATCTCTTGCAGGATTTGGGTAAACCGAAACTCCCTGTTTCAATGATGCTGAAAGTACCGTCGGTTTGGTATTGAAATACCAATAATCAATAGTAAACAGCGTCTCTGCATCTCCACCCCGAAAGATAAAATACAGATCATGAACACCTTCCACATTTTGGCTGATCTCAATGGTCTGCTCCTGCCATGTTTGAGCACTTCCTGTGGCCTCCACCTCTACCGTTCCAATAAGTGGTCCTGTTTCAGTATCAAGCCGCAATTCCAACGAAGACCCTTCATTGAGACCAGCAAAATAACCAGTAAAAGAACTGGTTATCTCCCCATCAAAATCCAAACCTCTCACTTTGATCCAATCACCATCACCTCCATTCGTTACTGCCATTCCTATATCATTAAAATATGCGGTTTCTATACCACTTTGATCATTCATGGTTTCTGCCTCTACTTTGGTGTAGGGATTCAAATACCCAACTTGTGAAACTCCATCCTCCGTGTTGACCATTTGCTGAATGGTGCCATCAGTATTGTACAATATTTCATCCAGGCAAATATTTCGGCGGTAATTCGGCGAGATTCCAGCTTCTCGAGCCACAATTCTGTTGTGATAGGCTTGATACCATTTACCTTGAAATTCAAAAACTGCATGATGGTTGTTGTTATTGTTTTCAGGTGGTTGCCCAGACATTACTCCCTGATAAGTGAATCCAGTAGTCGGATTATCACTAGTCATATAATCAATGCGCAGGCCTGTTTCGGGCAAAGTAGAATATGAAAAATAGTAAATACCGTTACGTTTGTGCATCCAGGCAGCTTCGAAAAATTTGGGCACGAAAAAGGTTGTAGCCTCACCTTTTGTACTGATCAGGTCCTCATTCAACTCGATAATCCGCATGTTATTCTCGCCATTACCACCAAAATACAGATAAGCCCTACCATCATCATCCACAAAAGTCATTGGATCAAAAATCCAGATATTATCGGCAGGCTGAACACCAGGGGTATCAGCATCAATAAGCGGCTTACCAATAGGATCTTGATAAGGCCCTGTAGGTCTATCCGACACGGCAACACCAATATTGCTCGCACCATTGGGGAAATAGAGATAAAACTTCCCATCACGTTCAACGGCAGAAGGCGCCCAACTGAGGTTGGCCCAAGAGGCATCTCTGGGAACCCGGAACACCTCTCCATGATCTGTCCAATTTTTCAAATCGCTACTGGACACACAGACAATAGAAGACATCCGGTAATCTCCATTACCAGTGGCACTATTGTCATTGTCATTGGAACAGAAAAGATACACTCGCCCATTGTAAACGAGCGATGCAGGATCAGCAAGGTATCTATGAGAAACGACCGGATAATCAGCCTTTAAATTTTGCGTCAATCCAATCAAAAATATTGACAAAATAAGTGCAATGAGTCTTTTCATTTTATAGATCATTATCCTTTTCTTATTTCAAATCTGGTATTCCCCAGTCGATCCATTCAGAGGTATTCGTTTCGAACGGAGAAATCGCAAATGAAGTATTGACTGATTCATCACCTAGCATAAACTTGTCGACAAAGGCTTCAACTTCCGGAAACTGATTGTTTGGCAATTGACAATGGCCATGTCCACCTACTATAGAATATCCAAATCGGTCAGCAATATCCATGGAAACCCATACCCGACGAGCAGCCTCACATGAAACATAGGCCGACTCATCGGCCAGCCATTCATAATCTGGATTACCTAAAATCAACACTGCACGTGGCGCTACCATAGCCACTAACTCGTGATGATCCATTGGAAGTTTGGAAGCATTGGCTCCCGAAAACTGTCGCATCGCTTCAATGAACCATGCATAATTGGTATTTCCTATCTTTTCCACATTGCCAAACGTCTCCGAAACGCGCCATGCTGCAGCTCCTCCTCCACCTGGTTCCTGAGCTATGGTTAAAGCAATTCGTTCATCCAATGCTCCTGCCCAAAGTGCCATTTTTCCTGCAAAGGAACATCCAGAAACACCCAAGTGCTCCAAATCGATTGGAAGGTCTTCTACTACTAATTCCAATCCATCAATGATTCTACTTACGCCCCAGGACCAGGCACTATAAGATCCAATGTACGTTAAATCTGGATAAAGTGCATTAATCGGCTCAGTACCCCTTTTCTGAGTGTGCTGCATCACCTGGCTAAAATTGAAAGTGATCATGGCTATATCTCTGGATGAAAAAATATCCGTTGGCAAACTTCCTGATGGCCCTCCCATTCCTATGATGGCAGGAAAAGGGCCATTACCACTAGGAAGGCTGATTTCTGAGGTCAGTGTTAAGGTGTTTCCATTGACAGTTACATCTACAGTTAAAATTCCATTGGCATATCTTGCATTAATATCCTCTGGACGTCCAGGTTTTACACCAACCTCATATTGTTCCAACTCGGCTTTGATCTCAGCTCTACGGCACTTCCACTCGTCATAGCTATTCACTATTCCGGATCCATCGGACCACTCAAATGGATTTGTCAAATTTTCTACAGATGCCAAATTACCGAAGGAAGGAAGAGGTGGCTCAGTACATTTGCTTCCTGTAAACTCGTCGCTAAAAACCAAAGGAATTTCAATAGATTCACGCAATTTCTCCTCTTGCTCAGGAGCAGGTTCGTTTTGACTTTTGCAACTCCAGGGAATAAATCCCAAAACAATTAAAATCAACAGCTGCATAAGGGGTTTTAGCAGCCCATCATTAGTAGGTTTAGACATAGTAGGTTCTATTTTTGATATGTTTTGATATGTTTTGAAGCTTCGAGAGTGGTAGTGATCCATAACTCTTCCTGATGTTCTTTCAGGTAGGTTAAAAAGCGATTGTGTTCTTCCAAATCCACATTACCGCTGTGACCTCCTCCTACTCCATGAAAAAGTATCACAACCAGACCGTTTTCAGTTTTAGCTTGTTCCACCCAGTCTATGAAATCATCAGCACCTTTGCCATCAGCCACAAAACAATTGAGGTTGTTCAGGTCCATTGTCCCTATCTTGTTGATTGCACCATCAACACCTCTTAGTGCTACAAACTCATCTTTTATGGCATTTACAAATGAGCCCTCCTTTGTCTGCGTATCTCCACAGGTGTAGGCAAAGGTTCGTTCGGTTTGACCATCAAGTGCTTGTAAAAAGACATTAGTCATCTTCACTTCTCTCACTATCTGCTCAGTTGTATATTGACTCAGATCATTGGCTGGAGATATCCAGTCTCTACCCTCTCCGTTGCATGGGTGATAGAGTGTATGATTCCCCAATTCATGTCCACTTTCTGCTGCTCGTTTCCAATCATTTAGTCGGGCTTGGCTACCAGGAGATGATGCTGTGAGGTAAAATGATCCTTTGAATCCTTTACGATCCAACTCAGGAATGACATTATCCAAATGAACTTCCAAAGCATCATCATAAGTGAGGACCACCGCAGCTTTTTTACCATTCCAAAGACCTTTTTCCTTCACTAGAAGTGACGCCTCAAAAGGAGAGGCTGGCAAACCATTTTTATTGAAGAAATTGGCATGAGCAGGGTTGTCCATCCACGCATAACGTACAAATTCCGGATCGTTGATTTCTTCACTCCAAACTATGACTTGATCTCCTTCTATTTCGGCCTCAGCCCACACAAACTCCTTGTCCGCTCCGGCAATTGCAAACCACCTAAGCGATTCTCCATCATCTGATACCAAGCCGTCTCCTATGTGATTAAATGAGAGATAAATCTTATTACCTTCCCTGGTAGCAGATTTATATAAAGGTCCTGAATAGACAAGATCTTGTTCTTCATAGACCATATTTCTGGCTGCTAAGGCTAAACGATCTCCAATGGGCTTTTTATTACCGGGATGAATGTCATTCCATTCCCCCAGATTGAGTGTAACTGCCATAGCGGTATTTGGCACTTCTAAAGCCTGAAACTGTGAAAAACGAAGTTCAGCCCAGCTACTTTCTTCTGGCAAGTAATTAACATCCATATAATTGGGTAACTGTGCATAGAATACAGGAAGCTCTGGGTCATTCCATTGCTTTCTCCAATCACTAATCAAGGCTTTCATCAGTTTGTCGTAAGCTTGACCTCTCCAGGTATTGCTTTCTCCCTGATACCATAGCACACCTTTAATTTTATATGGTGTAAAAGGTGCAATCATGCCATTAAAAAGCGCTGAAGGTTGGTTCTGAGCAGAAATTCCTCCAATGTAGCCTCCTTTTATTGGCTTGAATACATTACCAACCTTATACTGCCAATACCCTTTCAAATCAATAGTATCGGTGCCTGCAAATAATCGATAAGGTTTATCAGGAACAAAACCTCCCTTTCCTCCATTGTTGGTTACTTGAACAACGATCAGGTTCTTGCCTTCCTTAAGAATACCGTCTTTGATCTCGTACCTCCTTTGCGGATATTGATATCCAGTTCCTCCTATTCGTTCACCATTGATATAGACATTATCTGAATCGATGATTCTTCCCATATCAATTCTAGCTGGCTGGCCTACCATAGTCTGCGGAACCTCTATTTCTTTGCGGAACCAAACAGTACCATTCAAATCACGGACTCCCTGATCTTCCCAGTAACCTGGAATATTCATGCGATCCCATCCTTTAGGTTGATAATCCAACGAATACCATGGTATCTCAGCTACAAGTCCCTGATCTGCAGATGGTGGCGATGCTGATTTTCTAGCTTCGCTTACACGTTTTTTTATGTCATTTAAGTATGCTGTATCCTTATTCTGTTGGATAGTAGCTGTTAGATCTGGAAAATCTTTGAGCCCATCCTCACTGATCCATGCCTGTATGGGTGTACCACCAACGGCCGACTTAATGATTCCAATTGGCACTTGATATTGATCATATAGATGATTTGCAAAAAAATACCCTACCACTGTGAAATCCAGTACATTTTCCGGATTTGCCTCCTTCCATGAAGTATTCTTCAATTCATCCTCTGGACCAGACAAAACCGGATGGTCTGGAATAATAATCTGACGAATTTCGGGATTCGTAGCATTGTCTATTTCATACCGATATCGATCCTGGTGCCGACCAAGATTATGCACCATATTAGACTGACCTGAGCACAACCAAACATCTCCCAGTAGAATATTATTCAAGGTAATCCTTGAACCATCTCCTGTTAGCTCCATGGTATAAGGTCCTCCAGACTTTCCTGTCTCTAGCTGTAAACTCCATTTACCTCCTTTATCAGTAGAAGTCCGATGCTTTTTCCTCTGAAACTGTATGACAATCTCTTCTCCTGGATCAGCCCATCCCCAAATGGTAACGATGGACTCTCGTTGCAACACCATACCAGACTGAATTAACTGAGGCAACTTTATTTCTGATCTGGCAATAGTTGCCATCAAACAGAATAACACTATTAAAAGGGGTTTGTAATCTTTTGAAATCATCATAATTGAGTAAAATTCACAACATAACGCAATCGATTGTGTAAATTAGTAAATATAACAAACACATTCATGATGAATCATTTTAGAATTTTCCTAACACTTCCTTTCATCTTGTTACTTGCTTGTGGCGGAGGTGGAGACCCGAAACCTGATCCAGAAAATCCCACAACCCCAACCAGCATTCTCAACATCAATACCTCCAACACTTTCCAAAAGATAGCCGGATTTGGTGGTGCAGATGGAATTTTCACCCCTACGGCATATCTAAATGATACTGAAACAGAAATAGCTTTTGGAACAGGGGACGGACAATTAGGTCTCAGTATTTTCAGAGTAAAACTGCCATACGATCAAAACGATTGGCCACTAATTGCTAATCATGCCAATAATGCTCTTGCTCATGGCGATGTGAAAATCCTTGCATCTCCCTGGTCTCCGCCACCGGCATTAAAAAGTAATGGAAATGGAACCAGTGGCCACTTATTAAGAGAAAACTATTCAGCTTACGCAGACCATATCAACAGTTTTATCAATTTCATGTCCACTGAAGGTGTAAATGTCTACGCCATTTCTCCTCAGAATGAACCGGACTATGAAGTAAATTATGAATCATGTGATTGGTCCTCAACTGCTATGAGAGACTTCATTAAGGAACAAGGTGGCTCAAATATTAATGCCAAAATCGCAGCTCCAGAATGCTTTCAATTTGATCAGACTTATACCAGAGCACTACTTACTGATGATGATGCAGTCCAAAATTTTGATATAGTAGCCGGGCATATTTACGGCGGAGGATTAGAACCATTTCCTTTAGCAGAAGAAAAAGGGAAAGAAATCTGGATGACGGAGCACTTGTATAACCTAAACACTGGTCAAAGTGGGGCTATTCCCTGGGAACAACGAAGCGATGAAGACAAATGGGATGAAACCATGCAAATGCTTAGTGACATCCATGAAGCTATGACCTATAACTGGCACGCTTATATCTGGTGGTATACCAAGAGATATTATTCATTCCTGGGTGATGGAACAGAAGGGACTACCACTAATACAATCTTAAAAAGAGGATACGCCTATTCACACTATTCCAGATTCATCAGACCAGGGTATCAACGAGTTGAAACCCAATTCACATCACCAAGAGATTTGAAAGTAACTGCTTATCAGGGTGATGGAAAAACGATAATCGTTATTATCAATGATAGTACTACTCCTGTGTCAAATATCAGCCTCACATTAAATAATGAAACACCTAGTGCCATGAAATTGTACAAAACATCCTTAAACATTGACTGTGAAATGACTGAAATAACTCAGGAAAACGATCTTATCACATTTTCAATAAACAGCTCAAGTGTTTTAACACTTGTCATCGATTGATGCAATTGAATTATGTTATTCACATTTTTCAATCGTTTCCATTATTATTCATTCAATACACAAATCCTATTAATTAAATATTTTATGATTTTTTTACGCAATCGATTGTTTATATTATGTCTCGTAAATACTTTTGTTAGACACATTTAGTATCCTGAACTGTCAGTATCTAATAGAAAATAGACGTTAAAATGAAACAATTAATCAAAACTAAAATGATGCCTGTCCTGGCAGCGGTAGCGATTTTTTCGCTTTACAGCTGTGAAGATGATGGGAGCGACAAGCTAACCGGTTCTAATCCTGCTGGAAACGCTGTAGACGTGAGTAACCGAATTACAGGAGTTAGTCCTGAATCCGTAGGTGGCGGATCTACTATTACACTAACTGGCTCAAACCTCGGAGATGTAGAGCTTATCAGACTGGGTGAATCAACCTGGATTTCTGACTATGAGGCAACAGATAGCTCAATAGAATTAGTGGTGCCATCCTTTGCACCAATAGGGATGAATGATCTCAAACTCATCTTCCCCGGTAATGATCGAGCAGATGTAACATTTGAAGTAATCCCAAATCCATCTATCACTTATTACACTCCAAAAGCTGCGTCTGATGGACAAGAAGTTACTGTTCTTGGAAACAACCTTTCATTTGTATCAGCCATTTCAGTTGGAGGAACTGATGCAACAATCAACTCAGTTACGGATAGCCAATTATCCTTTACAATGCCGTCAGGTGCCTCTTCTGGAGCAATTGTCATGACAACATCTAGTGGCTCCACCATAGAAAGTGAGTCTGAAATTATCGCTTGTACAGCTGATGCAGGAAGTTACGAATGCTTAACTGTAGTCAATACTAACGGAAGCTTTGAAGAAAGTGCTTTAGGTGCAGCCGATGGAGTAAATGGATGGGGAGGCCTAAATGGCTCGCTGGCTACTGGAGAAATTACAGATAAAGATCCATATGATGGATTCAATTGTGTAAAAATTACTGTGAATGATATCGGTGCAAATCCTTGGAATATTCAGCCATTCACTTCATTTCCTGTAGATCCTACTGCTACTTATCGAGTAAGTATCATGGCAAAAGGTACCGGAATAGTAAGTGCTGACTTTGCAACTGATGAAGGTGGATCTCCTGGTTATGGAAGATATGATGGCCAAAGTCCTGGTGAAGTGGAAGTGCAATATGCAGATTGGACTGAGATCTCATGGGAAGTTAGCCCGTCATCTGAAGCAACAAGTAGTGGCGGAGATGAGAGCACCAGATTTGCAATCAGCTTAAGCTATGCTGACAACATAGGAGGAACCATTTATTTGGACAACCTAAGAGTCGTCAAAGTGAATTAATAAAGCTGGTGCTTTTTTTTACCCTATTTAAACAATCGATTGCTTAACCTGTACTACATCCGAGCCGATCAGGATCTAGTACTCAAACACAATAAATCTATGTACCAAATCTTACAAAACACACGCGAGATGGCCTTCATACGCCATTGCGGAAGTTGGCACAAGAGGTTACTTGCGTTATCTATGCTTGTATGCTTCTATTTGGCCATTCCAAACCAGTTGTACGCTCAGCAAACCGTATCTGGTACTGTAACAGATGATACAGGTGCTGAACTACCAGGAGTAACTGTTTTAATCAAAGGTTCCGCAAAAGGAACTACAACAGACATGTCTGGTAACTATTCTATAGAAGTGGAATCCGGACAGACTCTAAGCTATAGTTTTATAGGCTTCAAAACACAAGAAGTAAAAGTTGGTAACCAATCCAAAATAGACATTTCCTTATCCACAGATATCGAGCAGTTGTCTGAAGTGGTAGTTGTCGGTTATGGAACTCAAAAGAAAAGTGATGTTACAGGAGCAATTACCACTGTCAACGCCAAGGCTATCACAGAAGTACCTGCCCCTAATGTTACTCAGGCACTCCAAGGTCGCATTGCCGGTGTTCAGCTGCAGAGAACCAGTTCCAGACCTGGAGCTGAAATGAGAATCCGAATTAGAGGGAACAGATCTCTTGGAGGTAACTCTGCTAACGAGCCTTTGGTAGTATTGGATGGTATTCCTTATCTAGGTGGACTTAATAGTATCAACCAAGGAGACATTAAATCTATAAACATCTTGAAAGATGCCTCTTCTACTGCGATTTATGGTTCCAGAGGTGCTAATGGTGTAATTCTAATTACGACCAAAAGAGGTCGAGCAGGAGAATCGAATGTAAGCTATAATGGCTACCATGGTATTTCTCAACCACTTGGCAACTACGATGTATTCAATGGTGAAGAGTATGCTAAGTTCGTACAAGACGCTGGTCAGTATGAGTTAACAGCAGATGAACGTGAATCAATAGACTTGGCAAGATCAGTTGATTGGCAAGATTTGATGCTAAAGCAGGGTATAATCACAAATCATGAATTAAGTTTTACTGGTGGTACAGATAAGACTCAATTCCTTTTCTCCGGAAACTACTTCAAAGAAACCAATGCTTTACCTGGACAATCTTTCAATAGAAACTCTATGAGGTTGACATTGGATCATCAGGTGAATGATCGGATTAAATTAGGAATCAGCTCTCAGCTTTCATACAATGTTTCTTTAGGAGAAAGTCAAAACCCTTACTTCAATATCCTGACAATGAGTCCATTGTTCAAACCATACACTGAAGATGGAGAAGTAAACCGATTGCCTGCTATAGGCCACATTGATGACAACAGAGTAAACCCTCTCCTACTTTACAACTCGGATCTTTGGGTATCTGAGAGAAGACAAATGAGAGCTTTCAACAGTTTCTACGGTGAGGTGAAAATATTGGATGGTCTTAAATACAGAATCAACGTAGGACTTGATGGAAGCTTTACCAAAAGAGGTAATTTCACGAGTGCCATTCTGAGAAGCAACCAACCCAACACGGCCAATAGCTTAAACAACCACGGTTATAATTACACCATTGAAAACCTATTGGTTTATGACAAGGTAATTGCACAAAAGCATAGCTTAAACCTAACAGGTCTTTTCAGTGTACAAAAAGACAAATTCACTCAGGAGTCCTTCGGAACCAATAGCATCGTCAACGATCAATTACAGTTCTATGATTTCTCACAGTCAGGAACCACAGTAGCTGATAGCCCAACTTATTCAGAATGGGGTATCATCTCCTATATGGCCAGAGCGAACTATGCCTATGATAATCGCTACTTATTGACATTAACAGGACGAGTAGATGGATCGTCAAGACTAGCTAAAGGAAGTCAATACTTCGTATATCCTGCGGTTGCACTTGGTTGGAACATCAAAAATGAGTCTTTCATGGGCGGAGTAACACCAGTTTCAGAGCTTAAACTAAGAGCTGGATATGGACTTACATCCAACCAGGCGATTGCACCATATGCCTCTTTAGGTTCACTAGGTGAGAGACTATACAACATCGGACCTGATGGCGGTGTGATTGGCTATGAGGTGAGCAACCTTGCCAATAACAATTTATCGTGGGAGTTTACCAAAACGGCCAACATCGGAGTTGACTTTGGTTTCTTAACCAACCGGATCAAAGGTAGTATCGAAGTGTATCAACAAGACACTGAAGACATCCTTCAATCCCAGGATCTTCCAATCATGTCTGGTGTAGCTGGAAGCTATCGTGTGAATATTGGTCAAACAAGAAACAGAGGTATTGAGCTTGCAATGAATGCCCTTATTGTAGAGCCAAAATCTCCAGGGGATTTCAGTTTTGAAGTAGATGTAAACTTTACAAGTTGGCAAGAGGAAATCACTCAGCTAGTGGATACTTTAAAAAGAAATATCAGCAATGGGTGGTTTGTAGGTGAGCCAATGGATGTGATTTATGATTACCGAAAAATTGGTATCTGGCAATCCGATGAAGCTGATGAAGCAAGCACATTCGATGGTAGAGTACCTGGTGATATCAAAGTAGAAGATGTTAACGGGAATGGCATCAGAGATGATGAAGACCGTACAATCATCGGAAAATTAAACCCTGACTGGATTGGAGGAATCACTACACGTTTCGGATATAAAGGATTTGATTTGTCTGTAGTAGCATTTGCAAGAGTTGGTGGTATGACTATCAGTAGATTCCATCAAGGAAACGTAAGTTTCCCAATTGCTACGATGGAAGGAAGAAGAAACCAGGCAGATGTAGACTACTGGACTCCAGACAATCCTACAAACGCTTATCCAAGACCAGGACTTCAAAGCCCACAATACGGGTCTACGTTGGGTTATTTCAATGCGACATTCGCAAAAATCAGAAGCATCAACCTAGGCTATACCCTACCTCCTGTGGTATTGGATAAAGTAGGTCTTAAATCAGCCAGGGTATATGTTACAGCAAACAATCCTTTCAAAGCCTTCTTCTCTGACCTGGTTAAAGCTGGTGCTGTAGATCCAGAACCAAATGGAACAGGAAGTACTTCAACTTCAGGATTCGGTGATGGTAGCCAGCGTTTGGTAGTAACTCCAGATTCGCCAATAATGAAAAGTTTCATTTTCGGAATCAATGTTCAATTCTAAAATGTTTGACACAGTGAAAAAGTTATTAAAAATTAGTTGTGCATCATTAATGATGTTAGCGATACTCTCTGGATGTGAAGACATTCTGGAAGAGACACCAAGAGGAAGTCTAACTCCTGAAACGTTTGCTTCAGCGGACGGATTAAGAAATGGGCTAATTGCAGCTTACGCCCGGTTCCGGCCATATTATGGCTATGAAGCTGGTGCAATGATGGCAGTATTCTCTGATGAATACATGGAAGGACAACAAATTTCCGACACACCATTAGCCATTTATACTACACTAAACCCATCTAATGGTAGAATCACCTTTGCACATAACAATGCGTACCCCGCAATCAACACGTGTAATGGTATTATCCAAATAGGACCGGATGCCACAGGACTAACCACAGAAGAATTAGACCAGTTAATTGCTGAAGCTAAATTCTTAAGAGGCGCATGGTATTTCCTTTTGGCTCGCCAATACGGTGGAGCAACCATCGATTTGGGGTCTGGACCTTATGCATTCAATACCAATCCAACAAACGTTCTTACCAGAGCTACAGAAGAGGAAGTAATGGATGGAGTAATCGCTGATTTAAGGGCTGCAGCGACCAACTTACCAGATCAAAGACCTGACCTTACACAGAGAGGTAGAGTTTGGAAGGCATCTGCATTGCATTTGCTATCCAAGGCGTACCTATTCAGAGGGTATAGATCCTATGCAGGAGCGAATGATTATGACTCAGCACTCTACTTCGCGAATGACTTGATTACCAACAGAGGGACTTATGGTGTGGAACTAGAATCTAACTATGCTGATATCTGGGATGAAAGTAATGAATGGCCGTCTGAGGTCATGTGGACGATTGAATGGAACTTGCAGCAACAGTTTAACCCTGGAATTCAAAGTCCTGGAGGTTTTGAAGACAATATCAACAACTTCCTTTTCCGCGAATTCTACGTACAGGATGTACCAGGAATGGTAAGAGATGTAGAGAATGGTAGACCTTGGATTAGGTTCAGCCCTACTCCGTGGATGATTGATGTGGCCTTTGAAGACAAAGTGAATGACCAACGATACAATGGTTCATTCCAAACCGTGTGGTATGCTAATGATGAAGCGAGTATTCCCTCCTGGTCTCAAGCAGAAGCAGATGCTGGTTATGTAGACGCATCTCAAGTGGGACAACCTAAGTTTGCGGTAGGAGATACTGCTATGTGGCATGCTCCTTTATCGTTCCAGAACTCATTTGCATCTGATGCGGACAGACGTGCCTGGGTAAATAGCAAAGGATATGTGGTCTATTTCCCTACGGCAAATAGCCCAACTGCGTTGGATGAACTTCCAAGAAACCAGCAAAACAAGCACTTCCCTAGTTTGAGTAAGTTTAACCGAGTGGCAAGACCAGAAGGATATGAGGAAGATCCTAACATTGCTTCTACTAGACCATTCTATGTACATCGTTTTGCGGAGACTTATCTCGTAGCGGCAGAAGCGGCAATTCAATTAGGCAGAAATAGCGAAGCTGTAGACTACATCAATGTGATCAGAAACAGAGCTGGAGCCCTTCCTATTTCGGTGGCAGACCTTACTGGAGCACATGGTGATGAGATAGACTTTATTCTTGATGAAAGAACTAGAGAACTAGCAGGTGAACATTTCAGATGGCTAGACTTGAAGCGCACTGGCAGATTACTTGAAAGAGTACACTATCAAGGCTCAAGTGCTGCTGCACAGTATAACCTTCAGTTTAATGGAGGTGCTCCTGCTGCAGGGTATACGCCTCCAGCTCCTCAGGAATTCCATTTATTAAGACCTATCCCACAAAGTGAAATAGATGCCACAGTGGGTGGTTACCCTCAAAACCCGGGGTACAATTAAGAGTACACATAATTCTCTTCATTTAGATAGAGGCCGCTACAAAGCAATTTGAGCGGCTTCTTTTTTTGCCTTACCTGGAATAGGTCTTATGGAGTAGGTTAAAATAACACCTACAAGCCTAGCGTTAAGGCTTATAATTAACCAAACGATCATTCCTATGAAAGTTAACTCAGCACCATAAATAAAAAAGCCCTGCAATGAACTTGCAAGGCTTAACGGGTTACTGAAAATTTTAGGAACAAGCTCTACTAATCAAACTGCAGCATCATAACGGAAAATGCAGGAAGGCTTACTATCGTACTTCCCTTTTTACTCTTGAAATCTTTGAACTCCGTTGTTATTACTTTCCGTGGTTGATCAAACGTATTATGATCTCTAATATCTTCTGATTCAATTATTTGACCTTTTATAGTATCAAACTCATAGCCAGACAAATCCAACTTAAGAGCATACCCCTTATCAAGATCCATATTAACCATAGAAACGCTTAACTTCCCATCAGTCTCTGATGCAGAAATAGACAATGCAGGAATTTGATCTTCACCTTTATGATACTCTGGGCTGTCAAATGAAACAGGAATCAAAGTAGCGTCCTGATGTACTGCATACATTTTCATCACGTGGTATGTCGGCGTAAGAATCATTTTTTCTTCTTCTGTGAGAATTACCGCTTGCAATACATTAACCGTTTGTGCCAAATTAGCCATCCTCACTCTATCTGAATGATTATTAAATACATTGAGTGTTAACCCTGCAATCATGGCGTCTCGCATGGTATTTTGTTGATAAAGCTGTCCCTTCTCTGGAATTGGAGCATACCACCCACCCCATTCATCTACCACCAAAGCAACCTTGTTCTCAGGGTCGTATTGATCCATGATTTTGGAGTTTTCTGTAATGAATTCATCCATGAACCAGGCTTTTTTCATGGTGCTGAAATACTGATCATCGGTAAAGTCATAAGAAGAACCTTTGTTGCTCCACTCTAACACTGCATAGTGATGAATGGATAACCCTTCCAGTCGTTTCAATGGGATCTGCTTCATTACCTCCACAGTCCAGTGATAATCGTCCCAGCCAGGTCCGACTGCTACTCGAAACAACCCTTCCGTATTACTGTAAGAGGTCATAGCTGTAGCATACTGCTTGTATAAATCAGTGTAGTGATCTACGTCCATGTTGCCGCCACAGTCCCATGATTCGTTGCCAATTCCCCAGAACTTCACATTCCAGGGTGTAGCTCTTCCATTTTCTTCTCTGAGATCAGTGGTGAGATAACTGGTGCCATTGGCATGATTCACATATTGTACCCAATCCACTGCTTCACGCACAGTTCCAGAATTCATGTTGGTCGCCAGGTATGCTTCAGCTCCTAGTTGCTCACATAAATCCAAAAACTCATGTGTACCAAAACCATTGTCTTCACACACATTACCCCACGCCATGTTTTCTGTGGCTAAACGTTGATCTTTAGGACCAACAGCGTCCTTCCAATGATAAGAATCAGCAAAGCATCCTCCTGGCCATCTCAAGTTAGGAATCTTCAAATCTTTCAATGCATCGATCACATCATTACGAACACCATCTGTGTTAGGAATGCTGCTGGTATCACCTACATATAGTCCACCGTAAACTCCTCTACCCAAGTGTTCAGCAAAGTGACCGTAAATATGTTTATTGATCTGATTTGCAGGTTGGTCCGTATGGACTTTTACTTGCACATTCTGTGCGGATAATAGCAAGGAGGTGCTGCTCAACCAAATTGCTAACATATAAGACTTTTTCATTTTTTTGGATTATTAGTAGGATTCAAATGAAAAAAGAAGTCCCTGAGATAACACCCACAAACTCTTCAATACAGGTGAATTGAATTACGTTTAGGATGCCTAGCACACCTCAGGAAAGCTTCTTTCTTAACCAATCAATAAACTATACCTGTGTTAATTCTCTGGAAGTGATGCATTATTAGAAGTAGCATATAAACCAATGAGAGTTCCGGTAAAACCACCAGCTACATTGGTTGACAAGATATCTCCCGAAACGATACCTCCTAAATTCTTAAAAGTCTTTCCATCAGTAGAATAATTAAATTGATAATCATCCCCTTCAGCGGCAACTTGAAGTCGTATCGGTTTCTTAACATCAATTTTGGCCATAGCCACAATCTTGGAAAATTTCTCTCCCTGCCGACCTGGCCACCAGTTGCGCTCTAGCAAAAGCACATATTCTCCATCTATTTTGGTGACTCCAAACACATAATTGGACCCTTCATTTTGCAGACAAGTGATTCCAGCAAGATCATTTTTAGAATCCGGCTGATAGATCATGCTCGTAGTAAATGTGAATACATCATGTTGTTGTCTGTGAAAAAGCGTGGAAGTTGGTTTCAGTTCTCGAATATGTGCGTCAAATGGATTGATTTTTAGTCCTTTTCTGGTGATTTCTATGAAAGCTTCTCTCGGGCCTCTCAACCCAATCCAGCGTGGGTGTAGCTTATCAGAAGTAAAATCTTCGATGATCGTAAAATTGCCATTCTGAAAATACTTCCCGCTATGCGTTTCGTTAACCACTCCTTCAGGCATTTTTAGTTTGGGCTCCAGTGGCACTAGTCCATTTTCAAAAACCGGAAATATGCCTGACCAGTCAACCGGCAGTATAAACGTCTCACGTCCTGTATTCACTCTACCCGACTTATTCGGCCTAACAGCCAAAAACACTCCGTAATACTGATCATTAGGCCCCTTGATGATATCAGCATGCCCAGCCCAATCCACCATGTTTGGTCGGTCTTTTGGAAAATGCCTTTGCGTAAGAATAGGGTTACTCGGAGCAGGAACATAAGGTCCTTTTGGGCTGTCACTGATGAAAACCACCTCACTATGCCAGCCTCCAGTACCACCTTCGGCACTCATTAAATAATACTTCTCACCCTTTTTATAGAGATGAGGAGCCTCAATCCAAATAGGCTTTTTAGCTATATCAACCCCGCCATCTATAATGATGTGATCTGTACCAGCAATCACCTGATCTTTGTCTACATCATACTCCCAAATTTTGATAACTCGGTGTCCATTATAGCGTTCTTTCGCCTTTTCTGGAGCATCATTATGAACCACATACGCTTTGCCATCATCGTCAAAAAAGATGCATGGATCTATTCCCTGAAAGTCCAACTTGATAGGCTCGCCCCACCCCTTCCAGGGGTCTTTGGTTTTTACAATGATATTTCCCAAACCACCAGCAAAAGCCGTAGTAATCATGTAGAATGTATCATTGTACTCATTGTAGGTGATACCTGGAGCATAAACGCCTTCACTGATGCCTGTATCATGCAGATCTAGTTGAGACACACGATCCAACACATGACCGACTTGAGTCCAATTGACCAGGTCTTTGGAGTGAAAAATGGGAACTCCCGGAAACATAGCAAAGGAAGACACCACCATGTAATAATCATCTCCCTTGCGTGTGACAGCTGGATCCGGATAGCATCCCTGCAAAATAGGATTATAAAACTCACCTTCTTTTAAAGGGTAATCATTATATACCTGATCGTTTCCTTCGTAGACTACTTTGGAAAATACTGGTGCGTTCTTTTGACCAGTAGCAGTCAATAGTAAACAACTCGCGGCAAGTGAGGTGAGCCACGATTTTAGTATCATTTTTTTCATCATTATTGAATCAACTTAACTACATCAAATTGTTAGTCTAGCTTCTCCTTCTTGCTATTTCAGAAGAAGGAACCTACTTAGGCTAATTTACGCAATCGATTGTGTTTAATTAAAAAATGATCCATTTATTAATCCTTTATCTATCAAACTTTTAAACAGGTAGACCTGACACTACAGAACACCTTGGGTATTTCAAGATGATGTACCCCAAAACATGAAGAATTTGAAGAGCTGATCATTCTGAAAGCTATTTCACTATACAACCTCTCAGCTTGTCAAGGTTTTGAATGTACTATTTACCAACAAAAAAGCCGAGATTTTCGTCCCGGCTTCCATTATAGTTAGTTCTGACCTATTGAATAATATCTAATCGATCTCCAGCCGCCTTCATATGAGTATAAAACTGCAGACAGCTTTCAGCATATCCTAAATTATTCATAAGAGTTGGAGGTAAAAACTGATCGTTCTCAACAATGCCACCTTCAAAATCCAGGGTAGCCTTAGGAAAATACTCCAGGTATTGACCAGCCTTTTCTAAATCACCTACCCATACTGCTCCAGCGATGATATTCATTCTTAAACCTTCAACTGCGTTCTCCTCCATTTCAGAACCTCTTTCATCAAGATATTTTTCCCATACGGGTATCGCTTTTATAAAGAAGGCATCGACATCTGATTTTGGAGCTCGCTTTTTGGCACTCAAGGTATGAAATTTAGCATAGACCGTAAAAAACTCATCCTGAAGTTCTATTAACTCCTTGTAGTCTTTTCCTTTAACACCAAAAAGACCCATACCAATATATTCAAGTCGCTTACCAAACTCTGCATTTAAGGCCCAATTCGCATAAATCGCAATATTCCGAATAGTTGGCTTCCATTCTCCCATCATTCTGCGGATAAGGACATCCTTCATTTCTTGCTCTGATTTAGCCATAGCTATGGACGTTTTATAACCAAGATCAGCCATTAATTGCCCCTTGGTAACGTTATAAGTTGTCAACTCATGGTCAATTTCTGTACTCCAGATCACTCGTCCTTGCATATCTGTGATCTCCACACGAGAGTCCAATGCATATGTGTACAGAATTTCATCAGCATTCATTTGCGACAATTTGTCTGACGGTTCAGGAACCTTGATAAACCGGACATCATCAATATTAAGGTTTATCATGAAATGAGGACTTTTGGACAATTCTTCGAGAAAGGATGGGTTACCATCAACCTCCTCAATATACTGTCCATTAATTTTCAAATTAGCACTTGCTATCGGCTTGTATGCAAAGTATTTATCCCTTTCATACGCAGCTTTTGCCTTTTCTTTATCAAGATCATAATACATTGGGCTATATCTTTCCATTTGCTCATAAGTGAATGGATACAGGTCCGTATATATCGAAGCTATATAGTTACCACCGGAAGTCTTCAATCCCGATTTGGGCTGTATTTGATAATTGATAACCCATGGCTTTACTGCTTTTTTCTGGGCAATTAAAGTTGAAACAATGATCACTCCGATCATTGTCATTAACATCTTTCTCATAGACATTTTTATTAGTTGTTATTATGTGGCCATCAAGCTACGTAAAATTTCTAAAGTGCATAGCGCATAACTTAATTGATACAGAAAACAATCCGTTGAAGTTGATTAATCCATTAGGTTTTATGTCATCAGAAAGAGCTAAATATTTCGCAATAAACCTATCAAACGCAAAAAGCCCTCCTCACGTCTTGAGGGGGGCTTTTTATTGAAACATACTTGTACAATTTTATACAGAGTACATTTTTATATACGGATAGGTATCTGCTTTAGGTTTAAAGTATCGATGAATCATCCAAATTCTTCAATGAATGGCACTCAGCTATTATCAACTGCATTTTAAAAGGACAATCAACTTTCCTTTCAATCCATTGGCCAATATTCATTTCATAGGTGATATTTACTATCATTATGATTATTAAACGCACAGATCACAATTCCATAGATTTCCAGGCACTCATCAAGCTACTTGACCTGGATCTAAGAGGAAGGTATCCTGATGATCAGGATGACTATGATCAATACAACAAAGTGGATACGATAGATCATGTAGTAGTTGTTTATGATGAAGAAGATCGAGCGGTGGGATGCGGTTGTTTTAAAACGTTTGATGCAGATTCAGTAGAAATTAAAAGGATGTTCGTTCATCCATCTTCCCGGGGTAAAGGAATTTCAAAACTTGTACTCCAAGAGCTAGAAAAATGGACTCTTGAATTGGGTTATAAGAAAACAGTTTTAGAAACGGGAACTAAGCAACATGAAGCCATTGGACTCTACACCAAACTGAATTACAGCAGAATCCCTAATTATGGCCAATATGCGAATATGCCCTATAGTGTATGTTTTGAGAAGGTTTTGGGTTACTAAGTTTTGCGTTTAAAGCTTGAAACGCGGCAAATTTTGTTTTTTAGAGGAACAATTTTGGCCTTACCAATTTGTACGCTATAGCATGACTTAGTTGTTTAATTGCCCGGTGAATAAAAATGACTCCATTCTCGATTTGAGGCTAGAAATGGAATGAAGCAAATATTAAATCTCTAATTAACATTAGTATTATGGACATAAAAAAACCGATTGAGTTGCCCTAAGCAATCACAATCGGCTAGACTTTATTTCAATACAGGTTTAGAATGCTATTTCTTTTTGACCAGCATCACGACTCCTACAATAAGTATTACTACACTCACTATTACAGGAGTCCAGTTGGCACTGCTTACCGCTACATCTATTCCAAGAAAACTAAAACTCTCAGAATCCTGCGCAGCCTGCATTCCAAAAATAACTGATCCTATTAGCCCTAATATTGTAAGTATACCTCCTATTATTTTCATATCTATGTTTCAATGTTTAATTATATAACCCACACAACGCAACATTGTTTACATGCCTCCATCAAACAGCAAGTGCCTGTATTTAAAAAGCCAACCACTTTTCAGCAGTTGGCTTTCATTCCTAACAATTATCCAAAATAAGAGAGCTTAATCGCTCTCAATCTCTTATAAATCCACTACCTGGGAGCTACCATCATAGCTCACCTCCTTATAGTTACTTAAGTTATCTATCGTATTTGGATGGTCTTTGTCCACCACAATCACTCTGAAAGTTCTGCTTTCCAACATGCCATCAAAGCTTCCTTTGCTATCACCGATAGTTAATTTTCTAGCAGTGTCATCCCAATCAATTGGAATAGTGGCATATTGACCTTTTTCATAGTCGTAGTTAGTGCCCTCATCTTCATACAAATCAAACGATGCATCAGCACCCGCAAACACCATGATCGTAATTGGATCGGCTGGTTTTTCATCGGTGTATTCAATTTCTGGTCCATGCAGAAGAATGGATCCAGCCTTAGCAAACATTGGCATGCGCTCATAAGGAGCATCTGCTTCTATGGTTTGTCCTCCAGCCAGGTATTTTCCTGTATTCACATCATACCATCCTGCAGACTTTGGTAAGTAAACCGAACGGCTTCTTGCACCATATGCTGTTACTGGGCACGCCATCAACGATGGACCAAACATATATTGGTCACCAATATTGAATACGTTCTTATCAGAAGCAAAGTCCATAGCCAATCCACGCATGATGGTGTAATCTTTGGTATAAGTCCAGCCTGCCAACGAGTAGATGTATGGCATCAACTGATACCGCAGTTTGTTGTAATAAACCTGTGATTTGTACATCGGATGATTCTCTGGTGCCAGGTTAAACACCTCACGGTAAGGAAACTGTCCGTGAACTCTAAACAATGGAACAAACGCTCCAAACTGGAACCAACGCGCATTCAACTCACGCCATTCTTTCATGTCTTCGCTTCCTTCTACTGCATTTTCATAACGTTTCTCCACACAGAAACCACCGATATCCTGAGTCCAGTATGGAAGTCCTGACATAGCAAAGTTGATCCCAGCAGAAACTTGTGCTCGCATGTCTTCCCAACGTGTACCAATATCACCACTCCAGGTAGCCGCACCATATTTTTGAATTCCAGCAAAACCAGATCTCGTTAAAATGAATACGCGAGTATCGTTATCTTCGGATCGCTGGCCTTCATATATACCTTTAGCGTTCATTAGTGCATAGGCATTGAAATACTCTGTAGATGGACCTAATGCTGTTGGAGTGCTCAATTCCTTTCGGTAATCCATGCTGGCATTGGATAAAATATCTGGTTCAGAAGCGTCCATCCACCAAGCGTCAAAGCCTTTGTCGTACAACTTGGTTTTGATCTGATCCCAGAACAAGTCTCTAGCACCTTGTGAATATGCATCATAGAAGGAGCCAATGTAACCTGGATAAATCCAATCTCTCACACTGTCTTCGACAGCCTGAGTATACATCCAACCCTTTTCATCAAAAGCTTTGTAGTGATCTGTGGTATAATAGAATTTCGGCCAAACCGAGATCATCACACGTGCATTTTGCTCATGAATTTTGTCAATCATCCCTTCCGTATCCGGGAATCTATCTAAATCAAAATCATGACTTCCCCATGCATCTTTAGGCCAATAAGACCAGTCCACCACTATGTTGTCAATTGGAATGTGTCTTTCACGGAATTCATCCAATACATCCAATAACTCATCTTGAGTTTTGTAACGCTCTCTACTTTGCCAGAATCCCATCGCCCATTTTGGCATCACCTGAGCTTTTCCGGTTACGGTCCGGTAGCCACTGATCACATCATCGATGGAGTTACCAGCCATGAAATAATAGCGAATATCCTGACCCATTTCTGAGTTGAACGTCACTTGATTTTGTTGTTTTTCAGTTCTCGGAGATAAGGCCTTCAAGCCAATGTAAGAAACGCCTCCATCTGGAATCCACTCCAGTTTCACATCATACTTCTCCCCTGCGTTCATGTCCACATTAAACTTCGCTACTGATGGGTTCCATGCGGTTCGCCACTGATCAAACTTCAAATCTCCATTGACCCAAACCTTGGTGTAACCAGCATAGTAACATAGAAATCTAAACGTTCCTGACTCATCAGCGGCAAGTTGACCTTCCCACACGATTTTAGCATTGGCAAAAGGAAACCCTTCTGGGAATTTCTCCACGGTTTCCAGATTTTCATAGTCAATAGTAGACTCTACTTGCTCGATGAAGACGTGATCTGAATTTTTATCATCGTAATAGGTAGCTGTCAAACCACCTGGATTACCTGCTTTGTCATATAGTGTAAACTGATCCAGGTTGCTGTACGGTCTTTCATCACCAAAACGAGTCAATGAATAGTTATCCCAAAGCAAACCGTAATTAGCTGTTGACACAATAAATGGAATAGACACCTTGGTGTTGTATTGGAACAGCTCCTCGTTTTTTCCTTTGTAATTGATTTCATTTGCTTGATGCTGGCCTAAACCGTAAATGGCCTCATCGTCCGGAGAGTCAAATGACTGTCTCATTGTAAAACCGGACTTACCTTCTACCGTAATTGGACTAAATGATCGCTTGTCCTCACTAATGATTGCATTGCCATCCGCATCCTTATAGGAGATCTGACCAGAAGTCGCATCAATCAAAACCGTCAGAGCTGCAGACTTTAATTCTACTCCTTGTACCGATTCTGAAACTGAGAAGTCGACCTTCTCGACTTTATAAGCATCAATGAGACTTTCGCCTGCATCAAACTCAGCGTCTGCACTGGCTTCTACCTTCACAATATCATCTTCAACAAATGTTACGCGAACTGCTTGCTGATTTGGCAGCACCAATTCTACTCCATTGTCTACGGCCGTATAACTCGGTTTTTGCTCACATGAAATGGATGTTAGTACCATTACCAACAAAACCAACTTCATGAATGCCCTTCTGGTGGATTTCATATTCTCAATCATCTTATTCGTTACTTTCTAAGGTCAATCTATTTCGAGTTAATTACTATTTTCTGAGTTGGGAGTCCGTCGGCACTTGCAGTCAGCTCTATTGCACCAGTCTTTTTAGAACTCTGAATAATGGCCAGACACTTTCCTGCCATGGCGTTCATTTTATTTCCTTTGAGTGATAAGTGACTGGTTGGATCACCATTATCTACACCTACAATTTTACCTGGACCAGACAATTCAAACTGCACCAAATCGGTCGCATACGGAACAATATTCCCATCTGCATCCAACACATTCACTGTGACGTATGACAAGTCATCTCCATCTGCGGTTATCACATCTCGATCAGCAACCAACTCCAATTTAGCTGGTTCGCTGGCTGTTTTCATGGTCTTTTTCAAGACTTCCTGACCGTCTTTACGAGAAATCACTTCTACTGTACCGGGTGTGTATTCAAGTCTCCACATCACATGAAAATCATCTTCTCCTTTTTGTTTCACTCCCTGCGATTCTCCGTTTAGGAATAACTCTACTTCGTCGGCATGATTATAGTATGCCCAAATGTCTATTAGCTGTCCATCCTCTTGACCTGCAGGCAGGTTCCAATGCGGAAACGCATGAAGCACAGTGTCTTCCGTCCACTCACTCTGGTACATGTAATAAGTGTCTTTTGGAAAACCTGCTAAGTCCACTATCCCGAAATAAGAGCTTCTACTAGGCCATACATAGGGAGTCGGTTCACCCAAATAATCGAATCCTGTCCAGATGAAAATACCACTGATAAAATCATTGTTTTTCACGATTCTCCAGGTGTCCTCCTGAGTGGATCCCCACGGCGCTCGCACATGGTCATAAGCCGAAACGGTATTGTCTGGATTTCCTTCGGTGAACAGTTTGTCCCAGGCAATTGGCCAGGCACGCACACTATCTGAAGGCATGTCGTAATATCCTCGTGTCGCTAAAGAAGAGTTTATTTCGGTAGCAATAAAAGGCTTACCAGGATGATCCTTTGGCACCTCCAAAAAGTTCTCGTGATGGTAGTTGTAACCTACTAGATCCAACCCTCCATATTTGATCAATGGATTATCAGGACTAATGTCATTGTTCGCTGTAGTGATTGGTCTATTATTGTCAAGCTGACGAACAATTCCAGCCAATTCTGCTGCGATCAAACCTCCAATGGAGTCTTCATGGTTATACTGTTCAATAATCTCATTACCAACACTCCAAACGATGATACTGGGATGGTTACGGTCTCTCTTGATGAAGTCTTTCAAGTCTTGCTCATGCCATTCATCCCAATATTGGCTGTAATCGAACTCGGTTTTGCTTTTAGCCCACATATCAAACATCTCATCCATGACCAGGATGCCCATTTCATCACATAGCTCTAGTAGCTGAGGAGCTGGAGGATTGTGGGCAGTCCGAATGGCGTTCACTCCCATTCCCTGCATGATTTCTATCTGACGTTGAGCTGCTCTTCTGTTGAAAGCAGCACCTAATGCACCTAAATCATGGTGCAAACAAACTCCTTTGATTTTGACAGATTCTCCATTTAGGAAAAACCCATCAGCCACATCAAATCGAATGGTTCTAAAACCAAATGATGTGGTACTTACATCAATGATTTCATTATTTATAAGGACCGTATTTTTTAAACTGTAAAGAGATGGGGACTGTACGTCCCAAAGGGCTGGATTGCTTACTACTAATTCTTCGTTGATTGCTTCGGTGCTATTTGGCAAGATAGTCGCTTCTGTTTCCTGTGCTGCGACCACTTTTCCCGACGCATCAAGAACCTCTTGTTTCAATAAGATCTTCTGGGCATTATTATTGGCGTTGGTAATCATTGTCTCTGTTGAAACATCACCGTTATTGCCATTCACTCGTGGATTCACATAAACTCCCCAATTTGGAATGTATACATTATTGGTATACACCAGACGAACATCTCTGTAAATTCCAGATCCGGAATACCATCTAGAGTTGGGCTGTGGATCATTCGCTACTTTCACTAGAATTTCGTTGGCACCTTCCTTCAAGAAAGGTGTCAAATCATATTCAAAGGAAATGTAACCATTTGGGCGATTGCCCACAGAGTCTCCATTAACCCAAATAATGCTGTTTTGATAGACTCCATCTAACTGGATGAATACCTTGCTGTAATCAGCAGGCTTTTCAAAGGTTTTCCTGTACCATCCTATTCCTCCAGGCAAAGCTCCTCCTCCTACTCCGGCAGGATGATCGGGACTAAAATCTCCTTCAATGCTCCAATCATGCGGAACATCCAAAGTTCTCCATTGAGAATCGGCGGTTGGTTTTTCTTTTGACAACTGAAACTGCCAGTCATCTGTAAAATCAATTACGACACGACTTTTATCTATTTGCTGACAAGAAGCCAACAACACAACCATAGCAATAAACGCCAGGTATTTGAATCTGTTTTTCATTCAGTTACTTACTCTTTTGCAGAAATGATTGCCTCCAATGCATCAGGGTGCGCTACAGAACCGTCAGCACGATTGAACAGACCAGAACCAGTGTCACCTGTGTGTCCGTTGTCCCAATAGACAGGTACCATATCATTTTTGAGGGCTGTTTTTGTTACGTAGTTAAGATAATGATTTCTGGACTCAATGTGCTGATCATAAGCGGCTCCAGATAAATTAGAACGCAGACTTGCTGCATATTCCCCCAAAATGATCGGATATCCCTGATCAACAAAATGAGTTTTTACCTGACCAAAAATATCATCTATCCATTCTTCATCGCCCCATCCTGAATGAGCTGTAGACCCTGCATTGGATTCACCCCAGAGATAGACTCCAGAATTGGCATCTAAAGTAAACTGATACGGATCATAAAAATGCACCTCAACATGCAAGCGGTCTTCAATATTATCTTCTGGAACTTCAAAATAATTAATTCCTTGAGTAATGTTTGTATTGAATGTTTGCACCACTAAATGACGGTATGAATTGCGCCCTCCGGTGGCTCTCACCGTATTGACAAATGTCTGATTAAAGGAATTCTGAACCTCTACATTTTCCAAAGAAGGATCACTATAGTCTCCATCAACGTGCACTTCATTAGTTCCTGCGAAGAGTAAATGATCGTCATAATCTCTAAAGAATTTGGCAATCTGTTTCCACATGATCTCCTGTCGTTCATTAAGTTCATCCTGATTTTCGTAGAATGGATGATCCAACCATCCACCATCCCAATGAATGTTCATGATTACATACATGTCATTGTCCAGAATGTAGTTAACAACCTCTTCTACACGGAGTTTCCATTCGTAACTAATATCATAAGTAGCCTCATCATCAAACTGATGCGACCAGGAGACAGGCAGTCTAATGGTGTTAAAGCCTGCTTTTTTAATGGAATCAACCAATTGTTTGGTAATTATGGCGTTTCCCCAAGAAGTTTCGTTTCCCGAAAGGATTCCGTCATTGAGAATGATAGCCTCCAAAGAATTGCCCATGTTCCACCCTATTCCCATTTCAGCAGATAATTCCATCGACGTAATGGAGCGCATGTCAGTGTTGTCTGGTTCGATAAAATCCTCCAATTCAGGTTCTTCAACAACTACAGCCTCCTCACCAGCTTCTTGATTTATGGTAATTGTTATGGCTTCAGCGTCTGCTGCGGTTAGTTGAAATGTTGTTTGACGCTCCGCTGTAGTTTCATTCTCTGTTGCGGTTATCGTAACTGTTGCATTGCCTTTAGTTGACTGTAAAGAAGGCTTTGCCCAGGAGTCTGCCTCATATTGCAATTTCCAAATAACATTACTACTGATCGCAATTTCCTGAGTGCCTCCTTCGGCTACAAATGATAAACTAGAGTTGTCTACAGATAAAATAACTTCCTCTTCAGGATCTGGAGAAGGTTCGTCTCCTTTGTTGCATGCTGTCAATTGCATAAGCAACAGAAAAACTGCAAATAGCAGTACATATTTCAATTGATTGGTCATTCCTTGATTCTGATTCAGTGTAAAAGAAGACCAGAATCAGACTATTGATTCTGGTCTTCATAGAATACATACTAATTATTCGCCGGGCACAAATACATAGGCCATTAGGAATTCATCTTCTCCTGATAAATCGGCATCACGTAAGGCTTTCAAAATTAGAACACCA
This sequence comes from Marinoscillum pacificum, assembly GCF_024714495.1. Taxonomy (GTDB): domain Bacteria; phylum Bacteroidota; class Bacteroidia; order Cytophagales; family Cyclobacteriaceae; genus Marinoscillum; species Marinoscillum pacificum. The sequence continues at coordinate 18,677 of NZ_JAMZMJ010000003.1, read as the reverse complement.
TCTTCTGCTCTCTGTATTGTCAGATCTCCCCAATCTACAACTGCATAATCACATGTCCATGGATGCAGCATTGGAACCGAGATTCGAAGCTTGTTATTGTCTACATCTAAAGCCCAAATTCCGGTTAGGGTCACTACTTCATCACTACTCAAAACATCAGCAGCATCTGGCATACCATCACGCACCAGCGTTTCTCCACCTTCTTCATAAGTGTAGATTCGCTTACGTTGTTGGATTTCGACTGTCCCATTTGCAAGGAACGTCATACTTCCATAATCCACATCTGTTTCACCTGCTGCATAGTGCTCTCCTGGAAGTGGGTTCCAAGACCATGTAGCAAAATCTGAGAAGATAACCGGACCTTGCTCATTTCCCCAGGTAGTCTCTATATCATAGGTTCTATCACTATCCAATTTCCAAGGATTTGCCATCAAAATCTCTTTCAAGGCGTCTTCTGGATCAGAACCTCCGCTACCTCCTCCGGTTGCTTTCAAGTGAATAGATAGGTACTCTGGCTTATCAGCAGCCTTTTGTCCTAACCAAATACCGGTTACTGCACCAGCAGTTTCTTCTGCCATAAGTATTCTCAACGTATTTTCAGCTGTAGTACCAAATGTCAACCAACCACCAACACCAGAGAAGAAAGTAATCGACTGTCCAAAATCAATCTCATTGTTTTCGTTAACTGTGTATGTCCCTTCATAAGAATCGGTAGCTGTAGTAATAGCGTAAGTCCCTTCAGCATCTCCTGTTTTAGTAAGAGCCATTGATATCGCACCAAATGCATCAGCGTCATATGGAGGAGCCCATGTGGTAAATGCAAAACCTGCTGGATCTGTACCGTATGTTGCTACTTCATTCAATGCAACTCCACCTAGATCATGCCAGTTGTACGGGTAGGCAATATCCACTGACCAGGTTTTAGAAGTAGAGGTATTTGTGGTTAAGTCTCCATTGCCATCACCATCATAAGGAGGTACAGGATCAGGGGTATCCGCAGGCACCCAATTATCACTGTACTCTTTGCTGATATAATTAAAGATGATAAACTCTTCTTTACCCTTATCCTTATAGCCGATTTGCATTGCTTCATCAGTTAAGGAAATCAAGTACCCTTTACTCCAGTCTGCGATATTCGCACCGTCCACCCAATCATTCATAAGTGGCGCGGCATCAGTCAATGAAAGCGTTTTTGCATCAGCATCTAAAAAGAATGTACCATTTTCTTCTCCTCTTCCCGGTGTATTCTGATGATCTACATGAATAAATGCTCCACCTTCCAGACTGAAAGTCATGGTCCCATAATCGTTGGCAGCAGCAATCCAACCATTACTCGGCCAGTCAGCTTCCCAAATCCAACATTTATCACCCTCTTCCGAGCAAGTATTGTCCCATCTCCAAACGTCCCCAGAAAAATACATCGGCCCCAGGAAATACTTTGATTGACCTTCGGCATCTAAATCCAACAACCATGTTTTGGATTCTCCTACTCCACCTGTTAATGTATTCCAAAGTGGATCATCTACATAAGACAGATTCATCGTTGTGATTTCTAAAGTAGTGGTATCACCAGCAACGAATCCTCCACCAGCAGACACATTATAAATGAAATTATATGTACCAGCAAATGGAAGTCTTACTGTATCCTTTACTTTGGTTGATCTTCCCATTGGTGTCACCCACATCGGGATCACGTCTGGAGTTAAGCTTTCCAAAATCACCATATTCGGATCATCTGGATTTTGAGTTATTTCAAATTGTAGCGTAGAAGATTGGAGCATTTTGTCCAACTCCGGCTCATCCATCTGACAGCCAGTCATGATCAAGACAGCTGCCAGCGTTAATGAAAGTATATTCAGTATTTTTTTCATGTCAATGCTTTTTTGTGTCTTTGATTACCAGCCGGCATTTTGCTTAAGCACCCCACTGGATAATGTAATCTGTGTATTAGGTATCTGCTGAAGTCCTTGAGTTTCCATAAAATCTGCAGAAGAAATTGATTTAGTCTCTGCATTCCCTGCACTTAACAGTGTAGTTTCCTCAGCAATAGCAGCAGCAGTTACATCCAATCCCTGACGGAGTAAATCGTAGTAACGCAAGCCTTCCAGAGCAAATTCAAGGTAACGCTCTTGCAGGATATTAGCTTTAGTTGGTGACAATGCTGTAAAGGCATCACCCAATGCGCGCTGACGAACCATATCAAAGTATGATTGGGCATTGGCGCTACCTAGCTCAGCTGCCATTAACAATACATCTGAATAACGAATAGACACATAATCCTGAAACTGACCAATCATGAAGTTCGTACCACCTAACTCTACAGCTACACTATTACCATCTTCATCAGACATAGGTGTATATTTTTTGTTGTAGTAACCAGTATATTCTCTCTGACGATCTACGTCAAAGTCGAATCCTTCATCATCAACAGAGATAATAGAAGCTACTTTTCGGCTGTCTTCGTCAGCATAAGCATTCCACAGCTTAGGACTAACCGTACCTCCACCCCAGCCATTGCCATAAGGGAAGAACGACTGCTCACGCATTCCGAACATGACCAACCAATGGTTTCCATCAGTGTTGCCATTGTAATCACTTGTATAAGTGTATTTGATGGCAAAAACAGTCTCTTGATTGTCTTCTCCAACATAATCAGATCCTGAAGCTGCTGGCCATAGGTTAGCAAAGTTTTCAACCAGGCCAAAACCACCATTGCTAATCACATCTTCCAAAAAAGCCAAGGCATCTGACTGACTAACAACTCCTGCTAAATCAGGCTGACCATAATAACCTGTGTAATACAAATACACCCGTCCGATCAATGCCTCAGCTGCCCATTTGGTTACTCGTCCATAAGTTGCTTGCGCTTGCGAAGTATAAGGTGTACCTTCTAGATTCTGAGCTGCAAAAACCAGATCTTCAGCGATCAACTGATAGACTGCAGTTGGGTCTGACTGTGGTAAATTCTCAGTAGAAGCTTCAGTCAGCAATGGGATATTCCCCCAAAGTCTAACCATATCGAAGTATAAATATGCTCTAATGAATCGCGTTTCCGCTTCGTAGATTGGACGAAGATTTTCTTCCGTTCCCCATTCAATCTGGTCCATTTTTGATAACAAAATGTTACATCTGTACACGGCTTCATAATAAGCCGACCAGTTATCACCATACAAATTCTGATAAGAAGGTGCTCTTGACAAATCAAACTCATCAATTGCCTGGAAATTATAAGCATCAGATGCACCAAAGCCTCCGTAGCAATTGTCTGACATGATTTCACTAGCCAATGGAAGTGCAATACCTCCCGCCCAGATGGTTTGTAAACCATCGTAACATCCTACTAATGCAGTGTATGCATCACCAGGCGTTTTGTAATAGTTAGCATCTGTCACTGTAGTCAATGGTTCGGTTGTCAGGAAGTCCTCACAACTTACCAAACCCAAAGTAGCTACCGCAACGATTAATATCTTAATAGTTTTCATTTTTGAGTTGGTTTTAGAATGACACATTTAATCCGACCATGAAGGTTCTAGGTCTTGGATAGTATCCCAGATCTACACCAGAAGAAAATCTATCCGTTTCTCCATTGTCTATTCCATATCCGATTTCCGGATCCATGCCTGTGTAACTAGTGAAAGTGAACAAGTTCAAAGCAGAAGCATACACTCTTAACTTTCCGAATGCCTCGCTGTTGTTCAATAGATTCTTAAAGTCATAACCTACTGTCACATTACTGATGCGCAAGTAATCGCCATCTTTAATATATAAATCGGAGAACTGTGTCCAGTTAGACCCATTTTCAGTCACACGAGGCATGCTATTGGAAGTTCCCTCACCATGCCATCTATCTAAAATCTCAGACGTGTAATTCGAATATTGATTAGCATGGTTTCTGTAAGACTGAACAATCTGGTTTCCAGCAACACCAGAACCTAACACGGAGAAATCAAAACCTTTGTAGTCCACTGAAACATTGAACCCAAAGATGAAGTCAGGGTTTGGATTACCTACCTCAATTCTATCCTCGTCATTGATGATGCCATCACCATTTTGATCCACATACCGTACATCTCCAGGTCGGGCATCAGGCTGAATCAATCCTTCACCTGTAGAATGTGCAGCCACTTCAGCTTCGTTTTGGAAAATACCGTCTGTTTCTAATCCCCAGAAGTATCCGATTGGGAAACCACTCTGTGCACGATAGAATTCCAATGAGTTGTCGAACAACTGGTTGGAAGCCCCATGAATAATTCCATCACTTGTTGGGATTTCTCCTACTTCATTTTGATTGTATGATCCATTGATTCCAACAGAGTAGAACACATCTCCATAGTTGCCATTGTAACTCAAGGCCATTTCTAAACCAGTGTTCACCACATCACCACCATTAATGTATGGTGCATCGGCTCCTGCAGTGGCTAAAACTGGAGCAACGATCAACCAATCTTTATTGATTTTTCTGTACCAGTCTATGCTTAAATTCAAGCCACCAGTGATCAGTCTTGAATCAAAACCTATGTTTAACTGCTCAGCTGTCTCCCACTGAAGATCAGGGTTTGCTAATCGGTTTGGATATGCACCTGATGTCAAGGTACCTTCTTCCACTCCAAACACGTAGTTAGTGTTCATGGTAGCGATTGGAGCGAGGTATTGATAAGCACCAACATTCTGATTACCTACTTGTCCCCAGCTCGCTCTTACTTTTAAGAAACGAATGACATCATTGGATCTCAAGAACCCTTCTTCTGTTGCCACCCATCCAGCGCTTACTGAAGGGAAATAACCCCATTGGTTACCAGCTGCAAATCGAGAAGATCCATCTGCTCTAAATGTCGCATTCAATAAGTACTTCTCCTGGAAGTTGTAATTCACTCTTGCGAAATATGACAATCTATTATCTGGATTGTCTCCTGTTCCATTGATGGAAATATTCGCTCCATTAGTGTTCGTCGTATTGTTGATGTAAGCATGCTCCAAATCACTGAATACCGCATCTCTATTGGCAGTGTACATAGAGGAACCCTGGAACTGGTACATGGAAGAACCCAACATAAAGGAAACTCCATGATCTGAAAGGTTCAGGTCATAGCTTGCCCAGTTGTCCCAAAGTAGCGATCTGCCTTTTGACATGCTTTGACCAACTTCTGTGTAGTTTCTAAATGAGTAAATAGACAATGTATATTCCGGAGAATAGGAATGCCCTTCATTTGCATAATAGTCAACACCCAAACGAGATTTGATGCTCAACCCTTTCATAGGCTTGATCTCTGCGTAAATGTTTCCCAATAGCTTTTGACCATTGTTCTCATTTTGGTTATTGTAAACCATGGCTGCATATGGGTTAGACTCCCCATTGTACCAGGTAGAGTAACTGTTGTCATAGAAGTTGCCTAATGAGTCATACATCGGCAAGAATGGGCTGGTATTGAAAGCAGATCTTAACGAGTTGTTGTACTGATTTCCTACCCCAACACCATTGCTATTGGTATAAGCAAATGTCAGGTTCTCACCAATGGTTAAGAAACCATCCAATAAAGTTCTTTCTGAATTGATACGGAAACCATAACGCTCATAATTCGACAATTCAGCACCACCAACAATACCTTCCTGACCCGTGTATGACAGTGAGGTTGAGAATGTTGAGTTTTCTGACCCACCAGAGAATCCCAGCGCATAGTTTTGTGTCACTGCATTATCTACAAACATTTCATCCATCCAATTGGTATTAGCGCCATTTGCTAAAGAATCAATCTCTGCGTTGGTGAAGTATGGAAGCTTACCAGCATTAACCGCTGCTTCATTCATGATGGTTGCGTACTCTCTTGAGTTCAACATATCCGCTTTTCTAGCGACATTCTGTACACCATAATAAGAGTCAAAAGTGATTCTTGTCTTGCCTGCGGAACCTTTTTTGGTGGTGATAAGAACCACTCCATTTGCTGCCTGCGAACCGTAGATTGCTGCTGAAGCTGCATCTTTTAAGATATCTACAGAAGCAATATCCGCTGGGTTCAGATACGATACATCTCCAGTCAAAACCCCATCTACTACATAGAGAGGTCCAGAACCACTTAGTGATCCAGCTCCACGAATAACTACTCGCATACCAGAACCCGGTTGACCTGAAGTAGAGGAAAGCTGTACACCTGGGGTTTGTCCTTGCAAACCTTGCAAAGCGTTGGTCGTACTTAACTTTTGAATGTCGTCACCTGATACTTGCAAATTGGCACCAGTATTCAGCGCTTTCTTCTGCGTACCATAACCGACTACTACCACCTCTTCCAGCGCTTCCACATCCATCATAAGGCTCACTTCCACAGTGCTCTTTCCAACCACTGGTACTTCAGCAGTTTTGTAACCCACAAAAGAGATGACTAGCACTTCTTCCTGACCTGGTTGTAATTCCAGTCTAAAGTTTCCATCCATATCTGAAATGGCTCCATTCTGAGTTCCTTTCACCAGAATGGTTGCACCCGGTATAGTCTCGTTCGTTTCCGAATCAACGATCCTACCCGTGATCACCTGACCCTGTGCTTGAGAATGATATCCCATGAACAGAACCATCAGGCCAAACAGCGCCTTCATTGTGGAATTCCACAATGCAAGCCCCTGTTCTTTTCCAATTAGGTAATTTCTCTTCATACTTTTTGAATTTTTATCATAATTAGGTGTACTTGTTTGATTGATTGTCAATTAAGCGATTCCCAAAGGGGATTTCATTAAATGATTTTCAATGTTACTTGCAATCGTTTTCCACCGTGGTGTAGATTTCGTCTGATTTGGGTACAAAAATGTCAGGAGACATAAAAAAGGCCTTTAAACGTATTTTAAAGGCCTTTTAGAGGTAACTTTTGTTACCTGAGGGCATGTTTTATCTAATTTGTGTTGGCAGATTTGTCAGAATGTGTCCTAAACTCTGACGGATACATGTTGTAGATGGATTTGAAATACCTACTGAAGAGCTTCGGATTGTTATACCCTACTTTATAGGCTACTTCTGAAACATTGAGCTGACTTCTTTGCAACAGATCTGCGGCACGCTTCATTCGAAGATTTCGAATGAAATCAATTGGGGTTTGACCTGTAAGTCGTAGGATCTTTTGGTAGAAATGTCCGCGGCTGTAGCCCAATTCATGACTCAAGTCTTCAACGGAGAACTCCGAATTGGACATATTCTCTTCTACGAGCAACACTGCTTTGGCAATAAGCTGATCATCAAGAGAAACGACTTCTGCCTCTTTAGGAGTTGGGTCCACCCGATTGCCAGATTCCTGTACCCGCTTCTGGAATTTCAAGGCACTATTGATGCTGCTGAGGAGAATCTCAAAGTTGAAAGGCTTGGATATATACTCGATAGCACCCGCTTCCAGTCCCTGAATACGGTGCCTGTCGCTACTTTGTGCAGTCAACATGATTACAGGAATCTGCAGCGTGCGCGGATCGGATTTAATCTTTTCACAAAGCTCCAACCCATCCATCACAGGCATCATTACATCAGTAATTACAATATCCGGCGCTTTGGTCATCAATGATTTCCAGGCTTCCTTTCCATTGGACGCTACTTTGATATTGTAATACTGCTTCAGGTTGTCTTTCAAATAGAATCTGAAATCGAAGTTATCTTCCACCAACAAAACAGTAGGCAACTCCTCTCTATTTTCTACCTCCTCTACCTCCGGTTTAGCAAATGACTCTGCCAACTCCTTCACCAGCTCATCCGCCAGGTCTTCATCAGAGTTGATTTCTTTCAGTGGCAAATCAATGGTGAACGTCGTTCCCATATTTTCTTTACTGTCGACGGTGATTGTTCCCTTGTGTAGTTCTACAAATTCCTTAGTTATCGACAATCCGATACCGGTTCCATTATTGATCATATCGCCAGGAATCTCATTTTGAAAGAATCTATTGAACACCAAATCCAACTTCTCATTTGGAATACCAATTCCGGTATCAGCTACAGCTATCAAGGCATGAGTGCCATTCGCATCACGATGCAATTCAAAATCTACGGTAATTCTCCCGCCGGACATGGTGAACTTAAAGGCATTGGAGAGCAAGTTGAACATGATCTTCTCCATCTTATCCTTATCGAAAAAGGTGTAAAAGCTCTTTAAGTCGCTTTTAAACACCACCGGAATATCCTTTTCCTTGGACCAATCACTAAATGAATCAATCACATCCTGTAAGAAAGTGACAATGTCACCACTCGATTGACTCAAGGTGTGTTGATTGGCCTCCATTTTACGAAAATCCAACAACTGATTCACCAAAGTCATCAAACGCTTGGCATTGCGCTGAACCATCGTCAACTCTCCGCGCTTCACACGTTCGGGATCATTGATCATCCGCTCAATGGGTGTCAATATCAATGAAAGTGGTGTTCGGAACTCGTGGCTGATATTTGTGAAAAACTTAATTTTCATCATATCCATCTGATGTTGACGCTCCACTTCTTTGCGTTCACTTTCAATCCTGGCTTTGAGACGCTCTCTTTCTACGATATAACTTCTCGTTATGAATAATACACAGACTATCAATACAATGTAAATAGCAAAAGCCCATGGTGTTTCCCAAAATGGAGGATGAATGGTAATACTCAACGATGTTGGCTCAGTCCAGGAGTTAGCGCCAGTGGAGGCACGTACTTTAAAGGAATAATTACCATAATCCAGATTGGTGTAGTTAACCTTTCGTAAGTCTGCAGAAGCATTTAACCAGGTCTGATCAAAACCTTCCAGCATATACTGATAGCGCAGGTTACCCGATTGGAAAAAAGAAAGCGCCAGGTACTCAAACGAGAGTGAGTTTTCATCATGTTCAAATTCCAGGCGAGCAGTGTGCTGTATTGATTTTTTTAAAACAACTCTTCCGTTTAATTCGGCACCTGCTATCAATGGTTGATTGTCGACGGAGATACTGGTCAAAAGAACTTTAGGCGGAGTACGGTCAATGGAGATATCCTGCGGGTCAAAACTATTGAAACCATTCTGACCAGCGAAAATCAACTGTCCGTCAGAGGTTTGAAAACTGGCGTCCTCTGTAAAATTTTCTGCTTGTAGTCCATCAGAAACCGCAAAGGTTTGAAAAGAATATTGCTCCTCTTCCGAAAGTGACACTTTAGTGATTCCATGATCTGTTCCCAACCATAGACTTCCTAACCGATCTTCTTCGATTGACATCACTATATTGGAAGAAATCCCATCTGACTTCCTAAAAACAGAGATTTCCTGGCTGTTTAAATCAAGTTTATTCAAGCCGTCCAGGGTACCCACCCAAAGCACATTACCCTGTGCTTTTAAGGAAATAATCGAATTATTGGTGAGGTCGGAATTGCTTTCAAAGAATGTGTTTAATTCTCCGCTACGTGGATTAAACTGTGTCAATCCGTTACCAGTAGCCAACCAGATATTTCCAGCGATATCTTCCTCGATGCTGGTTACATAATTGGCCATCAAGCCATTTTCCATGCTGATTTGCAAGGTGCCCTTTGTCTCTGGGTCATATCGAAAAACACCTCGGTTCAACGTTCCAATCCAAATGTTGCCATTAGAATCTTCAAACAGTTCCCAGATACTTAAATCACCTGTATCATCTGTGAATTCAAACTTACTTAAGCGACCATTTTTATAGGTATAAAGACCTTCCAGATAAGTACCTACCCAAAGTCGGTCGTTAGAGTCCATCAACAAACTCACCACCACGGATGGTTGTTTTGCCTTTACCTCAGTATCCAATGGAATAAACTTATTGGCTGCCAGGTCATACTTCAGCAGTCCTTTACCATTAGTACCAATCCATAAATGATGTTTCTTTGTTTCTGCAAAGGAACTCATATCGTTGAATGCAGAGACTTTCCGATCATATTTTACATGATGAAAACTGCTTGAATTTGGATGATAATAACTCAATCCACTTTTGATGGTTCCAACCCAAATCCCACCACTAACATCCTGAAACAACGTATTGACATTGTCATTGATCAATGATTTGGGATCATCAGAATCGTTGAGAATATATGACTTTTGGCCGGTAACCTTGTTTATAATAACGATACCTCCATGATCCGCACCAACCCATATTTTACCATCTTGTGCCTGCACCACACTGGTCACCAAATTGCTTTGGAGTTCAGGAGTGCCATAAACTCTTGATTGTCCTGTTTTCGTATTGAGGTAAAATACTCCTATGGGATTTTCAGAGGTAAATGCCCACATATCAAATTCTGAATCAATAGCGATTTTCCAGGCATTCTCTATTTTTCGCAATTCCTGTGACAAGCCATACTTCCGAATAACCTTGTTTGACGCTGTATTCAAAACCTCTACCATCCCAGATCGATGAATGATCCACAAGTTTCCAGAGTCATCAAGTGCCATATCGGAAACCGCCGATGACATCAGTGGAATTATCGCATCCTCTGTATAGGAAGCGGTAATCAAGGCATCGGTGCTATCCACACCGACGAGCCCACGATTCTCTATATTGAACCAACAAGTACCATGGTGATCCATCACCATTTTGGTGATATATGCAGGTTCTGTTTGCAATAAATCATAATAATATTGAGGGTGTGAAAAAATCTCTGTAGCTGGATCAAATACCGATATCCCCGCATAGTTTTTCACCCAAAGATTACCATCAGGGCCGTAGCTCATCCACATGGCTGTATTGCTGGCAATACTCAACGTATCATGAGCATCGTGATAGAATGATTTCACCTCATAACCATCGTATCGATTGAGTCCGGACAAAGTTCCTATCCAGATAAAACCATCATGATCCTGAAAAACAAAATTGACCTGATCATTGGTCAATCCCTGCCGAATGGTCAACTGTTCGAACCGAACATCTTCTACCTGTCCGTGGGTAAAAAATGTAAGACCAACCGAGAAGAGAATGAAACAAATGTATTGCTGAATCCTTGCCATTGCACCAATATCCAAGCTTGTGATTTACACTCAATTATTAATTATGTCTAATTAATAGATAAAAAATTAAATATTTTTAAGATATGACATTCATTACCCACATAGGAATCAATGATTCCACTCTTTGAATTCGTTACCAACCTACCTTGCATTTTTATACCTATACGATATGAGAATTCTATTCTATTCAATAACCCTACTCTTTCTGGTTACTTATGCTTGTCAACCAGTGAAAACTGAAAAAAAGTTTAAAGTCTATGCTGAAAACTGGGACTCCCTTGCGGCGTATGAAGAAGCACCAGAATGGTTTAGAAATGCAAAGTTTGGCATCTATTATCACTGGGGACTATTGTCTGTTCCGGCTTACGCCAATGACTGGCATCCGCGTGGATTACACATTGTAGGCAGTGATGATTACAACCAGCATGTGGAGACCTATGGTCACCCATCTGAATTTGGGTATCATGATTTTGTACCAATGTTTAAAGCAGACAGTTTCAATGCCGATGCGTGGGCTGATTTGTTTGTGCGATCCGGTGCCCGATTCTCTGGTGTAGTGGCAGAGCACCATGACGGTTGGTCCAACTGGGATAGTGACATCAATCCATGGAATGCAATGGATATGGGACCACATCGGGATTTGGTAGGTGAGCTGGAAAAGGCCATCAAAGCCAGAGATCTCAAGTTTGTGACCACTTTCCACATGGCGAGAAACTTACAGATCTATCAGAACGATTCAGCCAACTGGCTCAATGACAAGTCCTACTTCCCGTACCATCCTGACATGCCAACATCTTCTACGGATTCACTCATTCGAATCCTGTATGGCAACATTCCACGTGAGCAGTTTTATGAGAATTGGTTGGGCAAGCTGAAAGAAGTCATTGACAACTACAGTCCCGATTTGATCTATTTTGATGGTGAACTGTCCAAACTTCCTGACTCACTCAAATTACAATTTGTGACCCATTACCTCAATCACGCAGCAGCGAATGATAAAGGCGTAGTAATTACCCATAAGAATGGAGAGCTACCAAAAGAGGTCAGCTTAAAGGATCTGGAAAAAGGTCGTATGGACGAAAAAACAGACTACTTCTGGCTCACCGATGAGACAATTGCCCATGGCAGCTGGAGCTATACCGAAACACTGGAGGTAAAGCCAGCTTCTGAGATCATTCAGGTATTGATCGATATTGTGAGTAAGAATGGCGTGATGATGCTCAACATTTCACCGAAAGCGAATGGAGTGATCCCTCAAAAACAGCAAGCAGCACTTCTCGAGATCGGTGATTGGCTCAACCAGTTTGGTGAAGCGATCTATGACACCCGCACCTGGACCGTGTATGGTGAAGGACCGACGGTACTGGGTGAATCCGGCCATTTCCTGGAATGGAAAGCCTACACACCTAATGACATCCGGTTTACCACCAAAAGCAATGTACTGTATGCTATCGTAATGGGCTGGCCTGGAGATTCGGTGGAGCAAACAATCACTTCTATCAACCAAAAGAATCTGAGCGGTCAAAAAATCGCTTCTCTGGAGATGCTGGGCAGTAACGAAACCATTCAGTGGACGTTGGGCGATACTGGACTCACGTACACAACTCCTACCGAGGCGCCAAGTACTACGGCGGTTGTATTGAAAATTACTTTGGAATAAACGAATAACGCATGCGCTCTACTTTACCATTCATTGCATTACTCTTTGTTGTACTAGGATGTAGCAAAACTGATGAGCCAATAAGAGAGCGTATGTTACTTGCTGGAACGTGGCAATTCCAGCTCGATACGGGATCGATCGGAGAACAGGAACAGTGGTACAATCAAAAGCTGGGAGATGCTATTGTGCTACCGGGTACGACGGACTCTAACGAAAAAGGATTTCTAAATACCGATACCACTACCATGCACCTCAACCGGCAATATACCTATGCAGGTGCGGCGTGGTATCAAAAGGAAGTGACCATTCCTGAGAGCTTCGCTGGTAAGCATCTGGAGTTGTACTTTGAGCGCACCAAACCCAGTAAAGTCTGGGTAGATGGCGAGTTGGTAGGCACCTCCATGCTCTTGCAATCACCACAGCAATTTGAACTATCCAAGAAACTGAGTCCCGGAGTGCATACCCTCACGGTTTTGATCAATAACGACCTGAAACTGACGCCTTTTGGCAATGTGCACATCTACTCCGATGACACGCAAACCAACTGGAACGGTATTCTCGGTGATATGTACATCGAAGCGAAAGACCGGACATTCATTGCTGATTTACAGGTATTTACAGACATTAATCAGCAACAAGCCAACGTACAACTAGGATTGGTCAATGAACTTGAGGTCAGTAATGCAACGATTGAGCTACAGCTTCATCTAAACCTGAACGGAGAAACAACACAATTGCCAACCACAGTCTATGAAGTGGCACTGGACTCAGTAATCACGCTCACTTATGACTTTGAGGAAGTTGCACTTTGGGATGAGTACGAGCAACCAATCTACACGGTAAAAGCCGTACTGAAAGGTGAAGGATTCTCTGATGAGCAGTCTGCAACGTTTGGTATGCGAGACTTCACAGTATCCGGCTCGCAGTTTCAAATCAATGGACGCACCACTTTCCTCCGTGGCAAACACGAGTCGGCGGTATTTCCACTCACTGGCTCTGCGCCGATGGATGTCGAATCGTGGGCTCGGGTGTACCGCATTGCGAAAAGCTATGGCATCAACCACTACCGGTTCCACTCCTACTGTCCACCGGAAGCAGCATTCATAGCCGCCGATCAGGAAGGAATCTACCTGCAAGCAGAATTGCCATTTTGGGGTGGTCTGGACAATGACACCACCGCTCAGATGCTCAGAAATGAAGGGTACGGATTGCTGAAAGCCTATGGCAATCATCCTTCCTTTGTCATGTTCTCACCGGGAAATGAAATCTGGGGTGGCCATGAGCGTGTAGCGTCCAACATGAAAGCCCTTAAAGCTTACGACGGTCGGCCACTCTACACGATGGGCTCCAATAACAACATTGGTTACTTGCCTCCTCAGGACTATGCCGAATTCTTTGTAGGGGCGAGAATTCCAGACAAAGGCGATACGATCACTGGTCATACTCGTCTCACGCATGCCTTCGCTGATGCCTATCATGGTGGAGCACTTAACACGTTAAAACCTTCCACTCAAATCAACTTTAACTATGCGGTGGCGCATATGGATTTGCCGATTGTCAGTCATGAGATTGGGCAGTATCAGATCTACCCCAACTATGACGAGATCACGAAATACACCGGCAATCTGAAACCATGGAATCTGGAAGTCTTCCAACAACGCCTGCAAGCCAAAGGCATGGGTGATCTGGACAGTGTATTCCAACAAGCTTCCGGCGCCTGGTCAGCGCTGTGCTACAAAGCCGAAATGGAAGCTGCTATCCGAACGAAAGGCATGGCTGGATTCCAGTTACTAGACTTACAAGACTTCCCTGGACAAGGAACGGCACTCGTGGGTATACTCGATGCCTTTATGGACAGTAAAGGTGTGGTATCACCAGAAGTTTGGAAGCAATCCTGCAACGATGTGGTGCTGCTCGCAGAGTTCCCAAAATACACCTGGTCAAACCTGGAGACATTTAGTGCGGAGCTAGTAATTGCTAACTACTCCAATAAAAACCTTGAGCAACCCGTCAACTGGAGTTTGAATGATGAAGCTGGACAATCGCTTTTCACTGGATCGATTGAATCTCCTACTATCAGCCATGGCGGATTAACCAGTCTTGGAGAGATCACCATTGATTTAGCATCCGTTTATCAGGCTCAGAAACTGACTTTAACTATCCTATTAGAAGGAACGAATTTTTCCAACTCCTACCCGATCTGGGTATATCCAGCAGCGGACTTACCACCAGTAGAGGACATGGTCGTTACGAACAGCTTGAGTACAGAGGTCATGGACCAACTAACAAACGGCGCAAGTGTGCTGCTCTTTCCTGAAACGGAAGCCATTGAAGACAAAAGCTTTGCTGGACACTTCCCACCAGAGTTCTGGAACTATGGCATGTTCAAAGGCATTAGCGAGTGGGTGAAGAAGCCCGTTTCTCCAGGTACTTTAGGATTACTACTCGATCCAGAGCATCCGATCTTTGCAGATTTCCCAACCGACTTTCACACCAACTGGCAGTGGTATTCCATCATCAAAAACAGCCGTTCGATCATCCTGGATGATACGCCAGCCAACTACCGACCATTGGTACAAGTGATTGACAACCTAGAGCGCAATTACAAGCTAGGAATGCTCTTTGAGTTCAAAGTAGGCACTGGCAAACTATTGATTTGCACCGCTCAGCTTCAAGACTTACTACACGAACCAGAAGCCAATTACCTCTACCGATCAATCGTGAACTACATGCAGTCGGAAGCTTTTGATCCGCAGCAAGTGATGAGTAAGGAAGAGTTGGAGAAACTTTTATAGTAGAGGCTTTGCCTCTACCCGGTTTATGGTATTTTGGTTGGTATCTACCGGTTTTTGTTTGGTACTAATTTTAGAAAAAGGTAGATTCAAGTGCACAGTGCACGTTACATTATAGTTGGCAATAATAATGAGATACTGCACCATCATATTCACCATTATTTTGATTCAGGCTTGTTTAAATAACAATAAGAGCAATATGACTTCAACAAAAAAGTATGATTATAAACATAGACTAGAGGGCCTTTATCAAGTTGAGATAGATTTAATATCTAGTCTTGAAATTTCTGAAGATTATTTTTACCAATTATTTGGAGATATTGTTTTATCAGAAGTATTACCGAATTCTATAAATGTGGGGAAATATCAAAGAGAGACATCCTCTGGTATATTGTTTTGCGGAGAGAAAATAGATTTAAACCAGATTCTTGAAATTAAGACTGAATTAGCTAAATTAAATTTAGTATTCGAATGCTCCTTCGATGAAATGTTAAATAGTAGATACATTGACTTTGAATTTCCAGAATTCTCAGACCGAGATTTACTCATTGAAATAAATAAAAACTATTATAAAATTTACCCTATAAAGGATAGAGTAGAATTTTATACTCAAGTTCAGTTCCCAAATAGAGATAAATCACCTTTAAAACGTTTTTGTGATTCGCTTGCAATTACATATGGAGCTTTCCCATTGTGGGCTGACGGTAAGGAGAATCTACTTTATTGCCCAATGGAGAATTCCGATGATTTAGTTGATTTGGTTTATAACTTTAAGGATTTAATATATCCTAAAGAACATGGAATTTTGAATGGATGGTATACAGAGCAGTCCTTAAAAGAGGATATAAAATCTCGTTTACCTCTAATTGATTTTGGATTTTATCAATAATTACTATTGCCAACAATGCATATAAACAATTGCGCGGTGACGTTTAAACTTTAGCCCAAAAGTTATATTTTTACTTTACAACGGTTAGACAATTAAGAAATTGTTAAAAGCGCAACTTTTAATATGCGCGTCGTTACCCACCATAAAGCCGAGATGGATTTATTCAGCACAGAATTATTCGAACAAACTCACATTTCCTACAGCTTCTTTTTTAACAACGAATTGGGTGTGGATAAAGGATTGGAAAGAATTGATACATACCATGATAGATTTGAATATTTAGGAGACGTTGAAAGTAACGCTATTCGTTTAGTAGATACTTGCGAATTGTTACTAAATATTCATAATCAAATATTGAACGATGCTCCTGATACATACTTGAGAACACTAGGGTTTGAACGAATTGACTTTTTTCACTATACTATACAGAACTATTACATCAGAATTTCAACAATTTATGATTTACTACTAGTAGTTTCATCCAACTTACTTCGTCTTGGAATTCGAGAATCAGACCTGAATGAAAAGCATCTCTTAAACAACAAAATATATAAGAATTATGATTTCATTTCCTCAATCAAAGATTTTAAGAGCTTAATTAATGATATCAAACCAAAGCGAAATACCATTATTCATCGGGGATATTTGCAAGACGACAGACTTCATGAGCTAAGAGTTTCTCCTAAGTTCTCAGGACATAGAATTGATGGGACAACATCAAAGACCGAAGACTTTAGAGAACTTTGGTCTAAATATGAGGAAGAAATGAAAATATTAAATCTGAGGGCTCAAGAGATTGTTTCAAGATTCTTAAACCTAACAGGGAAGTATTACAAAGAATACTTCAATAAAATTCCTAAAAACGGTGGGTAATCTGAGCATTGCCTCTATTGAAATTCACTGACGCTGCGGTCAGGACAGATGTCACCAACAAACAAAGTCTCCTCCCCATCTTTAGAAGTTTGAAAAACTCTAGGTAAAAGTCATTTCTCCGCATCCGGGAAACACCAAAACACTCTCGGCAATCACAAGCGACCAGAAGAAAATCATCTACCAACGCTCGTCAATGAACTACCACCGGTGGTTTGTCATTTATTTTGATGACGAGAGGTATGAGACTGAAGGCTTATCTTTAGGTGGGTAATAGTTAGTCTTTTGAGCGTTGTAATTCATTTAAACTAAAAAAATGGGAGCTTGGGGTCCAGCCATATATTCAGATGATCTAGCTTGTGATATCAGAGACGACTTCAAAGAATTAATTGGAGACGGATTTGAGTCTGAACAAGCTACCAAAAAACTTGAGAAAGAATATCGAGATTCATTGAATGATAAAGGAGAGAATTCAGTTTTCTGGTTTGCATTAGCGGACACTCAATGGAAAACAGGACGGCTTATCGACCATGTAAAACTAAAAACACTTGAAATTATTGAGAGTAAAATCGATTTGGAAAGATGGAAGGACGATCCTGAAAACTTAAAGAAGAGAGAAGCCGCTATTGAGAAACTCAAAGAACAACTTCTAAGCGATCAACCTAAAGAAAAAAAGCTCCAAAAAAAATATAAAGAGGAGTCTTCCTTCAATGTCGGTGACATCTTTAGTTATCAAAACAAGCTTGAAAAGAAAGCATTATTCAGAGTAATCGGAATACATCAAGATAAAGGGGGTAGATCAAGTGTTTGTGAACTCCTAGATTGGTTCGAGGAAGACTTACCTGTTAGCAAAGGGCTTTTGCCTAAAGAGAAAATTGACAGTAAAAAGATCTCGAAATTAAAATTTAGAAGAATAAAAAATGAGATAACTCAGTTCATGTTAGCAGAGACTATTGCTAAGTACAAACCAAAGCAAGAATGTTTCGAACTGATAAAAACAGGAAGCAGTCCTCAACAGAAGTGCACAGGTTATTCTGTAATATTTTGGAGAGAATTAGATGAGCTTTTAGAAAAGGAATTTGAAAAATAAAGGAGTTACAAATTAGTGTATAAATCACTAGCCTTTCTTATAGTACACTTACGCTGAGGAAAGGACGGGTTTCTCCAACAAACCAAGTCTTCCTCCTTAAGAGACCTCCGCCTTTGTTGGAGTTGTCTCCAACAAACAAATTCTCCTCCCCATCCTAAGTGTTTTGAAAAACCACATATAAAAGTCATAACTCCACATCCGGCAAACAATCAAACTCTAGCGGCAATCGCATAAACGGCTCAGCCAATCACCGAAACGCTCCCGAAAACAATAAAAACGCTTCAGGCAGTGGTGGAAACGTAATGGAGAATCATATAAACGGGACCCATCCTAAAATAAGTTGACAGATTATTACTTAATACTAGATGTAGTTTACAATGATACTACAAAGTCCTATTTGCACTTTACAGAGATTACTTTAATCCTGATTGAAGTATACAGGCTTGGA
>NZ_JAMZMJ010000032.1 GCF_024714495.1 Marinoscillum pacificum | reverse complement strand
GTAAAGGTCTTGATACTGCTGAAGGTGTGGTTTGAGAGTGAGTGTGTCTGTAGGGTTTTGGTGAATACTGTAGTTGACAATGAACTGATCTGAGGTGCTGATCTGGAGGTTATAGCCTGGTTTGAGCGGACCATTGAGCATGTGATCCTCTTTCATTCTCATGAAAGTGGCTCCAGGGTCTGTTTTAGAGTAGCTATTCCTGTTTTTACCCATGATGGCTTCCTTTTCAGCATACTCTTCTAGCTTAGCTGTCCAGTTCTTTTTAGCATAGTTGAGCTTTTGTTTGACTTTCTTACTGACAGGCTTGTCTTCCAGTGCTTTGTCTATCCTCTCTATAGTCTGACTGACTTTTTCCTTGTTTATCTCCTTAAAATCAGGCTTTTCTTCACTGGACAACTCCTCTTCTGCCAGCTTCTGTGTGTAATCCCAAAGCTCATCTAGCTGTTTAGCTATGCGTTCTTTGCTTGTTTGAATAGCTCGTCCCCAGACAAAAGTGTACTTATTAGCGTTGGCTTCTATCTTAGTACCATCAGTGTAGATGTTTTTGATACTCACCAGTCCCTCTTCGACAAGCAGTTCTACAACCTGACCGAATACTTGCCTCAAGGCATCTTTAAGTCGCTCACTTCTGAATCGGGCAATTGTATTATGATCTGGACGATTCATGGCTGCAAGCCACATCATATGGATATTCTCTTTTAAAGCAGCTTCCAGTTTCCTAGACGAATAAACGTTGGTCAGATATCCATAAACGAGCACTTTTAGTAACATCCTGGGATGGTATACCGAAGTTCCTCCAGGCTTATACTGCTTCAATAAAGGTTCTACACTGATTTGATCGATTACAGCATTAACCACCCGTACAGGATGATTTTCCTCTATCAACTCCTCCAGAGATGGAGGAAGTAGCATCACTTGACTGGGATTGTAATCTTTAAAGACTAGATTTGAATTACGCACAAGACTAAGTTAATTCTTAGTCACAAAAAAGCCGAGAACTTAATTGTGCTCGGCTTTCTTTTTATAAAAAAGAGACTGCCCTTTTGAGACAGCCTCTTTTTT
>NZ_JAMZMJ010000031.1 GCF_024714495.1 Marinoscillum pacificum | reverse complement strand
TGTCTTGTCCTGAAATAGGTTTACACAATCGATGTAAATCAAAATGGATAAAAAGAAGAATGCACCAATTCGGCATGGAAATGAGATTTCGGTGGCAGAACGTCACCAAATGATTCAAGAATATCTCTCTGGAGGTTACACAAAACAAGAGATCTGGTATAAGTATACAGGAAAAACAGAGGAGCATGGCGGGTTATTGAAATGGATGCGAATGTATGGCTATATTGATGATGAGATCAAAAGAAGGCCTAGATTTACTCCAATAATTAATTTCCCGATCATGGATAATTCTGAAGACTTAAATAAATCCGAGCTGGTTGCTAGAATTAAGCAACTGGAAAAGGAGCTTCAGGACACTAAACTGAGGGAAGAAGGCTATCGAGTAATGGTAGAAATAGCAGAGAAAACCTTCAAAATACCTATCTCAAAAAAGTCAGACACCAAGTAATTACCACCTTAAAGGATAGACACTCTCGAATTTCACTGGGTCGTTTGTGTCAATTATTTGGTATTACCAGACAATCCTACTACCAGCATTACTGGCATCAGCAAATGAATAATTTTGAAAAGGAGCTGATCATTAGAGAAGTATTGCGAATAAGACAAACTCACAGAAGAATGGGAGGCAGAAAGCTCTATGAACTATTAGAACCATTCATGCTCGAACATCAAATAAAAATGGGTAGGGATGCGCTTTTCGATGCATTAGCATCCAATAACTTGTTAGTCAAGAGAAGAAAGCGGAAGGTTTATACAACTCAATCGTTTCACTGGTTACGTAAATACCCCAACCAGATCCGAGGGTTTATTCCAAGTAAATCAAATGAGCTCTGGGTAAGTGACATTACCTATTGGAAAATCGAATCTGGATACCTGTATATCAGTTTTGTGACTGATGCATACTCCAGAAAGGTTGTAGGTTACCAGGTTGCAGAAACGTTAGAATCAATAGAGACAGTTAAAGCTCTAAGAATGGCTATTGATAATAGTAAAGAGTCACTGATCAACTTAATACATCATTCAGATCGGGGTATTCAATACTGTTCATCATCATATGTTTCTCTGTTACAAAGAAACGGGATAACAATATCTATGACTGAGAATGGGGATCCTCTGGAAAACTCAATTGCTGAAAGAGTTAACGGAATCATTAAGAATGAATACCTGGAATGCTATCAGGTTGATACACTTAAAGTAGCTAAACAATTACTGGATCAAGTTATTGAGGTATACAACCATGAGAGACCTCATATGAGTCTAGGAAACCTAACACCAAATCAGGTTCATGAAAATCCTTCACTAAAAGTTGAATCTCTATGGAAACAAAGACAAATTGTAAGTCTATTACAGGACAATCGAAAATTGTAAATTAATAATAGGACTGTATGTTAAACCTGTAAACTTATTTTAGGACGATACA
>NZ_JAMZMJ010000030.1 GCF_024714495.1 Marinoscillum pacificum | reverse complement strand
GGACCCATCCTAAAATAAGTTGACAGATTATTACTTAATACTAGATGTAGTTTACAATGATACTACAAAGTCCTATTTGCACTTTACAGAGATTACTTTAATCCTGATTGAAGTATACAGGCTTGGACATGATCCTGTTTTTGGTTGTCTTTGTTTTATTTAATCCGGTTCTCTATTGTCATGGTTTCGATTGGTCCTGATCTTGATTGACTCCTCATTCTTTAATCCTATTAATTGTTTACCCTGTTCAGGTAAATCCTGTGAACACTTTACAGCTATTGATTTAATCCTGGTATGGCCTGTCAATGGAGGTGTTAAATCCTTCTTGAGCTTGTCAGCACTATGAGCTTGCTCTGGTGTAAGTCCTGATAAGCTGTTATGTGGTCGCTTACTATTGTAAGATTCTACTGCCAGCTCTACCATCCTTCTGGCTCTTTCTTCCGATTCTATAATTTTATTTAACCCATATTCATGCTTAAGTATCCCATTGATTCGCTCTGCAAGAGCATTCTCATGAGGGCTGCCTTTGCTCGCCATGCTGATAGTAATGCTGTTAGTCTTAAGCATACTTATGTAGCTATGAGAGCAATATTGCACACCTTGATCACTATGATGAATCAACCTCCGATTGGGGTAGGATCGGTTCGCAACCGCCATTAAAAGAGCATTCATTGGTCCTTCTGTTGATAAGTCCTTATGCAGACAGTAACCCATTATTTTGCGAGACCAACTATCTGTAATCAAACTCAAATACATGAACTTTTCTTTGACCCGTATATAAGTGATATCACTGACCATCAGCTGTTCAGACTTAAGTAACACCATATCTTTAATCAAATTAGGATAGCGTTTAAAACCATGTGTATTATCTGTAGTGCATGGTTTACGGCGTTTTCTACTCCGAACTTTTAACCCATAAGTGTTCATGATTTCAAACAGCTGATCCCGACCTACAGAGAGGCCCTGCTTGCTGAGTTGTTCATTGATCAGAGGATGCAATTTCCGACAACCTAACTTCTCATTGTTAATCTTGCTTCGAATCTCTACAACCAGATCTGCAACTATAGCATGAAAACTCAACCGAGAGGTCTTTGACTGAATAGATTTATAAAACGCTTGTCGACTAAACCCAAGTAATCCACACAGAAGCGACAATCCTATCTGTGGATGCATTAATCGCATTATTTCGATCGCTTGGGGGCGGACTTTTTTCGAATATCAATATTGAACTGATCTTCGGCAACATCCATGAGAATTTCCAAGGCCTCTACCTTTAGCATTGACAACTCCAGAGCTTTCTTTAAGGACTCATTTTCCTTAAGAAGATCCTCATGGGTTGGTGCCTGCTTTTGATCCTTTTTCATCTCTTCTAAAATACGAAAATAGCCCAGTTCGCCCAATAAATCACGTCTGAAACGATTCAAAGAACCCGCAGGAATTTCATGCTTTCGTGCTATAAATGATTCACTTTCCCTATTGCGTATAAGATCCAAAACCACATGATGTTTGAAAGACGCTCGATAACCTGAGCCTGATTTGTATTTTACCAAGTCATTTGACTTTTCTTGTTTATCCATTTTTGACACTGTTTGTGTCAACCTATTTCAGGACCTGACC
>NZ_JAMZMJ010000002.1 GCF_024714495.1 Marinoscillum pacificum | reverse complement strand
TCCAAGCCTGTATACTTCAATCAGGATTAAAGTAATCTCTGTAAAGTGCAAATAGGACTTTGTAGTATCATTGTAAACTACATCTAGTATTAAGTAATAATCTGTCAACTTATTTTAGGATGGGTCCGGTACTGACAGTTGTCAATTGCGTTTATGTGGTTGCCGAAAGCGTTTATATGATTTTTCTTAGCGTTTTTGTGGTTGCCGGATGCGTTTTTATCACTGTCGTCAGCGTTTATACGATTGTCGAGAGCGTTTATGTGATTGTCGTATGAGTTTTAGTCAATGCCGCCAGCGTTTTTATCATTTTCTTAAGCGTTTATGTCCCACCTTCTGTAGATAGGTTATCTCTCCCATCTCGAAGGAAACGAAGCTTGGTAATGATTTGAGATTCCGTTATTTTGGAGGAATGAAATATCCAAACATCTATATAAGGAGCTTGGGTCATTTTATATTTAAAAAAAACATGACCGGTCATCTTATGACTGTGTTAGCGGTGAGCTAAAAATATAGACGAGATGAAATAATGGACTTTCCAGTATCAGCGATAACGAAACCAATAATAGGGAAATTAATTGCTTTACAAAGCTTCTTCTTTGCCCGTCCACGGCTTGACATTGATTTAAGAAATAATCAAGACGGTCTTTACGGTCAAAGATCTTTAGGACCTTCAAGCAAGCAGGATCATGCTGAACCAATACCAGTTCCGTACGCCAAGTATGACTTTGAGTTTTATTGGAACTACAAACTGAGAATTAAAAATAATTCAAGTAAGACTGCATACAATATTAAAATCGAGAAAATACATAAAACGGCAATTGACTATCTTGAAAAGCTTGATGATATAGCTTCCTTAAAAGATGGGGATGTAATCGAGTTGGACTACAAATTGAAATTTAGGAGTTCGAAAAATGGGCGAGAAGCAAAAAAGTTCCTATCGCACTTTCCAGGGCATCTTGAAAAAGTAGAAATTTTAATTTCCTACACAAATGAAAGCAGGAAGAAATTCTATACCCGATTTGTAGCAACTCCAGAGATGAAAACTAACGAACATTTACTCAGAAGACCAAAATAAAAATTCAACCTGCTAACGGCATTACGACAATACAACATTTGTGGCGATTAAAAATGGGTAGAAAAAGAATACCAGACGAAGTACAGGCAGAAGTGATTTTCAAATCAAATCGTGAGTGTGTTGTATGTGACAATCATAGAAGAGGCGACCATATCCATCATATTGATGGAGACAACTCAAACAACAAATTTGAAAATCTTGCTTTTTTATGTTTTGACTGCCATAATGAAGCTTCGTTGAAAGGAAGTCTAAAGAAAAAGTTAACGCCAAAAACAATTATTAAATATAGAGACCATAAATATCAAATCGTTATAACAGAACGCGAAAATTCTTTGAAGGTTTTTAATGCTCCAATCACAGGATTGACAACAGAAGACCTACTCACAACTACTAAAAGTGCTGTGATTATAGTTGAGATTGAGAAAATAAAGGAAGAGTATTTTTCTGTTGACTGGAATAAACGTTGTGACGTTATCAACAAACTGCATAAATTTTCTGACCATACAAATTTTAGAGTGGCTGTAGACGTTTTTAATTTCCTTTCTTTTACAGCTGACCAAACAAGGGGTGGAATGACAACAGATGTTGCTGTTTCAATTTTTTCTCTGATTCTTGACTTTTTCCCGTATTCAGACAAAGAAGGAGAAAATGAAAAAATAATTGAACTCGCCAATGAATGCATAAATATTGCTTTTAGCCTAACATACGACTCTACCATTTATTTGAAAAACTATGACATTGCAATGTATGGGCTTACAATTCTTAAATTCATATACAAGAAAGGGAAACAGCAAAATCTAAAACAACTTGTGGACAGGGTTAATGAGGCCTATAATGAATTTGAAAGGACATTAAAACGACCAGAGCGAGATGATTTAGCGGATGCTTTGCAATTAGTAAGAGAGTTCAAGTCAGACATTGAGGAAGGAACATTATCATTTCCTCCTCTTTCAGACAATTTAATGAGACTAATATACTCGGACTGAAATATGGAAATAATGCCGAACCGCTAACCCCGCCTCTGTCGATGTTGCGCTGGAGGTCGGACAGGTGTCCACTAACTGACATGATACCGCTAGCCTGCATGATACGAAAGAAAATAAACCATACCGCTTGTTGGTCCCCCGTTACCGCGAGCATTTTGCTCGCGGCCCACTTGGTAATGGATACAAACAGCCTAGCTTACAGGCTAAAGCCATATTTGGAAGATGGCATTATTAGCGGGTTAAAACCCGCTCCAAAGGATACGTTTTCTTAATATATAAAATTTCTTGTGGTGGGTTTCAACCCACCGATTTTTCGCCCCCAAACAAAGGCTTTAGCCAAAAACCTAGTGCTCGCAGTTAATTGTCAATCATGTTGTGAAATTTTGTAGATTAGTTGTTGGGTATAAGCCATAGCATGGCTAAACATGTTATTTTAAAAGATGTATATAATACTACACGTTGTTAAATAATTGCTCTTAAATAATCAGAACTCTATTCCAGCTAAGGTTAAATAGTTAGTAATAATTTTAGATAGGTAGTTTTTATCGCTACTTTTAATGAAAAATTACTAAAGTGAGAGCTAGGGAGTACATCAAACATTTATTATCAATAGAAAGCTATTCTTTCTCACTGGCGGAAATCAGCAATCAAACTGACACAACAGATACATCCCTGAAATTTGAATTAGCCAGATTGGTTGAAAAGAGAGAAATTATCAACTTTAGAAAAGGTTTCTACCTAATCATACCTCCTCGATATTCAAAGCAAGGATTCCTTCCAATTCAGCTTTATATTCAAAAACTTTTTCAAAGTTTAAATAGAAACTACTACTTAGGTTTTTATTCGGCTGCTAGGTTCTACGGTGCTAGCCATCAACAAACTCATAGAGAATATGTGATGATTGAAAAACCTAAACTGAACGAGATCAAGAAAAACGATTTCGACATTGAGTTCATCACTGCCTCACAGTGGCCAGTCAAAAACATTATTGAAAAGAAATCAGATGCTGGATATTTTTATATTTCTAGCCCCGTCTTAACTGCAGCTGATTTGATACATCATCAAACCAAACTGGGAGGAATTAATAGAATGTTGGCGATTCTTGAGGAACTGTCAGAGGAAATTACAAATGAAGATTTGAATGACCTATTGACATGGTATCCGCATCGAAGTACCATTCAACGACTGGCTTTTATTCTCGATGAACTACAAGCCGATATTGACCTCAGTGTAATATTTAATTACCTAAAATCAGCACCGTATTTCCCTGTTCTTCTTTCACCAAAGAAAAACCAGAAAGCTGGTTCGGTTGATAATCGTTGGAAGGTAGATGTAAACATCAAATTAGAAAGTGATTTATGATCCCTAAACCTTACATCGCACAATGGCAAGAGTTTGTTCCCTGGAAACAATTTTTTCAGGTAGAGCAGGATTTGATTATTAGTCGTGCTCTAGTCGAAATATTTGCGGACGATTTTCTTAGAGAAAACCTCGCTTTCAGAGGTGGGACAGCACTTCATAAATTGTATTTAAATCCTGCTCCTAGATATTCTGAAGATATTGATTTGGTTCAAATTAGGCCAAGGCCTATCAAACCAATTATGGAAAGATTAGGTGAAGTGATTACTTTTTTTGAGGAAGATAGAAGAACTCAAAATAAGGGTCATGGCATCAAGGCACTATACCGATTTACCTCAGAGTATGAGGAAATACGATTAAGGCTAAAACTAGAAATCAATTGTAAGGAGCATTTCAATATACTGGATTGGGTTGATTTTCCATTTGAAGTAAAAAGTGATTGGTATTCAGGGCAAGCTCAAATTCGAACATACAACCTGAACGAATTGCTTGGAACCAAGCTCAGGGCTCTTTATCAAAGAAGTAAAGGTCGAGATTTGTTTGACTTGGATTATGCCCGACGGCATCGTGAATTAAACGTTGAAGAAATAGTCAAATGCTTCAAAGAATACACACAGTTTTCAATAGATAAAAGACCTCCAAGCCAAAAAGAATTTCTGCTTAATCTAGAGGAAAAAGAAAATGACCCAGATTTCTCTGGAGACATGGAAGCATTGCTGAGGCCAGGTATAGCGTACAATCAAGAATCAGCTTTGGAATGGCTGAAAAGGGAATTGATAGAAAGAATTTAAGGTGTTAACAAAACTCGTAAATATGATTTGATCGATACAAATCGTAGATTTCTGAATGGAACAATAGAGCAGGTATGGATCAACTTCAAGAATATTCTTTCAACCAGGAGTTTAGAACTAAACTCGAATATCACCTCTCCCAAACATTTAAGAACTCGGATGATCCCGAATTACGTGGGTTATGGTGTGATGGAGTAAATGAACCGGAAATTGTGGCCCAACTAGATAGAAAGATTGTGAACGATAACAGACAGATTGTCACAACTGCGTGGATCGGTTTGGAAGGACAGGAGACTTACCAGCTTACAATAAAATTCGGCAACAAGGCTTTGAGTAGATATGCAAGAGGTTTGAGTTTAGCGTTGTGCTTACCTTCTTCAGCTCCAACAGACTGGTTAACAATGGATATTGAGCAACAAACTATTGAACTGAAACTTCTCTAAATTCTGTCTTTGTTGGTGTTTTCACCAACAGACATGATACAGCTAATCTATATAATGCATGAGAAAATAAACCATACCACTTGTTGGTCATAAGACCAAAAAGGGCAGAGGTGAATTGTGCACGCTGTTGTGAGGATTGGATAGATTAACTACTTTAGAGTTAACTGTAAATGTTATGTTTTTGGTTATAGTTGATTATTACACTGTTATAGTACTAAACTGAAATATGGGCGCTTGGGGACCTGGGATAAAACAGAATGATGTATTTGATGACATCTATAATGAATTTTTGTTGCATTATTACGATGGACTCGAACCTCATGAAATTAGAGTAATCCTTGAAAAGGAATATTCCCCTGATGAGGATGAATTTGCTGATTTTTGGACCGCTGTTGCATATGCACAGTGGATGGCTAGGGGTCTTGAAGATGATGTTCTCTCATACGTTAAGGAAGCAGCGATGAATCAAAGAGGTCTTGAATTATGGCTGGAAGAGGGGAGTAATGAAGTGAAAAAAAGAATTAAAGCTCTGGAAAATTTCTATACTAAAATTCAAACGGAAAGACCGAATGCTATTAAAAGGAAAAAGATTAAACCATTCCCATGCATTTATAACTCTGGTGATTGCATAACCTTTATGCTTGACTCAGAATACTATGGGGCAGCAATTATCATCTCGAGAAACGATTTTCATCCAAAGAGTTTGGATAAGATAGGATCAAACAGGATTGCGCTTACATCCTATAAGTCTAAAGAAAAACCTGCCCTTGAAGATTTCTTGAAAATGGAGATATTATTTACTAAATATAGAGATTGGAACTCTGGATACAACGTCAATAATTTTGATGCGAAAGCTCTTACAAAAGATCAAAAAAACATTGAGGTTGTCGGTAGAGTAGAGGTAAATCCTGAGGTAAATGAATTTATGGATTCAAGTGGACGCTGTTTGAATTTTGATTATTGGGCTGATGCAAGAAATGTGATCAATTCTCAGATTGAATATGAAAAGTCTAATTCAATGCCAGACTACCGGCATCTGAAAGTAAGGGATATTCTTCATGAAATTGACAACTGGAATTATATGCTGGATGAAAGGTATAAACTACTCTTTAATTCATAATTTGGAAGAACAAACGTTAGCATAGAACTTTTCCATAAATGACTAGCCATTTCCTACGCCTCTGTTGGTGTTCCGCCAGTGGTCGGACAGGTGTTCACCAATAGGTCTGATACTGCCAACCTGCATGATACAAAAGAAAATTAATTTTATTGGCTATGCCTCTGTTTGAGATACCTATTCTGACCGTAGCGTCAGTGAGATCTAAAAAGGGCAAAAAGGAGTCAATCATGGTACACTGCGCCTGAACAGGATTAATCACCCTTCCATTTCCCTGTTCTCTTTAAGAGCTCTATCATTTTAGGAGAGGAGTTATGATTTATTGAATCATTACTTGAAACGGAAGTGCTGTGTTTTTCTTTATATTCTGTAATAGACATAATAAAAGAATTAAAATCGTCAGCAACCAAATGTATCTGTTCATTTAATATAGATTCATGATGCCAATAAGAAATAAAGTATGTTCCATCTTTTCTAATTGAAAATCCGTAAAAATCACCTGATGCACCTTCAACAAAAGGAATAAACCGGTTTGGTAATTGGTCTGAAAGCATATGCATTTCACTATGTATTGAAAAATCACTTGTTTCTGACCAATCTAAAAAACGACTTATGGACAGATACTTGCTTTCCTCATTTACTGGTGGAATATCAGTTTTACTATGAACTTTAACTGAGGCATCAATATACCCTGATCCTAATTCCTTCATAAAATAAAGGTAGTCAGATGGAATACTACCATTCATTTGCTTAAATATATTTCTAACAGCTTTTTCATCACTTTCAGAATATGAGTGTTTTTGAATAAAACCAAAAGATTTTATTTTATCTAATATTGCCTTCATTACATTGTTGTTTGTTTCTTCCACCTCTGTTGGTGTTCCGCTGGAGGTCGGACAGGTGTCCACCTATAGGCATGATACTGCCAGCCTGCATGATACAAAAGAAAATTAAATTTATTACCTCGGATCCGCGAGCATTTTGCTCGTGGCCCATTTGATAAAGGCTACAAATAGCCTGGCTTACAGGCTAATGCCATATTTGGAAGATGCATAATTAGCGGGTTAAAGCCCGCTCCAAAAGATGCATTCTCTTAGATAAAATTCGTTGTGGTGGGTTTCAACCCACCGATTATTAGCCCCCCAAACAGAGGCTTTAGCCAAAAGTCTAGAGCTCACAGTTAATCGCTAGTCATGTAGTGAAATTTAGTAGATTAGTAGTTGGGTATATACCATAGCATGGCTGGACATGTTATTTTAAAAGATGTATATAATAATAATACTACACGTCGTTAAATAATTGCTCTTAAATAATCAGAACTCTGTTCAAGTCCATTTTGCTTCAATATTTGTAACATTTCGATTTCAGTATAGGGCGGATTTTTCTTTGCAAGAACCATTTCTCTAAATGCTTCAACCGCTCTTTCATTATGTAGGTCAATTATATCTGCAATGAAATCATCGGGATTAGCCACACTTAACCCAAATTTGGATAGATATTCAGAAGGAAAATCCTTTAAATTCCAGGTAACAATCAAGTTTGCGTTGATTCGAACTGCTGCCGCTACAACATGCCTGTCTTTAGGATCAGGGATTTCATTAAACTGGTCAATTAGATGTTCATAGTTCACCACCTCAGCAAATGGAAATGCATTCCGAACTGCGTTTATTCGTTTTTGTATTTGCAACTTATCATTTCCCTTGCATTCCATGAGTGACCCCCATTCATCAAAAATATGCTTACTCCATTTTGGAGTATATAGGTCTGCATCAGCCAGGTATAATAAATAGTCTCGAATGTGAAGCGGATGAATGACGTTTGTGTCCAGAATGCAAGTGAACTTGGTGCTTCTAATCATGTCTTATTTATACATCATAAAGTCCTGCTTCTTCATCATCTGCAATCATTTGTTCAAGTAACTTTTTTCTATTCATTTTCATTTTTTCCTTGAACTGCATGATGTCCTCAAATCTTACTCTTCGATGACGTCCTACTTTCTCAAAAGGTATTTCACCACTATCCAATAGTTTGGTAATATGTGGTCTTGAACAACCTAATAAATCGGCAGCTGCCTGAGTTGTCATTTCTGTTGCAACTGGAATGATTTGAACAGGTTTTCCTTCGCTTGTCGCCTTCAAAATCTGGCTCAATAATTTCAATGCTTTCAATGGAACTTGAATAACCTGGCCTGTCTCTTCAATTTCAATTTCCGGAGCGGTAGATTGCAGTTGTTCAAGAATTGCAGCCAATGGCTTATAATTCTCCATAGCAACAGCTTGCTCCTCTCTACTTGGAAGTTGTAATTCTCGCATACTTGTTCGTGGTTTGGGATGTTGTGCAATTATAAACGAAATATTCGAAATTGAGTTTCTTTTATTTCGATTATAAATGACTGGGATAAAAAGGGATAAGTGTTTTAAAGGTGCTAACTATCATTTTCTTTACACCTCTCTAAAAGAAAAGACTTGTCTCAAATCATTTACATAGAAGCCAGGGTTTTATCCATTAAAAATCTTTAGACGCAGGAAGCTTCACTTCTATTATACCCAATCAGGTATAAATTTAGATAATTTGCCGTTGTTTATACCTGAAAGGGTATAGACTATCTTGTTTTGATATATTTTATACCCGAAAAGGTATATTTTAATATTAAATCAGTATTTTTATACCCTAAGAGGTATAGTTAGATGAATAAATTGAGCCAATTCGTTAAAAATAGGAGGAAATCCCTTGGGTTAACCCAAGAAGATCTCTCTTTCAAAGCTGGTGTAGGACTTAGGTTTGTTCGGGATTTAGAGCAGGGAAAATCAAGTTTACGTATGGACAAAGTAAATCAGGTTCTATCATTATTTGGTCATGAGCTTGGTCCAATTCAATCAGAAAGAGATGAAGAAAGCTAACGTATACATGCGTGAAGGATGAGTACATCGCTCTCATTAAACGAAAGGCAATTCAAGTAGAATTGTAAAGGCAATTTCAACCGTGACATTTAGTTGATTCAACCAGTCATCTGCTCGTTCCCTTGTCCCTTATCTCACATTTGACGTTATTCGCATAGAACAAAATCGTCCCCCAATCGATTATCAGTTAAACTCAGCAATTATGAAATACCTATTGAGCTTTTTAACAATAGCGCTAACCTTGGCTGCTTCAGCGCAAAATTTTGATACCGAACTAGTTACTGATGAGGTGAACGTGCCCTGGGGTATCGATTGGTTGCCTAACGGAGACATGTTGATCACTGAGCGAGATGGAC
Organism: Marinoscillum pacificum; assembly: GCF_024714495.1. Taxonomy (GTDB): domain Bacteria; phylum Bacteroidota; class Bacteroidia; order Cytophagales; family Cyclobacteriaceae; genus Marinoscillum; species Marinoscillum pacificum. Next base: position 579,645 of record NZ_JAMZMJ010000002.1, on the reverse strand, counting down.
AGTTGTACAAACTATCCAAGGGCAATATGACGGCAGTGAAAGGTACTCCTAAAGTGGTGGCAGAAGGACAGGGAGGATTGTTGGATATAAAAGTGCATCCAAACTATGCTCAGAATGGCTACATCTATTTGTCTTATTCCAAGCCAATGGGTGAGAAGTTAGCCACAACAGCGGTGGTGAGAGGAAAGCTTTCAGGTAACAATTTTGTAGAGTCTGCAGAGGTTTTCAAAGCGGAGCCAGCATCAGAAACCAGACATCATTATGGATCTAGAATTGTGTTTGACAAAGAAGGCTATATGTACGTTTCAGTTGGGGATCGAGGAAATAGAGATGAAAACCCTCAAGCATTGAACAATCACTGTGGCAAAATCCACCGAATGAACGATGATGGCAGCGTACCGTCAGACAATCCGTACAATGGCAACCCGATCGCCATGCAGACGATCTATTCTTATGGTCATAGAAATCCGCAAGGGTTGGCTTTGAACCCGTTCACAGGAGAAATCTGGGAACATGAGCATGGCCCTATGGGAGGCGATGAGGTCAATTTGATTCAGCCAAAGAAAAACTACGGTTGGCCGGTGATTTCTTACGGTGTGAACTACAACGGGACCAAGTTTACGGACATTACCAAAAAGGAAGGAATGGAGCAGCCTCAGATTTATTGGGTGCCGTCTATCGCTCCAAGTGGGATGGATTTTGTGACCTCCAGCGAGTATGGCAGTCTGAAAGGTGACCTATTAGTTGGGTCATTGAAGTTTGGCTATTTGCACCGATGTGTGATGAAGGACAACAAAATTGTAGAAGAAAACAAAATGCTCGAAGGTATCGGTCGAGTGCGTGTGGTGAGACAAGGACCGGATGGTTTTGTATACCTTGGAGTGGAAGGAAAAGGTGTGTTGAAACTAGTGATGAAGTAAGGTTCTTTGTCTATTGTTTTGTGTTGAAAATCGCCTGTCCTGTTTTTGGGTTATAATACCTTGGTACAATTAATTTCACTGATCAATATTGTTACCAATAGCGTTAAATCAGATAGGAGTAACGTATGCGCTTTTTCGGTTAACTATTGTCTTAATTAAGAGGGGCACTGACTTAAATAATGATAGATTTCGTACATGAAACTATTGATAGAACCATTTGTGGGATTTGGGGATATATATCTCGGGCTTAGTCAGAAGGAAGTACAGGTTCGATTGGGTGAGCCACAGTCAGTAGATAGTGAAGGTTATTCGGATGGCACTACAAACAAAATCTTCAAATACCCGAATCTAGAAATTGAGTTAACATTTTCATCTGAAGATGATTTCAGGTTATCATCAATCACTTTCGAGTCAGTGATGACAGAGTTTAAGGGTTTAAGACTAATAGGTTTATCTGAAGAAGGGTTTTTAGCACGAGCGGATAAGCTCAAAATTCGAGACCTAGTTCTTGAGTCAGATTTTCAAGATCTCAATTCAAAAGATTATGTAATCGATTCACTTGGTTTATCTGTTTGGATACAAGATGGAAAAGTGGACTCAATTTCCTTATTTCCAAGATATGAAGATGATAATGAAACAGTCATTTGGCCAGAATTTGAATAAATGTTACAACCATTAAAACTGATATACTCACAAGCACACCTCAATAAAAAAGATCATTGGACTTGATTTCAAAAATGGTCAGTCAAGTAGATTTGTCTAAGACGGATTATTAGGTCAAAGTAAACAAATTGGGTGTAGTTATGGGATTGGAAATTGAGCGTAAATTCTTGTTGAAGAACTCAGATTGGCGAAAGCTGGTGGAGGAAGAAAACTTGATTAAGCAGGGATATTTAAATTCAAATGCTGAAAGAACAGTAAGAGTCAGGGTCAAGAATAGTACGGCCTTTTTGACCATTAAAGGCAAATCGCAAAATACTGTGAGGCAAGAATTTGAATATGAAATTCCATTGGTTGATGCTGAATTAATGTTGAAACTGTGTGAGCCTCCATTGATTGAGAAGACTCGGTTTATTGTTAAGTATCAGGGAAAGACCTGGGAAATTGATGAATTTGAAGGGGAGAATAAAGGTCTTACCGTAGCAGAAATAGAATTGTCAAGTGAGGATGAAAGCTTCGAGTTACCTGATTGGATTGGTGAAGAAGTTTCTCATGACGATCGGTATTTCAATTCTTCTTTGATTAAAAAGCCGTTTAGTAGTTGGTGACAGAATAGAGTTGATATGATAGGCGTATATCGCGTTTAACTTTTTCCAAAAACACTACTTTTGCCTCTTTAAATAAAGACATTAAACCCGATGAAAAAAGTATACCATTTATCTACTTGCAATACCTGTCAGCGAATTATTAAGGAATTGGGTATTGGAGATGAATTTGAATATCAGGATATCAAAACTGAAAAAATCACCGAGACACAGCTGGAGGAAATGAAAGAGCTGGCAGGTTCTTATGAAAGTTTGTTCTCTAGAGTAGCTCGCAAGTACAAAGAGCTTGGATTGAAAGAAAAAACTTTATCAGAAGAAGATTACAAACAATACATTCTGGATGAATATACTTTTCTGAAAAGGCCTGTTTTTATCATTGATGGTCAGATCTTTATCGGAAATAGTAAGAAGAATGTCGAGGCTGTTGCAAATGCAATAGGTTAAAAAATCGAAACATTGTAATCCTCTAAATGCTTCGTATATTGTTTGAAATTCATTCAATATGCGACATACTTTTTACATTCTCACTCCAATCATTTTAATCACTGTTGGGGTTTTAGGATATTATTTTCCAGGATGGTGGTGGAGCTATATGGTATTGGGTCCTCTTGCTCTTATTGGGTTTTATAATCGAGTTCAGTCCAACCATACCATCCTTAGAAATTTTCCATTATTAGGATATTTTAGATACTTCTTTGAATCCATTAGTCCGGAGATTCAACAATATTTTATAGAAAGAACCACCGATGGTAAGCCATTTAGTCGTAATCACAGAGCGCTGGTTTACCGAAGATCGAAAGGAGTAAATGATACACATCCATTCGGTACACAATTGGAGATCAACAATGATCACTATGAGGCGATCAGGCATTCGATGTATGCGACTCCTCCGGTGAAGGAATTTCCAAGAGTAACTATTGGAAGTGGTGAATGTCGTCAACCCTACAGTGCCTCGGTATTGAATGTGTCGGCTATGAGCTATGGAGCACTTAGCAAGAATGCGACCATGTCGCTAAACCTGGGGGCGAAAAAAGGGAATTTCTATCATAACACTGGTGAAGGCTCAGTCTCGCATTACCATTTGCAGGGGGGAGATTTGGTCTGGCAAATAGGTACTGGCTATTTTGGATGCCGCCGTGAAGACGGTGGTTTTGATCCGGAAAAGTTTGAAGAAAAAGCCGCACTTCCGGAAGTGAAGATGATAGAGATTAAGTTGTCTCAAGGTGCTAAACCTGGTCATGGAGGAGTACTCCCGGCTTCTAAAAACAATGAAGAAATTGCCAAGATACGTGGTGTACAACCACATACCACAATCATTTCACCTCCAAGTCACCGGGACATTCATGGGCCGGAGGATTTGCTTCATTTCATTAAGCAGCTGAGAGACCTATCGAAGGGTAAACCTGTAGGGTTCAAGTTGTGTGTTGGCCGAACAGAAGAGTTCATTGCTTTGGTTGAGAAAATGGTGGAATTGCAGATTTGGCCGGACTTCATCACTGTGGATGGTGCTGAAGGAGGAACTGGAGCTGCACCGCTCGAATTCTCGGATTCCGTTGGTTTACCTCTAGAGCCGGCACTAATTTTTGTGAATCGCACGTTGGTTAAATTCAAACTTAGAGACGAAATTAAAATCGTTGCAAGTGGTAAAGTGCTTACTGCTTTTTCTATTCTTAGAATGCGTGCACTTGGTGCAGATATCTGTAATTCAGCAAGAGCGTTTATGTTTTCTGTGGGATGTATCCAGGCGCTTCGATGCAACAACAATTCTTGTCCAACGGGAGTAGCTACTACCAATAAAATGCTTACGAAAGGACTCGTGGTGAAAGACAAAGCCGAGCGAGTGTACAAGTTTCATCACAATACAATTCATGCCGTTTTGGAGCTTTTGGGTGCCTGTGGAGTGGCTCATACAGATGATATTACCATCGATATGTTTGTAAAAGGAGATGAAATGGTAGCGTTGACAAACAAATACTTCCCGGATTCGGTTCTTAATCGAGTGGAATAGCCAATTAAAAGGGAAAAATTTTGATCCTAATGATTTGTGTCGGATATTGTAACCTGCTCACATTAAGCAATCTATCAACAAACCATCGACATAATTATGAAAGGAACTATTCACTATTGTCTTGAAGAGACAATTATTAAATACCATGGTGAAGATGCCTGGACGCAGGTAACCAAAGGAGCTGGTCTTGGAGAAGACTTTAGCTATGGCACAAAAATAAGAGATGATATCGACGAAGTTCAAAGCATTGAATTGTTTGTCTTATCGGCTAATATTATTGGAATTGAGCTTAGTCAATTGTTTGATGAATTTGGAGAACATTGGTGTGTAGAATACTCTCCAAAAGTTTATGGAGTGTTTTACCGTGGGATGAATTCTACCAAGGAGGCTGTGACCAAACTGGATAGAGTACATGAAACAGTAACCAATCATATCCCGAATGCCTATCCTCCAAGATTTGTTTACAATTGGAAGGCAGACAATGTGCTTGAGTTGTTTTACAAATCTGATCGCAATCTGATTGATCTGTTTATTTCTCTTGTGAAAGGACTAAATAAAAAGTTCGGGGATTATACCGAGATTGAAAAGAAAAGTGAGCACATCGTTTTATTAACATTTCATCAGGAAGTTCCAGAATACCTTATTGAAAATCAGTTACAAGCCCAAAAAGCTTAGTTTTTGGGCGTATTGTAGATCAGGTTACCCTCGGCATCTTTTTCAAAAGCAATTCCTGCACCAGTAATGGTTATAGAGTAAAACCCTGTTATTTGAGAATAGTCGAGTTCCTTTTGAATGTTGGTTTTCTCAGGTTGGATTAATTCTATTGCCACTTCATCTCCACCTAGGACACGGATGAATACCTCTGGATTCTCCCGATCAAACACGTGTGTTCTATCCAAAGGGAAATTCATTTGATACCACTTTTCCTGACCGCCGATATCTTCTGTAATTAAACTGATGAAATAGGGCATTAATTTGTCTTGACCATTGTCTTCGAATAGTTGGATATAGTTGGCCTCAGGGTCTTTAACAAGAATCATCCTTCTATTGAGAATGGTGTCTTGCATAATGCCACCATGAAACTCTACTCCATTTTTTTTCAAATGCTCCACTAGCCCATCAAATTGATTGGTTTTGAAGCCGAATTTAAATATTCCAGGGAGGTAGTTGACATTGTAAGCACTCTCAACCGAGTCACGATATTTTGCCTCAGTGTTTTGAGTAAGCTTAATGGTCACATTTTCATGGTAAAGCAGTGAGTGATCCTTGCTATCCATAAAGCCAAAGTTTTTGGAATACCATTGACTCAATGCTTCAGAATCTCTAGTGACGATAGTTAATTCGTCAAATTTGAATTCCTCAGGAGTACTACAGAATGTAAATAATAAGGCGGTTGCAAAAAATATCACCAATGATCTCATGTCATAAAATTAATTGAACAGATTAACATTAAAATCAAGGTGGCCCGATTATTGAGTTTTAACCCGTAATATTCAATTGAATATTGACGAAATAATTCTTTAATCAAGAATAATTTGTCAGGTGATGACGGAGCTTTGCTTGTCACACCCTGACTTTACGTCATGGGGTAACCGCTGCGGCGGACCGACCTGACATTCGCCTTTTAGCGATTCGTCAGCCCAAGGCAAATTATGCATTAAAGCATAATTTGGGTTTAATATCTGATAAAACGTATCATCTTTGAAAAAGGATAATAAAAATTGAGAGAATGATTAGAAAAGGGGGCAGTTTATTAGCAGTATTTTTCATCAGCACTTCATTGTTTGCACAAATCGATGAGGCAAAAGTTTCGGAATTTGTTAGGCAAGTTGCTGAGCGGACGGATTATTCCAGAGAGGATCTGACAGTCATTATGAATGCTGCGAAATATGACCAGTCAATCATTGATAAAATTAGTAAGCCTGCAGAAGGCACCATGACGTGGGAGCGCTACCGCAATATCTTCATGAAAGATGAGCGTATTGAAGCTGGGGTTAAATTCTGGGATGAATATGCAGACGTGATTCGTCAGGTCAGTGAAGAATCCGGAGTAGCTGAGGAGGCTATTATCGGGATTATTGGTGTGGAAACCTATTTTGGGAGAATCAAAGGTTCTTATCGGGTTCTTGATGCTTTGTATACCCTGGCTTTTGGTTATCCAAAGCGTTCATCTTTCTTCAAAGCGGAGTTGGAAAACTATCTAACACTTGCTAAAAAGGAAAACCTGGATATCTACACGGTGAAAGGATCTTATGCGGGTGCCATGGGGTACTGTCAGTTCATGCCGAGTAGTTATGAGGCGTATGCGAAAAGTTTCGATGATGGTACGCGAGATCTGTTGACTCCAGAAGATGCCATTGCATCAGTAGCTAATTATTTGAAAGTCCACAGATGGGAAACAGGTGAGGGAGTGACTATGAAGGTTTCAAGTATTATCAATCCACAAGAAGTAAGTGCCAAATCGGTAAAACCAAGTAATTCATTGAGGTATTACAGCGATATGGGATACATGCCGTCTGGCAATATGTCGCCATCAGCAAAAGCTGCGTTGATAGAACTCGATCATGAAGATGGATCAAAAGAATATTGGTTTGGGTTCAATAACTTTTACGTGATAACTCGATACAATCACAGCAAGCTCTATGCAATGGCTGTTTACCAATTGGGGCAGGCTGTAAAAGCGGCAAGAGAGGGAGCTTAAGAGGAAAGTAATTACAAAAAATTGTGAAAATCTTTATAAGAACAGTTAACTGGTGTTAAAGTGCTAGTTAACGATTGTTAAAATCATTCTGCTGTTTTTAGATCTGTGATATGTTTGATTCATAGCTATTTAATCAAACTCACTTATTTATGAAAAACACAGCTTTAATGATCCTAATGCTATTGGCTAGCATGGCCTATGGTCAATCGAATAGGGTGAACCTAAAAGGAACCAACGAGATTGGTCTAAACTATAATCGGTGGAATGAGATCTACAATAGTAAGATCAATTCTCCAGCGTCTAATGATTACTTTACCATCGGGTACGGAAGATGGATTACCAATCACAGTGTGGTTGGTTCTAATATTGGTTATTCATACCAGGGTGTTCATCAACATCAGTGGAGTGCTAGTTTATTCTTAAAAGAATATGTTGTTTCAAGCCACCGATTTGGAGTTTATGGTAAAGCGGAAATTGGGATGCAGCAGCGAATAGTATCTACGGGTACGAGCAGAGATAGGGATCATATCACAACCACTTTATTAATCGGTCAAATAGGTGCCGGTGCCGAATATCGAATCACTCCCAAGTTTTCTGTCTTTGGAGAGGGAAATTACCTCCGAGCAAAACACAAACAAGAATCCAGGGGGTATTTCTCCTGGACTACTGGTCTTAGATTTCGATTTTAGAAGACATTGATGTTTTTACAAAACAGTTAATTGAAATATTACGTGTCAATTAACGTTATCTGCTAAATCAAACTCTCAATGTAATGAAAAACACAACTTTAATGATACTAATGCTATTGACTAGTTTTGCCTATGGTCAATCGGAACGAATTGAAATGAAAGGAACCAATGAGATTGGACTTAATTACAACAGTTGGCATAGAATATATGAAGATGGCATCGATGCCGCCGCAGGATATACTGAACTGGCGGTAGGTTATGGTCGTTGGGTTTCTGATTATATGGTGGTAGGTGGTAATCTAAGTTATACCAGAAATGGGGCTATCGCCGAGACATGGAATTTTTCAACTTCGAGTAAGTATTATTTCATTTCTAACAAAAGACTAGGTCTATATGCTAAGGCAGATGGAGGAGTTCTTTATCAGGAAAGAACACGAGATCGTGCTGGAGAGGAATCAACCTACGTCACTCCATACTTGTCTGCAGGAGGTGGAGCCGAATATAGAATAACTCCTAAATGGGTGGTGTTTAGTGAAGTGAGTTATCTACGAATGTTTAGTGATAATGTAATTTCACCAAAACGGAATTTTATGACCTGGACTCTCGGCTCAAAATTGAGGTTTTGATTAATCTCTTAAAATCCATTGATACAGTTGTGGTGAAGAATAAGCTTCCCTCTTGGAATTGTGGTCTTGTTTTGGAAGTTGGCTGAATAGTTATTCTCCACTTCAGAATATGATTCGGACAGTATTTGGGATTATTTTATTGAACCAGCTGGGATGTTACATAAACATCCCAGCTCCCATTCTTAATTCAGTCACTAGGCATCTGATTCATTGACGAGCCTTTCATCTACCTAGACTTACGCTTCAGATCCAGGAGAAGTGCAGCTTATAAGTAGAGTTGTGGCTTTGATGTTAATAGGTTCTTTTATTCATTTCTGAGGATTTGAGCTGGATTTACTCGTACCACTTTGTAGGATCTCAATGCTGCAGTGAGTAAAATAAGCATCATCAAAAGAAGTACTGGTAGTGTCAATAATATAGGCTGTAAGTTGATCGCATAGGCGAAGTTTTCCAGCCAGGCATTGAAGACATAGTATGCTGTAGGGATAGCAATAAATGCCGCTAGCAAAGACAGTACGCCAAATTCTTTGGTCATCAAACTAAGAATCTCAATAGTGGAGGCTCCGTGTACTTTGCGAATGCTCATTTCTTTCAGTCTTCGTTGTACGGTATAAGTAGTTAAGCCAAATAATCCTGCCAGGGAGATGAAAATGATTAGGAAAGAGAATCCTGCGAAAAGCTCCGCTCGCTTTTGATCTTTTTCGTATTGCTTCTGAAAGTGCTTGTCGAGGAAAGTGAATTCGGCTTGTTCGGTTCCTGCCGTTTCTTGCCAAATCTGATCAATTTCAGACATGAGCTTTTGATAGTCAGTGCTGGCACTTTTGATTAATAAGTCTCGCCCACCAACAATGTGTCGGATCACCATTGGTTCGATAGCGTGATGAAGAGAAACAAAGTGGAAGTCTTGCACCACACCAATGATTTTGTCTTCCCAACTTGTTCCAGATTTAAGTGTCTGTCCTACGGCTTCTTCTGGTGTCCAACCGCTTTCTTCTGCGAAAGCCTCATTGATCAATACTCCAATTCGTTTGCCGTCGTTGCCTCTGTAATCTTCAAAATCTTCACCAGCAATGATGTTCAGCTGAAGTGCTTCCACATAATGTTGGTCTGCCCAGATATGAGGGCAAACGACCTTTTTTACGCCATCTTTTGTGTTGTATTCGAAGTTATTAATCGGTGCCGTCTCACCTGGAGAATGTTCTGCTGAAGCTACAGTCTTCACTTCAGGCAACTGCATCAATTTATTATGGATCACCCAATAGTTCTTAATGGCTACATCATCCATTTTGGTGGTGATGATTTGATTCTGATTGAAGCCGAGTTGTTGGGAGGTCATGAATTGGTATTGCTGATAAACTACAGTAGTTCCAATCAGAACCAGGCAGCTAAGTGATAGCTGAAATAGGATCAATATGCTTCTAAATCTATTGGTTTTCGTCTTTAGTTCTTTTTGAAATGCTTTGATGCTGGAGAGTTTCAATGATGGGTAAATGCCACTGAAAAGTAAAATGAATAGGAGTACAGCAACGACCATTAAAATTGCTTTCCAGTTGAGCATCTCGAAGATGCTTAATTCAATTCCTGCGTAGCTCTGGAATAAGGATTGACCGCCAAGGATTATTAATAGGGAGAAAACCACTGATAAACTGATCATTAAGCCAGATTCGAAAAAGAACTGGCTAATGATTTGCATCTTTTGTGCACCAAACGTTTTTCTTACACCTACTTCTTTTAAGCGTTGGTGTGTTTGAGCGGTGGTTAGGTTGACATAATTTATAATGCTCATGGTCAAGATCAGAATCATTAATATCGAGAATCCTTGAATGTAGATTCTGTTGCCATCATTCGTCTCCATTTCAAATTTTCGATCTGAAATGAAATGAATGTCCGTAAGTTTTTCTGGCTGAATTATGATTTTGCCTCGTCCGCTTCCTCCTTTCTCTCCAAAGATTTCTGTACTTATATCTGCAAGGGATTGAGCAAACTTATTTGCATTAAATGATTCGGTCACTTTGACGTAGGTCACCCACCTCCAGGCATCCATTTGATTTACTACGTTAGGGTCTGATAGCGAGATGAATGCTTCCGGTTGAATATGAGAGTTGATCGGAGGATCAGCAATTATTCCAGTTATTGTGTACTTGTCTTCATTGTCTCTGGTAATGATCTGACCGACTGGATTGGAGTTATCGATTAATAGTTTGTCTGCTAGAGATTGGGTTAACACGATCGAATAAGGTTCTGACAGTGCTTTTTGAGAGTCTCCTGAGAGCCATTGATAATCTAGTATGTTTTGAAGTCCTGCTTCTGTTTGATAGACATGGCTGGTTTTTACCAATTCAGTTCCTTTCTTGAATTGAAAATTGCTGAATTTACGTAGCATGCCAAATGCTTCTACTTGTGGAGCTTTTTCACTTACCGCTTTCCCAAAACCAGACGGGGATATAGCTAGTTTGGTCATCTCGTCACCAAACTCCATGTCTAGCGTTAGGCGATAGATCCTATCATAATTCGCAAAATGGCGATCATAACTCCACTCTTGATAGATGTATTGGGCCAAAAAACCGCATGCAGTTAATCCCAATGTTAGACCAAGAAGATTGACCAGGGAGGAGGTTTTGTTTTTTAAAGCAGTTCTGATGCTGATTTTGAAGTAATTGCCAAGCATTGTGGTGAGTTGATAAGTGATTGATTTTCTTTTGTTAATAAAGGATGCTCTGAAGAAGCCAAGTGCTCTCCAGGTGTAGCGTCTTCTTGCTTTGGATGTGGAATACTCTTTGGATTCTAATTCGAATAATTCGAACAGGTCGCCTTCTATTCCTTCGATAAGATCCTGATCACAGAACCTTCGGAGCCACTTGACGATCCATTTGGGTTCTTGTCGGTCCATTACTTTTTGTTAAAAGCCATGTCTGGGATTGCATTCCAAAGTCCATTTCTGATTTCTCGAGAAGTATGAAGGACATTTTCTCCAGCTGTTGTGACACGAAACAGATGCTTGCGTCTTCCACCACGTTCATTGGTAGCTCCATCGTATCGAGATTCGCAATAGCCCTTCTCTTCGAGACGTTTCAGTACAGAGTGGACTGTGCTAATGGTGATCTTACGACCTGTTCGTTTCTCCACATCCTGCATCACTGCCACACCATAGGCGTCATCATACAGTGCTCCTACAGTCAATAAGATGATTTCTTCTAATTCTCCGAGCTGAGATCCTTTCATAATGTGTTACTATTAGCCTAAATGATTTACGCTAATGTAAATGATTAGTTTCGGTTTTGTCGAATTTGATGAAAATATTTGTTTCGTTTTTGTCGAAAAACTAATTTTTGAGCCTTATTGGTTGATTTTAGAAAATAATGAGTCGTACTCAGCGAGGTAGTTTTTGTGAAGTATGTGGTCTTCACCGAGTACTTTTTTACTGATTTCGATTGCTTGTTGATAGTGAAGTTCGGATTTCTGTAGCTGGTTCATTTCCCAGTAAAGTCTTCCAAGCAACCAATTCGAGTAGCTAATTTTTTGATGTTCCTCACCAAAATTCTTAGAGTAAATGGCATAAGCATTTTGGTAATATTCTTCAGCTTCTTTCCAGTTCTGAAGGTAGAACTGAACATTGCCTAAACTAACATAATCACCTGCTACGTAGGGGTGGTTATTACCCAATGTTTCCATGTCTGCATCCAGCACCTTTTCGAAATAACTATTTGCTTCCTTGTATTTGTCTTGACTAAGTTTAGAGTTACCTAGATTGTACAAAGTAGAAACTGTGTACTGGTTGGTGGGGCCATATTTTTCCAAATAGGTCTGGTAGGCTATTTCGGATAAAGAATCTGACATTTTATAATTCTCAATTTTATAATAGGCAGATCCTAAATTGGTCATAGTGACCATTAAACTGGGGTTGTGAACTTCATAGACTTCTAATTTCCTCGTGAGTTGTTGTGATAAAATTTCAATTTGTTTTTGATAAAGTCCAAGGCGCTCATATGCCAGGGCGATATTGTTTTGAGCTATAAAAAGAATATCGATGTTGGAGTTTTGATATTCCAACCCTATTTCGAGGGCTTTTTTGGCGTACTCTAAAGCTTCATTGTACTCTGATAATTCTCGTAGGTTGCTACTGTGGTAATTGTAAGCCATAGCTAATACCGCTTCAGGAGCTTCAGTATAATTTTGATTGGCAGCTATACCTTTTGAGATGGTTTCTTCAAGGAGGTTAATGGATTTTTTCGTAATGTCTTTTCCTTCTTCATATTGACCTAGAGAGTATTTGATATTCCCTTTGGTATGATATGCGAATGCCAAAGCCACGGGATAATCATTGCTTTGTTTCAATAGTTCAATACATAAGTCTATAGCAGAGTCGGCTTGTTCATATTGAGATACGTTTCGATAGTAACCGGCCATATTGCTGTACCCATTAGCTATGTCTATATCCTTACTTTCCGAACTATTCAAATAAATAAAGAGAGCCTTTTCATAAATTGGTTTAGTTTCTTTCCAGAGACCTATTTCTGAATAAATTTCTCCTAGTTGTGTCAGTGCATATGCTTTCACTTCTGTGTCCTCAAGCTTGTCAATTTCCAGCTTTGAGTTATTAAGCAGATCCCTTGCGGTCAAATCTGCCAGTTGAGTTTGGTTGGGATTATTAGCTAAAAATATGCTTTTGAGAAACTTATTAGCTTCTTCAACTTTGGCTTTCTCTTTTTGAGTTCTTTGAATTTGAAGTTGATTGGTTATGGCAGAGCTCAACGAAACGGCCAAAATTATGACGGTTAAACTCGCAGCGACCTTATTTCTACGGACGTAAAGGATCGTTTGCTCCAAAAAATCCGCTTCACTTGCCTGGGTAGGATGGAGAGTTTGATAATTGACTAAATCCTGTGCAAACTCAGAAGCAGATAGGTAGCGTTTTTCAACTTGAATTTCTAGTGATTTCTGGAGGATATCATTTAGTCTTCTTGAGATTATTGCACTAGGCTTGTTGTATTGCCAGTTTACTTTTTCCTTTTGAAGATCATCTTTGTTAGTGCTTATAAATGGGGAAGTCCCATTCAGTAATTCAAAGAGAATTAACCCTACTTGATAAAGATCTGATTGAGTGGTTGCTCGTTTTTGGTTTATAACTTCGGGAGGCATGTATCGAAGAGTGCCCGATTCACTGGCGCTATACTCAGTCTCAATATTCTGTCCAATTCCAAAGTCCACTATTTTTGGATCTCCTTCGGAAGTTATAAGAATATTGGCAGGTTTTAAATCACGGTGTAAAATGAATCTGTTGTGTACATGCTGTAATGCTCCCAGAATCTTAATGATTAAGGCGATTTTTTGGTCGATAGACAAATGTTTGGAAGAGCAATATTGATCAATAGGAGTTCCTTCGATGTACTCCATTACGATGTAGGGGATACCATCTGGAGTGATTCCTCCATCGAATATTTTGCCTATGTTGGGATGATTAAGGTTAGCTAAAAGCTCTCTCTCTTTATTGAAATGTACAATATGGCTTTCCGTCAGGTTATGCGGAGGGAGTAGTTTAATGGCTACTTGCTGTTCGAACAAGTTGTCGGCTCTTTTGGCTAAGTAGACATAAGCCATTCCCCCTTTACCTATCTGTTCTATCAGGGCATACTTGCCTATTCGATAACCTGGCTCCAGGTTAATCTCCAGACTGTCGGCAATCTCTTTTTCCAGGTTTTTGCTGAAATTATCAAAGAAATCATCTGCCTTTTCCTGATGAGTCAATAGATCATCTAGATCGGTATTTGCATCGATGGATGTGATGAATGCTATCCATTCATCACGAGAAATGTGATCTGACATGACGGTGATTTTGCTTATACTGGAACTGCAGTGATTTGCTGATGAAGCCATGTTTTGGCCATGGACCATTGTCTTTTTACGGTACTAGGGCTTGAGCCAACCACAGAGGCTGTTTCTTCAATGCTGAGTCCAGCAAAAAAACGACATTCCACAATTTTGGTATAATTGGGCTGCTTTTGTTCCAAGATATTTAGTGCATCCTGTATTTGTAATATGATGGATTTGCTTTCTTCTGATAAGCGAAGCTGCTCTTCCAAATCATCTATTTGCACTTTTTCTCCTGAACGTTTTTGTGTGCCCTTGCTTTGGCATGCATTCACCAGTATTTGACGGATGGCCTTGGATGCTAGGTTGAGAAAGTGAGCCTTGTTTTCAAGTTTTGATAAATCCGCTTTGGATAATTTCAAATAAGCTTCATGCACGAGGGCGGTCGTATTAAGTGTATCCTGGTTTCTAAAGCGAATTCGAATAATGTGGGCACTTTGTCTTAACTCTTGATAGACAAGTGGAAATAAGTGATCCAATGCTTGTTGATCACCAGCGTTAATTCGCTCAATGATTTTATTGAGTTCAGTTTCACTGATCATATGGACTAGGGCGTTTAGGCGAATTGGAAAGTTACTAATTATTATTTGAATAGTCCTGCTTAACTAATGCTATTAAATACAAAATCCCAGCCGAAAAGGCTGGGATTAGGAAACATATGAAGATGGGTTGGTGACCGCCTAGTTGCTACTACCATCTACATTGTCAGTGAATGTGTTATTAGCACTGGCATCTAGAATATTATTCAAATTGCCTATGGAGTATACTCCATAGGAGCTACTGTTAGAAATGACTGAATTGGTCATGGTTAGTTGAGCGTCTAATTCTACCCCAACATTGGCCGAGAAGTTGGCGCCGGTAAAATCGTGTGGAGAATTACCTCCATAGCTTACTTCTACAAAGTCTAGCTTGTTCAAGCTATTGCTAGATGTGAAAAATAACCCTTGCCAGTGTATTCCGCCGGACAGGTTTGCCGTAGTAAATGTGATCATCTCGCTGGCTGTTCCTTCTGCAATCAGCGCACCTGATCCACCAATGACCAATTGCACATCTTCGTTCATTTCGAATAATGCTCCTGCAGCTATATTAACCGTTCCTGTGAGATATAGATCTCCGGTTACGCGGTAGGCTGCATCTGATGAGAGTTTATTCCATGTCACATCTTTTGTTTCTGAAAGCGTAGTAGCAAAAACTTCCACTTCTGCATATGAATTTTGACTAAACGTGGTAGCACCATCTATAGCATCTACTTCGTCCACAGGAAGACCAACGGCTCTAACGTTATTGCTAAACGTATTGGTAGAGAAATCACCCAGCTGACCGCCATCATTGTCAATATACAGACCATAGTAGGCATTGTTAGAAATGGAGGAGTTAGTAACTGAAACTCGTGCATCATCTTCTACGCCAAGTGCTGCGGCATAATTTGCACCGGTAAAGTCCATTTCGCTATTTCCAGCATAGGAGATATCCGCAAAATCAAACTTGTTAAGGTTACTTGATGACTGAATGTAAATACCTTTCCAAAGAAGTCCTCCTGAGATATTGGAAGAAGTAAAGGTGATGTGGTCAGAAGCAGAACCTACTGCACTTATGGACCCTGTTACATGAACTAACACGTTTTCATCCAATTCAAAATTTGCTCCTGGATTGATTGTTAGTTCACCAACAATGTAAATAATACCTGAGATTCTGTAGGTGGCTGATCCAGTCAGTTTAACCCAGCTACTGCTTTTAGTGTCGGAGTAAGTAGAGCTAAATATTTCCACTTCAGCGGATGTGTTGTTCGTGAAGGTAGTTGCTTCATCAATGGCATCTACTTCATCTGCTGGTAAACCAACGGCTCTCGGGTTATTCTCGAAGTGATTAGCGGTGAATGTTTCCAGCTGACCTCCATCGTCATCAATGTATAAGGCATAACCATCATTATTGGTAAACACACTGTTGGTTACTGAAACTTTTCCACTTGCATCTACTCCGATTCCTGCTTTTACATTCGGGCCTGTGAAGTCCATTTCGGAATTTCCAGCATAAGAAATCGTGGTGTAATTAAATAGGTTTCTACTATCCCCAGAGTCTATATAGATTCCTTTCCAGTATAGATCCTGAGCTTCATTTGCAGAAGTGAAGCTAATCATGTTGGTTTCTGAACCATTTGCAATGATTGCTCCATACACACGAAGTATCACATCTTCTTCTACTTTGATCGAGGTTCCAGGCTCAATGTTCAGAGTTCCGTTAACATTTAAATTACCAGAGATAGTGTAAGAAGCATCTTCACTAAGCGCATGCCAGGTTATTTCTTCTCCTTCTGCTAAGTTGGAGCTGAATATTTCTACTTCTGCTCCGGTATTGTTGAGAAAAGTCGTTGTGTTGTCAATGTCTGCAGCCTCATTCATCCATACGGCTACTCCATTCACATTTGCTTCGAAATGGTTGTTGGCGAATGTGTTGAGTTGTCCACCATCATCGTCTGCATAAACTGCGTAGCCTTTGTTGTTGGTGAAAGTCGAATTGTTGATTTTAATGTTACCTGTAGATTCAATGGCGATTGCTGCTGGATAGTTTGATCCCGTTACGTCAAAATCAGAATTCCCTGCATAACTAACCTGTGCATATTGAATGCTGTTGACATTACTTCCTGAAGCTACATAGATTCCTTTCCAGTAAAGTTCACCGGCATCATTTGCTGAGGTAAAGATGATAGAGTCTGATGCGGTGCCTTCTGCTGTGATTGTTCCGGTAGAGGTGATGCTTAGAGAGGTGTTTTCCTGAAAAGCAATTTTTACACCTGGCTGAATGGTGAGGCCAGCCAAAACTTGTACATTGCCATCTACTAAGTAATCAATAAGAGAAGGATCCTCTTCATTAATGTTTTCTAGAATTCTGTCTGCTTCAATTGTTCCATTTAGTCTGATGAATCCTCCTGGAATCACCGTGATGGTGGATGATTTGGTGTCGGTTACTTCCCCGTCAAAACTTGTGATAGTCAGCTCAATAACGTAATCACCGATTTTATCTGGGGTAAAAGTGGCTTGAATGCCTGTGGAATTTGATAATTCTACATCACTTTCTTCTGGCATGGCGGTAAATGCCCAATTAATATCAAAACCGGTGGTTGATTCATCAAAAGACGTGGTTGCGTCTAGAGTTACTTCCTCTCCGATGGTAGGCGACTCTGGTGTGAAAGAGAAGGCTGCTACCAGTTTAACTTCATCAGTTGGATCTTCTGGCTCTGGATCTTCTTCAGTACAACTCGTCCAAATAATCATGCTAAGCATTGATAAAATCAATGCGAACATCTTGATAAGTTCTTTTTTTGATTTCATAGTTTCATTGTTTTTATGTTCCCTTTACAGGCCATTACAAGAAACTATGTGACATTGGGTCAACTGATCGAAAAAAAATCAAAAATTCTTTCCAAGAAATAAAATTGGGAAGGAGTTGTTGAGATGATTAGGAAAAACTCACACGAATTATTTCTAATTAAATAAGGGTAATGTGAAGGTCTGAGTTTGGTTAATGTTGAAGCTTCGTTATAAAATGCAGAGGTTAAAGCGTAATTGCCAGTAGCTAGTGAAGTAAATAGGGTAGGAGTAGCTCCTTCATTTCTTCTCTGGATGTATTCTTGTTCTCAATTAAAAAGCCAACAACATCAGGTGAAAAGCCTAATTTTTTAGCCATTTGCAGCACAAAATACTCTTCAGAGTTGGCAATGGTTTCGTCAGCAAGAACAACTAGCATACAGTCCATCATGAAGTCCATTTTGTCAATAACAGACATTGGTGCGAGACTTTCAGTATAACTTGGAGCATCGATGATTTCCTGAAGTTCGGCTTCTGTGGCGCCGTACTTATTGCTGATTTTTTGGATAACTGCTTTTTCCGCGTCAGCAAAGTCTTCATCAACCATGGCTATCTTTACCAGAATGCTTAGTTGCTTTTTTTGTTGGAAGTCTAACATATGTCTATTTTAAGCAATTTTCTTGATTTCTGTATGATGAACTTTTTGAATTTTTATAATTGGCACCTGGCAATGTCTTTTCTTTGAACTATGAATAAATGTGTTTTTCTGGATCGAGATGGAGTCATTAATAAAGACCATTCCAATTATACCTATTCACTAGATCGCTTTATCATTTTGCCAGGCGTACCTGAAGCAATAACTAAAATAAGGGCTGCTGGTTTTAAAATTGTTGTAATCACAAATCAATCTGGAATCTCGCAGAGCATTTACACTAGGTTTCAAATGCAGGAGTGTCATGATTTCATGCAAGAAAAGCTTAATTGCGAAATTGATAAAATTTATTATGCTCCCTGGCATCCTTCGGTATCTGATTCGTTAAGTCGAAAGCCGGGTACGCTCATGTTTGAGCGAGCCATTTCCAGGTTTGATATAGATGTTTCACAGTCCTGGATGATAGGAGATAAAGCTCGTGATATCACTCCTGCAAAGAAAATGGGCTTGCAGACCATCCAGGTTGGAGGTGATAATGATGGGCTGGCGGACTTTGTTTCGGAAGATTTATTATCTGCGGTTGAAATTATTATTTCATGAAACTGATTGCTAAAATTTCATAGAATATAATTCTATGAATAATTCATTATAAAGAATAATATTACATATTTAGGTCATTGAGTTAGGGAAAGTGTTTCATTTAGTTGTTATTGACTATAATTAATATCAACTAAACATAAAACTTATGAAAAAACATTACTCAATGATGTGGCTGATGGCCATATTACTGACTTTTGCTGTGCTTTCGGTGCATGCACAAGGGGTAGAAATTCAGGGGACGGTGACCTCTGGTGCCGATGGCGAAGGATTGCCTGGTACTACTGTTCTTGAAAAAGGTACAACCAATGGTACCATCACTGATCTGGATGGCAAGTTTCGATTAAACGTAGCACAAGGAGCCATAATTGTGGTCACTTCTGTCGGTTACAAAACGGTTGAAGTTAGTGCAAGTGCCAATATGACTGTATCTCTGGAAGAGGATGTGACCAAGCTAAGTGAAGTTGTTGTTTCTGGTTTGGCGTCAAGTGTTAAAAGAAGTAATCTAGCCAACTCCGTTGCTTCTATATCTTCCAAAGAGTTAACTTCCATGAGTAACCAAAGTACCATGGATGGAGCACTCTATGGTAAATTCAAAGGAGCCAACATCGTATCCAACTCTGGTGCTCCTGGTGGAGGTATTTCCATGAAACTCCGTGGTTTAACTTCTATCAATGGATCCAATGAACCTCTTTACATTATAGATGGTATTTATTTGGATAATTCATCGATTTCTGCAGGTTTGAATGTTGTTTCAGCTGCTGCAGGCGGTGGAAGCCAATCCAATCAGGATAACCCATCCAACAGAATTGCGGACATTGATCCAGAAGATATTGAGTCTATAGAGATATTGAAAGGTGCCAGTGCGGCTGCTATTTACGGTTCTCGTGCATCTGGTGGTGTGGTCATTATCACTACCAAAAGAGGATCTGAAGGGAAAACATCTGTTACTTTCTCTCAGGCATTAGGTGTTACTCAAATGCTGAATCCATTAGGAACCAGACAATGGGACGCTGCAAAAGTGGAAGCTGCCTTCGGTGCTGGTGAGGTGGCTAACTTCCAGGCTGCTCAGGCTGCCGGAACACTTCGAGACTATGAGAATGAACTGTACGGAAACAAAGGGCTTCTCTCTACTTCTAGAATAACTGCAACAGGAGGAACTGAAAGAACAAGTTATTTCCTCGGCGTGACTAGAAAGGATGATGAAGGGATCGTAAAAAATACAGGATATGAAAAAACTTCCATCCGTTTAAATCTAGATCAAAAAGTAGCTGATTGGTTGACTTTAAATGCGTCAACGAATTACATCAACTCATCTGCAGATCGTGGATTTTTTAATAATGACAACTCCGGTACTACAATGGGAGTTGCATTTGTAGCAACTCCATCATGGGCTCAATTGCTACCAGATGCTAATGGTAATTATCCTAACAACCCGTATGCGGCATCCAACTTCTTGCAAACAAGAGATCTGATCACTAACAATGAGACAGTGAACAGATTCCTGGTAGGAGGTAAGTTGACTGCTCGTTTGCTACAAAGAAATAATCAGTCGTTAAGATTGACTGCCAATGGAGGAATCGATCAATATACACTTTCAACTACTGCACTTTTCCCGAATTCATTACAGTTTCAGAAAAATGGTAATGGCTTGAATGGTGTAAGTGTGCAAGGGACAACAGTAACACAAAACAGTAACTACTCTTTCTTCCTGGTTCATGATTATTTCTTGTCATCAGGTTTGTCGTTTACCACTCAAGCAGGTTTGACATTCATTGATTTTGATCAAAACAATATCATTGCTACAGCAACCAATATGAATGGTTCTCAAACCAATTTAGATCAGTCAGGATCTGTAAGTGTTGCTCAAAATAGAATCATACAAAAAGATAGAGGGTTCTTTATACAGGAAGAAATCAATTTTAATGACATGATCATTGGTACTCTTGGTGTACGTGGGGATAAATCGACCAACAATGGAGATGTCAACGAACTGTATTACTATCCAAAGGGAGCATTAGCTGTAAATATTCACAAATTTGGGTTCTGGAATACAGGCTTCCTTGAAACCACCAAGGTAAGAGCTGCATACGGTGAAGCTGGTAATTTTGCGGTTTTTGGAGATAAATTCTCCGCATTAAACTCTATTAATATTGATGGATCAGGAGGATTGGTAATTGCCAACCTAAGAGGTAATGATGCGATTGGCCCAGAAAGACAGTCTGAGTTTGAGACAGGGATTGATTTCTCATTCCTTGGAGGAAAAATCGCCATCGACGCGACCTATTACATCAAAAAAGTGGATGATCTTTTGTTAAGATCACAAGTGCCGAGTTCAACAGGTCAGACCACAGCCGTGGTAAATGCAGCAACTATGGAGAATAAGGGTCTTGAAATTGGATTAACAATGAACCTTGTTAATAAAGAGGATTTGAAATGGTCCAGTACTACACAATTCTGGAATAACAGATCTAAAGTGACGAGATTAGATATTCCATCATACACGACTGGAGGTTTTGCAGATTTCTTAGGGCAGTTTAGAATCAAAGAAGGACATAGTCCAACAGAGATCATCGGTGTGGGTGATAACCCTGATGAAGATGGTTTGGTCGTTTTCGGTGATGCACAGCCAGATTTCCAAATGTCATTCCTGAACTCTGTGACTTATAAAAAATTGGAGTTTATGATGTTGTGGCACTGGAAGCAAGGTGGTGAAAACATCAACTTATCCGCACTGCTTTCTGACTTGAGTGGTACCAGTCCAGATTTTGATAAGATTGATCTGGATCCTGAGAGTAATTTAGGAAACGGTGATTATAGATTGTCTCAGTTGGGAGCCAATACAGGTCCTTATATTGAAAACGCAGGTTATATGAGAATGCGTGAAGTTGCATTGTACTACACGCTACCAAATTTCTTTGGAGATGCAGTTAAGTCAATTAAGATAGGAGCGTCAGGTAATAACCTGATTAACTTTTTTGAATATAGAAGTTATGACCCAGAGGTGTCCAACTTCGGAGGACAAGGCTTATCTACCGGTGTAGAAGTAACTCCGTTCCCATCATCTAAGAGATACAATTTCCACATCATCGCTAAATTCTAAGAACTATGAAGACTTTAAAATATACATTTTTGATTATGCTCATAGGTCTTTTCTCTTGTGAGCTGGAAGAAATTCAGGACCCAAATAATCCAAGTTTGGGGCAAATAGAAGCGAACGCTACGCTATCAGATATACAACTACTTGTTTCCGGAACAGAAGATCTTATGCGTTCGGAAGTAGGTTTTTATTATGACGTATTGGGAATCATGGGAAGAGAATATTATTTCTTTACCAATAGTGATCCGCGTTATACTGGGGAGTTATTAGGCAAGGGTGAGGCAGTGTTGGATGATGCCGGTTTTTATGGAACTCGTCCATATGCAGGTCGATACAAAGTGATTCGAAACGCGAACGTTTTGTTGACAGCTGTTGCTAATACCAACGAGTCCCTGACTAACGAACAGAAAAATGGCTTGACTGGATTTGCAAAAACTTGCCAGGCTTATTCTTATTTGTTGGCGCTGAACATGCAATATGAAAACGGAATCAGATTGGATGTATCAGATCCTCAGAATTTGGGGGAATTCGTAGGCTATGATCAAGCATTAACTGCTATAGCTACTTTGCTTGATGCAGCTCATACAGAGTTGACAGGTGCTGGTTCTGAGTTTGTATTCTCTCTATCAACTGGATTTGCGGGATTTGATGATCCAGCATCATTCGCAGCTTTTAACAGAGCTATTAAAGCTAGAGTTGCTTTGTATCAGGATAATAAATCAGGCGCATTGACGGCTTTGGATGATTCTTTTATGGATATGGCTGGCGACCTGGATATGGGGCCAGAGCATTATTATTCTGTTGCAGGAACTGATAAAGTCAATCCGGTATTCCGTACACCAGATCAAAGTGAAGCTCTTGTAGCACATCCATCATTTGTTGCCGATATCATGGCAGGTGATGATCGCATGGAGAAAGTAACTATGCGAACAACCACAGCAGTGCTTGATGGTCTTAGTGGAGATTATGACGTGACCATTTATTCTTCACTTGCATCATACATTCCTATAATTCGCAATGAAGAGTTGATCCTGATGTATGCGGAGGCAAATATTGGGTCTAACAATGTAGAAGCAATTGCTGCACTTAATGTGATTAGAACTGCACATGGTTTAGGCGCCTATACTGGTGGAACAACAGATAGTGAAGTGCTGACAGAGCTACTTTACAACAGAAGATATTCGTTGTTTGGTGAAGCGCATAGATGGATCGATATGAGACGATACAATATGTTGAATACATTGCCTATCGATCGTGCAAACGATGATGTGTGGTCACAATTACCAAGACCAGTTTCTGAAGTGAATCAATAATCAAATATCCCTATAGATAAAGCCAGTTTGACATTAGATTCAGACTGGCTTTTTTTATTGTTGGAAAGATTTAGTCATTACAGTGAGGTCATGACCAGCAACACTGAATCTGGAATCAGCAACTTCTTCATATCCTCTTTTTCCATAATAGGCCAATAAGTCCAAATGAGGAGTAAGTTTGACAAATGCTAAATCTTGCTCTTGAGCATAAGATTCTAAAAGATCCAGAATCTGAAAAGAATATCCTTTACCCCGATGTTCGGGGAGAACAGCAATTCTTGCTATTTGATTTTCTTTTAACGACAGACGACCTGTTCCTACGGGTTGTTCCTGGTCATAGATGACTACAATGAAACAATTAGTATCAGTGCCATCATCATCGAGATGAAAAGGAATACCTTGTTCTTGTTGAAAGACTAGATTTCTCACCCATAGTGAGTCTTTTACCAATTCAGGTTTGCCGATTCCATTTTGTATGGTAATCATCACTCACAAATCATGTACTCGGTGTATCCTACACCTAATTCTTTGGCCTTTTTCCAATCTTTTTCGGCAGCTTCTTTTTCGTTGATCATGCAATTGGCTGTGCCTCTGCTAACATAGGCTTCTGCAAACTCAGGATTGTATTTGATCACTTTGTCAAATTCTTTGATGGCCAGTTCTGCATTTTTATCTGACAGATAGATGTAGCCTTTTTCATAGTAAGCATCTGCATAATCTTCCTTAAGCTCAGTTGCTTTATCTAAGTCGTCCATAGCTCCTTTTTTCTCACCTGAAGCTGACTTGCAGACGCCTCGGAGATAGAATACTTCGGCATTATCAGGTGCGTAAGCTGCTGCTTTATTGAAATCTAAAATTGCCCCTTTGTAGTCCTCTTCCAGGTATTTGTCATATCCTGCATTGAGGTATTTTTCTGCACTATCTTGTAATGGAGAAAAGCTAAGGCTTATGAGTAATATTAATAGTTTCATCATCTCAAAGATATCAAACGCCAGTTATTCCATCTTGTTGCTCCTTATCCTAGTGTCTTGTCCAGATTGTAAGCCGCGCTTATTAGTGAAAGGTGTGTAAATGCTTGTGGGAAATTGCCTAAAGCTTCACCTCTAGGGCCAGTTTCTTCAGCATATAGTCCCAGGTGATTGGCGTATGTTAGCATTTGCTCAAACATTAATCGAGCTTTTTCCAACTTGTCTTTGTCCTGCTGGCCTGCACGGGTCAGTGCCTCCACCATCCAGAAGGTACACAAATTAAATGTTCCTTCCTCACCAGTAATACCATCATCCGTTTCATTGACATTGTATCGGTATACCAAACTGTCCATGAGCAAGCCTCCTTCTTCCGGAGATTTTAAGATGGCATTTATGGTCTTAATAATTCTTGTGTCGGAAGGAGAGACGAAGAAAGTCAGCGGCATCATTAAGTTAGAAGCGTCAAGTGTTTTACTTCCATAGTGCTGCACGAATGCTCCAATTTCAGCATCCCAGCCCTTGTCCATGATTTCTTCATAGATCTTGTCACGCTCTTTCATCCAAAGGTCTCGATCAGAAGGGAATGAACGTTTGTCAGCCAAACGAATTCCTCGATCCAAGGCTACCCAGCACATCAGTTTGGAGTAGACAAAGTGTTGTCTTCCGCCTCTTACTTCCCAGATTCCTTCATCTTTTAAATGCCAATTATTGGCAACCCAGTTAATGAGTTTTCGAAGTTGCTTCCAAAGGTCATAGGAGATGGGGTTGCCATATTTGTTGAAGAGGTAGACTGAATCGAGCAGCTCTCCATAGATATCTAACTGCAATTGGTCATAGGCTCCATTTCCTATACGTACAGGTTTTGATCCTTTGTAACCATCCAGGTGATCTAGTGTGTGTTCCTCCAAATGATGCCTTCCATCTATTCCATACATAATTTGGATGGAGCCGTCTTCATTCAGTTCGTAGCAGCGCTCTTCTACCCATTTCATGAAGTTTTCTGCTTCTTTGGTGAAGCCTATGCGCATCAATCCGTAAATGGTGAAAGCAGCATCCCTAATCCAGGTGTATCGATAATCCCAGTTACGAACACCACCTAATTCCTCAGGTAAGGCACAGGTTGGTGCTGCTACAATGGCCCCAGTTGGTTCGAAGGTCAAAAGTTTTAAAGTGAGAGCCGAGCGGATGACAATTTCACGCCAACGACCTTTGTAGGTGCATTGCTTTACCCAATCAGTCCAGTATTCTATAGTGCTAATGAGCCCTTCGTGTGCAATATCATCTGAAAAGCTTGTATCTCCTCCTTCAGATTCTTTGATGACGAAATTAGCAGTCTCACCACCTTGAAGTTCAATTTCGGTTGCCACTCCGGTACTAAAATTTTCGAGAGGTATGGAGGTGGAAAGCGTTAGTGATAGGTTTTTGGATTGAAAAGTGGCTCCCTGACTACTTATGATAGTCTGATGTTCATCTCTGGCATAATTAAAAGCAGGGATACACTCCACGCGCATCTTCATGCTACCACGGACCATTTTAACCCAGCGAACTAGTCGGTTTTGCTGCTCGCCTATTTTGGTTTTGCCTACAGGCATGAAGTCAATCACTTCACAAACGCCATGTTGCGCCAAGAATCGAGTGATCAGTACATTGGTGTCGGGCCAATAAAATTGTTTTTGGGTAACCTCTGAATCAGCCGGACTGATTTTGAAATAGCCAGCTTTTTTATCATCGAGAATTCTACCAAATACACTGGGAGAGTCAAAATGTGGGAAACAAAACCAATCAATAGAGCCATCGACACCTACCAAACAGCTTGTTCGCATATTGCCAATGATTCCGTAATCTTCAATTTTTTTATATGCCATAGCAACTTTTTACATCTTAGGTAACAAGAGCGCAGGTCAATATTGTTTTAGATTTTTTGGAAAGGGGTGAACCTTAAAGATAAGAATCGAAAGATAAACATGGGTTTTATCTACTGTAGAAAGTCGGTAATCTTCAGTTTTCCTGAAGTTGGGGTAAAGCGCTTTTTAACTCATCAGGATGTTGAGTGCCAATCATTATTTTGCGATTGTCTTGAAGTGTAAGTTCCAATCCCTTATTGCCATCTACATTATAAGCTATTCCACCTCTTCGGAAGCGGATTCCCCATCCGCCAAACTCTCCAAGAGCTGAATATTTACGAACAATCATGTTGTTTACCTCTTTCCAGTAGATTGATCTGTTGATAAATGGAAAGAATTTAATATTGATGTGATCACTGTAAACACTTGTTTCGAGTCTCATGACTAAAAACAGAATCAGCAGGCTCCCCGATATAGCAAGCCCATAGTATGAATCATTGCTTGAGATTGCTTGATAACCAGAATATCCAGTTACACTGATTAATATTAACCAAATCCACCATTGGCGGAATTGTTGTTTTTCATGAAAAAGTGGAGTTGCCATAATCGTCTATTGTGCTAATCAATACTTTATAAGTAACTGTTAACTAACAATTATGTTGAGAATCACATATTATAGCTGATTATGCTTCTACTTTAATTCCGTCATTTCCGATGAGGATAGGCTCTCCAAATCGACCATCTTCATCTTTGTTTTCTAAGTTTAGTACACCTCTAGGACACACGGCTGAGCAGACGCCACAACCTACACAACTTGAGCGAACGATGTTTTGTCCTCTCTGAGCGTACCATCTCACATCTATCCCCATTTCACAGTAGGTAGAACAGTTTCCACAAGAGATACACTGACCACCATTTGTGGTGATTCTAAATCTGGATTTGAATCGCTGTACTATTCCTAAATAAGCCGCCAATGGACATCCAAAACGACACCATACTCTGTTTCCCATAATTGGGTAAAAACCCGTTCCGATTACTCCAGAAAACATAGATCCGATTAAAAATCCATAGGGTTTGCGTAAGTAGGTATAAGTGTCAATTCCAAACATGGTATTTGATCCTGTAATGAACGAATACAAGACACCAATCGTCATGATCACGGCAAAAACCAGGATGGCATGAATAAGATATCGCTCGATATTCCAGGCTTTGAGTGACTTGTCAGATAATTGTCTAAATGAATCTCCTGCAGTTTCTGCTAGTCCACCACAGCCACAAACCCAGGAGCAGTACCATCTCTTACCGAAGAAAAACACAAAAACAGGGACTCCAACTGCAAAAAGGGTGATACCCCAGGCGAACATAAAGATCCCTAAACCTCCTGCTGATGTCAACGTGTTGATGTGCCATGCATCGAAGAAGTCGTAATCTAGAGGCCACATGTTTTTGAAATCAAAGTATGGTTGATTGAGCCGAACTAATATTTCAGGAAGCAAGAATGCGAAAGCGGTTTGAAAGAACATAACCGAGAGCGTTCTCACAATTTGGTATTTACTTTGTCGGTATTTGATGATCATCCGAATACCCATCACCAAAACAGAGAAGGTGTACAGGAATCCGTATAAGAACCACTGACTGGCTTGTGCGCCTGGGTTGATGAGTTTCTGAATTAGATCCACAAGAATGATCCAGTTCATGATGTATGCATCGAAGAAATAGAGTAATATGTAAAAAGTTACCAGTAGCACGCCAATGCTAATCCCTAGCCATCCTCGGTTATTCAGTGCATTGTGAAAAATGCCCGTGTTTTTGATGCCTGCTGGGCCTGCTAGTTTTACTTGAGGAGTTAAATACATCAATGCTCCAATGGTGCCAATGACGAATACCAATATGAAAAGCATTGTTGTTTGTTCTTTGATCAGGCCATGTGTTGCTGCCCGAGTTAGGCTGCTGGCATATTGATCATAAATGACCTTGTTCCACTGTTGCTTAGCACGCATTTGGGAGTTATTCTCGTCTATTGCGCCGTTCACTGCATTGACAAATGGGATGCTAAAGGAATATTCCTGATCGATGATATTATCAAACTTGTCAGCAAGCAGTTCCTGATGTTCTGGCTTGACAATATTTTGAAAATCTTCACGAGACAGAGTGTAGCTGGACATGAAAAATATTCCTAGAAAAAGAAAAAAGGAGAAAAGGAATAATAGAAGTCCTGTATATCTAATTGCTTTCATAATTATATTATCACCACAGAGAAACATAGAAAATCGAGCTATTTCTTACTCAGCGGTTCAGTTTTAATTAAATATTCTTTGGAAGAAAGTTGGCTTGCTGATTATTATGCTGTCACCATATTCTTCATTGTATTGTTGTTGAATTTCTGGTTCAAACCGCTTGAAAAACTCTGGATCAAAATTGGCTTTAGGTAAATGCTCCACAACATATGACAAGGTTTTTCCATCATTCAGCCATTTGTCCCAGACTTCATGCCTCATTCTAATTCCAAAGGTGTTAATACCTGTTACCTTTTGGTCTGCCTTTTCATACACTATATGTATGCATTTCTTTCCATCAGCTGCTTCCCAGTAAAATGACTCATGATTTTCATCCAACCGAGCAGGAACGGAGCCATATGTTTGATACTCAATATCAAAGAACTTCGCAGAGTTAAACCATATCCCTGGTTGGTATTTAGTAGGAGTTCCTGTGATCGTTTTGGCTACCGTTTCACCCATCATTCGACCCACATACCAAACCGCTTCAATTGGTCTTCTGTGGGATGGAGCAGATTTTAGCTGCGCACAATCACCAATCGCATAGACATCCGGAATGTTGGTGGCGAGGTGCTCATCTACCAATATGCCTTTATCTATTTCTAATGAGGTGTCTTTTAGAAAATCAATATTTGGTCTTACTCCAACTGTTAAACCAACGAACTGACAATCGATGACTTCACCTGATTTGGTTTTTATGCCTTTTACACTTCCTTTTCCGTCATCAATAATTTCTTCCAGTTCGGTTTCTTTTCGTAGATCAATATGGTGCTCTTTCAAGTGGCGATCTATGAGGGCTCCTTCTTTTTCAGGTAATACATTTCCCCAGAAACGAGATTCTCGAATTAGGTAGGTGACGTGAATTCCTCTGGAATGAAGCATTTCTGCCATTTCTACACCGATTAGTCCTCCACCAACGATAACAGCTCTTTTAACATGTTGAGTGGTTGTTTCCATCATGTCCAAATCTTGAAGGTTGTACAAGCCTTGGACTCCCCTTAGATTTTCTCCTGGCCATCCAAACTTGTTAGATTGGCTGCCAGTAGCCAAAATCAATCTGTCATAAGTTATTTCTTCAGAAGTGGAGGTAATCAGTTTTTTAGAATCAAAATCAATAGTCTTAATCCAGGCTTTTAAAAGATCAATCTTGTTTTTGGCCCAAAACCAATCTTCATAAGGCTTAGTGTGTTCATACTTCATATGTCCCATGTAGATATACATGAGTGCAGTTCTGCTAAAGAAATGATCAGATTCGCCACTAATAACTGTAATGGAGTCATTAGTATGTTTTCTGATATGTCGAGCAGCAGTGATTCCTGCTATTCCATTTCCAAGAATGACAATTTTTGACATTGCTGATTTTATTGAGTTTCAAAAGTACCTTCTTTGTCTCCCAAAATAATCACAGAAGTCTCACATGAGGCTCTATTGTCAATGAGTTGACACTTTTCGGCATTTCATCAGAATTTAGTGATTATCGATGAAACTAAATTCTTCATAGGGTTGAACCTTGTATACACCTAAATAGTTAATAGAATATCTGGAGATTGGAATCTAAAAGAATACATCTCTCGTATATTAAAAGACTGAGAGACAATAAAGTAGGTGTAAAAGGCTGCTTAGTTGTTTTGAAAGTATTAGAGCATTTAAAAACTTGGTGGGTTACTGATAAATAGGTTAGGTTAGGTTTGAAATCCCATCAATAAACAGCCCCGCCCGGATCAGCGGGGCTACTTTTTTCTCCATTAGTTAGTTGAATATCAGTTAGAAATTGCGTTACATGTCTTATTTTTGGACGATACCTAACTGTTACAGCCACAATGCCAACTAATCTTCCAGCTAGAGCTATCATTAGCTTTTTTCTGTTAATTATATCCTTGAGCACATTCTCACAATCGAGAGATACCATTTCCTCAGTAACAGGTGCTGCGAGATGTGGTGCGGGTACATCCGTGTTAAGAGCGAAAAGTGGATTTGATGGAGTAGCTCCTGTTACCTATCACTGGTTTGAATTTCTGGGAGGTGAATACAGGTCGGTAGGTAGTTTAGAAACAGGGATTTATGTTACTCCTACACTTATTCGATCCAAAGATTATTACGTGAGCGTGGAAGTGGGCGGAGTAATGAGTCGTCGTGAGAAGGTTTCAGTAATTATCAACAACACGGCTGGAATCTACGAAAATCCAGCTGTTAGTTTATGTGATTCGGTTATTCTGAATTCGTACACCACGTTTACCGACAAGCAGTTAGAAACTGCAGCTTTTCAATGGCAGCGATATGTGGTGGAGGAAAATGGAGATGGATATTACATTGATCTTGAGGACTCTGCCAGCAGAGTAGGGCTAGATCTTACAGTATATGATGCTGGGTTTTATCGAGTTATTATTTCTTTGGATAATGGATGTGAGGCTATTTCTGAGAGTGTGGAGGTCACTCCTGTTAATATTCTGGAATCTGTAATAAAACACGATTCAATTGTTTGTTTTACACCTAATGTTTTATCGGACTATACTGTAATAGAGAGTAAATATGCTCGTGAGATAACCCATTTTGAATGGGAAGAATCCGTTGATTCCGTGAATTTCTTTAGTGTAGGGAATGACTCTTCAAGAATTGCTGTATTTAATCCCATAATTGGAGATGATAATTTCGAAGAAAGATTCTATAGGTTAACTGTACTAGAGGAAGGGTGTAAGTTAGTATCCGAAATAGTGAAAATTATCTGGGCAAAGAATCCAGAGGGAAATATAACTCGACTTGGGAGTGAAGACGATTTCTTTTATTGTCCAGATGACCCGGAAAATTCAAGAGTCATAAAGTTCAATACAACAGATCATCCTGATTCAATTGATCATAATTGGTATCATTTTCAGTACACTTTGTGTGACGCATCTCTACAAAGTATAGAAGATTCAGATATTTTTGAATATGGGGATAACTTAGGAAGTGCAGATAGCATATTACTTGGAGAAGGGGCTTGGGGTACCTATGTTGTGTTGATGATTAATCCTATTACAGGATGTACCGAATTTACCAATCAGATTTATGTAGACAGTGCAATTCCTGATATAATTCAAAACCCTTTTTATCCTCAAGGGGCTGAAGGCTCTGCTGAGTTGTATGCCTACGATAGTGAAGCAGATGAGTATCAGTGGCTTTATAGCAAAACCGAATTTGGCACCTATTCCCAGGTAGGTACGGAGCGTTCATTAACAATCTCATTTTCAGAGGAAGTAAGTGAGGGATATTATAGATTAAGAGTGGTGAAAAATGGATGTGAAGCTATTTCTAATTCTTATTTCGTTGAAGAAAATAATACTCCTTACCCCTATATAGAGCTTACCGGAGGGGGCGATGAAATATCTGTATGTCCGGGGGAAATGGTTGAAATGTCTTCGTCGGTTGATGATCCTTCCTATTCTTATAGTTGGCATAGAATAGATACCTCAAGAATTTATTCAACAAATACTGTTTTCCAGACAGATGAGCCTGGTGAATATTACATGATTTTTAGAAGAGAATTATGCGAATTTAAGACTAATACAATTGATGTTGATTTATTTGATTTACCATCTACACGATTTATTGGATTAAAATCTGATTCCCTGTATTGCCAACCGACAACAATCGCTTTGGAGGAATCTCGTGAAGGTGATCAATATGAATGGTTTTATTCTGATGGAGGTAATTTTGAATTATTAACCAGTGATACTGCGGCTATTTATGCAGATAGTGTTGGTTCATATTATGTGGAGATAACTACAGTGGATGGATGTTTTCTAGCATCTGATACCATCGATATTTCTTCTGTACTTCAACCAGCAATGCTCGAAATTGGAGATTCAATTATGCTTTGCGGAAGTGATCCTCAATATATCCTGCAAACTCTTCCTTCTCCCGGACACCAGTTTACCTGGCTTTACAAATCCGATGAAGCTTCTGACTTTTCACAGTTTGCTCAGGGAGAAAACAGGTTTTCAATTACAGTGGATGAGCAAGGACTTTATCGAGTTCAAATCGATGAAGGGGGGTGTGCTGTGTCATCAGAAACCTATGTGACGATAAATACAGACCCACTTGAACCCTTTGATAGTGAAATTGTTGGTGATACAATCATCTGCGGTCATGATGCTATTTTAGAAAGTTCTTATACTTCTGATGCCGCCATTTATAAGTGGGAATATTCATTAGATCAAACGAATTATACTGAATTTGAAGCCGATAGTAGTCGTTTGATCTTGGACTCTACTTTTTTAGCTTCCATTCGTACGGAGGACTCTACTACTTTTTCAGTACGGTTAAACTTGAATGATGGCAGATGTAGAAATCTATCATTGGTTCATACAATACAATTATACAATGACTTGTCTCTGAGTATTTACAATCAGGGTGATCTCAATGATGAAGAGGCTATTTACTGTAATCAAACAGCTCCTACAGTTACTTTACAGGCTTCTACAGAGTGGACTACCTCCCTGGTGGCCTATCAGTGGGAAATGCTTAACACTGACAGTGTTTTCGTTGAAATCTCAGGAGCAACGTCAGATACATTTCAGCCAAATCAGGATGGGATCTATAGGTGTGTTGCTCAGCCAGCGATTGACGGAGTTTGTGCCGATACGAGCAATGTAATGTCAGTTGCTGTCTCCCATCATGTAGAGATTTACTCTAATCCTACCATTACTTTATGTGGAGATGCTCCATCTCATATATTGACAGCCAATACGGTGGAAGATGGGGATTATCATTGGTTCTTCAGGCCTTCAATAACCGATGCATTTACCTCTTTAGTTCAGGGGCAAGAATTGGAGCAAATTGAGGTGGTCAATGAGGGTGAATATATGCTGAAAATTACATCAGGTGCTTGTGAGTTATCTTCTGATACCATTACAGTGGAGATTGATGATACTCGAGAAGCTCCTGAAGTTGCTATTGAGGGATCATCCTATTTCTGTGATTCATCTGAGTCTTATTTGTACAGTTCATACACCTCAACAACCGCCTCATACAGCTGGTCGATAGCCATAAATGGTGGAGATTATGTCGATTATTCTTCTGTGGATAGCATTTTATTCGATCAGGATTTTATCAATGAACATTTGGTTCGTGATTCTCTGATGATCTCAGTAAGGCTACAAGTGAATGATGATGGATGTGATGCTGTTACAGAAGTTCATGAATTGGTTTATTATCAATCATTAAATGTGTCAATTGAAGCTCCAGATGGTTCTAGTAGTGATTTTTACTATTGTGATGATTCAGAACTAGGGTTTCTCCTGGAAGCAACTTCTAATGTGAGCATTGCTCAATATAGATGGCAGAAATCCAATGAAAACGGAGTGTTTGAAGATATACCATTAGCCATTTTGTCCTCCTATCAGCCGCCAGGTCCAGGTTTGTATCGATGTGAGATCAGTTTTGAGGGTAGTGATTGCGGTGCATTCAGTAATGGAATTCTTGTAGAAACTGCCCCGAAGCTAATTTATACTTCCAGTGATGATCAGCAATTGTGCGAAGGTGAGTCTATTGAGTTACTCGTAGACCCTGGAGAGCAAGATGAGTCTATTATATCGCTATTTGACATTCAATGGTATCGAGGTGATCAAAATGGGTATGTAGCTCTTGATGGAGAAACAACAGAAAGTTTATTCCTGGATTTTGGAGATCCTAATTATGGGAGTGGTGAGTTTTTTTATACAGCTACGAATGAACATTGTTCCACCTCTTCCGATACTATCGTCTTTTATGTAGAGCCCTTGCCACAGTACAGTGTGAATGTGGTTAACGCTACTTGTTTAGGGATCGAGGATGGAAAATTGTCAATTGTTCCAGCCATGGATTCGTCAATTGAAATGGGTTTTTACACCTATATCTTAAATGATACTTTGGTTGGCAAAAGTTCGCAGTTTGAGTCATTGAGTGGAGGCGATTATAAAATTAAAATTGTCACTCCATTAGGATGTGCAGATTCGTCAAGAATCGAAGTTGGTTTTGGTGAAGTAGTCGAAATGATAGTTGATGAATTTGAGCCTCAGCGACCTGGAATACCATTTCAATTGTCAGTAAGTGGAATTGATAGTGCCAGATGGACACCTGAGGGGTATTTTCACGAATCCTCAGATATGAACCCTACGGTTTTGATTCCATCAAATGTCGAATCTGATACTGTATATGTTGATTTGTATGGTTATTCCGACAAGGGATGTATGGCTTATGAACGCGTGGCAATACCAATGGAATATGAAGAGGATTTTGTTTTCTCGACGGTTGTAACTCCTAATGGAGATGGGTTTAATGATGTTTTTGAGGTGTTGTCCATTAAGGACGCCCAATCGGTGGATCTTACCATTTTAGATAACTGGGGACGTGAAATTTTCTATGGAAAAGATTATTCGAATAATAGTGATCAAGCCTATCGCCTAAGTTCCCTTCTAAAAGAAGGTGTCTATTTCTACATCTATAAGGTGGATAATCAAATTTTTAAAGGTAGTTTTTATTGCAAGCCATGATGAGAAGTAATCGACTAATTTGTAGCTGCCTGATGATTGTTTTTATGGCAATAGGGTACCATGGACTGGCTCAATCGGTGAGTATTCTTGGCCATCAACAGGACTTGCCAGGATATTATAACCCAGCATTAGCTAAGAATAATAAATATAGTGAAGTGGCAGCGGTGTATAGATCTCAATGGTCTGATCTGTCTTATCCAAGTGTAAGTACTTTGTATTTCCGCCATCCTCTTAAAACGGATCTGTCATTTTTAAATTTCCGATCTGTTGGATTGATTCTTCAAAATGAAGAATTTCAGTTGTTGACGAGAAATTCTGTTACACTTTTCACATCGAATACCTTATTTGAAGAAAAGGATTTTTCATTAACTGTAGGTTTTGGTGCGCAGTTAAGGATGCAAGGAATCAATCAATCTGAGTTAAGTCAGGAAGTGCTTTTGGACCCAGAAATTAGTGGGATCTCAAATTCTTATCAGGTAATTCCACACTTGGGATTAGGCGCTGAGATCAAAGGAACCAAAATGGGAGTGTCTCTTGATATGACTGCTGAAGATCCATTTCATACATTGCTTGGATATGCAGAGAAGCGCTTTCGACTTAAGTCTTCGAA
Organism: Marinoscillum pacificum; assembly: GCF_024714495.1. Taxonomy (GTDB): domain Bacteria; phylum Bacteroidota; class Bacteroidia; order Cytophagales; family Cyclobacteriaceae; genus Marinoscillum; species Marinoscillum pacificum. Next base: position 544,394 of record NZ_JAMZMJ010000002.1, on the reverse strand, counting down.
AATAATGCTGGTTCCTAGTATCCTATATAGATATTCCCCAACAGGACAATCTCAGTTTGAAACACAATTTCGTACTGTTTATGATCGAAAAGTTGCTGTTACATTAGGATATCGGCAAGATTTTGGTCCAGTTGGTCAACTAGGTTTTTTGATTGGTGCATTTAAAGCATCCTATGGTGCGGAAACTCCTTCCAATGGAAGAAATGTATTGGGCTACACTCAAGAAATTTTAGCTAGTTATCAGTTTGAGTTTACACATAAGAAACAGCATAAACGTGATAGCGTGCTCAAACATCAGCGCGATTCTATCAATCAGGTAAGACTTCAGCAGCTCAAAGAAGCCAGGTTAGAGAATCTCAAGAAGAAAAAGGAGATGGCTAAAATTTCAGCTGATTCAGTGGCGGCTGATTCTACACAGAATCAGCAAGTTGCAGAGAAACGGATTGATCCTAAAAACCTCAAAAAGGTAACAGAAGATGAGGTAATTGATTTTGAGGAAATGCCGCTCCATTTGAAAGAAAAAATTACTCATGTAGTGCTTAGGGACATACGGTTTGAAACTGATTATGATATCTTGAAGCCATATGCTTATAAGGAGTTGGACAAACTCAGTGCTTTCATGCATCACCATCATCATTTCTTCATAGAGATACAAGGTCATACAGATGATGTAGGTACTGCGGAGGATAATTACGATTTGTCAAGGCGAAGAGCATTAATTGTGTTCAATTATCTGGTGCACAAGGGAATTGATGAGGCACGAATGAGTATTGTGGGATATGGTGAGGATAAACCCCTGGTAGAAAATACTTCAGACGAAGCAAGAAGCTATAATAGAAGGATTGAGGTGGTTTTTATTCGATCTGATGAATAGATTAAATAGATAATATATTATCTATTTAATACTATTATTGGTATATTTGGATAATATATTATCTATTATGTTTCCAAAGCTACCATCGGAAGTTATTCAGGATATTGCTACAAAGGTCAGAGATCTTCGCAAAATCAAAAAGCTCAGTCAGGAAGAGCTAGCTGAAAAATCTGGTGTCTCTTTTGGGAGTATCAAGCGATTTGAATCAACCGGAAAGATTTCCCTGGAATCATTGTTAAAAGTTGCTTTTGCACTCGATTCGCTAGGTGATTTTGAGAAGTTATTCGTTCACAAAGAGAGTCCAAAGTCGCTTGATGACATCATCAAATCACAAAATAAGCGATGAAACTGAATCCAATAGACGTACTAAATGTGTCCATTCACCTGGATAATGAAATGTGTTCCGTTGGAAGGTTGGCCATGTATCGTGGACAGATATTTTTTGAATATGATGCTGAGTTTTTGAATAGGAGAATTGAAATTTCTCCTTACAAGCTTCCACTTCAGTCCGGTGCTATTTCTTCGGAAGATCATGTTTTCGAAGGTCTATTTGGAGTGTTCAATGATTCGTTGCCTGACGGCTGGGGACGTCTCTTGCTGGATAGAGCTGTTCAGGCTAAGGGAATTCCGCATCAAAAGCTTACTCCACTCGATCGTCTAGCTCATGTAGGGCATCATGCAATGGGGGCATTAGAATATTCTCCTGATTACTCGGAGGTGTCAGAGAGTGATGAACTACTAAACTTATCTGCTCTTGAGCAGGAGGTCAATAAGGTAATAGAAGGAGAGCCAACAGCAATCTTACATGAATTGCTGGAGTTGGGAGGAAGTTCTGCTGGAGCACGACCGAAGATATTGGTAGGACTTAACCCTCATACAGGTAACCTGATCCATGGAGTGATGGATTTGCCACAGAGTTATGAGCATTGGATGGTTAAGTTTCCGTCTTCTCTGGATCAAAAAGACATAGCGAACATTGAATATGCTTATTCACTGATGGCTAAAGAAGCTGGAATCGAAATGCCTGAAACCAGATTGCTTGAAGGAGAGAATGGAAAATCTTACTTTGGAGTAAAGCGTTTTGATCGAATAGGAAACCAGAGAGTACACATGCATACTGCAGCTGGTTTATTCCACGCAGATCATCGTATTCCAAGTTTGGATTATGAAAATTTGTTGCGAGGAACTATGGCATTGACCAAAGACATGTCTGAGGTGGAAAAAGTATATCGTCTGGCTGTATTCAATGTATTCGCTCATAACAGAGACGATCACAGCAAGAACTTTTCCTTTCTAATGGACGGAAAAGGAGTATGGTCGTTTGCACCGGCTTATGATTTGACATTTTCTTATGGTCCTGGCAGAGAACATTCTTCTATGGTGATGGGAGAGGGCAGAAGCCCTGGAACGAAAGAACTGATCAAGCTGGGGGAGAAATTTCAGCTAAAGAAATCCAAACTGATCATTGAGGAAGTGCGAGAAGTGGTGAACAAATGGCGTGAATTTGCAAAAGACTCTAGTGTGTCTAATCAGTCTTTAGAAATCATTGACAAAACATTACCTACAATTCACTAAGGATGGTATCGTTATTGCAGTAAGTTTGATTTTTAAACTGCCTTGATGATGCTAATACTTCGCTTTACTATTCTCAGTATTCTTGCTGTTTTCTTATTTTCTCAATCTTCTTTTGCTCAAACAAGCAAATATGATACTTATCGTTGCTACGGAATAATAGTGGATAATGAAACAAATGAGCCATTACCTTTTGCACATATTGTTCTTCAGGGAAGTACCTACGGTACGATCGCCAACAGTGAAGGGAGGTTTTCCCTACCGATCGATCACGGAGTAGAGGTGGTTTTAGAAATATCCATCGTGGGCTATCAGAAGCGGATTTACAATATTGGAATTCTAACAGAAGATAAATACATCGAATCAAAGCATGCTTCTCATGAAAAGTTGCTCAAAGAGGTCGTTGTAAAACCAAAGAATTATGAGCAAAAGTTACTTAAAGCAGCGATCAATAAGATCCCAGATAATTATCCAGATCAAGAGGAGGTATTGAGGTTTTTTGCGAGGAATATAGGCAGAGCAAAGGATGCTCCTTACTATGTAATTGAATTTACAGGTTTGGCAGAAAAGAAACCCTATACCAGCGCTTCAAGTAGTGGAAATGTACAGGTGCTAGAAAGTCAGAAAGTTGAGTTTCAAGCTTTGGATTCGCTTGGTATTCGATTTTTCTCAGGGGGACATATAGCTCATTGGACAGATTATGTGGCTATGAGAGCTGCGGTTTTGAATTTAGATAAGCTTTCTGACTATGAATTGGAACTGACTGATACTATTCCATCGGAAAGTAATCCTATCTATGTGATCGATTTCTGGCCAAAGAGCAAAAGTGAAGTGCACGGTAAAGGTCAGGTGTTTATAGAGTCTCAATCTTATGCAATTGTCAAATTTAAGATAAGACATGAAGATGGTGATTTTGGTGCTTTGGAAGGACTAAAGACCGCATTAAATGGATATAATAGGCTATACAAAGACCTTGAAGTGTCTTACGTTCGTTCCGCCGATCATTGGCGACTGTCCAATGCTCATTATGAGACTGCTTTCGAAAAGAATGGTCAGCTAAAAGTGGAGCTCAAAGATGAACTCGTGGTATTAGGTGTAGACACTGTAAAGCAGATTGAGTATCTCGATCGTTTAGATTACCGAGATATTTTATTGGAACAAGTTGATGAGTATGATTCCAACTATTGGAAAGATCAAAATGTACTGTTGGCTAGCGAGGATGTGAAAAGGGCGTTGAGTGAGGCGGATGTGCGTGATAAACAGGAGCCTACCAAGCCGGAAAAGTTATTGAATTTACTAAGTCGTATTGAATTTTATTTCGGACTTGGTGTAACCGACTACAGGCTGTCAGCGACCAGAGTGGTATATAGTGTTCAGGAACAAAGGATTCTACATGACTGGCTAAGGATATTTCATGCCAATTATTACTATAGTTATGCATTGTCGGATCATTGGTCTGTGGGGTTCAGTGGATTATCGGCATATGGTGAAAGGCATAGATATGAGGCATATATGCCTGGTATAGCGTACCAAATTAATTTGAATAAAGGAGGAAGACCGATCAAAGTAAAACCTATGCTGTCAGCTGGTTACATGAATATGGAATTGAGAATGGGTTCAATTGAGAAGGAAAATTATGTGGGAGAGGCACTGCGTAAATTTGATGCAAATCATGCTAAAATGTTCTTAACTCAATCCTCCTTGACTGTAGGGACTCAACTAGAACTATCAATAGAATTTACGTCTCGATTAAGTTTTGGCATACAAGGAGGTATCAACCAGTTATTCTTTCCCCAGCATCGGCTAAAGTTGAAAGAGGATCAGTTTTTTCTTAAGCAGAAGTCAATCAAGTTAAAAAATGGTGAGGATGGTTTGATTATTGAACCATCCTCAGGTTTTGTATTGAAAAGCAACTGGAATTTAAGTGCCGGTTTAGTTTGGGGCTTTTAAGGAATTGAAATTCTACGCTCAGTTTCTTCAAATTCCAGGTCGTTGCGTAGGTATTTATCCAACCAGTTTTTTACATTTTTTTTGTATGGAGTGCCGCGCAGAGAGTGACCTCCTCCATCTACGGTTATGAATTGAAAGTCCCTATCCAAACTGTCGAGATTATGAGCGACCGTTTCGGCTTCTTCATAGGTTACTCGATCATCAGCTGTTCCATGCACCAATAAAATAGGAATGTCATCAAGCTTTTCCGTCCACTTGACTACAGAACGATTGAAGAGATGTTCCTCTTTGCGATTGTAATAGTCAGGCATTGTTTCAGCAAATACATAGGTTTCCATGTTTGGTCGGTGTGCTATGGTGGAGTATTTGTCTGCTGATCCGGCTAGAACCACTGCGGTCTTGAAAATATTATGATTTTGAAGAGCGAGGTATGTCATCATCCCTCCTCGACTATGTCCTATTAGACCTATTCTAGAAGTGTCTGCTTGATCTATTTCTGGCAGTACTTTTCGAAGATTCATAACGTCATTAATATCTGAACCTCCGAATTCATCTTTGCCTTGTCCACCGTTATTTCCACGATAGTTGGATGCGATGACTACATATCCTTCATTGGCATAAGGAATCATGAATTCAAATGCCTGGTGAAAGGTAAGTCTGCCTGAATTTCGATTTCCACCACGATTATAAATTAGACAAGGGAGGTTTCCTCCTTTTTCTGGTACTGCAAGTAATCCGTGAACTATTAGATCATCGCTTTTATAGGCTATAGCATATAGTTCCGTAGAATTTAATGAATTGAACTTCTCCTTTTGCTCAGGGAAGACAATGCTGGCCAATGAAATAACCCAGATTTTGAATGGTGCTATTTTTTCTTTTTTAAGAATTTCCCCTTCCTCAAAAGTGCCAAATTCAGCTTGAAGTTCTTCTGGAGTTTCAAGGTAGATGTTGTTGTTAATGGTAAAAAAGCAATAAAAAAAGACACCAACGACAGATGCAACGATTAGAAGTAGAATGCCTAGATATTTGAGTGTTTTTTTGATGATCTTCATGAAATATAAAAAGTTGCTTGAGTTATGAAGACGCTAAGTTCTTTTATTAGTTACAGCTTGAATAGACCTATTATTAGTGGTTTTTAAGTCACTAATTATAAGTAGTTTGTATAGCTAAATGAAAATTCTAGAGTTATAAGTGAAAAAGTGTATTTTAGCTAGACGATGATTGACTATTTGAAAAAACCTTTCACTAAAACAGAGCTGATATCAGGATCAATTTGGGCTGTTTTGAGCGTGCTGTTCTGCATTGTTCTATTCAATATTCGAGGTTGGGATAGGTCAGTTATCTATTATGTCACCACATTTATTTTTATTGTACTTGTGAGCTATGGAATAATAATAGGTGCTGTGGCATTATTCTTCAAGATTAAAGAGAGCTCCAATGTGTTGATAAAACTAATGACGATTATTCTGTTTATTCCTATTGTCTATTTTGCGGGATGGGTGTTATTTCTTGCGAAACTTTATCGTCAGGTCGGACTTTCCACTATCTAATTTTTCACTTTCACTAAACTAAATGCTAGAATGATTAGACTAATTATCGCCATCATATTAATACTTGTAGGATGTCTTTGGATCTTCATGAGCAGTCAAGTCGATGTATTTAAAATTATAATAGGATCATTGTTCATTATTTCAGGACTCCTTTCAGTTTTAAGTTACTATCAGGCCAAACGATCTTCCAATTAGTAAGCCTCATATCCCAGCAATTCTCCAGTTATTTAATAGTCTTTCTTGAAGAAGTGTTTATTGATTAATTTCAATTCAGTTGAAAATACATGGTCTCCATGTGACTAATTCAAAAACACTGAATACATGAAAAACTTATTATCACTTTTGATAAGTATATGCAGCGTTGCCGGAGCTATTGCTCAGGGAACTATGCTGCTTCGTGAACCGACATTGTCCAAAGAGAGTGTCGTGTTTATTTATGCCAACGACCTTTGGAAAGCTCCAATAGCAGGTGGTGATGCCATCAGGCTGACTTCTGGGGAAGGATATGAATCGTTTCCACACTTTAGTCCTGATGAGCAATGGATTGCTTTTTCCGCAGAATATGATGGCAACACCGATGTGTATGTCATTCCTGCAGAAGGAGGAACACCTAAAAGACTCACTTTTCATCCTGGAGCTGATATAGTGCAGGGCTGGTCACCAGAAGGTGAGGTATTGTTTAGATCGTCCAGGAATGGTCGACCAACCAGATTGAATCAACTGTTTACAGTGGATAAGGATGGCGGACTTCCCGTTGAAGTAGATGTGCCAAGAGCGGCATATGGTGAACTGTCTCCTGATGGCAAATTCATAGCCTATACACCAATCACGTTTTGGGATCCAGAGTGGAGAAACTACCGAGGAGGACAAGCTATGCCAATTTGGATTGTGAATTTGGAAACTAAGGAATTGGTCAGAACTCCCCAATTGGACAAAGAGCGGCATTTGTATCCAGTTTGGATTGGAAATAAAGTCTATTATACTTCAGAAAGAGACTATGCTTCCAACATCTGGAGCTTCGATATCAATACGAAGCAAGAAGAGCAAATCACTTTTCACAAGCAGTTTGATGTGAAGAGTTTAGATGCTGCAGGTGATAAAATTGTCTATGAGCAAGGAGGTTATCTTCATTTGCTAAATCCTTCAACTAATGTATCAACTCAGCTTAATATCAATGTAGCAGGAGATTTGAACTTTAGCCGTGAGCGTTGGGAGAGTGTTACATCTGGAAGCGTTACGAATCCAAACGTATCTCCAAATGGTAAACGGGCGATTTTTGAATACAGAGGAGATATTTTCACATTCCCGAAGGAGGAAGGAAGTTGGAGGAACTTGACTAATACCAGTGGAGTAGCGGATCGTTCACCTATCTGGTCACCAAATGGCGATCAGGTGGCGTGGTTCTCCGATGCAAGTGGTGAATATCAGTTGGTCGTTGCGGATCAGTTTGGGCAGAATCAAAAATCTTTTCCATTAAAAAATCCTACATTCTACTTCAGACCTGATTGGTCTCCAGATGGTAAGAAAATAGCTTATACCGATACTGATTATAATATTTGGACCATTGATTTGTCAACAGGTGGAGTAACTAAAGTGGATACGGATCGCTATGCACATCCTAACAGAGCAATGAATCCTGTTTGGTCTCCGGATAGCCGATTCCTGACTTATGAAAAGCAGCAAGATTCTCATTTCAAAGCCATTTTTATTTATGACTCTCAGTCTGGTCAAACTTATCAAGTAACTGATGGCATCGCTGATGCAACCAATCCGGTATGGGATCAGTCTGGTGAGTATTTATACTTCCTTGCTAGTACAGATTATGGCTTACAAACTGGTTGGTTGGACATGAGTTCGTATGATCCTGGTGTGACTAGAAGCTTGTATGCTTTGGTATTGAGTGCTTCAGGGAAAGCTCCAGGGCTTCTAAAAAGTGATGAGGAAGAAGCGTCTAAAAAAGAGGAAGCTTCTTCAGATTCAAAAAACGATAAAAAGTCTAAAGACAAGGAAGAGGAAAAGTCTGAGGACAAGGCTACGAAGATTGATTTCAGTGGAATCCAGCAGAGAGCCGTAGCACTGCACATGCTTCCAAGAAATTATGTGTTTTTAGTGCCAAGCAAGGCCAAACATGTACTGGTTGGGGAAGCCATTCCAAATGAGAACGGGATTAAGGTCATGGACTATGATGTGGAGAAGCAAGAAAGTGAGGAATTTACTTCAGGCGTGTCTTCTATGGTAGCATCTACTAATGCCGAACACGTATTGTTTCAATCCAATGGAAACTGGAGTGTTTCAAGTTCATCAGGTTCACCAAAGTCAGATGACAAGCTGACTGTTTCAGCACAAATGAAAGTGTCACCAGAAGCGGAATACGCTCAAATCTTTAAGGAGGCCTGGAGATATATGCGTGATTTCTTGTACGTGGACAATGTCCATGGTGCTCCATGGGATAAAGTCTACTCGTGGTATCAACCATGGGTGAAACATGTGAATCACCGAACTGATCTGAATTATCTAGTTGATATTTTGAGCGGTGAAGTTGCCATTGGACACTCTTATGTGTCTGGAGGTGATATGCCAGATGTAGACCGTGTGCCTGTTGGGTTGTTAGGAGCTGATTATGCGATCAAAGACGGTTATTATGTAATAGAAAAGATCTACACAGGTGAAACCTGGAATCCGTTTATTGATTCTCCACTGGGTTTACCTGGACTTGGAGTGAAAGAAGGAGACTTTTTGGTAGCAATAAATGGTCAGCCTCTTACGGCAGATCAAAGTATCTATCAAATGATGGAACAGACGGCTGGTAGAACGATCAGAATCTCTGTGAATAGCAAACCAGGAATGTCAGGAGCGACGACCGTAAATGTAAAACCGGTATCTAATGAATACATGCTTCGATATATTGATTGGGTGGAAGGAAACCGAAGAAAAGTGGATGAGCTTTCTGGAGGTAAGTTAGCCTATGTGTATATCCCCAACACCTCAGGCAACGGCTTCCAAAGTTTTAATCGCTACTACTTTTCACAACAAGATAAGAAAGGTGTCATTCTTGACGAACGAAACAATGGCGGTGGTTCTGCTGCGGATTATATGATTGATATTTTGACTCGTGAACCAATGGGTTATTTCAATAGCAAAGCCAATGATAGAAGACCATGGACTACCCCGATTTCTGGACTTTGGGGGCCCAAAGTGATGTTGATCAACGAGCGATCTGGTTCAGGAGGAGACTTGCTTCCGTATATGTTTAAGTTCAAGGATCTAGGTCCATTAGTCGGAACCAGAACCTGGGGTGGACTTGTAGGTACATGGGATACGCCACGCTTTATAGATGGAGGTAGAATGGTAGCTCCACGAGGAGGTTTTTATGATATCAATGGAGAGTGGGCAGTAGAAGGTGAAGGTATTGCTCCAGATGTGGAAGTGATTCAGGATCCAAAACTCGTTTTGGAAGGTCATGATCCGCAGCTCGAAAAAGGAGTTGAGGAAGCGCTGAAGTTGTTAGAAAAAGAAGGTGAATTTAAGCTAAAGCCAGAACCGGCTGCACCAGTTCGCTGGAAGCGTCCAGAAGGTTGGGAGAAGGAATAAATATGATTAAAAAAAGGGTTCATACCAGGTGTTTGGACCTTTTTTGATTTTAGTAGCACCAACTCTCAAAGTCTTAAAATAGCTTCTTTTTGCTCTCTGGCCCACATGGAAAGTTCATAAGCTTGCCCTGTCAATCCAAGTTTAGAAATGATGTTGCTTCTATGTTTTTCAATGGTGCGCTCGGATACGTGCAGTATTTCGGCGATTTCCTGAGAACTTAAAGGTTGAGCAATCATTTTCAGGATTTTCTTTTCAGAAGGAGATAACAACTGCATTTTGTCTAGTCTGTTCGAATAATCCTCAAGGCTACCTTGCGATATCGATTTGCTGATGTAGCGTTGGCCATTCATGAGATGTTCTATGCATTTGATAATTTCCAGGCTGGTATCTTCTTTCACCAGATATCCCGATATGTTCAGGTCTTTTGCTTTTTGAACCAGGTGAGGTTCCTTGTGGTAGGTCAGTAGTACAAACTGAGTTTTTGGAGACATTTCAGCACATTGCTTGGCAATATTGAATCCACTGAGGTACGGCATTTCTATATCAATGATAGCAATATGCGGTTGGTGATCAATAATTGCCTGCAATGCGGCAGCACCATCTTTTGCAGCGGCTAAAACTTTAATCCCATGTTTTTCCAAAGTCGTTTCCAGACCTTGTAGCATCATGGGGTGGTCATCAGCAATGACCACTCTGAGCTGTTGAATACTTACCGTCATTAGGGCTATTTAGGTAATTCCAATAAAATACTCGTTCCTTTGTTGTTTTCCGAATGGATGACAATTTTTCCATTCAGAATTTGAGTTCGTTCTTTGAGCGTTTTCATCCCAAGACTATTAGTAAAACTAGTACTTGTTAGGTCAAAACCAACGCCGAAATCACGAATATGTATGGTTACTTTGTTTTCTTGATTGGTGACCTGAATGTTGGCCGAAGGAGTATTGGCATGTTTGATCAAATTATTGATACTTTCCTGCACAATACGGAATATATGGAGTTCGTGCTCTTTGGTGAAAATGCCATCAATTTTATCGACTTCAGCGGTAAAAAAGATGTCTGTAGACTCATCAAACTCAAGGATCAACTTTTCGATACTAGCCGTAAGGCCGATTTCTTCCAGAAGTGCCGGATGTAAGGCTTTGGAGATACTTCGCACTTCTTCCAGCGCCTGACTGACCATGTCGGCCGTGTCGCCACCGCTATCCAGCAGGATTTTGTTTTTGATGAGCATAAGGCTTTGACCAACAGAGTCGTGCAGGTCTCGCGAAATTCTTTTGCGCTCTTCTTCATGAGAAGTTAGTAACATTTGTGAATAATGCTGATGTATGTCCTTCTCTTTCATGGCAAATCGCCTGGAGCGGATGACAAGAATTAATCCAAATAACAGGACGAGTCCTGATCCACCCATCCACAGCAGTTTTTGACGGTATGAATTGGTAGCATCCAGTAATGTGATCTGATGTTTCTGATCGGCAATTTGTCGTTCTTTTTGCTCAGACTCAAATTGTACCTGAAGCTGTGCCAATTGCGATGAAGTTTCACTATTCAGTAAACTATCGCTTAATTCAGTAAACTTTATCTGATGTGCGTAGGCCAGTTCATGGTTTTTGAGTTTGGAGTAAATCCTGGCAAGAATATAATGCGTGTCTTTTTGATAGATGATTTGATCTACTTGCTTCAGTTTCTCATTGGCACGCTCAGCATAGTGAAGAGCTTCTACATAGTTCTCGAGATCGTAATAAACAAAGGCCAATCCTTTCAATGAGGTGACAATCACCGGGCCATTTCCGATTTCTTCTGCCAGGCTTAAAGCTTCCTGAAAGTTGGCCAGTGCTTCGTTGAAGTTTTTCGATTTACGTTGAAGGCTGGCTATTGAATTGAGACAAGTAGCCAATCCACTTTTAACTCCTGTAGACCTTCTCAGCTCCAGGGCTTGTTCATAATACATCATGGCAGAGTCTGCATTGTTCAATTGCAGATGTAGTTTACCCAGATTATGAAGCGCATCCGCCTGACCATATTTGTCGCCACTTTCGGCCCAGATTGCAAATGCTTGTTCATATTGGGGGAGTGCTTCTTTAAATCTGCCTTGAAGCCTTTGCATGTCACCTATATTCATCAGTGAGGTAGCCATGCCAAAGGTGTCACCAATCTCTTTTCTGATTTCCAACGTTTGCTGATAGACTTCCAGCGCCTTGATAAACCAGCCTTTGTCATAGTAGTTTTGACCGATGTTATCCAGTGTTCCAGCCATGTAGCGCTTGTTTCCTGTTTGTGTATGTAGTTCTAAGGCCTTCTGATAGGCGTCCAGAGACTTTTCACTGTTGCCTTGCATGCCATAGACTATCCCGATATTGTTCCAGTTGATCGCAGCTCCGCTCAAAGCACCAATTTTTTCATTGAGCTCCAGAGATTTAAAGTAGTAGTCAAGTGCTTTTTCAAACTCTCCTTTGTAGTCGTAGACCAGTCCCACATTGCCTAGAGAGGAAGCTATGTCAATTTTTGAATTCAGTTTTTGACGTATATCCAGTGCTTTAAGAGCATGCTCCAGCGAAGTGTCAAATTCACCTTTTTGTTGGTAAACCAAACCTATCACATTGTGTGCGTAGGCTATCCAATAGTCGTTTTTGAGATGTATCGAAAGCTCAAGTCCTGATTCCAAATGGGCGATTGCTTCATCGAAATGTCCCTGGTATCGTTTGGTAATTCCAATCCGGATTTTGCCTTGTGCGATGGCGAGCTGGTCATCATTTTTTTGTGCCAGGCTTATTGCTTTATTGTATAGATACAAAGCAGTATCATAGTTGTTCTTTATATCGTAATAATTCCCCATTCTCAAGTAGGAAATAGCGACACCATGAGCATGATTAATCGTTTGGGCCAAATGAAAAGCCTCCTGCGCCTTTTGCAGACTTAGTTCTGGGTTAGAATTGATGAGTAATCCAGATAACTCATTCAATAAGGTTATTCTTTCAAGCCCATCATTTGTTTTGTTCAACAGATTTTCCAGACTGTCCTGTTCATTCTGAGAATGTACATGTCTAACGAGTAATGCAAGGAGTATCAAAACGAAATAGCTCTTGGTCGCCATAGGAGGTTAGGGTGAACTCAATTTAGGTTTAAAAATAGTGTTATCGAAAGATTATGTCACCGGTTTGTACCATCTCTTTGTACTACCTCTTATATAATTACGTAGTACCACGTATTCCTCAGGTTCTTGTTCATAGCTTTTTTTACATTTCAATAATCCGAGCATAAAGCCGATATCAAAATGTTATTTAAGACTATGCCAGCTATTAATCTAATAATCCAAAATTTCTTGAGTATTTCAAAAACGTTATTTGCAAGAAGGTGTGTTTTGCTTTCCTTGCTCTTGTGCACTTTGTCATTGCATGCCCAATCTCAGGGATTATCATTCTCACAGTCATCATTCTCACTTGAAGCTGAAACCGAAGAGACCGATTATGGATACTTTAGTATCATTAATGACACAGATAGTGCTATTGTCATTACAGAGGTTGTGATAACAGGACCCAACGCAGATGATTTTTCATTTTTAGGAGGAAACTATGGCTCTCCTCCTTATACTTTGGGTGGAACCGAGTCATTTGATAATCAAATGATGGTCTCTTTGGTTTTTAGCCCTATGGTTGCTGGAAGTAAAACAGCCACACTCAATGTGGTCACAGAGCAAAATGGTACTTATGAACTACCTATAGTAGCAATCAGCGAGGTAGCTATTAGGCCGGAGATGGAGATCACTATTCTTAATCAGCCATCTGGAACTACCATTTTTGATGCTTTAGCGGTGACGGTAGGAACTCCTGATACCATTCAGGCGATTATTAAGAACTTGGGGAATACCGATTTGAATATCAGTGATCTTTCATTGGAAGATATCACAGAGCAATACACCTTTGTTTCAGATTATACTACACCCCTGTCAATTGGTATTGGAGATTCCATTATCGTGAATATTCAGGTAGAGGCTACTTACCCTATTAGTATTCCTGGTCCTGGGATTACATCTATAACAGCAAAATTAGTTATTGAGCATGATGACCCAAAACAGGTTTCACCTTCCAAGAGTCATCTTGTTTTTTATGAAAAAGCTCCCAATCCGGTATTTAGTCCAGAGACTTTGGCCTATGGAAATGTTTTAATTGATACTGACAGTACTCTTACGTTCGATGTGTCCAATGAATTTATCAATCACAATATCAGCGCAGACCTGACAGTTACAGGGTTTGATTTTGGTGATTATGAATCAGTGTTTAGTAGCTCTACCTCATTTCCATTTACTCTAGCCACAGGTGAATCAACTACTGTTAGTTTAACTGTTTCTCCTGATGTTCATGAAAATCTCAATGGCCAGGTTACACTTTTGGGCAATGTCAATAAAGCGATCAATTTTACTGCATTTGGTGCGATCAGGGAATTGACTCTATCCATGGATACCTTAGATTTTGGAGATGTGCACAAGGATGTTGAATATGGTCAGAGTGTAGCGGATTTTGGATTGTCGCCAACTGGTGGGGCTCCTGTGACCATTACCGGATTGACTTTTTCGGGGCCAAATGCTAGCAGTTTTGAGTATTTCGGAGGTTTTCCATTTGAGGTTTCTGCCAGTAGTGTAAGAGGTATCTCATTCTTTCCAGGAGTCCGTGGTAAAGGAGAGAAATATGCGGTAGCAACAATTACTTCCAATGCTGAAAACAGCCCGCATACACTACATTTGGTTGCCAATGCAGTTTATCCTCCAATTCTAAATACAAGTACATCCTTAATTTCATTGGAAGCCGAAAGGTTAAAAGCTACAGACACCACTTTCATAATCAGCAATTCAGGAACTGAAAACCTAACCATCCATTCGGTTTCATTTGGTAGCAGCTCTTCTACAAGCGGTGAGGTTCAGTTTGTGGACTTTCCTACTTTTCCAGTAGTACTTGGAGATGGTGAGGAGTTGCCGATTACAGTCCGTTTTGCGCCAACTGGTCTGAATGATTTATATGCTACAGTCAATATCGTAAGTGGTCCTAATTTTAAAACAGTCAGCCTTCAGGCCGATGTAACCTACCCGATTGCATATATCTCAAATGAATTTGACTTGCCCTTAGATTCGCTCAATTTTGGAGGCGTATCCATAGAAGAAACAGTGGTTGATTCGCTAAAAGTAGTGAATGAAGGAGATGGTGATCTGGTTATTTCTTCTATCAACATTGTAGGTGCTGCTGGTGGTGACTTTGCGATTGATGCAGAATTATTCCCAATTGTAATACCGGCTGATACCGTAATTCGCATACCAATCAATATGAATCCTGCTATTAAGGGATCAAGATCTGCCACTTTGACCACAGTGAGTAACAACGTGCCGTCAGAAATGAGTGTGTCCTTGACTGGAAACGGAATAGAGCCCGTTTTGTCTTTTTCAAGCAGTATTTATGTTGGGCGAACCATCCAGGGAGATTCTGTAGAGTATGCTCAGGAGATTACCAACTTTGGGGACGATCCAGCAACGATATATGGCTTTGAACTGACTGGAGCAGATGCGGATTTGTTTTATGTGAATGATTTAGGATTCCCTCTTACTCTCGAAGCAGGGCAAACTACAGCTGTTCTCATTGGTTTTACTCCGGATGGAGATGGAAGTGCTACGGCTACTTTGACCATGAATTGCAATGTGGTGAATGGACCACTAATCGCAACACTTACAGCTGCTGGTTTTACGGCTCCTGATTTCTATGTTGCTAACGATACGGTGATAGTAGGTGGTGTAGAAGTAGGTCAAATGCAAACAGTTAAGTTTGGAGTTGAAAACAAGGGCAACCGTGATCTGGTTCTTACTTCTGCAGGTTTTGATGTTGGATCCAGTGGTGCTTTCAGTGGAGGGTCTAATGCCTTTGGTTTGCCTATGACAATTGCTCCTGGAGAAGTGGACTCCATTGAATTCCTCTTTTCTCCGATTGTTGGAGGATTATTTGAAGGTACACTTAGCATATTAACCAATGATGATTTTGCTTCAGAAAATTCACCAACAAATTATGCGAGGGTGCCTATCGTGGCAGAGGGTTTAGGGCCAGTTCCTGTTTTATCTCAGTCTTCATTCGATTTCGATAGTTCTTTCTATGGTTTTGAGCATATTTTGCCTTTTGTCTTGACCAATGAAGGTCAGGCGGACTTAAATTTTGATTTTGAGTTTCCAGATCCTGATGCTTTGTTTCATGTTTTGTATAGTGGGTATGATGCTCCAACAGTTGAGGGATCGTTCATTCCATTAACGTTAGCGCCTGGAGACTCCCAAGTGGTCAATGTGGTATTTCGTCCAGTTGATCTTGGTCTGATTCAAGATTCTATTCGTTTGGCTTTTCGCAATGCGAGAAATGAAGTGTATTATGAGAAACTTCCTGTTTCTGGTATTGGTGTTGAGCCACCGATTGTAACAATTGGTGCACTCACTTTTGTAGGCGATGACTTCCGTAGAGAAGGAGCAGTAAAAACACTGATAGGAAATGTACACGTGGGTGACCTTCAGCTGGGTGATGAAGTGGATATAGATTTGGAAAATGCCACTATAGAAGGGAATGGGAATGTATATGTGACGGATGTGCCGCCTAATGGAAACATGGCACATGGCATAGTGAATCTCCGAACAGGTGGATTTAAATACCACATCAACGGTGAAGATTCTACGCTTATGTTAAACCCAGAAGATGAATCAAGAGGGGAGAGTTTCTTTGAAATTATCGGCCTGGAGGTTAAGCTGAATGATTTAAAAATTAATGCAGAAGGTGTAAGAGCTGGTGGAGGACTATCGCTTCCTGAGGTAGTATTTGGTCCAGATGCAGGGTTCAATATGGATAATTTCTTCATCTCTAAAGACAGTGGAGTGTATGTTTCTGGAAAATTCGCTATTTCCAGTCCTCTGACTGTTTACGAGCTATTCAATATTGAGTCTGTCGAGTTTGAGTTTGATTCGTTTAAGGATGAATTCAGAGGTGCAGGATCCATTACATCTGAGGCAGGAGCTTTTGAGTTGAGTATCAATGCGGAGATTGTGATGAAAAAAGGCGGTCTGGATGGCGTATCGCTAGAGATTGAAACCCTCCCGGGAGTGCCACTTGGTACCACTGGGTTTGCTTTAGCTGGAGGTAATGGATCTATTACAGGTTTACAAGTACCGCCGCTTGCCATCGCCCTGGGAGTTGATATAGTTCCAGTGGCTCCCGGAATCAATAAAATTATTCGATTAAATAATGTAGGGTTTGAATACACCTTTGGAGTATCCATGAAGGCTGGAGGAACCCTCCAGTTGTTTAGTATGGACATAGCAGAAGCAGGTATTGAAGGAAACAATACTGCCATCAGTGCGGAAGCGTTTTTCTCTTTGTTAGAAATATTCAAAGGTAATGCTCGGATCAGTGTCATGCCGTTTGGAGATCAATTGAAAATATCCGGAAACGCAAGCCTGGCTTACACCATTCCTGAAATGCAGGAAGGTTTTCCTGATTTTATCAGAGGAGTTGTCAATGAGTTTTTGCCGATCACTTTGGCTGAAGTGAGTGTGGCTTTCAATGAAGAGCGTATTACAGGTGCGACAGTAATTCCTCCTGTTCCAATAAAAATATCTGCTACCATTACTCTAATTGGTGAAACTCCAACAATCACTTTTGGGGCTGAATTCACGATTTTGAATGATGAAGCCAGTTCGAGAAACGGAGCCCGATTCGCAATGGAAGAGCTTCCATATGCGATGAGATTTGAGAATGATTTTCTAACCGCAAAAAAACATCATCTGGAAGGTCAGAGTATTGTGATCAATAGCAACATCAATCCTCAAGGAAGACGATTGGATATTGAAAATACGGAGTTCCCATTCAGTTTGAGCAATAGCCTGGAAGCTGTGATCATTCGAGTGGAAGGCGAAGATGATATGCCGACTTTTAGCATGGTGTTGCCAACAGGACAGGAGGTAACTAAGGAAAATGCGTTTGAGATGGGCTATGCGTACACAGAGTTTGATGAGCGTAATCAGGCACACATCGTATTGACCAACACAATTCCTGGAGACTATCTAGTGAAAATAGCAGGAACAGGTCAGTTTGAGTTGGATATTGCAGGTGCTGAATTTGGTCCAACATTAACTATTGAAAGTGTCACAAATGATGGTGAATCAAATGAAATAGATATTCGATGGGAAGATGAAGATTTAGATTCTGATGCCACCCTTTCATTCTACTATGATATGGATGAGCAAGGAGCTGATGGCGTGCTGATCGCTGGTGGTATTTCTGAGGATGATGAATCTGACTTATTAACCTGGGATGTATCTGAGGTAGATAATGGTACTTATTATGTCTATGGTATTATTGATGATGGTAGCAATGCGCCGGTTATAACTTATTATGATGAAGCTATCCAGATCAATAAAGCTTCTCAGATTGAAGTGCCTGTATTGGAAGAGGCTGTGGTTAGCAATGATAACGTGTCTTTGAGCTGGTCAGCGAGTGCAGGTGCCAGTCGGTACCTGGTGTACCTACAAGAAGGTGAAGCGTTGACTTCAGCTAGTCAATCCTATAACTCAGGTAGTAAAACGACATTTACGTTTGTGGACTTACATCCAGGCAAATCCTATCAGTTTGCCGTTAGTGCTATGAATGCCGAAAAAGAGAGATCCAATCTGTCCAACATTATTTCCTTGGATTATATCAGTACTATTCACAATAACGAACCTGAGATTATGACTTCAAACATTCTAGACCATGTTCGGCTTGGTGATGTCTACACTCAAACGGTTGAAGCTTCAGATGCAGATGGAGATAATTTGACTTATCAATTAGTTGTTGCACCAGAAGAGATGACGATTAATAATGAAGTGATTTCGTGGACTCCAACCAGTAGCCAGGTAGGGGTAAGTCAGGTCAAAGTACTAGTTACTGATCCAACGCTGGCTAAGGACTCATTGATTTATACAGTGACCGTGACGGATGAACAGAGTTCCAGGGCGTCTTTCAATTTTAGCAGTACTAAAGTGAATGGACTTGATAAGAAAGTGACCGTTACACTTAAAGATGGGGGTGTTAACCAAAACCCATCTTTGAGAGAAGTTCAGGATGTAACAATTAGCTCAGTCAGTGATAGTGATGGAATCAACCTTACGCTGCAGGAAACAAGTTCTAATTCAGGGATATTTACTGGTTCGTTCGGGTTTACTGATGAAGTAAGTTCTGATAGGCAAATTCAAGTTGGAGTAGCTGATAGTGTATATGTGTCCTATTTGGATGATTATCCTGCAGAGGAGTTAGTTGGATTGGTGTTGTTTGAGCGAGCTACAGTACCTAATCAATTACCTACGTCTATCTCATTGAATAATCAGATTATTCAATATGCGTCTACTTCAGGAGATTTAGTAGGAGTGTTGTCGACAGAGGACGCAGATGATAATTCATTCACATATACACTTGCTTCAGGAGTTGGGTCTGAGGATAATGACTTATTTACCATTGATGGGCAATCACTAATTCTCAATACCGATGTGAGCGAGTTGGAGACTTCTTTTTTAAATGTGAGGATTAGAACCACAGATACAAAGAATGGTATTTACGAAAAGACGTTTGAGTTGGAGATTTCTTCCATACTTAGTGAAAATGATTCACCTGTCTTGCAGGAAGTGAGGCTATATCCAAACCCAACTTCACGAAAAGTGTACGTTCGCATTGATTCAGAAAAAGGAGCTGTAAAACTGACGTTGTTGTCATCAGATGGTCGTATCATTCAGACTGAATTATTCGAGAAAAACTGGAATGATTCAAAGGTGTCTATGAATATTTCAGACTTACCAAATGGCGTGTACTTTATGATGATAGAGCAAGAAGATAAGTTGATTACCAAAAGGCTCGTAAAGGAGTAGCATAGTCCACATGTCGTGGTTAGTGGTTGAAAACGCCTTGGCTTTTAAGCCAGGGCGTTCACATTTAAGTGAGCTACTGTTTTAATTTTTATCAATAATTGCATCGACGAAATAATTGTTTTCTTCGATAAATAACAGATATTAGCCGATTAATGATATAACAACCAATTTATGAAAAACGTAATTCGATTAACTTTTGTAGCAGCGGTAATGCTACTAACCTATTCGGCTAAGTCACAGGAATTTGTGACACCTTCTAACATGTTTTCACACCAGAAGGATGCTTTTGTGACACTAACTGATGGAACTGAGCTAGTGTGTAAAATTGATAAGATCAAGAGAAAAAAAGGATTGATCAAATTCATCCGAGTAGAAGTGGATGGTGTTGAGAGAGATCTTCAACCGTCAGAAGTGAGCTTCATGTACTTGCCTCCAAATGCTTTGGATAATTTGTCAAAAGCGACAGAATTTATCAATAAAGCTAACAAGTGGACAAATGAAAAGTTGAACAGAGATTTATTAAATCAAGGTTTAGCGTACTTTGAACAAACAGAGGTTCAAATCAAAAAGAAAAAGACGATGACTATGTTGATGCAGTTGCTCAACCCTTCATTTAGTGGTGGTGTGAAAGTATACCATGATCCGTTTGCTAAAGAAACTGCTTCTGTTGGAGTAGGTGGTTTTACTGTAGCTGGTGGCATCGCTAAGTCATACTTTGTTCAGAAAGGTGATAAACCTGCTGAAATGTTCGAAAAGAAAAAGTACAAGAAGAATTTTGACGAATTCTGGTCAGACTGTGAAGCAGTATTAAATGCTGAAAAGAATAATTGGGGTAGCTTCAATGAGCACGTTTACACTTACGATCAAGAGTGTATTAAATAAGCTATTCTAAAGATTGTAAAAAATCCCCAGCTCACCAGCTGGGGATTTTTTGTTTTATGATTCTGGTTTTTCTTCCTCTTTCTCGTCAACCGTTTTCGTGTTGTCCTGTGGATTTCGATCAATCAATTTATTGATTGGGTCGATTCCAGCTTTGGTTGGTTTGGCTCCAACTGTTAACGCGAATTTATTTTCTTCCTGGGTTATCTTATGCTTCTGCAGGTAAATCAAACTGTCTTTTCCTTTGCTGTCTTCCGTGAAGACTCCAATGTCTATCCAGTCTTTTAGGACTTGCTCTTCTTCATTTCCAAGACTATCCGCTTGATATTTGATGGTGCTCACCGTCAAGTCCACAACGTACTCTGAATCTGAGATTTCTTCATATTCAGCTTCAGTAGTTTTGTTTTCAAACAAAGTAATTGTCTCAAACATGTCTTTGATGATGTATTGCAGACTATCTGGAGTGACTGCTCTGTAGTACTTGAGCAAATCCTTGGAAGTAGGGTATGGAGCATCTTTGAATGCCCAATCCTGATTGAATCGCTTCAAAGCAGCATTCACGCTATCCTCTCCAATATAATCCTGAAGAGCATACATCACTAGAGATCCTTTTCGATAATGGATATAACCCTGTCCCTCTACCTGGTAAAGTGGCATTTCTTTTTTCTGTTCAAATGTTCTTCCCATCAGGTAAGAATTCAATTCGTATTTCAAGAATTCTTTGATGATCTCTTGAGGGAAATTGTGTTTCATTACCATCAGTGCAGAGTATTGCGAAAGCGTTTCTGATAACATCGCATTACCTTTTACTCCAGCTTCTGTCACCTGATGTCCCCACCACTGGTGAGCCACTTCATGTGCTGTTACATAGAATGGCAGGTCTACATCATCCGTTTTAATGTTTTGGATGAATCCAATTCCTTCAGAGAATGGCACTGTATTAGCAAACGACTGTGCAAAACTTCGATACTTCGGAAACTCCATAATTCGCAACTGTCTGAACTGATACGGACTGAAGTTATTGGTATAGTAGGTCAATGCTTCCTTCATACCACGCATCATTTTATCCGTATTGTATTCATGACCTTTATTGTAGTAAATTTCCAAAGCAACTTCAGGAAGTGAATCTACAGGTGGCTGCCACGTGTCTTTAATGACGGTGTAATCGGCAGAAATCATCGAATAGAAATTGACCATAGGAGTATCCATTTTGTAGTGGTAATACACCCGATCTCCTTCATTCCATTTTTTCTGAAGATATCCCGGAGCGATGGCTATTTGGCTGCTATCAGTGGATACGACAATTTCAAAAGTGATTTTGTCTGCATCATCTCCAAAAAGACTTTGAGCAATCCCTCTTGGATCATCCGTTTCCATCATTCGCTCTTTAGGTTCTAGCTTCTGCTCTTTCCGGTCATCATCACTACTCAACTCCGCAGCATCGTTGTATCCGATGGACGGAAAATACTGAGTATTATTAAAGAAAGTACCATTGTATACAATGTCAGTATTGGATCCTCCTTCTTTAAACCCAACAGTTGTGAAACTCACATCGATATTCATTTTGATTGTATCTCCTGGATACATCGGTTGGTCCAAAGTGTAAATCACATACCCAAATTCATTATTGGTCGTATCCTCAGTTACTCCTTTATCAAATGATAAGACTGTACTAACCTGATCATCTGCAGCATTCTGGATGTGAATAGCAGGTATGGTATCATTACTTTTATTTTTCAAAAGGAAATATCCTGATGCCTTGAAGTCTCGATTCTTAGGGAAGATGTCAACGTCCAGTTTCGTTCCAATGATTTTAGGCTGAACGAGCGTTTCATATTGCTTCAATGTGCGCTCATACTTAGCTCTCTCAGCTTTTCCATCATCGGAGTTTTGGTACTCATTCAGCACGTTGGTGTTGTAATAAATGTATCCTCCACTACCAGCAAAGACGATCAGGGCAAAAACAATCACCATGATCACTTGACCATTTACTCGTTGCTTTCCAAGTTTCAGTCGAATGAAGAAATTAGAGTCAATCCCTCGAACAGTGAACAGTATAGCTACCGAATACAGGATGACTGCAAAACCAAACCAATAGACATTGAGCCAGGAGAATGGCTGGAAGTAATGACCGAAATTGTTCATTTCTGAATATCCACCTAAGCCTGTTCTTCCGAAATAGAACATGGTGTGTTCAATTCCAAGTTCGCTCATTACGATCATGGAAATGTAGAAAATGAACATCAACCCAAATCCTATGAATTTATGATTCACTACTGCCTGAATAAATAAGCCAAGCATCAAGTAAAGAATCATAGTCCCGAGTGTGTCTATGAATAGCTCTGTGAAGTATAATGACCAATCGATTTCTGGATAACCACTTATCAATTGGATAATGATACCACAAAACATGAGTAGAAGCATAAGGGAGATACTCATCAGTACCATACCCAGAAACTTACTAGCCATGCTGATATAGTTTGGATAAGGGAGTGCATCATAGATGAGATTCATTTTAACATCTCGCTCTTTCCAAACCACTTCACCTGTGTAAAAAACAATGATGATGATAAAGAATAAGTTGAAAATCCCGATGAACTGTGTCACTCTGGAAGAGGTCATATACAGCTCAATTCCATAGCTTCCTTCAGCTCCTACAAATGCAATGATGAAAACAAAAGCTACACCTGCAAGCGCAATGAAAATAAATGGAAGTTGCTTGATGATCCATTTGAAATAAAAAATGGAAAGACTCTTGAGCTGAGTGATCTGCGCAGATAATCCAAATAGTTGATTGACGACAGGTGAAAGAATTTCTTCTTTATCCTCTCGGGCCATTTTTTTGGCTTTTTTCTTTGTTTTGGAAGAAGCATTTCCAGTAAGGTTAAAATCAAAGCGGATGTACAGGAAGATTAAACACGCCACACCAATAGCCAGCCAGATTAATCTATTGGATAGAATATAGCCTGAAAATGGCATGTATAATGTGTTTTGTTCAGCAACTGTCCAGTACTGTGTGGTCACTTGCAATGCTCCAAAACCAAACGGATCAAGAATGGCTGCCGTTCCTTGATTATCTAACTGGGCAATGAATGTTTGAGCTACCAGGTAACCCATAAATAGGATGATACCTTGCGCATATACCACCACCATTCTTTTACCCAAAGCGCCTCCAAGAAAGAATATTGCACTAAAAAAGAATAAGTTGGGTAGGACAAAGACCAGGTAAGGATTGATATATGCCATAATGTCAAAAGGCATCAATCGGTCTGCATTGTCCATCCATGACCAATCACCAGTTTGTCCTACTATCATCCCAATCACCAAGCCGGCAGTAATAATGAGTGTGGTTATGAAAGACCCAATAAACTTACCGGTGAGGTATTGAAATTTGTTAGTAGGAGTAGTGAATATCATGGAGTCTGTCTTGTGTTCGAAATCACGTAAAACAGGAACCCCCATTACAGCGGAAGTGATAAATGTTCCAAAGATCATCATGGCCACCATGAGCTGTGTGATCACAATAGGAGCATTCTCCATTACTTTTCCTCCGCTACCTCCAGCTCTTACGATATCCGTTCCTCCTGCAAGGAAGCCCATCAATATCATTAGAATGAGGTATATGTAGGTTGCCGGCCTGTTGAGGCGGTAACTCAATTCAAATCGTATAAACTCTAGCATGTGAAGTTTAGGTTAGTATTTTAATAATACGTTTATCTATTTTTTGGCAGAGTGGTATTCAGTAAAGGTTAATTCTCTATTTGGACCTGAGTCTGCCAGTTCGTGTTAGACTGCTTCAGCAGTTTGAGTTGTTTCTTTGATTTTGGAGAAATAGACATCCTCCAGGTCAGCAGGCTTAGGAGCGAAGCTGTCATCTGGACGTGAGTCACTATACACATGAATCTCAGGCTTTCCAGCTATCAATCGCTCAGAGATGACATTGTACTTGTCCTGATATGCTATAAGCTCCTCTTTATCGATGGTTTTGCTCCAGATTTTACCTTCTATGCTATTGATGGACTCGATTGGGTTCCCGGTTAGGAGCACTTCACCTTGATTGATGATGGCCATTTTAGTACATAGTTCTTTTACATCATCTACAATGTGTGTAGAAAGGATGACTACAGTGTTCTCACCAATCTCGCTCAATAGGTTAAGGAAGCGGTTTCTTTCCGCCGGGTCCAATCCAGCTGTTGGTTCATCCACGATGATAAGTTTAGGATCAGAAATCAATGCCTGGGCGATACCAAAGCGTTGCTTCATACCTCCTGAGTAACCACCAACACTATTTTTTCGGTGTTGCCAAAGGTTTGTCTTTTGAAGGAGTGATTTAACAAGCGCCTTACGTTCTTTACCGTTGGTAATTCCTTTAAGCACAGCAATGTGATCCAATAAATCGAGTGCTGATACTTTTGGATAGACCCCAAACTCCTGCGGAAGATATCCCAAAACTTTTCTGACCTCAGTTTTTTGAGTCAGTACGTTGAGATCGCCAAGCTGAATGCTTCCTGAATCGGGTTCTTGAAGAGTAGCAATGGTTCTCATCAATGATGATTTTCCTGCACCGTTTGGTCCAAGAAGTCCAAACATGCCGACAGGAATATCTAACGTGACGTTTTTCAGTGCTTGAACACCGTTAGGATAGGTTTTACTTAAATTCTGGATGGATAAATTCATAATGGTTAGCCTTGATTTTTGTGATTAGTAGATATAATCATGAGAAACTTACATTTCGATCTAAAAAAAATCTGATAGAGCGAAACAAATACTATTCTCAATTGGAATCAAATAAAATATATCAACAATGTCAAATACTCTGCAAAGGCATTAAAACAGTCTGCCAACCGGGTTGCAGATTTTAAAAAGGTGTTGGCAGACCGGATATTGGAGTTGGTAGATTAGGTGAGATTTCGCTGTTTTAACAGCAGCATATCTCTCTATATTTGGCCAATAACTTAAACTATGAAAGAAAAAACGCTCAAAATATTTGCTCAAGTATCGTACTGGCTAGTCCAATTAATTGTTGTTCTTTTCTTTATAAATATCAATGAAGAAAGAGAGATTTCATATTCGATCATCTGGGTTTTGATTTCCTTTCCATTCAAGTTGATCCTGTTTTACTCTTTCTTTTATTATTTCATTCCAAAATGGCTGAACAGTAAATCATTGCGATTTGCCTTAGTGTCAATTGGGATATTGATGCTTTACCCTTTACTCAAAATGAAAATTGACGATTGGGTAGGGATTGAATCCTTAGATGCCCTTCTCATTGGGATTGAAAGTGATAGCACCCTTAATTTTTGGTTAGAATTTATAAGGCGAGCCTTGACAGTTCTGCTAAATATTGCAAGTGCATTTATCGCTCGATTTACCGTTGATTGGTTTCGGAATCGTCAGTTGGCTTCACAGATGGAAAAGTACCGATTGCAAAGTGAGCTTGCGTTATTGCGAAACCAAATCAACCCACATTTCTTATTCAATACGCTCAATAATATTGATTCTCTTGTTTATAAAGTGTCAGAAGAGGCTTCTGATGCTATTATGAAGCTTTCAGCAATTATGCGTTATATGCTATATGAAAGTACTGCTCCATTTGTGCAGATAAATAAAGAAGTCGAGTATTTGCAAAGCTATTTTGACCTGGAGAGAATGAGAGTTAAACGAAAAGATCTTATTGAATTGGAAACTAACCTGGAAAATCCAATGACTCAGATTGCGCCAATGATGTTTATTCCATTTGTTGAAAACGCCTTCAAGCACGCCACTTCAACTCCCGAGGGTATCAAAGTCTATGGAAAGATTGTAGAATTAAGTGGAAAAGTGGAACTAACTGTAATTAATAGTTTTGATTCTGAAATGATCATCCAAAAAGACAAGACCGGAGGTATTGGGCTTCAGAACGTGAAACGACGTTTAGAGTTGATTTACCCTGAAAGACATTCAATGTCTGTGGAGATTTTAAATAATGAATATGTTTTGAACCTTAAAATTGATCTCAATGAAAATTAAATGCATTGCCATAGATGATGAGCCACTAGCATTGGAGAAATTGGTGGATTATATAGGACAAGTTCCGTTTTTTGAACTTCTAGGTTCTTTTGAAAACGGGTTGGATGCACTAGTCTTTTTACAAGATACCGATGTTGATCTGATTTTCTTAGATATTCAGATGCCCCAAATTTTGGGGACACAACTGGTTCAGGTGTTGACCAAAAAGCCTCAAATCATTTTTTCAACTGCATACAGTGAATATGCTGTAGATGGTTTTGAGCTGGATGTTACAGATTATCTGTTAAAACCGCTAAACTTTAGAAGATTCTTGCAAGCTTCTCAAAAAGCACTCCAACGAGCTAAAAATCAAGGAGTCAAAAAGGAAGCGACAGTCGAAGAAGTTGTAAAGGATTATGCTTTTGTCAAAACGGAGAACCGCTTGGTAAAGGTAATGCTGGACGATATCCTGTACATAGAAGGTCTGAAAGACTATTTGAGTATTTATACTTCTTCGGAGCGTATTCTGACCTTGCAAAGCTTTGCTGAGTTACAGTCTCAACTTTCATCCGATTTTGTACGAATTCATAAATCTTATCTAATTCCAATTGCTAAGATTGATGAAATAGAAAAGAACAGGGTTAGAATAGGTGATAAATACTTGCCAATTGGTGAGACTTATCGAAAGGCTTTCATGACCAAAATCAATTGATTGGTTAATGGGATGTCCTGAAAGTTGAGTTCATCAGATAATGGCTTGTTAGTATAATCGTACAAAACACGTTTATAACACTTTACTATATTATCTAATATTCAATTAAATCAGCTATTTGTTAAATAATATTTAAATATTTAGCTGATTATTGATTTGTAAATCAATCATGTCTTACTTTGTTGTAGAAATTAAAATACTCAAGGACATGGCTAACTCTAAATTCAGACTTTATTCTTTCCTGGATCTATCGATATCCATCATCGGAATTGCGTTGTGTGCATTTACCGTTTATTGGCTGTACACAGGAGTAGCTTTTGAGTTTTTACTATTCTGCGGGACACTTGGTGCAGTCATGACTGTGTTAGGTACTTCTTTGTTTATTGACCTAATCAAATTCAAAAACCGCCTAAACAAGCGCGGGATTTATTTCACCAATTGATTTAGTAAAAACTTCTAAAGGTGGGTTTGATACAGAAACCCAAACGGACTTTGGAAGTGAGCTCGTTGTAGTTGAGTAGATTTTCTGCATAGCCCTGATACCATTGTAAAAACACGTATTGATTCATCGACTCGAAAGGTCTGATGCTTACTTCAACAATCGTATTAACTCTCCCTCTTTTTCTTGGATTGATAGTAGCCGATACGTACAAAAAGTCATCTTTGGAATGATAATTAAAGGTTAGCTGGCCAATTCCTTTGTAACCAAACAGATCTTGATTTTCTTCAGCTAAGAAACCCATCCAGACTTTTCCAGTTAGAGAAATAGATCCATTTAGATAATAAGTCACATTACCCATGAGGTAATTCCAGCTTCTAGAGTAAATGGAGTCTCGCCCATTGGACTCATGCTCTAATCCTATATTAGCAATTCCCCAAAGTTTTCCTTTAGTGATAAGATGTCTGGAAAAAGCAAGTCCTGGATTAAAATTAGAATCTTTAAAGGGTAGAGACTCTTCATACACATTCCAAAATGATCGCTGCGTATAGGTAAGGAATAGTGCCGTGTTAAGCGGGAGCACTGTTTTGGTGACCCGGTGTCTAAAACTTACTTGGTATTTAGCATCGGCAGTATGTTGTGTCACTGCTTCATTGATAGGAATCCCAGTAATGAAATAGTTGTCCTGGTAAATGCCAAAAACAGGCATGTTATCAATGATATTCAGTATTTCTTCATCATCGATTTGCTTGTATTCTGGAATGAAAATTTCTGCAATGGATGCCGAATCTTCTCGAGTTAAGCTTGTGCTATCCGATTCGCTCTGAGCCGTTAATTGGTAGCGAAAACAGATTAACAAGAGGCAAAATACTAAGAGTCTTGTTGATTTATTGCGTGTTATTCGACTGAAGAATAGATGGTTGTAATTCGAATCTAAAAAAGTCATGAATGGCTATGAATGCGGAATATCTCCACTCCATAACGCCGGAGCCAGCAAAAAGTTAGGATCCGGATTTCTCATAGCATTCAAAATGCTTGATTTAATTTGTGGATTGTCCTCTTTCAGTTTGACTAATAAGTTTTTGATGTACTGGCGTTTCATACCATCTTGTGAGCCACACAGGTTACAGGGCACAATCGGCCACTCCTGATGTGCAGCATACTGCGCTATGATTTCTTCCTCAAGTGCATAAAGAGGTCTGATAACGCTGATGCCTTCTTTTTCTGTTTGGTAATGTGGTGCCATCGAGGCTAGCTGTCCGGAATAGAAGGCATTCATCAAAAATGTCTCTATCAAATCATCCAAATGATGACCTAGAGCCAATTTGTTGCACCCAAATTTCTTTGCCAGGTCATACAAAACCCCTCTGCGCAATCTGCTGCAGAGTGAGCAGTAGGTTTTTCCTCCCTTGATTTTATCAACGACTACCGAATAAGTATCCCGAAACTCGATATGGTGTGGCACCTCCCAGTTTTTGAACAACTCTGGGAGAATATGATCTGGAAAACCAGGTTGACCCTGATCAAGGTTTACTGCAAGTATTTCAAAATTGATAGGTGCTTTACTTTGGAAAGCTTTCAAAAAATGAAGCATGCATAAGCTGTCTTTTCCTCCACTTACGGCGATCATGATTTTATCACCTTCTTCGATCATTTTGAACTCAGCAATAGCTTTGCCAATCTCAGAATTGATGCGATTGTGTAATTTTTTGATTTCCGGGGGAGTAACAGCTGTTTCCATATCAGCCGCAAATATCGCCTAATGATTTAAAATCTAATTTGGTATTGACCAATAATCATGTATTTGTAGTCATCGACTGCTACTTTATCATTGATTTCGGCAAGAACAGGTCTTCTTTGAGCAGAGATTGATAGCTTAGATTTGTGACCATCTAGGTAATAACTCACTCCACCTTCAATCAAAAGCAAGCTGTCGTCAATAAATTCAAGTGTAGAAAATTGAGCAGAAATATTAGGTTGAACCACCCGATCGTTTTCTAGTTTGAAGCCCAGTCCAACTTGCGTAAATACTATCTGTCCGGTTCCTGTGATCGGGAAACTATTTCCTTTTCCATTCAGTGAGCCTAACCCAGACGAGCCATCAGCAGGGTTATTAGCACCTACCATTCGTATGAACTTTGGTCCGAAATTGTGATTGATGAGACCTATGTAGCCGGTGAATATTTTGTTGTTGTTCAATGGCATATCGGCAAACACGTCTATCGCCAAGGAAGTCATGGAATGAAATGTAGTGTCGCTGTTAATTAATGATTGAGTAGCTTTTTCATGTTGGTAAAAGCCTGCTCCGAAGGCGAGAATCTTCTTACTGCCTAGATATGACCAACTGCTCCATGCACTGGATAATGATTCATGATCAAAGAACTGGTATTTTAAATAGGTACTATAGATAAATGCTGTTGGCTCGTTCACAAAAGTTGCCTGATCACTCAGTGTTGGTGTGAGTGAATTGGTAAACGGCTTAGCCACTATTGCTCGATAATCCAATTGGCCAATTTGCCCATGAAAAGCGATAGCAATTCTTCTAAAGAAATCATCATGAACATTTAGGGAAGGTGTTGCAGCATAATTGATGTCTGAAGAAATGGCTCCAAAGGTAGATGGAGCTGCATATCGGGATAGGCCAGTCCATGCATGTTTCCCTGCAGTGATTTTCGTGTTATCGTTAATGTGCCAGGTAGCATATGCATCCAGTAGTTTAGGAGGCTGATCCTTTTGATATCTGCTCAGGTTGTTATTTCCGAGCTGGATATTGAAACTCAAATAGTCATAAGGTTGAGCTTTGAGTCCAATCCGATAACGTCTAATACTGAAGTCGAGAGAATTTATAGCTTCATTCGAGCCGATGGTAGAGCCTGGATTTAGGTCTGTATAGCGACCCCAGATTTGCATTCCTCCGTAGAGTGTTACTTTTTCTTGTCCGTGAAGGATCAACCCACAAACAAAAGTTAGTGTGTATAAAACAATTCTTTTCATCACTGATGATGTCAAATGGCAATATGAAAATCTTGATCGACCCACGACCTTTTAGGTATGGTGATAGTGGTCGTGAGCCGAATCAAACTCTTTATCTGGGTGAGATTATGTTGTCTTTCTTAAGTTGTTCAAGAGAACCGATTGATCTAAAATATCCATGTAAGATTGATATTCAAGACCTTTATCCAAAACGAATTGAGTAATCAACGTTTTGATAGTGGCGTGAAGATCGTCTTTTTTCCACGGTTTTTCAATATAATGATTCAAATGAGCACTGTTGATCGCCTCAATGGTGTCTTTATGGGTAGCCTGACCGGTCAAAAGGATCGTTTTGGTAGCCCCAAATCTTATGTCAGCACTAAGTTTCTTCAATAAATCAACACCTGTATTATTGGGCATTACCTGATCTGTAATGAGTAGGGCCACATAGTCGCCTTCGTTATCAACTTCTTCCATGACATCCCAGGCTTCTTTTACAGATTCGCATTCTTCAATTTTCACATGATTTTCAAAGACTTCCAGATCTTCCGTCAATGCATTGAGCACTTCACGCTGATCATCTACACATATGATATATAACTTGTCCATGACTATGAAATTAAGGGGATTTTTACTGTGAACTCTGTATGGCCAGGTTCGCTGTTTACTTCTATTACAGCATCGTGTTCTGTCACAATGCGCTGAACTACTGCCAGCCCAAGACCTAACCCAAAGTTTAGACCATCGACCTTAGTAGTAAAACTGGGCTCGAAAATTCGTTGTTTAATATCTTCAGGTATGCCTGGCCCATTGTCAGTAACTGTTATAATGATGTTTTTAGCATCATGGCCAGAGGCAATCCTGATTTGAGGGTCCTCTGTTTGGCTGGAAAGCATACTCTCAATGCCGTTTTTAACCAAATTGATCCAGACCTGAACGAGTTGTCCAGGGCATGCTTCAGTATTTGGGATATATTCATCCAGAAAGACTGTCGTTTTGACCCGCTTGGTTAAATTCTTCAAGATGACCATTGCTTCAGAGATGGTGTGATTGATGCTCACATCCTTTGACCACTGATGCTCAGTGACTCCAAGTTGCTTGACAGATCTCACAACATGCGTAGAGTGATTTGCTGCAATTTCCATATCATGCAGCGTACATCCCATTTCCCAAAACTCGTTGATACGATCAGCAGCTGATGGGTCTTTTTGCAATGTTTTGATTACTTCGTTTGCAGGAATGCCAGTTTTAGAAAGCTTTCGAATTTGACCATCGGTCAATCCCTTGATCTTTTCATATTGCTTTCTAATAGTTCTTGCTTCTTCTGAACTAATCTCCTGACCTTTTTTACCTGTTTCAAAGACATCTCGTAAATGATGATCTCCGTGGGAGTCTACGCATTTGTTGATAAACTCAGCAAGCCTTCCCATACTGCCGTCAATTACCCCAATGGAGTTGTTGAGCTCATGTGCAACTCCAGCTGCCATCTGACCAAGAGTTGACATTTTTTCAGCTTTCAACAACCGTTGACTATCGTTGTGGCGCTCCTGGGCCATTTTTTTAGCAAAGTATTGTCTGGCGTATAATTCATTTACCACGATGGATATATGAAATTGGGATAACCGCTGCATCTCCTCAGGAGTGTGCGCTTCCCTCACCTTGTCATAGTAATAAACTTCACTGTCTTCCACAGCTACTACTTTGGAATAGCTATAATGATCATCTGAGAAGTAACTGTATACACCAATGAACTTGTTTTCAGAGGCCTCAAAAACGGGGTAATTTCCAATTTCAGCATCACTCAGATAGCCCAAAAACTTACCTTTGGTAACCAGAAAGAGTCTGGTGTTTTTATGTTGGGGGTCCAGTAATACTTCTCCTTTCTTTACGTAAAGTTTCTTATTCTCATCAGAGAAAAACTCTTGTTTGACCCAGTTAAAACTTACTTTATCTTCCATATTCTTAATGATTTAGAAGAACCCAATGATGTCAAGAACATACATGAGTGCGTAATTCAATATCAATCCTACGATGGCGATGATCACTCCTGGTTTGGCCATTTGCTTTGTTTCAAGAGTTCCTGTTGCGAAAGCTAACGCATTTGGAGGTGTACTAATTGGCAAAGCCATACTCATAGAACAAGAGATAGTAGTAGCCAACACAATCATTTTATTGCCACCAAGTGGTCCAAGACTCATGATAGAAGTACCAAGAGCGGCTACCAATGGCAGAATTAAGTTAGATGTAGCCGTGTGAGACATGAAGTTGGCCATTAGCATCGCTATCACAGTGACAGACACGATGATGATCAATGGAGAAAATGTGCCAAACGGAATGGTGTTTACCAAACGTTCAGCCAGTCCACTCGCCTCAAGAGCCAGACCTAAAGCGATACCTCCAGATACCAACCAAAGCACATCCCAACTGATATTCTTCAAGTCATTTTTGTTGATGATGCCAAAAGCAGAGAAGACTGCTACAGGTACCATGGCAACTGTGTAAGAGTTCATTCCATGTATGAAATCTGTCAACCACAGCAGGATCGTTAATCCGAAAGTAGCATAAACGATGTAGGCTTTTCTATTCTTCAACCAGCTTCCAGTAATGGTAAGCTTGATTTTTGGCGTGCTAATTGGATAAAATAAAAGAAGTAAACCCCAGGCAAACAAAAGTAACACAATCACATAAGGAAGTGCCATTGCCATCCATGATCCAAATGAAATGTAATCTGGCCCGGTTAGGTATTTTAGAGCTACTGCATTTGGTGGTGTTCCGATTGGTGTACCAATTCCTCCAACGTTTGCCGCAAATGGCACAGCTAGTGTAAAGGCTACCTTTCCTTTATCTCCAGGTAAGAAAACCGCAAGCACTGGCACTAGTATTGAAAGCATCATGGCTGTAGTTGCTGTATTACTCATAAACATGGAGAAAAGCGCGGTGATGATCATTAATCCAAGCATTACCCATTTTGGGTTCTCACCGAAAGGCTTCAACAACACTTTGGCCAGGTTTTGATCCAGACGATATTTCGTAGCAGCCATCGCTAGAAAGAACCCTCCCAAAAACAGAATGATGATTGGAGAGGCAAAGGTGTGCATGATGTCCTTGTAACTGATTAAGGTTCCAAATTCCTCAGGTGAGTCCGGTGTAATAATGAACTTCAATCCTTTGGTGGATACCATGATCAGTTCCAGAAAAATGATCAACAGAGAAGTAGCATAGATTGGAATAGGTTCAAGAATCCAAAACAATGCTGCCATCAAGAAAATTGCTATGACACGTTGTTCAACTATTGTCAGACCTTCTATTTGAAAAGCTGAAATAGGTAACAATAATACAGTGACAGGTAGCAAAATTGAAATCAGTAATTTGATTCGTTGGCTAGTCATAACTCGTGGTGTTTAACGAAGACAAAGGTATGTTAGGCAACTCACTCAGGGGCTAAAAAACGTGAGCTGTACAGGTGACCTTTATCAGAGCACCCTATGGGTTTTGTCAGAGGTGTTGAATTATGAAAATAGTAGCTTTTGCCGTATACGCTATCGTTATTTTGAATAAAATATTTAATTCATTGAATGATTTGGTAATAAAATGCAATCGTTCTCATGTGCTTAAATCACAAGATAGCGAAGTTTTTAAAGAACGGAATTAGGTTGTTTAGTATCGGAATTCACTGTTGGAATCGTTCAATTCCCAGTTATAATCATAGGTGGTGATCTCATGCTCGGCTGGAATCTTGATCACTCGAAATTGGTTGACATAGTCCAAAACGGTCGTTGAATCAGAAACAAAATCGGGACGATACCATTCGAATACTTTGGAAACTGCTGTTTGCTTTTTCGAAACACGCACATACCAATCAATGTTGAGTACTTCCTCTGTTTT
The DNA here is from genome assembly GCF_024714495.1 of Marinoscillum pacificum. Classification (GTDB taxonomy): domain Bacteria; phylum Bacteroidota; class Bacteroidia; order Cytophagales; family Cyclobacteriaceae; genus Marinoscillum; species Marinoscillum pacificum. The sequence continues at coordinate 510,074 of NZ_JAMZMJ010000002.1, read as the reverse complement.
GTTTTGGAGAGTAGATTCCAATGAATCTGGTACAAATGCATAATCAGCGATTGGTGGGCATCCTACAGCTGCACAAACCAGGACAAAGTGAAGTCTAGGATCAGGAAATGCTGAGAAAAGAATGTTTTTCTCTAGTTCATCCAGTGTGACCATCTGGCCGGCTACCTCAAATTTTTGCGTGTCAAAAAAACCATTGACATCCCATGGGCCTTTAATGGGTAAATTATCAACCACTTGTTTGATGACCAAAATGTTGTAAGCATTGGTATAAAAAGCCTTCTGCGTTACAGGTTCTTTGCCAGCGATTAGATAATTGGCTATTTGATCAGTTAAGGTATTTAATAGGCTCGGGTTTTCATTTATTGACTGGTAATCTACCAATCCGTACTTGACCGAGTTTTGGAAAAATTGATTAGCGTTCGTGAAAAATGGGTCGGACTGAGCAGAAGATAGAAGTGTTATGAATAGGAGGTAGGAAGTGAATAAAACTCTCATTTTAGGTCAGATCAATGTTTACTAAACCGCCGTTATCTTCTCACTTAAATAAGAAGAACATTGGACTTGAGTTTAAACTATAAATCATTGAGTTTAGATACCAATTCTGTAATGGTATTCAGTTCAAATGTCTGCTGGGCAACATTTAATTTCCATGAGTTTGGATTAGCAAGAACTGTTACTTCAGCATTCTCTTCCAGTCGATAACCGTTTCTTTTTAGAGCTTGCTGAGTCCAGTAAACGACTTTTTCATCACCTGTTACATGAATAGAGCGTCCATTTTGATCAAGATCTACCGTGCCATGAATCATGTCATAGCCATAATCTTGCAGGTAAAGCGTTTGCTCCAGCGTGCCATCGAGAATCAAGTCTTCTGGACTTCCCTGCACAACAGGTTTGTTGAAGTTGAATAACCAAAGCTTATCTGAAAGCTGCGTACTGACTTGCATGTCATGCGTAGAAATAAGAATGGCCTTTCCCTTTCGAGCAATTTCTCTTAAAAGAACCATCACTTCTATTTTGTTGTAAAGGTCCAGGTGAGCGGCAGGTTCATCTAATAGAATGATGTCTGTTTCCTGTGCCAGCGCTCGAGCAATCATTACTTTTTGGAGCTGACCATCACTTAGTTCGTAAATTTTTCGATTTGCCAGGTAATTGATATGTGTTTCAGAAATAGCCCAATCAATGATTTCTTTATCATGAGATGAAAGTGTGCCCAGCCAACCAGAATAAGGGTGTCTACCAATGGCGATAAGTTCCAAAACTGAGAGGTTTTGGCTGTAGGGTTTTTCTGTGAGTACCACACTCAATTGCTGCGCAAGCTCAAGTTTGGAGAGCTTTGCAATGGACTTTCCTCCATATAAAATCTCACCTCCAAGTTGATCGAGCAGCCCTGAGATGGTTTTAATGAAAGTAGTTTTTCCGACACCATTTTGACCCATCAAGGAGATGATCTGTCCTTTTTCAAGGCTGACATTGATATCATGTTGGATGACCTTAACCTGATCCTTATTCCGGTATCCGATGGATAAATTTTTAACCTCCAAAACACCCATCAGTAACTATAGTTTAGGTTTCGTTTACGCATCAGGATGTAGATGACAAAAGGTGCTCCGAAAAGTGCGGTAACAGCATTGATTGGTAAGGTCGTTTCTAGTCCCGGAAGCTGAGCGATAAAGTCAAAAACCAACATGAGAGTTCCTCCAAAGAGGATCACCAATGGCGTTAAAAATAAATGGTTTGAGGTGTTAAAAAGCATTCTGGTTAAATGGGGAATGGCTATTCCAAAGAAAGCAATAGGACCACAAAAGGCTGTGACTGTTCCTGCTAAAATCGCCGTATTGATGATGATTAATAGTCTGGTTCGCTTTAGGTTTAACCCCAGGCTAACTGCATAGTTTTCACCGAGCAACAATGTATTAAGCGGTTTGCTCAATAGAATTGAAAGGATCAGTCCAATCACTAGAATAGGGATGAAAACAGATAATTCAGCCCAACTCAAACTGCCTAAGCTTCCAAATGACCAGATTACATACGCTTGAATGTTTTCTGCCTGGCTAAAGAATTGCAAAATGCTGACAAACGCTCCAGAAGCAGCACCAAACATTAAGCCGATGATCAGTAATGTGACGCTATCCTTGATCCTGGAAGCAGCGAGAGATATAATCAAGAGCACAGAAAGAGATCCAAGTCCCGCTGCTGCAACTAGCAACCAACTTCTTCCTATTCCGCTAAGTTCAAGAAATCCTCCAATGTAAAACCCTAAAAAGATGGCTATGGCTACTCCAAGACCTGCTCCAGAGCTGATTCCCAGTACATAAGGCCCTGCTAAAGGATTTCTAAAAAGGGTTTGCATTTGCAATCCGCTCACACTTAGTGCACTGCCAACAAGCAAGGCCGTAAGCGCTTTTGGAAGTCTGAAGTTTCTCAGGATTAAATCCCAGCCATTGTTTCCAGTAGAACCTGAGGTGAAGAAATCAAATACCTCTCCAAGACCAATTGATACAGATCCAAAGCATAGGTTTAGTCCAAAACAAAACACCATGGTTATGCTCAGGCTGATCAATACCTTAATCCATTTCTGTTTCGATTCTTCCAGGTGCTGATGGATCATTGAAGTTGTTCGTAATAGTAGGTTTCGTATTCTGGAAGTAATTCTGGGTGCAGAATCTTAATCATATCTGCTAGTACCAAGTCAGGTCTCGCATAGCCTGATTCAAAAAAATCATAGCCTCCAAATTCATTCAATCTCTTGCTGTAATTATACAGTTTGCCATTTTGGAATGCGTCAAAATCAGCATAGCGTTCGTCTTGACCTTTTAGGGCAGTTGCAGAATTGAAGGTACTTGTTCCGATCCAGTAATCGGCGGTTCTAGCCTTATCAAAAACAGACTCGAAACTTAGTTCCAGCCATCCGCCAGTAGAATCTTGTTCCCATAAATAATGTCCACCAGCATCTTTGAAGAAACCGGAGGCCCAGTTTTTTCCGCCCGGTAAAAACCACACATCACCATATAGTACTCCACTAACTATGCTAGGACGATTTTCTATTGATGCAGTTAATGTCTTCAGCGAATCATAGGTGTTGACAATCGTTGAGAAAATAGAGTCTGCTTCAGCTTCTTTGTGAAACAATGCCCCGAAAAATTTGATCCACTCGGCTCTACCTAGAGCAGACGATTCCAGATAGTCCGCGTCGTAAATCACCGGAATTCCAGCTTCAGCGATTTTGTCCAAGGAAGAAGATTCACTTCCCATATCAAAGGCGATCACTGCATCTGGATTGAGTGATATCAGTATTTCCAGATTAATATTTCCATCCGTTCCCAGGTCTTTTACTTTTCCTTCATCTACTAAGTTTCTGATTTTGTCCGAACTGATGTAGTTGGTGTTTGGAAAGCCAACTAATCGATCTTCAAGACCTAACAATTCCAAATAAGGGAGGTGTGTCGTAGAAGTAACAACGACTCGTTTGATGGAATCCTGAAGAGGATAAACCTTTGGTTTTACGGCTCCAGGCCAAGGTTTTGAAACGACTAATTCATTATTGGAGAATGTGAAATTGGTGGCAAATTCTAATTGGCCAGACGTCTGATAGGTTGACTCAGTAGACTGCTCTTGCTGATTAGATTGACAGCCAAAAATATAAAATGTGGTAAATGCTAAGACCCAATACTTCATGGGTCAAAATTGAATAAAAAATTTAAGACCAGTAAAAAATCTCAAGGTACTGCCTACATTTGCATCCGATTATGGTTATTGACGATGCTTCGCATGTCAGTATTAAAAGGGAATTCGGTGTAAATCCGAAGCTGTCCCCGCAACTGTAATTTCCGATTGACGATTTGTCTCATCATGCCACTGCGCTGACTATATCGAAGTGTGGGAAGGCGACAAATCAGGAAAAGCCAGGAGACCTGCCACGATCTTTTTTAATTCCAAGCTTCGGGTTGAAAGCAAAGGAGATAGAACACCTCTGGGTTTTCCATACTCTAATACTTTTTTCCGATGGCTTTGAATGAACTGTTAAGGTTTGATTCATGGTCTCGAGAATATGTGTGTATGTTGTTTTGTTGTCGCTGACACGCTTCGTGTTAGCTCAGGAAGATACCGTCCAGCTCGAGGCGATCACCGTATCCGCACTTCAGTTTGAGCGATTTACCACAGGGAGCCAGCTACAATCAATTAGCTTTGACGAAAGCTCATCTCTTGAGAAAGCTCTTTCTCAGCAAAGCAGCATTTATTTTAAGTCGTATGGCAATGGACAATTAGCTACGGTAGCTTTTCGAGGTACTTCTGCTAGCCAGACCAATGTCCTGTGGCATGGAATTCCTGCAAATTATCCCACGCTAGGGCAAATGGACTTTTCACAATGGCCAACATGGATGATGGATCAATTGCAACTAAGTCCTGGTGCCAATTCCTCTCTTTATGGAAGTGGAGCAATAGGAGGTTCCGTTTTAGTCGATTCTGATATTGCTCATCAGTCCGACAGGGCTTCACTTTTACTAGGATTAGGAAGTTTCGGTGAACTCAAGACGGGTATCAAAGCAACCTATGGTCAAGGTAGGTTCAAAGCACATACGAACCTTTATCGTTCCTTTTTACAGAATGACTTTCAATACGATTACAATGGTGAAACCCTTCGTCAGAACAATGCATCGTCATTGATGAAAGGCATCAAGCAGCAGTTTTCTTATTCAACTTTATATGGAACAAGTCTTTTCGCTGACTTTCAATATTTCGTAAATGATCGAGAGATACAACCGACCAAGAGTGCTCCAACTTCTCAAGACGAGTTGTTGACCAAAAATACTCGCTTGGCCTTCGGAGCAAATCAGGAATGGTCTAAAAGTAGCCTGAATGTTACTTTGGCGTATTTGCAAAACGATCAGGTCTACAATGAAACGGATCAAACGACAGGAAATCAATATTCTTCCTTAATCTCATATTGGTATCAGCTGAATGATCAATTGGAAATTCGGGTTGGGGGAAATACTAACCTATTTACTGCTTCCTCAGATAGTTATTCGGATAGATTTCATGATTTGCAGGCTGATGCTTTTACTTCTGTCAGTGCAAAGCCATTTCTTTCGTGGCAGTCGGTTCTTAATCTTCGTCAATCGTTTTATGCAGATCAGTCTCCATTTGTTCCTTCTTGGAGCAATCAGTTTGCTATTGTTCAAGGCGAGAAGGTTAAGCTTAGTTTCAATGAAAGTTTTGCCTTCGGGTTTCGATATCCTACACTAAATGACCGGCACTGGACACCTGGAGGTAATCCTGATTTGCAGCCTGAAAAGAGTAAAACCCTGGATGGTGAATTCGACCTGCAATTACCCGTTGTGTTGAATGGTGTTTCCATTAAGATAGGTGGATATCAAACATGGTCTGAAGATTGGATCGTCTGGTTGCCATCGGAAGCAGGATATTGGGTTCCGCAGAACTTTAGAGAAGTGGAGATCTCTGGATTAGAATCCTCGCTTGCAATTACAGGTGATCTTTTGGGTGTCTACACACTGAACGCTTCCTATACTTTTAATAGATCTGTTAACAAAACAGGTTCCAATTCAGGAAAATTACTCCCTTATACTCCAGAACATAATGCTCGAATCAGTTGGCAGCATCAAGTCAAAAAATATTTTAACTATAGCTTGAATTCCAATTTTACAGGAAAGCGATACACGACACTTGACAATACAGAAAGGTCATCGGTAGCTCCATTTTTTATTCTTGATTTTACATTGGGTCGAGAGTTTGAGCTACCACTTTTTGATATTTCAACTAATGCATCCATCAATAATCTGTTGGATGCCAATTATGAGAATTTAAACAATCGGGCCATGCCTGGTAGAAATTATCAGTTACAATTAATTATCAATTACAATCGATGAATACGTTTTTTAAATCACTTTTCTTTTTAGCGGTTATTTCAATTTTAGCTGCATGTGATGGCAATGATCCAGAGCCGGAAGTTGTGGGTCAGTTTGATGGAGGTGTTTTTGTTTCCAACGAAGGGAATTTTGGTGAGGGTGATGGCTCTTTAAGCTTTATCAGTAGCGAAGGTGAAGTAAGCAATGATTTATTCGCTAGTGTAAATGCGAAAGATCTAGGCGATGTAGTTCAGTCACTTCATATTTCTGGTGATTTGCTTTTTGCTGTGGTAAACAACTCCAATAAAATAGAGGTCGTAAGCCTATCTGATAGTTTAAAGAGTCAGTATACGATAGATGATGTAGCTCTTCCTAGATACATGGATTCTGATGAAGATAATGGGTATGTAACCGAATGGGTGAGTTTCACTGATCCTGGGCAAGTGACCATTTTTGATTTGGAATCGGGAAATATTTCAAAGTCAATAGAAGTAGGGTACGGTGCTGAAGGAGTGAAATTAGCAGGGGAGAAATTGTTCGTAGCAAATAATTTTGGAACCACAGTTAGTCTAATTGACCTAAATTCTGAGACAGTTACTGCTGATATTGAAGTGGGAACTTCACCTAAATTACTTGTAGTAGATGCTCAAGGTGATGTATGGGTGTCTTGTCAGGGGGGATATGACGAAAATTGGGCGCCAGCAAATGATGGAAAATTGGTTGAATTGGATGCAGCAACTGGTGATATTAAAACAACAGTAGAACTTGAGGCTAATTTCAATGGAAAGATTGATGTGAATGTAGATGGCACTAAGTTGTTTTATTCAGTAGGGCCAGCTATTTATTCTATCAATACATCAGGAACAGCTGATGCTCAGGAAATATATACATCTACTAGTCTGTTCTCTTATTATGGTTTGGCAGTAGGTCCAGATGACGTTCTTTATGTAACTGACGCTGCTGGATTTATCGAAGCGGGATCTGTATTAAAAATTTCAAGCGAAGGGTCATTAATCGGAACCTTCGATGTAGGTCGAGGACCAAACGGCTTTGCGTTTAACTAAATAACTGTGTGACTGCATGGCGGACTGATAGTTCGCCGGCAGTTACCTGTTTTTCCATTTCTTTGATGTTGTCGATTTTTTCTGGATTATGATAAAAGCTCTCTTCCAATTTTAATTTGATGAGCTCATGCATCCATTTTAAGTTTTGTCTTCTTCTGTTCTCTATTAAGAAGCGATTTCCAGAAAGTTTAGCTTCAAAATCACACATCATTTTCCAGATATTATCAATGCCTGTTTCTTCAACGGCCGAACACAGTTCTACAGGTACTATCCATCCACCTTCATGAGGAGGAAGTAAATGAAGAGCGTTCGTATAGTTCTTTTTCGCTCGTTTGGCTGAATTGATATTGTCACCATCGGCTTTATTGATCACCAAAGCATCAGCCATTTCCATAATGCCACGTTTTATTCCTTGAAGCTCATCACCACCACCAGCAAGCATTAGCAGTAGGAAGAAATCTACCATGTCTTTTACACTCGTTTCAGACTGTCCCACACCTACTGTTTCTACAATGATGACATCATATCCTGCAGCTTCACATAATAGTATAGTTTCTCGGGTCTTCTGAGCCACTCCTCCCAGCGAATTTCCAGATGGAGACGGTCTGATATACGCATTTGGATCCTTGGATAATCTGTTCATTCGAGTCTTGTCACCAAGAATACTTCCTCTGGTGATAGAACTACTGGGGTCAATAGATAGTACGGCCACTTTTTTTCCAATAGATGTGAGGTAAGATCCAAACGTGTCAATGAACGTGCTCTTACCTACTCCTGGAACACCTGTAATGCCTATTCGTATGCTCTTGCCGGTTTGTGGGATGATTTGATCCAATAAGTTCGCTGCTAACTTCTGGTCAAATGCTAATTTGCTCTCTATGACCGTGATAGCCCGACTAAGGATGATTCGGTTAGATTGATCGATACCTTTGGCCAGTTCGTCTAATGAGGGTCTGTTTATTGCTCGATCTTTCATTTTTTTATATGTATTTTGATTGAAAAATTGATTAATTTCAATAAAAAATTATATTTTACTTATATTGCATTTGATCTGTGGCCGAATGCTGGTTAATTGCGGGTAAAGTAAAATCTTTTTTAATCACCCGCTAACAGTTAAAAAGTATGTTTAGAAAGTTCTGGTTAGATGTAATATTCGGAACCATATTCATTTTCGGCTTGATGGGACTGTTCAACAGTTTCACAGCATTCAAGATCTTTGACGTATTTGACCCTATTGGTAATGCTTTTGGTGATATGGAGCTTACTGACATTGTGTTTTCACAACTTCGGGATGATCCTGTGGCAGATGATCGAGTAGTACTGGTCAACCTCAGCAACCTAAGTAGAGGTGAAATTGGGATGATGTTACAGATTATTGCTAAATACAATCCTGCATGTATCGGTATTGACTCCTTCTTTTACGATCCACATGAAGATGATCCAGAAGGTGATATGATGTTGATGTCTGGTCTTGAGAGTGTAGAAAACCTGATTTTGGCAGAAAAACTTCTGCTGGATGAGGAAGATCCGACCAATGATACGGTGGCTTATTCTTGGGAAGTATTTAATTCTTTTGCCAATCACAATGCTTTTGTGAATTTGGTGACGGATGCCGATACACAAGAAGAGTTGAAAATGTGTAGAACATTCATTCCTCAACAAGAAATCAATGGAGTGAATCATGTGGCATTTGCAGTTAAAATGGCAGAACAATATGATTCTTTAGCTGCAGCTGATTTTTTAGCAAGAAACAATCTTGAAGAAATTATCAACTACCGTGGCAATGTGCTTGATTATGGAGCTACCAAGTTTGGTAATAAATATTATGCACTGGATGTAGCTGATGTATTTGAAGAAAACTTCACTCCAGATATTATAGAGGACAAAGTAGTAATGTTTTGTTATTTAGGAAGATATCTGGGAGACAGAGAGTCTTTCGAAGATAAATTCTACACTCCATTAAATGAGATTTATATCGGTAGAGCATTTCCTGATATGTATGGTGGAGTTGTCCATGCCAATATCATATCAATGATCTTAAACAGGGATTATATCGATGATATGAGTGATGGAGCAGGCTATATTTTTGCGATTGTATTATGTTTTTTAAATGTGGCATTATTTTCGCTTATCTATCGCAAGATTCCAAAATGGTATGACGGGATCACCAAACTATTCCAGCTATTAGAGATTGGTGTTTTGACATATGGGGTCATATATATACTAGAGTTGTACAGCTTCAAAGCAGAAATCGGAGTAGCCCTGGCTGCAGTGGCCTTAGCAGGTGATTCTTTGGAGGTGTATTACGGAGTAGTAAAAAATTCATTTACCAAAGAGGGGCGAAAGTCTCTTTTTAAAGTTGATAAATTATAACTTTACAACACATTTTATACAAACGCTAAATGATTATGAGAAAGTTTATTTCTTATGCTTTTGTTGCTGGTATGATGCTAGTAAGCACTATCGTCACCGCTCAGGATTATGCTTTTAGAGTATTAGCAAACAAAGGTGAAAACCAAATTAAGAAAGCTGGTAGCGCTCAAGCTGAAACGCTAAAGACTGGTGCCAAGCTTAATTCAGGAGATGAGATCATTGCATCGGAAGGTGCATATATTGGTTTGATGCACAAGACTGGTAAAACCACTGAAATCAGAGGTGCCGGTACTAAAAAGGTGTCAGACATTGAGAAGAATATCAGTACTGGAAGTTCAAGTATCGCTAGCAGATACGCTCAATTCGTAATGAACAAAATGAACGAAGAAGAGGGTGGAAGCTACAGATCAAGAATGAATGCAACTGGAGCGGTTTCCAGAGCTACTGGTTCGGCAGCAATCAATGTGATGGCTCCATCACAAGCAGATCTTCTTGGTAGTACAGCTATCCTTAGATGGGATGCTCCAGAAGGTATGGAAGAAGGAGATCTTTACGTAGTGAAAATTGAGAACATCTTCAATGAAGAGATTTTCTCAAAAGAAACTGACAAAACTTCTATCGAACTTGATTTCTCTGATGAGGCATTAGCTTATGATATGGGCTTATACCTTGTTAAGATTCAAAAGAAAGGTGATGAAGAGATCTCTTCTGGTGAAATCGGAATCAAGAAAGTTAAGTCTGGTGACAAAGTTGAGGTTCAAGAAGGTCTTGCTAACTTGAAGAGCGAGGTTTCTGAGGATTCTCCGCTTAACAAAATCATCTACGCTTCTTTCTATGAAGAAAATGGTTTGATTCTAGATGCATTGACTAAGTATGAAGAAGCAATCAAAATGTCTCCAGATATCGAAGATTTTCAGGAGCTTTACGAAGGTTTCTTGATCAAAAATGGTCTTGCTGAGTAATTAGAAAAGTTCTTATAAAATATAAACCCTGACAGATTTGATTTGTCAGGGTTTTTTTATGCTCTTTGGCAAGTAGTCAAATGAGTTCTATTACAGCATATTGTCAAGAATCTCACTTGCTGCCTTGGAGATCACTGTTCCTGGGCCAAAGATGAATGATACACCAGCTTCTTTTAAGAATGGATAATCATTTTCAGGAATGATGCCTCCTGCTATTACCAGGATATCTTCTCTACCAATTTTTTTAAGTTCTTGTACCAATTCGGGCACCAAGGTTTTATGTCCTCCAGCCAGGGAAGATGCACCTACCATGTGAACATCATTTTCAGCTGCTTGTAGAGCTACTTCTTCTGGTGTTTGGAATAGTGGTCCCATATCTACGTCAAAGCCCAGATCAGCAAATGCTGTGGCAATTACTTTAGCTCCTCTGTCATGACCATCCTGACCCATTTTAGCGACAAGTATTCTTGGTCTTCGACCTTCCATTTCTTCAAACTTATCGGCCAGTTCTCTAGCGTTTTTGAAGTGTTCGTCTTGTTTGATTTCTGATGAATACACGCCTGATATTGTTTCGTTTTTTGCCTGGTATCTTCCGAATACCTCTTCCATAGCATTTGAGATTTCTCCTAAGGTTGCCCGTTCGCGTGCAGCATTTACGGCAAGTTCTAATAAGTTGCCAGTATTGTTCTTGCATGCTTCGGTAATCGCTTTTAGAGTTTGATCTACTGCTTCCTGATTTCTAGAGGCTTTGATTGATTCAAGTCTGGCTATTTGCTTGTTTCGTACTTCATTGTTATCAACTTCCAGTAGATCTATTTCGGTTTTTTCATCCGTGGCAAATCGATTGATACCTACTATTATTTCTTTTCCTGAATCAATTTTAGCCTGTTTTCTCGCCGCGGCTTCTTCGATTTTCATTTTCGGATAGCCAGATTCGATGGCCTTGGCCATACCGCCCATTTCTTCAACTTCCTGTATGATTTCCCAGGCTTCATTGATTAGATCGTTGGTCAATTTCTCCACCTCGTGAGATCCACCCCAAGGATCTACTACTTGTGTGATGTTAATTTCACTTTGCAGATACTTCTGAGTTTCTCTGGCGATGGCTGCAGAGTAATCTGTCGGTAAAGCGATGGCTTCATCTAGTGCATTGGTGTGCAAGGATTGCGTATGCCCAAATGCAGCGGCCAAAGCTTCAATAGCGGTTCTACCAACATTGTTGTATGGATCTTGAGCTGTTAAACTGTATCCTGATGTTTGGCTATGTGTTCTAAGTGCGAGTGATTTATCACTTTCCGGATTGAATTGATTGACCAATTTCGCCCATAGGATTCTTCCAGCTCGCATTTTGGCGATTTCAGTAAAGAAATTCATGCCTATTCCCCAGAAGAAAGAAAGTCTCGGAGCAAATGCATCGATTTTGATGCCTGCTTCCAGGCCTGTTTTGATGTATTCTACGCCATCCGCAAGGGTAAAAGCGAGCTCAATCGCAGCAGTAGCGCCTGCTTCATGCATGTGATAGCCACTGATACTGATAGAGTTGAATTTCGGCATTTTCTCTGAGGTATATCTGAAAATATCTGCGATGATTCGCATGGAAGGTTTAGGAGGGTAGATATACGTATTGCGCACCATGAACTCCTTGAGAATGTCATTCTGAATGGTTCCAGTCAATTTTTCTGGAGTTACTCCATGTTCTTCTGCGGCTACTATATAAAAGGCCATTACAGGAATTACCGCTCCATTCATGGTCATGGAGACTGACATTTCATCTAGTGGAATTTGATCAAACAAGATCTTCATATCCTCAACGGAATCAATAGCAACTCCCGCTTTACCCACATCTCCAGAAACTCGAGGGTGATCACTATCATAGCCCCGGTGCGTTGCCAAATCAAATGCCACAGAAAGTCCCTTTTGACCAGCTGCTAAATTGCGTCTATAAAATGCATTAGACTCTTCTGCTGTGGAGAAGCCTGCATATTGTCTGATAGTCCATGGTCTTACGGCATACATCGTTGCGTAGGGTCCACGCAGGAATGGGGGAACCCCAGCGGAATAGCCTAACTGAGAAAAATTAGGGCTTGGCGAAGTTTTTGCAATAGTAAAGGCTTCTTCAAAAGACTTATTTAATGTAAATACATCATCCAATTGTGTCCAAACTAAGCGAGCAAGCTGATCCGTAAGTGTGTCAATAAAGAAAGATCCGTTTGCTGCAGATTGAATGGTGCTCATCTTGGACTCATGACGAATCAGATTTCCGATATTTCTGCTGATGCGATGTGATCCTTTGGCTGCCCAGGAGGTTTCTCCTGGATTGAAGGTGATGCTGTCTACTCCACCAATAATGGCTGCAATACCAGAAGTAGTTTGTCTTAATAAGTGATTGCTCTCATCAGTTCCTTTTAATAAGGTGGCATGGATGGTGAAATCAAATACTTTTTTATGGAGTTTTTCAAGTCCTTTAGCTAAAAGCTTAATTGCTCGAATTTTGGATAATTCATGGAAGAAATCTGTTCCGATTTCCAACGAGATTGTCAATTTGGCCTTGGACTCGAAAAGATTCATCATGGCAAGAACTACTTGCTCGTTGATTTCACTGTTATCAATTTCAATCAATTCTCTAAACTGATCTCCAAAAGCAGTGCATCCTTTTCCAAAACCATCAATAGATTGGTTGATCGTTATCGGTACTCCAGAATTGTTGAAAGCCAATTGGCAATGTGCTGGTTCGATTCCGTCCAGTAACTCATCTATATTATAGGATGTTAAATCACCCTGAAATAAAATGCCTGAGCACCCATTCATCAATGCCTGTTTCGCATGCGCATTGGCTTCTTTTGTATTGACAACAATGACTCTTTCGTATTGAATCCACTCTGAAGAATCAGTTGGCTCTAGGATTTCGTTGATATAGTTAGTGGATATGGAATTGGACTCATCATAATAAGCTCCTAAATTGATGCCGTTTACGATTGACCATTGAAGCGCTTCTTTTGGAGATTTGCCTTTCAGTAATTTTGTGGCAGCGTTTTCCCACTCTTGGTAGGATGTTTTTGGGAATTCGTTAAAATTGGGGATGTTGTTTTTCATGATGGTCAAATTTATGAAATCACCAAGCCGTCTCACAGTAAATTTAGCTCTAAAAAATCTACTTGTATTTTTTCAAGAAAATTAGAGTTAAACCGTGCTTTTTTAGGCGGATAAAAGGATTATAAAAAGTCAAGAGCAAATGTCATTTTTTTCTTAAAAAATTTATCCACAATTTTGATGTCCCCCTAATCTGAAAGGGTATCTTTTTTGGTCTGTTTTCCAAAGTAAAAATTTAAATCGCCGATGCACGTAGAGACATGGGAAAAATGCCTCTTATTTATAAGAGAGCGCATTCCTGCTCAAAGTTTTTCAACCTGGTTTGAGCCAATTCAGCCTGTCAGACTTCATAATGAGGTGTTGACAATACAGGTTCCAAGTCAATTCTTTTACGAGTGGCTGGAGGAAAACTACGTGCATTTACTAAAGCAGGCAATCAAATCTCAAATCGGCGAAAATGGGAGATTGGAATATTCTGTTGTAGTAGATCGTGGTAATGACTCTGTGCAGCCAACAACGGTTAGCGTATCAGGAGGAAGCAATAATCACAATAAAAATCGTGTCAATGGATACGATGCCTACAAGAATCCAGACTTTTATCGTGAGTTAAAGAACAACTCAAATCTTAACTCTTCTTATAGATTCGATAATTTTATTGAAGGTGACTGCAACCGTTTAGCAAGATCAGCAGGTTTTGCCGTTGCACAGAAACCAGGCATTACTTCATTCAATCCGTTGATGTTTTACGGTGGAGTAGGCCTTGGGAAAACGCACCTTGTTCAGGCTATTGGTAATGAAATCATTTCAGCAGATAATACGAAAAAAATTATCTACGTTGCTTCTGAGAAGTTTACCAATCAATTCATTGATGCTCTAAGAAACAACAACCTTCAGGATTTCATCAACTACTATAAAGAAGTAGATGTCCTTATTCTGGATGATGTTCAGTTCCTAAGAGAGAAGGAAAAGACACAAGAAATTTTCTTCCATATTTTCAATCACTTACATCAAGGTGGTAAACAAATCATCATGACTTCTGATTGTGCTCCTAAAGATTTGAAAGGTCTTCAGGAAAGATTGGTGTCTAGATTCAAGTGGGGATTAACTGCCGATGTTCAGGCTCCTGATTTTGAAACAAGAATGGCAATCATCCAAACCAAGATGCAGGCTGATGGTATCAGTATTCCTGATGAGGTAGTTGAGTATATTGCTTATACAGTTGATACGAATATTCGAGAGCTAGAAGGTGTGGTAATCTCGCTTATCGCCCATGCTTCGCTTGCTAAGACCCAAATTGATTTGGAGTTGGCCAAGCAAATCTTGAAAAATATCGTTACTGATATCGATTCTGAGGTAGGTATTGACTACATCCAGAAAACCGTATCTGATTACTTCAAAGTAGAATTAGAGGATTTAAAAGCCAAGACTCGTAAGAAGGAGATTGTAATTGCTCGTCAGGTAGCCATGTATTTCTCTAAAGACTATACGAATCATAGCTTAAAGTCTATTGGATACCATTTTGGAGGAAGAGATCACTCTACTGTTATTCATGCAGTACAGTCTGTCAATGACATGATCGATACGAATGCTAAATTCCGATTTGCCATTGACGAACTAAAAAAGAAGCTGAAGATTAGAACTGCCGTAGCTTAAAAGCGGTACGGATAGTATACTTTTCTTCCTCTTTTGTCTATTCCTGCGATAATAACTCGTCCTTGAATTTTTTCTAGTATTTCAGCGAACTCTTTTGGGCTTTCGATGAGGGTGTTGTTAATATTGGTCACAATGAATCCTTCTGGAATTCCTAGTTCAGCAAACGGGCCTGTGCGTTTATAATCAATCACTTTGATTCCGTTTTTAATGCCCAGAAGGTCTCGTTCTACTTTAGATACATTCTCGAAACGAGCTCCGAGCCATTCTGAAGTGAATATCTCTCTTTTCAGGATGCCAGTACCGCCTTCTCTATTGGTTAAAGTGATTGACTTTTCGATCTGCTTGCCTTCACGCTCTACAGTTAGGTTGAGTTTGTCACCAGGATATAGATTTCCAATCATTTCTTCCAGATAAGCTTTGCTTTCTATTCGCTTGCCATTCACACTTCGAATGACATCTCCTTTTTCCAGGTTACTACTGGCTGCAGCTCCCTCACGCTGAACATTAGCCACTATCACACCATTGAGGTTTTGCAATTCCATACGGTCAGCCAACTCACTATTGATGTCAACGAACTCAGCTCCGGTGAATGCTTTTTGTACTTCTCCATATCGTTTGATGTCCTCATAAACTTTCTTGACGATGTTTGATGGTACTGAAAATCCATATCCTGCATAGGTGCCAGTTCTAGAAAGAATGGCTGTGTTGATACCAACAAGTTCACCTTGAGTGTTAACTAGCGCGCCTCCACTATTTCCAGGGTTGATGGCAGCATCAGTTTGGATGAAAGATTCTATTGGGAATTTGTCTTTTAAGATGTTGATGTTACGCCCTTTGGCACTAACAATTCCAGCAGTAACCGTAGATGTTAAATTGAATGGGTTTCCTACAGCAAGTACCCATTCTCCTACATTCAAGTCATCTGAATTACCAAATGCAATGGGAGGGAGATCTGAAACATTCACTTTAATAACTGCTAAATCAGTACTAGGATCGGTGCCTACCAACTCCGCATCATAAGTTCTTTTGCCATGTACCACTTGAATTCGATCAGCATCATCAATCACGTGATTGTTGGTGACGATGTATCCATCTTTCGATAGAATTACACCGGAACCACTTCCAATCTGTTGAGAGTTTCTTGGTTCGAAAAACCAATCTAACCAACTCCCTGTTCTGTATTCGTACTCATTGAGTGTTTGGATAAACACTACACTCGATTGGCTTTTATTGGATGCCAAAACAAAATCCTCGCTATTATCTGGAAGATAAGTTCTCGCGCTCGTCAATTGCGGGGTAAACCCAGCAATAGCTTCGTCGCTCTGACTAGTGTTTGTAAATTCTGTTTTCGGTGTTTCTTGATTGTTCTTTAATAAATGAACAGTGATTATGCTCCCACCAATAGCGGAGAATATGCTTGATAATGCGACAATATAGATGTATGACTTTTTCATTTGTATAAACGTTAAGAAACTCTAATTCCTTAATTACACTCATATATATGTGAATTCCGTAAAAATGTTATGTTAAATGATGCTAAAATTTTAATCTGTCAATTACCATTTTGTGTTTGTTAGGAATTAGAAAGGGCATTATGTTATTTTGAGCTACAGTAATTTTCACTATGGGATTCAGATCTGTATTAAGTAAGCCATTTGCGGCCTATATCAATGGACAAACCAAGAAATGGTCTTCCAATCCAGGGCTCTATCAGCAGAAGATTTTTCACGAGATAGTATCGAGTGCATCCAATACTCAGTTTGGAAAGGATCATGGTTTTGGAGATATCAAATCTCATGATGATTTTAAAAAGCACGTGCCGGTACAGGATTATGAAGGCTTGAAGCCTTATGTGCAGCAGGTGCTGGAAGGTAAGAGCGATGTGTTGTGGCCAGGTAAGCCAACTTACTTTGCGAAAACCTCAGGGACTACAAGTGGCACCAAATACATTCCTATTACTAAGGAGTCCATTCCCAATCACATCAATTCGGCAAGAAATGCACTTTTATCGTATGTGCATGAAACAGGCAAGGGGATGTTTTTGGATGGTAAACTGATCTTCTTGTCAGGAGCACCAACACTGGATCAAAAAGCTGGGATTCATACTGGAAGACTTTCAGGAATTGTGAATCATCACGTGCCAGGATACCTGCGCACCAATCAAATGCCTAGTTACGAGACCAATTGCATTGAGGATTGGGAGCAAAAGGTAGATACGATTGTTGAGGAGACCTATAATCAAAACATGACACTCATTTCAGGTATTCCGCCATGGGTGCAGATGTATTTTGATCGATTAAAAGAGAAAACTGGGAAGTCTATCAAGGACATCTTTCCCAACTTTGAAATGTTCGTTTATGGTGGAGTGAATTTTGAGCCCTACCGAGCGAAGTTGTTTGAGACAATCGGAAAGGTGATTCCTTCCATAGAGACTTATCCTGCTTCAGAAGGTTTTATTGCTTATCAGGACACTCAAACAGAGCCAGGATTGTTGCTTTTAGCCAACTCTGGAATCTTTTTTGAGTTTATTCCTGCCGATGAGTACTTCAATGAAAATCCTTCTCGATTATCTATTGAGGAAGTGGAGTTAGGAGTTAATTATGCTTTGGTGATCAATAGTAACGCCGGCTTGTGGGGATATTCTATCGGAGATACTGTTAAGTTTGTCAGTAAGGATCCTTATCGATTATTGGTAACCGGTAGAATCAAGCATTTTATCTCTGCCTTTGGCGAGCACGTGATAGGTGAAGAGGTGGAGCAGGCTATGAAAGCAACTTGTGAGAAGTTTCCAGAAACCGAATTAGTAGAGTTTACTGTGGCGCCAAATGTTACTCCGAAAGAAGGACTTCCATTGCATGAATGGTATGTTTCTTTTGCTTCAGAACCGTCAGATATATCGGCATTCGAAAAAGAATTAGATTTGCAGCTTCGCAAACGCAACACGTACTATGATGATCTCATTACGGGCTCTATTCTGAGACCTCTGGGAATTATCAAATTGCGCAATGATGCGTTTATCGAGTATATGAAATCAATTGGCAAACTAGGAGGACAAAATAAAGTTCCTAGACTATCTAACGATCGTAAAATTGCTGATGAGATCATTAAATTCAAGCTATGATATTAACACAGATTACCAATTTCAGAGGATTTAATGGATAAAGTGAAGCATATAGCCATTCTTGGCTCCACTGGCTCCATAGGGACCCAAGCTCTGGATGTGGTAGAGAGACATCCAGATCATTTTACTGTTGAAGTACTCACAGCTCAAAATAATTGGGAGTTACTAGTACAACAAGCCATCCAGTTCAAGCCAAACACTGTGGTTATCACCAACGAAGATCATTACGATAAGGTGTTTGATGCTTTGGATAGTCGTGACATCAAAGTGTATGCTGGAGACAGTGCACTGAGTCATGTAGTACAGATGGAAGATGTTAATGTAGTGCTGACCGCTTTGGTTGGATACTCAGGACTAGTTCCAACAGTAAAAGCCATAGAAAGTGGTAAGGATATTGCTTTGGCTAACAAGGAGACACTTGTAGTTGCTGGTGAGCTGGTGACTAAACTAGCCATGGAGCATAAAAGCAATATTCTCCCGGTCGACTCTGAGCATTCTGCGATTTTCCAATGTATAGTTGGGGAGTATCAAAATCCAATTGAAAAGCTGATTTTAACAGCTTCTGGAGGACCATTCAGGGGAAGAAAACGCGAAGAATTACTTCAGATAACTAAAGAACAAGCACTTAAACACCCTAATTGGGATATGGGAGCTAAAATCACCATAGACTCAGCAACTTTGATGAATAAAGGGCTGGAAGTGATTGAAGCCAAGTGGTTGTTCGGAACAGGTTTAGATCAAATTGAAGTAGTAGTACATCCACAAAGTATCATCCATAGCATGGTGCAGTTTGAGGATGGATCTATAAAAGCGCAACTCGGATTGCCGGATATGCGTTTGCCAATACAGTATGCGCTGACATTCCCGGATAGATTCAAGGCAGATTATCCTAGGTTTGATTTTGCCCAATATCCCCAGCTTACTTTCGAAAAGCCAGATACTGAGACATTTCGTAATTTACAGCTCGCTTATGACGCTTTAGGAAAAGGAGGTAATCATCCTTGTATTCTAAATGCAGCCAATGAAATTGCTGTAAGTGAATTTTTGAAAGATAAGATTGGTTTTTTAGAAATATCAGACGTCATTGCAGATTGCTTGGCGAAGGTTTCGTTTGTGAAACAGCCAAGTCTGGAAGACTTTATTAATACCGATAAGGAAACAAGAATTAAAGCATTAGAATTAATTAAATAGAATAAATGGAAGGATTGATTATGACCGCCCAACTGTTGTTGGGATTATCAATTTTAGTAGGGCTGCATGAATTGGGGCACTTATTAGCTGCCAAGGCTTTTGGAATGAGAGTGGAGAAATATTCTATTGGATTCCCTCCAAAAATTTGGGGTAAGCAAATTGGCGAAACAGAATACTCTATTGGAGCTATTCCTTTAGGTGGTTTTGTGAAAATCACTGGAATGATCGATGAGTCATTGGATACCAAAACACTTAGTGCAGAACCTGAACCTTGGGAGTTTAGAGCCAAGCCTGCATGGCAACGATTGATTGTAATGCTGGGAGGCATTATTGTTAATGTGATCACCGGTGTGTTCATTTTTATTCTTATCGTTTATTCTAGAGGTGAAAACTTCATCACCAAGCAAGAATTAAATAAACACGGTATTGTGGCTTATGATTTGGCACAACAACTTGGTCTTCAGACCGGTGATAAGATGATCAATGTCAATGGTAAGGATTTTGAAAAGTTGATGGATCTTAGAAGCCCGGAAGTTTTGTTAGGAACTGATGGATACTATACCGTAGAGCGTGATGGACAGCAACTAAGAGTTGATATTCCTAATGATATTATGGATAAACTGTCTGACAAGAACGTTGATTTCTTTAGCGTGAGAATGCCTTTCATTGTTGGGCAGATTCAAAAGGAAAGCAATGCTGAAAAAGGTGGTTTACAGCAAGGGGATAAGTTTATCTCACTAAACGATCAGAAGATTCAGTATTTTGATCAATTCAGTGCTGTTTTGGATGACATGTCAGGAAAAAGTATATCTGCCGTTGTTCTAAGAGATGGTGTTGAGAAAGAACTGAATCTGGATGTGACTGAAGAAGGCACCTTAGGTTTTGGTGTGGTACAGGATACCTCCATGTTGGCTTTGTCACATAGAGATTTCACACTGGGCGAATCTTTAGGTGCTGGTACTGCTCAGGCATTCAACGTGGTATTTTTGAACATCAAGGCGTTCGGTAAGATGTTCTCAGGAGACGTTTCTCCTTCTAAATCTTTATCTGGTCCAATTGGAATAGCTCAGTTCTTCGGAGGTGAGTGGGATTGGGCAAACTTCTGGAGAATTACAGGATTGCTTTCGATGGTATTGGCTTTCATGAATTTGTTGCCGATTCCAGCACTTGATGGAGGTCACGTAATGTTCTTGACCTGGGAGATTGTAACTGGCAGAAAGCCAAGTGATAAATTCCTTGAAAATGCTCAGAAAGTAGGGATGGTTCTACTTTTAGGTTTGATGACCTATGCTATCTTCAACGACGTTTATAAGTTATTTTAAGATATGAAATGGAGAGGAAGGATTAATTTTCTTCCTCTTCTTCTTGATTTCCCTCACGGAATATTTCGAATTCCACTCGGCGATTGATCGCCTTAGCTTCCTCTGAATTTTCTTCAATAATAGGCTTGGAACTTCCGTAACCTTCCCAGCTTACTCTGTCAGGAGCTACACCTGCAAACTCAACAACATAGTCTCGAATATTTCTAGCACGATCTTTAGATAACTGAAGGTTGAAATCCTCTGATCCGTAGCTGTCTGTGTGTCCAGAGATTTTTAGTTTAAAGTCCGGATTATCATAGAGGAAGTTGATGATTTTGTTGAGGTCACCATACATCTCCTGTTTAAGGGATGACTTTCCATTGTCAAACTCTATGGATTCAAACTTCACACGACTTGCCAAGGGCTCAGTAACCTTCTTGAGCTCCATGTTGCCATCCAAAAAGAAAGCATCTTCTATTCTAAAGAAATCATCTCCTTGTATGACCAATAGGTAGTTGCGTTGATCTATTAAATCAAACTCGAAACTACCATCATCCCTTAAGTATTTAGGAGCCACTTCAATTCCTTCATCTAAATCGATAATAGACACGATTCCTTTAAATGGCTTTCCTGTAATTGAATCGGTTAACGATCCAGTTACCCTGGTTGTAGCCAATGGCTGAGCAGACATTGGAAGTGGAAAAGAGTAAATGTCTTGTTTGTTCAGGTCACGAGATGTAGATCTCGCATAGAACAACAACTCACTTTTGTTGTCAATCGTGAAGTAATACTCACTGCCACGTCCATTTACCAAAGGGCCTATATTGATTGGCTCAGACCAGTTATTATTGATCAAGTGAGACTTGAAAATGTCATATTCTCCAAAATTGTATAACTGACCATTCGACCCGAAGTACAGTACGTCATAAATGGGATGATAGAATGGGCTGACATCATTGTTTCTGGTATTGATCACCGGACCCATGTTCTGAGCTTTTGACCACAATCCGTTTTTGTCTTTGTAAGTGAAATAGATGTCAGATAATCCAAACCCACCAAGCCTATCAGATGCGAAGTACAGTGTGTCCTCGGTATGAGATAGCGAAGGGTGTGAATCCCAGCTAACACTATTAACTCTAGAACCTAAATTTTTCACTTCGCCCCAGGTACTGTCTTGTTGAAGTTTAGCAGAGAACAAATCACAATCCCCATAGCAATCTGAGCAATCACATCTGGAGAAATAAATGGTTTGCCCGTCTCGAGTTAAAACCGCTGAGCCTTCTTTATATCTCGAATTCAATTGTGTCAGTTCTTCAGCAGTGGTCCAGTTTCCATAGTCATCTTTGATACTGAAGAATAGATCCTCACTAAATGTTCGTTTGATGCTAATTTCCGTCTCATTCCGTTGAGAGGTGAATATCAAAACATTGTTTTGTACGTTCAGAGAAGGTGCGTAATCTGCTTTATTGCTGTTGATTTCCTTGCCCATGTTGAGGAGTATTCCTCTTGGAGGTCTCAGGGTATCTATTAGTTTTCTGTACTCAACTAACTCGTAGTAATAATCCAGAGGGACGTACAAATCAGCTTCTTGTTTATTTAGTGAGTCATAGTACAATTCAATTTCTTGAATATTAATACCTGTATAGTGATGGCGAAGTACTAACCGATACAAATGCTTAGCCTCCTCCGGATCTCCGAATAGCTCTGTTAGTTTTGCTAATCTCCAAATGAGTCGAGTGTCTTTGTAGAAGTTTTGAATACCAAAATTTGCCACATAGTCTTTTAAGACTTCAAACAGCTTTTCCCAATCCTTGGCCTCTTCTAGTTTTCGGATTTGTTTCAACTTGTCTGCATCATAAAAATCAGCTTTCTGATTGATGTTTTTGAAGTTGTAAATATTGAGGATGACATTTTCAGGCAGAGAGTCGGTGCTTATTTTTTTGGTGGCGATTCTCTGTGCAGTTGAAGGCTGCAAAATGTAGGCAATACATATGATGGCTAAAAATATTCGCATTCAGGCTCGATCTTAAAACATGTCTAACAGACAGTTTCTTTCAAATCTGGTTAAAGATAATACCATTTATGGCACAGTCGCTAATTTGGCACAGGTATTGACCATTATATGATCAATCTTTTGTAAGTTGAATTAAATGGCAAAGTCTGCCATATTGACACGATATATAACTTTATGTTTGAAGATAATTCCAATGAGCCTATCATATTGACAGATTACCTGGATGATGAGTCAGGAGAACTGATTCAGTTGGTATCTGAAGATGATGAGGGTCCTTTAAGTGATGAAAACCTACCTGACGAATTACCGATTCTACCTATCAAGAATACGGTATTGTTCCCGGGAGTAGTAATTCCAATCACGGTAAGCCGAAATAAGTCCATTAAGTTGGTGAAGAAGGCTTATAAAGGTGATCGCATCATCGGGGTAGTAGCTCAGAAAAATCATAAAAAGGAAGAGGCATCATTTAATGATCTGTATGAGATCGGTACAGTTGCCAAAATCTTAAAAATGTTGGTTTTACCAGATGGTAACACCACTATCATAATTCAGGGGCGTCAGCGTTTTCAATTAGTAGAAGCACTTCAGGAAGAACCATTCCTCAAAGCTTCTTACACGGTTATTGAAGAGGAAGAAGATATTACTGAAGATGAAATGAAAGCCATCACTAGCTCTTTGAAAGAAGCTGCTTATAAAGTGATGAAACTAAATCCAGAGATTCCTAAAGAAGCTCAGGTAGCATTGGAAAATATCCAGAGCTACACTTTCCTGACTCATTTTCTTTCTAGTAATGTCAATGCAGATGTTTCAGATAAGCAAAAGCTTCTAGAGTCTAATAACCCTAAAGCCAGGGCAGAGTTGCTACTGAAGTTCATGCTGAAGGATATCCAAATGCTAGAATTGAAGCAGGAGATAGCTAGTAAGGTGCACTCGGATATAGATCAGCAGCAGAAGGAGTATTTTTTGCGTCAGCAAATGAAAGTGCTTCAAGACGAGCTTGGTCAGGATGGTCCAGATCAGGAAATCAATGCGCTGAGACAAAAAGCAAAGGATAAAAAATGGCCCGACGAAGTGAAAAAACACTTCGCTAAGGAATTAGATAAGATTGGTCGAATGAATCCTGCTGCCGCAGAATATCCTGTTGCGATGAGTTATGCCGAATTGTTGGTGGATTTACCATGGGATGAAGGAACTGAAGATAACTTCGACTTAAAGCATGCTCGTAAGGTATTGGATAGAGATCACTTTGGACTTGAAAAAGTTAAAGAAAGAATCTTAGAATATTTGGCAGTAAGAAAGCTGAAGAATGACCTGAAAGGTCCTATTCTTTGCCTTTATGGACCTCCAGGTGTTGGTAAAACATCTTTAGGGAAGTCAATTGCCGACGCACTAGGTAGAAAATACGTGCGTATGGCGTTAGGTGGTGTTCATGATGAAGCAGAAATCCGTGGACATAGAAAGACCTACATCGGAGCGATGCCTGGTAAGATCATTCAAAACATCAACAAGTCTAAAAGCTCAAACCCAGTTTTCATCCTCGATGAGATCGATAAAGTAAGTTCAGACTTTAGAGGGGATCCATCCAGTGCATTACTTGAGGTTTTGGATCCAGAGCAGAACAGTACTTTTAAGGATAATTACCTGGAAGTGGATTATGACTTGTCAAAAGTCTTGTTTATCGCCACTGCGAACTCATTAGAGTCTATACAGCCTCCATTGAGAGATCGTATGGAGATCATTGATATCACTGGATATACGCTGGAGGAGAAAGTTGAAATTGCTAAAAAGCACTTGATTCCAAAGCAGCGAGAAGAGCACGGATTGAAAGCAAAAGACGTTGCTTTTGATAAATCAGCAATCGTAAAACTAGTAAACGATTATACACGTGAATCAGGAGTAAGAAATCTGGAAAGAAAGGTAGCGTCAGTCATTCGTAACATCGCTAAATCCATAGCAATGGAAGAGGAGTATGATGCGAAAATCACAGAGGATCAAGTTAGAAAAATCCTGGGAGCTGAAGTCTTTGATAAAGAAGCCTACGAGGATAACAAAATGCCTGGTGTAGTAACAGGTCTGGCATGGACCCCTTCCGGAGGGGATATTTTGTTTATTGAAACTAGTCTGAGTAGAGGAAAAGGTAAATTAACCTTATCCGGTCAGCTTGGTGATGTGATGAAAGAGTCTGCAATGACTGCCTTGTCATATTTAAAGACACATGCGGATTCTCTAGGTATAGATTATCGTGTTTTTGAGCATTATGATTTGCATGTGCACGTACCCGCAGGAGCCATTCCAAAAGATGGACCAAGTGCAGGGATAACCATGCTTACTTCGTTGGCTTCCGTCTACACGCAGCGATTGGTGAAGAAAAAGCTAGCGATGACTGGTGAGATTACCTTGAGAGGCAAAGTGTTGCCTGTAGGTGGTATCAAAGAGAAGATTTTGGCGGCTAGAAGAGCAGGTATCAAAGAAATCATCATGTGCGAGCGAAATAAAAAGGACCTTGAAGAAGTTAATGAGAAGTACATCAAAGGTTTAGAGATACATTTCGTAAGCACAGTTGAGGATGTATTGGAAATTGCATTACTCAACCAAAAGGCCAAAGAGCCGATGGAATTTATCTTGCCAGAATCAGGTAAATAATATTTGAGAATACTTAGCATCATATTCGTACTGCTGAGCTTGTCAGTGCAGGCTCAGTTTAACACTTACCAAAGCGTCAATACTCCGTTTGGAGGTAGAAATGCTGCTTTGGGTGGAAAAGTTGTGAGTCTTGGAGATGGTGATGTGATGCAGTTTACTGATAATCCATCTGTTTTGGATTCAGTTGCCACTGGTGCTGTCGGCTTGAGTTATAGTCCGTTTTTTTCGGGGATATTTGGATTTCAGGGAGCTTACAGTCATCAGTTTGATCGGATTGGTAATATGTCTTTTGCTATCTCCTATCTGGACTATGGGGACTTTACCCAAACTGCAGATAATGGAGATGTAGAAGGCGAGTTTTCGGCAAATGATCTCATGATTGCCGTAGGAAAGAGTCACTCTGTAGGGAGTTTTTCGCTCGGAGTGAATCTCAAATATGCGCAAAGTGGCATTTCAAGCTACGGTTCTTCGATGATATTGGGAGATTTAGGTGGAGTATATCGTGCACCAAATCTGGACTGGACAATCGGATTGGTTTTGAGAAACTTTGGTTTCGTATTTAATCAATACACCGCAGCTAATTTGTCTGTGCCATTTGACGTAGTGATTGGAACTTCCATTAAACCGGAACATATGCCGTTTAGATTCTCAATTACAGGATATAATCTGGTGGAGCAGGATGTTTACTTTCAAGAATCGAACGATGTAAGTACTTCGAAATCAGTAGAAATTGCTGATCGATTCTTAAGACACATTACTGTAGGTACTGAACTGATTATTAGTGAAGGGCTGCAATTCTTGTTGGGATATAATCATTTGCGAAGACAAGAGCTAAAGGTGAATGATAATGGTTATGGTGCTGGATTTAGTTTTGGTTTAAAGCTGGCCATAAAACAATTTCAACTTCGGTATACTCATGCAACTTATCATGCAGCTGGAGGAACCGACTATTTTACGTTACAAACGAACATTAATTCCTTTAAAAAGGTATTATAACATATGAACAAGAATTTAACACCAAGGCAAATAGTTGCCGAGTTGGATAAATATATCATTGGTCAAAAAGACGCCAAGAGAAACGTTGCCATTGCACTCCGAAACCGCTGGAGACGCATGAATGTGAAGTCTGAAATTCAAGGAGAAATTGTGCCGAACAATATCTTGATGATTGGTGCTACTGGTGTTGGTAAGACAGAGATTGCTAGAAGATTGGCTTATTTGGCAGATGCTCCTTTCACTAAAGTGGAGGCTTCTAAATTCACTGAAGTTGGATACGTGGGTAGAGATGTGGAAAGCATGATCCGTGACCTGGTAGAACAAGCTGTGGATATGGTGAAAACTACCAAGAAGAAAGAGGTTGAGGAGAAGGCAAAGGATATTGTAGAAGGAATCATTTTGGATGCCTTGATTCCACCACTAAAAGGTACCCCAACTCCACACGCGTCTGGAATGGGTAAAGACCAACCTGAAGATGAGCGTGAGCTGAATGAAAAAACTCGTGAGCGATTCCGTGAAAAGATCCGTGATGGAGAGATGGATGAGCGTAAAATCGAGATAGATGTCAAACAAAATGCTAGTCCCGGCATGGGAATGATAGGTGGAGGTATGGACGAGGCTTCCATGATCAATCTACAAGAGATGCTGGGCAACATGATGCCGAAGAAAACTAAGAAACGTAAGGTTACAATCGCTGAGGCGAGAAAAATTCTTCTTGAAGAGGAGTCTTCTAAACTCATTGATATGGATGAGGTGAAAGAAGAGGCTCTTAGGAAGGCTGAAAATACAGGGATCGTTTTTATCGATGAAGTAGATAAAATCGCAGGAAATGCACGTGGTGGCCAGGGTGGCCCAGATGTGAGTAGAGAAGGAGTGCAGCGTGATATGCTGCCAATTGTTGAAGGGAGTTCTGTGAATACAAAATATGGTATTGTTCATACAGATCATATCCTTTTTATAGCTGCAGGTGCTTTCCACTTTAGTAAGCCGTCTGATTTGATTCCTGAGTTACAGGGTAGATTCCCAATTAGAGTAGAGCTGGATAATTTGACTAAAGAAGACTTCTTGAGTATTCTGAAGGAGCCAAAAAATGCTTTGACTAAGCAATACATTGCTTTGATTAATGCTGAGGATGTTGAGTTGACATTTCAGGATGATGCACTAGAAAGATTAGCGGAAATCGCCTTCCAAATCAACGAGGAGGTTGAGAATATTGGTGCCAGAAGGCTTCATACGGTTATGAGTAAATTACTCAATGATATCTTGTTTGAAATACCTGATACAATAGGGCCAAATGCACGCATCGTGGTAGA
Source organism: Marinoscillum pacificum (assembly GCF_024714495.1). GTDB lineage: Bacteria > Bacteroidota > Bacteroidia > Cytophagales > Cyclobacteriaceae > Marinoscillum > Marinoscillum pacificum. The sequence goes on along the minus strand of NZ_JAMZMJ010000002.1, from coordinate 482,489 downwards.
TAGTGCTTTGGTTGAAGAGAAATTGAGTGGACTGGTCAAGAATAAGGACCTGAGTCAATACATACTTTAAGAATTAAGCCGCTTCTGCGGCTTTTTTTATGTCTTTACGTGTAGCCATCTCATAATCATCGTCATAATCCTGACGTATGGTTCCAAATAATCGATCCCAGACCAACGTGTAAAGACCGAAGTTGCCTGTAAACTTCTTATGATGTTGGTTATGTGCTACGGAGGTGTTGATATACCGGCCTATTTTGGTTTTATGAAATCCGCTAGGAAATAGCTCAAATCCGAGATGACCATAGACATTGTAAATGATCTGGAATATCATGAACAGCACAATGATAAAAGGATGTGTTGGTACAGTAAATACCAGTATTGGAATAATTAACGTCTCGATTACAGCTTCCAATGGATGAAAAGCATAAGCTGTCCAGGGAGATGGATTGGTTGATAAATGGTGCACTTTATGAACTGATGTGAAAATTTTTGGATGATGCATCAGACGATGTGCCCAATAAAAATAGAAGTCGTGAATGACGAAAATGGGTGCTACTGTAAGTAGCCAGTACCACCCAGACTTAGCATTCCAATCATAAATCAAAATGTTGTAACTTCTGAAGGTCACAAAACTCAAATGAGCGATTACTGTGAATATGGCAATAGTTACCAGGCTATAGACTAAATCTCGATAATAGTCTTTTTGTTTGGGGAATTTAGCCTGGATCTTTTTGAAGAACTTTTGCCTTCTAAAAATCACATAGAATAAGAGAAAAGCGATTCCGGCAGCTATCACATATCTGATACCTATTCTATAGTAGGTGTACGGAAAACTATTTAGGAAATCTTCCATTTCTGAAATTTAGCGAAAGTTCTCTTATTTGCTATGAAGTCTTTTTGGAGCGATATAGACCTTTTTCTCGGCGTTATCTTCTGAAATATCGGACCATTTTTTAGCTCTGAAGGTAAAGGCATAGACTCCACCTGTAGGTAGGTTGTCTAAGTATTCAGTGCCTAGAATGTTCACTAACTCAGTAAAGCCAGGGTTGTGTCCAAAAATGGCGATAGACTCCAGGTCATCACTCTGTCCTTTCAGAAAAGCTAAAATCTCGGAAGGTGCTGTGTGGTATAGTTCCTCACTTAGCTCGATTTCATTCTCTGGAAAACCCCACTCATCTGCAATGATTAAGGCTGTGTTCAATGCTCTGGCCGCAGGACTTGTGATTATATGATCAGGCGTTTCTTCCGTTTGACTCAGGTGAGCGCCGACACGCGGTGCATCTCTTCGCCCACGAACCCCTAATGGACGATCCTTATCTGGTAAATCAAATGACCAGGAAGATTTTGCATGACGTATGATATATAGGGTTTTCATTTTGATGTTAAAGGGTTAATCTGGGATGTAAAAGTCAAATTTCAGGTCGTTCATGCATTTGAAATGGCCTTTTGGGCATTTGTTATATCCAATCTTGCTACATGGTCTACACGATATCTTCTTGTTTTCAAAGATGGTAAACTTTGTTCTATACGGATACATCCCAAACTCAGGAATAGTACTGCCCCAGATGGTATAAATTGTTTTTTTAAAAGCAGCAGCCACGTGCATCATCCCAGTGTCATGGCTAAATACCCAATAGGCCTGTTTTACCAAAGATGCAGATTGATTAAAATTGAATTTTCCACAGCCATTGTATACGATAGTTTTTTTGCCGAGTTCCTCCAATCCTTTATCAAATTCAGTTGGCTGATCATACGGCTTGAAAAATTGTTCAATTTCGGCACCGGCTTCAGCGTCCTCTTTTCCTCCAATCAAAACGACTGGTTTGTTGATTCTATCACAGAGTTCAATTAGACGAGAAGTGGGTAGTTTTTTAGTGTTGTATTTACCTCCAATAATCACTGCAGCGAAGCCCTGTTGATATCCTTCAGGTAACCATTCTAATTCTACCTCATCTTTTTCTGGGATGAAGTAGTCTAGACCAAGATTGTCATTCGATACTTTTAATTCTTTTACAGTGTCAAGATATCTATCTACGATGTGTCTGTTAGGCAGCTTATTGATTTTAAAGGTTGTTAGCAGCCACTTACTAAGGTTTAGTTTATTTACTGAATAGGACTTGACCCCTAAAGCACGCTTGATCAAGAAAGTTCTTGCATTGTGATGTAAGTCTATAATCACATCAAAACGCTCTTTTTTCAGTTTCTTAATAAGGTTCCATATCCCTGAGTCATCCAGGAGATGCAGTTTGTCTACATAAGGGTTTTCTTGTAGAAGAAAAGCATTTCCTGACTTGGTAGCATAATGCACTTCCATGCCTTCGCTGGTGGTCTTTAAATTTCTAATGACCGGGGTGGTAAGTACAATATCACCAATGGAGGAAAACCGAACTACTAAAACTTTCATTATTGGGAAGATAATATCCTGAGTTGAATATTTATTACATTGTAATCAAAAGGTCTGATCATTTGTTCAATAGATGTTGATACTTTTTTTTATTAGTGTTGGTATAAGGTATTCTGTATTATGAGATGTCCTATGAGAGTGAAGACTTCCCTATTTCTGTTGTTATTTATTAACGTATTGATCCTGAGTGCTCAGCGCAAAAAAGATCAGGATACCAGTGCCGTTATTGTACAACCTGGACGAATCGAATTTAACCTGTATGATTTTAGCATGCAGTATGACATAGTCAACGGTGAAGACAATGGGCTGTTGGTGTATCTCGAAACAGAAGATCGGACCGATCATGGCTACAATTGGACATTTAATTTATTAGATACTGCTCTGAATCAGGTATGGACTCGGATTTTTCCTATTCCATTTGATTCCTATCTGACCGGTACGGAATATCATGATGGTAAATATTACTTACTATACAATGCTTCTCGATATCGGAATGAAGACCTTTTGCTGCTAGAGTTGGATGCAGAAACTGGAAATATTCAGATGATCGAAATCAATACTGTATTTCCTATTCAATTGACATTCTTTGAAGTTATTGATGATAATATTCTCTTGTCTGGATATACTAATTTTCGTCCTGTATTGCTTACTTTCAATTTAAATGTTCAGAAGCCACGTGTGGTGCCTGGGTTTTATGACAACAAGAGTGATATCATTGATATAGTTATCGATGATGAAGCGCATATGTTTACAGTGGTGCAGTCTGAGAAGATGAGGAATAATCACTACACTATGCGAGCTAAAACATTTACATCCGAAGGTGACCTCATTCAAAATAACATAATAGAGCCGGGGGAAAAGAAGAATTTAGTTGACGGAGCTAGCACTTCTTTTTACGGTGGATTTCAATACATCGCAGGAACATTTTCGAAAAAACCATCACAATATAGTCGAGGACTATACCTAACCAAATTTGTGAATGGTAGACAGCAGTTTACCAAATACCATTACTATGCGGATCTGACCAATTTTTTTGGATACATGAATTCTCGAAGAGAGCAACGGATTAAGGATCGAATAGAGCGTAAGAAAGAAAAAGGCAAGAAGCCAAAGTTTAGTTATCGGTTGTTGGTACATGATATCATTCAGAGAGATGGAGAATACCTTATGATCGCTGAGGCATATTACCCAAGATATTCATCTTACAGCTCTCCAGGGACATACGGCACAGGTGCGTATGGTGGATATAACTCATATAATCCTAGTTTCATGGGGTACAAGTATACCCATGCAATCATTGTTGCCTTTGATAGGAATGGAAATATCATCTGGGATAACAGCTTTGGAGTAGACGGAGTAGAGACATATTCTCTTGAAGAAAACGTTGCGGTAAATCATACCAATGACAAGACGGTGCTTATGTACCTGGATGAGAATACTATACGGTCGAAAATTGTCAAAGGAAATGAAGTGTATGAAGGTAAAACATTCAATCCTGTAAGACTCACTTATCAGTCTGATGAGATTAAATCTAAAGATCCTGAGATCGAAGGCTTAAAGAACTGGTATGGGAATGTGATGTATGCTTATGGTGAACAACGAATTCAAAATGATCAGGGAGAAGGTGGGCGAACTAGTAGAAGAGTCTTCTATATCAATAAGATAACCTACAACCTTCAAGAGGAGACAAATTAGCGATCAAAAAAATAAATCTCACCTGAGGAGGTTCGAGAAGATGCCTTTATATTTGCGCCAATCTGATCATGCAAAAACGTCTCCTGTTCAACAGTAAGCTGCTCCAGATCACAATCAGCCGATTGTGTCAACACCTCATTGAAAATCATGGTGATTTCGAAAATACGGTTATTCTTGGTATGCAGCCAAGAGGTATTTATCTGGCAGAAAGAATCCGAAAAGAGTTAGAAAAAGTATTAGGCATCAAGATTAATCTTGGATATCTGGATACTACTTTTCATAGAGACGATTTTAGACGAAGAGATCAGCCGATCACACCCAATCAAACAAAGGTTCCATTCTTAATTGAAGACAAAAAGGTCATCTTAATCGATGATGTGCTGTATACTGGGAGATCAGTTAGAGCTGCTCTGGATGCGATGACCATGTTTGGTAGACCAGCAAAGGTTGAGCTTTTGGTGTTGATCGATAGGATGTACAGTAGAGATATACCTGTTGCGGCGGATTATATTGGTCGCAAAGTGAATACCATGCCATCTCAGCGTGTATTGGTTGAGTTGGTAGAGCAAGGAAAAAAGGACAATATTTGGTTAATGAACGAAGCTGAATGAGTCAGTTAAAAACAAAACACCTCCTAGGAATTAAGAACCTCACTCCAGAGGAGATTCAGCTTATTTTCGAAACAGCTGACAATTTTAAAGATGTTTTGAACCGACCAATAAAGAAAGTGCCTTCGCTTCGGGATGTCACCGTGGCGAATGTGTTTTTCGAAAACTCTACCAGAACCAGATTGTCATTTGAGTTGGCTGAAAAACGACTTTCTGCTGATGTAATTAACTTTTCATCTGCTTCCTCTTCTGTAAAGAAAGGGGAGACGCTACTTGATACTGTAAATAATATTCTTGCGATGAAAGTGGATATGGTGGTCATGCGCCATAGCAGCCCCGGAGCTCCCAACTTTCTTGCAAAACACATAGATGCTAACATCATCAATGCGGGTGATGGTACTCATGAGCATCCTACACAAGCCTTATTAGATACTTTCTCTATTCGAGAAAAGCTGGGCGATGTGGCTGGTAAAAAAGTTGTGATTGTTGGAGATATCTTGCATTCACGCGTTGCTTTATCGAACATCTTTGCCTTGCAAAAACTCGGAGCAGAAGTAATGGTTTGTGGCCCTGCAACACTACTACCTAAATACATTGGTGATCTTGGAGTAAAAGTGGAATTGGATATACGCAAAGCGCTAGAGTGGTGTGATGTGGCCAATGTGCTTCGAATCCAATTAGAGCGCCAGAAAATGAGATATTTCCCATCTCTAAGAGAGTACTCACTTTACTATGGGATCAATAAGCAATTATTGCAGTCTTTGAATAAAGAGATTGTGATAATGCATCCAGGTCCAATCAATAGGGGAGTAGAGATTACCAGTGATGTGGCTGACTCTGAGCACTCGATCATCCTTGATCAGGTAGAGAATGGAGTAGCTGTACGAATGGCAGTATTATACCTTCTTGCTGGTAAGAAGGCATAATTGCCAATGATCTTTTATTTTCCTGTGTAGTTGAATGGAGTGATTTGCATCAATTCTTCTTTGATGCTAGCACTTACATCCAATCCTTCGATGAACGTATGAAGCGTTTCTCTTGTGATTTTATCTCCAGTTCGTGTCAAAGCTTTAAGCGCTTCATATGGGTTTGGATATGCCTCTCTTCTTAGGATCGTTTGGATAGCTTCAGCTGCCACTGCCCAGTTGTCATCCAGGTCTTTTCTTATCGCTTGCTCATTCACTTCCAATTTGTTAATTCCTTTCTTCAAAGAAGTTAATGCAAGCAAAGTATGTGCAACTGGTACGCCCACATTTCTCAATACCGTCGAGTCAGTTAGGTCTCTTTGAAGTCTTGAGATAGGAAGTTTAGCGCTCAAGTGCTCGAACAATGCATTGGCAATACCTAAGTTACCTTCTGCATTTTCAAAATCGATAGGATTGACTTTGTGTGGCATGGCAGATGATCCAACTTCATTTGGATTGATTTTCTGCTTGAAATAATTCATTGCTACATATTGCCATACGTCTTTGCTGAAGTCAAGAAGTATAGTGTTGATTCTTTTGATCACATCAAATAAGGCAGCGAATTGATCATAATGCTCAATTTGAGTAGTTGGGAAACTTCTTTTTAGTCCCAATTTCTCGCTTACGAATTTGTTGCCGAATGCATGCCAATCATTGTCTGGATACGCCACATAATGTGCGTTGAAGTTACCTGTAGCTCCTCCAAATTTAGCAGCATAAATGATGTCATTTAGCTGATCCAATTGGCCAGAAATTCTACTAACGAATACTTCAATTTCTTTACCTAAACGAGTAGGAGAGGCTGGCTGGCCGTGTGTTTTCGCAAGCATAGGAATAGTTTCCCACTGCTTAGCCACAGCACCAATCAACTGGTGAATTTCCTTCAAGTAAGGAATAAATACTTCTTCCAGCGCATCTTTAGTTGACAATGGGATAGAAGTGTTGTTGATGTCTTGAGAAGTCAATCCAAAATGGATGAATTCTTTGTATTGTGATAAGCCTAATTTGTCAAATTGCTCCTTAATGAAGTATTCAACGGCTTTTACGTCATGGTTAGTTACTTTCTCAATCTCTTTGATCTTCAAAGCGTCAGCTTCTGAGAAGTTTTCATAAATCGCTTTCAGCTGATCAAAAACACCATGATCTACCTCTTTCAATTGAGGTAGCGGGATCTCACAAAGCGCAATGAAGTAAAGAACTTCTACTTTAACTCGATATTTGATTAGAGCATATTCAGAAAAGTATGGCGCAAGTGCATCCACTTTACTTCTATACCTACCATCTATTGGTGAAATCGCTGTAAGATCGTTTAACTGCATGACGTTAGTTTTTTTAGAGCTGCAAAAATAGCTGTTTCGGATAACCAACGACTATAAAAACCATTTAATTGATCTGATAGTTATTCGGTCTTATCGATCATGATTTCCACTGGTGATTTGCTTCAAAGGAATTGGGCAATAATCGAGGGAATCATTGTCTGCCAAAACTAGGAGATTTACCTTTGCACGACTTTTAAAAACACAGGAATTATGGCCTTCGGATTTTTCAAGAAAAAGAAAAAAGAGAGTACAACGGATAGTAGATTTCAGAACTTCACTATTCGTGAGGTGGTTAACATTGCTGAAGAAGCAGTAAACCTTGTTTTTGAGAAGCCAGAGGGTGATTTTTCTTATAAGCCGGGTCAGTTTCTTACTTTAATTAAGGAAGTAGAAGGTAAAAAAGTTAGAAGAGCTTATTCCCTGTGTACTACTCCGTTTATCGATGAATATCCAGCAGTAACCGTAAAGCGTGTTCCTGGTGGGATTATGTCAAATTATTTGAATGATCACGCTAAAGCTGGTGATGTCATCGAAATCATGGAACCGATGGGAATGTTTACTACGGACTATGATGCAAGTGCATCAAGACATGTGGTGTTCCTTGGAGGAGGAAGTGGTATCACCCCACTTTATTCTATTCTGAGATCGGTGTTGCTAAAAGAACCTAACAGTAAAGTGTCTTTGGTATATGGTAATAGATCTAAAGACTATATCGTATTCAGAGAGGTATTGGAGCAATTGAAAAGCGAACATGGAGATCGTTTCCAGTTGGTTCATATTTTAGAAGAGAATGATGGCTATGCTGCTCACAGCGGTAGACCAACTGCCGAAACTATGAAATCCATCATTGATGGACTAAGTGTAGATAGTTCTACTGAGTTCTTTATTTGTGGACCTGAGCCAATGATGAATATCGCTTCTGAGGGATTAGGTTTACTAGGAATTGCGGCAGATAAAATTAGAATGGAGAGTTTCGATTCAGGAAAAACGTCTCCTTCTGTAGTTGTTGAGGAAAAATCTTCGAACTCAGATTTCGACAAGAGTCAGGTCACTATCATCATGGATGGTGAGGAGCACGTGGTTCAGGTATCCAAAGATGCAACTATTCTAGATGCAGGTTTGGATCAGGATATCGATATGCCGTATTCCTGTCAAAGCGGACTTTGCACTGCTTGTCGAGCTAAATGTCTGGAAGGTGAAGTTGATCAGGAGGACGCTCATGGTGTAAGTAAGTCGGAGCAGGAAGAAGGCTATGTTTTGCTATGTGTAGGAAAGCCTTTGTCTGATAAGATTAAAGTAGAGGTTGGTTAATCGCCTGTTTTCTTAGGTAATCTTCCAGCCTCCTTGAGTGCTTTATGAATCATCCATTCTAATTGTCCATTGGTGCTGCGAAATTCGTCCGCAGCCCATTTCTCAATGGCTTTGAATGTTTCTTCATCAATTCGTAATACAAATGGTTTCTTTTTAGCCATGTTTAATGCTGATTCCAGTTGTCTTTGAGCTGGTCTATCGCTCGTTTTAATTCTTCTGGTTTTTGGGTGCCAATTAATAATCGGTCTCCGTTGTTGAAGACCAACTGAAGTCCGTACGATCCCTTCATGTTATAGGCTTTGCCGTTTCTGGCGCTTATTCGGTATCCCCAACCTCCATACTCCAAAATTGGGTTGTACTTGCGAACTTCCACTTGTTTTAAGTCGTTTTTTCGAAGCTGTTTTTTGGATCTCACAAAAGGATAATAGGAATAGTAGAGGTTCTCGGAATCTATCTCTACTATCAACTTCATAGTGGTGAATAACCAATGTACTCCGCCCAATACAATTGCAGTGATGGTTGCAGCAATGATATTGGTGGGGTTGCCTAACGGCGTATTTACCCAGTCTTCTCCTGGAGAAAGGTTTATACTGATGCCATAGGCTAATCCACCGAGTGTGATTAATCCAACACCTACCTCAATCCACCAGAATATGGTGTTTTTGAAATGCTGCGTTTCACTGAAAAGTAATTTGCCTTTCATGACTAGTGATGTAAAGTGCCTGAATTCACAACTGGAGAAACGTCTTTATCAGCACAAAGAACCACCATCAAGTTGCTAACCATAGCTGCTTTTTTCTCTTCATCCAAATCGATCAATTGTTTTTGATTGATTTCGTGAAGCGCCATTTCTACCATGCTCACTGCGCCTTCAACAATCTTATGTCTAGCAGCAACAATAGCGGTTGCCTGCTGTCTGCGAAGCATCGCTCCAGCGATCTCCTCGGCATATGCTAAATAGCCAATTCGTGCTTCAAGTATTTCTATTCCAGCTATGGAAAGACGCTCTTCGATTTCTCGCTCCAGATGTTCGTTCACCTCATCTAAACCGGAACGAAGTGTAATTTCGGCTTGCGCATCATCAAAATTGTCATAAGGATAACTTCCAGCCAATTTTCGAACAGCAGCGTCAGTTTGCACACGTACAAAGTTTTCATAATCATCCACTTCGAAAGCAGCAGCAAATGTGTCTCTTACTCGCCAGACTAAAATGACAGAGATCAATATCGGGTTACCGATGCTGTCATTTACTTTGACTCTTTCACTGTCAAAATTTCTAGCTCTTAGTGAGATTTTCTTTTTGTAGTAGAATGGATTCACCCAAAAGAAGCCATTTTCTTTTACTGTGCCTTTGTATTTACCAAATAGCACCAATACTACTGAGCCATTTGGGTTGACGAAGAAAAAACCTGGTGTCATTATCAATCCCAATAGGAGGGTGATCCCGAATAAAGGGAACTTGGTTGCTATTAATAATCCAAGTGACCCTAGTATCAAAGCGATTGTAATTGTTAGGACCACATAACCCGATATAGGTGAAGATGATTTTTCTTTCGATTCCATAACTGTGAAGGTTAGTTGATTTATAGTGATATTAAAATGATATCATATCAATATACGGGAAATGAATTGAAAAGGTTATCAATTGAATTGTGATTAGTTTTGAGCGAAGTAAAAACTACAGGTATTTATGGCTGGGCAATACAATAGATGGGAACGATTTTATAACAGGTTGAATCTATGGTTTAATGGAACTGTAGCGCTATCAATCATTCCTTTTGGAATAGCTTTTCTGGACACACAAGATGAATTTCCGAGTCCACCAATAGTTGATAAATCCACTACACTTGGGCTGCAAATTGTCCTTAGTCTGATAGTTGCAGTGGTAATTTGGTTTGGCTTACATTATTCCAAGAAGAAGTTAAAAGCCATACCTGACGGTGAAATTGAAACGAAACTTCAGTCATATCTCACTATCAAAATGCGGTCATTTTTTATTTTGGAGATTGGGGCTGTACTAAGTGTGGTAGGTTTATACTTGACCAAAGATCATCTTTTCACTGGCCTATATTTAGTGGTAATGTTTGTGTTTAGTTTAACTAGACCGACTTTTGAAAAAATATCTTCTGACATCCGAGTAAGTCAAAAGTCTTTGACCGAATGGGGAAAAGAGGAAAACTAAAAGCATAAAAAAAGCTGCCAAAGGCAGCTTTTCATGTTGTATGCGGATTGCTACAGGGTGATTCCAAATGTTATGGCTTGCAATCCCTGGCCTCCTTCCGGTCCTCTGACACCAGTGAACACATTGTTTAAGTCATACATTGCAAATAGGTCTAGTCCTTTATAACCTACTTGTGCTCTCACGCCGTATCTGAAGTTCTCCAGGTAGTAATTTCCTCTGTCTTTGTCTTTTTGTTTCTTACCATCTTCACGGTATACGAACTTGGTGTTTCCTCCTATTCTGTAGCCGGCGTAACCACCTACACCGAATCTAATACCTTGCTTTTTGTAAGTCTTGAAGCTCACGCTACCTCTTTCAAGGTTTTTTACTTTTCGTTTTCCCTTGGCAAAATCAAGCATTGGAACGAATGATACATTTACATATGGTGCTGTTAATCTGCTTTTGATACCACTGATATCAGGGTTAGCCAACTGAACGTCGATAAATTCGATATTGTCAGGGCCTTTTTCTGCTACAATGTTGGGATCTTCCATTTTCCAATTGTACCAGCTGAATCCAAATCCCCATTCTGCAAACAATGGTCCAGTTACCCAGGTACGATTTACACTATTAAGCGCTACATACCAGCTTCCCCATGGTTTCACTGTGTAATTTTCTGCAGACGGGAATTTTCCACCGTTGTTTAGCCAGTTATTCATTCCAATGTCTACATTGAAGAAATGACTTGTTCTGTCGATTGATTTTTCCTCGTAATTGTATCTTGTGACAGGAAGATCATCATCAAACTCATCTTCTACTTCATCCCAATCATCAGCATCAACCATTAGCTCCAGGTTGCCAATCTTGATTCTCGTTTTTACTTCACTTTCTCCAATGATAAGCGTGGTGTCTTTCATGTATTTGTTGCCATTCTCATCTTGCAACTCAACTTTTTCGATTTTCTTAGATCCTAAAGCTTTGTTTAGGTCAGCAATCATTCGGTTGATATCATATTGCTGAAGATCCTTTAGTGCTTCCTTATCTTCGGTATAGATCAGAATCTTGCTTTTGTTGCTCAATTCTATGATTACCGTATCGCCTTCTGTTCCCGATGCTTGTGTGGTCTTTGGCAAAGCGAATAGCGCTATCGCCAAAAGAGTAGTTATTATCGCTTTCATGATCTTTTATTTTGAGTTTAGTTTCTGCTAAATATATTGTCCTTTGCATCTCTGATGTCTGCAAGTATTTCTATAGGAGATGCGTCTTTAGAAATAGTAGTGATAAGTGAATTCAACTTGTTCTTTTTCTGAACAGGGTCGTTTTCTGCTATATAAGTAATTTTTACAGTTGGTTTTTCTACAGTCATTACTTCAAAGCCGTAATTAAATTTTGGTTGAGGCAACTCTTGTAATCTTACTTCTTGAATCGCTACCAACTCCAGTGTTTCCATCTTAATAGGCTCTGTTTCTTCTATTTTCTTGTCAGTCTTAGTTGAGTTATTTGCGAATAAAACTGTTTGCTTGGTAGAAGGTGCAGTGATAGGTTTATCAGCCGGTGTTTCCACTTTTACTCCATTTTTTGGAATTAATATTCTGTCTGGATCAAGTGTTGGTTGCGGATAATCTATGTCAGCTACCTGAGGTCCATCCATAATTAAGCCTTGCTGATAGTTTTTCACTAGTAGAGCAGCAGTTATCAGTAAGAGTATTGCTGCCGCAATGCTTATAGGTAGCCATGCCGCTTTTTTCTTCTTATTGAGTATACTTTGAACCTCCTTCCAGCTTTGTGCCTGCGGAGTGACCTCATATTGGTCAAGTCCTTCCCGAAATAGTCTGTCTGTGTTATTTGCCATGACTATGATCTTTTAATTCTTTATTCTGTATTTCTGCCAGTCTGGTTTGAAGCAACTTTCTGGCCCTACTTAGCTGTGACTTGGAAGTGTTTTCATTGATCCCAAGGGTGTCAGCAATCTCTTTATGGTTATAACCTTCTATTGCATAGAGGTTAAATACTGTTCGATATCCCACTGGCAGTTCAGCAATCAAATTCATCAAATCCTGTGCCTCCAGTGTCTTTTCTAGTGTTTGATAGTTAGGTTCAAACTCCGCATGCTCTACATCCACTTCCAGAGACATGTTTTTATTCTTTCGGATGTACATCAGGGACTCATTAACCATTACTCTGCGTACCCATCCTTCCAAACTTCCTTCTCCTGAGAATTGATCTAGCTTTTCAAACACTTTTACCATTCCACCGATCATTACATGTTCGGCTTCTTCTCTGTCATGTATGTATCTGATACATACTCCCAACATCTTTGGTGCGAATCGCTCATAGAAAGCTTGCTGCGCACTAGACTTGCCTTTTCGGCAATCTCGCAGTAGAGCTTCTTCAGAGTTAGATTTGTTAATTCGCAACATTTTCAAGTTGGTTTTCATGAGGAAGATGCACGAAGGCGTATGGAAGTTGCGTGGGTTGTGAGATTTTTTCTAAAAAGTTTAAGGTAAAAGTAGCTAAACACGTGCTTTTTTTAGTCTCATGGCCCAGATAAGCCATTTTGGGACACTTTTGTGAGGTGATTTATTTTTTAAATTAATAACCAAACCAAGCTTTTTAATGATTGGAATGTAGTGAGCCTCCACCATTTCGATGAGAGTAGCATCTGGATCCTCCAGATATCCCCAATGCCCCTGAGCTTCACCCATTTTAAAATCTTCATTCGATAATATGGTGAATGGTGACTTGTTGCTAAAGTGATTTACCCATGATTTTAGATTGTAAACATCAAAGCATAAATGAATGAACCCTGGGTCTCCCCAATATCGGTTTTCATAGATTTTGTTGCCTCTATTGTCCTTTCTTTGAATAAGTGTAATAGCACTATTTCCGAAAAATGATCCAAATCGGCCAGAGGACTTGTCTTTAGAAAAAAGTGAAGCCTCTAAAAGATCAACATTATCAACTTGCTCGGTTAAACTATAGCCAAACTGCTGATAGAATTGAATAGATGCCTGAAGATCTGCTACACCAATTGTGCATTCTTTTACGCCAGTTACCAATACTTTAGGAGCTAATTCATTTGTTTGTTTTACATGAATCTGATTCCCGAAAGGATCAATAAGGAGAAGCTCGGAATCGGAAATGTCTTGATAATCTTGAAGATGTTGAGCGAGGTGATTTCTAAAGCCGTCTAAATTTCCTGAATGTAGGGAAATGAAGTTAATCCCAAGATCTCCGGCTTTAATTACTCTGTTTGGAGGTTGAGGAGTATGTTCTGTATGTTGCCAGAGTTCAAAGCCGCCACCTCCATTTGGGTTTAGTAAAATGATGGCCGACTTGTTTCTGCTTTTTCCTCCCATGTATGGAGCCATGTGAGTGGCAGGATTATGATCTTCAATGACTTTGATGTTGGCTTTTAAAATTAGAGCATACCATTTCTCAGCCCTAAATACATCGGTTACGCCAATTCCAACTTGTTGAATTCCATACAGAAGTCTGTCCGTCATAGAAGGTTAAAGCTAATCCGTTTTATAAAAAGATACGTGGTTTCTGATTGGATGGATTGTGATCTTAATGTTCATGTTGAAAACTTATCTTAAGATTAATTCATAAATCCTTCGACCATTCCCACCAATTCAATTAATTTTCCGCCGTGGAAAGTTTCGTAGTATCGGCACGGAAATACAGACCGCTAGGGTTTGACGAAGTAGTAGGCCAGGAGCATATTACTACTACGCTCAAAAACGCCATTGATAACAATCATTTGGCGCAAGCTCTCTTGTTTTGTGGCCCAAGAGGTGTCGGTAAAACCACTTGTGCCCGAATCATGGCCAGAATGGTCAATGGTTTTGAGGCTGAGAATGGTGAAGCTGCTGCAAACAATTTCAACATCTATGAGCTTGATGCCGCGTCTAACAACTCGGTAGACGATATCAGAAACCTGATCGATCAGGTGAGATATCCTCCTCAGCAAGGAAAGTATAAAGTTTATATCATAGATGAGGTTCACATGCTTTCGACACAGGCCTTTAATGCCTTTTTGAAGACATTGGAAGAACCGCCATCTTATGCGATCTTCATCCTGGCGACTACAGAGAAGCATAAAGTAATCCCTACGATCCTTTCAAGATGTCAGATCTACGATTTCAATAGAATCGAGATCAATGACATGGTGGTGCAATTGCAAAAGATTGCTTCAATGGAGGGAGTAGATGCTGAACCTGAGGCACTGCATTTGATTTCGCAAAAGGCGGATGGAGCAATGCGTGATGCCTTATCCATTTTCGATTTAATTGTTACTTTCTCTTCTGATAGCAAAGTAACCTATCAAAATACGATCAAGAATCTTCATATTCTTGATTACGATTATTACTTCAAGCTGTGTGATTTCTTCGTTGCAGAAGATATGTCTGGAGCCTTGTTGCTTTTTGATGAAATCCTCAGAAATGGATTTGATGGACATAACTTCCTGGTAGGATTGCAGGAGCATTTTAGAAACCTTTTGGTTTGTAAAAATCCAAATACACTTAAGTTGATGGAAGTTCCTGAGAACTCAATGGATAAATACCAGGAGCAAGCCAACGCCTTGAACTCATCTTATCTACTGACTGGTTTGAATTTGATGAATCAGGTGGATCTGAACTACAAGCAAAGTAAGAATCAGCGATTGCATGTGGAATTGTGTTTGATGAAGCTATCTCAGCTGAATAACGCAATTAAACTCAGCCAATTTGGCGGCTCCAATGGTGATGGGGCAAAAAAAAAAGTAGCAGTGAATTAAATTCACCTAAAGCGGAGAGTGCACCGCCTCCTGTTGCCGAGTCTGCGCCTCCACCAACTATACCTGTTTCATCTGCTCAGCCAAAACCTGCGCCTTCTACACCTAAAATTAAATTGCCTACTGCTCCTGGAGCAGAGAGTAAGGAAACACCAAGTCTATTTAGGCGTGATAAGGGAGTTAAATCTGCTGAAGAACAAGCAGAGAAGCAGGAAGAGTCTAAGCCATTATTAGAAGAAAGAAATTCTGAGTTCAGTGAAGAGCAGGTGGTAGCGGCCTGGGAAGAATTTAAATCCGAACGAATCGGAGCTGGTGCCTCTGAAACAGAAAAACTGGTACTGGATAGAAATGTGACTAAATCGGGAGATAAGGCGGTCAAGATAACTCTGGAAAGTCAGTTGGAAAATAGTATTCTTGATAAGATAGAAGTTGAATTAATTCGCTATTTCCGTAAAAAACTGGACAATACCTTTGTCCAACTGGAACGTGAAGTCTCTGAGATAGTTACAGCTAAGAATTTGTACACATCTAAGGAAAAATTCGAATATATGGCGAATTTGAATCCTGCGCTGCGAGACATGAAAGATCGATTGGGTCTTGACTTTGAATACTAAGATTTTACTTAGTGTAAGCATTTGTGTTGTTAAACCACAGATATTCGTCATTAGACGATAAATACTTGACCCTTTAAAATACTCTAGCGATCTTTCAACCTTTAACGAACTATGTATGAAGTTACGCGCTATTTCTATTGACGATGACCCAACATCAATCTTGATGGTCAAGCAATTGGCAGATAAAACCGAAAATTTGGAATTGGTTAATACCTATCAGGATGCCGTGAAAGGTGCGGCTGGGATTATTCTTGATAAGCCTGATGTATTGTTTTTGGACATAGAGATGCCAGAGTTCAATGGCATAGAGATCATGCGATCTTTGATGAAGCCACCCAAAATTATTGTAATCTCTGGTAACCCTAATTTTAAAGATAAAGCGCTGGAGTTGAATGCTGTGACTTTTATTTCCAAACCACCTGAGGAAGGGGAATTCAAAAGGGCAGTAGATAAGGTGCGAGATATTTTCAATCAAGAGTTAGCTAACGCCTGATCACCAACCTTGGTGTTAGCAATATGATTGAGGAAGTCAGGTTGTTCACAGCCTGACTTTTATTTTTTACGCACTTTCAATTCAGTTCCTACAGATAGGTTAGAGTTAGACATGTTGTTGAGTTTCATTATTTCATCAACTGTCATGTCAAAGTCTTTACTGATTTTATAAAGGCTATCTCCACCTTTTACAGTGTAAGTAGTATATCCGTCTTCCTTTTTCTGGGACTTCTTTTTTCCTATAACTAGCTCCTGACCTGGACTGATAGGATCGGACTCTTTCAGATTGTTCCAGTCTCGAATTTCTGCAACTGTCACGTCATACTTTTTAGAGATTCCCCATAAAGATTCACCGGCTGCAACAACATGTGTTTTGGAGTTTGAAGATGTCGATTTTTTAACCTCATCTCTTACATCTTTCTTGCCACCTAGTTCTGCAATGGTTTCATTTTCTGGAGTCTTAACTGGAGTTGAATAGTTACGCTTAGGGCGATAGATTACGATCTCTTCACCAATGCTCAAAGTACTATTGGTTTGGCGGCCATTCCAATCAGCAATATCACCTACTTCAACATTGTACCTTTTAGACAAGCTATAAAAAGAGTCTCCTCCTTGGATGATATGAATGATTTTGTCTCCATCAGGGATGTTTTTTGGTTCAAAACGTTCTTCGTTGGTGATTTTTTCAGGTTCCTCAGGTCTGGTCTCTACCACAATAGGTTTGCGAGTGATTACTTCTGGCTTTTTCGCCACATAAGTATTCTTTCGTTCTACTTTATGGTATTCCACAGGAGTGTCAGAAGGACGTTTTTTGCGCAACCACATCAACCTGCCTGGTTTAAGTGATTCATTGTCACTCATTCTATTCCTCTTTTTCAGCTGATCGAGTTTGATTCCATACTTCTGGGAAATATCCCATAGACTTTCATCATATTGAGCTACATGGTGATAAATGGACGATTTGTTTTTCTTGCTACGTACATAATAGATCTGTCCAGCTTCCACGGTGGCGGTGCTTTTCATGTCATTATAGTCTAGGAATTTACCTGGATCTATGCCCGCTTTCTTTGCTATGGACTGCACATTGTCATTTTTAGAAGCCATGGTGGCTTCAATGCCATTCACTTTTAGAAAAATCGATTGCTTCTTGGAAATAATATCTCCAGCTATTCTATCCGGATAGTTGCTTTGTTCTGGTTCCTTAATTGTCCTGGATAGTGGAGGGTTACTTTTGTCTTTAGAACTAGCAACTAAGCTACTCGGGATATTTCCTGTCATAGGAATGATCACCGTGTATTCTTTGTCATCAGGTACTTTGCCGTGAAGCAACCATTTGTTATAATCTTTTGCTAAATCTTCTTCTACTTCAAATTCTCTCGCTACTTGTTCGATCGATTTTCCTTCACCTTTGGTGTATTCTGCAAGTTTCAACCCTTCGCTGTGTGGTCTTCCGATTTCATCTTTGAATGCAATGACATGGGCAATGTATTTTAATACGTACCAATGTGTCTTTTTGGTAATCGTGAGTTTGTCTGATCCAAAATTTTCTTTGTCTACATATTGTTTGGCACCACCCGGACCTGCTTGATAGGCGCTTACCGCATAGATCCAGTTTTTAAAGAAGAAGTTATTTCTTTTGAAGTACTTGGCAGCACCTCTGGTTGCGGAAACGATGTTTTTACGTTCGTCAATCTTAGAGTCAACACGCAAGCCTACCTCTCTGGCTGTAAAATCTTTGAACTGCCAATATCCAACAGCATTGGAAGAAGAAACTGCATCAGAAATCAAAGCACTTTCCTGGATGGCCAGGTACTTTATGTCTTCAGGAACTCCTTCTTCTCTTAAAACACGCTCCACGATAGGGAAGTATAGGTTTACCCGATCCAGTTTGATGCGGAAATACTTGTCACTTGCTCGAAGCGCATTGACATGGCGCTGGATTTCTTCCTGTGCGTCGCTGGTGATTTTGAGTTTAACTCCAGCTATTTCGATAGAAGATGGTACCTGAGGTGTCTCAGCGTAAAGTAAGGTGGATAGAATACAAGTGATCGCTAGTAATACTGCTCTCATAGTTTTCTTAAAATCATTAAGCCGTCGCGAATTGGAAATAAGACATTTTGAACTCCGTCATGATCATGGACCATCTTATTAAATGCACGCATGGATTCGGTTGCTTTATCTGTTTTGTCCATCTCAGCCACTTTGCCACTCCAAAGTACATTGTCAATGATGATAAAACCACCTTTTTTCACCTTTGGTAAAGTCATTTCAAAGTAAGCAGGGTAGCTCCCTTTGTCAGCATCAATAAAAACCATGTCCCATTCATAACTCAGAGTTGGTATGATTTCTTGTGCATTGCCTACTTTAAATTCAATTTGATCTTTGTACTCGGATTGTTCAAAATAAGAATTTACCTGATCTTCCAGTTCTTCATTTACATCAATGGTGATGAGTTTTCCATCAGCACTCATTCCTTCAGCTAAACAAAGAGCTGAATACCCAGTATACGTTCCTATTTCCAGAATATTCGTAGGTCGGATCATATGACTCAACATCGATAAAACCCTGCCCTGCAAATGTCCGGAGAGCATTCTTGGTTTTAATACATTGAGGTGAGTTTCACGGTTGATTTGGTGGAGTAATCCACTTTCTGCTTCCGTGTTTTCTTCGATGTAGTGTTGAAGAGGTTCTGGTAGAAAATCCATGAGGTAAAATTAATGGATTTTCTACCGCAGTGCTACTTTGGAATGAAAGTTAGCTGACTCATTTCATCTTTATTGAAGTTTTGTCGTGCTAATTCCATCAAATGTTCCGCAGAAGCCTGATCTATTTTTTCAAATAGCTCATTGATGTCTGGTACTTTATTGAGATCCAGAATGCTTTTTGCCATCATCAGCATCATGGCGTTGTTGTTCTCTTCAGACATGGCCAGCTGACCTTTTAGCTGTTGCTTAGCCTTATGAAGTTGCATATGACCTAGTGGATTCTTTTTCAGAAGATCAAATTCTTTATCAATCAGGCGAAGACTTTTCTTAAGGTTTTTAGGGTCCGTAGCGAAATAAATCGCCAATGAGCCAGTCTCAATGTAAGGTGTATAGCTGGCATCTATTCCATAAACAAAGCCATGTTTTTCACGCAAGGACAAGTTAAGGCGTGAGTTCATACTTGGACCACCAAGGATATTGATCAATAGAAAGAACGGAATTCTATTCTCATCTTTCAAGCTGTAGCTGGTTCTGCCCAACGCAACATGTGCCTGGGTGATTGGCTTCTCAATAGTCTGAACTATGGGCGAAGTTGGAGTGAAATAGTTTCTTTCAGGAGTATGATTCTTATGAGGAATATCCTGTAGATATTTTTCAGCCATTCGCTTCAATTTCTTCGCGGAATAGTTTCCTACACTCGAAAGGATGATTCGCTCAGTGTTGAGATTCTTTTTCAAGAACTCTTTAAAATCATTTTGTTTAAAGGAATTAACAGTGTCTATTGTACCTAGAATATTGCTTCCCAGAGGGTGATTGTGAAACACTAATTCATCAAAATCATCCTGAATGGCATCTTCCGGAGTATCGCGATACATTGCCATTTCCTCCAGAATCACCATTCGCTCTTTTTCTATTTCCTTTTCCGGGAAGATGGAGTTGAAAGTGATGTCTGCAAGCAGCTCAACTGCTTTGTCCAAATGGTTGTCCAGGACGGAAGCGTAGAAACAGATTTTTTCCCTTGTTGTGTAAGCATTTAGCTCGCCACCAAGTGAGTCCAGTCTGTTGATGATGTGAAAAGACTTACGCTTTTTGGTTCCTTTGAAAGCCATGTGCTCCCAGAAATGAGCAATACCTTGCTCCTCAGGAGTTTCATCTCTGCTCCCAATATCCAGCATGATTCCCACATGGGCAATCTTAGTATTACTTATCTGTTTGTGAATAATCCGAATCCCATTCGGTAACTCTATCAGCTCATGATCATTCATAGGGGCGCAAATTTACTAATTTTAAAGCTCTCGAACCTAGTTTATGCAAATACTGATTATTCAGACGGCTTTTATTGGAGATGTGGTGTTGGCTACATCAGTTGCAGAGAAATTGCATCATCATTTCCCGAAGGCTTCCATCGATTTTTGCATTAGATCTGGCTATGAAGAGTTATTTGATCAGCATCCTTTTGTTCGAAGTGTACACTCTTTTAATAAGCTTCATAAAGGTTCCAGTCTTATACAATTAATTAAGAGGTTTAGATCCATTCATTATGATTTAGTGATCAATCTACATCGATTCTTGAGTAGTGGGATATTGGCGGCTTTTTCGGGTGCGGATCAAATCATAGGATTTAGGAAGAACCCCTTGTCATTTTTGTTTTCGGAGCGATATCCGCATTCATTTGATGGTCAACATGAAATCGAGCGTAATCACAGTTTGATTGCTGGGATTGTAGATGATCCTGATCCTCAGATACCAAAACTTTATGTGGATCACCTGATCAATAAATTAAAGGAAAGGTATGGTAAAGATTATGTTACCATATCTCCGGGATCGGTTTGGCAAACGAAAAAAGTGCCGCTGAATAAATGGATAGAGTTGATCAGGAATAAGTTATCTGGAAATAACATCTATTTACTTGGAGGAGCAGATGATTTATCCGATTGTCAATATATTCAAAATCAGTGCAAAGGCCTGTCTGTTATGGTGTTAGCAGGTCAGTTGTCAATGTTGGAGTCTGCTGCATTAATGAAAGGTGCCGACATGAATTATGTCAATGATTCTGCACCGATGCACTTTGCTTCAGCTGTAAATGCTTCTGTCACAGCAGCTTTTTGTTCAACAATTCCTGCCTTTGGATTTGCACCTTTGTCGGATATGTCGTTTATTGCTGAGACCGGTGAACAACTTCCATGCAGGCCCTGTGGAATTCACGGTAAACGCCAGTGTCCTCAAGGCCATTTTAGGTGTGGGAGTACAATAATTCTGTGAGTTATGTGATTGCAATCATATAACCGTTTGTACTAATGAGCCTAGATTTTAAAGAATTTGATTCCTCTGACAAGCTGAAGGAGGTAATCAAGTCTTTTTTTGTGATTAACTATGATGATGAGGAAAAACGCAAGGATTTCCTCCTTCCTAATGGTACGCCCTCTTTTTTTATAATTCAATCAGCAAGTGGTGTGGAAATCAGAATGATGGATTCCAAGAACTCACAGCTACTAAATGAAGGGATTTATATTGGGTATATCAGTAATTTGGTAGAATATTCGCACGAAAAGATTCGCGTAATAGGGGCATCCCTATATCCTATGTACATGTTTTTGCTGTTTGGAATAACCCCAAAGCAGCTAATGAATAGATTTATCAAACTAGAAGATTTTCCAGAACTCAGCCTTCTTAATGAGGTTTTTCAATTGGAAGATTTGTCGGAAGCGGAGATATTGGTCTTAATTGAGCAATTTGTTGAAGCCAGACTTAAAGCTAATGCTATTAGGGAGGATCTGCTTGATCTATTTAAGCGACTTACAGGGCCCGATGGTTATAAAATAAGTGTTGAGAAGATGGCGTCAGATATGGGATTTACGAGAAGACACATCTCAGATTTGTTCAATAAGTATTTTGGGATGTCTCCAAAACAGTTTGTGAAGCTGTCTCGATTTAATCAGGGGCTAAACTTGATTACGGAAATGAAGAGCGGAGATACCTATGCTTCTATTGCACAGCAACTTGGCTATCATGATCAGGCACATTTTATTCGTGACTTTAAGAGTATCTGTGGAAAAACGCCAAGTGAATTGAAAACTTTGCCAGAATCTTTGGCATATCAGTTTCGATATTTCAAATAGTTCTTGTTTGTACAATTAAAAGTCATTTGCTGATGCTTACTTTGAATAGCTTGTTTGCATTTAAATGTTGGATGCCTTAGTTACTTAAGGCATTCTCCGCTGGTAAGAGGGTCATGGTTTATAGAATCATGGCCTTTTTTAATTGCTCACATTTATGTGATAAGAAGATCTTATCTTTCTCATTCTTCGCCAAGTCAATCGCTTTTTCAGTGAGCTTAATTGCTTCCTGCAAATCGCCAAGCTGCTGATGAAGTTCTGCTTCCGTTGCTGCGAGTAAATGGTTAGAAAGTAATGATGACTCAGTTTTTAGCTTGTTTAGTTCTGTGAGTGCTGCTTCTGCTCCATGTACCATTGCGAAAGGATATATTCGATTGAGTGCTACTACTGGGTTAGGCCTTAATGCATACAAATGATTGTACAGCATTAAGATGTAGGTCCAGTTGGTGTCTTCCCATGTTTTGGCTGCACAGTGAATGCCACTGATAGCTGCTTGAATGAAATAAGTGTTTTTTATTCCATTCTCTATGGTCGTCAAATACCGGTTTCCAAAAGTAATATGGCGTTGATCCCATTTGGACCGGTCCTGGTCGGTGAGCGAAATGGCTAGCCCATATTCATCAACTCTGGAGTCGAATCGAGCCACTTGAAAATGCATCAACGCCATTAATGATCTTGACCATTCATTATTGGTAGAGGCGTTCTCTAACAAAAGTTGATTTAGACGCATGGCTTCCTCACACAAATCTCGTCGAATCAGTTGCTCACCTTCCGTGCTTTTATACCCTTCATTGAACAGTAAATAGATAGTTTTTAACACCATTAGTAGTCGATCATTAATGGCTTCATCTTCAGGGAGCTCAAGTTGAAGGTTTTCCTTTTGGAATTGTTTTTTAGCTCTGGTATAGGACTTGGCAATGGTTTCCTCCTTTTTTAATAGTGCAGATGCAATCTCTCGAATGGATAAACCACCTAATATTTTAAGTGTAAGTATGATTTGATAGTCTGCACTTAATTTTGGATTGCAGCACGCAAATATCATTTTGATCATTTCATCATTGAACTGTTCATCAGATGTGATCTGTTCATGATATGCCTGATCTGGAACTTGCGTGGCGTAGAAGACTTTTTGTTGTCTTCGTAAGTAGTCAATTATTTTGTTTTGAGCCACTCGTATGATCCAACCTGAAGGATTATCAGGGATCTTTCCAAAGCCCCAATTTTGCATGGCTTTGCCAAGGGCTTCCTGCACCGCATCTTCAGCTATCTCTAAATATTGAATCCCGAACTTTGAAGTCAATAAAGTGACAGCTTTTCCAAATTCATTTCTGAAAAAGTGATCTACAAGTTGATTGACCGGTTTTTGGGACATAGGATGTGGCCATTTTTGTCCATGACAAAAATGGCCTAATTCATTTACATGTCTACTGCTTCTCTTACTTCCACAATACCTCCAAAGTCAAATATTGGGCAGCCTTTAGATAATTCAACTGCTTCATCTAAAGTATTTGCTTCTACTATGACATATCCACCAACTATTTCCTTACCTTCAGGATAAGGGCCGTCAGTTATGATTTCGCCTCCTTTTTCAACTACTTTTCCTTCATTATTAAGAGGTAGCCCTGGAACAGGTTCATCAGTTTTACTTATTTGAATCATCCATTCATTCCACTTGGCCATGTGGTTTTGCATTTCTTCAGGTGATAATTGAGCATAACCTTCATCACCGCCTCGGAATAAGTACAAGAATTGTTTCATGATAAAAAATGTTTGAGTTTAGAATTTAACTTGTTTTGATCGAATGACGAACAGGCTTAATGAAAATGGACACACCGAATAAAAAAAATCTTAAAGAAGGCTATAATGTCCCTGTTTAGTAGGATGATTTCTTTGTTCTAGCGGATCCTGAATCTAAATGGACTATAAAAAGGAGGTTCTGTAGTTGAATGAACAGTTTAATAAGATGATTAATGTCGGGATTTACTCCCAGAAAATTTCTGTGACTTGCTGATCTAATAAGATACTCGTTTGCACTACACCTTCTGGTCTTTTGATTTTCAATTTGCCGTTTTGGCGATAAATGATCCGATGCAGCACATGGATGCTGTCTGTTTTGTGAAAAGCTACTGTGTATTTTACATCATCTGGTATTTTAATGGATACAACATCTTTTTTAGAATGAACAGGATGATTTAGCTCTCTCGGTTGGTTGTTGTAAACCTTAAGAATCTCTTCACATGTAGGTACTCCATACCCAAGATAGTTGTTGGGATAAGGATAAAAGTTGCCAGCTTTTCGAAAGATCTCGATAATCTCGAAATTGGTCAATGAGGTGTCCATTTGCCAAATACATGCTGCCATTCCTGTGATCACAGGGGCAGAAAAAGAAGTGCCTTCCGTAGAGTAGACAGCAATGTCAGGTTTTACAAAGTCTGTATAATTTGGCCCTATGCTGCTGTAATCCATTTTGTCCCACACTTTTTGTTTACTCGAGCCTACAGTTAGTGCATATCTGGCATCCCCTGGAGTGCTTAGTGTTTGCCACTTAATGGAGCCTTCATTTCCCGCGGCTACTATGATGAGCATGCCACGTTCTTTGGCTGCATAGTCAACTGCTTTGGCAACCATGGATGTTTTGCCGTCCATTTGGTCAGGGGTATAATTTTCATCCGAATTCGTAAACCCAAGATTATAGCCTAGTGACAGGTTAATCAATTTGACACCCATGCTATCCATGTCCTCTAATGCTTTGATGAGTAAGTCTTCCTCAATTCGTTTCTCGTATGCCCCATGGTCGGTTCGAGCCAAATAAATATCAGCCTCTGTGGCTAGTCCATACAAGATGTTTTTACCAGGATGGTTGCCTCCTATGAGTTGCCATACTTCTGTGCCATGATTGTCATCCAATCCTTTGATGCCACCATACATTTCTAACTCTGGAGTGACATAGTCTTTGTAATATTTGATTTGATCTGAATTGAAAAAATGAGCTAGTGATTCATTTTTATTTGCGCCTAGAAATCCGCCATCGATTATTCCAACCTTGATTCCAGAACCATTAAGTCCTTTGCGAATAAAATATTCTGCTTTGACTTGCTCCAGAGCAAACCCAAGTCTGTTTGATTTATTTTCTGACGACAGAGGTGCAAAACTGGCTACAGGATTTAAGCAAATATGTAGGTCTTGTAAATATTCTACTTCCTGTTGACTAAGCTCATAGCTGCAACTTTCCAACCACTCTGAGCATATCAAAGGGAGTTTCATCAAATGATTCTGAACTTCTGAAGAGCTTTCTTTTGCAACCCAATATTTACCCTGGCTCCAGGTTTTAAGTAAGCTGAATAATAGGAAGAGTAGAAGAAATGAGATTTTTTTTAGCACCATTGAATTTTATCAAATTCTAAGGTAAAAAGATATTGGGACACTTTTTTCTTCTCATCGGAAGTGTTTTTGTTTCATGATTTTCTTTTTCTGTTCAACAAAATAAATCTGGTTCATCTAGTACCCTCGTAGGTTAGCCGAGTACTCTGATAAATGTTTAATTCTTTAAAAACCTATGAAAATGACAATTAGTGATTTTTTCAAAAAAACAACATTAATGCTGCTTGTGCTAACAGTGGCATTCGTCGGATGTAACGACGAGGATGAAGACATGGAGCCTATGGATCCAACAGGTACTTTAACTGTTTCGGATCAGGCGTTGACTGAAAATAATAGCATAATAGTTTCTAGTGTCACTATGGATATGGATGGGTGGATTGTAGTCCATGCGTCTACTTCTGAAGGAGGTCCGGTTGTTCCGGGAATAATTTCTGAGGCCAAAATGGTGTCAGCCGGCACTTCTACCAACGTGGAAGTAATGCTAAATAGTGATGTGGAAATCGCAGATGGGGATGTAGTGTATGTAATGCTGCACACAGATGATGGGACCATTGGTACTTACGAGTTTGATGGCTCAAGTGGCTTTGATGGACCAATATTGGATTCAGATGGTAATATTGTTATGACTAGTATCACCTTATCTGTAGATGGAGATCCTACAGGCACATTGATGGTGTCTGATCAAACGCTTTCACAAAATATGGTTCACATTTCCAATGTGACTTTGGATAGAGCTGGTTGGGTGGTAGTTCATGCGTCCACTTCTGAAGGAGGACCGGTTGTGCCGGGTATCATTTCAGAACCAAAAATGGTGGCAGCCGGAAGTACTGACGATGTGATGGTAGAATTGACTGACTTTGCTGATTTGTCTGATGGAGCAACACTTCATGTAATGTTGCATACTGATGATGGTACTGCTGGAGAATATGAGTTCGATGGAGCTAATGGTTTCGATAACCCAATTTTTGATGAAGGAGGGAATATAGTAATGACCGGAATTACGGTGAGTGCACCTTCTATATCTGTAGAAAATCAGGTGGTGAGTGAGAATATGATCACAATTGGTGAGGTAAATGCAGCTGTTGATGGCTGGTTAGTAATACATGCAGACAATGGTGAAGGCTCTCCTGGTGATGTACTAGGGCAGACTATGGTGATGGCCGGATCAAATAGTGATGTTATGGTTGATCTGGGAACAGCAACTTATGCAGGAGGTGAAAAACTTTTCCCTATGCTTCACATTGAGTCTCCAGCAGATGGTATGTATGGATTCCCAGACAATGGTGATGGTCCTGAAATATTTGGTGAGGATGTAGTGGTTGTTGGATTTGAGACGATAGCTCCTTCTGGTGCCATTACTGTAGCGGATCAGATTTTACAAGGAAATACTCTTTCTGTGGGTACAATTACATTGGATGCAACCGGATGGGTAGTTGTTCATAAAAGTAACTCTACAAATGATGGGCCGGAAGTGCCGGGTATCATTTCTACACCTGTACAATTAGAAGCTGGTACTACGGCAGACGTTGAAGTTACTCTTACAGAAGCAGTAAGTGCCGACGCTATTTTATATGTGATGCTTCACACGGAAAATGGAACTATAGGTAGCTATGAATTTGATGGAGCCAATGGGTTTGATGCGCCAATTACAACAGAAACATTCTCAGTTTTGAGTTCTACGGGATCATTTACGGCGAATGATCAAGTTACTTCTCAAGATAAAATCGTTGTGGAAAGTATCACAGTTGGCCAGCCATCCTGGGTGGTGGTTCATAGAGATAATGGGGCAGGATCATTTGTTGCTCCTGGTATTATTTCTGTGCCTGTGGCTCTTGAGGCAGGTACGACTACAGATGTTGAGATATCTTTTGCTGATGGTGAAGAATTGACCGATGGAGAAACTCTATGGATCATGCTTCATAACGATAATGGAACTATTGGTAGCTATGAGTTTGATGGAGCTAATGGATTTGATGCACCAATAACATTTTCTTCAATTGACATTATGTCACCATCTGTAACGGCTGCTGATCAAGCAGTCTCATCTTCCAATACGGTGACGATTGATGAAGTGAAAGCTGGAGTAGACGGTTGGATTGTGATACATGCTGACAATGGAAGTGGTGCTCCTGGTGACGTATTAGGACAAACTATGGTGATGGCAGGAACGAACAGTAATGTGGAAGTTGATTTGGGAGATGCTTCTGTGAGTACTGGAGCCAAATTGTTCCCAATGCTTCACATAGAATCCCCAGCTGATGGAGAGTATGGGTTCCCTGATAATGGTGACGGTCCAGAGAAATTTAATGGAGAGGTAATTGTTGTTTCGTTCACGGTTCAATAAATCTTGAATTGAACATTTGATTGATGAAGGGAAGCCCGTGGCTTCCCTTTATTTGTTTGGTGTTTTGAGAACGAAAGAGTAATTATGGATGCTCTCAGACATGTCAGAACTGCCTAAATCCACAAATTTTAAAGAAACATGAGTGTTCCATGCTTCGGACATGTGCAGAAGCTCCAAACATGCGCGTTTGTTGGTTATTTAGGGCTGTGGAACACCCAAACATTCGCGTTTTTGCCTTCTGAAAGCCTTCGGAAGCCTCTTTCCTGGAGTTTTCTGCCTTCCGAACATGTGCGGAAGGTCCAAACATGTATGTTTCGGTTCATGTGAACGATCCCCTCATCTTTTCCTCTTTATTATTCTAAACTATTTTATGTTTTGCTGGTCTAAATAATGGCTTGAATGGGTAGAAATACTACCTTTGAATACTTCACACTATTACATAAGACAGCATTCCATGAGATATAAACAAATAGATAATCAGCTTTTTATTGAAAACAGAAAAAGACTGGTTTCTCGTTTGAAGCCCAACTCGATAGTAATTGTTCATAGCAATGACATCATGCCTACCAACGCTGATGGTACTATGGTTTTCAAACAAAATTCAGACTTGTTTTACTTGTCTGGGGTAGATCAGGAGGAGTCTATTTTATTATTAGCTCCAGATTTTCCGGATCCAAAATTCAGAGAAATATTATTCTTGCGAGAGACCAATGAAGAAATTGCTATCTGGGAAGGTCACAAACTCACCAAAGAAGAAGGCGAGCAAACGTCAGGGATCAAAAACATTAAATGGAATCAAGACTTTGAAAAGGTTTTGTATACCATACTTGCGGAATCGGAGCATATTTATCTGCCAAGCAATGAGCATATTCGAAATGCTTCATTAGTGGAAACTGCTAATGATCGATTCATCAAATCATGTATGGCAAAATACCCGCTGTATAAATATGAGCGACTTGCTCCAATCATTTATGATCTGCGAACCATCAAATCGGAGACTGAAGTAAAATTGATTGAGCATGCTTGTCATATCACCGAGCAGGGTTTTCGCAGAATATTAGAAACAGTAGAGCCGGGTGTTTGGGAATATGAAGTAGAGGCAGAATATGCTCATAAATTTTTATCCAATCGCTCGAAAGGTTTTGCGTACACTCCAATCATAGCTGGAGGTTTCAATGCATGTGTGCTTCACTACATCGAGAACAATCAGCAACTGAAAGATGGTGACTTGATGCTGATGGATGTGGGTGCAGAATATGCCAACTATAATGCAGACATGACAAGGACTATCCCGGTTAATGGTCGATTCACCAAGCGCCAGCGTCAGGTGTACGATGCGGTTTTGAGAGTGAAAAATCAAGCAACAGACCTTCTCAAGCCAGGAAGTGCTATTCCAGAATATCATGCTGCGGTAGGAGAGTTGATGACAGAAGAACTGATTGAGCTAGGGCTGATTGATCGTACTGATGTGAAAAATCAAGATCCGGAATGGCCGGCTTACAAAAGATATTTTATGCACGGAACCTCGCACCACTTAGGGTTGGATGTGCATGATGTCGCATCAATCTATAAGAAATTTGAGCCAGGCATGGTCTTCACTGTGGAGCCAGGTATTTATATCAGGGAAGAAAATATTGGTATTAGATTGGAAGACAATATCCTCATTACTAAAGATGGTCATAGAAACCTGATGAGAAATATTCCAATTCACGCGGATGAAATCGAAGATTTGATGAATAAGTAAACAATGAATATTCTGGTTAGACCTGGAAGCATAGATGAGGTGTTAGCTATTCAGGAGTTAGTTCCTGAATTTGACAAGCCTTATTCAAAGTCTGAATACAATCATCGGCTACTTGCTTCTGAACACGTCATTCTGATAGCAGAGTGCGATGGTGAAATTGCCGGTTTTAAAGTTGGGTATGACCGTTTTCTTGATGGTGAGGTATTTTACAGTTGGATGGGAGCGGTTATTCCTGAGCATCGGAGTAAAGGGATCGCGCGATTGTTATTACATAAAATGCAGGTCTGGTGTAAGCTGAAAGGCTATAAGGTGTTGAAGTTTAAAACCATGAATCGTCATCGTAACATGCTTCGATTTGCAATCAATGAAGGGTTTTATGTGGTTGATTTTGAGCCGTATCCTGATCCATTGTTGTCAAGAATTTATTTTGAGAAGAAACTATGAGTGTTTATCAATCCGATAAAGCGCCTGAGCCAGTAGGGCTATATCCTCACGCTAGAAAAGTTGGGGATTTGCTCTTTTTGTCTGGTGTCGGTCCCAGAGAAAAAGGAAAAAAGGAAATACCTGGAGTTACTTTGAATGATTCAGGCGAGATAGAAGCATATAATATTGAAAAACAGTGTCATTCAGTATTCAAGAATGTACGAGATATATTAGAGGCTTCTGGTGCTAAATGGGGGGATTTGGTGGATGTGACTGTGTTTTTGACAAACATGAAGGCTGATTTTAAGACATTCAATAAAATTTACGCAGAATACTTTCAAGATGTTCAGCCTTGCAGAACCACTGTTGAAGTAAATGCGTTACCTACACCTATAGCCATAGAATTAAAATGTATTGCCTACATAAAAACGTAATAACTACGAAATCAATTAGTTCTTAAAGTGTTGGCATAATACTATTTCATTATTTTTGAGCAAAATCTACAATATGAGTTTGGAATATAATACCCAGCGTTCACAGCTGACTTTGAAAGAGTACGGGAGAAACGTGCAGAATCTTGTGGCGCACATTAAAACGGTAGAAGATAAAGAGAAGCGTAACAAATTGGCAGCTACCTTAGTAGAGCTGATGAAAATGATCAACCCTGAGTTCAGTAAAGATGCGCAGGAGTACACTCAAAAAGTTTGGGACGACTTGTTTATCATTTCCAAATTTGACCTGGATGTAGAAAGCCCTTTCCCCATTCCAGAGTCTACGATTCTTGACCGCAAGCCGGACAGAATGAAGTATCAGTCTAATGAGATCAAGTTTAGACACTACGGTAGAAATATTGAGATTTTGATCAATGACGCTATCGCAATGGAAGATCCAGCTGAGAAAGAAGGAGCTATTATTGCTATCGGTAAATTGATGAAGTCATTTTACCAAACCTGGAACAAGGACAATATCGAAGATGAGCAGGTGTTGAAAAACATCAAACAGCTATCCAAAGATCAATTGGATATCGATATTGAAAAGGTGAAAGCGAATGGTTTGTTTGACTCTGAAAAGCGTCATTACGACAACAATAACAACAGACACCACAATAGAAACCGCAATAACAATAACAACAATAAAGGCGGTAAAAGAAATCACTCGAACAACAAAAGAAGAAGAAACAACAACTAATGGCTTCATTCCGTGTGAGAGGCGGCAAACGCCTCAAAGGGAGCATCACTCCGCAAGGAGCAAAAAACGAAGCGCTCCAGATTATCTCCGCTGTATTATTAACGGCTGAACCTGTTCATATTCATAAAATCCCAGCAATCAGAGACGTTCTCAAGCTCATTGATTTGTTGGCTGATTTGGGGGTTCAGATTGAGAAGACCGATGAAGAATCTTACAGGTTTACAGCTAGGGAAGTCAATCTAAAATTTTTAGACACACAGGAATTTAAAGAGAAGGCAGCTTCTTTGCGTGGTTCCATTATGATCCTAGGTCCATTGTTGGCTCGCTATGGCAAGGGTAAAATGCCTAAGCCAGGAGGAGATAAAATTGGCCGAAGAAGATTAGATACACACTTTGTAGGATTCCAGAAACTAGGTGCTGAGTTTCATTACGATTCTGCTACCAGCTTTTATACAGTAGACGGATCTAAGCTGAAAGGTACATATATGCACCTGGATGAGGCTTCTGTGACTGGTACGGCCAACATTATTATGGCAGCAGTGCTTGCTGAAGGAGAAACGACCATCTACAATGCAGCGTGTGAGCCGTATATCCAGCAGCTGTGTAACATGCTGGTGAGAATGGGAGCCAAAATAGAAGGAATAGGAAGTAACTTATTGAAAATTCAGGGAGTAGAAGTGTTAGGAGGTACCGAACACACCATGCTTCCGGATATGATTGAGATCGGTAGCTTTATAGGAATGGCAGCAATGACTCAGTCAGAGATCACCATCAAAGATGCTAGAATTGATATGCTGGGAATTATCCCTGATACATTCAAGCGTTTGGGGGTGAAAATGGAGTTCCGAGGAGATGATATCTTCATTCCAGCACAAGAGCACTACGAAATAGAAAGTTATATCGATGGATCTATACTGACCATCGCAGATGCTATTTGGCCTGGATTTACGCCTGACCTATTAAGTATTGTGTTGGTAACAGCTACTCAAGCCAAAGGAACCTGTTTGATCCATCAGAAAATGTTTGAGAGTAGGTTGTTCTTCGTTGATAAATTGATCGACATGGGTGCTCAGATCATCTTGTGTGACCCGCATAGAGCAACCGTAATTGGGTTGGATAGAGCATTTCCTCTTAGAGGAATTAGTATGACCTCTCCGGATATTCGTGCTGGAGTTTCTTTGTTAATCGCGGCATTATCTGCAGATGGCGATTCTACCATTCACAATATTGAGCAAATAGATCGTGGATATCAGTTTATTGATAAGCGATTGAAGCAACTGGGTGCCGATATCGAGCGATTCGATTAAAAAAAAACGCCGCGAATTCTCGCGGCGCTCATCAACCAGCTTTAAGCAGTTTCTATTAGAAACTATACTACACCTACGAAGTGAGCACGATGGTTGGATTTTGAGCGCGAAAAAAAATCCTGGATTTTTTTTAATTTCTTTTGAGACATAAAAAAACGTCGTGAAATTTTTCACGACGCTCATCAACCAGCTTTAAGCAGTTTCAATAGAAACTACAATACTCCTGTAAGGTACAGAATGAGAAATTTATTCACTTCATCAGATAACGTTGTTTTACCCATGTTCGTCGAAAACAGGTGGTTGTCTGTCGCTTGATCTGAATGTTAGAGACTGAAATGCAAAAAAAACGCCGTGATTTCTCACGGCGCTCATCAACCAGCTTTAAGCAGTTTCTAATAGAAACTATGAAGTACTTACGTAGTGAGGATGAAGATTGGATTTAATGGATTGAAAAAAAAGTGATTTTTTTTATCATAAAAAAAGCAAGGTGAAGACACCTTGCTTTGATTGAATTAAGTAATTGTAATTGATTGTTAAATCGCTTCTCCGTAAACCTGCATTGTGCTAAGTGTTGGACTTTCTGCACCACCGGTTTGCTCTATAGTTACAGCAAATGCATCTGCTTTTGCTATGTTTTTCATGATTTGGAAAGTTCCTTCTTTGGCGTCAAATACTCCAGCGTCTACCGGTACTCCATCTATGAGTGCCCATAGTTGATACTGTTGATTCTGAGCTAAAGCTGTCATGTTTGCAGAATTAATGTAAACCTCTTCCTCGGTAGGGTTCCAGTAGATAACTGCTTTTGCATCTTTTGCATTGTCAGTTCCATTTAGGATGATTCTACTGAATTCAGGGCTTACTAATACAGCAAGATCTTGACGTATGTCAGTCAGTTCTTGATTAACAGTATTATAAGATTCTGCAAGTTCTATATTCCTGGCTGTAAGCTGAGCAAGTCGATAATCTGTGTCTTGCCATTCACTCCAGAAATAATATGCGCTAAACATAGATGCAAGTGCGATAAGCACACTAGCTGCTAAGCCTAACTTTAGTCCAGCGCTGCTTGAAGACATTTCCGTGCTTAGATATTTCATCACACGTGAATCTTCCATAATCAATCTCTTGACTGCCTCAGATGTAGAAATAGAATATTGGAATGCTAAAGACTCTACAGTTTTTTGTAACTCGTAGTATTCATCCCTTATTTCTTCATCATCAGCAATAAATTGCTCTACCTCCGCAGCATCTGCCGTGCTCAGCTCCTCTGTAATGTATGCTGCCAGGTAACCTTCGTTTAAAATTTCTTCTCTACTCAAAATCTCTCCTTAGTTTATGTTTTATTTCCTTCAAACAATTCCTAAGACGCGTTTTCACGGTTCCAAGGGGCATATCCTCATTTTCCGAAATCTCGGCATGAGAATATCCTTCAAAGAAATTAAGCTGAATGAGTTTTTTACACATTTTGCCTATTTCATTTAGCACGGTTGATAGCCCGATGTAGTCTTCCTCGTTGTTGGAGGTTTCGAACATATCTACGAAGCCTGTAATGTCGTCGGATTTATCACTTGATTTAAAATCTTTCGACCGCCGTGCATCAATGGCCCTATTTCGGGCAATACGGTACATCCATGTAAAAAGTGTCCCTTTCTTAGCATCATAAGAATCAATTTGATCCCAGATTTTCATGAATACTTCATGAAGGGTTTCTTCAGCTATTTCTTGATGATTAAGTGTGCGATAGATAATTCCGTAGAGAGCATCTGAGTAGTGGTCATACAAGTAATCCAGTGCAGTGGTGTCCTTGTTTCTAAGACGTTTGACCAGTAGGGTGTTAAAATCGATAGTAGTTGTTGCCAAAACTTATTTTTGGTTGAGCGTTTAATATCTTTATTAAGATAATGCGTTAAGTCAACATATGAAGCTTATTTACGGAAGTTTGTTTGGTGTAATCCTTATTTTAGGTGTTTTGCTTATAGAACCTGGGTCAAATGCTTTGTCGTACCCAGAAAGGATAAACGGCGTTAGTCTGGTGAATCCATACAATCCAATTGATTCTGTAGATATGTCAGGGATCAAAAGAGTTAATGCTAACTGGGTAGCTATGATACCATTTGCCTTTTCCAAACAAGGTGAGCCGGGAGTTTACTTTAATCATGATCGGCAGTGGTGGGGAGAGAAAGTAGCGGGTTGTAAGTTGATGGTAAGCCTCGCTCAATCCAATGATTACAAAGTCATGATGAAGCCACATGTCTGGATGCGTGGGTATTGGATAGGTGAGTACTTTTTAGAATCTGAAGGAGATTGGCAAGAGTGGGAAAAGCAGTATTCAGCATATATTTTGGAATATGCGAAGCTTTCAGAAGAGATGAATGTGGAGTTGCTGTGCATAGGGACAGAACTCAAGCAAACTATTCTTAAAAGATCCAGCTATTGGGAGAAATTGATTCCTGAAATTCGTAAAGTTTATTCAGGTAAATTGACTTATGCATCCAATTGGGATAATTATACTCAAGTGACCTTTTGGGATCAATTAGACTACATAGGTGTGGATGCTTATTTTCCCTTGTCCAGTGCTGTTAATCCAGGGGATAAAGAACTTTTAGCTTCCTGTCAGCGATTAAAGTCCGAATTGAAAGAGTTTAGTCATGAAATAGGTAAACCGCTGTTATTTACTGAGTATGGATTTAGAAGCGCTGAAGGTGCTGCAGGAAATCATTGGGAGATTACAAGAGAGACTACCGTAGATCTGGATATTCAGGTGCGAGCATACGATGCTTTTTTATCTACGTTTTGGGGAGAGGATTGGTTTGCTGGTGGTTTTTTATGGAAATGGCACTTTCTACCAGATGCTGGCGGATTGCAGAATAATGATTTTACTCCTCAGAATAAGCCTGTTGAAGCCACCATCAAAAAATGGTATTCGAGAGCTACTCTCTAACGAGTATTAAATCGTCCAATTTGCTTTTCGGAATGATCGCTAATGGTCCATTGTAGATACCCGCATCACCGCCAAGGTCACTGACTCTTACGGATATAAGATTGGGCTCTCCTTTTTTAATCAACGATTTAGGAATGTCATAAACTCTGGGCTGTAAATAGGATGTGGTCCATCCGTAAGGCTTATGGTCGTTGGTTTCTCCTATTTTGACTCCATTAAAATAAGTCTCATCAAAGTCGTCAATCTTTCCTAGTACCAAAACAAGGTCCTCGTTGGTGTTGTACTTAGTAGGGAAAGTGACTTCCTTTCTATACCAAGCCACTCCTTTCTGAATGTGTGTCTTTTTAAGACTTCTCCATAGGCTTGGAACCATGATGTCTTGCCAGTCTCTATCTTCAAAGTCTTCTCTCGCCCATGTCTGGCTATCACCTTCTTTGAATTTCCAGTTTCCTTCTAGAAGAATTGTTTTCTCTGGGCAATTTTTATCCGAATAAATGCCTACATCACCTTTAATGATGCCCCCTTCCAAAATGGTGTCAAACACTCTAATGGCGATTAAATTTTTTCCGTTTCTATTCAGGTAAACTTCTGGGACATAATATTTTCTATAGGAGTTGTATGCAGTGTAGAAGTTTGGGGGAAATGAGCCACTATGACCAATAAGGTGACCATTTAAATAAACCTCATCTACATCGTCAATAAAACCCAGTACGAGAAAGAGATTTTGATCTGAAATGTTTTTAAAGTCTACAGTGATTCGGTACCACGCGTAACCGTCAAAGCCACTGAAACCTTCGTTTTCCCAGGGAGCAGGAACAAATATTTTCTCCCAACTTTGATCGTTGTATTCTGGATTGGACCAACGTGGATTATCTCCAATGGAGAACTTCCAGTAGCCACGCAGGTCTACCACACGTTTAAGCTCCTCCTGAGCAGAGGATAGGTATGGTAGTAGCAATACGACCAGGTAAATCAATCGTTTCATCTTCATCATTTCAGGTATTCAATATTACGCAACTATGCGCATTTGGCTGTCTGAATCATGTAAATGATTGTCATGAATTGTCTATAAAAACAAAAACCTTCCTGAATCAAGAAGGTATTTGTAATAGTATAAAGAAGTATTTTAAATATTTTGATGCCTTAGTTTTTAGCTAGGACAGTGTTAGCTTTTGTTAGTTGGTCTTTAATTTCAACCTTTTCAGAGATCACTCCGTATTTGTCTCTCAACTCTACGAAGTAAGTGCCTTTTTCAAGTTCGCTTAAATCATATCTCTGCATGAACCCGTCTTTGCTGTTGAATTTGTCAGCTCTTACTAGTTCCCCTTTGTCATTCTTGATCTTTACTCGAACTACAGTTGGTTCATCGTTTTGATAAAGAACTTTGTACGTTACATCTACTCCAGGAATGATTGCCGCTCTTTCTTTTTTAACGCCATTACCTGTTGCGAAAGCAGTGCCCATAACTGTTACGATTACTGCTAAAGTCATTGTTATCTTTTTCATGAGTTTTGAGTTTTTAACCTTTAGATTCCTTGATATTGTTTACAATACAATTTTACGTGGAAGTCTAAGCAGGTTTGTCACCCAGCAGTAAACGATTGTCATTAAATGTCACCGTTTTGTATGTAATGTTCAACAAAAGTATAAAACTATTGTAAAAATGAAATATGATAACGTTTGTATTTTTTGAGGAAGTACAAAAAGTTGTAGTGAATGTGCGAAATACGTGAGTGGGTGAGTATTAAGGAATTAGCTCAATGCTGCCACAGGCCACTTTTGCGTTGGGGTGAGTGTGCGTGTGGTCGTGACTTGGTTCACACTCTCCAATGAAGTCATCTTGCGTGTCATGCACAATTATTGAGAGTCCGATGATGTCTCTTGAATCCAGAGTAGATAATTTCCAAAGGTCAGTTTTTAAAGAGAAAAACCCTGTACCATCATAACTAACACTGACATTGCCTACATCTCCAGCACGTGGCTTATTCCATGGAATGCCTAGACTCTCTTCAGTGCAGTAATAAGTCATCATGTCTTGCCCCAGGTTCCAGTGCATGCCTGGTTGGCTACAGCTGCCGCTATGAATGTGAACTGAGTGTATGGAATTAGGAGGGAAATTTTCTAGATAAATATCTATAGTGACTACACTGTCTTCGTCCTGAATGAAATCTATTTTGCCATATGGCTCCTCACCAATGATAAATGTAGAATCAGTATCTGCATAGATACTTGTAAGAATGGCTTCTGCTTTTACTGTTCTGTCCTCAATATTTTCATCCGAACAAGAAAGCAGTGTAGTACATAGAATAATACTTACACTAAAAGTTAGTGCATAAATGAGTTGACTAATCTGATTACTCTTCTTCGTCATCGTTACTGCTGGAATCATCAGCGATGTAATCACTCATATAATCCAGATCCGAATATTTATTTTCGTAATCATCTTTGATGTCGTCTTTCAGATTTCCTTCATCATCAAAATCGTCATCATCAGCAATGATGGCTTTAGCTTCTGCTACGGTCATTCTGACCATGTAGTACTTCTCATCCGTTTCGAATGGTAAAGCAGATACTTTATTGCCTTCCTTGTTGTAGAAGTGAATTAATGAATCGTAAAACCCATATGGGTAAGCAAGCTTTATTTGCTCCTGAATTTCAGGATCAAGCTTTTCAAAGTCTTTAATGACGCGTGGTTTTGAGGACTGCATGAATATTAAATTTGGGCGAAAGGTAATAGAGGTTTTATAAAATCAAAAGGTACAGAAAGAACAAAAATGATTTTTTTATACAACTACCTTATATCCAGCTCCATGAACTGTGAGGATATGTTTAGGGTTGTTTGGGTTCTCTTCGATTTTCTGTCTAAGCTTTAAAATGAAATTATCTACAGTTCTGGTGGTGGGTTGTGAATCATATCCCCACACATCTTCTAGCAGTTGATAACGACTAACTACTTCACCTTTATGCTGAAGTAAGTAATTGAGAACTTCAAATTCTTTATGAGACATTTTTACTTCGCCATCCTGCTCATGAATGGCTGTGTAATGCGTGAAGTCTACAGTAAGATATCCCAAAGTTAATGGTCCGGCATCCTGTGGTGCGGCGATAGCCTTATCCATAGAATCCACACGTCTGAGTATTGCCTTTACGCGTGCTACCAACTCCCTTATACTAAATGGTTTAGTGATGTAATCATCGGCTCCCAGCTCTAGTCCCAGTACTTTGTCAATCTCTTCACCCTTGGCTGTTAGAAAGATAATAGGCGTACTTATTCCTTTGTTTCTGGCAGCTTTGCAAACGTCAAAGCCACTCATTTTTGGCATCATGACATCCAAAATGATAAGGTCAAAAGATTCTCTTAAAATGATATCTAATCCTTCCTGTCCATCTTTTGCAACTGTTACTTCAAATTGTTCAAACTCAAGGTTGTCCTTAAGTCCAATTTGCATGTTGGGTTCATCTTCTACTACTAATATTCTAGCCATGATTATCCAGATAAAATACTAATCTAAATTTACTTCCTTTTCCAGGGGTGCTGTCTACTTCTATATCTCCACCGTGAGAATCAACAATATGACTAACCAGCGCAAGTCCAAGACCAGCACCTCTTGTGGTTTGTACATTGCCTTCGGTCACACGATAAAATTTATCAAAAATCTGATGAATTCTGTCAGTTGGGATACCCATTCCTCGGTCTGCCACCTCTACCCAAACTGCATTGTCTCGTGTGCTTGTCTCAATGCTGATAAACTTCTCATTCGGACTGTACTTGATACTATTGTCTACCAGATTAACCAAAGCTTCATACAAGGCTTCTTTATCTACCTGCACGATTGGTAATTCTGGATAAAGATTGACACTGTATTCAAATCCATTGCGCTCTATGTGATAGGAATAATCGTGCATTAACTCTTTTACAAGATTATTCATGTTTACGCTAGACGGATTGTAGATACGTTTCTCCGCTTCAATTTGAGAGAAATTCAGAATCTTATTGACGATGTTTGTTAAGCGATTCGTCTCTTTAAATATGATTTCTTCGTATTCTTTTCTCTTTTCTTCACTATTAAATCGATTGAGCATCAAGGTTTCTGCAAACATGCTAATCAATGAAAGGGGAGTTCTTAATTCATGGGAGACGTTAGAGACAAAGTCTGCTTTGGTTTGTGCTAAATTGACTTCTCTGCGTATGTTGCGTATGACCAGTGAGAAGCCGAACACCAAAAGGAAGATCAGAATGAATGCCGCAATTAAATTGTATTGCGTTCTTTCTGCGACCAGCTCAGATACTGTTTTATTGGAAGAGCTAATACCTACATCCAAACTAGGTATCAGCCACATGCTTTTGCTTAGCATCACCTCTTTGTTGAGCGAATCTGTCACATATACATATTGATCTGAGTCTCGGTATCCTAAAGTAATAATTAAATCTCCTTCAGCGATCTGCTGCAACTTGGGTGCCAGTACATTGTTAGCAAAACCAGCGATACTGATAAATGCTGTAATGAAGACATTGTGATCACCATTGTCTATCACTGCATGTACTACTTGCATTCGATCATTGGCTTCAGAGATAGTTCCTTTAGGTGCTATTTTCCGATAGCCTCCTTCTTTGTATCGGATCAGCTGTGTTTTAAGGTCAGGATTAGCAAGTAAAATAGAGTCTTGAAGGTGTTTCCATTCTACATGATCGGTGGTGTCACCAATAATTCGTACAACTTTGGTCTTGGAATTAGTGAGATCTTCAAACACCAAAGTATGAATGCTGGAATAATCTAAGTAGGGTTCTGACTCATTAAAAGAAAGATCCCCTTTGAGTCCATTTTGAATCTTATCTAATAATCCGCTGATGTTGTCATTGGAGAATTGATTAATGGAGAAGATAATAGCATCTAACTGGTCACGATAGACCTTTTCGATCATTTCCTCATCTTCTTTTACAGAGGAAATCTCATATACCGAGTAAATGATCAATGGCAGCAGAATAGTGCCAATGACTGTACCAATAAGTCGGTTAGTTGCTGATTTCATTCGTTTAGTTAGAGTACTTAAGATACGAATGTATTCGTAGTTCGTTGGAATTCAAGCACCAAATATTTAATTTCCTTCCAAACCAGAACGGAATAACATGACAAATGATACAAAAGGTCAAGTAGAAGGAATACTTGCAGAATTAGGTAAGAAAATAGATCAACTTATCGTCGAAGCAAAAGGTGCAAGTAAGGAAGTTCGTGATGAAGTGGAAGTGAAAATTCAGGAGTTGAAGTCGAAAAAAGAGAAAATAGAAGAGGACTTCAACGATTACAAAGAGAAAAATGGGGATAAATGGGTAGAGGCCAAAAATCATCTGGCAGCGGCATTAGGTGAACTAAAAAAAGCTGTAGAATCCGTTTTTAAAGAAAATAAAGAGGCTTAAACCTTAAATTCTATCGAGGACCTTGACAATGAGTGAGTCAATCACTTTGTTTGGGTCCTTGGAGAATCTGTTCTTTACTCGATTGGCCAGGATGGCATTGAGGCTGATCATTTCATGACCAAGTGCTCTTGCTAGTCCATAGTATCCAGCAGTTTCCATTTCCATATTGGTGATCCAAAAATCATTGTGATGGAAATAGTTAAGCTTTTCTATCAGATCCGGATATCTAATAGGTATTCTTAGGGTCCTGCCTTGTGGTCCATAAAAACCATGACATGTCAATGTGTTTCCTGCGATGGTCACATCTTTGAACAACTCGATGAGCTCATCAGAACCACGAATGATGTAAGGAGAGTAGGGGAAGTCCAATGATTCTTGAAGGGCCGTGGCCACACCTTTTTCAAACTCGCCCATCTCAAATTGATAGAAATGCATCATTGGATCCATTCCTATTCCATATTCACTCATTACATGGCTTCCTAGTCGAATATCTTCCTGAATACTTCCGGAGGTTCCAACACGCACAATTCTGAGCGTAGTATGCTCTTTTTTGATTTCTCTCGTTTTCAGATCGATGTTGAAAAGCGCATCAAGCTCATTCATGAGAATCTCAACATTGTCTGTTCCCATACCAGTGCTGATCACCGTAAGACGTTTGCCTTTATACATGCCAGTGTGAGTGATGAACTCACGCTTGTTCATCTCAAAATCGACATTGTCAAAATGACTTGAGATTCTATGAACTCTACTAGGGTCACCTACCGTAATTATTTTTTCTGAAACGTGTTCAGGTTTTAGGTTAAGGTGGTAGACACTCCCATCCGGGTTTATTATAAGATCAGTTTCTGATATTTTGGACATAGGAGTGTCTTATCTAATTTATTCTGCTGTTTCTTTCTTTCGCTTCACTCCCCTGTAAGGATTGTAGCCATTCATTTCTTTCTGGTAATATCCAGATCCGTCATAAGGACGTACATCAGGATGCTTAGAGCATTCTTCCGAGCAACAGCCGTTGTATTTGTTGGCGCCTTCTTCACTCATTGGTATGTGCTTGTTGCAATGAGGATTCGCACAGTTGACCATACGGTCAGATGGCTGTCCTGTAACATAGCACTTAGAGATGGTTGTAGGATTAACCGTGTTCAGGTCTTTTACTATTCGATTGTCAAATACATAGCACTTGCCTTCAAAGTCCTCACCTTCTGCTTCCAGGCCATATTTGATGATGCCTCCATGAAGCTGATGAACATCTTCAAACCCTTGATCCAACAAGTAAGCACTTGCTTTTTCGCACTTGATTCCTCCAGTACAGTAAGTGATGACTTTTTTACCTTTTAGGTGATCTAGTTCTTTTACTTTTTCAGGGAAATCTCTGAAGTTTTCAATGTCAAGAGTGATGGCGTTTTTGAATTTACCAACATTGTGTTCGTAATTTGAACGCACGTCAAGAATCACTGTGTCTTCAGGTTGATCTCTCAAAATCTGTCTGAATTCCTCTGGCTCTACATAGCCACCAGTTCTTTTGCGTGGGTCAATCTGGTGAAGACTCGCGTGCACTATTTCAGGCTTCACTCTTACATGAAGTTTGGAGAAACAATGATCAGGAACTTCGTCCACTTTGAATTCGATATCTGCAAAGCGGGGATCAGCTTTTACATCAGCCATATACTGCTCACAATCGGCTCTTAGACCAGATACAGTGCCATTTAGCCCTTCTTCTGCAATGATGATTCTTCCTTTTAGGTTGAGCTCAAGGCATCTTAGGTGATGCTGCTCACGAAATGTTTCAGGATCCTCGATCCTTGAATAACAATAATAAAGTAATACTAGATAATCTTCTTTCATAACCTATGCCCTGTTTCCAGCAGGGTGTTGTGAATTAAAAATTATAATTAATGAGTCGTAATATAATGAACGACCTTGATTTATTCTTTCGCTAAATCGAAAATTACTTCTCGACTTTCATTGCTGGATTGCCAAAAACGGTTTCCCCATCTTTAACATCAGCAATTACCACTGATCCTGCACCTATTCGTGCTTTTTTACCAATCTTCACTCCAGCAATGATAGTAACGCCACTACCTATGAATGCTTCATTAGCGATCTCCACTCCAGCATTGATCACTGATCCTGCACCAATCTGTACAAAATCACCAACCTTTACATTGTATTCCAATATGGCAGCTGAGTTGATAATGCAGTGCTGTCCAATTTTGGAATCAGATCCAATCGTTGCTTTCGCATTGATAAAGTTTCCATGACCGATAGAGGCAGATTCGGAAATGTATGCTTCCTGATGAACTGCATTGGTAGGCATGACTTTTCTGGAATCCATCAACATTTTTACCTGCTTCTTTCTCAAAGCATTGTCATCAGTCGCAACGAAAGCCTCCGTTTTTTGACCAATTAATTTAATGAATCCGTGATCGTCTGTTTTACCTAAAACAGTAACATCATCTATCTCTGTACCATGAATGGTAGCATCATCATCCAAAAATCCGTAAACAACGATTCTGTTGCTCTTGAAAATCTCTAATGCTGCTTTAGCAATTCCTTTCCCTCCGAAGATTATTACTGGTTTGTCCATATCTCATTCTAAATCAGGCCGCAAAGTTAGTTACTTTCTTTCTTTTTTAGGAATAATCCCTGATATGGTGCTACGAGTAGTAGGAACATTAAAAATGGCATAAAAGCTGATTTGTATCTAACCAGTGATCCAAGGTTAGGGGAGGCCATAGGTAGTAATGTGGCTAAGGCAATACAGAAAAACAATGCTAATGTCCCGAGTTGGTTA
The DNA here is from genome assembly GCF_024714495.1 of Marinoscillum pacificum. Taxonomy (GTDB): domain Bacteria; phylum Bacteroidota; class Bacteroidia; order Cytophagales; family Cyclobacteriaceae; genus Marinoscillum; species Marinoscillum pacificum. Next base: position 438,787 of record NZ_JAMZMJ010000002.1, on the reverse strand, counting down.
ATACTGATCTGTTTGAAGAAGATCCCGTTTTGAATCACCAACAAATAAATAAATAGTGATTCCAGTCCAAAAAAGATCATCCAGGAGTTGGTTTGCCAAATGGCAGGCCTAAATAATCCAGTGTATAGTGAATGAGGAATGTTTTTTATCAAAGACGAATAAGTGCCATCCAAATCAAATTGGATAATTTCATTGTCCTCAGAGAGGTTTTTCATCCGCTCGTAATTTTCTGTAATGGCTCCTGGAAGTTTATCCAGGTTCATGTTCCAGTTGAGCTGACTTGTGAGAGCAATAAGAATAACGAGTGCTGCTATACCGGATATCATTCGAATAGATTTTTTCTCAATGAAAGTGGAAGCAAGCTTGTCCCAAGCTAATAAACCCATTGAAATGCCCATTAATGCTGCTAGATAAAACTTCATGTAGAAAAGCATGGCTAAGCACAAAATGGCTACGGTGACTTGTGAAAACCTAAAACTGAACCCGAACTTGTATCGAATGCAAACTGCAGCAAGAAAGAATACACTTCCATTGACTAATGTGTCTTTCATGGCTCCGGATGACCAGAATAAACTTGTTGGCCAAAGCAAGAAAGCGATGAAGGCTGGAATCAATAATTTTGGGTAATGTCCAACAACCGATCTGAAAAGGAACCAACTACACAGAAATGAAAAGAAAGCAAGATATAATGCACTGATCCAATAATTTCCTTGAGTGGCGACGTATGGAATGCTTAAAATTTTCACAAAGAAGTCATTACGACCTTCGGCCATATACACTGGATGGTGGCCAGTAAAGAGGTAGCTAATGTATTGATTGAACGATTGTTCGGAAAGCTGAAATAGCTCAAACGCTTTTTCATGGAATGCTACTGTGTCTCCTGATTGCAGATAAGTGAAATAATACAAACCAAAAGCAATGGAAGCAGCAAACTTAGCTAAGAGGCCGAACCAATAGTGTTTGGTTGGTCCCTCTTCGGGTTGAAAACTAAGTGCAAGTGCTATTATGAGGATAATGTTGAGTGCCGTCCAAATCATGGTGCCAATTTAGGGCTAAGGATTGAAATACCTATGTTGCACTGTAGACATTTCTTTTCCTTGCACCAGTGATTGTACTGGTGAATCAGGGCTTGAGATTCGTAACTGTTACTACATTTTACTCCAGCATCTTTCCATTTATCAATAATGTGATTCTTCTCTGGCTTGATCTTTTCCAGGATGGCCTGGGCCTGATCCAAATACCTGACTTCATCAATGTATTTGCCATAAGCTGCTATTAAAGGCACTACCGTATTGATGATTAAATTATCAATCGCGGACGCTCCAATTGGGTGTGGTTTCTTAGTTGGTTTACTAAAGTCATAATGTTCTTCCCAATAGGTAGATAACGAATTCTGGAAAAATGAAATGGCATTTTTATGATCACTCAATTCTATCAGCTGCGCAAATAGTTGGGATTTATTGGTAAGTAAACTGGAGAGTTGTGCTAATCTCACTGTTGGGAAATTCGCTGGACGCATCCGTGATCTATTCCAATGATGTTTTTTTAAGATCGGAATCAGATTGTGTTTCGATTTTAAATAATCAAACTCGGTCAATAAGGAATTGGAATATTCATCTGTAGGCGACTCAAGAAAACCAGACATGCCAAAAAGTAGTGATTCAATAGCAATTGGTTTGTTTTTGTATTTCTTAATGACGGAGTAGGGTAGACTTTTAGAAAGCGTTTGAAAAGCCTCTTGATTGATTTTGAATCCGAAATTTTTCAATAAGAGTTGATATGCTGTTTCTTCCCAATCACCATTATTTTGATCAAGCATTTCCAGAATTGCCTTGCTTTTAACTTTAAGTCGATCACTCAATGCCTTATCAATCATTGAGATGATTTGAAGTTCGGCTATTTCACCGATCTGATCACTACAGCGTATGGTTGATGGCTGATTGATATAATGCTTGTAGGCAAGTTCTACATTTTCCAATACATAGGACATTAATTCCAATGTAGGGATGGGATTCCCATTGATCAGTACTTCCTGATCATGTTTCCATACCACATGTAGGATCACATTTTCGTAAGCCCGATCTTCCTGATGATTATGTTTATACCAGTCCGAGGATTTGAAATGCACTTCAACGGATCCAGACCATGTCAAGTCATCAATCTTGATTTTGGCTTCCTTGAAGTCTGGGCCTGAATCAGAATTTTGATATCCGGGAACGAAAACGTTCATAACAGAGCCGTTCGTCAGACTCAACTCATTGGAGTTGAACTTTTGAAAATTCCAGATGTATTGTAGAAAATATTCATCCATAGCGGTGGAGAAGATTTCCTAAGATACGGTTAGATATGGAAATATGAAATAGTTACAGATGTCTAAGTAGCTGGGCAGCCATGCTTACTTGCAATTCTTTAGCTGCAGCAGCCGCTTTTTCTGCAAAATCTTCACCATCACCCGCATAAATGATTCCTCTGGAGGAGTTGACCAATAGGCCGCATTGCTTGTTCATGCCGTAAGTACATACTTTCTCAAGGCTGCCACCTTGAGCTCCAACACCAGGGATTAACAAGAAGTGATCTGGAATCATTCGTCTGATGCCAATAAGTGTTTCTGCGCGTGTTGCACCAACCACATACATCATGTTGTTAGGATTACTCCATTCTGCACTTTTGGCAATCACTCGCTCGTAAAGTTTCTCACCTGTTTCATCCAGCAAGAGTTCCTGGAAGTCAAAAGAACCTTCATTGGAGGTAGCCGCTAATAGTACCACCCACTTTCTTTGGTATTCCAAATAAGGTGTTACCGAGTCCTTACCCATATATGGTGCTACTGTCACAGAATCAAAGTCCATGTTTTCGAAGAAAGCCTTTGCGTACATGTTGGAGGTATTACCAATATCACCGCGCTTCGCATCAGCAATAGTGAAAATATCCTTTGGGATGTACTCCATTGTCTTTTCAAGAGAAGCCAACCCCTTACTTCCATGTGCCTCGTAAAAAGCTAAGTTGGGTTTGTATGCTACGGCGTACTGAGCAGTAGCATCGATTATCTGCTTGTTGAATTCGAAAAGAGGATCTTCAGTGTCAAGCAAGTGTTTAGGAATCTTGTTGATGTCGGTGTCTAGTCCAACGCAAAGGAATGATTCTTTTTGCTTGATCTTATCAAATAATTGCTGACGTGTCATGAGGCTAACGATTTGCTGACACGAAATTAAGCATTATATGATATTAAGCTATTTTTCTTGCATAAAAGAGGCTGCAATCATGTTGCAGCCTCTTGTGTATTAATAGTTAATTTCTGATACTAATGGGCTATGGTCACAGATCTAAGTACCATGTCATTGAAATCATTATCTACCCAATCTTCAGATAATATAGTGACTACCTCAATGCCATTTTCATTATAAGGAATTGTAGTAAATACTTTGTTTGCAGCATTATTAACGAATGATCCATTAGGGTCATAGGCAAATGTAGCAGCAAGAGTGATGGGTAGTTTTGCGTTTTGAAATGACAGTACCGTTCCGGAGGCAGGAGACATCAACGGTGCTGGAGTGTTATTTTCTCCCTTGCCTTGAAATGTACCTTGTGCCACTGTGGTTCCATCAGCGTCAGTTACGGTAACGACAGCTCTTTGTGTGAATCCTGCATTGGTTACACATGAAATGGTTCCGGATGCAACAGTATTTGTTGCGCCTTGTGGGTTAATTGATTGATTTACTGGATTAGACATAATGATTCTTAATGAATGTTTAACCTACTCTTATGGATTTTCGGGTTACTCCTCTCAGGTGTCTGCTGAGATCAGTTCCTTTTTTTGAAAGTGGGGCGGTGGTCCACTTATCCGATCAGATGAGACAAAGTTGAGGAACCTGGAAGCGTTATGTAAGAGGATAAATCAGTGATTGTAAAAATGGGTATAAATACTTGTGTCCAATATAAATCCTTGTATTAAAGTTTGAGCATAAAAAAAGCCGATTCCGTCTGAATCGGCTATTATCATTCAACTTACCAGCTACTGTCAAATGATTAACATAATTTCTTGCTTTACGGCTTAGGATTCCATTTTAGAAAAAGAAGCTGAATCATAAATGAATCAGCTTCTCTACTTAGGTTTCCCAACCAATCATTGATCTGTGAACACAATAACCCTTAATCAATGAACTATTTCAAATAAGCTGTGAAATGGTTTTACCCATATCTTATGCGAACAAGGCGGTGATAGGCTTTAACTCATTTGAGACTTTACAAAGCTGGGATGGTTTCTTGAAACATATTAGAGGATAAATATCCGATTCGCAAAGCAGGTATTTATACCTGTTTTATGGTCGTGTATGAATAGTTATGTTTGATTTTTGATTCTATTATATGCTAAAGAGAAGTATTCGGATTAGCATTGTGTAAAACCAAATAACATGAAATATTTAGCGAAATTATCAATCCTTTCTGTGGTGGTTTGTTTGATGAATTGCCAGCAAACAGAGCCTACCAATACTATGGTTTCATTGTCTAGACAGATGAAAGATACTTCATTGTATGCCGTCTCCTACGACCTATTTCAGGAAGATACTGCAAGGTTTGCTCAGGTTTCCCGGAAGGTATTCTCACAGGTATCTGGATTCAGTTCGGATCTTGAGCCAATTAAAGCATTTACTGTTCATTCAGCTGATTTACTTGAAGTAATGGGACTGCCTCCTGAAGTGCAATGTCAAGAAGCTATAAAGTATGAATACGCTCGTCTATATTTAGGTTTGACAGCTGAAGGAGAGATAAAACTTTTTATGACACCAGTTGTTAATGCGAAACTATCTTCGGGAATCGCGGGAACAGATGTGATATTATCTGGCCCATATAAGGGAGATCCTAATAGCGTTTCTTCTTTGGAGGATCCTGAAGGCTCTTATGTGATGGATTTTTCTGCTCCGTGTCCTAAGACATGTCCTTAATAGAGGTATTTCAATTCTAGATTAAGCAGTTATGGAGCATGTGGCAGGTATAATAATTGAATACGCATTTTTACCGGTACTGATTACTGCAACTTATACTTTAGCAATTTTTCGCAGATTAGTTAATGAAATGAAGCATATTGGATACTTCATTTTGTTCTCAGCGGTTATTGAAATAGTATCTAAAATCTTGTGGTATCAAAAGGAAAATAACCTGCCTTTGCTCCATTTGTATGTTTTAATCGGGTTTTTACTGTTGATCTGGTTTTATCATCATGTGCTTAAGGAATACCTGCAAAGGAATGTACTTTTATCAATAGCTTGTTGCTTTTCTATTTTTACTGTTATCAATTCTATTGCTTTCGAAACCATATACACGTTCAATTCTACAGCACTTTCCATTCAAGCCATTCTCCTGATTATTATAAGTATTTTCACCTTCATTGTATTGATGAATGATATCGTAAAGGAAAATCGTTCAGGATTACATAAAAGCCTGAATTGGATTAATTCTGGAATATTTGTCTATTACCTTTCGAGTCTGATGGTTTTTTATTTTGGAAATGTTTTTATTCAATATTATTCCCCATTAACAAATCAATATTTGTGGTGCATGCATTCTCTTTTCTTGATGGTCATGTATAGTTGTTTCTTTATTGGATTATGGAAGAGTCCCAAGGCGTAGAAGTATTGAATATTTTGATTCCAGTCGTAGGAGTCATTTTTCTGATAGCCGTTGGGGTATTGCTATTAAATCAATACTTCCGAAAAAGTCTGGTGTTGCAGAAGTTGAGGGAAGAAGAACTGAAAAACAGACAGCAACAGGAATTGCTTCAGACAAGTTTGACTGTTCAGGAGAATGAAAGGAAACGCATTGCCCAGGACTTGCATGATGAGCTTGGTGCAACTTTGTCTATATCTCGGATGCATCTCATGAAGCTAGAGCAAAATCCTGATTTGGGTGATGGTATCAAATCGTCTATTCTAAATGTTCGTGCAGTAACTGAATCTGCTCTGACTTCCATGCGCCGAATTAGTCACGAGTTAATGCCTGCACAGCTAGGTAATTTTGGTCTTATAAAGACACTGCAGGGAGTGGTCAATCAGTTAAATGAAACACATCAGATCAAAGTAACTTTAGCCGCAGATACTTTTTCAAGGCTTGAATGGGAGGTTGAGGTTAGCTTGTATAGAATAGTAATGGAGTTAATTAATAATACCATTAAACACGCTAACGCAACCGAAATAACCATTGACCTGAAGCTCAATAAAAACGTACTTGAACTAATCTATGCTGATAATGGTGTAGGAATGGTTTCAAAAAGTGATTCATCACAAGGTTTAGGATTGAAAAATTTACTAGCGAGATCTAATGCCATTAATGGTTCTTTTGAGTTAATGGATGGTAATGGGTTTGGGGCCAAAGTATCTGTGCCAATAAATAGAAACTATGAGTAGTAATATTCGAATAGGATTGGTTGAAGATCAGCATCTATTTAGAGAAGGAATGAAAGCCATTCTCATGATGGAGGGTGATTTGGAAGTGACTTTTGAATCTTCGGATGGTTTTTCTGTATTAGATAGGCTATCCAATGAAGTTCAGGTTCCAAATGTGATGCTGGTAGATTTGTCGCTACCTCCTAATGGTCAGGAAGAATTTAATGGAGTGCATGTGACGGATCAATTATTGGAAAAATATCCAGACATGAAGGTGGTCATACTTTCAGTGCATGATGAGGAGGCATTTATTGCTGAGTTGATTGAGCATGGCGCTCATGGGTATCTGGTAAAAGATAGTGACCCAAATGAAGTGGTGGAAGCTATTAGGTCTGTACATTTTAAAGGCTCTTATATTAATCACAGGACATTAATGGCTATACAAAGTAAAATGAAGGGGAGTATTGGTTCTTCTGCCTCTTTTGTGCCTGTCATTGAAAATTTAACGAAGAGAGAAGTGGAGATACTTCAGTTGGTGTGTGAGCAACTCACTGCTGAAGAAATAGGAGAGCGCTTATTTATCAGTGAAAAAACCGTAAACGGCCATAAAAATAATTTGCTAAGAAAGACTCAATCTAGAAATATGGCTGGATTGGTTCTGTATGCTGTAAAAAATCAAATAGTCAGTCTCGAATGAGATGCAAATAAATAAGGCTCGGAATTCCGAGCCTTTATTTTTTATCTGAAGTCAATGACTTCTACATCTGGATATTTGCTGGTGTCGAATGTGAAATATGCATCACTCAAAGCCACCGATTTAAAGTTTTTGATATCGTAGATGTACTGGTTTCCTGTTTTTTCGAAAACCGTGAATTTCTTCAAGTCATCATTTTTGTCAATCACCAATCTGATCTTGTGATAACTCTTGTCGTTTTTCTCAGGACTAAGCTCTATGATTCTGTCGCCATTACCTTGAGTGCTCATTAGCACATACTTATAACCTTCTTTATATAGGTCATAGATATTGCCTAATGTGATTTCTTGCTCTTCTGGATCGAAGGTGCTAACAGTTACTTCCTGGATTTCTGCACTGTACGTGTAGACATCCGTTGCATTGTTGTAGATTTCCTGACCAGCAACTTTGAGGACATACATGTCACCTTTTACTGCGATCTCTCCTTTAATAGTTTCATCAATTCCTGCCCCCTCATTGATCATCTGCTGACTGAAGTTTGCCTGAAATGAAGGTATTTTTTTATACTTCGAGCTCATTGCATCCAATACAGCAAGCGCTTCAGGATCGTATTGTGCATAGGTCGTCAGGGCGGTGATGATTGCTGCAAATACAAAAATTACTTTTTTCATGTTTCTAAGTTTCTGGTGTTTTAACAAGTCAAACCACCGTTTTGTTAATACTTCTGATCTATCTCATTCAATAACTGTTCCAAAGAGTACTCATCAGGGATTAAAACTTCGCGAGCTTTACTTCCTTCGAACGGTCCTACGATCCCTGCAGCCTCCAATTGGTCAATTAAACGACCTGCTCTGTTGTATCCAAGCTTCATTTTTCTCTGAATGAGTGAGGTGCTTCCTTGCTGATGCATCACAATAAGTTTGGCTGCATCTTCAAACAAAGCATCACGCTCTGAAAGGTCAACTGCTCCAACTTCTCCTGATGATCCTTCATTGTCACCAACAAATTCTGGTAACAGATAAGCATCGTCATATCCTCGCTGCTCACCTACATACTCACAGATACGATCTACTTCCGGAGTATCTACGAACGCACACTGCAAACGAATTAGATCTGAGCCAAGTGAAAGTAACATATCTCCTTGTCCGATCAATTGCTCAGCTCCACCCGTATCTAAAATGGTTCTGGAGTCAATCTTAGATGTTACTCTAAAAGATAGACGTGCAGGGAAGTTTGCTTTAATAATACCGGTGATTACGTTTACCGATGGACGCTGGGTAGCTACGATCAAGTGAATACCAATCGCACGGGCAAGCTGTGCTAAACGAGCAATAGGAGTTTCTACTTCTTTGCCGGCAGTCATCATCAAATCCGCTAACTCATCTATGACCAATACTATATAAGGTAAGTATCTATGTCCTTTTTTAGGATTCAGTCTACGAGCGATGAATTTCTTGTTGTACTCTTTCAGGTTTCTACAAGCTGCATCTTTCAGCAGGTCATAGCGTCTATCCATTTCAATACACAATGAATTCAGTGTGTTGACCACTTTGCTGGTGTCCGTGATAATGGCTTCTTCACTATCAGGAAGTTTTGCCAGGAAGTGTCTTTCCAGGTGGTTGAAAAGTGTTAATTCCACTTTCTTAGGATCCACCATCACAAACTTCAACTGAGAAGGGTGCTTCTTATAGATAAGCGAAGTAATGATCATATTGAGACCAACCGACTTACCCTGACCAGTAGCACCAGCCATTAGTAAGTGAGGCATTTTAGCCAAATCAGTCACAAAAACGTCGTTGGAAATGGTCTTACCTAATACAATCGGTAGATCCATCTCACTCTTCATGAAGCGCTCCGTGGTGATGACAGATTTTACATCTACCATCTCCTTGTTTTTATTCGGAACCTCAATACCAATTGTTCCTCTACCTGGTATCGGGGCAATAATACGAATACCAAGGGCTGCTAAACTCAAGGCGATATCATCTTCCAGGTTTTTGATCTTGGAGATTTTAACACCGGCCTCTGGAACTATTTCATAAAGAGTAACAGTTGGTCCAATAGTAGCTTTAATGCTTGAGATACCAATCTTGAAGTTGATCAGTGTCTCTACAATCTTATCTTTATTCTGCTCTAATTCGTCTTTGGATACTTGAATGTCCTTTTTCGGATAATCAATCAAAAGATCAGCAGTTGGGTATCGGTATTTTGGAAGGTCAAGTGTAGGGTCATAATTCTCCATCTCCTCTACTCTCACTTCGTCATCTTCCGGAATATCAACAGGAATACTAAATCTTGGCTTTTCCTGAACAGGCTCATCTCTCTCGGTTGGCTGCTCAATATCAAGTTCTAAATCATCAGCCGGCGTAGCTTTTCTTGGCTTTGGTTTGTTCTCCAGAGTCCAAGTTTCTTCGATTTCTGCAGGTTCTTCTTTCTCCTCTACATCCTCTTCAGAATCACCCAGGTCGAAAGTTGGAACATTGCTGTGTTTTGGAGCAGGTTTGTCTTCTTCCTTTTCTTCAGGCTCTTCTTCTTCAGATGAATCTTCTTTTTCTACTTCTTCTTTTACTTGCTTCAAGATGAAATCTAGTGAATTGTCACGCTCTGGCTCAGCTTGACCCTCTTCTTCATCCTCATCATCGCTTTCTTCTTCCCTGGCAGGTTTTTCATCCTTTGCCAAAATAGAACTCATGCGTTCTCTCAAGCCCATAACTACTTCATCTACCACTGGAATCTGCGTAATATCAAAGAAGTACATGTTAAAGACCAGGAACAAGAATATTAAGAAAAGCACCGTTCCCCAGCCCATTAGGCTGTCCATAATGATTGCTAATTCAAAGCCTACACCACCACTCAGGAATCCCCATTCTGATACTTCATCGGAGCTAATTAGGAAATAACCCATTAAAATGCTTGTCCAAAGCAGGTAGAAGAAGGTAAAACCGAATGAACGGCTCAAAGAGAATACGCGTCTTCTCCAGACTATTCGATGGCCTGCTAAAAACAGAAATGGAGGGATTAAAAGAGCGGCAACACCAAACCACAAGAAAATAAAGTAGTGAGCAGTTACTGCACCGAATGTGCCAAACCAGTTTTCCACTTCCATGCCAGAAGCTTTGATATCTGTTTGCGTAATTGCTTCAACCACACTTTGATCGGCCTTTCCTGTAATCAAATAGGAGACGAATGATACAATGAGGAAAAACGATGACAACAGTAAGAACATACCAATTGCCAAATGGAATTTCCGATCATTGAAAAAATCTACCTTGAACTTGAAAGAGCGGGAAGATGATTGCTTTTGTTTCTTGTAGGTGTTTTGTGCCATGTTGATCTTAACGAACAAAAATAAAGGAGATTGACTCCATCATCAAGCATTTTCTAAGATTGCCTTTTTGATCTCCTTGATAAGTCCTGGTCCTCTGTAAACCAGGCCACTATATACCTGAACCAGATTCGCACCAGCTTGGAACTTAGCTACTGCATCTGCTCCAGACATAATTCCTCCAACAGCTATGATTGGAATGTTCTTGTTTCTTTTTCTTAAATACTTAATTACTTCAGTAGACCGCTCAAATACCGGAGCGCCACTCAATCCACCAGCACCAATTTCTTCAAGTGATTTGTCTGATTCTTTCAATCCACTACGGTCTATTGTGGTATTGGTAGCAATTAATCCATCTAAATTAATAGTTGTAGCGATATCTATGATATCATCTAGCTGAGAATCGGTCAAATCCGGTGCAATTTTCAGCAAAATAGGCTTTGTTACCGTTTTCTTCTCATTAGCGGCTTGAAGGCTTACCAATAGTTTGGTAAGAGGCTCTTTTTCCTGAAGCTCACGCAATCCCGGTGTATTTGGAGAGCTTACGTTCACCACAAAGTAATCTACCACAGGGTATAATTTCTCAAAGCATTTCAGGTAATCGCTGGTTGCTTCTTCATTTGGTGTAACCTTGTTCTTGCCAATGTTTCCACCAATGATGATATTTCTTGGCCTGTTTTGAAGATTGTCAAAAGCGGCATCCATGCCTTCATTGTTGAATCCCATGCGGTTAATTAGCGCATGATCTTCTTTCAATCGGAATAAGCGAGGTTTAGGATTGCCAGGCTGTGCTAATGGTGTAACCGTCCCGATCTCTATAAAACCAAAACCCATCGCTTCAAACTCATGTATGTGTTCTGCATTCTTATCAAAACCTGCAGCTAGTCCAATTGGGTTCTTAAATTTCAATCCAAATAGTGTTTGCTCCAGGTTTGGATGCTTATAGTCGTAAATGGATTTGAAGATTGGCTTAACCAAAGGAACCTTGAAAAGCCCTTTTAGCATGCCCGTTGTAAAGTGATGTGCCTTTTCGGCCGACATCTGAAAAAGAAATGATTTGGCTAATTGATACATTCAGAAGATGGAATCAGGTTTTGAAGCAGCGCAAAAATATAGGATTTAATAATGAGGTCAAGAGCTTTTAATGCTTGATTTGCTTCTGATTGAAAATCAGCGTTTTGCAGATTAACTCAGGAATATTCCCTCTCACCGAGTGATAATACCTATTCTTCGAATGTTTACATCCTTTCTTTCTTTAGTTATGTAGAATTACATAACCAAATTGTGGGTCCTTATGACAGCTTTAGACACCATTAAACAGCAAGTGAGTCAATTACCAACCAATGAATTGTACTCTCTGAAATCGTTTCTGAATCATGAGATCATCCAGGAGAAAATCATGGATGTTCAGCGCAAGCAAGGAATGCAGGAGATCAGAACGGCGCTAAAATCGGGTTATCAATTTTAAGATAATTCGTTTTGAAGGATTTGTCTGAGACTGGAGCACACGCTGTGCTTCAGCTTCTTGGATGAAATTCGTTAATTACCTGCTTCAGGTAGTCCCTATCCAGATGTGTATAGATTTCTGTGGTGGTGATGGATTCATGACCCAGCATTTCCTGTACCGCTCTGAGATCGGCACCACCTTCTATTAAATGTGTTGCAAAGGAGTGCCTAAAAGTATGCGGGCTAATATTTTTCACAACTCCAGCTTTCAGAGCCAGATCTTTGATGATTGTAAACACGCTCACTCTAGAAATTCTCGAACCACGCAAATTCAGGAATAGATAATCCTCTTGTCCTTTTTTGATATCCTGATGTATACGGACTTGATCCTTGTATATTTTGATATACTTCAGAGCGGCTTTACCTACCGGCACTAATCGTTCTTTGTTGCCTTTACCAATAATTCTGAGGAATCCAACATCATCATAAATGTTGCTGATTTTTAGCTCTATGAGTTCGGATACGCGTAAACCAGAGCTATAAAGTGTTTCTAGCATTGCACGATTTCTAGCTCCGGCTTCCGTGGATAAGTCTATTTCCGCAAGGATCCTTTCTATTTCATGGAATTCGAGCGTGTCAGGCAGCTTGCGCCCTATTTTTGGGGATTCGAGCAATTCAGAAGGATCTTTCTCGATTAGCTCTTCGTAGATCAAAAACTTATAAAAAGATTTGATGCCGGAGAGTATTCGAGCCTGAGAGTAGGGGGACATGCCCAGTTCATTGACGAACTCTACAAAATTGATTAAGTCATTTTGCGAAACCTTGAGAGGACTTAACGTTAAGTTTTTGATTTCGAAAAACTGTCTTAATTTCGTAATATCATGCAAATAGGCATCGATGGAATTATCTGCAAGAGATCGTTCCAGTTTTAGATAGCTTCGATATTGCTTGATATATGTTTCCCAGCTCACGGAGCGAATTTACGAGAAATGAATCTAGGCGCAAGCCTTTACCCAGACCATCATGAAGATAATCATTATCAACGGACCAAACTTGAACCTGCTAGGTACTCGCGAAACAGACATTTACGGAAGTCAGAAATTTGAAGAATATTTCGAGACCTTAAATGGAAAGTTCGAGGATATAGACCTGGAGTACTTCCAATCCAATCATGAGGGGGCTTTAATTGATAAACTGCACGAGGTAGGATTTTCATACGATGGAATCATCGTCAATCTTGCTGGGTATACACATACATCTGTGTCTCTGGCAGATGCCATTGCTGCCATCAACGTACCTGTGGTAGAAGTGCATATTTCCAATATTCATGCGAGAGAAGCATTTAGAACTCACACATATACAGGAGCAAAGGCAAAGGGAATTATTTCTGGCCTTGGCTTAAAAGGGTATGAGTTGGCGATCAATTACTTCAAAGGATAATGAATCAAGCAAACTTTTATCCCGGACCTTCAAGAGTATATTCTAACATTACTGAATACATCTATGAAGCTTACATGGAGGGTTATATGTCCATTAACCATCGTAGTGAGCAGTTTATGGAGCTTTACCGCAATGTGAAAGCAGAATTGCGAACGAAGCTTCTCATTCCAGAAGACTATGAAATCATTTTCACTTCCTCAGCTACAGAGTCATGGGAGATCATTGCACAATCCCTGACAGTCAAAGGAAGTCAGCATTTCTTCAATGGAGCATTTGGAGACAAATGGGCGAGTTATGCAGCAGAGTTGACTGCTGTAACAAAAACTCACTTTGGAGTAAATGAAAAACTACCAACTGGAGATATCGCTGAAAATGTAGATGTACTGTGTGTGACGCACAATGAAACATCTAATGCGACAATGGTTTCAATGGATAGTATGAGAATGCTGCGTTCTGAGAATGAAGGAAAGCTCATCGCTGTAGATGTGACTTCTTCTTTTGGTGGAGTGCAGCTAGATTATTCGTTGGCAGATATTTGGTATGGGAGTGTGCAGAAATGTCTCGGATTACCTGCAGGTATGGGCTTTATGATCTTGTCGCCAAAGGCTATTCATCAGGCAGAGAGTATTGGCGAGAATAAGCGATATAATAGTTTGGTTCGATTGCTGGAAAATGCGGCTAAAGATCAAACATCCTATACGCCAAATGTGCTGAGTATCTACTTGCTATACCGAACTCAGCAGGCTTCCAAAGGAATAGATTATGTTGCTGAGAAGCTTGCCAATCGCATGAACTCTTACACTGATTTGTTTAGTAAAACAGAGGGGATCAGTTTTTTGGTGGAGAATGAGAAGTTAAGATCATCTACTGTACTGGCTCTTTCTACGAACACACCCGGCAAAATCAAAGAAAAGGCACTTGAGCGAGGAATTATCCTGGGAAGTGGATATGGCCCATGGAAAAAATCAACATTTAGAATAGCGAACTTCCCTGCCTTAAAGACAAAAGAGGTTGAGAAGTTAATGGCATTTTTTGCCAAGTACTATTAAGCATAAAAAAGAGGCCGGCTCAAATACTTTTGAGCCGGCCTCTTCTCATTTAAAGTTATTTTAAAGGATTAATTACGTCTTTTGATCGTTACCGATTCGTTGATCCAACAATCCACAGTGAGTTTTTGTCCTTCTTCATAGCTTTCGCTGAATATCTCCTCGATTGACGGGAACTGAGCTTCAGCTGCAGCCATTTGCTTCGTGTTCCCAGCTTTTTGATACATTTCGTAAGCAGCTAAAAATACTCCACGATCTTTCACGCGAGATTCACCACCCTTGCATTCTTCAAAACTTACAAAGTACAAGTTTCCTATCAAGTTGTAAGCTTCAGCAGAACCAGGTTTTACGCTCAATGCTTCATAAGCCAAAGAACGAGATCTTCTCTTGTCACCTTGTTTGAATGCTACAGAAGCTAAGCCCATGTAAGCATCAAACTTCTGCTCTGGATCCTCTGTAAGATCTTTTGCTTTGCCGTAATACTCAGTGGCCTTAGCGTAATCATCAGATCTGTAATACTTATCAGCTAAAGCTTTAGCTAGTGAGAAGGAAGGTTCAGTAGTAAACAACACTTCTCCTGCTTGTACGAAGTATGGCTGATCTGAACACTTTGCTGTTAATGAATAGGAGAAAATTTTCTTAGCCGTGTTCACATCATTTGGATTGGCCTTCAATTTCGGAACCAGATTTTCCTCAATGAAATCACAGCTAATCAAGTTGCTTCCCAATGAACTAAGGAATGCATCAATTTTATCTTGCTCTTTGCTGAGTTTATCTTTATTCCCGCCAGTTGAAATTTTCTCTTCTATAACCGACGTGATTTTGGTATGAATATCGAGTACATCAGTCGCTGGCAATTCATCTGGCTTCGACTTATAATAATAAGTTGCCAGAGTCATATATGGCGTTAAGTTGAAATCTGAGATGTCATTGGCGCTAAAGCTGTATAGTTTGTCATACAGTTCTTTCAGCAATGCATACTTGGAAGGAACTTTGTAATACATTTTGAAAGCGGAATAGGCTTTACGATCAATTACAGACGCTTCATCTCCGAAGTATTTGATTCGCATGTCATACGTCCACAAAAGAGAATCTCTCAAAACCTGTGCTCTTTTGTCAGATACACCCTTTTCTATTAAGTTGTCGATGATTTTAGGGCCATCCTGATAAATCGATTCGTGCAGATCTGGTGTGTTGGCATACAACCACTGTACACTCTGCCAGCATTCTTGCCATTTGTCAGTTGTCATTAGCAGTTTGTAATAAGCCTGCTTTTCTTTGGCCATGTCATGCTTTTCAGGGTCTTCTGGCCAATTCCAACCACTTTGAGCTGTGGCAGCAATAGTCAATAATAGACCCATACTTAGTCCTACTAGTCTAAACATTAGAGATTGAGTTATTTTTTAGCAATTTGGTTAAAAAAGATTCATCTTGGCAAGCATCCCAATTAGCTTTGCGTTAAAATTTTCAGGACGAGTGTTCAATTTTAAAGAAATTCTTTCGGTTTCACTGATTCTTTTTTCAGTAATAGACATTCTAGGTAGTGTCCCGATCATCATTGATTTACGTAAAAAGGCCGGACATGTTCAGTCTGAGAAGGCAACTTTAGCCTCAGGACTGTTAATGGTGCTTTTTTTATTCCTTGGAGAAAGCATTTTAAAGCTTTTTGGGATCGATATTGGGTCTTTCGCAATAGCTGGTGGGTTGATTATGTTTTTTATTGGTTTGGAAATGGTACTTGGTATTCACTTCTTCAAAGCCGATGAATCAGATCTTTCTTCTTCATCCATTGTTCCATTGGCCTTTCCATTAATTGCGGGAGCTGGGACTTTGACTACTTTGATCTCACTAAAAGCCATTTACGCGACACCAAATATTTTGGTAGGAGTACTATTAAATTTATTGTTCGTTTATCTAGTGTTGAAGACCTCCGGTTGGCTGGAAAAGAAGATTGGTACGGCTGGTTTCAATGTATTCAGAAAAGTATTTGGCATTATCTTGTTGTCTATCGCTATCAAGATTTTCAAAACCTATTTATTCCAATAAATGATTACGATTTACACAGACGGAGCAGCAAAAGGAAATCCCGGACCGGGTGGATATGGAGCTATTCTAGACTACAAAGGAAAGCGTAAAGAGCTTTCTGAAGGATTTAGAAATACAACCAACAACAGAATGGAGTTGCTTGCTGTGATCAAAGCATTGGAGGCTATCAAAAAACCAGGATGGAATGTTCTGGTTTACTCTGATTCCAAATATGTGGTGGATGCTGTGGAGAAAGGCTGGCTTGCTGGATGGGTGCGCAAAGGATTTAAAGGGAAAAAGAATCCTGACCTCTGGAAGCGCTACCTGGAAGTAAGCAAGCCTCACAATGTCAAGTTCCAGTGGGTAAAGGGGCATGCAGGTCATCCGGAAAACGAACGATGTGATGAGTTAGCGGTAGAGGCAGCTGAAAGTTTTGATTTGAAGATTGATCATGAATTTGAAGCCAATCAGGAAGATACAGGAATGTTCTAAAAGATAATACCACCCCAAGCACTGCAGAGCCAATCTCACAATGCTTAAAGGTGGTACCCAACCAGCTACATAAATTTCTTTCCACCAATTAAGGGCAATTGGATCAGGATTTAAAATAAATGTTGTGAACGACACGATTTCTGTGGAGTTTGACATAGGGCATTGTAAAATGAGGAAGAAAAACACGTTTTTCCAGTTCAAACAGTTTAAAATAGATCAGAGACAGACCGCTATGAAAGTGACTACCGAAGGGTGTATTTTCGGTGCATGGGTGGCACGTCAACCTATATCTGCTGAGCGTGTTTTGGACATTGGAACAGGAACTGGTTTGCTATCTTTGATGCTCGCTCAAGAATTGGCAGAAGCAGAAATTCACGCTGTAGAAATTAATGAGGAGGCTGCTAGTCAAGCCCGGCAAAATTTTAAAGAAAGTTCGTGGAATAGGCGGCTGTCAATACACCAGCAAACGATTCAAGAATTTCAGAATGTAGGAAAGTTTGATCTAATCATTTCCAATCCACCTTTTTTCAAACAGTCGCTTAATTCCCCAAAGGCAAATGTGAATCTGGCTCGTCATGATGACAGTCTTTCACAACAAGATTTGATCGATGCAATTAAGCTGAATTTGAGCCAGGAGGGGCGGGCCTATATTCTTTATCCTGAGAGAGAGGCAAATAGTTTCAGACAGCTTGCAATTGCAGAAGGACTTTGTCCTGTAGAAGAACTTACTGTTTTCAATTCACCGGACTCAAAAATTTTTAGAACCATTATGGCCTATACCAAACAGGAGAGTAGTCTGGAGAAGTCTGATCTGGTGATTAAAGATGCGGAAGGGAATTATACTGCAGATTTTGTTGAGCTTTTAAAGGAGTATTATTTGCATTTATAAGTCATTTCTGGGAACCAAATCTACTGATGTTATAAAGCATCATACGCGCGATATTACCTGCTCGATCTTTTGCTTCTTCTGCTTTGCGACCTTCGAATAACTCATCTACTGTGATAGTAAATAACTTGAGCCATTCGGTAAATTCTACATCTGTCATGTCGGTAAGTCTGCTCAATGCATAGTGTTTGCGCATTGGGTTACCAACAAACGACTTTTCTCCAAGCAGCATACTCGCCCAAAAAGCATACATCTGAGGAAGGTGAGCATCCCAGTTGATTTGAGCTACTTTATCGAATATAAAACCGATGACTTCATTGGCTCTAACCTTCTGATAAAAGGTATTGACTAATAGCTCAATGTCTTCTCGATTTTGGATGTCTGGTTTCATTGGAGAATAATGATAGAAGTAAAGTTTCTAATTTGAAGATAGACGGAATTGAGTTTAAGAAATAGTAAATTCAAAATTAACTTAACGCATATAACTGAATGGATAATTGAGGTTACAACCTGTTTTGTGATAATTTATTTTATTACGAAGCCGTTTTGAGGTAAAAATAGGTTATTATTACGTTGTGTGAAATAAGAAAGATAATGATTATGAAAAAGCTAAATTTATTATCAGTTGGATTGATTTTTATTGTTTTTGGCTGTACGACAAATGGAATTGATGAGCCAATTATTCTTGAAGAAGCTTCAGCATTAAATGATCCAATAAGTTGTGATATTAATGGGTTGGAAAATGTTTGCGCAGGAAGTACTCGTACATATACTTTTAAACCTACATCATATGTTCCAACTAGTTTTTCTTGGCAAGTTGTAAGTGGTAACATGTCAATTGTAGGTAGTCAATCATCTAACTCTGTGACAGTTCAATTTGCAAGTAATTTTACCACAGGAAGACTGGAAGGTACTGGAGGGAATAGTAATAATGAAAGTTGTACAAATTTTATCGATATTGATAAAATTGTGGATCCTACTTCAACACCTCAATTGAGTGGCTGGGAATTAATTCCAGGCTATCTTCCGAACAAGAGAACTCACTGGGAGTATGAAATAACTAATCCAATCTCTGGAGTTGTATATAACTGGTATGTCAACGGAATTCAGCAGACTCATACTGGTACAGGATTTTTGTATGGAGCTTATTGTGGTCAAACAACTTCTGTATATGCTCGAGCAAATTACACGTGTTCTTCTAAAACAAGCAATGTGGTAACTATGTATCCTCATTGCCCATAAGTATTTGTATTTAAATAGCTTACAGTTTAAGTCAGCTGTAAGCTATTTTTCAAAATTATCCGATCTCCCGCTCACTAAACTCAAATCCCATTTGTTCTAATTCATCAAGAATTGGTTCATAGATTTCCTTAATGGTTGGGATGTTTACGCCAGTAGTTTTTAGTTTTCCTTGCAATACCAATTTGGCAGCGATCGCAAGAGGTAAACCTACGGTTTTGGACATAGCTGTGTTCACACTATCATCTCCAACAGCTACCATGTGAGATTGGATCTCTTTAGGTTGACCATTGTCCAGATAATTGAACTTGTGCCACATGACAATCATGTCTTTATCCTCAGCGTCCAGCGTCCACTTTTTCTTTAAGATGTGCTCAAGTATTTGTGCTGGTGTTCCTTTCTCTAGACCAACGAGCTCATCAGTAAACATGTCCAGCCATTGCATCTTGAACATCTCTTCTGACTCCATCCCGATGTTCATGTAATGAGCTAGTTTCAGCTCCACCGAATCATGAGGGTTGTACTGAAGGAATGAGTTGATGAACTGTCTGTGAGTCATTTCACTCACGTTTTCCATATAATAGGTATCGTCAGTCGCTCCTAGCTGCACAAAAATGTTCCAGGCTTTGCAATATCCAGGTCGTCTTAGTGTGCCTCGATATAGGGTTTTTATTCCTCTTAGTCCATACAAGTCCAGATACTTGAGAGAATCTCTGTTGGCATATCCTTCAAAGTAGCCATAACCAGGCACGTGAATTACTTCCGTTCTGGCAAACAGTCGCTGATATGGGATGTACTTGTAGCGATCTTCCTGAATGAATTTAACATTGCCGGTTCCTGCCAATACAACGTTTCTTGGGTTCCAGGTAAACTTGTATTTCCATGGATTTTCCATTTTATCATCATTGGCAAGTAGTCCGCCGGTAAATGTCTCGAAAGCAGTCAATTCATGACCTTCAGACTTTATACGATCCAGCACCTTCATGGCAGACATGTGATCAATACCCGGATCTAAGCCGAGTTCCATGATGCACTGTTTGCCTTTTTCGGTGAACTGATCTGAGAGTGCTTTGATGTCGTCAGATACATACGATGCTGTAAGCATGTCTCGGCCTACTTCTACGCAGATTTTCGCAACGTAAATATGCAGGCTTGCTGGAATCATACTGATGACCAGATCTGCTTTTTCTATTTCTGCTTTGGACTGCACATGATTCATGATGTCAAATGCAATCACCTCTGCTTCAGGGAATTTCTTTTGGGCTAGAGCGGTATCCTGCTCTCCGATGATGACTTTCCAGTCATTTTCAGAGGCATGCTCCAGTAGATAATTGATCAATGAGGTAGAGGAGCGTCCTGCTCCTAAGATCAAAACGTGCTTCATAAAGGTTTTCTAGATGTTTGGGTAATGTTGTTGCCGCAAACCTAATTGAAGCATTGACTATTGCAAGGGGCTGCTTAGCTTTTCTTATTTACCATAGTTGCAGATGCCTGCGCAGATGGGAAAACGAGCATATCGGCAATGTTGACATGGGCTGGACGGGAGAGAATGAATTCAATTGTCTCTGCGATATCTACAGCCTGCAGCGCATCAAATCCCTGGTACACTTTGTCTGCTTTTTCTTTGTCCCCTTTAAATCTTACTTCAGAAAACTCTGTTTGGACGAGACCTGGCTTGATCTCACTTACTTTGATATTGTGAGGGTTAAGGTCCAGGCGCATGCCTTGAGAAATGGCATTTACTCCAAATTTTGAAGCATTGTATACATTGCCATTTGGATAAGCTTCTATTCCGGCAATAGAACCGATATTGATGATGTGTCCTTTTTTACGTGATACCATTCCAGGAATGATGGCCTTGCTCACATAAAGAAGTCCTTTCACGTTGATGTCAATCATAGCATCCCAATCATCTACGCTTCCATCTTGAATCGGAGCTAATCCGTGTGCATTGCCAGCGTTATTTATCAGCACATCAATTTCTTGCCATTCTGCTGGTAAGCTTTCAATTGCTTGATTTACTGCTTCACGATCACGAACATCAAAATTCAATGTGATGACTTCCGTATCTAATTCATTTTTTACCTGATCAAGTCGTTCACTTCGACGACCAGTAATGATCAATCGGTATTTCGGTGCTAATATTCTTGCTGTTGCTTCTCCTATTCCACTAGTAGCTCCGGTAATTAACGCGATTGGTTTCATTTCTTTTTTCTATTTCTCAAGTAGGATGGACCACCTTCAAAAGTGATGTAGAAGGTGATGTTCTGATAGGTCAATTTTTTAAGTGCTTCATCATAGGAGTTTGGTTCTCCACCGGTAAGCATATTTCTGAATCCCCAGGAGTAGCGCACCTCAGGGGAAAATTTGAATAGTGGAAAATACAAATCAAATCCTACTCCAGCATCAATAGCCATGTTAATATCTCTGAGTCGTAATCTTTCTCTTGTATCTAGCTCATCTCCTTTACCAGATGCTTCAATAGAAGGGCTAAATCCTCCTGTTACGTACATGGCTACATTGCCTCTTCTTGCTGATTTGTACTTCAACATTAGTGGCAACTCCACCATGGTGGCGTCCTTCAATTCAGTTCGTGATGTTCTATCTCGGTAGCGGTAGGTAAGGTTCTGCTCATAAAAACCTACAGTCGGCAGCACTCGGAAACTCAAATAGTTTAAAAGTGCCATGTCCACCACGAAGCCTACTTTCCAGCCTGGAAGTGCTCCTGGAACTATAGAGTGTAGAGTGTCAAAGGCATCTGTGGTGTAAGCATCTGAATATTGAATTCTGTATTTAGATTCATGAATTCCAATTAAGAAACCATAGTGAATCCATTCCTGGTCATAATCCAGTAGGTTTTCAGCTACGTTGTTCTGAGCTTTGGCAGGAGTTGCTAGAATGAATAGTAATCCAAGGACAACTACTTGGTGCCAACGTATATGGAACTTATTCCTAGAGTTAATGGCTTGCATTTAGTTTCTTTAAAACCAACCTTATCTAAAATTTGTAAGAAATTCTTTCCGTCTGGAAACTCCCGTACTGATTCAGGTAAGTAGGTATAAGCAGCTTGGTCTTTTGATATTGTATTGCCTATTTTAGGTAAAATCCACTTAAAATAAAAACTGTATAGCTGCTTGAAAGGGAACATTTTCGGCTTAGAAAACTCTAAAATCACCGTTTTTCCACCAGGTTTCAATACGCGGTGCATGTCCGATAGTCCCTTTTCCAGGTTTTCAAAATTTCGTACCCCAAAGGAAACGATCACTGCATCGAACTTATTGTCTTCAAATTGAAGTTGCTCAGAGTCACCGGAGAATAATTCGATCTTATCAGAAAGACCTTTCTTCTTCATTTTTTCTCTTCCCACAGAAAGCATTCCTTCGGAGATGTCTACTCCTGTTACTTTATCTGGGTTTAAGGCAAGTGCTTCTATAGCAAAATCACCTGTTCCTGTAGCAATATCAAGGATTTGCTTAGGTTGATCCTTCTTGAGCATCTTGATCGCTTTCTTTCTCCAGGTGATGTCAATCCCCATGCTTAAGAAGTGATTTAGGAAATCATATTTCCCACTGATGCTATCAAACATGCTGGCAACCTGTTCTTTCTTGCTGCCCTGCTTATCTTTGTAAGGTACTACCGTCATAATTGTTTGCAATATTAACCCATTAACAGCGCGTTTTCCTTTATTGTTAAAAAATATTCCATGAACCCAATCAAATCTGCGGAGTTTGTAAAAAGTAGTTCGAGAGTAGAGGAGTGTCCTTCGCCGGATAGACCGGAATATGCTTTCATCGGACGTTCCAATGTAGGTAAGTCCTCATTGATCAACCTACTCACCAATAATGGTAAACTGGCCAAGGTGTCTTCCAAGCCTGGAAAAACTCAACTCATTAATCATTTCATGATTGATAATACCTGGTATCTGGTCGATTTGCCCGGATATGGATGGGCGAGAGTGAGTAAAAAGAGTCAGGCAGAATGGAAGAAGATGATCAGCCGCTATTTTCAGGAAAGAGAGAATCTGACTATGGTGTTTGTGTTAATTGACTCGCGTCATGATCCACAGCAGATAGATCTTGATTTTATCAATTCATTGGGGCAGTCTGGAATTCCCCTGGGATTGGTTTTTACCAAAGCAGATAAGAACGGAGTAACAAAAGCTCAGTCCAGTGTGGCAAAATTCAAAAGAACCCTGAAAAAAGAGTGGGAGGAGCTGCCTCCCGATTTCTTGACATCTACAGTTTCTGGTTTCGGAAAGGATGAATTAATTCAATATATACGTGATGTCAATGCTGGACTATCGCAACATTGATTTTGCGATTAGTTGCTAATGGCTATTTTTGCCGTCTCATAAGATATAGACTTATAATTACATATGGATTTTAGTGAAGTAGCATCAGTATCCGGTAAAGGCGGATTGTACCGAGTAGTATCACCAACCAGAACAGGTGTGATCCTCGAGACTTTAGATGATTCTAAAAAGAAGATGATTGCCAACATGCAATCAAAAGTTTCTATCCTTTCGGATATTTCGATCTATACAACTGATGAAGAGGGCGCTGTTCCTTTGAAAGATGTAATGGTGAAAATTCATAAAGAATTCAATGGAGATACTGGTTTGTCATCTACTTCTGAAGGTGATGAATTGAAGTCTTTCTTGAAATTCATCTTGCCAGAATATGATGAAGAGCGTGTATATGTTTCTGACATCAAGAAGTTGGTAACCTGGTACAACTTATTAGCAGCTAAGCTTCCAGAACTATTCGAAGAACCGAAAGAGGAAAAGGAAGAAAAAGCAGAGAAGAAAGAGAAAAAGGCTCCTAAGAAGTCGACTAAAAAAATGGAGGAAGAATAATTGGAGCCTTTTAAGCAGGAATTTCAAGTGATATGGGCGGATCTAGATCCAAATGCTCATATGAGGCACACCGCATACAATGATTATGCGGCGCAAGTGAGAGTAGGATTGTTTGATGAGCTCAACTTGCCTTTAGCAAAGTTGGTGGCTTCGGGTTATGGTCCTATTCTATTTCATGAGGATACATCATTCAAGAGTGAGGTATTTATGAATGAGCGTATCACTGTGACATGCACAGCTCAAGCTTTTAGAAAAGACTTGAAAATCTGGAAATTCCGTCAGGATGTTTTGAAGCAGAATGGCAAGCTTGCTTGTACTATTATAGCTACTGGCGCATTCATGGATTTGAAACAACGCAAGGTAGTGGTGCCTCCACAAGAAATTATCGATATGCTGGAGTCAATTCCTCAGGCGGAAGATTTCTACTGGTTGGAAAAAGAATAAATTGAAATCAAAATATTTAAAAGGGACATGTATCTGATGCATGTCCCTTTTTTATTTTGTCCGAATCTAGATTCGAATACCTACGTGATATCCAATCCAGAGTTTATAATTAATGTTTTGGTATTCGTTCGTGGTTTCGTAAAGTGGTTTTGGAGTAATGTCAGAACCAATCACACCTGACTCAGGATCCATGTGCTCAGATGCCATAAAGTTAAGAGTTGGACCTGCAAAGATTCCAAAATCTCCTAGATGGAAGCTTGGGAGTAATCTGAATCGACTTAGGAGATTGAGTTCGAAATCACTGAATCCTCCATTGGGAAATTCATCCTCTACTACATAATAGGATATGATGTCGGTGTTCAATCTGACATCTCCACGTCCCCATTGACTACCAAACCCATAGCCATATGCCCATCTATTTTTGTAATCTGTTTCATAGGAAAACGCGAAAATGTTGTGGAAATGAGGTGCGCCTACTTTTAAGGCCATGTTGGCTTGGAAGTCGTCTGAGTAGAACACTTCCAAATCAAAGTAGCCATTTCGTTTTGCCAAACAGAATAGACCGATTGGTGTGCCGTGCATCTCATCACTAATATTGATGAGTCCAATTTGGACACCTTTTACCTTTTTGGCGATGTTCAGGAAAGGTGCTATTTGAGCACCCTGGATATCACCTGCTCGGTTGATAAAACCAGAGACTTGAGCTCCATATATCTTACCTGCTTTATTATATAGACCTGCAACTTGAGCACCATTCATTCGAGATACGTTGTTCACAAGGCATGATGCTTGAATTCCGTTCATGGCCCAGGCAGAGTTGTAAATTCCTGACAGTTGACCAAAACGTGATCTTCCATACGAAATATTGGTAATTCCGGCGGCTTGAAACCCGCTTTCTGCTCCTTTAGAAATGTTGCTGATTCCAGCGATTTGAGCGCCAAGGTTTCGATCATAGCTGATGTTTGCAATACCTGCAGCTTGAACCCCTTCAAAGTCATACCAGGTAATATTCGTGATTCCGGCAAACTGGCCACCATTCATGCTTCCATTGACAAGGTTGGCTACACCTGAAATTTGTATGCCATCTGCATTGCCCTTGATGATACTTGCCACACCAGCGAATTCAAACCCTTCTAAACCTCCAGAAAGTCCTGAAATGAGATGGAATGATAGGTTGTTTACATAGTTTTTAGCATTGTACCCATTGGTGCTAAACGGGTAAAATAGTCCTGCATGAGCGACTCTTGTTTTAAGAGGTTCTTCGTCAATGCTATCTTCTTCCTGGCTGAATAATCGCTGAATTGGCCCGGGATCTTCATATTCAATAACCTCTTCTTTTTTATCTCCAGACTTATAAGTGATTAGGACTCCCGAGCCTGGATTGTATCGCTTTACGGGAGCATATTCTTCCTGAGGGTCTTCTTCAGCTATGGAGAATTCTTCTAATTCTGGACTAGGTTCTGTTTCAATTTGATCCGGTTGAGTTCCTCCTAAAACGATGTTTTGATTTGGGTTCTCTGAATCTTCTTCTGGTTCTGGATTTTCCTCTTCTTCAGGAATGGTATCTGTCGGTAAGACTTTAGATTCATCCTCAGCTATTGGAGTAGCTTTTTTGATGATGATCTTTCCGGATTTCGAAATATGATCATATCCAAACCCATCGAGCAGATTGGATAGAGCGTGATCTAGGCTGATTCCTTCAAAATCTACATCCATTTTATTGCCAGGCAAGTCATTATTTAAGTAAGAAAACGAAACATCATATTTATCGGAGATAAGTTTCAGTATTTCCTCCAAAGATTTATCAGTAGCCTTAATACTGATGGACTGGTTTAAGTCCTGACCGAATAGGTATCCGGTCAGGCTTAGTATTAGCAAAAATGTGAGTATTGAGTTTTTGATCATGATTTTTTGATTAGGCTTTTAGTTGCAAGGAGATCCAGAAACCTGGAAGCCTTGATTCGTTTGAGTTATTTTGAGATTTCCTGTTAGTTCTAATATTTCCAGTACTTCGTCCAGTGATTGATTGTCAAAAGAGGTGGTGAAGCGGCAGTTCTGGAGGTTGTTGCTGACTTCTATGTTGGTCTGATAATATTCTTCTAATGTTTCGAATAAGGTAGATGCTGGCGTATTGTTAAAAGCCAGTTTATGCGTCTGCCACGATCGGTAATTTTCATCCTGAACCTCACTGGTGGTTATCATTTGAGCCCTTTTGGGTGTGTATTCGGCCTGTTTTCCTGGAGTTAAGAATACGGTCTGTTTCATATTGATTTCACTGAAAGCAACTTTTCCTGTGGTCACTTGTATAGCTACTTGTCCATTAGCTTTGGTCTCCAGATTAAAAGAAGTTCCAAGTACTTGAGTTTTGGTGTTGGCACTGAACACGGTAAAAGGTTGTCCATTTCTTTTTGCTACTTCAAAGAAGGCTTTTCCAGAAAGGTGTATTTCTCTGTTATCCAGAAAATTGTTTTCATAGTAAATTGAGGTTCCAGGACTTAGCCAGATCATCGATCCATCAGGGAGGTCAACTTTTTTAATATCATTCTGAGCTAATTCAGTTATCTGACTGGGTTGAAGAGTATAAAGAAACCAAGCGGTGATACTTGCTGCTATTAATAGTGCAACTACAGCAGCGTATTTCCATGGATTTACTGGTTGAGGTCTCTGTCTAAATTGTCTCTTGATCTCAACCTGCTTTAGTGCTTGATTTACATTGGGTGTAAATTTTTCAGCACTTGGAGTAGTCTTTTCCCAAAGCTTTTTAGTTGCCTCAAAAAGATCTTGCTCTTCTGGACTAGCTGATATAAGCCAAAGTTCAAATTGCTTCGTCTCTTGTTCGCTCATATTGCGAGTGAGGTAGCTGGCTATTTGCTCGTATGTGTGGTTAATTTTTGTCATCTCTATTTACCTAATCGATAAATGAGCGATGACCCTACTCGACTGTTGAGATTTTTTATAAAAACTTCATAAATATGATCAGTAATAGGGTGGTGAGGTGTTCGTTTAGAGAAACACGGAGTTGCTGAAGTGCCTTGCCCATGTGTTTTTCTATAGACTTAACGGAGAGGTTCAGCTGTTCTGCTATCTGTTTGTAGGAAAGTTCTTCATACCTGCTTAGCGTGAAGATTAGTTGTGTTTTTTCAGGAAGGGATGCTATCGCTAGTTGGATTTTTTCGTTTAGCTCTCGTGATAAAATAGTCTCATCTGTTTGCTGTGAGGTAGCAATCTTCTCATTGGAGTCTGTTTCTAATTGGTAAGTTTTACTGCCGAGATATTTTAAAGCTGCATGATAGCAGGAGCGTTTTAAATAATAAATGAATCGATCTGTGATTTCAACATCGTTTTGTTTTTCCCACACTGTAATAAAAACTTCTTGAACCAGATCTTCAGATAGTGATTCATCTCTCAAAAGCTTATTGACATCATTGCATAGCATGCTGTAGTGCTCTCGAAAGAGTTGAGCAATCCGGTCATCATTGGATTGGGCTTGTCTGGATGAAGAATTAATTAAGGTCATTAAGCGATAGTCTTCCAAATCTATTGAATTGGTCGAAACTGTGAATTTACATGTCTAGTTTTACAGTTCTATGAGTGAAAAGAAAATTATAGCAATCAGTCGAGAATTGATCCAAAAAGATTTTGGCTTAGAGGAAAAAATTATTCTCGATGATGAAAATAATGAAGAGCAACTGATTAGTCATTTGATCAAAGTAGTAAAGTACCTTCTGGATCATGACTTTGAGAGGCTATTGAACATCATGTATCGCATTGACCTTCCCGAAAATAGGGTAAAAAATGTTTTAAGTACAAGTAGTCCTCAAAACCTCGATAGAGAGCTCTCAGTGATGATTTTGGACCGTGAAAAGAGCAAGGCAACCACAAGAATTCAATATTCCAAATAATTTATTGAAAATTCTTCTACCCAAAATTGGGTATTTTCATTTACCTGTTTTACATTTGGGTATTAGTTAATCATTATGGCGGTGAATGCCCTGCAGCTATCCTAGTTGTGGGGCTTCTTTTTTATAGGCGATCCAACCCTCGTACCGTTTTCTTCGTTTTTTAATTCCAACCATAATAACTCATTGAGTGTCTCGTTATTATGTCGCCTAAAACGCCAAAACTATGACTCGTCTAACAGTAGTATTTTTTGCCTTGGTAGGAATTGTAGCAATGTCCTGCGAAGATGATTTCGGAAAGAAAACAGTTACCTACACCAAAGCCTCCGCTATTTATGGTGATCTTGATGAATTAAGAGCTACCCCTTTGGTTGGTTTGCCTCGTGAAATCACGGACCCTGGTAAGATTTTCGTTCATGATAATTTGATCCTTGTAGGAGAGGAAGGATATGGAATTCATATTATAGATAATTCAGATCCTCAAAATCCAGTGCCTAAGTCATTTTTAAATATTCCTGGTAATAGAGAGTATTTTGTTTCTGATGGTTACTTGTACGCAGAAAGTATTTATGACATGCTAAAGGTAGATATTAGCAATGTAGCTGATCCAATAATAGAATCACGTGTGAATAATGCGTTTTTGGAGACCATTTACGCTAATGATGGACGTGCAATCATAGGGTTTGAATACAAAGAAATTACTGAAGAGCTAAGTTTAGATGATCCTGTATTCACTTACGATACACATGATAATGTCTACTACTATGATATTGATAATGCTTTGATTCCACCTTCTTCTGTTCCAGCTTCTTTTGCTGGAAACAGTAGTAATGGTATTGGTTCGGTCAATAGAATCATTGAGTATGATGATCATGTATATGCTGTAAGTAGAGGTAACCTGAATATTTTCACAACAGATGTAGGGTTTGAACAAGTATTTAGTCAGAACATGGGATCTAATATGGAGACAGTTTTCCCGATGGGAGATCGTCTATTTATTGGAACAAGTAATTCTGTAGATATCTATGATATTAGTGATAGAGAGCAGCCAATGTGGTTGACTGCTTATTGGCACATGACTTCTTGTGATCCGGTATTGCCTGTCAATGAAACTACTGCTTATGTAACCTTAAGAACTGGGGAGTTTTCAGAATGTCCAGGTGATGAAAACGAATTGTTAGTTATCGATATTGAAAGCAACGAATTTGTTACTGAGATTCAAGAAATCATTATGGATAGCCCATTTGGAATGACGCTGATTGGTGATGATTTGTATGTGGGAGAAGGTGAAAGTGGCTTAAAGGTGTTTGATGCTTCTGACAGAAGATCTCTTGTATTGAAAGAGACGATCAACGACTTTTCTGCGTATGATGTAATGGCTCATCCAAACAGATCGGATATATTATTGATAGCTACACCAGATGGTTTGGTTCAATATCAATTAGATAATAACTTCGATCTATTGCTTATCAGTAATATTCGGTTTTGATTAGACAGCTCTTTATTATATGCTGCTTGTGCTTGATAGGAATGGGGCTTTCAGCACAAGCTTCTCCACCAGAAAAAGCACTCGTGACCTATCATGATGGGTCCTATTTTGTGGGTCATATTTTGCAAAGAAATGGTCCTATTTGGGATTTTAAACTTTCCACAGAGGATACCATTCATATAGAAGTTAAAAAGATCGTTGACTACTTGTCAGCTTCTGAAGTTTTCTTCTATAAGCATAGACGTTATCATACTAAGAAAAGCTTTTTTGCAGGTACGAGTTTGGCTTTCCATGCTGGATGGGAGTCAAGTATTCAATGGGATGGAACTCTTGGAATGTCTCTAAGCGAAAAGTTTGATATTGGAGCTGGAATAGGTATTTCCGGACACGATCTGGATATGGGTGATGATTGGGTTTACAATGACTTTGTAAACTTCTTTGGGTACGGTCGCTATTATTTGAATGAGCGAGCCATGAGAATTTATGTGGATGCCAAAGCGGGATATGCTGCTCCCATAAATGTGTGGGATGAAAGCCATACTGGAGGTGTTTATATACAGCCTGGTGCTGGAGTGATTATCGCCTCTAAAAACTATTTCAAATGGCATTTTGGACTATCACAATACATACTTCATACCAAGGGAGAAACCACCTCTTGGGGATTCCAGGGGAATGCCATAGAGGTGGATTATGATATTTGGTACAACAGGACTGTGTTTCAGTTTGGGGTTACCATGATGTTATTGCCTAGGGAGTTATTAGGCTTCAGCCTTTTCTAAACTGACAAATTCCAAAACCTTCTCTACCATATTTTTTGATCCTATGTAAAAAGGAGTTCTTTGATGAAATGTGGTAGGTTGGATTTCTAAAATACGTTGCTCACCATCAGTCGCCATGCCGCCGGCTTGTTCTGCTATAAACGCTAGTGCATTGCATTCGTAAATAAGTCTCAACTTGCCATTAGGAGCTTTTTTAGTATTTGGGTATAGATAAACCCCACCTTTTAACATATTCCTATGATAGTCTGCTACCAATGAGCCGATATAGCGTGCTGTTAATTCCTCTTTTTTGCACCAGTCAGTATACTGCTGCATCGATTTGTCAAACTGATGATAACTCCCTTCGTTGATAGAGTAGATATTGCCATCGTCTGGGCACACCATGTTTGTATGAGATAGCACAAATTCACCCAAAGAAGGCTCTAAAGTAAATCCATTTACTCCATGACCAGTCGTGTAAACAAGCATGGTAGAAGAGCCATAAAGGATGTAGCCTGCAGCCACTTGTTCAGTGCCTGGTTGAAGAATGTCCTCTTCATTGACTGGTCCACCAACGGGCGACTTACGTCTATATATAGAGAAAATAGTGCCGATAGATACGTTTACGTCTATGTTTGATGATCCATCTAGGGGGTCAATTGCCACGATGTATCTACAGTTTGGATTGAGGTGTACGATTTCCTCATCTTCTTCGCTTACTACAGCACATACTTGACCTCCATTGCGTAAAGCTCTGATAAAACGTATGTTAGCGATCACATCAAGTTTTTGTTGATCTTCTCCCTGAACATTCTTGGATCCGTATGCTCCGGCAATATCGAGAAGGCCAGATTTATTAACCTCGCGGTTAATGATTTTACCTGCAAGTGCTATATCTCTAAGTAATTGAGAGAGCTCACCTGTTGCAAACTCAAACTCATCTTGTTTTTTCTTGATAAAACGATCAAGAGTGGTGCCGATCGGTAGACCTAGACTATTTTTGTTCATCTGTTGGATAGTGTTATAGCAGTTTTCAAAACACGAAAATAGGCCTTTTTTATTGATTTAAATCGTTTGCAAGATGCGAATTTTCAAATTTGGTGGTGCATCCGTGAAGGATGCAGATGGGGTAAGGAATTTATATCAGATAGTTAGTCTTCATAGGGATAAGCCATTGGTCATAGTGGTTTCCGCCATGGGGAAGACGACCAATGCGTTGGAAGTGATTGCTAAAAAAGCATATGCTAAGGAAAATTTTCAAGAAGAGTTGATGCAGTTGGTGGATTATCATCAAGCAGTATGTAATGATTTATTTAGCGAAACTCCACAGGATATTTCTAACTGGTTGGTTCAATTGGATGAAACTTTGAAAGGCCCTGGTAAGAACTGGTTGCAGTTTTACGACCAAATCATACCATTTGGTGAGCTGATTTCAACGTCCATAGTATATCATTATATCAAAGAACAGGTGAGTTGTGACTGGTTGGATGCTCGATCTGTAATTAAAACCAATAGTTTTTTCACCGAAGCAAATATTGATTGGCAATTAACAGAGCATTTTATTGCTCGTGATTTACCAGAACTGCTTGAAAATGGCCCGGTTGTAACTCAAGGGTTTATTGGTTCTGATTTGACAGGCAAGACTACAACATTGGGTAGGGAAGGATCAGATTTTTCGGGAGCTATATTCGCCTACTGTCTAAAAGCTGAAAGCTTGACAGTTTGGAAGGATGTTCCTGGTTTGCTCAACGCAGACCCTAAGAAGTTTGAAGGAGCTGAATTGTTTGATGAGCTGTCTTATCAGGAAGTGACCGAACTAACTTTCTATGGAGCGAAAGTTATTCACCCTAAAACTATTCGTCCTTTAGCTCAGAGGGATATTCCTCTTTACGTAAAGTCATTCATTGATCCATCCGGTGCTGGAACTGTCATTGCAGATAAGGAGAAAATTAGTACGAAGCACTGCTTCGTTTTTAAGGAAAATCAGCTGCTGGTTACACTTCGGGTAAAAGATAGTAGTTTGATGGATGAAAAGAAATTGGTGAAGATCTTTCAGGCCACTAGTCACGCTAATATTAAAATTAATCTGATGCATAACTCGGCTTTGACATTTACCATCTGTATGGATGATAACATGGATAAGCTCGACAAGCTAAAAGATTATTTGGCCGGTGATTTTTCTGTTCTCTACAATGAAGGTTTGCATTTGGCGACAATTAAAAATTATGAATCAGGGTCGTTTTCGATGCTGCCAGCAATGGGCGAGAAGATTTTAGAACAACAAACTCGAAATAATTACCAGGTACTTTACCGTCCGGCTTAATTGAATCGTTTGACGGTGCTTTGAATACCGGAGAGATACGATGGACCAAATAGGTTAACATGGACCAGTAACGGATAAATATTGTAAATATCAATCCGATCTTCAAATCCGGAACTCAATGGGAAAGTTTCATTGTAGCTGAAATAAAACTGTCGATCGAATCCTCCAAATAGTCGAGTGAAGGCTAATTCCATTTCACGATGACCGTAATAAACGGCGGGATCAAATATGGTTGGTGAACCTTCACGATTGGCCATGAAGTTTCCGCTCCATAAATCTCCATGTAGAAGAGAAGGCTTTTCTGTTGGAAAGATTTCTGGTAGATAGTGATATAAGCTTCTTATTTGGTCAGTTAGAGACGAGCTAATTTGGTTATTGTCTAATGCTAACATTAGCTGAGGCTCGATTCTTTGCTCTATGAAAAAGTCAACCCAGTTGGATTTTGGCGTATTTGATTGAGGAAGTTTGCCAATGTAGTTGTCATGATCCAGGCCAAAATGCTCTTGTGTGTTTCTATGGAGATCGGCCATTTGGGTTCCGAATTTTTCCCAGAATTTGGGTTGAGGAGCTCCTTTTTCCAGGTATTCAAGAATCAGGTAAGGTGTTTGTTCGTGATATCCTTGATCTAACACGTTTGGAATATGAATTGCCTTCGAGTCTAGTAGGATTTTCATTCCCAGACGCTCTTTTTCAAATAAGTCTCCAACAGATGGTTGGTTCGTCTTGATGAAAAAGATACTGTCTTGAGTGGTTACTTTGTAAGCATCATTGATGTCGCCTCCTGTAATACGCGAAATTGCTTTGATTGAAATAGGATGCTCTAAAACCCTTTCAAGTATTTGGCTGAAAAAGGTGTGTTGATCCTTCATGAATTACAGGTTGTGTTCTTTCACAATGTATTCTAGCAATTCATCACAAGATCTGTCCAGCATCTGATAGACATTTTCAAACCCATCAGCACCTCCATAATATGGATCGGGCACTTCTTCTCCTTTGCCATCTGGATCAAAGTCTCTCATGAGAAATAGACCTTCATGTTTATAACCAAGCTCGTGAATAATATTCCGATGATTGGATTGGTCCATGGCCATGATGTAATCAAACGCTTCGCCATGTGTATGATGAAATTGTTGGCCTTTATGCTGAATGGGAACACCATGTTTTACCGCCACAGCGATACTTCTGGTGTCCGGATCATCCCCTACATGATAATTTGCAGTACCTGCAGAATCACTGCTTATCTTGTCTTGAAGCCCTTTTTGATTGACTTTGTGCTGGAAGATAGCCTCAGCTAATGGAGACCTGCAGATGTTGCCGAGACATACGAAAATAATTTTTATCATTTTTTTTAATCTACTGGTTACCTTTTGTAAAGGTACTGTATATATAGATGCATAACACAAATTTTATATTCATACACCTGTTTGACATCTTTGAAGAGTCCCGGCATTGTCGGGACTTTTCTTTTTATCTAAACGGAGCGATTGTAGGCTTGAATCGGAAGATGTTTGTCAGTGTTATGGGCACTGTACTGGAGAAGGAAATAAGTGTTTGCCGCTCTAGTTGTTGTCCGGTTAGGAAATGTGTCATTCTAAGTTCGAATGTACTGAATGCTAAACTTTCATTTCTTACTCGGATTCCGGCACCCATTCCCTGATAACCATGGCTGAAGGATCTTTCTTCTCTATAATCCCATACTTCACCAACATTGTAATAGAAAAACGGCGCAAAACGGAAGCCATAGAAATACCAGGGTGTATAGGTTACCTGCTCTACGGAAAGTGAAATGGCCGCGTTTCCACCAAATTCAGTTCCATGAATATCCCTAATTCGATCTTCGAGATTAATGGCGCTATTCAATGGCTGATCAATACCTTTCACCAGGTTGATCTTTAGAAAATTTCTCAAGCGATAATTATTGAGGTCTATTAGTGGGCTGAAGTAATTGACTGTGGTTCTGTAAACCCCACGTTTATCAGTCTCATGATCGAATGTTCCGACTTCCTGGTTGAAAAGTAAATATCCCCAATTCACAAAATAGGTGCTCCAGAAGATTTGGAAGCCAACATAGTTTTGTTGATAGAATTCATTGAAGTCTTTTCCTGCAATGACAGAAAAGCGATAACCAGTTGGAATATCCTCAGATATACCGAATGATGTGATATAGTTGCTTTTAAGGAACTTCTGGGATGAAATACTGAGTTCAGAAAGGACCAGGTTTCGATTGTAATAGAAGCTATTGCTGTCATAAGAAACAAACGGTCTGTCATCAAAATGGTGTCTCAGCCATCTGGTGGTGAAGGTAATGTTTTGTCTCTGATAGGTAGATGGTAAAGCAAAAGACCTGCCGATCCACACATCCTGATAGTGTAAATTATACTTACCTGTAAACTCTCGGTCTCCATCGAAAGTTAGCATCGTGTCTTTTACATTTCTTAGATCAATACCTCCGCCATACTTCGTCCCTGGAGTTAGGAATGGTTTGTCAAGATATAAACCCCATTCGCTACGATCGTGTATGTTGGTGTGATTGAGGCGCCAGGTGGCATTCAGTTTTTTGATTTGTTGACCTCCTGTTTCAATGGAGTAACCATGTGGCGAACCATCAGGTCTTTGGTCATAGATGTAAGATGCTGAAGCATATTTTCCAATCCCCGCAATATTTCTGTTGATCAAGCGAGTTTCTATATTGTCTAAACCATCTACATTAAGTTTTAGTCCCCAGGCAAATCGGTCCTGGACAACTACAAGTAGATTTGCCTCTTCGTCATCTGTAGATTGCTGGATGTAAATACGTGCATCCTGAATAAACTGTAATCTTCTGAGTAGTCGCTCGCTATCGGCGATTGAATAGGGGTTTATTTCTTCTCCGCTTTTGACTGTGATGGTATTTCTTATGAGAGTATTCCATGTTTTGAAATGCAAATGATTGGCCATTTTAGCATAATAGGAAGTTGCAACTCTGGCAGTGTCATTTACATCTCCTTGAAGAATGTCTACATGTTTGATGTGAATTTTTCCTATTCTCAAGTGCTCATAGTCCACGAAAGGTTCTATGGATTCTCGGCTTTCTGAATCTTCATCGTATTCGGTGGTGGCTCCGGGTTCTATATAGATTAAATCAAAGAGTCTTGATGTAATCTTATTGTGGCCGGTAATCTCTTGCACTTTTGCATAGAAGGATTGTGATGTTTTGTAGGGGTTTTGTTTTAGTTTATATGGTTCATCTACGATAAAGATAGTGTCTGCTTCAGGAGCTATCACAGTGTCGTCCAATACCAGAAGTTCATTTTTTTTAACCCTAACAGTGTCTAATGCACTAGCGAGCAGATGTAATGGAAGGATAGTAAATAAGACGAGAAAAGCTCTAACCATTAATGCGAAGCAACAAAAAAAGCGGGATATACCCGCTTCTTAGAACTTGATATTTTAGTATTTATTATCTCACATTGATTCCAAAACCGAATGAATGAGTGTTGTATTTCTGTAAAGTATAAGCGTAATGGAAAGTGAAAACAGCTAATTTAAGTCGAGCTCCCAAAGTCAATCTTGCTCCACCTGCACCTTTGAATGTAAGATCTATTGGGTCAGATACTGTTTCACTTTGAGTTTGTCCTAGAGGATCTTCGGTTTCAACTGTATAATCGCCAGAAACATCAAATGTTGTTTTTACAGCATTAAAGCCTAATGCCGCATAAGGAGTTAAAACTGCTAACTTTTTAGAAATTATTGCCTGAACTGTTGTAGAGTTGGTTTTGAAAGTAGCTACTCCAGATCCTTCAAAACTAGTTGAACCATCTTGATTATTAACTTCAATGTCTTTTTCAGCCGTCATTGTAGTTGTACCAAAGAAACCTGAAAGATCAAATGGTAAGTTTTTAATACCAGGAATCCATTGCTTTACATCATGCATTACCCCTATGCCGAACATTCCGAATTTATACCCATCTATGTTTTGCTGAGGGATAAATCTTAATTTAAGGTCGGTGTTTTTGTAAATACCGACACCTAAGTTGAAGGTTGGAGTTGGTACACCTGTTACCACAGGAACTTCGCTTAGGTTGAAGCCGCTTGGCACGTCAAAAGTTACTTCATCTTCAATAGTTACTCCGTTGATGGTTTGTCCAGCTTCTATATACAATTCAGAGCCATTTTCAGCATCTCCACCTGCAAGGGTTGGTACCATGCCGTCAGAGTCACCTCTAAGCTGTAAGTTTCTAAACCCAGCTTCAGCAAAGTCAAACATCATGTCTTCATTTGGTACTGCGGCCATGTTAAAAGAAACAGTCAAATCAAATCCTAAAGTCTTGTGTGCTTTGGCTGTGTTATACCATCCACCAGCTAAACCCACTCCGAATGAGTTAATTACTGGTGCAGCATAATTTTCTAAATAAGTATTAGCATCCTCAGTTCCTGCAGACATGATTTCTCCAAAATCCTGAGCATTTGAAAAGTTAAAAGCGAGTCCTAGGGTTAGGGCGGTAGCCATAAACCGCACAATTATGCGTGATTTCATCTCAATAAGTTTATGTTATGATTTTAACAAAAATAGCGATTCCTCTTGATTCATTAATTCATTACAAATTTATTTGGACAGATGGGTCAGTTCCATACCATGTATTTGGTATATCGGCGGATGAAACCCATTATTTAACCATTACGTGTTAAATCAGCTCGATTTAAGAATTTGATTCTTTTTCAATAACTAAAAGTAATTGCAGCATAAATCCTTATTAATGGGTTTTGTTTGGTTCAGCTATATGAAGCGGTTAATTTTGCTGCAAGAAAGGGGTCAGCAACTATTTCATCTAATAAAGTGGATGTGCGGTTGTGAAACTCTTAATGAAAAGATTAATTTTTTATAAATCATAAAAGCAGACTAATAATTATGTCATTAGTAGGAAAAAAAGCACCAGTATTTAATGCTCCAGCAGTAATCAACGGAGATGAAATCGTTGAATCATTCTCATTAGAGCAGTATGTAGGTCAAAAAGAAGTGATTTTCTTCTTCTACCCGAAAGATTTCACTTTCGTTTGCCCAACTGAAATTCACGCTTTCCAGGCGAAACTTGCTGAGTTTGAGAAAAGAGGTGTTCAAGTTGTAGGTGCATCTTGTGATACAGAAGAAACTCACCTTGCTTGGTTGATGACTGAGAAAGATAAAGGTGGTATCGAAGGTGTTACTTACCCATTAGTAGCAGATAGCTCTAAAACTGTAGCTAACAACTTCGGTGTGCTTGCAGGAGACTGGAATTACAACGAAGAAGGAGAATTGGTATTCGAAGGTGCTCCAGTAGCATACAGAGGTACATTCTTCATTGACAAAGAAGGTGTAGTAAGACACGAAACTATCAATGACCTTCCATTGGGAAGAAACATTGATGAAATGTTGAGAATTGTAGATGCTTGGCATCACGTAGAAAAGCATGGCGAAGTTTGTCCTGCAAACTGGGAAGAAGGTAAAGATGCTATGTCAGCAACTAGAGATGGTGTTTCATCATACCTTGCATCTCACTAAGTTGATTTAGTTTTAGATCATCAATAATTACAGAAAAGCTGCACGAAAGTGCGGCTTTTTTTATTTCTTGTAAGTGATTGATTGCCAACCAACCTTTGAGATGCACTGGGTCTACAACCTTACGATAGCGCTATACCATTTTGTTCTGCTTTTGGTAGCTCCTTTTTATCAGAAGGCTAGAGACTTTCGAAATGGCCGCAAAGATTGGAGGGCTACCTTGAAAGAATCATTGGTGCAAAGAAAGGATAAGCTCATCTGGGTGCATGCAGCTTCTCAAGGAGAATATCAGCAAGGACTTCCAGTGATTAAGGAGTTAAAAAGAATTCATGAAGATGTATTCATTTTAGTGACCTTCTTTTCACCTTCAGGATATCAGGCATTTGAGGAATCTGATTTTGTAGATGCCATTGCTTACTTGCCTTTGGATTATACAAGAAATGCGAAAGATTTTCTTGATATCACTAAACCACAGTTGGCCCTTTTCATCAAATATGAGTTTTGGTACAATTACATGATTGCCTTAAGTCAGCGATCAATCCCATTGGTTTTGATTTCTTCTGTTTTTAGATCGGATCAAATGTTCTTTCATTCCATGGGAAGCTTTTATTTGACAGCTCTGAAAAACACGACTCACTTCTTTGTTCAGGACAATCGATCTGCTCAACTGTTGAAAAGTCATGGGATGGAGCAATACACCATAGCCGGTGATTCTAGACTTGATCATATGCTGACAATAAAAAATAGTACCTGGTCTGATCAAAAGATCGTTCAATTCATTGACGATTCATTGACCATGGTTTGTGGTAGTGTATGGCCTTCTGACTGGAAGTATTTGAAACTTCTGATCAATCGCTTTAAAGAGGTGAAGTTTGTCATTGCTCCACACGAAGTGTCAGAAGATAGTTTGAAATTATATGACGAGATTTCTTCGGGTGTTGCTCATTCAGGTTGGGAAGGAGAGAATGCGCAGGTGATGATTGTTGATTCCATAGGCACGCTGAAGTTTCTATATAGATATGCAGATGTTGCTTATGTTGGAGGAGCATTAAGAGGCGCAGTTCACAATACGGTTGAGCCAGCGGTGTATGGTATTCCTGTCATCATAGCAGAACACACCAAAAATGTGAAGTTTAATGAAGTAGTAGATCTGAAAAATGCTGGGGGATTGCTCACTTTTGATGATGAAGACCAACTATTTGATATTTTTGAGCAATTAATTCATGATCGGAAACAGCGCGAGCTTCTGGGTAAGAAAAATATGGACTATGTGATGTCCAGATCTGGAGCTACTGAAAAAATCATGGCCAAGTTGAGTGAGTATTTATGAGAGGATTGGTGACTAAGTCTACAGGTTCATGGTATAGAGTTTTACTAGATCGGGGAACTGAAGTAGATGCCAGAATTCGTGGGAAATTTAAGCTGGAGAATAAGAAAATTACGAACCCTATTGCCGTTGGTGATTATGTAGGTCTCGAGGAAAATTCCGGAGAATACGTGATTGTTGAGATTGAAGAGCGTGAGAACTATATCATTCGCCAATCGCCTCGAAAAAAGCATCATGATCACCTAATTGCAGCCAATGTTGATCAGGCGGTGCTAATTGCTACACTTAAAATGCCCAGAACTTCTCTTGGCTTCATTGATCGTTTTTTAGTTACGCTGGAAGCATTTAGAATTCCTGGGATTATCCTTTTCAATAAAACCGACTTACTAACAGAAGAAGAAAAAGATGAAGTTGGTTATTTGTGTTTTCTATATGAGAAGCACGTTGGTTACAAGTGTCTTCAAACATCTTTTACAGCAAATGGCCTGACAGATGATGTGCAATCCTTGTTCCAGGGAAAGAAAACTTTGCTTTCTGGACATTCTGGTGCTGGGAAATCTACTTTGATCAATCTTCTTTTTCCGGATAAGGAACAAAAAGTATCTGAAGTCTCAAGTTTCGCTAACAAAGGTGTTCACACGACAACATTTGCTGAGATGTTTTTAATCGATGAGGATTCAGCAGTAATTGATACTCCCGGAATCAAAGAGCTAGGTTTGTCAGAAATAGATCCTGAGGAATTGGCTCATTATTTTCCTGAGATGCGAGACCTTTTAGGGCAATGTAAGTTTCATAATTGCATTCATACCAATGAACCTGGCTGTGCTGTAAAAGCCGCTGTGGAAGAAGGAATAATATCCGAGGAACGCTATTATAGCTACATGTCCATGCTGGAAAGCGATGATAATCGTCGCTGAGCATCTTTGATCAGGTTACGGTACTTAGCAATCAAGCTCAAATTGAGCGTTTTCACGCATTGTTTGATTTCATATTTGCAGCGATCAATTAAAGCACTAATTTCAGATGCACTTTGACATAGATCAAGTGCTTTATCGCAAACCTGATAGGTGGTTTGAAAGTGCTTGCTTCTGATGGAAAATTGTGTTTTTCCTAATGATTTTGGAACGTCTCTTTTCTTAACAAGTGGGGCTGGGTTAAAGATGTATTCAAATTCTCTTGACGATCGAATCCAAAAGTCAAAGTCTTCATAACTGAGGTGCTCATCATATCCATTTAAACGATCCAAAACCTCCCTTTTGAACATCATGGTCGGAGGGCAGATGAAGTATTTCTCAATCAATTGTTGGAAAATGTCTCCTGATGGGGGAGTGTTAATTAGTTGTCCGTCTTCACTTCTCTCATAAAAAGTGTTCATAGTGCTTCCATCTACATTGATCATAAAGGCATCGCTAAAATGAACGCCCGTTTTGGTAGAAGCTTTCATAAAGTCACCTAAGCCTATCTCAATTCTAAATGGAAGTAATAGATCATCAGCAGCCAGATCAATTAAATATTCTCCTTTGGAGGCTGCGTACCCTTTATTGAATGCTGCGCAGTTCCCTATGTTTTCTTCAAGTTCAATGAACTGGACATTTGTACCTATCAACTCTTCTTTGATGACTTCCTGACTACCATCGCTACTTGCATCATCCACTACGATGAGTTCTATGTTTCGATAAGTCTGCGTTAATACAGATCTGATGGCCGCACCAACATAGTCTTTTTGGTTATAGCAAAGACATATAACGGAGACCAGGGGCGTGTTCATGAGGCGCTAATTGGTTTGTGGATCATTGATATCAAACTATTCAAAATTAAATAAGGATTGGTTGACTAGCATCATGCTGTAAAAAAGAGGCATTTTTTAGCGATTTGAGTGAATCATTCACGATGGATTGGAATAACTTTCTACTTTCAATTCACAATGAAAAAGATTCAGTTGATTCGGTCATTAGAAAAGGTGATGGATGTCCTCCCTAGAAGACATGCTATTGCAACTGAATTATCTGTTGTGCCATTTTTCGCTTTTGGATCTGGTAGAAATGGAAGTACGTTATTCAACCGGATGCTGAATCAACATAGTGAATTATATGCGCCACCTGAACAATATTTTTTAGGTACATTGATCGCACGCTTCAAATTACTAAATCATTTGCCCTGGTCAGTATTAGTCGATTTGTTGTCCAAACATGTTCGTGAAGTAGAAAAGAGTGATTGGTGTAGCATAACCAAAATTGATTGGTCAGACATTCTTTCCTGGGGAGTAGAAAAGCGATCTCTACAGCAATTAATTGTGTATTT
Organism: Marinoscillum pacificum; assembly: GCF_024714495.1. Lineage (GTDB taxonomy): Bacteria > Bacteroidota > Bacteroidia > Cytophagales > Cyclobacteriaceae > Marinoscillum > Marinoscillum pacificum. The sequence goes on along the minus strand of NZ_JAMZMJ010000002.1, from coordinate 396,903 downwards.
ATATCAATCTGAAGATCCGGGTCAAAAACGTCTTTGGGGAGATACCACGCATCTCAATTACCATTACATTCCTGAGATCTATTCAGTGTTTCCGAATGCCAAATTCATTTTCATGATTCGGGATGGAAGAGCTGTAGTGCATTCTTTTATGAAAGCTGGTTCTATCATGGGAGATCGCTCCAATCCTGTAGTTGCTGCTAAACAATGGATGAAAACGATTAAGGTTTATGAAGAGCTGAAAAGTCAAACATCATTGATTGTCTTGAAATATGAGGATCTAGTTGAGGATCCAAAGTCTGAATTGGAAAGGGTATGTGAGCATCTCGGAGTGAGTTATGAGGATCATATGCTTCAGTTCTATAATCATGTGCCCAATGCTGATGTATTTAAATTAGACATTCATAAAGGACTTTATCGTCCGGTATTTAGTGATTCACTTTCTAAGTGGGAAGACAAGTTACCCAGAGCAACTAGAAATGAAGTGGTCCGGATAATGAAAGAGGGTTTGAATAAGTTTGGCTACGTATGAATGTATTCATCATCCCATCCTGGTATCCATCGGTGTCTTATCCGTCCACCGGAATATTCTTCAAAGAGCAAGCACAAGTTTTGGCAAAGCATAGGCCGGATTGGAATATTGGTATCAGTGTTTGGGGTTCTCATGAACCAGGGCTTTGGTTGCCTCTTATTAAACCACTTACCAGTTTGCTTAGGTATGGTTCCAAGCCAAGTGTTAAAAGAAAAGATACTCTACTAGAGCCTAATTGCGCTGAGTTTTTAACCCCAGCCTTTACTTGGACTCGAAAGATTAAAAAGGGAAACATCGAAGGGATCATTCAGGCGAATGAAGAGAATTTTGATCGCTTCATTCAGAGTTATGGTAAGCCAGACGTGATTCATGCACATGTGGCGTATCCTGCCGGCTATATCGCTCAGCGTCTTTCTGAGAAGCATCATATTCCTTTTGTAATCACCGAGCATATGAGTCCCTTTCCGCTCCCAACCTTTAAATCGGAAGTGAAGAAGTTGTTGCTGCCAAGACTTCAAATGGCGAATCAGGTGATTGTGGTAGGTCAGCAACTTGCTAATGAGTTGAAGGGATATGGAGTTGAATCTATCGTTGTAGATAATTTTATCGATTTTAATCTTTTCAATGCAGAAAACCGATCCACCAATAATGAGGAGCCTGTACTTTTTCATTTAGGACGTCTCGAGGATCAGAAAAATCAATCTGGATTGTTGGAAGCTTTGGCTGAATGCAAAGGCTTCAAGTGGCAATTGATTATTGGAGGTGAAGGTAGGCTTATGAAACGTTTGAAGGTACAAACTGAGCGATTGGGTCTAGGTGATCGAGTCACTTTCAAGGGGCATATGTCACCAAATGAAATTGCTTCAACCCTCAAAGAATCTTCATTATTTCTGATGCCAAGCAAACATGAATCCTATGGAGTAGCGACGCTTGAGGCTCTTGCTTCTGGAGTGCCAGTATTAATGACTAAATGCGGGGGTATCGATGAAAAGTTAACCTCTGAAGTATCGTGTGTCGTTGAGCATGGGCATGATTATTTGGTTGAAGGATTGCAGGACATGCTAGGTAGACTGTCCGACTTTAATGCAAATGAGATTCGTTCTTTCGCTGAGAAAACTTTAGGGCCAGAGATCGCAATTAATAAAATGGAGGCAGTTTATCGATCTGTGGTTAAATCAAGTGAATAGGTTGATTTAGGGAAATAGATCCCTCCCATACGTTCCTTGAAAGTGATCAATGAAGTTTGTGGTTTTCCCTCTATAGATGAAACCCCAAGATCTAAATAATCATAGTCTAAAGTTTTCAGTTGATCATAGATGAATACCATTAAACTGACCATTGGACTCTCTTTTTTATACTTAGGATTAGTTGCTGGTAAGAAATAGTACGCAATGTTATCCAAAGGGAGAGTGATAATACAGGCAGCGGCTAGTTCATGATCTTTCTTAGCAACAAAAAATAAAAATCGATCTTGAAATGCTTCAATTTGTTTGGAAAGACTATCCAGAGAAATATTGATCTCCAAATCTTGACTTGCTCGACAATCTGCGATAAATGAGTGCATATCACTCAGTTTGGATAGAGGAGCCACTTCCAGCGAAAATTGGGATGCTTTCAGTTTACGTTGCTGCATGTTGTGTAAGCGATCTAATGTGAAGTTATTCAGATCAATGTAGTGAGCAATTTCGGTTGTCGATTGCTGGAAGCCATACTCCTGTAGCCAGGAATCATTTGTAGTTGGGTAGATAGAGCCAGGATGCTTGATAATTAGTTCATTGGATTTTGTTTTTAAGTCTTTGATGATTTCATCTAACCAATGGAATAATTTTTGCTTGTTTACGTTATCTACAAGTAATCCTCCAAAAGGACTTTTGGAGAGACTCGTAGCAATTTGAGATTGTATAACAACTGGAAAAATTCCTATGTCCGAGACGAACAATTTATACCCCTTCAGTTGTTGAATCTTAGCGTACTGAGGATCAAATAAATAACAATTTGGAACAGACATTTTGAGAATCAATCCATCTTTTTTGTAAAACTATGAGTCTTCTTCTTAAGGTACAACGTGTTTTTGATTGTGCAAACCAAAAGGTAACTTGCTCAAGATTAATTATCATAACATTCGCAATTCAGACAAATTGAGAGGAGTTTTCGTCGCCATACTTTTTTTGATGTGTCAGGTGTCATTTGGCCAACTTTTCGATAATCCATCGAACATTAAGTTAGTTAAAAGATGCGTGGATTACATTTATAATGTCCAGACGGATTCAGCAAATGTTTTAATCGCAAAAATAGAGAAGCGACTTCCTGAACACCCTTCCGTTCCGATGTTGAAAGGATTGAATGTCCTTTGGACCAATATTCCGGTTGTAACTGTGGACTCAGTATTCAATGATTTTAGTGGGCATCTTCGAGAAACCATCAGACTAGCAAATAAAATGGATGGTGGTCGTCAAGAACACCCGGAAGCGATATTCTTCGAAATGTCAGCTCGTGGTTTATTGGCAGAATACTATGCTGATGATGGACATTACATGAAAGCACTGTCTGAAGCAGGTAAGGCTTATGATCTGGTGAAAAGTGGATTTAAGCTGAGTGAAGAAGTGCCTGACTTTTTAATGACTACCGGAGTATACAATTACTTCAGAGAGAAGTACCCTGAGAAGTACCCAGTATATAAGCCACTTCTTTGGTTTTTCAAGAGCGGAGATATCGAACTAGGGATACAACAAATAGAGCAGGCCACTCAAAAAGCTGTTCTGACGAGTGTAGAAGCATATGTTTATCTGGCTTATATCTACTTACGGTATGAGTATCAGCCTCAAAAAGCTCAGAAATACATGTGGTATTTGGTGAAGCGTTATCCGAATAATCTCTATATGAAGTCTAAGTTATTGGAGTCCTTAAATTCAGGAGATGATTTCAAAAAGGCTCCTTATTCAATGATCAAAGAGCTTATCAAATCTCCACGTCCTTACTATACCATGGCAGGTAAAGCATTTGATGGATTGTATCACGAAAAAGTAAAAAACGATCAAGAAAAGGCGATTTCCGCCTATAGAAATGGAATTGCTTCTGGAACCGAAATTACTGGTCATGGCACCTATTATCGTAGTATGAGTTATCTTGGTCTCGGAAGAATCTATGCCAGTCAAGGTTTGAAGGATAAAGCCATATATAATCTCGAAAAAGCGATTGAAGTATCAGAATCTGAAGCTATTGATAAGGAAGCTCAGCAGATTCTTGACAGTATCCGATGAACGAATTTTTTACGATAAGTAATAGTCCTGAAGGGTTTTATAAAGAGAAGGGGAGTAAATTCATTGCTCGTGCCTATCATGTAAAAACAGAGGAGGAGATTAAAGAGAAACTTGAGGAACTAAGAAAGGAGTTTTATGATGCACGTCATCATTGCTACGCGTATATCATAGGGCTTAAAAATCAAGCTTTTCGAGCCAATGATGATGGAGAACCAAATCACTCTGCTGGCGACCCTATTCTAGGGCAAATCAGATCAAAAAACCTTACCAATACGCTGGTAGTGGTAGTTCGGTATTTCGGGGGCACAAAATTGGGGGTTGGAGGTTTGATCAATGCCTACAAAGTATCAACTGAGGATGCTCTGAATCAAGCTACGATCGAGACCGTTTATTCTCAGACAGGGTTTAGTATTCATTTCGGATATGATGTGACAGCAGAAGTTGAGCGTGCATTGGGGGAATTTGATATCGTCTATTTGGATAAACAATATACCGATGATTGTCTCTTCAAAGGTTTGTTGAAGGATGAGGATGTACCTCGACTGGCTAAGAAATTAGAACTTACTAAGAATGTAGCGCTCGATTTCGAGGATTAGATATAGCCTTTTTGGCTAAGCATTGAATAAATCTTGGTGCAGATCCATGCATCGGTTGCAGCATAGGAAAGTTGGCCAGCACTAAGTTCTTTGGACTCCCAATTGGAAGTTTGTTGACTCTTACTTACTCGACCTTTGAGGAAAATTCCAGCTAAGCTGCGCATACCTATTTGTGTAATTCCAAGATCCGCAGCAATATCATTCAAATCAATAAAACCACCAGGCCTGTAAGGTCTCAGTTTCTTCAGCTCCTTAATATCATCTCTAATGCTTATTCCAACTTTTAGGATTTCTCTGTCCTCCAGAAGGTTTTTGAGAGGATTGTTGATGCCCAGATCCTTCACTCTAATAATGTAGGCATCTGTCATGGTAGACAGCTGGATGAGGGCTGTTTGATTGTATTCTCCTTTGTTGAAAGTAGGCTTTGTTTCCGTATCAAATCCAAGAAATGGTTCGCGCTGTAAACCCTTGAGCGCGTCATTCAACTCTTCTTCAGTAGCGATGAGATGAATAGTACCGCTGAATTTCATCAGCGGCAAATGTTTGATATCTTCTTTGGGTATATGACTTGGAAACATGGGGCTTACTCTGTCACTAATTTCTTAATTTTTATTCCAACGAATGCAAAAAACATCGTCATAAGTGGGCTGATGATGTTGAAAAAGCAATAGGGTGCATAGGCAAAAGTAGAGACACCCAATACACTAGAGTGGTATGCTCCACAGGTATTCCAGGGGATTAATACGGAAGTAACTGTTCCGGAATCCTCCAGGGATCTACTTAAATTCTCAGGTGCTAAGCCTTTTCGTTTATAAATATCAGCATACATTCTTCCCGGTACAACAATTGCTAGATATTGATCTGATGCGGTAACGTTGAAGAATACACAAGTGCCTACTGTTGAGGCAACTAAAGCTCCGGTACTATTCACCATGCTGATGATGGCTTTTGCAATTCGTTTCAACATGCCTGAAGCTTCCATGACACCACCAAAAATCATGGCTGAGAGAATCAACCAGATGGTTCCAAGCATACCTGCCATTCCGCCACTACTTAAAAGCTCATTAACCATGTCGTTTGATGTAGTAATTGAAATATCTCCGTAAAGCGATTTCATAATTCCAATGAACATGCCTGAAGCGGTCATGCTTCCTCCAATTCCAGCTACAAGATCAGGTTGGAAGATCAAGGCAAAAACAGCACCTAATAATGTTCCTGCCAACAATGCAGGAATAGCAGGCACCTTTCTTACGATCATAAAGACTACAACTGCAGGGACAATGAATAACCATCCAGAAATATAGTACTGTCCACTGATCGCGTCTAAAATTTCTTGTGTTTCAACAGCCGTTCCAGAAGTGGATTGTGTAAATCCAAGGATAAGGAAGATGATTAACGTAATTGAGATACTCGGAACTGTAGTTAACGCCATGTATCTGATGTGTGTAAACAAATCGGTTCCAGCCATTGCAGGAGCCAAGTTGGTTGTATCAGAAAGTGGAGACATTTTATCGCCAAAATAGGCTCCAGAAAGTATCGCTCCAGCAATCATTCCTTCAGAAACACCTAGTGCTTTGCCGATTCCTATCAATGCAATACCAACAGTGGCTGCTGTTGTCCAGGAGCTACCAGTGGCTACAGATACAATAGAGCAAACAATACATGCAGCGAACAGGAATATGGAAGGATTTAATATTTGAAGACCATAGTAAATCATGGCTGGTACAATCCCACTGAGCAACCATGTTCCTGCTAATGATCCGATTAATAAAAGGATCAATAAAGAAGTCATAGCTGAACTAATGCTTTTGACAATTCCATCTTGAATTTCATCCCACTTGTAGCCTAGTCTTACAGCGACTATTGTGGCTACTGCCGCGGATAATATCAGTACAATTTGATTTGAACCGTCAAGGGCGGCATCTCCAAAAATGCTTACATTGATAGAAAGTAATGCTATAAGAAAAAGAACCGGTATAAAAGCTTCAAATAAAGTAGGAGGTCGCTTAATTGCCATTCAATAGATTTTTTGCAAAACGAAAAGTTAACACAAATTTCAAAAATGATTTTGGGATATTTCAGTGGCAAGTTCCTCGCCTACCAAACTTCCTAGAGCTACACCCATGCCTCCCAGGCGTACACCAAGGTATTGTCTCGTAGCTAACTTCTTCACTATCGGGGCTTTAGTGTCTCCAAAGGCCATGATTCCTGACCATTTCATCTCTACTTCAAAGTCAATATTGGGTAGGATGATATTTTTTAGATCGGCGAGAAGTTTTTCCTCAATTTTAGCATTTAGACCAAATTCGGTGGTGTTTTCTTCTTCAATAGCCAGGTTTCTACCCCCTCCAAAGATTACATGATCTTCAAAGTCACGGAAGTAATAATAGCCTTCGTCGTAGTGAAATGTTCCTTTGAATGGGAGTGGTTTCGTTGGTTTAACCAGCATCACCATGCCGCGACCTGGTTGAATGTTTAGTTGCTCCTTAATTAATGCTGGAGTAAAGGCATTGGTGCAAATAGCAACAGCTTTTGATTGGAAACTATGTGCAGTTGAAATGATGGTAACACCTTGCTCATCTTCCAGGATTTCATTTACAGAAGTTCCTGTTATGATTTGAATGCCCAATTCACCGCAGTATTTCCATAAGCTCTTCATCAGCTTACCTGTATGAAGTTGTGCTTCATATGGATTGAAAACCATTGAGGAGGTTTCACCGAAACCAAACGATTTCAACCGATCAGTCGCGTCAACAAAAACTGGTTCTTTGAATAGAGGCTTGAGAATGGTGTTCACCTCATCCATATAGTTGAGATAATAGTCGGTTTCTTCTCTTAATAGTTCATAACCTCCTTGTTTTAATAGACCAATATTTGACTCACCTAATCGTGAAATGGTTTTTTGAAGTCCTGACCATCTTCTATTGACTAATGAAAGCATGCCGTCATCTCCGAGTGTCTTTTGGTCAATGGCGAGTTCAGAGATGCTTCCAAAACAGGCAAAACCAGCATTTTTAGTACTTGCTCCAGTTGGTAAAGAGCCTCGCTCTACTATGAGTACATTCGCTGAAGGGTGTTTTTCTTTGAAAGATGCGGCTGTCGACATGCCAGTGATTCCAGCTCCGATTACGATCAAATCATAAGATGTAAAGGATTCTCGCTCCCAAAAACTTAACATAGGGTAGTGTTGTTTTGGGCAAAAATAGGAAAACCAAAGTTTTACTTAGAGTGCGTCCTGATAGATCTGCTCCATGATGCCCACACTTCTTTCTGGTGTTATTTTGCTTGCTTCCTTTTGGCACGTAGAAATCACGTCTTTACGATAATGATCATCAGTCATCAATCGCTCAATAAGCCTGATATAAGAATAATGATCCCAACGCTCTACTTGTGGAATACTTGGGATAAACTCTCCAAGTCCTATACCTCTCGCTGCAGCAACAGGAATGCCTTTCAATATGGCTTCCATAGCTACCAGACCAAATGGTTCTGAAGCAGATGGCACTACTAAAAGATCGATTGTAGAGAACTTTTTAAGTACTTCCGAACGATCCAGAAATCCTTCAAAGACAATTCGATCCGAGAAGTTGGAAGTAGCTACACGATTTTCAAGATCTCCTCTTAAATAGCCATCACCGATGATGGAGAAATTAAAATCGTATCCTTTCGAACACAAGTCACGAGCCAGATCAATGAAAATGGATGGGCTCTTTTGATGAGTTAATCGGCCAACGAAAGCGATGTGTTTAGGCTTTCGAATGCCTGGCTTCGAAGTTTTGATGTTTAGGATATTAGGTACCACTTTGATCTTACTGCTGTCAATTCCGTACGATCCAATGATGGTGTATTTTAGCTTTTGACTCACCGCGATGATTTGATCGGCTTGCTCAAAACCTGTTCGTTCTTCATCGATTACATGTTGCTGTGCATAGACACCATTTCTGTCATGCTCTGTACTGTGTGTATGAAGGATAATCGGAATATTCAATGTCTTTTTAATCAGCACTGCTGCTCTAAAAGTGATCCAATCATGAGCATGGATGATTTCTGGTTGCTCTTCTTTGGCAACCTGCACCGCAAGCATCGCATACTTTAATAGTTCGGCTCCTAGATTTGACTCGTATGTGCCAGTGAGCTCAATCCGTTCCAGTAACTCAGACTCTTCAGTATTTTCAAGTGTTACTTTTTCTACTGATTTGGTCTTATTATTTACGAAAATCTCTGGATCGAGATAAGGCATCAACATACTGCCAATAGAAGTTTCGGATAGTGTTTCTGTATAAACCTTTTTCCTTTTCCAAAATTCTACATCAGGAGTTAGTCCAGATGCGTCAACAAGATTCACATCATTACTCACCTGGGTGCTGTCTTTCTTTGGAAGCAAAAAGGAGACTTCATGACCTTTTTGGGCTAAAGCTTCTGCAAGGCTTTTACTTGCTACTCCTAATCCACCTGAAATCTTTGGTGGAAACTCCCACCCCAGCATGAGTACTTTCATAAATCTGTTGTTTGAGTCAATAAGATAATCCAACTTATTGATTAGAGAAATGGATTAACTCATAAATGATAAAAGTTAAATCAATCGTATTTTATTCGAAGAATATCGGATTTGATTTTTTGTTCCTGAAAGAAGTCTAGCCAGAACAATTGCTGAGCAGACAGATGATCATTAGGCGACTTGATTTCAAAAAACTGATAATCGTTTTCATGCCAAATGAATAGGTCCGGGAATCCTGTGCTATTGTCTTTGACGTTCTTTGCTATTTCCAAAAGGACTGCTTTTATACCTTTGAGAGGCAAGTGTTGAATACATGCTGATAAAGTTGGGATCAGTGATTCATGCCAGCCGACCATAGGGTTGTTAATTCCCTGCTTGAGTAGATAAGTCTCCTCAATGAATGAAATGAGCTGCTTTTTGCCTCTAAACTGCTTGATCTTGCTTTCAAGATGTGTTTTACGATTGATGTAAAATGCTTCCGTGTGCAAGTCGCTTGGCATTCGCTGCAATGGATTATGAAATGTTGCTTGATCAGTTCCGAAGAGTTCTTCCCAAAACACCAATCCGAACATGCCGCGCCAGAGATAATTCTCAGCATGGACACCATTATATCCTAGCTCTTCATAATAGGAGAGAGCATGGTTTTCTACTCGGTGGCCCCTTGGCTCAGTAATCGTAATCTCAGGACTTTCATTGATACGTGCAGTAGTGCTTCGGTAATTGCGCTTGCTTTTCTTTTGGAGAAAGTCTTTCGCAAAGATTTTCTCAGAAGCATTGAAGGGACTTTCAAACGCTACTTCAGCAATCTCCTTTGCATACTCAGTTTCACCCAACTTTTCATGAATGCGTATTCGGCGTTCTCTTGCAGGGTGTTTTCTTGCAAGACTGTAGTAAGTTAGAGCATCTTCATAGAAACCTGATTTTTCAAAATATTCTCCCAATCGGAGCATGAATTTATCGCCGATCTTTCGGGATTTAGGGTGATTTAAATAGATGCTCCAATTCACCGAGCCACACAATTCGGCAATTTCTTCTGGCAATAATGCTGGAATAGCATGCTTGATAGTTCGATCCCATTTGTAGAGTTCAAAAACACTTTTGGCCTCGTCTAGGGTATCAAACCATGGAGTGAATTCTACTCCATCCATGTTTTCGAGCTTCACATTTCCAATATCTCGGATGACAAACTCTGTCATCATGCCGTGAGCATGACCAAAGAACAACAACTTCAAATATTCAATCTGCTCTTGAATGAGTAAGTGCATGATGGTGTATTTGGATCGCAGGGCATCATAATCTTCGGATGCATTTTCTTCCGCAAGTTCCAGAATTATGTGGTCTTTGTATTTCTTCTGAAAATCACGTCCCGGATAAAGTTGATGTAGCTCTGCCTTGGTAAACAGATTGAAGAGTAGAAAGTCGTTTGGAGGATCAAGTGAGATCAATTCAGCTTCTACCAATTCTTCTGCAGCAGCCGGGATGTTTTCAATTTCAACGTAACTGAATTTTTCTAGACGGAAATACTCTCCTTTTCTATTCATCATGCGCACCATGAGGCATTGAGCATCTTCACTCAAACTATCAAAAAGAGCAATAAAGCTTTCATCATCATGCGATAGCAGATGACTTGAACCTGAAGTGATAAACTCCAACAAGTACTTAAAGTAATCTAGATAGTACTTCGGGGGTAGTATGATTTTTTCCTTGTCGGACATCGTTCTGCAATTTTACGAATCCTAAAAGGATCAGATTGAAAGATTCCCAATAAATTGCTGCATGCCTGAGCTGGTTTCTATAATCATCCCAACATACAATCGTCCCGATACGCTGAAAAGAGCTATTTCATCAGCTTTAAATCAGCAATATGAAAATGTGGAAATATTGGTGATTAATGACGGAGGAATGATTGGAAACCTTGAAAATGAGTTCAATGATGCTCGAATAGGCTTTTATCATTTAGAAATTAATGGCGGAGTTTCTGCAGCTCGGAATCACGGAATTGAAAATGCATCTGGTAATTTTCTGCTGTTTTTGGATGATGACGATGAGCTAGCATCGGACTTCCTGGAAAATGCGTTGAATAGAATCTCTGAAAATTCGGACATCTTGATTGCTCATGCAGAGTTGAATGGAAATATGGTTGATTCGCATTTTAGAAAAATCAAGAAGCTCAATGATGAGCTCTTTCATCAATACCATTATAAGTCAACCGACAGTTGGTTTTATTTCCTGTATTATATGCCGGCCTTTCACAGCATATTGTTTCGAACTGGTCTTTTTGAGCAGGTGAAGTTTAATGAAACCATCCAATATAGTGAGGATCGATTATTGATGCTTGAATTCAGAAATCAAAATGTGACCATGCAGCCTGTTGATTTAATTGCAGGGACGTACCATTATCATCAGAAGGTGATTAATCCATCTAAAATACATGAGTTTACAACTCTTGCTCGATCCACAGTGACTGATCGGAAATCAATTGCTTATACAAGGTTATTAGATGCTTTCTACTGGTACCAGGAAAGCAAGTATTTAAGGTTTTTGCATTCAATTATTCATTCATTGAAATCTCCTCATGTCGTTGTGAAACAGTTTGTTCTGTTCTTACGTTTGATCAAGTTGCGATAAGTAATTATCAACCGATACCAACGAGACAAGATTACCTAAAATGAAGTATTTATACGCATCACTAGTATTTATGGCTTGCTATTCTGTGCAGGCACAAACCATATCCATTGGAGATGTAAATCCTCACACAGTTGAAGTCAGGGCGTTTAATTTGACTCAACCTACTGAAATAGAAATCACAGGAACAGGCGGAATTTTCAGGGATGATTACAAACTCCTCGTTTACTATGCCTGGATATTGGATAGTAAAACACGTAAGGTTGTTTGGCATGCCTATGATGATATTCGTGACAAAGAAGATTTAAAAGATCGTGAAGGTAAGTTTGATCTGAATGATGATATTAAACTTCCTGCAGGTAATTATGAGTTATACTTTACTGGAGCTCATCACAACTATGGTTGGGGTGGCGACTGGGGAATCGAAGATCTTGGTGATTTGATTGCTGAAATATTTAGTAGTCGCAGTGAACAGAACTTTAGAAGATCGCTACAAGACGATTTGTTTGTTCAAATTCGTGGAGCTGGTATCAAGGAAGTAGGAGTTAGCGAGGTGATGGAAACGCAACTAAAAGATGCGATTGCCTATTTTGTGAGAGCTGAGGATAACGAGCTTTTCGAGCAAGGTTTTTCATTATCGGCACCAACTAATATTAGAGTGTACTCCATTGGAGAAGGTCGTAAAGATCAAACGTTCGATTATATGCGAATTGTAGATGCAAATTCACAAGAACGTGTTTTCGAAATGAGCTATCGCAATACGCGTTTTGCAGGTGGAGCGGATAAAAATATTCGCTTAGACGAGACCATCGAGTTGCCTGCAGGGTCATACATCGTTAGTTACCGTACGGACGATTCTCATTCGTATAAATATTGGAATCAATTACCTCCAGATGATCCTCAGTTCTGGGGAGTTGCCGTTTATCCTGCTGCTGCGGTAGATAAAAAGAATGTGATTCCATACACTGCACCTAAAACATTAGAGCCGGTTGTTGAATTGACCAGAGTCAGAAATTACGAATTGGTATCGGAAGGTTTTGAATTGAAAAAAGACATGGATCTCCGTGTTTTGTGCATTGGTGAGCAAGATCATGGAGATGAAATGGCGGATTTTGGCTGGATAGTAGACGCAGATACTCGAGAGACTGTTTGGAAGATGAGACCTTATCGTTCTGAACATGCTGGAGGAGCAGAAAAGAACAGATTGATCAATGATAAAATAGAGTTGCCGAAAGGAAAGTATATCGCTTATTACAGAACGGATGGATCACATGCGTACAATGCCTGGAATAGTACCAGGCCGGATGATGAGATCCACTGGGGAATTACGCTTTGGGCAATTAATGAAGCAGACATGTCATCTGTTGTTAAGTTTGATGAAGAAGTATACACTGCTGAAAATGTAGTGGTAGAGATTAATATGATCACTGATCGTGATTATCGAAGAGAGCATTTTTCACTGGAGAATACTACCAAAGTAACCATCATCGCCATGGGAGAAGGATCTGATGGTCGCATGAGCGATACTGCCTGGATCAAAAATATGGATACAGGAAGAATAGTTTGGGAAATGGACTACTATGAAACAGAACATGCCGGTGGTGCTAGAAAGAATCGAAGAGTTCATGAGACGGTTACTTTGCCAGCTGGTGATTACAATGTCTACTATGAATCTGATGGATCCCATAGCTTCTCCCGATGGAATGCAGCTCCACCTGACGACCCACAGAGTTATGGTGTGAGAGTGCTTGTCACCGAATAAAAACTTTCAAAGCCATTCTGATTTTCACATCAGGGTGGCTTTTTTCTTTATATAGTGATGCCTTGTAGATCAAACCGGTCTGCTGACTGAATAATTTGGATCTCAACCAAAGAGAAATTTCCCCAAAGTTGTGCTAATACTTTTTTGACCATGATGGTAGGGTGTATTCCAGGTTGCCCGTTTCAATAGCAACTATAGAATAACCAACATGATAAAATTGAATCGCTACTTATTACTGGCATTGTTGTTTGCCACTTTTACCATCACCTCTTGTGATACCGAAGATCCTGCGGATGCTGTGAAGAAAGAAGAGCAGCAAGAGGAGGAACAACAAGAGGAAGAGCAAGAAGAAAACGAAGAGGAGGAGGAAGAAGAGGAAACTGAGGCTAATGATATTAGTGTGTTGGTTTCTAAGTTCTACAATACTGAGGCCTTAACGATTACTGTAGAAGAAGAGTACGTCATCATTGAGTCGGGTAACCTTCCAGATCATAAGAGCATGTATTATGATCAAAGTAATGACTTGTATGAAGCTTACGATGAGCCAGATAATCCAGATTTTAAGAAAAACCCGAACTCCATCGAAGTGCAGGATTTCGTTTATAAAATCCCTCGTTTCCCGGTAGAGGCTATACAAAAAGAAACAACCCCAATGGGGCCAATGGGTGTAGCTGTTAATAGCGTGGCATTTTTTAATCAACAAGCGGCTCCTGGTGATGATATTCTAGATGAGTTAAACACATTTGATCAGTATGAAGGTCATCCTGCTCAGTCTGGTGACTATCACTACCACATTGAGCCGGTTTGGTTAACAGAGGATGAATTAGATAAAGAGTCTTTCCTAGGATTATTGTTGGATGGTTTTCCTGTATATGGGCCTGAAGAGGACGGTGTAGTGCTTACCAATGACGATCTGGATGATTACCATGGTCATATTGGTGCAACAGCTGAATTTCCTAATGGAATTTATCACTATCACATTACAGAAGACCTGCCATGGATCAATGGTGACGGTTTTTATGGTGTGACAGGTACGATTACTCAGTAATGAAAGCAATTATCATTATTACCGTTTTTTTGCTCATGGGCTGTTCTGGGATACCTAAACTGGAGGTGTCCTATGAACACCCTGGGGTAGCGAACATCAATGGAGTCCTTCATCTGGACTCCATTCCCTTCTCAGGGTATATCGTTGATTATTATGAAAATGGAAGTTTAAAGACAAAAACTCCCTACAAGCATGGTCAGGAGCATGGAATGAAAATAGCTTATTATGAAGATGGAAGTATTCGATACTACCGCAATTTTAAGCATGGTCAAAAAGACGGAATTCATCAGGGTTTTTATGCTGGTGGTGCCAAAAAATTTGAATACCGGTTTAAAAATGGAGATAATCTCGGCACTCACTATGACTGGTTTGAGAATGGTCAGTTAGCTAAACTCACCAATTTCAAAGATGGAAAGCCATTTGGTGAACAGAAAATGTGGCGCTCCGATGGGAAAATACGGTCCAACTATGTCATCCGAGAAGATGGTCGAAGATATGGACTAGTAGGGCTAAAGCGTTGTAAAAATATTGATACAGTAGAAGAAGAAATTGAACCGTTAACAGTTGCAATTTATGATCAGAAATAGTCTTTTATTCGTACTTGCAATCTATTTGCTAGGATGTAATACTAAGCCATCAGAGGTAACAATGCCGTACTATACGCAAGCAGATTTCACTCCCAGATGGATTGAAGGAAATACCGATACCATTCACAGAGTTGCTGACTTTGCATTGACAAACCAGGATGGACAAACCATATCCAATGCAGACCTTAAAGGTAAAATCTACGTCACCAATTTCTTCTTTACCATCTGCCCTACAGTTTGTCCAAGAATGACCAATAACCTTCAACGCATTCAGGAAGCATTCGCGCAAGATGTTGAAGTGCTGCTGGTTTCTCACAGTGTGATGCCATGGATGGATTCCGTAGAAGTATTAAAAGAATACGCTATGGAAAATAACATTGACGCATCCAAGTGGCATCTTTTGACTGGAGACAAAGACCTAATCTATCGTCTCGGAAGACAGTCCTATTTCGCTGACGAGGGCTTTGGTAAATCCGTAACTGATATCGATGATTTCCTGCACACAGAAAATATCGTGCTAGTCGATGAGCAGCAGCATATCCGAGGCGTCTACAATGGTACTTTGCCATTGGAAATGACTCGACTGATCGAAGACATTCACCGACTAAAGCAAGAAACGAAGAAGTCTTAATCGAGAACTTCTTCGATTACAGATTCTCCAATAAGGTCATCGCCATCCCAACTCCATTTTTCATAGAGCTTGATGCGGCCATCCTCTAAAACTTCCGGGGTAGAAGTACACTTTCCACTACGGATCGTGCCTTCACCATTTACATGCTGATAAGAAAACTCTAAAGAGCCATCTTCTTTTACCAACCCTGTGATTGTTCCCAGTTTGATGCTTGCTCCCTGGTATACTGCCCAGAGTACATCTCCTTGCTGAGAATAATGAAAAAGGGTTTTACTATCAACTTCACCTGTTTCGCTGTTCGAAACTGCCTTAAAACGCTTCTTGTGGTAATTAATCTTCAATGATTCTGAGTTTTGCAAAACTTAGTAATAGGGTTTTTTCGCCAACATTGTCAAAGTTGACACGGGCCTTTCTATTGGCTCCGTCTGCATCAATCACGCTCACTGTTCCAAAACCAAATTTTGGATGCTCTACTTTCATGCCTTCTGTGAGTCCAGAAGTGTCGCTTGGTTTGAAATCAGCACTAGGTTGATGCTTGGGTGCAGAAGCGAATTTTCTATTGGATTTATCCTTCTGCATGTTGTTTACAAAGTTTTTCGTTACATAGCTTTCTGCTGAGCTCAAGGGAGCTGTGCTGGAGAACTTACGATTCACTTTGATATATCTTGGATCTATTTCTTCAATAAATCGACTCGGCTCACATGCCTTTAGTCGACCGAATCTGTATCGGTTGAGTGCATAGCTTAAATGCAATTTATCCTTAGCACGTGTGATGGCTACATAAAACAATCTACGTTCTTCTTCAAGATCCGCACGGCTGCTGAGCATCATTTGAGAAGGGAATAATTCTTCTTCCATTCCCACGATGTACACGTACTTAAACTCCAATCCTTTCGCCATGTGAATGGTCATCAACGTAATGGCTTCTTCTGGATTGGCATTTCGATCTTCGTCAGTCAGCAAGGTCACTTCCTGTAAGAAAGCAGCAAGACTTTTGTCTTCTCTCTCCTGATCATCGGTAAACTCTTTGATTGCGTTGAGTAATTCCTGAACGTTCTCATAGCGGCTCATGCCTTCTATGGTCTTGTCCGCATAGAGTTCTTTCAGAAGTCCTGAGTTCTTAGCAACAAGTGCCGCCGTGTCGTAAGCATCTTTCTTTTCGGCTGTCAGACGGAAACTTTTGATCAAATTGACGTATTCTTCAACCTGCTTGCCACCACGGCCACCTACATGATTTGTAGCCTGTGTCATGATTTCCCAAAGAGGTTTGTTATGCTCGGCAGAAGCTACCACTAGTTTCTCAATTGTTCCAGGACCAATTCCTCTTTTCGGGAGGTTGATGGATCGTCTCATTGCTTGCTCATCATTCGGATTGACGATGAATCGTAGATAAGCAATGATGTCTTTAATTTCTTTACGTTGATAGAAAGACAGCCCGCCAACTACCCGATATTTCAGGTTGTTTCTACGTAGGGCTTCCTCCATCGCTCTCGACTGACTGTTGGTTCGGTACAAGATCGCAAAGTCGTTATTACTCGACTGAGTTTGCATCTTGGTTTCGAAAATAGAAGAAGCAATTAATTTGCCTTCCTCATTGTCAGAAGTGGCTTTAATCAATTCAATCAAATCACCGTCTTCATTGTCAGTCCAGACGTTCTTTTTGAGCTGCGCCGTATTCTTATTGATTACAGAGTTGGCAGCTTCTACAATATTTTTAGTCGAGCGATAGTTCTGCTCGAGTTTGATCACTTTTAGATCTGGATAGTCTCGCTCAAAGTTCAATATGTTCTGAATATCCGCTCCACGGAACGCGTAGATACTTTGTGCATCATCACCCACTACAGCAATGTTTTGACGTACCGCGGCTAAACGCTTCGCAATCAAATACTGAGAAATGTTGGTATCCTGAAACTCATCAATCAGGAGGTAGTGAAAGCGGTGCTGGTATTTGTTCAGTACATCTGGATGCTCCTGGAATAATACGTTGGTATTGAATAGGAGGTCATCAAAATCCATTGCACCAGCATTGTAGCAACGGGCTACATAGACCTGGTATAGTTTACCCATTTCAGGGCGCATGTTGGATGCATCATCCTCTGCATAGATTGGATTGTTGATATAGTCTCTCCAGGAAACGAGTCTGTTTTTGGCAGCAGAGATTCTGTTATACACCACATTGGCTTTGTACAGCTTGTCATCCAGGTTGTTTTCTTTAACAATCTGCTTGATCAATGTTTTGGAATCATCCGTATCGTAAATGGTGAAGTTGCTTGGGTAACCCAATTTAGAAGCTTCCGAGCGAAGAATCCTTGCAAAAACCGAGTGAAATGTCCCCATATAGAGGTTCTTAGCATCACTTCCTACAACCTTTTCAATTCGCTCACGCATTTCACGAGCGGCCTTATTGGTAAAGGTTAGCGCCATGATGTTGAACGGATCCACCTTATGGTAACGCATCAAATGTGCGATGCGGTAGGTGAGTACACGTGTTTTTCCAGAGCCCGCACCAGCTATCAGCATGGTGGGTCCTTCTGTGTTTACTACGCCTTCTCGCTGTGGGGGATTGAGTTCGTTGAGATAGTCTGCCTGCACTTCACTTGCCATTTTGCAAATCTAATAATCCGATGGCTATATCTTAATAAAAAGTCAAAAACCCAATAAACTGTCCTTTCGATCTCGATAGCTATCGAGAAGAGAAATCTTCCTTATTAGTACATCTGATTAAAATTTATTGTCTAGAACTATAAAAGAGATAGTTATCTCCATTTCATTGCGATAAGACAATTTGTTTGTTGGGTTTACAATGGTAATAGCTTTAGTCAACTTCTTTTTTCCTGAGGAGAATGAGAAATGTGTCTCAAAATTCCATTCGAAATCATTTTGATTGCTCAATCGTTATAACCTTATGATCTCGCCAACCAAAATTCTCGTGCTTCTATTTAGTATGCTACTGACCATCAGTGCATCCGCTCAATATTATTTTCTCGGTACGGCCGGTAATATGGCCAATGGTTGTATTCAGTTAACTCCAGATGAACCCTACTCTGAAGGACTTGCTTACAACTATCAAAAACTCGATCTCACGCGATATTTTGAAATACAGTTTGACTTGTATCTAGGTGATAAAGATGTAGGAGCAGATGGGGTAACTTTTGTAGTGCACAATGATGTGCGTGGCTATGAGGCTTTTGGCCAATGGGGTGAATGCATGGGGTATGGTCGATTCAATCCCTATGCACCTGGAAATTCCATTGATCCATCAGTTGCAGTAGAGTTTGATACCTACCCCAATCGCTATCAGAATGACCCACTATGTGATCATGTGGCTTACCTGGAAAATGGAGTTAGCAGGCATGAGACGTATTGGAACAATGATAACTCCAACTACAATATGGAAGACGACCGGTTACACGATTTTCGCTTTCGGTGGAACCCAGAAACGAAGTTGCTAGAAGTGTTTTGGGATGGTGTACGCGTTGTGAACCTAAAGCGAGATTTAATCAACGATATATTTGAAGGGGAAACTCAGGCAATTTGGGGGTTTACTGCAAGTACTGGCAGAGCGCACAATCTGCAGTATTTCTGTTTGCGTAGAATGGTTTATAATGAGCTTACAGTAGGAAGCGATAGAAATGGTTGAGAACAACCATTAATAAAAATCCGAGTAAAACCCCGATTTCCATTATCAGAAGGATGTTTTTCCAGTTTGGCTTATCCTTTTTCACAAGATTCTCGATAGCGCTGTACAATGGTTGATGTCTATGGTTTCTCTTAAAGAGGTAACAAATTAAAAAAATATTACCGAATTATTAACCAGACTTTACGTGTAAAAATGAATTTTACCCCTTGCTGTTTTTCGGCGGGCAAATAAAGGAAGCATTAAGTTAATATGAAAATAAACTGCATACTCCTTTGGTTTGGACTTTGAAGAATCGGTTTCATGACAACTATAAAACCTGAAGAATTCAGGGTAGTTTCGCTTTATGAGAACTGAACACACGGTGTATTTTCATGTGGGGTTGGGGAAAACCGGATCTACTTTTTTACAAAAGGAGGTTTTTCCAAAGCTTGATAGAATACAGTATGTTGGTCCTCAGCAGTATAAAAAAGCTAAGGCAATTATTAAGCAGTATGGTGAGTCAAAGATTTTGGTTTCCAGAGAGTTTGATAAACAGCTGGAGACGGAACTCCGTTCTTTTTGCGATCAGGTTGCGAATGTGCGGGTGATTGTTTGCTTTCGCAGACAAGATGAGTGGATGGCATCACAGTATCGTAGGCGTGTGAAAAATGGCTGGCTGATGCCGTTTCATGATTTTATAGATGTGGAGGAGAATACCGGTTATTGGAAAGTAGAGGAGCTATACTATCAATCTAAGGTGGAGCTAATCCGATCCATTACAGGAAATGAGCCACTGATTTTGCTGTATAATGAACTGCGTGATGATCCTAAGGTCTACCTTCAACGCATTACTGATTTTATAGGTATTGAGCTACCTCAAAACCTATCATTCAAACCTCGTCACCGATCGTTTAGTGATAAGCAGCTGATTGTGCTTCAGTCCTTTTGTCGGAAGTATGTGAAGTCCGTGCCCAAAGGCCGATCCAATAAGCTAATGCACTGGTTGCTTTACCGACCTGTTTGGGCGTTTTATCACATAGTCTTGTACGCTGCTAACCTTATTCCCTGGAGTCTGATATCCCGAAAGGAGTTGATTGCATCCGATGAATTGGAGAAAGTAAGGGCCTTCTTTGAAGAGGATTGGGAGTGTTTGAGGAAGATGTAATAGAGAGATGTTTTGCTTGCTGCGGAGGTGAAATTCCGTTATTTTGGAGTGATACTAACTAACTATTAACTAGGTTACTCGAATAACTAGGTTACTTGAAGTAACCTAGTTAATAGAATAAGTAGTTGAACCATAATGCTAATGGAAATCAGAAAAATACCGCTTGAGCCAGGGAAGTTTTATCACATCTACAATCGTGGAATTAATAAGTCACAGGTGTTTTTTGAAGATAAGAACTATCATTTTTTTCTAGAAAAGTATGCGGGGTATGTTTATCCGTGGGTGAAAACATATGCTTATTGCTTGCTAGGAAATCATTATCACTTTCTTATTCAGGTAAGGGAAGAACATGAATTGAGTATTTCTGAAAACTCTGATAAGAGTTGCTCATGGCATGTCAGCAATGCGTTTTCTAGCTTTTTGCAGAGCTATACTCGAGCGATGAACAAAGTATATGGCCGTTCAGGTTCTTTGTTTGAGTCACCTTTCAAAAGAATAACAGTTACCGATGAATCATATTTTTCGAGACTAGTCTCATACATTCATCAAAATCCTCAAAAGCATGGAATTGTTGAGGATTTTAAAGATAACCCGTATTCATCCTATTGGTCTCATCTCTTCACATCTAAAAAATCAATATTGGAGCGGGATTATGTTTTAGATTGGTTTGGAGGTGATCAATCCTACCGTAAATTTCATAAAACTGATTTGAGTAATTTTGAACTGGATCTTATGTTAGAAGATTAGTCAAACAAAGACTAAGACTAACCAGGTTACTCGAAGTAACCTGGTTAGTCCTATGATTTAAAAAACTCCATAATGAAACTAGAAAACAACTGGCGATATAAGAATCTTGCATCTCTAGAAAAGAAAAATTTAGGACCAACTCCAAGTTATGGGAGCTATCTGGCAACAACTGTTCATGAGCTATACAAGAAGCAACTGAGTGAGTTTACCATTGAAGATTTAAGAATCATGATTGGTCAAAATATTGGGTTGCCATTTCTTATTCCTTTGGCTATCGAACAATTGGCTATTGATTTGCTGGCAGAAGGAGATATGTATGAAGGTGACTTGCTGGTGAATGTACTTAAAAGCGATGTTGCGTATTGGAAGTCAGAGAAACCCAATTGGAAAAAGGTGGTAGACCTTTACTTTAAGAATAAAGTGATGCTTGATGAAGTAGATACAACAAACAGTATTAGAAACGGATGGATAGAAGCTTTTCATGAGTTTAAAAAGTTTCATGAAAAGAAGTGATTTGTGTTTGCATAGTGAACTATTCTCCCACTAATCACTTTTTACTTTTAAACTAGTTTTCACCCCATTCTTACCAACAACTTCTCAAACGTCTCTTCGATGATCAGTTCATCACATTGCTGCTGAGACAGGAAGCCTTCAGATACACTGTGCTCGATAAATGAGAAAAACTTGTTGTAATAGCCAGATGTATTGAGGAAAGCGCAAGGCTTGTTGTGATAGCCAATCTGGTGCCAGGTAAATACTTCGATGATTTCTTCCATCGTGCCAATGCCACCAGGTAGAGCGACAAACCCATCGGATAGGTCGGCCATCATCGCTTTGCGCTCATGCATGGTTTTTACAATGTGAAGTTCTGTTAGACCATCATGACCTACTTCCCATTCCATCAGTTTTTCTGGAATCACCCCAATGACTTTGCCGCCATGTTCCAGAGCAGCATCAGCCACTACTCCCATCAGCCCAACTTTGCCACCTCCGTAGATCACTTCAATGCCTTTTTTTGCCATTAATTTGCCGACCTGGTAGGCTTCTTCTTTGTAAATGGGGTTGTTTCCGGCGCTAGAACCACAAAATATTGCTAGTCTTTGGATCATCCTGTTGTCTTATGTACCTGAAGGTATTTATGAAGTTATTTGAATTTGTCAAGAGACGCTTGATATTAAGGTTCCTATTATGTGGCTCCTTAGCATACCCAACTTACTTGATTGTTCAAAACTAGGTAATTGTTTGATTCCAATCGCAAGGAAACAATTATGGACTTACTAACATTGTATTACTATTAATAGAATCATAGGCAAAATGAAATATAGAAGACTCGGACGAACAGGTTTAGAAATTTCAGAAATCTCACTTGGTACCTGGCAGGTAGGTGGAGGCTGGGGTGGCTCTTTTGATCGTAAAGTGGCGGATGAAATTATTCAGACAGCTCTGGAGCATGGGGTGAATTTCCTGGATACGGCTGACGTGTATGACGATCAGCAAAGTGAAGGAGCAGTAGCTGATTTTGTAAGAAAAGATCGCGATAAAGTATACATAGCTACCAAGATCGGTAGAAGACTCAATCCCCATACTGCCGATGCCTACACTCCGGAGGCTTTGGAGGAGTTTGTGAACGATGCATTGAAAAATACAGGATTGGATTATTTGGATTTGGTGCAGTTACATTGTCCACCAACCCCAGTTTATGACTTTCAGGAAGTCTTCCAAAAGCTGGAAGAGATTAAGCAATCAGGTAAAGTCCGTCACTTTGGTGTAAGCGTGGAAAAAGTAGAGGAGGCTGAGATGGCTGCTACTTATGAAGTGGTGGAGTCTGTGCAGATTATTTTTAACATGTTCCGTCAGAAATCAGCTGATAGTTTGTTGAAGATGTTGCATTCGAGAGGTATTGGAGTGATTGCTCGTGTGCCATTAGCAAGTGGATTGTTGTCAGGTAAGATGACAGCCGATAGAGAATTTGATAAGAATGATCATCGTCATTTCAATAGAAATGGAGAACTTTTTGATAAAGGGGAGACCTTCTCAGGTGTGCCGTTGGATTTAGGTTTGAAAGCTGTCAATGAGTTGAAGACCTTATTTGGAGATGAGGAATTGTACAAATATGCCTTGAAGTGGATCTTATCTTTTGAAGCAGTGAGTACCGTAATCCCAGGTGCCAGTCGACCTGAACAGGTGATTTCCAATATCAAATCAGCAAGTCTTCCAGGTTTCAATGAAGATCAGATGAAGTCTGTGAAAAAGATATATGATGAATACATCAAGGCGGAAGTGCATCACTTGTGGTGATGGATTATTTCCTTAACTGATTTGAGGGTTTACTAAAGATTATTAGCGCCTTACTAAAAGGTGCTTTTTTGTGTGTAACGTATTCAGGACTTTCATGCTAAATATTACTGCTATGAAAAAACTTTTTTACACACTATTTATTGTTTTAGTTGCCCATTTAGTTGGGGTTGCTAAAGACCGCTCCAGAAATGAGAGCACAACACCGGCAATGACTGAAAGAGCTATTGCTGCGGGAATCAATCACACTTTGATTATCCAGGAGGGTTTTGTTTATGCTTCTGGTGATAACAATATGGGTCAATTGGGTGATGGAACTACGAGACCATCAGCATTCAATACCATGGTTTTAAATCTGGATCATGTCATTGCGGTTGCGGCAGGAAGGCATCATAGCATGGCTTTACGTGCCGATGGTACTGTCTTTGTTTGGGGGGATAATGCTCAGACACAGCTTGGTCAGCCGTCGCCTCGAACGAATTTGCCGATTCCTGTTCCCGGGCTGGCTGATGTTATTGATATCTATGCGGGTGAGTTTTTCTGCTTGGCGCTCAAAAGTGATGGAACAGTTATAGGTTGGGGTAGAAACTGGGAAGGGCAGTTAGGTAAGGGATTCGTTTCAGCTTCTGAGCCTCCAGGTCCTGTATTGGAGGCTACTACTATGAGTCCTCTTACAGGAATAACCTTGATTTCTGGTGGTTTGCGACACAGTATGGCTATTCAGGATGGACATGTGCTTGCCTGGGGAGATAATGCCAATTCACAATTGGGAAATCCGGTAGGCGGACTGAGTACACTGCCAGTAAATGTGACTGTAGCAGGTTCATTCACCGATTTATTAGGAGTGATTTCTTTGTCTGGTGGAGATACTCATTCTATGGCAATAGATGAGTCTGGAATGCTTTGGACATGGGGTGAAGGACTTAATGGTCAGTTAGGAATGGGGCCAGTAAATCCTGCAGATCCCATGACTTTTACACGTGTCAACGCTGATACGGTAGTATCAGGAGTTAGAACTATGGCTGCAGGAGTAACCCATAGTCTGTTTGTGGATGGAAAGGGTACACTTCATTTCTTTGGTTCTAATGCCATGGGCCAGCTTGGGATAGCTGGTCCTCCACAGGTTGATATTCCAGCTGCAAGTAGTATGCATACAAGTGTAGCTCTTGCTGCGGGTAGTGATTTTTCGCTGTTGCTAGAGTCCAATGGGTTAGTCAATGGAGCAGGAAGTAATATCTTTAATCAAATTGATGCTTCAGGAATGGGTAGATCATTTTTTGCTCCATTCTTTGCGAAACAAGACAAGATAGCACAGGTTGCTAATCAATTGAATTCGTTCGTTTTAAAATCGGATGGCACCGTATGGGCTACTGGAGATAAAGATTATATCGGATTTACGACTACTTCTGATGTGGCCACTCCTACTCAGATTGGAAGTTTAACTGATATTATTGCTATTGGCTCCGCTAATACAACAGTCTTTGCTTTGGATGTTTTTGGAGATGTTTGGACCTGGGGTGATAATCAATCTGGCGTTTGTGGAATAGGAAGCACCTCATTAACGATCGGTTTACCTACTAAAATGCCTCTGGCTGAGGTAGTATACGTTCAGGGTGCCGGACAGTCAAATATTGGTTGTTCTTCTGGTGATTGCTCCTATGCCTCTGCTGTGGATGTCAACGGAGATCTCTATATGTGGGGAAATAATGATGACTATGTGTTGGGAGATAATACAACCACCTTGCGAAGTTCTCCTGTGAAGGCCACGGCAGCGGGTAAGGTGTTTTCAACCGACTTGGGTGCAAGGTTAGGAGCAGCATTATATGCAGATAACACTGTTAGCGTGTGGGGGCATCGATATTACAGTGGAATTGGTCCCACTGGAGCAAAGCTAAAAGTGGCTACACCAATGATGTTGTCACAAAAAATTAAAGCCATCACTTTTAATCGCTATTTAAGAATGATATTGACTGTAGATGGTCAGGTTTTGATTTGGGGTCGCTCTATCAATTCTCCACACTTCTTTTCCATTTGTCAGAAGACCTACGATGATAGAGAGTTTCACCCATCCACTGTTTATGAAGATACTATTTCGACTATTCCGGTATCTAACGTAAAGTTTATAGAGACCGGAGATTTTGTTGCTTTTTTTATTAAAGCGGATGGGTCTACCTGGGCCTGGGGTCGTAATGATTTTGGTGAGTTAGGCAGAGGTTATACATCTACAGAAGAATTGGTTCCAGCGCAAATATCTAATTGCTCTACTTATGGGGTGTCTTTATTTCATGCTTTGTCTGCAGAGCATCATGTGTTAGCAAACAGAGCAACTAATAAAGTGGAGAGTTGGGGTGCTAATAAACATGGAGAGGTTGGAACAGGGACGATTACGCCTTTTGCACCGGTTTTAGGCTGCAATGCGATGTTGCGAATAGCTGAAATTGTCCCTGAATTTGAGGATCAGGAAGCATTGGTTATTTACCCAAGTCCAACTACTGATGTGGTGAATTTGCAACTTCCTTCGTCGTTTGTTGAGGAATCAACATTGTTGAGAATAATCGATGAGTCTGGTCGTATAGTTTTGGAAACTCAAGGTCTTCATGTTGGGACAGAGATTGAAGTTGCTGATTGGAAGCCGGGGGTTTACATTCTTGAAGTTGCGGAGGGTAGAAGACGTGTTAAAAAGCGTTTTATAGTTCAATAACTTGAAAGATTGTTGATGGTGAAAGGTCTGGGGTTTCTCAGGCCTTTGTTTTTTAACTTTCAGTTATTTGAAATTATTGTTCTATCTTAACCTGTCGCCTAGTATTATTTGATTTTGAGATCAATTTGTTTTATCACTATTCTATCCCTTTTTCCTCTGAGTTTACATGCTCAGCAGGACTCCTTGTGGTTAGCATTAGATGATACAAAGGAAGTAGTGAGTCAATGTGTGATCTACTCGGCGCTTTTTGATGCTTATTATGATCAAGGAAATGATTCTTGTTTAATCGCAGCGGAACGATTGTATCAATTGTCTTCTGAAATTTCTGATGACAACTACATTATCAAATCTCTTCTTGATTTTGGCTTGTATTATGAGGTATTAGCGAATGAACCACAGCGTGGGTTGGAATACTACCAACAGGCTTATACGTTGGCTTCTGACAAAAACTCCGAGAAACTTAAAGATGTAACTTATTTTATGGGGACGTTTTTTCATTATCTAGATGATTATGAAAAAGCAGAGGGTTATTATAAACAAACTATTGAATTAGCAGAAGTTTATAATGATCAATACAGGAGAAAAGCCACTAGTATTAATCTGGCATCCATTTATAGCAGTCAGAAAAAGTATGAACTGGCTGAGAGAGCGTTTATGAAAATTCTAGATTCTGCTAGTGTAGGAACTGAACCTTATCTCGATGCTATGGCTCAGTCAAATTTGGGTAATCTTTATATACGACAGGGGAATTTTAAGAAGGCAATCATTTGTCTCAATGCTTGTGTTACCTATTTTAAGCAGGCAGATATGCTCACTGACTATTTACTTTGCCTAACCTATATCGCAGAGGCAAGTATTGGTCAAGGTCAATCTGATCATCTAGAAAAGGTAATTGAGGAATTGAAGTTTAATCTGCCAGGACTTCAGGATGTGAGGACCAAATCATTGGTTTATTCATCATTGTCAGATGTCTATGAGTTCTTAGGAGATTACAAACAAGCTTTGATGATGAAGAATCAGCATTTCGTTTATTTTGATAGTTTGAAGCAAGAACAGCGCGAAGAAGCGATATATGAGTTAGAGGCTAAATACCAAAGTGAGCTTAGAAAAAATGAACTAAATGAACTTAAGATAAAATCTCAACAGGCTGAAATTAATCTGGCAACACAGAAAAACAAGCAGGTTATTTTGATACTCACCTCTTTGGTGTTTCTTATATTGATCATTGTTTTTATACTAAGGTCTCGCAATGCTTCCAGACACGCATTGGTCTTGCAAGGGAAAAATGAACAAATCGCGACTGCACTTAGTGAGCGAGAAATTCTTCTTAAAGAAATTCATCATCGTGTTAAAAACAATCTTCAGGTGATTTCCAGTCTATTAAACTTACAGGTAGAAGAGCTTGAAGAGGAAGCTGCAGCGGCGGTTCGAGATGGTCAATATCGTGTGAAATCTATGGCCTTAATTCATCAAAAGCTTTATCAGGAGAATGACCTCATAGGAGTGAGGGTGGGTGATTATTTGGAGAGTTTGATAGATGAGCTGGTGGATGTATTCTTCGGTGACTCAAGGGAGGTTGATGTGAAAGTCAATGCAAGTTTTCTAAAACTCGATGTAGATACGCTAATCCCTTTGGGACTGATAATTAATGAATTGGTGACCAATAGCTTGAAATATGCATTTGAGGGGGTTTGTCAACCTTTACTTGAAGTAAAAATTACTGAAGTAGAAAACATACTGCATGTATATGTTCGTGACAATGGTGTAGGAATGGGTAGTTCTCGGCTAGAAGAGTTGAATGGATTTGGTTGGAAAATGATTCGGTCGCTTTGTCGTCAGTTGAAAGCTACTATAGCAGTAAAACAAGATGAGGGCACTAGTGTCTATTTGCAAGTTGGTAGATATACTTTGATATCATGAGCAAGGCATCAATATTGATCGTGGAAGATGAAGCGTTGGTGGCTGATGATATTGCACGAATGCTCACTCAAGAGGGGTACACAGTGTTGGATATCGCTGACAATGCTGAGGATGTGTTGAAAATTCTTGATAAAAAGGTTCCAGATGTGATACTTCTGGATATTAATATCAAAGGAGGTCAAGACGGAATCGAATTGTCTAGCGCTCTAAAGGTTCCATTCATTTATTTGACTTCTTATTATGATCAACATACTATAGAGAGAGCAAGTAAGACGAAACCTGCAGGATATGTGTTGAAGCCGTTTACTAATAAGGATCTTATGGTCAATATAGAATTGGCCTTAAAGAAAACTTCGGAGGTGAAAGTTGTTCATGCGGAATCGATGAAGATTTTCGTTAGAAAGGATCAAGAATTAATTTCAATCAGTTCTGATGATATTTTGTATGTAGAGGCTTTCGATAATTATGCATACGTCTATACGAGTGATCAAAAATATATGGTCAGTCATACGTTAAAGAGTATTCAGGAGAAGCTTGAGCCTTTTGGGTTTGTCCGTGTTCACCGTTCTTTTTTAGTCAACTATGAAGCGATTGAGGCTATCTCTGAGGGGTTTGTTCTTTTGAATGGATGCAAGGTGCTCATAGGTAGATCTTACCGCAGAAGTTTAATGAATATTCTATCGTTATTGTAATAGTCCTCTGAACTATTTCTTAAATAGCAATTCATAAGGTTCTGTAATAGCCGGGCCTTTTTTCATTTCTGATAGGAGAAATTCAAAGGTTGGTTTGTTATTGCTTTCATACAGGAGTTTGACAAATCCATACATTTCGTGGTAATAACTAGTTAGATTAAATTGCCCTAATTCACTTTTTGAGGTTGCTTTTATTACTGAACATTCAAGATCTCCAAAAGGAGTAATAATGGATTCGACACCAGAATTGGAATACCGAAGATTGAGCAAAATTCTGGTTTTGTTGTCTATGGAGTCAATCCAGTGACCGCCAAATTCAAGTTTGTCAGTCCAGGCTTCCAGATTGTACTTTATGTAGGGAAACGGATATATTTCCAACGCTTTGAATTGACCATTTCTTGGTGGGTGAATCAATAGGTTTTTATCAGTTTCTACAATGCCTGTTTGTTCCAGTAGATTTTTGGAGTAAGAATAAGTAATCCCAACTTCTGTCTGTCCTTTGTTCGTTTTATCCTTTTTCTTAATCGACAATACGGCGTACTGAACAGTCATAGTGTCCTCAGGGCTGGTGTGATTGATTACCTCAAAAATTAGTTGTGTTCCGGCACTAAAGATTGTGTTGTCAGAGTCTGTGTCTTTAGAGTTATCCTTTTTTAGGTTAGGATATTCCTGAGCTAGAGTCAGATTGGATAATGTTGCTAGAAAAATAAGTGTTAAGTAGTTTTTCATCTTATGGCTAAAAAAAATTACGCGCCAGGTCGTAAGGGGCGCGTAATCTGAAGAGGATTGAAGAAGTATGTGTACTCAATCTGTCAATAAAGGTCGGAAAAAAACCGATCAGAAGCAATACCACGAAAAGGGTATTTTACATCTCACTTCTTCAGTTTGATGTTGTAAAGATCTAGTCTTCGGTCCTTTAAGTTTCGAACACTTCCAAATTCATGCAGCTCTTTAAGTAGCTCCAGATCCAGGTCTCCGATAACGGTCATTTCCGTGTTTGGAGTGGCTTCCGCTTTGATTGCATTGGTAGGGAAAGCAAAGTCCGAAGGAGTGAAAATCGCACTCTGAGCATACTGAATGTCCATGTTGTTTACTTTTGGTAAGTTGCCTACACATCCTGCTACCGCTACGTAGCACTCATTCTCTATCGCACGAGCCTGTGCGCAGTATCTCACACGATTGTATCCGTTAGGCGTATCCGTCAAGAATGGAACGAACAAAATTTGTACTCCCTGCTCGGCGTATAATCGAGAAATTTCTGGAAATTCTACATCATAGCATATCGTGATGCCAATTTTACCAGCATCTGTATCAAAAACTTTTACTTTATTTCCTCCGGTCATGCCCCAAGAGCTTTGCTCAGAAGGTGTGATGTGGATTTTTTCATAGCTATCCCATGAGCCATCTCGGCGACACAAGTAGGAGACGTTGTAAAGTTGTTCGTCACGAATCTCAGGCATCGATCCTGTAATGATGTTGACATTATAAGCAATAGCAAACTCTGTAAACTTTTCTCTTAAGTATTGCGTGTATTTGGCCAGTCCACGTATCGCTTCAGGCTCACCTAAATGGTTGAACTCCGCCATTAATGGGGCATTGAACAGTTCGGGAAAGAGGATGAAGTCTGACTGGTAATCACCGAATGCATCAATGAAATACTCCATTTGCTCTACAAGAGAGTTTACATCTTTGAATGGACGCATTTGCCACTGTACCAATCCAATGCGTATGTAGGTTCTAGGAGCATTGATCAGTTGTTCTTTCTCCACATAGTAGATGTTGTTCCACTCTAAGAGTGTGGCGTAATCCTTTGATTTAGTGTCTCCTGGAAGGTAATTTTTAAGGATTTTCTTAACGTGAAAATCATTACTGATCTGGAAGTTGAGAATTGGGTCATGAATTTCTCGAGCTTTTACCGCATCAATGTATTGACGAGGAGTCATTTCATCAGCATAATCTCCATAATTCGGGATTCTACCTCCAGCAACGATCGATTTCAGGTTGAGATTTTCGCAAAGTTCCTTTCGGCCGTCATACAATCTTCGGCCCAGACGCATGCCTCTATAGTCAGGGTGAACAAACACGTCTATTCCATACAGTACGTTGCCGTTTTCATCATGTGTATTGAAAGTTTCATTGCCTGTAATCTTGCTATACGTGTGATTGTCACCAAATTTTTTATAATCAACAATGATTGCCAGGGCAGCAGCCACCATTTTTCCTTCTACTTCTATACATAGCTGACCTTCTGGGAATACCTTGAGAAGACGCTTGATGTCCATCTTTTCCCAGTAAGGATCGTTCACGCCTTCATAGACACGTTCCATGATTTCTCTTAACTCCGGATAATCAGAGAGTTGCAGATGTCTCAGGTGAACATTGAGTGATTTTTCGTTAGTACTGTCGCTAGATCTTTCCATATCCATATAAGAATAAACCTAAATATGGTGTTTTTGATTGGAACTTGTTGAAAAAGAATTCAATCTCATAGGTGAGGAGGTGCTTTTCCTTAATTTTGCGATCGAATAAAACCGACACTCGCATGCGATATTACAATACTTTGATCGAAACTATCGGTGACACCCCGCTGGTAAAGTTGAACAGTGTAAACAAAGGGATCAAAGGCACCATATTGGTGAAAGTAGAATACTTCAATCCAGGTAACTCGGTAAAAGATAGAATTGCCCTGAAAATGATTGAAGATGCTGAAAAAGAAGGAATTCTCAAGCCAGGAGGAACAATCATTGAAGGGACATCTGGAAATACCGGAATGGGCCTTGCTTTGGTTGCTCAGGCAAAAGGATATAAATGTATCTTCACTTTAGCAGACAAACAGTCTCCTGAGAAAATGGATATTTTGAGAGCTGTAGGAGCAGAAGTAATTGTTTGTCCTACAAACGTTTCCCCAGATGATCCAAGATCTTATTATTCAGTAGCTAAGAAGTTGAATCAGGATATTCCCAATTCTTTCTATCCAAACCAGTACGACAATGTATCCAATACCAAGGCGCATTATGAGAGTACAGGTCCAGAGATATGGAGAGATACAGAAGGTAAGGTAACACATTACGCAGCTGGAATGGGTACTGGTGGTACTATCTGTGGTACATCTAAGTATTTGAAAGAGCAAAATGCTGGAGTAGTATCTGTGGCAATCGACTCTTACGGATCAGTATTTAAGAAATATAAGGAGACAGGAATCTTTGATGAAAAGGAAATATACCCATACCTCACAGAAGGTATTGGTGAAGATATCCTGCCAAAGAATGTTGACTTTGATATGATTGATCATATCGTGAAAGTGACGGATAAGGATGGCGCTGTGATGGCACGGAAGTTGGCTCGTGAAGAAGGTCTTTTTGTGGGTTGGTCTTGTGGTTCTGCTGTGCATGGAGCACTAGAGTATGCTAAGGAAAATCTAAAGGAAGATGATGTGATGGTGATTTTGCTTCCGGATCATGGAACTCGTTATTTGGGTAAAGTCTACAATGACAACTGGATGAAAGATCACGGATTCCTGGAGTCAAGGAAATTTGCTACGGCAAAAGACATTATTTCGAATAGAAATGGCTCCGCAGATTTGAAAACCATCAATAAAGAGATGACTGTTGGTGATGCTATTTTGACCATGAATGAAAATGGTATTGATCAGGTGCCAGTAGTTGATGCTTCCGGAGAATTTGTAGGTAGCCTTAATGATACCAAGGTGCTGAAGAGTTTATTAGACAATCCTGATATTAAAAACTCCGCAGTTGGTGAAATTATGGATCCTCCGTTCCAGTTTGTGGGTATGGACAATACCATAGATGTGCTGTCTTCTTTGATTAGTAAAAATGCTAACGCTCTGTTAGTGAGAGATGATCAAAATAAGGTGCATATCGTAACACAAAGTGACTTGTTGATGGCAATAAGTTCTAACTAAAACTTATTAGGAAGTTTATCAATCGTGTCTTAACTTTGGTTAAGTACAAAATAAATCTTAACTCTTTGCTTGCAAGCCCTCTCTTACACAGGAGAGGGTTTTTTATATTACTTCGTTGATAGCTTGCTCCAAAATCTCAGCTGTTTTTACTTCTGTTTTGCTGATGAATTTATCTATTGGAATTGTCACGGCATTATTGCCGTCCAGATGTCCAGAGATCACAATTACCTTAGGAGGGTTATCAAGAGTTTCCAAAGCTTCCATTCCATCCAAATAGGGCATTTCAAGATCAAGCAGTAAAACATCTGGTTGTTCTTTTACGCACGCCATGATGCCCTCTACTGGATTTGAGTATGTAGAAATGAGTTCTGCAGTCTTCATATCCTCAAAGTAGACTTTTAAAAGTTTCAAGAATAAGGGGTCATCGTCAATTGCCAAGCATCTGATCATAACTTATTGCCTAAGTTTATAGAGTTTTTTCGAAACGTTAATGGGCGGGACTGGTTACTAAATTACAATTAAAAATGAATTATAGGATGAAAGATATCACATTCAGGAATAAAGATAAAATGGCAATTCTTGGTTTAGGTACCTGGAAGTCAGATAAAGGCTTGGTTTACAATGCAGTAAGAAAAGCAATAGAAGTTGGTTATCGCCATATCGATTGTGCAGCGGTCTATGGAAATGAGGCTGAAATAGGTGAAGCCTTTCGGGATGCATTCAAAGCTGGGGATATAAAAAGAGAAGATTTGTGGGTGACATCCAAGCTTTGGAACTCTGCACATAAAAAGGAGGCAGTCCAGCCTGCACTGGAAAAAACACTTTCTGATTTACAATTAGATTATCTGGACCTGTATTTGATGCACTGGCCAATTGCTGTGAAAGAAAGTGCTGGTTTCCCATTCAAAGGGGATGATTTTCTTACACTTGAGGAAGTTCCATTGGAGGAAACTTGGGAAGCGATGCTTGTTCAAAAAGAAGCTGGATTAGCTAAACATATGGGTGTAAGTAATTTTCATATTGCTAACCTGGAGCTTCTAGGTAAAATCGAGTTTCCTGAAATGAACCAGGTAGAAATGCATCCATTATTGCCTCAGCAAAAGTTGGCTGATTATTGCAAATCCAAAGGAATTCATATGACTGCTTATTCTCCTCTGGGCTCTATGGATCGACCAGCAAGAGCTAAATCAGATGATGAGCCAATTCTTTTGGAGCAGCCTATAATTGAAAAAATTGCGGAAAGTCATAATGCCACTCCGGCACAAGTATTGATTAGTTGGTCTATAAATCGTGGAATAGCTGTGATTCCAAAGTCAACCAATGAAAAGCGAATTGCAGAAAATTTGGCTGCAGCTAGTTTGGAGTTGACGACTCAAGAATTAGAACATATCAATGGAATTCAATCAGGCTTCAGGTTCATTGATGGTTCTATTTGGGTGGTGGAAGGATCGCCATACAGTTTAGAAGATCTTTGGGAGTCTGAATAATAAGGAAAGGCCCTGACAGAAATATCAGGGCCATCTAGTTAATCGGCCGAACGGCGAAGGTTAGGTTAGAGGTTTAATTAGTTGCCTTTAGATGTTTGCAGTTGTTTGGCCATTGCAGCACCTATCAAGCTTTCTAGTGGGGTTCCGCTTTTGTCATCACCTCCCATAATCATCGTTTCAGGGAATTTGATCTTAGCGATCTCCGCGGCTACTTTCACATCTCTGTCAAGCTCCATTTTCAACTTCACTTCAGGGGTGATACCGGCAGTTACTTTCTTCGCAATCTCATAGGCATCAGCATCAGCTTGTACCTTTTTGCGTTGCGCATTCAGTCTTTCTGTTTCCAGAGCGATGGCAGCAAGCTTCTTGTTTGTTTCCTCTTGCTTTAGCTTCGTCTCAATGGCGATCAAGGCTTTTACTTGCTCTTTCTCCTGCGCTACACGTTCTGCGGCTTTGTCTCTTTCACCCTCAGCGATGATACGTTGCTGTGCGTCTTTAGCGGTTTCCACTTTTTGTTGCTCCAGTTGTCTTTTTGCTGATTCATCTCTCTGAGCTTCAAGTCGTTGCTTGAAGGTGGCTTCCAGTTCGATATTGTCCACAATTACTTGAGACACGATGATGTTGTTCTCACTTAATTCATGTTGAATTCGCTTCGGAATACCATTGTCAAGTATTTTCTTCACTTCGTAAGAAGTCTTGATTTCCTTGATCCCACGATCTGTTTCATCTTGCTTGATCGCTGTGAAAACCGTATCTCTCTTTTCGATTTTCTCAACGGCATAAGCTCCACCTTTCAGTTGCTCTTCAAATGCCTGACGGAAACTCTGAGCTTCACCAGAGATGTAATCTTGTGCGGCAAACATGTACGCTGTGTTGATTAGTTGTTCTTTTACAGTTGGCACAATCGTATTGTTTACCAGGTTGCTCATTGTTCTGAATTTCACGGCAAGACTGATGAAGCTTTCTTCATCGCGAGGTAGCTCAAAACGAGTAGATACATATCCTGCAGCGGTCACCTGATCAATAAATCGAAGGGGAATAGGCTTCATCACGCCACTTACTTCAGATTCATCGATTTCAATGTTTTGTCCCACTACTTTGACGTCAATGTATTTTTCCCATTTGTCTATTTTGGCAAAACCTCTCCATTTGATCCCTTGCTCCATTACCGCACTCATTTGTCCAGTCGGATATACGAGTAGATAGTTAAAGCCTCTATCTGCAAAGAAGAACAGTGAGTTCATAAGCATTAGGACGATTCCCAGAAGCATGATTATTAATCCCTGTGTTCGTTTGAATTTTTTCATCCAGGCAAGTGCTGGAATGGAGATGTCAATTCGGGCAATTATAAAAATCAAAATTCCCGCCAATAGGGCGATTATTCCAAAGAATGTTAGCATAGTTAAGTCGTTAATAGGTTATTAAAATGTATGTCAGTGTATTAATTATGGGCTATTGATTGAGTGGTTAAAGCGAATGCTCAAAAAAATAGCATAAATAATATCTGTGTATACGATTATACGGTTAAATATAAAATAAGGTTATAATTAGCTTTAAATAAATCTATAAAATATAGTAATGCTCAAAAAATGAGCATACTGATAATTAATTAATCCGGTTTCGCTCTTTTTGATGAGTTTTAATTAGAGCATTTTGTTCAGGTAATGAGTTGTTTTTGAGTCAGGTGTTATGATTGCCTATCTTGCTTCTTATGTTATTAGAAATACTATGGTATTCTTTATTTGCAGGGGTTACGGTCTTGATTGGAGGTGTGTTGGCTAATGCATTCAATCATCATGCTGAAGAATCTCCGGTTAAGTATGAAATCACCCATACTATGATGGCTTTCGGTGGAGGAATTATTCTGTCTGCTGTAGGGTTGGTGTTAGTGCCTAAAGGGTTGGAGTTGCTTACACTTTGGCCTATGATTCTCTGTTTTGTTGCTGGTGCTGTGTTGTTCTTTTTGATAGATAGGTGGTTGGCGAAAAAGGGAGGGCAAATGGCTACATTGTTGGCTATGCTGATGGATTTTATTCCTGAGTCCATTGCATTGGGATCCATTTTCGCTACAGATAAAAGTACTGGAACTTTACTTGCCGTTTTTATTGGGTTGCAAAATTTACCTGAGGCCTTCAACTCATTTAGAGATATGGTTTTGAGTGGGTTTAGTGTGAAAAAGACTTTGGTGATCTTCTCTTTTCTAAGTTTTTCTGGTGTGATAGGAGCGCTGTTAGGGTATTTTTTCCTTTCGGAATACCCTGATGTCACAGCATGCTTAATGGTTTTTGCGAGTGGAGGTATTCTGTATTTGATCTTTCAGGATATTGCTCCAGCGAGTAAAATGAAAGAAAGCTTTGTGCCTTCATTAGGAGCTACTGCCGGTTTCTTGGTAGGCATGATAGGTGAGAAAGTAATTTGATCAATTGTTTGAATCCTTGTTTAAATAGCTATTCCTGAATTCTTTGGGAGTTGTCCCGGTGTATTGCTTAAATACTCTTGAGAAGTAAGAATACTCTTCAAACCCTAATTGAAAACTGACATCTTTTAAAGGGATTTCCTTATACAAGAGAATCCTTTTGGCTTCCAATATGATGCGTTCATTAATCACTTGTGTGGTGCTTTTTCCTATTAATTCTTGAGTAATCCGATTTAGATGTCTTACTGAGATGTTTAATAAGTCGGCATATGCAGCGGGAGATTTTATTCGACTGAAATTATTTTCCAGGTGGCTTTCTAATTGATGAAGGTAGTAGTTGTTTTTTGATGCATTTGCTGTCTTCTGATCTGATTTTGCCAAATAGAACCGACTCAGTTCTATGTAAAGGATCCCAAGAAGATGGTTGATTTTTTGTTTTTTATATCGCTCTCTTTGATAATTCTCGCAGAGTATTTCTTTGAAAAGTGATTCAATTCCTGAAGACTCTATTGGGTTGAGATGAAGTGTGGGACTGCTGTGATTGGAAAAATAGAAAGGAAAATCACTGATTGATTGTGTGGTGAATTCAAGGTTGTAAAAATCGAACGAATGAAATAGAATATATCCTTCTATGTCTTCTGATAGTACCCAATGATGTGTTTGGCCAGGTTTTAAGAAGAATACTTTTCCCGGTTTTATTTTATAGGTGTTGAAGTCTATTTCATGTGTCCCCGAGCCATGAGTAAATAGTACGCATAGATAGAAGTTGTGTTTGTGGGGGATTGTAATTGCCTTGTGATGTGCTTTTACGTGTTGGCTAAACACATTACAGTAAAAGCTATCGGCCTCTAAATCTTTAAAGGAATTAATATCTAGAATGCTAATTGATTTCAACGTGTAATGTCCTTTTTGTATAAATATTGGAAACTTAAGTGTAAGTAAATCATTTACATGCTAATCTAACTTTGTGGGGCAGTTTTAATGGATTGAAATGAAATTAATAACAAAACTCTGGAAAGAAAAGTGTCCATCGTGTGGTGATGGGGATGTGTATGAGTCTAAAGGGAATGTCCTGTTATTTAAAGTTCCTAAGATGAGGGAGCAATGTGAGGTATGTAATTATCGATTCGAAAAAGAGCCTGGATATTTTACTGGTGCAATGTATGTGAGTTATGCTTTGTGTATAGCTGAGATGCTCGTGACCGTTTTGCTGGGTTTGGTATTTGACTATTCATTAGAGCAAATGGTTTATCCGCTGGTTTTAGTCATTGTATTGTTTTGGACCTTCAATTTCAGAATGTCCAGATTGATTTGGATGTATTTTGTGTAATTGTTGTTGATCAGTGTTGGATGCTGTATGAATAACCTTTTAACGCTAAGTCATTTGGTTAGGTAATTGAGCGCTTCCAATTTCGTGTCAAACATTTGAATGCCTGCTCCTCTACTCAATGCATTGTATCCTTTCAGGAGTACTTTTTTAATGCCAGTAACTCCTAGTGCAGCTCCTTTAGCTGTTTTTTGCTTGTAGAATTTTTCACGTTCTTCTTTCACTACTTTCATGAACTCCGAGCTTAAATAAGTGTCTGTGTAATCGAATAAGACGAGTACTTCTTTTTCTGATTGTTCCAGTAGAAAGCTCGTTAGCTCTCGTGCTAGTTGCATCATCTCCTCTTTGCCATTGCAATCAGAATAATCTGCATAGATGATCTTGCGTCCATTATGAAGTAAGGTGGAAAGTGCCATTTTAGTCGGTGAATGGTTTTAGGTATCTTAAGATAATGAGAATTTTGGCCAAATCATCAATTCTGCATTTTCAGAATCACAAAAAAAAGTGTCTTAAGGCTCTTTGTGTTGTGTGGAGTAGTACACTCTTAAGTAGTTAATGGGCAACATGCAAAGTTGTCCAAACATCGACTAGTTTTTTACACATCTCTTTTCACGTATGTGTAAATGCTTCAGATAGATTTTCTGAACTTTTCACAGTTTCATCATTGATGGTTTCACATGATATTCATGAACTAAATCAACCAGTGCTGAGGTTTTATTTGGCTAATGTATTTTTAAATAAGAAGGGCTGGTAAACTGATAGGTAGTGCCCTGAATCAAT
Source organism: Marinoscillum pacificum (assembly GCF_024714495.1). GTDB lineage: Bacteria > Bacteroidota > Bacteroidia > Cytophagales > Cyclobacteriaceae > Marinoscillum > Marinoscillum pacificum. Next base: position 358,296 of record NZ_JAMZMJ010000002.1, on the reverse strand, counting down.
TTCAGGGCACTTGGTTTTTACTTTAGTTTAATGATAAAACCCCCACGGCCTCTCAATGCATTGTTGTCTGAATTGCCATCGAATGGTTTGTAAAAATGGTAGCCTAATTCGAAATTAACGGCAAATTTATCGTTGAAGAAGTATGCGAGTCCAGCACCTGGTGTAAGGTTTGATTGGTTTTCATTGTATTTATCATTTACTAAGTCAGTTTTCACCTTATTGGAATAAGAGTAAAAGCCGTATTCTACACCGATATAGGGTTTTAAGGCTGTTTCACCAAAATAGTACCTTATTGATGGGGCAAGGCCTATGGAATTGGAGGTGAATTCACTAGTCTCGGTTTCTGAGTGACTGAAAGAATAAGGAATGGAAAGTCCCAATGAGAGATTGTTAATGATAAAATAGTGCGCTCCGGGAGAAATGCTGAAACTATTATAATCAGAACTGAATCCCATTCCTAGGAATGAGTCTCCTCCAACAAAAATGGAGCCCTTCTCCGTTTGGCCATAAGAAATGGTGGAGCATAGTAAGGCTATGAGCACAGTTAGTGTGTGGTGAATTTTCATAATAAGTTAAGTTTTTGATTGGATATTAATTAATCAATAGACTCTAACGTTACTTATGAAGTTAATGTTCGTCTCAATTGGTAAACTTGTAATGAATGAGGATAAAAAGCCCTGTTGTTACCAGGGCTCAGTGATTATTTTAATCGTATCATGAAACCGGCTTTACTTCTTAATGAATTATTAAAGGAACTACCATTGAATGGTTGGAAAATGCCATAACCAACATCAAAGTTTACAGCAAATTTGTCGTTGATGAAGTAAGCAAAACCACCGCCAAAATTAAGGATTGAGGTGCTGGATGTATTTTTATATAGTTCTCCATTTATCTGTGATTTTGAAAATTGAGATTCGAATTCATACTTCACTCCAACGAAAGGTTTAAATGCAGATTCTCCAAAGTAATACTTCACATATGGAGATAGACCAAATGTATGAAAGGAATGTTTTTGTCCATCTGGTCTAGAAACACTAAACGAATAAGGTAAGTCTGTGCCAATTGAGAAGTTTTTTAAAATGAAATACTCAGCGGATGGTGCGATGTTAAAGTATTTCCAGGACTGGTTTTGAGGGTTAGTAACCCCCATTGATAAATTAGATCCTCCACCTAAATAGAGAGAACCTTTTTCAGTTTGACCGAAAGCCATTGTGGAGCACAACAGTGCTGCAAGCAAGGTAAGAGTGTGATAAGTTTTCATAAGTAGTTAATTAAATGGCATAGCAATTAAAGATTGTATGTCAATACGTTATTAGACATTAAATAATGATGCAATATCAGATTTTAGTAATCTTCTTGCTAATGGAAGAGTCCTAATTAACTTTAATTAACCGGCCTTAGAAAATTTGTTAAATTCTTAATCCCACAAAATCAGAACAATAGCAGTGCTGTTTTGCTTATTTTTGTGGTTACCCAAAATCAACATAAAACCCCAAAACATAAAACATCACTTATGTCTCAAAGCATTGCCCCTTACAAACCAACGAATCATATCCGCATAGTCACTGCAGCTTCCCTTTTTGATGGACATGATGCAGCAATCAATATCATGCGTCGAATCATTCAGTCTACAGGCTGTGAAGTGATTCATTTGGGTCATAATCGTTCCGTACAGGAAATTGTAGATTGTGCTGTTCAAGAAGATGCACAAGCCATTGCGATCACATCCTATCAGGGAGGTCACGTAGAGTACTTCAAGTACATGTATGACTTGTTGAAAGAGCGCGGTGCAGAGCAAATTCGCATCTATGGTGGAGGAGGAGGTACTATTCTTCCTGAGGAGATTGATGAACTACATGCTTACGGTATTGCTCGTATCTACAGTCCGGATGATGGACGTGAGATGGGATTGCAGGGAATGATCAATGACCTGGTAAAAGGAGCTGATTTTGCTGTTGGACAGAATCTTAATGGACAAGTTAAGAAATTGGATAAGCAGGTTGCAGGAGATATAGCACGAGTGATCTCTGCAGCAGAGAATTATCCTGAAGAAAATAAAGGAATGTTGGAAGAGATCCGTAAAACGATCGAATCCAAAAAAGTAGCTCCGGTTTTAGGAATCACAGGAACAGGTGGAGCTGGTAAATCTTCATTGGTTGATGAATTGGTAAGAAGGTTCTTGCTAGATTTTGAAGCTAAGAAAATTGCAGTGATCTCTGTAGATCCATCCAAGCGTAAAACAGGAGGAGCACTGTTGGGAGATAGAATTCGAATGAACTCTATTTTTTCAGATCGTGTATACATGCGTTCTTTAGCGACAAGACAGAGTAATTTGGCTTTGTCCAAATATGTGAAAGATGCTGTAGACATCACCAAAGCGGCTGGATTTGATTTGATCATTCTGGAGACTTCTGGTATTGGTCAGTCAGATACGGAGATTACAGACCATTCTGATTTGTCACTTTATGTGATGACTCCTGAATACGGTGCTGCTACTCAGCTAGAGAAAATTGATATGCTTGACTTTGCAGATGTCATAGCATTGAACAAGTTTGACAAGCGCGGGGCTCTAGATGCGCTGCGTGATGTGAAGAAACAATACAAGCGTAATCACGGACTTTGGGAAACCAAAGATGAGGAACTTCCTGTCTATGGTACGATCGCGAGTCAGTTCAATGATCCGGGTATGAATCAGCTGTACAAAGCGATTATGGATCAACTGGCAGAAAAAACAGGAGCTGATTTGAAATCCAACTTCAAATCAACAAAGGAGATGTCGGAGAAGATCTACATCATTCCTCCGAAGCGCACGAGATACCTGTCGGAGATTTCTGAAACGATCCGTGATTACAATGAGACTGTTGAGAAACAGCGAGAATTGGCTCAAAAACTCTATGGCCTGGATAAGTCACTGGAAGTGATGAAAGCGATGGACAAATCGGAAGCCATCAAAGCGATAGAAGAAGCTAAGGTACAGTTGGAGTTGGATCTTGATCCGCACAATAAGAAACTGCTCGAAGAGTGGGATACCAAGAAGGCGAACTACGAAGGCGATACGTTCACTTATGAAGTAAGAGGAAAGAAAATCGAGGTAGAGACCAAGACAGAAACTTTGTCGCACTCTATGGTGCCAAAAGTGAGTTTGCCAAAATATGAAGGCTGGGGAGATGTGTTGAAGTGGAGTCTTCAGGAAAATGTACCAGGAGAGTTTCCATATACCTCTGGTGTGTTCCCATTCAAGAGAAAAGGTGAAGACCCAACCCGAATGTTTGCTGGAGAGGGTGGTCCTGAGCGTACCAACAAGCGATTCCACTACGTCTCGCATGGTTTGCCAGCGGCGAGATTGTCTACCGCATTTGATTCGGTAACACTCTATGGCGAAGACCCGGATCACCGTCCGGATATTTATGGAAAGATCGGTAATTCAGGAGTGAGCATCTGTTGTTTAGATGATGCGAAAAAGCTCTACTCGGGCTTTAACTTATGCGAGCCTACGACATCTGTTTCCATGACCATCAATGGTCCTGCTGCAACCATAGCAGCGTTCTTTATGAATGCCGCAATTGATCAGCAATGTGAGCTTTACATCAAGGAAAATGGCCTGGAGGCTGAAGTTGAAGAGAAGATCAAGAAGATCTATGAGCAATTAGGTAGTCCAAGACCGCAATACAATGCAGAATTGCCTCAAGGTCATAATGGACTGGGTTTGATGCTACTGGGAGTTACAGGTGATGATGTACTTCCTGCAGATGTTTACGGTGAAATCAAAGCTCGTACCTTGTCAACAGTTAGAGGTACGGTGCAGGCGGATATATTGAAAGAAGATCAGGCACAAAATACCTGCATTTTCTCAACGGAATTTTCCCTGCGTTTGATGGGGGATGTGCAGCAGTACTTTATTGATAATATCGTAAGGAATTTCTATTCGGTTTCTATTTCTGGCTATCATATAGCAGAAGCTGGAGCTAACCCGATTACGCAGTTGGCTTTTACACTGGCGAACGGATTCACTTTCGTGGAATATTACCTGTCACGAGGAATGGACATCAACAAGTTTGCTCCAAACCTTTCATTCTTCTTTTCCAATGGAGTGGATGCAGAATATGCAGTGATTGGTAGAGTAGCTAGAAGAATTTGGGCGAAAGCCATGAAAATCAAATATGGTGCAGATAGTCGCTCGCAGATGCTGAAATACCATATCCAGACTTCTGGTAGATCGCTTCATGCTCAGGAGATTGACTTCAACGATATCCGCACCACGTTGCAGGCGCTTTACGCGATTTATGACAACTGTAATTCTTTGCATACCAACGCGTATGATGAAGCTATCACTACACCAACTGAGCACTCAGTTAGAAGGGCAATGGCCATTCAGTTGATTATCAATAAAGAACTTGGTTTAGCTAGAAATGAGAACCCTATGCAAGGCTCATTCATTACAGAGGAGTTGACAGATTTGGTGGAAGAAGCCGTGATGGTGGAGTTTGATAGAATCACGGAAAGAGGCGGAGTTCTTGGTGCCATGGAAAGCATGTATCAGCGTGGTAAGATTCAGGAAGAGAGCTTGTACTACGAAACCAAGAAACATAATGGCGAGCTTCCAATCATTGGAGTAAACACCTTCTTGTCATCTAAAGGTTCTCCTACGATCATTCCGGATGAGGTCATCAGAGCTACTACTGAAGAGAAAGAGGCTCAGATTAGCAATCTGAATGCGTTGCATCATCGAAATGAAGAGCACAGTGACAACATGCTGAAGCTGCTTCAAGATGTGGCTTTGAACAACGGCAATACCTTTGAGCAATTGATGGAAACAACCAAGTATTGTTCACTTGGTCAGATCACCAATGCCATGTTTGAAGTAGGTGGTCAGTATCGACGAAATATGTAATTAAATCATTTTGGATAGAGATTGAAAGGCTGCCATCGTGTAGCCTTTTTTTATGCTTTTGTAACCATGTTTATAAAGGCTACGTTTAGGACTTTTATATTTTAGCTACAAACAGGATTTTAATTTATGGGTAAGAATACAATTGGGGAATTTGAGGAGATATTGATGTTGACAGTAGGGGTGCTTTATAAGGAAGCCTACGGTATTGCCATTAAAGAAGAAATAGAGTCTAAGCTAAAGCGAAAAGTGAGTGTGGGAGCGATGCGCACTGCACTGAAAAGATTGGAAAAGAAGGGATTGCTGAAGTCACATTTAGGTGAGGCTACAGCTATCAGAGGAGGAAAGAGAAAACGCTATTTTGTTGTCACTCCATTGGGCCAAAAGGTTCTGAAGGAAGTGATGGATACAAGAAAACAACTGTGGGAATCCATTCCAGATGTGGCGTTTGACTTGAAACTTATATGAAGGGGACTTTCGCTAAACCTCCGAAAATTCCCCTGCATTTTCTCAGGTGGTTCTGTGATCCGGACATGTTGGAAGACATTGAAGGTGATTTAACGGAGCTTTTTGGAGTTCGGGCCAAGAACAAGCCTCGTTTAGCAAAATTCATTTTTTGGTTGGATGTGCTCATTATGTTTCGCCCAGGAGTGATCAGAAACTTTGAATATCAAAAACTCAACAACTACGACATGTTTAAGAACTATTTGATTGCCGCTTGGCGCAATCTGATGAAAAATAAGCGTTTTTCATCCATCAATATCTTCAGTCTTACTCTAGGGATTGCAGCATGCATCATCATCTTTTTGTTTGTGAAAGAAGAGCAGGCATTCGATGCTTTTCATTCCAGGAAGGATCAAATTTATCGTCTTTGTGAGGTGCAGTCTTTCCCAGGTACGAACACTCAAAAAGTGGCGCTTTCCATGCCAGGTATGGGACCAACCATGAAAGAGGAGTTTCCTGAGATAGAGACGTATGCACGGTTCTGGTCTTTTCGTAACCAGCCGGCAAGAGTAGGTGACAAGCATTTCATGATTGATAAGGTGCGTGGAGTGGATAGTACGTTCTTATCTATTTTCGATTTCCCGATTATAGCAGGAGATCCATCAGGAAAAATGGATGGAAAGGAAGCGTACATTACTAGGTCTACGGCTACCAAATTATTTGGATCAATCGATGTAGTGGGTCAGCAGTTTGAAATGGATGATGATTTGCTGTCAGTGAAAGGAGTATTAGAAGATGTTCCAGATGGCTCGCATTTGCAATTTGATATGCTGTGCAGTATTTACTTAGGTACTGATGATCCGGCTGATTTTGATCACAGGTTTGGTAGCAACTATCTTAATACCTATTTCATTCTAAATGATGGTGCCAATTTGGAGGATATGGCTCAGCGATATCCAGAGTACCTATCCAGAATGATGGACAATGAGGATATCAACGATTTCTACAAGCTGTTCTTGCAGCCTCTTGAAGATGTGCATTTAGCTTCTACAGATATTGAGCATGATTACAATAATCACCGAAAATTCAATGGTACCTATATTGATGTATTTGTTCTAATTGGAGTCTTTATTCTGATCATTGCATCCGTGAATTTCATGAATCTGACGACAGCTCGGGCAAGTACCCGAGCTAAGGAAGTTGGAGTTCGTAAAACCATTGGAGCACTTCGCAATCAGCTGTTTTTCCAGTTCATATTGGAGTCTACTATCATGGCCTTAATTGCTTTCGCGCTAGCTATTGTGATTGATTTTATCTCTATCCCATCATTAAATATTTTGATCGATCGGGATTTCTCCATGATTCAGTTTGTGAGCTCTGAATTTATCGTGGTGGCTTTTCTCTTCACTTTGGCGCTTGGTATTATCACAGGAATGTACCCAGCACTTTATTTGTCATCTTTCAGGCCAGTCACCGTCTTGAAAGGCTTGAAGTCAGGAGAGAAAAAATCTCTTTTCAGAAGTTCGTTGATTGTGTTGCAATTTGGTCTGGCTGTAGGTTTGATCGTCTGCACGTTGGTCGTCGTACAGCAATTGAACTATATGAAAAACAAGGATATTGGCTACAGTACAGATCATATCATGGTGGTTAGTCTCAACTATGATGCTCGTGATAACTATCAGCAGATTAAAGATGAGCTTTTAAAGCAATCAAGTGTTCTTGGTGTGACTGCCTCAGGTCAGCGAATTGGTAATAATTTTCATCAATGGGGTTTTAAGGTTAAGAAAGATACGGGGATAGTTGATTTTACACCCTCTAATGTGGTGGTAGACTATGACTATCTCGATGTATACGATATCAAACTTAAGGATGGCAGGACCTTTAGTAAGGAACATGCAAAGGATAATGGATTGGCATTTATTGTCAACGAAGCTTTTGCCAAAGAAATTGGTTTTGAAGATCCACTGGGTCAGCGTGTGGGACATGGTTGGTATCCGGATGATTCATTGGGAACTATCATTGGTGTGACGGAGGACTTTAATTTCAATTCATTGCACTACAAAGTCAATACCTTGTCGATGGTTGTTCACTCTGATTGGGGATACAGTGAGATGTCTGTTAAGCTCAATGGCTCCAATATTGCGCAGGGTATCAAAGAAGTGGAAAGTGTCTACAATCAGTTTGTGAGTAATTACCCTTTTGAGTACGAGTTTTTAGATGATCATTTTGCAGAATTGTACAAAGCAGATAATCAACTGGGATCCATTATTACCATCATTGCTGTGTTGGCTATTATGATTGGGGGAATGGGGCTGTTTGGGTTGGCAAGTATATCCATCAACCGACGAATTAAAGAGATTGGAATTAGAAAAGTATTGGGAGCCAGCTCTAAAGATTTAATGGTCTTGTTATCCAAGAATTTTGGGATATTGATACTTATTTCTTTCGTAATTGCGGTGCCATTTACCTGGATCTATTTAGCGGGCTGGTTAGAGGGATTTGCTTATCGCATATCTATAAACCCATTGGTTTTCTTGTTGGGAGGAGTGATGGCCTTGGTAGTTGCAATGATTACCATTTCTCTTCATGTCATTCGGGCTGCGTATTCTAATCCAGTTACTTCTTTGAGGTACGAATAATTGAAAATGCAAATTGATTGATGAAGAAGCCAGTACTTGCTGGCTTTTTCTATTTTATGCATATCTAGATTATTTCTTTCCCGCTCATTCGGATTTCAAATCCGAATGTAAAGAGTCAAGGAATTTGTAATTCCATTAAGTCCGAACTAACTAAATCCTGCATTTTCCTCTCTCCAAAATCTCCAAAACACCCGAAACTGGAGATTTCACCTCAGCCAAGTATTTGGTGGTTTGTAATACTCCTTCAGTGAACGATTGTTCGCAAGGCTAAAATGGGTTAGATTAGTCATGTTATAATAAAATAACATGACCATTGGTCATGTTACAACATTGTTAGGAATAATTCAGATTAACTAAGAACATGAATCATACAAAAATCAAAAACTCACTTTCAGCACTAATAATATTGCTTTTCATAGGATGTGAGGGAGAACAAGGACAAATTGGACCTGCGGGAGAGGACGGAACAAATGGCTTGAGTAGTCTGGTAAACATAACCAATGAACCTTCCGGAACTAACTGTGAAAATGGGGGTATTAAAGTAGATGTTGGAATTGACAATAACTCGAATGGATCTTTGGATACCGACGAAATACTTGCCACCAGCTATGTCTGCAACGGAGTTGACGGTAACACAAGTTTAACATCTGTATCAACTGAACCAGCTGGAACAAATTGTGATAACGGAGGATTGAAAATCGACTCTGGCGTTGATGTCGACGGAGATGGAACTCTTAACGATACTGAAATATCTGCAACAGCTTATGTCTGTAATGGAATTGATGGAAATAACTCTATTACCAAAATAACCAGCGAAGCTGCTGGTTTTAACTGTGAAAGCGGTGGATTAAAAATTGATTCTGGCATTGACGCCAATGGAGATGGAACTCTTAACGATACTGAAATATCTGCAACAGCTTTTGTCTGCAATGGAATTGATGGGAATAACTCTCTAACTAAAATAACCAACGAAGCGGCAGGAACTAACTGTGATAATGGAGGAATTAAAATTGATACGGGTATAGATAGTAATTCTAACGGAGCACTTGACGATTCCGAAATAAATGCTACCGCATATACATGTAATGGGCTTGATGGTAGTGTTAGTTTGGTCAACATTTCAGATGAAGCAGCAGGATCAAATTGTGAAAATGGTGGAATTAAAATTGATTCGGGCGTTGATGATGATGGTGATGGAATACTTGATAACGAGGAGATCAGTGTAACCAGATATGTCTGCAATGGAATAGATGGAGGGTTTGATGAGCAGATCCAGGTGATCATTGCCGCTATGGGGCCCGCCGGTGCTTATACAGGAAGCGGTACAACTGGCAGAATTGGTGGAGAATTATTGGACTTTAATAAACAACACTATACCAATGTTGATAGTATTGTTTTTGTTATTGAAGCCATGAGAGTTACAGACGGAACACAAACTGCCTACCTTTCATTATATGACCTTTCTGCCGATGAGGTAATCTCTGGTACTGAAATTTCGACATCAAGCACTAACTATGTTTCTTTAAAAACATCAAATATCTACAGCAACTTACCAGCAAGTAGTATTGATCTGGGGCTCTTTTTAAGTACCTCCTCTCCTTCCTCCACAGTATGGATTACCAAAAAATGCTATTTGATTTTGTATAGGAGTAATTAAATCTGATAAAATCCCTAAGAAATACTAAAATGAATATGCGAACTGAGCCATTTGGAAGGATAATGCAAAATAGAGTCCTCTCTGCTTCGAGCAACTAGGACGCATACTCATTTTAGTTGGGCGTTATCCACAATCTCTCCTAACATGAAGTTCGAAGCAAACTGGAAGTTTAAGAGTCTTGATAGTCTAGAAAAAGTCAATTGGGGTTATCCTGAACATGATAGCTATCTTGTGAAGACTGTGCACAAACTCAGGTCGGTTCCGCTCAACGAATATCAAATTGAAGACTTGAGAATCATGATCGGTCAGAATATTGGACTAAAATTTCTTGTTCCACTGGCTTTAGAACAATTGGAAAAAAATCTGTTTGCAGAAGGCGATTTTTATGAAGGGGATTTGTTGCAAGCGACTCTAAATGCTGAATCAGACTTTTGGGAGCTAAACCCTCAGCTATGGGTGCGACTGAACAAGATGATCGGCAAAAGGTTAGACGAGCTCGATACTGAAAGAATCAAATATGCAGAATTTCAAAACTTAAACGTTGGAAAATAGACCTTACATAAAAGTATTTGGACGTGAACATGACTTTCGGGTTAAGTATCGACTGTTTAACCCTGAAGAAGGTGGAAGACACACTCTCGCTTTTCAAGGAATTCGGTGGGACTTCTGGTATCCTGACCATCCAGTAGGACATCTTTTTATGATCTATCCTGAATTTGAGGATAGTGATGGTGAACTTCTGAAGTCTGAAATTCCAATAAGTAGTGAAGGATTTGCTAACATGTGGATTCTTAACCCAGAGTACTTTACTTATCATCGGGAACGATTAACTGTTGGAACTCAAGGAACATTTAACGAAGGAAAACCAATCGCTGAACGTGAGGTAATCTCACTAAACTTTAAGAAGACTTTTGAAATAAAGCATTTCAAGAAAAAGCATCAGAACCGGGTCTCCTTTGTCAAACTTCTAACTGAATTCAATCCGTCTATAACTCTCAAACCAGCCAAAGAACTTCTTGACTTAATGCTGGATGGAGAACCAATTCGATATGAAGTTGAGAACCATCAAGCCAATGAATTCGCTAAGAACTTAGAAGAGCATAACCTTGAATTCGAAATTATAATGGATAACAGGCGCTAAGCCTAATCGACTTACTTAGTTGTTTGCAAAGAGCATTTGAATCCAGCTCATTCGGATTTGTAATCCGGATGGAAAGAGTCAAGGAATTGGTAAATCAATAAAGCTCCAACTAACAAAACCCTTCAATTTCCTCTCTCCAAAATCCTCAGAATACCCAAAACTGAAGATTTCACCTCAGTCAGATATTTGGTGGTTTGTAACACTCCTTCAGTGAACGATTGTTCACAAGGCTAAAATGGGTTAGATTAGTCATGTTATAATATTGTTATAGGTCATATCTAGAATGAGAGAAATTGAAGGAATAGAACACGCAGTTGAAATTCTTAAGCCTCACATGGCCGAGATTGACGAGCATTTCAACACTGAGAACGAGAAATTCAAAGAACTTTTTAGCAGAGATCATGATGATATTGGGAGAATTCTTAAATGCCATCTCATTGTAGAGCATTATGTAAATCAATTTCTAATTTCTCATTATTCTTTCGGTGACCTAGGTAAACTAAGACTTTCATTTTCCCAAAAAGCTAACATGCTTCCATCTGAAGCGAATGCTGTTGCATTTATTAAACCAGGGGTTCTTAGGCTCAACAAAATAAGAAACCAATTTAGTCATGATCTTAATACCAACATTTTCGGCTTGGATCTCGGTGCTATGAACGAAATTGTTGATTCTATCCGTCCTAAGATTACATTTGAACATCCAACTGATAAAGTAGAAGCTTTTACAACAATTGCGTGTACGTGGATGATCATTCCTCCTAAGAACCTTCAAGATGTATTTATGGAAGCATTCAGTAATATCAGGCCTAACAAAGACTTATAACAAGCGCTGAAAGTGCATATGCCCCACTCATTCGGATTTGAAATCCGAATGTAAAGAGTCAAGGAATTTGTAATTCCAAAGAACTCCCAACTATCTAAATCCCCAAAACACCCCAAACTGTAGTATTCTGTCTTCCAGAGATCTAGAAATGATCAAAACACGAGTTTACAACTTACTCTCAATAGACACCAGCAATTATCAGATAAACCCGGATTATTCAATAGAATACTTCAGAACAGCAAGCGAAATATTCTTTTGAATAATGACGAAATAATTTTTAATTCTAAAATTATTTGTCAGGGTAACCGCTGCGGCGGACCGTCCTGACAAAGCGAAGCTTTCGTCAGCCCTTTGGGCAAATTATGCTTTAGTGCATAATTTGGGATAAAATATGATACGACTTGAAGGATACCTAGATTTGTAATCGAAAGAAAACACATCAACCCATTACGATACATTGTAATTATGAAAAAGCGAATTGAAAAACCCACTCCTGAAGCAAAAGCACTTTCGCTTTTTTTGATGGCCTACAAAACAAATGCTCCTATTTACAAAGAGAAATTGAAGTGGATTAATAGACAGTGGGATCTGGTTCAATCTGGAGATCTAAGTAGAAAAGGATATCAGGAAGAAGTGGAGAAGATGCTGAAATCATATGGAGGGTATGATAAGGTTGTAGAAAAAACGGTGAAATACTACGTTGAGAAAACCGGCGAATGGAAATTGGAAGGCAATGATAAATATTGTCTGGATGCCAGGAAGGTTGCCGATGATATTTTGAAAAAGTGATCCTTTATTGCCAAAGCTATCTTTAATAGTGAAGGGTAACCTATTAGAATTTGAGCATGACCGATCGGAGTTGTTAGTTTATACTAATTCGATCACATCATTAAGATACTAATAATTGAAAATGCAAATTGATAAAGCCAGTACTTGCTGGCTTTTTCTATTCATGCACACCCTTTTTTGTGTGGTGTAATTGTCAGTAAGTCAATGTGTTAATTGGTTTTTGGATTTTTGGCATCATAATTGGCTAATTCTACTCGTAATCAAACGTGTAGAGTCATGAAAAGAGCAGTTTTACTTTCGATCCTTTTAGCCATCTTATTCCTACCTAAAAGTAATGCGCAGCATTTCAGTTTTGTGACGTCATTTGGTGTGACCCAATCCTGGGGAATGCCATACGAAGTGGTGCATGCCATTGAGCATGATTATTGGGGCTACGATGTAGTTCATACGAGCAGAATCAATCAGCATGGCAAGCTGTTTTTTGACGTCCTGCTTCAGCGAGGTGATGTGTTTGTGAATGTAAGCATTGGTCGATATGGAAGAATCTATAATCGAGTAATTACTTACGATTATCCATTCTACAATCACGTGTGTAATAATTTCTGTGGATATCACTCAAATTTCTACAGACGGAATGTAGTGGCTTGTGGTAGTCACCATCATCATGGACATAACCATGTGACTTATGTAAGACATCACAACTATTACAGCCATCCTGGAAACGGAAATGCATATGGTCATTACAAAGCCAAAGGCAACAAGCATTATGATACTCATCAGAATAATAGAAAAGACTACAGAGATACCAATTCCTATAAGTCAAGAAAGAATTCTAATGACTATCAAAGTAGATCTTCTTCCAGGTATGTGGTAGAAAACTCTAAAAACAGAGGAAATAATGATGCTTACAGATCTAATAGTACAGGTGGTGGAAATGGTAGAAGCTACAACAGCAGAAGCTCATCGAAATCTGATAATTCTAAGGCTTCAACCAAAAGCACTACCAGGTCAACTGCTTCTAGCAGTAACGGAAGATCATATACCGGTTCTTCTGGGCGAACCAGAGCAAACTAGAATGAATTAAAAATATTGTTTACAGTGTGTGAGTTTTGATTTAAAGCATCCGTCTTTTAGGCGGATGCTTTTTTATTTGAACGGTTAGGTGATTACGTCAGCATAAGGGTATTACTAGAGAAGAGCTATGGAAATTTTGTAGCTTTCAAGAATTTTTAGTGAATTAGTGAAATAACAACCTAGTAATCTTATGAGAAAAATGATCGGGCTATGTGTGTTGAGCATATGGTCTTTAGCTGTCGCGGCGCAGGGTGGAGGTACAAAGACACTCACCTTTCAAACTATGGAGGGGTTTCAAAAGCAAGCTGGAAATTGGCAAGTAGTTGGTGAAGTAGAAATGAATCCAAATGTGGATGTACATCATCAGGAGCCAGTGGAGACAAAGAAAAAGAAGAAGAAAAACCAGCCTGAGCCACCAAAAGCTGTTACGACAGAGCCTGGTACAGGTATCCTGGTGAATCTACCTACTAATGATAAGAAAAGTAACTTGCTGACCACCTGGGAGCATGGTGATATTGAGTTGGATGTAGAAGTAATGCTTCCAAAAGGATCTAACTCAGGCTTGTATTTGCAAGGAAGGTATGAAGTGCAGCTATATGACAGCTGGGGAGTTAAAAATCCTGCTTTCTCGGACATAGGAGGTATTTACAGAAACTGGGAAAGTGCTCCAGAAAAGAGCTATATGGGAAAAGCCCCACTGACTAATGCTGCTAAAGCCCCAGGATTGTGGCAAAATCTGGTAATCAGTTTCAGGGCTCCTAAATTTGATGCTCAGGGTAATAAGATCGCTAATGCACGAATTGTCAAAGCAACTTTGAATGGTGTTACCATTCATGAGAACCTGGAAATTCCATTACCTACAGGTGGACCTGTTCAAAACAATGAAGTTGCCATGGGCCCAATTTTGATCCAGGGAGATCATGGTGCGGTTGCCTTCAGAAACTTCAAGTATAAGTTGATGCATGATTTGGATGCTGAATTGACTGATGTAAACTATGAAGTTTTCCATGGTGATTATGAGTCTTACGAGTTGGCTGAGAAAGCTACCAATGCAGATATTTCTGGTAAGCAGGATTTATTGAACTACGATATTGCTCAGCGTGATAATGGTTTTGTGATCAAGTATACTGGCACGCTTAAGCTAGCTGAAGCGACCGATTATACGTTTAGAGGTTCTTTCGGTGGTCAAGCCTGGCTAAAAGTGGATGGCGAAGAAGTTGGTAGAGGATGGAGAGGTCTCTCTGGAACTAAGAAGTTATCTGCAGGAGATCACAAAGTGGAGATCATGTATTTCAAAACCAGATCATGGGTGGATCCATATTTTGGATTGTTCCTGTCGAGTTCAAACGGACACGAAAAGGCTTTGCATGCTATGAGCTCACATCCTGTGAACGTTTCGTCTGTAGCGCCGATTTTCATTAAGCCACAAGGTAATCAGCCAAGATTGTTGAGAGCATTTTTGGATTTTGAAGGTGATAGAAGTAGAAGAATCACTCATTCTATTGGTGTAGGAATTCCTTCAGGAATCAACTATGTATACGATTTAGCTTCAGGTAATCTTGCTTGTGTTTGGAAAGGTGATTTTGTGAATGCTACTCCTATGTGGCATGATAGAGGAGATGGTTCATTCCGTCCATTAGGGATGATTCAGTACTTATATGAAGGTTCTTCAGTAGCTGGTTCTGTAAAGTCAAAAGGATATACACTGGATACTAAAACTGGCTTACCAACTTTCATCTATGAAGTGGATGGTAAAGAGGTAAAAGACAAGGTTTATCCAGACGCTGATGATACGAAAGTAATCAGAGAAGTAAGCCTGGGTGAAGTTACTGGATCCTTTGAAGTAGCTGAGGCTGCAAGTATTTACCAAATGGATAATGGAATGTATGTGATTGGTGATAAAGACTATTATATAGAGATATTGTCGGGTCAAACACCTCAGATTGTAAAGGATGGCTCAAAGTCAAAATTGATGCTTCCTATTGATGCTAATCCTGTAAAATATTCGATCATCTGGTAATCACTGAAATTATGAAAAATTTAAATTATTTAGCTTTTGCATGTCTTTCACTGATTTCGTTTTTGGGTTATGCCCAACCAGTGGAAGAAGATTATTATCCTATCGTAACTATACCTGCTCCAGAGGGAGTATTGTTGGAAGTAGGCGGGTTAACAACCTTGCCTGATGGTCGAATTGGTTTGTCAACCAGAAGAGGAGATGTTTGGGTAATTGAGAATCCATACATGATCAATGGTGAAGTGCCAAGATTTACACTTTTTGCTTCAGGTCTACACGAATCATTGGGTCTTGCATATTACCAAAATGCCTTCTACAGTGCGCAGCGAGGTGAATTAACTAAGTTGGTAGATAGAAGTGGAGACGGTAGAGCTGATGTATATGAGACTATTTTCTCCTGGCCATTATCGGGTCATTACCATGAGTACTCTTTCGGCCCTAAAATGGACAATGAAGGAAATATGTACGTTACTGCCAATGTTGCATTCGGTGACGAAGAGTGGTGGAGAGGTGAGAGCCGTGTAAAATGGAGAGGTTGGACCATGAAAATTTCTCCTGATGGTGAAATGACACCATGGGCTACAGGTATGAGATCTCCATGTGGAATTGGTATGATAGACGGTGAGATGTTCTACGATGACAATCAAGGAGACTGGATTGGATCGGGAGCAATCTGGCATGTTAAACAAGGTTCATTCACTGGTCACCCAGCAGGATTGAGATGGGCTGATGAGGCGAATTCTCCGATCGAAGTAAATCAAGAAACATTCTACAATACTTTTGATGAGCGTAGAATTAGAAAAGATGGTAGAGCAGTAAAGCCGGCTAACATTCAGGACGAAGAGAATCCGTTGACTATGGTGAAAGCCAAAGAAACATTCCCGGAGATTACTTTGCCTGCAGTTTGGTTGCCACACGCTATTCTTGGTGTGTCCAATTCAGAAATCTTGAAAGATGAAACTGGTGGCGGTTTTGGTCCATTTGCTGGTCAGGTATTCGTTGGAGATCAAGGTCAGAGTAAAATCATGCGTGTTGATCTGGAAGAGGTTAACGGAGAATTCCAGGGTGTTGCCTTTGACTTTAGAGAAAACTTCCAGTCTGGTGTATTGCGTATGACTTTCGGTAAGGACGGTTCATTATTCGTTGGAGAAACCAACAGAGGGTGGGGATCTGCTGGTCCTGAAAACTCAGGATTTGAGCGAGTAGTGTGGTCAGGTAAAGTGCCAATGGAAATGAAAACCATCAAAGCAATGCCTGATGGATTCGAAATTGAGTTTACTAAGCCTGTTGATATCGCTTCTGCTAAGAATCCAGACAGCTACCAGGGACAAAGCTTTACCTATAAGTATCACTCGGTGTACGGTAGTCCAACAATTGAAAATGAGCCTCTTGAAATTAGAGGTGTAAAAGTTTCTGACGATGGATTGAAAGTAAGGCTAGTAGTAGACAATTTGAGACAGTATTTCATTCATGAAATCAATACTCCGGGTATCAAGTCAGCTGAAGGAGAGTTGCCTGTTTTACACCCAAGAGGATATTATACATTAAATAATATTCCAGAGGGCGCTAAGCTTAACGACTCTGAGTTGTCAAAAAGACCTAAGAAAACAGCACAAGCTAAATCTATCAAAGCACCAAAGCCTCAGCCAATGAGAGCTCAAAATGAGGTGTTGTCTTATGAGCAAGTGATGCCTTTGTTGCAAAAGAACACTTGTACTGCTTGTCATAAAGTGAATGACAAAGTGGTAGGACCTCCATTTGCTGAGATTGCTAAAAGAAGATATTCTAACAAGAGAATTGTAGAGTTGATTTACTCGCCAGAACCACAAAACTGGCCGAACTACGCGACTCCAATGGCTCCAATGCCTCAGGTTCCGAAAGAAGAGGCTGAAAAGATTGCAGCTTGGATCAATTCATTGAGAAGTGGTGACTGATGAAGGTTGGAGTTTCCATCTTTTGTGAGTCCACAACCAATATTCTGGAGCAGCAAGTATTTGCTGCTCCAATTTTTTTGTGTGCATTTCTGTAATACTGCCTTCAGGGCTTTGTTTAGGATGCTCTTCTAATAGCTCGAATGTGAGCTCATAATGTCCTCTTCTAGTTTTTACAGCACTTCCATAGATTACAGCGTAGTTGTAGTCTTTGGCATATTTCTCTGCACCGAAGTGAACGGCTGTTTCTTGTCCTAAAAACTGTGTCCAATAGACCTTCTGGTGTTTTCTAGGGCATTGATCTACAGCAAATGTTGTGACCGTAGGTTGGTTTCTATATTGGTCAAAGTAAGATCTTGTCTTCTTTTTGGGGACCAATACTAATCCAAATTTGGAACGAGACTCTGCGAATACCGTTTCCATAAATCGGTTGGTAATAGGGGTGTAAATCCCTAGAAGCTTATGTCTTATTTGTGGATCTGTGGCTACTGCAAAATATTCCCAGTTTTGATAGTGCCCTCCAGTAAGAATGATGCTTCGGTCTTTTAATTGAGCCGACTCGAAGAGTTCGGGATTCACCACTTTGAATCGTTTGATAGCTTCTGACTCTGAGATGCTAAATAGTTTGAGTGACTCCACCAGTAGGTCGCAAAAATGCTTGTAGAACTTTCGTTTGATCGTTTTGCGCTCAATTGAAGATTGGTCTGAAAATACTTTTGCTAAGTTTTCATCTACCACTTTGCCTCTGTAAGGAAGTGCTTTCATAAAGAGAGCAAGAAGGTCTGAAAGGAGGTAGAGTACCGAAAATGGTAAGTGAGAAAGTGGTTTTATAAAAACGTAAAAAATGATTCTGGTCATGGGCGGCACAATCTAATAAAGATCATTATTTTGCCATATGTTTAGAATTGAATTAAATCATAATAGTATGAGAAGTAGTATCCTCGTGGTGTTGACGATCTTTAGTCTCAATGCCTTTGCTCAGTTGCCAGAAATTGATTGGGACGAGCTTAGCAAAACACAGCCCTGGGCAGTTACCGAATTATATAAAGATGTACCAAAAGTGACTCCTGGTGAAGGAGCTTCAGCTCCATCTGATGCTGTTGTTTTGTTTGACGGAAAAGATTTAAGCATGTGGCAAAAGGCGCAGTTTGGATCTCCTGTAAATATGGAAGGATTTGAAGCAATGATTCCGCTTATTGATCCAAATTTCAAGGGAGATGCTGCTGAGTGGACGGTGAAAAAAGGTGAGCTAGAAGTAAAGCCAGGAACAGGTTCGATCGCAACAAAGAAAGCATTTGGTGATGTGCAATTGCATGTGGAATGGTTAGCTCCAGTAATGCCTGCAGATAAAAAAGGACAAGCTGGTGGTAACAGTGGTGTCATCTTTATGGGGATGTACGAAGTTCAGGTTTTAAACTCTTACGAAAATCCTACTTATAGCAATGGGCAAGCGGCTTCTATCTACAAGCAGCATATTCCGTTAGCAAACGCTTCCAAAGCTCCTGAAAACTGGCAAGAGTACGACATCATTTTCATGGCTCCTAAGTTTTCTGAAAAAGGAACGCTGGTAAGCCCTGCTAAAGTTACCGTTATTCATAATGGAGTTTTAGTTCAAAATAATGTGGAGCTTTTAGGGCCTACATGTTTCATTGGAACGCCGTATTACATTGCTCATCCGGAGAAATTGCCAATTATGTTGCAAGATCACAGTGATAAAATGAGATTCAGAAATATCTGGGTAAGAGAACTTTAAGAGAATTAACGGGGGAAATATTTCAAATTGGAGGGTTATTCACCTGCAATCCAATTGTTATTATAATACGTTTATTTTACCTTTATCAGGTGTTCGCTCCGGCTTAGCGGCCGGAATCGCTTCAAATGTCGATGACATTGAGTAACCATTCAACCATCAACCACAATTTGAAGCATTAAAAAAGCAATCCACTTAGTGGATTGCTTTAATTTTTAATTGATTTTTCAACATTAGGCGGTTACCGCCATTTCCTTTCTATAGTGTTTCCTGATTTCCCAAATTTGATTGATATCATCAATCAGTTTTTTCAGTACCTCAGGGGTAATTGATTGCTTTGGATCATCTCCAATACCTTTCTTAGGATCGCAGTGAGTTTCCACGATTACTCCATCAGCTCCATATGCCATAGCAGCCATAGCTGCAGATGGTACATATTTAGCTCTACCTACAGAGTGAGATGGATCCACGATTACTGGAGCCCATGTCTTTTCTTTAAGTAGTGGAGTGATACACTCATCTGGATAGTTTCTATAACCGTCCATGGTAGGAGAGGTACCTCTTGGGCAAAGCATAATGTCTGGGTTTCCTCCAGCGGCAATGTATTCTCCAGCTGCAATGAATTCATTGATAGGACCCATGCCCATTGATCTTTTTAGCAACACTGCGATTTGCTTGTCTGCAGTAGCCTGACCAACTTGCTTCAATAAAGAGTAGTTAAGAGCATTTCTAGCTCCAATTTGCAATACATCCACACCTGCCTCTACAGCGATCATTAGCTGATGCTCGTCCATTACTTCCGTATCTACCGGCAGACCAGTTTGTGCTTTAGCTTCCATCAAAATTTTGATAGAGCTGTCATCACCCTGAAATGAATAAGGCATGGTACGAGGTTTCCAAACACCACCTCTAATAGCTTTTGCTCCAGCTTCTTTCACAGCATGAGCTGACTCCAGGAACAAGTTTGGATTTTTTGGATCTATAGTACAATGTCCAGCAATAATAAAGGGAGATTCCCCTACAATGCTGTCTCCGATTTTGATCTTGTGATGTGCCAGTTCTGAATGTGCATCCATCAGTTTAAATGGCGAATCAACGGCATCAAATCTATCTACATAATCAAGGCCCAATATTCTATTGACCATGATTGTCTCTCTCTCCTCACCTAGAACTGCATAGATTGTTCTATGATGCCCTTCGATAGGTTGGATTCGGCAGCCATATTCTTCTACAATGGAAACTATTTCCTCAAACTGCGCATTTGTTAATTTTGGCTCCTTAGGAATTATCATAACCTAGTAAGTTTGCGTTGAACGAGCAAAAGTAGTGCTCTTGACGTATAACCCAAGGAGATTTCGAAAAATGTGAATTAAAAATTCTGAATATTTAGATTTGGCAAAACATTCGAAGGATAAATTTTACATTTTCATAACTTTTTAAAATTTTATTGCGATGAAGATAACATTAGGACATATAGCAGATGAAGAATATTACGCTGTAAGTGAACAAGGAATTCGTGTGAATATTGATATGCTGGCAGCAGATGAAAAGAAAGCTATGTCTCCAATGCAATTGCTACTTTCTGGAGTAGTTTCTTGTGCGGCCGTTGATCTGGTGGCTATGGTAAAGAAACGTAGAAAAACGATCGTTGAATTTTCTGGTGAGATAGAAGGTATCCGACGTGATGAGATTCCTAAGAAGTTTACAGAGATCAACATCGTTTACCATTTTGTATCTCCTGATCTGCAGGAAGAGGAAGCACAGAAGTTGGTCAATCTAGCAGTAGAGAAATATTGTTCTGTAGCGTCATCACTAGACCCTTCTATTAAAATGAGTCATGGTGTGAAAATAACCAGACCTTAATAATGAGTGAGACACTGAAAGTTGCGTTGGCTCAGATGGCTCCTGTTTGGTTAAACAAGCAGGCTACTCTGGATAAAGTGTGTGAGAAGATTCAGCATGCAGCTGATCAAAAAGCGCAGCTGGTAGTGTTTGGTGAATCATTGGTTCCTGGATACCCGTTTTGGGTGGAGCATACAGAAGGAGCAGTCTTCGAAAGTGCTGTTCAGAAAGAAATTTATGCGCACTATGTGAAGCATGCGGTAGATGTGGATGCTGGTGAGCTAGACCATGTTTGTGAAGTCGCAAAAACAGGAAAAATTGCTGTTTATCTCGGAATAATTGAGCGATCAAAAGAAAGAGGCAATAGTCTGTATTGTTCACTTATCTATATTGATTCTGTAGGAGAGATTCGATCGGTTCATCGTAAAATAATGCCTACCTATGAAGAACGATTGGTTTGGAGTGTAGGTGATGGAAATGGATTAAAGGTGCATGATTTGCCGCCATTCACTGTTGGCGGACTCAATTGCTGGGAAAACTGGTTGCCATTGGCAAGAACAGCACTGTATGCACAGGGAGAAGATCTACATGTTTCTGTGTGGCCTGGAAATTTGCGTAATGTTCAGGATCTTATTCCCGTGATTGCTAAGGAGTCCAGATCATATGTAATAGCTGTGTCAGGATTGTTTGATGAAACGCTTATTAGTGACGACTTGCCACAGGCTCAACTAATGAAAAAGAACATGAAGGGGACATTGGCTAATGGTGGTAGCTGTATTGCTAGTCCTGATGGAAGTTGGTTAGTAGAGCCAATAGTCGA
Source organism: Marinoscillum pacificum (assembly GCF_024714495.1). Classification (GTDB taxonomy): domain Bacteria; phylum Bacteroidota; class Bacteroidia; order Cytophagales; family Cyclobacteriaceae; genus Marinoscillum; species Marinoscillum pacificum. The sequence goes on along the minus strand of NZ_JAMZMJ010000002.1, from coordinate 336,481 downwards.
CAAAGAAGGTGTCTTCTGTGCTGAATTAACTATCGATAAGGTTCGTGAAGAACGACTGATGCTAAATGTGTCTGGACACTACAGCAGACCAGATATTTTTACTTTGGAAGTATATCAGGAGAGACAGACTATACTCAAGAAAAAATAAAACCCTGACGGTTACCGTCAGGGTTCTTTGATTAAAATACTTTCTATATTAATAATTAAGCAAGCTTAACATCAATTGCATTTAATCCTCGCTTACCTTCTTTAAGGTTGAAGGTTACATCATCATTTTGTCTAACCTCATCAACTAGACCTGAAACGTGTACAAAGTATTCTTTGTCTGTTCCATCTTCTTTAATAAATCCGTATCCTTTCGAATCATTAAAGAATTTTACTTTACCAGTGTTCATTAAAAAAAAGAATAAAATTAAAAATTGTACCAAAGGTACTGAAATAAAATTGTTCCAAATAAAAAAGTGGAACAATGTTTGGTTATACGTAAAAAGAAACCAAATGATTGTGATTATGAAAACTTTATTTACCTCAGTAATATTTTTTAGTTTAATGGTACTTGTCTCTTGTACAGAGACTTATGTTGGTCCGCAGGGTCCTGTGGGACCTCAAGGTCCTCGTGGATATGATGGTGTTGACGGAGTGGATGGGGAGAGTGCCTACGTGTTTGAGTGGACAGGAGTAACATTCAGTGCTCCGGCATATGAAGTGATTCTTCCTTATCCAGATAGTTTTACTGGAGTATCATCTGACGTAACGTTGGTATACTTCCTTTGGGATACCTATGAAACGAATGATGGTGAGTTGGTAGAGGTTTGGAGGCAACTTCCACAGACAATTTTGACTGATGATGGAACGCTTCAATATAATTATGACTTCTCTATGTATGACGTTCGATTATTCATGGATGCAGAATTTCCACTGGATATTTTAGGAGCTATCGATACAGACGATTGGATCGCAAGAGTGGTAATAGTACCCGGTAATATATGGAATGGAGGGCGCGTTGATTTCTCTGATTACAATGAGGTTGTAGAAGCTTTAAACCTTCCAGACATTAAAGGTAATTATACCGGACAACCAGCTAGACGATAAGGTTAAAATCTTATCGGTTGTCACATAGGGTAGGTCATTTGCTGGTTAGCAGATGGCCTTACTTTTTTAAGTTGAGTTCCACAAATTACAATACATTCAGCTATTCATTGTCTAAATAATATGATTTATAACATGCTGATAATTAGGTGTTTAAAATTTCATCATCCGTTCGTGTGTTAATTTTGGCCGTTTGTCGAAATATAATGTCCATTCGCAAACAAATGTGTGTTCTCAGGAGATAGTTATGTACATACATGATCATTAAGTGTTACTTTTACGCTACCAACCCTTTAGGCAGTTTTTAAGCAACCGATTAACCATCAACTTAAAGACAGACCGTTTTGCTAAGAAAAATCGCAGCAGGAGTATTTATTGCTTCTGTTTTAGGCGCCATTGGAGCTATGTTCTGGTGGACAGAAATACAATATTTGTTGCCAACGCCTATACCTGAAGGGTATAGAGAGGTATACATCAATCAAAAGGTATATCCGGGAGATTCTACGTCTACAGAACTTTCCAAGCCTGTATTTTATCACTTCTTCACGACCAATTGTCCGTGTTCAAGATTCAATTTAACGCATTTTAATTCGCTCAGACGCCAATATGGTGATAGCCTTGAATTTGTGGTGGTTATTCCAGCAGAAGATGATATTTCTAAGGCAAGACCATTTTTTGAAGGAGAAACGAAGATTATCAGAGATGTAAACCAGGAGTTTGCGGTTTCCCTAGGAGTATATTCAACTCCACAAGCTGTCATCATTAATACAAATCATCAACTCTATTTCAGAGGAAATTATAATAAAGCAAGATACTGTACAGATCCGCTGAGCAATTTCGCTCAAATGGCTCTGGACTCACTGACTTCAGGTGTTGCTCCGCCTGAATTTGGGCCGCAAGCTACAATCGCATATGGTTGTGGTATTGACTATACACTTAGTATGTAATAAAGAAACTATCATTTACGCTAGACAAAAAAATGCAAAACTTAAAACTATCAAAGGAAGAGGAAGCTAAAGTAATGGCTGACCTTAACAAGAGATCTGATCTTTTCACTTTCAGGTTTCTTATGATTTATTCTGTGTTCGGAATTTTTATTTCGTTCTATTACGACACCTGGCTTATTGGATTCGGAACGGCTGCCTTGGCGCTTGGTTCTTGGTTCATTCTCAAGGCACTGTTGCCTTCAGCAAGTTTACACCGATATGTAGCAAGTGGCTTTTTCGGGGTTTTCGTTGGGACTTTTATTTATCAAATGCATGGGTTGTTTGAGATGCACTTTTTCGCTTTTATCGGCAGTGCTATTCTCATCGTCTACCAAAACTGGAAATATCAAATTCCATTGATCGGATTTGTAGTAGTGCATCATGCGGTGTTTGCATTCATGCAATACACAGGGGTTCCTGATATCTATTTTACTCAGCTAGAGTATATGAGTCTTCATACGTTTGTTTATCATGCTGCTCTTGCACTGACTGTTGTGATCGTTTGTGGGTATTGGGCTCATCACTTTAGAAAGTTGACAATGGACAATGCTATGAAGGAAATTGCTTTGAACAAGCGTATTTCAATGACTCAGCAATTGAATAAGAAATTGGAGTTGGCTACTCAAAAGTTAAAAACTCAGAATAAGGAATTGGAAGATAATAAGTCCAAGTTACTATCATTAACAGAGAAGCAGGCGGCGATGTACGAGAAACTCAGAACTGGAGGGGTAGTATAGAATTAAGCGAAGAAAGCCAGACTTAAGTCTGGCTTTTATTTTTGTTAACAGTTTCCATCTACATCGCAACTGTCTCCCGAGATGGTTTGCAAAGGAGTTGTGGTATTTTCTGCTGACCACTCTCCAAAACTCTTCTCCAGGGTTTGTTGGAATACCTCCGTTTGTTGTGCTCCTGAGATACCATATTTTCTGTTGAAAACATAGAACGGCACTCCTTGTATTCTCAACTGCTGTGCTTCATAAATATCGAAACGAACAGCCTCTTCAAATTCATTTGCATCTAATGATTTTCGAAGTTCTACACCATTCAAACCGATAGATTCTCCTATACCTACAAGTGAATCAGTATCATCGATATTCACACCATCAGTAAAATAGGCTTTAAGTAAAGCTTCTTTAGTTTCCAGTTGTAGCTTTTTTGCTTTTGCGAAATGAAGCATTTGGTGTGCTTTCAAGGTATTGGCAACCACTGCCTTGTCAAAATCATATGTCAATCCCACTTCTTTGGCCATGTTAGTCACATGGTCGCCCATTTGCTTCGCTTCCTGCACGCTGATCCCCTTGTGAGAAGCCAGGTTTTGATGTGCGGATATTTCCGTATTGGTTACTGTGTTTGGGTTGAGCTGAAAGCTTTTATATTCAATTTCTAGTTGATCAATATGGCTGAATTGCTGCAGAGCTTCTTCAAAACGTCTCTTTCCAATGTAACAAAACGGACAAACGATATCACTCCAGATTTCTATTTTCATGTACCTACAATTATGTGATTGTAATGGTAAGTGATAAATCAGTCAATTAGTTCAATAATTTTTTTACTCTGTCCTGAGGTTGTTGGCTGGGTTTATTTGGACGATTTTATTGGTTTGCCATAATATGGCCAGTGTTCCTAAACCTACAGTGATCACTACACTAACAAGAATCTCCAGGCTTCCAATCCCATCACTAAATTTATTGAATAGACGGATCAGTACCAGGTCATAAAACGTATAGGCTACAGGCACTGCGATCACTATAGCTATAGCCCAAAGTTTGAAAAACATCCCTGCCAGCGTTTTCAATAATTGAGAATGATTGGCTCCAAGTATTTTTCTGATAGCGACCTCTTTGGTTCTGTTTTCTGTAGAATAAATGACCATGCCTAGTAGCCCTAAACATGAAACACTAATGGCAAGAAATGCCAAATAGCCGAATATTTTCAGCACTACCCGGAAGAACTCATAAGCCTTTTCTATTTCGTCAGTAAGAAAAGAGGCGGTAAACTGCTCGTTAGGATAAACTTCGTTCCAGGACGTTTCCAGGCTTTCCAGAGTTTGTGCCAGATCACTGGATGTAATGCTGACGAGTGCTAAATGGCAATTCTCGGATAACGATATGACCATTGGGTAAATCCGTGAGTTTAATGGCTCGTGATGATAGTTTTGTACCACTCCGCTGATTCGTGCTGGTCCAGTTATAAGCTGAATCAGTAGGCTGTCACTGTCTGGATTAATGACTCTAATGTCCTTCATAAACGCTTCATTGACGACAACATCAGGAATCTGCTTATTTCTGGGATCAGGCGTATTGCCCCAAACCATCTTAATGTCCATATGCTCAATGAAGGATTCACTAGTTTGAATCGAGTAGAACCGCATGGAGTCCTGAATTGATTTGAAATAGACATATTCTTTATTGGAAATGTCAGTGCCGGGAATACTATTCGTAAAGCTAACATTTCGAACATCAGGATTGGCTAATAAGGTGTTTTTTAGGATGTCCTGTTTTTGATTACTAATAGGAATTACTAAAATATTCTCTTTGTTAAATCCCAGATCATGGGTGAGTGATAGTCGGTATTGTTGGAATAGTGATCCAATTCCTATCATGAATATGAGTGTGAGACTGAATTGTGCAGTTAAAAGTCCTTTTCTCAAGCCTGAGATGGATACTTGCCCCTCAGTCATATTGTTTTTTAAAGCGGACAATGGAGAGATTTTAGCAAAATATAGTGCAGGCACTATCCCTGTAAGTGCGCCAACCAACACCCCAAAAATGATGAAGGCTATACTCATCTGCCAGGTTAGGTCCATCGATAGTGCGGAGCCGTCTGCCAGCGTACTGACAAATTCCCTTTTAATTAGCTCAAATATTCCGACAGATAAGACTGTGGAGATCAGGCATACAATTATGGTTTCTACCAGAAATTGCTCAATAATTTGCTTTCGCTGACTTCCGATTACCTTTCGAATACCAATCTCTTTGGATCTGTGAAGTGCTCTGGCAATTGACATATTGGTATAGTTAAAGCAAGCCGGTAGAAGTATAAGCAGAGCAATGCCAAAGAATAATAAGAATCCACTATGTTCAAAGACTACTCCCAGGTCATCGGATATGTCTTCATTGGGATTTATATCAACAATGGCCTGTAGTTTGAAGGTTGCTTTTTCATTTTGCTCTATGAAATATTCATTTCCTTCTTTTGCCAATTGTGCTATACTGGAAGCAATTTGACTTTTCGTAGAGCCTTCGGCTATTTTGAAGTAAAAGTAGTTCCCATGAAAATCTGTCCATTGATCTGCTAATGATCGATTTTTTGAAGGATTTATTGTAGATGTGCCAGCAAGAACGTCGAATTCGAAATGGGTATGTTTGGGAAATGGTGCTAAAACGCCAGAAACCTTTAGTGGTCCCCATTTTTCTGTAGTGATGATTTGGTTAAGAGCATTATCCGTACCGAATAATTTTTCTGCAAATTCATGTGTAATGATGACGCTGTTGGGTGTTTGAAGTGATGTTTTACTTCCATATGCTAGTGGAAAATCAAATACAGATAGAAACTCACTGGTGGTTATGTAGCCTTGAAATTTGAGATCTCCTTTATTGGTTTGAGCGTTAGCATAAAACTGATCATTAATAGGAATGACTACCTCAAGGTTAGGTAATTGGTCTTTTGCTAGTTTGCCCAATGCGGTAGGAGATGAGGCAAATGTTTCTTTGTTGCCATCATGTTCTACAGTAGTGATCACTCGGTAGATTCGATCTGCGTCAACGTGATGTTCATCGAATTTGAGAAGGTCTACATATACGGCCAGGCACAGTACCATGATACTCATACCCATCGCAAGACCAATTATATTGAGAACGGTGAAGGTTTTTTGTTTTTTCAGGTTCCGTATAGAGATTTTGATATAGTTGCGAAGCATGGATAACTCACGGCTGGTACTGTATGATGTGAGCGTAACGTCTTGTTTTCGTTTTTTCAATGCATAGGAAAAACCTAGCGAAAGGGTGTGCTGCCAATAGATCAGGTTGGCTTTTAATTGACCTTTATTCTGGATGTTTTTTCCATATATTTCATCAAGGTCTCCTCTGAGATCTTCTGCAAATGCAGCTCCACAAAGCTTCTCAAAGAGCCAGGTGGCTAGTTTGGGTGGTTGAGTGCTCATTGGATGGAGAGGTTGATTTTAGAGTTAGCCCATAGTTCATCGCGAAGTGATTTCATATTGTTCAGTTCACCTATTGCTGATTGTGTCAATTCAAAATAGCGCTTTCGTCTACCGCCACGTTCGGAAGTCGGTTCTCCCAAAAAGGATGTGATGTATCCTTTCTCTTCCAGGCGAGTGAGGGTGGAGTGGAGTGCTCCTATGCTCAGTTTGCGATTGGCTCTGATGGTGATGTCTTCCATGATTGCCACACCATAGGCTTCAGACCCAAGGTTGGCAATGGTCAATAAAACGAGCTCTTCAAATTCTCCTATAAACCCTTTCATTTTAATGATTTTAGTTTCTTTCTATTTTTGAGAATATATAAAGTTACGAAGAGGAAATAAATATGTTTCTATTTTTAAGAATTAATGTTGATTATTCTTGAAGTAAACATGAAAAAGCCGTCAATTGATTACTGGTTGACGGCTTTTTTGTTGGTTAAAGTTTTAATTGCTATTCATATCTCAATGAATTCACTGGGTTGGATTTCGAAGCTTTGATGATTTTAAGTCCAATAGAGACCAATGCTATGGAAATAGAGACTAGTCCACCTAGGGCATACAACCACCAGGCAATAGGAGCATTGTAAGCAAAGTTTTCTTCGAACTTCTGATTGAAGAAAAAGGTGATAGGTAAGGAAATCAAGAATGCCATACCAATGAGAATGAGAAACTCTTTGGTTAAAATAGTGCTCAATTGGAACGTATTGGCACCCAAAACCTTCCTTATTCCTATCTCTTTGGTTTTTCTGACAATTGTGAAAGAGATTAAGCCAAATAGTCCCAAGCATGAAATCAGAATGGCTACTACAGTGGCAATAGATGTGAGTTTGGAGGTTTGTCGTTCTGTCTCATAGAATCTTCGAATCGTGTCATCCATGAATTTCACCTCTAAAGGTTCATCAGGATATAGTTCATTCCATGTAGGAGTTATTTTGTCGATGACTGTCTGAATGTTGTCTTTAGAGGCTTTGAAGCTGATTGTTTCTCCATCATCTTTGAAACTAAACATCATTGGCTCTATTTGATGGTGTAGCGACTGAAAGTGATAGTCTTTGATCACACCAACCACAAAGTCATGATTAGCACCCCGGTCAAAATCAAAGGCTTTGCCAATAGCATCGGCAGGATCTTTAATGCCCATTTTCTTAACAAAGCTTTCGTTAACAATGTAGTGGTTCAAGGTGTCATTTGGAATTAATTGATTTCCGGCTACAAAGTCTATATCGTAAAACTCGAAATATCCTTTTTGGATATTTTTCATATGAACACTGTGAGCTGATTCTGAGGTGTCAGTCTTGAAGTTGATGGTTGTAGTCATCATCCCGAATTCGGCAGGCAATTCTCCTTGTACAATATAGTCTTTCACTTCAGGCATCTCGTCCAATTTATTGAGCAGGATTTTCTGTTTTGCTACATCCTCATAGTACGGAGTACTTACTGTCATGATGCCTTCATTAGTAAAACCAAGTTCTTTATCGAGCATGTAGGAGATCTGCCAGGAAATGATGAGCGTTACAAAAATCAAGAGTTGAGAAAAAAGGAATTGTAGTAGGATCAGTGCTTTACGTACAAATACACCACCCAATTTTTGGTTAGAAGTATTTGATTTGAGTGCATTGATCGGTTTGAAAGATGCGATAACCCATGAAGGATAGAGCCCTGCCAGGATGGATACTACAGCCATGATGACGATCAGGGAAATCCAAAACACCGGATTGGAATAGTCCACCGTAAGTTTTGGCGGAAGGAAATCAGCGAAATACTTCAGACCGAAGTGTGCTATAGGAATGGCAAGAAATGTAGAGGCTATCGTGATAATTCCACTTTCAGTTAAAAACCGTCCTAAAAGCAATGATTTGGCGCTTCCAAGTACTTTTCTCACACCTACTTCCTTAGACTTCATGGTGGACTGAGCAGTTTCCAGATTGATGAAATTAAAAATGGCAATAAGCAGTATGACGAATCCCACAACGCCTAAAATGATAAGTGTTTTACGATGAGCGGGACTTCTCTCAGAATTGAAAGTACCAATGCTAGTGTCAAAGTGCAACTTTGGAAGAGGTTGCGCTTTGTAGGATGTAATCCAGCTTCCATCATCGTCTTCATCAAGTGATTTGGCGTGTTTATCAACTTCCGTAAGAAAGTTGTTTAGTTGAGTGATATCTTCTTTTTTGTTTAATAAAAGGAATACTTGTGATGCACTGCTTGTGCTTCCCCATCCCTGGTTGAACTTGTCTTTCAGCCATGTTGCTTCAATAGTCGGGAAGGAGATGAAGTCTGTGAAGTTGAAGTTTGAGTTAGCTTCGTTTTGCTTGACAATTCCCGTAACATCTACTCTCAACGAATCTGAGTAGATCAGTTCTTTATTGAGGATGTTTGACCAGTTTTTGGTTCCAAAGTATTTGTAAGCCTGCTCATCCGTCAGTACCACTGTGTGAGGTTGGTTGAGTGATTCTTTGTTGCCGGCAACCCACTGGTATTGTTGGATGACATCAAAATAACCAGGAGTTGCAAAGGTTAATTTGCGCTCTTTACCCATTTCCTTAATATCCTGCTCGGTCTGCAGTTTTACTTTTGAGGACCAGGTTTTGAAGTAAGCAATTGCTTCCAGGTGTTGGAAATGCTCCTCTACGTAAGGGCCAAGTGGTGCAGCAACTCCACTGTTCGTTCCATTATATGCCCCACTGAAAGATGTATAGATTCTGTAAACACGATCCGCATTTGGAATGTGTTTATGAAAACTAAGTTCATATCTGACAATCGTGATAATACCCAGAAAGGTGGCAATGCCGATGCTTAAACCTAGAAGGTTGATTGCTGACGTAGTTTTATGCTTTAACAGATTGCGCCAAGCAATTTTGAAGTTGTGTTTAAAATGAGTCATGATCTTGAGTGATTTATTTCTATTAGTCGATTTGAGTGCGAAGGAGCGGAAACTACTAATCACCATCCACCAATAAATGATACTGGCTATTGCAGATCCCTTTGCTTCTACCAGGTCCTGATAGACTTCAAATAGATCTCCCTCCAGTTCTTCCAGACGTTCTTCTGTGCAGAACCAGCGAAATAGCTTTAGTGGTAATTTTGGTGGATCCTGGTAACTCATGATAAATGATCAAAAGCTATCGTTGGGATCTGATCGCGTAGACGATTTCTGATATCGTTAGCTTTATCCAGGGCTACTTTGCCTGATTGAGAAATGGTGAATATTCTTTTACGTTTACCGCCACGCTCACTAGTCATTTCTCCCATTCTGGAGTTTAGTAAGCCTTTTTCCTCTAGTCGATAAACAGCCGCATGTACAGAACTCAATGTTACTTTTCTCCCTGTCTGTTTATTCAATTCTTTCTGAATAGCCACACTGTATGCATTGTCATATAAGATGCCTACTGTCAGCAATATCAACTCTTCAAATTCCCCAAGATTCGTTCCTTTCATGTAGTTTTATTTACTTCGTATTTGTAAGTTTAATAAATAAACTTCGTATTTGTAAGTATTATATGGATAAAAAAATAGGCATCCACTTGTGGATGCCTATTTGATGTAAGTTGTTGATTCTTATTTAGATGTGTCTATTTTGGTGTTGTCTTCCAGAATATTTCCTTTTTCATCCACATAGATGATGTCATATCCTAGTCTTGCCAAACCTTCTTCGATACTAGCTTTATCACCTACCACCACGATGTTCATCTGATCATAAGGTAAGTTTTCCTTCGCTAATTCGTTAATGCGATCCACAGTCATGTTATTGATGATCTTATTTTGCTGTTTGACATAATCTGTATCCAAATCATAATGCACTATTCTTCTCAAGAATCCTGTCTTTTGCCATGGGGCTTCATATGACCTGGATTCTCTTTGACCGATAGAATTTTTCATGAATGATAGATCACTTTCATCAATTCCTTTATCAGCATACAGTTTGATCTCATACATGAATTCAGCCACCGCAGAGTCAGTCACATTCGCTCTCACACCTGCACTAGCAGTATATGGACCTGGATCATCATCACTGCTGAAGTAAGATCGAGCTCCATATGTATACCCCTTATCTTCTCTCAGGTTTAGATTGATGCGACTGTTGAATGCGCCACCCAGATTATAGTTCATCAGGTAATTCTCAAAATACTCTCCTGTGGCATCATAAGTCATATCTGTTAAATAACCGATTCTGATCTGTGACTGTGGAGCTGATTCCTTATCTACTAAGAAGATTTTAGTTCTATCAATGTCTGTAGAAGCTTGTGCATCTGGAATAGTTACATTTTTAGCTTCCCAGGATTTTAGGAACTCCAACTTAGGCATGATTTCTTTTTTAGAAACATCTCCCACGATCACCAATTCAGATACAGTAGGTGAGTAGTATTTAGTGTAGAAACTTTTTACATCATCCAATGTGATATTTGATACTGTTTCCTCAATACCAGAAGCAGGCACAGAGTACACGTTGTTATCTCCATAGATCAAACGTCTATACACATTGCTAGCGATAGAAGCTGGCTGTTTTTCTTGAGATTTTACTCCTTCTAATTGCTGCTTTTTCACTCGCTCAAAATCTGCTTCTGTAAAAGCAGGACGTTTTAACACTTCTTCAAACAAAGCGATCGTTTTGTCTAGATTTTTTGTCAGAGTTCTAACAGAAATAGTCGTCGTATTATCATCTGCATAAGCATTAATACTACTACCTAATTTCAGTAGCTCTTCAGATAATTGCTCTGCTGTGTAGTTCTTAGTTGACTCTGTCAGCATGGAAGCTGTCATTGCAGCTAACCCTGATTTATCCAGCATATTGGCTTCTAACTTGTGCCCACCATTGATGGTTAATTCAATTGCCACAGTAGGGATTTCTTTAGATTCAGTACCAATCACTTTGATGCCATTCTTTGTTTCGGCAGTCCAAACTTCGGGTACAGAAACTAATGGGCTTGCGCCTGGAGTAGGCTTTACGCTTCTATCAAAACTGTCCTTAGCTTTATTATAAGTCAGGCCGCTGTAATCAGTCGTTGGGAATGGATTGTCACCTTCTGATTGTGGAGTGAAGTTGTCTGGTTTAGCCGGCTCACCATCTTCAGATGCTAAAACACTCTGGATTACGGCAGGCTTACCTTTGATGTACTTGTTGTACACTCTCATGACATCTTCTTTAGTCACTGCACGGTATTTCTCCAGCTCCTTTTGAATGTAATTAGGGTTGCCAGTGTAGGTTTCATATGCTGCCAATTGAGATACTTTACCACTTACCGTAGCTAGTCCATTCACTGCTCTTGATTCGTATCGAGCTTTGAATTTCTGAATGTCTTCATCTTTTACTCCGTTATTTTCAAACTCCTGAAGTGCAGTTCTCATTTCATCTTCAAACTCGTTCAAGGATTTTCCTGGAAACGGTAAAACGAACATAGTGAACTCACCAGCTAACTCACTCGTGCTGTTGAACACACTTGCTTGAATCGCTTTCTGTGTCTCTACAAATGACTTGTAGAAATAGCTACTTCTTCCTGTACCAATGATTTCTGCCAAACAGTCTAATGCAGGCTCGTCTGGGTGATATTGAGGTACGGTAGGGAAGGTCACAAGAAGTGCGGGGAAGCGAATGTTTTTATCGTAGTAAGAAACATAACGATCTTGGTCAATGGTGACTGGCTCAAGTTTCAATGGTTCTACTTCTGGTCCTCTAGGAATGCTTCCAAAGTATTTTTCTACTAGTTTGATTACTTCATCAACTTCCACATCTCCGCCCACTGTGACAGTGGCGTTGTTTGGTCCATACCATCTTAGGAAGAATTTCTTCAGGTCAGTAACATCTACTCTGTCCAGGTCTTCCAGTATACCGATGGTCAACCATGAGTACGGGTGACCGTAAGGGTACAATGATCGGGCATTGATTTCTCTCCACTGTCCGTAAGGGCTGTTGTCATAATTCTGACCCTTTTCATTTTTAACCGTTTCTCTCTGTACTTCGAATTTCTTCTGAGTCACAGCATCCAGCAGGAAGCCCATGCGATCGGCTTCTAACCATAGCGCTGTTTCTAATTGATTCTTCGGAAGTGTTTCGAAATAGTTCGTTCTATCACGGTTTGTAGTTCCGTTTAGGGTACCTCCCGATTCACTGACTATTTTGAAATGTTCTTCGTCCGCTACATTGTCCGAGCCTTGAAACATCATGTGTTCGAAGAAATGGGCAAAGCCAGATTTGTTGAGCTCTTCACGAGCAGAACCTACGTGGTATGTGACATCTACATGAACTAACGGATCTGATTTGTCTTCGTGAATAATTAATGTGAGGCCATTGTCAAGTTCGTACTTTTCGTAAGGGATGACAATTTTCCCTTCTTTTTGCTCCACCTTCTCTATGAGTTTGGTTTGTGCATAGTTCGTCACTGCGATGGCAACCATCGATGTGATCATGAGTAGTTTTTTCATAAGCTATTTTTGTTAGTTAGTCATTAATGCCTAGAAGGCGTTAATGTTAGGTTTATTTAAAGGCTAACGACAATTTAACTGAAATGTTGAAAGTAGAACTACTTAATTAGTTGGTAGTCAATGGTGGGGTGAACCTGTTTTGCCTCTAACCCTAAAGGGAGCCAGATCCATTTGTTAGATTATTTCTCTTGTTCGCAATGGCGAATTGATTACAGGGTAAAGCGTCATCACGAGTAAAACGAAGTGATCTCACGCAAAGCGAAAAACATCGATTACTTTACTTCCATACTTAAGATTGCTTCACTACGTTCGCAATGACGGGTTAAAGATTTCTCGCTAAAACGTCATGACGAGTGTAACGAAGTGATCTAACCCCAAGAAATGTGTTGGAAGACGGAGATAATTGGACCTGTTTTACCCCTGACCCTAAAGGGAGCCAGGTCCATTATTTAGATTCTTTCTCTTGTTCGCAATGATGGGATAAACATTTACTCGGTAAGCGTATTCAGGAGCAGATCGAAGTGATCCAACGCTAAGTGAAAAGCAACGATTACATTACTTCTATACTTAAGATTGCTTCACTACGTTCGCAATGACGATTTAAATACAGGGTACAGTGTGATTTCGAGTAAAACGAAGTGATCTCACGCTTAGGAGTGAATTGAATTTATAATCAATTGGTGTGCTTTTGTACTTGTATGATTGCATTAGTTCCCAGGCTAAGAAGACTTTGTTTATTCAATCACAAGCGTTAACTTCAATAGTATGGTAAAAGGGGGAGTTGTGTATATTCTTACGAATCATCATCATACTACTTTGTACATAGGAGTAACCTCAGATTTATATTCCAGAATAATGGAGCATAGATTAAAGAGTAACCCCACGAGTTTTACTGCTCGCTATAATTTAAATAAGTTGGTTTACTATGAAGCATTGGCAACAATAGAAGAAGCTATTGCACGTGAAAAACAATTGAAGGCAGGTTCAAGAAAGAAAAAGGTAGATCTAATCAATTCTATCAACCCTGATTGGCGTGATCTTTTTGAAGAAGTGTCTAAATGGTAATTGGTATAATAGTTCAGAGCATAGGGTTATCGAATATTCAGTATCATAATGAGCAGACTGAAGTGATCCAACTTCAAGTGATGGTTACAGATGGCCGTTCTTCTAGTCTTAAGATTGCTTCACTGCGTTCGCAATGACGAATTGGTAATTACTGGGAAAACGTCATCACGAGCAGAGCGAAGTGATCTCACACTTGGAAGTGAGTTGGGAAATGGAGTTAAATGGATCTGTTTTACCCCTGACCCTAAAGGGAGCCAGATCCATTTGTTAGATTATTTCAATTGTTCACAATGACGTCTTGGAATATTTTTGACTAAGTGAACTTTAAGGTAGTCTTTCAGCTGAATGATATTCCTTTCTTCTATACTTAAGATTGCTTCACTACGTTCAATGACGGCTAAGACAACAACTCAATAAAACGTCATCACGAGCAAAGCGAAGTGATCTCATGCTTGGAAGTGAGTTGGGAAATGGAGTTAAATGGACCTGTTTTACCCCTAACCCTAAAGGGAGCCAGATCCATTTTTTAGATTGTTTCAATTGTTCGCATTGAGGACTAGTGAGGCTATAGAATTCATAGAAAAAGCTCCCTCAAGATTGAGAGAGCTTCATTATTCTTACTCGTATTTTAAATTCTTAACCGGGTTTTGTACGGCGGCTTTGTAGGAGATGATGCTCACGGTAAACCAGGCGAGGAATAGCACTAGCATGATTGGTACGACAACCATCAGAAAATTAATTCCGGTTCGATAGGCGAAGTTGTCCAGCCAACCAGACATCAAATAGATGCCAATTGGTAGTGATAAGGTCACTGCAACTAACAATAGCTTGGTATAACCTGATAGTTGTTTCACCATTAGCTGTGGGAGAGAGGCTCCCAATACCTTTCTGATTCCCAGCTCTTTTTTACGCTGATCGGTTGTGAAAGCCGCAAGCCCAAATAAGCCGAGACATGCAATGAAAATCGCTAATCCAGAAAAGATGGTGAAAAGTGTTCCTAGTTTCTGTTCCGAATCATATTTCGCTTCAAATTCCTGATCCATAAAGGTGTACTCAAAAGGAACATTCGCATTGAATTCGCTCCAAAGTGTTTCGAGATGCGCAATAAGATCAGTAGTTTGTTGTGCATCATACCGAATAGCGATATTACCAGTAGAGTTTACATTGATCAGGACCATAGGGTCTATATTGGACTTGAAGCTATCGAAATGAAAATTGTCCATGACCCCAATCACTTTGAATTCCTTCATTCCCCAGACTTGAAACCCATTGATTGTTTTTAGCTGTTGTCCTACTGGGTTTTCAAATCCGAACTTGTCCAATGCAGCCTGATTGAGAATGACGGCATTGGAATCAGTAGCCAGATTTTCATCAAAGTTTCTACCATCGATCAGGTTAATGTCGAGCGTAGGAATATAATCTTCATCTACACCCCAAATTTGTAAACTGACCATTTCTTCTGTTGTTGTTGATTCTTTCGGCAGTAAAGGGGAGTCTGATCTGCTGTTTCCTGTTGGAAGGAAGGAGGTGGTTGTGGCATTGATGACAGAAGGTTGATTTTTAACTTCCTTTTTAAATGCTTCCACTTTATCACCCATTAAGTAGGTGTTTCTGAGGATTAGCACCTGATCTTTGGAAAAGCCTAGTGATTTGCTTTGGATGTATTTTAATTGTGATCCTATTACCACTGCTCCAAAAATGAGAATGATGGAAGCACTAAACTGGACCACTACCAGGGTGTTTCTCATCCAACCGCTCTTAACACCAAGTCGTAATTCTCCTTTTAGTACTTTGAGTGGTTTGAAACTGGATAGGAAAAATGCTGGATAAATTCCTGCTAAAATTCCTACGATGATGGTTCCTCCAATCGCCCAGGGGAATAGGAACAAATCTCCAAAATAGGGATTAGATAAGCTTTTGCCAGTAAGTTGATTGAAGAACGGAAGTAACAGATAAACAGCGATGGTAGCTATCAATGCTGCAACGATGGCATTGAGCAGCGACTCAATCATGAACTGATTGACAAGGAATGATTTTCTTGAGCCGAGTACTTTGCGCATGCCTACTTCTTTAGCTCGTGTAGATGATCGCGCGGTAGAAATATTCATGAAATTGATGCAGGCAATGATCAAGACGAATAGCCCTGCTGCTCCAAATAGAATAATGTACTGAAAGCTTCCATTTGGTTCTATTTCATAAGAGAGGTCTGAGTGCAAATGAATACTTTCTAAAGGCTGTAACTCATAATCTACATAAGAACCGCTTTCCAGAAATTGCTCCCAATTTGTATCACTATGTTCCGCTAGCATCGGACCAAAATACTTAGGATACACCGTCTTGAATTTTTCATACAGCACCTGATAATCCACCCCTTCATGCAGTAGGAAGTAAGTTCTAAAGTTGTTACTACCCCATTCGGTATTGGTGCTGTTTGCCCAATTGGCCATAGAGCCTAACATAGCATAATGGAAGTGTGAGTTCTCCGGAATGTCTTTGTAAACTCCTTTGATGACATAGGTTTGATCATAGAACTTGATCGTTTTGTCAAGGGATTCGTTTACTCCATAAAGTTGTTTTGCAGTACTTTCTGAAACCACCACAGTGTTGGGTTCAGAGAGGTCCAATGTGCCTGCAAGTGTGGTGAACTGAAAAATATTGAAAGCCTCCTGGTCTGCGTGGGCGAAACTGGCCACTTTCACCATTCGCTTGTTGTCTAATTCCAAAATGATATTATCCAAACTTCGCATTCTGGCAGCTTCTTCTATTTCTGGAAAGTCCTTTTCGAATGCTTCCCACATAGGAGCAGGAGAAACAGCCATGTCGAATTGATTGCCCATAAACTTGAGATGTGCCGCAGCTCGATAGATACGGTCCGAGTTTTTCCAGTGCTGGTCATAGCTCATTTCATCTTTGATGAACATGCCAATGAAGAGGCAAGTAGTGATACCAAGTGCAAGCCCGAATATGTTGATGAACGAGTAGAATTTCTCTCGTTTCAGGCTGCGAACCGCAATTTTTAAGTTCATGTTTAACATAGATTGAGTGTTTGATCTTTTAAAAGGTGATTTCAGGGCATACAGTCTGATGAAAAGTACCGGCTGATACCAGTATTTGAGTGTTTTGAATTTTGAGTTTCTTTCGTTGAGACGAAAGCGGTATTCTTCCAGGTCGCCTAGTATTTCCTCAGCAAATCGAGGTTTACAGAGCCACAAAATGAGTCGTTCGGGAAGGGTGGTTTTGTGCGAATTCATCGCCACAACAAAACAGCTTTTAGTCCTTCAAAGCCATAGTCTGGGATTTGGTCCCAAAGATTATTGCGCAAGTCTTTGCTTACTTGCAGCGCATTCTTTCCAGCCAGTGTCATAGAGAAGATGCGTTTGCGTCTTCCACCTCGCTCGGCAGTAGCCTCTGCAAGTTGAGATTCTACAAAGCCTTTTTCTTCCAGCCTATTAAGTGCTGAGTGCACCGCACCAATAGCAGCAGATCTACCAGTTTGCTCCTGAAATCGCTCCTGAATGGCCAAGCCATAGGCATCTTCTTGCATGACTGCAATCAGCAATAAAATGATTTCTTCAAATTCTCCAAGTTGGGATCCCTTCATAGGTTTATCGTTTGGTAATTCAAAATTTTGCCAGTTTGTGATTAGTCAAGACTATTAATTTAAGTGGTCTGTTTTGATAAGGCCTCATCCTGGCCTTACGCTCCTAAATCCTCACTAGCCGTGCGCCTCCTAAAAGAGAAGGACTTTCTATGATGGACTTAAATTAATAGCGAGGCATGAGAAGCTTCCATAGAATCTTCTGAACTGACAGTGCGTTGCATAGTTGTTTCGCTTTTGTAGAATAAGTATACGGAGTGTGTTAGACTTTTGTTCTACAAAGGTGAAATTTGATAAGGAATTACTTTACGAAGGCTATTACTTCAAGTCTTGAGCGCTAAAGGATATGATGGGGTTCAGTCTCAAGTTGTTTTTTTCATACTGACCAAAGTATATAGAGATTCCCTGATCTAGTTCTTTTGCTGATGTTTTTAATTCTTCAACTCTCAGCTCTCGATTTTCGAGAATATCAAAGTTTTGATCTGAACGACTTAATACCGCTCGTCCTCCGATTGGATCATCCGCTGTTGAGATTCCTGAATAAATTCCTTGCAATACTATTGGGTTCTTTCTGTTTCCTATTTTATAGATATGGTGAAAAGTTTTGCCGCTAGCGCCTGTGAATAGAGTAGTTAAACAGCCATTTGAATAGGTGATTTCTCCAGAGTATGTGGTATTCGGACCTCTGAGTTTAAAGTAAGCTTTTGATCCTTCTTCGAAGATTTCAACCGGCGATTGATAAATGATGCCGTCCAGGCTATTTTGACGCACATAAGAAACCCAGGTTCCAAAGCAGCTTTTAAGCACTTCGTGGATTGGGTTTTCAAGAAAGGCTTTATAATCATTATAATTTTTGAACCCTGCAGCATTGAGTAGTGCTTTCTTTCTGTTTTCTTGTATTGTGATAAACTCATCTTGTGTCTTTATGGCCTCACTATACTTAGTGTAAAGGAATTTACTGCTCAGTTTAAATTCCAATTTAGATTCCATATTGTTAAAGCCGGAGTGACTCAGTTCTTCTTTAGTTTTTTCTGAGAGTATTTTAAATAGGTTTATTAGCTCTTCTTTATCCATTAGCCTTTTCTGAAAAGTTTCCGAAATCAAAGTAATGAAATCGGAAATCATCGTCAAGTTTTCGTAACAAACACCTCTTTCTTATTCAGGACTTTTGCTATGCAAGCAACACAGAAAGTCTTGATCCTCTGAAGTGATTCGGGGGAGTTACTCTGAGGGTCAATTCATTTCTGTTCATCCCCTTTTCTGGTCACGCATAGCGTGCACGCTTTCTAAATAGTCAAAATGTAATTGACATGAAAAAGTTGGGGTACTTATTACTTATCCTTTTTGGAACGACGTTCTTATCGAGCTGCTACGATGAAGCAGATGAAATAATGGAAATTGATCAAACATCAATACCAAATTATAATGGTGAAGATGATGATTCAGATCCAATTCCACCACCACCGCCGCCACCACCGTCTGTTGGAGGTTAAGGGGATAGTTATAATAAGAAAGTCGCTATTTGCGACTTTCTTATATTTAACTACCTTAAAGGTGTGGTTCGAAGTGTATTCATAATTATTGTTTTCTTCTTTTCTAAAACCTTTTATTGTTCAGCGCAAGGAGATGAAACGAAAGCTTTGGAATTTTACAGACTTGCTTATGATCATCAGATAAATAAAGCATATGATTCGGCTTTATATTACTATCAGCAAGCTATTCATCAAGCCACAGATCATCGAATACTAGCTCAATTATTGATAAATTCATCAATTATTCAGAAGCAAATAGGGAATTATGAATCAGCTCTGGATAATGCAATTAAAGCATTGAAGTATCTACCTGATACTACTCTTGAAAAGTCAATAGCCCTTGATAATATTGGTTTGATCTATTATCATACCAATGAGTTTAACAGGTCTATTGAATACCATAAAAGGGGCTTGTCGATTAGGCAAGATCTAGAAGCTCAGAAAGAAATATCAAAGAGCTTAAATAATATTGGAAAAGCTTATATAGAGCTGGGAGAACTGGATAGTGCGATTAAAAACTTACAAGAATCTCTATCGATAAAGCTGTCGCTTGATCAAATTAAAGATGCTTCCAAGGTTTATCATAATTTGGGGTGGGCATTTTTAGAAAAAGGAGACTTAGACAAAGCAGAAGAATATATTGACAAAGCATATCGAATAAAGAAAACTAATGATTTAGATGAATCACTTGGTTTTACTGCCAATCTATTAGGTAAACTTTACTTTCAAAAAGAAGACTATGATAGAGTACTTCCGATGATTGAAGAAAGTAAGTCGATAGCAAGAAATTATGGATTGTTAGAGTTACGATCTCACTCTTTGAAGTTGGAAGCAGATTTGTACAGACAAATGAAGTCATATGACAAGCTTTCTGAGGTGCTTGATTCCTACGGGCAAGTTAGAGATAGTCTACTCAACCGAGAAAAAGCTAGGGCTTTGATTGATTTGCAAATGCTTTACGAAACAGAAAAGAAGGACCAAGAAATCGATTATCTACATCAAGTTGAAACACTACGGAAAGAAGAAATTTTACTTCAAAAGAAAATGACCTATTCTGCGTCTATATTGGCTTTGTTTTTCTTAGGGTTGGTTGTATTGATTCTATTTCTTCTTTTCAAAAACAAGCGTAAAAAGCAACACATTGAGGAGTTGAATACAGAGATGCAGCACCGTATCAATAATAATCTGATGCTTTTGTCCGGAGTAATGAAGATGCAATCTTCCGGTGTGGAAAATGCCGATTCAATCGCATTATTAAAACAAACGGAAGCTCGTCTGAATGCCATGGCTATCGTGCATCAGAAGCTTTACGCAAATAAGAATCAGAGAAAGATTAACCTTAACGATTATCTTTCTGAATTGTGTCAATATCTGCAGTACTCTTTTACTAGTGTTCACCATTTGCAGATTAAGGTGGAGGTTAAAGGTCTTAAAATTGATGTCGACCTAGTTGTCTATATTGGATTGATTGTCAATGAACTAGTGACCAATGCCATAAAATATGCTTTTGCGGAAAGTGTCAATCCGCTAATATCAGTGACGCTCAGGCCTCTCACTGGTAAATCTGTTTTTTTGGAGGTTAGGGATAATGGAGTTGGACTAATTGAAGAAAATGCGTCCTCATCTTTCGGAACCAAGTTAATTCAGACTTTGACCAAGCAATTGAAAGCAGAAAAAGTTAATTTTAATCAGAACGGTGCTGTCTTTCAATTTAGCATTCCATTGGCCTATGAAACCTGAAATATTAATTGTAGAGGATGATTTGATCATTGTTGAAACAATAAAAGCTGACTTACTGGAGGCTGGCTATCATGTGATAGCTGTATGTCAGTCAGGTGAAGAAGCTTTGGAAGTGGTAGAGAAAAATTTGCCTGATTTACTGTTAATGGACATCAAGCTTCAAGGGAAACTCGATGGTATTCAAGTAACTGAGAGAATACTTAAAAAATACAGAGTACCTATCATCTACCTTACGGATATAACTGCAAGAGATACAGTGAAGGACGCCATCAGTACCAGACCAGCGAGCTATCTGGTAAAACCATTTCAAACCCATCAACTTTTGATTGCTGTAGAGGCCGCATTATTTAATGGAAATAGCGAATACTTGGGTAACAAAGCAGGATATTTTAGACAAGAGAAAGAGCACATCAAGGTGGTATATGAAGATATACTTTTCCTCAAAGCAGGAGGTGCTTATTGTGAAGTACACACCAAATCGGGAGAGAAAATTCTACTAACCAAATCACTCAATCAAGTGCTCAAGAAGATTCCTTACACAGATCTGATACGTGTACATAAGAGTTATTGCATCAATAAAAACTATGTGGATCGGCTGATGGGGAAAATGCTGTATGTGGGTGAGGAGCGAATCAAGATTGGAGAAACGTATGAGCATGTACTGACAGAACACTTCGATATCATATAATTCTGGTTGGGAAAATGATTGCTAGGGTTAAGAAAATGATATGATCATAGATTACTCCATATTGATACATTTATAAAAATTATATCCACCATTTTGAATACCTACGAATACGACGCTTTTTTATCCTTTGCAGTTGAAGACAAGATACAGGTAGCTAATGAGCTGCATCATAAGCTAGAAGAGAAAGGTCTGAAGGTCTGGTACTCTGGTAGAGAACTTATCATTGGTTCGAGCATTCAGGACAAAGTACGAGAGGGACTTGATAAATCTCAGTTTGGTATTTTACTCATTACTTCAAATTATTTTAAAGCAACCTGGGCACTCAAAGAAATGGGGGTGCTTTGGGGAAAAGAACGAAGTGATAAGAAAGTGATAATTCCTGTATTTCATGATATTACTCCTGAAGAGGTAGGCAAATTCGATCCTGCTTTATCTGAACGATGGGGTGTGAGGACTGACAAAGGGTTGGATCTTGCGGCTGAGCAGATAGTCAAACACATTCGTGGAGGAGAAACTAAGACGCTCGAAGAAACAGAAACTGATAAACCTGATACGGGCCTGAAAAAAATAGTGTCAATTGCTCTGGCTATCATCTGTCTTGTTTTATTGAGTTTTGCCGTTTGGTACTATACCCGAACTGGTTTTTCTGATGAACTGATTATGGCTACCATTGAGGAAAGGATTGAGAGCTTTGAGCAGACAGTGGAGCAAGAGCGCGCTGAGTTGATCAAATTTGGAGCAACAGGCACTGATCAACAGGCTGTTTTGTCCTTTTTAGAGCGATTCCAAGATCTTGATTCTCAATATCGAAATTACTACTTCTTTACTAATGGCTATCAAGATTGGGAGTTTGAAAAGAATGTGAGCCCAGCAAGTGGTGTTGATTTTGATGCTTGGCGGCTTTCTGATGATTATGGATTTAAACATCCTGTAATTAGTGAACTTTCGATATCAAGTGGAAATAGAAAGGATGTTTCCTTCATCTATTTTAATACACAGCCTGTGAGTTTTGAAGTCATTTCCGAGCATGAAGAAGGAGATCGAATGATTGTCACAGTGGCCTATGAACAAGCTATCCGGTTAGCCAACTTTCATTTCGAGTATGGTCCTCAGACCTCCTATAGAAAGCATACTACTTATTCTCTTTTCGGTTTTCGGCCAGAAGAGGAATATGTGTTTGAGGAGAAGCGTGGCAAATGGCAGTTCGTAACAGTGCAGTAAGACTACTTTTATCTGACATCCTTTTCCCAATAAAGTAACTAACCCTTTATCACCTTACAGTTCAGAAAGAAAACTAAGGGGTTAAGAAAACGGATTCCTTAAAACTGTTTGATCTCATGGATCTTGGTAGAAACAATTTTTACCAATGCAGACCTATAAAAATCAAGGAGGAGATTCAAGCATTTCTAGATTTCAGATTGATACAGACGAGCTACTCGTAGAGTTTGATAATGGAGATAAGTATCTCTACAACAGAATTCGCCCAGGAGTGATTCATGTTCGACAAATGCAGCAATTGGCTGAGTTGGGGCAAGGATTGAATTCTTATATCAAACAATATGTCAACAAGAACTTCTACCAAAAACTATGAGGTTCTTACTCTTCTATATACTGCTCTTCTGTTTCACAGGGATAAGTTCACAGTCATTAGCTCCTGTGAGTGTGGCTCAAGGTTCGTTCAAAATCGCGGGACTTACAGAGGAAGAACAGTACTTCGGTTTTGCTGAAGGAGATCAGGTAACTTTCTCATTCCACGAGGAAAAAGGTAAGGACCTTAGAGAGATTGAAGTAATAGAGTATCCAAACACCTCGCGCTACAGGGACTTTAAGTTTAGCAAGGTGAATCATACTTTGATCATACCCAAGACGAGCGTATACTGTTTCAAACTGACCAATGGAGCTATAGGTGGGCGTACATTGAAATATGAAATATCTAGGGTGCCTGCATCTGCAGCTACTGTATCATTCAATACTGTTGTCAATTGGCAAACTCACCATGATACCACTTGGGTGGAGGAAGTAGAAACGTACTTGGCTAGGGATGAGTATGTTCCTCAGGTTATAGTTCCATCATCGGATTTTTATATCAATAGTGGTTCGAATGCAGATTTTAAAGGAGGAAAATCCAGAGTGGTCATTCCAATTAGTATTCCTGAAAATACAGTAAAATGGTACTATTCATTTTCTGCATTTCGTGAGGCTGAACAAGTGGATAATCTGCATGCAACCTTTAGCCTTGCAGGTCAGCTTACACGCATAATTGATCAAACAGGTACACTAGACTTTGGAGTAGAGTTACTTACTCTTCCACCTGGTGCTGACTACTGTGATATTTATCTATTAGACCATAATAATAGTATTCTTTTCACTCGAAAAGAAGCTTACCAATACTTCACTGTAGGCTCGAGAGAAAATCTCAAGAGTGGGATTTCAGAAATAACTGGAGGGTCCGGTCGAGTGATGAATTTAGGACTAAGGAACCCTGATTATCAGTATGGGATCAATGTGGTTCTCGAAGTGGTAGCCATAATACACGAAGAAGAGTATGCTGAAAGGATTATAACATTACCTAAGGTGAATACATATGAAACACCTTTTTTGAATAATTAAACTAAACCAATATGAAACACCGCTTAATCATTTTTATGCTATGCTCGACATTAGTGTCAGTAAGCTACTCTCAGGACAATAAGGCCACAGAGAGTCAATCTAAAATTGACCTATTTACCTCCAAAACAGGTTCAATGATTAAATATCAGGACTTCTCTTTATCAGGACTTCCCCTACTATATGGAACAAGTGCAGAGACTAAGGTTCGTAAAATAGAAAGTAGTGGTCAAATAGGCTTTTTTCTTCAGATATCAAATGAAGGTAAGTACGGAGATAAAAGTGCCTCCATAGCTTATGAAGATGTTTTGGAGATGGTAAAGGCTTTAGAAGCGCTAAAGGCAGAGTCTGCCGCAGACCTACAGAAGAATCCAGAATATCTAGAGAATAAGTTTGTTACTGATGATGGATTTCAACTAGGCTATTACTGCAGCAAGGGTAAACTTCAGTGGTATTTGGTACTTGAAAAATATGGTTCCGGAAACACCATTTTTCCAAGACAACTATCCAGTATTGAAAGTCTTTTATCAGAGGCTAAATCTAAAATTGAATCACAAAACTAAAATATCATGGCAGTTAAGTCTTTTAATATTGAAATTGAAGGTTATTGGAGGGAGAAAAACAAAGGAGGAATAACTCCTCAATCCGGTGTCTACTTTGTTTATGAATGTACCTATAACCAGAATTTACAGAATTTGGCAATTCATAAGCTCATTTACATTGGGGAGGCAGCAAATGTTCGAAAGAGAATTGACAATCATGAAAAAAAGAATGATTGGGAGAAACATGTTAGGCCTGGGAATGAATTGTGCTATTCAACAGGTCCTGTCGGATCGATTGATAGGGAACGAGTGGAAGCAGCTTATATTTTTGAGCATAAACCTCCTGAAAATATAGAATACAAAAACTCATTTCCCTATGATCAAACTTCGGTTATATCATCCGGTAAAACAGCCAAGATTAATACAAATTTCACAGTTTATAAGACAGAGTAATGGAAAAGAAATCTGTACCTGTCCAACCTCACAGAAGGTCTACACCGTCGCCTACACCAAGACCAAATCCGAGCAAACCCAAACCTGGTCCTAAAACGGTGCCAGTAAAGCCACACCGAAGATCACCACCAAAATGAGAACAGGATGAGAATATTAACATTGATAATAGTAATTGTGCTTATTTCCTGCACAGAAACTGAGCCTCCATGCTTCGACACCAACTGTGCAGATTATGAATCTAGAGCAGCCGCTCAAGCGGATTATGAGGCCAACCCGGAGTGTAGATCTGACTTAGATCGCGACAATGATGGTAAGGCTTGTGAAGATTACTTTAGAAGTAATGATGGAGGCACAGGTTCTAATGGCGGAGGATGTCCAACCACTGCCAACTGTGGTTGCTCCAATAAGAAAAAAGCGGATTGTGCATCGGCATGCTGTCAGTGGGTGGTGGGCTCAGGTTGTAAATGTAAATGATATGAGCTTTCGGTATCAAAAGCGAGTAAATCTGGGGAAAGGAGTCGGGCTCAATTTAAGTAGGAGAGGAGTCTCGGCGAGTGCTCGGACTAAGTTTGGTTCAGTAGGTACTAGAGGTTTTTCCATACGTACCGGTATACCAGGACTGAGTTACAGATCCAGTTGGGGAAAGAGCAAAGAGGGAGTAGTTATCCTCCTGGCACTTGGTTTAGTCTACGTAGGAGCTGTAGTCGTCTATAATGTTGCGTTATTCTTGATCTATCTGGTTAAATTAATTTACACAAAACTCACTGTCTAAAATGAAAACACTATTTAAGAGTAAGGCCATTGGTCTCCTGTTTCTTGTTTTAGTAGCTTGTACCGCGGGTTATTCTCAAGACACCAAAGTCTTTGTGACCGATACCGGAGCCAAATACCATCGCGAAACTTGCAGGTACTTAAGACTGTCTAAATCTGAGCTGACACTGGATAGTGCCAAAGAAAAAGGGTACACTGCTTGTAAAGTTTGTAAGCCAGTAACTACTCCTAGTTCGCTAGAGACAGAGAAGACTTCCGTAAGTCCACAAACCACTACTCCAACACGATCGAGTTCATCTACAGGTACTTCCAGGCAATGCAGTGCTATTACCCAAAAAGGAACCCGATGCAAACGAACAACGACTAGCTCCAGTGGGAAATGCTGGCAGCATTTGTGATTATTTGATAGTTAAATGTTTATTACTTGACCAAAAGCTTATTAGTGAGTAAAGATTCAGAAACCAAATCTAATGGTTCAGAAAAGTAAGTGCTTAGGCTATTGTTAATACCATTTTGTTTGATCTACGAATTAAACAGAATAGATATGAAATATTTGATATTAGCCTTAATCACCACCTTGCTTTTTTCTTGTAGCAATCCTCTTGATAAAACAATATTCACTCCTTTAACAGTAGAGCAATTAAAACAAGCGATTGCAGAAGACTCTACTTTTACCGACACCTACAAATACACTAGCCTTGTAGTGGATTCTTTGCTTAAAAGTGAAATTGATAAGGTAAAGTGGCTTGACCTTACTTACCAGAGGCTTCATGACTATGTGAACTTTATAGATGATACTGCTCACTTCAATAAGGTTTATTCAAGGCTCAAAATCGAATGGGATTCGATTTATGGTCCAAACTTGAATTTAGTAGATTCACTTTCGGAGTATTGGAGTAAATATGAATACGATAATTCAATTGACCGGTATTTATTTGTTGAGCCAGTGGAGTTATACAAAGAGCGTTACACCTATTCAAATGAAAACTAAGCTGTAAATATTGGCTTTCGTCTTACACCATTGAAAGGACGTATTGATCAAGTAAGGTTTGGTTATAAGATAGTTTCAAAGCTTCAGGAGGATGATGACTTGTTGTCGACAGCATTGGGCGAATATGGAATGAGTTGGTGTAGGGCGACAACACCTTTTACAAAACCAGTCGTTTTCTATTGGGAGGCAAACTACAAAAATGAAAAACTACTGAAGTACATGACCTTTAGAGAGCTCCTACGTGATTATAATGTACCAGTTAAGTTGGATGAAATAAGAGTGGGTGGGGTTAATATGAGCGATGATGACCTGAATATCCCTGAGTCGATTAAAAAACATTGGAAGTATCAGTATCATGAAAGTTTGAGTGACCTGTATGTAAGTGATGTTTTGAAGGAGTGTATGGATCTTGATCATATGTCCTTGTATCAATATGAGGCTCAACAAGTAGATGAGATTCAGAGGAAACATGATAAGCTTTGCTATGAGTTTTTTAAGTTGGGTCAGAATATCTAGCTCATACAAACCCCACTTTTTCACGTGCCATTCCAGGTTTCCTATGTAAGGTTAGTGTTTATCTGAGGTTTTTTAGAGTGCCTTTGGCACTTCAGAAACCAAATCTACTGGTTCAGAAAAGTAATGAATAGTCTCATAGCTATAATGAGTTCATTTGAAGTACACCAATCTATTTCAAATGTCAATTTTAAATGGCCTAAGTGTCTGGGAGCAAAAGCCAGGCATGAACGGCAATCACCGCCAAACCTCTGAGATAGATCAGAGGACTATCTCCAATAATCAGGAGATATTCGAAACCATCTCTAGAGAGCTGAAAGAAGCTCAGCAGGAAATACTTGTTGTTGCTGCATGGTTTACAGATTCAGACCTTCTTCGCATACTTAAAGAAAAGGCAGAAGCGGGTCTCAATGTTCAAATCATTGTTTCCGATAATGAAGATAACCGTAAGCTCGAGTTTGACAGCTTTCCAGATGCGGAATCCAACGTCCTGAGAGTTAAAAATGTTGGTTATGGAATGATGCATCAAAAGTACTGTGTTATAGATCGAGAAAAGGCTATTCACGGTTCCTATAACTGGACAGTCAATGCGAAGAAGAATAACCACGAGAGTGTCATTATCACTAATCACCAGCAAACTGTGGATGAGTTGGTTAAGAACTTTGAAAACATCAAGCAGCGGTTGAAAGAAATAAGCGAATTGGGACTGGAAGATGCTAAGGCAATTAAAGCTCACTTCAAAAGCTCTGAAGTTTCAGAAGAGACAGAACCCATTGAAACGAAGCGATCATCTGTAGAAGTAATAGATCAGCGCAAGCGTGACTATGAGCAGATCCTGGATACCATGATTGCAGCGGAGGTGAGTCATTACAATCGCTCCGAGATTGCAGCTCAAGGTTATGAACTAGCCAAGACTACCAATGGTGATTATCAGATCTTGGGCAATGCTTTTGATAGTGTGTATTCCTCTTTTATTGCCGATATAGATGCGCTAGAAGACAAAAAGCATCGCTTGCTCAATCGCATCGATGAGCAGCGATCCAAAAATATTCAAAGCCTAAAAGAAAATCAGGAATTGGAGATTAACTCCATTTCTAAAAAGTACGAGACCAAGGAGCAGGTGCAGCAAGCACAGGTTGCTACAAGTAAGGTGTTGATTGCTCAAAATGATTCTAAAATAGATAAGTATCAAACACAGGAACTGGTAGAGATTCAGGAGCAGATAGATTTCTACAAAGAAGAAATCAATAAGCAAGAGCGTGATTTTATTACTCCGGGTATCAAGTGGTTTGAGCTGATTCCTGCTGTGATCATCAATTTGGGATTGTTCATTTACTT
Source organism: Marinoscillum pacificum (assembly GCF_024714495.1). GTDB lineage: Bacteria > Bacteroidota > Bacteroidia > Cytophagales > Cyclobacteriaceae > Marinoscillum > Marinoscillum pacificum. The sequence continues at coordinate 307,945 of NZ_JAMZMJ010000002.1, read as the reverse complement.
ATTCCTGTTTTACTCTTCTGCAGCTTATATTTTGATGTTTAGTGAGTTGGATGCCAAGGAAGAACAATTGCGAGGTGATACTTCCCTACCTCCTGAGGTATTTAATCCCAATGCTTTGGGAATGGCGTTTGATAAGGGAGGTACAGCCATTCTGTTCATATTGCTATTTGTATTTGTGCCAATGACCTTGGCTATTGTAGGAAGGTTGAAAGGCAGTAAAAAAGGTTTGCCAGAATGGTCAGTTTGGGTGTTGATTCTAGTTGTGGATGCCTTTATTGCTTTTGTGGTTAGTAAGTCCATTCATGAAGTGGAATATTTGACTGGAAAAGCAGATGAAATATGGCATTGGTTAATGATTTTCGGCAACCCCAATTTCTATTTGGTTTTCATTATGGGTGCACTTGGGTTATTTCTGTTCAAATTTTCATTTGATAAACTAATAGGAATATTCGAAGATCGAAACCCTCAAATTGCGGAATTAAGGAGTAAGAAGCTGATAGAACAGTACCGAGAGAAAATCAAAGAGTACAAAGATACCTATCAACAAAAAGAGGATGAAATTCATCAGCTATCGCTTGCCAATATAGAACACCTAAAAACAGTGCAAAGTGGTGAGTCCGAGATCAATCAGCTTCCAGAATACAGGGAAGCTGAGATTGCCAGACTCAAATCAGAAACCTCCATTATTATAGATGGCATTACACGTATTACGGATGTGTACGTGAGCTACATCGAAAACGACAATTACCTCATCTCTATTCATGCTGTCAAAGACCGAATAAGTACTTTTCTCGAGGGATGGTATCGATTTTTACATGAGCAGTATTCCATCACCAAAGCCAATAATATCACCAAGCTTTCTTATGAAGCAGCAAGTGCTTGGAAGCAAGAAAAACTGGTTTCAAAGAATTTAGATAGCCGAATAAAACAATGAAAATGAAATATTATATCGCCATTTCTGTAGTTGCAATGGCTCTGTTTACAAGCTGTGCCTCTAAGCAAGCAACCTCGGAAAGACCTGTTACAGATACTTTTCAGATCGTTCATTACAATGTGATCATAGCACCAGATTTTTCAAATCGATTGAATAGCAAACTCTATCCGAAACCTGTCAATGACATGGAGATTGTTCAGGATGTATTGGGTAGAATATATCCTGATATTTTGAATGATAAAAGATCAGATAATCAACAAGACGTATTTAGTGTAACGATGATAAACAAAGGCCTTATCAGTTTGTATGATATCGATATGTCTAGGATGACCATTGATTTTAGCAGGTTTGATAAGCAACTCGATCGAATCAACTTTATCAAAGATCGCTCGGATGAAAAGCTAAGTGTGGCCAAAACGGAGTTTTTACAGGAATACAAACGAGTAACCCAAGCATCTATAGCAGATACTCATGGAGCTGATTTGTGGTCTTTCTTTAATTCAGGTTTGAGTGATCTCAAAGTGAAAACTAAGTCTGAATACAAATCTTTCAATGGACGTACTTATGAGCATAAATTTAGAAATATCTTAATTATGCTGACAGATGGTTACATCGAAGCTTCTCTTTACGGTGAGGATGCATGTCTCACCAAAGGACAATGTTACTATTTGAGCTCTCAATCCATCAAAGATTTTAGAAAGGCATTCAAAAAGTCTGGCATAGGAGATATGCAACAATTCTTCCAGGAGGAAGAGTATGGTATTATTCCAGTAAAAAATCCTGTATTGAAGGACGTAGAAGTATTGGTGATGGAAATGTACGATCGTTCATTATCACCTGCTGGAAATGCAACTGTACACCCGACAGATGAAGAGGTACTCCAATTGTTTTGGTCGGATTGGTTAGAGAAGTCCGGGGTGAAAAAGTACGAATTGCACAAGACAGTAAATTCTACAAGAGAAGTGAATCAGGTCATTTCCAGCTTTTTAGGAATTGAAAAATCCGCTAGTTGATTGCATAGTCTTCTACACGAAATAGATAAAACATGAGAACAATAATTTTGAGCTGTTTGCTAGGTATGTTTATATGGGCCTGTGGACCTAGTAAATCTGAGATCGCACAAAGAGAAAAGTTTGTAGCTGATTCAGTGGCAAGAGTTGACTCTATCAAGAGGGAGCAGCTACGTATTCATTTAGAAAAGATCGAAGTAGGGAAAGGAATAAAGGAAAACTATCTGAAGGAGATTTTGGCCCTAAATGAAAAAGAAATACAATTGGCTGAGATGAAACTGAAGAAACTTAATGAATTTCAACTTGGAAGGTCATTGTCCCTAAAAGAGCAGCAATTATCAAATCAACGTTATCAAATTGCAGGTTTGAAGGAGTTGTCAGGCAAAATAGAAAGAGAAATTGCTCAAGTTAAACTTCATCAGAATTTCGACTTCCAGAAAACTCCTAAAGGAACCTTAGAGGCTTTCTTTAAAGCAGCCAATGATGGCGATACAAAAAATATGAGGTATTTATTGGATCCATATGGAGAGTTCTCCAATGATGTAGCGAACATTTGTTTCGTGGAAATTTATCCTAAGGAAGCAATTGCCAATTGGAGGAGAACTTTTGGGAAGGGTAGAATCATGAGTGAACCTAAAATGGAAAATAACCTAGCTCATATTGAAATAGCCTATGGCGAACAATCCAATAAGCTTGAAGAAATGACCATGGTTGAGCGAGAAGGATATTGGTATTTTCTGGATTTTTAGCTCAGTAATAAGTTGGGCTTAGAATAATTGATGTCAGTAATGTGAGAACGTATTATGATCTGAAAAGCGATTAATCTAAGACATAATTCCTAATATTGAAGTAGTCAAATAAAATGTCAGATGCATGGTCAAATATTGAAGTGGAATTGTGTGTCTCGAGTTATTTCGAGATGCTGGAAAAAGAGCTGACTTTTCAGAAGTATTCAAAGGCTGAATATAGACGCAAACTATTGCCACTTTTGACTAATCGATCTGAAGGATCAATTGAATTCAAACATCAAAATATTAGCGCGGTATTAGTAAATCAAGGTCAACCTTACATAAAAGGTTACCTCCCAAGATTTAACTACCAGAAAGCATTAGAAGATAAAGTCATTGAGTATCTCCAATCTAGCTCAACTATTGAAGCGATCATCTCTTCGTTCGTGAGTAAGGAAATTTCAAGTATGAAGTTGAATCCATCCATTTTCACCAAAGCTCTTGTTGATGCTCCAAAGTCAGGTTTTATCAATGAACCAATGCCGCACTATGCTCGAAAACCGATTAAAATCAATTACTTAGAGCGTGAGCAACAAAATTCCAAATTAGGTGAATTGGGCGAACAGTTCATTTTAGAGTATGAAAAATGGAAATTGGTTCAATCAGGTAAAGAATCGCTTGCAGATAAAGTGATATGGGTTTCTAAGGAAGAGGGAGATGGTGCTGGGTTTGATATTCTGTCAAGAAACAGTAATGGAACAGACAAATATATAGAAGTTAAAACCACACGATTAGGAAAAGAAACACCGATTTACTTTTCTAAAAACGAACTGCAGTTTTCCCAACAAAACTCCAGAGATTATCACTTATTCCGTCTTTTCGACTTTGGCGAAAAACCTCGATTCTTTACCAAGAATGGTGTATTGGATGAGATATGCCACTCAGAAGCCGTGAACTTCAAGGGATACTTTTAGCTTACTCCAAACCCCCACTTCTTTCTGTGCCACTTTCATGCTTTTTAAAAGGATACAGGGTTAAGTTGCCTTACTAGTTCCCAAGTCAAATTTTGTCACGAACATCATATTCACGCACATTGACACACCTTTTTTGCTTACTGAATGCGCGCTATGAGTATCTCTTCCTTTTCTGATATACCTTTACTATCCAAACAACTTAGACGCATTAGACAATGAATATCAAATCAATCATCGTTTTTGGAGTAGTACTATTCGCTGCCTCTCAGCTATTTGCTCAGTCTTCTATTGATGTATTACAAAAAAGCAATGCATCGTACCTTGAAGGCATGGAAAAGCAAGGGTATGAGTTTCGTTCTCAAATCGTAACAGAATTCAATGCTGAGAATGCAGAGCAAAATGTGAATATCCGGTTGAAGGAGGGCTTTACCTACCAGCTGGTAGCAATGGGTGATGCTGATGTGACAGTACTTGGAGTAGAAGTGAAGTCTTTCAAAAAATTAGGTTCAAGCAACCTGGAAAGTGAAAAGCCTGCTGACAATCAAGAGTATTTAACTTTTGTACCCGAAAAGTCAGGAAAGTATAAAATCTCACTAAATGTGAAGGATTTTTCTTCAGCTGGAAAAGGTTTTGTAAGCTTCATGGTCTTAAGAAAGTAATAGAAACTATCCAAAATAAATAGTCAAAGTGCGATCTCAAAAGGTGTCATTTCGACTTTGGAGAAATCTGTCTCATTTTATCGTTTATTTATAATCGAAGAAGAGAGATTTCTCTGGTCGAGCACCTCGATACCTCGAAATGACATTTTATGGAGACTTTTGAGATCGTTTTACTTCTCTGAATGAAGTGTCATGTTTTTTAATGAGCTAGTGCCATTTCTGCCGGTACCAGCGCACGCTTCTGCAAGATGTTGACAATCATATCCGTAATTTCATCGATGCTGGTTGTCTCCATGTTATACGTTACGTCGTAAATACTTTCATTTAGTTTACGATCTACAAGGTGTTCTGCCCAGGCTTTTCTATCAGTATCCACTCGTTTTATCGCTTCTTCTGCTTCTGAGATAGAAACTCCTTTCACTTTAGCAATGACTTCAGCTCTGAATTGTACTGGAGCGGTCAGTTTGATGTGTAAGCTGTTCGGTAAGTTCTTAGTCACACCAACACCGCCTCTACCGATGATTACCACGTTGCCTTTTTTGGCGTAGGTGCATATGATGTCTTTTACTTTATCCAGAATCGTTTTATCTCTAATCCGATAATGATGGTTGAAACCAGAGAGCAAATCATTCACTATGTCAGAGTGATGCAATTGTATACGGTGATCTACATCCGTAGCGCTAATGCCGAGTTCGGCTGCAGATTCGTCAAGGATTTCTTTGTCTATATATTTCCATGGATGAGATTTCAAACCTCCAGAACCCAGGTTGTTGAGTTTCTGGATAAGTAGTTTCACCACAGCTTCTTCATCACAACCGTAATTGCGAGAAATAGTGATAACCGGTCCCGCAACTGACTGATGTGCAAGAACTCGCTCACGCTCATCTAGATATGTTTTTAAATTAATCTTCATAATTAAAACTATTAGTGTTGAGAAATCATGAGACAGATCAATTTGATGGGTCTTATGCTTTCATAAATGTTATTGATCAATAGAGCACTCTATCATTATTTTTTAGAGTCATTGATAGAATGTCAAATACATTTTACGATAGCACTCTGAATTTTTTCTGGATTTTTAGTTGATGGAGATATTTTCTCAAGTGAGCCAGCGAACTTTTGAATGAACCGGATAAAAAAAAGCCCACAATTGTGGGCCTTTATGTACTAGAGAGAATAGACTAATTTCTTATTTATCCGGCTGAGGAGTCATTCTCAAATAAGGTTTGATCACTGTGTGCCCTTTCGGGAACTTGCCAGGGATATCCTCAGTCTTTACTGCAGGTGTGATGACCACATCTTGCCCCTGTACCCAGTCAGCAGGAGTTGCCACGCTGAAGTTAGCTGTCAATTGCAAAGAGTCAATTACTCTTAAGATTTCAGCAAAGTTTCTTCCTGTACTTGCAGGATAAGTGATGCTCGCTTTGATCTTCTTGTCAGGTCCTATAAAGAATACAGATCTAACGGTAGCTGTAGCAGATGCATTTGGGTGAATCATGTCATAGGCAGTTGCTACTACTTTGTCCGGATCAGCAATGATTGGGAAGTTTACTTCACAACCTTGCGTTTCGTTGATGTCTTTGATCCATCCCTGATGAGATTCCAAATCATCTACGCTTACCGCCAATACTTTGGTATTTCTTTTAGCAAAATCGGGTGCTAAATGCGCTGTTCTACCAAGTTCGGTTGTACAGACTGGAGTGTAATCTGCAGGGTGAGAGTATAATACGCCCCAGCTATCGCCGAGCCACTCGTGAAAATCTATTTTTCCTTCGGTAGTTTCTACCTGAAAGTTAGGAGCATCATCTCCGATTCGTAATGCCATAGTGTATTTAAATTTTAATTAAAATCTTGAATTATCTGAATATGTGTAACGGAACGGAATGGGGGTTAGTTCGTCTTAAATCCAATAATTTCACCCACTGGAATAATTGTTTGAAGTACGAATGAAATGTGTGGTGACTGGTAGGCCAGGGTGTCTCTAAGCTCCCGCGGTTTTCATTATCTTTTCCAAAAGAAACGAAGCGGCCGGCATGTCGAAGGAGAGTACCTATCTAAAGAGTAGTTTCAAAGTTGTAAAGAGACGTTAATTGCTTCTCCACACTATTAAAATGATCACGGATCTAAGCAATAACGTGTGAGGTAGTTATGCTTATTTAAAAATGGGCATTCGTTCATTTTAGCTTTTCCGGGCTAAAATTGGATTTACGAATAAAAGACTGTCTGAGCCTAGGTTATTGATTTTCCATCGCGCAGGAGTGAATTGGCGAGTTTCTTTTATTCACCAATTTTTGGATTGGAAAAGCGTTAATAAATGAACGCAGCCTTGATTTTTGGCTTCCATTTGCATCAAGGCAAATGGAAGGGCTGAATACTACATGGTCAGAATCTTCATTTCCTTTTCCAAAAGAAAAGGAGCAACCAGCATGTCGAAGGAGACTATATATTAAGGAGATCGTGTCAAAGTTGTAAAGGGACGTTAATTGCTTCTCCACACTATTAAAGTGATTACGTATCTAAGCAATAACGTATGAGGTAGTTATCCTAATTTAAGGATGGGCATTCGTTCATTTTAGCTTTTCCGGACTAAAATTGGATTTACGAATAAAAGACTGTCTGAGCCTTGGTTATTAATTTTCAATCGCGCAGGAGTGAATTGGCGAGTTTCTTTTATTCACCAATTTTTGGATTGGAAAAGTGTTAATAAATGAACGCCGCCCTTGATTTTTAGCTTCCGTTTGCATCAAGGCAAATGGAAGGGCTGAATATGGTCAGAATCTTCATTTCCTTTTCCAAAAGAAAAGGAGCAACCAGCATGTCGAAGGAGACTACATATTCAGGAGATCGTGTCAAAGTTGTAAAGAGACGTTAATTGCTTCTCCACACTATTAAAATGATTACGGATCTATCCAATAACGTATGAAGTAGTTATCCTAATTTAAGGATGGGCATTCGTTCATTTTAGCTTTTCCGGGCTAAAATTGGATTTACGACTAAAAGACTGTCTGAGCCTTGGTTATTGATTTTCCATGGAGCAGGCGTGAATTGGCGAGTTTCTTTTATTCACCAATTTTTGAATTGGAAAAGCGTTAGGAAATGAACGCCGCCCTTGATTTTTGGCTTCCGTTTGCATCAAGGCAAATGGAAGGGCACGACACCACATGGTCAGAATCTTCAATTACCCAATATGCATACTGTAACATCCAAAGCTGCTTTTTGAAAGTTAAATTGGATTACTCTCGGGTTGATCGAAGAAAGTCCAGGCATTGGATTTCCTGTTAAAAAAGAAAAGCGCTCCAGGATGAACATCCTAAGAGCGCTTTCACACCGTCAACATATGATTTTTCAGGTTGCAATGATTTTAAAAGAAGTGGTGTGTCGAACCCGCCAAAATCCGACTACACCAAATCACCGCAACACAATTTACATTTATGCTTATCGTCTATAAGCTGTTGTATCTGATCAACGAGACATCTACTCGTTTAGTATTCTCGTTTGATAGTAGAACGGTAAAAAACTCTTTACCCCTACCGTATGGGTTAGTTATTTTTTGAAAGGGTCCGACCATTGTTCTGCAGTGTAAACATTTGTTCCCGATAAGGTCTTGATGAATGCGCTTAATGCTGCTATTTCTTCATCAGTCAAGTTCAACTGCTGAGGGATGCCATTGGCCATAAGCCGTCTGTCCAGGTTATTGTTGTCATTGGATAATTCAATTTCATTGTAGTGAGCAATTACTTCTTCTAAACTCATATCTCCAGTGTGCATGAGTGGCCCATTTAATTTTCCGGTATCATTGAAAATATCCCGAAGAGATGGAGCCCTGGTTACGTCCGTATCTATATCCCCAGCGATGGAATGTATCACGCCATTATTTCTGGTATCTGGATCAATATCAAACTCTGGTGCTCTATGGCATCCATCACATCCTGCTCCACCCCCAATGCGAACACCATTGAGGTCAAAATCCGGTCTGGCCGTGAATAATTGTTTACCCATATTTTCTTCTTCAGTGAAGTTTGGAAAGGATTGATTGTTTGTGTTGACCTGAGCTCTTCCTACATCATACTTACTGTCAAATGACTGAATGCTACGGATAAACTGAGCAAGCGCTAGTTGGATTCGCTCTTCAGTGATTTCTGAGTCACCATAGACCAATTTGAAAAGCTCTTGATAATGTTCTATTGCTTCTAGTTTCTCTATTAATCCTTCAAAATCCTCGTTTCCTTCTTCTCCACTAAAGCCCATTTCTGTGTGATCTTGTATAGGTTGGGTAGTTTGTTCTTCAAGGCTCAATGCTCTTTCATCCCAGAAGAAATTTTCCTCATCGGCAAATCGAGAGTTAACTAAGCGCATTGAGTGTCTTCCTGTAGAACCATTCACCCCACCGGATGCTTGCAAGCCATCACTAAAGGCAAAGGACTGTTGATGACACGAAGCACAGGCCACAGAGTTGTCTATAGAAAGCTTCACATCATAGAATAATACCCTGCCTAGCGTAGCACCTTCATTGGTTATGTTATTGCTTCCCGTATTGTCTTTATTGATGTATGCCGGAATCGTAAGACTCTCATAGTCGAATAAATTGTCTAGATCTATGTTGTCACCAAAGGATGCTGCGATGACATCTCCATTTACTGTTGTGTCTGTATCAATCTCCTGATCTTCAGATTCGGTGCATCCATAGAATAGAATGGTCGCAAGTATTAATGCTTGATATTTCATAATCACTGGGTTTTCATTTAAACGGGTTGATAGAGGATTACCCTACCTTAATGCTTGACTATCAGGTGATGTGGTTGTAACTTCAGGATATTTGAATAGGTAATTATGAAACGGATCCAATTATTTGAATTTGAAGATTTTTCCTGGTTTCCTGATTTTCTCAGAATCTGTATGACTAATTATATAGCGACATTTCATCGATTGCTTGACTCGGCATCTCATTTGGCCGCATTGTTGAAAGAGGTAATGGATCGAACAGGTACAAGACAGGTAGTGGATTTGTGTTCTGGTGCAGGAGGGCCAATGCCTATGGTGCATCAGCTATTGGCAAGTCAATATCCCCAACTGGAGTTGACATTGACCGATTTGTATCCAAATGCGAGTGCCATAGCTCAAATTGGTCAAAGTGGGCCTATACACTATCAACCAGAATCAGTAAATGCCGCGCATGTGTCTAAGGAAATGACTGGAATCCGAACGATGATTTGCAGCATGCACCACATGACTCCAGATGTCTTGCGAGCAATTCTTGCTGATGCGCAAAGTTCCAATCAGCCATTTTTGGGCTATGAAATCAGTGATAATTCATTTCCTAAATGGATCTGGTGGATTGCATTTCCTATCAATATCCTCACGGTGTTGTTTGTGACACCTATGGTTCGCCCGATGAGCTGGCAACAATTGGTATTCACGTACTTGATCCCGGTTTTGCCAATTTTCATTGCCTGGGATGGAGCAGTCAGCAATGCCAGAACATATACTTTAGAAGATATGGGTTTAGTGCTGTCAGGTCTTCCAGAGTCATTGTATCAATGGGAAAAGGGAGCCCTCGCTGGAAAAGGTGGGAAGAAACTTTATTTGAAAGGTATACCTTTTTAGGAAGTTCTCACCCCAATCATCACTCCGGTTGACCAACCTGCCATGTGTGTGAAGTTGAAGTTAGGAAGCCCTTTTAAGTAGTTGATTAGGTTTGCGGCTTTTTGGGCATGTCCTTCTGGCCAGTTAGGTTGTTCATCCAGATCGTCGATGATATAGAAACCACCTACTTTAACCATATTCAAAACCTCATCGAGGTGATTGTACTTTCCTGGCCAGGTGTCTGCAAAAATCAAGTCAAACTGTTGGTCTTTGTGTTCGTCTATCCATGATTCCCCATCAGTGCAGTGGATAGTCACATGATCGTTGTTTGGATAGAAAGATTTAACGATTGTGGTTAATTCCTCATTATTATCAAGACTAACTAATGAAGATTTGGAATCCATGCCGTCCACGAGCCACGCAAAGGATAACCCAATTCCAGTTCCAAGTTCCAGGAATTGACCTCCTGATTTAGAGGCAATCAGTGTTCTTAACAAATAGCCAATTGCTCTGTCAGAGGGTTGAGTAAAGCCAACTTCCTGACATTTCTCTTCCAGAGCAATTAGGTGTTTCGGTAAAGTCTGATCTGACATTAGCCTAATAGGAATGCTTTGAATTCGTCGTAGCTGTTTCCAATTTTAGTCGCTACTTTTTCTTTTGTCATCAAGTCAGATACAAAGTCTGGAAGATCCATCTTTTGATCCAATGCTTGCTCTACAGTAGATAAGAACTTACTATAGTGAGCGGTTTCTAAGAAAACACCAGTTTCTTTCTTTTCTAGTTTTTCTTTCAAAGCCTGATAGCCAATAGCACCATGAGGATCAAGGATGTATTGATTGCTAGCATAGCAAGATTTCATCACGTCCAAAGTCTGTTGGTCGTTTATGGTGAAGCCTTGAGTATGCTTGATGATGTCTTTGAAATTTTGTTCGTGAAGCTCCAGCATTCTAGGATGATTGCTAGGATCACTTACATCCATGGCATTAGATAAAGTTGGTACCGTAGGTTTTACCTCATAGTTGCCATCTTTCAAATATCTAGGCACCGTATCATTTGCATTTGATGCCGCAATGAATCGGTGAATGTCCAAGCCCATTTTCTTAGCTAGCATACCGGCCGTGATATTGCCATAGTTTCCAGAAGGAACAGCCACAACAAGTTTCTTAGCATCTTTCAGTTGCTTATATGCTTCAAAGAAGTAGATAGATTGTGGCAACCAACGAGCAATGTTGATCGAGTTGGCTGAGCTCAAGTTTAGTTTGGAATTGATGTCAGCATCCAGAAAAGCCTGTTTTACCATCGCTTGACAAGCATCAAAATCTCCTTCTACTTCCAAAGCGGTAATATTGCCTCCAAGTGTAGTCAATTGCTTTTCCTGAAGATCACTCACTTTTCCGGAAGGGTAGAGGATCACTACATTCACTCCAGGTACATTGTGGAAACCAGAAGCAACCGCTCCACCAGTATCACCTGATGTAGCTACCAAAATGGTAACTTCTTTATTTTCGGTTTCATTAAAGTATCCCAGACATCTAGCTAGAAATCTCGCTCCAACATCTTTGAAAGCATAGGTAGGTCCATGGAATAACTCCAATGTATGAATATTCTTCTCAACCTCTTTAACCGGAATCTCAAAGTCCAGAGCTTCATGAAGAATTTCATTCAGCTTTTGTTCTGGAATATCTTCTTTAGTGAATTGTCTCAAAACCTCCATTCCAATCTCGGGAAGAGAATAGTAGTCGAGGGTTTCAAGGAATAGATAATCCAATTCTGGCACTTCCTCAGGGAAGTAAAGTCCTTTATCAGTTGGTAAACTCTTGATCACTGCTTCTCTGAATGAAACAGCTTCTGATTGTTTATTAGTTGAATAGAATTTCATATAGCTATAGACTGTCGATTAGATAACCTGACAGCCGTTAGGATTAATTCGTGATAAATTAAGCAAGACACGAAGGTCAGCTTTTTGATAGATTTTTTCTACTTCAGTCATGCAAGCTTTTGCGGCATCAGCACTTCTGAATAGTGCAAACATACTTGGTCCTGATCCTGAGATATTGAATCCTACTGCTCCATGATCCAAAGCATATTGCTTCACCTGACCATAGTGCGGAATCAATTTCTTTCTAACTGGTTCAGCAATTCGGTCAGTGATCGCGTGACGCATTAGTTTATAATCTTCAGCATGCATGGCATGAATCAAAGCTCCTACATTTCCCCATTGCTCTCGAGCATCTTTTACTGATAGCTCTTTAGGAACCAATCCTTTAGCTTCAGAGGTCTTTACTTCTACATCTGGGAAGATGATCAGAACTCTTAAGTCCTCAGGAGTAGGAATTCGGAATAGCTCCAAAGGCTCATAACTTCTTACCGCTTGAAAACCTCCAAGTAGGGAAGGAGCAACATTGTCTGCATGGATCATTCCTGAAGCAAGAGCTTCACCTTCTAAAGCGAATTCTAATAGTTCTTCGTCTCTGTATGGTTCACCCAATAGTTTATTGGCAGCATATACAGCACCTGAGGCACTGGATGCACTGCTTCCAAGTCCACTGCCTGGTTTGAACAATTTTTTGATGTGTACATCAAAACCCTGCTCACTTTCTAAGCTGTCAAGTAGTGCTTTGATTGCTACTGTAGCAACGTTTTTCTCTGGATTGGTTGGCAAATCTGCACCTTCACTTTTTAGAATGTTCAGCTTGCTGTCATTCCTTTTGGTCAAAGTGATGATGTCACCAAGACGCTCTATCGCAAATCCAAAGGTGTCGTATCCCGGTCCCACGTTCGCTACGGAGGCCGGCGCAAAAACCTGTACTTTTTCCATTTAGATATCTGATTGAGAAAGTCTTAAAACATCAGCAAATATTCCCGATGCAGTTACTTCTGCACCAGCACCAGCACCTTTGATCACCATTGGATGATCGTTGTATCTGTTCGTGTAGAACAACACGATGTTGTCTTTACCTTCCAGGTTATAGAACGGATGCGTTGCATCAACTGCTTCCAGTCCTACAGAACCATGTCCGTTTTTATATTTTGCAACAACTTTTAGTCTGGAGCCTTTAGCCTGAGCATCATCGTACAATTTCTTGAAATGAGCTTCTTCAGCTTCTACTTTCTCATAGAAATCTTCGATGGTTGTGCTTTCCATACAGCTTTGTGGCAAGAATGAGTTCAACTCAATATCATCATACTCACAGGTGTAGCCACTCTCTCTGATCAGAATCAAGATCTTACGCTTCACATCAGATCCGAATAGATCCAGACGTGGGTCTGGCTCAGTAAATCCAAGCTCTTTCGCTTTTTTGATCACGTCTACAAACTTGGTAGTGCCATTGTATTCATTGAAGAGGAATACCAGTGTTCCTGATAATACCGCTTCAATTTGATGAACCTGATCACCACTTCTTACCAGATCGTTCAAGGTAGAAAGTACCGGTAATCCAGCGCATACGTTGGTTTCAAATAAGAATCGGCTACCAAATTTCTTGCTCATAGATTTCAGGTTCAGGTAATCTACCTGAGGTCCTGTAGCAGCAATCTTGTTTGGTGTTACTACCGAAATACTCTTCTTCAGTATTTCTGGATACAATGCAGCGATTTCATCAGATGCAGTGATATCTATGAAAATACTGTTGCGAAGGTTCATCTCGTACATGTGACGTAAGAAATCCTTCTTATCGAATTTGGCTCCATTCGCTAAAGTTGATTCCCATTTAGAAAGTGGCGTGCCATCCTTCTCGAAAATCATCTTTTTGGAATTGGCCATTCCGATGATCTTAATATTCAACTGGTGGTTTTTCTTCAGGTAAGTGAACTGCTGCACCAATTGATTGATAAATGCTTTACCAACATTACCTGTTCCGATGATGAATAGGTTAATGCGTTTAGTAGCGTAAAGGAAGAAGCTTTCATGAAGCACGTTTAGCGCTTTACTCAAATCATCTTTAGAGATTACCGCAGAGATGTTTCTTTCTGAAGATCCTTGTGCGATGGCTTTGATGCTTACACCATTTTTACCCAGTACGTTAAACATCTGGCCACTAACACCCACTTGATCACGCATGTTGTTACCCACCAATGCGATGATGGACAAATTCTTCTCTACCAGAATTGGATCTATGTGGTTACTTGCTATTTGCTCAGTAAACTCTTCTTTTAGCGCTTTTAATGCTGGATTAGCATCCTTCGCATCGATACCGACAGTAATCGAGTGCTCAGAAGATGCTTGAGTGATCAAGATCACATTTACTTTAGCAGTTGACAAAGCTCTGAAGAAACGATATGAGAACTTCGGGATACCTACCATTCCGCTACCACTCAATGTTACCAATGCAATGTCTTTGATGCTGGATATACCACGTATCAATTGCTTGTTGTCATCCCATTCCTTCGTGATCAAAGTTCCTTTCTGATCAGGTTTGAAGGTGTTTTTGATAGTCATTGGAATACCTTTTTCCAATGCAGGCTGAATACTAGGAGGGTAGATTACTTTCGCTCCAAAGTGCGATAGCTCCAAAGCCTCTTCATAGGAAACGTGTTCGATGAAGTTAGCACGCTTCACCATTCTTGGGTCAGCAGTCATCAAACCATCTACATCTGTCCAAACTTCAAAATGGTCAGCCACTAATACACCTGCAAGGATAGCTGCTGTATAGTCAGATCCTCCTCTACCAAGAGTAGTGGTTTGGTTGTCTTCTGTAGAAGAGATAAAACCAGGGAAAAGGCTTACTCTAGTGAAAGAAGCCTCAGCTTCTTTAATTTTTTGTGTCGTCAATTTGAAGTTCACATTGGCATGACCAAAGTGATCATCTGTTTTGATGTATTGACGGCTATCGAAAAGGGTAATATCAATTCCTTCTGTTCGGAAAAATTCGGAAATGATCAATGAAGAAAGACGCTCACCGATACTCAAAATGTAATCGGAGCTACGCGTAGTTAATTCACGAAGTAAGAATACACCTTTACAGATGTCTTCAAACTCCTCAATAATCTTATAAAACTTGTCGTCAGGCTTGTTTTCAATCAAGTTATAGTAAAGTTGCTCGTGTTGCACTTTTACTACTTCGAAGTGCGAAATGTACACCTTGTCACCAGAGGCAGCTACTTCACCAATTTTTACTAATTGGTCCGTTACTCCACCTACGGCGGATGTAACTAATACTACCTGATCGACTTGAGACTGAACAATTTTCGCGACTTGTCTGATAGCTTCTTCACTACCAACAGACGTTCCTCCAAATTTTAATACTTTCATCGCTTATTTTTTCGCGTGGTTAGATTTTAGGCTTCCGAACTGCAAACCTACTTTTTATGTCCTAAAAAATTCGATTCTTTAAATGATGTAACCGAAAAGGTCGGGTTTTTCATTGAGATACTCACCTAAAAAGTTTCTTTCTTTCATTCTCGTGAGTAGAGGCTGGAAGTCTTCCTTAGACTTGAGCTCAATCCCAATTAGTGCAGGACCTTGTTCACGAGACGTTTTCTTGGTGTACTCAAAGTGTACGATATCATCATCTGGTCCCAGTACTTCAGCTACGAACTCTTTAAGGGCACCGGCACGCTGAGGGAATCGGATAATGAAGTAATGCATGAGTTCTTCATACAATAGAGAACGTTCTCTAATTTCTTCAGTTCGGGTAATGTCGTTGTTGCTGCCAGAAAGTATACATACTACGTTTTTGCCTTTGATTTGGTCTTTGTATTGATCCAAAACGGCAACGGATAGTGCTCCAGCTGGCTCCAGAACAATTCCGCTTTCATTGTACATGCTGATGAGTGACGAGCACAGCTTGCCTTCGTCTACTAGCGCTACCTCGTCAAGGTTTTCTTTGCAAAGAGGGAAAGTCGTATCACCCACTTTTTTGACGGCAGCACCATCAACAAACTTGTCAATTTTTTCAAGAGTCACCACCTTGTTTTGTTGGAATGACTCATACATCGCTGGAGCTCCTGCTGGCTCTACACCGATGATTTTTGTTTTTGGACTTAGGAGTTTCATTACGCTGGAAACTCCTGCAGATAATCCGCCACCACCAACAGGTAGGAATAGATAATCTATTGAGAATTCAGCATCCTTAAATAACTCCAATCCTACAGTTGCTTGTCCTTCTATGACTTTAGGGTCGTCAAATGGATGAACAAACGTACTGTTGTTGGCATCACGGTATTCCATAGCCGCTTGATAGGCGTCATCAAAGGTGTCGCCTTTCAGAACTACTTCTACCTGGTCTTTGCCAAACATCTTTACTTGCTGCACCTTTTGTTTGGGAGTAGGTGCTGGCATGAAGATCACACCTTTTACTCCTAATTTGAAGCAAGAAAATGCTACGCCTTGTGCGTGATTTCCTGCACTAGCACATACCACACCTTTTGAAAGTTCTTCCTCGGTAAGACTGGTAATCTTGTTGTAAGCACCACGAATTTTGTATGAACGCACGATTTGGGTGTCTTCACGCTTTAGGTGAATGGACGCGCCATATCGTTCACTCAAGTTGAAACTGTACTGAAGTGGTGTCTGATAGATTACCTTGCTCAGATTGTTATGAGCTTTCTTGACGTCTTCTATCTCTGGACGAAATGTGGTTTGAACTGCCATTATGAAATTGAAAATTGATAATGTAAAATGGAGAATGAATTTTCATTAATCATTTTCATCTTTTGCCCTTTAATTCCCTAAAGGGAAGATGAAAAAAATCAATTTGGCACCCTTTAGGGACGGGGTAAATCAAATTGATTTTGTTTCTTAATAACTATGTTTCATTCTCCATTATCAATTATTTGATTAGTTGTTTTCTGGTCTAAGCTTTCTAACAGCTTTACCTGCTTGCCACATTTCAGACTCTTCAAGCTCTTTCAATTCAGCTTCAAGTTTCTCTCTGTAGTCAGGTTGTGAGTTAGAGTCAATAGACTTTTGAGCTTCCACACCGTCGATTACTGACTTGTATAGTTGCGCAAATACTGGCTTAGTAGCTTCGTAGAATGGTCCCATCCAATCCAATGCACCTCTTTGTGCAGTAGTAGAACAGTTTGCATACATCCAGTCCATACCATTTTCAGCGATCAATGGATACAAAGACTGAGTAGCCTCTTCCACAGTTTCGTTGAATGCTTCTGATGGAGAGTGACCATTTTCTCTCAATACTTCATACTGAGCTCTGAATAGACCCTGGATAGCACCCATCAAAGTACCACGCTCACCTGTAAGGTCAGAAGATACTTCTTTGTAGAAGTCTGTTTCGAACAAGTAACCTGATCCAACTCCGATACCTAGTGCGATTGCTTTTTGACGAGCATTACCTGTAGCATCCTGGTGGATAGCGAAACTTGAGTTCAATCCTTTACCTTCTACGAACAATCTTCTTAGAGATGTTCCAGAACCTTTAGGAGCAACAAGGATTACGTCCACATCTTCTGGTGGTACGATACCAGTTTTCTCTTTGTAAGTAACACCGAATCCGTGAGAGAAGTAAAGTGCTTTTCCAGGAGTTAAGTGTTTTTTTACTGTTGGCCAAAGAGCAATCTGACCAGCGTCTGATAGAAGGAACTGAAGAACTGTACCTTTTTCGCAAGCTTCTTCTAATTCGAAAAGAGTCTCGCCCGGCACCCATCCGTCAGCTACGGCTTTGTCCCAAGTTTTAGATCCTTTTCTTTGTCCAACGATTACGTTGATGCCATTGTCTTTTAGGTTTAGTGCCTGACCTGGGCCTTGTACACCATATCCAAGAACGGCTACAGTCTCGCCATTTAGGACTTCCTGTGCTTTTGATAAAGGAAACTCTTCTCTTGTTACTACTTCCTCTTCTACGCCTCCAAAATTGATTTTTGCCATTGTTTTAATTGGTTTGAAAAAATGTATTTAGAATTCTTTTATGCTTAATAAATTAGACTCAGCGTCTTCCAATTGCTTGATGAATGCTTCTGTCTTACGTTTTGATTTAGATATTGCCACTCGGCCAGATCTCACAAATTCCAACAAGCCATGTGGCTCCAGTTTTTTGTATAGATCATGAGTTTCTTCCTTGTGACCAGTCTTCTCGATGATGATATGATCCTTTTCTATCACTAGTATTCTAGCTCCATTGTTACGGACCAAATCTTCGATTTTACTGCCATTTAGAAAGACCTGAGTAGGCACTTTGTACAAAGCAATTTCCTGATAGTAGATGTCAGTTTCGTCATAGACAAACGCGCCAAGTACATCGATTAGCTTTCTGATTTGCTTTACCACCTTTTCGATTCTTTCTCTGGTACTCGTAAGTACAATAGTGAATCGAGAGACACCAGCTACCTCCGTAGTAGAGACATTTAAGCTGGTAATGTTGATCTTTCTTCTGGTGAAGATGATCGTGATGTGATTGAGCAAACCTGCTTTATCTTCAGTCAATACCGATAGGGTAAATTCCTTTTCTACCTGATCGGAAGTGTCTTCGCTATATAATGATTTCGTCATTAGTTCTTTCGGTTTAAGGTTCCAATCGGATATTAGATACAGACTCCCCGGTTGGTACCATAGGGAACACGTTTTCTTCTTTTTCTACCAGTACTTCCAATAGAGCAGGACCATCGCTGCTTAACCAGCTCTCGATCGCCGCATCCAGATCAGCTCTTTCAGATACTTTATTAGTTGCAATGCCGTATCCTTCAGCTATTTTCTGGAAGTTTGGATTGGTCAATTCAGTGAAACTGTAGCGACGATCATGGAAAAGTTGCTGCCACTGTCTTACCATTCCTAAGAAGTTGTTGTTCAGCACCAAAATCTTCACAGCGATATTGCTCTGGAAGATGGTGCCCAATTCCTGAATGGTCATTTGGAAACCTCCATCACCAATTACAGAAACGACTGTCTTATCGGGTCTTCCCATTTTAGCTCCCATAGCTGCAGGAAGGGAGAATCCCATGGTGCCCAGACCACCTGAAGTTACATTCGCATCGGTATCTTCAAAGGCATAGTATCTAGATGCGATCATCTGATGCTGCCCAACGTCTGTAACCAGAATCGCTTTACCTTCTGTTTTGTCAGAAATCCTGCGGATTACCTCAGCCATTCTGATCTCACCTTCGGTTGGGTATTTCTCTGGTTGAATGACTTTTTCGTCTTCTACCTTATCCAGTGCTCTAAATTCCTGAACCCAGTCTTTGTGACTGTTTTCAGAAGTTTGTTTGATCAATGAACGCAATGCTTGTTTCGCATCCGCGTTGATGGCAACTTCCGTTTTCACATTCTTATCGATCTCAGCTGGATCAATCTCAATGTGAATCACTTTTGCCTGCTTCGCATAGCGTTTCAAGTCACCAGTTACCCGGTCATCGAAGCGCATACCGATCGCAATCAATACATCACATTCGTTGGTTTTGACGTTTGGTGCATAGTTCCCATGCATTCCCAAATAACCAACATATAGTGGGTGACTAACTGGCACAGCTGAAAGTCCCATAAGCGTAGACGCCATTGGTATTCCTGCTTTTTCGGCAAAGTCAATCAATTCTTTTTGTGCTCCAGAAAGCAATACTCCATGACCTACCAGAATGAATGGCTTTTTCGACTCGTTGATCAGCTTAGCAGCTGCTGTTACTTTGTCTTCTTCCAATTCCGGGTATGGGTGGTAGCTTCTGATTTTGGTACATTTCTCATAGGTGTACTCAAATTGCTGTAATTGAGCATCTTTAGTGATGTCTATCAATACAGGTCCAGGTCTTCCAGACTTTGCAATGTAGAATGCTCTAGCCATTGCCTCAGGGATTTCCTCAGCACGGGTTACCTGATAATTCCATTTGGTTACCGGCATGGAGATGCCAACCACGTCCGTTTCCTGAAAAGCATCAGTTCCCAAAAGGTGAGAAGCTACCTGGCCAGTTACTGCCACCATAGGAGTGGAGTCTATCTGAGCATCAGCTAGTCCTGTAATTAAGTTTGTGGCTCCTGGGCCAGATGTTGCAAAACAGACACCTGTACGGCCAGTGACTCGTGCATATCCCTGAGCAGCATGTGCAGCACCCTGCTCATGTCTTGTAAGGATATGCTCTAACTTGTCAGTGTAGCCATATAGTGCATCATAGATCGGCATGATTGCGCCGCCAGGATACCCGAATATGACGTCTACACCTTCTTCGATTAAGCATAGTAATACCGCCTCAGCTCCCGATACCTTGATCGTGGCTTCTTTTGGCTTCTTTGCTACCTCTAGCGTGGATGTATTCATATTCTTATTCATCTGTTACGCAGCCTTCTGAGGCTGATTTTACGGAGTTGATGTACTTCTTTAATATGCCTTTTGTCGCTTTGTAAGCTGGTTGTACCCATGCTTTGCGACGAGCTTCCATTTCTTCATCGGAGATCAGAACTTCCAGCTTGTTTTCAGTCGCATCTATTCTGATGATGTCTCCATTTTTGATTAATCCAAGTGGTCCGCCTTCCTGTGCTTCTGGAGTAATGTGACCTACTACGAATCCGTGAGAACCACCAGAGAAACGACCATCCGTGATTAGTGCCACATCTTTACCAAGTCCAGCACCCATCACAGCTCCGGTTGGTTTCAGCATTTCTGGCATCCCTGGAGCTCCTTTCGGACCAGATTGGCGAATCACAATTACTTCACCTTTTTGAACTTCTTTTCCGATTCCTTCTATTGCTGAGAATTCATCTTCATAAATTCTTGCAGGACCTTCGAAGACCTCACCTTCTTTACCAGTGATTTTAGCTACTGCACCTTCTGGAGCAAGGTTCCCATATAGAACCTGTAAGTGGCCTGTTTTCTTGATAGGTGTGTCGAAGGAATAAATCATTCCTTTGTCATCTGTTAAGTCAGGGACAGCTTCCAGATTTTCAGCGATGGTTTTACCTGTTACGGTCATACAGTCACCGTGAAGGTAACCATGATTTAGCATCAGCTTCAACACTCCAGGTACTCCACCGATTTTGTGAAGGTCTTCCATGAGGTATTTGCCTGAAGGCTTCAGGTCAGCTAAGAATGGTGTCTTGTCACTGATTCGTTGGAAATCATCCAAGGTGATGTCCACATCAGCAGCTTTCGCCATTGCGATTAAGTGTAGTACTGCATTGGTAGATCCTCCTAAGATCATTACTGTTGAAATCGCATTTTCAAACGATTTCTTGGTCATGATGTCACTAGGAAGGATGTTTTTCTCCATCAGATTTCTGATAGCAGCACCCACTGTCTGAATTTCTTGTTGTTTCGGATCACCCTCTGCAGGGTTTGACGAACTGAAAGGTAAGCTCATACCCATCGCTTCGATTGCAGAAGCCATGGTGTTGGCTGTGTACATACCGCCACAAGCACCTGGTCCAGGGATCGAGTTCTTGATGATGCCTTTGTAGTCTTCATCAGAGATGTTGCCACCAAGCTTTGCACCATATGCTTCAAAAGCAGAGACGATGTTGAGGTCTTCACCTTTCCATTTTCCTGGCTTAACTGTTCCTCCGTAAACCATGATAGACGGTCTGTTGAGGCGAGCCATTCCAATGATAGAACCCGGCATGTTTTTATCACAACCTACTACTGCTACGATTGAGTCGTAAAACTGCGCCTGAGCTACTGTTTCTATAGAGTCAGCAATGATATCTCTTGAGATTAGAGAGTATTTCATTCCTGTAGTTCCGTTGGACATTCCGTCACTTACCCCGATGGTGTGATAGATCAATCCTACCAGATCAGATTCTTTGACACTTTTTTTAACCTGATGTGATAATATATTAAGGTGCATGTTGCACGGGTTTCCTTCGAATCCTGTGCTAACAATTCCTACTTGTGCTTTTTTAAGGTCATCCTCAGTAAGTCCTAGTGCATATAGCTGGGCCAATGATCCAGCCTGACTTTCATCCTGAGTGATTGTTTTACTGTACTTATTCAGTTCGTTCGCCATCTTATACTATAGTGAGTCCGCGGTACTCGTCAAACATTACTTTTTGCTGGTAGACTTCCAGTAGGTTATGTCCTATGGAGTCGTCCCATTTCTTCTTAAATTTTTCTCCGTTTACTGAGCTGATGTGTGTGATTTCTGTAGCTGTTCCACAGAAAAACGCATGATCGGCTTTGTAAAACTCTTCTGGGGTAATGTCTTTTTCAGTTACTTTCACTCCAAGTTCATCGCAGATTTCCATGATGGTGCTACGAGTGATTCCTGGAAGGATGTTGCCGAGTTTTGGGGTAAATAACTCACCGTCTTTTTCATAGAAGATGTTGCTTCCTGGACCTTCAGATATATGTCCGTCGTGATCCAAAAGGATTGCTTCATCAAAACCTAATTTCTTAGCTTCAGCGGATGCTAATGTGTTTGCAGAGTAGTTTCCGATGATTTTAGCTTCTACTGGTGTAGACTTAGGGCTTGGCTTTAGGTATGAAGAAATCATGGTATTGAGGGGTTCGAAACCAGGATACTTCGCCCATTTCCAGGCCGTCATGAAAAAGTGTGATTCTTTAGAAGGAGCCAAAATCATGTTGGGTCCAGCAAATACCAATGGCCTGATATAGGCATTGGTTAAGTTATTTCTATCGATCAGTTCGTAAGCAATCTTGGTCAGGTCTTCAACTGAGTAGGGTACATTCAGGAAAACCTTTTCCGCAGAATCTTTCAAGCGCTGAAAGTGAACGTGTGGTTTGAAAATATTAAAACCATTGCCGTTGTTATAGGAGCGAAGGCCATCAAAGACCCCGGTTCCATAATGAAGTGTTTGGGCAAATAAGCTGACTTTTGCGTCTTTAGCCTTGACCCACTCTCCATCCAAGAAAACCTCTGTGCGATCGTCGTAATACATAATTTTAATTTGGGTTAAAAAAAAGCGCCATTCTGTTTGGAATGGCGCTTATAGTTTCTTTTCTATTTTAAGCTAAATACAGCCATTCCCTTCTCCTGTCATAATAATGACTAGAATAATAATTGGTGTAATGACAATATTTGCAAGGATTCTTTTCATCTGTGATTCAAAGCTAATAGATAACCCTTCAAAAGAACAACTAACGTCTGTTAAATTTTAACAATAATGGTAATTATTACGATGTGTAAGAGTTTTGAAGTTCAGTAATTGCAATAAATAGCCGTTTTTAAATCGTTTGCTGCATTTTTTAATTACGATGGCTAAGGGTTGCTGACTAAAATTCTAAACGTCATTCCTCGAATCACGTGTACTTGTCGCAATGCTTAAGAGTTAATTCTTATGTGATTATAGGGGAATCTCACTTTGACGATTAGTTCTGCTTCATGTGATTCCTGCCCTACCTCGGCAGGCAGGCTCCGCAGGAATGACGAATTCGGCTAATGTATTTTAGGTATGCTTTAATTTGAGTCGTCATTACGAAGGAACTGAAGCAATCTTACCTATTGAGTTGGTTATGCTTGTTTGTAAGATCACTTCGCTGAGCTCGTGATGACGGTTGGGTTCAATTATGCTTCTTGGGCATGGAGCTTGATGGGATTCCTGCCCTACCTCGGCAGGCAGGCTTCGCAGGAATGATGTTTTGTCTCTTACCGTCATTCACTGAATTCCTTCAAGAATAAGATTCCTTTGGGTGATTAGAATGGAATTATAGGGGAATCTCATTTTGACGTGTAGGTCTGCTTCATGGGGTTCTTGCCCTGCCACGGCAGATTTCGCAGGAATGGCGATGGATTAGGTCGTCATTGCGAAGGAGCTGAAGCAATCTTACCTATTGAGTTGGTCAAGCTTGTTTGTAAGATCACTTTGCTATGCTTGTGATGACGGTTGGGCTCAATAATGCTTGTGGGGAATGTGGCTTGATGGGATTCCAGCCCTGCCACGGCTGGCAGGCTCCGCAGGAATGACGATGGATCAGGTCGTCATTGCGAAGGAACTGAAGCAATCTTAAGGAATGAGTTGGCTAAGCTTTATTGTAAGATCACTTCGCTGCGCTCGTGATGACGGTTGGGCTTAATAATGCTTGTGGAGAATGTTTGAGGTAGAGGATTTGATAGATGTGATTCCTGCCTCCGCAGGAATGACGTTTTAATAATCCGTCAGTAGATTGCCGCGTCTAGTTAAAAAAGCTAGTCTCGTAATGACGTATAGGGAGAATATAAATAAAACTTTCATGATATGGGATGTCACTAACCTTGCATGAAAGTCGTATAAATATTAGAGGTCGACTTTTTTTGGTGTCTTAGAACCCGTGAATAAAACTGATGGCAGAATTTAAGAACAAACCATTGGTGCCATAGAGCCCGAACAGAAAATTTTACTCTTTAAGTAAATCCTAGCAGTTCATCATTCGAGACTTTCACAGAAAAAAGGCTGCCAATTGGCAGCCTTTATATGCATCTGAATTTATGACTTAAACGTTAAGCCAAAACTTCTTTTACTCTTTCTGCTGCATCTTTCAATACAACTGCTGAAACTACTTTCAAGCCAGACTCATCAATAATCTTTGCTCCTTCTTCAGCGTTAGTTCCTTGAAGTCTTACAATAATAGGTACATTGATTTCACCAATGTTTTTGTAAGCTTCTACAACTCCGTTTGCTACTCTATCACATCTTACGATACCACCGAAGATGTTGATCAAGATTGCTTTTACGTTAGGGTCTTTCAAGATGATTCTGAAACCAGCTTCTACCGTTTGTGCGTTTGCTCCTCCTCCTACGTCTAGGAAGTTTGCAGGCTCACCACCAGATAATTTGATGATGTCCATAGTAGCCATTGCCAAACCAGCTCCGTTTACCATACATCCTACGTTACCGTCTAGTTTCACGTAGTTCAATCCGCTTTCGCCAGCTTCTACCTCCAAAGGATCTTCCTCTGTGATATCTCTAAGCTCAGCTAGATCTTTATGTCTATAAAGTGCATTGTCATCCAGATTTACTTTTGCATCTACAGCAAGAATCTTGTTGTCAGATGTTTTCAACACTGGGTTGATCTCAAACTGAGAACTATCTGTAGCAACGTATGCTTTGTATAGAGAGAAGATGAACTTCACCATGCCTTTGAATGCTTCGCCTTCCAAGCCAAGAGCGAATGCTACTTTTCTAGCCTGGAAACCTTGAAGACCTACTGCAGGATCGATCCACTCTTTTACGATTTTCTCTGGAGTTTCTTCTGCAACAGTTTCTATGTCCATTCCACCTTCGGTAGAAGCCATGATTACGTTGCATCCTTTAGCTCTATCTAATAGGATAGATAGATAATATTCTTTTGGCTCTGAATCACCTGGATAGTATACATCCTGAGCGACCAATACCTTATTTACTTTTTTACCTTCTGGACCTGTTTGGTGTGTTACCAAAGTTCCGCCAAGAATAGCTTCTGCTTTTGGTCCTACTTCGTCAAGGCTTTTAGCCAATACTACACCATTAGAACCAGTCTCCTGAACTTTACCTTTTCCACGACCACCAGCATGGATCTGTGCTTTTACCACATACCACTCAGTGCCGGTTGCTTTGTTTAATTCTTTTGCCGCTTCTACAGCCTTTTCAGGGGTGTCAGCTACGATACCCTCCTGGATAGTTACACCATAGCTCTTTAGTACTTCTTTCGCTTGATATTCGTGGATGTTCATGCTGTCAAAATTTTTGTGCGAATCTACTGTAAAAGGCTTGTTTAATCAACCTTTCTGTGTTAGAAGTTCTTAACAATGTGTAGATACAATCGTTTCGTTAACTTCAGGGTATTCAGTTCGTTTTTGATTCTATATTTGCGACATGCTAAAAGCACAAGGTATTTTAAAGGCTTACGGGACTCTTCCCGTATTAAAAGGAATAGATCTTGAGATAAAAGAAGCAGAAGTAGTTTCTATAGTGGGAGCTTCTGGTGCTGGTAAAAGTACCTTGCTGCATGTGTTGGGAACATTAGATCATCCAGATAGTGGTGAGATTTTACTTAACAATACCAGTATCTTCAAATTGAGTCAGCAGAAGTTGGCAGCCTTTCGTAACGATCACATTGGTTTTATTTTTCAATTTCATAATCTCCTGCCTGAGTTTACGGCATTGGAAAATGTGATGATTCCTGGTTTGATAGGAGGGAGAAATTCCAATGAAGTAAAAAAACGTGCCTTGGAATTGCTTCAAATGCTTGGGATGCTTGCTCGTAAAGATCATAAGCCATCGGAATTATCTGGGGGAGAGCAGCAACGTGTTTCTGTTGCCAGAGCACTAATTAATGATCCTTCTATTGTATTTGCCGATGAGCCAAGTGGAAATCTTGACTCGAAAAATGCAGAAGAATTACACAATCTATTTTTTAAGCTACGAGATGATTTAAAGCAAACTTTCGTCATTGTAACTCACAATAAAGATCTGGCAGAAATGGCAGATCGTAAATTGGAGATCGCTGACGGAGTAATCGTAGCTTAATGTCTAAAGGAGTACAATACATGCTCTTGGCGACCTTTATGTTTACCTTGATGAAGGTGAGTGTGAAATTGGTTCCACATATTCCTGCCATAGAGGTCATTCTTTTTCGATCCGTTATATCCCTGGTGATCAGTGTTTACTATCTGCAGAGGCAGCGTGTAAGTGTTTGGGGAAATAATAAGCCCATATTGGTGATGCGTGGTGTGGCTGGGGCTATTGCTTTAATTACCTATTTCAGCTTATTGCAGCAGATCCCACTAGCGACAATGTCTACGTTGCAGTATCTCGCTCCAATTTTCACAGCAATTCTTGGAATCTTTTTAGTGAAGGAAAAAGTAAGGCCTTGGCAATGGGTATTTTTTGCTATCAGTTTTGCTGGAGTGCTGGTTGTTCGTGGATTCGATGACCGTATCTCTGTGCTTCATTTAGGAATGGGAGTAGGGGCCTCCTTATTTATGGGATTGGCTTATAATTTCATTCGCATGCTCAAAACTTCGGAACATCCATTGGTCATCATATTTTATTTCCCTCTGGTATTGATGCCGATTGCTGGTGTTTGGTCAGCTATGGTTTGGGTGCAGCCTCAGGGTTGGGATTGGCTGGTGTTGCTTGCTGTAGGGCTATTCACACAGATAGCTCAGTTCTTCATGACTAAATCCTACCAGGCAGAGGAGCTCTCCAAGGTTTCGATTCTTACTTATATCGGGTTGATCTATGCGATATTGTTCGGTTGGTTCTTATTTGATGAGACGTTTAACTGGATGACTTACGTGGGTATGGGGCTTGTGATACTGGGAGTCGCTCTGAATGTCATTTCGAAAAAAGTAAAACTCTAATATTTATTTGGTCTTTTTTGAAATGGAGGCTATGTCGGGAAAGTGTCATGCATTGCCGGGAAAATAGGAGCTAATCTTCTTCTTACTAATTAATTTGCTTCATAATTTCTTTAAATGATCGTAGAAGGGTCTTTTGCTTGTTTCTAGTGAACGTCTTTAATAGTGATTTTTTCATCTTCATTTGATGGTAACGTGTAATTCATGAATTCATCGCTAAATATAACGGCTGATAAGCCATCATTTATTTTTCAACTGACTTCTAAACTGTTAGTTGCTACGGTTTGGAGTAGTGCCATGCTTTTTGGTTTATACATATTAGCGTTTTACTTCATCGCTCTTATTCAGGGAAATACCACTCAGTGGAATGAGATTTTGCCTGGATTGTATGATGAGCAAACAAGGGGAGCAACTGCCGGAATAGGGCTTCACTTTGCCGCAGGAGGGATCATTCTTATTCTTGGCTGTATTCAACTGCTGGATGGTATCCGAACAAAGTATCCAGTCTTTCATCGCTGGGTAGGTAGAGTGTATGTGGTGGCTTCTATTATTACTGCCTTAGGAGGCCTAGCCTTCATTTTCTTGAAAGGTACTATTGGAGGTCTCTGGATGAATGTTGCCTTTACAGGCTATGGGGTGTTAACTTTTCTTGCAGGAGTTTTTGCCATTAAATATGCGCGTTCTGGTGATTTTGAAAAGCATCGAGTCTGGGCTATTCGTTTGTTTGCCTTAGCAATTGGATCTTGGTTGTACAGAATGGAGTACGGTTTTTGGTTTCTGATTATGGATCGTGCTGGACATGCTAGTGATTTTACGGGACCGTTTGATTACTTCATGGATTTCTTTTTTTACATCCCAAACCTCTTAATTGCGCAATTATTTATCAGTAGAAAAAAGCTTATTCAGAATCGGTATGTGGAGGGTATGGCGGTGATTGTTTTGCTTTCAGTAACCATGTTTCTTGTCTTAGCTACATACTTCTTTACTAAAAAGTATTGGGGTCCTGCTATTCTGGAGGTGTTTATATAAATGTGAGTTCTGATCAAGTGAATATTCCTTAATTAGCTGTCCGTATTTTTTGGGAGGGTATTTAATAGGTGGTTTTCGTTAGTTATATTAGACTTAAATCCCTGCAGAGATGATCCAGAGAAGAACCTTCAGTAAATTGAAATCAATTGTTGCGCTTGTTGTGGTATTCTTATTGGTTTTGGCCACCAACCTGATGGATAAGCAACATTTTGAAGTTGTGGAGCGGGCGCTAACAACAGTGTATGAAGACCGATTATTGGTTAAAGACTACTTGTTTAAAATTTCCAGACAACTTCAAAAGAAACAGGAAGCACTGCATTTGGCCGAGTTAGCGGAAATTCAACAGACCAATAATTTATCAAATACGGCTATTGATTCATTGATTGGAAAATTTGCTTCGACAGCAATGGTTGCACATGAAGAGTCCTATTTTGAGCGATTGAAACGGGAGTTAGCGGTTCTTGAAAAGTATGAGTCTGAACTGCTTGTGAGTGATAATCAGGGTGTAAGTTCTGAATATATTCGACAGTTGGATGAACAACACTTGGAGGTGAATGAAATTCTCGATGTTTTATTTGAAATACAAATCAAAGAGGGGAAGAGGCAAATTGACTATTCTAATCAGGCAATTGACCGAAGTAATTTGATGACTAAATTGGAGATCGGAGCTTTAATTGCAATAGGGTTAGTTATTCAAATTATTCTGCTGTACCGGAGCAAATAAAAAACCCTGACGAAATCGTAACGGGTCTTGAATGTATTCAGAATGTTTTTAGATTATTTATTCCGCTTGATGATTCGCTAATTGTTGTAGGTACTTAACTATATAGATAATGAGAAAAATTGGCTTCTGCTTAGTGTATCAGCTCATTTGTAGTAATTCATTTGTGTTTATTCAAACACTGTAAATTCTGAATTTTACTTTGTTGGACAATGTACAAGAAGTAGTATTTATAAATGAAGTTTCGAGGGGTATTGATGGACATAGTGAGATTTTTTATGCTGAAAAATTAACATTTTATAAGTTCGTTATTTTTGCTTAGTTACCAATCTACTCATGGTACGTTTCGGCTTATGATCTCATTGTTTAGTAACAAGTGCTTTTCAATCCTATTTAGTTTTTCAATTCTGTTGCTGGTAGTTATACTCGATGTGCAATCTCAGGTAAGAGATGGGCTTGTGTATTATCAGGGAGAAAAAGAACTCTCTCTTGAGGGGGATTGGGAATTTTATTTTGATACCTTATTTATCAAGCTACCTGATGGCTTATCTCCTACAGGTTTCATTACTGTCCCCGGGAAGTGGTCTGCACATGGTTATCCTTCTACGGGTAAAGGGTGTTACAGGCTCATTATAACGACAGATGATGTGTATGATGACTTGGCTGCTGCCGTACCTGAAACACACGGTGCTTCTGAGCTCTATCTCAATGGGAAGAAAATAAGCAGTAGTGGTGAAGTGCACGCTGATCCTAAGCGTACCAAACATAGGTGGGTGCCAGAGGTGGTTCCTCTTAGGCTGCAAAAAGGGGGGAATGAGCTGGTGTGGCAGGTAGCTAATTACAAGCACAGCAAAAGTGGAATGAACAAGGCGATTCGCATAGGACACTTTGATCGACTTTTTGATGAAAGGGAGCTACAGGTGATTACCACTATTTTTTTGATGGGAAGTGTTTTGGCTTTGAGCTTGTTTTTCTTCGGGATGCATCTATACTGGAAAAAGGATCCACCTACATTGTATTTGTCATTAGCGTTTTTGAGTTATGGGTTGAGATTTGGTTTGTATGATCTTCACTTGATCAATAAGGTTTTGGATGATGTGCCGTGGATATATCTGGTGCGGGCGGAATACATCACGACCTATTTGTCGTTTTTCTTCTTCATTCTATTTTTTCGTTCCATGTTTCCTAATGAAATGGGGCGGAAGCTTTACATTTCTTTAATATCCTATTTTGGGCTGGGCATGGTGTTTATTCTTCTTGCTCCCGTTTATTACTTTTCTCAGATGCACAAATTTACCATTGTGGTCATGTTGGTGTCATTGATGATTATACTATGGATAATCTTCTTGGCCTATAGAAGGAATAAAATCAAATCTCACCTTGCGTTATTATTTGTGATATTTTTTCTATTTGCACCACTCCCTGCCATTTTTTTCTATTTAAACTGGATACCTTATGTGCCCTTTGTTGAAGACCTGAGTACGCTGGGCATCATGCTTACACTTGCTTTTATGATGGCGGTGAGGTTTGTGGGTTTGTTTAATCAGGTGGAAGGTCTGCAAATTCAGGCGGAAAATCAACGAGAAGTAATAGCCAAATCCCTACAAGAAAAGGAAGTGCTATTGGGTGAAATTCATCACCGAGTCAAAAATAATTTACAGACAATTAATAGCCTTTTGTTATTACAGTCTAAGTCGATTAAAGACGAAAAAGCTGTAAATGCCATTCAAGAGAGTCAATATCGTATTCAGACGATGGCGCTTGTACATCAGAAGCTCTACCAAACCAATGACAAGGGAATGGGAGTAGATGTGCAGAATTATTTCGAGGATTTGGTGCAAACTATTGTACAATCTTTTGATACCACTCGTCATGTAAAGGTTAGGCAAGAGATTGATGATTTTGTCCTCGATCTTGATACCATTATTATTCTTGGCTTAATCACTAATGAGTTAATCGTTAATTGCTTAAAGTATGCTTTTGATGACACCATTTCGGAACCGGAAATTCGATTGAAACTGACAAAAGAAAAAGACAATCTTTATCTGGAAATCATGGACAATGGTCTGGGCTATGACATTAATAATCCTGCCAGAGATAGTAGTTTTGGATTAAAACTTGTGAGTTCGCTCAGTCGAAAACTCAAATGTAAACCAGAAACTCAGTCGGCTTTAGGTAATGGTACAAAGACCTCATTTACAATTAAAAAGTACACTGTAATAGATTGATGGCATATAAAATACTTATAGTAGAGGATGATCCACTGATAGCAGATTCGCTGGAAGTCATAGTGGAAGAAACTAACTACACATGCTGCGGCAAGGCGGAGAGTGTGACAGAGGCACTGAACCTGATATCGGATACCACTCCTGACCTGCTTTTGCTAGACATCAATCTTGATGGAGCAAACGAGGGAATAGAATTGGCGGAGATCGTACAGAAGCGAGAAAAAATTCCGGCTATTTTCATCACAGCATACTCAGATGAAAAGACCGTTGATCGCGCATCGAAAACGAATCCTTTGGGGTATTTGATTAAGCCTTTTCGTGAGGCTGAGGTTCGTGTGGCGTTGAAGCTGGCTTTTGCCGCCATTGAGCGGGAGCAGTCTAACATGGAGAATTTAATGGATGCTGATGGTACCGTATATGTGAAAGATCGCAATGGTTACCTCCGGGTCAATATTCCAGAGATTATGTTTATTCAAGCCAATGATGTGTACTCTCACGTGATTACGAATAATATCAAATGTATGATCAGTAAACCACTTAAGCAGGTTGAAGAAATTGTTAAAGCTTATGGATTTATGCGAGTTCACAAATCGTATGTAGTCAATAAAAAAGCGATCCAACAGATAAAAGACCAGCATATAATTATAGGGGAGCATGCCATCCCAATAGGTCGGGTTTACAGAGAGGAGCTGATGCAGCAGTTGAGGCTCCTTTAGTTTTTCCTTCGAAAAAGCATCTTCTAATGAAGTCAGCGACCACCGTTGGATTTTTTTCTGTCGTTTACCTAGTTTCTGATGTCGTTCACTGATTAGCGATTGTGGTCACCAGTAGACATGGATACTTTCGGTTATTCCTTGTTAAAGATAATCTAAAGTCAACATGAAAAAACTATTACCACTTATCCTGTCATGTGTGCTCACTGGGTCGCTGTATGCTCAGAGGGCATTTATAACCACTTGGCAGACCACTACGGAAAATGAGTCCATTACCATCCCCACGAGAGGTAGCGGATATGCCTACACGGTGGACTGGGGTGATGGTACTGATGCCACTACGCATGTAGGAAGTGCCACCCATACTTACACGGATTCAGATACCTATACAGTGAGTATCATTGGAACCTTCCCACGCATCTATTTCAATAACGGTGGATCAAAAGACAAAATACTCACCATAGAGCAATGGGGTGATATCCAGTGGACGAACATGAACCGTGCCTTTAAGGGATGCTCAAACCTGACGATACCGGCCACTGATGCTCCAGATCTGAGTAATGTGACTGATATGTACGATATGTTTTTCGGTGCTTCGAGCATGAATTCCGATATAGGTCACTGGGATGTCAGTAATGTGGAAAACATGCGCGGAGTGTTTTTGCTCGCATCATCATTTAACCAGGATATCAGTAGCTGGGATGTGAGTAACGTTACATTCATGGAGTTCATGTTTGATAAAGCAAGCTCCTTTAATCAGGATATCAGTAGTTGGGTTGTGAGTAAAGTAACTTCTATGAAGGGTATATTTCAGCTAAGTTCCGCTTTTGATCAAAATTTGGGAGCATGGAATATTGAGAAGGTAGAGAATATGAGTTTGATGTTTAATGAAAGTGGGATGTCAACTGCGAACTATAATGCGACTTTGAATGGCTGGGCAGATGACAATGGAGGTACTGAAAGCATAAACACTGATGTGGAGGTGGGTGTAAGTGGCTTACACTATTCATGTGAGGCCGTAGAAGCTAGAAATATACTGGTCAATACCTATGGTTGGACATTTAATGGTGATCAAAAGCAATGTCCGGCTATCATCCAGTTTCAGCTAGA
Organism: Marinoscillum pacificum; assembly: GCF_024714495.1. Taxonomy (GTDB): domain Bacteria; phylum Bacteroidota; class Bacteroidia; order Cytophagales; family Cyclobacteriaceae; genus Marinoscillum; species Marinoscillum pacificum. The sequence continues at coordinate 275,108 of NZ_JAMZMJ010000002.1, read as the reverse complement.
TGAAGGCATCACAGAGCCGGTGATCGATGAGATAAACCAGACGGTGTACTGTGAAGTAGATTTTAGCACCTCTCTTAATGGTTTGGCTCCTGATTTGGAAGTGTCGGCAGGCGCGAGCCTTTCTCCGGCCAGCGGCATGGCCTTGGATTTTACTACGCCTCAGGTATACACTGTAACCTCCGAAGATGAAACTTTAGTGCGCGAGTGGACAGTGAACATCGTATACCCATCTGATTCTGCCGCAGCTATTACCAGCTTTACACTGCCCGGTCAGATAGGTGAGACAGTCATCGATACAAGTGCGCATACCATTACCATCATTATGCCTAAAGGGTTAGATTTGACTTCCATCGCCGCGGAGATTGCTACTTCCCCCGGAGCTTCTGTGTCACCTGCCTCAGGGGTGGCTAATGATTTTTCTACCCCTGTAACATACACAGTCACGGCATACAATGGTGTCACCCAGCAGGATTGGGTAGTTAGTGTAAATCAATTTACCCCTTTTGTCACGACGTGGCAGACCACCTCGGATGATGAGTCTATCACTATACCTACGTATAATGAAGGGTATAGCTACACCGTGGATTGGGGTGATGGCACTACCGATGCTACTACATATGAAGGAAATGCCACGCATACTTACACTGACGCCGGCATACACACCATTAGCATTATTGGAGACTTTCCGCGTTTTAGATTTTATGATAAAGCAGATAAAGACAAAATACTCACTGTGGAGCAGTGGGGAGATATAGAGTGGGAAACCATGTTTTTGGCTTTTGGTGGGTGTTCCAATTTGACCACAGTACCTGAGGGTGAGGCTCCTGATTTGACTAACGTAACCGACCTTAGGAATATGTTTTATAAGGCCACATCTTTTAATAGTGACCTTAGTGCGTGGGATGTAAGTAATGTGACAAATATGTCCGACATGTTTCAAGAAGCTTCTTCCTTTAATGGTGACCTCAATAGCTGGGATGTGGGTAATGTTACCGTCATGTCGAGAATGTTTAGGTATGCATCTTCTTTTGACCAGGACCTTGGAGCATGGGATGTTGGGAGCGTTACTGATATGTCCTATATTTTTGATGAAAGTGGAATTTTAACTACCAATTATGATGCTACGCTAACTGGCTGGGCAGATGACAATGGAGACACCCAAACCATACCCACTGATTTGGAGGTAGGCGTAAGTGGCTTGAATTATTCGTGTGATGGCAATGAGGCTAGAAGCATATTAGTCAATACTTATGGTTGGACTTTTGATGGTGATTCTCGGTTAGGTGAGGACCCTCCGGTGCCGGATGAGGATGTTTTACCGGCAATCACGCTCGTATGCGAATCGCTAAGTGCTCTTGAGGCTCCTACTGCTACAGGCGAATGTGGAGAAACGATCATTGGAACCCACGATGCAGCCTTCCCTATCACGGAAAGTACCACAGTCACCTGGACTTATACAGATGATGCAGGAAATGAGGACACTCAGGTGCAGGAAATAATTTGGGAGTATGCACCGCCAGAGTTGGCGGCTGTTGCCGATCAGACAGTAGACGAAGGTTCACTACTCACCTTTACGGCTTCTTCTACACCATGTGCTCAATCTGAAGGTGTGACTTACGTCCTTGATCAAGTTTCTTTGGATAAGGGGATGACCTTAAATGATGCAACCGGAATATTTGAATGGACGCCATCTGCGGAGCATATTGGTGAGCATGAGGTGACCATCACTGTTGTGGAAAATGGCGATACGGATTTTACCGATTCGCAAGTCTTCACCGTAGTGGTTAATGATATCAACTGGCCACCCGTTATTTCAGCTCTTACTGACCAGTCAGTTTTAGGATATTCGGAGTTTGCAACTACTATTGAGGCTACAGATGCTGATGGCGATGCCCTGGTCTTTTCGATAGATGATGTTTCGGAGAGCAAAGGGATGCTCATAGACGAAAGTCAGGTTTTGCGATGGACGCCCACTTTCATTCATCAGGGAAGCCATGCTGTGGAAGTAGTAGTGATGGAGGAAACGGATCATGAGTTAACCGATACGCTGAGGTTTACTGTTGATGTAGAAGAGATGAGGGTGTGGGATGGTAATGCCTGGAGCATTGTGAACTACAACAGAGTACACGTGATAACGGGTGCATATGACACGGATGCTCATGGTGCACTTGAAGTTGAAAGGGACTTAATTGTGGAGGCATCAGGTAGTTTGCATATTGGCGCAGGGTCTCCGGTAGCTGTGTTTTCTGCGGATGTTTATAACTATGGCGAAGTTCTTGTCGCCCCAGGAGGTGAGTTGATTCCTTTCGGGGGGACGTTTTATGGTGATAACTATATCGTCGAACGCAATACTACATTTGATCAGTCCACAGGACAGTACAGCATGATTGGTTCGCCAGTGAAGGATGCTTCCTTTGATATGCTCGGAGAAAACGCATTGGTTTATTTCTATGACGAGTCAGAGGCTTATGACCCTGGGGGTACAGAGGGTCTCAATCGATTCAAAGATCCATTGGCTAATGGAATGTCAGTAATGGAGGCTGGAGTAGGCTATTTCAGTGCGTTTACCGGAGATGAAGATGGGCTGGTGACGTTTGTGGGTACTCCATATAGTAGCCAAATCACCCGAGAGTTGACCTCTACAGATCATGCTGCAAATGAAGATGCTTATGAGGGCTATCACATTCTGTCCAACCCATTTACCGTGTCATTATCCATATATGAGTTTCTCTCAGAAAATGAAGACCTGGAAGGAGCTGTCTATGTATGGGATGATAATGGCTCTGATGAGGGCAGGGGAAGCAATTCAGATTATATAATCCATAATGGAGACGTGGCTGTGCAAACCTCACCTGGAGGACGCTCCTCAGAGTTGGAAGGTCTTTCTACCGGGCAAGGTTTTTTTGTAAAAATGAAAGAGGGTGTTCGGGAAACTGAGGTTGTTTTGAGTCCTGAGATGTATGGTGATGCGGATAACGAGACTTTCTTCCGTCAATCATCCCAAGCCATAGCGCGGCTGAATCTTACTGGATCTGACGGTTTTTTCAGGCAAACTGTGATTGGTTGGGTAGACGATATCAGTATGAGCCAGGCAGACCGAAACTATGATGCACCAGTGTTTGATCCAGCATCGGCCAATTTGCTCTACACGTTCAAAGATGGTAAAGAGCTGGCCATTCAGGGAGTGAACCATACCGCAGATCGGATTCCAGTAGGAGTGCATGTGTCTGAGGCGGATACGTATACCTTTTCTCTGGATACCGAGGAATCTCCAGGGTACTACTTATATCTTCATGACCTACAGACCGGAGCCTATCAGCTATTAAATGATCAACCTTACACGTTTACCACGAGTGCTGGAAAGTTCTCGGGCAGGTTTGAACTCGGCGTAGCGTCAAGTATCCTCAATACACTTGATTTTACCGACATGATATATGCTCACGGAAAAACGCTGAAAATACGACGTGGACGTGGTGGCAAAGGAAATGGTAGAGGCCAACGTGGCTATCGTTTGATGAGCCTGGATGGCCGTCAGGTATGGAGCGGTGAGGTGGCTGATGAGCTTTCAGTGACTTTTGATCATCTTCCTGTGGGAGTTTATATCATCACTGACGGATCATTTTCCAAGAAAATATTACTCAAATAAAAATTCAATCAAGAGCTATATCAACAGAAAGCTCTTGAATTCTATAACCGAAAGAAATTATGAAAGAATTAATCGAACGAACAGTTTTAGTTGTATTGGTTTTACTAGTAGCTATGCCCGTGATGGCTCAAGGGGCACCTCCAGCCACGCCAATAGATGGTGGGTTGTCCATTTTATTGGCAGCCGGTGGAGCCTACGGCATTAAGAAGCTCAGGGATAGTAGAAGATCTTAGTTGACTATCAATTTGGCGGTGCAAAGGGGGGCTATCGAGGCTCCTTTTTTAGTCTAAAGTATCTTGCTTGTATTTGGGTGTAACGTTTGGTTGAAAATCAGCACAATAGAAGAGAGATTTGTAAAATAGACTTGAAACGTGGGTCTTGGAACGGTTAACAATTGTTTGACTATTCTAAGTCAGGCAATTGATCGAAGTAATTTGATGACTAAATTGGAGATCGGAACTTTAATTGCAATAGGGTTAGTTATTCAAATTATTGTGCTGTACCGGAGTAAATAAAAAACCCTGACGAAATCGCCAGGGTTTTCAAATTCTATGCTTTGTATGGAATTAACCTTTAGCAGCGATGAACTCAAGAAGCTCAACTACTTTAGTAGAGTAACCCCACTCATTGTCATACCAAGAAACAACTTTCACGAAAGTTGGAGTCAACTGGATACCAGCACCCGCATCGAAGATAGAAGTTCTAGAATCACCTAAGAAGTCAGTAGAAACTACAGCATCTTCAGTGTATCCAAGCACACCTTTCAATGCACCTTCTGAAGCTTCTTTCATTACTTTACAGATCTCCTCGTAAGAAGTTTCTTTTTTCAACTGTACAGTCAAGTCAACTACAGAAACGTCTGGAGTTGGAACTCTGAATGACATACCAGTTAATTTACCGTTCAACTCAGGAATAACTTTTCCTACTGCTTTAGCAGCACCTGTAGATGAAGGGATGATGTTTTGGCCAGCGCCACGTCCACCTCTCCAGTCTTTCATAGAAGGACCGTCTACTGTTTTCTGAGTAGCAGTAGTAGCGTGAACTGTAGTCATCAAACCACTTTCGATACCGAATGTATCATTCAATACTTTTGCGATAGGAGCTAGACAGTTAGTAGTACAAGAAGCATTAGATACGAAGTTCATATCTGTAGTGTACTTCTCCTGGTTTACACCCATAACGAACATTGGAGTATCGTCTTTAGATGGACCAGTCATGATTACTTTCTTAGCGCCAGCGTCCAAGTGTCCTTGAGCAGAGTCTTTAGTAAGGAAGATACCAGTAGCTTCGATTACGTACTCAGCACCTACATCACCCCATTTAAGGTCTGCAGGGTTTCTTTCAGAAGTAACGCGGATTTCTGATCCGTTTACTACAAGTTTACCGTCAGTTACTTCAACAGTTCCTTTGAATTGTCCGTGAGTTGAGTCGTACTTAAGCATGTAAGCGATGTACTCAACATCAAGTAGGTCGTTGATACCTACGATTTCGATATTTTCTCTTTCGGCAGCTACACGGAATACCAATCTTCCGATACGTCCGAATCCATTGATTCCGATTTTGACTTTTGACATGTTATTTGGTTTTTTACGGATTATTCAAAATAAATCTCTGCAAATCTATAACTAGATTTTTTGGAAGCAAATATGTTGTAGGTTTAGTTTGTCAGGGATTGAACAATTATTAATGACTTTTGTCAATCAGCGATATCCATCCACTTCTTATTCCCTCCATTCATGTAAATGGATTCTATATTCTTTTAATTCCCGTCCAACTAAATTTTCTTTAACTTCATATTAGCTTAAATCAAATAAACTCTAACAACTAATGAAAAACTTGAAATTAGTGGTTGTGTTATTGGTTGCTGTGATCCTCGGATCATGTGGCCAGACAGAGCCCAAAGAGGAGAGTGCAAAGCTCTCTGTTGATTTTGAAAAGTACCAATTGAGTAATGGTCTTGATGTGGTACTTCACGAAGATCATTCTGATCCTATTGTGGCGGTTTCGATCGTGGTGCATGTAGGATCTAACCGTGAAAAACCAGGGAGAACTGGCTTTGCTCACTTCTTTGAGCACATGTTGTTCCAAAAATCAGAAAATGTGCCTGAAGGTGGATTTTTTAAGAATATCAATGAGTGGGGTGGAACCTTCAATGGAGGAACTTCTAATGACTTCACTATTTACTTCGAGACGGTTCCTAAAGATGCGCTGGAGAAAGTGCTTTGGATGGAGTCTGATAGAATGGGCTTCTTTATTAATGCGGTTTCTTTAACTGACCTGGAAGGTGAAAAGCCTGTAGTGCAGAATGAAAAGCGTCAGCGCGTGGATAACCAGCCTTACGGTCATACAGATTATGTAATCAGAAAAGCTTTGTATCCAGAAGGTCACCCTTACAACTGGACAGTGATTGGAGAACTTGAAGATTTGCAAGGAGCGACCATTGAAGATGTGAAGGAATTCTACGACAAGTGGTATGGTCCTAACAACGCAACCTTGGTGATTGCTGGAGATTTCAAGTCTGAAGAGGTAAAAGGACTAGTTGATAAATACTTTGGAGAAATTCCTTCAAGAGGGGATGATCAGCCAATGAAGCCGATGCCAGTTTCTCTAGATGAAACGAAAGTTCTTTATTACGAAGATAATTTTGCGCAATTGCCAGAAATCAGAATGACGTTCCCGACTGTAGAGCAGTACAATGCTGATCAGTGGGCTCTAGATGCACTGTCTGAGATTTTAACAGACGGTAAGCGTGCTCCTTTGTATAAAGTATTGGTTGAAGAGGCTGAAGTAGCGCCAGAGTCTGGTGTAAGTGCATGGCATAGCGCTAATGAATTGGCTGGTACTTTCACATTCAGGGTGAGAGCTAATAAAGGTGTAGATCTAGATACGGTAAGAACCTTAATTGGTCAGGCGCTGGATAAGTTTGAAACCGAAGGATTCTCTGAGAAGGATTTGGAGCGTATCAAAGCTCGTCAGGAAACCAATTTCTACAATGGTATTTCAAGTGTATTCAATAAATCACTTCAGTTGGCATTCTATAATGAGTACACTGGTGATCCAGGTTACATCACAAAGGATATCGAGAATATCAAAAATGTGACAAAGGATGATGTGATGCGTGTGTATCAGAAATACATCAAAGGTAAGAATAGTGTAGTGACCAACTTCGTTCCAACAGGAGCTGCTGATTTGGCACTTTCTTCAGCTATTCCTGCACAGATCAAAGAAGAAGGATTGAATGAGTTCAAGCCATCTGAAGTAATGGAGCAAGAAGGTGATTTCACTTATACAAAAACTGAATCATCATTTGATAGAACAGTGGAGCCGGAGTTTGGCGAAGATCCGTTAGTTACTCCCCCTACAATCTGGACATCAAAAACTGCTAATGGTATTGATGTTTATGGCATCGAAAGAGATGAATTGCCTTTGGTGCAGTTTAGTTTCAGAATCATGGGTGGTTTGTATCTTGATAATCCAGATAAAGTAGGTGCCGCTAACATGATTACCGATCTAATGATGGAGGGTACAGCTACAAAGACTCCTGAAGAGTTAGAAGATGCGATTGGTCAGTTAGGTTCTTCTATCAATATGGGTACTTCTGATGAGTATATTACCATTTCTGGTAACTGCTTGGCCAGAAACTATGCAGCTACTATGGATCTTGTTTCTGAAATCTTATTGGAGCCAAGATGGGATGCGGCAGAGTTCGAAAGAATTAAAAGTGCTACTATTAACACCATTCAACAGCGGGAGGCCAATCCAAATGCGGTAGCAAGTACTGTGAGAAATAAGCTATTCTACGGAAAAGATCATATTTTATCACATCCAATTGTAGGATATACTGAAACTGTAGAGGCTATTACCCTGGATGATATCAAGGCTTACTATGAGAAAAACTTCTCTCCATCGGTAACAAATTATCACGTTGCTGGAGCTGTGTCTCAGTCGGCTGTGATGAAGTCATTGGAAAAGCTGAGTAGCTGGGAGTCTAAGCAAGTGGTAATGCCGGAATTCGACGTACCTCCTGTTCCAACTGAACCTCAAGTGTTCTTTGTGGATATTCCAAAAGCGAAGCAGTCAGTAATCAATATTGGTCGATTGGCTGTGGATGGGAGTGATCCTGCATTTAATCTAATCAACATCGCTAATGACCGTTTAGGTGGTGGTTCTAGTGGGCAGCTTTTCCAGGTATTGAGAGAGGAAAAGCAGTTTACTTACGGAGCGTATTCTTTTGTTTCTCGTCAGTCTTACGATCCAGGTATTTGGATGGCTTCTTCTAGTGTGCAGTCTGCTGTGACGGCTCCGGCTTTGGAAACATTCAAAGAAGTGATTGGAAACTATGCTGCTAACTATACTGAAGAGGATTTGAGAAAAACTCAAGTGTCTATGATCAAAGAGAATACTCGAAGATTTGAGACCTTGTTTAGTTTGATCGGTATTCTTCAGAATATCAGTACTTATGACCTTCCTCAGAACTATCTGGATGAAGAGCAACAAGCTGTGAAAGATATGACTGTTGAGAAAGTTCAGGCGACTGTTAATGAGTACATGAACCTTAATAACATGATTTACCTAATTGTGGGTGATAAGGAGACTCAGTACGAGCCACTGAGAGTAGATGGCCCTGGGGATCCAATATTAGTTGATAAATACGGTGAGCCGGTAGCGCAATAAACTGTTAAGAATAGATAGAAAATTTAGCCTCGGAGACGGGGCTAATTTTTTTTGCAAAATTTTTCTTCCAGTATTTGGGATTGTAAAAGTCGGTGTTATATTTGCACTCCCAAACACAGAGAGGCGATCAAAAGTTTCTCTTTGGAAGACAAAATGGTCCGTTCGTCTAGGGGTTAGGACGCCAGGTTTTCATCCTGGTAACAGGGGTTCGATTCCCCTACGGACTACACCAAAAAGGCTCTTTAGCGTTAAGCTTCAGAGCCTTTTTTCGTTTGGCAATAGGGAGGTCTTCCCTGTATTTTCGCAACTCGCTATTTTTTTTAGACACTTTTTAAAGAGTATTTGCGATTGTGAAAGGGGATGTTATATTTGCAAACCCAAACACCAAAAGGCAGTATTGCTTTGATGATGTTAGAACAAATGGTCCGTTCGTCTAGGGGTTAGGACGCCAGGTTTTCATCCTGGTAACAGGGGTTCGATTCCCCTACGGACTACACTCAAAAGGCTCTTTAGCGTTAAGCTTCAGAGCCTTTTTTCGTTTGGCATTTGGGGAAGCCCTCCCTGTATGCTTGCACCTCACTAAAAACCTTTCACTGGAAGGTTTCTGGACGTTCGGTCGTCCTACGGACTACAAAGCCTGATTCACACATGAATCAGTTTTTTTGTTTTTAAGCAATTTTCAAATTGATTATAGTAATTCCTTACTGAATTCTGGAGTCTTGCAATGCGTGCTTTTTCTAATTCTTAATCATAGACAAGAGACTTTAAACCCTACCTAATTAGACAAGATGGTCCGTTCGTCTAGGGGGTATGGGCAGCCGGCCAGGCACGCCAGGTTTTCATCCTGGTAACAGAAGCCCTCCCTACATGCTCGCACCTCACTAAAACCTTCCACTAGAAGGTTTCTGGACGTTTGGTCGTCCTACGGACTGCACTAAAAGGCTCTTTAGCGTTAAGCTTTAGAGCCTTTTTTCGTTTTTGCAGTAGGGAAGGTTTCCTGTGCAGCGCAGTATCAATACTTCAGGTAAGAAGCTTGTTTTATCAGTGGTCGTCCTTCGGAATTATGTTGTAAAGTGCTTGAGTGTTGGGTTCTAGAGATGTATTATGCTTCGATTGTAATTATCTGTTTGTCTTAAGTGGTGAAATTATCACAATTAGAATTTGCTCAGAGTCTTTCTTGATCCTGAGAGTCAATGAGTAATATGGTTAACAAAGCAATCTGATGATGTGCTCCTTGCTTCGTCTAGGGTAAATATTCCTTTTAGAAGGACTGAATTATTCATTTGATAAATTGAGGTGACTGGTTTGGATTGGTTGACCAGTTGTATATTTTTTGTGATAGCATCTCATTTAACTGAAATATTGATATTTTATTTATCCCTTCATTAGGGGTTGAATTAATCAATAGATTGCTATTACTTCTATGAAAAGTATAACATAATTCGCTAATTATTAAAATTATGGTAATGTAAGTTTGTTGCTTGGTCTTCTATATCATTTTATGATTATTTAAAAATAATGTTAAAGTTTTGAGAAAATAATAATTTGTAATAAATTGGTCAACCAGTTGGTGGTTTACTAATTATACATTGAGCTGCATGGACTTATTAAATAATTTTAGAGAAATAGTAATAGAGAAACCTGGTGACAAAATTATTAAGCAGATCAAGGAGTTGATTTCTTCTGGTCAATTAAAGCCTGGTGATAAACTCCCATCTGAGCGCATGCTCAGTGAGCGGTTTGGTGTTGGTAGGACGTATGTTCGTGATGCTATTAGAAAACTGGAGTTTTATGGTATTCTTAAAACCCTACCACAAAGTGGAACTGTTGTAGCCGGTTTTGGTATTGCAGCTTTGGAAGGTCTTATTTCTGATGTATTAGAATTGGAGGGAAATGATTTCCATGCGTTAGTAGAGACCAGAGTGCTGCTGGAAGTTAATTCTGCACGGTTTGCTGCTATGAGAAGGTCTAATCAAGATATTGTGTCTATTGCAAATGCGTTGACAGATTATGAAAATGCAGTGTCTGCAGGTAAGGATACAGTAGAATGTGACTTACTATTTCACTTGAAAATTGCTGAAGCTAGTAAGAACCCAGTCTTGAAATCTTTAATGTTGATAGTTACTCCTGATATTTTGACTTATTTCAAAGAAAACAATGTCTGTGGAGGGGAGCGTCCTGTAAGCGCACTTGACGAACACTATCAAATATTAGACTTTATAGAAAAAAGAAGTCCAGATGAAGCAGCAGATGCTATGAGGCACCATCTGAGTGATATTTTGAACTTTTCCGTTAAAAACAATAAAACAAATGATGAATCTGATGATGCAGAAAAAAAAGTGAGTTAGCGAAAGCTAACTCACGGAGACTCATTGCTAGGAAATACATTCAATCGGCAAACTGACCTGTATTTTCCCAGTAACTGTTCTGATCTACAAATATAGAGTAAATCTGATTTCTTCAGAACAATACCTCCATTTCCGCTCTATTCAGGATACCCTAACAAAAATGATGATTATGAAAAACTGTTTACTGATTAAGCGGGCAGGTTTGCGCTGCTTGTTTTCAGTGGTAACACTGATGCTATTGTACGCACAAGTACATGCGCAGGAAAACCAGTCCTATACTGGGCAGGTTACCTCAGCTGAAGGGGAAACTCTTCCAGGGGTAACTGTGATGGTGAAAGGTACCACTAACGGTACAATTACTGACATGAATGGTAATTTTAATGTAAAAGCAACCTCTGGAGATGTGTTGACTTTTTCATTTGTAGGATTTTTGACTCAAGAAATTGAAGTTGGGAGCCAGACCTCTCTTAATGTAAAAATGAACCTGGATTTAAAGCAACTCGATGAAGTTGTGGTTGTCGGGTACGGAACACAAAAGAAATCCTCAATCACAGGTTCCGTATCTAAGGTGGTCAATGAAGATTTGGATCAAATGGCTGTTTCCAGAGTGGATGACGCCTTAATTGGTCAGGTGTCCGGAGTGAATATTCAAGCTACGGATGCTGAGCCTGGAGCAGCCCCTACCATTACGGTGAGAGGGTTTGGGTCTGTTACGGCTGATTCAGGACCTGCCGTAGTTGTTGATGGTGTCATTGTGAATTCGGACTTCCTTGGGAATATGAATATGAATGATATTGAATCCTTTGAAGTGCTAAAAGATGCTGCTTCCGCTGCCATTTATGGAAGTGAAGGCGCGAATGGAGTGATTATCATCACCACAAAGAATGGAAAAAAGGGAAAACCATCCTTTAGTTATGAAACTTTCTTCGGACGCAAAGAAGCTTTTGGAAGTGAAGAATATAAGAAGGATCTCACAGATTGGGCGGAGTTGGAAGCCGCTGCTAATGATGGACAATTAAGTGATGGTACATTACAGGCTCTGGCTATTTCAGAAGCGTTAGGAGGTTTGGATCGTGATTGGCAGGACGTATTTTTTAATGGTGGAAATATTGTGAGTCATTCTGTATCTGCTAGAGGAGGCACTGATAAAACTGATTACAGTGCTTCATTGAAATACCTTCATGATGAAGGTGTGGTGATATTTGATGATTATAAATTATACACTGGATCAATTAAAATAAATACAGAATTAATTGATGGTCTTAAATTCGGTGTTAATGCTACTCCATCATACGTAAAAAGAAGAACCTTACCCACTTCAGTTCACAATCCCATAAGACAATCTCCATGGCTGCCTATATACCATACGGAAGAAACGTTACAATTCATTGATAGAGAAGAATTTCCAGACGTGCAAGTGGGGGACTACTTCAATGAAGATCATCTTCTAAGTGCTGATTACAATGGAGATGGTTCCACAGGTAGAGCAAGGACAACCGGAGATATGAATCCTTATGCACAATATGCAGAGAGGGAGCACTATGAGTATCAGACGAACTTATTGAGCTCTACATATTTAAGTTATGATATTTTGGAAGGGCTGACTGTTAGAACTTCACTTGGTCTTACACTGGAGCAGCGTAAGCGGACCAGATGGGATGGTACTAATCATCATTCTGCTGGTAATAGTAGGGCACAGTATAATCTTCAGAATAGGTTCAGAACCAGAGTAATTTCAGATAACACAGTATCATACAATAAAACTTTTGGAGATCATGACCTTAGTCTACTGGGAGGGGTTACAATTCAGAGAAGAACATCCGAAGAGAGTACCATTACAGGAAATGGTTACACAAATGATCTCTTGAAAAATCTAGAAGGTGCCACCAATATAGCAGAGTTTGCAGAGATCAATATTCTTCGAAAGAAGATAGGGTACTTTGCTAGGGTAAATTATGCTTATAAGGATAGATACCTATTCAATGCTTCTTTCAGACGAGATGGAAGCTCAGTGTTCGGTGTAGATTCCAAATGGGGAAATTTCCCAGCCGTATCAATAGGTTGGAACATGCATAACGAGGGTTTTTTAGCTAATAATGATCTTTTGAGCATTATAAAATTAAGAGCGAGTTATGGTCTCACCGGTTCAGAAAACTTTAGTGTAGGTGACGATATCATCAATACCTGGCCTTATCTGGCTTTGCTGCAAAACTCTAATTACATCAGTGATAACAGTGTTGTTCCAGGTGTTTCGCCATTGAATATTGCTAATACGTTGTTGCAGTGGGAAGCTTCTTCGGAATTGACTGTAGGTGTTGATTATGGACTATTCAAAAACCGGGTTACAGGTTCCATTGATTTTTATAGAAGAGTGAGTGATAATCTCCTTTTAGAAAACCCTGTATCTTATATTACTGGTTTTAATACAGGTATTGTCAACCTTGGAGAAGTCGAAAACCGAGGTTGGGAATTTGAGTTGAGAACAATCAATATAGATCAAGATCCTTTCAAATGGAGTACAAGCTTCATAGCATCTACTAATGAAAATGAATTAACTGCTTTTGGGGATTCGGATGGAGCCTTATTGGAAGATACTTATGGACGGAATTCTCAATATATCAACCTGGTAGGTAACCCTATTTCTTCGTTTTATGGATATGTGGTTGATAGATCAAAATCTGTTCCAAATGAATATGTAACCACTCCGTGGCAGACGATTAATGGGTTTGCTGAAGATGCCATTGTGCTTGATCTCAATGGAGACGGTATTATAACTAATGAGGATAAAACAATACTGGGCGACCCATATCCAGATATTATTCTGAGTATAACTAACGATTTTGCTTATGGACCATTTGACTTATCGTTTATGGTTCAGGGAAGTTTTGGTGCTGAAGTTAAGAATATTGGTGATCAGTACTTCTACACATGGTGGCAAGGAACAACGACCAATCCTCAGGATCTGGTAGATGCAGGAATTGTACCTCATCAAAGTTTCTTGCAAGAGAAAGTACTTACCGATGAAGTTGTACAATCTGCCAGTTATTTGTCCTTAAGAAATGTCAATATAGGCTACAATCTACCAAAAGCAACGGCAGCTAAGTTTGGTCTTTCCAATGTTCGACTTTACGTTTCTGGTCAAAACCTAATCTACAGAACATCAGATGAGTATTCTGGATTTAATCCTGAATTTATCGATGACGACAATCCAAGAAAGTACGGAGAACAACGAGCAGGAACACCGCTGTTCCGCACCATGACAGTAGGTCTTAATGTTAACTTTTAAAACTCAAAAAAATATGAAACCTATTAAAATAATGATCATGGCCATTTTTGGGTTGGTTGCCAGTTCATGTGATGATGAATTTTTAAACCCATTGCCTGACTCATCGGTAACAGTTGATGCATACTTTGATTCAGATGAAGATGTGTTGGCGGGAATCATTGGAATATATGATGCCATTCAGGGAGTAAACGAAAACACAGAAACCAATGATACGGATTTCAATAGAGGAGTGCAATTTGAATATCTGTTGACTGAACACCGGTCAGATAATACAAGAAGTGCTACTTTGGAAGGGTCGAGAGCTGATTTTCACAGATATATTATTGATCCCAATAATGTGCAATCTGAAGATTATTGGGCGTCTATGTATGAGGTGATTTTTCGAGCGAATAATATCATGAATTATATGGATGTAGCCAATCCGGGAAATGTAGCTAAGTACACTGCAGAAGCTAAGTTTTTGAGAGCCTATGCTTATTTCAATTTGGTTAGGTTATATGGTGGAGTACCTTTAGTCACAGAGGTTGTAATAGCAGAAGAGACAGATAAGTTATTCACCAGAGCGTCTGTAGATGATATCTATAGTCAAATCATAGAGGATCTTCAGGAAGCGATATTGTCTCTGGATTACTCTCACAAAGCAAGAGCTTCAAAAGGTGCCGCTCAAGCACTACTGGCCAAGGTTTATTTGACTCAGTCTACCCCTAATTACGAGGGAGCTCAACAGTTATGTGAGGAAATTATCAACAGTCAGGAATATTCACTTGAGGATAATTTCTATGATGTATTTTACTCTGAGCTGAATAACGAAATCATATTCGCTATACAGTATCAATCTGGTAATTCAGAAGAGAGTCAGGGCTTTTCAGCGGAGTTCACTTCTACTATTAGAGCTGGTAGACAAGATGGGTTGAATATTCCGGAAAACAATCTCATTGCAGATTTGCAAGCCTTCGGCGGAAATAGAACGGATGTTTCGCTTACCAATGTATTAGGTAATTATGAAGTTGGTAAGTTTTTACCAGATGGCTTTGACTGGACTCAGAATTATGGAACTAACACCGGAGATGCTGGAAATGACTGGATAGTTTTGAGATATGCAGACGTATTGTTGATGCATGTTGAAGCAATTCTTGCAGGTACTCCATCTACAGGTAATGCCAATGCACTGAGTTCATTTCAGGCAGTTCGAAATCGTGCTGGGATAACCAATCCGGTTACATCTATTTCAGTAAATGATTTATTACTAGAAAGAAGAGTGGAGTTTGCATTTGAAAATCATCGTTTTTTTGATTTAGTGCGTTTCGGAGTAGCAGATGCTGTTTTGAGTGGATATGCAGATGATAATGGCTATACATTCACAGGAACGGACCTTTTGTTGCCAATACCTTCAAGGGAAATCAATTTGAGTGGAGGTGTTTTAAATCAAAACCCAGGTTATTAATCAAAAAAAACCCAAATGATGAAGACAATTAAACAAACATATTTTTCCAGGTTAACTTCATTCTTGATAGTGCTTGGTTTATTAGGTGGAATAGTAGGTTGTGAAGAAGACCTACCTGGAGCCAACTCCAAAGAGGATACTATTCCCCCAGAGGCAGGTTTTTCCTATTCATCAGATATTGATGATTTTCGGACTATTCGTTTCACCAATCTATCTACAGAGGCCACTGACTTTTTGTGGAACTTTGGAGGTGATAATACTTCTACTGAGGAGCACCCAACATTTGTATTTGAAGCAGGTGAGGGAACCTATAGTGTTTCACTCACTGCATCTGACAAGTTAGGCGCCACCAATACCTATACACAAGATGTGTTAGTAGAAGAGGGGCCTTTTCAACCAGTTATTTTAGAAGCGGGCTTTGAGGATAATGAACTACCTGATGGTACAGGAGATGGTCGTGATTCCTGGAGAAATAATGATTTAGGAGGTGTTATTCAAATTACTTCTAGTCCTGTCGTTAATGGCTCTCAAGGAGCTAAGCTTACCGGGTCTGTAAGTGATCAGCGTATAGGCTATCAGGAACTTATGGTAGAGCCTGATGCTAACTATGATGTCAATTTCTTTTATACCTTGTTAAGTACCCCATCAGGATACTTAACTGTAGACATACTTGACGCATCTGATGGAACCATTACTTCGCATGAGCAGGCACAGGGACTAGTTTTAGGATCTGTAACAGTGAACAACCAGGAAGATCCTGATGCTTTTGTTTCAGCAACGGTGTCTTTCAACTCTGGTACAAGTGACAAAATAGCGATCTATTTCTATAATGGAGGATCTGTAGAGGCGAGGTTAGATGATTTCAGTATAGATATTGGTAGTGGTGGAGCTATTCCACCTTCTGTGGGTTTCACTGCTAAGCAAAGCGAAACCAATTATTTGGAATATAGCTTCACTAATAGTTCAATTAATGCAGATTCCTACTTGTGGGATTTTGGTGATGGCAATACCTCTACAGAACAAAATCCAACATATACTTATGCAGCGGCAGATGTGTATACGGTTACTTTAACAGCAAGTAGTGATGGAGGGTTAAGTAGTGAGCTTAGTACTGTAATTGACATTCAAGCCCCTGTTACCGCTGCTTTTAGTTATGAGATAGATGCGTCAGATTATCAGACATATTCGTTTACGAGTATTTCTGAAGATGCAGTGTCATTAATGTGGGATTTTGGTGACGGTTTCCAGTCTACATTAGAAAGCCCAATGCACACTTATGCAGCAGATGGAGAATATACGGTGACGCTCACTGCAACTAGTATTACCGGCGCTACCGACATAGCAACGGAAAATATTGTGGTTGCACAAGGTTTTGTTCCTATAATACTGGAAGGCGGTTTTGAGGATGGACAGTTGGATGGTGGTACTGGGGATGGCCGTGATTCATGGAGAGTGTCTGGAGGAGATCGGCCAGATGGCATGGGAGGAGTGATACAAATAACTTCAAGTCCTGTGAAATCTGGTGGACAAGCTGCTAAGTTTCCGTCAGATAACACAAGAGCAGCATATCAAGAAGTACAGGTAGAGGCTGGAAAGAACTATACAGTGGATTTTTGGTACACATTAAAAGACAGTCCTTCAGGCTCATTGACGGTGGCTATTTTAGATCAGCCGGTAAGTGATCCAGCTAATATAGCCGGAGCAACTATTGCTTCCACCACGGTAACAGATCAAACAGATCCTGAGACATACGTCAATTCCAGCGTTTCCTTCAATTCAGGAACGAGTGAAACAATCGTTATTTATATAACTAATACAGACGTAGAAGCACGAATAGATGATATTTCTATTGTAGAAAACTAAGATGAAGATGTTTAAGCGAAATAGTATTGATTACCTGGCTTTTAAGCCAGGTAGTTTCTTCTTTCAATTATTGTTATTAGTCTGTGTAATGTCCGCATGCAGTTGTAAAGAGCAATTGCCCGATGGGCCACCTGTATCAACGATTAATGATGATGAAAAAGAGGATGAACCACAGGAGCCTGTTGGTGAGACCAATTATGTTTTACCTAATATTGACCTTAGTCATTGGAAGGTTACCATTCCAGTAGGTGGGCCAATGGAAGTAGAGCCTCCTGAAATACTGGATTACGCTACGAATGAAGATCTTAAGCCATTTATGTACAACGACTCAACAGATGGAGGATTAGTATTTTATACTTATCCAGCTAGCTCTACGGCTAACTCATCTTACTCCCGCTCAGAACTAAGAGAGCAGATGGAGCCTGGTAGCAACTCTGTTAACTGGACATTTAAAGATGGAGGCAAAATCAAAGGTAAACTGTCGGTTCCAGAAGTTTCTCTGGATTCAGAAGGAAAGGAGCACAGAACGATCATTATGCAAATCCATGGTCGACTTACCAATGAACAACGTGATTTAATTGGTGAAGATGATAATAACGCGCCTCCAATTTTGAAAATCTACTGGGCATTTGGAAAAGTACGAGTAAAAACGAAAGTGCTAAAGAACCTGAATTCGACATACGAAGAAATGCTGCACACCGACGCTTGGGGAGATGATGAGGGTGTTTACTTTCAAGAAGAAGTCGGTCATGATCCATTTACTCTTGAAGTCAATGTGTCGGAAGGTCGAATGACTGTTACTCTAAATGATGACGAAACATTGGTCTACGATGATATCCATATGGAGAAATGGGGCGTTTTTGAAAACTATTTTAAAGCTGGTAATTATCTGGCTAGTACAGAGGCGGGTGCTTATGCAAAAGTGAAATACTATGAGCTTGAAGTTTCTCACTAAAAGAAAGTAACAATTACATGCATATAACATTAGGTAAGGATAATATTCGATTTAATTATTTAAATATCTTCTTCATACTTCTTGTAATCTGTGCTTGGGGGATGTCTTGTACTGAGACTCCCCCGGGTATAGTAAAGAACGTTGATGAGTTCAATATGGCCATTCAAAATGCTACTCCTGGAGATGTGATCACTCTGGCTAATGGTGAATGGGAGGACGCAGAGATCAAATTTGATGCGAGAGGAAGTGAGGCCGAATGGATAAGGGTAAAGGCTGAAACTCCTGGTCAAGTGGTGTTTACAGGTCAATCTTATTTAGCTTTTTCGGGTGAATACATCGAGATATCAGGATTAGTGTTTAAAGATGGTTATACTCCTACAAGTGAGGTGATTTCTTTCAAAACCAGCAAAACTTCATTGGCTAATCACTGTCGTGTGACTAACTGTGTGATAGACAATTACTCCAACCCAGAGCGGTTTGACTCTGACTACTGGGTAGGCATGTATGGAAAAAACAATCAATTTGACCATAACTCACTCATAGGAAAGAGCAATGTGGGAGTTACTATGGCTGTTCGCTTACCAACTGAAGCAAGTCGCGAGAACGGTCACATTATAGAATACAATTACTTTGGCCCGAGAGGTGTATTAGGGTCCAATGGAGGGGAGACGCTTCGTATAGGAACGAGTCACTACTCTAGAACCTATTCTAATACCATCGTTCGAAACAACTATTTTGATCGGGTCAATGGCGAGCATGAGATTGTATCCAATAAGTCTTGCGGCAATTTGTTTGAAGGGAATGTATTTTTTGAATGTCAGGGTACCCTTACCATGCGTCATGGACATCATACCACAGTTCAGAACAACTATTTTCTCGGTAATGGAAAGCCAAATACAGGGGGTATACGAATTATCAATGAATATCAGACCGTGAAAAACAACTACCTATACGGTTTGACAGGCCACCGCTTTAGAGGTGCATTGGTGATCATGAATGGTGTCCCTAATTCACCAATCAACCGATACAATCAGGTGGTAGACTCTAAAATGGAGAATAACCTGGTAATCAACAGTGATTACATTCAGTTGTGCGCAGGAAGTGACGAAGAGCGATCCGCAACACCAGTAGGAACCACTTTCAAAAACAATTTAATCCTTGGCGAGACTAACCTGCAACCATTTACGATCTATGATGATGTTTCTGGAATTGAGTTTGCTGGAAATGTCATGAACGAGTCAGCTGAAGCTCCTTTCGATCAGGGTTTTCAAAAAGTGCCGTTGCAACTTTCTAAGAACGAACATGGATTGATTGTGCCGTCAGAAGAGCTGTTAGATCAGATCGGTTTTGGATCTGTGAAATTACCAGTTAGCAAAGAAGAAGTAGGAGCAAGCTTCTATCCGAAAGACGGAGGTGAGCGGTCTTTTGATACTGGCGAGTTAATCAAAGTGGCAGCCGGTGAAGATGCCCTGATCCAGGCGATTGAATCAAGCAATCCTGGGGATGTACTCGAACTGGAAAATGGAGGGACTTATCTAATGACCAAATACGCTTTTGTTCATCACCCTATCACTATTACGTCACCTGCTGGTGAAAAAGCGGTTATTCTTTCTGAAAAACAGAGCTTTTTCAAAATAGAAAATGGTGGAGCCTTACAATTGATGAACCTCTTGTTTGATGGAGCAGAATCCCCAGACTATGCTGGTAATAATGTAATTAGCACAAGCAAGTATTCTATGAATCAGAACTATGCTCTGGTGGTGAAGGATTGTGAAGTAAAGGATTTGGATAAAAACCATTCTTTCGACTTTTTGAAATCATACAAGCACACGTTTGCTGACTCCATTATTATCGATCAATCACAATTTACCAATGTGACGGGTGCTGTAATGACGCTCGATATGGAAACTGAAGACCTGGGTGTTTACAATGTAGAGAATATCAAAATCCAGAATTCCACCTTTTCTGATGTTCAACACGAGGTGGTTAATGTATACCGTGGAGGGACTGATGAGAGCACCTTTGGGCCAATGGTATTGATTGAAAATGTATCGATATCCAACTCAGGTAAAGGCAAAAGGAATCAGTCAGGTGCTGTGTTGAGATTCCATGGAGTGCAGCGTTTGACTGTTAATCAGGTGAATATTTCAGATAGCAAAGGCATAGACTTGTATATGACCAATGGAGAACCTATTACCAGTTTGTCCAATATTCAATTCGTCAATTCTGCAGGTTTGAATACCAACAATGAGCCCTTCGAGCAGCAAAACATCCAAAACCTGAGCAAGTGAATAAATATCTGATCATAGCGTTCATATTGATGACTCATTTGGTGTCAGGTCAGGATCATCCTGGTTTGATACTTACACCTTCTGCAGTCCGAGAAATGAATAGCGCACAAGCCCCGCTGTTTGAGAAGTCTTTGCAAGAAGTGGTTGATGAAGTGGCTGTGGAGATGCAAAAGGGAATAGATGTACCTGTACCCAAAGATCTGGCAGGAGGCTATACCCACGAAACGCATAAGCGAAATTTCTTTACCATGCAGAAGGCCGGAGTGCTTTTTCAAATTACTGGAGATGAGAAGTATGCGGTGTATATCAGAGATATGCTACTTCAATATGCACGAATCTATCCTACTCTCGGTAAGCACCCAGCTACAAGATCCTATGCTCGTGGTAAGTTTTTCTGGCAGTGTTTAAATGACGCCAACTGGTTGGTTTACACTAGTCAGGCATATGATTGCATTTATGATTGGTTGGATAAGCAGACGGTTAAAAAACTCAATAAGGAACTTTTTAGGCCATATGCAGAATACATTTCTATTCAGAATCCTCAGTTCTTCAATCGCATACATAATCACAGCACTTGGGGTAATGCCGCAGTAGGCATGATTGGTTTGGTCATGCAAGATGCCGAACTAGTCAATTGGGCACTCTACGGTCTTGATGTAGACGATTTGCATCAGCAAGAGAAGGATAACGATGGAGGCTCTCTGGACTTGAAGACTCAAGGTGAAGCTGGTTTTATTGCTCAAATTGATCATTCGTTTTCACCTGATGGCTACTTTACCGAAGGTCCATATTACCAGCGCTATGCCATGTATCCATTTTTGATATTTGCCCAGGCATTAGCTAATAAGAAGCCTGATCTGGATATTTTGAAATACCGGGACAGATTATTAATTAAGGCGGTTTATGCCTTGATTAATCAAACCAATGGCTTAGGGGAGTTCTTTCCATTCAATGATGCGCAAAAAGGCATGTCATTGGCTTCTCGCGAATTGGTTAACGCAGTAAGCATGGCTTACTTTTTCGGTGACCAGGATCCATCATTACTATCGATTATTGAAAAGCAAGATCGGGTACCGCTAAACGACGCTGGTTTATCTGCTGCCAGTGCCATAGCCCAGGGGTTATCACAGCCCTTTGATTACAAGAGTCTAGAGCTTAGTGATGGTGCAAAAGGTGATGAAGGAGGTATAGGTATTTTGAGAGCAGATGATATGACGCTGGTAATGAAGTATGCTAAACACGGAATGGGTCATGGACATTTTGATCGATTAGGGTTTATGCTTTATGATGGAGGCGATGAAGTCATTCAGGATTACGGATCTGCCCGCTGGGTAAACATAGACCATAAGGATGGTGGTGGTTATTTGAAAGAGAATCACAGCTGGGCCAAAGAAACAATTGCCCATAATACGCTTGTGGTAAATAAAGATTCTCATTTTGATGGTAACGTGCAGGCTGCAGACTTGACTTCAGGAACTCGTTATTCGTTCACATCAACGGACAGTGTGAGTATAGTGAGCGCACGAGAAGAAAACGCCTATAAAGATGTCAAAATGCAGCGTACCATGGCACTACTGACCATTGAGGAACTTGAACGACCACTAGTGCTTGATTTACTTACTGTACAGGCTCCAATGGAGACCAGATATGATTTACCACTCTATTATCAGGGCGAGTTAATGAGTGTGAATCAACAGATAGAAGCAAACACTACACTTAGTCCTATGGGGCAGGAGTCTGGGTATCAGCACTTGTGGGCTGAAGGTCAAGCGGCGGTAAATGGAGACATGTTTCAAATGACCTGGTTTAATGGTAAGCACTTTTATACGGTTACTTCTGCCACCACAGAGGGTGATGAAATGATTTTTACCAGAATAGGAGCTAATGATCTAAAGTTTAACCTCAGGCGAGATCCTGGTTTGATTCAGAGACGAGTTGGAGGAAATACAGTGTTTGCCAGTGTTTACGAAACCCATGGTTTCTACAGCTATTCAGATGAAATTCCACTCAACTCATTTACATCCATCAGTGATCTATCGGTAGATCATAATTCTGAAGGTTACGTGGTGGCAGCTATTGAACTCACCTCAGGTAAGGTTTATCGCTTTGCATTCTCCCTTAAGGACAATGATCCAAATCACGAACATTCAGTAGAGACTTCAAAAGGCGAGATAAAGTGGAAAGGTATTTATGATTTTAAACGGAAATAGAATAACAGAGATATGAACAGAAAAAGCGAAAAATACATTTTGACCGAGCAAATGGATTGGGAAGAACTTGGAGGAGGAGTGTCCCGCAAAATTCTCGGTTGGGACAATCAGATTATGATGGTCAAAGTCAAGTTTGAGAAGGGAGCTAAGGGCGCACCTCATCAGCATTTTCATACACAAGCTACCTATTGTGTTTCAGGAAAGTTTGAGTTTGAAATAGATGGAGTCAAGCAAATAGTGAATGCTGGAGATGGCGTTTATATGGAGCCTAATCTACTTCACAGTGCTGTATGCCTGGAGGAGGGAATGTTGATTGACACATTCAGTCCTATCAGAGAAGATTTTATAGATGGCTCAGGCGTGTCTTATTTCGGAGATCAAGACGACTAATGCTATATAACATTTGGTAAACCATATAAATATATAGCAATGAAATTAAAAGGTTTGAGGTGGTGGGTGATTGGCTTAATCTCACTGGCCACCATCATCAACTATATTGACAGGCAGACATTGAGTGTACTCTGGCCGCAAATAGCAGAGGATCTCTTTCCGGAGAAATCCCTGGATGAGCGAAAAGAGCTATATGCGAACATCACGATCATTTTCATGTTTTCGTATGCTTTTGGTCAGGCTGTATTTGGCAAAATTTTCGACTGGATAGGAACCCGATTTGGTTTCGCACTATCTATTGGTGTTTGGTCGATAGCCACTGCACTTCATGCTTTGGCTAGCTCATTCGTCAGTTTTTCTTTGTTTAGAGCCATATTGGGAGTGTCTGAAGCGGGCAATTGGCCAGGAGCTTCTAAGGGTAATGCAGAGTGGTTCCCTACAAAGGAGCGAGCTTTTGCTCAAGGGTTGTTTAACTCTG
Organism: Marinoscillum pacificum; assembly: GCF_024714495.1. Lineage (GTDB taxonomy): Bacteria > Bacteroidota > Bacteroidia > Cytophagales > Cyclobacteriaceae > Marinoscillum > Marinoscillum pacificum. The sequence continues at coordinate 251,523 of NZ_JAMZMJ010000002.1, read as the reverse complement.
GTGCTGCCATAGGTGGGATCGTTTCCATTCCCACCATATCCTATCTAGCTATTACTCTACAGAGCTGGCAAGCCATTTTTGTAGTGGTAGCGGCTTTAGGTTTTATCTGGCTTATTCCCTGGCTAATCATCGTGAAGGCACCACCTAAGTATCATGCTTGGATTACTGAAGAAGAACGAGCTTATATACTGACAGGACAGAAAAGTCCATCTAGTAATGGAGACGAAGATGACGGATACAACCCATCAACTGGAAAACTACTATCACATCGCCAAAGCTGGGGAGTGATTATAGCTTCAGCAGCGATAGATCCTATCTGGTGGCTTTTCATTTCCTGGATACCTATCTATCTGTTTGAGGTATATGATATGGATGTAAAGGGACTTTTGATTTATGGCTGGGTACCATATGTAGGTGCTATGCTGGGTGCCTGGTTTGGAGGACTATTAGCACAAAACAGGCTAAAGTCTGGCTGGACAGTAGATCAATCCAGAAAGCTGGTTATCACTATTGGTTGTCTCATTATGCTGCCTTCTCTGCTGGCATTGTCTAATCCAGGAGGACCGATTACTGCAGTATTAATTATGGCAGTTATTCTATTTGGATTTCAGACAGCTATTGGAAATATACAAACGCTTCCAAGTGATTTTTTCAGTGGAAAAACAGTGGGAACGCTGGCTGGATTTTCTGGAATGGCAGCTAAACTGGCCGCTGCAGGCTTAACCTTCTTTGTACCGTGGTTGACCAGTGGGGGTAATTACAATCCTGTCTTCTTTATCGGTGCCACTCTTGCTTTGGTAGCCTTGGTAGGTGTGTGGGTACTATGCGGAAAGATAGAGCCGCTGGAAGCAAAATCATGAACTAATTAACGAATAATAACTCTAATAAGAATAAAATGAATTCAAGTGAAAAAATAGCGATCGTAACAGGCGCAACAGGAGGAATAGGTTTTGAAGTAGCCAAAAGACTAGGAAAGGATGGCTATAAGGTTATGCTGAATGGCATAGAAGATGAAGCTGGAGCAGACAGAGTAAAAGAGCTTCAGGCAGAAGGCATCACTGCTGAATATTATGGTTTTGATGTGACGAAAGAGGATGAAGTCTCTGCTAATATCAAAACTATCGGTGAAAAATATGGCAAAATTGACGTCTTGGTAAACAACGCTGGTGGGTTAGGTGGTAGATCTCGATTTGAGGAAATGACCACTGAGTTTTACCGGTTTGTAATGGCTCTTAATTTGGACTCTGTCTTCTTTACATCTCGTGCAGCTATTCCATATTTGAAAAAGAGCGAGTATCCTTCTATTATCAACTACACTTCCAATGCTGGGTGGAATGCAGGTGGCCCTGGAGCTGGAATTTATGGCACTTCCAAGGCTGGTGTTCATGCGATTACGCGGGCCCTGGCAAAGGACCTTGCAGAGTACGGAATCAGAGTGAATGCAGTTTCTCCGGGAACTATTGACACACCTTTCCATGCACAGATCAAATCAACTAAACCTGAAGTATTTGCATCTTGGAAAAACAACATCCTATTAGGAAGATTAGGAGAGCCTGAAGAAATAGCTTCTGTCGTTTCATTCCTTTCGGGAAAAGACGCTTCTTTCATTACTGCTGAGACCATCCAAATAGGTGGAGGTCAAGCGCTAGGTATTTAACATTTTTAAAAATCACTAATTCATTAGAAGATAGATTAATGAAGTTAACAGGAAAAGTAGCCATTGTAACAGGCGGATCAAGAGATATAGGACGTGCTATATCAGTTAAGCTTGCCAAAGAAGGAGCTAAAGTTGTAGTTAATTACCTTAATAGTAAAAAAGACAGTGATGAAACCTTAGCTGAGATCAAAGCCGTAGGAGGTGAAGCTATTGCTGTATATGGAGACGTAACCAAACAGTCAGATATAGATAATTTAGTTTTAAAAACTACCGAGGCCTTTGGTAAGAAGGTAGATATTCTAGTGAATAATGCTGGTGGATTATTTGCTAGAAAAACGATTGAGGAACTAGATGAGGATTTTTATCATCTGGTAATGAACGTCAATCTCAAAGGAACGGTTTTTGTGACCCAGGCATTCAAACCACTGATGCCATCAGGTTCTGCTATTGTAAACATAGCTTCACAAGCCGGTAGAGACGGAGGCGGTCCTGGTTCGGTAATTTATGCGGCATCCAAAGGAGCCGTTATGACTTTAACTCGCAATTGGGCGAAGGAGTTGGGACCACAGGGAATTAGAATAAACGCCGTGTGTCCGGGGTTGATCGGGACTAAATTTCATGATGATTTTACCAAAGATGATGTAAGGGAGAAGGTTGCGGCCAATACTCCTCTACGTCGTGAAGGGAGAGCAGAGGAAGTGGCTGATTTAGTGGCTTATTTAGCTGGTCCTGAATCAAGTTTTCTAAATGGCAACAATGTCGATATTAATGGCGGTTTAGCCTTTTCATAAATTAATTGAGGAAGTGAGCGTATTGAATAGGTTTTTTAGGATTTTCAGAATTAACAATACGCTTATACTTCCTTTCATAGAACTATGTCAGTAATTACGTGCTTTGGAGAGATCTTACTTCGGCTGTCTACTCCAACTAATCAACTTTTTTGTCAATCAAATAGTCTGGATATTCATTTTGGTGGTTCGGAAGCGAATGTAGCTGTGAGTTTAGCTAAAATGAATCAGTCGGCCAGGATAGTTTCCAAATTACCGGAGCATGACCTTAGCGATGCTGCCATCACTACTTTTAAAAGTCATGGAGTAGATACGAGGTTGATTACTCGAGGAAGTGGTCGGTTTGGTCTTTATTATTTAGAACAAGGAGCTTCTGTGCGAGGAAGCAAAGTCATATATGATCGTGATGGTTCTTCTTTTGCTAATATTTTGAGGGAGGATATCAACTGGGGAGAAGTATTCTCTGGTAGTAACTGGTTACACTTATCAGGTATCTCGCCAGCAGTTAGTCAATCAGCAGCTAATGTATGTCTAGAGGCAGTAAAAGTGGCAAAATCATTTGGCATGAAAGTATCAATGGATTTGAACTTTCGAAAAAACCTTTGGAATTATGGTAAAAAGCCACATGAAATAATGCCTACTATTTTGGGGTATGTGGATGTTTTGCTTGGCGATCCTGCTACGTTTAATTTAATGACTGGGACTAAAGTTCCTGTGAAAAACTATTACCAGGATGCTACAGAATTAGCAGAGTCCTATCATGCTATACATCGGGAATATTCTAACCTGGAATATATAGCAATGACCCTTAGAGATGTTATTTCCGCGGATCATAATGTAGTTGGGGGTGCATTGTATCATAATGGTGAGATGTATAGTGCCAAAAAACAAGAAGTTACTTCTATAGTCGAGCGAATAGGTGGGGGAGATGCTTTTATGGCAGGCCTCATCTATGGTATATCTAACAAAAAGTCTAATGATTTTATAGTGAATTACGCTACAGCCGCTTCGGTATTGAAACTCACGATTCCAGGGGACTTTAGTTTGTTCAATGCTAGTCAGATTGAGAGTGTAATGCTACATAAGCATCAAGGAAAAATAGAAAGATAATGAAAATAGATAGTACAAGATTTATCGAGGTTGTGTCTGATAACAAGGTTGTTCCTGTATTCAATCATGACAATAAGGATGTTGCGTTGAATGTTTTAAGAGCATGTTATGAGGGGGGGATTAGATCGTTCGAATTTACGAATAGAAGTGCTCAGGCCGTAGATGTATTTAAATTTTTGAGTAGTATGCGATCTGAGTTTCCAGGTTTGCTCCTTGGAGTTGGGTCCTTAGTGGAAGTAGAAACAACCAAAAAGTATCAGGATTTAGGAGCTGACTTCTTTGTAAGCCCTATTATTGATACTGAAATGGCCGCATACTGTAGTCAGAATGATTTAGTATGGGTGCCTGGATGTGGTACACTCACTGAGATTGTGACAGCAAAACGTATGGGTGCAAGTTTGATGAAAGTCTTTCCTGCGGATGTTCTTGGACCCAAATTTGTCAAAGGAGTACTTGGTCCATGTCCTGAACTTAAACTAATGCCTACTGGAGGTGTGCTACCTACCAAACAAAACCTGGAAGAATGGTTTACAGCTGGGGTAACTTGTGTAGGGATGGGAAGTCAACTAATTACCAGACAGCTCATTGAAAATGAGGAATATGACCAGCTAAAGCGTAAAGTGGAAAATATGATGGAGTATGTACAATCCATTTAATTAGGAAATACGCTTAAGCCATTGAAAATGAAAAGTCTTTCAAATTTAGTTCGTGGATTTGGGCCTGGGATATTTGCTATAGGTTATACTATTGGGACTGGTAGTGTTACCTCAATGATTGTAGCGGGGAATTCCTTTGGGATGGAATTATTGTGGGTTTTGGTTTTGAGTTGTTTGTTTACCGGTACCCTCATTTATGTTTCTGGAAGTTATTATTTGTTGACCAACGAGACCCTCCTTTATGCATTGAAAAAGCATTTGCCGATAGGTAAATTTGTCGCCATCGCAATACTGGTGAGTGTAGCTGTTGGTCAATGGAATTCCCTGGTTGGAATATTAGGAATTACATCAAATGTCATATTTGAGTTAATGGCGATTTACTTTCCTCAATTACAAGGATATTCTTACCTCATAGTACTTGGTTTAGCCATTCTAATTATCGGATCATTTTATTACCTAATGATCAGGGGAAACTACTCATCTTTTGAAAAAGTACTGACGGTATTCGTTTTCATCATGGCTATTTCATTTCTGTTTACTTTAATTTTTGTTTTTCCATTACCATCCCAAATTATACTAGGCCTCATTCCTGAAATCCCTAATGTGTCTGGAGCTGGGGTGCTTGTAGCTGCTTTTGTAGGAACTACCATGGCTTCAGCTACATTCGTATCCAGACCGATGTTTGTTCAGGGAAAAGAATGGACCATTGATGAATATGCAAAGCATCGTAAAGATTCGATAACTGCTGCGATACTCATATTTGTAGTGAGTGGAGCCATCATGGGAGTGGCCAGTGGCAGTATGTTTGGGCAGGAGAGAGAGATTAACAGCGTGCTGGATATGTCAGCGACCTTAGAGCCAGCAGCTGGGAAGTTTGCGGTGAGCATCTTTTTTGCAGGGACTTTATGTGCAGGGCTTTCTTCTATTTTTCCATGTTTGATGATTGTTCCACTCATGATTGGGGATTTTAGGGCTGGTAAGTTGGATGTGTCATCTGTTCGATTCAAGGTAATTACAGCAATAGCGAGTGTCTTAGCTCTTAGTATTCCACTTTTTGGATTTAATCCTATCAAAGGTCAAATTTTCACTCAAGTGATCAACGTATTCGCGCTGCCTCTGGTGATATTGAGTTTATTGATACTTTGGAATAGAAGAAGTGTTAGAGTTCCAGGGAATCGATGGGGAATTAACGTTATTATGTTAGGTGCATTGATTTTTGCTTTAATCATTATGTACAATGGCCTTGTGAACATCTTTAGTTGATTGAATCATGATTTATATTGTTTGTGGAGTTGCTGGAACAGGTAAGTCTACAGTTGGGAAATTATTAGCTGATAGATTGAAGTTGCCATTTTACGATGCCGATGATTATCACTCTGAAAAGAATATCCAAAAAATGGCAGATGGGATTGCTCTGAATGATCATGATCGCGTGACGTGGTTGAAACAATTGTCTACTCAAATTTGCAATTGGGAACGAAAGGGTGGTGCCGTTTTAGCATGCTCAGCTTTGAAAGCGTCTTACAGAGAATTATTGGTTTCCTGTACTATTTCGAATATACAATGGATTGCCTTGGAAGGCAGTGAAGATTTGATTTTGAGCAGATTGAATAGCAGGACAGGACATTTTTTCTCAAAGGAATTATTGGGCTCTCAACTGCAAATTTATGAACGCCCTAAGGAAGGTTGGTGTTTTGATGTTTCTCATACTGTACAGGATATTGTGAATTCTGTAACCAAAAAACTCATTCATCCATAGTAAAAGATTAAAAGAACCCCATGAAAGTAGGGGGTGTAGGTGCTTTCGGAATGTCTACATCAATACTTTCTCATATTTCTGATTTCAGCCGCCCAGTTATTCTGGGCGGTTTTTTTGTTGTCTGTGCTTAGCTAATTGATTTATCTTAAAATTGGGATAGTCGGATAACTTTAAGAAACTACATTTTGAACGTGTGTTTTGCCGAATCAACACTACTTTTCTGAAGTGCCAGGATTTCTTATTTCACTAAAATGGTCATTTTGTAACAGAGTATTTTATCCAGAAACCTGTGATGGATTTTTCCCAAATTGTTTTTTAAAACTAGTAGCAAAATAATTCGGATCAGAAAAGCCAGTTTTATAGGTTACTTCGCTGACTGTAAGTTTTTCTTTTGCAAGCATCTCATATGCCATATTTAACCTATTGGTTTTTAAATAAGCCATGGGAGTGATTCCTGTCAAGCTTTTTACCTTTCTAGTCAAACTAGATTTACTGCAGCTCATCTCATCTGCTAGTAATTCAATGTTTAAATCAGGGTTAGTTATGTTGTTATTAATGAAATCCTTTAGTTTGATCATGAATTGTTGATCCTGAGGTGTTATACTTTCTTCTTGACCATTAAATTTTTGTAATCCCTGAAATTTCTCTCGTAATTTTTGGCGGTTGGCTAATACTGAATTAACTGAAGCAATCAGGAATTCGGTTTTGAATGGTTTAGTGATGTAAATATCCGCACCATATGACATCCCTTTTATTTGTTTGTCCAAAGAACTATTTGCTGTCAATAGAACCACTGGAGTATGTGAGGTCTCCAGGTTGGATTTTATTTGTTTACAGAATTCATAACCATCCATTTTCGGCATCATTACATCACTAATGATTAGATCTGGAGATTTTTTTTGTATGAGTTCCATTCCTTCTGCTCCATTGAAACAAGTTTCTACCCTGAAATCTCTTTCGAAAACCTGCACTAGAAATGCATTGAGTTCAGGATTATCCTCACAAATAAGAATTTTTGGGAGGTTGTATTTAGTAGAAGCAGGTGGTGAAGATATTGTATGAGTTGACTGAATGGGTGGAAGATATGAATAATTGCCATTTGGTTTTTTGATCAATTCATCTTCTGAATAGTGATTCTTAGTTGCCGGTAAAACTATTCGAAAAGTTGAACCGAATTTCGGTTTTGAAACTACTTCAATGATTCCTCTATGGCTTTCAACCAGTCCTTTGACAATGGCCATGCCCAGGCCAGTTCCAAAATCCTTATTTTCAATTTCATGCCCAGTTTGATAATATCTGTCGAACAGTCGATCTACCTCATGTTGCGTCATGCCTCTTCCTGTATCAGTCACCTGAAGAAATAACTGGTCATTATGTAACGTACTGATTATTGTTATTTGGCCATTGGAAGGGGTGAATTTGAGAGAATTGGATAGAATGTTCCAAAGAATTCGTTTGACCTTTTCTATATCTATAAAAACCGGATCATGCGAATGATTTTCTAGAGTTAAGGTGATTCTTTGCTGTTCGCATGCGGCGTAAAAAGAATCATAAATGTCTTGAAGAAACCTGCTCATGTCTGTTTGAGTGATGTTTAGCCTCATCGAGTCGGAGTTATTAATTTTTCTAAAATCTAGAAGATCAATAATCAAGTGATAGAGTCTGTCAGAGTTTCTTTTGATTAGGCGTAGGTTACTTATTCCCTTTTCATTGATAGTTGAATCCTGAAGAAGTTCTTCAAGAGGAGCAGAAATTAGGGTGAGGGGTGTTTTAAAATCATGAGTAATATTCGTGAAAAATTGTAGTTTTTTCTCATTTAGATCACGGGTGGTTTGGAGCCTGAATTCAGAAAACTCAAGCTCTTTGAGCATATGGGTTCTATTAAGCATTATGATGTAAATCAGATAACCAAGACCAAAAGCACTAATGATATAACTTAGATATGCCCACCAAGTCATGTACCAGGGAGGGGAAACAGAAATGGTTAATCTAGTAGGAGAGGTGTTTTGGATGCCATATTTATTGGATGAACTAACTTCAAATTGGTAAGTACCCGGAGATAAGTTGGTATAAGTCGTTTGGGTGTTCTCATTCAGGTTAATCCATTCTTTTTCTAACCCAAGCATGCGATATTTGAATTTATTGAGCTTAGGTAATGAATAGTCATCATTGAAAAAGTGAATCGTAAAAGAATTGTATTTGAATGGAACTTTCAGTTGAGCTAAAGACTCAATCGGTTTGTTAAGCTCTATTTCATCAACTGACTTGATACTCCTGTTTTGAAAAGTAATGTCTGAAATGATTGTAAAAGGCGGACTAGATGTAATCGGTGATACAGTGGTATTTGCTAATACAAAACCTTTTACTGTTCCAAAGAGTAAATTGCCGTTATGGAGTATGGTAGAAGTAAAAGGTGTAAATTCTCTTGATGGAAGTCCGTGTCTATGATCATACACGGTAATTAATTGGTCAGCATCAATCTTACAAAGTCCAGAGATACTACTAACCCATAGGTTGGAGGAGTTATCCTTTTCAATTCGTAATAAAAAATTGGATGGAAGTCCATCATTAGTGTCGTACTGCTCAATTAGTCCACCATCTAAAGACGACAATAAAAGCCCTTTACCTCTAGATGCCAACCAAATGGTGTTATCCTCATTTAATCTAAAATCATTAATAGGTGTGTCTGGTTTGAATACCTGCTCTAATACGGCAGCAGATGTGTTTATTTTGTATATGGACTTACCAAAAATATAGGCATAAAGTGCACCACCTTTCTTTCTTATTGCTTGTACGGGATATTTAATTATAGAATCACCATTTTCCTTCAAAAGTATGGGTTTACTTGAGCCTTTATTGAGGTCAATAATGGACATTCCATGATACATGGAGCTAACCAATACCTTGTTGTTTGTTAAATTGAAGATAAATGAAATGTTTTGTTCTGCTTTCTCATTGTCGAAAGGATAAAAAGTTTGTATAAAATTTAAGTTCTTATCAAAATAGCCAAGTCCTCCATCATATGTTCCAACTAATATGTGATGATCTTGTGTTTCGGAAAATGCCAACACTTTTGTTCCACCGAGTAGTGATTTACATTGATCAAATCCTATTTCTTCTTTTTCATTGGTAGAAGGGTCAATTCTCACAAACCCACCTGGAGTACCTAATAAGAGGCGGTTGCTATGATCCTGGTAGGATGCCGTGGCACTTTCTGTTAAATTGACCAATTCAGTATGATAAAGGTCGGCAAGGTTATTAAATTGATGGTGACTTGAAGATAGAGCATAGATGCCTGCATCATAAGTACCTATCCATATGTTTTCCTCATCAATTGGAAGTATGCTCTGAATATTATTACTACCAATTAAATTTTTAAACCCTTGTCGGTGTGCAAGATGAGTATTGATTTTTCCTAGAATAAATACGCCATTTCCATCTGTACCAACCCATATTTTGTTTTGATGGATTGTAATGTCTTTTATCGGATGACTATTTTGCAAAGTGATTTTATGGAGTTTATCTTCTTTTATTTGGTATAATTCTCCGTCAGAAGTTCCTACCCAGGTTTCATTATTAATCACTCGCAAACAGGTAATGACTTTGGTTTTCAGCCATTGCTCTCTAATTAAAAAACGATCATTTTGTACTTCACCTTTTATAATTCCATCATGCTTGCCTAAGCCAAGAAATAAACTCTCATCATTCTGAGCTAGCTGACGTAGGTATAACTCATCTTCGATATCGTAGCCTAGAAGCTGATTTTCTTCTTTCGTCAAAGAATACAGTTTCTCTCGAGTTATAAAATAAATTAACCCTGATTGTGCTCCAATATGACGAATATCTCCTAAAGATTTTTTGTGAAATTGATCTTTGATTCGGTCATAAAGAAACAGACCAGAATGAGTGCCAACCCATAGGTCATTGTTATTTGATAAGAATAATGTGGTAATCTCAATTCCATCTAGGTTAGCATACGAAGTAAACTCATAACCATTGTACTTGGCAATGCCATTTTGAGTGCCTATCCATATATAACCGGTAGTGTCTTTTACAATTGATTTGATTTTGTTCTGTGGAAGACCGTCTCTGTCAGTGATATTTGACGCAAGAAAATCTCCTTGTCCAAAGACAGTTTTTTGCCATAAAACAAGGATGAATAAAAAGCTGAATTTCAGTATTGATCGGATGAGAATCATGTTGGACAATATAGATGAAACAGGTTGATTTTTTGCCTTTTTAATAAGTTGAAGTGGTTTTTAAGGCGCATATTGCGATTTTCTCAAAGATATATGCGGTTTTTTTAAAGATGGAAATGGGCGGATAGTGATTGCTTTGTAGAGATGATTATTCAAGAGAATTAATGTCTTGATCAACCTACCAAAAATGATGTATATGAAAATATTAAAACGATGTTGGATTGTCTTAATGCTTCTCTTTCTTGGAGGAATTGAGGTACTCGCGCAAGTCAGAGTGACGGGCAGAGTTATCTCTGCTGAAGACAATGAACCACTTGTTGGCGTGACCATACAAGAAAAGAATACCATGAATGGTACCATCACTGATGTGGAGGGTAATTATTCTATGTCAGTTACTTCAGATGATGCTGTGTTAGTCTTTAGTTATATAGGATTTCAGTCGGATGAAGTGATGATTAGCGGGCGTACCCAGGTGAACACTTCTTTGCAGGTAGATATGTCTGAGCTTGCAGAAGTAGTGGTGGTGGGTTACGGTATACAAGATAAAAAGGATGTGACTGGTGCTATTTCTTCTATCAAAACCGAAGACATTCAGAACCTGCCTCTCAGAAGTGTAGATCAGGCCTTGCAGGGTAGGTCTGCGGGAGTGTTTTTTGTGCAAAGCTCGGGCATGCCTGGAGCCGGTGCGTCAGTGAGGATTCGTGGAGGTAACTCGATCAACGGGAGCAACGAACCGCTTTATGTCGTGGATGGAGTGCCTATTTCCTCTGGTCAGGGTGATGCCAATTCATTAAATCCACTCAATACAATCAACCCCAATGATATTGAGTCAATTGAAGTACTGAAAGATGCTTCGGCTACTTCTATCTATGGCTCCAGAGGAGGCAATGGAGTAGTACTCATTACCACCAAGCGTGGCAAAAGTGGCGAGGGTAGAGTGAGCTTCAATGCTTACTATGGATTCCAAAAAGAGACCAACCGATATGACTTGCTGAATGCCAAACAATTTGAAGAGTTGGCCAATGAAGCCAGTCTGGCAGATGGAGGGCCATTACTGTATGATCCTAGCCTTAATCCAGTCTCTACTGATTGGCAGGATGCGATGATCACGGATTTGGCACCGATGAGCAACTACAATATTTCAGCAACAGGAGGTACCAATGGAACGAACTATCTGATGTCATTTGATTATTTCAACCAGGAAGGAATTATTAAAACATCTGATCTGGACCGATATTCATTCAGACTGAACCTGGATAAGGATATTAAGCAGAATCTTAAAATAGGAAATAGTCTGACAGCTAGCTATGTAAAAACTAATCGTGCGAACAGTGGATCTATTTTCTCTATGCTGACCACAGCTCCTAACCTGCCAATAAAGCAGCCGGATGGTAGCTATACGGAGTATAACAATCAGGGAGTTGGTTTTAACAACCCCATAGCCCTACTGGATGGGTACCAAAACCTGAATAAGACATTCAGAACTATTGGAAATGTGTACGCTGCATGGGAGATAGTAGAGGGGCTCACAGCCAGAACTTCTTGGGGTTTAGATGCCAGTTTCAACAAAAATGATACTTATATTCCTCAGACGGTCTTTTCCGGAGCTCAGGTAGGAGGAGACGCATCGGTGTTTTCGGGGCAGACGTTCACATGGTTGAACGAAAATACGATTAATTATAAGAAGTCCGTGGGACAGCATAGTTTTGATATCCTGGGAGGATTTACCCAGCAATCTTCCCGGTACGAAGCTATTGGTGCTTCAGCTCAGGGATTTCTCAATGATGTTACAGGCACCTATGATTTAGGCCTGGGAAACCCGGATGCTGCGCAGCTTCCGAGCTCGCAGGTAGCCAACTGGGTGATACATTCTTACATAGCACGAGTTAACTACGGATTTAAAGATCGATATCTTCTTACTCTTACCGGCAGAGCCGATGGTTCTTCCAGGTTTGGAGCTAATAACAGGTTTGGCTACTTTCCTTCTGCTGCACTGGCATGGCGAGCCATCGAGGAGTCTTTCATCCAGGACCTTAATGTATTCACTGATCTGAAAGTACGTGCCAGCTATGGTATCACTGGGAATCAGGATGGCATAGGCAACTATCCTTCTCTTGATCTATGGGATGGTACCAAGTACGTCTTTGGTGACCGGATTGTAACCGGAATCACACCCTCTCAGGTAGGAAACCGAAACCTTAAGTGGGAACGTACTACGCAGGCAGATGTAGGATTGGAAATGGGTTTCTTTAGAAATAGACTAACCTTCGTGGCAGATGCTTATTACAAAGAGACAAATGACCTCTTGCTTAGAGTGACTATTCCTACCACGTCAGGTTTTAGTTCAGGGATGAAAAATATTGGAGCAGTGGAAAACAAAGGTCTTGAGTTATCCGCCAATGGGGTGATTTTCGATGGAGGGTTTAAGTGGACTTCTGGCCTGAATATAACTTTCAATCATAACAAAATTACCAGTCTCGGGGGTGAAGATGAGATTATTCCAGCCTCTTCTCCTACAGTACTTCGGGTAAATGAAAGCTTGGGTACATTCTACGGATATGTCTCAGACGGGTTGTTTCAGACCACTGAGGAGATAGCTGTATCAGCCCAGCCTTCCGCCAGGCCTGGAGATGTGAAGTTCGTTGACTATGATGAGAATGGAGTGATCAATGAAAATGACCGACGAATTATCGGGAATGCTCAGCCACAGTTTTTCGGAGGATTCAACAACACGTTCTCTTACAAGGGGTTTGACCTCTCAGTGCTTCTTCAGTATGTCTATGGCAATGATCTCTATAACCTAAACCTACGTACGCTGGAAAACCTTACTGGACTGCAAAACCAGCGCACCACAGTGCTGGATCGTTGGAGTCCAGAAAACACAGATACTAATGTGCCGAGAGCAACAGCCACTAAGCCTACCAATGTATCCTATGATAGATATGTGGAAGACGGCTCTTATCTGAGGGTGAAAAACGTTCAGTTGGCCTACACTATTCCTTCTGACGCCTTGAGCAAAATAGGCATTGAGGTGATGAGAGTGTATGTGAATGCTCAGAACCTTTTCACTTTCACCAACTACACGGGTCTTGATCCCGAGGTGAGCAGGTACGGTTCTGACAACATCAGCCAGGGTTTTGATTCGGGAGCATATCCGAATACAAAAGTATTCACAGCAGGTTTCAATCTATCATTTTAATAGAGCAAGACGATGAAAAAAATATTCTATACGATAATCACGGCTATCACTCTAGTGGCATGTTCTGACCTGGACATTAAGCCAGATGGTATCAATACAGCGGAAAACCTATTCGAAACGGAGCAGGATGCGGAAGCGGCGGTCAATGCCATGTACGCTTCCATGCAGACGCATGACGTGTATAACCAGTTTATGGAAGTAGTGCAGTCTCAGGGTACGGATGATGCTGAGTGGGGCTACGGGCGCAATACCAGTAATGTGAACAAGCTGCAGATGGACAAATTTCAATTTGATGCTTCTTCAGATCTGATTTATCGGTTTTGGGAAAATCACTACAAAAACATCAATAGAACCAATATTGTCTTAGATCGGGTGTCTGAGATGAGTATTGATAATGAGATCAAGTCCAGATTTCTGGGGGAAGCTCATTTTTTGAGAGCCATGATGTATTTCAATATGGTTCGTCTATTTGGGAAAGTACCTTTGGTGACCGAACCGACCACTGCATTGGAGGGACTGGAAGTGTCAAGAACTTCGGTGGACTCTGTATACCAATTGATCATTAATGATCTGATCGTCAGCGAAAGCAGTTTGCCAGCTCAGTATAGCCCGGAGGACTATGGCAGGCCAACAAGTGGTGCAGCTACCGCATTGCTGGCTAAAGTATATCTTACTAACAGGGAATATGGCAAGGCCAAAGAAGCTGCTTCGGCAGTGATGGACTTGGGATTATATGAGCTTTGGCCATCTTATGATCAGGTTTTTGATATAGCCAATGAAAACGTTGGTGAGTCAATCTTCGAAATCCAGTTTGTGGGTACCGGCGGAACAGACGCTTCTGTAAGTTCCTCTTATCAGGGCTTTTTCAAGCCACCTGCTTCTGTGCAGGCGCCAGAGGAGGGTGGCTTTGCAGGCTTTGGAGACAACCCTGTTACAGAGAATCACTATAATATCTATGCTGAAGGCGATGAGCGTAGAGATGTAAATGTACTGTACGTACCAGGCGCCCCTTCATCTGTGCAGTTTCCTTATTATGTCAATAAATATCAGGATCCGCAGGCAACCACAGTAGCTGATGGGGGTAACAACTATTACATTCTCAGGTACGCAGATGTCCTGTTGATGTATGCCGAAGCTGAAAACGAACTGAATGGTGCATCAGTAGAAGCTTACAGTGCCTTCAATCAGGTTCGCAGAAGAGGTTTTGGTTATCCAATAGAGGTGGCGTCTCCTGCTGATTTAACAGCGGGCTTGTCCAAAGAGCAATTTAGAGATAGCCTGATGGTAGAGCGTAGACGTGAGTTTGCCTTTGAAGGCCAGCGAAGATTTGACCTGCTGAGATGGGGTAAACTAAAAGAGGCTATGGCTGTCCAGGATCCAAGTATTATGGTGTTGGATAAGCATGTGCTATTTCCAATCCCTGAGCAGGAGCGACTGGTAAATGAGCTTTTGGATCAAAATGATGATTACTGATACCCAAATATGAGAATGATGAAAAACATTAGATATGTAATAGCGTGGGCTTTAGCACTGTGTGTGATGGCAGCCTGCGACACTGAATTAATTGAGGAGATTGGCAATTCTGAATTTTATGTGGATGTGCCACCTACTGCTCCTGAAACAGCGTTTCCAAATAAGCAAATAAATTTTCCAATAGAAGTATATGCAAACGCAGGATTGGAAAAAGTTGAGTTGAAAACAGATTTTCAGACTATTACTGGTTCGGAGGTCACTTCGTTTGAAAACCCTAAAAGTTTTCAATATCAGTTTTCTTACACACCAACTAACGCGGAGCTGGGGAGCACGCTGGAGTTTTCAGTGGTAGCGCATGATAAGCGAGGGTTCACCTACAATGCCATCTACTCGGTAGAGATCGTGCTGGAACCAGTAAATATGGAGTTTGTTTTGCCAGAGGTATTGCCGGATACTTTAGAAGTTGGGGATACCTTGGACTTTGAGGTGCAAATAGCATCAGAAGATGAACTGGACAAAATAGAAACACTACTCTACGATAGCCCGATAGAAGGCCTTACAGTGACCTCTTTCGAGAATCCTTTTAGCTATACTTACCACTTCGAGTACGTGTTGGTGTCAGAGGATGGGGGCAAGGATGTAACCTTCTCGTTCAAAGCCACAGATGATGAACTGAAGTCTGATGCAGTAGACTATACACTATATGTGATAGGCGAACGAGTACCTCTGCCAATTGATACCCATGTCGATGTAGTGATGGGAATGCAAAGTAATTCTGACGTAGGGCCTTTTATTGATTTGTCTGAAAATATAGTTTACTCGGTTCCAGACGCAAAGGCCAATAGCGCATATGTGGATATGGGGACATTCAGGAGTGGCTCCAGTGGTATCAATATTTTTGCTCCAATTTATAGCAATGCTGCCCAATTCATCTATAACACAACTAACTGGGGAGATGACTGGCTGGGCTCATGGACAGTAAGAAACAATACAGAGATCAGGAGAGTAGCTGCCGAGTTTATGACTGCAGATGATTTCTATGCCATTGAAGATGATAAGCTTATCCTAGAAGCATTTGAGGCTAGTGAGCCATCCGCAGAAAACATTACCAAAACAGAAGAAGGTGAAATCATAGCTATCAAAACGGTCAATGAAGAGTATGCTTTGATATTGGTGAAAACCATAGTCGCCAGCTCTTCTGGCTCTATCACATTCGACTATAAGGTGCAACAATAAATCAATATGGAGGGGAGCTTTGGGCTTCCCTCATACTTACGAATTTTATGAAATTAGATAACCAAGTTATGTTTCGATTAAAAACAGCTTCCTTAAGGTGGGTTGCATTCATTGGTCTCACAATGATCAGTATCGGTGCTTTTGCTCAGTATGATATCTGTGTATATGGAGAAACTTCGGCAGGAGTCACTGCAGCTGTGCAGGCTGGCAGAATGGGCAAGAATGTGGTGCTTATTTCCAATACCAGTCATGTAGGGGGGACCACCACCTCTGGGCTTACTGCCACAGATATCAATTCACACCTTTCTATTGGAGGGCTCTCCAGAGAATTTTATCAGCGAATATATCAGTATTACTTACAGCCTGCAGCCTGGAAAAATCAGGATCGCGAGGAATACTTTGAGTCAATCGTGAAACGAGTCTTTCAGGGCAAGCGTGACTCTCTCACTATGCAGTGGGTATATGAGTCGCATGTGGCTGAAGAGATCATGCGTACCATGCTGCTGGAGGCAGGTGTAAAGGTAGTTTTCAATCAGCGCCTGGATTTAGATAAAGGGGTGTTTAAAAATGGTAAATCTATCGAACGCATCAAAATGGAGACTGGTGAGGAATATAACGCCAAGGTATTTATAGATGCTACTTATGAAGGCGATCTGATGGCCAGAGCGGGCGTTACTTATACTTACGGCAGAGATTCAAACAAAGATTTTGATGAAAAGTACAATGGGTTTAGACTCAATGACGTGATCGGTCTGCAAAGCGAAAGTGGTGAGATTTCTGTGGACCCCTATGTGAAACCGGGAGATCCTTCGTCAGGTTTGCTACCTTTTATTGAGAATAACCCGGATATTGAGCCGGGCAGCGCTGATAAAAGAATGCAATCTTACTGCTACAGGCTTACTCTCACAGATGATCCTAATAACATGGTGCCAATTGAAAGGCCTGAAAACTATAATCCTTTGTGGTACGAAGTACAGGCCAGGCAGCTAGAGCTTGACCCGAATATTCCGCTGCGGAAAAAGCTCATCACCCTGACACCAATGCCAAATAGGAAGACCGATACCAATCATCTGGATTTTGTAGGGGCCAATTATGACTATACAGAAGGGGGTTATGAAACACGGGAAAAGATTGCAGCCATGCACAAAGACTATGCGCTGGGCAAGCTGTGGTTTTTAGGTAATGACCCTAGAGTGCCGGAAAACATTAGGGAGGAAATGAAGAACTGGGGTCTAGCAAAGGATGAGTTTGTCGATAATGCAAATTTCCCACATCAGCTCTATGTTCGGGAGGCACGTCGTATGATGAGTGATTATGTGATGACGGAGCACAATTGTCGTGGAAAGGAAATAGCTCCAGAATCTGTAGGGCTAGCTACATACTGGCTAGACTGTCACTATGTATCATCCATTGTTGATGAAAAGGGTCAGTTGAGGAGAGAAGGCACTTACTGGATGGGTACACCTAACTACCCTATCAGTTACAAGTCTATCAGGCCAAAGAAAAAAGAATGTGATAATCTGTTAGTCCCTGTTTGTCTGTCAGCTTCGCACGTAGCCTTTGGCTCTATTCGTATGGAACCTGTCTATATGGTACTAGGGCAGTCAGCAGCTACTGCAGCAGTATTGAGCATAGATAATGGGCAGAGCGTACAGGAAGTACCCTATGAGCAGCTGGAAAAGCAGTTGATCAAAGACGGTCAGATTCTTAGACGATAGTTTGTTAACATTGGGTAATTAGAATATTGGTAAATCCTTTTAATGTCCTTTTTCATGAATAAAGTTGTTGTCATACTATTGTTAATGCTGAGCATTGCTAGCCAGTTCTTGGTCAGTTGCAAAGAGGAGCAGATGGAGAAGGGGCCAGAGCCAGATGATGCTGGTGTGGAGTATCCGGTGGATGGTCCTGTAAAAGCAGAAATTATTTATGAAGGGGAGATTCCTCGTCTTTATCGCAATGGTCAGCCATACTTTATCAAGGGAGCGGCTTACAATAATTTCATTGATTTGGTGCCTGAATATGGAGGTAACTCCATTCGAACCTATGGCGTGAGCGAAGATACCCAGTCTGTTCTGGATAGTGCACTGGAGCATAAACTAACCGTTTGCCTTGGCATCTGGGTCAATCGTGAGACCGATGGCTTTGATTATGACAATGAGGAGAAAGTAGCTGAGCAGAAAGAACGAATCAGGCAGGAAGTATTACAGTTCAGGGATCACCCGGCTGTGATTATGTGGGGAATTGGCAATGAAGTTGATTCACGGTATACCAACTATAAGGTTTGGAATTTTATTGGGGAGGTTTCGGATATGATTCACGAGCTGGATACCAACCACCTCACCACTACCGTGCTGGCAGGAGCAGATCCTACGGATATAAAGGAGATTGCAGAGCGTGCCCCTTCACTGGACATTCTGAGTGTCAACTCTTACAATGCAATCAGTCAGGCTCAAGGCAAAATTGCCGGAGCTGGCTGGACCAAGCCATATATGATTACAGAGTGGGGGCCAAATGGTACCTGGGGCAATGTAGCAGGTACTCCCTGGGGAGGGATTTATGAACTGACGAGCACCCAGAAGGCACAAGTTTATATTGATAGGTATTCTCAGGACATTGCCGCCAATATTAACAAAGGCTGCATTGGGTCCTACGTATTTCTGTGGGGGTATCAGACACATGGTGTCGTAGCTACCTGGTATGGATTATTTACGGCGAAGAAAAAACCGCTGGCAGCCGCACAGGCCATGTATTACTCATGGAAAGGTGGATACCCGGCCAATAGAGCTCCCAGGATTGAGTCATCAGCTGATATGACGTTGAATGGTCAGATAGCTACAGACGATATTGTGGTGAAGGTAGGGCAGGAGAACTATGCGAGTATCAAAGCAGTAGACCTTGAAGGTGATGCACTTTCATTTGAGTGGCAGGTGGTTCGCGAGGGGCTTGTCATTGATTCCGGGCAAAATTTCGAAGGGTCGCTTCCTGGTTTAGATGGAATCTTCACTTCCAATGATCAGAAATCAGTTCAGTTTACCATGCCCGGAGAGGGCGAATACAGATTGTATGCCTTTGTGCATGATAGCCATGAAAACGTTGCGTTTTCGGCCATTCCATTCAAAGTAGAAAAATAAGATATAAATATGTTGAAGCGTTTTAAAGTTGTGCTCCCATTTGTCTTGATGGTGTTATGTGCAATGAATTCACTGAATAGCTGTCAGCCTGCAGAGGGGCATCAAAAAGTTAGTTATTTAGATGCTCAGGCTCCCGTTGCAAACCGGGTAGAAGACCTTCTTTCTAAAATGACCCTGGAGGAAAAAGTAGGGCAAATGAGCCAATATGTCGGGCTGTTTCACCTTCAGAAATCTGCTGATCTCAATACACCAATTGATTTAATGGCAGATGATGCCAATGCGTTCTATCCGGGACTGAGCGGTAAAGATCTCTACGATCTCATCAAGACTGGTAGAATAGGATCGTTTCTACATGTACTCACAGCCAAAGAAGCAAATGAGTTACAGAAAGCCGCTCAACAAACGAGGCTAAAAATTCCATTGCTTATAGGAATTGATGCCATCCACGGCAATGCACTATATGAAGGAGCTACTGTTTATCCCACTCCATTGAGTCTTGCTTCAACCTGGGATACCCTTCTAGTGAAAACTATAGCGCAGCAGACAGCAAGAGAAATGAGAGCTACTGGTTCACATTGGGCGTTTTCTCCTAATGTAGATGTAGCCAGAGATCCTCGCTGGGGTAGAGTTGGAGAAACTTTTGGAGAGGATCCTTTCCTTGTTGGTGAAATGGGTGTGGCAATGGTGGGAGGATTGCAGGGTGATCGTTTTGAAAACCCTGACAATGTGCTGGCATGCATAAAGCACTTTGTGGCAGGAAGTGAACCGGTGAATGGACTCAATGCATCCCCAATGGATGTGAGTGAGCGTACTTTGAGAGAAGTGTATTTTCCACCATACCAAAAAGCGATAGACGCAGGAGCTTTTACTGCGATGGCTGCTCACAATGAAATCAATGGAGACCCATGCCATGGGAGTAAATATTTGCTTACAGATATTCTTAGAAATGAAATGGGATTTGAGGGATTCGTGGTAAGTGATTGGATGGATATAGAACGTCTCAAGACCGTTCACCGGGTGGTTGACTCCCAGAAGGAGGCTTGCTATCTCACTGTAGATGCTGGAATGGATATGCACATGCATGGACCTGATTTTCTTGAGCCTGTTATGGAGTTGGTGCAAGAGGGACGGTTGAGTGAGGAGCGCATCAACCAATCCGTTCGCAAACTTCTGGAAGCCAAGTTCAGGCTGGGGCTTTTCGAAAATCCGTTTGTGCAGGAGGACCAGATAGCGACATCCATCCGTACAGAAGCGCATAGATCTACGGCACTGGAAGCAGCGCGAAAATCCATCGTACTTTTAAAGAATGACAATCTTTTGCCGGTAAAGGGTGATGTGAAAAACATTCTGATCACTGGGCCCAATGCCAATAACCATACACTCATGGGAGACTGGAGTTTTGAACAGCCAGAGGAGAATATCACTACCGTGGTAGAGGGGTTTGAACAGGTGAAGCCTGCCAAAGTAAAGCTTAACTACCATGATATGGGAATGCAAGTCACAGAAATCACGAGCCAGCACATCAGCGAGGCTGTCGCCAAAAGTAAAGACAATGACTTGATAGTGGTAGTGGTTGGTAGCAACTCTCTCAGGTACCAAAGTAAGTTTAAGACAAATGGTGAAAATATAGCCAGGGATAATTTGGATCTGGTGGGTCGCCAGCAGGAATTGGTTGAAGCACTTCATGCTACAGGCAAACCGGTAGTAGTAGTGCTAATCAATGGTAGACCGCTGGGCGTGGAGTGGATAGCAGAGAACATTCCAGCGGTGGTTGAAGCCTGGGAGCCAGGCAGCGAAGGCGGTCAGGCAATAGCAGAAGTTATTTTTGGGAAGGTAAATCCGTCCGGAAAACTCCCTATCACCATTCCTCGAAATGTTGGTCAGATACCATCTTATTACAATCATAAGCGAGCACATTATGTCAAGAAATATAAGTGGTCTAAAACAGGCCCGCTTTACGCATTCGGTCATGGGCTTTCTTACAGCCAGTTTCAATATGGAGAGCCAGTGTTGTCAGATTCGATTATCAAGTCAGCAGATACAGTTCAGGTTACTGTGGAAGTAACGAATAGCAGTAAACTGGCTGGAGAGGAAGTGGTGCAGCTTTATGTGAGAGACCTTTATAGCTCTGTTACCAGACCCATGAAGGAGTTGAAAGGATTTGCGCGGATTAGCCTGCTACCTGGAGAAACCAAAAATGTTACTTTCCGGCTTGATGCAGAAGCTTTCTCTTTTTACAACCTCAACATGGAGCAAACTATTGAGTCAGGAGAGTTTTGGATATCTACAGGAAGCTCCTCTGCCAATGAAGATTTGAAAACCACTAAACTGACTATCCAATGAAACATCGTATAATTACTTTGCTCATTGCTCTAAGCTCTATTGTAGGGGGCTGTAATCGATCCGAGAGAGCGCATGATTCCTACGATCTGGTCATTTACGGGAGTACTTCATCTGGGATTATAGCTGCCTATACAGCTAAGATGAAAGGCCTCAACGTCTTACTAATTTCACCGGATAATCATTTGGGAGGTTTGACCTCCGGGGGATTGGGGTACACTGATATAGGGAATAAATATGCTATTGAATGGCTGGCCAAAGATTTTTACAGACGTATTGGTTCCGAATATGGGGTATTCGAACGCTGGATCTTCGAGCCAGGTGTAGCGAGTAAGGTGTTTGGTGATTACCTGAAGGAAGCGGATGTACAGGTGCTCTATGGATACAGGTTGAAGGGTGTTTCCAAAGATGGAAAGTCTATTAGGGAGGTTTCTCTTTTTCAAGATGGGGTAGATCAATCTATGACAATTAGCGCAAGTGTATTTATAGATGCCAGTTACGAAGGTGATCTGATGGCTAAGTCTGGAGTATCCTATATTGTTGGAAGAGAAAGCAATGAATTGTACGATGAAACTTACAATGGCGTGCAGCTGAGGGGGAAGCATCAGTTTCCTGATTTTATAGATCCCTACATAATCAAAGGTGATTCTTCCAGCGGTTTGCTGTGGGGGATCAGTCCTGAAGAGGTGTCTCCTGATGGTACTGGGGATGAAAAGTTACAAGCGTATAATTTTCGAATTTGCCTGACCAATGAGCAAGGAAATCAAGTACCTATTACTCGGCCGGAAGGTTACGATTCATCAAGGTATGAGCTGCTGTTGAGATTATTTGAGGCTCAGTCAGAAAATCGGTCACTGAATGATTATTTTATCTGGAGCAAAATGCCAGGAGGCAAAACAGATATTAACAATCGGGGAGGCTTTTCCACGGATATGATTGGCATGAATTACGCGTATCCTGAGGCTTCTTATGAAGAGCGAGCCGCCATTGTAAAGCAACATGAGATCTACACGAAGGGATTGCTGTACTTCTACAAAACTGACCCACGTGTTCCGGAGGAATTAAGGAAAGAAATGCAGCAGTGGGGTTACCCCAAAGACGAATACACGGAAAATAACAATTGGTCTCCTCAGCTTTATGTCAGAGAGGTGCGGCGCCTGATCGGCCAAACGGTAATGACTCAGCATCACTGTCAGGGCAGGGAAGTCGTAACTGACCCAATTGCCTTAGCGGCTTATACGATGGATTCACACAACTGTCAGCGAGTGGTAGTGCAAAAAGAAGGTGTTGCTATGGTCAAGAATGAAGGTAATGTGGAGATTGGAGGATTTGGTCTATATCCGATCGCTTACGGTGCTATAGTGCCGAAGAAAGAAGAATGTGACAACCTCTTGGTTCCCGTTTGTCTCTCTGCCAGTCACATCGCTTATGGTTCCATCAGGATGGAGCCTGTATTCATGGCTCTTGGTCAGGTGGCAGCACTAGCGGCAGCTGAGGTAATGAAGGGGAGTAAGGCCGTACAAGACTTGGACTATAAAGTGCTAAGACATTCACTAATGACAGACCCATTGTCAGATGGCACCGATCCTGAGATTCTTATCGATAACTCACATGAGAGTGTTGAAGTAACTGGCGAGTGGAAAAAAGTAACTAAGGATTGTTTTGGACAGAACGCCTTACAACTTCAAGGGGTTGGTGAAGTGGCGTTTCCGATCCGAGTGACAGTAGACAGGTCTTATGAAGTATTTGTTTATTTCAGTAAGGTGAATAATGTATCACCTTCCACTAAAGTGAGCTTACAAATAGGCTCGGATAAAATGGAACAGGAGGTGATAGCTGATGAGGTGGAGGTGATAGGCCAAACTGCTGGTGAATGGATTTCTGTAGGAGTTTATTCATTGACAAATGCAGAAGAGAATAAGCTGGTCATTCATGCAAATGAGGAGGGAATAGTTCGTGCTGACGCTGTGCTGCTTGTTCCTCAGAAAACCGCTGGTTCATGAGGTTAGCATTTTGGATAGTGATCCTTTGTTGGATCTTATTTGGATGTAATCCGGAAGTTAATAGGAAAAGTGTCGGATCTTATAATCACCAAATCGACTCACTCATTCAGGAGATGACCTTGTATGAAAAAGTGGGTCAGATGTATCAGTGCTTGGGCAGAGGGCATGCGCGTGTTGGAGACGGACAAAAAGCCAGAGACCTCATCGAGCTTGTAAAGGCTGGTGGTGTAGGGTCTATTTTGGTGCCAGGAGAAGTAGATGATGTGGAGGAAATGCAACGCTTTGCTGTGGAAGAGACTCGTCTTGGGGTCCCTCTCTTTTTCAATTATGATGTAATTCACGGATTTAAGACAATTTTTCCAATCCCGTTAGCTATGTCATGCAGTTGGGATACGGCGATGGTTCGTCAGTCACATGCTGTTGCAGCATTAGAAGCAGCTAGTGCTGGTATCAGTTATAACCATGGTCCCATGCTGGATGTGTCAAGAGATCCCAGATGGGGTAGGGTGATGGAAGGCAATGGAGAAGATCCTTACCTGTCATCTCTGATGACTAGGGCGGCGATTCAAGGATTTCAAGGAAATAATTTAAAGGATCCCGCTACCATTATCGCTTGTGCCAAACACTTTATTGGCTATGGTGCCGTAGAGGGCGGACGTGATTACAATACTGTGGATTTTGGAAATGAGACTTTATACAATATTCACTTGCCTCCGTTTATCGCAGCTATTGAAGAAAATGTAGGTTCGGTTATGACTTCATTTAATGTGGTAGAAAGTGTGCCTACCGTAGCGCATCAAAAACTTTTGAAGAACCTATTGCGAAATGACTTAGCTTTCGATGGTATAGTTATTTCTGATTTTGGAAGTGTAGGGGAGTTGATCAAACATGGATACGCAATGGATAATTCCCAAGCAACTTCCCAGGCGATATCGGCTACTGTAGATATTGAAATGCAGTCCAGAAATTATCATCAACATATCAAGCAGTTGGTAGAGAAAGGTGTTATTGATGAAGTCTTAATTGATTCTGCGGTTAGACGCATCCTTCAAAAAAAGTTTGAATTAGGGTTGTTTGATAATCCTTATCGTTTTTCTACACCGGGCAAAATCCAAAATATTACTCTTTCACACTCCCATCGCAAAAAGGCAAAAGAATCAGCGATGAGATCAATGGTTCTATTAAAGAATAATGGGTTATTGCCGATTAAGGAAGAAGTTAAGAAAATTGCTGTTATTGGGCCTTTTGCTAATAGCAAGGATATTCTGGGACGCTGGTCTGCCAAAGGAGACACGATCTATGCCGTAAGTTTGGTAGATGGCTTAAAGGACCAGTTTCCAGGCTGTGAAATTAATTTTTTAGACGTGGGGGATTTTTGGGATGACAAACAACTCCCTGAAAACAGAATCAAACGTCTGGCAAATTCAGCGGATTTGGTATTGTTAGCTCTAGGAGAACCTAAGGAAATGTCTGCGGAAGCTGCAAGTAGAGCAAATTTGACCATACCTGGTAACCAGGATCGGATAGCTGAAATAGTGCAGCAAGCCGGTAAACCCATAGCCTTAGTGCTTTTTAATGGGAGACCTCTCACCATTGGTTGGTATCAAGACCATGTTGATGCTATTTTGGAGGTTTGGTATCCAGGCACTGAAGGAGGTAATGCCATAGCACAGGTTTTGGCCGGTGAATACAATCCATCTGGTAAGCTTACCATGACATTCCCTCGAGCAGTCGGGCAGATACCTATTTATTACAATCATTATAATACTGGCCGACCAGCCTCATCCTCTAGTTATTCATCAAAATACATAGATATTACCAATGGACCTCTATATCCTTTTGGTTTCGGACTCAGTTATTCAAGTTTTGAATATTCTGATATATCCCTAACTAAAAATGAGCTCAATTCATCTGATGAAATAACTGCTACAGTAAATGTGATGAATACTGGAGATTATGTAGGTGAGGAGGTTGTTCAGTTGTATATAAGAGACCATGTTGGTGAAATCGTTCGACCGGTAAAGGAATTGAAAGGGTTTAGAAAAGTCTCACTAAATCCGAGTGAATCGAAAGAGATATCCTTTAAAATAAATTCTGAAATGCTGAAGTATTGGTCTCCAGTTAGTAAGGATTATGTATTGGAATCAGGCACTTTTTCTGTCATGATAGGACCGAATAGTTCACAGTTAGCCAATCAAACATTTGAATTAACCTTAAAATGATATGATCACACTTTGTATTTCAATAGTAGTCTTGATTGTAGGGTACTGGATTTACGGAAAAGTTATTGAAAGGATTTTTGGCGTGCAGCCTGAGCGGCCCACACCGGCAGTAGCCAAGTCGGATGGAGTGGATTTTGTCCAGTTACCTACGTGGAAGATTTTTCTAATTCAGTTTCTAAACATTGCTGGTCTCGGACCAATCTTTGGAACAGTAGCTGGTGCACTATGGGGACCTGTAGCTTTTCTATGGATTGTTCTGGGCAGTCTTTTTGCAGGTGGCGTTCACGACTACTTCTGCGGAATGCTTTCCATAAGACATGGTGGAGAAAGTGTGTCTGAAGTGTCGGGGTATTATTTAGGAAGTTGGATCAAGCAGTTTATGCGCGGGTTTACTGTATTACTAATGATTATTGTGGGAGCGGTGTTTTTGCTTGGTCCAGCAAAGATTTTGGCAGGTATGACAGCAGGCTCTGTGAGCCTGCTGGGTTGGACAGTCATCATCCTGGTTTATTACATTCTCAGTACCATTTTGCCAATTGATAAAGTTATAGGGAAGTTGTATCCTATTTTCGGGCTCGCTCTGCTTTTTATGGCTTTTGGTTTATTTGTGGCCATGTTTTGGCAAGATATGAGTGTTCCTGAGTTGTCTCTCAGTAGTTTTTCTAATCTTCATTATCAAGCGGAATCATTTCCTGTTTTTCCAATGCTGTTTGTTACTATCGCATGTGGAGCGATATCAGGTTTTCATGCCACACAGTCTCCTTTAATGGCACGGTGTATTACCAATGAAAAGCAGGGAAAACAGGTGTTTTTCGGAGCGATGGTCACCGAAGGTGTAGTGGCGCTGATTTGGGCAGCTATAAGTATGAGTTTTTTTGGCGGGGTGACGGAACTGAATCAGACCATGTTAGCTAATGGTGATAATACCGCATTAATGGTCAATGAAATATCCAACGGTGCACTTGGCACATTTGGAGGATTTCTCGCTATACTCGGGGTAGTTGCCGCACCTATTACCTCTGGAGATACTTCCTTTAGGAGTGCCCGGATCATAATAGCAGATTTTATGAAATCAAGTCAGAAGTCGATCAAAAACCGGTTGCTAATCAGCGTACCTCTTTTTATTGTCGGCTATTTATTAACACTTGTCAATTTTGGAGTGATTTGGCGCTATTTCGCTTGGACCAATCAGACACTGGCAACAGTCGTCCTATGGACAGTCACTGTTTATCTCATTCGCGAAGGAAAAAACTTCTGGATCGCTCTGGTGCCCTCAGCATTTATGTCTGCAGTGGTAGTCTCCTACATACTACTAGCCCCGGAGGGATTCTCTTTGCCTGTAGATTTATCGGTAATTGTTGGGGCAACTGTAGGGGTCCTGTTGATGATTTTCACATTGTTTCGATCCAGGCAGATTATTAGACTAACCACCGATTAAAATACTTCTTTAATACTACCAGTCAAAGAGCACGGATTATCCGTGCTCTTTCTATTAATAATAATCTTCAAGTATTACTTGCCTCTATTTTCATGAATTCTGACATTTATTTCAAGATGATTTAATCATTTATTGGATTGATTTGGACTTACCCAATTCAATAAATGATGAAAAAATTTTTACTGACATTCGGAGCAATGTGCTCTTTATTGTTCACTTACGCCCAAGGTGTAGAGGTCTCTATTCAAGAAAGTGGCGGTTCATTTCAGCTATATCGAGATGGAAGTCCTTATTATGTCAAAGGTGCCGCATATAGTGGGCATTTTCTGGATTCACTGGCTACATATGGTGGCAATTCCATTCGTACCTATTCTACGGACTCGTCTACTCTAGAGCTGTTAAACAGAGCAGACTCACTTGGTATTACCGTCACCATGGGGCTGTATGCCGGGCGCGAAGAGGACTTCTTCAATTATAATGACACAGCGGCTGTTAATGCGCAACTGGAAGAGTTTAGACACTATGTGCAGATGTACCGGGACCATCCTGCGGTTCTCATGTGGTCAATTGGGAATGAAGCAGATGCCGGCTACACGAACTATCGCCTTTGGAACGCTGTTAATGACATTGCAGCCATGATTCATGAGGAGGATACATTGCATCCAACTATGACGGTTTTGGCATCTGCGCATGATGTAGATATCATAGAGATTAAAGCGCGAGCACCGGAAATAGATGTGCTGGGAATTAACGTATACAAGACTTTGGATAATTTGGAGCATCAGCTTACTTCCAATGGCTGGACAAAACCTTACATTGTTACCGAATGGGGTGTGGATGGTACCTGGCAAACCAATGAAACTGCCTGGAATGCTCCAATAGAACTGTCCAGTACCAGCAAGGCATATATTTACAGAACCCGATATAACAATTACATAGCAGCAAATCCAATGGGGCAGTGCATCGGCTCATATGTTTTTGTTTGGGGGCATCAAAATCATGGCGAAGTGGAAACATGGTACAGCTTATTTACTGTAAATGGCGAATCTTCTGAAGTGGTGGAAGCCATGCAGTATTCATGGACGGGTAGTTATCCCACTGAGCGTGCTCCACGAATTACACAGATGGTGCTTAATGGTCTGGAGGAAGATGATGACGTGCGGCTTACTGTTGGGTCTGCCAATTGGGCTACTGTAGATGCTTATGATCCTAATGGTGATGGACTAACCTATGAGTGGTATATCGTAAAGGAAGGTTATGATCTTGATGATGCGTCAGGGGGAGAAATCCTTCCGGGTATTGGAGGGCTCATTTTGCATCAGGACGGGGATAGTATCGCTTTTTCTGCTCCTGGGGCAAAGGGGGCTTATCGTCTTTATGTCGTAGTACGGGATGGTCATAGTAAAGTAGCACTGATGAATATTCCTTTTCAGGTTCAGTATGCTACCGACCTGTTAATGGACTATGAAGGTACTGGAGCGCTTATATTGGATTCTTCTGTTGGCACCTATAGTGTAATTGCAAACCCACATCAGGAGGAGAGCAACTGGACTGACTCAGTAGGGAGATACACAGCACCTGGTACAGACCCATACGATAAGTTCTCATTTTTCAGTGGAGTGGCCATAGAAGATGCTGGCAAGTTTAAAAGTGGAGATTTTATTGTGAGAATGGAACTGTACACCAATGCGCCGGTGGGCACGCCACTACAGCTCAACTTCCACAATGCGGCTGCAGCATCTGGTAGCTATCCTTCTGGCAGAAACAGTGTTTATAAAACGACAGTTCCAGCTCAGAATGAATGGCGAACAGTCTCATTCGGCTTTTATAATATACCAGATCCATCCGTAGGAGATCATCTGGTAGATGAGCTCGTTTTTGCTTTCGATGCAGGCTCAGCTTCTTCCTATACCTATCACTTTGATAATATTAGGGTTGAGAAGGTTTCTGAGGATAAATTGTCTTCTGATATAGTTTTTGAAAATTATGAAACCACCAGTGAAATATCTCAGCTCAGTGCCAGTGGTGACTATTCTGTGGTAGCGAATAATTGGATAGAAAGTGTCAACAAAACAGACTCTACATCCAGGTATATCCGGAATGGGGCAGCCACATATGATGGATTGACTTTCATCAATGAATCAATAGATGATGCTTCCGATTATGAGTCTGAGACTAAGGTTTTTGCTATCAACTTACGTACAGCCGCTCCTGTGGGTACTTTGATGCAGATTCAACTTAGAAATGATTCTATGTTGGGTGGGTCTCCTGCGGGTAGACACAGTATTTATGAAGCGAGAACCCTAAAACAAAATGAGTGGCATAGAGTGCTTTTTAATCATGTTAGTTCTCCGGATGCCAGTGTGCCGGATGATCAAGTAGATCGCATGGTCTTTTTGATGTCTCCTGGAGTAGCTACTGCTGATACATTCTATATCGACAATATTCGAGCTATTGGAGTAAATGCGACTGTTCCGGCCTTGCCAGAGCCATGGGGTAATACAGATATTGGGTCGGTAGGGCTGGCTGGAAGTACTGTAGATCAATATTCTGGAAAGGTATTCATCGTTCAGGGTTCGGGTAGCAATATTTGGGGTGCTGCCGACGAGTTTCAATACGCCTATCAACCATTTTCTGGGGATGGAGAGATCGTTTGTCAGATATCCTCTATATCTCCAGATGTTGATGATTACATGAAGGCTGGACTTATGTTCAGAGAGTCATTGACAGCCAATTCAAAAAACGCCTTGGTCTACATCACTCCTGAAAATGGGAATGCATTCCAATTCAGGCAAACAACTGGTGGCAGCTCAGTGAAATCATCAGACGCGGGAAGCATTGATAGATGGCTGAAGCTGAAGCGTACAGGAGATTTGTTTGAAGCGTTTCAGTCCAATGATGGCACCACCTGGGCACTACTAGATAGTTCTACTCTTACAATGTCCAATGATATTTATGTGGGGTTGGCAGTTACGTCGAATGACAATTCCAGGCGAGGTAAAACAACTTTCAGAGATATAGCAATTAGTGCAATAAGTAGTGCAAGAAGTACAGATTATACTCCTAAGAAGGTGCCTGTTTCAGTAAGAATGTATCCTAACCCAGCAATCGATAAAGTTAGAATTGAATCAAATGAAGAAGTGTATTCTATAATTATATATTCACTGCAGGGAGAGAAGTTAATGATTAGGAATCAGGTTTCAAATCGTATAACAGAGTTAGATGTGAGTAATTTAAATAATGGAGTATATGTTGTGAGTATCCAAATCAACGATAAAATATTTAATGAATATTTTATCAAGGAAAATTGATAGTAGAATTCAATTCTCCTTCTAAACGAAAAGTTGGATAAAAATATCGAACTTTTCAAGGTTTACACAAAGCCTGATTCATAAAGGAGTCAGGCTTTGTATTTTTAAACAATTTGCAGCTTGGTCTCAGTTGGTCCTTCCTGAATTCAGGAGTCTTTTCCCAATATTTAAACATAGACTAAAGACATCAAGCGTTACTTTAAGACAAAATGATCCGTTCGTCTAGGGGTTATGGGTGGCCAGTCAGGCACCCTAGTTTTGTCGTCCTAAGATTGCCTTCTAGTTTTTATTTTCTGTGTAGATATAATCAACCAAGGCGTATAGGGTACTAATGCCCAACCAGATACTAGTTTTCAGAAAAGTCATACAGGTTCAGGAAGTTCGGATATCCGGCACTTTCGAAGTGTTTTTCTTCAAGCAATTCGGCTTCCTTTATCATAATGTCCTTGATTTCTTCTACAGATAACGTAGGATTCATTTCGGGTCTATAACCGGTAAATAGGAACCACACTCTATGCTTGCCTTTGAGTGGTTCAAGGTCCTTTGCATATTCTTCGGCGGTAATGGTGTATTCATATGTTCCTAAGATATAATCCCTGATCCCGTACTTGGGACCATAATAGCTCATGTACAGATCTCCCGAGCCAAGCACGTACAATGCATCGCCGTGTTGTTTGTGCTCATTGTAATAGGAAAGCATTTTTTTGACCGGCTCAGATTCGATAGGGAGGCTGCTCACTCCTAGAATCACTATCATAACCGATGGAATTACCAACATCATGGCTATCGTGTTTGTCAGCCAGGGTCTGGCCCAACGGGTCTTCGTTTGTAGAAAAGCCAAACCGATCAGGGGTAATAATAGGAAGGGCCACAAGCCATAATAGGCCATTCTGCCTCCCATTGGTAAAATGTAAAACCCTACCAGGCCAATCATCATGATCACCGGGAGAGAGAGGATGAAAAAATCGAATCGTTTGTGTTTGATTAACGCGTAAAGGGTGATGAGAGATAGCAGTAGGAGAATGATACTTCGTGTTACCACAATGGGATTGTTGGCACCAATTACTGTTAGGAAATCCCCAAGGTTTAAAGTCAATTGCTTCGGGAAAAATAGGATATATTCAATCACCCCAGTGGGAGGAAGTATTTTGGAATGATGCGCTGCCATGGCGATGGCCACATCAGGTGAAATAATGAACTTCGCATAGACGATATTCCAAATTCCGCCAACTAACCACAATGCAACTAAGGGTAGGTACTTGCTTATCGGAACCTCTTTCATCTTCAAAAAGAAAATTGCTGTCAAAGCCATTACAAACACGCTTGCAGGAAAGGAAGCGGATGCTCCCAGAAATCCAATTAGCCCGTAAATCCAAACCTCTTTTTTAGAAAGGGTACGATCCAGAATGGTGAGACCAACCCAAACAAAGAACATTAAAAACAGGATGTCTCCGGTGTAAGGTTTGGCGTTGAACGACTGCCACCACGGTCCAAGAGCAGTGGCCATGAAAAACACAGCGAGCACTAGTTTGGTGGCAGTCAGAAATTTCCTGGCGATCAAATAGAATAGCCATAAAGCAAAGATTGAACCAACAAAAGGGTAGAGGCGAAAAGCCATCTCGGTACTGCCTATTAATGAATAGGAGAGCTTTTGGATTACATAAAATCCAACAGGTGCCACCTGATTGTAATCGGGCTGTTGGGTCATTAGCTCCCAAAAGGTCATGTTTTCAATGTTGACTACAGAGAATAGCTCGTCTTTCCACATGGATGGTTCAGCGAAGAACTGAAAAGCACGAGTGGTAAGGCCAAGTAGAAAGGCAATGGCAAGAAAAATTTTAACCGCTAACGAATGATGTTTCATGAGTTTTTTGAATAAAATGGAAACTCAAAATTGTATTTGAACACCTTCTGTTAACTATTGGTAATGTTGCATTCCGTTGCAACCTCGTCTCATGATGTTGCGCGGGATATCAATTATGTTGTATCACACAAGTGAATTGTAATTTCCCAGGTTCATGCGGGAGAGTAACTTGAGAAATTCAGGGTGGGTGTGAAGGAATTGAAAATGGAAGTCATACTTGATTTTACTCAAATCCATCAGTTTTTGATCGTAGGCTTTGTTTAGCCACATCAATGTTTGTTCTTCATCATTTATGAGAGCATACGCCTTGGCAATCAAATAAGCATCTGCCCACTCTCCACTTTGCTTGATCATTTCATCAACGATGAACTGGTAGACGCTACCAAGCCCGTCTGTTTGAAACGTTGCCAAGACGGTGTCTTTATGGCTTAATCCTGCTTTTTCGCAATAGGTTGCAAGAGCGTCAATGGCCAGAGCCATTTTCTGCTGTTTTTGATAAACGATGGAGGCATACCAATAACTACTCGCTTCATTATTGTCGATTTCAATGGCTGAGGCCAATTCAGTGAGTGCCTGCTCATAGTTGGCTAGGGCGATGAATTGTTCTGCTGATAAGAGGTAGTGGTAAATGAATAGGGGACAGTCTAATTTTGCATTTTCTATCAGTGTTCGAGCACTGTTGAGGTCTCCAGATACGAAAGTTTGATAGTGGCTGAAATAAAACTGTGCGACACAGTTGTTGGGATCATTTTTCAATGCCAACTGAAATTGTTCTGCTGCAGCTTCCCAGTGCCAGTCACACTGGTAGTAGATCATGCCTAAAATGCGATGACCTTCCGAAAAACCTGGCTCAATATCCAGTGCTTGACGAGCGTGTTTTTCGGCTTTTAGAGATTTCTCTTTAGAGATGCGTGGGTAGCAACTGTAGTAGTTGATTTCAGCCAAGCCTATATAGCTCGGAGTGTAGGAGGTGTCAATTGTCAGGCTTTGGTAGTAGTACTCAGTGGCTTTTGTGAAGCTCTCTGGTGTGAACCGATACATAAGGTGCTGCCCTTTGGTATAGGTCGCTTCTGCTTCCTTTGCGGATGTATGCTGCTCGTCTGGCTTATTGGTTGATCCAGTAAAGTAGAAGGCAGATACAATGAGTAGTAAAATGAATGCAGCGATACTCAAAAGAACCGGTTTGCTGAATTTTTCAGATTTTGGACTACTAAGAGCAGGTTCTTCCTGATTGGAGGCTCGTGATTCACCTGGGGTGCGTCCGTAATGGTCTTTGTAACACGCATTAAAATAAGCAGGACTTTTAAAGCCCACCTGGTAAGCAATCTCAGCAACTGTTAAATCTGTGGAGCTAAGCAGTTTTTGTGCCTGTAGCAATCGGTGTTCTTTAATGAGCTGACTGGCGGACTTGCCGGTAAGCGCATGCACCTTGCGATGCAACTGTGATCTGCTCAAGCATATTTCAGCGGCCAACTCCGTAACACCGAAGTGCTCATGAGAGGCATGTTTATTCAGTATCGCCTCAACTCGCTCTAAAAAGTTTACTTCGCCCATTCATACATAAAGGTAGCATAACTCCAATACATGCAGCGGTTTAGTTGGAATGGGGGTGGGTTCTGGTTTTTTGAAGTAATCTATTGTTTGTTGGAGATGCTTGTTCTGATTGTAGAGTCAGTGAACTGTTTAAGACAAATACAAAAGACGTGACTATTAGTAATATGTATTTTCAGCATTTTTTAGCGATATTCATTCAAAAAATCTATCGTCTCTCTGGTAATGAAATTTGTACGATATAGAGTCTGATTGATGGGTTTGTAAGATTAAATTGTTGTCGTTTAATTGTTTGATGGCATTTACTTCTTCCAATTTCAAAAATGAGTTGAAACGTTCTTTCTTTTCTGTTGGAGTTCTATGTATAACTATAGTTGAGTCACTCTTCACTTCCCAACGATACATTCGTTTTATACCTTCTTCAAGCTCTGTTAATGTTCCATCGTTAGAAAACCTTAATCGAACATCAGAATCGCCAAGTTCTTGACGCTCCTTGGTCTGTTCACTGTCGTTAATCGTTAAAATACCATGTAATCCCCATACATTGGAAGTTAGCTTTTCCCTAATGCTTTGTGAAGATTGTGCATGAAGGTTGAATAGTATAATGGTTGAAATTAGAAATAAAAATTGAATCTTCATTAGTTCCGGCATTATCGCTAGCGCTTGTTATTCTTCGTCTTTATTGTTCGCAGGTTATACATTCCATCAATTTGATTGTTAGTTGTGTCTTCAACAATTACTCCTTCTCTTTCAGTGCTAGGTATCCAAAGAATTCCTTCCTTGATTCCTGTAAATCCCATGTAAGAAAGTATTTGTTGTTCGTATCCTTTATGATACCTCATGCGAGGGCTTTTGAATTCGAGGATTACCTTCTCTTTTCCTTGTTCGATAAGCATATCAATCCTGTAAGGTCTTGATCCATTTTCAATTTTGACTTCACGATTAACTTTTATTGTGTCAGTTACAACATCAAGAAAAGCTTCAAACATTCCAATCAGTTCAATTTCTAAATGAGTATTGAAGTCCTTGTCAGTTGATTCAAGAAACAACATTATCCAAGCAGTAATCTTCTCTTTTAAGTCTAGTTTTTCATCAGATGCTACTTGGCGAATTTTCTCTTTCTGTTTTTTCTGTTTGGCAAGTTTTTGTTGTTCGACCTTATAGGCAAGTTTCTCAATGATTTGGTTGATCAGAAGATATGTGTAAGCTGAAACGTTTCCAATTGCTAAGAATGCTTCGCTTTCACTGAAGAATAATTTGAAGTCATGAGTTGATTTATTCCTCCATTCTTGTCTGTAGTTCGTAAAATGATGCAGAACCCTGTCATGAAATATTGAATTATTTGCGATGTAATCTTCAATGTCTACTGTTCTTTTTTTGTTAGCCTTTTCCTCTGTTTGATCTGCCAGGATCATGTAGGCCGTTCGTAAGCTACCTTCGAATGCTTGGTTTGTTCGATAAATAACATCAGTGAAAAAGTGTTCATCACCTTTCCTTTTACCTTCATTAAACAAGTGTTCGGCTCGTTCGATATGTGTTACAATTGGATCAAGTGAAATCTCAGGTGAAATTCGATTTATTTCTGCGAGTTGGTTTCTTATGAGGTCAAGGACATCCATTTGCGAAGAGTGAGTGAAGCATATCGTCCAACTATCATCCGTAAGCTAGACTTTTCAAATATCTACTAAAGTATCTCATCGCACCAGCCTTTGCAAATAGCTCAGTTAGCTTATGGATCATAGTGCATGTTATGCGCTTTTAGAATAAGATCTTCTCACAATATTCAATTGCTTCTGGGCATTGAACCTTAATCGTTGAGTTGGTTGGCACGTTTGAAAACCAAATGAAGCGATATTCTTCTTGATGTGAATATTTTTTATGTTTTGCAAATAACTCCATTCCTTGGGTTAGTTCGTTCATCAAATGATCCATCTTATATTTGCTTAATTCTTCAATAGTTTTCAAAAGGTTATCAGTTCTCAATTGCTTTTCTAGGAATTTGCTTCTATGTTCAACATAGTCGCACAAACCTTCAAGTCCAGAAGTTACGAATGGAAGCTTTTTTGATAGTTCTAATGCGAACAGTGTTGGGTGATTAATTTTAATTGCGCATGTTCCTTTAAAGTCATCAATAACCTGATCGTTCAAGTTTACAGTGGTTGACATGATAAATGCATTTATTCCAGCTTCATAAGTAATAGCATGCATGTTTTTATCATCTCCATCAAATATGATAGCTGCTTGACCTTCATATTTATCTCCTTGCATTTCGTCTTTATAGGATCGAAACTTGGAAAATGTGCTTAACTGAATTTCACCAGTATCAAAGAAGTTGTTCAGCCAAGCCACGTTATCCAGAATTCGGTAAACTGGAAATCTCTTAATTCTCCAATCTATAACCTGTTGAAGTGATGTTGGACTATATTGTATCATTAAGGAGAATTAGTAATTATTTCTGTTGTGGAATCTTAATCCAAATTGAGTTTTAATAGCTTTTCTATTTTTCGCTCGTATTTATTTATTTGATCGAAATCTGGACTTGAGATTGTGTTAGAAAGTCCTATCATACTTGATGAGGCATTGATAACATCTATTCTTTTTGGAATCAAGCCCAATCTAAAATAAAAGTTGTAAAAGCTTATTTTGAAAACAGTTCCTCGAAGTTTAGCTGAGAGATTTCTTAAGTCAAATGAGAGTGTCTTGAGTTCTTCACCGTTGACCTTCGGATATCCAAATTTGTTGGCATTTATGATCAGATAGGTAGCAATTTCACCTCTCAGATTATTCAGTTCAATAATTGGATCAACCTGAAATCGTTCTATAACTTTAGTTAGAGCGAAGATGGTTATTCCTCCAATAATCGTT
The DNA here is from genome assembly GCF_024714495.1 of Marinoscillum pacificum. GTDB lineage: Bacteria > Bacteroidota > Bacteroidia > Cytophagales > Cyclobacteriaceae > Marinoscillum > Marinoscillum pacificum. Next base: position 214,721 of record NZ_JAMZMJ010000002.1, on the reverse strand, counting down.
AATCCAGATGTTAGTAATATTTTAAAGAATTCGTTCATGGTGCGGGTTTTGCGCATAACAATCAGATATGTGACAACCTGTCACGTATCCGCCTTATCAATTCATTTATAAACGTTAAAATACGGATAAGCACTTTTATTATCTCCAAAATAACGGAATCTGTTAAGACATCCAAGGATTCAGTATCACCTTAAAAGTTGGATTCTTTTAAATCAAAAAAGAGGCTGTAGCAAATGCTACTTTCATTTGTTATTTCGAAGTAACGAGGTGCTTGACAAGAGAAATCTTACTTGTTAGATTGTCAGTATGTTAAGATTTAAGGTGGATTTCTCCAAAGTCGAAATGACACCTTTTGAGACGGTCATTTATGAAAGGCGATTTTAAGTGTGTTCGCTATTGCTTGTCGCCCTGGTAATATCTTACTTGTTTTTAAGCAGCACCATTTTTTATTAGATCAGGCCTTTTTCTTCCAGTTCTTTTTTTAAGCTATGATATGACTTCAGCTTGGCTTGAAGCACTAGGTCTTCTGAATCCTGTGCAACCATTTTATGGGGAGGATCTGCTTCCTCAAACTCCTCGACTTCAATGAGAAGTTTATCACCTAATTTCAACTTCATTACCAGCCATCTAAGGTGCTGATTAATTTCTTTATCCAGCCCTCCTGTATGAATGTCTATTTCGTCTCGATCTTCCAAAAGAACACGAGTGAGGTTGATCGAAGTAACTCCTTTTGGGATACCAACCTTGATGGTTTCGTTATTATAGGTGAGCTTAAAGCCAATCATTCAATGATTCATTTATTTATACCCAAGATAATACAGTTCAAACTCGGTTATGCAAAACCAGCCTTTGGTTCGGCCAATTGCAGTGGATGTAAAGCCTTTACGTAAATTGCCATCGTTTCCCAACTCACTCATCATTTGGTCTTGTTTCCAATGCAGAGAAGAGTCCGACTATTGTTCATGAAGAGGAGATATCTTTATTTCTAATGATGTCTAAAGGATAATTGCATTTAAGCATTTACTTGTCTTTGATATTCTTTTGGTGTTACTCCGAATTCTGCCTTAAAGCACTTGGAAAAATATGAAGCACTGGAAAAACCCACTTTGTACATGGTTTCAGATACGTTTCCTTCATTGTTTTTCAAGAGCAATGACGCCTTTTTAATTCTATATTTTTTGATGATATCCTGAGCAGATAGCCCGGTTTGCGCTTTGAGTTTACGGTACAAGTGAGTGCTACTCATGCCCACCTCTTTACTGATTTGTTCAACACCAAAATCCGGGTCACTGATGTTGACTTCTATCAGGTCGATGACCTTTTTCAGGAATTTGTTCTCACGGTTGTCTTCAGCATCGGGAGCCTCCTGTAGAGTTAGGAATTCAGACCTTATATAAGAAGTAAGTTCTTTCTTTCTGGATATGAGATTGCTGATATGCGCATCCAATAAAGGTATTTCGAAAGGTTTGGTTAGGTATACATCAGCTCCATGGCGTACACCTTCCAGCTTATTGGATTCCATACTTTTAGCAGTTAGCAGAATCAGCGTAATATGACTTGTTTTCGGGTTGCTTTTGATTTTCTTGCACAATTCGAGTCCATCCATTACCGGCATCATGATGTCTGAAATGATTAGTTCGGGCATGAAGTTATTAGCTTTTTCAATCCCCTCGGCACCATTTTCCGCTGTTACAAAATTGTATGAGTGTTCCAGGCTTGTTCGAATAAAGTCAATGACATCACGGTTGTCCTCAACCAAAAGAATTGTTGGTTTATCAGTGTCTAGATCCAGTTGGTAGGTTTTGTTTTCCTGGTTTTTGGGGTATATAGAACGAGTTGCTCTTAATTCGACAGATGTTTCCGACTGAGAATCTATAGGTAAGTGAGACTTGCCAAGAGGCAGCCATACAGTGAAGGTAGTTCCCTGGTTAACCTGAGAATCGACTTTAATCTCTCCATGGTGTAATTCAACATATTCAGATGCCAGAGTCAGTCCAATACCACTGCTAGAGTCAAGTTTCTTGCCTTCTTCAGCTTGATAAAAGCGATCGAAAATCTTTTTTTGATCTGAACTGGAGATTCCAACGCCTGTATCCTTTACAGCGATTAAGATAGCTCCTTCTTTAAAATGCGCTGAATCTAAACTTATTTCCAGCGTTATACGGCCATTTTCTTTAGTGAATTTGAATGCGTTGGACAGAAGGTTGAAAAGAATGGTTTCTACCTTTTCTATATCAACCCAAACCATTTGACTTGCTATGTTATTTGTAAACTCAAATTCAATTTGATGCCTATTTGCCTGATCAATAAAAAGATCAAATACCTCTTTGCAGAATTGGACCAATTCAACTGGAGCAACTTTGAGCTGTAGCGTCTCACTTTCTAGTTTGTTGAAGTCTAGAATTTGATTAACTAGTTTCAACAGCCGCACACTGTTTTTCTCTGCTAGTGAAATAAGGCGCCGGCTCTGGTCATCAAGTTTGCCATGATTTTGTATTTCATGTATCGGAGGTAGAATTAAGCTAATAGGAGTCCTAAGCTCATGAGAAATGTTAGTGAAAAACAGCTCTTTGGTTTGCTCCAGCTCTTCTGCATGGTCTTTTTGCAGCCTGGTAATGCGCAGTTCGTTCTGCAGTCTGACCCTTGATGAATAAAAGCGCAAACCAAGGAAGGTGATTACTGCAGCAAGTAGCATGTATAGTATAATGAAGGATTTGCTGAGTAAGAGTGGTGGGTTGATAGTGATCGATAGGGAAGTAAGCTGATCAGACATTACGCCATAATTGTTGCTCCCCTTCACTTGAAAGTTGTAAGTTCCCGGTTGAAGACTTGAGTAGACTGCAAAGTTTTTTCTGCCTGACACATATTTCCAGTCCGTGTCGACTCCCTCGAGCATGTAGGCATAAACATTCATGTCTGGCTGCCAAAAATGTAAAGAGGAAAACTCTAATGTGACAGATCGCTGATCATACTCAAGTTCTATGGCATCAGTAAAACTGATATCCTTTGTCAGAACTGGGCTGTTATTCAAACTATCACCCACATTGATTTTCGTATTATTGATTTGCAGGCTGGTAATATAGACTGATGGTTCATAATCATTCGGTTGTGCTTTGGATGGATCAATTGAGATATACCCATTGTCTCCACCAAATAGTAGCTCTCCAGTGCTGTTTCTTGCCGCACAGCCGTAATAAAAACTTTTTAAGGGCAAATCTTTATCCAATGGGAAAATGGTCAGCTCTCCGGTAGGAGATAATCTGTGAATAGAGGTATTGGAGGTGCTCCAGATATTTCCAGCATGGTCTTCTATGATACTACTGACAATTACATCAGAGCCTGTGAGTACTTGATGGAATTTACTTAGATGAGTGTTGGTGTTATATTCTATCAATCCATTTAGTGTGCCAGCCCATATGGAACCACTGGATGAATAATACAAGCTGTAGATCATTTGTTGTTTGGCAACTTCTGTAAATGAGGATACTAACTGTCTTTCTTTGGTTTTTTCGTCCACACGATACAGTTGATCAAACTCAATGAGCCAAATGGCATTACCTCCATGGACTACTTTTTCTGAAACATTGCTAATTTCTGCGATGGATTCAAATTGAAGTTCATTTGGTTCATGAAAATCACCATTAACTTCGTACAAACCACCTTCCCAAGCACTTACCCATATTTTTCCTTCCGGCGATTTAGTTAGGTGAGCGATGTAATTACTACTCAATCCATTTTGGGAACTAGCAGTGATGGAATACATTTTTTTTAGCTGCTCATCCCAAATGTTGATCCCACCAGCGGAGCCTATCCATATTCTGTGTTGTTCATCTTCCTCCAGAGCAAAGACATTATTTAATAGCAGTTGTCTTTCGTTGCTAATGTTGGAATCGAAAATGACTTGTTCGCCGGTCTCAATGTCCGTTTTAATGACACCTCCTTGTGTTCCAATCCATAAATTGTCTTGAGAATCGGATAATATGGCCTTGACTTGATTGCCAATTAATTGATCTCCGGAAAACCTGGAGACTTCATGATACGTGTAGAAATTTCCATCAAGGTTCATTCTACTCAATCCATTAGAGGTAACAAACCATAGGACCCCAGATCGATCTTTAAATATTTGCCATATCACATTATTGGCAATGGAATAGCTGAGTTTAGGATTGTGAAACTGGGTTGATATTGAGTTGTCCGATGGAGAGTACACATTCAGGCCAAAGTCTGTCCCTAACCACAGGTTTTCTTTTTGATCTTGATAGATGCATTTGATTACCTGATTGCTAAAGTTGGCTTTTACTTTTTTGAATGACTCCCTCTCCGTTCCTTGAAATAACCCAACCTCTGTTCCAAGCCAAAGTTGATCTTTTGATTGCTTAATGTCTAATACCAGCAGGTTGTCCGGACCGTCTGAATCATCACGTGGCAGTGTGATTTGTGTGAATTTAGCAGAATCTTTAGTTAGCAGATTAAGTCCATCATAGGTTCCCACCCAAAGATTACGATCTTCATCTTCATGTAGAGATCGTACGGTGTTATGGCTGAGATTACTGGAAGCGGTGGTGTGTTTGGTATAAGTGTTATGATTGAGATCATATTCAAACAAACCAGAATTGGTTCCTATCCAAAGTTTGTTTTCTGATTTGAGTAGGGTTCTTATCGCCACATCTCCACCCAAATCAATGCGTGTGATCTCGAAGGTTTTGATATTCATTTGGCATAGGCCGTGCCAGGTGCCTACCCACAGTACGTCATCATCGGCAAGTAGCGTGCTGAGTTCATTGGATGGCAAACTGTTAGCAACGGCTTCTTTCTTAAACGTAAGAAATTCATAACCGTCAAATCGTGATAGTCCACTTCCAGTACCTACCCAAATGAAGTCGTATTGATCTTGCTCGATACATGCAATGATGTTTGAAGACAAGCCATCTCGTACGGTTAAGTTGGTGAAAAATGTAGACGTTTCTTGCGCAAAGAGGACTCCTGAGGTTAGGAGCCATATCACGGAAAAAGTCAATTTTATGTTTGTCTTCAGCCTCATGTACCGATTGGAGGAATTTTTAAAACCAAGTGAGCTATTACTTCAAATTTGTAAATAAATATGATTTAAATAGCTTAAAATAATTGATTTTGATACCAATGTAAGATTTGTGCTAGTCCGTGTAAGATAATTGTCCTTTGATAATTATCTCCCTACCTACTTTTATCACCACATTTCAAACCTAAAATATTGCAACAGAATACCAAATGATGGCTTATGAAAAAGTATACTTTATTAATTGCCCTTTCTTTGATGAGTTGCAGTTGGCTTTTGGCCCAACGGCAGATATCAGGTAAGGTTATTTCTTCAGATGATAACTTCCCACTTCCAGGAGTTACCATTCTGCAAAAAGGAACCACTAATGGAACCATCACGGACATAGAGGGTAATTATACCATCTCTGTGCCGGAGGATGGAACTACATTGACTTTCTCTTTTGTGGGATATCAAACCCAGGAAGTGATAGCGGGTAGCAATTCAGTCATCAATGTGACATTGAATCTGGATCTTACTGAATTGAATGAAATTGTAGTAATTGGTTATGGTCAGGTTGAGAAAGAAGATCTTACCGGAGCAGTAGCTACAGTAGATTCCAAAGATTTCAATAAAGGTGTGTTGTCCTCTCCGCAGGATCTACTTGTAGGTAGAGTGGCTGGGGTGCAGGTAACCTCCAACAGTGGAGCACCAGGCGCAGGAGCAACCATTAGAATTAGAGGTGGTTCTTCGATCAGTGCTAACAATGATCCACTGATAGTTATTGATGGATTCCCTGTGGACAATAGCAATGTAAGTGGCACATCTAATCCACTTGCTACTATCAATCCCAATGATATTGAAACCTTCACGGTGCTCAAAGATGCATCTGCGACGGCTATCTATGGAGCAAGAGCTTCTAATGGTGTAATCATCATTACCACCAAAAAAGGACAAAGTGGAAAGCCAAAGTTCAATTACAATGCGAAAGTATCTGTAGCTCAGCCGATAGAATATGTAGATGTATTAACTGGTGATGAGTACAGAGAACTTGTAACTGGACTCAATGAGCAAGGGTTTAGTGGTATCAACCAGGATGCGGTAGACTTACTTGGCAATGCAAATACCGATTGGCAAAGTGAAATCTTCAGAACTGCGATTTCACATGATCACAACATCAACGCTTCAGGTGCAGTTGCAGATGTCCCTTATAGAATTTCCTATGGATATACAGATCAACAGGGTGTTTTGGAAACAACTTACACTAAACGTCACTCATTCGCTGTTAATCTTAACCCAGAGTTCTTCAATAAGTCATTGAAGGTGAACTTAAATGCCAAACAAAGTTTCTCTAAGACCAATTTTGGAGACCCTGGTGCGGTAGGGTCTGCAGTAGGTTATGATCCTACTCAACCTATTTATAGCGGAAACGATGAGTTCGGTGGGTTCTTTGCCTTTACCGATGCTGACGGATTGCCAATCACCTTTGTGAGTAACCCGGTGGCTATGTTGGAGCTAAGAAATAACGTGGCAGACTTGAATCGATTCATCGGAAATGTGCAGCTTGATTATACTTTGCCATTCTTCAAAGATTTGAGTGCTAATCTTAATGTTGGGCTTGATAAGTCAAGTACAGATGGTATAGATGATGCACTACCAGGTATGACCTGGACTTATAGAGACTATGCAGGCGGGAATGGAAGACTACTGGATTACACCGCGGATAATTCTTCTGAATTACTCGATTTCTATTTGGCCTATAAAAAAGAAGTGGGTGATCATAATGTGCAATTCACTACAGGTTATTCCTGGCAGCATTTTTCTAGAGAGGGAAGTACATTTGATAGAAATGGAGACGAAACTCAGGTACGTCAAAACACTCAGTTCAAAAATGAAAACTATCTGATCTCTTTCTTTGGAAGGTTAAATTACGTTCTTGCTGATAAATACCTCGTAACAGCAACCTTGCGAAATGATGGTTCTTCCAGATTTATTGGTGACAATCAATGGGGATTGTTCCCATCTCTAGCGCTAGGATGGAAAATCAATCAGGAAGCATTTATGTCTAGTGCCACGGTTGTTTCAGACCTGAAACTTCGTGCTGGATATGGTATCACTGGCCAGCAAGATGTAACCTCTAATCAATACCCTGCGCTTCCGGTATACCGTGAGAGTACAGGAGGTGCATCATACCAGTTTGGCAATGAGTTTATATCTACTTTAAGACCTGATCCATACGATGCCAATATCAAATGGGAGGAAACAACTACGATCAACGTAGGTCTGGATTTCGGGTTTTTGAAAGACCGGATTTATGGTTCAGTGGAAGTGTATCAACGAAACACCACAGACCTGATCAATAGAATTCCTATCGCTGGTGGAAGCAACTTCTCCAACTATTTGGTGACCAATGTTGGTAACATGGAAAACAAAGGGTTTGAAGTTAGCTTGACTGGAGTACCTGTTTCTACTAAAGATTTTACCTGGAATGCAGGAGTAAACATTACTAGAAATGTGAATGAGATTACTAAGTTGACTAAAACGGATGATCCTGATTATCAGGGAGTAGCTGTTGGTGGGATCAGTGGTGGAGTAGGTAATAATATACAGATCCACACGGTAGGTTATCCAGCTAATTCTTTCTATGTATTCCAGCAGGTTTATGAGAGCAATGGAGATCCAATAGAAGGCTTGTATGTGAATAGAACAGGCGGAACAGGAGAGGTGATCAGTAGCGAGCTTAACAAGTATCACTACAAAAGCCCGGCACCTGATATGTTGATTGGAGTGAATTCAAGAGCGAATTACAAGCAATTTGATTTCTCCTTCTCTGGTAGATTCAGCCTTAACAATTATGTATACAATAACGTGCAGTCTGGAGCGACGCTTTCAGGTCTGTATGTTAGTACAGGATATTTCACTAACATCAATTCAGCGGCAGCTGAGCGTGGTTTTGTGAATCCACAATACTGGTCTGATATGTTTATTGAGAACGCATCATTCTTCAAGATGGACAATATTAGTTTAGGGTACACCTTCACTAACCTGGGGCCAATTGAAGCCCGAGTAAGTGCCACTGTTCAGAATGCCTTTATTATAACCAACTATTCAGGAATTGATCCAGAGGTAAACGGTGGAATAGACAATAACATCTACCCTAGACCGAGAACATTCTTATTGGGTGTAAATCTGAACTTCTAATCCAAAAGTGAAACGAATCATGAAAAAATATTTAATACAACTAGTGTTGGTATTCACGCTCATTTCCTTATCAGGATGTTTGAATGATTTGGATGTGGAGCCAATAGATCCGAATTTGATTACTTCTGCTAACGTTTATGAAACTGTAGAAGATTACAAAAAAGGATTAGCAAAACTCTATGCTACGTTTGCACTGAGTGGCCAGCAAGGACCAGCAGGGCAGCCAGATATTGAAGGTATTGATGAAGGATTTGGAAACTACCTGAGACAATACTGGAACTGTCAGGAATTGACTACTGACGAAGCAGTACTTTCATGGAATGATGCCACCATTAAAGATTTACATTGGCATACATGGACAGCAACAGATGTGTTCATTGCAGCGATGTACTCAAGAATTATGTATTCCGTGGCTTTGTGTAATGAATATATCAGAGCAACTGCGGGAAATGATGATCCGGATATTTCCAAGTTTCATGCAGAAGCTCGTTTGTTGAGAGCACTTGCTTATTATCATGCAATAGACATGTTTGGCAACCCATCGTTTGTTACTGAAGAAGATCTGCCTGGAGCATTTTTCCCAGAGCAGATTCAGAGAGCTGACTTATTTGCCTATATCGAATCAGAACTGGTAGCAATAGAAAGTGATTTGGGGGATCCTCAGTTTGAGTATGGTCGTGCAGATAAAGCTGCTTCATGGATGATTTTAGCTAAGCTTTATTTAAATGCTGAGGTGTATATCAATGAACCGAAGTATACTGAAGCAATTGCAGTTCTGGACAAAATCAATAATTCAGTCTACAGTTTAGCTCCTGATTACATGCACAATTTTGTAGCAGATAATCAGACGAGTCCTGAAATGATTCTGCCAATTACCTATGATGGTATCAATACGCAAACCTATGGAGGAATGGTGTATTTACTACATGCACAGATCGGTGGCTCCATGCCCACTTATGACTTGATGGGCACAGGAGAAGCATGGGCTGGTTTGAGAACCACCTCTGCTTTGGTCAACAAGTTTGATATGGATAACGATGGACGAGCTTTGTTCTGGACAGACGGCCAGTCATTGGAAATCAATGATATTGGATTGTTTACGGATGGCTATGCCATTACCAAATTCAGAAACAGAAAGTTGGATGGAACTCCATCGGATAGTGATCAGCCAGTGATGGTAGATACAGATTGGCCGATGTTCCGATTGGCGGATGCCTACCTGATGTATGCTGAAGCTGTTTTGAGAGGTGGAACTGGTGGATCTACTGCACAGGCTCTAACTTATATCAATGCATTGAGAGAAAGAGCATTTGGAGATGGGTCAGGAAATATTACGGCAGGTGAGTTGACTCTTGATTTTATTTTAGATGAACGTGCAAGAGAGTTGTTTTGGGAAGGTCATAGAAGAACTGACTTGATTCGTTTTGGAGTATTCACAGGAGGTGATTACTTGTGGCCATGGAAAGGTAATGTGCAGGAAGGAGCACCTTCTGCAGCTCATAGAGATCTTTTCCCAATTCCAAGTACAGAAATTGGTGCAAACCCGAACCTTGAGCAGAATACTGATTACTGATTTTAACCCATTTAGATTATGAAACTGATTAATTATATAAAAGCATTTGTCTTGCTGTTAGTGACATCAATCATTGGGATGTCATGTGAGGAGGACTTTGAGAAAATTACTATTAAAGATGAGGTAGCAGCCAATACGTTGGCCAATACCTCTGCTGATAGCTATGTATTCACTTTTGAAAGTAGATCAGAGGTGTTTAATGAGTTTTCCTGGGATGCACCAGATTTCGGATTTGAGGCATCGATAACTTATACCTTGCAAATGGATTTAGGAGCAGGAGACTTTTCTGCACCGACAACTATTGCTACCACGCAGGATTTGACTGCAGCACCCACTATTCAATCGTTGAACAATACTTTACTTGGATTGGGTTTAGAGCCAGACGTAGCATCAGAAGTTAAGTTTAGAATTCGGTCAGCGGTGAATGCAAATGTTGAGCCTGTTTATTCCAATGTGGTAACAACATCTATCACTCCTTATTTGGCGGTATTTCCTCCAATATACATCATTGGTGATGCCCAAGGTTGGGTGCTAGGTGATGCGCTTGAGGTAAGCAGCACTGGACCTGGCACTTATGAGGCTGTTGGTATGTTTGTCAATGGAGGTAAATTCCGAATGTTTGCAACTCCTTCATGGGATGCTGAGCAATGGGGATATAGCTATTTTGATGGAGGAACTCTACCATCCACTTTAATTGATGGAGAAGATGGCGATTCCAACTTTATTTTCGATGGCACTTCAGGAGTTTATAAAATTTCAATAAATCTAAACGCCAAAACCATCACCATGGAAGAAAGTGAGCTTCCTACCTTATATGTGATAGGAGATGGTCAAGGTTGGGATTTACAACAGGCAGCATCCCTTGAGTTTTTAGGTGGTGGAAAATATGAAGGAACAGCCGTATTGCAAAAGGATGGGTTTTTTAGATTTTTTGAGAAAGCCGACTGGAATGCAACACAGTTCGGGTATGGTTATTTTGCTGAAGGAAGCTTACCTGAAAGCTTTACGCAAGCAGGTGACGGAGATGATAACATCATTTTTGCTGGTGAAACAGCCGAATATCTGGTAACTGTGGATTTAGATGACTTTACAGTAACTATTGAAGTAGCATCGGCATATCCGACTTCACTTTATTTAGTAGGGGATGATCAAAGCTGGACGTTTGCCAACTCTCCAACATTCACAGACTTAGGAGGGGGAACATTTGAAGCTACTGCAGATTTTACCAATGGGGCTACTTTCCGATTTTTTGAAGAATTAGACAATTGGTCTGACGCTTATAATTTTGATTATTTCACTGAAGTAGATAGTGATCTTGGAGCAGTTGGTGATGCAGATGGCAATTTCTCCTTCAATGGAGCAACAGGAACTTATACCATCACAGTGTCATTTAGTAATAAATCCGTGATTGTGGAGCCTTACTCAGCTTATCCTGCCGCATTGTACCTGGTTGGGGATGATCAGAGTTGGACATTTGGCAATTCACCAGCTTTCACTGATATGGGTAATGGAGTGTTTGAGGCCACGGATGTAACCTTTACAAATGGTGCTACCTTCAGGTTCTTCGAGGAACTGGATAATTGGACAGATTCATTTGGTGCCAGTTATTTCACTGGAGGACTTGATGAGCTGTTATCCGCTGTTAATGACAATGATGACAACATGAGTTTTGATGGAACAGACGGAACTTATAAGGTCACAGTTGATTTGGCAAACAAAACGCTCTCTTTAGAATAAATCAAAGATTAGGCAGGTTTTTAGGCGATTATTCGAATCGCCTAAAAACCTTTAAATACAAAAAATAAATGGTCAGAAAGCACATGTTGTATTCATTGATTTTCTCATTATTTTGGTTAGTAGCTTGTGAGGATGAGCCAAGAAGAGGGGTGAACCCTGAGGATGACGATGATTCTTTAGTATCCGTAGATAAATTTTATTTTGGAGCGGATTTGTCGTACGTCAATCAGATTTTGGATCATGGAGGTGTATATAAAGAAGAATCAACAGAAAAGTCACCATATGCAATATTTGCTGATCATGGCACCAATTTAGCTCGGTTTAGACTGTGGCATAATCCCGCATGGACTCAGGAAGTTTATGAGGACGGTTCCCAGCTTTACAATGACTTATATGATGTAGAAAAGTCCATTCGCTTGTCCAAAGAACAAGGCATGGAGGTGCTACTTGACTTTCATTATTCAGACAATTGGGCAGATCCTGAAAAACAACAAGTACCTGCAGCATGGACAGAAATTACTGACATAGATGTATTAGCTGATTCCGTCTACAATTACACTTTTTCCGTTTTGAGCTATCTGGAGAGCAAAGGTTTAATGCCTGAAATGGTGCAGATAGGAAACGAATCCAACTGTGGGATGATGCTTTCTGGTGGTAATGCCAATTTCCCGGACATGAACGTGTGCGAATCTGGTTGGGCCAATATGGGTTTGGTTGTTAAAGCTGCAATTCGAGCGGTGAATGAGGTTTCAGAAACATCATCTGTAGATACCAAAATAGCCTTTCATGTGGCTGATCCGGTGAATGTGGAGTGGTGGTTTGATAAGATGATCGAGCAAACCACAGATTTTGATTTCATTGGGATCTCTTATTATCCACTTTGGCATACTGGAGTTTCTTTCAATCAATTAGAGAATAGAATCAAGGGGTTTAAGGAGCGTTTCAATAAGGAGATCATAATATTGGAAACCGCCTACCCGTGGACTACTGATGGTGCGGATAACTACAACAACCTTTTTGGTGGAGAGACACCAATATCGGGCTATCCGTATACACTAGACGGACAGTCTCAATTCCTGATAGATCTAACTCAAAAATTAGTCAATGCTGGTGCATCGGGTGTGGTGTATTGGGAGCCTGCATGGATTACTTCTCAGATGAAAGACCAGTGGGGTACAGGATCATCATGGGAAAACAATACTTTTTTTGACTTTGAAGGCAATGTGATGACCAATATTGACTTCATGACTTACGAATACACTTCAAATGAATAACATACTAAGAGCTGTCTTCATACTTCTTTTGTTGGCGACTGTATATGGGCTGAATGCCCAGCAGTCCCAACGAAAGAGAATCAATATCGACAAGGGATGGAAGTTTGCACTGGGGCATGCCGCTGATCCCAAAAAGGACTTTAACTACGGAATTGCCAACATATTCTCAAAATCGGGTAAAACAGAAGATACTCCGATGAGTAAAGATTTTGTTGATACCACCTGGAGAGAACTGAATGTGCCTCATGACTGGGCAGTAGAATTGCCGTTTGTGGAGGTAGATAATTTTGATGTGCAATCCCATGGCTATAAGCCAGTTGGTGGATTATTTCCAGAAACAAGTGTGGGCTGGTACCGTAAGGAGCTTGCATTTGCAAAAGCAGATTCTGGAGCACATTATGCGGTTACATTCGATGGAGTGTATCGTGACGCACGTGTTTGGTTGAACGGTTTTTACCTGGGCAATAATGAAAGTGGCTACATGGGAGTCACCTATGACATAACCAATTACATTCAGTTTGATGAACCAAACTATTTGGTCGTTCGGGTAGATGCTTCACAATATGAGGGATGGTTTTATGAAGGAGCGGGCATTTACAGACATGTTTGGCTGGAAGAATACAATAACCTTCATTTCAATAATGATGGAGGAGTTTTTGTGCACACCGATATTGAGGGTGAGACTGCTAGCATATCTGTAGAAACTGAGCTGGTCAATGAAACGCTTCAGGAAGCCAAGGGAGAAGTATATGTGTCAGTATTGAATAGAGAAGGAAAGGAACTGACTCGATCAGATTCTCAGCCATTCAAGATAGCGACCAACAAGAAATCATCTGCTTCTTTTCGCCTAACATTAGAAAACCCGAACCTATGGGATTTGGACAATCCGTACCTCTACAGAGTGAAAGCGGTATTGGTATCAGAAGGAAAAGTGGTTGATGATAAAATTGAAAAATTTGGTATTCGTACCATTGAAATTGACAACAAACGTGGGGTGTTACTCAATGGTAATCCGATAAAAGTAAAAGGCACCAACAATCATCAGGATCACGCCGGTGTAGGTAGTGCTATGCCTGATTACTTACAATATTACCGAATCAGGTTATTGAAAGAAATGGGTTCAAACGCCTACCGTGCGAGCCACAATCCACCAACTCCAGAGTTATTGGAAGCATGTGATAGTTTGGGTATGTTAGTGATGGACGAAACTCGCTTGCTGAACAGTAGTCCTGAGCACATGGATCAGTTTGAAAAACTGATTAGAAGAGATCGAAATCATCCGTCCATTTTTATGTGGTGTATTGGTAATGAAGAAGGATGGATTCAACAAACAAGTGTTGGAAAGCGTCTGGCATTAACGATGCTGGCTAAGCAGCAAGAGCTTGATCCAACCAGAACAAGTACCTATGCCGCTGACTTAGCCAATGTGTACAATGGAGTGAATACCGTGATACCGGTTAGAGGATTCAATTATCGCGAATTTGGGATGGTTCCTTATCACAAGGATCATCCAAACCAGCCAATCATTGGAACAGAAATGGGGAGTACCGTCACGACTCGTGGAAGTTATCAGGTAGACAGTATCAAGGGGTATTTGCCAGATCAGGATTTGAGCCATCCGTGGTGGGCATCACTTGCTGAGGACTGGTGGCCAATAGCTGCGGACAATGACTGGTTACTCGGAGGCTTTATTTGGACGGGTTTTGACTATAGAGGCGAGCCTACACCGTTTTCATGGCCAAATGTGAACTCGCATTTTGGTGTAATGGATGTGTGCGGATTCCCTAAAAACCTCTATTACTACTATCAATCATGGTGGTCAGATAAAGATGTGTTACACATCTCACCACATTGGAACTGGTCAGGTAAGGAAGGTGAGAAAATTGATGTTTGGGTCAATAGCAATGCGGATAAGGTGGAGCTTTTCTTGAATGGTAAGAGTCTTGGGACGAAAAAAATGAAACGAAACAGTCACTTGCAGTGGGAGGTCGTTTATCAATCTGGTGAACTGAAAGCAGTAGCAACCAAAGGGAAAAGAACTTTTGAAACGTCTCAAATAACTACAAGTTCACCAGCCCAAATTAAGATGGTGTTTGATCGGAAAGTTTTATTGGCGGATGGTACAGATGCCACGGTGGTGAATGTAGTTGTTGTAGATAAAAATGGGAGAGAGGTTCCTGATGCGAACAATCCGATCCGATTTGAGATATCGGGAGATGCTGACATTATAGGTGTTGGTAATGGTGATCCAAGTTCTCACGAGCCCGATAAGTCGTATAGAAGATCATTGTTTAATGGTAAAGGGCAAATGATTTTACAGGCCGGGGAATCTGCCGGAAATATTGTCGTGAAAGCCACTTCTCCAGGATTGAAAGAGCATACGATTACCCTAAGACAAGTCAATGAAACTAAATCTTTGATAGGAAAACAATAATGAGAAAAGTCATAGTAATTGCAATGCTCCTGCTCATGGGGCCAGGGATTGGTATATCCTTTTCACAGTCTGGAGTTTATGCTGATGAGTCAGGTATTATGCGATGGAAGGACTCGAAAAAGGAGGTGCAGGGGTTTGGCGTAAACTATACTGTTCCTTTTGCTCACGGCTATCGCTCTGCAAAAAAGCTCGGAGTTGATCCTAAAGAGGCTATCGACAAAGATGTTTATCACTTTGCTCGATTGGGATTCGATGCTTTCCGGGTTCACGTTTGGGATACTCAAATCAGTGATTCATTGGGTAACCTTATTGAGAATGAGCATTTAGACGTTTTTGATTACATGTTGAAAAGCATGCAAGATCGAGGAATGAAGATGTTGATTACACCTATTGCTTTTTGGGGCAATGGGTGGCCAGAAAAGGATACCTATACTCCTGGATTTTCTCACAAGTATGGCAAGGATAACTGTTTAACGAATGAAGATGCTATTAAGGCTCAGGAAAATTACCTTGCTCAATTTCTTAATCACATCAACCCATACACTGGTCTCGCTTACAAAGACGATCCGAACATTGTTGCTTTCGAAGTAAGCAATGAACCACATCATAGACAGTCTCCTGACTCGGTGAAACGATATGTAAAGAAGATGGTCGATGCGATGAGAAGTACAGGGTGTGATAAGCCGATACTGTATAACATTAGTCATGGCATCAATTACATGGATCAGTATTTTGAAGCGGGGATCGATGGAGGTACCTTCCAGTGGTATCCTACGGGATTAGGAGCAGGCGAGGAGTTAAAAGGTAATTTTTTGCCCAATGTTGACAACTACGAAATCCCATTTGCAGATCACAAGGACTTTAAAAATGGTGTGAAAGTAGTTTATGAATTTGATGCGGCAGATGTAGGTAGATCCTATATTTATCCAGCCATGGCCAGAAGTTTTAGAACTGCTGGTATTCAATGGGCTACACATTTTGCTTATGATCCAACTTATCTGGCATACACCAATACAGAGTATAACACGCATTACATGAACTTGCAGTATACTCCACAGAAGGCATTGGCATTAAAAATTGCTGGAGAAATCTTTCATCAGGTACCAACTTACAGCGATTTTGGAAGATATCCTGCAAATTCTACATTTGGTGATTTCCTAATCAGTTATGAGGATGATTTGGCTGTCATGAATAGCGAAGAGCAATTTATTTACACCAACCACAATCATGAACAACCTAAAAACCTTAAAAAACTGAAAAGTATAGCAGGTTGGGGTAACTCGAAAGTAGTTCGCTATGACGGTACTGGTGCTTATTTTTTGGATGAAGTGTCTAAGGGTGTTTGGCGTTTGGAAGTGCTCCCAGATGCTGCATGGGTACAAGACCCTTTTGGGAAAAATAGTTTGGATAGAAAACTGTCTGAAATCATTTGGCAGACCAGAGAAATGTCTATTTCTATTCCGTCACTGGGTCAGGAATTTAGCATTACACCAATAAATGAAGGGAATTCGAAGGTGCCAGAAGTTTCAGGAAATACCTTTTCAGTGGCCCCAGGAACCTATTTGTTGGTGAAGAATGGGATGAAGCTCAAAATTGCTCCCGATTCAAAATGGGGTAATATCAAGCTAAATGAATTTGTTGGTAAGCCAGAGACGATTGAGCAGAACTATGTTTTACACGAGCCTGCAGAGTTTGTCAACTCAGGCGGGCAATTGATGATACGGGCACAGATTATAAGTTCGGAGCGACCTGAGTCAATATACGTCTTGGCTTATGATGGTTGGAAACCAGTAAAAATTCCAATGGTTAGAAATCATGGCTTTAACTATTCCGCTGAGATTTCAGGTGGTTTAGTTCATAAAGGAATATTGAAGTATTATATATTGGTAGATGATCAGGTGTTTCCAGAAGGTATAACAGCCTCTCCTGGTGATTGGGATTTTGATTCGGCGCCATATGAAGTTGCTGTGGTAGCGAATGAGCAGCCGTTGTTTATTTACAATGCCATCACGGATGAGGAGGAAGTATCTCGGCAATGGATGCCTGGTTCAAGAATATTGCCTTCTACTCAAACAGGAACAGGTGAATTGGTGCTAAAAATTGATGAACTATTCACAGTAGATCCAGAAAATCCCGCAGGTACGCCTGTTTATGATTACTCCATGCGATACCATTTTGGGGATCGTGTGGATCAAAGAGTTTCGTCATTAGGCGATTATTCGAAAGTAGTAGTGTCTGCAAGAAACGTTAATGAAGGAGAATTGCCTATTCAAATAGTATTGATAATGAAAGACGGGTCTGCCTATGGTGGTTTGATCAATGTAAGCAAGAAAGGTGATTATTCTATTTCATTAGCCGATTTGAAGCCTGTGTCAATAGTGACTCTGCCAAGACCTTATCCTTCATTTTTACCCTATTATTTTAACGGAAGTGGAGTTTCTGATTTCGACATTCAAAATGTAGAAACCTTGCAGATTTCTATTGGGCCGGGTTTATCGAATCAAGAGCAAAAAGCATCTTTCGAGATAGGTATAGAAAGCGTAAGGTTGGAGTAATCTAGCGTCTATACCCTATGCATGGAATTTTGAAAAGCCATAACCAGTGATTATATGCTGGTGATGGCTTTATTTTTTTGAGAACTTATAAGATCATTTCCGAGGTGGGAGCAGTGCCTGTTAACCTGCTTTGATATGTCCTCTCTTGAACAATTTACCATGTCTATCTTCAATGGAATAGCTGATTTCATCATCAATGTTTTACCTGAGTATCTAAGGAATAATTACCTCTTAGAATGTTTGAAGCTCCTTGTTGATAGTAAAAATTGCGTTTTTGCTTCATATGACGATTCATTCAACTTGTATTACTGTTCACTGACAGTCTAAATCAATGGATTCACCGATTTTCACCTGTTTTCGTTCATTGACAAAGTTTGCTAGATAACTGGTAGTTATTATGAGTTTGTTGGTAATGAGATGTCTTAAAAACGCTGTTTAAGGCTGTTTTTAAGCGTTTTTGACCGGATATGGTATTTCGAAATCTGGCTTCAAATGGCGATTTTTGTATTGTCAAATACTATTTGATAAATCACTATTTGAAACTTTGAATCTATCGTCATGCTCAAAATTGGATTACCATTAGTATCGATATTCCTACTTTATACGGTTGGTATCGTAGAAGCTCAGACTTCATTGGGCGTTAATACCAATTCTCCGAACTCTAATGCTGTTTTGCACCTGGTATCCCCGTCTGGAAATCAAGGGCTTTTGATTCCAACACTCAGCACTTCTCAACGCTTAGGTATGGATCTTGGAGCCAGTGATAACGGCTTAATGGTTTACGACCTTTCAGAGACTCAGTTTTACTTTTGGAACGGGTCTGATTGGTCCACATTTGTCCAGTCAAGTGATGCCGATCCTGAAAATGAACTACAAAGTCTCCTATTCAATTCTAATCAGTTGACTTTATCCGATGATCCGGGATCTGTAGTGGTAGACTTTAGTGGTTGGGATATGGATGCATCGGATGATTTTGATGGAGATTATGCGAGCTTGGTCAACAAGCCGACCATACCAACGAACACTAGCGAATTAACCAATGATTCAGGATTTGTAACCAGTGCAGATGATGCGGATGCTGATTCTAGCAATGAGCTACAGGGTTTAAATTTTAATTCCAATCAGTTGACTTTATCCGATGATCCGGGGTCTGTAGTGGTAGATTTTAGCGGTTGGGATATGGATGCATCGGATGATTTTGATGGAGATTATGCGAATTTGGTCAACAAGCCCACCATACCCACCAATACGAGTGAATTAACGAACGATTCAGGATTTGTAACCAGTGCAGATGATGCGGATGCTGATTCTAGCAATGAGTTACAGGGTTTAAATTTTAATTCCAATCAGTTGACTTTATCCAATGATCCAGGATCTGTAGTGGTAGACTTTAGTGGTTGGGATATGGATGCATCGGATGATTTTGATGGAGATTATGCGAGCTTGGTCAACAAGCCGACCATACCAACGAACACTAGCGAATTAACCAATGATTCAGGATTTGTAACCAGTGCGGATGATGCGGATGCCGATTCTAGCAATGAGTTACAGGGTTTAAACTTTACTTCTAATCAACTAACCTTGTCAGACGATCCGGGATCTGTTGTGGTAGATTTTAGCGGATGGGATATGGATGCATCGGATGATTTTGATGGAGATTATGCGAGCTTGGTCAACAAGCCCACCATACCAACAAACACTAGCGAATTAACCAATGATTCAGGATATGTAACCAGTGCAGATGATGCGGATTCCGATTCTAGCAATGAGTTACAGGGTTTAAACTTTAGTTCCAATCAGTTGACTTTATCCGATGACCCAGGGTCTGTAGTGGTAGACTTTAGTGGTTGGGATATGGATGCATCGGATGATTTTGATGGAGATTATGCGAGCTTGGTCAACAAGCCCACCATACCTACAAATACGAGTGAATTAACCAATGATTCAGGCTTTATAACCAGTGCAGATGATGCGGATTCCGATTCTAGCAATGAGTTACAGGGGTTAAACTTTACTTCTAATCAACTGACCTTGTCAGACGATCCAGGATCTGTAGTAGTAGATTTTAGTGGATGGGATATGGATTCATCGGATGATTTTGATGGAGATTATACTTCACTAACCAGTTTGCCTACATTAGGTACACTTGCGGGGCTTAACACCGTTGGGACAACTGAAATAAGTGATGGAAGTGTGACATCTGATAAGCTGGCTGATGTAGTTACTGCCAATACTTATACAATCGTAATTGGTGGAGATATAACATATAACAGTAAAGGTCAGATAATAGCAACAGGAACTTCTGATCAACGACTTAAGAAGGATACTGTTCGAATTCAGAATGCTTTGAGCAGACTGAAAGGAGTTAAAGGGTATACTTATTTCTGGAAAGATGAAAGTTTACCTCTCATTCAACATGGGTTCATGGCTCAGCAACTAGAAGCTTATTTTCCTGACCTGGTGCGTACCAATGTTAGTGGGATGAAGTCGGTTAACTATACAGGTATGATTCCTGTGTTGGTAGAAGCATTGAAAGAGCAACAGCAGGAGATCGAACAGCTCAGAAATGAGTTGGAAGAGAAAGATCACTCCATTTCATCAATTGAATCAAAATTGAATAAACTCGAAGCTGCTCTAAGTCTAATGGAAAATCAAATCAAAACAGTAAATCAATGAGATTGACTTGGTTCTGTATGTTATTGATTTGTATGCATCAATCTTTGGCTCAAATCATTCTATTGGAGTCATCTGCTCATTTGCATTTAGATGAACAGACAACTTTATATGCTGAAGGTGAAGTATTCCTAAGTGGTACGCTGGACAATCAAGGAGAAATTGCTTTTGAGCAGCATGTAGATTTTGGTTCGAATAAAGAGTTGGGAACAATCAATTTTACAGGAAATGAAAACCAGACAGTCAGTGGTGATTCATTGAACGTACAAAAATGGCGAATGAATAACTCTGGACGAGTAGATGTCTTCAGTCCTTCTGTTTCCATTAGTGGAGAGTTAGATCTTGAGTCAGGGGTCATATCGACCCAGTTTACAAGGTTCATTGTGTCTGGGATAATCAAAGGTGGTAGTCATTTATCTTTTGTAGATGGGGCTCTTACGGTAAATACACGTACGGGAGTGGAGACTTTATTTCCGATGGGATACCAGGGGGAATATTTGCCTTTGACAATTGCTGATGCAGGTGAGTCCATTTTAACTATTTCATTAAATCCAGCTGAAGATCATGATCAAATAGTCCCCTCAGATTCTTTAGTAGGAGTAACCAATGATATTATTTGGACCATTAGTCAAAGTAAAGGAGCTCCGATTAAAAGCAAGGTATCATTAAGTTATTCGAATTTCGATTTTATGGATTTGTCTGGAGAGTCTGAGATAAAAGCGGAGAGTTATTCTCCTGTGATTGTGAAACGACAATCTGATAGCTCTTATGTATCTCTTGGGATTGGTGAAGGTAGTGATTTGGATCAATTGTCCTCTGGGAATTTGTTTTCACTTCAGGAGTTTTTTATGGACAGTGACACTGTTCAATTTGCAGTTGGAGTATTGCCACGAGTCTCTGGACTCAAGCTTTTTGTACCTACAGCATTCACACCGGGATCATCAGATGAAGCCAATAATTTATTCAGACCGTTTATAAACGAATTGGACATTCGCTCTTTAGATCTAAAAGTTTGGGATTCCAATAATGCCAAAGTGTTTGATAAGTTCTGGATAGACTCACCTCTAAATGAGACAGGTTGGAATGGACAATCCAATGGTCGCGATGTTTCTCAAGGAATTTACTATTATCAATTCAAATTGATTGCAGGAAATGGACAGGCATTTAATCAATCAGGTACCGTAATGTTGATAAGATGAAAAAAGTAATAAAAGGTCTAATTGTACTATGTTCATTTGTTATTTCGGTAGCTTCAGCACAAGAAACACAGTTTTCTCAGTTTTTTGCTACTTCGGCTTTTCTTAACCCAGCGTATGTAGGGATATCAGGTAGTGCAACTTTGGATCTTAATTATAAAACACCTCTTGGAGATGGCGTTAATTCCTTGAACAGTCTAATGCATGCTACAGTGTCCATGCCTATTCAGCGAGTCACTACACTTGCAAGTAATGCTGCTGGAGTGGGGCTTACCTTTGTAAAGGAAAGTAGGGGTTATGAAGGAGTACACCAGATTACCAATGTCCTGTTGGCCGGGAGTTACAATATTCCGCTTTCTTATTCAGGTCAAAGTTTCATTTCATTGGGCTTGCAAGGAGGTGTTATTCAAAACAAACTAGATAATGATCAGCTTCAGTTCGGGTCTCAGTACAACCCATACCTTGGTTATGACAGTAGTTTACCTTCCGCTTCATTGCAAAATGCCAACAGAATTGTTCCAACATTTAATACCGGAGCTATACTCCACATAAACGATCATCACAACCCTATTCTTAGCAAAAAGTCGCTTTGGATGGGAGTATCGGCGCATAGCGTGAACAGACCTAAATATGGGTTTTATGATATGGATAGAAAGCCTATCCAGCTAAAACTATTCATGGTTTCCAGAATTAGAGCAGCTACTAAAGCGTCACTTCATCCCTCAGCATATCTGTTGAAGTATGGAGAAGCGTATCAAGTCAATGCAGGCTTGTATTTGTCTAGGTACCTGGATCGTCAATTAACTTCTGTGTTGCAGATAGGTTCATGGTATCGGGTAAACGATTCATTTATTTTTCTTGTAGGTTTGAAACATCAGCAATGGAAAGCTGGAGTTAGTGTAGATTTAAATAGTCAAACATTCAATTCCAATGAGATAGTAACAGGAAATACTATTGCTACATATGAAATTTCATTTTCATATAACTTTTCATTGAGGAATGTAATTGTAGATGTAACGAACCCACTATTCTAAATGCGCTATAGCTTTGGCGTCTTACTAATTTGGCTTTTTTGTAATGCCAGTGGTCAATCCCTTGAGCAAATAGAGGCTCTGGGAGATGATTATTACAAGGCCGGACAATACCAGCAGGCAGCTGAGTATTTCCAATACGTCTATGATAGTAAGGGTAATGATCGTGCTGTTCAGGAAAAACTAGCGCTTAGTTTGATGCATTCTCTGGAGCTTAAAAAAGCGCTTAGCATGTTTGAAGGGTTGGTCAACGAAGGTGCAAGCTCTGATAGCATTTTTTATTTTTATGGATATTTATTGAAAATAAATGGGCTTTACAGTAAAGCGGATTCCATTTTCGGGATCATACTTGAAGATCCAACTCTATCACCCGATCTCCGTGAAGTAGCTAGTTTTCAGCGTGAGGGTTGCCTACTTGAAGCTCGTTTTTCACAAACTCGTAGCAACTATGAATTAGCGCCATTGGATCAGGTCAATTCTTCGGCTCATGATTTTGGACTGATTAACTATCAGGAGAAGTTCATCCTTTCCTCCACTCGAAATACCAAAGAAAAACAATATTATGATGGGCAGTTTGGTGGATTGCTTCCAGATATTATTGCTTATGAACAGCGAGAGACTGGTTTTGAACAAATTTCGGACTACAAAAAATTAAATTCCCCCTGGTCTGAGGGAGTTGGTTGTTTTTCGGGTGATGATTTTTATTATACCTATTGCGAGGGAGGAAAAGATTGTCAGATCATAAAAAGTGTGATGGTCGATGGAAAGTGGAAATCAGAGCCACTAGGAGAGAAAATAAATAAGCCTGGGTATGACTCTAAGCACCCAAATCTAAGCCAGACAGGCGATACACTTTATTTTATATCCAATAGGCCTGGAGGTCAGGGAGGAACTGATCTATGGATGAGTTTTAAAATGTCAGAGACTGAATGGGGACCAGCTGTGAATCTTGGAGCTGCAATCAATACAGCTGGAGATGAGATGAGCCCGTTTTATCACTCTGGTGTTGGGGGATTAGTTTTTGCAAGTAATGGGCATGTGGGGTATGGTGGCTTTGATTTGTATATTGCTAAAGGTAGCTCCATTCTGGTTGCTCAAGTATACAATCTGGGCCCTCCTTTCAATAGTAGCTATGATGACTGTTACTTTACCACCACCGAATCTCAAGCTTTTATCAGTTCGAATAGGGTCAATAATCAATTCGACGTTTTTTTTCTTCAGCATTACAATGACATGGAGTTAATGAATAGCTTCCTGGCTGAAAAGGGAGAAGTCGGTGTGAAGGTTGCTGGTTTGGTCTCCATGGATTTGTACTCTTTCAGATTTGAGGAGTATGAAGGGTATCACATACTACATCCAGAGGCGAGCATTGTTATGAACAAAAAGCAGCAGAGCACCGAATTCGTCGCGTCAAGTTCAACTGGGGGCTTTCAGATGGTAAGTGGTTCTGGTACACCTGGGTCTCCGCTTAAGGTTACTTATTCAGACTCAATGCAAATTGAGGCTCAAGTGGATGAGAATGGTCGTTATCTCGTAAAGATGATACCAGGTAATGCGGTAGATATCAAAGTTTCAGGTGATAATGTGTCCTTCCCAATAGTGCAGCCCATGTCTTTTGATGGCTATGAGTATAACTTTGATCGACTGTATTTTGATTTTAACTCTGTAGATCTTAGGCGTGAAGCTAGAGAGGTTTTGGATGAACTCATTCAGTTATTTGTAGACGATGATTTGGTGTTGATTGATATTAAATCACATGCAGATCAGGTAGGAGATGACACTTACAACTACCGGTTAAGTGAAAGGAGAGGGGCATCTATTTTGCAGTATTTATCCAGTCGAGGAGTGGATGAATCTAAGTTAAGAATTACTCCAAAAGGAGAAAAAGAACTTTTGTCTAATCAAAATAGCTGGTACACGAATTTGTTTAATAGACGCGCAACCATCGTTGTTTACACAAATGAACTGGTAGACTTTGCGAGACCAGAAGTTTTTATCGTACGAAGGACAATTACGGTGCCTAGTGCTGCTCAAATGCTGGGTGTAGATGCTGGTAAATTAAGAGTATGGAATAAAATTCCTCCAAATCAGCGTATGATTCCTCCAGGTGAGGTGCTTCGAGTTTTTGATCCTGTTTATTTCTCTCCCAACTATTATTTTATCATTCCTGAGGAAATGGTTGGAAAGCAATTAATTACATATGTTGTGAGGAACGGAGAGACGCTGGAAGAGATTGCATCTCGTTTTGGTGTTGTAGAGGAGGTAATTGCTGAAATGAACCATTTGGGCACCAGAGTTGAAGCTGGTAAAGAATTGGTTATCTATAAATATTAGCTCTGAGTAATTAGTGTAAAGGCTCCCCAGTCCATTGGGTTTTTCTTAGTTTCTCTGAACATTTTTTGGGTAGTGAAGAAGGCTTGTTGGATATCTCCGGATTGAAGAAAAGCACTGTAAAATGTCTTCATAAATTCAAGTGTCACAGCATCATCAATTTTGAAAAGGGAAATGATTAGATTGCTTGCTCCTGCCACTAGAAAGGCCCTTTGAAGCCCATATACGCCCTCTCCATTGTGAATTTTACCCAAGCCTGTTTCACAGGCAGATAGCGTGACCAATAAGGTGTTGTCCAGATTCAAATTCATGGCTTCATAGGCGGTGAGTTTGCCATCTTCGCTTTTCATTGCTTGGGATAGATAAAGTCCTGAATTAATCAGCGGATTGTCATGGTTTTCATTGAAAAACCCATGAGTAGCGATGTGTAAAATGCCTGGATTTTCAATGACCTTGATGGTGCGTTCGGTAGCCTCTTTGCTAACCATACTTTGGGAAAACCAGTTTGATTCTGACAGAAATTGAGCAATTTCAATAGATTCTTTCTTTGCGCCGGGAAGTGAATCCAATGCTTCAGTTTGATGGGCAGAAAAATCAGGATCACCAATTACTATGGCATTATTGTTCCACTTCAGCTGCTTTTCATTTAGTAAGTCTTTGCTATTGGTGATATTGATAATGTCATATTTGTCCAATACATAGTGCTCATCTTCAAAATCGTAGATTACTCTAGGGTTGATTTTATGCCACCCACCATCGGGAGAAAGATACACCTTGTTATAACCTGTGAGTTCTTTGTCAATAGGTTGCCAGAGAGAACTGTAGCTTCTGGTGTTTGGAATGTTGTATTTGAGTGCGTTCCGGTAGTAGTTGAATTCTTCATTAAAGTCCACAGTGGAATTCCACTTAATCCTGGAGATCTCTCTATTTGGTTTGATAATGAAAGCAACATAGGTAGATTGTTGTTCGACAAACCCTTGTTTAATTCCCGTGGAGTCGATCAAAAGACGGTAGGGCGTGTATTCTATGATGTCTACCAGAGCGGATGTTTCATTTAAATGATCAGATATTTCATGCCAATGTGTACTGCCATCTTTTGTCGGGTGGAAGCTATTCACTCGTTGAGCAAGTCTCTTTTCTATGTTGTAAAATTCTTCTTCTAACTCCTCTATGGAGATGCCTTTCGCAATTCGCTCTTTTTCGTTGAGCAAGTAAGCACTTGCCAGTTTCGTATTTGTACGCTTCCATAGCAGGTATAATCCTTTCACTTGTAAGTCTTCCGTTTTACCGATTCTCTCGTGCATTTTGCCCGATGCGTAAAATAGAATTCCCTTGGTGTTGATGGTGTGATTAATGGCTTTGTCTGCCCATTCAGAATAAAAATATTTCCCATCCAATGAGATGGCCGTAAACCGTCTTAAGTTCTGTCTTATTTGGCTGAACGCGAGTATGCGTTGCTCTTCTGTCAGCACAGGTAGTATTTTTCTGATATGCGATATATTTATTTGTAAAGCACTATCAAAGGACTGAAGGGCTGCTAAGGTGTCTTTATTGGCCAGTTGCATCAAGCCTAAATCATCAAAACTTTTGGCTAA
Organism: Marinoscillum pacificum; assembly: GCF_024714495.1. GTDB lineage: Bacteria > Bacteroidota > Bacteroidia > Cytophagales > Cyclobacteriaceae > Marinoscillum > Marinoscillum pacificum. The sequence continues at coordinate 188,107 of NZ_JAMZMJ010000002.1, read as the reverse complement.
TAAGTGATGATGGTTTCCAAGTGATTTCTTCTTGATAGCGTTTGATTGTTCGGCCAAAGACTTAGCCATCTGCAGATAGCCCATTTGCGCATAAACGTGCGCTAGATTGGTGAGGCTAGTTGCTTGTCTTGTGTGCTCAGCGCCGTAAAGCAATTTATCCAGTTCCAATACTTGGGTATATAGCGATAAGGCACTTTCATATTCTCCCTGACGATGTTTGGTAGCAGCAAAGTTGCTGAGTGCATTGGCGTAATCTTGATGGTATACACCAAATAACTCTTCGAAGTATTTGGTGGCGTCTCTAAAGCACTTTTCTGCTTCGGGAAGTTTATTCTGTTGTAAATAAATAGACCCCAGATTATTGATGCCATATGGTTTGGCTTCCTTGTAAGCGGCAGAAATATTAATCACTTCTTTAAAGTATTCTTCTGCCTTAGTGAGGTCATTGATTCTGAAGTACAGACAACCTAAATTGTTGAGAGACTCAAGAAGAATGATCGAGTCCTTAGGGAAGTTTGACTTCTTGAAGCTAATATTTGACAACAGGCTGCCTTCGGACTGTGATAAATTGCCATCTTCCATCAACAATTTGCCCATTCTGTCTACGGCTCTTGAATACAGGTAAGGACTGGATTCTTTCAATAAATCGATCGCATCCTCTAGTTCCTGCTCAGCAAGATCTATTTTTCCCATGATGGTGTGGAGTGTGGCAGATTCAATCAATACACTTCCTTTGATAGAGTCTGAAATTCCTAGCTGGTTAGATAAATTTTTAGCAGTAGACATGTAGATCTCGCTTGTTTCTAACTCACCAATGTCCTTATGAAATGTCCCTCTTTTCGTTTGATAGGCAATTTGAGCGGTGGTTTTCCAATTATTTTTTTGAAGAAGCCTACCCTCTATGGATAGAAAGATTTTTGCAGAGTCAAACTGCTGGTTACGTCGATAGTAATTAAACAGGTTCTCGTAAAATGGTAATAGATTCACGGATAAGGAATCATACTTCTTTAATTGATACTTTAATCCAAGTGTTAAGTGCCACAGGGCATCATTTTTCTGCTTTAGTTTTTCATAAAGTACCCCTGTGTTGGTAAGTATGTCAGCGATTTCACTGCTTTGAGCGCAGTTGTTTTGAGCAATTTGAATGGCTAAAGAATCGAGAATCTCTAAAGATTTACTGGGTTGATTAGCTTCAAAGGCATATGCTTGAGCCAACATCTCTTTACAATCCTGAGAGTATGCTAAATAGCCCGCAACGAACATTGCGATACTTAGTAAATATTTGCTCATAGTTTCATTTCAGTGATTAGGTAAAAATATCTTGTTGTGAGGGCTGTGATTGGATATTGTCGACGATTGACGCTTTTTACCTGTTTTTTGGTTGAATGATAACTGGTGTGAATGATGAGGAGGAGGGAGCTATACTAGATCTAATATTGATGTGAGGTGTTTCCGTGTTATTCGCTTGTTTTGATATAATTGGATATGACTAATTGGTTAATATTGAGAATATTCATGCCATTTGTCCCAGGGCTTTTTAGGATTTGATTGGTCTATTCGATTAATATTTATAATCAGTGGAGGAAGTTGTGAAAATGATCAATAGCTGAGATTTAATATTTATACGAGAAATCAATAAACTCCTTACATAACCCTTTCTTGTGATACTTTGTATGATTCGATGTTTAATTTAAGGTGTCCTTTGATGTATATATTTAATAATACATCAAGAAGACTCTTTTTTTTTGGATTTAATACTTGCGAGTAATTGCCAATGGAATCGATAGATTAAAATTGAAAATTTCTAATTTCGCAACAATCAAAATAAAAGATCAGCTATGGCATTGTTGAAACTGAAGGGAGTCGTACAGAATTACGCATGGGGAGGAACCGAATACATTCCCAATCTAATAGGTGAGGAAGTAACTGGTGATAAGTGTGCTGAATACTGGATGGGAGCACATGATAAAGCACCTGCCACGATCACTTCCTCTGGTCAGAAGTTCAATGATTACATTGCTGCAAATAGCCAGGATCTTTTAGGTAAACCGGTTTATGATGCTTTTGGGAAGCTTCCGTTTCTCTTCAAAGTTTTGGATGTAAATGACATGCTGTCTATTCAGGTACATCCTACGAAAAAGGAAGCTGTAAAAGGATTTGCACATGAAAATGAGCTGGGAATTCCATTGTCTGCGCCTCATAGAAACTACAAGGATGATAACCATAAGCCTGAAATTATGGTGGCATTGGGAGAGTTTTGGTTACTGCATGGTTTCAAACCAGAAGCTAATTTAATTGCTACATTAAGTGAAACGCCAGAATTGAGTCAGCTCGTAGAGGTGTTTAAAACTTCAGGCTATAAAGGATTATATCAGTTGGTCATGGAGGAGTCAGCAGATGAAACCAATCAAGTACTTAAGCCGCTTATTGATCGAGTATTACCTCTTTATAAAGAAGGAGCTTTGGATAAATCGAGCCCGGATTATTGGGCGGCGAAAGCTTATCTAACTTTCTGTCCAGAAGGTGATTTGGATAAGGGCATCTACTCAGTTTATTTCTTCAATATTGTGAAAGTGAATGCAGGAGAAGCCGTCTTTCAGGATGCAGGGGTACCGCACGCTTATATGGAGGGACAAAATATGGAATTGATGGCTAACTCGGACAATGTGCTTAGAGGAGGTCTTACACCAAAGCATGTAGATGTGCCGGAACTATTGAAGCATGTTGCTTTTGAAGAAACCATTCCAAACATCCTGAATGGTGATGCGCAACCTGATGGGTTAGAGAGAATTTACAAGAGTCCAGCTCCAGATTTTGAGTTAAGTAAAGTGTCTGTTCAGTCAGGAGCTACTTATCAGTCAAATGCTGATACGGTAGAAGTTATCATCGTTTTAGAAGGGAATGTGAAGGCAACTTCAGGAGATGAATTGTTGGACCTAACCAAAGGAGAGGTCTTTTCTGTTAGTGCAGGAGATAGTTACAAAATAGCAGCATCTGATGAAGCTATTTTGTATAAAGCGAAGTGCCCTGTGAAGTAAGAGTAGTATGTTATTAATTTATAGAAATCAATAAATTGTAGATGTAAAAGCCTGACCAACATTACTGTAGTCAGGCTTTTGTATTTAGGAGTTGACAAGAAGTCTTTTTTCCTTATTCTTTGATTATTCTATAAGTTTTGGAGACTTCTCCCTGAATGGTCACCATATAAATTCCGGCTTTTAAGTGTTGTATGCTCAATTGATTTTCACCTGCTTTTAATTGCTTATTAAGTACCTCTTTTCCTGAGAGGTTTCTAATGCTTACAGTGTTGTTGCCTTCGTTTTTCAGTTGAATGTTCAAAAGATCATTAGTAGGATTAGGGAAGAGTTTGATGTCTGCCTGCTTTTCAACAGTGTTCAATAGCTCTTCTACTCTGGCGGTGTTAGGTACGGTCACTAACTCCCACTGAGCATTAACGTGTCCGGTATTGGCGTACTGGTTGACATTTGCACCATTGGTGGTGTATCCATAGCCATCGAGATATAAACCTGTTGCTCGATTTTGAACACGGTAATAGATACCATCATACTGCTGTAAAGCCCAGTGTGCATTTTGACTGCCTGTGTCTTCATATTGGCCACAAGCATCTCCATTGGTGGTACGTCCCATGCCATCCAAAAGCAAGCCGGTGCCTCTGTTTTGAAGTTTATAATAGTTTTGATCTACCGGAATTAGCTCCCATTGTGCATTTGGGTCCGAGGTATTGGCATATTGTCCACAGTCAGCTCCATTAGTTGTGCGTCCCATTCCGTCCAGGTACAAGCCGGTGTTGCGGTTTCTGAGCTGGTAATAATTGGAAGAGGAGGTACCCAGTACTGCTATGTCAAAGGCAGATAATTCATGATTGTAAATTCTGAAGTCATCAATTCTACCATTAAAAAGTGGGTCAGGATATTGGCTTCTTCCTATGTAATTGGCAATAGGTTTGAAATCATCCGGAGAAATGGAAAAAGAACTCGATTCATCCACTAATTGACCATTGAGATACATTTTTGCTATGTTACCGCTGAGAGTGATCGCCACATGATTCCAGGTGCCTGTGCTTAGTGCTGGTGCATTGAGTACTTGCTCTGCTCCTCCATCTTTGATGGCAAAACGCAGCTCACCACTTCCTGCGCTTGGTGTTAGGAATAAATATTCCGATTGGTCATTACCAAAATCAAAGATCCTCTGCCATGCTCCACCACCGTTCCAGTAGACCCAGGTAGCGATGGTGATTTCAGCTGAACTTGTCACGTTCACTGGTAATTGTAAGAAATCGTCCGATCCATCAAGTCCTATAGCTCCGCCAATGGTGCCTGAAGCATTAGCGGTCCCGAAAGTTGCGGCATGGTTCAGGTTGCTGCTTATATCTTGCGTGTTATTGTCAAAAGTATAGTGAGCGACCAGACCATCTTGTGCAGAAGTGCTGCCAGTGACTGTGTTGGAATAGTTGGACCTGTTTAGTGATTGATCAATTGCCTTTACGGAATAGTAATAATTATTGCCTTCCAAAGCAGTATTGTCCACAAAAGTGGTTCCATTCACATTTTGTGCAATTGTATTGAAAGGTGCAGATGGACTATCCGCACGATAGATATGATAACCCGCAACGTCGGATGATGAGCTGGCTGTCCAGTCTAGGCGAACAGAAGCATTGTTGGCAACTGTAGAAAGACTACTTGGTGCGGATGGGGCTGTAAACTCTATAGGAGCTCCTGCAGGAATCAGTCTCCATTGTTGAGCGGCATTGCCAGTTTTGTCCCATTGCTCCACGTTCGATCCATTAATTTGCAGACATTTTGCGTTGAAGCGGCTTCTGATATAAAACCAGCCATCCTCGGCATATTCCAGATACCACTGTTGATTTTCTCCTTGGGTATCGTCCCAAACTACAATGTTGCCACCATTGTCTAGTGAATAGTTGTAAATATCGGGAGCCAGGTTGTTTTGTGCATTGTTGATTGTGAAGTAGCTAAAGTCTCCACCTATTCTAGCATCAACAGGTATTACATTCCATTGTTGATTAGTTGCTCCTGTGCTGGATCCAGCTTCAAGGTTGGCACCTGCAGTAGATGAGCCTCCATTGATTTGGATGACATTGCCATTGCTGCGATTGACGAGTGTATAAGTTCCGTTAATTACCGGCTGAATATCGTCTCCCCAGGTAATGTTGATGACACGCTCTGCATTAGGTGTATTTTCCCAATAGGCGGTACCACCCGGCATCTCTAGTACAAATTCTCTTTGTGGGCCTAATCCGTCATAGTAGACATCTCGTTCTTTGGATACAAATCGGAAAGTAGTGGTTATTGCCTGGCGTTCCGATTGACCAGCGAAAGCTTGTATTTCTCCATCTGTGTTTCGGTATACTGAAGCAGCACTCCAATTGGGTCTGTGTTCCGCGTAGCCCAGTCGGGTGCCATCACTTGCCTGTACAAACTCACCACGAGCATAATTGGCAGTTCCCCACCAGATGCCGGTTTGCATTCCGTATTCTGCACCTACCATCGCTTCCATGACATTGTGTAGCTCATCGTTGGTGCCGTGATCTCCGTTGGCTTGAATAGATTGGTGTAACGTAGCGTAGTTGTCAAAACTCCCTGCTAGCTGATGTGTGTTGCCTTCGTCTAACCGATCACTGAGATAGTTATACCAGGTAACTCCAGCATCAGTGCTGAGTGTATTGCCTCCAGATATACGCACACCATCTAGTGTAGAGAAGCTCTGCCTGATTTCTCCAGCTATATTATAAAAGTCAGCCATGTCTCCCTGTCCCCAGCCATAGTCAGGTTCATTAAATGGCGAAACAGTGACGATGGAATGTCCTGCGTTTTTGTGATGTGTTGCCGTTACATCAATGAGCTGTGCCCACCGATATGCATTGGTAGTGCCGTCTGCATTCTTGTACCAGTCGGATACGCTAGGGTGATCACAGTTGAGTGTCAAAGGCATATTTCCTAACCAGGTACTGATGATGTTGATGCGTTGGTTCACTATATCCAGCTCTGCTTGCGGTAAGTCTCCATTGATCAGTGCTGCAGTGGGTGTAAATGACGACCTGACTATATCTACATTTTGCTGTTCCATAAAGGCAATACCCCTACGAATATTGCCTTCACTAAGCCAGGCCAGGTCCAGTCCCCAGGTGATTGGCTTGGATTCACCCAGATCTGAAATGGCGAATGGGACAGTACGATCTGCGATTGGCTGTGCTTTCAGGTAATCGCTGCTACTTGCAGTTTGGGCATAGACATGACTCCATGTGAGGAGCATGAGCATAGCAATGCCATGAATGATAAGTTTTCTCATTTTTAAAGAATTTAATGTGTTAATAAAGGTTGGATAGTCCCATACTCCATGCACGAAGGGTGGAAGGCAACTTGAGTAGAGGTTGGGGATTATCTTGAAGTATCAAGTAATTCAATAATCATCAGATCCTACGGGGCCTCATTCTGCTAAGCGGGGGGAGGTATCGATTTTATAGATAAGTACTGTGCAGGGTCGCACGTCGTATCAAGGTTTTTACCATCTATGATGTGCTCAAATAATGAGTGTTGAACCTAAGTTGGAATTTGTGAAAAATGCATTTTATTCAATCTGAGCCTTTGTTTTTAGTAAAAATAAAATTGCAGGATTAATAACACCCCCTTTATTGAATGATTGTCACCTCTGTGAGTAAAGTAGTTTAAAGTTACTTGCGTTACACAAGCTGTGCTATGAAGTCAACCTAGAAGATCTACTAGCCTGGCTAACCTAAAACTTTAACTAAACATGAAGATGATGATTACAATTCTACCTGTAAGAATTGGTCGGAAGTATCAGATGCTGATAGCACTGATACTGGCGATCATGATTACGCCTCTACACTCGATGGCGGTAGAGGTGTTGGACTATCAGACGGATCAATCCTATGTCCTAAAAGGTACCATAAAAGATGAAAATGGCGAATCCCTTCCAGGTGCTACAATAATGGAGAAGGGTACTCAAAATGGTACCGTTACAGATATTGATGGTAAGTTCCAACTGAGAGTGATGGAAGGAGCTGTACTTACGGTTTCTTTTGTGGGATACATGACACAAGATGTTACTGTAACAGGTCAAAGCGATCTGACGGTAAGCATGAAAGCAGATATGGAAAATCTGGAAGAAGTGATTGTAGTAGGATACGGTACACAAAAGAAAGAGAACCTAACAGGAGCTGTCAGTAATGTGAAATCTGAGGACCTGGTCAGGTCTACTTCTACAACTACAGCAGGAGCTTTGGCAGGACGCGTACAGGGTGTTACAGTCAGAGCCAAGGATGCCCGCCCGGGCAGAGGAGCAGCTATCGAAGTTCGTAACATGGGTAGCCCACTCTATGTAATAGATGGAGTTCCATATGGAGGCGATACAGGCAATGACTGGGTGCAGTCTTCGAATGTGTCAGGTGCCGATATCTTCAACTCATTGAATATGGAAGATATCGAGAGCATTACCATACTCAAGGATGCCTCAGCAGCAATCTACGGTATGAGAGCCTCTAATGGCGTGGTATTGGTGACTACCAAAAAAGGGAAAAAAGGAGAGTCTACACGTGTCAATATAAATGGATACTATGGTTGGCAAAACCTCACTCGTTTTCCAGAACTGGCTGATGCAGGTTTGTACTGGAGAGGACGCGTGGAAGCCGCTCAAAACCAGGGGCAGGATCCAAGTAGTGTATTGACACCAGAGGAATTGTCTAAGTGGCAGGCAGGTACCGAACCGGGGTACCAAAGCTATGATTACTATGACCTCACTATGAGAAGTAATATTCCTCAGTATCACCTCAATGCAAATGTGACCGGAGGTACTGATAAGACCAACTACTACTTGTCTGTTGCCAAGACTGGTCAGGAGGCATTGATGGAAGATTTTAATTATAACCGAATCAACATACAAGCCAATTTGGAAACCATGGTTTCTGACAGGCTAAAAATTGGCTCTCAGATCAGTGCCAGAAATGAAAAGACTGAAGATGTAGGACTGCCTGGAGGAGATGGTTATTTCTCATCCATCCTGGGGATGTTTAGCAACCTACCGACTGATGGTCCTTATGCTAACGACAATCCTGATTATATCAACCATACGCGTGATTACTCCAGAAACCCCGCTTTGTTTTCACGAGATGTAGCAGGATATAAAGACAACCTTAACAAGAATGCAAACATCAACCTGTATGCTAATTACGACTTTGATTTTGGCCTAAGAGCTAAAGGGACGGTTTCTTACAACTACAGCATTAATAAGTTTGATGGATTCCAATATACCTATGATGTCTACAGCTACAATGAAGTAGAAGATACTTATAACCGCACTGGTGGTGTAGATGGAGGGTGGAGATACCAGACAGAGCGTGAAGTAACAGCTAGGTATGCTCAATTCCAGTTGGATTATGAAAAGGAAATAGGCAAGCACATGTTCTCAGTAATGGGGGGGTATGAGCGATCTGACTACAACAAGGAATACCTTGCATATGGATCCAACCCATCTAATAACTACCTGCCTTTAGTCGAATTTGATAAGATGAACTCCTTTAACGACAGCTGGAATTATGAGGCTCGAGCAGGATTCATTGGTAGAGTAAATTATAACTATGACGATAAGTATTTGCTAGAAGTGCTGGGTAGATATGATGCTTCCTATTTGTATCCTCCAGGTCACCGTTGGGGTTTCTTCCCGGGTGTGTCCCTAGCATGGAGAGTGTCCAATGAGTCATTCTTCGAAGGTGCAAGAAACATCATAAGCAATTTAAAACTTAGATCATCGTTGGGACAGACTGGTCTGGAGCAAGGTGTTGGCCTATTTGGTTATCTGGGTGGCTATACCTGGAACGATGGAAATGCCGTTCTAGATGGAACATTCACTACTGGTGTCAGACCTAGAGGATTGCCAGTTACTAACCTTAGCTGGGTAAAAAACACCACTTCCAATATTGGTGTAGATATTAACTTCTTCGAGGATAAGCTGAAATTCACTACTGACATTTTCAGAATCAGAAGAACAGGGGTGCCTGCAGCTAGATACGATGTGTTGCTGCCGAGTGAAGTGGGGTATAGTTTGCCAAATGAAAACCTGAACAAGAATGGATACAATGGTATAGAAGGAAGTCTTTCTTATACCAGCTCTGCGGGAGAAGTAGATTACCACGCAGGGGTAAACTTTACTTATTCTCGATACAGAAATATAGAGTCTTACAAACCTCGGTTTGGAAACTCATGGGATGAATATCGCTACTCATCTGAAGACAGATGGGGTGGAGTCTGGTGGGGCTACCAGGTAGTTGGTAGGTTCGAATCAGAGGAGGATATCCGTAACCATGCAGTAGATATAGATGGTCAGAATAACCGTACGCTACTTCCAGGAGACCTTATTTACAAAGATGTAAACGAAGATGGAATTATCAACTGGATGGATGAGCGTCCTATTGGATACCCTACAGGATGGTCACCGATGATCTCATTTGGTGGAAACCTTGGAGCGAGCTGGAAAGGGATTGACTTGAATATAGATTTGGTTGGTGGAGCTATGCAGTCATGGTTTCAAGACTATGAGTTGAGAAATGCCTTCCACGCAGGTGGTAACTCGCCTGCATACCTTTTGGAAGACAGATGGTACCAGGCTGATCCTTATGATCCAGATAGTGAGTGGGTGTCTGGTTATTACCCAGCTATCAGAAATGGTAACACAGGACCCAACTGGAGAAATAGTGACTTCTGGTTGACCAACGTGAAGTACTTAAGAGTGCGAAATCTGGAATTGGGGTACACCATTCCAAGTCAGATCACTTCCAAAATCAAGATGCAAAAAGTAAGGGTGTATAGTAACGTGTCTAACCTGATCTCAATTGATAATGTGAGAAAATTCCAGATAGACCCTGAGATTGAAGCCCGCGCTGCGGTGGTATACCCTACGCAGAGAACAATAGTTGTTGGATTCAATATCACACTTTAAACCAAGCGACAACATGAAAAATTTATATATCAAACTAACTTTCATCTGCTGCCTGTTTTTGATGGCATGTGAGAATGAGGAGTGGTTAGAAAGACAACCGCAGAATATCATTACCGACGAGCAACTCTGGAATGATCCTCAGCTGATCAAGTCTTTGCTAGCTAATTATTACAATAGAATTCCTACACTTCATGGAGTGTTCAATACCGGAGGTATGGCAGAGTTGGATGATGCCATGTGGTCTGGTCACCAGGATCAAAACTGGAGAAATGACTTTCAGTTTGGTGATGATTATGGGCGTTATTGGGACTACACTTACATTCGTGAGATTAATCTGGCTATCGAAAATATAGATCAGTATAGTGTAGAACTATCTGATGAAGAAAAGGACCTGTTTAAGTCTGAACTTAGATTCATTAGAGCTTTTATCTACTTTGAGTTGGTGAAGCGTATGGGCGGAGTGCCGATTATTACAGAGCAACTGATCTATGATTTTAGTGGAGATCCTTCCTCTCTACAGATCCCAAGAGCAACAGAGCAAGAGGTGTATGATTTCATTTACAATGAGATGGAAGCGATCAAAGGTTTGCTGGATGCCAATAGTAGCAGTCAGACAAGAGCCAATAAGTTTGTGGCATTAGCACTGGAAAGCCGTGCGATGTTGTACGCAGGATCTATTGCTAAGTACAATGCAGAGATGGGGAGCCCAATTTCCACAGATGGTGGTGAAGTTGGTATACCTTCCGGTTTGGCCAATGAATACTTTGCTAAATCTCTGGCTGCAAGTGAAGAAATCATCAATAGCGGTGGTTATGAGATCTACAATGAAAATCCTGATAAAGGCGCTAACTTCTATGAGCTATTTATGCAAAAGGGGAATAGTGAGATCATCTTCGCTAAGGATTATACCTTGAGTTTGAAAATTCACTGGTTTACCTATGACAATATTCCAAGAAGCCTAACAGAGGATAATGAGTCATCTTCAAATCTATCACCGTCACTAGGATTGGTGGAAAGCTATGATTATCTGGATGGTTCAGAAGGAACACTCAGATATCAGACAGCTGGTGGCGACTACATAGCATATGACAATATAGAAGACATTTTTGCTAATAAGGATGCACGACTTTATGGTACCATTGTGTATCCGGGTACTACCTTCAAGAGTGCTCCTGTGAGTATTCAGGCCGGTATTGCTGTATGGAATGGAGATACCTATGAGTTTAGAAATGCTCCAAATCTGGGTGATAACTATGATGATGGTCAGCTGTGGACTGGTTTTGATGGACCTCAGGATAATGCGCGTGATGTAAGTAATACCGGATTTTATATGAGAAAATTTGTCAGTGAGGCACCAGGTGCCAGCACCAGAGGTGTTGCTGCAGAGAACTGGTGGCCATGGTTCAGACTTGGTGAGATTTATCTTAATGCTGCAGAAGCGGCATTCGAACTGGGGCGTGGTGAAGCTGTAGGTTACATTAATACATTGAGAGAGCGAGCAGGCTTCCCAGCCAACAGCCTTAGTGCTCTGACTACTGAAATTATCCGAAAGGAAAGAAGGGTGGAGCTAGCCTTTGAAGATCACCGATATTTTGACCTAAAAAGATGGAGAATAGCGCATGAAGTTTGGAATGGTAGTGATACCAATGAAGATGCTTTGGTTTACGGCCTTTATCCATACAGAGTGGTGAGAGAAGGTCACGAGGATGATGGTAAATATATCTTCAACAAGGTACGACCAACCAGATTTAGACAGCCTAGGTTCTTTAGAATGGCGAACTACTATTCGTCAATTGATCCAAACGTGCTCAATAATAATCCTAAACTGGTTAGAAACCCATTCCATTAATTCATTAAGGGTTGAGACTACATGGTCTCAACCTGTTTGAAAAACATAAAAAGTACTAAAATGAAAAATTACATCATATATATATTGCTTGGTACAGCTCTCGTGTTTGGAGCTTGCGAATATGATAATTATGAAGAACCTCAGGCTATACTTTATGGTCAGGTGGTTTATGATGGTCAGGCGGTAGGAGTAAGGACCAATGGCCCGCAGTTGGAACTGTGGCAAGATGGATATGAGCTATCCAAGAACATACCGATTTTCATTGCTCAGGACGGCACATACTCAGTCTCTTTATTTGATGGAGAGTATAAGCTGGTGCGTAAGGCAGGTGCTCCGTGGCTAGCAGAACTTAGCGATACAATTATTGTCAATGTAAATGGACATACAGAGTTTGACGTGCCTGTTACACCATACTTTAGTTTGCATGATGAAACATATCAGGTTGGGAACAACACAGTGAGTGTTACTTTCACTATTGATCAGGTGGTAGACGCTGCTGCTATACAGGAGGTCAACCTTTATCTCGGTTACGCGGTGTTGACTGATCAGAATAAAAACGAACACATAGCTGGAGCTGATATTTCCAATATTACATTAGGTGGCCAAAATACCATTCAAGCAACTATTCCTGAACACCTGAAGGACGAAGAGTACTTGTTTGTGAGAGTAGGGGTAAGGTCCAATATGTCTGGGGAGTTTTCCTATACCGAGGTGCAAAAACTAGACATTTAATTACTGAAAAATATACCAGACCATGACCCAGAAAGATTTTTGGGTCATTGGTCTTTGTATGCCTTCTGATTAATTATTTCCACAATAAGCTCAACTGTCCTCAGTAGAATGCGGCAGGTAGAGTTGTTAATTCAAGGATTTTGAGAACAATATCAAAAATCATCGTCATCTGCTATGTCTGTTTCTCCTGTGCAGGAACAACGGTAGACACCAGTTCGAGTAGCGCTAACCCTGTCTATACTTATGTAGTCAACGAACAGAAGACCTATCAGACCATTGAGCACTTTGGAGCATCAGATGCCTGGTCTTGTCAGTTTGTCGGCAACTGGCCAATACCTAAGAAAAACGCCATGGCGGATTTGCTCTTTAGTCAAGAGATGGATGGTAAGGGCAACCCAAAAGGAATTGGCTTATCTATCTGGCGGTACAATTTAGGAGCCGGTAGTGCTGATCAGGGAGTCGGTAGTGGTATTGGTGATGCATGGCGTAGAGGACAGTCTTTCCTTCAGGCTGATGGTAGCTATGATTGGTCAGCTATGTCTGGCCAGGTGTGGTTTGCAAAAGCTGCCAAAGAGCGAAATGTAGAAAAGTTGTTATTGTTTTGTAACAGCCCACATGTAAGTATGACCAGAAATAGGAAGGCTTACAGCGATAGCGGATCCACATCTAATTTAGAGGAATCCAGGTATGATGATTTTGCGGACTATCTGGTGAAATCAGTGGAGGGAATGTCTCAAATGGGACTGGAAGTTGACTATATCAGTCCGGTCAACGAACCACAATGGGATTGGGCAGATGGAGGACAAGAAGGCACTCCGTTTTGGAATCACGAAATAGCAGGTATCGCCCGAGTACTCAATCAGCAATTACAAACTAAAGATCTCACGATCAAGATAGATATAGCAGAGGCAGCACAACTCAACTTCCTCTACGAGCAAGCCGATAAACCGGGACGCGCATCACAGCTAGGAGCCTTTTTTGATTCAAACTCAGAGAATTATCTGGGTAACCTTTCCCACATTAGTAAAGCTGTTTCTGGTCATAGCTACTTCACTACTTCGCCAAAGGACAAGCTTTGGTCAGTTCGAGAGCAACTTTCGCAAGCCAGTACAGGAGTTGATTTTTGGATGTCCGAATATTGCATCTTAGGAGGTAATGATGGCGAAATTGACGGTAATGGTCGAGACCTGGGAATGACTCCTGCTCTGTATATGGCTAAGGTGATTCATGCAGATCTCACTGTGGCCAATGCGGCTGCCTGGCATTGGTGGTTAGCGATATCTCCTTATGACTATAAGGATGGTCTTATTTACATAGATAAAAACCAAAACGACGGAACATATTCCGAAAGTAAGATGCTCTGGACTTTAGGGAATTATAGCAGGTTTGTTCGTCCAGGTTATGTTCGAATGGATGTGCAGACCAAAAATAGTCCATTGCTTGTTTCAGCTTATAAGTCACCTGATGGCAATAAGTCAGTTGTGGTGGTCATTAACACTACACCCCAAGCCCAAGAAGTTGACTTTACAATTCCAGGTAAGAACTTGAGAGAAGTTTATGTGACTTCAGATACCGAGGATTTAGCTTTACAAACGCTTGAAAATGATGAGCAACTTTCCATATCTGCACGTTCGGTTACTACATTTATATTTGAATAAATAATGATCAAATTGAAATATACTTTCATTTTTATTTTCCTGTTTGGTGGTCTGATGACTGCCATTGCTCAGAGTTCTATCTCCGTAAAAAGTCCTAATGATCAATTGGCGGTAGTATTTAACCTCAATGACGGTACACCAACTTATAGAGTTTTATTAGCTGGAGAGCAATTCTTGCAAGACTCTCCTCTGGGACTTTCTACTTCTATAGGAGATTTTACTTCAGGTTTGACACTCTTTGATCACACGATCAAGAAAGTGAGTAAATCCTATGATATGACCAATGCCAAGGTGAGTCATGTGGATTATGAAGCCAATGAATTAGATGTTACACTGCTCAATGAGCAAGAAGATACTCTTCATATCTATTTGAGAGTGGCTAACCGAGATGTGGCATATAGTTATCAGGTTGCTACTTCAAAGCACAAACACATCAAGATAATGAGTGAGGTATCAGGCTTTGATTTGCCAGATGATGCAACGACTTATATATCTCCTCAAGCTTTACCCGCAACAGGTTGGGAAACAACCAAGCCGTCTTATGAAGAAGATTATACGTTGAGTGCCGATTTAGGTACTCCATCTACAATCGGTGTTGGCTATGTTTTTCCTGCACTTTTCAAAATAGCAGATCGAGGTTGGGTGTTGATTTCCGAAACAGGTGTGCGTAGTACCTATGTAGGCTCAAGGCTTAGCGAAGGAAGTAAGGAAGGATTATTTACCATTGAGTTTCCTCAGAAGGGTGAGAACAATCATATAGGTGACAACTTTCCATCTATGGCTATGCCTGCCAAAACTCCGTGGAGAACAATTACAATTGGAGAGACACTCAAGCCAATCATAGAGTCTACGGTAGCTTTTGATTTGGTCGATCCGCTGTACGAACCATCTCAAGCGTATCAAATGGGACGTTCTACGTGGAGCTGGATTATATGGCAAGATGGTAGTATCAATTACGAAGACCAGAAGAAATTTATAGATCTGTCTGCAGCACTGGATTTCGAATATGTGCTGATTGACAACTGGTGGGATCAGCGCATAGGTCGTGATCGCATGGTAGAGTTGGTAAACTACGCAGCAGCAAAGAACGTGAGTATCATTCTCTGGTACAACTCCAATGGCTGGTGGAACAATGCACCACAAACACCACAGGATATAATGAACACCGCACCTGAACGCCAAAAGGAAATGGCCTGGTTGCAAAGCATAGGTGTGAAGGGAATTAAAGTGGATTTTTTCGGTGGGGATAAACAGGAGACAATGAAACTCTATGAGGATATCCTCACGGAGGCTAATCGATATGGTATTGCGGTAAATTTCCACGGTTGTACATTGCCAAGGGGCTGGCAGAGAATGTTTCCAAATTACGTCAGTTCAGAAGCCGTGTTGGCTTCAGAAAATTTGGTTTTTCAGCAATCCTTTACAGATAATTATGCCAGAACTGCTACCATCATGCCGTTTACTAGAAACGCCGTTGGCGCTATGGATTTTGGACCTGTTTTTTTAAATAAAAGACTTTCCAAAGATCAAAAAGGAGGGTCGATTCGCAGGACTACAGAAGCCTTTGAGTTGGCAACAGCAGTGTTATTGTTCTCTCCAGTGCAGCATTTTGGATTGACTCCAAATAACCTGGATGAGCAGCCTGATTTCGTGCTCGACTATTTGAGAAAGGTTCCTACCGTATGGGATGAGACGGTATATATTGGTGGACAGCCAGAAGATTACTGTGCGATAGCCAGACGTAATGGTGACAACTGGTACGTGGCGGTGGTCAATGGTACTAAGGAGAAGCGTACCATCAAACTAGACTTGCCAATGCTAGCCGGTAAAGAAGTGCAGTTGCTTAGCGATGAAAAAGATCGCTCTGTTGGCAATAACTCGAAGCAGGTCAAAAAAGATGGAACGATCAGTGTTGATGTACTGGGAGAAGGTGGCGCTGTGTTAGTGTTTGGTGAGTAATCTATGTGTTAGTCATTTTGTGAGAAAATTAATTAACTTATAAGAAGAGCAATTGAGAAGGCAGATGAGTACATGGGACAAGTATTTAGTTATTCTAATCTTAGGATTTATACTTAACCATGGTGCTGCTCAAGACAAGCTTTTCAAACAATATAAGTTTCATCGGTTGGATGAATCTCATGGACTCAGTAATAATGTAGTCAATGATATCATCCAGGATTCCTTGGGGCAGATTTGGGTTGCGACCAACGAAGGACTGTTTCGTTATCAAAGTTTTGGGTTTCAACAATTTTTAAAGGCTAGAGACAAGACGCATTTGTTGCACAACAACTTCGTGGAGCGTTTATATCTAGATGGTTCCAATAATGTTTGGCTCATGACCGATGATGGTGTCGGGAAGTACAGCTACCAGAGTGATGTGGTGAGTAGGTATCTTCCTGATCAAATCAATGGACGCATTAGCAGTATTGCGGAAAGTGAAGATGGTACCCAATATTTTGGTAAATATGATTCTGGTATCCTGCAGGTGAAGGACGGACAGGTTACTGAACTGAATTTGCTAGATAAGAGTTCTGGTCTCAATTTTAGTGAATTTAGTATTCTGTATTTGACTCTCGATGGTCAGTATTTGTGGGCGTTGGTCGGTACCATAGGAGTCATTAGGTATGACTTGGTTTCGGAGAAGATAGTTTATTTCAGTGCCATGGACCTGGCCAATAGAGGTAACCTTCAGCAGTTCGAGTTTTGGCTCGATGATGATGGCCGGGGCTGGTTAACTACTGAGGTAAGTGTTTATGGTTTGGAGGTAGCAGCAGATGATTCTACCAAAATCATAGATAGAGGTCTGGAGCAAGTGCTGCCTGTTGATGACTATCTAACCATCTATATCGACGATCAGAAGCAAATGTGGTTGGGGTCCAGGTTTCAGGGGTTTTTCACCGTGGATATTCAAACCAATAATTATCATTTACTCAGCCACTACACCAATAGACCTGATGAGTTTGGAACCTCCAGCAACACCATTAGCAAGATATACAAAGAGCAGAAAGGTAACTTTTGGCTCGGTACGCACAATGGTGGGATCAATGTTTTCAATCCAGATGGGGAAATAATTAGGGAGTCTACCGAACAGTATTATGAATCTGATTTTTCACTGGCTTATAATAGGGTTTGGGGAACAACCGAGTTAAATGATGGAACTATACTGGTCGGAACCGATGGTGCTGGTGTGAGTTTGTTTGACCCTGCTTCCGGGCATATTCAAAACAATATTTTCCCAGAGCTTTCCGATAAGGCGATTCTTGCAGCTACGCTGGATTCAAAAGACAGACTATGGCTGGGAACCTACGCCCATGGAGTTTATGTTTATGATCAAAGCTTCCGACTTATTCACCATTTTAGCATTAGTTCTCCTAATTCCATTATGATTGTCAATGACATTCGATGCTTCTATGAAACAGAGAATGGGATCATGTACATAGGGACCAATCAAGGTGGACTATACTACTATGATGAAAGCAACCAAGGGTTGGTTTTGGCAACAGCTATTCCTAACTGGGACATCAGATCCATTACTTCCGTTGGTGATGGGATCATGTGGTTAGGAACCTATAGTCGTGGGGTAATTAAATACAATTGGCTTAGCGATAAAGTCTTAGATTCTCACTGGAGTAAGGATGAAGTGCATGCCAAGGATGTGGTATTTGATATGTACCTGGATCAGGATACGCTTTGGGTAGCCACGCGACACAATGCAGTGGTTGCATTTGATATACATCAGGATAAGTTTTTAGAGTTGCCAGAGCTTGATTTTATGGCGGGACGTACCGTTTCTGCTATTCAAAAGGACGCACAGGGCAATCTGTGGATGACGCTCAATACAGGAGTGGTTTGTTTCAGCCCATCTAGAAAATTAGTTTGGCAGTTTAGTTCTGAAGATGGCTTCCAAAGAGGACACTTCAACTTTGGTTCAATCCTTTTATCAAATGCAGGATTTTTAGTGTTGGGAGGTATTCATGGGATGAACACCTTCTATCCAGAGGATTTACTCAACAACAAGAGCAATAATCAAATCATACTTAATCAGTTAAAGGTCTTTAATCAGGTGGTGAATCCTGTGAATTCAGAGATTTTCCCTGATGGGGAGAGTATTTTTCTTACCGACAGAATCAAGCTGAGTCATACAGATAATATTTTTTCGATTCAGTATTCCTATCCTGGTTTCACAGCACATCGAGAAAATGATTTTGTGTACATGCTTCAAAATTATGATAAGAAGTGGCAATATGGTGCTGAGTCCAATGAGGCTACTTACCGAAATGTGCCGCCGGGTAAATATATCTTCAAGGTGAAAAGTGTGGAAACTGGTGTTGAGCGATCCTTAGCAATCACTGTGGATCCACCACTTTGGAAGACATGGCAGGCCTATGTGTTGTATTTATTGGTGTTGATACTTATAATTTGGAGGCTTAACAGATTTAGTCATAGTCGTTTGGCATTGAGGCAAAAGCTGGAATTCGAACAAGAGCTTCGAGAGAAAGAAAGTGCCGCTATGCAGGAGAAATTAAGGTTTTACACCAATTTTTCTCATGAGCTAAAAACACCACTAACCTTAATACAAGGTCCTGTTAATGACCTGATGCAGACAGCAGAGAGTCCACAGCACATCAAGTATTTGCGATTGATTAAGAAAAATACCAACGTAATTCTCCGGTTTATTAATCGTATGTTGGAGTTTAGGAAGATTGAGATGAATAAGACCACTCTCAATGTTGGGTATCATGATATCAAAATTCTGGCTCAGGAAGAAGCGGAGAGCTTTGGTTATTTGGCCAAAGAGAAAGAGATCAAGTTCGGTTTTTATTGTCAGAATGAATTGGAGGTGTGGATAGATCTGGAGAAAATTCAAATAGTGATGAACAACCTCCTTTCTAATGCATTTAAGTTCACTCCTGTAGGAAAGGCTGTCAACTTCGGTGTTTTTGAGGAAAATGGCTACATCATCATTGAGGTAAAAGATCAGGGAGTTGGTATTGCCAATGAAGAATTGAAAAATATATTCTCGCCATTTTTTCAAGCCAGCAACTCTTACAGTAGTGGCGGCACAGGAATTGGTTTGGCGTTGAGCAAAAGCTTTGTAGAACTCCATGGAGGCACCATTGAAGTGGAGAGTGATCTCAATGTTGGAACTGTCATTACAGTAAGAATACCTCGGGGTAAGGAGAAATACGATCAGATGACCAACGTGCGATTTATTGACTCAGCCAAGAAAGAAGCAGAAATTTTGGATGCAGGCCAATTGGACGAAGAGGAGGTAATCTCTTTGAAACAAAAAGAGAGTGAGAAAATGATTTTGGTGGTGGATGATAACAAAGACATTGCTGCTTATATCGAATCCATTTTTGAGAGTGAGTATAATGTGGTGAAGGCTGAAAATGGCCTGGAAGCTTATGATCTGGCCATCAAAAACACACCAGACGTAATAGTCTCAGACCTGATGATGCCGGGAATGGACGGACTAGAGTTTTGTGAGAAAATTAAAGCCAATATTGCTACGAGCCATATTCCGTTGATCATGGTTACTGCCAAAGACTCCAAACACGACAAGGTGAAGGGGTATGAAGTAGGAGTGGACGGGTACATTACCAAGCCGTTTTCTTCGGAGGTTTTATTCGCTAGAGTGTCTAACTTATTGAAAAACAGAGAACTGCTAGAGATCCGGTATGAATCTAATGATCTCATTGATATTGAGAGCACCAAGAGTACACGGGAGGCTGAGTTTGTCCTCAATGCAGAGAAGATTACACTACAGATGCTTGAGCAATCAGAGTTTAGCGTGCCACAGCTATGCAAAGAACTGGGTATGAGTCAGAGTGCGCTATATCGCAAGATCAAGTCTCTAACGGGAGTTTCTATTCAGGTATTCATTCGTAAAATTCGTATCAAACGTGCTGCACAATTGTTATTGTCAGAAGATATGACGGTCACTGAAGTAGCTTTCTCGCTAGAGTTTGCGGATCTCAAGTACTTCCGCAAGTGCTTCAAAGAACAGTTTGGTAAGAGCCCATCAGAATATAGAGCAGAGCAGCTGGAAAAGGCCGAAGATGCTGTAGATTGATAGAGTTGCTTTCTTTTGTTATTTGTTGGTTTTCATGTGCTGGAAGCACTTTTGATCAATAATACCCTCCCCTCTGAATGATGATGCCCTGATGGTTTGAGAGGTTTACACGGATATTTGAATTGGTTAAAGATTACCAAAAGTTAGATATCCTAAATCGCAAAGAATGAACAAACTATTGGCATCACTTTCATGTGGATTGCTTGCCTGCTCGATGGCTTTCGGCCAGACAGCCAAAAACGAATGGGAAAACCCCTCAGTTTTCGAACGAAATAAATTGGAAGGTCGTGCGGACTTTATTGCCTATCCGGATAGGGAAAGTGCCAGGGAAGATGCTTTTGACTCTCCATATTTCCAATCTCTAAATGGTAACTGGAAGTTTCATTTTGTAAAGAAACCATCAGATCGTCCAACCAACTTTTATGAGGTAGCGTTGGATGATTCCCAATGGAGTGACATTACTGTGCCAGCCAATTGGGAAATCGAAGGTTTTGGTCTGCCTATCTACACGAATGTCGTTTATCCTTTTCCGAAAAATCCTCCATATCAGGATGAAAACTATAATCCTGTGGGAACATACCGGAAGACGTTTAACCTGAAAGATGACTTGCTTGGCAAAGAAGTTATATTGAATTTATCTTCTGTGTCAGGATATACCAAAGTCTTTGTTAATGGTCAGGAAGTTGGGATGACCAAAGTGGCTAAGTCTCCTTCTGAGTTTGATGTCACGCCTTACCTGACTAAAGGCGAAAATCTAATTGCCATGCAGGTTTTTAGATGGCATGATGGTAGTTACATCGAAGATCAGGACTTTTGGCGATTGAGTGGCTTGGAGCAGGATGTGTTTCTGTACGCCCTGCCAAAACTCACTGTTTGGGACTTTTACCTGGAAGCAGGATTTGATGCCAATTACCAACACGGAGAGTTTAGCGCTGCCATTGATCTTAAGTCTTTTGATGATAAAGCACCCAAATCAGGTAGTCTAAAAGTAGAGCTACTCCCTGTAGGACAGACAAAAGCTATCTATACTTCTGAGCAGACATTTACTGATGTAATTTCTCCTATGCTGTTTGAAGGCCAGATTAAAGATGTAGCCAAATGGAGTGCAGAGACTCCTAATCTCTACGATTGTGTCATTACCTTGAAAGACGCCAAGGGTGCCATAACTATGGTAACCAGTGAGCAGGTTGGTTTCCGCACGGTAGAGATAAAAAACGCACAACTGATGGTCAATGGCCAACCGATTTTGGTCAAAGGAGTGAATTTGCACATTCATGACGATGTGTTGGGACATGTGCCTAGCCGAGAAACCATGATGAAAGACATTCGGCTTATGAAGCAAAACAATATCAATGCCGTGCGTACAAGTCACTACCCGCAAAACCCTCTTTGGTACAAGCTGTGCGATCAGTACGGTTTATACCTGGTAGATGAGGCTAACATAGAGACGCATCATATGGGAGCAGAGCTGCAGGGCTGGTTCGATAAATCGGTACACCCAGCCTATCTGGAGGAATGGGCTCCAGCACATATGGACCGAATTCAGCGTCTGGTAAAGCGAGATAAAAACCATCCATCTGTAATCCTTTGGTCTATGGGAAATGAGTGTGGTAATGGTCAGGTGTTTTATGATGCTTATGAATGGATAAAATCTTTTGACCCTTCCAGACCAGTGCAGTTTGAACAGGCTGGAGAAAATAAGAATACGGACATTGTCGCTCCTATGTATCCTTCGATTGACTATATGAAGCGATATGCGAGTTCAGAAGCTGAGCGACCATTCATCATGTGTGAGTACTCTCATGCCATGGGCAATAGCAATGGCAACTTTCAGGAATATTGGGATATCATCCTGGGCAGTCCTCACATGCAGGGAGGATTTATCTGGGACTGGGTAGATCAGGGTTTGAAGACGGAAGATGAAAATGGTGTTTTCTGGGCGTATGGTGGAGATCTAGGTGGTCTCAACTATCAAAATGATGAGAACTTCTGTGCCAATGGAGTGGTAGCTGCAGATCGTACTCCGCATCCTGCCCTTGCAGAGGTCAAAAAAGTCTACCAAAACATACTATTTGATTTTGACTCGAAAAGTCAGGTTTTAACAGCTAAGAATTACTTCGATTTTACTAACCTTAATCAATTCCGTTTTGAATATGAATTACTTGGGAATGGTAAGTCGATAAGTCGAGAGGAAATAAAACTAGCAGCTGACCCTCATCAGCAAGTAACGAAAAAGATCAAACTGGCGAAACCGGAGAGAGGTGTTGAGTATGTGCTGAATGTATATGCATATACCAAAGAATCAACGGATGTGGTGCCTGCTGGTCATGAGATTGCCAGAGAACAATTCTTATTAAGTGACTATGGTTTTGAAGCTGAAGTAGCCAATGGTTCACTGCTAGTGGAAATAGATGGTGATCAAATCAAGTTTAGTTCCGGGGTGGTTTCTGGAGTATTCCACAAAGGATGGGGCGTCTTCACTCAATACAAAAATGATCAGATTAGTTTCCGGAGGCTACCGGAGCCTTATTTCTGGAGAGCACCTGTGGATAACGATTTTGGAAATCAGATGCCTTCACGATTGGGTGTTTGGCGAACTGCTCATGCTAATAGAAAGCTACAATCTGTAGTGGTTGGGGAGCAATCCAAATCAGGACTTCCGATCACTGTAACCTATGAGCTTACCGATGTTCATGCTCCGTATACCATTGCTTACCTGATCGCCAATGATGGATCCATATCGATTACTTCCACACTGGATATGTCAGGATTGGAGTTACCAGAGCTACCAAGATTTGGGATGCGTATGGATGTGCCTGGTGCGTATAATAACCTGGAGTACTATGGTCGTGGGCCGGAGGAAAACTATTCAGATAGAAATACTGCTGCTTTTTTGGGTGTTTATCAGTCAAAAGTCAATGAGCAGAAAATGCCCTACATCCGACCACAAGAATATGGCTACCATACTGATACACGTTGGGTACGCTTGACCAATGAATCAGGAAATGGACTATTGATTTCTGGTGCTCAGCCGTTAAGTTTCAGTGCCCTAAATTTGAAGACAGAGGATTTGGATCCCGGCTTAACCAAGAAACAGCAACACCCCACAGATCTTAGATATAAGGATCAGGTAACACTTCACATAGATCTGGCTCAGCGAGGTTTGGGAGGTGATAATAGCTGGGGTATGTATCCGCATAAGGCTTACTTATTGACAGATGATCATTATGTGTATTCTTATAAACTAGAAATTATAAATCCCTAACCATCTATTATGAATTACAAAACGATACTATCAGGTATTTTATTGGTGTCATTGCTTATCGGCTGTGGACCTAAAGACCCTGAATACACGGGCTACCTTTTTGCATATTTTACAGGCAATGGCCCAGGTCAGGAGCAAGTACATTATGCGTTAAGTAAAGATGGTTTTTCCTATTATGCACTCAATAACAACGAGCCAATCATCGATTCTAAGTCCATCAGTAGGAGTGGCGGAGTACGTGATCCACACATTCTCAGAGGTAAGGATGGCTGGTTTTACATGGTGTTGACTGACTTGTATGTGCCAGAAATGGGATGGCAAAATACAGCTATGGTCATGCTTAAATCAAAGGATCTGGTGAGCTGGGAACATACCGTTATTGATATACCAGAAACGTATACAGAGACTTTTGGAGACGTCTTTAGAGTATGGGCACCGCAGACTATCTATGACGATGCTGCTGGTAAGTACATGTTGTACTGGTCGATGCTGCAGCCTGGTGGTCGTGATATTATTTACTACGCTTACGCCAATGAAGACTTTTCAGGTTTAGAAGCAGAGCCAAAGCAGTTACTGTACAAAGAAGGAGCTTGCATTGATGGAGATATCGTGAAGAAAGACGGCAAGTTCTATTTGTTTTTCAAAAATGAAGACAATGATGCGAAAGGTATAATGCTGGCCATCTCCGATAAGATCAATGAAGGCTATGAAGTGCAGGAAGGATTTGTAGATCAGACAGAAAGTGCGGTAGAGGGATCGGGTACTTTCCAACTCAACACTACTGGTCAGTACATTCTCATGTACGACATGTACACCTCTGGTAAATACCAGTTTTGTGTGAGTGATGATTTGAAGACATTCAAAGTTATTGATGAGGATATCAATATGAATTTCCATCCGCGTCATGGTTCGGTTATTCCGATTACTCAGGAAGAAATGGATCGATTGATGTCTAAATGGGGAAAGCTAGGAGGACTGACTTACGGTACCAATAATCCAGCAGCCAAATCCAATAATTTTGAGATTACGGATCAAGAAATCATCATTCCTGTGAAGCCAGGGACAGATGTGAGTCAGTTTGACCCACAACTTGATGTTTATCCCGGAGTGGCCGTTTCACCAACTGAATCACAAGATTTTAATAATGGAGCAGTGACCTACACCTTTAGTATGGGAGATGTGTCTCAGGAGGTTCAAGTTTCTGTCCCTGCATTGGGCAACCCTGTGTTAGATGGATTTTATGCAGATCCTGAAATCATTTATTCAGAGCGTGAGCAGAAGTACTATCTGTATCCTACAAGTGACGGATTTCATGGGTGGTCGGGCAAATATTTTGAGGTTTTTGAGTCTCCTGATCTGATGAATTGGACAAACAAAGGAAAGATCATAGACTTGACTACTGATGTAGAGTGGGCGGATAGAAATGCCTGGGCACCTTGTGCTATTGAGGTAAAAACCGGTGATGCCTATCAATACTTTCACTACTTCACAGCGGCCCAAAAAATAGGTGTAGCTATAGCTAATAATCCTGATGGACCTTTTGTAGATTCTGGAAAAGCACTCATCGACTTTAGACCAGAAGGGGTAAAAGGAGGTCAGGAAATAGATCCAGATGTGTTTCATGATCCGGTTTCTGGTAAGAACTATCTGTACTGGGGTAATGGCTACATGGCAGCCGTAGAACTAAATGATGACATGGTTTCTATCAAAAAGGAAACCCTTACTGTGATGACTCCAGATCAGACTTTTCGAGAAGGCACGGAAGTGTTTTATAGAGAAGGGGAATACTACTTTATGTGGTCAGAAGATGATACCCGTAGCCCTAATTACAGGGTGAGATATGCAACAGCAGATTCACCGTTAGGCCCACTGAATATTCCTGAAGATAACCTTGTAATTGAGAAGGACCCTTCGCAAGGGATCTATGGTACAGGGCATAACTCCACTGTTTATTCGAAAGAAAACGATCAATGGTACATCGTTTATCATAGATTCAATAAACCCAATGGAATTAAAATGGGAGATGCTGCAGGATTCAATAGAGAGGTATGCATTGATGAGATGAATTTCAATGAAGATGGATCTATCATCCAGGTAAAACCAACCCTTTCGGGAATATCGCTTTAGTCAATGATCACGAGAATTTGTATGAAGTTATTTCTTGGAGCATTCCTTGTATTTACCTTTTGTCTTTGTAGTTATGGACAATCACCGCAGTTTGATAATCCATTGGCCGAACAGCGAGCAGACCCGTGGGTAATCAAGGAAGACGGTACCTACTATTTAATAGCAACTGTGCCAGAGTATGACCGTATTGTCATTAGACAAGCTCCGACCATCAATGGTTTGAAAGATGCTGAGGAGAAAGTCGTATGGGAGAAACATGAGTCAGGAGTCATGGGAGCTCATATTTGGGCTCCAGAGCTTCATCGCATAGATGGCAAATGGTACATCTACTTTGCGGCAGGAGAAACAGAGAATATCTGGAATATAAGAATGTGGGCATTGTCCAATTCGTCTGAAAACCCTATGAAAGGAAGTTGGAAAGAGGAGGGTAGGATTAAGACACAGCGAGAGTCTTTTTCGCTAGATGCTACCACTTTTGAGCATAAAGGCAAGCGCTATATGATTTGGGCCCAGTCTGTGATGGAAGATAGAGGAGGTACTGGTTTGGTTCTTGCTGAAATGAAAAACCCAACTACTTTGACAGGGCCTGAGGTGACGATCACTGTGCCAGAGTTTCGCTGGGAGACGGTGAAGTATAATGTCAATGAAGGGCCTGCAGTTCTGAAGAGAAACGGAAAGATTTTCGTGGCTTACTCTGCCAGCGCTACCAATCAAAACTACTGCATGGGCTTGCTTTGGATAGATGAAAATGCCGACTTACTCGATGCAGCCAATTGGCAGAAATCTCCTGGCCCAGTGTTTTATACCAACGAAGAACTGAAGCGATATGGTCCAGGTCACAACTCTTTTACCGTAGCAGAAGATGGAGAGACAGATGTCATGATCTACCACGCCAGAGATTATAAAGAAATACAAGGTCACGAACTGTCAGATCCAAATAGAGCTACTCGGGCGCGGGTTGTAGAATGGACGGAAGCTGGTTTCCCCGACTTTATGCAAGGAATCGAAGATTGATCTTCATACTTTTCTAGTTAGTTTGAAGCCCTTTTGAAGTTTTCTTAAGGGCTTTTTTAGTCGAAATGGTTTGATAAGCTTAGAATTGAATGGCTGAGAAAGTAGAGGCATTAATACTATGAATTATCATGACGGCTTTGGAGTATTTCTATTTTCTCACTTATCAAATTTATAGTTATTGTATTGTTGAAACTGAAAGGGGTTGTACAGAATTACGCCTGGGGAGCAACCGAATTCATTCCTAACCTGATAGGTGAGCAAGGAACCTGAGAATGATGTGAAATGAAGGATTGCGAATGATAATCTAATATAATGGAAGCGTATTAGGCTTTTTCAAGTTCGAATATGGTGATTTCAGGTCTTACATTGAACCGCACTTGCCATAAATGACCTACTGCTCTATTGATGTATAACGTTCGACCATCTTTTAAGTCGATTTCTCCTTGTGAATAGTCTTTATTTACAACCGGGAGTAATGGGGCATCTAAAAATGGTGGTTTGCATTGTCCTCCATGGGTATGTCCTGATAATATCCAGCCCTTATAGCCATTCCAAACATCTAAATCGCAAACATCTGGATTATGACATAATACAAGATTTGCTTTGGCTTCATTATAACTTTTCATCACTTTGTCAGGTGCGAAATTTAAAGCCCAATAATCATCAAACCCGATGATGTTCAAGCCTTCACTATTGGCTTGGGCATTTTTGAGCATTCGGATACCAGCATTTTCTAATTGGTGAGAGATTTGATCCGCTACATGTTGTTCTGCCCAATTCTTACCGTAATCGTGATTTCCTAGAATCCCAAAGGTCCCGATTCTTCCTTTAACTACATATTTAAGCACTTCATCAAGTTGTTTGTATTGATGTTCGTTTTCGTAACTGACGTAATCACCTGTATAAACAACAAAATCAGGATTTCTAGCTTGTGCTTTTTTAAAAGAATCGATGATATAACTATAGTCAAACCGGTTTCCAATGTGGACATCACTGATTTGCATTAGTGTTTTTCCTATGAGATGATCAGGCAAATTGGCAATTGGCATTTTACGTATGACAAACTCCAACCAAAATGGTTCAACCTGCCAGGTATATAGTCCGGTCAAAGCTCCGATTCCCACTGTTCCAAATACGGTTCGTTTGATGAATTTTCTTCTGATCATTTTAACAAGTTATAAGAACACTTCTATAGTCAGCGATCAAGTTTGAAACGCGTAAATTCCCATCAGCATATAGTTACGCTAGAGAATAATGGTAATTACTTCTGATATTTTAATATTCAAACCTAAGATCAAATACTTCAACTTCAGCACTCTTTTTATCAGAAAGTCCTTCTCCATCCACTTGTGTTGTCTTTTGAATAAATAGACTTATCACTTGTTGATTTTTCCAAAGCCAAGGATCCAAAGTAGGTTCCCAGGCATCGTATCCAGCAGTTGAGTAATCAGTAATTGACCAATCTTTGTTGAAGGGTAATTGATTCAGGGCAAGGGAGACTTTATTGTCTCTTTCTGCATCACGGAAAATGACAAGGACATCCTTTTCAGAAACCACTATTTGTGGTCGTGAAATCGGTATTTGTTTGGTGCCCATTCCACTCAGGCTGAATGGAGTTTTTCTGAAATCAAGATTTTCGTGATGCCATTTGTTTTTAGATACATAGACTATCTGGAATTGTGGAATAGCTGATCCTTGAGGTTTCCAATAGCTCACAATAAATGGATTGCCCTCTTGATCGGTGGTCATAGAGGTCTGATTGATCAACTCACTTTTTTGAGGGATTTGCTGAATCACCTCTGCAGAGGATTTAGTGATAGGTAAGTTGTAAATCCCGTTTTTTGAATTCATCCAGGTTTTTCCACCATCTACTGATTTGGCATAGCACAGATCATTGTTACTGGCAACATCGGGACTTTCTCGCCAAACCCAGGAAATATGAATGGCTCCCATATTATCTATGGTAGCTTGCCAGTACGCATTTCTTTGTCCTTCACCATCTATTAAGTTGGTCTGGACTCTTTCCCAGGTTTGGGTATCAGGTTTATATTTATTAATGACCATGTTGCCATTTCCTGATCCTCCATCACGATAAAAGAAATACAAGTCACCTTCTGGTGATTTATAGAATTCGGGATAAGAAACCACATTTTCTTGCTTGCCAACCATGGATATCTTAGAGCCGAGTTCTAGTGAACCTGGAGTGGTGCCTCTGGCATATCGAAGCGCGTTGTTATGATGATCCCATGAGACATGTAAGTACCCGTCTTGATCAAGTTCAATGCTGGCAGAATTGTGAGCGTCTCTTACATTTCCCTTGTATTGGGTGGTGTTGATTTCCCATTCTTTGGAAGCGTGTTTCCGTTTGCCCAATACTAAAAATCCGTCAGGATCATAATATGCTATGAATTGCACACTATCATTGGAAGTGAGCGAATTCTTTCGAAAGATTACAGTATTGATGGAGTTCTTCGCCCAGCCTTCACCTACGTAGGATTTTAGAGGTTTTAAAGCAGTCTGTGCAAACAGCGAATTGCACCACAAAACCAACAGGCTTATACAAGTCTGACTTATCAAACGCATTCCTACTTACTTTAGGTTTTGGTATCTTTTTAGAGCTTCTATATAGTAGTAATCAGCATAGCTAAGAGGAACATCAACCTCAGTTCCATTTGGCATATGCCCCACACTATGTTTTAATAGGAATCCTCCAATTTCTCCTTGGTTAGCGAGATAGTCTTGATTGGATAAGGTTTTAAGCATCGTCTCTGCTACTGTTAAGTATTCATCGCTCAAAGGTTGATCCACATATTCACTCAATTCTAGTAATGCGGAAGCTATAATAGCCCCAGCTGAAGCATCCCTTTTGGTGTTTGGAATATCTGGAGCATTGAAATCCCAATATGGTACTTTGTCTTCCGGTAAATTAGGATGGTTTAAAAGGAATTTGGCAATACTTCTCGCTTGATTCAAATAAGTTTCATCTTTTGTAAAACGATACATGATTGTAAAACCATAAAGCCCCCAGGCTTGTCCTCTCGCCCATGCAGATTCATCCGCATAGCCTTGTGAAGTGTTTCTTTTTTCTACTTCTCCGGTGATGGTGTCATAAGAAATGACATGATAGCTGCTAAAATCTTCTCGGTAGTGATTTTTAAGCGTGGTATTAGCATGTGTTTTAGCAATTTCGGCAAAGGTGGAATCATTGAATTCTTCTGCTGCCCATAGAAGCATTTCCAGATTCATCATGTTGTCGATGATTACAGGATATTGCCATTGATCATTCCAGGGTGCAGCGTCCCAGGATCTGATACATCCAATTGTCGAGTCAAATCGCGTGATTAAAGATTTGGAGGACTGATAGATGATTTCTTTATAGGTAGGGTTGGATGTGATTCGATAGGCATTTCCAAAACTGCAAAACATCATAAATCCCAGGTCATGAGTTGTGGTATTGTATTGTTCTTTTTCCAACTCCAATAGTTTCTCAGTTGCAAGATTGAGCAATGCAGAGTCTCCAGTTTCTTCAAAGAGGTAGAGTAATGTCCCTGGATAAAAACCAGAACACCACCAGCCAGAACCACTGGTTTGTACTTTGTTGTTTTCAAAAGTTTTGGGGAATTGATTCGTTGAAATATTGGAAGCCAGTTTTTGGTACTGCGAACCTCCCAGGTCATAAATACTCTTGATTTGATCATTAAATGTTACTTCTGAAGACTGTTCAGAACCAGAACATGCAGCCAAAAGTGCGCAGAATAGAAAAGCGAGTTGGTTGATTTTCATTTTTAGTAGAGTTGTTGTTGAAAAATTGCCTCCAGTAAAAATAGAAAAGTAAAGTCTTAATGAAGTTGAGAAACTGACTTAATCTGAAGTGGAATGAGTATAAATGTGAAAAGCAGCCAAATGGCTGCTTTTCGTAACTCGATAACGAGTATTCAAGGAAGTAATTATTTGTTAAGCCGCTTCTAATTCTGCGCCTTTTTTAGCTTGTAATGCTTCAGCGTAATTTTTATACACTTCACCTTCCAATTGGAATAATTTTAAAAGAAGCCTTGCAGAACCTCTAGTGACTATGTTATCAGAGATCACATTCACTTTTCCCAGTTTTCCTTCTAGAGAGTTCATGAATTCTATCCATTCTTTTCTTGCAGCTAAATCAAACCCAGACATTGAGGTGCAGTCCCAGATAAAGTTGAATGGAGCAAGTGAATTGCTGAATTTCAATTTGAATTCTTCTACCGCTTCATGACAGGCCTGAGTGGTGAATTTGCCTTGGAATGTGAATTTGATGCAGTTTTTTGATAGTAAGTGATCTTGAGTTATATCTACTTTGTTAAGCATTTCTATAATTGGTTAATGTTATTAAACAATGTATTTCATTAAGTTATGTTAGGCGCTGATTCGTCCTTTTTCTTTTAATAACCGCTCGTTGATTTCTGTCTGCTTCTTGGTGATTTCTAACAAACGCTCTTTTGAATTCTGAAGCTCTTGATTGGATATTTGAAGAGCTTTTTGTGTTTTCTCCAGTTGTTGTGTTTTTGAAACTAATTTGGTGTTCAGTTTTCTAATCATGTCATTAGAAGAAACCAATTCGTGCTGAGCTTCCTGACTTAACACTACAAAGAAATAAACCAAGGCAAATACTACTGAGCTGATAATAACCGCATTCAATGCAAGGAATCCGAGTGATACATCAGATAATGGCTCCGGTTTAAACTGATAGAAAACATCATCATACAGGTAAAGAAATACCGTTCCCGTTACGAAAAGTACTAACCAGATCATTGCATATCGCATCTTTTCGAATGATAATGAAGCTAACAAGGCAAGTATTGACCATAGCATCACCATTCCCGAAGGTAAGAATCCACCTAAGCTGGCTTGCAGCATAAAAGGAAGAGCCATTGATATGAAAATTTGGACAACTCTGGCTACTTTAAAATTCTTAGAAAGTTTGAATCCTAAAATATTGATAATACTAATTAACACATATCCATAAGGAATAAAACTCGGGTAGATGATGTCATAAGAAACCAAAAGTGTTCCCCAGATGATACCACCCATGCTCATGAAGGTAGCTAAGAATACTAGGAAACTCTTTTGAACTTTGATTTCTTCAGAGTCACCTAGTTTGTGTCCTATACTTGAGAAGTACTTAATTGAATTTGTCATGTTGTTCTGTTAAGGCGAGGTTGATTATGATGCGAAATAACGATGAATACTGAGCCCAAAATCAATAAAGTCGTTGAAATGAAATAGAATCTAGTTCAGTTATTGATAAATCTCGGCAAGAGAATAAGTGATTTACCTAGATGGGATTTTAGGGGTTTGACGTGCCAAAAATCAGTTAAACGGTTTATTAAACTCACTTAACGTGTAAATCGATCCTGTAAACGATATCAAATGTGCGTGATTTAGTGCTTTATTACTTTTACATCAGATTTCATTGAACAGTGGTTAGGGTTTAATGAGATTTTTTGGCGGAACGGCCTGGATGATTTTCATCCAGGCTTTTTTTATTTTCTTCCGATTGTAGAATCTAATGATTGCGTTCATTACCTTGTAATTGCGAACATTTAGATAATGAAATTACCCCCAGTGCCTAAAAACGAAGCTGAGCGACTGCAGGCTCTTCATTCTCTCAATATTTTGGATACCCTTCCAGAAGATGAGTTTGATTCGTTGACAGAGTTGGCATCTTACATTTGTGGTGTTCCTATTTCGCTTATTTCGTTCATTGATGCAGACCGGCAGTGGTTTAAGTCTGCTAAGGGATTTGACAAGTCTGAAACCAGTAGAGAAAGCTCCTTTTGTGCTCATGCGATAAATTCTCCGGATGAATTAATGGAAATTAATGATGCCGATAAAGATGAGCGCTTTGAAGATAATCCTTTAGTGACAGGTGATCCCCACATAAAGTTCTATGCAGGTGTGCCAATTCTTGATGAGAATAAGTTACCATTAGGTACCATCTGTGTCATAGATACGAAACCGCATAAGCTCAATAAGAAACAAAAGAGAGCTTTAAGTGCACTTGCCGTGCAAGCATCTACATTGGTGCAGTTAAGATCTCAAAGTATTGCCTTTCGTCAAAATCAGTTACGCTACTCAGATGTATTAAATAGTGTAGATGATATCATTTTCGAATTGACTAAGGATTGGCAATTTGAATTCGTGAACAAAAAATTCACTGATCTGGCAGGTTACACTCCTGAAGAATTAAGAGATATTTTCTATTGGGATCTAATTAAGAAAGGTCATAAATCCAGGGTGATTGAATATTACCGTCAGCAACTATTAGAACAAAGAGAAACCAGTTATCTGGAATTTCCTTTTGTAAACAAACATGGTGACGAGATTTGGGTGGGACAGAATGTGGTGATGAAATATGACAAGAAGGGGAAGGTTATTAGAATCATTGGTGTATGTAGAGATATAACCACTCTTCGAGCCGAAAAACAGGCTCTCAAATTGCTTTCAGAAAACACTAAAGATCTGATAGGTCTACATCAGCCCGATGGTACATATATCTACGTTTCCGACTCTGTAAAGGACTTGCTAGGGTATGAAGTGGAAGAAATGATAGGGAAAAGTCCCTATGAATTTATTCACCCTGAAGATGTGAAATATTTGGAATCAGAGGCTAGTCTCAATCATATTCAAGGAGAAGGTTTTAATGGATTAGAGTTTAGATATAGGCATAAGAATGGAAAATATATATGGTTTGAAGCGTACACGAAGCTCATACAGGATGACCAAGGCGAAGTAACTTCTATTCAAACCAGCTCGAGGGATGTAACATCGAGAAAAGATGCTGAAATGCTTCTCCAGACACATAAAAACAACCTTGAAGCCACTATTGAAAATACGGATGCGGCTATTTGGTCAATTGATCATAATTTTAGAAACGTCGTTTTTAACAAGGTTTATGCAGACATATATACAAGTATCGTAGGTTCTAAGCCCCGAGAAGGGGATTATAGTATATATCCTGATCATAAGTTCTTAAATCTTGAGGCCGAGTATAAACGAGCATTAGCGGGGGAGAGGTTTTCAATAGAGGAAACAGCAGTTATCTACAGTCAAAAGAAGACGTTCAGGAATTACTTTAATCCGATAAAAAATGCCACAGGTGTCGTTGTAGGAGTATCTATATATTCCCGAGATATTACAGAAGAAATTGCTGTAAGAGATCGTGCTGAACGCTATAAAGAAGGCTTAAAGCTGCTAAATGAAATCTCAACTAATAACTACCTAAGTGAGAAACTACGGATACAGAAAGCACTTGAGTTATCGTGTTTTTACCTGAAGATGCAGTTGGGTTTATTAACCTTTTCCAATGAAGGTAATGTCTTGATTAAACATTTGCATGATGAAATGCAGACAGGCATTATCGAGGGAATGAACATCCCATATGAAGATTCATTTACTGCATATGTTCAATCGAAAAACAAAGCAGTAGCAATAGGGGAGCTTGATGGCCGACGAATGCAAAAGAATCATATGTTTGATTCTTTAGGAGTAAAAAGTATAGTTGGGGCACCATTTAGAGTGCATGGTAAGGTAAAAGGTACCTTGATTTTTGCTTCTTTTCAGATAAAAACATTTGATGCGAATGATCTGGATTTTTTGAATTTGATGGCTTCATGGATAGGCTCTATGCAGGAGCGTTCGGTCTATGAAAAGCAGCTTGTATCAGAAAAAGAAATATTAAGGGAGTTTGTGCGGTCAGCACCTGCGGCAATTGCAATGTTTAATACTCATATCGAATATGTGGCGGCCAGTGCCAAATGGAGTGAAGATTATAACCTGGGCGATACTCATATACTTGGTAAAAGTCACTATGAGGTCTTTCCTGAAATAGGAGAGGATTGGAAAACTATTCATAAGCGAAGTGTACAAGGTGAAGTCATAAGTAAAGAGCGTGATCTTTTTGCTAGAGGTGATGGAACTCATCAATGGATCAAGTGGGAAGTTCGTCCCTGGTATGAAAGTCGGAATGAGGTGGGAGGAATCATTATGTTCACTGAAGATGTATCAGAGCTTGTCAAGCAGGAAGAAGAATTACTTCAGGCAAAAGAAGTGGCAGAATCTGCAGCCAAGGCAAAGGAAACCTTCCTTTCTACCATGTCACATGAGATTCGTACACCAATGAATGCGATTATTGGCATATCTAATTTGCTACTTGGAGATCAGCCAAGACCTGATCAGTTAGAAAACCTCAATTTGCTAAAGTTCTCTAGTATGAACTTATTAGCATTGATCAATGATATTCTGGATTTTAATAAGCTAGAATCCGGGAAGATGATTTTAGAAAAGATTGATTTTGATTTAAAAAATCTGGTCAATAGTGTATGTGATACACTACGCTTGAAACTTGAGGAGAAGAATCTGGAGCTCATCTATGAGTATGATGAAAAACTGCCTCTTTACTTCAAAGGAGACCCTGTTCGTCTCAATCAGATATTGACGAATCTTCTATCTAATGCTATCAAGTTTACTGTTAAAGGCAGTGTGGAAATTCGTATAGAATACATTGAACAATATGATGAATACTATAACATTAAGTTCTTCGTAAAGGATTCAGGAATAGGGATTGAAGAAGAAAAACATGAAAGTATATTCGAAAATTTCACTCAAGCGAGTTCTAGTATTACCAGAGAGTATGGTGGGACTGGGCTTGGATTAGCCATCACTCGGAAGCTGCTCAACATAATGGATAGTGACATCTACGTCAAAAGTGAATTGGGGAAAGGAGCGGAATTTTGGTTTTATTTATTTTTACCAATCGGTGAAGAGGTTTCTGGCTCACCGGTAAATGAACCTACCTTGAATACGGAGCAAGCGCAGCATAATCAATGTATTAATCTCTTGATTGCAGAGGATAATAAAGCAAATCAGACGGTGTTATCTAAGTTTTTGGATCGCTGGTCGTTCTCATACGATTTTGCCGACAATGGACAGGAAGCATTGGATTTGGTTAAGTCAAAGCAGTACGGAATGATCCTGATGGATATTCAGATGCCGGTAATGGATGGGTATGAAGCTGTGAAGAAGATTCGTCGATTAGAGGATTCGTACTTTAAGGAAATTCCAATCTATGCGTTGACAGCATCCGTGCTTTTAGGAGTAGAAGATGAGGTAAAGAAGGCTGGTATGAATGGTTATATAGGTAAACCATTTGAGCCAAGGGAGCTTTATGACAAAATCATTGAAAATGCCAAACAGGTTGTCTTGAATAAGGCTGTTTGGCTAGAGGACCTAGACCCAAAGGTAATTCTTGGTGATAGTCAGTTTTCTCGTGCAGTTATCGAAGCACTTGAAGAGGAATGTTTACCTGTTTTGAGAAATCTCGCCGTTGCTTTAGATGATAGTCAGTTAGATCTTGCTTCAGAACTTTTTCAGAAGATTCAAAAACAAGGTTTGGTGTATAGTATTGCTGTTTTGCAGCCTTTATTTAGATTAAATTTTGAAGAATTTATGTATGCAGAAAGAAAGTATTTTCAATCATTTATTGCACGTTTAAAATGATTTTTCATTTGCCTTGTGAATTGGTCAACTTAACGTGGATATTGGTATCATTCAACGAGTAGGGATTATCGATCAAAATGGAAAATTCTACATTTGAATATTGTAATTTCATCGATTAGTGGGAAAGAGAACGCAATTAGAAAAGACGTATTTGAGACAAAATGTTCAGTTCATATTTTGTGAATTGAATGGTAAAATTACGTACAGTTCTGATACGTTTTTTGAAATCCCACGTGGAGAGCTTTGGAGTGAAACAGCCCTGGTAAGTAAGATCCCATTGGTGAATAGTGCTGATTTGCAATACATTGGAGAGGATATGTACTTCATCCGTGTGGAAACACAGGCAGATCAGATACTGGTTAAACTTGAGAAAATTCCTTCATCGCAGAAGGCCATTGATCCGAAATCCAAGATTTTCCATATTCAGGAGCGCATCAATTTTCTGAACTTACCTGCCTCTTCAGCAAAGAATCTGCTGAGCAATTATTTTGAGGAGATTTACAGTGATGATGAGCTATTAGGAACGAATGTTCCTCACATTCCATTTAAGTTGGAACATATTGCTGAAGCTCTTCGGATAGTCTTTCATGATCCTTTAGCACCTCAGTCAAAAAACATCCAATTTCAATTAGGCTTTACAGCGAAGTTTTTAGTAGGAAACCGAAACCGTCTTTTGACAGAGTTATTGTTGAAATGTAATGAGCTGTATTTGAAAGACTCTTTAGACCCCATAGTTGTCGTTTGTAATTTTGATACTGAAGAGGATGATTTACAAGTCATCATAAAAAATGCAGGACATTATGCAGATGCATCCTGGCAGCAGACTGTCAATGATCTGGATATATTCATTACATTACCTTGTGTAGTCATTGGTTCCCCTATTGCACCAGATCTCGTTCATTCTGTAGAAGATGATTTTCCATACTTGTGTGACATTACTGGCGGAGATCCAGATATGGTCATTGATATTCTACAAACTATCATTGATACTCTGGATGCTGATATCGATTTACTGGCCAAAGCTCACCAAAAGAGAAACTGGAAAGATCTCGAAAGGTTGCCACACAAAATGAAACCAAATTTTAAAAGTTTAGAAAGAGATGATTTGTCTAAACAGCTCCAAAAAATGGAAGAATTTGCCATTGCTCGGAATATGAAGGCTTTTGATCAGGCGCTAGATGTGTTTTTAGAAGAAGCAACCGCGGTTACAACCAAGCTAAGAAGCTACAAGAAAGCCTAATCTTTCGTAAAGTACCGTTGGTCGAATTTCACTGTTTATTTGGTCTTTATTGGGTTAACTTCAATCTAAATTAAATCTATTGCTCGTATTTGTGTTTTGAGATTCAAACTTAGGATAAGTGAGAAAATAAGCGCGATTAATACTTATATTTGTATGCCCGTATCGCTTGTCCAGATTGATTAAACTAATTACCACAACACTTAAAATTAGTTAAATGGAAAAGTATACTTGCATTGCAATTGACGATGATGTAGTAGCACTAAAAATTATCAGTTCGCTAGTTAATAAAGCTGAGCAACTAGAATTAAAAGGGACTTACAGTGACGCAGTTGCTGGAGCAGGCGCCATTATGAGTTTGCAGCCAGATATTGTGTTTCTGGATGTTCAAATGCCCGATTTATCTGGGTTAGAAATACTAAAAAATCTTACGAGTAAGCCGGAGATTATTCTTGTTACCTCTCAGGAAAAGTTTGCTTTAGAAGCATTTGAGTTTGATGTAACCGACTATCTACTAAAGCCTATTGAGAATTTTGCTCGATTTCTAAAAGCAGTAAATAAAGCTACTGCCAACTTGTCGAGTAGATCGAAACCATCCAGCAATGCTTCTTCTGGATCGACCAATATTTTTATCAAGTCCGATTCGCTACTAGTGAAGCTTGATGTAAGCTCCATTACGTACATTGAAGCTTATGGAGATTATGTGAAAATACATACCGATGAGAAGACTCATCTGGTTTACTCTAAATTCAAAACAGTAGAAGATAAACTTCCCGAAGACGGTTTTGTGCGTGTGCATCGCTCTTATATAGTGAGTATTGATCGTATTAAAAACATTGATCAGAGCAATTTACAGATAGGAGATAAGATCATCCCTATTAGTAATTCCTATCGACCAAAACTATTGGATCGCATTAAAATGCTGTAGCATTTATCAATCTTATAATCAGCTGGTTTTAATGGTGGAATAAGTCAAATACTTATCAGTTAGTGACTTATACTTGATTGTGGGTGATAATTTGGTTTACCTTTGCAACTCATCCCGTCATAATAACTATGAAACCAGCTACTCAATACACCAAAAGTGGGCGTATTAATATTGCCTATCAGGTCTTCGGTTCGGGACCTGTAGATCTCGTATACATACCCGGATGGGTAAGCAACATCGATTGGATGTGGGCTTGCCCTGATTTAGTGAGTTTCCTAACTGAATTAGGAAAGATCGCTCGTGTAATCTTATTTGATAAGCGTGGGACCGGTCTTTCCGATCGTGTGGTTGAGCTTTCTACACTTGAAGAACGTATGGACGACATACGTGCTGTAATGGATGCTGTGGGTTCTGAAAAAGCAGTACTCTTTGGCCATTCTGAAGGAGGCTCCGTATCTGCCTTATTTGCGGCTACTTATCCTAACAGGACCATTTCCCTGATCACTTTTGGCGTGTTTGCCAAGCGTAAGTATTCTGATGATTACCCCTGGGCACCTACTGATTCAGAGCGTCAGAAGGTGTATGATATGATTGAAAATAACTGGGGTAGTGGTGAAATGAAACTGGAAACGCTCGCTCCATCTAAAGCCAATGATTCCGAATTTATGGATTGGTTGGCAAATTATTTCCGATCTGGAGCCAGCCCAAGTGCAGCTATGGTATTGACCAAAATGAATACGCAAGTTGATATTATTGATATTTTACCGTCCATTAAAGTCCCCACTTTAATGATGCAGCGTACCAATGATATCGATGTGAAAATTGAAGAGGGAAGGTTCATTGCTCAGCGTATTAAGACTGCTCGATTTGTAGAGTTTGATGGAGACGATCATTTGTTTTGGGTAGGCAATACGCAAGAGGTGCTTGATGAGATGAAAACCTTCATTCTCAATGTCAACCCTGTCAGGACCTATGAAGAGCAACTTTTTACCATTGCTGCTGGTCGAATGACTCAAAAGGGGACACTCAATGGAAGTTTTAAAGAGGTTATTCAGCAGTTTATTTCCAGATATCGTGGGCGGATCATTCAGTATCAGGAACCTAATTATTTTGTCGCCATATTCGAAGGTCCTAGCAAGGCTGTTCACTGTAGTTTAGATTTGGTAGACACCATGAAAAAGATGAATGGGCACCTTGCTGTGGGTATTCATATCAAAGAAGCTTCGGTTGATCAAGCACACTTTATTACTTCAGAGACTGCAGCATTCATGGATGATATGATTGGAGTGGTGAAACCAGGAGATGTTATGGTTACTCAGACTGTGAAGTACCTGTTGTCTGGTGCAGGTCTTAGTTTCAATCGATCTCATGCATTGCTGCAATCCAATAATGGAGAGTCATTGGGATTGTTTAGCGTTTTTGATCAGTCTGGTATAGATGAAGCTCTTTCCAGTCTTCCGAAGATCAGTCCTCAAAACGACTCTTTTTTGGAAAACGTATTACAGATTATCGATAAGTATCTTCCAGATGAGCAGTTTGGTGTAGAAATGCTCTGCTTGGAGATTGGTATTAGCGAACGCCAATTGCAGCGGAAACTCAAGGCAATTACGAATAAATCTCCGAACCAGCTGATTTCATCAGTGCGATTACACAGGGCCAAGGAACTTATCATTGGAAAGGAGCTCAATATCTCTGAAGTAGCCTTCAAAACAGGTTTCTCCAACCCCTCTTATTTTTCGAAATGCTTCAAACGTGAATTTGGATTGAGTCCATCTGACGTTTAAATGATACAATTGTCGGAAATGTGATAACCTTGGACAAGAATCATTGAGAGGTGTCGGT
Source organism: Marinoscillum pacificum (assembly GCF_024714495.1). Lineage (GTDB taxonomy): Bacteria > Bacteroidota > Bacteroidia > Cytophagales > Cyclobacteriaceae > Marinoscillum > Marinoscillum pacificum. The sequence continues at coordinate 147,855 of NZ_JAMZMJ010000002.1, read as the reverse complement.
TATTTGATATTTATTGACGGAAAGGTGATAAATTGATTGCATTATGTGGGTATAAATTTGCACTTATATAATAACTGCTAAGTCTAAACCCGTCATAATAATGTTAACACAAAGCAGATCATTCTTCCCATTCTTTGAGCTATTAAAGGAGGGAATGAGCAAATATCATTTTGATCAATTATCCCATGAGGGATTTTTCAATCACTTAATTGACCAGGAGTTTCATTACCTAACTAATAGTGAAACCTATCTGGATTATGCTCAAGCCACCGTATATCCGGCATCGGTATTGAAAACACATATGGAGTCCTTGCTATCTGCTAATCACATGGTTGGTAAGAATTCTTCCGGATTTATGCGGTCTGTGGTCAATACCAAAGAAAGTGTATTGAGGTTTTTTAATGCACAGGATTATCACTGTTGTTTTACTAAGGGATTGGAGGATTCGCTGAATTTGGCAACCAAACTTTATCCGTTTACCGGACTAAGTAGGGCTCTTTTTCTCGCGGATAATCAAAATACTTATCAATCAACAGCAGGCGAACTGCAAGAGCAGGTTCAGGTGGCTCACTCCATACTTAGTGCGGATTATACCATTGATGCCAAATACTTACAAAGAGAGTTTGATAAATGTGAAACTCAAGGAAACCTCTTCGTCATGCCTGCGCAATCATCGGTGACAGGTGTTGTGCATGATTTGGGAATCATTGAGCATGCTAATCAAAAGAATTGGGATGTTTTCCTGGATGCAGATCATTTATTATCCACTTCAGCACTTGATTTGAGTAAAGTGAAGCCATTGTTTGTTGGATTTTCTTTTGCGAAGATGTTGGGTTATCCTGCTGATTTGGGATGTCTTTTAATCCATAAGTCTTTCCTGTATGCAAATGCCATAGATGAACAGCTTGCTGCACGAGAATGCCTCAATGGTCAGGCGATTTCAGCAGTGAAATATGGGCTCAATTTTTTGAGTGAAGTAGGTGTGAAACGTGTGGAGGGAAGATGCAAATCAATGATTCATTACCTGATGAAACACCTCGGCAAACTCAAGCATGATTCTGGTCACGGTGTGGTTCAGTGGATTGGGACGAATCACTTAGATAATGGCTCCAATACGTTGCTAATCAAAATTAGAGATGTAGCGGGAAGGGAGTTTAAAAGAGAATTCATTCAAAAAAGAGCTCAGAACCAACAACTGATACTTGGTTTGGAAGACCATCAGAGTTACGCTGTAAAGTGGTATTTGCAGTTGGTAAACAATGCCCTTGATGGCTCTTCATTTATGCAGGAAGCGAGTATGCACAATGACATGGTGCGGCAGCATAATGAATTACAACATACTGTTAGAATTTCAGTTGGAATGGCAACTAGAAAACAAGACTTGGATGCAGTGATTGCTTTTGCAGAATCATTCAGCAATCAGATAGCTGAATAACATTCTAAATCCATAAGAATCTCATAAGTGTAGAATTGGTTAGGAAGGGACCTATTATAGGGCGGGGACCTTTCTGCCTGTTCTCAAATTTTTTAAGGTGGGCAACATTCCGAGGTTGGTGGAATGGGAGAGGTGGCAGGTCTTGTCACCTCTTTTTTAAACGAATAATCAAATCAATTATAAAATGAAGTATCTGATAATGTGTGCGTTATCCGTGGTGTTGTTTGCATCAGATGCGCATAATGATCAAAAAGGGCCAGCGTATAAAAATCGCAAACCTTGTAAAGGAAATAGACAAGCCAGCCAAGTAATGGCTTTAGTCCGTAATGAGTTGAAGGGGCCTGAGATTAAGAACAGGAAACCCTGGTCAGAAGAGACTTCTCAGGTTCCAATGATAAGTTCAACAAGGGATGATCTGAAAGGTCCGGCAGCCAAAAATTACATGCCATACAAAAGGACATCAAGCAAATCTGGCTTCATGGCCAATGGTAAAAAATAATCTGAAGTAGTTAGTTTCCTCTTTTTAAAAACCACTCTCCATCATGGAAGTGGTTTTTTTATCTTTATCCCTGCATTAGATAGACTGCATTATGGACGAAGTAGACAAACCCATCTCATCGCTGATCGAAATTTTGCCTCAAAAAGGTACGCTGGAGTGGATTGGTATCCGAACGGAACGCAAGCAACCGCTCACGAGTGTGGAAAGCGTAGCGGTAGATGAAACCTCAGGACTGGTAGGAGATCACTACAAAGCCAAAAGTGCGAAAAGACAAGTAACACTGATCCAGCAAGAGCATCTGGAAGCGGTATCGTCGTTCCTAGGAAAAGAAGTAACACCCTTTCTGACACGCAGAAACCTGATGGTGAAGGGTATCAATTTGTTTGCACTTCGTAACAAACAGTTCCAAATAGGAGAGGTGATACTGGAAGGTACTGGTTACTGTCATCCGTGCTCACGAATGGAAGAAAACCTGGGTCCTGGTGGCTACAACGCCATGCGCGGACATGGAGGTATTACGGCTAAAGTGATCAAAGGCGGGGAGATTAAGGTTGGGGATTTGGTGGAGTTAATTGGTGGTTAGTGATTCGTCTATAGAAACAGTTAACATTTAAGGGAATGTCTGCAGTGATGAGTAAAAGCACGACACGAGCTACAAGATCGCTATTGAAAGCGAATTGAATGCTTTATTTAGAGTAAAATAATGATGGATCTTGAACTAGCTAGTACGATTAATGCCCTAATTTGTGGCATTCCAGGATATATTATGTTTAACAACAGTATTGTAAAACATAATATATGGTATCAAAAAATTGAATACCTAAATGGTGAATTGAAAAATGTTTCAACACAGGAATTCTCAAATTTTAGAATTACCTGTTTTAAAGAATTTAGATTTAACTCAAAGATTAGCATATCTGATTTTCCTAGAATATATAAACCGAATTTGATGAATCTAGAGTATAATGAATATGCTAGATTAATAAATTCAAGATCAAGGGAGTTGACGAAAAAAATTAAAAGTCTGGTTATTATTTACTTAGTAAGTCAGTTGATTATCTCCATTATCTATTTTGATGGATTAAAATCTTTTTTTCCATAATTAGTGTCTGTCTGGAATGCAAAAAAAAGCTGAGAAGAAGGTACAAGCTGCAAGCCATCAATGGCAGGAATGACTTGACACGTGTGCCGGCATGGAGAAAACAGGGCTCAATTTCTCAATTAGAATTTCTCAAGTGCTCATTTAAATGAGAAATAGATGAAGAATCAACATCTGCATCTCTGTTGCTCTTCGGGATTTGTAATCCCGGAGTACTGAGAGTTAGGATTTATAATCCGTTAGTGTGCTTTGGAATTACAAATTCCAGAACTCTTTCATTCGGATTGCAAATCCGAATGAGCGGGGGTAAAATACTATGCTATGGCAATAGGTAAGTGTAAGACGCTGGTCAAATTGGATGGTTTTTTATTTTAGGTTGTTTAGTTCTTTAACAAGTCTTTTCGTATTCTGCTTAATTATGAGAGTATTAATTAACTGACGTACATGCGTTAAAAGTTTTAAGTAGAGAGAATCAGATTTATTCAATTTTTGGTAGCGCTTATATTAGTCAGAAGACATCTCATTAAAAACATCTCGAAAATCACCTGAATATAAATCTACATTGTAATAGGTTTTAAATGGTAGTATCTAAAAAACTGTGTAATTGAGGTCTGGGGTATAAACTCAGACCTTTTTATTTATCTTCATTACATAGTTGAAATGAAACCAGCCTACGCGGCGCGGAAGATTTTATCAATGATGCTTTCCTTAAGCAGTTTAAGGATGGTAAAGAGTTTATGTCCTTCATGGACCAGATGTACAAGCGCGGTGTTGAGAAGATGCTTGAAGGAGAGCTTGATGCACACTTGGGATACGAGAAGCATGATAAAGTGAAGAAAGAGACTCCCAACTCTAGAAATGGCTACTCAGATAAGTCAGTAAAAACTGAGTATGGAGAGCTGAGTATCAGAGTGCCCAGAGACCGAGATGCGAGTTTTGATCCGCAAATACTGCCTAAACGGAGTAAGATGTCTGAAGGGGTGGAAAAGCTTGTTATCTCACTCTATGCTAAAGGAATGTCCAATTCTGATATCGAAGAGCAATTAAGAGAACTGTATGACTTTAGGCTACCACCGTCTACTATCTCTACGATAACAGCCAGAGTATCAGAAGATATAATAGCATGGCAAAATCGACCTTTAGATCCACTTTACTTCATTGTGTGGATGGATGGAATTGTCTTCAAAGTAAGAGACAATAGTAAAGTGATTAATAAGACTATTTATTTGGCAGTAGGCCTTAATAAAGAAGGTAAGAAAGAAGTTTTAGGACTTTGGTTAGGCAAAAATGAGAGTAGTTCCTTTTGGATGACCGTGCTTACCGATTTGCAGGCTAGAGGTGTTGAGGATATCTTAATCACTTGCACTGACAATCTAAATGGCTTTACCCAAACCATTAAATCAGTCTTTCCTCAATCTACTACCCAAATATGCGTGGTACATCAGATCAGGAATGCAGGCAAATATGTGGTGTGGAAGGATAAGAAGCAATTCTCAGCTGATATGAGACTCATATACACTGCACCAACCAAGCAAATGGCAGAAGTAGAACTCACTCAGTTTGAAGAAAAGTGGAATAGTAAATACCCATATGCAGTCAAAAGCTGGAAAACTAACTGGGATGGGCTGACGGTCTTTTTTGACTTCCCGCTGGAAATTAGAAGGATTATTTACACTACAAACCTGATCGAAAACCTTAACGGGAAAATTAGGAAGTATACCAAAAACAAGATGTCATTCCCCACAGATGATGCCGTGAAAAAATCAGTCTACCTGGCACTAATGGAAGCAACCAAAAAGTGGACTATGCCCGTAAGACATTGGCCAATATTGTTAAACCAGTTTATGGCTATATTTGAAAATAGGGTTAAAGTCTGATGCCCTAACCCTTGATCTCATTTACACACTTAACTGGATACTGTCTTTTAAATAAATATGCGAGTTGAAAAGGTGTTTCTATTTCTATTATATATTCTTCAGTGAAGAGGAAGTTTAGATTCTTTTCATTTATTATTTTAACTAAGGACCTAATCTTTTCTTTGGCCGTCGAATATGAAGTAGCAATATCTAACTCTTGAGTTAAATTTTTAAGGTATTGTTCTGATATATAATTATCTGAGAGAACCTTGTTTTTATAATGATTGACTTGATCCCAATATGCCATGATTGTTAATTGTGTAGAAATAATCGCCAACTCAGCTATGATGAGTGTTGATTAGAAAGCACTAACCTCTCTTTTCACACATGGCCACACCTACGTAGCCCGGTCTTGGTTTAAATTTAAAACTAGCGACGGACTTTTTAACCCTGTTGCTCTTCGGGATTTGTAATCCCGGAGTATTGAGAGTTAGGATTTATAATCCGGTACCATTTATGGAATTACAAATTCCAGAACTCTTTCATTCGGATTGCAAATCCGAATGAGCAGGGGTTGGTGTCTTAAGGGGTGATTAATATGAGAGTATTAGGATTAAGCAGAATTCAATCTGTCAATTAGAATTTCTCAGGTGTTCATTTAAATGAGAAATAGAAGAAGAATCAATATCTGCATCTCCCCAAAGAATTTCTTCACCATGAGGAAAGTTGTCGATCATCTTGATCTTTAGGAATTTTGCTATGACCCCACCATCTTTAATCATTGAGCTTTTGCTGCCAAAATCTCTAATTCTGATAGGATTCGCGTTTTCAATATTCAATTCAAGATGATACATTTCGTCTGAATCAGTTTGGATTTTATAGTTTATTTCTACTGTCCTAATGTTGTCAAGTCGACATAGCCGTTTGTCGTTAAGATAAAGCTCATTTAATTGCTTATCAAAATGATATCTCTGTCCGGTGATGAATACTTTAATTCGTTTAAAAAGCTGGAACACAATCACAATTGGAGCTAGGTAAACGAGCTTTATTTGTGGATGAGTATCCGCTAATTCTGAGGTTGCGAATTGGTGAACAATAAAGAACGCGAGTAGTACTCCAAATAGCTCAAACAATGCTTTCCTTCCAGCTCCAAATGGCGTAAGTGAAATGGTGAGGTGTTTTTCGTCTAACTTAATTCTTGAGTCTTGGAACATGTGATTAAAGGTAGCATTATTCTGCCTTGATTGGTGTTATCACGAATCAAGACTTCCGACTCATATGCAGAAGTTAAAGATAAAATGATAGACTATTGGATTATGTGAGAGGCACATCCGTGCGCCTGCTTTGGGATCATGCGTTTCAGTAGTTAAAAACTACTCCTAGGAGTTTTCGTTCATTTTAGCTTTTAAATCAGCCAATCCCTCTTGGCCAGCTAGTGTTCCTTTTAATCTTCTAATTGCCGTGACTGGATAAAGGTTATTCGGTCCTTTAAATTCCCATAGTTCGATAATGCCTTTTTTTTCAAGCAGATTCACCAAATCATAACTTGTTCTATAATCGTAACCCTGTGAACCTAGATAGTTCGTGACAAAATGTTTTAAGCTGACAAAATTATCTCTTGTCTTTGATGCCCATTTCTCAGATTCATCTAGTTTCTCTAATAGCTTACTTTCGGAAATCACATCATAGGCTGCAAAGTTTTGCGTTATATTTTCTTTGATTAAATCTCTTTCATCTACACTAAATGATATGTCATCAATAGTTTCATTCGCGTCAGCAATAATATTAAACAGTTCTTTTGATAAGTCGTCAGCTCTATCAAGGTCTTTTGCCGTGAATAAGTTATTGTGGGCTACTTTATGCCTGATTTTCTCAAGTTCTTCCCATTTCTGTTGAAATGATTTATCCTTAAAGGTGTCCTTGAAAAATTTAGTATAGTTACTTTCTAGTTCAATTTTCAAGTTCTTAATGGCTTCTGGAGTTTCTTCCAATTCTAGAACTTTAGTTGCAATGTCATCTCTGCTTAAAAAGCCAGAGGACTGTGAATGTACAATTTTTCCAAGTTCATTGAAATCAATTAGATAAGCCTTGTTGTCAATATATTCTGAGAAATCTGTTTCATTATTTTTCCGCTGGATAACTTTCTTCTTCATTTCAGCGTCCGCGGTTACATTCCACCAGCTTACTCCAAGTTTAGTAATGAAGAACTTGATAAGATATTTCCTTAATTGATTTTCAACTTGGTTAATTTTTGGATAAATCTCACAGGAAATTTTTGCTGATACGTCATCTGATAAGATGTAAAGATGGTTGTATCCCTGATTTTTTAAATGAGCCAAAATTCTTAATCTAAATACCTCCAAAGGTTCAAAATCTCCTTTGCACTTTATTAAAAAGGTGTTTTTTAAACTGATATCGCTTTCTTCTTCTCTACTGAGTTGTTTGATTCCTAAGGTCAAATTTTGTTTGTCATCTGAAATTGAAGCGTCACGTTGTTTCGGTTCGATCCACAAATCACCGTTGGCCATTAATGAATAGGCGAGATTTTTCTCATTCTTGATTACTGATTTTTCAGATGAATCCAGACAAAGAATTTCAAATACATAGTTTGTTTTCATGGTGGCAGTTTTAATTCTAAGAATCTAATCCTAACAACTGGCTCCTTTCATTTATAGTCCAAAATACCCCTTTCTCCACTTTAAATCAAAACGTTACGTCAGATGCAGGAAATCAATAGACGAATGCGTTATCTTCTACGTTTAAAAAGGAAGTGGTTTTGGATGAAATGCTCAATAATGAAACTGTAAGAGATTAGTGACTAATCATCTTTCAGCTTCAAACCTGCAGTTTTGAGGTTTCTCACTACAGAAATAATCCCAAACTTGCGTGTTTGGGCTTGTCGCCAGGTGAAATAGCTCCAAAACTCCAGATTTGGGCCTCTGCGGACCTGACATAATCCCAAAACTCTGGAAATGGACGTCTGCGGACTTGAAATACGTCCAAAACCATAGAAATGGGCTTATGCGGAACTGCGACAAGCAGAAAACTCCAGTTTTGAGTGTTTCTGGCGTTTAGATTAGCCGAAACATGTAGGAGTGATGAGATGGACTATAGATCTGACTGGTTTCGCAAACCTGTCAGATCTGTTTTTTCAAGAGCTTGTAAGGAGAAGGGCAGGAGATCAGGTGCTTCAAGGATTGACAAATTCCATGACTCTTTACATTCGGATTGCAAATCCAAATGGACAAAAAAGACAATTTCTTTATTCTAATTTTAGCTTCTCTGGATTTTGTCTGCTGTCCCAGATAGTGAGGATGAAGATAGCTGATTCAGTATATTCATAAAACAATAAGTAATCGCGGACAATCTTAACTCGGACATGAGGATAATCGGTTAATTGACCAATATTTGGGTGTTTCGCCAGAAGGTTGGCTGCTTGAATAAAAAGCTTGTTGAGTTTACGGCTATAGTCCTTGGACTTATTTCTCTCAATCCAATAGAGGAGAATTTTTTTTCTTTTATGCTGAGCTAAGGGAGACCAAATTACTTTTCTAGCCATTCATCTATTTCACTATCCGCGATGCTCGAGTCAATTCCTTTGCCTTGTTTTACTTGTTCTTTCGCAAGGTTGATCTCATTTCTTTGTTCCTCACTCAGTTGGTAGATAGACTCATCCACATCTACTTCCAGTAGTCGAAGTACCTCATCAATAACTTCTTTATCCTTGATAGAATTGATTTTTTGAATCAGTATTTCTTTATCCTTTGCCTCTATCATACGACTAAAGATACGCAATCTTCGCATTTCTGTTTGGGTGGTCGGGGCTGAGGTGCTTGAAGGTATTCATGCATTATCAGATTTACAGTATATTTGTACCATATTGGTACACGAACTATTGAAATCATGTTAGTCATAAGCAGTCGGGAATTCAGACAGAATCAAAAGCTCTATTTTGAAAAGGTAGATCAAGGGGAACAGGTGATTGTGCAGCGCGGAAACGACAAAGCTTATGCATTAACGCCTATCAGTGAAGACGACATGTACTTCAATGCGGAGATGATTCAGAAAATAAAAGCTAGTATCAAAGAAGCCAAGAAAGGAGAGGTGAAGAAAATAAGTTCTTCTAAAGAGATTGATGAATTGCTCGGATTATGAGTTATGAATTAGTCTTTACCAAAACGGCATTAAAAGATATAGAGAAGCACAAGAAGTCCGGAGATAAGGCGACTTTGAAAAAGCTTCAGCAATTGCTCAATGAACTGATAGAACATCCATTTTCAGGTACAGGTCAACCAGAGCTGTTAAAGCATGAACTGGCGGGATTGTATTCTCGTCGGATCAATAAAAAGCATCAGTTAGTCTATTCAGTAGAGGAGGAGCAAGTCATTGTCTATGTCTTGAGTGCCTGGTCGCACTATGGAGATAAGTGAGAACTAAAAGCTTGATTTCTTTGAGAAATTAATAGTTCTTAATGGTTACTCTTCGTTATTGAGTAGGTTGTACAGTTTGAGATGTGAACTTCAATCAAACTCCTCTGTTCGAGTGCTGCTGTCATGATCTTATCGTAATGAACACTAATGAATGCTTTATGAAAATAAAATATCCATTCGCTAGGTACTATATGAAATTGAAAGGATGAAAAAACTCAGAATCATTGAGCAACAAAAAGAAATATCAGATATGAGTGATTTTGAAAAAATCGAAACTGATTCTAATATTCTGTTTCCTGATACTCTAAAAAAGTTTCTATTAGTTTATGAAGGAGCGTTTCTTGGTGGTTTATATTATCAAGAACGTTATAGTATTAAAGAAATCCTTTTTATATACAAAAAGCCTGATTTTCCTTCGATTGAGGCTATTCTAGAAGGTCATAATGATTTTGAAATACAAGGATTCATTCCATTTGCCATTGATTCTGGTGGATGGGATTATAACTTTTCTGTTAATGAAGAATCCTATGGTCAAGTATGGGTGAATAAATTTGATAGTGGAGAAGAAAATCCTATGGAATTTGTTTCCTCTTCCTTTGAGGATTTTATTAACGGCTTAGAAGCAGAGGAATAATTTTGATTTAGATAATAGTCTCCGAGCATCTCTGAAATAATCTAGAGAATAAGAATCCTGGAAACAAAAAAAAACATTGCTAGAGAGGTGAATGCATCTCTAAATCCTCACACCAAACCCATGCAGCAATACCAGCCGCAACCCAACATAAAAGACCAGAATCGCCGTAAGCACACCAAGAAAACGAAGGTTGAATCGTTTGTTGGACAAGTAGGAACCCAGGCCTCCACCAAGCACCACGGCAATTACTAATTTGAAGACCAGGCTTTCATTGAATTGGAAGGTGCCAGCAACAGTTAATCCTACTAATCCTGCGATCGAATTGACCAGGATAAAGAAGGAAGCTAAAGCTGCTATTGTTCTCGTGTTTTGCCAATTGAAGAGATTGAGTACGGGTGATAAAAAGATGCCACCGCCAATGCCTGAAACACCTGACAGAAATCCGATAAACCCTCCAAAGCCTAGCTTTTTAGCAAAGCTGAATTCTTGAGACTCCATTTTGGAGCGAATAAATCTAAGCAACAAAAAAGCGCCTGATAGAATCAGTGATGATCCTAGAATGAGGAAAAATACCGTTTGCGATAGCCTCAGCTGAGCACCAAGATAAGCCAGTGGAATACTGGAGACGAAGAAGGGCCAGAATAGCTTGAGATTAAAGACTCTGCTACGAATGAACATAAACGTCCCGATAGAAACCACGCAGATATTCAGGATCAACGCCGTTGAGCGGATTTCATAAAACTCAGTGAAAAACAAGCTGAGAATGGCCAAATAACTGGACCCACCACCAAAACCAACGGAGCTGTAAAACAGTGCAATGAAAAAGAAGATGATAGGTAGGTAATCTATGGACATGAGAAATCAGCTAGTTTACTTTTAAAGTTGTCACCTCGACGCAAGGAGGGGTCTTTCTTCTAATGATGTTGATGTCATGTGTTAGGAATTGCATGGTCTTGGCAGTGAGATATCTCCATTTCATTGCGATATGTCAACTTTAAAAGTGAAGTTCACAACACAATACATTTAACCACATCACCTTTTTGATATTGCCCCGGCTGCAAAAATGCCAGCGCATTGGCATTGGCCAGCGAATGAATCATGGAAGAACCTTGTCCATCCAGGATGGTTACTTCGCTGTAGTCGAGCTTTGCCTTTAGGAAAGCAGGACGATCACCTTTGAGCTCAAAACCTTGAGCCAGTTTGGATGCTACTCGTTGCAGGCCTGTTTCATTGGCTCCACTCATACGCTGAAGCAACGGCAGGACATAGATGTGAAAACAAGTAATCGATGAAGCGGGATTGCCAGGAAGTGCAAAGACATATTGCTGTCCTTTCTTGCCAAAGTATAGCGGCTTGCCCGGCTTTTGAGCTACTTTGTAAAACACTTGCTTTACACCGATTTCTTCCAATGCTTTTTTCACAAAGTCATAATCTCCAACAGAGATTCCTCCAGACAATAACAAGATATCTACTGATTCCAGATGTTTGGAAATAGCTTGTTTGGTGGATTCGTAATCGTCCAAAACGTGTTCTTTTTCCGCACAAGCAAATCCATATCGCTGAAGTGCGGAATCAATAGCAATGCTGTTCGATTCATAGATTTGGCCCTCTTGGAGTGTGGTTCCTGGCTTCACCAGTTCGTTGCCAGTAGAGATCAAACTGATGGTTGGTTTTTGACCAACTATTACCATATCCTTCCCCAGTGAGGCAATCAATCCAGCCGTAGCGGGATTGATGTATTTACCCGTTGAAAAGACGTCTTGATTCAGTGAGAGTTCGCCGCCTTTTCTCCGGATATTTTGGTTTTCCTTTAGCTCCCCAACAATAGTTAAGGAACCTCCATTAACTTCCGTCTTTTCTTGCATTACCACAGCGGTAGTGTTCTCAGGAACTTTGCCGCCGGTGAAAATGCGCATGGCTTTTCCATCAGTTAATTTCTTGTTGGAGGTATCACCAGCGGCTACTTCGCCTATGATTTGGTACTCAGAATATAGTCCACACAGCGCATAGCCATCCATGGCTGAGTTGTCAAAAGGAGGCAACTCAAGTGGAGAGACAATGTCCTCAGTGAGCCAGTGGCCTACTGACTGATCGACTGGAACAGTAGTTTTTAATACGGAGACTGGTTGCGCATGAACCAGTTGGAGTGCTTCGTCTATTGTGATCATTTAGCCACCTATTGAGGTCATTGTTCGGTTGTTCTCGTACTGCGAGGCATCCATTTTTACATCCATGCCATCACGCGAGTATTTCTTTTGTTGGATCGTTTCCAAGATCAGCTTTTCAAGATCTTCACGATTTCGATGTGGAGTGAGTAGGTCTGTTTCTGCATTGGCAAACAGACAGTTTTTCATCTTGCCATCCGCAGTAAGTCGTATGCGGTTACAGTCTGCGCAGAATGGGTTCGTAATGGTGCTGATAATCCCAAATGAGCCTTTGTGTTCCTCGACTTTAAAGTTCTGAGAAGTGCTGTGTTTCGGGTTGTCAAGAGCAGTCACCTTACCATATTTTTCACTGACTATTTTTAGAATTGTTTCATGACTGATTCCTTTGGACCAATCCCATTTATTGCCTTTAAACGGCATGAATTCAATGAATTTGATGCCAATGTTTTGATCTTTGGTCAATTCAATGAAATCGTTGATTTCTTTATCGTTCACCCCTTTGATGAGCACAACATTGAGCTTGATCTGAAAGCCCATTTCCAATGCTTGCTGGATGTTGCTCATGATGCGATCGTAGTAATCTCGCTTGGTGATAAACACTGATTTGGCTTTGTCCAATGTATCAAGACTGATGTTGATCTTCTGGATACCAATCTTTTGGAAATGCTCTAGGTGTCGGTCCAACAAAATGCCATTGGTCGTGAGTTTGACGGCCAATCCCAGATTCCTCATTTCTTCCACCAGGTAATCAAAATTCTTTCGGATCAAAGGTTCACCACCTGTCAAACGAACAGTGTCTACACCCAGTTTTTGGAAGGTACTGGAAATGCTAATGATCTCTTCCAAAGACATGATGCTGGGCTTATCCATTAGCTCGATCCCTTCTTCCGGCATGCAATAAAAACATCTCAGATTGCATCTGTCGGTGAGGGATATCCTCAGGTACGAGTGTGGTCTTCCGAACTTGTCTACAATTTGAGAGTTCATGGTTTGTTAGTTAAATGATTCTTTTCGTTGTTTTGGGTGAATGAAAGTTGTTTTTATTTGGTTATGGCCTTGTCCATTAATCGTGTCTTTTTCCTGTTAATACATGAAATACGTGCAAAAGATGAGGGAAAATCGCATCCATGCATTCTCTAGCTCCATTGGATGATCCTGGCATGGCCAACACCACTTTGCCGTTTTTAATTCCTGCCACCGATCTGCTGAGCATCGCAAAAGGTGTTCGGTCCTGACCGTATTTACGCATTTGTTCTTCTACACCGAGAAGGGTTGTATCTAATAAAGGACGAATCGTGTCAGGTGTGTTATCTCTTGGTCCAACACCTGTTCCTCCTGTAAAGATCAATAAGTCCGTTGATTGCTCGATGACTAATTTCTCAATATCTGAAGGTTCATCAGGGATCACCAAATAGTCGGTAGTTAAACCTAATGCTTCCAGTTTCTCAACAATGATCTTACCTGCTCGGTCTTCTTTTTCTCCTTTGCTAATCGTATCCGAACAAACCACTACCTGTGCACTCAAGTTACCTCCATGTGCCTTGTAGGAAGATTTGCCACCTTTCTTCTTCAGCAGTTTTATCGTGCTGATTTCTACCCCTTTGTCCACTGGCTTCAGCATGTCGTACATTGTCAGCGCTACTACACTGGCGCCGTGCATAGCTTCTACTTCCACACCGGTTTTATAGATGGTTTTGACCGTCATCTTGATGATAATATCCAGATCATCAATCTCGTATTCAATACCAGTATACTCAATAGGCAGCGGGTGGCAATCCGGTAGCAAGTCAGGCGTTTTCTTTACACCCAACAATCCGGCTGCTTTTGCCATCTCAAACACATTGCCTTTCGGAATCTCATTGTTCTGAATCTTGTCAATCGTTTCCTGACTGCTTGTCTTCACAATAGCCTGTGCTACTGCCTCTCTTAATGTATTGCTCTTATGCGTTATATCTACCATTTCGGTTTGTAGGTATTCGGTTTGTAGGTATTCGGTAAGCCGGTTTATTTGGTGACTAGTAATTAGTTGACTGGTGATTAGTAGAATAGTGATTCGTTACTAATAAGACTAATCACTAATTACATATAACTAATCACTAAATATTCACTTTCCACTGATGCGTTTCGTCTTCAAATACTTCTTTACCGAAGATCGGAACCTTGGCTTTGATCTCTTCCACCAAATAGCTACAAGCATCCGTTGCTGCTTTGCGATTAGCAGATGATGTAAACACAAACAAGCAGATTTCGCCAGCTTTCACAGGACCAAGACTGTGGTAGATGTGCATGCACGTCAGATCAAATTTCTCAAATGCTGCCTCACGTATATTGTAAAATTCCTTCTCTGCCATTTCCTCATACGCCGAGTAGTCGATGGCTTGTACCGTCTTACCGTCGATCTCATCGGCGCGTACCTGACCTAAGAAGATGCTGTGAGCACCGATATTGGTTTTGCTCTGATGATTGGCAATAGAAGTCGCTATTTTTTCAGGACTGATAGGTCCTTGCTGGAAAACTTTCTTCGGTTTCTTTTTCTCACTCATTTCAATATGCTTTGAATGCCTCCTTCCACGTTGATCAGGTTGTTGAACCCTTGTTCGCGAAGGAAATTGATTGCTTTTTCACTGCGAATTCCTGATTGACAATATACATGAATGTCAGTCGAATTCGGGATTTCCTCATAGCGCAAGGCTAACTCGGCAAGAGGTATTTTGATAATGTTTTTATTGTTGGGTTGCGGCTGCTCATGTAGCTCTCGTACGTCTAGATAAGTCTTCGACTCATTGTTTAGAGAGCAACTAACACTTTCTAAAGCCAGCGCCTTATCCGTTACTTCCGCAATTCGTTCTTCCACACGTTTGAAAGAGATAATTCGCTCTTGCATGGTCAACGTATGGATGATTTTTAACTTGCCACTTAGCACTTCACCAATTCTGAGAATGATCTTGATGACTTCCGTAGCTTGATAGACACCAAAAATACCTGGAAGTATTCCCAGAACTCCGATTTCTTCACAGCTCAAGTCCTCTTGAGGTGCTTTTGGGAATAAGCAGCGATAGGAGGGGCCATTCTGGTAGTTGAAAACAGAAAGTTGTCCTTCAAATTTGAAGATGGAAGCATATACCCATGGTTTATTGGTCTGCAAGGCAGCATCATTGATTAGGTACTTGGTTTGGAAGTTATCCGTACCATCCACAATCACATCGTAAGTCTTGAATAGGTCCGTGCAATTATCAACAGATAGACTAAAATTGTAAGTGTTGATGATGACCTGATCATTGATTCTGTGTAGGGCTTTTTTAGCTGCTTCAGCTTTATAACTCCCTACATCTTCCAGCCCAAAAAGGATCTGGCGGTGGAGGTTGGTTTCATCCACTTTATCATGATCCAGCAGTCCAATGGTGCCAATTCCAGCGGCAACCAGATACTGCGCAGCTGGGCATCCAAGACCGCCAACTCCAACCAATAATACTTTGGCTTGAGCAAGTTTCTCCTGACCCTCCTGACCAACTTCAGGGAGTTTGATTTGTCTGCGATATCGTGTGTATGAGCTAATCATAGTTTATCCTCCTGCAAACGGGGGCAAGAAAGCGACTTCATCTCCTTCTTTCAACGGTCGTTTCAATCCTAGTTCCTGATTGATGGCAATCTGCAGTGTGCCATCATCGGTAATCTGATAAGTAGAGAGACAATGCTCTTTCAAGTCTTGAAAATCAGAACCGATAGTCGATAGATCCAGCTCTTCCTCCGTCTTGCCTACTTTTTCGGCTATTGCTCCAAAATATCTGACAGTAACTTTCATTCTGCTGACTGTTTCAATGCGTTTAATTGTTCTATATCTTCTTCGGTATCAATATCGATGCTTCCTTTTTCAAAAACGATCTTTTTGACTACTTCTTTATGCCTCATCAATACAGGCTTGGCTCCTTTATCTCCGGTTAGTGTTGCGAGTTCGTCGAAATACTTCTTCGAAAAAATAGCTGGTACACCTAACTGCCACTTGTATTCACAAGCCGTTATTTCTTCATGAACTTCCATTAGTTCCTCTATCAACGTTGAGGTGATAAATGGTTGATCAGAAAGAAGAAATAGTAAATGCTGAATTTTTGGATTGGATGATGCTTTTTGAATGGCCAATTGAATGCTACCCGATAATCCATTTTGCCAGGATTCATTCAGGTAACTCGTAAAGCCCTTTAGGTTTGTCAAAGGTAATATCTTCTCTGAATTAGCACCAAGAATGATGTGCTTAGCTCCAAAACTTAACTTTTCACAGCAATCAATGGCATGCTGTAAAAGTCTTTTGCCTTCATGCTCGACTAACTGCTTAGGTCTACCTAGTCGACTAGAAGATCCAGCAGCCAATATCACAACTCCTATGGTTTTTGGGCTAATCAAAGGGTCGTTACTTTAAAGTTCATGTTTGCTTTGTCATGAATTGGGCCTTGCTTGTCTCGAAGAGCAATTCCTGATCCGCCAGAAAGCACCATTTGTATCTCAGAAAGAATTGATAACCCAATTTCTGCAGGAGTTTCTGCACCTAGGTTTAGGCCAATCGGAGCAAAAACCCGAGCCAGTTGATCTTCTGTAGGAATAATTCCCTCAGTGCTCAAGTCATCCAGCATTCGGTTAAATTTCTTTCTTGGTCCCAGCAATCCAATGTAGGGAATCTCAGAGAGTGGCAGCAACAATTTTAGAATGGCTAAATCATATAGGTAATTGTGACTAATAAGTACGAAAACAGTGCGTTCACTTAGTTGAATGTTTTTCAGCACATGCTCAGGTTTAGAAACCACAATCTGGCACGAACTGACAAATCGTTGTGCATTGGCGTGTGTTGGTCGTCCATCGGTAACCACGACATTCCAACCCAATTGATCCGCCATTTGAGCAAGTATTTGCGCATCATTTCCAGCTCCAACTAGTACAATGGTAGGAGGTGGGTTGTAAAACTCCAGGAAGGCATGCTGCGCTTCCAACTCAATCATGTATTCTCCAAAATGATCGTGTTGTTGGTTGAAAACCAGTGCAGCGTCTTGTTTCAATTTATCAATCAATTGCTCATGTTCCAGGCTGCCAATTTTTAGGCCCTGCTCATCAAATACCAACTGTGTTCCAAGCTGAGGTTTAGACTTATCCAAATTGAACAATGAGGCGATAACCAATTTGCTTTTTGACGATGCGATCTGTTTGAGAATGGCAATTGGATTCAATTCCTTCCCGAAATCTATGGGTTCAAACAAAACCTGGATAACACCATTGCAGCCCAGTTGAGCTCCAATTATGGCATCATTTTCGTCGCTGGTATCGTAAGTGACTAGCTTGTTTTCATTCTTGTGCAGTGCATGCAGAGCTTTACGAAGCGCATCGCCTTCCAGGCAACCACCACTGATGGCTCCGGTCATTTGCCCATATTCATCCACAAGCATTCTAGCGCCAGCTTTGCGGTAGGAGCTGCCTTCCACATGGACTACAGTTGCTAGCACACATTCGGTTTCATTCGCATGTGCTTGTTCAAAAGCTTCTATGATCAAATCCAATTCTCTCATAATGCGGATGTTTTTAATTGACTTATCCCTCGTTTAATGCTTTTTATCGCATCAATTACCTCCATACGAGTGGTCATTCTTCCCAATGCAATTCTCATGGATGCTAATGCTTTCTCATCAGAGTGTCCAAGGGCTTTTAAGACATGAGACGGCTTGATGGTATTGGAGCTACAGGCTGATCCCTGTGAAATTGCCAGGTTTTTCATCACTCGTAGTAGACGACTTCCGTCTATTCCGTCAATGGATACGCTGGTCATGTGAGGCAGTCTGATCGATTGATCGGCATTAATGCTGACTCCTTCGATATCGAGCAATTCATCTTCGATGGTTTCAATCAGTTGTCCGAGCCGATTTGCTTCGGTTCTCATTTCCTGATGACAGATTTCGCATGCCTTTCCAAATCCTACAATGGCAGGAACATTGAGTGTACCAGGTCTTAGTTTTCGTTCTTGTCCACCTCCGTACAAAATAGGGTCTACGGCGATTCCTGATTTGACAAACAAAGCCCCAACACCTTTTGGTCCATACAATTTGTGCGAAGAAAACGTTGCAATATCTACGCCGGATTTGGTCACGTCAAAAGGGATTTTACCTACGGACTGAGTTGCATCAGTCATCAAGAGAATGTTTTGCTTTTGCGTAATTCTCGAAATCTTAGCTAGAGGATGAATGGTTCCAATTTCATTGTTAGCATGCATCAGACAGACTAAAATCGTTTTCCTGGTAATTGCACGCTGCATATCTTCTACATCGATTCCTCCTGAGTTGTCTACCGGAAGGTAGGTAACTTCAAATCCTTCTGCTTCTAGTTGATTGCAAGTGTCCAAAACAGCTTTGTGTTCCGTTTGACAGGTAATGATATGGTTGCCTTTTTCTCTATAGGCCCTACATACCCCGAAAAGTGCGGTGTTCACTGCTTCAGTTGCTCCAGAAGTGAAATAGATCTCGTTGTGTTTGGCTCCTACAAGTTTGGAAATACGCTCTCTGGCAAGCTCTACTCCCTCTTCTGCATCCCAACCGTACACATGAGAGACGCTGGATGCATTGCCGAATTTTTCGGTGAAATAAGGAAGCATTTCCTTCACCACCCGTTCGTCAGTAGGGGTTGTAGAGTTGTAATCCAGATATATCTTCTTTTTCACTGCCATTCACCAATCGATATGTATTCTGTTATATATCGTAAGATATGAAATTATGTTCTTCGTTTGCAACGATAATCTATGGAAGGTTATAGAAGTTTGATAAGTTCCTCGTCTGCGGAGATGACGGTAGAGATCTGGTAGATTAGATTTTGATACGCCTTCAGAACATCTTTACCTTTCTGTGTAAGTTCAGCTCCACCACCTTTTTGTCCCCCTTTTTGGGAAATAACATAAGGTTCACTGCCTTTAGCGTTCAGCGTGCTTACCAGGTCCCACGCTTTTTTGTAAGACATGTTCATTTTTTTGGCTGCTTTGGCTAGGGAGCCTTCTTCATCTATGTAAGCTAACAGTTGTGCCGGACCAGGTCCAAAGAATTTTTCGCCTTCATCATCTACCCAACATCTAAATCGAAGCTCTTTCATGACTCCATCAATTCATCTAGTTCCAATCCGGTCAATTTATGAACATTTGCTGTGATTTTCTCAATCGGCCAATCCCACCATTTCAATTGGAGTAGTTTTTCTTTAGTAGGTTCATCAAAGCGATATTTGATAACCTGGGCAGGGTTTCCTCCAACAATAGAGTAGGGAGGCACGTCTTTGACGACTGTGGCGTTTGTTGCAATAATGGCTCCATCACCTATGGTAACTCCCGCCATGATGGTTGCATTGTAGCCGATCCAAACATCATTGCCGATGATAAGATCTCCTTTTTGAGGATAAGTTCTACCTTCCATGGCTTTCTCCCAGCCATTACCAAATATGGCAAAAGGATAAGTCGTGATTGCGTCGGTTAAATGATTGGCCCCATTCATAATAAATTTCACGTCGGAGGCAATCATGCAGAACTTTCCAATGATCAGTTTGTCTCCGGTAAAATCGAAATGATATTTGACGTTTTTCTCAAAGTTTTCTACGGGTTCAAAATCGTCGTAATAGGTATAGTCCCCAACGATGATATTCGGGTTGGTGATGATGTTTTTAAGGAAACAGAGGCGGTCATAGTTGGCCAGTGGAAATTTGACGGTAGTATCTGGTCCAGTCATAAAGATGATTTTGGTTGATTGGTTTGTGGTTTTATACTCTAGTTAAAGATAAAAAGTTCTAAAAAACAAGAGCCGGACCCTAGGCCCGGCTCTACCGATCTATAATCAAACAACTACCTGTGTTTGCAAGCTAATTTGAGATGTTACATCTCTGCTAATGGTCAAGTGGACTTAGTCCACTCGACCTCTTTAGCTGGTAGTCCTCTTATTTAGATAAGAGATGCTTTAATGTGCTCCTTGCAATGTTTCCTGAATTTCAGTGTTCAGTTCATCTTTTGGAGTTTCTTTCAATTCAATTTTTGACTCTTCATTAAGACCAAATTTTTCAAGAATTCTATCGAAGATGTAATACACTACTGGTACCACCACGAGTGTTAAAAACATGGAACTGGTCAACCCTCCAATAAGCACCCAAGCCAATCCATTTTTCCATTCGGCACCTGGTCCACTAGCTAAGGCAATTGGCATCATACCAATTACCATCGCCAAAGTGGTCATTAGAATTGGTCGAATTCTTACCTGAGTTGCACGTATCAAAGCGTCTTTTACTTTTAGTCCGGCCTCTTTCAACTGATTGGTAAAATCAACTACCAGGATGGCGTTTTTAGCTACCAAACCGATCAGCATGATGATCCCAAGAATAGAGAAAATACTCAATGAACTCTGAGACAGAGCCAATGCTAGTAGAGCACCTATGATTGCCAACGGCAAAGAGAACATCACTACAAATGGATAGACGTAACTATCATATAGTGCTACCATGATTAGGTATACCAATATTAAGGAAGTAAGTAATGCTACTCCAAGGCTACCGAATGCTTCAGACTGATTTTCTAAATCACCACCCATAGCATAACTCACACCAGTTGGTACGTCTAGTTCAGCCATTTTTGCCTGAATTTCTTCACCTACCGTACCTACGGGTCTTCCCAATACCTGTGCTGAAATGGTCACTGTAGGTACTTTGTCTCTGCGTGTAAGTTGTGTCGGACCCGTGCTCTCTATGATCTTAGCAAATTGATCCAATCTGATTTGTTCACCACGTGAGTTCATGATGGTAAAAGAGGCAATGTCTTGTGAATTGTTTCTGTCAAATTCATCAAACACCACATTGATATCGTATTCGGAATCACCATCTCTGAATTTAGTATTTTGAACGCCGTTAAATGCTGTACGTAATGCACCACCAACCATTTGAACTGATAAACCCAGACGAGATAGTTTGTCTCGGTCTACTTCTACTTTTATCTCAGGGCTACCACCTTCTACACTACTTTCAACTTCCGCAGTTCCTTGTACAGAGCTAACGAGCGATTTTACCTGATTGGAAAACTCGGTGACCTTATCTAATTCCGTACCACTAAGTACTACCTGAATCGGAGCCTCAGACCCGCTTCCAACCAGAGATGCCGGTATGGCTTTGAATTTTACACCAGGAATCTCTTCTTGTAGTTCTATTTGCAGGCGTCTTGAGAAAATCTGGGTACTCACGTCTCTTTTCTCAGCAGCAACCAGTACCACGGAGATCTCTCCCATGTAAGGCGTACTTGAGGTGGTCATTCTACCAGATGACTGTCCAATGGTAGATGCTACTCTGATAACCTCTGGATACTTGCTGATTTTTTGTTCAACCTGTTGAGCTAATAAATTGGTTTGTCGTAGGGTGCTTTTCTTCGGAAGCTCCATTTGCATAACGAATTCTCCACGATCTCCCTGGGAGGCAAATTCACTACCAATGAAACCTAATCCTACCAACATGAAAGACCCGAAAAACAATACGATAGTTAATACTAGCACAATGATTTTGTGACTAAACGACCATTTCAAAGCATTGGTCATGCCATCTTCAAACCCTTTTACTCCTTTTTCGAACCACGTGATAAATTTTCCAACCAGTCCTTTGTCTTTGATATGAGACAGTTTAGAAAACCTGGACGCTAACAGTGGAATCATCGTAAAGGCAACCAATAAACTGAGCATGGTACTAATAGCTACAGTCAAAGAAAACTGACGAAGCAAGTTTCCGATAATGCCTCCTGTCAATGAGATAGGGACGAATACAGCCACAATTACAAGTGTAATGGAGATTACAGTAACTCCGATTTCACGGATACCGTCATAGGCTGCCTGAAATTTTGATTTACCCATTTCCATGTGACGATAGATGTTTTCTATGACCACAATGGCATCATCCACGAGAATACCCACTACTAGTGAAAGAGCTAACAAACTCATCAAGTTCAAAGTGAAGCCCATTAGCATCATAGCTGTGAATGTGGAGATGATTGATGCTGGAACAGCAACCATTACAATGACCGCATTTCTCAAACTGTGTAAAAAAAGAAGCATTACGATCGCCACTAGAATTACCGCGAAAACCAAATCGTGAATTACCGCATCAGCTGCTTCCAAGGTAAACTCAGAGTTGTCTGAAGCGATTGAGAATTTCAGGTTATCGCCTGAATAGTCTTGCTCAATCTCTGTAATAAGTTTTCTTGTTTCTTCACTTACTTCCACTGCATTGGCATCACCTTGTTTTCGGATATTTAGCCCAATTGCAGGTTCGCCATTTATTCTACTTAAAATCTCCGCTTCTTTTTGAGTATCCTGTACTTCAGCAATGTCAGATAATCTTACGGGAGACCTGTCGGATTGTACACCTACAGTCAGCTTTCTTATCTCATCCAAGGAAGTGTACTTACCTGCCAGTCTGATCAATGTTTGCGAGTTGTTATTTTTGATTTTTCCTGCAGGGATATCCATGTTGGCATTTTCTATCAGTGAGCTTAACTGGAGCAGACTGATCTTATATACTTCCATTTTATCCGCGTTGAGATTGATACGGATCTCTCTAGGTTGTCCACCTAACACATCTACATCTGCTACACCTTCTATCTTGGATAGCCTTGGTTTTATTTGCTCATCTATCAGGTCATACAATTCTGTGTCTGATATGTCAGCAGAAACGCCGAGTTTCATAATGGGAAGATCATTGATGTCATATTTCCCGATGGAAGGCTGCTCTGCGTCATCTGGCAAGTCATTAAGCATTGCATTAATATTCCGCTGTGCCTCCTGCAGAGCCTGATCAGGATCAACATCCTGTTTCATTTCTACGGTGACTACTGAGACACTTTCCATAGAGGTACTGGTGATTCTATCCAGTCCTTCCAGCGTTGCTACTGCATCTTCTATTTCTTTGGTTACTGATGTTTCTACCTCACTTGGTGAAGCACCAGGATATACTGTAGAGATCGTAAGCACAGGCACACTCATATCGGGCAGTAGCTCGTAGCCCAGCATGGTATAACTGAAGGCCCCTGCACCTATCAGTATGGTAAAGAGCACCGTGACGATGGTAGACCGAGTGATGGATACTTTAGTTATTTTCATTGTATGATTTCTTAATTATCGTTAAGTCCGGATATCGGAGATGACTTGAAATTATTAGATTAAAGCACTTTTACTTTGGTGCCTTCTGTCAGGTTGATCTGTCCGGATTTTACCACCTTGTCGGAAGTAGATAGTCCACCAAGAACTTCAATTAAATCGTCATAGATTTCACCGACTTTAATGTCTTTTAGTGCTGCTTGACCATTTTCCACTACATATACTTGTGGATTTTGAATACTGCCTATGAGTGCATTTCTATCTAGATAGGTAGACGCTGCAGCTGAATTAAAATCAAAATGAGCAGTAGCGTACATCCCAGGTTTCAACGTTTTGTCTCCTTTGTTAATCAATTCTATTTCAACATTGTACTTCAGAGACGGGTCAGCTTTTACGGCTATTGATTTGATTTTACCTGTAAACTCACTTCCCGGATAAACAGAAGTAGTGATGCTGATTTCATCTCCTTCTTTTACCTGCAATACCTGATTGGCGGTAAGCTTTACATTCAGTTTCAGTTTGCTGATATCTACAATGTCATAGAGTTTAGAACCACCGGCAATAAATCCACCTTCTTGTAAATAATCTTCGTTGATCGTTCCGCTTGTTGTAGCTCTTATGTAAGTGTTGTCCAGATTTTTCTTGGCTGACTTGTATTGTGCTTCAGCGTTTTTTACGCCAATTTTCACTTCTTCCAGCTGGCGCTGCGTCACTGCATCACTTTCAGCTAGTTTCGTAAATCGACTCAGGTCACTTTGAAGTTTTTGCAGATTAGCATCAGCTGCATCCACTTGAGCACTTAGTAGATCATTTTCCACCTGAGCGAGCAAAGTTCCTTTCGAAACGGTCTCTCCTTTTTCTTTGTATATTTTGATAACCTTACCTTGTGTTTCGGATAGAATTGTAAGATCCGTTTTGGCTTCAAAAGTGCCATCAGCAGTTACCTGTAGGTTTAGAGATTTCTTTTGCAAAGAAGTTGTTTCTACCGGAATGGATTCGCTTGTAACTTCAGAGAGCTTCGCATTCTCTTCCATTTCTTTTTTATTGCCGTATAGCGTATAGGCAATCAATGCAATTACAGCCAGGCTTATTACGGTTATGATTAATTTTTTCATTGTCTGTTGGTCTTATTTAGATCTTATTAGTCTATTAATGTTTTGAGTTGTCCTTGTGCCTTTAGAAGGTCCAATTCTGATTTTCGGAACTTGAGCACTTCGTTGTAGTAATTATTTTGGGCGTCTCTGTAGGCTTGTTCTGCGTCTAGTAGGTCTGTCAGGTCAGCTACTTCTTCTTTGTATAGCAGTTGAGTTTCATCATACACCTCGCGAGCCAATTCCTTGTTTTCTTTCTGTACTTCTACAGATGCCAGACTGTTGGAAAGTTGCTTTTGAGCATTGTCGTACTGCATGTCCAACTGTCTTTCAGCATTGGTTTTTTGCAGTTCTACTTTGGCAATGTCCATTTTGATTTGCTCTATCTGGAAATGTTTCTTTCGCCCATCAAAAATGGGTACATTCAGTTGCAGACCTATTACTGTCTGCTCAAACCAAGGTTGATCACCATCAAAGAAATTGAACTCATTGCGTTGTGCCTGCCATGATTGTTGTCCAAATAATGCCAGTGTAGGGTAATAGCCTGCTTTGGTTACTTTTTCATTTAGCAAGTGTAGAGATTGCTGTTTGTCCAAAATCTGCAGATCAATTGGATTTTCTTTTTGAAAACTCAAACTGCTCAATGAAACTTCTTGCAAGTCAGGTGATTCTTCTAGAATGAGACCTTCTTCTATTGGCATTCCCATCAGGAGTTTCAAATAGTTCTTTTGTTGTTCGAATCCGGTTTTAAGGGACTGCAACTGTGTTGACAGGTTTGCCTTCTGAACTTTTACCCGAGAGTAACTAGTCTTAGTGACCACATCGTTTTCGTACTGAACCTTCATCAGGTCTTCCAGCCTTTGAAGCATCACCATGTTGCTGTCCAACACTTTGATTTGCTCTTGAAGTTGGAGCGTCTGATAATAAGCATCGGTAATCTGATATATGACATCCTCTTCAGATTTGATTTTCATCAATGCGTAGAGTTCTCTTGAGCTTTTTGCCGCTTTTAAGCCAGTAAAGAACTCGTGACTATAAAGAAGTTGAGAGATTTCCAGAGTTCCGCTGGTGGTATACTCTGTACCAAATTGGACTGGGATTTGAGTGCCAGGTTGACCCACGATCTCACCAGGTAAGAGCTGAGTAGGTAAGTTCGGGAAATTTTGAAATTGCCCTGAACCTGTTATTTGTGGTAGTCCACTGCTTCTTACTTCTCCTATTTGATATTCGGCTTGCTCTTGATCAAGTACTGCTTGACGTAGTGTTAAGCTATTTTCTAGTCCGTAGCTCACTGCTGCTTTCAGATCAAAATGATGTTCAGCAGATTGAGCCCGAACTTCCCTGACACAAGAAAGCCCTATAAGGGTGAAGAGCATAAATATGCTTCTATTTCTCATTGTTATTAATAATTAAGTAAAGTATAGTTAATAGTGATTGGTTCTGTATTAAAAGAACTAAGTGGGTAAATTTTTTTATTCCCTGTTTTCTTGCCATTCAGCGTAGATAGTGGGTAATTTTTTGGTCACATATCTCATGAAACTAATAATGTCTTTAAGGTTCTCGTTAAAATCAACAGTGTGTTGAGGCCTGTTTTCTAGAATCTCTTCTAGCAGGTCTGCACCACGTTCTAGTTTGTGAAAGCTTTGCTGAATAGATTCCTTCCATGATCCAATGCGATTTTTAAAATAGCGTTTACGGTCTCCAGACTTAGTGATATAATCTATTCGATCTGTGTTCATTAGCATGTTCAGTGCATTACTTGTAGCACTTTTGCTTAGATTTAAGGTTTCACGGATCTGATCAAATGTAAGTTCTAGTTCTGGCGAAATCATCAGCAGGGCCATAATTCTGGCAGGAGCAGGTGGCATACCTTCTTTTTCAGTATTCACACCTAGTTTTTCAACTAGTTGTTTCTGCTTCTCTGTAAGATTGATTGCTTCCATCATTGAGACTGTTTACGCTGCAAAACTATAAAGGTTTTTTTAGTTCTCAAAAAAGAGAACCAAATTATGTGATTTTATTTTCAGACACGTTGGATTTGTCGATAAACAGTCGGTTTTAAGTACTTAAATACAGAATACTGAATAGAGTAGCCCTGTGATTCCGATGATTTCGGCGCGTTTAAAGACCGTTCTGAAGCTTTGAAGGGCCAAGGTAAGATGGGCTTCTACAGTTTTCACAGATATACCCATTTCTATTGCAATTTCTTTATTACTAAAACCTCGATATCTGGAGAGTTCGAACACGAGCCTTCGTTTTTCAGGAAGGTTTCTTAACGTTTCTGCAATGATTTCCTGTAGCTCATTATAATTCACACTATTTTGGGTGTGATTTTCTGGTTGTAATAATCTTAATTGGTAATCTTCCGCTGCCTTCTGTTTTATTCTTCTTTTGAACTCATCCAACATGGTATTCTTGGCAATGGTGTAGAGGTAGGATTGTATGTTTTTTGATGGATCTAAATTCTTTCTGGAACCCCAGAATTTCACAAAAACTTCCTGAACAATTTCCTGCGAATCCTCATCGTTAAGACCGTTTTTTATACAAAAGAAGTAGATTTTTTTGTGATACATTTCGAATAACTGATCAAAACCTCTTTGATCATCATTTTTCATCATCTGTATCGCTTTTTTACACATCATTTTCTTCTGGTCTGGAGGACTAATCTATAGAAAACGTTGAACCATGTGGGTTTTCGTATTTATATTTTTCGTTGGAATTACGCTTATTAAAATGCGAATATTTTAAGTAATTGCTTGTTAAAATGAATAATATTCAATGAAAACGATATTTTATCATTGTGAATGAAAAATTGTTTTTCTGATATAGGGTTGATCGCTCCATATGGGTATTAATGAGTAAAACAGAGAGAAACTTGAAGTCTGAACTACTACATAAATTTTTCCGCGGAGAGTGCACACCTAAGCAGGCACATGAGGTGTTGGTATGGATCAATTCTGATGAAGGTAAAGCCGAGTTTGAAAAATTATTTGATTCGTTCAGGGAGGAGCAGTCTGGTTCATCTTTAGATAGCGAGAAAATGCTGTCCAACATTCATAAACGTTTGGCGGAGGAGTCACTGGTTAATGATGTAATTAGTCAGGAAAATGGAGCAGCGTTTCAGGTTAGTCCTGGTGGAAAGTCACCACAATGGAAGAGTATTTGGAAAGTTGCAGCGGCTGTAAGTCTATTAATTGTTGCTACGGTATTGACATTACTACATGGTGAACTTTCATTTTTTGATCAAACTTCTGAGCAGGTTGCTGAGATAGTAACTAAGCGTACTGAAACGGGGCAGAAATTGACCATTCATTTATCAGATGGATCAGTGGCTATTCTTAATGCACATAGTTCCATTTCATACCCTAAGGAGTTTTCAGATACACTTCGAAGTGTTCAGGTGGCAGGTGAAGTATTTTTTGAAGTGACCAAAAACAAAGACAAGCCATTTGTAGTGACTACTACTCAACTCCGTACCACTGTGTTGGGAACTTCATTTAACGTCAAAGCCCGAGAAGATCATTATCAGCAAGTGAGTCTGCTAACCGGAAAGGTACAAGTAGATGCATTAGAAAAGAATGAAACAGCTTATCTGGTGCCAGGGGAAGAAATCACTTTTAGTAACAATCAAATTACAAAAGGAACATTTGACAGGAAAACCAAAGCATTGTGGAAAGATGGTATTATCTATTTTGAAAACACTCCACTTTCGGAATGTTTTGAGACTCTTGAGCTATGGTATGGAGTGAAAATTAATGTAGAGAATGATCGCTTGATAGCGGATAAAAAAGTGTCAGGACGATTTGATAAAGACTATTTAGCTAATGTATTAAACAGTATAAGCTATGCACATGAATTTGAATATGAGATCAATAAAGAGCGGGTTTACATAAGATTTACCCAGTAAGTAAAAAGGCTCTCCCGATATGCGCCAACAGATCACAGAGAGCCTCAAATGCAATTTAGACTTAACTAAATCCAAACAAATCTATGAAAAATAAACATTACTACTATTTAGTGATGCTTGGAAAGTATGCAATCTACACGTATGTATTCAGCACTGTGCTGTTTACCGTAGCCCTGGCCAGTAATGGTCATGCGCAGGGGATTGTGAGCGTCAAAAAGGCGACCATAAGCCTTGATGTTTCTGATGCCCAATTGACAAGTGTGTTAAAAGCAATTGAAGACAAAACAAACTATGTATTTGTCTATGATCCTGCTCAATTAAAGGATTATGGATCTGTGAACATCAAATCAAAAAGAAATACCGTAGAGGAAGTTCTTTTAGAGATTTCGAGACAGACCAAAGTAGGGTTTCGGCAAGTAAACGATCGCATTAGTGTGAAGGTAAACGCTGGTCGCAATTCTAGTGAAATAGAAGTAATAATTGAACAAGACCGTATCACTGGACAGGTTCTGGATGAAAACGGTGAAGCCCTGCCTGGTGCTACTGTAATGGAAAAAGGAACAACCAATGGAACCATTACAGGTATGGATGGCAAATTCACACTAAATGTAACTAGCGGAGCCACGTTGTTGATTTCATTTGTTGGATACATTTCTCAGGAAGTGAAGGTCAGCGATCAGTCTAACCTTACCGTCCAAATGGAGCCGGATTATACCAGCCTTGAGGAGGTAGTGGTTTTGGGCTACGGAGTACAAAAGAAGGCTAGCGTGGTAGGATCGGTTGATCAGGTGACTGCAGAAAAGCTGGAAGGTAGACCCAATGCCAACATGACTCAGGCTCTTCAGGGAGTTTCCCCAAACCTAATTGTTCAACAGACCAACCAGGAGCCAGGTGCTCAAATGAACTTAAACATTCGTGGTATCAGCACTTTGGGTAATAACAGTCCTCTGGTGGTGATCGATGGAATAGTTGGTGGAGATATTAACCTTATTAACCCTTCAGATATTGAAAGTATTTCTGTTTTGAAAGACGCAGGAAGTGCCGCCATTTATGGATCTCGAGCTAACAATGGTGTGATCCTTGTGACCACCAAAAAAGGTAAGAAAGGTAGAGCAATGAGCTTGACTTACAATGGCCTGGCTGGTGTGAATACCCCGCACTTTTTTATGCAGCCAGTAAGCGGTTATCAAAATGCGATACTTAGAAATGAGTCTGCAGCCAATGCTGGTAAAAACTCGGTAGTTTATACTCCAGAGCAGATTCGTCAATTTAAACAAAATGGTGATGAGGAATGGTTTGCCGATGAGATCACCAAGCCAGCGTGGCAGCAAAACCATAACTTAAGCCTTTCCGGAGGAAATGATCAGTCTACCTATTTTATCTCCATGGGCTATGTGGATCAAAATAGCAACTTCGTAGGTCCGGATAAAGGTATGCAGAGATACAACTACCGTATCAATATGACCAATGAGTTTGGTCGCTTCAAGATGACTTCAATGCTCAATTATGTGCGTAGAGAAATTGATGACCATTCCAGTTCCACAAGTACACTAATGGTAGACGCTAATCGCGTGCCTTTGATTTACAAGCAGAGAGATTCTCTTGGTAGATTCGTGACCAATGATGTACTTCAGGAATTTAACTCTCTTGGTATTTTGGAAGAAGGTGGTTTCAGAAGGTATGAGGATGATAATGTTTTTGGAAATCTTCAAGGAGAGTTCGAAATATTGGACGGATTGAAAGCTAAAGCGGTGTTTGGTGGAGCGTTATATTCTAATCATCAGTATGCACGTACTAAGCAAGTAAACTTCTACCCTAAAGGAACTTATGGTGGAGATCGTATCACCTATGATGAAAACAGTAAAACCATCGATCTCAACACACAGCTCATGTTGGACTATTCCAAAACATTTGCCAGTCACCATGATGTGGGAGTGTTGGTTGGGGTGTCCAATGAGAACCATACCCGCAGAGCAACGAGCATAAGATATCGATTTACGGATCCAGACCTGGGCACTCCAACTAGTGAAAGTGTTATCGATGAAGGTCAAACCAATACGTCAAACGGGGATGCACAGGAAAACAGCTTAAATTCTGCGTTTGGTCGGGTTTCATACTCTTTCAGTGATAAGTATTTTGCTGAAGTGAGCTTTAGGTATGACGGATCTTCCAAATTCAATGAAAACAACAGATGGGGATTTTTTCCTTCTGCTTCCGTAGGGTACCGTTTGACTCAGGAGGCATTTATGGGCAACTACCTGCAGCAGGTTGGTGGGATTAAGTTGAGAGCTTCTTATGGTGTCTTGGGTAACCAAAACGTGGGCAATTATCAATACCAAACCACATACTTTACCTACCAAAATGCCTATGGATTTAACAACAATCCGGTATCCGGTACAGGTTACAACTTTGCTAATCCAAACTTGAGATGGGAGAGAGCTGCCACCTTCAATATTGGAGCCGATCTGGATTTCTTTGATGCAAACCTGACAGTTTCATTGGATTACTTTAACAAAGTGACTTCTGATATTTTAGTGCCTCCGGCAGTTCCTGGGGTATTTGGAACAAGTCTACCAGATTTCAATGCCGGTAAAGTGGGTAATCAGGGTTGGGAAGTTGTCGTTTCTTACGTTCACAGAACCAATGATTTTACGCATACATTTTCTGGAAACCTAGCCGATTCACAAAATGAAGTTTTAGACTTCCAGGGACAAGAGCGGCTCGTAGGAAGAGAAGAACTTCAGATTCTTTTGCGTGAGGGGTATCCATTCAATTCATACGTTGGTTTGAAAAGAGATGGCTATTTCCAAAACATGGAAGATGTGCAAAACAGTGCCAAACCAGAAGGGTTGACCAATCTATATCCTGGAGATAACAAGTATGTAGACTTGGATGGTAATGGAGTGATAAATGATGACGATAAGGTTGTTTTCGGCAATCCGTTCCCACGATTGACTTATGGTCTTACGTACAACGTTCAGTATAAAGGATTTGACCTAAATATATTCCTACAAGGTGTGGGTAAACGTACCATGATGCTAAGAGGTGAGCTGGTAGAACCATTCCATTTTAACTATGGTATGACCATGTATGAGCATCAGCTTGATTACTGGACACCAACGAACACAGATGCGGCGTTTCCAAGATTGGCTGATAATGGTAGCCAGTCCAATACCAACAACTTCCGCAGAGGGTCAGATATGTACCTATTTGATGCATCGTATCTGAGAGTGAAAAATGTGCAGTTGGGCTACACAGTGCCACAATCCCTTTCACAAAAAGTAGGAGCACAGAAAGTTAGAGCGTATGTGTCCGGTCAAAACCTGTTTACGCTTTCCAAGCTCAAGTTTGTGGATCCAGAGCTTTCAGAGTTCAACAACAGTTTGGGAAGCTCAGGAGCCAACAGTGGCCGTGCTTATCCTACCATGATCTATTATGGATTCGGTTTAGATGTAACTTTTTAATCAGAACTAATTATGAAAAACATATATACTTTCGGATTATCAGTCCTCTTGACCATTGCACTTATTGGGTGTAAGGAGTTGGATTTAGCTCCGGAAAACTCATTTACAGATCTGACCTACTGGACTTCTGAAGCCAAGGCTCAGACCGTGTTAAATACTGCTTATTCTCAAATGTTTGGGGCCAATTACTTCTTTTACAATGAAGCATTATCTGACAATGCATTCAATGGAAGAGGTGACAATATGGGGGCAGCATCGCTTGCTGCCGGTACTTATGATCCATCATTGCAGAGATTGAAAGATGAATGGGGTTTTCACTATCAAGGTATCAAGACATGCAACATCCTTTTGGATAATATTGACAGAATTCCTGATATCGACGAGGCGAAACTCCAGCAAATGAAGGCCGAGGCCAGGTTCTTAAGAGCGTTTAAACACTTTCAATTAATGACCTGGTGGGGTGATATTCCGCTATTGGATTCAGACATTGATATTGAAACCGCCCAGTCAATGAGTAGAACACCACGAGCTCAGGTTTTGGAGTTTATTCTTTCAGAATTGGAAGAGGTTGCACAAATCTTGCCTGCCAACACTGAGTATGCTGAAGATGAGAATGGAAAAATTACAGCTGGAGCTGCGGTAGCTTTGAAAGCTAGGGTTCAACTTTATGAAGGTAATTGGGCAGGAGCGGTCACAGAGTGTGAGCGATTAATCAATGGAACAGAGTTTGGCACTTATTCACTTCATGCTTCATACGAGCAGTTATTCCTTCCAGACTATGAGAACAGTGATGAGGCTATTTTGAGCTTGCAATACGTTCCACAATTGAGAACATGGGGAGAATATTTTGATTATGCGCCATTATCTGCAGGTGCTAGACTCAATGCAATGGCTCCAACACAAGAGTTGGTAGATAGTTACCTCATGTTAAATGGTAGTCGAATCAATGATGCTGGCTCTGGTTATGATGAAAATGATCCTTATGCTAGCAGAGATCCAAGGTTAACCCATACGGTTGTGTACCATGGTTACGAATGGGAAGAAGCAGGTGGAGGTTCTCACACCATTTACATTGAGCCAGGTTCAGATCCTTCTGGAGCAGGTATAGACGAATACGTGTCAGGATCGTCATCTACCTCTACAGGATATTACTGGCGCAAATACTTTGATCCAACACACCAAACAGCTTTCGCATCAGGGCTTGATCTGATGTTGATCAGATATGCAGATGTACTGTTGATGTATGCAGAAGCTAAAAATGAGCTAAACAAGTTGAGTGCAGGAGAATGGGATATGACCATTAAAGCATTGCGCAATAGAGCAGGATTTACCAGTCCTGGCGCTCTGGATTATAATGCTGCATTGTCTCAAGGTGAATTGAGAAATGTAATACGAAATGAGCGAAGAGTGGAGTTGGCAATGGAAGGTCTTAGAATCTTTGATATTAGAAGATGGGGAATTGCAGAGGAGGTTCTGAATGGTTGGGTGCATGGTGCTCAGTTTGGTCCTTCGGGGATTGATGATGGCTATTTGAGAGTGAATGAGCGTTCATTTGATCCGAGCAAGCACTACTTGTGGCCAGTGCCTCGAGACGAGCGAAATCTAAATCCTAACCTGGGACAAAATCCTAACTGGAATTAAACACAACCAACTCAAAACATTCAAAACATAGATTAAAATGAAAACGATATATAATTTATTGATTTTAACACTCGCAGTGATTTTTACCGTCAGCTGCGAGGAGGAAAACACTTTTTCGATAGGAGATGTAAATCCTGTAAACGACCTGTATAGTCCAGAAAATGATGCCTTCTTCGATTTGGAAGCTGCTAATTCTGTGGCTTTCGAATGGGCAGCATCAGCTACATCAGACAATGGTGTGGTGCAATATGAAGTGTATTTTGATACCGAATCTGGAGATTTCTCCGCTCCAATTTACAGAACAGCTTCTGATGGCAATGGCTTGCAAAGAACATTGACCATGGAGTTTTCACAACTCAATAAAGTAGCAGGATTAGCAGGAATTGGACGTGGCGCAGCAGGAAAATTGAAATGGTCTGTAGTAGCTACAAGAGGTTTGAATGCTACTAGCGTTCAAACTACTAGGCTGATGGAAGTTCAACGTCCAGCTGGATTTCCAGTGCCAAATGAAGTATTCCTGGCAGGAGCTGCTACTGAGACTGGTGCTGACTTAGCTGCAGCAAGACAGTTTAAGAAAACAGGCGAAAGCACATTCGAAATTTATACCACAATGAATGCTGGAGAGTATTTCATTACAGAAGGTAGAGCAGATGATGCACAAACCTACTCTATAGCAAATGCCAAAATGCAAGAAGGAGGAACAACGTCATCGTCATTTAATGGTGAAACGGTAAGGTTGATGATTGATTTTTCCAATGGAAATGTCGCTACTCAGATAATTAACACAGTAGAGCTCTACTTTTCACCCAATGATGAGTACTTGTTTGAATTGCCATACGTAGGAGGTGGAATTTGGAAAGTGGAAGATCAACTAATTGAATTCAGACAAGAATCCTGGGGTAGAGATGAGCGTTACAAATTCAGATTTACATACAACACGGATCAATATCAGTGGTATGGTAGCATCAACAGAGATAACTCCAGACCTGACAGTGCCGGCGAGGAATTTTGGTACATGTTCCCTATAGAGGAGTCTAGATGGGACTATACATTCAAGTTTGCTACAGCAGTTGATAATGCAGTAAATGATGTATCTGTCATGTTCAATGCAGAGGTGCCTGAGTATACGCACGAGATAGTGCCACAATAGTCATCATTATAGTTTAGTTAATTGTTAGATGTTGAAGTGGGGGTAGTGCCTCACTTCAACCCTCAATTCAAGAATTAGAAACAATATGCAGTTGAAAAATAAGCTTCCTTTAGTTATGGTCATGCTCGCTGCTTCGTGGAGTATAGGCTGCAAGGAGGATTTGGGAGCTCTTAGAGATCCGGATAAAAAGGTTGAAGTAGAATATACTTATGCGGCTACTGCAGACTCCATGCAGGAAGCAACCAACAATACCTATCTCACCATTGAGAGCACCTACAAGCAAGATAATTTGGGTAATGAGTTTTTCAACTACTGGTGGAATGCTCACATGGTTCATGTGTTGGTGGATGGATATATTCGTTCCAATAACCAGACGTATTTGACTAGAGCAAAAGCGTTGGTTGAGGGTATAAACACACGAAACAATGGTCACTTTCCAAATGAGTTTAATGATGACATGGCTTGGCTGGCAATAGCCTGTACTAGAGCCTATGAGCAATCAAACGACGAGTATTTCCTGGATGTATCAAGGTTGCTTTGGGAAGAAATTCTCAAAAGCTGGAGCGATCTTTATGGAGGAGGGATTACCTGGAAAATCAACACACCACAAAGCAAAAATGCAGTTTCCAATGCTCCAGTTGCTATTCTTTCGATGAGGTTATACCAGTTGGATGGAGATGCAAAGTACTTGCAATGGGCAAAAGATATTTATGCCTGGCAAAAAAGCAATTTGGTGGATCCTGTGACAGGCTTAGTTTGGGATCATATGTATACTGAAAATGGACAGGTTTTGGTGAAAAAAGAATGGATTTTCACTTATAACGTTGGGACCTACATTGGTGCATCTTTAGAATTATACAATGAAACCGGTGAGTCTTCTTACTTAAATGAGGCCTTGAAAACGGCTAGATCGATGGTGAACAGTTCTCAATTGACTACTGAAGGATTGCTCAAAGATGAAGGTCAGGGTGACGGAGGCTTGTTCAAAGGAATTCTGGTTAGATATTTTACTCAGTTGATGTTAAGAGATGATCTGACGGAGAGCGATCGGCAGACTTTCACCGACTTTTTCACTTTTAATGCGCAAACATTTTATACCAATGCCATCGATAGACCATCAATGCTTTGTAGTCCTAACTGGCGCAACCAGCCTGGAGACCGCATTGATTTGTCCACACAGCTGAGTGGTGTTATGCTAATGGAAGCTGCTGCCTTATTGGAGTCACAAGAAAAACTTTAACGAAAATCTTACATGCAAAGAAGAACATTTATACAGAGCACTGTTGCGCTCGGAGCAATTTCTATGATGGATCCATTTTCTGCATTTTCACAGTCTACATTTCCTGTGGTTAGAGTAGCAGAAGGCAAGCGAAATTTCAAAAGTAAATTAGTGGAAAAGGCCATTCAGGAATTTTCAAAAAATGTCAAGGATAAAGAATTGGTTTGGCTATTTGAAAACTGTTTTCCTAATACTCTGGATACCACTGTAACCTACTCCGAGGTAAACGGCAAGCCAGATACCTACGTGATTACTGGAGATATCGATGCTATGTGGCTCAGAGACAGTTCGGCACAGGTTTGGCCTTATATGCAGTTTGTGAAAAAAGATCAGGATTTGAAAAACCTGATAGCTGGCGTAATTAATCGTCAGACCAATTACATTCTCAAAGATCCGTTTGCCAATGCTTTTTATGAAGATCCTGATAAACGTGGTGAGTGGTCTACTGATTTGACGGATATGAAACCTGGTGTGCATGAGCGCAAGTGGGAGATAGATTCACTTTGTTATCCGATCAGATTGGGATATCACTACTGGAAAACAACAGGTGATGCTACTCCATTTGACTCAGATTGGGTAAAAGCAATGAAAGAAGTAGTCAAAGTCTTTAAAGATCAGCAACAGAAAGAAGGTCGTGGGAGCTATAAGTTTCAGAGAACCACAGCAGTTGGTACAGATACAAGGGATCTTCATGGATATGGATATCCAGTAAAACCAGTAGGATTGATTAGTTCAGCTTTCCGCCCTAGCGATGACTCTACGATATTTTCATTCCTGATTCCATCCAACTTCTTTGCTGTGGTTAGTTTGAAGCAAGCTGCAGAAATGCTCAATGCAATTCATGGAGAGCAAGCTCTTGCTGATGAGATGTTGGCACTATCTAAAGAAGTGACAACTGCACTTGATCAATATGCGAAAGTGAAACATCCGCAATACGGAGAAATCTATGCATTTGAAATCGATGGGTTTGGTAGCTACCTGCTTATGGATGATGCCAATGTGCCTAGTTTGTTGTCTTTGCCATATTTGGGAGCGATAGATCCAAAAGATTCTGTTTATCAGAACACACGAAAGTTTGTGCTGTCTACAGATAACCCCTTCTTCTTTGAAGGAAAAGCAGGAGCAGGTATTGGAGGTCCGCATGTGGGTATGGATATGGTTTGGCCAATGGCCATCACCATGCAAGGATTGACCAGCTCTAGTGCAGATGAGATTCGTGCATGTATCAAAATGCTAAAAGCAACACATGCAGGCACAGGCTTTATGCATGAGACATTCCACAAAGACGATCCAAAGAACTTCACGAGATCATGGTTCGCCTGGGCTAATACACTTTTCGGAGAATTCCTCTGGAAGACGTACCAGGAGAGTCCACGATTGTTGTCATAAATATTTCATCAACAGAACCACAGGGCTGATGCGCATAGGGTTCTGTTTTTCTTTATAAAAGTTAGGTGTAATTTATTTGATTCACCTTGTAATAACTACAATATGAAAATCATCAAATACATTTTGGGACTCGCTTCTTGTGTGGTTTTGGCTGTTGCCTGTCAGCAAAAAGAAGCGGAGACGAAACCAGAAAAATATACGCAGTACGTCAACACTTTTGTGGGTACTGCGCCTTTGACCGATCCAGGTTTTATTGGGTATACTCCTCCAAAAGACTGGCGTGTGTGGGCAGGGTTGACCTATCCGGGAGCATCATTGCCCAATGCAATGGTGCAGCTTAGTCCCATAACAGCCTATCACACTGGGGCTGGGTATCAATACGAAGATTCTATTATTTATGGGTTTACTCATACCAACAAAGGGCACTGGAATCTTTGCAATATCCCTGTACTCCCTGTTGTTGGAGCTGTCAATGGGGATCGAGGGTATCAGTCGGAATTTAGCCACGATGAGGAGACAGCATCTCCAGGATTCTACAGCGTAAAACTTCAGGATTTTGACATTAACGTGAAGTTAACCACTACTTTGAGATGTGGTTTTCACCAATATGAATATGCTTCTTCTAATGGTAAAAAAGTGCTTTTTGATCTTTCTAGAGCCAATAACCACGTACGCGAATGGGACATTACTCGTGTAGATGATCATTCTGTGCAGGGTTATCAAAATATGGGTGGTGAGACCATCTACTTCTTTGCCAAACTCAGTGAGCCAATAGCTGACATGGAGGTAGTGAAGCCAGAAGGTAATAGAGGAGGAAATGCATTGATTACGCTGAAGGATGGTAAGAAAATTGTTGAAATGCAGATCGGTTTATCATGGGTAAGTACAGACAATGCGAAAGCTAATCTAGATTTTGAAATTGGAAGTAAGACATTTGATCAGGTAAGAGAGGATGCAGACCAACAATGGGAAACCTTGCTGTCGAAAGTTAAGGTTGAAGGTGGTTCTGAACGCAACAGAGAGATGTTCTACAGTTCTCTATATCGATCTTTTCTTTGGCCGGCACTGCGAAGTGATGTCAATGGAGACTTTAAGGACACTAAAGGGGAGGTGCAAAATAAAGGTTTCCGATACTACACTATTCCGTCACTTTGGGATACTTACCGAAATAAGTTGGTTTTGCTGAGTATGATCTCTCCGGATGTTTCTAATGATGTCATTCGAACGCTTCAGGATATTGGGGAGAACCGGGGTTTCATTCCTACCTTTTTTCATGGAGATCATGCAGCAGCCTATGTAAGTGGGGCTTATTTGCGAGGTGTTAGAGACTATGATGTGCAGAAGGTTTATCAGTTATTGCTGAATAATGCAACTAAAGAAGGAGGCACTCGTCCGCACATTGCGGAATACATCGAAAAAGGATATATCTCTACTCCTGTTGTAGAGACGCCGCATGTGGAGAGCAAGGCTAAGGCTGGGGTATCCAAGACATTAGAGTACTCTTATGACGATTATTCCTTGGCATTATTAGCTAAAGAACTTGGAGATCAACCTACTTATGAGTTGATGAGTGAACGTTCTCTGAATTTTAAAAACCTTTTTGATTCGTCTACCAACTTTATGCGAGGTAGACTAGAGGATGGTAGCTGGGTACCTAATTTTGATCCACAGTATCCATATTATGAGTACATGTATCGTGAGGCCAATGCCTGGCAGGTTTCATTCTTCGCTCCGCATGCAATGCCTGAGTTGGTTGCTCTCTATGGGGGCGCTGATTCATTCGAAGCAAAGCTTGATTCATTGTTTTCTGTGCCTTGGAATCCCAATCACATCGCCAGAAACGTTTCCAGCTTTATCGGTCAGTATTGCCATGGGAATCAGCCCGATCATGAAACGCCGTGGGCTTACTATTTCGTGAATAAGCCAGAGAAATCTCAGAAGGTTCTAGATAACATTTTGAATAATTTTTACGGTGTAGGGGAGCATGGTATTGCCCTTTCGGGAATGGATGATGCAGGAGAGATGTCTTCCTGGTATGTGTTCGCTGCGGCAGGGTTCTATCCGCTATCGGCTGGTGATGAAGAATATATTGTTTCTGTTCCATTATTTGATAAGGTGAGTTGGACTACACCAGTAGGGAAAGAAGTAGTGATCTCCAAGCAAGGATCAGGGAGAGCTTTGCAGGATATTCAGGTTGATGGAAAAACATTGGAAGGATATTTCATCACTCATGACCTTTTCAGTTCAGGAGGTAAACTAGATATAAAGACGAAGTAAACAACTCGGGAGGAGGCCAATTGGTCTTCTCCTGGTTTTGCATATAGTGACAGGATAAAAAGGGTTGGTAGAAGCGGTCACAAAGATTTTTCCCATCGTGCTCAGAATGATTGAACTAATGAAATGTTTAATCTAAACCCTTAAAATGATGAAAGTATTTTTCACATTGCTGGCTGCTATTTTGGTGAGCTATGCATCTCAGGCTCAATCTTATGCTTCATTGGCGGATCGCGCTCAAGACAAACTTCACAACTCTTTCCGAAATTCAGGAGGTACCTATTACATCGAGAATAGTGGTACATCCAATACGTATTTCCATTATTGGTGGAATGCTCATGCCCTGGATGTGTTAGTCGATGCATACATTCGGACCAATGATTCTAAGTATGTGGCAAGAATAAATACGCTGGTTAACAACTGGAGTACTAACAATGGTGGAAGTATTTACAAAGACTACTATGATGATATGGAATGGTTGGCTTTATCGCTATTCAGGGCTTATGAAGAAACTGGTAATAATACCTTTCTGAATATGTCTACAGATATCTGGGATGATATTAAAACGGGCCAAAATTCTAATCAGGGTGGCGGAATAGCCTGGAGAAAAAGTCAATTAGATTATAAGAATACACCTGCCAATGCTCCGGCCATTATCTATGCATGTCGCAGGCATCAGATGTGGGGTCATAGCTGGGAGTTAAGCTTGGCAACTGATCTTTATAATTGGTTAAAATCCACACTTAGAGAATCTTCTGGAAGAATCAATGACGGAATCAATCGTCAGGGGAGTAGCCAAATTGACTATTGGCAGTTTACTTACAATTATGGTGTATTCATCGGTGCTGCTCTGGAAATGTATCAGTCAACGAACAATGCTGCCTATTTAAATGATGCCATTGCCACTGCAGACTATGCCATTGCTACCACGGATATTATGGACAATGGAATCTTTAGAAATGAAGGTGGAGGTGATGGCGCACTGTTCAAAGGAATATTGGCAAGATATCTAGCTTTATTGGCACAAGAGCCTGCCGTGCCACTAACAAAGCGCAACACTTATCAAACTGTATTGCAAGCTCAAGCAGAAGCTATATACACTAATGGGTTCAACTGGACTCATAATTTGATTGGTGAAAGTTGGACGCAAGCACCAGGAAGTACTACATGGATGTCAGCTCAGTTGAGTGGGATCATGATGCTGGAAGTGGCGGCTGAGCTAGGTTTTACAGCTCCTACTCCACCGGCAGTTCTATATCAGGATTGTAACGGAGGAGGATACTCAGTGAGTTTGGGAGTAGGTAGCTATGCGATGGCCGATTTGCAGGCTTTGGGAGTAACAAACGATGATATCTCATCGGTAGACGTAGCAAGTGGCTACTCACTCACAATGTATCGGGATTATAACTTCACCGGTGGATCAATTACTAAAACAAGTAATGATGCTTGTTTGGTTGATGATGGTTTCAACGATGATATCAGTTCGGTTGTGGTAAGTCAAAGTGGAGCCAGGATTTCAGGTCCCGTAGTGGTACAAGAAAATAGGGAAATGATGGTATACCCAAACCCAGTTACAATAGGAGATCAACTTCAATTTGATTTCGATGGTTCTTCTGACGTGTATGAAATCCAGTTGCTGGACTTAATGGGCAGAGAAGTGTTCTCACATGCTGTTGTTGACTCAAAGTATAAGATGAGTACCGTTGGTGTGAAGGCAGGAACTTACATTGTGCGGATCAGAGGAGGAAGTGTTTTCACGAGTAAAGTACTTATCAAGTAATCAGATCAGGAGTTCTGCTTTAGGAGGTAAGGCAGAACTCCTTTAGAAATGCTATTGTGAATTTGATAACTATTGCAAAGTTTGATTCGCTTATTTTGAAAGATTTGGAGACTGGGTAATCGTGAATGTAAAATTTTGAGGAATTGTAGGCCTTTTTATCTCAAAAGGTCTCTTTAAAGGTGAAGCCCATAACGGGCATAGCTCTGCTTTTTTATAAAAACGTAAAAAGTACGCTTAAGTAAGGTGAAAATTTAAGTTGACCAATAAATAATAATGATCAGAATGAGGAAAACAGTATTAATCGCAATGATGATTGGGTTTGTGGCTTCAGCTCAAGCTCAGTGGAAACCTGCGGGAGACAAAATTAAATCCGATTGGAGTAGCAAAGTTGATCCAAATAACCCCCTTCCAGAATATCCAAGACCTATCATGGAAAGAAAAGATTGGAAGAACTTAAATGGGCTTTGGGATGTGGCAATTGTTCCGGCGAAGGATGCAGAGCCATCATCCTATTCAGAAAAAATCCTTGTTCCATTTGCTGTCGAGTCTAGTTTGTCGGGCGTAATGAAGCAAGTTGGAGAAGAAAATGTCGTTTGGTATCATCGATCATTTGAAGTACCATCTAATTGGAATGGTAAAAATGTGTTGTTGCATTTCGGAGCGGTTGATTGGAGAGCAGAAATCTTTATCAACGATGTGAAAATTGGAATGCACGAAGGTGGATATACACCGTTCTCATTTGATATCACTCCATACCTGGCTTCAGGTAAACAAGAGTTGAAAGTAAAGGTATGGGATCCGACCAACTCTGGTGCTCAGCCTAGAGGTAAGCAAGTAAATCGTCCAGAGGGAATTTGGTATACTCCAGTAACAGGTATCTGGCAGACGGTATGGTTGGAGCCAGTGAGCACCAAGTCAATTGCAAGCATTAGAACTACTCCAAACATTGATAACAACACTATTTCAGTTGAAGTAGCTGCTACAGGCGCGGCTTATGGAGACTTGGTGTCTGTTGAAGTGTCTGCTGCTGGGCAGGTAATCAAAACTGCGAAAGCTGCTGTAGGTCAAAAAGTGGCCATCTCATTGCCTTCACCTAAGCTTTGGTCTCCTGAGTCACCATTCTTATATGATATGAAAGTGTCTTTAATGAGTGGTGGTAAAGCAACTGATGAAGTAAAAAGCTACTTCGCTATGCGTAAAATCTCTTCAAAAAGAGATGCTAATGGAATCGTAAGATTGCAATTGAATAACAAAGATTACTTCCAGTTTGGTCCATTGGATCAAGGTTGGTGGCCTGATGGTTTATATACCGCGCCAACAGATGAGGCTTTGGCATATGATATCAAAAAGACCAAAGATTTCGGATTTAACATGATCAGAAAACACGTGAAAGTGGAGCCAGCTAGATGGTATACACATTGTGATCGTTTAGGTATTTTGGTTTGGCAAGACATGCCAAATGGCGATGATCAGCCAATCTGGCAAATGAGAAAGTATTTCACCGGTACTGAATTGCAAAGAACTCCAGAGTCTGAGGCGATCTACAGAAAAGAGTGGAAAGAAATCATGGATTACTTGTATTCCTATCCAAGTATTGTTTGTTGGGTGCCATTCAATGAAGCCTGGGGTCAGTTCAAAACAGAAGAAATTGTGAAATGGACTATGGCTTATGATGCTTCTAGAATCGTAAACCCTGCAAGTGGTGGTAACCATTTCCCAGTAGGAGATATGTTGGATTTACACCATTATCCTGGTCCAGAAATGTTTTTGTACGATGGTCAAAGAGCTACGGTACTTGGTGAGTACGGTGGAATAGGGTTGGCACTGAAAGATCACCTTTGGGTAACTGACAGAAACTGGGGATACGTACAGTTCAAAACGTCTAAAGAAGTAACTGAAAAATATGTGGAGTTTGCTAAAGAGCTTGCTCAGATGGCTAAAACAGGTTTCTCGGCTGCTGTGTATACCCAAACTACAGATGTGGAAGGTGAAGTGAACGGTCTAATGACCTATGACAGAAAAGTAATCAAACTGAATGAGAAGGCTGTTAAGAAAGCCAACGAAGCAGTGATTAACGCTATTCAAGAATAAGTTTAGTTTATTTGGTTAGGAGCTCCGCGATTTAGTGGAGCTCTTCTTTATACCAACAATGAGTAACCAATTTGATGATTTTTTAACCCCCTTTGTAATGGAGAGAAGAACGTTTCTTCAAAGCACAGCCGTGCTTGGTGCCGCATCTTTTGTAAACCCTGCCTCACTTTTTGCGCAAGCATCCTTTCCGGTAGTTCGTACAGCCCAATCAAAAAGAAATTTTACGAGTAAGTCCGTAGAGAAAGCTATCGCGGAATTTGCTAAAAATGTGAAGGATCCGGAACTGGTGTGGTTATTTGAGAACTGCTTTCCGAATACACTGGATACGACCGTAACCTATTCGGAGGATAGTGGTAAGCCGGATACCTATGTCATCACTGGAGATATAGATGCTATGTTGCTAAGAGATAGTTCTGCTCAGGTTTGGCCTTACATGCAGTTTGCGAATCAGGATAAAGACTTGAAAAAGTTAATTGCAGGTGTAGTCAACAGG
This sequence comes from Marinoscillum pacificum, assembly GCF_024714495.1. Lineage (GTDB taxonomy): Bacteria > Bacteroidota > Bacteroidia > Cytophagales > Cyclobacteriaceae > Marinoscillum > Marinoscillum pacificum. Next base: position 104,052 of record NZ_JAMZMJ010000002.1, on the reverse strand, counting down.
CAAACGAGTTACATTCTCAAAGATCCATTTGCGAATGCTTTTTATGAAGATCCAGACAAAAGAGGAGAGTGGTCTACTGATCTGACGGACATGAAGCCAGGGGTTCATGAGCGTAAGTGGGAGATTGATAGCTTGTGTTATCCAATCCGTTTAGGCTATCACTATTGGAAAACCACTGGAGACACTGCTCCATTTGGTGCTGCCTGGGTGAAAGCTATGGGGGAGGTTCTTCGAGTATTCAAAGATCAACAGCAAAAGAATGGGAAAGGTAGTTATAAGTTTCAGAGAACCACTGCAGTAGGTACTGATACGCGCGATCTGCATGGCTATGGCTATCCGGTCAATCCTGTTGGGTTGATTAGTTCTGCATTCCGTCCAAGTGATGACTCTACGGTATTTTCATTCCTTATTCCTTCCAACTTCTTTGCGGTTGTAAGTCTTAAGCAAGCCGCCGATATGTTGGAGGCCATTCATGGCGAGCAGAATACATCTAAGGAAATGCGAAGTTTATCTTCAGAAGTGGCTGTAGCATTGGATCAACATGCTAAAGTAAAGCATCCAAAATACGGAGAAATCTATGCCTTTGAGATTGATGGATTTGGAAGTCATTTGTTAATGGATGACGCCAATGTACCAAGTTTGTTGTCCTTACCATATCTGGGAGCTATTGATGTGAATGATCCTGTATATCAGAATACAAGAAAGTTCGTTTTATCAACAGATAATCCATTCTTCTTCAAAGGGAAAGCAGGAGCAGGTATTGGTGGTCCACATGTAGGCATGGACATGATCTGGCCGATGGCTATCACCATTCAGGGATTAACAAGTACGAGTGATCAAGAAATTAAAAAGTGCATTCAAATGCTGAAAGCTACGCATGGTGATACTGGATTTATGCACGAAACTTTTCATAAAGATGATCCTAAAAACTTCTCAAGGTCCTGGTTTGCCTGGGCAAATACATTGTTCGGTGAGTTTTTATGGAAAACCTATCAAAATACGCCAAATCTTCTTGGCTAGCGCATTAGTTTGTTGGGATGTAAACGGGTGTCGGGAAACTGGCATCCGTTTTTTGATTTCCGAATAAGTGTATTTTGTACAATTTTTATAACGTAAAATTTACGTTTATTTTTGATATACCTCTAATTTAAGCGGAATGAAGTTCAATAAGATTACCTGTGCATTCACTGCATTGGCATTAATCGGATGTTCAACATCCAAAACAACGGAAGTAGAGCAGTCTACCCAACCAGACCGACCAAACATCGTCCTAATTATGGCTGATGATTTAGGTTTCTCAGATTTGGGTAGCTATGGTTCTGAAATACAAACACCAAATCTAGATTGGTTAGCTTCAAATGGGATGAAGTTTACTCAGTTTTACAACACCTCAAGATGTTGTCCCACAAGAGCTTCATTGCTCACAGGATTATACAACCATCAGGCGGGTATTGGTCATATGACTACAGAAACCAATCAGCCGGCATACCGTGGACATCTTACAGAAAATACGGTTACCATCGCAGAAGTTTTAAAAGAAGCTGGTTACCACACAGGCATGGTTGGGAAATGGCATGTTTCCAATACGGTCGTTCAGGAAACACCAGAGAAGCAACTGAATTGGCTAAACCATCATGAAGAACATCCATACTTTTCGCCTGTAGAGCAGTATCCAACCAGTAGAGGCTTTGAAAAGTACTTTGGAAACATCTGGGGTGTAGTTGACTTCTTTGATCCGTTCAGTTTGGTGAATGGTACAGAACCTGTGACGGAAGTTCCAGAAGGATACTATCACACGGATGCGATCAATGATACTGCTTCAGTTTATATCCGTGAATGGGCTAAAGAAGACAAACCATTCTTCCTTTATGTAGCGCAAACGGCACCTCACTGGCCGCTTCATGCCCTTCCTGAAGATATTGCCAAATACGAAGATACCTACAAGGTAGGGTGGCAGGCGATTAGAGAAGCCAGGTATAAGAAAATGACTGAATCAGGTCTGCTTGACTCAACTATTTATCCATTAACTGAGCGCTGGGGTGGTGATTTGGCATGGGAAGATAATCCACATCAGGAGTGGGATGCTCGTGCTATGGCAGTACATGCAGCTATGATTGATCGAATGGATCAAGGAATAGGTAGAATCATTCAAACCCTAAGAGAAACAGGTGAATTAGACAATACCATGATTGTGTTCTTGAGTGATAATGGAGCGAGTTATGAAAACTGCATGGCATATGGTACAGGTTTTGATCGTCCAAGCGAAACCAGGACAGGTGAAGAGGTCGTTTATCCAATAGATAAAGGTGTATTGCCTGGTCCTGAAACGACTTTTACATCCATTGGTAGACGGTGGGCAAACGTGGCGAATACACCGTTTAGTTACTGGAAAATGGAGTCCTTTGAAGGTGGTATTCATACACCAATGATTGCCTTCTGGCCAAAAGGAATTACAGCACCTAAAGGAAGTAACTCTGATCAGGTTGGACATGTGATGGACTTCATGGCAACCTTTGTTGATGTAGGAGATGCTGAGTATCCAGCTCAATTCAATGAAAATGCCATTACCCCATTGGCTGGAAAAAGTTTACTGCCAGTGCTTCAGGGAAATAGAAGAGATGGCCATCCAATCTTGTTTAATGAGCACGAAGGTGGGCGATATGTTCGAACTAGCGAGTGGAAACTAGTGACCCTTAATGCAAAGCAGCCCTGGGAATTGTATAAAATCAGCGAGGACAGAACAGAAACGATTAACGTGGCTGATGAAAATCCTGAGGTGGTAAAAGAACTAGAAGGTAAATGGTATGAGTGGGCAGAAGCCAATCAAGTATTGCCGAAACCTTAAGATATATCCCAAACCCAATGATGATAAAAAGAAAACCGATTGCACTGACACTACTTGCTTTGATAATAGCACAGCTTGTGTTGTCTTGTACTACTGCTGAAGCTCCCGTGGAGGACAGACCCAATATCATTTTGATTATGTCTGATGATATGGGGTATTCTGATTTGGGTTGTTTTGGGGGTGAAATAAATACTCCGAATCTCAATCAACTTGCAGCTAGTGGGCTGCGATTTACCCAGTTTTACAACGCCGCACGTTGCTGTCCGACCAGAGCCTCATTACTAACCGGATTATACCCACATCAAACAGGGATTGGTCATATGACCAATGTTCCAGATAATCCGACCAATCACAATTACAACCTTCCGGGATATCAGGGCTTTCTGCAGACGAATACCAATACACTTGCAGAAGTGCTTGGTGGTGCCGGATATCATACGTTGATGTCAGGTAAATGGCATCTGGGGATGGCAGATTCATCACAATGGCCGCTTCAGCGAGGTTTTGATAAGTTTTATGGCATACTCAGTGGTGCTGCTAATTATTTCAAGCCAGATGGATTGCGTGGGATTACCACTCAGAATGAACAAATAGAAATTACCAATCCAGATTATTACACCACTGATGCATTTACTGATCATGCGATTGCATTTATCGATGGTGTGAAGTCTGATGATCAGCCGTTTTTCTTGTATTTGGCGTACAATGCACCGCACTGGCCGCTCAATGCTCCAAAAGAAGATGTCGATAAGTATCGCGGAAGATATGATGATGGGTGGCAAACCCTCCGAGAAGAGCGCTATCAGCGCATGAAGCAAATGGGGTTGGTGGAAGAAAATTGGCCACTTTCTGCTCAAGATTCTCCGGATTGGGATACTTTATCACAGGAAGTGCGAGATGAAATGAGCTTGCGAATGTCTATTTATGCTGCTCAGGTGGATCGAATGGATCAAAATATTGGAAGACTGACTCAATTCCTTCAGGAAACGGGAGAGTTAGATAACACCATTATTGTGTTTTTGAATGATAATGGCGCGTGTGCTGAAGGCGGAACATTTGGAGGAGGACCTGCTAATATTTTGGAAACAAAAAAAGGTTATTGGCTTACCTATGGGCAGTCATGGGCAAATGCATCTAACACGCCCTATAGAGAATACAAACACTATGTTCATGAAGGAGGAATCTCAACACCTATGATTGTTCATTGGCCCAAAGGGATTGAAAAGACTAAAAATGGAAGCCTGGTAAAGGACTATGCATTTTTGCCTGATATCATGGCTACGTTTAAGGATCTGGCCAATGCGGATTATGCAGTGGAAAAGGATGGGCAGAGAGTACCAACATTAGTAGGAAAAAGCCTTGCCCCGCTCTTAGTTGCGGATGTGGCTATGGATGCCAGACCTATTTTTTGGGAACATGAAGGAAATAAAGCATTGCGTCTTGGTAATCTAAAACTGGTCTCCAAATGGAATGACAAAGGTCCACAAACTTGGGAGTTGTACGATGTGGTGAAGGATCGTACTGAGCAAAATGATTTATCAGATCAGATGTCTGAAAAGAAAACAGAGATGATTGCTCTTTGGCAAAACTGGGCGGATACTCATCAGGTAGAGCCGTGGGATGAGATTCTTCAAATTATTCAATCTAAAAATGCTAGTCATTAGCCTGATGTATATGGTGCTGATGATTGGAAATCATCTGATGTATGGAATGTGTTTAATATTTGCTAATGCGCATATTAAAATATTTGAATAATTATATTTGATTTATTTTCTAAAGAGTGTTTAATATTTTGTTTTTTTCATAAAATTATCCTTATTTCAAGTCGTTAAATCATCAATTTCATAAAATCATGTCGGGTAGTCTAGGCAAAATTTCTGTTCACAAAGGGCTGGCGAGTAGTACTCGTGAGGCTCAGTTTGAACAGTTGTATAAAGACTACTTTGATAAATTGTATGGATATGCCAAGATGATTACCAAAGATTCAGAAATGGCTAAGGATGTAGTCTCTGATTTTTTCTTTAGTCTCTGGAAAAGTCAGATAGATATTTCTTCCATTGAAGATCTGGATGGGTATTTTTTTATTGGTATAAAGAATCAGGCGGTAAAAGCATTTTCAGCGCAGGTCAAAGAAGCTGGACATAAGGCAGATATCAAAAATCGCTTAAATGAAATAGATTTAATTAATCCAGAGCAAGTCCTATTGGAGAAAGAACTTCGTAAAAAACTGGAGTCCATCGTTAATAATCTACCAGACGTCTGTCAGCTAGCCTATCGACTTTCTAAAGATAAAGGCTTGAAACATGCTGAAATTGCCATTGAATTAGGTGTTTCTACAGAAACGGTGAAAACACATATTGCCAGAGCACAAAAGAAGTTGAAAGCGGAGATCCTTGCATACTACCAGGAACGTAATCCTAATCTAGTTCCAGATATCCGTCTGATTGGTCAGTACTTGATATTGCTGGGCTATTGCGAATTTGCTAACATTTAATCTTTTTTCTTGCGAAAGATTATGTTAACGAATGAATATCATCTATTGTTTTGTAAATATTAACTTTTTTGTCCCCTCTTACTTATAGAATTAGCTCTTTATTAATGTAGTGGTCATATAACTGCATTAATAAATGGAGGAATTATTCCGGAAATATTTGAACAATGAACTTTCTGCCAGTGAGATGGTAGAGCTAAGAGCCTGGTTGTCCGAACACCCAGAGGAGCTAGTGGCTCTAAATAAACTGGACTCTTTTGAAAACTTGAGCATCGAAGAGTTGGATAAAGCACGCACAGAAGTTTGGGATGATTTCAGACACCGTGTTCAGCTTGAAAATCAAGAAACCGTATTAAAACCATCTTTAGAAAGTACAAATTCATCATATAGTTGGTATGTGAAAGTAGCGGCCATTTTAGTGGTTTCTTTTGCTACCGTTTTTGCTGTTTACAAAGCGATGGATAAGCCTGTTGTAAAAAAAGAATTGGTGGCTCAAACAACTAGAACAACAGATGCCGGACAGAAGTCAACGATTCAACTTTCAGATGGTACCATCATCACTGTCAATTCATCCAGTTCAATAAAGTATCCTGAAAAATTTACCGGCAATAAACGTGTAGTTGAATTGGAAGGGGAGGCTTTTTTCGAAGTAGCACACAATCCTCATAAACCTTTCTATGTGAAGTTTAAAGACTCAGAGGTGAGAGTTCTTGGAACATCCTTTAATATCCGAACTTATGATGAAGAAAGTGAAGTGAGTGTCGCAGTAGCAACAGGTCGCGTAGCATTCACCTCTTCAGAAGAGAAAACGAAGGTTGTACTGGAAGCGAATGAAATGGTGACCTATAATGAATCTAGTAAGCACATGATTAAGAAGCCATTTGATCCAAAAGACATGTATGGCTGGAAAGATAAGATTCTCTATTTCAAGAATGAGGAGTTCAAGGACATAGTTCGTGACTTAGAGATGTGGTATGGAGTGAAAATCCACTATACCAAAGACTTTAGTGTGAAAGGAACCTTTACAGGAGAGTATAAAAATAAATCGCTTGATGCGGTTTTAAAAGGGCTTTCTTTCCTTTATGAATTTAAATATGAAATCGACGGTGATACCGTCCAACTAAGATGAAAATAAACCCATAGTGCCTATGAAAATAAAAAACCCACAAACCTGAGACCATCGGGAAAATGTAACCAGGATTTGTGGGCCTATTGTTTCTGATAATCAATCACCAAAAACAAAATTTTATGGATTCAAAGTTATACAAAAATCTAATTAAGGTGTCTAAAATCTGCATATACGGACTTATCATCCAGCTTTCGATGTACACCTTTGCCTTTGCTGTAACTGGCAATGCGCAGAAGAAAAGTGTGGACCTGATTCCCATTGATTTGGCCTTAAAAAGTCCCACCGACTTAGAGCTGGTATTCAATGAGATTGAGGAAAGTACTGATTTTAAGTTTTCCTACATCGACGGAATGTTTCGATCATCCAAACTAAACCTCAGTAATGAGACGTTATTTTTGGGTGATTTGTTGCGTGAGATTTCATCTCAGGCCAATGTTTCGTTTAGACGGGTAGATGAAACGATTTACATCAAAAAACTAAGAAGAAAAGAAGCGCCGATCGTCGAAATTCTTGCTGATATCACTGTGAGTGGTCAGGTATTAGATGAAAACGGTCAAGGTCTTCCAGGAGCTACGGTTGTGGAGAAAGGAACCACCAATGGTTCCATTACCGATGTAGATGGTAATTTCCGCATGACAGTAGCTGAAGGCGCAATATTATTGGTTTCTTTTGTTGGTTATGCGCCACAGGAAGTAACTGTAATGGACGGTGGAGCAATCAATGTGAAAATGGTTCCAGATTACAGCAGTCTCGAGGAGGTTGTAGTAGTTGGCTATGGTAGCAGAGATAAAAACTCTTTAACAGGAGCTATCTCGAACGTGACCAGTAAAGATCTAAAAAGTGTTCATGCGGTAACTACCAGTTCCATGCTTGCTGGTAAAATCTCAGGTTTGACTTTTAGACAAGCCGATGGTAGACCTGGGTCAAGTGCGAATATCCAAATCAGAAACATGGGCAATCCACTTTATGTAATTGACGGAATTCAAAAAGATGCTGGTCAGTTTAACAATATTTCCCCTAATGATATCGAGAGTATCACCATTCTTAAAGATGCGTCAGCTTCAATCTATGGGTCAAGAGCTGCGAATGGGGTTGTTATTGTAACGACCAAGAGAGGTCAAACTGGTCAGAAAAACACATTCAATGTAGATGCTTATACTGGAGTTCAAAACTGGTCACGTTTTCCAGAAACGGTCAATGCTGCCGAGTGGATGACTGGTAAAGTAGATGCTGATGTTAATAGAAATGGTGTTACTGACATTACTCCGGAAGAATTAGCCAAATGGCAAGCAGGAAATGAAACAGGATATCAGAGTTTTGATTGGTATGATTTCATCATTCAGAAAAATGCTCCACAAACACAGTTTAACGTAAGTGCAACAGGTGGATCTGATAAAGTAGCTTATTACTTGTCTCTAGGTCATTTGGATCAATCATCAGTTCTGGGAAGAGAATATACGTTCAATAGAACCAACCTTCAGTCAAACCTTGATGTAAACCTGACGGACAATCTAAAAATTGGTTCTCAAATTAATGGTAGAATTGAAACCCGTGATCAACCAGGTATCCCAGGAGCGGATGATTATTGGTTACCACGTTTTGCTTTATTCAGAAACCGACCGATGGAGAGACCTTATGCGAATGATAATCCTGATTATCCTGCAGATCAAGGTCATACAGAAACCAACTGGGCAATTCATAACAAAGACATTTCTGGATACTGGAGAGAAGACTGGAGAGTAATTCAGCTGAACTTCAATGCTGAATACCAAACACCAATTAAGGGTTTATTGGTGAAAGGGTTGTATTCACACTATATGGCTGATCGATTAATGAACGGTCACGAGTATACTTACGATGCGTACACTTATGATGAAGTTGCCGATGAGTATATCAGAACTGCTGGTAGTACCAACCCATGGAGAGAAAGAGGAACTCGTAAGGTGTTGGAGAACGTAAGCCAGTTACAGTTGGATTACGACAATAAGTTTGGCAAGCACCATGTTCAGGCTACTGCTGTGGCTGAGCATATTGACAGAAGAAATATAGAAGTATGGGTACACACAGTACCAAAGACAAATGAACTTCCATTACTTCAGTTTGCTGATATGGATACCTATGACGACTATGATTACGAAGAAGCTCGTGTTGGTTATGTAGGCAGAATTAGCTACGACTATGACGATAAATATTTGCTGGAAATTGCAGGTAGAAGAGATGCTTCCTGGAAGTTTGCTCCAGACAAAAGATGGGGATTTTTTCCGTCAGTTTCTGGTGGATGGAGAATTAGTGAAGAAGGGTTCTACAAGGGATCTAATCTTTCTAGCATCATCGATAACTGGAAATTAAGAGCTTCATATGGTGAGCTTGGAGATGATAACGTGGACATTGGAGCGTTTGATTATATCTCTGGTTATAACTACGCTTCATCAAAAGTGATTCTTGATGGTGAATTGATCAATGGAGCAAGAGATAGAGGTGTTCCGATCAACAACATCAGCTGGTTCACCAGTAAGATTTTTGATGTTGGGATGGATATGAGTTTCTTGAATGGAAGATTAAACGGTTCCATGGACTATTTCTATAGAAAAAGAAGTGGTTTGAAGCAGAGAAGACAAGATCTATTGCTTCCAGCATTGCTTGGATATGAGCAAGCTGAGGAAAACTTAAGAAGCGATGCACAAGTAGGAGGAGAGATTGCTCTGAACTATTCTGGTAATGCAGGTGAGTTGACGTATAGTGTTGGCGCAAATGGTTCTTACTCAAGATCCAGGTTCTTACAGTCTTACAAACCGGAGCTGAACTGGGGGAACTCATTGGATCACTACTGGAACTCTCAAGAAGACAGATGGAGTGGAACTATCTGGGGCTACGAAGTAATTGGTCAGTTCAAGTCTATGGAAGAAATCGGTGATTATGATATCAATGTAGATGGACAAGGAAATAAAACACTTCTTCCAGGTGACTTCATGTACAAAGATGTGAATGGCGATAAGGTAATTGATGGAAATGATCGTAGACCTATTGCACATGCTAGAGATAGAAACCCGACGATCAACTTTGGTTTGAATTTCACTCTAGGATATAAAAACTTCGATTTCAGAGCTGACTTCTCAGGAGGAGCGATGTACTCTTATGTACAGCGTTGGGAAATGAGAGTTGCTTACCAAAACACAGGAAACTTGCTAAAAGAATTCTATGATGATAGATGGCATAGAGAGGATCCATTTGATCCAAATAGTGAGTGGATTCCTGGAAAATACCCTTCATTGAGATTCAATGAAGGTGGTCATAGTAACTACAGAGATTCAGATTTCTGGATTACAAACGTGAGATATTTGAGACTTAGAACAATGGAAATCGGATACAACATCCCTGAGTCATTGCTTCAGAAGATTAGATTACAGCGCATGAGAGTGTATGTAAACACTTACAACCTACTCTCATTTGATAATGTGAAGTACTTAGGCATCGAGCCAGAGATTATGGACGAGAATGGTCTACAGTACCCGCAGAACAAGCTGGTGAATGTTGGTGTAAATGTTTCGTTTTAATCGACTCGTAGATCTGATCTATGACTAAAAATATTTTCAAAATGAAAAAACAACTTTTAATACTAATAGTGCCAGTACTGTTCTTAGTAATGGCATGCGACGATGAAGTTTTTCTGAATAAGGAGCCTAAAAACATCTTGCTTAATGAACAAGTATGGTCTGATGAAGGGCTTGTATTATCTGTGATGGCGGACCTTTACGGTCGTTTCCCAGATTACCAAACAATTGAAAACTGGGTAGAATTTACCAACTTCGATGAGGCATTTGCTTCTGCATTTGGAGACTATGGGAGACACCACAATCAAGACTGGAACTACTTTGACTGGGGATACTGGGATTATGGTTATATCCGTGAAATCAACCTGTTCATTGAAAAGGCAGAGGAGGCGGATCAATTGACGGAAGCAGCAAGAGAGCGTTTCCTGGCTGAAGCTCGATTTTTAAGAGCGGCAGTATATTTCGAGCATGTAAAACGTATGGGTGGAGTGCCAATTGTATTGGAACCATTGACTTACGACTACAGTGGTGACCCTACTTACTTGCAACAAGCAAGAGCTAAAGAGCACGAAGTTTATGATTTCGTCATCAGTGAACTGGATGAGATCAAGAATATACTTCCAGATGATGCTTCTATCAAATCTAGAGCTACCAAAGGAGCAGCATTAGCGATGCAAATGAGAGCTGCTTTGTATGCTGGATCTATCGCTAAGTATGGTGCTACAACTCCTGAAGTTTCTCTTTCTGGCGATGAAGTGGGCATACCATCTAGTATGGCTACAGGGTACTATCAAAAAGTGATGTCAGCATTCAATGAAATGTCTGGCTATTCACTATATGATCGTACTCCAGACAGAAGCGATAACTTCTCTAATATCTTCCTTGATAAGAACAATAACCCTGAAGTAATCTTTGTAGAAGATTTCAAATTGCAGAGTGGTAAGGTTCATGGGTTCACCATTTCTAATCAACCAAGATATCAATCTGAGGAGCAAGAAGGAGGTAGAATCAATCCTTCGTTGAACCTGGTTCAATCCTTCGAGAGATTGGATAACACTTTTGGTAAATTATCCACCAGAACCGCTGACGATTCAGACTTCATCTATTATGATGAGCCAACTGATTTGTTTGCGAATAGAGATCCTCGTTTGAGTGGTACGGTCATCCTTCCTGGTACCACTTTTAAGGATACCGACGTGGAAATTTGGGCAGGATACTATCTGGGTGATGATACTTACATTACTGGAAACCAATTTGGTGCTAAAGGTTCTATTCCTGGCATCGATGAAGATGTTCAGGTTGTAGGATACAGTGGTCCTATTGATAACCTGGAATTCAGTGCACAAACTGGTTTCTACATCCGTAAATTCTTAGATCCAACTCCTGGTTCAGGTCAGAGAGGTGTGCAAAGTGAAGTTTGGTGGGTGAGATATAGATACTCAGAAGTGCTTTTGAATGCTGCTGAAGCTTCTTTCGAATTAGGAAATACGGCAGATGCTGCTAACTATATGAATCAGGTACGCACTAGAGCAGGTTTGACTACTCCGTTGACTGCTGCGGACATCAATTTTGACAGAATCGTACATGAACGTAAAGTAGAATTAGCATTTGAAGGTCACCAACTATGGGATATGAAGCGTTGGAGACTGGCTCATATCGTTTGGAACGGTACTAGTGATGAACTAACAGAAAATCCTGGTGTTGCGACTGAGCCAAGTACAAGACCATTCGGTTTATGGCCGTACAAAGTACATGATCCAGATGGTCCAAATGATGGAAAGTGGGTGTTTAAGGAAGTGTTGCCTAGTCAGGTAACCAATCCCGACAGATTCAGACTTGGTAATTACTATTCTAGAATAGGTGATGACTTGCTGAACAAGAACCCGAAACTAGTGAAGAATCCAAATCAATAATCCATCTAAACTAGAAGAATCATGAACAAAATATTAAATAAACTATCAATGTTCGCTGTAGCACTTCTTCTGTTGACAGGATGTGCTTTGGATAACTATGAAGAGCCAGGTTCTTTTTTGAAAGGACGAATTGTTTATCAAGGAGAGCCAATTGGTGTAGAGTACAATCAGGTTTCTTTCCAGCTTTGGGAGCCAGGATGGGAATTGAGTAAGTCAATAGATGTGACTGTAAGTCAGGATGGAGAGTTTTCTGCATTGCTTTTCGACGCACAGTACAAATTGATCATTCCTTCACATCAGGGACCATTTATGTCAATTGAAAACAGTGGTACTAACTCAGATACGATTATCGTGGATTTGAATGGTAGCACTGAAATGGATATCGAAGTACTTCCTTTCTATGTGTTTAACAGCGCAGATATGTCAGTATCTGGCACTACGGTTAACATGTCTGCTTCCTTGAATAAAGTGGTTACCGGAGTGGATGAGCGGAACATAGATCGAGTGAATTTGTACATCAGTAAGACCCATTTTGTAAGTGGAAATACAAGTGTAAGCTCTGCAGAAATTGGAGGTGGTGATATCACTGATATTGGAAATATCACATTATCTACAGAAATACCTGATTTGACACCAAGTCAATCATATGTATATGCCCGAGTTGGGGTGAAGATTAGTGGAGTGGAGGACATGCTGTTTTCTCCAGTTCAAAAGCTAGAATTTTAATCCTTCTCATATGAATCATGCCGCTCTGATCTCTTGATCAGGGCGGTTTTTGATTATATATTTTTATCGAATGAATTAAACGTTAAAAATACGTTAATAAACAAGTAGACATCCTATTATCAAAATTATGAAGAGAATGAAGCAATTGAGTCTGTCTTTGATCTGTGCAATGATACTCCTATCAAATTGTGCAGAGAAAAAGGTGGAACATCTTACCACCTCACTGAGGGCACCAGCTTATCCGCTGATTACCATTGACCCTTATACGAGTTTGTGGTCTATGTCTGATAACCTATATGATACGCCTACTAAGCATTGGACAGGTAAGAATCAATCGATGATCGGAGCTGTACGAGTAGACGGTCAGGTGTATCGATTCATGGGAAAAGAGGAAGTGCCTCTTGAGTCTGTTATTCCGATGGCAGGAGAAGAAAATTGGACAGGACAATACACGTTTTCAGAGCCAAAGGAAGGTTGGGAACAAGCTGGTTTTGATACGAAAGGATGGTCTGAAGGTCAGGGTGCATTTGGTTATGATCACATGAAGTCTGTAAAGACCATTTGGGAGGATAATGAAATTTGGGTGAGACGTGAGTTTGATTTTCCTGAAACAAACACTCCTCTATATCTTATTTTCTCTCATGATGATGATTTTGAGCTATACATCAACGGTACTCAGGTTGTCAATACAGGAAATGCTGCTCGCTTTGATGTGGTACAGGAAATTGATGCTTCATTAATCAATCAAGGCGGAAAAAACGTCATTGCTGCACACTGTTTAGATAGACAAGGTTGGGCTTATGTAGACTTTGGCATTTATACCGAAAGTGATTTGAAAGAGGTTTTCACTCAAACTGCTAAGCAGACAGGAGTTTCACTTTCTGCCACTCAAACGATCTACAGCTTCAATGCAGGGCCTGTAAATCTGGATGTTAGTTTCACATCTCCTTTGTTAATGGATGATTTGAATCTTTTATCTCGTCCTGTCAATTACATAGACTATAGTGTTGCTTCCACTGATGGCAAAGAGCATGAAGTGCAAGTCTTCTTCGAAATGTCACCACAATTTGCCGTGAACGATGAGTCTCAAGAAGTGTCTGTAGAGTCTGGTTCTGCAGGTGAAGTTTTATTTTTAAGAACGGGTACTACTTCTCAAAATATCCTTGGGAAGAAGGGTGATAATGTAAGAATCGACTGGGGGTATGCTTATTTGGCTGGAGCTCCAAAAACAAATGGAAACCTGGCAATTAGCAAATATTTTGATGGTAAAAGTCAATTTGCAAGAAGTGGTGATGTAGGAAACGGTTTGTCTACACAAAAGTCTAAAATCACCGCCAATACACCAGTAATGACCTATGCGGACGATTTAGGTTCTGTTGATCAAGGATCAGGTTTCTTGATGTTAGGATATGATGATTTGTATGCGATTCAATATTTTGACAACAACTTAAAGGCATGGTGGGCACAGGATGGAAGTACCTTCAGCGAAGAACTGACGGATGCTGGAAAATCGCATGATAAAGTGATTAGTAAGTGTGTCAATTTTGACAATGAAATGTGGAATGAAGCAGTTACAGCTGGAGGAAAAGCATATGCCGATTTGTGTGTGCTTGCTTATCGTCAGTCAATCGCAGCTCATAAACTGACTAAGGATAAGGATGGTAATATCTTGTTCCTTTCTAAAGAAAACTTCAGTAACGGATCGATAGGAACTGTGGATGTCACATACCCTTCAGCGCCCTTATTCTTGAAATACAATCCGGATTTATTGAAAGGGATGTTGAATCCTATTTTTTACTATTCAGAGAGTGGAAAATGGACTAAGCCTTTTGCTGCCCATGATGTGGGAACGTACCCATTGGCTAATGGCCAGACATATGGAGGGGACATGCCTGTAGAAGAAAGTGGTAACATGATTATTCTAACAGCCGCAATTGCGGAAATGGAAGGAAACGCTAATTATGCAAAAGATCACTGGGAAGTGCTTACTGTGTGGGCTAATTATCTGTTGGAGAATGGGTTGGATCCTGAAAATCAACTGTGTACAGATGATTTTGCTGGTCATTTTGCACACAATGCGAATCTTTCTATTAAAGCCATTATGGGAATTGCTAGCTATGGTAGATTAGCAGAAATGCTCGGAAAACCTGAGATCTCAGAGAAGTACACAGCAGAAGCTCGAAAGATGGCTTCTGAGTGGGAAAAAATGGCTGCTGATGGGGATCATTACAAGTTGACATTTGATAAGGAAGGAACCTGGAGTCAGAAATATAACCTGGTCTGGGATAAACTTTTAGGTTATGAAATCTTCCCTGAAGAGATTGTGAAAAAAGAGATTCCATATTACCTGACAGTTCAGAATGACTTTGGACTTCCGTTGGACAATAGAAGAACTTATACCAAATCTGACTGGATTGTTTGGACTGCTACTCTTGCTGATAACAAAGAAACTTTCCAAAAATTCATCAATCCAGTCCATGACTATGTGACCACTACACCAGATAGAGTTCCAATGTCAGATTGGTATGAAACACCTGATGCTGAACAGGTTGGATTTCAGGCAAGATCAGTTGTTGGGGGGTATTTTATAAAGATGTTAGAAAAATAAAGGTTAGAATAATTCATCTGGTTTGTAAAAAGTTCGATACTTGATTAGGTGAAATATTACTTTCGAAGGTATTACTAATAATTACGAGTTCATTTTTTAACCAATCAATATTAAGTATTTAAAATTGAGAGCTCTGAATATTACTTGTAATAGACTTAAACCCTGTATGAAAGCATTCTGGATATTGCTTATTAAATTAAGCAGTTGACGAATGCTTTCAATATAACTAACACAAGACTGATGAATAAGAAATTATTAATAGCCTCAATTACTGCTTCCCTGGCAGGTTTTCTGTTTGGATTTGATACGGTAGTAATTTCGGGGGCGAATCTGCCCATCAAAGAATTATGGCAAACCTCCGAGTGGTTTCATGGTACATTTATTATGTCCATGGCCCTATGGGGAACAGTAGTTGGCGCTTTATTAGCAGGTATTCCAACGGATAAATTGGGTCGTAAGACTACCTTGATTTGGATTGGGGTACTATACTTTGTATCTGCGGTAGGTAGCGGAATAGCTCCAGACCCTTATACATTTTCGTTTTTCCGTTTCATCGGTGGTTTAGGTGTAGGTATTTCATCTATAGCGGCTCCGACTTACATCTCAGAGATTTCATCTGCGAACAATAGAGGCAGACTTGGTATCCTTTACCAATTCAATTTGGTGTTTGGTATCCTGATCGCTTTCATATCGAACTATTTACTCCAGGGAGTAGGTGGTGAGAATGATTGGAGATGGATGCTTGGCATAGAAGCGGTACCAGCATTTTTATACACCATTATGGTAATAGGTGTACCTAAGAGCCCGCGTTGGTTGATCATTCATCAAAATGATGTGGCTTCCGCTACCAAGGTTTTGAATGAATTGGCAGAGTCTCCTGAGCAAGCGAAGCAGATGCTTCAAGATATTGAAGAAGATCACAACCGAACCAAGAATGATACTTCTTCAGTTTTCGCTCCAAAATATAAGCGTTCGTTGATTTTGGCTTTTTTAATTGCTTTCTTCAATCAATTATCTGGGATTAATTTCATTCTGTACTATGCACCTGAAATCTTGCAAAAAGCAGGTTTTGGTTCCTCAGACTCCTTGCTAAGCTCGATTTCTATCGGTATCGTCAATTTAGGATTCACATTTGTTGGAATGCTACTTATCGATAAGTTGGGTAGACGCCAACTCATGTACATTGGATCTTTTGGATATATCGTTAGTTTATTCATGGTGGCATACGGGTTCTATTTTGAATCAGAAGCGCTATTCAAACTAGTATTCATATTAACCTTTATTGCTTCACATGCCATTGGTCAGGGATCAGTGATCTGGATATTTATCTCTGAGATATTCCCGAATAGAGTGCGTGCATACGGTCAGGCCTGGGGTAGTGGTACTCACTGGGTATTTGCAGCTTTGATTACATTGTTTGGAGCAGTATTGATAAATGCTTTTGAGCCCTATGTTGCCTTTGTGTTTTTTGGATGTTTCATGGTGTTGCAATTGTTATACACTCATTTCATGATGCCAGAGACCAAGGGGAAATCGCTGGAAGAACTAGAAGAAGAACTTGTCGGAAAATAACTTATAGAAAAATCAAACCTATGTCAACCTTTCGCTTCGCGCTATCATCTGTATGTATCATGTTGTTTGCCTTGTCTGCTGTATCTCAGGATCCTGTGGATTATGTGAACACTTTGATGGGTACAGACTCTGAACCTTATTTGTCCAACGGTAATACCTATCCGGCAATTGGTGTGCCGTGGGGGATGAACATGTGGACACCACAAACAGGTAAAATGGGGAATGGTTGGGCATACACTTATGATGCTTATCAGATCAGAGGCTTCAAGCAAACACATCAGCCATCACCATGGATGAATGACTATGGTCAGTTCACCATCATGCCTGTGATTGGTAAAAAGTTTGAGCAAGAAGCCAGAGCGAGTTATTTTTCACATAAGGCAGAAACAGCAACACCGTATTATTACAGTGTTTATTTAGCAGATCATGACGCGACAGTTGAGTTGACGCCAACAGAAAGAGCTGCTCAATTTCAAATCACTTTCCCGAAATCTGATTCTTCTTACATTGTTGTAGATCCATTTGACAAGGGATCTTATGTGAAGGTGATTCCTGAAGAGAAGAAAATCATTGGGTATACCACCAAGTATGCTCGAGGTAAACTGACCAATTTCAAAAACTACTTTGTAATTGAATTTGACAAGCCATTTGCCGATGTGAATACCTGGAAAGATTCTGTAATTGTATCTGGACAGTCTGAAATGGAAGCAAATCATGCGGGTGCTTTGGTTGGATTTAAAACTTCAGCCGGCGAGGTTATTAATTTGAGAGTAGCCTCTTCATTTATCAGTTTGGAGCAAGCACAGTTGAATCTTGATAGAGAACTTGGTGCTGATGATTTTGAAACGACAAAGCAAAAGGCCCGTGACGAATGGAATGAAAAGCTAAGCAGAATAGAAGTAGATGGTGGTACCATTGATCAATACAGAACATTCTACTCTTGTTTGTATAGAGCGCTATTCTTCCCGAATAAGCTGTATGAGATCAACGCGAAGAACGAAATCGTTCACTGGAGCCCATACAATGGAGAAATCTTGCCAGGATACATGTTTGCTGGTACAGGATTTTGGGATACTTTCCGTGCCCTGTATCCATTCTTGAATCTGGTTTATCCATCGATCAACAAGGAAATGCAAGCTGGTTTGGTGAACGATTACCTGGAAGGTGGTTGGTTGCCAGAGTGGTCTAGCCCTGGATTGGCCAATATTATGGTTGGTAACAACTCTGCATCTGTAGTTTCTGATGCATATATCAAAGGGTTGCGTGGATATGATATTGAGAAACTCTATGAAGCATTGATACACGGAGCAAACAATGAAGGTCCAATGACGGCAGTAGGTCGTGCTGGTGCAGAATATTACAAGAAACTCGGCTATGTACCTTATGATGTTAACATCAACGAGAATGCCGCGAGAACCTTGGAATATGCTTATGATGATTTTGCGATTTATCAATTGGCGAAAGCACTAGGTAAGTCTAAAAAAGAAATCAAACTATACAGAGAGCGTTCACAGAACTACAAGAAGTTATTTGATCCGGAAACTGGGTTGATGCGAGGTAAAAACGAAGACGGAACTTTCATGTCTCCATTTAACCCATTTAAGTGGGGTGATGCATTCACTGAAGGAAATAGCTGGCACTATAGCTGGTCAGTTTTCCATGACATTGAAGGTTTGTCGACACTAATGGGCGGACATGAGAATTTTGTGAAGAAACTTGATTCAGTATTCTTATTGCCACCTGTGTTTGACGATAGCTACTATGGTTTTGTGATTCATGAGATCAGAGAGATGCAGATTGCTAACATGGGGCAATATGCACATGGTAATCAGCCAATTCAGCATATGATTTACTTATACAACTATGCTGGTGCTCCATGGAAAACCCAATATTGGGCTCGCGAGACTATGAATAGAATGTATATGCCAACCCCTGATGGTTACTGTGGAGATGAAGACAATGGTCAGACTTCTGCCTGGTATATTTTCTCAGCGATGGGATTCTATCCAGTTTGTCCAGCTGTCAATGAATATGTACTCGGAGCACCTTTGTTTAAGCAGGTGACAGTAAAACTGGAAAATGGTAACGACTTGGTTATCAATGCACCAGGCAATAGTGATGAGAATAGATATGTTCAGTCACTGAAGATAAATGGAGCAGCCAGCTCTAAAAATTATTTAGATCATAACATGTTGATGAAAGGGGCAACACTAGATTTTGAAATGGTTGATCAACCAAATAAGTCTAGAGGTGTAAATCCATCAGATTTCCCTTATTCATTGACTAACGAAAAATAGTCGATCATGAAATTGAATTATAAATCTCTGCTACTAGGTGTTCTGGTAGCAGCTGGGTGTAGTACGCCCGAAATAAAACAAGAAATTACTCTGGTAGATAGACCTGACACGTCTACAAAAAATGAATTCTACCCAAGCAATCGTGCGCCATTACAGCGAAATGCTTTAATCAAATTGCCGGTAGGTGATGTGAAACCAGAAGGTTGGGTTCTGGAATATCTGAATCGTCAAAAGAATGGATTAACAGGGAATTTGGGTAAAATCAGTGCCTGGCTTCAAAAGGAAAACAATGCCTGGCTGTCGAAAGACGGGCAAGGAGCCTGGGGATGGGAAGAAGTTCCTTATTGGTTAAAAGGCTATGGCGACATTGCTTACATCCTGGAAGATCCAGAAATGATTGAAGAAACCAAGATATGGATCGAAGGTGCGTTGGCAAGTCAGCGTGAAAATGGCTACTTCGGACCTGGGTTTGCCTGGGAAAGTTATATCGCGGAAAACGAACGTACGGAAGAGCGTCAACAGCAAATGACACAAGTTCAGGACTACTGGGCGAACATGATCATGTTATATTGTTTGCAGTCCTATTATGAATACTCTCAGGATGAGCGTGTTATCGAGTTGATGACTAACTATTTCAAATTCGAATTGACTGTTCCTGATTCGTTATTCTTATCAGAAACCAAATATTGGCAAACCAGAAGAGGTGGGGACAATCTCTACAGTGTGATTTGGTTGTACAACCGCACAGGAGATGAGTTCTTGTTGGAATTAGCGGAAAAGATTCACCGTAATACGACAGACTGGTCAAGCAGAGGGAATGCCTTTGAAGCTATTCATGGTCACAAGGAATCGAGAAATGGTGAGTTTCCGGAGTGGTTTGGTGATTTGATCGATTGGCACAATGTAAACATTGCTCAGGGATTCAGAGAGCCTGCTCAATACTATCAGGTGAGTGGAAACAAGGCAGATCTGGAAGGTACTTATGAAAGCTTTGACGTCATCCGCAAATATTATGGACAGGTTCCAGGAGGTATGTTTGGGTCAGATGAAAATGCACGACCAGGTTATGACGATCCAAGACAGGGAATCGAGACTTGTGGAATAGTTGAGCAAATGAACTCTGATGAGCATTTGTTGAGAATTACAGGCGACATCTTCTGGGCCGATCATGCCGAGAATGTTGCATTCAATACTTATCCAGCGGCAGTAACTGATGATTTCAAAGCATTGAGATACATCACAAGCCCTAACATGGTTTTGAATGATAGTGAAAACCATCATCCGGGTATTGCAAATGCAGGACCATTCTTGATGATGAATCCATTCAGTTCAAGATGTTGTCAGCACAATCATGCTCAGGGATGGCCATACTACGCAGAGAATCTTTGGATGGCTACACAAGACAATGGATTAGCTGCTGTGCTGTATGCAGCAAGTAATGTTACTGCTAAAGTTGGTTCAGGTGCAGAAGTAAGTATTCATGAAACCACGCATTATCCATTTGATAAATCCATCCAGTTTGAGGTAAGTCTATCCGAAGATGAAACTTTCCCTCTTTACTTAAGAATTCCAGAATGGACAATGGGACCAGGAGTTAAAATTAATGGAAAGCCTGTTGTAGATGTTTCCATTGAAAGAAATAAGTATGTTAGAATCAATCGTGAATGGAAGGATGGAGACAAGGTTGAGTTGACTCTTCCGAAAGCGATTACTGTGACTCGTTGGGAAGCTAATCACAACAGTGCCAGTGTGAATTATGGTCCATTAACTTTCTCATTAGATATTGATGAGCGCTATGTGCGCAAAGAGAGTGATGAAACGGCTATTCATGATTCTAAGTGGCAAGAAGGTGCGGATACCAAAAATTGGCCTTCTTTCGAAATCTATGCCGACTCTCCATGGAACTACGGATTGGTTTTGAATGGGGAAACCGGTGAAGTGTTTGAGGTAATTGAAAAACCTTGGCCAGCCAATGATTTCCCATTTGGAGCTGATGTAGTGCCTTTGGAAATAAAAGTGAAGGCTAAGCAAATTCCGAATTGGAAAATAGGACCTCATGGTTTGGTGGGTGAATTGCAGGATAGTCCTGTAATCACTGATACAGAAACTGTAGAAGTGACGCTTATTCCAATGGGAGCAGCTAAATTACGAATCAGTTCTTTCCCAGTTATATCAACAGATGGGAATGGAACTCAATGGACAGAATAATATGCGAATGAACATCTTGAAAAACTATTCTTACTTACTCCTTATAGCAGTATTTGCTGCGTGCAGTCAACCTGCTCCGGTAGAGAAAGCTGGTAACCCGATCATTGATGGGTGGTATGCCGATCCTGAAGGTATTGTCTTCGATGATGAATACTGGATTTATCCTACCTATTCGGATTATTACAGTAAGCAGGTTTTTATGGATGCTTTTTCATCAAAGGACTTAATCACCTGGGAAAAGCACGAGCACATCATTGATACAGCAGCTGTTAGTTGGGCAGATAGTGCCATGTGGGCTCCAGCGATTGTAAAGAATAATGAGCAGTATTTCTTATTCTTTGCAGCTAATGACATTCAAAACAATGAGTCTGTCGGAGGAATTGGAATAGGTGTGGCGGATAATCCTGCTGGACCCTATTCAGATTATTTGGGTAAGCCATTGTTAGACTCTATTGTAAATGGAGCACAGCCAATTGATCAATTTGTTTTTCATGATCAGGATGGTCAGTGGTACATGATTTATGGAGGCTGGAGACATTGTAACATCGTGCGATTAAGTGATGACTTCAAAGAGATTCTTCCATATGAAGATGGCTCCATTTATAAGGAGATCACACCAGATCAGTATGTAGAAGGTCCATTCATGTTTATCAGAGATGGTAAGTATTACTTCATGTGGTCTGAAGGTGGCTGGGGAGGCCCGAACTACAAAGTGGCTTATGCAATTTCTGACTCACCATTCGGTCCGTGGGAGCGTATTGGTGTGGTGTTGGAGCAAGATGCTGACGTAGCAACGGGTGCAGGACATCACTCATTGATCAAGGTTCCTAATGAAGATGAATGGTACATCGTTTATCACAGAAGGCCTTTGACAGAAACGCATCACAATCACCGAGCTACCTGTATTGATAAGCTTGAGTTTGATGAGGAGGGTAAGATCAAACCGGTCAAAATTACCTTTGAGGGTGTCGCAAAAAGACCATTGAAGTAATGCGCATAGCTTCCAATACGATATTGATATTGACTATTTTGTTTGCACAGGTTGCCTTCGGGCAACCTGACGCATTTAAGGTGGTTGAGCTCAAAACAGAATATCTGGTTAATCCAATTGGTATAGATGCTCAGCAGCCCCGGTTGACCTGGCAGATGCAGGATAGTCGCAAAGACGCATCTCAAAGAGCATTCGAAATCTTTGTCGGAACTGATTCTTTGAGTCTTCTTTCAGAGAAATCCGTCTGGAGTTCGGGCAGAATTGACTCTGATCAGATTCTGTATCAATACCGGTCAGAGTCCTTGAAATCATTTACCAGATATTACTGGAAGGTAAAGCTTTGGAACCAGGATGAAGAATTACAGACATCACGCGTGGCTTCTTTCGAGACAGGGATGATGGATGTGAGTGACTGGAAGGGCTCCTGGATAAGTGATCATCACGATATCGATTTTAAGCCTGCTCCCTATTTCAGGAAAGAATTTAATGCATCAAAGAAGGTGAAGTCCGCAAGAGCTTACATTGCTGCAGCAGGGTTGTATGAATTATCTCTCAATGGTGAAAAGGTAGGAGATCATATCCTCGACCCCATGTATACACGATTTGATCGCAGACTGCTTTATGTGACTTATGATGTGACTAATCAAATTACAGACGGAGCGAATGCTCTAGGGCTGATTTTGGGAAATGGATGGTACAATCATCAGTCCACGGCGGTTTGGAATTTCCACAATGCTCCCTGGAGAGGCAGACCGGCATTCTGCATGGATTTGAGGATTACGTATGAAGATGGTACAGTTGAAACTGTTTCATCAGGAAAAGATTGGAAATCCTCAACAGGATCAATCATTTTCAATAGCATTTACACTGCCGAGCATCAAGATGCCCGACTGATTCAGGAAGGATGGAATCAGCCAGGTTTTGATGATTCAAAATGGAGTAATGTCATCTATCGAGCGGCTCCAGCAGATAAAATTGTAGCGCAGACCATGCATCCAATTAGACATGTGGAAGCGATTCAGCCAAAGACTGTAAGGAAGGTTAATGATTCACTGTACGTGATTGATTTTGGAAGAAACATTGCAGGTGTGACTCAGTTGAAAATAGAAGCAGAGGCAGGAACGACATTGCGCTTGAAACATGGCGAACGTCTTGTGTCAAATGGGTTGGTGGATATTAATAACATAGATGCACATTATCGACCAACAGATGATCTGGATCCATTCCAAACGGATATTTTCATTACGTCGGGAAATGGTGAGGATACCTTCTTGCCTAAATTCAATTATAAAGGGTTTCAATATGTAGAAGTCCAGGTTGACCATCCCTTAGCGTTAAGTGCCGCGAACTTTACAGCATATTTTATGCATTCTGATGTGCCCGTAGTGGGAGAAATAAAGACTTCTAGTGAGATGTTCAATAAGTTGCTTTTTGCAACAAACAGCTCATATCTGTCTAATCTTTTTGGATATCCTACCGACTGTCCGCAACGGGAGAAAAACGGCTGGACTGGAGATGCTACCATCGCCATCGAAACTGGACTTTACAGTTTTGATGGGATCACCATTTACGAAAAGTGGCTCAATGATCACTTCGATGAGCAGCAGCCAAACGGCGTATTGCCATCCATCATTCCAACTGGTGGCTGGGGGTATGAATGGGGAAATGGGCCAGATTGGACGAGTACCATTGCGGTAATTCCGTGGACGATCTATCAATATTATGGTGATGCTACGCTGTTGGAAAGAAGTTATGAGCACATCAAGCGTTATGTAGACCATATCGATGATTTATACCCAACTGGACTAACTACCTGGGGGCTTGGCGATTGGATTCCCGTGAAATCAAAAGCTCCTGTAGAGTTGACTTCTTCGGTTTACTACTTTGCTGACGCGACCATTTTGGCGAAGGCTGCTCACTTATTGGGTAATCAAGTAGATGAAGAAAAGTACAAGCAGCTAGCTAACAAGATTAAGATTGCAATCAATGATAAATATCTAGACAAAGAAACGGCCATTTATGGTCAGGGCTTGCAGACTGAATTGAGTGTTCCGCTTTATTGGGGTGTTGCCCCTGAGGATTTGAAAGTAAAAATTGCACAAAACCTTGCTGATCGGGTGCGTGCTGATGGTAATCAACTAGACGTTGGCTTACTTGGCACCAAAGCCATACTTGGAGCATTAAGTCAAAATGGACAAGTTCAGGTGGCATATGATTTGGCTGCTAGAGATACTTACCCAGGTTGGGGTTGGTGGATTGCTAATGGAGCTACCACACTTTATGAAAACTGGAAGATTGAGGCGGCAAGTGATATCTCTATGAATCATATCATGTTCGGCCAAATCGGAGCGTGGTTCTACAAGTCATTGGCTGGAATTAATCCATCGGAATCTAATCCTGGGTTCAAAGAGGTAAAGTTGACACCAAACTTTCCAATAGGACTAGATGAAGTGTCCGGGTATCATGATGGACCTTATGGTAGAATCATTTCCGAATGGAAGCGGAAAGGAAAGACGGTAGAAATGATCGTGCAAATACCTGCCAACAGCACCGCTCAGCTTAACGTACCTACCGGCTATGTATTGCAAAAAGTAGATTCAGATAAAGTCTCTAATTTGGAGGAATTGGAACTTAAATCAGGTAAGTATCAACTGACATTTAGATCAAAGTAGAATAGATGAAAATGAAACAAATCATAACCAGCTTCTTCGTATTATTCACAGCAATTAATGTTTTTGGACAAGCTACAGATCCTTTAGATTATGTGGATCCAATGATTGGAACGGCCCGAATGGGACATACTTATCCTGGTGCAACAGCTCCATTTGGGATGGTGCAGTTGAGTCCAGATACAGATACGATTCCTTACGCTGTTAATGGTAAGTACACTGGAGATGTATATAAATACTGTGCAGGTTATCAGTATGAAGATAAAACGATTGTAGGCTTTAGCCACACGCATTTTAGTGGAACTGGACATTCTGACTTGGGTGATTTCTTAATCATGCCTACAGTTGGATCGCTTCAATTAAATCCTGGGACTTCTGATAAGCCTGAAACTGGTTACCGATCTCGATTTTCACATGATACCGAGGATGCAGAGGCTGGATATTATAAAGTCCAACTGGATGATCATGATATTCAAGCGGAGTTGACAGCTACTACTAGAGTAGGAGTGCATCGCTATACTTTCCCGGAAACTGATGAAGCGCATTTGATTCTGGACATGATGTATGGTATTTATAACTATGATGAGAAAACTACCTGGTCGTTCATCCGCATGGAAAATGACACGTTGATCACTGGTTACAAATCAACAAACGGATGGGCAAGAACCCGTACAATGTATTTTGCCATGTCGCTGAGTAAGCCTGTGAAGTCTTACGGTTTCAAATCGTTTGAGAAACATCCTTACAAAGGTTTTTGGGGTCGATTTGACCAGGAGAATAATTTCCCTGAAGCGGCGAATGAAAAGATCCGAGTGCACTTTGATTTTGATATGAAGGAAGGGGAGCAGCTTATTGTAAAGATGGCATTGTCTCCAGTTAGTACTGAAGGGGCATTGAAGAACCTGCAAGCTGAGGCTGCCGGGTTGAGTTTTGATGCGATTAAACGTCTAACTCAAAATGCCTGGAGAAAGGAGTTGAATAAGGTAGAAGTGAAGACTATTGATGAGCCAGAAATGACCAATTTCTATACGGCTATGTATCATGCATTTTTGGGACCAACGATTTATCAGGACGTAGATGGGAAATACAAAGGAATTGATCAGAACATCCATCAGGCAGACGGATTTACCAATTACACAAGTTTTTCGCTTTGGGATACTTATCGAGCATTGCATCCATTGTTCAATGTGTTGCAACCTGCCAGAAATCAGCAGATGATTCAGTCCATGATGGCACATTACGATCAAAGTGTTCATAAGATGCTACCAATCTGGTCGCACCATGCCAATGAAAACTGGTGCATGATTGGGTATCATTCAGTGCCTGTGATTGCCGATGCGGTGATGAAAGGAAATGCTGATTTTGATATCGAGAAAGCCTTTGCAGCATGTGTGCAAACAGCCAATACCCGATACTTTGATGGAATAGGGGACTACATTGATATGGGTTATGTGCCTGAGGACAAGAGCCGCGCTTCTGTTTCTAAAACCTTGGAATATGCCTATGACGATTGGTGCATTGCTCAGATGGCGAAGAAGTTAGGTAAAAAGGAATTATATGATGAGTTCATGAAGCGCTCAGAAAGCTACAAGCAAGTTTATGATTCAAAAACAGGCTTCATGCGACCTAAGCTGTCCAATGGAGAGTGGGTTGAAGAGTTTGATCCTCTTGATACGCACTGGAAAGGGTTCATAGAAGGTAATGCATGGAACTACAGTTTATATGTACCCCACGATCCTGCATCTATGATAGACATGATGGGGGGGAAGAAGCAATTCACAGGTCATTTAGATTCATTGTTTACAATGGAGCTCCCTGATAAGTATTTTGAACATACAGAGGATATTTCCAGAGATGGAATCATTGGTAACTATGTTCATGGAAATGAGCCGTCACACCATGTGGTGTATTTATTCGATTGGACCGATGAACCGTGGAGAGCTCAAAACAAGATTCGTATGATTTTGAAGGCGATGTATAAGCCGGCATCTAATGGTTTAGGTGGAAATGATGACTTTGGACAAATGAGCGCCTGGTACTTATTTAGTTCTTTGGGCTTCTATCCAGTTGCGCCAGGTTCTGTTGATTATGCATTGGGAAGCCCGGCAGTTGAAGAAGCTACTATTCACCTGGAGAATGGAAAGGACTTCAAAGTAGTAGCAAAAAACCAGAGTGATAAGAATGTGTATGTTAGCAAAGTGCTTCTGAATGGCAAAGAAGTGAAAAGCAACTTCCTTTCTCACGATGACTTAATGGCGGGTGGAGAGCTTGTTTTCTACATGTCCAGTAAGCCAAAAAAGAAATAATTTGTATCTTCCTTATATGAGGAATACAACACTAACCTTCGGTCTGGTATTGACCATTTTAATTGGATGCGCTCCTAAAACCCAAGAGCAAGTTGTGGAGCAATCAGGAGATAGTCAATACCGACCTGCTTACCATTTTACCCCTGCCTCAGGTTGGATGAATGACCCAAATGGATTGGTCTATTTTGAAGGTGAATACCACTTGTTTTACCAGCACTATCCAGATAGCAATATTTGGGGGCCGATGCATTGGGGACATGCGGTTTCTACTGATTTGGTACATTGGGAACACCTGCCCATAGCATTGTATCCTGATTCATTGGGGTATATCTTCAGTGGTAGTGCTGTAGTTGATTGGCAAAATACAGCCGGATTTGGAACGGAAGAAAGTCCTGCTATGGTAGCTATGTACACTTACCATGATCCGATTGGTGAAAGAAACAATACCATCGATTTCCAAACACAGGGAATAGCATATAGTCTGGATAAAGGAAGAACCTGGACGAAGTATGAAGGAAATCCAGTTATTCCAAACCCTGGAATACGTGATTTTAGGGATCCCAAAGTATCCTGGAATTCAGAAACGGAGGAGTGGAACCTCATTTTAGCGGTAAAGGATCATGTCAATCTATATTCTTCTCCAAACCTTAAAGAATGGACTCATCAGAGTGAATTTGGTGTGGATCTGGGTGCTCATGGGGGAGTTTGGGAATGTCCGGACCTATTTCAGCTTACTGATCAGAATGGAGTAACTAAATGGGTGATGCTGGTGAGCATCAATCCGGGAGGACCTCAAGGCGGTTCTGCAACGCAATACTTTGTAGGTGATTTTGATGGAAGTGTGTTCACTCCTTTAGGCTCAGCCATTAGATGGATTGATTATGGTGCTGATAATTATGCAGGAGTTACCTTTTCTGATGTGCCTGAAGAAGATGGAAGACGTTTGTTCATCGGGTGGATGAGTAATTGGCAGTATGCCAACATCGTGCCTACATATGAATGGCGAAGCGCTATGACGATTCCAAGAGAACTAAAGATTCAAAATACGGAGAATGGTTATTTGCTTCGTTCAGTCCCAGTGGGCGAAATGGAGTCTGCATTCACTATTGAAGGAGCTAATGGTGAATTAATCAATGTAAGTGGTTCTGTTTTCAAATTAGGAATGACTATTGAGTCATCAACTGGGGCTATGGTGCTGTCTAATGATGTAGGAGATAGTCTGATCGTGTCTTATGATGAGAACTATCTCACCATCAATCGCGAGCAAGCAGGTAAAGTAGCGTTTAGTGATGTATTTGCTGCCAGCCATCAAGCTCCGTTGAATGGAATAGAAGTGAAAAGCCTTGATGTTTATGTTGACAATTCTTCTGTAGAAGTGTTCGTCAACAATGGTGACTTAGTGATGACTGATTTGTTCTTTTTCGAACAACCAGTGAGTAAGGTAAAAACATCGGGAAGTACCCTGGTAACGTACCTCCCGAATGAGGATTAAACTAAGTTTTGCTGAATTAAAGTCTGGTATTCAACACGTTGTTGAAAATAGAGCCAAATGTATAGCTCATACCGACACCTAAATTCAATTTGCTGGTGGTGGCCAAAGCGCGTTGCTGAAGGATAATATCTTCCAGCGATGCTTCTCCC
This sequence comes from Marinoscillum pacificum, assembly GCF_024714495.1. Lineage (GTDB taxonomy): Bacteria > Bacteroidota > Bacteroidia > Cytophagales > Cyclobacteriaceae > Marinoscillum > Marinoscillum pacificum. The sequence continues at coordinate 75,105 of NZ_JAMZMJ010000002.1, read as the reverse complement.
TTTGGTAAATTAATTTGATCTTTTATAACCTGAAAATTCGCGTTAACTCGTACTGAAAATCCTTTGAATACGCGAACTGATGCCCAGTTATTAATGGATAACCTGTTCTTGCTTGGGTCATTCAGGAAGTTACTTGCTCTTACACTTGAGTATACACTTCCCCAGTTCTTCCGATATGTTAAGTTCATGGAAAGTGACTGAGTGTAATATTGATCTCTCAAGACATCAAAAATGGTCGTTTCAAAGTACTTCTGTGTGTTATAGTTGATTTGGTAAGCAAAGGTGATTTCTCGAGTGAGTACTTCTTTGTAATCGAATAATGAATATTCAATCGCTGGAGCTACAGCTGATTTAAATTTGAAGTTATCTACGGAGTTGGTACCAACATCACCAAAGACTCCAGCAGACCAATGATTACCAAGGCTTTTGACTATGCTTCCTCCTAAAAATTTTCTATTTCTAACACTGGTGAATGAGCTATTGTCTGACTCTGTAATCTTCAGCGTGTTTTTATTGTAATAACCATCTAGGCGTACACGCCAGTGTTCTGTCACTTTATCTCCATCAAATCCTACATCGTAGTTGAACTCTTCACGAGTATCCTGATGCTCCATATCCATATTGCCTCTTACGGAGAAGATCCAGTTATTCCACGGATCATCAATTTTCTCTGTAGTCGTTTTTGGAAGTTCATGAAGAACAAGTTCTAATTGTTCCGCTTGATCAGTATGCAATAAATAAGGGATATATCCTTTAATCAGAGTTTCTTTTAGTAGATCTCTGATCTCGTTTCCTGTGAGTGTTTTGGAGTAGTCTACACTAAACTTGTTGTTAATGCCTTCAAATCGACCTTTACCTGTGTATTCTATTTCATAGATCACGGAAGATGGATTGCCAGAAGTGTTTACAAATACATAGATCTCTGCTAAGTCCTGGTCTCTAACATGGTCTAGAAATGTGATGTTCTGTCTCATGTAGTTTCCATCACAGCCCCTACAGTCAATCTGGGTTTTGATGGAGAGCGGCTCTTCAGTCGCTTGACCAATGGCAATAGAACAATTTAGTAAAAATAGTAGGTTGGTTATGATTGCAAATTTCATTAATCGTAATTTTCACGTTAATTCATTGCAATTAAATCAATCAATGGTCTGAATTCCAAAATAAAACTAGTGAACAGGAATATGATGGTATGAGCGGTCAGGAAACCTTATTCCTCCGTATAGAATTCTATCAAGCTGTCTATGTATACATTTTCCCATCCATCGCTGATGTCGTCGAACGCTTCTTCTGGAATATTGGTTTGAATGATCTCCATAGAAGTGCCTTTCTTATGTGGATGTAACTTGATGGATACAGGTGACTCATGACCTTCGCCAAAAAACCAGATTTGATCGATCTGTTTGCCTTCAATAAAAGCCACATTTTTACCAACGATGCTGTCATCCCAAAGTGAGAATTCCGTATTTTCCTTCTTCTCAAACACAGCAGGTGAGCCTGTCCATAGCTCGATACTTGGTTTGAAGGTTAATGCAGCGAAAATCTCTTCGGGTTCGGCAGGGATAATAAAGTATTTCTTGTAGTCCATGGTAATTAATTGAAGACAGCAACCGCTCTTACAGGTGAGCCTGTTCCACCTTTGATTCTTAAAGGTAATCCGATAAACTGAAAAGGGCCTTTGTTTAAAAGTTGGTGTAGATTGATAAGGTTCTCATAATGTGTAAACCCCATTTCACCACATATGTGATGAACAGCTTTATTCGTTTTACCCTTGACTCCTGGAGCCATTGATTCAACACCAAATGCTGCGATTTTCTGTACACCCAACCAAATGGCAGCTTCTTCATCAAGTCCGGGATTATTGGCCCAATCTGAAGTGTTAAAATGTCTTCTGAAGTGATCAGTGTAAATCAATACGGTATCACCTTTCAGAATTTGCTGATCACCAAGCGCAGTAATTAAATTCTTCTTTGTAATGAGTTCTCCTGGATTTTTATCTGACAGGTCCAGGCATATTCCTCTGGTAATAAACATGGATAGCGGCATTCTATCGATCGTCACATTGGAAAACCTTTTACCCATATGTGAAATAGCATCCACATGGGAGCCAGTGTGCTCGCTAAATTCCAGTTTGTTCACAGCAGGTGTAACCCATTTGTCTATGGGTTCATCGTTCCATTGCTCATGAGTAGCATGGACAGAAACCTTTACCTGTGGTTGTGTATGATGTACAGCCATTCCATCATAAATTTCCTGGCTTAGATCAATGATTCGCATGGCAATAAAAAACCCTTCCTGCAAGCAAGAAGGGTTGTATTAATGTTTTCTTGAATTTAATGTCCTTCTTTTTCGTCTTCCTCATCAGCAAACTTAATTGCTGCTGCATGACCGTGTTTGTAACTGTGAGTAGTTTTCTCAGTCAATGCAAGCAAGAATGCAGATACAATAAAGACCATGTGAATAACAATCTCTATGATTACCGCCTCGCTATCTTCTTTTTGAATAGCCTCTCTGTAGTTGATGAAAGTCTTCAATAGCTGCACTCCGGAAATGGACGCTAAGGAAGTAGAAAGTTTAATTTTCAACTGTCCTGCATCAAGATCTTCTAGCCAAAGCGGCTTGTCTTCATGACTATCAACATCAATTCTACTGGTAAATATGGAATAACCTCCAATAGTTACCATCACCACCAGGTTCATTACCATTGATACATCTACCAATGCCAGAATTCCAAGCATCATCTGATTGTCATCCCAGGAAATTGTATGTTGCCATAGGTGATATAGCTCTTGAAAAAATTTGAAAAGGTATAAGAATGAAGCCATGATTAATCCTGTGTATAGAGGAGCTTGTACCCATCTACTCCAGAACATGAATCCTTCGAAAAAATTCTCAAACTTTTTTAGGCCTGAATCTTGTGCCATGTTGCTTTATCTTAGTTACTGAGCGAAATATACAATTTTCAATTTTTATAATGCGTCGAAAAACGCGAAAAATCAATTATTGCTCGAAATTATTACAAAAGTACCGGATAGCATGTCATGTAATCCTTTTTTTTGTTGGTTAAGTTCTATGATGGCAAACCCGAGAAAAAACAGAAAGCCACTTATGAGCTTGGTAGAGGATCTTAGTAGGGAACGAAAAAAGCTAATATTTTGTAAGGAATTATTGGTAACCTTTAGCTTCATCATGCGTTTGCCTACTGTGCCGCCATTGAGAGAGGTAAGGATTACTTCATAAAGAAATGAAACTAAGAAACAGACCACCAGTAAGATGTGGTCAGACGCAATGAGAAAACTGAATAAATAATAAAATGGCAATAGTATTATCAGATCGATATTGTGCGCCATCAATCTCGTCCATAAACCAGCATGCGTCATCTTTGTTTTTGTATTTTTCTACTATATTGATCAAAGAATTATAGGATTCCAATCATGCGGGTCATAAAAATTGTTGTATTAATTGTATTTCTTTTAGTACTGTCCGTATTAGCGATGATCTACTTTTTGCCTAACAAGGCTCATATGGAGAGATCAGTCGTTATTAAATCTCCTGCCAGTAAAGTTTATCATGAATTGATCACCTTCCGAAATTTCAACAAGTGGTCTCCATGGGCAGCCAAAGATCCTACAGCCAAGTATTCGTATACCGGTCCGGATTTCGGAGCTGGGGCTACTATTTCATGGTTGAGTGAAAATCCAGACGTTGGGAATGGTTCATTGGAAATCTTGTTAACCGATAAGAGTAAGCGAGTGGTTTGGGAAATGAACTTTGACGGGTATCAGAGTAGTCCTACGTCTTCTTTCTTATTAAGTCAGATCAATGATTCGGAAACACAAGTAGTTTGGACTTACGATGAAGAGGGGATCTCAGGGTTCTCTAAAATCTTCATGTTAGGTATAGATGGGTTTCTTGGAGGTGATTTTGAATCAGGTCTCAATGAGTTGAAAAAGAGAGTTGAAAGTCTTCCCAATTTCAATGTCAAAATATTTCCAGAATATGTAGTTGGTTTTCACTATATAGGAGTCCGAGATTCCAGTTTGAATGAACCTTCTTTAATAGATGCTAAGATGGCTGCCGACTTTGGTGATCTGGTAGCGTATGCAGATCAATATGATTTGGTGGTGAAAGGAGTTCCTTTTGCGATGTATACGGCTAGTGGAGATTTTAATGTAGACTTCACCTGCGGTCTTCCTGTTATGGAGACTGACACCATATATGATGAGCGCATTCAGCTTTACTATCAGGATACCGTGCAGTGTTTGGTGGGCAAGTATTTCGGATCTTATGATGAATTGCCTACTGCCCATGAAGAGATTAACAAGTTTGCATCGTATTATAACTATGATATCATCGGATTATCATGGGAATCATACATCACCGGGTACGATTCGGAGCTTGATACCAGTCAGTGGCAGACCAATATCTACTATCCATTTAAGTAATTCCTTGCGGAAAGTGCACTTTTAAATAGATTCTTCTAGTGTGGTTGCTGGAATTAGAATTTTCATAGCCTTTTGTTGAAATACTTGAAAGAATCCTAAAAACGGTGTGAAAAATTCAATAATTAAGTCGTTCTCAGGCTGTTTTTCTGAAACTTTTCAATCGGACATCGATTTCATTGGATGAGATGTAAAAAATTCCCGTTTACTTAATAAATCATCTAATAAAAGGGTTAATAATTTGCGAATGTGATCAGTCTTTCCCCAAATTTGTATCATAATTCATAACGAAACATGAATGCAATTATGAAACATTCTATCAAAAACCTACTTGCACTATTAATAGTTTTTAGTGCTACATCTACAACCTTTGCCGTAGATTCTGTTTACATGGCTACTGTTTGCAAGATTGTTGCAGAGCAGGAGAAAATGTATAGAGTAATGTTCTATGCTCCTACAGAAGAGAATGTGTCTGTTCAGATTAAGAATAGCAACGACCAGATCGTATATATAGAGTCTCTAAAGTCTTCAGAGTTTGTAAAGAAATATGACCTTTCTTACTTGCCAAAAGGAACTTACGAGATGGAAGTAAAATCTGCAGGATACAGCATCAAAGAAGAATTTGAGCTTGGAAGCGTTAAAGGATTCAACTTCGATCTTTCTCAACTAGAGAAAAAATCTGTATCTCTAGTAGGATCTCACGCTCAAGGTAAAGACATGACGCTTTATATTCTTGATGGCAACGAAGATGTTGTTTACCATGAAGGATTCGATGACACGAAGCAAGTTCATAAGAGATACAATCTTGAAAAGCTTAGCAATCAGAAAGTTACATTCTTGCTTTACCACGATGATCAATTGATCAAAAAGCAAGCATTCGACTTCTAAGAAAAAGAAATTTAAATTATTTGAAAGGATGTCTATTTTGACATCCTTTTTTTGTTGTTTTAATTAAAACAATAATATAGTTTTGCCCTCCGTTTGACAACAATGTGTGCTCAACGAAAACCAAAATGCCTGAGTGGCGGACTTGTCCGCCGATGAAACTGGGAGACAGTTTTTGATCAAGCATTAAGAAGCCTGAGTGGCGGTCCCGATAACTATCGGGAGGTAGACGCTCAACGCAAGAAGCCTGAGTGGCGGAACTGGTAGACGCGCACGACTCAAACTCGTGTTCCGCAAGGAGTGCCGGTTCGATTCCGGCCTCAGGTACTTAGAAGGCCTTCTCAAAATGAGAAGGCCTTTTTTGTTTAAGACTATAAAAAATCAAGGAGCGCCGGCTCGACCAAACGTTGGCCCGGTCCTCCCTCAGGTACGAAAACCTCATTCTGAAAAGGATGAGGTTTTTTGTTTTTAATATGTTCCTGATTGTTATAACCTGAATTCATACTCTACCATATTTGGTATTTTCACCAAATATGGTAGAGTTTAGGTTTGTTGGTGACAACACCAACAAAGGCAAGTTTTTGGGTGACAGAATGGGTGACAGATTTTTATCTGGATATTTGATTATTCTTACATATGGAATTACACCCACACTTAATTCAGTTCAAGAATCATATAGAAGATTTTCCTAAGAATGGTGTGCTCCTTAGGAAGAAGTTTATGAATTATCATTTGGATAGACTTGAAGGGGCATCAACTAGATTAAGAGAATTCTCCTATTGCCAATTTAATAGGAGGTTAGTTATTGATAGTAATTATCAGTATCGGTTTGATAACTGTGTTTTTATTGAAGGAATAAGGTTATCTGTCTTTAGTGGAGAATTGACCTTTACAGATTGTTCATTTATACATTGTAATATTGATTATAAATCACCCCACGAAGGCGCTCAGTTCTACTTTGATAACTGTTCTTTTAGTGGTGAACAGTTAGTTATTAAGAATAGTGCAGAATTTAGCAACTGTCACATTAATGTGTTGAATTTATCGGAATCTATTAACAGTTTAAGTGTTAAAGCGAAATCTAAAATTTCTTCTTTTAAGTTTGAAGAGGGTTCAAGATTGAGCTCTTTTTTTATTGATGATTCGGAAATAACAGACTTAAAGTGTGATGTGGGATTTATAGGTGCGTCGGAATTGAAATTTGCAAATAGCGAAATCAACACGTTGGCAGTTTTTAATGCCCCTGTTGAAATGTCAATATCAAGTATTAGGTCAGAGAATATGGAGTTCTGTAATATTCGAAATGATCAAAAGCTTTATATAAGCAGTTGCATTGCTAAATCAGTAGTCATTGAGCCAGCTTATGGAAAATCGATAGTAAAAATTTGGGATAACACTTTTTCGAAATTGAAGCTAAGTTCTTTTGGTGAAGAAGTTGATGTGCGTGTTTTTAAGATTTATGGACTTAAATCGCTTTGCTTGCAATTTGTTAAATGTAAAAGCCTTTTCCTTTCTGAAATACAAGTTAATGAAATCAAGATCCGAAATACCGATTTTGAAACATGGCAAATCGGTTACATTGATTGGGGTAAGTCTTTTTCTCTAAAGCTAAGTGAGGATATTGCTGATAATCGCACTGTCACTAATAAATACCTTGAGTTGATGGAGATTAATAGAAGATTCAAGCAGTATTTTAAGATGAAAGATAGCCCTATAGATGCAGCGATATTTCAAAGAAATGAGTTGCAGGCATATTTGAGGTACTTACTTCATAAATGGAATCGACTGTCATTCTCTCAATTTTTTGATTTGACATTACTTGGGACCAATAGAATATTTTCGAATTTTGGTCAATCATTTATTTTACCATTGTTATGGCTTTTAAGTATTCATTTTTATCTGTTCTATCTCCTAAATCAAAATTATCAATTAGGTTATGATTTGTGTTTTGATTGGGATTCAGGTTGCAGTTTTTCAAAAGAAGCTTTTGGATACTATTTACATTTAATTAATCCTGTTCACAAATTAGTGGATGTTAATGGAGAATCCGTTATCGCAGTTGAGGATTTTATCATGAGAATTTCATCAGGGTATTTTATATTTTACTTTCTTAAAGCCACCAGAAAATTTAGTAGGTAACTTGAAATAATCATTAAGACTAACTTTAAGCCCAAAACATCCAACCGATTCATGTCAAAGTCAGGTCAGAAGCGAAGTAATATCGAAATAGGAGCAGAGGTAGAGATTGTAGAAAAGCACAATCAACGGACTGGTGAACTCACTTCAGGTTTTGTGGAGAAGATTCTTACCAAATCGTCTACTCATCCACATGGTATCAAGGTGTTGCTGGAAACAGGAGAAGTAGGGCGAGTTCAGTACATTTTGGTGGATTAAGTCAATTTTTTTGGGACGGGCCTTATTCATTTTAGATTTAAGAAGATGGAAATCAGATAAGAAATAAAAATTGTTTGAGCCATGAGAAATCTCTTAATGTTGAGAATTTACTTTGGCGAGTTTTTTTATTTCCTGATTTAGTCGAACTTAAATCGTGAAGAAATGAATACAGCCCTAGATTTTTGCTTACTTTTCATCAATGGAAAAGTAAGGTGAGAATTAAGTTTCTGAGTAATCAGATTTAGTTTTTGGTTGGTATTGGTATATAATAAACTCCAACTCGAGGTTTTAAATATACTTCTGAATCAATTATCCAGTTTGGATATCCACTTCCAATTACCTACTTTCACCACACATTTCTACAGGACTTCTGCCCGAGGATCCTTAAAGCCAATCCTAAAATCTTATTGTATTGCCATGAAAAAGTGGAGAAAGCTATCTCAGGAAGAGATCAAGCAACGCGTGTTTTCTGCCTTGTCAGAGAATGTTGATTATTATAATGAGAATATATTGGGTGTGCCTGCATCGCACCTGGATGATCGTGTATTCTATCAAAATGCACCATTTCTGGAGGATGCTCCTTTCTTGAGTACGCTTATTCATAATCCTAATCATATAGGTTGCCATACACTTGGTTCATCTGAGAGTTTCTTTAAAGGAACTCAGCAGATTGAGAAAGAAGTGATCTCCATATGTGCTCATGATATTTTAAAAGGAGAGGGTGACTATGATGGGTATGTAGCCTCTGGAGGTACAGAAGCAAACTTGCAGGCTGTTTGGATCTATCGCAATTACTTCATGCAGGAGCTGAATGCCACCACGGATGAGATTGCTTTGATTACTTCTGCTGATGCACATTATTCTTCGGCCAAAGCATCCAATGTATTGCAAATCTCCTTTTACAAAGTGGCTGTAGATGAAGAAGATCGGTCCATCAGTCGAGAGGCGGTAAAAGAAACGATTTTTCAAGCTCAGGCTGACGGAAAGAAGTACTTTGTCGTCATGGCCAATATGATGACCACTATGTTTGGTTCAGTTGATGCAATTGATTGTTATACTGATGTGCTGACTGAGCTTGATTTGACGTTCAAACTTCATGTGGATGGAGCATACGGTGGTTTCTTTTATCCTTTTGCCAAGCAGGAAAACGATATGAACTTTAGTAATCCTCATGTTAATTCCGTGACCCTGGATGCCCACAAAATGCTTCAGGCACCGTATGGAACTGGTATTTTCCTTATCAAGAAAGGGTGGATGCATTTTGCCAATACGGAAGAGGCTAGCTATGTAGAAGGTCAGGACTTCACACTGATCGGATCCAGGTCAGGAGCCAATGCCATTGCAATCTGGATGATATTAATGAATTACGGGCCTCATGGCTGGTTTGAAAAGACCCTGGTGTTGAATCATCGGACTACCTGGTTGTGCGATCATCTGACAGAAAGAGGAATCGAATACTTTAGATATCCAGATGCCAACATTGTGACTATGAAAGCACAGTACCTGAAACCGGAGCTATGTAAGAAGTATGGATTGGTGCCAGACAATCATCAAAACCCTAAATGGTTCAAGATTGTGCTAATGGATCATGTGACTGTAGAGAAGTTGGAGAAATTTCTACAAGACTATGATAGCCTTTAAGGCTATCTAAAGTCTTCTTCTTTCATCAAACCTTCTTGTAGCAGTGTGGAGATTACGATTTCCGTCATTTCACTTTTGAAAGCAAACTCACTTCGTATATCCATTACATAAGCTTTTAGTCTCATTTTGAGATACGATCTGCGCTCTTTTACTTCGTTGAAGAACAGCACGGCTATTGGCTTGTTCAGGTAGATAAACTTGGATACCTGAGCGGCCTGTGTGGCTATTTCTCGTACTCTCACTGTGTCAATGCTCAGAGGTAAGTAGATTTCAGCTACTACCTGGCAGTTTGCTTCTCCTGAGTTGGCGTTGGATACGGAACCATTCATGATGGAGCTATTCGGGATGGCCACCAGAGAGTCATCCGCAGTTACTATCCGAGTAGAGCGAAGGCCAATTTCAGTTACTTCACCATAGAAAGAGCCGACCTCTATTTTGTCACCAACCTGGAAAGGACGGTCAAATAAGATCATCACACCTCCAAAGATGTTCTTAAGTATGTCCTGAGCTGCAAAACCAATAGCAACACCCACAGAAGCTGATAAAGCCCATACCGTCTCCATAGGCGGGTGGAAGATGCCTGTGATGATGGTGATAATCACGAGAATCCATCCCATGATCCGAACTACCGGAATGATTCCTTTGAGTGTAATTCGATACTGTGTGCTACGTTCTGCAAGGATTTGCAAAATGTGGCTGAAGAATCGGATAAGGATATAACCTGTTATAATCACTACCAAGGACCAAAACAGCTTGGGAATGGAGAAGATTTCACTCAGCTTAGGAGCTTCATCTTTGATGTCTTGAACAGCTTCCTGTGCATGACCTGCAAGAGCAATTAAAGACAAAAGGCCAAATGTTATATATCTAGACATTAATGAATCAAGTTTTTAGCTTTCAATAAGCTGATGACACTTCGGTATACCAGTGTGTTCACCAGGTATTGGTTTTCTTTTTTGACCAATATGCCGTCTTCCAGCATCATGGATAGTAATAGGTGAGAAGCTTGCAGTTTTTTACGCATCACTTCTGAAAATTGCTCTACGGTCAGTCCGTCATGCAATATCAAGGCATGCAAAGTTTGAATCTTCTCCAGGTTAAGAATTTCCAGGAAGCTTAAGTCCGGCTTTTGGAACGAATTGATCACTATTCGATCCTGGTCTACACTTTTTGTGGAAAGCAACCAGAACATCAAAGCCATGGTAATGTTGCTCTCTGAGAAATCGATTAGGTTTTTGAAGAATCTTCTTCTTAAAAACTCTTGCTGTTCTTCTTCTGAGAGCTTCGCAAAGCGCTTACTTTCAAGTTTACTAATTTGAGGTTCGAAATAAATCTTATATCCACTGATGCGGTTTCTTTTCTGCACAATCTGACTCAAATCTTCTTCAGAAGGGTTCTTTAGTCCTATTGGATAGCTGAAAATTTCATGGATCTGAATGGTCTTTTTGAAATATTCCCAGGTATAAACCGTACAGGTAGTCATCCAGAACACGTTCTGAGAAGTGTTGCTAATCAACGTCATCAAGGACTTCAGTACACTGAATCCTCCAGTTTTACGGATGTATAGATTCTGTATGTCTTCTAGTAAGATGATTCTTCTGGAGCCAGTGTTTAATTTATTTTGGATCTCTTCGAAGCCTAATGCCTCTTCTGAAGGATTAATTTTTTGTAGGATCTCCTCAAATTGTGCCTTGCTATCAAGTGACGTTTGACACTTTATTCTAGTAATCGGGTGCTTGAATGTAGAAGTATTTTGAATGTAGTTGATAAATGAAGTCATTCCGCTCCATTTCTCACTATACAGGATCACCGATCCCATTTTTCCTTCCACCCACTTGTTGTATGCTGTGGTTAATTGGTCTAATTCAGCTTTTCGTCCTACAAACAGTTCCAGGTCTGATAATGGCTCTGTTTTATACAGGTTACGATAGATCACTGGCAAAGCATTGATTCGCTCCTCTGCACTGGCCAGGAAGTCTGAAACAGCTCTACTTGCGGTGTCTTTCTTGGAGGTAAGAATAAAGCGTTGACGAAACTCACCAATGAAGCTGTTGGCTTCTTTGAAGCGCTTGGTCGCATATTCCTTTCCTTGATCAAAATAGGTAGCTGCCTTGCTCTTGAGTTCTGTACGATACGCTTTCGTTTGTTGGATGGTCTTGGCTTTGGCAATGCGCAAACGCATTTCGCGAATGTTTTCATTGACCATCAACGCCTCCAACTCCTCATTGTATTTATTCACAGCATTCGTCAATGACAAGTGAGTGTCAATAAATAGTTGAGAAAGCGCTTGTTTGATTTCATTCACACGATCTTCAGATCTCTGTAATGTGCCCAGGGCAACGCGCTGTGATGATTCAGAGTCGGATTGATCAAGCTGTTGAATGGCAGTGGATAGACCAAAGGTGATCATGTGGTCCAGATCGCCACTCAGAGTGATTTGCTTGTTAAGTTGGGATAGTAGAGATCCTTTTATACGATCAAATTCTTGAAACAACGCCGGAGCAATTTCAAATGCTAATAATTCGTATAATGGAATAGTGGTGATACTGCTATTTGGTATTGGTTCTTGATATTGGGTAGCTGTTTTACATAGACGTAAGTCAAAACTCATGGATTTTAGTCCTTGAGTAATGGTGTTTTCTAGTCTCGCAACCGCGTTGATTGTGTTCTTGCTGCTTAGTTTTTCTACCAAAGAAGGTATGGTGGACTCATCCAGATCTTTTTGAGCTCTGTAATTAATCTTTTTTAATGACTGTCCCAGGTCTTCGGTTGAGTCAATTGCCTCTCTAGACTCTTCTATGAACTGCAGGATTGCATTCAAGTCTGGAGATATTGACTCTTCGAAGGTTTTAGATTGTGATGCCTGATAGGTTGTTAGAGCATCTTTGCTTTGGTCGGTCAGGCGTCTCAGCTCCAGATCACTTCTCCATTCTTCATGAAGCAGTAACAAGGTGTTCTTCCATTCCTTGTCTTCTTTCTTCCAGAGTTCATTTGCTTCCGCGATCGCTTCCTCTAATTTGCCAGACTGGTAGTTGCTGGATTTTAACTCCATGGTGTCTACCAGTTCAGCTTCTTTGATAAGATGCGAGAACGTTTCATCAAGCTTTTCAAGAAGATCTTTCTTTAAAAGATTTCTGGTTTTAGTGAATTCTTTCTGAAGATTTTTGGGCTCAACCAGGGGAGTTTTCTGGTCCACACTATCAATCAATAATTCGGTGTAAGCTTTAGTTAATTGCGTGAAATATGTTCTTCTAAGCGGCTTAATTCGCTCTACAAAGTCTCCCTGAAGATGCTTTTGAGAAAGTGCTCTTAGCGGAACTGTGTGATTCCAGTATTTTTTATCCTTTTTGGTTTTTCTAAAGACATTGGCAATTCGCCTTGGCGAGTCAGATACTTTGTAGCCAAAGTGTTTGAAGGGCTTGCGTGATTTCACAAAAAAAGAATCACCCGCCTGCGTGACAAAGCGTTCTTGTTTTTGTTCCATCACTATCTTTTCAGGGATTTCGTCAAATAGGTTGATTAATTCCTTGTTAAAAGATTCGGAAAATTGTTGAAAATCCGTGCCACCATCGTTGTACAAGTCATAGACTAATATGTCGTGTATAGACTCTGCAATTTTAGCTGGAGATTGTTCTGATTGAAAAATGGCATCAATTTTTTCTCTGAGTTTTTCGAAGCGCAAATAATGCTCCCTTATCTCTGCTTTGTAGGAGTTGTAAAGCTCCTTAGAGATCAAATTGGCGGTTTTTTCTTTTAGTGATTCAATGTGTTGATACATTCACAAATTATTAGGCAATCAACATACGTATAAACTTATTAAATAGTTAATAGTAATATGAATAAAATGTTTTTGCGTGATTCGGTGTTATCTTTATAAGACTAAAATTTTCAAGCATGAAAGTAACTATACAGCTAGCTTCTATATTAATAATCGTTGGATTATTTGGTTGTCAAAGTAATTCTGAGCCGGATTTAAGGCAAAACACGTACTTGTTGCATCGTGCCAATTCTAATCCAGTGCGAGGTGATGTCACTGTTACTGAACTGGGGCCAGGAAAGTTAGAATTCAGAATTCAGGTTGAAAATACAGTAGAGGGGGGTGTGCATCCAGCGCATTTGCATTTTGGTGGAGTAAGTGAGGTTGGTGAATTAGCATTGAGATTGAATGATGTAGATGGGGCTACTGGAGAAAGTGTCACAGTGGTTGAGAATACAGTGCTTTCTGATGGTCAGGAGTTAACCTACGATTTGTTCCTTACTCTTGATGGTAGTGTCAAAATCCATATGAATGATACTTACTTTAAGCATATGGTGCTGTCATTTGGAAACGTAGGTAAGAATGAGGATTACTTATTTGATGGAGTAGCTGTCTGCACTGGACACTAAAATAGGACTGGTATAAAAAAAAAGATCCCTCGTAAGGGAAAAACGAGGGACCACAACCAGCTATGTCTATGACCCTTTCGGGCTAGATTCATGTACAAATCTATGGGTTCCCGTGAATTGACAAACTTTTGTTCGTTCAACCAATCAAATTCTTCGGTTAAATTCTGAAATGCTCTGTCGAAGGGTGTTTAAGGAAGATCAATCACTTGTTCCAGAGAGTAAGCACTTGGCTTATCGGCGAATAGGAATTTTGTTTTAGCCCAGGTGGTTTTGAATAACTCCGAGTTTCTGTAATCATCCAGATCCTGTTGAGCATCCCATTTACTAATTGTGTAGTAAACATTTGGAGAATGATGGTCTCGATGTAGCGAAAGGTATTGACAGCCACTTCGAGCACGGATTTTCTCTTTACTCGCATCAAAGACTGCTTCAAATGCATCAGTCTTATCTTCTTGAAAGACCATTCTAACTATTCGGGTAATCATATTTCAAAATTGATGACAACAGGGGAGTCCAGCGCTAAACCAAGAAGCTCAGACGCATTTCCTTTATTGATTCCTATTTGCAAATATCCATTGCTGTTAAAGAAAATATAGAATTCGCCAGATTCTACTTCATTGTATGTTTTGTGAATTCTTCTTGATTTCTCTCTTCCAAACCCTACTTCAAATGGCTTGTTGCCATTGATTTTCATAATTGTGTCAAACTCTGTCTGAACAATATTTGTAATCAAATTGCCATAAGAGTCTACTCTGATCACATTGCCAGAGATTTCTCTTTTAGTGACTTTGAGTTGTCTGGAGTAAAGCACTTTCATCTCTTGCAATGCAGGACCAATCTCATGGATGTTTTTACCATTGGCTAACCCGGACACTACTGGAGCCATAATGTCTTTGGCGTCAAATGTACTTTCTATGGGCTTCAGTGCATTGATGTCAATAATGGCAGTTGGTCTTTGAGTAGACAAGAGACTGAACAAACCACTGTCAGGGCCAACAAAATAATGCTCTTCGAGTTTAATAGCTATGAGCTTATTAGGTTCTCTCGAGTTAAGATCAACCGCACATAGGTGAACTGTATTGGCAGGAAAATCACGAAATACGCTTTTCAAAACGTACGAAGCATGTCCGATATCTGAAGGATAGATAGAGTGACTGATGTCAATAATGTTCAGAGATTGGTTGCCTTTGAGAATGGCTGCCTTTACCGCTGCTACATAGTGGTCCTCTGTACCGAAATCTGACATAAAAGTGACTAGCGCCATACAAGCAACGGAAATATTTTTTTAACTTGAGACAAAAATATAAATTCTAAAAGCAAGAAAAATTAAACCCACATAAATCGAGCATTCATTTGTTAGAAAAGGTAATAACGCTAGAAAATATATCCCTTGTCGATTTCCTTGGAATCCAAAACCAGAATATTAAAGAAATCGCCTCTGCGTTTCCTGAGAGCAAGATTATTTCACGAGGAAACGAGATTAGAATACAGGGAACTGCTCCACAGATTCTGAAGATTAACGACATTTTAAATAGTCTGCTAAATCATTACAATAAGTATGGCAAGGTGACTCACGAAAATGTGGTGTCTTATATCAATGATGAGCAGCACAGTACGACACATTCGGGTGCTGATGACGTTTTGGTGTTTGGAACTAGAGGTTTTAAAATCACTCCAAAGACTAAAAATCAAAAGGATCTGGTCAAAGCTGTAGAAAAAAACGATCTGGTTTTTGCTATTGGGCCTGCTGGTACGGGTAAGACTTATATCAGTGTGGCTTTAGCAGTAAGAGCACTTAAGAATAAAGATGTCAAGAAAATCATCATTACACGTCCGGCAGTAGAGGCTGGAGAAAACCTTGGTTTCTTACCTGGAGATCTTACAGAAAAGATCGATCCATACTTACGTCCGATCTATGATGCGCTCAATGACATGATTCCTTCTGAGAAGTTGCGTTATTATCGGGAGAATGGGGTGATTGAGATTGCTCCGCTAGCATATATGCGTGGGCGTACATTGAATAATGCTTACATCTTGTTGGATGAAGCTCAGAATACTACGCCCATGCAGATCAAGATGTTCTTGACTCGTATGGGACCGGAATCAAAAGTGATCATTACGGGAGATCGATCTCAAATTGACTTGCCTAGAAATCAAAAATCTGGTTTGGTTGAAGCACTACATGTTCTTCGTGATATCAAGGGAATAGGATTTGTAACACTTGATGAGAAGGACGTAGTACGTCATAAGCTAGTGAAGGATATCGTGAGAGCTTACAATTCACATCAGGATAATCAAAACGATGGAGGTTCTAAAGGTTGATTCAGCAGCGTTAAAGCAAAAGGCAGTAGCTATTCGTCATGAAGTGTTTGTGGATGAGCAGGGAGTTCCTGCTGAAGCAGAACAGGATGAACACGAGGATATCTGCAAGCACTTTGTTGTTTTAGATTCAAATGCTGATCCAGTAGGAGCTGCTCGCTACAGGCAAACAGAAAAAGGCATAAAATTAGAACGTTTTGCCGTAAAGAAAACGGCAAGAGGCACCGGAATTGGATCGAAACTAGTGGAGGCAGTTCTGGAAGATATTCGAATGCAATATGGTCAGGGTATTTATGTCTATTTGCATTCTCAATTATCTGCTGTTCCTCTTTACTCGAAGTTTCATTTTCTGAAAGAGGGTGAGCAGTTTGAAGAGTGTGATATCATGCACTACAAAATGTATCGCAAATCTTAAGTTAAAACGTTGTATGTGTTGTCGGAATTGGTGATATTCATTTACCGATTTAGTCAGAACACGTCATAATGTTTAAATGGTCTTCTTTTCCCTTCATTAGGCTTTCAATTGGCTTATCTGCAGGTATTGTGATCTCACAGCTAGTTAAAGTTGATGAGATTCCTAGTTTGTGGATAGGAATTGTTTGCATTTTACTCATTGTAATTGCTTTCTTGACATACAGATGGTCGGTCATAAGAGGAGTGGTCATTTTACTTCTGTTCACTATAGTAGGTTTTCTGCTAGGAGGGTTGAATGAGGAAGAAAGAATCTCAAATCATTATTCGCATTTTGAAAATCCAGATGGATTTGTAGGAGTTATTGTGTCTGACCACAGTGATCGAACCAATCATCGGAGGTATGAGCTAGAACTTTTTGAAATCATCAATGATGATAGTTCAGCGCGAGTTCAGGGCAAAATCTATCTGTATGTTGAGCGTGCAGATAGCAAGTTGCTACAGTATGGTGATGTGGTGGCTATTTCCAAAGGTTACTTTGATATTGCTGCGCCGAAGAATCCTGAGGAGTTTGATTACAAAACCTATCTCAAAAGACAGAATATCTACGCTCATGCTTTTGTCTCGTGGGATCAGGTGCAACAAGTTGATCATCAACGTTTGAATCCAATCTTAGGTTGGGCTTATCAGATTCGTGCAGAATCACAAAAGGTAATTGATGAGTTGATTCGTAATCCCAGAGAAAAAGCTATCATTTCTGCACTGATTTTAGGTATTAAAGATCATTTGGATAATGAACTTAAAACAGCTTATTCTTCTGCAGGTGCTATTCATGTATTGGCTGTGTCTGGATTGCATGTTGGCATCATTTTCATTCTTTTGAAAATACTATTTAAGCCATTGAAAGAGCGTCGCTATGGTCGGTTTGTTTTCATGATTGTAGCTACTAGTGTCATCTGGATGTATGCGCTGATTACAGGGTTTTCTCCATCTGTGATGCGAGCTGCTACTATGTTTTCAGTAATCATTATCAGTGAAGCATTTCATAAAAAAGCTAATATTTATAATTCATTGGGAATTGCAGCTTTCATTTTAATCGTATTGGATCCGTTCGTAATCTATGCAGTAGGATTTCAATTGTCGTTTATTGCTGTCTTTGGCATTCTGATGATTTACCCACTTTTGTACCACAAGTGGCATATTCACAATAAAGTCGGAAATTATATCTGGTCGATTTTGTGCGTTTCCATTGCTGCCCAAATAGCTACGTTTCCGTTGACGCTCTATTATTTTCATCAATTTCCGACATATTTCTTAGTATCAAACCTGGTGGTTATTCCTGCGGCGACGGTGATGTTGTATGGTGGTTTGTTAGTACTACTACTGGGAGCTACTATTCCTGTGGCTGGTCAAGTATTAGCTTTCATTTATGAGTTAATCGTTTATGGTGTTAATGAAATCGTATTGTCTCTGAAGGTACTTCCATATCCTTTATTTGATTGGATTTATTTTGACCTCATCGATGTGGTTTTGATTTACCTCATTTTATTGTTCTGCTATCAGTTGGTGACTTGTTACAGTTATCACCTGATGAAGATTTCAGTTTTCTGCATCATGCTTTTCAGTTTATGGTTAGTTTGGAAGGATTGGGATCAGGATCATAAACGAATTACTTTGTTGTATGAAATTGATGACATAGCCGCTATAGATATCATTCAGGGGTCTGAAGCTGTGCTACTTGTTGATACTTTTCCGGAAAACTTAAGAGAGGAGACTTATTTCCAGGTAGATCCGTTTCGATTGGCGAATGGCTTGTCAAAAACCTCCAAATCCTGGAAAATGATTGAGCAGTCTGAGTTGGCAAGAGCAATTGGGCAGCTTCAGGTAATAGAGGCCAATGGGAGAGAGGTGGTTTTAGTTGGTGACATGCAGGGGTATGAGCTCTCTGAAAAGCTCTCTGTGGATATAGTTTACCTGAAGTCTCCATGTGCGGAGCTACTGGATTATTTTGATTGCCAGTTGGTAGTGCTTGGGAACGGGTTGAGCTACTATGAAAAGCAGCAAATGATATCCCTATGTGAATCTAATGGAATTGACTATCACTCCCTGAAAGATGATGGTTATTTAAAATTGTAGTTCGAGTACTGCTGCTAACAACAAATAGGTCAAACCTCTAAATTGTTAGATAGACTTCAACCAACTTATTGCTTCATTCGTATTGCTAAAGTGTCTGGATTGAAGCCCGAGCATTGATTTCTTTTCTTCAATGTTTTTAATGGACATTTGATTGAGAATATTATCACTTACGATGACGGCAGTTGCTCGATAGCCATTTTTGTAAGCTTTTTCATACCATTCGTTTGCTAACCATTCCTGATTTTCCTGGCTAACAACTTTCGAGTTCCTGTTGTCTACTAATAATTTACTGGACTTATTTTTAGTCATTAAATCCAATGCGAAATTGCAGGCTTCCTGAAAGTCTTTAGCAATAGAAAATCCTTTCCATTCTATTTGAATAGCGTTTATTTTAGGAAGATGTTGAATAGCGCAGTGTTTTTTGTTGTAGGTTGTGTGGGTACTCATGAGGTGTGTTTATTCAGTCAAAAAGAATTTATCGGATTGATCTTTTTAATCTATTTGAGTGTTAAAATAATTCAACTTATCTTCATTCCGTCAGATTTGAATTAAAAAGGCTTTTGTCAGATTACCTTAACCTTAGCATTGTATAGTTGAGTACACCACTTCAAATATTACAGAAATTTTGGGGCTACTCTGATTTCAGACCTCTACAGTCTGA
The DNA here is from genome assembly GCF_024714495.1 of Marinoscillum pacificum. Taxonomy (GTDB): domain Bacteria; phylum Bacteroidota; class Bacteroidia; order Cytophagales; family Cyclobacteriaceae; genus Marinoscillum; species Marinoscillum pacificum. Next base: position 55,833 of record NZ_JAMZMJ010000002.1, on the reverse strand, counting down.
AATCATTGGTGCTGTGCTTGATAAGCAGCCGGTATTGGCGTTATTGCCAACAGGAGGAGGGAAGTCAATCTGTTTTCAGGTTCCCGCTTTGTGCGTTGAAGGTATTTGTATAGTGATATCTCCTTTGATTGCACTGATGAAAGATCAAGTGATGCAGTTGCAAAAGCGCAATATTAAAGCGGTGGCTATTTATTCTGGCATGAGTAAAAAGGAGATTGATATTGCTTTAGACAACTGTGTTTATGGGCAAATCAAGTTTTTGTATGTCTCTCCTGAGCGATTAAAGACGGATATTTTCAAAGAGCGTGCAAAGCAAATGGATATCAATCTGTTGGCTATTGATGAAGCTCACTGTATTTCCCAATGGGGTTATGATTTCAGACCTCCTTATCTGGAAATTGCGGAGTTTATAGAAGAAATCAATCCTCCCAGAATTGTTGCTTTAACAGCTTCTGCCACTCGTGAAGTGAAGTTTGATATTCTTGATAAACTCAAAGCAGAGAATGCGCGTGTTTTTCAGAAGAGTTTCGCACGAGCTAATTTGTCTTACTCAGTTTTTGAATTGGAGCATAAGGAGCAAAAAATTCTGGAGATCTTAAAAAGTGTTCAGGGAAGTAGTGTGGTGTATGTTCGGAGTAGAAAGCAAACCCGTGAAATTGCTGAATTCTTGCATTACAATCAGATATCAACTGATTACTACCATGCAGGAGTTCCGGGCTCAATAAGGTCAGCTAAGCAGGACAAATGGATAGCTGGTGAAACGAGAGTGATGGTAGCTACGAATGCCTTTGGGATGGGGATTGACAAACCAGATGTGCGTACTGTTATTCATTATGATTTGCCTGACTCATTAGAAGCGTATTATCAGGAAGCCGGTAGGGCAGGAAGAGATGAGCAGAAGGCATATGCCATTCAGCTGTACACAAAAAACGATATAGAAAACCTAAGAACTCGTACGGAGCAGGCAGCAGTTTCTGTTGAATATATCAGAAGGGTTTACCAGGCGTTGGCCAACTACTTTAAGCTGGCTGTAGGAAGTAATGCGCTTTCTAGTTTTGAGTTTGATTACCAGGCTTTCGCTCGCAATTTCGACTTGCCATTAGTAGAAACTTTTCATGCGCTCAATAAGCTAGCGGATGAAGGCTTGATAGCCTTAAACGAACCATTCAAAGAGACATCCAAGCTGATCTTTAATTTAGATCAACCGGAAGTTTACAAGTTTCAAGTGGCTAATAGAGCAATGGACCCAGTGATCAAAGTACTCATGCGTTTGTATGGAGGTCAGCTGTTTACCGACTTTGTGACTATCAAAGAGAAGGATATAGCATCACTTCTGGGTGAGTCCATTGAAAAAGCCTATCAACAATTAACCTATTTGCACCAAGCGGAAGTAGTTACTTATCAGCGCGCCAGTGATATCCCAAGAATCACATTCCTGACTCCACGATACGATGCAAATAACTTACCCTTAGATCAAAAGCGAATCAAGTGGCGAAGAGATGTCACTCTCCGCAAGGCCGAGTCGGTCATCAATTATGTCTCTGATACCAAAAAATGTCGCTCCAGAGTGATTCAAAAGTATTTTGATGAAGTCACTGCTGAAGATTGTGGTGTTTGTGATGTTTGCCTTTCCAAAGTCAAATACACCAATTCCATACCACTTAATCAGATTGAAGACTTTATCCAGACAGGTGCTAAATCTGAACAAGATTTAAAGGCACATTTTACAGGACTAGACTTTGATGATTTGGTAGCTGGAATTAGGACTTTGATGGATCAGCGTCGCATCTACTTCACCAGGAGTGAGATGTTTGCTATTTCTCCTGAGTAGTTTTAGGTGTATTTCCTGCAGGTTTCACATGTTTCCAGGAATCTCCCCGCTTAATGCTAAAAATGGTTCCTACGGAGACTCCAAATTGTTTTGCAATGATTTTGACACGAGTTTTTCGGTTAGGATCAGCCATCATCTTTTTGATAATAGCTACTTGAGTTCGGCTTAGTTTGTTGTTGGGAGTAAACTCTTTATCGTAAGTGTAAGCTGATTTATGAAACTTGCTCATATGATGCTTGAACTCATCTTTGTCAACCCATTTAAGGTTGTCAGCAGCTGGATTTCCCTTGTTTTCATCTAAAAAGATAATATGGTCAAGTCCATCTGGGTTCGGCAGAAAGAGCTCAGCTACCACTTTGTGAACATAGATTAGCGTGTTCTTACCATCCTTTTTACGGGTTGGTATTGCACGATAGCCCATATTTTTATAGTGCTTTAAGAGTTTGGGAGGATTGAAATAAAGTGATTTGACTTCACCGTAGTTACTAACAAGAAACTTATTACGAATATCCTCGTTTTCCCATGTTTTCCATTCTTCCATAGGTGAGAAGGCAGTGTGTTCGTGTCAAAAATACGCTAAATTTTTGATAATCAAAGACATAAAAAAAGAGCAGATTGAAATAATCTGCTCTTTTCGTATTGATTTTTGTTAGTTTTTACTCTTCCGTTTCCTCAAGAGCCGCTACTCCTGGGAGAACTTTGCCTTCCATGTACTCAAGTAATGCACCCCCACCGGTGCTTACATAAGATACTTTATCTCCAAATCCTAAGTTGTTGATAGCCGAAGCAGAGTCTCCACCACCTATGAGTGAGAAGCCACCGTTTTCTGTCGCATTTACTACAGATTTTGCGATAGACTCAGTTCCTACTGCAAATGCAGGGAATTCAAACACTCCCATAGGACCATTCCAAAGGATAGTTTTAGACTTTTCAATCGTCTCAGAGAACAATTTTACTGTTTCTGGTCCAATGTCCAATCCTTGCCAATCGTCGGGTATAGTGCCCGCTGTAACAGTTTGCTTATTAGCATCCTTGTTAAAGTCATCAGCTATCACCGTATCTACAGGAAGAATAAGGTTTACACCTTTTTCTTTAGCCTTAGCTCTCAATTCTTTAGTCAATGGCATTTTGTCTTCCTCTAAAAGAGATTGACCGATGTTGCCACCCTCAGCTTTTGAGAATGTATATGACATTCCGCCACCAATGATTAGGTTGTCAGCTACATCCAACAATCTCTCGATGATAAGAATCTTGTCAGATACTTTTGCTCCACCCATAATCGCAGTAAAAGGTCTTTGTGGTTCGCCTAATACTTTCTTAGCATTCTCCAACTCTTGCTGCATTACATATCCACAACATTTGTCGTTGAATGATTTCGCAACTATAGTTGTAGAAGCGTGTGCTCTGTGAGCTGTACCAAACGCATCATTTACATAGATATCTCCAAGTTTTGCCAGTTTAGAAGCAAACTCTTCATCACCCTTAGTTTCTTCAGGGTAGAATCTTACGTTTTCAAGAAGTAATACCTGACCAGCGCCTAGTTTCTTACTTTTCTCTATAGCTTCTTCTCCTACGCAATCATTTGCGAATTGTACAGTAACACCTAATTTTTCACTAAGATCTGGAATGATGTGCTTTAATGAGAACTTCTCCTCTGGACCAGTTTTTGGACGGCCTAGGTGGCTCATCAAAATGGCACTTCCTCCTTCATCTATAATCTTCTTGATCGTAGGGATAGCAGCTTTCAGACGAGTATCATCAGTTACATTGAAGTCTCCATCCAAAGGCACGTTAAAATCCACACGGATCAATGCTTTTCTGTTTCTAAAATTAAAATCATCTATGGTTCTCATATCCACTAAGTTTAGGAGTGCTAAATTGTTCTATATGACAATAAAAGCAAAGATTTATTGCGATATTATCTTGATGCGGCGCGATTTAACCTATCGTTAATAGCCTGACCAAGCCCTTCCTCTGGAAATTTCTCAGTCAGGATTAAGTCAATATCTTTCTGATCCATCAAACGCAAAGCGCTAAAAAGGTTACGTGCTGCTTCGTTTAAATCCTTCGATTGGGATAATGCTATTTGGTTTTCGGCAGGAACTTGCTCGAACGTTTTGGAGAAACTGATAATACCGATTTTCTTATGCTCGAAGCGAGAAACTAGTAAGTCAAGTTTTCCAATGATTAATCTTTTGGAAGGAGCGTAATGAGATTTTAACATTCCCGGAGCCATCGGATCTGAAGAATGGATAATCTTTAGCTTTACTTTACCTACTACCGCTTCAATGTCTTCTACCTTCTTACCACCAAGTCTGTAGATGATAGGTCTTTCATTTTCTCCGAATCCAATGATCGTTGATTCTATACCGATAGAGCATGGCCCTCCGTCCAAAATGTACGGAATTTTATCTCCCAACTGATCATTGACATGCTGTGCAGTAGTAGGGGATACATATCCGAATGGGTTAGCACTTGGGGCAGCCAGTGGGAAATCGAATTTGCTAAGAAGTTGTTTCGTAAGCTCGTGTCGAGGCATTCTTACTGCTACCGCTGGTAAGCCTGAAGTCAGTAGGTCAGGCATGTGAGGTTGTTTTTCCAGTAAGATAGTCAATGGTCCTGGCCAGAATGCGTCTGCTAGTTTCATGGCAGGCTCAGGAATGTGTGTGACGTAGCTTTTTACCTTCTCCAATGAGTCTGTATGAGCGATTAGAGGGTCAAATTTTGGCCTTCTCTTGACACTGAAAATATCCAGAATAGCACTTTCATTTAAAGCATTACCAGCTAACCCATAAACCGTTTCGGTTGGAATAGCTACCAGCTTCCCCTCACTGAGTAACTCAGCTGCTTTATCTATGTCTGTACCAATTACCGCCATTTCTGTAAAAACTCTACAATTATCCTAAAAAAAAATGTAATCACTGATATATTTACGATCTAAACCCATTCAGATATTGAAATGAATAACAGCACTAGAAATACACTAAGAATTGTATCCATTATTCTTGTTTTAGGCTTAGTATTAATGCAGCTCAATATCATTCCAGACCTTCTTAACTATAAGTTTTGGTTCATGATAACGGCCTATGCGCTATTATTGGTTACACTAAAACGGTAATCTTACAATTCGTACTGTATGGTTTTTGCCTTTGTAGTGAACCACCACAAAGTAAATGCCAGATCTTACAGGAATTCCAGCATTATTTAATCCGTCCCATACTATTTGATTTTTACCAGCATACTGAGGTGCGAATAGAAGGTTTCTGATCAGTCTTCCAGAGTCGTCGAATAGATCTATTACTACTTCTCCATCTTCAGGCAGTTCGTAGGATATAGTTGATTCAGCTGTGAAAGGATTAGGATAAGCTTTGCTTGTGAATGATGCTGAAGCGAAATCAGGTAGATTGTACTTTTTGGCATCATTAACAAATGTTTCGAATGTACCACTTCCGTGGGTTGCAATGACAAGTCGCCCATCAATGGTTCGGTAATCCATCATGGTTACCACGGCATAACCAATTTCCTCAGCTCCATTTTGTTCCCAAATGGTATTAAATCCGTCGGCACTGTCAGTTGTAAATAATCCGATACTTGTTCCCACGAAATAACGATATCCATTATTTGTCGGAACTATTTCAGACCATCGGACACTTGGTCCATAGCCCAGTCCATTTGGAAATTCTTCTAAGTTTCCACTAATATCAATGAATGTCTGCCCTCCATCAAAGCTTTCAAAGATCGAAGGAACATTGTAATTAGAGATTGTTAACACAATGTGGTTGTCATCTTCTGGATTGATGGCAATACTAGATACATGTCCACCAGCTGGTAGTATAAGGCTGTCTCGATGAAAGGAAACGGTTGTGTTGAATTTGTCTGAGGCATTGTCAATCACCACCAGGCCAGGCAAATCAGAAGTAATTCCAGCATATACTTTGTCAGATGATGGGCTTACACTCAAGCAGGAATAAAGGATATCGGGAATTTTGGTTGCTGTCAACTTATCCCACCCGACTGAAGTAGGCTTCTGTAAGCCACCAGGAATCTGTGCTAGATTATTGTTTCTCCAAACCACATTGCCACCCAATAGGAACATAATGTTATCATTTTTGGGATCCAATTCGAAGGGGTTTATAAAGAGATAAGGGACTTCTTCTGTTCCACCACCTAACGGGTCTACTCTCGCGAAAGAACTGAGGCGATAGTTATCTGTCATTGTGGTACGATAAACCTGGCTATTCTGGAAGGAAACGTATCTATAATCTGAATTGGAAGTTATGGCGGCATATCCTCCATCTCCGCCTAGTACTCGATTCCATGGAGGATTTTCTCCTACAGCGTCTCTGAAGTAGCTACCATTGTCTTGCATGCCTCCAATGATCTCATTGGATCGACTGTCTTTGCGTTGGGAAATGCTATAAAACTGAGAAGTTAAATAGCCATTGTTAAGACTAGTCCATTTTACCGTGTCAGCTTGATTGTTGTTAGTCTTTATCAATCCACCATCTGAGCATGAAATCATTTGATTGGAATTGGAAGGATAGAAGAGTAACAAGTGCTGATCAGCATGGTGGTCTTCATATTGTGAAGCATTGTTTTTAGGACTATAGCCACCGATCCATGAGGTGTTTCTTTCTGTAACGAATCCGTCAGTGGATCGATACAAGTTTGTGCCACCTACATATATGATATCGTCATTGGAAGGATGAACAGATACCATCATATTGTATCCACCTTGAGAATCAAAATTTCCATAGGTACCACCCAATTTAGGGATTCCAAAAGCTAAACTGTTCCAGGTGCCGTTAAGGACTGAAGCACTTTTGCTCGTAATTGTTAATTTTAAAAAAGCCTGGCTTTCTCCGTCTATTAGGAAGTAAACCTCGTCTCCGGTGTTATTGCTGTTGATGACGGTTCGTTGATGTTTTTCTGGGAGAAATGCAGGCGTGATGTTGATCCAGTTGATGCCATCTAAACTGTAGTAGAATCCTGCTTTGGTATATTGTTCATCATTTTCACAGCTAGAGTTTCTAGCTGCTGCGGTTTGTGCACTTAACGATGCAAAATATACACCTTGTGCGGTACGATGGATTTCAGTGTAAAATGGAGCGATCTCACAGTTTAGGTCTTCAATGTCAACATTGTATAAAGATTCACCTAATACAACAGACCAGCTGTCTCCTCCATTTGTTGAACGCACAATTCCTCCGAATGTGGCGGCGTAAATCTCTGATTCATTTAGGTTGTCTGGGTTTAGGGCCATTCTCCATACGTATTGAAACATGCTGGTGAAATTGTCGGGAGAGGCCTCATCGATGGTTGAATTAAGTATTGTCCAGGTATCTCCATTATCATTGGACTGATAGATGCCTCCTCCACGATAAGGTGAAGCGAGACTTCTAGCGCTGTTTCCAAGAAGTTCTCCAGTTCCGAAGTACCAGGTGTCCTGATGATTTTCTCGAGTATCTTGTACTAAGGTCGTAACTGAGTTGCGAATGTTGGCGGTGGAAGAGCGAGTCCAATTTTCACCGCCATTGATGGTTTTCCAAATGTTCCCAGAAACTCCACCGGCTAGAATGGTTCGTTCTGATCTTACATCAAAAGCTGCTGCTCTGGTTCTTCCTCCAATATTGTATGGGCCAGCTTTTTGGAATTCTTCGTCTTCAATTCTAAGGTCGCTGTGAGATTTTTCTTTTATGGGGAGGGTGCGAGCAAATGCAAGTTGCTGCTTTCTATTGATATCTATTAGGCCCGTTTTTGGGTTTGCAAGGAGTTGATTTTCGTATGCTTGTCTGGCTAATGGATTCTCTTTGGAGCCAATGGATGATTCTTCAGAGACGAATGAAATAGAATAATCCGGGCACGTTTCAGGTACCCGGATTATAAAAATAATGCTTAATAAAAGCAGATAATTAGAGAGTTTGATCACTCAATAACTGTATTTACTTTGTTTAATTTCCCTTCATCCAACGGTGCGGTAACAACTCCTTCACCATTATTATTCATGTCGCCTTTGTGCGCATAGATGTAATAAGATACAGGCTTAAGGTCTTTAAAAGTCACTCGCCCTTTGCTGTCCGAGCTCATCGTAGCAACAGCATTATCTCCGGCTCTGTAATCCTCTTCTTTTTCAAAGATGGAAACAGTTGCGCCTTCAGTTGGGTTGCCCAGACCGTCAATCACAGTTATTCTAAGTTTTGTAGGTAAAAATTGGTTGTCTACATTTTTAAAAGAGAATAACCCAGCTAGAAGAACAGCGGAGATTACAAAAAGAATGTATTTCATAGTTTTCATGTTTCAAGTGTTTGTTACTTATTCAACAAAAACTCAGCCAATTTTTCAAAGTCATCAGCTTCGTTGTATTGGCGGTCATTGTAATTGTTGACAATAAATCGGATGTACGTTGGATGGTCATCCACGGTTATATGTTCAATCAAAATATTTCCGTATTGTTGATTGATTCGATCTTTGGGTTGAGCAAAATTGACTCGAGGTTTAAAATAATACCTCGAAAGTGTCTCAACAATCCCGTTTTTAGCAGTTACTGTGACGTCACTGTTAGCTCGTTTGTAATTCAGTTCTTTGGTCCGTTCGCCAAACCAGTCAAATAGGAAAGCGAATTCCTCTTTGTTCATTCGCTCATTGTAGCTAATGGCAAACCCGTTGGATCTATTGGTTTCTAATAAATGAACATCAGGATCTCCAATGACGCCTTGTTTTTTGAGCTCGTAGGAATTGTAAACCGCGTTTAGTATATCAAACCTTTTGAAAGATTTAGTCCACATGGTATAGTCATCCAGGTAGCTTTTACTTCGCTTGATAGGTTCATGAAGTAAGATTTCGTTCTTATTTGACTTCTGCGGAAAGAGTTGATTTACGATCTGATCAAAAAATGCCATCTTATTTAATAACCGTCACAGATCCATACTGTTCAATCTTTTGTCCATCAGTTCTCAGCGTACTGGTAAATAGCATGCGATAAGCATAGGTTCCCTGAGAAACATATCGTCCATTGAAGGTACCATCCCATCTGAAGTTTTTATCCGTAGAGTAATAAACAAGGTCACCCCATCTATTGAATACATATACTTCAAACTGGTCCACAAACTCATTTGGATATGCAAACCATTCTTCATTTTGTCCATTGCCATTCGGGCTAAATGCATTGGGAACGAAGATCGTTTCATAACATTCCTGAGATACGCTTAGCTGAACGGTATCAATCTGCACGCAGTTAGGCGGCGCCACATCTCTGACTTCTACAAAATAAGTACCACTGTCCAGATCGTTAATGCTAAATGTGCTGGTGGTCAATAGCTCAGTAGAAGAGAATACTGTGTTGCTAAACTGATCAAATACATTGATTTCAACATTCTCTGGAATCAAATTGCTGAACGTAATTTGAATATCTCCAGTTCGTGCACATTCGTTTTGGGCGATCGCCTCTATATTATAACTCGCATTATCTTCCAGCTGAACAGTTTGAGTGCGAGTACAACCAGTGATTGAGTTAGTGATAGTGGCTGTGTAACTACCAGATGAAAGCCCAGTAATATCAGGTGTAAGTCCTGGTCCGTCAAATGTGAATGGTCCTGCGTTAACTGCTCCCGAAAGTGAATAGGTAAAGTTGCCTGATTCAGCGATTTCCAAGGCAAAAGAGCCATTGGCCTGACTACATTCTGGATTGACCACATTGGCTTGAGTTACCGTTGGTGCACCTACAATAGAAACAGTCACACTATCGGAATAAATACAGCCTGTAAAGTCATTAATCACTTCTACGGCATAAACAAACTCTCCTGCTATGTTGCTGTTGATCAATTGTGTGCGCTGATCTCCAATTTCTGCTCCATCTTGTGTCCAGGTAAATATTGGACCGGGATCATTTGCGTCGAGTAAAATGGAATCAAACTGACAGATTGTTAAGTCTGGACCCAAATCCACAAAAGTTTCACCATCTCCAATGAATACCGTAACAGTATCAGAACTACACCCGAAATCATTGATAATGGCTACATCCACCACAGTTGGTGCGTCGAAAGTTACCTGACGAGTGAAATCTCCCGTAGACCAGTAATAATTCAAATCATCTCGATCCACATCCCAGGCAGAAAGGGTTACTGATCCACCACATAGGGAGGTGTCAGAAGGAACCATGGGTGCTTCAGGAATAGAAAACACAGTGACTGTATCAGTCAATACGGAATCCGTGTCACATCGATTACTTAGTGTAAGAGTTACAATGTAAGTACTATCAATTGTGTATACGTGTGAGGTGTCTGGACTTGATAAATTAGCAATGATGGTTCCATCACCGAAATCCCAGGTGTAGAACTCAATGCTATTGTCACGTCCAGTTCCTGAGAAAAGCGTCTCTTGTCCAGCACACGCTACCGTCGTAGAAATACTTGGTGTCAAGCTAGGGTCTGATACCTGTTGAGTAAAGTTAGGTAAACCATATCTGGAAATACGACCTTCTCCCAGTGGGTCTAAATTGACCTGTCCGGCGGCATAACTAATGTCATTTGCTGTTAGCCCAGTCGGGTTCTGAATCTGATCAATCAAGCTGGAATTATTCACAGCAATGTATATGATGCCATTTGGTCCCATTTGCATAGCACCAAGATCAGCAGAAGTGCCAGGAACTATCTCTTTGGTCGCTTGAATGTCGGTGGCTGGATTGTTACTGTTTAATGAGTCCAGTCGATATTTCAATAATTGTGATGCTCCACCAAGTACCGAACTGGTCGTAATGAACATGTTTTGTCCATCAGCAGAGAATTCCATGCCGTAGACAAAATTGCCAGGCTCATCAATTTCAATCAAACGAGAATTGCTAACCGCTCCATTGGTGAGATCGTAATCAAGAATATCTACATAGTTGTTGGCTCCGGGAATAGAGACCGCTACATGGTTGCCACCTGGGATGAATTTCATGTAACCTGTAGCTCGAGGCTCTTCTTCGAAAATATGCTCTTCTCCAGCTGAGGAATGAATTGGGCCAATAACACCATTGTCATTGACTTGATAGGAACGGAAGTTGTTGTTGCCATATTCGTGAGCAAGCAAGTAAGGAGTGCCCGTAAATCCACTAGCGGTAACTCTTTCCGTACTACATTCAATGATTGGAATGTCTTTTATAAGCACCTGACCTCTAGCCGTATCCTTTTTAATGTCTACAATAGACATTTTCAGGTTGAAGGTAAAGTCGCCATATACTTCTTCCGTAGTGAAGATGTAGAACATCGTATTGTCATCAGGGAAAGGTAAAATAATGGCAGATTGAGCCGCAGTACTATCCCCTCCAATATTGGTTCCGCCTACCATAATTTCATGGTCCCTATTCCAGACAGTGACTCCATTGGTGTAGAAGAGTAGTTCTCCATTGGAGCCAGACATGGTGGCACAACCTTCTGGACTGTCCATCAGGTTTTCATCGACCAGGGCTTCGGGAGGAGTGAAATTAAAATCCAATCCAGCACGCTCTCCAAAATACCACTGATTGGAAAGTTGTCGTTGGAATCCGTACTCTGTTACCACAATGTCGTCAAAAGATGTACATCCTCCAGGGCCAGTTACTTCTACCCAATATGTACCAGCTGTATCAATATCTATCGTCTGAGTGACTTCTCCAGTGCTCCAAATATATTGCACACCTTCTCCTGCATCTAAAGTGAGTATTTCATCCACACATATGGTGGTGTCATTCCCCAGGTCTACAGCAGTGTCAATGGCTAAAATTTCTATTGGTAAACTGATCGACTGAGTATACCCGTTAAGTTCTGCCGTTAAAGAAACAAAAGCTCCAGTAGGTCCATCGTAAGTATGGACTGCTGCAGGGCCTACACCTGTATTGCCATCTCCAAAGTTCCAGAAATAGCGATCCGCCACCGGATTGGTAAAGGCTATGAATTTCGTTGCGCTTTGTTCACAAGAATCTAAATAAGTGAAAGTCAGCGAGTCAAAGTAATTGACTGGGTAAAATGCTGGCGAAAACTCAGGAAACTGTGTTGCTAAAAAGTTTTCTTCGAACAATAAACTGTCATACAGGACTCCAGTGTCGACAACACTATCTGGTGAGTTTATTCTACCAATGGTAAATGGGTCTGATCCGCCATTGGCCTGGTACAGGTGGTAGATGCGGTTGTCTGGTCCCTTTTTCAATCCGAAACTGCGGAATACACTATTGGTTAATACAGGAGTGACTGGATAATCAGTAGCTACAGTATCTGTTAAATTAACCTGGTATAGGTTGCCGCCATTGGTATCGTCTCCTGTTCTTGAGAAATAGAGTTTTGAGCCGTCCGGAGACCATTCCAAATCATAAATAACTTCTGAGCCAGTATCTGAAAATCCTGAATTCAGTATCTGTTCCTGAAAAGTCATTTCTCCTGTAGCAGGGTCGAAATCCAATAAAACGATATTTCTGTTATTGCGAATAGAGGATAGGGCAAGAGTAGTTGCTCCTAAAGAATCCGTTTTTACAGCTACTGCAGTTGCTTCAAATGAAGGGATGGAATCTGGAAATACATCGTAGTTGGTTGTGCTTAAGATACCCCCAGATGCTACTTGACTTACCACTAGGTCTAATGTGTTAACGTCTTGAGTTACTAGCCAGAAACTCTGTCCATCAGCACTTTCCAATACTTTAAATAGTTCAGCAGCATCCGTGATTCCTGTTGGTTGGTTTAGTAAGGTGATATCTCCTCGTGGGAATTCACTCATCGTAGAATTTCCTTGCAAAGAGGCGTCTACCACACTATATTCAATTGTCGATCCTGAGTTAGTGAAAATGTAATATTGCTGAGAATTGTCTGGAAATGGACAAGACACTACAGGTTGAATCTTGGTTAAATCCCCATTCAATCGAGAAAATGCCAAACCTGGCAATAATTGATGTTGATTGTCATATATAACCTCTCCATCTGAATAGAAAAGTAAGTTTCCTTTTAGCTTATCTGCAATTACGGTAGATCCATGATTGCCGAATGGAGTGGCTTGATCGTCCACGACCGTTGCATCTCTAGCACTTTTATCAATTACAAAACCATTTGAGTTACTTCCAAAGTACCAATGACGCTCTGTAATATTTTGTCCGGAAACCCAGAGAATGGACCAGAAAATGATAAAAACACCTGAAAGTAGAAATTTTCGCATGCACAAAGTAAGGGTTAAATCATGTGGATATGTCCCATGAACACAACACTATGTAAATTTAGTACAAAATACTAACGCTAAACTTTACGTTACATTACCTAGTTTAGCAACTTTAACCTATTAACAATTAAGTTAGTGGTTATCCGTTGCTAAGGTTAAGCAAAATATCTTTATTCGCATAGATTTGTTCACAAACCATACATATCGGTCCATATTTACAGGGTTATCGGCAATTTTTGTCGTTGCAATGTCTTTTGTTAATAACAAAGCATATGCGCAAGACCCTCAGTTTTCACAATATTATGCAGCACCACTTTACTTAAACCCTGCTCTCGCTGGGATTAATCAAAAGGGTAGAGCAGGAGTGAACTATCGTAATCAATGGCCGAATATTGATGCGAATTATGTGACTTACTCAGCATATGTTGATTATTTCTTTGAAGAACAATACAGTGCTTTAGGGCTGATTGTCAATAGAGATCAGGAAGGAATTGCTGGTTTACAATCCACTAATGTGGGATTGCAATATGCTTATCAGCTAAACTTGAATCACAACTGGACATTCAGACCAGGTGTAGAAGCAGCTTATTATTGGAGGGATATCAACTTCAGTGCACTGACATTTGGAGATCAGTTCGATGAAACCGGGCAAGTAAGACCAGTAACTGGTGAGGTATTCAACACTGGATTGAATAATCAATTTTTCGATTTGGCCTTAGGGGGCATTTTATACAGTGGCAACTTGTGGTTTGGTGCTGCCATGCATCATGTTTTAGAACCTAATCAGGCAGTTGCTGGAGGAGATGATCCTTTGTATAGAAAATTTTCACTTCATGGTGGATATAAGATTCCATTCTCTCAGTTAACCAATAAAGGTCGTCCCAACCCAAATCAGAAGGAACGCAGCATGACGCCTTCTATCAATTACAAGCAGCAAGGTGCCTTTAAGCAATTGGATCTAGGTGTTTACTTTACGCTAGAACCAATCTTGGTGGGATTCTGGTACCGAGGATTGCCTATCGATGGCTTTGATAACACGAAAAATAGTGAGTCTATCATCACTATGATAGGATTGAATGCAGGAAACACTACGTTTGGGTATAGTTTTGACTACACCATTTCTGATTTAGGTATTGGTAGTGGTGGAGCTCATGAGCTCTCTATCATCTATGCATTTAGTTTAGCAGATCCTAGAAAGCCTTCTCGTGAGGTGCGCGAGCTTCAATGCCCGGTGCCTTTCCTTTTTTAATTTCTCAATTCTCCCTAGTGTGCTTAATATTGTGAAATGAGCGAACAGACCATCTTCACAATTCTACTGGTTATCATAACAACGGATTTTGCTTTAGAAAGGATTCTTGGATTTTTGAATGCAAAGAATGCAAAGAAACCAATTCCTGAAGAATTGAAAGGTATTTACGACGAGGAGCAATATGCTAAATCTCAGGAATACAATCGGGTAACCACCCGGTTCGGAATTCTGACAGCTACTTTTTCATTTGTCTTACTTTTCGCAGCTCTTTATTTTGGCTGGTTTGGAATGTTAGATAAATGGGTGCGTGGTTTTTCACCTCTTGAGCCAGTGACCACACTGATATTCTTTGGAGTTTTATTTGTGATTTCAGATGTATTAGGCACTCCATTTGGTTGGTATCAAGCCTTTGTGATTGAAACTCGTTTTGGGTTCAACAAGATGACTCAAAAGACTTTCTGGTTAGATAAATTGAAAAGCTATGTACTGACTTTAATTGTGGGTGCAATTCTGCTTGGAGCTTTGATCTACTTGGTAATGTTTATGGGCAGTGATTTCTGGATTTATTTCTGGGGCATCATCACGGTTTTCATCTTGTTTATCAATGTCTTTTATACTTCGTTATTACTGCCATTATTCAATAAACTGACTCCAATGGAAGATGGTGAACTGAAACAAGCCATCGAAAGCTATAGCGAAAAAGTGAAATTTCCATTGAAGAATATCTTCGTCATGGATGGATCTAAAAGGTCCAGTAAAGGGAATGCATTTTTCTCAGGGCTAGGAAAGAATAAGAAGGTTGTGCTTTATGATACTTTGATTGAAAAACATACTACCGAAGAGCTCACAGCAGTTTTTGCTCATGAAGTAGGGCATTTCAAAAAGAAGCATATTATCTACGGAACGGTTATTAGCATCTTATCTGTAGGAGTGATGCTTTATGTGCTCTCCTTAATGATTTATAACAGTGAAGTGAGTTGGGCAATGGGAGGAGATATTACAGCACTTCACTTGAATATCCTTGCATTCGGAATTCTATACTCACCAGTCTCACGTATCCTAGGGATTTTTGGAAATATCTTCAGTAGAAAGAATGAATACGAAGCGGATGAATATGCTGTAACGACTTATTCAGGTGAGCCACTTATTGCAGGATTAAAGAAAATGAGTAGTGATCATCTGTCTAACCTGACACCTCATCCGGTATATGTGTTTGTGCATTATTCGCATCCACCATTGTTGCAACGCGTTCGAGCCATGCAGGATAAAATGAATTGATGAAACGAAGTTATCTGCTATATGGTGTAGTAGCAGGAGTGCTTTTAGTAGTGCTTCAGGCAGTTCAGTATAAGACTATGATTAGAGACATGCGTCTGGAACTGTATGCTGGAGTAATCGCAATTCTTTTTATGATAATTGGTGTGGTTGTAGGATTGCAGTTTGTCAAAAGAAAAAGTACCAACGCTGTAGATTCTACTAAAGCGAATCAACTCAACTTGAGCGAACGTGAATTGGAAGTGCTGCATTTGTTAGCTGATGGTTACAGCAATCAGGAAATAGCTGATAAGTTGTTCGTCTCTTTGAATACCATTAAAACTCATATCTCAAAACTTTACCAAAAGCTAAATGTGAGCAGAAGAACCCAGGCAGTTCAAAAAGCACGAGATTTGGCTATTTTGATTCCTCCGAAAGGGTGATTTGAGTGAAATCACCCGAAAGTATGAGTGATTTTTGTCTGATATTGACGTTCATTGAGCCATATTTAACAATTACTCAGACGACTTACTATTATGAAAAAGAATCTATTATATGCATTGAAATATGGAGCTATTGGAGGAGCAATTATTGTTTTTGGTTGGTATTTGGCTCATCAAGTGTTGTCCAATGAAGACGGTAGCTTTAATATGGAACGAAGTGAGATATTGGGCTATGCTGCCATGTTGCTTGCTTTCGTTGCTGTATTCATCGGGGTTAAAAATTACCGAGATAAGGAACTGAATGGCTCTATCTCTTTTGGAAAAGCTTATTTGATTGGAATGTACATCGTGTTGGTTACGACATTCATTTATGTAGCTGGTTGGATGATTTATTTTCCACTGTTCATTCCTGATTTTCCAGATCAGTTTATGGCTAGCCAATTGAAATCTTTAGAAGAAAGCGGCATGACCGGTGTTGAATTAGAAGCGAAAAGAGAAGAGATGGCCAGTTTTATGGATTGGTATAGACAGCCATTGAATATGATTGGGATGACTATTGTTGAGATCCTTCCAATCGGCTTAATCGTGGCGTTGATTTCGGCATTGGTTTGGAAGAAGAAATAAAAAAAAGGGCTGTCTCAAAAGATGTCATTTCGACTTTGGGGAAACCTTTTCCGTTACCTCAAAATGTCAAATAAAAATTCCTTTTGAGACAGCTTAATTCAGTTATTAAAACTCTACGATTTCAAATTCTGTTCTTCTGTTTTTGGCTTTCCCTTCCGCAGTACTATTGTCTGCAATTGGTTGGGTTTCGCCATAGCCTTTACTTCTGACTCGGTTTTCTTCAATGCCAGCTAAAACCATGTATTGTCGTACGGCATCAGCACGTGTTTGAGAAAGAGACAAGTTTAGCTCATCCGAACCAACATCATCTGTATGACCACCAATTTCAATCACCATGGTGTTGTTGTCTTTCAGTAAGTCAACAGCTTTGTTTAACTCCACATAGCTTATTGGTTTCAACTCTGCTCTACCGCTTTCAAAGAAGATGTTGTTCAAGACAACTTTAGTTCCTTTTTCTATCGGCTCTAGAGCAATGTTATTGATGATTTCCTGGTAGCTTGTATCGGCAGGAATTTCAAAACTCTGTGAGTAGAAGAAGAAGCCCTTGCTACTAGCGGATACGCTGTAATTTCTACCAGCAGGAAGTACAACCAGGTATTCACCACTCGACGAGTTGCTCTTATTCACACTGATCAATTCACCTGAGTTGATGTCTTCAATCAATACTACTGCACCAATTGGGGCCAGTGTTTTAGAGTTGGATACAATTCCTTGTACAACCACCGTTGGTTTAGGTTTCAGTTCATCAGGAAGCTCGATTTGGAAGATCTCGAAGTTGGACCCGTCTAGTCTTGAGGAGGAGAAGTATCCCATTCCTTCTGCAGAAATACTGAAGTTGGTGTCATCACCTCTTGAGTTGAGTGGAGCACCAAGGTTCTTCGGTGTTGACCACTTACCATTTTCAAAAATGCAGTAGAAAATATCCATTCCACCAAATCCGGGATGTCCATTACTAGCAAAGTATAAGGTTTTACCATCAGGAGCTAGGTACGGGCTATTTTCATTAAAAGGAGTGTTGACAATACCACCTAGGTTCTGAGGAATACCCCATTCGCCCAATTGATTCTTTTCTATCATGTAGATGTCAGATCCACCATAACCTCCTGCGCGTGCTGAGGTGTAGATGACTCTGTTTCCATCTGCACTGATAGTAGGTTGTGAGTCCCAATCATCAGAGTTGACCACATTACCCATGTTTACCGGTTTGGACCATTCTGTTCCTACCAGCTGGGTGATATAAAGGTCACAATTGCCAATGCCTTCTTCGGTATCACATTTTACGTAAACCATTACCTGACCATCACCTGTAAAGGCAGACCCAAAGTCATCTCCCATGGAGTTTAGTGGCTCTGGAAGCAATTTTGGAGCACTCCAGGCATTATTGACTAGAGAGGAGTAATATAAGTCTTCACCAAAGTCTGTTGGGTCATTGGCGTCTGGATTATCAAACCCACCTTTTCTAACACTGGTGAAATAAAGGCGAGTACCTGTAGGATTTACCTGCGGCATGTAATCACCTGATTTACTATTTAAGGTCGCTATAGGTTGAGGAGCAGTCATCGTTGGTTTAGCTGCTCTTACTTTTCTGCTTTCTACCGCATAGTTTAGCCGGTAAACCCCCTGATGGCGAGATGCCATGTTAATTGGCTTATCTTCTAATTTGGATAAGAACATGTTTGCAGCATTCTCTGCATCTTCCAAATTATCCAGTTCTGTCAAAGCTTTACAGGCTTCGTAATACATCCATGGATTGTAGTTTGGGTTAATTGTTTTAAGTCTACTCATTGAGTACACTACATTTTGATAGTCTTTGGCATAACCAAAGCTAATCCCCAGGTAGTACCAGGCATCCTGATAGTCGTTTTTCAGGTTAACAGCTTCTTTAAACTTATTAATTGCTTGCTGGAAATTGCCACGATTCAGTGCGCTCATTCCATCAGTGTAGGATTCTCGGGCATCCTGGGCACTAGCCCAAAATGAAAGGGTAATGAGAATCAGGAAAGTTACTGGTTGGATAATTTTCTTCATAAACTCAAAAATATGCTAGAAAGTAAAGAATTAATGCAAAATAAAAAAGCCCTGACGTATGGTCAGGGCTTCCAACTGATCTATCAAGTATTAATTAATCAATAAAGATAATCGAGAGCGATTTTATCATTGGCAGTGAATGGTCGGTCTCCTTCTGGACTTCCACAAGCTAGCATCCATGAATTGGCGTCTGGTCCTGTAGGTGTGCCCGGGATGTAGTTGTCCCCAACACCTCCATCGCCTTCATCATCTGCAGCGCCACCACAGCTGTAGCTTCTGTCCATGTAGTCTGTGTGTCTAAAACCAATGCAATGTCCCATCTCATGAGCAATAGTGGTTGCAAGTCCATTGATATTGCTTACACCATCGTAATAGGCACGTGTCATCAGGATTTGATTGTGAGGGTCACCGGACGCAGTAGGGAATCCAGCAGATCCCAAAATGCCAAACCAATAGTAGTACCATGGTGATGCTGTGATGGTAATGTCTGCGGAACCTGAGCTAGTTACCCTTTGGAAGGTTAGGTTTAGACCCTCTGAGTTATATCTGCTTATAGCTATATCTGTAGCATCCAGATATTTTTGAGGCATGTTCACATAAACATTGATAGTTCGCGGTGAGCCAGAAACTAAATTGTCAGTAGAATAATGTTCTTCAACTGCAAGGTCTTTTCCTGGTTGCATTTGCTTTAACTCTTCGACAGAGATGGCAATGTCTCCTTCAATGAACAGCATACCATCGTGCATTTTGACTTCATTGGAATTAAATCCCAATGCATCAATTTGATCCAGGATTTCTTTGGGAACATCTTGTAGCTCTGGAGTAACTACATCATTTTGCTCCTGACAAGCAAATGAAATTGCTAATACTGCTGCAAGTAGTGCAGTCTGCTTTAATTTGAATTTAATCATAGTTAACGAAATTAGGTTTTTTCTAATTTACATTAATCTAACAAAAACGTCAAGTGTTACTTTAATTTATCGATGAGCTGTGTGGACATGCCAGCTTTGAATGGGTGAGAACTAGTGGCTGCTAATTCTGTAGGAGTGTGTTCTCCGCCATAAACTTTCATTTTGGCCTTTTTGTCTGCTCCTTTTTCTATCAATAGCTCTACTATTTCCAGTAGGTTGTCTGGAACAACTTGACGTTCTGTTTCTAGACCATTGCTTGCACAGTAATGTAGTAGCGTTGCGTGATGTGGGTAATTGGAAGCTAAGTTGACTATTTCGGGCGATTCAGTGAGGACATGTTCCAAGGTATTGATATCACCTCGAAGGAGATTGTCTACTGCAAGCTCAAAACGATTATTCAGATAGAGATTTGAGTTGATGACTTCTTCCCAATTTAGAAAGCCATGAATTCTACTAATAGTAAGCTTTGCATCGTCTTCTGAAAATGGAGTGTCAAATATCTGTCTTGCTGGTTTGCCAATTAGACCTGGGTGCCAGCAGGTGATTTCAATTACAGCACCAGGGTGTTTGGTTTGATGACCATGATGCAATATTTCGGCTTTTTCCGAAAGGAATTGCAATACATTCAATGCAGAATTAACCTCTTTGTATAGATCAATAACAGAAGCTACTTCTTCGGAAATGTATATATCTGACATTTCCTTAAGTTCGCGATTATTTAGTTAGTAATCAATTATTTACCATCCTGATTTTAGTCCCTTCTCAATGGCCTGATGGTATTTGTCTTTGTCAAACTTGTATAGGATTGGAGCCTTGTGAGCACCTCCTTTTCTGCGTTCGTCAGTTTGAATCAAAATATCGTATGCCAGCATTTTTCTACGGAAGTTTCTTCGATCCAATTCTTTTTCCAATAAGGTTTCATACAAAGCCTGAAGTTCCGGCATGGTGAATTTTTCTGGTAGTAGATTGATTCCGATTGGTTGATAAATTAGTTGTGTTTTGAGAGTCTGGTGAGCTTTATGAATGATTTCCGAGTGATCTAGTATAAGATCTGGTAACTCGGTAAGTGGGAGCCATTCACATTTATCAGAAATATTATCAGGAGTGGGCTCTTGTACATTGGCGAATTCTACCAATGCATAGTAACCTACGGTGATGAACCGTTGTTGAAACCATTCTTTCATGTCAGGCTCTATGACACCTTTCTTGACCAGTTTGTCAACATAGGCTTGATTATTTCTGGAAACATTGCCAAACAAATGGAATTGGTGAAGGAATATGTCCTTTAGTCCAGTTCTACGTTGCAATATATTAATGGCTTCTTTGTCTACATCTTCCTTAATGTTCACAAATCCACCAGGCAATGCCCATTTGTCCATCTGCTTCATTTTAAGCATTAGGACCTTCAGCTCATTTTCATGAAAGCCAAATATTACACAGTCTACTGATAATCCCGGATGCAGGTTAGTTGTCTCACTCACGGTTCCACCTTTTCGGGCAAAGTTGGTAAAATTTTCGATTAATTAATTATGTTTGTGTCAATACGACACAATGAATCTGATGATGAAACAATTTTTTTACCCCTTAGCTGCCTTGTCCCTAATGGTAGCGTGTAGTAGTCCTGAGAAAGCTCCAGACTACAAAGACCTTAACAATAATGGCAAAATGGATTTGTATGAAGATCCATCTGCTTCTTTGGATGATCGTGCGGCTGATGCGGTATCTAAAATGACTCTCGAGGAAAAAGTTGATTTAGTAGTGGGAGTTGGGATGAATCTGAGCATGCCTGATATGCCAATTGGAGCCATAAAAGAAAAAGTGGCAGGTGCGGCAGGTAGTACACATGCTATTCCTTCGCTGGGAATACCTTCTATCGTTTTGGCGGATGGGCCTGCGGGTCTGCGAATTTCTCCGACAAGAGATTCTACCGATCAGACCTTTTACTGCACCGCTTTTCCTATTGAGACTTTAATTGCAAGTTCATGGGATGTAGAGCTGGCAGAAAGCATTGGCAAAGCAATGGGTAATGAAGTGAAAGAATATGGAGTTGATATCTTGCTTGCTCCGGCGCAAAACATTCATAGAAACCCATTAGCTGGAAGAAACTTTGAGTACCTGTCAGAAGACCCAATTTTGAGTGGTAAGATGGCTGCTGCTTTGGTGAATGGCGTTGAGTCCAATGGAGTAGGTACTTCAGTTAAGCACTTTGCAGCGAATAATCAAGAAACGAATAGGATGCTTGTTGATGCCATCATCGGTGAGCGTGCATTGAGAGAAATTTACCTAAGGGGCTTTGAGATTACAGTAAAAGAATCACAGCCATGGACCATCATGAGTGCCTATAATAAAGTGAATGGTACTTATGCTTCGGAGAACAAAGATTTGTTGACAACCATCCTTCGTGATGACTGGGGTTTTGAAGGGTTGGTTATGACAGATTGGTTTGCAGGAAAAGATCCTGTAGCGCAAATGGTGGCTGGAAATGATCTGTTGATGCCTGGCACTCCTAATCAAACTACAGCAATTCTGGAAGCAGTGAAAAAAGGAGAATTGGCAGAATCAGTACTTGATATCAATGCAGCGAGAATTATCAAAATCATTTTACAATCACCTGTGTTTTTTGATTACCCATATTCGGACAAGCCTAACCTGGAAGCGAATGCTAAAATTGCTAGAGCAGCTGCGGCAGAAGGAATCGTTTTGCTTAAAAATGATGAAATATTGCCAATTAAGAATCAAAAAAATATTGCAGCATTTGGTGTTGGTTCGTATGAGTTTATAGCTGGAGGTACAGGTAGTGGAGATGTGAATGAGGCATACACTGTTTCACTAGTAGAAGGTCTTGCAAATGCCAATTATACTGTAGATGAAGAATTAGCTTCCGAGTACAAAACATACATTGAAGAAGAAAAAGCAAAACAACCAGAGAAGCGTTTCTTCTTTGAATTATTGCCTCCAATTGCAGAAAGACCTTTAACATCTTCTCAAGTATTAGCTCAGGCCAAAGAAAGTGATATTGCTTTCATCACTCTCGGTAGAAATTCTGGGGAATTTCAGGACAGACAATTATCTGGAGATTTTTACCTGACAGAAGCAGAGCAAGACATGATTTCTAAGGTGTCCGAAGCTTTCCATTCACAAAACAAGAAAGTAGTGGTTATGCTGAACATCGGTAATGTGATAGAGACAGCTTCCTGGAAGGATAAAGTGGATGCTATTGTGCTCGCATGGCAAGGAGGACAAGAAGCAGGTAATGCTTTGACAGATGTGCTTATAGGAAAGGTAAATCCGTCAGGAAAAATTCCAACAACATTCCCAGTTACCTATGAAGATGTGAAGAGCGGGGAGAACTTCCCTGGTGAGAATTTGCCAGACTCCGAGGAAGTAATGATGGGACCAATCTCTATGGGATTCCCTTCCAAAGTGACTTATGAAGAAGGTATTTATGTTGGATACCGGTATTTTAGCACTTTTGACATTGCAACTTCCTATCCATTCGGTTTTGGACAGTCATACACCGATTTCGAATATGGAAATGCTTCTTTGAGCAGCTCCACATTTGATGGTAAAGAATTTACTGTTTCTGTTGACGTGAAAAACGTTGGCGATGTAGCTGGTAAAGAAATCGTGCAAGTTTATGTGACAGCTCCTGATGGAGGGTTGTTAGATAAACCAGCATTGGAGCTAAAAGCGTTTGATAAAACAGGATTATTGAAGGCTGGTGCTAGTGAAGCATTGACACTGACTTTGTCTGCGAAAACGCTCGCTTCATTCGATACGGAGAGATCCGCATGGATTGTAGAACCAGGTACTTATCAGGTGAAAATTGGTGCTTCAAGCGAGGATATTCGCGAAGTACAATCATTTGAAGTGTCTGAAGAGTTGGTGGTAGAAACTGTGAATAAAGCTTTGGTCTCGGATGTTGCAATAGATGAGTTAACCTCTAAATAATCTATTGATGAAAAACTTACTGAGTTTAGTTCTACTAATGGTTGCTACGTTCTCGCTTACAGCGCAAAAGCTGAACGAATACACTCTTGAAGAAAATGTGTTGTGGGCAAGTCCTGGGGATTTTGATTTAACCATGGACATTTACACACCTGACACGGGCAAGGATTCCTATCCGGTATTGATCATTTTTCATGGTGGTGGCTGGTTGATCAACAACAAATCCATCATGAATGATATGTCCAAATATGTCGTTGAACATGGTGAATATGTTGTTTGTAATGTGAATTACCGATTGCTAGGTGATCAACACAATACAGTAACTATGAACGAGATTGTGGAGGATGCTTTAGGTGCTGTACTTTGGGTGCAGAACAATATTGAAAAACATAAAGGCAATCCGAATAAGGTGGCCGTAACTGGAGACAGTGCTGGTGGTCATCTTGCTGAAATGGTTTTAATCGGAGGTTACAACCTAAGTGATACAGGCTTTGATCAGGCTCCATATGGATTTAAGCCAACTTATTTACCAGAAGGAGTCACTTGTAAAAGTTTGATGAAACAAGGCGGCGTCCAGGTGCAAAGCGCTGTGATTAGTTATGGAGCGTTTGATATTTATGCGAGTGCCAAAGGAGGTTTTGAAAGTGCTGGTAATATTTTCTGGCAATTAGGAGGAGCACAACCACGTAGCATTTTTGGAGGGGTGATTACTCCAGCGAATAATCCTGGTTTCTACAAAATTGTTAGCCCAATCCATAACATTCCATTATCGTACGAACGAAACCTTCCGCCTCAACTATTCACTGTTGGGAGTAATGATAATTTGACTACTCCAGAGTCGGTAAAAGAATATATGGAAAGGCTGAAAGAGGCTGGTCATAAAGTAGAATATTGGGTTCATGAAGGGCGTCCACATGCTTTTATGGACTCAGGAAGTAATGATTTTTTGAAAATTAGCTGGGAAGCTGATGGAGTGCCTGCAATGGGGCAGGTAATGGCATTTCTAGAGAAGACACTTTATTAAGTTTGGTTAGATTGTTGTTTAGGAGATAAGGCCCGTTTCGGGCCTTTTCTTTTTTCTAAAATTCGGTGGCTATATTGCACACTCAATTTTTTAGCTATGAGATCAACCTTACTGTCACTTCTAAGTGTATTAATCATTATGTCTTCATGTTCATCTAATAAAGAACAGAGTACTTCTGAAAGTACTTCACCTTCAACGTTGGATCTATTGGTGGGAACATACACGGGAGATGGCAGTGATGGTATCTATCAGTTGCAATTCGATCCTACAACTGGAGAGCTTAGCGACAGGGTTTTGTTGGCAACAAGTTCCAATCCTTCATTTCTGGCTGTTGGAGATAGCTCAAAGTATATTTTCAGTGTAAGTGAAGACGAGGAGGGAAGTATCTCTTCGTGGAAACGGAATGAGCAGGGAAAGTTAGATTTGATCAATTCGGTATCTACTTATGGAAAACATCCTTGTTTTATCGATGCGAATTCAGGGCTGGTTGCAGTAGCTAATTATAGTTCAGGTAATGGTGGGATTTATACCATTGGCACTAATGGACAATTATCAAAAGGCTTTAGTGAGTTTCAGCATTATGGTTCGAGTGCCAATGCTGAGCGACAAGGAGAGCCTCATGCTCATTTTTCCCAATTCTCAAAAGACGGAAGGTTCTTGTATGTAATTGATTTGGGTATTGATCAGGTATTGGCTTATCCAGTGAATAATAATCGATTAGGAGGAGCTGCAACTGCGTTAGTGGCTGAAGCTGGAGATGGTCCAAGACATCTAGAGTTTCATCCTACAAAGGATTTAGTATTCATAGTAACGGAATTGAATAGTATGATTATGTCTGCTTCAGTGGATAAAGAAACGGGTAAGTTCTCATTGATAGACCGGAAGAGTACATTGCCTGAAGGTTTTACGGATGCGAGTTACTGTGCCGATATTCATGTGAGCCCTGATGGTAAGTTTGTTTATGTATCCAACAGAGGGGATCAGAGTATTGCTATTTTCAAAATTCAGGAAGACGGAAATTTGGAGCTACTAGGTACAGAAAATGTTCGCGGAGATTGGCCAAGGAATTTCACCATCTCACCTGATGGCGCATTCTTGTTAGTAGCTAACCAAAACTCAGACAATATCACGGTGTTTAAGCGTGATGCTGAAACAGGATTGCTGGAATATACAGGCAATGAGTTCAAGATGTCTCACCCTGTATGTTTGAAATTCTGATAGGCTCAAAGCCAAAACATAATAGCTGCAAGTAAGCCTCCAAAAAGAGTGCTTAGAAGGAATACTGCTTCACTGTATTGTGTGTTTCTTTTGTTTTGGGATATCATCTGATCTCTGATGGCTATCAGTAGCTCTGGGCTCGCTTGTTTGAAGGTGAGTATTGTTCTGGTTTTGCTTTCACCCAGGTAAGCCTCTCTATCGAAGTTGTTGAACTTACCTGCTTCACTTGCTTTTAAAAGAGATCTGTTAAGCTGTGTGGTCTTAACCATGTCTCGTAAGTATCCTGCGCTTATCATAATACTTATATAATCGAAAATGACGGCTAAAGGATGTCCGAAATCGGCTGAAAATGGTCTTGATGAAGACTGATATTCGTCAGTTGATATTAGAACTTCACGAGTAGCATGATGGCCATACAAATGATTGCTGCTGTAGTTGCTGCAATGATGATGATGCGCTTCTTTCTTGCGGTTTCAGCATTTTGAAGATTCATCTTTTCTTGAATGTCTGCTAATATTTCTGGTGAAGCTTCTTTGAAAGCGGGTGTTTTGCTATTCTTTGGAAGGGCATAGGATGCATGATCAAAACTTCCATAAGTTCCACTTGCTTTTTTTAATAGTGACCGGTTGTTATTGGTTGTTTTAACCATGTCATGAACTAAACCTCCTGATCCTGCCATTGTCTTAAAGTTTAGCTACAAGAATAAATATTAGGCATGCACATGCCACTGCTGAACTAATCAGGAGTATGTTTCTCTTGATTTTAGCAATCCTTTCATTTTCAGCGAGAAGATTTAGCCGGATTGCGGCTAGCATTTCTGGGGATGCTTTTTTGAAGGAAGGAATGATTCGATTCTTCTTCTTCACCTGATAGGACTTAGTGTCAAAGTTCTTGAAGACAGCATCATCCGGACCTTTTAGCAAAGATCTGTTGTCTTTGCTAGAAGCGATCATATTCCGTATGAAACCAGCACCCATCATCATACTATTATTAATCGTAAAACCGCAGTTAAAGGTTGCCAAACGGTAATGGATGAAATACTTCTGTACAGCAGCTGATTTTAGTCATTGGCGCATAGTTCGCTCTAAGAGTGCTTTGCAGCATGGAGAATAAATTCTATCAAATACCCGAACATTTGAGGCCCAAGAATGAAGGGACTGACGAGTTGTTTACAAATGGTTTCATGGAGAAACTTACTCGCACGCATATTTCCATTCCGGTGACCATGCACTCTATCATTGTGATTACGTTTTGTTATTTCGCATTTCGGCAAGTAGCATGGCAAACTGTAATCGGACTGTTCTTTGCTGGATGGCTTACCTGGACATTAGCAGAATATTGGGTGCACCGATATGTCTATCATGTGCATACAGAGAAGAAGTGGCTGTTGAAAATCCAGCACATGGGACATGGTATCCACCACCAATATCCTAAAGATCCAACCAGATTGGCAATGCCGCCTGTTCCAGCACTTTTGCTATTGTCATTGTTTTACGGCTTGTTTTGGTTAGCACTTGGGAACCTGGCTATTGCCTTCTTCCCAGGATTCGTGTTTGGTTATTTGCTTTACATTTCCATACACTATGCACAGCATCGTTTCAAAACACCTAAGTTTTTTATGTTCAAAAGGCTATGGAAATACCACGCAATGCATCACTATAAATATCCTGAGGACAAGGCATTTGGTGTGAGTACTTTGCTTTGGGATGTGGTTTTTGGGACGTTACCAAAAGAGAATTAAAACTCGATAAATTTTTCTGCTTGCTCTTTTAGCAGCTGCATGTACAGGTTGTTGGTGATTTGGAAATCACCATCTATATGAGCTTCTATGCGTGCTAGTTTTGGTTTAAGAGCAAGCACATTCATGCCGCAGTAATTAAAGATGTCAGTTAAGTGGCTTAAGGCTAATCCACCACCTTGCACTCCAGAAGAGAGGCCAACTAAAGCACATTTCTTGTTTTTGAATGTGTTGGGATATTCCAATCCGTCGATGAAGGTCTTCAATACTCCCGGGAAAGAACCATTGTATTCTGGTACTATGAACACATATTTTTGAGCTTGACTCATATGAGTACTGAATGTGTTGAACTGTTCATTCTTTCCTGAATTTTCATACAATGCTGAAAAGGCAAAATCAGCTGGAAGATCATTCAAATTGAGAATTTCACTTTCTGCACCCAAATCAGCCAGCACCTGTTGGTAGAGGAGGCTTATTTGATATGAAAGCGCGTCATTCCTGTTCGTAGAACATACAATGGTTATCATAGCTCAAAATTAGAAGAATGAATGGTAGATAAAAATATCAATCCGGTGAACTCTTTAGTGGGCTGAATGTTTTCCAAGTTGTTATTAATCACAAAATCAAACAAATTGCAAACCACTAACAGGAATATGGATAACCTACAAGGCAAAGTTGCTATAGTAACCGGTGTAAGTAAAGGAATTGGACTTGAAGTAGCTAAACTTCTTCTGGAAGAAGGAGTGAAAGTAGCAGGATGGAGCAGAAGCCAGCCGGAGTTAATTCACGATGATTTTTATTTCATTGAGACGAATGTAGCAGATTTAGATTCTGTAGAGAGTGCTTATAAAGAGACTGTCAATCGATTCGGAGATGATGTTCAATTTTTGATCAACAACGCTGGTTACGGTGTTGCTGGAGCAATTGACGAGTTGAATATCGAAGACTGGAAAGGAATGTTTGATGTGAACGTGCATGGCTTGATGTATTGCACCAGGGCTGTTGTTCCTCAGATGAAGAAAATGGATCAGGGGCACATTGTCAATGTAAGTTCTATCGCAGGATTGAATCCCGTGAAAAACATGTCTGGCTATGCGGCTACAAAGCATGCTGTGACAGGTTTTGGGCACTCATTGTTTATGGAGCTAAGAGACTGGGGAATCAAAGTGACCAACGTTTATCCAGGAAGTGTGAAGACTAATTTCTTCGATGATATCGACGGATATGATGCTCATGACAATATGATGCGCCCTCAGGACGTTGCTAAGTCGATAATTGATCTTCTAAATACACATCCTAACTATCTTCCTGTAGATTTGGAGATCAGACCACTAAGACCTAAAGGGAAGTAATGCATATGTCCGTATCAATCCAGCAGCTAACTAAAGTTTTTGGAGAGCAAACTGCCGTGAATGGAATCTCCTTCGAAGCATCTGAAGGAATGATCACTGGTTTTCTCGGGCCAAATGGCGCCGGGAAGTCAACTACCATGAAAATGGCCACTGGGTACATTCGCCCAACTTCAGGTAAAATTTTAGTTGATGGAATTGATGTGGAGGAAAATCCCATTGCAGCAAAGCGGATTATAGGTTATTTGCCTGAGCATAATCCGCTTTACCTGGACATGTACGTGCGCGAATTTTTAGGATTCGTGGCAAGTGCCTATAGCCTGAAAAATGCCAAAAAGCGTGTGGAGGAGATGATTGAGCTCGTTGGATTAGAAAGAGAGCGAAGCAAAAGATTGTCAGCTCTTTCTAAGGGATATCGTCAGCGCGTTGGTTTGGCCAAATCATTGATTCATGATCCTAAGGTGTTGATTTTGGATGAACCTACTTCTGGTTTGGACCCAAATCAGATATTAGAAATACGTCAGGTCATTAAGAATATCAGTGCTGACAAGACAGTTATTCTTTCTACCCATATCATGCAGGAAGTGGAGGCGATTTGTGATCA
This sequence comes from Marinoscillum pacificum, assembly GCF_024714495.1. GTDB lineage: Bacteria > Bacteroidota > Bacteroidia > Cytophagales > Cyclobacteriaceae > Marinoscillum > Marinoscillum pacificum. The sequence continues at coordinate 26,455 of NZ_JAMZMJ010000002.1, read as the reverse complement.
TGTAGTGATCATCGATCGTGGCAATATGGTTGTGAATGACGAGCTGTCAAAGCTCAAAGAAGGTCTGGGCAATACTTCCGGAATTATCATGGAGTTTGAAAAGCCTGTGAATAATGCAGTGTTCGCAGAAGCCGGTTTCGAATTGAAAGATTACGGTAAGAATGCCTACTTAATAGAATCTGATCGTTCGGATCTGAGAGCAGAACTTTTGCGAATTACCTCTGAGCACGACTTGCCATTGAGCAGTTTGACCAAAGCTCAGAACTCTTTAGAAGAAATATTTCACCGACTAACCCAGGGGAAAGCATCATGATAAGCATCTTCATTAAAGAAGTCAACGAATTTCTAAACTCGCTGATTGCTTATGTGGTGATCGGGGTGTTTTTGATTGGTATTGGATTACTCATGTGGGTGTTTCCAGATACCAATATTCTGGATTATGGCTATGCTTCATTGGAGCCACTATTCAGTTTTGGACCGTATGTGTTCATGTTTTTGATTCCAGCCATCACGATGAAGTCATTTGCTGAAGAGCGACGTACTGGAACAATCGAATTGTTGCAAACCTTACCGTTTAGAGATTCTCAAATCATTTTAGGTAAGTTTTTCGCAGGGTTCTTTCTGGTACTATTCTCGGTGATTCCAACTTTGGTATACTACTTCTCAGTGAGCAGTTTAGGAAATCCTGTTGGCAATCTGGATACTCCGGGAATCATTGGTTCATACATTGGTTTGGTGCTTCTTGGAGGTGTCTTTACTTCTATTGGTATCCTTTCATCAGCTTTGACAGGAAATCAGATAGTGTCGTTCATTCTGGCAGCATTTCTATCCTTCTTTTTCTATACCGGAATTGATTCTATGGCCTCAATCAACGTTTGGGCTGATTGGTCTTATTACATCTCGGAGTTCGGAATTATGGCACACTATTCATCTATCAGTAGAGGATTGTTGGATTTGGTCGATATTGTGTATTTCGTGAGCCTTATCGCCATTATGTTATTATTGACTCAACTTATAATCGGATCAAGAAAATGAGTCAGACAAATCATAAAATAGCGTTGTTGCTTCGATTCGGTATTGGTCTGATGATTATTTGGTTGGCTTTTCAGGTAGCCAATCGCTTCCAGTTTAGACTGGATATGACCGAAGAAAAACGTTACAGCATTTCCGATGCTACCAAGAACCTATTAGGAAGACTGGAAGGTGATGTGGTTATTGAGGTATACTTGGCGGGGGAGTTGCCATCCAATTTTATTCGTTTCCAAAAAGGCATTCGAGAGACGCTAGAAGAGTTCGCTATTTACAGCACGGGTAGTTTTGATGTTCGTTTTGTAGATCCCACACAAGCACAAAGTACGCAAGCTAGAAATCAATTCTTCCAGGGGTTGATCAATCAGGGAATTCAACCGACCAACCTGAACTTCTCAAAAGATGGACAGAACACGCAGAAAATGATTTTCCCGGGTGCTATTGTAACCTATCAAGGTAGAGAATTAGCAGTCAACTTGTTGAAAGGAAGTAGGGCAGGTAATCCGGATGAGATTATCAACCAATCCATAGAAGGGTTGGAATATGAATTTGCCAATACGATTCAGCAATTAGCAAGCTCAGGAAGAAAGCGTATCGGATTGGTAACAGGACACGACGAGCCAGACTCTACATTGCTAGGTGGTTTGACCAATTTGGTACTGTCAAAATACGATCTATTCAAGGTAAACCTGCCTGAAAAATCAACGCCGTTGGTTGGATATGATTTGCTTTTGATCACTAAGCCAAGTGCAGAGTTTACAGACGATGAGAAATTCCTACTAGATCAGTACGTAATGAAAGGAGGTCGATTGGCTTTCTTCATGGATGTGCTGAGCATTAATATTGATAGTGCATTAATGAGCAGTTCGGTGGCTATTCCGGTGAAGACGAACCTGGAGGATTTGCTATTCAAGTATGGTATCCGAATTAATCAGAATTATGTTGCTGATTTAAATGCAGGGCAGCTTCCGGTAATCACTGGTAATATTGGAGATCAAGCACAAATCACTATGTTGGATTGGCCGTATTTTCCAGTAATAACCAATTACGGTACTCATCCTGTGGTTCGAAATATGGATGCCGTCATGTTGAAAATGGCCTCATCTATTGATACGGTTAAAGCGCCTGGTGTGAACAAATATCCTTTATTCTCAAGTTCAGCTAATTCTAAAGTAATTGGATACCCTGTGGAAGTTAGCTTGAACGATCTCCGAGGCACACTACGTCCTGAAGCTTTTCAAGCGGGACCTCAGGTGATGGGCTATTTGTTGGAAGGGAACTTTACTTCGCTCTATAAAAATAGATTTGCTCCACCTGCTTTCCGAAATGTGGATAAAATAGATGATGGAGCTAAGAGTAAGATTGTGGTGATTGCTGATGGTAACATTATTACCAATGAATTGAACCCTGAAAACGGACAGCCTTTGCCACTCGGTACGATGCCTTACAGTCAGAGCTCCTACGGAAATGAAAACCTGGTCAAGAACATCATTGATTACCTGGTGGATGAAGATGGTTTGATTCAAACCAGATCCAAGGAAGTGAAGATTCGTCCTTTGAATAAGGTGAAGGTAAGAGCAGAAAAAGTGCAATGGCAGATCATTAACATCGTGATACCTATAGTGTTGCTAATTCTGTTTGGTCTGGTAAAAGTCTATTTGAGAAAACGATCTAATAAGTTCTGATATGAAAGGGAAGAATAAGAAGTTATTGGGGGTATTCGTTTTGCTATTAATTTCCAACCTCATTTTTTTATTTGTAGGAGGGAAGTCGTCAGGAGTGTCTTTCAATGAGCAAAAGTTTGCCTTAATGGACACGGCGGGAGTTTCTTTTATCAAATTGAACGACATCAAATTATCCAGAGGACCTCAAGGACAATGGTTGGTTGATGAAGAATATGCAGTGGATCCAAACCTTGATCGTCTATTGTTTTCCATATTGAATCGAGTGAGAGTTCAGAAGCCTGTTGAGATCCCACAAGAAGAGGGAATTAAGGTTGAGATTTCTGGTGATCAACCGATGACTTATCATGTTTGGGGTAACCCAACTAAAACGAGAACTTACTTTTCCATGGACGGAGATGATGAAGTTTATCAAGTTCAAATTCCTGGATACAATGAGTATGTCGGAGGTATTTTTGAATTGAAGAAAGACCAATGGAGAGATCGTTTGGTGTTGAATGAAAGTTGGAGAACTATTCAGAATTTGCAATTGGATTACCTTGATGAGGGCAAGAAAGACATCAATATCAAATTTGATAAAGATTTTTTCCTGGTTGAAGGTGTTCAGCAATTGGATTCTAATGCAGTAGTAGAGTATTTGAATCAATTTCAGTACTTCCAGGCCAATGAATGGGTGAGTAAAGGGCGATTTGAACAATATGATAGTCTGTCTACCAAGCCTGTATTGGCTAAATTGACTATTGAGTCGATTAATTACGATCTGCCGATAATGCTTGAGATCTATCCAAAACTTCCTGGAGATAGGATTTATTTGGTAATGACTTATGACGAATCCATGTTTGTAGTGGATGATCGACGCATGTCACAAATCCTTTTACAAAATAAAGATTTTGAGATTGAAGACTGAGTTTGAAGTATGCCTTTAAATCTCAAATTTTGTTCTTAAATTTGACGCCCAATTGAAATCTCGAACGAATGAAATTTATAGTATCATCATCCTATCTACTTAAGCAGCTTTCAGCGATCAATGGTGTGATCACTACCAATCCGGTTGTGCCTATCCTTGAAAACTTCTTGTTTGAAATTAGCGATGGTACCTTGACTATCACTGCTTCAGACTTGCAGACAAGTATGATTACTGAGCTAGAAGTGGAAGCAAAGGAGGATGGAAGTATTGCTATTCCAGCTAAGATCTTATTGGAAACTTTGAGAAACTTGCCAGAGCAACCAGTTACTTTCTCTATTGATGCAGATACTTACAGCATCGAGATCAATTCGGATAATGGTCGATACAAGCTATCAGGAGAGAATGCTACGGACTTCCCTAAGATACCAACAGTGTCTGATGGATATTCTGTAAACATGTCTTCTGGAGTACTTGCTCAGGCAATTAATAGCACCATCTATGCTACCAGTAATGATGAGCTAAGACCAGCAATGACTGGTGTTTACATTAAATTAGATGAGACTAATACTACATTCGTTGCTACAGATAGTCACAGATTGATCAGATACAGAAGAGTGGATATCGCTTCAGATATGTCTCACAGTATGATCATTCCAAGAAAAGCATTGACACTTTTAAAAGCGACATTGCCTTCTGAAAATACCAATGTGAATTTGGAGTTCAATGCATCGAATGCATTCTTCAGTTTCAATAATGTAAAAATGATTTGTCGTTTGATTGATGAGCGTTTCCCAGATTACGAGAACGTAATTCCTTCAGATAATGAAAATACTATGAATATCAACAAAGCAGAGTTGTTGAGTTCATTAAAGCGTATCGCTATTTATGCGAACAAAACAACTCACCAGGTAAGGTTGAAAATTACTGGTAGCGAGTTGATGATTTCTGCAGAAGATTTAGATTTCTCAAACGAAGCAAATGAGAGACTTTCTTGTGAGCACGATGGAGAGGATATCGAAATCGGATTCAATGCTAAGTTCTTGATCGAGATGTTGAACAATCTTGACGCGAAAGAAATTACGTTGAAACTTAATGCTCCTAACAGAGCAGGTATCTTGTTCCCAGTTGAGAAAGATGAAAATGAAGATATCCTTCTATTGGTAATGCCAGTAATGTTGAATAATTACGTGTAATAGAAGTCCACTGAAAGAATTGAAAGCCGATTGAAAAATCGGCTTTTTTTATCATTGAAATCATCAGGAGCTACGTTTTGAGATGAGACCTTTACCCGCTACGACAGAGAATTTGAGGATTTGGTTGAGTCTGTAGGGGTTCCACTGAAAGAATTCAAAAGTAATGTTTGATTGACGAACAAGTACTGATAGTGCCTGATAAGTGACTGTATGCTAGTCATGGAAAAGTAACAAAAATGACAGACTAGGGTAAGAAAAAGTGCGCATTGAACTCAAGTTTAAGTTGGTTTTATGAGGTCATTAAAAGCAACTCAGTGTTTTTGGGGAAGATAGGAAAGAAAAAAGTGTAAGCATTAGATGAAATAACTCAGTTGTCCGATAAAAATGGAGAGTAAATAGTTCAATCGGATTGTTCGAAAGACGCACTGCGTTGAGACCTCTATCTGAAAGCAGATTAATGTTAGTAAAAGGAATCAAGTACAATACTTCAATGTAAACTCAAGTGAAAGCAATGCTTCATGATTTATTATAGGCCTTCTGCTGATTCCGAGTTGATGATGATTATTACTACTTATATTATTGCTTTAAAGAGGAATAGCTGTGATGTATGCTTGGCTTTTAAAGGATAAAAAGGGCTTGTTGTGAACAAGGAGCAGATTGAGCAACACTATATTTGGATGTTGTTGGGATAAAGGGCGTTCAGTGCGTTAAATATACCTCAAGACTTCATACGCCTCATGAGGCCTGTATCATCTGATAATTGAAGGCCTTATCTAGATTGGACTATGAACACTACTTGTTTTTCAACACGTATTTAGTAATAATTATTGATTTCTCTAGTCTTTATAATTAGTTGGTTAATATCTAATTTTATGTATTCAGATTGTAAAAGCTGTTTGGGAGAAGTTTCTGAAGCGTATGGTCAACTAAAGATCTCTGACATAAATCACGGCTTCTTCACTTAAAGTGTTTGAGATGATGATGTAAAGACATATGTGTACTTAATATCAAAAGGCCGTCTCAAATATAATTGAAACGGCCTTTGTTTCATTAATTATCTAGATTGAAGAATAAATTATTCTTCTTCAATCCATTCATAGACGGCTACAGCGGCCTCAACAGTTTTTTCTCCTACCCATTCGGCAGCAGCAATTAGCCACCCTACTCCTCCATTTACTTGGCTAAGTTCTTCAGTACTTAATTTTTCAAAGTTTTCCATAGAATTATTATTAGTTATACCGTTAAGATAAAGGATAATTTTTAAAAACCGCAAGCTACAATGATTTGAAAGTATTGATTATGTTTCTAAGATATCGAATTTTTCGGCCATAGATTAAATCAATTAGGTAATTCAAGAAAATCCCAAGAAGTATTATAATTGAAATTGCCACACTATTCTCTGTCAACCATAGTATAAGGGGAATTGAATCCTTGAAATATTGTTGAACTGTACTTATTAAAAAACTAAGCCAGAGTACGACCTTATAATGAAGAACAAAGAACCTTAAGTAGCCATATAACTTTTTAAGGCTTGTTCGCACATCATCTTCAAAGCTAAAGTTCTTTATCTGACGAATTAAAAATTGATAGTAAAATAGATAGACGAGAGTAATTATTACAGCTAAACCTCCCCATATATATTGTTTGTCCCGAATCAAAAGGAAATAAGTGAAGACAGGAATAGCTGCCACATTGATCCAAAACTCAATAGTCAAGATTACCCTGATCCAAAAAAGAGTACCCTTAGATCTTTTGCTGATCGTTTGGTCTACATCTATGTCAGGGCTTAAATCGTATGATTTCCCTTTCTCCCAAAGCGCTATGATGTCAATATCTTCAGCCATTGATCATTGTCTTCAGTTTATCTTTTAATCGATTTACTTTCACTCCTACATTAGAAACAGTCATACCAAGGATTTCGCTAATCTCCTGGTAACTTTTTTTCTCTAGATAAAGCACTATTATCGCTCTATCACTTTCGTTTAACTGTTTGATAGCCTTATAAAGCAGGTCAATTTGTTCTTTTTCTGTATGGTCAATCTGATCCTCAATATCTAAAGATTTGATAGGCTCAGTATCGATTTTTTTCTTTCGGTTGATGGCCAAACAGACATTTAAGGTAACTCGATATACCCAAGTGGATATTTTAGAGTTACCCTGAAACTTTTGATGTGATTTCCAAAGTTGGATGGTCACCTCTTGTATCAAATCCTTCAATTCTTCATTGTCAGACGCATAAGCACGGCAGATATGGGAAATGATTCCCATATTTTCCGTCACGAATGACTTAAAGAACAGGTTAGACACAATAGGTTAGATGTAGGTTAGGTAAGTTTTCTTACAGAGGACGAATTATTTTTTCGTCTTCCTTTTAGCTCCACCACGTTTCTTCTCAGGAGTGGCTTCAGCTAAAGCTTTACAGTCCTCAAAAGAAAGTTCTTCAGGTTTCTTATCCTTAGGGATCTTAACGTTTTTCTTTCCGAACTTAATGTAAGGTCCGTAGCGTCCATTCAATACAAATACGGTATCGTCTTCATCAAACGTTTTAATGTATTTGTTGGCGTCTTCTTCCCTTTTAGCAAGGATTAGTTGAACTGCCTCTTCCTCGGTGATAGTTAATGGATCTTGCTCTGGCTTCAATGAAACGAACTTGCCAGCATGACGAATATATGGTCCATATCGCCCAACCGCGGCTGTCATTACCTCACCTTCTAATTCACCTACTTCACGTGGTAATTTGAATAGTTCCACAGCTTCTTCCAATGTGATACTTTCTATTAGCTGGCCATGTCTCAGACTTGCAAACTTTGGTTTTTCACCTCCATTTTCCTCGTCTTCCATTTCTCCGAGCTGTACATAAGCACCGTATTTGCCAAGCTTAGCGATGATTGGTTTGCCTGTTTTTGGGTCAGTACCAAGTTCTCTTCCGGCTTTCACCTCAGAGCGCTTCAGCTGTTCTGTATCTTCAATTTTTGAATGGAAACCGCCATAGAAAGATTTGATCATGTCTCTCCATCCTATTTTTCCATGAGCAATATCATCAAACTCTTGCTCTACTTTCGCTGTGAAAGAGAAGTCGATCACATTAGGGAAGTATTCTACCAGAAAGTCATTTACGACCATTGCAGTATTGGTAGGGAAGAGCTTGTTTTTCTCTGCGCCAGTAATCTCTGTTTGAGTTACGGTTTTGATGTCTCCACCTGCAAGAAGAACTTCTCTGTAATTACGCTCATGTCCATCACGATTCTCTTTGGCGATGTAGTTACGCTTGATTACAGTAGAGATAGTTGGTGCATAGGTAGAAGGTCTACCAATACCCATTTCTTCTAATTTCTTAACAAGACTTGCTTCAGTATATCTTGGAGGATGTCTAGTGAATCCTTCTTTCGCAAGCATGCTTTTCAAGTCTAGAACCTGACCAATATTTAATGGAGGGAGCATTCCTGCTTGTTCCTCATCATCTTCATCGTCAGTTGATTCGATATATACTTTTAAGAATCCTTCAAACTTGATGACTTCACCTTTGGCTACAAGCTTCTCATCATTGGTGCTGATGCCAATGGTTGCTGTTGTTTTCTCTAACTCGGCTTCAGCCATCTGAGAAGCAATAGCTCTTTTCCAAATTAGTTCGTAAAGTCTTCTTTCTTTATCGTCTTTACCTGCTTCGTGAGTAGAAAAGTCTGTTGGTCTGATAGCTTCGTGAGCTTCTTGTGCACCTTGACTCTTCGTTTTGAAATGTCTTTCCTTGAAGAAATCTGGACCGTATGCTTTGGTAATCTCTCCTTTTGCACTTGCAATCGCATCGTTGGAAAGGTTTACGGAGTCCGTTCTCATGTACGAAATCTTACCAGCTTCATATAGTTTCTGCGCAACTGACATGGTCAGGGCTACTGGGAAACTTAACTTTCTACTCGCTTCCTGTTGCAAAGTGGAAGTGGTAAATGGAGGAGCAGGAGATTTTTTTGCTGGTTTAGTTTCCAGGTTCTCAATGCTGAATTCTGCAGAAGTACAGCTTTGTAGGAAAGCTAATGCATCAGATTCAGATTCGTATTTTTTAGGTAATTCGGCTTTTAGTATTTTCCCTCCACCCAAATCGAATAGAGCTGTTACTTTAAAGCTTGAAGTTGGGGTAAATTGATCGATTTCTCTCTCACGCTCTACTACGAGTCGTACTGCCACTGACTGTACTCTACCAGCAGATAGACCCGCTTGTATTTTCTTCCAAAGAACTGGAGATAATTCGTAACCAACCAAACGATCTAAAATTCTTCTTGCTTGCTGCGCATTTACCAGATCCTGATCAATAGTCCTTGGATTTTGGATGGCATTCTGGATGGCGTTTTTGGTGATTTCTCTAAACACAATTCTTCGTGTTTTAGAATCATCAAGCTCTAGTGCATGATGCAAATGCCATGAAATTGCCTCTCCTTCACGGTCATCATCCGATGCAAGGAAGATTGTATCAGCATCCTTAGAAAGTTTCTTAAGCTCTTTGATGACTTCTTTCTTGTCAGCAGATACTTTATAGGTGGGTTCGAAGTTGTTTTCTATATCAATAGCAAAATCATCCTTAGGGAGGTCTCTCACGTGACCATAGGAAGATTTTACCTGGTAATCTTTACCCAAATACCCTTCAATCGTTTTCGCTTTTGCTGGAGACTCTACTATAACCAGGTTTTTTGCCATGTTTTAAAATTTTTAAGGCGGTAAATATCTTTAAATTTTATTAATTAACTAAAGATTTCAAGAGGTGTAAGCCAACGAGGTGTTATAATCGCTACCTTACACGCATAACACAATATTACCAAAATGGTTAAGAAACTTTTCCTTTTGAGGCACGGTCATGCCGTGAGTGGATTTAATATGAGAGACTATGATAGAACGCTATCCCAAGAAGGAGAGCAGTCTATTGCTGCACTGGCAATCCAACTCAAAGCTAAAGAAATACATATAGATCAAATCATTTGTAGTCCTTCAATTCGTACCATGCAAACATGTAATATCCTAACCACTGGGATTAATTACGAAGGCAATGTAGACTATGTTAATGCAATTTACGAAGCAACCACCAATCAATTATTTCAGTTAATATCAGAGACAAGTGATCAAGTAAATGATATCATGCTTATTGGGCACAATCCTGGAATAAGTTATTTGTGTGATTATCTAACTACAAGTAGAAATACTGGAATGTCTCCAGGAAATTTAATTGAGATTCATTTTGAATGTGATCACTGGAATGAAGTAACAAAGGGATCTGGTACCATACATTAACTACAATGAAAGTCATAATCTGCCCCAATGCCTTTAAAGGTTCTTTAAGTGCCGAACATGCTGCTGAAGCCATTGCTAGAGGACTCAAACTTGCGTCTGATGATATTGAATGTGTGGAGTTGCCTATAGCAGATGGGGGAGATGGCTCACTAGGTGTGATTGCTAAGTACTTAGATGCTGAGATCTATACTCGAGAGGTGGCTGGTCCATGCGGTTCTGTTGTTGAAGCGAAATATGGTTGGCATGATGATGAGAAGTTGGCAATTATTGAACTTGCAGAAGCCTCAGGTATCCGATTATTAGAGGAACTGGATCCATGGAATGCAACCACCTACGGCACAGGTGAATTGATACAAAATGCCTTAAAGCGAGGTGCTACTAAAATTTATTTGACGATAGGAGGAAGTGCTTCGGTTGATGGAGCAATTGGAATTTTAGATGCTCTTGGAGTGGAGTTTATTGATCTCAGAGGAAAGGTTATTGAGAACCCGAAACCATCAGATATCAAACGAATTTCAGAAATCAAAATGGATGTATTGACAGAGGTTCGAGACCAATGTCAAATACATATACTCTGTGATGTAGTCAATCCTTTGCTCGGTGATGAAGGAGCTGCTCGAGTTTTTGGTCCTCAGAAAGGATTGGAAGAGCGAGATATTCCGTGGTTTGATGATGCTTTAAAATCTTTGGCTGATCATATCGAAAAGAGTAGAGGGTTAAAAGTTCATGATTTGGAACATGGTGGCGCTGCTGGTGGAGTGGCAGCTATTTTAAATGGAGCATTGGATGCACGTTTGATACCAGGTGGCGATACAATTTTAGAATGGGCAAAATTCAAAGAGCAGCTTGAAAGCGCAGATGTACTCATTACTGGAGAAGGCCGAATAGATCAACAAACCAATTTTGGGAAAGGACCAGGACTTGTTGCTCGACTGGGCAAAGAACATGGTTTGAAGGTGATCGGACTATCAGGGTCTGTCAATACAGAAATAGAGCCCATCGATTATTTTGATGTGGTTTTGCCTATCATCAATGGACCGATGGATCTTTCAACTGCCATGAAGTATACCTATGTAAACTTGGAGCGAACCGCTTATCAGTTAGCCAGGCTGGTGTTAGCTGATTGATTCAGTTCATCCAACAAGTCTCTAAAATTCTCGGTATCGTATTTAGCCATTCCATGATTCTCAACCACCATTTGTCCTGCAGGAGAGATTACATAAGTAGTAGGGATTGAAGAGGTGCTATATGTTTTTGGTAATCCGGTTTTTAAATAATAGATAGGGAAATCATACCCTTTATGCTCTACAAACTCTTTTGCTTTTATTCTATTTTCATCCAATGAAATCATGACAAAAGAGACTTCAGAGCCTTTTTTCTGATATAAATCATCAATGTCCGGCATTTCTGCGATGCATGGAGGGCACCAGGTGGCCCAAAAATTCAAAAAGACAGTTTGGTTTTTAAATTCAGAGAAAGAAACTTCTTCACCATTGATGTCAGTCAGTAAAAAGTTATAATCAGCTGACTTATCCTCTTCTACTTTATTGGGTTGAATGATTCCGGTGGCAAGTAGTCCTCTTTGCAATAAACCTATTGCTTCAGTATGTAAACCAGTGAAGTAAAGCGTTAGGCCAACCACCACAATAATCAGCCACTCAGTGAGTTCTCTTTTATAGGTCTTTTTTGCCATGATTGTTTGACTAAATTTATTCTTAGATTCCTAACATAATTCTTGCCGATAAATTCCTAGAAATGATATTTTTGGCGCCCAATTAAAATCCTTATGACAAACTACATAGCTAAGATAGCCCAAGAATTCTCTTTGCAACCACGATTTGTGGAAGCAACTATTAACCTATTAGACGAAGGAGCCACCGTTCCATTCATTTCCAGATATCGTAAAGAGCTTACTGGCTCTATGGATGAAGTGGAAGTTGCAAATGTGCGTGATCGAATTGCGCAGCTTCGTGATTTGGATAAAAGAAGAGATGCTATACTTAAGTCAATTGATGAACAAGGTAAGCTAACCCCTGAGCTGAAAGTTAAAATAGAAGCAGCTGAAACAATGGCTGTATTGGAAGATTTGTATTTGCCGTATAAGCCGAAAAGAAAAACAAGAGCATCAGTTGCCAAAGAAAAAGGATTGGAACCTTTGGCAAAAGTTATCTGGGAGCAAGGCAGCTTAATGCCTGAGCAAGAGGCTGAGCAATTCATTAGTGAAGAAAAAGGAGTAGAAGATGTAGCAGCTGCACTTCAGGGAGCAAGAGACATTATTGCTGAGTGGATCAGTGAAGATGCAGATGCGAGAAAGAAAGTTAGAGCACTATTTAAGTCAGAAGGAGTTGTTAGCTCACGCGTGCTAAAAGGAAAAGAAGAAGAAGGAAGTAAATATAAGGACTATTTCGAATGGGAAGAGGGTTTGAAAGAGATTCCATCTCACCGATTATTAGCGATTAGAAGGGCTGAGAGAGAAGGTATTCTAATGATGGATACTTCTATACCAGAAGAAATGGCTTTTGATACCTTGAGTAGAATGTTTGTTCAGGGTCAAAATGCAGCTGCAGAGCAGGTAGAAATCGCTTTGAAGGATTCTTACAAGCGTTTAATCAAGCCAAGTATCGAAACTGAAGCGCGTCTGGAAAGTAAAAAGGCTGCTGATCTTGAAGCGATCACTGTATTTGCTGAAAATTTGAAGCAATTGTTGATGGCTGCACCTCTTGGGCAAAAGGCTGTTATGGCCATCGATCCAGGTTTCAGAACAGGTTGTAAGGTTGTATGTCTGGATCGTCAAGGAAAGTTGTTGGAAAATACTGCCATCTATCCAAATGCTCCACAGAATGATCAGCATACTGCTGGTGCTGTAGTAATGGCATTGGCACAAAAACATAACATTGAGGCTATCGCCATTGGTAATGGTACAGCAAGTAGAGAAACAGAGCAATTTGTGAAGTCACTAGGACTACCTAGAAACATCATCATTGCAATGGTAAATGAAAGCGGTGCATCCATTTATTCTGCTTCAGAAGTAGCGCGTGAAGAGTTTAAAGAATACGATGTTACAGTTCGGGGAGCTGTGTCAATTGGTCGTCGTATGATGGATCCTTTGGCGGAATTGGTAAAAATTGATCCAAAGTCTATCGGTGTAGGACAATATCAGCATGATGTAGATCAAAATGAGCTGAAGCACTCATTGGATGACGTGGTAATGAGTTGTGTGAACGGTGTAGGCGTAGAGTTGAATACTGCAAGTAAGCAATTATTAACCTACGTTTCTGGTTTAGGACCTCAATTAGCGGAGAACATTGTAAAGCATCGTGATGCCAATGGAGCGTTTAAAAGCAGAAGTGAGTTAAAGGCAATTCCAAGGTTAGGTGATAAAGCATTTGAACAAGCTGCTGGTTTCTTGAGAATCAAAGGAGCCTCTAATGTGTTGGACGAAAGTGCTGTACACCCAGAGCGATACGAAACCGTAAATACCATGGCAAAAGACCTTGGTTGTTCTGTGGAGGATTTGGTGAGAGATCAAAACCTAAGAAGTCGTATTGACTTGAAGAAATACGTCACAGATACGGTTGGATTACCAACACTTAAAGATATTATTGACGAATTAGCAAAGCCAGGTCGTGACCCTCGTGAGCAGTTTGAGGCATTTGCTTTTGCTGATCACGTTCACGAAATAAAAGACTTAACAATTGGAATGAAACTTCCAGGAATCATTACCAATATAACTAAGTTTGGAGCGTTCGTTGATGTAGGGGTGCATCAAGATGGATTGGTTCACGTAAGTCACTTATCAGATAATTTTGTGTCTGATCCGGCATCAGCTGTAAAACTTCAGCAAAAAGTAAATGTGACCGTTCTGGAAGTAGACGTGCCGAGAAAGAGAATTTCACTTTCTATGAAGTCTGATCCATTTGGACAACCTGCTCCAAAGCAAAAGAGAAGACAAGAAAAGGAGCCAGAAGGTGACCTTCAAGCTAAACTGGCTATGTTAAAAGGTAAATTCAACAGTTGATTTTGAAAAAAGCGGTATTCTATCTGGTTTTAGTAATTGCAGGACTTTCGGCTTGTGATGATGGTTATTTGCCCGAGGGTTACTGGCCATATCAGGTAGAATACATGCTTACTGATGGCGATAGTAAAAATTGGTTGGTTACCGAATGGGTCGAAGATGATAATCAAGTGGTCATGACCTCTTGTGCAGATAGTCTACGTTTTGCATTCGCATATATCACCAGCGATTCCATAGCCAGCTATGAATTACGAAAACTTGGAGATTGTTTGACATATGACACCACCTTTTTGGGAGAATTAACAGCCTCTGGTGGTAGTGGTTATTTTACTGATAGTTTGTATGTTGAACTGTCAAATGGAACCATTAATCGATATTTCGTAAAATCACTGACTTCAAGCTATTTAAATATGGAATTTGTAAAAAGTGGAAGAAAAACTGGGATTGTAGCTACTCAGGAATAGTCTTACGAGAAAAAAGTAAGCATTTTGCCTAAAAAAATAGTATTGTTCGTCGATAATATTTGATTATCTAGGTATTTCTAGGAAGATTTGTGTTTGAGAGACATCAGTTTTAGTACTGTCAACACGAAATGCATATGTACCGTCTATTTATTCTGATTAGCGTCATTGGAGCTTTATCTATTCCTACATTTTCCCAAACAGGGCCAGCAGGGGTAGGTAATACCAGTAGTAACATTCTTTGGCTTGATGCACAAAACCCATCTTCACTTTCTGGTTCCTTAGTCAATGATGATCCAATTACTACATGGAGTGATGTGTCTGGAAATGGCAATGATTTTGTTCAGCAAGGTGCTGACCCAGTTCCTGTTTTTAGAAATGATGGTTTATCATCCGGTTCTTATAACGTTGTTCGTTTCGATGGTACCGAAAGATATCTAGTTCATCCTGATGATGATGATTTTGATTTAAATCTAAGCGAGTTTACGATTCTCGCTGTTTATTACAAAGGCTCTTCTGATGACGACCCAAGAGGGATTCTTTCTAAAAGAACATCATATGGATCTCAGGAATCCTATTATTTATACACTTACACAGGAAATACATTAAGACTAAATACTCGTACTTCAGGTAACAGTGGGGTAGTTTCTGCCAATGCTTTGTCGGTAGGTGACAACTTAATTGCAGCTACATTCACCGGTGCATTGCAACAATTGCATATCGATTCCGATCAGGAGGCGTCAGGGTCAAAAACGGGTACTATTAACAATTCGACATCTTCCATATTCATTGGAGCGTTGAATAACAATTACGGAACCTATTTCGATGGAGAAATAGCTGAGCTTATTATGTACCGTACAGCCCTTAATGGTGGAGAAAGGCTTGTTGTTGAAAACTATTTAGCGGAAAAGTATGGACTTACAATTGCTAATGACTTTTTTGGAAACGATACGGATTATTCATCTTCATATGATGCTGATATTCGAGGAATAGGAACAGGAGATGGATCAAATCTTCATGATGTGTCCGGGTTTTCTAGTGGTTTGCAGCTGGAAGCAGTGAGTGGGCTTGATAATAGTAATGAGTTTGTGCTTTTTGCTCATAATTCTGCTATATCACATTCTGATGCAAGCACTGCTAATATTGCATCAGCGGATATAGTAAGTGGGGATATAACCAACAGGTGGGCTAAAGATTACTACTTCGAAGTTAGTCAAGGTGGGTCGATTGATGCTGCTACTGTTGATACGAAATTTGTTTTTGATTTTTCTGAAGCCGGGTTGGCCTTTTCTGGTAGTTCTTCGGACTATGTTTTGCTATATCGAGAAAATACGTCAGATGATTTTTCCCGAGTATTTGCTTATGAATATGCATTAGAGAATTCTGATCAGATAGTTGTTTCCATTCCGGCAAGTAGATTAAAAACTGGATATTATACCTTGGGTAGAGGAACCCAAATCACTACAAGAAAGTGGTATGTTCTTCAGAACGGAAATTGGTCTGATGCATCCACTTGGACATTAGATGCTGGTTCCGCACCTATTCCAAATAATCCATCCAATGAAACCCCAGGAGTTGAAGATGATGTGATTATCCGCACAGGTAAAACTGTTACGATGACTACCGACAATATTGCAATAGGTAGTATCACTGTCGATGGTACTTTAATTGTTTCCACAACTACGGGCCATGATTTCAATCAGATTGATGGTCAAGGAACAATTAGGATTAGTGGAAATGGTGGCGTGAGTAATTTTCCAGAAGGTAATACTGTATCTTCAAATGGTTTTGGTAATCCAATCAATGGTGGTTTACTGTCCGTTCGAGGTACAGGTCTTGAATTTAATGAAGATGAGACTTTCAAGGACGTAAGGATCTTATTAGATAATCCTACAGACATTGTTCAATTGGGGGCAAATTTGACAATCAACGGAGATTTCAATGTGAGATATGGAACGCTTCAATTTGGAGATGGATCTGGAGTGAACAGGACTTTTACTGTATTAGGAGATTTTAAGGTTGAAAATAATGGAGGATCTCAAGATGGTCGTGTAAGTACAGCTTTTGTAGCTTCTTCAAATACACGTCATGAATTTAACCTATACGGTAACTTCTTAAATGAAGGAACGGCACAATTTTCTGATAGAACTGCTATTAACTACACTAGTGAATCTGCAAATGGTGTAGTAGACCTTAATCTAATCAGTACTACTGATGATCAAAGAGTAGATTGTAATGGACTCACTTATTTCTACAGGATAGAAATTGTTAAAGGATCTACAGACTTCACGGCCTTTATTCAGGCAGATGATCCTGGTAACTTTATTTTGACAGGATATGCCAATGATGACACAAATTCTGATATCACTATTCCTTCACAAAATGAAAATGCTCTTGGACTTGTTACTGGTACAGTCAGTTTAGGAACTAATGTGAATGTTCGTTTAAATACAACAGGAAACTACTCTATCGGGTCTAGTGCTAAATTAGTTGTTAATGGCGCTATGGTTACCAAAACAGGAGGAGCAGCAATTACTCCTTATGGAACTATAGAAGTAATCGGAGGTATTCTTGAAGTGCCATCTGGTAGTGGTATTACAACGAGAGATGCCGGCCAAATTAATGTTTCTGGAGGACAAGTTTGGGTTAGTCAAATCCGAACATCTATTCAAGGAGTCAACGCCCAGGGAGGTTTTCAACAAACTGGTGGTACTGTCAATGTGTGGGATTATAGTGCTGCGGAAAGCCCGATTTTAGGAACAGCAGCGGGATCAGCGAATAATGATTATGCTCGATTTAGCCTGGTTTATGAAGGCAACGCTTTCACTATGACTGGAGGTACGCTCAATGTAAAAGATGCAACTTCTAGTGGATTGTTATTCATCAATTCTAATCCGGATAATATTAAAGTACAGGGCGGGACAGTCAACCTTTACTCTACTGTAACAGGTAATTCCGAAATTGCGTCAAAGGCTCCTTTCTGGAACCTAAAAATTCTCAATAGTAGTACTAATACTACGGCAAAAGTTGTTGCTCAAACATTACTTAATGGCCCTGGTGGAGTAGATGATCGTACCATTACAGATCCTGATGTTATTGTTTTGAATGATCTGACGATTGAGACGAGTACAACCAGAACTTCTGGTTCAAACACCTATGGTGGATACCTGGATTTATGTCCAGGAAACAATTGTGTTAATCTGGAAGTTGGGGGAGACCTCTTAATAAGAGATAGTGGCGTATTAGATGTATGGGCTTGGGATGGTAGTAGCAATGCTGGTAGTGCCACTGTAACCATGAATGGTAGTGAAAATGCTATGTTATACGTTGGTGATATTACTACCTATAACAACTCCCTTGTTGAGTTTGAATACCCTGACACAGGTCCATGGCCATCAGGTTTTGGTAGTGGGGATGAAACTTACGGTATCTACACTTTGCCATTTTACAATTGGGTAATTGATAAAGAAGATGCTGTATTGTTTTTATCTGCAAAGAACCCTAGTAAAGGTAATGGAAGTCCTAGTAGTAACGCTAGTTTGTACAAAACTTCGAATGGAGGTAAGAACTTAAGTAGATATGCGGTAAGGTTGGTTGTGGTAACTAATGAGTTTGAGTTACTAAATGGAACACTAAATCAAAATGATCCAGTGAATACACTTCAATTGACTGAAGGGGATGGGAATGATTTTGGAAATGTTGGAGACCCTGTAGGTTATGGTATGTATTTACTTGGTTCAGTTACGAATAATGGTAACTGCTTTGTCTATGATGATGGTGTAACACGAAAAGAAGGAACTGTCAACATCAGAGCAGAGAATGATGTAACCATTACTTCTGCAGACGGAGCCACTTTTGGAAATTTGGAGCTTAATAACGATGGTTATGAGTTCATTTTAACAAGTGACCTGGAAGTTGGTAGGTTACAGTATGCTGCTGGAATAATTGATATTGGAACCCACAATTTGAAAGTTGATGTTTTCGAATTTTTAGATTTATCATCTAGTGGTTTCATTCCGTCTGTAGGAGGACAGGGCATTTATAATACGAGTAATTATATCCGAATGGCCGGTAATGCATCTGATGGTGGCTTATCTATTAAATTACCTAGATCTCTTACTCTTTATGAAAGTAGTACGCCATCATTTCCTGATGCCAACTATACTGAAGAATATAATATTGTTGATAGATCCTCGTACTACGATGATGGTCAGGTTTATAATACACCGGATAGAGTCTGGTTCCCAATTGGTACTGCAGCCAACTCTACAGAGAGATATACGCCGGCTGTTATGCATATTGTAGATGATGCAGGTGTGACTTATAGTGGTGATGAATATGTGACAGTTCGTCTAGTGGATAAAGAACTTCAAACGACTGATTTGAGTGGTGGAGATATACTTTCTTATTATTGGAACGTAAGTACAGAAGGTTTTGATGGAGGTCTCCCGACTGTTTCATGGATATTCCAATACGATGATAATGATGTAGATGCCGGTGACGAAACATTATATGTTCCTGGCAAGGTTGTTTCTAATGGGAGTTACTTAAGGTCAAATGATGGTACAGCTCAAGCAGTAAAAGATGGTGGAGGGACTGGAAATGCTGGTAACATCGTAGGTACTGACCCAGCAAATATCATCATGTTCAACGGAGTAAACATTGACGCAACAGTTGATGATGCCAATGATGAAATAGATTCAGGAACTAATGATGGCGTATATAGACAGGGCAATGTAGATAACAACTGGACCACTCCATGGCCGGGTACAGGGTTCGCACTAGAAGCTGGTAACTATACTGCTGGTGAGGCTACAAGATTTGTTGGTTCTCCTGAGATATATTACAGTAGACGAGATGGTGATTGGCATCAGTCAAGTACATGGTCCACTGATCAAACGAATAAGCATGAAGGAGCATCAGCTTCAGACTACCCACAAGTTGGGGATGTTGTATTTATTGCTGGTAATAGTTCTGATGGGTCGCATACTATCATAATAAGTGAAGAGTCATCTCATCCAGATGATATCGAGGTGGAGGAAGTAACTTTTAATGGTGGAGGAAGTCCATCATTGGTTATGCAAACAAATGGCGACCTCAATAGTGTGGACTTGGGTATAGTAAAAGGAGAAGCTGGTACAACTTCTCAAATTATAAGAGAAATAGAGACTAGTACTTATACATTTACTGCGGATATTGGAGATTGGGCAAGTTTCTCTGAAAACCAGTTCCAATATAAGAAACATAGCCCTTCAGGGACATTGACAATCCCTACCGATTTGAGTGAGTTTCCAACGTTGGCATTTGCTGGTAATCGCTCTGGCGATAAATCTGATCCACCTAGTTACGATTTAATTTTAGGGCATTCAATTACTGTTAATGGAGATATGATATTCATGTCAACGGTTGACTTTGAGTTGGAGGATGGTGCCACAGAAACGATCACTGTTGCTGGAGATGTTAATATCGGGGCAAATAATGATGCTAGGGTGACTTTTCCTGAAACAGGTTTCTGGACATTAGATATAGCAGGAGATTTAGGCTTGTTAGTTGGTACTAGTTCTGGCTGGGGTGAGCAGGCGGAATTACTCATTGATGACAATGCAACAGTAGAGCACCTTATTAAATTGGGAGGTGATTTAGTAGTTGAGGAAAGAGAAGACGGTGTAGATGGGGCAGATCCTTTAATCGACTTGGTAGCCAATGTTGGTGGAGGAGGTATTATCCTGGAGTTTACTGGAGAAAATGATGGGACGACTAATATTACTAATTCCGGAGGGAGTGTACTTGTTCCAGACCTTTACAAAATAGTAATGAATAAAGGTTCTGATCTCTCGAATACATTCACCATAGCTTCAGAGATCAATTTGCCACAACCAACAGATTTAGGAGCGGCACCAGTGGAAATACTCAATGGCTTACTCATATTTGATGACCCATCACTGGATATCACTTTGGCAGATGGAACTCAAGGTGACCTTTATTTACCAAATACTTTAAATACATACGCTTCCTCTGGTTCTGGTGGACTTGAGATCAAGCAAGGTACAGCGAACATCTCTGGAGATGATACTGGAATTATCCTTGACGGTTTGTTGAGAGTCTCTGGTGGTACGCTTGATATGGCAATTACTGGAGATAATGGCAATAATTTTATTGAATATGGTAGTTCTGATAATGCCACTATCGAGGTAACGGATGGTTCTCTATTAGTTGGTTCTCAATTAAGAAGAAAATTAACCGCGGTGACTGGTTTGTTAAACTATACTCAGACTGGAGGTATTGCCAGATTTGGTATTGAAGCTGCCCCAGAAAATACACGAGGAGTGTTTGAATTAACCAACTCTGGAAGTGAGTTTACGCACACTGGGGGAGAATTCACCATAGTAAGACAAAATGGTTCATCAACTGTAGGTTCGTTTATACTTAAACCTGATACTGATGATCTAGATGTGAGTGGTTCTACAATTACATTCGGAAATTCCGACACTCCTGTAAGTCAAAGTCAAATTGGAATTGACTCCAATGTACCATTGAATAAAATCTTAGTTACCGGAAATAACTCTCCAACGGTAGTCATATTCAATACTTCACTAGAATTGGATAGTTTGACAATTGAAACTGGTGGAACGTTCGATGCCAATGGATTTACATTGACTATCAATGAAGATTTAGTGAATGATGGCGTGTTTGAAAATGGAGGAACAGACATCAATCAGCAAACGACTTATTTCGCATCAGGGGTTGACCAATCTATTTCAGGATCTGGAATCACAAATTTCTATAATCTTATTAAAGACGGATCGAGTACGCTTGATATTCAGAAGAATATTACCGTCGATAATGATTTAGAATTTCTGGATGGTACAATGTCTACTGATACCTATGCTGTGAATCTGAAAGGAGATATGACACTTGATGGGACTCATCAGAGTAGTTCGGTAGGGCCTGGTATTGTATTTAATGGTACTGGCGGACAGAATCTGGATACATCAACCGATACTGGTGAGTTTGGGGTAATGACACTTGATAATTCAAATGGCTTAGAGATTCCTGGTGATGGAAGAGTTTTCGCTGTAAACGATAAAATTGTTCTAACCTCTGGAGTTTTCAATATCGGTGGTAACCTATTGGTGATGAATGAAAGTGCATACTTTGAAAACGGTCTAGGTGCAACAGATCGATCCGGTTTTAATAAGAATAGTATGATTTCAGTGAATGCGAGTATTACGGATAATGGAGTGCGTAAGGTGTTCAATGATTCATATACTGGAACTTATTTGTATCCTGTAGGTCTGAACTATTATACTCCGGCAGAAATCAATATTACAGGTATGTCAGGGGGGAACACAGGTCAGATAACTGTAAAACCAATTGAAGATATTGCGGGTGGTATTTCGGATGATAGTGATGAGACATGTTTTGGTGACAATAGTGACTATGATGATACAGAGAATATCCTTCAATTCTATTGGTTGATTAGATCTGCAAATATTACAGATTTTGATGGCTCAATTTATCTGTATCATGTAGATGCGCTTGAGTCTGTTAATAATACACAAGGATTAGGTTTGACAAATTATGCTCCTGCGAGATTGTTAAATAATAGTTCAGCATGGGATAAGGCATACAGTGAAGCGTTGTTTGATGAAACGAACAATGTTATCATGTTTAAGAATAGTGTATCCGCTGATTACGCCAACTTTACTAGTACTGATATTACAGGGACTTATACCGCTGGAATAACAAGAGATGACTCTGACGTAATCCTGTGCGGTGGAGCAATTCCAGATATTGTGCCTGAGTATATCACTATCGGGACATTAGGATCAGGAAGTATTACGGATATAAGTTCATTTGCTACTGCGGATGGTGGTACAGTACCAAGTTTAGGAGAATCTCCGGATTTAACAGTTGCAGGAGATTTCACTCTTGACCTGACAAATCAATTTTGGAGATTCAGAAAGGTTACAATAGAGACAGGTGCAACCCTTACTATTACAGGTGCAGGAGTCAATTTAGGTACGATTGAAGGTGAAGGGACATTGAAGTTGTATAATACGAACGCTTTACCTGCCGGTGATTATGCTTCATTTGAAGCTAATTCTGGTTGTACTCAGGGTGGAATATTGGAGTTAGAAGTTACTTCTGGAAATAGCGTTGATTTGGCTTTACCATTTAATAATTTGAGAGGATTGGTAGTATCTGGTGATGGAGAAAAAGTGATAACGAATGGGACGTCATTTGATATCTGTGAAGACCTGGAGATTCTTGATGCTGGTACATTAACAATGGGTGATAATACCACATTAAGAATTAAAGGAGATATTATCAAAGAAACCGCTACAACCTTCGATGGTGATAATAATAATGCGAGAATCATTCTTAACGGATCCACCCAACAAACTATTGATGGAGCTTTTGAAGGCTCTGAAATGATTAGTTATTTGAGAGTCAATAATGCGGCAGGTTTGACAGTCCTAAATGCTACAAATGACAATGTAGAAGTAGAGGACCTGGTACTAACTAATGGTAAAATTGTTACAGACGCCGATAATTCATTAATTGTAATCAATACAGGTACCATAACTGGGAATTTTAGTAGTACAACATTTGTAAATGGTCCATTGAAAAGAAGATTGGAAACAAGTACTGACCGTCAGCTTTTCCCTGTTGGTTCTGGTTCTGTATACCAGCCATTCGAGGTTAGTAATACCCTGGGATACACGGGTACAAAAGATTGGTCAGTTCAGTATCATGATGAAGATCCAGGTACTACCGCATTGATTACCAACGTTAACGCTTCTTATGACTTCTCAACATGGGGTGGTGAAGAGAATGACCTTAACTCAACCTTATTTAGAGAAGATGTATTTGAAGTAGAAGTGGCGTCTCCTGCTACTGCGGATGTTAGACCTTACTGGGATAGTGATTCAGATGTGGGAGCAACCTGGAATGAATGGCAATACTTAAGGGTAATGGTATGGGACAATGTTGATGAGACCTGGGAAAGTTATGGTAACGGAAACCTAAATTACAGCGGAATGACGGCTTCAAGAGGATCAATCGTTTCTGATACAGACTTAAGTTTCAGTACCAATTTCGTGACCTTAGGATCTAACGAACCTGTACCACTTCCGGTAGAGTTTGTATTCTTCACAGCTCGCTTAGCTGACAATGGTACAGTGGTTTTGGACTGGCAGACAGCTTCTGAGATTAGTAATGATCGTTTTGAAGTTGAGCGAATCAATGCCGATGGGGAATTTGAAGTGATCGGAACTGTAAAAGGTGCTGGAGATTCTAATGAATTGCTTGATTATCAGTTTAAAGATTACTCACCTTATCACGGTATCAACTACTACAGATTGAGACAGGTTGATTACGACGGTCAATATGAATACAGTGGATTAGTGATGGTTAATAATGATGATTACTTTAAAGGATTGGATGTGACAGTATATCCAAATCCAGTCGAGGGTGATCAAATTGGACTAATCATTAAGTCAGGTGATGAGCTTTCAGATATTCAATTGGTTTTAATGGATGTGGCTGGCCGTACCTTGGATAGAGTAGTGAAGACTCCAATCATTGGCTCAGCAAAATATGAAATGGACTTTAGAAAAGGTGAAGTTGGTTCAGGATTATTTTACCTTATCGTTGTACAGGGAGAGAACAAGAAAGTAATGAGAGTATTGGTCAAATAGACTCAATACTCATTGATCATATTCACGAAATGGCCGGCCGCAAGTCCGGCCGTTTCTGTTCTTAGGGTACTAGAACCTAAGCTGATTTTCTCAAACCCTGATGTAAATGCTTTGGATGCTTCTTCTGGTGTGAAGTCTCCTTCAGGACCAATAAGCGTTAAAATGGAATTGTGAGGTCGAATTACTTTCGAGTAATAGGGGAGGTTATTCTCCACTACTGCGATGAATTTTGAATCAGCACTGGTGTTTTTTAGAAACAGATCAAATTTGACTAAATCATTGATTTTAGTGAGATAACCACTTTTGGATTGCTTTAATGCGCTTACGGCTTTTTTCTCCAATCGATCAATTCTGATCTTCGTTCGCTCACAGTTTTTGGTAAGAATCAAACTAATTTCATCTACACCGAGTTCACAAGCTTTCTCTACGAACCATTCTATTCTATCAATATTCTTGGTGGGTGCAATGGCTATATGATTGTAAAACTTTTTTGCGGGTAGTTGCTTTTTCTCAACTACTTCAAATCTGGTTACCTTTTTACTGACTTCAGTTAGTTGAATGGTGTAATCTCCTCCAATACCATCATATATCCCAACTTTATCACCAGCTGTCTTACGCAAAACTTTACTGCAGTGCATATGCTCTTCTTCTGGTAGTTCAAAAGAGCCTTTGACAATATCGGGATGGTAGAAGTAGATCATATTGCCTCGAAATTAATCAACACAAATTAAGACTGTTTAAAATATTGTCTTGGAGTACATCCTTTTAATTTTTTAAATACTCTATTGAAGGTGGGTTTTGAATTAAAACCTACTGAAAATGCCACTTCCAAATAGGAGGCTTTTGGGTGTTTTTCAATGTGTTCTATGAATGCTTTAATTCTGTAGCTATTGATTAGTTCAGTGAAATTCTGTTGAAATTTTTCATTGATAACTCTGGATAGCGTATGACTAGCGGTAGGTATCGAATGTGCTACTGATTCCAGGGTTAGATCAGGTTTAAGGTATATTCGATTGACAGTCAATGCTTCGATTAGTTTAGATTGAACTAAGGTGGCTTCATCCTGGTCAAACTTGGAGTCCTGATATTTTTTCTTTACCTGTAGTAATTCTGGATATTTAAGGGCGTAGAAAGCAAGAGTGAAAATGATAAAAGAAAATGCCAACCATAAAGTATCGATAATTACTTCGACATATTCCAGAGTGTCCAAAACACTAAATTTTCCAATCAGATAAATGATGACAGCAAAAAACCAAAGTGTTAAATAGGCAAGTTTAAATTTTAGGATGGTTCTTATGAATTTTAAATAATGACCTTGCTTTTCGCTGCTGTGCTCTGCGAGTACATAACTGTTAACTAATTGTCTTGATAAAAACCAATATCCCATATTGAAGAACAATGCAATGGCACCTGAAACTGCGAAATAAGGGAATAGCTTTTTGTCAATTAAGTCATAGATGATTTTTTGCTCCGAAGCTATCAAAAAAGGAAGGTAAAGCGCTAACTGAATAATACTGGGTATGAAATGAACGATAAAACTCTTTTTCGTCTTAATTCTCAGTAGTTTGTGCACATATAGATAAAATGCCGGACCGTAGGAGAATAAGATTAACTCTGGTAGAAATATCAGTTTAGGTTGCCAGTTAAAAACTCTTGGATCCAAAATAGCAGCCCTGCCAAGAAGAGAGATAGTAATCAAGAGCAATAACGATGATAACACGGTATTTGCGGGCTTGTTCTTATTTCTGATGGTGTTGACCACAATCATTAGTAATAGCCCTTGTAGTGCAGCTAAAACGAGAAATATCATATAAGCCGTATAAAAGCCGAGGGATATGTCTTCCCATGTCTCTATGGTGAGGTGAACAGTTTGAGGTTGACCATTGGAAATCACTATTCGATTTGGCAAAGCTCTTCCGTCATTTCTAGCTTCCACAGAATGCCAACTTCCTCGAGTGATTTTATAATTGATTGTATCTGCAGGCTCATTAAGAATTAGCCATAATGTTCCATCCGATTTTTTTTCGAATCGACGCTCTGTAACGTCGGGAAACCAACCATCTACATCTGTCGCAAGGTAGATGGAAGCATCATGCGGTGTATTAGCGGGTAGATCATTAATGATAAATGTGATGGTAACAGTATCCTCTTGAGCATCTGCCTCCAGAATTCCGAACAATCCAACGACCA
>NZ_JAMZMJ010000029.1 GCF_024714495.1 Marinoscillum pacificum | reverse complement strand
TGGCATTGTGCAGATCAAGTTCGAGTGAAGCAATATCACCTCTGATATCAGATGCAGTATCAACTAAAGCACCTCTTACGGCGAGTACAGAATCAGCCAGAGCTGAAGCCAAATCAGAGCGAACGTCGGAAGCAGAGTCGATGATTGCAGCATGCAAGTCAGCACGAATATCAGTAGCTGTATCGAGTACTACCTGATCATAATGCGTACGAATATCGGAAGCCGAATCCACCAGCGCACTACGAACAGCAATGATGGAATCAGCGAGAGAAGTTCTGACCACATCAGCAGTATCACTCATGGCATTGTGTAGATCAAGTTCGAGTGAAGCAATATCACTTCTAATGTCACTTGCCGTATCAACTAAAGCACCTCTTACGGCGAGTACAGAATCAGCCAGAGCTGAAGCCAAATCAGAGCGAACGTCGGAAGCAGAGTCGATGATTGCAGCATGCAAGTCAGCACGAATATCAGTAGCTGTATCGAGTACTACCTGATCATAATGCGTACGAATATCGGAAGCCGAATCCACCAGCGCACTACGAACAGCAATGATGGAATCAGCGAGAGAAGTTCTTACCACATCAGCGGTATCACTCATGGCATTGTGCAGATCAAGTTCGAGCGAAGCAATATCACCTCTAATGTCACTAGCGGTATCAACTAAAGCACCTCTTACGGCGAGTACAGAATCAGCCAGAGCTGAAGCCAAATCAGAGCGAACGTCATTAGCCGAGTCGATTAAGGCAGCATGTAAATCTGCCCGAATATCAGTAGCCGTATCGAGTACCACCTGATCATAATGCGAACGAATATTGGAAGCCGAATCCACCAGCGCACTACGAACAGCAATGATGGAATCAGCGAGAGAAGTTCTTACCAGATCAGCGGTATCACTCATGGCATTGTGTAGATCAAGTTCGAGTGAAGCAATATCACTTCTAATGTCACTAGCTGTATCCAATAAAGCACCTCTTACAGCCAGTACAGAGTCAGCCAGAGCTGAAGCCAAATCAGAGCGAACGTCATTAGCCGAGTCGATGATAGCAGCATGCAAGTCAGCACGAATATCAGTAGCTGTATCGAGTACTACCTGATCATAATGCGTACGAATATCGGAAGCCGAATCCACCAGCGCACTACGAACAGCAATGATGGAATCAGCGAGAGAAGTTCTGACCACATCAGCGGTATCACTCATGGCATTGTGTAGATCAAGTTCGAGCGAAGCAATATCACCTCTAATGTCACTAGCGGTATCAACTAAAGCACCTCTTACGGCGAGTACAGAATCAGCCAGAGCTGAAGCCAAATCAGAGCGAACGTCATTAGCCGAGTCGATTAAGGCAGCATGCAAGTCAGCACGAATATCAGTAGCTGTATCGAGAACCACCTGATCATAATGTGACCGAATATCTGAAGCCGAATCAACCAACGCACTACGAACGGCAATGATGGAATCAGCGAGAGAAGTTCTTACCACATCAGCGGTATCACTCATGGCATTGTGTAGATCAAGTTCGAGGGATGCAATATCACTTCTAATGTCACTAGCAGTATCAACTAAAGTACCTCTTACGGCGAGTACAGAATCAGCCAGAGCTGAAGCTAAATCAGAACGAACGTCATTAGCCGAGTCGATGATAGCAGCATGCAAGTCAGCACGAATATCAGTAGCTGTATCGAGAACCACCTGATCATAATGTGACCGAATATCTGAAGCCGAATCAACCAACGCACTACGAACAGCAATGATGGAATCAGCGAGAGAAGTTCTTACCACATCAGCGGTATCACTCATGGCATTGTGTAGATCAAGTTCGAGCGAAGCAATATCACCTCTGATATCACTAGCTGTATCAACTAAAGCACCTCTTACGGCGAGTACAGAATCAGCCAGAGCTGAAGCCAAATCAGAGCGAACGTCATTAGCCGAGTCGATTAAGGCAGCATGCAAGTCAGCACGAATATCAGTAGCCGTATCGAGAACCACCTGATCATAATGCGTACGAATATCGGAAGCCGAATCAACCAACGCACTACGAACAGCAATGATGGAATCAGCGAGAGAAG
>NZ_JAMZMJ010000028.1 GCF_024714495.1 Marinoscillum pacificum | reverse complement strand
GCTCCGTTTTCAGTGATATCTACATCAATAGATCCATCACCAGTTTGGTTAACACCATCACAGTAAGTGTCTACAGACTTAGTAGTTAACTGAACCACTGGATCTACTTGAACATCATCGATAGTGAAGGAAACAGAATCACTAATACAGTTAGTGGTAGTATTTGTAACTATTGCAGTATATACACCTGCAGTTAGAGAATGAATACTATCATTAAGGATGTATTTGGTTTCACCTAAAGATCCCGCAGGAATCGCTGGACTCCAGGTAATGGAATAATTGGTATACGTAGCGAAATCGTAAGTAATGCCATTTTCCGTAACAGAGTTAATAACTACATATCCATTCGGGTTATCACAATTCTGATTGTCAAATTCAGTTCCATTAGCCGCAGCAGTAACATTAACAGAATGCGTTACTTCTGGCAAGTTAATGGTAGAGATAATAGGACATTGTGCATCTGGATTAGATCTGTCAATTACTGCAATTGTATATTGTCCTCCATCTACGTTTTCAAGTGTTGCAGTGAAGTCAGCTCCAGAAGCAATAGTCTCGATACCAGATATATTAGTAATACCAGCTCCAACAACAACGTCACTTGTATCTGTTCCTGCAAACCACTTGTAATAGTAATCACCGGCAGTTCCAGTAGTATTTTCAATAGTGAAATCAATACTTCCAAGACCTATGTTTTCGCCAGTTGCTGAATTGTCAAGACAAGAACTATCATTTGCTGCAACTACGGTTGAAATTACTGGAAGAGTGGTAATACTGTCAATTTCTACCTCCAGTAAAGGTGTCAAACATCCAGTAGCTATATGTCTGGCCTGTACAAAATATGTTCCTGGATTTAATGCATCAATATCAGCATCTGCACTGAAGGCCTGTAGGATATTATTTCCGGCGTCTGTGAATTGATATAGGTATTCTGCTAAAACTCCTGAAGTCACATATGCAATGTCATCAATCGCAATTTCCCCCTGATCGGATGGTGAGCAGTCTAAAAGGTTTGTAATAGAGGCTGCGTTCAAATCGTGATCTTCTGGTGTATCCTGAACGGTTAGTGTCAGTGTATCAGCCGTACAAGAATTCAAACCAACAACAACTCCATTGATGTCTAAAGCACCTGAATTCGTCTCAACTACTAACGTATAATCCCCTGGGTCTAGATCACTGTAGGTGTCTTCGGTTACCGCCGAAGTGGTCCTGTCTGCAGGATCTGAAGTAGGGTCTGTACCTGGGTTAAACCAATAGAAAGTGAAGTCAACGGTGGTTGAGTCTATTGCCTGAGTTCTTGCTCTAGCGAATAATTCTCCATTATATAACGACGCATCACATGCAGTGTTGTTTGTAATAGAAGTTGAATCAACTATTGGTGTAAAGGCTTTTTGCTCTACAATATCGAATGCACTTAGTGTGAAACACTCGTTACCTGATGTTTCTCTGGCAATAGCTGTATATGGACCAGCTGGTAACCCGGAGAATTGAGCCGTATCAGCATCAGATAGTGGTGTTCCAGGGATGGTTATCGTTGAGTCACCGTTGAATAGTGTTCCAGCCGCTGCGTCGAATATGTATGGGAATACTAACGAATCCCCTGTAGAACTTGCAATTTTATAAGCTGTAAATCGATCAGCAGGAACACCATTACCTGCATACAGGTAAATAGCATATTCTGCAATATCATCAACAGTTTCAGCACCATTTCCATTACCTACATTGGTGAATATAGCATTGTCTGCAAAGGCTCCGTTTGTGCCTGTGATTGTTTCTCCATCTTGGAAGGTTCCACTTATTAATGAAACACTTGAAGTGGTAGCACTGTCAGTATCGTTTATAATACCAATTGCCCCACTATTAAAACCTACAATTGTGTCCAGGTTATCAAAGAAGCTAGGAGACATATCATCATGGGTGATGTTGATATTGTCAGCCAAGGCAACTTTAGCAACTCCATTGTCTGGACATTCTGTAACGTGCTCTATGGCAAGAGTAGTGGTTGTTTGAATTCCCTCAAATGGAAGATCAAATATTTCCTGATATCTACATCCAGTATTGGTTGTAACAACCAACGAATACAAGCCGGATTCTACATTGGATAAACTTGCAGAATCAGCATTACTAAATGTTGGTGCAAACCCTGTTCCCAAGTATGAAATATCAGTGTAATCTTCTGTGCCGACAAACCATTCAAAGTTTGTGAACGTTTGGCCAGCAACCCCAACCGTTAATTTAGCTCCAATTATACCATTATTGATTCCACAACTACTAGGTATTGCAACACCTTCTATATCGAAAGTAGGTGCAACTGAAGATACACCATCACCTATTTCAATGCTTTTCGCTATGCTAGTACATGATAAAGTCGTAGAAGATATAACCAAAGTATACCAACCTGTCACACGATTAATTAATGTGTCTGAGGTTTCTCCAGCTAATAGATTTGCAGCACTTGCTGTTTCTCCGCTGTACCACTGATATGTTGTATCAGCAACATCAGAATATCCTCTAGGAACACCATTAGAGAAATTGACAGTCAACACATCAACAGAAGCAGAACCATCAGCAGGATTACAGTTCTCTTGAGGTGTTTGGTCAAGTGTGAATGAATAGCTAGGAATAGATTCAATGATAGTAGCCTGATTAGTTGCAAAACAACCTGAGACATCATCAATTATTTTCACTGTGTACAATCCGCTTGGAAGATTTCTTACCGTGTCACCTGCTGCATTGAATGTTGCAAGAGGGGCAGGGCCGCTTCCATTCTGTACAAGATTTGAGGCTAATGTATTTGCTCCTTTATACCATTCATATGTATAAGTTCTAGTTCCTCCAACTGGTTCAGCTCCTAGCTGACCTGTAGGGTTGCTAGTATCACATGAGAATTGATCTTGTACAACACCAATTGATGCAGTAAATGATTCGGCATCGTCAGCTACTGGAATAGTAATTGATGCAGAAGTACATCCCGTATTATTATCAATGATCTGAACAGTGTAATTTCCTGGATCAACGTTGATCAAATTCAATGAATCACTCAAATCTACTGGTTGATTGTATGCACCGACACCTTTCAATGTACCAAGGTTATCTCCATCTGATATAAGGTTGGAAGCGTTTACTGAACTTCCAAAATACCAATTGATAGTAAAGTCACCACCTGCTGGAAGCAATTCACTACCAATCAAGTTTATTTGACCGTTTGGATAATTTGTACTTCCGATACACACCGTAACATTCACTGTGTCGATTGCAGCATCCGTGGTAGGTATCTCTGGATTTGTGATGTCATCAATGATTGTAACAGAAATGGTTGTGTCACATGCATTTCCACCTGTAATTAATACGGTGTAAGTACCTTCATCTACATTGGATAGAATTGAATCTTGCTCAGAAGGGATGATGGTCGTTGTACCTGTACCAGAATACCATTGATAGGTGTAGGAGCCTGAGGTACCAACAACACTAGGTTTGACAGCAACCTGACCACTATAATCTCCTGCTATAGTAATGTCACAGACACTGTTATTGATAATGCTATCAGCCGCCGGAGTGAAGTCAGGTTTAGCTGGAACTTCATCGATGAATAGGGTATAAGGTTGAGTAGCACAACCTGACGTATTATCAACAATTACCACTGTGTAATCATCAGAAGCTAATCCAGTAGCGAAGG
>NZ_JAMZMJ010000027.1:0-2500 GCF_024714495.1 Marinoscillum pacificum | reverse complement strand
GTTAAGTGATTAAGTCATGCAGCCGAAGCGAAAGCGAGTCTTAACAGGGCGCTTAGTCAGCAGTAGTAGACGCGAAACTTTGTGATCTACCCATGAGCAGGGTGAAGTGTGGGTAACACCACATGGAGGCCCGAACCAGTTGACGTTGAAAAGTCTTTGGATGACTTGTGGGTAGGGGTGAAAGGCCAATCAAACTGAGAGATAGCTCGTACTCCCCGAAATGCTTTTAGGAGCAGCGTATGGGTGAGTTTGCTAGAGGTAGAGCTACCAATTGGACTAGGGGGAGTCAAATCCTACCAAATCCAGATGAACTCCGAATGCTAGTAAATATACCATACAGTGAGGGTTGGGGTGCTAAGGTCCCAATCCGAGAGGGAAAGAACCCAGACCTACAGCTAAGGTCCCAAAATCTATGCTAAGTTGAACTAAGGGGGTCCAGTTGCTTAGACAGCCAGGATGTTGGCTTGGAAGCAGCCATTCATTTAAAGAGTGCGTAACAGCTCACTGGTCGAGCGACAGGGCATCGATAATAATCGGGCATCAAGTGTAGTACCGAAGCTTAGGATGTATTTATACATGGTAGGGGAGCATTCTCTAGGCGGAGAAGGTGTGCTGTGAGGCATGCTGGAGCGTAGAGAAGCGCAAATGTAGGCATAAGTAACGATAATGCGGGCGAGAAACCCGCACACCGATAGACCAAGGTTTCCCCGGCAATGCTAATCAGCCGGGGGTTAGTCAGGACCTAAGGCGAACCCGAAGGGGGTAGTCGATGGACAACGGGTTAATATTCCCGTACCACCTTTATTTTCGATGGGGTGACGGAGTAGTGAAAGCACCGCGTACTGACGGAATAGTACGTTGAAGGGTGTAGGTATTGGACGAGTAGGTAAATCCGCTTGTCTAGCTGAACCTGATAGTACCACAATGCTACGGCAGCGTGGATAGTGTGCCTAATCATACTTCCAAGAAAAACCTCTAAGGTTAGGATAAAGGTGCCTGTACCGGAAACCGACACAGGTAGTCAAGGAGAGAATCCTGAGGTGCTCGAGTGATTCATGGCTAAGGAACTAGGCAAAATGGCCCTGTAACTTCGGGAGAAGGGGCCCCTACTTCGGTAGGGCGCAGTGAAAAGGCCCAGGCGACTGTTTATCAAAAACACATGGCTTTGCGAAATTGAAAGATGATGTATAAGGCCTGACACCTGCCCGGTGCTGGAAGGTTAAGGGGGGATGTTAGCTTCGGCGAAGCATTGAACTGAAGCCCCAGTAAACGGCGGCCGTAACTATAACGGTCCTAAGGTAGCGAAATTCCTTGTCGGGTAAGTTCCGACCTGCACGAATGGTGTAACGATCTGGGCACTGTCTCGGCCATGAGCTCGGTGAAATTGTAGTAGCGGTGAAGATGCCGCTTACTCGCAACGGGACGAAAAGACCCCGTGAACCTTTACTATAGCTTCACATTGGTATTGGGTAAATGATGTGTAGGATAGGCGGGAGACTCTGAAGCTGCGTCGCCAGGCGTGGTGGAGTCGTTGGTGAAATACCGCCCTTTATTTATCTGATGCCTAATCCGGAAACGGAGACAGTGTGTGGTGGGTAGTTTGACTGGGGTGGTCGCCTCCAAAAGTGTAACGGAGGCTTTCAAAGGTACCCTCAGCATGTTTGGTAATCATGCGTGGAGTGCAATAGCATAAGGGTGCTTGACTGTGAGACTCACAAGTCGATCAGGGTCGAAAGACGGATATAGTGATCCGGTGGTTCTGTATGGAAGGGCCATCGCTCAAAGGATAAAAGGTACTCCGGGGATAACAGGCTGATCTCCCCCAAGAGCTCACATCGACGGGGAGGTTTGGCACCTCGATGTCGGCTCGTCACATCCTGGGGCTGGAGAAGGTCCCAAGGGTTGGGCTGTTCGCCCATTAAAGTGGCACGCGAGCTGGGTTCAGAACGTCGTGAGACAGTTCGGTCTCTATCTGTTGCGAGCGTAAGAAACTTGAGAAGATCTGACTTTAGTACGAGAGGACCGAGTTGGACTAACCGCTGGTGTACCAGTTGTCTCGCCAGGGGCATTGCTGGGTAGCTATGTTGGGAAGGGATAAGCGCTGAAAGCATCTAAGCGCGAAACCCACTTCAAGATGAGGTTTCTTTAAAGGGACGTTATAGATGATGACGTTGATAGGCTGCAGGTATATAGGTAGTAATATCAGAGCTGAGCAGTACTAATTACCCGTAAGCTTTCTTGTCGAGTCCCCCCTATGCAGGGGGAGATGATGAACTCGCTTTATATTTTTCAGAGAATCTTTCACAGATATATGTCATGTAGCTACTAAGTAGATAGTACTTAGTTATTAAGAAATAAAGTCCAAATGGACCAAGACTTTATGGTGATTATTGCGGTGGGGTCCACCTCTTCCCATTCCGAACAGAGAAGTTAAGCCCACCAGCGCCGATGGTACTGCAGTAACATGTGGGAGAGTAGGTCGTCGCCAGCTTATTATAAA
>NZ_JAMZMJ010000026.1 GCF_024714495.1 Marinoscillum pacificum | reverse complement strand
CATGCAAGTCAGCACGAATATCAGTAGCCGTATCGAGAACCACCTGATCATAATGCGTACGAATATCGGAAGCCGAATCAACCAACGCACTACGAACAGCAATGATGGAATCAGCGAGAGAAGTTCTGACCACATCAGCAGTATCACTCATGGCATTGTGCAGATCAAGTTCGAGTGAAGCAATATCACCTCTGATATCAGATGCAGTATCAACTAAAGCACCTCTTACGGCGAGTACAGAATCAGCCAGAGCTGAAGCCAAATCAGAGCGAACGTCATTAGCCGAGTCGATGATAGCAGCATGTAAATCCGCACGAATATCAGTAGCCGTATCGAGAACCACCTGATCATAATGCGAACGAATATCGGAAGCCGAATCAACCAACGCACTACGAACAGCAATGATGGAATCAGCGAGAGAAGTTCTTACCACATCAGCAGTATCACTCATGGCATTGTGCAGATCAAGTTCGAGTGAAGCAATATCACTTCTAATGTCACTAGCTGTATCAACTAAAGCACCTCTTACGGCGAGTACAGAATCAGCCAGAGCTGAGGCCAAATCAGAGCGAACGTCATTAGCCGAGTCAATAATGGCAGCATGCAAGTCAGCACGAATATCAGTAGCTGTATCGAGTACCACCTGATCATAATGCGAACGAATATCTGAAGCCGAATCAACCAGCGCACTACGAACAGCAATGATGGAATCAGCGAGTGAAGTTCTTACCACATCAGCGGTATCACTTATTGCGTTGTATAAATCTGTCTCAATGTTTCCTAAGTCAGATCGGATATTGCTTGCGGAATCTATCAATGCATAGTGCAGTGCCGAAGAATCTGCTTTAATCTTATTATAAATAGCTGTTGAATCTTGTGTAAACTTATCGTTCACATAAGTTGTAATAGCCTCTGCAGTTGCTAGATCAGAATTCGCATCAGAAACTGTGAGATCTGTTGAGATGGCGTTTACTTTTTGTCCAGTATCAAAACTTAAGTCTCCTTTGATTGTAACATTAGCTTCAAATCCCGCATTTTCGTTGACTGTCAAATATCCTCTTACAACAGTTGGAAGAGTACTGGCTGACAAATACACATTGTTGGATACATCCAAGCCTCCTGTGTTGGTAAATAAAATTGTTTCTGATCCAGAAACAGTAAAATCACCATTCGTTACATCAATATCATTTCCTTGGACGGCATTGTCCTGAATGATTGCTTGACCATCATTCATGATCCACAAGTCGCCACTGATAAACTGAGCGGTAATACTGCCTGATGTACTTGCACCACCTATTACAAAACCACCTCGATTTGATGAGGTACCATCAATGGCTACAGGAAGTTGTATCGTTCCTCCTGCAGTACCAACGAACATGTTTCCCTGGTTAAGTGTGGCTTGTTGGAAAGCAGATCTTGGTTCGAAAGTAACATTACCATTAGCATCAGTAATAACAACACTGGAAGTATTGGTGGTAATGAAGCTTGGCACATAAAATTCTGTTGGGCCGAAGGAGCCAAAATCAATGACAACTGTAGATTGTTGAGCAACCATCAAGCCTCTCCCATTAGCGGTTTGAGTGCCCAATAATCGATCTGGCAGTAGAGAAACGCGCTCTACCTTGGCATTGGTTACTGCATTTGCTGCAATTTTTTCATTTGTCACCTGAAGATTAGCTATATCCTCTGTGATGATCGTGCTGTTCAAAATTTCATTGGTGGTAATTTCTCCTGTACCGATATCTTCGGATTGAATAGTTTCATCTTCAATTTTTTCAGAAGTAATCGCTTCATCCGCAATGTCTTCAGTTAATATAGTGCCGTTCAGGATGTCAGATGTCTCTACAGCGCCTATGGCTAAATCCTCTGAGAGAATAGTGCTGTTCAATATGTCAGAAGATTCTACCGATCCATCTAATATTTTATTTGTGGTGATGGCATCATTCGCAATGTCATCAGTAATGATGGTTCCGTTCAGAATGTTAGAACTTTCTACTGCTCCAGTTGCTAAATCTTCTGAGATGATGGTGGCATTTTGAATGCTGTTAGATTGAACTGCGCCAGTAGCAATATCTTCGTTGACGATTGTTCCATTGGCAATTTTGGCAGATGTCACTGCAGCATCGTTAATGTCTATGGTCTGAATATCACCGTCTAAGATTTGGGAAGACCTCACTGCTCCATCTTGTATATCGTCTGACTGTATAGCTCCAGCAGCAAGTTTGTCTGAAGTAATAGCATCATTCGCAATGTCCTCAGTAATGATGGTTCCATTCTGAATATTAGAACTTTCAACAGCCCCTGAAGCAAGGTCTTCAGAAATGATGGTTGCATTTTGAATGCTGTTAGATTGGACTGCACCAGTAGCAATATCTTCATTGACTATTGTGGAATTAGCGATTTTGGCAGATGTCACTGCAGCATCGTTGATGTCTATGGTCTGAATATCACCGTCTAAGATTTGGGTAGACCCCACTGCTCCATCTTGTATGTCGCCCGACTGTATAGCTCCAGCAGCAAGTTTGTCTGAAGTAATAGCATCGTTAGCAATGTCTTCTGTAGTGATTGTTCCATCGAGAATATTAGAGCTTTCTACCGCTCCAGTGGCCAGATCTTCTGATATAATGCTTGCATCTTCTATACTATTTGATTGAACAGAGCCAGTGGACAAATCTTCATTAATGATCGTTGCATTAGCGATTTTTGCAGATGTCACTGCTTCATCATTAATATCTATTGTTTGAATTTCACCGTCTATTAGTTGAGTGGAACCAATAGCTCCATCTTGAATGTCGCTGGATTGAATTGTCCCGTCAAGTATTTTGTCTGAAGTAATGGCTCCATTAGCAATGTCACCAGTTTCTATGGAGAGGTCATTAATTTCAAAGTTGATACTTGTGCCAGAGTTGGAGATGTTTAGATCACCCGTTGTTGGCAACCCAATTGCTTTATTATCAGAACTTCCAATGAAAAGCTGCCCGTCTTGTAAAGCTGGAGTTAAAAACAAGTTTTCATCTGCCCAATACAAGGTGCCTGATGCGTCAGTTGTCAATACTTTATTGGTATTGCCTTCAGCATTCAACTTGCTGATCGTAATGGTTTGATCAGCTATATCTGCATTGGAGATTGTTAAGTCTATTATATTGGATGACCCAATGCTGATAGGAAGTTCTACAATATCTCTTACCCGACCATCTGTATCAAGCGTAATAGTGATAACAGTGGCAGCATCACCAAACGCGGTTTCACTGCCTATATCCAATACTTGATCCAGCGCTGCTTTGTCCACTACATTGTCTCGGATCGTTACATTAGGAAATGTACCTTGAAGATCTCCAGCGGCTTGAGTTTCACTAAGTACGCCCAGTCCAGCTTTCCAGCCATTTGGATGCCAATAGTAAAATCGATTTAAATCTCCATCATAAACTATCAAGCCAAGTTCTGCAGTGCCAAGGCTGTTAGCCATAGCTTCTCGCTGAGCAGTGGTTAAGTTAGGAATTAAAAGACCTTGATTGCTGCCAGGGGAGACCAGTTCCAATACCGCATTGGCATTTGGAGTTCGGGTATTTATCCCGACCGAGTTGTCTTGGGCAAATAGAGGTATGTAACACAAGCCGTACCCAATTAGGCACAGTAATACTATCCGTTTCATAAAGCAGGCGGTTGACGTTCTTGTATCTATCTTGTGCTGGTAAGGCGGTGCAGAGGTTGTTCGATCTAGATTGCTATCGCATCTTGGAATAATCCAATTGATGTTTGCTTTGCGGTGATATTAACCTGTTTGTGTCTTAGTAACTTACACTATTGACCAAATTAGAAAGCTTAATTGGATAATGCAAAAAAAATTATATCAATCTGGTGTATTTGCCCATGAATGATGGAATATTCCTAACTAAACAGTCTGTATTGAGTAATTATTCCATAATTTCGTGATCATTTTTCGCTTTCATTTAATCCTTTAATACAAGATGAAATACGATGTATATGCTATTGGAAATGCAGTAGTAGACTATGTTACTGAGACTTCAGACAAGTTTTTGGAAGAACATGATATTGAAAAATCAGTGATGACGCTCGTTGATGAAGATCGACAAATGAGTGTGCTAGCTGATATCGATAGCGGTGTTACGAAAAAAGAAGGTGGGGGATCAGCTGCAAATACCATTGTGGCGGCTAGCATGCTTGGTGGTAAATGTTTCTATTCATGTAAAGTGGCGAATGATGGTGATGGTCATTTCTTTTTAAAAGAATTGACGGATATCGGAATTGATACAAACCTGGAAAAGAAAGAGTTGGAAACAGGAGTAACTGGTAAGGTACTCATCATGGTTACTCCAGATTCTGAAAGAACCATGAATACTTTCTTAGGTATAAGTTCTGAATTTGGAGTGAAGGAATTGGACAAAGAAGCTATTTCTAATTCTAAGTATCTCTTTATTGAAGGTTACCTTGTTGCTTCTGAATCTGGACGGCATGCCATGAAAGAAGCTAAGAAATATGCTGAAGAAAACAATATCAAAGTTAGTTTGACATTTTCCGATCCAAGTATGGTGAAGTATTTCAGAGATGAAATGGAAGATGTTGTTGGTGCTTCTGTTGACCTTTTGTTCTGCAATGAAGAAGAGGCGATGTTGTTTACTCAAACAGACAATATCACTGACGCTAGAGCAGAATTGAAAAAGGTAGCTAAGAAATTCGTAGTTACTCAAGGTAAAAATGGCTCTCTCATTTATGATGGCGATACATTTATCAATATTGAGCCTTACGAAGTGGAAGCTGTTGATAGTAATGGTGCAGGAGACATGTTCTCAGGAGCTTTTCTATATGGAATTACCAATGGCCATACATTTGCTTCTGCAGGAAAATTAGCAAGTAAAGCTTCTTCAGTTGTAGTGTCTAAGTATGGGCCAAGATTGACATTCTCTAAGCTTCAGGAGATTAAAAAAGAAGTATTTGAGGTGTAAACAGGGATAAGAATCAAATTAACTGAATAATTTCTCGATACTTGAGAATAATTAGTTTGGTTAAGATTATTCTTTATATATCTTTGCACTCCGTTTTGAAAAATTCGAGGTTTCTGCACGCAGATTCCGATGACAGATAAATAATTAAAAGGCTTAGTCATGAAGAGAACATTTCAACCTTCAGTAAGAAAAAGAAAAAACAAGCACGGTTTCCGTTCAAGAATGGAGTCTGCTAATGGTCGTGCAGTATTAGCAAGACGTAGAGCTAAAGGCAGAAAGAGACTTACAGTTTCTGACGAAACTCACAAGAAATAATTTCTAAATTGTAGGCCTAATGACTGATTCAGGCCAATCATATCGTTTTCCGAAAGGAGAGAAACTAGTCAGTAAAAAAGACATTGAGGAACTGTTCAAGAGCGGTTCCTCTTTTTATTTGCGTCCGCTATTGGTCAAATTCAAAGCAATTGACGGAGATAAAAATAAGGCCCTGTTTTCTGTATCCAAGAGGAATTTCAAAAGAGCTGTAGATCGCAACTTGCTCAAACGCAGGATGAGAGAGGTCTATCGTCTCAACAAACACCTTCTTTCTGAGTCTAATACCTTTTATCACATCGCGTTTGTCTATGTAGACAAATCTATAGTACCTTATGACCAGATTGAGCCTAAACTAAAAAAGCTCATCAAACGTTTAACAGGTCAAGCATCTGAGAAAGATCGAAGATCAGAACAAAAACAATCAGGCATATGAGTAGAAAATGGAAAATCTGGTCCGCTATCGGGCTGGTGAGTGTAGGTTTATTTGCTTTCAAATCCACTCCAGGTGATCGTACCTTCGAGATCGTAAAGAACCTTGACATTTTCGCTACACTTTATAAAGAGGTCAATTCCTATTATGTAGATGAAATAAACCCATCGCAACTCATGCGTGTTGGTATTGAGTCAATGTTGGAAACGCTAGATCCATATACCAACTATATACCTGAAGATGATATTGAAGACTACCGTACAATGACTACCGGAGAATACGGTGGTATTGGAGCAGTAGTTAATAAGAAGAAAGGTATTAGCACAGTGGTAATGCCTTATAAAGGATACCCTGCTGATAAAGCTGGCTTAAAAGCTGGTGACCAAATTTTAAAAATCAACGGAATTGAGCTGGAGGGTAAATCTTCTGATGAAATCAGCAAGCTGCTAAAGGGGCAGTCAGATTCAGAGATTAAGTTGACCATTAAAAGATTGAATAAAAATGAGCTGTTCGATGTAGCTCTTTCTCGTGAGCGTATTACCATCAAAAATGTGCCGTATTACGGAATGGTTACTGAAGATGTTGGGTATGTGAAGCTAACGGACTTTACAACCGAGGCTGGTGCTGAAGTACGCAAAGCTGTTGTCGAGCTGAAGGAAGATGGTGCGAAGAAAATTATCCTGGACCTTCGCGGCAATCCAGGAGGTTTATTGGAGGAAGCTGTTAATGTTTCCAATGTGTTTGTTGGCAAAGGTCGTGAAGTCGTAACCACGCGGGGCAAACTCAACAACTGGACAAAAACCTACAATACGTTAGATGCAGCTGCAGATGAAGAAATTCCATTGGCAGTTTTAGTTAGCAATGGTAGTGCCTCAGCTTCAGAAATCGTTTCTGGTGTCATGCAAGACTATGACCGTGGAGTATTGGTTGGTCAGCGTTCTTATGGTAAAGGGCTGGTTCAGCAAACAAGACCATTAGCTTATAACTCACAGCTAAAAGTAACTACTGCTAAATATTATATCCCTTCCGGACGATGTATTCAGGCTATAGATTATAGTCACAGAAATCCTGATGGAAGTGTAGGTAAAGTGGCAGATTCGCTGAAGTCAGAATTCAAAACGCAATCAGGTCGTAAGGTGTACGATGGTGGTGGAGTATTACCAGATATAGAAGTAGAGGAGTATGACTATGCGCCTATTACGTTTGCGTTGATGGCGGATGACCTCATTTTCGATTATGCAACGGAGTATTATTATGCACATCCTGAGATTACAAATGCGATGGATTTTGCTTTGACAGATGCAGAGTACAATGCGTTTAAATCTTGGTTGTCTAAGAAAGAGGTTAAATATACTACTCAAGTTGAGCATGATATTGATGGATTAATCAAGTCTGCCAAAAAGGAAAAGTATTACGATGACATTGCTGAACAAATTGAGGCATTGAGAAAAGAAACCCTTCATAATAAGGACATGGATCTAGTGACCTTTAAGCCTGAAATCAAAATGCTCCTTGAAAGAGAAATTGCAGGTAGATATTACTATCAGGCAGGAATGATCGAGTCTATGTTTAGCGAGGATAAAGAGGTAATTGCTGCTGTTGAAGTTTTAAACAACTCACAGCAATACGAATCCATTCTTAAAGGAAATTGAGTTGGCACTAATTCTTAGCTTAGACACTTCTACCAAAGTTTGTTCAGTTGCAGTACATGAAGATGGAGAGCTTATCGGAAGTCAGTCTTATCATCTTCAGAAATCTCACAGTTCTTTATTGCCAGTGATTGTCGAGCAATTAATGGAAAATACCGAATTGACTTTGGGTCAATTGGATGCCATTGCGCTTTCGGCTGGACCCGGATCTTATACAGGTTTAAGAATAGGTACAGCTACTGCCAAAGGATTTGCCTTTACATTGGGTATTCCGATGGTAGCAATTACAAGTTTGGACTCTATGTTTGAACAAGTAGCCCCCATGTTTTCGGATGATACCATTCTTATTCCAATGATCGATGCGCGGAGAATGGAAGTTTTTTGTTTAGCAAAAAAAGCTGATCGTCAAATGGTCTGGGAGCCTCAGCCATTAATAGTGGATGAAAATTCATTCTCAGAGTTTGATGGCCAAAATCTGGTATTCTTTGGGAATGGGTCAGATAAGTTCCAGGAGATATTTCCAAGCGTGAAGTTTATTCCAGACATTCATCCATCAGCAGCTCATATGGGCAAGTTGGCTTTTGACAAGTTTCAAAAAGAACAATTTGAAGACTTGGTTTACTATGAGCCAGATTATTTAAAAGAATACCGAACTAATGTGCCGTCTCAAAAGTTCAAAGTGTAATGGATGAGATTGTAAATAGAGTAGCTAATAGTGCATTAGTGTCTTTAGACTTTGATGAATACATTGATCAGACTAAGCAGGCGTTTTTCGACATTAACGACGGCTTGTTTCAGGGGTTGATTTTACGCGAAAAAGATTTTCGTCAATTCATTAAAGAATACGATTGGTCTCAATTCAAGGGAAAGAATGTAGGAGTATTCTGTTCAGCTGATGCTATCGTTCCTACTTGGGCTTACATGTTAGTTGCTACCAAATTAAATGGAGTGGCGAACAAGATGGTCTTTGGTCAGCAAGAGGAGCTTGAGAAGGAATTAATTAATGAAGCAATTCAGCAAATTCTTAAAAAAGACTTAGTTGATGCTAAAGTAGTCATTAAAGGATGTGGAAATCTTAAGAGTAGAGATTATGCCTTTTTTGAGCTTACCAAAAAACTTACTCCAATAGTTAGTAGCATCATGTATGGCGAGCCATGTAGTACCGTTCCGGTTTACAAACGCCGTAAGTAGTTAAAAATCTTGTAAAATTTCAGGGTTATTTTCTGTAAGTGTTGAAAATATTTCAACAGTACAGCGTTGTGTATTGTCTGAATCCGATTTAACAGAAATAAAATATTGTTTAATAATTTGAATGCAAAATAAAGTATTGTTATAATGTTCTTATGCAGTATTAAATTAAAATAATGGTAAAAAACGGTTAGAGGTTTTAGGTCATTTTTCAAATAATTGTAAACAGCTGGTTCACAATTTGTTAATACTGTAATAATAAAAGGTGGTCATTGACTTAGTGGGGTTTAAGCTCAAACTTTAAACCTTAATCTAACTTAATCGACCATGCAGAAACTCTACTATTTAGTGCTTCTCACTTTATTTTTTATTTGTGGGAATGCATACGCACAATCAAACGTTTCGGGAACTGTTACCGCATCTGATGGAAGCAAGCTTCCAGGGGTAAACGTTCTTATAAAGGGATCATCTCTAGGAACCATCACTGACATGGATGGCAACTTTTCACTTAGTGTTGATCCTGAAGCTGTTCTTGTCTTTTCCTTTGTTGGCTTTAATCGCAAAGAAGTTCCAGTAGCAGGTAAAACTAAAATCGATGTTGAACTTGCAGAAGATGCTACGGAATTAACTGAGCTGGTAGTATTAGGGTCCAGAGGAGCTGGACGTACTAAGATCGAAACCGCAGCTCCGGTTGATGTGATCAATATCAATCAAATGGCATCAAGCATGCCTCAGACAGATTTGTCACAGATGCTTGTTGCTACGGCACCATCTTTCA
This sequence comes from Marinoscillum pacificum, assembly GCF_024714495.1. Lineage (GTDB taxonomy): Bacteria > Bacteroidota > Bacteroidia > Cytophagales > Cyclobacteriaceae > Marinoscillum > Marinoscillum pacificum. The sequence continues at coordinate 6,011 of NZ_JAMZMJ010000026.1, read as the reverse complement.
GTGCGGTAAAATCACAAGGTGGTGACCTTAACTCTCACGTTACTCCTCCTACATTAAGAGGTCTTGCTCCAAACCAGATGTTGGTTTTGATCAATGGCAAAAGAAGACATACATCTGCTTTATTGAATGCCTCTCAAACTGGAACTTATGCCAATGCCGTTGACATGAGCTTTATTCCTTCTTCAGCTGTTGGACGTGTAGAAATCCTTAGAGATGGAGCGGCAGCACAGTATGGATCTGATGCCATTGCCGGTGTAATGAATATTGTATTAAAAGAAACAACTGGTCAACTGACTGGTAACTTGACAGTAGGAGCTTATCCAAATATCGGTACCCCGAAATTCGAGAATAATTATGGTGGACTTACCGCTGGCGAGAAGGCATTGCAAGATGAAGTGCCTCGTGGCATTGATGGCGAGAGCTATACCTTCGATGCAAACTACGGAATTGGCCTGGGTCGCTCTGGATATTTAAATATCACTGGTATGCTCCGTCAGGACAAACCAGCTATTCGACCAACAGTTTTGGATTATGCTAGATACGAAGCTTATGATGGAACTTACCTAACTAATCAAAGAACAGACAAGTATGGAAATCCAATTATCACAAATCCAGAATTACTTATTGCACTAAGCGAAGGAAGTTATAAAGGGTATACACCTGATGAGCTTTCTACCAACTATGGATTAATGCAAGCTAGAGGTCTTACCCAGTATGACTTGGGCTCTTATTTGGGACAGCCTGGTGTTAATCTAGGAGCCATGTCCTTCAATATGGCAGTTCCGTTGGTTGGTGATTTCGAATTCTATGCCAATGGAGATATCGGATTCAAAAACATAGAAGGATTTAGCTGTTACTACAGATCTCCTTCATGGACTAGCAGAGCGAGTGCATTTGGGTTGTATCCGAACGGATTCAGACCTCAGATGATCACTACTCAGGTAAATACTGCTGCAAGTGTTGGAGTTCAAGGTAAAATCGGCGAGTTCAATGTCGATGTTAGCAATACGCTTGGGCGCAATGCCATGGATATCCGAATGGATCACACAATTAACACTACTTACGGTGATCAATCTCCTACCAATATGTATCTGGGTCAGCATTCATTTTTGCAAAACACATCCAATGTTGATGTGTCAAGATTTTTCGCTGATGCTTTGAATGGGCTAAATGTTGGTTTTGGAGTGGAGATGAGAGTGGAAAATTATCAAATCAATAGAGGGCAACCGGAGAGTTGGACCAATAGTGATGCGGGAATTTACACAGCTACATCTACAGATGAATTACTAGTTGGTCCTGATGGTATGCCAATAGAGGATCAAAACTCTAATCCAATTGTAGATGGATCAGGCGACCCATTAGTAGTTCAGCCGTACTTGTCCAAAATCGTTAAGAATTATTCTCAAGGTTGTCAGTGTTTCACAGGATTCAGTCCTAGCAATGAAGCGAATGAATTCAGAACAGTAACTGGAGCATATCTTGATTTGGAGTTGGACGTTACTGACAAATGGTTAGTAGCTGGAGCAACTCGCTTAGAAAGCTATTTGGATTTTGGTAGTGTATTAACAGGAAAAGTAGCTACCAGATATATGTTGTTTGACGGATTTTCTATCAGAGGTTCATATAGTACTGGTTTTAGAGCGCCATCTCTTCAAGAGAAAAACTACTCTCATACATTTACTTATTTCGTAAATACCATTCCTGCTGATGCGACCATCTATCCAGTTGGAAGTGCAGAAGCAAGAGTGCTTGGAATTGGAGAGCTGAAAGAAGAAACTTCAGTAAACATGAGTGCAGGTATTGCGGCAGAGTTGTTCGATGGTTTCAGTTTGTCAGTTGATGCGTATAAAATCACCATCGAAAATAGAATCTTCCAAACTGATCCATTCACAGCATCAGAAGCTCCTGCTCTAGAGCCATTGATTGGTGATGGTGAAGCACAGTTCAGAATCAACGGAGGTACCATTTCTTCTGCCGGTTTAGAAGTAGTTTCAAATTACAAAACTGGATTAGGTACTGGGATGCTTGATTTGACTTTGGCGGCAACTTTCAGAAAAAACAAATTCGAAGAAGCTACAGTACCAGAGTTAAATACAAACCTTTCGGATGATGAAATTGCTGCGAAGTATGTACAGCGAGGAAGTGTTGCTCAGTTTGAAACCGGTACTCCAAGTACTAGAATCATCGGTACGGTGAACTACAAAATTGGCAAATTCAATTTCATGGTTCGCCCAAGTTATTACGGTGAAGTAACGAGCAAAGCAAACAACGAATCAGATTTAGTAGATGTGAGTTCAAGCTACGATATCATCACAGGTCTTCCAGAAGGAACAGGTGAAGTAGGGTATGCGGATCAGACTTACAGCCCAGAGTTGATTTTTGATTTAGGCATTACATATGACATTTCTTCTAATCTGAGATTGACTGTTGGAGGAAACAACGTATTCAACAATCTGCCAGATATTCAGAGATATGAATTGCGTGACTTTGGTATCTATTCCAACTATCAGCAAGGTTCAGGTGGAGCATATTATTTCTCCAGACTTAGCTTCTCATTTTAATCACCATTGATCGATAGACATGAAAATATTTAATAGAATAACCGTACTTATTATTTTGACATATTCATCTCTGGCATTTTATTCCTGTGAGCAGGAAAGATTGGAGGACGCACTGGAGATTGCCGATGGGGCTGGTACATTGACATCATATATGGCTTACCAATTGGATTCGGTAGCCGGAACAAGTGATGTTTATGGAAGAGCTGTTTTCTGGAAAGGACTCGAGGGATATACCTACCTACAGATTTCACTTAATAATGTTCCGTCTGATGCTGTTTATCCATCAGCTGTTTACGCGGGCAGTACCACTGCAAGCGGTTCAGAATTAATGGAACTTTACACAATAGAAAATACAGGTGAGGGGTATGATTTTGGAGAGTTCTCTACTTCCAAATATTATGTGATCACTACTGATGGGTTTTATGATGGTTTGCAGACTTATGATGCCAATATCAAAGTCATGGCAGGATCGTCAGACAATACCATTATAGCATTAGGAGACATTGGAATCAATGCTGATCCAGTTGAAACCAATTAAGTTGTAATAGAGTCTCCTCTTCTCTAACCTAACTTAATGTTTTGCAGTCTCAGGCTTTGCCTGGGACTGTTACATACTTTGTCCTTAAAAATATTGTCAATAATGGTACTGTGATGTCAATTTTCGCGATGAAAATTTCGTTATTGACAGTTTTAAAAAAGTAAGCTTTTTGACGTTCTGTCAATCAGTAATCGACTCTATTGTGAATATTATATTAATACCAGCACCTAATTAGATTAAGCTTATTTCTTGGTAAATTTAGAGTGCGACAAACGTGTTTTTTTAGATAAACCCATTTTCTCATGAACTCTTCTTCTTTCAACAGACGTAATTGGTTAAAACAAACTGGTCTTGGTGCCGGTGCATTAATGTTCGGTGCGCAAGTTGTTCCTTGGACATCAAAAGCGAATCCAGCTTTCGGAATGACTCCACTTTATCAACCAAGCCTTATCGAAACACATAAGGTTATTGAAAGAGACTTAATTGAATTGAAAGCTAGACTTCTGGCAAATGAAAATCCATATGGTCCTTCGCCTAAAGCCATCGAAGCTTTGAAAGAAGCAGCAATTAAAGGAAATCGTTACGTTTACAATAGTAGCAAAGAGTTTGCAGAGACATTAGCTGAAAAAGAAGGTGTCACTGGAAAGCAAATCTTAATATCTCCAGGTTCTACAGATATTCTGGAAAAATTCGCTTTCGCTACATGCTTGAAAGGTGGAAATGTGATTTCTGCTGACCCAGGGTACATGTCTATTGTGAATACAGCAAGAGCAATTGGTGCTACGTGGAAGAATATTCCTTTGAAAGATGACTATAGCCATGACTTGAAGGCTATGGAAAAGGCAGTAGATAGTGAAACACGTTTCGTATATATCTGTAATCCAAATAACCCTACTGGAACAATTACTCCTATAGAGGAGATTAAGGCTTTCGCTAAGAAGGTATCCAAAAAAGTACCTGTTTTCATTGATGAAGCATACATCGAGTTAATGGATGGTGGTGAGTCTGCAGTGGGTTTGGTTCAGGAAGGATACGATGTGGTAATATGTCGTACATATTCTAAGATCCATGGAATGGCTGGATTAAGAATAGGCTACATGGTAGCATCTGAAGAGCGCGTTGATAAAATCCAGGAACTTGTAAGAACCGAGATGGGAATCAGCGTTACTTCGCTTCATGCAGCTATTGCTAGTACCAAGGATCTTGAGTTCCAGGAGAAAACCAAGACTTTAAATGCTGAAGCTAGAAACTATGTCTTTAATTCATTGCAGGATCTAGGCTATAAGCCAATTCCTTCGCACACGTCATTTATACTATACCCGATCAATATTCCTACTAAAGACTTTGCAGAAAAGATGTTGAGCATGGGAGTGGGTATTAGAGTGTTCACCATTAATGACAAGCCATACAGTAGAGTAAGTATGGGTACCATGGGCGAAGTGAAACTATTCGTCGATAGTTTAGATCAAATAACAGGATAAATTTTATTAACATATGAGTGAGGGGTTAATTAGAACCTTTTCCTTTTTAGCGCTTATTGTCATTGGGCTACTTCTTAAGAGCAAAGTGCCTTCCAATCAGCGCAGTGGCATTAAGCAAATCATATTAAGCCTGGCATTACCTGCAGTGATTTTTATATCGCTACAGAAAGTAGAGTTCAGTTTGGGAATGATATTATTTCCAGTACTGGCTTTGATGCTCAATGTGCTAATGTTTACAGTGTCAGGTTGGCTGACACGGGCCATAGGTGTCAATCCTCAGAGTCCTGTTGGGCGTACAGCACAGTTGTTGATCCCGTCCTTGGCGCCTGGTCTATCATGTTTTCCTTTCATATTAGAATTCTTGGGAGAAGAGGCATTGGCCAATGCTGCATTTGCAGATGTGGGGAATAAGTTGTTCGTTTTGGTAATTCTTTATGCCGTAGCAATGCGATGGTATTATCAATTGAATAATATTGAAGGCGAAAGCTCCGCATCCAAGTTGAAAAAGTTTGGGCTCATTATGATTAAGGAGCCTGTAAACTTGGCGATCATAGCGGCACTTACTTTAGTTGGGTTTGGTGTTAACTACAGTATCTTCCCAGAATTCCTGCAATTAAGTATAGATAAGCTCGGAATGATCATGACACCTTTGATCATGATATTCATAGGGTTGTCAGTTAAACTCACATGGGGGCATGCTAGATTAATATTTGGTCTTTTAGCTTGGCGTTCAGCAATAGCCTTTCTGCTAAGTGGCCTTGTAATTATACTTTTCAAAATAGCAGACCCAGCGCTCATTATGTTAGCTATTCTCTTTCCGCAGAGTAGTGCTAGTTTTTGGCCGTACTTGCATATTGAGTCAGTTTCCGTATTAGAGTCTAATGTGGAGGGAGATCATAAAACCTTCGAACCCACTTTTGCACTGAACTTTCTAGCTATGTCTTTACCATTCTCCACGATAATGATTTTGGCATTAGCAACGTTCAAGGAGCAAGTAGCTAGTGCTACAGTTTCATTCTCAGCAGGAGGTATTTTAATCGGTTTTCTCCTAATTGGATCGCTAGTCACCTCTCTCAAAGGTGCTAATTCAATAAAAGATTTGGTTAAGTCCGACTCAACCTCCTGATAATCATTGTAATAAGAAACCCATTTAAATATTTCCAAATTTTCTTTGTTAGGAAGTTAGGAATTGGGGAAAATGTTGACTTATCTTTGCGTCCCGTTTGAGAGGAACGGGCATGCAAAGAGGCGGTACTGAGGGAGTTTTTTGGATGTTTGGTTAGCGATAATCAGGCGTCAGGAATATGAATCAGGAAGCCAGATTGAAATACTGAAAGGAGAGAAAAAAAAGATTTGATTTTTTCTTTTTAATTAAAATCTCTTCTCTATCTTTGCGTCCCGTTTGAGAGAAACGGCGCTGAGAATTGAGAG
>NZ_JAMZMJ010000025.1 GCF_024714495.1 Marinoscillum pacificum | reverse complement strand
TTACAGTTGTATTTAAATTAGTGTTATCGCCTACTAATTTCATTTAATGGATTTAACCCATCTCCCATTAGCAAGGGGAGACAAGACGGAGTAATAATTTTTGGATGATTGATATTAGAGGGGTTGGAGGTAGTTTATACTTTATGTGATACCTGCCCTACCACGGCAGGCAAGCTTCGCAGGTATGACGATTTGTGAGAGGTTGCTTGGATTCGCTTGCAAATGATGGTTATGTGTGCTGGTGAGATAGATGTCTCGTGCCTCGATGTGACAAACTGGTTTTATTTTGTTGTTTAGTCCCCTCCATTTTAAGGGAGGGGGTTGGGGAGGGTTTTTGATGAGATTCTTTCATACCACAGGACAGATGGGGGTAAGATTGCTTCGTTGCGCTCGCTATGACGAACTTTCATTGTTTTATCAATCATTCATTTAAGTATTGAGTAAGTAATTGGCTAATAACCAGCTAATGCAAATCATACTTATCTCCTCTTAGCAAGGGGAGAAGTAGACAGAGTAATAAATTTTGGATGATTGATATTAGAGGGGTTGGTGTAGATAGTTTGAGCTTGCTTGGATTAGCTCGCACATGATAGATAAGGGTACTAGTGAGATAGATGTCTCGTGCCTCGACATGACAAACAGGTTTTATATTGTTGTTTAGTCCCCTCCATTTTAAGGGAGGGGGTTGGGGGAGGGTTTTTGATGAAATTCTTTCATACTACAGGACTGATAGTGGTGTGAGCTTGCTTGGATTAGCTCGCACATGATAGATAAGGGTACTAGTGAGATAGATGTCTCGTGCCTCGACATGACAGTTGTATCTAAAGTAGTGTTATCGCTTATCTAATTTCATTTAATGGATTTAACCCATCTCCCATTAGCAAGGGGAGACAAGATGGAGTAATAAATTTTGGATGATTGATATTAGTGGGGTTGGTGTGTTAGTATAAGATTGCTGACCTGTGTTCTCCGACAGGAAATGAACAGATGGGTATGCTATTCACAAAATAACTAATCACTAACAGGCAAAAGCCAATAACCCTGCACTTAGGATTTGTTATGCGCATAAAATAAATTCCTATGCTTATAAGAATCACAACCGATAGGCATGGAATAGATCTCCAATAAGCATTCGTTTAGAAAGGGTGCCACAAAAGAGTGGGTGATGAGGGTAAGTTTAGGTTTCGGCCAATGTTTTGGTAGTCTAAAGAAAGCCTAAAATCACTCTTTCTTCAATAGCTTCTCCAGCAGAGTTACCTTCTCCTTCTCAGAAGCTAATAAACGCTCGTAAAGCTCTACTACTTTGTCAAGGGGATTGAATGTACAATTGTGAAGTGATGAGCCGACAGTTCCATTATTTATCGCATTGTCACTGAAGTTATTGAAGTATGTAAAAACACCTTCTTCAGAGAAGTTCTCAATAGCATTAGAAGTAACCCCTAGAGCCTTAGCTACTCTGTCGAGAGTCTCTTCTTCCACCGTTTCACTTTGCTCTATTTTGGATACTGCTTGCTGGGTGATGCCCAGCTCATAGGCCAGCGTCTCCTGCTTCATCCCGCGCAGCTCACGGATGCGGCTGATCTTACGGCCTATGTGCGGTCTGGGAGATTTAGTAGCAGTTTCCATGATATGCAATATTTGAGATTAAACGGTTAAAGATACGAAACTTCCACCTTTGGTAAAAGGAATGATCATGTCGGAACAGGAATGACCTTAAAGAAATAGCGTTAAGAAAAGTGAGTGAAGGTTATCAAGTAATCAAAAAGCCCTTTGCCTTTTAGGTGCACTGCAAATAAGAGGTTTGGGGTGAGGTCAAACTTGTGTATATTTATTTTAGTTTTTGTCCGTAAAAATCAGATAAGAAATAAAAATTGTTTGAGTCGCTACCATTTTTGGCCATCAAATATTTTACGTTAAAAAAATGGAATGCCAGGAACATGTTTTGCATAATACTGTTTGACTACAGACCTAAGTCTGTAGGAGTTTATTTTGCGTACAGTATACACATTCCATTTTTAGTAAAAGATTTACAGGCCTAGCTTTTTGATACTGGGCCGCAGAGGCTTTTTGGCACCGTCCGACGCATCGGTGAAAAAAGTATGAGAGAAATGGTCGAACCCCATAGAGTACCGGGAATTATAACTGGCCGAAGTGATAGTGGGCACAATACTCAGTGTTGGATAACCTGCCATCTTGGAAGAGTCTAAAAGTTATTTACCAGTAAACCACAACCCTCAGTTGTAACCTACCCCCTCACCAATCCCTTTCTTTGAATCATCACTTAGTTAATCGTAAATTAATTTCCTACGATTACAACTAGTCACTAAAAACTGATTTACTGATCACTAACTACCGATCACCGATTACTAATCACTGATTATCGATTACAGAGCCTAAATACTAATGCCATCATGACTAAACGTAAGCACAAATTAGAAACCTTAAAACAAAGCCTTTACGAAGTATTTGATCCACAAGACATCAATTGTATCCATGAAGAACTTTGGCGCTGGGTTAAAGCTGCCTCTAATAATGAACTATATCTCCACATGGGTGATCCCTCCTTCATCCTGTTTATGGAAAGGAAGTTCAAAAGAATGATTCGCTATGCATGGCACCTGCATCAAAAGCACAAAGAGGAGTTTGTTGCTGAGCCACAGATGTTATCACCATTATCTGAGTCATGCATCGAACAGCAACGACAACACATGCTTCAGTTAGACGACCTTATTACCCGTTATAAAGGTACCGTTCGCAGACTCTCCAAAGCAGAAACCGAGAATCCACTACTTTTCTTCCATCGCTTTTTTCAATACATCAACAGCAAAAAAGAATGGTATCAAATACTCCACTCCTGGGCCGAATATAGCCTCAGTAGGAGCTCCATGCTCGATTTTAGTAACGATGTAGATCTTGAGGCCTTCGAACTCATTGAAGGACTTCTGGAAAGCATGTACTTACTACACCTGCAGGATCACCCAAATCAGGAATACCTCGATCCGGTGGTTAAACTCATTATCGAGACCATTTCCCCTCGAATGATCTTTGAAGTCAGACACTCATCAGTAGGCAATCAGAATACATCTATTACAGAATGGCTGATCGTAGTTCCTGACAGTCGCCAAAAGCGACTTTCCGAACTCGAACCGATTATTGACCTGATCACAGTGAGTGATCGCTTTTTTTCCTGTTCACTTCACACCTCCAGTCACATCATAGACAAACTCAAATCAGGACATATCTATTTTTCATTCGTTTGCATCCCTCAAAATTTAATTTATGGTTCTCTCCCCGGTCGGGGAGATGCCGAAGGCAGAGGGGTGTTACCAGAAACCCTGAGTCAAGTCATTGCAGAGACTCAGAAAACGTTTGACACAGGTCACCAGAAAGCACAAGCATTTCACACAAGTGCACTGAATCAATCGGAGCGTTCCTTAGGGTTGTTCATGCTTCAGCAAGCTGCAGAGTTGATCTTCCGCACAGTCGCATTGGTACTTTATGGATGTGAGAAAAAGACCCACAGCTTCAAGGCATTAAAGCAAATCACCCGACGTGTCGCTCCCGCGCTGAATGAAGTGCTCCCAGCCAACACTTCAGAAGAAAAAAGACTGTTGCAGTTACTGGAGGATGCCTATATCAATGGTCGCTATGCAAATGATTTTGAAGTTTCAGAAGCAGACTTCCAGACCCTGAATCAGCGTGTAGAAAAACTACTTTCCCTCTCTCGTGAAATAGTCAACGATCGCATCGCACTCGCCCTCAATACGAATGAGGAAAGTATTTTAAACGGAACAATTTAAGCATAACCATCATTCATGGATGCCCCTTTGTTCATTTTAGGTTTTTGTGTAGCTAAAAAGAGACCAGAATAAAATACTGTTTGAGCCTTAAGTAAACGAGATTCCAATGAGAGGAATATTTTGGCGAGTTTATTTTATTCCTCTTTTGGTAAGCAAAAAGCGTCAATAAATGAACGCAGGGCTAGATTTTTGCTACTTTTCATCGATGGAAAAGTAGATTAATTGAAGCAACCAAGTCAATGGATCAGATTAATTAGATTCGTCCTATCAACTTTTATGTCTCCTACTCTAAACAACCAAACAATAGGCATGAACCTTGCCACATTCCGAAAACTCAGACACAAAAAGGCTTGGGAAGTAGCCGATATCTCGGCATGAAAGAAGCTACCTACACCAAGTATGAGCGTGGCGAAAGCCAAATTACCATCTGTATGGTGCAGCAAGTTGCTGAACTGCTCCAAGTAAATCCGATAAGAATCCTTTTGGCTGACCCGGATCATTACATTGAGTCCCTTTCGCAACCAATACCTCAATCCTCACCTGAAACCCTGGATAAACTCATAGAAGTATTGCAACAATTAATGTGGCATTTCAGCATTCATTCAAGAGACGATAGGGATATAAATCAGAATTGACTGAATCGCAGCGGCGAACCGTTAAATACCGATCAGAAATTGTGATTTTTAAAAGGATCTGCGGCTGGGCATCCAAGGCCAGCGTGAACCATTTAAATATTCGATGATTGTTAATCAAGGTATCCCTGATAATTGCCTGGAAGGTTAAATCTTGAATCGGTGAATAATCTGTTTTTGTCTTTGGCTTTAAATCAAATGCGTTAAGAATTTCAGAGAGTGAAATGGTTAAAAAAATCATACTGTCTGAGCGTAGCGAGTTTATGATTTTTCAATGTAACGAGCAGAAATTTAGCGATTTGATTTACAGCCTTGATTTCTTTGATACCGGGCCGCGTAGGCTTTCTGTATCAAAACAGAAAGTATGAGCCCTTCCGGCTTGAGGAAAAGTATCATAAAAAGTCCTAACCATTATGGGGGTGCCCTTCTCTTTTGGCCCAGCGGCCGAGGAGCAGAAGAAGCACACGGTGACCGGTATGTTACAGCAAGTTGCTGAACTGCTGCAAGTAAATCCGATAAGAATCCTTTTGGCCGACCCGGATCATTACATTGAGTCCCTTTCACAATCAATACCAGAATCCTTACCTGAAACCATAGATAAACTCATAGAAGTATTGAAACAATTGAATGCCACTCTTCTTTCTTCAAGTGTTAGAAAATTAATAAAATAGGTGCTTTATCTATTCTTCTTGATGGTATTGATCTACTGCAATAATCCCCAAGCAATTGCTGCCACCTTTTAGCGGATAGCTAACCTCATTAATAACTTCTACAAACTCAACGCCCAAAACGACATATATATCCTGCTCACCATTAGTATTGAGTTCATGAGATTGCGCTAACACCTCATGGGGTGTACTGTCAATGACAATGTCAGCGGATTTAACAATAGAAATCTCAAACGCTTCAGTTGCATAATCAATAGCCCCAACCCCTGAAATGAGGTTAAAATGAGTAGCACCTGATGGAAACGAAAGGATTTGATCTGGAATAAACTCACTAATAGTTATGGTTACTGTTCCTGATGCACGATCAATGGCTAAGGAATACCCTGCATATATAGTTGATCCTAATGGACTGTCAATATTAAAGTCAAAACCTCTGAGTAAACTTTGATTGCCCGTCTGAACTGTTCTTTGCCCCCGTAGATTGCTTTTATCAGATTTAACAATCTGTAACATTGATTTAGTCATCCGACCAACCACATGTCGATCTTTGGCATTCTGTATGAGTATCCTGAACGCCATTCGCAGTACTTTTCCAGCTTTAGCTGCTCTTCCAAATTCTTGACCGTTTTCGCGGGTTCGTTGAAAGGCTGGGTCATTTTTGATTCTTGATTTATCGACTCCACCTTTACCGCGAGCCAAAAATCCATCTTGGCTTTTATAGAATGATACATCGCCTATTGTACCAGTGAGTTTAACTATCCCTTTTTGCTTAGCCATTTATTTATCATTTGGTTTCAGCTAAGCTCATCAGATTCTCAAATACACCTTCCTACTTTGGTATCATCAGGGCACATCAAGGATCACAATAGCACAACTTTACCCAAATAGACGGTTTTGGAACATGAAAGGACGATACACACAGTTTTTGCAATTGACACTAAGTATGGATAAAGCATAGATACTCCATGGATAAAGCATGGATAGTGTATGGTTTGTCACTAGTACGAATCACTCCAATCTGAAATGCCGAATCACCGATTACTGGTAAAGTACAAATTATCCCTCGCTGGCGAGGGTAGATGGACTAATTAATTTCAGGTAATTTTATTTGAGGGGTTGCAAAAATGTATTAACCAATTCATGCAAATCATACTAATCTCCTCTTAGCAAGGGGAGAAGTAGACAGAGTAATAAATTTTGGATGATTGATATTAGAGGGGTTGGTGTGTTAGAGTAAGATTGCTTCGCTGCGCTTGTAAATGATAGTCATGTGTGCTGGGGAGATAGATGTCTCGTACCTCGACATGACAAACTGGTTTTATTTTGTTGTTTAGTCCCCTCCATTTTAAGGGAGGGGGTTGGGGGAGGGTTTTTGGTGAAATTCCTTCATACCACAGGACTGATAGAGGTATAAGATTGCTTCGCTGCACTCGCAATGACGAACTTTCATTGTTTTATCAATCATTCATTTAAGTATTGAATAAGTAATTGGCTATTAACCTGCTAATGCAAATCATACTTATCTCCTCTTAGTAAGGGGAGACAAAGACAGACTAATAAATTTTGGATGATTGATATTAGAGGGGTTGGAGATAGATTATACTTTATGTGATACCTGCCCTACCACGGCAGGCAAGCTTCGCAGGAATGACGATAGGGTAAGATAGCTTCGCTCGCAAATTATAGTTATAGTTATTGGTGAGATAGATGTCTCGTGCCTCGACATGACAGTTTTATATAAAGTAGTGTTATCGCCTATTAATTTCTTTTAGGATATTTCGCTTATCTCCCCTTGTGAAGGGGAGACATAAACAGACTAAAAAAGTATGGAGGAATGATATTAGAGGGGTTGGAGATGGCTTATATTTTATGTGATTCCTGCCCTACCACGGCAGGCAGGCTTCGCAGGAATGACACTTCAAATACTTAAACAGAATTGCAGAGCACGTTCTTCGGACCAATAAACTTTTTGCTTGTTTTTGGCGATGAAGCCTACATGTCCGCCATGATTGGTGGTTTCCAGGGTGACCATTGGTAAGTCTTTGGTCAGTGAATGGTCCAGGCTTTCAGGCGTTAAGAACGGATCATTCGTTGCATTTAATATAAGAGTGGGGATTTGAATGCCTTTCAGGAAATACTTGCTACTGCATTGATTGTAATAATCAGTAGCATCTTTGAAGCCATGTAATTTAGAGGTGAAGAAATCGTCGAACTGTCTAAGTGTTTTCAGCTGATCAAGGGGTTTTGGATCAATCTTGTCTGGCATGATTGAAGCTTTTTCTTTGACCTTCTTCACCAGACTCCTTAAAAAACGCTGCTCATAAAGTTTGCCTCGTGGTGTGGCTAAGTTGTCCGATCCTTTATCTAAGTCTAATGGAGTGCTGATTGTAACTGCACCTTTGATTTTGGGAGAGCGAGAATTTTCTCCTAAATATTTAAGGGTCAAATTGCCTCCAAGGCTGAATCCAACAAGGAATACTTCATCATAATCAGGTAAAGCACGTTGGATTACTTCATCCAAATCATCTGTAGCTCCGCTATGGTAAAAGCGAACTGCTTTATTCATTTCTCCACTGCAACCTCTATAGTTCCATGCCAGCGTGTCAAAGCCATGATTGAAAAAGTGCTTGGCTACACCTAATATATATGGGCGATCGCTACTGCCTTCTAAACCATGTTGTATGACGACTAGTTTTTTACTGCCTTGCTTTCGCCAATCCAAATCCACAAAATCTCCATCAGATAAGGTAAGACGTTCTTTTTCAGGAGTAGTCAAGCCAGTTACTTTTCTAAACAATGCCGGATAGATGGTTTCCAAATGACTGGAAATGAATTGTGAAGGACGTTTGTAGGATTTGTTATGAATTGCGGGCATTTGGGAATTTTAAAAACTATATCTCGGTTTTTCTATTTATTCTTATGGCTTGTAAGAAAACGATCGACACTTTATAACACTAATTTAATAGTTTATAATACTGATAATTTGTAGTAAATATCGATGATGAACTATTCAATGTTCCGGGTTTAATTTAAAATCCAAATTAAAAGATTAAGATATGTTGGAGAAAATTCCACATGGATTAACTTTGAATTCGATTTGTTAGGGTAAAAATAACGCTTATAAAATGGCTGAAGTAATCAGAATGCCAAAGATGAGTGACACCATGGAAGAAGGTGTGATCGCGTCTTGGATTAAAAAAGAAGGTGACGAAGTAGAATCTGGCGATGTACTGGCTGAAGTAGAGACTGATAAAGCAACCATGGAACTGGAGTCTTACCAGGATGGTGTGCTATTATATATAGGAATAAAAGAACAGGAGGCTGCACCTGTTGATGGCGTAATTGCGATCATCGGTGAAAAAGGAGAAGACATTTCTTCTTTGCTTAAAGATCTTGAAAGCGGTTCGAACGGAGCTGCTAAATCAGAAGAGCCAAAAGAAGAGGCTGCTACTGAGGATTCTGGTGAAGCGGTAGATACTTCTGATATCAATGCTTCAGTAATCAGAATGCCAAAAATGAGTGATACCATGGAAGAAGGTGTAATCGCTCAGTGGTTGAAGAAAGAAGGTGATGAAATTTCATCTGGAGATATATTAGCAGAAGTAGAGACTGACAAAGCAACCATGGAATTGGAAGCTTATGAAGACGGTACATTACTTCATATTGCTATACCTGACGGTGGTTCTGTGCCTATCGATGGTGTAATCGCTATCGTAGGAGAGAAAGGTGCTGACTGGGAAACATTGTTAAAAGCTGAGTCTAGCGGTGGAGCTAAAAAGCCTGCTGCTCCAAAAGAAGAGAAGAAAGAAGAAGCGGTTGCTGCCTCTTCAGCTGCTCCAACAGCGACACCCACTCAAGAAACATCAACTGATGGTGGGAGAGTTAAAGCTTCTCCACTGGCTAAGAAAATTGCTGCAGAAAAAGGATTCGACCTAAGTCAAATTCCTGGTACTGGTGATGGCGGTAGAATTGTGAAGAAGGATGTAGAAAACTTTACTCCTTCAGCAGCAAGTGCTCCTGCGTCATCTGCTCCAGCTGCGAAAGAAACTGCTGCTCCAGCATATAACTTCCCTAAAGTAGTAGGAGAAGAAAGCTACACAGATGTGCCAGCTTCTCAAATGAGAAAAGCAATTTCCAAAGGGTTGATGAACAATCAGTTTGGAGCTCCGCATTTCTACCTGACTATGGATATCGATATGGACAAAACCATTGAGGCACGTGCTGCGATCAATGAGTTGTCTCCAGTGAAGATTTCTTTCAACGATATCGTGATCAAAGCGGTAGCTGCTGCATTGAGACAACATCCAGATGTAAATACGTACTGGATTGAAGATACCAAGAGCATCAGAAAGAACGATCACATCAGCATAGGTGTAGCCATGGCTATCGAAGATGGTTTGATTGTTCCTGTTGTGAAATTTGCTGACAACAAGAGCCTTGCTCAAATCTCTGCAGAGGTGAAAGAATTTGCTGGTAAAGCAAAAGCTAAGAAAATCTCCATGGAAGAGATGCAAGGAAATACCTTCACGGTATCAAACCTTGGTATGTTCGGTATTGAAGAATTTACTTCTATTATCAACGCACCAGAATCTTGTATCCTGGCTGTAGGAGCTATTAATCAGGTTCCTGTAGTGAAAGATGGACAAATCGTTCCTGGCAACAGAATGAAAGTAACACTTACTTGTGATCACAGAACAGTAGATGGAGCTGTAGGTGCTTCGTTCTTGAAAACATTGAAAGGTTACATTGAGAACCCTGTGACCATTTTGATTTAAAAAGTAACAAACTATAAATTGAATGTCCCGTTATGAAATGACGGGACATTTTTATTTTAAGAAGATTGAGGAAATGGAAAAGATCAAATCGACAACTGTCGTAGCTATAAAACACAATGGTCAGATTGCAATTGGTGCTGATGGACAAGCCACAATGGGCAACACAGTAGCTAAGAGCAATGTGAAGAAGATCAGAAAACTGCAGGATGGTAAGATTGTGACCGGATTTGCTGGATCTACTGCGGATGCTTTTACCTTATTAGAGCGATTGGAGGAGAAACTGGCCACTTATACTGGAAACATGAAGCGTGCGGCAGTGGAGTTAGCTAAAGATTGGAGAACTGATCGATACCTAAGAAGGTTGGAAGCGATGATGATTGTTGCTGACAAGAATGAGATTCTTGTAATCTCTGGAACAGGAGATGTGTTAGAGCCAGATGATGATATCGCATCGATCGGATCAGGTAGCATGTATGCGCGCTCTGCGGCAATGGGTTTAAAGCGTCATGCAACCAATATGACGGCAGAAGAAATGGTCAGAGAGAGTTTAAATATTGCAGCTGATATCTGCATTTATACCAATCATAATCTGATTGTGGAAACATTGTAAGTATCACAATTTATAAGAATTAACAAAAGCCGCTGCAAGCGGCTTTTTGTATGTGGAATACCTCGAAATCGGTATTGATTGGTAAAAGCGGTCAAATTAACTTTATTTCCAGTTGATCAGCATTCAATCAGACGGATTGTAAGGTTCGATAACGTTGCGTAAAGGCCAATTTGAATTGTCAAATTGGCCTTTTATTTTTTTTTTGAAAGTTTCTTCTGATGACAGTGGGGGTAAATATAGAGTTGGTTTTCCTAATGATGAGATGCCAAAATGGTGTCTGTTCAAAATCAAATAAAACGACTAGGAAAATGAAAAAGCTTTTACTTTTTAATGTACTGTTATTAATAGTCATAGCGACCTACGCACAAGAAGAGGAAAACAAGGTTAACCCAATTCAACTATCATTGGCTTATCCAATAGGTACAGCCGGAGTAAATTCTATTGACTACAGCAATCGACTTTCATTAAATATGATCTATGGTGTCAACGGGGGAGTTGAAGGTTTAGAGATGGGCGGAGTGGCTAATGTCAATAAAGGAAATGTCAATGGAGTGCAGTTGTCCGGAGCAATTAATGCCAATAGTGGTAATGCACATGGTTTATTGGCTTCTGGATTTACCAATGTGACTTTACTGGATGCGAAAGGTGTACAATTGGCTGGAGCTGCTAACTATAGCGGAAATACTGAAGGTTTGATGTTGTCCGGATCAATTAACTGGAGCAAATCGCTTGATGGTTTCCAAATATCAGGCGCGATGAACGTAGCAGAGGATGTTGATGGTGGTCAGTTGAGTGGACTGCTGAATATCGCTAAAACTGTTAAAGGAGTTCAGATTGCACCGCTGTTGAATATTGCAGATACCAGTGATTACAGTATCGCCTTGATCAACCTGGTGAAGAGTGGAGAGAAAGGGCTGAGTGTAACAGTGGATGAAACGAACGCACTGATGCTCTCATTTCGATCTGGAGGGCGTGTGACTTATGGAATCGTTGGTGCTGGATATCTGATAAATGACGGGCAGTTTGCACTTGAAGCAGGTTTAGGAGCGGTAGTCTATCGTGGACGTATCTTGAAGCTGAGAACAGAGGCTGTTAGTACATCTTATACAGATTGGGATGAGGACCATTATTTCAAATCCACATTGCGTGTGTTACCAACTGTTCAATTGGGAAATGTTGAGTTGTTCGGTGGTCCATCGATCAACTTTATTTATTCAGAAGATGCGGCAGACCCACAATTAGTAGATAATTACTTATGGAAGAATAAGGACGGCAAGAACTTTAATGGACTCTATGCTGGATTCTTAGGCGGTATCAATTATCGGTTTTAATTAGGTCAGAAAGGGCTGTTTTTTTCAATAAAAATTCCACATTGAATAAAACAGCCTTATTTAATGATCCAAATGTTCGTAATCTGCAATGATGGTATATAGGAATTTTACATCTGGCAGATCAGAAGTTACTTGAAGCAACTCCTTTACTTTTTCTACCAGTTGTCCGATTGCTTCATAGTTAAGACCATCGGCACCCATTTTCAGAGACTTACGAATGAGCTCCACTTGTTTGTCACTTAAACGCTTTACCTGTGGAAACTGAATTTGATAGTCTTCTTCTCTTTTCAAGGATTTGATGCTATCAATTGACTCTCTTCTTTTGATTTTGATAACGGTAGTTCCTGCAGCTAAATCACCAAGGCGTTGCCCTTTTTTGCTGATGATGATTGTTAAAATGGCTACGGCGCCATAAAATAAAATGTCGATAGGTCTGATTAACCAGCGCAAAAGATAATTTCCAATGTTGGGTGCACCACCATCTATTTTGACTACCTGAATATCGCGCATGTGTTTACCAGGAGATTGTCCGTGCATGAAATACTCAAAAAGTAAGGAGTAAAAAGCTAGCGGGAGAAAAATAAGAAATGCCAACGTATCACCACCTCCAGTACTGCTTGCAATGATTCCAACGACGAATGCATAACATCCCATGATGAAAAGATCGATGATGGTTGCTAGAATTCGATCGCCAAGGCTCGCAAGTTCCAGATTAATTTCTATGTTTTGGTTGGTGATAAATTTTGCCATAAATGAAAGCCTTACTATTTTGTCGCATTCAACGCTAAAGATATGCGTCAGGGACTTTTCGTAAAAATAAATGAGGACAAATGGCTGGACTTTGAGAAAAAGATCAGCAATATTCAGGCATTGACTGCTGATGAATTATCAGGTATTTATGTACACCTGACGGAGGATCTGGCTTATGCGAATGCGAAATATCCTGATTCTGAGTTGGTTGCCTATTTGAATGGCTTGACTCTGAAAGTTCACAACGTGATCTATCGCAACAAACCTGAAAAAAGTAATCGCTTTGTTCAGTATTGGAAGTATGAATTGCCTCAAGTGCTCAAGTCATCAAAGAAGTATCTGTGGTATTCCTTTTTGATCTTTGCTGTTGGGATCAGTATCGGTGCTTTATCTGCAGCTAATGATCAAACCTTTATTCGATTGATTTTGGGGGATCAATATGTAAACATGACCCTTGATAACATTGAAAAAGGTGATCCAATGGGTGTTTACGGAAGTTCTGAAGAAGGAATCATGTTTTTGGGTATCACTTTCAATAATATTCGAGTTTCCTTTATTGCATTTGCTCTCGGTATCTTCTTCTCTGTTGGGACAGGTTATGTGTTGTTTTCCAATGGAGTGATGGTGGGTGCATTTCATTATCTCTTTTTTCAGAATGGATTATTTGATGAAACCATCTTGACTATCTGGGTTCACGGGACTTTAGAGTTGAGCGCTATCGTTTTTGCAGGAGCTGCAGGTCTCACAATGGGACACAGTATCTTGTTTCCAGGCACGTATCCGCGTGGACATAGCTTTAGAAATGGAGCCAAGAAAGGGTTGAAGATTGTGATTAGTTTGATCCCTTTCTTTATTGTTGCCGGATTTATTGAGTCGTTTATAACCAGGCATACTGAATGGCCATTATTTATCAAGTTGATAATTATTGGGATTTCAGCAGCCATCGTGATTTTCTATTTATACTTTTTACCTAACCTAAACCGATATGTCGGAAAAGAACTTCGAGCTATACAAAAAGCGTGATTTTGGCCAAAAGATCAATGTGACCATCGAGTACATTCGTTACAACTTTGGTCCTTTGATGAAGATGATCCTGATTGTGGTGATTCCTATGGGGATTTTGTCTTCACTGGCATTAGGAAATTATTTCAGTGTAATCGGTGATTTTGCCAACCCTGAAGCGTCTGATGCAGAGCGTTTGGGAGTGATGGGGCAAATGGGAATGACCTATTTGATGATTTTTGGTGTATCTATCTTTACGTATTCACTGATGGTGTCAGCAGTTTATAATTACATTAAGACACGAGATGAGAATCCAAACCCTGACTTTATGGAGGTTTTGAGAGGATCATTCAAGCATGTGCCAGGTTTGATAGGGATTATGATTATTACTGCGTTTGCTTCATTTATAGGCTTCTTTGTGTTCATACTTCCTGGTATATACCTGGGAGTTGTCATGTCATTAGCAGTGCCTATCTATATTTTCGAACAAGAAGGAATCGGCAATGCTTTGGGTAAATCTTTTAAACTCATCAAAGATAAGTGGTGGAGTACGTTCGGTTTGATGCTGATCACCACCATCATCGCAGGAGCAGCATCTTATATTTTTGCCATCCCGTCCTATGCATTGATATTTGCTGATATGTTTTCTAACATAGAAGACATGCAAAGTGGAGATCCTTCGGCGGTATTTGATATGTTTACCAGTTGGACTGCAACGATCGGGTTTGCCGTTTCAATGATTGGATCTTATTTATGTTATTCCATTCCTATTATCGCCTTGGGATTCCAATATTTCAACTTGTCTGAGCGAATGGAAGGAAGAGGACTGAAAAGTCAAATTGAGGAGTTTGAAAGCCTTAGCTAATACCATCTTATTTCTTTTATTAGTCTTTTTTGCTTCAGCATTTGACTTACCTGGAAAGGAAGAGCTTCGTCATTTTGATGCTCAGCAGATTGCCGAATATCAAAGGGATTCTGCTTTTGATTATTCTACAGAATATGCTGTTTCAGATTCCATTATTACGTTGTTCTTAGCTTGGCTATTAGATAAGCTGAGCTATATATTCCGGTCAATGGGTATGCAGGATGTTTGGCCGTTTGTGTTTCGAGTTCTGATTGTCGGTGTAGTGTTAATGGTTCTGTATTACATCTTGAAGAATCGCTACGGTACGGTGCTGGAGCGAAACTCAAAGAGCTTTGTGCCAATGGGGGTAACCTCTGTAGATGGGCAACGTGTCGATTATGATGCTTTGATTAAAGAAAGTAAGGCACATTGCGACTATAAGTTGGCCATACGTTACCAGTTTTTGAAGTGCTTGCACGACCTACATAAGTCTGATCAAATTAAAATTACCACCTGGAAGGCGCCACTTGATTATGTGGACGAATTGCCTGCAGGAAAACAAGAAGCTTTTTCTTCTTTGGTGACTCTTTTTGAAGTGACCTGGTATGGAGATTATGATGCTCAGGAAGAACAGTTTGAGGAGTCCAATGTCTTACTTGAAACCATATACGGATGAGTAAGAAAGAACGAAGATTGTACATATTCCTGGCGGTAATTTTTGTGCTGTATGTAGTGGTAGAGCAATACAAACCCGAGCCATTAGTGTGGATTCCTACTTTCGCACAGAAGGACAAGCAGCCATATGGTGGGTATGTTTTGTATGAGCGACTAGATGATTTTTTTGCAGCTAAAGAAATCTCTTTTGAAACACTGTATGAACATGGAGATTCTGTTAATGCAGAAATGCTTATTCTCAGTTCTCAATTTGAACCTGGAGAAGCAGACTTTGCAGCTTTGATGAGTATGCTTGAGAAGGGCAACAATGTATTGATTGCTTCGAGTATTTTCTCAGAGGAATTTTTGGATACTTTGGACTTAAAATGGGATGACGAGTTTAAAGAAGCAACCTTGCAAATGATTGATTCATTGGAAATCAGTTATGGGAATACCTCAGCTTATTATCCCAAAAGTCAGATATATGGAGTATTTGAAGTGGGCGATAGCTTGCAGTGGAATGTTGTTGCGTCCTCCGATAAGCCTGTCGTTATTCATCGTCAATTTGGAGAAGGTCAATTGATTCTATCTACACATCCATTGGCCTTTACGAATTATGGGATTTTAAAATCAGGAGGTTTGGGATTGCCTGAGATGATGCTGAATCTATTAGATCCAGACAAAGTGATTTACAATCGATATTATCATAGTGGTAGAATGGAATCTACTTCTGTCTTCCGGTATTTCATTTCTCAGCCAGCACTTCGTTGGGCTTTGAATCTGACCTTGTTGAGCATCTTGTTGTTGCTATTCATTGGCAGTAGAAGAAAACAAGCAAAGATTGATTTACTGGATCCAAAAACGAATACCACCATTCAGTTCATTAAAACCATGGGTGGTCTGTATTACCGTGAAGGACGACACATTTCGGCAGCACAGAAGATGGTAAGCCATTTCTTGAAAACGCTAAAAGAACGTTATTATATATCCAATTTGTTTGATGATGCAACGTATCAAACATTGGCTGTAAAAACCGGATTGAAGAAGTCTGAGGTCATTCAGACCTTCGAAATCATACAACATGTAAAAAATGGGGGCAATGTCTCAGAGGAGATGTTGTCCGACTTAAATCAGAAGATCGAAAAATTTAATATTAAGTAAAATGTCAGAATTTACTAATCGTGTGGACCTGCAAGGGTTCTCAGACAAGATCAGCCAACTAAGAACAGAAGCGCACAAAGCTTTGGTCGGACAAGAGCAAATGCTTGATTTGTTATTAACTGCTTTTTTCGCTGGTGGTCATGTGCTCATTGAAGGAGTTCCAGGAGTTGCTAAGACGTTGACTGCTCGATTGCTGGCCAACATGACGAAGGCAGAGTTTAAGCGTATACAGTTTACTCCGGATTTGATGCCGTCTGACATTTTGGGTACTTCTGTTTTCAATCCGAAGAATACCTCTTTTGAGTTTAAATCTGGTCCAATATTCTCCAACCTTGTCTTGATAGATGAGATTAACAGAGCTCCTGCAAAAACGCAATCCGCACTATTTGAAGTAATGGAAGAAGGGCAAATTACCAATGATGGTACAGTGTACCCGATGGATGAGTTGTTCATGGTGATGGCCACTCAAAACCCAATAGAGCAAGAGGGAACTTACCGATTACCTGAAGCGCAGTTGGATCGATTCTTATTTAAAATCAATGTTGGCTACCCGTCTACAGAAGATGAAACGAAAATCCTCATGCTGCAGAACCAAACTGCAGGGTTCAAGAAACTAGATTTTATCTCTGAAGTGATTACCAAAGAGGAAGCAATTGAGCTTCGTAAGAACTTAAAAGATATTCTGGCAAAGGACTCTTTGTTGAAATACATCGCAGAGTTGATCGCACAAACGAGAAATCACCCATCGTTGTATCTTGGAGCATCTCCAAGAGCTTCTATTGATTTACTCAATGCGTCAAAAGCATATGCGGCCATGAAGGGTAGAGACTTTATCACACCAGATGATATTCAGTATTTGCTCAGACCTGTCATCGAACACAGAATTCAGTTGACACCAGAGGCAGAGCTTCAGGGAATCAGCATTGAGGAAGTTTCACAGCAGATTGTTCAGCAAGTAGAAGTGCCAAACTAAGTGAAAGTATTCGTTACAAATCGGTTCTATGCAGTATTGGTTGGGTTGATTGCTGCCTTTATTATTGGGCAATTTGTCAGTCTGATCTTCCTTATCGCTAAAGTAGCTGCTGGTGCGACAGCTGTGGCATTGCTCATGGATGCTTACATGCTCTGGATGCGCGGGTCAATAGATATTCGTCGAGTTTGTAACGAGCGGTTCTCCAATGGAGATGAAAATGAAGTGCTAATAGAATTGCAAAGTCATTATGATATGGCTGTGTTTGTGGAAATCAGAGATGAAGCACCAGTTCAGTTTCAATTACGTGATTTTAAGTTCGGCATTGAGTTGGAAAAGGAAGCCAACACACTCAATTATCAATTGAGACCCACCGAGCGAGGCGTCTATCAGTTTGGCTATACGAATGCTTTGGTTACTACCTCAATTGGATTTTTCATTCGAAAGATCAAAGGTGCAGCTCCAGAAGAGGTGAAGGTGTATCCATCGTTCATCAAAATGCATCAGTATGAATTGATGGCTATTTCTCAAAACCTCACCATGCAAGGGCAGAAGCTGATTAGGAGAGTTGGGAATAGTAAGGAGTTTGATACCATCAAAGACTATGTGATGGGTGATGATCCTCGAAATATCAACTGGTCAGCAACTGCCAGAAGAGGGCATTTGATGACGAATCACTACATTGATGAGCGTTCTCAGAATATTTATTGCTTAATCGATAAGAGTAGATCAATGCGCATGCCTTTTGAGGGAATGACACTTCTGGATTACTCCATTAATGCATCTCTGGTGATTTCAGATATCGCCATGAAAAAGGGAGATCAGGCTGGTTTGATCACCTTTGAACATAAGATTGATACGACGATAAAAGCCAATCATCGAGGTGCACAGATCTATCAGATCATGGAGGCGCTGTATCATCAAAAGACATCTTTCAATGAGGTAGATATTGCTTCGGTTTATACCCATGCGGTGAAGAATGTGAATCAACGTAGTTTGATGCTGATGTTCACCAATTTCGAATCCATTCATAGTCTGAATCGACAGCTTCCGTATTTGAAATTGATCAATAGAAAGCATCTGTTGATTGTGGTATACTTCCGAAATACAGAGGTTGATAAGCTGTTAATGGATAAGGCCAACAGCACACGAGAGATCTATGACCAGGCAATTGGTCGACAAATGCTAGAGGAGAAGCTTTTGATTAGGGATGAGCTAAGTAGAGCAGGTATTTTGTCGCTCTATACGACTCCTCAAAACCTCAACGTAGATGTCATCAACAAGTACATTGAAGTGAAAGCAAAGCGGATGCTTTGATTACTTTCTATCCTTCAACCCCTTCACTTCCTCTGTCAATTCATCAATTTTAGTGAGCAGTTCCCGCATGACTGGGTTGGATGTGGACGAGTTTCTGAGTTCTTCTTCTCTGAAACCCAACAAGGTGTCTATTCTCCCAATGATGAGTGAGCCAATGATGAAAACAACGAAGATGATTGGAGTGGAGATCAATAGGTTGTCGTAAATCAGTCTCCCGAAAGTAGTGTCTTCATAAGCTTCCAATAATACGAATGCGATCATTAAAAATTGAATATATCCAATATACATTCTGGCTCGGTCAATGTAGACTTTCCACCGGATAAAGGTCTTTTTGTTGGCTTTGATTTGGCTCATTTGCTATAATTGAAAAAGCCCTGACAAAAGTGTCAAGGCTTTGAGTGTCATAATTGATGTTCTTAGAACTGAACTTCAGGAGCTTTCTCTGCACCTTCTTCAGCTTCAAATAATGGTTTTCTTTCAAAACCACCCCATCCAGCGATCATACTGTTAGGAAACGTTCTGATGTAAGTATTGTATTCCTGAGTGGTTTCATTATAACGTTTTCTTGAAACCGCAATTCTGTTCTCGGTACCTTCTAGCTGTGCTTGTAGCTCCAGGAAGTTTTGATTGGACTTCAATTCAGGATATTTTTCTACTGTAACCAAGAGTCTGGATAAAGCTGAATTCAATTGTCCTTGCGCAGCCTGAAACTGTTGCATGTTTTCTGCTGTCAGGTTACTAGCATCCAAATTAATGCTGGAAGCTTTAGAACGTGCTTCAGTTACACCAACCAAGACCTCTTTTTCCTGATTAGCGAATCCTTTTACGGTGTTCACTAGGTTTGGAATCAAATCACTTCTTCTTTGGTATTGCGTTTCTACATTTGACCATTCCGTGTTAACGGCTTCTTCTTTGGTGACCATGTTGTTGTACCTTCCAGTAAAGAAATTGTATACTAGAAAAATGGCTACAACTACAATGATTATGGTTATCCATTTTTTATTCATAATTCTGCTTTATTAGTTTTAGCTTGTGGTATAATTACAAGGATACGAGAACTAACGATATTGTGAAAATTCGGATACTTTTTCCCTTAATAATATTTCTATTTTCTAGCATTACTTATGCTCAGGACGTAGCCATTCCATCACTCAAAACGCGTGTAACGGACCAAACAGGCACGTTATCATCAGGTGAAATCAGATCTCTGGAAAGTAAACTGAAAAGTTTTGAAGAGAGCAAAGGAAGCCAGGTTGTGATTGTTTTAATCCCTACCACCGGTGATGAGACCATAGAACAATATGCTATTCGACTGGCAGAAGAAAGTAAAGTTGGTCGAGGAGGCGTGGATGATGGAGTGATTATGCTTTTTGCCATGCAAGATCGCAAAATGCGTATCGAGGTAGGGTACGGGTTGGAAGGAGCTCTTACGGATGCTTTAAGCAAACGAATTATTACGAATGTGATAACTCCAGACTTTAGGTCGGGGCATTTCTACAGTGGCATTGATGGAGGAGTGGATGTGGTGCTTAGTGCCATCAGCGGAGAAGAGCTACCACCTGCAGTGCGTCAGCAGACATCTTCCAACGATGACGGTATTTTCTCCGGATTTGGCCCATTCTTGTTGATTTTTGGATTTGTTTTCTTCGCGATTATCAAAGCCATTCTTCATAAAAAAGTTGGTAAAGGGAAGTCTGTCGGAATCATGTCTGTGATTGTCTTCCTGCTATCCTGGTTACTACTAGGATTTGCTGCGGCTATTTTTATCACCGTTATTGTTTCCATATTCATGGCTGTACCTTCCGGTGGAGGAAGAGGTGGCCGTGGTGGCGGAGGCATGTACTGGGGAGGCGGCGGAGGCTTCTCAAGTGGTGGTGGTTTCTCTGGAGGCGGAGGCTTCTCCGGTGGCGGAGGTGGCTTTGGAGGCGGTGGAGCTTCTGGTGGTTGGTAATCTCAAAATCTTAAGAATTCAATGGCTAAATATACTTTTACAGATACTGAAAAGGAGCAGGTAAAACAGGCTGTCAAGGACCTTGAGACGGTTTCTTGTGGTGAAATTGTTCCATACTTTGTCAATTCCAGTGATGATTACGCTGAAGCTTCCTGGTATACAGCAGGAATTTTCGGAGGAGGAATTGCGGCATTGTTAGCAATTCTGTCTTATCTGTGGCTGTTACCAATGCGTGTGACTCCACTGGAGATAAGTTTGTTCATTTTGGGAGCATTTGTGCTGGGTTTTCTGATTCCAGTGATTTTACCTCAAGCGAAGAGATTTATTATTTCCAAAGACCGTCAGGCTGAACGTGTGAATCAAAGAGCTTTACAAGCTTTTATGAATGAGAAAGTATTCGAAACAGAAGAGCGAGTAGGTATTCTCATTTTCGTAAGTCGAGTAGAGCATCAAGTGATGGTGCTAGGGGATGAAGGAATCAGTAAAAAGTTGAAGCCAGAAGACTGGCAACATGTAGTAGAGGAAGTGATTAAGGGGATTAAGTCCAATGAAATAGCTCAAGGAATGGTGTCGGCCATCGCGCTTTGCAAAGACTTGCTGTTGGAGCATGGATTCGTTAGAAAATCGACTGACTTCAATGAGCTGGATGATGGTCTCCGAATCGAGGATTAATCGTTTTTTAGATCATTGAGCTTTTCTAATAATTCGATGATCTTGTCTTTATGATCTCTATTTTCCTGAATTAGTTGATGAGCCTTATCTAAAATCGAATCTTTGAGAGGAGAAGGTTCCATTTTCTGAAGTAAAGAAAGAATATCAGACTTTTTGTATTCTGCTGAGGGTTCCTGAGCTGAGTGTACTCCAGAGATCAAATATTGTAAGCTGATATTGTAAATATGAGCGAACTTCTTTTTTACACTGTCAGGTGTTGCATTGGTTCCATTTTCATATGCTGCCAAAGTGCCTCTTTTGATTCCTAATTTTATTGCGCAAGCTTCTTGAGAATCTCCAGCTTCTTTTCGCGTAGAAGCTATTCGTTTACCAATCTCAGATTTTAATTCTGACATGTAATTCTAAATCAACAAAATATGTTATGAATAATTGCAATTGTTATTTATTGTAACTTATTTAGTATAACGGAATCATAATAATTAACTAAATCAAATGTACTCAAAGGATGCGTTTATATAACAAACGTTTGTCCAGGATTACGTTTTTTTCAAATCTTGCAAGAGTTACTCAGCAGGAGCTCTGTTTGAGTATCTCGCAAGGTTTTAAAGACGATTACAACAGAAACGTTCCAGAAGAAAAGATTATCGAAGTATTTATAGAATGTGAGATACAGGTATCACTTTCAGCAAATAACGTCGAACTTGTTAGAAATGATGATTTATTGAATGCGATTAGCATTTTGCTTAAATCTTAGGTCAATTTTTTATGATAGATCATTTTGACCAGCCCAGAGTCAAACTCTTCGATATCCTTAATTTGAAGCCAGGTTTCTGATTTGCTGCTATTAAATAGTGGTACTCCTGTACCTAGCAAAACGGGCATTTTAAATATCCATAATTCGTCAATCAGGCCGGCTTCCAATAAAATCGTATTGATTTCTGCTCCACCGACGAGCCAGATATCCTTGCCTTTTTCTTTCTTAAGACGCCTTACACAACCTGGGATGTCATGATGGATGAAGGTGATTTCATCGGTAGACTCTGACTGCAAGTCGTGAGTGAATATGTAGCTCTTCTTGGTGCTGTATGGCCAATCTCCAAAGCCCAATACTTGACGATACGTTTTGCCTCCCATTAATACCGTATCAATGGTCTCTAAAAAGTTGGTGTATCCATAATCCTGATCGGTATATAGCCAATCTACATCTCCGTTGGATCTGGCGATGTATCCATCCAGACTAGTGGCGATAAAGAGTTTAACGCGTTTCATATGTCACAAATGCTTTTAGCTTCCGCAATGATGTCGTGTGCCTTTTTTTGATCGAGTCCTAATTCTAGCAAGACCTCTCTATGATCTACGAGTGTATTGGCAAGGACGATGTGCTTTTCAAACAGTTTTTCACGTATATTTTTCGGTATAGTAGAGATGGTTGTAATCGGGTAGATATTATGCCGATTGACCAGGCTTTTCAGACTATGACCTGGATAGTCCCAACTCAATAAGTTTAACCCTGAGCATTGACCAAAATCGATAGCGTCTTTAGTAAATCGTGCATTGGTTACCACCCATCCTTCATATTTCCTATTGATAAACCGATGGTCATCTTTCCAAACAGAAGATAGGTCTTCAAATCGTGATTTGATGTACATCGGTACTTTTACATCGGTTTTATAGCCCAGCCGGTTGTGAAATTTACACTCCATCATTCGCACTACATGCTTGTTGATGGCTAATACGTCTACCTCATGAGTCACGCACCTTCCTTGCATGGTGTCACCAATGGTAATTTCAAACCCTTCCTTTCGCATAAGTTCTCCAACAAACAGTTCGAAAGGATATCCTGTAGGTCCTAACTGAAGAATAGATTTTTTTAAGCCATAACGTGATGCTTTAGCTTTTTCTCTGTTTTTGAGCAGTCTATGTGCCTTACGATAGATTTCTTTGGTGGTGATACCTTCGAAAAGTCCTTTCTGAATAGTTGCAGTGATTTTATCAGCTTGTTCATGAGAAGCTCCAGCTTCTGTAAGACTTTTTTTGAGTTTTTCTGGGTTAAACTCATCCTTCTCTCCGGAGAATTTCTGTATGATTATTGGGTTGTTACTCACGTTGGGAAGATACTATACATCCTGAAAATATCTTCAAGGAGATGGTTTATTCTTTAACCAAAGCCTGTTGCAATTTGGTGACTGTTTCTTCTTTGTAAAGTCCAGTTTCTTTGATAAAATACAGAATGTACCGTGCATATTCTGGGTGTAACATCAATTCCTGAATATCCATTGTGTGGCTAGCAATATATTGTTGGTCTTCATCCAGGTGATCGCTCATACCGAGCCAGGAAGGTAGATTGTATTCAATACTGAACCGTAAAAACCGTAATTCAATATTATCGGGAGATTTGAGGTAAGCCTCCGTCATGAGTTGTTCGTACATTCTTACTTGACTCAATTTTGTAAATGGATTCCAGGTAGTTTTTGCTTTCATCGCATAAGCACATGCAGTATAGGCCTTAATAATTGATTCGTCTGAATTGTTGACGGTTACTTGATGGTAGAAAGCATCTACTTCCTGATTGACAACTGCCTGGCGAAACCCTTCACGTAGCTGAACTAGTTCATCGTTTCCAGTGGATGATGAATGTAAGAGCGAGATGAATAGTAACAAACAGTTCAATAAGTCCATTTACCAATGATATTAGAAGTAATGAAGGATGACTAAAGAATTTATTTTTATGTGAGTAATGTGTCGTTATATTTGCAAACCATTTGAAAAAATGCACTCGTAGTTCAACTGGATAGCCCCGATAGCTATCGGGGGGATTTCGGCTAAAGTGACTGAGAATGGAATCAAAGTTTTGAGTTGAAAGGCAAAACAGAAATGCACTCGTAGTTCAACTGGATAGAATACCGGATTTCGGCTCCGGGGGTTGAGGGTTCGAATCCTTCCGAGTGTACAACAAGCTTCCTGATTAATTTCAGGAAGCTTTTTTGTTATAGAGCCGAGAGGATGTTGTTTCGGCCTGGAAAGGATCTGGGGGTTGAGAGGCGGTACGCCGCTGCGATGCGAGCGGCCAGTTGCGATTGTCTTGTCCTGAAATAGGTTTACACAATCGATGTAAATCAAAATGGATAAAAAGAAGAATGCACCAATTCGGCATGGAAATGAGATTTCGGTGGCAGAACGTCACCAAATGATTCAAGAATATCTC
>NZ_JAMZMJ010000024.1 GCF_024714495.1 Marinoscillum pacificum | reverse complement strand
AAGGCCGCTTGACACTAGCAAGCAATTGCTCTTCTCTAAAAATCTCCAAACAACCTGAGGAATCTTCTCCAAAAAACTCCACAAACAAAAAGACCGACTCAAATACTTTTGAGACGGCCTCTTTTTTATTATTATTTCTTCCTGTGATCTCTTAGCTTCTTCACTCCATAAGCTGCGCCTCCAGCAAGCAGCAAACTAAGTCCACCATCTATAGGAGTTGCAGGCGGAGCACTTTGTGCAAAAAGCAGCAAGCCATTCATTAATAACGCTGCACTGAGTATATACTGTAGTTTCATATCTTTTAGTTAAGGGTCAATAAAATGCTGGGATAGAGTCAGTAAGAATTACACCAACCCTACCCCAAACATTTCGGCTAGTTCTTGATTATCTTTCTGCGCTGCTCTCCATCGGTCACGATATAGATTCCATCTTTTAATTCAGCAAGTGAAATCTTCTGACTTCCGCTAACCATTTCACTTTTCACTCGATTTCCAGCAAGATCAAAAACGGTGATCATTTTAGACTCATCACCCAAAAGTCTTACATACAGGATATCTTCTGAAGCATAAATCTGATACACATCGCTTCCAGCATTTAATACTTTGTTGACCAATTGAATTGCAAATCGATCTGTATGTTGTCCTGCTGTTGAAGTAAAGGAATAAGCCTCGTTCAAAGAAACTGTCTCACCAGTCAATCGATCAAACAATTCCAGTTCATAACCATTCTCCACTTCTGCACTCAGCTGATAAGAACCTATTTCACTGATATTGATACCTAAATCAATGGCTCCGGACTCCAGATCAGCCCCTTGAATTGCTAAAAGCTTACCAGTTTTATAAGAATAAATCGCCTCATCAAACTCACTGTTGATTGCAGCTGCATCATACATTTTATTGATTCCTGTTGATACAAGTCCATCAATCTGACCAATGACTGTTTGCTTGAACAATCCCTCTTCATCAGAAAGGTTAATTCGTATCACAGGTAAATTGGCCGATGCAGATCTAAAGAAGTTAACGTCTGAATTACTATCACTTACCCTCATATCTTCGGTAAACACAACATCCAGATTACTCGCTGAAGATAGCTTTACAAAGAATCCCTGACCTGACCCAATATGAGAATTGTATCGATCATCATTTCCTGCTTGTGACGTTTGTGTGGTTGCAATGGCATTCGCTACAATATAATCGGCATTCGATCCTCTGGCTGACTGAGAATTGTTATCATCCCAGAAATATACTGCTCCAGTTAAGTGAGCATTTTCACTCAAGAAAGCTGCCACACTGATGGCTGAAGGATAAGGATTAGAAACGAGCACCCAGCCTTCTACATTGTCGTTCGTTCGATCTGTAAATGTTCCAGTTACAGTGATCGTACCATTATTTGGAGTTCCTGTAAATGTCAATTCTTGTTGAAATGCCTGTGCATAGCCTTTACCTGGTACCAACTCATCAGTAGCTGCATTTTCCCATCTACTCAATCCCTGATCACCTCCATAAGCGGTTGTTTCATTGTAACTGTATACGGTACTTCCCAGATCAGAGCCTGTAAGTGATGCCGTTTGATTGACTGGAGTTCCTACAAAACTGTATTTACCATCAGCGTATCTGGTAGTTCTTTTGATGACCACACCATTGCCTGAAAAAGTTGTTCCATCATAGGTTATCAACGACGCTCCTGATTCAACGATTAAACTTCCACTATTCGTTAGATTTCCATAAACAACCAAAGCCTCCTCCGTATCTACAGTAAGGGTAGCTCCACTGGAAATAGTCAGGTTGTCGCATGAAAATTTGCCATCTGTAGAAAAATCATAATCCACTGAGATGGTCACATGATTACCGTCACCGGGTCCAGTGCCATTGCTCCAGGATCCACTCCAGGTAATAGTAGAATAGGAACAACTTCCATCATCTACGGTGGCACTCGCATTGTAATTATCAGAAAATGGATCCATGCAGCCAGTTACTGCTGCTGCGCAATTTGTTGACGTAGTAGAGGCAGATGGAGAACAAGCCGCGGTAGGCCCTACTCTAAATGAATCGTCCACATAGGTTCCTTTGAAACATCGTGGAATGTATGGATACTCATCCGTAATGACATAATAGTATGTTCCG
Source organism: Marinoscillum pacificum (assembly GCF_024714495.1). GTDB lineage: Bacteria > Bacteroidota > Bacteroidia > Cytophagales > Cyclobacteriaceae > Marinoscillum > Marinoscillum pacificum. The sequence continues at coordinate 29,735 of NZ_JAMZMJ010000024.1, read as the reverse complement.
TATGGGTAGTCAGGCGTTACACCATAGCGACCATTACATTCATCTAAAATGGTATTTGCAGAACTATATTCATAATCTTCATAATAATTCCCATCATAAGGACCATCAGGAGCACTAGATCCATCGCCCGGACGGTCTCCCGGTTTTAAAGTATAGCCAGATGAAGCTGAAGTAATGGCACTTAAAGCATCTTCCGAATCAGTGTAAACATATTTATAGTAGATAGGAAAACCATCAGCCGCATAACCCACTATTGACGAGTGATCAGATCCATCTATTCCCAGATCATTGGTAAAGTAATCCGTTGGTACAGCATGGTAATGATAGATTCCACTGGCATTTAAGTGACCTCCATTAAGTTGTCCCATACTCACTCCGATACTATTTTCAGTCGAGGTAGCTTCTACATGCCATTCGATATTATTCGAATCATCCCCATTTACGAAAGTCACCGCAGAATTGGGATCATACCTTACTCCATTGATCGATACCCCAAACTCATAATTGTATTCACACCCGACTGTCGTTTCTGTTTCTTCATACAAGGGTGTAAATACATCTGCCTCTTCCGGGTATGCGCACATATAGTATTCATAATCTCCCGCTGTTAAAGTGAAAAAGTTCTGATTGTAATCATCGTCATGATCCGGATAATTATTGGAATAGACATATCGTACATTTCCATCAATTTCGAAGCAGTACGCATTAGCATCTTCAACTGCAAATATTTCAGAAGAATTGCACTGTGCTGACAGCAAGTGACCACTTAGCATAGCCACTAACAATAGGTAAATTGATTTCATATTAAGTTGAATTAGATGATGTTGGTCTGAATAGATCTTTTGGAGGCGGACAGGTTAAATGACTTGCTTGTATTCCCAATTCCTACCTTCACCTTCACGATAGAATGCTCGTGCTGATCAAACATGTAATCGCTGGAAACTTCTAACTTGGACACAGGTCCTCCGAGATCACCCAAATAGTAGCGATACATTACTTGCTTTTGAAAAATCTCCATTTCTGGAGAGACAAGCTCTAGTTCTTGACCATCAGCTACTAGTTTCAATTTTGATTGAAGATATTCACTCCCACATTTTGACAGCATTTCCTGGGGCTGGCAGTCAGCTTCTATGATTAGAACGGTAGAAAGCATTCGCTTATCAAGAAGTACTTCTACGAATAGCTCATTTTGAAAATTATCAATCCTTACTTCAGCAACTACCTCCGAGTGAAAAACCTCATCAGTAGATACAGAGGACATGAGAAAGGATAAAAGTAAAACCTTGATCATATGGTTGACTTAGTTTAGTTGACAACCATACAACGTGGGGATTTTGGAATACCCTACCTATAAAATAGAGTCAAGATTAGTAATCAAACTCTCCGAAGACCCAATTCCCTCGCTCTTCCGGGTCATCAGAAGTAAGGAACACTTCAACAGCATTCATTAATTCATAGCGCGAGACATGTCCGTCTGCATTGGAGTCCAGGTCTTTGAAGAAGGTTTTAGATTTCTCAAGAGGAAGCCCAAATAGCTGGAAGAGTTCCATAGATTCATATAGTGAAATAAATCCATCTTTATCCACATCAAACACGCCATAGAAGAATTCAAGAAAAAACTGAATCACAGAATCCATCTCTACGTCATCCTCCTCATCCATCTCACGGAAATAATTTAACCAGTCAGATAATCTGATTTGTGTTCCCGTTATTTCCAACGCTTCTATTAGCCGCTTATAATATCTTTTGGCAGAAGAATTAATCAACCGTTTGTGCAATTCTCCTTCTGCGGATTTATCCTGATTTTCCGCAGCTCTGCGAGCCATTTCATCAAAATCAGCTGGAGACAATATATCATCTCCATCCAAATCCATTAGACGGAACAAATAACTCAGCTTAGCGAATCTAAAATTGGATAGCGGCATAAGTAAATATACAAAATCCGATTTCAGATTGTAACGTGTATTTACATTAACCCAGATTATTCAATAGATTATTAGAAGATGGTAATCCAAAATATTCTATTGAATATTGACGAAATAATTCTTGAATAAAGAATTATTTGTCAGGGTAACCGCTGCGGCGGACCGTCCTGATAAAGCAAAGCTTTCGTCAGCCCTTCGGGCAAATTATGCTTTAATGCATAATTTGGGATTAATGGATGAGCATTTTGCCTGATTTTGATCATTTAAATGACTCACAATTTTACTTTCTCATATCGATAAGTAACATTTCCTTCGTAAATTCATTTATAACAATATGGGACACCACCATCATCATGATCATGACGATTTGGCCGACGATGGTTCATTGGCTAAAATCCGAATTGCATTTTTTATCAATCTGGCCTTTTCTGCCATTGAATTGGTCGGTGGATTGTACACCAATAGTATAGCGATCATCTCCGATGCCCTCCATGACCTGGGAGATAGCCTGTCATTAGGTGCTGCATGGTATTTCCAAAAGCTCTCCTTAAAAGGTAGAGACAAAAAATACAGCTATGGTTATCGACGATTCTCCGTATTGGGTGCGATTCTGAATTCATTGATTTTGGTAATCGGTTCTACGATCATACTTTCTGAAGCCATCCCAAGATTGATCCACCCAGAAACTCCAGATGCTCAGGGAATGATCTACTTCGCTATTGGAGGAATAGCTGCCAATGGCTTAGCAGCGTGGAAGCTTAACGGTGGATCTTCTATTAATCAGAGAGCAGTATACTTACATTTATTGGAAGATGTTTTAGGGTGGTTTGCGACACTTGTTGCTGCCATTACGCTCTACTTCTTCGACTTCCCACGGATTGATGCCATTCTAGCAATAGGTATAGCCATTTTCATTGTGTACAATGTGGTAAAAAACTTGAAAGAGGCCATCAAAATCATCATGCAAGGCACTCCGCAAGAAGTAAACATCCAAAGCATCCAGGAGAAACTAGAGTCCATCGAAGGAGTAAAAGAAATTCATGACTGTCATACCTGGTCCATGGATGGACGTTACAATATCCTTTCTATTCATCTTGTGGTGGACCATAAAAACCTGATTGAGCTGGCAACAATCAAACGCAAAGCCAAGAAACTTCTCAAAGATGAGCATATTGATCATGCGACCATCGAATTTGAAACCGAAGAAGAAGAATGTGAGACTTGTTAAGTCAAGTTCCGCTTTTTACAATGCAAGCGAATCCACGAAAAATCCAATACTCAAATTTTATTGCCTGCTTTTCAAGTTCAGCTTCAAAAATTCCCCTTATTTTTAGCTGAAACCTATAGAACATAACCACGCATGTTATCAACCTCTAACCTGACGACCAATTTTCTTGAGTCCCAAAGACATTTAACCGATCCGTTAGCTGACAATACAGTAGCCGCAATTATTGATGAAGGATTTGAAGAACGTATCAACGAAATCTTCATCACTCTACATCGAAATGATGGGTTTGACCCATCACTTCTGGCTCATTTCCCAGAGTCCATTCAGCAAATAGTTTCCAACTATTTTGAAGAATCTGGAAAGTTACCAGAATGGGCTGATCAGGATTTAATTGCTCAAGGTCAGCAAGTTTTTAGCCAATTCGGTCCGGAGGTTTTCATGCTACTGAATGTGAAATCACTGCCGATGTGTTACACCTGCGCCAATGGGGCACAGGTACTTTTTGACACCGGAAGATTAGTTGAGCACAATGGTAAAATAGACCCACTAGTGCGAAGACTTATGGAAACCGCTCAGATGGTTGTAAACGTCTTGCAACCAGGTGGCTTGTCTACAGCTGGCACAGGAATAATCACTGTGCAAAAAGTACGATTGATCCACGCATCCATTCGCCATTTCCTAAAATCTCCTAAATACAATCCAGCAGGATGGGATGTTGAGAAATTAGGAGAACCAATCAATCAGGAAGATCTGGCAGGCACACTGATGTCTTTTTCGCCTGTTATTTTAAGTGGTCTCAAGCAATTAGAAATTGACTTAACTGATCAGCAAATTTTAGCCTATTCACATTGCTGGAAAGTAATTGGTCACCTTATTGGCCTTCATGATGATTTACTTTCTGACGACTATCAAACCAACTGGGATTTGGCTTGCGCTATTCTAAAACACCAGTCAGCATCATCAGAACAAGGAAAAACACTCACTGACTCTTGTGTTGCTTTCATCCAACACATGATTCCAGGCAACCTCTTCAATGAAGTGCCTGCTTACATGATTTGGTTTTTCTTTCAGGACATTGAGCAGGCCGTTGGTAAGCCTTTAGCAGAAATGATTGGCATTTCAGATCATCAAAACCTTACGGATCATCTGACAGTCAAGCTATCTCAGATCATCACCTCTCATATTGCCAAAGCTGAGCATCATCGAATCATTCAGAAACTATCTGGAGAATTTAATAAGCTGATGCTTCAAGGTTACATCCGTCATTACAATGATGGCAAACAAGTACGTTTTCTCATTCCTCCATCCTTAACCACAGATTGGGGCATCAACCAGTTTTAATCTAACAGCGCTATGAATAACCAAACGAACAAAAAACTAACGATCATGATCGTTGTAACCCAGGCCGTTCTCATGACCTGGTCTATTGGGAGCTCCATATTAGCATCTGGCCCCATCTCCGCATCCATCATTACTTACTCCCTATTCGGGTTTTATGTGATCTACACGTTGTACACCAAAGACGCAACTATGATCAAACTACTAACCTTAGGAACAGTTGCAGGTATATTGGAGCTATTCGCAGATCATTATCTGGTAGACAGCATTAACAATTTGGTCTATCCAGGCAAAGAAGCCATGATCTGGACTTCTCCAGCATACATGCCTTTCGCCTGGGCGAACGTATTGATTCAGCTAGGATACTACGGCATACTATTATCCAGATGGAAAGGCTGGGGAACGGCTTCTATTATTTTGGGACTTGCCGGAGGAATGTATATTCCATTATATGAGCATTTGGCGAAAGATGCAGGCTGGTGGTGGTATCACCAAAACGTACCTATGGTATTCAACGCACCCGTTTATGTTATCATTTGCGAGGCACTGATTTCCTTATCCTTACCGCTACTACTTACGCGTTCATCGAATAAAGGCGTCATCCATGGATTAATATATGGTGGTATCTGCGGGGTATGGATATATTTGAGCGCAATGTTGTCCTATATGATAGGAGGCTAATAATCAACTAATGAACCTACTAGACAGAGCATCGAAGATTGCAGAGGGATTTAACTCATCGATTTACCAGTTGAGTGACGATAGCTATGGTAAAGAAGTTATCCTCAAGGTAATGAAGGAGGACTTCAATTACCATCCGCATTCTTCACAGCTCTACAATGAAGACAGGTTCTTAAGAAATATTGAAACCAAAGGAATTAGGGCGTCAGTTGACCTCATAGAAGATCAGCAAACTCCTATTCTGGTTCTGGAATATTTCGACGGTAGATCTTTAAAAGATTGGCGCAAGACTAATAATCCATCCTTTTTGGATTGTCTTAATATCGCCATTTCAGTTACAGAATCCATTGCAGAAATACATAGCAAGCACAAATTGATTCACCGAGACATCAGCGCTCACAACATTCTCATTAATGAAAAACATGAGATTAGAATCATTGACTTTGGTCTTGCAATCAATGTAGACATCAAACAGAGTGTGAAAGGAATGAGTGATCAGCTCCTAGGCACACTACCCTACATTTCGCCTGAGCAAACGGGAAGAGTAAATCATCCGGTAGATTTTCGTTCTGATATTTATTCATTGGGCGTAGTATTCTATGAATTATTCACAGGAAGACTCCCTTTCGAGTCATCAGATCCTTTAGAACTCATTCATGCACATCTGGCTGTAGCTCCAACTGCCGCCTCTGAAATTAACCCAAATATTCCTCTGGTATTTTCTAATATGCTAAGTAAGCTGTTGGAGAAAAATGTGGAGAACAGGTATCAGTCCGCTCATGGGCTGCTAACAGATCTTAAGAAATGTCGCGATCAACTGGACCTGAAAGTTAACATTCAAGGATTTGAATTGGCAGAAAATGATGAATCTGGCCATTTTCAAATGCCTTCCAAAATCTATGGTCGGACATCAGAAATAGAGACGCTAACAGAAAGTATCCGAAATATTGGCACTAGCCAAAAACAACTTACGCTTGTATCCGGAAAATCGGGAACAGGTAAAACTTCATTGATCTATGAAGTATATAAGCCGCTAACTTCGAAGAAAGGTTACTTTATAAAAGGTAAGCATCAACAATTCCAGAAGGACAGACCGTATCAGGCGATAACCGAAGCTTTATCAAGTTTTGTGTCCCTGATGCTTTCAGAAAATGAGAAAAAACTGGTTCACTGGAAATCGATCATTCAAAATGCACTGGGTGGGCAAGGAAAGCTTCTTACAGACCTGATCCCAAACCTTGAATTGATCATTGGAAAACAGGAGAAACTCCCTGTGCTGGGAATCAACGAAGCGCAAAACCGATTCCATTATGTCTTTGGTCAGTTTATCAAAGCACTTGCAAGTGAAGAACATGCGCTAGTCATGTTCATTGATGACTTGCAGTGGGCAGATAGCACCTCACTAAAACTTTTAAAGCAACTCATTTTAGATCCTGAGTTGAATCACTTCTATTTCATTGGTGCTTATCGCGACAATGAAGTAACTAGTTCCCATCCACTCACACTGATCTTCAAGGAACTTCCACGACTTGGGGTAGACATTCAAGAAATTCATTTAAAAGATCTTGAGTTTGAAAATGTTCAGGAAATCGTCCTAGACACTTTAGGAAATACAGAGTCTAAATCACGCCTTCTTGCTAATATCATTTTCGGAAAAACTGCTGGGAACCCATTCTTTGTGAATCAATTCATTAAATCCATTTATGAAAATGAATTGGTATGGTTTGATACACAAGCTAGCAAATGGACCTGGGATGTTAGAGGATTAGAATCAACAAATTTCACCGACAATGTAGTGGAGTTCATGATTCAGAAATTAAGTGGGATGGATGAAAAAGTGCGTAAGCAACTGACTTTAGCATCCTGCATAGGTGACCGATTCGACCTCCAAACACTTGGTTTAATCCAGGAAAATCCGGAAGATCTCATAGAAGATTTATGGCAAGCAGTAATAGAACAACTGCTCATTGCTGAAGAAAATGAAGCTGAAATTGCCAAGGTTCAAATGGGCAGTTTCAATACTCAACCATCTCTGATATATCGTTTCGCCCATGATCGAATCAGACAAGCAGCCTATGAATTAATTCCTTACGAAGAAAAGGCTAAAGTTCATCAGCGAATTGGAGAGCACTTGTTGGCAAAAATCGATCTTAAAAAAGACCCTGATAGGGTTTTTGATGTTGTCGATCAATTGAATCTGGGGGAACCTCCTCAAACCGATGAACTGCGAAGAAAAATCATAGAGCTCAACTATGAAGCGGGCTTAAAAGCAGCAACTGCAACCGCCAATGACTCGGCATTGAGCTATTTCAAGGCTGCAGGCATGCACCTTACAGAGAGTGATTGGAAAGCAAATCATGAGCTCTGCTATCATGTATACTTTTCCATTATGGAAAGCAACTACCTGATAGGCGCTTATGAAGACATGGAAATCAATGGCAATCTGCTACTGAGCCGAGCCAAAACAAAGCTGGAAAAATTAGAAACCTACAACATCTTCGTTCAGGCGCTTATCGCTCAAGGAAAGCATATAGAGCTAATAGATTATGGCTTGTCGATTCTAAAAACCGCAGGAATTAGACTTCCATCAAAACCTTCGGACCTTGATATCCTGCAGGGTTTGCTTAAAACAAAACTCAAGCTAAGAGGCAAATCAGCTGATTACTTTGAACAGCTTCCGGACATGTCAGATGATAGCATGGCGCTGGCTATCAACATGATGAGCAGCATCAGTACCGCTTCTTACCACAATTTCCCTAAACTATTTCCATTAGTCATTTTCAAATCAGTTCAGCTTTCATTAAAACATGGAAACTGCATTGAATCAATACCTTTCTATGGTGGCTATGGAACCATACTTTGTGGTGTAATGGGAGAATATGAACGAGGCGTTGAGTTCGGGAAACTGTCCTTATCTCTTCTTGCTCGATCCAGTGAATACAAAGCTGTAGTTCCAAAGACGCTGGTTATTTACTACACATTCATTAACCACTGGAAAGACCATCTCAGAGAAAGCATTAATCCCGCTGAGGAAGCATTTATTGTTTCTTTAGAAATTGGCGACAACCAGTACGCCGCTACCTCAGCGTTCCAAAAATCCTATACAGGATTCTTATGTGGAAATCGTTTACCCGAGGTATTGAGAGAAATGGAATCCTTCCTTGATAAGATGGAAACACTTAATCAAAAAGGATATTTACTCTATCAAAAAATTGTCTACCAAAGTCTAAAGAACTTGTCTACTTCGACTGACTTTCAACCATGGTTGTTAGAAGGCGAAACTTTTAGCTTAAAGAAATTTGAAAGCGAAACAAGTGAATTGCAGCATGATGGCACCGCCAATTTTCACATAGCTTTCCATCACCTATATGTCAACTACCTTTTTGGACGATTTGAACAGGCATTAGTAGGAGCCGACAAATGTAAGAGCCTGCTAGATGTAGTAGTGAGTACGGCATATATACCTGTAGTCCATTTCTATGATTCGCTCACCTGTGTGAAGCTTATCAAATCAGGAAAAAGCACAGAAAAAGGCAAGCTAATTAAGCGTATCAAAGCCAACCAGAAGAAAATGAAAAAATGGGCAGATCATGCCCCAATGAATTTCCTGCATAAATACCTGGTCGTAGAAGCTGAATTAACTTCGATCATCAAGCCTTCCACTGTCATAAAAGGAATATATGATGAGGCTATTAAAAACGCTCTGGACAATGACTACCTAAATGAAGCTGCTGTGATCTATGAACTGGCTGGCAGACATTATTTCGCTACAAATGATGAATCGCTTCAGCTCTACTATTTAGCAAAGGCATTAAAGCTTTATCGTAAATGGGGAGCCAATACCAAAGCGGAAGACTTAAAGCGTGAGTTCCCATTTGTCTATGAAAAGCGTAAAAGAGATATACAATCCAGCTTCTCTCAAGGAACTTTCTCCTTTGGATCAATAAGCGGTAATAATCTACTAGATCTGGCTTCCGTGCTAAAAGCTGCAAGTACCATTTCTAGTGAAATCCAACTATCTAAGGCAATACCTAAGTTGCTCAATATTGTGGTAGAGAATGCTGGAGCACAATCAGGAGCCTTTGTTCTGATTCAAGATCAAATAGCCAACCTTCATGCGGTTTGTGATACCGAAGATGGTGCTAGAGTGGTTGACCCCTCTCCTATTGATGAAGATGAAAATCTACCGATTTCGGTATTGCAATATGTAAGAAGAACAAAGGATACAGTCATTTTAGATGAACCTCACAAAGACGAACGATTCCAAAAGGATTCATACCTGATTAAAAATAAAGTAGCGAGCATGCTCTGTTTGCCGATCATTCACCAGCAAGAATTGATAGGTATAATATATCTGGAGAACAGGCTAACCAAAGGGAATTTCAATACAGACAGGACTGATTTGCTCTCGTTACTTTCTGGTCAGATTGCAATAACTGTAAATAATGCGTTGCTTTATGACACACTAGAGCAAAAAGTAATTGAGCGAACCAAAGAGATTGAAAAGCAAAAAGAAAAGCTTCACCGGCAAAACAAACAGCTTACAGATCTCAATGAAGAGAAGGATTTTCTGATCAGTGTAGTCTCACACGACCTGAGAAATCCACTGCAACTGATCAAAGGATACACAAGCCTGGTTCTTCGTGAAAAATCCGACAACATCAATGAATACCTGGGTCATGTGATTGAATCTTCGGACCGCATGGAAAGCTTCATATCCAGAATATTGAATGTAAGCGCAATTAACTCAGGCGATATCCGAATCAACTGGTCCTTACAAAACATTGTAGAGCTATTGAAAGCTGAAGTTGATAAATTTATCCCTACTGCGCAGAAAAAAAACATTGACCTAAGCCTTCTCACTGAAGTTAACTCACTTCAAGCACAAATAGACAAAGGTTATTTCAGCCAGGTCTTAGAAAACCTGATCTCCAATGCCCTGAAATACACTCACAAAAATGGAATGGTAGAAGTGTCATTAGGCTTACTAGAAGGTGGCGACTATTACCGAATAGTGGTAAAAGACAATGGTCAAGGTATCTCCATAAGAGACCAAAAACTGCTATTCAGCAAATTCCAAAAACTCAGCTCCACTCCTACTGATGGCGAATCATCAACAGGTCTTGGACTAGCCATTGTTAAAAAATACGTGGAGGCCATGAATGGCCATATCTGGTGTGAAAGCGAATTTGAAAAGGGTTCTTCGTTCTTCGTGGAATTTCCGATAGAAAAGTAAATGGTAGGGAATACCTTCGCATTCCCGTTTGTCTATCAACCACAATTTAGATTCATCATGAAGTTTGTTTACCAAGTAATAGTTGTATTTCTTCTATTCGCCATAACTTATTCAACTGAAGCCCAGGTCAGCGGCAGGGTATCCTCTGAAAACTCACTCCCACTGGAAGGCGTTCATATACTAAATCAAACTTCAAAATCACACGCACACTCTGATCAAAAGGGATATTTTGAAATAGAAAACACTCATAAAGGAGACACTCTACTGATCACTCATGTAGGTTTCTTACCACAATTAGTTCAGATTCAATCGTCCAGGTCACTCAATATATACCTTCAAGAAAAAGTATTTGATCTGGAAGAGGTCTATGTTTCTCCCAGAGTGGATGCAATCAATGTCCTGGCTGATTTCAATATAAAAACCAACCCGGTGAATACTTCTCAGGAAATTTTGAGACAGGTCCCTGGCCTCATTATTGGACAGCATGCGGGAGGCGGTAAGGCTGAACAGATTTTCCTAAGAGGTTTTGATATTGATCATGGAACTGACATCAGTATTTCTGTGGATGGAATGCCTGTGAACATGGTATCTCATGCACATGGTCAAGGCTATGCTGATCTTCATTTTGTCATTCCTGAAACCATCAATCAATTAAACTTTGGTAAAGGATCCTATTATGCTAATCAAGGAAATCTAGCCACAGCTGGCTACGTGGAGTTAAAAACAAAAGATGCCCTCACAGAAAATCAAGTAAAATTAGAAGTGGGACAATTCAATTCACAGCGGGTATTAGGCATGTTTCAATTGGTAAACGGCGAAAAGCACAAAGCATATATCGCAAGTGAATATCAATTAACAGATGGCCCATTTGATAGCCCTCAAAACTTCATTAGACTAAACATCATGGCTAAGTATTCTGGCCAGACCAGTTCTTCGGATCATTTAAAAGTAATTGGATCTATATTTTCGAGTCAATGGGATGCTTCAGGGCAGGTACCGCAGAGAGCAATTGATAACGGGAGCATTGGTCGTTTTGGTGCAATTGATGATACCGAAGGTGGGCAAACAAGTAGAGCAAATTTCAGTGTTGAACATACCAAAATCATCAGCCCTTCAAGGTTTTTGACTAGCAACCTATATTATTCCAACTATCAGTTTGAGCTTTATTCCAACTTCACCTTCTTCCTGGATGACCCAATAAATGGGGATCAAATTCGTCAAAAAGAAAATAGAGACTTGTTTGGTCTATCCTCAGAATACAATCAATCCATTCATTTAGGACTGTTCGATGGCTCCATCTCTATAGGTGCTGGACTCAGATCTGATATTGTCAATAACAATGAACTATCTCACACCAAAAACAGAACAATCGTATTAGACTCTATTCAGTTCGGAGACATTCATGAAATCAATGCTTTCAGTTATGCCAACATGTCTCTGGAAAGTGGAAAATGGGTGATCAATCCCGGATTTCGTTTCGACCGATTTGACTTCAATTATACGGATGCATTAAAACCATATCAAACTCAGCAAACGTTAAAATCGATAATTTCTCCTAAACTTAACATCCTCTACAACCTTTCTAATCAACTTCAATTGTATGTAAAGTCTGGCAAAGGATTCCATTCTAATGACACGAGACTGATCACTGGAAATATTAATAAAAACATCTTACCTGCTGCCTGGGGCACAGATTTGGGCTTCATTAGTAAGCCAACCCAAAACCTCCTAATAAATACAGCTTTATGGTATTTGTATTCTGAGCAGGAGTTTGTGTATGTGGGTGATGCAGGAATAGTAGAACCAAGCGGTCGTTCTAGAAGAATGGGAGTTGACCTGAGTTTCAGACATCAACCAACCAACTGGTTGTTCTGGAATTTCGACATTAACTACACAGTTGCTCGTGCAATGGACGAGCCTGAAGACCAAAATTATATCCCGTTAGCGCCTGACCTCACAGCTGTTTCAGGCATCAACATTATTCACCCTTCGGGAATATACGGGGGTATCAGAATGAGACACATTGACGATCGACCAGCTAATGAAGACAACTCCATTATAGCCAAAGGATACACTGTAATAGATGGAAATTTTGGTCATCAATGGAATCATCTGGACCTCTCCGTTAATGTTCAAAACCTATTTGACGTAGAGTGGAATGAAACGCAATTTGCAACAGAATCTCGTTTAAAAGATGAATTAAATGCTGTTGAAGAAATTCACTTTACTCCTGGAACACCATTCTTTTTAAAAGGATCACTTACCTATAAATTTTAAAAATTTAGTTAGACAAGTTCTGATAATTATTAGTCCTTATTCATCTAATTTCGCACCTTCTTTTATGTCGATTGTGCGAAAAGTGAGAGCGATTGAACGGTTATTCGATCGCCTCGATGGTGAAATAAAGGTTTTTCAGCAGACCTCTGGCTTGCATTGCTATGCAGGCTGTGGCAAATGTTGTAATAAATCAGACATTGATGCCAGCCCATTAGAGTTTTTACCATTGGCATTTCATTGGTTCATAAATCATGAAGCAGAGCAAAAACTAGAATTACTGAATCAAGAACAATCCCCAATTTGCCACATATACTCTCCTTTATCCATAGGACATTTGACTAACGGAAGCTGTCAGATCTATCAACACAGAGGTCTTATCTGTCGACTTTTTGGTTATGGAGCCAGTAAGGACAAGCTGGGTCAGCTGCGACTAGTCACCTGCAAGCTGATCAAAGAAAATCAATTGGAGAGTTATGAGAAGACTCAGCAACTTCTCAAAGACGCAGAGTACGTGCCGGTGTTCTCAGATTATTATAAAAAACTAGCCCAAATTGACTTTCATTTGGGCAATCAAATAATGCCGATAAATGAGGCTATGAAGGAAGCATTGGAAGTAGTATTAAGCCATTATGCTTATCGTCCCTTCCCAAGACCAAGAAAAAAGGCAGCTTAATGGCTGCCGATATATTGCTGTTCTATGTCCTTAAATAAAGCTTGAGCCTTCTGAGTCACTTCACCAATTTCATAAGCCACATCATCTATTTGACTGATTGGCAACACCTTTTTGGTAGTACCGGTGATAAATATCTCTTTAGCAATTCTTAGATGTTCAATTGGCAATTCCTTTTCGATCACTTCAAACTGATTTGCTAAGGCTTTCAACAAATGCCCTCGAGTTACCCCTAGTAACACATGATCTTTTGGAGTGATTATTTGATGATCTGCATTAACCACAAAGACATTACTTCTTGTGAGTTCATGGACAAGCCCCTTATGATGGTATATCACGTCAAACGCCCCTGCATCATCTATCTTCTGTTGCAACCAAATTCCGGTCATATAATTAATGGTCTTCACTTCCGGGATATCCCTCAAGTACTCATGCGTAATCAACTTGACACCCTGTTGATACATTTCTTCTGAAGGAAATTTAATTGACTCCTGGGTGACAATAAGGTTTGGAATTCCAATGGCATAAGCACCTGCACCGGTACCTCCAGTGAGTACCATTCTGATCCCTGACAAAGGCATTTGATTCTCTAGTATCAAATCAAAAATCAGAGATTTTAATTCTGTTTGAGAAATGGAAATGGGAAGTCTAGCAACCTGAGCACTGTTATAAAAACGTTTTAAATGGTCATCGACAAACAAGGGAACTCCATCCGATAATCTAAAAAAATCGAAGATACCGTAACCGCGAAGAACAGCCAGATCATTAATTGGTAGCGCTACTTGAGAGGCGTCTACTATTTCCCCATTGAAGATACATTTCATGGAGGCAATTTAGCCAACGAAATGATTTTAGGAGACGACTGAAGGGATATTATGCCACTTTCTCAAGAGCTATTTCGCTCTCAAGTGACAAACTTGCAAGGACTTTTTTGGCAATTGCCAGTTCACCCTCTTCAAATTCATACAGAACTTCCATGTCACCTTCTGGTGCCGAGTCACTGGTTACCATTCGGTAGCCATTGTCATTGTAGGAGTATACTAAATAGTATTTCATAGGCGATTAAATACTAAGATCACTAACCCAAGACGCGCTTTATGTCTATTTGGTTGCCGCAAAGAAACAAAATATATTTAACACGCAATCTATAGATATGGAATTTGGACTCATTTTAATTGACATACAAAAAGGTTTAGACGAACTGGACTTTTATGGCGGTAAACGAAATAATCTCAATGCGGAATCTAATTGTGCAGAAATACTAAACGCCTTTAGAGCTAAAAACTACCCCGTCGTTTTCGTTCAGCATGATTCCACAAACCCCAACTCTCCTCTATATCCTGGTCAGGCTGGGCATGATCTAAAAGATGAAGTTGCTCCGTTAAGCAATGAATTGGTATTTCACAAAAATGTCAATAGTGCTTTCATAGGTACTGATCTGGAGAACTGGATTCATCGATCAGGCATCAATAAGGTGGTCATGATTGGTCTCACTACCGAACATTGTATTTCTACCTCGGTGAGAATGTCTGCCAACCTTGGCTTTATCACAATTCTGATCAATGACGCAACAGCTGCATTTCAAAAGGTCCTCCCGGATGGAACAGTAATAGAAGCTGAAATGGTACATCAAGTAGAGCTGGCTAACCTTCGAGATGAGTTTGCTGAGATCATCAGCACAAACGAACTGATTTCTCGCCTCTAGCAGCTCAATGCCTTTTCTTTTCCTTGTACTTCTCTCCAAGCCATAGTGCTGTTTTACCTGCAATGGAAATGACCACTAATAGAATCATTACTTCTGGTAATCCAAATGATGTCATTAACAAACTCATGCTATTAAGATAGCTCAAAACCATCAAATCAACCCCTACCCGTTTGTCAAACGACTCATTTTCAGTAATTCGCCGAAACCATAAAGATTACACTTTAAACTGATTATCAACATATTATCCGATTGTAACCGGCTACAAACGACTACAAACGGATGTACACGTTTAACCTCCGACTAACGCTTGCACCCTCCTCTTACTTTGCAATCGTCAATTCGACAACAGTCTTACGATCGGATTATCTGCCAATCAGAGACCTTATTTAAAACCATAAAAATTTTACTATCATGACAAATTTGAAAAATCACGTACAGCTTATCGGTAGATTAGGAAATGAGCCTCAAATCAAAACTTTTGACAGTGGCAAGCGCATGGCCTCCTTCTCACTCGCTACCAACGAAAAATACAGAAACAATAAAGGTGAGCAAGTAGAAGACACGCAATGGCACAACATTGTGATATGGGGCAAAAAAGTAGATGTAGTAGAAAACTACTTGAAAAAAGGGAGTGAAGTAGCCGTACAAGGCAAATTGGTAAACCGATCTTATGAAAGCAATGGTGAAAAAAAATACATTACTGAGATCAGCCTAAATGAGTTGTTGATGCTGGATAAGAAGCAATAATTCACATCAACTTATTTTCCACTGAAAGCCTTGAGCATAAGCTCAGGGTTTTTTTATGTCAAAATATTTCTAACTTGACGGCAAATGACAAACTCATGAACCTAATCATTCAGATACTAACTGGCCTGGTAGCCGTTTTTCACATTTATGTGCTGTATTTAGAAATGTTTGCCTGGACTACACGTGGAGTGAAGGTCTTTGGATCTAAGGCATTTCCTACTGAGTTGTTTCCGAAAACGAAAACACTAGCAGCCAATCAAGGATTATACAATGGCTTTCTTGCAGCAGGACTTATATGGTCTCTACTCATTCAAAATCCAGAATGGTCTAAAAACGTTGGTATTTTCTTCTTATCCTGTGTTGCAGTTGCAGGATTGTATGGAGGCCTAACTGCGTCGCGCAAGATCCTGTACGTACAAGCAATGCCTGCTCTGATTACGCTTATTATATTGGTATTTTTAAAATGAGTTTGGTTAGATCGTAGTACCTCCCAAAACTCCGAATACGATCAATCCAATAAGAATTAAAGTAGTGATTACTTTTGCTGTTTTCATAATAGTTACGCTGGTTGTTGTAAGAAATTCCGCTAATTCCTTTCAATTTAGAGAAATGTTTCAAAAAAATCTAAAATTCAGTATGAAAACTGCAAATACCAACATGATCAGGAATTTTTCATAACTGAATGAGTTAAACACGGAAATTAAAATAACACCTTAATTGGGTTCAGAATTAAAGAGAATTCTTATTTTTGAAGCTAATACCAAACTCAACAACGCAATTATATGAACTTACGCACTGTCTGTGAGGAACAGACATTTCAGGAAGTTCACCGCACACACGAAGCGCCCCTTCGCAATTTCCTGTTCTACAAATTTGGAGACCTGGAGAAAGCTAGAGATTTTGCTCAGGATGCCTTTATCAAACTTTGGCACAACTGCAGCAAGGTTACATTTGACAAAGCAAAGAGCTACTTGTTTACAGTAGCAAATCGTTTGTTTTTAGATGACTATGATCATCAGAAGGTAGTTTTAAAATTTCAACACCGCCAAAATATCTCGGAATCTCAGATGGAACGAAACCCTGAATACATTTATGAGGAAGGTGAATTCAAAGAAAGATTGGAGGAAGCAGTATCATCCTTACCAGAAAAACAACGTGTGGTGTTTTTGATGAGCAGAATTGACAAAATGAAGAACCAGGAAATAGCTGATGCTCTGGAGCTCTCAATTAAAACTGTAGAAAAACACATCACTTCTGCACTGAAAAGTCTTAAAGAAAATCTTGACGAATTAACTAGTTTTAAAATCTAGGTAGGGTTTTTCAACACAAGCTCGTTGTAAAATCAAAGCGGTAAACAGATGGCAAATCAAGACGAACATATCCTAAGATGGCTCAATGGTGAAATCACCGATGACGAGCTAAAAAGTGTAGTTGGAGAAACAGATCTCAGCAAGTACAAGCAGATTACGTCTGAAATTGATCAATGGGAACCTGTCAATAGTGACCAATTCCGAGTAGATATCAACGATATTTTCGCTGAACCTAAAACCATTACACGAAAACTGGATTGGTGGAAACCACTTTCTATTGCCGCTTCTGTTGTTGCCATCCTTACCGTGAGTGCCTGGTTATTGTTCTTTAATAACACTAAAACCTATTATGCTGACAATGGCAATTTGGAGGTGATATTGCCAGATGGAAAGTCTAAAGCTACATTATCACCAGGTAGTGAATTGATTGTGAACCGAGGTAAATGGAAAAAAGGCAAACGACCTGTTAAAATGAAGGGAACTGCTTTGTTTGAAGTGGACCCAGGCGATCCATTTACCGTTGAGGCCTCCACAGGTACTGTAGCTGTTCTAGGAACAACCTTTACAGTTGATGTATTTGATCAGTCTATGGAAGTCATCTGCTTTGAAGGTAAAGTACGAGCAAGCACTTCAATTGGTGAAGTGATTGTAAATGGTGGCGAAAGCTATCTTTTCCACGATAATCAATGGGAAGACATGATCCCAGTCACCTCTGATAAGCCTGCATGGATTCAAGAAGAGCTTTCATTTACAAATGCACCGCTGAAACAAGTGATCAAGTCTTTAGAAAAAGAATTCGACATTACGTTTGATACAGGTACTATCAATCTGGAAAGAAGATATACGGGAACATTCCCTAAAAACAATTTGAATGTAGCACTGAAAATTGTTTTTGACCCACTGGGTATTTCTTTCACAATCAAAGACAAAAAAGTTACCTTAAGTAAGTAATTAGCACTCTAACCAATGCGTTCAACTATATTCATCGGAATGTTCCTATGGGTAGTGACAGCAGTCTGCCAAAACCAACAGACACTCAATGATGCCATTACTCAATATGCCTCTCAGCAGCATCTCAATATATCGTTTGATGTAGACTTACTGAGCAAAATAAGTTCTGGTACATTCGATGAAATATCCATTGATTCCCTATCCAACTATTTAGAGAGCAACTACCCATTATCCATTCAAAACCTGGACAATAACTACTATATCATTACCCTGAGTAAGTCCGTTTATCTGATCCAATTATCAGACTCTCTAAGCAAAAAGCCTCTTTTCCCTGAAATTAGCAGTGTGCTGGTGAATGGCAAAGCCATTCCAAGTCGGGTCAATAAAGGAAGTCTGGAATTTGACTATCTACCTACCACTAAAGATACTTTAAGCATTTATGCACCTGGATATGAAGCAAAAACAATCTCTTTTATTCAATTGATAAATGATCGTGTATTTCAACTTTCATTTACACCTGTTTTCATCGAGCTCAATACCGTTCTAATCAGAGATTACATTACTGAAGGAATTGATCTTAATCCGGCCAATCAAAGCGTAAACATAGACCTAGGATCATTACCTCTGCTGCCAGGAGAAACGGATGGAGATATTTTTGCTTCGTTATCTGCTCTACCCGGAATTTCTACTCCTGACAATAGAGCTGGGAATCTATACATAAGAGGAAGCTCTACGGATCAGTCTTATGTAATGTTAGACAATATCCCAATCTATAGTCGTGGACATTATTTTGGTACTATATCTCCCTACAACCCAAAAATTGTAGAGGAAGTAGAAGTACATCGCAATGGATTTCATCCCAGAATGGGTGGACGCGTTGGTGGAGCTATTGAGATAAAAACAGATGGCGGTGAAGACAATGAAACATCAAGAGGATTGGGAATGAACAGTCTGTTCGCAATGGGCTATCTGCAGTCCCCAATACTGGATAAAAAAGCAGGTTTGAGTATTGGAGTCAGAAGATCTTTCCCTACCTCATTCGTATCCCCGAAGTTAGAAGCTATAACTGAAATGGTCTATGCTGGCTCTGCAGTCTCTAATGTAAACACTGGCGAACTCTTAACGGATGTTGAGGTGACTTTTGAAGATTATCAGGCAAGCTTGAATGTTCCAATAGGTACAAAGAACAACCTGTATATTTCCTCCATTTATGCCAATTCTCTCATTGAATATGAAGTTACTGACCAAAACGCCCCAACAATCCCTGAACAAACTAGCAACTCAAATATTGGACTGAGTGCAAAGTGGACCAATAAGATTAATCAACAACTCACTTCTAATCTAGAGTTCTCTTACAGCCATTATGATTTACGATTTTTAGCAAATGAAGCAATCAATAGCCAAGCTACAGACGTCCGAGGAACCTTCTCCATAAATACTATTCTGGATTTGGCATTGTCAGAAGAATTGAGCTGGGTAATGGCAAACAAAAATCAATTTGATTTTGGATTAGAATATAGACAACAAAATGTCGCTGATCGATATAAAGGAGCCAGTACAGGTACAAATCCTGACTATATAAGATCAAGCGATCAAATAGCAACTACAGTAAGCCCGTATCTGAACTACAGCTTTAACAATTGGGAAAAGTGGTACGTGCAAATTGGATCCCGTTTGAATTACTATAATCTCATCAATGATGTAAGTTTTGCTCCACGGCTATTCGCAAATTATGCCGTTTCTAATTCATTCAGCTTCAAAGGAACAACTGGTCTGTACTTTCAATATCTAAGCCAGGTAAAAGGATTAGAGTTTAGCAGTGGCGGTTTTGACAATGAAGTATGGGTCCTTGCCGATCAAGTATACAGCAAACCCATCTCAGGAAGTCAATCAATGTTTGGATTTACCTGGTCCAAAAAAGACTGGGTAATTGATATGGAGACATTCTATAAAAGAGCGAATAATTTAGCCTATTATACAGCAAATAGACTAGCTGAGGATGAATTTTTCGTCCAAAATGATCACGAAATAAAAGGCTTTGACTTTTTTATTAAAAAACGAATTAACAACCAATTAGATAGCTGGGTTAGTTATTCTTATACGGACTTTAAAGTATTAATGGATACCGCAACTTACAATAGCCGTTACAGTCAACCACATAGTGCCAATATTGGCCTTTCATTCCACAAAAACAATTTCAAATTATCTACTGGTTGGAGGATAGCTTCCGGCCTAGAGGGCAACTCTGCTGAGTTAGCGTACAAACGTCGACAGTTTTATGAAGGAAGAAGAAATGTTAGGGATCCGTTTACTTCCTTAGCTATTCGCTATCCAATGGTTCATTTCTGGGATTTGTCCGCCTCCTACAATCTACCCGAAAATGATAATCGCAAGTGGTCCTCAACCATTGGCCTATCACTTATCAACATTTACAATCAAGAAAATCTAACAGATCAGGTTGTAAGAGCAGGTGCAAGTGCTGGCAATCCAAACTTTGTAGATCGTGATGCACTAGGCTTTGCCCCCAACCTGATGGTCACCATTGAATGGTGATTAAAGCCACTTTACTTTTTCTTCCATTGGAGTTCTTGGAGGATGAACATTTGGGATGTTTGCATACCCCATGTAAAAAAGTCCAATACACTGTTCTCCATCTTCCAACGCTTCGAATTCACCAAAGTGCTCCAACAAGTCTGGCGTACTCCAATAGGCACCTATTCCATAAGCTGAAGCTGTAATCCACATGTTCTGAACCGCCATGGCAACAGCTGCAATCTCTTCCCATGCCGGAACGCGATTTTTAGGATCTCTTTGCATACAAATAGCAATGATGGCACCAGCTTTTTGAGGGTTCATTTTCAGCTTTTCATACTTAGCAACTGAAAATGATTCTAATTCATTTATGGATCTATATTTTTCTGCCATAAAGATTCCAAACTTCTTTTGAACCTCCCCTTTCATCACTTTGAATCTCCAGGGTTGGGTCAATTTATGTGTTGGTGCCCAGTTGGCATTCTCTAGTATGTTCTTAATTAATTGATCTGGAATTACCTTTTCCAGGTATTGATTTGGGTATACAGACCTTCTATTCTGCAACAACGCGTGAACCTCTTCTATAGTCATTTTGCAAAACTATCAGGAATTCACAAACAACAGAGATAAAATGTCAACCAACTTGAATTTGACATCATTCACCGAATAAGAGAAATACCTATGGATAGTTCCAAACACATTTGCATTATCAAATACGATAAAACATTAACAAATTTTAATAAAGGTAAAATGGCAAAAACAGATTTTGTACAACAATTCATTAACACGATTCAGGATAGTTCTGACGGAATTCACGCTGTATCTGTAGTAGAAATGGCTTCAGGAATGTCACTAGGTGCATTTTCAGATGGAAAACTAGATCCGGACGTTGCTAGTGCGTACAATGTAGAGGTGGTTAAGTCGAAACTAAAGGCGATTGATGCATTAGGACTTAAAGAAACCATTGATGACATTTTGATTACACTTAACACCCAATATCATGTAATCAACTGTACATCTAAGGGCACTCACATGATTTATGTAGCTGCTGACAAAAACAAAGCTAACCTGGCGATGTTAAGAGCATTGATAAACAAAGGTGTTCAAGAAATTGAGAAAAACTTGTAAGTCGTGAGACGCATTCAAGAACTAAAGAGCGAATTCCGTGTTATAGAGAATCTTAATCTTTATAACACGGATAGTCGCGATTTCGAACTTTTGGAGTCGAATCGAGATCATTTAGATTTCATTGAAGAAATAATTGATTCCAAAGCACTAGAGTCCTTGGAATATATGTTTTTAGAAGTAGAATCAGGAGCGTATTTTGTTTTGAAAGGCAAAGCAAATCTGATCATGTTAATGGAAATCAACTCCTTAGCTAATTTCAACAAACCTATTCTAATTCTAAAATCGAAATCAACATTGCATGATTTAGAAAAACGTAAGATCGCTTAATCCATGAAAAAACTAGTCCAAACAATTACAAATCAATTCCCCAATCTAGACTACTGCGGCATAGTAGATAGAAACGATTTGAATACCTATGAGTCAGTACTACAGCAGACCAACGATATTTCTGGACTAGAATACTGGTTAGAATGGATACGAACATCCAAACATGATCTTAATTACAGCAGAATACATGTAGGCTCCAAAGCCCAACTTTTCATAAAGAAAGTGGACAATGATCGTAAACTCCTGGTTATCAACAAATCAGAGAACACGACCCTTTTGATTAGTTTCTTACTCGATCTAGACTGCACCATAGAAACACCACCTCAAACAATCATCAATCACACAGAGGTTAAAGTAGATCCTAAACTTCAAGAAGCTGTTAGGATTCAAAAAATGATAATCCCAAAAGAGGAGGACATCAGAAAGCATTTTAAAAACTTCTTCGTAGTGCACCAGCAACAAGATGTTGTTGGCGGTGACTTTTATTGGTATACGCGTAAAGGAAACAGAATTTATCTAGCATTAGTAGATTGCACCGGACATAGTCTGGAAGGTGCTATGACTTCCATGATTGCAAATACCATCCTAAATCAACTCACATCTATCGATACTACAAACTCTCCGAAAGTAATACTGTCGGAGTTTTATGAACAACTAAACATTTACAACCAACAAGCTGCTGAAACAGAAGGAAACTATGGTGTTGGAGCGGAAATTGGACTGTTTTGCTTAGACTATGATGAACAACTTATCAAATTCAGTTCAACCGGAATTCCTGCATTTATCAAGTATGTGGATCGCATTGAGTTACTAAAGCCTAAAAAGACAATGAGTTTTGAACATTTATCTGAAACGCTAGTGGATCAAAGCCTTAACATGACAGGAATAGAAAGAATTTACAGTTTTACAGATGGAGTAAGTGATCAGTTTGACGCAGAGGACAAAAAGAAACTAGGAAGAAAAGGAGTACAACGTATAATAGAATCTGAAGGCGAATTCAACTCTAACTATTATAGAAGTCAGTTGAATAGCTGGAAAGGAAACAACATGCAATATGACGATATGACCTTCATGGGTTTAGCGATATAGGTCAATCATCCAATACATAGTTTTCAAACTAAGGTTGTCTTGATATGAACTCAAGGCAACCTTTTTTATTTGTTACCTTTCCAGAGGTCTTCAATCGATCACAATGGTTAGTTTAGCTTACCAGATTTGTGAACTTAATGAAATCACAATTATCACATAATTGATTAATCTCATCAGTAGATGAAATATAGTTCATCGAATAATCCGTGAATCACCTACGTAATTCTTTTAGGTATTTGTAAATTGCAAGCCGAACCAGTTTAGGGATAAGATTTGTTGTTATTTCTAATTACAAAATCCTAAACAAAATATCCAATGCCAAAAAATGTTATCAACCAGTTCATCGAGTCTGCAAAGGACAGCTCTGATGGAATTCATGCAATCTCTGTTGTAGAAATTGCTTCTGGTATGTCACTAGGGTCTTACTCTGATGGATCATTAGACCCTGAAATTGCAAGTGCATATAATGTAGAAGTAATCAAATCCAAACTCAAAGCAATTGAGGCTTTGGGATTGAAAGATAAAATTGATGATGTCTTAATTACTTTGGACACACAATATCATTTGATCAACTGTACGGACAAAGGCACACACATGATCTACTTAGCTGCTGACAAAAAGAAAGCAAACCTAGCACTGTTAAGAGCAGTCGTGGCTAAAGGAAAGAAAGAGATTCAAGCAAAACTCTAATATTGGTATTTCTTTAAATTATGAGAGATCAATTGTTATCCTTAAAACAAGAGTTTAAGGTCATCAAAGAGTTTAACATTTATAATATTAATACTCATCAATTTGAGGTATTAGAATCTAATGAATGTGCAACTCTTGTCTCGAATTTAGATGAAATGGATTGTCTTCAGGACATGTCCCAGATGAATTTGGAAACAGATAATCAGGAGTATTTCATTCAAAGATCAGATCATAAAATGGCAGTACTTTCATTAGATAAAACCAAAGTATACAACAAAGCACTATTACACATTAAAGTGAAGAGTACTTTGAAAAAATTTGCTTAATCACAACTAGAATGAACAAAATAGAATCCATCATATTAGAAAATTTTCCGAATTTGAAAAGCGTTCATATGCTGGATTCTAATGTTCGTTTCTTAAGTCTTCAGGATCTGATGAGCGAAAAGGCGACTAATTGGCTAAAATGGCTCGATCAAAGCAGTTTTCAGTTTACAGATTTAAGTATCAAACTAACTGACAACAGTCAATTATTCGTAAAACCTATTGGTCAAAACCATAACCTGATCATACACAATGAACAGGAAAACAATGCGCTTCTGTTCAAATTCATTGAAGATTTAATCGCGGAAGAAATTGAATCAAACCAGAACCACGAATCACATTTACCAAAAGAAGAGTCAAGTGAAAAGAGTGATTTAAAGTTACTGGATGCCGTAAGAATTCAGAAATTGATTCTTCCCAAGAAAGATGAAATTGCTAAAGAATTCAGAAATTTCTTTGTAGTGCATGAACAGCAGGATGTTGTAGGAGGTGATTTCTATTGGTATTCAAGAAAGGGGAACAACACGCTGTTGGCTATAATTGACTGTACTGGTCATAGCGTGGAGGGAGCCATGACATCTATGGTCTGCAATTCTTTGCTAAATCAATCCATTTTCGATTTTGACCCACAAAATGTTGATAGAGTATTGATCAATTTTTATGATCAATTGAATAAATACAACCAGACGAGTTCGGATGATTACGGTATTGGAGCTGAAATTGGTCTATTCTGCTTCAATCACGAAAGCAAGCTTATTACTTTTTGTACTACGGGTATCTCTGCGTTTATCAAAAGAGAAGATGGCATAGAACTCCTTAAATCAAAAAAGGTAATCACCTACGAGAACATTGAAAAATCTATTGCAAAGACATCTTTTTCAATGAAAAATGTGACCGGTATATATGGATTTACTGACGGTTTATCTGATCAGTTTGATGCTGCAGATAAGAAAAAACTAGGAAGTAAAGGCATTCTGAAAATGATTGAAGATGAGCAAGATTTTGATGCTCGATATTATCTCTCAGAAATCAAGAAATGGAAAGGTGACAACATGCAATATGATGATATCACCTTAATTGGCATGGCTATTTAAATCAACCGTAAATAGGATTTACCAATTTTTCGGTTGCCTCGTACTTACTGGCACTTGCCCATTTGATTCCTCTCTGCAACATTTCCAAAGCTGCTGGTACACTCGTTAAATGATCAAGGTTATGTCCCAGAGACGTATAAAAAACTCTTCCCTTTCCATAGCTCTTTTTCCATGCAACCGGAATAACACATCCATTGATCCATTCATTGACATGGCCATCAAACTTTGTCGTGGCTAAAACTTTCACATTAGGGTCTACATGCATATAATACTGCTCGCTTTTCATGGAGAAGTCTTTCAAACCAGCTGTAACTTCATCTCCAGTTTTTAGAATCTTTACATTGTAGTCTTTGATTCCACCTGGATGAGCGACCCATTGACCTCCTGTCATGAACTGATACTCCACATTGTTTCTAAAAGCATCACAAAGTCCACCATGCCATCCAGCAATACCAGCTCCTGCTTTTACAGTATCTACTAGTCCTTTTTCCTGTTCATTGGTGATCTGTGACATGGTATAGATCTGAACAATCAAATCAACTGACTTCATCAACTCCACATCAAGATATGAATCCAGTGAATCAGAAAGAGTTACTTCAGCTCCCTCTGATTTTAACCATTCTCCCATGTAATCCCGATATTCTAGCGGCTGGTGACCATCCCAACCTCCGTAAACAAACAAAACCTTTCGTCCTTTCAGGGAAGGAAGTGGTTTGGATTTAGGTTTGGCATCCATATGAAATGGCACTGTACTTGCGATTCCTAACATAGCCGCTTTGGAGAGAAATGATCTTCTGTTGTCTTTCATTTTAGGGTCTTAAATCAAAAGTTATAGTCAAATTAACTATAAGTATTTAGTATTTCAATAAACTGAAAGATTATTGAGTACAGGACTCGCTTTGGAATCCAAAATTCGTACTCTTAATGCAGAAGTTTCAACTGAATCAACCGTCACTATTCGCTTGTAACCAATAGTAGTGCCGGCAGCTACTTCTTCCCAATCACCCCCGACTTTTGCCTCTACAGAGAAGGCTTTCACTCGCTGACCTAACAGTATATACTCCTGAAGCTGCACATACTTGATTGTTTTTTCAGAATCAAACTCAAGGATGATTTCTCCAGAAGTAACCTGATCGTCAGTAGCCCAATAGGTATTTACATCCCCATCGATCAAATTTTCAGGAGTAAACCGATCATCATTTCCCCTAAAAGAATTAGAAGTTATGACAGCATTTTTAGCCAGGTCATTCGAAAATTTTTGATCAAGAAGTGCCCTCCATTCTTTTAAGATTGCCACGTCATTTTCATGAATTAAACCCCTTCGATCAGGAGGAATATTTAGCAACAATGTAGACCCTCTACCTACTGAGGTAAGATAAATATCTAAGAGTTTTTCAGGTGACTTAACGAGTGAATCTTCACTCTGGTGATAGAACCAGCCTGGCCGTATAGAAGTGTTGGCTTCAAGAGGAACCCAGCTCTCACCATTTTCGGAACCTGTATTGAGTAAGTTTTCAATTCCTGACTTACCAGCATGCAGTGTATCTGTAGTGATAGGATTCCAATTGGTCTGTCCAGCTCTAGCCTGCTCATTACCACCCCAGCGTAAATCTGGCCCACCATCACTAAAAAATAACACATCAGACTGTATAGATCGAACCAAAGCCAATGTTGAAGGCCAATCATAGTAAACTTCCCTATCAATTTTACGCACTTCATTAGCTCCTCCATAGTAACCATCTCCCCCATTGGCTCCATCAAACCACATTTCAAAGACCTCTCCATAATTAGTAAACAGTTCTTGCAGTTGATTTCGGTAATAGGTTACGTAGGTACTGTCACCATAATCCAACCTATTCCTATCCCATGGAGACATGTAGATACCAAATTTCAAATCATACTTCTTACAAGCATCTGCTACTTCTTTGACGATATCACCTTTTCCTCCTTTATATGGGCTATTGGCAATGTCATGATCAGAAAATTCCGAAGGCCAGAGACAAAAGCCATCATGGTGCTTTGTGGTTAATATGATTCCTTTGAAACCTGCCTCCTTCAACACACTCACCCACTGTTCGGCATCCAACTCTGATGGATTAAACAATTCTGGCGACTCATCACCATATCCCCATTCCTTATCAGTAAAGGTGTTGATGGTGAAATGAATAAAAGCATTCATCTCCATTTCATGCCATTGCATTTGTTCTGGAGAGGGAATCGGATAAACAGGAGACGGTGGCTTTATCTCAGTAGAACATGAAGCTATGAGTAAAACACATGGGTAAACAAAATAATAAAGTGGTTGCAAGATTTTTTTGATCATGACCAAACTTAGATAAAACTATCCTTAATCATCGAACTCAGCCATAACATGTGAAACCAGAATTATCGAAATCGTTGTATGCGTTTCAATTTTTAAATCTGAATGTTCTATTTTCGTCCATCCCCCAAATGTTTGACGATCAATTATTGTATTCAACCAACCACTCAAGAAATAAATGAAGTTATTCATCTATTTAATGCTGATCGCATGTAGTTCACTGATCATGGCTCAACGACCAGATTTTGAATCACTAAAGCAAGCCATTAGCAAAGCCGAAACGGATGAAGCGAAGCTCCGAGCTTTTAATCAATATGGCGATGCATTACCCAACGATAGACACGCTGAAGTGTTGTCAATAGCAGATAGTCTCGAAATTGTAGCACAAACAGCTAACGATCCAAAATTGCTCATAGCGTCAAGTAATTTTCTGCACGGAGTTGGCTATTTCAAGGCAAGAGAATATGCAAAATCCAAACCCTATTTGCAAAAAGCCGCCAATCTGTATCATGAGATGAATGATGAGATTGAATTTAGAGCATTAAATGTCTTAGGATTGTCTTATATACGTTTAAGAGAAGTTGATAGCTCGATCTATTTATATAACAAAATTCTTGAAACTCTTCCTAATACAAACATTCAGGGAAAAATATCTACACACGGAAACCTGGGAAGTTCGTATAGACAATCTGGTAATTACGCAAAAGCATTAGAACATTTAGAAGCAGCTTATCGGCTAGACTCAATGAATGCATTTACCCAGATTAACACTGCGATGAACATTGCTCACATTTACAACGAAATGGAAATGTATGATCAAGCCATTTCAACTTTAAAAAAGGTAGCGATCAACAATGCACCCCCTATTCCTCCGAAAGCAGTTTATTATAATAATTTGGCCATTTCCTATAGTAAAAATGGTCAACTAGATTCAGCATTTCAATACTTTACCGCAGGGCGAAAAATAGCCCAAGATGTCAAGTATCCTTCGGGTGAATTTACCGCCATATCGAATCTGGTAGAATGTAATTTAGAACTGGAACAATTTGATAAAATCCCTGAATTGTTATCAGACTTAAAAAACCTGATTCCTGTTCGACCAATGGACGGAGATTTCAGATTTCATTTTTTAAATGGACAATATCTATTAAAAACAGAAAAATACAATGATGCAATAGATGCGCTTCTGCTTGGTGAAACAGCAACCAACAAGCCTCCTCTTAGCAATATGAAACCAGCAATTTATCATGCGTTAATTGATGCCTACACTGCTTTAGATAGTTTAAAGCTGGCAAAGGAATATATTAACAAACTTGATCGAGAACGAGAATCTCCAGCTAACTCAAAAAGAGAACGTTTTCTTGCCGAAGCAAAGGCAAACTATTTGTTAGCAGTGACTGAAGCGGAGCTTGACGACAAAAACAAAGAGGTTGTTGAGTCAAGCAACAAAGTGATCATTTTTGGAGGTGCTGCAGCCCTGTTAATGATTGTTGCTTTTATATTGTTCAGAATTAACCAAAAATCAAATGAAACGCTCGTATCTCAAGAGCAAGAAAAAGCAGACCTTCAAAAGGAAATTGAGAAGCAGCGGACTCAAATCATCGAACTCAAAAGCAAAGCTATTCTCGAAGCCCAAGAGATTGTTTCCATTAAATCTGATGGACACTATTTGGAGTTTTCATTGAAGAACAAACCAAAGCCTGAAGTTGACAGAAACAAACTGAAGGATATTTTGGAAGTACTTCCTGACTTCTTCATTCAGATCCATCGATCGTATATCATCAATATCAAGGAGGTTAGAGTAAAGTTTGCTGACAAAGTAGAAATGAAAAATGGTGAAGAACTGCCGGTTTCGCGTAAGTTCAAAGAAGAATTCAATGAAGCTATTAAGAAATTTGAATAAAAAAAGGCCTTTTCATCTTTTCTACAAGAGCCTATGATAACAAAAAAGCTCCCTGAAATTAATCAAGGAGCTTATTGCAAGTGTACACCCAGAAGCCTGCCTGCCGGCAAGGCAGGGAGTCGATCTGGTCGATCTGTATCGTCCTAAAATAAGTTTACAGGTTTAACATACAGTCCTATTATTAATTTACAATTTTCGATTGTCCTGTAATAGACTTACAATTTGTCTTTGTTTCCATAGAGATTCAACTTTTAGTGAAGG
>NZ_JAMZMJ010000023.1 GCF_024714495.1 Marinoscillum pacificum | reverse complement strand
ACATCTGTCGCAAGGTAGATGGAAGCATCATGCGGTGTATTAGCGGGTAGATCATTAATGATAAATGTGATGGTAACAGTATCCTCTTGAGCATCTGCCTCCAGAATTCCGAACAATCCAACGACCACAAGTATTGCTTTCCAATTCACGATTAACTGATATGAAATTGTAATTATCTCAAAATTAAATCTAATGAAAAGAGTGATTGTAAGGATTTAGCAAGAAATGATATCTATATGTGTAAAAGTATCAATTTATAAAATGAGGCGAATAGTGCCTGTTTTGCTCATAATTTCCACTTTATTAATTCCGACCCCAGATGATTAGAAACCTTATAAACTAAAACTCTAATTCAAAAAAATGATGAATTCACAATTAAAAAACTCACTCATAAAATGGCCGTCCTTAACCATTTTATCATTAGCCATTACTTTCTGGTCATGTGAAGATCAGTCGCCAGAATCTGATTTGCTTGATGCGCAAAATGAAATTAAAGTGGTAGATGTTACCACACATGATGGGCGTCCTTTTAGAACACAATCCAATTCCGCAGACGGTCGATTTACTGCTGGGCCAGGAGGTGGAGTGATGATGCAAGGTTTCTATTGGGATGTTCCGGCTGGAGGTACCTGGTGGGATGTAGTAGAGAGTAAAACAGCAGCCTGGTCATCTGCCGGTATTGGCGCTATATGGTTGCCTCCAGTATCTAAAGCTCAAAATGGCCCGTACTCCATGGGGTATGATCCTACAGACTATTATGATTTTGGTGATTATAACCAAAATGGAACCGTAGAGACACGGTTTGGATCACGATTAGAGCTTGAAGCTCTAATAGCATCAGCTCATAGTGAAAATATGGAAGTATACGCTGATATTGTTCTAAATCATAACAGCGGCGGAGCACTGGAGACCAACCAATATACCGGTACAAGCACTTATACCGACTATACAGGGATTGCATCTGGAAAGTTTCCAAGAAGTCAGCATGACTTCCATCCAAATGGTATTCATTCTAATGACGAAGGGGTATTTGGAGGTTTCGCAGACATGTGTCATGAAGTTCCTAACGTTCAAGATTGGCTCTGGGGTCGTTCTGATGCCGTTGGTAAGTATTACAAGAACGTCATGGGTTTTGATGGCTGGAGGTTCGATTATGTGAAAGGATTTGGTCCTTGGGTTGTCAACACATGGAATAGCAATATTGGTGGTTTCTCGGTAGGAGAGCTATGGGATTCCAATGTCGATTATTTGAATTGGTGGGCTAATGAAGCCAATAGTTCCGTTTTTGACTTTGCAGCGTATTACAAGATGAACGATGCATTTGACGGCAACAATTTGAATTTGCTTAACGATGATATGATGTGGAAGAGAAACCCATATAAGGCTGTAACCTTCGTTGCTAATCATGATACCGATGAAATCTGGAATAAGACTCTAGCCTATGCTTACATCTTGACGCATGAAGGTTATCCATGTATCTTCTACCAGGATTATGAAGCGTGGTTGGATAAAAACAAGTTGAACAACTTGATATGGATTCACAATAACAAAGCAACAGGTAATACTAGTATCTTGTATACTGACACGGATGAATACATTGCCAGAAGAAATGGTTATGGTGGGAATCCGGGCCTAATTGTCTATATAAACAACTCTGATAGCTGGGTAGAACGTTGGGTTCCTACTAATTGGAACAGTACTCAGATCAAAGACTTTACAGGAAACTCTGGATGGTATCCAACCACACAGAGCGGTGGTTGGGTGAAAATTCAATGTCCTCCTAATGGATACAGTGTTTGGTCTCCAAACATCTAAACTGTAACACTAAAGTTGTTCACATAAATCAGGGATGAGTTTTGAAAAGGCTTCTTGAAGCTGTGCTCTTAGCTTCATTCCTGATTTATTTTCAATGGTTCTTCCATCTATTTCATTCACCGGGGTAAGTTCTCCCATGGTTCCTGTGGCGAAGACTTCATCAGCATTGTAAAACTCCACCAGGCTAAGGTTCTTTTCTTCTACTTCAACACCAAGCTTTTTAGCGGTGGAAAGCACAAGACCTCTTGTAATTCCATGAAGACATGCATCAGCAAATGGAGTAAATAATTTTCCATCTCTGATCATGAACAGGTTGGTGTCATTAAGCTCTGCTACAAACCCTTGGTGATCCAACATGATTGCAGCATCCACATTGGCAAAATTTGCCTGAATTTTAGCTAGAATGTTATTCAATAAATTGGCATGGTGAATTTTGCTATCAAGAAACTGTGGGTTATTTCTTCTCTGCGTACTGGTAATGACTTTAATCCCATTTTCATTGTCATAGACTAATGGCTTCCATTCTGCTAACACAATCAGGCAAGAGCCATTCTGGTTCAATCGAGGATCCATACCTGAGGTCACTTTTTCACCTCTAGTAAGGGTTAATCGAATATGTGCGTCATGAGACATGTCATTCGCTTCCAAGGTTGCTTTCACAGCTTCTTTAATAAAACTACGCTCTGGGATATGAGTAAATGCAAGTGCTTTAGCGGACTCAAATAACCGATCAATGTGCTTGTCCAGGCAGAAAACTCCTTCTTTGTACCTTCTTAATCCTTCCCAGATGGCGTCACCTCCCTGTACTGATGAGTCAAAGACGGAAACTTTAGCATCTTTTCTATGAACCAGGCCATTTCCTACCCAAACCTGGATATTTTCATTTTTAGGATTAAATTTTTGCAGCATATTACGAGCGTGTTAGTTGAACCTGAAAATTATGAGAAAAATAATACAACTCCTTGCTGTCATTAATATGTTCTGTTGTTCTCCAGAAAAAGTTGATGAGTGGCAATTAATTGGTTTCGAAAAGCAAGATGATGTAAATCCAATAATGACACCTGATACCTCTTCTTTGTTTCGAGATCCAATCACACAGCGTTTGGTGAAATGGGAAGGAAAAGATGTATTTAATCCTGCTTCTCTTGTAAAGGATGATACCTTATTCATGCTTTATCGGGCAGAAGATTTTGTTGGGAAGTACAACGGAACTTCTAGAATTGGACTTGCTTTTAGCTTTGATGGTTTGAATTTTACTCGTTTACCTCAACCGGTATTCTATCCAGACGAAGATGAGTATAAAGGGTTGGAGTGGGAAGGTGGATCGGAAGATCCAAGAATTGTGAAGCGTGAAGATGGATTGTATGTGATGACCTATACCGCATATGATGGAAATCTAGCTCGTCTATTAGTCGCAACTACTTATGATTTAAGAAACTGGAAAAAGCATGGCTCCGTTTTTCAGGATAGTGTAGATATTAACCAATGGTCAAAATCTGGATCTATCGTGTCACGATCCATTGATGATGAATTGGTCGCTGAGAAAATTGACCAAAAATACTGGATGTATTTTGGAGATACGGATTTGTTCATTGCGCAATCAAATGACCTGATTCGGTGGGATCCTGTTAAAACTGAAACTGGAGAATGGCTCAAAGTATTATCACCTCGTGCGGGTAAATTCGATAGTGATCTGGTGGAGCCTGGGCCACCAGCGATCACTACAAGCAATGGAATTCTTCTGATATATAACAGTAGAAATAGACTGGCTGACGGGGATCAGACATTACCAGATGGTACTTACAGCGCTGGTCAAGCCTTGTTTGATCCCACGAATCCCATAAAACTTATTCGCCGATCAGAAGATTACTTCTTCACACCGGATAAGCCCTATGAGATTACTGGCCAAGTAAATAATGTCTGTTTTGTAGAAGGACTCTGCCATTACAAAAATCAGTGGTTCTTGTATTATGGAACCGCAGATTCCAAGATTGCAGTGGCAGTGTCTCCCCAAGAATTGAATTAATTCGTTTGAATAAGGCCAAATGATTCTATGATTGATTTGGCTTCATCAGAATTCAAAAAGACAAGAAACGCTTTAGTGGAATCACTCAGTTGATCATTGTAGTAAATTCGAAGACCTCTTTTTAGTGGGTAAGTATTGTTAAGTAGGTTCGACTTTGTTGGCGAACGAAATTTAAAACTGTCAGCAGCCAATTTAATTTCATGAACACCATGAGCAAAATAGGCAAACCCAATAAACCCAATCGCATTAACGTTTGAATGTACTTTATTGACAATGTCTTTATTCTCATCCAGAGTAATGGCTGAGTTGCTCAAACCATTGATAGCATAATGTTCTGTAAAGAATTTTTGCGTTCCAGAGTTTTCATCACGCACTATAGGGAGAATGCTGCCAGGATTTCCACCGAGTTCGCTCCAATCATTTATTTGGCCTTCGTAAATTTTTTCCACTTGTTCATCGGTTAGAGAGTCGAGTGGGTTGTTTTCATTGGTAATTAAGACTACACCATCAAAGGCAATCACTTGCTCTTTCACTTTACTTGTTGATCCGAGTTCTTTTTTTAAATCAAATTCAAAAGAGGAGAGACCAATGTCAGCACTTTGTTCACGAATGGCATTTAGTCCTGTTCTACTTCCACCTCCTTCAAGTATGATCTGAATATCGGGGTTTGATTTTTCGAAGCTTTCTTTCAATTCTTGGAAAACAGCGTGCATTGACTCGCTACCTTTCATTTTTATGGTAGAGCTAGTAGAGTTATTGATTTGCTGGCATGCCGAAAAGAAAAGGCTTAATAATAAGATATATAAAACTGGTTTCATGGTTGATTAAAATTTCCACGAAACTAGATTTGATCAAGACTAGTAGAAGAATTAATTGGGTTAAGAAATAGCTAATTGACTGTTAATTTCTATTGATCTGCCTTTAGCGCTTTTTCCTTTAATTGTTCGTAGTAGGGTAAAGACTCATTGAGGAGATCAAGGCTGTTTTCTGGAAATGGACTGGTGTTATTCTTCTTCATTCCCATACCTGATGATGCATGTACATTTTCATACCAATATTTCGCCCAAACACCATCTTCAGGTATGGCGCCAGGAGTCCAGTGCAGCATTTGTGGGTTATATTGTATACCAACTTTTGCAAAAAACTGTGTAAAAATTCCTTCAGGATTTTTTAAAGTTTCGTTTGAATCTAAGATGATGCATTCTTTACTTAGAAATTCATAAATCTCAAATTGTCTTTGAATACCTATGTCACTCATTTTTGGATTAGGAATTACTTTAGCAAATGAAGTGATAAGTTCTTTTGGGTCTCGAATAAGCAGCACATTGACATAATCATGTAGAAAATCCAGACTGGTGTCAATTAGATGATGGGCCATATTTTTGACAAAAACATGCTCATGCTGTTCATGTAGCTCATCTATCCATTTCAAAACTCCTGGAATGTTCACTGGTTGACTTTTAATGATTTCTTCTCTTCCTGGATGTTTGATTCCTGTTAAGTTGAGGTAATATGCATAAAATGGCTCATCAATCACTTTAAATTGACCATGGTTAGCAAATGCATACATGGTAGCTGTAGAAATGTTTCTTGGAGATGAAATCAGGTTGATGATCATATGATTGAGATTATGAGCTCAATATAACTATATCCAATTTATACACGTTTTCAATTCATGCGCTATCTTTTATACATTATGCTGACGGTCATTCTGTCTGGATGTATGGACTTTTCTATTGATGAAAAGGAGATGCAGCAGGCGTTTGATGGTGAGATGTATCAGCCAGAATCTAATACACTAACGATTGATTCGTCACAAGTTCATTATGTCTATATAGATAACAATCGACATAATTTGGTTGTATTCATTCATGGCTCCCCAGGATCATGGAGTGCTTTTATAGATTATTTTAAAAATGACACTTTACTGTCTCATTTTGATGTCTTGGCTATTGATCGTCCGGGTTTTGGCATGTCCGATAAGGGAAGTCCAGAACCAATTTTGGAAAGACAGGCATTCTTAATTTCTGAAGTAATCAAACTGTTTGATCAACCAAAAGTAATTATGGTTGGTCATTCTTTGGGTGGCCCTGTTATCGCTCGAGTGGCAATGGATAATCCTGAATTGGTAGATGGTTTGTTATTTCTGGCTCCTTCTATAGATCCAGAGCAGGAGAAATATGAATGGTATCGAAGTTGGATTGAAACCAAAGTAGGTGGTTGGCTTACAC
Organism: Marinoscillum pacificum; assembly: GCF_024714495.1. GTDB lineage: Bacteria > Bacteroidota > Bacteroidia > Cytophagales > Cyclobacteriaceae > Marinoscillum > Marinoscillum pacificum. The sequence continues at coordinate 44,402 of NZ_JAMZMJ010000023.1, read as the reverse complement.
CAACTGATTTTTGGGTAAGTAATGAAGAGATACTTCCACTGAAAGGTGAACTTGAAAAAATGCTGCCATTGTGGGGAAATATTTCAGTTCCCTCTATTGTCATTCAAGGAACCAAGGACAATTTAGTGCCCAAAGAAAATGCTGAATTTGCGCGACGGATGTTGAACGATTCATTAGTGGATATTCGCTACATAGATGGAGCAAATCATTTCATTCCATGGACTTATCCTGAATGGGTTGTCAAAGGAATAATTGATTTAAAGAAGGTAGATTAGTCCTATGCTATCAATACTCTTCTGTATCGACTAGTTTTCCTCTTGAGCTGTAATACTTCCAGGTGCCGACTTTCTCGTCAAGTTTATACATACCTTCGGCAATCAAGCGCCCTTTGTCACTAAATTCCTGCCAGGTACCAGTACGTTGATTATTGATGTATTCTCCGGTTACTTGAAGTGTGCCATCTTCATAATAGTACGTGGATTTTCCGTTCAATCGTCCATTTCTATAGGTTTCGTTTAGTTGAATGGTTCCATCTTCATGGTACATATAAAGTTGCCCATTTCCATTAGTCAGAGTTCCTGCGTCTAGCTCCTCTCCTTTAGAGGTATAGAAAGGACTTACTTCCATAAGTGCTCCAAGTTTCCACATCTGTTCCATTTGGAGTTGCTCATTTTCATAAAAAAGTCCCCAGAGTCCATCTTTTTCGTCTAGGACATAACTTCCTATCATTCTTGGCTTTCCTGAGTCATGATAATAAATCCATTGTCCTTCTTTCAATCCATTTTTGAACTTTCCTTCATAATCTAAAGCTCCATTTGGCTTGAAATACTTCCACAATCCGGTTTTTTGATCGTTTGCATAATCACCTATGGAATAAAGTTTATTAGCTTCAACAAAACTCAGCCATTTTCCTGTTTTTAAACCCCAAGTGTAGGTGCCCTGGACACTTACAGAGCCATCTGCAAAGTATTCCGCATATTTACCATTGAGGACACCATTTTTAAAGCTGTATTCCTTGCTAACTCTTTTGTTTGGATAGTATTCTTTCCAGGTGCCAGATTTAATTCCATTGGTATAATATTCTTCAGCTTTTAGTCGTCCATAGCTGTAATTGTATGTCCACTTGCCATCAGGTTTTCCATTGCTATAACTTTTATAAAAAAGTGCGTCACCATCTGGACTATATTCAATCCAAATACTGTCTTTAAGACCTTCTTTGTAGTGTCCTTTCAGCGCTAAACTTTCATTTTCATAAAATTCGTGGTAAGGACCGTTGAGGACTCCTCTTTTGAAGTTGCTTTCATTGACAACCACTCCATATGGATCCAGTTTTCTGGAAACACCATTCTTTACACCTTTTTCAAAAGTGATTACTTCTTTAAGTGCTCCGTGTGAATAGTAATATTTCCAAACGCCGACTTTTTTCCCATTCTCAATTTGTCCCATATACAAGATGTTGCCATTAGGATATCTTGAGATGTAGGCACCATCGGACATAGTGTCCGCTTGAAATAATCGTTCATCTACTGTTTCTGTATCATTCTGGCTGAAGGCAGTAATAGATTGGATTAATAAAAGGAGAGTTACAAGTTTATTCATATGGGATTTACACACCTCAAAAATCGGGCAAAAGTGGTTAAAGTGAATGATTTATATTCATTCCATAAGTCCAGGGAAATGTAGTTGCTGAGCTTAATAAAGCCATTTTCTTCTATTTGGTTAAGTATTTTATCTTTGGATAATTGATTGATATTGAGGTAGTTGCTTTTTTTATAATGATATTCCCAAGGGGTGTCATTTACACAAAAATAAATATCCTTCATTCTTGTTAATTGAACACATATTTTCTCTTTATTGTTTTGCAAAAGCGGTCCACTTAGATGAAGTGTACAGCTAAAGTGGTTGCCCCACCAAAGCATGGTTCTAAAAGAAAACACTTCATTTTGCTTAAAAAGTCGTGGGTAGTCCAGAATAAAATAGGGGAGCCCCTGGTATTGCTCCCCTTTAGATATTTTTCCGGCTTTTATAAAAGTCTCATCCGGGTAATTGAAGTTGGTTTTTTCTATTTCTGAGTGAAGAGCTCTTTCAATTTCTGAAAGGTGCATAATGACCTTAGATGATAATTCATTTTTCACTTTTAAAAAGTGATTATCTTTTAATATTTCGAGCTCTTCATCTGTAGGTGTCATTACCAGCGAATTAAAGCTGAAGCCCAGGTAAATCCACTTCCAAATGCCGCCATGCAAACCAGGTCACCTTCTTTTATTTTGCCTTTCTGGTGAGCTTCACTCAGGGCAATTGGAATAGAAGCAGCTGTGGTATTACCATAACGCATAATGTTGTTGTACACTTGATCATCACCAAGTTTCAGTTGCTTTTGAATGAACTGGCTGATTCTCAAATTAGCTTGATGAGGGATAAGCATATTGATGTCTTCTGGTTTGTATCCATTCGTCATTAATGCTTCATAAATCACTTCGCTAAATCTTGTAACTGCATGTTTGAAGACAAAATTTCCGTTCATATATGGATAATAACTTGTGTCCTCCGGGTCATTTTCAGTCATTATTTGATCCACCCATCTGTTCGTGGCGGGGCCAATAAGAGCAAGTTCTTTAGCATGTTTTCCTTCGGAGTGAAGATGAGTGGTAAGTATACCTTTTTTCTCGTCTTCTGAACGAGATAAGACAACAGCTCCAGCACCATCACCAAAAATAACGGTAACACCTCTGCCGCGTGTTGATTTTTCTAATCCACCGGAGTGGTATTCACTGCCGATCACCAGAATGTTTTTATACATTCCTGTTTTGATAAATTGGTCAGCTACTGAAAGACCATAGATGAAACCACTACATTGATTTCTTACGTCTAGAGCTCCAATTTCTTTAATTCCCAGTTGATCTTGTACTTGCACTCCGGGGCCAGGAAAGTAGTAGTCAGGACTGAGGGTGGCAAAAACGATGAAATCTATGTCATTGGGTGTTAAACCTGCATTTTCAATTGCAATTTTAGCAGCTTTGGTTCCCATGGTAGAAGGCATGTCACCGGTTGTTGGGTCAATCCACCTTCTCTCTTTTATTCCGGTTCTTTCCTGAATCCATTCATCTGAGGTATCCATGAAAGCTTCTAAGTCTTTATTGGTCACTACGTTATCAGGTACGTAATGACCAATTCCTTTTATGCGTGAGGTATACATGTTGTTTAATATTTAGATCACGCTAATATAACTTACCTGTGCAAAAAGGTTACTCCAAGACTCGGATTTCTATCCTTCTGTTGAGTTCACGACCATTTTCTTCGTCATCGTTACTTGCAAGAGGAAGAGTCTCTCCATAACCAACAGCTTTCACTCTGGAGCTGTCTATTCCTTTATTTAAAATCCAATCACGAACCGCTTCAGCGCGTTTTTGAGATAGTTCCATGTTATACTCGTGCGTACCAACATTATCTGTATGACCACCAATCTCTACTGCCAAATCAGGTGAGTTCTGCAAGGCGTCATATATCTGCTGTAGGACAGGATAGGATTCAGAAGTGATATGATAAGATTGGAAGTCGAAGTAGATGTTGTTCACAACTGCTTTACGCCCTCCTCTAAATTTGTTTCCAAGCATTTCTATATCGACACTGCTATCTTCTTTGGTTCCCTCATAGAGCTTAGTGTAGTCAGTTTTAGCCTTGAGTTGAGAAGGGACTCTTACCTCAAAGTTTTGAGTCAAATAAGGTTGCTCTAGGGAAATATCACTTTTGAAAGTTCCTTTAAATAAAGACTCTCCCTGTATAGAAACTTCAGTATCGAAATTTTCTCCATTGAATATCTGAATGCTATACTCTCCTTTAGAATTCGTCTTATGATGGAAAACTTCATCTTCATATACAACAGGCATAAAGCGTACATCCACATCCTTGGCTGGTTGTCCTGTATTTAGATCTGTTACTACGCCCTTCACTGTAATTTTGTCTTCCTTATGGAAGTAATAAATGTCATACCCACCAACAGAGTGTAGCCTGTCTGAACTAAAATAGCCATTTAAGTCATTTGGTGTCACTTCAAAATTGATGTCATGATCAATGGTGTTGATCGGGAATCCCATATTCTCTGGTTCACCCCAGCTTTGTGTAGCTTCATCAAACTCTGATTTGAAGATGTCATACCCTCCCATAGATTCGGGTCTGTTAGAGCTAAAATAAAGTGTGGTACCAGAATGTGACAAAAATGGGCTTTCTTCATAATAGCTGGTATTGACCTTGCCTTTAATGGGTTTTGGTACGCTCCAAGCACCATTTTGCAATCGAGTTTCCCAAATGTTGTAATCTTTTACAAATAAGATTAAGTCCTCAGCGTCGTTAATGAAAAAGTGATTTTCGATGTATCTGTCTCTAAGTGATTGATCGAATTCCTTAGGTTCTGTCCAGTTGTTGTTTCTGAACTCACTATAGATTAAGTCCCCACCATTTTGCGGACTGTACATGTATAGTCTGTTATGTTCATTGATGATTTCAATCTTGGCATTTTCATAATCAAAGGTACCTAACACGCTAATAGGGGATGGATCTGACCATTTTTCACCTGTTTTGACACTATGGAAGATAGAATAAACAGGTGCTTCATGGTAAGAGTCTTTTGGGTTTTTGTTGGATGCGAAAACCAACTCTTCATGACCATTGAAGAATGCAGGAGAAATTTCAGAATAAATCGTATTGATTCCTTCAGGTAATCGTTCTACTTCATAGTCATCAGGGTTGTCATAAAATGGACGTGCTTTATCTATTGTACGAAGCATCGTTCTGGTTTCTTTCAAGATAATATTGCTCTTGTACACATCCAATTTCATAAAAGCATCTAAGTGCTCTTTAGCATCGTCAAATTCATATCGGCTTAAGTGTATGCGACCTAGCCAATAGTTGTAGAATTTATCTGTCTTACCTTTGCTCGCTTCAAAGTCGAGTAAATTATTAAGATCCCCACCTCTATCAATGGTTAGCATTTCTGCTATGTATTTATAATAAAGGTGATCTGTTTCTTTTGGATGGTCCTTTTCAAACTGGACACACATATCCAGCACTTCTTTGAAGTCTTCCTGGTAAAAAGTTGTTCCCATTTTTTTAAGCATCTGTCTTTTAGACTGTGCCGATACTGTGAATATGCAAACAACGGTTGCGATAAAAAATAATAACCTTTTCATAATGATCGGATTAAACGATAAATAACTTTGGCGGACGATCTATAAACGGTTTACTTAACAGAAAAATCCTTAATATGTGTAGTTGGATCTCCCGAGGTATCGTGAATTTCGAATTTTTCTTCGTGTATCACTTTACCATCTTGAAGAATCTCTACCTTAAAGATTTCATCTGATATTATCTTAGTACTATATCTACCTGTATTGTCTATAGTTGATGAGAAATACTCATCTAGATACTGGCTGGGGTGGAATCTAATTTCTGCATTGGTCAATGGTCCATTGGCTGATTGATCAAATATTCTTCCTTGAATCTTAACTTTATCTATCTCCCAAAAGAAGTAGATGTCAAAGTCTCCTTTTGTATGTAATCTATTTGATACGAAATATCCAGACGATTGATCAAAATTCATTTTGAAATGAAACTCATCGTTTGGTGAATTGATTGGCCAACCCAGGTTTTCGGGTTCTGACCAACTAAACGATGTTGCGTCATATTTAGATACATAGACATCATACCCTCCAATTCCACCAGGTCTGTCTGAACAGAAATAAAGTGTTTGTTCATCGGGAGACAGATAAGGACTGTCTTCATTAAATCTTGAGTTGACACTAGAATAGAACGGACTTGGTTTGCTCCACTTTTCGGTTTGAGGATCGCGAAAAGACTCATACAGGTCTAGGCCATCATTTCCTTCATCAGATGCAAATATGATTCGATCCTCGTGCTCGTTCATAAAGAAATGTGATGCTAGATGATTATTAGATATTCTTGCGTCAAACTCTACAGGAGTAGTCCATTTGGCTCCGTCTGCTTGACTATAAAATAAGTCGCCCCCATTGTCTTCTTTGAATATGAAAAGTTTGCCATCATCGTTGACAACTTCAATGTTTGCATTTTTTCTAGTGAAGTTTCCCAGGTTCTTTAATTCTATTGGCTCTTCCCAGCCGTTGGGGCCGCTTTTTGAATAATAAATAACGAATGGAGTTTCTCCCGCTTTATTTCTATTTGAAGCAAAGAGTAATTCGTTTTCTTCTTCAAAGAAAACAGGACTCATTTCGGCAGATGCAGAATTTACAGGGCTTTCCAGTTGATGAATTGAGTAATTGTCAGGGTTTTCAAAGAAGTCTTTCAATTGCTGAACGTGCTCAATTTTAGCTGTGGATTCGTCCTTATTGCCAGAGCCAGAATAACTTACGCTTTGCTCGAATTTATTGAACGCTTTGGTGGCTTCTTCTAAATTGTATCTTCTCAAGTGAATCTGACCTAACCAATAGTAATAGTGACTATCAGTGGAACCATAGGTTTTTTCAAAAGCAAGGAAGTCTGCAATTGAGTCATCATCTTTCGCTCCAGAGAGGTAAGAAGTAATTGCTATTTTGTAGTCTATGTCTCCAAAATCAGAGCTAATACTTTTGACTTCATTGTATAAGCTTAGAGCATCAGTATACTGATGGTCTGATAGTTCGGACTCTGCTTTATCGTATAGTCTTACTTCTTTTTGACCGTAGACGGCACTGAAGCTGAATATACCGATACAAATAATAACTACCTTAAGCTGGTTGGTAATTCGTGAATTATTCATTTCCCTATTTCACATTTGTATACAATTTATCTAAAAATCTAACTAGTGGGGAGCTCATATGGTTGAAAAATTTTTAATTTTTTAATCTGATCTCTATTCTTCTGTTCAATTCACGGCCATTTACTTCATCATCATTGGACGCTAGTGGTTGTGAAGAACCATATCCCACAGCAGTAATTCGACTGTTATCAATTCCATGTTCAACCAACCATTGCATAGCAGCTTCAGCTCTATTTTTCGACATGGCCTGGTTTATTCTTTCAGAGCCTACATTGTCTGTGTGGCCTCCAACTTCAATTTGATGACTCGGGTTGGCTTTAAGGTAGTCCAAGATCTCATTTAGTCGGGGGAGTGAAGTGTCACGAATTTTGCTGGTTCCAAACTCAAAATAAATGCTGCCAACGAACACTTTTTTGCCAAGTTTTCCCGACGAAGTAGGAGTTGATTTTCGTGGTTCCTCCTGCTTTTTCACTTCAGCAACAACTTCTTGTTTTTTCTCTGTTTGATCAGTTTTTGGAAGCTGTTCCTGAGGTTTAATTTCCTGTTTTGATTCTTTCACTATGGATTTTATCGGTTCCGGTTTTTCTTCTTTGACTTTGTATTTCGCTTCAAGTGCTTGACGCTCTTCTTTCGACAAGTCTTTAGGGATGACGTAGAAATCTTTGTAATGAGTGATAGATTCTCCATTAGCATCATGTATTTCAAAGTCTTCGGTCATTAGAGTATCCGTATAGCTAGTTACTTCTACTCGGAATGATTCATTGGAAATGATGTCTGTACTGTATTGGCCTGTAGAATCTATAGGTGATCTAAAATATTCATCTAAATATTGAGAAGGGTGAAATCTAATTTCTCCTTTTGTAATTGGTTGCTGTGTAGCCGCATTAATAACTCTTCCTTTGATTTTGGTTTTCTCAATTTTCCAGAAAAAGAAAATGTCATAATCTCCTTTAGAGTGTATTCTATTAGAGCTAAAGTATCCTGAAGTCTCATCAGGATTCATTTTGAAATGAATTTCATCATCTGGTGAATTGATTGGCCAACCCATATTCACGGGATCTGTCCATTGACTTGTAGATTCATCAAAAGTTGAAACATAGACATCATACCCTCCAACACCACCAGGTCGATTAGAAAGAAAATAGAACACCTTTTCATCATGAGATAAGAAAGGGCTATCCTCATTATATTCGGTGTTTAAATTAAGTGCGAAAGGGTGGGGTTTTTCCCATTTTCCTGTTGCAGCATCTCTAAAAGACTCCATTAGGTCAAGCCCAGAATCTTTATTCTTTGTCGAGAAAATGATTCGATCTTCATGTTCATTGATGTAAAAGTGTGACTCCAATCGAGTAGAGCTTAATTCACTATCAAACTCTACAGGTGTAGTCCATCCATTTTCGCTAGGCTGACTATAAAACAAATCTCCCTTACTTACATCTTGATAAATGAATAATTTACCATCTTCATTAACTACTTCTACATTAGCCTGATCTCGATCGAATGTTCCTAATACATTTATAGCTGTAGGAGGTGCCCAGCCTGTAGAACTTCCATCACTATGATATATTTTGAATTCATCCTTTGATGGATTTTCTCGATTGGAAGCAAAAAGGAGCTCATTCTTACTTTCAGAATAAACAGGTGTCATTTCTGCGTATTCGGTGTTGATCGGAGCTTCAAGTTGATGAATTTCGTAGTTATCAGGGTTGTCGAAATAAGTAACGAGAAGCTCCGTCTCTGAGATGTAATCTTTGGTTTCGGTGACGATCTCCTCACTTTTATAATCTTTTTTCCTTAAGAATTTCTGCCATGCATCTACAGCTTCCGGAAACATGTATCTATTGGCATAAATTCGTCCCATCCAATAGTAGTAGAATTTGTCAGACCTGGATTTAAACTCTTCAAATTTGATCATTTTATCTAATGATCGCTCTCTGTTTTCAGGCAATACCAAGTAGGCTATTTCCAATCGGTATTCTGAATCCTTTAATGGTTTTTTGACTCCAACAGAATGAAGTTCTTCGAAAAGGATGATTGCGGCAGTAAAGTCTTCTTTGTAAAAAGCTTCCATGCCTTTACTGTAAATCTTATCTCTATTTTGTGCCTGAGCAAAATGAAATGCACCAGCAGTAAGTGCTATAATAAAAAATAATAGCTTACGCATTAGCGAAATATTTATGTTCAACTTTAGGGGTACTAACAATCTAAGTATATTTTAAGTAATGTAAACCTAGAGGAACATATTTGTATAGACAAATGTCAATAGATGACTGGGAATGAAAGGTGGATATACTGTGTATTAATTAAGATGGACTCAATCCTGTCCTAAATAAATTGAGTTCAAAGAATTATGTAAGTAATTGTTGAATAGAAGGCGGTTTAGGGCTGCTTCTAAAAAAGAACCCCTTGTTTTGGATTCAATATCTTACTAGGAGGGTCTTCAAACGGTTGATCAAGCCACTTTTGGAGTTCAATTTTCACAAAAATATTGAGCCGGATAAATGCGACAAGGTTAGACAAATGCCATCCATACTTTGCTTGGTTTTTCATGGCTTTGATTATTAGTATGGTGATCAAAGCAGTCCAAATTTGTATCATCACTGCGTTTTTGGATGTTCCAATGAAAGTTTTGATGTGCAGTAACTGCTTTATGTCTCGAAAGAATACCTCAATCTCCCATCTGGCTTTATAAAGGTCAGCAATGGTCTGGGCAGCCCATTTGAGATTGTTGGTGATTAGCTCAATGGTTTGTTTATTTTCATCATCCCATACCGCGATTCTTCTGAGTTGTTTTGGATACTTATGCTTTGATGTGGGATTACTAAGCTCTATTACTTCATCTTTTAAGACATGCTGAGCGGTGTTTTCAGGCAGCTCTCTTTCTTCAATATTTTGGTAAGCAAGATTGATTGTGTTTGTGGAGAATGACAAAATAGACCCCTTTTCTTTCCCAAACGTTGAGCATAGGAAAATCGTTGTAATAGCGATCTGCAACAATGACTGCTCCCTTCTGCAAAGGGATATCATAAGCACCTTTATTATCACTAACACTTCCTTTTGTGATATTAACGTAGGTAGGCATTTTGCCATCGTATTCAAGTAAAGTATGCATTTTAACTGCTCCTTTGCTTCTTCTAAAAGTGGCCCAGTCAAATACTGAAAGGCACAGACTTATTACTGTAGCATCTAATAGGTAAACGGGCACCTTGATCCTGAGCTTTACACGTTTTTGATTAGCCTGCTGTCCTAAACGTTTCAACAAGCCATAGTAGAGTTCTTTAAACAAATCTGCATCCCGGCGTTCATTTTGATAGCTGATGCTTGATTTAGAGGGTGCGCGATTTACCCCTAAATGATTGAGGTTGCCCGTTGCTGAGCGTAAGCCATTAGAAATATCTCGAACAGAGGTACTTTTAGCGAAATGGCAAAACAACATCGAAACTAGATGTGTCCAACTGTTGAAGCCCTTAGAACTTTTATCTGTTTGCTTTTTGGCTACTAGGTTATTGAAAAGGGGGCGATCAATCTTATGAATAATTTGGCTAAACAGCGTTACATTGCTCATGAGAGGTTCTGGGGTTTTGTCAAAACCTAAATCTATACGATCTAGGAAAATCCGCAACCTCTTCTTTTATTATTTAGGACAGGGTTGAGATGGACTTGAAGTATTAGTTGAATAACGTGTAGTTACCAAATTGATCAGAAGGAGTTGATGGTTGGATTAAGCTTCGATCGTTGATCGCTGTTTCAGTAATTCTAGGGCTCACGGCATGCATGATTAACTGAGCATCAGATATACCGCCAAGTATGTCTGTCAGTTGCTCAATGTTTTGTTCTGGATTGAGCCATTGATCTGCTTGTTGCTTATCTAAAATAGCAGGCATGTCTTCGCTATATGATGAAATTCTATTCCCTGCAGGAACGGTGATCATGTTAAAGGTGTGGTAGGAATTACCATCAAAGTCTTCAAACTCTTCATAAATTCCGGCAATTCCAAAAGGGATGTGGTGCTGTTTATAGCAGAAGTAGGGGACCAATTGTTTTTTACTTACTTGTTTCCATACGTAAAACCCGTTAGCACCTATTAAGCATCGTGAGTTCTGAACTGCTTTTTTATACGTTGGTCGCTGAAGTGCATTATCACTAGTAAGATTAAATAATTTAGTAGAAAGTGTTTTATTATTGGCCATTTTAGCTGTTTGACCCCAATGAAAAAACTGGATCATGTCTTTTCGATTTAGAGCTACCACCGGCAAGGGCTGAGTAGGAGCAGCATTGTAGGTAATGAATTCATCTACCGGTAATTCGGCTCCCATGAATTTTTCTAACTCGGGTTTTTCGCAGAATATGGTATAGCGATCATACATGTAGCGGAAAGATACGAACGATTTTGGGAGTGAACCAAATCGATCTGTTCCTATGAAGGAGTTACTTCATAGTCATTCTATAAGAAATGCTTCCTTCCAGGTATTTCATTTCCCGGGTCACTGCCAACAATTGAAGATGATTCCAAAGAAGTAGTTTCAAACCAGCATTAATATCACGGCTATCATATTCGATGATGGCTTGTAGATGATTGAAGTTTCCATGACTTAAGGTAAAGCCACCAAAATAACCGAGTAGTTCGTGGTGTTTGGCATTTAAAATTCCAAATCCATAACCAGAATTGGCTTTGATATTTAACTGGATGATGGTGAAATTCTTTGTTAGCACTAAGTATGAAGCTTCGAAGTGTTTAGCTCCTCCACCGTCTACAGATGAAATGTCATGTAATCCAAAGGCAACTGCAGGTAACCATTTAGATTCCTTGAGAGCTCTAATTCTGAAGGATGGCATCCTGTCAGGAAAGTTTCTATTCTCCCTTGAGATTGTTCTGATTTGAGAAGTATACCGAAAAGACAGCTCCACAAATGGTAAAAATGTCAATGATGCATAACCAGCCAAGCCATTGTATTCATAGAAACCGTATTCAAAATTGTGATGATCAAAATATGAGGTGCCCAGAACGAAAGTTCCATTTGGATGCATCTCAGCTGATGGTGTAACGATTAATCCTTGCAGTCCGGTTAGTGATTGACCAGGGACTTGGTATTGGATGAATAAAAATAAGCAAGTTAAAAAGAAGAGTTTTTTCATGAAAATGGTCTATGCATAGGCCTGGTTCGACTTTTTATCGAGCCTTGAATATACAGAGTTTTTACTTATGAATTCAGGAACCAATTCTTTTAATCCACTAACGATTCCTTCATCGTCTCCACGTTGTACATTTTCATGAAGTTTGTCCATCAAGCTTTTCACTTCACTTGATACTACTGGTTGAATCTGTGCCCGCATGATTTTAGGGTGATGGGTAGACAAGGTGTTTTCCTCCACTGCTAAAAGTTCTTCATACAACTTCTCTCCTGGTCTTAGTCCAACGAACTCAATGTCAATGTCTTTTCCTTCTTGAAGTCCTGAAAGTTGGATCATTTTCTTTGCCAAATCCAGAATCTTCACTGATTCACCCATGTCAAAGACAAAGATTTCTCCTCCAGCACCAATAGAACCTGCCTCTAAAACCAGATTACATGCTTCAGAAATGGTCATGAAGTAACGTGTAATGTCTTTGTGAGTAATGGTAATTGGGCCACCTTTTTCAATTTGTTTCTGGAATAATGGGATCACAGATCCATTAGAGCCTAAAACATTTCCAAAACGCGTTACGATAAAGTGAGTATGTGTTTGCTCGCTGTTAAGCGCTTGAACATAAATTTCAGCTGATCTTTTAGAAGCACCCATCACATTGGTCGGATTAATTGCCTTGTCAGTAGAAATCATTACGAATTTATCTACCTTGTATCTAAGTGATAGGTCAGCTATGTTTTTAGTTCCAAATACATTGGTGTTTACAGCTTCACTTGCATTTCCTTCCATAAGAGGAACATGCTTATAAGCGGCAGCATGGAATACAATGTCAGGATTGTATTTGCTGAAAATTTGCTGCATTCTTCTGAAATGTGTAATGTCTGCAATGACAATTTCACATCTATTGGAGATTTCGTCAGGAAGTGTTTTTAAAGAGTTTCCTAATTCATAAGCAGGAGTCTCTCCTTGATCAAGTGCAATTACTTTCTTTGGCTTGAAGTGAAGAGCCTGACGTACAATTTCACTTCCGATAGACCCAGCGCCTCCAGTCACTAGGACTGTTTTTCCTGTTAATTCATTTTGAATGTTGATACTATCTAATTTGATTTCTGACCTTCCTAAAAGGTCTTCAATTTTCACAGGTTTGATTTGGTTTTCGGTTAATTCGCCATTAACCCATTTTTCATGAGGAGGAACTTCTTTTACTTTGATTTTAAATTGAAGGCAAGTATCGATGACGGCTCTTTTTTCTGATGGTTTTAAGGTTGCATCTGAAATGATTACCTCATCTATTTTTTTGTTCTTCAGAAAAGCTGTATTCAGTACTTGATCTAAGGCAAATACTGGGCTACCATCTAATTTCTTTCCTTTTAATTTAGGATGATTATCGACGTGACCAATTACTCTAATTGCATGTTTAGAGCTATTTAACAAAGTATTCTTGGTCATTAAACTGGATACATCAGCACCAACTATCAGTACATTGCTTTTTAAAGCAGAGCTACTATTCAAAAAAGAAGCATAGATGTATTTAGCTGAAAGTCGGTAGCCCGAAACTCCGAGCATGATCAATAATGCTTGAATGATTAAAATTGATTTGGGGATAAGAAAAAAACCCGTGTAGTTTAGTGCCTCATAAAGAAAGATATCAGTCACCATCATGATAGCCAAACTAAACATAACAGCTTTGAAAATGCTATGAATATCCGTAAAGCTGGTATGTCGCATGATAAAGGAAGATGTCTTTCCGAAAGAAAAAACGATCAGATAAATCAGGCATGTAATAAGTGATTGCTGAAGTAATCTGGATGGTTCTATTGCCGATAGTTCAAAATTGAACCTTAACAGACTTGCTACAATAAAGCCTATAAATACTACAATTAAATCTAGGAATTTTATTATCCAGGACGCAAGGTACTTATCCGAATAATAGTTAAACATTCTTTTCATTTGCGGCGCTGTTTGATGAGATTAATCTGTGTTCACTACGGATTGCTAGATAAAATTATGAATTTTATTGATGAGATCATAGAAGTATCAGTAAAATTCTAATGAAGGTGCAGTTCTTTTAAAAATCAGGTAAAGAATTAATAATCTTTAAATCAAAGTATCTTGAATAATCGCTGTTTTATCATCACATATGTAATTGATAAAAAAATCAGCATTCCCAGAATTATAATTGTTGAATAATTTGAATCGACAAATTGAAATAAGGAGATATTAATGGTTAATTGTACTACTGCGTAACCTGAACTGATAAAAAGGTGTGGAATCTTTTTATCATTGGCCAGTCTTTGATAAAAGTGTAAGCGGTGAGGCTCAAAGATGTTTTGCTTTTTGATTAATCGCTCAATGATCGTACCAACAGCATCGATCGCATAGATGAGAACAAATCCAATATAAATCACTTGGCCAGATTTGATAATCAAGGCCATCATGAGAAAAGCCACTATGAAAGCAATCGAGACAGAGCCAATATCACCAGCGAAGCACAAGGCTTTTTTTCTAAAGTTGAAAAACGCAAATACTCCAAGTGCTATGAGTGTATACAGTAACAAAGCAGGTTCAGCAAATGAAGTTATTTTCTGATTGACATAGTATAAGGATCCTACTACTGTTAAGAAGTAGGTAACTGTGATTCCATTGATACCGTCCATGAAGTTCACAGCATTGATCCATCCAATCACCAAAATAAGTGCTACAGGTAGTATGAGCCAGTGTAGTTGTCCTAAGTTGAGCTCATAAAAGAGGCAGCAAACTGCAAGGAAATGAAATAGGATTCTAACCTTGCTTGATAGTGGTTTGATGTCATCCAGAAAACTTATCGTACTGATGATCATTACCCCCGCTACAAAAAAATGATATTGCTGATATACCGCCCAAAAACAAAGCACGGCTACAGGAATAACTATGCCGCCTCCACGTATCGTAATATGCTGATGTGAACTTCTGTGATTTGGTAAATCAAGAATTTGCTTTTTGCGTGCGATGTAGAGATAGGAATACACCGCTACAAATAAGCCAAAGGTCAGTATGGATAACTCTATACCCAATGCATTAGAGCCAGTCAGACTTTTCAACTGCCGCATAGACTGAACTGATGCCCGTTTTGAGATCTATTTTTGGACTCCAACCAAGTGAATGGATTCTTTCACTACTCATCAGTTTACGAGGTGTACCATCTGGTTTGGTGCTGTCAAAAACTAATTCGCCTTCAAAACCAACGATCTCTTTAATTGTTAAAGCGAGATCTTTGATCGTGATGTCTTCACCATAACCAACGTTCATCGTTTGGCCATCATTGTAATTTTCCATTAAAAAGAAACAAGCTTCCGCCAGGTCGTCTACATGTAAGAACTCTCTTAGTGGACTTCCTGATCCCCAAACCTCTACAGTGGCACTGTTATTTACTTTGGCTGTATGAAATTTTCTAAGCAAGGCAGGAAGAACATGCGAATTATTCAGGTCATAATTGTCATTAGGACCATAGAGATTTGTAGGCATTGCACTGATGAAATCAACTCCGTATTGATCTCTATAGGTTTCGCACAGTTTGATCCCTGCAATTTTAGCTATTGCATAAGGCTCATTGGTATATTCCAAAGGACCAGTCAGTAAACTATCCTCATGAATAGGCTGTGCTGCCATCTTGGGGTAGATACATGAGCTACCCAGAAAGAGTAATTTCTTGCTTTCATTTACATAGGCCTGATGAATAATATTGGATTCAATCATCAAGTTGTCGTAAAGAAACTCAGCACGGTAGGTGTTGTTCGCATGAATGCCTCCTACTTTAGCAGCAGCTAAGAATACGTAATCCGGTTTTTCTACTTCAAAGAATGAAGCAACTTGCGCCTGATTTCGTAAATCCAATTCCTTGGATGTTTTGGTAAGAATGTTAGTGTAGCCTTGCTTCTCTAAAAGGCGAACAATTGCACTACCTACCATGCCCCTGTGGCCGGCAATGTATATTTTATCTTCTTTGTTCAAATCCGAGTGATTTTAATCTTGAAAATCATTGTAAAGATGCTGAAATTCTTCAGCATGACTAAAACTTGATTATTCAGCTTGATTTAAGATGTCATGACCACCTTCCATGAGGTATTTGTCTCTTTCGAACAACTTCAAGTCAGACTCCATCATTTCTTTTATCAACATAGGTAGATCATATTCAGGTTTCCAGCCTAGTTTTTCATTCGCTTTGGTTGGATCACCGATCAGTAGATCCACCTCAGTAGGTCGGAAGTATTTAGGATCTATTTTTACCACTTCCTGACCTTCTTTAAGGTCATATTTGCTGTTGGTAGCTTTCACCACATAACCTACTTCATCAACTCCCTCACCTTTAAAACCGATTTCTACACCAACCTCTTTGAATGCAGCGATCATGAAGTCTCGAATGGTGGTAGTAACTCCTGTAGCCAATACATAATCTTCAGGTTTGTCTTGCTGAAGAATTAAATACATTCCTCTGACGTAATCTTTGGCATGTCCCCAATCTCTTTTAGAATCCAGGTTCCCCATGTACACACAATCCTGAAGACCTAAGGCCATTTTAGCAACAGCTCTAGTGATTTTTCGGGTAACAAAGGTTTCACCTCTTAACGGAGATTCGTGGTTAAATAGAATGCCGTTACATGCGTACATGTTGTAGGCTTCACGATAATTCACTGTGATCCAATATCCATACATTTTTGCTACCGCATACGGAGAACGAGGGTAAAACGGTGTTTTTTCACTTTGTGGGACTTCCTGAACCAATCCATAAAGTTCTGAAGTAGAAGCCTGATATACCTTTGTTTTTTCAGTCAATCCAAGTAAGCGAACTGCTTCTAATATTCTAAGAGTACCCAGTGCGTCCACATTGGCAACATATTCAGGAGTATCAAAACTTACACGAACATGAGACATAGCCGCTAGATTGTAAATCTCATCTGGCTGGATTTCTTGTACTAAGCGCGTGATGTTCATTGAATCCGTTAGGTCACCATAATGCAAGAACAATTTGGTGTTGTCCTTGTGAGGGTCCTGATACAGGTGGTCTATTCGGTCTGTGTTAAAAAGAGAAGATCTTCTTTTGATTCCGTGAACTTCGTAGCCTTTTTCTAACAGTAGCTCAGCAAGATAAGCTCCATCTTGACCAGTTATCCCTGTAATCAGTGCTTTTTTCATAGTTGTTTCTAATTTATAGCAGCATTCATTGAATGAATTGCAAGTTTAGTGAATGTAGGTTAAAGATATTGTATGATGTTGGAGGTTTGATGTTGGAGGTGAGGAGGTTGGTTGGTAATTCGGTGATCAGTGAATAAGTGATTAGTAGATTGTTGAAACAGTAATTTGGTTATCAGTTCGGATATCGGTGTGGGAGGAGATTGCTTCGCTGTGCTCACAATGATCTTCAAATTAGAATGATTTTGCTAAAGGAGCCTCTCAGCCTTTGGTAGCTACACTAGCCGCGCACTATAAGTCGTTCGCCTTTTTATAATCGGGGAAATTGATTCTTAAATATCATATAATGCAACCCTCCCTAAATCTTTAGCAGTCGCATGGCTTAGCCATGTGACGAGTATTAAAAGAGCTTACAGCTCGTAATTGAGGCTTGTTTTATTTGGGAATCTGGTGCCAAATGAAATTCCTCATAATTTTCACTTATAGAGAGCGTCATTCCTGCGGAGCTTGCCTACCGTGGTAGGGCAGGAATCGCACCTTGTCTATTCAGAAAAATAAGCAGTTATATGAACCCCCTCTGCATCTTCCACTGGCCGTGAACCCCTGAAAATGGGGAGAATTAGATTGTCCAAAAGACCTATATTCAGTTCATCTATTCGTCTTTCCATTAATGCAAGGTGAGGTGGAATTGATGATGTGTCATTTATAAGCATTCTAAGGGAATCTATTGTTAAAGGAACCCCTCAGCCTTCGGCAGCTCCCCTTCAAAAGAGGAGCCACAATTTTAAGAATCAATAATTACGTCATTCCTGTGCAGACAGGAATCGCATCGTGAGTATTCAGAAAATATACTGTTAGATGAACCCCCTCTGTATCTCCCTTTAGCAGTCGCATGGCTTAGCCATGTGACGAGTATTAAAAGAGCTTACAGCTCGAATTGAACTCAGTGAATAAGTGATTGGTAGATTGTTGAAACAGTAATTTCGTAATCAATTCAGATATCGGTGTGGGAGGAGATTGCTTCGCTGTGCTCAATGACGTTCAAATTAGAACCTCAATGGCCACGCACCTCTAGCCTGATAAATGAAAACCTCTTCCACACTATGCAAAAGAGGTTTTAACTGGATATTAAATTGGTATTCACTTCACAGTTTTATAGTTCTACATCGAAGGTTTTTGTTTCCACATTACCTGGAAGGTCAAATGCTTTCACTTCCAGTTTGCCTCCTTCTGGAATATCTACAGGTAATTCGAATTCCCATTGGATGCCATTGATAGTAGGTGTTGCTTCTCCAGCTGCTATCACCGATTTGTTTTTAGCAAGGATCGCAACCTCGACTTTATTTAGCTCAGGGTCTTTGAATGCTTCTACCAGTACCATTGAACCGCTGGTTATGCTTGCTATACTGATATCACCAATCTCCGGTGTTTTTAGGTAATCCGTGAGCGCTAACTGATATGCGCTATTGAACTTGCTTAATCGTTTCACCGCACTCTCGTAAATTGGGCCGAGTATCGGATCTTTAATCGCTTTTTTTGCATAGAACGAAGCATATCTGAATCGAGTATTTTGTTGCTTCTGTGCTTCTGTTGCTTCTCCGCTTCGAACAGGTCTGGTAGAGACGATTAATTTACCACCCACTGTTTTGTAAACCAGTTGCTTGCCTAGCATGCCTCTGGCGCCTTGTAAAAACAAGTTGTTTTGTAATTGTGCCATTGTCTTAAAATTAAAAGGTTTGAAAAAAAAGAAAGGGAGGCCTCCGTTGTGATCAAAACATCAATTACTATGCCAGAAAGCTTCTTTTTGGTTGAAAATATCGATCGTTTTTATAATTATTTACACACTTGATTTAACCCTTCATTATAAAGGTTTCAAGGAGCATTTTTTATGCTATTAACAGGATACGGACTGAAGGAAGACTGGGAGAAGACTGGACGAAGTAAGTCGGTGGTTTGGTAATCAGTGAATCGGTAGGTGGGTGAATTTGTGATAAGTGACTCAACTGGCAATGCGCCACTAAAGGGAGGTAATTTGGATGCCATATCGGAATTTGCTATTCAAGTTGAGCTGGTCTGCTATGGTAGGTCAGAAATCGAAAATTGATTCCAGGTGTATTAAACTTCCCTTTACCCCTTTCCCTAAAGGGAGTGGAAGTTTAAGGTCTGGTGAGTTGGCTTGTTAAATTATTTTAATTCAATATTCTTATGTGGAACAAGATTCTCTAAAATAAACTATTCGTTATTCCCTGAAGCGAGGTATGTCATTATCGATTAGTCTTCTGATCAGCATTCTATGGGAATCAGATCCTGGAGCCTATAGATTCCCCTAGAATTCAAGGTGATTTGTGAATCAATGATTACTGCTGCTAGAATTCGGGGAATGACGGTTCTGATGATGATTGGATATTTGTGAAAAGAGGAGTTTGATAAGATTGATGTTATAAACTTTAACGGAACCCCTCAGCCTTCGGCAGCTCCTTTGGCCGTGCACCACTGGATGTGCGCCATCGTTGACAAGGAGAAATGAAGGTTGACAAAAATATGTAGTCATATGAACCCCCTCTCAATCTCCCCCTCGTAGAAGGGGAGAATTGATTGTCAAAATACCATTATTTGCTTTCCAAATAATGATCACACATCAATCGAATGCCATCCTTGGAAGAATAAGGAGGAGTGAAGTTTAGGTTAGAATAGCTTTCTGAAGAGTCAACAATTAAGGACTTGAATAAGCGTTGGGAAAAGGCAGGTTTTATCAGACCTATTAATTGCTGACCGATTTTGGTAATAGGTAGAAGCTTTTTGGAAGGGTTGATTAAAATTTACTCTTAAATGAACCCCCTCTGTGTCTCCCACTAGCCGTGCGCCCCTTGAAAATGGGGAGAATTGGATTGTCCAAAAGATCTATATTCAGTTCATTTATTCGTCATTCCTTGAATGCATGGTAAGGCGGAATTGATGATATGTCATTGATAAGCACTCTAAGGGAATCTATTGTTAAAGGAACCCCTGTATTGACCTAAAATAATATGAACTACACCTAGAAAAATGATTACACATCAAGTGAATGTCTTGTCGGGTATTACTTTCTTAAACGTTATTCCCGCGAATGCGGGAATCTCATGAGATAGGTTGTTTTTTAAAGAAGCGAAAGAAAAATGTCCACACATCAAGAATGCCGCCTTTGGAGCTGTAAAGAGGAGTAATTTGTTAGTTGATTTTAAATTTTTTGAGTGTATTAGAAGGAACCCAACTTATCTCATTTCGCGCCTTTTGATCACTGAAAGTCAGGTCTTGACTCATTTTGTTGATTGTATCTAAATTGATTGGGCTCTTGGGAATTAAATTACCAATATGTCCCAATAATTTTCCTATCCAACCTGGAATGGATATAGGCAGACTTTTGTTGAGTTGGGTGGAAATAACTTGTTCAAGTTCTTTAAAAGACGGATGATACCCATCCGTTAAGTTATAGATGCCTTCGGCTGAATCTGAATTTTTAATCAGTGCAGCAATATCAGAAGCCATGACCACACTTCTCCTAGCTTTTCCATGATTAATGCTTAGGTATTTGCCAGATTTTATCCCAGCAATCATTTTACCGAGGTTTCCTGGAGGATTGGGACCAGCAATCAATGGTAATCTTAAAATTAGAATGGAGACCTTCTTTTCCTTTCCCCATCTCTGTACTTCTTCTTCGGCTTTTATTTTACTTAACGCATATGGTGTAGATCCGTTTAACGGATGGGTTTCATCAATATCGGCACCGGTTTCACGACCATAGACCGCAACCGTGCTGATCAGAATGAACCGTTTAGGTGGAGAGTTATCAAGTGATTTGAGTAGGTTGATCGTTCCCTGGTGATTAAGTTGAAAGAATTCGGCAATTTCTTGTTCAGTTTTAGGAACAATATGTGCTTTTCCGGCACAGTGAAATACTTGATCGTATTTCTCTTTTAAATTAGGTATGTCATTTCCTAAGTCTGCCAGGATATGATTTTGACTGCTACGACCTAACGTATGAAATGTCTCTTCATTAAGCTGGTTACAAATCTCTTTTCCTAAAAATCCAGTACCACCAGTTATTAAATATTTCATGGAAAATATGATAGATGCTCTCTAGACGTATTGTTTCAATTTTATTCTCGGTCTTTTTACCAAAAGAGTGAGAAGTGGTAATTTCTTTTGGTTCTTCATCCAGGACCTTGCGATCTCTAAATTTCCTTTTACAATATTTTTCCAGTTTTTACTAGTTACACCACCCAATCTCATATTGATAATTTTTTGAGATAGGTAATTAAGCTTCAAGTTAGGGGTGTGGAACAGTCGTAATAAGAAATCATAATCGGCCGCCAATTTGTAGGTAAGATCGAATTGGAATTTTTTGGACAAATCCTGAGAGAGAAATACCGTAGGATGCGCTGGAACATAGCCATCCTGGAAATATTTTGGGTAAAAATCACCAGATTCCCAACTACGCACGACATGCGTCACATCATCTCTCTCTACATAATTAATATCTGCATAAATGACATCACATCTTGTGCGAATAACTTCTTTAACAACATCCGAGATTACGGTATTTGAGGTGTAAACATCATCTGAGTTGAGAATGCCTACAATATCACCAGAGGCCATTTGAAGTCCTTTGTTCATGGCATCATAGAGTCCTTTATCAGGTTCGGAAATCCATTTAGTGATTCCCTTCGCCTCTTTGATCAAATCCAAAGTCCCGTCCTTGGATGCTCCATCAATAACAATGTATTCAATGTTTTCATAGTCTTGATTTGTCACTGAATTGATTGCATCCATTAATGTGGATTTGTTGTTATAGACAACCGTAATTATTGAAACTTTTATCATTTACCATTTGTCATTTAGTTCATAACCCTCCGAAATGAGGAAGTCACCAATTTGGTTTTTATAGATAGCTTTCAATTCTTCATCGAAGTGATTCTTCCAATCACCTGAAACTCCCTTTCTAAAGAAACTGCTAGAGTTGTCTTCTCCTGCTTTTCTACCTGAAGCCAAATTACCAAATGAATTTTTTTCAATTATCTGTTCTAGAAGCTCATTGGATAATCTAAGCTGATAATGGTCAATAATCCGATTCATTACGGTATGGGGATCAGTTCTTAGGTCTTCATACCGCTCGATAAGGCAAAGTTCTTTCGAAGCAGACCTCCAGGAATCCACCCAATTCGTGTATTCTGGTAATAGAACCTTTGAAAACTCATGGAGACCTTCCTGTACGGTCATGAATTTGGAATAAGTCTTGTGTTCTGGATGCCATGGAGTATTTCGCACATAGAAGTAGTAACTCACAGCAACATCACGTAAGTCTCTAAAAAGAACAACATACTTTAAACCTTCCTTCGCTAATATTTCCTGATTATTTGACGATCCGTGAACGTGTAACTTTATTACAGAAAGACTTTTTGATAATCTGGAAAAAGTGTCGGCAGGATAATCAAAATCATGACTTCCAATACTTTTTTGCTCATAGTATACCGCTTCTGGAATCATTATTTCATGAAAGCCTGGTATTGTACTAAGCATTTTCTCCAACCAAGTTGTGCCGCTTTTAGGTAATCCTGCTACAAAGAGCGTAGGTTGTTTGTATTGATGACCGAATTCCTGGTATCCTTTTTTGGCCTGTGCTAGCTGATTCTTGAATCTAGGATAAGCGATTCCATTTTTAATCAACCCGGCTAGTTTGGGTGTCATAAATCTTTGTGCCAGTTTTTCTTTATTGATCATCAGTTAGACTATTTGACGAGTTTTAACTTTAACAGCGGGATTTCCTTGATAGATCCCATAAGCCTCAAGATCTTTGGTGGCTACGCTGCCCGCAGTGAGGATGCTATGATCTCTACACGTAGCCCCCGGGCAAACAGTTGATTGTGCTCCAATCCATGCCCCCTTTTCAATGACAATTTCTTTTACAATCAAATCAAAGGACGTTGATTTGAAATCATGATTGCCGGTTAGCAACATAGCGCCTTGTGAGATGGTCGTATGGTCATGTAGAGTTGTCTTACCCAGGTTGTCTATCCATACGTTCTCACCGATGGAAACATAGTCCCCTATTTCAAGTAACCAGGGGTACTTGATATTCACACCAGGTTTGATAATTAAACGTTTGCCAATTTTAGCACCGTATAACTTAAGTAGTTTTCTTTTGATCCCATAGAATGGTACCAATGGATTAATGAAAACAAGTACATTCACAAAATACCAAGTGTACCTTTTAAACGTTGATCCTCCTGGATTGTACCAACTATTATTGAAGGTCGATTTATCTACTATATCCAAAAGTCTATTAATTAGCTGTTAAATAAAGTTTTATACCTCTCTTTGAATCGATTTGATTTCCAGAACTCTTGGGCTATCTCCTGAGCTCCAGATGTAAGGAGTTGGAAGGAGTTTTGATCTAGCTCTATGGCTTTCTTTATAGTATTAGCTAGCTGATCTGCATTTTCAATGTCAATATTCCATCCTGCATTTTTACTTTCCAGATCTACCCATGGAGTTAATTTACTAGTAATAACCGGTCTTGACACAGAAAAGGATTCAAAAATGGCGTGACCAAAATTCTCACCTTTTGTTGGTAAAATAAATAGGTGATATTGCTCTATTGTCTCCTGAACATCTTCATGTTTAATTGCACCGCGATGCTGGACTTTTATTCCTTCATTATTAAGCCGATCTATAACTAATTCACACTCCTTCCAATATTCTCTGTCTTTAATCGGACCATAAATATCAAATACAATATCTCCTTTAAGAGCAGTTAGAGCATTAAGTGTAAGTAATAAATTCTTTTTTGCCGTGATAAGAGAAATACTCACAATCCTAATTGAGCCTACTTCTTTTTTCAATATTTTTCCTAATGGTTTGACTACTGATGGGATATTTGGGATAATTTGTATACTACTGTTGATGCCAAAAATATTTTTAATGTCTTGAGCTTCTTGTTGGTCTGTCGCGTGCCATTTTGTGCTTTTTTGTGGAATCAACCATTTAAATATGGCTATGTATATGTTCTTTTTTAGGGATTTATGAGATAATGCTCCTGCCTGAAACATTCCTCTTGGAGCTATAATTAATTTCGCACTTTTAGTTGAAAGCCTATTCAGTAGGATGGGCATAAAGACAGTATCGATGTTATAGATACCATTAATATACATATGAGATGCGGATACTTCTTTAAGTAATTTTCGTATGTTGTTCAGCGAAAGCCAATTCTTGCCATAGTAAAATACATTGGCAACATTTTCAAAATTAATCCAGCAGTTGGATGGGATTCCTTCTAGCTCATCTGATAGTCCTAGATCAGAATTTCGAGTAAAAACATAAAAATCAACATCATTTCCAAGGCTTCTTACCAGATTAGTGCATGATTGAATAGGACCGCCAGCTCGAAAGGCAGGGTAGAAGTAGTTGTATGTGAGTAGAACCTTTTGCACTTTTAAATAGTCTGTTTTTTGCGAAGTAACTCAGTCGTAAACTTATAAAAGAAAGGCAAGACAAACATATATCTTGCATATCTGACCAAGCTTTGAGGGATTGCAGTTTCAAACATACCTATACACGTCAAAAGAAGTAGGAATAACAGAAATCCTATAAAACTTATTTGAGGTAAGTTAGAAATTGATTTAAGCATTATTCCATAAATGAAGAAGCCTACAATGACACCAAGTGTTCCTCCTAAAAAATATAAATAGCCGACTGGTGAAAATGGTATACTATAAGTTGTGTAGTAATACCCTCTGTTTAATACTGCATATCTAAACCAATCACCCCAATTGACAGTTGTTGTACCTTGAATCGATTTCGGAATTACTACATCTATAGGAACTAATAAGAGCGTTAAAAAGAAATCTGGATCCTTGTCATCAAGTTTGTTTAAATCTGCATGTCTAATTGCGGAAGTGGCTTGAGTTATTAGGTTTATTCTATAGTAAATGTTTTTTTCTACATTTTCATAAACAGTTTCATTAAGCTCATTTTTATTTAACTCTCTATAGTTTGAGAACTTTTGGATAAGGCTGATAGGATCAGTACTACTAATTTGATTATCCAATACAAATGTTTTGAATTCAAGAATTAGTGTGAATGCTATATAAAGAACAATAAATCCACTGAGGAATAGTGATATTTTTATTCTTTGATTAACATAATAGTAAATTAAAAAAATCAGAACATAAAGTTCTAATATAGGTCTTCTTGATCCCTCAATAAACGCAAAAAATAATTCAATTGATACTAAAAAAAGGAATAGTATGGTATATCCTTTGTCCTTTTTTAAATACCTGAAAAAAACGAATGTGAATGATATTAAACTTAGTCTATTCAGAGGTGCTAACTGACTAGCTAAGTAACTTGCGGACTCACCATAAGTGGTATAATCTGGATTGAGCAATCTGCCAAACAGTCCGTTCTTCATTAGATATAACTTTATTAATACTCCTACTATTGCTATTATGATTAGCATTTTTTTGGAAAGATGAATCTTGGATATTCTTGATTTTATTAAATATTTAGTATTGAAGTTTGAAAATTTAGTACCAAGTTTTGAATAATAGCCATATGTCACACATATGGTCCCAATATTTATTAACATACCTGTCTTTGCTAAATATTGACTATTCCAAGGTATTAAACTAGCTGAGCGACCAGGTTGAAAAATACCATTTTCAATAATGAGGAAGGAAGTAAATCCTCCTAGAAAGACAAGTTGATTTATTATTAGACTAAGTATTAAGGGGTCTAATAAAATTTCTGTTCTTTTATAAATGGCTATAATGGAAGAGATAGTGTAGACTAAAAGTGAGGTTAGTAGAATAACATATTTTTGATCATTGGTTATGAAAGAATCACTAATTAAATAAATAATGACAGATATGGACAAGAACAGAATATTTATCCTAAAATCTTTCATTTATTTAATCTTTGACTTTTAAGCTTCTTCTTAGTATCTAATGTTAAATTATTAAAAATTATATAAGAGATTGATAATGTTACGCCGGATATTATAATAATGAGAACAGTAGAATTCATAATACCGTGAACAACTAAGTAAAGGCCAATAGAGATAAAAAGTAATTGAACTACCGCCCATGCAATTTCACCCATGTTAATCTGATATTGCTTTTGAGAGGTACTATTATAAAATAAGTATGGTCCAAGAACACCTGTCAACAACTCCGCTGTGAATAGACTAATTCCTACCCCTAATAAACCTATTTCAGAGATCAATAAGTGAGCTAAGATGAAAGTTATTATTGCTTTCAAAATTGTAATTGTTAATAATCCCTTGATATGATTAATGCTGGTGAGGTAGGATAAGATAGGTCTCCCAAAGTTGAATAGAATGGTTGCGGCCATCATGGATATGTAAAGATTTTCATTGAGTGAATATTCTCCCTTCAACCAATAATTATATAGTTCTTTAGCAAATACAGAGAATATGAGAATTACCAAAGCGATCAAACCGTTTGTAATCCAACCCAATTGAATAAAGTCTCTAATTTTACTAAAACCTTTTTTTGCATGTAAACGTCCGACTTCAGGAACTAATGGGTCAAAAATTAGACTGCTTAACTTAGTAATTGTAGAAGATAAGGTTTTAGTGGTAGTAAAAAGAGGTAATATGTTAGGGCCGAGCGTAGCTGAGATAAGAATATTGATTCCATCAACAGAAAACTTATCAGAAATGAATTTAAGAATGAGCGGTATTGATTTAATATAGTGTAAATATCCTTCTTTCAGTGATCCCCATTTCCACCATGGAAATAAAGATTTTGTCCAGGATTTTATTAACCACAGCGAGATAAATACATAACATGCTTTAGTGGAAACGAAGACCAATGATGTTTCTAGAAGAGTTAAATTTTTCCAGCTAGCCAAAACAATTACCAGAAGCTCCAAAGTGAATTCTATTAAACCTATAAAGGCTGATTTATGATAAAAACCTAGTGCAATGGGAGTTTTAACTAGAATTCCTTTAAACCCTCCAAGACACATCCTGTATAGAATAAGAATTAGAACATATGGAGCAATAGCTTTCTGAATAAAATACATTGAAGAATTTTCATTCAAGTCTATCAGTAAAAATCCTAATACTATGAAGGTTTGTATAAGCCCTGAGAAAAATGTTACTCTTAAGCTGGAACCTAAAAGTTTTTTTGCTTTTAATTCGTCTTGATGATAAAGAAGGTTAAACTCATTACTGAAGTATTGTCCAAAACCATTATCCAAAGCCATTAAAAGATTGAAAATGGAATATAGCGTAAGCCATTCTCCATATGTAGTTTGGCCCCAGTTCTGGATGAAAAAAGGGACAAGTAAAATGTTTTGTAGAATTGCAAGTACAAATTGAGAGCCCTGTACGGAAATTGATTTTGTTAATCGTTTAAGTGTTGACAATGTTAATGATTTGAATGTTGGGTTATCAACTCAATATTTGTAATTTAGAAGAGTGATCTCTTTTTCATGTAAGCGGGCAATTCTGTCCGCTGAATTAGGGTTAAGTACATCTTTATAGTTTCTTTTATCTTTTCTTTGATTTGTCTTGAATTTTATATCACTAAATGTGTAATTAAATTCACACCTAAATTTCTCCGATAACTCTTCAATGCATTCGTCAATACTTTCAAGCTGATAAATCTTATCAATAATTATTTTTCCATCCTCAGAGTATAACTTGAAATTTGAAGTTCGTTCAAAATCTCTAGAGTTTAGGTAACCTTCTATTGAATTGTATTTGTCATACCCTCCTCGCCAAAAAAAGTGTGATATAGTTTTGTCCCAAGGATTTCTTTCCAAGCAAAATTTAAAATAATTATTCCAGACGTAAGTTGAAACGTATTTTTGAATCTCATGTGCAGGCATATGGGAGTGAAATTTCTTTTTTTTGAATTTAAAAATTAATCTTAGCCAGTCTTTTAGAGTATAATACTTAAAATGAATTGTAGTGTTTTGGAACCTCAAGCCATATTTTTCAAGCCTTATTTTCTCTTCAGAAATTTCGGTAATCACATCACTCGAATCGCAAATAGAAGCAAGAAGTGTTTCGAATGAAGTGCCTGCGGTTTTTCTTGTTTTAACAAAAATGAATTTATGTTTATGAGAAATTATCATAGTACTTGGTAGTCAAACGCCTCGAAATCTTTTTCATAAAGTCTATTTATTATTGCTTTAACTTTCGGAGTATATTCATACTTTGAATTCACATTGATGGACAACGGGAGTTTCAGGAAGGAAAAATCCTTTTTAATCAAATAGATTAATCTACCCAACGATATTTTATCTGAAGTTTTATTTTTATGAGGAAGATTGTTTTTGACAAGATTTAATGAGGATAGTACAGTTTCGAAATCCTGATTAAGTGTCTCATATTTACCTACAAAGTCAACGATCTTTTTTAGATCAGAATCAAAGATAAAATCTACCTGAGGTCTTAAAAACCAAAATTCTTCCTCCCATAGTTTGTTTTGTAATTTTTCTTCAACAAAAGTATTGAAGCTCATGATCCGATTATAATACATGCATTTGTAAAATGAATAGGTTCGATCATACGGGTTTCTTACGAAGGCAAATTTGAAGTAATTATCAAATAGACTTTTGCTTACATAATGATGTTGCACGTATTCTAATGCTGTTAAATGTGCGAGCTTGGGTGGGCCTATTGATTTTTCTGAATTAGATCCTAGATGTAGTGGTAGCCGTGCCTTCCAATCCAACCCTAAGTCACTTAAAAAAAAATTCTCAACACTTTGTCCAGCGGTCTTTGGAATATGTACAAATATACATTTGTGGTTATGACTAATCATTTTGTATCGAACGAGTAATTAAAAAATTCTAGATCTCTCTTATACCATTTGGAGATCACTTCATAGGTTTGGTTATCATAATAACTCCTGAAATCATTCCTGATGGACTTGTTTTCATGTTTCAAATTATTCTTAACCCCAAGTTTCTCACAAATGAACGAAAAGTCATCATAGAGTGTCTCAAATCGACCAATATAGTCCACCAGTAGTTTTCCATTTGGGGCTATTAACCACTCAATTTGAGGCATAAAGGTAAATCTCATATTATGATAAAAAGGATCACATTCCACAAAAGTTTTGTTGACCCACTCGCTGAATGAGATGGGGTTGCTTCCCATGTTATGCTGGTTTGTTTTACATCGATAGTGATAGTCGGAAACTGCACGGTCAAAGGGATTTCTAACAATGGCAAACTTGAAGCAATTATCCCATTGCTGTCTGTTAACTTTCTTGTATAGATGCCAACTAAGAACGTGTAGTTGTTTTGGCATTCCTAATGCCTTCTGTATACTTATTCCGGCAGTTTTATTAATATGAATGAAAATGAAGTTATATTTCTCCTCATTGATGTCCTGAATCCAATTCGAAATAAGTCTTTTTTGCTGGAATCTTCGGTAGCATAATCTTGCTCCTTCCAAGTTATATTTTAATGACATAGTTTAGTCAATTAATCCAATGAGCATTTCTGCTCTTTCGTGATAGGAATGTTTTTGGACTTTGTTATAAGCATTCGTCCTTATAGCTGCTTGCAGGTCTTCATTATTAAGTAGATGCTCAACCTTCTGAAGCATATCTTGCTGGCTATCAAAATAGACTATCTCTTTCATATCTTCAAAGTAATCTATCTGTTCTTCGGTGCGATTGGTAATCACACATGCTCCTGCAGCAGCTAGTTCAAAAGTTTTCATGGAATTAAAACAACCATGTTGTGCACGAATAAAGTTGATGACTATTGCCGACTGAGCTGCTTTTTCGGCCATTCCACCTTCTACTATTCCTCCCTTTTGTGCAGCTGATTTCAAATAAGCGAATTTTGATCGATCCCAGCTATTTCCTTCGATTTTTAAGCCGAAGGTAGCAAGTGGGCTCAACCAATCCTCTATCAATGGACCCCAGGTGCCAAAATAATAGATTCCTTGATGTTGTGTTTTGGAATTGGGTTGAGCTTTCAAATGAGTGTATTTGCAATATCCAAAAGGTAAATGAAAGACTTTTGCTGCTCCATATTGGTAAATAACAGGAATCAAGGATTTAGCGTAAACAAATACGGCATTAAAATATTTTAATGTGGGTATAGCGTTTTTAAATTTTTCTGAACTCATCCCAGAAGGACTATCGGATAAGTACTGGTAAAGTTTAAGCTTTGGCAACTTCGATAGTTTGCTAATGTCATCAGGTTCTAGTCCAGCGGAGTTGAAAAGAACTACATGAGTCATATCATTCTTATCAACTAGGTCAACGATTCTATTGGTTTGCCACTTGGAATAATTATTAAAGAATTTTGATTCCACCTTTTTTATCAGACGCCGAGTAAAAGATCTATTTGAATTATAATCTGCATCCTTAGCAAAGAGAGCTTTCACGTTCTTCTCTTGAACGATATCTCTAAGGGCAAGATAGTAGTAGTGGGCGAGACCTCTTTGGCCTGGAGAATTCGTTACAAGAAGGATTTTATCCATTATAAATTATGTTATTATGTTGAACCAAAATAATCTTAAAACTTATCTACATAATAATTATAATAATCACTAGCTATGCTATTTGCTGAATAACTTTTGGCGTTATTTAAACCTGAGATTATTAGGTGCTCTTTATCCTCAGATAAAAGTTTAACAATTGATTGTCTTATATCACTTATACTATATGGGTCAGTAAGAGTTGCACATCCGTTTGAAATTGCCCGCATCGGTTCAATGTCTGAGGTAATTACCGGAGTTCCAGTTACTTGCGCTTCTAATAAAGGTAAGCCAAAACCTTCACTGGTAGATATAAATGTTACCAGGGATGCTTTATTGTATTCTATTATCAGTTGCTCCAGGTCCAGATCAAGCAAATTTTCATGTTTGATTTTATGTTTTTCAAGGAGCATTTGCTGTGCATTATTCAATCTACCAACAATTACAAGAACGCAATCAATTCCCTCAAGAGCTTCAATCACTCGCTCAAGGTTTTTATTCTTTTTAGTTCCTACTTGTAATATCCTGTTTTTTATAGGAGCTACATCGGTAATCGACTGGTATCGAGCATCTACACAATTTGGTATGACTGTAATTCGATGATCAGGGATCTTAAAATTGTCAATTAATTTTTCTTTGGTATGCTGTGAGATACAGGTAATTCTGGACCTTCTCAATGGAATTTTCCACCATAATAGCCCAAATAAATACTTTTTTATTCCTCTAAGAGTTAGGAGATAGTGGTCAATGTCGTGTACGGTAATAACTGTCTTCTTGGCAGGGAGTAACAGTGCAAGGAAATTTGTACCACCCGTAATGTGGTAAATATCAGTATCGTAAGATCTAATGGCTCTTACATTATTCATTAGGCTTTTCTTTCGATCATAATGATAGATTTCAAGTTGTACTTTTTTTCTCATCTCTTGTTCGAGACTTCCAAAAAGATTTTCAATGCTAAATACTCCCTTAACTGGTGCTCTAAAAATCCAAAGTACCTTCATGAGTAAAAAAGACTTACAAGTTTTTTCGATTGAGATTCAATGTCTACAGTTTTTACTACCTCTTTTGACCGGTTGCCATGCAGTTTTATGAGTTTTCGATTATCAATGTAATTACTCATGGCTTTTACAGCTTCATCTTTGTTCATAGAAATTAGGTAACCATTATACTCATCAATGATTAAGTTGTCAGCTGCTTCGATAGTTCTACTCGCAATAATTCCCATTCCTGAAGCCATAGCCTCTTGTATTATTATTCCCCAAGTAGAGTAACGTTGAAGGGCAAGGAGGACATGAGCTTTAGAATATATGGAATGTATTTCGTGCCAATCATTGAATTCATTCATCCATACGATAAAATCGGTGAGGTTTTTAGAATTGATTAAATCAATGCAATCTTGGTAGAGTTCTCCCTTCCCAGACATGATTAATTTCATAGGAATATCGGGATGTTCTTTTCTTGCCTGAGCAAATGCTTCGATTACAAGTAAGGGGTTTCTAAACGCTGATAATCTTCCCGAATAAAGAAAAGTTATGGGTTCGTCAATTGGTAAAGGGTTCTTACTTAATAATTTTGAGTGGTTGAACGTGTAACTAATATTGATCATTTTACCTTGAAACACTTTTCTATACATGCGCAATGCATTATTTCCCATGGCAGCTATTCCAGAAGCTCCTTTGACGAATCTTTTAAATATAATAAGACGAAACCTTTGTTTAATAAGTCCTATATTATGCATATTCATTGGTTCCACCGGGCCAATGAAAAAATTTCTATCGTTCTTAATGCACCATTGTCGCGTAACCCAGTTTTCAAGAGAAGTATAAGAACTTAGAAAACAGGAATCCGGATTTTCTTTATTTAGAAGATTCAATGTTCTATTAACTTTAGATCCTGCCAGCGAATAGAGTTTAATTCCAATATTCGTATTCCCCCAATGTTTCCTGTGTTCCGGAAGAGGTTTTACGAAAACAGGAATTATCTCTGAGTTACAAAGCTTCTCATTACAACTAGAAATAAATTCTAATTGGAATGGAGAAGCTATAGGAGTAAAGTAGAAAATTTTGGAAACTTTTGACAATTTGATTGTTATTTTAAGAATTTTCTCAATACATCAATGATATAGTCATAATGTTGCTCTTCTAAACCTGGCCAAACACCTATCCAAAACGAATCATTCATGATTTTATCTGTATTCTCGAATGTACCTACAGTTCTTTTTTGGATGCTAGCATAAGCCGGTTGTCTCATTAGATTGCCGGCAAACAGTAGCCTTGTTCCAATTTTATTTTCTTCCAGATTCTGAACTAAGTCATGGCGTGATACATTCACACTATCACGAAGAGTTAGCATGAATCCGAACCAACTTGGATTGCTATTTGGAGTAGCCTCAGGAAGAATAAAGAATTCTTCGAATTCTTTCATCTTATTGTAAAGTAATGCATGATTTTGTCTTCTACGTTCTACGAAAGCATCCGCTTTTTCCAGTTGACTCAAACCAACAGCTGCCTGCATGTCAGAAACTTTTAGATTAAATCCAATGTGAGAATACGTGTATTTGTGATCATAGCCATGAGGTAAATCACCGAGTTGCCAACCAAAGCGTTGTTTGCAGGTATTGTCCTTTCCTGGTTCACAATAGCAATCTCGCCCCCAGTCACGGAAGCTTTCAACAAGCATCTTAAGTTTCATGTTGTTGATCAATACCGAACCACCTTCACCCATGGTGATGTGGTGAGCAGGGTAGAAGGATACGGTAGCCAAATCACCAAAAGTCCCCGTTTTTTGACCATTGTAGGTTGCTCCCAGTGAGTCACAATCATCTTCAATCACCCAGAGATTATGCTTCTCGGCAACTTCCATCACGGTTTTTAGATCGAAAGGATTTCCGAGCGTGTGCGCCATCATGATGGCTTTGGTTTTTGGAGAAATTGCCTGTTCGATTAGCTCCGCTTTGGCATTGTATGTTGGTATATCAACATCTATGAACACCGGTACTGCTCCATATTGGATCATTGGGTTTACCGTGGTTGGGAATCCTGCAGCTACAGTAATAACCTCATCTCCTGGTTTTATTTGCCGGTCTCCCAGTTTTGGAGAGGTCAGGGCATAAAATGCACAAAGATTTGCCGAAGATCCTGAGTTAACTAGTATTGATGTTTTTGCCCCGAAGTATTTAGCAAACTGTCTTTCAAATTTTTTAGCAAACCGCCCAGCTGTTAACCAACCATCTAGCATGGCATCTACACCTAAAAGAATGTCGGATTCATCCATAACCTTACCTGTTACTGGAATATAGTCTTCTCCTGGTTTAATTACTTTGGAGGTATTAGTCTTAGCTATTTCAGATAAGTTAGCAAGTAGTTTCTCGTTGATATTCTTGTAATCCATAATTTATTATTTGCTAATTGTAGTCTTTAGTCCTGAATCTAGTGATACAGATGGTTTCCAATTTAATTTTTGTAATTTTTGAATGTTTGCTTTTGAGAATATACACTCATTCTCTCTTAACGGAATTGCTCCAAATTTTAGATTATTGATGTTGAAATTTTTAAGAGTTGCTATCTTCAAAACCAATTCTTTCAAAGATAAAGTAGATCCAGAACCTACTTCAAAAGTACTCATTGCGTCAAATAAGTCTTCATTTGAAAGGATTGAATCATAGGCTGAAATTACATCGTCAATATAAATGAAGTCCCTCTGTTGAGTACAAGGGCTCAAAGCAATTTCGTTAGTACCGTTACTCATCTTTTCTATTAACATTCCAATGAACTTAGAATTATCATCTCCCGGACCATAGAAATATTCAGGTACGATATTAATTACTCTAAAGGATTTTTGGAATTTAGATAACCATTCGGTGAATTGAAATTTACTCAATGAATAGGGGTTTACGGTAGAATCAAGACTCGTAGAGGTGTTGTAGAACGCTTTAATGCCATGGATTTCCGATAGTTCTGCCAACCTGATAGGAAACGCGATATTGGTATTAATTAAGTCAGAAATACTTTCTCCTTTTCTTCCATATACAGTTGCCGTATGAATAACACGTTCTATTGGATATTTAAATGCTTCGGATAGGTCAGTTAAATCAATATCAATAAAAATAGCTTGATCTTTAATTGATTCAATTCTCGAAAGATCAGACGTTGACCTTTTAAGGACGATAACTTTTTCTTGTTTTTTAACAAGGTGTTGTAGCAAATGGCTGCCCAAGTATCCAGTAGCTCCGGTAAGTAAAATCATTGGTTTTAATTAGTCGAATATGAATTGATGTCTGACTCCAATAATTCACTCGCTGAAACTCCATTTAAGCGCTTTTTATACCAGGAAAGCGTTTTTTCAATGGTTGTTTCAGCAGACCATTTTGGTTTCCAATTCAATTCCGCCATTGCCTTAGAGATATCTAACTTAAGCAAGCCTGCTTCATGAGGTTGATTTATTTGCTTTTGGGTCTCATACTTACCCGTACCCCAGACTTTGATTGCAGTTTGTACCAGACTCTCGACATCCAGATTGTCCTCAATTTGCGGTCCAAAATTCCAGGAGTAGGAGTGCTTAACAGGCTCTTTTAGGAGCATTGCACCCAATAGCAAATAACCTCCCAATGGCTCCAATACGTGTTGCCAAGGTCTTACTGCTTTTGGATTTCTTACTTCTATTGAACGATTGCCAATCAATGCTTTGACAATATCTGGGATGATACGATCCTTTGCCCAGTCTCCACCACCGATGACATTTCCAGCTCGCGCACTAACTATGGATTTATGGTGGTTTTGATAATCATAAGGATTGAGAAAAGAGTTTCGGTAACTGGAAATGACCAACTCCGTACAGGCTTTACTGGCACTGTAAGGATCGTAACCACCAAGTTGATCTGACTCTCGGTAAGGATGATGCCATTCTTTGTTTTCATAGACCTTATCCGTTGTGATCATCACTCCAATACATGATTTCTTCAGATGTCTTATTCCATCCAGCACATTGGCAGTACCAACCGCATTCACTTCAAATGTTTCAGCGGGAATCTCATAGGAGAGGCGTACAAGGGGTTGTGCTGCTAGGTGAAAAACAAAGTCTGGTTGATATTCCTTGATTTCTTGAGACAATCTGTCCTTATTGCGTATGTCAGCTATGACAGAATCACACATAGAATCGCCATTCATGCTGTTATAAAGAGATTCCGACTGGTCTGGGTGCAAAGCGTAACCTTTAACTTCTGCACCCAATTGTTTGAGCCAGTAAAGCAACCAGGAACCTTTAAAACCAGTATGCCCAGTGAGAAAAACCTTTTTGCCTTTATAAGAGGATTGAATAAGTTGAATTTGCTCTTTGTTCATTGTCAACTAATGAAAATTTTGTGATTAGAATGTGATAGAATGACACAGCCCTCAATTTCTACCTAACGAGGGAGGAGATTATTTACCAAACTTTCCAGGGAGCACTGCCCTCGCCCCAAAGATTTTCCAATTCATTTTTATCACGAAGCGTATCCATGGGTTTCCAGAAACCTTCGTGTTTGAAGGCTTTCATTTCACCATCTGATGCGATTCTTTCCATTGGATCTCGTTCCCAAATAGTCTCATCACACTCAATGTAATCAATTACTTCAGGCTGGCATACAAAGAACCCACCATTGATCCAGGAACCATCACCTTTTGGTTTTTCCAAAAATGACTTAACCTCCATTTCAGAATTAATATTCAATGCGCCAAATCTGCCGGAAGGTTGTACTGAGGTAACTGTCATCAATTTACCATGACTTTGATGGAAGGTGACTAAATTTTTGATGTCAACATTGCCTACACCATCCCCATAGGTAAGCATAAATGGTTCATTACCAATGTATTCTTTTACCCTTTTTATTCGTCCTCCAGTCATACTGTTAGCCCCTGTATCCACTAATGAAACCTTCCAGGGTTCTGCTTCTGACTTATGGTATTCGAAAGAATTAGAATTCATATCAATGGTAACATCTGACTGATGCAAAAAATAATTAGCAAAATATTCTTTGATCACATACCCTTTGTAGCCCAAACAGATAACAAAATCATTGAACCCGTAATGGGAATAAGTTTTCATTATATGCCAGATAATAGGCTTACCTCCAATTTCTACCATGGGTTTTGGCTTAAGTGCTGTCTCTTCAGACAAACGGGTACCAAATCCACCTGCAAGTATTACAATTTTCATTCTTTAGTTCTCTTAATGTTTTGTTAAAATTTAATCCTCGTAATAAGCATTATACTTCTTATTATTATATCCGTAATAGCTGGTCAATTTATGGTAATCTACTCCATTGTATAGAATTCCGAGATTGTTAATAAGGTTCTTCGATTGAATGTCTTTGAGGAAATCGATTGATTTTTTGGGAGTTAATTGATGTCGAATGACAAAAAGTGTAGTATCCGCGTATTTCGAGATTTCATATGCATCAGATACTAGGCCAATAGGAGGGGTGTCGATTATGATGAACTCATAATTTTGACTTAAATCCTTCATTAGTTTATGGAAGGAATCTCTCATAAAAAGCTCATTGGGTAAAGGGGGCGTTGGTCCAGAAAGAATAATTTTTAGATTTTCAATATTTGAATCGTAAATAAAATCGTCAGTTTCATTTTTCTCATTACTTAGAAGCAGGTTGCTTATTCCTCTAGAATTCTCCAATTTAAAAGTGTCATAAATTTTAGGTCTTCTTAAGTCTAAACCCAATAGAATTGTTTGATAACCTGCTTGAGCCATCATGACTGCTGTATTCATCGCACAGAAGGTTTTTCCGTCCCCTGAAGTGAAGGAGGTGAACATGATTGCATGAGTATTTTTGTTCTCGGGCATTAAATACTTCAAACTTGCTCGCATATTACGGAAGCTTTCTGAAGTTCTTGAACGAGGAAAATGGCTCATTACCAATTCTTTATCTTTATGACTCAGTGCTATAGAAGAAAGGATGGGGAGTGATGTTTGTTTTTCAATTTCTGTAGAATCTTGAATAGTATTTGTGAAGAATTCTTTCAGAATTATGAAGCCAAAAGGTATGAACAATCCAAAAGCTAGGGCCAGGAGATAATTTTTTAAGTTTTTGGGTCTTGTACGTGCTTCAAGTAAAGGTTCATCTAAAATCTCAGTACTCGCAACTGTACTTGCTAAAGCAATACTTGCTTCAGCTTTCTTTTCTAGTAGGTATACATAAAGGTTGTCATTGAGGTTAAACTGACGTTGAATGTTAATTAGTTTTCGTTCACTGCTTGGTAATTGGTCTAATTCATGTTCAGCCTGTTGAATTTGTCTTTTTAAGTTTGATTGAGTTAGTTGGGTAGCATTGATCAGGTTGTTGATATTTTCACTTATTATTGACTTTACCGAAATCATTTGCGATTTGATGCTTTGAACCTGAGGGTTGATATCTGATGCATAGGAATCGGTAATAGTCAGCTGATTTTTTAATTCATTATATTGAACTATTGAATTGATTAGCGGGGGGTCAGTGATACCAACTGTTGAGGGGCTAACAACACTTTCGTTATTAACTGGTTGATTTAAGTACTTTTGCAAGTATTGATAATATTCGAATTTCAAATCAGTCTCTTGTGCTTGTTTTTCTAACTCTTGGATTTTAGTATATAAAGCCTCTCCTTCTTGACTAATGTTGATTAGGCTGTTTTCTGTTCTAAAATCTACCATCTCTGTTTCAGCTTCATTTAAAGCTGATTGAATTCCTGAGAGTTGTTTATCAATGAACTCAACAGTCCTTTTAGCTTTCTCATTCTTTAATAGCAATTCTCTGTTTATGTAAGATTGCATCATTAAACGAATGATTGCTTTTGATTTGAGTTGGTTCGGTGATTCCAGACTTATTTTAACAATGCTTGCTTCTTTATTGTACTGATTAATTTGCAACTGTTTTCTTAATTCTTTAGCAGTTTTTTCAGGAGATCCAAAATTTAATTCAAAGACGTCTCCAGGTTCTGTTGTTGTGAATTCATCTGGGTTTACCCATAGGTTAAATTCCTCGTTTTGGTATTCTTCAGTAATATCCAATATGATGTTTTCACTTGATCCTCTTTCTGGATCTATGATATTTATATTTAGCTTATTGTCACTTAAAATTGAAATGGTTAGCGTTTGTGGAGTTAAAGTTTCGAATGCTTTTTTTATTTTCCAATCAAATGGTGTTTGCTCTTTGAAAATTTCTGAGGATTTAAATCTTCCAACCTTACTTACTGAAATGAATAGGTTTAAAGAGTCAACAACTTGTTTCGTTAACGAATAGGATTTTAATACAGCAATCTCATTGTCGATATTGACAGAACTACTAAAGAAGTCCAGTTCCTTAAGAATTTCATCAGAAGCATTCTGTTTGGACTCTTTGATGAGTAAAGTTCCACTTACAGAGTATTGAGGTGTAGTATAACGGTTTAGTAGGTATGCTCCCAAAAGGAAGATAAGTACCGAAAGTGCAAACCATTTCCAGTTTTGGAGTACTAAAAATAAGTAATGTTTGATATCGGATTCTCCGGATTCCTCCATTAAAAACTGCTGTTGAAAATTTTCTTGATTCACAGTTGGTTTAAAGTTGATTAGCGGTAATGATGATCAGCAAAGTGCTGGATACTATAGACAGTATAGTAGTAAAGGTTTGTGAGCCTGTTACTCCTACACCCCATTGTCTGACTTTAAGTGGCTCAGCATATAGTTGATCACCAGGCTGTATATAATAGTAGGGCGAGATGAGTAGTTCTTCATCGGTGAGATCTATAAGGTGCCTTTTAATTCCTTCTTTATGTTGACGAATCAATGTGAATTTTTTGCGATTAGCCAGAATAGTGAGGTCTCCAGAGTTGGCTATAGCTTCTAATATTGTAAGTCGAGATTGTAGTGCCGAGTATCGTCCGGGTCTATTGAACTCCCCAAGAGTGGCATAGGGAATACCACCAAGTTTTACGGAAATATATGGCGACTTAATGAATTTAGCTATTTCTGAGGAAATCAACTTTTTACTCTCTTCAATAGTTAGGCCTTCTATATGTATAAAGCCAACTAAGGGTAATTCGATATCTCCGTTTGCATTCAGTGCATACCCTTGAATATAGTTAAGGTTATTACCAGCTGTAGCAACTTGACCTAGATTAGCTCCATTAATAGTAGGAATAAAAATCTGCGCTAGCATGGGGTCACTTGAACGAACCTCCACATTGATCAAATCTCCCTTTTTAAGTTGGTATTGATTGTAGCTGGTTTCAATCAAAGAGTCAAGAGGAAGAGAGCTGGTTTCATTTGGCTGAAGATAAACCACCTTTTTATTAGGTATGCATGATTGTCCTACTATGCCAATAAGTATTATGCTCCAAAGAGCAATCTGGATTTTCATTATAATGCGACGAATAATTAGATGGAAAATCGAATACTATGACTAACGT
Organism: Marinoscillum pacificum; assembly: GCF_024714495.1. GTDB lineage: Bacteria > Bacteroidota > Bacteroidia > Cytophagales > Cyclobacteriaceae > Marinoscillum > Marinoscillum pacificum. The sequence continues at coordinate 4,414 of NZ_JAMZMJ010000023.1, read as the reverse complement.
CTTCTCGGTCTGTTACTTCTAAATAGTGCCTTGAATAATCCTCCACGCTTGTAACGTTTAGAGTGATAAGTTCTTCGTCTTCCGTAGGAGCTTCTACTGTGGCTGGAAATGCTGTTGAGCGGGTAGGCTATGGTTACAAAGGCTTTGGGGCCATTGATAGACACCACCTCAGCACTTTCACTTCCGTTGTTAAGAACAAACGCCTGTGAATAGGAACCAAAAATATACTGTCCTTCTAACCCAAGCTTCATAGGTCCAATCGGGAACTGAACTCCTAACAAAGCATGATACGAAAACGTAGCTCCAACATTATTTTGGTTGCCACCGGTAGGTGTACTGTATTTTATGAAAAGGAAATCATACCCACCTCCACCACCTATATAGAAGTTTGGTGTAAATGCACTTCTTGAAAATTTCTGTGAACCTGAGCGACCTCCAACACCATAATTAAACAATAATTCGGCATTTAATGGCATAATACCAATCGAAGTTTCCTCAGCCCATTCGCTGGTTACTTGCTGAGTTCCATTAATGTAGTTGTACCCGACGCCTAAGCGTACACCAATGATGGAATTCAAGGCGATGTTACCATATAACTGGCTAGACAACCCTTGATTGAATTCATATCCAGTTCGCTCATTATAATAGTCTAGTGCTGGCCAAAAAGCTCCAACACCCATACCAAATTCTTTGAATGACGGACCCCTGCTATACCTGCTTTGACTAAAAGCAGTAAGCGAGATGAATACGCAAGCTATTAGAATAATTTTTTTCATAGTTGTTTGGCTCATTAGCGGGTTAAAGCATTAGATCATCCTCCTGAATCGTGACATTCAGTACTAGAGTAGGTTGTGGTGTAGCATTCAGAGCAAAGAGGTATGTTGTTTCTTTGTTCTAGAAGGTTGCCATTAGATGTTTCCAATCGATATCCAAAAGTAAATGCTGTAGCGGTACCTGACAACCTAAAATAAGCAATTGGCTCTTTTACAACAGTTCCATTAATGATGACCGTTTGATATTGAGTTGGTATTTGCAGTAAATTGGAAACTATAGGACCGTATGATCCTGAAAAAGTGAAGCTTTCATCTAAACCCTCACTACATATCGAGCTGAAAGTCTGAGATCTTGCATTACTAGTAATGATCAGGTTCATATCTAGTACCACTGTCCAGGTAGAAAAGTGTGAGATTTGAGTTGTTCCCATTTGTCCATCACTACTCAGCGTAACAGGTTCTGTTTCCCCATCTTCATATTGAAATACCACTTCAGCTCCACTGTTTACAGCTGTTTGTGATAAGCCTAAAGGCATTTCGATTGTAATCGGTGTGGTGAATTGTAATGGGGTCGGCTCAAAATGGAATTCCACCCCCTTAATTCCGTTATTGGATGTACTGCCGTCTGAAGGTGTTGGTGTTACACTTATGGCGGTGCTGCCATTTCCTGGAAGAGCTCCTGGAGGGATTGTGATTGTGGTTGGAAGTGATCCTATTCCTCCCGCTCCAGTGCCCATCGCGGGAACATTGATCGTACCACCTGCTGCATTATCAATGGTTACTGCTGGATTCTTGGTAGTAAGAAAGAATGTGGCACCAGTTACGTAATCATCTGATGGTTCAGCAGGTACATTAGCTATGATTTCTTTGGTTTGCCCAATATGACCTCCTGCATCTGTAGTTACTTCAATGGTGTAAGTTCCCGAGATTATCGGGTCAATAATGAATTCTGGATCGCCAGAGGTGGAACTATTAGTAGATCCGTCTGGAGTTGTTACCAAAACCGTGTAAGTTGGTAGAGCAGAACCATCCGTGGTAGCCACTTGTAACGAAATCATTTGATTTCCACTAGGTAGTGGAGGTGTATCTCTATCGATACCGCCGATAGTTCGCTTGCACGCAATGAAAATAATCAAAGCGAGGATACTTGTAATAAAAGCTGATTGCCTGATGAGTTTCATGACGGATAAGTATTTTCTCGAGTTCGCTTCAGCATTGCATATTCTATGCAACTATAAAGTAAAGTTAGGAATAAATATCGGTACTCCTTCTCTTTCAATCAATTAACCATTAATTAATTGTGGAAAATTGTCAGAATACTAAAATAGTGAAAGAATTCAATGGTGCGTTGTGAAATTCATAAAAAATTGACTTATTCGAATATTTTATTGTATAGAAATGCAGGATTAAGTTCTGTCAATTTCAAAACTATATCGTAAAACGGTTGCATTTCTTCTCCGCCGTAAGTCTGTCCTCTAAAACGATAACGATACCTCAAATGACGAGCTGTTCTAACTCTGAATTGTTTGATGGAAGAATATTTTTTTGTAGGAATTGGTAGAAATAAGGAAAAGCCTGCATTTTCTCTAATGGAAGTCTTTTGAAGGAATACCGCAATTTGCGCTTCTTTAAATTGTCGTCGTGCTTCTACTTTCACTCCCAAATCTTGATATAAAAAAGTGCCGAAACTTCCCGACAGAATTAGGTCTTGTTCTAACCATCTCCAGGAGGCGTTCACTCGAGCAATGTGTGTCGCTCTGTTTTCGTAGAAATCATAGGTTAGCTCACCGGATATGGAGGATGGTTGTGTATAACCCAGGGTAGTTCCAAGTCCCCACTGTCCATCTTTGGTATAGGTCATCGCATGAAGTCGAGCTCCGTATCTTCTTGGATTGTATTGTCCAAAAGAAGCGGTGGCATAAGTGTTGAAAGGAAGTTTTACAGATTGCTCCAAAGTCAAAATACCGGGACGAATACCATTGTCGGAGTAGTTGTTGATTACAGGAACCAGAAGTTGTCCAGTGAGTTTGAGACCTTTTGCTAATTGTAAATGCAAGGTAGGAGCAAGGTCTAGCTCTATTTTGATTGGGTCGTCATAGTTCCCAATTTGTGTTCCGTAAATCCAGGGACCAATGCTTAAATCAGCTTTGAATGTTGATTGGTTTTCTGATACTGTTTCTCCAAATCCTGTGGAAGACCAAAGATCTGTTTTAAGAGTTATTTTAGAGAGATATTGATCCAGACTTGTCGGGATTATTAACTGTACGGTAGGTAGGTTCTGGTACTTTGGGAAAATTACCAGCGTGTTTGTTCCATCTGGAATTGGTAAGGTGTTTAATATTTCTTTTATGGCAGCTACTTCATAACGATGGACTCGATTTTCATAGGAAATAAATAAGGTGTCATTCCTGCTTAAAGTTTGGACATTTTCGAAGCCTTTTGAGATCATCCAATGAGAGACTTCCTGTGCTTTGCTGGATGTTAATAATCCGATGAAAAGAATAAATGGCAGTAGTTTTTTCAACATGGCTGCAAAATAGTGAAATAGTTGGTTAGATGGATGTTGGAAACTAGATGTCAGTTGCTGAAAGTGGGATGTTAGAAGACATAAGTTAGATGTCGGATGATTGAAGTGTGAGGAATGATGAGATAGGGTAATGACATGGTGTTAGGCTGCTTCGTTTCGCTCGCACATGATAGATAAGGGTACTTGTGAGATAGATGTATCGTACCTCGACATGACAGTTGTGTCTAAAATAGTGTTATCGCCTATTAATTTCATTTAATGGATTTAACCCATCTCCCATTAACAAGGGGAGACGTAGACAGACTAATAAATTTTGGATGATTGATATTAGAGGGGTTGGAGATAGTTGATACTTTATGTGATTCCCGCCTGCGCTGGAATGACGGAAGTGTAAGATTGCTTCGCTGCGATACCGATGACGAACTTTCATTGTTTTATCAGTCATACTTATCTCCCCTTGTGAAGGGGAGACATAAACAGACGAAAAAATTATGGAGGAATGGTGTTAGAGGGGTTGGTGTGTTAGTGTAAGATTGCTTCGCTGCGCTCGTACACGATAGTTATGGGTGCTGGGGAGATAGATGTCTCGTGCCTCGACATGACAAACTGGTTTTATTTTGTGGTTTAGTCCCCTCCATTTTAAGGGAGGGGGTTGGGGGAGGGTTTTTGATGAAATTCTTTCATACTACAGGACTGATAGTGGTGTGAGCTTGCTTGGATTAGCTCGCACATGATAGATAAGGGTACTAGTGAGATAGATGTCTCGTGCCTCGACATGACAGTTGTATCTAAAGTAGTGTTATCGCCTATCTAATTTCATTTAATGGATTTAACCCATCTCCCATTAGCAAGGGGAGAAGTAGACAGAGTAATAAATTTTGGATGATTGATATTAGCGGGGTTAGTATAGGTAGTATGAGATTGCTTGGATTCGCTCGCACACGATATTTATAGGTATTGGCGAGATATATGTCTCGTGCCTCGACATTACAGTTGTATTTAAATTAGTGTTATCGCCTACTAATTTCATTTAATGGATTTAACCCATCTCCCATTAGCAAGGGGAGACAAGACGGAGTAATAATTTTTGGATGATTGATATTAGAGGGGTTGG
>NZ_JAMZMJ010000022.1 GCF_024714495.1 Marinoscillum pacificum | reverse complement strand
GCCTGTATACTTCAATCAGGATTAAAGTAATCTCTGTAAAGTGCAAATAGGACTTTGTAGTATCATTGTAAACTACATCTAGTATTAAGTAATAATCTGTCAACTTATTTTAGGATGGGTCCCGTTTTTACGACTGCTTGATGCGTTTTTATCATTGCCGTCAGCGTTTATACGATTGTCGAGAGCGTTTATGTAACTGCCGGATGCGTTTTTGTTGTTGCCAGGAGCGGTTCGGTCATTTTCTCATGCGGATGAATTATTGTCGGATGCGTTTATGTGATTGCTAGGAGCGTTTTGGTCATTTTCTCATGCGGATAAATCATTGCCAGATACGGACATATGATTTTCTCATGCGGATATATCATTGCCAGATACGGACATATGATTTTTCTATGCTGATTAATGTTTGCCTTTGTTGGAGTTCACTGACGCTGCAGACAGGGCAAGTGTCTATAATAATTCGACTAGTATAAAAATAAAGTAAAGATCATTTGGTGACACTTGACATATCTCAGTTGGTACACCAGATGTGGCTAACCAATCTTATAATTGAATTCATCAACTTTTCTCAAGTTGCAAAGTAGATATTACTATTCTTTTGAGTGAGTAATATTGAATTCTCATCGCAATGATGAGCGCAGAAATCATGAATACTGATGTGAGAATAGAGCCAATAGTATCTAAAGGAACTGGTACAACTTTTAGACTCATTAAGATGATTAATATTAGTAAGCTCAAAAGAATAAATGCAAACTGTATAACACTTTTAGCACGTGCTGTAGTAGTGATTTCAAGAACAGTTTTTCTGTTAAATGTTTCTAGAATTCTACCTTCAATAGTAGCTGGTTCACCGAATTTTGATGGTTCATTGTCATTGATAACGAAATAGTGTTTGTCAAAATAACCACTGAATTTTTGTTCATTGGAGATCATGGATTCTGTAAGCAAATGATTAAATCGTTTTTCAATTTCATCTTCAGAAAGGAAGGTGCTGTATTTTGACTTATGGCTTAAAAACATATCTCCAAACTAACTGATTCAATATAAATCTCCAACACCTTCTACCTACCATCAGGTAGTGGCATTATCCCTTAATAGACCGATGGAAATTGATATCTTAGCGTATGACCTTTACGGAATAAAAACAGATATTCGGTGAAGCTTTTTGAAAAACTATATTCCGCAACCCACAAAGACAAAGCCATAATGGATATTTTACTGGTAGACGATCATCGTATTTTACTGGAAGGAACCAAAACGATCTTAGAAGCATCTTCTGATCAATACAAAGTAAAGGACATGGCAAGCTCTGTAGACCAAGCGCTGGAGCTCTTGAAGCGGAATGATTATGATGTGCTGATCACGGATTATGAAATGCCGGGGATGACCGGCATGGAGCTGATTCAAATAGCAAAAACCATCAATGCTGATCTGAAAACTATAGTGCTAAGTATGCATGATGAGCCAGCGGTGGTGAAAGAATTGCTCAAATTGGGTCTGAATGGGTTTGTTCTCAAAAGTGATTCTCACACAGATATTATGGAAGCACTAAAACGTGTGGAGGAGGGTAAGATTTTTCTGAGTCAGAACATTTCTCAGATGCTCATTCATCACACGGAAAAGCCTAACTCTAGTTCTTTGACACCACGAGAGCAAGAGATCGTGAAGCTCATAGTGAAAGAATATAGCACCAAACAAATAGCAGAGATCCTGTTTATTAGTGAGAAGACAGTGGAAACTCATCGCAAGAACATTCTGAAAAAGACTGAAACATCCAATCTGGTAGGTTTGACCAAGTACGCGATAAAGCATGGACTAGCCTAAACAAGATGTTAGATGATAGATGCTAGACTTTAGATCTGTGTCTATCACTGAAAAGAATTAATGAAACCACTATCCTAGTAGGAACATTAATTGGTAGCTACATCCGCACTTCTCATCTTCTCGATGTGCTTCGCGTCGATGTTGATGACCACTGAAGACCCTTTTCTGCCTTCGGTTGTATCGATATCCAGTTCTCCTTTGATCAGATTTACTCTGGAGTTGATGTTGCGCCAGCCATTGCCTTCACTTACTTTGAATTTTTCAATGTCGTAACCAATGCCGTCATCCTCTATGGTCAGCACCAGTTCGTCTTCATGATTGGTGATGCCTATATAGACATTTTCAGCCTGGCTGTACTTCATGATATTGGAAAGAAACTCTTGTATGATGCGGTATATCGACACCTCTACTACTTCTGGTAGGCGGTGATCCAGATCATAAACCGACAAGTGGACCTGAATTTTCTCGGTTCTGTTGATCCGATGAATGAGCTCTTCTAAACCTTCTATTAACCCTGCCTTCATCAGTGTTTGTGGCATCAGGTTAAAGGCGATGTTTCTAATCTCAGTATGGATGTCCTTCAATAAGGTTGTGGAGTTGTTGTACAATTTGTCTCGCTTATCTTTATCTCCAGCCGTTTCATTCATTGACTGAATGTTGAGGTTAAGAGCCGAGATCAATTGCCCCATGCCGTCGTGAAGGTCTGTGGCAAATCGTTTGCGTTCGGTTTCTTGTGAATCTATGACGGCCTGCATCTGGCTTTCGCGCATTCTTATTTTCTGCTCTTGCAATACTGCGAGATGCTGCTGTCTGGTTCGGTATCTGATGAAATAGAAGATCACAATAAGTAAGATGATCAGCACCACCAATCCAATCAGTAAGAACGTATTACGTTGTATGGTGGCTTCTTTTAGCTTATTTTCCTGTTCCAAAAAGGCAATCTCTTGTTCTTTCTCTGCTGTTTTGTACTGCGTTTCTAGCTCTGATATTTCTCGTGACTTTTGAGTCTGATACATGGAGTCTTTGGTGGCAAAGAATTCGTTGCGATAATTCAGAGCTCGCTCAAAGTCCTTTTCTTCCAGTGCAAATTCATAGCGCAGGTTTTGGACTTCATTCATTACTCGTTTGGAGTCTATAGCCTGACTTACCATGGCGGATGAATCCAAGTAGGTATAAGCAAGTTCTTTGTTTCCCAGCCTCCAATGCGCGGTACCCAAGTGAATGTAGTTGAGGGCTACGTTGGTTTGATCATCTAGTTGTTTAGCGATTTGAGCGCCATCCTTGCTATACTCAATGGCTTTGGCATGTTCTCCAACCATATTGGAAACTGCAGCCGAGTTGGTTTTACACATCAAAAGTCCTAGTGAGTAATTCGTCTTTTCATAATAGAAAGAGGCACTGTCCAGATAGGCTCTGGCCGCAATTGGATCTCCTTCATCAAACTTTACTCCACCAATGTTGATCATGATATTGCCAACTTCTGTTAGGTCTCCCAGCGCTACTTTTTTCTCAGTGGCTTTGAGATAAAATTTAATGCCATTTTCTAAATCTCCGTGCTCCACATAGGCGATTCCCAGGTTATTGAAAACATTGCCTTGATATCTTAAGTGAGTTTTTTGAAGCACAGGCGTGGGAGTGTATGCTTCCATAAGATCTATAGCTTTATACAAATTAACTATAGCCGAATCGAATTGCCCCATGAGTTGGTAGGCTCTCCCTATGTTGGAATAATTGGAAATTAAGCCCATGGTGTCTTTATGATCGATGAAAATCTTCACCGCTTCTTGTGCAAAGTATTTTAAGGAATCGAACTCACCATGCAGGCCATAAAAAGTAGATAAGTCATTGAGGACTTGCGCTGCTTTTTCAGGTTCATCATTGCTCAGGAGTTGCTCATATGCTGTCAAATAAGACTTTTTGGCCTGTAAAGTCTGGTTGTTGGCGTCCAGTAAATTGGCTTCAATTCCCATTTTCATCGCTTCCAATTTTTTGACATCAGTCTCTGTTTGTTCAAGTTGATGAATAATCTCAATGGTAGCGGTAGAGTCCACAAAGGCATATTCACGTGCCAGTGTCCAGAGCAGATTGACTTGTTCTTCTCTACGCATCTTTGTTAGAGCCTTTTTCAATGAATCAGAATAGATGATGTCTTGCGAGTAAATATGAGATGAGGCCATGAATGCCATCATCAGGATTGCAGTTTTGATGTAGTTCAATTCAAATAATGTTTACGGTCTACCTACCACTAGGTATATCAAATCTACCTGATTTAGTTGATTGAAACCGATGAGCGAAGTGGAGAAATTTGTCATAAACTATTCATCAAATGAAAAAGATTGTTCCATTAATACTGCTGGTGTTTTTCACATTTCAGTTAAAAGCACAGCTTACTGATTATCCATTGGATGGAGAGAAGACTATGAGGTTTGCACTATACTATGGAGCGATCACCAATCAATGGTCAGGCAAAATAGAGGATGAAAAGTCGAGTACGGTGGTATTTGACTGGAGTCAGAGCAGGTCTACGTTTGGGTGGGGAAAGTACCAAAACTCTCACCGTTACAAAATTTTCGGTGACGTGATATCGCTGTTGTATTCTGGTGAAGGACTTACCGGGAAGCCAGCAGCAGGCACGCCTATTCTTACTAGCATATTTGGTTGGCACAACTTCGCCTTTTCAGCATTTCACTCAGATTATGTACAGCTGTCATTGGGGCTTCATGCAGGGGATTATTGGTATGGTATAGAGCCTTTAACTACTCACAAACGATCCGAGCAAAATACCAGTGGAAGCCGCTATTACTATGGTGCTACAGGCCCAACCTGGATGGCGGATGTGGCCATTGGCAATACCGGGTTTTGGGTGCACTATGAAGGATCATATGCCTTTTTATGGGGCGGTCAGCCAGAGCCAGATTCTCTGGATGTAAAACCTGATATTCTCAATCAAACCTTTGAGGTTCGTTGGAGGCAACTCTTTGTTACTGCGGAGATCGTCTATGGTATGAATGACTGGGGCAATCGTATCAAACGTCAGCAATTCGGATTTGGAATTTCTATTTAAAAATCGGTTTAAATGAAAAAGATCAAAATAGTGTTTGGAATAGCAGTGGTACTACTGCTAAACTCTTGTGTAGAAGAGAAGGATATGACTCCTGACTGTGGTAAATGGGAGGTGGAAATCAATAATCCAGAGGCTACAGTTGTGATAGAGGATGGAGTTTTGGTGATTGACGTTCCTAATCCTAAAACTGCCAAAGATGTCCGGATAATACAACGCCAAAGTTCCGAATACATTGGTTCTGAAGTTGGAGTTTATCTGTCAGGAGGAATAACTGAAGCAGTTCCAGTAGATGAATATTCACATGATTACCATGTCAAGTATTCATTTGCATACGTATCGGACCCAGAAAATCCATTCATTACCCGTATCAATGGTGGATATGGAAATCTAGGGTATTTCTATGGCGAAAAAGTCTATGAAAGTTTTCAGAGTGGCTCCAATTACATTTTCGGTGAGGCTGATGAAGTCGTTTTTGATACCAGAAGTCCCAATCCTATTAAGTCTGAAACGCCAATATCTGCATCTCCTAAGCTATTTTATATAGATGTGGGTGTGAACCCTGCAAGAAATAACGGACGACCTACAGCGAGTATTCATGTTGAAATTGATTGGATTAAGTTTTACGGTAGTATCCTCACTCAATTTGATGAAACACAATTCACCGAAAAGGATAAGCAGCGATTTGGCTTCAAATGGGATGATTTTGATTGCAACTCTTTAATTAATTGATCATGAGAAAATTAATAGTACTCATAGGACTAGCCGGGCTAATGGCTGGTGTCGCTTGTGAAGAAATACCAGAGCCTATTGATCCCTGTGATGATAACAGGTGGGCAACTTCAATAAGGAATGGTGAACCAATTTGCCTTGGGCAAGTAGAGGTTACCTATTTCCATGCTAATAGTTCGGCTGCCAAGATCATTATGTCAGCTAGAAATGAAGGGCCAACTATGGCACCAGAAATATATGTCGAGTTTTCTATTCCGGTAGAAGGGATTGCACTAAATACAGCATATCCGGTACTTGAAGGAAAGATATACGACGCTGATGATATCACTGAAGGGAGCTTAACACTACTCGTTTTTGACCCACCATCTCAAGGTAAAGAAGGGTGCATCGCTGGAACTTTTACACTTACTGCACAGACTGGTGGTATCACCCCTTTTAATTATACCGATGGCAAGTTTGTCTATTTCAAAGGGGCAGGTACCGAATCATCATCCTTATCTCCAGGTTGCAATCCATTTAACTAATCAAATCATGAAGAATTTACGATCAACACTCGCGCTTTTATTTCTGGTATGGTTTTCAGGCTGTGGGCTGCTAGATGATAGTGATGCGGACTGCCCGATAACAGCTGAACCTCTGGAGGACGAGGATTATACGCTCAACCAGAATGTAGCCTATCATAACAACTCAGGAGGTGATGTGTATTATACCGTCGGAGAGTGTTTTGGTGGTTCGGCAGAATATGTGTGGGATTATTCGGGTGAGATCTACGAAATGGTCGGAAACAAAAGCTTTGAATTACTAACCAGCGGTACCATGTGTGTAGAGCTGGAGTCTGGAGGAAGTAGAACAGAGCGGCTTTGCAAAGACATTACTGTACACCGTAAGCATGTTTGGGCCAGGCATTATGTAGATTTTCCTGGAGGCAAAACCAAACAAAGCGTGTCCATGACCATCAATGGAGATGTTTACAGTGGTTTTGGCAATTTCAACAACTGGTACCGATTAGATACAGTTTCCTTCCGCTGGCAGGAGATGGCTAACATCCCTAATCTGGTAGACTTTAATGCATTTGCCGGTTTTGCTATTGAAGGGAAAGGCTATTTGGTAGGCAATAACTCCATTCTTTATGAATATGATCCTGCGACCAATTCCTGGGCTAACAAAGGTCAGCTGCCGCAATTGGTATCTACCATACTCAACTTGGGAGGTGTTGGTCGAGAAAATTACAATTACCCTGTTCTTGGCGTTTCAGAAGGGGGTAAAGGCTATTTCGGGATAGGTAATATGTATCACCTCTACGAATACGCTCCCGAAACCAATGAATGGAAACAGTTGACAGATCGGCCAGAGCGAGGCGAGATAGGAGATCACTCGTTTGCCTACAAGGGTAAAATCTACGCAGGTAAATATGAGTATGATATCGCTACGGATACCTGGAAAAAAGGCGGTGATAACTTTTCTGTGGATGTGGGGTTTTCTCCTGGGTTCGTTCCTTTCAATGGAGTGATGTATGGAGGACTGGCAGGGAAAACGGTCCAGTTTGATGGGGAAAAGGTAACAGAAGTGGACATGGAAGGAGCTACTCAACTGATCATTGCACCAACGGGTCTCTATGGAAATGGCGCTGTTACTGGTGATATCATTGTGTTTCCACGATTGATGGGAGTGCTGGGATATGATGAGAATAGCTGGATGTACTATTTAGATAAATAAGGATAATGAAGAATTTGAGGCAATTATTAGCAATCGTGATTTTGGGTGCTGCTGCCTGGTCGTGTGAAAAAGAGCCCGAATGCGGAGAAGATTTTAATGGGAAACTGGGTGAAACCTGTGCAAGAGTTTCATCTCCACGCAGTGAGTCAGATGGTGAGACGTATGAAGAAATTTTTATAGACTTTCGTGTAGCAGGCGGAGTGGGGACTCTTTTAATACAGGACTTAGATGGTTTGATTGAGAAGGGAACGTATACTGAAGAAGATGGCGCTTACTATAAAGATGTATCTCCTTATGTTATAGAAGTTAACATTACCCGTCTGGATAGAAATGAAGATGGAGGTAAAATATGGGGTAACTTTCACGTGAGGGGGCAATATCAAGGAACAGCTTATGAGCTTACGGGAAGTTTTAATGATGTGATCTTTTATAATTAGTGAATGAAAAGGAGTAAACTGTGTGTCTTATATTAGATTTATTATTTCAGAATCACTTTGCTCATCATCAATAAGTTTCTTTCGAAATTTTTTGATAGTGTTCGCACCATCGACAATAAAATTATTTAAAGCCTTCTTCATTAATTCTATCTGCTCCATTCCTCGTTCGCCACTGTAGAAGTTCTTCTCATCTTCCTTTGATACTTTAAAAACATCATCACCTTCACCAAAAAATGCATAGGCAAGTTCTTCCTCAAAAATACTTAAATGAACTGCCGGATGATTTTTATACGTATCTAATAATATGTGAAATGACAACATCAACTTCCCATAATATTCATGAATGACTCCACTTGATGGATTGCTGATGCCTTGTAATTCTAATAGAAACCGTTCCACTGTGGGAATCGATACGTATTGGCAGATATTATTGTAATCCATCTCAACGAGTAATAAAAAAAAGTGTTCTCGTCTCAAAAGAGTTGTTGGATTCGATTGGATTTCCCTGTTAAGCTTATCGTAAAGTTTCTTTTTATTGTCTGGGCCTAACTTTGTTATATATAATGATGCGAAATATTCTTGCAATGATCGGTGAGGAAATGTGTAGTCTAAACCTTCTTTGTTTAGAATTCCTATGGCAACTTGCAAATCATCAATTAATCTTTCGTTGTTAAAGTCAATATTAGATTTTTTGGATTTAATAATTTCTAATTTATCCGTCAGATAATTACTAGAAAAAACAAACTTCTCTTCGAAGAAAGATAAAAATGAAAAGAGTTGAAGAATTTCTTCAAATTGATCTTTTGCCAGCCCAGAAAGCCGTTCTCTAACAAATGCCAATTTGGATATGCTATCGTGAATAGAGAATAATGTATCAAATACCTGATCATAGAACTCGCTTCTTTTTTGTGGGATATCAGAAAATGACTGAAAAGTCAGGATGAACATGGATAAAAGAAGAGGATTGCTTAGAAATGACCTATAAGATCTATTTTCAGATTTGTTTATCGACTTAATTATCTTTTCAGCCAATTCTATTTCTTCAATCGGTATTTGCTTCTTAACAAAAGCAGCTATTTCATTTTCATCTAGATCACAGACTTCAAAGTTTGAAAAAAGAGGTAATAGGTCAATGCTAGTATATGGTCGGGAAGTTATTACATATTTGTTGTTAGGAAATTTCTGAACAAAGGAATCAATATCCTTTGTTGTTTTGGCCTTGATGTTTGAGTTCAGTTCATCGTAACCATCAAGAAAGAATGCAAAGCTATCTGATGATAAAAGTCGATCAATTATCCTTTCACTAAAACCGATCTTATGAAAGTGGAATATTTGATCATAAATGTATTCAGATATTGAACCATCAAACTCGTTTAAATACCGGAGTTCAATTTTAATAGGTATTTTGAATTGTTCTTTGAAGCAATTAGTGTATAGGTACTTTATGATTGTACTTTTTCCACTTCCGGCATTTCCAATTAATGTTATGCAATTCCATTTATTTAAAAGTTTCTTAGTCGAACTGGTCGAAATGCGTTTTTCGGGATGCGTTTGTTCTGCGAACTTTTTGATAAACAGAGGCTGGTAAAACTCCGTCAGACATTTTGGCTCAGACCGATGAAGTAAGGTTTTTGAGAAATAGTTTCTTTTATATTCTTCAGTCTGATACTCCAATAACCTGTTGGAAAAAGTGTGTTGTAGTTCTTCACCAAGGATTGAAAAAATTTTTTCAAGTGGTTTCTTAAATGTGCTTGTAATTTCCTTTAATTCCATGAGGCAGTCATATAACACACAATATCGTAACAACATGACCGATCATGTTATTTTAAATATGAAATAACCTATGTTCTTTTTATAGAGGGTTGGCCTTTTCATTCCTCCAAAATAACGGAATTTCACATTTTATGCACCTTGAAGAGATAGGTTTTTGGACAGAAATGTATTTACTATTAACGTCTAGTAGCAGATGAAGTATTTATTGCCTACTTAAGGATTAACCAAAATCAGTGGATGAGTGATTGCCAGGCGCAGATAGATAATTTTCCCATGCGGATTAAGTTCTTGACACTCATTTTCAACACACGCTATTTATTGAAAATTTACAAATACTTCTTCAGCTTTTTCTTGAAGTAGATCGCACTTGTTTCCACACTTTTTAGTGCATTCTCAGCAAAATTACCGCCCTGCTCTATGTAGTAATATTCAAGTCCTGACTGCTCAGGATCCGGTAAGATTTTGGTGTAGTCAATACTTCCATTACCCAGTTCGGTGTAGTCTCTTGATGTTTTGTGCATGTCTTTGATGTGCCACATCACCACTCTGCCTGGTTGGGCTGCTACAAGTTCTTTAGGAGTGAAGTTGGCTGAGTGCATCACCCAATACATGTCCATTTGTAGTTTCACCAGATCAGCATCGGTATTTTGAAGAATGATGTCGTATCCGGTTTCTCCACCATAGTCTTCAAACTCATACCCATGATTGTGGTAGGCAAAACCAAGTCCAGCGGCGTTAACCTGTTCACCAATAAGGTTGAGGCGTGCAGCCATTTTTTTGAAGTTTTCGCGAGTTCTTTGCTCAGGGGCGATCCATGGCCAGGTGATATAGCTTAAGTCAAGGTCCTTTGCACCCACTATACACTGGTCTACAAAAGTTTTCAGTTCCTCTATGCTTTTATCTAAATAGGATGAAAACCCGAAATGTCCCGAGGAGGCGGTTAAATTCATGTCAGTCAATAGGCTTTTGAACTCTGTAGATGGAATGCCATAGAAGGTATTCTTTAATGGTTCAAAACCGAAGATTTCAAAGTCTTCATATCCAAGCGCTTTTACATGAGCCAATGTTTGTTGAGGGTTTTTGAGCATGTCCTCATTCACGGTAAACAGTTGCAGTCCCATTTTGTATTTTGAAGCTCTTGCAAAATGTGGCAAGGGTATGAGCAATGCTGAGCTTCCTAAGGCTGTCTTCTTAACAAAGTCACGTCTATTCATCATCAGGGTTTTAGGTGTCAGGCAAATTATAGGATTTAACCTGTTTTATTAGACATCCGACCATCATTTTTTGAAAAATGAAGAAATCAAAAGGTTATGCATTTGTCGATAGAATAGATCCAGTATTATGACAGACTGATTTTGGGAATCCTTGTTTGCAATTAAAATAAAGGCCTTTTAAATAACTTTTGAAAAGGCCTCTTGAAATGAGTTATAACCCAAATTGTCTCAAATGATGGTCGGTGTGTTTATAGACATATTGACCAATTTGTTCCTTGGACATAGGACCAAAGAAGGGGTGAATAAATCCGGAAAAAGAATTGTCAGGAGTTTTCAGATATCGTTTGAGCAATTCCTTCCAATCCTTTTGTAGCGGTGTAATATCTCCTTCACCGACTATCTTAAATTCTGGATGTGTTGGTTGATTTTTCTTTAGTGGACTGTCATCTTTTAAAATACTCTTCAACGCCATTTTGCCAAAAAGTTTACCAATGAATAGTCTGTTGTATGAGTGGTCTCCTAAATACATGTGTTCACTGAGAACACAATGTTTTAGCATTTGATATGCTGACATTTTCCCCCATATCGCAGAGTGATCATTGTTGAGTTTATCAATTCTTTCAGAAAAGACGGAAACCGAGGAAGGGTCAAAAATTGATTTCATAATTTAAATGGTAAGGTGAGTAAAACAACTGCAAGTAAGTTTTGATTAATTCCTTCTTGCTTTGATTACAAAGCTTTCACCTTTTCATTTTTGAATTCTTGCCCTATGACAAGAAAGCTAATTGGATAGCTCTTTTCTGATTCTACTAAGTGAAGTGTCCGTAATGCCGAGATATGTCGCTATGTCTTTGAGAGAAGCGTTTTGGAAAACTTCAGGGTGTAGTTTTAGCATGGTTAGGTATCTTTCTTTGGCAGGCTTTGCAATGAGATCCAGATGTCGTTTTTTCATCATAAAAAAGCTTTTGACTAGCCTGGCTCTTCCTGATTCTCTGAAGTCAGCTATTGAGTGAAACAGTTCTTGAAAGCTGTCGAAACCAATCTTCCAGGCTTTGATCTGTGTGCTGGCTTGATAATATTCAGTAGACGGATTTCTCATAAAAAATGCTGGCCAATCAATAATCAAGTTTCCTTGAGAAAAAAACTCTGTAGTGACTTCATTACCTTCCATATTGATCACAAACGACCTGGCAAAACCAGATTCAATGAAGTAGTAGTGATTGATCACCTGGTCTGGAGTGAATATATATTCTTTCTTGTCGAAGGATACGGATTCAAATGCCGAGAGAATTTTATCCATTTCCACCTGAGAGGTGATGTCAGGATCAAAAAAAGATTTTAAAGATGTCATTATGGCTTTTGGTTGAATAAAGAATGTTTAAAACTGATTATTCAATGAAAATAAGTGATCGGAGTAATCATGCCAAATGGTTCTATCAAATTAAATACTTTCATGAGCTTTATGCAGATAGAATGGAATAGATGAAGCCTGTAATTTCGATTTTACAGGCTTTATATATTCACTGAAAGAATAAAGGAAATCTCCTCTTAACTGCTAATTAGTGCAATCGGTACTATATCCAGCCTCATTGTCTTTGAGCCATCCAGATGATGGTGCTTCGAGATTGTCTACTTGGATACACGTTAAGTCAGGATTACCTTGAAATTCTACTCGCGTAAAATTTTCATTCTTGCCATTGGCCATGTTTACAGAGGTCAGTTGGTTGCTATGTGCCTTGAGGTCTGTAAGAAGCGGAAGCATGGATACGTCCAGTGTTTCTAATTCATTGGTTTCCAAAAGAACTTGTAAGAGCATTGTATTAGCCGACAGGTCTACGGATGTTAGATTATTTCTGAATGCCTGTAGGCTACGGATGTTGGGAAAATATTGGATACCTTCCAGGCTGGCAATCTCCATGTTGGAAATCAGCAAAGATCCTTCATACGCTTCTGCCTCTGAAACTTCTATTACATCATTTCCATTGGTATTGATGGCGGATTCACCGATCAGATAAGATTTGAAGTTTTCATCTGGAATGTTGATTCCTTCAGGGATGTTAGGAGATTCATCCTTGCATGAAAATAGGCTGCTCACTATTATTCCACATAGTCCAAATTCCCGAGCTAATCTGTTCATAGATATTCTTTTTTAGACAAGGATAGAGCTGATCTTCACTTAGAAAAGTTGGTTTTTAGGATTTGAAGGAATTGGTCTAGAATTCGAGTGGAAAAAATGATAATCAGGATTTTGTCAAAACGGGGAATTATTTAATTCATATTTTCATTTACATCAAATAGTCAATAAATATTCAACTTAGAGATATGTCTCAATCATCCAGCCCGATTGCTTATTCCATACTTGAGTTAGCCACTGTTTCACAGGGATCTACAATTAAGGATACATTTGATAATAGCTTAAAATTTGCTCAAAGAGCTGAGCAACTTGGATTTAAACGCTTTTGGTTAGCTGAACATCACAATATGAAAAGTATTGCGAGTTCTGCTACTCCAGTGCTTATCGGCCATATAGCGGGCGGTACAGAGACTATTAGAGTTGGATCTGGCGGTGTAATGCTGCCCAATCATTCACCATTAGTGGTGGCTGAGCAGTTTGGAACCTTAGGTTCACTGTATCCGAATAGAATCGATCTTGGATTAGGAAGAGCTCCTGGGACGGATCAAGTTACCGCTGCTGCCATTCGATCAGATAGAATGGAGTCCGTTTATAAGTTTCCTGATGAGGTGGCCGCTGTGATGAACTATTTCAACGACAATGAAGGTGCAAGAGTTAGAGCAACCGTTGCGGAAGGAGTAGATGTCCCTGTTTACATTTTAGGCTCCAGTACAGATAGTGCTCACGTCGCTGCTCAAATGGGATTGCCATATGCTTTTGCAAGTCATTTTGCGCCTACACATTTATTTGAGGCATTAGAAATTTACCACAGAGAGTTTCAACCCTCACAGTTTTTGGATAAGCCCTATACCATCGCAGGAATCAATGTGATTGCAGCTGAGACTGATGAGGCTGCCAAGCGATTGTCAACTTCTATGATACGCATGATGCTCGGAGTAATGACCAACAACATTGACTATTTGCAGGCTCCTGAAGAGTTTACCAGTGAGTTTGAGGATTTATTGGCCAATCCATCATTTCAGCGAATGACCAAATATGCGTTTATCGGTAGTCAAGAAACGGTTCAAAACCAGACGGCAGATTTCATAGAGCGTACTGCTGTCAATGAAGTAATTATAGGGTCAAATATTTATGATCCATACGCAAGAATTCGTTCAATTGAGATTTTTGCCGAAGCAATGAATTCTATCAACGAAGGCTGTACGGTTTGACGATTTATTACGCTTTGCGCACAAACTCTGATTTTAATGCCATAGATCCAAATCCATCAATTTTACAATCGATGTTGTGATCACCATCTACCAATCGGATACTTTTCACTTTAGTGCCAGCTTTGATTGGTTTCGGAGCTCCTTTTACAGGTAGGTCTTTAACCACAACTACAGCATCACCATCCTGAAGAATGTTTCCGTTGGCGTCTTTTACGACATTTTCTTCTGAAACAGTATCTTCTTCAGTGGTTGTTTCTTCAGGGTTCCATTCGTGGCCACATTCAGGACAAGCTAGTAATATGCCGGTAGGGTATGTATAGGGTGAGCTACATTTTGGGCACGGAGCAAATTCTTCTGACATCACTTTAGGATTAAATGTGCGCGAATATATAAAAATCAGTTGCTGACTTATGTAAATCGCATATGATCTAAATCATTGGAGAATAAAAAAGCATCCGCCAACTGACGGATGCTTTCAGTAATTAATTGAATTATTGTGGGTTATTCTTTAATAAGTTTTACCTGATAGCTGAAGTTTCGTTCCGTATCGTATAGGTTGACAAAGTAGATGCCCGGATCTAGATTTTCAGTGTTTAATTTCAAATCATAGGTTCCGGTCTTTGTTCCTAATGAGCCATTGGAGATTATTTTTCCATCGATAGAAAGCAACTTGAAGTTAAGGCTACTTATTTTTCTATTGACAGTATACCTCAGCTGTGCTGTCTCTTTGACTGGGTTCGGATAAACTTTTATTTCATTCAGGAAAGGAGACGGTGTGCCTAGTACAGGAGAACTTTCTACAAAAATCCCATCCTCTGTAACTGTTGCTAACACCGAGTATCCGGTCACATTGGATCCTTCTAATACAAACTCTACATCAGAATCTTCATCCATAGGAACACCAGGATATTCGATTCTCAATCGATAAGTACCGGCTTCTAGGTTTGTAAATTGGAATTCACCATTGTCATTAGACTCTACATAAGCATAAAGAACAAAGTCACCTTCTTGAGTAGTTCTTCCTTTTGGAACAAAACGTCTGACACTACATGCTGCACGTTTAACCTTTCGACGTGCATCAATACGATTGCCGTTATTGTCTGTTCCATCCTCTTGAAAATTGGTTTCAACTATTCCTGTGATAGATTTTGCTTGTGAAGGAGGTGGAGTAGTAGTAGGAGGTGTAAAGACAATCATTTCTATATTTACTCCAGTTGTCTCCTGTCTCAATTTTAACGTGTCAGCATCTTCGTAATCCTGTTCTTTGATGTAATAGGTTTGAATCGTGTTTTCAAAGACCTCTCTATTTGGCTTAACATTGATAAGGAAATCTCCGAGTATTACATCAGAAAATTCGTAAGTACCAGTGGTCGATAATTCAACGGTGTCTTCCGCTACAAAAGGCCCTGAAGGCGTTAATCTTAATATAATTACATCGCCATCGGTTAGTGGATTGCCTGCCGTAGTTATTGCACCAAACAAATTCGTTTTTGCCCATACATTGAGCGGCTCGCTAATAAGCGTAAGTTCTGGAACTGATGGGTGTGTTGCTGTTAGGATATAGGTTCCCTGGTTGTCAAAATTGATATTCTCAATGAGAAGGTTTCTGTTTACTTGACCCGCCAACTCAACAACATCAGTGTTGATGTTTTGTCCTGGTATTAATTTGCCAAATTTCCATTGATAAACAGTGCCAACTCCAAGATCAGGCACGGAAATTTCAATTGAGCTACCTGCTGCAAGTGTATCACTCTTTGCTTGTCCAATTATTGCTTGTTCGGTGTAAGTGTAATTGGCAATAGCAGCATTAGGCACGAGCTCTTCAAATGTGAGATTGTTATTGCTCACATCCAGATAGGTCATCAACTCAAAAAGACCGAAATTTGGAATTGTATCCAGATTGTTGGAAGAGGCATCAAGATAAATAAGGCTAAAGTTGAACCCTAATGAATCGATAGCATTTGTTCCAAGGTCATTATTGTTAATTATAAGCGTATCCAGTTGATCTAGTTCTTCTAATGCTGGGAATTTTCCAACGAGATTATTTTCAGCTAAATCTAACTTTGAAACTCTTTTGTCAGCATCGATGGTAACTCCAGCCCAGGAGTCAGCTGTTGTTGATAACCATCCATTGGTGTCTGCGTTTGCCCATTCAGGTCCTCCTAAGTTGTTGTAAAGTCTAACTAATGCTGTGGAATCTCCTTTTGTAATCGTATTGGACGGAGTAATAATTGTCGTAGTAATTTCTATACTTGTAAATGAAATTGTTGCATCAAGAACATATTCATCTAGCAGGTTAGCATCAGCTACTTCAAATACCAACTCAGGACTTATTAATCCAGGGTAAGCGAGCTCTGCGCTATAAAAACCGGTGCCAATAGCCCCAAAGTCAATATTGCCTGAAGCATCCGTTTCTTTATAATCATACGGGATATATGTCCCGTTTTCCGTGTCTGATCTTGAAATCACTAACGGAATTGCTTCATTTAAGTCCGCTGATATGGTATTGCTTACAGAGGCACTCAACAAGGCTCCATCTTCGACCGATGGGGGTACGAAAGTGCTAATGATTATAGTAGTTGGATCCAGACTTTCAGCGAAGAATATAGTGTCTGCTAGAGTCCAGCTTGGTTCTCCAGTGGATCCATAAGTAGGTAAGGCATCCGGGTATAATGTTGGGTCAGCTTTAGTCTCCAATATATAAGCTCCATCTGCTACATCTTCAAATGAGAAAGCTCCATCTACTATAGCTACAGTGTCAACAGGTACAAATGGACCAACAGACATTTGATACAATACCACTTGTCCATCAGTTACAGGAGCATCATTGTACAGGATTGATCCGGCAATAGTTGGGATTAAAACTGGTTCGTTTGTTGTGTTAAGTATTAAATGCGAGCCTGCATAGTATTGAAGCGCTATAATATCTAAATCTCCATCTCCATCAATATCTCCATAGTCTGCATCGTATGATGATGTTCCAAGAGTACCAGCTAACGTAAATGCTCCAGCACCATCATTTGCCCAAAATTCATCTTCATACTCTTCACCGCCTAAGATCAGTATATCAACATCACCATCTAGATCAAAGTCAGCTATTTTTCCTCCATAGTATGCAGTTGGGCTAAATGGAAGTACTTCAGATGAAAAAACACCTAAACCATCATTTGTAAGTAAATAGTGAGGTGCTCCACCAGATATGTAGCTATTTAAAGCTATAATATCCAGATCAGAGTCTGCATCAATATCACCAATAATCAATTTGTCAAATTCTCCACCAATTCCATCAAGATAGGTGGTTGGAGTTGAAGCTAAAGTGCCAGCATCATTGGTAATGATCACCACTCCATTAGAGCCTCCTGAAATAATGTCCATATCGCCATCTCCATCAATATCCACTAGCTGCAGTTCATTTTTTATTTCTTGATTGATGAATTGCGTTTGGTTTGTAGTAAATACACCGCCTTCATTGAAATGGGTCATTAAGTAATATGTTCCTTCTAAATATTCAGAAATGGTAACTATATCCAGATCTCCATCCCCATCCAGATCAGCCACTTCTGTTTGAAAGACTTCTCCAGTTAAGGAAATTGGTGTGCCTTCAGTAAATGTGCCGGTACCATCATTGGTCCAAAGAGTTAGATTGGACTGGAAGCCATCAATGTCTCCTAACATCATATCAATGTCACCATCAGAGTCAAAATCACCAACAACCAGGGCATATCCCAACGGGGCGTTGAAATCACGGAATAAGTCTTGTTTAATAGTCAAGTTACCTTTGCCATCGTTTTCGAAAACTGCCGGTGTGCCTGAGATAATAACATCTAGGTCGTCATCATTGTCAATGTCAACAAATTTGTTCCTTAGTCCATAAAAAACGGTTGTGAAGTCATCTCTGAATAATGTGAACGTTTGAGCCGTGTTCTTATACACAACAATGTCAAAATAATTTGAAGCAATAAGATCCAGGTCTGAATCGCCATCTACATCGAAGATGGATAATGCGTCTATTGAGCCTCCATTAGTCGTAATTGGTAGTTGGCTGGGGGTAAATGTGCCTATACCATCATTGTAAAGTGCTGTGAAGGAATCACTCTCTTCAAAGAGCAGGTAGTTCCGATACTCTTCCTTGTATACAATGTCTAAATCTCCATCTTTATCAATGTCAATAAGATGTTCAAGGTATGCTCTTCTTGCAAAATCTGTGGTAACATTGTTTTGTATTAATGTATCGGGAATGTCAAAGATTCCCGTACCTTCGGTATTGTATAGGACAACAACCCCTGAGTTATAATAGGATAAAACTATGTCGTCAGTGCCATTCCCATCTAAGTCTCCAGCATCGCCTTGTTCGAAATAGGCATTGGATATGGCGTCATTCAGGATATAGTTTGCCGGAGCAAATCCACCACTTCCATCATTAGTATAAACCCGGACGAAATAGTCGCTCACTACTATATCAAGGTCACTATCACCGTCAAAATCACCCAATATAAACTCGGTGCTGCTGCCAATAGAAGAGCCTAGCGAAAAGGATCCTGTTCCGTCATTTATCAGGGTGATGACCGAACTTCCATTTTGAGGAGAATATGAGCCGGTAATTATGTCTGAATTTCCGTCTCCATTAATATCTACAATTTCGAAATCGTTGTTAGCTCCAATATCTGCTATTGTCTGTGAAGTACTTGAGAGTAAGCCCGTACCATCATTTAAATAGGTATGAATTTCTAAGGTAGGGGTTCCATAGGAGTCATAAGAGCTGTTAAGAGCTAACAGGTCCAGGTCTCCATCAGCATCTATATCTGTAATTAAAGTGTTGTCAAGGTAATTGCTTGATACATTGCTTATTACAATTCTGTTGTCAAAATTCCCAGCTCCATCATTTTGTAACATGTCAAGAGTGCCTGAATAATTAAAAACTACAAGATCCTCATCTCCATCACCATCCATATCACCATGAAGATATACCCCGTCTTCCATGAGCGGATCCCCAAAGAAATCTTGAGATTCAAAAAGGGCGATTTCGGCCACATTGCTCACTTTAGGAACGTTGGATAAAGGTGTTGATTTTGCGCGAACCTCTCTTCTCCCGAGTATTCCTGTTTTTTTTGAGGTATCTGTATCCTGCCCATTGGCTATTACCGTTACAAACCCTAAAGCAACAGCCATTGCCCAATGCTTAAGCTTAGGAGTTGATTTGAACCCTAACTGTTCCTCGAGGTGTTTAAGTTTTTCAACTAATCGATGTTTTCGTTTGGAACTCTTCTCTTGAAAGGTTCCTGATTTCATTGATTTCAAGAAACGTCCACGAAGTTTTTGGTACGTGCTATGCTGGCGTTCTTTGATAATGTTTTGTAGCTCTGGTTTCATATGCGGCGATTTAGCTTGTTTGGGGTTGAGCTTCTTGCCAGAATACATTCTCTCTGGTAGAAACACTCGTTAGATGTAGTTCCTTATCAAGGTTTAAAAGATTAGGTCTGATGGTGTTAGGAAGAACTTTAACCTCAAATAGTTCATCCACTGTATTTTGGTATTGTATAAAGCCAACCTGTTTTCCAGTGGGAATATAAATAATAGAAATCCCACAGAAAGTTTTTGTTTTAGCAATAGGGGCATCTTTAAATAAGGAAGAGCCTTCTCTTAATTTAGAACTTGCTACAAACAAATAATCTCCAATTCTATCCATGCCTCGCAAGAAACCATTGATTTGGGAAACCTCGTCATATGTACCTGCTTCAGGATTGATTTTTACAACTTTTCCTTCTGCACTAAGAAGTGCATATGTTCCATCTTCGTAGCATCGTGGAGAATGAGGGACAGGTAATTCCGATAATATTATTTCATTGCTTTCAATGTCTATAAGTACACCACCGTTAAGCATGTTTTCTTTCCAGCTAAGTTTAGTGTTTCCAGATCCTAAGGCAGTTACGTATTTAGGAGTACCATTATCTACAGCGATACCATTCAGGTGACATCTATCTTCAGGATAGAGCTCTGTGATGAACTTAGGTTTCCATATCGGTTCAAAGCTAAACTGGTAACTCACTGAAGAAAGGCATGAAAAAGAGGTGTTAACTGTGATCAAACCTTTATTAGTCCAGGCCAGGTCATGGATGTCTAAAACTCCTGTATAAAAGCTGGCTCGCGGAATGAACAAAGAATCATATGTATTGGGGTTGGCTGGATAATTTGGCGCCATTCCAGGAGCATTGGCAGCAATGATCACTTGATCTTTTAATGCAATGGCTATGTTATTGTTTCTAACAGCCATTCCCATTGGTCTTTCGAAGTTCCTTGGTAACTGCACAAGTGAACTATCATCCTTTGGTGAAAAGATTACCACCTTACCAGTTTGGTAAGTGCTTATTGCTAATGAAATGTTCAGGGCTTTTAACAGCTCAGGTACGTTATGACTAAACGTATAGCTAAATGGCGGGGCGGGACTACTCATAGTCAATAAAGATATCAACTTATGAGTGTTTGTTGCAATTTAATTGAATGAAAATACCACTTTAAGGGTATTAAATTTTAATATTTCAAGATGTTGGGACGGTTATTTAACCCTTCCAGGGTTCTCACTTAAGAAGGCATTCCAACTTTTATAGCTAGCCTTAGCCTTACCACCTCCTTGATAATAATGACACATGGCAACACCTAATGCATCTGTAGCATCAAGCATTATATTTTGTTGGTCAGGCATTTTTAATAGGTTTTTCAGCATGGCTGCCACTTGTTCTTTTGATGCATTACCATTGCCGGTTACAGATTGCTTCACCTTTTTTGGAGCATATTCGGTAATTGGTATTTCTCTTGAAAGTGCGGCTGCCATAGCAACCCCTTGAGCACGCCCTAATTTGAGCATTGATTGTACGTTTTTACCAAAAAATGGAGCTTCCAGTGCTACTTCGTCAGGATGGTAATCATCAATCAAGCTAAGTATTCGCTCAAATATTTTCTTGAGCTTTAGTTCATGTCCTGAGTATTTACTTAAGTGGATGACTCCAAATTGAAGCAGACTAACGTTTTGCTTCTTAACTTTGATCAGTCCATATCCCATTACTGTTGTTCCGGGATCAATACCCAATATGATTTTCTCTGATGAAGCAACTGCAGACATTCATGCAAATTAGCGATAACCCTGTGAGATATAAAGAAAAGTTCTTCTGGCTTCTGAAAATAATGGTGACGGTCTCTTGTCTTTGGTTTGTTGGGAGCAAGCTTAGCTCAAGTGAATATCCTCCTTTAAAGTTATTGCTTGATTCTCATATTTTGATTGTTTTAGGAGTGATGCTGTTGCTCATGCCATTGAATTGGTTTTTGGAGATTCAAAAATGGAGATTTTCGGTCGCTAATGAGGAGTTGAGTTTCAAGCAAGGGATGTATGCGGTTTTATCAGGTTTAGCTTTGAATTGGGTCTTCCCATTTACGCTGGGAGATATAGGCGGTAGACTAGCGAATGTCAAAAACTATAAACAGTCAGGCATCGCACTTATGTTAACTCGAGTGATTTCTGTTGGAATCACTTCTGCATATGGAGGATTTGCGTTAATCCAATATTTTGGCTTGTCGGACGTGTATTATTTTTTGATTGCTCTTGGGTTACTTCTTTTGTTAATAGGTGTGCGAAGGATTTATAATAAAAGTCACCTGAAGAATTTTCGACGAGTTGTTGGCCTCACTTTTTTCAGGTATTTCGTTTTCACTATTCAATTCGCCTTAATAATATGGGCTGTAATTCCTGCCTTATCGGTAGAATCAATTTTTGGAGGTGTTGGCTGGGTGTTTTTTTTTAGGAGTATAGTGCCATCCATCTTTGGGAATTTTGGCGTTCGTGAAGCGAGTGCATTGATTTACTTCGAAAGATTTTTAGATGTCCCAACGCTAATACTGGTTCCATGTTTGTTGATTTGGTTGATTAATACCGTGATTCCATCAATTGTTGGAGCGTTTTTCATTTTCAAATTAAAACTTAACATTGCGCAATGATCGTATTTGTTGCGTTTTCTGCTGTATATATTCTTTTTCTGGCCTGGAGTAGATGGTACTGGACAGAGACTGAATTAGTCGAAATTGACTCGCAATTTGTTCGGTTTTCTATCCTTGTGCCAGTTAGAAACGAAGAGATAAAAATTCTTGAGTTATTGGAGTGCATTAAATCTCAGGACTATCCCAGCGATCATTATGAGGTTATAGTCATAGATGATCAGTCAGAGGATAACACATTTAATCTCGTAAAGTCATATATTCAGAACAACTCTCTTGATTGGAAATTGCTATCAGTTAATACAGGCGATAAAGGCGGAAAGAAGAACGCCATAACATTTGGTGTTTCAGAGTCTAAATACGATCATATCATTACAACTGATGGTGATTGTCGGTTTGGTGATAAATGGCTCAGGGCTTATGCTTCTAAATATTCAAATTCTGATGCGGTAATGGTTACTGGGCCTGTAAAAATGGAATCTAGAAACTTGTTCACTAGTTTGCAATCACTAGAATTTAGTTGCCTGATCGGAATAGGTGCCGCTACATTAAAATCAGGTAATCCTACTATGTGTAACGGAGCGAACTTATCCTATAAAAAGTTGATTTTTCAAGAGGTAAGTGGATACCTGGGTAACGAGAATATTCCTTCAGGTGATGATGAATTCTTACTTCAAAAGATCCATCGAAAGTATCCAGATAAAGTATCTTTTTTAAAATCTGCCGAAGCTGTAGCGTTTACAGATGCTAAACAAAGTATTGGAGAGTTGCTAAACCAACGAATTAGATGGAGTAGCAAATGGCGATTCCACAAAAGCATTTTTATCAAGCTGATGGCTTTGCTGGTTTTTCTAAATTATCTGGCCTTGTTCATGGCTGGTATTGAGTCTTTTGCAGGAGGTTATCCAATGGCCTTTCTTGGAGTTGTATTGATACGTTGGATCAGTTTATTGTATTTTTCTCACCCTTTAGCTCAATTTTTTAGAATATCCAACGTTGTCTGGATATCCCTGCTGTTGGAGATTATTTATCCGTTCTTCGTATTTTTCTTAGGAATAGCTTCTATTTTTGGGAAGTATTCATGGAAAGGGAGATACTACTCATGAGCGACGCGGAATTTGATGTGCTAGATCAGTTGTATTTTGTATCGAAATTGGATCAAATCCAGGAAGAAATCGATATACAAACAGACGAATTGATTCTGGTACTAAGTCAACTACATCAGAAGGGATGGATTAAAATTCTTGAAACGGTCGATGACGAAGTTTCAAGAGATAAACTTGACCTTAACAATCACGCAGGCCAGTATTTTTTCCTTGCTACCAAAGAAGGATTGCTTGCACATAATTCTTAAGCACCAATGCCTAATAGTCTCGACATACGTGATCTGGAGCTCAATGCGCTACTGGAAATAACTCAAGCCATTAATAATAATCTGGCAGAGGCTGATCTATATAAGATTTACAGGTTTACGGTATTGGCAGATCTGAAAGTTAAGCAGCTGGCTCTATACGTAAAAGACGATCATTGGGAATGTAAGGTACATTTTGGAACTCAGACTGATTGGTCAGATACTTTCTTGCCTCAGGAATATTGGGAGGCCAGAGATGGTCGATGCATGACGGAGGAGGATGGAGAGTTCTCTGTGTTTGATGAGTTGATTCCAGTACTTCACAAAGACAGATTGCTGGCAATCATATTTGTGGGTGGTCAAGAAAACAAAACCTCTGATTCTACATTCTTAAGAGCGCTTACCAATATTATTATAGTGGCTATTGAGAATAAGAAGCTAGCAAAGCGTCAATTACAGCAAGAAGCCTATCGTAAGGAGCTAGAAATTGCTAAAAGAGTTCAAAACTTCTTGTTCCCAAAGGAACTTCCACAAACACATCGACTTAAAATTGAAGCTGTATACCTGCCTCATCAGGATGTAGGTGGAGATTACTATGATTATTTGACTATAGATAATGATCGTTTCTTGGTTTGTGTTGCCGATGTAAGCGGCAAGGGTGTTCCTGCTGCATTATTGATGTCTAATTTCCAGGCATCGCTTCGTACCTTGGTTCGCAAAACTCAGGACCCTAAAGAGATAGTTAGTGAACTAAATCATGTCATTACAGATAGTGGCAACGCTGAAAACTTCATCACCTTCTTCCTCGGTATTTACGACTTCAATGATAAATCTTTCGAATATGTTAATTGTGGGCATAATCCACTTTATCTGGTGAAGAAAGATGAGATTATTGAATTGAACGATGGAACCACTATCCTCGGGATGTTCGACCCATTGCCATTCTTAAATACAGTAAAGTTGGAAGGTTTGGATGAGTTTATGTTCTTTGGTTACACCGATGGCTTGACTGAAACTTTCAATAAGAAGGATGAGCAATATGGTGAAGAGCGATTAGTTGAGTTTTTTGAAAAAGGTTTGCCTAAAGACATCAATCAGCTTCATACAGAGATTTTCAAGAGTCTTGATAAATTCAGAGAGGATACACCTTATAGAGATGATATTACTATGTTGTCCTGTTTAGTCAAGAACTAAAGCATGCGGACTTATTTCTTCAAGAATCCGTGGTGGCTTGCTAAATTTTATCTTAAGGCTACTTTTTCCATTCCAGGTTCTGAAGGCATTTATTTAACATTCGATGACGGACCTAATGAAATAGTCACTCCTTGGGTTTTAGATCAATTGAAAAAGTATAATGCAAAAGCGACATTCTTTTTAATCGGTAAAATGGCTGAGAAGAATCCTGAGTTGGTAAGCCAAATTATAAGTGAAGGACATTCAATAGGCGGGCACACTCATCATCATACGAGTGGTTGGCAATTGACTAATGAAGCCTATTACAAGGAAATAGAAGAAGGATTATCAGTGATTCCAAAGACAAAACTTTTTCGTCCACCTTATGGTCAAATTAGACTAAATCAGCTCACACAATTAACGAAAAAAGGAATCAAAACAGTAATGTGGTCTCATTTATCAGGTGATTTTGATGAAAAAGTAAACCGAGAGGCATCACTAGAAGTATTGAAGTCTGCTGAAACAGGCTCCATCCTGGTTTTTCATGATAGTCAGAAAGCTTTTGAAAATTTAACATACATATTGCCAAGAGTCTTAGATCATTTCTCAACTTTGCGGCTTCCATTTAAAGCATTACCCCAAGTATGATTTTAGTTGATTCACACGCTCATATATATACCAAAGAGTTCAAGGAAGATATAGATGATGTAATTGAGAGAGCAAAGGAAGTTGGCGTTGAGAAGATTTACATGCCAAATATTGATCATGAATCAATTGAGTCAATGCTGAATCTTGCTCAGAAATATCCAGGTTATTGTATTCCGATGATGGGCCTTCACCCTTGCTCTGTTGAGAAAGATTTTGAAAAGCAGCTTTATGAGGTTGAGGAATATCTCTCAAAAGAACCATTCGCTGCAGTAGGGGAAATGGGAACAGACCTTTATTGGGATAAAACTTTTTATGAGCAGCAAAAGGAGGCTTTTAAGATTCAATGTGAATTAGCGTTGAAACATAAACTACCAATTGTGATCCATTGTCGGGAATCAATAGATGAAACAATTGAATTGGTTAAACCTTTTTCGGAACGAGGACTTACAGGAGTTTTTCACTGCTTTACAGGTTCATTGGATCAGGCAAATCAAATAATTCAGCAAGGATTTAAGTTGGGATTTGGTGGAGTTGCTACATTTAAAAATGGCGGATTAGAGTCTGTAATTGAAAAAGTGTCACTTGAACACATTATGTTAGAGACGGATAGCCCATATTTGGCTCCAACTCCCAACCGTGGAAAACGAAATGAGCCCGCTTATGTAAAACTGGTCTCAGAAAAAATCGCGGCGGTTCTTGATAGAGATGTCGAAGAAATTGGGGAAATTACGAGCCGAAACAGCAAAAACCTGTTCATCAACCCATGAATTACAAAATAGTCAATATACGAACGACGGCAAGTGTAGATCCAGTAGATTCCATACTGATCATTTACACAGGAGGTACGTTTGGAATGGCTTATGACGACTCAGGATCTCTTGCTCCCTTCAACTTTGGACGTGTAATTGATCGCGTTCCGGAGCTTCGAGGACTAGAGTTGAAGCTAACTGTTATTTCTTTTCCTGAGCCTCGAGATTCTTCTAATATCAATTACCAGGACTGGCAGGATATGGCCTATATCATCTATGAGAATTACTCTCAATACGATGGTTTTGTGATACTGCATGGTACGGATACAATGTCATACAGTGCCTCAGCGTTATCATATATGCTGAAGGGATTGAATAAGCCTGTGATATTAACTGGAGCTCAAATTCCAATAGGATCCATCCGGTCAGATGCTCGAGAAAATTTGATCACTGCTTTGGAAATTGCTTCTGCTAAGAATGGAAATGTTCCAATGGTGAATGAAGTGTGTATCTACTTTAACTACTTCTTACTCAGAGGTAATAGATCACAGAAAATTCGAAGCAGTACTTTCGCCGCATTCCAAAGTCAGAACTATCCTTATCTAGCTGAGTCAGGTATTGAAATAGAGTATAGACAAAATTATATGGCCCCTCATGATCCTTCTGCCAAGTTGAAATTGGTGAAGAATTTTGATGACAATGTGGCCATATTGAAGATATTCCCTAGTATAAATAAAGCGACAGTTGAGAGCTTTTTTAAGATCAAGGGATTAAGAGGTGTTATTTTGGAAACATATGGTTCCGGTAACACGATGAACTTTGACTGGTTCCTGAAGATTTTAGAAGGAGCAGTTAAGAAAGGAATCATTATCTATAATGTTAGTCAATGTAGCGGAGGAGAGGTTATACAAGGCCGATACGAGACGAGCAAGAGATTAGATGATATAGGAATTATAAGTGGTGGCGACATCACTACAGAAGCAGCGGTTTCTAAGCTTATGTTTCTTTTGGGAAATGAGAAAAATGAAGCCTCAATCAAAAGAAAATTGGCTATTCCGCTAAATGGCGAAATGGATAACTGAAGTTTAGGCAAATGAAATTAAAATTTGCATAACCTTTTTTTTATTAATTTCTTTGTTGGCTTGTAAAATAGGTCAAGTACCGACACAGAGAGGTGGCCGAGTGGTCGAAGGCGCACGCCTGGAAAGTGTGTATACCCCAAAAGGGTATCGAGGGTTCGAATCCCTTCCTCTCTGCAGAGTTCTTGAATTATTGATATATTTACGAATCTTACATAAAATTTAAACTTAACCGAAGACTACGAGACAGATTATGAAACAGTTATTATCTCTTTTGATGTTGGCAGGTGTTTTCACCTTTTCTTCAGTGAACGCATTCGCACAAGACAGTTCTGATGTAGCATCAGATTCTACTGAAGTGGCTGACAGCACCACTGTGGTTGAAGAGGAACCAGTGGAAACTATAGCTGAAGAAATCTCTGCACCTGAGCCAGAACCAGAAACGGAAGCATCATTCCATCAAATAGTAAAAGAGCAATTCATCGACGGTGGACCAACGTTCATGGGTATTGTATTGCTTTGTTTGATTCTTGGTTTGGCAGTTGCTATCGAAAGAATTATTCACTTAAACTTAGCTACAACAAACGTTAAGAAGTTATTGAGCAATGTAGAGAGCGCTCTTTCTTCAGGTGGTGTTGAAGCTGCTAAAGAAGTTTGCAGAAATACAAGAGGCCCTGTAGCGTCAATCTTCGTACAAGGTATGATGAGAATGTCAGAAGGCATTGAAATGGTTGAGAAGTCAATCATCGCTTACGGATCTGTTGAGATGGGTAAACTAGAAAAAGGAATGGTATGGATTTCCCTTTTCATCTCACTTGCTCCTATGCTTGGTTTCATGGGTACAGTAATTGGTATGATCGACGCATTCGACGCGATCGCTGAAGCGGGTGACGTTTCTCCTTCACTAGTTGCTGGTGGTATTAAGGTTGCACTTTTGACTACTGTAGGTGGTTTGATCGTTGCGGTTATCCTTCAGTTGTTCTACAACTACTTGGTGTCAAAAATTGACTCTCTAGTAAACAGCATGGAAGATGCTTCTATCTCTCTTGTTGACATGCTAGTTAAGCACAACCTTTCTAAATAATTTACCTTTAAACTAACTGACATATGGATATTATAGACGTAGGATTATATGCTAGCTATTTGTTGATCGCTCTTTGTGCGGTTGCGGCTATCGTTATTCCGTTGGCACAATCATTTGGTGACCCTCAATCCTTGGTGAAGTCAGGTATTGGTTTAGGTGTGATTGTGGTTGTTTTCTTGATTAGTTATGCAATGGCTGATAGTGTTACTACAAATAAAGAAGTAACAGAAGGCGCGGCTAAACTATCAGGAGCAGGATTGATCGCGATGTATATATTTTTCTTCATCGCTTTGATAGGAATCGTATACACAGAAATATCTAAACTGCTTAAATAATGCCAAGAAATAAGAATAGACAGCCACCTGAGGTAAGCTCAGGATCAATGGCCGATATTGCGTTCCTTTTGCTTATTTTCTTCTTGGTAACTACCACTATAGCAAATGATAAAGGGATCGCAATGCGACTACCTCCTAAACCGGATCCGAATGAGCCGCCACCAGAAGTAAACAAGAATGATAAGAATATCTTCAAAATTCTTGCTAACTCTGGAGATCAGTTGCTTATTGAGGATGAGCCGTATAGAGCGGGTATGGAACAATTGAAGGAAGATGTTAAGGAATTCGTTTTGAACTTTGGTTCTCCAGGTGATGAAGGAATTCAGATTTACAACAGCTTACCTTCAACCATGAAAGCGAAAATCAATCAATTCGGTAAGAGAAAGGATTCTTCGGACGATCCTACTGAATGTGTGATTTCATTTAAAGCTGCTCGTGGTACTAGTTATGAGTTGTACATTGAAGTATTAGATGCAATCAATGGTGCTTATAACGAGATATACGCTGAAAGAGTAGGGATTAGTGTAGAGGAATGGTTGTCACTTGATAAAGAAGATGACATTCAGAATGACATGTACGAAAGAGCACGTCAGGGTATTCCTCGAGCGATTTCAATTGCAGAACCTGATAAATAATTTGAACAATGTCAAAATTTAAAAAGAGTTCTAATACACAGCAGGAGATACCTACTGCGGCTTTGCCAGATATTATTTTCATGTTGTTGTTCTTCTTCATGGTGACAACAGTAATGAGAGAAACAGATATCCTTGTAAAGCAGCAGCTTCCAAAAGCTACTCAGCTACAAAAGATTGAAAGAAAGTCTTTGGTTAGTTACATCTACATAGGGGAGCCTAAAAATGTTTCCTTATTTGGAGATGAACCAAAAGTTCAAACAAATGATGCATTCGTTGATATCGATGATGTTATTTTGTTTGTAAACCAGGAAAAAGACAAGCTTTCTGAAGCTGAGAGAGATAAGATCACAATGTCTATGAAAGTGGACGTAGGTGTGAAAATGGGTATCGTATCGGACGTTCAGCAAGAGCTTAGAGAAGCAAATGCTTTGAAAGTTTTGTATAGCTCCATTAAAAGAGGAGAAGATTGATATTAATAAATCGATATAAATTAAAAGGCTTGTCATTCGACAAGCCTTTTTTATTGCTTAATTTTTCAATGATTTGGAAGCTTGGTCTATCCATTTTTCTATTTGCTTACTAGAATCTTCAAAGCTTTCTTCAATTTCATTTTCAACCTTTTTTAGATCCTTAGAAGAAGAGCGTTTTACTTTCCGAATTAGACTTTTTAATTTATCTCTTTCGTTATCAATTTGAGCGATAGCCTTTTCTACTTGACGCTTAGCATCTCCAGTCAGGTTCTTAGAGTCTGACTTTAGTGACTCAATCTTCTTTTCTAGTATTTCCTGCTTTTCTTCAAGTTTGTCAGATAATGATCGTTTGCTTTCTTCTTGCTGACAAGCTCCAATAAATGTCAAAATGGCTATAATCAGTAATGATTTAACTGTCTTCATGACTTAACTCCTCTTTTATTAATTCATAGGATGATCCTACGATAAATGAATGTTCATCAGATAATATTATGGGTGTTTTCATTTTAGATGGATCATGTGAAAGTACCCTTATTAGGTCCTCATCAGTATATTGTTCATAAGCTGATACGGACTTTTCTTTATAAAGTTCCTTTATGGGAACATCTAGCTTATTAGCAATATCCACTATTTGCTTAGGCGTTAAGTGGTTTTTATGAATGTCTTTTTCATTGATTTTTACATGATTAACTGATAGAATATATCCTTTGGCAGTCTTATCCTGAATCATGTTGCTGTTGTATATAAATAGATATTCCCTGTTACTAGTATTCATAGTTTTATCATAATTGGTACATATACCTAACAGAGAGCAGAGTTGTATGTTTAGATTAGGCTAGATAGATGGTTTTACAGTTTATGAATTCACGGATTCCAAGGAGTGATAATTCGCGTCCATATCCGCTTTGCTTGATCCCTCCAAAAGGCAGTCTTGGATCAGATTTAACGAAATCGTTGATAAACACGCACCCAGCATCCAGGTATTTAGTAGCAAGCTCTAAACCACGGTCTTTGTTTGAGGTAAATATTGCCCCTCCTAAGCCGTAAGTAGTGCCATTGGCGATATCAAGAGCTTCTTCTTCGTTTTGTGCGGTAATTATTGTGGCTACCGGACCAAAAAGCTCTTCATCGTAAGCCGGCATGCCTGATGATACATTTGTAAGAAGTGTAGCAGGGTAAAAATATCCATCACAGTCAGGAATAATACCTCCGAGTAAGCAGCTGGCTCCTTTATCAATACTGGTTTGTACTTGTTTGTGGAGTTGATCTCTTAAGTCTTCTCTGGCCATAGACCCTAGGGCATAGTCGTCTGTTGCTGGATCCCCGAATTCCTTTTGAGAGAGTAGTGCTAGTATTTTCTCGGTAAATGTGTCACTGTTTTTCTGAGTAACAATAAATCGCTTTGCTGCTATACAGCTTTGTCCGGTGTTGATTAGCCTGCCAGTTACACATTTGTCTGCTGCAAGATCAAGGTCAGCATCATCTAGTATGACATATGGGTCACTTCCTCCAAGTTCTAATACAGTTTTTTTAAGGTATTTCCCAGCAAGACTGGCTACAGATTTTCCGGCATTGGTAGAGCCTGTCAAGGTAACGGCTGCAACATTCTCATGGGCAATTACTCCTTCTATTTCAGGAACATCTGCAATAATGGTAGAAAAAAGATGTTTTGGGAATCCTGCACTTTCAAATAGTTCTTCAATTTTTAATGCGCAAGCCGTACTGTTGGGCGAATGTTTGAGAAGAGCTGCATTGCCTGCCATAAGACCTGGGGCTGCAAAACGAAAAACTTGCCAAAAAGGAAAATTCCACGGCATAATAGCTAAGACGATACCTAAAGGTTGATAGCTAATAAATGACTTAGTTGCTTCAGTTAAAATAGGTTCATCTTTGAGGAATTTTTCGGCATTGTCTGCGTAATATGTACAAACCCAAGCACATTTTTCTATTTCAGCAATGGATTGAGAGAGCGGTTTTCCTACTTCCATTGTAATTAGTTTGCCTAGTTCTTCCTTTTGATTAGCGAGTAGTGAGGAAAGGTTATTCATCAGATGAGCTCTATCTGGAAAGGAAATCTTTTTCCATTCTTTCCAGCTTTGATGACATTGATCTATTGTTTGGTTGATCTCCTCACTGGATTGATAAGAGTATTCTGACAGTTTTTGTCCCGTGGCTGGGTTAATAGTATGGAAGTTGCCCATTATGCACTTGCTTTATGTTCTAAGAATGGGATCCAGTCATCGTTTAGATATTTTGATGAAGCCCTTAAGAACATAACATATGAAGGTCTGATTGGTTTGTTTTTGAGCTTAAGTCCAACCTCTTCAGGTGAATAGTCTCCTTTATGAGAGTTACAGCTTTTACAAGCTGTTACAAGGTTGGTCCAGGAGGATTTACCACCTTTTGATTTTGGGATCAAGTGGTCTAAAGTAAGCTCCTTGTTACTACCGCAATATTGACAGGCATGATTGTCACGCTTGAAGATGTTTTGTCTGGTCAATACAACACCCTTATAAGGTACATGGATGTATTGTTTGATCTTAATAACACTGGGGAAAGGATATGACTGGCTAACTGATCTTAAAGCTTTATTGGCTGTGGCTGAGATGATTTCAGCTTTTTTAAGGTACATAAGCAGAAATGCTCGTTCAGTGGTACAAACTGAAAGAGGTGTGTGATCTGCGTTTAGTACCAGTACGGACATATTAGATGGTCATTCGTTTCAATTCTCGGTCCTGATCTTTTTTCTTAATACTATCTCGCTTGTCAAACAATTTCTTACCGCGAGCAACTGCAATCTCAAGTTTAGCAAAGCCCCGTTTATTGATGTAAATCTTGGTAGGGACTATGGTCAAACCTTTCTCTTCTATTTTACTTTGGATCTTTTCCAGTTCTTTCTTTTTAACCAAAAGTTTTCGCTGACGATCAATTTGATGGCTTTCAAAAGAGCTATTCGTATAAGGAGAGATATTCATGCCTTTAATGAATAGTTCACCTTTTTCTATATAACAGTAAGCTTCAGAGACAGAAGCTTTTCCTTCACGTAAGGACTTGATTTCTGTTCCTTTCAATACAATACCAGCTTCATAAGTACCTATGAACTCATATTCATAGCTTGCTTTACGGTTTCTTATTGAAATGTTGTTAGAAAATCTAGGTTGCTCTTTAGCCATTGTACTTTTTGAATCAAATTAAAAATAATGAAGAAGAATGGAGTTTCGAAGTTTTAAGAGGAAAATGACATTCTTGGTAACGGACTGTCCCTTAGAGAACCCTTTTTTCCTTCTAAAAACTGGTAATATCCAGTAGTAGCAATCATCGCAGCATTATCTGTGCAGTACTCAAATTTTGGAATAAAAACTTCCCATCCATATTTCTTGGCTTCTTCTTGAAGGTGCTTTCTTAAACCACTGTTAGCTGAAACGCCTCCGGCAATAGCGATGTTTTTAATTTTCTCTTTTTTAGTTGCTTTTTTTAATTTTTTAAACAGCATGTCAATTAGTGTGAACTGAAGGCTTGCAGCTAGATCGTTAATGTTTTCTTCAATGAAGTTTTGGTTTTTCTTTTGTTGGTCACGTAAGAAATACATGAATGCCGTTTTTATACCGGAGAAGGAGTAATCCAGGTCTGGAATGTCACTCTGCGGGAATGGAAATTTATTAGGATCTCCTTGCTGTGCTAGTTTGTCTATTTTGGGCCCTCCGGGGTATCCAACACCTAGTAACTTAGCACACTTGTCAAAAGCTTCCCCAACAGCATCATCTTTTGTTTGACCAATGACTTCCATTTCCAGGTAGCTAGTAACTTTTACAATTTGTGTATGTCCACCACTTACTGTTAAACATAAGAAGGGAAATTCTGGCTTGGGATCTTCAATAAAGTGAGCCAAAACATGTGCTTGCATATGGTTTACAGGGATTAATGGGATATTTAAGGCCAGAGCAGCGGCCTTAGCAAATGAGCTGCCCACCAACAAGGCTCCCAGTAGGCCTGGGCCTTGTGTGTATGCGATAGCACTAATTTCTTGCATAGATATATCTGCAAGGTCTAATGCTTCGTTTATTACAGGGATGATGTTTTTCTGATGGGCACGAGAGGCAAGTTCTGGAACAACTCCACCATAACTTTCATGGATTGATTGAGTTGCAATAATGTTATTGATTATTTGTCCATCTTTGCAAACTGCAGCGGCAGTTTCATCACACGATGACTCAATACCTAAGATGATTGTGCTCATTGGATCTAAATATTTTGGGAATTGAAGGGACAGCAGAACGTAGTAAGGAAAATATTGAACTGGATAAAGCGAATCATTTTTTGGTTTGCCACAGCCCTTATTCTCTTTTTATTCGTGCTTATAATACTTCTTCAGACTCCTGTTTTTCAAAATTACCTCGGCGATAAAGTCCTTACTTTTATTAATTCCAATACTCGCCAAACCGCAAAGTTTACAAACATTCAGATCAAATGGTTCGATTTTGTGGAAATAAAAGACTTTGAGCTCTATGATTATCAGGGGAACTTGATGGTAGCGGCGGCCGACTTGAAAGTTAATTATCAGGTAAATAAGCTTTTATCAGGAGGTAATATCGCTTTTGATGAGATAGGGCTGTCAAACGCGAAACTCAATATGACCAAGTATAAAGATTCGC
The DNA here is from genome assembly GCF_024714495.1 of Marinoscillum pacificum. GTDB lineage: Bacteria > Bacteroidota > Bacteroidia > Cytophagales > Cyclobacteriaceae > Marinoscillum > Marinoscillum pacificum. The sequence goes on along the minus strand of NZ_JAMZMJ010000022.1, from coordinate 28,040 downwards.
TTGGTATTAACCTTGTTGAGTTTATAAATGATTTGAATGGGATTAAGCCGAAAGATACAACCAAACAGGCTAAGCCGATAGAATTATCAATTGCGGATATTGAATTGAATGATTTTGAATTTGCCTATGATAATCAACTGAATGATAGTCTTCCTGAGGGGTACTTTGACTATGGTCATTTTAGGTTAAGTGTGCCAATAGGTGAGTTTGAGGGTTTCCGAGTAGTCTCAGATACGATAGAATCTACAATTAACCGTTTTGAAGCGAAGGACAATGCTTCAGGGTTAGAAGTCAATAAACTCATATCTTTCTTTAGAATTAGTAGTTCTGGATTGGAAATGACCGATTTGGATCTCATTACATCAAATTCAGAGATAAAGGATCAAATCATATTGAAATTTAATGGATATGATGATTTAGCTCATTTCACAGATAGCGTGAGTATGGACATCAGTCTTAAAGGCTCCAAAATTTCAACTAAGGACATCAATTATTTTGCTAAAATTCCAAGAGAAGAACTGAGAGGGGAAGTCAGTGGAGAAATCTATGGAAAGGTTCCTGGTTTATCGTTAAATAATCTCGATATCACTTTTGGTGAAAGAACTAAACTAAAAGGCTCTATTGATTTTATGGGTCTTCCTAAAATTGACGAAACCTTTATTGATGCCCGAATTACTTCGGCTGAGATATTTATCGCAGACTTTTCAGATTATTTTGATCAAACTACTAAACGTAAAATACGCGCATTAAACGATATAAAATTTGATGGTCATTTCTTAGGGTTCACTCATGATTTTGTAGCTAATGGTGAGTTTCAAACAAACTTAGGTTCCTTAGAGTCTGATGTGAATCTGAAGTTTTCTGAAGGGTGGGAGACAGCTGATTACTCTGGTGATTTGATGCTGAAGAACTTCAATCTTGGGCGTTTGATTGGGATGCCTGAATATGTAGGTAGGCTGAATATGAATGGTAAAGTGGATGGTACGGGAGTGAGACCAGAAACTGCAAGAATTTACCTTGACGCGACTTTTGTTGAGTCAGAAATCTACGGATATAAATATGATTCCATTAGAGCAAGAGGTGAATTAGCATCGGAGTTTTTCGAAGGGATGTTGGTGGTTGCTGATCCTAATTGCCGGATCAATACAGTGGGGCAAGTAGACTTGAGTGTTAAGCCTGAACAGATAAATGTGAATTCAACCATTGATTTCGTCAATTTGCAAAAGTTAGGGTTCATGGAGGACTTACTGACATTCTCAGGAAAACTAAACGCGGATGTGACGGGATTGCATATGGATAGCTTGCAAGGCGGAGTGAAAATTACGGAATTGGAAACTCACTGGAAACAAGATTCTATTCAGTTGGACTCTATTTACGTCTCTTCGACTTCAGGACAGTCTTTTAGGCAGATAAAGGTAAAGTTGCCAGACCTGGAGGTGGATGTTAATGGTAATTTCTATTTCTCGGAGTTGATAGAGGATTTGAAAGTGTTAAGTCAGGAAGTACAAAGCTATTTTGATCCAAATTATTCGGGGGATCAAGTTGAATATCGATCTAATGATGAAGTGAATAGATACTCCATTGATTTTACTGTAGCTTATAAAGATATCACGAAGTATATCAAGCTTTTCAATACAGATATTTATGTATCACCAAAAGGTATAGTAGAAGGGACCTACTACCAACGGAAAAATGCTACCCTTTCCTTATTCACAGAAGTAGATTCCATTAATTATGACGGAGTTGGATACAATCAAAACACTTTTGATTTCAACTTTTCAAAGGATTTGGATTCGGCAGGTATAATTGCTTCGGCATTCATAAACTCTGGGAAGCAAGTTTGGCGTAAGATACCTGAAACACGTAATTTTTCTTTAGAAGCAGTTTGGTTTAACAATAAGGTCAATATCAATACTTCTATTGCTCAACCTCAGAATAATAGCTCAGCGAGCGTAGGAGGTGAACTTAAAATTCAGAATGATCGATTGGTTTTTAATTTTATGCCTTCCAAAATGATCATTTTCGGTGATCAATGGTTTTTCAATCCATATAACAAAATCGTTATAACAGAGAATAATATTCAGGTAGATCGGCTTGAGCTTTACCAAAATGCAGAATCTATTTTGTTGTCAGGGGATTATTCTGACAGTAGTCAAACTGATCTTACTTTGAAGATCAAAGATTTTGATTTGGTGAATATTGGGCCTTTGATTGCCTTTGATTTGGATGGAGTGTTGAATAGTACAATAGAACTAAAACGGTCACAGAAAGGTGATCCTTTTGTTTTGGATAGTGATTTGCGTTTGGATCAACTTGAAATGAATAATTTCTTGATTGGAAACGTGAAAGGAAAGTCTCAATGGGATCCTGATAGGAAACGACTAGCTATTGACTACAATGTAAGAAGAGAAGGAATCAATACAATTGATATAGATGGGTATTACAGTCCAGAAGAAGAGAATAATGAATTGGATATCAATGCTAAGTTTAATCAAGCGAATTTACAGATAGCGAATCCTTTTTTGGCGAGTTTATTTTCTAATATAGGGGGCAATGCAAGTGGTGAGGTTGATATTTCTGGTTCCTTATTGCAACCTATTGTTATTGGGAGTACAGATGTTGAGTCTGGTACATTTAAATTTGATTATCTCGGTACCACTTATGGTTTTAATGGAAATATTGCTTTTGATAATGAGTCAATTAAATTCAATGGTTTAAGATTACTAGACAAGGATCAAAATCGTGCGTCATTTTCAGGTGTCATAAAGCATGAGTTCTTTACGAACTTCAATACGGACCTTAGTTTAGCAGTTAGCAATTTTCAATTACTCAATACCACAGCTCAGGATAATTCATCGTACTATGGCTCTGCAGTTGCCACCGGAGATATTGATATTGTTGGCCCAGTGACAGACCTGCTCATAAGAGCCAAAGCAACAACTAACAAAGGAACAAAACTGTATATTCCACTTTCTGGATCTTCTGAAGAGGTCACACAAAAGGAGTATATCTCTTTTGTAGACTTGAGAGATACTACACAGTCGGTAGATTTAGAGCAGATCGTAAAAAATAGCATCTCCGGGGTTAGATTGGATTTTGAGGTAGATGTGACTCCTGATGCTTATGTGGAGCTTATTTTCGATATACGAACTGGCGATATCATAAGAGGAAGAGGTAATGGTAACCTGAACTTGTCATTGGATACCAGTGGGGAGTTTGAGTTGTTTGGTGATCTATCTATAACCGAAGGAGCTTATAATTTTACCATTCCGAATTTTATTAACAAGGAGTTTTCTATTGTTCCAGGGAGCACCCTGAGTTGGTATGGAGATCCTTATGCTGGAATTTTAAATCTTAGAGCGTCATATCGTCAGCTCGCGGCACCATTGGATTTTTATGGAACAAGTTCTGATGATCAAACAGTCCATCAGAAATACCCTGTTTTGGTGGTGGTGATTTTGACAGGAGAAATGCTATCTCCAAATATTGAATTTGAAATTCAAATAGAAGATTCTCAAGCTAGTCCTACGACCGACGTTGAACAGGTAATAACTACCATCAACAATGATGAGCAAATCTTAAAGAAGCAAGTTTTTAGCTTGTTGATTCTGAGAAAGATATCTCCTGATGGTGGGTTCAGCAATCTGGGCAATACAGGTGCAGTGCAAGGAAGTTTGAGTGAGTTCTTTTCTAATCAGTTTTCTTACTTTATTAGCCAGGTGGATGAAAATTTAGAAGTAGACGTTGATTTGTCCTCTTTGGATCAAAATGCATTTAACACCTTCCAACTTCGCTTGTCGTATACATTCTTGGATGGTCGACTAAGAGTTTCTGGTGGAGGTGGATTGCCACAGGATAATGAAACCAATACGGCAAGTTTTATCGGTGACTGGTCAGTCAGATATCTCCTAACATCTGATGGCCATCTAAGGGTTAAAGCGTTCTCTCAGACCGAGCAATTAGCTAGTCAACTAATTAGGGAAACAGGAGTTAGTTTTCAGTATTTGAAATCTTTCAATGACTTCAAAGAATTAATTACAAGAAGCAGGGAAGAAGCGATTACGACCACTCCCAAAGATGTCTCTAAAGAGATCGAAGCAAATAAAAATCAAAAACCTTCTTCAAAGTAAAAACAACTCGCATCTTTTCAGGTTCCAATCCTTATGGAGAAGATCAATATCTTTTGGCATCGTAGAGATCTAAGGTATACAGATAACGTTGGCTTATACTATGCATTGGACTCTGATGAGCCAGTTTTGCCTATTTTCATTTTTGATACAAACATTTTGGATGAATTGGAGGATAAGTCCGATGCCCGCGTGGCGTTCATTCATGAGCAACTATTGGAGTTAGATAAGAGCTACCGTAATTGCGAAAGTGGGTTAAAAGTGTTTTATGGTGAGCCTTTGGAGATTTATAAGCAGATTATTGATGAATATCAGGTAAATGCTGTTTATACCAACAGGGATTATGAACCTTATGCAAAGGAAAGAGATAAGAAGGTTGAGGAGTATCTCAAGACTAAGAACATAAAATTCTACTCATTTAAGGATCAGGTAATCTTTGAAGAGGGAGAGATTTTGACAGATCAAGGTCAGCCATACAAAGTCTACACCCCATATAAGAACAAGTGGTTGGAGAAGTTTCATAAAATGAAATTGGATCATTACAACTCTGAGAACAAACTGCAAGCGCTGTGGAAAACCACTGTAGAGCCAGTGATGACTCTAAGTGATATTGGGATTGAACCTGCTTCGATAGAAATTCCTTCTGAAACCGTTCCTGATAAGATACTTGAGAATTATGCCGAAAAGAGGGATTTTCCGGCAGTTAATGGTACTTCTAGATTGGGCATTCATTTACGTTTTGGAACAATAAGCGTGAGAGAGCAAGTGCAGCGTGGAGACCAGAAAAGTGAGGTTTGGCTGAGCGAGCTTATTTGGAGAGAATTTTATATGATGATTTTAGCTCATTATCCTGAAGTTGTTGATAGGGCATTTAAGTCTCAATATGATGCCATACCCTGGTCTAATAATGAAGATCATTTTCAGAAATGGTGTGAGGGAAAAACAGGTTACCCAATTGTGGATGCGGGAATGCGTGAGCTGAATGCGACTGGATATATGCACAATAGAGTTCGTATGGTTGTGGCAAGTTTTTTAACCAAACATCTTCTGATTGACTGGAGATGGGGTGAGCGCTATTTTGCGCAGAAGCTATTGGATTTTGAGTTGGCAAGTAACAATGGAGGATGGCAGTGGGCAGCAGGAACAGGTACTGATGCACAGCCTTATTTTAGGGTGTTTAATCCAACTAGCCAGCAGGATAAATTTGACAAAGATCTGAAGTATATCAAAAAGTGGGTTCCTGAATATGGAACGAGTGAATATCCTCAACCTATAGTTCCGCATAAAGAAGCTAGGCAAAGAGCAATTGATACCTATAAAGAAGCCTTGTCCTAATCATATTTTTAGTAACTTTCTACTAAACTGTTAAGTCATGGATTTCAAATCATTTAGTCAAAATTTTGCCGATAAAATCGATTGTAAATACAACGATTACGACGATAGCCACTCCATTTTTGTGATTCCAATTAAGAATGATCGTTTTCAAACGGTTATCGCTCGAGTTGTTAAGCTTGAGAAGTACAATTATGATGTAGTTCAGATTACATCTAAAGTGTGCGAAACTACGGAGAGCATTGATTACCCATCTATTTTGGAAGCCAGTGCTGAGTTTGCATTGGCGAACTTTATTGTAGAAGGTGGCTTCTTGAAAGTAGATGCTTCAATACTGTTAAACGAAGCAAATGTTGAGTTGCTCGGTGATAGCATAGTGGAGCTGGCCAATCTTGCCGATGAGTGGGAGTTTAAAATTACCGGTAAGGACATTTACTGATATCTATCTTATTATTTTTGCAATGCAAGTCGGTTCATCGCTCAGGCGTTTACGTTCTGAGAGGAAAGTCCGGGCAGCATAGAGCACCGCACTTCCTAATGGGAAGGACGGCATCTTATTGGATGCTGGACAGATAGTGCAACAGAAAACAAACTACCTGGCACGGTTTTCGTGTTGGGAAAAGGTGAAAAGGTGGAGTAAGAGCCCACCGGTCTATGGCGCGAGTCATGACGCATGGTAAACCTTGCGGGCTGAAAAGCCAAATAGGTCCCGGTTTAGAGTTGCTCGCTCGTATACGGGATGGGTAGGCTGATTGATCCAGATGGTGACATCTGGACTAGATAAATGATGAACATGCTCATGCTTGCATGAGTATACAGAACCCGGCTTATAGACTTGCATTTTTTTATTTAAACGTACACTATGTCACATATACTAGTAGTGGATGATGAGAAAACCATCCGGCAGGCACTAACAGAAATATTGGAAGACGAATCGTATGAAGTATCTCAGGCAGCTGATGGTGAAGAAGCTTGGGGTCTGCTAGAGTCCAATCAATATGATGCGGTGCTTTGCGATATCAAAATGCCAAAACTTGATGGTATTGAATTGCTGGATAAAGTGGTAGAAGCAGGAATTGATGTTCCTTTCATTATGATTTCGGCACATGGCACTATCGAAACGGCAGTTGACGCAACTAAGAAAGGTGCCTATGACTTCATTCAGAAGCCGCCTGATTTGAATAGACTGCTACTTACAGTTAGAAATGCTCTTGATAAATCTACTCTTCAGACGGAGACTAAAAGGTTGAAGAAAAAGATTAACAAGGCTTTCGATATTGTTGGTGAGTCTGCAGCGATAACAGACATTAAGCAAACTATTGAGAAAGTAGCACCGACAGATGCGCGTGTTTTGATAACTGGGGAAAATGGTACAGGTAAAGAGCTTGTGGCTAAATGGTTGCATGATAAAAGTGCTAGAGCTGGTTCTCCGCTAGTGGAGGTAAATTGTGCCGCAATACCTTCAGAGCTTATCGAGAGTGAGTTGTTTGGTCATGAGAAAGGTTCATTTACTTCTGCGCATAAGCAGCGTTCTGGTAAATTTGAACAAGCTAATGGCGGGACACTGTTCTTAGATGAAATCGGAGATATGAGTTTGTCTGCTCAGGCAAAAGTATTGAGAGCGTTACAGGAGAGTCAAGTAACCAGAGTAGGTGGTGATAAAAAGATCAAAGTAGATGTAAGAGTACTTGCAGCTACCAATAAAGATCTTAAAAAAGAGATTGAAGAGGGTAACTTCAGAGAAGACTTATATCATCGACTAAGTGTTATGATCATTCAGGTTCCAGCATTGAGAGATCGAAAAGATGATATACCTCTTCTGGTTGATCACTTTTTGAATCAAATATCAAATGAGTATGGGACTGCTCCAAAAGCTATCTCTGATGGCGCAATCAAACAATTGAAAGAATATGCTTGGACAGGAAATATCCGCGAGCTCAGAAATATTGTAGAGCGTTTGATCATCATGTCGAATGATGAGATTACTGAAGCGGACGTAAAAAAATACGTTGAGATTTAATCTTAAACGTTAGCTTTTTCCTCAGTTGGAGTCTTGCCTGCATCGCCTTTAGCGTATGTAGGGCAAGTCTTCTGAGTGCATGCTGAAAGACCTAAGATTACTAATGCGATGGCAAATATTTTTACTTTCATGAGCGGCTTGTTTGCAATATTATATTCATGACTACCTTCCATCAAAAATATCATTTACTTTCTACCAAAGCAAAAATATTTCTAATTATTGTTAACTGATAAGAAGGTTGCAACCCCTTACATCTGAATTATCAAACCGTCCTAAAACGCTAAAAGTTCCATCTGAGTGCAGTTTTCCAAGATCTTTTGTTTCAAGAAAAGCACAGGAATGAATGTTTGCCAGGTCAATAATATTTATCCCGCCTGTTTTATTCGAGTTCAAATAAGTGAATGGGTCATTAGTATCCCTTATGAGGATTTTGGACCAACTTGGAAGTTTGAAAAAGCCATTTACACTATATCCCTGAGACGAGAGTTCGGACATTCCATATTCTGAGTGAATTTCATTAACCCCGAACCTTTGTTTGAAAATTTCATGCAGTTCTTCACGGATCATTTCTTTTCTTCGGCCTTTCATGCCGCCGGTTTCCATGATTACAATATCAGAAAGTGAAAATGCATGTTTTTCAGCCAAATCAAGAAGTGCATAGCTTACGCCAATGAGAAGTCTCTTCGGATTAGTAGTATGATTAAGTCGCTCTATTAACTCTTCATGGTTGTGTAGATAATAGCTACTTTCACTAGATGCAAACTGCATAAAGTAATCAATCATGCTGATCAAAGATGAATCTCCTTGTTCTTGATAAGAAGGGAGAAGAGCTAGAATTTCATAGTCATCAAGAGGGCCGTAAAACTCCTCGAAAGTATGTTTGGTGATGCGGTGATAGAATGATACATCTTTTACATGATGCTTACTTCTTGATTGAAATGTGGTTCCACTGCTTTTAAATATTTTTTCAGCTGCCCATTCTTCTGTTACAACCTTTTTGCTTTTAAAGAACTCTATAGGAAGAAAGGGTACTGATTCAATTTGAAAAACATTTTGCGGTGCTTTCTCTAATCGATCACAGTATGCGCGATATACCTTATTATAAGTATATTGATATTCAAATACTTTCAGGGCATAATCGTTGAATTGATTAGATTGTAAAGAAAATATCTGCTTTTTGAAATTTTCAGGATTAATCATTGGTTATTACCACTGTAAGGGTAAGAAAAGATAGATTTGTCTAACTATAAAGTATGAAACTAAGAATAGGCCAAATATCCATAATTTTATTCATTCTAGCGCTTTCTGGATGCTTTGAACCTCCTGAATTATCAGATATTCCGGAAGTGAGTTTTAAGAAATTGAGTTATTATGAAGTGCCTGACGGATATATTCCTGAGGTGGGTGAGCGTGCTGTGGATTCTTTGGTACTTACTTTTGAAATACAAGATGGCAACGGTGATGTAGGCTTGTCTGCTGATGAAAGTTTTCCTCCCTATCATTCGTATAACAGGATTATTGATTCAAATGGTTTGTTGGTTCGTTTGGGTGGTGAGTATGAGCTTCCTTATTATTCAATAGATGATTTTAATAACTTCTCATTGTACAGTGAGGTTGATAATAGGCCCCCTTACAGCTGTAAGTCATATGTGATAGAAAATGGTGAGGTAGGTGAAAATTATGATAGCGCTATATTTATTGAGCAAAATCCGTATCACTATAATTTGAATGTGGAAATTCTAAAAAAGCTGAATGGAGAATATAGTGTTGTTAACTATGCAGAATACACTGGAAATGTGGATTGCACATTGTCTAGTTTTAGCAGTAGGATTCCAATCTTCGATACTGATAATTTAGGCAGAACATTGAAAGGTGAAATCTCATATTCAATGCCTACTAATGGACATAAATATGTTTTGAGTAGAGATACTTTTAAATTAAGGTTCTATATATATGATAGAGCGCTAAACCAAAGTAATATCGTTGATACACCTGATTTAACGCTCCCTCAAATTCAAGTTGATTAATACAGTTTTTTGAATCGATCAGGATTTGCTTCGTGCATCACCTGATATACCTTCTCATAAACATCCTCTACACTAGGTTTGGAGAAATAATCTCCATCAGTTCCATAGGCAGGTCTGTGTTCTTGTGCAGTAACTGTTACTGGTTTGGAGTCAAGATAGAAGTATCCATTGTCTCTTTCCAGTACATTTTGCATCATAAATGCAGAAGCTCCTCCAGGTACATCTTCGTCTAAGAACGCTACCCTGTTTGTTTTCTTAAGGGATTCAGCGATTATTTGATGCCTATCGAACGGAAGTAAGGTCTGAGCGTCAATCACTTCACAGCTAATGCCTATTTCGCTCAATTGCTGGGCTGCTTCCATTACGATCCTGCACATAGATCCATAAGTGACAAGGGTAATGTCGGTTCCTTCTCGTAGCACTTCTGGCACACCAAGAGGTACTTTAAACTCTCCGATGTTCTCTGGAAGCTTTTCTTTCAGTCTATATCCATTGAGGGACTCAATAACAATGGCTGGGTCGTCAGACGCCATCAATGTGTTATAGAAGCCTGCAGCCTGTGTCATGTTTCTAGGAACTAATACATGCATTCCTCTGATAGAGTTGATGATCATTCCCATTGGTGATCCACTGTGCCATACGCCTTCTAGTCTATGACCTCTGGATCTTACGATCAATGGTGCTTTTTGACCACCTTTCATTCGGTATTGCAATGATGCAAGGTCGTCTGAAAGAGTTTGAATAGCATATAATAGGTAATCCAGGTATTGAATTTCAGCTATTGGTCTCAATCCTCTCAAAGCTGCTCCAATACCTTGGCCAATGATAGTGGTTTCACGAATTCCCGTATCGGTAATTCGAATTTCACCGTACTTATCTTGTAGCCCAGCAAACCCCTGGTTTACATCACCAATTTTACCAACGTCTTCTCCAAAAGCAATAACTCTCGGGTCTCTTTCAAATAAAGCGTCAAAACAAGCTTGAACGATTTCTCGCCCGTCAACAAGTTTAGATTCTGTGTTATATTCTGCTTTTACCTCTTCTACTTTTAGTGCAGATTCATCTGATTCACTGTAAAGGTGAGAAGAGTACTCATCCCTATATTTGCCAAGCTTCTCTTGGTACCACTCAATGAGTCTGGCTTTTTCAGCCGAATCTGTTGTAGTTAGGTGTCTGAAGCTTTTTCTAACGGCCTTAATAATGTCCGCTTTGAACGGGTTTAGCGTACTTTTTAAATCATTCTTGATTTGCTGTACTGCTTTATTGTTGTCAGAAGTAAGAGCGGCTTTGCCAATCAATTCAAGGGCTTGTTCAAGATCCTCTTTGATTTCATTGTTGTAAGCCTTCCAGGCGTTATCTCTTGCTTTTTTAGCTTTGTTTTTAGCTTCTTTTTCTAACTTTTCAAGATCCTCCTCAGTGGCAATGCCTTCAGAGGTGATCCATTGACGCATTTTTAATATGCAATCATGTGCCTTTTCCCAGTCAAGTCTTTCTTTGGACTTGTATCTTTCATGCGAACCAGAAGTAGAGTGTCCTTGTGGTTGTGTCACTTCCTCCACGTGTACCAGACATGGTACGTGTTCTTCTCTAGCTAATTTTACAGCCTTTTCATATGTATTAATAAGTGCCGCATAATCCCATCCATTGACTTTGAAAATCTCGAATCCCTTTTTGTTAGCTGTGCGCTGCATTCCGGATAAGGCTTCCGAAATCGATTCTTTGGTTGTGTGGTACTGCTGAGGTACTGAGATGCCATAGAAGTCGTCCCAGATGGACATTACCATCGGGATTTGCAATACGCCTGCGGCGTTCATTGCTTCCCAGAAATGTCCTTCAGAGGTAGATGCATTTCCGATTGTTCCGAATGCTACTTCATTCCCATTGATTGAAAAGTCTTTAAACTCTTGAAGAGCGGGGTTTTCTCTGTAAAGTTTAGAAGCCCATCCAAGCCCGATTAATCGTGGCATTTGACCAGCAGTACATGAAATATCTGAAGAACTATTTTTCATGTCTGTCAGAGTTCTCCATTCTCCTTTATTATTCAATGAACGAGTTCCAAAGTGACCGTTCATCATTCGACCTGCAGATGCAGGTTCGGCATCCACATCTGTGTGTGCATAGAGCTGTGCAAAGAACTGCTGAGAAGTTAGCTGGCCTAGGGCCATCATGAATGTTTGGTCTCTGTAGTATCCTGATCTCCAATCTCCGTTTTGGAAAAACTTGGCTTTGGCAATTTGCGCTACCTCTTTACCGTCACCGAATATTCCAAACTTTGCTTTTCCCATAAAGACTTCTTTTCGTCCTATGAGACTGTTTTCGCGGCTCTCTACTGCCAGAGCGTAATCATGCAAGATTTCACTGGTGTTCAGGGAGGTTTTTTTCTTGGTTTTTGTAGCGCTCATAAATAATTGTTTTGGGGGTTAATGCTGAATGTTGTCACCTTCAAATCTAATAAAATCCATCGACTTTTGTTTTAAAAATCCCATAGAAAATAGTTGTTTGCTCTATATCAAACGTTTTCAGTAAGAATAATATTTTGTATTTATTGATTAATCAAAATAAAATATCTTAAAATGCAAACAAGGGGTGTCGCTTATATCGAATTTTCAGACCCTTAAATAATTGTGAAACTCGCCCTATATCTTTGTACGAGAATTGATCCAAAATAGATTATACAACTATGATTATTGGGGTTCCAAAGGAAATTAAAAACAACGAAAACAGGGTGGCCGTCACCCCCGCTGGTGTACAAGAGTTCACCAAGAATGGACATCAGGTTTATGTGCAGTCTACTGCTGGAATTGGTAGTGGATTTAGCGACGAGCAGTATGCTGAAGCAGGTGCTAAAATTCTTCCAACAATTGAAGAAACCTATGAGATCGCTGAGATGATCATCAAGGTGAAAGAGCCAATTGAGCCAGAATATAAACTGGTAAAGAAAGGTCAATTGTTGTTCACTTATTTTCACTTTGCTTCTTATGAGCCCCTGACAAAGGCGATGATGGAAAGCGGAGCTACCTGTTTGGCATATGAGACTGTTGAAAAAGCTGACAGATCATTACCATTGTTGGTTCCAATGTCTGAAGTAGCTGGTAGAATGTCTATTCAGGAAGGCGCGAAATATCTTGAGAAGCCAATGGGAGGTAGAGGAATTCTACTTGGTGGTGTTCCCGGTGTTAGACCAGCAAAGGTTTTGATTCTTGGTGGTGGTGTTGTTGGTACCAACGCAGCTAAAATGGCTGCAGGTATGGGTGCTGACGTAACCATTATGGATGTGAATCTTCCAAGATTGAGATATCTGGACGATGTAATGCCTGCCAATGTCAATACATTCATGTCTAATGAGTATAACATTAGGGAGTTACTTCCAACCCATGATCTAATCATTGGTGGAGTATTGATCCCAGGAGCTAAAGCACCACATTTGATTACAAAAGACATGTTGAAAGACATGCAACCAGGTACTGTAGTAGTAGACGTTGCTGTAGATCAAGGTGGATGTATCGAGACCTGTAAGCCAACTACGCACCAGGATCCTACTTACGTAGTGGATGGAGTACTTCACTACTGTGTAGCAAACATGCCGGGTGCTGTGCCTTACACTTCTACTTTGGCTTTGACTAATGCTACTTTGCCTTATGCATTGCAGCTAGCAAACAAAGGATGGAAGAAGGCTTGTAATGAAAACAGAGAGTTGTTGCTAGGCTTGAATGTGATCGATGGAGAGATAGTTTACGAAGGGGTGGCTACTGCGTTCGGTCTTCCGTTTTCACCAGCTGAGAAGTTTTTAGCTTAAGAGATTAATTAATAGATATTTAGAAAGCATCTGCCGGTTGGCGGATGCTTTTTTTTATCCTGACAGAGCAAGGCTTTCGTCCACCCGAAAGCGCAAATTATGTGAAGCATACATTTGGATTATTTGAAGGCAGGGAATTTTGGGAGTTGTTGATACTGCTCCTTCTTTTTATCATAAAGCCAAATGAAGTGCTGCAATCCATTGGTCAATGCGACGTATTGTGCCTGAAGTTCCTTGTTGTATACGCTGATTTGGTTCAGCGCTTTTTGATTGATTTTTACATCAGGTGCTTTGCATTCCAATACCAGAAATAACGAACCATCTGAATTCATCAAATTGATGTCGCTTCGTTTAGAAGATTTGAAATAGGAGAGCCCTGACTCGATCTTCAGCAGTGATTTCGGATACTTGAGATGGTTAACCATCAAGTGAATGAAATGCTGACGCACCCATTCTTCTGCCGTCAACACCACATATTTCTTCCGTATGATGTCTAAGACAAACTGGTTGCCTTCTTCATTTTTAATTTTTAGATCACATGTCGGAAGATTGAGTTGCTGCATGATGAATGCAAATATGGGTAAACAGTTGATGAATCACTTAGACTTTATAAATCATTAATATGTCAAATAACTATTTCGTTTAATTAAATTAGTGTTTGATTTATTGGCCAAATGATGATGAAATGAATTCTAAAACCTTCTTATCTATACAGTTTTTTTTGTTGCTTTTTGTGCAGGTTAATGCGCAAATGGAAAGTTCAATATCATATACATCTCGAGATAAGTTTATACTGAAATCTACTGGAGAGGTCATTACTCATCGTCAACTTCAGAGCTTAAAAAAGGAGAATGAACTTACCTTAGTTCTCCCAATTATTAATGCGGATGGATTGGCTGAATATTTTCAGGTGGACTCTTCAAATCACTCAACGTCAATTAAAATGAGAGATAAGGAGATGCAGCCGGTAATTGGTGAGGTGTTTCCTCCGTTTAACATGAAAAGTGAAAAAGGAACAGTCCGCTTGTCCGATTTTTCGGAAAATGGAGTTGTTGTGATTTTTCAAGAGTTATTTGATTCACGGTTGACTGAGGTGACAAAATTTGATGAACTCTTGAATCTTGTTATGAGTGAATCACCCTTAGGTATAGTTATTGTATCTCGAAATACCATACAAGAAATAAGACCTCATTTGCAACAGTTTGACTCGGATAGGCTTATCGTAGTTCCGGATGCATATAATTTTTTTCTTCGATACCAAATATTTACCATGCCAACTACGGCGATCATTGGCCCAGACTCCAAACTTATATTGTTTGAACAGGATCGGGAATTTGATCGAATTAAAGCCGCTTTCGCTTCTATGAAGGATTAAGCCTTTAATACTTTTGCAGGTTTAACTCTTTTTTACTTTTGGCATCTTCACGAAAACTAGTAATAACAAGCCAATCACAAAATAGGATGCCAGTGCAAGCGTACTATTTCTCATGCTGCCAGTTAGCTGCTCGATGAAGCCGTAGCTAAATGTTCCTATTACTACAGATAGATGGAATAGGACGTCAAAGAATGAAAAATAGGATGCATGATCGATGGAGTCTTGTGGAATGAGTTTAGAGAATGTAGCTCTGGATAATGCTTGAATTCCTCCCATTACTAATCCTACAAGTACGGCAACAATGTAGAATTCATTGACTGTCGTCACTGTGTAAGCAAAAAAGCAGATTCCAATCCATATGCTGATCATTACGCCAAGAGAGAATACATTTCCCTTTCTTTCAGAGATTCGTGCAAACAGGATTGCTCCACCAATAGCCACAAACTGGATGATAAGAATGACTGGAATTAATTGGGCAGAGCCAAGGTTTAATTCTTTGGTGCCGAATAAAGTTGCTAAGAGCATGATCGTTTGGACGCCCATGTTGAAGAAGAAGAACGAGATCAGGTATTTCTTAATGTTTGGCTGTCCCTTCAACTCAAAGAATACTTTTTTGAGTTCTAAGTAGCCGTTGACTAATACTCTTCCCGTTGGTTTTCTGTTGAAAACATTGGATGGAAGGTTTTTAAATGGAATCTGGGCAAACCCGATCCACCATACACCAACTAATAGGAAAACGGTGCGAGTGGCCGTTCCACTATCAGGGAAACCGAACCATTCAAATTTCATGATGAGCACCAAACTAATGATTAGCAGAATGGCACTTCCTGCATATCCGAATGAATATCCACGTCCACTTATTCGGTCTGTCATGTGCGCAGGAGCAATTTCTGGAAGGTACGCATCGTAAAAAACAAGTCCAGAGCTATATCCTAGGCTTGCCAATACTACACAGATGATTCCCCACTCCAAATTGTCAGAAGTGAAGAAGAACATGCTCATGCACGCAATGGAACCGAGCGTGGTAAATATTTTCAGGTACTTCTTTTTCTTTCCTGTGTAATCAGCAATTCCAGATAGTAATGGAAGCATCATGGCAGAAAGTAAATAAGATATGGAAATCGCGTAACTGTAAAGAACGGAGTTAACCATCTCATACCCAAAGAATACCACTTTGTCATCGTTGGCTTCATTGGCGGTAACAGCCGTATAATAAATCGGGAAAATGGAAGTGTTGATCACCAGGTTGTACACTGAGTTGGCCCAGTCATACATGCACCATGAATTGATTACTTTTTTGTTGGCTTCCATTGTTTGAAAAATAATTTGAAAAAACCTCGATCCTCACGATCCATTTCAAGCTCAAAATCGTTTTACCTAAGAGCTTAGAACGACAAGATTAACAAGTTTTAAGTTTATCTGTTGATTATATAAAAAGGAAATCGTGGAAACTTTAGAAGAACTACCAGTAGCAACAGCACCCAAAAAGAAAGGTGACAAAATCACCGAACGTATTCCGGAGACGGATATGCCCCGCATTGTGATTATTGGTGGAGGGTTTGCAGGGATCGAATTGGTGAAGCAACTCAGCAAGGAAGATGTGCAGATCGTAATGATTGACAGGCGCAATCACCACACGTTTATTCCGTTATTGTATCAGGTGGCTACGGCTGGTTTGAGTCCTGGGGATATTTCCAGTCCGCTACGTGAATTTTTGCAGGACAATAAAAACTTCCATTTCCGCATGGCTCGGGTCATCCAGATACATGCAGATGAGAAGGAAGTGGAAACGAACCTTGGATTTTTGAAATATGACATGCTGGTAATTGCTACAGGTGCATCAACGAATTTCTTTGGGAACAAAGAACTTGAAAAGAAAGCAATGAAACTCCGCGTGATGAGTGATGCAATCGAACTCAGAACCCGACTCATAGAGAATTTTGAAGAAGCTCTCCAATACTATGATGAGGAACAAGATGAGATCGAAAAGCACATGAACGTTGTAATCGTGGGAGCTGGTCCAACAGGGGTAGAATTGGCAGGAGCTATTGGAGAGCTAAGAAGTCATGTGCTACCCAAGGATTACCCTGAGTTGGACTTTTCTAAAATGAACATACACCTAATAGAAGGAGCGGATAGGGTATTGCCACCCATGTCTGATAAATCCGGACGTAAGGCTGCTAAGTACCTGGAGCACTTTGGAGTAGAAGTTTCTTTAGGGAAATTGGTGGAGAGATACGAAGACGATATTGCTTACCTCAATGACGGTACGCAAATTAAAACCAAGTGTTTGATATGGGCAGCTGGAGTAAAGGGCAACGTGATCAAAGGGTTGAGAGAGGGTGCTGAAGATAAGGGCCGTATCTTGGTTGATGAATTCAACCGTGTGAAAAATCACGAGTACGTTTATGCTATTGGTGATGTATCGCTTCAAATAAGTGAGGAACATCCAAAAGGCCTACCTCAATTGGCTCCGGTAGCTATTCAGCAAGCTGAAAATTTGGGTGAAAATATCATTCGCTTGCAAAAGGACAAAGAGTTAAAGCCTTTCAAGTATGTAGATAAAGGTAGTATGGCTACGGTAGGAAGAAACCGGGCAGTGGTAGATGCTCCTATGAAAATCACATTTGGAGGTTTTTTTGGCTGGTTTGTCTGGATGTTTGTTCACCTTTTCTCAATTATCGGGATACGCAGAAAGGTGTTGGTATTCTCAAACTGGGTTTGGAACTACTTCACTTATAACCGTGGAAATCGACTGATTATCAATAAAGATCTGGACGATTTGTAAAACTTGAAAAATTAGGAATGACTTTGGAGCCTTCGGAATGCATTTTCTGGAGGCTTTTTTATGATAGTTAGGGATTATTTATATCGTTTAACCGTAGGAATAAGATTTCAGCTAACTAAATTTAATCTTGTTAAAGTGGATTAGAATCACTTAAGTCACCATCAACCAGCTAATATGAAAACCATCTCTCGGCATTCTAGATTCTCTGCTTCTGCCAATATATTGTTTGTGTTTCTGCTTTTGAGTTCACTGACCACTATGTCTTCGGTACAGCAGTCGAAAGTAGTAGACCTTGAAAAATTAGAGCAGGCATCTAAATCGGGCAGTGATTCTGTAAAGTCTAGTGCGCTCGAACAATTAGTAAGCCATTACCATAGTGCAAATAAGGATAGCTCGAAAATGTATTTGGATCAATATGAGCAGATGGCTTTACAATCAGGCAGTGATCTATACAAGGCATCCTTTTATAGACTAAAAGGACTGTTGTTTGCTAAACAAAGGCAGTCTGATTCTGCAATCTATTTTTATGACAAGGCGGTAACTCATTCTCTGAAAGTAGATGATCTAAATGGTCTTCTCAAAAGTTACAATAATCTTGTCATAATACTCAATCAGCAAAATAAAGCTGATTCGGCCTTATGGTACAACGAGCAGGCTATAAAGGTATTTGAGGAGTTTAATTATTCTGAGGGACTTGCGGAAATGTACTCCAAAATGGGGTCTCTATACAGTAATATTGACCTGGAGAAAAGTGTGGAGTATAAGTTTAAGGCACTGGATTTGTCTACCGAGTTAGGGGATTTGACGAATCAAGGTGAATTGCATATCAACATAGGCAATTCGTTAGTCAAGCTTAATAGAGCTGAGGAGGCTATCGAAGAAATCAACCTTGGTATTGAAATATTTAAGGAATTGGAGAATGATAAGTGGTTGTCTAACGGGTATAGAGTCCTTTCCAATTTGTATGAAGGAGACGAACGTATCAAATACACAGAGTTGTCTCTGGAATATGCTCAGAATTCTGGAGACGATTACACGGTTTTCGGATGTCGGGATAAACTGATAAATACCTATCAGATGTATGATAGATGGAAAGATGCTCTAGACCTGCTGCATGATCATCGTTCAGATCTCACCAGGTTGCGGTTTTCCCCATTAGAGGAAGAATTCGAAAGATTAAATGTATATCTGGAAATGACCCTGAGTTATAAGAAGTTGGGTAATCCTATTTTCAAAACATATCTCGACTCGGCTGAGGCGATCTCACTTCCCATGGATCAATTAGGAATAGTACGTTATCGGAATTTGCTCGTCATGAGCCAGGATGTTTACAAGCATTTAGGCATGTTTGAAAAGGCATATTATTACCTCGATAAACGTGATTCTTTAGAGAAGTCGTTTCTTACCGAGCAAAGTGACCTGGCGCTATCCAAGCTCAAAGTACAGTATGAAACAGAACAAAAAGAACAAGAGATTGCAAGTCTAGAGCAGCAAGCAGAGATTCAGGACTTACGTTCGAAAGTTTACCTCTTTGGAGGAGTGATGATATTGCTATTGTTAAGTGGAGGAGGGTATTTCTACTACAGACAGTATAAAGCCAAACGAGATCAGGCATCTTTGGAATTGGAACAACGTTTCTTGCGTTCTCAGCTTAATCCACATTTTATCTTCAATTCCATTGGAGCCATTCAGCAATATTTGTTAACTGAGAGTCCTGAAAAAGCAAGTGATTACATGAGTCTGTTTAGCAAACTTATGCGTCAGATATTGGAGAATTCCAGACAGGAATTCATTACGTTGGAGGAAGAAGTAAACATGTTGACCAACTATCTAGAAGTCCAGAAACTTCGTTTTCAAAATGCGTTTGATTATTCGATAGAGCTAGATGAGGATTTGGATCCAGAATATGATGGTATCCCTCCAATGTTTGCTCAACCATTTATTGAAAATGCGCTGGAACATGGCTTATTCAAGAAAGATAACAATGAAATCAGAATCAAATTCACTAAGGTTTCAGATGATTTGATCAGTTTGGAGATAACTGATAATGGTACTGGAATGATTGAGAAGTTGATCAAAACCAGTGATCATCAATCTTTGGCAACAACCATAACCAACGAACGTCTGGATAAAATGCGTGTGACTTACAAAACGGATTTTTCTATGCGTTCAGAGAATATCACAAATCAATCAGGAGAGGTAGAAGGTTACAAAGTGACTTTAAGTTTGCCAAGCAAGTTTGTGGCATAAATGCTGTTTTGCACCTTGTTTGATTGTAGATTAGTGGAAAAGTAAAAGCCCTATGAACATCCTGATATTGGATGATGAGTCCCATGCGCGTGTTTCTGTTAAGTCTTATCTTAATCGATTTATGGGAGTGGACTATTCTTTTTGGGAAGCTGACACTATTGAGGATGCCGTAAAGATCACAGACGATCATTCTATCGATTTAGCATTTTTAGATATACATCTTGGTCAAGGCACCAGTTTTGATTTTCTGGCACGGTTTGATCAGATACCGTTCAAGATTATCTTCATTTCCGGGCATAATGAGTACGCTGTTAAAGCTTTTAGATTTAATGCAGTTGACTACATACTCAAACCGATAGAACCTCGCGAATTTGAGGAGGCATTAGAGAAAGCAAAAGATGCCTTGCCGTTAAGCAATCAGCTGCTTGATAAGTTGACTGCAGATATGACCTCCGATGATATACCTAAGATTGTACTGAGAGATATTCAGTCGGTGTATTTTGTGGAGGTAAAAGAGATTGTCTACTGTCAGTCAGAGAATAACTACACTACTTTCTTTTTGCGAGATGGTAGTCAAATTACCATTTCTAAAACCCTGAAGGGGTATGAAACTTTGCTGAGACCTTCCGGCTTTTTCAGAACGCACCGATCCTACCTGATCAACTTAAAAATGATCCGTTCATTTGATAAGAAAGAAGGTGGAAGTATCAAAATGGTGGACGGGAGCACCATTCCTTTGGCCAGGAATAAGCGAGAGACTTTTGCGAAACTAATGCAAGTCAGCTAAACACTTCTCTAAAGTATTGCTGCCAAACTCTCACGTAATCCTGCTAAACCAATAATTCCTTCATTTATAATTATCAAATCATAGAGTTTCGAGGCTTAAAATAACCTCTGCTTTAGGGTTGATTTGAAATTGACGTTTCCTAACCAGCTACATCATTTTTCAAATCAATCTTTCGCGGAGGAAATCAGAAATGAGTAAGCCGGGCATTTTAATATCTGAAATAAGGGAAATCAGAGAATGCATTTTGGCTAGCCATTTCTATTTCACGCTAAGCCAGTATTACTATGAAAAAACTCTTATTAACAGCCATAGGTCTATTTGGACTATATGGGTTGTTTGCCCAGTCAAATCCGTTTATTACCCAATGGAATGTTGCAAATGATCTGGATACTATTCAGATAGGTTTAAATTCAGGTCAGTCTTATGATTTTTCCTATGTATGGAAAAATAATGCCGATAGTACGGTCAGTTCTGGAACCCATGCTTCTGCAGATGGGGATTTCAAGACAGGGTTCGCAAAAGCTGGAACCTATACCTTAGAAATCACAGGTTCTTTCCCACATTTCACTAATTACCCTAAAGGGAGACTATTGGATGTGCAGCAGTGGGGAGATATAGTTTGGAAAAGTTTCAATCAAACCTTCGCAAACTGGTCAGGAACCACTTTTTCAGCTACTGATGCTCCCATTTTGAGTGAAGAAGGAGTTAGTTTCTTCAGGATATTTCGTCAATCTGGCAGTTTTGCAGGTGATCTCAGTCATTGGGATGTGAGTCATGTCACTCAATTCAATGAGTCCTTTCAGAGTGCTCGTTCCTTCAATTCTGATTTAAGTACCTGGGATCTTACCGGGGTTGATAATTTTGGAAATTCCTTTAATGGAGCTATTAAATTTGAGGGTCACGGCCTGAGCGAATGGGACATTACTAATGCAACAAGGTTTGCTGGTACTTTTAACAATACAGCCATTGCCACTGCTACATATGATAGCATCCTTATCAGTTGGTCAAATCAGAATGCAAACAGAGGAGTAAGTTTTAATATTGGTAATACTCAAGCCTGTAGTACGGAAGGAGAGGTTGCCAGGGAAAAGCTAATCCGAGACTTTAACTGGTCGATTTCAGATGGAGGTACCTGTGATGAAGCAAGCAATATTCTTTCTTTTCAATTTCCTGAAATTCAAATAGGTGATGAATTCATTGATTATACGAATCATATCGTAGAATTGGAAGTGTTCCCAGGTATCGATATTTCATCTGTCGTTCCAGTATTTAAATTATCAGAAGGAGCAACAAGTACTCCAGATGGTGAAGTATCTCAAGATTTTACCAACTCTGTGACTTATACAGTTACAGCTGAAGATGGAATAACAACTCAGGATTGGACGGTTAACGTAAGTTTTACAGATCAGCTTCCATTTATTTCCTCATGGTCTGCCACAGCAGGTGAAAGCATAACCATTGGACTCAATAATCAACTGTCCTATGATTTTAACTATCTCTGGAAGGATGAAAATGGCAATTTGATAGTTTTTGGTAATCACTCCATATCAGACGGAAATTTCACTTCCACTCTACCAGAAACAGGCATATATACCCTTGAGATTTTTGATGATTTTCCTCATTTGACTGAAAACTATCCCAAAGATCAACTTTTGGATGTGTTGCAATGGGGGGATATCGAATGGAAGAGCTTTGTCAAAAGCTTTAAGAATTGGCCAGGTTCTGATTTTAGTGCAACGGATGTGCCCGATCTAAGTCAAGTGACTGAAATGTTTGAGTTGTTTTATCAAGCTGAAAATTTCAATGGTAACATAGGTAGCTGGGATGTTAGTAATGTGACTAACATGAACTCTGTTTTTAGAGAAGCAATAGTTTTCAATGGAGATGTCAGTGAATGGGATGTAGTAAAAGTTGAGGACATGTCAAGAATGTTTGAAAATGCTAATTCTTTTAATGGAGATCTTAGTGATTGGCAGGTAAGTGAGTTGACGAATATGTCCAAAATGTTCAAGGATGCCTCTAATTTCAATAGTGATATAAGCGGGTGGAATGTTAGTAATGTTACGAATATGTTGGAGCTTTTCAGTGGAGCTTCTTCATTTAATCAGGATTTGAATAACTGGAATGTAAGTCAGGTAACCAATTTTGAAAGCACTTTTAGAAACGCCACTGCTTTTAATGGAGACATCAGCAATTGGCAGGTAAATGAAGGAACGAATATGTCCTTTATGTTTTCTGGTGCAGAAAATTTCGACCAGGATGTTAGTGGTTGGCAGACAGGTAAGGCTCAGGATATGAGAGATATGTTCGCCAGTGCTAAGGCATTTAATCAGGATGTCTCTCAATGGAGTGTTGGTGCAGTAACCAATATGACCAATATGCTTTCAGGTTCAGGGCTTTCTCCTCAAAATTATGACAAGCTTCTAATAGCCTGGTCTGCACAAGAGGTTCTTGATAACGTTAGTCTAGGAGTGAATGATATTACGTTTTGCAAAGGAGAAGTAGCCAGACAGTCTCTAATAGATGATCATGGTTGGATCATTGAAGATGATGGGCAGTTTTGCTTAGACGAAACGGATATTCTTGATTTTAAAATTCTTGGTTTTAATAAAACTGCAGTAATTGATGCAGCTAATCATACTTTGGAGATCGTATTGCCACAAAATACAGACGTGAGCATTTTACAACCAGTAATGACACTTTCTCCAGGTGCGACTTCATCTCCTGCAAATGAAGAAGTGGTGGATTTTACCAATCCAGTAAGCATCACAATCACAGCTGAAGATGGAACTACCACGCAGGAGTGGGTTGTCACTGTTCATGTAGTTCCAAGTAATGACTTTTGCTCCGGTGCGATCACGATAACCATAGGAGAGACTGTAACTGGTAATACGACTTTCGCTACCAACGATTCAAATGTAGCTTCAAGCTGTGGTAGTAACGAAGTGAGAAATGATGAAGATGGTGAAAATGGAGGAATATCTGTTGGTGTATGGTATCGTTTGATTGGCAATGGAGAAACGGTTATTCTTAGTACTTGTGATTTTGCAGACTTTGATACGGGCATTAGCGTTTATACAGGGTCTTGCTCAGCAGGACTCAATTGCTTATCTGGGAATGATGATGGTGAGGAATGTGAAGATTTCAGATCCAAATTGAAATTTAATTCAGTCGTAGATGAAGAGTATCTCATATTGGTAGATGGTTATGGTTCTGCAAGCGGCGAATTTGATTTGACAATCACCAGTCAACCTACAATCCCCCCTCCAGATAATGACAACTGCTCAGACGCTGAAGAACTCACGGTATTTGCAGAAGGAGCTGGAACTCCTACAAATGGTACTAATTCGCATGCAACAACTTTTACTAAGCCACAACTTTGTGATCAGTACGGTACTATCAATGATGTGTGGTATCGATTCAATTCTGGTGCCAATGTAGAGGTGTCCGTTACAGTTGCATTAACAGATACCGATTCAGACGGTCCATTAGAGGTTGCAGAATTTATACGAATCGATGGTTATGAAACCTGTGGTGGTGAATCTCTGGATCTATGTGAGAACCAGGGTACTTTCTCAATGGAAGTACAACCAAATACCGATTATCTCCTTCAGCTCTGGAATGATGAAGTTAGTGAGGGTACCTTCACTATTCTGGTCAATGATGGACCAAATACTGCTGCGATTGTAGAGGACGCGGAAGTTGCTATCAGTCGTTTCAGTACTAGTGGTAGTCTGGTAGTCACGGTCGAATCAAATGACGAGGAAGGACATGAGCAGAGATACAGTATTGAAGCAGGTAATGAGGAGTCAATCTTTGCGATTAATGAAGTGACTGGGGAGATCTCTGTAATCAATGAAGCCGCTTTGCTAGCTTCAGCTACTACCAGTTTTGAACTGACCATTCAGGCTGCAGACCAGGGACCTGGTACCCTTACCTCTACAGGAACGGTTACCATCAATATCATAGATAATGATTTTCCTGAGATTGCTAATCAAAGTGCATCGGTAGACGAAAACGCTAGCAATGGTACTGTGGTGATGCAGGTTATAGCCAGCGACGATGATGGAATAGAATTTTCAATTGCTGAAGGACAGGGGGAAGTTCCTTTTGTCATCAGCTCATCTGGAGAAATTACAGTCAGTGATGAAACTGCTTTAAATTTTGAAGAGCAATCAGTTTTCGAATTCGTTGTGAAGGTGCAGGATGATGATGCATTGCTTCCGTTGGCCAGCACTGCTACTATTACCATCACCCTCAATGATGTAAATGAAGCTCCAGTGTTAACTAGTTTACCAGACTTTGGTATCAGTGGATTTCTTCCCAATGGATCTCTTATAAGAACTATTTCTTTTCAAGATCAGGATGCAGGTCAGACGCATTCTTTTGCGATCACTGCTGGAAATGATGATGGTATTTTTGGGATAAATGTAGGAACTGGCAGTATTACTGTAGTTAACAGTGATGCGTTAGAAGCGCTGGAAAATGGTTCGGCGATCACTTTGACAGTGACAGTAACAGACGATGGAGTACCACCGCTGACTGGGCAAACCGAAGTTTTAATGTCGGTGTTTAAAAATGCCGCTCCAGCGATTGTTACCACATCATTTACAATCGATGAAAACCTTGCCGATGGTACAGAGGTGGGGACAGTGCTGGCTACAGATGCCGAAGGTGATGCCATAAGCTTTTCGTTAATTGGTGGTAATTCACTTGGTGCTTTTTTAATCGATGAAGATGGCGTGATTACAGTTGCAGATGAAGAGATGCTGAACTTTGAAGTTAATCCCTCTTTTGAATTGATCATAGAAGCAAGCGATGATAGCGAAGGATCACTTGCGACCACCGAAGCTATAACGATCACTCTTCAGGATGTCAATGAAGCACCTACAGCCGATGATCTTTCTTTGAACATGAGTGCCTTCGTTCAGAATGGACATGTTTGGGGAACTGTAGTTGCTTCTGATCCAGAAAATGATGTTTTATCATATTCCATTGTATCAGGAAATGAAGATGGAGTATTTGCTATTGATGCTAATACTGGAGTTGGTACTGTCTTAGATGCAAGTCAAATTAATGTTGAAAATACGCCTAGTTACGATTTGGAAATTGCAGTAAGCGATGGAGAGTTGTCGGCCATTATTTCCGCAGAGATTTCTGTATTCGTGAATCGTTTCCCTGCCTTGATCGCCTCTGATTTTGATATTGATGAAAACTCTTCAATAGGGACAGTTATTGCAACATTAAGCTCAGATGATGCGGATGGAATAGAGTCATATGAGATCATATCTGCAAGCGAAGAAGGAATTCTTTCGTTGAACAGTAAAACAGGAGTGATCACTTTGGTTGGCTCGGGATCAGCATTTGAGCTTGATTATGAAACGCTCCAGGAAATAGTACTTGAAGTCAAACTCACTGATCTGGGAATTGGTCAGCTGGAAGCCACAGAAACGGTAACTATTTCGGTCAATGATATCAATGAATATACACCGGTTATTGATGAAGTTCAAGTCAATGCATTAAATGAAAATGTAGCTAGCGGAACCGTAGTGGCTTCTGTGATTGCATCAGATGAAGATATTTTTCAGTCTTTATCCTACACAATTACTGGAGGTAATACCGGAGATGCATTCACGATTAGCAATTCTGGGATTATTACTGTCAATTCATCCGCTACTCTCGATTTTGAAGTCAACCCGTCTTTCGTTTTGACAGTGGAAGTCAGCGATGATGTAGAAACCATAAGAACAGTAACCCAGCAGGTAAATATTGCGCTGACTGATGTGAACGAGGCTCCTGTATTGACAGCTTTTGAGGCACAGATAGGTAAAGTTGGTGAAGAACTGTCGATAACTGCGGTTGCTTCAGATGTAGACCTTCCGGCTAATACTTTGGTTTACTCTATTGACACAGATTCCCAAAATAAGGGAATAACTATAGATCCCGCTTCTGGAGTTTTAGTTTGGACTCCTACAGTTGATCAAGTTGGAGATCATACAGTTGTTGTTTCTGTAAGTGATGGGGAATTCTCTGATGAAGAAAGTGTTAGCATTACTATTCACAGCATTGCTACTGAGATACTCACATTTGTGTTAGATGCACAAACAGGAGATGCTACTATTGATTCTGTAAGCCATGAGATTCTACTGGAAGTGGCTCGTGGGACAGATTTAACAGCATTATCACCTGAGTTTACTTTATCAGCAGGGGCAACCAGTGATCCTGTATCGGGATCCACTATAGATTTTTCTGAGTCAGCTATCATCACAGTGACAGCCCAGGATGCAGAAACCACTCAAGCATGGACTGTTTCTGTGACGGAAGCGTTAAACTCAGCTAATGATATCCTGACATTTGAGTTGGCTGAGCAAGTGGAGCCGGCAACCATCGATATAGAAAATCATACCATAAGTCTGGTGGTCAATGATTCTGCGGATATTACAGCATTAGCACCAGTGCTTACTTTATCGGAAGATGCGACAAGTGATCCTGCCAGTGGCACGGTTCAAGATTTTAGTGGTAACGTAACCTATACCGTCACAGCTGAGAATGGTGACGCACAGGAATGGACTGTATCAGTAGATCAGGAGGTTGCTCTCAGTTCAGAGAAAGATATTTTGACTTTTGAAGTAGCAGAGCAAGTGT
This sequence comes from Marinoscillum pacificum, assembly GCF_024714495.1. GTDB lineage: Bacteria > Bacteroidota > Bacteroidia > Cytophagales > Cyclobacteriaceae > Marinoscillum > Marinoscillum pacificum. Next base: position 893 of record NZ_JAMZMJ010000022.1, on the reverse strand, counting down.
CTACTCCAAATATTGATGCAACCAATCACACTGTTGAAGTAATTGTTGCGGAAGGAACGGATTTAACAAGTCTTGTACCAGTATTTACGATTTCTGAGGGAGCAACCAGTGACCCTGGCAGTGGTGAGGTTGTAGACTTTACAATATCAGAAGATAGTTCGGTGGTTTATACACTGACAGCTGAGGATGGCACTACGCGGGCGTGGCGAGTGTTGGTTGAAGTAGAGGTTTTGACGGTGCCCAAAACTTCAACTACTATCCTCAGCTTTACTTTACCAGAGCAAGTGTCAGATGCTGAAATTGACACAGAGAATCATACAGTGGCAGTAGTTGTGGCGTTTGGAACGAATGTAACTGCGCTCACACCATCCTTCACTTTGTCAGACGGAGCAACCAGTGATCCTGCTAGTGGAGAGGGGATAGACTTTACATCACCAGTTGTGATTACCGTAACCGCTGAGGATGAAGTGACAGTTCAGGAGTGGACGGTAACTGTGGAAGTGGAAGAAGAAGACTCAGAACCTGACCCTGGTTTGCTAAGTGCAGATAAGGGGATGAACTTAAAGATTTACCCAAATCCAGTAGCTAGTCAGCTGTACATCAATGCTAAGACTACTGTGTCAGCGAGATTGCTTGATGTAGAGGGTAAGACAATAAGAGAGTCTAAAACTGGAACAGATATTTCGTTTGATGTAGCTGACTTGTCGGCAGGGATTTACTTGCTGATCATTGAGTCAGGAAATGAGGTCAAAACACATAGAATATTGAAGGTCAGGTCCTGAAATAGGTTGACACAAACAGTGTCAAAAATGGATAAACAAGAAAAGTCAAATGACTTGGTAAAATACAAATCAGGCTCAGGTTATCGAGCGTCTTTCAAACATCATGTGGTT
>NZ_JAMZMJ010000021.1 GCF_024714495.1 Marinoscillum pacificum | reverse complement strand
TCAGAGAATAAGTTTTGCCTCACGTTCTGCTTATGCCTCCTGAGGTTATGATTAATTTCAACGATTCGATTGCCTTTACTCTTGTGACAAGAGCCTCTCAAAGAACATCCATTGCAGTTTTTAGTCTGATATCGTGCATAAGTTTGTTTATAACCTGCCAATGATTCTGATTTTCGATCAGCTATCCGATCCATCGCTTGACCCATCGGGCAGTATAGCTTGTCCTGCTCTTCGTTATAATGCAGATTGTCTGCTCTGAAGGGGTTTTCCTTCCATTTCTTTGACTGCTCCTTGTGGAAGTAATTGTATTTCACATAGTTGTCTATGTTTTGTTTTTCCAGATAGTCGTAGTTTTCTTCACTACCATATCCAGCATCTGCACAGATCGATTCAGGGTTGGTTTTGTAAAGGTCTTGATACTGCTGAAGGTGTGGTTTGAGAGTGAGTGTGTCTGTAGGGTTTTGGTGAATGCTGTAGTTGACAATGAACTGGTCTGAAGTGCTGATCTGGAGGTTATAGCCTGGCTTGAGTTGACCATTGAGCATGTGATCTTCTTTCATCCTCATAAAAGTGGCTCCAGGATCGGTTTTAGAGTAGCTATTCCTGTTTTCACCCATGATGGCTTCTTTTTCAGCATACTCTTCTAGCTTGGCTGGCCAGTTCTTTTTAGCATAGTTGAGCTTTTGTTTGACTTTCTTGCTGACAGGCTTGTCTTCCAGTGCTTTGTCTATCCTCTCTATAGTCTGACTGACTTTTTCCTTGTCTATCGCCTTAAAATCAGGCTTTTCTTCACTGGATAACTCCTCTTCGGCTAGCTTCTGTGTGTAATCCCAAAGCTCATCTAGCTGCTTGGCTATGCGTTCTTTACTTGTTTGAATAGCCCGTCCCCAGACAAAAGTGTATTTATTAGCGTTGGCTTCTATCTTGGTGCCGTCAGTGTAGATGTTTTTGATACTTACCAGTCCTTCTTCAACCAATAGCTCAACAACCTGACCGAATACTTGCCTCAAGGCATCTTTAAGTCGCTCACTTCTGAATCGGGCAATTGTATTATGATCCGGACGATTCATGGCTGCAAGCCACATCATGTGAATGTTTTCCTTTAAAGCAGCTTCTAGCTTTCTGGAGGAGTAAATATTGGTCAGATATCCATATACAAGCACTTTTAATAGCATCCTAGGATGATATACCGAAGTTCCTCCAGGCTTATACTGCTTCAGTAAAGGTTCGGCATTGATTTGGTCGATTACAGCATTAACCACCCGTACCGGATGATTTTCTTCTATTAATTCCTCAAGGGATGGAGGAAGTAGCATCACTTGCGATGGAGTGTAATCTTTAAATACTAAATTTGAATTACGCACACGACTAATTTAATCAGTTAGTCACAAAAAAGCCGAGAACTTAATTGTTCCCGGCTTTCTTTTTATAAAAAAAGAGACTGCCCTTTTGAGACAGCCCCTTTTACTTTTAATCAATTATCTCGCTTAGCGATATCCTCGTAGTGATTAGAAGCTCCAGCTTCTTCCACATTTTCAAATTGCGGCAGACCAGAAGAATCAAGATCTGTGGTACTAACAGACACCGCACAGTAAATGGCTTCCCCTTCTGTACAGATATCTTCCGGATCATCTATTTCAGACATCACATCTCCCAATGGAGACAATTGAAACCAAACTACTGAGACTGCTTCTTCTGAAGATTTGGTATTAAACGCAAATAATCCAACCAAGACAAATACAAATGCTACCAAAGGCAGCTTTTTAATGAACTTTTTCATAATTTTAGAATTAGAATTTATCAAATATTTATGCGTCATCACTTAGGTAGATGACAGTACCCGAAGCGGAGTTCTCCTCGAGAGCTCCGCTTCTTGTTTATTCATCATTGCGATAAGCCATCCTGAGCTTGTCGAAGGATGTTCGAAGCACCCACCATTCTGTCATCTCGACAAATGAGGGATCTACCTGCAAACAGATACCGACTTACCTATTACTGATCACCATCATTTGTCATTCTGACGAAGGAAGAATCTAATTGACTATGGTCTCAAGACTATCGACTAAAACCTACTTACCGATCACTGCCCCACTGATTACTAATCACTATCGACTATGGTCTAAAGACTGTCAACTAATAACCGATCCACCGATCACCATCATTTGTTATTCTGACGAAGGAAGAATCTAATCTACTATCGACAATGGTCTAAAGACTATCGACTAAAACCCACTTACCGATCACTGCCCTACTGATTACCGACACACCGATTACCAATCGCTATCGACTCAAATACCAACTATCTCAGACATTCATTTACTTCAATAAATTTCAACCTAATTAGTTGATAATCAGTTGATATAAACGGATAATGATTTGACGAATCTGGATTTTTTTTGCATCAACTTGATAGAGTAGATGCTTAGGTTTCATGCCTCCACTTGGTTGATTTCGTGAAAACACTTCGCTTCATTAATTTCCTTGATTCGGAAACATCAATAAATAGTAGTATTGTGAATTTTGTTAAAAATAAAATTCAATACGATGAGCGATTTAAAGAAAGTAAAACTTGGAAGCCAGGGTTTAGAAATACCAACAATTGGACTTGGCTGCATGGGAATGACCGACATGATGGGCATGGATACTTACGGCAAAGCTACCGAAGAAGAGTCCATTTCCACCATTCACCGGTCATTAGAGTTGGGCGGTCATTTTTTAGATACTGCGGATTTATATGGGCCGTTAAAAAGTGAACAACTTATTGCGAAAGCGATTCAGGGCAAACGAGATCAGGTAATTATTGCTTCCAAATTCGGTTTTGAGATTGATGATCAAGGTCAGCTAACAGGAAAAGTTAATGGCAACAAGGATTACGTTAAGAAAGCATTTGAGCGTTCTCTGAAAAACCTCAATACCGATTATATTGATTTGTACTATCTACACCAGGTGGATAAATCAACACCTATTGAAGAAACTGTAGAGGCTATAGGAGAATTGGTAAAAGAAGGAAAAGTCCGTTACATCGGTCTTTCTGAAGTAAGTTCTGAAACCATCAAAAGAGCACACAAAATACATCCACTTACTGCAGTTCAAACCGAATACTCGTTATTCGAAAGACAGGTTGAAGAGTTGGGTATTCTGGCAACCCTTGAAGAGTTAGGTATTGGTTTTGTTGCATACTCACCATTAGGTCGAGGGTTTATTTCAGGAGAATTTCAACATCCAGAAGACTTACCAGAAAATGATTGGCGCAGACAATTACCCAAATTTCAAGGGGAACAATTTTACAAAAATATCGAATTGTTACACGCATTTGAAAAAATGGCGAATGAGAAAGATATTAGCAGTGCTCAATTGGCTATAGCGTAGGTAATAGCCAAAGGATATGTGCCAATTCCCGGTACTAAGCGACCAAAATACATTGAGCAAAATATTGCTGCTGCTAAAGTAGAATTGACTCAGGATGAATTGAACCGTTTAGAATAAATCATTCCACTTGGCACTGAAACAGGTGATAGATACTGGGATATGTCTGATGTTAATGTGTAAATAAAAAGAACAAGTGCAGGAAAGTCATCGAGCTTGCCTGAATACTATGATTTTAGAAAAATGGTTTATAAAAACAAGAAAGATTTCCTAACCATCAATTCAATTTCAGAGTTGAATAGACTATCGGGCTTTGGAAAACCTAAGCACCCTTTGATTGGATTGATCAAATTAAATGATATAAAGCCTAGCAATAGTGAGCCAATAAATCAGATAATGAATTTTTATACCATATTACTTAAAAGGTGCCCAGATGGAAAAATGAAGTATGGTCAAAAATATTATGATTTTGATGAAGGCGTTTTGGATTTTATGGAACCAGGCCAAATAGTTTCAACAGGCGAAGGTAGCGACCAAAAATATGAGGGTTGGTGGTTAGTTTTTCATTCTGATCTCATTAGGAATTACCCGTTGGGAAAAACGATCAAAGAATACGGCTTCTTTTCCTATGCAGTAAATGAAGCGCTCCATTTATCTGACAAGGAAAAGGCCATGCTTATTGGTATTCTCAAAAACATCGAGGAAGAATATAATACTTCAATTGATAAGTTTAGTCAGGATGTAATGGAATCTCATCTAGGTTTATTTCTGAATTATTCAAACCGTTTCTACAACCGTCAATTCATTACTCGTAAACCTGAAAACGATGATTTACTACTAAAAATGGAAACGTTCTTAGACGATTATTTTGATCTTGATAAAGGGTTGGAATTGGGGTTGCCAAGTGTGCAGTTTTTTGCAGACCAAATAAATGTTTCACCAAATTATCTGAGTGATATACTGAGAGCCATAACTGGTCAGAGTACTCAGCAGCACATGCATCAAAAATTAATAGAAAAGGCCAAAGAACTACTCTCAACAATAAATCTATCCGTGAGTGAAATTGCCTACCAACTAGGCTTTGAAAGACCTCAATCGTTTAACAAACTTTTTAAATCAAAGACAAACCTTTCACCAACAGAATACAGGAGTTCGTTTCATTAGTAGTAATAGAAATAACAAGTAACAATCAAATACCCAGAAATGGTCGCTCAAAACGCCCCTAATTTTGTAGGTGAAGAAATACCACCATTTGGCAAGAACAATTTATGGTTTTTATGAAAGAAAATTTAGAAAATAAACTGGAAGATCGAAACATTAAGCCAACCGCAATGCGCCTATTAGTGCTTAGAAAATTGGTAGAATCTGGTGCCGCCATTAGTTTGAGTGATCTAGATGCCAAATTCGAGCAAGCGGATAAGGCTACACTTTATAGAACTCTCAAAACCTTTGAAGACAAGAAACTTATCCACAGCATTGACGACGGTACAGGTGCTGTCAAATATGCACTTTGTGAAGAAGGTTGTGAATGCAAACCTCAGGACCAGCATATCCACTTTCATTGCGTCAAGTGTGGCGAAACTTACTGTCTGACCCAATCCAAAATACCTCAAACTAGTATTCCATCAGGATTCAAAGCAGCCAGTGCCAGCATGGTCTACAAAGGCACTTGTGCAAACTGCTCCTAAACTTTGCAAACAGGTTGCATTCCTGAATCAATACATTTGGGACACGTGAAGCATATTGTACACATATCATTCTCTTTTATTTTCATCTTGCAGGTCATGTCCCCCAATTTGGACATGTGCTGTGAACTAAAAAAATTACCTGCCCTTATTTCTCATTTTGAGGAACACAATGCCATTGGTGGCGACACTTTTTTCGAATTTATTATTGAAGACTATGTCCATCATGATGAAAATAGTTCGGGGCATCATGACCATGACAAAGATGATGAACTACCCTTTCATGGCCAACATCAGTGCTGTCATGGGCCCGTATTCATGACCCTTTTTCAGTATTTTCCTAAAATAGAAAATTTCTGCCTTACCAACCAGGTAAAAGTTTCTCCTTATAGCTTTTCTCTTTGCTCTGAGTACTCAGAATCTCCCTTCCAGCCTCCCAAGGCCTGATTATTTTTTCCAGAGACCCACAGAAATCAATATTTTAATGATTGCCCCAAGGCAATGACTTAAATACATTTTTCCGAGCCGTCTGGTATCCCCGATGTTGGGTATATATGCCCCATTCAATTCATTAAATCAGGAAATAAAACACAGAATAAATGCTGGATAAAATCATTCATTTTTCAGTCAAAAACAAGTTGATCATCGGCCTGCTTACAGTGGGTCTGGTCATTTGGGGTGGCTACTCACTAACGAGGCTTCCCATTGATGCCGTACCAGATATTACAAATAATCAGGTACAGCTCATCACCTCTTCTCCATCTTTGGCAGCTGAGGAGGTGGAACGTTTAATCACTTTTCCAATCGAAATCACCATGGCCACCATACCAGAGATAGACGAGATACGCTCATTCTCCCGCTTTGGCTTATCTGTGGTTACCATTGTGTTTAAGGAAGATGTAGATGTATACTGGGCAAGGCAACAGGTAAGTGAACGCCTACCCGATGTGCAGGCACAAATACCACCAGGAGTCGGCCAGCCGGGGATGGCACCTATTACAACAGGGCTGGGAGAAATCTATCAATATGTGGTAGGAACCGAACCGGGCTATGAGGATAAATATGATGCCCGTGAACTACGCGCCATTCAGGACTGGATTGTCAGAAGGCAATTATTGGGCACTCCAGGAGTAGCTGATGTGAGCAGCTTCGGTGGCTATCTCAAACAATATGAAATTGCCATTGATCCCGACAGGCTCAAAGCCATGAACATCTCCATTGCCGACATCTTTCAAGCATTGGAAGAAAACAATGAAAACACAGGGGGAGCCTACATCGAGAAAAATCTTAGTGCCTATTTTATCAGAAGTGAAGGCCTGGTGAGCAGTCTGGACGACATCCGAAATATGCTCATCAAAAACAATGAAAATGGAATCCCCGTCCTTATCAATGATGTAGCCAAAGTCCAATTGGGAAGTGCTGTAAGGTATGGTGCTACCACCCGTAATGGTGAAGGCGAAGTGGTCAGTGCTATTGTCATGATGCTGAAAGGTGAAAATTCCGCAGAAGTTATAGAAAATGTAAAAAACCGAATTGCAGAGATCCGCAAAACACTTCCTGAGGGCGTTACCATCGAACCGTTTCTTGATCGCACCAAACTGGTCGATACGGCCATAGGCACGGTAAGCAAAAATCTGGCAGAGGGTGCCTTGATCGTGATTTTTGTTTTATTGCTTCTTCTTGGAAATCTCCGTGCAGGTTTGATCGTAGCATCGGTCATTCCCCTTGCTCTCATTTTTGCCTTTGGTATGATGAACCTTTTTGGTGTATCAGGCAACCTGATGAGTTTGGGAGCCATTGACTTTGGCTTAATAGTGGATGGAGCGGTGATTATAGTAGAGGCCACCCTGCACCATTTGGGTTTACTGAAGCTAGGAAGGAAATTGACCCAGCAGGAAATGGACAAAGAGGTCTATCAGTCAGCCAGCAAAATCAGAAATTCAGCAGCATTTGGGGAGATCATTATTCTCATCGTGTATCTACCCATCCTTGCTTTAGTAGGGATTGAGGGGAAAATGTTTGGCCCTATGGCACAGACAGTGAGCTTCGCTATTCTGGGCGCTTTTATCCTTTCGCTTACTTATGTGCCGATGATGTCTGCATTGGTTTTGAGCAAGAAGACCGAATACAAACCCAATATTTCAGACAAGATCATGACTTTCTTTCATAGATTGTACGACCCTACAATCCGTTGGGCGATGCACAAACGGCCATTGATGATTGCCATTGCTCTCGGATTGTTTGGCATATCCTTATGGGTGTTTTCCAATATGGGTGGTGAATTTGTACCTACCTTAGAAGAGGGTGATTTTGCTGTGGAAACAAGGGTAATCACAGGAAGCTCTCTCCAAAACACCATAAAAGCAACTACCCAGGCAGAAAAAATCTTATTGGAAAAATTCCCCGAAGTAACTCAGGTAGTTTCTAAAATCGGTGCTGGGGAAATCCCCACCGATCCTATGCCTGTGGAGGCAGCAGATTTGATGATCATTTTAAAGGATAAGGAGGAATGGGTTACCGCCTCGAACCGCGAAGAACTGGCTAATAAAATGGCCGAAGCTTTGGAGGTTATACCTGGGGTAACTTTTGGCTTTCAGCAGCCCATTCAGATGCGGTTCAACGAACTGATGACTGGGGTTCGTCAGGATGTGGCCGTAAAAATTTACGGAGAAAACCTCGATGAACTTTCTGAATATGCAAGGCAGATTGGAAAACTGGTATCTGGTGTAGAAGGAGCCGTTGATCTCTATATAGAGGAAGTGACAGGAGTACCACAGATCGTGATTAACTATAAACGGGCACAGCTGGCAAAGTTTGGCCTGACCATCCGTGACGTTAACCGCTCCGTGCAAGCGGCTTTTGCGGGGGCATCTGCCGGATTGGTATATGAAAACGAAAGACGTTTTGATCTGGTGGTAAGATTGGATAAAACCAACCGGGAGGATGTTGAGTCGGTTCGTAACTTATACATTGCACGAAAGGATAGCCATCAAATACCACTGTATCAGGTCGCTGATGTAGAGATCAAAGAAGGCCCATACCAAATCCAACGGGATGATACACGAAGGAGGATCATAGTAGCCTTTAATGTACGTAACCGGGATGTAGAAAGCATAGTAACAGAACTTCAGCAGAAAATTGATCAGTCAGTGGTATTGGCTCCTGGCTACACAGTTTCTTATGGTGGCCAGTTTGAAAACCTCGTGGAAGCTCGTGAAAGGCTTGCTATTGCCGTTCCGTTGGCTCTTCTACTTATTTTTGTTTTACTCTATTTCACGTTTGGTTCAATTAAGCAGGGCGTCCTGATTTTTACGGCTATTCCACTTTCTGCGATTGGAGGCATTTTCGCCCTTTGGCTTAGAGATATGCCTTTTAGTATATCAGCAGGCGTTGGATTTATTGCTTTGTTCGGAGTAGCAGTATTGAATGGAATTGTACTGATCAGCGAGTTCAACCACCTCAAAAAAGAAGGAGTTACAGATATTTTTGAAAGGATTTACAAAGGTACGAGCGTGCGTCTCCGTCCAGTGATCATGACGGCTGCCGTGGCTTCCCTTGGCTTTTTGCCCATGGCCCTCTCTCAATCAGGTGGTGCCGAAGTGCAACGGCCGTTAGCTACTGTTGTGATTGGAGGCTTGATTACCGCCACCTTTTTAACATTGGTCGTACTGCCCATCCTTTACTATTATTTTGAAAGAGGAATAAAAGTAAAACCAGGAACGGTAGCACCATTCTTATTCATTGGAATGTTATTCTTCCAGTTTCCTGAAGCAAAGGCGCAGGAGTCTCAAAAAATCTACCAATCGCTGGATGAGGCTATAAAAACGGCCATTCAAAACAATCCCGGGCTTAAAGCAGCAGATCTACAAACTCAACAGGAAAGGGCTTTAAAAGGCGCAAGTTGGAACCTGCCGAAGACAAATCTCAGCCTTACCCACGGCCAGTACAACAGTATCTACAATAATGACAACCAGTTCAATATTTCACAATCCATTGCATTCCCTACCGTTTATGCCAACCAAAACAAATTGGCAAATGCTCAGGTGGAAGCAAGTGAGTGGCAAAAGACAGCTACCCAAAACGAATTGGTGCGACAGGTGAAGGCTACCTGGTATTTCCTGTGGCTGGAGAAAAACAAAAGGCAATTATTGATAGAGCAGGACAGCATTTATCAACGCTTTGTAAGAGCAGCCAGCCTTCGCTATGAAACCGGAGAAAGCAACCTACTCGAAAAAGCAACAGCCGAATCGCAGGTAGCTGAGATTAAAGCCATGTTACAACAAAATCTGGCCGACATAGAGATTTACCAAACTCAGCTACAAACCCTCGTAAACATTGAGGGCTCATTGGACATAATGACAGGCAAACTTGAAGCACGGCAAAGTACTGCTCTGTTAGATACACAAGGGATTGCCAATAACCCTACCCTGGCATGGTTTCGCCAGCAAATGATAGTGGCCGAAAGAGAAAAATCAGTGGAGAAATCCCGGCTACTACCTGACCTCATGGTAGGATATTTCAATCAATCGCTCAACGGACCAAATCAGGATATAGACGGCAATCCAGTGACCTTTACATCTAGCGACCGTTTCACGGGCTTTCAGGTAGGCGTAGCTATTCCTCTATTTGGAGCAAAATCTCAAAGTTCGGCAATCAAAGCAACTGAACTCAAAAAGCAAGAAGCCGAGGCACAATTGGAAGCTATTACTAACGAATTGCAAGGCAGGTTAAAATCTCTCTTTCAGCAATACCAAAAATTTCAGGCCAGTCTCGATTATTACGAGCAAAGTGCCTTGCCACAAGCTGAACTTATTCTAAAACAAGCCCAAAAAGGATTTGAAAGCGGTGAAGTAGGTTATGTGGAATACATACAGGGGCTCAATCGGTCACTATCTGTTCGGTTTAACTACCTGGACATCCTCAACCAATACAACCAGACCATTATCGAAATCGAATTCATTTCAGGCATTCAATAAAAGAAATCAACAATGAAAAATATAATAACATATATCAACAGAATCTCAATGGTTATTCTTATCGGATTGGCCATTGCTTCCTGTAGTTCAAAAAATGAAAGAACAACGGAGGAACACCACGAAGAAGGTGATAATACAGTAGAACTTACTCAGGCACAATTTGAGCAGGCAAGTATAGTCGTAGGAAACTTTGAACAGCGGGTAATTGGCTCAGAACTCCGTGTCAATGGTATCATTGATGTACCCCCGCAAAGTAACATTTCAATTACCATGCCTTATGGTGGTTTTGTGAAATACACCGAGATGCTACCGGGTACAATGGTAAAAAAAGGTCAGTTATTGGTCGTGATTGAAAACCCAGAATTTATTCAGTTTCAACAAGATTATCTTGAGAGCCTTGCTAGTCAGGAATTTCTCAAAGCTGAATATGATCGACAGAAAGAGCTATATGATGAAAAGGTGGCTTCCGGCAAGTCTTTTCAGCAGGCAAAAAGTGACTATATGGCCAATGAAGCCCGTATCAAAAGCATGGAAGCAAAATTGAAACTGATTGGCTTCAGTGTTGCCAAAATCAAAGAAGGTAACGTTTCCGCTTCCGTCAATATTTATTCACCTGTAACTGGAGCTATTCGAGAGGTATACACCAATGTAGGAAAATTCATCAATCCTCAGGATGTCATCATGGACATTACCAATTCGGACGATCTTCATGTGGAACTGACCGTTTATGAAAATGATATTCCAAGAATCAAAGAAGGCCAACGCATCCGTTTTGCTCTGGCAAATTCACCTAATGAATGGCGTGAGGCAGAGGTATTCCTAATAGGCAGTGGCGTTAGGGAAGATCGTTCTATAACTGTCCATGGGCACTTGAAGAAGATGCATTCAGATTTGAAACCCGGCATGTACATAGCTGCTAAAATTGAAACCGACAGTAATAAAACATGGGCCGCTCCTGATGAGTCAATTGTAAGGTTTGGGGGTAAGCACTATGTCTTTGTCTATATTGCCGAAAGGTCGGAAGACGGTCAACAGATGCATGATTTTGAAATGTTGGAGGTGCAAAAAGGATCAAGTGAAGACGGTTTCACACAAATTAGCCTCTTGGAAACATCTTTGGAGATCAGCAGTCTGAAATTGGTTACATCAGGTGCATTTACATTATTGGCAAAAGCAAAAAATTCAGAAGATGAAGGAGGACACCATCACTAATAACACCATCACTAATAAATGGCTTAATAGAGCCTTTATTTTAAGCTTAATAACCATCTTCTACAATCTGGTAGAAGGTGGTATAGCCACCTTTTTTGGCTCACAAGATGAAACACTGGCTCTGTTTGGTTTTGGTGTTGACAGTTTTGTTGAAGTCCTTTCAGGTATTGGAATTGCCCACATGGTTGTGCGAATGAAAAAGAACCCTATTGAAAGTAGAGATCATTTTGAAGTGACAGCACTCAAAATCACTGGCACAGCCTTCTACCTATTAGTTGTAGGGTTAATCATAGGTGCAGGTTTATCTATTTATTATCAATCTAATCCTGAAACCACCCTAGTGGGAATGATCATTTCTATAATTTCAATTTTGACTATGTACATTTTGTACAAGCAAAAATTGAAGGCTGGAAAAGAGCTTAGTAGTGAACCTATCATTTCAGATGCCAATTGTACCAGGACCTGCTTTTACCTTTCCTTCATATTGCTTGGCTCAAGTACTTTGTACGAATTATTCAAAATACCTTATGTAGATGCGATTGGAAGCCTTGGCATAGCCTGGTATGCATTTAAAGAAGGAAAGGAAGCATTTGAAAAAGCGAAAACCAAACAACTAAGCTGTACGGATAATTGTTGTTAAACCTCAATTGATTAGAAAATGCGTTTATATACACTGATGCCCGAAAAATTGAAACCTTATTTCTATGCCGAGTTAAAGGATTATAGGGGAAATTTTAGCAAGGGAAATTTAGAAAATGCTTGGAATCATCTTGAACGTGCTCACATTCTAGGGCAGGCCTATCCTTGGCATCACAGCTACGTTCATTGGAAAATGCTCCTTTTTGGCATTCATATTAAAAGTGGTAAAGAAATCCTCGGGCAAATTCCTAGACTTCTTGTAGGAGGAGTGAAATCATTCGTTGGTAAAATTCCGGTTGGCAATACCGGTGGTGCAAACATTCCCCCACTAAAGCCCCTACCCATTTCAGATGAGTTACTATCTATTTTCAAAAAATCAGGAATAAAGAATTATGGGACATAATCACAATCATACATCTAAAAATTATGGGAAAGCTTTTGCTATTGGTATTGGGTTAAATACTCTCTACGTGGCAGTAGAAGCCTTTTATGGCTTTGCAGTCAATTCATCTGCATTACTGGCAGATGCGGGACATAACATGAGCGATGTATTTAGCTTAATCCTTGCCTGGGCTGCTATTTGGATTTCTACAAAGAAACCAAGTGGAAAGTATACATACGGTCTCAGGAAATCCACGATACTGGCATCACTTTTCAATGGCTTGCTCATTATCATTGCTTCAGGCTTTATTTTATGGGATGCCATTCAAAAGATTCAAAACCCTATCGAAATTCCTGGCAACACCATCATGATTGTAGCCAGCATTGGCCTAATAGTCAATACAGGTACCGCACTAATGTTTATGAAGGGTCAGGATGACCTGAACATAAAGGGAGCTTTTTTGCACATGGCCGCAGATGCGGGTGTAACCCTAGCGGTGCTCATTGGTGGTTTGGTAATGAAATATACAGGGGCATTTTGGGTTGACCCTGTGCTTAGTTTTCTAATCGTAGGAGTTATTTTGTATGGCACATGGGGCTTGCTTTCAGACTCAGTCAAATTAGCAATTGATGCAGTTCCCGAAAAAATCGACCTGAATGAGGTCAAGCATTTTCTTGAAAAAATTGAATGTGTAGAAGAAGTTCACGACCTGCATATCTGGGCTATGAGTACTACGGAAACAGCCTTGACAGCCCATCTCGTAATTCCAAATGGCTGTGAGGACCAGCTACTATATGACATCAGAGAAAAGCTACATGATATGTTTGAGATCACCCATACCACTTTGCAAGTAGAGAAAGGTTGGGATGATGATCAGTACAGACCTTACAATAATTAACTAAACCAATTCCACATCCATGTGCTTCCAGTAGGTTCATTGCGTTCGTTCAAAACATAAAAGCAACATGAATAAGAAGAAGATTAAATGTGCTTGTTTAGGGGACGTTTTCAATCTACCCGTTACCCAATTAACCTATCAATTCTAAATCATATTATTTCATAATTCTGTAAAAGAGTAGCATAATTCTATAAAACAACAACCGCTTTATTTTCGTATCTTTGAAGTAAGTGAAAAGAATAATATCCATAACGCTCGCTTTACTCATGTTGGGTTCTAACATAGGTTTCACTATGAACACCCATTTTTGTGGAGGCAAAGTGGTTGAGACTTCTTTTTCAATAGGATTCCATAATCCTGATTGCGGAATGGAAGATATGGATTGTGATTTTATTCCATCCACAGAAAAACAACTAAAGCAGAAACCTTGCTGCGAAAATCAACATCATTTAGTTCAGGGAGATGAAACAACTAATATACTGCTCTCTGATTCAAACATTAGTTCTCTTTTCTTAATCACCTTTTTTCATTCCTTCATTGACCCTATATCAGTCAATGATGAAGCTATTCTTAATACTCCTTACTTCCCTCCTCCCTTACCCGAGAAAGACATACAAGTTCTTTTTCAGACGTTTCTAATTTAAATTATAATACAATTGATAGGCACGGTGCATCGGCACCATTGCAAGGGAGCATTGTATGCTCTTGAACAAATCCGTTCTGTTCAATCAATTCATTTGTATTATGTTAAAATCAATTATAAAATACTTCCTTGAGAACCGTCTGGTTACCGTTCTCATACTCATTACGTTGGTAGCCTGGGGAATTGTGACTTCCCCCTTCAACTGGAGTACCGGATTACTTCCAAAAGATCCTGTCCCTGTTGATGCCATCCCGGATATCGGAGAGAATCAACAAATCATATTTACCCCCTGGCCGGGTAGGTCACCACAAGACATAGAAGATCAAATCTCCTATCCGCTTACAACCTACTTACTAGGTATCCCTGGAGTGAAGTCCATCCGCAGCTCTTCCATTTTCGGGTTTTCGATGATCAATATCATCTTCGATGAAGAGACCGAATTTTATTGGTCCCGATCCCGGATTCTTGAAAAACTCAACTCATTGCCTTCTGGTCTGCTACCCGATGCGGTACAGCCTTCACTTGGCCCAGATGCTACCGCTCTAGGTCAGGTCTATTGGTACACCATTGAAGGCAGAGACAAGGAGGGTAACCCCACCGGAGGTTGGGATTTGCATGAAATACGCACTGTTCAGGATTTCTATGTCAAGTATGGGTTAAATGCTGTGGAGGGTGTGTCAGAAGTGGCTTCTATTGGTGGTTTTGTGCAGGAATACCAGATCGATGTAAACCCTGACGCACTCAAGGCCTACAACATTCCTTTAATGAAGGTGATGGAAGCTGTTCGTAAATCCAACCGGGATGTTGGGGCTAAAACCATCGAGATCAATCAGGCTGAGTACCTGGTTCGTGGACTTGGCTATGTCAAGAAAACAGAGGACATAGAAAAGGCTGTTGTGTCTGTACAAGACAATGTACCCATCCGTATCAAAGATGTGGCTGTCGTAAGCCTGGGGCCTGCTACTCGTAGAGGCCTGCTGGATAAGGAAGGTGCCGAAGTGGTAGGTGGTGTGATCGTGGCACGTTTTGGTTCCAATCCTCTGGAAGTGATCAACAATGTAAAGAAGAAAATTGATGAAATCGCTCCCGGTCTCCCAAAGAAAACCCTTGTCAATGGCGTAGAAAGCCAGTTAACTATTGTTCCCTTTTACGACCGGACACAACTCATTCATGAGACCATCGGCACACTGGAAACTGCTTTATCACACGAAGTGCTGATTAGCATTATCGTTGTACTGGTACTGGTACTGAATCTTAGGGCTTCTATTATTATTTCCAGTTTGCTTCCTGTTGGAGTACTGGTGACATTCATTGTCATGCGCTATACGGGTGTAGATGCCAATGTAGTGGCATTATCAGGAATAGCTATTGCCATTGGGGTAATGGTGGACGTGGGGATTGTGTTTGTAGAAAACATCATTCGGCACCTGGAGATGCCTGAAAACCATGGCGTGAAAGGTGCCCAGCTACTCAAAGTGATTTATGAAGCAACAGTAGAAGTAGCATCTGCTATTACTACCGCTCTCGCAACTACAGTTGTAAGTTTTGTTCCGGTTTTCGCGATGGAAGCTGCTGAGGGTAAGTTGTTCAAGCCTTTGGCTTTTACCAAGACCTATGCGTTGCTGGGATCGTTTGTACTGGGATTAGTGGTATTGCCAACATTAGCCTATTTCATTTTTGGCATTGATTACGATAAGAAGAAAGTCAGAAGGATATGGAATATTGCCTTTTTTGCTCTGGGGATTTTTGTGTCTATTTATGCGCACATGTTGCTACCTCTGGCACTTTGCCTGGTGGGGATCAATAACATGCTCGAATCTCGCTGGCCGAATCGGTTCCGTAAATTCTCAGAGTATATCAACATTGCATTGGCACTCTTTATTGCGAGTTTCTTTCTCACAGAAGAGTGGATGCCTCTTGGAGTTGAAAACTCAATAGTTACCAATTACCTGTTCGTGTTGGCCTTAATTGGGATTATCCTCACTGCCTTACTCAGTGTAGTTCACTTCTACGAACCGATCCTCAAATGGTGTCTAATTCATAAATGGAAATTCATGGTCATACCATTCCTGACCATCTTCATGGGACTGATAATCTGGCTGGGCTTTGATCGAATCTTTGGTTTTGCAGGAGAGACAATCAAGGAAAGTAAACCTTATCAGGCGATGGTCGGCACTTTTCCTGGTATAGGTTCTGAGTTTATGCCCTCACTTAATGAAGGCAGCTACCTCCTGATGCCTACATCCATGCCTCATGCAGGTGTTGAGCAAAATCGTAGAGTGGTCGGTCAATTGGATATGATGGTGAGTAAAATCCCTGAAGTAGATATGATTGTCGGTAAAATGGGAAGAACGGAATCTGCTTTAGATCCAGCTCCTGTCTCTATGTATGAAAACATCATCAACTACAAACCGGAATACATAATCAATGAAGATGGGCATAGAAAACGATTCAAAACCGACAAGGCTGACCGATTTATTTTAACATCTGGAGACACATTGTCGAATGAAGAGATTTTGACCAGGGGAATAGAGACCAACCACTTGATACCTGATATCAATGGGCAGTACTTCAGAAACTGGCGGCAACAAATTAAATCACCTGATGATATCTGGGATGAAATTGTGAAAGTGACCAAAATCCCTGGAGTGACTTCAGCTCCAAAGCTGCAGCCAATCGAAACACGTCTGGTGATGCTGCAAACTGGAATGCGGGCACCGATGGGCATCAAAGTATTCGGCCCCAATCTCAATACTATCGAGGAATTCGGAATGCAGTTGGAAGCCATACTCAAAGAAGTGCCATCGGTAAAAGCTGAAGCTGTGTTTGCAGACAGGATCGTTGGCAAACCGTATCTCCACCTCAATATTAATCGGGACGAAATATCTCGATATGGATTGAATGTAGAGGATGTGCAGCAGGCTATCGAAACCGCTATTGGAGGTATGAAGATTACCTCAACTGTTGAAGGACGGGAACGTTTTCCTGTGCGGGTAAGGTATCCAAGAGAATTAAGGGACGATCCCGAATCACTCGGAAAAATTTTAATCCCTACACCCACAGGTGCACAAATCCCGATTCGCCAGTTGGTAGACATAGAGTATGTACGTGGACCGCAAATGATCAAAAGCGAAGAAACATTTCTGGTGGGGTATGTGCTCTTTGATAAGAAAACCAACTTTGCGGAAGTAGAAGTCGTGAACCAGGCACAGGATGCTATCCAAAAGAAAATTGATTCCGGTGAATTAAAAGTTCCTGCAGGAATCAGTTATAAATTCTCTGGTAGCTATGAAAACCAGGTGAGAGCCGTCAAGCGACTATCTATTGTCATTCCCATTAGTTTGTTGGTGATATTCCTGTTGCTCTATTTCCAGTTCAAAACCGTCATCGCTTCATCTATTCACTTCTCTGGAGTGTTTGTAGCCTTTGCCGGTGGGTTTATCATGCTTTGGTTGTATGGTCAGGACTGGTTCCTCAATTTCTCCATTGCTGACATGAACATACGCCACCTGTTCCAGATGCACACCATAAACCTGAGTGTGGCTGTCTGGGTAGGGTTCATTGCCCTGTTTGGTATTGCCACGGATGATGGGGTAATCATGGGAACATATATCCACCAGGTTTTTGAAGAAAAGAAACCAAATACAGTTCAGGAAGTTCGGGCGGCTGTAGTGGAAGCTGGTAAAAAGAGGGTACGGCCTGCGATGATGACTGCAGCAGTTGCCATTATAGCACTCCTTCCGGTGCTTTCCTCTACAGGAAAGGGGTCTGACATTATGGTACCTATGGCAATCCCTACATTCGGAGGTATGACCATCCAGATCATGACCATGTTTGTGGTGCCCGTTCTGCAGGCATTCTGGAGAGAGACAGTTATTAAAAATCAAAACAAGCCATCAAAATGAAGACGATATTCACAATAGCTATGGTAATGATAGCTGGTCTTTCAACTGCCCAGTCATTGGAAGACTACTTGAAAATGGCTTCTGAAAATAATCCCGGACTACAAAGCAGGTACAAGGAGTTTGAAGCCTCAATGGAAAGAGTTGCCCAGGTAAGTGCTTTGCCTGATCCCAATTTTACAGTGAGCGCTTTTGGCCGAATGCTCGAAACACGAACTGGTCCCCAACAGGCTATTTTCATCCTTAACCAGATGTTTCCCTGGTTTGGTACATTGAAAGCAAAGGGTGATGCTTCGGCATTGATGGCAGATGCTAAATTTCAATCTTATTTGGATGCCCGCAACAAGCTGTACTTCAAAGTGTCAGCAGCTTATTACCCACTCTACGAACTGCGTCAGTGGATCAAAATTGAGGAGGAGAACATAAAGATACTTCAATCATACAAAGCCATTGCTAATGTCAATTTTCAAAACAGCAAGGCATCAATGGTAGATGTACTGAGGGTGGACATTATGCTGAAAGATGCACAAACCAATCTGGGTATTCTTAAAGAAAAGGAAAAGCCGCTTTTGACCACATTCAATACACTGCTGAATAGAGGAACAAATGAGCAAGTTGTCATCCCAGATGATCTCAATTTTCTTGCTCAAAGAGAAGGTTTTCGCAAAGACTCACTTTTAGTCCAAAACCCTCAACTGGAGGAGATTGAATTAAAAATCAAGTCTGCAGAGGCTGCGGAAAAAGCTGCTCATAAGCAAGGACTCCCTATGATTGGAGTTGGCTTGAACTACACTGTGATTGGAAAGCGCGAAGACCTGGGGGCAGGTGTCACACCTCCTCAAGGTAATGGACAGGATGCTATTATGCCTATGATTTCTCTGAGCTTGCCCATCTATAGAAAGAAGTACAAATCAGCAGTGAAGGAGGCAAAGTTGATGCAAGAAAGTTATTCTCTGCAAAAAGAAGAGGTAACCAATACCCTGCTTTCAAGCTATGAGACTACCTCCTTTGAAATGAAGCAACAGTCTGATCTGATCAAGCTTTATGAGAAACAAATTTCCGAAACGCAGCAGGCACTTGATCTTCTTTTTACAGCCTATGGTAACTCCGGTAAAGACTTTGAAGAAGTTCTTAGGATGCAGCAGCAATTGCTGAAATACGATAAGATGAAAGCTTCATCTGAGGCGCAATATCAAATCGCTTTAGCAAAAATCAATTACATAACATCAAAAACGTACTAAAATGAAATTCAATAGATCAATCATAATAACTGCCATTGTCACTTTGGTGATTGGCTTGTTACTCGGATGGCTCATTTTTGGAGGTGCGCCAGAGATGCCAGCCCATGACGAGCATGTGCATACATCAGAAGCAGGACAAGATACCAGTGTATGGACTTGTTCCATGCACCCTCAGATCAGGCAAAGTGAACCTGGAAAATGTCCTATTTGTGGAATGGAGCTTATACCCCTGGAGAGTGGAGAAGGTGAACTTGACCCCATGGCAGTGAGCATGTCTCCCACAGCTATGCAATTGGCTAGCATTGAAACCGCAGTGGTCGGAAAGGGTAAATCCGCCAAATCTGTAAGACTGAATGGAAAAGTAGAAGCGGATGAACGCCTAATATTTTCTCAGTCCTCTCATATTCCAGGCAGGATCGAAAAGCTCCTTGTAAACTTTACCGGAGAAATGGTTAAAAAAGGGCAAGTAATCGCCTCTGTCTATTCACCCGAATTGGTCACTGCTCAGGAAGAGTTGTTTCAGGCAAATAAAATTAAAGAGACGCAACCCCAACTCTTTAATGCTGCAAAGGAAAAATTGAAAAACTGGAAGCTCAATGATCAGCAAATAAATCAAATACTGGAAAGTGGTAAACCAAAAGAATCGTTTCCCATTTTAAGCGATGTAACAGGATATGTAGTAAACAAGAAAGTAAACCTTGGTGACTACATCATGAAAGGTATGCCTATCTACGAAGTAGCCGACCTTTCTAAGGTTTGGTTACTGTTCGATGTATATGAGTCAGATATACCTTGGGTAAAAAAGGGAGACATAGTTTCCTTCACCATTGCTTCGCTACCTGGCGAAAACTTTAAAGGTAAAGTTTCCTACATCGATCCTGTTATTGATTCTAAAACGAGGGTGGCAAAGGCAAGAGTAGAGGTAAGTAATAGCGGCTATAAACTAAAACCCGAAATGTTTGCATCTGGCTTGGTAGATGCAGGTATTTCTGGCAATGCAGAGCAGATCATTATACCCAAAACAGCAGTCATGTGGACCGGTGAACGATCAGTAGTGTATATCAAAAACACCACAGCTCAGGGCGTGAGCTTCCAGATGCGTGAGGTAACACTTGGAGCTGGATTGGGTGATAGTTTTATGATTGTGGCTGGCTTGGAACAGGGTGAAGAAATTGCCGTAAATGGAACGTTTAGCATAGATGCAGCCGCACAATTGGCAGGTAAACCAAGCATGATGAATCGCCAGGGGGGGCCAGCCATGTCAGGTCATAACCATGGAGGCAACCAGAATACTTCAATGACAAATATGCCAGTTAATTCAAAGAAAACAGCAATATCTGATGAAGCCAAAAAGTCACTAGTACCATTATTTGATAGCTATTTCAAAATGAAAAATGCGCTTGTGAATGATGATTTTGAAATAGCTAAAGCAGCAGGAAATGAAATAAACAGCTCCCTTTCAAAAGTGAACATGAATCTTTTCAAAGGAGATGCCCATACGCTTTGGATGCAACAATCATCAGTATTGAAACAGAGTGCACAGCATCTTGAACACCTTTCTGATATAGAAGCTTTAAGGGCGAGTTTCATTGAAGTTTCAAAATCAATGATAGCTATTGCGGAATCCTTTGTGCCAATCACTACCCCTGTATATGTACAACACTGCCCAATGGCTGATTCTAATAAAGGGGCAGAATGGTTGAGCAATAAAGAGGAAATTCTCAATCCTTACTTCGGCCAGGCTATGCTCAGTTGTGGTGAAAATACTAAAACGATCAAATGAAATCGTGTTGTAAAACGAGAGATCAGCCTCCTACTTCAAAACTAAAAAAATGGGCTTCCAGAGTGATCTGGGCTATTGTGCTCCTTACCATTCTTGGCTTGTCACTTATTCAAATGTTTAACTTATAAATTCTAAAAAAATGAAAAAATCAAATTCAATGCTTGTCTTAATACTTTCAGTTAGTTTAAGTCTATCGGTAATTGCTTGTGGCAATTCAAACCAAAACAATCAGGAAGAATCAGCGAAACAGCACGATCACAGTTCAATGTCGTATGAGGCAGACCATTCTATGCCCACAGGTTCAGAAATGAGTATGGAAGAAAACAAATCTATTACTCATTTAATAGACGGTTATCTTGCTTTAAAATCCGCATTAGTTCAAGATGATTCAAAAGCTGCTGCCAACGCAGGTCAAAAACTTGCCGAAACTACTTCAGGCCTTGATATTTCCACTTTTGATGCCCCTAAACAAGCGGAGATTAAGGAAATATTGGAAGTCCTAAAAGAACATGGTGAGCACATTGCCAAAAGTGAAATAGCACATCAGCGAGAGCACTTTGAAGGCATGACAAAGGACTTCATGGAATTACTTGCGCAAGTTGGCACGGATAGAACCCTATACCAGCAATATTGCCCCATGTACAACAAAGGAAATGGTGGAAGTTGGCTAAGTGCGTCACAGGAGATCAAAAACCCTTTATTTGGCAGTAAGATGCTTACTTGTGGTTCAGTAAAGGAGACAATTTCAATGAAATGAGACAATGGCATAGAGTAGCCATAGGATTACTATTTATAGCGTTGGTGGGGATTCAATTCATCCCCATTCAACGCAATGAAACAGAAATAGTAAGTAATGCTGATTTTATCGAATCCTACCAACCACCAATTGATATTGGCAATATGATTCAATCATCGTGTTACGATTGTCACAGCAACCAAACAAAATACCCTTGGTATAGCAATGTTCAACCCATAGGTTGGTTATTGCAAAATCATATTTCAGAAGGAAAATCTGAATTGAACCTATCTGAATTTGGCAAACTTTCGAAACGGATGAAACGGATGAAAATAAATTCAATCATTAGTCAAATTGCAGATGATAAAATGCCACTCAAACAGTATCTCTGGATGCATTCTGAAGCAGAATTCAGCAAAACAGAAAAAGATCAACTCTTAAAATATCTGACTAAAATTCAAACTGATAATAAGTAAACCAAAAATGCAGTCATTATGCATATACAATTCAATCCATACTAAAAACAATTGAGGGTTTCAAAACAATTTTATCCTTCTCAATTTTTAATATGGTAAAACAATAACACGAAATAAAGTAGATATATATTCAAAACAAGGAAATAATTATGACTTCAAACAACTATATCAAATTCGCTGTGATGATGGCTATATCCTTTGTGATTATGTATGCCGTCATGTTTCTCAATGCAGATGTTCTCAGTCATGTGATGCTAAGCACAACTAGAACCTATATGGCTATTCTAATGATTGCACCTATGGCTATTTCCATGATGTTCTTTATGTGGGGTATGTATAAGAACAAACTCGTTAACTACATCATATTGGGGACCTCAACCATTATTTTCATAGCTACTCTGACTATGCTTCGACAGCAGACATTCATTTCTGATGTGCAATGGATGAAAGCGATGATTCCTCATCATTCATCTGCAATTATGGTGAGTCAAAAAGCCCACCTTAAAGATCCAGAGGCTATCAAACTAGCCAAAGAAATTATAGAAGCTCAAGAGCAAGAAATTGCACAAATGAAAAAGATTATCTCTCGATTAGAAAGTAAAAATTAATCAGCTATGGAACATCACGAACATCATACACATCATCAAGGCGATGAGCATCACATGCACAATCAGCAATCAAACCATGTTCATTCAGGTCATGGTACACACCACCACGATCATCACGCCATGATGATTCGGGATTTCAAGAAACGATTTTACATCAATACTGTGCTTTCAATTCCTGTATTAGCTTTTTCAAAGATGATTCAGGGTTTCATTGGGCTCTCCTTTTCTTTTCCAGGAATGGAAATTGTAGCTGCCGCACTGGCTACTTTTATTTTTATATATGGTGGCTGGCCCTTTCTGAAAGGACTAAAAGACGAATTATCTGAAAGCGGACCAGGTATGATGACACTCATTGCTATAGCTATCTCTGTTGCCTGGGCATACAGTTCGGCTGTCATTTTGGGACTTGAAGGTAAAGTCTTCTATTGGGAATTGGTAACCTTGATTGATATTATGCTTTTAGGGCATTGGCTCGAAATGCGCTCCATAATGGGAGCTTCAAAGGCTTTGCAAAAATTGGCCGAATTGATGCCTTCTGAAGCCCATAAGGTTGAAAGTAATCAGGTTCTCGATGTGAAAATTAGTGAGCTTAAAAAAGGGGACATCATTCTGGTTAAACCAGGGGAGAAAGTCCCTGCAGACGGTAAGATTACAGAGGGAGAGAGTGATTTAAACGAAAGTGCCCTAACTGGTGAAAGTAAACCAGTTCAAAAAGCAAAAGGCAATGACGTGATTGGTGGAGCAATTAACGGAGATGGAAGTATCAAAGTAAAAGTAACATCCTCAGGTGAGGATAGCTATCTCAATAAAGTAATCAAAATGGTGGAGGAGGCACAACAGACCAAATCCAAAACTCAAAACCTTGCCAACAAAGCCGCCGGTTGGTTGGCATACATTGCAATTGGAGTTGGAGTGCTGACATTCGTAGTATGGGCCTTTTTCACCAATCAGGGAATGGATTTTGCACTTGAGCGAATGGTTACTGTGATGATCATTACATGTCCCCATGCATTGGGATTGGCTGTGCCACTAGTGGTTGCGATATCCACCGCTCTATCTGCTAGGAATGGGTTGCTCATCAGAAACCGTACAGCTTTCGAAAATAGCCGTAAAATTTCTGCGATTGTATTTGATAAGACAGGAACACTTACCGAAGGGAATTTTGGAGTCAATAGAATCAAGGTGTTCAATGGACAGAAAGAAGATGAGGTGTTGGCACTGGCTGGTGCAATTGAACAAAACTCTGAGCATCCCATTGCCAGGGGAATTGTAAAGGAAGTAAAAAGGAGAAATTTAGATCTTCCAAATTCCTCAGATTTCAGTTCCACCAAAGGCAAGGGAGTCAGTGCAAAAGTAAGTGGTTCTGATTATCGGATTGTGAGTCCTGGTTTTCTGAAGGATGAGGGAATAGATGTACCTGAGGAAGTAAATTCTGATCAGGTTGAAACGGTAGTCTTTATTCTTAAAGAAGGGACCTTGATTGGTTTCATAGCATTGGCGGACCAAATCAGAAAGGAAAGTAAAGCAGCGATTGCTGCATTAAAGGACAAAGGTGTCAAGGTGTTGATGGCGACTGGTGACAATGAGCAAACAGCCAAAGCGGTGGCAGATGCTCTCAACCTGGATGGATACTATAGTCAGGTGTTGCCTCATGAGAAATCTGAATTGATTGAGTCATTGCAGAATGATGGTGAGTTTGTTGCTATGACTGGAGACGGGGTAAATGATGCGCCAGCACTTGCGAAAGCCAATATTGGAATTGCTGTGGGATCTGGCACCGATGTGGCGGCTGAAACCGCCGATATCATTCTGACAGAAAGTAGTCCTTCGGATATTGCGAATCTTATTCTGTTTGGAAGAGCTACGTATAAGAAGATGGTACAAAATATCGTTTGGGCAACGGGCTACAATGTGATAGCAATCCCTTTAGCCGCAGGCGTATTGTTTTATCAGGGTGTAATGATCAATCCGGCTGTTGGTGCAGCATTGATGAGTCTCAGTACTATAATTTGTGCAGCCAATGCACAGCTATTGCGTTTAAACTTTCAAAAGAACAAAGTTCGGTGAATGTACCACGCAGGTAAAGCGGAGTGCTGCCCAGTCTGAGCGGCAGAGCTTGTGCCATACCAGCCAGAGATCCGCCAGTTGGCGGAACACTGTCTACCCTGAGGGTCTTTCAGAGTATGTCACACCCTCTGCTTTGCTTTCAGCCTGGTCATCACGGCAGTTCTCTCTGTTCTACCAGCACCCTCATTTTGTTTCGCTGCGGGCTCTCGACTTCTCTCCATTGCGGTAGCTGGCAGCCCAGCCACTGCCCATAGTTTGTGCGGGCCTGCGGCCACCACCAGTACCGTACAGCCGCACTAGCTCGACGCTCAAACCAAAGCTGTACGCACTCCCAGCCATTTTCCGCCAACTGGCGGATCATTATCTTCTGGCAGGCTGGCGGTGGCGCCCGCTAAGGCCCGCGATGCTTGCGCTGGCTCAAGGCTGTTTTACCTGCGTACCGGCAAAAAAGATTCTATTTCCCATAACCCTCCCTCCCTTATTTTGGTCTTTTGCCGGTCTGTTTCTTTTCAATATCAAAGGGGAGGAGGAATCAAACAGATTCAAAAAAATCATCAAATCTAGCAGGCTTCCACCCCAACCCTGGGAGCCCTGTCAAGGAACTACGGCATAAACACTTCCTCACCACTAAGCTCTCTTTTATTCCGTTCCTCCTTGCCAGGCCTGCTATTGCCTGCTGAGAAAAAAGCTTTCTTTTTTTCTCTTTTTTTTCTTTTGGAATATGAGCGCCGCAGGCGGTGACCAACTGGACTGAGCATAACTTTTAAATGCTCAAACCATGTTCAGATACCGTGTATCCACTTTCTCAGGAAAGGAAAATCCAACAACTCCACATTTTTATGTACTATCGAAAGGCCTGAATGCTGGAAAACCACTTGACAAACCTTGCCCTAATTGTTATCTGGTTTGTACAGAGTTCGAAGAGAATCGCCACTTGTTCTATTGGCTTTGTTTTGCTTTGTGGAAGTCGGGATATTTCAAAAAGCATCTGGTTGGATCAGTCATTCCGTTTCTACGAATTAATGACTTGCGTGTAAGCTTGCAGATTGTAGGTAAGCACTATCCCTGATTGTGCTGCCCAACTCACTTCCGGCATGAAATTACTTCAGGACATGGAAGCCAAAACCAAAGTAATCACAAAACAACTAGAGTTATTCGAACAGCTTAAATTGGCCATCATTAAAAAGACTTTGGAAATTCTGGAGACATAAAAAAAACAGGGCACCATGTGCCCTGTTCAAAACAAAAAAATATGGATCACTTAATCAATACGCTCAAACCCGAATCACTAGTAAGTGAATTGAACTGAGCAGAATCTCCTTTTACCTGAATCACCAGAATCCTGTCGTCAGCTTCCACGCATTGTCTTAGATTCTCCAATACATTGGATGCTTCCTCATCTTCCTCTGTTTTGATCAGGAAAGTGGTATTCATCACTTTTTGAGCGACCGGGTATTGCTCTATTCGGTGGTTTAATTTTTCGTAATTCTTGTTCCCAAACAAGTCATAGCACACTAAAAAATTCTTCATAGATATTATAGTTAAGATTTAAAAATCGATTTACCTGCGGCTTCCTGAAGAGCAAACTCTTCTTCATCCACAGTTACTTGACTCACAGCTGTGAGCACTCCTCCAGCAACGCCTATATAAGTAGCCGCAGTTATCAGCGCTGCGGGAAGTGTTACTGGAGCTGCGAGAACGGCTCCGCTGACAGCAGCAAGGGTCAATCCGACATTTCGGAGTACCCTAAAAAATTTGGGTGTAGGCGCCTTTGCGCGCTCTACCAAATTCAGATCGTTAACTGACTTTGTCATTTTTAATCATTAAAAGTTTGATTTTCCAGCCGATCAACCCGTTTTTCCAGAAAGTTGATCCTTTGATTCAAAAGGTCATTCATGCCTTTAAATTCAGCTCGAATGATCTCTGTCGTATTCTTTACCTGAGTCAGGTCCTGCTCTACCTTCTTAAAATCAGACAAAAGCTGCTTAAGAAAGTAAACCACTACGCCAAGTAGTAGAGACATCACGCCTCCGAAAAGCATCGTCAATTCAATGTTTTCCATCGCTGATAATTTTGAGAAATACATCTTCCCGCAAGTGTTTGGCACTGAATACATGATGATTCAAAACTTCACAGGCTTTTCTGGATGAATCTCCACGACCTGGTCCAGTAAGTAGACTAACTGGAGCTATACAACCTTCCAGTTCTTTCAGCGCATCATTGGCCGGATGAAATAAAATACCATCTCTTCCTGGAACATCCTTTACAATTAAATGAAATCCTCTTTCTTCCGTATGACGCTTAGCAAGTAGGTACTTCCCCTCTGGAATGCAGGATATATTTCGCTGATTATTCCACCAGGGGAGTTCTATGGTGTAGCAAATAATGCAACCATTAAACGTCAATCGGCCATTCGTTCCTTTTGGGAAATACTTACGGGTGAGTACTAGTTCCATAATTAGATTATCCCTCCTCTAAATCTGGCTGATTAATGGCCACAAGGGACAAAGGGTTGAATCCCCCATTTTTCAATGGGTACATTTCACCATTCACCGACTGCACAAACTCAAGTCCCAACACTAGGTAGAGACTTTGTTCATTGTTTGGAGCCACTGCATTGCTCAAGTCAATAGCCTCTTCCAATTGAGAACCAAGTGCAAGGTCATTCGACTTAGTCACTGTCACCTCAAAAGTCTCATCCTCGAAGTTGATAGCCGCCCCAGCTGAGACTATTTTTACATGAGTAGCTCCCTGAGGACCAACAATTGTAGTCCCTGGAACAAACTCAGGAATATTGATGCTCAGTGTGCCTGCAGCTCGATCAATTGCTGGAACATATGGAGTAAATAAGGTAGCACTTAGCTTGCTGTTGATGTTGAAATCAAACCCTCTGAGGAGGCTTTGATTTCCAGCAGTCACAGTCCTCTTACCACGCTCATTAATCGAATCTGACTGTATCACTCGAATCATCTCCTTAGTCAATCGACTCGTCACTTTCTTGTCAGCCGCATTCTGAAGCAACAGCCTGAAGGCTGTTCTCAATACCCTTCCGGCACGACCTGCCTTCCCAAACTCACTGCCATTTTCTCGAGTACGCTGAAAAGCTGGATCATTCTTGATCCTCTCAGCATCCACTCCCCCTTTTTCCCTGGCTAGGTAGCCATCAGAGGTCTTGTAGAAGGAAACATCCCCGATGGTTCCCTCCAGTTTCATTATCCCTTTTTGTCTTGCCATTTATAAAAGCATTTTGATTTCAGGCAAGATGAGGAGGCTCTCTGATCTCACTTCCCACTTCGGGACAGTTCGGTAACACTTAGGCAAAACATAGCTAAAACATGATTGTATGATGCAAAAGACATGCGGCATAGACAAGCCATACCAAAGCCCTGGATAAAGCATACATAGTGCATGGTTTAGCTTTTTCAAGTGGCTACTTACTACGCGACTACAGCAACTACTTCTACTACCATTTAACTACACTTGCTACTACAGTTACTCTTTTGATATTCAATACTTTAAAACAAAATGTAGTAGAGTAGTAAAGGAATAAGCCCAGTCTTCCAAAGACATCCCTGAGCACACACAAAAACACTCGTAACCAGCCACTTACGGAAAATGACTGGCTACGCATAAGAACCCAATAAAAATGAAGTAGAAGTAGTAAATCAGGAAGGCAGCAACTACGCTTCTTCGCTGCGAAGGCCGTGCTGGTATTGTATGTCCGAGCTGTGGAAATGCTCTATAACTGGATGAACATACCGTGGCTGTCCATGGATCCGCTTAGATACCTTATGGTTAAAACCAAGCTTTTCCATGGCCATATTCAGCTTCCTGATAGAAAGCTTCATATTAGAGTAAGCATTGAGTTTGGCCAGTATCTCGGAAGGCATCAGGAAAGTGGCCAGGGGATTATCCGCAGTAGTAGGCTCATACAATCGGATCAGCCACTCCTCTTCAGGAGAGCTCTGCCGGAATAGATTATTCATCACATTCAGAATCCTCATTTCCTCCTGCTGGAACCAGTAGGGAAACCCTTGTTTCAGTAGATACAAGGCTTGCGCCCAAACCTTGGCCATCTCAACCTTATGGTCAAAGTGAATCCCATTTACTTTAAAGACCAGATACCGCCTGTTCTCATTATCAGTCAGGAACTGAGTATTGTTGACACTTCCCATAAAGCTGCAAACTCTGTCCCGCTTCCGGCTGAACCTGTGCCAGGTCTTTCGGTTTGTCACAAATGGGGCCGTGATGATGGCCTTCATACTATTGAAGTCCTTCCCAAAGATCGTCTCCAGCTGGTCATCAATGTTCACAAACCATTTCTCAGCCAGGTAATTGGCAGTGTTGTTATCCGTCAGTGATGGGTTGATATGTGAGCAGACAAGAAAATCCTCCAGTCCTGTTGGGCACAACCTATTCAACCAGGTTGTCTTTCCTATACCCTGGCCACCTGCCAGGATCAGACATAGCTGGTTAGTGCCTTGCCCCAGCACAGTCGCCACACTACCCACCAACCACTTTTGCAGGTATGGTTTCCAGAGCTGCTGCAGCTGTACATTCTCGACTGAAGCTTCATCGATTTGCACACTTTCCGCTAGCTTTTGGATATGATCCACCCCATCATGATCAGGCAGGGTTTCAAAGTAGGCTTTCAGAGGATGGTGGTTTTTCACCAGGTGTGAGTTAAGTATTTTGATCAATACAGCATCAGAGATTTTGAAGCCATCCACCTGCAATTCAATCCAGATCGAATTGATCCTTGCTTCATCCAGCACATGGAACCGCTTCTCCTCAACGGGTCGGTATTCTACTTCCAGGGTAAGATCGTTCCTCCGGAACTCATATTTCAGGTCCAGGTAATCCTTCACTTCTAGGATCTGGTGCTTTTTCTTCTTGCCGTTGGGCTTTTTATTGATTTCCTGATGCTCAAGCATAGACGTTCATTTTCATTTCCGCCAGCTCCCTTTCCCATCTTGCTCGGGCATTCTTATTCAAAATACGCCAGAGCTGTTCTCGCTCTCCAGCTTCTAACCCTCTGATCATTTCCATTATTGAGCTCGACAATTGTACTTCTCCTTGCCTGTAATGATATACCGCCTCTTGTAGCAGGAACGATTTTCCCTTTGCCATCCAGGCTGGAAAGTCCATTATACCATGAATGATACAGATCGCCTCCAGGCTCTCTTTGTCATTAAGCAACTGGTGATAATCTAATGACCCCTTTAGTGATAGCTCTATAGCCAGTTGATTATGGGCCTGTAAAGTGGTTATCACCTCATGTTGGTAGTCGATAAGGGCTTTGATGATCTGGTTTTGGATATTCAGGAATCGGTCGCTGACCTTATCCTGATCAGCCAGGTATTGCAGGTTTTCCTGGAGCTTTCTCACGGCTTTTTCAAAGCGTTCGTTCGCTTGATCAAACCTTTTCATTTCACATCCAGGTAAGGTGGATAGCCCAGGCATTCATAGATTTTCATAACCTGCTTTGGTGTGTACAGTAAACCAACTCGTTTGCCAATCTCCTTCTGATGCGGGTCGAGCCATTTCTTCATAATCTTATTACTTACATCGTAAGCATTGGCGAGCTCGGAAAGGCTCATAGGAGTTGCTATAAAATCGTCCATCGTGATAAAGCGTTTTTGGTAAGGTTAAGGAATGACCGGAAGCGTTTCAACCAGCAGGTTTCATCCCGTCACAATCAGTAAGAATCTGTCTATCAGTGGCCTGAAACATAAAGATTCGGTAATATCAGAGCTTCATTGAATAGGTTAGTGTCCATAATCATTCATCTCAATACAAATACCTGCATGCCATTCATGAACTTATGGCGTGTGGTATTCATTTAGCCACAAACTCATTGATTTAACCGAAGTGCGGTTTCTTCCTGAATTTCCTTCTGACTTTTTACTCTACCTTGCTCGATCCAGGCTAGTAACTCAGATTTCTTGAAGTATACTTTCTTACCTCGTTTATAAAATGGGATCTCATTCTTACTCGTTCGGCCATAGAGAGTGGCAACAGCGTCACCGAGAAACCTGGCGGCTTCACGTACATTCAGTAGCCTATCTTCTTCGCCTTCCGGCTCAGAGGCTTTGTGATCTCTCACACTTACCAAGAGCCCTTCTATCCGATCCAGGCGCTCATATAATTCTTGAAAAGGGTTTTCCATTGCAAACATATTTAGCTTCTGTTCGCAATATTTAGAGGTTGATTTTTATGAGTTCTTAGTTTGGGAAGGTGCGGTCAAAAGATCGAAAAAGAAAGCTTAAGAAGTATGAATTCGGATTAAATTAGCTATCAGATAAAAGCATAAAAAATGCCCTCAACTTTAAATATTGTTCCTCTTCATATATTGTCCCGATTTTCACCCAAAAACCACCCCAAACAGGTCAAAAACAAAGAAAACTAACCAAAACTAGAGCAATCTGTGTACCCCCTTTGTACCTTACAACATCTAACTCACTGATAATCAACTAAAAGAACTTTCTGTATCGGGAAGTAATGGCTATTCACCTCTATCAATCAAAAAAAGCACATAGGTACATTGGGGAGTCTGTATATATGGATGAACCCTGGGATCAATCTCAAGTTGACCCATTGACTGTTTGGTATGTTGATGTATTCTTTATAAAAAGAGAACGTTATCTAGTTTTTGCTAATCCTCTGACCAAACTATCTTGCTTCATTTTTAGGTATTCGAAAAAAAGCCACCCTGATTTTTTTGAATCATTTAAACAGTCGTTAACTATCACGCTTTTGGCGGCTGACGTAAATCCGCAGGTCTATCTTCAGGGATTTGATGTGCTTGTACCATTCACATCTACCAACAAATCAGCCTCCTCTCACATATCCCGATTGAAACAAGAATATCAATGGATGCTGGAAGATGTAAACCACTCGATTAGCCCTCCTGATGATGAACGTCATTACAATCAAATCATAGCACGGGACATTTGCAGCTATGGAGGAAAAGACTATGACTATCCAAGCAAACGATTTTATCATGAACTTTTGCTTAGAAGGTGGACATCTTAATCCATCACTCTAAACACCGGATAGCGCAAGTACTCTGGTTCACGGTGCTTGGATCGCTGGTAGATAAACTCAAGTTGCATGTAGGCACTCTTTGCTAGATCAGGATCATTTTGTTTAGCAGCTTCTAATTCGGACTTTATCTCAGGATTCTCCTCCAACAATTCCACAGCATAGTCTTCAAAAACATAAGACGAGAAGTGCTCCTTTTGTTGAAGAATGGCATCAAAGAAATTCCAGGCAAAGAATGAATCTGGAGCTTCTGGTTCCAATGTCTCCACGATGTAGCGATTACGCCATTGATTGACAGGAACTAATACATCACCATCTCTGAAATTCAACGTTTGACTAGTGGTTGAAACTTTGACTTTACTGTGCATGTAGTGTCCTTCATAAGGAGAACGGCTCGTTTGATAATCATCGATGTAATAAGACTCTACTGCTATCGTGGTGTCTTGCCTTAAACGAACCGTTTCAACCTGATTTAGCTCTAACAACTCAATCACATCAGTCCACTGCTGAGGAATAAGGTAATACTTCGGAGCCTTTATGGTTTTATTTGCGACATATTGATTCTTGTATTTTACCTCTTTTGTAAATGGCTGATTGTGATCATATTTCAATCGTTTCAGTCCAGAAATATCACTTTCTATATAAGTAGGTTCGTATCCTTTGAACATCAATGGAGTATACAGAGAGGTATCCACTGCCCATGAAACCTCAAATTCCTTTTGCTTAGCAGCTTCAAGTTTGGTTTCATCTCTTAGATCTATGAGTTCGACAGAGTGTCCCTCCAGAAACTCCAACATGATTTGCATTAATCCATAAGTCGATTCGACACGTTGCTGATAGGTTTTCAACATATGCGTTTCACTCATCAATCCAACTGAATGGAAGAGCGCTGCATAGCCTGTTGAGTATCTCGGCCAATCGATAAATTCCGTCCAGCCTTTGTCCGGTGTATGGCCCCAGGCATTGACATACGGAACAGGTGAAAAACCTTTCTTTTCCATATTTTCAAACGCGTAAGGCATGAAAACATCGTTCATGTACTCACCAAGCTTACCACCTAGCTTATCTTTTTGTGTTCCCAGAAGCATCATGATGTGCTGATAATCTGCTCCATTACTGACATGTGTATCTAAAAACAAATCAGGATCATAGGCCTGAAAGAGCTCTTGAAACGAACGAGAATTGCGGGTATCAGATTTGATAAAGTCCCTGTTAAGATCATAATGACGTGCATTTCCTCTGAA
Organism: Marinoscillum pacificum; assembly: GCF_024714495.1. Taxonomy (GTDB): domain Bacteria; phylum Bacteroidota; class Bacteroidia; order Cytophagales; family Cyclobacteriaceae; genus Marinoscillum; species Marinoscillum pacificum. The sequence continues at coordinate 29,978 of NZ_JAMZMJ010000021.1, read as the reverse complement.
TCCATACTCCACCGGACCATTTTGATTGACTCGAGTGGTCCCATTTCTATTCAGTGCTCCTCCAACGTTGTAAAATGGAATGATGGCAATAATCACCTCATCCAACACCTTCTTGTTCTTCTTTTTATTCTTCAGCAGATCTCGAGCAAACATCTGACTAGCACTTACACCATCAGATTCACCAGGATGTATTGCGTTGTTAATTAACCAAACAGCTTTTCCAGACTTTTCAATTGCTTCTGGAGTTTTCTCTCCTCCTGTACTGATCAGCATCACATTTAGTGGAATACCAATATCAGTTTGTCCATGAGTGACAATACTTACCTCATCATACTGCTCATCCAAGGCACGATAGAATGTCATAGCTTCTTCATAGGTAGCCGTTTCTTTATATCCAGATTGCTCATATCGAGTTAACAATTGAGCATTGAGTGAAACCACAGTACTGATAAGTAGAAAAGAAAAAACTAATTTCATGTAAGCTAATTTTCGCCAATGATAACCATCGAAGTGTTCAGTATCAAGACAATTGTTTTAAATGGTAATAATTCGGTTCGGCTAAGGGATTAAGAAACTTATACACAGAAAACATGATAGATTAAACCATCCATGTAATATCAAATCGGATTAGCCATATTGTGCATTAGGTTCGTGGTTTTAGGAATTAAAAGCAATGACAAAAGCAGCATCTTCTACCCTATTCGTTTTGATCATTTTGAATGCATTAGCAGCGTGTTCTCAATCTAAGAAACAAGTGACTCTTCACTACCGTGATGTAACCGAAACGAATCTTCCTTTTGAAGATCTACAGCAACTTTCGATGGATGCAGGAATTGCTGATTTGGATGATGATGGAGATCTGGACATTCTCATTGCTAATGAACACAGACCCAATATCCTATTGATCAACGATGGCAAAGGGAAATTCACCAATGAAAGCCATCTGATCCCTCAGGTAAAACATGATAGCGAAGACATTGGCATCGCAGATTTTGACCTGGATGGTGACCTGGATATCGTTGTAGTCAGTGAAGATGATGAAATCAATGAATTGTATTTCAACAATGGCGATGGCACCTTTTCGGATGAAGGAAGCAGAATACCCGTTACAGGCACGTCGAACTCAGTTGTGGTGTATGATATCAACGAAGATGGAGCGCCAGATATTTTAATTGGGAACAATGGACAAAATGTAGTGCTAATAAATGATGGTAAAGGATACTTTCAAGATGAGACTACTGAGCGCTTCGGAACATTTATTGACGTTACCCAAGACCTGACTTTAGCTGATGTAGATGATGATGACGATCAGGACTTACTGATTGGAAATGAGGATGCTAATCGCTTATTGATCAATACAGGAAAAGGCTTTTTTGAAGACCAATCTACTAAAAGACTCCCATACCGTGAGAATTTAGAAGAAACCCGAGAAGTAGATGTCGCCGATATTGATAGCGATGGAGATTTGGACATCCTTTACGGAAACGTCCAGGCTTTCGTTGATGGAGCCGTTCGTCAAAACAGGTTGCTACTTAATGATGGCAAGGGTTATTTCTCAGACATCACTGAAACGCACCTTCCTAAAGATGACAATCGTTGTTTTAGCGTAGCCTTTTTGGATATTGACAATGATGAAGATGCGGATATCATTACAGGCAATACCAACGGACCCAAATTTGATGGGATGACACCTTTTAGTGTTTACCTCAATGATGGAAAGGGCATGTTTACAGATGCAACAAACATACTTCCAGAGAATATAAAAGGACGTGGCTTTGATATTGATTTTGTTGATTTGAATAGGGATGGTATCAAAGACCTTTATTTGAGTAATCGTGGCTCACAGGATTTCTTACTTTTTGGGGAGAAATAGCCTTCCTATTTCTTCAATAGATACGCAGGTCTGATTTCATGAGGATTTCTCCAAGTCATCAAATGTTCCAAAAACTCTGAATCTTCCTGCTGAATTTGACTCATTGCTCTTTGCCATACTTCTTCACTAGCAAGAATATAAGATGGACTCAATTCATACACTAGACCAGATGAGTCATCAATTTCGGCAAAATAAGCGAGTTCTTTCGCAGATATGCCATAGCCAACTCGCCACAGTGCTTCCACAGGAATGTCATACTCTGGCACCCAAGGTATAGCGTCTTTTCCCGTCTTAAACGTGTAATACTCGGCTAGTGCTTTATGCATGATGATTAATTCAGGTGATAAGTCTAGTCTCTCTACTTTTTTTGTAAGATAATCATAGGTTGCATATGGAGGATCTAATTTATCATAAGGGTAATTTATGGAAGAGTATATCCCTCCAGATGTCAAGAACGAACAGAGTATGACAAGTGACTTTTTTTCTATCTTCAAAGGAAAACAGGCTATCAGAATTGGACATAAGATTAAAAAAACCATCAATAATCGGTAAGACAACCCTAAAACCGACCATTCCAATAATGGAAAGGTCAGCCCCAATAAAAGCAACAATAAAACATACCAGATTAAAGAAACGCTCTTAGAATAAATAACTTTGATTATTGCTAGACTAAATAGCACATAAATAGAAATAATCTCGATCTTCCACTCCAAGGTAATGGACTCTTGAATGGACTCAATAAACTTTATACCTGCAAGATTAGGAGACCCAAACCTTGAACTGATCAGCGGTATTTCTACTATTAATTGAGGAAATACAACGAAGGTAACAATAAGAACGAGTACTGTAATAAGGACATATTTCCACAAAACACCTTTTATATGATCTTTCAGAGCAATTATCGGAGTAAATACTATTGACAAGCCTGCAGTCATTTTATGAACAAACAGGTTCATGACACCAATGACCAAAACTCTAAACCATCTACTTCTAACAGCATACTCTACCAAGAGCAAGAAAAAAACAACACCCATCAAATTCTTAGCAAACTGGGCACCAAAATAGGTCAGCTGAGGACTAAAGAGTGTATATGCACCAATCAGATAGTAAAAATTAGATTCCGGTGCAAGAGATTTCGCCGTACGGAATAATTGTAAAGAAAAGCCCCCTACCAAAATTGAAGATGCCATTTTATAAGTGAGCTCATAATTGCCGTTCAAAAACTGAACCGCCAGTAGTAAAGGGTAAAACAGTGAAACTCTACTTGAGTGCATGGAACCTTCCTCTATATAGGATTTGATTTGTACTATATAGAAATAAGCATCCCAGCCATTAGCATAAGAAGATTGATTATAGGTCCAAAACCTAAAACTGAATGACAACAGGAATAAAAGTAACGGAAACCAAAAGTAATCTCCCCCCTTTTTCATTCCATCAACTAATCGCATTTAACCGGAAAGTTCGAAACCTCATATTGTTTGGAAGGTCCAAAATTGTAATGCCACCATTCACTTCGAATTGGATTGAAACCAAACTTAATCATTCCCTCTTTAAGGAGTTTTCTGTTAGCCAGCACTTCATCAGGGAGATCCTGATAAGCATGATGTGCCTCCTCACCAAAATGATCAAACTCAGTACCCATATTTAATGAGTTCCCTTCTACGTCAATTAGGGTGATATCGACCGCTCCTCCCCGATTGTGAATGGAGCCATATTGTGGATTTGCGACATAAGTCGAGTTAGGCAATACCTTCCACATTTTTTTTTGTACATCCAAAGGTCTATAGCAGTCAAAAAACTGGATTGTATATCCTTTGGATTTGAAATACTCATTCGCTTTCATCAGACTATCAGCCACAATCTTCCTGATAACACAATCGGCACAATCATAGACAGCTTCTTTTAGAAAATTATTATCCGTTGCATATCTCATATCATATGCAAATGACTTGTCCAGCTCCTTCAATTTGACAAAGTCTTGAACATTCTGACCAAAGGAAGTAAACGTGATAATAATAGATACTCCGATACTAATTAATACTTTCATGTCATTTACTCTTCAAAATGATTTCTTCTACAAACCGTTCTCCTACTATTTTATCTTTGGTTATTGTTAGGTTATCCTGAAAGATTCGAACGTTACTAGAAGTTACATCCCCTTGATAAAGTTCTGCTGAAGTAGTCGGACTGAAAATTTTCCCAAAGATCCGAATTTTGACATAATCACTTCCCTGACCCTTAATTTCCCAGTTTCCATCTGCAATGACTTCTTTACTGTCTGTATCATAATTCTCATATTCCTCCGCTTCAATATACTCTTCAACAGAAGTTGACTCACGTTCATACATCACAAACGTATTGTTAGATCGAAGAATCAAACTCGTGGTTTTAAAATAATATTCAGCGAAGTATTTACCGCCTTCGTTTTCTTCACTACTCGATCGTAACTGAACGTCAATATTTCGATCAATAATAGTATTGAGTAAAGCATTAGCGTTAGTTTTTGTCTTCTTAATTCTTTCTTCCTCGATAGGCGTATTGATCACTATAGGTTCACTATTATGATAAAATTTGATTTCACTTAAAACCAGATCCTGATACTTTGACCCAGGATAAACATCTTTAACTCTTAAAATAAACTTAGTACCTGTAATAGACGTGCTTAAAGGAACTAGTTGTGACGAATTGTGATCTTTCAGACTATAAAAGCCAGACACATCGGATGTCCCAAAAGTAAATTCCTTCAACCGGGCATTTCCTTCATAATGCGAAGGAGATCTTTGGTACCCATTCCATATTTTAATTGCTGAAATCGTAACAGGCTCTTTAGTACTAAAGGTTATATACTCACCAACTCCATTTCCTGACACACCTTCAGCCCATCCAAAGTCTTTTCGCGAATCCATCAAGTTCGATGGACCATATGCTAAATCCGGAGATAAACTTGATGAAGCTTCAATCAATCCTTCCACAAAAGATGGTGGTCTTATATCTAGTGGTCTATTCCCTTCACCATAGATCATAACTTCTCGGATTCCAACCGATTTATCCTTCGAAAATATTGAACGGGTATATTCCTTCTCTCCAATAGTTGAATTGATACGCTCGGTAGACTTTGTACCAGAGATTTTTATATAGAGTGAACTAAGACTACATTCAATATTTTCACCATCCCAGAAAGACCTTCCATCACCATATACTTCAAAATAGGTAAGCTCTGCTAACCCATCACCTGATGCTTTGTCTATTTCAATTCGGTTGATAAATGTGGGTTCAGAAAAATAGATCATTATTCCCTCCATAGGGCCTGACCCCTTTGCAGTCTTCCAGAAAGTATTCTGGTCTTTATCAAACAAATTCTCAACAGTGTATGATTCAAAAGGCAAAGAAGTGGATGTAGCATATAATCCTTCCAGTTGTACTACTTGACCTATCACCCCTAAACTAGGAAGGCATAAACAAAAAAATATTAGTCTTTTCATAATGGGTAAAGTCTTAAAAATAGAAAATGCTTACAAGTTATCGGCATTACAATGACTAGATTTAAACTCCTTCATCAAATATAAATGAATACACCACTTAGGTCATGATTGATGCTCAGAAAGTTAACAAACCGGTCATTCGAGGAAAATGGAGAAAATATTTTGGAAAGCGTTATTTCATTTTAAAACGTAGGGCTCAATGGTTAAAAACTGCTTCACAATATGCGTCTCACAGACATGACTCTTTACTTAACCATGTGATTATTGCTCACAGCTCCATATTACTTCGTCCCTTAAAAGATGTTGATATGCAGTATCAACATAACAAAATCACAAACCTTAAATTGGCTATTACTCCTATCGATAAGCTAATTATTAAACCAGGCCAAACTTTTTCATTATGGTATCTAGTAGGTAAACCATCAAAGAAACGAGGTTTTCTAAAAGGGCTTGTACTTCAAAGTGGCACCATAGGCTACGATTATGGAGGTGGTTTATGCCAATTAGGCAACTTAATATATTGGATGCTATTGCATTCGCCATTAACCGTCACAGAGCGCTGGCGCCATGGTTATGATGTGTTTCCCGATGTGAACAGGAAACTGCCCTTTGGTAGTGGCGCCACTCTTTCATACAATTATGTAGATCTTCAGTTTAAAAATACTACTGACAAAACATACCAACTTCATTTATACTTAACTGGAGAACGGCTACACGGTGAGATTAGATCTGAAAACCCTAGTATTCTCCGTTACGAGGTGTATGAAGACTATCACCAAATAAAACATCAGTTTTGGGGAGGATATACCCGTCATAATCGATTAAAAAGAAAAACTTTCACTCTATCAAATCAACTTCTGACTGATGAAGTGATCACTGAAAACCATGCAATTATGATGTATGAACCAATGATCTCTGAGTCAAATATCAAGTAAGAGTAACCCTCTAGACTAAAAATTGATTACTAGTGGTTTATCCACTTGTTTATTCCTACATCCTATCCACGCTTAGAAAAAGAAAAGGGCACCAGTTTATAAAGAGCCCTAGAAAAGTTAAACCGGTAGCCCTTTTCATTACAACGATTCACAACACAAAAATCATCGTTTGCCCTTTCGGAGTTTTCTGTAAGCGTACAATCCGCCTGCACCAAGAAGGATTCCAAGACCCCCATCTATTGGAGTAGCTGGTGGGGCCCCTTGTGCAAAAACCGGTGTAAAAAATAGAATGAACACCACTACCATGACTGTTTGAGTGAAGAGTTGTTTCTTCATAATAAAGATTGTTTTGAAAAGTTTTTTTTAACTATTGAAGAGATACCTTTTTCACAAAGTCTCCATATATGAGTAGGTATATTCCATCCGCAACGGCCGAGAGATCCAAAATATCATTGGATACATTAGGGTATTCTTTTATTGGATGTCCGGTTAAATCCACAATTTTCAATGTTTGAGTTTCAGTACTATTAGACACTCTAACTTGCTTATCGTAAACGATTACTTCCAGTGACTTATCCAAGGCCTCTGTGAGTGTATTATCTGAAATAATAAGCTCAAACCTGTCTGGATGTGCCCCTTTTTTGGACTCGAAAACATATGGCTTATGCTCGGAAAAACTCACAACTTCGCCTGTAATATGATCTTTCAAATAATAGTGATCTCTTTTACTATCTTCGGAAATAGATAGCACATAAGTATCCAAATCTGCAGTATTGTAACCTACAGAAACTGATTGATACCTTGGATTAGCTGTATGAATTGCCAGTTTTTTACCATACTTCGGCATGTAAATTAAATTAGGTGCTGTTTCCTGAAAGACTGGGGCATCATATCCCTTGGTCATTTCATCACCGCTAATGTCTGGATTCCAGGCAAGAATCGCTTGGCTCAATTGTGTTCCATTTCTGGATGACAGGTTCAATCGTATAAGTGGCAGAGCATCCTGATCCATTCTATAAAAATGGTCATCTACATTCTCCCCAACCACTCGCATATCCTCTGTAAAGGTGATATCTCCTGCTGAACCATCTAATTTCACGAAAAAACCCTGTGTGGATGAAACATGGCCGTTCCATCGATATTCATTATTCTCTCCATTTAAGTCAGTAGCTCCGACTCTGTTTGCCACTACATAATCACTGTTAGACCCTCTACCTTCATCAGATCCGTTATCATCCCATATATAAATGGCCCCAGTAGTATTCGCATTTGCATCAAGGAACAAATTAATATCTATTGCTGCAGCATATGGATTACTGACAAGGTGCCAACCATCATTTACATAACCCGCCGCGTAAGTGATGGTTCCATCATTGGGAATTCCAGAAAAGGAAAGGTTTTCCTGAAAAGCTTGAGTGTAACCTCTGCCTGGCTGTAGCACCTCTGATGCTGCATTAACCCACCTATTCAGTGCCTGCTCTTCTTCAGCGAGAGACTCATCATATGTATAGACATGTGTACCTAGTAGGCTACCGGTGATTTCTGAAGACTGCTTTACCGGTGAGCCTACAAAGGAATATCGACCATCGTCAAATCGGGTACTTTTCTTTACTTCAACCGGAGAGCCTCCATGCATATTCCCTTCGTAGGTAATCAAAGAGCCACCAGACTCAACGATCAGCCTACCATTGTTAATCAAATGACCTAGAACTTCCAATGTGAAATCACTTTCCACTGTAAGAGTTGCTCCTGGCTGTATTCGAAGACTGTGAATACTCATACCTTCCTCATGCAGCCTAAAATCACCCTCTATACGAACATTATCATTTATCTGAGGTACATTTCCTTCCAGCCACTCATTGCCATTCCAGACTAGTTCATTTTCGTCGAATCCAGCATCAGCCATGATCAGCCCACCTTCCAACATTGCACCTCCCGTGTGAATATTAAAATCTCTAAGCTTAATGTAGTCAGTGCCTCCATCAGTAATTACAAAGAATACTCCAGAATAATATTCCCCATCCACATAAGTGGTTCCATACAAGTTACCATTAAGCTCTACTAAGCCTCCTGATGGGGCAGCGCCATCTACCGCACTAAACTCATGAATAACCTCCAGATTGCCGGATTCAGTATCAAAAGCAAATATTGATCCTGCGCCAAGTAATCCACCGCGATGAGAAGAGCCCCAAAGCCGGCCTCTGTACACCGTCATCCTTCCATTGGCATCCACACTTTCTTCTGCCATAAAATGATACTCAATTGTCAACTGGCCTGTAACAAGATCAATACTAAAAAGTGTCCCTGAATTAAAATCTCCTCCTAACCTTGTTGTACCATATAACTTCCCTTCATATTCAGTCATCGTACCGTAGGGATACTGACCGTCACTTCCACTAAACTCATGTACAACTGTAAGATCGGTTGGATTATCTGGATCAAGCTTATAGACTACACCAAGATTATACTCACCTCCCACATCTGTGACTCCCCATAAGTAACCTTCTGATTCAGTTAAACCTGAACTAGGCGAATTTCCATCCTCTTGCGTGAGAGAATGCTCAATCGTGAAAATTTCACTATCCATATCAAAAGAGTAGATCGCACCATATTGTCCTGCGCCTATCAGTACTCCCCATATTTCACTACCCACTCTGGTCAACCGGTATAGAGGATTTCCTTCATTGATCACAAAATGATGATGCATTTGGAAATCCTCCCCGGTGGTTGTAAGTGAATAAATGACACCAAACCCATTAGCTCCACCCAACATTACGGTACCCCATAGACGGTCATTATACAAAACAAGCTGGCTGAGTGCTGAATTATCCCCTATATGGTTTCCGAATTCAAAAACAGTCTTATTTATGTTTGTCTCAAGTGTATAAGTAAAAATGGAACCTTGGGCATGCTCACCTCCCTGGTAAGTTGTTCCCCATAAGTCATTCCCAACCAGGGTTAACCCCGACCTGAAATCATCAAGCACATCAAACTCTTCGAGCACACGAAGCGTCTCCAATTCTGGAGTGAATGCGAATAATCCTCCCAAGTCCTCATTAAGGCCGGAGGTTGTCATGCCTACAAACACAGTATCTGCCCATATAAGTTTGTTTACTGGATTGCCTCCAGATGCTTCTGAGAAATCATAAATTTTGGAAAATCCGGCTATTGGATCCACAGTGAAAATTGTGCCTAGATCATGTACTCCTCCCAGCATTGTAGAGCCATAAATAACACCATCTACATTGGTGAGCTCACCTTCTGCATTGCCTCCGCCTATAGGATCAAAGTGGTGAATTATTTCATATTCATCACCATTCTCGCTTATTGAGAAGAGCGTACCCAATCCATTATCACCACCTAACTTTGTGACACCCCAGAGGCGCTCGCCATCATAGGTCAATCCTGGTGCTGGCTGCTCTCCTACCTGGAAATCATGAACCTTCTCAAACCCTGTCCCATCCAGATGGTACCTAAAAATAGTTCCTTTCATGTACTCACCACCAGAAGAAGTCACTCCCCATAGCTGATCACCTAGCTGAATCAAAGAGCCAGGATAACGACCATACTTCAGAGCTTGGAAGTCGGAAAATGCAAAATGTTGCTCATACTTAAATGAAATGAGATCTAAACTAAATATGGAACCAATCTCACTTGCACCACCATTATGAGTGGTTCCCCAGAGTTTCCCATCATAGTACAGTAGTTTACCATCCGAATTAATATCCGCGTAGAAATGGTATACATCATGATAACCTGTACCATCAAGGTTAACAGTAAAAATAGTACCATGACCATAGAACCCATCTTCTGTGGTGATTCCCCACAACTTATCTTGTGCAAATGTGAGGTATCGAGATGTGGGATGAATACCTTCGTCAAATCCTTTGAGAACTCTAGCTTTAGTTCCATCTTCAGAAATACCAAAAACGCCATATGCACCTGCTCCGAAAAACTCTTGCGTTTGTCCAAAGACAGGGTATTTGGACAGTAATAATCCAATAAGTATTAGTATGAATAAAAAAGCCTGACTTTTTAAGCTATTACTGATTGATTTCTTTTTCATGAGATTTAAAATACAGTTTAGTACATCTAAAAGGTCTGGCACATGCCGGACAACTGATATTCAAATCTTCAATGAGAACAATTTAGAAACCTGCCAAAAATTTTACATTTATGCCAACAGATCGTAACAACCTATTTTTCAAGTACTTATAAATTATTTTATGATAAGAATTTCACAAAATTATTTCCAAATCTGCTTTCCATTTGCTTTTTGAAATAGGTAACATTCTTCACACCTATGGCCATGGAAGCTTCCTTCAATGAGGATACCTGTTGTGATGAAAGCATTTCATATGCAAATTTGTATTTCAAATCATTCTGATATTCTAGAGGTGTCATTCCTGTTAACGTCTTTATCATGCGGTACAGGTTTCGATTACTCGTCAGGAGTTCATTAGCAAGTTCTTCTACAGATATCTGACGATCAATATTCTTGATGAGGTAATGATCCAATTTGTCTAATACCGTTTCCCGTAAATCAGATTCAGCATGTACCTGCTGTCCAGTTTGCTGAGCACCATTGAGTAAATTGCGTACTCTAAGAATCATTTCTTCCTTATCAAATGGCTTACTTAAGAAGTCATTCACTCCTTTATTTAGCACTTCTCTTCGCTCTTCAAGCCCTACTCTAGCTGACACAACCAGTATTGGCAATTTGGTAAATCGGGGATCATCGTTCATTGCATCTAGTAAACCAAAACCATCCATAAATGGCATCATCAAATCAGTAACTACTACATCTACCTTTCGCTGCCCCAAAACTTTTAGTGCTTCCTCACCATTAGTCGCTTCTAGAACATTAAAATGTTCCTGAAGAACTTCATGTATATATCCTCTTACATCATCATGATCATCTACTATCAATACTACTTCATTACCCGTCGTAGGGTTGGTGCTAAATTTCTGAACCACATGTTCCTGAGGCTGCAAATTTGCTAGAGAAAACTCCTTAACACTCGATGGAACTACAGCTTCCACATCCTTGTCCAAATTATAAGGAAGAAAGACAGTAAATGTAGTGCCCTTGTGTATTTCGCTCTCTACTGTGACCACTCCGCTATGTAGCTCCACAATCTCTTTCACCAAACTGAGCCCAATGCCTAATCCCTCTCTTTGAAAATATTGATTATCGGCTTGATAGTACCTATTGAAGATTTTATCTAAATGACTCTTTTCTATTCCAATACCTGTATCTGAAACTTTAAGTTCTATTCCATTTTCATTAGCATCTAAAAAAACCGAAACTGTTCCTCCGGTATCGGTAAATTTAAAGGCATTACTCAGCAGGTTATAAATTACTTTGTTGATCTGATTGCTATCAAGATGTATGACCCTATCATCGTCAAATGTTTGCTCAAAAAGTAAATTTATGTTCTTTAAATCGGCATAAGACTGGAATAAATAAACGGTACTTTTTACATAAGACAGAACAGGTTTACATTCAAAATTGAGGTTGATTTTGCCTGACTCAATGACCATAAGCTCTTTCATGTCATCAACCAATACCTGCAAATGTTTATTATATTCTATTAAACTTTCCAGATAGCTTTGAGACTGCACTGAAAGAATATTTGATGAATCCTCTTTTAATTGATTTAATCGTCCGCCAATTAAGGTCAATGGAGTACGTAAATCGTGGGAAATATTGGCGAAAAAGCGAGATTTGTATTGGTCCAACTCTTGTAATTTATTAGCCTGCTCCTCGATTACTCTACGCTGACGCTTACTATGCTGGTAAACCTTATATAAGATGAAAAGAATAACCAATACAAACACAAGCACAACGGCTACAATTACTATGTACAACTGCTGCCTTTCTATTCGTGATTCTGAGACGGTAACTTGCGTTTTTAACAACTCATTCTCATTAATTTTTTGCTGTGTTTCATACTTTATACGTAGATTCTCAACAGCATCGCTAGTTTCTTCATTTTGAAATCGTTCATATTCATCATGAAAAGTCTTATAAAACTCCAGTGCTTTGGCGGTATTACCCTTTGCCTCATATATCTGTGAAAGCATTTTAGAACCAGTTCTGACATTTTCCCATTGTTCATCCGTCTTTGCTATTTGAAATGCAGCCTCAGCTAGTTCCTGTGCTTTATCCAGTTCTCCCAAATTCAAATAATTATCAGACAAATTGATTGAAATTTCAGACTCTTGATCCCTGGAGCCCAACTCACGCATCAGTTCCAATGCTTGTTGATGATAAATTACTGCCTCATCATAATCTCCTTTTTTATTGAACATGGTACCCAGGTTATCCAAAACCACACCTCGGCCATAGTCTTGTTTCATTTCTACCATTATGGACAATGCTGCCTCATACATTAATTGCGAACTATCGAAGGTTTCCTTGTTTTTGAAAATGATTCCCAGGTTGTTGTAATTTGTACCAAGCTGCCACCTTCTATTCTTTCCTAATCGCTTATTTATTTCTATGGCTTTGTTGTAGTGAACAATAGCTTCTTCTGGCTGATCCTGAAGGTCATAGAGGATTCCTAGATTATTGTAGGAGTCTGCAATTCCATATTCATATGAAATTGATTGTGCATATTCCAATGACTTGATCACATATGCGTAGGACTTTTCAAAATCACCAATCTTTCTATAAAGATCTGAAAGCGCATTCCAATGCTCATTGAGATAAATGGTATCAGGGATATTCTCAACAATTGGATATTCTCCTGAAGCAATCTGCGTATTGATTTTTTCCAATTCGGGATCTAGTAAAATAGCCCAATCTGTTGCTTCTACATAATTTCCTCGAATCCAATTGGCCCAAAGCTTATTTGAATAGATTTTATAGTCATATTGGTCCCTATGAGGAATGAATTGTAACAAACTATCTGCCAATTCAGCATATTTATCAATGCTATCGGCTCTTTGACGCTTCGCGTAATAATGAGCCAACTTGAGATAGTTTTTAACACTTATATCATAACTACTACTGGTATCCGCATAATGTCGAATACTATCCAATTGTTCTTTTGATTGAGATTGAGAAAACAGTACAAAACAAAAGAAAAAGGCACAAAAAATGGATCTAAGTATCGATCTGCACGCTACACTTTTCATATCAAGCTGGTTAGTTGGAACAATGAAATTATCAATTCTAACTAAAACATCCTGAGTTCTTTAAAGTCTTTTTTATCAAATATTGTACGGAACGTCTTCTGAGATGAATTTTAGATCCATCAATCTAACTTGCGTATTTAACGTTATGCTTATGGTTCTGAGTCATATTACCCTAAGAAGGATCCATTTTTTCATGAAATAAGATCATTGCACCTTACTTTTTCAAGAAACGAAGGATTCATAAACAAGCTACCTTTAGGCATTCATTCATCGAATTATAAGTATTTGCCCTTATATTTTATCACAATAAATTCTGATACATTAATAGGGGAAAAGCATCTTACTTTATGCAGATGAAATCAACATCTGCTGCTGCACTTATTTTTACATTAATCATTAGTTCATTTCCTGTACATTCTAAGCCTGGAATATCTATGTGTGCAGAAAGTTCGTTAACCGAAAACCTTGAAAAGAAAATTTTAGCCCTTTCTTCAAAAGCACATATTGAATTAATGGCGCTTTCAGAATACAGAAACCTGAAATCATTTTGTCAAGACGACAGCTACCGCGAGACTATTTTCAACCTGCTAGACCAAATTCATTTATACCATGACTTATTGGAATTTGATCTAAATCAAACGCCTTACAAGCATTCTCAAAGGATTATCAAAAAGCTGTTGAAACATATGGATAAGCTGGATCAAAAACATAACCCAACCGCGTTTAATGATTTCTTTAAAGATCAGTGCTCATTTCAAAGCAACATAGAAAAACATGCTGTTCATTACAGCGCAGCATTTTCATCTCATTCATACGGTAGCAGAGTGTACGCTCAAGAGGTGGTTATGTATCGTTACTTAAAGCGGTTAACAACCAGAATAAACAAAATACGAAAGCATGTAGATCATTTTTATGTAAGAAGACAACAATGGGAACAAGTATCCCATCATAAAACGGAATAGGTAAATGAACATAAGACAATTTAAGAACTTGAAATTCAAGACATCTATGGTGGACTACCTCAAGATGATTCTGGAAAAAATTAGTTTTAACAGGAATCTTTTGATCAAAGAGTATCGAAAAGGTATTAAATACCTAACTCCCAATGAACGAATAGAAATGCGGCTCTGGCTACAAGTAAAGGATATTTCGCTGGTCAAAGATAAAAAGTAGATCGCAAGCTTGATTAACGACATCAAAAAACAAAAATTGAAATATTGACTATTTGAAATAGAAAAAGGACAATGCCTGAAACGTGACACTGTCCTTCATAATCAACAACACATTTTGATTATTTATTTATGCTCTTCTTCTTTGGTTAAGGTCCCCAATGAATTTGCTTCTACATCCAATACATGTCCATGAGTCATGATGGCCATTTCAAAAAATTTTCCAGATTGTTTCTCTGCAACAAATACGCTTTCAATCTCATATTGCTGGTAATTGTCATGTAATGCCAACTTCACATTGAGAGGCACTGCTGAAGTGATAATCTTATGATCCGTTTCTAACCATTCGCCTTTTTCGTTAAAAAAAGCTGAATAACCATTATGATATACACTGAATTTCGCCATCCAATCTCCATTAGAAGTCAAGCTCCAGGCCACATTTTCAACCTCTGGGAATTTGGTTTCGAAGGCCGTAATCACTTGTTCAGGTACATTCTCGTAGGCCGAATAACGAGAACATGACTGTATAGTCAGTGCGGAGAATGCGAATAGAAATACTAAGTGTTTCATGTACTATGACTGAATTGGTTGGATGAATATGCTCATGAAAAAGTGAATAATTTTATTTTAGAACTAATTCACTGGGATTCATGCCACCAAATAAGCATCCAATTCAGGAGAAATTCTGGATTTCCTGTTCATTCGTACATTAATTATCAATAGGTCTGTAAATCCCTTATAATTGTCCTTAATATAGGATTCACCCTGGACCTTATTTACAAACTCTCCCTACACCACATCTTTAATTTTTGTCTATCATGTAAAGTGAGGTGCACCAGTGCTTTTCGGTATTCTTTTCTAAATAGACGCTGGTCAAAGCTTACCTTTATAAGAATTAGCTTACTATACTCCAGATATGATATTTTAAGTTTTTTCATTGCTTTGAAGCTCTTTTCAGTCTAAACGATTTTCTTCCCCTCATTTCTTTTAAAAAAACATTAAAGTACCATTAGAATTATATTAATATGCTCTTGACATCCAGCTTATCGGTTTCGCAACTCCAGCCATTTCGATACTATTTTTAGTTGACCAAAAACAGAGTGACATAAGGCTGTCACTCTCCATCAGAATCTTTGTATCAAATCATACAAAATCTCAATTATGGAAACTACAATGACAGCAGAAAACCGAACCAAGACCTTCATTTCACCAGAAGATCTTCTAAACAACTATCTTGGACACCGAGGACTTACTAGAAGAACGATAGAAGCATTTCCCGAAGAACAATTTTTCAGTTATTCTATTGGAGGCATGAGACCGTTTGCAGAAATGGTGATGGAACTTTTAGGTATTGCTGCACCAGGCTTGAAACAAATAGCAACTGGTGAAACACCAGAATTCAAAGAGCACTTTGATCATCAAAACAGCAAAGAATTGATACTTAAACTTTGGGATGAATCCACTGAAGAAATCAAGAAGTACTGGTCGCAGATTCCTGCAAATGGTTGGGATCAACCGATTAGCCTATTTGGTCAATGGGAGTTCCCGGTATACTCTCAGATTTGCTATTTCCTGGACAATGAAATTCATCATCGTGGACAAGCTTATGTCTATTTACGCTCGCTAGGAATTGAGCCACCAGCCTTCTACGAGAGATAATAATCGCACTCAGAACTCCAGAGGTTTAATCTACTGGAGTTCTATTTAAACTTCCTTCCAGCTTCGTGAGCTAAACCGATGGTCACACTGGAAAGTTTGTTTTCCTCCGAAATATCAGCGTTGGCAAAGAGATTTTTAAACAAATGCTGTACCAAAGGGATTTCAGTTGAGCCACCAGTCAACACTACTAAGCCTATTGCTTCAGGAGTGATTCCTGCCAACTCCACACACTTCAATGCCTCGGCAGAAATCTTCTCAAGGTTTTTCTGAATAGCCAATTCAAATACTGTACTCTCCACATCAATACTCAACCCTGTTTCGATGTACTCGAGTGGAGCTGTAACGGTGGTCGAATTAGTTAGCTCAATTTTTGAATGCTCAATGGTTTCGAGCAAAGTATGCCCTGTCTCATTTTCCAGAAGTGACAACATCCTTTGATAGCGAACCCGATCATGAGATTGAGCGACCATCTGTCTGGTTTGCATAAGGATTTTCGGAGTGTATAAGAAGTTGACCTTACTCCATTCTGACATTTCATGGAATGGCTTTAAAGGCACTTCAAGTCCTTTGTCACCATAAGTAGATCGGTACCCAAACTCTGGCATGAAAGCTGATAAACTAAGGTTTTTGTCAAAATCGTTGCCTCCTACTCTTACTCCTGTGTTAGCCAGAATATCTTCTGTTCTGTCTGATTTGGTTATGTATTTATTAGACAGTTTAATCACCGTAAAATCCGATGTACCCCCACCAATATCCACTATAAGCGCCAGCTTTTCGGATAACAAACCAACCTCATGCGCATAAGCAGCTGCAATAGGTTCAAACTGAAACTCTACATGCTTAAAACCTACACTTCTGGCTATCTCTTCCAGTTCTAGTTGTGCCTGATCATCTGCAGGTACATTGTGATCCACAAAATGAACTGGCCGTCCCATGACCACATGCTCGATAGATTGCTGATTCTCCGCTTCGGCTTTCTCTTTGAGGTTTTGAACAAATCCACCAATTATCTTTTGAAATTTTAAGGGTTTCCCATTGATCATGGTTCCCTGGTTCATGATAGAAGTACCAAGTACACGTTTCAAACTACGCATGAAGCGACCTTCCTCTCCAGCCAGGAACATTTGCATGGCTTCTTTACCAAAATAAGGTTGATGCTGACGCCTTTTGTAGAACATTGCACTCGGAATCGTCAAACTATTCTGTTCTACTGGAACCAATTGAATGCGGTGCTCCTCATTGATGGCAATAGCCGAGTTAGAAGTTCCAAAGTCAATTCCACAAGAGAGGTTGGTCATGGCAGTCCGTTGAGAGTCTAAAATGCGCCTTTGAGAAAGCGGGGTGCAAAACTATAAGAATTCACCAACTCACTTAATCCTTAGGCAAAATAAAAGCCCCTATTAAGAATAGGAGCCTTCCATTTCAAATCTAAATTCTTATTATTCTTCACCAGCACTCAGCCAGGCCGCAAGACCTACCACTGCTGCTACGGTGACACCCAACACCGTGATGTTGAGATATTTTTGCGTTTTTCTCGCTTTATTAAGCTGTTTTGATCCGATCCCTTTAGTTTCAATTAGATCTTCTAGCTTTTTAACTCTCGTTTCTAATTCGTGTTTGATATCCATAGTGTGTTAATCGGTTATGAGGTATAAACCCGTTTGACCATTTTTTGTTTTGTCCTAGCACTATAAAAACGTTGCGAAACGTAAAAAAAGGATACCAATGACAATGGCCAATCCGAAACTGATGAGTGTACCTATGAGGACATACTCTGTCATTTTCTTATTCTTAGCCTTACTAAGATCTCCAAAACGGAAAGCAGACTTTGCTGCAATCAGAAAGCCAATCGCTTGCCAATGATCTGTTATCACAAAAGTGAATACAAACAAACGCTCCAGTATACCGATATAAAGACCTGCATTCTCCAAAGAACCGATACTAAAGCGTTGCAAGTCCCATTGATTCATGATGATTTTCAAAATCACAGAGGATACACCGGTGACCAGAACCAGACAAACAATTAACAACAACGTGTTGGGGTTATTAAGAAAACCTAACTCTATGAAATAAGAGGTGTAGTGCTTAACTACCAATGCCAAAATGATCAAATGAGCCAATTGATCCACCCAAAACAGCCATGGTCGTGATTGCCGTCTCTCTAGAGAGATTTTGATCCCGTCAATAATCAAATGGCTGAATGCAATCACCAGTATGGCGCTACCATAAGTGCTCCAATTAAATTCCAGAACAACCAGAAGTAGCACTGCGTGGATCAAACCATGCCAATACAAGTAAGGTGATCTGATGCCAAATGTCAGTTTGTTCTTCACCCAACTGCTGGGCTGTAATACAAAGTCCCCAAGCAAATGAGCCAATAGTAGTTTAAGAGAAAGAGTGAGTATCATAATGTAGAAATGGTATGTCGATATAGCTGCATCATTTGAAGAATCTTATCATAGGCTGCACGAGAGAATGTTTCACTAATATTGGCTTGACTTACTTCCAGCATTTTGGCAAGTTCCACTTGAGTTTTATTCGGATTGGCCAATGCCAACCTGATCACTTTCACCGTACTTACACTCCACCCATCAATTAAGTAAGCCCCAAAATCAATTAATCCATTCAAAAGCTCATCAATAAGTGGCTTGTCCAGGCTTATTGCCAGAGTCCGCTTTTTCATGGTGTCAAACGTCTTACCCGATCTGATAAATGCTTCGCCATTTGATTCCGTCACCTTAGTTGATTGGTAACTTACGTCTCCCAGTCCTATTGCCACCCGAGCATTTAATGCGCCAAACTGCATCATGGATAATTTTACAGCAATTGCCGCTTCCAAAGCGTCCTCCATCTTCACTAGCAACTGAAAACTGTCACCACGATAAATCTCCCAGGCTTCCGGTTCTTGTCCATACTGATTTAAGACCGCCTTTAATTCTGGCAACCACATTTCACTTAATTCTTGTGTGGAATTAATGACATCTCCGGTTAAAACTGCATACTTCATTATAAGTGATTCAGATTATAATATCAAATATAAGCTTTTTAGATTATAAACACATAACCCCAACCACTTATATTATCAACTTATAAGCATATAAACCTATACTAAACCATCTCCTGACCATACGAGAATCGTCCGATAAACTGTATCAGCTCATCATCTAATAAAGCACCTTTAAACTTCAGCAGGCGAGCTATTTCATGATGCTTTTTCACATCCTCAATCAACGAAGGAGCAGCATCTCCATAGATCTGCTTGATAGCTGTTTGCACCGTAAGGTTGTTCTGATACAGTGTTTGATTCAATTCAACAGAATGTCTCCGATACTTGCCTGTGCTCACTGCCAGCAAAAACATGATGAATAGGAAAACATCCTGCTCTGTGTTCTTATCATATTTCAAAATGGTATGAGAACGAATCATCCGGTAAATATTTAAAAACCGTTTAATCGTTCTTGGTGTGTTTCCAACAATACTTACCAATTGCTTCAGCTGAACCACCTCTTGCTCAGTCAACTTCAATGAATCAATTGAGGAAGAAACCAATGGATGAGGAATACTCTCAAGCTGTTGTGTCAATTGAGGTTGATCGGGAGATTTACGCTTACCATTTGATGGTATTACTGGACTCTTCTTTCCTTTTTGATCAGGCATAACCACCTCTTCCTCAATCTCACTTTCCAACACACCCTCTACCAGTCTTTCCAGATCACTACTTTCAGGTTCCCTCAATTCAAACGGGATTTGGAAGATCTTCTCCAGATATTCTCCTGGAGTTATGAGCTCCACTCCCATTTCTTCGATTTCTTCAATTTTGGCAATCTTTCGATATTCCAATTTGGTTTTGAGCAATAGCGCATTGCGAACACATCGCTTATCTACTCCTACCACTACATTGAACAGCGGAAACGCCATTAACAAATGCACTGCCTGTATCACTTCAAGCACCTTATCATCTGAACATCTATCCAAATCATCGATGTAAAGGACAATGCGATCTAATACACGCTCTTCTTTAAACAGCTTTTTAAAGGCTTTACGCTCTTCTATATCATTATTAATCGAGTCTTCACTCAGTTCTGCGAACAGATCGCTTAGCGTTTCGAAATCACGACGTATGATAGAGATCAATCCGAGGTGTGCATCATAAGACTTGTTAGATATCTTCTTCTGAATGAAGTTATTGAAGGCTCGCTGTGCAATGAAATGTTCCAATGTGAACTCAATATCTTTGATCTTATGAGTCACATTAGCCAGCTCCACTTCTACTTGAGTGATCTCCTGCTGCTTTTGCTGAAGGTTAGCTTCTATTAACTCAACTTCCTTCTGATGCTGGAACTTCGCATTTTCTAAAGCATTATTATAAGCATTCTTGTAATCAATCACAGGTTTCAACAATCCGCGATACTTATTGAAAGTATTCACCCACTTAACCACAAATGGCCCAACAATTCCAGCAATAATGGCCACATTCCTTCCTACAAAATCGAGATAGCGTGTCAGGAAATCGTTGGGATTGATCGCAATAAGAATAGCGAGTAGAAACGATACCGAAAACCAGAAAATGTGCTTAGGAGAAAAACAAAAAAGATTTCTAACGAAGGTCACCCACGACATTAGCTCTTCCTTCAAGGCAACAGGATTAAGCACAGCTACACGCTCTCGTGACAATCCATATTCCTCTAATTCATCAATATCCCTCTGTTCTAGTCCAACGTCCTTTCGAACTTGATCAATCAGATCATCCAACTGCTTATTGGCCACATTGGAAAGCATTTCCGCTTTCTCCTGATGAAGCTTATCCAGTCGCCCTTTTAAATCCTCCTGTTTGATGATCAGATCAGACTTCTTCTCTTCAATCAATTGCTTTTCACTAGCTAAAACGTGGAGCTTTTCACTGAGCTTTTTTCGGATCAGCAGTTTCTCATGATCACCTTTGCTCCTGTCAGAAATGAACTCATCCAACTTCTCAAAAATGCTCGAAATTAACCCTGCCCAAAGATTGGAATCTAAATAAGACCAGGCGTTAAACTCAATTTGAGCGATCCCTCGACAAAACAAGTCTTGAGTATCGTTAGTGCTTCCTAGTGCAAATCCCTGATTTTCTGAAAGTCGAGCAACACGCTTCTTCAATTGACGCATGAAGAAACTCTTCCCTGATCCCCAGCGTCCAAATAAGGCAATCGCCAAGGGTGGTTTTACTTCCTTGGAAGCCAGCAACAGGGCAAACGATCTTACATCATTCTCTATATTCAACAGATCTTCTCCTGCATAAGCACCATCGTTGATGATAACTGTTCGAGACAGAACGTTTTCTATTAAGTCAGGCTGCGTTATAAAATCAATAGAAGCACTTAATCGACTGATTATAGCCTGTAAATCAGGAACTTGCTCTTGTACTCCTTTCAGTATTTCAGGCAAATACTTCTCCCGAATCAATTGAAATGAATACCGATAATGACTACCTGTTTTTAAGTCTACACGATCTGCAAATGGAAACCAATTAACCCTGAGATTTCGACCATCCTGAACGTTTTGAGCTACAACACCCACTGCCTGCAAGGTCAAAATCCCCTCTGCCTCTCCTTTGCCCCAGATTGTTTTAGCAAACAAGACGTCACCAGGTTTGGCTGAATTTACCGCTTCGGTTAATCGATTCTTATTGCCATTGATCCATACTCCCTCTTTAACAAATCGATCCAGTTGACTTTCATCATTCCAGTGATATCCTGCCAAAAAATAGGATCTATCCATTTCTGGATTATCAGAAAGCGGCTGTTCAAACTCTTGAAATTTGGATGAAGTACTTTGCATGAGCTGGTTATTTGGCTAATGAGACTTCTAAAATATCACTAATAATGGTAGACACCAACCAATCTAAAAGACTTATCCAGTTTTCCTCATGTCAGTGAACCAATCCACAGAAAGAGCGTTCTCTGATAAAAACATATTATTAATGGACGCCATCAAGCAGCAACTTGTAAAACACATACAAGGAGGAGAAGCCTTCCTTCCGATCGATAAACTTCTCCCTAAAATCCCATTTGAAGCTCTGGGAACTGTTATTGAAGGACTACCCTACACCATTTGGCAGCAATTTCATCACTTAAGCTTTTGTCAGAAAGACATACTCGATTTCAGCATTGATCCCAATTACACGCACTACGAATGGCCGAAGGACTATTGGACAACAGACCTTGCTCCAATTATTGAAGAAGAATGGGAAGTAGCTCAAGAAACCTATTTTAAAGAAAGACGGCAATTCATTGATCTGATTCTAGACGCTAAAACAGATCTTAATAAGCCTTTTGCTCATGGCACAGGACAAACACTTTTCAGAGAAGCTTTACTGGTCATAGAGCACACGGCTTATCATACAGGCCAGATATTGGTGATGGCCAGGAAACTGCAATTGTTGTAATTGCAGTTAACCTCTGTGCGTTAGCTCTTTCTTATTGTTTTTAGGATCGCTTTCAGCTACACCATATTTCCAATAAGAGAATGACTGCCATTCATCACGAGAGATAAATTCTTTGCTTCTGATTTGATCTTGAATAGCTCTTACAGATTGAAACTCTGCTGCTGAGAACAAGAACCGTGTTCCATTTTCAGGAATTTCTACCTGGGTGAAAAAATCCGGCAGCAAGGTCTGTTCTCCTGGACGGTCATTGTAGATCCATTGGATATCAACTCCGACTGGTTTTAGTAGTTCCAATACATCCTCGCTGGAATATACTTCTAACAAAACTTTACCAACCGCATCCTCTGGAAGAGATTCTAGAATTACACTGATCACTGGCAGTGCTGTATGATCCCCCACCAAACCATACCAATCTGCTGGTTTGAATAATTGCTTATTCTTTTGCTTCATAAAGACCATGAGTTGATCGCTTACCTGAGCATTTATCGCCCAACTAGAAGCTGGCCCCTCTTCTCCATGTGCCACAAAATCTACAGTCATTTCACCTTTGGCAAGATCCAAAGCCCTAAGCGTATAGGTCCTAATATCTCCTTCAGGTCGACCTTCAACAGTAAAATCAGTATACTCATTCGGTATCAATAACTTGTTGTTATCGCCAACCTGGGCATATTCAAAATTGCCAATATCATCACCAGACAACACAATCCGGATGTAATGTGGAGTTAAAAAAGTCTTGGATTTAACAGCAAGAAGCCCTTGCATAATGGAACCAGAATTCGCTTGATTCATTCGTTGATGATTAGTGTTTAAAAAATGCGTTTGAGTCTGGTTATTTACGCAACACTAACTAAGAATAAAAAGTGCAGTCTATTCAAGTAATCTTTCCCTGAAACACGCCCAATGCTTCTAATTGAAGATTAATGGCTTTGTGTCGTTCGACCAAATTTCGCTTCCAAGGCCAAAAACTTGCCTTCAACAATGCTGTTTTTTCCCGCAGTAACTTTCGAATGATCTCATTTCTACCTGAGTCATACATTTTTACGGTTTTACATACCCCATCATAATCCATCATTGAAGTTTGTCTCTTATGGATAGGCAATTCATTGAAAAAAATGAGACGAGACAATCTTCCGTAATCAAAAGGAATCTTCATAAGCTGGTTGTTTAATTGAGATTCTAAAAAAATATTGTTACGGTTGATTACAAAGGTAGACATATATATGTTTCTTACAACGTTACATTGAAATGATTAAAATCAATTACTTGAATTATATAACTTTACACAATGGATCAGCCCCTTAGTTTAGAAGAATTTTATGAGCGTAAATTCAACCACATCCCTGACCGCCTACGGAATGGCGTTGGTCATTTCAATGTCTTTAATTATGATGACTTTTTAGGACCTGAACCAAAGCCCGTTCCATATAGTCGACGAGAATATTACAAAATCAGCTTTATCATTGGGAAGAACAGATATCACTATGCTGACAAAGTCATCGAAGTGGATGGAGCTACATTGATTTTTGCGAATCCAATGGTACCTTACAATTGGGAACGGTTAAGTGAGGAACAGTCGGGACATTTCTGTGTGTTCACAGAGGAGTTTTTCAGCAATTTTGGTTCGCTTAAAGATTATCCAATGTTTCAACCAGGGAACATTCCTATTTACAGCCTTCCAAAGGATCAAGTTCAGCCAGTCTTTGAGTTGTATCAGCAAATGATTCAGGAACTTAACTCTGACTACAGCTACAAATATGATCTACTGAAAACCCTGGTGATACAGCTTATTCATAAAGCGATAAAGCTGCAGCCTGCTGAAGCATCTATGTATGGAAACTCCTCAGCCAATGAACGCATATCTGCATTATTTACAGAGCTACTTGAACGACAATTCCCCATTGAATCACCTATTCAAAAAATGAAACTTCGTGCTCCAGCCGAGTTTGCCAACAACCTCGCAGTACACACCAACCACCTGAATCGTGCACTTAAAACAGCTATGGGAAAGACTACTTCTCAACTGATATCCGATCGGATTCAGCAAGAAGCCCGTATCCTTTTAAAGCATACCGATTGGCAAGTCAACCAGATTGGATATTGTCTGGGATTTGAAGAACCCTCACATTTCATCTCGTTTTTTAAAAAACGTGCAGAAGTCACACCACGCAGTTTCAGGCACACCTAACAATTGTTTGATTTTTGATACTTTTTGATTGATTGGGGCTACCTGCTGACTACCAGGTTTATTCAACTTTGCTAAACAGATCAATAGACTTATTGGTCATGTTTAGTAACCGTATAATAACTCAAAATCAACAAGAACTATGAAATACAATTTTGTTGGCAACATCGGACTGAGAGTTTCTGAATTATGCTTCGGCACCATGACCTTTGGAGGTCAGGATGCGGGAATGTGGAGTCAGATTGGGAAACTCCAGCAAAAAGAAGTGAATGAAATGCTTGGAGCAGTCATCGAATCAGGTATTAACTTCATAGATACAGCAAACGTCTACTCTTTTGGACAGTCTGAGCAATTGCTAGGCCAGGGACTTAAAGACCTGAACATCAATCGAGACGAAGTAGTCATTGCTACGAAAGTGATGGGCATCATGGGACCGCAACCAAATAATGTTGGACTGTCTAGATACCACATATTCAACTCAGTAGATGCTAGTCTAAAAAGATTACAAATGGATCACATAGACATACTTTATGTTCATGGTGTTGATCCTAAAACGTCGGTAGAGGATATTGTGAGAACTCTCAATGATATTGTAGAGACAGGCAAAGTCCGATATGTGGCCATCTGCAACTGGCCGGCATGGATGGTTGCAAAAGCACAAGCCATTGCCCATTACAATGGATGGCACAAATTCATCGGACTCCAATATTACTATTCCGCAGCGGGAAGGGATATTGAGCATGAGTTAGTACCAATGGCTGCCGATCACAACTTATCAATTTTCCCTTGGAGTCCACTAGCTGGAGGCTTCTTGTCGGGTAAGTTTACCAGAGAAGGCAGTAAGGAAGAAGGATCAAGAAGAGCAAACTTTGACTTCCCTCCGATCAACAAGGAAAAAGCTTATGATCTTGTAGATGTGATGTCTGAGATTGCTAAAAATCATGAAGTATCAGTAGCTCAGGTTGCTTTAGCATGGGTACGTCATCAGCCAGGAATCACCAGTACAATTATTGGTGCAAAAACACTGGAACAACTGAAAGCGAACATTGCTTCTACTGAAATCAATCTAACTAGTGATGATCTAGAGAAAATTGACAAAATAAGTCCATTACCAATGCAGTACCCTGGTTGGATGGTAGAGCGCCAGGCAGACTACAGAAAATAATCACATCAAAAGGCGGCCGTTGGTCGCCTTTTATTTTTGTGGAAAAGATTTTAGCCAATCGCTTAGCCTCCTAATCTAGCTCTTCTATTTTTGCGCCCATGTACATGGCGATTTGTGGAAATATTGGATCAGGCAAGACTAGTCTGGCAGAGAAGTTGGGACATCATTACGGAATGAATGTGTTATTTGAGAGTGTGGATGATAATCCATATCTCGCAGATTTTTATGATGACATGCAGAAATGGGCTTTCCATTTGCAGATTCATTTTCTGAACAGTCGTTTTTCCCAAATCAAGACCATACAAGATCAAAAGATCTCTGCCATACAGGACAGAACGATCTATGAAGATGCCTACATCTTTGCGATGAACTTGTACAAATCCAAAATGCTAAATGAGCGAGATTACCACACCTATTTGGCACTATTCAATAGCATGGTTGAGCACATTTCTGCTCCAGATTTGTTGATCTATTTGAAATCAGATATTCCTAAACTGGTTAATCAAATTCAGAAACGAGGAAGAGATTACGAGAGTGGAATGCGCATCGATTATCTTAAAAACCTAAACGAACACTACACAGAGTGGATCGGTGATTACCGGGAAGGAAACTTACTGGTAATTGATGTGAATAACCTTGATTTTGTAAACAATCCTGAAGACTTCTCCATGATCGTTGAACGCATCGACGCAGAGATTCATGGATTGTTTAGCCAACCTAAAAAGTAAAGTTACCTCTACTTACACAGGCAAGTAATTAATCACCTCAGCCATACCCGTTTGGTTGAGGTTTTCCATTTTACCAATTGCTATATAATCAATAGTATTCATCCTTTCTTTGGCCAGTTTGTATCAAACCAACTGCTAAAGTGTTAGTGAAGTCCGATCAAATTTATCAGTGTCAACGTCAACACTATCTCCAGTATTAGCTGAGCTCCTCAAGACTGTTCCTGAGATAAATCACCTTGTGTTAGTAAATCCCAACTGGCACATGTTTAGAAAATGCCTTAATTATCTACTATCCAAGACAAAAAATGTCTTTTATGGTTTTTAATTATACTCTAACTGATCATGTATAATCCACCATATACTGTCGAACTTAACCGGTTTACTTGTATCAAAAATTTTCTGATTACATACTACAAAAACAACCTTAGCATCCGAACAAAACAAAGGTAAACATAGAGCCGTCACAAGCACATTCCTGAAATTCTGCATATAAAATTAGTAGCACCACGTAGGGAAATACGTAACACTACTAATTGACTACCAAATAGGGCTTACTGAACTTTACAGCTACTTTACAGCCCAGCATATATGAGAAATTTTTCAGCCCTAGCAAGTAGCTCATTAAAACATGTCTTTTACTTTATCCTTCTAGTGTCATTTAGTTTTCCCATTTATGGACAAGACTGTGATACTTTATCATATGAATGGGAGAACCCAGCTCCCTCTCTGACCTTATACACTTATGGAGGTGGATACTTAACCGGAGTTCCGGATCCAAGCAATTCAAACAATGCCACAGACCAAAAAACCATTTTTGAAGGATTTACCTCCCCCGCTCCAGGGACTACTCCTGTAGGAGCGGTACAAATTGGAATAGGATTGCTAAATGATGTTGATGATGACATGACTTTTGATGTGATCGTCTATAATGACAATTCCGGAAAGCCAGGAACCGAAATTGGAGGAGTTACAGGACTATCTCCTACCTCATTCGGAATCAGTAGCGACAATTTTAAGGACATCTGGGTAAAGTTGCCCTCTTTACCAATACCTACCACCAGCACTTTCTACATAGGAGTAGTCATGCATCCTGGAGATGCGAGTGATCAACTAATTATCATAAGCAATGGAGATGGACAGGGCAATGGAGATGGATCGAACAGTATAACTACAACTAATTATGGAAATGAAAAAATTCTTACTGTATACAATAGAGATATAGACCTTAAAATAATTGCTAAACTAGGGATCGCTGAAGATGCCTCATTCAGCTATGCTAAAAGCAGTTATTGCTCCAATGAATCTGATCCAACACCTACGATCTCCGGAGATGCAGGCGGTACATTTACCAGCTCACCTTCCGGGCTTTCTGTAAACTCCACTAACGGAAAAATAGACCTCTCTGCAAGTACAGCAGCTACCTATACGGTCACTTACACAACCAATGGAGGCTGTCCGGTATCTAAAAATCAGACCATCACTATTGTTAATGATAAACCAACCATCACTTGCCCAGGTAATCAGACGGGAAATTTTGATTCCAACTGCCAGTTTACCTTACCGGATTACACCAGTTTGGCATCTGCTTCTGACAATTGCAGTACCCCTTCTATCTCACAGTCTCCCGTTGCTGGATCAATTTTATCTTCTTCGCAAACCATAACACTTACAGCGAATGATGGAGATGGAAACATCACATCATGTACTTTTAATTTAACACTTACTGACAACATCAAACCAACAATCACTTGTCCGGCCGATCAAAATGTCAGTTTTGACAGCAACTGTGAGTTCACACTAACAGACTACACCACTCTGGCAACAACTGATGATAACTGTGGTACAGTGACCGTCTCTCAATCTCCAACTGTCGGAACCGTGATCACAACTTCTCAACTCATCACGCTAACCGCCGATGATGGTAACGGAAACACTGAAACTTGTACCTTCAACGTCATCCCAGCTGATAATACGAAACCAACCATCACTTGTCCAGCAGATCAAAATGTGAGTTTTGACGCCAATTGTGAGTTCACACTAACAGACTACACCGCTCTGGCAACAACTGATGACAATTGTGGAACAGTCACTGTTACTCAATCTCCGGCTGTCGGAACAGTAATCACAACTTCTCAACTCATCACGCTAACAGCAGATGATGGCAATGGAAACACTGAAACTTGTACATTCAACGTCATACCTGCTGATAACACCAAACCAACCATCACTTGTCCAGCGGATCAAAATGTGAGTTTTGACGCCAATTGTGAGTTTACGTTAACAGATTATACGTCTCTGGCGACAACCACTGACAACTGCGGTGCAGTGACCGTCACTCAATCTCCAGCTGTCGGAACAGTAATCACAACTACTCAACTCATCACGCTCACAGCAGATGATGGTAACGGAAACACTGAAACTTGTACATTCAATATCATTCCAGCCGATAACAGCAAGCCAACAATTACCTGCCCAGCGGATCAAAATGTGAGTTTTGACGCCAATTGTGAGTTTACTCTAACAGACTACACCGCTCTGGCAACCGCTGATGACAACTGCGGTCCAGTGACCGTCACTCAATCTCCGGCTGTGGGAACAGCGATAACTACTACTCAGCTTATCACACTCACTGCGACAGATGGTAATGGAAATACTGAAACCTGTACATTCAACGTCATTCCAGAGGATAACACCAAACCAACCATCACTTGTCCAGCAGATCAAAATGTCAGTTTTGACAGCAACTGTGAGTTCACACTAACAGACTACACCACTCTAGCAACAACTGATGACAACTGCGGTACAGTAACTGTCACTCAGTCTCCAGTAGTTGGAACAGTAATTACTTCTACTCAAATCATCACGCTAACCGCTGATGATGGTAACGGAAACACTGAAACTTGTACCTTCAACCTCATCCCAGCTGATAATACGAAACCAATAATCACTTGTCCAGCGGATCAAAATGTGAGTTTTGACAGCAACTGTGAGTTTACACTAACAGACTACACCGCTCTGGCAACCGCTGATGACAACTGCGGTACAGTGACCGTCACTCAATCTCCGGCTGTGGGAACAGCGATAACTACTACTCAGCTCATCACACTCACTGCGACAGATGGTAATGGAAACACTGAAACCTGTACATTCAACGTCATTCCAGAGGATAACACCAAACCAACCATCACTTGTCCAGCAGATCAAAATGTGAGTTTTGA
>NZ_JAMZMJ010000020.1 GCF_024714495.1 Marinoscillum pacificum | reverse complement strand
AAGACTAAATTTGAATTACGCACACGACTAATTTAATCAGTTAGTCACAAAAAAAGCCGAGAACTTAATTGTTCCCGGCTTTCTTTTTATAAAAAAGGAGACTGCCTTTTGAGACAGCCTCTTTTTTGTTGCTCTTTTTTTCCATCAACGCCTGATAAACTTCGTTTGATACGACTTATCAGCAGAATTCAATTGAAGAATATAAACACCAGCCTTTAACTGATCCACTCTAACCCTATGTTGATTAGTTGTCAATTTGAAGGATAACTGCATCTCCCCACTAACATCAAACACAAAAGCCATTAAGTCTTCACCTGTGTGCTTTTCAATAAACAATTCTTCTTGCACCGGATTGGGGAATACAGAAATATCAAGTTTTGAAAGACCTGTACTCAGCTCTATTTCATCAACCAAGAGTAGTGTCAATACAATTTCTGCAGACCATTCTCCTTTAATAATCTCCACACTAAGCGTATACTCATTCTGAGTTTCGTAATCAACAGCCTCTGTCAAAAACAGTTCACCAGTAGCGGCATCCAGCCTGAATGGGTATGAACCCTCTCCTAAAATACTAAAAGACAAATCAGCGAGATCAGCTTTAGCTACTTCTATCTGACCAATTTGTGTTCCAGGAATCGTATGTTCACTTAATTCAAAAGTTTGATCAGTGACTTCCGGTAAAGGCTCTTTCCAGCTAAGCTGCCACTGAAAAGGTTCTTCACTCCATTTCCCTGACCAGAATATCAATAGTTCATCTCCTGCATTTAATTCCTCTATCAAGAGCTCACTCTGAAAATTCATAGCATACCAGTCCACATCATCACTTTCACCGACAAGTGCAAGTCCACAGCCATCATAAACCCTCAAGTAAGTGTCCACATCTGTGAGGTTATTGGAAGAAATCAGCATATTACCCTGCTCAGGCATTACCACACGATACCAATTTTCTGCTTTCCCATCTAAAGGCTCTGAAGACATATCCACCTCTATTGCATTTACGCAGAGTGCACCTGGAAGGTCATTGTCCTCTACAGAAATATTCCATTGAATCGGGAGGTTTGCGTTTTCATTTTTCCAATGTAAAATGAGCGATTCACCTGCATTCACAGCATCGAGTATTACAGTACTTTGTTGAGTACCTTCCGAATCGTCATTTGAAGCCAACTGAACTGGATCTGCACAATTAGTAAAAATTTCCAATTCCGTATCCTGATCCGTCAGACCTACCGATGTGACTGTTAATTTCCCAGATCTTGGCATGGTAAAGCGACTCCAGCAATTCATGTAGTCTCCCGGTGTTTGATTGATCCCTTCAATGGACACATGAGCGTTATCACAAGCATCCCCAACTGCCTCAGGCATCACATGTATAGTCCAATCTAGCAACATGTTTTCATCGACCTCCCAAACCATATAAATAGTATCGTTTGGCTCAAAAAGTGGGCTATCATTCCACGGATAGGGCGAAATCGAATAGATATAATCCAGATTATTACAATCATCGCCCTTATACAAGTCGAAATTTTGCAAGCTCGAGTTTTCTCCAAAATCAAAAGTCAACATCGCGCGATAATCTGGAGTGATATAGCGAAACCACAATTCAAAATAATCCTGCGTTACCTCGTATGTATTGTGACCTTCTACAGCATTAAAAGTTAAATGACAGTTTTCTCCCGCAAGATCCTCATGTGATTGTATCATCCATTCAAAACCACTTCTATCTCCAAGATCTTCCCATTTTATTAAATAGGTTTCATCTGCACCCACATTACCCAACCGATAAACGCCAATGTTAGATGAGCCGACGAGCTCATCACAATTCCGATAGACCTGAAGATTGATTGACTCCTGGTTATCATCATTTTGATGTAAAATCACAAAATCACCCGCATAGGGCGTTGTAAAAGACGACCAGTGCTCAGCCCCCTCAAACGCGTTGGCACCAAGCACAGAAGTTGCCGGTGACATGCAAGATTCTCCCGCCTCCATTGGCAGCATCTCCATCCTCATCACTTCAGGCATCTTTCCTGTTAATAAGATGTAACAAGTATCTCCAGCCACTAAACCATCCGCACTCACACTACCTGCTCCAACAAAGCTAGCAACACCTCCAAAACAGGAATTAACAAAAACATCGATTGATGCATCTTCAGCGTCAATCTGAAGCTTCATGTTCTCAGTAATCACTGGATATTGATACCATATCCACCCAGAATCAACTGGCAAAACATTATCCCCATCTATTGCTAAAACTGGCAGGTCAGAAGTAGCTCCAATGAAATGATCAGACGTTTTGAGCTGCCATCCAAAATTCATTTCATTATCCAGGCTCTCCCATTTTATCAACACTTCCTCATCCTTCATCATGCTGTAGGTAACCAATGATTGTTTGTCGTTTCTGATATCATCATTGCTTTTCAAAACCTCACCACTACATGAAGAGTATAGCTCCAAATAGGTATCCGAAGAAGTAAGTCCCAAACTACTTATAGCTATCACTTCATCTTTCTGGGCAGTATAACTATAATACTGTGGCAGGGATTGAGTGCTGTGCTCCCCTTCATCTATAACAAGCGCACTCTGACAGTCAGAAACCACACGAACCAAATTTCTTCTCATGGGACTCACTTCTAAAACAGCTCGCATGCGTGCTTTCTGATCCAGGGTGAAAATATTCTTACAAGCATCAGGCGTATAGTCCATGTAGTTTTCAATCATGTCGCGAGTTTCGCAACTCACGTTTTCCAGACATTCTCTATTTGGGCTCTCAGCTGGAGGAGTATCCTCACAGTAATCATCTTTGGAACAATCTCCATCTCCCCAGATATGTCTCAGACCTAGCCAGTGACCCACCTCATGAGTGGCCACCCTACCCATGTTGTAGGGAGCAGTTGCTGTTCCATTCGTTCCAAAATATTGGGTTTTGATTAGTACTCCATCTGAATATTCAGGCAGAGCTTCATTGATACCTTCCAAACCAGAATTCACAGGGAACTGTGCATACCCGGAAAAACCCAGCCAATCAGGAAAATCAACCACCCATATATTCAGATATTTAGAAGGATTCCAATAAGTCTGTGGCTTCAGCTGCTCTTCTAGACTCTTACGCGTCCATTGTGTATTAAAACGCACCCTATCCACTCCTGGCTCAGACAGTAAAATGCCATCTGGACCTCTTTCAGCCAAAAAGAATTCAATCTTAGTATCAGCTCCATCAGGATTCTCATTGTAACCGTACCCTCTTCTGCGAAAGTCATCATTCAGCACCTCGATTTGTGATACCACTTGCTTAAATGAGATATTACTACCTTGTCCCTCAGGCTCTCCACTGTGTATCACATGCACAATTACAGGTATTCGATAAACCTCTTCTTCCTCAGATATTTTTCTGGAAGAAGAGTTAGTGATGTAATGCTTTAGCTGTTGCTCAAAACGAGTTTCCTGAAAGGAATAATGATAAATGCGTTGAAGAGAATCGATATAAGGTACAGTACCACAAAGTTCAGTTGGTTTTGTTGTATGCTGCCCTCTAGTAGGAATCCACAAAAAAGTAAATAATAGGAATAAAAAATGCAGGTTATACAACCTGTTCCTCATTGTCATAGCTGCTAGTAATAATTAGATGGTTAGGCTCGTTTCTAGTCACGGAAGGCTATTCAATGAGAAACGCCTGGAAACCGTTTTTAGAAAACTTTATATCAAACACCTATTTGTACGGAACCGAGGAAAAATGAGATGTGTTTTTTTACAAAAAAAGGCGATCAAATGATCACCTTTTTTCTATGTATTGCTTTCAATTATTTCTCACCAGGTAAATTCATGGTGCCTGGTCCTTGCTTGGTCCAATAGAATTTTGGAGCTTTTTTCTGTCTTGGATATACTTCATCCAGAGTATTCCCATCATAAAGTCTTCCATTTTTCATGACCTGGGAAACGCTGTTGGTATTCCGAATATCATCTAATGGATTCTTATCCATGATTACCAAATCAGCCAGTTTTCCTGCTTCTATTGATCCTAGATCATTTGAAAGACCTAGTGCTTTCGCTCCGAGAACAGTAGCAACCTTTAAAGCATCAAGTTCAGGCATTCCTCCGCTTTGGATAGACCATAGTTCCCAGTGATATCCTAATCCTTGTAGCTGACCATGTGACCCAACTCCTGATAATCCTCCAGCTTTTACCAGATCGCCTACAAACTCACCATGACGTGAAAATATATGCTCTTCAGGAATGAAATAAGCGCTTCTTCTCCTGGCTTTCGCATCAATCTCATCTTTTGGAGTGAAGAAGTTCAATTTAGGATCTCCAACGACATTCTCGGTAGCATAGTAATATTCCTCAGCCCATGGACCACCATAAGAAACTAACAGTGTAGGCGTATATGCCATTTGCGACTTAGCTACTAACTGAGTAACATCTCCATAGATAGGGTAAATCGGAAATGCATGCTCATGACCAGGATACCCATCAATCAATTGCGTAAGGTTAAGCTTCATATCCAATGCTCCTTCTGTGGTAGGCATCAACTTCTGCTCTTTTGCTGCCTGAATAATCCACTGACGATGTTGACGGTTTCCTGTCATATACATCTTGATGGTCTTAGTATTGAAATACTCTGAGTACTGCTTCAACACATCCTGGGCATGCTCTAAACTTTTGATATTGTAATACCAGAATCCTACTCCAGGACCCGTAGAATAAACTCTTGGCCCTAACAAATTACCAGTCTCCACCATATCTGAATAGGTCAATACATCCGTAGTTGATGTTTGAGGATCTCGTGTAGTAGTAACTCCATAAGCCAGGTTAGCAGCATACATCCAAACCTGATTTTTATGCAAGCCCCAATTTGGCCACATATGCGCGTGGGTGTCCACAAAACCTGGAGTAATAGTCTTACCACTCATATCGACCGTTTGTACTCCCTTACCTACTTCCAGGCTTCCTGAAGCTCCTACAGCTTTGATTCGAGCATTCTCAATCAGAATGTCGCCATTCTCAATCACTTCATCGCCATTCATGGTGATAATTCGCGCTCCTTTTAACAGCACACTTCCATCAGGAATGTCTTTTTCTACCTGAACCTTTACACGAATTTCATTCGGCTTATATCCTTCGTCCTCTTTTTCTTTCTCAGAATCCTTATCTTCTTCCTCCTTGTCTTCTTCAGAATCTTCATCTTCCTTCTTATCCTTTTTAGCTTCTTCTTCGGCTTTCTTTTTAGCCTCCAGCTCCTTTGTCACCTTCTCGGCTTCAGCCATGTCATAAGCGAAATAGGCATTGCCAAGAGTGAAGTTCACGGTATTTCCATCTGCATTCCAGTGAGCAAACTCACCACCAAAAGTGGTCAACTTCCAGGAAGGGAAAGAGGCACTTTCTGGATTGGAAACTGAAATAGAAACTGTCTCTGCTCCTACTGGAGGTACAGTTACTACAAATACATCATTGTTGATCTTCGCCAATGCACGATCACCTTTTGGTGCCATGTAGATATATTCAGAACTACTTGGCTCTCGCTGTGGCTCATTATAGGTTTCCTGAAGCGCATGCTCATGATTCAATGCTGGATAAGTCATGATTCCAGTGATCTTAATAATCTCTTTTTCATCCGAACCATCCCATCTCATAGACATCAGACCTTTCGAACCACTGTACATGTAAATTCGATTGTCTCCTTCCACAAAATGAAGATATCCTCGTCCGTTGGATGCTTCGATTCTGTTAATGTTACCGCCATCAGCATTAATCCAGCAGATATACTGACTTGCACCAAAAGCACCAGGATCAATTGCATTCTCATAAGCTTGAGCTGTCCCATACACGAATGCAATTCGATTGGTCTTTTTATCCCATGCCAGGTCAGAGTATGTCCCACCCTCATTGGTAAGTTTCACAGGTTTCCCTCCACTCGCTTTTACTTTATAGATATTACCTTCTTTGCCTTCCCAGGTAACGAAAGCAATAGATGAACCATCAGGAGACCATATTGGCATAGCCTCGGTATACTCGTTCTTAGTCAATCGCTTTGGAGTTCCATTCGGATAATCCATCACGTAAAGTCTATTCAAAGCCGTAAACACTATCTTATCGCCAGCAGGCGACCTTTTAGCATCTCGGATCTGAGTTACAGTCATTTCCTTTGCATCAGAAATAGGGTAATCGAAATGTACCATAGGTCCGAAATCCAATTCTTCATCCACTTCAAATGGTATTTCTGTTGCATCACCGCCATTGATTGGAATACTCCAAATTTTGCCGCCATAGGAAGCAATCACCTTTTGATTATCAGGCGTAAATGACATAGCTGGATATACTCCTAGTCGAGCTCTGGATTCCTGATCATCTCTTCTTACAGGATATGCCAACCAGCTCTCTTCACCAGTCAGCAAATTGCGCTTCATTAAACCTGTCTCTGTATTGTATCTGGTTCCATAAACCAACCATTTTCCGTCCGATGACAATGTTGGGCTGAATGCAGAACCGTAATTATTCGTCTGAGTGGTGATATCTCCAGTCTCACGATCATAAGTTGCCAGTTGATACTGTGGCATCTGAGCGTTGTAATTCCAGCTTCCTCTACGCTGCGCAAACCAGATAATCTGATCATTACTGCCAAACGCTGGTTCTATAGTTTGCAAAGATTCTGGCTTTTTCACCAGCTGAATACCACTCCCTCCATCTTTGTGATACATATGGAGCTGCAGGACCCTTCCGCCTTTCGCAGCAATCAGATAATTACCATCTGGCGTCCACTCAGCTGCCTGATAGTATTTATCTGTATCCTTGGTAATCTGATTAGGCTCAGCTTCCGAATCGGTTAGATCAAGCGTCCAGATATTCTCTGATCCACTTTTGTCCGAGGTAAATGTGATGGATTTTCCATCAGGGCTATATCGAGGATGAGTATCAAAAGCCATTCCCGTAGTGATTGGTGTAGCTTTTCCTCCAGTGATAGGCATGGTATAAATGTCACCCATCATATCAAAAGCTATCGTTTTACCATCAGGACTTACATCCAGTGATATCCAGGTTCCCTCAGTGGTTTTAAGTCGCAATTTTCTTTCAGGCTCAAGCGGTAATTCTTTTGTCGCCTTTTTTTCTTCGGTGGTGTCCTTTTTAGCAGTTTCTTCCTCCTGTGCAAAGCTCAGTAAGCTAAGAGCAAGAAAAAGCAAGGTTAAGTGTTTCCTCATTTGATTTCATTGATTATTCTCCAATCAATTTACCAGAAAAAAAGATGCTAGTAATAAAAACTTACACGAATGGAATACAGTGACTTTAAAGCACTTATCTACTATTTGAAATTAGAATTTACAATACCACATTCCGCTAACATCAAACCTAACGATCACCGAATCCCCTAGGAAAAGTCACTGACTTTTAGTAACTTATATGACACACTGAACCTTAAAATTGATCGATTATGGTAAAAAGCTATCGTGGAGTTCCTGTGGCCAAGCCAGCTGCCACAGCTCAAAAAGTTACTGTTTCTGACTACATGTCTACAAAACTGATCACCTTTCGTCCAGAACAACATATGGATGAGGTCATCAACACTTTGCTGAAATACAAAATTTCGGGTGGACCAGTAGTCAATTCAGAAAATGAACTGGTAGGAGTAATCTCAGAAGGAGACTGCATGAAAGAAGTAGTGCGTGGAAAATACAACAACATGCCCAACCTGAATGGCGTAGTTGCAGAGCACATGACATCCAATGTCATCAGCATCCCTCCTGAGACCAATATTTTTGACGCTGCCAAAATGTTCCTCGACAAACGCATAAGGCGTTTCCCTGTGGTCAATCATGGCAAACTAGTAGGCCAGATATCTCAAAAAGATATCATGCGTGCCGTTCACAATATGCAAAGCCAAACCTGGTAAGCTAGCCCTTGTCGTAGTTGAAAGCCTTGCGGTCTATGTCTAGATCTGCAAGTGCTACCAACTTACGATCCAACCTTTTCTCGGCATTCAAAATTTCATGGAGCATTTCCCCATCATTATATACTCCCAGAATTTTGGCATAAGTACAAACTGCGCCATAAGATGCCATTTTAAAATGCATGATCTGTTGAAGCATTAATACAATAGCTGCATCAGTTATTTCTGGAGTCTGACATGCCTCTACAACCGACATATTGTATTTAATCATGGACCTAATAGCATAACTTCTTTCGCCGTATTCTAGCGTAAATAAATCGTTGAATACCTGAAGCAATGTCATATGATTTTCAGTAGCCTGATGTTCATATTCGTCGATCACTCGACTCAAACCTGAATGCCAAACATTTTCTTTGATGTCCGGCAATACCTCTCTAAGGAAAACCTCAGCGTCATAAAGCTCACGCAATTGCTCTACCAGCAAGTCATGAAGGTCCAAAATCGTTTTCATCGTTATGTCATTTCTGTTGTTATTTATTGATACCTTTTAAGTTAGGTGACATGATATCGGTTTGGAATGATGGTTGTCATAGCCTTATATGATCTGTTAGAAAATCAGCTTGGAAATTGACTGTTATCATGGTCAATGTCAGATGAATGAATGAACTTCATATCAAACAAAAAGCCCAAGAAAGATGACAACTTCCAATAAACCCGGTTCAGTATTTAAAAGCTTTCATCACAGAATCAAAGATGGAGCAGCGCGTTATTTTGACAACAACCATTTCATGGGGATAGACCCTCTGGATCATTCTAAATTTCACGATATCTACGAAGACAAAAAGAAGGTCTCAAAATCAAAAAAATAGCATTCAATTCTCGAGCTGTAAATAATGTGTCAGAATCACAGAGATGATGGATGAACGTTTGTGTATCTTCGCAAACGAAAATTTTTCATCACAAAAATCAAGATTCTTAGATGACATCAGATCAGTTGAAAGACTTGAAGGCGCGTATCACGGCCTTGAGGAGGTATCTTTGACTATGATACCAAGAAAAAAGAAATAGAAGAAGAAGAATTGGTCACAGCCCAGCCTGACTTCTGGAATGATCCGGAAAAAGCAGAGCAGACCATGAAAGGAATTAGGGCAAAAAAATCCTGGACAGAGCATTACGAACAAGTGGAAGCAGCCGTTGAGGAAGCCGAAACCTTACAAGAATTTCTTGATGAAGGAGAAGGTTCCGAAGCAGAAGTAAACCAAGCATATGAAAAAGCCTTGAAAGAGGTGGAAGAGCTTGAGTTCAAAAAAATGCTTTCTGGTGAAGAAGATCAGCTTTCGGCAATGCTTCAGATCACTCCAGGTGCTGGTGGAACGGAAAGTAACGACTGGGCCGGTATCCTCATGAGAATGTACATCATGTGGGGCGAATCCAATGGTTATAAAGTAAAAGAAGTAGACTATCAAGCAGGTGATGTGGCTGGTGTGAAATCGGTTACTCTTGAGTTTGAAGGTCCACTTGCTTATGGTTTCCTTAAATCAGAAAATGGCGTTCACCGATTGGTACGTATCTCTCCTTTTGATAGTGGAGGACGTAGACACACGTCTTTTGCCTCTGTTTATGTGTATCCTGTTGTAGATGACTCTATTGAAATAGACATCCATCCAAATGACATTGAGATGCAAACATCTCGATCAGGTGGAGCTGGTGGACAGAACGTAAACAAAGTAGAAACAAAAGTGCAGCTGACTCACAAGCCTACAGGTATTGTGGTAGTGTGTCAGGTAGAACGTTCTCAGCTTGCCAACCGCGAGCGTGCGATGCAGATGCTTAAATCACAGCTATATCAAGCTGAGATCGAAAAGCGAAATGCAGAGCGTGATAAGGTAGAAGCTGGAAAAATGAAGATCGATTTCGGATCGCAGATCAGAAATTACGTACTTCATCCTTACAAATTGATTAAAGATGCACGTACAGGACACGAAAGAACGGATGTTCAGAATGTACTGGATGGTGACATTAATGATTACATTAAAACCTTCTTGCTGCACGGGCAGGAAGAAGGTAACTGATGCTAAAAAGATACTCTGGCCAGTTTTGGCTACTATCTTTTAGCTCCTATTTGTTCTTCTCCTCTTTCAACATGCTGATTCCTGAATTACCAGGTTATCTAAGCAGAATGGGAGGAGAAGAATATTTGGGGCTGATCATCTTCCTATTCACTGTTACCGCAGGAGTATCACGCCCATTTAGTGGCAAGCTCACCGACAAGTGGGGACGAATTCCTGTCATGCTTGTTGGAGCTATCGTATCTGGCGTTGCGGCACTGCTATATCCGGCATTCACCACCGTTTGGGGATTTTTATTCATTCGTTTATTTCACGGTTTCTCAACTGGTTTCAAACCAACAGGAACTTCAGCTTACATCGCAGACATAGTACCGGCTAATCGACGTGGTGAAGCACTTGGCATAAGCAGTTTCTTCGGAACGATAGGTATGGCTAGCGGCCCAGCAATTGGCTCATGGATCTACAATGAGTTTGGCATCAGTAGTTTGTTTTACACGAGCTCCATCTTTGCGTTTGCATCAGTAGGTATCCTGTTTGGAATGAAGGAAACACTTTACCCCAGAAGCTCTTTTCATCCCGGCATGTTAAAGATTGGGCTTAAAGACATTTTTGAAAAGAATGTATTGGCCCCATCCATCGTCATGATATTGACGACTCTCTCCTTTGGAACCATTCTTACACTTACTCCTAACTTTAGTGATTTCCTGGAAATTGGCAATCGGGGACTTTTTTTCAATGTCTTCACTGGTTCCTCACTACTGGTAAGAATTGTTGGTGGCCAAATATCTGATCGACATGGACGGCTATTCACCTTACGAATCAGCACCTTCATCATGTTTATCAGCATGGTCATCATTGGCCTTTCGGACACACCTACCCAGTTCTTTGTAGGAGCATTTCTTTTCGGTCTGGGCTATGGATTTAATTCTCCTACCCTCTTTGCCTGGACCATTGACCTGTGTCAGGATCATAACAGAGGTAAAGGAATAGCCACATTATACATTTTCCTGGAAGTAGGAATAGGGCTTGGCGCACTCATCTCAGGCACTGTATATCAAGGATTTAATGAGCGATTTGCATGGATATTTGGTGTAGCTGGACTTTTTTCTTTAATTGCCTTCTTATACATCATTACCTATAAGCAAAATAAACAACCCCAATAAGAAATGAGGCTAGCAACAGCTCTATACCTGATTGTAGGTGTCATCAATGTATACGCTCAGTTTGTAGATGACGCCATGATCAACCAATTCACCAAACCCGTTTTGATGCCAATTTTGATTTATTTGGTATTTGTTAAAGCAGATGGTTTTGTGAACCTTGCAAGGCTCTTATTATCATTAGCACTCATTTTTGCCTGGGTTGGCGATATGCTCCTATTAGTAAAAGGAGATGAGCTCTTTTTTCTTGGTGGCCTTGGCTCTTTTCTGGTGATGCAACTATTGTATACCGTAGTATTTCATAAGAGCATGGACAATCCATCTATTCCAAAAAACAATATTATTATCCCAGCGATTATTGGATTTGTGGCAATTGCTTATGCCTCTTACATATATGCAGGAGAAATGTGGCTTCCCGTAACCATTTACGCAGGATGCATTCTAACGATGTTGGTTTTTGCGTTAAACAGAAATGGAGAAACGAACAGCAAAAGCTATTTGATGACCACATTAGGAGCTGGCCTCTTTGTTATCTCTGACTCTCTTATTGGTATTGATAAATTTATGGCTGATGTGCCGTATGCACCTTTTCTGATTATGCTGACTTATATACCTGCACAATACCTAATTATGCAAGGAGTCATGATTCACGAAAAGAACTAGTTGTAGTGAAAAGCGACGTTTCCTAGAGAAACATCAATTCGGAAGGTCATTAAGTTCTCTGCGTCCGCAGAATAATTCATATTGACGAAGACGTTTCGCTCCACTTCTTCGAAACCTTCTACCATTCTGCGACCACACAGAGGGCTGTCACTTAGATAAATGATCATCGGAATGTCTTCATTGGGCAAATAAACATCCAGACTACCAGCACCTACAGAAGCTTCCACCAGGCATTTATCACCAGTAGACTGACTAAAATCTAACAAGGCTCTTCCAAAACCAATGTTAGCCATGACATATCTGGCTCTTGCCAGTTCCAGATGTCTGGCAATGACAGAGCCCATATCCGCTTTCACCCAGAAAGTATCCATGGCAATTTTGTTGGGCTTACGATCATTGTAGTCCACAATGATATCTGCGCTACCAGATCTTACCTTAAAGTTTTGAATGGAAGTTCCTGAAAGATCCACATCCGCATTCCCAAATCCATAGCTCAAGTTGAGACGATAGACTTTTTGCTGATCAAAAAGAATTTTCCAGTAGTTGTTTTCTTCAGTCTTCTCTCGGACCATGGCCATCAATAAGCCATCTGCAAAGTTTGAAGAACGATATTCCTGAAGGTCAAGCGCTACATCGCACTTACCATCTTGAATTTTACTCTTAAATGAAGGGTTGATTTTGTTGAGGTCAGGATTACCATAAATGGTCAAAGGGCCCTCTTCCTTAGTGGATTTGATATAACAATTTCCAGACGTTGCTTCTAAAGAAAAGTTGACGGTATCAAACTTTGCCGTCTCCTTGAGGGTATAAAATTTCTTTAATTGCCCGTAACTGAATGTAAAAACTAGCCCTAACGCTCCTGTAAAAACCAACCGCAACATGCCTAAAAATACGTATAAGTATTGATAGAGTTGCGGTTTTTAGACTTATGCTCCGAAAAATTCTTTCATATTCTCGAAGAAGCTCTTATCTCCCTTACCTGGGTTAGGTTCAAAGTTTTTAGATCCTCTCAAAGTTTCAAGCGTTGCTTTTTCTTCTTTACTAAGGGTTTTAGGCGTCCAAACGTTAACATGGATCAACTGATCTCCTGTTCCGTAGCCTTCAATATCCTTTATTCCCTTACCTCTCAAACGAAGAATTTTTCCACTTTGAGTACCAGCATCTATTTTGATTCGCACCTTACCGTTGATGGTAGGTACCTCGACATCTGTACCAAGAGCTGCATCTAGAAAACTGACGTGTAAGTCAAAGATCACATTGTTTCCATCACGCTTCAAGGTATCATCAGCAGTCTCTTCCACTACGATCAAAAGATCACCCGGGATTCCGCCTGCTACTTCGTTACCTTTTCCGCTCATGCTAAGCTGCATCCCTTCAGACACACCTGCAGGTATTTTGATGCTGATCACCTCTTCCTGACGCTTCATTCCAGAACTATCTGTTCCTGGAGCTCTGCTATCGACCGTCTGGCCGGTACCACCACATGTAGGGCAAGTAGAAGTTGACATCATCTGACCAAGCATAGTGTTCATCACCTTACGTACCTGACCAGTACCATTACACGTACTACAGTTCGTAAACTTGGTCTCTGGGTCAACGATTAATCTGTTAACCTTTATTTTCTTTTCAACCCCATTGGCAATCTCTTGCAGGGTCAATTTAAGCTTGATACGAAGGTTCGTTCCTTTTCGAGTACGTCGGCCTCTTCCGCCTCCACCGCCTCCGAAGAAGCTGTCGAACGGACTACCGCCACCGCCACCGAAAATATCACCAAACTGAGAGAAGATATCATCCATATTCATACCTCCGCCACCACCGTATCCACCGGCGCCGCCTACTCCCTGATGTCCGAAACGATCATATCGCTGACGTTTCTCATCATTGGAAAGTACTTCATACGCTTCCGCAGCCTCTTTAAACATCTCCTCTGCTTCCTTGTTGTCAGGATTTTTGTCAGGGTGATATTTGATGGCAATCTTACGATATGCCTTCTTAATCTCGTCTTTAGAGGCTCCTTTATCTACTCCTAATATTTCGTAAAAATCTCGCTTAGCCATATTATGATTTTGCTCCTGTTACCACTTTCGCAAATCGAACTACCTTTTCACTCAGGAAGTAACCATTCTCTACCACATCAACGATCTTTCCTGCCATCTCATCACCAGCTGGGATTTGAGTAATTGCTTCGTGGAAATCGTCATTGAAGTCGTCACCTTTATTTACTTCCATCTTCTTCAAGCCTTTACCTTCCAGTACTCTTTTGAATTTATTGTAAATCAAATCAGTACCTTCTTTGGCTGGCTTCAACTCTTCGTTCTCTTCCATTGACTTAAGCGCACGCTCAAAATCGTCAAGGACAGGAACCAAGTTTTCTACTAAATCTTTATTGGCAGTGCCTATCAGCTCAATTTTCTCTTTAGCTGTTCTTCTTCTGAAGTTTTCAAACTCCGAGTACAGTCTAAGGTATTTGTCTTTCGCCTCTGACACTTCAACTTGCAGCTTTGCTACCTCATCTACCTCTTCCTCCGATCCTGCAGACTCTGCAGTCTCCTCTTGAGCTTGTTCCGTAGCAGACTCTTCAGCTGCTGCATTTATATCTTGTTGCTCCTTTTCTTCTACTTGATCTTTCTCTTTCTGCATTTTCTTAATTCAGATTTAAAGTCAGAATGGTTTTGACAATTACTTTGCCAAAGGACCATCTGCTGACAACTTGTCAGTGAACCGTATATAAAATGGAAAATTAGTCGTTGAGCATGGCCCAGATCTTATCTTTCAAGGCCTGAATACCCACATTTGTCACACTGGAAATAAACAAATAAGGAACATCTGGCACTTCTGCTTTCATCTCCTCAATTAGCTCCTCATCCAACATATCAGACTTGGTGATCGCCAACAAACGTTGTTTATCCAACAGCTCCGGATTGTATTTTTGTAGCTCCCCGAGCAAAATATCATATTCCTCTTTGATGCTTTTAGCA
Organism: Marinoscillum pacificum; assembly: GCF_024714495.1. GTDB lineage: Bacteria > Bacteroidota > Bacteroidia > Cytophagales > Cyclobacteriaceae > Marinoscillum > Marinoscillum pacificum. The sequence continues at coordinate 49,055 of NZ_JAMZMJ010000020.1, read as the reverse complement.
TCTGTAGGAATCATGAACAACAACATGGAGTTACGCTCGATGTGACGTAAAAATCGAATACCCAACCCTCTACCATCCGCAGCACCTTCTATGATTCCAGGAATATCCGCCATCACGAAAGAACGCTCTTCACGATAGGAAACCACTCCAAGGTTAGGGACCAATGTAGTAAATGGATAGTCCGCAATTTCTGGCTTAGCAGCAGAAACTGTTGACAAGAGAGTTGACTTTCCTGCATTCGGGAAACCTACCAACCCTACATCTGCCAAGATCTTAAGCTCAAGAATAACCTCAGCCTCTACACCAGGAATCCCAGGCTGCGCATATCGCGGCGCCTGATTTGTTGATGTCTTGTAATGAGAGTTACCCTGACCACCCATACCACCAGGAAGAAGGATTTGTTCTTCTCCATCCTCCATGATTTCCACCATGTGCTCCCCAGTCTCAGCATTCTTAGCAACCGTACCAATTGGCACTTCCAGGATAATATCTTCAGCATTTACGCCAAATCGATTACCTCCTTCACCGTTGCCTCCATTATCTGCTTTGATGTGTTTTCGATACTTCAAATGTATCAGGGTCCACATCTGTTTGTTACCCCGTAATATTATGTGCCCTCCACGGCCACCATCTCCACCATCAGGGCCTCCCTTCGGGACAAACTTCTCCCGACGGAAATGCACTGATCCTGCTCCTCCATTGCCTGATTTGGCATAGAGCTTCACATAATCTATAAAATTTGAATCCATTAAGATGCGTGCTGATCTAGCACTTCTGCAATTGAATTGAATATTCCATCAATATCTCCAATACCATTTACAGTGCTTAATCTGTTCTGCTCTTTATAGAACGGCAACACATGTACGGTTTTATTGAAGTATTCTTGAATTCTTTTCTCTAGTTTGTCGTCTGCATCATCCACACGACCTTCTAGCTCTTTACGCTTTGCTATTCTAGACCTAACCTCTGCTTCAGTTACATCAAGCTCAACCACAGCGTGAATTTCTGTTCCCAATGATTTCATCAATTCATCCAAAGCCTCTGCTTGAGGAACAGTTCTTGGGAATCCATCAAAAAGAAAACCACTAGCCTGTGGATTCTTTTCAACTTCCTCACGTAACATAGCGATGGTGATATCGTCAGACACCAACTCACCGCTATTCATAATTTCTTTTACCTTCAGCCCTAATGGCGTATCATTCTTCGTGTGCCATCTGAAAAGATCTCCTGTAGAGATATGGACTACATTGTATTTTTCAATGATCTTTTCACTTTGAGTACCCTTACCAGCACCTGGAGGGCCGAATATTACAATATTTAACATACCTTTTTCTTGTAATCTGAAACTAATTGATATTCCTCAATTTAGGAATTTTACTCTTTTGCAGCGTAAATATCGGGTAATTGACGGCCTTGACCATCATAATCCATCCCAAATCCTACGACAAATTTATTAGGAATGGCCATACCTTGATAACGAACCGGAAATTTGTCTTGGAAAACATCAGGTTTTATTAACAATGTAGCCGTTTCTACAGAAGCTGGTTGATGTGAGTTAACCAGATCTAAAATGTAGGATAGTGTATGACCTGTATCAATAATATCTTCTACTACCAATACGTTTTTTCCTTCAAGTGAACTGGTAAGTCCTAACAACTTCTTTACGTTTCCTGTGCTGCTCTGCCCTTCATACGACTTTAGCTTTACTAACTCCAAAGAAACATTCACGGTGATCTTTTTCATCAGAGCAGCCAAAACCATGAACACTCCATCCAATACACCTACAACAACCAACTCTTTACCGTCATAATCGGCATTGATTTGCTCGGCCATTTTCTTAATACTTTCCTTGATCTCACTTTTAGGAATCATCAACTCAAATTCCTTTTCATGTAGAACTACAGTACTCATAAGTGCTCCATTAAAAATTTGTATAATGAAATCATGGACACAAGGTCTTTGATATGGACTTTTTCATTGGGAGTATGAACATTGTCCTCAGGTGCGCCAATAAACAACCAATCTATCGGAAATGGTGAATGATGCACTTCACGTCCATCACTAGATCCTCCACCTTCTACCTCAAGCTGATAACTCACACCAGATTCATCGGCAAGGGCCAGAATTCTATTGATGAATTTCTTTCTGGGAATATTTCGGTCTCGTAGTGATATCGCAACACCTTTTCCATGCTGCACACCCTCCGTCACCCAAGTAATGTCTGAAATCAATGCCTGTCGAACATTCGGATAGTTTTCATGAATGTATTTGATCAACATGGGAACGGATCCACCACCGTGTTCTTCAAAACAGCTAAAAACCAAAACTCCATCCTCCAGTGTCTCGGCAACTTTCAATGCATTGTAAATCCCAAGTCGATTGTCCATGTATGGACCTTGAATGTATTCTTCAGTTACTTTCAGATTGGGCTTCCAGGTAAGAGTTGTCCCGGTTTCTATGGCTCTTGGGAAATCATAAAACAACTGGTGCTCTTCATCTACTCTCAGCTTGGCATCAATGAAACCCATACCATCCTTACCTACCAATTCAAATCCTGATTCTGCATGTGGTCCTCCAATTGGCACAAGCTGATCCTGGTACCTTACGGTAAACCCGATCGTATCCATATGAGCAAAGATTGCCGTCCTTGGCTCACCAAAAACCAAAATCAAATTATCCTGAAATTGATCACCATAGATGAGTTTTGGCCTAACACTCCACTCCGGACTATTTTTTTTCACATAGTCAATAATGAAATCTCTCATCAGGTGCTCACTCCCTGAGGGTGAGGGGATATCTATAAGTTTTTCTAATAATTTCATCTCGAAAAGGGCACAAAGATACCATTGCTGTAACACCCTCGCTCATAATTTTCGTATAAATTCACACGCTCATTTAGGATTGACTCGATGCCATTAATACTTAAATACCTGATTGTATTCGCTCTAAGCGCTGTGAAGATCATTTTTGGTCCTACACTGGGACTGGCATATGGCTTTTCGATCATCGAAACAACCCTGCTTTCTTTAGGAGGCATGATGACCACAGTGTATTTATTTAGCTACTTCGGTCCACAAATGAGAAGACTCACCCAGCGAATATTCAGCAAGAGAAAGAAAAAACGCTTCTCCAAGAAAACACGTCGATTTGCTAAAATCTGGAGAGCCTACGGAGTGCCTGGCATTGCTTTTTTCACACCTATCTTACTTTCACCTCCAGGTGGAGCCATTCTAGCCAATGCATTCGGCGGCAAACGTGGCGAAATCATCAAATGGATGTGGATTTTCGGAACACTTTGGTCAATCATTTTGACCTTACTTGTAAAGTATGCCGGAGACCTGCTAGCTGAATATGGTATAATTTAACCTTCTTCGGATTCATCATCCAGGATTTCAATATCCTGAATCAATACTCTTTTCGAAATGGCTTGACCCGTCGGCGTAGCGGCTAGTCCTCCTTGTGCTGTTTCCTTGTATTTGGCTTCCATTGAATTTCCAATTTCACCCATGGCGTCTACACACTCATCCACCGGGATTACAGGACTGACATCAGCCAAAGCTATTTGGGCAGAAGAATTAGCTATTGCAGCTGCACTGGCATTACGAACTACACAAGGAATCTCCACCAAACCTGCAACTGGATCACACACCAAACCCAACATGCACTGAATTGTAATGGCCACCGCATTAAACGATTGATCGATACTTCCTCCTAGTGCATAAACAATGGCAGCAGAGGCCATCGCAGCAGCAGAACCTGTCTCTGCCTGACAGCCTCCAACGGCACCCGCCAAGGATGCTCGTTTCTCTAAAATCAAAGCAACACCAGCTCCAACCAACAAACCTTCCATGATCGTTTGATCAGGTAAGTCATGGATCTCCTGAAGCGTCACTAAAGTACCAGGCAAAATTCCAGAAGCCCCAGCCGTTGGTGCTGCCACCACTTTTCCCATACAGGAATTGACTTCTTTAGCAGCAAGTGCTCTTGAAACGAGCTTTTGGAATTCTGGAGACAAAACAGATGTGGGGAAATTCGCAACTTTCTTAGCTCCTCCTTTGATCATTCCAGAGTAACTATTCATCTCTTTGGTTAAACCAGTCTGAACGGCATCCTTCATCACCTGATAGGCCTTACTAAGCCCTTCCCAAATGACTTCCTCAGATCTGCCTTTTTGCGAAACCTCGTACTGAAGAACAGGTTCGTAGATCTTCAGATCGTTACTATCACAATACTGCTTCCACTCCTGGAAACTATCAAAAAGTATACTCATGGGTAAGATGTTAATTTTGGGTAGTACAAAGGTATATATGATTTCCATCCAAAGAGCATTCCAGAAAGTTTGAGTTTGATTGGCTCTGAGTTTCTATCTTTGCGCCCATGTTGAAAAATGATCTGATTGTAAGAGCTGCTAAAGGCGAAAAAGTAGAGAGAACTCCGGTATGGTTAATGCGTCAGGCTGGACGTATTCTTCCTGAATATCGTGCGGTAAGAGCTAAACTTAGTGGTTTCAAAGAATTGGTAGAAACTCCAGAGTTAGCAGCAGAAGTAACGATCCAGCCAGTTGACTTGCTAGGCGTGGATGCTGCAATCATTTTCTCCGACATCCTGGTAATTCCTGAAGCAATGGGATTGACATACGAAATGGTGGAGCAAAAAGGCCCTCATTTTCCAAAAACAATCAATCAAGCTTCAGACCTAAACGATCTAAAAATCGCTACTCCTGAAGATCTCAACTACACCATCGAAGCAATAAAGATCACCAAGAGAGAACTTGACGGGCGTGTTCCTGTCATTGGATTTGCTGGTGCTCCATGGACAATATTCTCCTACATGGTAGAAGGTGGTGGATCCAAAACATTCTCCAAAGCACGAAAAATGCTTTACAATGATCCGGCTCTTTCTGACAAATTGCTGGAAATGATCACTGAAAGCACCATCTCTTACCTAAAAGCACAAGTAGAAGCCGGAGCAAACATGATTCAAATATTTGATTCATGGGCTGGTGTTTTACCTCCTGAGCATTACAACAGATTCTCTTTGAAATACATTGAACAGATTGCTGCAGCTATCACTGAAGTACCAGTTACTGTGTTTGCCAAAGGAGCCTACTTTGCACTGAAAGACATGAACAATGTAAGTTGCAGAACAGTTGGGTTGGATTGGAACATGAATGTAGAGGAAGCAAGACAACTACTTCCAAACAAAACCTTACAAGGAAACCTTGATCCATGTGCACTTTATGGCTCTTTTGATCAAGTAGAAGCTGAAACCAAGAAGATGCTTGCACGATTTGAAGGTCATGCTCACATTGCGAATCTTGGACATGGCGTGTATCCTGATACAGATCCTGAAAAAGTGAAGTGTTTTATAGAAACGGTAAAAGCCAACTAACTAGCGGATATTCTTAATTAGTTTTCTTTTCAATTCTTCCGGATCAAATGGCTTGGTGATGTAATCATTCATCCCAGCCATCAACACCTGTTCTTTCACACGGATTAAGGCTGATGCTGTCAATGCTACAATTGGCACAGGATTTCTCTGCGACCGAATTTCTCTGGTGGCTTGATAACCATCCATGACAGGCATTTGGAGATCCATCAAGATAATGTCATAATTATTAGCCATAGCTTTCTCAACACCCAACTGCCCATTTTCAGCGACATCAATATTCATTTGCCAATGCTTCAAAAATTTGGTAGCCACCATCACATTGATTGAATTATCCTCCACTAAAAGCACCTTCTTATCTTTCAGTTTACCAACATCTTCATCAGCAACTTTTTGATTGATCTTTAGCCGATCTTCTTGCCCTACCTTAAACCACTGAACAAAGTAAAAATTGGCTCCCTTCCCATCTTCACTATCCACAACAATTTTCACTCCTTGCAGCTCAAGTAATTTCTTGATAATTGCCAGACCAAGACCTGTTCCTCCAAACTCTCTGGTGGTAGAAGTACTTGCCTGCATGAATCGCTCAAAAACTACCTTCTGCTTTTCTTTCGGAATACCAATACCCGTATCTATTACTTCGAACTTTACTTGTACTCGATCCTCCTTCTGATCTAGTTTTTGTAATCGCAAGGTGATACCTCCTTCCCGAGTAAATTTGATTGCGTTATCGATCAGGTTATTCAGAATTTGGGTCAATCGAGTCTTATCTACATACACCAATTCTTTTGGTGCATTCTGAACGTCCAGCGTAAAGCTGAGCTCTTTCTCGATAGCCTTAGGCCTGTAAGTCAAATAAATCCCATTAACAGTATCTTTCAAGTCTGTTACTTGCTCTTCAAAAGTGACTGTTCCAGATTCAAGTTTGTTATAATCCAGGATGTCGTTGATCAACGCAGTAAGATGCTGTGCAGAATATCGAAGTGATGTCAGATTCTGTAGTTGGTGACCACCAGGATTGTCCTGCAGAAGATAATGCGATAGTCCCACTACGGCATTGAGCGGCGTTCGAATCTCATGCGAAATAGTACTCAAGAAATCCGACTTAGCTTGAGCTGCTTTCAAGGCATCATCTTTAGCATTCTTTAAATAATAGGCAAAGCGATAAGATAGGATGAGGGATTGGGAAAAGAAAAACAGAATATACCCCCAAAATGATGCTGCATTCCACTCAGAAAGCAAACCAAAATATACCAGTATGTTATAAGCAAATACCACAAATACCAGACCTGTGCTGAAGAGCGCAAAACCTGATCCTGGCCGCTGATGAATTTTCGCCCGAATGTAGATCACCATAGTCAGTGCGATATAACCAAGCAGGATCACAAAAAATGGCTCAATTAAATAACTGTATACTGTAGGCGGAAATAGGATGGTAATGCCAATAAACAACAAGCAAATACCACTGATCACATCCCAAATAATCCGTTTAGCTTCTTCAGGATAGAGATTATGAACAAACCTCCCAAAAAGGAATACGGCCAAAAACAAGGAAATGTATTCCAGTCGAGCTGCTAATGCCCAAGGCAATTCTATTAACGAATGAAGGACATAATACCCGAACCCTATGATTCGGTAGCTATAAACGATACAAAAAAGCGAGAAATAAAGTATGGATCGATCATGCCTTCCAAAGAAATAAAGACCCAGAAAAAACAAACCGCCCATGATCAAACTACCGGTAAGCAACAGATCATAAGACACTATAGATAGCTCATAATCTCTCATTACACCCTGTTCGCCAATCTTTATACCTTCTAAGGCACCACCTTTACTATGTGCAAAATTAGCAATCTGTAATACCAACAGGTCTGTATCACGCACATGATGTATGGGAACAAACATTGGCTTCCATTCAGGAACAAAACCCTGAATTGTTTCGCTGACATCACCATTCTTTGCTACTAGGTGCCCATTGAAATAGAGTGAAAATGCCGTATATACATCTTCCACATAAATCACATATTTCAACTCCGGATCTAAGACCAGCTGTTTAGCATAGGTAGCACATCCTTGAGAGCTAAGAGTATCCGTTCCAACCGTACCTTTCCATAATGCAGGAAAGTCATATACATACGCTGAAGGTTCTAACTTATTTGGATTTAATAACTGGTTCCAGTAAAAAGAGTAAGTCCCATCGAGACTTTGTGGTTTTGACCAGTCAGAGGTTCGTAAATCAATGGTTTCGAAATCATCAGAACCTGCGACCAGGCTTTCAGCCATCACAACCATTCCAATGAATAAAAAATATCGTAACCAGTGACTCATTAACTATAATGCAAGATCTTGTTTTGCAACTGCATAGGATCAAACGGTTTCATCACGAAATCATCCATCCCTGCTTCATAAATTTTATCTCGATCTTCTAACAAAACCGATGCTGTTAGTGCAATAATAGGAATATTTACACCCATTTCACGGATTTTTCGAGCAGCGGTAAACCCATCCATCACCGGCATTTGAAGATCCATCAAAATAACCGCATACTTTTCTGTCCGCAATCGATCAACAGCTTCCTGGCCATTTTTAGCCACCTGTACCTCTGCTCCCCACTTGACTAAAAATTTGGTAGCGACCATCACATTCACCTCATTATCTTCTACTAGCAGAATCTTTCCAGCGATTGGTGACTCATTGACAGTATTGTTTAGACCAGAATTAGATACTGGCTTTTCCTCACCAGTTCTTAAATTCAAAACAAACCAAAAGTTGGAACCTTTACCTTGCTCACTTTCCAGATACAACTCTGAACCCTGTAGAGCCAATAATCGCTTAGTTATGGTCAAACCGAGTCCTGTTCCCCCAAATTCTCTAGTTATGGATGAATTGGCTTGAGTGAAACTTTCGAAAATGGCATTTTGCCGAGATTTATCAATTCCTATTCCAGTATCCTTCACACTAAATCGAATAGATGCAGCATTCTTGCCAAGCCACTCCTTTTTAAGCTCAAGCGTTACACTTCCCTTTTCGGTGAATTTGATCGCATTACCGATGAGGTTTGTTAGCACCTGACTTAGTCGAGTTTGATCACATTCCAATTGATCCGGAATAGAATCTTCAACATTAATCCGCATTGCTAACGATTTCGCCTTAGCGATTGGCTCAAATATCTGTTGCATTTTTCTCACCAACTGACGAATCGACATTACCTGAAAATCCAACTCTATTTTCTGAGCCTCGATCTTACTGAAATCAAGAATATCGTTGATAATAACCAATAGGTTTTCAGCAGAGAATTTTAAGGTACTTAATGTCTCCTTATGTGATTCCTTTGGCTGATCATCTAGTAGATAATTGGTCAAGCCAATTACCGCATTCATTGGTGTCCTGATCTCATGTGACATCATGGATAAAAACTCAGACTTGGTCTTTGCTGCTCGCTCCGCCTCCTCTTTGGCCCTTCGAAGGGAATCAGCAAACAGCAAGAATAATATGATCGACTGGAAAAAAAAGAAAGCCGTATAACCTATAAAAGTGATGAACTCTATTTGAATCAGCGCTCCCAGATACACAAAAATCTCATATCCAAAAATCACAAACACAACAAAGGAACTGAGCATGGCCCATTTGGACCCATTCAATTTTCTACGATATGCTTTGAAGTAGGTAAACCCTGCTACCAATATCCCAACCAAAATCAATCCAAGATAGAATTCTACAAATTGGGTGTAAATAATCGGAGGGAAGAAGATGGTAATCACGGCAAAAACTCCCGATATCGCAGAAAAAACAAAGAAAGGGTTAACCTTATAATTGAAAGTAAACAGCTGATGTGTGTAGAAAGACAAAAACATTGGGGGTAAAAACAAGGAGAGATACTCCAGTTTCAAACTCAACCACCATGGCATTTCTGGATAAATGATTTGCAAGGTATAGTCATCTGCACCAATCACTCGATAGGAAAAAGTGAGACAAAACAGCGCAAAGGAAAGTGCTGGAATTTCGCGACTTCCAAAAAAGAAAAGTCCCGCAAAGAACAATCCTGTCATGATCAAAGCGCCGGCCAGCAACAAGTCATAAGCCATCAACTCGCTGTATCTAGAATCCAGCATTTCCTCAGACTGGAGCACAATTGGCTCCCTGGCTCCTCCCTTATCATGTGAATAATTTGCTATATGCAGTGTTAACTTTAGTGTATCGATGCCTCTAGGAAGCTCAATAATCTTAGGAACCCATTTAGGTTTCGTAGTACTTTTGGAAGTTCCAGGCTCTCCACCGAACTCTACTAAATCATCGTTGACATATAGATCACCCGCTGAATAGACATGCTTAATGTAAAGAGCTAGCTCCGGGTAATCATCAGGTAAAACAACCTGCATCTGATAGGTAGCTGATCCAAATCTATTTAATTCAATACCATCTCTTGAATATTGATTAGTCCAGGTCTCCGGAAAATAGAAATAATCTGATTCTCTAACGGTATCCATTTCCAGTGGACTTAATAAATCTCCCCAATAAAACCGCCATTCTCCTGATAAGTAAACTGGCTCATCAAAATCAGTTATGTCACGGAGATCCAACCAACCATTTTCTACCTGAGCCATAGTCAGGCTAGACTGTGCAAGCACAATACATAGTATTAGGGTTAATCTTTGGATCATGAAGTTGCTAGTTGTCTACAAAAGTAGGGCTTTGACTGCCTCCTCAAGTAATCTACTTTTGGATATCGGGACTACTCCTGGAGATTCACAGACAATACCACCACCTAAGTTAGATAACTCTGCAATAATTTTCGGTGATGAGCCTATGACTAATGTCAGCGATGCAATAGCCATTACCGTATCGCCTGCTCCAGACACATCTGCAACACCTCTCTCCTGTACAGGAAAGTGTTGATGATGGTTTTTAGAATCATAAACAATACCCCTACTTCCCAATGTCAGCATCAAATTGGAAATATTCATGTCTTCTCGCAATTCCTTCATTAAAGAATCAACCTGGCTTTCATGAAATCGATCCTTACCAATCGCCGCTTTAAACTCAATCAAATTTGGCTTAAGGAAATCCACTCCTTGGTAATTCTTAAAATTCCGAAATTTTGGATCTACACAGACTGGTATATTATTTTGTTTGGCCGCTGTTTTGATTTGGTCAATCAATCTTTGATTCAACAATCCCTTGTCATAATCCTCAATGATAACAAGATCGATTTCCGAAAATAAGGATTGAATGGACAGAAAAAAATGATCTGAATCTTCCTGAGATATCAAATGATCCTCTTCATAATCCATCCGCAAAAGATGCTTAGGCCCTGACATGACTCTTTTTTTCTGAGTTGTCGGGCGATCATTTAGCTGAAAAATGTGCTCAGAACTTAATCCGGATTGAGCTAAAAGATTTGTAAAAAGGGCCGCATTGTGATCCGTACCAACAACGGAAGCCAAAGTAACTCGCGCCCCTAAAGATTGCAGATTAAGAGCAACATTGGCAGCACCACCAAGACGGTGGGTTTCCTCCTGAACATTGAGAACTGGAACTGGGGCTTCAGGAGACATGCGATCCACAGAACCATTTAAATAGGTATCGATCATCGAATCACCGATGACCAATACCTTTATTTTATTGAAAGTGTCAAATAATTCCTGGACAGATTCCGGAGTGGGAAGTCTAACCGGGCTAAAAGACATTTATGACAATTTTGCTAAAGATGCCTTGATAGAAGCAACTGCTGTTTTAAGCTCTTCTTCCGACGCAGCATAAGACAACCTGATACAATTCGGGTCACCAAAAGCCTCTCCTGTAACTACTGATACTTTTGCATCTTCTAATAAGAACATACTTAAATCAGTCGCATTTTCTATTTTCTTGCCTTCTACACTTTTACCAAAAAAGCTTGAAATGTTAGGGAAGAAATAGAACGCACCACCTGGCATGTTTACTTCTACTCCTGGGATTTCACTTAGCAAGCCATGAACCAACTCACGTCTTCTAGCATACTCTTTCACCATTTCATAAGATGGTTCATAGCTAGTAGTCAAAGCAGTCAATGCAGCTCTTTGAGCGATGCTACAGTTTGCTGATGTAATTTGTCCTTGAATTTTGTTAGCAGCTTTCGCCAACCAAAGCGGAGCTCCAATGTATCCAACTCTCCATCCAGTCATTGCAAAACCTTTTGCAAAACCATTGATAGTTACGGTTCGCTCGATCATGCCTGGCATAGCTCCGATACTCACGTGCTTCTCACCATAGTTGATCAATTCATAGATCTCATCGGAGATTACCACAATATTTGGATGATCTTTCAATACTTCAGCAATCTCTGACAACTCTTGCTCAGAGAATACTGACCCTGTAGGATTACAAGGTGACGAGAAGATCAATGCTTTTGTCTTATCAGTAATTGCTGCTTTAAGTTGAGCGGCAGTTGCTTTGAAGTCATTTTCAATGCCTCCATTCACAAACACACACTTACCCTCTGCAAGCTCTACTAATGCTGAGTAACTCACCCAATAAGGAGAGAACACGATTACTTCGTCTCCTGGATCAAGTAATGCAAGGAATACGTTGGCGATAGATTGCTTAGCTCCATTACTTACTACAATCTGATCAGCAGTGTAATCCAATCCGTTATCCTTTTTGAATTTCTCGCTGATAGCTTGTCTTAGATCCAGGTAACCATTTACCGGAGGATATGCAAAGTATTTACCTTCATCAATCGCTGCCTTGGCTCCTTCTTGAATATGCTTAGGTGTCTTGAAATCTGGTTCTCCCAAGCTTAGACTTATCACATCAATTCCCTGCTGCTTTAGCTCTCTGGCTTTTGCTGCCATGGCCAAAGTTGCCGACTCGGCCATACTTTTGATTCGCTCCGATCTTAAATCCATTATCTTTATTTTTAGTCAGGCAAAATTAATGCAATAGCGAAGACATGCAAACAAGAAATTATATCGTTTTTATATTTATTTTGGGTCTTTTTTTAAAATATTTCAATAGCGAAGCTCAAGAAAGCCAAATGAAGTTTGGCGCATACATCGATTCCTTCTATGCTAATGACTTCTCCAATCCCTCTGACAACTCGCGTCCCTATGTGACGCAATATGCCAGAAGTCGAGAATTCAACATCAATCACGCCTGGCTGAGAGGTCAGTATGAGTCCGAAAAAATTCGTGCCAGTCTAGCTCTACAAACAGGAACCTACCCACAGTATAATTATGCAGCAGAGCCTGCCTTTGGCCAAATGATCTACGAGGCATATGCCGGATATAAAATCACAAAAAAAGGATGGCTAGACGTAGGAGTCTTTGGTGGCCACTTTGGCTATGAAAGCGCTCTTTCACTGGATCGTGAATTACTTTCTCCCGCATTGGCAACAGAGTATACACCATATTATCAAACAGGAATACGCTTTACCCAGGAGATAACTGAGAATACTGAATTCAGAGCCGTTATTGTCAATGGGTGGCAGAATATCAGAAACACCAACAATAGGCAATCAGCAGGAGTAGCGATCGATCATCGATTCAATGATCTGCTATTTGTAAGCTATGGGAATTACTATGGCCTGGATGTAGACGGCACAGGAGAAGACGTATGGAGATTTCACAATAACGCCATCATTCAATTCACACCAGGAGAAAAACTTTCATTGACTGGGATATTAGATCTCACGCTGCAAGAAAACTCAACAACCAATGAGAATGAGAATCTATCAGCTTCCTTCTACACCTTCATTAACAGTTATCAAATCACCAATAAATGGAGCATCAATGGACGATATGAGCGTGTAATTGATCAAAATGAAATATTGATCGCTTCACCTGTAGCTGGATTTGACCAGCATATTGCTAGTCTATCTGTGAATTTCAATCCAATTGAAAATGCCACTATACGATTTGAACCCAAGTGGTATTTCGGACCTAGTGACTACAGCACCAGTTCTGAACAAGGCTCTGTCTATCAGGTTGGATTTGCTGTGAGGTTTGAGTGATGAATTAAAAACCATCGATTTGATCGGTTGCTTTTCCCAAACCCTCCAAATATATTACATATAACACCTGCAAGTATGTAAATGAAAAGACAATTTTTTGCTCTTATTTCTATATTGATCTTGTCACTAGGATGTGACAAAGAGGAGAAATTAGCACCTGTTATTGGCCCCCAGTATATTAAAGGATATTTCAATGGAAAGCCATTCTGTTTTTCCGACTCTAGCCATTTATATGAAATGCGTGTTAGCAGCAGCTACACTTCTGGACAGCCACCTCACAGATACTCACAAAATTTTGGTTTGAATATTGCTATTCCCCCTGACTCTGCAAATAATGTTGAATTTGTACTTTCAAAGTTTACAGCATTCAGAATTGAATTTTCAAAATTTGTAGACAACATACCTCCAAGTACTGAGTCAATTAATGAAATGTTCGAGCCGGACATTTACCAATACCAACTAGCAGATGTAAACGCAGAAACTACAGAGGGTGTAATGGTTGGGTATACTTTTCCGAAGACCCAATCATGGATAAGTGATTTTGGAGACAATAGTGACTCCTATTTTGAAATCATTGAATCAATCGATTACGAAGAACCCTATTCTGAATATTCAGCTACTCACAAAATTGTACATGGTAAATTAAGCTGCAATTTATATTACATTGAAACCGGTGATCCCACCATTGACTCAGAAGAATTTGAACCCGTTGACAAAGCTGAACTGCGAGATGTTGAGTTCTATATCAAAACGGCCGTCTATTAAATTCAGGAAAACAAAAAACCCCGACTTTTCGGTCAGGGTTATATTTATATAGGAATTTTGAATCTTAGTTGGCAACAAACTCTTTAAGACGTCTGTTTTTACCAGGCTCTCTCAATTTCTGAAGTGCCTTCTCTCTAATTTGTCTTACACGCTCACGAGTAAGACCCATAGCATCACCGATTTCCTCAAGTGTGTATGGGTTATCATGACCGATACCGAAGCTCATCATGATTACTTCTCTTTCTCTAGCAGTCAATGTAGACAATGCTCTTAAAGTCTCTACTTTCAATGAATCATTGAACACCAACTCACCATCCGTAGGACCAGTAGTTACATTCTCCAATACATCAAGCAATGAACCAGACTCATCTTCACCGAATGGAGCATCCATTGACATCTGCTTCACTTCAGCACCCAAAGTGTTTCTTACTTCACTTGGTTTCATGTCAAGGATATCAGCCAATTCTTCTTCAGTTGGCTCACGCTCAAACTGCTGCTCTAGCTCTGCATATGCTCTTCTGATTTGGTTGATTGCACCAGACTTGTTCATTGGAAGACGAACAATTCTAGACTGCTCAGCCAATGCTTGCATGATTGACTGACGAATCCACCATACAGCGTAAGAGATGAATTTGAAACCTTTCGTTTCATCAAATTTCTTTGCTGCTTTAATCAAACCAAGGTTACCCTCGTTGATCAAGTCGTTCAATGGTAAACTTCTGTTTTGATATTGTTTCGCTACAGAAACCACGAATCTCAAGTTAGCCTTTACCAACTTCTCCAATGCCAACTCGTCTCCTTCACGGATTCTTTTGGCTAGCGTTACCTCTTCGTCAGGGGTAATCATTGGAACGTTACTCACCTCTGTGAAGTACTTCTCTAGAGTGTGGCTTTCACGTCTGTTGGTAATGGATTGTGTAATCTTGAGTTGCCGCATATGCTAATCAGTTTCTTTAAATTAATTCCTATGATACAAAATTATTGATCAATTTCAAGTTGGAATGTTGTCATTTTTCCCTCAGAGAAAACCGCGAAGTTACGACTAAATCTGATACGAGTCAATCTACTAATATATTAAATTCCAACTAAATAGAAACCCATTTTAGTGTAAATAGGTTTCAAGTACCGTAATAATTTTACTAAAAATCCTGCTGATCGGTTGTAAAAAATCGATAAACGGGCATTTTATTCGTATCGGAGGGAGTTAACAGGGTTTGACTTAGCAAGCCTGTAAACACGTGAAATCACAGTAATTAACGATATTCCTACCACCAAAATAAATCCCAATCCAAATACCCATACCGATAAATCTACACGATAAGCATAACCAGCCAGCCAATTGTTCAAAATCAAATAAGCTACCGGTACTGCAAGTATTAACGCAATCAGCAGCAAAATCGCATATTCTTTCAAAACTACCTGAAGAATACTCTGCGTACTGGCTCCAAGAACTTTTCGTATTCCTACCTCTTTGGTTTTGCGTTCGGCGGTAAAATTGATCAGACCAAATAGCCCAAATGCCGAGATGATAATGGAGATAATAGTCGCTACTAAAATCAAATAGCTTCTATTCAAATCTGCTTTGTAATATCGCTCCCAGCGCTCATCCAGGAAGTTAATCTCTGCTGGGGTTTCGGGATCATATCGCTTTTGAACGGTTTCAATCAGGTCAAGCACCTCTGCCGTATTCCCATTGGACTTGATGGTGAAATAATCTATTGGAAAAAGAGGGTTATTGGGGCTTGTGAGTATCATTGGCATTAAAGGTTCTCGAAGTGATGTAAAATGAAAATCCTTAACCACACCAATAATCTGCATTTTGTAAGTAGAATCTGCCGTAATCCAAATGGATTTACCAATTGGATCTTCTAAACCCATGGACTGAACAGCTTTTTCATTAACAACTATCTTCAAAGTGTCAGCACTCGGCACACCAGAGAAATTTTTCCCCGCTTTTAACTGCATTCCATATGTGTCCAACCAATATTGATCCGCCACAAAATGCTTTGTAGGAATAAGGTTCTCTGCTTTATTCAACGAAATATTGAAAGTAGGCATGTATTTCCACTCTCCTGGCACTCTGGATGAAACCGAAGCATTCATCACATTGGCATCCATCTGAAGATCATGAATAATGTTGTTGGCATGATCTCGAGCAGCTCTGCTATTAATATCTAATGTCAATAAATGCTCATTAACGAAGCCCAAGTCTTTTGACTGCACATAATTTAACTGTCTGTACAACATGATGGAGCCGATGATCAAGCAAAGTGATATTCCGTATTGCACGACCATGAAGCTCTTTCTCAACACATCTCCTTTTCCAGAAAATGCATTCTTCTTAATGACCAGTGTTTTGTTGAGCTTGGAATAATATAAAGCAGGAACAAGTGAAGAAAGAATCCAAATAGCCACAAACGCCATCAGATGGAAACTCAATAGTTCTGAATTGAAAAATTCAGCAACCGGAATCTGCTTCTGGGTCAAGTCTAAAAAAGGCTGATGCAATAGCACTAACAGCACCAAAGCGATGATATAGGCAATCAGTAAGGTCATAAAAGTCTCCACAAATAGCTGGAACCTTAATTGAGCCATGGTAGCTCCGTTGATCTTTCTGATACCAGCTTCAAGGTTTCTTTTCAGTGCCTGAACAGAGGATAAATTAATGTAATTGAGGGATGCTATGGTAATAACCAGAAAACCAATCAAGGTAATGATTAGGACAAAATCCTTGTTGGCATACTGTACGCTCAACAGAGGCTCTCCTCCTGTTTGCGCCAAACTGGAGGACTCTAAATGCATATCGGTTATCAACTGGAAACTAAAGGCATGTTCCTTTTGCTGCTCCTCAGTGTAATATTTATCCATGAAAGCCTGTCGCTTTTCCATTACACTTTCAGGACTCGTGTTTTCTTTAAATAATGCCCAGGTGGTAGCTCCTCGTGAATTCCAGTCCTCGAACCATTGAGCATATCCCATTGGGACCTGATCAAAGTGGGTCACAAAAACCATATTGAACTGATAAGTTACATTGGCTGGTAAATCTTTATAAACAGCGATAACCTCTGCGCCATCTACTTTTCCTGGAAGGTCCACTAGTTTCCCAATAGGGTTTTCATCGCCAAATAGTTTCTTAGCACACGTCTCATTGAGTGTAACTCCTACCATTCCATCAAAGTCCTGATATGGGTTTCCTTTAGTAATCTCAAAATCGAGAATATTGAATAGCTGAACCCCTGCAAAAACATAATTACGATCTTGAAACTCGTTTTCACCATATCGCAAACCTCCAGAACCCATGTATACCATTCTGGCAGTCTCTTCAATTTCTGGAAACTCTTCCTTTAATCCACCTGCTAGTGGATTGGCCGTGATGGTGTAGGTATTGATTTCTCCTTCGGATTCGCTGGTTTCCAATACTCGATAAATCCGATCCGACTTTTCATGAATGGAATCAATATGATGCTCGTCGTAAGAGTATATGAGTATAAAAAAGAGTACAGCAAAGCCCATGGCCAACCCAAGTGTGTTCACCAGATAATGTGTGGTTTCTTTTCGAAATCTCCGGAAATAGATCTTAATGTAATTTCGAAGTGAATTCATAGTCCAATTGTTAAGTTTGAGTGATCTGATATTAACCAATCGAAAGGATCTGAGCACGTCCCACCAGAAAAGTCTTTGAGCTTTTTTAGGAGAATTGATATAGCGCATTTCGAATAGCTCTACCAGATCACCTTCCATCTCCTCTAGAAACTCTTCTCGACAAAACCACCTGAGAAACCGAAGCGGATATTTTGGCGGAAGTGCATTCATGAGTTGAACGAAATGTTTGGGATCTGCTGATAGATGCTAGTACGAACTTGATAATGTGCGTCAAGTGCTTGCTTACCTATAGAAGTAATCACGTAGAATTTCTTCCTACGTCCTCCTCTATCACTCGTGATTCCTCCAAACCGGGAAGTAACAAAGCCTTTGTTTTCAAGACGCTTCAAGGCGACATGTATAGCACTGATGTTAACCTTCTTGTTGAGTTTGGACTCAAGGTTTTCCAAAATCGTCACCCCATAAGCTTCATCATGCAATGCAGCTACCATTAACAACACCAACTCTTCAAACTCACCTAGAGACTGCTCCTTCATCTTTCAATTGATTTACTTAACAAACGTGAATGTAATATATTAGTTTCACAATTGTTAAGTAAAATGAAAATCCTTCACATTTCCTGAATAGTGGTCTTAAAAAATGACTTACTACGCGTTTTTAACTAAAAAATGACCAATATGAACTAGTCGTTTTTATTCTTAACCCTTGATCTGTAAGTTCGCTATGTTAGACATCCATATCATTTATTGTATGGATGATTCCTATGATCAACCTTATTTATCCATACACTATGCGCTTCTCCTTTTTTCTGTTAGTATTTTGTTTTTCAACGGGATTAATGTTTTTGACTCCTAATGTTGACACCTCGAAGATTGCCGCAGACAAAGACTACCTCGTTAAGCTGTATACCGAGCTTCATCAATCGCCAGAGTTATCATTGGAAGAAAAAGAGACGTCTAAAAAGCTTGCCAATGAACTTAGAAAAGTTGGCTTTGAAGTAACAGAGAACTTTGGTGGCTATGGAATCGTGGGAATTCTCAAAAATGGTAAGGGGCCAACCATTCTCTACAGGACAGACATGGATGCGCTACCGATGTATGAAAAGACCGGACTAACTTATAAAAGTGAAGTAGAAGTACCGTACAATGGAGGCAAAGTAGGGACGATGCATTCGTGTGGACATGACATTCATATGACCAACTGGGTAGGAACAGCTCGATATATGGCCAGCATCAAGGATCAATGGAAAGGAACATTGATGTTTATTGGTCAACCCGCAGAAGAAATAGGTGCAGGCGCCAGAGCCATGTTAGCCGCAGGGCTGTATGAGAAGTTTGGTGTACCTGATTATGGAATTGGTCTTCATAGCAGTCCAAGTCTGCCAGCAGGTACAGTTGGCCTTTCTGACGGCTACACGATGGCCAATTCAGAATTTGCCGATATTAAAGTATTTGGAATAGGTGCTCATGGAGCAACCCCACACATGTCAATTGATCCGGTGGTTACTGCGTCTATGATTGTGATGGAACTACAAACCATAGCAAGTAGAAGTGTAAAACCTATTGATGATGTGGTGGTAACAGTTGGCGCTATCAAAGGCGGAACCAAACACAACATCATTCCTGATGAAGTGACACTCCAAATAACCATGAGAACCTTTACCGAAGAAGTAAGACTGCTAGTGCACAAGAGAATTGAAGAAATAGCCCGCGGAGTAGCTATAGCAGCAGGATTGCCAGATGACAAAATGCCAGAAGTGATATTTAGAGAGGAATTCACGCCTGCAAACTTCAACAACCCGGTATTAATTCAGTCCTTACGAAAGTCAGCTTCAAAAGTATTAGAAGCTAACAATATCCTGGAAGCAGAACCTCAAATGGTGGCTGAGGACTTTTCACTTTATGGCAAGACTGAACATCAAGTTCCAACTGCACTGTTTTGGTTAGGCACCGTGCCTGATCAGCGTATTCAATCAGGAGATTTACCTGGACTGCACTCTCCTTTCTATTATCCAGAACCAGCAAAATCTCTAGAAACCGGAGTTACCGTGGTTAGTCAAGCCATGTTAGACTTATTCAATCAAAAGGACTAAAAACTACAACTGGGGTTCGATTGATTTAACCTGAAGTAGCGTGTTGACTCGTCCATCACCTTGACCACATTGGTTTGATCTGGAAATAACTCCATCAGGTAATCTGCCTGTAGATAAAAAGAATGCCATTCTGCAGGTGTTTTCATCTCGAAAGTAATCCATTGGCTTTCGCCTTCTTCAGACACTTCTTTCAGATTGAAATTTATTGATTGTTCATTGATGCGTAGCTTGATCTTCTTTTGAAAATACTCTTCAATGGAACTTGAATCATTTCGCAAGGCATCATTTAGGTCATCGCTAAAAACTTTCACTTTTAACTGCTGACTTTCAATCTCCAAAACAGATACATATATCGCGTGATCAACTTTTGAAGTTGGAGATATGAACAAGCAGAGATGTATCAGAAGCCAAGAAAGCATATGCTAATAAAGTAAATATTGAGTAGATACTTTATTAAAAAAATGTCCAATTGATAGACATTGAAATTATGGAGAGGAAATTTATTTTTTCTCAATTAACGCTTCAATAAACATTATCTTTGGTCACGAACCATAGCTATTATGAAAAAACTAATCCCTCTTTTAGTTCTATTTGTATTTCTATTCTCTTGCGAAAAGGATAACACCAATCCTGAAAATCCTAATTCAGGCACTGATACTTTAGCCATATACTTCATTAATGACCAACATGGCCAACTGGAGAATTTTGCCAAAATCAAGCACATTGTAGATGGAGAAAGAGATACTAACCAACACGTATTGCTTGTTTGTGCTGGAGATATGTTTTCTGGAAACCCAGTAGTAGATCAATATGAAGAAAAAGGGTTTCCCATGATCGATATCATGAACCAAACAGGGTTTGATGTATCTGTGCTAGGGAATCATGAATTTGACTATGGACAAAAGTTTCTGGATAAAAGAATGAAACAAGCTGAATTCAGCTGGGTTTGCGCTAACATCGACACAGAATCAAGTGACTTGAGTCAACCAGATCCTTTCACAACCATTGAGGTAGGTGACCTGAAAGTAACATTTTTAGGATTGGTAGAAACAGAAGGCAGCCCAACCAAAACAATACCACTAACCCACCCATGGAAGGTTACGGGCATATCGTTTACCAATTATCTGGAATCCATAAAAGATTACACCGACTTAAAGTCTGAAGAAGAATCCGATGTATTGATTGCATTAACACATTTGGGAACTTCAGCTGATTTGGATCTTGCTCAGAGATATCCTGAATTTGATGCTGTCATTGGAGGACACTCTCATGATAGAGTTGGCCAACTTGTAAATGGCACTCCAGTTTTGCAAGCCGGATCACACTTGAATTATTTAGGACGATTACAGCTTATCATTGACAAAGGCACAATTATCAGTCAGAGTGCAGAATTAATCAATCTAAACACTTATCAAGAAGTAGATACTGATCTTCAATCCAAAATTACGGCTTACAACACTCCTCCTATTTATGATGAGGTTATTGGGTTTGCCACGAATTATTTGAATCGAGACGAAATAGGGTGCTTTTATACCAATGCTCTTAAGGAATATTACCATACAGATGCTTCATTCCAAAACAGTGGGGGTATACGATCAGAAATTGACGAAGGAGACATCACCCTGCATGAAATATACAATATGGATCCATTCGAAAATGGCGTACTTGTCTTCTCCATGACTGCTGGTGAAATCAGAGAATTCCTGGGACAAACAGGCATTGGTTTTCACGTCTCAGGCCTCCAATTGACCGTAGATGGTCAATCACTTATTATCCGGGATGAAGCTGGAAAAGAGTATCAAGAAGATGACGTCATTACAGTTACCATAAATGACTATATCCCTGCGGTTTATGAAGATCATTTCCCCATAGAAAAAGCTGTTGTTCAAGACATTACAACCGCCGAAAGCATTATTCAATACTTAAAAACGATTGATTCTACCATCGAATATGACGAGTGCAATCACTACTTCAGATACAATTAAGAAATAATAGAATTAATTCGTATTTTCATCTATCTCTAACCAACAAGAACACAACCTAAAAGTGTTCTGGCTTTAAGCTGATGGATGAAATTTATGGATTTAGCAAAGTAGAATACCTCGTTACTTTTCACTCCATCATATTTGGGTATGTGGCCTCTGTTTTTCTGGAAGGTTGGGGCTACATACTAAGGCGTAGGAAATCCTTTAAACTGGATCGCTATCTGCTCTTTTTCACCTATGAGGTATTTACACTAATGCTCATCCATTGGTGGAATTTGTATGATCGATCGTCGTTGATCTCTCAAAACCTTTTCCATTTTCTAGAAGTACTTCCATACTCCATCATATTTTATTTTATAGCCACTGTAGCATTTGCCAGGATTGATTCAAGCAATACAAACAATCTATCTACTGTGTATTTTACCCATCGGATCAAGCTGTATGCAAGTTTGCTATTGTTCATTGTGTATGATTTTGCAATGACTGTTCGCCTTGAGAATCACATCTTTCAGATAGTTGGAATGTTTATCTGTGTAGCGGGAATAGCAAGTCAAAACAAGACACTTCACAAAGCTTTAATTACGATTGGTATTGCGAGTGTATTCATCATCATTGTCAGAAACCTACTGAATATAGATCATCGGTTTATTTATGGCTCGGAGAATTACTCTAAAGTGGAGCATCTGACCATTTTCATTTCGATGATTTATGGGTATGTCATCACGGTTTACTTTGTAGGTTGGTCCATGATGCTGAGGGCAAGAATCAAGGACTTGTCACTGATTCAATTTCTATGGACCCTGTTTTCCTTCTTGTTTTTGATAGATATCTGGTGGGGATCATGGAGCCGTAATTCTCATGTGGCAACTAGCATGCTTCATTTTCTCCTCTCCATCTCTACCCCATTCTTAATTTTCATCATCTGTGTGCTGCTGTTTCCACACAAAAAAGAAGCAGGAAACTATTTGACTGTTTTTCTAAGCAATAAGAAACTCATATTCTTATCCTTCAGCTTACTCTTTCTGAGTCAAATCCTGCTATCTTTTTTCTTCATTGAAGACCATCAAAATGAAAACTATTTCAGGTTAGCCGGGATAGCGCTATCCATCGTCAGTATGAAAATTGACAACCTCAATTATCACAGAATACTCGTATCTATCGCTTTCCTGCTATTGTCCTTCAATGTGTTTAACCAATTTTTGTGATCAACTATTCTGTCCTTAGTCCATCTACAGGATTCCTCCTGGTAGCTTTTACTGTTTGTATAACAATGGCGAGCATGGCCAGACACAATGCGATAAATCCGGCAAGAAGAAAAACAGCCCAATTCATTTCCATGTGATAGGCGTAGTTTTCCAACCACCTGGACACAAAATACCATGCCACGGGAACAGCTATTACGAATGACAGTCCAACTAACACCAGAAAATCCCTGGAAAGTAACGACACGATAGACATGGCTGATGCTCCCAGCACTTTCCGAATGGAAACCTCTTTGGATCGTTTACTTATCGCTAAAGCAGCTAAACCGAAAAGCCCCATACAAGCGATAGACACTGCAATCACTGTAAAGAAACCAAACACATCAGCCAGTTGATATTCTTGACGATAAAGTTGATTGAAATGATCATCCACAAACCGAATATCAGAAGGGTTTGGAGAAAGATCTGACAACTGATCTGCAAGCTGAGCAAATGTCTCTTGCACCTTGTCTTCCTTTATTTTCAAAGACCAATAGGAAACAGAACCCTCCTGAATGTTTCGCAGCATCAAAGGAGCGATTGGCTCTCTCAGCGCATGCATATGAAAGTCTTTTATAACTCCTACAATCTTAGATTCATATCTCCCATCCAGTACCTTACCCAGCGCTTCCTCTGCAGTCCATCCCAGCTTGGCTAATCCGGTTTCGTTAACTACACAAGCGTTTTCATCCGGGCTATTGAATGTCCTGCCAGCCACCAATTCGACATCATAGGTTTCCAAAAACTGTCCATCCACAGCTGCAGTATACATCAGCACATCATCATTCTTATCCTCAGTATTCAGATCCATGAATGCACTCGAGCCAATATCAACCGGTACATAAGTAGAAGTGCTAAAATTGAGCACATTTGGGTTGGAGGCTACCTGATCCCTAAATACATTGGTCACATCAGACAAATTGCTGGCGCTAATGGCCACCACATTCTCCTTATTAAAACCAAGGTCTTTGTTACTAATATATTGCAATTGCTTATAGGTAAACAAGCTTCCGGTGATCAAGAGAACAGATGCTGCAAACTGAAAAACAATGAGTACTTTTTGCAATTTGACATTACCCATTTTTCCAATCTGGATCCCTTTAAGAATACTGGATGGTTTGAGTTTAGAAATAACTAGAGCAGGGTAACTTCCTGCAATCAATCCGATAAGCAATACAAGAAAAATAAGACCAGGAATTAACCAGAATTGATCTATAACATCTACCTGAATAGGCCGCTGAATCACCTCTCCAAAAACAGGAGCAAACCAATAGGCAATGACGACACCAATCAATACAGCTAAAAAAGACACAACAATAGACTCTCCCCAAAACTGACCAACAATCTGGGACTTATAAGCTCCTATTGCTTTTCGCATTCCAACTTCTCTTACTCTACTGATAGAACTAGCAATGGCAATATTCATGTAATTAATACATGACAATACCAAGACAATAACTGCTATCACACTAAAAAAGAGAAGATATTGGGTATTCGCTTTTTGAGAACCCAAATTAAAATTGATCCCGCCATTGAGATGAATGTCTAACAGGCTAATCAAGCTAATCTTTTCATTTTCTGCTTTTTCATCATAGACATTCAAATCCCGATGACTCAAAAATATCTGCGTTATTTCTTGTTCGAGATAACTCAAATCAACATCATCTTGCACCACCAGAAACGTATTGTAAGCATTGTTTTGGAATGTCGGACGAGCCTTATCCTTTACATAATATTTGTCCATCTCCAAATTGGCAATGAAAGCATACTCAAAAGATGAATTTGCTGGAGGGTCTGCTACTACTGCAGTTACCTGCATATCAAATCTGGAATTCCAAAAGTCTCCACTCAAGCGTTTACCAATAGGATCAACTTCTCCAAAGAGCTTTTGGGCTGTTGTCTCAGTTAAGATGATACCTTCTTTTAGATCCAATGCATGATTTGGATCTCCAGAAATGAATTCGGTCTGAAAAATATCCAAAAACTCCCCATCTATCCAGAACCCCCATTCCCGAAAGTTTCGAGTTTCCCCTTCGATTAGAAAAGGCCTGCGTGCCATTGATGTTGCACGGACAACTTGTGGCAACTCCTGCCTAATTAAATCACCAAAAGCAGCTGGGGTGAGTGCGTATAGGTCAGAGCCAATGTATTCGTTGCCTGGTTGCTGCTGTATTACCTGATATATATTATCACTATTGGGATGGAACTGGTCATAAGACATCTCATAAGCTACGTACAAAGAAATGAGAATAAATGAGGCTACTCCAACCGCAATACCTGACACATTGATCGTGGTGTATAATCGTTGCTTTCTTAGATTCCTTAGCGCAACTTTTAAATAGTGTGAATACATACTATATGAGTTTGATCTTGATTTCTTGAAAGCGAATGACAAGAAAACGGTAAAAACACTCCAAATCATGATTAGTCTTGCCATGAATCGGCCTTTCTGCGCAATATGTGTGGAATAATACTCCTCCAAGTCACCTATGACAAATTCTGCCATACTTTCGGGCAGCACGCTCTCTAGCAGATTAGAGATCCACTTTGGCAAGGTTGGTTTTTCCATCACTCTTGTGTCTTGATACTTAACCCAGGAATGTTTTGCGCAAAAGACATGCGAAGCTCATTCGTCTCCTGTAACATTTTGAGGCCATAGGCTGTGAGTTGGTAGTACTTTTTGCGTCTTCCTCCTCGCTCAGCAGTAGCTCCACCCTCCCGAGTCTTCACAAATTCCTTTTCCTCCAATCGATACAAAGCCGAGTGTAAGGCACCAACACTTGGATTCTTACCGGTCTTTTCTTTGAGTATTTCTTTGATGGTCACACCGTATGCATCATCCCCTAATGATCCAATGGCTAATAATACTAGCTCTTCAAACCCACCTAATTTCATATTTGAATTGGTTATGATTACTTATTTCATTCCTATTACCAAAACAAATATTCTGATTAGTTTCCTAAAAACAAAAGAAATAAGAGATTATTTAATTCCTAAAAGCAAAAGAAATATTATTCATCCCTCAGATAACCTACAGGATTGGAATTGGCGAGTTTGGAAATTTTTAGGCTGATGATGCCCAGAGCAAGTAAAAGCGTCAACAATCCTGCCATAGCAAACAACCACCAGCCTAGATCAATGTGATACACAAAGCCATTGAGCCAATCGGACATGGCAAAGTATGCCAACGGGAAAGCCACGACCATAGCAATGGTCAATAGGAGCATGTATTCTGAAGAAAGCAATTTCATAATATCACTAACTGTAGCTCCTAATACCTTTCGAATTCCAACCTCTTTTCTCCTTCGCTCTGCACTGTAAGCAACCAATGCTAAAAGACCAAGTAAGGATATTACTATAGCAACTACCGTAAAGCACCAGGACAAGTCCCGAATCATCAACTCGCTTTTGTATTGTGAGTCGTACAATTCATCAACATAACGATACCAAAAGGTTCGGGCCGGGCTATAGTCCTTAAATACAGCTTCCAATGAAGTAAGAGCATCCTGATCCTGACCAGGTTTAGATCGAGCCAGCACCATCCAAAGATTGTGCATGTTATACCGAAGGATCAAAGGCTCTATTGCACTATGCAAGGAAGCGTTATGAAAATCTTTAACCATCCCAATGATTTTTCCTTTCTGTCCCCACATATTCATACTCTTGCCAATCGGATCTACCAACCCCATTTGTCTGGCAGCTGTTTCGTTGATGATATAATTGAGCGTATCTGCAGTGATTCTAGAGTCGAAATTACGCCCCAAAGCCATTTCGATTTTCATGGTCGGGATAAACCAGGGATCTACATCCATGTGATAAAACTCGAGCCGGTCACCGGGTTGTTTTCCTTCCCAACCAATACCAGAGGTCGCATTTTTCACATCGATAGCCAACTGAGTAACCATAGACACATTTTCAATTCCAGGCTTTTTTAACAACTCTGTTCGGTAGGTCTCGCAATCCATTGGAGTCATGTCATAGATATAGCTTCTTATGACATTGGAGCGATCCAATCCAATATTTTTCGTTCGGATATACTCTACCTGCTGATACACCGTCAGCGCTCCTACAATCAAAACCAACGTGATAACAAACTGAAAAACGACCAATGCTTTTCTCAATCCATTGTGTTTCTGCGGGGTAGCCATTCCTGACTTCAAGGATGATATGACTTTGAGAGAAGAAAGAAAAAATGCTGGATATACACCAGATAAAATACCTTGGGACAATATGAAAACAGGGATGAATAAAAGCATTTTCCATGTAAAACTCCATTCAAATTCTTTGTTTACCAGCTCTCCAAAATATGGCGCCATCAACCAAACAATAAGCACTGCAAGTAGAACAGAAAAAGCTGTCAGCAATACCGATTCCGTCAGAAACTGAATCCTTAAATGACCTTTTAAAGCTCCTAAAACCTTCCGTACTCCCGTTTCTTTCGCTCGGCGAGTTGCTCTGGCTGTGGTAAGATTCATGAAATTGATAGAAGCAAGGATCAACACGAAAATGGCTGCAAAAGAAAGTAATCGAACATATTCGATTCGACCTCCTGTAATGGTCCCATTTTCATAGCGATTGAAGAGGTACATATCCTCAAACGGTTGAAGAAATACCTCTCTTCTGTTTTCGTAATCTCCTGATCGGTGATCCATGATGGAGTTTACCATGTAGTCATTCGCATCAATCAGACTCACATCTTTTATTAGTTTGACATATAGCTGACTTGAACTATTGCGCCAGCTGGTAAGATTGGGGCGCTGAATGATCCTATTGGCAAATGGCACTACAAAACTGGCACTCAAAGTAGATTTTGGTGGCAAATCTTCATATACAGCAACCAGTTCATACGTTTCATCGCGATCATTGACCATTACCGTTCCAACAATGTCTTTAGACTGCCAATCTGATCCAAAGTACGTTTCAGCAAAAGAGGACGAAATAGCCAGTGTATAAGGGTCATCAAACATTTTACTGGTATGCCCCTTCATGATGGGCACTTCAAACACCTCAAAAAACTCGGGACTTGCATCCACACCAGCCCATTCTACCAGGTTATGATCCAGCTCAAATGCCATCCAGTTGCCATTGGACATGATGGTGGCTTGCTCTACGATAGGATACTCTTCTTCGAGTACAGCTTTCAAATTGTAAGAGGAATAGCGATAGGTGTTCACCTCTCCATTGGTTTGGAACTCACGATTCAACACATTGCAAACACGATCTCCACTATCAAGAAAAGCATTGTATTGTAACTCGTCCTGCACCCAAAGCAAAATGAACAAACTGCAAGCAATGCCCACAGCCAGTCCAAAAACATTGATCAATGAAAAGGACTTTTCTCTGGCAAATAGTCTAAATGCCACTTTCAAGTAATTCCTAAATAACATAAGCTGATGTGTTTTTTGCGTTTTGCGGAAAGCGAAAGGTCTGAAGTAATGCAATACCTGCCACCAATAATTGAGCTTAGCACGGAATAAAGATCGCTTCTTACTCTCTACTTCCAACTTCTCTTCCAAATCTCCAAGCACCTCCTCCAACAGTTCATCCTTTAGAAAGCTGTGAAGTAGTTCTTGAGCAAGTTTCGGAGGTTTGTTCTGCTTACTCATCTCTCAAGTTTTCAACTGGATCTTGATTAGACACTTTTACCGTTTGAATGGAAATGGTCAACCACGCCGTGATAATTGAGCCAATTGCCACTAAACCTATAAACAACCATGAAATCTCAAGATGGTATTGAAAATGGTTTAACCAGTCGGATGCCAGATAGTATGCTAAAGGCAGGGAAATTAGCAGTGCTATGAGTACCAGCTTCAGAAACTCTGCTGACAGCAAGTTCATGATAGCCATAGAACTGGCTCCAAGTATTTTTCGAATTCCAATTTCCTTAATTCTTCTTTCTGTACTAAACACCGCCAATCCAAATAAACCCAAACAGGAGATCAGAATCGCCAGGAAAGCAAAGAGGCCAGACACTTCAGAAACACGTCGATCCTCTTCATAAAACTTCTGATATTCAACATCCAAAAAGGTGAAATTGAATGGGAATCCTGCAGCAAACTCCTGCCAGACTTTCTCAGTGGCTTCCAGTCCTTCTGCAATTTTATCTGACTTCAGCTTCACAAAAACAGTAGAGGTGGTTGATGGTTCTAGTATGAAAATGATTGGCTTAATCTCATTGTACAGGGATTGGTAATTAAAGTCTTTGACAACCCCTATGATGGGATATGGATTTCCCCACATTTCAATTTTTTCGCCTACTGGATTCTCATACTCCATAATCCTAGCTGCGGTCTCGTTGATAATTATCGATTGAGCATCCGTAGCTCTATTTTGAGAAAAGTCCCTTCCTGAAACCATTTCAATACCCATCAAGTCCAGAAAGTCATAATTAACTACGCGATACTCAAAATGCTTGTTGTAACCTGGTTCTTTTCCCGGCCAGGAGATCGCAGAAGTTCCTGTAGTAGCACCAATAAATCCAAAATAGGCACTGGACGCTTTCTGAATTTCTGTATTTGAATTGAGACGATTGACAAAAAGACTGATGTCCTCTGAAACTTTGCCTTCTGCATCAAAATGAATGATATGATCGCGATCAAAACCAAGATCCTTCGTTTGTGTATACTGGATTTGCTGATAAATGATCCCCACAAAAATGGAAATAACAATAGAAAGCGTAAACTGAAAAACAACCAAAACCTTTCGAACCCAAACCTCCGATTTAGTGGTAGATATTTTCCCCTTAAGGACGTTTACGGGTTTGAAACCTGACACATACAATGCTGGGTAAGCACCTGCGATCAATCCAGTGATAATCGTAATGACAAGAATTACAAGGATCAAATTACCATCAATGAAAAAATCCATTTGCTTTCCAATGATTCTCTGAAATTCGTTCCAGAACAATCCCGCCAGTCCAAGTGCCAAAACTAATGACATCATTGACATCAATAGAGACTCGATGAAATATTGACTCGCGATAATAGACCTTCTGGCACCTGCCACTTTCTTCATCCCAACCTCCTTCAATCGTCTGGTAGCATTGGCTGTTGACAAATTCATGAAGTTAACGCAAGCCATGAGTAGAATGAATCCGGCAATTATTGATAACAGTTTAACATATGTTATACGACCTCCCGATTGCACGCCATTTTCATAACCTCCATAGAGATAGTTTTCTGAGTAATTCTTCAGGACCAAATGTCGCTCATATTGACTCTCCACCTTCTCATTCAGCATTTCATATATTAAAGGGATGACTTCATCAGCGGAGGCATCAGCGGTTAAAAGAACAAACGTTGATCCATAAGTATTCCGCCAATCACTGAGCCAAGGAATCTCTTCCATAAGCACTTCATACGGAATCACGTAATCAAATTGCATTGAGGAATGCAAAGGAGGATCTGCACATATTCCGTCTACTCTAAAGGTTCGATCATGAGCGTAAATTACCTGCTCTCCTACAACATTGTCAGTTCTTCCAAAAAGCTTTTGGGCCATCGAACTCGTCAAAACAATACTATTTGGCTCTGTTAACGGGCTAACTCCAACTTGGAGGAGATCAAATGAAAACATTTGGAAAAAGTCGGCTTGAGCATACATTCCCGTCCCTCTTATGTCTTTTTCATTAGTTGAAAGGACTTGTTCTCCTTTATCAGAAAAACCAATTGCAGAAGCCGCTTCAACTTGAGGGATTTGTTCTTTTAGAGCAGATGCAAGAGGACTTGGCGTAGTTTCCTGAATTCCAACATAGTCAGGGCGGATCTGTTTTTCCATGACGAGAAATAATCTATCAGAATTTGCATGGAATTTGTCCGTTCGAACTTCATTCGAAACCCATAAACCAATGAGTAACACTGCTGCAAGTGCAGTACTTAGTCCTATTAGATTGATTAAAAACGAAGATTTACGCCTTCTATAACCACGAATGGCCAAAAGTAAGCTATGTCTAATCATAACAAAGAGATTTGAGTGTTTTGATCTTGTTTTAATAGCAAAAGGTCGAATGTATTTGAGTACTTGATACCAGTAGTTTCTGCGAGCTTTGGAGAGTGAGTAAGTCTTTAAATCCAGCTCAAACTTCTCTTCCAGATCGCCCATCACTTCTTCAATTAATTCATCCTTAAGAAACCATTGAAGTAGTCGCTGAGCTAGTTTGGGTGGTATAGATCGTCTATTATTCATTCAGCTCGTAGAGATTTTACAGGATTGCTCAAAGCGACTTTTACTGATTGGAAACTGATCGTGCCAAATGCCACCAGCAAGGAAGCAAGTCCAGCCACAGCAAATACCCACCAGGACAAATCCACATGATAAGCATAGCTCTCCAGCCACTGCTTCATCAAATACCACGAGAGTGGAAGCGCCACTAAA
Source organism: Marinoscillum pacificum (assembly GCF_024714495.1). Lineage (GTDB taxonomy): Bacteria > Bacteroidota > Bacteroidia > Cytophagales > Cyclobacteriaceae > Marinoscillum > Marinoscillum pacificum. The sequence goes on along the minus strand of NZ_JAMZMJ010000020.1, from coordinate 17,621 downwards.
AATGCGACCATCACCAAAAGCAAAAAATCTTTGGAAAAGAGTCCTATCAATTGATTGACCGTCGCACCGAGTACTTTTCTGATACCAATTTCTTTGGTTCGCTGTTCAGCGGTGAACATGGCCAACCCAAACAATCCTAAACATGATATCACTATCGCAAGCAAGGCTGAAATATTAGACAACTTGCCCATGACCATTTCTGTCTGATACATGTTGTTGTAAGCAGCATCCATGAACTTATAGTCAAGAGGGAAATTGGGATTCATTTCCTTATAGATATTCTCTAGGCTTGCCAATGCTTCTTCAGTCTGGCCAGATTTAGTTTTCACAATGACCACACCGAAGTACAAATCTTCTTTCACATCCAAAATCACCGGCTTGATCGGCTCATGAAGTGAACTACTATGAAAATCTTTTAACACCCCAATAATCTTACCGCGCTTATCCCAGGCGGAGATCCATTTACCTACCGGATTGTCAATGGCCATCTGTTTCACAGCCGCTTCATTGATCATAAAAGCTCCAGAATCACTCGGATGGGCTTTTGAAAAACCACGTCCCTCCACTACTTCTAAGCCCATGAGATCGAGATAATCATAACCTACAGAACTTGGTTTGAATCCAACCTCATGATCTTTTCCTTGCCAGTTGATGGGTTTACTCACTTCAAACCCCATTGCTTGCGGCTCCTCACTACCTCTATCCAAGGCCGCAATTCCCGGCATGCTCAGCAACCTGTTTTTGAACACTTCATAGCTGGAATTGATAGTACCTTCTACCCGAAATGAGATGATGTTTTCACGGTCGTATCCCAGATTTTTCGAACGCAAATAATCTGTCTGCCGAGTAATAAAAATGGTCACTACCAACAGCACAATGGAGACCGAAAACTGAAAGACAACCAACCCTTTTCGGAACCAGATAGAGCTTTTACTGATTCGAATCAAACCTTTCAAACTCTGGATGGGACGAAGAGATGACAAATAAAGCGCAGGATAGCTTCCCGCAACAAAGCCAACCAGCACTATTAACCCAACACAAATCGTCCAAAACTGATAATCCAGCATTGGGAAACTGATACTCTTATTGAGTGAACTATTGAATATTGGCAGCAACAAGGCGACCGCACCTAAAGCTAAAACCATAGCCACCGCTGCAATCAGAATCGACTCACACAAAAACTGTCCAATCAGGTATAATTTGTTAGAGCCAACTACTTTTCGCATGGCTACTTCCTTGGCTCGCTTGATGGATCTGGCCGTAGTAAGGTTCATGAAATTGATACTTGCCACCAATAAAATGAACACCCCTACCCAACTAAATATCTTCATATAGCTAATCAACCCATCAGCAGGAATTCCATTCACGAAAGTGGAATGCAAGTACTTCTGATCAAATGGATACAAACCAATATGATCCTCAAAATCTTCATTTTCATCTAACCTACTCTGCAAATAATTGTCAAGCTTAGCAGCCACTATCTGAGGGTCCGCTCCATCTTGCAGTTCAATGGTGGTCAACACTTGATCTGAAGACCATTCCAGACGTTTCATTTGCGACTCCCAATTGATCAGGTATTGGAATTGCAGAGAACTTCGGTCTGTAACATCTTCAAAAACAGCAGTTACCTGAAAGTCATATTTGTCCTCATAATTCAACGTTTGACCAATAGCTTCCTCTGGTGAGTTGAAAAACAAGATTGCCATTTTTCTGGAAATCGCCATACTGCTGACGTCACTAAGCGGGGTTTCCTGATCGCCAGCGATGACCTGATAATCAAAGACCTTAAAGAAGTCTTCACTTGCTCGAGACCCTTCCAGCTTAAACTTCTTATCACCATATCTAAAGGTCTTGGGATAACCCCATGGCAACTCATAGCCAGTAGCATAATAAGCTTTGTTTTTGACCTCAGGTATAGCCTCCTCCATATCGTCAACCACTATGTGATACCCATTATTCCATCGCATAGGCGTGGAAAAAGAAGACTGTACCGATCCGTCAGCATCTTGATTTCGGTAAATGACATAGAGATTCTCAGACTTGGAATGGAAAGAATCAACAGACATTTCCTCTCTCACCCAAAGAAATATGAATAGAAAGCAAATCAAGCCCAAGGCTAACCCCGAAACGTTGATTAGCGAAAAACTTTTATGTCTTAGGAGGTTGCGATAGCCGACTTTGAAAAAGCTGGAGATTATACCAATTTTCATCATGGTTATGGAGTTTTTTGATCTTTTAATGGCAAACGGACGGATGTAATTAATGACCTGGAACCAGTAATTTCTACGAGCTTTGGAGAGTGAGTAGGTCTCCTGGTCTAACTCAAATTTTTCTTCCAGATCTCCTGTGACCTCCTCCAACAGTTCGTCCTTTAGAAACCACTGAAGCAGTTTTTGAGCTAGTTTGGGTGGTATGTTCCCCTGAATGCTCATTCAGAACGCAGGGATTTTACAGGGTTAACCAAGGCTGCTTTTACTGACTGAAAACTGACAGTAATCAAAGTAATGACCAAGGCACCGACAATAGCTAGAAGGAAAGAATACCACGGAATATCAATTCTGTATTCATAATTAGCCAGCCAGTCATTAATAAAATAGTAGGCAATTGGTATAGCCAAAGCACACGACAAAACAATCAACAAGATAAATTCCGAAGAAAGCAACTTCCAGAGGGTCAAAATGGATGCTCCCAGCACTTTACGTATGCCTATTTCTTTGGTGCGCTGCTCTGCCATATAAGATGCTAAACCGAATAGACCAAGGCAGCTGATCATAATGGCCAATCCAGCAAATACACCCGACAACTTACCTACTTTAACTTCTGCTTCAAACTTCTGAGCATATCGATCATCTACAAACTGGTAGTCAAAAGGCACATTAGGAGCTAACTGTTCAAACACTTGAGTGGTGGAGGCAATGGCCTCCTGTGATGGAAGTTCAGGATTCAACTTCAACAGGTAATATTCCAACTCCGTCTCCTCCGTGTCGAGAAAATACACCATGGGTCTTACCTGACTGTAAGGTGACTCCCTGATGATATTTCTAGTAACCCCAATTATCTTGAAAGTACGATAGCTATTCCTCACCCAAAGCGTGAATTCCTGACCAACTGGATGTTCAAGCCCCATATAGGTGACAGCCGCTTGATTGATGACCACTGAACTACTGTCGGTGACCAGCTCCTTCGAAAAATCTCGTCCTTCAAAAATATTCCACCCTACAGTAGAACCGAATTCCGCACTTACCCAATTAGTAGCCATGTGCGGGTGAAAATTGGGATCTTTACTTTCCCACTCAAAACCACCCACCGTACTATTGAGAGTAGTCATAGGACTAGAAGTCATAGCCATTGACTCAATGATTCGTGCATCTTTTAGCTGGGTTTCCAGATACTCCTTCTTGCCTCGATAGTCATCCGACACCATGCTTACTGAGATTAAGTTATCACCATTGTATCCCATAGGCCGACTTTGAGTAAACTGAATTTGGTCCCTCACGGCGATTGTTCCTATGATCAATGCCACAGAGATCACAAACTGAACGACCACAAGACCTCTTCGCAGGTATTTAGATGAATTGCTATGAAAAATGGAACCTTTCAGTGCTTTAACCACCTGAAATCCGGACAGATAAAAGGCTGGATAAAGCCCAGCGAGTAAGCTAGTCAATACAATGACTGCCAAAGAAATCAACCATAGCAATGGCTCCTGGTAAGGAATTTCGAACTGCTTTCCGGCCAGAACTCCGAATTGCGGAAGCACTAACAAGACCAAAGCCAAGGAAACCAGAAACGACAGACAAACCAGCAGAAATGATTCAGTCAAAAACTGATTGATTAACTGTTTTCTAACAGAGCCAATTGCCTTTCGAATGCCAACTTCTCTGAACCTTTTCAAAGATTGGGCGGTGCTCAAATTCATGAAATTGATGCAAGCGAGTATGAGCACGAAAACTCCAATTCCACCAAATAACCAGACGTACTGAATAGCACCTCCTGTTTGCACGCCATTTTCCCAGTTGTTCCGCAGATGCCAATCATTCATGGCATGAAGGAACACCTCATTTTTATCTGACCAGCCTTCATATTGATCTGTATGAGCGGAAATGGCCGGACGGATTCTCTCATTAACTTCCTCCATGGTTAGGCCTTCCTTGATTTGAGCAAATGCGGTGAATGAACTGTTATCCCATTCGTTGCGGGAAGCTTTTACCCATTCTGTATTGCTCACATACAAGTCCCAAGGTGCAATAAATTCAAGGCTATTAAACGAGGAACTGGTAGGGATATCTTCATAAACCCCCTTAATCACTACATTCCAATCATTGTCTATTTTAATGGATTTTCCAATTGGATCTTCACCTCCAAATAATGCCTGAGCACTTGATCTGGAAAGTAGAATGCTATTTTGCTGAGTTAAGGCATTCATATCTCCTGCCACCATTCGAAGCGAAAGCATCTGAGGTGCCTCTGACTCCATAAAAGCCCCTGTTTTCAAAACACCTTTGTCCTCATCTCCTAAAACATGTCCCCATGTCCAGGAGCTCATGACCACCGTTTCAAAATTATCACCATACACTTCTCTCAACTCCCTGCCTACAGGAAAAGGAAGTGGTCTACGAGTGATCTTTATACCATCTCTGGTTTTGTGCTGCATAACCCGAGCGAGCTTATCGTGGTTAGCATGGTAATCGTCAAAAGTCAGTTCATGAAAAAGCCACAAACCGATCAGCATCACTACGGCAAGCCCAACGGATAGGCCTCCAATATTCAAAGCAGAATAGACTTTGTTTCTTTTTAGTCTTCTAAATCCAATTTTGAAATAGTTTTTGATCATGATTAAGTTTTTTAGAGGATGATTAAATGAGCCACGCATGGCAAATGGACGGATGTACTTTATGACCTGATACCAGTAGTTTCTTCTGGCTTTGGAGAGTGAGTAAGTCTCCTTTTCCAGGTCAAACTTTTCATCCAAATCTCCAAGCACCTCCTCCAGCAGTTCGTCCTTTAAGAACCATTGGAGTAAGCGTTGGGCTAGTTTGGGCGGTATGTTGGATTGTTGATTCACTACTTGATGCCAAGTATTTTCAACTTATTGAGTGCGAGCTCAGGATACTGATTCCAGAGATTGACTTTAAAATCACGCGACTGCTCTAATGCGCGTTTTCCAATTGCAGTAATGGAGTAAATTCTTTTTCTTCTGCCTCCACGCTCCGCTGTAGGTTCACCCATTTCTGATGTGAGAAACCCTTTATCCTTTAACCTGTCCAAGGTAGAATGAACAGAGCCGATCGATACATTTCTTCCAGATTGGTTCTTGAATTCTTCAGCAATCTTGAAAGCATATGCTTCTTCATTTAAAATACCAACCAATAAAAGCAGCACTTCTTCGAACTCGCCTAATCTTGTTTCTTTCATGAGTATTTAGTTATGTTACTAAATTGTAGAACTAATGTACGGAATAAAATATTTATTTGTTCTACTATTTAGTAAGTAATATTTCAAAACACTGATTATTAGCAGATTAAGATATCTTTATTGGATGACAAATACTCAATTTGCCGAGTTGGCACTATCCTTTGAAGGTGTGATAGAACATGCTCACTTTGACAGAAGAGCGTTCAAGGTTGATAAAAAGAGGATCTTCACCACCTTACAAGAATCCTCTCAAACTGCAAACGTCAAATTGTCCATAGAAGAACAAAAAATATTTTGTGATTATGGTCCATCCATTTTCCCTATTCCTAATAAATGGGGAGACCAAGGCTGGACTACTTTGGATCTAGCGCATTTGGAAAAACACCTCGTCTTGGAAATATTAAACTCTGGCTATCAATTAGTTTTCCAAAAATAACGACTAAATCCTGAGATGATTTACGATCCATTTTAAGTTAGCATTTTATTAAAATCATCAATCAACTAGGTATTTGCAAAATAAAAATTCCATCCTTTGCGTTTATTCAGGGGTCTGTAAACCATAATGACCTAACTAGTTTTTATAGCCTAACTAAACTACGCCTTGAAAAAACTCACGCTACTCGGCGGCTTAATGGCCGTTTGTCTTATTACCTATGCTCAATCCTATACTATAAGTGGATATATCTCTGATGCTGATAATGGTGAAAGCCTGATAGGAGCTACAATCCTGGAAAAAGGAACGGCCAGAGGGACAATCACGAATACATTTGGATTCTACTCATTAACTCTACCTGCTGGAGAAGTCACCTTACAGGTTTCTTTTGTCGGTTACCAGATCCAAACAGAGACTATCCAACTCAACAAAGACATCAAACTGAACTTTGATCTGCCTTCTGGCGAAACACTAGAAGAAGTGGTGATCACAGCAGAAGAACAAATAGAGCAATCGCCTCAAATGAGCACAATTGATGTCCCCATTGAGCAAATCAAAGCGCTTCCGGTCCTCATGGGCGAATCGGACATTTTAAAAACCCTGCAGCTTCTTCCTGGGATTCAAAGCGGTTCTGAGGGCACCAGTGGAGTTTATGTTCGAGGTGGTGGCCCAGATCAAAACCTGATTTTGCTCGATGGAGTACCTGTTTATAATGTTTCACATTTATTTGGCTTCTTTTCAGTCTTCAATCCCGATGCAATCAATCGAGTAAATGTGGTGAAAGGTGGCTTTCCTGCACGATATGGCGGAAGACTTTCCTCAGTAATTGACATTTCCATGAAAGAAGGAAACAATCAAAAATTCTCTGGAGAAGGGTCTATAGGATTGATCTCGTCAAAACTCACACTAGAAGGTCCAATTGGTAAACAAAAGAAGACCTCCTTTATCGTATCTGGCAGAAGAACCTATATTGACTTACTCACTCGACCAATTATTAGAGCCAGTAGCGATGGTACAGACACTGGAGGGTATTATTTCTATGATCTTAATGGAAAAATCAATCATCGTTTTTCTGACAATGACAGACTTTACCTTAGTTTCTATAATGGGTATGACAAAGGGTTTGGGAAATCTAAATATGACTATGACAATGGGTCTCAGCAGGTTGTTTCAAAGGAAAGTTTCGGACTTGGATGGGGCAACACAATAGGAGCCATACGATGGAACCATGTGTACAACCCAAAATTATTTAGCAATTTGACGGGTACGTTTAGTCATTACAAATTCCGCATATTTAGTGAATACAAAGATGTAATTAGTTACCCTGACAACACCGAAGAAGTCTATGAAGAACTTATAGAATACTTTTCTGGAGTCAATGACTTTGCATTGAAACTAGACTTTGATTATTTGCCGGTTCCTGAACATAGCATCAAGTTTGGTATCTCCGGTACGCATCATCAGTTCAATCCGGGGATATTCGGATATGACACCAACACTGAAGGAGAGCAGGATACGGTAATTAACAGTACTCAAACTACCGCCGGAGAATTCTACGCCTACGCAGAGGATGACTATAGTATCAACTCAAAGTTTCGTGCAAATTTTGGAGCTCATTATTCTGGCTTTCTTGTCAATAGTAAATACTATCATTCGCTCCAGCCAAGGATTTCTTTACGCTACCTCATTTCAGATGACTTATCCATCAAGGCGTCTTATGCTACCATGGCCCAGTACATCCATTTGCTGACGAACAGCAGCATTGGGTTACCAACTGATCTTTGGGTCCCGGCTACCGATAGAGTAAGACCACAGACAAGCTGGCAAGCCGCTATAGGGGCTGCCAAAACCATTCAAGGATATGAATTTAGTATTGAGGGCTATTACAAAGAGATGAACAACCTGATCGAGTATCAGGAAGGGGCATCATTCTTTAATCTGGGCACCGACTGGCAGGACAAAGTCACCAGTGGTGAAGGCACAAGTTACGGAGCTGAGTTTTTAATCCAGAAAAAAACAGGTAAGCTATCAGGATGGATAGGCTACACCCTATCCTGGACCAACAGAACATTTGCTGAACTTAATTTTGGTAAAACATACCCATACAAGTATGACCGCCGGCATGATCTCAGTATTGTAGGGACATATCAATTCAGCAAAAAATTCTCGCTTTCGTCCACCTGGGTTTACGGTACTGGCAATGCCATGACCTTGCCAAAGTTCACTTATCCTGACGAAAGAACTAGTGGCTTTTACTATAGCGACATCACCTATTATGGTGAAAGAAATGACTTCCGAATGGCCGCATATCATCGACTGGATATTGGGCTAACCTGGACCAAACCAAAGAAAAATGGCACAAGGTCATGGTCTACGGGTGCTTACAACGTGTACAACAGAAAGAATCCTTTCTACATAGAAGATGGATATGACAATCAGGGCAACAAACACTTCTATCAATACAGCCTCTTCCCTATCATTCCTTATGTTAAATACAGTTTTAAATTCTAAGCCATGAAGATCAATAAACTATTAATAAACCTGTTTGGTGTGAGTCTGGCAGCATGGACTGTAGGATGTGAAACCATCATTGATGTAGACTTGCCAGAACACGAACCAGCATTGGTCATCAATTCAATTTTTGGCACAAACGACACCACATTTGTTATAGGCGTCTACGAAACTATAGGAATACTTGAGGACAATGATTTTGGTTATTATGAAGATGAGCAACGCATTGATGGTGCGATTGTGGAGCTCTTTGAAGATGGAAGCTCAATCGGCTTTGCTATTCAGGATGATACTAGAGATTACATATTGAAATATGAGCCCAAAACTGAAAAAACATATTCTATAAGTGTTTCCAAAGATGGATTTACTACAGCCACCTCACTTGACCTGACTCCTGAAGTCAATGAATCATTAACCATTGAGGAATTAAGCTTCAAAGAAATACGAGACTATTTATACAGAGTAGATTTGACATACAGCTTTGAAGACCCTATAGCTCAAAACTATTACCAGATCGAAGTTTATGAAGAGGAGCCTTACTATGAATACTTTTCTGATGAGGATACAAGCTATTATATCTATTTGGGTATGAGGAGAAACACTATCTATTACAATGAAGAAGGGGCTAATCTGGATGAGTTTTCTGATAATGAGCAATCACTAGTTATATCTGATGAGTTATTCAATGGAAAGAAATTGACCAAAAAAATCAACTTCCATTATAACAACTACAATTATTATGAAGACACCGTTTTTAATGAAGACCGGAAAATTTATTTAGAGTTAAGAACCGTTTCTGATCCCTACTACAACTATTCCGTATCAAGACAAAATCAAATCAATGCCAATCAAAATCCATTTGCTGAACCTGCTCCAGTATACAATAATATTGAAAATGGTTATGGTGTATTTGCTGGATACGGGAGCTACCTACTGGCTTTAGATGTCGAGACTGATTAACTAAAATGAGCTCTTTACGAAAAAGCTATTTTCTTATACTCATCCCTGCTCTTCTAAGTTGTCAAAAACTCATAGAATTGGAAGAGCAGGAGTTTACAGAGCAATTGGTGCTCTACTGCCTAATGTCGGTTGATGAAAAACCTGCCTGGGCTATCAGTCATACATCTATTGAGTTGACACACACTCTTGACATTCTTGATTCTTCCAGGACTTATAAAGGGGTCAACGGTGCTCAAATTGCTTTATATGAAAATGACTCTTTCATCGAATATGCCGAGGAATCAACAATACTTGGTAGTTATTCTTTTAGAAGTAATATAAAAGCCAATGCAACCTACAAAATCATGGTTAATGCCATTGGATATCCACCTGTAAGTACAGAGCATACCACCCCAAAAATCCTAAATAATGTCGAAATCAGAACGATTAGTCCGAAACCAGTAGGCAGTTTAACAGAACCATACCAGTATAGGCTCACCTACGAAATAGATGATCCACCTGGCGCCAATTATTATGTTGCAGATTTTAATATCGTGTATACCACAAAAAATGGGGAGACTCGCTTTCCTGTAAAATTTTGGGAAGTGAGTTCCAGCCTGGACCCATTGGAAGAAAAAGATACCACACGTGTATTTTCAGATGAAAATTTTGATGGTCTCCATCACGCAAGAACTATTGAATTTAACTACGCCAATGAAGATAATTTCAAGTCAGACCATATAGACTTTGTCTTAACGCTCATGCATGTATCTGAGTCGTACTACTTATACCATCGTACGCTTGAGCTACAAAGTAATTCTAATGAATATCGATTTACTGAACCTGTTCAGGTTTACTCCAATATCAATGGTGGCATAGGATTATTCGCCAGTTACTCAAAATCCTACGCTAAATGGAGAGTCAAATGACGCACACTTCGATATGAAGAAAAACTAATGACTTACTATCAATTGGTTGACATCTGTGAAGAACTGAGTCAGGGGGTATAGCCTTAACTCTCGTGCTCAAGTTATGATCGCTACCTCCGGCATTCCAGCCAATGTTTTATGAAACATCGATATAAACACTCATATATCCCCTTCTCTTCCCAACAAGATTAGTTTTAATTCTTGTTGGAATCAGCTACTTTGTAGGTACTAGAAAGGACAATACCAGAATGAAAAATGTAGCATTAATCACAGGCGCTTCAAGTGGAATAGGACTAGAACTTGCTAAAATTCACGGCTCCCAAAAAAATGATTTAGTACTGGTTGCTAGAAGCACGAATAAACTTCTAAAACTGAAAAATGAACTTGAATCCCAGTACGGCATTCAAGTGTTAAATATCCCGAAAGACTTGTCCATTCCAGAAGCTGCTCAGGAAGTTTATGAGGTTGTTATTGAAAAAGGAATTGAGGTTGAATACCTTATCAACAATGCAGGAATGGGTGATTTTGGTTTATATCATGAAACTAGCTGGGAAAAAGAAGAAATGATGATCAATCTCAACATCCTGGCATTGTCACAGTTCACCAAACTGTTTGGGTCTGATATGGTCAAAAGAGGGCATGGCAAAATTATGAATATTTCATCTACAGCTGCTTTTCAGCCGGGACCGCTCATGGCCGTTTATTATGCATCCAAACATTATGTTCAGGCTTATTCTGAAGCTTTATATGAAGAATGGAAAGAGTTTGGCGTTTCAGTAACCGCGCTATGTCCAGGAGCAACAGCTACAGGTTTTTCTGAAGTAGCCGATATGGAAGATTCTAAACTTTTCAAAGGGAAAAAATTGCCTTCGGCTTCTGAGGTGGCCGAATATGGGCACAAAGCCATGATGAAAGGAGAAATGGTGGCTATCCATGGCGCTATGAATTCTATCATGGCCAAGAGTGCCAAGTTTGCTCCAAAGAAAATGGTCTTGAAGATGGTTAGAAAAATTCAGGAGAAGGACAAATAAAAAAAGAGAATGCCAAATTCGCCGGAAAGGCATTCTCTTGCTAAAACATACTAAATCTATTGGAGACAGTTTGCGGTCTGCCTATGTTCCAATTTTCAACACATTCTAGTTGTACCTAAAAATGGGCTATATCTTTGAATTCGACCCAATTTCCTTGTTGAAACCAGGATATATCTCCTTGAATTCCAGTTATTTCTCGTCGAAACAAAATGGATTTTCTTATACCTAAGCAGGAATGGCTTTAAATAGAATAACGGGCAATCCCAAAATGAAACTGCCCGCATTCAAGTCACCATTAATCTGCTTTAACAGATACCTCTGTACGTCTGTTTAGTTGGTGAGCGTCCTCATCACAGGATGCCCCGTTTTGACAATCGTTTAACAATTGATTTTCACCAAACGAACGTATCTCAATTCTATCTTTATCAATTCCTTTTTCAATCAGGTAAGCCTGAGCCGACGTTGCTCTTCGTTGCGCCAATCGCTCATTGTAACCATTAGAACCACGACTATCTGTGTGTGATGACAGCTCCACTGTTAGATCAGGATATTTATTCATCACTTCTACAAGCTTATCCAGCTGCTCTGCAGCATCTAAGCGGATGTTACTCTTATCAAAATCATACAAAATGCTTCTCACTTCATAGACATCCTCAAGTGTTATCCTGTTCTCCTCATAGTAATGCTTCGCATCAGCAAGCGAACCATCATAAGAACCGACATCCTCCAGCAATGTGAATACACTTTCACTTCCAGGATTCTTAACTAACAGTAAACTTCCTGGAGTAAATGGTGCTGCTAATAATATATCCAAGGTATACTCCAATTGTCCTTTTGGAATAATCGACGAGTTAAACGTAACTTCTTTAGCATCATAACCTGGAGCGGTAGCGGCAATCTGTAATGATCGTCCCCTCAGAATTCCGGTAATTTTTGCTTCCGCCACATTATGATCATCCAACACCACACTATTGTCGAGTGTTTTTACTGCTTTAATGTCTCCAGCTACCAGCTCTTTAGTCTCTTCATCCACTAACCTTGTCTTAATAACCGGTCTCAAGATTTCCACTTCATAGATGTCATCACTTCCGAGGCCTCCAGCTCTATTGCTAGCTACATATCCCAAGTCTCCACTAACTATCAACCCAAAATCATCACTCGTGGTATTCACAGGATATCCCATGTTTACAACCTCAGGATTTTCGGCATTGAGATCCACTCTATACACGTCCAATCCACCTATTCCAGGATGCCCTTGAGAGGCGAAGTACAGAATATTGTCCTTGTCGATATACGGGAACAGCTCATCTTCTATGGTATTGATCACATCACCCATATTGACAGGTTCTGACCATTCTCCATCAACTAATGTTGATCTATAAATATCGGCTTTACCATGGGTGCCTGGTCTGTCAGAAGCAAAATAAAGAGTCTTACCATCTGCACTTAGAGTCGGGTGACCTGTACTGTAATTATCCCCGTTGAATTTCATCGGTAAAGCCTTACCCCATTTACCATTCTTCTTGCGCTTGGCCTCATAAAGGTTTAAAAGATTCACACCTTCATCACTGAACCCACGTTCACCAAGATTGAAATTATTTCGAGTGAAAAGCACCTGCTGATCATCATTGAAAAACACCGCAGGACCTTCATGAAACATGGTATTGATTTTACCTGTAATCGGTTCTGGAGCCTCATTGCTACCTAAGTCCACATAAAAAAGATCCAGGAAATAAGTATTGTCCCAGTAATACGTATTCTGGCCCAACTTCTTTGTTTTTCTATTCGAAGAGAAAACTAAGCCATCTTCGTAAAAAGCAGGACTGAAATCATTTTGATCGGAATTGATATCCATATGAGTCAATGAATATCCAGCAGAATCCAAGTAGAAATTCTGTATTTTCGAAATTTCCTTCAAGCGCTGTAGATTCAGTTTTGACTCTGCATTTAGTTCAGACACCACTTCTTCAGCCAAATCATCCTTGCCGTTTTGAAGAAGAATTCCAGAATAATTGATCAAATCCTGCTCTTCCAACAAATCACGTTCATCCAGTTTTGCATACCATTTTTCTGCACTTACTGGTTTATTCATTCTACGATAACTATCTGCAATCTGAAGCGCTGCATAAGGATCAAAATCATCCTTTTCTTCAAACGCTTTGGTATACAGATCTACTGCTCTTGGATAGACAAACCCATCAAAATATCGATCTGCTTTGGTGATCAGTTTCTTGTATTTTGAATCAGATGCGCCGGCGGTTGAAACAACCAAAACCAACGCAATCAAAAGTATGTTTCTTAAATAAGTCGTTTTCATATTAGAAGTATCTAGGCGTCTTAATTTTCGTTCTTGGAAGTTGAATCACGTAATTAAGCATGATCTCGTGTGATCCTGAATTCACCTGATTGAGGTCAGTTGTTGTTAAAAAATCAAAACCATAACCTACCTGCAACCTAGGTCCTACCTGAATCTGAAGGACTGCATCAAAACTATCTAGAGATCTGTAAGAAAGTCCTACCCAGATAATTTTTCTCAAGAGCATGTTGACGTTCAAGTCTACTTGCAAAGGCGCTCCATCTACAGCTTTCAACAAAAAGTTTGGCTTGATCAGGAACATTTCATTTACACCAAAGACGTAGCCTGCACTCAAGAAATAGTGTCTTATTAACTCCGAGTCAGAATTGGAATTATTTGGATCCATTGCCTGGTTCATGATATGTGGTACTCCAAGTCCCACATAAAAACGATCGGCATGCCACATGATTCCTGTTCCGAAGTTTGGTCTGAATACCGTCTGATTGATCCCAGCTAAAGTTGGATCCGCACCTGGGTCTGTGCTATACTCTTGACGATACTGAGTCATGTTTGCCTGAACACCTAAAGACAGTTTCGTCCCGTTTAACATTTTGATACGATAGGCATAGCTAAAGTAAGCACCATGCTGAGTAGTAGACCCAATCTGATCTCTGATAATCATTCCTCCCAATGATACTGGACTAAATCCAATTGGGCTATGAATGCTCAAAAGCTGGGTGTTAGGGGCTCCTTCGAACCCCACCCATTGTTCTCTCGCGATGGCGCTAATGCTGATGCCATCGTGAATCCCTGTATATGCTGGATTCAGAAAAGACTGATTAAACATATACTGTGTAAACATGATTTGCTGCTGGGCCCAAACCGAGCCGAAAACCATTAGAGCAGCACTTATTAATAAAATTCTTTTCACGATGCTTATCGTTTAATGGTTATATATCCTTTTTGAATTGCTCTTCTTTCATCTTTGAAATCGATGATAAAGAAGTATGTTCCGTCTGGTAATTGACTACCATTTCTCACAGCAACCCCTGAATTGGCTATTCCTGAGAATACGGTGCTTCTGTTATCATATCGCTCCGCTTCCCAAACCAGGTTACCCCATCTGTTGAAAATTTTCACAGAGTTATTCGGGAAGTTTTCAATACCTTCTATGATCATCTCATCATTGAATCCATCAAAGTTTGGAGTAAAGATGTCATTGGTTGGGAGCTGCTCACAGCTATACGGATCTAAGTGATTTGGAATACCGTCGCCATCACAATCTGTTTCTGAGCTTGAATCTTCCTCAGCATCTGGAATACCGTCTCCATCACTATCTAGATCCACATAATCAGAATCACCATCTCCGTCTGTATCGATATCACCTTCTTCTGAGTCAGGCAATCCATCGCCATCACTATCCTCATCCAGGTAGTTTGGATTTCCATCTCCATCAGGATCAGAATCTCCTTCTTCCGAATCAGGTATTCCGTCACCATCACTGTCATCATCCAGATAGTTTGGAACTCCGTCACCGTCAGGATCTTCATTTCCTTCATCAGCATCCGGAATACCGTCATTGTCACTATCAAGATCAACATAGTCTGAATCACCATCTCCATCCGAGTCCACATCGCCTTCTTCAGCATCAGGTATACCATCGCCATCGCTATCCTCGTCGAGGTAATTTGGAATGCCATCGCCATCAGGATCTTCATTTCCTTCTTCTGAGTCTGGAATACCATCACCGTCGCTATCGTCATCTAGATAATTAGGTACGCCATCTCCATCAGGATCTTCGTTTCCTTCCTCTGCATCTGAAATACCATCATCATCTGAATCTTCGTCTCTATAATCAGGAGTACCGTCTCTATCAGAATCTGTATCACCTTCTTCTTCATCGCTGATACCATCATTATCACTGTCATCATCCTGATAATCTGGAGTACCATCGCCATCCGTATCATCATTGTTAGGATCTCCATCGCCATCCACATCTTCGTCATCATCAGAGATGCCATCATCATCAGTATCTGTAGGTGTTACCACAATGGTAATGGTGGCCTGATCACATAACTCTGGTGTACCATTATCACAAACTGAGTAAGTGAAAGTAGTCTCTCCAAAGAACCCACTTGAAGGTAGATAACTGTAAGTACCATCAGGATTCAAAGTCAATGTTCCGCTTGAAACATCTGAGATCAAAGTGAATGTCAAATCATCGCCATCCACATCAGAAGCCAAATCTTCCAGGATTTCAGATAATGTATCTCCACTCTCTACAGTAACAGTTTCACCTGACGCAACTGGAGCATCATTGATTGGTGTTATGGAGATAACCAAATCACCTGTATCCGTAAGATCTCCATCACTCACCGTATAAGTTATTGCTGGAAGAGTCCCATTAAAGTCTGAAGCAGGCACGAAGGTGTAGCTTCCATCAGCATTGATTGTCAATGTTCCTTCCGATAACTCAACTGTTGTTCCAGCGGCATAAACTGTACCATCTATTTCAAATTGAGTTATTGTTAAATCATCGCCATCAAGGTCTGAATCATTGGACAATAAACCGTCCGTTTCAGATACTACCAATGTCTCATCTTCATTTATGCTGCCATTATCATCCGTTGCATCTGGTGCATCATTTACTGCGTCTACAGAGATTGTCAAACTTCCAGTATCTGTCAAACTTCCATCACTTACAGTATAAGTCACGGTTGGTAGGGCTCCGTTGAAGTCTTCAGATGGAACGAACGTGTAGCTGCCATCCGCATTAATTGTCAATGTGCCCTCCGTCAACTCAACTGCTGTTCCGGCAGTATAAACTGTTCCATCTATTTCAAACTGAGTAATCGATAAGTCGTCACCTTCAGTATCTGAATCATTGGACAATAAGCCTTCAACCACAGAAACTGTCAAAGTTTCATCCTCTTCTATTGAATTAGAATCATCTGTTGCAACTGGTGCGTCATTCACTGAAGCTACCGTAATAACCAAATCTCCAGTATCTGTAAGGCTTCCATCACTTACTGTGTAAGTAACTGTAGGAACTATACCATTATAGTCCGCAGATGGGATGAATTCATAACTTCCATCTGTATTGATAGTCAATGTTCCTTCGGTCAAATCCGCTGAAGTTCCAGCAGTGTAAACCGTTCCATTTACCTCAAACTGACTTACTGTTAATGCATCACCATCTAGGTCAGAATCATTATCTAACAATCCATCTGCAACACCAACAGTCAATGTTTCATCTTCATTTGTAGTATTGGAATCATCAACGGCTACCGGTGCATCATTTTGAGCATTCACAATCAAAGTCAGTCCTGCTGTATCTGTACCTCCATTGCCATCAGATATCGTATAGGTAATGGCCGGAATTGCTCCATTGAAATCTGTTGCTGGAATGAACTCATAACTACCGTCTGCATTGATAGTCAAATCACCTTCAGTTAATGAAGCTGTTTCACCAGCATTGTAAGTAGTCCCTCCGATTTCAAAAGTTGACACTACAAGAGCATCACCTTCTACATCGGTATCATTAGATAATAAACCACTAGCAGCATCTACAGTTAACGTCTCATCTTCATTCATTGAATTAGAATCATCAACCGCAACTGGGTTATCATTTACCCCATTTACAGTTATCGTTACTGTTTGTATGCCACTGTCATCGCCATCATCATCCGTTGCATAGTAGGTGAAAGTAACATTTTCAGACTCACCATTCTTCAGGCTTTCAAAATCACCATTCGGATCAAATGTATAAGTTCCATCAGGGTTGAAAGTCAATGTACCGTTTGTAACATCGGTTACCAAAGTGTATGAAGCAATAGTTCCATCTAGATCGGTAGCAGCAGGTACATTAGTACTCAAGGCATTATCCTCATCTGTGGTCTGCGTATCGTCTGTAGCGATAGGTGCATCATTTACTGGAATAACATTCACGGTCATCGTGTAAGTGCTCGCGCTGTAGTCTGTGCCGTCGGTTACTTCAAAACCGAATGTTGCATATGGACTGCCGTTCTCATTTGCATCTGGTACAAAGACCAACTTGCTGATGTCTG
>NZ_JAMZMJ010000001.1 GCF_024714495.1 Marinoscillum pacificum | reverse complement strand
TAAAGACTAGATTTGAATTACGCACAAGACTAAGTTAATTCTTAGTCACAAAAAAGCCGAGAACTTAATTGTGCTCGGCTTTCTTTTTATAAAAAAGAGACTGCCCTTTTGAGACAGCCTCTTTTTTATTAATACGATCCTCTTTCAGACCCATTAATTGAATTGCCTGATTGATATCTGGATCTATGTTCATCATTGTAAAACTGAGGTGAGTCTGAACTAATGTCCAATGCCACCTGAGCTCCCAAATCTATGTTTCTAGAATTTCTTAGAGGTAAAGGCAATCGAGCACTTACTTCCCATCTACCCATGTCTAAATAAATGTATACTTCTCGCTGGGTGTCGTAATAGATGTTGTGTTCAGGATAGTAAATATGTCTTTGCTTTGCTCTATAGCCATGAGCCGGTGCCCAGGCTGGAGGTCCGCCGTGTACTTTGTCCTTCTTCTGACCACCTTTTCCTTTGTTGCCATTAGCGTAGGTTGGAGTCATCATTACTAAACTTAGAATCATTACTCCCAGGATTATCTGTACTCGCTTTTTCATATCTGAAAAGTATTTGATTGAGTAAGCAGTATTCCAAGGATTGTGCCAAAACCATCTTCTAGATTCGAATCAAATAACTGTGGATGGTTTTGGTAAATAACGTTTTAATTTATTTAGTCTTTATCCTTTTTCTTGCTGAAAATGCCTTTTAGTTTCTTGAAGAAAGGTTTTTTATCCTCCTTATTGTCCTCATCTTCTGTGCGATCTTTCACACCAAATAGTCGGTCAAAAAGAGTCATTTTTTCCGTATATAAAGGACAGTCAATAGAAGCGAGTAAGTCGTCATCCAGCGGATCGAAGGTAGCATATTGCCAGCTCGCAAAATCAGGATCTTTCAAAGCTTGTTGCATCATCAAGGCCCACACAGGTAGAGCCATTCTTGCACCTTGCCCATAATCACCTGTTCTGAAGTGAACCCCTGGGTTATCTGCGCCTACCCACACGCCGGTCACGATTTCAGGTGTAAAACCCATGAACCATCCGTCTGCATAGGATTGCGTGGTGCCGGTTTTACCTGCAATTTCATTGGTTAAGCCATATCTACTTCCTAGCGATCTACCTGTACCATTCGTCACGACACTTTGCATGAAGTTGGTAATGAGTTGAGCGGTTTGCTCCGACATTACATCCACTCCAATTTTCGGCTCATATTCCCAAAGTACTTTTCCAGCAGCATTTTCTATTTTGAGAATGTAAACTGGATCCATTCGAATGCCTTTATTGGCAATGGTAGCGTAGGCGTTTACCATTTCTAATAGTGATAAATCGGCAGTTCCTAGTGCCAATGAAGGTACCTCTGGAAGTTCCTGTCGGATACCCATAGAATGTGCCATATCTATTACTTTCTGAATGCCAGTTTCCAGAATTACCTGAGCTGAAACGGTGTTTACTGAATGCGTCAAAGCACCTTTCAAAGAATAAAATCCTTCATAGTCGCCATCGGCATTACCAGGAGACCAGTCCTCATATTCTTCATATGTTTCCTGTGTGTTTTTGAAATAGTCGCATGGCTCAATTCCATTTTCCAACGCAGTTGTATAAACAATTGGTTTGAAAGTAGAGCCCACCTGTCTTTTGGATGTCACGTGATCGTACTGGAAATATTCAAAATCTAATCCACCAACCCAGGCTTTGATGTGTCCTGTACTCGGTTCCATACTTAGAACTCCAGTTTGTAATAGCATCAGATAATGCTGGATAGAATCCTTGGCACTCATCAATGTATCAACCGGTCCCGCTATCGTGTAAATGGTTTGCGGCCTTTTTTTAGCCATTGCAGACTCAATTTCTTGTTGCGAAAGTTTCTTTGCTTTTAACAGTTTGTAGGCTTCAGAGTGTGTGACGCCATATTCTAAAATGTTGGGGTTCTCATTCCAGGGTTTGGAATAACTCCAATGTTTATCAAACAGATCCTGCAAATAAGTAAGGTGTTGCGCTACAGCAGAATCCGCATAAAATTGCAATCTGGAGTCTATCGTTGTTGTAATTTTTAACCCATCTGTTTCGATGTTGTAAGGCTCACCATCTGGTTTCTCCAATGTAGCAATTAAACTATCGATCATCGGACGAATTTTTGCTTTGAAATAGGGTGCTGTTCCCCGTTCATTCGTCAATCTACGGTATTGCAATTCGATAGGCATTGCGGTCAACGAATCCAGGCGTTCCTGATCCAGATAGTCGTATTTAGCCATCTGGCTGAGTACGGTATTTCGTCTGGTTTTCGCTTGCTCTGGGTAAAGTCTTGGGTTATAGGCTGTGGTAGCTTTTAGAATTCCCACCAAAACCGCTGATTCCTGAACCTCCAATTGAATGGGCTTTTTGTTGAAATAGCGGATAGAAGCGGCTTCAATTCCATAGACATCTTCACCAAATGAAACGGTGTTGAGATACAAGGTAAGTAGTTCTTCTTTGGTGTAAAGAGATTCCAGTTTGCTGGCTACCAAAGCCTCTCGAAACTTGGCACCAACAAGGTTTAAAACCCCACCTTTCTTTCTTGGATACAGGTTTTTAGCCAGCTGCTGACTTAAGGTAGAACCTCCACCTGCACTTTCATCCTGGAGTAAGATTGATTTGATCAATACTCTGCCTAAACTTCGGTAGTCAATGCCTGAGTGTTCAAAGAATCTAGCATCTTCCGTTGCGATCAAGGCATCCTGGAAATTTTTAGGAATCTCATCAAATGAGACATTGGTTCTGTTTTCGGCAAAAATTCTGCCGAGAATCTGACCGTCTGAACTGTAAATTTCAGATGCAGTTTGCTGATTGATTGCTAGTAAATCTTTTTCGGATGGGATTTTGCCCATTTTTATCCGAATGGTCGTGGCCAGGATTAAAAAACTGCATAGGAGGACCAAACCTATTGCGATCCAGATCTTTTTTCGCATACGTGGTATAAAACTGATTAAATCATTAATGGTTTATGAAACCAAGGTTGATTTTCAGTTAGAGTAGGGAGGTAAAGCGAAGATAACTGAATTATTGATTTCTTGAAAATCGTTCATTTTTGTCTTGGCACAAAACCTATCTTTGCACATTCAAAATAGTAAGGTCAAACTGGAGAATTGTGGAAGACGAAAAGAACGACAAAAAAGAAGTGTCTGATAAACAGGTTACGCTTGATGCGATAGCCAAATGCACAGAACTAATGGAACAGATTAGTTCTGATTATTCACAGATTTTTGATTGGCCAGAAGACGTTCGTGTTGCTTTTATGACGGCAGCCGGAAAAGTGTCGCGTCCCCAACGTGAGGAATATCGCCAGGCTAAAAAAGATTGGCAAAAAGCACAAAAAAGAAAGGAACAGGAGCGTGACAAGCATGCACGTAAAGAAACAGGAATTCGAAAAGCCAGAGAAGCAACTATTTTTGAGGCACCTAAATTACTGACCGCAGCTCAACTAACTGATGAGCGACCTGAGCTGAGTTCTCCAAGAAACTGCTACGTCTGTAAGAAAGAATTTACGAAGCTTCACCACTTCTACGATACCATGTGTGAGGAGTGTGGGGATTTGAACTATATGAAACGCTTCCAAACTGCTGACTTGACAGGTCAAGTTGCGGTGGTTACTGGAAGTCGATTGAAAATTGGATATCACATTACTTTGATGCTTCTTAGAGCCGGAGCAACTGTGGTCGCTACAACACGTTTTCCTGTAGATTCGGCATTGCGATTTGAGCAGGAGGAGGATTACCCAAAATGGGCGAAAAGACTGAAAATCCACGGATTGGATCTAAGACACATCCCAAGTGTGGAGATCTTCTGCAACTTCATCGAGCTCCAATATGATCGCCTGGATATCCTAATCAATAATGCGGCTCAAACTGTGCGTAGACCTGCTGGTTTCTATGAACACTTAATGGCGAATGAATCAATTCCTTATCAGGAACTGCCTGCTGGTGCTCAAAATCTATTAAAAGACCATCAGTATTGTTTGAATGAATTGCGTGAATTGACCGGAGGCGCTGAACAAAAGAATAAGAACTTGCCAGTTAGCTGGCATGCACCAGAACCCGGTATCGGAATTAGATCAAGTGCAAAACTCAGTCAGATACCTTATAGTTTTGATAACTCTATCGCTCCAAGTGAAGTGTTTCCAGAAGGTCAGTTGGATGCGGATTTACAGCAAGTTGACTTGCGTAAAACGAATAGCTGGCGATTGAAACTAGGAGAGATCGAAACTCCAGAGATGGTGGAGGTACAACTTGTAAACTCTGTAGCTCCGTTTGTGCTTTGTAATCGACTTTCGAAGTTGATGAAAAAGGACAATACCGGTAAAAAACACATCATCAACGTGTCAGCGATGGAAGGGAAGTTCCACCGATTCCACAAAGAAGATAGACATCCCCATACCAACATGGCTAAGGCAGCTTTGAATATGCTTACGCATACTTCAGCCTCTGATCTTGCTAACTATGGGATTTACATGAATGCGGTGGATACCGGCTGGGTGACAGATGAAGATCCACACGAGTTGGCCAAGAAAAAGGAGAAGGTTCATGACTTCCAGCCTCCATTAGATATCGTAGATGGAGCGGCGAGAGTAATGGATCCCCTGTTTGATGGCATCAATACCGGGAAGCATTGGTGTGGGAAGTTCTTGAAGGATTATTTTCCGATTGATTGGTGAGGTGCCTGACGGCAGTTCTTTAGTCGAGAGACAATAGTCGACAGTTCTGAGTCTCTTTTTCATTCATATTCTAGCCCCGCCCCTAAAGGGAGGAATATGAATGAAACTATGTCCTCTCTTATCTCTAACTTGAAAAACCCCCTCTGTCAACAGTTTTGGAACTTGTTGACATCTCCCCCTCGAAGAAGAGGAGAGTATTGTCCTCGCTTATCTCTAACTTGCTCAATTAAATACGATTTGCTTGACTGAAGTACTGCTTATAACGCCTCCATTTACTCAGCTGAATACTCCGTATCCGGCAACAGCTTATCTGAAAGGTTTTCTGAATACTCGTGGGATCAGATCGCATCAGATGGATTTGGGAATAGAGGTAATTCTGGAGTTGTTTTCCAGTGCAGGACTGAAAAAGCTATTTGAGGAGGTTGAATTCGATTCAGATTGGTCCGATAATGTGCAGCGTATCTATGCCTTACGTTCTGATTACGTAAAGACGATTGAGCAGGTGATGTCCTTTTTGCAAGGTCATAATCCGACACTTGCACGACAAATCTGTACAGAAGAGTTTCTTCCAGAAGCTTCACGATTCGAGACCTTAGATGAGCTCGATTGGGCTTTTGGTTCCATGGGTTTTCAGGACAAGGCCAAGCATCTCGCTACCTTGTATCTGGAAGATCTATCCGACTTCATAGTAGAGTGTGTGGACCCTCATTTCGGGTTTAGCAGATATGCAGAACGACTAGGACGAAGTGCCAATTCATTTGATGAGCTTCATGCTCACTTGCAAGAAGCTCCAACCTATATTGATGAGCTTACACTGGACTTGCTGCAGAAGAAGATAGCAGAAGCTGATCCTAAGCTAGTGTGCTTTTCTGTGCCCTTTCCTGGTAACTTATATAGTGCCTTCAGATGTGCACAATTCCTCAAACAACATAATCCTCAGGTCAAAACGGCAATGGGAGGAGGGTTCCCAAATACTGAACTCAGAGACTTAAAGGAGGTTCGAGTCTTTGATTACTTTGACTTTATTACGCTAGATGATGGTGAGCGACCTGTAGAGCAATTGGTGGAGCAAGTTGTGAGAGGTAAAGGTGAAAACCTGAATTTAAAAAGGACATTTTATCTGAAAGAAGGACAAGTTTACCACGACAATTCGTGTCCATTTCCTGATTTCAAGCAAAGCGAAGTAGGTACTCCTGATTACAGTGATTTGCCATTGGATCGATACATATCGGTGATCGAGGTGGCGAACCCGATGCATAGTCTGTGGAGTGATGGACGGTGGAATAAGCTAACCATGGCTCATGGTTGCTATTGGGCCAAATGTACCTTCTGTGATGTGTCGCTGGACTACATCAAGCTCTACGAACCTATAGCCGCAAAAACGCTGGTAGATCGGATGGAGGAGCTGATCGCTCAGACTGGCGAACGAGGATTTCACTTTGTGGACGAAGCTGCTCCTCCAGCTTTGATGCGAGAGGTAGCCTTAGAGATCATTCGTCGGAAGTTAACCGTGACCTGGTGGACGAACATACGTTTCGAGAAAAGCTTCACCATGGACCTGTGTAAGTTGCTTCAAGCTTCTGGATGCATCGCGGTTTCAGGAGGATTGGAAGTGGCTTCTGATCGCTTGTTGGCTTTGATAGATAAAGGAGTGACAGTGGAGCAAGTTGCTCGTGTCACTCGTAACTTTACCGAAAGTGGCATCATGGTGCATGCTTATCTGATGTATGGCTACCCAACCCAAACCGTACAAGAAACGATCGATAGCCTGGAGATGGTGCGTCAGTTGTTTGAACTGAACATTGTACAGTCTGGATTTTGGCATCAGTTTGCTTTGTCGGCACACAGTCCTGTTGGGTTGGAGCCGGAAGCATACGGAGTGATTCCTGAGATGAAAGAAATCTCTTTTGCGAACAATGACGTGCAGTTCCGTGACAAGACAGGGGTGAACCATGATCGATTTAGCTTTGGACTGAAGAAGTCGTTATTCAACTACATGCATGGACTTGGTTTTGAAATGCCTTTAAGAGAGTGGTTTGATTTCAAGATCCCTACAACGAGCATTCCTCCGAACTTTATTGAAAATGCCTTGTACGAAGAGGAGTTTATAAGCCCTAAAACTTCCAGTAAGATCATTTGGCTAGGAGGCTTACCACAGCAAAGAATAGTCCCAGGTAAAAAAGGTCGTCCGGATCAGTTGGAGCTACTTTTCCATCAAAAGAAAGATGTGCTGACTATCAGACTTGATCAACTATCAGGAGAGTGGCTAGTGCAGCAACTCGAGCAGCTAAAGAATGGTCAAATGATCATCAGCTATGGAAAATTCAAAGAAGCCTATGAGGCTGCAATAGGAGATTTTGAACCGTTCTGGTACTCCAAAGGCATGCAGCAGCTAAGAGGTGGCGGATTGTTGGTGGTTTAGGTTCTAAGTTGTTTGGTTTTGTGTTTTGGGTTCAGCGAATTGTCTCTTTATTCGTAATAGAGCTTGTATGAACTAGAAATTAAAGATCGAATACAAAGAAGTACGCTTTTTCATTTAGCTCATCGTACCAGTAGTATTTGAAATATCTCTGAGATTCATCAGTCCACATGTATTTGTCGAGTTGCGCTATGCGATTTTTGTCCCACCAGTCAAAATCATGTTGAAGCCCAAATCCATTGTCTCTGTTGTAAGGGCCTATTTTGAGCTGGTGTTTCTCGATGATTTTTTGTGAGGTGAGGTTGTTGCAATTAAATGAAAACATATAATCCGCATCCAGTCCGATGGCATCATCGAAGCAATAGATATTTCTTATATCCGGAGTAATTTCTATTTGAAGAAAGTCCGTAAAACGCTGCTTGTTATTTTCGGTATCTGGTTGATCATGATCAAAAGGAGGATAGATTTTATTTATAATCTGTTCTATTCCATTTGAAACTTCTCGTTTAGCTTTTGATTCGATCCTATTAGCAACTTGTTCTGTTTTATTCTTAATCCTGTTACATGAAGTAATAATTACCAAGAATAGGAGAATGCAAAAAGGATGATTTACGCTGTTCATTCTGTATTAATCTAACTCAAATTCCACGGAATAACTTTCTTCGCTATATCGAGCATTAAACTTTAGAGTCACTGTATTTGCTGTTTCTGTGATAACGACTGTCTTGGGATCAATTGTCTCGATCATGCTTAGTTCACTCAAGTCTTATGAAGTCAATCTTCGGTCATCATAATCTCCACTTGTAAGCTTTTCTCTAGGAGAACAGCTTCCGTACTATCAATGGGGTTTCCAGTAAGAATTAGCGTTTTTAACTTAGGTAAACTGGCTAATTGCTCCTTAGGTAAAGATGTGAATTCATTATTTGTTAAATCTATCTCCTCAAGCTCTTTCATAGACCATGCAAAATCTGGAAGTTTTTTGATGTAGTTGTTTTTGAAGCTTATTGAAGTGAATTCTGCAATCAGTGAATTGCCCGCATATTTGTATTCCTTTTGTAATTCTGGAAGAGTCATTCGACGAGACGAGGATGCAGTAGTGCTAGCATTAATGATCTTCTGCCTGGTCATTACGACAATGTTGGTTTTCTTTTTGTCGTGACCAGGAAATTTGAATTGATTGATTTCCATGAAAAAATTGAATCCAAAAATCATCATTGCTATTCCGACAATACCTGCGAATATCCTTGTTCCTGTTTCTCCAAGAAGCTTTCTGATTAGTATGGATGATAACTTGGTAGGCTTCTTAGCTTTGATGTTTTTAATGGATATGACCAGAATAAATAACCCAAGTAAAAACGGAAGTGTACTGACTATAAAAAGCATAGGTTTTTGTAGAATATGTGGACAAGTATAAACTGCTAGGATTTGTGATTTTTAATACTCCTCAGCTGCTTCAATACGCCTTCGGCATCTTTGTTTTCAAATGCAAAGATTCCTCTTGAGTTTAGGATCAAGTACTTTTCGGTAGAGTGATCATCATTGGTCATTTCCAGAGTGATGTACTTGGTGCTCTTGTAATTGAAGGTAGTTGGGTAACCTATTTGATGAAAAGCGTAGGATTTTGCTGGTCGGAATTGCTTTTTAAGAACCAACTTATCGCCAGAAATAATGGCACTACTGACATACATGAATTGATAGATCATCAATCCTACCAAACCGAGATAAATAAGGCCGGCTAAGATCATTCCGAAATGAAATTCTTGTGATTGAGATGCTGCGAAGATTATTGGAGCCATGAACAGAACCAAAATAAGTCCTCCGTAAAGTCCGACACCTGTCCAATTGGACGAAATCTTAATTTCCTTGTAGTTAGTCATAATAGCTTGAATTGAGTTGTTAAATTTTCAAGTTGAAATATAAGACATAACCCTATGATTTGTCAATGTTTGGGGTCTGAATCATGTCTATAAACCAACTCACCCTAGCCGGGCGCCCCCAGAGTTCATTTATTTGAATATTGAAGGATAATCTAACTCCCCTCTCTTCCAAAGAGGCGGACGGTTAGTTGCGGCCGGTCAGTCAGTGCCGCGTGAGAGTTTTAAAGTAATGTTTTCTAAGATGTTATGATTAAGTTCCGAAATAGTACGTTACAGACATATTTAAGACGTTACTTTTATCAGATTTGATATTTTCGATTTCATTTGCCTCAGCATCACTTACCAGAATCCTATTTTGATATTTTAAACCGAAATAGTTTCTCAAGGATATTCCTATAGAGTTGATAGGCTTGAATTCGATTTCTAAAGTCCCGCCATAATCCAGGGGGTCATATAGAGAAGCAATATCCCCGTGAAGGTTAGACTTAACACCTAATTGTAACTTTAATTCAGGTCCGATTCCTACCTTTAATTTTTTAGTAAGGTTATATGAAGCCAGTATAGGAATTGATAATCTATGAATTCGAATATATTTATTTGAGTTCTCGAAATTTGCACCTTCCATTGAATAAAGTACTTCTGAGCTAATTCCAAATTTGTCATTTAAATTGTGTTTGAAAATGCCTCCAATCAATAAGCCTATTTTTGGTTCATAGCTATCTAATTCGCTTTTTTGATTCTTAAGTGTAGAAAAGTTAAGTCCTCCTCTTAATCCAAATTCATGGTTTTGACCATTGACGAATGTTGATACACTGAATAGAGAGATGATTATTATGAGTTTATGCATGATGTTTTTAGTTGGATTGGATAAAAATCACTCACTCTTCATAGTCCTCAACTGCTTCAATACACCTTCAGCATCTTTGTTTTCAAAGGCAAAGATTCCTCTTGAGTTTAGGATCAAGTACTTTTCAGTAGTATGGTCATCATTGGTCATTTCCACAGTGATGTACTTGGTGGTTTTGTAGTTGAAGGTAGTTGGGTAACCTATTTGATGAAAAGCGTAGGATTTTGCTGGTCGGAATTGCTTTTTAAGTATCAACTTATCGCCAGAAATAATTGCACTACTGACATACATGAATTGATAGATCATCAATCCTATCAAACCAAGATAAATAAGGCCAGCTATGATCATTCCGAAATGAAATTCTTGTGCTTGTGATGCTGCGAAGATTATTGGAGCCATGAACAGAACCAAAATAAGTCCTCCGTAAAGTCCGACACCTGTCCAATTGGACGAAATCTTAATTTCTTTGTAGTTAGTCATAATAGCTGTTGTTGGTTTTTTGAATAATCCAATTGACTTATTAATTTTTCAAAGCACGAAGCAATATAATCTTCGGCCGTTGTTAAGGCTATGAACGGAAGTTGTCAAAATTTATTTCAATTACTTACTTCCTTCAAGCCGAATAGGAATCGATATTCGATGGTGCCATTAAATTCAGCATTGTTAGTCTCAAATGTCAAGTCGTAGAAGGCCAGTACACTATTGGAGAAACGCAGGAACACTTCATTCAATTCTTCTTCATTGGATGGAAATGAGAAATCTCCATTGATGGCGATTTCTTCAAGAGAAACCTGATCCACTGAGCCCACATTAGCTTCAAAACCAATGGTGTAAGACGAAATATTTGATTCATCAAGCTTTTCCTTGATAATGCTGTCATCAAAGAAATCTGGGTCAAACTGGAAATTGCTGATACCGTCAGTGAATGTGACGATTCCTTTGCCTTTTGCTTCAGATAAATTCAGTACATCGATAGCTTCATTGATTGTTTCATACAGTGCAGTTTCACTTCTTCCTTCTATTTCATAGGAGCCTATGTCGGAAGATTTAAAAGTGGAGTTCGCATCGATGAATTCATGCAAATCATCTTCAGAAGAAGTCAATTCCTGGTATACACTCCCTCTGGAAAATTTGAAGATACCAATGCGTGCATCTGGATTGTTGTCTAATAAGTTGGATATGAAAGCTTTGGCATTAGCTTTCAATAAATCGAGATTATCACCCAATGAGCTGCTTACGTCCAATACCAAAAGAATGTCTAGACTTTTAGAATAGGATCGAGCTAATTTGTTTTCATCGTCGATAATCCAATTGTCATTGTTTTCCCTTTCTGTTAGTAAAGAATCGATCGCAAATACCTTTCTTCCATCTTTGAATGTAACAACCTGATAAGTAAACGAAATACGGCCATTGTCTTCAGTAAGAATGGGATTTTCGTCCAGGTTGATGGTGTCATATGAAGTTTCAGCATCGACTGACAATATAGGTTCTCCATTGCGTGGGTGCTCATAAGTAGCCAGCATCTGAGCATCAAAATTGGAAGCATTGTCGCATTTTACAAAGTCACAATCTCCTTTGTCTCCGAAGTTGCATGCAGAAGCGTCTTCACATTTGCTACAGGAGGATATTCCTAATTCGAAAAATAGACTGATAATCAGAAGAGCAGTTAGTCTGTGAAATTTCATTATGGTTCAAAGTAGTGGAAGCAGCAAATGTAATCGTAAAATTGGATATAGCGTTTTAGTGGAGGGTTACAGATCACATACCGTATTCTGATCTCTCCATACCACAGTCTCATCTTCCAGATCTTCTATTTTGATGTCATCATCCTGAGTGCCAATGACGCCTATTTCTTCCCCGTCGCAGTTCCATACGGTTCTTACGTAATTACAATTTGGACAACAGTTACCATAAGTATAAACAGTGTTGCCTTGATAGGTGGCTTCTGTAAAGTATGTATACTTCGCAAACTCTTGATTATCTCTTTCTTGAGTGATTAGTCCAACAAGCCAGGGCTTTTCTTCTATTGGGAAATTTCGTGAGCATGAGATGTTATAACTTTCATCTTCAGAACAGCCAAATCCTGCTGTGAAAAGGGTAACTACGATAATTGCGGAAAGGTGTATTAGTTTTTTCATTTTATTGGTTTTGTACTAGGACACACTAGATGCACATATCGTTGTAAATGATAAAAAAGTAGCTCAATTACTTAAAGTTGTAGCAGGTACTCACGGATGTTCTCTTCACTGCTTAGCTCCAGTTTCTTCTTGAGTCGGTTGATTTTGCTCTTTACGGAACCTAACGTGAGGTGTGTTACATTGGCAATTTCCTTGTTGCTCATACCAATTTTGATATATGCGCTGAGCTTGAGGTCATTTATGGTAATAGCCGTACTTTTCTTCTTCAGGCTTTCAAAAAAGCCTGGGTGTACATCTTCAAAGCGGTGTACAAAACTGTCCCAACTCTTGTCAAGCGAATAGCTATCCCCAATTGTTTTACGAAGCTCTTTGACTGTAGATTTGAGATCATCCTCAGAACTCAAGTTGGCAATTTTATCATTGAGAATACTGAGAATGTTGTTTTTCTCATGTTGTGACATGGTAGCTGCAGCTAGAGCACGATCCTTCGTTGCGATAGTTTGTTCAGAAATTTGTTTTTCCTTATTTCTTAGTGCGTGCAAGGCTTCATTTCTCTCTTTTAATAGTCTGTTGGCTTTAGATTTTAGATTTTTAGAATGATTGATCAAGAGTGATATGGTGCTAACGATTATCACTGCAATTATCAGAATTAGTTGAATGATTTGCTGATTTCGTTTGTCCTCCATTCGCTCGTATTTGAGCTCTTTTTCCAATTCAGCTCTTCGAAGTTCCTCTAGTGTCAACTCATTTCGGTATTCCAGTCTTGCAATATCCAGTGCTTTGTCCTCACTAAAAAGTTTCGCTTTTTGTTCGTTCATGAGTTCCAGATAGTGCAGAGCAAGATCCTTGTTGTTCAGAGCTTTGTATCCTTTATACAAAATTTCGTATCGCGTGGCTAGGTTGTTTACAGATTCTGAAAAAAGAGGTGAGTCCATAGATTCACTCGCATAGTCTATGGCTTTTTGGTATTCACCTAGCTCCAGATACACTTGTGCCTTACCTCTTAAATTGATCCATTGCGTTCCCTTAAGGGTAGTAGCTATTTGAAGGGCTTTGTCAAAATAAGTGAGTGCTAGATCGTATTCTTTTGTGTCTAAGTAATACATGCCTATCATATTGTGAGCCTGAGAAAGTCCTTTCTTGTAGTTGGTAGGAGTGAGCACTTCAATGGACTGATTGAGGTAATGCAATGCACTGTCTTGTTGATGCAAGCCCATAAATGATTCGGCCATTCCAATGTATACCATCCCTAGAGTTGCTGGCCAATCATCACGATTATAAAACATCTTCAAGTGATGGAACAGATTCAGCGCACCTTCATAGTCATGGAGTCTGTTATAATACCTGGCGAGGTTTAGCTTGGTGCTGTTTAAAATGGATTCATTGTTTGCCATAACGGCCACACGCATCGCTTCTTGAAAATGTTCAAACGCTTTGATAGGTTCTTGATTGTCGGCATATAAGCTTGCGAGATTTCGGTGATTATAGGCAATACCGAGTGTGTCATTAGCAATTTGCGCGTGTTGCAGGCTTAATTCATAACTGATCAGTGCTGAGTCTATGTTTTTTGCCTCTTGATAGAGTAATGCCAGATTGTTATAATTGAATGCGGCGCCCTGGTGATCATTGTATCGATCATACAAAATGATGCTTCTGAAATGATTTTGTTTGGCTTCTTCATGTCTCCCAATTTTCATTTGAGAAATACCCATATCATTTATTGCTCTGGCGAGTCTAATAGTAGACTCCTTGGATAGGTCATTGGAGCTGATATTTAGTAGCGGAGCATAGGCCTGCTCAGATGACTCATAGTTATTGATCATTAAATAGTAATCACCAGATAACTTATGAAAGAATATAAGTTGATCAATATTGAAGGTAGATGATCTATGATCATTGATTTGATCTAGTGCAACCTTAGCCAAACGAGTAGAGTCCAGATCCAATAAAGAGTCGACCTCAGACAATTTTTGATCAATAGAAGAGGAAGCTTGTCCGTAAATAGAAAAAAATGCAAAGCACAAAAATGTGCCGATCAAATATTTGTAGATGCTAACCACAGAGCTCGATTAATACCGTTGATTTATTGCTAAATAATCCTTCGGATAGCGTTTTAATAGGTTTTTGTACCCCTTAAACTGCTAACTCCAGTATTACTTTTTTTGTCCATGCTAACCATATGCTAACCCCCAATATTTTCATTACATCAGAGGTAATTGCAATTTAGCGGTGAGCTGAGAAGCATGGCGGTTTCTTAAAAGCTCGTAAATGTGTTGCGGTGATAGGTTCCGGAGAATAGAAGGTTCTCCGGAGCTTATTCTTTTCAAAGTTAAAAAGAAATTAAAAATCGTCTAGGGCCCATTTTAAAAGAAATAGATTCGATCTAGTCATCAATTCAAGATATTACTGTTTCGATTAAAATGTTGACGGTACTCTAAGGAGGGAATTCGGGCAGACGGTCTGAACCCTTTCTTAAGAGTATATAAGACCTTAAATCCGACTAAACTAAAAAGTAAAAGCGACCAATTTGGTCGCTTTTTTTATGACGGTACTTTTTTGAGAATTCAAATAGAATCCACTATCAAGGTGAGAGTCATCGATTAGAGCTCTTCTATCTCTGCTTTTAGTTCTTCTTTGGTTTTACCCGTTTTCTTCTGGAGTCTACCAAGAAGTTCATCGGTTTTACCTTCAGCAAAAGTGAGATCGTCATCTGTAAGATCTCCATACTTCATTTTCAATTTACCTTTAACCTCGTTCCAGGTTCCTTTGTATTGTAAGTTCATAGTGTTTTAGTTCTGAGTTTCAATAATAGAACACACGAGACGGTATATTGTTTGCAAGAGTAATGAAAAAAGGGCTATTTCCTTAAAATGGGTAGCCTATTGCAAAGTTGAATACCATTGCTCTTGGATCTGGTTTGAACGAGCCGGTAGGAGTGTCTAACGGAAATGCCAGGTCTCCTCGAATGACAAAGTTCTGTATGTCCACTCTTAAGCCTGCACCAGTTCCTACACCAAGTTCGTTTAGAAAGGATGAAGTGAATTTCGACCCTGGAAGTGAAGCATTGCCTTCTCTTAGCCAGACATTTCCGGCATCTACAAACAACGCTCCTTTCAAGAAGCTGTAAATAGGAAAGCGGTACTCTACATTCCCTTCTAATCTGATATCTCCTGTTCGATCAAAAAAGGAGGAGGTGTTGTCTGAAGTTTCATCTGGTGTATAAGTACCTGGTCCGAGCGATCTGATTTTGAAAGCTCGAACGCTGTACGGACCTCCGGAGTAAAACTGCTTGGCAAATGGCATGGCATCTGAGTTGCCGTATGCTATACCAATTCCTCCATATAATCTTGAGACTAGTTGATGGCCTTTACCTAGATCAAAATGGAATCGAATATCAGCATCGGCTTTGGCATACTGCGTATACTCCAGTCCGAATATGGTTTCTTTTCCATTTTCGTTTTCAGCTTTGGTGAAAGCATTGAATACATTTCCTGCAATGTCAAGATTGCTATTAAGATAGATTGGGTTCTTGATCTTTTGGTTTTTGAACTGTGAGTAAGTGAAGCTGTAAGTCATGCCGCCAATCAGTTCTTGCTGGAAGCTGCTAGCCAAATACGGGTTGTCTGCGAGTATTTGATCAAATTCATCCGTGGTTTTTGAAAGTTTCACCAGGTTTAGGCTGATAGGATTGAATTGGTGATAGATGTATTTAGAAGCATTCCAATCATATCCATAGCTAGTTTGTAGTGTCCTGAGTTGATAAAGTTTGGACCTGTTTAAATATTCTATCCCAAGCGATATTTTGGTTTTAGGGACGTCATATTTGAACCGATCTACCATACTAATAGGAATCAATCGTGGGAAGATCAGGTCTCCGCTGAATCCAAATTGTGTACTGCTCAGGCCAGTATTCTTACCACCAGTGATCTGTGTTTCATATCCTATGTGCCCACTCAATTGTAGTAGTTCTCCACCACGAAACAGGTTTCTATTGGAGTATATGCTGCGTAAACTTGGGCCAGCGAAGTTGTTCGATTTGGAAACTGCTTGAACCTGCACGCGAAGAGATCTACGAGTCATGGGTGAAAGGTATATTTTGGTATCGAGCAGTCCTGTAGAGTCAGTAGAATCTACTTTAGTGCCTTCCATGTGTCTTATATTGACATATTTATACATCCCAATAGAAGAGTATCTCTGGCTGGTTACTTCTGACTTTCTTGGAGAATAACGAGTATCTTCCTTCATTAACAGGTAGTAAGGGATCAGCTTTGGTTTGAAGTATTCATCGCTTTGTATGACGGCTATATTTTCTACAACAGTAGTGTCCTGTGCGCTCGAATCAACACTTTGCTTGTAGTTTGGATATACTTCTATCGAATTAATTCGATAAGGAATAGTCGATTTATATGGTGTGCTTTTCTTTAGACGCAGAAATAAATCAAATTGCCGTCCTTCCAGATTATTGGTGTCAGCTTCGAAAATGAGAAAGTCACCATTGAAGTTGTAATATCCTTTTGTTTTCAAAAAGTTATCTATTCGGGACCGCTCTTCTTTGAAATCAGTCAGGTCAAATCTACTTTCTGGTTTTAGAATAGTCTGTGGGATGTATTCCCTGATGTCAGTTAGCAATTGAGAACTGTCCAGATCTAATTGATAGTTTCTCAAGAAGTACGGTGCTGAGATCTCTAAAGAGTAATTGATTTCAGCTTTTTTGTCTTTTGTAGCAATCTCAGATGTCACCTGATTGGTAAAGAACCCATGATTTTCCATGCGATTGTTCAGAAGTTGCTCTGTTCTGGAAATATCGACATCAGATAAATAGACAGGCTTCTCTCCAAACTTCTTGTTAAGGAATTTGGTGATTGGACCAAATTTGGTTTTTTGGGCTCGATAATGATAATAAAGTCCTAGTCTCATTCCGAGAAATCGAGAGTTCGGGGTAGGATACAAGATACCTTCTAGCTCAGATTTAAGTTCAGACTTGTCAGACGGCTTCTCTTCAAATGATAAATTGATGTTCGCTCCAGTATATAATACCCTGTCTTTAGGGATGAATTTATTGACACTACAAGAAGAAAGTGCAGCTATACCTAGTGCAATCAGATAATATGTTTTCAGTGCATTAATCATTGGATTCTGATTGGGTTTCTTCTACTTCTTTTCTCCATATTTCCTGGAACCGGTTGAACTCTCTTGAGAATATGAATGCAAATCCTGTTACGATGAGTTGACCGTCAATGATGTTTTGATATTCGTTTTTTCTAAAACCTTTGAAGCGGTAGCGTCCATTTTTAGTGACAAGGTATTCGATGCTCACATTTCCTATTAATGGAGTCGTTACATCACTTTCCTGCATGGTACTTCCTTCTACATTCACTTCACTACCTACCTGTACTATGACTCGATCATCGAACAGTCGTTGGCTGGCATTGATGTTGACATCAGTTCTTTCTTGCGAGGTTTCTCCTTGATAATCGGTATAGCTGTTGATCCCAAAGTCAACCTGAAAGCCTGAATTGCCAGTAACTTTATTAGAAAGGCTGTTAAGTTGGCTTGAAAGCACATTGTTCACATTGTTTCTGGCAATGGAGGCTGTTCCTCCACTACTGCCATCACTTCCTGCCGTAGGGAAGAATCGGTTAAGAACTAAAAGCGAAAAGACTTGCTTGTTGAGCTGCTCTTCACTGTTATTAAGTGCCTGTACAGCTCTATACACTTGTCCTCCATTTGCTCCTCTTGAGTTTTCAGGAAGGTCCAGTCCGAAACTTAATTCTGGCTGCAAGATGGTTCCATCCAGATTTAAATAGACCTCAAAAGGAAGTTGTTGTTGATTAGCATTGTTGTCGTCCAGTAGTAACGGTGCAGGAGAGGCTTTCACATTGTAAATAGCTTGAATGTCTAGCTCTGCAGACAGTGGGTCACCACTCCAGTTGATGGTTCCTCCTGGTGCCAGGTCAAATCTTCTTTTGACTAGATTATACAAACTTGCCTCGAAATGTCCGTCTGAGACAGTGTAAATACCAGCAAGTGTTGTTCGGCCATTTGGTTCCATGCCAAAGTTGAATTCACCTTTCCCACTTATCTGGAAGTTATCGCCAGTTCGCTCATTGATCACAATTTTAAAGGTTGCTCCAGTGCCAATATTCAGATTAGTATTGAGGTCCAGGCCAGTTAATGCAGATACGGTGTTGTTAGCATCTTCATCTTTCCTAGTTAAAATGTCGTCAGGATTTTGTTTGTTAACGAAGACCACCACACCTTCTCGTTCGACTAAATCAGCTTGTGATTCAGGCACAATCATCGTAAAATCGGAATTTTTCAAAATCCCGATAGAACCTCGAATCTTTGGAATAGCCAGGTTGCCTTTTACCGTTAAATCAGCGTCTAGACCTACTTTACCATAGAATAATTCATTGTCGTCTTTATCAGAATTGAGAGCTGTAAAGTTTCTAGCTGTGAGACTTAAGTCAAAAGTAGGGTTGGTCAGACTTTCTGTTAAAATATTTCCCTTGATGGTAAAGGCATTTTGGTCTTGATCCTGAATTTTGAATGAATTCAGATAAATCCCTTTGTTGTCCACTTTTAGGCTTTCGTTGTTGATAGCGAATCGGGTATTGAGCGAATTGACTTTAAGTCCAAAATCATGAAACTGAAGTTCACCGTTGTATTTTGGCTCGGCCGTATTTCCTTTTATGGATACAGTACCAGTGAAATATCCTTCCGGATTAGAAATCTCTTCAGATAGAAATGCTTCCATGATCTCTGCATTGATTCGGTTCATTTCTAGTCCCAAATCCAAATTAGCGCCAGTTTCTGACGGAATAAAGGAGCCCTTTAGAGCTAGATCTGCCTGACCACCTTGAAGGGTCATGTTAAATTTATAATCACTGTCGGATCCTTTTTCAGCTTTCAAATTCAAGTTGCCAAAATTGATGCCTTGTGATGCCAGTCGGTTGATAGATAAATCAGCTAGAAGTGCAGAGTTTGAAAAAAGATTTGAAACAGAGATTTCTCCATTCATTACGCCTGATACAAGTGTGTCTGTAGGAT
Source organism: Marinoscillum pacificum (assembly GCF_024714495.1). Classification (GTDB taxonomy): domain Bacteria; phylum Bacteroidota; class Bacteroidia; order Cytophagales; family Cyclobacteriaceae; genus Marinoscillum; species Marinoscillum pacificum. Next base: position 1,613,198 of record NZ_JAMZMJ010000001.1, on the reverse strand, counting down.
TTAAAAAGCTAGACAGTGTCATTAGATTAAACTGATCCACCTGAACTTTTAAGTTTTGATAAGGATTTTCTTCTCCGAAATTGGAAAGCGTAATTTTTTGATTTTTGTGAGTCAAACTAAAGTTTTCAAAATGGAGGTAATTAGGGGCGATAAGGATGTTGTTTTGCTCAGGAACAATCCACATTTTGCGATGCATGATGAAGGTATCTGGCTCTATGTAGAAGTCAAGTGTGTCACCAGCGATTTTCATTTCGGCTCTGATGTCAATAATAGATCCTTTATCCTCAGGAGCATCTAATCTCATGACTAACTTATTGTCTTGAGCAAAACCACTAAAGTCGAATTGTTTCATACTGATAGGTCCAGCTTCAATGGATGACCATCCTGCAGAGAAATTAAGTTTCTGTTTTGCTCCAATTGCTTTTACTCGCAGACTATCCAAAATCTGATCAGCATAATTGATGTAAGGTGCATTTAATAAAATAGACAAAGAGTCCTTGGCTTCCAGGTAATCCATGGTCAGCGTAATCGAATCATATTGTTGTAAACCAGGAAGAAGAATATCACTGACTAACAAGTCTTGCTTTACACTTAGATGTGCTCGTACGACTATCCCTGAATCTGCAGGTATGATACTGTTGGTGAGACTGTCAGAACGGAGATATTCAGCTAGCTGATCTCTCAGGGCTGTGGTAAATGATCCGGGTGAAGTATTGGACTCTAATCGTGCATTGATGACATCACTTGTAATATGCGCACTTGTCGAGTCTGATGTGCTGTAGTAGTCTCCACTGATTTTATTGATGGTGTAATTTTCTAATTCTTTGACGACAACAGCATCATTAATTTCGAAAGTCACTTGCGTTGCCCGTTCAGTATTGATGAGCTGTGCATCGAGAGTGAGTTTGGTTCTTATATCCTCTTTTGTAATACCAAGAGCTAGCAAATCAGCTCCTTTCAGGTTTATTTGAAGGTCAGCTTTTTGCGTTAATGAGTCGAGTTTTGCAGTTGCACTCAGGCCTAGCTCTAGATTGTAGTCGTTGTAATCGAGATTCAGTGTTCCTGTTCCATTTTTAAGGTTACCAGACAGTAGCAATTCTTCAAAAGTATAATCTCCGTATTGGAGAGATTTGATCGTGGTGACGAGCTGTGCATCCAAATCATTTAATGAACTTCCATTTCCGGATGCTTCTAGATCTACTGTCAAGGGACCTAATTCCGTGTTCTGAAGGATTTTTCCAATTCTTAAAGAGTCTGTTTTGATACTGGTTTCAAAGGCTATTTGATTGCTGGATCGTTTCAGGTTTCCATTGATGAGGATGTTTCCATCTGATGTGTTGATGGAGTTTTTGGAAGCTATTTCTGATAATGATCCTGTTGTGTTGCCTTTGAATTGGAAAGATTGTGGAAGATCTATTCCAGTGATGTCCAGGTTTAAAAAGGTAGAAAGATCTGTTTTGGTTGATTTGAATAGATAATTTAGGTCTTCAAAATGGATGGAGTCTGGATTGTTTATGCTGTAAATAATCCCATCAGCTTTAAAAGAAGTGCTCTTACCCCAATTTAGAACTGCCTTGTTTAAGTCAAGTTTTGACATGGATCCTTCAATGTCAAGAGAAGCTGCAAGCACTTTTTGGTCAACTAAATGCAGGTAGGAGATTGTGTCCAGAGAAGGCTGGAAAGCATATGAGGCATCCAAAGAATGTAGTTCTATGGAAAGGTCGGACTTGAGTTCTGCCAATGTGGGATTGTTGATGAACTCATTTAGCGAATTGAATTTGACGTTAATCAGTCCTGATAGTTGGTTTTCTTCTGATAAGAAGTTAAGGTTCTGAATGTTGATTTCCTGGTTCGATATATTGATCTCAAAATTCAGTTCATCTACTGATACTCCACTTCGCTCTTTAAAATTTAGTGCATCTAGAACTAATGTTGCTTGTTCTTTTTTCAGTAATGCTTGATCAATTGAAAGGTTGAAATCTTTAATGTCAATGTGTGCTGGATTGAAGACCCTTTCTTCGAGAGTTGTTGAATCGGTAATTAATAAAACATCGTTGTTTGAAAGATCAATATTAGATGCTACCACATCCCATTCAGGCCAACTAAAGCCTGTAGATGTACTTGCAGAATCAGGGCTGGAAGTTGCTCTAGGATAAGAACTAAATGCTATTTCACTTTGATGGAGAACCAATTTGTCTAATTGAATTTTTTGATTGGTCAAGTCAATTAAAGGAATTTCCGTTTCGAACTTGTCGACCTGACCATCAAAGAAAGTGAGGGTAGGAGGCGAGTGATAGCTTCCTTTGAGGTTGTAAACATTGAGTTCATCAACAATAATGGTTGGAAGAATGGACTCAGTGCTGTCTTCCTCTGTGCTGGTGTCTGAGGTTGTTAGAAGTGTTTGAGTGTAATGCCCATCTATATCTTTTAAAGTCAGCTCATCAATATGGAAGAGCATTTTATCCAAATCAAGCTCATCCATTGATAAGTCTAAAGACCCAAGCAGAAGTCTACTATCTATACCTAATGTTTGATCCTGGTACAATAAGTCAAAATCGGCAAAATGAATATCTCCTACATCAATTGTTGGTGAGGAAGAAGTGGTGGTATCTACTTGCTGTGTAGTGGAGTCACTCGCGAAAGCATCTATTATGTATTGGAAATTGAACTCGCCAGTTGAGCTATCTCTTTTGACTCTAGCAACAAGTTTTTCCCATTCTACATAATCTATATTGATTTCATTGTTGCTGATGATTGGAATCAGTGCAACTGAGGCTTCCAGATTTTTAGAATAAATGAGTGTGTCTCCAGCTTGATCTTCAAGGTAGACATCTTCTAAATAGGCATTGCCATCAAAAGTAATGAATAGCCGACCAATAGAGAATTTGGTGTCGATCTTGGTAGAAAGAAAATTCGATGCTTTTTGGACAATGAGATTCTGTCCCCAAGGGCTACGGATGGTAAATATCAATACAAAAAAGAGCAGCAACAAAACCCCGACGATCCAACCGATGATTTTAAGTGCCAGTAAGCCATACCTTTTAAATGCTGCGTGATTTGCCATAAAGTCCCAAAAGGGGAATCTGAAAAATTGGTCTAAATAGAATCAGTTTAGATAATCAACTAGCCATTGTTTTGTTTGTCCGTTGATCAATTTTTGTCAAAAGGGGTGCTGAAAAATATGAATCGCCGAATTATTCTATAAAAAACAAGAACAACCCGGCGACTTTAAGGAAGAACCTTAAACTTGTACAATTCTAAAATTGATTATGCATACTGAGCTTTTCGCTCTTCCATGTGCTTGTGATAGGCAGAAGCCATTTGAGTCTTCTGAGCATCATTGAGCACTTTACCAGCAAGCTGGAATATGGTATGCTCTTCGTCATCCAAATGATGAAGTATTTTCTCTCTGAGTTTTTTTGCAATAGAAAGCCAAGCTGGTGAAGAGTAGTCTGTGTTTTCTAGTTCTTCAATCAACTCATCCATTTCATGGTGCTCTGCTACGCCATGTCTGGCATGTGTTTGCGTCATGTCTTGCTCGATAAGAGGCTTATAAAAACAACGCTCTTCAGCCGCCTCATGTGCTAGCAATTCAGTTTTTATTTGCTGAAATGCCTCATGACGCGCATCGCTATCACCGTGTGTTTCAACAAGTTTATCTGCAAGGGTTCTTTGAACCTCATGGTCTTCTCTAAGTGCTTCAAAAATATTCATAGTGTTCTTGAGTTTTGTGTAGTATATAAAGGTTATGCAGCCTCGAATTGTTTAAAATAGGGGATTATGTATCTATAAATCAGTCATTTAAATTTTGATTTAGTGGGAAGGGGTACAAAAAAAGCGACCCTTTTGAGGTCGCTTTTTGCTTCGTGTTTAAGCTATTTTATATTGTTCTGTTTTTATCGAACTGCTCAAGATAATCAGCAACTCGTCTCACGAACATGCCTCCAAGAGCGCCATCTACTACTCTGTGGTCATAGCTGTGAGATAAGAACATCTTATGTCTGATCCCAATAAAATCACCTTGAGGTGTTTCTACTACAGATGGCTTCTTTTGGATCGCTCCAAGAGCTAGAATACCTACTTGTGGTTGCATAATGATTGGTGTTCCCATGACGTTGCCAAATGATCCAACATTAGAAACCGTATATGTTCCACCTTGAAGATCGTCTGGTTTCAATTTGTTGTCACGAGCTCTTCTCGCAAGATCATTCACTTTCTCAGTTAGCCCAACCAAATTTAATTGGTCAGCGTTATGAATCACCGGAACGATCAAATTGCCAGTTGGTAGTGCCACAGCCATACCAATATTGATATTTCCTTTTCGTACAATGTTGGATCCATCTACCTGAACATTGATCATTGGGTAATCTCTGATGGCCTTAACCACCGCTTCGATCATGATTGGAGTGAAAGTAAGCGCCTGACCTTTTTCAGCGAAAGCACCTTTCATTTTATTTCTCCAATGAACCATTTCAGTTACATCAGCTTCTACGAAAGAAGTTACATGTGGAGAGATTTGCTTAGATGCCACCATTCTATCGGCGATCATCTTGCGCATACGATCCATTTCAATGATTTCATCTTCACCACTTACAGTCACAGGCATTGGCTGTGCTGCTGGTCTCGATACTGGAGCTGCTGGTGCAGCAGAAGGAGCAGATACACTTGGCTTGGAACCGTTCTTACGATCCTTGACATAGGAAAGGATATCGTTTTTGGTCACACGACCATCTTTTCCTGAGCCAGCTAAATTTTCTAATTCGGAAAGTGAAATTCCTTCTTCTTTGGCAATGTTTCTAACTAATGGAGAGAAGAATTTATCACCTGCTTTTGAAGGGATCGTTTCTGCAGAAACGGTTGCTGATGCTGATTCCATAATGGCTTCAGCAGCTTCAACAGCCTTTTTCTCATCTTTTGCCGGTGCAGAAGCTTCTGGGGTACTTGCTTCTCCGTCGGTTTCAATGATCGCTATCGGTTTGCCTACCTCTACTACATCTCCTTCTTGAGCTAATATTTCTTTCAGTACTCCAGCATGTGTTGATGGAATCTCCGTGTCTACCTTGTCAGTCGCCACCTCCAGGATTGATTCATCCTCGTCGATTGCATCGCCAATATTCTTCAGCCAGGAGAGTACTGTGCCTTCCATTACGCTTTCGCCCATTTTGGGCATGACCATTTCTACTAGAGCCATATAATATTTTGTTTGTTGTTTATTTTTGGGTTACACAAAGATAAATAATTTCGTTAATTGCTGGAAAAGTGAATTCTGAACATGTTTAGGGCTGCTAAGGCACTAAATTTTATATTGAGAACCCGATCTCTGGTGAAATTAAATTTCTTAGCAATCGTCTTTTCCTTATCAGAATAGCAAATCCATACTGTCCCTACAGGTTTTTCTTCGGTGCCTCCACCAGGCCCCGCAATGCCACTAATCGATAGTCCGACATCCGCATTGAGCTTCTGTCGAACTGCTTGAGCCATCTGCACAACTACTTCTTCGCTGACAGCTCCTTTTTCCTCCATTTCTTGCAAATTAACATCCAGTGAATTCACTTTCACATCGTAATCATAGGAAACGATAGATCCTTTGAAATACGATGAACTCCCAGGTATGGATGTAATCATATGAGATAAGTATCCTCCTGTGCAGCTTTCTGCAAAAGCAATGGACTTGTTATTTTTCAATAAAGTTTCTCCTACTACTTTCTCAAGCTCATCATCATCAAAACCATATACGTATTTCTCTATCAATGGAAGAACGCTTTCTAAATGGCTTTGAACCATTTCATTAAGTTCATTTTTATTGTCTCCAATTGCGGTAATTCGCAATTTCACCTGTCCCATACTTGGTAGATATGCCAGCTTCAATTGCTTAGGTAAGGCATCTTCCCAGTCTTTGATTAGTTCGGCAAGTGAAGATTCTGGAATGCCAACCGTGCGTATGATTTTGTGGATGATAACGCCAACGGAGAATCTTTCAGATAATCTAGGCAATACCTCTGCGGACATGATGTCCTTCATTTCATACGGCACACCAGGCATAGATACGAATATAGTGTTTCGCTCGTCGAACCACATGCCCGGAGCGGTACCCATGCTGTTGGAGAGCTTCGTGCAGTTGGCAGGCAATTCCGCTTGCTTTCTATTAGGTTCAGTTAACTCTCTACCTTTTTTATTGAATAGATCAGTGATCTCTTGTAGTGCAGATTCATTGAGTTCATAGCCCACATTGAAATATTCAGCCAAAAGTGGTTTGGTTAAATCATCATTGGTTGGACCTAATCCACCAGTGATCAGCACAATATCCGCTCTTTCTTCTGCTTCTTTAAATGCACTGAGGATTTCCTCTTTCACATCTCCAATAGTGACTCTTCTCTTTACTTTAATTCCGATCAGATCGAGTTGGGCACTGATCCAATGCGCATTGGTATCTAGTGTCTGACCGTATAGAAGCTCATCCCCAATTGAGATGATTTCAGCATATGTTGGCATTACAGTATTTGCTTTATTCTGTATACTTTTATGGTACGCAAATTATATAATCTTTGAAGGATGAGACTTGTTTTATTTTCACTCTGTTTTATTTTTTTATTCACAGGTTGCACTGTTCAGCAAATTCAGCAGACACTTGGTGATGTTTTGGAATCTGAAGAATTAACCACAGAGCAGGTCGTTTCTGGACTGAAGGAAGCATTGATCAAAGGAGCTGGTACGAGTACGAGTGAGGCGTCTAAAGTCAATGGATTTTTAGGTAATCCGAAGATTAAAATACCATTTCCTCCTGATGTGCAGAAGGTTGAAACTAAACTCAGAGAGCTCGGGTTGGGATCAAAGGTGGATCAATTTATTGAGACACTAAATCATGGAGCAGAGGAGGCAGCCAAAGAAGCTAAGCCAATTTTTGTCAATGCTATAAAAGGAATGACTGTACAAGACGCCTGGGGAATATTGAAGGGCGAAGATAATGCAGCTACTAGTTACCTGCAGGGGAAGACTACTCCTGATTTGAAGGCTAAATTCCAACCAGTAATCAAGAAGGCTTTGGATAAAACCAGTGCTACAAAGTATTACAGTGATTTGGTGAATACCTATAACAAGATTCCATTTGTGGAAAAAGTAAACCCTAACCTTGATGAATATGCTACAGATCGAGCATTAAGTGGTTTGTTTACACTTGTAGCGGAAGAAGAGAAAAATATCAGGGAGAATCCTGTTGCCAGAACTACAGAGCTACTTAAGAAAGTATTTGCTAAACAAGATTAATTCATGCTTACAGACCTTCAGCAAAAAAAGCTGACTCATTATTTCAATGTTCTGGACTTTGATAAGAGTGGGACTTTGGAAAAAAAAGACTTTGTGAGTATTGGTGAAAACCTATGTGTCCTTTGGGGATTCTCCTCCAGTACTCCGGAATATCAGGCAAGCATTCAAAGAACAACTAATATTTGGACTGATTTTCATCAATTCATTGGAAAATCAGAAGAAGAGCACGCTACACTCAGTGAATGGCTAACTTTTGCGGATTCAATGATTGTGAATGGGAATGAAGAGCTCTACATTCAGCATGTAAGCAAAGTGGCCATGGAAATCATTGATCTATTCGATGCGGATAAAGATGGGTTTCTTTCGCTTAGCGAATACCTCAACATGTTTATGGCTTATCGAATAGAGATTCGCCATTCAGCCAAGGCTTTTGAAAATCTGGATAAAAATAAGGATGACTTAATAAGCCGTGATGAATTATTGATTGCTATTCGTGAGTTTTTCCGTAGTGACGATGAGCAGTCTCCAGGTAATTGGCTATTCGGTTTCTGGGAGCATGCACGCTGGGTCTAAAGTTTCATAGGTTCACCTTCTTCAGGGATAAGGAATTCACTTTGTGGTATTCCAGCACTATCAAGTGCTAGTATCAAGTCTTCTTCTGCTTTTCCCTGACCTTCGTCAGCTAGTGGAAATGTACCAAAATGCATGGCAATACTTTGTTTAGACTTCACGTCCTTGTGTACCATTACTGATTGATCGGGAGAAACATGTATGGGTGACATGAACCACTTCGGTTCGTAAGCTCCAATTGGAATCATAGAAACATCCATAGGACCTTCTTTCTTGCCAATTTCTTTGAAGAAAGGACCATAACCACTGTCTCCAGCAAAATAAACCTTACGCTCGCCATCGGTAAGTGTATATCCACACCAAAGAGTCTTATCTCTGTCACACATTCCTCTACTGCTGAAGTGTTGGGCTGGAGTGGCAGTTACTTTTAATCCAATTTCTGATGATTGCCACCAATCCAATTCCTTGAATTTAGTGATTTTATGTTGCGCCAGATATTTCCCCACGCCCAAAGGAACGATAAAAACCGGTTCATAAAGTGTGTTGATTTTTTTAACAGTGACGATATCCAGGTGATCGTAATGGTTATGACTCAAAAGGATGACATCAATAGGAGGAAGGTCTTCGAAATTAATACCTGGTGGACGCATTCTGCTTGGCCCGGCAAAAGAAAATGGACTCACACGCTCGCTCCATACAGGATCAGTGAGAATGTTGATGTTGTTCCATTGAATCAGAAAGGTACTATGATTGACAAACGTGATGATCAGATCTGTACTGCTATCAACTGGTTTTGGACCTATGGATGTTTCATAATTTTTTAGCCAGGGACCCTTGTCACTTTTAAGCATCCATTCGATAACGGATGAGAATCCTTTAGCCTTGGCACCAGTAGGGTTTATGAATTTCTTACCGTTGAAATGGTCAGTTGCGGGTCCTTTATGTCCAGGGGCGCTAAGGGAAACACCTGCACCCAAAACGAGGGAAATAACCAAGAAAAAACCTAAAAGCACGTATATCACCATGTTTACCGAAAAATCATTACCGACCATCGAAATTAAGCATATCTCCCCTAAATCTTTGATTTTCTTTGTTTTATCGAAAGTTTGGAGATGTAGGAAAGACATAAACATTCTAGTGCCTCCACAAAATTTTCAATCCAGCAAATGCGTGAATTACGTAAGTGATTTGCACAACAGACAAGCAGCAATTATGAAATTATTTTTTACGTTTTTAGTCTTCTTTTTCACGCTATCTGTGATGGCACAGACAACTAGTACTACAGATGGAAAGTGGATCGATGGAGCAACATGGGGAGGATCTTCCCCTGGTTATACAAATCTGGCAGATATTACCATAGAGTCTTACGTTATTTCAGATGCTGGATTGACCTTTTCAGGAACAAACAAAGACCTGATTATAAATGATACACTTGTGGTTTACGGAAATGTAATATTTAATTCCACCAGTGGAGCTACAGTGTCTGTTGGAGCTGGTAATGTGCTTATTATATTTGGTGATTTAGATATGGGAAAAAACCATGCTGGAATTGACATTGGTACTGGTGGGATGGTGATTGTGACGGGGAATGTTTTGGCCGATCCATCTGGTGGCGGTGCAGCTGTTGGTGATGTTACAGGTGCTGGAACTCTATATACAACTGATGGTAGTTCTACTTCCGGTTTTAATGTAGATAATGATGGTGGAGAGTTACCTACCAATCAAATTTCAGAAACAGGAGGATCGCAGGAAATCGAGGATTTTGTAACTGGTGGAGGAGCGACACCTCTTCCTGTTGAGTTTCTATTCTTTACGGGTAAATCTACTAGTCCTAATGTGGATTTAACCTGGGCTACGGCTTCAGAAAAAGATAACGACCGTTTTGAGGTTGAGCGATCTGAAGATGGAGTATACTTCTACAGTATTGGAGTAGTAGAAGGAAGTGGAACAGTTAATGAGCAGGTAAACTATTCATTTGTTGACTTTTCAGCGGTAGCTGCTATTTCGTACTACAGGTTGAAGCAAGTGGACTATGATGGTGAATATGAGTATTCTGAAACTATCCGAGTAGAAACTGGAGTTTCAAATAATACAATGAGTTTTAATGTGTATCCAACGTTAGTTACGGCAGATAAGATCACTATTAATGCGAATAGAGCGTTCGAAGTGAAGGATGTTGAGATTTATAGTTTGTCCGGAAGCCAGCAAGGTAAGAGTCTTTCGTTTGTAAAAAATCACGGTTCAGAAGTTGAACTTACAGGTAATTATCTGGAAAAAGGGATTTACCTTATAAAAATGAATACAACAGAGGGTGATCAACTCGTAAAGAAAGTTGTAGTTCGCTAATTAGCGAATGATTAGTTTCTTCGAAGTTTTAAACTCTTCTGATTCTAAAATAATCGTGTAATTTCCACTTGACAGAAATGAAATGTCAAGTGGATTTTTTGTTTCTACCTTTTTCTGAAAAACTAATTTTCCTTCGACATTGAAGATGCTCATGTTTATTGTTCCTTCGTATCCTTTGATAAAAATCGATTGATTTTTGTTGGCGGGATTAGGGTAAATCAAGAGGTTATCCGGTTGATCTCCTAAGACAATAATTTCTCGCTCTTTTAATACCTGGTAGACAAGTGAGTCTTGATTGGAGCATCCATCAGCGTCTTTCACTACGGCTTTGATGGATTGTATGCCTTCACTTTGGAATAGTACGATTGGCTCAAAAGTGTTATCAAAATATTCACCATTGACAAACCAGTCAACTGACTCCAATTCATTATTGTTTAGGGTAAACGTAACTGTTAATCCTTCGCTTAAATATAGCGTGTCAGGGTTCGATAAAATGGTTGCCTCTGGCAGTTGAGGAGTTATGTTAATTTCAAGCGCCTCAGAGGGAAGAATCTTGTCTATACCAGTAACATAGATTGAGGTAGGTTCTATTAGACTATCAATTTTTAGAGAAGTGCCTTTTTCGAGGAATTGAGATAGCTCAGCATCAGAGTAGAAGGCAAAATATTGTCCATTTTCTGGTGAAATCATAGCATCCTCTCCATAACAATAAACTTGATTAGTAATAGATGGTATTTCTGATGCTGTTAAATTAATAATTTGACTGATGCTGCTTTGGCAACCTAAGGAGGAGGTGCTGGTAAGACCAAGGTTTAACGAGTTTGAAGAAACCTCAATGGTCAAAGTGTCAGATGTGCCAATAATTGTTTCGTCTAGTGTCCACTCACTTTCATAAATGTCTTCAGTAGTGTTGATCAAAATGGCGGATGTTTGTTGTTGTGTAGTGTCTACAGTGATAGTGAATGAAGCAGCGTAATCCTGAGTGCTTATGTTTAAGGGCAGTTTTAAGCTTTCATAAGGTCCTGAAGTATTTGTGATATAGATGAGTGTGTCTTTGCTAAGGTTGTTTAGTTGCAGGCTTTGACCTTCGTAGATTGGAGACTCATCATCAGCAGTAATGTAAAAAGCCAGACTGTCAGTGTTAGAAGCGGAAATGACAGGACTTGCGCCTGAGCACACCAATAGGTCTTCAATGGCCGGTAGATCAGGTCGAACTGCTACAAGAAGTTCTTTCGAAATAGAGGAGGTGCATCCAAGTTCATTATTTACCTGTAAAGTAATTGTGTAGGTTCCAGGGGTTGCATAACCTACAATTGGATTTTGAAGTGTTGCCTGTTGGTTGTTTCCAAAATCCCATAACCAATCTGTTGGGAGAAAACTCCTATCTGTCAGGGAGATACTATTAGCGTTGGCATCTAAAAATAAGGTATCTGTAGACATGGAAAAATTGGCAACTTGGTCGACCAGACTGATATCTAAGCGGTATATATCTCCAATTGATAAGTCATCCAGTTTTCTCAAATAATAGGAGGTGTCCTGTGAAATGCTGCCGGTAATCAATGTGTCTCCAGTTGCAATTACATTGGTGCCGAATGGATCGGTGAAAAACTCAAATTCATCGCCGCCTTGAGGGTTAATTGTAAGTGATGCACCAAGACAACTAAAATACTCTTCATACAGTAGTGGGGTGCCTAAATACAGTTCATAGGCTAATTTTCCTGAGTCCAATTGATTGGCTAGTTCGTCTATTGAGTTGGCAAAAGCGATGATAAATGCTCGTTTCGTTGCAGCGCCTGAGGATATGCTTACAGAATCATCAGAAATCATCGAAGCGATATCATTACCACTCGACCAACCTGCAGAATCATATATAGATTGTGTGGAGAGAAGGTGAATTAAGCTATCTGTCCAGCTTGTAGTAATGTCTAATTGATTGTTGTTGTAAGAATTTTGATCAATAGCCTGATGTATTGGTGAACGATCATAGTAGGAAGTGATTCCTACATACAGACTATTGATAGAGTCATAGCTGATGATTGTAGCTAAAGTGTCATTGTAGTAACTTTTATTCGTCTCTGCATCGTTGAGATCCCAGTCTGTAAATAGTCCAATGCTTAAGTTTTCCAGATTGGATGATCCAGTATTGCCTATGAAGTATTCCTGAATCACATATTTCGAAGCAGAGTCCATTAAGGTTCTTTGCTGGATATTTATTCCTGCCGGCATACTGGCTGAATCATCAGCAAAAGTGCTAGATGAAAAGAAGTCAATTGCTCCGTGGTATTGAGGTTTGACTAAAGTTTTAGTGTTAAAATCTGCATGCCGCTGACCGCTGGTGATATCTAAATAGAAATTGTCTGATACTTGATTAGAGTCTATGCTCACAAAGAAACCAATTCGGCTCATCATGTTAATTCCATTGTAACTGAGGCCAAGGCCATTGAAAAAGCCGTCATTACTATAGCCAAGATTTCCGTTTCCCCCTGTTGTAAAACCTAATACACCATTTTGAAGATCTGCTCTGTCTGAATTGGTTTGAATCACTACATAACTATGATCCAAATAGTACTCGTCTTCAAAAATAATCTCAATTGGAATGGAGGTGTTAGCGGGAGTATTGTCTGAGATGCGAGCCTTGAGTGTTATTGTCGTCTCGTCAAAAGCCTTTAGAGTCTTAGATTGAATTTTCGTAGAACCATATTCTAAATATTCAGAAGAGGAAGCAAGTGATATTTGAGGAGTAGCATCCGCCAGATAGTTGATGATGGTCACATCTATGAAAATGGAATCTCCAAAATAAATCGAATTACCCAAATCTGTGTAGACCTTAGATTCTTTAATCCTAATGGATTTCAACGTATCAGAACTTGCTGATAGAGCACGTTCCATGTTGAGTCTACCAAATCCAATTTGCCCTTCAAAGTCTGGGTTAAGTTCATCGATTTTGTCTGCAGTGACACGAATACGTTCTATGACTTGTCTTGACGTAAGTTCTGGAAATCTTGACCTAACCAATCCTGCTGTCGCTGCAACCATTGGACTACTAAATGAGGTGCCATCACCTGAAGTAAAGCCGTTATTGCTAGTGGTGCCATAAATACTTCTTCCAGGTGCCGAAATGTCTACGTGATAACTGAAAGTAGAGAAAGAAGCTTTGGTGTCGTTTAGCTCAGTAGAAGCAACGGAAAGCACATTGTCATAACTGGCAGGATAAAAATCCAATTCTTGAGGCGTATTTCCTGCAGCACCTACGATGATCAGATCTTTTTCATTTACTGCATAGTTGATAATATCCTGAGCGGCAAGTGAAAAGCTGTTGGCGGAACCCCACGACAGGTTAATTACATCAAATCCATTGTCAGCAGCATAGATGATAGATTCATAAGCGTTAGAGGAGCTACCAGATTCAGATTTGAAGATTTTGAGTGCTCCAATCTGGAGGTTGATTCCTACTCCAGCCATTCCAAAGCCATTGTCTGCTTCAGCTCCTGCGATACCGGCCACTCTTGTCCCATGATAGTCACTTCCTGGGAGTGCTGAAGTGTCGTTATCTGCAAAGTCGTAGCCTCTATAATCGTCTATGTAGCCATTGTTGTCATCATCGATTCCGTTAGGAGGATCAGCTTCATTGACATACATTTTATTGACTAAGTCAGGGTGAAAATAATCAACTCCTGTATCGCTGATTCCAATGATCATCGAAGTATCTCCTCGGGTTATGTCCCAGGCCGTATATGCGTTGATGATGTCCAAATAATCCTGAGATCCTGCACTTATGGCTGGATCATTTGGGATGTATAAGAGTTCTTCTTGATGGATGGGTTCCGCATAAAATACATTGCTGTATTGCTCCAGATTGTCACAGAGTTGCTGAATGTCAAGTTCACTGCTTATTTGTACTTTGTACAGTCCATCGAGAATCGATGGTTCGCTTCGGAGTGCAGTGACATTTTTTCGTAATGGTTCGAATTTCTGGACTCCAGTTATATCGCTCAGATTTAAAACGTTGGATTGCCTCCCTTGTGCGGTGATTTGATCAAGCTTTATATAAATCCAGCCCCTTTCATACGAATTGGTCTGTGCATTTAGGATAAACCCTGAAATACAAAAAAGGAAGATAAGCCAATATGAGCGATGAAGATTCAATGGAGTTTTATGTTACGGCTGTTTTTCTGACTATTCTTGAGAACAAGGTAGGGAAGAATCTTTTTACATAGATACCCGCCACTTCTTTAAATCCACCGATATAAACTTCTTCTTTGTTCTTTTCGATAGACTTGATGATTTTAACGGCGCACTCTTCAGCAGATAAACCACCCGCTTGTGCGTCATCCATTTTGTTTTGCTTACTTCCGTCTCCGGTCAGTGCATTGACACTAATTTGAGTTCTTACGAAGCCTGGAAGAATAATGCTTATTTTTAGTCCATCAGCATGGTGCTCTGCTCTTAGTGCGTCATAAAAGCCATGCAATGCATGCTTGGATGCTGCATAAGCTGAGCGATATGGTGTGCTAATTATGCCAACGGCAGAAGTGATGATCACTTGATGTCCAGATTTCCTCTCTATCATCTTTGGAAGAAGGGCTTTAGAAAGTGCTATGGTTCCAAAGTAATTGACTTCCATGATTTTTCGATCCACATCCATGTTGGTTTTGATCACTTTTTCTCTTTGGCTAATGCCTCCACAGTTGATCAAAATATCAATATGGCCATGGATTGATTCCGCTTCCTTAGCTTTTTGGCTAATGGCGAAGCTATCCGCCAGGTCTAAAGAAAGAATATTCACTTGATCAGGCATTTGACAGTTTGCTTTGACACGCTCTAGCTCTTCCCGACGCCTGGCTGAAATAATCAACTTGGCGCCCTGCTTTGATAACTCATATACGAGTGCTTCACCAATGCCAGATGAGGCACCAGTTACCATTATTACCTGATCTTTAATTTTAGTCATTTTGTTCTTGCTTGCTGGATTGCGTAAATACGTAGATAGTGAACACTCCAAGAGCTGTTCCAACTGGTACGCTCAATAGAGATAAGCATCCTGAAATCATCATTACAGTCAATCCCCATTTTTTACCATTCAGTTGAGCGATTCCACCAACAATAGAGGGTAGGGGGAAAAGTATAATTAAAATGAAAAACAAAGAATGAACGAATAGAAAGACAGTTTTGATAAGTCGTAATTCATCTCCGCTAACTTCATTTTCTATGAATGGCAGGGCTACTTCCAGCGCCAGGTTGACGATTAACAATGTAATGAGGGTAAGAGAGCCATATACAATGTGTAGAATGCTTAGGAGTTTTTTTTGTGAGTTCATGATTCGTTAGATTTTACCATAAATTACGAAATCGAACGAATATTTGTGATGTTCATCTGTTGAATGATGCTCTCTGCTGATTTCTTTCCACTCGGATTTGTCAAATTCTGGAAATATGGTTTGTCCTTCAAACTCACCATTAATCTCAGTAAGGTAGATGGTGTCTGCATAAGCTAAACCAAGCTTGTAAATCTCGCCACCACCAATGATGAATACTTCTTCTTCGTTGTTTTTTCTAGCTATTTCAATCGCATCTTCCAGGCTATTGACCACTTCAGTTCCAGGAGCATCATATGACTCATTTCGAGTGATGACTACATTCGGACGATTGGGGAGTGGCTTAAACTTCGGAGGCAACGATTCGTAATTTTTTCTACCCATGAGTACGTAATGACCCTCAGTTGTCTTTTTAAAGTATTGAAAGTCATCAGGCAGGTGCCAGGGGATGTCATTGTCTTTGCCAATTACTCTGTTTTGCCCCATGGCTGCTATCATGGATATCTTCATAACCTTTCGTTTCTGTTAATCGTATTCAAAGAAAAATAAATACAATGTTAATCGCACTCCTTGCAATTTGTTTTATATCTGTGTTGGGTAACGTGATTCTGGCCAGTAAACAGAAACAAGATCCTTATGAATGGATTTTGTTGTCTTTGCTTATTGGTCCCCTTTCTCTACCTATACAATATTTCAGTGCTCGTCCTTCCAATGGTAACCCCTGAGGAATTCTTCGGTGAGCATTTTTCTTTTTCCTTGTAGCTGAACCTCAGTGAGTGATAAAGCTCCGTCAGCAGTGACTACATCAATGTAATTCTTGCCATCTGAATGAAATGATCCCGCAGAAGCCTTATAATTTCTTCCCGATTTCTCTGCCATAAATACTTTGAAGGTCAATCCATCTAAGGTTGTCCAGGCGGCAGGATATGGGCTTAGTCCACGAATAAAGTCTCTCACTTTTTCTAATGGCTGATCCCAATTGATCTCACAGTCTTCTCTGAATATTTTAGGAGCATGTTTGTCTTCGCTTACCTGAGGTTGAGGTTTTAGCTCATAGTCACCACTCTGTATTTTCTTGACAGATTCTACAATCAAGTCAGCGCCTTTGTTCATCAAGCGTTCGTAGACAGTTCCTAAGGTGTCTTCGTAGTTGATAGGCTCTACATGCTGAAGCAGGATGTTCCCAGTATCAATCTCGTGCTTGAGTTTGAAAGTGGTTACTCCGGTTTCTTTTTCTCCATTTATAATCGCCCAATTGATAGGAGCTGCACCTCTATAGTTCGGAAGTAAAGATCCATGAAGGTTAAAAGACCCTAAAGGAGGCATATCCCAAACTGCTTCAGGAAGCATGCGGAAAGCAACGACAATCTGAAGGTCTGCTTCATAAGATTTGAGTTCAGACTGAAAATCTTCACTCTTAAGGTTGGTCGGTTGTAATACAGGAATGTTAGCGGAAACTGCATAGTCCTTTACAGGAGAGGTTCCAAGCTTCTTGCCTCTTCCTTGTGGTTTGTCTGGTGCGGTAATGACCGCTACTACGTTGAAACCATTCTCAACCAACTTCTGCAATGAGGGAACCGCAAACTCCGGCGTACCCATAAACACAATCCTTAGATCCTTCATAGGCTCGCAAAGCTAGTAAACCCGTGCTACTTTTTATACGTAGAATTTTGATACATCGTATTTCTATGTATATTTGTTCTATGTATTCAAAAGAACTGCTGAAAGGCACTATCGGAGTGATGGTATTGAAGTTGTTGGAGGAGAATGACCGGATGTATGGTTATGAAATATCACAGCGAGTGAAGGAACTCACCGATGGTAAAATATTGCTTAAAGACGGATCGCTTTACCCGGCGCTTCACAAGTTGTTGAATGATGGAATTGTGGATTATGAAGAGCAGAGTATTGGTAAGCGTGTGAGGAAATATTACTTCTTAACCAAAAAAGGGAAGAAGGAGAAAGACGCACAAATTGCTGAGTTGAAGGACTTTTTAGCGACTATCCAGAAAGTAATATTCACTGATTTGAACAAAATGCCTGCTTTATGATAACAGATGCACAAGTAGACTTTATTGAGAAAGAAATCCTTAAAGGCGAAGTGAAAAGCAAAGAATTGCGGGATGATTTGCTGGATCACATGTGCTGCCTTGTGGAAATCGAAATAAAAAAAGGCCTGTCTTTCGAACAGGCCTATCAAAAAGCATTTCTACAAACCTCACCGAACGGGTATGGTGAGATTCAAAATGAAACTCTTTTTTTACTTAACTATAACAAAATTATGAACATGAAACGATTGACCTACATTTCTGGGTTTATTTTTTCCGCATCCTTTACACTAGGGATGCTATTTAAGTTACTTCACTGGCCTGGAGCTACCTCCATGCTTTACATGGGGATTTTTGGTTTAGCCTTTGTATTTGTACCGATGTTGTTGGTCAATAGATATAAGGAGCTTATTCATTCGGCTTTATCTGAACGAATGAAGTGGATTTTAGGACTCTTGAGTTTGTTGCTTTTTGTGGCTGCTACATTTTTTAAGTTTAATCACCTTATGGGAGCCAATATTCTACTGATTTTCTCATTCCTGTTTTTTGGATTCGGATTCTTACCATTCTTGTTTTTTAGAATGTATAAGGAGTCCATGGACAAATTGTGATGTGATTCATGTAGTTGCTTCCGGTGTTTTTTGACTGTGCCTCATAACATTAGGTGACTACTATGTAAATGATCAAATTAAAGTTTTGCGAGTTCGGAACGGGCGAGCTCAATAATCTTTTAGATGATATGAAAGGAGCCATTAAAATTACTTTTGATGGCTCTTTTGTTTTTGATATATCTGTCAATAAGTTGATTGAAGCATAAATCATTCCCATTGAACCAGTAAGTGAATTTTTTAAGTCTTTTGATTTGAGTTTCTTCCTAGATTTGCCCGCTTTTATCGAATTATAAACCTGTTAATTGTTTAGCATGGATTTTGATAAAGCCTACTTGATACTAATTAATAACTCAAATCAGCAAATGAAGCAATTTTTGTTCTTTGTACTAGGACTATTCTTGATGGTACACGTGTCAACTGCCCAATATCAAAAAAGTGATTGGGGAATCGGTTTAAGACTAGGAGACCCAACTGGAGTTACTCTGAAAAGATACATGGGCGCCACAGCCTTCGAATTCAGTTTGGGACGAACTCACTATTTCAACGGAAACTTTTACAATAACAACTTTAATGATTGGTATCTGGATCAAAACTATAACTATTCAGATATCCAGTATTTGGGAGTTCAGGCGTCTCAACCAATCGGATTTCAGGCTCATTATTTAATTCACAATAAGATTTCCAAAATTGGTGATGAGTCAGTTACTGGATTGGATTGGTATTATGGTTTTGGTGGTCAAATCAGGTCTCAAAGCTATGAATATGATTATCGCTACCGAGTAAATGGTGACAACAACTGGTATGTAGCAAGAGGTGAGCGTGTGACCAATGTGGATTTAGGTGCAGATGCAGTGATAGGATTGGAATATACTTTCCCAGATGTGCCAGTGTCTATTTTTGGTGATGCAGTGCTCTTTTTAGAAATCATCGATAATCCGTTCTCATTCTGGTTCCAGGGTGGAATCGGTGGAAGGTATCGATTCTAAAGGATTATAATAAGCTCTTTCAAAAGATCTAAATAACATCTTTTGAAAGAGCTTTTGTAATTAAGGATACAGCAGATATTTCTCGCGCATTTGCTTATATGCGGCCAGATCTTGTTCCCAGCTGGATCGTATTTCCAACTCACTTTTCTTACTCATTATCTGCTTTTTGAGTTTATCAGTTCCTGATAGCTTGTATATGAAATCGAGAAAGAACTCATCTACCTCGGTATTGCGATAAAAGTTGATCAACTGAGTGATATCCAGCTCATATTTAAGTTCCTGACCAATAAAACTTATTCCAACGCAGAGTTTATCATCCAGTGGAGGATACTTGGATCCTGCATTGGGGTGTGGAGTGAAGCCGAAAAATCCACCCTTGAAATCTGGGTGCCCAATCACTTGAAAAGGAAAGTCCGTTCCTCTTCCCACAGAAGCCACAGTTCCTTCGAATAAAACTAATGAAGGATAAAGAGAAACAGCAAGATCATTGGGTAGGTTAGGTGAAGGTGCTATTGGTAAAGAATAAGGTATGCTATGATCCCATCCACTCACCGGAATAATCTCAAGGTCTGCTTTCAATCCATCTCTTAGCCATCCTTCACCATTAATCATCAAGGCTAGTTCACCAAGTGTTAGGCCATGTACCAACGGGATGGGATGCAGTCCAACAATCGATTCATACTTTTCATTTAGAACTGGTCCATCTACATAACTGCCATTTGGATTAGGTCTATCCAATACGATAACGGGTATTCCAACTTCCGCACAAGTTTCCATCATCCAGGTCATGGTAGATGCGTATGTATAACATCGCACGCCAACATCCTGCATGTCGATGATCATGATATCAAGGTTTTCTAGTTGTTTAGGTGTTGGCTTCTTCGCATCACCGTATAGCGAGATCAATTGAAAACTTTCAGAGGATTCTCCAGTTATTTTCTCGCCATCTGGCTTATTACCTTTGAAGCCATGCTCTGGACTGAACACTTTAGGAATAGTAACACCAAGAGATAATAATGTGTCTGTTAAATGGGTTTTACCTACAACAGATGTGTGGTTGACGAGCAAACCAACAGACTTTCCTTGCAGTTTTGGGGTAAGGATGTCCAGTTGATCAGCACCAGTTTTTAGTTCTTGGGCATCGCATAGAAGTTCTGTTATTAGCAAAAAGATTGTTAATACAACAGACTTCAATTTAGATATCTTGTAATATTGCATCTCTCAAAAATACGAATCTTGAATTTACCGTATTTCATATCTAAAAGAATTACCAAAAATGATACCGGATCTTTCTCCACCGTCATCAATAGGATCGGTGTAGTAAGTGTGGCTGTCGCATTGGCGGCGTTGATTGGTTCATTTATGATTCTGAAAGGCTTTGAGAATACGATCAAGCAAAAAATCTACAGCTTTAGTGGTCATCTGGTAGTGAGCAAATACACGCTTTCCACTTCTTATGAACAATCAAGTATTATCGCTTCAGATTTTTTAATGGAGTCTCTTTTGAGTCTTCCTGGGGTTGATTATGCTCAAACCTATGCTTTCAAAGCAGGCCTGTTAAAGACAGAAGAGGAGGTTCAGGGAGTGATTTTGAAAGGATTGGATCAGAATTTCGATACAACATCATTTGATAAGCACATGATTGCTGGAAGTTTCCCCCAATTCCCAAAAGAGGGATATGGGACAGAAGTGGCTGTCAGTGCTAGAATTGCGAATTATTTACAGCTAGGTGTTGGTGACGATGTATTGGTTTTGTTTTACCAGACTCCTCCACGTTTTAGGAAATTGACAATAACGGGGATTTACGAGACTGGACTTGAAGACTTTGATAACAAAGTCATTCTTGGCGACATCAATTTGGTTAGAAGGTTAAATGATTGGGGAGATCACACAGTAGGTGGGATTGAAGTGTTCCTTGATGATCCAGATAAAATGGATGAAGCTGAAACAGTCGTTTTTGAGAATACGGACACAGATCTTTATGTGGACAAGGTTAGCGATAAATACATGCAGATCTTTGATTGGCTGCGTTTGCTGGATCGTAACGTGATTATCTTCTTCTCTTTGATTCTGGGCGTTGCGTCATTTAATATGGTCAGTATTTTGCTCATTTTAATCATGGAGCGTACTCAGATGGTAGGGGTGTTAAAGTCGCTTGGAGCCTCCAATGGTTTGATAAGGCGCATCTTTTTCTTTAATGGATTCCATCTGATATTGAGAGGCTTGTTTTGGGGTAACTTGATCAGTCTTGGCTTTTGCTGGGTGCAGATGCAGTTTGAGCTGATTCCATTAGACCCAGAGAACTATTACATGAATCATGTGCCAATCTTATTTGACTTTGGTGCTGTTTTGTGGATCAATGCTTTTGTAATCTTAATCACGGCAGTTACACTCTTTATTCCATTAGGAGTGATTTCTAGAATCAAACCAATTAAAGCGATTCGCTTCGATTGATTCTTACACTACGTGATAGGGTTGGTACTTTCGGAACAGGCTTCTAACCTTCATTTGAATGACTCCAAAGATCGCTTCTTTGAAGATGCCTTTTGACATTTTACTGTTGCCCTTAGCACGCTCTGTAAAGATGATTGGCACCTCTACAATGTTGAAGCCGTGCTTCCAAGCGGTGAATTTCATCTCAATCTGGAAGGCATAACCAATAAAATGAATTTTCTCTGGGTCTATGGTTTCCAAAACGCTTCTGTGGTAGCATTTGAAACCAGCAGTACTGTCCTTGATTGGCAAACCTGTGACTAATCGAACATAGATGCTGGCAAAGTAAGACATCAATACACGTCCCATTGGCCAGTTGACCACATTTACTCCTTTGATATATCTCGAGCCGATAGCCAGGTCAGCACCTCCATTTGCACAAGCTTCATAAAGAGCTACTAAGTCGTTTGGATTGTGAGAAAAATCTGCATCCATTTCATAGATATAGTCATATCCATGTTCTACTGCAAAGGCGAATCCTCTGATGTAGGCGGTGCCTAATCCTAGTTTACCTTCTCGTTCTATTAAATGAATTCTGTTAGGGAACTCTGTTTGCAGTTCTCTTACGATATCAGCGGTGCCATCAGGAGACCCGTCATCAATGATCAACAATTCAAAAGGTACCGGAAGCGTCATTACCGCATTGGTAATATCACGGATGTTCTCCTTTTCGTTGTATGTTGGTATGATGACGAGGTTTCTGTGCACGGTTACTTTTTAATATAACTGATTTTTAAGACTTTCCGTATCCTAAAATTTTCATCATTTGCTCACTTTCCTGCTCTGGCGCAAATAATTCAGAAGTTACCTTACCATTTTCATCTTTGTTGATGATAATGTGTTTAGGTGCAGGGATTAAACAGTGTTGGATACCTCCATAACCACCTAAAGACTCCTGGTAAGCTCCTGTATGGAAGAAACCGAAATACAATGTTTCGTCTTCATCCGTTCTTGGTAAGAACACCTCACCAATGTGCGCCTCAGAGTCATAATAGTCCTGACTGTCACAGGTTAACCCACCAATATTTACTCTGTGGAAAGGATTGTCCCAATGGTTAACTGGAAGCATGATAAATTTCTCGTTCAGACCCCAAACGTCAGGCATGTGCGTGATGAATGATCCATCCATCATGTACCAAAGTTCCTTATCGTTTTGAAGCTTAGAGTTCAATACACTGTAAATGGTTGCTCCACTTTCACCAACGGTAAATGATCCAAATTCAGAGATGATATTTGGAACCGGAACGTGGTTCTTCTGACAGATCCATTTGATATTGGAAATGATTTGCTCAGCCATGTAAGCATAATCATATTCAAAGCCCAAAGAGTTCTTAATTGGAAACCCACCACCGATATCAATAGTATCTAAATCAGGACAGATCTTCTTCAATTCACAGTATTTGTAGATGAATCTGCTTAGTTCACTCCAGTAGTACGCTGTGTCCTTAATTCCTGTATTGATGAAGAAATGAAGCAATTTCAATTTGGCTTTGGTGCCAGCAATCATTTCTTTATAATGAGGAACAATGTCTCCATATCTAATCCCTAATCTAGAGGTGTAGAATGCAAAATTTGGTTCTTCGTCAGCTGCGATTCTGATGCCAACTTTGAATTCACCTTCTACATTGTCATGGTAATAAGCTAACTCGTCAAGGTTGTCAAGAACAGGCATAGTGTTCTTAAACCCATCATTGATCATCTCAGCGATGTATTGAAGATATAATGGTCTTTTAAACCCATTACAAACAACCATTCTGTCTTTTGAGAAATGACCAGTTTCATTAAGCCTTCTGATAATTGGAATATCATAAGCAGAAGAGGTCTCTAAATGGATGTCATTTTTTAGTCCTTCTTCTAATACAAATCGGAAGTGAGATGATTTTGTACAGTAGCAGTAGGTGTATGTGCCGTCGTATTTCTGCTTTTCTATAGCGTCATTGAATATCTTTTTCGCAAACTGAATGTTCTGGCTAATCTTCGGTAAGTAGCTCAATTTCAGTGGAGTACCGTACTGCTCGATGATTTCCATGAGATTGACATCATGAAACCAAAGTTGATTGTTTTCAACCCTGAATTCCTTGGTCGGAAAGTAGAACGTTTGTTCAATTAAGTCTGCGTAGCTTTTCATAAGAAAGGCATTAGATTTTCAAAGTATAAAAGGAGGCACAATATTGACAAAAAAAATGCAAAACACTGTGCCGCTAATATTAATATTTGATGAGACGCAAATATGTTTTCAATCTTTTAGTTTTGCGGACTGATTTTCAAATAACCAACAAATGATCAAGCTTAATATAAAAGACGAAACATCACCCCTGGAGGCTGTGGTACTAGGTACAGCTGAAAGTTTCGGCGGCACTCCTAAGCTAGAAGATGCTTATGATCCCAAATCTGCAGAGCATATCAAGGATGGTACTTATCCATTAGAACAAGATATGGTCCCTGAGATGGATGCCTTCAACGCAGTTTTTGAGAAGCATGGAGTGAAGGTATACCGACCTGAATTGATCAAAGATCTGAATCAAATATTCGCGAGAGATATCGCATTTGTCATAGATGATTACTTCTTCAAATCCAATATTTTGCCAGACAGAGAGCCTGAATTGGAGGCGATAGACTATGTGATTAGCCAAATAGACAAGGATAAAGTAATTACACCACCTGCAGAAGTGCACGTGGAAGGTGGAGATGTGATGATTCATGGTGAACACTTATTTGTGGGTACTTATAAAGGTGCTGACTATCCTGATTACATCACAGCACGAACAAATAAAGAAGGTGTTGACTTTTTGAAAGAGTTTTTTCCAAACAGAATTGTCAAAGAATTCAACCTGTCGAAATCCAATACAGTAGCGGAAGACAATGCCTTGCATCTGGACTGTTGTTTCCAGCCAGTAGGTAAAGGCAAAGCGATCATTCATAGAGAGGGATTCCTCGATGAAGCTGATTACCAGTATTTGGTAGATCTTTTTGGAATGGAAAACCTGTTCCACATTACTAAAAAGGAGATGTATCACATGTTTAGCAACGTGTTCTCAATCTCTCCTGAAGTAGTGGTTTCTGAAAAGAATTTCACCAGACTTAATGATTGGTTCAGAAGTCATGGAATGACCGTAGAAGAGATTCCTTATGCGGAAATCGCGAAGCAAGAGGGCTTGTTGAGATGTTCTACACTACCATTGAGAAGAAAATGAGCAGACAGATAACCGATACTTTGATGATGATTCGTCCGGTCTCATTTTACATGAATGAACAAACGGCAGTCAATAACTATTATCAAAAAAAAATAGAAGGACTCAGCAACGAGCAAGTACAGGACAAAGCTTTGGCAGAATTCGATGGCTTTGTGGCTAAACTCAGAACTGCAGGTGTCAATGTGGAGGTATTTGATGATACTCCGGCCCCATCTACTCCAGACTCTATTTTTCCCAACAACTGGGTGAGTTTTCACGAAAGTGGTAAGGTTTGGTTGTACCCGATGTATGCCATCAACCGACGATTGGAGAGAAGAGAGGATCTATTGGAATCATTGAGTGAGAAGTTTGAGATTGAGTCTGTTGACGGTTTTCTTGACTGGGAAATGGATAACAAATTTCTCGAAGGAACGGGAAGTTTGATCCTGGATCGTCAGAACAAGATTGCTTATGCAGCTATTTCTGAGAGAACCAATCCAGACGTGCTGGCAGAGTTCATGGAAAAGACTGGATATAGTTCGGTTTCTTTCATTGCTAATCAAACGGTGAATGGTCAGCGCCTTCCAATCTATCATACCAACGTGATGATGTGTCTGGGAGAATCATTTGCTGTGCTTTGCGCAGACAGTATTGATGATCAAGAGGAACGCCAGCGAGTGATTGATTCACTTGAAAAGCATCATAAAGAAGTAGTTTATATCACTGAAGAGCAAAAAAGCCGATTTGCAGGAAATATGTTGCAAGTGCAGAACGCAACAGGTGATAAATTTGTGGTGATGTCTGAAGCGGCATTTACTGCATTGACAGAAGAACAAAAAGAACAGCTGTCCAAGCATGGTCAGTTGCTCCATAGTAATTTAGATACGATAGAAGCTTTAGGTGGCGGAAGCGCCAGATGTATGATGGCAGAAGTATTTTTGCCTAAGAAATAGAGAGATGAATTTGATAGACAAGCAACTTAAGGAGGAGATTGTAAAAGCATTCAAAACCCTTTTTGATTTTGAATTGAATGCAAGTGATTTTGAATTGCAACCAACAAGAAAAGAGTTTGAAGGAACTCATACGTTGGTCGTATTTCCTTATTTGAGACAAACCAAAAAAGGACCCGAGCAATCTGGTGAAGCAATCGGTGAATACTTAAAGGAGCACTCTCCAATAGTTTCAGCATACAATGTGGTGAAGGGTTTCTTGAACTTGTCTATTGCAGAATCTGCTTGGGTGAATGTATTGCAAGCCATTGCAGCAGAGACTTCATTTGGTCAATACGCTCCAACGGGAGAAAAAGTAATGGTTGAGTTTAGCTCGCCAAACACGAACAAACCACTTCACCTTGGGCACTTAAGAAATAATTTTCTTGGAGACTCAGTAAGCAAAATATTGGCTGCTAGAGGTCATGAAGTGAGAAAGGTGAATCTGGTAAATGACCGTGGTATTCATATCTGTAAGTCGATGTTGGCTTATGAGAAGTTTGGAGAGGGAGAGACACCTGAGTCAACTGGCATCAAAGGCGATAAGCTTATTGGTAACTACTATGTGAAGTTTGACCAGGAGTATAAGAAAGAGATAGAGCAGCTTGTAGCCGATGGCAAGTCTGAAGAAGATGCTAAGAAACAAGCTCCATTGATGCTGGAAGCTCAAGCGATGTTGAAGAAGTGGGAAGATGGTGACGAGGCTACTGTAGCGCTTTGGAAGAAGATGAACGGTTGGGTGTATGAGGGATTTGATATCTCCTATGCAACCATGGGTATCTCATTTGATAAAGTCTATCATGAGTCTGATACCTATCTTCTAGGAAAAGATATTATTCAGGAAGGTCTGGATAAGGGAGTTTTCTTCAAAAAAGATGACAACTCTGTTTGGGCAGACCTGATGTCTGAAAAGCTAGATGAAAAGTTGGTGCTAAGAGGCGATGGTACTTCGGTTTACATCACTCAGGACATTGGGACATGTGATTTGAAACATAATGATTTCTCATTCAATAAGTCCGTCTATGTAGTTGGTAATGAGCAGGATTACCACTTCAAGGTGTTGTTCTCTATCATGGATAAGCTAGGTAGAGATTATGCTAAAGGGTTGTATCACCTTTCATACGGAATGGTAGACTTGCCGTCTGGCAAAATGAAGTCTCGTGAAGGAACCGTGGTTGATGCTGATGACTTGATGCAGGAGATGTTTGATACCGCTCGCAAGCAAACAGAAGAGCTTGGTAAGATAGAAGGAATGACTGATGAGCAAGCTGATGAGTTATTCAGAACGCTTGGTTTAGGTGCATTGAAATACTTCTTGTTGAAAGTGGACCCGAAAAAGCGTATGTTATTCAATCCACAGGAGTCTATCGAATTCCAGGGAAATACCGGCCCGTTTATCCAATATACTCACGCTCGTATTTCGGCGATTTTGAGAAGAGCTAATTCTTTAGAAATTGATCAAAACTTTGATGCTTCTAAAGTGACGAGTTTGCATCCAAGAGCATTGGATTTGATTCACAAGTTGACGGAGTATCCTAAAATCATTGACTTGGCAGCGGGAGATTATTCGCCTGCATTGGTGGCCGGATATGCATACGAATTGGCAAAGACTTATAATGGCTTTTACCAGGAGGTGCCTATTTTCAACGAAGATGACAAGGATGTAGTGAAATTCAGGATTTCATTATCTGCAACGGTTGCAAATACGATTAAGTCTGCCATGTCGTTATTAGGTATTCACGTACCTGAACGAATGTAATGAAAAGATTTATAGTACTAATTGCTGTATTGTTGGTTGTTGTTTCATGTGATGAAAGTGCTGAAGTTACTGACGTAGCTGGAACAGTTACTTTTCAGTCGACTAATTCTCCTTTTTCAGAAGGTCGGCTTTATGTGACAGGATACAGCTCAAGAGTTTGTGTTACTACTGGTTGTGACGATAAAATAATGGAGTTTGAAGTGGTAACTGATACTCAAGGTAATTATTCATTTGTTAGAGAAACCGAGGATGTTGATTATTTTGAGGTTAGTCCAGATGTTGTCGATTATTTTGGAAGTAATCAGTCATTGGAATGTGTTTCTGCCACAAATCTGATAACAGCTGGAAGCGATTCGAAAAATTTTGATATTGTAATAGATTGTGAAGTCAATTAAAGCCTGGATACAAGCCTTTCGTTTAAGAACGCTACCATTAGCATTCTCATGCATCTTTATGGGTGCTTTTACAGCCGGAATTGATGGCTATTTTGATGGAGTGATTCTTACCTGGGGTTTGATTACCACTTTGTTTTTACAGATTTTGTCCAATTTGGCCAATGACTATGGTGATGCTTCATCAGGTGTAGATGGAGAGCACAGAACAGGGCCTAAAAGAACAGTTTCTTCCGGCTTAATTACAAAAGAGCAAATGAAGAAAGCATTGTATGTGTTTTCATTCCTGTCACTTGCTTCGGGGATTTACCTGATTTGGTTGTCTTTTGGCGATCAGTGGTCTAAAGTGCTCGTGTTTTTAGTACTTGGACTTGGAGCAATTGCAGCTGCTATCAAATACACCGTGGGTAAAAGACCTTACGGCTATGTTGGGCTCGGAGACTTTTTCGTGCTCATCTTTTTTGGATTGGTAGGCGTTGGTGGTAATTATTTCCTGTATGCCAATTCTCTAGATCCAATGGTAGTATTGCCGGCATTGAGCTGTGGTTTTTTAGCTGTAGGAGTACTAAACGTTAACAATATTAGAGATATCGAATCGGATAAAGCTTCAGGGAAAAGTAGTATTCCTGTTCGTATCGGAAGACAGAAAGCTATCCTATATCACTGGTTTTTAATCATTGGTTCCGTAGCAACGATGTTAGCTTACTGTGTCATCAAGGATTTGTCTCCTGGTGCCTACCTTTTCCTACTAGTTAGCCCAATGTTATTTTTTAATGCACGTGCGGTAAAAATCAAAACGACTTCCGAAGGGTTAGATCCTTATTTAAAACAGCTTGCTTTGACAACATTGTTGTTCGTTTTGTTGTTTGGATTAGGAGAGCTTTTGTTCTGAGTTTGATTCCAATTGTATTAAACTCAGATTTGTTTAACTTAGGCTAGTCTTATTTCTACAAGAACGTCAAACACAAAAAGATGAATAAAATACTCGTTCCTTACGATTTTTCAGATGTAGCAAAACATGCTTTGAATTTTGCTGCCCAGATTGCGAGAAAATCCAAAGCAGAGGCTGTTACGCTAATCAATATTATTGAACAACCGACCCCATCAGACTTCAAGACAATGGGTGTTTCGGATGCGGATCCAATGGAGAACATTTGGATTAAGAAAATGATCGAAAAGGCAGAAGCTAACATGGAAGAGCTAATGTCTGATGCTTCATATAAAGACATTTCACTGAAGTACAAGATCGTACTTGGTAATCCATTCAAAGAACTTGCAGCTGAGATTGAGACTCAAGGTGTTGAGCTAGTGGTGATGGGAACTACTGGTGCTTCTGGTGCGGAAGAATTCTTCGTAGGTTCTAATGCAGAAAGAATGGTTCGCTATTCTAAAGCTCCTGTGATTACAGTAGGTGCAGAGGCTACTTTAGAGGCTGTGAATGATATCGTTTTTGCTTCTAATTTCCATGAAGTGTCTGAGTCTTTCATCAATCATGTGAAAGGACTTCAGTCGTTGTTTGGTGCGAAGCTAAGATTGGTGAAAATCAATACACCTGCTAGTTTCACAACTACCAGACAGGATAAAAAGCAGATGGAAGAATTTATCGCTAAGCACAGTCTAGAAAATTGTACTTACGAAACATACAATCACTCCAACGAAGAGGATGGAGTGCTTGCTTATGCGGAAGATGTTGCTGCTGATTTGATTGCAATTGGTACTAAGCAGCGAAGAGGTCTTGGACATTTCTTAGCTGGTAGTATTGCGGAAGATGTCGTCAATCACGCCACTGTTCCAGTTTGGACTTATGGTTTAGAAAACGAATAATAAAAACTTAACCCTGGAAATTCCGGGGTTTTTTGTTTTTCTGGATTTTTAGGGTTTACATTTGCTCCTATGAATTACGTAGTGAAACATCATCACCACCATCATCATCATTGCTCTTAAGCAGTGACACATCCCCTGTGCGTTTAGCACAATAAACAACAGTAATTCATAAAACAATCTTCTTAATTTCTTTATTACTAACTCATGGCAACACTTAAAGTAGCTGTCCAAAAGTCAGGCAGGTTGAGTGAAGACTCATTGAAGCTCTTCAGAGAATGTGGTATCAAATTCAATAACGGAGTTAAAAAACTCAAAGCACAGTCTCATAATTTTCCAATCGAATTTCTATTTCTAAGAGATGATGATATTCCCGGATATGTGGAGGATGGAATCGCAGATATAGGTATCGTAGGTCAGAATGTACATGATGAATACCAAAAGAATGTAGAAGTAGTTAAGCATCTTGGTTTTTCTAAATGTCGTCTTTCATTGGCTGTACCAAGAGAAGAAGACTATCAGGATATCTCTTATTTCGAAGGAAAGAATATAGCTACATCGTATCCAAACATCCTTAAGGATTACTTGAAAAGCAAAGGAGTATCAGCAGAAGTTCACGAAATCAGTGGTTCTGTGGAAATCGCTCCAGGTATTGGTTTAGCAGAAGGTATCTGTGATATCGTGAGCTCTGGAAGTACATTGTTGAGTAATGGACTGAAAGAAGTGGAAACCGTGATGAAGTCAGAAGCAGTGATGGTAGCGAGTAAATCGCTGACTGAAGATCAGCAAAAGCTGGTAAATCAACTGATTTTTAGAATTAACTCAGTTTTGGAAGGCAAAAACAACAAGTATGTCTTGTTGAATGCACCAAATGAATCTTTAGATAAAATTATCGAATTGCTACCGGGGATGCGTAGCCCTACTGTATTGCCTTTGGCAGACAAAGGATGGAGCAGTATACACTCTGTGATCAATGAAGATACTTTCTGGGAAAATATCGAACAGTTGCGAGAAGCTGGTGCAGAAGGTATATTGGTAGTCCCAATAGAAAAAATGATCAGATGATAGCTATTTACGAGAATCCATCTGCTGAAAAGCTAAAGGAGATACTCCAAAGACCATCTTACAACTTTTCGAAGATTGAAAAGGTAGTAGAACCCATATTGGAAAAAGTGAAACGAGGAGGTGATAAGGCTCTTCGTAAGTTGGCTTTGGAATATGATCACGTCGAGTTGGATGACTTGTGGGTTTCTGAATCAGAGTTTGCAACTGCTGACAGCCATGTGCCTGATACCTTGAAGGAAGCCATTCAAATGGCGTATTCCAATATCAAGAAATTCCACGAAGCACAGCATCAAAGTAAACTAGTGATGGAAGTGATGCCAGGCGTTGTTTGTAGCCGCAGATCTGTTCCTATTCAAAAGGTGGGTCTATACGTGCCAGGTGGATCAGCACCATTATTTTCTACGGTATTAATGTTGGCGGTTCCAGCTATTCTAGCGGGTTGCCAAGAGGTGATCATTTCATCACCTACCAATCGATTGGGTGAAATCAATCCTGTGGTTTTATATACCGCTAATTTGGTTGGAGTAAAGCGTGTTCTGAAACTTGGAGGAGCACAAGCGATTGCTGCTATGGGATATGGTACTCAGACTGTTCCAAAAGTAGATAAGATATTTGGTCCGGGTAATCAATATGTTACCGTTGCCAAGCAAATGCTTGCCAAGCAAGACGTTGCCATAGATATGCCTGCAGGACCTTCAGAAGTGCTTGTGGCTGTAGATAAACACAGCAACGCGGCATATGCAGCGTCAGATTTACTAGCTCAGGCAGAGCACGGACCTGATAGTCAGGTGGTTTTGGTATCAACCAGCAAAAAGAAAACTGCTGAGATCAATGAAGAGGTAGTGAAGCAACTCGACAAGTTGAGCAGAAAGAAAATTGCTGAGAAGGCTTTAGAGCTTAGCGCGATGATTATCGTTGAAGACAAAAAGCAAATGCTTCAGATCATCAATGACTATGGTCCTGAACATTTGATCATCAGTACCGATAAACCAGAAAAATTAGCTGAAAAAGTAGTGAATGCAGGATCTGTATTTGTTGGAGAGTTTACTCCAGAATCTGCCGGAGATTATGCATCTGGTACTAATCACACTTTGCCTACCAATGGCTGGGCTAAGTCTTTCAGTGGAGTGTCTCTAGATTCTTTCGTGAAGAAGATCACCTATCAGCGCATTACAGAAGAGGGTTTGATGTTACTCGGCCCAACCGTAGAGCGAATGGCAGAAGCAGAAATGCTTGATGCACACAAAAATGCAGTTACAGTACGACTTAATAAATTGAGAGAAGATGGTATCTCCGGAAAATCTGGTAAGAAATCACCTGAAGACGGTGAAAGCTTACTCTTCAGCAAGGGATGAGTTTGAAGGAGAAGCTGAGGTTTTCTTAGATGCTAATGAAAACTCGCTAGGATCAGCGACGGAAGGATTTTACAATCGCTACCCTGATCCACACCATAAAGCACTGAAAAACAAATGGTCTGAAATCAAAGGAGTAGCTACTAATTCCATCTTTTTTGGAAACGGTAGTGATGAACCCATTGATTTGTTGATTCGCTTGTTTTGTGAGCCGGGTGAAGATCACATCATTACTTTGCCTCCTACCTATGGGATGTATGCTGTTAGTTCAGCCATCAATGCGGTTGAGAATGTGAAAGTTCCCCTCACGAAGGAGTTTCAGATTGATTTAAATGGCGTCAAGGCGGTGATCAATAGACATTCCAAGCTACTCTTTCTATGTTCACCCAACAATCCATCGGGTAATTTGCTCGATAAACAGGTAATGTTGGAATTGGTCAAAATCTTTCCAGGGATTGTAGTAGTGGATGAAGCATATATCGACTTTTCTCCTGAGGCTAGTTGGATAAACGAGTTGGTTAATTATCGAAATGTAGTGGTGCTTCAGACATTGAGCAAAGCATGGGGAATGGCGGGAATCCGAGTTGGAGTAGCTATGGCTGATCCTTATGTTGTTTCCATGCTGGAGCGAATCAAGCCACCTTATAACTTGAGTCAAGCCAATCAACAATTAGCTCTTGAAGCTTTAAATGCTGAGGCAAAGAAGAACGAAAAAGTGGATACTTTGCTATCAGAAAGAGATCGATTGATTAATGAACTGAAAGATCTAGGTCAGGTTCAGGAAATCATTGAGAGTGCAGCCAATTTCTTACTAGTACGTTTTGATCAGGTTCAGGAACTCTTCGATTATTTAATTAATGAAAAGGTAATCGTTCGAAATAGGACGAAAGAACTGTATTGTGAAAATTGTCTGCGTCTGACGGTAGGAACACCAGATGAGAATACCAGACTAATACACTTAATAAAGGAATTTTATTGATATGAGACCCATATTATTCATAGATCGAGATGGTACAATCAACCACGAAACGGAAGACGAGCAAATCGATCACATAGATAAAGTTAGTTACCTGAATGATGTATTTTTCTACTTGCGCAAAGTGCAGGCAGAGTCTAATTATTTGTTAGTCATGGTAACTAATCAGGATGGTTTAGGAACGGATGCCTTTCCTGAGGATACTTTTTGGCCAGTGCACAAGCTGATCATGCGTACTCTGGAAAGTCAGGGCATCAACTTCGATGCGGTGCATATTGATGAGCACTTTCCTGCAGACAATCATCCGAATAGAAAGCCAGGTACAGGAATGTTGACTGATTACCTGAAAGGTGATTATGACCTGAAGAATAGCTACGTCATCGGTGATAGAACCACAGATGTTCAGCTGGCTAGAAACATAGGCTGCAAGGCCATTCACATTGCTAAAGAACCTGTGACTGACGCTGAGTTGACTACTGACAATTGGAAGGAAATCTATGAGTACTTGATTCTAAAGCCTAGAAAAGCATCAGTTCAGCGTACTACCAAGGAAACGGATATACAGATTGAAGTGAATTTGGATGGTAGTGGTCAAACAGAAATTAGCACCGGATTAGGCTTCTTTGATCACATGCTAGACCAACTAGGCAAGCACGGTGGAATTGACCTGAAGGTGAAGGTTTCGGGTGATCTACACATTGATGAACATCATACGATTGAAGATACTGCGCTGGCTTTAGGAGAGTGTTTTCTAAAAGCTTTAGGAGATAAAAAAGGGATCAACAGATACGGATTCTTGTTGCCAATGGATGATGTGCTGGTACAAGTAGCGATAGATTTTGGTGGCAGACCATGGATGGTTTGGGATGCAGAGTTCAAGCGTGAGAAGATCGGAGAGATGCCAACAGAGATGTTTCTGCACTTCTTCAAGTCATTCTCAGATACGTCCAAGTCTAACCTGAACATCAAAGCTGAGGGAGATAACGAGCATCACAAGATCGAAGGGATATTTAAAGCATGGGCTAAAGCGATCAAAATGGCCATTCATCGTAATCCAGACGAGATGAGCAGTTTGCCAAGTACAAAAGGAGTGCTTTAAGAACATTCAAGATAAGAAAGGAAACGCTAGTGGAAAACCGCTGGCGTTTTTTGTTATATCATATGATGATGTTGGAAATTGAGAAAATTGGTAATTTTAACTAATGACAGTCATTGATAACCATTTGGATAGTATTGAATCTATATGCGCAAAGCACTATGTAGATAAGTTATATCTATTTGGTTCTGCCTTAAGTTCAAGATTCAACAACCAAAGTGACCTTGATTTTCTAGTCAAATTTCAGCCAGTAGAGCTTTCTGAGTATTTTAATAATTACCTGGATCTGAAAAATGAATTATCGAGCTTGTTTGGAAGAGATATTGATCTGTTGGAGGAGCAAGCGTTAAAAAACCCTATTCTTATTGAGTCCATAAATAATAGCAAAGAATTGGTTTATGGATGAATACACCTTGAAATGGTTGTATGATATAAAACAAGCGATTACTGAAATTGAAAGCTATTTCGATGGAAAGGATATGGATTTCCTTCAATATCGGAATAATATAATGCTCAAGAGAGCTGTTGAAAGGGATTTAGAAATTATAGGAGAGGCACTGAATCGAATTTTAAAAAGAGACGAAAACTATCAAGATAAAATTAGTCATGCCAGATCTATTGTTGGTTTAAGAAATCATGTCATACATGCCTATGATAGTGTGTCCGATGAAAATATATGGTCAATCTTAATTGCTCATCTTCCAAAGCTCAAAAATGAAATTGATAGTTTGATTGATAAGAATGGTGACTTCTAAATAAGAATTGTAATAAAGTCATATATGTGAAACGCCAGTGGAAAACCGCTGGCGTTTTTAGGATAACTGAATGTAGAATCCTGTAGATTGATCACAGATGGCAATTAAGGAATTATCCAACAAGATTATAGAATTAAGTAATGCGGATTTAGAACTCCGTAATCATCTCATCCAATCCGGTGAGCTGTTTGATGGCTATCATCCGCAAATGGAGGCTTTGCATATCAAGAATGCTGAAGATTTAGAAGAAATTATACAGGATATTGGTTTTCCAACCGAAGGGAAAGTAGGAGAGGAGGCCTCGAAAGCTGCATGGTTAGTGATACAACACGCCATATCCAAACCTAATTTCATGCGCAGGTGTGCATCACTTTTAGAAAAGGAAGTACACCATCAAAAAGCAAATCCTATTGATCTCGCCTATTTGAAAGACCGAATCGCTGTATTGGAAGGCAATCCGCAGCTTTATGGAACTCAATTTGATTGGAATGAAAATGGTGAATTGAATCCTAACCAGATGGATGATGTTTCTTTAGTGGATAAAAGACGCAAAGAAATAGGTCTCAATTCAATAGCTGAACAAACCACGATAATTAGACAAAGAGCCCAAAGTGAAGGACAAAGAGCTCCAGAAGACCTCCAGGAAAGACATCAGCAAGTGACTGAATGGAGAAGGAAGGTTGGTTGGATCGATTGAAATTGTGTGCAAATCACCTAAGAAAGAACACTTCAAAAATTATCTGCATAACCTTATCGGTTTTTTTAGGTTTTCTGAGCTAAGATGAATCTTAAGAAAGTCAAAGAATTCTTAACGTTCGATTTTCAAAACACAATTGGTATGAATCTGACGGAATATTGGGTTCAGCCAATTTTCTATAAATTAGTTAGCAGTAAACTAATCTGAAGTCGATTCCCATATTGAATAAATTAATAGCATTTCTTTCTCTGGTAGCAATTTCATGTAGTTCTGCAGATTCTAATGCAATTCGTGATTTGAACGATCAAATAAAAGAAAAATCAGAATTACTAGAGCAAAAGAATCGAGAGGTTAAATCTCAAGAGAAAAAGATTAAAAGGCTGGAGACGAAGTTGAAAAGATTAACAACTAATAATAATGAAGTTTTCAATATTGCAGAATTAGAATCTGACATAAGAGAGCGCCTTGCTATTGATGAACCAGTTAAGCTAATTGCATTCACTTCTGGAGATAATAGTAATCAAGTTTATGTTTTTGTAGATGCCATTCCGAACTCTCGATTTCATCAAAGAATAAAATCAGGTTATGGTTTCCAAGATGAAGATGATAGCATTCAATATTCCAATCTATTTTCAAGAAATGGACCTGAATATCACAGGCTAAAATCTAAGTTTATCGGTAATTGGAAACCTCTTTATCGCTACAATTTAGAATTCTATAATTATTTGTCTCTGTGTGATTTTCATATTCAAGGTATTACCATTTCAGATTCAGCAATTGTTAACTATTACATGGATGGCTTGGCTCCTGAAGTAATTGATGAAGTGATTACTAATACAGACAAAAAACTTGAACTAAGAACGAAAAAGGGAGGAACACATTTGATAGAGTTGCTTTACGAGGACCAGAACATATACATATATAAGGGGCCTGAAGGATCTTATAATTACCTTATTCCTGCGGACTCAATTGATAACTTCCCAGTCATCGTTCAGGATTGTCATGAATTAGGTGGTCAATTGATCGAGTTTGATGAGGTCGTAGAGCGTTACAGATACTAAGAGTTAGCTCTGCTTCAATTTGAAAATTCCAAAACCTGCCAATACAACAACCAGGAAAATTACAAAGCCAACGATTGCTTCAGCAATTTCCAGGATAGCATTGATCACAAGTCCCCCGGCAACTAAAATTCCGGCTATTACTAATATGGAGATAATGAGTCCTTTTTTCATAAATGTGAATGGTTACACCTTATGAACTGCGGACTCTTACCGATTGTTAAGATTAATTGTTAAAAACAGCTTCCCACTCTCTGAAACCAGGTCGATTCTGATCTGCTTCATTGATCAATCCAGCATCTCTCCAGATTCTACCAAGTGCCTTTACATCATCCGGAAATGTTTCATAGAGCTCGTCATAGTCTTTATGTGTCCACCAAATCACAAATTCATAATCATGCGAATTGGCATTGGATAGAAGTAACTGTACATAATCTTTCTGGGTACATTCATCTGCTTCTAACGTTACTTCTGGTACTTCTAGTGTCTCCGCTATTTGACCTGTTTCAACAATCGCTATGGGCTTAGTGATTTTATCATGAAGAAAGTCAAAATCATCTTGAATCTGATTGTCTTCCAAAGCTCCATGTAGGAAAGGGTAGTAGCTTATGGCAACAAAGTCCAATTCATTGACATAGGAAATAATATTATCTACATATTGTTGGTTGCTACTAGTAGATAGATTGTGCAATGTGATCGATTCGGAAATTAGGACTCCAGGATAGCGCTCATATAGCCTGGGTTTGAGGTTCGACATAAGCGTTTTATAATCATCCCATTTTTCTGGACTTTTCAAATAAAATTCGTTCACTTCCATGGCTACCACCAGATATTTCAAGTTAGGAAACTCATCAGCCATGATCGTTATGTATTTGAAGTAAGTATCCTCAATTTCCTGATCCGATATGCTCCCATATGTAGGTGTTTGTCCATTATATCCTGTTATTAGATCATTCCGTTCGGGATTGAATAGACTAACGGACAAAACGAGATCATTTGATGAAATGATATTGTTTACTCTGGTATTCAGATCAGAAGAAGCTTGCTGAGGCAGTGGTCTTCCATCTCTTAGTCCAAACCAAGGAATATGATCATCAAATTGTTCTGAGTATATGTCTGAAAATTCAGCTATTGAAGCATATGTTTCCTGTTTGGCTTGAGGAGAGGATCCAAAAGGCCATGTACTAAACCCCATGGAAAACGTTCTGTTTTCAATAATCAAAGTATCATTAGGCTCAAAGCAATCCAGAAGGGTGCTGACTTGTTTCTCGTCTGGTTCTTCGTTTAGCTTCTTACAAGATGCTACACATAGGATCGTCATCACTAGTAGTAGCTGAAATAGTTGAGTGCGCATTTGGTTTTAGTCTGGTAGGGTTGCAAAGTAAAACAACCTGAATTAATTGCCCTTCATGCTTTTTTATTCTTTGTCGAGGATATGTTGGTTTTCGTCAATTTTTATTCGTTTTTGGTTTAATGAAGCCGTTTTTATCGACGAATGACGCTTTAGTCAGTGGATTCTACATAGCATTTTGGAAGCCTCAGATCTAGTTTTGGAGGACCAATTTGTTTCCTAAAATTCAATTGACAACATGAGAACATTAGAATTTATTTTATTGCTGGTAGTCACTATTCTACCATTTGTGAAACGCCCATTGCTTCGAATGGTACAGGCCAATATTGTCCTGATTATCCTGGCTTCACTAGTGCTGATGCACCTGGTGATAGAAGGTGGAAGATGGCAGATGATACCTGTTTATTTTTTGCTAGCCATATTGGCGTGGAGATTAAAAGTGGTCAAGCCAGATACCAAAGCAAGGATCACCTTCTTGCGGATACTCGGATACCTTGGAGTGCTGATCGTTGTAGCTGTTGGATGGGTTCTACCCAAAGCATTACCTGTTTTCTCTTTGCCAGATCCTCGAGGAGCATACAACGTAGGTACAGAAGATATTTACTTGAAAACGAAAATGGACGAAGTGGTGACAGAAGACCCTTCCGACAAGCGTGAATTGATGGTGAAAGTGTGGTATCCAAGTGATGCAGACGTTTCGAAATTGGAAGGAGAGCCTTATGTAGATCAAACGAGCAGAGCAGGGTTTGCCACAAAGTATGGGTTATCTCCGGGAATGCTAAACTATCTGGATTATGTGAAAACCTATGTCTATAGAGATATTCCAGTAGCTGAAGGCAAGTTTCCGATTTTGATCTTCTCCCATGGGTATGGCTCCAAGGCTACAGGTTATTATGCTTTGCTGACAGAGCTGGCAAGTCAGGGATATGTGATTATTAATATGAACCATACCTACGAGAGTTTGGGTACTACTTTTCCTGACGGTAGAGCGGTTTACTTTGATTTCGATTTTCAACGCCGCATTTCTGATGGTGGAATGGCTGCTATGGAGCCCTTGATCGCTGCATTCAAGGATGGTTTGGACTATGAAGCCAGACATCCTATTGTACAAAAAGCAGTCAATAAATTTTATGAAAGTGAATCCATGAACCGATGGGCTTGGGACATGATCAAGGTGATCGACGAGTTAGAATCGTGGAATGCATCAGGACTTCTAAAAGGTAAGTTGGATCTGGATAGACTGGGTGTGTTTGGTCACTCCAACGGTGGTGGATCTGCTGGGAAAGTGCCCTTGATGGACACTAGAGTGAAAGCTGCAGCAAATCTGGATGGAATTACGTGGGGTAATTTGATTGATACGACTTATCAGATTCCATTCTTGTACATCTCTGCAGATTGGCCAGCCGAGCATGAAGATGTCAATTCACATATTTACATCAACAAGAGTACGGACTACTTCTACGAAACCAAATTGCTGAATTCAGGACACCCGAATTTTATGGATATTCCATTCATGATTCCAGTGAATGAACTGGCCGGAACGGGAACCATTGATCCTTATGAAGGAATGGAAATCGTAACCAAATTGACAACTGCTTTCTTTGATCAGAACCTTAAAAATGATCCCAATGCTGATCCAAAAGCAATTGGTGCCGAATATGATAAGTTAGAAATGACCGTCCATGTGGGGGACTCGATTCGGTAAAAGGACTAATATCCCCTAATCTCTGCCTGGCGCATAGGCATGGAATCAATAATAGAGAGGAGTTTTCCGGCGGTAAATATGCCGGTCTCTCTCTGTTTGATTTGACCATCTAATCCGATCAGTAAGACTTCAAACACTTTGCCTGACTGGTAACTCGAATAATTGCTTCCCGCAACCCACTTGTTCTCTTCTGAAGCGAGCTTGTATTTTTCAGGAGTCATGACTACCGTTAGCAGTCGACGTTCTTCCAAAGCTTGTTGCTGGCTTTTCAATTCCCTCAGTTGCTTCTCAATCATTGGGTTATTCTCCTGATAACTTAGGATAACCAATAGTCTATTTTGCCATTGATATGCGCTGAGATCTTGAGCATTAATTGTTAGTACGGTTAATAGGAATAAGAGTGAGAATAAACCTTTCATGAAAATCACAACGAATAGTGGTTCTAACTTGTTAAGTACGATTACCTTTGGCGCATGAACTCAAAAGTGATCCATTACATAATTGCTGGCTTATTTGTCGTATTTGCAGCTGTTCAATACAATGATCCTGATCCATGGTTGTGGATCTTGATCTATGGTTCCGTGGCTTTGGTGGCGATTGTGAAAACACAATTTCCACAGGTGAACTTTGGTCCGCTGATCATCACTTTGTTGTTAATATTAACCTTCTATGCATTCACGTTTATTCCCAGTGTGATTGACTTTTGGAATAGCTCCAATAAATCAGATTTGGTTGGGAAAATGAAAGCAGAAGACCCATGGATAGAAGGAGCACGAGAATTTGGTGGCTTAATAATTGCTGTAATTGCATTGAGTTATCTGAAACGAAGCAAAATCAAGTAATATGAAGAAGATAGTATTCTTATTGGTGTGTGTTGCTGGCGCATTGCTGTCAAACGCACAGTCAACTACATTTATCCTGGTAAGACATGCCGAAAAGGTGGAGGATGGTAGTAAAGATCCTGCCTTGACCAAAGAAGGAATACAGCGCTCCATGAAGTTGAAGGAGTTGCTTGTGAGTCAAGAGATCAATGCCGTGTACAGTACGCCGTATGCGCGAACAAGAGCTACCGTAGCTCCAACTGCCAAAGCCAATGACATGGAAGTAACTGAATACAAACCCATGGAAAAAGGCTTTCTTAAGGAGACGTTAGATAAACATCTTGGAGAAACAGTATTGATAGCTGGTCATTCCAACACCATTCCAGACTTAGTCAACGAACTCATCGGTGATAAGAAGTATTCCCAGCTCGACGAAAATGACTACAACTACCTATTCATTGTCACAGTAACCGAGATCGGTCAGGGCAAAGAGGTGGTGATTAGTTATTGATTTTTAATTGAAAACTCCAGTTTTGGACTTCTAGCGTACTTAGATAAGGGGAAAACTGTGCGTTTGAGGAGGGAAGTTTTAAACAACCCATTCAAAATACCCGAATTAGGGTATTGAGTATGATGGTAATAGGTCAGATCTTAGAAAACCCGAATTAGCCACAATGACATGGCCAAACTATACCTAAACAAGTACCGCAACGATTCCGCACGCCACCCATACTGGGATTATGCATCGAACGGTGCCTATCCCACAATTTTCACCGTCATCCAAACTTTGGCCCAATCAATTTGGACCGCAATCCAAAAATCTGGCATCCATCATTCGTGGCATCAAATCATCGGTAACCACCCAGGTGCGGAAAATGGAATCGGATGCATTTTCCGGTTTTGCATGGCAATCACGGTTTCATGATCACATCATTCGTGATGAGGCATCCTATCAACGTATTTCTAATTACATCATTCAAAACCCTATGAATTGGGAAAAAGATAAACTTCGTCTTTTATGATTGGTTGACCTCACCCTACCTCCACCGGTGCAACACTCACCAGCTTAACCACCTTCTTTGCCTGCACCACATGACGCCAGTTGTGGTAAATGACTACTCGAAGAGTGTCGCCTAGTCTTAGTTTGATCAGTTTGGAAATGGAGATGGCTGTTTTGGTTTTGGTGAGATTGATGTTTTTACATTGGTCTAGCAGCTTCAATAGCTGCTGTTGTTGATCCAGGAAGGTGTTTAGTACACTTGCATCCAGTTGGCTGTTATTCGGATTCATGGATTTAAACGTCTTCATCTTGTTCAGCTTCTCCTTAGGTAGCATGCTTTTGGCAAAGTAGTCTCCAAGAAGTCCTGTTTGGAAGGTGTTAGACTTGCCATGTTTTGACTGCTTGATTCGTTGCGTAATTTCTGGAATGTAAAAATCACCATAACGATTGAGGTGTTCCATGCATTCCAGGATACTCCAGCTTTCAGAGGAAGGTTTGTAGTTCAGTTGTTCTGAGTCAAGCTCGAGCAACTGATTGACTTCCTTGATGTTGGTCCGTGTGATTTCTCGTAGTTCGTTAAGCAGTGTAGATGAGTTCATTTGATCTTTTTTACAAAGTACGAGCAATCAGCGGACTTAAAAATTGATTGAGATCAAGCCTTTTTGAGTCGAGAGAGCGTTTCGGGAGTCATTCGCAGGTAGGAAGCGATGTGTTTGTTGGGGATTTCCTGAAACAGCCTGGGACTTCTTTTGAGAACTCGTTCATAGCGTTCTTTAGGAGA
The DNA here is from genome assembly GCF_024714495.1 of Marinoscillum pacificum. Classification (GTDB taxonomy): domain Bacteria; phylum Bacteroidota; class Bacteroidia; order Cytophagales; family Cyclobacteriaceae; genus Marinoscillum; species Marinoscillum pacificum. The sequence continues at coordinate 1,570,775 of NZ_JAMZMJ010000001.1, read as the reverse complement.
ATTGGTTAATAGGTCTCGTTCACGTTCCATTTGCTGTACAATCAGAAGTTGTAAGGTAGTTTCCCAGAGCTCTCTGTTTTCCGTGTTGTCATGAACAAAGTCCATATAGTCATTCTTCGAAATGACCTTGAGCGTAGATTTTTTGATCGCCTGAATGAATAGGTCCGAAGCGCTTTCAGTGATGAAACTATCCAGTGAAGCAATGAAGTCATGTTGATACCCAAACCGAATGATGTGTTCTGTTTCATCCGTTATGATGGATGCTTTTAGACTTCCTTCTACTACGTAATAGAGATTCGTGTCAGTAGTACCAGCAGATTTTAGGAAATCATTACGCTTAAGCTCAATCGTCTTCCTCCAAAGGTTGAGTTGATTGATTCGATGATATAGCTCTTTGATGATGTCCATTGCTATGGCTAATCTAATACATAAGTAATCAATTTGGCTCCTTTAAAGGGTGCATAGAAATGCTATTAAGTTAAGACAAATGATGCCCTCTCTTTTAAGAGGTGCACGACAAGTGGCTCACGGCAGGCTAATTGGTGAAAAAATGATTGAATAAAGTTTTTCGCCTTCCCTTTAGGGAATAAAAGGGTGAAAGGCGAACTTGATTAAACAAAAACGTTACTCACAAAATACCCGAAATGGGGTATTTACAGGGAATTCAAAAGTTAAGAACTTCATGAATTGAAAACCAAACTTAACGCTCATGCCTCAAAGGTCCTCTAGCATTCCTAAAAAGGTCTACAAGTTCGTGCATCGTGATGATGTGTGGATAGAAACCAATATTACTGGTAGAACATTCGAAACCGAGTTTTTCAAAGTAGAGCCATCGGGTAAAATGACCATTCTGGGAAGTCACAAATCCGGCTATGCGTGGGATGGTTGCACTCCTAAAAAAGAATGGCTGGACATGATCATTGGTACTCCCGATGGTCGATTGGATTACGAAACAGAGAAACCAATAACCTATTATGCTTCCATGGTGCATGACGTCATTTACCAGTACAAAGAAGAAATCGACATCAGCAAGAAAGAAGCCGACGTGCTCTTCAAGTTAATTCTTCGGAGCGCCAACTTCTACTGGACCGGAGCCTATTACTTCGCCGTGACCAATTTCGGCGGCAAAGGAGTGAAGTGGTTTCGTGTAGAATCCAATGACGATATTCAGATCTTGAAGATGTCGTGGAGGTAGGTTTTTAGATGAAAATTTATTGTCCTCCCTTTTGGCGCACGGCTAGTGAGTTAAAGCCAATTGATTAACTATTTATATTTATGGACCCTAATTAATTGCTAATCAGATGACTGAAGTTAACTTTTCTTTATTTCGTGATAACCTTGAAGACTATCTGGACAAAGTCGAAAAAGAAAATTCTCGAATGAGAATCACCAACAGATCATGTAAGTCCTCAGTGTTGATGTCTTTAGATGAGTATAATTCCATAATGGAAACCCTGTACTTACTTGGAACACGAGCAAATGCGAAAAGACTCTTCGCGTCAATTGATCAGATGAATTCTGCTAAGAAAAAATTACATGGAAGCGAGGATTTTCTTAAATAGGTAGAGTGGTTTTGTTTGCAATTCCCTACTCCTTATTTCTCACATAAATCAGTTTGTACTTTCCTCCTTTTTGATTTTCACGTTGCTCTATTTCGAATTTTGAAATCGAGCTGATCATAGGCGTCAGCTTTTGAAATCCATAATTTCTGGAATCAAAGTTCGGTTGTTTTTTCTGAAGCAAACTCCCTACATCACCCATAAACGCCCAGCCATCATCGTCTGCACAATCAGAAATGGTTGCACTGATCAAACGAATGGTTTTAGCGCCAATCTTATCTACATCATTCTTTTTGGAGTTGGCGGTTTTGGAATTAGGAGATTCCTTCTCTTCGTTCTTCTTTAGGATCTCTATGTAGATAAATCGATCACATGCCACGATAAATGGCTCTGGCGTTTTCTTTTCACCAATACCAATCACACGCATTCCAGCTTCTCGCAAGCGGGTGGCCAGTCGGGTAAAGTCACTATCGCTGGATACCAAACAAAAGCCCTCTACTTTGCCAGAATATAAAATATCCATAGCATCAATGATCATCGCTGAGTCTGTGGCATTTTTACCTGCAGTGTATGCATATTGCTGGATAGGGGTAATGGCATTTTCCAGCAGCATATTCTTCCATTTGGAGAGATTCGGTTTGGTCCAGTCTCCATAAATGCGTCGAATGGAGGGGTTGCCATATTTAGCAATCTCTTCCATCATTTCCTTTACGTATGCAGAGGGTATATTGTCACCGTCTATAAGAACGGCCAGATTCAGGTCTTTGTCCATAGGTTTAAAGTTACCTATTTAAACCTGCTCGGTATTCATTTGTTTCTGACCAGTTGGTAAGCAGAGAAGATCACCCACACAGAATTAACTACTACAAACGGGAATGCCCCATTCATATAGGCATTGTACAGCAGCATAGCTGACGAAAACAGGTTCAATAATAAGTAGGTTCTGGATTTGGCCGTGATGACATGAAAGAGGTTCAGTGAGAAGCCTAATAAAAGCAGTCCGGCACCAAGCCATCCAATTATTTCTACTATCGTCATAATTAAGTTGTTTATTGAATGAAGTCGAATTACGACTTAGCTGTTTTTAACGAAGATTTTTCCTCTGCTTGGATAATATTTATCAAACAGGTAATAGTTAATACCATCTTTGAGCCCAACATCTGGTACCAACATGGTTTTTGATTTGGCAGCTTTCATTGCATGCACATAGATCTCTGATGCTGGAACAATGACGTCCGCACGGTCAGGGTTCAATTGTAATCTATTGAGTCGTTCTTCCAGTGTAAGGTTTCTGAGATAATCCTGCACCCGCATGATGTTTTCGAGAGAAATTTTACGTTTCGAAGCGCGTGGAGATAGTTCATAAATCTTGTTGATGTTTCCACCTGTACCAATCGCCGTTACTTTCTCCTTGTGACCATAAAGTTCATCTTTCACCCATTTTGTTATTTCCTTCCAGACTTTTGGTGAGTCATGATGCTGCAAGTTTCTCACTGAGCCAATTTTGAATGATTTCGAAGCCACCTTTTGTTGCTTGTAGTAGAAGTTAAGTTCTGTACTACCGCCACCTACATCTATGTGTAAATAGATTTTATCATCCAGATCCAGGCTGATGACCGAGTTGATCATTTCAGCTTCTCTCAATCCGGAGATGATATTGATTTTTATGCCTACTTCATCCAAGGTTCGTTGAACCAATTCTTTGCCGTTTTTGGATTCGCGCATGGCCGAAGTTGCACACCCGAAGTAATGATCCACTTCATAGAGGTCCATAAGGTTTTTGTAAGCCGTCATCAACTTGATAAATCGTTCCTGATTGTGTGGGCTGATCATTTTGTTGGTAAACACATCCTGGCCCAGCCGTAGTGGGAAGCGGACATATTGCAATTTTTTAAAAGTGATCAGTTTCTCGTATTCAATCACCTTGGTGACCTGCAGTCGGATGGCATTCGAACCAATGTCTATTGCGGCTAATTTCATGCTTGGGTAAAATTAATTTTTTAGAACGTGGGGAACTGATAAAACTGGATTTTTATTCTATAGATTGGCGTGTATATTTGCAACCACATTTATCGAGAAAGGCTGAGGGATTGGGCCCTATGAAGCCTTGGCAACCTTTTCTGGCGTTCAAGTCAGGATTTCGGTGCCAATTCCCATCATGACCATAGTGTCATGAAGAGATAAGTTGATCCATACAAAGTATCCTTTCTCCCTAAATGTGCTAAACTAAACGTGAAATGAGCAAGCTACTAGAAATAGCGGAGGAGCGAGTATTGGTTTTGGATGGGGCTATGGGTACCATGATCCAACGCCATAAACTCACAGAAGAAGACTTTAGAAATGATGAGTTGAAAGATCACCCATCTCCATTGAAGGGAAATAATGATCTATTGTCATTTACCAGACCAGATATCATCAAAGAAATCCATGCTTTGTATTTTGAAGCAGGAGCGGATATTGTGGAAACCAATACCTTCAGCGGTACTACCATCGCTCAGGCGGATTATGGGTTAGATACGGAGTATTGGGTTTATAAAATCAATTATGAGTCTGCTAAAATCGCAAGAGAAGTAGCGGATGAGTTTACTGCTAAAGAGCCAAACAAACCTCGCTTTGTGGCGGGTTCCATTGGACCAACCAATAGAACTGCTTCTTTGTCTCCAGATGTGAATGATCCGGGTTATAGAGCGGTTACGTTCGATCAGCTGAAAGATGCGTATCGCCTGCAAGTCAGAGCATTGTTGGAAGGCGGTTCTGACATCTTGTTGGTAGAGACCGTATTCGATACGTTGAATGCCAAGGCAGCTTTGATGGCTATTGATGAAGAGTGTGCTGATAGAGGGGTGAAGGTGCCTATTATGGTGTCTGGAACGATTACTGATGCATCAGGACGAACTTTGTCAGGACAAACAACAGAAGCTTTCTTGATTTCCATTTCACACATGCCTTTGTTGAGTGTTGGCTTGAATTGTGCACTGGGAGCGAGTCAGTTGAGACCATATCTTCAGACGCTTTCTGAAAAGGCTAATTTCTTGGTGAGTGCTCACCCAAATGCTGGTTTACCTAATGAGTTTGGAGAATATGACCAGACACCATCAGAAATGGGAGATCAGGTAGAAGAATACCTTCAGTCGAGTTATGTCAATATCCTGGGAGGGTGCTGCGGAACTACTCCAGAACATATAAAAGAAATTGCTGCGCGAGCGGCCAAGTATAAACCTAGAAAGATCGACAATGTCCACGCAACTGTATGATGCTATCGATAAAGGAATTTTAAAAGCAATACCTAATCCATCAAAAGAAGCTTACGAAATCAAAATCAAGATTCCGGAATTCACTTTTCTTGGAGTAAAGGAGCAGCCTGATTTTGCGAATGTTTATTTGACATTCTATCCAAAAGGTAAAATTATCGAATTGAAATCCTTGAAACAATATGTGTTTCAGTTGAGAAACATCACGGTTTCTTATGAGCGATTGATCAATATCTTCTATGATCACCTGATGGAGGTTTATGGACCTGATCGTTTGCGTATTGTGATGAACTGTAACCCTCGTGGAGGAATCAGTTCAAGATTGACTATTGACTCTGACTGGAAAGTAAGAGGAGGAGAAGAAAAGTACTCGGACTGGGCTAATGGTGGTACAGACGATAACTGGCAAGTCTTGATGTAATCTGGTGATTGGAAGTAGAGAACGATTTAATGAGCGAAAAACTGAATACTGACTATATATTGAGATTATCGGGCCTTGAACCTTTGGTTGTAACTGCAGAATCAAACTTCGTCAATGTTGGTGAGCGTACTAACGTGACTGGTTCCGCACGTTTCAAGCGATTGATCCTTGAAGAGCAATACGATACGGCATTAGAGGTTGCTTTGGATCAGGTGCGAAGTGGTGCGCAGATTTTGGATGTCAACATGGACGAAGGAATGCTGGATGGCAAAGCTGCCATGGTTAAGTTCCTCAACCTGATCGCATCAGAGCCAGAAATTGCTCGCATTCCAATCATGATTGACTCTTCAAAATGGGACATCATTGAAGCAGGATTGCAGTGCATTCAAGGTAAAGGAGTTGTCAATTCTATTTCCTTGAAAGAAGGTGAAGAACCTTTCTTGTATCAAGCTAATAAGGTTCGCCAGTATGGTGCTGCTGTGGTGGTGATGGCGTTCGATGAAAATGGACAGGCGGATACCTATGAACGAAGAATTGAGATCTGTAAACGTTCCTATGATCTTTTAGTGGATACGGTTGGTTTCAATCCGGCAGATATCATTTTCGATCCGAATATTTTCCCTGTCGCTACAGGTATATCAGAGCACGATAATTATGCGGTAGACTTCTTCAAAGCAACGAAATGGATCAAAGAAAACCTCCCTGGTGCTAAAGTAAGTGGTGGAGTAAGTAACGTTTCATTTTCTTTCCGAGGGAATAATGCAGTTCGTGAAGCGATGCACTCAGCATTTCTATATCATGGCATTCAGTCGGGAATGGATATGGGTATTGTGAATGCCGGAATGATCGAGGTATACGATGAGATTCCTAAGGATTTGTTGGAGCATGTTGAGGATGTATTACTCAACAGACGATCAGATGCTACTGAGCGATTGTTAGCTTTTGCTGAGAAGGTTAAAGGTTCTGGTAAAGTTAAGGTAGAAGATAACGAATGGCGTAAAACCACTGTTGAAGAGCGCTTGAAGCATGCCCTGGTAAAAGGTATTGTTGATTACATAGAAGAAGATACCGAAGAAGCACGCCAAAAGTACGATCGTCCACTTCATGTGATTGAAGGTCCACTGATGGATGGAATGAACGTGGTAGGTGACTTGTTTGGAGCGGGTAAAATGTTCCTGCCTCAGGTGGTAAAGAGTGCCCGAGTAATGAAGAAGTCAGTAGCTTATCTAATTCCTTATTTGGAAGAAGAGAAGAGACTTTCAGGGGCAGAGATGAGCTCCAAAGGAAAAATACTCTTAGCTACTGTGAAGGGAGATGTGCATGATATTGGAAAGAATATCGTGGGTGTTGTTTTGGCCTGTAACAACTATGATATCGTTGACCTAGGGGTAATGGTGCCTGCTGAGAAGATATTGGATGAAGCGGCTAAGGTTGGTGCCGATATAATCGGTTTGAGTGGCTTGATCACGCCTTCTCTAGATGAGATGGTTCATGTGGCAGAAGAGATGGAGCGTAGAAAGCTTAGTACACCTTTACTAATTGGTGGAGCTACTACGAGTAGGGTTCACACTGCTGTGAAAATAGCTCCGAAATACTCAGGTCCAGCCATTCATGTGTTGGATGCATCCAAGAGTGTTGGGGTTGCCTCTGATTTGTTAGGAACCAAGAAAGATGCTCTGGTTGCCAATGTAAAAGGTGAATACGATCAACTTCGTGAAGATCATGAGAATAGACGATCTGAAAAGGCTCATGTCTCATTCAAAGCAGCTTGCAATAATAGGACGAAGATAGATTGGTCAGCATTTGAGCCAACAACTCCAAATCATGTCGGGATTAAGGTTTTTGATGATGTTGATCTGGAAGAAATCAGGAAATACATTGATTGGACTCCATTCTTCAACACCTGGATGTTAAAAGGGAAGTTTCCTAACATCTTCGAAAATCCCACAGTAGGGAAGGAAGCCAAGAAGCTGTACGATGACGCCAATGTGATGATTGATCAGCTTATTGCTGATAAGAAATTGGTAGCGAAAGCGGTTGTTGGGTTATGGCCTGCAGTAGCTGAAGGAGAGGATGTGGTGCTGGAAAATGGTACAAAGTTCCATTTCCTACGTCAGCAAGGTAAAAAAGGTAGCAATCTTCCAAATATGAGTTTGGCTGACTTTATTGCACCAAAAGAAACAGGAAAACAAGATCATTTAGGTGGTTTTGCAGTATCTATTTTTGGCGCACATGAACTGGCTAAAGCTTACGAAGAAGATCATGACGACTACAATTCTATTCTGGTAAAAGCTATTGCGGATCGTTTTGCGGAAGCATTGGCAGAAATGATGCATGAAAAAGTGCGAAAGGAGATTTGGGGATACGCGTCTGAGGAAATATTGGATAATGAGTCTTTGATCAAAGAAAAATATGAAGGGATTCGACCAGCTCCTGGTTATCCTGCCTGTCCCGATCATACGGAAAAACCAATCCTATTTGAATTACTTGAGGCAGAGAAAAGCATTGGTGTCGAATTAACGGAAAGCATGGCAATGTATCCTGCATCATCTGTAAGTGGCTTCTATTTTTCTCATCCTGAGTCAAAGTATTTTGGCCTAGGAAAAGTGTATGAAGATCAAATAGATGACTACACCAAGCGTAAAAGCATGGACAAAGAAATGATCGAAAGATGGTTGGCTCCAAATTTAGGATATAAGTAAACAGACAACATTACCCATTCATTAGGCACCCCGAACCAATAATAAAATGAAGGTAACTGAACATATAAAAGCAGCTGAGGGTAAGACTCTGTTTTCCCTGGAAATCATTCCGCCTAAGAAAGGTGATAGTATTGATTCTCTTTTTAATCACATTGATCCGTTGATGGAATTCAATCCACCATTCATCGATGTGACATATCACAGAGAAGAATATGTCTACAAAAACCGTGGTAATGGATTGTTGGAGAAGAAAACGATCAGAAAAAGACCAGGTACTGTAGGAATATGTGCTGCTATTAAAAATAGATACAACGTGGACCCTGTTCCGCATATCATTTGCGGTGGCTTTACAAAAGAGGAAACAGAGAATGCACTAATCGATTTGAATTTCCTGGGGATTGATAATGTGTTAGTGCTGAGAGGAGATTCCATTGCAGAGGAGAAGACTTTCAAACCAGAGCCAGATGGCAATGCCTATGCCATTGATTTGGTAAATCAGGTGGTAGGAATGAATGAAGGACAATACCTGGATGAAGATCTGCAAAATGCCATGCCTACCAGTTTTTGCATTGGTGTAGCTGGTTATCCAGAGAAGCACTTTGAAGCGCCTAATATGACTTCTGATTTAAAGTTCCTGAAGGAGAAAGTGGACAATGGGGCAGAATATATTGTGACTCAAATGTTTTTTGAAAATCAGAAGTATTTCGAGTTTGTGGATAAGTGTAGAGAGGCTGGAATCAATGTGCCAATCATACCAGGGTTAAAGCCGATTACTACAAAGGGACACATGACCGTATTGCCGAGTATTTTCCATATTGATATTCCTGATGAGCTTTACAATGAGATTGAGAAGTGTAAAGACAATAAGCAAGTGAAGGAAGTAGGTATTGAATGGGGAATCAAACAGTCCAAAGAATTAATGGCAGCTGGCGTACCGGTGCTTCATTATTATTCTATGGGTAAGTCTGATTCGGTAGAGCGCATAGCCAAATCGCTTTTCTGATATCTTTGCGGGAAACAACATACCCCTATGAAGATCATCGAGTGCCCAAGAGATGCCATGCAAGGTTTGCATGACTTTGTTCCAACGGAATTAAAGATTGAGTATATCAACAAACTTCTGAAAGTTGGTTTTGATACCATTGATTTTGGAAGTTTTGTTTCGCCTAAAGCCATTCCTCAAATGCGGGATACAGCTGAAGTGTTGGATGGTTTGGAATTAGGTAGTTCTAAGTCTAAGCTGTTGGCCATTGTTGCAAACGTAAAAGGTGCTGAGATTGCTTCCAATTTTGAGGAAATCCAGTATTTGGGCTATCCATTGTCATTGTCGGAGACGTTTCAGCAACGAAATACCAATCGATCTATTGACACGGCGTTTGATAATCTGGCAGAAATTCAGGATATCTGTCAGTCGGATGATAAAACATTAGTGGTGTATTTGTCCATGGGCTTTGGTAATCCATATGGCGATCCATACGAAATCGATTATGTCGGTCAGTTTGTGGATCGGCTGGACGAAATGGAGATTGATGTGGTCTCACTTGCAGATACCATTGGAGTTGCAACTCCAGAAATAATATCTCCGTTATTTCGAACTTTAATTCCTAAATTTCCGCATATCGAGTTTGGTGCTCATTTGCATTCTATTCCAACAACGGCAAAAGATAAAGTGAAAGCTGCTTTTGATGGAGGTTGTAGGCGAATAGATGGAGCCGTTCGTGGTTTTGGAGGATGTCCTATGGCAAAGGATGATTTGACAGGAAACATGGCGACCGAGACCATTATCGATTTTTTGAATGAGAATGAGGTAACCACTGGGCTTGATGAGTTAATTTTTAAAGAAGCTATCAATTTTTCTAATAAGATTTTTTTGAACTAAATGAGTTTTGACCAAATAGTAGTCCTTCTGGTAATTGTAGGTGCGCTGGTGCTTTTTGCAACGGAGTGGCTGTCTATCGATTTGGTAGGAATACTTATTTTGGTTTCTCTTACAGCAACAGGTGTAATCAGCGCGGAAGAAGGTTTGTCAGGATTTAGTAACCCGGCGGCTATTACCGTGGCCTTTATGTTCGTGCTGAGTTATTCGTTGCTTAAAACAGGTTCTTTGCAGCGGATAGGGCCGTATCTCGGCCCGATTTTCAAGAAGAATTTCAATCTGGGGATATTGATAATGATGGTCTTCATCGGACTGGTGTCTGCCTTCATAAATAATACTCCCATCGTAGCTATGTTCATTCCAGTGATGGTTAGCGTGGGCAATCTGTCAGGATACAGTCCTTCCAAGTTATTGATTCCTCTTTCGTATGCATCTATTTTTGGAGGGATGTGTACCATGATTGGTACATCCACCAATATGTTAGTCAGCGGCATAGCGGTGGAAAATGGGATAGAGGCATTTCCGTTGTTCTTGAGCGCTCCGATTGGACTTGTTTTCGTAGTGGTAGGAGCAGTGTATATTTTCTTGTTTGGCAAGAAGCTTCTTCCGGATCGTTTCTCAACCGGTGACCTTAGTCAGAAATTCGGAATGAGAGATTACATCACGGAAATTGAAGTGATGGACGAATCTGAGTTTGTTGGTCAGCGAATCATGGATTCGATATTGGCAACAGAGCTGAATATTGATGTAATTGAGATAAAAAGGAACTCAACCAATTTTACTCTTCCTGCTGGAGACTTTGTGATCTATCCGGGCGATAAGCTTAAGATTCGATGTGATGTAGAGAAGATTAAGGCCTTAAGAGATCGATTAAAGGTTAACTTCAATACAGATGCCGTTCGTTTGAATGAAAATGAAATCCAATCTGGAGATACTTCTATATTGGAATTGATCATAACCTCAGGTTCTGAATTTGAAGGAAAAAGTCTCAGAGAAATGGATTTCCGAAGGAGATATAGAGCTGTTCCTTTAGCGATTTTACATCATGAAAAAGTAGTTCACGAAGACTTGCACGATGTGGAGTTGAATGCAGGAGACGTAATTCTTACGGAGATTAAGACTCACCGTCTAATTAACCTGAAAAGGCAGGAAATGGGTCAAAGAAGTCCGTTTATTGTGCTTTCAGAACAAGGAATTATTGATTTCAATAGAAAGAAATTCTTGACAGTTCTAGGAGTTATTGTTGGAGTTGTCATGATTTCGGCTTTCAACATTCTTTCCATTCCTATAGCAACCTTGATTGGTACTGTGGTTTTGGTTTTGTCGAAAACCATCACCATGAATGAGGTGCATGAGTCCATTGAGTGGAAGATCATTTTCCTGTTGGCAGGTGCACTCAGTTTGGGGATTGCGATGAGCAATAGTGGTCTTGCGGATATCATAGCTAATGGTCTTACTGGTTATCTCAACGACTATGGGCCAGTTGTGATTTTATCTGGATTGTACTTGATTACATCATTAATGACAGAAGTGATGAGTAACAATGCCGCTGCAGCATTACTAGCTCCAATAGCCATTACAACTGCTGATAAATTAGAGCTTAGTCCGTACCCATTTTTAATTGCTGTGATGGTGGCTGCTTCTGCCAGTTTCATGACACCAATTGGGTATCAGACCAATACAATGGTATACAGTGCCGGGCAATATAAGTTTGGAGATTTCTTCAGGGTAGGAGTGTGGCTGAATCTGCTATTTTGGATTCTGGCTACGTTGTTAATTCCTGTATTCTACCCTTTTAATTAAGCTTGTATTTCTTGCCTGGTAGTGATTTAATAAGACCTGAAAATTCTAAGGTCAATAAGTTACTTGCTAATTGATTGACAGTAATCTGTGTTTTCCATGCTAACTCATCAATAGGTACACCAGCTTTGTTTTCAGATAGTGCTGATACAATTTTCTGATCTTCCGCCGATAAACTGGAATAGTCAGGAGCTGCTTGTTTTGCTATAGATTCATCATCCCAATTCAGGTGGTATTTCAAGTCGTTGACACCAGTAAATAACAACGCTTTTTGATTTCTTATTAGGAAGTTACACCCTTCAGAATACTTGTTGTTTAGATCACCAGGTACAGCAAAGACTGTCTTATTGTATGAGTCAGCGATGTTTGCAGTGATTAATGCGCCACCTTTTTTAGCCGCTTCCACCACAATTACGGCATCACTCATTCCTGCAATGATTCTATTCCTGGCAGGAAAGTAATGAGCTTCTGGTTTGGTTCCTGGCGGGTTTTCTGAAATTAACCCTCCTTGTTCCAGCATTTCCTGAGCATTCTTTTTATGTAAAGCAGGGTAGATTTTATCTAATCCTCCTGCAAGCACGCCAATTGTCGGAATGTTGTTTTTAAGAGCAGCTCTATGTGCTGTAATGTCAATTCCGTAGGCAAGTCCACTAACGATGAGGACATTCAATGATTTACAGTCTTCAACGATTTTAGTTGTGACCGCCTGTCCATATTCTGTTGCATTACGAGTTCCTACGATTCCAAGAACCCTTGTCCATTCGTTGATTTTGCCCTGAGCGTAGATGATGTTAGGAGCATCGGCTACCTGCTTAAGTTTGGTTGGATAGCCTTTGTCTGTATAGTGATAGATGTCAATTCCCCTTTTTTCACAGTCATTGAGAATTGCTTCTGCTTTTGATAGATATTCTGAGGAGGTGAGCGCTTCGATTTTCTCTGCACCAATTCCTGGGATTTTCTTTAAATGACTGACTTTGGAGGTGAATATCGCTGATGCTGAGCCGCAATAGGCGATGAGGTTTTTAGCATTTACATCCCCAATTCCTGGAATTAGCTCCAGAGCTAGTTGATATAACTTCTCTTCCATGAAAAGTGACTCAGTCTAATTCCTTTTTAAGTGTTTCAAGGAAAGTGCGAACTCTTTTTAAGCTTTCGATCAATTCTACTTTGTTGGTAGCAGCTTCTACATCGTTTTTGATGAAGTCTCTAGCTCCCTGAAGAGTGAACCCTTTCTCTTTTACCAAGTAGTAAATAAGCTTGACATTTCGAATGTCATCTTGTGTGAATTGTCTATTCCCCTTGCGGTTCTTCTTCGGTTTGATGATGTCAAATTCACCTTCCCAAAAGCGAATCAAAGAAGTCGCAACTCCCAACTCGTCAGCTACTTCACCGATGGTAAAGTATTTTTTCTGTATTTCTTTCTCTTTATAAGGCACGGTGGAATTTTTCAGTTTTGAATATAGGTAATTATCCCCTTATCATCAATGATTATTGGATTTTCAGGGAAATCTTCTTCAGTTAATTTTTTAATTGATTGCATAGCCCGTTTTCTGGAGTCCAATTCCGGCCCAAGGCTGTAGCTCTGGTAGAAAGAATGTATTTGTCCATTTAAAAAATTACCATCACTATCGATATTAAATTCTAGTAGGGGAGCTTCACCACTTACTCCTCTTAGGTTGAAACGACCATAAGTCAGAAAATTGCCCAATGAGTACGCGATTAATTTTTGTTTGTAGACTTCTATGGCTCTCACCACATGCGGTCCATGTCCCAGAATGACGTCAGCTCCTGTATCGATCATGGCATGGCTGAACTCATAAATGTTGCCACGGTCTTCTCCATAATAGAACTCCCGCTCTTTGGTGAGATGCATGTTTTTTGATCCTTCGGCTCCTCCATGTATAGATACAATGACTATGTCACTTAAAGAATCAAGTTTAGCCACAATTTGTTTAGCTCGCTCTTCATCATAAAAAGTTAACGTCCCTACATTTGGAGCAAAGGCCACAAAACCAACTTTGAGATGGCCTATTTTAGTTAGGATGTAAGGTTGTTCTACCGATCCCGCATAGGCAACTTCTAGTGAGTCTAGCGTTCTCTGAGTGCTCAGTCGACCAGGTTTCCCAAAGTCATTCGCATGATTATTGGCTACGGAAATCAAATCAAATCCCGCCTCAACTAAATTGGATGTTAGCCTGGTAGGCATTTTGAATAGATAGCATGCTTTTGGATTGGAACATTGTTTTTGAATGCCTTCTCCATCCAGAACGGTTCCTTCCAGATTGCCAAAGGTGATGTCAGCAGATGCTAATAATTCGCGAGTATCATCCCACAAGTATTCTCCGTTTCCTCCAGGTAAGTAGCTTTCATTGGGAAATTTCGTGCCCATCATCATATCACCTACGGCCATGATGTTGATTGTGTCTGGAAGTAGTCTATTGATGGCAATGTCTACTTCACTAAACAAAGAATCAAGCGTGTCTCCTTTTTGGGTAATCAAATACTCTATAGGTTCAGTAGTAGGCAGGGTGTCTAGACTTAAAGTGTCTAGTTGTTTGGAGGGAGTGGATGAAGTAAGGCTTGTTTGTGTTTTACAATTCGTTAGAACAATGATTAAAGTAACCCAAACAAGTAAGCGATTGATGCGATCCATTCCCGATTAATTAGCCCTCAAAAATATAAAGCCCAAAAGTATCTGACTTACTGAGTTTTCCACAACTTTTAGACAATTAATCCTTGAAGCATAAAAAAAGGTCTGACTATCAAAGTCAGACCTTTCAAATTTCTTATCTTCAGACTATTAATAAGACCCTAGAGCCTGACCTTCTTTAGAAGCTTCGATTAGAATTTCTTCATACTCTTCAGGACTAATGTCTTTATAGAAATAATGAACAGGGTCTTTTGCGTGACCATTGATTCGTACTTCGTAGTGGAGATGTGGAGCTGTAGATTTTCCAGAGTTTCCAGAGTATCCTATTAACTCACCTCTTTTTACTTTTTGACCTGCTTTTACTGTAAATTCACTCATGTGAGCATATCTAGTGGTGTAGTTAAAACCATGATCGATATCAATATGATTTCCGTATCCAGCGGGACTTCTTCTGGTAGATTTAATCACGCCATCTCCAGTTGCATATATTGGAGTTCCTTTAGGTAGTGAAAAATCCAACCCTTCATGAGGTCGTCTTACCTTTAGAATAGGATCCATACGATAACCATACCCACTTGATATTCTTTTAATGTGTTCTTTGGATACCGGTTGAATCGCTGGTAGTGAGGCAAACATTTCTTCTTTTTTCAGAGCTAACTCCATGAGTTCGTCATAGGATTTCGTCTGAATATACATTTGCTTTTTTAGCATATCTATTCTTTGATAATTTTCAAGAATAAGTTCGCCTTGTTTCAATCCATTATCCAATAAGTCCTTATATCTGTTTGCTCCTCCAAATCCTGCTTTCCTAACCTCTTCAGGAATTGGATCTGCTTCCATTATGATCCGATAAACATTGTCGTCTCTTTCTTGAAGATTGGTCAGCATTCTGCTTACATCTTCCATTTCCTGGCTTTGCAGCTCGTAGTACATTTTGAGCTCCTCGTTCTCTTTTCGGAGGATAGCTTCTTCAGGAGATTCAAAATACTTGATGTAAATGAATACGATACCTGATGCAAGTAGTAATGCCAGAGTCATAAAACCGAGCGAATTCCAAATGATATCCCAACTGGAAACCCTTATTCGCTCATATCTACATGACTCTGTATCATAATAATACTTAATTCTGGCCATTGGTCGATGTTAAGATTATTTTCAACTAGTTTTGTTCCGCCGGTTAAACAAACAACCAGCAAATTACGGTTTTTATAAGAACAAAACCAAATAATTGATTATAACTCATTAATTTTCAGTTAGTTACATGGATTCTAAGGTCATCAGAGCCAAATTTCTCGAGTTTTTTAATTCTAAATCCCATAAAATCGTTCCTTCTGCTCCAATAGTTGTGCAGAATGACCCAACCCTAATGTTTACGAATGCGGGGATGAATCAGTTCAAAGATTATTTCTTAGGGAACAAAACTCCTGAAGCAAATAGGGTAGCTGATACTCAAAAATGTTTGCGAGTATCTGGTAAGCACAATGACCTGGAAGAGGTAGGTTTAGATACCTATCACCATACCATGTTCGAAATGTTGGGTAACTGGTCATTTGGTGATTATTTTAAGAAAGAGGCCATCGAATGGGCATGGGAATTCTTGACTGAAGTATGTGAATTGCCTGCTGATAGAATGTACGCTACTGTATTCGAAGGTGACGCAAGTGAAGGATTGGAGTCTGATGAAGAAGCACGTTCGTATTGGAAAGGTTTAATTCCTGAAGAGCGTATTCTAAATGGAAATAAAAAAGATAATTTCTGGGAAATGGGCGATACAGGGCCGTGTGGACCTTGCTCAGAAATTCATATAGACCTTAGACCAGATGAAGATGTTGCTAAACAATCTGGTAAGGAGTTGGTCAACCAAGATCATCCACAAGTAGTGGAAATCTGGAACCTGGTATTCATGCAGTTCAATAGGTTAGCAGATGGTTCATTGAAAAATCTTCCTGCACAGCATGTGGATACTGGTATGGGATTTGAGCGTTTGGCTATGGCTGTGCAAAAGAAGCAGTCCAACTACGATACAGACGTATTCCAACCAACAATCAAAGCGATTGCTGCAAAAGCTGGCGTGACGTATGGTAATGATGAGAAGATAGATATTGCGATTAGAGTAATCTCAGATCACATTCGTGCCATCTCATTTACCATTGCAGATGGACAGTTGCCAGGTAATGCAAAAGCAGGCTATGTTATCAGAAGAATTTTGAGAAGAGCTGTTCGCTATGGCTATACCTTCCTGGATTTTAAGGAGCCATTCTTAACTGAGCTTGTGCCATTGTTGGCTGATCAGTTCAAAGAGGTATTCCCTGAATTGGATGCACAAAAGTCTTTTGTTGCTAAAGTGATTCGAGAAGAGGAAGTTGCTTTCCTTAGAACTCTTGATAAAGGTTTGAAGAGATTCGAAACCATCAAAGCTGAAACGGAAGGAAAAGTGATTGATGGAAAGGTTGTTTTCGAATTATACGATACCTATGGTTTTCCATTGGACTTGACTTCATTGATAGCTAGAGAAAATGGCTTGTCTATTAACGAGAATGAGTTCAAGGAAGAAATGGCTAAGCAGAAAGAACGCTCTAAGAGTGCTGCTCAGCAATCTACTGGTGACTGGATCGTGATTCAAGAAGCTGAACTTCCTGTTTTCCTGGGATATGAGCATTTAGTGTCTCAGTCTAAGATTACTCGTTATAGAGGAGTAAAACAGAGGAACAAATCGTTCTACCAGATCGTATTGGATCAAACTCCTTTCTATGCAGAGAGTGGAGGACAGGTGGGTGATACTGGTGTATTGGTAAATGGTGATGATAAAGTTGCTATTTTCGATACTAAGAAAGAAAATGATTTGATCGTTCATTATGCGAACGAACTTCCAAAAAATATAGAAGCTGAATTCACTGCTCAAGTGAATGTGACAAAGCGCTTACTTACTGAAAACAATCACTCCGCAACACACTTATTGCATGCTGCACTAAGAGAAGTGTTAGGTGATCATGTTCAGCAAAAAGGTTCATTGGTTAATGAGAAAGCTTTGCGTTTTGACTTTTCGCATTTCGCTAAAGTAACGGATGAAGAGTTGGCAAAAATTGAGAGCATTGTCAACAAAAAAATCCGTGAAAACATCAAACTGGAAGAAAAGCGTAACGTGCCAATCGAAGATGCAAAATCGATGGGAGCTATGGCGTTGTTCGGAGAGAAATATGGTGAATTCGTAAGAGTCATTACTTTTGATAAAGCATATTCCGTAGAGCTATGTGGTGGTACTCACGTACCAGCAACTGGTCAAATCGGTTTATTGAAAATAACAAGTGAAAGCTCTGTTGCTGCAGGTGTGCGTAGAATTGAAGCGATTACAGCAGATAAAGCGGAAGCTTATGTAGATGAAGAGTTGACGTTGCTTAATGAGATTAAGGAGCTCCTAAAGAGCCCTAAAGATCCTAAAAAAGCAATAGAGGCTTTAATAGAAGAGAAGAATCAACTTCAAAAGAAAATAGATGAGTTGAATCAACAGCAAGGCAGTGCTTTGAAAACTGACTTGATGAAATCAACTCAAGAAGTAAATGGTATCAGTTTGATCACCCAGGTTGTAAATGTCCCTGATGCCAACGTACTTAAACAACTGTCATTTGAACTCAAAAATGAAGTTCCGAATCTTTTAGCGGTTTTAGCTGCTAATCTGAACGAAAAACCAATGCTAAGTGTCATAATGGATGACAAGCTGGTGCAAGAACACGGCCTGAATGCTGGAGAAATGGTGAGAGCCATGGCGAAGGAGATTCAAGGTGGTGGAGGTGGACAGCCTTTCTACGCCACAGCAGGCGGTAAAGACGTTGCAGGTTTAGCAAAAGCCCTGGAGGTTGGAAAACAACTTTTAGAAGACAAACTGAACATTGAGATTAAATGATTTCACCAGAAGTGAAAGAAAAGTACCAACTGGTAGTTGGGTTGGAAGTACATGCACAGTTACATACTGAGAGTAAGATCTTTTCAGGAGATAGTAACTCATTTGGTGATGCTCCTAATACAAACGTAAGTGTCATTTCTCTTGGTCACCCAGGAGTAATGCCAAAACTCAATAAGAAGGCAGTAGAATACGCTATTCGAATGGGTTTGGCATGTGATTGCAAAATCAGTGAATACCAGTTTTTTGACCGTAAGAATTATTTCTATCCCGATCTTCCGAAAGGCTATCAGGTAACTCAGGATAAAACACCCATTTGTGTAGGTGGAAAGGTTCCTGTCTATTACGGAGATAACATTCACAGCGAAGTGATTCTTAACAGAATTCACCTGGAAGAAGATGCAGGGAAATCCATTCACGTTGAGGGAAAGAAAAATTCGCTGATCGATTTGAATCGTGCAGGCGTTCCTTTGATTGAAATTGTAACTGAACCTGTGATTCATTCGGCAGAAGAGGCTGGAGCCTTTCTTGCAGAGGTCCGAAGAATAGTTCGCTACCTTGGAATCTGTGACGGAAATATGGAAGAAGGCTCGCTTAGATGTGATGCCAATGTTTCTGTGAAGCTCAAAGATGCGAAGGAGCTTGGAAAGAAAGTGGAGCTTAAGAATATGAACTCAATCAAGAGTGTTATTCGAGCAATTGAACATGAGACTGAACGTCAAATCGATTTAATCGAAGATGGCGAAGAGATCCTTTCTGAAACCAGAACCTTCGATATCAATACAGGTAGATCTTCAGGGATGCGTACCAAAGAGGAATTGAACGACTACCGTTATTTCCCTGAGCCAGACTTAAGTCCAATTCATGTGACAGATGCATGGCTACATGAGATTGCTGATACTCAACCAACCTTGCCTTCTGAGTTTAGAAGAAAGTTCCAGGAAGATTATGGCTTGAGCTTGTATGATGCTGAGGTGTTGACAGATAAAAAGGAGATGGCTTATTTCTTTGATTCTTTCTGTGAGAAAACGGCTAACTACAAAGCAGCTGCTAACTGGACCATGGGGCCAATTAAATCATACCTTAATGAGCATGGTAAGGAGATAGATGAGCTAGAGATTGGAGTTGTCAGATTGGCTGAAATCATCCAATTGGTTGATGATAATTTGGTAAGCTTCTCAGCTGCCAGTCAGCAATTGTTGCCATACTTATTCGAACACCCTCATGTACCGGCAAAAGATGCTGCAAAGTCTTTAAATATTATCCAGGAGTCTGATTCCGGATCTATTCAACCGATTATCGATCAGGTTATAGAGGAAAATCCTGATAAGGTGAAAGCTTACAGAAATGGAAAGAAAGGGTTAATCGGAATGTTCATGGGAGAGGTCATGAAAAAGACCCAAGGTAAGGTTGATCCTAAAGTTGCTAAGAAACTTTTGCAAGATTCATTAGAATTGTAATATGACACATATGAAAAATATTAGTCCAATTATGCTATTGACTTTATTGTTTGCTTTTGCCTGCTCTGGTGGAGGAAGTGAAACTGGCGTTAAAGTTACAGGTAAGGTGGAAAACCCAATTGAAGGTGAGTTAGTGGTTTTGAACGAGTTCAAACCTACTGGACCTACTCCTTTAGATACGATCACAGTTGAGCCTTCAGGTGAATTTACAGTATATGTACCTGTGGATGCTCCTACATTTTATCGTTTGAATTTCTACAACCGTCAGCAGGTGACTATGGTGCTTGATGGCAAAGAAGAGGTTGTTGAGATCATGCTAGAAGGTGATAACCCACAAGGTGAGGTTTCTATCAAAGGATCAAAGCATACAGCCTATATCAAAGAAATGGAAGGGCGTATCCGTGATAATCAATCTGACGTGCAAGCTCTAAATCAACAAGCAATGGAAGCGAGGCAAGATGATGATGCTGCGAAAATGCAACGTTTGACTGAAGAGTATTATGCCTTGATGAATGAGTATCAAAAGGAATTTAAAGAATATGTATGGAGTATCACCCCTTCACTTTCTGTAGTTTATGGCTTGGAAAACCTTCCAATTGAAGAGCATTATTCATTTTACGATAGTGTGACTCAAAAGTTGAAACAAGACACTGCCTTAGCTAAGAACTTCTTTGTGGCTGACTTGATTACCAAGGTAGATGGTGCTAAAAATTTGGCTGTTGGTGCGGAAGCTCCTGAAATTTCTATGGAAAACCCGGATGGCGAAATCATTACACTTTCATCCTTAAAAGGTAAATATGTGCTCATCGACTTCTGGGCTGCATGGTGCAAGCCTTGTAGAGCTGAAAATCCTAATGTGGTAAGAATGTACAGCGAGTATGGCGGGGATCAGTTTGAAATTCTAGGTGTATCACTTGACCGCAATAGAGACGCCTGGCTAAAGGCAATTGATCAGGATGGCTTGCCATGGTTGCATGTTAGTGATCTACAGTATTTTAACAATGTGGCAGCCAGGACCTATCAAATCTCGGCTATTCCAGCTACATACTTAATCGGTCCTGATGGTAAGATCATTGCTAAGGGACTAAGAGGGGCTAGTTTAGAAGCTAAACTGAAAGAAATTTTCGGTTAGGAGTTTAACCCTCATAAAAACATTTTCTGAAGCGCCTCCCAAAGGCGCTTTTTTTGTGCTGGATCACTGTGTAACTCACTTGGCGCAACGGCCGTGAGGACTTTCTTTCCAGGAAATTGGGTCGGAGTGTACATTTCTATACTTGTTCCAGCTTTTGCATTTAGCTCATTTTGGTATCCAAAACACAACAGGTTTTTGTGGTACGGAGAATAAGCTTCAAGCCCTTCCATGATGTTGGCTTGGTTGATGTCTTTTTTAATGGCTTGCAAAATCTTTGTAAGCAAATCTTTGTCAGCAGGAGAAAGAGGAGGACACCAGATGGCCATTTCATGCATTACTGGAGTTTCCTTTTTCGGAATGGTGATTTTAGGTGTTGGTGCAACTGCTGGTTCATCCACTTTTGTTGGAGCCGCTGGTGGTGTTTCAATTTTAGAAACTGGCTGCTCTTGAATGATTTCTTGAGGTTCTTCTGTAGGGATAGAATCTCCTTTGATCAAGTAAACTTCTTCGGTTATAAAAAGCGGTAGATAATTGTGCTCCATTAATCCATTTTGAAGATTGATTTCAATTCAACAGCGTCTTCAGGATTCATACGCTTCCCTAAAACTAATCGGAGCTGTCTTCTTCTCAAAGCACCCTCGTATAGTTCTTGTTCTAATTCTGTTTCAGGGCTTACCTCTGGTACGTCTATTGGTCTTCCAATTTGATCTACGGCTACAAATGTGAAGAATGCTCTATTAGATTCAATCTTTTTACCCGACGGTACATCTTCAGCAGTTACTTCAATGTAAACTTCCATTGAGGAGTTAAAAGATCTAGTCACAAATGCAGTTAAGGTTACCACATTGCCTAACTGAATCGGTTTAGAAAAGGAAATGTTATCAACAGAAGCTGTGACAACTATTCTGTTGGAATGTCTCTGAGCAGCAATGGCAGATACAATATCCATCCAGTGCATCAAGCGACCTCCCATTAGGTTATTCAAAGTGTTGGTATCATTGGGTAACACCATTTCTGTCATAGTCACAA
The DNA here is from genome assembly GCF_024714495.1 of Marinoscillum pacificum. GTDB lineage: Bacteria > Bacteroidota > Bacteroidia > Cytophagales > Cyclobacteriaceae > Marinoscillum > Marinoscillum pacificum. Next base: position 1,548,997 of record NZ_JAMZMJ010000001.1, on the reverse strand, counting down.
AAGACTCTCTACATGACTTGCTTTTCTTTGGCATGCTATTTCCATCCTTTTTCACCTCGCAAAGGTACAAAGCTGAAATTGTTAAATGCTTTTTTGGATATTTTGTTTTCAGCTACCTTGGTTAGTCGATACATCACTTGCGTCTTGTTGTTCCCAACAGGGATGATGAGTTTACCGCCCACTTTTAGTTGTTTGACCAAATCCTGTGGAAGTGAAGGAGCTCCTGCTGTAACTATGATTCCGTCATATGGTGCAAAATCAGGTAATCCTTTGGAGCCATCTCCATGGAAAAAGCGAGGTTTGTAACCTAATTGGGGTAGAAAAATTTTTGTCTTTTCATAGAGCACTTTGTTGTACTCAATGGTGTAGACATCCGCTCCAAGCTCCAACAAGATCGCCGCCTGATATCCTGAGCCAGTTCCAATCTCTAGAATCTTATCGCCAGGTTTGATTTCTAATTGTTCAGTTTGAAAGGCTACGGTATAAGGCTGTGAAATAGTCTGGCCCTGTCCTATAGGAAAGGCTTTGTCTTCATAAGCATGCGTCACAAAAATGTCATCAAAGAAGTAGTGTCTAGGAAGGTTCATCATGGCCTCTAACACACGCTGATCTTTAATTCCTTTGGCTGCTACCTCCTTTATTAGCAGCTTTCTCATGCCTTTATGCTTGTAGGTGTCTTTCAATTATTTTTGATTAGCTATTATTGCACTTTCAGGTATAAATCACGCCACCGAACACTTAAATTCCATGTTTACTGGTATCGTTGAATCACTCGGCAATCTTAAGCAAACAAAAAGAGAAGGTACGAATCTCCATCTTGAAATTTCGTCTGACATCAGTCGAGAATTGAAGATTGATCAGAGTGTAAGTCACAATGGTGTTTGTCTTACAGTTACAGAAGTGAATGAAAATTCACACTGGGTTACAGCAGTTGACGAGACATTGCAAAAGTCAAACTTGGGAGGTTTGGAGGATGGTGATTTAATCAATCTGGAAAGATGTATGCAAATGAATGGTAGACTGGATGGTCATATCGTTCAGGGGCATGTAGATACTACAGCAGAAGTAAAAGAAGTGAAGGATGAAGATGGGTCGTGGGTCTTTACTTTTGAATTAAGGGAAGCTGGATTAATGGTTGAAAAAGGGAGTGTATGCGTCAATGGAGCAAGCCTAACGTGCTTCAATGTGGGTGAAAAAACTTTCAGTGTGGCAATAATTCCTTACACTTTTGACCATACAAATTTTAAAAATCTAGAAAAATGTAGTATTGTTAATGTAGAATTCGATATTGTAGGTAAATACATACAAAAATTAACCAGTCAAAATACAGGTAATCCACTATGATCCTTAACTGTATGATTGTTGACGATGATGAAATGTCACGTCTTCTCGTAAGTAAGTTTGTCGAACAGACAGATTTCTTGAATTTAACTCATGTATTGGACAACACGATTGAGGCGTCTAATATTCTGATTGATGAAAAGAATAATGATATTGATTTAGTATTTCTGGATGTTGAAATGCCAGAAATGACAGGTCTTGATCTGGCTAAACAATTGAAGAATACCTATCCAATTATCTTCATTACTTCCAAAAAGGAGTATGCAATTGAAGCTTTTGAAGATAATGTTTTGGACTATCTCGTTAAGCCGTTTGAATACACAAGGTTTCTTAAATCGGCTGTAAAGGCTAAAGAGCAACGCGAAAAAGAGCTGAAATATGCAGAAAAGGAAGATCACCTTTTTGTAAAGTCAGGTTCTAAATTTGTTCGCATTCCTTATGAAGAATTGTACTTCGTGGAAGCTCTAGCTGATTATGTGATTTTCAATACGGTCAAAGGGAAATACATTGTACATCACACCATGAAGGGAATTGAGAAGAGACTTCCAGTGAGTATTTTCAGCCGTGTTCACAGGTCTTATATTGTGAATCGTAATAGAATTAATCACATTGAGGATTTCAATATTGCGATCAGCGATAAAGTTATTCCGATAGGAGCTTCCTATAAAGAGGCATTTTTAGAGAAAGTCAATATGCTTTGATTTAGTGGCTAGGTACTGATGCGCTTTAATGGCGAGAAAACTGTACACTAGCCCTATTAATGCTCCAACAAGAATATCACCTGGGTAATGAACGCCCAGGTACACCCTACTGTAAGCAATCAGTGCTGCCCAAATCAGTAGGGGAATCCCAATCCACTTTTTGTCCTGAAAAAAGAAATAACCAGCCACTGCAAACGCATTTGCAGAATGTCCGGAAGCAAATCCGTACAACCCTCTACATTTATCAATGATGAAGACCATTCCTGTTAACTGAGGGTCCTTACAAGGTCTGTATCGCTCAAAAAATGGTTTCATGAGGTGTGAGGTGGTCTGATCTGAAAATAAGATGATCAATCCAATTACGATCAGTGGCTGGTACACTTTGATTCCATAGCGCTGATATAATCGAAAAGCAAGAAGGAGATAAAGAGGTATCCAGACGTGCGTTTCAGACATAAAAATCATGAAGCTGTCTAGATGCGGACTCCCAAGCCCATTGAGTTCTAAGAATAGCTGAAGATCTATGTCTTTTAGCCAATCAAGCATCGGCTAACCAGTCAATATCTTTCTTAAGCCATTTTAAAGATTCACCTTCTGGAGTACTTTCATCTGGTTTGTAGTCATACAGCCAATCCGCCTGCGGAGGCATGCTCATTAAGATGGATTCTGTCCGGCCATTGGTATCCAGTCCAAACTTGGTGCCTCTATCCCAAACGAGGTTAAACTCGACATAGCGACCTCTTCTAACGCGCTGCCAGTGCAGGTTCTCTTCAGTATATGGTTTATTCCTATGTAGATCTGCGTAATGCTTATAAATAGGAACAAAAGCTTCTCCCACACCTTGATGAAATGCCCAGAGTTCATCAAATGACTTTTGCTCTTTTGATTCGTTGAGGTGGTCATAGAATATTCCACCAACACCTCTTGTCTCATCTCTATGTTTAATAAAGAAGTAGTCGTCGGCCCACTTTTTAAATTTGGGATAATATTTAGCGTCAGTTTGATCACAAACCTCTTTGAGTTTGGTATGAATGAATTTACCCGAATCAGCTGTGACGTAATGAGGGGTAAGGTCTATTCCTCCACCAAACCAATACGTACTTTCATCTCCTTCTTTTCCTTCTGTTTCAAAATAGCGTACATTCATGTGAATGATAGGCACCCAAGGGTTTTTAGGGTGAAGTACGATAGAGACACCTGTTGCGTAAAATGTAGAAGGTCCAAAGCCTAAAGCATTTTGAATCTTTTCGGGTAAGTCTCCATGAACTGCAGAGAAATTAACACCTCCTTTTTCAATTAAATTTCCATTGGTGATAACACGAGATCTGCCTCCACCGCCATCATTGTCTCTTGCCCAGAGGTCTTCATGGAATGTTGATCGTCCATCCAACTGTTCTAGACTTGAGCAAATAGAGTCTTGTAAAACTTTGAATCGTTCAGTAATCGTTTCTTTACTTCTCATAAGTTAGAATGGGTAACCAATACCAATATTTAAGGTTGGCTTTAAAAGGGTTTTAAATGTGTAATCATCCAAAAGTAGTCGTTCTCCTTTTGGTAAGCCTGGGTCCAGGACTTTATAAGCCAAATCTAATCGAAGTACAAGGAAAGAGAAATCTAGTCTCAGTCCAAATCCAGTACCAATGGCGATTTGATTCGTTGCGTCCTTTATGTCAAATTTTCCATTTTCTTCTGGGTTGGTATAATCTCCTGTAAGACCATCACTTTTCCAAAGCCACATATTACCAGCGTCAACGAAGAGTGCATAATCAATAAAACCTACCAGGTTGGAACGATATTCTACACTTGTTTCGATTGAAATATCTCCTGCTCTTTCTGTTGAATAATCGATTACTTGAGCGTCTAGTTGGGTGGAATCTAGAATGGCATATGCTCCAGGGCCTAAACGTCTAGGTCGCCATGCACGCACACTATTGCTTCCTCCTGCGAAGAAATATTTTTCATAAGGCAATGATCCACCTCCATAGGAATATGCGGCTCCTAAACTGATTTTATAGGCTAATGAGGAGCGTCGGGTTAATTTGACGTTTTGACGATACTCGAATGTGCCTCTGAGATATTTATAGTTTTCGAGATCCTGAAATGCAGAGAGCTTGTTGAAGATTCCTAACAGGTTGCCTCCTGATTCGATGGACGCCTGAATAAAATGTGCGTCGTTATTTCCAACCCCATAGTTTCCATAGTTGTAACGTGCTGAGAATGCCGAAAAAGTAAAGAAGGACGGGTTGAAGGAAGCAATGGTCGTAGGTGACCCTCTTTCTTCGAGTGATTTGTCAAATGATTCCGTGGTGTAAGAGAAAATATAGTTAGCATCAAATGGGGTGAAAGAATATTGCGCTCGGTTATCTACTTGCCAGATGTAAGCCATGTTAAAGTTGACTGTATTACGTTCATATTCTCCAATTCGCTCTTCGAAGTTGATACCGGCAGAAACTTTAGTTCTTGGATTATATCGTCCTATAATATTCCTTAAATCCTCATTAAATGGAAACAGAAATTGCGGAAACGTAAGTGATAATTTACCACCATATTGAAACCGGGAATAGTTAAGGTTGGTTTGGTCTGAGTTCTCAGAATTGACGTTCTCCAGACCTTGAACGCTTACATTTCCATCGAATTGTATGATTTCTAGTCCGCCGAAAATATTTCTGCCTTTTACATTGAGATTTAGAAATGGTCCTGGAATTCTACCTTGACCTTCAAAAATACTCAAACCTGCTTCGGATGAGGTTTGATACTTTTTCAACGGACTTGTGAAAATGTTAGCAATGAACTGACCTCCAGTAGTGTCATAGTTAACGTTTACAAATTTAAATATATCGAGATAGGATAATTGCTGCTGGGTTTGCAGTGTCAGTTCCTTGCTATATAAACTGTCTTTCTCAAGGAAGACTCTACGTGCAAGCAGTCTTTCAGAATAATTGCTACCCATAAAGTTGTAAGTGACATTATTGTAATTCACAGGTTGCAAATATCTCGATGCACCAGCTTGGTCAGCTGAGAATATGACTGAATCCATACGATACACCTGGTGCTGATTTTCTTCTATAGGGTTAGTTATTGTTTGCCTTACCACTAATCGCTGGTCACTAAGTAACATGGAGTCCACTTCAAAAAGGACATATTGCCGTTTGAAATTGTAGAACCCATTATTGGTCATGAGGTCATAGACTCTTGCTCGCTCTGCTTCAAAGAGGTTTTGATCGTATTTTTTATTGAGCAACAACTGATCATCGATATTATTCATGAATAGCTGCTCCACCTTAGGATCCCTGATGACATACACCATAGAATCTATTCTGTATGGCTTGTTTTCAGAGATATTGTATGTGATTGTGCTTTTTCTATTGTGTGTTTCTATAGTGCTCTCAATGGTAGCATTGAAATAACCTTTAGAAAAAAGGTAATTGTTTAGATTGATAACTGATACATCTACTTTGGTGCTATCAAATACTGCAAGGTCTTCCCCCCATCGCATTAATTGATTTCCCTGAGTAAGTTTTTTATCCTTCTTTTCAAGCTTTTGGTTACGCTTGGAATTAAGTTTGGCCTTTCTTTTAGAAGATTTGGCTCTGTTTATTTTACGACGGTATTTTTTATCAATGGCATCTCTTTTTTCAGCTACTGATGCCGAATCGTAAAAGTTTTCGCCTAGCTTTTTGATGTGAAACAGGTGTGCAATGGGTAGGAGGAATAGGCGGGTATTTGGCGATTGAGCCATTTGTCCTCGCAGATCCTCAGTAGAAACTTTACCTGTTGTTTTAATTTTCTGTTTTCTAAGAACTGATTCATCCTTTTTTAGGTACTTTGTGCCTAAACAAGAAGACAGAATAACTGGTATCAGCAACAAAACAGTTCTTACTCTCAATTCCAACTCACCTTATGGTATCTAAAAAACAGTCAAAATTCATTAAATCGCTGAAGATAAAAAAGTACCGCTCTAAAGAAATGTGCTTCTTCGTAGAAGGACGCAAAAATACTGTTGAGGGAATCGCAAGTGGATTGTCTCTAAAATATCTTTTGGCAACAAGTGAATTCTTGAAAGATAACGAAAGTGAATTGCAATTTGTTGAATCGCAGGTGATAGAATGTTCGCCTTCAGATTTGAAAGAGTTAGGAACATTTACTACGAATAATGATTGTTTGGCTGTATTCGAAATTCCTGAAGTTTCAAGAGAGATTGATTTTTCGGATCATGTAATTGTATTAGATGGTGTTAGTGATCCAGGAAACCTGGGAACTATCATCAGAACTCTTGATTGGTATGGAATTAATCAATTGGTTTGTTCTGCTGACACAACTGATTTGTATAGCCCAAAAGTTTTGAATGCTACCATGGGTTCATACACACGAGTTAGAGTGTATTATCAAGATTTAAAGGAGTTTTTAAAGGATATCCCCAATCCATCATATGGTGCTGATTTGGAAGGCATTCCCCTTCCTGAATTGAAATCAGAGAAACCTATTGTTCTGGTGATGGGAAGTGAATCTCACGGTATTTCCAATTCGATTGGCAATTTGTTAACTGGCAAAGTGACGATTCCAAAAATAGGGGAGGCAGAGTCTCTCAATGTAGCTATTGCTACAGGAATACTCTGCCACCACTTAAAGTTTAACCTTTCTTAAATTCTTTGTAAGCGTTGATCAGCCCTGATGTAGATGCATCATGATCAGATACTTGTTCATCAGAAGAAAGCTTCGGAAGTATTCTTTTGGCTAGTTGTTTCCCAAGTTCTACTCCCCATTGATCAAAACTGAAGATGTTCCAGATCACTCCCTGAACAAATATCTTGTGCTCGTACATTGCGATTAGTGATCCCAATGTATGTGGAGTTAGTTTTTTAAAAAGAATACTGTTAGTAGGCCTGTTTCCTTCAAATACTTTGAAAGATGCCAAAAGCTCAATTTGGTCATCAGAAACACCAGCGGCTTTAAACTCAGCTACTACTTCTTCTCTACTTTTTCCCATCATCAATGCTTCAGTTTGAGCAAAGAAGTTGGCAAGTAATTTCTCATGGTGATCTGCCAATGGGTTTTGACTGATGGCAGGTGCCAGGAAGTCACAAGGGATCAATTTAGTTCCCTGATGAATTAATTGATAAAACGCATGTTGTCCGTTGGTTCCTGGCTCTCCCCAAATAATTGGACCAGTCTGATAGCTTACTTTTTCACCATTTCTTCCAACATATTTACCATTACTTTCCATATCTCCTTGCTGTAGATATGGAGCAAATGCATGCATGTACTGGTCGTAAGGTAAGATGGCTTGAGTCTCAGCTCCAAAGAAGTTATTGTACCAAACTCCGAGCAAAGCTAAAATGGTTGGTAGATTTTCTTTATCCGGTGCATTCAGGAAGTGATTATCCATAGCCTCAGCTCCTTTTAGTAGCTGTTCGAAATTGTCATATCCAATAGCACATGCAATGGACATTCCAATAGCTGACCAGAGTGAGTAGCGGCCACCAACCCAGTCCCAAAACTCGAACATGTTGTTAGTGTCAATACCAAATTCGGATACTGCTTCTTTGTTAGTAGAAAGAGCAATGAAATGGTTTTTTACAAAAGACTCGTCTTTTGCAGCTTCTAAGAACCATGTTTTAGCTGAATTAGCATTGGTCATGGTTTCTTGTGTTGTAAACGTTTTGGAAGCAATGATGAACAGAGTTGTTTCCGGGTTTACTTGTTTCAAAGTAGAAACAATATGCGTACCGTCAACATTAGAAACGAAGTGAGAAGTGATTCCTTCTACCTGGTATGGTTTCAAACTTTCTGTAACCATGAATGGCCCTAAGTCAGATCCACCAATTCCAATATTTACGACATCAGTAATTTTCTTGCCAGTGTACCCCTTCAATTCACCCGAATGAAGTTTTTCGGTGAATGCTTTAATGCGAGTTAAAACACCTAGAACATCGGATGTCACATCTTTGCCTTGATCACTAAATGTTTTGCCTGATAAGCCTCTAAGAGCTACGTGAAGCACTGCTCTATCTTCAGTGAGGTTGATATGGTCACCTCCAAACATTGCCTGTTTAGCATCAGATAATCCGACTTCCTCTACAAGATCAAATAACAGATCAAGAGTGTCTGAAGTGATACGGTTTTTAGAGTAATCCAAAAGGATGTCTTCAAACTGGATAGAAAATCTGTTGAAACGATCTTCATCTTCAGCAAATAGAGACTTCATATGAGTCTCCTTTAGATCGTTGTAATGTTTTTCAAGCTTACCCCATGCAGAGGTTTTGGTAGGATCTATTGTAGGTAACATGTAATTTCTATTTTCGATGCAAACATTACAATAAACCCCAACTTATACAATAAAGGTTCATTGTAAAAGATGGGGTTTAATAAAAATCTTTAGGTCTTTTTAGAAGAATAGTCCGTATCCGTATCCTTCTCTCTCGAAAAGGATGTACATATATACTACGAAGCCAATCAGGTAGATTAACCCCTCAGCTCTGTCAAGTTTGTATTTCGCAAATGTAAACATGAATATGAACAGCATAAAGGTTCCTCCCATTACAAAATACAAGTCAAGATTTAAGGATGAAGGATAACCCAATGGGGCGTGTACTAATCCTGTGGCGCCAATAACCAATAACAGATTGAAAATATTGGAACCTACAATGTTACCAACTGCTAAATCTGATTTTTTCTGGAAAGCTGCTACCGCTGAAGTGGCGAGTTCTGGAAGTGAAGTTCCTGCAGCAAGGATTGTAAGTCCAATTAATTTCTCACTAACATTAAATATGGTTGCGATTTCAACCGCGTTCTTCACAATCATTTGACCGCCAAAAATCAATCCTGCAATACCAAGGACAATCATCACAGTGGTTTTAACACTGCTGTAAATTTCAATGTCCTCCACCATATCACTTTCCTCAGGGTTTCTTGTAAGGTTCATGAAGATGTAGGTAAGGAAACCACCAAACATTACAATTAAGACCAGAGAATCCACAGTGGTTAATTGGTTGGATTCAGCTCCGAGGAACATGACATCATTTACTAGAAAGAAAAAGATGAATGTTGCTATTAATGAGTACGGAATTTCCTTCCAAAGCGCATTTCTCTGTACCGTCAACGGATAGATAACACTAGATATGCCTAGTATTAGGAATATGTTAAATATGTTCGATCCTATGATGTTTCCAAAAACAATATCATGGGTCATCAGGCCATCAGCACCTTCATTAGGTACTGACCCAGAGATGATATTAACCACCAGTTCTGGTGCAGATGTTCCCATAGCCACTACGGTAAGACCGATGGCTATATCAGATACGTTGAATCTTTTGGCTAAAGAGCTGGCCCCATTGACCAGAAAATCTGCTCCCTTGATTAGGAGTACAAATCCAACAATTACAAGTATTATATTAATAAATACTGACAAGGCGGTTCCAGGTTAGATCGGTTGATAATATAAATATATGCAGAATGTTTTTCAAAATTCCTTGCAAGATAAATAGATCTAAAGATTTAAGCAACATGGTGTAAAAAGTTATAAACCAAGCTCTTCCATGATTTTATCTGTCTTATTCTTAAGATCTGATACTGTTTGATCATATTTCGAAAGATCTTCAACTTTTGTATTTACCGAAAAATAAAACTTGATTTTTGGCTCTGTACCTGAAGGTCTTACTGAAATTTTACTGCCATCTTCTGTAATAAACTGCAAGACATTCGATGAAGGGAAGTTAATCTTCGAAGAAACTCCGCTGCCCAAGTCTTTTTGTTCTCCAGTTTTATAATCAATTAAGGTTTTAACGTTCGATCCACCAAGACTTTTCGGAGGATCTTGTCTAAACTTAACCATCATTTCGTTAATTTCCTCTGCTCCTGACTTACCTTTTTTGGTCAAAGACTTCAAAGACTCCTGGAATAGGCCAAATTCACTATGAATATTTTTCAATAAGTCGTAGAGTGAAGTGCCTTCGGATTTTGCCCACGCTGCCATTTCTGCAATCATAGCACATGAAGCAATCGCATCTTTGTCACGTACTGCATCACCTATCAGGTATCCATAACTTTCTTCACCACCACCAATGAATTGTTCTTTACCTTCAAGATCACGGATAACCTCAGCAATAAATTTGAACCCTGTTAGGGTGTTGTACAGTTTTGCCTCATACTTTTCAGCAATTTTTTCAATCAGATCAGTGGTTACGATGGTTTTAACCACATATTCCTTACCAGTGATTTTGCCGTTCTCTTTCCACTTGCGTAGTAGATAATACAAAAGGAGTGAGCCTGTTTGGTTTCCATTTAATAACTGGAAAGCGCCTTTGTCGTTTTTGACAGCAATACCCACTCTATCAGAATCTGGGTCAGTTGCCATTACCAAATCAGCATCAATTACTTCTGCTTTTTTGAGGGCTAAACTTAATGCTTCCGCCTCTTCTGGATTAGGATAAACTACGGTTGGGAAATTGCCATCTGGTTCGACCTGCTCCTCAACTTGTGATACATTTTCAAAGCCAAACTTTTTAAGAACTGGGGGTACCAGAGTGGACCCTGTGCCATGAATACCACTAAATACAATTTTTAAGTCTTTTTCTTTCTCAATTGCATCTGGAGAAAGGGATAATGACTTGATCATATCTAGATATACCTCATCTATTTCTTTGCCAATTGGCTGAATCAAAGTCTCATCGGCATCAAATTTCACGTCATCGATAGATAGAATTTTACCAACTTCGGTAATAACATTTTTGTCATGTGGAGGAACAATTTGTGCTCCATCATCCCAATAAGCTTTGTAGCCGTTGTATTCTTTTGGATTGTGCGATGCGGTTAATACTACACCACTTTTACATCCAAGATGTCTTATGGCAAAAGAGAGTTCCGGAGTTGGTCTTAAGTCTTCGAATAGATAAACTTTTATGCCATTGGCGGAAAAAACAGCAGCTGTTGTTTCAGCAAAGAATCGGCTGTTATTTCTACTGTCGTGAGCTATTGCAACACTTATTTCTTCTCCAGCGAAGTTGATATTAAGGTAGTTAGCAAGGCCTTGTGTAGCCATCCCAACAGTATATTTATTCATTCTGTTGGAACCGTAACCCATAATACCTCTTAGCCCACCTGTTCCAAACTCCAGGTCTTTATAGAAACATTCGGTTAATTCACTTTGGTCAGATGAATCTATCATTTTTTGGATAGCATCTTTTGTTTCCTGATCTACTTTTTGGCTGCTCAGCCATTTTTGCGCTTTCTCTACTATTTCCATTGTGAAATTATAATTATGGCAATTTTAAGGTTATTTAAACCTATTTTAATTGAATATTAATAATTAATTATGGTATTAATTTAAAATAACTTAAAATTTGCATCGTATTAATCAAGTAAAACTGATAACAAACTCTAAACGGGTATGAATATAAGTAATCTTAATCAGGCATTCATTGAAATAGCCGAAAAGAAAAATCGCTTAAATCAGTGTGATAAAGCAGATAAACGCTATTCTTCTTTAAATGAGGAGATTGTAAAATTGGAAGAGCAATTTCAGTTTGAATATGGTGCTTTTATTGAGGAAGCATTATTCAATGTACATGATGAGTTTTGCCCTGACAATGAAGTTAAAAAGCCAGTTTACTACATGGCTAATTCGTATTCAGCTGGAGCTGATACTGCTCATTATGATGTGGCGAGTGATGAAGGAATAGCTGTGGAAGCAGATGATTTCCCTGGGATTAATGCGAAACTCGTGTTGGTTCCCGGGCCAACTAGATTGATCTTGCAAGGCCAAACAGTTCCTTTCAAAGAAACTGTCTGGATTGCAAATGAAAATTAATAGCCTATTTTGGCTCTAACTCTTTTTAATACCTGATCAGCAATAGAGGCTGCTCGTTGTTCACCTTCTTGCAGCTTCTTTTCCAACTCCTCCAGGTTGTTGATATAGTATTCGTATTTCTCTCGTATATCTCCGAAACGATCTACTATCAGTTCATAAAGTGCTTGTTTGGCATGCCCGTAGCCATAATTTCCTCCTTCGTAATTAGATCTCATTTCAGCTATTTGTGCTTCGTTTCCTAATACCTTATAGAGTGCAAAAACATTACACGAATCCGGGTTTTTAGGTTCCTCCATAGGAGTGCTGTCGGTCACAATTTGCATGACATTTTTTCTGAGTTTTTTGTCGGTTTGGAAGATGTCTATAGTATTTCCATATGACTTACTCATCTTCTGTCCGTCAATACCGGGAATGGTCATAATGTTTTCATCTATACGGGCTTCTGGCAAAACAAACGTTTCTCCATACTGATGATTGAAACCTGAAGCTATATCACGAGCCATTTCGAGATGCTGCTTTTGGTCTTTACCAACTGGTACAAATTCAGCATCATACAGCAAAATATCAGCAGCCATCAGCACAGGATAAGTAAACAACCCGGCATTTACATCTGATAATCTATCCGATTTGTCCTTAAATGAATGAGCATTCGCCAACATTGGGAATGGTGTATAGCAATTTAAATACCATGCTAATTCGCAAACGGAAGGAACTTTTGACTGTCTGTAGAAGAGGTTCTTTTCTGTGTCAAACCCACATGCGAGCCAAGCTGCTGCTACCGAATTGATATTGTCGATTCGAGTTTGAGCATCTTTTATCGTGGTTAACGAATGTAGATCAGCAATGAAGAAGAACGATTCGTTTTTCTCGTCTTTTGATAATTCAATTGCCGGTAGAATTGCTCCTAATAGATTGCCTAAGTGTGGTTTCCCAGAACTCTGGATTCCAGTCAGTATTCTTGCCATTCCAAATTTTTTGTGCAAACCTAAATAATTTGAATCTTTGTCTACGTTTACTTTGTTGACTAAAAGAATCAAAAAATAATCATAAGAATGAGAGGATTGGCTTTAACAATACTTACATGTCTGGGAATCATGAGTTTCAGCGTGGCTCAAGAATTGGAATTTGATAAGAGTACCCATGATTTTGGAGAAGTAAAAGAGGAAGATGGTCCTGTATCGTACACATTTACCTTTGTTAATTCTGGAGCTGAGGCAGTTCAAATAAATGGCGTGCAGGCATCTTGTGGATGTACTACACCTCAGTGGACTAAAGAAGCTATTCAACCTGGAGACTCAGGTTCTATCACTGCAGAGTATAATCCTTTGAACAGGCCTGGGAAGTTTGATAAGTCTCTCGCTGTAACGTATAAGTTAGGAAGCAAGCCTCAATCCACCACGCTGTATATAGAGGGGATAGTTAAGCCAAAGCCAAAAACGATAGAGGATGAATTGCCAACGATAATTGGTAACTTAAGAGTGAAATACAAGTCCTTTAATATGGGTAAAGTCACTGACAAGGAGTTAGTGGTGAAGCGATTTGATGTTTACAATGCGGGAGATTCTGCTGTGACCTGGTTAGATAGTATTGTGGGACCGAAGTACATATCAGTGTCTTTTGACCCTGAAGTATTGCAGCCTGAAGATTTGGGTGTGATGATCGTAACCTATGATCCAAAGGCTAAAAATGATTTAGGTTTTGTTTCTGACAATGTAGTGTTGTTTACTGATGAGCAAGAAGAGTCTGAAAAGTCCTTTAATGTTATAGCAACCATTCAAGAGTATTTTCCTGAAATGACCGCTGATGAATTGGCTAAAGCGCCCAAGTTAACCTTTGATCGTACTCAACATGATTTTGGTAAAGTGACCCAGGGAAATAAAGTAGTAACAGCGTTTTCTTTGACCAATACTGGTAAGTCCGAATTGAGTATTCGTAAGGCTAAGCCTAATTGTGGGTGTACTATTTCAACGCCAGAAAAAGACGTGATAGCTCCTGGAGAGACTGTTAAAATGGAGGTTTCCTTTGATACGACAAGTAGGAGAGGGCGTCAATACAAAACAATAACTGTTTTTAGTAATGATCCTACAGCTCCAAGTCAAATGATAAGCATTAAAGCTGATATAACTGATTAATTCATTTCAAGGCATAAAAAAAGCACCAATCAGTGCCTTTTTTTATGTTCAGTGTTAATTACTTACTTGTTAGAATCTGTACTTATTGTTGTTTCTTCTAATTCGTAAACGTTGTTTTCTTTGTTGATATCTGCCATTCTTTGTTCTGGGTCGATCTCAATTTTGGCGATATCAGAAACAGGTATGTTCACATCAAAACTGTAAGTTGGGTGTGTCCATGGCCAGTCTTTAAGTGTGATCCTTTCTAAGCCTGATTCGTTCGGTTTTTCGCCTCTCATGATGGTTAATGGCATGTAATACATGATTTGGGTACCATCAGTTTTGGTAATCACAACATCAATAGGCATTGGCATTAAGTCAACTCTTTCCAGTGTAATTGTCGAGCTTTTGTCGTTAGCAACGACAGATTTAACTCCATAGTCGATGGTTTTGGTAGTGTTTACCCAGTATTCGTAATACCAATCCAACTCTATTCCACTTTGCTTTTCCATAACGCGAATGAAGTCATTTAAGTCAGGGTGCTTAAAGGCCCATTCTCTATGGTATCTAAGAATTCCCTTGTCTCTAGCGTCTTTGCCAATGATATATGAAAGTTGCTCTAGAGAAACAGCACCTTTGGTATATGATCCAATTGAATAAGCTCTGTTGGTGTTGAAGTGATCAGCATGAGTGGAGATTGGTTCTTCTTTTCCTGAAGTTGCCCATCTGATGTAGCCTTTGTAGCTTCCTTCTAGTGGATTGTCTTTTGCTTCACCCATCAAGTAATTTGAAGTGTAACTCTCTGCAAATGAAGTGTATCCTTCATCCATCCAGGGATAAAAACTTTCATTAGTTGCAAGCATTCCCTGATACCAGCTGTGCATCATTTCGTGAATCGTCACACCAACCAGTGATCTTAGAGATCTAACGCCATTTGGTCTTTTGTTAGCGATCAATGTAGCCATAGGGTATTCCATTCCTCCATCTCCACCTTGGATTACTGAATATTGGTCCCAGCCATACTTGCCAAAAGTTTTTTCCATGTACTGGAAAGCTTTAACCGTATGAGATGGTAGTTCCTCCCATAGTTTTGTTTCCTCACCGGGAATGTAGAAAAACCTTATTAGTGGCCCGCCTGGTACTTGTGCCGTCGTTTGTGTGTACTCAGGGTCTGCTGCCCATACGAAATCATGTACGTTCTTTGCCTTAAAGTGATAAGTGATTGTTTTTCCTTTACGTTTTACATTCACTCCTTCATCTTCGTATCCGTAACCAATTTCATTTTTGTTTTGTAGATCTCCAGTTGCTGCAATAACATAGTTTTTGTCTATGGTGATTTTTACATCATAGTCTCCCCATGGAGCGTAAAACTCTCTTCCAACGTAGGGAGTGGTATGCCAGCCCATTTCGTCAAATTCAGCCATTTTAGGGAACCATTGAGCCATGGAATAATCCACACCACCAAGGTTGAAACGGCCGCTTCTTCTAATTTGAACAGGTACCTGTCCATCAAAAGCCATTTGGAATGTAGCTTTTGAGCCAGGAAGAATTGGTTCTGCTAGCTTTACTTCTAGAACGGTTTCAGATACTTGGTAAGATAGCTTTTGGCCATTTTGATCTAAACTAGTTACATTGAGGTAGCCAATTTCATCAGGACCAAGTTCTGAAATTCTACTTCCTACTCTTGAATCTGGATCTTCAATGTTTCTTGATCTTACATCCATCATACTGTTCGGCTGAAAAGCGTTGAAGTATAAGTGGTAATACACATTGAATAAGGTGTCAGGAGAATTATTGTAGTAGGTAAGGGTTTGATCTCCGGTGAATTGATGCTTTTTAACATCAAATTCTACTTCCATTTTGTATTCTACTCTCTGTTGCCAATAGTCATGTGCTACTGCTACTTTAAAAGAAAATAGAAGAATTAGGCCAATTATTGTGTATTTGGCAAAATTATATTTCATGTGGATAACTTTTATGAAAATTTTATAAACAATATCCTGTGAAAAAGATTACTTTTAAAATGAAACTTAAAACACAATGGATAAAGTATTAGAATTGATTATGCTGATTGTGTTGGCGTTGGGTTCAGCGCTCCTCTTTTCGTTCGCTATGATCTGGAAATTCATTCAAGCGATTTTCCAATTGATCATGGGAACATTTAAGTCAGAGCGCTTCTAGATCTTATACGTCAACTTTTGCGTATTTCGCATTTTTCTCAATGAACTCCCTACGTGGAGCCACCTCATCACCCATGAGCATAGAGAACAAGTGGTCTGCTTCCGCAGCAGATTCAATAGTTACTTGTTTTAATCCTCTGGTTTCTGGATCCATGGTGGTTGTCCAAAGCTGCTCAGGGTTCATTTCTCCAAGACCTTTGTAACGCTGTACGTTTACAGAATCTTCTTTGCCTTCAGGTGCTAGCTCTTTGATCAATCTTAATCGGTCATCCTCTGTCCAGGCATATTTTTCTTGTTTGCCTTTCTTTACCAAATACAAAGGAGGTAAAGCGATGTATAAATAACCGCTCTCGATCAACTCACGCATGTAGCGGAAGAAGAAAGTAAGGATCAAAGTTCTAATGTGACTACCATCAATATCGGCATCCGTCATGATAATAATCTTGTGGTAACGAAGTTTATCGGTATTAAGCGCTTTCTCATCGTCATCTCTTCCTAATTGCACACCTAAAGCAGTGATGATGTTTTTAATCTCATCATTGTCATAGATTTTGTGCTCTTGTGCTTTCTCTACGTTAAGAATCTTACCTCTCAGAGGGAGAATAGCCTGGAATTTACGATCACGACCTTGCTTAGCAGATCCACCTGCAGAGTCACCCTCTACTAGGTAGATTTCGCAGTTAGCTGGGTCTTTATCACTACAGTCAGCTAGTTTGCCAGGAAGGCCAGTTCCTGAAAGTACATTTTTACGTTGAACCATCTCACGAGCTTTGCGAGCTGCTTGACGAGCCTGTGCTGCTAGGATTACCTTCTGAATAATTTGTTTAGCTTCTTTCGGGTGTTCCTCAAGGTAAGTGTTCAATGATTCAGAGATGCTGCTATCTACTGCACCACTAGCTTCAGAATTACCTAGTTTTGTTTTAGTTTGACCTTCAAATTGAGGTTCGGCTACTTTGATTGAGACTACAGCAGTTAGTCCTTCTCGAAAGTCATCTCCGGTAATTTCAACTTTCGCTTTATCTAAAAGACCACTCTTATCAGCATATGATTTAAGTGTTCTTGTTAGTGCTCTTCTAAAACCGGCAACATGTGTTCCTCCCTCGATGGTGTTAATGTTGTTTACATAAGAAACGACATTCTCAGAATACGAAGTATTGTAGCTCATAGCTACTTCTACCGGCATCTCACCGTTTTCATTGATGATATGAACTGGCTCTGGGATCAGTTTTTCTCTTGTACTATCCAGGTAAGCTACAAACTCCTTAAGACCACCCTCAGAGTGGAAGGTTTCAGTAAGGTCATTGCCATTCTCATCTTGATCTCTATGATCAATTAGAGTAAGAGTAATTCCTGCATTCAAGAATGCTAGCTCACGAAGACGATTAGCTACCGTTTCATATTTGTACTCACCTACAGTGAAGATGTCAAGATCTGGCTTGAAATGGATGATTGTTCCTGTAATGTCCGTTTTACCGATTTCTTTTACAGGGAATTGAGGAATACCTTTTGAATATTCTTGCTCAAAGATGGTTCCATTTCTATGGACAGTTGCACGAAGTAATATCGACAATGCATTCACACACGATACCCCCACACCGTGGAGACCTCCGGAAACTTTATAAGTATCTTTATCAAATTTACCACCCGCGTGAAGTACGGTCATTACTACTTCAAGCGCAGATTTTTTCTGCTTAGGGTGCATGTCAGTAGGAATACCACGTCCGTTATCAGTAACTGTTATTGAGTTGTCCTGATTGATTTCAACTTTAATGGTATCACAGTGTCCGGCAAGGGCTTCATCGATAGAGTTGTCAACAACCTCCCACACCAGGTGGTGAAGTCCTTTGACGCCTACATCACCGATGTACATGGCAGGTCTCTTTCTTACCGCTTCCAGTCCCTCAAGTACCTGAATATTACCTGCTGAGTAGTCTCCTTTACCTAATGACTTTTCTTGTTCCATACTTTCAAAATTAAGCCTCAAAAATATATAAAATATGCTTCTAAATGGGCTTGTATTTGGACTTTTGGTTCCTTAGTTTTGATTAACTAAAAATTTAGTTATGAAAAGACTTATTCTGTCCATCATAATGATGGTTTTCACATTGTTAGCATGGGCTCAAAACGACGATTTAAAGCGTTCTCAGGATAGTATCAGGCAGGTGATGGAGGAGCGGATGAAGAAATGGCAGGCCAATCGAGAATTATATAAACGGATGTATGCGGAAGATCCGTACCATACGATTGATTCAGTTTTGCAGGCCAATCGGGTTGAAAACCAGCAGAAGGGTAGAGATGGTTTGATGAAATATGAGGCCAACACTCGAATTGATACGCTAGAAGAAATTGACCTTAGTTATGCCAATCTGGAGGAGATACCCGAATTCGTTTATGCCGCTGAAAATATGGAGGTTTTGATATTGGATTATAACTATATTAAAAAGCTTTCAAAACGGTTAAACGAACTTCCCAATCTGAAGCGGCTTTATTGGAGGGCCAATGACCTGGACAAGGTTTGGTGGATAAAGATTCAGAAAATAGACAGTCTGGAAAAATTGGACATTAGCAACAACCTGCTAACCAGGTTGCCATCTGGAGTGAAGCACTTGGAAAATTTGAAAGAGCTAGTTGCTAATGAAAATTTCTTTGGGGAGATTCCGATAAAACGACTGTCTAAGGCAAAGTCTGTTAAAGAGGTGTCCTTCAGTAAGTCACATGTAATCTCAATTCAAAATGGAGATTTTGAGCGACTTCAATCCATCAAAGTATTTAAAGTGAATAACTCAGGTCTCAAGCAAATTCATTCATCTATATATAAAATGCCTGCATTGGAAGAGCTTCAGCTCCAGGAGAATCAGTTGGTAACTATTCCTATGGGTATTTCGAAAATGAGCCAATTGACGAAGTTGTCATTCTACAAGAATCAGATTACTTCATTGCCAGACGACTTGTTTGAAATGAATCTGAAAGTAATTGATTTGTACTATAATGAGCTTGAAGTAATTCCAGAATCTATCGGAAATTTCGAGGATTTGGAAGTGCTTTTCCTTGCTCATAACAAAATTTACAGTCTACCTGAATCAATAGGTCAGTTGACTAAACTGGAAGAGTTTTATGCCCATCATAATCGGTTGAGTGTACTGCCTGAGTCAGTTTCCAATTTAACGAAGCTCAAAATCGCCAGGGTGAATGATAATTATTTGGCTGAATTTCCAACGCAATTTCTTGAGATGGAATATCTATCAGATTTTGACATATCCAATAATCAATTGACCACATTGCACTCGGATTTGGAAAAGCTAAAAGCTTTGGAGCTATTTAGCTATCAGGAGAATCCAATCAATTTTGAATCTGCAGAGAACAAATTTATTTCACCAATGATTGTTAAAATGATGGATAGAGGGGTAACCTGTATCCCAAGGATTTACAAAGAGGAAGTTGATGAAGAACAATCAGGAGAATGATATTAGTAAGTATTAGCGCTGAGCATTACCAGAGTACAAGCATTAAGTGCTTCAATTCCTTTAGATTCTGCTTTTTGTGCTAGTTCGGGGTTCTCAGTTCCAGGGTTGAATATGATTCTTTTAGGATTTAGATCTAGGATATATTCTTCCCATTCGGGTTGGTTTTGAGGTCCTATATAAAGCGTAACTGTATCAACATCTTCAATGGCTGGCTTGATTTTTAAATCAAGTATTTCTTCATTGAAAACTTCACCCTTTTTGATCCCAATTGGGACTATTTCGTGATTGTTTTCTTTTAGTCTCCCGGCCGCAAAATATGCATATCTGGTAGGGTTGGGGGTAGCGCCAATAATTACTGTCTTTTTGCTCATTAGAAACTTACGGTTCTTCTCTTCGGACCAGCAAACCCAATATTGATGGTCAATATGATAGGTAAATAGATTTCATCCTGATTTAGTTCACTGAAGTGCGCATCAAACTGAGGTTCAGGGTCAAAGTCTTTGGTGAAAAAACGTCTTCCAATGGCTACCCCGATATTTACATCGATGGTAAATCCAGAGTCTTCAGCTCGCTGCATCCATCTGTTACCAATGAATAATCCATAGGCAATTCTTTTCTCTGACGCTTCAAGTTTTCTTTCGATAGTGGCAGGCCGGAAGCTAATGCTATCATAAACGTAGGCGTGATGCTGACTAAATCCACCTAGTATCTGATGGCCGAAATAGAACATACCCAGATTTGTATCGTCATGATAGAATTTCTGACGAATAGCTATGTTACTTCCTATGCTTTTGGTGCTATTAATTTTTACACGATCATAGGTGAAGAAAGGATCACGTAGCAACGTTAATTGAGCCTCAAACCCAAGGCGTTCCTGAATGTAATATTCCACGGCTAAGGGCAGCCTTCCAATTAGCGTCCATGCAGGATTAGTGCCTACTATGATGCCATTATACTCATTGATGCGAGGTTCGAAATAGCGGAGCTTTTTGTTTTTGTATCGGTATTCAGGTTTGTCTTTTTTGTTCTTATCTTCTTTCAAACGAACTTCCTCTGTGGTTCTAAAAATAGGCTTTTGTTCTTCATAGATTGGTCGGTAGGTGCCTGCCAATGAACCATCTGGGTTGTATAATGACCATTCTCCAACTCGCTTATTATCTTCAATGGTCCCTTTCATTTTGATAACTCCGTTCGGATAATATCCGATATAATCTCCTCTACCATTTTTGAAGTCAGCAGTGCCATCTTCCAGCCCTTCTTCACTAAAGTAGGTCCATTTCCCTTCTTTTTTGTCGTTGATGATTTGGCCACGAGCTTTTTGTTTACCACTAGCGTAAAACTCTATGTAATCTCCAGATCCCTGTTCATATGTTCCTTCACCTTTAACTTCTCCTGTTTGATAATAGAGTTTCCAATAACCATCCTTTTGGTCTTTGCTCATTTGGCCTTCGCTGCTAATGGTCCCGTCAGAGAAATAGTACTTCCAAATACCTGCTTTTTCACCATTTTGAAATTCTCCAACTGCTGATATTTGGCCGTTTTTATGAAAATACTTCCAGGGTCCTTCCCGCAAGCCATTCTTGAAAACTCCGTTTGCTTCTATTTCACCAGATTCATAGAAGTAAGTCCATTCACCTTCACTTTGACCATGAGCGTTTGTTCCTTTGGTTTTGATGTTTCCATTAGGATAAAACTCTTTGTAGGATCCAACTCCTTTATTGAAATAGGCCTGGGCTTTTAATGAACCTTCTTCGTAAGAGTAATTCCAGATTCCTTCCTTCATATCGTCGAAATAAAGTCCGCTGCTTTTTTCTTGACCATTCTCAAAGTAATACGTCCAGTGACCGTGGCGGATGTTATTCTGATAAATTCCTTTGGCTTTTAATTCTCCACTTTCATAGTAATAAGTCCATTTACCATTTTGCTTTCCCTGGCTGTATGATCCTTCCATTTTCTTTCTGCCATTTTCAAAATAGTAAATCCAGGTACTGTCAGATAGGTTATGGTTATAATATCCAGCTACCGATAGTGAGCCATTCAGGTATAAAGATTGATACTTTCCGTGAAGGGAAGAGTCACTTTTCATCAAGGTAACAATCTCCTTGAGCTGCGTTTTTTCTTCGTCATAGTAGGTGCGCTTCACGAAGGTCTTTTGACCCATCGCGAAAAGCGAAAATACTATTAGCAATATCGTAACGCAGCTTTTTAACATAGATAGAGTGTGGCTGATTAGAGTTTTTCTCTGGTTCCCCAGTTAGCAATCTCTTCAGCAGTCCAAAGTTCTGGATAGTAACTTACTTGTTGTCTTCTAGGTGGAAGGTATTTCTGCCAGTTGGTACCGCCAGTCGCCTTGATCACACCTGGATCTTTTTGAAGGTATCGAACAGCAGACTTATAGTGCATTAGTGGCCATTGCACGTTGGCTTGATAATCCAGATTGCGAAGTGCTTCAATAATTTCTGCATCTCCTTCAAAATGCTTGAAATAGAGTCTTCTAAGGTTGGTTTCTTTAACACCTTCTGCTCTTTGGATAAACTCATCAGAATACTTGTGCTCGAATTGGCGAAGTGTCAGCGTTTTTTTACCTGTGGCTAGTTCAGTAGCACCTTGTTTCCAGTAGAGATTGTCATAAATCTCTTTAATCGAATCGGAAGAAGCCATTTCTTCTTTCTTGTTAATATCAGCTAAGAGATGAAAGTCTGTGCATCCAATCTCAATGATTCTAAACTGTCCAGATTGGAATCCAGATGCTGGCAAAAGAGACATTCTGAAATTCAAGAATTGCTCAGGATCCATGCCCTCGATCATCACATCAAAAGAATCTACCAGGTGAGCGAAATAGCGATTCATTCTATTGATCCTTTTCAAGAAGACCTCTCTATCTGGAGTCTCATCTGAAAGAATCAGTTGCTCTTGCTCATTCAAGATTAATTTGAAGTAGAGCTCCGTAATTTGATGATAAAGGATGAAAATTTTTTCATCAGGGAAACTTGTCCTTGGAGACTGTAAGCTTAATAGGGTGTCGATTTGAATGTAATCCCAGTAGGTTAAATAATCGGAATGCAGCAGACCATCGAGGTATGCGGACAAATCCTGACCCATAGCATCATATTTTTCCTCAAGTTTTTCAAGTTGAGCGAGTACTTCTTCACTAAAACGTTTGTTTCCCATTCTTTCCCTGATTCTTTGTTGTAAATTTGATCCAATAAAACTGATAAAACAAAAAACAACTGTATGTCAACTGACACGTTAACCCGAAATGGTCAGGCTGCAAAGCGCAATTTTGTTGATGACTTTGAGTCGCCGGACTTTTATCAAATAGATGATTTGCTGACGGATGAGCACAAGTTGATCCGTTCTTCGATTAGAGACTTTGTCAAAAAAGAGATCACCCCGTATGTCGAAGGATGGGCCGAGCAAAATCATTTTCCTTATGAAATAGTGAAGAAATTTGGAGATATCGGGGCATTTGGACCGACTGTTTCTGAAGAGTATGGAGGAGGAGGGTTGGACTATACTTCGTATGGTTTGATCATGCAGGAAATAGAGCGTGGTGATTCCGGGATGCGATCAACGGCCTCAGTACAGGGATCTTTGGTGATGTACCCGATCTACGCTTATGGAAGTGAAGAACAGAAAAAGAAATATCTTCCAAAACTGGCTTTAGGCAAGATGTTGGGGTGCTTTGGCTTGACAGAACCAAATCATGGTTCGAATCCAGGTGGAATGGAAACCAACATTAAGGATATGGGAGACCACTATCTGCTCAATGGAGCGAAAATGTGGATTTCTAATGCACCTAAAGCGGATATCGCTGTTGTTTGGGCCAAAAACGAACAAGGTAGAATCAAAGGTGTGATCGTAGAGCGAGGAATGGAAGGATTCACTACTCCAGAAACTCACGGTAAGTGGTCGTTAAGAGCATCATGCACAGGTGAGTTGGTATTTAGCGATGTGAAGGTTCCGAAAGAAAATATTTTGCCAAATAAAGATGGACTAGGTGCCCCACTAGGATGTCTTGATAAGGCGCGATATGGTATTGCCTGGGGAGTGATTGGTGCGGCGATGGACTGCTACGAATCCGCTAGAAAATATGCATTGGAGCGTGAGCAATTCGGTAAGCCAATAGCCTCATTTCAGTTGGTTCAGAAAAAATTGGCTGAGATGCTTACAGAGATTACTAAAGCACAGTTGGTCAACTGGAGATTAGGTAAGCTAATGGACGAAGGAAAAGCGACATCAGCCCAGATATCCCTTGCGAAAAGAAATAACGTGGCTCTTGCATTGGATGTAGCTAGAGAAGCACGTCAGATTCATGGCGGTATGGGTATTACCGGTGAGTATCCAATGATGCGTCACATGATGAATTTGGAATCTGTAGTGACTTATGAAGGCACGCATGATATTCACTTATTGATATTAGGAAATGAGATAACGGGTATACCGGCGTTCTCTTAATTGATTTAAAATATATGCTTTTGAAAGGCTGTCAAATGACAGCCTTTTTTAGTTTTTGGAGGAATGGTAGATCTTTTTTTGTATATCAAATAGATGGTCAACCGTCGGTGTAAAACCATGTATAAATGCGAGGTTTATTGATTAACATTCAGTTTAATTCAAATTCCTAATTGAAACGTATTTGTATGAAGAGGATTATTCTACTGTGTGCGGTTTTCATGGGGTATTTCAGCTATGCTCAAGAGGGTTTTCCTGTTAATGGAGTGGCTGATGATCGACCTGGACTCTACGCACTCACCAATGCCACGATTTACGTGGATTATCAAACAAAAATTGAAAATGCGACACTAATTGTCAAGGACGGAAAAGTTCAATCCGTTGGAACAGGTGTAGCAATACCTAAAGGCGCCATTGTAATGGATTTGCAAGGCAAGTTTATCTATCCTGCAGTGGTAGAGCCTTATTCTAATTACGGGCTTCCAGAACCTGAGAGATCTAGAAGTAATGGTCCTCAGTATGAAAGTAAGCTAGACGGGCCATACGGCTGGAACGATGCAATAAAGTCTACCTACAATGCCGTAGCAGATTTTAAAGCGGATGGAAAAGCTGCTGAATCTATGCGAAAAATCGGTGTTGGTTCGGTTAATGCTTTCCGTGAAGACGGGATCATGAGAGGAACATCGTTGTTCACTCATCTTTCAGATTTACCAGTCCAAGAAACTGTTGTTAAAGACAAGGCTGCAGCTCATTTCTCATTTAACTCGGGAAGTTCAGGGCAAGAATATCCAAGTTCAATTATGGGTATGGTGGCATTGCTTCGTCAAACCTATTTGGATGGCCAATGGTACAAAACACAAAGTGAGCAAACCAATCTTTCATTGAAAGCTTGGAACGAGGCACAAACTTTGCCACAAGTATTCGAGGCAAACGGAGGCAAACTGCGCGTATTGCTTGCTGATAAAATAGGTGACGAGTTTGGTGTTCGATATATCGTAAAAGGTAATGGCGATGAATACCAAAGACTGAATGAAATCAAGTCTGCGAATGTTTCGCTTATTCTTCCAGTTAATTTCCCGGATGCATATGATGTGGAGGATCCGCTTGCGGCTTTAGATGTTTCATTAGCAGATATGAAACACTGGGAATTAGCTCCCGCTAACGCAAAAATGCTAGCTGATGCTGGTGTTGAGTTTGCCTTCACCACTGCTGGGTTGAAAAAGTCAGATGACTTCTGGTCAGCATTAAGAAAGACGAAAAAGTACGGTTTGACAGAAGCGCAAGTGTTGAAAGCTGTGACTTATACTCCAGCTAAATACTATAATATGGCTTCTTCTGTAGGTGCATTAAAGAAAGGCATGACTGCTAACTTCTTTGTTGCTTCAGATAATATTTTAGAGGATAAAGCAAAGATTCATCAGACCTGGGTGCAAGGAAAGAAGTTTGAAATTTCTGAACTTGATCCTGCGGATTATTCAGGAAACTATGACTTGAAAGTGGGTTCTTCAACTTTTGCTATGGAACTCTCTGGAGAACCAGGAAGTCCAAAGGCGAAAATTGTTGTTAATGATTCTACCACTATTGATGTTAAACTTTCTATCTCAAGCAAAACGATCACATTGTCTTTCTTACAAGAAGGTGAAGATTCTGCTACCAGACTTTCTGGTTGGGTAGGAGACGATGCTTTTGGAGGCAATGGACAGTTAGCCGATGGATCATGGGTGAGCTGGTCAGCTGATAGAACAGGTGATCTTGAAAAGAAAGAAGAGAAAAAGGATAAAGATGAGGAAGAAGAAGCTCCTGAGCTTGGAGATATGATCTATCCATTCGTAGCGTATGGTTGGGTTGAAAAACCAACTCAAGAAACGATTCTATTCAAGAATGCAACAGTTTGGACACTTGAAGGAGATGGAAAAATAGAAGGAGCGGATGTCCTGGTAAAGGATGGTAAAATCGCTCAGGTTGGAAAAGGTTTAGAAGCCGCTGGTGCTAGAGTAGTTGATGCTACAGGTAAACACGTTACTCCAGGAATCATTGATGAGCATTCTCATATTGCCTTGTCATCAGTGAATGAAGGAAGTCATTCTATTACAGCTGAAGTAAGAATGTATGATGCGCTGAACTCGGAGGATTTAGATATCTACAGACATTTGGCTGGTGGTGTTACTGCTGCACAGTTGTTGCATGGATCCGCAAACCCAGTAGGTGGTCAATCAGCTTTGGTGAAATACAGATGGGGTGCTGATCCTCAAGGTATGAAAATCAAAGGCGCCGATGGGTACATCAAGTTTGCGCTGGGCGAAAACGTAAAACAGTCCAACTGGGGAAATGACTATAGTATCAGATATCCACAAACCAGAATGGGAGTGGAGCAGGTATTTGTAGATGGATTCACAAGAGCTAAAGAATATGGTGCTGCAAAAGCGAAATACGATGGCTTAAGTAAAAAGGTAAAAGCTTCTACACCTGCACCTAGAAAAGATCTTCAGCTAGAGACTTTATTGGAAATTCTGAACAAAGAACGATTCATTACTTGTCACTCTTATGTACAGTCTGAAATCAACATGTTGATGAAGGTAGCAGAGCAGTTTGATTTTAGAGTGAACACCTTCACACACATTCTAGAAGGCTATAAGGTAGCTGATAAAATGGCTGAACATGGTGTAGGTGGATCTACCTTTGGAGACTGGTGGGCATATAAGATGGAAGTAGCAGAAGCTATTCCTTACAATGCTTCGTTGATGACCATGACTGGTGTAACCGTGGCGATTAACTCTGATGATGGAGAAATGGCAAGACGCTTGAATCAGGAAGCTGCTAAGTCTATGAAATATGGAGAAATGGATGAGATTTCTGCTTTGAAATTAGTAACGCTCAATCCAGCTAAACTTCTTCATTTAGATGATAGAATGGGTAGCTTAAAAGTGGGTAAAGATGCAGATGTAGTTCTTTGGAATGATCACCCATTATCGATTTATGCTAAACCTGAGATGACATTAGTTGATGGTGTGGTTTATTTCAGCCTGGAGAAAGATGCTGAAATGAAAGAATGGATTGCTTCAGAACGCACAAGATTGACCAATAAAATGCTGGATGCTAAGAAAGGTGGAGCATCTACACAAAAGGGTCGCAAGAAAGAGAAGCACTATTTTGAGTGTGGAGATTTGATGGTAGAAGATTACTCTTTAAATGACTAAGACCATGAAAAGACAGATATTAACATACATCGTTGGACTATTAGCTGTGACAGCTGCTTTTGCACAAGTTCCAGCTCCAGGGTCTGCTCAGACAGAGCCGATTGCCATCATGAATGGTACCGCTCATTTGGGTAATGGTACAGTTATTGAAAACTCTATCATTACGTTTGAAAATGGAAAAATCACCATGGTCGCTAATGCAACGACCGTAAGAGTTGATCTTTCAGGATATAAGCAAGTAGATGCTTCTGGAAAGCACATCTATCCAGGTCTAATCTTGCCAAAAACCAAATTGGGATTGGAAGAGGTAGCATCTGTAAGAGCTACTTTGGATAATAACGAAACGGGAAGTATCAATCCAAATGTGAGATCTGCGATTGCCTATAATACGGATTCTGAGATTATTCCTACAATGAAGTTTACTGGAATCCAGATTGCACAGATTACTCCTCAGGGAGGTACAATCCCTGGTACAAGTAGTATTATGCAGTTGGATGCCTGGAATTGGGAAGATGGTTTGTATAAAGTGGATGATGGAGTTCATGTCAACTGGCCTGCACTTTCATATGGTCCAAGATGGTGGCGTGGTGAAACAGAGCGAAGAGCCAATGAAAACTACAAAGATCAGGTAGGAGAGATTCTGCAGTTGATAGCGGACACTAAGTCGTACATGGAAAGTAAGCCTGCTGAGCGTAATTTGAAGCTAGAAGCCATGATTCCGGTAGTTACCGGTGAGTCACAGCTATTTGTGAATGCCGATCATGCTAAAGAAATCATGGAAGCTATCCAGACGTTGAAAGGTGCTGGTATTCCAAATATAGTGTTGACAGGAGCTGCAGATGTGTGGTATGTGAAAGATTTCATCAAGGCTAATAATATTCCAGTATTGATAACCAATGTTCACAGAGTGCCAGCAAGAAACTCTGAAGATTATGATCTCCCTTACAAATTGCCTGCGCTTCTTCACAAAGAAGGAATTCTTGTGGGTCTTACTTATGAAAACGGTATGTTAGCTAGTGCAAGAAATCTTCCTTTCTTCGCAGGAACTACTGCTGTCTACGGAGAGTTAGATAAAGAAGAGGCTTTGAAGTTAGTGACTTCAAATACTGCTAAAATCCTGAAAATAGATGATATGACAGGAACTATTGAGCAGGGTAAAGATGCCAACATCGTAATCTCTGGTGGTGATATTCTTGATATGAGAAGCAATATTATTGTTGCATCTTACATCCAGGGTAGAGAAGTAGAGCTTCATGCTATGCAGCAAAGGCTGTATGAGAAGTTCAAAGAAAAATATGAGAGTCAAATGGACTAGGTCCGACCTATATAGATTAAGAGAAAAGGCCGGCATTTGCTGGCCTTTTTTAATTTGTAGCTAGTTGTACAATGGTAGCATTGGAGTCATCATTCCATTTGTACAAGCCAGACATATGATCTGAGTTCATCGCCATGGTATTACTGTAGTGCATTAATCCTACTTTATCCCGTCCACGATAGAAGACAACTGATTTATTGCCTGAATCCAGTTTGTATTCGTATTTGTAGGGAGCTGTTGCTACCATCTCGAACTTCATAGAATCCATTTTAGGTCCTATAATGGAGTACTTTCCGTTAAAGTCCCCAGCTGGTTTGTTTTCCTTGTTTAAGCGGGCTACTTCGTAATAAAGTGTGTCATTTTCTTCTATGATTTGGTGAATGAGTTTTCCATTTCTGGCATTCATGTAGAACTTCCCAAAATCTGGATTGTCAGAAGAAAAGCATATTAGATTCTTAAAGCTGCAATTTTCATTCCTATATAGCACTTGATCAAAACCTTCCCAGTTTACCACAGCTTCAGAGTCATTGATCTTAACATCTACCAGGTATTTATCAGCAACAACATACTGTCCATTAAATGAAGGAGAGTCTGCAATGGAAGTATCTGCGTCTAAATGCTTTATTGAGTGAGTAATGGGAATGTATTCTTGAGGCGGAGTTTCTTTTGTTGAATCCGGAACTCTAACATGTGAATCGGTAACTATTGTTTTATTGTTGGAATTACAAGCAGCTGCAATGATCCCAACTATGAGTAGCGAGTGGAGTTTCATGTGAGACGGTTTAGTGTTTTTTCTACCTATCTAACATGAAACTTCAGCTTTTGTTTCTATGCATAATGCAAATATTTATAAAATAAGTATAAGACCTATTTATACATATAACCCAATGTTGCTGCTAGCATAGATTTTACACCAGTAATCATTCCCGAATCATCCACATAAAAATCAGGAGTATGATGTGGAGCTGCCTTTGTTGGATCTTGATCTGTTGGGCATCCTCCAACGAAGAAGAAAAATGATGGTACTTCATTCGCATAAAATGAAAAATCTTCTGCTCCTGTCATTGCTTTTTTAAGGTAAACATTTTCAGCTCCTATAGCATTGGAAATGAATGGGACCAATGTAGCTGTCAGGTCTGGATTATTGTACGTAACTGGGACATGGCTTTCTATGATCAAATCGATCTCAGCTCCCATTGCTTCACCAATGTTCGTTGCTACACGTCTAAAGTCTTCATGTAATTTCTTTTGCATTTCAGGGTCCAATGTTCGGATGGTTCCGATCATTTCGACTTCTTCAGGAATGATATTATTTCTAACTCCACCTCTAATTAAACCCACGGACAACACCGCTGCTTCTTTCGTTAATTCTGTGTTTCTACTAATCACAGTCTGCATTCCGGTGATAATCTGACCAGCAGTCACTACTGGGTCTATACTAGTCCATGGTGTAGAACCATGTGATTGTTTTCCTTTGATTTTCATCACCCATCGGTCTGCAGCAGCCATAGTTCCGCCTGGTTTGTAGCTAACTGTACCTGCTGGAGTTTGTGCATTGATGTGGAGGCCAATCATTACATCGATATCTGGGTTTTTCATAACACCTTCTTTTACCATCAACTTGGCGCCACCTTCTTCTCCAGGAGGAGGACCTTCTTCAGCAGGTTGAAACACAAACTTGACAGTTCCCCTCAAATCGTTTTTCATTTTGCTGAGCACTTCTGCAGTAGCCATAAGAATGGAAATATGGGTGTCATGACCACACGCGTGCATTACACCTGTTTCTATTCCATTATAATTGGAGGTGGTGGTTGATTTCCATTCCAACTCTACTCGCTCTGTGACCGGTAATGCGTCAATATCAGCTCTTAAACCAATAACCGGACCTGGTTTTGCACCTTTCAAAATGGCTACAACACCAGTTTTGGCAACACCTGTCTGAACTTCGAATCCTAATGATTTCAGGTGTGCAGCAATCTTTTCCGCTGTTTTAAATTCCCTATTGGATAGCTCTGGGTTTTCATGAAAGTCATGTCGCCATTCGATCATTTTAGTTTCGATATCTTCGGCTAATTGATTCGCTTTACTGGAAACCTTTGCTGGTTGGGCAAACATGCTGATAGAAGCAAGGCACAGCATGAATAAAAGGAAGGATTTTTTCATATGGTATTAAATTTCTCTTTCCCTAAAGTAATTGTCCATCGTTGAAATTGAAAATCAATGTTTTGGATGGTTTAAATAAATCATGTTCGGTCTTGACTGAATAGGTTGTGTTGATATAACTTGTCTTCATGGTTATCTTCTTTAAAGATTTATTTGGGTATCACAGGCATTTCAATCAGGAGATCTTAGAACTTTTACAAACACATGAAGGTGAGATAAGTAAGCGCTCTATTCCACTTATTTCACATATAATCAATGCTCACCAAATTTGGAATTCGCGAATTTTGGGAGATGAGTCTTTTGGTGTAAGTGATGTGCACACACTAACTGAGTGTGCTAAGTATGATCAGACTAATTATTTGAATTCTTTAGATATTTTAGATGATAGAGATCTTGATGAACGAATTGCGTACAAAAACTCGAAAGGTAATTCTTATGAAAATAGCATTCAGGAGATGCTATTTCAAGTAGTTAATCATACTACCCATCATCGAGGACAGATTATCTCAGATCTCCGAGCGAGTGGTATTACTCCACCAGTAACCGACTATATCTGGTATAAAAGATGACAAGAGATATAGTAGATATCAATGATTTTACGATTTTGGTGGAAACTGGAAATTCAGAATCCCCTACCGTTGATGCCTGTCATTTTGACGAGCCTGTCATTGCTGTCGCTTTTTATGGTTCTGGGAATGTGCATCTCAATGTGAAGTATAAGAATAAGCTACAGGAGTATGATTACACCAAGGGGTTAGCTTTATCTTTTTATGGTGATGAACAAGTGGTTTTTGAACATGTGGTCTCTTCAGAGAAACCATTGGAGTGTGCCGTTATTGCTACCGCGGCCCGACACCTGGATAATTTACCTGAGCAAGAAGGAGAGTTGTTTGCAGAATTGTTAGAGCAGCTGGTACACCCGAAAGATCACTATGTTGCTGGACCACAATTTTTTATGTCTCCAGAGATGCAATCCATTGTAGATCAGATATTTCATATACAATATGAAGGGAAGGCAAAAATGATGTTCTTCCGAAGCCAGATTACTTCATTACTAGCACACTTCTTTGGCCAGCTGTCGATCAATGCCAATGAAAAGTTGCCGACAGATGATCGTGATCGATTGGAAAAAGCCAGAGATATATTAATAGCTAATCTGAACTCACCACCTTCGCTTTCTGAACTTTCTAAAGAAATTGGGCTTAATACCCACAAACTTAAGAAGAGCTTTAAAGAAGTTTTTGGAGTGCCTGTTTTTAAATACCTCCAAAACGAACGCTTAAATACTGCACACGAATTGATCAGAACAGGAGAGAAGAGTATTCAGGAAGCCGCCTGGGAAGTAGGTTATGATAGTCTGAGCTCTTTTTCTAATGCCTTTGCTGGCAAGTTTGGATTTCGTCCTAGTGAAATCAAGCATTAATCCTTTTCGAACAAATTAAGCTCCTTTTCGAACAAGCCAACAGATAAGATAAGATTCAATTTTGTCTCATAATCATTTACAGAAAATGAAGATGAGACTATTTAAACCAAACTATCTGAAAGTGGTCGTTATCCTGTTTGGGATAGCGATCATTCCAGCTTTCCGATTAACCACTTTACCTACGGTAATTGAGGCAAGAGTTATTGCTGAAGAAAGTGAGTTGGAAAGAGCGGCACTTGATATTTTGAAATCCAAGTGCAATGTATGTCACACTAGAAAGAACCCTAAAAAGGTTTTTACATCGAAGAATATTTCGGACTTAGCCCCAAAGATTTATCAGCAGGTTTTCATCAAGCGACGCATGCCAAAGGGCAAAGAAGTTAAGCTGACGACTCAAGAATATGCAGTGCTGGAGAAGTGGTTGTTCACTCAAGACATCTTTTAGTTATGGCTTTTACTAAATCATTGAGTTTGTACCTGGCCATATTTCTTACAGGTTTGTCTGCTGGTCTGTTTTATGCATGGGCGGTTTCAGTCATTCCAGGGACTAAAAAATTGTTGGATTTGACGTATCTCCAAACCATGCAGTCAATTAATAAAGAAATACTGAATCCAGCTTTCTTTCTGAGCTTTTTCGGAAGCTTGTTGCTCTTGATGATCAGTTCTGTACAGCAGTATGGCCACGGAGTTACCTTCTGGCTAGTAGTTGCCGCTACTTTGACCTACCTCTTGGGGACTTTCGCAGTTACTGCATTCGGCAATGTGCCATTAAACGATGAACTGGATGCGTTGAATTTGTCTGAATTATCAGAGACTCAACTTTCAGATTTCAGACAATACTATGAAGTGCGTTGGAATAGGCTTCATTTCATCAGGACATGGAGCGCACTTGGGGCCTTTTTGTTGGCTTTAGCAAGCTCTTTCACCATCAAATATTGAATAAATCAAAACACAAAATAACATGAGTACTAAAACATTAGTCATTGGAGGAACCGGTAAAACCGGTCGAAAAGTAGTAGCAAAACTGCAAGCACTTGGTGAGGAAGTGCGCATTGGATCTAGAAATGGTTTTCCTGCATTTGATTGGCAGGATCAGTCAGGCTGGTCAGATGCTCTTCAGGGAATCACTCAAGTATATATCACCTTTCAGCCTGATCTGGCTGTTCCAGGAGCACTGGATGCCATTGAAGGATTGGTGAAAGAAGCTAAGAAGTCAGGTGTGCAAAAGCTTGTATTATTATCGGGTAAAGGAGAGCGTGAAGCCGAACTTTGTGAGCAGGTGGTGATCCACTCTGGATTGGATTATACCATTGTTCGTGCCAGCTGGTTTATGGAAAACTTTAGCGAGAGCTTCTTCCTGGATCCGATTTTGGCGGGACATGTTGCTTTACCAAAACCAGAAGCAAAAGTACCTTATGTAAGCACCGATGATATTGCTGAAGTAGTGGTGAAAGCCTTGACTGAGGATCATAATGGGCAATTATATGAATTGACAGGCGCAGAATTGCTCACTTTTGAACAAGTGATCAACAAGATTGATGAAGCATCAGGTAGAAATATCGCATTTACACCCATTTCATTATCAGCGTATGTGACGATGCTGGAAGAGCACCAGGTGCCTAAGGATTATATCTGGCTGATCAATTACTTGTTCACCGAGGTGCTAGGTACAGAAGGAAATGATGTGGTCACTCAGGATATTGAAAAGGTGCTGAATAGACCTGCTACTTCTTTTGATCAATACGTAAAGAATACGGTGAAAACTGGGGTTTGGAATCCAGAAGTTACAGTTCAATAATGGTTTAACGTGGCCTAAGAGTCTTGTGATTCTTTGGTCACCTTAATTTGATTATCATATGTCGTTAGTAAGAGTTTTAATTGTTTCAATTGTTCTATGGATGATTGGTGCACTTGTTTTTTCAATTGCTTCAATGCTACCATTCATTCAAAAAACTCAAAATGGAGCTTCTTTGATACTCGCAGTATTACTTATTCCACTTGCCATAATTGGATCACGTTTTTACTACCATGGAGGGAAGAAAGTCCATGGAGTTTTACTTGGGCTGTTTATGCTTAGCGTTTCTATTTTGATGGATGCCCTCATCACAGTACCCATGTTTATATTGCCGAGCGGCGGTAGTTACTACTCATTTTTTATAGATCTAGGTTTTTGGAGTGTGGGAATGGTTTATGTAGGTGCAGTGGCTTGTTGCTATCAGTTTTATTGGATAAAAAGGTAGATTATAGTCAAAATTAGAGATTGATGAAGGTCAGAAAAGCTACAAAAGACGATGTATTTGCTATTGTTGCCATGCTTGCGGATGATGATTTGGGAGCTAAGCGTGAGAATTTTCAACAGCCGTTGCCTGAAGTGTATCTAAAAGCTTTCGAAGTAATCATAAGTGATCCACATCAGGAGTTGATGGTGGTTGAAAAGGAGCAGGAAGTGATAGGGACAATGCAATTGTCATTCATTCAGTATTTGACTTATCAAGGTGGCGTGCGGGCACAAATTGAAGCTGTCAGAATCAGAAAAGATCAGCGTGGTACAGGTCTGGGGACTCAAATGTTTGAGTGGGCCATTAACCGAGCAAAAGAACGGGGAGCTCATGTATTGCAATTAACTTCAGACAAGCAACGTCGAGATGCGATTCGGTTCTATGAGTCCCTTGGTTTCGTAGCTACCCACGAAGGAATGAAGTTGCATTTTTAATTTTACTCCCCGGATTGTCCTGTCTTCACTTTTCCTGCTTTGCGATAAGTTGCAATAATTACTCCTTTTGAGGTGGTAACCTGATCAATTGGCTCGAATGTTGCTGGATAAGCCTGATTGTCAAAAAGCTTCTTTCCATTTCCAAGGAGTAATGGATGAATCTTGAGCCTTAGTTCATCTACAAGGTTGTGCTTCAATAAAAGCTTTACCAATTCACTACTTCCCCAAACATGAAGATCTGATCCGTTGGTGTTTTTGAGTTGTTGAATGTTTTCTAAACTCTTGAGGAACCGGGTGTTTTGCCAGTGTGATTCAATTCTTGAATTTGATAAAACATATTTCATCCCACTGTTGATGCCTGGCCAAAAATCGCTATGACTTGGCCAATAGGCTTCCCAGATTTCGAATGTTTTTCTCCCGAGAAGGTATTCTGCAGGTTCCAATTCTTTCTTGACAACCTGCCCATATAGGTCATCACCAAGCGGAGCAGTCCATCCTCCATATTGAAAATCTCCGGATCTATCCTCTTCAGGACCTCCAGGTGCTTGCATGACACCATCCAGGCTTATCATGGAGAATACAATTATTTTCCTCATATCCATCAAGTATTTGAATCCTTCAAAATTCACCAGATAGGATCAAATAACTACCACCTTAATCCGACAAGGATAGAGGTGAAATGCGTCTTAATCTTTGGAATCTTCAGCATCTATTCGGTTCGTAAAGTCTCTGTGGGCTTTTAGATAGGCTGGTTGATTGTCTCTGGTGGAGCCATGGCCAGCATTTGGGATTTCGATGAAGGAGGCATCAGGAACCATTTTTGTAAATAATTCAACAGTTTCTGGTCTTGCCTCATCATACTCACCTGTAGTGAATAAAACGGGCACCTTTATTCCTTTGAGAGCGTCAATATTCTCATAATTTAACAGCGTTCCTGTTGGGCTAAATTCACTAGGTCCCCACATGTAGTTGTAGATGTATGAATTACTCTTCACTTCTACAGAATCATATTTTGGGTCAATCAACTGATAGGAGAGAGTAGGCCATTCCGCTTCATCTTTGCGAACGAGGAAGTTTTTGAAAAATACGTCCATGGCGTCCTTGTAGGATTGACTTTCAAATTCATAATTAGTTTCTGCAAAATAGATGGCTTCCTGTATGCTGTCTGGAAGGGTGGAAACGAGTATGTCAGTATCTTTAATCCAGGTAGCGGTGGAGAAATACGGACTGTTGAATACAATGCCCTTGACACCATCAGGATATTTGGAATAGTACTCCAATGCCAAAGCGGTACCCCATGAATGTCCCATCAGATAAAATTCCTTCAGGTTTAATGTTTCTTTTACGGCTTTGACTTGCTCCACAAAATTCTCAACTGTAAGAAGTGTAGAGTCTTCATGGTAGCTGGATAGTCCGCTTCCCAATTGATCCATTAAGATCACGGGACGTTCTCTGGATAATTCTGCTAAACTCAAAAATGATTTACTTGTACCTCCAGGACCTCCGTGTAGACAAAGTAGGGGAGTAGCGTCACCTTCACCCATTACGCCAAACCAGACTTTTCCTCCCTGTATGTCAGCATAATAGCCTCCAGATTGCAGAGATGGATTGCCTTTCTCAGGAGATTGGCAAGCAATGAGAATAAAGAAAAGTAAACTGATGAATCTGTTCATGAACAAGTAATTTGTCCTGAAGATAGTGAATTCATCAGTTTGAGATGATCTAAAATTATTTAGAAGCTAATTCTGTTTGAGCTTTTTTGAGATCGTTTCGGTTAAGTGTTATAGTTCCACATTGAGACCAGTCTGCACCTTGTGGAAAACCAGAAAAATCATATTCAGAAGTGAATGTTGCAAAATGCTCAGTCATTTCAGGAAACTCTAAACCGTTTAGCCAATTGAAAAGGACATGTTTCAGTTGGCCTTCTTGATCAAAATGAAGTGTGAAAAAAATGGAACACTTCCGCTTTTCAAAGTCAAATTCGTCGAAGTTAACGGATGCAAGGAAGTTGTCTCTAAATTCTCTCCAGGTGTTGACTACTTTGATGTCTCTGCTTGCCTCGGAAGAGTCAGGAAAGTTAACTGATGATCTACTTGGATAATGATTCAGTAATGAGTCGGCAAAGTTGGTGTTTTTATATGCTCTGTAGTCGGCAAATTGAATGTCATTTATCGTCTTAGAGTAATATGTTTGATCGGTTTGTGCGAAAGACGAAACTCCAATCAGAAGTGTCAATAGAATGAATAAATTAAACGTTTTCATTAGGCTGTAAAAGTTAGTACTGTTTAATTAACCGGCAATTGTGATGTTTATTATAGGAAATACTAAATCAATTTGAATGTTGATCAATTATGAATAGAATTGCTGAGCTCTATTTTGTTAATCGCTTTCACGAGTTTGACTTATTTTCAAAGCTTTGCTTAAGAAATCCACTCCAAAATAACCTTGGCAATTTCCCATCCATTGGCGTCTTTTCGAACATAAATCAGATAGCCTTCTGCACCAAGACTTCCATAGTTGTAAGAAATTTCCAACAAACCCTGAGTTTTATCTTCATTAAAACCGACTCTGCTAAAGTCGATATATCCATCTAAATCTGGGTGTTTAGCTTCAAAGCGCTCCCAACCATTTGTTCTGGAAGTTTTGTTGCCACATTCATCTGTTTTATTGAAAAGATATGTGAGTTCTTCTTCTGAAAGCAAAGATTCAATCAATAGATCATCCAAGTATGCATTTGAATTAGCAGCGAATAAATAGTTGTCAAATAAGGAATTATCGAAATCAGAGAATTCGTTTTTAAGGTTAGATTCATAAGGTTCTACATTATTTAGAAAATGGATACGTGATTTTTGATTTACACTTACGTCCTTATCATCATACATGCTATCTAGTATGAGATTATAAATAATGTATTCGTTATCATCTAATTCATCTGCTGCATTCAATTCAAATTCAAGAGTCACATCAACTTCTTCCCCTGGTTCTTCCTCTTCTATGGTATTTGCTCTTTGAAAAATTGCTCGGAAATAACCATTCTCGAGATCGATGGACTCACCTTCGATGGAGTATAGAGTCACATCAAATGTTCCTTCTACAATGGCAGTACCATCATTTAATGCCATACTTTTTATGATATGAAATTTTGATGAGGGATTATTTCCATAGTAAGACGCATAAAATGATAGGTCTTCGTCTACATAAGAAATCGTGATTTCATCGGAGACAAAAGTTATGTCAATGTCTTTCTGAAAATCTCGGTCTCCACTTTCAAATGCCTCAAGAAACTTGCTTGTCTTTGGGTAATCTCCGGGATCAATCGGATAGTTGTTTAAGAACTCTAGCTCATTAATGTCAAACCATTTAGTTAATTCAATATCCATGGCGGTATTCTGACAGCTTGGGCTCGCCGAAAAGTCGCTCGAAAATAAAAACGCATAGGTTTCTGGTAGTACAGATCCACTTTCTGATGAAACAGGAAAAGAAAATGTGTTACTATTATTTGATGTCAGTTCAATAAGTTTTCCGTCAACCTCAAAGGTTACTAATGGAGTTAGTTCATCTTCATTAAAAGCTGGTGCGATCTCATCGTCTTTGCACGATGTGATGATGATTAGAGCAAGTAGAAGTGCTATTAGTTTTTGCATGGTTGTGTTTGATCTAAATGACCTTTTATCAGATCTGAAATAATTGATCTTTTATGGCTAAAGTTATTTTGAGAAAGTGAAATAGTTAATCAGTATGAACGTACTTGATTTCTTCTCTATTTACAAATAAAAACGGTATTTGTAAAAAAATTATTCTCCAGGTGAGATATGTTGTTCATCTGGTGATATAAAGTTAAGCTCTTAGAGCTTTAAGTATCGTGCAGTTACATTCACTAGCGTTTAATTCCTATTCACCATCTGACTGTCTATGAGTGCTTTGATTGGAAGAAGTTTGTAGCGAATTTCATATAAGCAAACAACCAGTTAAAACAATGAAAATACTAAAAAGCGCAGCTTGGGTAGGAGTTATATTTCTAATGTCTTGCTCAGCAGAAGATCCAGGTCCAACGGATTATACAGAACAAGTCGTTGGGGTATACGAGGCTACCTACTCCAGCAATTCCTATACGAATATTGAAGTGGTGATTGATATCACTCGTGTTGGATTGAATGAAATAGAAATTACGCCTCCAGAA
Source organism: Marinoscillum pacificum (assembly GCF_024714495.1). GTDB lineage: Bacteria > Bacteroidota > Bacteroidia > Cytophagales > Cyclobacteriaceae > Marinoscillum > Marinoscillum pacificum. The sequence goes on along the minus strand of NZ_JAMZMJ010000001.1, from coordinate 1,509,949 downwards.
GAATCAGGTCATACGGCATTCAAAGCTAAACTTGCGCCCATTTCCGGTGGATTAGTTGGTTTTTCGATTGCGCAACAGACATCTGATAGATACTATGTATGGGGTGAAAATCAGCGATCCGGTGCTTACAATGGAAGCTACATGCCCGATGATAATTCCATGTACTACAGTGTCGTGTATGAAGCTTTTGATGAAATAGATACAGTCACAGTCGTTGGAAGTCTTCGATGATTTTATCATCTTCCGCTCACTAAAAACTCGGTTAAATCTTGCTGCTCAGCCAGTGAACTTCCTTCTGTTGATTCTTGGGTTTTTTCAGATGGGACATTACTGGTAATGTAAACTGGTATTGTTTTCTGAATGACTTTTTCAATCACGATAGTATCAGGAGGCAGTTGTACCAGTAGAGTGTCTGTTTTGCCCGGTAAATATACTTCTTTGGTTACTTCGATCATATTTGGATGACTAGTGGTCCACCACCAGGAAGCTGTCATTATGAGAGCGATTAGCGTGATACTAGCATATGCCGGAATACGATAATTAAAGAGGCTATACCAGACTGGTCGATTCTTTTGTTTAAAACGTGTAGACAGGTTGTTGGCTACTAATCGTGAAACAGGCCTTTCCTGTGTTGCATGTGTTTCCTTGAAGAGTATTTGGTATTGCTCAAAGGACTTTTTGCCACCAAGGTGTTCATCTACCAGAAGTTTATCTTCCTGACTGAGCTCCTCATAATGTTTGGTCTGAATGAGGTGATCTATTTTAAGCAATTGATCATTATTCATGGTTCGTAATTTTTTGGTCTTCTATAGCTGTTAGTAATTGTTTGCGAAGGTTGAAAAGCCTGGATTTGACAGTTCCTGTAGGGATGTCAAAGGTCTCACTCAACTCTTCAATGGTCATTTCTTGTTGGTACCTCAACAGAAATATGCTACGGTTATCTTCCTCCAGGTTATTCATAGCCTTTGATAGTAAATCAAATTGAATGCTGTGATCTAGTTTGGTTTCTATATGTGCCAGGTGAATGCCTTCGGATTCCAAATGTTGTCGATAGGCTCGCTCAAAGCTGTTTTTTCGATAGGCGTTTTTGCACATATTAGCAGCAATTTGAAAGAGCCATGGTTTGACTTTGTACTCAATTTTGAAGAGCTCAGGTCGATCGATGACTTTAGTAAATAAATCTTGTACAAAGTCTTCTGCCATTTCAGCATCAGACCAGAGCATTTTGAAAAAGAATCCATTGAGGCGTGTAGCATAGCGATCATACAGGTTCTGAAACGCCCGATGATCCCCATTCTGGATGAGGACCATCAGTGTTTCATCTGTTTTTTTATGATAGGCGGTGAATAACCCCATTTATTCTTCAATTACCTCCATGAACACTCGGAAACCAACCGTGTGAGAGCGTTTATCGTAAAGATTGATACTATTGATGGTTGATTCTTCTGGCAAATGATTCCAGCTTCCACCCATTGCTTTTCCCGGCTCATTGATCATTTCCGCTACATTCCCTATCACGTCAAATAGCCCCATGTCATTAGAAAAGTATGTGCCAACAGGTGACATCAATTGAAAGCCATCTCCTTCAATTCCATTGGTGCATTTATAGCCTTCTGGTGTTTTTACATTGGCTAAATAGCAACCATGATCATTGACAATACTGTTTCTTGCCTTGAACCAGTCGCTATGATACCAAGGATAGCTTACACTGTCATAGTCTCCAATTCTGTATTCTTCAAAATAACGTGGTTTATCATTCCCATATGGTCTGGCTCTTACGATGTTGTCTTCGAAATTCCATGATTGGAAATTGACATAACCAAGTGCGGCCATAGTCCATTCTTTTTGCGTTGGAAGACGGAACTTCACCTTTTTGTATTTTCTACTTTCCTGAGCATTGTACTGTGCTGTTAACCACTCACAGTAAAGCTTAGCAGCTTCAAAAGTGATATCCATGGTTGGGTAGTCAGAATAGTTCATCACTTTTACTTTGTCATAATTGTAATGGTAGGTCTTAGCGAAAGCTCGATTCACTTCATCTAGCTTGGAGAAATCAAATTTGGCGATTTCATATAAATCATCGTAATGTTGATTTTCTAGATAATTTAAGAAAAACTGGTAATCCTTGTTGCTCAGTTCAGTGTCTGATGCATAAATGTTGTCCTTCACTTTCACATATCGTTTGTCCAGGATTTTTATATCCAATTCAACAATCTTGAAGTTTTTAGGTCCGGTCTTACTTGAGAGCAACATGTTGACCCGGCCACCAATCTGTGAACGATCAGCGATGGACTTAATTTGCTCCTCCAGAAATTTGGATTTGGCAGCATCGCCTTGCTGGTCATAATACTGTTTCAGTAGATAGAACGGTACGATGTAGTTGGTTTCCAGCGTTCTACCTGTAGCAGTTTTAGGTTCGCCATTGAAATCTACTGTTAGGTAATCCATCAGGAAGCGGTCTTCAATATTGGTCTTCAGGCTTTGATAATTGTTGATTTCAGTTTCACTCAACAAAGACGCCAGTCCTACTACATACAATTGATCATTGTATCGCTCGAAAGTTTGTTTCGGTAAGGTAAGCGCATAATAGAAGTTTTGATCTGGGTTGTTTTCCGTGAGATTATCCAACTGGCCATTTACTGTTTCTATGTCATAAGCTTTTAGAATGCGTTGCTGATAGTCTTCCAGACCTAGTAGCTCGAGGTTTAGGATCTTCACATCTTTACGAACACCAAGCTCATCCTGGAGCACCCAGATAGGAATGGTGGTGTGCTCACCTTCAGTTAGTAGTACTCCATTTTCTCCAACCGACATCAAGACATTGTAGGCGTAGTTGAGTAGACTTGGATACATCATATTGGTTTCGAATAGCTGATGGGAGTAATAGGCTCTATCCATTCCTTTTACTTCTGCCAGCACAATTTTGTCTGCCAGAATATCAGTGGATTTGAGGTTAGCTACTGCTTTATCTAATAGTAAGATACCTTCTGAAGTGTAGCCAAGTGTTTTCGCTGTGGTCCAATGTGCTTCTCCAGAATTAGGAAATAGCTCATTGATTTCTTCGGAGAGTGACTTTAACTCAGAGGATGGGATGCCGCTATACTGCGCTGCTTTAAAGCATTCCATCCAACCTTTTTTGTCAAGTTTATTTTCTTCCAGGTATGTTTTCCATGATCTATATTTTTCCTGGTACCAGTTTCTGGCTTTCACCTCAGTGAGCTTGGATGGAATATCTTCCGGCCTATTTGCAGCCCAAAGAGGAGAAGCCAAAATGCATAACACAATGATTTTTAAGATTTTCATATCAATTCCTTAGTTATAAGTTAGTTGATCTTCCGGAAGTCAAAGGGTACTACACGCGAGAAATACTGAGGTTCATTGAGGATTGAAAAAAGTTTTTAGATTGAGTTATCTTTACCCTTTATGACTTCTAAGCTACATACTGAGTCGAACTAATAGGCAGGCTGTCTTTGACACCTGTCGATACTTCTATTAGATCCTAAGCCACTCACTCTGAGAATTGGCCAGATCATTTATTATCTAATTTTTTTAATACTACGAGTGTGAAATCACTCCAAAATAGAAGACAGAAATGACTTTAGAAGATATCGGGTATACATCCTTTTTAGAAAATTATAGAATTGAAAATAGCCTTGATACATTTAAGGTAGCTCGTGTAATTGCCGAACATAAGGAGCGCTACGAGGTAAAAACTGCTGAAGGTGAATATGAAGCTGAGATACTGGGTAACCTACGTTTTACTGCTAAAAGTAGAGCTGATTTTCCTTCAGTTGGGGATTGGGTAGCCATCTCCTTATATGATGATAGAGCTTTGATCCATGCTATTTATCCAAGGAAATCCTGCTTGGAAAGGCAGTCTGTAGGTAAGCATGGTGAAAAGCAAATCATCGCTGCGAATATCGATTATGCCTTTTTGGTACAGGCAGTAGATCGAGATTTTAGTGTTAACCGAATTGAACGCTATCTCACTATTTGCCATTCTGGTGGTGTGAGACCAATTGTATTGCTAAGCAAAGTTGATCTATTGGAAGCGCAACAACTTGATGAGTTGATCAATACGGTGAAACATCGACATGCTGAAGTTGATGTCATAGCCATTAGCGCTGAAACTTTGATAGGGATTGATAAAGTTCAAAAGCTCATCAGTTCAGGGAAAACCTCTTGTTTGCTTGGATCATCAGGAGTTGGTAAATCCACTTTGGTAAATAAACTGATAGGAAATGAGGTGATGAAGACTTCTGCTATTAGCAAGAGTATCAATAGAGGAAAGCATGTGACAACTCATCGAGAAATGCATTTTTTGCCAGGAGGAGGAATTCTTATTGATAATCCAGGAATGAGAGAGGTAGGAATTGCTGACGCTGCTGAAGGAATAGGAATGACCTTCGAATCAATTTCTGAGCTAGCTGAACAGTGCCGATTTAAGGATTGTAAACATTTATCGGAACTAGGTTGTGCTGTATTGGAGGCACTAGAAGGCGGAGATTTGGATGAAGCGTCTTACACCAATTACCAACGAATGATGCGTGAGAAGGCATATTTTGAAACATCTGCTGTTGATAAGCGACGAAAGGATAAGAAGTTTGGTAAAATGATGAAGAATTTTAAGAAAGGCGGATATAATAAGTATTAAGTATAATTAAGTTCACTATTACCGGTTAGTTTGGTCGGTAATAGTGGATTTTCTATATTCGATAAATAAGCCTTGATTAATTAATTTAAATGAAGTTTTTCTTACTTGTCTTGATAGTTGTTGCAACTCTGGGATATGGATGTCAACAAGAAGCGGTTAATCAAAAAATCACTTTAATAGGAAAAGTTCATCAAAGAAATAGCGATACACTTTTACTTGTGAAATCTGGTGATGATAGGAGATATCAGAATATTTCAATTCCGATAAATCAGGATAGTACCTTCTATTTTGAGTTCAATAAGCCAGAGAATGAGATTCAGTATGAACTCGTATTTCAAGATGAAAAATATATCTCAAGACCAATTCCGTTTATACCTGAAGTTGATACTATAGAGTTTGAATTGTATCCTCTAAAGCAGTGGGAGAAAAATATTACTAAGGGAAGTTCAGCTCTCAATCAACTTAAGGAATTTCAAAAGCTTGATCGAGAAGCTTTTAGAGATTCATATGGTGAGTTGTATGAAAAGCTGGACTCAGTTGATGAATCTGATTCAGTTTTAATGCAGTCTGTGAATAATCAACTTGATTCACTTCGTGATCAAGAAATTAATTGGATGCTCAAGTATTTTAAACTTAAAAACAATGTGTTCGCCTATGCCCAATTAATTGATCTCTTGAAATACAATGATTTCAATGGTCATTTTCCCGAAAACCTTATGGAGGTAGTTTCACATTTTGGAAGTGAGTTCCCAACACACCCGTATACTATGGATGTGACACTACGACTTGAATCAATGAAAAAGGTTCGAGTTGGAGGTAGTTATAGGGAATTTTCGGTTTTAGACAGTCTTGGAAAAAGCCATTTGGCGTCGGAATTAGTGGGTAAAAACAATATTATACTTATTGATCTGTGGTCACCATGGTGTGGATTCTGTATCAAGAAAAGCTTATCTATAAAGAGTGAATATGAAGAACTCGGAAATAAAGGGTTTGAGGTATTTGCTGTATTAGGAGGTATCAGGAATATATCTGAATATGAAAAGGCGGTAAAAAAGTATCAATATCCATGGCCTGTATATATCGAACTAAATGCGGAAAATGATATTTGGAGTAAGTACAATATTGATAATGCTGGTGGAGGTCAGTTCTTAATCGATCAATCCGGAACAATACTGGCTGTAAATCCAACTGTAGAAGAAATAAAGTCATTCTTGTGATTCAATTTAGACCTCTGTTAAATGCTATTATGGTTGTTCTTATTTCACTAACAACCTTGATTGGTTACAGCCAAAATTTAGGTTCCATCCGAGTGGAATTAGAGCAGCTCGAGTTGGGTAGCATCGAGCTTAGAAATCATGTAATGCCAACCATAAGAGATTACGGATTTAAATCACCGCAAATGGACTCGTTGAACCATGCGATCATGAAGTTCGATTCAATAGCTCTGCATAAAGTACAGTTCATTATTGATCAATATGGATGGCTGGGTAAAAGTGAGGTAGGAGTGGAGGCAAATCGAGCGTTGTTTTTAACGATACAACACGCTCAAGATCATTTAGTTAGAGAAAAGTATTTTCCATTGTTGAAAGCCTCTGCTGAAGCTGGGGAGTCTGATTTGACTGCCATGGCCACCATGCAGGATCGGATCCTGGTGGAACAGGGTGAAAAACAGCTTTATGGAACGCAATCAAGAATGGTTAATGGACAACAAGAGCTCTACCCCGTTGAAGACCCGGATGAATTGAATAAGCGTCGGAAGAAAGTAGGTTTAGGGAAAATGGAATATTGATAAAGAACCAGATAAGCCAGAATGATAACCATGAAGAAACTATTGCTATTCCCCATCATTGCGATTATAAGTACTCAGTGTAGCCAAAAGTCAACATTTGAAGCGGTGGATTGCGATTCGAATGGGCAAATTGAGAATGAGAATCTCCGTCATATTTTTAAGCCTTGCAGAGAATTTATTTATTCTGCCAAGTATTGGGATGAGGAATACAATCAGATTTCCAATGAGCTAATCCGAGTGGTGGTTAATGGCAATGCATGGGATTATCAGCCTGAGAGTCAGGATGAAATCACTATGCAATATGCCTATGATAGTACTCAAATTGATTTTTATAAGGAATACTCACTAAATCCGGAGATTGCTCACTGGACGGCAAAAACCACTACCGGTATCATTGAATCAGTTGATCATGTTTGGATGCATCCATTTCGCGACAACCAATACACCTTTACAGAAGTAGCTCCATTTCCTTCAGTGAATTTGCCATTAGAGGCAGGTAAGACCTGGTCAAGTGGGCTGAGTATTTATGAAGGTTGGGGAGTTTGGGCAGATTCTCGATTAGAAAATTCTTATGAGGTAATAGGATATGAACTAGTTGAATTGGAATTGGGAAATGTGGACGCCTGGCATATTTATGGTATAGGTTCAGCCACATTTGGTACTTCTACCCACAACTATTGGTTTCACCCAGATTATGGATTTATCAAGATGGTTTATAAAAACTATGCTGGTCAGCTATTGAAGTTTGAATTGGTGGAGGTGAATGATTTATGATGATGAGAATTATCTTTTTCATGTGTTTTCTTATGCTCAATATCATGGTGCAAGCCCAATCCATGTGTAATGATCGATTGGATACAACTCACTGGTTTTACAAATGGATGCATGCGGGTAAGGATAGGGACGATCAGAAAATATTGAATACTCCACCGAATGATCTATTCCCATCAGAATTAACCATTTCAAGAGATAGAATTGATACTTCGAGGTTAGATGAAAATGATTATCAACATGAATTGGTTGTAAAACTTCAGTTGAATGAGTTTGGTTTTGCCTTGGAAACCTTGGGAGAAGAACCAATATATAATGATACTCTTGAAATGGTTCGTTTAACTGAGACTGATGCTTGGAACAGGGTTTGGGTAATTCATTCTGTAACTTATTATGGCGATAGTTGCTTGGTCATATTTAAACATTTCGAAGATAAACTGTTAACTCAGCAGTGTAAGTGGCTTCCCAAAATTGAGTTTGATTATATGCAAAGCAGAATAAAACGGACTAACATTTTAAAATCCTCCAATTTTTTGAATGAAAGGAGTTCCGTAAGAGAATCTGGAATTGCCATAATGGATGGATCCTCAGTAGTGCTTGAACTAATGATTAATGGGAGATATCATCTAGTAACTCATGATAACCTATTCAAGTATTTTCCTGAGTATGGTTCAATTAAGCGTTGGTTCGATGGAAGGTTTGAGAACTGATAGGTTGTTTTTGAAAAGGTTTTAAATAAAAATAAATTAAAAGTGATATGAAAAAATTAACAGTTGTAATGATTGCTATCCTGACCGTAGGTTTAGGAAAAACGGTTGCTCAAACAGAGCAGGGAAATGTCTTGTTAGGCCTCTCAACCAATTTCAGTAGTGTGGGTTCTAATTCAGAATTCATGAACACCAGTATCTCAAGTATTTCATATAAAAGTGATGCAGCTGGATATGATGAGCCCGATCCGGATAAAACGTCAAGTATAAATATGACTCCAAAGATTGGTTTTTTAATAGCTGAAAACTTTGCTGCTGGTATAGATTTATCACTTTCGTATAGTTCTTCGAAAGATGGAGAGATTGACTTTACGAGCTCCCAGACTTTGTTCGGAGTGGGGCCTTTCTTACGTTATTATATCCCAGCGGGGGCTGTCTTACCATATTTTGAAGTGAATAGCTCTTTTGGAACCATTAAATCGAAGTATGAATGGAATTACGATACTTTGACAGATGAAGAGGAATCAAAAACTGCACTTACAAGCATAGGAGGAGGTGTAGGTGTTGCAGTACCTCTGGGAGAACACGCAACATTTGATCTTTTGGCAGGATTCAATTCCTTTACTTACAAGGAGAAGGAAGATAATGAGGATAATGAGCGAATAGTGATTGGTACTCTTGCTTTGAAAGCTGGATTCTCATTCTATCTGGGTAATTAATATAGAGTTTTGCAATAAAAAAAACCACCTCTTTCGGGGTGGTTTTCTATTCAACAACTACTGTTTCTGGCTTAAGCCAATACTGCTTTTACTGCCTCTGATAGAGGAGTAGTTGGTCGGCCGATTAAGCTTGATAATGTTTTACTATCATCAAATAAGTCTCCTTGGGAAGCGCTCACGTCCCAGTTAGCGATTGCATCAGCAAATGCATCTGGTAAGCCAAAGCCTTTCAGTGCTTTGCTATATTCTTCTTCTGGTAGGTTTGCATAAGGAATGTCTTTGCCGGTTTGCTTAGAGATTTCTGCTGCTAAATCAGATAAAGTATAAGCTTCATCTCCAGCTAATTCATATACTTTTCCATCATGTCCTGCGGAAGTCAAGACAACAGCGGCTGCTTCAGCAAAGTCCGTACGTGTTGCTGAGGCAATTTTGCCATCACCAGCACTGCCAATAAATGCTCCAGCTTCTATAGACGGTGGGATGGATGCTGTATAGTTCTCAGTATACCATCCGTTTCTTAAAATGGTATGTGTAATTCCTGAATCGGCTAATAATTTTTCTGTTGCTAAGTGTTCGCCCGCAAGACTGATAGTGGACTCATCAGCATGAAGGATGCTGGTGTATACAATGGATTGAACTCCAGCTTCTTTAGCAGCTTTGATAATGTTCTCATGCTGTCTTGCTCGCTGACCAATCTCATTACCAGAAATCAGTAATAATTTGTCGATTCCTTTTAATGATTCTGGTAATAGTTCTGGTTTGTCATAATCAAATGCTCTAGCTTCTATGCCTTCTACTTTCTCTGGTGAACGAACCAATGCGACCAAATTCGCTGCGTCTGTTTTTCCTTTTAATTGTTCTACTACAATACTTCCTAGTTGTCCTGTAGCTCCTGTGATTCCGATTTTCATATGATCTTTTGTTTTTATTTAATTGTAATAAAAAATGTTACATATATGGATAAAAAAATATCAATGGAATTGCTCCACGAAATTTTTCAAAGTTTTTCCTTTTAGTTTGTCTTCTACAGAATAATCAATTTCCATGAAAAGATGATCTAATTGTTTGTTGATGTCCTTGCCTATTGGGCATTTAGGATTAGGGTTTTGATTTCGTTTCCCCAGTACATCAGCGTTTTTAACAGTCAAGTAGATTTCAGCAAGTGTTATCTCCGAGCTAGGCTTACTAAGTTTAAAACCACCGTCTTTCCCTTTTCTGCTAATCACAAAACCTGCTTCATTGAGTACACTCAATTCTTTGCGCACAATCACCGGATTGATGTTGATGCTGCCTGCCATCCATTCGGATCTCATCCATTCTTCGTCTTTATCAGCCAGAAGTGTTAAGATGTGTAGAGCCGTTGCAAAGCGTGTGTTACTCATTGTTGATGCAAATATACTTCTTTAACTTAATTGTAATAAAAATAGTTACATTAAGAATTGAAAATATTTCATATTCTCTAGAAAAGCCCATTTAAGGGCTATTTACTTAAGTATTGATTTATATTGTTCAGCGATATAGTCATCAATCGCTTCGTAGAAATCTTCCAATTCCATTTCATCCATATCAATAGTCAAAGGATCTCCAGACTTCAACTCCAGGATCAACTTTTGATGTAACCCCTTAGCATCCTTGCTAATCTCCATTGATTGTATATCTGATAATGGTATTTTGCCCTCCAACGCATTGTTTTTGTATTCAATGTACGAACTGGTTAGTGTGAGAAAGTTATTGTAATTGTTGATGCCAGAGATCAATTTGGCAATAACTGGTAAAATCATGCAGACTGCTGCCCAACCGAAAAAGCGGAATGTATTAACTTCAAAATTGAAGTAGATGAAAACCACTATTGCTGGTATAGACAAGTATATTATGGCCTGTATTTTGAGCTTAGTTCGGTGGTTTCTAAAAATGAGTCCATCACCTTCAGGTTTTATTGTGATTGGAAATAGTATTTCTTCCCATAGGATCAATATCATGATCAAAACGGCCAGGCTTACTAAAAAGTAAGCTACATACATACTAAGAAAGCCGCTTAGGTTGGGTTGGTGTTTCTCAAATAGTTGGCCGGCGAGAAAGAAAACACAAGTAAAGATGATGATTAAGACTCCAATGCTAAAGTCTTTAGGATAGGTCTTACGAATCGTTTTTGTCATGATGGATTGTTAAAATCAATCAATAACTAAACGGAAATAAATACTTTCAAAACGGAGCTTCAAAGCTAATCCTTTCAAGCATCTAGACAACAAGCTTGAACCATTATTTGATAATGATTTTTTGTTGCTCCATGCCATCACTCGTCTTCAGTTGATAAATGTATGTTCCTGATTTCTGCTTGCTAAGGTTGTAGTTAATTGCATGTGATCCCTTGGTGTATTCTCCAGTCGTGATGATGTCTACCTCTTTACCAGCCAAATCCAAAAGACTAAGAGTAACATAGGTCGGCTCTCTAAGAATGAAGTGGAATGTTGTGGATTCTTCTGCTGGATTAGGATACGTTGGTTTTAGAATTTGAGAAGCATCGAGATGTGTGCTTAGAGGTGTGCTTGCCGGGTCGAGTAACTCAAGCATTTTTTCTGCATACCGTTTACCCATTTCTCGGTAACCTTCTGCGTTGAAGTGGATGTTGTCTTCCTGGTCAGTGCATCCACTTGATGAAATAACATATGAATTGTCCAGCACTTGAGGTAACTGGTTGATGATGTCGTTCATTCCTGCGAGTTGCCCATTCTGATCTTCATGAACCAATTCTCCTGCCAGTAGTGGTGTTTGGTCAGGGTTGAGTTCAAGATCTGCCACCAGATCATTATAAATCTTTTTGACTTTGTTTGGCCATTGTGCATCGCCATTGTTTGATTCTCCCTGATGTAGCAATATTCCTTTGACCACACCGTCTTTCTGGGCTTCTTTGGTCAGATTAACAAGGTATTGATACGGGTTTCCTTCGTATTCAGCTATGGTGTTTTGAAACCAATCTTCCTGATAGGTGTTGGTATAGCTTTCATAGATGTCTTTGTCAAACAGTTCCAGTCTGCAGCCACCAACAGAAACGTTGATGATGCCTATTCTAATGTGATCGGGTAGATTGTTGACCAGTGTTCTACCAAAATAATCAGCAGGGGACAGTCTGGTCCAGCACCGAGTTAATGGCGGAACAGCTGGATACCATTTGCCTTTTTCTCTGCTTAAATTAGAACAGTCGAGGCTCTGGAATACCTGAAAACGATCGTCAACCGTTCTATCCTGGCTTTCAATGGTTCCTTGTCCTTCCATGTTGGACTGTCCGAAACAAAGAAAAATGTAGAAACTAGGGTCTTGAGCGTGGACTAAGTGTGAACTTATTAAAAGAATAAAGCAAACAATAGTTTTCATAATATCAGGTATAATGCTTTGCTAAACCTACTATTTAATAATGGAGGGGATGGTACTGTTTTGTCATGTTGAAGCTCAAATCAACATTTGATAACCTATGCAGAAACATTTGGTCTGAACTGGTTTTTAATAGGTTTCACACCTCAAGAAACAGGTTTGAATTCACTTTTGCTTGTCAGAGGCTTGGTCATTTTTCTTTTTTGCCTCAAAAAAACACATGAAACCACTTTTTGTTTTGCTCATCACTTTTGGTCTGGTAGCTATTATTATGAAAGTGAGAACTAGACAATTTAACCTTCCTGTTGCTGGTAGAGTAGCCATGATGAGCATGTTGTGTTTCACAGCTTTGGGGCACTTTATGTTTGCCGAGGGAATGGCTCAGATGCTTCCTGATTTCGTGCCGCAGCGAGAATTAATAGTCTGGATAACAGGATTTCTTGAAATCTTGCTTGGTATCGGGTTATTGATTCCTCAACTATCAAAGAAAGTAGGAGTGGGGTTGATTCTATTCTTAATAGCTGTACTTCCTGCTAATGTTTATGCAGCATTAAACGAGGTGAACTATCAGACGGGAGAGTTGGATGGGCCAGGATTAAACTACCTATGGTTTCGAGTGCCTTTGCAGTTGTTTTTTATTGGTTGGGTCTATTTTTCATCAGTGAAAGCATACCAAAAAAGATAGCCCCGAAGATTTTCATCTTATGGAGCTACTTGTTTAGACGGGTCGTCTAATCTTAACCCAAGACTGCAGACAGATTAGTCTTGTTTGAAGAAGCGCTTAGTGATCGTTCCGTCTTGACCTGATAACCGAATCATGTAGTGCCCTGATTTTAGGTTTGTTATATTCAGGTCTACCACGTTAGATTCAATGGCTTTATCGCTTATTTTTCTTCCAGTCATATCAATTACTTCCATTTTTTGGAAGCTTGACTCTTCAAGATTCAAATGGATATCGTGTTGTGCTGGATTTGGATAGAGGAGGATTGGTTCATTTTTGGCACCCATGGCTACAATGCTCAAATCTTCTCTTGATCCGGAAGAGTTAATCATTTCCCATTGGGCGTTGGGATGTGTAGTATTGCTCCATTGTCCACAATTAGATCCATTGGAGGTCCTTCCCATGCCATCCAGGTATAAACCAGTTGTTCTGTTTCTAAGGCGATAGTAATTGCCGCTGTACTGAAGCAGTTCCCAATGTGAATTGTAAAGAGTCGTGTTGCTCCATTGACCACAGTCCGATCCATTGGTTGTTCTTCCCATGCCATCGAGATAAAGACCAGTGCCTCTATTTCTCAATTGGTAGTAATTGCCTCCTTGAGAAACGAGTTCCCACTGTGAATTGACATGAGATGTATTGCCGTATTGACCAACTGCTGCTCCATTGGTTGTACGTCCCATTCCATCGAGGTATAAACCGGTATTTCTATTCCTAAACTGAACGTAAGATGAAGAACCACCTCCAGAACCCGTATTAACAGAGAAATCATTGATTTCAAATCGTTGTGTTCCTGAAGTATTCGTGATTTCAAACCCGAACTGAATACTGTGTAAGTTGGCATTACCGAACCAACCATTGTTTCTCAACCACTGGGAGATCGCTGTGATGTCAACAGTTCCAGAATTGGTGTTGCTGGTTCGGAGAAACGAAAAGACTTCATTGCCGCCATTGTTACCTCGATAGATATTCCAGGTATGCCCACCTACATTGACATTGGTCGCTTCAGGACAAGCCGTGCTCGGATACCCATTACATCCGTAATTGTAAGATATAGGGCCGACACTTCCTGTGTAATTCATCCAAAGCATGATTTCATAGGCATAGTTGTCATACCAGATATCATACGCTGAGCTATAGGAGCCTCCTGATGGTCTACTGACGTTAAATGAGGAGCTTATCTGTCCCATGTTGTCTACATTGACACTAAGCTGTTTCTCAGAATTTGGGTAGGACTTGATACCACCACCGGTGTGATTAGCGTCTACATACCAGTCATCTTCTGCATAAGCCGTCATGCATTGCGAGCCTCCGTTTGCTCCCCAGATATTGTTGTAGATGTTATATCCGTTAACGGAGGTGTTGGCCCATTGATCGCATGATTGCAGAATTTGAGCATTTGAATTGAATTGATGCAGGAATATTCCAAGCATCATGAAAAGTGTGAGTACTTTTTTCATAGGGTTTCATTTTTGGTTGAACAAAAAGTTATGAAACCATTATGAAGAATAATATTTGATAAGACATCCTTATACCTACATACTTACATTATTTACCATATTTACAATATTACACCTATGATAAAGCTAGTTATTGCTGAAATTTCAAATGAAGGCAGGAATGTTGAAAAAAAATATAGCCCCGAAGATTTTCATCTTACGGGGCTACTTGTTTAGACGGGTCGTCTAATCTTAACCCAAGACTGCAGACAGATTAGTCTTGTTTGAAGAAGCGCTTAGTGATCGTCCCGTCCTGACCTGATAATCGAATCATGTAGTGACCTGATTGTAGTTTTGTGATATTCAGGTCTACTACGTTCGATTCAATGACTTTATCGCTTATTTTTCTTCCAGTCATATCTATTACTTCCAGTTTTTGGAAGCTTGATTCTCCAAGATTCAAATAGATATCATTTTGTGCTGGATTCGGGTAAATCGTAACATCAATAGATGAAGAAGAAATTGTTTCGTTACTCATTCTTGCACCACTTCCGCAGTTACCTACTGTAAAGCTATGAGGACTTCCTGCTGAGTTGCGTTCACCACCTTCTGGTACACTGTAAGTGAAGTAGTAATTGACCGTTTGTCCATTAGAAGCATTCAGTTGGAATGGAGTATTTGGCGTTACTACATATCCAGGATATGGTCCAGTTGCACTCGTTCCGTAATACAGGATAACAATGTTATCACCAATTCCTGTATAGCCTGGTATGAAAGTGATTGTTGGATTGTTACTATCACTTGAAATGCTGGTAGAATAGTCTCCGTTAGGTCCTTCATCACCACACCCAGCAGATGCTACTTCAGAGAAATCCATGTAATTAAGGTTGATTCCTGCACTGATGAATACCACACGAAGTTCATGAGCGCCTTGAGGGATATTTACCGATTGAACAGTTACGTCCTGATAGCTTTGCCATCCGCCGGTATTTGGTACAGATACTGTTCCAGAAACATCAGACCCATCGATCTCGATTCTCAATGAACCACTTCCATTTGCAGAAGCTACTCTAAAGTTTACGTCGTAAGTTCCTGCTGTTGAGCTGATGTCATAAGCTAACCATTCACCAGCTTCAGTCCAGCCAACATTGTATAGACCTTCTGCATCACCTGCATTTTCAATATCTACATCATCGCTTCTGAAAGCACCACCAGTATTTCCTGCAGATGTGTCAAAATATCCTACGTTTTGACCACCGGCATTGTAGTTTTCTGCTTCAACACGTCCTGGTAAAGTCCAGCCTGCGGATACTGCATTAACGGTGATGGAGGCACTTCCTGAAATGCTGCCACTTGAAGCTGTAATAGTAAAGCTACCTGCAGAAGAGCTTGTAAATAAACCACTTCCGCTAATGGATCCACCATTGGTTGACCAGTTAATACTGGCTGTCATTGGTTGGCCATTTTGATCATAACTTTGAGCAGAGAATTGCTGAGTTTGTCCCTCATCGATAGTTGGGTTGTTCGGACTCACAACGATAGAAGTAAGCACAGGCTGCTGCACTTGAGATTCTATAGCTTCTACATAGTTGATATTGAAGCCTGCTGCATCAATAACAATTCTCATGGTGTGATTACCTGAAGCGATGGATACGTTTTCAGCAGTTATTGTAGCGTAAGACTGCCAGCTGCCTGTATTCTGAGCATTGATTGGGCCAGTAACGTCCACACCATCTATTTCAATATGAATTTGACCAGTTCCAGAAGGGGAAGCCATTCTTGCATTGATGTCGTAAACTCCTGAAGAAGCAGTAGCATTGATATCATATTCCAGCCATTCGCCTGCATCTGTCCATCCGATGTTATATCCTCCATTAGCATCTCCTGTTGCTTCAATATCTACATCGTCATTTCTGTATGCGCCACCACTGTTTCCAGCTGAAGTGTCAAAATAGTTGGTGTAATCTTCTACTTGAACAGTTCCAGGTAAAGTAATTCCTGAGGCAACCTGATTCACAGTAATATTCGCCGTTCCTTGAACTCCAGAACTGCTTGCTGTAACAGTAAAGTTTCCAGTTGAAGATCCAGAGAATAAACCATTGGAGTTAATAGATCCTCCAGTTGAAGACCAGGAGAAGGAAGTACTCATTGGATCACCATTTTGATCAAATGCCTGAGCGGTAAACTGCTGGTTAGAACCCTCTTCGATGGTTGCGTTGGACGGGGAAACATTGATAGTTGTCAATACAGGTTGGTTGGTGCCTGTATATTCGAAATATACATCTGCAATTGCCAGATTCGCGATGTTTCCTGTACCATTGATGCTGAAAAGTGTTTCTACACCTGATAAATTCAGGCCATTGAAATCCGCTAATGGAATGGTCAGCTCATGCCACTGTCCATCTCGAGCAAACCCATAAGGATCATTTCCAGATTCAAAGATGATTGTTCCCGCAGCTAATCCAAGATTAACACTCAGATTAAGCGTTTCTGTAGCAGATGACTTCATTGCTAAATGCAAATTACCTCCTTCAAACGCTGATAAGTCATGAATTTGATCAGCTGTAAATCCAAACCCAAACCAGCCTAAGTTATTCGTAGCGTAACTAAGTGCAGGTTGTCCATTATACGTTTCAGAAGGTCCGTCAATCAAAGTTTGTTCCCAAACATAGATATCGCCATCTGTTCCTAAAGTAAATTCATCAGCCACTTGCGAAGAAGTGAATAATCCATAGTTACCTTGAGCAGGAACGTATTTGTTGGACTCACTTGCTGGTTGGGATGAGATATAAATCTCATCGATCAACATCTGAGAGGTAGCAGCTGGATTATTGTTTTCTACATTGCTGATTACAAATGGAGAGAAGACCTGCTGGAAGTTAGTCACCAATAGCTCTATAGGTATCTCCACGTCATGCCATTGTCCATCTCTTACCAGCCCGTATTTTTCTTCGCCTGCAAGGAAGTTAACTCCGGCAGATCCTCCTGAGCTTTCCATAGCTATTCTGAAAGGTTCTTGTGAGGAAGTGTTGATTTTAAAACGAAGAGATCCGCCGGAATAATTTGCCAGATTCAATACATCTGAGCTGTTGAGTGTCATTCCTGCCCATTGGTTCGCAGGGAAGGTGATATCATATCCTTCGCTACCGTAAGGACTGGTTACTGTATTTAAAATGATTTCAGGTGCTGCTGCATCTTCCCAAAGGAATAGCTCAGCGTCTACTCCGAAATTCAACTCATTGTCTGTTGTAGTTCCGTCAGAGAAAATTCCAAAGCCATTAGCACTAAGCAATTCTTCTTCCACGTTACCAAGCGTTACTTCGCCATTACCATCAAGGTTGTAAACTCTTACATATTCAACCATCATTTCTGCCTCACTTCCTGCATTAGGAAGTGCAGTTACGTTGGCTGATGTGTTTTCAGCAGAAGAGAAAGGAAGCCATCCACCTACTGCCATATTCAATAAAATATAGAAGTTGTCATCAGAGAAAAATTCACTTTCGAAGGTTGGTGTATTCGGGATTGTAAATACTTCGTGTGCGGTCGATTCAATTGGATTGTTGTTGGCGTCTGTTTCTAAAACATAAGCTGTCATGCCAGTAGGTGTCCAATCTACGCGATAGACAAAATAGTCCTCATGAAGTCCTTTACCCGCTTCTACAAAAGCATCGTATTTAAATTCATCCTCATTGCCATACTGAAGGTTGCCAGTTACACCTGCGTCTTCCGCTCTCCAGAAGACGTTGGCTTTTGCCACTGCATTGACATCTGTAGACATGGCGTTGAAACCTGCTTCCATGATGTCTATTTCTCCAGTGTAAGGCCATCTGTTGCCATCACCAAGCATCCAGAACGCAGGCCAAAGACCATTGTTCATATTTGGAAGCTTAATACTCGCTTCTACACGGCCATATTTCACGCTGACTTTGTCTTTGGTAAGAAGTCTGGCAGATGTGAATTCCTTACCAGCAACATTTTCTCTACGAGCAGTGATAACTAGTTTTCCATTTACAATAGACGTATTGCTATTAGTATATGTCTGAAGCTCCTGGTTACCCCAGCCGCAGATACCTTCAGCACAGCCATCACCAATAGCATAAGTCCAAATGGATTCATCGAGTTGTGATCCATTGAATTCGTCTGACCATAATAAGGTTTGAGAGTAGGTTGTGTAAGTGAAAGTGAGCAGGCATAGTAACATAACTGTTCTGAGTTTTTCATTTAGTAGATGTTTCATCATTCTAGAGTTTTATAAGTGTTTACAATTGTTGGTTGCTTGTAATCACTAGGGCGGAGTGTAGATTATTTCAGTAATTGAGTTGATAATTGAAATAATCGTATTTAAAGCTCTCTAAAAGGATTGGTTATTGAAAATATATCAATACATCAATAATACATCAAGGGGTGAAAAATGCTCAATTTTAGATTAAAAATGAAAGGTGAAAAGTTTCATTAAGCGTTGTTTAAAAGGTTTTTTACCTCAACAATACTACATCAGAGAGTTTCATAACATTCAATGTTCATTGATTAGGGAATTAGTTTTAATTTGAAGGTTGATAATGAAAAACTAATGATATGAGATTGCCTTTTTTCTTCCTTTTTTGGATAGGTATTACTTCTGGATTTGCTCAAAAGTCCAAACTAATCGTTGAGTCAAATCAGATAAAGGATTTTTCGAAATATCCATTTTATAAATCCGTAAGCAGTATACCTGTCACAGATGATATTCCCGAGTGGTTCAGTTATATCGACAGTGTTGAGGTATTTGAGATTACCTACTTAAGTGATGGGCTTCAGGTTAAGGGGATTTTGGTTCAACCCAAAAAAGAGGGTAAATATCCTTGTGTTATTTACAATAGGGGTGGAAATAAAGAAGATGGGACGGTTTCCGTACCACGCGCATTGATACAGCTAGGAAAACTTGCGTCCTCTGGCTATGTGGTCATAGCTAGTCATTACAGAGGAAATCTGGGTGGTGAAGGTGTTGAGGAGTTCGGTGGGGCGGATGTTAACGATGTTACCATATTGCCTAAAATATTAGCTGAAATACCCAGAGCTGATACCTCGCGAATTGGAATGTATGGTTGGAGTAGAGGCGGAATGATGACGTATCTAGCCTTGAAAGAAATGACTTACCTTAAAGCGGTGGTAGTAGGGGGTGCTCTATCTGATGCTTTCCAGAATGTATCAGATCGACCTGAAATGGAAGCCTATGTTTTTTCAAAGCTTGTACCAGACTATTGGAATAATACAGAGGCAGAGTTAACGAAGCGATCGGCTATCAAATGGGCGGATCAGTTTCCAAAAGATGTCCCTATTTTAATGATGCATGGAACTTCTGATTGGCGTATAAAGCCTGAGCAGAGTTTACGAATGGCGCTGGAATTTGATAAATACCGAATACCATATCGATTAATCATGTTTGAAGGAGGAGATCATGGTATTTGGGAGCACAAGGAACGTGTAAACGAGGAAGTGTTGAGTTGGTTTGATCGCTTTTTGAAAAATGGGGAGGCGCTACCTGATATGGAGTTTCATGGGAGATAAACTAAAAACGGGACCTAAGTCCCGTCTTCAAAAATCACTGCTATTAAAATGAGCTACTGCTTATGCAGTAGCAGCTTCTTCTACTTGCTCTACTACTTGTACGTTAAGTAAAAGCTTCACGTCATCACCTACAACAACGCCACCAGCTTCAGTTACCATACTCCATGTAAGACCGAATTCTTTTCTGTTGATTTTACCTGTGATTTCGAATCCAGCTTTGTGCTGTCCGTAACCATCTACCATTTTACCACCGAACTCAACAGCTAATTCGACTGGTTTTGTAATGTCTTTGATAGTCAAGTCACCAACTAACTTATAGTCGTCACCTGCTTTTGCTACTTTGCCTTTAAATGTTAAAAGTGGGAAGTTCTCTGAATCGAAGAATTCAGGGCTTCTTAAGTGGCCGTCTCTATCTGCTACGTTGGTGTCAACGCTCGCTGTTTCTAAAGAGAATGTTGCCTTTGCACCG
This sequence comes from Marinoscillum pacificum, assembly GCF_024714495.1. Classification (GTDB taxonomy): domain Bacteria; phylum Bacteroidota; class Bacteroidia; order Cytophagales; family Cyclobacteriaceae; genus Marinoscillum; species Marinoscillum pacificum. The sequence goes on along the minus strand of NZ_JAMZMJ010000001.1, from coordinate 1,489,767 downwards.
TCAAAATCGTCACCTTCAGATATTACTGATCCAGAAAATGATTTGAATGAACCTGTTACAGTTGAAATAACTAAGTGCTTTACTTTAAACTGTACTTCACTGTGAGTAGGGTCGATGTTCCAAGTTTTTGCCATGATACGTTATATTTTGTTTTTGTTAATTAAATGTACCTACATATAAATATGTGTAATTACAATAACTGTATATACATATAAAAGTTTCAAATTGGTTAAATTATTTTTGAGATTATTTGTAAGTAATTGAATGTCAGTGAAATGATGTAAATAAAAAAGGGTAGTTCTGAAAAGAGCTACCCTCATTATATGACGATAAAAATCCTCTATACCTCCTTGTCCAACAAATCCGTCACCACATGGTATCTAGGATCATCTATGCTTGTTTCAATAACCTTGCCAAAGTCAGGATCGAGTTTGGTTAATAACTCTTTGCACTCTGGGCTTAGGTGCGTCAGTTTAATGTTTTTGCCTAAATCAGTATACTTTTTAACGATACTACTGAGGGCTTCTACTCCGGAATGATCGCTTACTCTAGATTCAATAAAGTCGATTTCTACATTCTTTGGGTCTGTTTTTGGATCGAATTTAGTGCTAAACGCCTGGGTAGAACCAAAGAAGAGTGGCCCCCAGATTTCGTAAATTTTGGTTCCATCTTCTTTCAGGTGTTTTCTTGCTCTAATCATGGTAGCGTTTTTCCATGCGAATACCAAAGCGGAGATGATCACACCTGCGATTACCGCAATAGCTAGATCTTGCCATACAGTGATAGCAGATACAGCAATAAGCACGATGGCATCCGATTTGGGGATTTTATTGATCACTCTGAAGCTACTCCATGCAAATGTCCCGATTACAACCATGAACATTACCCCAACAAGTGCGGCAATTGGAATTTGCTCAATCAAAGGTGCCCCGAATAGGATAAAACACAATAAAGCTACAGCGGCAACGATTCCAGACAATCTTCCACGACCACCAGAGTTCACGTTAATGATAGACTGACCAATCATGGCACATCCACCCATACCACCAAATAAACCATTCAGGATATTGGCGCCACCTTGAGCTACACATTCTCTATTTCCACTTCCTCGGGTTTCTGTGATATCATCCACCAGGTTTAGCGTCATTAAGGATTCGATCAAGCCCACGGCTGCTAATAAGAATGCTGTAGAAATGATTAATCCCCAGTGCCCCTCTAGTGTATCCAGTAGAGTAAATATTTGAAATTGGAAAGATGGTAGTGAACCTTTCAAGCCAGAACCACCTCCATCGCGAATGAATGATCCAACAGTACTTACCTCTATTCCTCCAAAGATTGTCAAACAGGCTACCGCAATGATAGCCATCAAGGCTGCAGGAAGTTTTTTAGTAAATTTCGGAAGTAAGAACATGATGGCCATGGTAAGAGCCACCAATGCAATCATGATAAACAATTGGGACCCTTGAAGCCATTCTGTAACGCCATTATTAGTTCTCTTAAACATGCCCAGTTGAGCAAGAAAAATGACAATGGCTAGACCATTCACAAATCCCATCATTACCGGGTGTGGAATGAGTCTTACGAATTTTCCTAAGCGCAATACTCCAGCTAGAATTTGTATTGCTCCAACAAAAAGTAAGGTGATGAACAGCCATTGCAAGCCAAGGTTTTCAATAGGAGTATCAAGTCCTAACCCTACTTCGTTTCCTTGCTGAATCATGTGTACCATGACAACCGCCATCGCTCCTGTTGCTCCAGAGATCATACCCGGTCGACCACCAAACAAGGAGGTAATCAATCCCATCATGAATGCACCATACAATCCTACAAGAGGGTCTATACCTGCCACAAAGGCAAATGCTACCGCTTCTGGCACTAGGGCCAATGCTACGGTAAGTCCTGAGAGAATGTCGTTTTTAGGGTTGAAAGTGAAATTGTTAAATACCTTACTCATCTAGCCGTCTTTGCTTCAAAAAAGGCGCAAAGATAGTTGACCCACTGTTGAAAAGTAAGTTGATCAGTAAAACTATGCGTGAAAGGGAAAAAATAAACCCGATATGCGTCTCATATCGGGTTGAATTTGAATAGCCCTTAGAGGGCTTGGTGTTATTTAAACAAACAGGTGAATCGGATACGCTTATTTAACCCAAAGAAAGCATTGCCTTGTCAGGGTCAAAAGCATAAGTCAAAAGTATATATGGATTTTGGAGGAAATCTGGAGAAATGAAAAACCCAGCCGAAAGGAGCTGGGTTTTAAAATTATTTTTAATTCATTTTGACTAGAATCCTACCTCAATCATTGGTACTTCTATCAATAGCACTTGACTATCTTGATTGGCAGTAATTGATAATGATTCCACATTGGATATTCCTAAAGCATCTCGCTTTTTCAATGATTCAGTACCAATCGTAACTCCACCATCGATAATGAATGCGTAGACTCCATTTTCAGCATTGTGAAGTTTGTAGTCGATAGTTGCATCTTTATCCAAATCAGTTAAAGTGAACCAGGCATCCTGATTAATCCAAAGTGCCTTGTCATCATCTGGAGCAACAACTGTCTGAAGTTTGTTTTTACGATCTGCAGGATCAAATGTGATCTGCTGATACCTAGGCTCTATGTCTCGTTTTTTAGGAAGAACCCAGATCTGTAAGAAATTTACCAAATCAGATTTGCTATGGTTGTACTCCGAGTGAGTCAGGCCATAACCTGCGCTCATGATTTGTACATCACCAGACTTGATAACCTCGGTGTTTCCAGTGCTATCCTTATGTTCTAAATCACCTGTAAGTGGAATAGAAACAATCTCCATATTGTCATGAGGATGTGTTCCAAATCCCATTCCTCCCTGTACGATATCATCGTTGAGTACCCTTAGAGCTCCAAAATGAACTCTTTCAGGGTTGTAATATCGGCCGAAGCTAAAAGTATGTTTACTGAATAGCCAACCAAAATTTGCTACACCACGAGTATCTGCATCGTGACGTATGATATTTGCTTTATTTAAAGTTTCCATAATAAACAATCTCCTCTAATTGTTTTCGTGAACGTGGTGCTAGTTCCCTTGCTTTTAAATCTTCTGTTAATTGCTCCGGATCGCCATGGTATCCAATAGCAATTACCGTTACGGGTTCATAGTCTGATGGTATTTCAAACGAATCCATGATTTTGGATTTATGAAACCCTCCCATTTGGTGCATGGCAAGATCATCGTGAGTTGCTTGCGCACTCATGTTACCAATTGCCAAGCCAAGGTCATGATGTGCTGCGTGGTTTGGAGTACCGCTATTCGTATAGGTTTTCTTTACCAAACTAGCTACGAGTACTGGAGCATTCTTTGCCCAGGGTTGATTTCCTGGCATGAGACTGTCCAATAACTTCTGATGTGCTTCTTCTCCTTTCTTTGCTACTAGAAACCTCCATGGTTGCTCATTCATAGCAGAAGGAGCCCATCTTGAGGCTTCAAATAATTTATTCAATTGTTCTTGTGATACACTCTGATCTGAAAAGCTTCTTGGGCTCCAACGATCTTTGATCACATCTAATATATCGTGTTGTACTGGTGTTTCTTTCTTCGCTTGTAATAAAGTACTCATGTCGTATTAACTAATTGTGTCTTCACAAATATAATACGCAAGTACATTAAATGTAGTTACATATAAATTGAATATTATATTATTCCTGTTCTGATAGATCGAGCAACAAGCTGCGTTCCATTGGAGCAACCTGTTTTCTTTAACATGTTTCTTTGATGTGTTTTCACAGTATGAGGAGATATGCACAGGCTATCTCCAATCATTTCAGCTGTTAACCCTTCCGACATCAGGTTGAGAATGTCAATTTCTCGTTCTGTGAAATCAATCACAGGAATCGTTTTTATTGCAGAGATTACCTGGAGGTTATTGGTCTCTGGATTATCGGAGACCAACCTCAAGTGGTAGTTTGGTAAAGTGTTGCTTGCATTCATATGGTTGGGAGATTTAGTTTTTGAAAAACTTATGTTTAATCTGCTTGTCTTCTGTATCAATGAGTAATAAGAAAGTCCCTTTTTGAATTTTTAACTCTATTATTCCAGAATCTGGAATAGAACCAGATTGGGCTTCTTTACCTGACAAGTCTATTATCTGATATTTCAAAGATTGAAGTGACTTATCGGTTATTTGTAGGTAATCCTGTGCTGGATTAGGGTATAAATTGATAGAGCGTTTGCTTGAGAGTATCGTTGCATTAATTGTTACACACTCACTGACCGCAGTGCACTCATATGAAGAGATTTCAACGAAATAGTCACCTGAGTTGAACGGGCTAAATGATTGTGTGTTTGCGCCATCAATAGGTTCATTCGAATCGCAATCATACCATTGGTAAGATGCACCATCTTGATGGGATATTATCGTATTATTCTCAACAGAGACACCATTATCCAAATTATTTATAACTAAGTCTAAGGTAACCAGGCTATCACATCCACTAGTGCTTTGATAGGTAGCAATGTATGTTCCTTCTTCAGTCAAGTCACTACCGTCAAATGAAAAGAAGTCTCCACTACAGATTGTTTCTGAGATCTCTTCGTTGAAAGATGGATTTACAATGAGATTAAGATTGACGGTACTGTCGCAGCCTGTGGTAGAAGTAAATGTTTCAGAATATTGTCCAGCTAAGGATAGTTGTTGTGATCCGAAAGAGTAGGTTTCTCCTTCACAAATTGTAGTAGCTGTTGTCTCATTGTATACCTCGTTGATACTAAGTGTAAGTACTACTGTACTATCACATCCGGTAATGGATTCGAATACTTCCGTGTATTCACCAGCCTCTGATAGTGTTTGACCACCAAAAATGAAAGTGTCTCCTGCGCAAATACTTGTAGAAGTCGTTTCATTGTAAATTGGATCTACCTGTAAGCTGAGTACTACCGTACTGTCGCATCCTGTGGTTGAGGCAAACACCTCTGTGTATTCTCCTGCTGCTGTTAAAGTTTGGCTACCAAATAAATAGCTATCACCTGAGCAAATGTTTGCGGAAGCAGTTTCATTATATGTTGGGTTTACTTGTAGTGTAAGCACTACTGTGCTGTCACATCCTGTGCTAGCTGTAAGAACCTCCGTATACTGACCTGCACTTGTTAGTGATTGGTTGCCAAATATATAAGTATCTCCTTCGCAAATGCTGACCGTTGCAGTTTCATTGTACACTTCATTTACCGTCAAAGTAAGGACCACCGTGCTATCACATCCACTCACAGATTCAAAGAGCTCTGTGTACTCTCCTGAAGAGCTAAGGGATTGTGATCCGAATGTATAGGTGTCACCGTCGCATATGTCTGCTGCGGCAGTCTCGTTGTAAACAGGGTTAACCGTTAGCGTCAGCACAACAGTACTGTCACATCCGTTGCTGGCTGTGAATACCTCAGTGAACTCACCAGATGTGGTCAGTGATTGTGATCCAAGATCGTAAGTATCGCCCTCACAGATTTCTGCTGATGCCGTTTGATTATAAACTGGGTGAATGGTTAAATCAATAGTAATTACACTGTCACATCCGGCACTATTGGTAATGATGTCTTCATAAGTTCCAGAGGTGGTGAAGACAGCTCCACTAGGTGCGGTGTAGTCTCCACAAGAGCTTCTTGAAATAGAACTCGAAGTGGAAAAGCAAGTCTTAAACCAGACTAGAACATAACCGCCAGAGAAGCCTGAGAAACTGGAGACGATATCCAATTGTCCATCTTCATCTATATCTTCCACTAGAAGCGGCATATATCCGTGACCCGTGCCCTGAAAGTCAAGGTTGGTACCTAATTGAGTTTTAGTGAAAGTATTGCTGCCTTCATTGATGAAAACATCAATATAAGTTGGATCCTGACCGTCTTCGGTAATAGAAATCAGGTCATCTCTCGAGTCATTATTTAGATCTGCACTTGTTAGCTTGCCAGTGCTGCCAATTCCACCCTGGTAGGTAAGGTCTTCTGCGAATACTCCATTCCCGGTATTTTCCATCCATCGACCTCTGAAGATGACGTCCTTATCTCCATCCACATCAACATCTGCCATTGTGAAATAGATTGGTGATACGTTTTCGGTGTTTTCTTCAGATTGATAGTCCCATTGCTTGGTTGTTGAATTGAAGAAAGCAATTCTTACATATCGTTCAAAGGTGCCAACCGTTTTGGTATAAACTAGATCAGGATAATTGTCGCTATTTAAATCTATCAATTGATAAGAATCCAAATCAATGGTCGTAGAGTAAATGTTGTAACCTGTACCGGTATTTTCTAACCAGACGATTGTATTTTGATTAGATATGTTGTCAACAATGAATAGATCTAAATCATTGTCATTGTCTACGTCAATTAGCTCCAGAGCATTTGATGTATTGTTGTTTAGTCCTATTCCAGCATTGACTCCAGCTTCATCAGAGGTATAAATTAACGTGGTATCTCTGATTGATTCATTAAGGAAGTCGTTGACGAGATAAACATGTTTGGTATTTGCATAGAAGAGATCTAGATCTGAGTTGTTATTCCAATTTCCAATAAGTACGTCCATTGCTGTCCGAGAAACGTTATCAAAAACAACTGCTTCTTTTCCCTTAAAATTTTGATTGCCATCGTTGTAGTTGATAAGCACCTTTCCATTGGCGGTTTGATCGGTAGATATGAAATCTTTGAAACCATCACCATCCACATCTAGGTACTGAATTCGAGTCAGAGCCTCCATATGGTAGTTCAAGTAGTTTGCTTCGAAACTGCCATCAGCTTGCTGTGCATGCAGAATCATATCTTTATCTGCTCCAGATAGGATAAGAAGATCATCAAGGCCGTCATCATTGTAATCTCCACTTTCGACCTGAGTAGTGTATATGCCCGTTCCTGCTTGATTATATCTCATAAGATTACCTATCATTCTGTTCGGGTTTTCGGTGAAGGATCCTGCGCCATCATTGATGAATAGTCTTGTTATTCCTGCTGATTGATAACTAGTTTCACCAACAACGAGATCAAAGTCATTGTCTCCATCAAAGTCAACTGCTTCTAATGAATTACAATTGAGCGGAACCGTACCATCAACTAATGGATAGGACTTAATTATTGTACTAGAAAATGAATTGGTTTGATCATTGAGTTGTACATGGATTTCACCTCTGGGAGAACCACCTCCATATACTGTGGAAAATGCAATGTCAATGTGGTCATCAGCATTCAAATCACCGAAAAAATAGTCGCTCGAGAATGAGCTGGGAGAAATGGTTGTGGTGACTGTGTCAGTGGTGTTGTTGATGGTCATGTATAAAAGGTCCGTAGAACCAGTACCATCTGTGATTACAAAAGCATCCAGATCATTGTCATTATCAATGTCGAGAATTTCAAAATAGTTGATGCGCTTTGCATTGTACTCAGTTTGAGGAATCAATACTTCATTAGCAGCAAAGGAAAAATCACCCTCATTTCTTGCCCATACAATGTTACTAGGATTATAAACTGCTGTGACTATATCATTGAGTCCATCTCCATCCACATCCACAATATCTGCCAGTCTAAGAATACCTCCTGAAATTGTCGTCGTTACAGGATCTGTGAAGGATCCAGATTGGTTTTCAAAGATCTCATAGGCCATGTTATAGCTGTAAACAAGCATGTCTTCATCTCCATCATTGTCAAGGTCACCTGTTTCGATTTCAATACTCTGAGTGTATGTTTTGATGACCTGCGCTTCAAATGTTCCTGAACCATCATTGATGAGTACTTTTAGCTCAGTGCTATTGGTTCCTCCAGTTTGAAGAATGTCAAGATCACCGTCATTGTCATAATCAATTGATCTTATGTAATCTCCCTGATTAGTTGCAAAGTCGAGATTTGAAATTTCATTGATGGTAAAGTCCTGGGAATTTACAGTGTGAATAGAAAGAGTGAATAGAGTTAGTAATAAAATGGAATTGAATTTCATTTTTTGATTCAATGGGTTTTTGGTTGGTTTAAGATTTAGTTGAAAATAGGTACAGGACTTTCATCCAGTCGGCTTGATTTTTTATACCAAGTTTCATTCGAATGTTTTTGCGGTATCCATCATAGGTCAGCTTGCTGATCTGCAAATTGGTGGCTATTTCATCACGCTTGTAGCCTCTCGAAATCAGTCCCAGGACTTCTTTTTCTCGAGGAGATAGTACTTCATTCATGTGATTTATGGATTGGTCCATACCCCCTAATTAAGGGGCTTTAAATGAAGTGGAGCAACTTTTTGTCGTGAATGACAGGTTTGCTGTCACGAATGACAGTATTATAAAAGATGATAATACTTGAAATCCTGAATTGCTTCTGGTCTGGGTGATTACAAAGTGAAAGACAAATAGCCTTCTCGTTCCATCGGTTCATTAAATAAACCATATACCGTAGATCCAGAACCAGTCATAGACGCGTAGGTTGCGCCCAGGTCATACAACTCATTTTTCAAAGTCTCTAGTTCTGGATGGTTTGGAAAGACTGAAACTTCAAAATCGTTTTTGAGGTGCTCAACCCATTTAGATGGGCTGTCACTGAGAGTGTCTTCTATGGCCCTATCTACTTCCTTTGGAATTACATTGGCGTAGGCTTCTTTGGTGCCAATATGAATACCTGGATTTTTAATCAACAATACTTTTCCTGTCAGATCAATAGGACATGGTGAAAATATTTCACCAATACCTCTAACAATTTTCGGTTGATTCTCAATGAAAAACGGACAGTCTGCACCTAATTTGGAAGCATAAACTTCAAGCTGCTGGTTAGAGATTCCTAATTCAAATAGGTCATTTAAAAGCTTCAGTGTAAATGCTCCATCTGCTGAGCCGCCACCAAGACCAGCTCCCATTGGGATTACTTTGTGCAAATGAATATGAACAGCAGGGATATCAAAGTCATTTTTCAGTAGATGATATGCTTTGATGCATAGATTGGAATCTTCCGAACCGGGAATTGATAAACCAGAAGTGGTGAATTTTAGCTCACTCGCAGGTATTATTTCAAGTGCGTCTCTCCATGGGATAGGATAGAAGCAACTTTCAATATTGTGGTAGCCATCGGGTCTTTTGGAGGTAATATGAAGACCGATATTGATTTTGGCATTGGGGAAAGCGAGCATATTTAGTTAATAGTTAAACAGTCGATAGACCATAGCATTATTCTAAGCCACTATGGACTATCGACTATATACTATTTTTTATTTACCCATTTGTTCAATGATCTCTTCTGAGATACCAGTGTTAGAATATCCACCATCATGGAATAAATTCTGCATGGTGATCATTTTGCTCAAGTCAGAGAACAAGAATATACAGTAGTTCGCACAGTCACCTGCTAGGGCATTGCCAAGTGGAGACATTTTATCAGCAAAGTCAAAGAATGAATCAAATCCTCCGATACCAGCACCTGCAGTAGTTTTAGTAGGAGACTGACTGATGGTATTGACTCTGATTTTCTTAGCTTTTCCGAATCTATAACCGTAACCTCTTGCAATAGACTCTAATACTGCTTTAGCATCAGCCATGTCTGTGTAGAATGGATACGTTCTTTGTGCAGCGATGTAAGACAATCCCACAACTGAACCCCACTCATTCATAGCATCTTGCTTTTCAGCTACAGCCATCATTTTATGGAATGAAAGAGCAGAAACATCAATTGACTTTTGATACCAATCATAGTTTAGCTCTCCGTATGATTTTCCTTTACGGATGTTTGGTGACATACCGATAGAATGAAGAACGAAATCAATCTTTCCTCCTAATACTTCTTGTGACTTAGAAAAAAGATTTTCCAACTCTTCTACAGAAGTAGCATCTGCTGGTATGATCTCACTTCCGGTTTTTTCAGCAAGCTCATTGATTTTACCCATTCTCATAGCGATAGGGGCATTTGTCAATGTAAAAGTAGCTCCTTCTTCATGGGCTCTTTCAGCCACATGCCAGGCAATTGAATTCTCATCCAACGCACCAGAAATGATACCTCTTTTTCCTTTTAATAGATTATTAGCCATTTGTATCTAATTTTTTGTTCAAAAATAGAGATTCTCAATTGAATAGAAATCAGTTTTTGTGATTAGCTCACTTCATGTAGTAGGAAATCTCTACAAGAAATGGTTCTGATTTTACTAAAATGAAAATCTCCAATGTTTTCAGTTACAATAAAATCACAGCCTGTATTCTCTGCACTATAGTACTGCATCCCATCTTCAATGTCATTGATTTGGATATTCTGAATGCTTTTAAGTGTACACGACTCATCAATGGTCGTCAATCGAAGATGCTCTAGTAAGATGGTGATTTTCTTTTTTGATTGTGACTCGCCACACTTTTTGCTGGAAAAGTAAAAAGCGATTGCAATGCAAGTAGGGGAGGTATAAAGTTCAAAGCCAAATCGATCACTTAAACTCAATAACTTAGCTGCGTATGGAAATAAGGGATACTCTTTGTTAAGCACGGTCACCAATATATTGGCATCAAGAAATACCTTCATTTCTTACGTGACTCGTAATACTCGTTCTTTAATGAAGGCTTTTTAGGTTTATACTCAGCAGCTCCTTCTGCTACCATATTGACCCAATCAGCAACTGGAAGATCTTCAATGCTGGAGTATTGATTTTCGGCTATGCGTCGATATAAAATCTCGGTAAGTCTGGACAAACTGATCCCTTGAGAGCTGGCATAAGCCTTTGCTTTCTTGATAACCTCTTTGTCAAAGCTCAGTGTTACTTTCGCATCCATACTTCAAATATACGTATTCTTTATTTTTTTAATACGTATAAATGTAGCTTATTGTTTTAGAAGTTCTCTTGCGCTTTGCATAGCACTTTCTCCTGGTTTCTCGCCACCAATCATTTGGGCGATAGCTAATACGCGCTCATCTGCTTGTAATTTCTTGATCTTGCTCACAGATTTATCAGCAGAGTGGTCTTTATAAACGAAATAGTGTGAATCACCACCTGCAGCGAATTGAGGTAAATGACTGATTGAAATGACCTGGTGGTTTTTAGCCATGGTTTTCATCATGTTGACCATTTGCAATGCTACCTCACCCGAGACCCCAGTGTCAATCTCATCAAAGATGATAGTAGGCATGGCCTTCTTGTCTGCAAGAAGGTATTTGATGGCAAAGATGAGTCTGGAAAATTCTCCACCAGAAGCTACACTCTTCAATTCTCTTGGTTCCACACCTTTGTTGGCAGAAAATAACATTTCTACTAGGTCTAGACCGTTTTCTGAAGGTTCTTCAGGATTAACTTTTATTTCAATGTTGCCATTTTCGATACCTAGTTGCTTGATTAAGTCAACAATTGCTTTTGCTAAAGGAGTCGTGTGTTTGGTTCTGCTTTTTGTTAATGAAGCACCAGCTTTTAGCATTGACTGTTCACATTTATCAAGCCCCTTTTTTGCTTTAGCAATCTCTTCGTCAATATTTAAAACTGATTGCAGTTCAGATTCCAATGTTTCTTTAATCGCAATTAGTTCATCAGGATCACTGACATGATGTTTTTGCTGAAGCTTGATGATCTGATCAACTCGGTCTTTAACAATTTGAAGTCTTTCTGGGTCTAGCTCCACTCGGTCTTGTTCATTGGCAATGTCTCGAGAGATATCCTGAAGCTCAATACTTGCACTATTTACTCGTTCGTAAAGCTCTTCCAGTTTCTTTGAAAATCCTTTGATGGATGAAAGAAGAGGTAAGGACTCTTTCATTTGATTGATCAATGAAAACTCAGACTCATCCATTAGTTGAGTTAACTGGCCAAGATTGAGCTTGATCTCTTCTGCATTTTCTAGTACTTCCAACTCCTCTTCCAGTTCAGGAAGTTCACCTTTGGCTAGATTTAGTGCTTCTAGTTCATTGAATAGAAACTGTTTGTAGTCCAGGTCCTTGGTATTGTCTTGGGCTTGTTTGGACAGTTTGTTGTAATGTGATTGCGCCTTTAAAAAGTCCTGATATGTTTCTTGATAGGCTTTTACTAAGTCCAGGTGACCGCCATAATGATCCAGAATTTCTAGCTGGTACAGGTTGTCACCAAGGTTAAGTGTTTCATGCTGAGAATGGATATCCATTAAATGAACGCCCAATGCTTTCAGGATATCAAGCGTAACAGGAGTGTCATTAATGAACGCTCTTGATTTACCAGTAGGGCTGATTTCTCTTCGAATGATACATTCTTGCTCAAAATCCAGCTCAGCATTTTCAAATAAAGCTTTTAGTTGAAAGCTTTTGATGTCAAAAACACCTTCTACAACGCACTTTTCACTTTCAGAAAATAGCGATTTGGTATCAGCTCTATTGCCAAGAAGTAGTCCAACTGCTCCGAGCATAATTGACTTACCTGCTCCAGTTTCACCTGTGATAATATTCAGGTTGGGAGAGGGGGTCATCTCAAGACTTTGGATGAGTGCGTAGTTTTTGATCGAAAGCGATTTGATCATGAATTAGTTGCCTTTTCTTCTCCCCAGATCTCTTGAATCTGAGTTATCGGCAAATCTAATGTATGACCTTTAGTATTCTTAACTTTTACGATATCTGATTTGATCAACTTTGGAGTGGCGAGAAAAACCGCTTGATTGAGCATCACAAAATTAACTTGCTTTTCAAGTTTGATTAGTTGCTCCAGATCAGAAGATTTAAACAATATCTGTTTTTTAGCCATTACTCCATGATCTTTTTGAAGGTATCGGTTCGGCTCGGATCTACTTTAGATAATATCTCGAAAGACTGTTTTTTTTCGGTAGGTTCTCCTTGTTTAAATACTTGCGTGAGCTCTTCAGCTTTTGCATCTAGAAAGCTGATTGTTAAAATAGACCTTGGTCGAGATTGATTAGCTGTCTGAATACCTCTAAGTCCTGCTAAAATATTGGCACGTGCTTCTTCAGGTTTCTCTGTGAATATGTCCAACCCGTTCAAGTGATAGTTATACATCGCTTTTCTTAGCGGTTCAAAATTACTGCTCAACAGATTTTCACTTAACCAATAGCGATTTCTGACACTGTTAAATTGAGACCAGCCCTGATAGTTTGAATTCTGAGCATTTGCTACAATTTGATTGGCAATTTGAAAATACTTTGTTCCTCCCAACTCTGAGAAGGTGTCATAATCCATTCCGATTATGGTGTAGGCATAATAGGCAAGGAGTGAAGTAATATTGTTAGTATAAGTGTTTGAATTGAATAGGAGAGGCTGTGATTGTAGGTATTCAAATTGAAAATCTCTATCAGCAAAATTGAATATAACCGTCTCGTAATCAGTGTTGTATACAGGTCTTGAGGAGATGATTTGAACTGATGCACCCCATCTTCCTGAACTTGGGACTGATTCGTTTGGGTCTAGAGTGATAATGATGTTGCAGTTGATGCGCTCATCTCTGGTAAACTCATCTTCAGTCCATTTTCTGTTATTCATAAACTCAGAGAAAGTAGTTTCCATATCCTGGAAGACGTTTCTTTCTGTGGTTTGAATACGGTCTGCATTGACCACTACTCTACAGTTTAATTCCTGAGCCTGAGTGGCAGCAAACGTTAAAATGGATAATATGAAGAGTATGGTCTTATTCATTGAGAGCCCTTTCAAGCAAGTCTACTAAATCTTTAGCTACTTCAGCTTTACTCTTCAACTCAAAATGAGAAACATTATTATGTTTATCGTAGATAGAAACTTTATTGGTGTCATGAGCAAAACCTGCTCCTTCATTTCGAAGAGAGTTTAAAACGATCATGTCCAGGTTTTTCTTTTCAAGCTTTTTCAGTGCATTGTCCTCTTCCTGATCAGTTTCTAACGCAAAACCAATAGTGAATTGGTTCATTTTAACTGCACCAAGTTCTTTGGCGATATCGGGATTGGGAGCTAGTATAATGTCTAAATCGTTTTCTTGCTTCTTAATCTTAGAGTTGGCTACGGTCTTTGGCTTGTAGTCTGCTACTGCTGCTGTGAAGATGGCAATATCCATATCAGCGAAGTATGCTTTGGATGCTTCGAACATCTCGTCAGCAGAAGTGACTTTAGTGACTTGTACAGAAGGGTGTTTGGGATAATGACCTGTGGGGCCAGAGACAAACTGAATCTCAGCACCGCGAGACACTAGTTCCATAGCGATAGATGTTCCCATTTTACCAGTACTGTGATTTCCAATAAAACGCACAGGATCAATAGCCTCATGTGTCGGCCCAGAAGTCATCAAGACCTTTTTACCTTTCAGTGATTGACTTCTGCTAAAGAATTCTTCTACGAACTCAATAATATGTTCTGGCTCAGCCATTCGGCCTTCACCACTGAGTCCACTTGCTAGTTCTCCACTTTCAGCATCAATGATGATGTTTCCGTAATCTTTGAGTTTTTGAAGGTTAGTACGAGTCGCTGGATGTTGATACATGTCCAGGTCCATGGCTGGGCAAACCATAACAGGACATCTCGCTGATAGGTACACAGCAGTGACAAGGTTGTCGCAAGCGCCATGAGCCATTTTGGATAGGGTATTGGCACTTGCAGGTGCTACTATCATCAGGTCAGCCCATAGTCCAAGGTCTACGTGATTGTTCCACTCTCCTGAATCATCTTTCTCAAAAGTTGATAATACAGGATTCTTAGATAAAGTGGAAAGAGTGAGGGGAGTAATAAAGGATTTGGCACTGTGTGTCATGATGACTTTCACTTCCGCACCAGCCTTGTTTAGTAAACGCACAAAAAAAGCGGTTTTGTAGGCTGCTATCGAGCCACAAACCGCTACAAGTACTTTTTTTCCAGCCAACATGGCAGGTATATTAAGCTTCTTCGTCTGGAGTTCTGAATGATACTTTTCCATCCATAAACTCGTCAATAGCTACAGTGGATGGCTTAGGCATTCTTTCGTAGAACTTAGAAATTTCAATTTGCTCTCTGTTTTCGAAAATCTCCTCAAGATTATCAACAGAAGATGCAAATTCAGCCAATTTTGAATTCAATTCTTCTTTTTGCTGAGCAGCAATTTGTCTTGCTCTTTTTCCAATCACTACGATTGACTCGTAGATGTTGCCGCTTGGTTCAGCAATTTTTTCGTTATCTCTTGTAATAATAGACGCGTTTACTGCCATGTCCTTATTGATTCTTGTTATTTTGATCGGCAAAGATAGCTAATTGTTCCATGCTTTCCATATAAAATTTTTCAGCTTCTGAGATATATGGACTATTCGGAAATCTATCTACCATTTTTTCATATCGTTCTACAGTGTCTCTGTAGCGTTCCTCTTGCTTGTCTTTTACACTAACTTCCGCTAAATCAAATGCTGTTTCGACTGCCAGGTACGCCATTTCTGGATTGTACTTGGAGTCCGGGTAGTCATTCGAGAAGTTATCAAAAGCTATTAACGCAGCTTTATAACGACTCAGTTTGTGATAAAGTTTCGCATTATTGTAGGCTTTAGTTTCGAGTTTTACCTGTAATTCAGTGATCAATTTCTCAGCTTCATCTGAATATTGAGATGAAGGATACTTATTAAGAAATATTTGCAATGCCGTGATCGCCTCATAAGTACTTGTTTGATCAAGACTTGGTTGTGGAGATTGCTTATACGTGGAGTATGCATTCATGTATGATGCCTCTACTACGTACTCACTTCTACCATACACTTCTGTAAATGTCTTGAAGTAATGAGCGCTTAGAATGTACTGGTTTTGATAAAAGTAAGTGTAAGCGTAAATGAAGTTTGCTTTTTCAGCTTCTTCGGTTCCTCTGATTATCGGTAGGATTTCTTCTAATAGTACACTTGATCGGTAATAATCCTTGTTTTCATAATACTCCAAAGCAGCCGTGTATTTCACTTTCCAGTCACTGCTTTTTTGAAGCTTTTTAAATTTTGTACAAGACGTACCTAATATTATTAAAAGGAATAATCCTGTATATCTTACTAGTCTACTCATATCTCTCGTTCTCGTCACAAACTTAATGGAACATTCATATTCCATCATCTTTTTTTATTGATCTAGGTCGGTCTGCTTCAGACCTTTGCAAAGTCTGCCGTGCGTTATTATTGTTACCCTTAATACGGTCTTCAATAGATGGGGGTAAGTTTCTTGGTGCTGGCGCTTGCTTTTTCTCCTTTTTAGGTGCTGTGCCCTTAATCCTGATGCTGTCGGATTTGGCATCATAATTAGGGTCAAGGTAATAAGCTACATCAAAGAGTTCAGGTCGTTCTTCTTCACGCCAACTATAGCCGGCTAAATATTTTACATCATCGGTAAGTTCATGAGGCGGAATAAATTTGGCTTCTGGTTTTGTGTAGACCGAAAAGCTGGATAATTTTTGTTCTTTGAAACGAATTTGCATTCGAGCACAGAAGATCTTATTCATGCCCATCAATAGTGAATCACCTTCTTCTAAAGCATAATATAGAATTTCACCATTGCCATTGACATCTATGTGGTTGATCTCGCTATCTACAAAATAGGTGATCATTTCCCGCCCTTTTATCTGATTGCAATTCTTGATGGTATCCTCAGAGACTAAGAAAGCGTCATTCATGAGGTTCATTTTATCCAATACCTCATTTTTAATCTCCACACTTATGGTGTCAGCAGTGATCTGATTTTGCTCATTCCACATGATTGGATCTGTGTAGAAAAATAACAGCGAGTCACTGATGAAATAGGCCATGGAGTCTGCCTTACCCTGAAGGTTTTCTTTGAAAATCTTAATGTTAGGATAGGCTAAGATTCTCTTCGCTGAATCATATTCACTTTCAATAGCCACCAGCGTATCTGCGGTCAGGTAAAAAGTATCAGCTTCCATAATTCGCTTCATTACTGGGCGGCCAAATATTTTACTAATGCCATTTTTACGATCGTAGAAACCTTCATCACCGATGATAATGACATCATCGTTTTTGGCTGTCATTTTCACATTGCTAATGGCTTTGTAGTAGCGATCCTGATCGTCAAAATACAGCTCGTCGCCTTCCAGATAGTAGTCTTCTGTTTCGATATTACCCTCTATGAAGTCTGACTCGTCATACTCTGTTCTGAACTCTCCACCTTTTGCATGAAGCGTAGTTCCTTCGTTATCGATGATCTCAGTTGGTCCGTAGGTGTAGGCAACTTTAGTAGTGGTGTTGTATTTGAGTGTATCCGTTTTCAGAGTGAAATCTGGGGCAATCAATACCACATTGGTGTAAAACTGGGCGTAGTTGTCTTTCGAGAAGCTGTAGCCAATCTTACTAGTTAAGGTGTTGGTAGAGTCAATGAGTTTACCACCGTTGAAGTAATGTGCAATTTCTCCATCAAGATCATAATCTAAGAAGTCCGTATAAAGTCTTCGTTCTCCTTCTCGGTACACTACGTTTTTTCGTAAACGTGCCATACGAGCATCGCCTTCATAGAGCAATTCAACTGAGGTGATGACTGCAGGATCATCTACAATTTTTACATGCCCAAAGGCTTCCATGACATTTCTCTTGCTGAAGAACAAAGAGCTATCACAGTAGACTGTTGTATTTTCCTGTGTGAACACTACTTTGTCTACAAGTTTCCTGTAAGATTCTCCATCGCGACGACCAGACTCCAACGAGCCTTCAGCCTTGTATCTGATTTTCTTTCCTTTTTGGGCGTGAACCAAAGGAGAAGCCATCAGTAGGATGATCAGGAATGTATAATATTGTAGTGTTTTCGACATTGAGGCTGCAAAGCTAATATTTATCAACGATTGCAACTCCTATTAGTATATGTTCAATCAATTTTTAACATTTATTAAATCACATGAGATGCTGCAAGAAGGCGATAGAGTCCTACTTGCTGTGAGTGGAGGCGTGGATTCTATGGTGTTGGCTTCATTGTTTCTAGAGTCAAAAATTGATTTTGGAATAGCTCATGTAAATTATCACTTGAGAGATAAGGACTCTGATCAAGATCAATTGCTGGTTGAAAACTGGTGTAAGAAACATGACATTACCTTTCATTTAAGAGATGTTCGGCCAGAAGAGTATGAAATAGGTGAATCGATACAAATGGTAGCCCGAACGATCCGCTATGACTTTTTCGCAAGTTTGAAAACAGATCTTGGGTATTCGAAAATCGCTACTGCTCACAATGCAAATGATAATCTGGAGACCGTTTTACTTAATATGACAAAAGGAACTGGGATTTTTGGGTTAACAGGAATTGCTCCGATTTTAGATAGTCATATCATTCGACCAATGCTTTTTGCTTCAAAAGAAGATGTTTATGAGTATGCAAAAAGTAAAGAGATCTCATGGAGAGAGGATGTTAGCAATGCTAAGAATGACTACCAACGTAACAGGATTAGGAATATAGTGATTCCTGAGTTGAAGAAAATAAATCCAAATCTTGAAGATACTTTTCAGGATACTCTCGATCGAATCAAAGGAGTTGCAGCGATCACGGAATCAGAAGTGAGTGAGCACGCAATTGATGATTATGAGACTTATCAAGAATTAAAAATCGATTGGGTTGCCAATGATTTGAGATCGCTCACTTTGTTATCTGAATTGCTTAAACCATTTGGGATGTCATACAAATCGTCTAAAGACTTGCAGGAAGCCATTCTGAATCAGAAAGTTGGTGCGATGTTCGAAAGTTCGTCGCATCAAATAAATTTAGATCGAAATAGTTTGATCATTTCTCCCATTGTGAGGGAGCCAAACGAACACTTTTATTTAACAGAAGAAACGGGAGAACGCTCAGTTACTTATGGAAAGTTGTATTGGAAAAAGCTTGCTGGAAAAAACTTGCCAAAGCAGATCGCTAAAAATGAAGCTTACTTCGATTTTGATAGGATTCAATGGCCTTTAATGGTGAGGCATTGGGAGCAAGGAGATGTGTTTCAACCCTTTGGGATGAGTGGCAAAAAAAAGGTCAGTGATTTTATGATTGATTCCAAAATTCCCGTAACATTGAAACAGCAGGTATTGATTCTGGAATCAGGAAATGACATCATGTGGCTTATTGGTCACAGAACAGGTGATCGGTTTAAAGTGACTTCAGAGACAAAGGCCATGTTGAAAATAGAATTGCTACCGGATGCTTAGATTTTTCAAAAAGAAATATACTGAAGACGATTTACTGCTCTTCAATTTCCTGCGTAAGAATCGCTTTTTTGAAAAGTTGACTAATGAAGAGTTGTCTTATTTTGCTCCCTATTTATACAATCGCAAGTATCGCGCTAATGAAGTGGTGTTCTTCACCAAAGACCCCAGTCAAGCGGTATACATTGTAAAAAGCGGAATCATCACCCTGAACATTGATATGAAGGATGGTTTTGAAAAGCTGATGACTTTACGAAGTGGAAAGCTTTTTGGAGACAATGCTTTTATTTCTGAGACTAAACGACTGTATACTGCTATTGTCAAAACCGAAGAGGCAGAGATTATGGTCATTCCTAAGGTGAATATTATGGAAGTGATGAACAACCATTCGGAAGTGAGGGCTAAGATCATGACAGCCTTTGCTGAGCAGTACAATGAGTACACTAGTAACCTCTTTCAGACCTACAAAAGTTCTCTCGGATTCTTTGATTTAAATACCGTCTATAATGAGTTAAAGCTTTAGTCGTCAAAGCTTTGCTTTTGTGGCTTTGGATAGTAGCTTTGGCGGGACAAATTTTTCTCATCCAAATCCTTAAAATAGATGAAAGTAACGGTTGTTGGCGCAGGTGCAGTAGGTGCAAGTTGCGCTGAATACATTGCGATCAAAGATTTCGCTTCAGAAGTAGTTCTAATTGATATCAAAGAAGGATTCGCAGAGGGTAAGGCAATGGACCTTATGCAAACTGCTTCCTTGAACAGTTTTGATACCAAAATCACCGGTACTACTAATGATTACTCCAAAACGGCCGATAGTGATGTGGCGGTAATTACTTCAGGTATTCCTAGAAAGCCTGGTATGACCCGTGAAGAGCTTATCTCGACCAATGCTGGTATTGTAAAATCAGTAGCTGAAAACTTAATTAAGCATTCTCCGAATGTGATCATCATTGTGGTTTCTAACCCAATGGATACGATGACTTATCTTGCTCACAAAGCAACAGGTCTTCCAAAAAATAGAATCATTGGTATGGGTGGAGCACTAGACTCTGCACGTTTCAAGTACAGGCTTGCTGAAGCTTTGGGTTGTCCTCAATCTGATGTTGACGGTATGGTGATCGGTGGACACAGTGATACTGGTATGATTCCATTGACAAGATTGGCTACTAGAAATAGTGTGCCTGTAACTGAGTTCTTGTCTGATGATCAATTGACTTATGTAAGAGAAGAAACTAAAGTTGGTGGAGCTACATTGACTAAACTTCTTGGAACTTCTGCATGGTATGCTCCTGGAGCTGCAGTATCAGCAATGGTTCAGGCTATTGCTTGTGATACAAAGAAAATGTTCCCTTGCTCTTGCTTGCTAGAGGGTGAGTATGGTCTATCTGATATTTCTATCGGAGTACCAGCTATCATCGGAGCAAATGGTATCGAAAAGATCGTTGAGATCGAATTAGACGATGCTGAAAAAGCAAAACTTACAGAAAGTGCTGACGCAGTAAAGAAAACTAACGGTTTGTTATAAACTTTTAGATTGCCCTGACAAAGGCTATAGGTCGTTCGTCTGGGGTGAAACAAATTGGTAAAAACCCTGGCGTGATCGCCAGGGTTTTTTATTTATAATGTATTTCTAACGAATTAATAATTTGCTATTTCCCAACAACCTGCTGTATTTTGAGGTTTCAAATGGCAAAAGCGTAAGTATAGATTCTCCATGATAGAAAAATACGATCATTTAATAGAACAGAGTGATTTAATCAGTAGAGACCTGAGTTGGTTGAGCTTCAATTACCGGGTGTTGGATCAATCCATGAAGACCGGTAGGAGTCTTTTTGATCGACTCAAATTTGTGGCTATTACTGCATCTAATGCTGATGAGTTCTTCATGATTCGAGTCGGTAGTTTGTACAATTATCTGGATTATGGAAAGGATCGTATTGACAACTCTGGACTGAGAGCTGTTCCATTTAAGCGTAAGCTTCTCAATGATTACAAAGCTTTCACGAGCACTCAGCATGATATATTCATCAATAGCCTGAAGCCAGAGTTTTCTGAGAACAATTTTGAAATCGCCACTTACGATAAGCTTCAGAAGCGTGAAAAGGAGCGTGTAAGCAATTATTTTGAGAAGATTGTCTTCCCAATGCTTACTCCGATGGTGTATGATTCATACCATACTTTCCCGGTTTTGATGAATAACATTCTGGTTTTTGGAGTAGTGACAAAAACCCAGGATAAGAAAGAAAAGAAAAAGATGTCTTTCATCCAGATTCCTCAGAACTTGCCTAGGTTCTACGAGATGGAGCGTAAGGAAAAAGTAATCTTTGTGCCTATCGAAGAAGTGGTTCGTCAACACATCAATGAGGTATTTAAGAATGTAGAGATCGTTTCTAAAACACTCTTTAGAGTAACCAGAAATGGTGACTTCACCCTGGAGGAGTCTGAAGACATGGAAGCAAACTTCATCGAAGAGATGAAGAAAAAGCTGAAAACTCGTAAAACGGGTCGAGTGGTGAGACTAGAGGTGGAGGCTACTTATGATAAATGGCTGCTTAGACAACTGAAGAACCGCTACGAAATAGACGATGATAATATCATTCAGGTTCCTGAAGGCGGTTTGATGGATTATACCGGTCTTTGGTCCATTGTCAAGCATGATGAATTCAAGGATAAGACAGTAGAAACACCTAAGCCTGTTCCTCCTATAAGTATGTCAGAATATGAGGATCAGAACATGTTCAAGATCTTGAAGGACCGTGATATCTTACTTCATCATCCTTACAATAGCATTGATCCATTGCTGGACCTATTAGATCAAGCGGCGGAGGATCCAAACGTACTTTCTATTAAGTTGACGATTTATCGTTTGGCCAAGAATTCCAGAGTAGTATCTGCTTTGCTCAATGCTGCGGAGAATGGTAAGCACGTTTCGGTATTGTTCGAGGTGAAAGCACGATTTGATGAGGAAAACAACATGAAGGAGGCACAGCGTCTACAACGCGCTGGTTGTTTCGTAATTTATGGTGTTGGTATGTTAAAAACGCACACCAAATTGCTATTGATCGTTCGTAGAGAAGGAGAGAAAGTACGTCGATTCGTACACATGTCTTCGGGAAACTACAATGAAGATACCGCTCGACTTTATACAGATATTGGTTTGATGAGCTCTAATGAAGCATATGCCAATGATGTACAGGAATTTTTTAATGTAATAACTGGCCATTCTGTTCCTGATCAATACGAGAACTTAATCACCGCTCCAAGAGAGATGAGAAATAAACTCATCGAATTGATTCGGAAGGAGGAAGAGAATGCCAAAAATGGTTTGGAATCTGGAATAGTTATTAAGCTTAATTCGCTTCAGGATACGGACACAATCATGGCACTTTATGCGGCTTCAAGAGCTGGAGTAAAGATCAAATTGATCGTGAGAGGAATTTGCTGTATTCGTCCGGGAAGGGAAGGATTGAGTGAAAACATTACGGTTAGATCTATTGTAGGTGATTATCTGGAGCATAGTAGAATTTACTATTTCCACAATAATGGAAACCCGTTGGTTTACTCAGGAAGCGCGGATATGATGGTCCGTTCATTTGATAGTCGATTGGAGTCATTGTTCTTAATCAATGATGTATTGCTGAAGCAACAGGCTATAAACATTCTTTGCTTCAACTTGAAAGACAATGTGAATGCTTACGAAATGAACGAAGATGGTTCATTTACGATGGTTAATGCAGGCGAAGAAAAACCATTCAATATTCACAAAGAATTCTACCGAGTAAAGAGAGAAGGGGTATTGGCGGCTAAGATTGTATAACATGCGAGATAAGAAGTACTGGCAAGAAAAGTTACAATTAGAAGCGCATCCTGAAGGAGGATATTACAAAGAAGTTTATCGCAATCCGAATACCATTCAGATCATGAACGGTGGTGGAACTCGCAATCTGGCGACCTCCATCTATTTCATGCTTGGAACAGGTGATAAATCTCATTTCCATCAGTTGACTTCCGATGAATTATGGTATTATCATGAAGGTGCTACTGTCGATGTGCACATTTTTGAGCATGGTCAATATCGCCTGGAAAAATTGGGGTGTAACCCTGAGGAGGGCGAAAGTCTCCAAATTCTACTTCCCAGACAATCCATTTTTGCTGCTGAAATAAGTTCTGGACAAGAGTTGGATTTCGGCCTTATGGGCTGTGTGGTCAATCCAGGATTTGATTTCAAAGATTTTAGAATGATTGGTAAGGAAAAGCTCATGAAAGAGTATGCTCCTTATGAAGATCTCATCGATCAATTCACATTGAAGAATTTGTAGAAAGCATCAATCCTTATAATGGATTTAATTTGTCTAGAAACTAAACCCAAGTTTAACACCTGCGGATAAACCATAGATAGTAAATGGTCTGCTGCCACGCCTTTCAGGAAGCTGAAAATTGGATGGAATTTCATTTCCATTGACGGTAATTGAGTTATTTACGTTTTCTGTTATAGAGCTGTATGACGCTCTAAATGGTATGTGAGTGTAGTCTATCGTTCCAATTAAACAGAAATACTGCGTAAGTTTTATCCAATAGCTTAAACTCGAATTAGCAACGATTGTCCGTTGATAATGGCCATCATATTCATAGGTGTTTTCAATGGAGCCATCTGAATATACTGCACTATAGTATTCTTTTGGTTTTCTTACAAAAGCTTGTCCAATACCAAGACTGAAATTTAAAAGTTGATAATACGACTGAATAAGTGATCTGCTTCCCTGAATGGTGAAATCTCCATACCTCCATGACTTCACATCAGCATTAGCACTTTCTGCACCACTCGAAATTATGTATTCTTCAATTCTTTTGTTGTCGACACTGTTAATTGCAATTGAGCTTTTCAGGCCAACTCCGAATCCATTTTTAAATTGATATTCAATAAATAGTAAGTCTGATTTGAATCCAGGATTGGCCATACCTCCCGGTTTACTGAAATCTTTGGAATCAACTTCTCCGAACGGTAAGTTGAAACCAACTCCTGAATAGAAAAGCATTCTGCCAAAATCTTGAGAAATAGCAGTGCATAGTGATAATAAAGTCACTAAGCTGAAGGTGTAGCGTTTAATCATTTGTACTGGCGCAAATAGTACAACAACGCAAATTTTGGGCTATCCGTATGAGTGTGTCTGATTTATTTGCAGATCACCCTTTTATATGAAAAACTGCCATTCAATGATGGCAGTTTGTAAGCATGAAATTTTTAAAAGCTAAACCCGAGTTTTAGAACAGTAGATAATCCATGAATGGAATAATGTTTAGGTGAAGTTTCTGATGCAAATTCAAAGCCAGCGACTTCCTCTCCGTCTGTTGTTATAGCTCGTTTGGCGTTTTCTGTTGTTGAAGAATAAGGCATACTAAACGGTATAAAAGAATAATCTACACTTGCAGAAAGGCAAAAATTATCCACGATTTTAATCCAGTAATTTAAACCCAAATTGCTGCTGATTGTTAGAGACTTATGTTTGTCATAAGTCCAGCTATAATCCTTTGAACCATCAAAATAGGTGCCTTCATAATATTCTTTAGGCTTAACTACTAATGCTGGTCCTGCACCAATCGACACATTTATCAATTGTTTTTCAGTCTGGAATAAGCTTTTGGAACCTAGAAAAAGGAATTCACTGTATTTCCATGATTTGACATCTGCATGGGATTGTTCTGCACCTTCAGAAAGTATGAAATCTTCTATGAGTGTGTTGTTAACGTGGTAAAATGATGTGGTGGTTTTAATTCCTAATCCAAATCCATTTTCGAACTGGTAACCCAATGAAATGAGATCAAATTTATATCCTTGATCTGCTACTCCTCCTGGTTTGCTGAAATCCTTTGATCTCATTTCTCCTAGAGGAACATTTAAACCTACTCCTGTCGCAACAAATACTTTCCCAAAGTCTTGAGTCGAAGCGGAGTAAACAGGTGCTAGTAGCACCAGATAGAGCATGAAGTTTTTAAACATCTCGATTGATGATAAGTAATCCAATAGCTGGATTAGATGCTTCTATCGTATTTTAAATCAGAATGTTGCGTTGAGATATGTATTTATTTTAAGTAACGCTTTAGAACAAAAAAAGGCGACCAAATTGATCGCCTTTATAGTGTCTTAAAATGATTGCCTTAGTGCGCAGGTTTTTGCTTTTTCTGCCAGAAGAATACCACGATGAATGCTCCAATTAGAATGATTGGAATCATTGCGATATTCGCTAGAGTAGCCTGTCCAGCAGCAAGTTCCAATGCCTCTCCTGTTAAACCATCAGCGGTCAAATCAGCTCTGTGTCCTTCAATCCATCCACCAATGATTGGTTGGAAGATTGAAAGTCCAAGCATTCCTACACCACCGATTAAACTCATTCCTAGTGCACCTGTTTGAGGTAAATACTCAGCAACAAATGAGATCATCGTTGGCCAGAAGTAACATACTCCCACTGCAAATAAGATGGCTGCTACATAGACCATTGGTCCTGTTGCCATACTCATTAAGAAGATGGAAATAGCTGCAATCACAGAAGATGCAAGCAAAACTCCAGTGATGTTCAATTTGTGGATTAGTGGACCAGCAAATAATCTACCTACTGCCATCAAGCCAGTAACAAGAGCTAATACCAACATTGGCTGTGCACCAGAATTGTGCAAAATTCTTTCTACCCATGATTGAGTTCCGAGCTCTGTAGTAGCCGTTAAAGCCATGCATACCAACATCAACCAGTAAATAGGAGATGAGAAGATTGCTTTTAAGTTTCCTGAAGTAGAAACAGTTGTTTCTTTAGGTGCTTCTGGGAATTTCTGACCAAGGAACATCACAAAATAGATCAATGCCGGAACGTACATGATAGCAAGTTTGATCTGCCATGTTCCTCCCATGTTAGCCACAAGAAGTGCTAGCACTGATCCGATTGCAATACCACCAGGGAACCAAACGTGGAATCTGTTGAGCATCACAGCACGCTTTTCAGTGTACATGGCAGCAATCATCGGGTTGTATGCCGCTTCTACCATTCCGTTACCGAAACTGATAAAGAACGTAGAGCAGAATAGCATAGTGAAACTAGATGACATAATAGAGAGCGTAATCCCTAATATGTGGCTTACAAAAGCAATGTTTCCAATTTTTTTTGGACCCAAAGTATTATACATTGGCCCTCCAATTAATGTGGCAATTGGGAATCCAAATATTCCCATGAAGTTAATCCAGCCCAGTTGTGAGTCATCCAGGCTCATGTCTGCTACCAAATCGTTCATGATTCCTGCGCGGATACCAAAAGCGAAGGCTGTGGTGAGCAGGGCAAAGCAACTGGCGATGAAAAGGCGTTTTGTATTTACGGTTGAATCCATTAGCTATATTTTTTTAGGGGATCAATATAAATAAAAGCCGTCTTCATTTTCAATGCAAATTGACGATTTTGTAAAATCATCACGAATACAAACGTTTTCATATAATAAACGAGTGAATTTGGATTTACTTCTTGATAGTTTTTCAAATTCGTTGACCATTTTGATATAAATTACTAGGATAAAATCCGGAAATCAGAACATATGCAAAAAGGAAGAATTAGACTCGGTCTTATAGGTGGTGGACCTAACTCATTTATTGGTCCAGTTCACAGAATCGCAGCTTACATGGGTGAGCGTTATCAATTAGTAGGAGGAGTATTTGATGTTGACTTTGAAGCAAGCAAACAGTTTGCTGAAAAATTAGAATTGGATGTCAATAGAACCTACGCGAATCTTGATGAATTCATTGAAAAAGAGTCCGCACTTCCTGCAGAGGAGAGAATTGAAGTCGTTTCAATTTTGACACCTAACTTCTTGCACTATCCAATGGCTGCTCAGTTGATTAAGGCTGGCTTTAATGTTATTTGTGAAAAACCAATTACGATGAAGGCTTCTGAAGCTGTCGAATTGGAGTCATTGGTGAAAGAGCATAATGTAGTCTTTTGTTTGACCCATACTTATACTGGTTATCCAATGGTACGCCAAATGAAAGCCATGATTGCTGATGGTGCTATTGGAAAAATCCAGAAGGTTGATGCACAGTATTATCAAGGTTGGATTAATCCATTCATTCATGAGAAAGAGAAAAGAGCGTCAGTTTGGCGATTGGATCCAGCGAAATCAGGTCAGAGTTGTTGCTATGGAGATATCGGAGTTCATGCATTCAACTTAATTGAATATACGACTGGACTTGAAGTGGAGAAGGTATTGGCTGATTTGAATACTTTGTATGAAGATAATCCTCTCGATATAGACGGTACTACATTAATCAGAACCAAAGAGGGAGTTCGCGGTGTGATTTGTGCAAGTCAGATCGCAACCGGTGAAGAAAATAACATCAAGATATGTGTGTATGGAGATAAAGGTGGATTGGTTTGGGAACAAGAAAATCCAACTTACCTGAAGTTCATGCAAGAAGGACAACCGGCCCAAATCATTAAGCCAGGTAATCCTTACAATACAGAATTCGCATTAGAAAGTACTAAGATCGCTCCAGGTCATCCAGAAGGATTGTTCGATGCAATGGGTAACATCTACGCAGGAACTGCTCAGGCCATTAGAGGTGAGAAATTCCGTGAAGGAGCATTCCCTAACGTTCAAGATGGAGTTCGTGGAATGAAGTTCATTGAGGCGGTATTGGCTTCAAGCGGAAATGGTCAAACCTGGGAAACTATTTAAAATATGAGTCACAGAAAGCTTCGCATGGGAATGGTCGGTGGAGGACAAGGTGCCTTCATCGGTGGCGTGCATCGAATTGCCGCCAATTTGGATGGTCAGATCGAGCTCGTTTGTGGGGCTTTCAGTTCTGATCCACAGAGATCAAAAGACTCTGGCCGAGAACTTTACCTTCCAGAAAACAGATGTTACGGAAGTTTTCAGGAAATGATCACCAAAGAAAAAGAGCTTCCTGAGGGTGAGCGAATGGATTTTGTTTCCATTGTCACCCCAAATGTGATGCACTTTGAACCAGCAATGTTGGCTTTAGAGAATGGCTTTCCTGTGATCATCGATAAGCCACTTGCATTCACTTTTGAGCAAGCCAAGCAGCTTAGAGATAAGGTGAATGAGACCAAACTTCCCTTGGCGGTGACCTACACCTATACAGGTTACCCAATGGTAAAGCAAGCCATGTCGATGGTCAAAAATGGTCAAATAGGCAAGGTTCACAAAATCATGGTGGAGTATCCTCAGGGATGGTTAACGACCAAAGTAGAAGACACAGAGCAGAAGCAAGCTGCATGGCGAGCAGATCCTGCAAGGGCAGGTATCAGCAACTGCTTTGGAGACATTGGAACACATGCCGTGAATATGGTAGAGTATGTGACAGGTCTCAAAGTCACTGAGGTATTATCCGAAATTAGAGCTACTGTTCAAGGAAGAACTTTGGATGACGATGCCAATGTCTTGCTGCACTTCGAAAACGGAGCTAATGGTGTTCTCTCAGCATCTCAGGTAGCCAATGGAGATGAAAATGACTTAAAATTCAGAGTTTACGGAGATAAAGGCGGACTAGAGTGGTCCCAAAAAGATTTGAATACCTTGATTGTAAAAGATCACGGGAATCCAGATCGCATTTTCCGAACTGGTGGAGACCGAGGAGGCTATCTGTCAGAAGAAGCGATGCTGCACATCAGAACTCCATCAGGTCATCCAGAAGGGTATCTGGAAGCTTTCGCTAATATCTACAGAAACTTCGCTCACGCACTTAGAGGGCATCTGTTTGGAGAAACAGTCAATCCTAAATTGGATTACCCGGGAGTAGAAGAAGGAGTCATTGGCATGGCCATGATTGAAGCCGTGGTAGAGTCTACCAAAAATGGGAATGTTTGGACTAAAGTGGATTTGTAGTTTAGAGTTTGAGGTTTTAAGTTGATTTGAAAAGATGGCGACAATTACAGAGATCACAGATTTAAAAACATGGCAACTAGCAAGGGAGCTAAACCAAGATGTATTTAAAGTCATTTTGTCGAACGAATCAATAAAAGACTTTGCACTTAAAGATCAAATCAACCGATCCTGTGGGTCAGTTATGGATAACATCGCTGAGGGTTTTGGTCGTGGAGGAAACAAAGAGTTTGTTAATTTTTTGGGGTTTTCACTTGGTTCGTTAAGCGAAGTTGAAAGCCAATTATTTAGAGCGATTGATCGCGAATACATTAGGAATAAGGATTATGAACTGATTAGTGATAAAGTGAAAAAATTGAGACCTATGATTATTTCCTTTTCTAACTATTTGCGAAACTCAGGATTTAAAGGTCCGAAATGGAAAGTAGAAGAACCCGAGGGAATTTACTCTAATCAAAGAAACAGAACTCAAAACCTAGAACGTAACTGAAAACCATCACCCAAAACATTAAACTTAAAACATAGAACTTAAAAACTTAGCAATATGAAAACGATCAAAGGACCAGCCATCTTTTTGGCACAGTTTGCCGACGACAAGGCTCCATTTGATAATTTGAAAAATATATGTGAGTGGGCTAAAGGCCTTGGGTACAAAGGAGTACAAATTCCTGCCTGGGATGGTCGACTTATTGACATTAAAAAAGCTGCAGAAAGCCAGACTTATGCAGATGAAATTAAAGGCATTGTCAACGATGCTGGTCTTGAAATCACAGAATTGGCGACACACCTTCAAGGGCAATTAGTTGCAGTTCATCCGGCATACGATAGCATGTTTGATGCATTTGCGCCAGATTCTGTTAAGGGTAATCCTAAGGCTAGAGCGGAATGGGCGGTTGATCAGGTGAAGTCAGCAGCTACGGCAAGTAAAAATCTTGGATTAAATGTGATGGCGAGTTTCTCCGGAGCTTTGCTTTGGCATACGGTATATCCATGGCCACAGCGTCCTGCAGGTTTAGTGGAGTTAGGCTTTAAAGAATTAGCGAATAAGTGGATGCCGATTTTGGATCACGCCAAGGATAACGGCGTTGAAATCTGTTATGAATTGCATCCAGGTGAAGATCTTCATGATGGTATCACTTATGAAAGATTCTGGGAAGCAACTGGAAAGCACAGCTCTGCTAAGATCCTTTATGATCCATCACACTTCCTGTTACAGCAAATGGATTACCTCCAATTCATTGATATCTATCATGAAAATATTGGAATGTTCCATGTAAAAGATGCTGAATTCAATCCAACAGGAAAAGCTGGTGTATATGGAGGCTATGAAGGATGGGTAGATCGTCCAGGTAGATTCAGATCATTAGGAGATGGTCAGGTTGATTTTGGAGGTATCTTCTCTAAGTTGAGCCAGTATGACTATGATGGCTGGGCTGTATTAGAGTGGGAGTGTTGTATTAAGTCTCCACAGCAAGGAGCAGCTGAAGGAGCACCATTCATCCAAAACCATATTATTGAAGTAACCGAAAAAGCATTTGATGATTTTGCCGGAGCAAAACCTGATGATGAAGCGAATAGAAAAATTTTAGGACTGTAAACCGAATAAGTAGTAAGTACAAGAAGTAAAGAATGAGGAAGTTTTTATTTATAGGATTAGCTGCTCTGGGACTTGGTGCCTGTAAAGAAGAGCAAAAGGTAGAACGACCAATTGAGGCCTGGGTATTCAGGTCCGTGCTCGATGAGCGACCAAGAATGGTGACAGCTGCCTTGAATGACGAAGTTTGGGTGTCATATGATGCACGTACTTCTTCATTGTACAAAGCCTGGAAAGGTGGTGTAAATTTTGATGGTGCGGTGTACACAACAGTACATGGTCCTCAGCCAACTAGTAAAGGCTATGCTTACTACACCGATGATGCAGATGATAATGAGTGGTTCCTGGTAAAGGATGGAAAAGAAGTTAAAGCTGAGCAGCAGTACAAAGGTCACAGAATAGTTGATGGCCAGGTTCAGTTTATGTACGAATTGACTGCTGGAGATCAGAAAATTAAGGTTTTCGAAACACCAGAAGCAATCAAGCGTGGTAAGCAAAACGGTCTTTTTAGAAAGTTTGATATCGAAAATGCCGGTGATTATACGGTTGGGTTAAATACTACAGTTTCTTCATTAGCTAATGAAAGAGATATCATTACCAATGCTCAATTTGACGTTTCCAATACAGAAGATGTAGAGTATACAGGTGGTTCAGTGAAGAAAGTGACTGGTAAGTTGCTTTTGAAAAATGGTGGCTCTACTGAATTGAAAGCCTATTTCCATGAAGGGTTTGATCAGCCAACTGCAAGTGCTTCAACGGAAGGTGAAGGGGAAGTTGCTGTTCCTGCTGGTGCTCAGTTGATTGAGCGCAGCGACTGTAAGTCTTGTCACAATGAAGAAGTGAAAACAGTAGGTCCAGCTTATATCGCTGTAGCTAGAAAGTATAGCGACAGTGATGAGTCGGTAGCTCTTTTGTCTGGTAAGATCATCAAAGGAGGAAATGGCGTTTGGGGTGAGGCAATGATGTCTCCACATGCTGGTTTGTCT
The DNA here is from genome assembly GCF_024714495.1 of Marinoscillum pacificum. Classification (GTDB taxonomy): domain Bacteria; phylum Bacteroidota; class Bacteroidia; order Cytophagales; family Cyclobacteriaceae; genus Marinoscillum; species Marinoscillum pacificum. The sequence goes on along the minus strand of NZ_JAMZMJ010000001.1, from coordinate 1,458,305 downwards.
GAAGAAGACGCTGCAAGCATGGTACGTTACATTTTGTCTTTGGATGACAATGAAGAGTCTGAGGAAAATGCATGGCACTTAGGTGTAAAAACAGTGACTCCAGGTTTCAATGATGATGTACAGAAGATCACACAGGAAACGGAAGGTCTAGCTGCTTACCTGTATTTATACTCTGGTGACTCACCTAACTTTAAAGTATTGCAGGATGAGGCACCATTCAAAGGAGCGATCATTCCACAATTACATATTCGTAACAGAAGCGCCTTTGGAGAGCGTACAGAGCACTTTGGTATGATCGTGAAAGGATCTATCAACATCCCTAAAACGGCTAGCTACAGTTTCAGAGTTTGGTCTGATGATGGTAGCAAAGTGTATGTAGATGGCGATGAGATCATCGATAATGGCGGTCTTCATGGTACAAGAGCTCGTGATGGTGAGGTGTATCTGAAAGAAGGAAAGCATGATTTAGAAATTCATTACTGGCAAGCAAGCGCTGATGGAGTGATCTCCTTCCAGTGGTTCAATAAAGATTTAGGAAACTTTGAGGTAGTTCCCACGGAATATCTGTCAGTTTCTCCAGAAGATTACAAAGAAGTAAAACCTTACATCGCTTCAGAGAAATTGGTGAAATCTATTCCTGGTGATCGTAAGTGGTTGGATGGAGTACATCCATCGTTTGATTTGTTCCAGGCAAGACCAGATGACTTCAAGCCTAGGGTTGGAGGAATTGATTTCTTGAGTGAAGATCAAATGTTAGTTTGTACCTGGGACTCACTAGGTCCGGTATATTTGGTTGAGAATTTCCGTTCGGAAGACCCATCTCAGATTACAGTGAAGCGTATTGCTTCAGGTTTGGCTGAGCCTTTAGGTATCAAAGTAGTTGATGGCGATATCTATGTGTTACAAAAGCAAGAGCTTACCAAGTTGGTTGATAATGATGGTGATGGTATTATTGATGAATATCAGACAATCGCTGATGACTGGACTGTGTCATCAAACTTCCATGAGTTTGCCTTCGGGTTGGTATATAAGGATGGGTATTTCTATGGTGCTTTAGCAACAGATATCCTTCCTGGTGGTGCTTCGGCTAACCCTCAACCTAAAGACAGAGGTAAGATCCTAAAAGTATCTAAAGAGACTGGTGAAGTTCAGTTGATTGCATCTGGTCTTAGAACACCGAATGGTATCGGTATTGGAGTTGATGGTGAGATCTTTGTTGCTGATAACCAGGGTGATTGGTTGCCTGCTTCTAAAATCAATCACGTAAGAGAAGGAGCATGGTATGGTTCCAGATCAGTTGATTTTGAGGGTACGGAAGGTATGGTTCAGGATGAGCCAGTTGTTTGGTTGCCACAAGACGAAATTGGTAACTCGCCAAGTACTCCATTGTACATGGACAAAGGTCCATACGCAGGACAAATGATTCACTGTGAAGTAACTCATGGTGGTGTGAAAAGAGTTTATGTAGAGAAAGTAGATGGCAACTATCAAGGAGCTGTGTTCAGATTCTCTCAAGGTATTGAAGCTGGTGTTAACCGTTTGGCTTGGGCTCCTGATGGATCTCTTTTAGTAGGAGGTATCGGAGTTTCAGGAAACTGGGGTCAGACTGGTAAACTGCATTACGGACTTCAGAGAATGGTTTACAATGGTAAGTCCACTTTTGAAATGCTGAAAGTGAAAGCTAAATCTGATGGATTCGAAATTGAGTTCACTGAGCCAATCAAAGAAGGCCAGGTTATTTCACCGGATAACTTCCAAATTGAGCAGTTCTATTTCAAGCCAACTGCTGAATACGGTGGACCAAAACTTGGATTAGAGACCATGACTCCTAAAGAGTTTTCTCTGTCAGCTGACAGAAAAACAGTAGCATTCAAACTAGATGGTTTGAAAGAGAAACATATGGTTTACTTCCGTGTAAAGCGTCCATTCGTAAGTGCTGAAGATCATGAGCTTTGGACAACTGAAGCCTGGTATACTTTGTCTAGTATTCCTGAAAATGATCCTGTAAACATTCAAACTTATGAAGTGCCGAATAACACACTGACGGAAGCGGAGAAAGCTGCAGGTTATAAGTTATTGTTCGACGGTAAGTCTAGCGAAGGCATCAGAAACTTCAATAAAGAAACATTGAGTAGCAAGTGGAAAGCGAAGAATGGTGAGCTGGTATTTGATCCGAAAGCTGCTGGTGATGGTGGTGATGCGGTAATCACTGATAAGCCATACAAGGACTATGAGTTGCTAATTGATTGGAAAATGTCAAAAGGAGGTAACAGTGGTTTGATTTACCAGGTGAAAGAAGGTGAGGACTTTGCTTATCCTTGGTTGACAGGTCCTGAATATCAGTTCCTGGACAATCCAAGACATCCTGATGGTCAAATCGAGAAGCACAGATCAGGAGATTTGTATGATATGATTGCTACCAAATTTGTGACAGTTAATCCAGCGGAAGAGTGGAACAGTACCATTTTAAGAGTGAAAGATGGTCATGTTCAGCACTGGTTAAACGGTTATCTGGTAGTGGAATACGACCTGTGGACTGACGACTGGAAAAACATGGTCGCTGGAAGTAAATTTAAGGATATGAAAGACTTTGGTACAGCTAAAGAAGGACAGATTGTTCTTCAAGATCATGGCGACAAAGTATCATTCAGAAATATAAAAATACGCGAACTATAAGTGAGGAAATTAGCACTGGGAGTACTGGTTGGGTTGATAGGGTTCGGCTGCAGTACGGAACATCATGAAGAGGAGCAGACTCCTCCAGAAGAGACACGATTTATCAAAGAGGTATTTGCTTCCAATCTGTATGAGCCTACAGAGTTGGTGGTTTTGCCTAAGAATAAAATTCTCTTTACACAGCGAAGAGGAGGGATCAAGCAATATGATCTCTCTTCAGAGCAATTGTCCAATTATGATTCTATCCCAGTGTTCTTTGAAAGGGAAGATGGTTTGATGGGAATGGCATTGGATCCTGAGTTTGCACAAAATGACTGGATCTATTTTTACTATTCTCCGGTAGGTGCAGATCCTATCAACAGACTGTCTCGCTTTACTTATACGCCTAATGGCTTAAAAAATGAAGTGGTAATCCTGGAAGTGCCTGTTCAGCGTGAAGAGTGTTGTCACACAGGAGGTTCAATCCAGTTTGGTGGTGATGGATTGTTGTACTTGTCTACAGGAGATAACACCAATCCTTTTGCATCTAATGGTTACTCTCCATCGGACGAAACGCCAGGTAGAGAGGCGTGGGATGCACAGCGTTCCAGTTCGAATACCAATGACTTGAGAGGTAAAATCTTAAGAATTAAACCAGAGCCCGATGGGACCTATACCATTCCAGAAGGAAACCTGTTTGTTGATGATGATCCAAAAACACGACCGGAGATTTATGTAATGGGTTGTCGTAATCCATATAGGATTTCAATTGACTCTAAGCGTGGTTGGTTGTTTTGGGGTGATGTTGGTCCAGATGCGAGTAACAATCAGGAAGGAAGAGGCCCAAGAGGTCATGATGAGTTCAACGTAGCTATCAAGCCAGGTTATTTTGGCTGGCCATTGTTTGTAGGTGATAATTATGCTTACAATGAGTGGGATTTTGCGAACAATACTGGAGGTGCCGCTTATGACCCTGAAAAACCGATCAACAACTCTCCCAACAATACTGGATTGCAAGAATTGCCTCCGGCAAATCCTGCTAAGATTTACTATCCATATGCAAGTTATGAGAAGTTTCCTCAGCTAAAGACTGGTGGCAGAAATGCGATGGCTGGTCCTGTTTATTATTCCGACGAATATGATGCTCGCAATGAGTTTCCATCTTATTTTGATGGTCGTGTAATCTACTATGACTGGATGCGTGGGTACATTTTCTTCCTGGAATTGGATGAGGAGGGTAATCCGATTGATTGGTACCAGTTCATGCCTAATACCGAATTCAATAACATTATTGATATGGAATTTGGTCCTGATGGTCAACTATACATGATCGAGTATGGTACTGGTTGGTTTACCCAAAATGAAAATGCAAGACTATCTAGAATCAACTTCATAAAAGGAAACAGACCTCCTGTATTAAAAGCGACCCTTTCAGCTACTAGAGGTGCAGCTCCGTTTGAAGTAAGCTTTGATGCATCACAATCTTTGGATTATGATGGAGATAACCTGACCTATAAATGGTTGGTAGCAGGAGAAGTGTATACAGATTCTGCATTTACGATGACTTTTGATAAAGAAGGCGTTTATTACCCTGAGTTGTTACTTTCTGATGGTCGCAATACAGTGAAAAAGCAATTTGTGGTTGAAGTTGGTAATGAACCTCCAAGTGTTCAGGTAGTCATTGCTGGAAATAGTTCCTTCTTCTGGGATGGAAGAAACGTAGCATATGAGGTGAAAGTGGCTGATTTGGAAGATGATCAATTGGCTGCTGGTATCGATAGGAGCAAAATCGAATTTGATATTGCGCATTATCAGAGCAGTGATATGGCGGAAGCGTTAGGTCACCAAACTGCCGTGAGCAATGGACAGGCGTTGATTGATGGTTTGGATTGTAAGTCGTGTCACAAAATGGAGGGTCCTTCCATAGGGCCATCATATACGGAGGTTGCTAACCGTTACAGAAATGATCAAAATGCCGTGAATTACCTGTCACGTAAGATCATCAGTGGAGGTGGAGGAGTATGGGGCGAACAAGCTATGTCGGCACACCCAGACTTGACGATTGAAGATGCGGAGCGAATTGTGGATTACATTCTATCTCTAGGTCAAAACAGTAAATTCCCATTAGCTGGAACATACCAGACAACTAAGGACGGTGGAAAATACTTGTTCTCAGCTGCCTATGAAGATCAGGGTAAAGGATCATTGAAACCTATCAAACAATCTGGTGAAGCATGGTTAAGATACAATGTCATTTCTGGTGATCAGTTTGATGATTCTTATGAAATACAAGCAAGAAATGGAGTGATCAATAGCATTTACCACAACTCCTGGGTGCGCTTTAATGATATAGATTTGACAGATATTGCTGCAATCAATTTGACCTATCGCAAGGATCTAAGAGGAGCAGATGTTTCCATTAGATTAGGCGATGAAAAAGGTAAAGAAATTGGACGTGCTAAGATTTACCCATCGGCTACTTCTGGGACTTCTTATAGAGTAGACCTTACCCAAACTGAAGGAGTTTCTGATGTGTGTTTTGTCTTCTTGAACCCGGAAGAGAAGAACCAACTGATCATGATTCAAAACATAGAATTTATACCTAAAACTGATGCTTTATGAAAAATAATAACCGAAGAAACTTTTTAAGAACCACTGCTGTGGCTTCTGCGGCTGTAATGATCATGCCTTCTTGCATGACAAAAGGAGGAAAAGAAACTGCACAGGCTGCGGCTGCTGTGGCAGAACCAGAAATTGGTGTTGGTTTATTCACTCTAAGAGATGCTATGGCTAAGGATCCAAAAGGTACCTTGGAGCGTGTTGCTAAGATTGGGTATAAAAAAATAGAGCCATTTGGTTTTGATGGTAATACGGTCTTTGGATTGGATGCGGCTGAAATGTCTAAAGTTTGTAAAGACTTAGGTTTAAAGATGGTAAGTGGACATATCAATCCACCTACATTTAGTGACAACTGGGATGCTGCATTGGAATATATGAATGCTGTAGACCAAAAGTTCGCGGTATGGCCATGGTTACCGGAAGATATGCGTAATGCAGAGACCTATAAACAAGTGGCAGAAACTTTAAATAAGGCAGGTGAAGCTGCTAAAAAAGCAGGAATACAAGTTTGTTACCATAACCATGATTTTGAATTCTTCGATTTGGGAGATGGCGTTACAGGTATGGATATCTTGTCTTCAGAGACGGATGCAGATCTTGTAAAATTTGAATTGGATTTATACTGGGTGACCAAGTCTGGTAATGATCCGATTGAGCAATTCAAAAGATTTGAAGGTCGTGTGCCGCTATGGCATGTGAAAGATATGGCCAACACTCCAGAGCAAGGCTTTGCAGAAGTAGGAGAGGGTACTATTGATTACAAATCAATTTTTGCGGCTAAAGATGTGTCTGGAATGAAGCATTATTTCGTTGAGCAAGACATGTCTGATGATCCATTTAAAAGCATCGAAACTTCTTATAAAAACTTGAAAGAGAAGATTTTGGCATAAATTTGTTTGTCCTTAATAAAGCTCTAATTGATCTATTAAAAATAGGATTGATTAGAGCTTTTTTATTTATCAGGTGTCTTTAGAAATAGTCCAAATCGAGTATTAGGTATATGAAATATTGGATAGTTATCCTCGCATTGATTAGTACAGTTGCGTTAAAAGCTCAAACGTTAACAGGGAGAGTTTTTGATCAGCTCAGTAATGAACCTTTAGTAGGTGCCACGGTTGGTATAGCTCGTACGAACACGGGTGTGATTACGAATGCCAATGGTCGCTATACATTGAATGAGTTGGAACCTGGGCGAGTTGATCTGATTGTCTCCTATGTGGGCTATCAGCCCGTAGAAATCAATGATGTCTGGATAAAAACGGGTAAGGTTACCAATCAAGACATTTACTTAGAAAGAAGCTACGACCTGGAAGAAGTGGTTGTTAGTGCTGCTAAGCCATACATTCAACCGGGTAAGATTACGATAACTGAGGAGCAAATCAATCGCTTTGCAGCTACCTATTATGATCCAGCGAGATTGATTACCAGTTCTCCGGATGTAGCAGTTGCTAATGATCAAAACAATGAAATCTCTGTTCGTGGATTAGCACCAAGCTACAATGTTTGGAAGCTGGAAGGAGTAGAGATTGTAAACCCGAACCATTTGTCCAACGCAGGCACATTTCTAGATCAACCAACTGCAACTGGTGGCGGGGTAAACATGTTGAGTGCGCAGATGCTAGATCAATCAGAGTTCTTGTACAGTACTTTCGATAACAGAAATGGCAATAGTGTTGGAGGGATTTTTAACATGAACCTGAAGAAGGGTACTGATCAGGATCGCCAATATACCGCTCAGGCTTCGTTGATAGGTTTGGATTTTGCAACTGAGGGACCATTTCGTCAAGGGGGTAAAACCACATATGCAGCAAATTATCGCTATTCATTTACAGGGCTTTTGGCCGGTATGGGAGTTGATTTTGGAGGTGAAAGCATCGGTTTTCAGGATTTATCATTTAATGTGTCTACACCTCTTGGTGAGCGATCTGAATTGAAAGTGTTTGGTGTAGGAGGGTTGAGCTACAATGACTTTACACATAAATCATTTGAAGAGTCCGAAAATGCAAAGGATAGAAAAGACATATACTACAACAATCAAACCGGTATTGCAGGAGCAGCTTTAAAAGTAGGACGCAGTAGCGGTCAATTAGATCTAAGTATCGCCTATAGTGTAGCAGATAATGAACGATCACAAGCTAATTATGACAATAGTGATGATAAGTTTTATACAAATAATGTGCTGAATAATCGTCAGGTCGTCAGTTTCAATGCTTCCAATGTTCAGCGTATCAGTAATGGTCAGATTGAAGTAGGTGTAATGCAGAATTTTTATACGTATGAGTATCAGATGACGACTACAAATATCCTATTCAACCCATCGGCAAATTATCAACAATGGCTAGCTCGACCTTATGCAAGACTCGAAGGCCAGTTGAGTTCGAAGGTATCTGGATATCTTGGTACATCAGCTTCATTTACTAATGGAGATCAGGTTGTTGATCCTCGAGCTGGTGTTACGGTTGGAATAGGGAAAACACAAAGTATAACATTGTCTGGAGGTATGTATTCGCAATTATTGAATCCTTATAACTATAATTTCGGAGCTGCTTATGGGGAATTGTATTTGTCTGATGATCCTGAGGATTATTCATTTATGAGTAGTTACCGAGGTACTGTATCACATGATGTAAGTAGTAGGGATTTTACAGTACATACTGAAGTTTTTTACTACTACTTTCCTGATGTAAATTATTCAGGGTCAGATGAAAAGGAGACAGCAACTACAGGTGGAATGTCAGTGGTTATGACTAAGGATTTTTCCAATACGGCTTATATGAATGTTGGCGCAAGCATTTATGACTCGGAAATTGATGTGTATGAGAGTTATTTCAATACAGGATATAGCGCAACTGTGAGTGCAGGTAAGGAATGGGATCTCACTAGCGGGTCAAAGAATAGAAGGCTATCGGTTGATTTGAGAGGAATGTATCAGGGAGGGTATCGTCCCTATAATGGGCCAATAGGAGATCCTGGAGGTCGCTTCTTATTAGTTCAAAGACCTGAGGATTATTATCAACAGCGGGATTACTTAAGATTTGATTTACGAGTGGTGTGGAAGCGCTATCATGAAAATAGAACCACTTCAATTGCTCTGGATCTACAGAATGTGGCCAACATTGAAAACTTCGCTTACCAGTACTATGATAGTTTCACTAGACAGTGGGAAGTACAGAATCAACTCGGTCTGATTCCAATTCTGGCTTACAGAGTTGAGTGGTAAACAAAAAGAGCCGATTTCCATTTAGGGAATCGGCTCTTTTTGTTAGGTTTTTCAGCTTCATTAATGTGCTTCAGTCTCTTTAATTTGTTTTTCGAGCTGATTGATTTTAGCCTCGGCCAATGTTTCAATGGAATGAATTTTCATCTCTGCTGACTTCTCGATTGATCCAATCTGCAGTTCGAGTGATTTCTCTTTCCCTTTGATTTGTGTTTCATAGGCATTTTCATTGCCTTTTGTTAATTGATGCAATTCGTATACTACCTTTTTAATGATTTGATCTTTTTGGTAAACCGAATAATCTGACTTATCCAGTTCTTTTCTTTTAGCCGCAATTTCTGACTGAGCAAGTTCATTAAGCTTTTTGTTTTTTTCTAAAACCTCATCGAAAAGAAGCTGAATATCATCAGTGGTGCTTTTTCTATGAGCATTTATTTCATCAGTTGCTTTTGCTTTTACTTCTGCAATCTCTATTGCAGCATCACTTTTAATAGATTCAATTTCCTTTTTTAAGTCCGAGGAAGAAGGTGAAAATGTGAAAAGTAGTCCTCCAAAGAAAGCGATTAAGATGTAATTCATATGGCTTTGATTTTAGATGATGAAGTTAATCAATAATTCCTTATAACGTGTTTAAATCCTTTTGAGTTTTTTCGATGTTGGAAATCAATGGATTAAGTTGGTTTTTGACAGCTTTTTTATTGAGATAATAAATATACCCATTAAGAGCTACGACCAAGGTCATCACACCAATCTTTCCAATGATCGTGTCAGGAATCATTCCAGAAAATAAGGAATCCCAGGCGTCTGGATCGCCTGCTCCAAAGAATAACAAGGCATTGATTAGAACAGGTGGAAGGATGTACCACCAAAGCACCGATTTAATCATGTTCGTTTGACCAATGAGGTAGTCTTTGCGATGGTCCAGTTGATCATTGAGACTAGTTGCAGGATCGGGACTCTCATTTTTTCGCTGATATTTCAGTCTGAATATGACAAATAGGAACCAGCCAATCATCAGCCCGCAAGCTATTTTGCTCCAGAAAAAGGGAATGTCATATCCGATGTAAGCAAATGCAGCCATTCCGACCAAAGATGCTCCAATTTCACGATTGTCACGAGCTTTGATTTGTTGGTCCATGTGATCAAGTTTACTTTTCATTTCTTCATGTAGTTTTTGGTAATCAATAGTGATGTTCTCTTTCTCTGAGCCACCTTTCCAGATTTGTTTTAGGATATCTTCAGTCATGGTTAGCTGGTTTTTGGGTCATACACTGAGTAAGTTTGGCTTTGATGCGTTTCATTTTTACAGCCACATGGTTTTCGGATAAACCAGTTATCGAAGCGATCTCGCGATACGGGAGATCTTCCAGGTAAAGCACGATGATTGACTGATCACTTTCATTGAGTTGATCGATGCACGTTTTTAACATGGCAAATCTCTCCGCTTGCAGTGTGTCTTTTTCCTCGTGCATTACCAGTTGGATAGCATCCAGTTTAGAGGTTAATTGATTCACCTTGTCATACTTGTTTTTCACTTGCATGCACACATTCAGTGCTACTCGATAGATCCAGGTACTTACATTGCTGTCACCTCTAAATCGTTCATAAGATTTCCATGCCTGGAAAGTAACTTCCTGAAACAAGTCCATGGGTTCATACGGTTCTGACGCATAAATTTTGCAGATCCTGTAAATCGAATCTTTGTTTTTCGTTATCACGTCTTCAAATTTTTCCTTCATGTGACGGTTAGGTCTTTGATGGTTTAGTGGGGATTATGAACAGAATATGACAACTATTGAAAAATATTTTTCAAAATAGCCCTTATTTTCATGTAACCATTATTACTGCAATTACGAATAATATAAAAGTTATATATTTACTGCAATTACGAATGATATCATTGCAATGAAGAAAACGAAACTAGGAGAGTTTGAAGAGTTGGTATTGCTGACTGTATTGGCTTTGCGTGAAGAAGCCTATGGAGTTGCCATCAAGCGTGAATTGGAAGAGCGACTCAAGGAAGTACTAAGTGTTGGCTCCGTGCAATCTGCTTTGAAGCGTATGGAGGAAAAAGGTTTCCTGACATCCGAGTGGGGAGAAGCAGAGAAAGTGCGTGGAGGCAAGCGTAAGCGGATCTATCAGGCAACCAATTATGCACAGCAAGTACTGCAGGAAATGAAGGACGTTCGTGCAGGACTGTGGACGACCATCATCCAAACTCAAAATATCTAGGATGAGTCGAATCAACTCTTTGTTAGATCCACCCAAATGGCCAATGAAAGTTCTTTCATGGTTCGTAAAGCGCGAATACCTGGAAGAGCTGGAGGGTGATATGATTGAAGAGTTTTATTACCATCAAGAGAAGTTTTCCATTCGTAGGGCGAAGTATTTATATGTACGAGAAGTATTCAAAATGCTTCGACCTAATCTGATCAAAAGTCTAATCAAAACTCAAAATCTCAATTTAATGGGGACTTTCTCTAATTACACCAAAGTAGCTTTTCGAAACATTCTAAAGCATCGAACTTATTCAGCAATCAAAATTGGTGGCTTCTCTATTGGAGTAGCTATAAGCTTACTCATTTGTCTGTTTGTGATAGATGAGCTGCAAATGGACCAAAAACTTTCAGATAAACCCGTGTATCGAATACTCCGAGAGAGTACTTATCCTCAGTTTATTGGTAAATCGCCATCTATGCAGCCTGCACTCGCTTCCGCATTAAAACAAGATTATCCTGAAATAGCAGAATCAGGAAGAGTATTGATTTTTGATGGTTTCGGAGATGCAGGTGGGAATTTATTTCGCCCAGCAGACAAGGAAATCTCCGTTTTTGAAGAGCGATTTAGCTACGCCGATCCCTCCATTCTGGAAATGCTAGAGTTCGAAATGGTCTATGGAGACGTACATTCCGCTTTAGACGAACCGCGATCACTTATTCTTTCTCAGTCCAAAGCAGATAAACACTTTCCAGGTATTGACCCTAGTGGAAAAGTGATTTACATCAATGAAAACAAAGAGCAGCCATATGTAATAGGTGGGGTTTTTAAGGATTTGAAAGACTCACATTTAGGCCATGTAGACTTCTTTTTTACGCTTTCAGGTAAGGAGTTTTGGGATGGTGAGCAGACTGATTGGTGCTGTTCAAATTATGTGACTTATGTTCAAATAAAGGATGGAGTTAATCCTACTGTATTTGAGTCAAAACTGAAAGATATCTATGAGCGATACTTTATCTCTTATTTCATTGCACAAGGAGGTCATAACATAGAAGATGAGCGTAAATACATGACATTGGCGATGCAGCATGTCTCAGATATTTATTTACACTCTGCAGATATCTATGACTTTCAAACCTATGGAGATATCAAAATGGTTGGTGCTTTTGCAGCAATAGCAGTCTTTATATTGCTTCTAGCCTGTATGAATTTTGTTAATCTCACTACGGCAAACAGTGCTCAGCGTTCCAAAGAAATAGGCTTAAGAAAAGCGGTTGGTTCAGGAAGAAGGGGTGTCATGTTTCAGTTCTTGATAGAAGCTGTGGTTTTAACAGCAGTTTCAATTCTGACGGGTACTATTTTGGCTGTTGTAGGGATGCCATTCTTCAATGCTGTAACTGATAAACAGATCATTTTCCCGTATGCGGAACCTCTCTTTTATGTGTCTTTAGTGCTGTTTACGGTCGTTATCGGTTTTTTGTCTGGAGCCTATCCAGCTCTTTATCTGTCTAGAATTAACACCATCGCAGTTCTAGGAGGTCATATGAAATTGACTGGAAAAGGCAAAAATGCTTTCCTAAGAAGTGGACTGGTGGTCTTCCAATTCATGATATCCATGCTTTTAATTGCTGGGGCTTTTATCGTCTATCAGCAAATGAGCTTTATTCTCAACAAAGATTTAGGCTATGATAAAGAACAAGCGATAATGATTCAGGGTGTTGGTCCGATGGGAGATGGGGTGAAGGCTTTTAAAGAAGCACTGCTGAGTTTGCCAGATGTTTCTTATGCAACCATCAGCAATTCACTACCAGTGGACGGGACTCATCGAAATGGCAATACCTTTCACATTTCAGGACAAGAAAATGTTGATCGAGGAGTTCCTGGGCAGTTTTGGCGTGCAGATGAGGATTATTTGGAGACAGTAGGTCTTAAGCTACTACAAGGGAGGATGTTTAGTAATCACATAGCTTCAGATAGTAACGCTATTGTTGTAAATGAGGCTATGGTGAAGGAATTGGGATTAGAAAATCCAATTGATAAAAAAATAAGGAATTGGAGAGATTGGAGAATTGTGGGCGTTGTTGAGAATTTCAATTATGACAACTTGAAACAGGAAATCAGACCACTACTTTTGGCTAGAACGACCACTGCAGATATGATTACGGTGAGGTTGGATACAAAGGATATCGCTGAGAGTATAAATAAAATTGAAGCCGTTTGGAATGAGTTTAATCCATCTCAGACCATCAGACTAGACTTCTTGGATCAGCGATTTGAAGTAATGTACGAAGATGTTCAGCGTACACGTACCATTTTCATGGTGTTTGCCATATTTGGGTTGATCGTTGCTTGTCTGGGCTTATTTGGCTTGTCAGTTTACACGGTTGCCTTGCGCAATAAAGAAATGACCATTCGAAAAGTATTGGGAGCATCTGTTCAGTCTATACTTAAACATCTCACTATGGATTATCTGAAATTGGTGGTTATTGCTTTGATCATCGCTATACCAATCGCCTGGTACTTTGCTGATGAGTGGCTGGCAGGATTTAGCTATCGAATCACTTACTTCTGGGATACCTTCCTTTATGGAGGTGTACTACTGATTGTTATCGCTTTAGGCGTAGTAAGTTTCCAATCTTTAAAAGCTGCGTTCAGCAATCCTTCTACAGGATTAAGAAATGAATAAATACATGTTTGTTTTGGTACAAAAAGGCCTTGGAGGTTCTAAGGCCTTTTTTGCGTTTTAGAGATTTTATTTCTGGAAAAGGTTACCTGGATTATTCATCATTCAAGGAATCAATTCCGTGTTTTTCTAAAGAATCCAATGCTGCTTTCATCTGATTGACTTGCTCCTCAGGATGGCCTAACCATCCGGTAACTTCCGCCAAGACTTTAAAAGGTTCTATGGATCTGTATGAAATGGTTGGATTCCCTGGGAATTTCCTATCTGTAAGATCAGGGTCGTTTTCAATTGGTCCTGTGGGTTCCACCAAATAGATTCTTTCCTTGCCTTCTCCTTTTGCGAGTTCAGCTCCCCAAATGGCTGCATCTAGTGTGGCGGTTAAGAAGATGTATTTAGCGACCTTTTGTTTGCCGAAATTGGAATTATATCCAGGGCTAATCAGCTCTCCAATCCTTAAATCTGCTTTGGTGCCATGGAAATAAGTTTGGTTAAATGGTAATGCTTTTGAGTTCGAATGATTAGAAGGTTCTTTTTGGTTTTCAGTAGACATGCGACGTTCTGGCTAAATGTTCATTCTGTTGATATGGACTTTGATCAATTGAGTTTAATTACTTGCCCCGAATTGGCGCTGCGTATTGCGGCATCTAAAATTTCCATGACGATCATGTTGTTTTCAAGAGAAGAAAGGTCGTTAGGCTGCGGTTGTATATTTCCTCTGATTACAGCAGTGAAATAGGCAAAGGGATCGTCAAAAGGAGCATTACGCTCTTCCAATTGATACTTTTCCTCAGCAAAGCCGTCATATCCTTCCGCTGATCTAACTCTCAGTTCATGACGATTGTCTGAATAAACCGCTCCGGTCAAACCGTAAATTTCCATGTCTTTTCTTCCAATTGGCCAATTCCATGAACCCTGAATGATGGCTACAGCATTTTTATATTCCAGCAGAATAATGGATTCATCATCCACTTTGGGGTTATTTTCTGCTTGTAGTTGTGTAGTGATGGCAGTCACTTTGGACGGTCTCTCACCATCCATTAACCAGGTAAGTAAATTGGCACCGTAACATCCAAAGTCTACTACAGCACCACCTCCATTCTCAGTTGGATCGGTTAGCCAATCCAGAAACTCACTGTTGATACCTATTTTTTTAGGTCCTCTGTGTCCATCGCGAACTACTATTTTACGGATTTCTCCAATTACGCCATTTTCATTCACCAGTTCGTATGCCTTGTGGTTGGTTGGATACCAGGTAGTTTCATAATTAGTGAGTAGATGTATCTGATGTTTTTTGGCTAATGCCTCCATTTTTTTGGCGTGCTCCAGACTCACTGCTAGTGGTTTTTCCACCATCACATGGATGCCTTTTGGAGCACATGTTTCAACAACTTCCAAATGTTCATAGATAGTGCCAAATGCAGTAACAGCCTCGGGCTTTTTCTTTTTGATAAACTCATCCATATCATCAAAAACCATATCCATAGAGAAGCCATGTTGTTCGGAATAGCGCTGGGCCAGGTCTTTGTTGGTTTCCACAATCCCCACAATTTCAATTTCTCCACGTTTTTCACTTCCAAATATCCAATGAACATGTGTGTGCGTAAGACCGATTACTCCAACTTTTAATGGTTTTGATTGTGCAAATGAGAAGGTTAATGACCAAAGAAAAAGGCTGATCGTAAGTATTGATTTCACAAGGTTCATCATTTTGGGTTTGTGTTAAAAATTATAAGGAGTTGTGGGTACACCAAAGGTAATTCATAATGCTTTGTTAATTTAGATAGTGTGTATCCTTTGCTTCTCTTCCGAAGTAGGTTATGCCAAATAAGATTTACGCCTATGAAATTGCATAAACCAACATCAAAAATCTTTGTTGTTTGCTTGATGAGCACTGTTATCAGTTTAGCAGCTGGGATCATTAGTCCCTCTCATGCTGCTATCAATGAGCAGGAGAAACCACCGAATAAGGGGGAACTTAGAATATATGTTGATGGATTTCAATTGCAGAGTAGCATCAGTTTAAATTACCTGAAATCTAAGTGGTCCGAAGGAAAACTCACCTTTACCATAAAGGAGGGAAGTGGCCAACCTAAGACCAGTGCGTCTCTCATTGTTGTAAGGAAAGGTCTGGTAGTAAAGTCTTTGAATAAGAAAGACATCACTCCAGGAGAGGCAATTATGGCTGCTGAAATTTTTAATTTCCTCAGGCCTGGTGATCATTTGGTTGTGAATATTGATTGGGAAACTTCAAGATTGATTGAGTCCTTATTAATCTCTAAGTAACAAGAATATGCAAATTCATCCATCCCGAGCGCATTCCGGAATCTCAGAATAGATGAACTTCATAGGTGTTTTTCTACTCGAGCGTAACTCGCTCATGCTTAGGATATTTCACTTCATAGCCAAATTTAAGCTCCTTTTGTTCTTTTGGTTTCATTTCTAGCTTCCATGTTACTTCACCCGTTTGATCTTCTAGTTTTCCTTTGGATAAATCTGTAGCTGATACTGTGATGTCACTAATCGCTGCAACAGGAATTTGATCAAACAGTGTCAGATTGATGTTTTGGGATTTGTTGTTGCGAACGACGATCTCAAATCCACGACTTTCTATTTTATTTCCTCCAATTACCTTGTGCTTGCTGTAGGTATCTACTTTGTTTCTGGCAATGACAATGCTGCGATCTCTTCCCAGTGATAAGTCTAAGGTGTCTGATAAAGAACGTGCATCTAGAATAGTTCTTCCCACATAAGAGTTCTCCAGGTATAGATTCGCTTCCCCTTCCAGCAGGTTGTACTGATCCCAATTAAGTAATCTGGCTATGAGGAAGGCGTCTTTGTCAATTTTGGGTACAGCATAGTATTCGTAAAGCGCTTCCACGTCAATCGTATTGATGTGAACGGATTGTTTTTCTCCGGTAGCTGGCACGGTATACGGTTCATCTATTTCAAATTCTACACTCGTTTGGTTCTGAATGGTAGTTGTAGTAATGGTTTCTGCTTTCACTCTACTTGATTTGTCCAGGCTACTTGTTCCTCGAGCACGAACGTTTGAACTTGAACCCGACATGCCATAGGCAACCACAACCACTTCTGATAACTCTTGAACGTCTTGTTGCAAGTTGATATCCATACGACTTGACTGAATGGGTAGCTCCTGTGAGGCATATCCAATGAACGAATAGGTTATGATACTTGCTCCGTGGGGAATGGTTAAGGAGTACTGACCATCAATGTCTGAAACGGTGCCAACAGAAGTGCCTTTAACGACTATGTTAACACCAGGAATCGATTCTCCATATTCGTCCATAACCGTTCCACTCACTGTTCGGATGTTACCTTGAAATTCATCGTATACTGCACGAGTAATTGGTCTGGTGTTACGTGTGTAGTTCAGGAACCAGGTGTACAATTGCGGAGCTGTACTACTTAGGTTCGGGTTGGCATTAGAGAGCTTGAGTTTTACATTGTCCCAGCTTACTCCTGTGTTCTGGAATACATCGGCTTTGTAGGTCAGTTGCATGGGTTTTTCTACATTCTCCACACGAATGTCATACTTAGGATGCCAGCCTGCATTGCCAACAAAATAACTTACCTCAAAGGAAGCAGTTGTTTTACTTTCAGCGTCTACTTTGATTAGAACTTCACCTGTAGGTTTGTCCTTTAAGTTTCTGGTGAGTGCCAATTCGGCATAGAGTCTTTCGAGCTGCTCATTTAGGTCTCCTATTTTGTCATTGATGGACAATTCTTCTGTTTTGATGGCTGTTAAAGCATCATCATAAAAGATGATCGCTTGTTTCAGTTCGATTAATGAAGTGCCAGCATCACCTCCCAGCTTTTTGTTGGTGTTCAACAGGCTATGCTTCTCCTGCAAAACAGCCTTGCGCGATTCGAGTTTGGTAACTTGTGCTTTCAGTTTATCGGCTGCAATTGAAATGCTATCTATCCGTTGATCTTTCTGAATGGGAGAGAGGTAGTTGAGATTGTGATTCACTGATAGAACCGTAAAGGAGCCAGTAGCTTTCACTTGTACGCTCTTACCATCGATATAAGGAGATAGCTCTTTGAGTTTAATGGTTGATTTCCCTGCAGGTAAGAATATGGATCCAGTTCGAGTAACCTGGGCACCTTCCAGAAAAATGGTTACCTGCTCAATTTTACTTGTGAGTGGACGCTCTGTAAATGACTGGCTAAAAGCCGATGATACAGAAAGGATAAGGAGTAGTGTGATAGATCTCATGCGCT
This sequence comes from Marinoscillum pacificum, assembly GCF_024714495.1. Classification (GTDB taxonomy): domain Bacteria; phylum Bacteroidota; class Bacteroidia; order Cytophagales; family Cyclobacteriaceae; genus Marinoscillum; species Marinoscillum pacificum. The sequence continues at coordinate 1,440,672 of NZ_JAMZMJ010000001.1, read as the reverse complement.
TTTTTATGATTGAGATGCATGAGGTGTGGAGATTCCATAAAATAGGAAGAAGTTTTTTAGAATTTGAAATGATTCTGATCTACAGGTATAATCACGGTCATCATAACGAACGTGATTATACTCTAAGATCCAAAGCTGTCATTCTGCCAACCCAAAGTAAAAACTAAAGATACCTAGCGTATTGAAAAAACCATGAACCATGATCATAAACCAGAGATCGTACTTGCGTTTGTAAAAAATGAGTGAAAAAATCGCTCCTGTTGATCCGGCAACAAGCTGACCGGTGATTCCTTGTTGCATGTGCATGTAGCCGAAAAAGCCGCAGATGATTAGAATATTGATTGCGATGCTTAATTTACTGTCTCCGAAAAACTTGACGAATTGGCGCATTAAAAAGCCTCGGAAAATAATTTCTTCTCCAAAGGCTGCTGTGGCCCAAATGACTCCCAGCCAGATTAAGGAGGAGGTAAGATCTCCTTCCAAATGATCCAATTGTGACATGTCAATAGGAACGCCAGTCAGTGTCTCAATCGCGGGAACAACTAATAGAACATAGAAAACGAAGAGCCCAAATGCAGTCAAAGGAGCCAGAACCAGTAGGTTTTTAGCCGTGAATTTTTCACGATACATTCCAATTGCGGCAAAAGGTTTTCCATTGAATTCGAAATAGCTAGCTACGATAATGACTAAAGAGAGAATGATGTTCTCAAAAATGGTTCTGGTAACAGGACCAAAGTACATGAATAAGATAATGGCTAGCGTCGCTAGTGGAAGAAGTATTTGTTTTAGTGTTAGGTTTTTCATCTTTCTGTTAGTTTGAATTGTTATGAGCGAATATCAATTCATATGCACTGCCAGGAAAGATGATTCTGCTGGACTATCGTTACGGCTGCTTGAATTGTAACGGTCTGACTATTGATTCATCCAATTCTTGAAATCGCTGGTTTTTGGCCTGCTAACGATGAATTCCTGATCTCTCGGATTGGTCACAAAAAGGATCACTCGATGGTTGAAATACGGCTCTATTTTCGAGATGCAAGATTTAGACACTATTTGTCCACGATTGATTTTAAAGAACTTAGTCTGATCCAAAGTAGTGTAGAGGTCATCAATAGTCTCTTCGATGATGAATCGCTTGTCCAGCGTGACACCAAAAGTGATGCTGTCTTCTGAATAGCAATAGAGTAAATCGGCTATTTTGAGCTGTACAAATCCGTTCCCAGATTTAACCAAAATGCCTTCTCTTTCGACAGGAACTTTTAAATCACTGAGCAACTGCTTCAGGGTTGTTTGATCCAATGTCGAAGACTTATTGGACTGGAGGAACTTGTCCAGTGCACTTTTTAGATCGTCCTTTTGTATCGGTTTTAACAAATAATCTACACTGTTGACCTTGAAGGCCTGAATGGCATATTGATCAAAGGCAGTAGTGAAGATGATAGGGGCTTTTACCGTTGTTTTCTGGAAAATCTCGAAGCTTAGGCCATCAGCCAGTTGAATGTCCATAAATACCAGGTCAGGGGCTTCATTATTTTTAAACCACAGCACAGCATCTTCGACCGTATCGATAATTTGAAGCAAATCAATCTTAAAGTCACATGCCTTCAGCATGGATTGCAGCTGGTTGACAGCCCGGATTTCGTCTTCGATAATTAAGATTTGCATTGTTATTCTTTTGGCAAGCTATTATTCAACAATGGGAGGGCAACTGAAAATTGATGCCCATCATTGACTATTTCTACTGATCGGTTAGAGATGAGCGCATACCGCTTTTCAATGTTTTTCAATCCCATTTTAGTGGAAGGTAGCTGGGTGGATTTCTTTTGAATTTTATTGGTGACCACTATGAATTCATCGATCTTGTCAATGTTGATCACCAGTGGTTTGGCTCTGGAAACTACATTGTGTTTAATGGCATTCTCCAGGAGCAATTGTAAGCTCATGGGCGCAATGAATTGATCTTCCGAGCCTTGCGGGATATTCCAATTCACTTTTAGATTGTCTCCAAATCGTTCAGACTGTACATGGATGTAGGCTTTAGCAAACTTCAACTCCGCCTTTAAAGAAATCAAATTGGCATTGCCTGACTCCAATAAAAACCGATAGATATCCGATAGTTTGTCTACAAACTGTTTTGCGTCTTCTTTCGGGCTTTGATCGATGATATCGCGCAAGGTGTTGAGCGTATTGAAGAAAAAATGCGGCTGGGCTTGATTACGAAGGGTGTCTAATTCGGCCTGGATAATTGCCTGTTTGGCTTGCTCTTCTTCTCTAACTGATTTTTTGAGTAAAACAAAGAAGTAAACGGCTTCATAAATAGCCATTGTCATAGTGGTGAGTATCACAATGACAACCAAAGATCGGGCTCTACCTTGAAAGTCATAGTGAACATTATTTACCAGCATAGAAATGAAGAAAACCCCAAGGAAATCAACGATGGTTACCGTGACTGTAGTACTTATGAATAGTAATGTTACCCGTTTGATGCTGTCCTTCAGGCTGGGGAAGAGGATTCTTAAGCGAATTAGAATGTATCGATTGATGAGCCAATCGCAAGCAGAGAAACATAAAGAGACTACAAAGGTAGCTATTAGTTCTGCTGTTGTAAGCTCGGTTATGGTTACATTAAAAACGTAGATTGTTGATAAGCCCAACAGGATGACACCTATGATGACGAACCATTTATCATCAAATCCCAGGTATTGTATGCGTTTTTCTCTATTGGTGATCATTCAAGTCTCAAGTGTTTACCTGCTTCGGTGCAAAACTTAGTTTGTTAGTCAATTTACAAAAGGACTTTGAGTTGAATTGTCGTTAATGGTATTTGAATTGTGAAAAAGTCTTCCATGGGGGGCAATTGTTTCACTTTATTGAATTTTATGCATTTGGTGTTGTCATCAAATACGTTTTATCGCTAGGGGTTAGTTTATTTCAATCAGGAAATGGCTGGTATGTTGTCGTTTAAATATGAGGAGTCTATATCTTTTTTGGTACTTTGAAGCTATTTTTTTGGACTATTGTTTTTTGTGTTCCTAACTAATCTTGATTTCTTAATACAGTTACCTGTAAAATACCATAATTAGGGTATTGATTATATATAACGTAACCTGATACCTTGTTAAGGATAATTGATAGTTGATCAATTTCTACTCATCTGGCACTAGACGATTCATTTTTTACACCTAAAATTTAAAGATTTATGCCAATTGACACTACACCAAGTACGGTGGCAACTAATGCATTAAATGCAATCGACTACAGCGCACTCATAGGCGGTCCGATGGATGCTATTGTTAAAGCGCAAGCAATGGCAGCTAAGACAACCTATGAATTTATCAATGAGGTTGGACTTACTGTAGACCCAGATACCAATGAGAAGAAACCGGTAAATGTCGTTTTCCAGTATAATAATGGAGGGCAACTTACTACTCTTACAGTTCCGTTAATAACTGTTTTAGCTATTCCAGTTATTGAGGTTACCAATTTCACCATTGATTTTATAGCTAATATATCGGCAGCATCCTCGAGTATGTCTGAAACGTCCAATGATACGGAACTTACCGTAGATGCTACAGCTGAAGCTAGTTTAGGAATAGGCCCATTTTCAGTTTCTGTAAAAGCTCAGGCTAATTATTCAAGCAAACAGCACTCTAAAGCCGCACAAGACTCCAAGTACTCTGTTGAATATACCATGAACGTTCATGTGGAAGGTGGTCAAGCTGGATTGCCTGCGGGTTTACAAACTGTGCTAAACATACTACAGGGTAGCTCATCTTCCATTTCACCAGATGAACAAATGGCAATAAGTCCTGCAGCCCTTACCCTGGATCGGACACAGACTAACACACTTCAAACGACTATTAAAAATGGAAATGGGTTAGTCGTACCAGGAGCAGAGGTAACAGTCAAGGTAATGGATACCGCAGATAATCCATTTGATCCAATCACTCTTGTTGAAGGAAGTGAGACGCCTGATCTTGAGGCTGCACTAAAACTGAAGAATAAAGGGCTACCTCTACATAGTGAGGGCAACTCCAAATTGATAGTCAGTGATCGAGTTTTGAATACTTACAAACGAGTATATCAAGGGAATAATGATCTGGAAGATGATGCTGACACTAAAACCGGATATGCCAATGATAAAGGTATAGTGGGTTTTGAATTTAAAGTTAAGGATGCTGTTTACTCTGGAACTGAAGAAAAGTCAGGAACTATTTCTGTGACTGCCAAAATTCCGAAACCAGGAAATGATGGGGGAACTTATAATCAGGTACAAAATATCGTCTATGTGATCATTCCTAACTCATCAGATACGGGAGGTGAGGAAGATGGTGGTGGAGAAGAGGAAGCTAAGCCGTCTAAAAAATCTGATAAGAAATAGTAGGAAAACTTAAATAAAGAATTGTCTCTCAAACATGTCATCAAAAAAGGATCAACCGGATATTCTGGAGAAACTGGTTAAACAAATACTGATAGATTTAATAGAAGCTCAAAATCAAGCGAATATCAAATCAGCCAAATTGGCCAAGGATTATTTCGATCACAAGGTCGAAAATCTACAATATTTTGGTGTTCCTAATAGCCTGGTAAAATCCTTTGACTTTACATTAAAATTCATGTTTGAAGACCTGGTGAACATGTTCAACGAGAAGACTAAGTCTCAATTTAAGCAACTCATTAAGTCCAACTGGAGAACGTTTGTTCTTCAGTTGCTTGATCAGGAGATCATTCAAGAATCAGATCTTGCTCAAAAATTAAAAGCTGTTCCTGATATATCAATCAATGTTGATCAACTGGAACCTCAGGATGAAGATCTGTTGGAAACAATATCTAGCTATCTAATCAAACAACTGGAAGCGCATGCTCAGCACTTAATTGAAAGCCAGAAATGTTCTTTTTCTAAGGAAAATAGTGAAAGCCTAAAGAATGAAGTACAGCAAATAATTGATCCTGTTAACATTCAAGAATCAGCTTCTTCAGAAAAAAAGAAGATGGTCATAGACTTGAATCAATTGAATAAGATGGATCAAAGTATGATTTGTGAAATAAAGGTTCATGCAGATATGCAAACATTAAAATGGGGCTATTCTGAGAAATTTGAGGATCCTGATCATGAGAAAGATCAAAAAAGGATGAAGTTTTTAGTAGACAACTAAGTCATGGCGGAAGAGAACTCAACTAACCCTGCGGAGGATCTGGTTCTATCGAATCTATTTCTTTTTAAAAATATCATTACGTTTCCGTTGGAGGCCGTGATTGATGCGAATATCAATGCATCCAGGACTTTACTGAAATTTATTAAAGAGTTTGGTTTTGAAACCAAAGATGGAAAGCTTGTACCCAAGTTATTGACCTTTTCCTATCATTATACAGGCTCCGGAGGCATACCGCAAAAAATGATCGTCAACATTCCTGTTTTGTCACTTATTACCATCCCCTTGATGACAATCAATAAGGCTGAATTCAAAATGGGAATCAATATTATTAATTGGATTGGGAAGGATACTGATGATCCACAAGGTCCAGACAAAGAGCTCAATCAGATCAGTCAACCAATAGCCATGTTGGGACCGTCTCAATCGAACGTTGAGTTGATTAACAATAACAATAAAGAAGAGGTATACACAACTTCATTAAAGACGAATATGCAGGCCAAAATGGAAGTAGTTACTTCAGATATGCCCGCAGGTTATCTACAGTTGCTGAATATATCTCAGGAAAATATTAAAGGTGTTACAGAGAATGAATATGAATTATCGGTATCACCCGAAAAAGTCTATTTCACTAAAAGCAAGAATGATATTTCATTGGAGATAACTCTGCACAACAGGAGTGATTCCAAAGTAGTAAGTAACGAATTAATCAATATCACTGTAGTTCCGAAAACTAGTCAAGACATGGATCAGGTTTTGCAGAAACCAATTGAAGTGGAGCAGGGAGATCCGGTTGGAGTTCCTTCTAATTATGCTGCCACGATTTTGACAAACGATCATGGTATTGTAAAAGTGCATTTGACTGCCAAAACCAAGCAACAATTTCCTTGTAATGGGTACATCGAAGTTACCTCATCAAGAACAAGTAAGAAACTAATCTATTTTCAAATTAAGCTATGATAAATCAAAACCCTCTTCATCAACCAGAGCACAAAAACGGATTTAAATGCCCTAAGTGTGAAACACATATTGAGACCAGCCTGCAAGACTTACTTTATCAGGCATCCATAACCTGTCCAAAGTGCCTGACCAACTTCTCTATGGATAGAGAAGAATCATCCAAGGCTATCGAGTTAATGCAAAAGCTGAAAGTGGCATTGGAGAATATCGATACTGCAAAGAAGTTTAAAGGATAAAAGTACTTTGCCACATTTGGTGTTGTCACCAAATAGATACACATAAGACTTAGGTTCCAATATAGTTTGTTGGAGACAACTCCAACAAAGGCTAAGGTTTCTAGAAGTACCGAAAATTCTGCTTCGTATTGATCTCTCTACCCCGATAACTATCGGGGCAGTTCATATGCGCACGGCTAGTGATTCATTTTAGTGTTTGTTATACTTCCTGTAATTAATTTTGAAAGGAATGTTTCTGTCTAGTAATAAAAATATCGTCATTATCCAATTCCACTTTTAATACATAAATCCTTCCAGGAACTACTGAAGTTAATGCACTGAAAGTAATGTATGTCTGGTCATTTTCAGAGATATAATTATTGTTGGCAATAATTTCTAATTCTATAGTTGAGTTGTCGGTTGAGTCAATTAACCAAGCCTTATTAATCTTGTCATAACATCTATAAATGGTCCAAAAGCTTTGCGCATTATTATGTCCATTTATTACAATTTCACTATGGTCATTCGTTAGTATAATGTTTCTTTTGACAAATCGAACAATATATTTTCGTGAATTCCCTGATTCCGATGTAACGGTAATTTCTTTATCTTCTTCATAATTCATATGACTATATATATCAACGTCAGGTTGTGATTTTTCTGAGAGCGAAAATTCTGGATTTATATTAGTAATATCCCTATTGGCCCAAACGTAAACTAGATGAAAGTTTTCGTCTGGAAGTCCTATGAGATCATCAGGATGGGTAACGAAATTCTGTAATGATGAATAAGACCATAACTGGTCTTCGTAATTTACAGAAATAATATAGTTATCGCTATTTCTTGTATTTAGATGATACGCTTCTATGTTACTAATTGGATCTATTAAATTTAGAATTAGTGAGTTAGGTATTTTATCAAATGTCAAATTTTGACTCAATTGAAAATTTGTTGAGATGTCAGGCTCTATTATTAAATTTTGATCCTTCAAAAGAATCGATAATTCTTCATAAGAAGCATCTATGGCTATACTGTCCGTCTCGTGGTTTATTTCACCTTGTATCACATTATCTCCTGCAATTAGGGATATTGACACAATCCCTGGTACTAATTCAGGTTGTGCGGTATAAACTCTTGAATTCCCAGTCTTATTCGTAATTATGAATTGTACCTCTTCACTGAAATTAATGGGTTGACTTGCAGATGGATGCATAATTGATCCGTTAGGAAGTGATACCTCAACTGATAGGTTAGATAAGTCAGTTGATTTGTAGACATCAAAAATGATAGAATCCCCTTTGATTGAAGCTTCTTTACCATGAACCTTAAATGATAATATTTCAGGTAAGTAGTCTAATACCACACTGTAAACTCGAATAGCACCATTCTCAGCTGTAACTTGTATTGCCAAAGGGTCATTAAAATCTATTGGATCTCGTAAATCTGGATCCATCGAGGCTCCGGGAGGTAACTCCACATTCACCAGCAAGTTCGAAATATCTAAATCAACATCAAGGATTAAAGTAATAGTATTTAAATCATGGTCTATTATAGTTTCAACATCATCTATTATAAAAGCTAGTATCGTGTTATCAGAACTAAGCTCTTCCTGACATGAAAATAGTAAAGCAAAATAGAGAAGAAATACTGGATAAAATCTTTTTTTCATATGCAGTAACTTAAGTGAAGTACAACGACCAGCTATCCGCCGTGTGTCCAGAGCTGGTAAAAAGCGGTAAGGTAGCGAATCTGCCCAACCACCGCAACAGTATCCACGATGCACTGCGTTCTGAAAGTCAAAAGCCAGAACCACAGAAGCTGAGTCGAGCGATTAAGTGTCAGAATGGGCAGAGTCGTGGGCGAGTCCCGATGCACTTTTAGAAAGCACTGTGACACATGGCGGATGAGCGTTTGTTAGGAGCTTTAATTGAGGATTAATTCAGGTCTAGGTTCAATTGATTTACTTTTTCTCCCCACCGCAAAGATTATATCATCTAGTAAAGATGCTATTTCCGAGCTTCTGAGGTCGTTTGGATAGCCGAACAGTACGTAGTACATGTCCACGTCATGCCAGCTAAAAAGGTTATATGCAAATTCTTGGATTTCTTCATCGGTATTCTTTTTATGAAGCCATTTTTTTATGGATTTCTTCATTTCACGGACTTCATTTTTGAAAATCTTCTCTCCAAATTCGTAGAGCCCAGCGGGAAATTTGTATTTTTCTCTTATTCGATTCTTTTCTTCCACAAAAAGTTCCCATTCATCTTCTTCATATAAGGGAACCTCATAAGATTCATTTTCAAAGTTGGCTAGCAAATCAAGTCTATAGAATATTTCAAGTTCAAGTCTCTTCCGATCAAATTTGTTTGTATTCAGATAAAGGCTTATCCTCTTTTTGACATCTTGTAGTCGAAATGGCTGCCTTGAAACTTTAACAGCAAGTTCTCTTGCTATTTCCTCTATATGTAAATGTTTGTTATTCAGAGCTACAATGTCAGCAATCAATGGAGACTCAGTAAACACTTCTTCCAACTCTATTTCGTGCCAGATTGGAATTAAGCGTTCACTATCGCCGATCAATTCCTTTGTGAAGATTGCATTTAGTTCTTTTTTTGGCCACTTCTTTTCAAAAAACTTTTTACTCAATACCACAACACCAAAGTCAGAATCTCTAATTCCTTTCTCTATAGATTCTTTTAAACTTGATCCAGGTGAAAGAGAGAATTCGTCGTACCAGACTTTAATGTTTCGCTTAATTAATTCAAGAACAAGGGGCTTTACGAATGTTCCTTTGTCTTCACTTGCATGACTTATAAAAAGATCCCATTTCATTCCTTTTCGACCCATATATTGCTCCTAATATCCATATAAACTGCACCAGTGCATGTTATCTGCTATCTAGTAGTTATACGGTTGATTTTTTTAACTATTTAATGGTCAGTGACTTATTCGTATGTAACCGTCTATAGCCGTTTTCAAACGGGTATAAGTGTCGCTTATGACAGGAATCTACCAGTTTCTCCGCTAAGGATCAAGTATAAACCGGTAGTTACCAGTAAAATACCCGAAAGTGGGTACATGTGTTAAATCACTAGCATTTTGAGTACATTTATAGTTATGAATTCACCCTACACTTCCAAATTCATAGGCATTTTACTCGTGATGATGATGTTCTTGCAGTCCTGTAAGAAAGACGATGAGCCTACTAAAAAAGACGATACCACTTCAGGCGAATTTGCGATCGATGTGGGAGAGAGTCAGATACCTTATGTTGTAATTACTACTTCAGGAGCTATCCAGAACGCAAAGAAGATTGCAGCGGAAATGTCCATTTACATGGAGAAAGAACTCCTACAGACCAATTTCATAGGTATTGAGTACCGAGGATCTACTTCGTTTCGTCTCTCGGATAAGAAATCCTATGGTATAGAAACGTGGGACGAAGCAGGAGAGGATCTGGATGTTTCATTTTTTGGATGGCCAGAGGAGGAAGATTGGATTTTGATGGGGCAAGTGGTCAATCTGGAAGAAAACTATCAGTTTGACAATACACTGCTTTACCATCATCTGGGATATACCATTTCCAGGAAAATGGATCGGTACGCCGCCAGAACTCAGTACGTAGAAGTTGAAATAAACGGGGACTACCAGGGCATCTATGTGTTCATGGAAAAATTGAAGCGAGATGGCGATCGCATTGATTTGTCCAAGCTGAATCCAGATGAAATTTCTGGTGAGGACTTAACTGGTGGCTACATTCTTAAAATCGATAAGACTTCAGGAGGCGATGGTAATGCCAATCAACCGCTGGAATACTTTGAAAACAACTGGGATGATGACGCTCGCTATACTGCAGAAAACAGTTTCCGGTCTGCCTACGATATCAATGGTCAGTTGCTCAATTTTGAGCCTCATGGTTCGCCTTATCATGCCAATATGTATCTGGAGACCTATTTTAACTATGAGTACCCAGATGCAGATGACTTAGTCGCGGAGCAAAAGACCTACATTCAGAACCATATCCATGAGTTTGAGGAGGCTCTACTGGCCGATGACTTCTCATCCGAACAGAGGACTTATACCGATTTCATTGATGTTTCCACTTTCGTGGACTATTTCCTGATCAATGAACTATGTAGGAATGTGGATGCCTATCGCTTGAGTACCTATTTGACCAAGGATAAAAATGGCTTGCTGAGTATGGGGCCAGTCTGGGATATGAATATTGGTTTTGATAATGGAGGTCGTATCCCAATGGATGATTGGGTGATCAACTACAACAATCATGTCTCTCAGGACGCCTGGATGATGCCTTTCTGGTGGCCTAGATTGATGGAAGATCCACAGTTTAGGGCATTGGTGAAAACTCGATGGCAAGAACTCCGGTCTGGAGCATTGTCGCTGACTAGTCTCAATGCGCTAGTGGATGAGTCTGCAGCTTATCTTGTGGACAATGGAGCAATAGCACGAAATGAAACTGTGTGGTCCATCGGTTCTGATTACAACCAGAGCATTGAAAACTTGAAAAATTATTTCTCAGAGCGAACTAGTTGGATGGATAGTGAGATTAACGGCTTTTAGTGTCGTAAATAGAGGTTCCATTTGTCGCTAATGGCAAGTGATTTTGGAACGAGTAAATCATAGCTTTACTGAAAATTAGACAATTATGAATTCCATTGAAATCATCATGATTCCTGTTGCTGACAGGCAGAAATCCAAAGCTTTTTATCTAAACCTTGGATTTGAAGTGGTACTCGAAGCACCTGATCCACATGGTGAAACCTGGATTCAAATGAGACTTCCCGGCTCTAATACCACCATTTCATTGGCTAGCTTCCAGGGGATCATCTGCGAAACGGAGGACATTCATGCTGCTATTGACAACTATCACCAAAAAGGTATAGAAGTGGGTGCTATTGATGAAACACCCTGGGGCAAGTTTGCCTGGCTCAAGGACCTGGATGGCAATAGTTTATGTCTGCACCAGAAGTGAGAAAATTTAAGGTTTAAGGGACTAAGTTTTATGTTCTGAGTTCTGAAATTCAACTAAACTCAGAACATAAAACCCAAAACCTAACAACTTATATCGGCTCTTGTTGACTTAGACAATGGAAGCTGCCTAATCCCCAGACAAGATCTGTTGAATCAATTCCAATTACTTTTCGATCGCTAAACAACCCTTGCAAAATCTCTAAAGCAATCGGGTCATTCTTTGCATCTCTATAAGTAGGAACGGCTACACACTCATTGGCAATGTAGAAGTTCGCATAAGATGCTGGAAGACGCTGATCTTCATAAATCACCGGTTTTGGCATTGGAAGTTCCACTACATTGAGTGGAGAGCCATCAGGCATTTTGAAGGTTTTTAGTTTTTCCAGATTTTCCGCTAGCGGCTCATGATTTTCATCCGCTGTGTTTGGCTCCACTACTGTAACTATCGTGTTGGTATTCACAAAGCGTGTGATATCGTCTACGTGTCCATCAGTGTCATCTCCAACGATACCATCACCAATCCACCAAATCTCTTTAGCTCCATAGTAGTCCTTCAAATACCCTTCAATCTCCTCCTGGTTTAGGTGTGGATTGCGGTTTTCATTCAAAAGACAGGCGGTAGTGGTTAGGATGATTCCCTGATCGTTAAAATCTACAGAACCACCTTCCATGACTATACCCGGTGTATAATGTTTTAACCCAAGTTTATCGGCAATGCTGGTCGGGATCTTATTGTCCAGATCGTACGGAGGATATTTCTCACCCCAGGCATTGTATCCCCAGTTGACGATCGCTTTTTCACCTTCCTTGATCACGAATGCCGGACCATGGTCTCGACACCACGCATCATTGGTTGGGTGCTGGTAAAATTTGATTTTTGATAAGTCCGCTCCAACTTCTTTCAGATAACCTGTGGCTTTTGCCTGCATCGCTTCATTCGCTATGTTGATGCAAACTTCTTCGCTCTTGGCTACTTCTCTGATAAACTCACAGTAAGGCTTGTAGATCGTTTCGATCTTGCCAGGCCATGAGTTGGTGTTGTGTGGCCAACTTAACCATGTTGCTCTATGTGGGTGCCATTCGGCAGGAAATCGGAATCCGTCCGCTTTAGGTGTACTCATTCTTCGTCGATGAAACGTTTTTCGATAGGACCATAGGCATCAATTCTTCTATCACGAAGGAACGGCCAGTGAATGCGGTAGCTATCTGATTTGTCCAGATTTACTGGTACTACTTTTACTATTTCTTCCAGATGCGGTGCTTTGTATTCCAACCAACCAAATGCGTTGGTAACATAGGATCCACCCCAAAACTGCATGTCGCCTTCCACACCTGTACGGTTCACACCAATCACAGGTACACCATTCGCAACAGCGTGTGATTGCTGAATCGTTTGCCACGCGTTGTGCTGCTCCTGATTGGTTTGATCATCCTGATCTTTGTGCCAGCCGATAGCAGTAGGGTAGAAGAGCATCTCAGCTCCTTTCAGAGCAGTGATTCGTGCTGCTTCCGGATACCATTGATCCCAGCATACCAGCACACCGATTTTAGCATATTTGGTGTCGAATGTCTTAAATCCAAGATCCCCAGGAGTGAAATAAAATTTCTCAAAATACCCTGGATCGTCCGGAATGTGCATTTTACGGTATTTACCAAGGTAAGTACCATCCGCATCGATTACAGCGGCAGTGTTGTGATACAAACCTTGAGCTCTTTTCTCAAAAAGCGAGGCAATGATCACTACATTGTGTTTTTTGGCTAGTTCAGAAAATATTTCAGTAGATGGGCCAGGAATGGCCTCCGCTAATTTGAAATTTTCATAATCCTCTACGTCGCAGAAATATGTAGATCCAAACAGCTCCTGGAGACAGATAATCTGCGCACCCTGTTTTGCTGCTTCTTCTACGCCTTCTACGGCTTTTCTTAGGTTGTCTTTTAAGTCAGAGCTACACGAGTTCTGAACTAAACCAATATTTACAATTCTTTCTTTTGCCATATCAATGTGTCAAACTTCAAAAGGAGGTGTGAAGTTCGGCAATAGTACGGGAAATTGAAAAAAGTGTTTTTAAGAATCTGAAATTAATCAGCAGGATTAGCGACGACTAATGAGTCAGTCTGAATGGAGAGTTTCCAGGTTTCGGTAAGATTATATCCACGAGACATACCGGTAATGTGATGTCCTACAATACCTATGGCTGCTCCTGCGGCCATTGCTGCAATTGGTGGCCCATACGGGTGCTCTCGTTCAGCAAGGATCGGGTTTCTTTCCGCACTAATAGCTACCAGTAGTCCAACCATGCCTCCAGCAGCTAGCAAGGCTCCAGCGGTAGTTACCGCATAGCCAGCAGCATCCTGGGCGAGATTTACTTTTGTTTTGCAAGATATTTTACGAAGGTCTTTAAAGGGTATGGTATCTAAACTCGTAATGATTGCATCGTTGCTCAGTTGGAATTGATTAAATCGATAGCGTTTGCCACCTAAAGTGACTAGTCTAATTTCCTCTGGTTTGACTATGCGTAAGGCGTTAGGATTAGTAGACTTGGTAAGGACCAAAGATTGGCTGAAGCCTAATGAAGTAATGCCCATTAAGCTTACCAGAAATAAGGTTCGGATCATGATTATCGGCGGTGTTAGTACCTGAAGATAATCAATAAATACCTAAGAACCAGTTAGCTTCAACGATTAAAAACCGGGCTAAACTTACGTGGAGGTGCTACAAATCTTTTTTTCAACTGAAAATATACAATGGAGCCTACCAGAGGAAAGAACAAAACAACTAGAAGCCATATGGTTCTATAACCTGGAGTTATGAACCGTGAACTGGCTATGTCTTTAATTGCCCAGAACCATAATGCAATGTTTAATACAGCTAAAACGTATGTCAGTATGGTAGGTATATTCGTTACTTTTTCTTTTTGAAAGGTCGTCTTCTGCCTTTGCCTCCACCTCTTTTTGGTTTAGGATCATATGCAGGACCTTCTCCAATATACGCAGGAATCTTAGCTTTTGGAACTGGTTTTCCTAATAACTCCTCGATTGCCAGGAACTTAGATTGTTCTTTTTCATTCACGAATGTAAAGGCTCCACCAGTACTTGCAGCTCTTGCAGTTCGTCCAATTCGGTGAATGTAGTCTTCACCATCATTTGGCACATCGTAGTTGATGACGATATCTATATCTTCCACATCAATTCCGCGAGCAAGGATATCTGTAGCCACCAACACTTTCAGTTTGCGACTTTTGAACTGACTCAAGACGTCTTCTCGAGCTTTTTGCTCCAGGTCAGAGTGTATTTCTTCTACCGACATATCGGCTTTTTTAAGCTCTCGGGTTAAGCGTTTCGCACTGTCCTTAGTCGAGCAGAAAACGATAACACTACGTAAGAATCCTGCTTTTAGGATATGTTTTACAAGGTCTATTTTTTGTCCATCATAACAAACGAAGGCTGCCTGTACGATCTTCTCATTCGGCTTGGAAATAGCTATACTGATTTCTTCTGGCTCTTTGAGAATCTTCTTCGCCAGATCACGGATTTTAGGAGGCATGGTTGCTGAGAAAAGCAACGTCTGACGCTCTTTTGGCAGGTAACCTATGATCTTCATGATGTCTTCATTGAAGCCCATGTCTAGCATGCGATCCGCTTCATCCAGCACCAATACATCGAGCTGTTCCACCTTCACATATTTCATGTTGAGGTGAGCAATCAATCTACCCGGAGTACCTACAATGATGTCTGCGCCTTCAGTAAGCGCTTTTTTCTCTCGATCAAAACTCTGACCATCTCCACCGCCATAAACCGCTAGTGAACTAACAGAGGTGTAGTATGATAATCCCTCTAGCTGCTGATCAATTTGAACCGCCAACTCACGAGTAGGAACGATCACCAACGCTTTGATGTGTCCGTCTTGTGGCTGTTCGAGTATTTTATGAATGATTGGGAGTAAGAATGCTGCCGTTTTTCCGGTTCCGGTTTGCGCCGCAGCAATAATGTCTTTATTCTCTAATATAATGGGGATTGTAGCCTCCTGAACAGGAGTAGCGTTTTCAAACCCAATTGCATCTATACCTTCTAGCAGCGATGGGTTTAAATTCAGTTCTGAAAATTTCAAAGTATTTCGTCCTTGGTTCGTATCAATATTGTATCCGTTACAATATGGGCAGTAAGTTAATCAATAGTCGATGACTTGATGAAATTTTCGATCGTATTGGATTAAAGTTCAGCCATTTCTTTCAATTCTTCGAACTTCTCACGTGTTTTTACAACGGTGCAAGTAGTGCCAAAGAATTCAAGCATAACTCTTGCGGCATTGCGAATGAGTATACTTCCTGATATGACTACTACACGATCAATCTGATGCTTGTGCAGATTCATGTATTCATACCATAGTTTTCTAGCTGAAATCTCGAATCCTCCCATGTTCTCACAATCCCAAATAAACACATAATGGGTAAGCGGATTGGCATCCAACTCCTGGTGCCATGCACGGGTAGAATCTCGTGACGCTGTTTCGGTAAATTTCCCTTTGAATTTAAAGTGAAGACTTGGCTCTCCCTGATAGTAGCCAGAGTCAATGTCGATGTTTGACGATGTGTATTTCATAACGTATTTAACTGAGTAACCAGGTTAAAAGTACCAGCTAAAAACAGCGACCGCAAGGGAATAATTAGTGAATAATGGGAGGTTCCAAAAATTGGGTTTTAGTTCTAGGCGAATTACTTAAAAAAGTGCGAGAAATACGTGTGATAGATATAATTATACAAACAAGCCTCAGGAAAAAGAGGCTTGTTTGTATACTATTTTAAAGTCCTAAAACTTCTGTTCCTTGCTCAAATACGATGTCTACAGGAATGTCCTGAAACTCTAGTTTGTCAAGATCAGCTTGAAGTTCTGAACCGATGATTCCTTTGTCTGATACCAGATCGGTTACACCATCGTAATCACCATTTCCTTGAAGGGTAAGGATGATTTCAGAAAGTGCGTTCATAGCGGTCTGCATTTTGTCGTAATCTACTTTGTAGGTGCCATCTTCCTGCTTAGTGAATGCACCCATTTCTTTAAAGAAATTGAAGCGGATCATGTTGGCTTTACCGTGCGCACTTGCTGCACCAAATCTTACAGATCTGAAGATCCCAGCCATAAAGGTGGTGTAGTAATCCTCTAATTGACTTTCCAATTCACCTTTTTGGTGAAGTTGCGTGATCATGTACAAGCCTAGTATATCGGCTTTGCCTTCTTCCAATGCGGAAGAGTGCTCTTTGATAGCAGAACGTACAGTTCCCTTGCCGTTGATGGTGTTTTTAATCCCCAAACCATGCGCTACTTCATGGAACATGGTGTTGCTAAAAAACGCATCAAATGTGATATGCTGGAGTGATTAATACTTTAGAGATAGGTACTAGAATCTCATCAAACTTAGCTCGCATGGCATTTTTTAACTGTAGTCTTCTAGAGCCTTTGGCAAGTTGAACTTCTTCGTCGTTTGGTAAGTTGATCGCTATGGTTTTAGGGCCAGCATTACAGTCTCCAGCATAGTAAACTACATCGTATGCGTTTAGGTCTGCATCGCTTCCGGGTTTCTCCGCTTTGTATGCATCAGGTACTGGAAGGCCAGTTTGTAGTTCAGGTAAGTAGGCTGCATATTTAGAAAGGCGATCACTCCATTGCTTATCCTTAATTAGGACATAAGCCTCATGCGCTGCCTTGTAATTGTACAAGGCATCTTCATAGTTTTCTATCGGGCCAATCACTACATCGATGCCATTGGTTTTCATGTCCATCCAGGCCATGTCAGAAGGTTGATAGTTGTCATCCAACAAAGCGTCTGCGCGTAAGGATAGATATTTCTTCAACCCTTCATCTTCTGCTAGCTCTGCGCATTCTTTCAATAGCTGAGAGACTTTCTGAACTTCCTCTGCAAACATCTCATGATAAGGAACGGTAATTAACTCACCAGCCTCATTTCTTCTGATGAAGGTGTAAAGGCTGGTTTTACCATCCAGTTCAGCAGCTTCAAACTCTTCCTTAGTCATGTCGGTAGGGTAGAAGTTAGCTCCGGCAGGTTTAGTGCCGACTCCTTCTAGAAATGCGATGTTATCATCCAGACGATCCCAAGGACCATAGTTGATTTTGATGTACTGTTTGGTAGCCTCATCTGCTGTTGCAGAAAGCAGCGAATCTTTCTTGCCATAAGCTTCATTCCAAAATAATTGATCCATGATCTGAGCTGCTTCAATCAGCTTAGGAATCATAGCTTTCTCAGATTCACTCAAAGCAGAAAGGTCAGTGGTTAGTTTGACGCTTTTATAATCCGCAAGTTTTTGTTCCATTGGTGAAGGTGTTTCTTCGATTGATTCTTCTTGTTTTTGGGTTGGCTGACTACAGGCAAATGCTAGTAGTAAGGATCCAGCCAACAATTTGGATAGTTGATTCATAGTTTATTTAGGGTTAAGATTTGATCCATCTAAGTTACCCATTTGGACACAAAAAAAGCGCCTGTTAGAGCAGGCGCTAGTGTCGTTTTATGCTGATTTATATCAATTGCTCAATTTGTACGCAACTACCTGATTACCAAAGAAAGTAGGTACGAAAACAGTTTTGCTAGTTGAATGATATTCGATATCAGCGGCGTTTGCTCCTGCGTCTTTTGTATCCAATAATTTGGTTTTGGTCCAGTCTGCCGTAACGTAGTACACTTCACCATTCCAGTTCGAAACCAGGAAGTCTTTTTCGTCTACCATTTCAACTCCATCACCACCTGGAATGGAATCAACGACCATTTCAATTTCTGAAGTAGCCATATTGATCTTTTTAAAGTTGCCTTCACCAAATGTCGCCAGCATTAAGACATCATCCATGTAATACAATCCATTTGGGCCGCCAAGAGATTCGCTTTCCAACCATGTGGAAAGAACTCCTTGTTGCGAAAGCATGTGTATTTTGTTGGTATTGGAATCGGAGAAATAGACATTACCATTGCCATCTACCGTTGCATCATTTAAGAACTGAGCGCCTTCTACTGGCACTCGTTTAGTAATTTCACCACTTGTTCTGTCGATAATGACAATTTCATCAATGTTGGTTACATATAGGTTATTGCCAAACAAAGCCATACCTTTTGGAGCATCAAGGCCAGTTACCCATTTCAGTTCTATAACCGAGCCATCTTCTGGTGAAACTTTAGCGATGAATCCATCTTCATCCTGAGCAGCAGGAGGTACTCCATTGATGCAGGAAACATATAAGATTCCAGAATCATAATCATACAATACGGACTCGGAAGTGGATAGAATAGTGTCTGACTCCCACAGCTTTTCAAGAGTTGGTGTTACTGTTTCTGATACTGCTACTTCCGTTTCAGAAGAAGATTCTTCATTGGATTTTGGTTGGCTGCAAGCGATAACTAGCAGTGCCAAACTTAGATTTAATAGGTATTTCATAGTATTTAGGTATTTGTATTGGTTTATAGCTTGGAAATCAATGAGTAGACGATTTTGTTATGAATTGTTACTGAAAATTACCGTTCGTATATGAATTTATCATTTAGTAGAGAAGAATTTTTAGTGTCCATAAAAAATCACCAAATTCAGGTTTCGAATAAAATTAAACCTATGAAGAAGTTAACCTATTTATCCATGGTCATGGCTTTGGCAGCCTGCCAACCAAAGGAAAGTGTCAGTGAAGAAACAGAGCTGATAGACACAGTGGCAATAGCCAGTCATATCGAAACTTTGGCTTCCGATGAGTTTATGGGTAGAAAACCATTTACTGTTGGTGAAGAAAAAACGATCGCATATATCGCCGATCAATTCAAAAGTTTTGGTTTAAAGCCGGGTAATGGGGATAGTTATTTTCAGCAAGTGCCTTTGGTGGAGTTGGATGCTAAACCATCAGAAACCATGCTGATCTCTGGTGGTAAGGAGGCGGTAGAATTAAAAGTAGGAGAAGATTTTGTTGCTTACAGCGAACGAGTAGAGCCAATCAATGAGTTGAAAGATTCAGAGGTCGTTTTTGCAGGTTATGGTGTAGTCGCTCCAGAATACGGCTGGAATGACTATGAAGGGCTGGATGTAAAAGGTAAAACAGTCGTAGTGTTGGTCAATGATCCGGGTTTTGGATCGGAAGATTCTACGCTATTCAAAGGTAAGACAATGACGTATTATGGTCGTTGGACATATAAATATGAGGAGGCTGCTCGTCAGGGTGCGGCAGCTTGTTTGATTGTTCATGAAACGATTCCTGCTGGTTATGGTTGGTCGGTCGTGAAGAATTCCTGGTCAGGAGCCAGTCTGTATCTGGATCAGACGGGAGATGCGTATAAGCCGGTTGTACAGGGTTGGATTACCCGTGATGCAGCCATTAAAATGTTCGAAGCGACAGATGTGGATATGAAAGGCTTCGTTGAGCGATCTAGAAGTGCCGATTTTGAGCCTATTCCATTGAACCTAACTGCAACTGTTACTGTGGAGAATGGAATTAAGAAATCAACTTCTAATAATGTCATTGCAGTAAAAGAAGGGACTACTAAAGCGGACGAATTTGTCCTGTATTCAGCTCACTGGGATCATCTAGGTGTAGGTCCTGTGGTGGATGGTGATAGTATCTACAATGGTGCACATGATAATGCATCAGGTTCGGCGGCCTTGTTGGGCATTGCAGAGGCTTTTTCAAAATCGGGAGATACTGAGCGAAGTGTGATTTTCTTGGCCGTAACCGCTGAAGAACAAGGATTGCTTGGATCAAAATATTATGCAGAGAATCCGATTTATCCGGTTGCTAAAACGGTAGCGAACATCAACATGGACGGTTTACCATTTTATGGTTTCATGAAGGATTTGACGATAGTTGGTTATGGACAGTCAGAACTGGATGATTTGGCAACCGGCCTGGCTGAAAAGCAAGGAAGATATGTGATCCCAGATCCAGCTCCTGGAAAAGGTTATTTCTTCCGTTCAGATCATTTTCAGTTTGCAAAAGTGGGTGTGCCAGCGATTTTCGCTTATGGTTCTTATGAGCACCTAACCAAAGGTGTTGAGTTCATTGAAAACAAGATCGTAGAATTCGAAACGAATGCCTACCACCGTCCAGCTGATGAGGTTACTCCAGCTTGGGAGTATGGTGGGATTTACCAAGATGTCTCTCTTTTCTATGAAATGGGATTGCAATTGGCTAATTCAGACAAATGGCCAAAATGGAAAGAAGGATCAGAGTTTAAGTCTATTCGAGAGAAATAATTTTTGAAGATTTATAACGAATAGGTCTCAAATGATGATTAGTAAGGGTTTGAGACCTGTTTTTTATTCAAAATGGCTGATATTTTTTCACTTTGAATGAAGTGTGTGACAGTTAATGGCATTGTTAATGATTTTGACTATTTGGCAACGTTTTTGATAAAGGAGTTGAAACATCCTTTTTTACACACATGGTTATTCAAAACTTAGATTATCCAAATTATCAAGCCTTGATTTACATCATTGAAAAGAAGCAAACCAACAGAGTGATAACCACTTCGGAACTACAGAAAATAACGGAGTTGGCTACTGAAAATGGTATCAGTCGAGAGGAGGTAAAAGAACTCATGGACCTGATGGAAGTAGTCTATTAATCTTACTTCAAAGCTCCTCTTTTTCCCAATTCTATCACTTCCAGGTTTTTAGGTTTTCCATTTTCCAGATCAAACCTCAATAGCGTTTTCATCTGATGAAAGCCGTGAATTCCTGCAGCTCCTGGATTCATGAAAAGCAAGTTGTTTTCATGGTCAGGCTGTACTTTAAGGATGTGTGAGTGCCCACAAATCAATAGGTTCGGTTGGTGCTCTTTGATGAGTTTCTTAACTCTCGCATTGTACTTTGGTGGCTTACCAGCTATGTGAGTCATCAAGACTTTAACTCCTTCTCTTACGATGATCTGGTTTTCTGGAGCAGCGGCCTGTATAGATGTATCATCTATATTTCCGTAAACAGCAACAGTCGGTTTGAAAGCATCCAATTGCTCCAATAATGACAAAGTGCCGATATCTCCGGCATGCCATATCTCGTCTACTTCATGGAAATACTGAAACACTTTTTCATCCAAATAGCTATGGGTATCTGAAATAAGGCCAATTTTCATAGTTGCAAACCTACTAGAAAACCAATGCGATGCCTACTCCGGAAGAAGCAGGTTTAAGTTGCAATCCAACTTTTTTAGGTTCTTGATATCCGTTGTTATAGTACTCTGCGGCTTGTCTTGCTTTATGCAGGAATACACGATTGAGGACAAACGACCCGACCACTACGCCTATGCCTGCATAAGTCAGGTTGAGATTGGGTTCTTTATCAAACTGAAGTTGCCAAAGTGGCCAGGTAGATAATACTGTTCCCGTAGCATTTAATAAGGAGTTGGAAATGTAGATTGCTGCAAGAGGCTTGGTGTATTGATCCATCAAAGGATCGTCTGCCAGAAATTCGATGAACTGTTGATTCGATAAAGTGAATCCACATTTTTTAATGACAGTCTTTTTAAATAAACCTTTACGTTCGATTTGAAAAGGCACTTCTTGTGCCGAACATACGGTAACTAGGATTAGTAAGAACGTTGGTAATAGGAGTTTCTTCATTTTTAGCTCGTAGCAATACAAATTTAGCACTATTCTCTCTTCAAAAATGCTTATCTTAAACATTCTACCAATTAGCGAAGACAATTGTCCAACTATCGATAAAACCCATGGAGCTATAGAGCTTCAATATTAATTTGTAAGATATGAGAGGAATAGTCTTTACCGAACTACTAGAATTAGTCGAAAATAAATTTGGCTATGAAACTGTAGATAAAGTATTACAAAAAGCAAAGCCAATCACATCCGATGCCTATACATCGGTAGGTTCTTATCCACATAGAGAACTTGTATCGATACTAGTGGAGTTATCTCAAGAGCTTGATATGAGCATAGGAGATTTGATGGAGCTTTATGGTCATCATTTGTTTGGAGTGTTTGGTCAGAGGTATTCATCCCTTTTCATTCCGGGTATCGATGCCTTTACATTTCTGGCGAGCGTTGAAGACCATATACATCCGGAAGTATTGAAACTTTATCCGGATGCAGAATTGCCAAAATTTGACATTGAATCAAAGGATCATTCCGAATTGATTATGGTATATCACTCCAAAAGAAAAATGGGTGATTTTGCTCTTGGATTGATCAAAGGATGTCTGGAGTATTTTGATGAGCAGGCAGATATACTAATGGAAAAACTCAATGATGATGCAACCACAGTTAGATTCACCATCCGTAGAAGAGCTTAATCTTCAAATAGAGATACTGAAGAGACGGGTAGCAAGAGAACGTGCTGCCAGGTCGTCCGCAGAGCTTCTTCTAGAACAAAAGTCATTGGAACTATATAAGTCCAACAGGGACCTGATGCGCCTCAATGAAACACTTGAATGGAGAGTGTCTGAGCGGACAAATACACTATCATCTTTAATACAGAGTTTCCATGCAGGGATTTTGCTGGAAGACGAGCATCGAAATATTATCCTGACCAATGAGCTATTCTTGACGCAATTTAATATTGATGAGGATCCAGCCAATTTAGTTGGTATGAATTGTTCATCCTTTTTAACTGATGTTGCTAGTCTGTTTGAAGACTCTGAATCATTTAAAGTACGTGTAGATGAACTTCAGAGAAATCAGGAGAAAGTGGTGAATGAAATTGTCAAAATGAAGAATGGCAGGGTCTTTAGTAGAGATTACGTGCCAACTTTTGTTGACGATAAATATGTAGGTCATCTGTGGAAATACAGGGATATCACGGAAAATTATACTACTGAACAACGAATAAAATATTCTGAAGAGAAATATCGAGGGATCATCGAGAACATGGAGCTGGGTTTACTAGAGGTAGATACAGATCATAGGATTATCAGAGCGTATGATCGATTCTGTGAAATGACTGGCTACAGTTCAGAGGAATTAAAAGGACAAAATGCCCTTGAATTGTTGCTGCCAGAGGAGTACCAGGGAGCCATGACTGAGCAAGATAAGAAACGTGCTAGTGGCAAACAGGGCATTTATGAAATAGAACTTAAACGAAAAAGTGGAGAACGAATGTGGGTGCTAATTAGTGGTGCTCCATTTTATAACTCAGAAGGTAACATCGACGGATCCATTGGTATACATTATGATATAACAGATCGCAAACGCCTGGAAGCTGAGTTAAGACAAGCCAGAGAAATAGCCGAAAAGGCGAGAATGGCTGAGAAGGAGTTTTTGGCTAACATGAGTCATGAGATCAGAAATCCAATCAACGCGATTGCCGGGTTGACCAACTTATTTTATGATACCAACCTGAAACCTGATCAACTAGAGCTTTTAGATAATATCAAGTATTCCGCTGACATTTTGTTGGGTCTATTATCTGACATACTTGATATTTCGAAGATTGAATCCGGTAAAATGGAATTGAATGAGAAGCAGCTTCCATTAGCCGCGAGTGTTAAAGCTTTGGTTCAAACTTATAAATTCCGAAATAACAACCAGGTGAAGTTCAACGTTACTATTGATCCTAAGATTGATTTTGATGTTGTTGCTGATCAAACTATCTTGAATCAAATACTGCTTAACCTTATAGGTAACGCTGCGAAGTTTACGGAGGCTGGTGAAATATGTACTACTCTCGAGTTAATCGAAGAAATAGGAAACCATGTTAATATTCGATTTTCAGTAAGAGACACAGGAATTGGAATAGATGAAGATCAGCTTCAGACCATCTTTGAAAGTTTCAAACAAGGAAGTAAGCAGACCAAGCTGAGATATGGAGGTACCGGATTGGGACTTTCTATCGTTAAGCGATTGGTCAATATGTACAAAGGAGATATTCATGTTACGAGTGAAGTTGGTAAAGGCTCTGAATTTTCCTTTAATATGATTTTTGTGAAAAGAACTGAGCAACAGAAAATAACAGATCAAAGAATATATAGTGAGATGCTTCCTGATAGTATAAACCATGTATTGATTGTTGAGGATAATAAGATCAATCAACAATATTTAATAGGGCTGCTGAATAAATGGGAAATCACTTATGATTTAGCGAATCATGGTGGAGAAGCAGTGGAGTTAATAAAATCCAATACCTATGATTTAATTCTGATGGATATCCGAATGCCAGTGATGGACGGCTATGAAACAACCATTCGTATCCGAAGCATGGAGCACAATACCAATCAGAACATACCCATTATTGCGCTGACTGCCTCAGCATTGGTCGATGAGAAAGAAAAGGCGATATCAGCTGGGATGAATCATCACCTCAGTAAACCATTCTCTCCTGAGCAATTGCTTAATATTTTTGAACAATTGACTGAATCGGATGCTAATAGTTCACTAGGTGGTCACAGTACTTTCCAATTTTCAAATGAACTAGATATACAATATTTGGATTCGTTCTATATGGGTGATTTTGAAAGAGCCCATCTGATGTTTCAGATATTTTTGGATAACATTAATAGTGAATTAGATAAACTTAAACAGCATTTTGATTCGGAAAACTGGTCAGAGTTAGTTACATTGGCACATAGGATAAAGCCAAACTTTGTAATGGTAGGTCTAGGAAAACTTACCGATCAAATGCTGGAAATTGAACAAGCAGGAAAAAGATCAGACATCAATTCCATTAGACAGCTTGTTCCGGCATTTATAAAAGAATTTGAAGCAACACATCAACTGGTAGCAAACGAACGGGCTAGATTATCCGAATGGTTAAGTAATTAGTGCTTTATAAAAAGTAAGCTATCAAAACATGAAATGTCTCATAGTAGAAGATGACCAAATGGCTCGAGCGTCCATTGAGCTAATGTGTCAAAAAATTGATGATCTAGAGGTTGTTGGTTCGTTTGATAATGGATTGGATGCCTTAAAGCTTATCAAATCAGTGGAAATTGATGTCCTGTTGCTGGATATTCAAATGCCGGATTTCAGTGGTCTGGATTTAATAAAAAGTCTTGAGAAAAAACCACAAATCATACTAACAACTGGTCATGCAGAATATGCTGTAGAGGCTTTTGAACATCACGTCACCGATTTTTTAACCAAGCCAGTTGAGCTTCCACGGTTGTTGAAAGCACTCGACCA
This sequence comes from Marinoscillum pacificum, assembly GCF_024714495.1. Classification (GTDB taxonomy): domain Bacteria; phylum Bacteroidota; class Bacteroidia; order Cytophagales; family Cyclobacteriaceae; genus Marinoscillum; species Marinoscillum pacificum. Next base: position 1,415,248 of record NZ_JAMZMJ010000001.1, on the reverse strand, counting down.
TGCGAGACAAAACTTGTCTTCATCTTCTGGTTCTGAAGAAATGAGCGAACTATTCATTAAAGTGGATGGTAGATACGTTAGGCTTGATTTGGAAGATGTACTGTATGTAGAATCACTTGGTGATTACGTGACTTTCAGAACGTCCAAAGAGAAGTATATCGTGCATAGTACACTGAAGAATATTGATGACAAAATCAAGAATAGCAAGTTCTTAAAGGTTCACCGATCATACATTGTAAATCTGTCCAAAGTAGTGGATATCGAAGAAACAAACATGGTAATAGCCGATAAGGTGATTCCTGTGAGTAGAGCGCATAAGCCTATCTTGATGAATAAGATCAAAACAATTTAACGTTCATTTCAGTCAAAAATCTTTTAATAATTGTTGATTAACGAAAACTAGCCAATTGCTCCTGTCAGTAGGTCTACTTTAGTAAAAAAAAGATAGACCTATGGAGACTTCAGCCATCATTTTTGTGATCTGTTTATTTATTGTTTTTTACAGCTATTTAGGATACGGTATTCTACTCGGTGTGCTAGTCAGATTTTTTGGTAAAAAGCCAAAATTTGAAGAAGTATCAGACGAGTTATTACCTGATGTGGCGTTTGTAGTAGCAGCATTTAATGAACAGGATATTATCATAAACAAGATCGAGAACACTCTTGATCTTAATTACCCACAGGACAAACTACATCTATACTTTGTGACTGATGGGTCTGATGATTTGACGGCTAAAATCGTTGGCTTATTTCCACAAGTACATGTTTTACATCAAGATGCCAGAAAGGGCAAACTTTCTGCAGTAGATCGAGTAATGAAGTTGGTGAAGGAGCCTATTACCATTTTCACCGATGCAAATGCTATGATTAATAAGGATGGCGTTCTCAACATGGTTCGTCATTTTCAGAATCAGCAAGTAGGGGCTGTTGCAGGAGAAAAGTGTGTGGCTATGGAAGATGATGCAGCTAGTGCTGGAGAAGGAATCTATTGGAAATACGAGTCCTTGCTGAAAAAGTGGGACTACAGCCTACACTCTGTAGTGGGTGCTGCTGGTGAGCTGTTTGCTATTAGAACGGAATTATATGAAAAGCCAGAGCCTGATACATTAATTGAAGACTTTGTGATGACCATGCGTATTTCTGCACAGGGATATCGTGTGGCATATGAGCCAAAAGCACAAGCCGTGGAATCGTCTTCGGAATCTCTAGAGGAGGAGATGAAGCGTAAAGTACGAATCTCTGCCGGAGGTATACAGGCGATCATTCGTTTGGCTTACGTCCTGAATCCATTTAAATATGGAGTATTAACATTTCAATATGTGTCTCATCGTGTGTTGAGATGGACATTAGCTCCATTATCCTTGATGCTGCTTTTTGTGACCAATATTTTCTTGTTAGAAACGGGGCATTGGTTTTGGATGTTGACCATGACTGGACAAGCTGCATTTTACATTGCTGCAATTGCCGGGTGGTATTTGGAAGCATCTAATATCCGAGTGAAGGCTCTTTTTGTACCGCTTTACTTTACATTCATGAACCTCAATGTATACCTGGGGCTAATTAAACTGATGTCAGGTAATCAGTCAGTGGTGTGGTCAAAGGCAAAGAGAAAGTCATGAGTAAAGTTTCCATCATCACAGTCAATTACAACCAGCCTGAGGTTACACTCGAACTGTTGGAATCATTAAGGAACCAAGACTATCAGGATCTGGAGGTCATAGTAGTGGATAATGGTTCTAAAGTGGATCCGTCCAAAATGATTCAATTGGGTTACCCTGAGGTAAAAGTCATCCGAAGTGAAAAAAATCTCGGTTTTGCCGGAGGAAATAACTTAGGTATACGTGAAGCTTCTGGGGATTATCTATTCTTTTTAAATAATGATACTGAAGTGCCACTACAATCCATTCGGGCATTGGTGGCTGCATTGGAGAGGTTTCCTGATGCTGGAGTGGTCAGCCCAATTATCAACTATTTTGATCAGCCAGGGTTGACCCAATATGCGGGTTATACAGAAATTAATTCATTGACAGGTCGCAATCATGCGATAGGTCATAAACAACAAGTGCAACCTAAAATGAAGGTCTCTGATACACATTATGCACATGGTGCAGCCATGATGGTTCGCCGAGAGGTGATTGAAACTGTGGGTATGATGCCTGAAAATTACTTTCTTTACTATGAAGAGTTGGACTGGGGAGCACAAATCAAACGTGCTGGCTACAAAATTAAGGTAGTAGAGTCGGTGTATATTTTGCATAAAGAGTCTGTGTCTACTGGTAAATCCTCACCTTTAAAGACCTATTTTCAAACAAGGAACAGAATGTTGTTCATGAGGAGGAATATGGGACTCATTCAAAAAGCCATTTTCTACCTATTCTTCTTGACGGTGGCTCTCCCTAAAAATCTTATTGTCTATGCGTTAAGAAGAGAACTGGATCATTTGAAGTCTTACTGGAATGGTACCATGTGGAATTTCAAGAATGATGTCCATAGTCAGCAAATTGGCTATATCTATGAGTCGTTAAGGAACTAAGATGCTTGTACCTTGATGATGAATGATTTGATCTTTTTAATGACTTGCTTACCGGCACTCACAAATTCATAAGCATCGCAGAATTCATATTTATTGTCAGCATCCATGATCATTTCACCAAGAAGTACAGCTTCTTTTCCATGAGTGATGATTTGATGAATGACTAGTGATTGAGGCGGAAATTCTGACATTCCTTTTACGGCAGCACATAGTGCATTGCTTCCTGTGATCATCTCGTTACCGATAATATTCCACTGGATGTCTGATGCACTATGAGCTTTTAGAAAATCAAGATTTTCATCAAAGAAAGCCATGTTGTAGTCCAGAAGGAATTGTTTTTTGGTTGAGTTGTAATCACATTTTATCTCGACTTTCATAGAATTTCATCGGTTAGTATATAATTGATAATCATTAGGAGTTGTATGCTGCTTCCAGGTCGGCGATTATGAGCTTTTTCATCTTTAGCATGGTTTCTGTCACTCGTTGTACCTGAAAAGAATTACCCGAGGACATTAGCTCTAAAAATCGTTTGGGAATAACTTGCCAGGACAAGCCGTATTTGTCCTTGCACCAGCTACACATACTTTCCTCGCCACCATTCTGGGTAAATGCATTCCAATAGAAATCTACTTCTTGTTGATCATCGCAGAGTATCTGAAAGGAAATTGCTTCAGAAAATTTGAACTTTGGGCCACCATTTAGTGCGACGAATGAATTACCGTCCAGCTCAAAAGAAGCTATGAGAGGTGATGAGGACGTTATTTTTGAATTAGGAAAAATAGAACAGTAAAATTCTGCCGCTTCTTTGGCTTGATTGTCAAACCAAAGGCAAGGTATGATAGGGGTTTGTAGTTTACTCATTACCTGAAGAAGTTGGATTGAGTAAGAATGTCTTTAATGCAGGGTATCTTAATATTAATCCACCCCACATTAAAATGCTGAGATAAATTGGAAATAAAATGTGTGAGAAAAGTGGTTGATCAAGTCTGAAGTTAGTGACTATTGCCCCACCAAAGTAACCTGTGAGTAATACTGCTCCGATTACAGACGTTTTAGGGATGATATAACAAAGCGTGGCTATGAATCCGATAATACCGATTGGAAGAATTTGAGATTCATGAAAACCTAATTTCACAGTGGCTTCAATAACTTCATCAGGTTGAATAAATTTCATGATAGAATCAAAAAGCATGAAAAGTATCAAGAGTCCACTCATGATCATGCCGGGAATAGATTTGTGCTTAGTTGTCATATAGAATTTAGATTTAGATAATTCAAAATTGTGGTTTTTCTTCGATTCACTAAATGTGTCTATGCGAACGATTAAAGGGTTGATTGCGACAAACAATTCTGATATCTTGCATTAACTACTTTTAGCTATGAAACATGTTTCTATCCTCGTTCCGAAGGGGCAATACAGTATTGTCAATATCGCAGGAGCATTCCAGATTCTAAATTGGGCAAACGATGTGTATGCTCAGCAGACCAGACAACATTTATTTAAAGTGGAATTTGTAGGACATTCCAGGCCTGCACAGGATGCGGAGGGTTTTTACACTGTCACTCCCCCAAAAACAATAGAAGAGGTTACTAAAACGGATCTCATTATTGTTCCTGCAGTGCATGGTGATCTTAGGGAAGGGATAGATAAGAATGCAGAAGTCATCGAATGGGTGGCGAAACAGTATAATCAAGGAGCTGAAATAGCGGCTTTTTGTATCGGGGCATTTTTACTTGCAGAAACAGGAATACTTGATGGTAAAACATGTTCTACCCATTGGGGACATGCTCAGGACCTGCAGGACATGTTTCCAAAAGTGAAAGTAGAAGCGGAGAATATCGTTTCCATAAGTGATGGCATCTATACGAGTGGTGGTGCATATGCTTTCACCAATTTGGTGATTTATCTGATTGAGCGATATGGAGGAAGGGAGTTGGCATTGATGACAGCCAAAGCATTTATGATTGATGTAGATAAGAACAATCAATCGCTCTATATGATATTTAATGGTCAGAAGAATCATGGTGATGAAATGGTCTTAAAGGTGCAGGAACATATCGAGAAACATTTCAAGTCACCTGTTTCAGTAGCAGAACTTGCAGATGACCGGGCAACAAATAGAAGAACATTAGAGCGTCGTTTTAAATCAGCGACTGGAAATTCTGTAATTCAATATCTTCAAAGGGTGCGAGTAGAACGCGCGAAGAAAATATTGGAGCAAGGATCTAAATCTGTCACTGACGCCATGTTTGATTCAGGCTATTCTGATGCCAAATCTTTCCGTGAGGTGTTTAGAAAATATGTAGGTGTAAGTCCATTGGAGTACAAGCGTAAGTTTGTCAAAGAGGATAAGAAGGTTGATGTAACTACTTACTAAATTTTGCGGGCATTAAGTTGAACTAGTTATTCAATACGATATCACAGAAACCAAAGGAAATCGTAGCTTCTTTAGAAGACGGATTTGGGTATTCACGAATCACTTTTTCTCCAATGGAGAAAGGTATTGGTTCATTGAATAAAGGGCCATCATAGCAAAAGGTATGAAACTCTCCATTTTCACCACACGGATCAACATCTGACGGGAGCTGATTGATTAACTCATGCGTGATCGTTTGTCCTAAAAATGACTCATCCAAGTTGTTTAGATTAGCACAAACGATTACAGCCTTGTATCCTAATTCAAGGAATTCTTTGATTAGCGCCTTGGTGTCTTTCAACCATAATGGGAACAAAGGCGCGATTTCAAGAGGTTTTAGCATTTGCTCACGATATTGTTTGAGATCTTCCAGGAAGATATCTCCAAACACCGTCTGATCATATCCAGCAGATTTAAGTTGGTGCAGTTTATTATTCATCAATTCATTATAGTCTTCCATCGAGGGGTTTTCTGGAACCACTAGAAGATCTAATGGCAGCTCTATTGCACTAGCCTGAGCTTCTAGCACATTGATAGGGAGGCCATGCATGCTCACTCTGTTGTAGTGGCCATTGACAGTTGTCAGTAGCAAATCGATGGTGATGTTTTGTTCTTTCAAATAGTGAAGAGCTAACATGGAATCCTTGCCACTACTCCAGTTGAAATATGTTTTGTGCATGCTTGGTCAGTTGTAAAAAGATGTAAAGTTAAAGGAAGCTACTTTGACAAAAGTGGTTACCAATGTTGGTGGTATATCTTTACCACATGAGAATAGGTTTTATCCCATTGATATTTTGTGTTTCATCTGTTGTATTTGGTCAGGAGAATCAACCCAGAACTTACATTGCTTCTTATGCTGCTTCTCCTGTAGTAGTAGATGGAGAGCATGAAGACGAATGGTTAAATGCGGCATGGTCAGAGGATTTTGTTGATATAGAGGGCGTTAAAAAAACTGCACATCGCACTCAAATGAAAATGATGTGGGACAGTACCTACTTGTACTTTTATGCTTCACTTCAAGAACCTCATGTTTGGGGTGATATTACGGAGAGAGATCAGGTGATTTTTTATAATAATGATTTTGAAATTTTCATTGATCCAGACGGAGATACACATAATTACATGGAGTTTGAAATGAATGCACTGAATACCGTGTGGGATTTATTCCTAACTAAACCGTATAGAAATGGCCCCAGAGTAATTGATAATTGGGATATCAAAGGCATAAAAACCGCAGTTAAAATCAATGGTACGTTGAATGATCCTTCAGATATAGATGAGGGTTGGAGTGTGGAAATAGCCATGCCCTGGAGCGCCTTACTTGAAGCAACTACAAATAGACTGCCTGTGAATGACTATTGGCGGATCAATTTTAGCCGTGTTAATTGGGATTATGAGTTGATCGATAACCAATATCGACGCAAAAAGGATGATGAGGGAAAGTTTTTGCCAGAATACAATTGGGTTTGGAGTCCCCAGGGAGTTATTAATATGCACGAGCCAGAACATTGGGGATTTGTTTACTTCGCTCAAAAGAAGACTGACTTCAATGCGCCTTATGAAGAGCTACTCAGAGAAAAACTTTACGAAGTGTACAGAAGCGTACATGAGCGGAAGTTGATTTTGGATGATTCCGACTATTTTGCAATTTCGTTTCAGACTCAAGAAATACCCGTTCATTTTAAGCGACACTTGACCGGGTGGAATATCTGGATCGAAATCCCCAATACCGAAAAGCGCATCATCATCAAAGAAGATGGTGAATCTATTATTTCTATTAATTAAAATATGAAAAGAACGTTACTAGCACTTCTCACGGTATTATTGATATCCGCTTGTGAACAAACAAAATCTCCACCAACAAAAACTGAAAGCACAGCAGTCGCCAATCCGTTTAAAGTATGGACCTGGTTAACAGCCAAGTCAGACTGGACAGACAGCACGTATCAGTCAAAGTTCCAACGTCTCGCGGAAAGCGGAATCGATGCTGTACTAATAAACACGGGTACTAATCCGGCCGAGTTGGCGAGATTGACGCCTATAGCCTCAGAGGAGGGTCTGGAAGTTCATGCCTGGATCATGGCCATGAATCGCCCAGGAGATACTGTTGCTTTGCAGCATCCAGACTGGTACGCTGTAAGTCGTGAAGGTAAATCATGTTTCGATACCCGACCATATGTGGGGTATTATCAATGGATGTGTCCTACTAGACCAGAAAGTAGGGGTCACGTCTTAAACTTGGTCAGAGGGTTGGCAGAAGTGCCAGGAGTGGCTAGTGTGCATCTGGATTATATCAGGTATTCTGATATTTTCCTACCTATAGGGTTGCTTCCAAAATATGACCTGGTTCAGAATGAAGAGCTGCCTGAATTTGACTTTTGCTACTGTGATAAGTGTATCGAAAAATTTGAGAGTATTCATCATAAGAATCCGAGAGAAATGGAACATCCGGAACTCGATTTGGAATGGAAACAATTTCGTTTGAATCAAGTGAAAGCTGTAGTAGATGATGCCTATAAAATCGTTCATGATAATGGTAAGATCTTAACAGCGGCAGTATTTCCTTATCCAGAAATGGCTGCTCGAATGGTCCGTCAGCGATGGGATAAATGGAACATTGATATGGTGCTTCCGATGATCTATCATAACTTTTACAATGAAGAACTGGATTGGATAGGATTTGCTACAGGTCAGGGAGTGAGTGATCTTTCTGCCAGAGAAACAGAATTACATACCGGATTATTTATTCCTTCCATACCAGCGGATCAGTTGAAGGAAGCATTTGAGCAAGCGAAAACTAATGGAGCCAAAGGAGTGGCCTTATTTGACGCAGGAGCTCTAATGGAAGAACATTTAGCAGTTATCAAAGAATTCACAACCCAAAAGAATGATTAAACGAAGAAAGTTTATTGGACAAGCAGCAGTAGGAGTAGCTTCATTAAGTTCACTGTCAGCATGTGCTACTGAGTCCAAAGAGGAAACACGTAAAAAGGCATTAGTAAAACCAGTGGCTATTTCTACCTGGAACCATGGCATGATGGCTAATGACGAGTCCTGGGAATTTCTGAAAAGTGGTGGTTCAGCTTTAGATGCTGTTGAAAAAGGTGTGAGAGTGGTTGAAGACGATCCTAAAGTGATGACCGTAGGTTTAGGTGGCTTTCCTGATAGAGAAGGTAAAGTGACTCTTGATGCGTGTATCATGGATAAATATAGTAACTGTGGTTCGGTGGCATACCTTCAAGATATTAAGAACCCAATATCTGTTGCTAGAAAGGTAATGGAAAAAACACCGCATATAATGTTGGTTGGGGCAGGAGCAAAGAAGTTTGCCCTTGAGCAAGGATTTGAAGCGCAGAATTTATTAACCCCAGAAGCTGAAAAAGCATATAAAAAATGGTTGGAAAAGTCTAAATATCAGCCAGTTATTAATATTGAGAATCATGATACCATCAGCATGCTGGCATTGGATCAAAATGGTGATTTGGCGGGAGCTTGTACCACAAGCGGAGCAGCCTGGAAAATGGACGGTCGAGTAGGGGACTCACCAATTATCGGAGCTGGTTTGTTCTTAGATAACGAAGTAGGAGCTGCTGCAGCGACTGGTTTGGGTGAAGCTGTTATTCGTACTGCAGGTAGTGCAATGGTAGTAGAGCTTATGCGACAGGGTAAGTCACCAGAGGAGGCTTGTATTGAAGTGACCAACAGAATTTACGAACTGTACAAGCGACGTGATGATATGGAATACTTGCAAGTAGGCTTTATCGCTCTCAATAAGAACGGCGAGCACGCTGGTTATAGCTTAAAGTCAGGGTTCAATTATGCTATTCACAATCCAGATGTTCAACAAATGGAGGATGCAAAGTTTCAGATGAAAGGCTAAAGTGCTATTGGTTGACTTATTATTTTTTCTTCTTAGTAAATCCAAAAATCATCAGGCCAATTCCACAGCCGAAAATCAAACCATCTATGAAATCAGGGATTTCAAAATAGTAGGAAGCTATTTGGTTTCCTGCAATTAGAAAAAGACCAACGATGATGAAGATGATTTGCTTTCCTTTCATTTGAGCTGTTGTTATTGGCTCGAACTTATAAGATTTAACTGAAGAATTAAAAGGATTGACTCGAAGCCTAAGTCAATCCTTTTTTCATTTTATTCCGTTCGTAAAGAATCTACAGGATTTTGCGTAGCTGATCGAATAGCGTGATTAGCAATGGTAAGCAAGGTGATAGAAAGTGCTGCACCTGCTGCAATGACAAACAACCAGATATTTAAATCGATACTATAAGCGTACTGGCTGAGCCAATCATTCATGATATAAATGGCTATCGGACTGGCGATTATGAATGATAATATGATCAGTACCAGATATTCTTTGCCTACTAGACTAAGAATAGAAGTGATACTGGCACCAAGTACCTTGCGTATTCCTATTTCTTTGGTTTTTAATTGAGTACTGAAAGAAATAAGACTTAACAATCCAAGGCATGAAATGATGATCGCTACAACTGTAAAGTATAGCATAAGCTCACTTACCAGCATTTCGCTCTGATAGCGGTCTTGATAGTCATCGTCCATAAAACTGTACCCGAAGACTCTTTCGGGACTATATTCATTGTGAAGTTGCTCCAGTGATTTGATGGCAGCTTGTGCTTCTCCTGGCTTTGTTTTTACCAATAATAGCCCTGGACCCGGATCTATTCTCATGATCATAGGTTCTATTGGAGTATGTAGAGAGGCGATATGGAAGTTTTTAGCGATGCCAATTACTTTTCCCGGATTATCCCAAAAGGTTAACTCTTTTCCGAGAGCTTCATCCCCACCCATGAGGCTTGCGGTTACTTCATTGATGATGTAGCCTGTGGAATCCGTGCTTAAATTCATGTCAAAGTCTCTTCCTGCAACTATTTCAATATTCATCATTTCATTGAAATGCGGATCTACACCTAAGATATGAAAATAGACATCCATCATAGGATCCTTGTCTGGCCATGAAGGGTCAGAAGTGCTGTTTGCAATATCTGTTGGGTCTTGATTGACTACACTATAAGAGGCAATACCTGGCATGTTGGATAATCTACTAACGTAAGTTTTACGTTGAGTATCACTTAGGTGCCAGATACTTGATTTGAGGACGTTATCCCTATCAAGTCCCAGATTTTTATAGAGTACATAATCGATTTGCTCATAGATAGTTACTGAGCCAATGATCATGGTGATGGTGATCACAAATTGGAATATCACGAGACCCTTACGGAATAACCTATTGGAATGATCGGATTTGATAATGCCCTTCATAGAAATGATTGGATTGAGTGCAGCCATATAAAATGCTGGATACAAACCAGAGATCACGCCAAGAACAAAAATGAAAATTAGGCACGTGAGAATGAATTGGAAATCAAAAAACTCAATACCTATGGATTTGTTAGCCAATTGATTGAAGGTTGGTAAGAGCAATGCAACAGCTATTCCAGAGACTATAAATGCCGCCAGTGTAATTAGCATAGCTTCAATCAAGTATTGCGATCGAAGTGATTGTCTCTGAGCACCAAGTACCTTTCTGATTCCAGTTTCTTTAGAGCGTTTTGATGATCTTGCAGTAGTAAGGTTGATGAAATTAACCGAGGCAAGTACCAAAATGAGAATAGCAGATATGCCCAGAATCTTAACATAATCAATACGACCTCCTGATTGTTGGCCATTTTCATACTTGGTGAATAGATACAAATCGCTAAATGGCTGCAATACTAGTGGGGCTGTCATTTCTACATCAGGACGATTTTCTGAAATTGCATTTTGGATATTTTCCTGAGCTGTCAGCGTAGTATAACCATCAGCTATTTTCACATACATCGAGTGATTGAAATTACCCCAATGCTTATTCCAGGGTTGCTTGGAGAGCATATAATCAAATGGGATAATGAATTCGAACCTTACTGTTGAGTGTTTTGGAATGTCCTTAAAGACACCAGCGATGATGAACGATTTACCGTCCTTATCAGTAATGTGTTTTCCCGTTAGGTTTTCAGATTGCCATTCTGGACCATAGTATTTTTCAGCCGAGCTAGCGCTTATGGCTATAGATTCTGGGTTTTCAAACATCATTTGATGTCCGCCTTGCATGAATGGTATAGAAAATACATCAAAAACCTCGGGAGTTGCATATCGGCCGTTTATTGTCAGGAATTCCTCACCTTTTTTCAGGATAAAGTTGGTGCCCCAGTTCATCATAGTAGCTTTTTCAATAGCTGGGTATTTCTCTTGAAGTATGGGGTGAAGTGGTTGTGGGGTGGTAGACCAGGTGTGTATGATGCCAGATGATTCCTCCATGTTAACCAGAACATTGTGAATTTTATCCTTGTCATCAGGCCATTGATTGTAGCTGAGTTCATCCTGTATCCATAGGTAGATAAAAAGACTACATGTGATGCCAAGTGCCAATCCGAGAATGTTGGTAAAGGTGTATCCTTTTTCTTTTTTAAAGACTCGAAACGCTACTTTCAGATAGTTGGAAATAATTTGAGTGTTCATATGTATTTGAGTTTTTTTTAAGCTTGACGGACGGAAGAATCGGAAGACATCCAGAATGAATCGTCTTCGGGCCACATGTTTGCCTTTTGTTAACTGGTTTTTATGGAATTGCTCGAAAAGATCGCCCTGAATTTCATCCAATAGATCTTCATGGCAATACCATTCTAAAAAGCGGTTGGCCCAGTTGGGAGGTGATATGTGGTCAGAAGGTTTCATGCCATATTAAACTGTGGTGCAAGTTTCCAGAGATCGTTTCTGGTATCTCGTAGTTCTGCAATGATCTTGTAGCCACTCCTTGTAATTTCAAAAAGCCGCTTTTTCCGGCCACCTCTTTCTGCAGTAGCTCCTCCCATGAAGGACGTTAAGAAGCCTTTCTTTTCTAGCCGCTTAAGTACCGTGTGAATAGCTGGAATGGAGATGCTCTTTCCAGTTCGTTTCTGATATTCTTCACCTACTGATACCCCATAAGCCTCTTCTTGCATTACTAGCACGATTAATAAAATCGTTTCCTCCAGAGACCCTATTGATTCATTCATTATACAAAAGTTTAATTAACATATGTATAACAAATAGATGCAATTAAATTGAGAAGGTTGCATTTGTTGTGAAAAAAATAAAGTTGGTACTCAAGCTTTAACCATACAGCGAGATTTTGAGGGATACGATTGCCTGAACTTTAATTTTCACATTTTAAGCCAAATTTCATTTTGAGACAACTCTGTTAGGCCACTTAGTAGTTAAATATTTTGGACTCAATTGATTTTAGGTTAATCTTGAATTGTAAATATTCTATCACCATCGCTTAGATACAGGATAATGAATCTTGGAGGATGTATAATATGAGAATAGCCGTCTTCATTTTAACATGCTTAGTATTTAAAAGTGTTTTCTCACAATCCCCTAATGAATCCTTAGTTGCTCACTACAAATCTCTAGAGAACTCAACTTGCCAAGTGGTACTCAATGGAACTTATACCTGTACGGGTACAGTCATTTTTGGGAATGGTATCGCAGATGATGAGTTGTATATACTTACTGCAGCTCATTGTCTTCCAGAGGATAATTCATTAGCTTCAGCATATTTCATTTTTGGAGAATTACCCCTTCTGAAACAAAGTAAATCGTACAAATCCGTTCGGTGGGTTTCTAATGGAGCCTTTGAATTATTGGCAGTCGATAAAAGTCTTGATTTTGCATTGTTTCGAATCTCAGAAAAACCTCCAAGAGAATTAGCAACATATCAATTGGGTTGGGATGTGTCAGCTTTGAATCCATCTTATGGTTTGGTGTTTCATTTTGCGGATTTTGATTTACAACAAACTGCCTTAAGTAGAAATACTATTTCAATTGGCAGTTTTAGTGCCTACTCTGAGATAGAGAATGGTTTTTGGAGAGTTGGAAACTGGACGCAAGGAAGAACTGGGCAAGGCTCATCAGGTGCCGGATTAATCGATCAAAGAAAGCATTTTTTAGGAGGCTTAAGCGGTAGCACACTTAGGGGAACTGATACCATCGATTACTTTTATAGATTTGACTATGCCTATGGTTATCACTCCGAACCTGATAAGAGTTTAGAGAGCTGGATTGACCGTGATGGAATCGGGAAAGTTGAGGGGGAACTTTGTTATCCATTTATAAAAATTCCTTTATACGATGATACGGACAGTCTAAATGGGAATAAAACCATTTCATCTCAAAGTTTTACTCAATCAATTCAACTACAAGAAAAAGTGGCATTAGTTGGTGTTTATCTGACAGTGGCAGGTAAATCTCTCACTGATTTTTCCAGTCCATTAGTACTGGAAGTTATGGAAGAAGATGAACTAGTTCATTCGACTTATTTGAATTCCGAAACACTAACAGATAATCGGGAGAATTTCATAGAGCTGGACGAGAATATACAGCTCGGTGAAACTTTTGAAATCCGAATAACCTCAACAGATGATAACCTGATTGATGTACCTATGGTCTCTCATGATGGTCAAGTTGTGACATTAATGAGCCTGTTAGTAGAGCGTTCAACTTTGTATCAACCTTGGACGGCACAAACTACTAATGAATTAACTGTTTTTCCAAATCCTTCAAACTCATTTACCTATCTACAAATTTCCAATTATTCAAAAATGTATATAACGAATTCTATGGGGAAAGAGGTCGAAACAAGTCATAGTTATTTCAATGGAGAGTTGATAATTGATTGGAAAACAGTTCCTAACGGGTTATACTTTCTTAACATAGAGCGGAAAGGTGAAAAAAAATCTTATCTTCGTGTACTCGTTAGAAAATGATTTTTTCTAACATCAACCTAATCAGCATTTAACTTTTATTATCACCAAAACTGCCTAAAAGCAATGCGAAAGTTTTTACCCCTAATGATCATTATCGTACTGGCTGCAAGTTGTCATGTAAACGATAATAAAGTAGAAGAGGAAGCTCTTCTAAAAAGAATGCCATTTAATGAGCGAGTGTTCTTGCTAAACTCTGTAGCAGGCGAATCAAGAATTTATGAATTGGATTATGATTTCCAGGGTCTGGGATCAGAAGCTGTTTTGAATCGTTTAGAAACAGAATCACCAATTCCTAATGGTGGACACATGACTATGTCTCCAGACAATGAATGGATCACGATTGTGGTCTCTAAACAGAGCAAAATTTATCTGGTAAATGTAAACTCAGGAGAAGTAAGAGAATTGATACTCTTCGACTATAATCCTGATGGAATGTATTATGATGAGCATTATAATAACAGGATGTTTACAGGTAAGATTACTCAGGTAGATGTAGATGAAGACGGTTTCTTGTTTATTGCAGGACAAGCTGGTTTCTTCAAAGTGGTAGCCGATAACGGAAATGGTCTTGCTGACCCTTCTTATGTTAACGTAGGAGCAGATATCTGGTCTGATGAAGATCCTACTCTTTGTAGCGCAGGAAATGCAAGTCTGGGTGCTTGTGGTCAGGTATGGGTACATGCTGTACCGTTCAAATTTTCTGGAGACGCTTACGTTGAAACCACTGAAGACGGAGAGGATTACTTTGATGATTTGACCGAATTCAATTCTAAGAAAGTAAAATTCCAGGGTGGGGATATTTTATTCACTCAAAACGGGACAGAAACCGATGGGTTTGAAGCTCAAAGATTGATATCTTTTAGTCAATGGAAGAACAATACCGCTATAGCACTAGATCTAACCTGGGACTGGGCAAATAAAGAGATTTCTTTTACCGCCAGCAAAGTGTTCGGTGCAAGTAGTTCTCACAGTTTTGCTAAACAGAAATCAGGTAAAGTAACGGGAGCTGCTCTTACTGGAGATAATTATGTATTTACTTCTCACCATAAAAAAGGGTTTCTAAATCTTTGGAATCTTCACGGTGATTTGATCACCAAAGTTGATTTTACAATCAATGATCCTATAGCAGGAGATAAATTTAAAGACAACAAAACAGTGCATTTCTGGGGAGATATGACCTCTACTCAGTCTTTTGATAAAAATTCTTTGAATCCATCCGGGTCTAGTTCGAATGAGATTCCAGGAGCTTACTCTCAGTATTGGGACTTTAGTTCGGCGGATGCTCATCAATATGCAGAGATCAAGTTATACAGACCAGGAAGTGGAATGTCTGCAGACCCTAATAATATATCTGAAGACGAATACAATTCTACCAATGAATCTAGAGCCAATGCGGCTAATGCAGATATTGCAGATTATAATAAAAACGGATCTAAGTTTGTCTCTCTTGGTAAAGGAAATGGCTATGCTATGATGAGATTTGAGGAAGCTGTTGCTGTGGAGGATAATACGGTTTTACAAGTTGTGGAAACGTCGTGGAATCGAAATGCAAATTACTCATCACTAGCAAGTGCTTACAGCGCTTACCCTGAGAAAGTGGATGTATACGTACTAAAAAGTGAACTTCCAAGATATTATACCAGTGGTCTGGAAAGTACCGTGGACCATAACTGGGTACTTGTAGGTCAGGCAGGCATTGCGAATAACCTGTTTTCACTTGGAGATGTTAGTGCTTTAGACGGTGCTACTTTTCAATGGGTAATGTTGGTAGATGCTTACTCAACCACACCAGATGGATTTGATATCAACTTTGTTTCAGTTTTTGAGTCACCAGAAACAACCGACGCACCTTAAAATATTTTCTTGAATCAAATAATTTAGGCCATTTCTGAAAAGAGATGGCCTTTTATTTTTGGAATCAGAATGAGTATTCAGTAATAGGTTTATGCTGTTTTCTGAACTGACTGCTGTTCTATTTCATAATGAATAGAAGCGTAATCTAGATTTTCGGATAGTTGCAAGCTCAATATCTTTTCTACAAAATCACTCGCTGTTTCAACATAGTTCCAATTTGGACTAATGTTATTCCCAAAGAAATGATTAGTAACAACTGGAGTATTTGGTAAAAGGTTCGTTAACCTGGAAATAATTCTTGAGCCATTAGAAATGGCGGATTTAGCATATGGAAGAATAGCAATGTCGAAATCATTTACTAAAAGTTGTGAATCCTCTGAGGTTTGACTTCCATAAAACTGCACGTTTGGGAAAGCATCTAATTGTAATGCACTTTTATACGCTTTGATCGGGCCAATAAAATGAAAATCAAACATTGGCAGACCTGCAACCAATTGTTGTAAAAGATCATAATCAAGAAGATGGTCTATGGATCCTGAAAATCCAATTACTTTTCTAGCTTTTACTACTTTCGGTTGATTGTTGAGAGAGGTTCTTTTTCTCTTGCCTAAATTCAAAATATGCTGTATTGGGTTCATGCTGAGGTGTTTTGAGGTCTTAATTGATAACCTATATTCTAATATACGTAGACTTTTGCTGTCTCAGATTTCTATTAGATGACTTACAGTCTTCACTCGTCTGAATGCATAGAATTCAAGATGAATGAATTACACATGATTAGGAATTTGGCTCACGACGCTTGATATTGAGTTCATCGTTAGGCAGATTCAGCACTTAATCTTTCTGTAAGCAGTACGTAATCTACATTTTTATTGAAGTAGAAATTTGTCATTTTCCGAGCTGTTGCTTGCCATTTAAATGACGAAGCATAATCGAGTTTTTCAGCTTCGA
Organism: Marinoscillum pacificum; assembly: GCF_024714495.1. Taxonomy (GTDB): domain Bacteria; phylum Bacteroidota; class Bacteroidia; order Cytophagales; family Cyclobacteriaceae; genus Marinoscillum; species Marinoscillum pacificum. The sequence goes on along the minus strand of NZ_JAMZMJ010000001.1, from coordinate 1,398,673 downwards.
CTTTGGTATTGGTATTTCTAGTCAGCACCTCACTCATTTTATCTGCAATGGCTGATGGGTTATTAGGATCTATGTAGTCAGCATATTCATGACCAATTTCAGGCATTGAGGAGGTGTTAGAAGTAATTACCGGGGTGCTACAAATCATAGCTTCTATAATTGGAATGCCAAAACTCTCTCTCAGTGAAGGATACATAAACAAACTTGCTGCAGAATACAGAGCAGGAAGATCTTCCTGAGGTATATAACCAGTAAGTGTTATATGTTCAAAAAGATCTGGTTCTTCAATTTCTCTGAGATGATTTTTAAGTTCAGTTTCTCCAATTTCTGCAATGACCAGGGGAAGAGGCGTCAGATCATTCTTGATGTACTGGGCATATGCTTTGAGCATACCTGGAAGGTTCTTTTTGGGTGCTGTGTTGCCCAGGAAAAATATGAATTTATATGGAAGATGATACTTTACTCTTATGGATCCAATGCGGTCCGGCGATTGAGGGTAAAACTTATCAGATACACCATTATATATGACTTCTACCTTTTCTGTTTCTCCAAAATGTTCATTGATCTCGCGTTTTTCAAAATTCGAAACGGTGAATACTTTCTTTGCTTTCTCAAATACAATAGGTACAATCCATTTTCTGTAATAATGACCTAGTTTTTGATACCATGAACCACCTCCATATGCTTGATTAAGATAGATGATGTCATGAATGGTAACATATAAAGGAGCAGGAGCAAATATCGGAGCGGTATTGCTGGTGCAATGAAGAACATCCAGATCTAGCTTTGAGGCTACAAGTGGTAATTGAATCTGTTCCCAATCTGCATAGGTCAGTGCCTTAATTTCTATAATCTTGAAATTGGCTGTTTCCTCCAGACATTTGTCCTCACCTGGTCGTACAAAAATGTAATATTGATTTAGCTGATCAATAGCTTGGAGATTTCTGATCAGTTCTAAAGCATAGATATCCATTCCATGCTTTTTATGTCTAAATATTCGCTGCGCTTCTATTCCAATTTTCATGATTGTACCGATTGATGGGGTGTGTGTAAGAAGTTGGTTTTTGCTTTTTTGAATCCGGCAAATGCCTTGATCATTAGCCAAAATGTTTTAGGTAGTCTGAAACATGCCTTTAGCATTTCTGCGTTCCAGTATTTTTTTGGTATTGCTAATGCCAGAGCAATGATTAACGAAGCCCAGATTCCAAGCATGGGTAGCCATAATTCTTGCTGCAATACGGTTAGAACCAGAGCAAGAATGGTATTTACGCCTAAAAGAATTAACCTGGGGGGTAGTAAAAATTGAAGTGACTTGTCAAAATAGTCTACATTCAGTTTCGTGAAAAGTTGGATGAGCGCATCTCCAAATGAATTAATTCCATATCGAATTTGCGCTGCAATCCATCGTGTTCGCTGGTTAGTGAAGGCCTCTTCCGCACTTACCTTTTCGTCATATACATAGGCATCTTCCAAATAACCAATCGTCAATCGTTGTTTTAAAAGTCTTAGTTCAAGTTCTTTGTCAAATCCACCAATAGCATCAATTTGAGCCATTTCTGATTTGATTAATGGATAGTCAAATGCCATTCCAGAGCCTATCAAAGCGGAGGAAAGTCCTAAAGCTCTATGACCTGACCTGAATATGCTGTTGTTGATTTCCTCACTTACTGCATCCAGAGTGGCTAGCTTGGTATCATGGTTTTTGGCGACTCTATGTCCCTGCATTGCAGAATAACCACTGTTGTAAGCGTTGTTGATTTTTTGAAGGAAATTAACTTCCATAACGTTATCAGCATCTAAAATCACTGCGATTTGATAGCTGGAATCAATTTGATCAAAAGCGGTATTCAGTGCTTTTGCTTTGGTGCTTTTATCAAAACTTACTTCGATTACCTTAATTGGCAATTCTTTGAGTGCTTTGATGGTTTCTTTTTGCAACGAATCGGCAATCACATAAATACTGTACATGGTAGGAGGGTACACCTGATTGAGTGCTTTTATCGCACTATCTACGATTACTCCGTCTTCCTTGTAAGCAGGTATCAGTACTGCTATTTTATTGAAATTGATTAGCGTGCTCGCTTTGGTTCCTTTTTTAGGGAATAAAGACCCAACTGAAAAGAATAAATAATAAATGGTGGCAATAGCCAGGTATCCTAGGATAATGGAGAGTGCAATATTCATGATTATCTTAATTTTAGCCAGTTGCTAAGATCTCTGTTGATTAAACTTTGCAATTGTTGGATGTCAGATCCATATATACTTTCGACCATTGAATTTCGAATGTTGGCTGGTATTGGTACTTTAACCAGGTTCTTCTTACGCAATTGATTGATCCACTTTTTCAATTGTTGATTATTCGTAATCGCATCTTTCAGTTTTGGGTTGACCATAGCAGCTAATTCCTTAATGACACTTTTTTGTCCGATTAGCTTGTCTATTACTGGATTTTTAATCAGTCCAGATACATTGTATTCTGTATTGAAATCTGGTTCGTGCCATCCATTCACTCCTATGAACTCATAGATGTTCTGAACTTCTTTTAGAGGATCTGATTTGAAGTCATCATATAAAATGACCTTGATCTGATCTCGATCAAACAGTTTGTAATACTTCTGCAAATGCTTGTGATAAAAACCTTCCGTGACCAGATCATTGCGTCTCCACCAAATAGTGTTTTTATTTAGTGCGTCTTCAAAACGACTGGTAGGTTTTCTGTTTTCTCTTGCCAGGTGCATGAATCTGGAGTATAACCTGTCAACAGGGTTTCTAAGTATGACAATAATTTTCATATCAGGGAATTTCACCTTGATTCTGAAGGCTGCTTCCTGAGAGTAGAGATACATTGGTGATACCTCACCAATGGCTTTTTGTTCTTTTACACCATCAAATAGTTTCTGATATTCTTCCCAATTAGTTACTGACCAGGGGTAGTGAAACATTTGCTCCGGGTCATCTTTTGGGTCAACCAACTTTTCACCTTCAAGGGCAAAAAAGTTGGTTTCCTTTACTGGACTCATGTATACATCAGGATGTTCTGCCAGATATTCATAAAGAGCGGTTGTTCCAGATTTACCCGCTCCAATGATCATGAAATTAGGAAGCTTGTTCATACTCTTAATTGTTTAAATCAAAAGTATATGACCTACTTAGGAGTGTGTAGGAGTATTCGCTGACTGGCTATGAATGATCGATTTTTGGTTTGAATCCAAAGTAGCCAAGTTAGACTTTAGGTATGGATGACAAACTAATGTGAACCATACACCTGCTACAATATTGATGATGGTTACTACTGCCACTAATAGTAAAGAGTCGAATAGCCATATAGCGAGTAGGTCTCCGGCAATATTGGCAATAACCATAATCCATACTTTAATCGCGTTAATTCTTGGTTGTCCAATACTGTCCAAAGAAGCACCAAAAAATTTGTCAACTGGCAGAAGGAGTAAAGGAATGGAGAGTACCCTTAACAGTGTGTAACTCTCCTCATAGGTGTCTCCGCCGAGTATTCGAATGATCCAGTCTGGTACTATGAGCATTCCTAATGCAACAGGAATACATAGAATGGTTAGTTTCGAAATGTTGCTGAAAAGCAATTTTTTGAATGCTTCAGTTTGTCCGGAGTTATGCAGCTGAGATAATCGTCGGAATGCTGTCATCACAAATCCACGAAGAGGAATTTCCATGAGGTCCAGAGCTTTCATCGGAATCGCAAAAATGGCAACTGCTTCAGTACCCATTAGCGCACCAATAATGAGGTTGTCTGCACTTTTTAGAAGATTGGCTCCGGTTAGTGTGGCTAGACTATGTTTACCATAATCTACCAAACCTTTGATTTGCGTTTTGCTTACTGCTATCCAGTGAATGGTCCTGAGCGAATTAACTGAATAAATAGAAATGAGGCCATTGGCAGCCAAATAGGCCCAGACAAATTCTTCCAGGGTAAATTCAAGAATTGAACCAGCACCTACCAGTGCTATGAATAGTACATTGACGAAAAGTCTCAAGGCATTCATACGACGATATTTGCCTAATGCATGCATGTACCAGGTGTCAAAATTCCATGGAAGTGTCACAAGGTTTAACAATGGATAGAACTTCATAAAAATCTCCAGACCAGAATTAGACCAGTCCATTGAGAGATTTAATATCCATACTCCAATAGAGGACATGATGGAAATGGATGCAGCGAGGAATCCAGCAGAAGCCAATGTACTTTGATTGTCGTTTTGTGAAGTAGCAATTGTTCGTACCATTCCTTGTCTCACGAGCCCTGTACGCATTAAGTCTAAAAGACCTGCGCTGGAAATGAACAATGCCCAGGCTCCGAAATCACTCTTAGAGAGATTTCTAGCCAAAAGCATGAAGATACCAAGACCCAATGCTGAGGCTACCAGGTTGCCTATAAGGACAACTCCATTGTCACTATTCAGTAGTGATTTAAGCTTGTTTAGCAAGCGGTTCATCTTTATTCAGTATTAATTCTACTAATTCAGCCCTTGAAGACCAATCATTTTGTTTGGCTGCTGCTATTCTTAATTGTTCCTTTTGTTTGCTATTCGATTCCAGTTCCATCTGCATCAATGCCTGAAATTCTTCTGTGCTCGATGCAATACTGACCAATGATTCAAAGTCTTTTAAGTCAGCGAAATCAGTGCTGATGACTGGAAGTCCTGCTGAGAGGTATTCATTGATTTTTAACGGGTAGATATTTCGGGTAAAGTCATTCTTTGCAAAAGGTATGATTCCCAAGTCAAACTCTCGCATGAATCCTGTAATGTTATGAGGTTGTTGTGATCCAAAGAACTGTATGTTGGGGTATTTGTCCAACATCTTTGCTTGTTTAGCTTCGGTGATTCTACCTACGAAGTGAAAGTCATATTCAGGAAAGCTCACTGCTAAGTGCTCTAAGAGTTGATAGTCCAATCTGAAATCTACAGAGCCAACATACCCTATTGTTTTTCTGGGTTTCATCTGTGGATGATACGCCTCATGAAACAGGCTAAAGTCAACTCCATTTTTTACAAGACTTACAGAAGAATGGTTTTTTGTTTTGCTTTCTAAAAGTCCTTCTGATGTGACGATTACTTCATCAACTAATTGCAAAAACTGATCTTCCATTTGACCACCATGTTTTCCACACCACTGAGCAGCTCTTATTTCATCATAGCAATAATAGATTAGTTTAGATTCGTTCAGCTTTCCAGCCAATGGCAATCCAATTATGGGGTTAAAAGCATTGATGACTATTGGATCATGAAACTCCAAAGTATTCATTGCTTTTACAATACTATTTCGAATGATGGTTGATTGAAGCTCGTTAATTCGTTGATAGCTCGCTTCATCATTCATCCAGTTGATAGGTAAAATAGGAGGCAGAGTCAGGTGATAGACGTCATTTTCGTTGGCTTCCAAAGTTCTTAATCGATTGTTAATGCCCAGCATTCGCTTGACAGGAGCTTTTGATTTACCAAGTATGGTGCTCGCCACATCTTTGACAGTAAAAGGGTAATCCACAAATAACACGCGATGATTCTTGGCTAAATGAGTCATCATATGAACTATAGTTTTCATGTAGTCCCCTTCCCAGGTGGTCATGGTAATACAGACTATGTCTTTTCCTGTCTTCATAATGTCTTTGATTTAATACCTGAATTGCCCAACTCAAATCGTACGACCTTCCTGATCCAATTCACAAGCAAGCTCCTTTTTACGGGAAGTTCTGCAATCACCTGATCCAGATAATAATGCTTTATTCCATTAAGAATGAGCTGAGGTTTATTGGCGGATAGTTTTTCTAGGTCAGACAACATGGACTTGTAGGCCACAGACCAAGACCTGTCAGCTCGTACTGTCCAGAGGATTAGATTGCTGTCACTAACTATCTGAACCGGTACATGACCTTCCACCCAGGCTGGTAATTCTAGAAAGATGTAGTCATAACCTTTTACTTCTTGATCCGTAAAGTCACTGAGTGTTTTGAAACTGGATAAATTTGGAGTTACGATATACTCGAAATAATCAGAATCATCTATTGGTTTATCAGATTTTGGAGTAATCAAACAAGCTGTTTCCCCTGAAGCTTTCACAGCCTGAAATAACGGTAACAATGCCGTGGTTTTTCCTTCTTGCTGTTGGGTGCTTAACCCGACAATAAGAATCGGTTCTTTAAGATTTTGAGCATGCTTTTCCAACTTGATTTTATTGGCCAAAATGCTACTCAGGCGTGGAACCATTCCATCATATTTCTTTTCGAATCGAGCGTCAATCTTAGGCAAAACCCCGGCTACTTCCAATCCGGTTATCTTGTTGGCTTTAACTGGATTTTTAAGAGAACTATCCAATAAGACACCACCTAGAAGGCTTGCTACAACAGAAAACAACCCGAACATAAAGGATGCAATAATCAATAAGCCTCTTTTGGATGCTAATGCCTCCTGTGGAAACTTAGGCTCATCGAGAATTTCTACATTGCTAGACATCTCAATGTGTTGCTGACGCAGTTTTGCCATATTCAAACCATGTAAGATCTCCAGATATTCACGTTCATACACATCGATTTCACGCTCCAAACGCGCAATAGTAGATCCCATCGGTGCAAATCGATCATATTCTTTATCAAGGTCATTTAACCGTGTCTGATAAAGGCTAACAATGACTTTGTCCTTTTCAAGTTGGACTACATTATTCAACCAATCATTGAGTAGCTGTCTACTAGGTAGTCCTTCTTTAGTATTTGAATAGCTGAATAGTATTTCCAGATCTCTTTCTAATTCATTTTTCAATTGATTCTGTTCAGTGATCAAATCTTGAAAAACAGAATCTTCTCCATTCTTAGCTTGGAGCAAGGCTAATTGACCAGTGATTGCAGTTAACCTGTTTTTTTTCTCCAGCACTTCAACATTTTTACCCAATATATTTTCCCTAATTTTCAACTTTTCCTCGATCTGTCTGAGTGCTGCTTCAGTTGATTTTAGGTTCATTTTTTTCATGGCAAACTCCTCTAATGCATTCTGTTTTTTGAATGCTATTGCTTTCGTTTGTTCCACGTAATTGATAACTCGGCTTTTCACTCTAAATTGAGTGAGTCGATCTTCCGCATCATTCAGATTGTTTTTACCTTTTTGTAGTTCTGCTTCGAAGTAGGCTACCACATCTCCGGTCTCGGATTGCTTAAGATCTTTGTAACGTCTGGTAAATACGTCTAAAAGGATGACTAGCGTCTGTTGGCAGATACCCGGATCAGTAGATTTATAGGCTAATTCTACCATATCACTTGATTTGTTTCTCTTTGCGGATATTTCCGAAAGGCGTTTAAGTGACCAGTGGCTTTTACCCTTGTTGACCAATTGCTGGAGCTCAGGATTTCCTAACTCATAAAGAGCTTTTAAACGCTGGTAGGTCTCTTCCTCATCTTTACCTACTACTTTGCTTTTTAAGTCATCACTGAAATAAGTATGAATATCCGTGAATGCTTTGGCTTCTATGATTCCATAAGTTGGTTTCTCTAAAATCAGGTGAGAAGCTATTAACCTAAGTGAAACTTCCTCAAGGGTGATTCTTGATTCGATTACCAAAAGAAGGTTGTCAAAAGCATTGTTTACTGCTTTGTAATCCAACTTCTGATCCGCTCCAGATTCAATATTAAATCCTGAGGCAATACCTGTATAAATCATCGCACTGGCAGCATATTCCTTATCCTGATTTCTGGTGAAATGGAAAACCGTAATAGCAAGTACCAATGGAACAAGAATGACCATTAAGGCATTTCTGTAAAGGAGTCTTATAAAGTCGAACAATGACATGATTACCGTTCACCTAAAAGTATCTCGATCTCACTTTTCATTTTCATCGACTGAACGTGGCCTTTCATTAAGCTCTCTTCAGCGAGGTAAACCTGATGTTGAATCACCAGTAGTTCATCCAGGGTTCGGTTGCCATTTTTAAAGTCTATCTCAAATACTCGAAGGTATTGCTTGCGAGCATCTAAAGAATGCTGACGAATCAAAACAGATTCTAACATCGCTAAGTACTCATAGTAAAGGTTTAGGATTCTTACCTTGAGCATTTGCTTCTGATCTTCTTGCTGATAAAAAGTTCTGCTTTTCTTATTCTCGGCCTGTCTCATCATACTCTTTCTATTGACCAATTGTGCCGGGTCAATAGTCAGATTGAGACCTACATTAGGAAGCAAACCATAAGTAGTATATGATTGATCGTCCTGATCCAGGGAAGTGTTTGCTGAAAAGAGGTTGACACCTAACCGAAAGGAAGACACCCAGTTGCGCTTTTTCTGAAGGTACTCCTCGTCATAGAGCTCCATCGATTCATCAAAGGTTTTGATGGTCGCAGAGTTTCGATATGCTTTTTGAACAAGAGAATCCAGGAGCTCAGGATTGTTAATGACATGACTCACCTTCAGGATTTCTTGCTGGTATATGGATTCTTCCTGTACCAAGCCTGAGGTGACGTCCTGAGCTGAAAGTCTACAGGTGACTATCGTCAAAAGGAGTAAAACAATATTTTTCACTGGTAATAATGGTTTGATTTCAATGTAAATGTAGATGGGGCGTTGTGTGGATCTTTTGGTTAATAGATAAGTGGAAGGGATTATTCGATTTTTGGTAAAAGAGTGAGGTTGAGTGTTGAAATGTGCTTATACGTTAAAATTTGGAAGATTTTCCAAAAAACGTTTGATTCATACCATTAATCGAAATGGTTTGAATACATACTTCTAATTGTTTCACTTTCGTAACATGAAGTCAACAGCAAAAGTGTATTTTCCAGGATTAAACGGACTCCGATTCTTTGCAGCATCCATGGTGATTTTTCATCATGTTGAGCAATATAAGTTTTGGTCAGGGATGCCAAGTGCATGGGGGAATGCCGCTGTTGATAGCCTGGGACATCAGGCTGTTTCCTTTTTCTTTGTGCTGAGTGGTTTTTTGATCACGTATCTACTGATGGTTGAGCACCAAAAATCTGGAACAATCCATTTGGGTAAATTCTACTGGAGAAGGATTTTGAGGATTTGGCCTTTGTATTTTTTAATAGTTGCCATTGCATTCTTTCTGGCTCCAATGTCGAAGAAATTGGGCTATGATATCCCTTCAGAACTTTCGTTAGCAGCTTTGCTTAGCTTGATTTTCCTACTTCCAAATTTACTGAGAGTTATGCATCCTACGTTGCTAGGGGCTAATCAGTTATGGTCTGTAGGTATCGAGGAGCAGTTTTATGCAGTTTGGCCTGTGTTAATTAGAAAATTTATTAGAAGTATAATCCCATTTTTAGGAGCGTTTATATTTATTAAGTTAATAGTTCACTGGATGTTGTTAATTGGAGTGTCAGCTAACATTCATCCGGCATTACTCAAGATAGAAAGAATTTATGCGCTGTTCCCGGTAGAGCAGATGGCAGTGGGAGGTTTGGGAGCAGCGCTATTATTTTATCAATATGATCGAATTGTATCCTTCGTCTTAAATAAGTGGTTGTTTTTTATCACCATAGCTTTACTGATTGGATCATCAGTGAGCGGCAGTCACTTTGTTTTAAAGTCCTATTTGGATGCGGTGTTGTTCACGATCATCTTGATACACGTAGTTAAACGACCTGAATTACATAATAGTCTTGAGCGTAAATCTCTATTGCATTTGGGTAATATCTCATACGGTATCTACATGTGGCATACACTTGTAATTACTTTGGTTATTGGATTAGTTAATTATCTGGCTTTACCGATTAATCTTGTGAGTAACCTGATCATACATATGACCTGCTTTGCAGTGTCAGTTGGTGTAGCTCATTTCTCCTATAAGTGGTATGAAACGCCATTCCTAAAAATGAAGGATCGTTTCGCATTTGACACCTCATCAATAAAGCGAAAATGGGCTTCACACTAAATACCGAATTATTACTTAAGATATTTCGCTATGTTTTGCTGCTGGCCATTTTGGTGCTTGTCGGTAAGTTTATAGCTACTGGCGGATTCAAACTTGGTATTGTACTGGTGGTAGTCCCTCCAGTATTGTTGTTTGTAATATTCGCCTTCAAACAGCCTCAGTGGCTTTTGCACATTGTGATAGCGATGGGCTTCTTGATTTCTTTGCTTAGTAGATATGTGCCGGGAATACCTTTCGGGTTAAGTGTGGATGGACTGTTAGGGTTAATGATCTTAGTCCTAATATTTGACCCTAATACGAAGTTTGAAGGTAAGTATATTGTAAATGGACTGACTTTATCCCTTTTGGTGTGGTTAATATTTACTTGCCTGATGCTCTTCAATCCTCTAGCCAAGAGTAAGGAAGCCTGGTTTTATGCCAACCGAGGACTTTCTTTTTACCCAGTCTTGCTGACAATCACTACCATGTATATCTACAGAGGACAGAAGCATTTACATGCGTTTTTGTTTATCTGGGCAGGTTTTGCAGTGTTTGGTACGCTTTGGGGTATGAAACAGCTTATTTTAGGTGTAAGTCACACAGAGCAGATGTGGCTGAATGCTGGTGCTGCAAGTACACATATACTTTTTGGTAAACTTAGGGTTTTTTCTTATTTCAGTGATGCAGCTCAGTTTGGAGCTAGTCAGGCACATACGGCCGTTGTTTTTGGGATTATTGGATTGTATCCTGGCAAGCTGAAGTATCGATGGCTGTACCTGTTTATCGGTCTTTTTTCCTTTTATGGAATGCTAATCTCTGGGACCAGAGGAGCATTGGGAGTAATCGCATTAGGAGGCTTTACCTATTTCATTATGACCAAAAATTTCAAAATTGTCATTGCTGGAATTTTAGTAGCAGGAGGAGCTTTTGTGTTTTTGAAATACACCACCATCATGCAATCCAACTACCAGGTGAATAGAATGCGGACAGCTCTGAGTGCCGATGATCCATCGTTGGTAGTTCGAAAAGAGCGGGAGAAAATACTAGAGCATTATCTATCGGATAAGCCACTTGGTGGAGGAGTAGGAAGTGCAGGATTCTGGGGTAAAAGATTTTCTCCTGGTACCTTTTTAGCTGAAATTGGTACCGATGGTCATTATACAAGAATCTGGATGGAAACTGGAGTTGTTGGTCTATGGATCTATCTTTTGATGTTAGCAACCATAATTTTTTATCTTGGTGCAAGGTTGTGGAGGATGGAGGATTCCCCACTTCGGCAAAAGTTGGTGGCCATCTATAGTGCTTTATTGGGACTCTGTTTGGCAAGTTATACCAATGGATTACTTACTCAGATCCCTACAGGTATATTGACATTTATAGGACTTGCAATGGTCTATTTGGGTACCGAAAAAGAGCTGGAGGAGGCTTAATATTTTGGTTTTCTAAAAATCTCCCTTGAATTCGTTTCTTTATTGCTCAGTCTGTAGTGATAAACAGAACTGGTAATAGCACTTATAAAAATGGCAACTGACAATAGATCAATGGAATCAGTTCTTACAAAACTGTAAAAGGTGTAGCCAAAGGTGATTACCGTTAGCAGGATACTAGCAAGCATTTTGTGAAATGCCTCTCTTCGTTTTTGTCTACTAAATTCAGCTAGAATCTCTTCATTGTCCATTTTTTTCAATGCAGAGGTGATCTGTAATTCATCAAAGCCTTCGTTGCTAAGGTATCTTCTGATTTTACCATGATCAAATCCTTCTGATCGGTACTTCTTAGTTTTTTCAATAAGCGAATTATCCATTCTTATCCAACCGATGATTTTCGAACATCTCTATAGCTGCTTTAAGCACTCCTAGTATTCCTATAGCTAAGACAATCAACCCCAGAGAGATTTCAGAAAGTATGGTGTCTTTGGATAAAAGACCAACGAGTCCTATGGTAAGCATGATGGACATACAGATTCCTATTGACAACAAAAACAACTTACCCTTTCTAGGGCTTTGCCATATTTTTTTTGAAAACTTGTTTTGAGTGGTCGTAGTATCCTGAAGAGTGGAGAAACTTAGGCCTATTCCCATGAATACAAGGGTGTTCTGAATGTCTGGTAACATCGGTTTTAAATTTCCATCAAAACCCGTAAAGAGAATTTTATAAATTTTGATAAGATACCAGAAGCCAACAAGGTTAAATGGATATTGTAAATAGCTGACTAAATGAAATAGGCGAGTAGTTGTTTGCATTGGTTAGGCAATAGGAGTTCATTATAAAACTACAATAAAAAAGTAAAAGGGCCTCCGTTGCCAGAGACCCTTTGAATCAAACCACTCTTGTATATCTTTTGGTTATTGTTTCTTATAAATTCTATCTGGGTTACGGTATCCAGTTTTTTCAATATACCAGTCCATAAAACTAAACCCACCACTTTGTGCCCATTGGTTGAAGTTGTTGTAGCCAGCTCTTACATCCGTTTTTTCTTTCGGGTAGTCAAAACTCACAGGTAAATTCATTCCCCAAGGTAGGCCTACTTGAGTCTTGTAGTAAACGCCGGCCCCTAAGTCAGTTGCATCATTTACTGTACCGAAATAGTCCGTATTTACTAAGTCTGTAGGTGCATAACCCGGCATGTGCAGCTCTCGACCTCTGGTATTGTTGATCACCAGGAACGGATTGAAAGGAGCTACTCCTGCACCACTTAAGGTGATTCCGCTAGTGAAGTCAACTGATACTACAATAGTGTCAGGATCCTGGTATGCTAGGGATTCGTCGGTGTTGATGAATCCACGGCCTTCAAATCCTGCATGAGCATCATCAGTTACAGGTATTACTGCTTTGGATTGCCCTGACTCTGTACCGTTCCCGTTTAGGGTAAATAGATCTGAGCTTATATAGTTTCCTGATACCTGGCTGATGGAAGATGGAGCAATATCCAACTGCACACCAAATCCATTTTTAAATCCGGCACCCACGGCTTTGATCACGTATTCTGCTTCCAACTTGACCATTTGATTGCTTGCATTGGCTATTTGACGGTATTGGTAATCTGCTACCAGGTCATTGAAGTCATAGTCTCCCTTATTTGGCCATTGATCCTCAAATGCAAATGTGCCATAAGATCCTTCACCCGGATAGCTATACATGTAGGCGTATCTTGGATCATCTGGGTATTCGTCATACGTGTCATTTACTCCATCATTATCAGCATCCACAGGTTTATCAATTGGATTAACATTCGTTCTGTTGATAGCTTCAATTGGATTAGCTGTCAAATAGAATACTGCATCATTGAAGTCATCGTCACTACTGCCATCTCTGTTTAGATCTTCTAATCCTACAACAAATAGTTCATTAACATCATCATAGAGAAGAACTGAGTGGTATCTCTTTTCAACTGTTGATTCTGGGTTTAAGTGATTGTTGGAGTAAACCACATGTAGTCCAGTTGTTGATTCTGATCCATTCCATCCGTTAGCAAGCAATGCAAAACCCATGGTAGTTCCTGCTTCAAACGTACCTAAATGAACCTTGTCGCCTGTTTGTAATCCACCACCAGAATATAAGAATGATGCATTTGGAAAAGCCACAATCAACGAATCAATATCATCTGCGGTGGCAGGAGGATTTCCAGTTGGGTAAGTGTAATATGCTAATACGTTTCTATAACCTGCACCTTCATGTATAAAAGTCATCCAAACATCGGCTTGTGCCTCTATGATCAGGTTGCTTTCTGCACTCTCTGCTAAATATGATGGGTGTGCCACAGGTACTGGAGCACCTTCAGGTAATGAAGCGTTAATAAATGATAACAGCTCGCTTGATACTACATCTTGTGGCTCCATGAGATCAGGTACGCCATCTGTATTGTAGGTTGATAGGTAAGTAATTGGAGCGGCAGCTATCCTGGCATTATAACTACCTGTTTCTACTCCATCTTGTGGAAAGCTCTGCCCGGGAGTAGAAATAGTCTCAAGTTCTTTAAATTCATGATCAGTCCCTTTGACTAGCACGTGATCCAATTGATCTACTGGGATGACCAGATAATTTGGCATTCCAATTTGACTGATTTCTAGAACAACATTTTCTAAATGTGCAGGTAAATTATAGTCTGAAGTGATCTTTCCATCCGTATCTGTTAAGGACTTAAATATAATTGTACCTCCAGCTACCGGAGATCCAGCCCATAACTTGACCATCACTCCAGATAAAGGCTCATTACTTTGAGCTTTCAACTCAAGGTTTATGCTGGTTTGAGCGAAATTTGTGGTGTTTAGATCATTACTTATCAAGTTGTCATCAACTACTTGATCAACGTTTTCTGTACTGGTAACACAACTACTTAATACGGTTACCAAAATTGCAAAAGCTAGTAAATTCTTCTTCATCTTTTTTAAACTTTTTCTTGTTGAATTGCGGCTAGGGGAGTTTTTAGAAGGATTTTTAAATCCATCCACATAGAATAGTTCTGCGCATAGGTGATGTCAAGAAGTTTGCGGCTATCTGTAGAAGTGCTGGCTTTACCACGTTCTGTGACTTGCCACAGGCCGGTGATGCCTGCTGGTGCCATAAAACGTAGAGCCCACATATCTGAAGTAAGTTTCTCTGCCTCATAAAGCGGAAGTGGTCTGTTGCCCACTATGGACATGTGTCCGAGTAAAACATTGACTAACTGAGGCAATTCGTCAATACTTGTTTTTCTTATAAAATGTCCGATTTTGGTGATTCTAGGGTCGTTTTGAAGTTTTACAAAAGCTTGTTCTTCTTCTTGTTGTTTCAAGTGTTGGAACTCTGTCTCGTCGATAAACCCTTCATCACTAAAGAGCATCGGTTGCTCGTTAGTTACCTTTGGTTTGGATGGTTTAGTTTGATCTGTGTTAGCATAGTGATTCAGATGTTGCATGTCTTTTAACATGTGATCTGCATTCACTCGCATGGATCTAAACTTGTAAAATGGGAATGTCTTGTATCCTGTCCCTACCCGAGGTGAACTGTAAAATACAGGGCCTCTAGAGGTTAATTTGATCATTAATCCAATAACTAGAAACAATGGACTCAAAAGAATGAGTAAAAGACCAGATACAAAGATGTCAAACAACCTTTTGCCAATTGGCATACGATAATTGATTTGGTAAGCTGGTTTCTGTTTTTCATCATTCAGATGATGTAGATTTTCAATTCTATAGATCAAGTCATCCAGGTTAAGACCATAATAGAAGTAATCTGCAGCGCCTGCTTCAAAGGCTTCTTTCTTCAATGACAGGTTATGTTGATTCGTAATAACAATGACTGGAAGATTTACTTTCTGTGAATTGATATAGCTGATCAAATTTTTGTATCCGTTACTTGTGTCCATTTCGCATAGAATGGAAGTAGCCTGTGATTTGTTGAAGTGCTTTCTTTTATGGATATCCAATACCACTTCTTCAAAAGAATCAATCATTGTTACTTTGAAACCATGTTCTGCAAATGGTTTTTTGAGGTGTCTTTGGTTGATAAGGATGATCTCTTTCATTCTAATTGCGTTCTATGGATTAGTAAGCTTTTTTTGCTATCTCATTTGATTTAGTGAGGAGGTTGCCCACTTTTATTCCTAGTTCGGTGGGATTGAAAGGTTTCATAATGAAGTCTTCAGCACCAGCTTCCAAACATTTAATTCTGTTTTCGCTGTTGGTTTTTCCTGATAGCATCATTACTGGAATATCTTTGAAAAACCCTGTTTTCTTGATGTGCTTTAAGAATTCTAAACCGCTAATTCCTGTCAGTTCATAATCACAAATGATTAAGTCTGGTAGATTTCTTTTCTGTAGCCAACCCAAAGCTTCTTCAGCTGTAGTGCACCACATTACATCATGGTCTTTTCCAAAAAGGTGTGTAAGAAAACCACCCATCATAGGGTTGTCATCGATTAATAAAAGTTGCTGTTTCATCGCCTTGTTGCTTTTGTATGATTCAAAAGTATATTGACGACTTAGTCTCTTTCCTTTTAATTAGATGATTGGGAAATGACCTTAGATTTTTGGTGTGAAGGATTAGATTTTTGGAAAATCAGTCAAACGGGAGGAGCTCAGGCTCCAAATAAGCTTCTTTGGCTCGGATTGATTCAAATATGTTGGTCGTATAATGCGCTTCCATCAATTGTTTGAAATGAGTGAGCAGCCGTTCATTTTTGTTTATGAACTCCGTAAAAGAGTTAGAATCAGTTTTCAACATGAAATGATAAACTGCGCGACATGCAGCAACAGTTACTGTTACATTGTATTTATCCGCTGCTCCAACGTACTTCGTATAGGCTTTTAGTTGAGACTGAATATTGGTGACTGCCTGATCAATTCCATATCTGGTGATGTGGATCCATGCCAGACGAATATGTGCTTCATGACTAAACAATTCAGGTGCTAATTCGCATTTTGAAAAGTATAACTCAAACTGGTCATCTGATAGGATTGTGTGCGAATTCATAGGGCAATTAGTAATATTCTAGATCTAATACGCTACAAAGGTATGGTTTTGTCTGTCCGTTTCGGTAAGACTCCTTCCTGTTTCGGTGAGGTATATTACCGGGTGAGGGTAGCTTCTCTTATATTTAAGCATCCATTTTCCCAGATTTGGGTTTATGAAGTCAGGTAACCATGTATATCGTTGGATGATGAAGAATAAGAGGATTATATTACTAGTGGTAGGCAATGTGATTGCTTTTCTGATTGTGCTTCAAGAGCTAAAGGCCCAGAATGCACAGGGGTATATGTATGGCAAAGTAACTACAGTGGATCGTAAAGTCTATCAAGGTAGATTGCGATGGGGCAACGAAGAAGCCTTTTGGCATAATTACTTCAATGCAGCTAAGACTGGAGAGAGCAAGCATGCAGAGTATCGTCAGCGATCTAGTAGTAAAGGCTTCGATTGGGAAAATTTCAATTGGGACTTTAGCAGCATTTGGTCAGATAATATCTCTTCTCGTCATCAATTCACTTGTCAATTTGGTGATATCAAATCTATAGAGAATGTAAAACGTGGCTATGTGGATTTGACACTAAAGAATGGGTTGACCTATCATTTAAGTGGACAAGGCTATAATGATGTAGGTGCTGAGATTCAAGTATATGATGATGAACTTGGTAAGCTCGGGATTGATTGGGATCGGATAGAGCGAGTAGACTTCATGGCCACTCCTAAATCTCTGAATGTAAAAGAAGCAGCTCCCATTTATGGAAAAGTAGAAACATTGAGAAAAGGAACTTTTGTAGGCTATGTGCAGTGGGATCACGATGAGCGTGTGGGAGATGATAAATTGGATGGTGATACTGAAGATGGAGCAGATGTGTCCTTTGCATTTAATCAAATTAAGAGCATCTCCAGGTATCGAAATGGGTCTGATGTGGAACTGAAAAGTGGTCGCAAACTATATCTGGTAGGATCTAATGATGTTAACTCCGAAAATAGAGGAATCATTGTTGATGTCCCTGGAATGGGTAGAGTGGATATTCCATGGAAATACTTTGAGCAAGTAACCTTTGAAACACCTACTACTAGTGGAAATTCTTACACATCATATGCTACACCAAAAGGTCTATTTGGTAAGGTGGTGACCTTGAGAAATGAAGAAATCAAAGGGAAAATCATCTATGACTTGGATGAAGAGTGGGAAATAGAGACGTTAGATGCTAAAGATGATGATGTAGAATATGAAGTTACCCTTCGTCACGTAAAAAGAATCATTCCTAGAAATTACGCGTATAGTCAAGTAGAGTTAAGAAGTGGTGAAATGTTACTTTTAGGAGATGCACGAGATGTAGATAATCATAACGATGGACTTCTTATTTTTGAGTCTAGGGATGATAGGGGGCGATATGTGAAGTGGGAGGACATTGCCGAAATCATATTTGATTAAACAAACTGGTGAATTCAATATTTAAGTCAAAAAAATTAATTGCAGCAATCGTTCTGATCGGAACGATTGCTGTTTTGTTATGGTGTTTTCAACCTGAAATCATTGTCTATTACACGCTAGCTACGGTTTCTTTAGTAGGAATACTGCTCTACCTGGGGAATTGGTTCATCACAAAAACACTCGATCATTACTTCCCATGGACTCGGTTTGGAAGACGTAGATTTTTTCTTCACCTGGTTTTGGGGATCTTTTTTTCTATTGGAGTAATCAATGCTGCATACTTTGTCGTCAAGACTTTGGCTACTGATTTTTTACCGACAGTTGAGCAATTAGTTGTTGCTAATGTCTATGGGGCCATTGTGATCATTCCTGTTTTCTCCATTTATTTCAGTTTACACTTCCTCAATCACTGGCAGCGCTCAGAAATAGAAATGGAACGCTTCCAGAAGGAAAGCATGAGCTCACAGTTGGAAACACTGAAGAGTCATCTGGATCCACATTTTCTATTCAATAATCTCAATATCCTGGCAGCATTAATAGATAAGGATAAGGATCAATCGCAAGAGTTTCTTGGAAGATTTGCTCAAGTGTACAGAACAATGCTGCTGACTAAAGCAGAGGACTTAATTACACTTGAAGAAGAGATGAGTTTCATCGAGACCTATATCTATTTGATCAGAACGAGGTTTCAAGATTTTATACAGTTTAGAATAGAGGTGGATGAGGATGAATCCATGATGTACATGATGCCTCCATTGACACTCCAGATGTTGATAGAGAATGCCGTAAAGCACAATAATATTACGGCAGAGAAGCCTTTGGTAATTCGGATTTATCGCAAGAATGCGAGACTTTTTATAGAAAATAATGTGAATGAAAAACCTGAAGACTTGAAAACCAAGTCTGGAACAGGGATAAAGAATATTCAGGCTCGGTATAAGTATTATACAGACGAAGAGGTATTGATCAATCGAGTGGGAGAGGTGTTTAGAGCCTCATTGCCCTTGATTGAAATAGAAGAGATTTAAAGAGGATTGTTATGGATTTACTAATCTTGGAAGATGAGCAGCTTGCATCTGACAGACTAGTTTCTATGCTCAAAGATATTGAGCAGGAAGTTACTATTGTAGGCGTGCTGAAATCAATTGATGAAGGCAAAAAATGGTTTGAAGATAATGAAAGTCCTGATCTGATCATCAGTGATATTCGCTTGTTGGATGGATTGAGTTTTGACTTATTCCGTTCACTTGAAATTGATACACCAGTTATTTTTACCACTGCTTATGATCAGTATGCTATTAAGGCTTTTGAAGTGAATAGTATTGATTATTTGCTAAAACCAATACTGAAGGATAAGCTAATTGCTTCCATTGACAAGTTCAAAGAGCGAAAAGCGAATAACAAGTTTCCTGCGGATTTTGGTAGTCTATACGACCTGATACAGAATCAGAAAAAGTCTTTCAAGTCTCGTTTCCTTATTAAATCTGGAGTAAAAATAGTAGCGGTTTCTATTGAGAAAGTTGCCTATTTCTATAGCCAGAATAAACTTACTTATCTGGTGACTAAGGAAGGAAAGAAATTTCCACTGGATCAGACATTGGAAGTTTTGGAGGAACAGTTAGATCCAGATGTGTTTATGCGTGCTAATAGACAGTTTATCGTAAGTTTCGGATCCATCAGTGAGATTCATCCTTATTTCAAGGGTCGATTAAAGCTGGAATTAGAGCCAGCTTCTGATTTGGAAATTGTGATTAGCGCTGAGAAAACGCCTGACTTTAAAGGTTGGTTAGATCAATAGCTTCTCAATCATTTTCATTTGGCCAAAGTGCATGGCTTCATGCAGGACGATGTACTGAAAAGCCTCTTCAACGGAATTTATTGTTGACCCGAAGCTTGTTTGAAGAGGCTTGTATTCACCAAAATATCCATCTTGGAAATCAGTAATGGATTCTTCAAACGAAGGGATCAAATGAGTGATGACAAATTCTAAATCTTCCTCATAGAACTTTTGATCAGGGGTAGTGCCTTTTGTATATTTTTTAATGAACTCCTGATTCAGGCGCTCTTTTGAATTGGAGAATGTGTATAACAACAGTTGATGTGTCGCCATCAAGTGAGCTGCATTCCAGAAAATGTGATTATTGAATGGTTCTGGTATATTGAATAGTCTCTCCGTATTTCCTTCACTTAATAGTTTCAATACGTTTTGTCGAGTGTCTTTGATAAGCTGAAAAGTCTTTATCATAGTTAGAGTTTTGAGTTTTTGAAATAGACTGTTTCCGATTCGGTCTGGCATATCCCGATTCGGTTAGGAGAGTTCCCGACTCGTCAGAATATGGTTTTATTCCTTTAAACAAAGGTGCACTTTAGTATCATCAAAAACCTAAAGACAAACCAAAATAAAAGGAAATGCAAAAACTACTTACCTACTCAACTCTCCTGGTGGCTTTTTGGACTAGCCACCAGGCTTTCAGCCAGGATCAAGGATTTATGTATGGAAGAGTGACTACTATTGATGGAAAAACTTTTGAAGGTGCGCTAAGATGGGGTAAAGAGGAGGCTTACTGGACAGATATGTTCAACGCTTCTAAAGATGAAAATGAAAATCTGGATTTCCTTTCAAGAGATGAAATAGAAGAACTAGAGGATCGCAGAAGAACATTTATTGGAAGAAATAACGGATGGGTAAACGTAAGCTGGACCTGGGACGATGACGATAATGAGTTTGTGCATCAGTTTGCTTGCCAATTTGGTGAAATTAAAACCATAAGACCAACCCGTAGACAAGGAGCTGAAGTAACCATGCAGAGTGGTCTTACATATGATCTTGATGGTAATGGATACAACGACATCAATACAGATATTAAAGTAGTTGATTCTGAATTGGGAACCATAGAAATTGATTGGGATCGAATAGAACTAATAGAATTTAAAGAAACTCCATCCAGATTGACTGAGAAATTTGGTGAACCACTGTATGGTAAGGTTGAGACTTCAGAGGGAGTATTTACAGGATTTGTGCAGTGGGATCATGATGAGCGTGTGTCCACGGACAAACTCGATGGTGATACAGAAGATGGAGATGTGTCCATCTCATTTGGAAAAATCAAATCAATTGAACGATACGGAAGTAGCAGAAGTGTAGTAATTCTTAATTCAGGAAGGGAATTGGAGCTACGTGGAAGTAATGATGTGAACGATGAGAATCGTGGCATAATAATTGCAGTAGACGGCATTGGTAGAGTGGATGTTCCATGGGATGAGTTTGAAAAGGTGACTTTTTTGGATGCTCCTGACTCAGGACCAGCTTATTCTTCTTTTTCAAAACAACCAAGAATTACTGGAACGGTAGAACTTAGAAATGGAGATGAATTTAGTGGCGAACTGATATATGACCTGGATGAGGCCTATCAATTTGAAGTGTTACAAGGAATGCTGGATGATGTGGAGATGATCATTCCTTTCAAAAATATAAGAAATATAACTCCAAGAAACTATGATAACTGTACTGTGACTTTGAATAATGGAGACAAGTTTTTACTTGGAGATTCACAGGATGTATCAGATAAAAATCAAGGAGTACTAGTGAAAAAAGGTGGTGAAATAATGTATTTCCCATTCGAGGATGTTGAGCAGATCACCTTTAACTAGTTAATGAAACTGTTTTGTTATGTAAGCAACAAAGCGCTACTCTTTTGGGGTAGCGCTTTTTTTGTGCACTAGGATGTGTTTAAACAATTTCTTCTTTACTTCATTAATTGTGTATGCCGATAAGAACTGATAGTACCGAAAAGCAAATATGGCTAACACTTTGGAAGCAACTTGGTGAAGCGATTACCGATAGTCATCATCCATTTAGGTTCTTGGTTTTAGGCAGTTCCAACGGCGATTTGATCAATCAGCGTTATGTAGTGTTGAGGGATATGGATGATGATCTGAATCTGTACGTTTTTTCGGACAATCGAACACAAAAAGTGAATGATCTGATTAAAAATTCGAATTGTTCTGCTCTGTTTTATCATCAGGAGGAGCGTGTACAAGTTAGAATGAATGGCAAAGCTGAATTTCTAAATTCTGTAGATAAAGAACCTTATTGGAACATTATTCATGGTGAAGCAATCAAAGCCTATTCATCTGTTAAATCCCCAGGAACTTCAATTCAAGACTGGGGAGATGCTTATGAATGGGATGAGTCCATAGGGTTTGAAAACTTCTCAGTGATTCGAATAATTCCACAGGAAATAGAAATGCTCCAACTCAATAAGCTGGAGCATTTAAGAATTCGTTTCTCCAGATCTGAAGACTGGAAAGGGCAAAAATTAGTTCCTTAATTTATTCTCTTCGGAGCCCATCTACTGGATTGGCTTTGGCTGATCGTAAGCTTTGAGCAGATACGGTCAGTAACCCGAGAGCTAGGACAATAAGCCCTGGTATGATGAAATACAGCCAGTTGATATCCATTTGATAGGCAAAGTTGGCTAACCACTCCACGATAATGTAATCAGCTAGTGGAACTGCAATAATGAATGCGATGATGATCAGCTTGACATAACTTCTAGAGAAAAGAAGAATGATTCTTGGAACAGATGCACCCAACACTTTTCTGATACTGATTTCTTTGGCTTTTCTGCTTGCTGTGAATGCTGATAGTCCAATTAATCCTAGCAGAGAAATGAAAATACAGATGTAAGAGAGCATTGATATGAGTCTTTTTTGCGTCAAATCAGCCTCATATTGTCTCGCAAACTCTTCATCGAGAAATTTATATTCCATTGGGCTCTTAGCATCAAATTCCCTCCATTTGTCTTGAATAAAGTTGATGGTTTCGTTTAGATCCTTTGCGCCAAGTTTCACATATAGATGTCCATGAGCCGAGCTATGCCTGGCAATGAGCAAGGGTTCTACCTTGTTGTGTAGCGATTGGTAGTGGAAATCTTTGAAGATGCCTACAATGGTTCGTTCATTTTCACTGTGGAAGTATTTCGTTTTCTTACCAACAGCATTCTCGCCCCAACCAAGTTGTTTAGCTCCTGCTTCATTAATCAAGAATACGTTATCAATGTCATACTGAGAATCATCATTGAACCCACGACCAGCAATGATCTCAATTCCCATGGTTTCCATGTATTCCTTGCCCACATAGTACATGTTCATGTGCTGCTGTACGAACCCAGAGTCGGTTTCAACCATCATCACAGAGCCTTCATTACCCATTCCCGGAGTACCATAGCTGTTTGTTACTTTGAGAATGTTTGAATTTTTTAAAAGCTCTGTTTTTAGTGCCTCACGGCTATCTGTGCTTTTTCTACTTTCTTCTATGAGCAAGAGTTGATCCTTCTCAAAGCCAAGGTCTTTGTTTTGCACAAAGGATATTTGCTTGTCCATCAACACGGTACAGATGATAACAAACAAACTGATAACAAACTGCAAAGTGATTAATCCCTGCCGAAGTAAACTGCCTGCTTTGTCTCCAGTAAACGTGCCTTTCAACGCAGTAACTACAGGAACGGACGGAATGTATAAGGCTGGGTAAATTCCTGAAATGATTCCAATGAACAACGTGATCAAAATAGAACCTAATAGTAATGATGGATTGGATAGGAAATTTAGCTCTAAGTTTTTGTTCATCAGGTCATTAAATGGTGTGACCTCCAGAATGATAAAGGTGATGGCTGTTGCTAACAAGAAAGCGACAAAAGCCATCATGAGTGCTTCTATCATTACGCTTCTAAACAAAGCAGCTCTACTATAACCAAGCACTTTTCTAATTCCCATTTCGCCGGTTCTGGTCACAGATCGGGCGGTGGCCATATTCATGTAATTGATGCAAGCTAACAGTATGATGAACAAGCCCACAGCGGCAAAAGTGTAGACGTAATTAATGTTGCCAGTTGGTTCATCTCCACCACGATCTGAATTGAAGTGAATATCATCAATGCGTTGAAGGCCAGGGTCTACATTGCCATTGATTCGTTTACCAAATAGTGCATAGGTTTTATCATAGACATTTGGAAACTTGGCGTAAAAATCATCAGTGTTATAGTCTTTTGGTAACAGTAAATAAGTGTAGGATCCTGGATTCCAGTAGATTTCAGAAATTCTTTCCGGGTCATCACTGCCCCAGTCGATAGGTGGAATGTGAGAGAGTAAAATCTCATATTTGAAATGTGTATTGTCAGGTAAATCAGAAATAACCGCAGTGACCTGACGGTGTTCTACGTCACCATCACCCAATGTCAGTCTTTTGCCGATGGCAGGTTCATTTCCAAAATACTTTTTAGCAATAGATTCGGTGAGGACAATTTTGCCCGGTCCGTCAAGACACGTTTCAGGGTTGCCAGAGATAAACGCATGATCAAATACTTTAAAGAAATTAGCATCCGTTTGCCAAACTCTCTTTTCATAGAATTTGGTATCTGGATCTTCATCTACCGTAATGAGTGGTGTGCCTACACCAGCAAATCGAACATATTCTATGACTTCAGGAAGCTCATCTTTTAGGATGGATCCAATTTTTCGCGAAGATCGAGCTGTATTGAAATCTGCACCAGGAGCTGTAAGGTGGTTGGTGAATCGATAAATTTGATCGTATTTGGAATAGTGCTGATCATAGGTCAATTCGCTTTGAAGAAATAGCAACAGGATCATGCCTATGGTGATTCCTAATGCCAATCCCATGATATTTAGAATTGAGTAGATACGTTCCTTCAGAAAAAGCCTTACAGCAAATCGGATGTGATTTTTGAACATGTAGTTTGAGTTTAGATCTAATGATCAAAATAACGTAGCTTCAATTACTAATATACTAGTTGTGCAGTGAATTGTATGGATTTTGCAGTCAATGGATAATTACGCTGATAACCAGTCTTTTACTTCGTTGATTTTACTGCGGCTTACTTTGATTTGATCGTTGGTGGTGAGAATAAGGTCATGTTCTGTGGGAGAAGTTCTCACAAGCTGGGATACATAGTGTTTATTGACGATGTATGACTTGTGAATTCGCATGAAATCTTTCAAGTGACCAAGTGAGGTCTCCATATTCTTTAGACTTTCTCGAATCATGAAATACCGATCCTTTACATAGATTTTGATGTAATAATCATATGCTTCAATGAAGCGAATTTCAGATTTGCTGATGATTTTAATTGATCCGTCTACTTTAAGTACTAACCGATCTTCTTCGTTGATTTTTAATCCGTTATCGGAGGCTGTTAAGTTTCGGTTGATCAGTCCATCTAAAGTTTGCTGTTGATTTAGATTGATCTGCTGAATGGCCTTGTGAATGGCCTGTTCAAAACGCTCATCACTAAATGGTTTGAGCAGGTAATCAATGGCATTGACTTCAAATGCTTTGATGGCAAATTGATCATGTGCTGTAATAAAGATGATTTTGGGTTTGGGTTCGGGAATACTGGCAATTACCTCAAACCCGTTAACACCTGGCATCTGCACATCCAGAAGGACTAGTTGAGGCTTGAGTGCATTGATTTCATCAATGGCTTCAACTCCATTTTTACACATTCCAACGACATCTAATTGAGCATTTTCAGAGCACAAAAGGTGCAGTCCATCTCTTGCAGATTTTTCATCGTCTACTATAAGGCACTTGATCTTCATTGTTTGGGAATTGTAATGGTAAAGGCTATGCCATGCTCTTCATTAAAACTGTGAAACTTGAAGTTGGTCTGATAAATTCTTCTCAGTCTATGGACAATGTTTGGAAGTCCTACTCCACTTCGGGCAAAATTGAAATTGACACTCTTAGACTTTGTATTGAATACCGATAAAATGATTTCTTGATCAACAACTCTTCCGGATACCCGAATATACTGAAGTTCCTGATTTTGGGTTAAGCCATGTTTAAATGCATTTTCAACCAATGGTTGAAGGATGAGTTCAGGTATTTTATGAGTGTGAATATCCTCAGGAAAATCAATAGTTACCTGAACCTGATCTCCAAATCTATGTCTTTCAATGAGTAGATAGTTGTCGAGCAATTCCAACTCTTGCTGAATAGTAATCAATTGCTCTTGTGATTTGCTCAGACTTAACCTCAATAAATTGTTCAGAGCTGCAATCATCGCAACGGCCGTCTTGTTTTCTTTTAAACGCACCTTCATAGCAATGCCGTTCATGGCATTGAAAAGAAAATGTGGGTTGATTTCTTTTCGCAAATTGACAAGATCTGATTGATGAAGTTCTTTCTCAAGATCATGAATACGCTCATCAAGGGAATGCGCCTTTGCCTTTAGTTCCAGCAGGTGAAATGCCATTTGATACAGTGCAAACCACAAAATTCCATCCAGAAGGGTTGTCCAATTCTCGCGGATGAGCATTGGTAACCCAGTCAGCGGATAATGCTCTTCTATTCTGAAGAAGCGCTCTAGCAAAATCAAGAGTAAGCTGCTAAGAATCCAATGTCCAATAGTGAAAATGAATCCATGTGCAAGTGTCTTACTTATTTGGCTAGTTGAGGATCGTAATTGAAATATCAAACCACTCATTAGCCAAATGGATAGCATGTATGCGCCGGGCCAAAAAATGAAATTAGGTGCTGAGCTTTTGAACCACAATAAGCAGGTAATTAGCGCAAGTGCTAATGTGTTGAATGTGTAAAAGTTCTTCCTATTGAGTGCGAGCAATTCAGCTATTGTTGATTGCAACAAAAATACAAGGATTGCTCGAATGGATATGGCAAGTTATTCTTGAGAGCTTAAAACAAGTCTATTCAATAGCAGGAAGGATGTAGTTACCCATGATGTCGTTAGCTTGAGTGACATAGCTTGGCCATTTTAGGTATAATCCCTGGGTGATCACGATGACCATGTTTTGTTCAGGGAAAATGTTGATATAGTTGCCTCCATCTCCTTCAGCGGAGAGATATTTAACGCCATTGAGCTCTCTTATCCAGAAATAGTAACTGTAATCTCCTGACGTTGTGTTTTCTTTTATTTCAAAGCACTCAGCTACATAGTCTGCAGGAATTACTTGTTCGCCTTTCCATTTGCCTTCGCTGAGATAGGTAATGCCAACCTTAAGCATATCTCTCGGAGTAAGATAGATTCTTGCAGACCCTTCTGGTGTTCCATCCGGCTGTGATTGCCATTTGAAGTTCGTAATGCCAAGCTTGTCATAGAAATTTTCCTGTGCCCAATCACGAACATTTTCTCCAGTCACGTTTTCTATGGACTTGAGTAATAGGTTAGGAATAGCACTATTGTATCTCCATTCGGTTCCAATGCCCATGTTATCTCTGGATAGTACAAAATCTCCAAAATCTTCAGATTTCCATAGTAAAGCCAGGTCATTAGAAGACCATTCATCCCATTGAAATCCTGTAGTCATGGTTAGACAGCTTTCAAAGGTCACGCTTGCCTTGTTTTCATCTGCGAAGTAGGAAGCATATTCTGGCAAATAATCCTTGATAGTGGATGAAGTGGATAGGTTTTGTTGGTCTAATGCGATTCCTGTAAGGGTGGATGTGAGAGCTTTGTTGACAGATGCGATGTAATGAGGTGTTGTTCGATCCCACTGGATAGGTGTGGGCTGCTTATCTACAATGACATTGTTCTCAAAGTCAATCGTGTCGTTGTTTCCAAAAAAGTAATCTTCCAAAACCAATGCATCATCTTTATAAACAAGGATGCTATGAAGTTCTTTGTATTCATCCTGCACGATGTTTTCCATAAGTAGCTGTATGGTCTGACGATCCAACGATGATTCTGACAATGGTCCTGTTGGAATGTCATCATTTAGCTGGACAGGTTGATTGTAGTAATAGGTAGGAAGCTCTTTGTCTGTTAATCCTATTTCGGATTTCGAATTAAGCTGGATGTTGACTTCAATAGGGCGATAATCTTCATGCTGTATCCGTACAGCAGCGAATAATGATCCGTTGATATCCATTTCTTCTATGTCTATCAATGACGAATTGTCAAAACTAAAAGAACCATCAGATTCTGAAGTAATGCTAGGTCCATTTTCTAAAACCAGAATCGTGGCATTGGCTACTGGATCTTTGCTGTATTTGTCTATAAGTACTCCTGAAATCTTAGAAGAAGGAAGGTCTTCTTTACAAGAAATTAAGGTAACAGAAATTACTAAAATCAGCAGGTAGGTAGATTTCATCATCACAGGTTTCGGTTTTGGGATTCGACAAGGATAGTGAATTCCCTTACCTCAATGCTGTTGCATCATTGATTACTTCCCGGTTGTTGAGTTATTGATGTAATCGTTTGGGCTGGTTGATGTAGTAATGATGAATAGAAATAAAAAAGCAGGCCTCTCGACCTGCTTTCAATTTTTGAGTTATTAGTTCTTAAAGAAGCTTGGAGTCCAACTCTACGAGTTCTTCTTCCAGTTCTTCTTTGGTCTTTCCTGTTTTTTCTTGAAGAATACCGATTAGCTCTTCGGCCTTTCCTTCAGCCATTTTAAGATCATCATCTGTAAGTTCTCCATATTTCTCCTTCAACTGGCCTTTTAACTGATACCAGTTTCCTTTGATCTGTAAATCCATACTAATAAGGGTTATGTCTTAAGTTTAATTGTTGTTTCTATAAATATAACGATCTCAAAATGAGATTGTTATCATTTTTCAGGATTTTTTGATTGACGAAAGACGTGATGAGCTGTTGATTACTTAAATAGAAAAGGCCCCGTTTCCATCTGGAAACGGGGCCTTTTACTAAGCTATTTCTATTAATTAGCTGAACTTCTTAAACAAGGTGATCGCATTATGACCGCCAAAACCGAAGCTATTGTTCATAGCAACTTCTACCTTCTTTTCTAAGGCTTGTTGTGCCACGATTTTTAAATGTCCAGGTACCTCAGGATCCAATTCCTCCAGATTGATGGTAGGAGGTACCACATTGTCCTGTATGGCTTTGATACAGAAAATACTTTCAATGGCTCCTGCAGCTCCAAGTAAGTGACCAGTCATAGACTTGGTAGAGCTTACATGTAGTCTTTCAGAAGTGCCAAAAGTGTTATTGATTGCTTTAATCTCACTGATGTCACCAACAGGAGTAGAAGTTGCGTGAGCGTTCACATAATCCACTTCTGATGCATTCAATCCTGCTTCAGCGAGAGCGTTTTCCATTGCTCTGGAAGCTCCTTTTCCTTCAGGATGTGTGGCTGTCATGTGATATGCATCTGCAGTCATAGATGCACCTACAATTTCAGCGTATATTTTTGCACCACGCGCTTTGGCGTGCTCCAGTTCTTCTAAAACCAACGCTCCAGCACCTTCACCCATCACGAAACCATCTCTGTTTACATCAAATGGTCTAGATGCTTTTTCTGGCTCATCGTTTCTGGTAGACATTGCTTTTAGAGCGTTAAATCCTCCGATAGATGCAGAGGTCACAGGACATTCTGAACCACCAGTAATGAATACTTTCGCTTTACCCAATTTGATGTAATTGAAGGCGTCCATGATAGAGCTGTTGGCGGTAGCACAAGCAGCCACTGTGGTGTAGTTGATGCCCATTAAACCAAATTTCATGGAAATCAACCCTGATGCCATATTGGAAATCAGCTTTGGAATAAAGAATGGGCTAAACCTTGGTGTTCCATCACCAGACGTAAATGCTCCAACTTCCTGCTCGAAAGTGTCCATTCCTCCCTGACCAGATCCCCAGATTACTCCAATGTCAAAAGGATCTATCTTAGAAAGATCTAGTCCACTGTCATTAAGTGCTTCGGTACTAGAGTACAAAGCATATTGAGTGAATCGATCGGAACGTTTAATTTCATTTCTATCCAAAACGTCCTTAGGATCGAAGCCTTTCAGCTCACATGCAAAGGTGGTTTTAAACTTTTCTGTATCGAAATAGGTAATTGGTTTTGCACCTGAAACGCCATTTACGGCATTCTTCCAAGTTTCTTCGAGGTTATCACCAAGAGGTGATAAGGCTCCAAGACCAGTTATAACTACACGTTTCATTCGTTATTAAGTAAGTTATCTAATATAGATCGTTTAATTTCTTCAAAGTCATCATCACTAGTTAGCCGTGATAGCTGTAAGCCACCAAGCAAATTTGTGATGATCAGCAGTGCTTTGGTCCTAGGTTGATCGGCAAACCTAAACGTATTTTCCCGCTTTCCCTCTATAAGAATGTCAGTAAGTCCGTTTAGGATGACAGAACTAAGTTCTTTCATCTCATTTTTCATGGAGTCACCAAGTGTCAAGAGGTCCGTAGATAAACTACCTACAATACACACCTGATGAGCTGACTTTCTTTGGTTATAGATGTCAATAAAGCGTAACAGCCTTTCGGTAGGTGTCAGTGTTTTAGCCTCATCAAATAGTGCTTTGGTTTTGTCTATATGACTTTTTATAAGGGATTTTCCTAACTCTTCTTTAGATGAAAAATGATAATGTATGGATGCTTTTTTAATTCCCAATTCATTGGAGATATCAGCAAAGCTG
This sequence comes from Marinoscillum pacificum, assembly GCF_024714495.1. Lineage (GTDB taxonomy): Bacteria > Bacteroidota > Bacteroidia > Cytophagales > Cyclobacteriaceae > Marinoscillum > Marinoscillum pacificum. Next base: position 1,368,480 of record NZ_JAMZMJ010000001.1, on the reverse strand, counting down.
AAAGCATTGTATCCTTTAGAAAGGATCAATTGATCAGTGATTGATAATATGTTATCTCTGGTTGACATATAATTCTTAAAACAAATATACCTACTAGTAGGTAGGTAATCAAAATATTTTATAGAATAAAACTATTCGAAATCTCTTTGGATCATAAATGAAGTATTTGTAATATTACTTTGATAATTACCTGTTTAGTTTTGTAATTTTTTGATAAGCAGGTAATTAAAGACTCTGTTGCCGTATAGAGTTATTTGCCGCACCACTTCATTTTTTAATCTTTTCAAAACAGTCATGTTATGAAAGAAGTGGGAAGAATTCTGTTTCCTTGTTTGTTCTTTTTTACTCTAAATGCTTATTCTCAGATATCTGTTGAGGTAGGGTTTGGTGTGGGACTATGGCATGAATCGCACATTGTCAATGCTGATTCGAAACAAAATCCTCTTCAAGTTTATGCAGAATTGGGTTCGGAGAGAAGCCTGTTCTCTATGACTTTTTTTTATGATTTTAAGTCCTCATACACTTTTGAAAATTATCAATTGAATCCTGATTTTTATGGGGTTTCCATCAATCGCCAGTTGTTCGGTTGGGAGAGTAATCCGATAAAGTTCAGGCTACTAGCTTCTGCAGGTGTCATCTATGAGATTCATCATTTTATAGATAATGGAAATATTAATGTTCCAGGATATGAATTCCATGAGGAGTATCAGGAAGGTTTTGGATATGCTGTTGGTGTGATACCTAAGTTGTATTTTAAAAACCTTGTTTTATCAACACAATTTCAGTGGTTGAGATCAAATCAGAAGTTTATTGCGGGTCAGTTTGATTCACAAACCTTCCAGACTGGTTCCAATAGATTAGTAATAAGCCTAGCCTATCAATTTATATTCAATGAAAACCAAACAAGTACTTGTCCGACTTATTTTTAGTTTATTGACTTTGATCCTGTACAATAGTTGTAAGGAGGAAGTGATCACGCATGACATCTTCGAAATAGAAGAAGCAAATCCAGATAATATGCATATTCTGGAGATAGACAACCTTGGAAAGGTTTATGTGAATAACGATCGTGTTAATGTTCTGGATGATCACGCTCAGATTAAGGGTACTATTTTTTCTTTGGTTAATGATGAGTTTGTTCCCATTACAAGTGGAGATTTTTCATTGACTCGATCAAGTACCGATGTTTATGATGAATTATATGGTTATGGGTTAGCAACACTTCCAGAGATTGGTGTGTTTTCTGATATACTCACAGAGTATTCATCAGGGGCTAATTTTATGATGAAGAGTGGTGCAGCGATACGAGAACAAGACCCGTTGGCACCACTAAATTCAAATCAAAATTATTTAGGGATTCAGCTGGACGAGAGCATAGGTGAGCAGCTGCGATTTACCATAGGTAATACATCATTTCAACCCAAATCACTTTATATGGAACCTAATGATCCGATGATTTATTTCAAAGGAGATATCGGGACATCTCCATTTCAAATTATGGATGCATCTCTTGGTTTAAGTGCCAGAGGAGAGTTACTGTTCACCCCTTTTTCATACAGCAATGAATTGTCATCAGTAATGAAGACACCATTACAGTCCATCAATGGAAATATTTATGTTGGAGGTTTAGTACCTATTCCGAAGTATCATATTGAGGTTTTTGGGGAAGCACTAATCGGTTTTACAGCAAATGAAAATGGGTTTAATGCTTTTTTTGAGAATGGTTTTGAAGGGTCGAGTTACCGTATGGGTGTTAATGGTGCTGTAACGCTTACTCAAGACTTTATTTCCTTTCTGCCCAGGATGGAAGTGGGTAGAGCAACAGTGATAGTTGAATTAGAAGAGGAAGGTAATAATTACATTCAGGTAGCAGGAGAGGTTCAAATTCAGAATGGGTTTCTCGGTGAGTTATTGACAAATGTTGGGGGAGGCACTTTAATGTCTCAATTCAGTATGCCTGAACAAACCATAGAGTCCTATTTTTATGTTGGAGATAATACAAATAACTCCCAGTTTTTCATTCGATCGTCCTTGTCTATGACTATTCCCGGAATAGGAGAACAAGATTTGATCAATGCCTTATTTGGTGTGGACTCTGAGCACGTTTATATCGGTGCAGATATGCGTATTCCTGGACTAGCAGAAGTATACGTAAATGGAGATGTTTATTACGATGGTCAATTTTATATTTCTGGTGGAACATCCCTTGAATTGGATGTAGAAGTTGCGAAAGTTAGTGTAAGTTTTGATGTATTGATTACGCATAATGGATTTGAAATTACGGCGCAGGCCTCAGGTGAAATTGCGGGAATTGGATTTACAGTTGAAGTAGGCATTATAATGAATTGGGAAACTGGTGATATGGAGTTGTGTATGGATTTGCCTAGTCCAGTTGGTAACACATGTATAGGTCTGAGAAGAGGTAAGCAAAGGACTTTAAACGGGGAACTCTATCATGGGTGGAGTAAAGAAGACGAGTTGAAATTATAGTCTCTATGGTCGAGCATAATGAAAGGGGTCGTATTAATAACAGATTCGTACGACCCCTTTTATGAGGTTGAGTTTTACTGTACTGCTGCGAGTGCGTCTATTTTTCCCCAGCCAAAGTTGCCATCTCTGGAAGGATAGAAGTCAGAAGCTAGCTTCATGCGATTGAGTACTTGCTCTCTGGATTGAGAAGGGTTAGTCGCCCAAATCAATGCAGCGATTCCTGCTGTAGTTGCAGTGGCAACAGATGAGCCGCCTACATAAGCTGGTTGATTGCCGCTCATAGCTTGTGTCAGAGACGTTCTATCGGTATTAGAGTTTCTTTGCATAGTGACCACAAAATCTACCTTGCTGCCATCATGGCAAGTATTGCATTTGTTGTAGCCATTATCTCTGATACCTGTTACCGCTATCGTTTCATTCATGGTAGCAGGGAAGATGACTCCATACCAGGAAGTCCAGCTTAAGGAAGTGCCCGCCGCAGCGATGATCATTTTACCTTTGCCATATGCATATCTGACACCGTCTTCTACTTGCCCACTAGAGAATACGTCGCCTATGGACATGCTGATGATTTTTACATCTGTTCGATTGCCTAACAATACTAATGCATCGGTTACACCATCTTTTTCACTTCCACCATTAATGATTACATCGCCAGTTCCTCTCACGGCGGCCAGATCACATTTATACGCTACGCCAATGGAACTTCCTGTGGATGTCCGTGGGCCACTAATGGTGCCTGCCATTTGAGTGCCATGTCCGCACTGATCATTAGGCCCATCGGGAGATGCCCACCACCACCAGCTGCTGACATAAGTGCCATATTTTGTTCTACTTCTACCGGTGCTGTATCCTGAAGCAAAGTTTCCATTTAAGTTAGATTGGTCTGGAGAAATACCAGTATCGATCAAACCAACGGTGATATTGTCGCCAGTGCTGTAGTTCCATGCTGCTGGAATATTGTGAGCATAATAATTCCATGGGATTTTGCTTCCTGGAGCCACTGTCACATAGTCAGCACTTGGTATAGACCCTGCAGGACTTACATCGCATCCAGAATCACTTGTGATTCTGTTGTTATTGGATTTGATTTCAGAATCATCATAGGTGAATGAATTAGGTTCAGCATACCGAACCTCCTTCATTTCACGTAATCTTTCGATTACAGCCACCTGATAGGTTTTGATTTTGATAAATGGAAGCGTTTCGTGCTCCATAACTATGAGATCCTGAGCGCTTTCGTTTACATCCAATGCGATAAGAACTTCATCAATGTTGTTGATGACTTTGGCCTTGGCATCTATCCACTCTTGAGAAGTGATGTCAATCTCATGTAATCGCTCATTGACGTTTGCAAATGATGCTGGCTTGAAGCCGATAACCATGGTTGAATCATTATGAGTCATTGCTGAGGATACTTCTTCACTGGTTAGTTTGTCCCAGTGAAATTCGCCATCGCGAGTTAATACTTCATAAGCAGATTGATTGACTCGAGTCAGGGTGTAATGAGGAGTTTGTACCAATGGATCAATTTGAAGTTGTTCTTCATGATCCGTATGACATCCATAGGCCATGATCGCGAGGATCATCGCTGGGAGGAGTGAGTTTTTCATATTGGGTTAGTGTTAAGTTGTTATCTCCTCTGAATTTACAATTAATAAGAGATAACTGCAAGAGAATGATTTGAATCTCAGATTACACTAGTTATATAAACGGTGACTGATAGGTAAATAATAAAAAGCAGTAGCAATGGCCACTTTTTTACGATCTCGGTGGTATTCATAGTTTTCATGGTTTGTGAGTATAAAGTTCAAAATACCGAACCGCGTATGTAAGGGGAGATTACTCAATATGAAGATTCAGTACAACCCGCATTGCGACACGTAATTCCCTTGCGGGGATTGTTTAGTGTTGGATTTTTGACGGATTTTTTTTTGAGTATTCAATCTTATTCAACCAGCTGATAAGTAGGGGTTTAGATGGTGTTTTGTGGTTTTTTGAGAAAAAGTGATTAAGATAAATTTCTCAGAGTATTAGGAATTGAAAATAAATCTTTTTTATCTTCGAGTATTAGTTAATCATTATGGCTGATCGGTTAGTACCCGATCTAGAAAGCCCCGGGTTCCACCGGGGCTTTTCGATTTTATAGGGTTCTGGGATTTTAGTGTTTGTTCACATTCAAGCGATACCCAATCGATCTCAAATTCTCAATCTTGACTTTTTCGTCTTCTTTTAGGTACTTTCTGATTTTAGAGATAAAGACATCCATGCTTCGAGCAACAAAGAATCCATCTTGCTCCCAAACGTTCTCTAGAAACACTTTGCGTTCGATGACTTGGTTTGGGTTTTCAAAAAACAATTTCAGTATCTGATTTTCCTTGTAGGTAAGTTGATAGTTACTGTGACCAATCGTTAACTGCTGATTGTGCACATCTAAAGAACAGTTCGCAACTTTTAACAGATGGTTATCAATGTTTTTTGTTTCGCTAGCTTTTATCTGAAAATATTGATATCCGAACCAAATCAATAGCGCGATGATCAATAGAGCAAATAACATGAAGTCAGATTGCCCCAAAAGGAAGTTGTTTCTGGATGGAAACATGACGGCAAAGTTCTTTTGGATCGCATCGGCTTCTATGGTGGCATACTCCGGAATAGCGTTGGCTGTTGACTTAACCGTAGTAACGTGGATTAGTGAATCATCTTTCGCATTGTAAATGCCGATTTCATAGTCTAACTGGATATTGCGCGCTGCTAGTTCTTTGCGGATTAAAGTATCAACTGTCTCATTTGTCACTGAGGCATTGCTGTTGACAAAGAAGTAATTCGCCGATCTTTTTTCTACACTGATGTTTTCAGACATGGTGTCCGCTGCAGCGAAAAGAGCAGACGATACGGTATGGTCAAATTCATTGGCTTTAGCATCATAGGCTTGTGCTAACCAATAGGCCTGGGCGCAAATCATCAAACCCAGGGTGATACTTCCGTAAATTACTAGCTTCTTCAAGTGGTTTCTTTTGGATAAAAATAATTGTTCCAGATTGCAGAATAAAGGTTTTAGGTCATTTTAACATTCGTTTAACACTTCTTTACACTTCTTAACCATGATTTTTTGAGGCTGCATTTATGCTTGCTGCATGAAAACAATCACACTCAATCGATCTAATCGTTTTTACCTTTTGGCTGTTATTTTTCAGGTAGTAGCACTGCTCATGATGGCCCTTGATCCGGTCCAGCATGGTCTGGGTATTCTCACCCTTTGGATAGCTCCTATAGTTCTGTTCGTTGGGTTGTTCTTACCGATCATACCACTGATGAATGGAAGAGGATGGAAATATTTAAAGCAGTCTGCTAAAGAAAATCAGTTGCAAACTATTGGGTTTGCAGTATCATTTTTGGTGTCTTTTGTCACATATCTGATCACGTTAGAGCCCACTGCTTCATTGTGGGACTGCTCGGAAACCATTGCCGCCGCTTATAAGCTTCAGGTCCCCCATACTCCGGGCACACCATTGACATTATTGTTCGGAAGGTTGTTTTCCATGTTAGCTTTTGGAGAGGTAAACAATGCGGCCTGGTGCATCAATATGATGTCTGGTTTCTTTTCTGCGCTGGCAGTAGGATTTACATTTTTGGTCATCTGGTATTTTGGGAGTCAGTTTGTTCAGCTTAAATCCGTTTTGCTGATCGGTGGATTGGTTGGGTCTTTCATGTTGACCTTTTCAGATTCATTTTGGTTTTCAGCGGTTGAAGCTGAGACTTATGGGCCGTCTGTTTTCTTCATGGTGCTGTTGATTTGGTTGAGTTTAAAACCAGGGTCATTACGAGAAAAGGAGAAGTCAAATAGAATGTTGCTATTCAGTTACCTTCTAGGGCTTTCATATTGTATACACCCGATGTGTATTTTGATTCTTCCTGTTTGTGTAATCCTCTGGAGATCTGAACAGCAGCGAACCTGGTGGCAATTTACTCTCTCGTTCATCATAGGCGGTGTGATCATTTTATTCATTAGTAAAGTGATAGCTGTTGATCTGTTCGAGTGGGCTTTTCTGATGGACTTATTTGCGGTAAATACGCTTTCACTGCCTATGTATTCCGGCGTATTTTTAATGCTAATCGTAATTTCAGGTCTCTTGATTTTTATTTGGCAGAAATATACTCATTTGAAGCTCTTTGTGCTTTCTCTTGTGTTTTTAGTAGCTGGTTTTTCTCCTTATATCATGCTGTTTGTTCGTTCCACGCAGATGCCGCCAATCAATGAATTTGTGCCAGGTGATTTGGCCAAAATAAAGCCATACATGAATCGTGAGTCTTATCCCGGGAGACCATTAGTATATGGGCCTTATTTCGATGCTAAAATCAATGAAGTGAGTACTAAAGCGAATGCATATGTTGTTCAAAATGAAGCTTACAAACAGGTAGGAGAGGTTCCGCAATATCACTACGAGTCAGACAGACAAACCATATTGCCTAGAATCTACAGCAATGACCCGGCTCATGTTCGGGTTTACCAACAATGGACAGGACTTTCGTCTGGGCAACAGCCAAAATTTTCTCATAACTTAAAGTTTATGCTAGACTATCAAATTGGGCATATGTATCTGAGATATGTTCTGTGGAATTTTGGTGGGCGGATCAGTGATGAGCAACATGCTGGATGGGCAAAGCCATGGAGTGGGTTGATTTCTCGTGAAAACCTGGGCTACAACAAAGCATATAATCAATATTTCATGTTGCCTTTCCTGCTAGGCATAATGGGACTGTATTTTCATGCAAAGAAAGATCGAAGAGGATTCGTAGCAAACATGACCTTCTTTTTGATCACCGGACTTCTTCTCACTCTATATCTAAACGGTACACCTAATGAACCCCGAGAACGTGATTATATCTATGTAGGATCTTATTTGGCTTTTTGTATTTGGGTTGGAATTGGAGCAATGTGGGTTGGAGATACCCTGAAGGGTAAGAAGTTAGAGTTGGTATCAGCAATTCTTTTAACGCTGCCTGCTTGGGTAGCATATCAAAACTGGGATGATCATGATCGTTCTGCACGAACATTTCAAATGGACTATGCAAGGTCTATTTTGGATAGCTGTGAAGAAGGCGCTATTCTATTTACTGGCGGAGATAACGATACGTTTCCACTTTGGTATTTGCAGGAAGTGGAGGGATTTAGAACAGATGTTCGAGTCAAGGTGCTAAGTTATTTCAATGCCGACTGGTATATCAATGACTTGACCAGAGACTATTATGACTCACCTCCAGTACAACTTACACTTCAGCAAAGCTCAGCTGAATATGGTCCTTATGATCCAGTGTATGTGCAGGAGACTATGGATAAACCAATTTCCTGGTCTAAATACATGGATGCGCTTAATGCTCGCAATCCCAATCTCATTCTAAAAAATCGGAAAAGTGAATTCTTTGTATTGCCTTCCAGAAAGCTTTCCGTAGCAACTGAGAAGGGAAATTTAGAAGTGCAAGTTTCTGGATCGTACCTGCCAAAAAGTGAAATGGCTATTTTGGATTTAATAGCCTCCAATAATTGGAAAAGACCTATCTATTTCAATTTTACAGGACTTCATAGCATAGATCTTGATTTGAGAAAATATGCTGTTCAAGAGGGTCAAGTGTATCGGCTTACAACATCCAAACATCAGGAAGATCAAATTCCTATGGATTTGGAGAAGTCTTATCAAAATCTCGTGACTAATGCTGACTACAGTAATCTTTCTAATGAGGACGTATATTTCAACTATGAGGATTTTCAAGCACGAATGATCAATCCTGCCAGGTTTGCATTCAATACGTTGATAATAGAATTTATCAGGCAAGGGGATTTATCTAAGGCAAAGGAAATTTCATTAATGGCAAAGGAGACATTCTACACGGACCATTTGCAGCCATCTTTTGGGAACATACAGTTGAGTCAAATATTGAATGAATTGGGGCTGAACTTGGAGTCGAGTGAATTGTTAATTCAGCTCATAGAGCATCATTTGGCTTATGTAGAAAAGGTTCTGAGCGATGGAGATGAGGTTGAAGAAAGAGTGTTGGTGATATTGCGCGAAGCTGTTAGGATTCTTGATCAGCCAGAGTATAAAGAAGCATATAAAAGGCTTGTTAAATGATTCTATAAAACGGAATAGTGATTTAGATTTAATTATTGGGTAAGTTTTGGGTTGTTCTTTTTTAGGAGAAGCAGTATTTAGTTGGCTAGTCTGTTTTTAGTGACTAAATTGATCGCTTACCCAATTTTTATGACCAGGATCAAATCATTTTCAGTTATTAGTAAAAGACTGGCATCTTTATTCACAGTTGCCGTGTTACTAGTAATTGCATTAGTATTTGTACTCAATAATCAGCAAGCGCATTATATTAAAAGTAGTAACGATTTAGGTGCGATCATCAATAAATCAGGTCGTCAACGAATGCTGAGTCAGTTACTGACCAAAGAAATAGTTATCGCCAAACAGACAGGCTTAACTTCAGAAAAAATACTTGAACTTGATTCTATTCTAGGGCTATTTGAATCTTCCAATCAACTATTACTTACCAAAAGCAGTCAGATTTCCCGTCAGGAGTTAACGGATTTGTTTGCTAACATCAATCAACCGTATCAACAAATTGTAGAGCAGTCTCGAGCATTTGTACTGCAGGATACATTAGTGTTTGAGATGGATGATTTGTTGGCAGCGGAACAGGCATTTCTTCCGCTCATGGATTCTATTACCCTTCAGTTTGAGCAGGAAGAATCACGACTATTGTATCAAATCAATGAAACTGTTTCATATTCAAATTACATAGTTGCTATTGCAGTATTACTATCTGGGAGTTTGGTGTTTTTTATTACCATAACGATCATTCGCAATTTTGCGACTAAGCTCAAACTTGTAGAAGAGGAGTTAAAGCGTTCACTTGAGAGTGAGAAGAATAAAGTCCAGAAATTTCAATTTCTAACCAATACAATTCAAGTTGGAATATGGGAAAAGGACCTTAGGGATTCCACAGAAAAATGGTCTGACAGGTTGTATGAGATTCTTGGCTATACCAAGGAAGAATATAAAGGGACAGCAGATGAGTTTATGGGGCTGGTTCATCCTGCTGATTTACCGAAGCTACAAGAAGCAAGTTCAGGCTCAATTGCTACTGGTAAACCTGCAACTGTTGAACTTAGAGTTAAAAAAAGTAATCGTGAATATATATGGGTTGAGGCATCTGGAAATGCTAAGAGAGGTGATGATGGAAATGTAGAACTGCTCATAGGTGGCGTTCAGGAAATAACAGACAGAAAGTTATTAGAAGTCCAATTGCGTGTTTTCATAGAACGTGCCCCGGCAGCTATTGCCATGTTTGATACCGATATGCGCTATCTGGCAGCTAGTCATAAATGGAAAGAAGATTATGCCATAATAGATCAGGAAATTATTGGAAGATCGCACTATGATGTTTTTCCTGAAATCGGTGACGATTGGAAAGAGGTACATCAGAAGTGTTTAAAGGGACATGTGGATGTCAATGAAGAAGATCCTTTTGAAAGGGAAGATGGCAGTTTGCAATACATCAAATGGGAAGTAAGACCTTGGTATCGCTCTGAAGAGCAGGTAGGAGGAATCTTAATGTTTACCCAGGATGTTACTCAGTCTATTAGAGAGAAAGAAGAACTCAAAAAAGCGAAAAAAGAGGCTGAAGCAGCTGCAAAATCACGAGAAGATTTTCTTGCAACAATGAGCCACGAAATCAGGACTCCATTAAATGCGATAATCGGGATTTCTCACATTCTCCAAATGGAAGATCATAAGCCTGAGCAAGCGGACCAAATTAGATTACTGAGATTTTCTGGAGAAAATTTGCTTTCCTTGATTAATGACATACTCGATATTTCAAAAATTAATTCAGGTAAAATAGAACTGAGTTTAAGCAATTTTGATCTTAAATATCTGGTCGAGAATATCAATAATTCATTAGTCTTTAAGGCCAAGGAGAATATGGTGGATCTGAGGGTCCATTATGATGAGAGTTTGCCAAATCATTTTGTTGGGGACGTCACCAGAATAGCCCAAATAATGAATAACCTGATTGGTAATGCTATTAAGTTTACGAATAATGGTCAGGTACTTGTGTCGGTAGTCAAGGTTGACTTGAGTGATGAATTTATTAAACTTAGGTTGAGTGTGAAAGATACTGGGATTGGTATTGATCCTGCGAATATTGAAAAGATATTTAACTCGTTTGAACAAGCTGAAGAGGGAACAACACGACGCTTTGGAGGAACTGGCTTAGGCCTTTTTATTGCTAAAAAGCTAGTAGAATTGATGGGAAGCACGATTCATGTAGAGAGTGAATTGGGTAAAGGTTCTACATTCTATTTTGACTTGGAACTACCACCGGTTACAGAAGAGCAATCAGAAGAGAGAGCTGAGGTGCGGAGTTCAGGGTTTGAACGGATGGATTTGAATATTCTCGTTGCAGAAGATAACACTGCTAATCAGGTTATTGTAATGAAGTATCTGAACGCTGTTGGAATTTCTTACGACATAGTGTCGGATGGAGCTAAGGCTTTAGAACTCATTCATTCCATGGAATATGATATTGTTTTCATGGATTTGCAGATGCCTGTTATGGATGGCTATGAAGCAACTCGAGCAATCCGCAATTTATCAGGTTCTTATTTTAAGGATATTCCAATAGTAGCACTTACGGCAGATGCATTTGCAGATATCAAGGGGCATATTCAAGTCATTGGGATGAGTGATTTTTTAAGTAAACCATTCAGACCTTCCATGCTATATGATATTATTAAAAGGAATGCAGGTAAAGTAAAACCGAAGAAAAGGAAGTTGAACTTAGCTGTGGTCCTAGATGAATTAGCTGATGGTGATATTGCATTCCGAGAGACATTCTCGAAACAATGCCTGGAAAGTTACACGGAGTTTTTCCTCGCTTTCAATGTATTGTTGGTAGAGTCTGATAAAGTTGAGCTTGGTAAGATCTCACATAAAATAAAAAGCCTAAACACACAGTTTGGACTATCCGGTCTTCAGGAAGCTCTGGATGTCTTGAAAGATGAGGATGATTATACAAGTAATAAAGTGACAATTAAGAAGGTGTTGGAAATCACCAAAGAGGTTATAAATGAATTGAAAAAGCAACTAGCCAGTTAATTTGATAATTGTTTTTTGCATTTAACTTCCAGGTAAACTAATGGTTGAATGCTAGCTTTTCTTGGTACAGGAAATTAACCTCAATATTCTCTTTTTACTTCATTTTGGATCGATTATTACTCATGTCAATGAGCTTATTGACTTAGGATCAACGATTAGTACTTGATAGGCTGATCACTATAACTTGATCAAGTTTTATTAGTTCAAGTTCTTTTTTGTAAATGATGCGGTATTTTAAATAACACTGTGTTGATATTTGCGTAATAGTTCGAAGCAATCCTGTGTTGGAATACGTGTGAAGTTGGAATTGCTTGATTGTTTATGATTAAGACTTGTTTATTGTGGATCTCACTGTTTGGAACATGGTGGTCCAATCCTGCAATATCGGTTACCGTGCGATTTGAAGGAATCAAATATCCGGATGGATTCATTTTTGTTGGTCTTTATGAAAATCAGGAAAGCTGGGATCAACGCTTACCTTCCAGAGAAATCAATTTTGAGAAATGGACGATGAGAGATGGAAGTCTTATTGGTACAGTTTCTGATCTAAAGCCTGGGAAAAAGTATGGATTGGCTGTATTAGACGATGCCAATGGTAACAATGTTGTGGATATGGGATTCATCTTTCCTGAGGAGGGATTCGGGTTTAGTAACTTTCAAGTAAAAGGGTTTAGATTGCCTCGATTTGATGATTTTGCATTTACTTACCCTGCTAGCGACACCATTGTAGTGAAAATGCGCTATTTGTTTTAATTAATCAGTTTCTTGTCATTCATAAAAGTCAATATTGATTATAAGTCATGGTTTGTTGACATTATGAGTGTATTGGTTGAAAACTTCTGCACAGTAGCTTATCGGTTAGTAATTTCAAGTTGTAATTCAAATAGAAACAACTGACCGTTCATGCATATTTCAATAAAAACTGCTCTATTGGCGTCATTTCTAGTCGCCCTATTCAATATACCACAAGTCTTTTCTCAGCCCCCTGGTAGACCTCCCGGAGGAATGGACATGTCTGATATGGTGAGTCGTGAAAAACAAACGCTATATAAGAACATCTCGAACCTTTCCGATGATCAAAAACTGCTGTTGGATGGCATTTATGATGAGTTTGCCCTGACCATGAAGCAGAATATGGAGGAGATGCGAAACAATAGAGGCTCAATGGATCGAGAATCCATGAGAGCTAAAATGGATGCGCTCCGTGAGGAAAAGAACAATCTCATCAAAGATGTGCTGAATAGTGATCAATATGCGATCTACCTTGATCAGATAGAGAGTGCTTTTGGCGCTCGAAGAAGGCGAACAGAGCAGGTGAATCCTGCCGATACGACTGTTTCAGATCAGTAATTCTACGAACATGTTAGTCAAATACGTACTGGGAGTCGCTCTATTGATGAGCGTATTATCTGCTGCTGCTCAAGACGAGACGATCACAGCTGTAGGAAGTATCAAAGATGCTAAAGATCAATCTGCTGTTATTGGAGCAACGATATTCTTTAAAAATGTTAAGGATTCACCTCGATCCAAATATGCTGTAAGTGCAGTGGACGGATCTTTTCAAGTTAAGAATCTGGAGCAAGCGTTTTACCGGATTATCATCCAGAGTCTAAGTTATAAGACCTATACACAAATCATTCGTGTGAGTCAGTCTGGGGTTAATCTTGGAGTCATTAGCCTGGAACCAGACTCTAAAGTGCTGGATGTGGTCGAGATAAAAGGTGACGTAGTGCCTGTAGAGCAAAAAGGTGATACGATTTTGTACAATGCCGATGCATTCAAGGTAAATCCTGATGCAAGTACGAGAGATTTGGTAAGTAAAATGCCTGGGATTGTGGTGGATGATGATGGTGTCTCAGCCAATGGAGAAACTGTTCAGCAAGTGCTACTTGATGGGAAGCGATTTTTTGGTCAGGATCCACTTCTTTCTCTGAATACAATTCCTGCAGAAGTGGTCAAGCGTGTTGAGGTATTTGATCAGATGAGTGAACAATCTCAATTGACAGGGTTTAATGATGGTAATACAACAAAGACCATCAATGTGGTGACTAAAGAAGAAAAACAAAATGGTGTTTTCGGTCGGTTATACGCAGGCTACGGAACCAATGATTTGTATACCGCAGGTGGAAACATCAACTCTTTTCACAAAGATTCCAGACTTACTGTTATGGGCATGTCCAACAATATCAATCAGCAGAATTTCAGTAGTGAAGATTTAGCGGGTGTTGGTGGCGGAGGTCGTGGAGGATTTCGAGGAGGACCAGGGCAAGGGAGTTCAGGTTTCTTTACTGGTTTGCAAAGTGGTATAAGCAAAACCAATGCTCTAGGTGGCAACTTTACTGATAATTGGGGCTCCAAAGTCACCTTTGAGGGTAGCTATTTTTACAATCAAACAGCAAATCAAAACGATCAAGAGACCAATCGAGAAACTTTTTTAACTGATGAGACACAGACTTATGATGAATCGGTAACATCTTCTTCCGATAATGCGAATCATCGCTTTAACTCACGGATTACATATGCTATCAATGACAGGAATAAATTAGTAGTACGGCCTACATTGAGTTATCAAAACAACAGTAGCCAAACTCATACATTAGGTCAGACTTTTGATGAGCAATTAGAATTGATCAATCGTACAGATAATGATTATCAAAGTGACAATGTGGCTTATAATCTGGAAAATGAAGTGTTGTTTCAGCACAAGTTCAATAAGATTGGACGCTCTCTTTCTATCGAAGTGACAAACAAGCTCAATGATATAACACGAGATAATTATTACCAGGATTTGTCAGCGGATTCATTAATTGATTATCATACAGATGAACGGGTTACTAACTGGCAATCTGATATTACATATACAGAACCTGTTGGCGGAACTGCCCAGCTTTCCACAAGTTACCGAGTCACTCATCAGTCTAGATCTTCTGATAAGAAAACCTATGTGGACTTGTCTGATGGAGAAAGTGATTTTGTGAGCTCTTTGTCCAACAAGTTTGAGAGTGGATACACAACGCATTCACCTTCGATCAATTTTGCTAATCGTGCATTCAATAAGATGTTTGATTTTGGCCTGGCCTATCAATATGCAACACTGGATAATAATCAGCAATTCCCTACAGAAGGACAATATGCTAAGCATTTTCACAGTGTTCTACCGACCATTATGGGTAGGATAGATTTGCCAGGAGGTGCTGACATGTTTTTGAGATATGCTGGATCTACCGATGAGCCTTCCATTGATCAATTGCAGAATGTGATTGATAATAGCAGTCCACTGTTTTTGACCATGGGTAATCCTGAGTTGAATCAGAGTTATTCCAATAGTTTGATGGTTCGGTTTGCAAAAGCCAATGTGGAAAAGAATACTTCCCTTTCGAATTTCACGCGCGTGGAAACTACGAGTAATTACATAACCAATGCAACCTACATCATGACTTCAGATTCTGTCCTTTCCGAGGACGTTACGGCAGGTAGAGGTGCTCAGCTTTCTGTTCCTGTGAATCTGGATGGCTATTGGAATATTAGCAACAATACCACTCATTCGGTTTCCATTTCGGCTATTGAGTCCAATCTCAACACGTCCTTGGGGTTTTCTTATAAGCGCCTTCCTGGAGTGACGAATAATGTTGAAAGCTTTTCCAATACCTATGGAGCAAATGGTAAACTAGCTGTGGTGAGTCATATCAATGAAAACATTGATTTTAATGTTTCATACAGTGTGAGTGGTAATCTGGTGAAGAACTCTATTCAATCGACTAATAACAGCCAATACGTTTTGCAATCATTAGGAGGGGAGCTAAACTACATCTTCTGGAAGGGGTTTGTGTTTCGAAGTGATATAGGATATCAGCAATACAATGGTGTGTCCGATGCTTCCGATGTTAGCTACACGTTGTGGAACATGAGTTTAGCTAAGAAATTCTTGAAGAATAATTCAGGAGAATTGGAGTTGTCTGTTTTTGACTTATTAGGTCAAAATCAAAGTGTTAGTCAATCAGTAGGGGCTTCCTACATAGAAGAGACCCGAACTCAGGTTCTTCAGCAATACTTTATGTTGAAGTTTACTTATCAAGTGAGGAAATTCGGATGAATTTATTTGTATAAATGGGAGATTGTTCGGGAAAAAGTAGGCATTGACGAAAAATATGTACTTATTTGAAGATTAGAGTTTATAAGTTTCTCACATGGAATACATTCTTGTCTTCCATTTAGCTTTTTTACTTTTTAAAATCACATTAAGAATAGCTCCGTATTTTACTGCCGTAGAAATACTGGAATGATAGATTTCTTTCTACAGAGACTGAAATTAACCAAACCAAAGACCTAATTGAAGACCTACACTTTTTCAAACAAGTGCAATGTAGAATTTGCTTCTACATTACAAGCACGAGTTAACGCCTATTTTAAGGATAATCAAATTACTAAAAATGCCAATGCAGAGATGGTGATGAAATCCATCACGGCGATGACCATCTATCTGGGGCCTTATGCCTTGATCCTTTTTGGAAATATTCAGAGCATACCGTTGTTATTTCTTCTATGGTGTATCATGGGATTCGGGATTGCGTTCATCGGAATGGCAGTGATGCATGATAGTTTGCATAGCTCTTATTCCAAAAGTAAATGGATCAATCAGTTTGTAGCTCTATGCTGCTGGGTGATAGGAGTGGATCCTAAAAACTGGAAAATTCAACACAATGTGCTTCACCATACCTATACCAATGTGGAGGATGCTGATGAGGATATTGAACCTCGGTTTATTTTCCGATTTTCACCGAATCAACCTCACGCATCAATTCAGAGATTTCAACACTTATACGCCATGTTTTTTTACGGATTATCTACACTCATTTGGGTGACCGTAAAGGACTTTTCCAAGGCTTATGGGTATAAGCAAAAAGGTTTGATTCCATCTGGAACGCCATTTTTTATTCATATTGTCCAGGTTGTTATTCGTAAAGCTGTTTACTGGAGCTTGTTTTTAGTGCTCCCGACATTGATATTATCTGTCCCTTTTTGGATGGTGTTGTTGATGTTTCTGAGCATGCACTTCGTTGCAGGATTTATTCTGACTTTCACCTTTCAATGTGCTCATGTAGTGGAAACATCTGAATTTACTTTTTCAGAGGATGGGAAAATAGATGATAACCGATTGGCTCATCAGTTAAAGACAACAGCCAATTTCGGTGTGAATAGCAGGATATTGTTTTGGTTTACTGGTGGGCTTAATCACCAGATTGAGCATCATTTATTCCCGCATATTTGCCATATACATTACCGCCAAATTTCTGGTATAGTTAAGGAAACGGCTAGTGAGTTTGGTTTGCCATACCACACTGAACCTTCACTGGCTTCTGCAGTACTTGGGCATTTGAAAATGCTTAAATCTTTAGGGTCAGCAGATGTCTAATTAACAGGGATATTGCATTAAGCGATGTTCAGTGCTTTAATGTCTTGTTGAAATTCTACTGGGAGTAATAACTTCTTAATTAGGAAATCGAGACGGACTTTCTTAGCTACTTTGTAGGGCACGATGATACCTGTGAAAAGTGACTTTCGTTTCAGGTGAAGTAGATTTTGAACATGTGATGGGGTGATCAGTCTGTACACTTCCTGAAGAACGAAATATCGGGTTTTCCCAAGATGTTTTTTGTATTGTTTGAAAAGATCTTGAGAGTGATCACTGAAGGCAAGATGTTGCATGAGTGAGGATTGTCTAATAACTACCCATTCGTTGAAGGAAGAGGGTAGGTTCTGAATATTCATTCGATTGCCCAACTTGGTGAAGACATTAAATATTTCCTCTTTTTCAGAATAGACCAAAGGTCTTTCAAGTATTTCGTAAGCCACTATAGAGTAATGAATCAATAGATACAAAACATCCTGATAGGCGTGGTTTGGGATTTGAAAACCTCTTGCTGTGGAGACATTTCCATGTATGTTGTTCATTGAGTCGATCACATTGAAAGCATCAGACTCGGATGCAAATACAATCTTTTGAGCGTAAGTAACTGTAGAAAAAAGTCTACCTAATGGATCTGAAGGTAGCTTGCCGGTGAAGTAAAGCCAGTCCACAGACTTGTTCAGAGCAAATTCCGCTGATGCTCCAGCGAAAATCAGCAATACGGTATCTGAGTTACCCCAGATCTTTCGTACAATCGAATTTTTAGTAGCGAAATCCTTCATCTCTTTAGTTCAATTACGAAGTAAAGGTATAAAATAGATTAGAAAGTACTTTGAAATACAGAGTAAAAAATTTCATTATTGAGAATGCTGAAAATTGCTCAGGTCTATTTTTTCAACAGGAAAATAAACGCAACATAATTGCATTAGTGAGATTGTTTGATTTAATATTGCAACATAATTGCATTTACAACTTACAATCAACTAATAGATTCAACTATGTTGGAAGCTATCAACCTAACGAAGCAATACGGACAGCAGGTAGCGCTCAATGGACTCAACCTGAGTGTGGGTGCAGGAGAGGTGTACTGTTTGCTTGGTCAAAATGGAGCAGGGAAGACCACTACGATCAATTTGTTCTTAGGATTACTAAAACCTGATGGAGGCAAAGCCCTGATCGATGGAGTAGAAGTGGGGGCTGGCAATACCAATGAACTAATCGCTTACATACCGGAGATCGTTCAGCTTTATGGTAACATGACAGGGCTCGAAAACCTGGACTTTTTTAGCCGACTGGCTGGTCACAAGCATGATCGTGCTTTTTTGTCTCAGTTGCTCTTAAAGGCTGGTCTCAAAGAAAATGACCACCAAAAGAAGTTGTCATCATACTCTAAGGGAATGAGGCAGAAAGTAGGCATTGCTATCGCACTATCTAAAAAAGCCAAAGTGATCTTTATGGACGAACCAACTTCTGGTTTGGATCCAAAGGCAACGGATGAGTTTACCAAAATCTGTAAGGAACTGGCACAGGATGGTAATTCTATTTTCATGGCCACTCATGATATTTTCAATGCAGTTAATGTAGGGACACGCATCGGTATTATGAAAGAAGGCAACCTGGTTCACTCAGCTGAAACAAACAGTGTCAGTGCTTTGGAGCTTCAGGAGCTTTATTTAAAAACTATCTAAAGCATCACAAACTCATCTTATTTCCAATTACAATTCAGCTAAACAGAGATTAATGAAAATTAGATTTTTACTTTTAGTGGGGCTCATTGGGCTCATGTATAGTTCCTATTCACAATATAAGGTGACTGGAACCATTCTGGATGCTCAAAGCCAATCGCTACCAGGAGTTACGGTATCATTTTCTAACTCAACAATTAAAGAAGGAACAACCACAGATGGCAAAGGTGTATTTGTCATCACTTTGCCAGAAAAGGGTACTTATAAACTAGAAGCTCGTTTTGTAGGATTCGCTACTTATAAGCAAAACATCAATATTGCCGAAGAAAAAACGTATGATCTTGGAACTATCAAGTTGCAGGAAAATCAGGTTGAGTTGCAAACTGTGGAGATAGTCGGTAGATCACAGCGCGATTACAATAGTGATTACTCCTTCTCAGCAACCAAAACGGGTATTAAGAACAAAGAACTACCTCAGTCTTTGACTGCAGTGACGAAAGAGTTTATTGCTGATAGGCAAGCATTTCAGTTGGCTGACGCGGTGAAAGGTGTGAGCGGAGTGTCTCCATCAAGTGTTTACAATCAGTATAACATTCGCGGGATAAGTCAAAACGAAGAAGGACAGATCATCAATGGGATGCGTACACGTCAGTACTATTTCTTACAGCCCATCACATCGAATGTGGAGCGTGTAGAAGTACTGAAGGGCCCTGCTTCTGTAACTTTCTCAAGTGTGGATCCGGGAGGAAGTATCAACATCGTGACCAAAAAACCACTTGCCGAAGATCGCAAAGAGGTGAGCATGAGTGTGGGTAGCTTCAGTACGATGAGGGGAGCATTGGATTTCACAGGTCCTCTCAATGAATCAAAAACGTTGCTTTATCGAGTGAATGCAGGAGTTCAAAAGGCAGAATCGTACCGTGATTTGGTTCAGAATAATGCGTTGTTGGTGTCTCCATCTATCAGCTACGTGCCAGATGATAAAACGGCGATTAATGTGGAAATGATCTACAGTAACAACTTAGGAACACTGGATAGAGGTCAACCAATATTTGGAGCACAAGCAGGAGTGACAGATTTGAACAGCACACCCATTAGTCTCAACCTGGGTGCAACCAATGACTACTTCCAATCGGAAGAGTGGATCATGACAACCAGCCTTTCTAGAAAACTGACTGACAACATCAGTTTCAATGGTGCTTATATGAAGCAGACATGGAGAGAGGATTTGGAAGAGCACCGAACCACTAATGCATTTGCCGTAGATAGAGATGGAAACCCTGTGAATGATATGGTAGCGATGCGTTACGTACAGCGTCAGCAGTTCTGGGATGTAGACAACTTGAATGCGTATTTCAATTTTGATCTAAACACTGGTGATGTGAATCACAAGGTGCTTGTGGGATATGACCTGCACAGGTGGAATAGAAAGCTTGGAGGAGGACAAAACTCAGCTAGAGGTTATCTACTCAATGATGGATCAGTTACGAATGGTTATGACCCTGCCAATGCAGATGCGTATCAAATGATGGAAGTGAATGGTGTGACCATGCCTGTACCTAATGTTGCTCATTTTAATCTGAGTAATCCATCCAATACCATCAAGAATGTGCAAAACTACACGATGAATTCGGTTTTCGCTATTCCTCCAAACCTCAGTACAACTCATGCGGCATACATTCAGGAGCAATTGAAGGCGGGAAAGTTAACGGCGCTTTTGAGTGCGAGATATGAGTGGTATGAAGACATGACCAACCATGATTTGTCTACGGAGAAAAGCTTCAAAAATGAATCATTCATTCCAAGGTTAGGACTGAGCTATGAAGTGAGTAAGAACGTCAACGTCTATGCCACGTATTTGCAAGGTTATCAGCCACAGTCTAATACAGTTACTTTAATGCCTAGTACCGGAGCTTTCTTCTGGGCAACCGATTCTCCTGCACAATATGATCCATTGATCAGCGATTTGAAAGAGGTCGGGGCTAAAGCCACCATGTTAGATGGTGGGGTTACGATGAGTGTAGCCCTTTACGAAATCAATCAGGAAAACATCTTGATACCATCTGCTGATGTTCCTGACTTATTGGTACAGCGTGGAGCTGACAGGAGTAGAGGCTTTGAGTGGGACATGTCAGGCTATGTAATGCCCAACTGGCAAGTATTTGCTTCTTACAGTTACATCAATGCAGAAATTGTAGAAGATGCTGATGAAGCACTTGAAGGTGAGCGTAAAGAAAATACACCGCAGAACAGTGCTAACCTATGGACGAGATATGATTTTGAAAGCAAAGGTGCGTTGAGAGGTCTTGGATTGGGATTGGGCATGCAGTATAGCGGAGACAAAGTCCCCTGGTTCACCAGAGACTTTATGGTGCCTGCTTATACCATCTTCGATGCAGCAGTCTATTATAAGCCAGTCAACTCCAATATGCAGTTGATGGTGAAGGTAAATAACCTGCTAGACGAAACTTATTGGCTAGGTGCACAGAACTACACTCGTCTGTTCCCGGGTGCTCCAAGAAATGCCTTGCTCACAGTTACTTATAAATTTTAATCCTCATGCGTAAGGAAATTATTTTATTGATTTCCAGACAGTTCTTGGCTCGATTATTCAAGTCAAGAGCTGTTTACCCATTATTGGGAATCATGCTCATATTACTCATTTATGCAGCTATTAGCGGAGTGAGCTATCATGATCACAACCATTTTCGTGAAGATCATCAGGAAATGGCTCGTGACAGCTGGGAGGGTAACCCAGATAAGCATCCACATCGCATGGCACACTTTGGGACGTTTGCCTTTAGGCTCAAACACCCACTGAGTATGTTTGATTTTGGAATCGAGAGCTATACTGGGAATGCTGTGTTTTTGGAAGCTCACAAGCAAAATATGGTCAATTTTTCTGAGGCTAGTTTCTCTACCGGATTGTTGCGGTTTGGCGAGTTGAGTATGGCCATGATCTTGCAGACCATATTGCCTTTGATCATATTCTTTATGGGCTATTCCGCAGTTGTTGCTGACCGGGAAAATGGTACGTTGAGAATCCTTTTGACACAAGGTGCCAGTTGGAAAGACATACTATTTGGGAGGTCATTTGGTCTGCTGATAGGTGCGTTACTATTTTGTTTGCCATTTTTCCTCGTAGCGGCTATTCTATTAGTTAGTGAAGAGCATGTGAGCGCAGAAATTTGGATGAGACTAATGTTGACCATGTTTATTTACCTGCTTTTTGTTGTCGTTTTATGTTTCATTACCATAGCGATATCAGTTAGTAGTAGATCCTCTAAAGATGCTTTGGTGAAGTTGTTGGGTTTGTGGTTACTGATGATCGTTTTACTGCCTCGGACTGCACAGGCGGTAGGATCTTACCTCTACCCAACACCCACCAAGCTCGAGTTCAAATCGGCAATAGAAGAGGAAGTGATTAAAAATGGGGATAGTCACAATCCCGACGATCCACATTTCTCAGCATTGAAGGACTCTGTGCTCAAGGCTAATCATGTAAATACCGTAGAGGAGTTGCCATTTAACTATGGCGGTTTTGTAATGGCAGAGGGTGAGCGGTTAAGTGCGGAGGTTTATAGCAAGCATCAGCAACAACTAATGGATACCTATAGAAAGCAGAATTCGTTTAGTCGGGTATTGGCTTTGGCCAATCCATATCTGGCTGTGAAGAATTTGTCCATGGCTTTGTCTGGTTCGG
Organism: Marinoscillum pacificum; assembly: GCF_024714495.1. Taxonomy (GTDB): domain Bacteria; phylum Bacteroidota; class Bacteroidia; order Cytophagales; family Cyclobacteriaceae; genus Marinoscillum; species Marinoscillum pacificum. The sequence goes on along the minus strand of NZ_JAMZMJ010000001.1, from coordinate 1,346,031 downwards.
ATTTTGAATCGTATGTCGATTTTCAAAATCAAGCAGAGGAATACCGCTATCTCATGGCACAGAAAATGAATGAGCTGCAGATGAAGTACATCGGTGCTTCTGTCAGTAGCTCGGAGGGAAAAGTGAATGTAGTAGGTCGTGAAGAATGGCGGAATTTCCCAGATTTTGAACATGAGCAACTCTCGTTAGGTAGTGTACTTAGTGCGGAGGTTTTTTCCCTTGTTTCCATATTGTTCTGGATGGTTCTGGCCATCTGGATGATTTTGAGTTTGTCTAAAAAAGCAAAAGCGATTTAAGTATGTATAGTTTAATGTTCAGACAATTTTTAAGAACCAAAACCTGTATAATCGGTTTGTCGCTCTTGTTGGTATTGGGTACCATTAGTTTGTTGATTGGGAAACAATTTCTAACAGAACAGCAGGAGGTAGCACACCAGGTAGTAGAAAAGCAAGCTGATCACATCGCGCGTAATGTGGAGTATCACAGTGATGATTTGGGGTTGTTACTGTATTATCTGGAGTTTGCACTGATTAACGACCCTAGTCCATTGGCAGGGTTATCCATCGGTCAGCGAGATATCAATCCAAGTGTGCAGAGTGTGACTATCAGGACTCTGGAAGCACAAAAGTATGATACGGATCTGCTCAATCCTGTGAAGCTATTGTATGGTAATCTCGACTTGAGCTTCATCTTGATCTATGTATTGCCACTATTGATTATTGCTTTTACTTACAACCTTTTGTCAGAAGAAGAGGAGTCAGGTACCTGGCGGATGATTAGAGTCATGACGCGCTCGAAGATCAAGTTTTTATTGGCAAAGCTCTCTGTACGGTTTGTGTTGTTGTTTACAGTGGTATTGACATTGTTTATCCTTGCCGTAGGCTTATTAGATATTCCTGTTGGACAACCTCTTTTGGCTTTCTTTAGTGTGGCTATCCTTTATATGGTCTTCTGGTTTGCCTTGAGTTTTTGGATCATTTCGTTACAGCGCAATTCCAATTTCAATGCTCTAACGTTGCTTTCTATTTGGCTGACTTTGATGATTTTGGTGCCTGCAGCACTAAACAATTACCTGACCGTCAATCACCCAATACCTGAGGCACTGACAGCCACTATACAGCAGCGAGATGGCTATCATGAAAAATGGGACACCAATAAGGAAGAGACATTAGAGGCGTTTTATACGGCCTATCCACAGTATAAAAAGTATGGATATCCGACAGAGGATGGGTTTAACTGGTTGTGGTACTACGCCATGCAACACCTTGGTGATGTGGAGTCTCATGAGCAAAGTGTGGCTATGCGTGATAAGATTCTGAAGCGTGAGCATATAAGCGAGTTGTGGAGTCGGTTTGTACCTACCATGCATGCACAGTTAGCGCTCAATAGACTGGCAGGCACTGGATTGATCAATCATATACATTTCTTGCAGGAAACGAGTGATTTTCATGAGCGTACACGACTTTATTTTTATCCACAAATATTTGATCAAGCCGGAGCAGAAGCTGTTAATTGGGCATCCTTCAAACCTGAGCATATGACTACAGTCACTGAGATCAATTGGTGGAGTACTTTGGGCTCGCTGGTTATTGGAGCACTTGTGTTTACAGGTTTGGCATTTGTTCAGAGTAGAAGCGTTTTATGAATTTTCCATTGTTTCCTTTCAGTTCATTGAAGCTTCCAGAGATCATCGAAACCTTGCTTGGGCGTACGAGCAATGCTTTTCAGGTGGTGAGTACGGAATGGAAGGATCGACAGAATGAGGTTTATCTGTTTTGTTATAATCAGTGAGAATTTCCGCTTCTATTTCAGAATCATTGTCTGAATAATTAAAAATGCTATTTTATTGACCTGGGAGATTGTTGTTGAGTATAAAGCCAGAATATATACATATTTGATTCGTATGAAATGATACGACTGTATAGGCTTCATTCAGATAGTTATTAGGCTTGTAATTGCAGGAAATGGTGATAGCTCCTGCTATATAGTAATAGTGTTTTCATCTACAGGTGCCACTCCTGTGTAACTCTTTTGTGCACAATGCCTGTATAGGGTATTAATGATGAACTAACGACTTGGATAGGAGTAAAATTTAGTTGCTGTGATGGAATGCTCACAGGTGATAACAAGCTACTAAATGAAATAATAGTACTTGTAGGGGGGATCACTACAGTTAGTGATGGTGTAACTGGTTTTGAGTTGTTAATAACAGTCCTCTAGAATTTCACCTCTATAGGTATCTAGTGATTGGCCGTACTGATCGATGTAGATAGACTCTAATGCACTCATTACACCTTCTTTCATGGCTAATGACCCACAGATCATAAAAGATGCGTTTTCTTTAAATGCTTGAGTTATATGCTCTTTGTTTAGCTTAAGACTGTCTTGGACGTATTGCTTGCCATTAACTCTGGAATAAGCCGATTCAAAGTAGTGGAGTCTTTGATCTTGCCTGTTCTGATCAATTATGGATTGATACATCTCCATCGAAAGAGGGTTGTAGCCTCCCCAGAATAAGGAGAGGTTTTTCTTTTTATTTTGATTGATCATTCCAAAAAAGGGTGCAATTCCTGTTCCATTGGCAATCATGACCACACTTTTGCTTTTAGCTGGCAAGTGGAAGTGAGCGTTCGATTGCATTTCTACGGTTAGCGTTTCTCCTTGTTGCAGTTGATTTAGGTAATTCGATCCTAAGCCCTTATCATGCACCCGAATGCTCAATAGAATGGTGTTTTTATCTAAAATAGAAGTAGAGTAGTAGCGTTCCTTTCCGTCGGATGCATAGATGATCAGTAAGTCACCTGATTGATATTTTTTCAACGAGCCACTCTTGACTTTGAGTTTCAATAAGAAGGTTTCATCCTCTTTCTTATTCGAGGAATCAATCTTTTCATTTACCACCAGCTTTAGTTTATCTCTTTTAGGCGCCTCCATGGTTTGCGGTGCTAACAGGTGCATACCAGATCGATTGCTCAAATGATTTATCCACTCTCTAAAAGTGTCCAGTGATTGGTTGTTCACAGTGGTGAATGGTAAGAACTCATTGGCGTGAGGCATTTGAGAGAAATGATCATTTACCTTCTGGGCAAACAGGCAATAATCTGGATAGTCCGTGGATCCGAACCCTAACACAGAATATTCAAAAGGATTGGTAGGGGGTTCGTCTTCAAGTGCCTTCATAAAGTTGCGAGCATTTGCTGGCGGGTCACCTGCTCCATAAGTAGAAGTAAGCACTATCAGCTTTTCCAGTTTTTGAAAGTGCTCGTAATCGTCCATGTCCGTTAGGTAGCATTTGCAGCTATTTCTTAGTAGCTCTTCCTGTAAATGAATGGCAAATTGACGAGTACTTCCTAATTCACTACCTACCAAAATGATGTGTGAACACTGGTCTTTTGGGTAAGGATTGGTGATGCTACTTCGGTCTCTTCGCAAATAAATGACAAACCCACTATAAATCAGAAATAGCATGCCAAATGAGCTGATGCCGAGTATCAATGCCCACCAGGTAGTGCCTTCCCCTGTATGAAGCATAAAACTGAGTTGAGATAGTTGCTTAGTGGTAGGGTAGATGATCTCACTGACTACTTCTCCTGTGAATTGATTGATTAGCAGCTCACGATCTTCTAGTTTCAACTCATAAAACTCTTCTACATCCTCTGAGAATGGGAACAGGATTTCCCGCAGTTGAGATACCTGATAATGATTAAAAACCTCAAAATCAGCTAACTGAATTTTTGGCTCGGAAGCAAGTGAATCATAGTTCACCTGGTGCTGAGTCTTAGCAGTTGGAATCACTCCAAAGCGCTCAAAGAACAAGTAGGCGCCAGTAGATGCTGTGACCAGAATGATGAAAATGCTAAATCGCCCAATTTGTGTATGGTAATCTCTGTTGAACTCATTGGGAATGATTTTAGAAAAATAGGCCTTTAATCCGCCCTGCTTACGACTCGTGAGTAGAATACCTGTCAAGCCGATGATGAGTAAAAAAAAGGAGGTGGAACCTATTAAAAATCGTCCTGTAGCACCTAGAAACAAAGATCGGTGTAGAGAACGACAGAAATCAAAAAACTCAGGAGTGGTAAACGGAGTGCCAATGCTCTCAGCGGAAAGGGGGTTCATGTAAAACTTGCCTTCGCTCGCATCTAGTGCGTCCAAAGCGATGAACCCGTTTTCATCTCTGGAGATACTGAGTATTTCAGAATATCTGGTTTTGGAATTGCTAATGAGTGTGGCTATTGACAAGTCATCACCCTCAGGAATGTGATACCCTTTGTTATGTTCAAAGACTGGTTCAAATGACAAAATGATGCCTGTAAACGACGCAATGATTAAAAATACACTAGTGACTAAGGCTAGCCATAAGTGAACCAGTCTCCACATATGATGGTTTTAGTTTTAGACTATTGTCCGATTAATTTCACATATCTAATGTAGCCATTGCCTTCCAGGTTTTTTCCTGCCAGACTATCAGTTAGGGCTACTTCCACGTCAGTGGGGTAATACGGATTGTCCTCTACGGCTGTCTCAAATCTAAGTTGATAGCCACTATTGATCAGGTCTTGAGGTATCCCGAATTGCACTATTTTGCGGCCACCACTGACAATAGATGCCCCAGATATTCCATCAATACTTTCACCTGACTCTTCATGGTATGCAAACCACTCAGGCAAGTCGTCGTACCACTCTGGTTCATCTCCACTTACCGATAGAGTTTGGTGATAGCCAGTTTCCGGATGTGTAAGTGAAACAATGACGTAAGCTCCAAGGCCACCGTAGTTGCTTAGTTGAATCAGGCATTTGTACTTTACTTCTTCATCCGCTGTGTTGGTAGTAGGAGCAAAGGCAAGTAGCACTAAAAGTGGTGCAATTACTAATAACTTTTTCATACCCATTATAGCTTAAGAAATTCTACGTTAACACCATTTTTTGATAGCAGCTCGTTTTGTGTTGCCAGGTCGTAAGCAGATTCGTCAAATGCTGTTAATAGCGATTTGTCTGCACCAGAAGATATTAATAGCTTCAATAATTCGTCATTTTCTGATTGCATTGCAGCAGCATGAAGTGCAGTTTGACCATCTGTATCCTTCGCATTTAAATCTACTCCCAGGTCTATAAGATAGGCGATCAACTCCTTATCTTGTTTTTTGACGGCTGCATGTAGTAATGTTGCTCCATTGGATCTGGCAGCTACTGGGTTATACCCTACTTCTTTTAGGTATGCAAACTTCTCTTCGAAACCCCTAACTTTTCCTCTGCTGGAGGTGATGATTTCAAAACCAAGATCTTTACCAGGAACATTTGTGTCAGCTCCGGCTTTAGCTAGTGCTTTAGCTACTTCAAGATCATTGTATTTGATGGCTGCACTGAAGGCCGTTTCTCCATCCTTGTTGCTGTGATTGATGTCTTTAGTCTTATTCAGGTAGAGGTTTACTAACTCCAGAGAATTGCCATAAGATGCTTGAATCAATGCGTTATTTCCATCTTCATCTATTTGATTTACATTCACTCCTTTATTGATGAAGTAGTTGATTACATCTGTATCTTTTGCCTGATATGCAAGGTTGATAAGGGCGGTGTTACCAGAGGTAGATACAATGGCAGGATCTAACCCTAAACCTTCCAGGTATTGGTAAAACGCAAGCGAATTTTCTTCACCAGTTCTGCTAAATCTACGTGTTGCGAATAGAATGGCGTTTTCGTTTGTTTGAGCATTTTTAGAGTAATCGATTTTATATTTTTTGATCAACTTCTCCAGGATTTCCTGATTTCCTGTTTTGGCAGCATAGTGAAATACGCCATTACCATCTTTATCTTTTACGTTGATATCCAGGCCTTTCTTCACAAAGTACTCGATACCACTCAGGTCCTTCATGCTGCCAGCATACGCAAGCAAGGCATTCTTGCCATCTTTTGTCTTTTCTTTCTTGAGGTCGGCACCTAGTTCTATGCAGTAGTCATAGACTTTCGTATTAGCCTGACCAGTAGCTGCAGCAAACATGATTACTGAATAACCATGTTGATCCAAGAGGTCTGTTTTAGCACCTTGTTTGTAGAGGTATTTCATGGTTTCTACGTCTCCGGCGTATGCCGCCCAGAATAAGTAAGTTCTAGCATCATGAGTGATTTTATTCACATCATTACCCTGATTGATAAGAAACTCGACTGTGGAAACCGGTACTTTTTCCAGTATGGCATAAACTGTTGCGTCAAACCCAAACTCAGTCAACTGAGTAGGAGAGTTGCCTTCTTTGATCTTGGATTTGATATCCTCCAAAGAAGGATTTGATTTCCAGTAGCTTCTTTCGTAGAAAATATTTTTAGTCTGAGCTGACAAAGTTTGAAATCCCAGAATCAATGTTAGAAACCAGAATGTAAAATGTTTGGATCTATTCATAGTTGAAGATTTTTTTAAAATGCGGAGACGTGCCATGAGACAACACGCCTCCTCAGTCTGTTATTCTTATTTAGAAAAATTCTAAATAAGGGCAAAGAAAGTGTATACATGTGTTTAAGTCAATAACTAGGACTAGTGAATTCATCAGTAGAGCATGACTTTTGGTTCAACTGAGAATTGTGATGGTGCACCGTATTGCCTTCTAGTAATAGTCTAATTTCACAAACTACATCAGGTTAAAAGGCTTCCACAAGAAAGTCTCTTACATCGCATTCACTCAAAGTGTGGACTGAAAAACTCAATCAGGAATTTGTACAAGTACATCGTTCCTATATAGTTAACCTTAATTTCGTAGAACGAGTTGCTAACAATAAAATCTCCCTTGTCAATGACGTAGTTCCTATTGGTAGGTCTTATAAACACCACTTCATAGAACGGTTGAAGTTCTAATTAAGAAGCCCCATTAAAAGGTCAAAAATCCTTGTTGTTAACTATTTATAGGTACACATTTTCACTATCAATAGGGATTGCATTACCAATGAATACATGATTACTTTGTTTTTATTTAGAATGATTCTAAATAAAAGAGCGCCTACAATACTTGAAAATTATGTGCGCGTAAAACCAACTTGTGTTTCATGGAACCCCTACTGTTGTGATGGCATGCACGATTAAGGGGTTTCATCTTTTCTATAACAGGAGTGGTTAATAAACAAGAAAACGACGATCTGTTAGATGCAATGGCTCATATAGTTTACAGAAAGAAGTGGTATGATTATGTTATTCTAAGCAACCTGCTTATAGTAATTTGTTTTCCTATTGGTCTCTATGCAATATGGAGAACGGAGCGCATCGCACTTTGGTGGAAAGTATCATCTACTGTGTTCGTTATACTTATACTCAGCGCAATATTCGGACCTTACGACTCTGCAGAATATACAGCACCACAATACTCCGAAGAGCAGGCACATCAAGACCTATCATTACAATATCATCAGCAAATTTATAATCAATGTGAACTTAATTACTGGACCTTATATCAAGGCCATGATGAATGGATCCTTTTTTTACATGGTGCTGGTGCGGATCATCGCATGTTCATGGGACAGGCTAAGGAATTGTCCGAGTATTTTAACTTGATATTGTTGGATGGAAGAGGGCAAGGTAAATCCAGAATGTTGTCAAATGAAGTAATTCATTTTCAGGATATGGTGAAGGATGTCATTGCTATTCTTGATGAATTGCAAATTAATAATACGCATCTGGTAGCACAATCATTAGGGGCCTCACTTGCCCAGGAAGTGACTTATTACTATCCTGAAAGGGTTCATAAACTGGTACTAATTGGTTGCTATAACCAACACTCTGAAACTAGCACACTGTGGATGATCAGAAACTATCTCATGACCATGATCACAAAGGTGGTTCCATGGAATGTTTTGGCTGATAGGTTTGGTAAAATGACTAGTGAAAATCAAAGAATTCAGGAGTATACAACTTTGGCACTAATCAATACTGGTAGGGCTACATGGGATAATCTTGGGCTGTCTGCATATGATACTAAACATGTGGTAAGTAAATACAGCCATCCTCATCAAACGCTTTTGATGAGAGGTGAAAATGACTATCCAGAAATGCTTTCTCCAATCTATAAGCAGATGAAAGAAACCAACCCACTAAGTGAGGAAGTGATCATTAAGAATGCAGGACATGTATGCAATATGGAAAACGTATATGAGGTTAATCGAGCGATTAAATCATTCCTTCAAACTAATCAAAACCAAAAAACTGATATTTATGAGTGACTGCCGCCCAAAGATTTTAGTAGAAAGCCACAATTACAACATAGCCCAATGTCCACATTGTTCCAGAGTGGGATTGTATTATCATAACATACTAATTGGCTTTGAACTCAAAGAATTTTGCTCCTTTTCAAAATCGGTACTTCGTATTGATTTTGATATGAATTGCTTGCTATTTCCCGATGAAGAGGAGCACGTAGTGTTAAATACTTGTCATAGAGATATTCAGCTGTCCTTTAAGCGACGGGAATTTGAGGAATTTTCGAGTATGCTTAATCAGGCTTTGCTAATAATTCAAGCCGAACAATTCGTGAAAATCAGAAAAAATGGTTGAGATTTTTGAGGGGGACCGTGCTAGTAACTACGAGATGTTTGTGGATGCGTGGATTCCAAACTATAGAGAGTTTATAGATTCTGTACCTAAGTTGCTTAGTGGGGTTCGTGAAAGGAATCTACTAGTTGCGGGCTGTGGCACGGGAAATGAAATTTTAGCTCTCGGGGATCAGTTGAGTCAATGGAAAGTGACCGGTGTAGACCCTTCTCCGGAAATGCTGAGTCAGGCTAGAGAAAAGTTAGAAGACATGGATAATGTCACATTGTTGGGTGGTCAGGTTAGGGATTTGCACATGACAGAGCAGTTTGGAGCAGCGACATTACTATTGGTTTTGCACTTTTTGAAAGATGACGGTAGTAAGCTGTATTTACTCGCTGAAATAGCTAAGCGTATGGAAGTTGCGGCACCTTTTGTAATGCTTGATATTACAGGAAGCACCTGGCAAATAAAAAGAAACCTGGAAGTTTTGAGAAACCTGGTGAGCAACTACATACCACCTGAAGAGATCCAAGGCCGAATAGAACGGATAGAAGGTGAGCTACACTATGTAACGGAGGAGCGCCTCACAGAACTATTCATGCAAGCAGGATTTGAACGCCCGGTAAGGTTTTATCAAAACACTATTTATATGGGCTGGTACTCCAGAAAGGTCTGAATTTAGCCTGTGAAATACATCCACCTTATGCTCTAATGTTGATTTTCGGAGGAAGTTAGTATGAGAATGTTTAGATACTTAGTCATGAGGAAACTTGACTTGTTATCCTCATGCAAGCATACTTCCGATGATTAGTAAATGTTCATTTCTTTAGTTTGTTTTCCAATTTTCGAGTCATTGGAACCAGGACTTTTTCTTCCATAAGAGAATGTACTGTCAGGTCACGTTTGAAGAACTCCAGCTGATTCCTTAGAATAGTCAATGAGAAGAAGTTAGGGAACTCCTGAATCTTATTATTCAGCAATGAGATTAACTCCTCTAAAATAGTCTCACAATTGTCATCATGGTCTTGAATAAACTGATCTAGGTAAGACTCATAAATATAGATGTCGGAATAGTTTTCGTTGAGAAGCTTTTTCACATATGGAAACAGACCTTTTTCTTCATCTGCCATATGATGTACCAGGTCCTCCTCCAGGTGAGCAAATACATGTTCCAGTACCATTTTTAGTCCGCTCAAGTTCTCTCGGCTATTCCCTAAGCTTTCAATGGCATAATTGATCTTTGGAAAAACCTCAGATAAGTAATAGCGGTGTGTTGCCTCCAGGTAATCTAAAACACTTTTAGGATCATATTTGGCAAATGTTTCAAATTCGAAATCTTTTTCATCATGAAAAACCATCAACAAATCCATATGCATTTGAGCAGACAAACGACTGGTAAGTTGTTTGTCATCAAATGAATTAAATCTTTTTTCAATGATCTGGTTTAGTTGTTCTGTTTTTCTCATAATGATTGTGGGCTGTTACTCGTAAATCAATCAGATTTAAAATCGATGATACTCTGACAAAAGTAGATGCTTTGAAGTAATCTTTTAAGGAGCGGATTACTGATTAAAATCAGTTTAAGAAGGAGGGCAGAACAATAAAATTGATTGATTTTAAAAGTTTTGAAATCATCAATTGTGTTGATTCATTGAAGTATTGATAGGATAGCTGAATTCAGAGTTACTCTTCAGGTAACAAAAAAAGTTTGAATTGAACATCCTGATATTTGTCAGTGGGTTGGTGATTTATCTTAATGAAAACTAAGAAGTAACAATAAGAAAACAGCTCATCCGTGGGATGAGCTGCTTTATATGAATTCTATTTCTCGAATTTAAGTTTACCTATGACTGGTATCGTGATTTTTGATGGATAATCACTTGAGTGATGAATGGTGTTATGAGCAACTATACCTTCAGTTTCGTCATAATTATTTCCTCCTGTATTGAGGTTTCTGGCAAAACGAGGAAAGTTGCTACTGGATACTTCAATACGAATGCTGTGACCTTTTTCGAAATAATTGCTGGTGGAAAGTGGTGTTAGATCAATTTGATACACTTTATCTTCTTCCATGAACACTTCTTTGTCATATCCTTCTCTATATCGCGCTCGCTGAATCGTTTCATCCAGGTTATAAGCACTACCATCCGGATATACGTCAATTAGCTTTACAGTGAAGTCGGTGTCTTTGACATCTGAAGAAACGTAAAGCGACATCTCAATAGATCCGGAGATTTCTACTCCTTCGGCCAAAGGTGCTGTGGTATAGACCAAAATGTCTTCACGTGTCTCTTGCTCTCGCTGGTCAAATGAACCCGCTTTTATCGCGTTGCCAGTACAGCACACATTACCACCATAAGAATAAACCGGGTTCATCGGGTCATAAGTAAAATGATCCGGCTTGTCTGTTTTTGCAACAGAGGTTTTGAGCTTTCCATTACCAAATAAACTGTTTGCCCGACCCTCACTTTCTAAGTAGAGAGGCGTCATTTTTGCATTGGCTGGAGGCCATGTGTCGGCTGTTTGCCATTTGTTAGAGCCCATGGTAAAGTACTGTACACGTGGCAAGCCTTCCATGAAGTTACTTTCCTCACCCTTCAGGAAATGATCAAACCAGCCATTGTAAATCAGTGAGTCATAGTTCAAGCGTGCATCCCCAACACTTCGCTCACCCACTATGGTGTTTTCAGATGCTCTCCAATACCCGCAGTGTAGCGTAGGTGCAATTACCAGGTACTGATTGTCAGCGATTTCTTTTGATGCAGTATTACGGACATGATTGAATAGAGCAAGGTTTGGACTTATGGACACGTCATACCAGGAGGTAAACCAAAAGCTTGGAGTTGAAATTTCCATATTGTCGTGGTATAAACCACCTTCAAACCACGCTGGGTCATTTGGTTTGCGACGAATCATTTTATCATATATTTCCTGTTTTCCATTTAGGGCAACAATAAAATCCTGAATAGGAAGATGAGACAAGGCTTCACGCATATCTTCCACTTTTGGGTTTTCTGGTGCCAGGTCATAATATCGAGAGATTCTGATCAAATCCTCTTGAGTGGCTCCTGCAGGAATTCGGGGCTTGAACTTGTCATGTTCTACACCGTAAAGCCAGGCTCCAAAAAGCATTTGATAAACACCACCTCGGTACCAGTTGCCCTGCTCCATAAATTGTCCTACACGACCAATTCCCGCTCCAAAGCCCATGGGAACCATAGCAGCCAGTGCGGGATGGTTCATTGAGGATACAGCCATTTGCCACTCTGCGGTGGATGAGCATCCTATCAGTCCGATTTTGCCATTGCTCCAGCTCTGCTCAGACATCCAGGTTAATGCATCATAGCCATCTGTAAGTGGTACTCCCAGTATATCCCATTCTCCTTCTGAAAAATACCTTCCTCGTTCATTTTGAACTACAAAAGCGTAACCACGTTTTACAGCATCCAGAGCTTGTTTGTATGTTCTTGTGGACTCTTCTCCATCTCTCCATGCGTTGAAATTGTATGGCGTTCGTGAAAATATGATTGGTACTTTTTCATCGGTTTTAGGTCGGAATATGTCAGTAGCCAAACGCACTCCATCACGCATTGGCATCATTACTTTTTCATCGATAATGGCCACTTCTTCCAGTTGCTCCCGGATGCTTTGTGCTCTGCCAGTGCTTACAATAAGTAGTAAAGCAAACGCTAGTTGTAAATAGGTTAATTTCATAGAATTATACTAAAATGATTCGTCGCAGAATATAGAGTAGATATGATCTTCAGGCAATCAAAGAAATGTAAGCATGCTAATACTTGATGTGATTGGTCATCTTAACAATCAGAATTGTGTATTCTGAAACTCAAGCAAGATGGGATTTCTTCTGATCCTGGACTTTTTGAGCAATATCATTATGTCCCGTTCCTTTACAACTGAGTCTAACAAATTGCAGCTTGGGGCATGAGGTTGGAAATCCATAATATACCCTAGTACTGTATTGACATATCTAATCAGGATTGTTCCAAACAAATGTAGTTCTCATCATTCCCAAATGGTGTACAACCATTCACTGGCTTAATCAGCTGTGCTCACTGGTAGATGCTGTTCATGGATTCAAAAACCAATTGGAATCATCAATTGGGTGCACGCGAATTATTTTCTGGAAAGAACTAATAGATGAAGGTTTTTAATAAAATTTAGAACCAGAAGACTATGGTAACTGTTTCTAAAATATCTTACCGCAAGAAAGTTGCATTTAACCTATATTTGCAATATGAAGTACAGTGAACTAAAACAAAACCTTAAAGAACATAAATTAAGAGTAACCGATTGTAGGATGGATGTGCTCGAGCACTTTCAGCAGCAGAAACGAGCATTGTCCTTCAGAGATCTGGAAGACCGTTTTCAAGAATACGATCGTGTTACGTTGTACCGGACTCTACATTCCTTCGAAGAAAATGGTTTGCTTCATAAAATTCCTGGTGATAGCGGTTCGGCCGTTTATGGATTGTGTAATAGCTGTGGAGTAGAATCACATCATCACAATCACATGCACTTCAAATGTACCAGTTGTGGTGTTACAGAGTGTATTGATACGCCGATAAACATTCCTTCAGTTAGTTTGCCAAAGGATTACAAAATGTCTGATATGGACGTAATCATTAATGGTCTGTGCAAACTGTGTAATAACTGATTGAATGCGTTTAAATTTAGTTCTGCTATTACTGGTAGCTAATTCAGTCGTATTTGCACAAAGTTCTCTGTCTGGCCAGGTAATAGATATTGCAGGGGAGCCACTAATAGGAGCCACAGTGATCATTCATGAATTGGAAAAAGGGATGATCACGGATTTGAATGGCCAATTCAGGTTCGATAATCTAAGAAAAGCTAGTTATCACTTACATATTAGTTATGTGGGTTATGAAGCGATTACGGTAGCAGCTAATGCCAATGGCGGAGACCCCATTACCGTTATCCTAGAGCCTACTTCTCTAGAACTGAGTGAAATAGTCGTAGAGTCCAATCACTACAAAACTGGGCCTAAGGAGCATACCCTGGCGATGGAGATCATCGATATGGAATACCTCAAGAAAAACCGCAAGGGTACTCTGGTCAATTCCTTAGAAGACTTGCCGGGAGTAAATGCTATTAATACGGGTGTAGGTATTTCGAAACCTGTAATTAGAGGAATGAGCTTCAATAGAGTAATTGTTAATGATAAGGGAGTGAAACAGGAAGGTCAGCAATGGGGTACCGATCATGGTTTGGAGATTGATATGTTTGAGCCTGGTAGGGTGGAAGTAGTAAAAGGCCCTAGTTCACTCATGTATGGTTCTGACGGGCTAGGAGGTGTACTCAATGTTTTTCCGCCATCTTTACCTGACCCAGGAACACACCGAGGATCGTTACAGTCTATTTACAAAACGAATAACCAGTCCATAAGTACATCTTCTTCGCTGGAAGGGAATATTAATGATAAAGTTTACCGTGTTCGTTTCAGCACACAGGATTTTGGTGACTATCGCGTACCAGCTTCTAGTTTCACTTACAATAACTTCAATCTTCCACTATATGATAACCAGCTAAAGAACACCGCTGGCAATGAGCGAAATGTGACCGCTATGGTTGGCTTAAAAAAGAACTGGGGCTACACTACTTTGACTGTGAGTAACTTTCATCAGCAAGCTGGATTTTTTGTTGGGGCTATCGGTATACCTCGATCATATCAGTTGACACCAGATGGTGATAGTCGTAACATCGATTTGCCCATGCAGGAAATCAATCACTTCAAAGTGATTTCGAATAGCAACCTTTTATTGGGTAAAAACTGGCTGGAGCTAGATCTGGGGTATCAAAACAACTATCGTCAGGAGCAATCAAATCCTCACGCCCATGGCAAAGGTCCAAGACCTGAAGGAACTCAAGCACATGCTTTGAGACTTCAAACTTACAGCCTCAATGCTCGCTACTTCATCAAGTTGTCCGATCGGCATTCTAGAATAGTTGGTTTACAGGGACAGCAACAGCTTAACAGTCGTGGAGGATTTGAGTTTCTACTCCCAGAATACACCAGTGCGTCAATTGGTGCATTTGTTTTCGAGGAACTGAGTTTTAAAAATAAACTAACCACTACTGCTGGTCTCCGGTTTGACTATGCTAACCGAAACATCAACTCTTTCAGTGAACCTATCTATAGTGATGAGACCACAATAGAGCGCTATTATCAACGAAATGGCAACATCAATGCAGATTTTTACAATTTCTCAGGGGCAGTAGGTGTTAGTTTCTATCCCAACAAATTGTTTAATGCTAAATGGAATTTGGGAACGAGTTTTAAAGTGCCAACAGCTGCTGAACTTTCCATGAACGGCATACACCATGGTACTTTTAGGCACGAGGTAGGGGATAGCACTTTGACATCAGAGCGTGGATTACAAGCAGACTTGAGTTTGAGTTATCAAAAGAGTAATATAAGCTTGGTGATAAGTCCATTTGTTTCCGTGTTTAATGATTTCATTTATTTAGCACCAACAGCACAGTTTTCATCTAGTCTGGATCCAGATGCTTTTCCAGAAGGGGGACAAGTATTCCAATATCGACAGAATGATGCGTTTTATGCTGGAGGCGAGCTAGCAGCAGAGTATCATCCTTTGGAAGAGATTCACTTGAGGCTAGCCTATGAATATGTTTACAATTACAATCTCGACACCAAGTTGCCGCTTCCATTTACTCCACCAGCCTCAATCTATTCTGAGCTGGATTATGAAGTTTCAATCAATCGAGTTAGTTGGATTGAAGGAGTCAACATTGGAGTTAATTACAAGAAAGTAATGGATCAGAATCGAGTGGATAGAAATGAGCGAAATACTCCTGGTTATAACCTTTTAGGTGCTTCAGTAGGGTGTGAATTTAATTTCAATCGATTTAAGCCAGATTTATATTTTTCAGCACAAAACCTTCTCAATGAGGCTTATTTCAATCATTTAAGCCGTTATCGATTGCTTAATCTACCTGAGCAGGGACGTAATTTTGTGATTTCTTTGAATATACCTTTTGCAATTAAGTAGCGGGTAATTTATTATTGCAATATGATTGCATTAATAATTCAAAGAATAGGAATGAAAAGATCAATATTAGGAATAGGACTATTATCAGTTGTGTTTTTATCGTCATGTGAAGATGATGAGGTGGTGGATGTAACTGCACCAACTATTGAATTAGAAGAGCCTGAATATGGAGAGGCATTCGCAGCTGGTGGAACCATTCATTTTGATGCGCTTTTCGAAGATGATATTGAGCTTGCAACATTCAATATCAGTATCCATAACAATTTTGATGGTCATTCTCATGGAAGAGTAGCAGTATCGCCTTTTACCTATGAGCAGAGTTTCGAGTTGACTGGTAAATCTGATGATGTGCATGAAGACATTTCTATAGATGCAGAAGCTACCGCTGGCCCATATCACTTAACAGTGGAGGCAATTGATGCTTCTGGAAATTCTACAACTTTTGCTGATGGTTCATCTCAAGAGGTAGAAATCTGGATTACCAATGAGGAAATGGCACATGTGCACTTCGAAGATGCTAATGAAAATGAAGTGGAGGAGTATGAAGGAGAAGTTGGTGTTGCATTACAGTTCTATGGAGAAATTGAAGATGAAGTAGGGGTACTTGATCATGTGGAAATCCTAGTAGGCCATATGGAAGAAGGAGCTGAGCATGATCACGATCATGGTGGAAGAATTAGCCAAGATGATGAGCATATCTTCGAGTTGGAAGTAGAAGTAGAGGGTGAAACTTCTGTTTTGCTTCAGGATCTTCTAGCTAACGAAAGCATCATCGTAAGTCAAAGTGATCTGGATGAATTAGAAGAGGGTGAGCACTTATACTTGATCGTGAAAGTTCAGGATGAGGATGGCAATATTTCGCAGCATTCCATTGAGATTCACTTCGATTAAAAAGAACAATACGTTAAAATTAGGTTTAATTAAGAAAAGGTTTTCACGTTTGTGAAAGCCTTTTTTGTTTAAAAAAACACCCGAAGAACTAGCTTTAATTATGCTGTTAAACGCCTCTCAGAAAATATACAAGAGTTCATTATAATTGAGAGCTCTTGAAATTGATGCTTGTACCAAGTTTCATGTGGATGGATATCATCTTAGGTTGTTAACCAACTATTATGGGTATGGATGTGAATGATTTCTTGAGGATGCTTTAATTGAGAAGGATCAGTGAGTGAAGAGTGCATGACGAATCTGCTATTCTATGACTAAAGGTTTGTCTAGAAGCGAATCTTAAGGAGGAGTCACATCAATGGATATTATGTACAGTTTGTCATAAGTGTGATACTTGACAGTGACAGATCATTTTTGGAATTGTTTTGAGTGAAAGGGAGCCTTTAGTATTCAATCTCTTTTCCAATCATTTTGGTCTGCGTATCTTCATCCCATAAGCGATCTACCGATGAAGAGAACAGAGGAATTGTTGTCCAAAAACCTTAGTAGGGATATTCTAATCGAGTATTTAGATCAGCATCCTGAAGAATATGAAGAAGCGGTTCGAATAGCTCAGACTTCTCATCTTCCACAGTGCTGGCGAGCCTGTTGGGTGCTTTTTCATATCACTTCTAAAGATGATGAAAGACTAAAGCCACACCTCAGCGAACTGATAATGTCAATTAAAGGTAAGACCGGTGGTCATCAACGGGAACTGATCAAACTGATTAGTAAAATGAGTCTGGATGAAGATCAAGAAGGAATGATGTTTGATCGATGTATGACTATATGGGAGTCGGTTAAAATGATTCCATCTGTTAGGATGATGGCATTCAAGTTTCTGATGAAAGTGGTGAATAAATATCCTGAGTTGAAAATGGAATTGCGGCATATTACTCAGGATCATTACCTGGAATCTCTTACTCCTGGTGTCAGAAGATCAATCGACAAACAGCTCGATGGCTTTAAATGAAAAAGCAGCCCTGAATTATATAATAACTCTAGGGCTGCTACACTCTAACCTAATTTCGAAATGTTATTTCTGAATTCTGTAGTTGTTTTTATGTCCCTCTGAATCCTCAGTTAGGATGATGTACATTCCACGATCTAAGTTGGATAAAGAAAGCTGATAGGTGCCATTTGACGCTATCTTAACTGATCTTGATAGTACTTTTTGTCCAGTCATGGAGATGACTTTTATGGTCAATTCACTGCTTGATGGTGATGGGTTGTGAATGAAAACCTCGTTTTCAACGGCTGTTGGATAAACAATTAGTTCTTTTTGTGCTACATCATCCGAAGACAGGATATTAAACATGTCCAGATTGAGGTTAACTTCCGGTTGATTATCCGTAACATCTACATTCATGGAGAAAGACTCAGAAGGCATTTCCATGGTTATTCTGTAGGCGCCAAGTGGTAATTGACTGAAAGAAAACTGATCTCCTTCTGATATGGTCCACTTTACAGTCTCATTGGAGTTTCTATCTTTAAGAAGAACTATTTGAGAATCAAAGTCATGAGTATTCATGGTTGCACGGATGCGTCCATGGCCATTTGTAAGACCTTGAGCCTTGATCAGGGTAATTTTTAGTTCTTCGGCAGAGCCGGTCAATTCTATTTCAAAGGCATCTTTCCACGAAACTCCATTCACAAAATAGGTTGGGATAAATGCCTCGTGAATTGTTCGGTCACCCATACCATGAAGCAGGTAAGTGCCAGGTGCCAGATTTTCAAAAATAAAGTGACCATTTGTTGTTGATACCTGATTTGAATAGGTCCACCGATTATCAATTTCCTGGTAAAGCAGTAACGATCCATCGACTACAGGAACCAGGTCTGCGTACAGCATTCCCTGGATGTGAAGTGTTCCTGCCATTACTGCGATGGTTTGTGTGACTTCACAGGTATCCTGTTCTTTTACGGTTGTAAGCGTCACGTCATAGTTTCCAGCAGATGGGAAGTTGTAGGTATATACTGCTTCAGTACTTATTGCTCCGTCAACCGCCCATAGATAGCTTGCTGAATTATCTATTTCTAAGGGACTGAACTGGTAGTTTAATGTATTCAATGAGTCTACAAGAACAGCATTGAAACTAGTAGGACAAACTAGGCTATCTAGTGGTGCTTCTACCAGGATGGAATCGCTAACCAAACACTCAGAAGCGTCATAAGCAATAAAAAGATCTACCGAATACAAGCCACTTTTAGGGAATGTGTAGTTGAAATATGCTTCGTAGCCTACTTGCTCCTCATTAATGAACCAGCTGTAAGTTGTCGCTGCTGTATCATATTCCTCCACACCAAATGAATAGTTCAATGTATTGAGCGAGTCAACATGATAATTGAAAGAAGTAGGACAGATGATGCTATCAATTGGTGCTTCTACCAATATGGAATCACTAACCAAACACTCAGAAGCATCATAAGCAATCAAAAGGTCTACCGAATACAAGCCACCTTCAGGGAATGTGTAGTTGAAATACGCTTCAAAGCCTACTTGCTCCTCATTAATGAACCAGCTGTAAGTTGTCGCTGCTGTATCATATTCTTCCACACCGAATGAATATTCCAATGTATTGAGCGAGTCCATCTGATAATTAAAAGAAGTAGGGCAGATGATACTGTCAATTGGTGCTTCTACCAATATGGAATCACTTACCAGACACTCAAAAGTATCATAAGCGATCAAAAGGTCTACCGAATACAAGCCACCTTCGGGGAAGGTGTAGTTGAAATAAGCTTCATAGCCTACTTGCTCCTCATTAATGAACCAGCTGTAAGTTGTCGCTGCTGTATCATATTCGTCCACACCAAATGAATATTCCAATGTATTGAGCGAGTCCACCTGATAATTGAAGGAAGTAGTACAGGTGATGCTATCAATTGGTGCTTCTACCAAAATGGAATCACTAACCAAGCACTCAGAAGCATCATAAGCAATCAAAAGGTCTACCGAATACAAGCCACCTTCAGGGAATGTGTAATTGAAATACGCTTCATAGCCTACTTGCTCCTCATTAATGAACCAGCTGTAGCTTGTCGCTGCTGTATCATATTCTTCTACACCGAATGAATATTCCAAAGTGTTGAGTGAGTCCACCTGATAATTGAAAGAAGAAGGACATGTAATGGGCACCTCTGAGCTTTCAACATTTATCACTTCAGCCAGATTGCACAAAGAGTCTCCTTTGTTGATGGAGAGGTTTACAACATACTGCCCAGCTTCTTCGAATTGGTAAGTAAACGAAGCATTGGTAGAAACGTCGATACTGTCAATTTTCCACGTATAACTTGCAGCACTGTCGATTTCAGTAGGATAAAATGCATAGATCAAACTATTTAGTGAGTCTATCTCATAGTTGAAAGAAGTTGGGCAGCTTATAGGCTCAACATTCTCTTCTATATCAATGTATTCTGATAAATCGCAGAATGAGTTATCGGTGTAAATCTGGAGATTGACCTCATGAGTGCCAGGTGTAGTAAAGGTATAGTTGGCGGTAAATGCCTCTGTTTCTTCATTCAGATCAAATGTCCAGATATATCGAGCTGTGCTGTCGATCTCTAATGGAGAAAAATGATACTCGTATTCGCCATTAAGGGAATCGATAAGTTCGTAATTGAAAGTAGTGGGGCATTCAGTAGAAGCAGTCCCTACGCTTACCTCTTTGCAATAACTACAGTCATCAGTATCCATGGTTTGGCAAATGGTATAAGTGCCTGGTTTGTTATAGCTATGGGTGATATATTCACCGATTTCGGGTTCGTATGCGATGACAGTTCCATCACCAAAATCAACCGATGAGGACATATCTTCCCAATACATTGGCAGTGAGGTTTCAATTGCATACGTGCTATCATCTATTTGCCAGGTGTTGAAAAAACATACATCGAAAGGAGGGAACTCAGCCTTAATAGTTTGAATCGTACTGCAGGTGTCAGTTTGATTATAAGAAGTGAGTGTAACATCAAATTCGCCTCCAGTCCAGTCATCCCAATCTGCAAAAATATGTTCAATTGATGCCCCAGTTCGAGGTAAGCCTTCATTAAACTTCCATTCATAGGAATATTGATTGTTTGGGTTGATTGCACTAAATGTATAAACTGGAATATTGCCTGTAGAGTCTATCGTATAGGTGAAATCTGCATTGCACGTCGGAATAGTTGATAATTCGAATTCTATTTCCTTGCAATAGCTACAATCATTAGCGCCCATCGTTTGGCATATGGTATAGGTACCGGCACTGTCATAAGTGTGTGTAATGTGTTCTCCATGAACTGGCTCGTGAGCTACCACGGTCCCATCTCCAAAATCTATGGTAGATGACATGTCTTCCCAAAACATCGGTAACCAGGTTTCTACGGCATAGGTGCTGTCATTGATTTGCCAGGTGTTGAAAAAACACTCATCCTCAGGAGGAGGCATAGCTCCTACATTTTGATAGGAGGTACACGTATCGGTAGCACTGAAAGCCGTAAGTGTGACACCCCAACCACCTGCATCGTTAAAAATGTGTTCAATAGTAGAACCTGTTCTTATTAAGCTTCCACCTATATTCCATTCATAGGTGTATTGATTGTTGGGATAGGTTGCACTAAAAGTGTAAACAGGAATATTACCAACTGAGTCAATTCTGTAGGTATATTCGGCATTGCAAATAGAGTCAGCTGCGACTGTCTTTGCGTTTAGTGCTGTGGAGAGCAGCATCATAAGGAGTAAGCCCAAAGTGACTCTGCTGAGGTTTTGATAGGGAGTAAGTTTGTTATTCATAGTTGCGATTTTTCTAGTTTTCGCCTCAAGAACCCGAAGACCTTCCATATCCCCTAACTGAATTTTAAAAAATTAATCCAAACTTCAAACCAGCTATAAAACGTTTGCTATAAAGCTCGGTATCCTGATAATCAGGATTAAGTCCTACTTGCCCAAATGGGGCTAAATAGTAGCCATTAGATATACCAGGTAGCGAATATGTAAATGGGATTTCTACCTGTATATTTTGCAACGGCAAGCGATAGTCATAGGAAACTATTTGCTCTCCACTAGAATTGGATCCCTGCATGATTTCGTCTGCATCAAGAATCCAACTGACATTGAACCCTGCCTGGATACCAACTTTTATCTGATCTGACAACCGAAAGTTTTTACCAATCAATAAAGAAAGCGCTAGTTGGTTGGTGGTATTTGTTCTGCTCGTTTGTGTAATGTATTCATTGGTTTGGTATGTGGAGTCCACAATGTATACAGGAACCCTTTCTTCATTTTCAATAACGTAAAATGTAGATACCGTGTCCACTTGAAGTTCGGTGCGAGTTTCTGAACTGGTGAAGCTTGTGTTGCAATATGAATGAATATAGGAGATGCCAGCTTCCAGGTGAAACTTGTTCCACTCATACTGGTAGGATAGGCCAAGCGATACACCTTTCCAGGTTTTGTCTTCTCGAATCCAAACCTGCGGTGCCAGGTGGCTTTTAATTTGCCAGCGACGTGGTTTGACTTCAGGAGTTATGGATACAGTGTCATAGATTATTACCTGCTTTTTGGTAATGATTGTATCATAAATCAATACTTCTCGCTCAATATCATGAATAATGGTGTCATAAACAGGTAAAGTTTTCTCCAGATAAACAGTGTCTCTAATGACTTTAGGTTTCTCTGGTTGCACCTGTGGTGTGGTCGCTTCTTCGGTTACCTTAATGATCACATATTCATTGATTTTCTTGAAGTTAAAATTGTTTCCTAAGACACTGTTCAACGCTTCTTCTAAAGTGACATCACTGAGTTCAATTGAAATATTGGGTTGGTTTTTGAAGATTTTAGGATCATAGGAAACATAAAGTCCATAGCTTTCTACAATGGTTTGTACTACATGGCCAATTGGTTCATCATCAAAATCGAATGACTTGGACTGAGTTTGGGCGTTGGTATGCCAAAAGGTCAGTAAAATTATCAATAGAAGTATGAACCTGCTAGTTGCACCCATTTCCTAAAATGACAATAGTGCCGTTTTCTTCGCTGCTTTCTAACTGGTGGGTTGTTTTGATTACTTCCAGAATGGTCTCAAGAGATTGCTTTTTGAACGTGGCAGTTAGCGTACAATCCAAAATTTCTTCATTGGAAGTGGTAATCGGTGTGTCAAATTCTTTCGAAAGGGTTTCTAGCACTTGAGCCAGGGATGCATTTCGGAAAGTCATAACGCCTGTCTTCCAGTAGAGTTGATTATCATCTGATGGTTTAACGGCAGGTTTTACGACGTTCGTATTCTCTTCAACCTCCAGGTCTGTTTCCTGTTCAGCCGTGAGGATAATCTCTTCGGGGGTGTTCAAGTAGTTGACCCGGACTTTTCCTTCTGTTACCAAAACCTTGGTGGGAGCATCATCATAGGTCTTTACCATGAATTTGGTTCCTAAAACGGTAATTTCAGCATCAGAAGTGGAAACGATAAAAGGTCTGTCTGGTTGATGGTCTACTTCAAAAAATGCCTGACCTGTCAGGGCAACTTTTCGTTGAGAGCCGTTGATAATCTCTTCTTTATTGTAAGTAATCGTACTTCCCTGATCTATACTGATCTGCGAACCGTCCTCTATTGGCGCAACCAGCACATCTTCTATAGATTCTATAGAGGTGAGAATGGTTTCAGGTGTTGATACAGTTCGGTTGATCCAAAGTAAGGACCCTAAGACTATAATGACAGATGCGGCAGCTGCATACCACCATATCGAGATTTGTTTAGTTGATTTTTGCTCAATTGGTAGATGCTTTTGGAGTTGCTTAAATGCCTCTTGGGAATCTTTTTGTGTAGGGGAGGCTAGCAATGAGAGTTCCCAGGCTTTGAAAGTGTCTTGAGCGGACTTTCTGTTTTCTGGTGCAGAAAGCCATTCTTCCACTTTTTGACGCACGTCATCATCATTCAGTCTACCATTCAGGTATCTGATGATGTGGTCTTCGGTGATCGGATGCTCGTTTTCTTCCATTGCTGATCAGCTAACACGCTGTGTTTACAAATCCCCTAATGAGTTTAAAATAAAATACAGAATAACCAGAAATTTAGATTTTAACATCTTCATCGCTCTGGTAATGTGATTCTCTATCGTCTTGGTACTTATATCCAGTTTATCCGCTATTTCCTTGTGACTTAAGCCTTCAAATCGACTTAGTTTAAACACTTCCTGGCACTTCTCAGGCATTTCGTTAATAGCTTCATGAAGTCTGGTAATGAGTGCTTCATCTTCATTGGATAGATCATAGTCCATGATCTCCTCCCGATATTGCTGAAGTTGGTATTGCTTGTATTTATCTTCTACTTTTCGATCTCTCAGATAATTGTAACAGCGATTTCTCACGCTCGTGAGCATGTATGGGAATAGTCTTGTGTCATCTGCCAGCTGCTCTTTTTTCTCCCACAATTTGATTAACAGCTCTTGCACAATCTCCTCGGCACTACCTTCATCCCCCACAATTCCAGTTGCCAGATTGAGCAATGGATTGTAAAGTGTATGAAACACGTGTTCATATGCTTGTTTGCTGCCAGACTTAAGGGCGATGACTATGTCGGGAGTGAGCTGATTCAAAAAAGTGAAGATCTTTAATCAAACGGTTGCGGTGCAAAAATAGACTTGTTTCTGAAAGTTCTATTTTCAAGACGAATGTTTTGCAGAGAAAGTTGGAAATTCAACGATCTGTATTCATTCAGTAGATGGTGTCTTGAATAAATTCGTCAGTAATTAAATCTCTTAGATCTCTATTTTTTCGCGTTCCTTGTCTACTTCATCCCAAAGCTCCATATCACGAGGATTTTTGATAGCTTTCTTATAAGCCTCCACATAATCAGGATAATCCCTGAAACGGTATTCTAGAAGTGTAAACTCTGGAAGAAGATATATTATGAAAGCAACTAGACCGTAAGTGACTGTTCTTTTCAGGACGTTACCGTAAAATGAATCTCGAGTCATAAAAAGTTTAGTCGTTCCAGTAAGTGAAGCGATCAATAAGCCAGTTAAACCAATCATTAAATTTACTTCCGCTCCTGGCCAGAACAGTAGCTTGAAAATAAAACCAACCAATGTGAAACTAAGTGCTAAGCCAGTTAGGATACTTATCACGATTCTGCTGTTGCTAAGAAAAGCATATGAGCTCTTTTTAAACGCTTTTTGGGTTGGTATCCCATTAAATAAAGCAACACTTAAATAGAAATAAATCATGGAAAGTAGTAGCACTGATAGCACTAGTATTATAGTGCTTTTAGGTGCCAAAAGCATAAAAAGGACAAATGCGATCACTGCAATCGCGCTGAGGAGTAGTTCTAGTTTTTTCATTATGGATCAGACGTTATCACGTTCTGATATGTAACCTAATGAAAAATTTCAATGGGAACTGTGTTAGTGAGTGATTCTATATAAATCAGGATTGGATTTGAAATATTCATCTGATCTCTCCGGGTCTGAAATTGTATGAATGGGTATTAAGATTAAATTATTTACGAATCGATTATTCTTTTGCCATAATATAAGCAAACCCACTTGTACCTGTCGTATTTCCCGTTTCAGGGCCATTAGTCCAAACGAAAGTGCTTTGCACTCCGATAGAAATAAACTGAGCATTCTTGCCGTAAAAGCGACCTTTATTGGAAGTTATTCCATCGAAATTTGCAGTTAGATCTTCTTGGGTGAGTGGCGTTTCCTGGATTCGTAGGCTAAGACCAAATTCATCTCCTCCTAATTCCGCGGTTCCACGAACTGAACCATTAATTTCCGCGGTTCCTTGTGGATGATCATACTCTTGTAGGTGTTGTGAAATTGGAGATTGTTCCGTTATAGTTTCCTGTAGAAAAATCCAACGTTAAGGTCATGTCGGCAACAAACAGTAGTTCCGTATCAGAAGTGTTAGTGTTCGTATTAGTTCGTTTACTCATGTATACTCCGGAATAGGTGGTTGTTCCACTAGTGGGGAAGTTGGCCTCTCGGGTAAGACCTTCTGTGTTAGTGAGGCCTATGAGGACATCCCTTAGTTCATTGTAGTAAACCATTGCTTCCTCAAAAGTGCGATCATCGTTACTTGCCGGATCGTCAGGATTAGGTTCATCCTTCTTGCAGCTAAGAGAAACGAGACCTATTAGTAATAGTACAGCGAATGAATAAAAACGATGCATGATTTGAGCTGATTGATTGATTTGCAAATCTGAAGGCTGCAGTTTTTTTGCCATGTTACTATTCCGTCAAATGTTGGAAGAAATCCGACAACAGAATAGGAGGTGTGTGGATTTTTGCACACTATCTCGCCCGGGTTTGCAAGTTTTAGAATGCATCCTATATTCAAAAGGATCGTTAGCTTTAGGGTTAACCGATTTGTATGTAGAAGCAATGGTCACATGATTATAATCTGTGAGGCTAATAAATGATTAATGAATGGAAAGAAGGGATCTTATTCAGGACGAGATAGAGCAGCTGGGACGCGTATTAGGTAAAATTGTTGCCACATTCCTAGGAATGAAATCCCAGGGGAATGTGCAGGCGGGAATAGAAACTGCAGAACAACAGCTACAATCGCAACTGGATCTTGATGTCAATAGGTTGTTGGAACTTGAAGGTCGTGATTTGATAGACTACTTGCAGGGATTACGATTTACAGCTGATCATCTGGAGGATTTGTCTACTTACCTGCTAGAGTCTGGGCAAGATCAGCTAGCAGATTGTGATCCTGAGGCTGTATTGCGAGTACAAAAAGCCATGGAATTGCTAGATATAGCTGATGAGCTGTCTAAAACCGCTTCGCTAGAGCGAATGGCCAAAAAATCCATGATAAAGGAGTTGCTCGATAAGAGTAATTGATCCTTTTTAAGTTGAGTTATTTTTTGTGCCTAACTATACTCGTCGGGATTTGCAATCCCGATGTAAAGAGAAAGAGGATTTGTAATCCGTTTCTATTTATTGGCTACAGTATGCTGGATTCCAAATCCGAATGAACGCAAGTTGATTCCTTTTTCGTTGGGATTTGTATGATGGTTTTATTTCACCAAACAGCTTAGACAATAAATCACAATCGCCTAAAAGAGACAAGGCCCACTCCCCAGAGGAGAGCAGGCCTGCCATTCTAACCAGATAAGTTTTTTGGAAAGTCCTCCAGTTTCTATTCTAAGCCTAGATTACATGATTACAGCGATAGAAGGATGTGGTGCTATTTCTTAGCTCCATGAGTTTGAGCTACTGTTTTTTAGTGTTGATATACAGTTTGTTATGGCGATTTGGTTTAGCATTACAAATAACTCAACTATATGCACGAACAGCAATACCCTATTTTAGGGATTTTGAGTTAAAACTTATCGGAGGTGTTGCTACGCAATTATTTAGCTCATCGGGATTTGCAATCCCGATGTAAAGAGAAAGAGGATTTGTAATCCGTTTCTATTTACTTGCTACAGTATGCTGGATTAAAAATCCAGCGACTCAGCCATTCGGATTGCAAATCCGAATGAGAGTTTTAGTCAATAAAAAGAACATCAATTAGTCCTTTTTCTCCAGCGTAGTTTCTTGCTGAGCTATACCAGTAATGTTCTGGTTCTGATACAATTTCAGTAGCTACAGGATTCCTGTGGATGTAGTCTATTTTCTGATCCAGGAACTCGTTGGAGTGGATTTCTTTGGCATCATTACCATCTTGCCAAAATTTGTAATTTTTGATTTTCGGATTGTATCTGCCACTAAATTCCAGCCGATCCAGCAACCATTCCCTTCTGCTTTCTGGTTCTTCCTTGATGATTCTTATAATCGATTTATTGGTGTGCTTTTTGAAGTCGCGAAGGATATCTGATAGGTTGTGGCCTTCTGCGGCAGAGACAATAAGGTGTAAGTGATTGGTCATAAGACACCATGCGTATAGCTCCAGTCCTTTCTTTTGTTGACAATGTTTCAGAGCGTTAACAATTTCATTTTTATAAGATGGCCTGGTGAATACATCCACCCAGTCTACCACGGTCATGGTCACAAAGTACAGATAGCCATCAGATATTTTGTTCTTGATTCCCATCAAGTCAAATTAAGAAATAAAAGTGGATTAAAAATCCAGCCGCTCAGCCATTCGGATTGCAAATCCGAATTAGCCCACTTTCCCCCACATCTACCACCTTGCCCCACCAACTGATCAAACGCTACCACCAATTCAAAACTCCAAAGCCCAAAACCCAAAACATCATGCATTTACCACTTTCTCCCACCAAAAAGTAAAATTTTCCCAATTGCACCACTTTGCCCCACCAACTAGCATTTTTGAGCTAATTTTGTCCAATTACTACTGCAAGTGGACTGATTTTACGTCCTATCATTCAGTGAGTTAACCGTAAAACCCTTGAAATTGATCGAAAAAGGGCTTTTTATAAGCTTGAAACGAACTTTTTTAAAAAAGTGGAGGAAAGTGGGAGGATGTGGTTGATTTTGTTGAATCTTTTCATACATTTGTATTGGTGGTTTATATTTTTCTAATGCGATGCGAGAGTGTCGCAGCTCAACTATGGCTTTTTTCACAAGCGAGTATGAGTGTAAGTTGGACGCTAAGGGTAGGTTAGTCTTACCTTCTAAGATTAAGGCTAATCTTCCCGAAGTATCCACTCACGAGCTGGTAATCCGAAAAGGATTCGAGCCAAACTTGATCCTGTATCCGATGTTAGAATACAAAAAGATACATGCCAAGATTGCTGCGCTTAGTGAGTTCAACGCCGAGCAGAGAAAATTGAAACGAAATTTCTTCAGGAGTATCGCACAGGTAGAGCTGGATAATGCGGGACGGATATTGTTACCTAAGCCAATGCTCGCTCATGCCAACCTCGATAAAGAGGCTATTTTAATAGGGATGGGCAATTACATTGAGATGTGGAACCCTCAAATTTTTGAGGAACATCAAATAGACGATTCCGAAGAGTACTCAGCTCTTGCTCAGAAATACCTGGACGAATAATGAGTACTTACCACATACCGGTGATGCTAAAAGAGTGCCTGGAAGGCCTTGACATCAAACCAAACGGAATCTATGTTGACGTCACCTTCGGCGGAGGGGGACATACTCGAGCAATACTCGAGAAGCTTGATGGCGGAATGCTTTATGCTTTTGATCAGGATGCTGATGCAAAGGCCAATGCTGAAGAATTTCAGCAGCATCGTTCTTTCACTTTTGTAGAATCCAACTTCAGATTCCTGAAAAGGCAACTGCGCTTTCATGGAGTAAAACAAGTAGATGGAATTCTTGCTGATTTAGGAGTTTCTTCTCATCAATTGGATGAGGGAAGTAGAGGTTTCTCCACCCGATTTGATGGAGAGCTCGACATGCGAATGGATCAGGGAGCTGCGGTTACTGCAAAACATGTAGTAAACGAATACGAGCAGAAGGATTTGATTCATATACTCAGTGCTTACGGAGAGGTCAAAAATGCCAAAACGTTGGCAGCCGCGATCATCCGAGCCAGGGGTATGAAGACCATCCACAGAAACGAACAGCTAAGAGAGATTGCTTTGACTTGTGCGCCGAGAGGTAGAGAGATGAAATATCTCGCTCAGCTTTTTCAGGCCATACGCATAGAAGTAAATGACGAGATGGGGGCGCTGCATGAATTTTTGGAGCAGACACCAGAAGTCTTGGCGCCGGGAGGTCGATTGGTAGTGATGAGCTATCACTCTTTAGAAGATCGTCCAGTGAAGAACTTTATCAATGCTGGAAATATAAGAGGCAAGCAGGAGAAAGACTTTTATGGAAATATTATCAGGCCATTAGAGTCAATTACCAGAAAGCCGATTATCGCCGGAGAAGAAGAGTTGGAAAGAAACAATAGAGCGAGAAGCGCGAAGCTCCGTGTAGCGGAGCGGGTACAGAGTAAATAGTATTCAGTACTGTGCTTCGAATAATGGATTAACAAACACTGTACATGGTACGCTGTACTCTGTACTTATGAATAAAAACAAATGGCAACCAATACATACAAAATACCTAGTAAGTCAGCAGCAAGAGGAAAAGGTTTCTTTTCTCTGTTGGATAAGGTGCTTCCAATGGATGAGTCGATTGGTGAAGTCATTCACTTGAGATTCTTACCACAGATTTTGTTTGTGGCGACTCTTTGTGTGATCTACATCGGAAGTAGACATTATGCAGAAAAGAAAATTAGAAATATCAACACGCTGGAAACGGCAGTAGAAGATTTAAGAGCTGATTATACCACATTAAAGGCTGACTTCATGTACGCAAGTAAGCAGTCAGAGGTGGCAAAAGAGGCAGCTCGCATTGGATTGAAAGAAAGTAATGTTTCACCTTATAAAATTGTGATACCGGAAGAATGAGCATTCGCACATCCATATTATTAAGAGTAAGGATTGCATTCCTCGTGGTATTCTTGTTTTCTGCAGGAATACTTTTTCGCATTTTCACCATTCAGCATGTAGAGGGTGATAGATGGAGAAGTTACGGGGAGAGCATAGGACTGGATGTTCGTAAGGTCAATGCAACACGCGGTAATATTTATGCCGATGATGGGAGTTTGTTGGCGACCTCATTGCCGTTTTACCAGGTGGCATTTGATCCATACCTGCCTAGCGATGAGTTGTTCAATTCGCACATTGATTCACTCTGCTATTATCTCTCGCACTTTTATGGAGATATGTCGCAGATGCAATACAAGCGGAAGATAGCTCAGGCAAGGAAGGACAGAAGACGATATATGGTCATTAACCGACAGGAAGTTGACTATCAGGAAAAAAAGCGCATCGAGCGCTGGCCAATCTTTAGAGAAGGGCAATATACTGGTGGAATTATCTTCGAGAAGGTGGAAAAAAGAATTCTGCCTTTTTCTCGTTTTGGTTACCGAACTATAGGAACAGTCAATTCTGATAACAATGGAGTGGCTGGATTAGAATATTCATTCAATCGCCAGTTAGCCGGTCAAAATGGAGAGGCGCTGTTTCAAAAAATGACTGGAGGCAGCTGGAGGCCTGTTTATGATGGTACGGAGATTCGTCCAGTGGATGGTTATGATATCCAAACGACTATCAATGTAAACCTTCAGGACGTTACGGAATCGGCCTTGTTAAAGCATTTACAAAAGCATCAGGCGGATTACGGAGTTGCGGTTTTGATGGAAGTGAAAACAGGAGAGATCAAAGCGATTTCTAACCTGAGTAGAAATAGCAGAGGTGAGTACTCTGAACAGTACAACTACGCAGTGGGTAGTCAGGGTGCGCGTGAGCCAGGTTCTACTTTCAAATTGGCTAGTATGATCGCATTGTTAGAAGACGCTGATATCGAACTGACCGACACTGTGGACACTGGCAATGGTGTGATGAAATTTTTCAATGAAACCATGCGCGATCATAAGCCAGGTGGATATGGTGTATTGACTGTTCAGGAAGTGTTTGAGAAGAGTTCCAACATTGGTACAGCGAAGTTGATCACGAAGCAATTTGGAGCTAAACCATCACGATATACAGATTACATCAAGCAAATAGGCTTGGATAAACCGCTTGGTTTTCAAATGGTGGGTGAGGGAGTTCCTTATATAAAAGATCCGACTGATAGCACCTGGAGTGGTATTTCATTGCCATGGATTTCTCATGGATATGAGTTGAAAATGACTCCATTACAGACATTGACATTGTACAATGCTGTGGCTAATAATGGGAAGATGATTCAGCCTTTGATTGTGAAATCAGTGAAGAAGGCGAATAAAAATATTGATACCTATAAGGCGAAAGTCTTGAACGATAAGATCTGCTCTAAGGAGACTTTGAGAAAGGTGAAGGTTATGCTGGAAGGTGTAGTAGAACGAGGAACTGCACAGAACATTAAAAACGAGAAATACAAAATTGCTGGAAAGACAGGTACAGCTAAGAAGGTGGTGAATGGTCGATATACAACGAATTACTACACCTCATTTGCTGGGTATTTTCCAGCTGATAACCCTCAGTACAGCTGTATCATCGTCATTGATGAGCCAAAGGGGTATCAGATTTATGGAAGTGATGTAGCAGCTCCAGTTTTCAAAGAAATAGCGGATAAGATCTATGCTTTGGAGACGGATTTACATTTAGAGCTGCCAGACCAAAGAGATAAGTATGCTGGAGTATTTCCAGTAATCAGATCAGGTAAAAAGAATGAGTTACAGATGATTTCAAATTATTTAGGAATCTCTAATCATTCAGAAACAGATGCGGAATGGGTGACGACTGATGTGGTTAATCATTCAGTATTCTGGGAGGACAATCAACCTAAGCCTGATCATATTCCAGATGTGCGTGGTATGACACTTCGTGATGCCATTTATGTATTGGAAAACATGGGTTTAAAAGTGGATGCCAGAGGTCGAGGAAGAGTGAATACTCAGTCTTTATTGCCTGGAACAAAATTCGCAAAAGGAGCCAACATTAAAATTGAATTGAGCTAATGCCATTATTGAAAGACATATTGTTTGGAGCGTCGCTGATTGAGATCCATGGAGATCGTGATCAGGAGATTACTTCATTGGCTATGGACTCAAGAAAGGTCGAAAAAGGAGGGCTGTTTTTTGCTGTTCCTGGCTTGACAGTTGATGGGCATGATTTCATAGATAAGGCTATTGAGCTTGGTGCGGTGGCTATTGTTTGTGAAGAGATTCCACAAGATTTAAGAAAGAATACGACATATATACAGGTGGAGAATAGCGCTGCTGCGATGGGTATTGTAGCAGCCAATTTCTTCGACAATCCTTCTAAGAAACTTCGATTAGTCGGAATAACAGGTACCAATGGTAAGACTACTACGGCGACCTTATTATTCCAATTGTTTCAGCGATTAGGATATAAAGTTGGCTTGCTCTCTACGGTAGAGAACAAAATCAACGAAAAGATACTAGAGACTAAGTTCACTACTCCAGATGCAATTACCATCAATGCTTTGATGGCGCAAATGGTGAAGGAGGGATGTACACATGCCTTCATGGAAGTGAGCTCTCATGCTTTAGTTCAGCACAGAACCAAAGGGTTGGAGTTTGCTGGTGGTGTGTTCACGAATATTTCTCATGATCACCTGGATTTCCACGAGACTTTTGATGAGTATATCAAGGCGAAGAAATTGCTTTTTGATGGCTTGTCAAGAGATGCATTTGCATTGGTCAATGTAGATGATAAGAGAGGTCATGTGATGATGCAAAACACTAAGGCTGATAAGAATACTTACTCTTTGAAGTCTATGGCTGATTTCAAAGCAAAGATTCTACACAATACACTTCAGGGTTTAGAGCTTGATGTGGATGGAATCAGCGCCTGGTTCAAGTTGATTGGTGACTTCAATGCTTACAACCTTTTAGCGGTATATGCTACTGCAGTATTGCTTGAGGAGGAGAAGGAAGAAGTACTCACTGTGCTTTCGCAAATGGACGGTGCAAGAGGTCGCTTTGAGCAGGTGGTAAATGCCAACGATATTTTGGCGATCGTGGATTATGCACACACTCCAGATGCTTTGGAAAATGTGTTAAAGACGATTGACAATTTGAGAACACGTCAGGAAACAGTAATCACTGTAGTCGGATGTGGAGGAAATAGAGATAAAGGTAAACGTCCTGAGATGGCAAGATTAGCTGCTCAGTACAGCAACAAAGTGATATTGACTTCTGACAACCCAAGAGACGAAGATCCAAAGCAAATCCTTACGGATATGATGGCGGGGATTTCAAAGGTTGATCAGAGAAAAACCATGGTGATTGAGGATAGAAGAGAAGCAATTAGAACAGCTTGCAATCTGGCTGGATCTATGGATATCATATTAGTTGCTGGAAAGGGACATGAAACTTACCAGGAAATTAAAGGAGTGAGAAATCACTTCGATGACAAAGAAGAGTTAAATAAAATGTTAAATGGATAGACAGAAGACATTAGAAAGGAGACATCAAACTCCATCTAAAATCTTAGGTCTAAAATCTAAAATCTGAAATGCTATACTACTTGTTTGACTTTTTGGAAAAACAATTTGACTTGATGGGAGCGAGTGTATTCCGCTTTATCTCCTTCAGGGCAGGTATGGCTGCGTTGATTTCGCTGGTGATTAGCATCTTCTTTGGTAAGAAATTGATCAACATGCTTAGACGCTTCCAGATGGGAGAGTCTATTCGTGATTTGGGTTTGGAAGGTCAGATGGAGAAGGCTGGTACACCAACTATGGGTGGTATCATCATCATCGCTTCGATCACTATCCCAACGTTGTTGTTCGCTCAGGTTGGTAATATCTATGTCATCCTGTTATTGGTGACTTGTCTTTGGATGGGACTGATCGGATTTGCTGATGACTACCTGAAGAAGAAAAAGAAGAATAAGGATGGTTTAGCAGGTCACTTCAAAATCATCGGTCAGGTAGCGATTGGTTTAGTTGTTGGTTTGGTAATGGTTTTCCATCCAGATGTGGCAATTCCAGAACTTGGTGGAACAGGCTTCGCTGATAGTGGATCTATTGTGACGACTATTCCATTTGTGAAAAATAATGAATTCCAATACGACTGGTTATTGCCACAGTTTTTGGAAGGATATACCTGGTTGGTTTATGTGCTTGCAGTCATATTTATCATCACGGCAGTTTCCAATGCATCGAACCTGACAGACGGATTGGATGGATTGGCTGGAGGTTTATCAGCAATTATTGGATTGACATTGGTGGTATTTGCTTACATGTCTGGTAACGCAGTATTCGCTGATTATTTGAATATCGCATTTATTCCAAACTCGGGTGAGTTGGTGATTTTCGGAGCTGCTTTCGTAGGAGCATGTATTGGATTCTTATGGTTCAATTCCTATCCAGCTCAGGTTTTTATGGGTGATACTGGCAGTTTGTCGCTTGGTGCTACAATTGCCGTTTTCGCTTTAGTTATTAGAAAGGAATTGTTGATTCCTGTGCTTTGTGGAGTGTTCTTCATAGAGACAATTTCAGTGATGATTCAGGTGTCTTATTTCAAGTACACCAAGAAAAAGTATGGTGAAGGAAGAAGGGTGTTCCTTATGTCGCCATTACATCATCATTACCAAAAGAAAGGTTGGCATGAGGCTAAGATCGTTACCAGATTTTGGACGTCCGGCATTTTGTTAGCCATTATCACATTAGCAACGCTTAAACTTAGATGATCCTAATATGACACTTGAACAACTCTCTAATCTCAACGAAAAATTCCAGAACAAGGCTTCTCAGCTAGCGGACTTGTTGCCTGGTAGCAATTTGCTTGCTTTCTCTTCGGCTATCATGCGTAGCTCGCAGAAGATGGACAAGATCTTGCATAAAGTGTTGAGTGCAAAAGGGCAGATCAGTTTTTACAACCAGATGGATGCATTGGAAGAGGAGATGGATGAGTTGATCTACATGATTGACAAACTGGATGATGCCAACAGAAAAAGACAAATACCTATGATCACAGATTTTGTGAAAAAAGGATACGAACTACTTTCTCTTTATTCGATCTGTTGTGATCAGATTATTGAGAAGAAAATGAAAAACGAGGATAAGCTAGATTGAGTAAGATCATCACCATATTAGGAGCAGGCGAAAGCGGTATCGGTGCGGCCATTTTAGGCAAGAAGCAAGGATACTCCGTTTTCTTGTCAGATGCGGGTCGCATTGCTGATGACAGGAAAGCTACGCTCGATTCATATGGTGTGGAATACGAGGATGGTGGTCATTCGGTGGATCGAATTTTAGAGAGTGATGAGATCATCAAGAGTCCTGGTATTCCTGATAAAGTGTCTTTAATTCAACAAGCTATAGCAAAAGATATTCCTGTGATTTCTGAAATCGAATTTGCTTACCGGTACATTCCGGAAGGAGCAAAGGTGATTGCAATTACAGGTACTAACGGCAAGACTACTACTACTTTATTAACTCACCACTTGCTTAAAAAAGCTGGTTACAAAGTCGCTTTGGGTGGTAATGTAGGAATTAGTTTGGCCAAACTGGTTGCTGAAGGCGGATACGACTATTATGTTGTAGAAGTGAGCAGTTTCCAGCTGGATGGTATTGTGAAGTTCAAGCCAGATGTGGCAGTACTTCTGAATATCACACCAGACCATTTGGATCGATATGATTATGATTTTCAAAAGTATGTGGCTTCTAAGTTCAAGATCACAGAAAATCTTAGTCATGAAGAAGCATTTGTATACTGTGCAGATAGCGAACCTATCACACAGGAAGTAGCAAAGCGCAAGATTGATGCAAGCTTATTTGCTGTGTCAACTACCAAAGATCCAAGATGGCAAGCTTATATGGAGAACGATCATTTGATCTTCGACTATAAGTACAAACAAAAGAGTAAGAAGCATCAAATACCAGTAGCAGAGATTTCTCTAATTGGCAAACATAATATGATCAACTCCATGTCAGCTACGCTGGCAGCGTTGAACCTGGAGGTTTCTATTCAGGATGTAATGCACGGGTTGAAGACTTTCGTCAATGCACCGCATCGTTTAGAGCCATGTGGTGAGCTGGATGGCGTGCAGTTTATCAATGATTCCAAAGCAACCAATGTAGATGCAGTGTATTATGCATTGGATGGTGTGAAGGCTGATATCATTTGGATAGCAGGAGGAATTGATAAAGGAAACGAATACGAGCAGATCGAGGCTTTGGTAAAGTCTAAAGTGAAAGGTCTTGTTTGTTTAGGAGTTGACAATGAAAAGATCAAGACATTCTTCTCAGGAAGTTTGAAAGAAATAAAAGAAACAACATCGACGGTTGAGGCAGTGAAAATGGCTGCTGATATGGCGAAAGATGGACAGGTAGTATTGCTATCTCCAGCTTGTGCCAGTTTCGATCTGTTTCGCAATTATGAGGATAGAGGGGATCAGTTCAGAAGAGCTGTGCAGGAATTAATAGGAACTAAAAAAGAAAGCGTATGAATACTGTAAAGGAATGGGCTTACAGAAATTTGAAAGGTGATCCAGTGATCTGGTTCATCGTGTTTTTGCTTTCGGTACTCAGCGTTTTGGTGGTGTATAGCTCTACAGGGAGTTTGGCCTACAAAATGATGGGTGGGAATACAGAATATTACTTATTCAAGCACTCTACCTTGGTTCTCCTTAGTTTGGGAGCTATGTGGATAGCGCATAAGATTGATTACAGATATTATTCGAAGATTTCTCGATTTGCTTTGTGGCTGTCAGTGCCATTGTTGCTGTTGACATTGTTTTATGGAAATGAGACCAATGGAGCATCTAGATGGTTACCAATTCCAATCATCAACTTGGCATTTCAACCTTCAGATTTAGCCAATCTGGCGCTCTTAGTGACAGTGACAAGTATGCTATCGAAGAGACAAAAAAGTATTGATGATTTTCAAAAGGCAATCGTTCCAGTATTGATTTGGATTGGTTTGATTTGCGGCCTTATTGCAATGACCAATATTTCATCAGCAGTGTTGTTATTCTCTACTTGTATGTTGATGTTGTTCATTGGTCGTGTGCCTGTGAAATACCTCGCTATGCTAATGATCATCGGAGTAATAGCTGGTGGAGCTGCGATGGCATTGGGTCAGAGAGCTGGAACAGCACTAAGCAGGGTAGAGAGCTTCTTCAATAATGAAGAAATTCCATTCCAGGCTAAGCAAGCAAACATTGCTATTGCAACTGGTGGATTGATTGGGAAAGGTCCTGGTCAGAGCGATCAAAGAAATTATTTACCATCAGCTTATGCTGACTTTGTGTTTGCAATCATTTTGGAAGAATATGGCATGATAGGAGGTATCATGGTTTTGATACTTTACCTCGCTTTGCTGTATCGTG
Source organism: Marinoscillum pacificum (assembly GCF_024714495.1). Lineage (GTDB taxonomy): Bacteria > Bacteroidota > Bacteroidia > Cytophagales > Cyclobacteriaceae > Marinoscillum > Marinoscillum pacificum. Next base: position 1,308,792 of record NZ_JAMZMJ010000001.1, on the reverse strand, counting down.
GAATGAAAGCTGCATCGGAAAGTGATCGGGCTTATGGTGGTTTGTTATCAGCAGGATTGTCATTTGCCCTGGTGATGCAGGCTATGGTAAATATGGGGGTTGCTGTAGGTCTTGGACCGATCACAGGATTGCCGTTACCATTGATTAGTATGGGGGGAACCTCGCAGTTATTCACTGGACTAGCCTTAGGAATTATTCTAAGTGTAAGCCGAGGAGAAATTGACGATAATATTGGTGCTACAACCACCAATTCATTTAATAAAGAACGAATTAAAGAAGCAGCGTAATCGAAAAGCAAAAGACATATCGGATAATGATTAGCGGTGGCGGTACTGGAGGGCATATCTATCCAGCGATCTCTATTGCTCAGTCTTTGCAAGAAATGCTACAGGACGTGGAAATTCTTTTTGTCGGTGCAAAAGGCAAAATGGAGATGACCAAAGTTCCTGAAGCCGGTTTCGAAATCGTTGGATTGAATATCGCTGGAATTCAAAGAAGTCTTTCAGCTAAAAACTTACTCTTCCCATTCAAGCTGATGGATAGTTTGGCGAGTGCTTACAAGCTCGTTGCTAATTTCAAACCTGATGCAGTAATTGGTGTGGGAGGATATGCAAGTGGTCCATTGTTGTATGCGGCTACTTCTAAAAAGATTCCTTCGTTGGTGCAGGAACAAAACTCATATGCTGGTTTAACCAATAAGTTACTGGCTAAGCGTGTGAACAAGATTTGTGTTGCTCATGAAGGTATGGAAAAGTATTTCCCTGCAGAAAAACTGGTGGTAACGGGTAATCCGGTTAGAAAGACCATTCTGTTGAGAGATAGTTTGAAAAATGAAGCTCATCGGTTTTTTGGTTTTGACCCTGCGAAGAAAACCATCCTAATAGTAGGTGGTAGCCTTGGTGCGAGATCAATGAATGAAATGATTTTGGCTGGCTATGAAGAGCTAGCTAATTCTCCATATCAGGTGATCTGGCAAACTGGAGGGTTTTATTTTGAGGAAATGAAAAGACGGATTCCTCGTGAATCTAAGAACATTGTGATCAAGGACTTTGTGCGTGAAATGAACTTCGCTTATTCATTAGCTGATGTAGTGATTTCTCGTGCAGGAGCTTTGTCTATTGCTGAACTTATGCTAACTGGTAAAGCATCGATACTGGTGCCTAGTCCGAATGTTGCTGAAGATCACCAAACTATCAATGCGATGGCTTTGGTAGAGCGTAATGCAGCGGTTTTAGTTAAGGATAGCGATGGAATGGAACAGTTGTTACCAACTGTTATGGAGCTCATCGAAGATGAGTCAAGAAAAGAGACTTTAAGTAAGAACATCAAGAGCATGTCTCACCCTGATGCTTCTAAAGATATTGCAAACGAAATTATCAAACTGATCGCATGAGACTGGAAGATATAAAGAACGTCTATTTTGTTGGGATCGGTGGGATTGGCATGAGTGCTATCGCTCGTTGGTTCAACAAGCGGGGCGCAAAAGTGGGTGGATATGATCGTGTAGAGACCAATTTGACCACCAGACTTTCCCTGGAAGGTATGTGGATTCACTATGAGGATAGTAGAAAAGATATTCCAAAGCATTTCTTGAATAGAGAAGATACTTTGGTGATCTACACACCTGCTATTCCAGAGAAGCACGGAGAGCTCAAGTTTTTCAGAAACAAAAAGTTTGATGTTCGTAAGCGAGCTGAAGTATTAGGTATCATCTCGATGGATCATTTCACCATCGCGATAGGAGGAACACATGGTAAAACCACTACGTCTTCTATGGTAGCTCACATGCTTCAGTATCATGAGAAGAAATGTTCTGCTTTCATCGGAGGTATCATGAGTAATTATGAGACCAACCTGTTGATTGGAGATAAAGATGCACCAGTTGTAGTAGAAGCCGATGAGTTTGATCGTTCGTTCCATTGGTTGATGCCGAATTACACGGTGGTAACTTCCGTAGATCCGGATCACCTGGATATCTATGGTGATGAAATGGAGATGCGAAAGGCATTTGGTCAGTTCTTGCAGCAATCAGGTGAAGAAGGAAAAACGCTTGTTCATTACAAAGCTGCAGAAAAGGTAAATACACATTTAGAGCACTTATACTATACCTACGGTATGGAGGGTGGTGATATTCGTGCGCATGCCTTGAGAGCTGTAAATGGAATTTTCATTTTCAACTATCATGGCTCCAGAACAATAAAAGATATCAATCTTTTGGTGCCTGGATTCCATAACGTGGAGAACGCACTAGCTGCAATTACAGTGGCTATAGATATGGGAATGGACTCTGAGTCGATCAAAGAGGCAATGAAGTCTTACCGTGGAGTAAAAAGAAGATTCGAATACATCATTAAGAGTGAGAAATTCATCTTCATTGATGATTATGCACATCATCCTGAGGAGATCAGAGCATTCTTGAGATCGGTTAAAGCATTGTTCCCTAAGAAGAAATTGACGGCTGTATTCCAACCGCATTTATTCTCTAGAACAAGAGATTTTCAAGCTGGATTTGCAGATAGCTTGATGCTTGCGGATGAGCTGATCCTGTTGGATATCTATCCCGCGAGAGAAGAGCCAATTCCAGGTGTGACTTCTGAAAACATCTTTAATAAAGTGTTCATTCAGAACAAACACCTGATTAAGAAGGATGAGTTGATGGATACACTGAAGTCGCTGGATGTGGAATTGCTGGTAACTATTGGTGCCGGAGATATAGATAAAGAAGTACCTAGAATTAAAGAATACTACGAATACAAGTTGAAGCGTGAAGCGTGATATAAAAACCATATTGTTTTTCTCAATTGCTGCTGCTGTGATGGTAGTCATCATTGGTTTCACTGGAGTGAAAAACTCTGGCAAACCTGTGAATGATGTATTGGTGAAAATCCAGGATCAGAATGGAGACTATTTCACTGATCAGATGGAGATTATTTCCTTGATGAATGCAGGAAGTACTGACTATGTATTGGGTCAATCTATAGAGCATCTGGATTTGAAAATGTTGGAGCAGCGAGTAGAGTCCAATCCATTTGTGAAGGAAGCTCAGATCTATCGTGACATTAAAGGGAATTTGATAGTTAAGGTAGAGCAGGCAAGACCAATTGCTAGAATCTTCAATCCGAATGGTCCTGATCAATACATTGATGAAGATGGTCGTCTGTTGCCAGTAAATGCGAAGCATACTGCTCGTGTTCCAATTATTGAGACAGAGCGAGGATTTAGCTGGGAGAGAAGCCTTACGGAGACGGATTATGGTAATGACATTCTTGCATTGCTCAACTATATCGAAAAGGATAAATTCTGGAGTGCGCAAATCGCTCAGGTAGTTATTGAAAAAGATGGTCAATTGAAGCTATTGCCTCAAGTAACCAAGCAAGAAATCATTTTTGGAATGCCAGATGATCTGGATTCCAAGTTTAAAAAATTAATGGTCTTCTATAAGGAGATCTTGCCAAACAAAGGATGGAATACCTATGAGTTGGTGAATGTGAAATTTGAAAATCAAATCGTCTGTGAATAAATACTTAGTTCATACCATTACGTCAGTAGTCAACAGCTCCAAAGTCATGTGTCGGAATCGTTATAGACTATTGAATATTAACTATGAACTGAGAAAAACTGCTTAGTAAAATGGAAGACAAAATCATCGTCGGTCTCGATATAGGGACCACCAAGATTTGCGTCATTGTTGGGCGCAAAAACGAGTTCGGAAAGCTCGAGGTGTTGGGGATGGGTAAAGCCGTTTCTGATGGAGTAATCCGAGGTATCGTAACCAATATTGATAAAACGGTAAACGCAATCGAAAAAGCGGTTAACGAAGCGTCTGAGCAATCAGGGATTGATATTCGTGTCGTTAACGTGGGTATTGCAGGTCAGCACATTCGCAGTGCCATTCATCATGGATCTATCACTCGTGAGAGCAATGATGAAATCACTGTAGAGGATGTGAATCGACTGAATAACGATATGTATCGCATAGTGATTCCTCCTGGGAGTGAGATCATTCACGTGATGCCACAAGATTATATCATCGACTATGAAGATGGTATCAAGGATCCAGTAGGTATGTCTGGTGTGAAAATGGAAGCCGATTTCCATATCATCACAGCTCAAACCAATGCGATCAATAACATTAACAAATGTGTACGAAGAGCAGGGTTGGAGATTGAGAATCTGATCCTCGAGCCACTTGCTTCCAGCTTAGCTGTGTTGAGCGATGAGGAGAAAGAAGCGGGAGTATGTCTGGTAGATATTGGTGGTGGTACTACTGATATCGCGGTATTCTATGATAATATCATTCGTCACACTGCAGTGATTCCATTTGGTGGTAACATCATTACATCTGATATCAAACAAGGATGTATGGTGATGGAGCATCAGGCCGAATTGCTGAAAACGAAATTTGGAAGAGCTATCTCAGAAGAGGCTAATCCAAATGAGATCGTGTCAATTCCAGGTTTGAGAAATAGACCTCCAAAAGAGATTTCTGTGAAGAACCTTGCGCACGTAATAGAGGCAAGAATGGAAGAGATCATCGAGATGGTTCACACGGAGATCATTACTTCAGGATATCACAAGAAGCTTGCAGCTGGTATTGTGGTAACTGGAGGTGGATCACAGTTGACCAACTTGCAGCAGTTGTTTGAATACATGACTGGTTTAGATACCAGAATTGGATATCCAAACGAGCACCTTGGTAAGAGTAAGGTTGACTCTGTGAAGAGCCCAATGTACGCGACTTCTGTTGGTTTGGTATTGTCAGGATTCAGAGCAATCGATATCCGCGAAGACAGATACAATGAGCGTGCTTCATTGAAAAACAACAACAGAAAAGGTGGTTCTAAGCAAGGAGCGAAGTTCTTCCAAAACATATTAGAGAAAACGAAGGGTCTTCTTATCGACGACCTGGATGATGAAAAAGACTACTAATAAGTAATAAAGATATAGTTGGAGGCTTGCCACCAGCGAAAATTAAATAATTGTTTAACTGAGGATTTACATAAAAAACCAAACGTCATGGCAGAAAATATGTACAAATTCGATTTACCCTCACACCACAAATCCATTATTAAGGTAGTAGGTGTTGGAGGAGGAGGCAGCAATGCTGTCAACCACATGTATAACCTTGGGATCAAGGATGTAGAGTTCGTAGTTTGTAATACGGACATTCAGGCACTAGAAACTAGTCCAGTGCCTAACAAATTGCAACTGGGAGTTAATCTTACCAGTGGGCTTGGAGCTGGTGCGAATCCTGAAAAAGGAAAGCACGCTGCACTAGAGTCTAAGGAAGAAATCAGAGAAATGCTTTCTGAGGATACCAAGATGGTGTTTATCACTGCGGGTATGGGTGGTGGTACTGGTACAGGTGCCGCTCCAGTTATCGCAGAGGTAGCTAAAGAGATGGATATCCTGACAGTTGGTATAGTCACTGCGCCCTTCGTATTTGAAGGTCGTAAGAAGATGAAAGCTGCCAACGAGGGTATCGCTGAGCTGAAGGCAAACTGTGATACGGTACTTGTCATCTTGAATGATAAGTTACGCGAGATTTTCGGTAACCTGGCTATTAGAGAGGCATTCGCACAAGCGGATAACGTTTTGACTACTGCTGCTAAGGGCATTGCGGAGATCATTACGGTGTCTGGTTATGTAAACGTCGATTTTGAAGATGTTAAAACCGTAATGAAGAATGCTGGAGCTGCAGTAATGGGCTCTGCACAGACTTACGGTGAAAACAGGGCAAGAAGAGCTGCTGAAGAAGCATTGAACTCTCCTTTGCTTAACAATCAAAACATTACAGGAGCTGAGAAAATCCTTCTTTCTATCATGTCAGGTGAGGATGCTGAGCTTCAAATGGATGAATTGGCAGATATCACTGATTACATGCAAGAATTTGCTGGTGATGAAGCTGAGGTGATCTTCGGTCACGGTGTAGATCCAAATCTTGGTGAAAACATTCGTGTAACTGTCATCGCAACTGGTTTTGATAACAGCGATGAGATTAAGCCAATTAAGAAGCCAGAATCTGTTTCTACGCCTTCTCCAACTGAAACCAAAAGAGTTTTTGATTTGGAGTCTTCTAGACAAATCAAATTGTTTGATGTAACAAACAACAACAGACGAGATGAGGATGAAGAAGATGAGAAGGAGTACAAATCATCTATCAGAAACCAGAAGTCTGATGAGGAAGAAGAGGAGAAAGATGAATTGCGCTATGATTTTTTGAAAAGAGAGATCAGAAAGGCAGTTGAAGAAGAGGATGAGGAAGAAGAGAACGAGTTTGAGTTCGATTTAGGAAGTGATTACGAGGTGTTTGATGATGTAGAGGAAGAAGAGGAGATGAACACTCCTGTAGAGCCTCAGAAGTCTCATTTCGATCCATTCTCTATCGAAAACATTACTGCAGGTCATTCTGCCTCTAAAAAGATGGAATTGATGGAGCAAAGAAGAAAACGTGAAGAGATGCTGGAAGGTACTCAACGCGAAGAGATTGCTACCAAAAATTATAAAGAGAGATTTGATGTGCCAGCGTATGAGCGCAAGCAGGTGACTTTTTCGAAAGTGCCTCATAGTTCAGAGCGAAACATTTCAAAATTTAATTTAACAGACGAAAATCAGATACTGGGTAACAACAAGTATCTACACGATAATGTGGATTAATTCACTGAGTTGACCCAAATTATGCAAAGAGCATAATTTGCCCAGAGGGCTGACGAAAGCTTTGCTTTGTCAGGGTTACCCTGACAAATAATTCTAGAATAAAGAATTATTTCGTCATTATTCAATAGAAAATCAGGTCTACTATTCTGAAGTATTCTATTGAATAATCCGGGTTGAAATTATCGGTGAGTAGCCTATTCTAAACCTGAAAAGGTGATGGGATTGGTATCTCTAATCCGCTAAGATTAAGCAGTATTTCTGCACATGACGGAGGGCGCATGGTATTTACCAGCGCTCTTTTTTTTGCTCTAAAATGGAGAATGAGTTAAAAAATATTTCTTTTGATTACTCATTTTATTAAACTTGGTACTTGAATAATCGAATAGGTTAGAATATGAAAAATCCGCTAGCAGGTATTATCAGAATGTTTCAGCCGAAATACTCGGTAATTGTGAATATGTACCATGTAATTCCTGGAACTCCTGTTAAGAAGTTTGAACACCGACATGATTTTGGTAAAGGGGAGTATGATCAGGCTTCTATGTTTTACCATAAAGTAGTGAAAAAACATACTACGTTGGGTTTTCCGAATACGGAAATAGAACTTATTAAAGGAAAAAAGACGATCGTTGAGAGAAAAATTTTCGGTCCAGTTGATGTAGTAAAGACCTTAAATGTGAAAAGCGCCTAAGCTAACACACTGAAAAGAATATAAGAACTCCTTCATTTCTATGAAGGAGTTTTTTTATTGCTCTTTATTGATATACTCTACTATGATTTTGTGGAGTTGGTCTGCGTTAAATGGTTTTGTCATTAGGTCATTCATTCCTACTCTTAGGGCTTCTTCTCTTACTTCTGGTAATACATCAGCAGTTAAAGCGATTATTGGAATATGTTTCACATCACCTGGCATTTGTCTGATTGCTTCTGCTGCCTGATATCCATTCATAATCGGCATTTGGATGTCCATTAGGATCAAGTCAAACGGATTCATCATCACTTGATCAAGAGCTTGTTCACCATTATCAGCAAAGGCTACTTCACAGTTCCATTTTTTCAAGAACTTAGCAGCAACAATCTGATTGATCTGGTTGTCTTCAACTAATAGGATTTTCGTTCCATCCAGTTGAGTTGCTTCACCTTTCTGATCATTGACGTTAGTGTTTTTGACTTCAGCTTTGTTAAATACGACTTCAAAATAGAATGTTGACCCTGTACCTAGTTCACTTTCAGCTACCAGATCACTTCCTACCAGTTGAAGGAGTTTCTTGGATATGGACAAGCCAAGTCCCGTTCCAGATAGGGTGTTGTGGGATTGATCGTGAACCTGCGTAAACCGATCAAAGATTTTATCAATATTCCCTTTCGCAATTCCAATTCCGGTATCCTTAACGGTGAGTTTAAGCTTAGCTTTCGATAAGGATTCATCAAGTAGCTCTACTTTAAGCTCTACCTGGCCATGAAGTGTAAATTTGATCGCATTACTAACAAGGTTGTTCAATATCTGACTAAGCCGAACCGGATCCCCAATTAATAGATCTGGTATTTTGTCATTGAGGTCAAGGTTAAGTCTGATCGATTTTCGTTCTGCCCGTTGGGTATAGGTGGAAACGATGTGTTGACAAACTTCTCTTAGAGAAAACTCTCTGTTGTCAAACTCTACATGTCCTTCCTCAATTTTTGAAAGGTCCAAGATGTCATTCAAGATAACCAGTAAGCTTTCACATGAGTGACGCATTAGTTTCAATGAGTCAATCTGATCTTCTCTTGGGTTTTCTTCCAGGAGGTAGTCAATAGTTCCGCTAAGTCCGTTCATTGGTGTGCGGATTTCATGACTCATGGTGGAAAGGAAGTCTGCCTTGCTTTTGGATGCTTGCTCTGCCTTTTCTTTGGCATTCATCAATTCATCTTCATAGCGTTTCCTATCAGAAATATCTCGTATGAAGGAGGTGAAAATGACTTCCCCATCTACTTTGTTGGCAACTATGGAAAGTTCTAATGGAACCAAATTTCCATGTTTGGTTATTCCAACATCTTCTATTCTTCTATTGAGAAACTTATGTCGGCCAACTTTTAAATAATAGTTTAGTCCTCTTTCGTGCTCCTCACGTTTGTCTTCTGGGACGATACACTCTGCTAGAGACTTGCCAATCACTTCTTCGGACTTCCACTTGAAGATGGTTTCCGCTTGATTGTTCCAAAACGTAATTCGACCACTGCTATCCATTAGAACCACTGCATCCATCGCATTTTCAATGATGCGATTTAGTCGATCTACGTTTTCTTCATTGGCTCTTTGGATTTTCTCCTTTGCTTCTATCTCACTAAGAAGTCTGGCATTAGCTTCTTCCAATTTGCTAGTCTTCTCAATTAGCACAGTTTCTATTTGAGTTCTGCTGAGCATACTGAGCTGCTGCTCAGTTAGAGCTGATTCAGGTAGTATGGAGACTATAAAAGAGAAGGAGGGAAGTAGTCCATAGTTTTCGGCCATCAAACCATATGAGCTCTGGAATAGCGATTTGGTTTGTTTCTCACCTATGATGTCTTGAATGATATCATAGACTTGAGAAACTTCATATTTTATGGTTGATCGAAGATCTGATTTGCTAAGCTGACTTTCATCAAATAGATTAAATGTTAAATCAATTTTTGAATGATATTTTTCACATGCATCTAGGTGTTTTTCAGTTATGTCCGCAAATTCGGTGCAGATGTGATCCATGAGTAAATGACTCATGATCTTCTCCTGATTATTCCCGGATTCAAAGATTAACTTAAATAATTCCGAATTGGCAAGAGCTGGATATTTGATCCTAAAATGCCTACGGTATAATTCTTTGAATTTATTAGGGTTATCAGATCGGGTACTTAAGGCGCGCTCATGAAGGAGGTACAAACCCGGTAGAAATTTCCATCTTTCATCATCTGCTTTATTGATGATCAACTGAAATTTGCTTTCCAGATTTTCTCCCCAATAGACCTCTTTTCTTAGCTGATCAAATTCAACTAAGAAACTTACCACTTCCGAATGGACGTTTTCTCTAGGCTTTGTCTCTTGACCTAGAAGTTTAGAAATTAGGTTTTTCAATGGTTGCTATTATACTCTTCCTACATTCAATAAAAATTCATAATCACATGAGGGTTGATGCTCGGTGAAAAATGTGAATTTTTCATGGTTGCATGAAAAGGGTTGGTTGGTGATATGGAAATATAGAAGAATTCTTAACAATTAGGCAATAACTAGGAGTGAGCGAGCAATCTTCTATGGTAATTGACTTGTCCTAGGTGATAATTGAGATGGCCTTGTAAGTGAATTAAGAATTTTATGGTGGAAATAGGCTCTCCGAAGACTTCTAAGGGGTATTTAGATTGCAAGCTTTCAGAACTTAGTTTACCTAAAACGGTATCAATGATCTCAATAGTCGAATTTATTGATTGAATTAATTGGTGCGCCGGAACATTACGATCATTGAATTCAGCTTCACGATCTCTTACATATCCAGTGTCACCAAGTACTGCTCCAATGAAGTGTTGAAGATTACCAACTAAGTGGAGGGCCAAAGTGCCCGCCGAGTTGTTGATGCCTGTAGGAAGAAGCCAGATTTGATCTTCTGTTGGGTATTGTTCTAATTCTGTGACGAGTCTGTTTAAATCTCGGACAAACAATTCTGTGAGAGCTGATGTAGTCATATTTGTTACGTTATTTGAAATAAAAAAAGCCGCTCGAGGCGGCTTTTAGATTATCCAATTGCTTGTTTTAAGTCTTCTATTAGGTCGTCGGAATCTTCTATTCCAACTGATAATCGAATTAGTGAATCGGTCAATCCTGCTTCAAGGCGTTGTTCTTTTGGTATACTAGCATGTGTCATACTTGCAGGGTGTCCCGCAAGAGACTCTACGCCACCAAGAGATTCTGCTAATGTGAATACTCTGAGCTGTTCTAACACTTTGAAGGCAGCTTCTTGATTGTCATCTTTTAAAATAAATGACAACATACCACCGAATCGCTTCATTTGTTTTTTTGCCACTTCATGATTTGGATGATCCTCAAATCCAGGCCAATAGACTTTCTCCACCTTTGGATGGTCTTTTAAGAACCTTGCAACCTTTTCGCCATTATCACAGTGACGATCCATTCTTACGTGAAGTGTTTTGATACCTCTAAGTACCAGGAAGCTATCTTGTGGTCCAGGGATTGCGCCGGAAGAGTTCTGAATGAATCCAATTTGATCATCTATTTCTTTACTACTTGTTCCCACAAACCCCATTACAACATCTGAATGGCCAGCAATGTATTTGGTTACCGAGTGCATTACTATATCAGCACCTAAATCTATTGGGTTCTGGAGGTAAGGGCTAGCAAATGTATTGTCTACAACCGTTAAAGCATTAGCTGCTTTAGAGATTTGAACGATTGCTTCAATATCCACAATGTTCATCATTGGGTTGGTAGGTGTCTCTACCCAAACCAACTTTGTTTGTGGTGAAATTGCACCTTTCACAGCCTCTAAATCTTTCATATCTACGAACTTGAACTTCAGTCCATAGCGCTCATAGATTTTGGTGAAGATTCGATAAGTTCCTCCATAAAGGTCATTGGTGCTCACTATTTCATCGCCAGGGTTGAACATCTTCAAAATAGCATCGGTTGCCCCCATGCCAGAGCTGAAGCATCTACCATACGCAGCATTTTCCAATGCTGCCAGGTTAGCTTCTAACGCAGATCTGGTTGGGTTTTGTGTTCGTGCATATTCATATCCTTTATGCTTACCAGGTGATTCCTGAGCAAATGTGGAAGTCTGATAAATTGGAGTCATGATGGCTCCTGTAGAAGGATCTGGATGTTGCCCAGCGTGTATTGCTTTAGTCCCGAATTTCATGTGTAAGGTTTATCTTTTATCGGTCATATGAAATTCACAAAAACATTCAACAACCGATCAACATAAAACCGGTATCAAATGATGATGCTCCATTCATTTAATGTTATTCAATCCTCGTTACGTATTGAGGTAGAGCAAAGTTAGAAGAATCAATGACTTTCTATGGATTTGTCAATCGGATGACAATGGTTTATCAGGGAAATGAACCTTTCACAATTATTTAATCCCAAATTGTAAAATTTACTTTAGCAGTTGTTAGAAGTAGTTTAGATTTACAAAATCAATGAATGTTGTACGCCAATACAACAAATCGTAATTTATTTCGTAGGGTATTAGAGATTAGAAATGTTTTAAACATTAAAAATAATCTATGAAGTTGTGCAGTCAATTTTTTTGAATTAGGTTAACATTGGTTTAAACAATTTTGTAGGTGACATCCCGCTTTTGCGGGATGTTTTTTTTTGAGACCTGCCACGAATCAATAATATTTCTGATTTTAGTTGAATACCTGTTCTTCTTCTTTGTCGCCTCACTAAAATTATAGAATTTGGCAAAAAGCTTTACTAAACGCAATTAGTTGAATCGTATCCGGACTTTTTTATTGTTCACACTAGTTGGTTGGTGTTTAACCTCCACAGCCCAATCTCCTGAGGAAATTCAGATTGTTAAGCAATTCGTAAAATCCAGTCCTGATTCCGCACAGCTCTACATTGAAAGTATACAACATGGGTTAAGCAGTAATGAACGACTTCAATTATACCTGGTATTTATTGCTGATTTGCTCGATGAGGGAAGATTAGCACCAATACCAAATATTCTAGATCAGCTGCAGTTGGACTGGGAGAGTTATGCAGATTCTTCGAGATTTAGTCTTTTTGGAGCGCGATATACTTATTTCTTTCGACAGCAAGAGTTTGATTCTGCTTTTGTCATTGCAGATCAGATGCTACAGTACGCCCAGGAAGTAGAAGATGACTATGCTACATTCAATGCTTACATTAATCTTGGTGAGGTTCATGAACATGCCGGTTTGTATACTGAAGGTTTGTCTTTCTTTCAAGAAGCATTGAAAATAGCGGAAGAACTTGATGATGACTCCTTAAAAGGTATGGTTTATATCAAGTTTGGAGTGCTATATAGTTCCATTGAGAACAGTCAAATGGCTCTTGATTATAACAAATTAGCCCATGCTATTTTCGCTAAAAACAGCTCGACCAATAGGTTGATTCAGATTGATAACAATATCGGTTTAGCTTATTCTTACCTGGATCAATTTGATAGTGCTGAATATTATTTTAGAAGAGGTTTGACCTTAGCTAAACAACTCGAGTTCAACTTTGGAATGGCAATTACCAGGTTAAACCTGGGAATGAATGCTGAGCATAGTGGGCAATATCAGGAGGCAATGATCTATCTGGATAGTGCTTTTGATTTTTTCAAAGCAACCAACGATGCGTACGGTCAAGTTCTTTATTATATGAATTACTCTCGATGCCTTACGGATATTGGTAAGACAAACGAAGCGATAGTTTTAGCAGAGAAAGGGTTAATACTAGCAGAGCAGCAAAATTTATTGAACGAAATTGAAGCGCTTTCCCAGGATTTGTCTGAATTATATGCCAAAGTAGGAAATTATCGGAAGGCTTATGAAAATCAAGTCAAGCATGAGGCAGCTGCTGATAGTCTGATGAATGCTGAAAAAGAACGGGAGATGGGACGATTGGAGTCTAAATATGCCTTGGATCGATCAAAATATGTGAATCATCAGTTATCATCTCTAAATTCATCACAAGGAAAAAGTTTGAAGCTACAGCGTATGCTGACTTACTCTCTTTTAATTGGTTTCATTGCTGTGGCCATTTTACTTATCGTCATTTACAGGCTGTATCAAAAGAAAAAATATCTAGGTGAGCAGCGTGAACAAGCGTTGATAACCATTAGTCATCAAAATGATGAGCTGGAACGTACCAATAACCTGAAATCACAATTCTTTGCCAACATTAGTCATGAGCTACGTACGCCTCTTACCTTGATTCAAGGCAATGCTGATGCCATTCTGAGGATTAATAAGTTGTCTGCTGAAGCAGTAGAGCCTGCTAATAAAATCAAAGGCAATGTGAAACAAATGACATCACTGGTCAACGATTTGTTGGATTTGTCTAAGGTGGAATTGAAAAAGAATGTTGTGAATCTCAAACCGATCTATTTCGATCCATTGGTTTCGAGAATTGTAGCAGCATTCTCCTCACTTGCAGAAAGCAATCAGATTGATTTGAAATATATTTCAGATATTTCTGCTCAAACGGTAGTAGATATTGATGAAGCACAGTTTGAAAAAGTGCTGAATAACATCATCTACAATTCTTTCAAATTCGTGGGTAGTGGTGGTGAAGTTGAGGTTATTACGGTAGTAGAGGAAGCACAAGTAATTCTAAAGGTAACCGACAATGGTGCTGGTATACCTGATGCAGACATGCCCTATATTTTTGACCGATTCTATCAGGTTGGAGGTTATAATGATAGTATAAAAGGATCAGGGCTGGGTCTTGCAATCTCTCGCGAGTTGATTGAGCAAATGAATGGGCAGATTTCTGCAAATAACAATATAGATGGTGGAGCTTTGCTAAAAGTCGTTCTTCCTTTATCTGACCTTGTTCCTACAGTTCAAAATGACATAACCACGTCAGATGTTTCTGGTTCCCTTGATGTATCTGTTGAGTTTAGAGACACTTTAAAAGTGCCATCTGATACCTCTATATTGATTGTGGAGGACAACAGACTGCTGCAAGCATATCTCTCAGACATACTAGGGGATCATTTTGAGCTACACGTAGCTGATGATGGACAGCAGGCATTGGATTTGCTAAAGCAGATAAAGCCGGATTTGATTCTAACCGATGTAATGATGCCTGTGATGGATGGGTGGACCATGTTGGAAAATATTCAGTCTGATATGGCACTTTCAAAGATCCCTGTAATTGTCTTAACCGCAGTAGCAGAAAGCTCTGATAAGATCAAAGGTTTGCGATTGGGTGTAGATGATTACATTATCAAGCCATTTGAAGTGGAAGAATTGTTGATTCGGATATCTAATGTCATTAATAACCTGAGGGAGCGAATCAAATGGGCCAGGGAGTTTGAAGAAGAGCATCAGGATTTAACAGAAGAAAACCAGTTGGTCCTGAACATTCGAGATTACGTGAAGAACAATATTGGAGATCGTAAGTTAAATGTCACACAATTGGCAATGTATCTCGGTTTAAGTGAGCGACAACTTTATCGCAAAACAGCTGAGTCAGTGGGCCTGAGTCCTTCCAAATTGATTAGTGAAATTCGGCTTCAGCATGCGCGTGAATTATTGGTTTCTAGAAGGTATGACAAGTTAGCTCAAATTACCAACGAGATTGGATTGGAGTCAGCATCTTATTTTTCTAAACTTTATCAAGAAAGGTTTGGGAAAAAACCTTCTGATTATTTCTCTTAGTGTCGAATTTGGACATTATGATCTCTGCTGCAGACCGTACACATCTTTTTACTGAGTACTATTTCTCCAAAAAGTTGCGTGAAATACGTCAACTTAAAGAGCAAGGAAGACCAATTATTAATCTAGGAATAGGAAGCCCTGATTTACCTCCTGCACCTGAGGTAATAACTGCATTAAATAGTGCTTCGCAAAGAAGTGATGTCCACGGTTACCAGTCTTATCAAGGATTGCCTGAGTTTCATCAGGCTGTAAAAGACTTTTATGGTAATAAATATCATTGCCAGATTGATTCACTAGATGTGCTGCCATTGATGGGCTCTAAAGAGGGAATCACGCACATATCTCTTGCGTATTTGAATCCAGGTGATAAGGTGTTAATTCCGGATTTGGGGTATCCAACTTATACTTCGGTAACCAGGATGGTTGGTTCAGAGCCTATTTATTATCCACTATCTAATGGTGATTATTTACCAGATTGGGATCAATTAGCCAATATGGATCTGTCGGGTGTAAAACTGATGTGGTTAAACTATCCGCATATGCCAACAGGTGCACAGAGTAATCTATCTGTTTTTCAAAAGTTTGTAGCGTTTGCCCAACAACACCAAATCCTACTGTGCCATGATAATCCTTACAGCTTCATTAGCAATGAAACTCCTTTGAGCATATTCCATGTTGCAGGAGCAGCAGAAGTGGCTTTGGAACTGAATTCTTTGTCAAAGACCTTTAACATGGCGGGATGGAGAGTAGGATGGGTAGTAGGAAAAAAAGAACTCGTTCAGCCTGTATTGCAAATTAAAAGCAATATGGACTCTGGTATGTTTTATGGGATCCAAAAAGCTGCAATTGAAGCGTTGAAGTTGGGAGATGCGTGGTATGCTCATTTAAATGAGACCTATCATAAACGCCGTATTCTAGCTCAAAAAATATTCGATAGGTTGAACTGCAGCTATGCAGAGGGGCAGGTTGGAATGTTTCTGTGGGCAGAAGCCCCAAAGGATGGGGAAGAATTCATCGAAGAGGTGTTGACGTTGTATGATGTATACATTGCTCCAGGATTTATATTTGGAGATCGAGGAAAGCCTTTTATAAGACTATCCTTGTGTGCACCAGAAGAAGTATTAAATGAAGCATATAATAGAATAAAATGAAAGTCCTTTTTGTTGGTACTGGTTTGATTGGGGGAAGTTTTTCACTTGCTATGCAAAAGCATGGACTTTTATCAGAAGCTGGCGGCTTTAGTAGAAAGGAATCGAATCTAGATAGATCGGTTGAACTTGGTTTGATCAGTAAGAAGTTTACAAACCTTGAAGACGGTATCAAATGGGCTGATTGGGTTATTTTATCAATTCCTGTTGATGTAATTGATCAGATGTTGCCAGGCATTCTAGATATGATTCGAGAAGAGCAGGTAATTGTTGATTTTGGATCTACGAAAGGCAAAATTTGTGAAACAGTTAAATCACACGAAGCTCGAGCACGATTCATAGCAGCCCATCCTATTGCTGGAACAGAATATAGTGGTCCAGAGGCAGCTTTTGCTAGCCTATTTGAAGAGAAACTCATGATTATCTGTGAGGACGGTCAGTCCAATCCTGCAGCCTTAATGCAGTTTGAAAAAGTGTGTAAGACCATTGGGATGAAACTGGAGTATATGGACGCCGAAGCTCACGATCGTCATTTAGCCTATATTTCACACTTGAGTCACATTACGTCTTACTCGTTGAGCAATGCTGTTTTGGACAAAGAAAAAGATGGTCAGGTGATCCTGGAGCTAGCTGGTTCTGGATTTGCATCTACAGTGCGATTAGCCAAAAGCTCCCCAGAAATGTGGGCACCTATCTTCATGGAAAATAAGAAAATGGTGTTGGAAGCGCTAGATGCTTTCTTGTCTAATACTGCTGAGTTTAAACGACTACTCGAAGCAGATGACTTAGATGGTATGTTTCAATTTTTAGAGAAGGGAAGAGCAATTAAAAGAGTCATAAAATAGCTTAAAACTGTTTGTGAATTATGGTTGATTGTTTGCATTTTTTAGGGATTCAGCTACCATATTTAGGGTAATTGTTGAATTTTCTAAGGATGAGGCTCCTTTTTTTGGGAGGTCGTTGTTTATCTTACTTGAACACCGCCACCGCACTAGTCACATGCTTAGAGTTTACTCGCTAATATTCTTTCTTATTGGATATGCCCAATTGACTTTTGGATTTAGTTCCAGTCAGGATTCTGTTATACTGCATCGGGCTACTTCGCAATATGGACAAAATGAAATCTCAAAGGACTCTTTAATTCGAGTATATGTAGAATTAGCTGAGAAAGCTCAAACATCTCATGATTTTAGGGAGTCAAGGAAATTACTAGATCAAGCCGAAAGCCTATTATCTGATTATTCGACAGTGGCTTATGCCGAAATTGCGAGATCACGTGCGATGATGGCTATGGAAGAGGATGATCGAGCTGAAGCCATCGAATTGCTTGTTAGTGCACTTGAAATATTTCGGTTAAATCAAGATTCGCTAGAGTATTTGACGACTCTTCGGCAGATAGGAGTTAACTACGATTATCTAGGTGATCATGAGGCTGCAAGACAATTTTATCAAAGTTGTGTGGAATTGGCTTCACTATTGAAGGATTCAGCAGTAATAGCCAGCAGTACTTACAATATAGGTGGTACGTATGCTGATGATGGAGATTTGAATAGGGCATTTAAGCTTTATAATCAGGCAGAGGAAATTGCTACCTTGATTGGTGATAAGACTTTGCTTCACAGAATTCATCACGCAATGGGGATTGATTACCGAGTACTTGGGAATAATTCCAAGGCAGAATTCCATAGTCGTGAAAGTTTAAGAATTGCCATAGAGACTCAGGACCTAAGAGCTATTGGGTTTGGGTATCAGGGCCTTGGATATATGTTTTTTGAGTTTTCTCAATATGATTCAGCGGAGTATTACATGAATAAAACTCTGGAAATTGCTCATCAGATATCCAATGATCAACTCAAAGAGAATGCAAGGGATGTGCTTCAGCAGATCTATTATAATCAAGGGAGATACAAGGAGGCCTACGATACATTTGTTCAGCTAGATGAGCAAGAAGACTCTTTATATAATATTCAAAACTCCAGGTTGGTCGCTGGAATAAAAGCTAAATATCAATCAGAGAAACAAGAGCGCCAGTTAGCGGAAAAGAACCTACAATTGGAAGCCGCTGGAGGTGATTTGGAAAGGCATCGAAATCTGCAAATTATTTTGATACTGTGTGTCTTGTTACTTGCTGCCGTGCTACTCCTCATCTATAGAGGTTACGTGTTGAGAAAACGGACTAATGATATGCTAAGGTCTAAAAATCAGGAGATTGAGCAACATTTGAAAGAAATAGAAAGTGTAAGTGCTAACAGGAGTAAATGGTTTGTGAATGTAGCGCATGAGCTAAGGACACCTCTTACCTTAATTAAAGGTCCTGTACAGAAGATTTTGTCATCCAATGATTTGACTACCGATATGCGTGCCGATTTGGAATTGGTAAACCGTAATACGTTGAGTTTAACCAATTTGGTAAATGAAATACTCGATCTATCGAAAATGGAGAATGGTGAAGTATCCATTAAAGAGTCAACATTCTCTTTGGATGGTTTAGTTTCCAGAGTAGTATCCGCATTTGAATCCAGAGCAGGACAGTTGGGTATTCACTTGAAATTGGTGATCAATGCACATGATCAGGTCACAGCTGATTATGATAAGTTGGAGAAGATTGTCATCAATTTGATTTCTAATGCGCTGAAGTTTACTCCATATGATGGCCTGATAGAGGTTTTTGTGACCAAATCTGCAAAGGGAAATCTCAAAGTGGTTGTTAAAGATACTGGTAGAGGAATCAGTTCCGATGATATCAATCACATTTTTGATCGATTCTATCAGTCGAAGGATATCAACAAAATAGTTGGAGGAACAGGTGTAGGATTGGCACTCAGCAAAGACATTGCAGAAATGCATGGAGGCGAACTTCGAGTAACCAGTACTCCAGGTATGGGTAGTACGTTCACGTTGATCTTACCTGAGGAGATTATTGCTGTGGATGATGCCTTGTTGCCATCAATCGAAGAACTTAAGCAAGAGGTTCTTGGCAATTCGCCTATCAATTCAAGTTTAGATGTAAAGCCAATATTGCTGCTTCTTGAAGATAATGATGATATGACATCATACATTTCATCTCTATTGGAGCCCTATTTCAATGTGAAAAATGTAGGTAATGGAAAGCTTGGCTTGGAGATGCTAGGTCAGTTTGATGTGAAATTCGTGATTTCTGATATCATGATGCCTGAGATGGATGGAATCAGTTTTCTGAAGGAGGTGAAAAAGAGTGATGCCTGGAAACACATTCCTTTTATTCATCTGACTGCATTACATGATGAAGCACTAAAAAAGGAACTCTTTCAGATAGGAATAGATGACTATTTGTTAAAACCGTTTGATTCTGATGAGTTGATAATCAGAGTGAGAAATCTCTACAGCAATTACATGCAGCGTGTGTCATTGGCTCAGAAATCGGAGTTGCCTGTTTCATATGATGAAAAGGTCATAGCACGCCTGAAACAGCAGGTTTTAGAGAATATTGGAGACTCCAATTTCAACGTCTTACGTTTAGCCGATGCTGCGGCTATGAGTGAGCGTCAACTCTACCGCTATTTGAAGTCAACAACGGGGTTTACGCCACTTCAGTTCATTCAGGAGATCAAACTGAACTATGCCAATGATTTGGCTAGAAGAAAGGCGTATTCGAGTATATCAGAACTGTCTTCAGCAGTTGGGTTTAAGCAGGCAGCCTACTTTTCAAATCTATTCGAGAAACGGTTTGGGAAGAAGCCAGGAGTTATTCTGAAATCCTAAACTTCAAGTGCCTCGAGCGCTTCTTTTTTGTAAGTACGGCTAATCTTGATTTTCATTTCTCCAATAGATAACTCTTCTTTTCCAAAAGTGCCAATGTGTTGTTTGTTGACAATAAACGAGCGGTGAACTCTTATGAAGTTGTCAGGGAGCTTTTCCTGAAATTGACTGATCTTCTCTTTAGTGATTACACTTTCGCTTGTAAGGTGAAGTTTGACGTAATCAGCTAGACTTTCCACTACCATTAAGTTGTCTAGCTCTATAGGTTTATTCTGACGATCAACTTTTACAATGATTTGCTGGGTTTTGTTCTTTTCATTTTGTTCTTCTATTCTGTTGAGTAAGTGTTCTTTTCTTTGATATCTCTTGATGAGAAGAATAAATGCGTTGACGAATACGATAAAATATATGGTTGTTGTGAGCAGGAATAGGTTAGTGGAGTAGGGGTTTAGATTGGCGTATTTATAGTTTGCCAACACGATGAATGCAGTGGTAAGCACAATCTCTTCAAAATAGAGGGAGATGATCAAAGTATAAAAGCAATACAGTCCGAATTTGACATAGCGTTGCTTAAGTAAGTAGTTTGGCACTAACCAATAATTGAAAAAATAAGAGGTGCCAATTGCCACAGGTAATAGGAAAGTGACATAATAAAATGATTTAGTGTACTGACCATCAGCCTGGCCAAAGGTGATTGTCAGGAATACCAATATCAGCGTCCAGAAAAGAATGTGTTGGGCTATGCGCATTGAATAAGATTTGTTTCGAAATTCGCCATTTTTGATGAATCTGACATAGATTATCGATGAAATGCAGGTTAGCGTATGGATTCTACATTGCAGTGAATTGGAGATCAAACCTAGTTTTGAACCATCAATTTGTTTCAATTAAAAGTATCAAAAACTATGATCGAATTATTTTATGAAGGTGGTCTACTTTTTATGGCAATGGTGACCATCGTACTATTCTCAGGAATAGTAGTTGCTGTAATGGCGGTGATTTCAATGCTTAATGGTGCTGAAGTAGTTAAAGTGAAAACTACCCTTGGTTACTTAAAATCTATTGCATTACTCGCAGTGATAGTTGGTGTTCTTGGTCAAATGATTGGCTTATACTCTGCGTTTGAGGCTATCGCCGAGG
Organism: Marinoscillum pacificum; assembly: GCF_024714495.1. Lineage (GTDB taxonomy): Bacteria > Bacteroidota > Bacteroidia > Cytophagales > Cyclobacteriaceae > Marinoscillum > Marinoscillum pacificum. The sequence continues at coordinate 1,287,745 of NZ_JAMZMJ010000001.1, read as the reverse complement.
TAGGAGAGGTTTCACAGGCATTATTAGCAGGTGGATTAAGGGTTTCATCTATAACTACAATATATGGATTGATCTCGTTTGTAATATTGTATATAATCAACTTTGCTTTATCTCTAGCACTGACCAAAAAATAAAAACAAAAGGGCGATCCAGAAGATCGCCCTTTTTAGTTAACCATAATTCAATGCTTACATAACAATTAGTTTGCACCAGCGGTGAGTTTTTTGGTCTCATAGCCTATAAAGCTAAGTACAAGGTCATGAGATTCGTCCGTTACTTTGAGTTTAAATTTTCCTTCCAGATTGGAAACGGTACCTGTTGAAGTTCCATCCTCTACGATGTTTACTCCAGGCAATGGCTTACCAGAATCAGCACTATAAACTGTTCCAGACCAAATTCCATCTTCAAATTTTCCGTCTATCTTGAATTGCTCGTTTTGAGTTTCCACTTCTTCAATTACAATAATTCCCTGGTTGGATTCATCTTCATTTAACTCATCTCCAAGTTTGAAGATGATTGGAAGAACCATTCTTACTCGAACGGGCTTACCTCTTTGGGTACCCGGTTTGAAGTTTTCAATTCCTTGCATGACACGTTCTGCTTCAGCATCGCATCCTGCTCCAATACCTTTTACCGCCTTAACTTCTGATACTGATCCATCTTTTTCAACAATAAACTGAACATATACTCTGCCTTCTACACCCATTTGTCTGGCTTGTAGAGGATAGTCAAGGTTTTGACCAAGATATTGATAGAATGCAGGCATTCCTCCAGGGTATTCTGGTTGCTCTTCAACTAACGTGAACACTTCTCCGTCCATTTTAGATTTTTCCGCCACATAGTTGAAGTTTGCACCATCTTTCTTCACTGCGATATAAACCGCTCTGTTTTCTTTATCTACATTGATCGCATGGATAAGTGAAGGGTCTAGTTCCTGCAGCTCTTTGATGTTGGAGATTTTTTGATCCTCGCTGACAGTAGCCTTAATAAAAGTCAGCTGGTCCTTTACTTCTACCAGGTTCATTTGCATATCAGCAGGGAGCTGATCAAAGGTGATGGCATCACTTGCTTCACCTACTTTTTTGATCTCCTGATCCAATTCTTCACTACATGCAAATACTACAAAGAGTACGGCCGATAGTGATAACAAAGCTCCAAGTTTCCAGGGGCTTACTTTTTTTGCATTTTGCTTCATTGCTTTTAGTCGTTTTAAGATTAAACCATCATGAAACGAGCTGGCCAAGCTCAGTCCATTGGATTTCAAAGTAGAACTGATCAGTATAGACGAATACCAGTCAATGTTGAAAGCTTTTAAAGCAAAGGCATCAGCTTGATACTCGTGTATTTTTTTAATTTCTTTATTGATATACCATGCACTTGGCAACCACCAGAATAACATTCTGAATAGTTGGAAGAACAATAGGTCGTAAGTATGCCCTAAGTCTGCATGAGCTTTTTCATGCTTTAAAATAGCAGTGTATTCATTGATGTCTTCAAAGACATTTTTACCTACAAAAATCCAGTTGAAGAAGGTAAAGCTTCCTGTGATTTCATCAGATTTACGAACATTAAACTCTTCATATGCCACACTCTGACTATTCCTCTCCAGTTTCAATAGGTAATACAAGCTTGAAATAAACTGATATAGGAAGAATAGACTGATCACCAACGAAGGGTAGATTAATAAGGATAGGTCAAAAATTGGGCCTTCCTGGATAGGGGTCATTTCTACCACTTCAAGTGTAACTGTGCTTATTGGTTCTTCTATGGTAGGAGAGGACCAAAAGTTCCCAATTAGTTTGGGTAGTTTAAGAAAAGGAACGACAATAGCTAAAAGAGTAGAGCCTAATAAGAAGGATCTCATTTTACTGTATTGTCTTTCATTTCTAAGAAAGAACCAGTATCCTGCAATCAGAGATAGATGTATGACTGTAAGTTCAATGACGTAATTAATCATGCTCCTTGTCTTTTAGTTCTTTTAACAAATCTTCAAGCTCATTTAGGCTTAGATTATCCTCTTTGGTGAAAAAGGAAACCATTTGCTGATAACTTCCACTAAAATATCTGCTTACAAAACCTTTCATAAAGGATTTGGTATAAGCTTGTTTGGTGATTAGTGGATGGTATTTATGCGATTTACCGTGAGCTTCATGTCCCACAAATCCCTTCTGTTGAAGAATGCGCACAATAGTAGAAACTGTATTATATGCTGGTTTGGGCTCAGGTAATTTTTTAATGATTTCTTTGACGAATGCAGATTCTAGTTCCCATAGAACTTGCATGATTTCTTCTTCGGCTTTTGTTAACTCTTTCATTTAAATGTTTTTTCCCGGGTAAAACTTTCAATCATTCTGGAGAGCAATTGAAAAGGTCATTCTTGTAGTAAAATTAACCATGTTGCTTTTCTCAATTCCTCCCAGAATGATCTTGTTAAAGAAAGTAACGAGCTCTCTTTAACTAAATCGTTAGTTCAAAACTAAGTCCTTAGTTTAATCTTTCCAAATTATTTAAACTAAATATTTAGTTGATAGAGGTGGTATTGGTTTTAACTAATTGATAGTTAGTTGGTTGTGAGGATTTTTTGGGGGAAATAACTATATTCAATCAACATTTATCCCCATATGCTCAACCATGAAAGTACATTTAATAATAATCCCGTTTTTTGCTCTGAGTTTAATGGCTTGTAAAGAAGAGCGAATAAGAAAAGTGAAAATAACTGAATCTACCTGTGATAGAATAATATCCAGTCTTGGATGTGAAGATAGTTCCCTTTTCAAGTTGACTATAAAAGGATCTGCCAAAGGAACTAGTCTGTATATATTGGAATCCAATGAACCTCCAGATTCAGTGATTTTGGATTGTGGAGTTTGGTCAAAGGAAGATGATTATCATTGTTTCAGGGAGAATAACCAACCCAATAAAATTGAATTTGAGTATATAGCCTATTTACGTTGTATCCCGGAAAATGCTTTTTTTGGAACCTTGGATTTTGACTTTAGATCCTCTTTACCAAGTTCCTGGTTTGGGACAGGTTCAGATTTTGAGAATAAAGTTTCTGTAAGTTGTAGATAAGAGGATTTTCATGAGCAGAGAATTCATGTTCATCGAAGAATAATCCGGCTCATCCATTTTTTGTCATTGATAATTGCTCCTCCAGATTCTATCCAGAATTGGCCTCTAATATCGCAGTGTAGATTGTAAAAACTGAATGTATATCAAGACAAGATACCTGCAACGTACCAGAATAAACTATACCTACAGCATTATTGCTTCAGTGTTGTTGCTCAGTCTATTGGTCGTAGTGCTATCTGATGGAGTCCTTTTCGAATTAGCTGAATGTTCGCTGGCAATAGAGGTGCTAACATTGATTAATGTGTTGGTTGTTTCTACACTTCTGATCAGTTCAGTAACTACATACACAGATAACGAACAGATAGTCCAACAAGTAACTATTTCTTTTATGATTTGGAGCACTGATAGGTGCAGACGACCTATCTGGAAGAGTTCAATCTCCAATAACTCTCCTTAGCTACAGCTTTAGAACTCCACATTGCTACTAAAATTTATTTATCGCTTCCCAATAAACAGTGAAAGAAGGGAAGTGCCAAAAAAGAAGTATAACCAACTGTAAACTTATCAGTACATTATGAACAAAATATTGATGCTCACAAGCTTGTGCGCCATGATTATCTTCTCAAGCTGTGAATCGCATAAGGAGCACGTAGAACACGAAGTTAAATACCTTGCTACAAGTCCTATCAAGAGAGATACGCTTACCCAAAGAAACTATGTGTGTCAGATTCACTCTGTTCAGCACATTGAATTGAGAGCTTTGGAAAGAGGTTATCTAGAAAAGATCTTCGTTGATGAAGGTCAGTTTGTGAAAAAGGGACAGCTGATGTTCCAAATCATGCCAAGATTGTATCAAGCAGAATTGAAAAGGTCTGAGGCCGAAGCAAATTTTGCTGAGATTGAATACCAAAACACGAAAAACCTTGCTGAGCGCAATGTGGTGGCTCCTAATGAGCTTGCGCTAGCAAAAGCAAAATTGGATAAAGCAAAAGCTGAATTAGCCCTTGCTCAAGTTCATTTAGATTTTACACAAGTTAGAGCTCCATTTGATGGTATCATGGATCATTTCCATGTAAGATTGGGAAGTTTGGTTGAAGAAGGGGAGTTGTTAACTACACTTTCTGATAACCATGAAATGTGGGTTTATTTCAACGTGCCAGAGGCTGAATATCTAGATTACAAGATCAAAATCAATGCTGATACAGCATTGAAAGTACAATTGAGATTGGCAAACGATAAGATCTTCGCTTATGAAGGTGAGGTAAATACCATTGAGGCTGACTTCAACAACGAAACAGGTAACATCGCTTTCAGAGCAACATTCCCTAATCCAAAAGGTCTATTGAGACATGGTGAGACTGGTAATGTGCTAGTAAGTGCTCCATTGAACGGGTCATTGTTGATCCCACAGAAATCAACATTTGAAATACTTGATAAAAAATATGTATTCGTCATCGATGATGACAATGTGATTCATTCTAAGCAAATCGTGGTAGGTGCGGAACTACCTCACTTGTACGAAGTGAAAGCTGGATTGGAAGAATCAGACAGAATCGTTTTAGAGGGTTTGAGAAAGGTACGTGATGGTGATAAAATCAGTTATGATTTTCAAGATCCTGCCAAAGTGCTTAACGAGCTTGAATTGTACTCTGAATAATTCATTATCCTTTAACTAACGATACAATGTTTTTTAGTAGAATAATACATCGGCCGGTTTTGGCCATCATCATATCGATCGTGCTCTTGTTTACAGGGGTGTTAGCGATCAAGACATTACCGATTTCACAGTTTCCTCAGATTGCTCCAACTACGGTGAACATATTCATCGCATTCCCTGGATCGAGTGCTGAGGTATTGGTAAACTCTACATTGATTCCGCTTGAGCAGGCAATCAACGGTGTGCAGGGCATGCGTTACATTTCTTCTGATGCTACTAGTGCGGGTGAAGCAACCATAAGGGTGATATTTGAACCTGGTACGGATCCGAACCAGGCAGTAGTAATGGTAAAAACGAGGGTTGACCAGGTACTGCCATTACTCCCTCCTCTGGTTCAGAGAGAAGGGGTAATCATCACACCAATTCAGCCGAGTATGTTGATGTATGTCAATCTCTACAGTACCAATAAGGAGGATGACGAAAAGTTCTTGTACAATTATGCCAACGTCAACATGATCCCTGAGATTCAGCGGATTAATGGTATCGCGAGAGCTCAGATTCTTGGTAGCCGTCAGTTTGCAATGAGGGTTTGGTTAAAGCCAGACCGAATGAGAGCTTATAAGATCTCGGCAGAAGAGGCAGTAGAGGCGATGATGGAGCAAAGTATCATTGCAAGACCTGGTCGACTTGGTAGAGCAGATAGTAAAGACGCACAGTCTTTAGAGTATGTATTGACGTATCAAGGTAGATACAACAAACCAGAGCAATATGAACAGATCATTGTTCGTGCAAACGAAGAAGGTGAGATCATCTATCTCCGTGACATTGCAGAAGTAGAGTTAGGAAGTGAGTTCTTCGATATTTACTCGAATTTGGATGGTTATCCATCAGCTTCCATTGTCTTGAAGCAAACTGTAGGAAGTAATGCGTCGGATGTAATTGCGGATGTGAAATCACAGCTGGAGGAAATGAAAGAGTTATTCCCTCCGGGAATGGATTATAAAATCAGTTATGACGTTTCTAATTTCTTAGATGCATCTATTGAGCAGGTAATTCACACGTTACGAGATGCTTTCATACTTGTGGCTCTTGTGGTATTTGTGTTCCTGGGTGACTGGAGATCTACATTGATTCCAATTATTGCTGTACCGGTATCGTTGATTGGTGCCTTCTTCGTGATTCAGATGTTTGGATTGTCGATCAACTTGATCACATTGTTCGCATTGGTACTAGCAATTGGTATTGTGGTCGATGATGCCATTGTGGTGGTGGAAGCAGTCCACGCTAAGATGGAAGAGAAGAATTTATCTCCTTACAATGCTGTAAGAGAAGTAATGGGAGAGATTAGTGGTGCGATCATCGCAATTACACTGGTAATGGTGTCGGTGTTCTTACCAATCACGTTCATGCCTGGTCCTGTGGGAGCATTCTATAGGCAGTTTGGTATCACGATGGCTAGTTCCATTATCCTTTCTGCGGTAGTAGCCTTGACGTTGACTCCAGTACTTTGTGCGATGTTGTTGAAAAACAATCATGGTAAAGAGAAGAAGCGCAATGTATTGACTAAAATGTTGGATAGCTTCAACAGTGGTTTTGAAAAGATGACTGGAGGTTATGTAGGCATCTTGAAGAAAATAGTTAATCGAAAGGTGGTAACCTGGGGAGTAATTGCTGCTTTCGCAGTGGGTATTTACATTGAAAATAACTCCGTTTCTTCTGGATTCATTCCTAATGAAGATCAAGGTACCATTTATGCAATTATTCAAACACCTCCGGGAGCAACACTAGAGCGTACCAACTTGGTAGCGCACCAATTGCAGGAGATTGCTGAAGAGATAGATGGTATCGAGTCAGTATCCGCACTAGCCGGTTATGAGATCATGACTGAAGGTCGTGGATCCAACGCCGGTACTTGTTTGATCAACTTGAAAAACTGGTCAGAACGTGAGCACTCTGTAACGGAGATTATGGAAGAGCTGGAAGAAGAGACAAGAAACTTAGGTGCAATTATCGAGTTTTTCGAGCCACCGGCAGTTCCAGGTTTCGGTACATCAGGTGGTTTCTCTATGCGTATGTTGGATAAGACGAACTCTACTGATTATCAGGAGTTTGATAGAATCAATACTTTGTTCATGGATGCTTTGAAAGAACGTCCTGAGATCACTGGTTTGTTCACCTTCTTTGCTGCGAATTATCCCCAGTATGAGATGATCATTGATAACAAGATCGCCATGCAAAAAGGAGTTACTATTGATAAAGCAATGGAGAACCTTAACATTTTGATCGGTTCAACTTATGAGCAGGGATTTATTCGTTTTGGTAGATTCTTTAAGGTTCACGTACAGGGTCACCCTGATTATAGAAGGTATCCATCTGATTTGGATGAGTACTTCGTGAAAAACGAACATGGAGAAATGGTTCCTTATTCATCCTTCATGAAGTTGGTGAAACGCCAGGGACCTAACGAGATTACACGATTCAACTTGTATAACTCAGCCTCTATTCGTGGACTTCCGGCTAAAGGTTATACCACCGGTGATGCGATTGAAGCAATTCGTGAAGTTGCAGCGAATACGTTGCCAAGAGGATATGATATTGCATTTGAGGATTTGTCTTATGACCAATCACGTAGAGGAAACGAGGCATTATACATCTTCATAATTGTAATCATCTTCGTTTACCTGGTATTGGCAGGACAGTATGAGAGCTTCTTGCTTCCACTTGCTGTAATCCTTTCGTTACCGGTGGGTATTTTCGGATCGTTTGCGATGTTGAAAATGATGGGACTTGCCAATGACGTTTACGCTCAGGTCGGTTTGATTATGCTCGTAGGTCTATTGGGTAAAAACGCCGTCCTAATTGTGGAATTTGCCGTGCAGAAGCACCGTGAAGGAGCTACCGTTCTAGAAGCGGCCATTGAAGGGGCTAAGGTACGTTTCAGACCAATTTTGATGACTTCATTTGCGTTCATCGCTGGTCTGATTCCTTTGGTAATCTCACACGGTGCTGGAGCTGTTGGTAACAAAACGATTGGATCGTCAGCTATGGGAGGAATGATTTTGGGTACTGTATTCGGGGTACTCGTGATTCCTGGTCTGTATTACATCTTTGGAAACATGGTAGAAGGTAAGAGTCTGATTAAGGACGAACACGATTCTCCACTTTCTGAAGAATATGTACAGCATGTCGTAGACCATGATAAATGGATAGAAGAACGAGCTAAAAAAGGCTCTGAATCTCATGATGATGACACTAAATAGAAGACAAATGATCACAAAATATATAAACAGAAGTTTAGCAATGGTCTCCATGACCGTTGCTATCTACTCCTGTACACCGGAATTACAAGTAAAGGAGGTAAGCAAAAACCTTCCTGATCAATACAAGGATGAAACCGATACCACCAATTCTGCTCAAATGAATTGGAGGGAATACTTTACCGATCCAAACCTGGTTGCCCTGATTGATACAGCTTTGATGAACAACCAGGAGTTGAACATCACACTTCAAGAGATCGAGATTTCTCGCAATGAAGTAATGGCTAGGAAAGGGGAGTACCTTCCTTCTGTTGGCTTAGGAGCAGGTGCTGGGTTTGATAAAGTAGGTAGATACACCAGAAATGGTGCATTGGAGGCTACAACGGATATTGAACCAGGTAAAGAGTTTCCGGAACCTCTAGGTGATTATATGCTAGGTGCATATGCGAGCTGGGAAGTGGATATCTGGAAGAAGTTGAGAAATGCAAAAGCAGCTGCTTACAATAGGTATTTGTCATCGGTTGATGGTAAAAACTTTGTGGTAACCAACTTGATCGCTGAGATCGCAAACTCTTACTATGAGTTGTTGGCATTGGATAACCAATTGGCAATCGTACAACAAAATATAGATATCCAAAAGGATGCTTTGGAGGTTGTGAAATACCAAAAGCAATCTGCCAGAGTAACCGAATTGGCTGTAAAGCGATTTGAAGCTCAGGTGTTGAGTACCAGGAGTTTGCAGTACGAAATTCAACAGTTGATCATAGAAACAGAAAACAAGATCAACTTCTTGTTGGGTAGATATCCTCAGCCAATTCAGAGATCTTCTGAAGACTTTGGAACCCTCGTGCCTGCACTCGTAAGTTCAGGTATTCCATCACAATTGTTGCAGAACCGTCCTGATATAAGACAAGCGGAGCTGGAGTTGATGGCTTCTAAGCTAGATGTGAAATCTGCAAAAGCGAATTTCTACCCATCATTGGGAATCAATGCAGGAATTGGCTTACAAGCTTTCAATCCAACGTATTTGGTGAAAACACCGGAGTCATGTTTGTATTCACTGGCTGGTGACATTGCTGGTCCATTGATCAATAGAAAAGCAATTACTGCGACCTATTTGAATGCCAATGCAAAGCAGATACAAGCAGTTTACAACTATGAGCGTACCATATTGAATGCGTATTTGGAAGTTCAAAACCAACTAGCAAGCATTGGTAACCTGGCGAATAGTTATGAATTAAAAGAGCAACAAGTACAAGCCTTGACCGAGTCAGTAGATATTTCCAATACCCTCTTCAAATCAGCGCGAGCTGACTATATGGAAATATTATTAACGCAGCGAGATGCACTTGAGTCAAGATTTGATCTTGTGGAAACCAAGATGCTACAGATGCATGCATATGTAAACATCTACCGAGCACTTGGTGGAGGATGGGAATCAAAATAACCTATATAGATTAGGCTACAGTGGTTATGTCGCCACCCAAAGCTGTCGTAGCAGCAGTGAGGGTGGCGATTTCCTTTTTTACCACTTGATGGCAATTTTGCCAATGGATTGCCTGCTCTCTAAAAAGGCATGAGCTTCTGCTAGTTGGGTATGGTCAAACTCTTTGCCAACCGTCGGTTTTAGGATTGCCTTGTTAGACATTTCTACCACTCCCTTTAGTGCTCTTTGGAATGCTTTTGGTTTATTATCTGCTATCTTTAGCATGTTGAGGCCTATCAAAGACCTAGATGAAGTAACCAGTTTAATAGGACTCCAGAATCCAAATCCAAAGACCATTTTTAGCATTTTGAAGATGTTGCCGCGTGCTTCAGTCATTTTAGAGGCGCCAAATATGACTACTCCACCACCAGAGTTTAAGAGGGCAAAGTCTTTCTTTACATAGTCTCCACCAATAGGATTGAAAGTAGCATCTAGTTTGCCCTGAAAGCCAAGTTTGGTGATCTCTTCGAGATAATCCACTTGTCGATAATTGATTGGGTAATCAACACCAAGACTTCTTAAATACCCTAGTTTTTCTTCTGATCCAGCTGTTCCAAATACAGTAACTCCTTTGTGTTTTAGAATTTGAATCAATGCTGTTCCCACACCACCTGCGGCAGCATGAACCAATGCCTGATCACCTTCAAACAAGCTCAAGCATTCCTCAACCGCGTAATAGGCGGTCATGTATTGTGTTGCTAACGCCGTTGCTTCTCCAATACTCAAGCTTTCGGGAATAGGAGTGACAGCTATATCCGGAGTAATGATATGATCCGCATATCCACCAAATCTCGTGAAAGCTAAAACTCGCTGACCAATTTCTAGACCTGTAACCCCTTCACCAAGAGCTTTTACTTTGCCGACATTTTCATATCCAATGACAGTAGGCAATGGCGGACACTCTTTGTAGATACCCAGCCGAGCCATGACGTCCGCAAAGTTGAGGCCGAATCCTTCCGACTCTATTAAGACTTCTCCAGCTCCTGGAGTTGGAGTTGGCTTTTCTTCCAATTTAAAAGCTTCTTCCGCTTTACCGTTTTTGACTAATGTATATGCCTTCATGCTGGTTTGTTTTATTTCTGATTTTCAAAGAATGCTGCCATTTTTTGATTGGCTTCATCCTGTGAAGTATAAGATGGAGAAAGACTTTGCTGCCCAGGGAAATTTTCCATATGTAATGTCTGTGTAGGGAAAGCGAAGTTTACACCTAGTTCGTTTCCTAATTTCAGAATCTGCATTAACACTTCATGTCTTGCTTTCAATTCTGCTCCCCAATCTGGCACTTCAAAGAAAATATAGAACATGATGTTTAGTGAAAATGCAGCCATGTCATTGAAATACACATTGTAATAGTCTTTACGTGTATCAGGATGTGTCTCTACGATTTTACGAAGACCTTCTACAAATGTATTGATCAGTTCTGGCGGAGTATCATAGGTTACAGCGATTTGCGTGTAGAATCGTCGGTACTGACGCATGCCATGGTTGTCAATCACACTATCTGCAAGCTTTCCATTTGGCACATACATCAATGAGTTTCGGAACGTTCTGATTCTGGAAGATCTAAAGCCAACTTCTTCTACAGAGCCATCTATGTCTCCGGATGTAATCCAATCGCCTATTTGGAATGGTCTATCAATGAAGATCATCAATGATCCAAAGAAGTTCTTGATGGTATCCTGAGCCGCTAAAGCAAATGCCAAACCTCCGATGGATAATCCTGTTAGCAAAGGAATAATTGGAATATCGAGATTCTCCAAAATGAACAAGGTACCAACTCCAACCACAAATGTCTTGAGTGTTTTACGAAGAAGTGGAACTAGCTGATCGTCTAAAGTACTTTCAGTTTTCTTTGCCAAATGTTCCAGGTACATTGATAGAATATCTACCAGTCTGTAGAATACGATTGTACCAAACAATGGTAATAATGCCTTTAAGATTAACATTACCCAATGTGAGGTATCAGGGGGTAGCTGAAGTACCGGAAGGAAAATCCTTAAAAGTAGAATTACAACAAACAGACTTATTGGTCTAGCTACGGGCATCATGAAGTGATCAGCCAGCTTTTCATATCCCGCTTTCATGAGTAATCGGGTGATGATCTCTTCAAAGAGTACCGAGAATACCTTATGAATCAATACACTCAAAAGAGTTAAAATCAAGATTCCAATATATTGGTACAGGTACAGACCCATGATTTTTCTGGTACCTATTTTCGGTAGTAGCTGTAGGAGTTTGTCTGTCCCAAATGGGAAGATTTCGTCATGAAAATCTTCAATCGCAGCAAAGGATGATTTGGCATAAATCCATTGGTCATTTTGTTTGACAAGCAAAATGGCCGGATGGTGTTCATTGATGATATATTGATTTCGGTTTCTTATGGAATCACGATAATTCGGATCTTTAGGAATAGTCTCCATCGTGATATAAGTGCCTTCACCATCCCAGGCCTGTTTCAATTGAATTGCCGTTTTAATGGCTAACTCTTCGGACACACCAGATTGGATAAACGGTTGTGCAGCTTTGATTTCGTCATAGTGTTCGTCTTGCAAATAGAATAAATGGGTTCTGATGGAGCCATATGGAGACGATAGATCAACAAACAAAGAGTCCTGAGTATGTCCAAAAAATGAGATGAAACAAAGGGAAATAAAAAGGAGTTGCTTAGTCATACTTATCTTGATTTCGCGTAAAGGTAAGTGTTATTACGTTTAACTTTGAGAACTCAAAATTGACACATTATTTATGAATAATCCATTTTTAGAAGCATATAATACTCCGTTTGGTGTACCTCCTTTTGCACAAATCAAAATAGAACATTACATGCCTGCTCTGAAAAAAGCTATAGAAGAAGCAAGAGCAGATATTGAGGCAATTGTCTCGCAAACTGAGGCCCCAACTTTTGCCAATACCATTGAAGCAATGGAAGAATCAGGTGAGTTAATGGAAAAAGTTACTTCTGTTTTATTCAACCTGAATAGTGCTGAGACAAGTGATGAACTTCAGGCTGTAGCGAGAGATGCTTCTCCAATGCTATCAGAATTTGATAATGAAATCAAGACCAACGAAAAGCTTTGGTCTCGTATTAAATCGGTATATGAAAATAAAGATAGCTTTGGTCTAACAGGAGAGCAAGAAATGTTGCTTGATAAAACCTATAAGGGCTTTGTAAGAAGTGGGGCTGATCTAAAAGGAGATAAAAAAGAACGCTACAAAGAAGTTTCCATAGAACTTTCGAAGCTGTCGCTAGAATTCGGTGAGAACCTGTTGGCTGAGACCAATGGTTTTGTGATGTACGTAGATAAGGAAGAAGATCTTAAAGGACTTCCAAAAGATGTCATCAGCAGAGCTGCTAAAACGGCAAAGGAAAAAGGTGAAAAAGGGAAGTGGGCATTTACACTTCATGCTCCTTCTTATATGCCAGTATTGGAATATGCTGATAAACGTGAATTGAGAGAAAAGCTTTATAAAGCTTACATGAGTAAGGCCTTGAAAGGTGATGAGCGAGACAATCAAGCTATTATCAAGAAGTTGGCTCAATTAAGAGCTGAAAAGGCGAATCTGCTGGGGTTCAATACCTATGCGGAATATGTGTTGGAAGAGCGAATGGCTGAGAAGCCTTCAAAGGTTGAAGAATTCTTAAATGACCTTTTGGAACGTGCACTTCCGAAAGCAAAAGAGGAAGTAGAAGAATTGAAAGCGTTCATGAAGGAATTAGGAGTGGATCATGAATTGCAGCGTTGGGACTGGGCTTACTATTCTGAAAAACTTAGAAAAAAGAAATATGATGTGGACGATGAGTTGACAAAACCTTATTTCAAGTTGGAAAATGTTATCTCTGGAGTATTCCAAACAGCAGAAAAGCTGTTTGATATTTCCTTCAGAAGAAATGAAGAGATTCCGGTATATCACGAGGAAGTAGAAGCTTACGAAGTACTGGATGCAGCAGGGAATGTTACAGCATTATTCTTTGCGGATTTCTTCCCAAGAGAAGGTAAACGTGGTGGTGCATGGATGACTTCCTACAGGGATCAACGCGTTACGAAAGATGGCGAAAAGGTCATCCCACTCGTAAGTATTGTTTGCAACTTCACTCCGAGTAGTGAAGACGCTCCGTCTTTGCTGAAATTTGATGAAGTAAGTACTTTATTCCATGAATTCGGACATGCACTTCACGGAATGTTAGCAGATACAAAATATGCTAGTCTTTCAGGTACGCATGTTTACTGGGACTTTGTAGAGTTGCCTTCACAGATTATGGAAAATTGGTGCTATGAGAAGGAGTGTCTGGATCTATTTGCCAAACATTATGAGACAGCAGAGCCAATTCCTGCCGAGTATGTAGAGCGGTTGAAGAATTCTTCGATCTATCACGAGGCTTATGCTACTGTGCGTCAAATCAGCTTTGGCTTGTTGGATATGAACTGGCACAACATCACAATGGATCAGGCCGGTACTATAGAAGATGTGAAGGCTGTGGAAAAGGCTGCATTTGGCCCAACAGATTTGTTCCCAGAAGTACCGAATACCAACATGAGTGTGCAGTTTGGTCACATCTTTGGTGGTGGATATGCCGCTGGATATTACTCATACAAGTGGGCAGAGGTTTTGGATGCAGATGCGTTTTCAGTATTTCAAAAGAACGGTGTTTTTGACAAAGCAACGGCAACTTCCTTCAAAAATAATGTCTTGAGTAAAGGTGGAACAAAGCACCCTATGGAATTATATAAACAATTCAGAGGTCAGGAGCCTACTCCAGATGCATTGTTAAAAAGAGCAGGTCTGAAAGATTAATTATTCATATCGAACTTCGCTATAGATGCTTTTATCTCCATCTTGGCGAAGTTCTTCATTTAAATCCTGGATCAACAGATCAAGTTCGGTTTTGAGCTTGGCTACCTCATCAGTTAAATAATGACGAGACCCGAAGACCAATTCCTTTTCAGAAGGTGAAAGGAGCCGTTCTCTATATGATTTATCAGTGACTACTCTGTTTAACTGGGCCGAAACCACACCCAACAAGCTCAAAGCAAATTCTTTGTTGTATTTGAGTTGTTTATCTGGAATCGCATAAAGCATTGAACTGATTTCATACCAATTCAAGTCAATATCCTCACTTGCATCTCTCTGTAGTGATAGAAGTAACCTAATTAATCGCTTCAAGCCTCCATTGCATCGATTGTCTTTAGCATTGATTCGAGCAATGTTCAAAAATGGTAAATACCTTCTTCTGGTTTTCTTGAGCATGTTGTACTCACAGATTCCCCGATCGATCTCCCGTTTGGTTTCCAGATAGTCATTATTGTCTAGCCAAACAGCAGGCAATATTTTTAATTCACACTTAGGCTTGGTGGTAGAAAGCTTTATTCGAAGTTTGCTACTATAATCAATTTCTCTAAATGACTGATCACCCGTCAATACGCCCATTACTTCACCAGCAATCTGATTGATAGTAACCCATGGTTTTTTGTCGTAGGGTTTGTTAAGAACCATCAGTTCTACTCCTCCATAGAGGACAATATGGGTTTCCGTCTGAATCGGACCTTGATATCTAAAGTCAACCTTCAGATTAATTTCGTTGAATACCTTATCTAATTTGTCTTGAATTCGCTTAGTGATATGAAAAGTCTTGTAAGCATAAGAAGGATCTATTTCTTCCATTGCTTCCAAGGCGTATTTTAGTGCATCGGGATATTCACATTCCTCAAATGCGTCGGATAAAATAGATTCACGAAGTGCTTCATCGTACCTTCTGCCCATTAGGTTTTCCAACAAAACACTATAGTCTTTATTCATATGATAAGGCTGTGATTCTTAGCAAATTAAGTATTAAGGATGAAAATATGAATTTAAAGTTAATAATCTGCTGCATCTAAAAGACTTAGATGAGGAATCAAGTGCAAATAAAAATGGATTAATCCTTATATATCCCTATTTAATATTATATAAATGCAATTTTTATGAATGATTGAGGTAATGATTTTATAAAATGTTGTAGGTGTCAATTTTTCACTTTTTAAAGATTTATTGATTTGTCACCATGAGCAATTCAAAATTTGTGCGTACTTTCGTATCACTATGAAGCTGATTGCCGACATAACAATTGTGAGAACCCGCTAATCCTTTAGCGGAAACTTTGCATATCTAGATTCTCCATTTCGGTTAATTACCAATTTACTATTTAATTATCATGACGAATTTTATCAGCTTCCTTAAGCGATTCTGGCATTTGTTTATCATCGCCATCAAAGGATCGGAAAAGGAATTTACTTCTGGAAGTATTAACAAAGCTATCTTTTTACTTTCCATACCCATGATCGGAGAGATGATCATGGAATCATTATTTGCTGTTTTTGATGTGCTATTCGTTTCACGAATTAGTATCAATGCAGTAGCAACAGTAGGACTTACAGAGTCTGTCTTAATGATTATCTATTCTGTTGCTGTAGGTCTTAGTATGGCTACTACGGCTATTGTAGCGCGTAGAGTTGGAGAAAAGAATTACAAGCGAGCAGGAGATGCAGCTTTTCAATCCATTTTTCTAGCCCTAATTGTAGGAGCAGTATTAGGCGTTCTCGGCCTTATCTATGCTGAAGATGTTCTGCTTTTGATGGGTGGGGAGCCTGAGTTGATAGCGGAAGGTTCTGGATTCACGCGTATCATGTTCGGGGGAAATTTGGTAATATTCTTATTGTTTTTGAATAATGCCATATTCCGAGGTGCAGGAGATGCTTCCATTGCGATGAGATCATTGATCATTGCGAATTCATTGAACATCATCCTAGATCCATTGTTGATTTTTGGTTTCGGACCAATTCCTGCTTTTGGGATAGAAGGTGCTGCTATAGCCACCACTATAGGAAGATCCATTGGAGTGCTTTATCAAACGTATCATTTACTCAATAGAAAAGGAGTGATCAAGATTGGTTGGAGCAATGTTGTTGTTCGAGTGAAGACTGTGCTGGAACTGGTCAAAGTATCCATTGGTGGAATGGGGCAGTTTCTTATCGAAACGGCCGCCTGGATCTTCCTGGTGCGTGTGATGGCATTGTTTGGTAGTGAGGCGTTAGCCGGTTATACCATTGCGTTTAGAGTGATTGTATTCACCATTCTTCCTTCATGGGGATTGTCCAATGCAGCAGCTACTTTGGTAGGGCAGAACCTGGGTGCAGGATCTCCAGAGAGAGCAGAGAAGTCTGTATGGAAGGCCGCTTTCTACAATATGATTTTCCTTGGAATAGTCGCCGTTATCTTCTTCGTTGCCGCGGAGCCGATCATTTGGATATTTAATCAAAGTCCATCGGCACACGAAGTGGATGCAAGTAGTGACACAGTCCGGGAAATAGGAGTGAGTGCATTGAAAATCATTTGCTGTGGCTATATCTTCTTTGCTTATGGCATGGTGATTAGTCAAGCTTTTAACGGAGCTGGAGATACCAAAACGCCACTGATCGTTAATTTCTTTGTGTTCTGGATAATCCAAATTCCTATGGCTTACTGGTTAGCAGTAAGTTTGGACTGGCAAGCTACTGGAGTGTTTTTCACCATAGCTTTTGCCCATTCTTTGCAAGCAATTATAAGTGTAATACTCTTCCGAAGAGGAAAGTGGAAAACAATGACTGTTTAATAACTAATTGAAATGAGTTCCAGATTACGATCTACAGCTTTGTAAATCTGGTACTCATTTTCATATTGCATGATTGACACTGGGCAAGATGCGGTAAGAGGTCTGCCACTAATCAAATTGCCACTTTGGTCATAGACATATAGGAAAGTGCCTCCAGTGTCCACCATGACGATAAACTCTACTCCACTACCTAATTGATAGTATTGTGTGATGAGAGGAGTTTTTGAGAAATAGTCTTTCTGGAATAATGGTTCCCCTTGTTCATTGAGAATCTCGTACTTGTTGTCAGTTTTTCGAACGATGACATAGCTGTCTCCAGTCACATCTTCAAGAAGTTCGAATTGTGTCTCAAGACCAGGTTTATAAATCTGATCACGATTTGTCATCTGGGCATTTAAGTTGAACTCTATCAGTTCGCCTGTTTTGGTAAGCACGGTTACAGTAGCTTCATCAAAGCTATTCGCATTTTTAATAAATACAGGACTGGTAACTTCTGCTTCCAGGTTTTTAGGGAATCCAGGGTAATTGGTTCCTCTTCTTGTTAATACCCAAAGTTTGCCACTGGTTTCTTGTATGACAATCACATCTTTTCCATTCACTCTAAGGTGTTGAGGTGCCATTACCAGAGGATCCTGGAAAGCCTTTGGATCCCAACCCTCCAGTACCTTAAGGTTTTTGTCTGTTAGATATACATTGCCATTTTTACCAGCTATTGCAAAGCGATACTTTTTACTATTATCATAGTCAATGATGTTAAAGTATTCAATTTCACGATTTTCCGGGAGGCTCTTGGGAAATTCTGGAATATAAGCACCAGTACGATCGATTATGTGAACCTGATGAGCAGTAGTAAAGATCATTTGCAATTTGCCATTGTTATAATAATCAATCTGACTAACATCACTAATGATTTGCTCATCTAATTGCTTGTCCCAAAGCACATTAAAGTTTTTATCAATAAGGTAGATTGTGTTGGTAGTATCCTGGATAAATGTTTCATAACTTCTGTCATTGTGATTAAGTAACAGGTAGGGCTTGGTGGTTATATAATCAGCAACAGTTAAGGTCTTTAGTGCGGCAATACGATCAGGAATATTTCTCTTTGGAAGATTCGGTTGATAGATGTTGACGTTGGTATAAAACTTGTCGTCCACTGCACTGAATTGTGTTGTAATGAACTCCAGGTTCTTTAGGGAAAACTGATACTCTTCAAAGATACTTTTCCATTCAGGTTTCAGTTCTTTAAGCACTTGATTCCATGCTCTTGGCGTGTTGATATACAAGCTGAAATTAGACTCCTGATTGCCTTTTTCAAGGAATCGATTGATACGAATAGATTTGGTCCAGGTAGCTTCGTCCTCTATAGACAATGTCAGGTTTTTTAGTTGCTGAAGGTGATTGCTAAAGATCAAATAGTTTCGATACTGTAAGTAATAGCAGTCTTTATAATCACCCGCTAAGGAACCGATCAGGGCATAAGGGAAGTTTGCAGCAGGGAGTTTCCTTATTTCATAGTCACCATATTGTTCTAAATACAAAGAGTCTCCTGTTGCTTGCATTTCACGTTCTCCAACTGAATTGAAGAATCTCAGCGCTTCTCCCATGTCGTTGGTCTCCAAAATCATTAATTGATTTCTGTTGCCGGTGACAGTTGATTCTAAAGATAACAGACCAATTTCTTCATCGATTAGCGTGAAGGTATGATTCACATCCAGGTCATATTCTTTTTGAATACGTTGACGTTCAGCAAGGACTTTCGGCTGATTTTTCTGGAAATGTTTCGCAAGGTTTTCTCCAAGCTTAATTGGGTCGTTAGTGCCAAAATGGTAGATCCAGGCTGTGTTGTTGGGCACTATTTCTGACATGTCAAATGAAGCACCGTCCAACCCGGAAAAATTATGAAGGTATTCGGTCTCATCTTCTAAAAATAGGAACCCTGTGAGGTTGATTAAATCCTCACTGATCTTTAGATCAAGGAACCCTGATTTGCTTAGATCGATTTGTGTGTTGTTAGCAGCAGTTACATTGACCAGGTCTCCAATTCTTTGAGCATTGACGTAAACGTTGCCTTGATCTTTGGCTAGTTTGGTAAGTTGCTTTAGCTCTGGGTTCCGTGCTTCGAAATCAAGATTCTCAGAATCACTCATTGTACGAATTGCATCTTCAACCAGGAAGGCTGAAAAACTGCCTATGAAATAATTTTTGTAGAAAATATAGGTGAAGGATTCGTTCGGTGTTTTTCCTACTAACTCGGTGATGGTAAACCCATCGTACTCTCTTGTACGTTTGCTGAAACCTTGTTTTTCAAAATACGCCTGAGCCTTACTGATAAAGCTTTGCTGAGATAGATTTTGAATTTCAACGATAAATAAAAAGTCGATACTGGTGCTTGAGGTGATATCAACCGAAATCAAAGTAGGAGTATCTTCAAAAAATGCTGAGAAATTTCCTTTTCCAGCAAGTGTATCCAGAATGTCGAGATCGTTTTGGATGTTAGCTACAGGTTGAATGTAATTTAGATTCTTCCAGACATCTGTAGTAGCTATTTCTTTGAGGGTTCTGAGTGGGGTAGAGGATTCGTAAACCAAAACGGCGTTATTTGGCACGAATGACCACAAGGTAACATTAGCGTCCTTCACCCATTTGTCATAAGTGAAGTAACCTGTTCCAATTAATAAAACGATTGAAAGAAAAATTAAGAATTTTTTCAACAGGCTGCTGATTTTATGTGCAAGATAACAATAAGATCAGCTTTTTTGAAATGAAATAAAAAACCCCGACAGAATCGTCGGGGTAAGAATTTTATGAAAGGCTCG
Source organism: Marinoscillum pacificum (assembly GCF_024714495.1). GTDB lineage: Bacteria > Bacteroidota > Bacteroidia > Cytophagales > Cyclobacteriaceae > Marinoscillum > Marinoscillum pacificum. The sequence goes on along the minus strand of NZ_JAMZMJ010000001.1, from coordinate 1,267,830 downwards.
ATTTGAGATATTCTCGGTTGAGTCGAGCAATGTTTGTTAAGCTAATCTCCTTCGGACATTCAGCTGCACATGCACCAGTATTGGTACAAGCGCCGAAGCCTTCAGCATCCATTTGAGCTACCATGTTTTCTGCTCTTCGCTTAGCTTCTACTTGTCCTTGTGGAAGTAAAGCATACTGCGAAACCTTAGCTGAAACGAATAGCATAGCTGAAGCATTCTTACATGCTGCTACACAAGCTCCACATCCGATACATGTTGCTGCATCAAATGCTTTGTCTGCATCATCCTTATTAATTGGAATTGCATTGGCATCCTGAGTGTTACCTGAAGTGTTTACAGAAACATATCCACCAGCATGCTGAATTCTGTCAAATGAACTTCTATCAACAACCAAGTCTTTGATCACAGGGAAAGCCTTTGATCTGAATGGTTCAATGTAGATAGTATCTCCATCCTTGAACTTACGCATGTGTAATTGACAAGTAGTAACAGCCGAGTCTGGCCCATGAGGCTTACCATTGATTTGCAATGAACACATACCGCAGATACCTTCTCTGCAGTCATGATCAAAAGCAACTGGCTGCTCACCTTTTTCTACCAATTGATTGTTTAACACATCCAGCATCTCAAGGAATGACATATCCGGCGAAACCTCCTTGATGTCATAGTCTACGATTTTACCTTCTGCACCTGCATTTGGTTGACGCCATATTTTTAATTTAAGATCCATAATCTTATAATTTATTGTTAAACCAACTGGTTTTTACTTGTAACTTCTTTCTTTAACTTCAATGTTTTCGTACTTCAATTCTTCTTTATGAAGTATCGCATCACTTGGCTCACCTTTGTATTCCCACGCAGCTACGTACTGGAACTCAGGTCTTCTAAGTGCTTCACCTTCCTCTGTTTGATATTCTTCACGGAAGTGACCACCACAAGATTCTTCTCTGTGTAGTGCATCCTTCGCAAACAATTCTCCCAACTCAAGGAAGTCTGCTACACGAATAGCTTTTGCTAATTCTTCGTTAAATTCTTCTGCCGATCCTGGTACAGATACTTCTTTCCAGAATTCAGCTCTCAATTCTTTAATCTCAGCTGCTGCCTCTTTCAAGCCTTCAGCATTTCTAGCCATTCCTACTTTGTCCCACATGATCTTACCCAGACGTTTGTGGAAGTGGTCTACTGACTTAGAACCTTTGTTATTGATCAGCTGATCAATTTGCTCTTTTACTTTCTTCTCAGCTTCATCGAACTCCGGAGAATCTGTAGAAATCTTACCAGTTCTGATATCGTTAGATAGGTAATTACCAATAGTGTATGGCAATACAAAGTATCCATCAGCAAGTCCTTGCATTAAGGCAGATGCTCCAAGTCTGTTTGCTCCGTGATCAGAGAAGTTAGCTTCTCCTGTTACGAAACACCCAGGGATAGTGGACATCAAATCGTAATCAACCCAAACACCTCCCATAGTATAGTGCACTGCTGGATAGATCATCATTGGTGTCTCGTATGGGTTTTGATCTACGATCTTCTCATACATTTGAAAAAGGTTACCATACTTGTTTTTCACAACCTCTTGACCAAGTTGCTTCACAAGTGCAGCGTCATTTTCATCAAGACCTTTGATGTGTGCTTGCTCTTTTCCGTATCGCTGGATTGCAGAAGCAAAGTCAAGGTAAACCGCTTCACCTGTTGCGTTTACGCCATAACCAGCATCACATCTTTCTTTAGCAGCTCTTGACGCCACGTCACGAGGTACCAGGTTACCAAACGCTGGATATCTTCTTTCCAAATAGTAATCTCTATCTTCTTCAGCAAGATCAGTTGGTTTTTTCTTACCAGCTCTGATTGCCTCTACATCTTCCATTTTCTTTGGAACCCAGATTCTACCGTCATTTCTCAATGATTCAGACATCAAAGTCAGTTTTGACTGATGATCGCCTGATACTGGAATACAAGTAGGGTGAATCTGTGTGTAACAAGGATTAGCGAAGTAAGCTCCTTTTTTGTGGATCTTCCAGGAAGCAGTTACGTTACTACCCATCGCGTTTGTAGAAAGGAAGAATACGTTACCGTAACCACCAGAAGCGATTACCACAGCGTGAGCAGAATGTCTTTGGATTTCACCTGTCACCAGGTTTCTAGCGATAATACCTCGTGCTTTGCCATCCACCAATACTACATCGAGCATTTCGTGACGATTGTACATCTTGATTTTACCACGTGCTATCTGTCTGTTCATTGCAGAGTATGCACCTAGAAGTAACTGCTGACCTGTTTGACCTTTAGCGTAGAATGTTCTAGATACCAACACACCACCAAATGATCTGTTGTCTAGCAACCCACCGTAATCACGTGCAAAAGGAACACCTTGAGCCACACACTGGTCAATGATATTTGCTGATACTTCAGCAAGTCTGTATACGTTTGATTCTCTGGATCTATAGTCACCACCTTTTACCGTGTCATAAAACAATCGGTATGTAGAGTCACCATCACCTTGATAGTTTTTAGCGGCGTTGATACCACCTTGAGCGGCAATAGAGTGAGCTCTTCTTGGTGAATCCTGGAAACAAAATGCTTTTACGTTATAACCTAGTTCTGCAAGTGTAGCTGCAGCTGAACCACCGGCAAGACCAGTACCAACCACAATTACATCTATAAGTCGTTTATTGGCAGGGTTTACCAGGTTGATTTTATTCTTATGATTGGTCCACTTGTCAGCTATTGGACCATCAGGAATCTGAGCAGGAAAATTAGAACCTATCTTCATGACTTAGAATTAATGATTGATAAAGTGAAAAACAGCGATAAAAATGAATGCTACTGGCACCACGATCGCGAAACCTGTCATAAACTTTTTGATAGCTGGGGTAAACTTATTGTTGATACCCATTGACTGGAAAGATGACTGGAATCCATGAAGCAAATGAAGCCCCAATAGAACAAATGAGATCACATAAGCTCCAACTCTCAAAGGATTAGAGAATTTGTGTACTAGCTCCCCATAGTATCTGTCTTCCACTGCAGGTTTGAATTCAATATATTTGTAAGAGATCTCTGGAATCCAGAAATCAACGAAATGTAAAGCAAGGAAAGCAAGAATTACCAATCCGCTGTAGATCATGTTTTGTGAGATCCAAGAGGCATTTCCTTTGTCTTTCTTAGCGTAAGAAATTGGTCGTGAAGCTCTGTTTTTTGCTTCTAGTACGAATCCCATCAAGAAGTGGAAAACCACTCCAAAAAGAAGTACTGGTTGCAATAAAAACTGAACTAACGGGTTAGTACCCATGAAGTGAGATGCGACATTGTATGCATCAGCACTGAACACGGAGAACATATTGATGGAAACGTGCATCAATAGAAATGAGATCAAAAAGATCCCTGAAAGCGCCATTAAGTATTTACGGCCTATCGTGCTTTTAAACCAACTCATAATTATTTTGTGATTTCATTTTTGTGCGGACCCAAAGGTAGTTCCCAACCTCCGATCTGGCAATTCGAAAACTTATTTTGAATGTTTCTAAATAAGGCGTCTATATGTAAGTCCATAGGTCTGAATTTCATTTGCCTCGCCAACATTTGTTTGAAAAAGAATGTTTTGAACTTTTTAAATTTTTCTTGACTAAAATTTTGATTAGGACAGTAGCGTTTTGATTTAAAGCAGGAAATAAAATCTACTTGAAAGAATTTTTTTTTAAACCAACGGGTTAAGATTGATGTCTTATCTTTAGACCTTGTAATCGTATCCCTGTTTAGAATACATTCATTTGCGGTTACATTAAGGATAAGGCCATTTGAAATTGTTGAATAAGCAATGATGAACAATAAGTTAGGTGAGTTAGGTATTAGAGTATTCAGTCTTTTCCTATTTCTATTCTTTTTTTTACAAACGACCAGGTTGGATGCTACCCACATTCGTGCTGGAGAAATCACTGCCCGCAGAGTAGATGATGTTACGCTTACTTATGAATTCACCTTTACAGGATTTAGAGATTCAGGTTCAATTATTGAGTTTGGTGCTGGAATCTTTGAATTTGGAGATGGAAATTCGGTTGAACGAAATTTTGAAATAATTAAAACCTCTGTTGGTAATGATACAGAGATGGTACAGTTTCGACTTGTTCACACATACCAGGCAGCCAATTCCTATGTAGTGTCGTATAAAGAGGATTTCAGAAATGCCAACATTATTAACATGGATAATTCGGTTAATACGGCTTTCTATGTGGAATCTTTAATTGTTATAGACCCATTTTATGGCAGAAATAACACTCCGATACTGACCGTTCCACCAATAGATTACGCTGCGGTTGGAGCTTTATTTATTCACAATGCAGGAGCTTTTGATCCCGATGGCGATAGTCTATCGTATCGGTTTACTACTCCAAAGCAAGCCCGAAACAGTGTAGTCAATAACTATAGAGTCTTAAATGATCCTCAGTTCTATGACACATTTGCTCAGGGAAATGAAGCGCAGAATGGACCTCCTGGATTAACCATTGATCCTGTAACCGGAGATCTGACATGGGATGCTCCGGGCCAGGAACTGAATCAAGGAGATCGAGCAGAATATAATGTAGCCTTTATTATAGAAGAATGGCGCTACATACCGATTACTGGAAGATGGGAACGACTTGGGTTTGTTGTTCGAGACATGCAAATCATCGTAGAAGAGACTGATAATGAGCGTCCAGAGCTGTTGATCCCAGAAAATATTTGTGTTGAGGCGGGCACAACAGTTGAGGAATTCTTCGAAGGAACAGATCCTGATGGAGATCCTGTAAGAATAGAAATGTTTGGTGGGCCATTTGAAGTAGCTCCCACTGCAACTTATTCTCCCAATGATGGAGGATTTATAGAGCCACCTGCATACACCACATTCACCTGGAATACTGCTTGTGGACACGTAAGAGCAAGACCTTATCAGGTGCAGGTAAAGATTACCGATGACCCTGAAATAGGACCAAGGTTGGTCAATTTTGAAACATGGGAAATAACAGTCGTTGGTCCTGCTCCAACAGGCTTGACAGCAGAAACCCAAGCAGGCAGATCCATGCAATTGTCGTGGGATAATTACCAATGTTCAAATGCTGATTCGATGCAAATTTGGCGAAGAGTAGGAGAGTTTGATATTGAGGTGGATGATTGTGATGTAGGAATGCCGGCCAATACAGGCTATGAATTGATAGACCGGATTTCAATAGATGAGACAAGCTATTTTGATAATAACAATGGAAGAGGACTTGCCCCCGGCGCTAATTATTGTTATCGATTAGTGGCTGAATTTGAAGCACCAGGAGGCGGTTTGAGTTATGTGAGTGAAGAAGCATGTGATAGTGTCATAGTTTTTGCTCCGGTTATTACTAATGTGGATGTGAAGTCTACAGACATGAACAATGGTTCGATAGAGGTAAGATGGACACCTCCTTATCAAATTGATCAATCTTTATTTCCTCCAGCATATAGTTACGATTTACTTAGAACAGAAGCCGGTTCCAATAACTATGAACTGATCCAAAGTCAAACAGCCGATACAGTATTTACAGATTCTGGGTTAAATACTTTTGCAAGAAGGTACAATTACTATGTAAGAGCTTATGATGCCAACGATGTTTATATTGATTCATCAGCTGTGGCAGGTCCAGTGCGATTAGAGTTAAAACCATTACTTGAATCGATAGAGTTGAGTTGGTCTGCCAGTGTGCCATGGTCTAATACGGTACAGAATTACCCGTATCACTACATCTACAGAGATCAGGTGAATGCTGATGATACTCAATTGGTGCTTATTGATTCGGTAGACGTAACGTCAAATGGCTATTCCTATCTTGACAATGGGAGGTTCAATGATGTGAAACTAGACGATGAAATAGAATATTGTTATTACGTGATAGCTCAAGGTTCTTATGACAATGAGTTGTTGCCAGAACCTCTGTTGAACGCCTCTCAGATTGCTTGTGGACAACCTAATGATACCATTCCACCTTGCGCACCATTACAATTGTCGTTCATAGATGCTGGAGACTGTGAGTCTGTATTGGCAGATGTTCCTTGTGGAGCCACATTCTACCGACAGGAATTGACATGGGATTCTAATAATGCAGAGTTGTGTGAAGACGATGTTGTTTCTTACAATGTTTATTTGTCAGAAACAGGACTGGAAGAGGATTATGAATTAATTGCAAATACACCAGTCACAAGTATCATCCGTGAAGACCTATCAAGTATTAAAGGCTGTTATCGAATTACGGCCGTGGATCGATCTGGAAATGAAAGTGCTCCCACAGAGTCTATTTGTCGTGATAACTGTCCGGTGTACAAACTGCCAAATGTCTTTACACCAAATGGTGATGGAGTTAATGATGTGTTTGCTCCTTTGAACAACAATGGATTGGGCATAGTAGGTTTCAATTCTGCAGATTGTCCAAGGTTTGTGGAGTCTGTCAAATTCAAGGTATTTGATCGAAGTGGACTTGAAATCTTTAATTATGATTCGTTCGAGAATGAAAATGGTATTTACATCAACTGGGATGGAAAAGATCTAAGAGGTGAAGATGTCGCTGCTGGTGTTTATTACTACTCGGCAGAAGTTGTATTTAATGTGCTCAATCCATCAGATGCCAATCAGATCTTTAAAGGCTGGGTGCAGGTGATTAAGTAATTGTTTGAGTAAATTACGGTTAACGATTGATTAACTAGAATTTACCTCATATGCTTAAAGTCTTCACAACTCTTCTATTATTTACAATAGGATGGAATGCATATAGTTCTCACATTCGTGCAGGAGAGATAACTTCCAAAAGGATAAGTGATTTCAATTTAACCTATGAATTTACTTTCCACGGATATCGTGATGTGGAAGGTGTGGAATTTAGGAATGGTGTTTTTGATTTTGGTGACGGCACTTCCGTAACAGGTGACTTTGAGTACTCAAAGAAATATATAAGCGACGAAGTTGAGTTAGTCACTTTTACTCTTGTTCATACTTATCAGGCGGTAAATGCCTATGTCGTTTCTTTTAAGGAGGATTTTAGAAACGCCAATATTATTAATATGGACAATTCTAGAAACACCACGTTTTATGTGGAGTCACTGGTTGTTATTGATCCTTTTTATGGAACAAATAGTTCTCCAGTATTAACCGTTCCGCCAATAGATTACGCTGCGGTGGGAGCTTTATTTATTCACAATGCAGGGGCTTTTGATCCAGATGGTGATAGTCTATCGTATCGTTTTACTACTCCTAAGCAAGCCCGAAACAGTGTAGTCAATAATTATAGAGTCTTAAATGATCCTCAGTTCTATGACACATTTGCTCAGGGAAACGAAGCGCAGAATGGACCTCCTGGATTAACCATTGATCCTGTAATCGGAGATCTGACATGGGATGCTCCAGGCCAGGAACTGAATCAAGGAGATCGAGCTGAATACAACGTAGCCTTTATTATAGAAGAATGGCGCTACATACCGATTACTGGAAGATGGGAACGACTTGGGTTTGTTGTTCGAGACATGCAAATCATCGTAGAAGAGACTGATAATGAGCGTCCAGAGCTATTGATCCCAGAAAACATATGTGTTGAGGCGGGCACAACAGTTGAGGAATTCTTCGAAGGAACAGACCCTGATGGAGATCCTGTAAGAGTAGAAATGTTTGGTGGGCCGTTTGAAGTAGCTCCCACAGCGACTTACTTTCCCAATGATGGAGGATTTATAGAGCCACCTGCATACACCACATTCACCTGGAATACTGCTTGTGGACACGTAAGAGCAAGACCTTATCAGGTGCAGGTAAAGATTACCGATGACCCTGAAATAGGACCCAGGTTGGTCAATTTTGAAACATGGGAAATAACAGTCGTTGGTCCTGCTCCAACAGGCTTGACAGCACAAACTCAAGCAGATAGGTCTATGCAATTGTCATGGGATAATTACCAATGTTCAAATGCCGATTCGATGCAAATCTGGCGAAGAGTAGGAGAATTTGATATAGAGGTGGATGATTGTGATGTAGGGATGCCGTCCAATACAGGCTACGAATTGATAGACCGGATTTCAATAGATGAGACAAGCTATTTTGATAATAACAATGGAAGAGGACTTGCTCCCGGCGCTAATTATTGTTATCGTTTAGTTGCTGAATTTGAAGCACCAGGAGGTGGTTTGAGTTATGTGAGTGAAGAAGCATGTGATAGTGTCATAGTTTTTGCTCCGGTTATTACTAATGTGGATGTGAAGTCTACAGACATGAACAATGGTTCGATAGAGGTAAGATGGACACCTCCTTATCAAATTGATCAATCATTATTCCCACCAGCATATAGTTACGATTTACTTAGAACAGAAGCCGGTTCCAATAATTATGAACTGATCCAAAGTCAAACAGCAGATACAGTTTTTACAGATTCTGGGTTAAATACTTTTGCAAGAAGGTACAATTACTACGTAAGAGCTTATGACGCCAACGATGTTTACATTGATTCATCAGCTGTGGCAGGTCCGGTACGATTAGAGTTAAAACCTTTACTTGAATCGATAGAATTGAGTTGGTCTGCCAGTGTGCCATGGTCTAATACGGTACAGAATTACCCGTATCACTATATCTACAGAGATCAGGTGAATGCTGATGATACTCAATTGGTGCTTATTGATTCGGTAGATGTAACGTCAAATGGCTATACCTATCTTGACAATGGGAGGTTCAATGATGTGAAACTAGACGATGAAATAGAGTATTGTTATTATGTAATTGCTCAAGGTTCTTATGACAATGAGTTGTTGCCTGAACCTCTGTTGAATGCATCTCAGATTGCCTGTGGACAACCTAATGATACCATTCCACCTTGCGCACCATTACAATTGTCGTTCATAGATGCTGGAGACTGTGAGTCTGTATTGGCAGATGTTCCTTGTGGAGCCACATTCTACCGACAGGAATTGACATGGGATTCCAATAATGCAGAGTTGTGTGAAGACGATGTTGTTTCTTATAACGTTTATTTGTCAGAAACTGGACTGGAAGAGGATTATGAGATAATTGCAAATACACCAGTCACAAGTATCATCCGTGAAGACCTATCAAGTATTAAAGGTTGTTATCGAATTACGGCTGTGGATCGATCTGGTAATGAAAGTGCTCCCACAGAGTCTATTTGTCGTGATAATTGTCCGGTGTACAAACTGCCAAATGTCTTTACGCCAAATGGTGATGGAGTAAATGATGTGTTTGCTCCATTGAACAATAATGGATTAGGTATAGTAGGTTTCAATTCTGCAGATTGTCCAAGGTTTGTGGAGTCTGTCAAATTCAAGGTATTTGATCGAAGTGGACTTGAAATCTTTAATTATGATTCGTTCGAGAATGAAAATGGTATTTACATCAACTGGGATGGAAAAGATCTAAGAGGTGAAGATGTCGCTGCTGGTGTTTATTACTACTCTGCTGAGGTGGTTTTTGACGTGCTGAATCCTTCTGATGCCAATCAGACCTTTAAAGGCTGGGTGCAGGTTATTAAATAATTGTTTGAGTAAATTACGGTTAACGATTGATTAACTAGACTTTACATTGCATGCTCAAATCCCTCATAAGTCTACTATTATTATCTATAGGCTTGAATGTTTATGGATCACACATTCGTGCAGGAGAGATAACGGCTAGGCGTATTGATCCAATTGCAAATACCTATGAATTTACTTTTACCGGTTTTAGAGATTCAGGTACTATATTAGAATTTGGATCTGGAATATTCGAATTTGGAGATGGAAATTCGATAGAGCGAAACTTCGAAATCATTAAGACGTCAGTGGGTAACAACACAGAGATGGTTCAGTTTCGTCTGGTTCATACGTATCAGTCAGCAAACTCTTATATCGTTTCTTATCAGGAGAATTATAGAAATGCCAACATTATTAATATTGATAACTCTGATTTCAATCCTTTTTATGTTGAAACGATGATCGTTATTGACCCATTTTATGGGTTAAATAATTCTCCATATTTCACGGTGCCACCTATAGATTATGCTGCTGTTGGTTCTGTTTTTTTACATAATCCGGGAGCATTTGACATTGATGGAGATAGTTTGTCATTTCGATTCCTAGTCCCACGTCAAACAGCCGATGATGAAGTAAGTAACTATAGAGTGTTAAATGATACAGCCTTCTATGAGGACTTTGATATTGGTAATGCTGCGTTGAATGGTCCCCCAATATTGACTTTGGACCCTTTAAAAGGAAACTTGGTTTGGGATGCGCCAGGGCAGTTGTTGAATCAAGGTGATCGAGCAGCATACAACGTTGCTTTTTTAATTGAAGAATGGAGGTTTATCAAGCAGACGGGAAAATGGGAACAAATTGGTTATGTGATGCGAGACATGCAAATTATCGTTACAGAAACCAATAATGAAAGACCAGAGATCTTTATTCCGGATGATCTATGTGTGGTTGCTGGTACTATCATCGATGAAGAATTTAGAGCTCAAGATATTGATGGAGATCCAATTAAGATTGAAGCATATGGAGGACCGTTTGAAGTTGTTCCATCAGCATCATTAGAACCAAGCAGTGGAGAGTACCTTTATCCTCCAACAACAGCTCGTTTTTTATGGGAAACAGCTTGTGAGAGCGTTCGTGAACGACCATATCAGGTAGAAGTTAAAGTTTCAGATCAACCCGCAGTTGGCCCACCACTTGTGGACTTTAAAACCTGGCAAATTACGGTAGTTGGTCCTGCTCCTACAGGATTGGAAACAACCATTAGACAAAATAGGACTATACAATTAGATTGGGATTCTTATTCATGCCCTAACGCAGAATTTATGCAAGTCTGGAGGAGGGTGGGCGAATATGCTATAGAAATCGATGATTGTGAGACAGGAATGCCCTCCAATACGGGGTATGAATTGGTTGATCGTGTCGAAATAGATAAAACAAGCTATTTGGATAATGATCATGGAGTTGGGTTAGCACCAGGAGCAAACTATTGCTACAGATTAGTAGTGGAGTTTGGTGGTACAACCGGAGGTGAGAGTTACGTTAGTGAGGAAGTTTGTGATCAGTTTGAAGTATATGCACCTGTAATTACTAATGTCGATGTGAAGGCGACAGATTCATTAACCGGACAAATGTCAGTAAGATGGACACCTCCATACCAATTAGATAAATCTGTTTCCCCACCGCCATATAATTACGATTTATTAAGGGCTGAAAGTGGTTCAGTCGAATTTCAAAAGTTGGGTCAAAGCCTGATCGATACTGTATTTATAGATGAAAATATTGACACCTATGATAAGGTTTATCAATACTTCGTTATGGCTTATGATGGTAATGGAGTGTTTCTTGATTCCTCTGCGATAGCCGCTTCACCTCGTCTAACCTCAGTTCCTACTTTTGCTAGTATAAAATTGAGTTGGTCTGCAGATGTGCCATGGTCAAATCATACCCATCAATATCCATATCACTATATCTACAGAGGATTGGGTGTAGGGAATCCATTAGAATTGATCGATTCTGTAAACGTTACAGAAAATGGGTTCTCTTATATCGATAAAGATGAGGAGTTGATTGCAGGACAGGATTATTGTTATTTCATTACTACACAAGGATCTTATGATAATGATCTGCTACCAGAACCTTTGCTTAATTCCTCGCAGGTAGCATGTGCTCGATTACTTGACCTAATTCCTCCTTGTAAACCTGAGAATCTGATATTGGTTGGGATGAATGAATGTGAAAGTCATATGGTCTCTGGTTCTTGCAATCCTGTTCTTTTTAATCAACAACTAACCTGGAATGGTGATATAGCTTCCGATTGTGATGATGATTTGGCTTATTACAATGTCTATTTTTCTCCAACAGGGTTGGTGGATGATTTTATGTTGTTAGCCTCCACATCTGATAATCATCTGGAAAGAGGGTTTTTAACGAGTATTAAAGGATGTTATCGAATTTCTTCAGTTGATCGCTCTGGAAATGAAAGTGAGTTCACAGATGTCGTTTGTCGGGATAATTGTCCTAATTATTCCTTGCCAAATGTATTCACGCCCAATGGTGATGGAATTAATGATGTATTTACACCGTTCAATTTACAGGTCTCAGAAAACTCAGGATTGAATACATCAGATTGTCCTAGATCAGTCCTATCTGTGCTATTTACAGTTTACGATCGCAATGGTTCTGAGGTCTTTGAATACGAATCTTTCGAAAATGAGGAAGGTGTCTTTATCAATTGGGATGGAAGAAATAAATTAGATCAATTGGTGGAGTCTGGCATTTATTATTATTCAGCAGTTGTTATTTTTGACGTGCTGGATCAAAAAAAGGCCAAAGAAATTATTAAAGGATGGGTGCAGGTAATCAGGTAAATGATCAACCAGTGGTATTGTTTGATGGTGTTTGTAATCTTTGTAATTCATCTGTCAATTTCGTTATTGATAGAGATAGAGGATTCTTTCAGTTTGCATCCTTACAATCTGAGGCCGCAAAAGCATTGTTGGAACCTACTTCTATAAATCCAGAAAGATTAGACAGTATTGTATTGGTGGAAGACGGTAAGGTTTATCATAAGAGTACTGCCGCACTTAAAATAGCATCTAAGTTGTCTGGTTTATGGCCCCTGTTATCCGTTTTCCGAATTCTTCCAGTAGGCTTTAGAGATTTCTTTTACGACTTAATTGCCAGAAACCGATACCGATGGTTTGGCAAGCAAGATGCTTGTCGCATTCCCACTCCAGAGTTGAAAGATCGTTTTCTAGATTCTTAAGGATGTTTAATTAGCTTTGCCGTCAAATCAATTGACAAGTCAAACCTTAATTTATGAAGGCATTTGTATTCCCAGGTCAGGGAGCTCAATTCCCAGGTATGGGCAAAGATTTATACGACAACAACCCAAAAGCAAAAGCATTATTTGATCAGGCAGACGATATCTTAGGATTCCATCTTTCTAAGATTATGTTTGAAGGATCAGCGGAAGAGTTAAAACAAACGAAAGTTACTCAACCGGCCATTTTTCTTCACAGTGTAGCTACAGCATTAGTTTCAGATGACTTCAATCCTGATATGGTAGCAGGTCATTCATTAGGAGAGTTTTCAGCATTAGTTGCCAACGGAACTTTGAACTTTGAAGATGGCTTGAGATTGGTTTCTCAGCGCGCAATGGCAATGCAAAAAGCTTGTGAATTGCAAGAATCTACGATGGCTGCAGTTTTGGCTTTGCCTGATGCAACAGTTGAGGAAGTATGCGGATCCATAGATGATGTAGTAGTTGCTGCTAATTATAACTGTCCTGGACAATTAGTCATTTCAGGAAGCGTTAAAGGAGTGGAAATTGCCTGTGAGAAATTGAAAGAAGCAGGAGCAAAACGAGCTTTGGTTTTGCCAGTGGGTGGAGCATTTCACTCACCACTAATGGAGCCTGCTCGTGAAGAATTGGCAGCAGCAATTGAAAGTACTGTATTTGGTACACCTAAATGTGCGGTTTATCAAAATGTAGATGCAAAGGGACATACAGATATCAATGATATCAAAACAAACTTAGTAGCTCAGTTAACTGCACCAGTTAGATGGACGCAAAGTGTGCAATCCATGATCGCTGATGGAGCTTCAACATTCGTAGAATGTGGACCAGGTAAAGTGCTTCAGGGATTAGTGAAGAAAATCGACGGTGGTGTTGAAACTACCAGTCTTTAATAACTGAATGAGAAAATTCAAATACATATTAGGTCTTTTTCTATTATCATCCATGATCATTTTTGGAGGATGTAGAAAAGGACCTTCTTCATCTTACGGCAAGAAGAAGCAAATCAAAAGAGGAAAACCAATTCCTTGTCCTGTCAAAGATTGTTAATGAGAAAAATTGTTATAGCACTTGATGGCTATTCAGGAACAGGGAAAAGTTCCACGGCCAAAGAAGTAGCCAAAGCTTTAGGATATATTTACATTGATAGTGGAGCCATGTATCGCGCTACCACATATTATTTTCTGGAAAATCAAGTAGATTTAGCAGATGCTAAATCCGTTGAGAATGCTTTGAGTAATATTAGTATTTCATTTTCTGGAAATCAGGTAATTCTCAACGGTGATGATATCTCAAATGATGTTCGCACTATGCGTATAAATGAGAATGTAAGTGCCGTTAGTGCCATCAAAGAAGTTCGAGTGGCGATGGTTGCTCAGCAGCAGCAAATAGGACAGGAGAGAGGTATCGTCATGGATGGTCGTGATATAGGAACGGTTGTTTTTCCAGATGCTGAATTGAAAGTGTTCATGACTGCCAATCCTGATGTCAGGGCAGAAAGAAGACAAAAAGAGTTGGCTGAAAAGGGCATTCATGAGGAACTTAATACCATCAAAGTCAATTTATTAGACAGAGATAAAATCGATTCTTCTAGAGCAGAATCTCCATTGAAAAAAGCAGAAGATGCAGTTGAGGTAGATACCTCATATTTGACATTCAATGAGCAAGTTGATAAAATTGTAGAATTAGCAAAGGGAATTATCCATGCAGGTTGAAATTGATCCACATTCCGGTTATTGTTTTGGCGTAGAGTTTGCCATTCAGATGGCAGAAGATGAGATGAGCGATGGTCAAGAGCTTTATTGCCTTGGCGATATTGTTCACAATGCTATGGAGGTAAACAGGCTGTATGCCAAAGGTCTGAGGACAATTGATCGAGAGCAATTGCAGGAATTACATGACTGTAAAGTGTTGATTCGAGCTCATGGTGAGCCTCCTGAAACCTATCAGATTGCCCTAGAAAACAATATTGAGCTTATTGATGCTTCGTGTCCTGTAGTATTGAAGTTACAAAACAGGATTAAGCATTCTTATGATAAGACTCAGGAGGTCGATGGTCAGATAGTTATTTATGGTAAGCCAGGGCATGCCGAGGTTATTGGTCTTACTGGTCAAACCAATGATGAAGCTATTATAGTGACCTCCGAAGAAGATTTGGATAAGATAGATTTCAGTAGGCCAGTTGTTCTGTATAGTCAGACTACCAAGTGTACAAAAGGCTTCTATACAATCAAAGAACAGATCGAAGATCGGATAAAAAAAGCGAAGGGTACGTTGACATTAGAAGATTTTAATGCCAATGATAGTATCTGTAGACAAGTTTCGAACCGCGAGCCAAAAATGGTTGAATTCTCTACAAAGCATGATGTGATCCTATTCGTTTCTGGTAAGAAAAGTTCTAACGGAAGAGCCCTTTACAATGTGTGCCTTGAAAACAATCCAAGGAGCTATTTCATTGAAAGTGAGGAGGAAATACAGTTGGATTGGTTGAATGCTGCTGATAAAATAGGGATTTGTGGAGCAACTTCTACACCTCGTTGGTTAATGGAAAAAGTAGCCAATTTTCTGACCTCTCAAGAGCAAGTTTTAGCCTGATTAAACCGGGAAAATACCGTTCAAAAAATGGTTATTTATTGATTGGTTTAAACATTTCATTTGAACATTTTTTTACTATTTTTGCATCGATTTTCAAGTAGAGCGCAATTATAGAAAATGTCTAAAACGATAAAGCTAAAGAAAGGTTTTGATATCAACCTTGCCGGCAAACCGGAGAAGAAAATCTCAGAAGTATCACTCTCAGAAACCTTCGCAATAAAGCCTACCGATTTTCCAGGAATGGAAAGACCAAAAATGTTGGTAAAAGAAGGAGACACGGTTAAGGCCGGATCACCACTCTATTTCGTAAGAGGAATCGAAGATGTAAAGTATTGTTCTCCAGTCAGTGGAGAGATTGCTGAAATCAAGCGAGGAGAGAAGCGTAAAATACTAGAGATCAAGATATTAGCAGATAAGGAAATTGCATTCGAGCAGTTTAAGTCCTACAGTGCTTCTGACATCAATGGTTTGTCTCGTGAAGATGCCGTTGAGCAAATGAAAAGCAGTGGAGTTTGGCAAAATCTGATTCAGAGACCATTCGGTATCGTTGCAAATCCTGAGGATAAGCCCAAAGCTATATTTATATCTGCGTTCGATACCAATCCATTAGCTCCTGAGTTGGCATACCAGCTTGGTGATAAAGCTGAGTTCTTCCAGACAGGATTGGACATCCTTAAAAAATTGACTGACGGTACGGTTCATCTGAATATAGATGGACAAGCTGAAGTTGCTCAGGTCTTTGCACAAGCAAATGGCGTTGAGATCAACAAAGTAACTGGAGCTCACCCGGCAGGAAACGTAGGCGTTCAGATACATCACATTGAACCAATCAATAAAGGAGATATCGTTTGGACTGTAACGCCATATGGTGTTGCTCAAATAGGACAATTGTTCGCTCAGGGTAAATATGACGCTTCTAAATTAGTCGCAGTTACTGGGTCTGAAGTCTCAACTCCTGGTTACGTGAAGACATACATTGGTGCTCAGATCAAAAGTTTGACTGAGGCTACTGGAAATCTAAGATTTATTAGTGGAAATCCACTGACAGGAGTAAATGTGGGTAAAGATGGATACCTTGGATTCTATCATAACCAGATTACAGTTATCCCTGAAGGAGATTATGAAGAATTTCTTGGTTGGTTGAAGCCAAGTACTTCTAAGTTGAGCTTCCACAAAGCATTAGGACTACTTTCATTCCTTAACAAAAACAAGGAATTCAAAATAGATACTAATACACACGGTGAGGAAAGACCTTTCGTGGTTACTGGAGCATTTGAAAAAGTGTTGCCAATGGATATCCTTCCTACTTATCTATTCAAAGCAATTCTTGCCGAAGACTATGATGAAATGGAAGCGTTGGGTATTTTCGAGGTGATTGAAGAGGATGTGGCTCTTTGTGAGTTCATCGACCCATCGAAAAATGATCTCCAGGAGATTTTGAGAGACGGAATTGAGTTGATAAAAAATAGCTAATTCATTGAAATGAAGGCATTACAGAAATTATTTGATAGCGTAAAACCGAACTTTGAAAAGGGTGGTAAATGGGAGAAATTCTACACTCTTTATGAAGGTCACAGAACCATCGTTTTTGCTCCAGATATCCTTACCAAAAACAAGGGTACTCAGATCAAAGACGCAGTGGATTTGAAAAGAGTAATGATTACAGTGGTGATTGCCATGATTCCAGCTTTATTGTTTGGTATCTGGAACGTAGGTCATCAGCATTTCATTTCAGTAGGAGAGGAAGCTACTTTCCTTGATAAGATTATCACTGGATTGATTCCAGTTATTCCAATCCTTATCGTATCATACGGTGTAGGTTTGTTAACAGAATTTATTTTCTGTGTGATTAGAAATCACCCAATTAGTGAAGGTTTCCTTGTTACAGGGATGTTGATCGCTTTAGTACTACCTCCAACTATTCCGTTGTGGCAAGTAGCATTAGCGACCATTTTCGCTGTAGTGATTGGAAAAGAAGCATTTGGTGGTACAGGTATGAACGTTTTGAACGTTGCCTTGACTGCAAGAGCATTCCTTTACTTCGCTTATCCTGGTCAGATTTCTGGTGATTCAGTTTGGGTATACTTAGGTGGTAAAGAAGCTGTTGATGGCTTCTCTGGAGCTACAGTACTTTCTTACGGTCCAACTGCTATTGCAAATGGAACTAACATGATGGCCGAAGTTGGAGCTCACTGGTATGACGGTATGTTTACCTGGATGAACATGTTCATTGGAGCAATTCCTGGTAGTATTGGAGAGACATCAGTGTTGATGTGTTTGATCGGTGCTGCCATTTTAATAGGTACAGGTGTAGGTAGCTGGAAAATCATCTTTAGTGTATTCGGTGGTGCTTACGCAATGGGTCTATTGTTTAATGTTATTGGCGGTAACCCTTATTTGGAATTTCCTGCTCACTACCATTTGGTAGCTGGAGGCTTGGCATTTGGAGCTGTATTTATGGCTACTGATCCTGTTTCTGCAGCTCAAACGGAAGTTGGAAAATGGATATACGGTTTCCTAATTGGTGTGTTGACAGTGTTGATTCGTGTGGTAAACCCAGCGTACCCTGAAGGAATTATGCTAGCGATCTTGTTCATGAACGTTTTCGCTCCCCTTATTGATTACTATGTAGTAGATGCTAACAAAAAAAGAAGATTAAAACGTGCAACGGTCTAATACTTACATAATCCTATTTTCAGTCGCGCTAACAGTAATTCTTGGTGGACTGTTATCTCTAGCATCTGTTGGGCTTAAGCCTGCTCAACAAAAACAAATTGAGCTAGATACTAAGAAGAAGATTCTTGGTGCGGTAATGGATATTTCTTCATACAATGATCCCAATGCTATTCTTGCTCTATACGATGAGAAAGTAGAGTCGATGATCGTTGATATCAATGGCGATGAGGTAACTACTGATCAAAAAGGTAATCCGGTTACTGCAGAGAAAGTTGATATTCAGAAGAATTATAGATTCCCTGCCAATGAAAGATTGTTCCCTGTTTATAAATTCAAGGAAGATCCAAGTTCGGACAAAGTAGATGCATACATCTTCCCAATGTTCGGTGCTGGTCTTTGGGATTGGATATCAGGATACATGGCTTTGGAAAATGATTTAAATACCATCAAAGGGGTTGCGTTTGACCACAAACAAGAAACACCTGGACTTGGAGCTAGAATTACTTCTGAAGAAGTTCAAAGTAGATTTGTAGGAAAGAAAGTGTTTGAAGGAAGCGAATTGGTTTCTGTGAGCATGGTGAAAGGTGAGGGCAATGCTGGTCTTACCGAGCATCAAGTGGACGGAATGTCAGGAGCTACTTTGACTGGTAAAGGTGTGAATGCTATGTTGCAATCTTATCTTGGTTACTACGAGTCATACATTAATAAAGTAAAATCAGGCAACGGTAAAGTTGCTCTTAACTAATAAAAACTCTGTCTATGAGTACTGAAACAGCAGAAGTAAAAGAAAAGAAACCTGCAGAAGCTTTATTCTCAAAGAGAAGAAGAAGAATCGTTTCTGATCCATTGAATGAAGACAACCCAATTACCGTCCAGGTTCTGGGTATCTGTTCTGCACTTGCGATTACTATTAAGATGGAACCAACTTTGGTGATGTCTATAGCCGTAATTGCTGTAGTGGTATTCTCCAACTTGTTCATTTCCCTGATCAGAGATTTGATTCCTGGTCGTGTGAGAATTATCGTACAGTTGGCAGTTATTGCTACACTCGTGACATTGGTTAGTGAAGTGTTAAAAGCATACTACTTTGATATGTACAAAGTATTGGGTGCTTTCGTTGGTCTGATCATTACGAACTGTATCGTTATGGGACGTCTTGAGGCTTTTGCTATGGCAAACAAGCCTTACGATTCTATCCTTGATGGTTTAGGTAGTGGTTTTGGGTATGCATGGATTATCCTAGTGGTAGCATTCTTCAGAGAGCTATTCGGATCCGGATCAATTATGAACTTTAAGGTGTTCGATGCAATCGGATGGGAAAGCTTCCCTACAAATGGTTTAATGGTTGATTCAATCGGTGCTTTCATGGTTCTGGGAATTCTAATATGGGTTCAAAGAGCTAAAACCGGATACGTAGAACACTAAAATCAAAATTTAGAAAGAAATGGAAATTTTTAATATAGCACTAAAAGCTACTTTCATTGATAACATGGTGTTCGCATACTTCCTGGGTATGTGTTCATTCCTTGCGGTATCTAAGAAGGTGTCTACTGCATTCGGTTTAGGTATGGCGGTAATCTTCGTATTGACGATTACTGTACCTGTTAACTGGTTGCTTCAAGAATATGTATTGAAAGAAGGGGCTTTAGCCTGGTTAGGCGAAGACTTTGCTACCGTGGATTTAACTTTCCTTCAGTTTATCATGTTCATTGCTGTAATCGCATCTATGGTACAATTGGTAGAGATGGTTATTGAGAAATTCTCACCAGCCCTTTACGGTTCACTGGGTATTTTCCTTCCGTTGATCGCTGTAAACTGTGCAATCCTTGGAGCTTCACTTTTCATGGTGCAAAGAGACTATACCATTGGACAGGCGACTGCATATGGTTTTGGTTCTGGTTTTGGCTGGTTCTTAGCGATCATCGCTTTAGCTGCAATTAGGGAGAAGTTAAAATACTCTAACGTACCTGACGGATTGAAAGGTCTAGGTATCACCATGTTGATTACCGGTTTGATGGGATTGGCATTTAAGTCTTTCATCGGTATTGCTCTGTAAGAATATTTTGAAACATTAATGAAAAGGCCTTGTTTGTACGACAAGGCCTTTTTTATTTTTTACTTATACTAGTTTATGAACTTTCAATCCCTTATTCGATTTTTTCTAAGAGGTTTATTGTTAATCGTTCCTGTAGGGTTAACATTTTACGTAATAGTGGCAATGGTCGCCTGGATGGATAACCTACTACCTTATAAGATTCCGGGTTTAGGAATCATCACTGTCCTGGCCGTAACTACTTTGGTGGGGTATTTGGCCAATACCATTTTTGCCAAGCCATTTTTTGACTTGTTTGGTGATTTGATGAAGAAAATACCACTGGTCAATTTCATTTACACTTCTATAAATGATCTGGTTACTGCATTTGCAGGAGACCAGAAAAAGTTTGATTCACCTGTGTTGGTGCCATTTGACGATAAAGGGATCATTTTTAAGCCAGGATTCATAACTGCTAAGGATTTAGCAGAAATTGGACTGCCAGGAATGGCCACAGTTTATTTACCACATTCTTACAACTTTTCCGGAAACGTTTTCGTTGTAGACAAAACTAAGTTGATCCCACTAGATGGAAACAATACTGAAATAATGAAATACATTGTTTCTGGAGGTGTTTCCGGAGAATTAAAGGGCAAACAGTAGTTAATTTGGAAAATAAATTGAAATAACTTCTTTTATTCTTGGAGTTAGGAAAAATTAGTAATTAAGTTTGCATCGAAGAATTAATAAATAGTTGAAGAACAACAGAAACATATCGTCTCCAGTATTGAGGCCTAGATTCCCCAGGCGGTAAGCCTTATATGTTTTATAGGACACCTACGTGGTGACCTTCTATCGACTTTTTAGTACCTTTCAATAATTCTTTTTTTCAAAATATCCAAGATGGACAAGTTCGTTGTATCAGTAGCTGATGCATCACATGTAAAGTACGCAGAAGAAATCTGTGAACTAATGGCGGATAGTGCGGCTAAGCGCGGCACCGGCATCGCCAGAAGATCTCCTGATTACCTCCAAATGAAAATGAACGAGGGTAAGGCGATAATTGCGTTAACAAAATCAGGCAAATTGGCTGGTTTCTGTTACATAGAGGTTTGGAGTAATGGTAAATACTTAGCCAACTCAGGACTAATTGTGCACGAGGACTATAGAAATCATGGATTGGCGCAAGCCATCAAAGAACGTGCATTTAAGCTCTCCAGAGAGAAATACCCCCAGGCCAAATTATTTGGTTTAACAACCAGTATGGCAGTCATGAAGATCAACTCAGATCTAGGCTATCGTCCAGTGGCTTTCACACAGTTGACAGATGATGAAGCATTCTGGAAAGGCTGTGCTACTTGTGTCAACTACGACATTTTAACCCGCAAAAATCATCAAATGTGCCTTTGTACAGGCATGCTCTATGATCCAGAGGAGAAAAAACGCCAATGGAAGAATAAGAGTGAGAAAGTGCAGGAGAAAATCTTGTTTTGGAAACAAAAAGTTAAAATTAAATGAGTGATCAGAAGAAGGTAGTATTGGCCTTTAGTGGTGGATTAGATACCACTTATTGTGCTATCTATCTTAAAGAATTGGGGTATGAAGTTCATACTGTCACGGTCAACACAGGAGGCTTTGATGCTGAAGAGTTGGCTTCATTGGAAGTAAAATCTAAAAGCCTGGGAGCGGTAAGCCATCAAAATGTTGATGCCACTGAAGAGTTCTACAGGAAATCTATCAAATATCTGATCGCTGGAAACGTACTAAAGAACAATACTTATCCGCTTTCTGTAAGTGCGGAACGTGTATTTCAGGCGACTGCTATCGCTAAGGAAGCGATCAAGCAAGGGGCTACAGCAATAGCTCATGGAAGTACAGGCGCTGGTAATGATCAAGTGCGATTCGACATGATCTTCAATATCCTGTGTCCAGAAGTAAGTATTATCACACCTATCAGGGATAAGAAATTATCTCGTGAAGAAGAAATTCAGTTCTTGATTGATCATGGAGTGAGTGGTAATTGGGAAAAGGCGTTGTATTCTGTGAACCAGGGATTGTGGGGAACATCTGTAGGAGGTAAGGAAACCTTGACATCTGATCAGTATTTACCTGAAACTGCTTTCCCAAGTCAATTGGAGAAAGATGGTTCTGAAGTAATCGAAATAGGATTTGAAAAAGGAGAGCCTGTAGCGGTTAATGGTGAGAAGTTATCACCAGTTCAGGCAATCGAAAAGATAAATGAATTGGCCAACCCTTATGGAGTTGGTAGAGATATTCACGTTGGTGATACCATCATCGGTATCAAAGGGCGTGTAGGTTTTGAAGCAGCAGCTCCACTTATTGTGATCAAAGCACATCATGCATTGGAGAAGCACACGCTGACCAAAAACCAGTTATTATTAAAAGATCAATACTCGCTTACTTACGGGAACTTGCTCCATGAAGGACATTACCTGGATCCTGTGATGCGTGATATTGAAGCATTCTATGAGAGCACTCAGAAGTATGTTTCTGGAACTGTGAATGTACAGTTGGCTCCTTATAGATTCTACATCATCGGTATTCAATCACCAAATGACTTGATGCAATCAAGCTTTGGTAAATATGGCGAAATGAATAATTCATGGTCTGGGGAAGATGTGAAGGGATTCTCTAAAATCTTCGGTAATCAGAACATGATTTATCACAAAGTACACCAGGCTGATGAGTAAACTACGAGTTGGAATATACGGTGCAGCTGGCTATACAGCTGGTGAATTGATCAGAATCTTATTGAATCACCCGAATGCCGAGATTGTTTGTGTGCAAAGCAGCAGTCAGGTAGGAAAGAAGGTGAGTGCTACACATACTGATCTGGTAGGAGATACGGATTTAGCTTTTGATGCGGATCTGGATTTCGATCAATTAGATGTCTTGTACTTGTGTAAAGGCCATGGAGAGTCAAAGACCTATTTAGATAGTGTGGAAGTGCCTGCACATGTTCGTATCATCGATTTGAGTAATGACTTTCGTTTGAAAGCTCCTGGGAATGACTTCATTTACGGATTGCCGGAATTGAATCATGAAGCAATCAAGTCAGCTCGTAAAATTGCGAATCCAGGTTGTTTTGCAACATGTATCCAGGTTGGATTACTTCCTGCGGCAAAGGCAGGTTTCATTCAATCGGAGATTCATACAACTGGTATCACAGGATCGACTGGTGCTGGACAATCGTTATCAACTACTTCACACTTCTCCTGGCGTAACAACAACATGAGTGTGTATAAAGCTTTTACCCATCAGCATTTGTCAGAGATAGGTGAGAGCATGATGCAAGAGTCTGGTTCTGAACATACGATTAACTTCATTCCTTTCCGTGGAAACTTCACCAGAGGAATTATTGTGACATCTTACTTTGAGACGGATGTAGATGAAGCAACTGCCCTGAAAGCTTATCAGGAGTACTATAAGGCTCATCCATATACACATGTAGTGGAGGAGAATCCTGACTTGAAAATGGTAGTCAATACGAATAAGGCATTGGTATACCTTCAGAAAGAAGGAAATAAACTGTTAGTCATCTCGATCATCGACAACCTGCTGAAAGGTGCTTCCGGGCAAGCGGTTCAAAATATGAACCTGATGTTTGGGCTGGAAGAGAAAGCAGGACTCCAGTTGAAGGCGAGTAATTTTTAGACAATGGAATTAATAGATCAAAATATAGCAATCCTTGGTGCTGGTAATTTAGGTATCGCCATTGGGCAGGGGATTGTAGAAGAGAAATTGAAAGAACCTGGTCAGGTTATTCTCACAAGAAGAAAACTTAGCCACATTACTCATCTTGCTGATAAAGGATTTAAGACAGCTGATGATAATAAAGTGGCTGTTGCTGACGCTGGTTACGTTTTCTTGTGTGTTCAACCAAGACAGTTAGCCGCACTAATTGAGGAAATCAATCCTGTATTGACGGAGAATCATGTGTTGGTTTCTGTTATCACAGGGGTTTCAATAGACGAGATCAAGTCCTTGTTAAAAGTAAGTGTTCCAGTGGTGAGGGCAATGCCAAATACTGCGATTGCTATTGGCGAGTCTATGACTTGCATTGCTTGCAATGACAGCAAAGAGCTTGCTCTTACGGTTCAAAAAGTATTCAACTCATTGGGTCAAACTCTGGTGATTGATGAAAAATTGATGCAGGCAGCTACGGTACTTGGAGCCAGTGGTATTGCATTCTTCATGCGTTTTTTACGTGCTGCTACACAAGGAGGTGTGCAAATGGGTTTCCACTCAGAAGAAGCACAGCTGATTGCGGTACAAACAGCCAAAGGAGCAGCTTCTCTTATATTAGAAACGGGCAATCATCCGGAAGTGGAGATCGATAGGGTAACCACGCCGCAAGGATGTACCATCGCCGGACTAAACGAAATGGAACATCAAGGACTAAGTTCAGCATTGATCAAAGGGTTGATGGTTTCTTACGACAAAATCAAAAACATTAAATAACATGCAGCATTTTACATCAGTGCTCGATGTGGCTGATCCCATGGGATTGGTGCAAAAAGCATTGGCTATCAAAAAGGATCCTTTTGCGATGAAAGCATTGGGTCAGAACAAAACGCTTGGACTTCTTTTCTTCAATTCTAGTTTAAGGACCAGGATGAGTTCACAAAAGGCTGCAGCCAATTTAGGTATGGATGTCATTGTGATGAATGTGACACAGGACTCGTGGCAGATTGAAATGGAAGATGGTGTGGTCATGAATGGCGGCACTGCAGAGCATATTCGTGAGGCTGCTGCCGTAATGGGGCAATATTGCGAAATTCTAGGAGTGCGATCCTTTCCTTCATTGACAGACAGAGAGGCTGATTACAATGAGAAGATCATCAACGCCTTCAAAACACATGCGGGTTGTCCTATTGTGAGTTTAGAATCTGCAACATTGCATCCGCTTCAGTCATTGGCCGATCTAATTACCATTGCGGAATTCAAACAAGTGGAGAAGCCTAAGGTGGTATTAACATGGGCTCCACACATCAAGGCATTACCACAAGCAGTGGGTAACTCCTTTGCGCAGTGGTTGACTCAAACTGACTATGACTTCACCGTAGTTCAGCCTGAAGGATTTGAACTCAGTGAAAAGTTTACCAAAGGAGCGAAGATCATGCATGATCAAAATGCTGCATTGGAAGGTGCCGATTTTGTGTATGTGAAAAACTGGTCGTCCTATTACGATTATGGGACTGTTGGTAAGATGGAAGATTGGTTGATCAATCAGGCTAAGCTTGCGAATACCAATAATGCCAAAGTGATGCACTGCTTGCCAGTTCGTCGCAATGTGGTTATTGCCGATGATGTGTTAGATAGCAAGAGTTCTATTGTGATCCCACAAGCAGGAAACAGAGTTTACAGCGCGCAGGCCGTGCTTCAGGAAATCCTAGAGAATGCCTAAAGAAACATTACATATTATCAAAATTGGTGGAGCAGTCATCGAAAACCCTGAAATGAAGCAGGCGTTTTTGGATGGATTCGTTGCACTAAAAGGAAAGAAAATATTAATCCACGGAGGTGGTCGAGTGGCTACTGAAATAGGTGCAAAACTTGGAATTGAAGCCAATATGGTGGAAGGTCGTCGGGTGACTGATGATGAAACCATTGACTTGGTAACGATGGTCTATGGAGGTTTAGTCAACAAGCAAATGGTGGCACAACTACAATCCCTTGGGGAGAATGCGATTGGGCTAACCGGAGCAGACGCCAACCTGATCACTAGTAACAAACGTCCAATTAAAAATGGCGTGGATTACGGTTGGGTAGGAGACCCGCAGAAGGTGAACGATGCCTTTGTGAAGAGTTTATTAGAAGCAGGATCCATTCCTGTAATTGCTCCTTTGACACATGATGGCGAAGGACATATCTTGAACACCAATGCAGATACCATGGCTGGAACGATGGCCGTGGCGATGGCTCCTCACTTTGATGTGAATCTAGTGTTGACCTTTGAGTTGGATGGAGTGATGAAGGATGTGAATGATCCAAGTTCACTCATTACACAGTTTGAGCAGTCATTCTTCAATGAAATGAAAGCGACAGGAGCGATCCATAGCGGTATGATTCCTAAGTTGGAGAATGCATTCAAAGCATTGGAAAGTGGAGTGAGCGGAGTTCGCATTTGTAAATACGATCAAATTCATACTGATAGTGGCAGCTTTCTCCAGTTATAGTATCGATCAATTACATCAGGAAGCTATTCTGTTGTTAACTCAATTGATAGAGATCCCTAGCCTGAGTAGAGAAGAAGATAAAACAGCGGATTTGTTGCAAACTTTCTTCGAAAAGCAAGGTGTTTCGGTAAACCGACAAGGCAATAATGTATGGGCGAAGAACTTACATTTCGATTCATCAAAGCCTACGATCTTGCTCAATTCCCATCATGATACGGTAAAGCCTAATCAGGGCTATACCAAAGATCCTCACCAAGCGATCATTGAAGATGGTAAGTTGTTTGGGTTGGGGAGTAATGATGCTGGTGGGCCGCTGGTGTGTTTGATCATGAGCTTTTTGCATTTGTATGATCGAGAAGATTTGAAATACAATTTGCTGATGGCTGCAACAGCAGAAGAGGAAGTATCTGGAGCCGGAGGTGTGAGTAGCATTTTGTCTGAACTTGGAGCTATCGAAGTAGGAATAGTGGGCGAGCCAACACTGATGGAAATGGCGATCAGTGAAAAGGGCTTGATGGTGCTGGACTGCTATGCAAAAGGCAGAGCTGGACATGCAGCTAGAGATGAAGGAGAAAACGCCATTTACAAGGCGATGAAGGATATAGAGTGGTTCAGAACGTATCAGTTTCCGAATCAGTCAGAAAAATTGGGGCCGGTGAAAATGTCTGTGACGGTGATTGAATCGGGATCACAACATAATGTGGTGCCGGATACTTGCCACTTTGTGGTGGATGTTCGCACGACAGATGCCTACACCAACGAAGAAACGCTGGCACACATTCGTGAGCATGTGTCTAGTGAAGTGAAGGAAAGGTCTACACGTTTGCAGCCATCGAGAATTGATAAGGAACATGCAGTTGTAAAAGCAACAGAAGCATTGGGTATTCGTACTTTTGGTTCGCCAACTATGTCGGATCAGGCGTTGATGCCGTTCTCAACTGTGAAAATGGGTCCTGGTGACTCAAACCGTTCGCATACGGCGGATGAGTTTATTTTTGTATATGAATTGAAACAAGGGTTAGAGGGGTATTTGAGGGTTTTGGATCAGCTTCTATGATTCTCCTTGTACTTTTAGCTTGATCTAAAAGTACCAAAACATCAAGACTGTGATTAATCACCTAGAATTGATTCACAAACACTGAAAATCCATAAACTCGCACTGACTAAGGTCAGTACTCAAACAGTATGGATTTTTTAATCATGTTTGCTTTCAATTCTTTAACGCTGATTAATCAAGGTCAGTCCTTGACTGGTATAAGAATTGAATTTAGGAGCGTTTTCCCCTTTTCAAGAGGAAATGCCGATTGGCAAAGGGGTTGATTGATAGCTGTCAAATTGTTTACCCCAACCGAACGTCGGCGCGGCCTAAAAGGAGCAATTTGATGACCAACAATGATTGACAATCCTTAAAGAGAGATAAATTGATTTTCGCTCCCTTTAGGGATGCCTGATAAGGCAGGGTAAAAGTGAAAATCTAGTAAAAACACACATATGAAGCTTTGGCAGAAGTCCACCAGCCTACCGGCTAGGCAGGCAGACGTAATAAAAAAGATAGAAGTATTCACCATCGGTAACGATCAGGAGCTAGACCTGTTATTGGCTCCATTTGACGTTCTGGGTTCATTGGCGCACATCACCATGCTGGAGAGCATTGATTTGCTCACCAAGGAAGAACTTGATGCGCTGTCTGTTGAACTAAAGGCTTTATACAAAAGGGCTGCCGAAGGTGAAATTACCATCGATGAAGGGATAGAAGATATCCATTCTCAAGTAGAGTACTTGCTGACAGATAAGCTAGGAGAGGTAGGAAAGAAAATCCATAGTGGGCGTTCGCGTAACGATCAGGTGTTGGTGGATCTGAAAATGTTCTTCCGAAGTGAGATTGAAGTGATTGCTGAGCAGATTAAAGTGTTGACAGATCGTTTGCTAGAAAAGTCAGAGCAGTTTAAGAATGTATTGATCCCAGGCTATACACACATGCAGGTGGCTATGCCATCTTCTATTGGTCTTTGGCTGGGTGCATACGCTGAAAGTTTGTCGGATGACTTAATTGCGCTAAGAGGCGCTTACGAAGTGGCTAACAAGAATCCATTGGGTTCGGCGGCAGGTTATGGTTCCTCGTTTCCACTAGATCGTGAGATGACGACAAAGCTACTAGGCTTTGATGAGCCGAACTACAACGTGGTGTACGCTCAAATGACACGCGGTAAGACCGAAGTGACCTTGGCGAATGCCATTGCTTCGGTAGCTGCTACCATGAGCAAACTAGCCATGGACATGTGCCTATATGCAGGTCAGAACTTTGGGTTTATCAAGTTTCCAGATGAGTTGACTACTGGCTCCAGCATCATGCCACACAAGAAGAACCCAGATGTATTCGAACTGGTACGGGGACGATGCAATCAGCTGACAGCCTTGCCGAACGAACTCAACCTCATTCTAAGCAACTTGCCAAGTGGCTATCATAGAGATTTACAGCAACTAAAAGAACACTTGTTTCCAGGCATCCAAACTTTAAAACAGTGTCTGGATATTGCAGAGTTTGCGATTAGTGAAATGAAGGTGATGGATGGCATCATCGATGATCCAAAATACGATTACCTCTTCACCGTAGAGCTAGTGAACGACCTAGTACTTGGAGGTATGCCGTTTAGAGATGCTTACAAGGAAGTAGGTAGACAAGTGGAAGCTGGCGAGTACCAAGCCAACCGAGATGTAAAGCACACCCACTTAGGTAGCTTGGGCAACCTTGGCAATGACCGCATCAAAGAAAAGATCAACCGAGAGCTAGGAAAGTTTGGTTTTGATAGAGTGAAGGGTGCTTTGGATGGATTGGTAGGAGCTTAAGCTCCTTCATGCTGAGTGATTACCCTCCATGGTGGTCTTTTTGGTGATCATGGCACATTAAAGATTCTTCATGCTAAATATTATTTCCTCATGTCTTGCAGGGTTTGTGGAAAGTTCTGTAGGAAAGACCTTAACTCTTGTGGGGCAGATGAAAGTTTCGTGAGAGGGGTGCCAGGTTTCGCAGGGACCACCCCATCTCCTGCAGGAAAGGAGATTTCAATGCAGGAGTTCACAAAAGTCCTACAGGGATAAGAATTTAAGGCTAGAAAGTGGGTTTTAAAGAGTTGAGGTGCTTTGGGGGAGTTGGTGAGGACTATCCTTTCCAAAAATCGGAGCGATGGATTTTAAAATCTTTACTTAACTGTTGAACAAGTTTATCAAAGGATTTGATCTCCAAAGAACTAATGTGAATGCCTTGGCCATCAATGAATCGAATGTTTAACTGATTGTATCTCGGTACATATCTAGCTCTGATATTTTCAATTAATTCAATTCGTTTTACATTTTGCTCGGTCAGTTCATAGTAGATCCTCTTTTTCGGGTATTCCACGATCCACTTCTTGTCGATGTATTTGATGACTTTCTGTGATTTGTGGAATAAATATGGGAGTCCAAAGAAGAAACCTACAATAACCACAGTCATAACCATAGTAGTGGTCTGCTGTGTGTCTGTTTTCGTACCAAAATCATAATACATGATAATCAGTAAGACAGAACCTACGAACCGAAGAAGGTTGACGTAGGTTTTAGTGGATGCTTTTGTGATGAAGGTCAAGACTTGTTTTTTAAACTAAAATAAGTGCTTCGAATGACCGAAAATAAAGTTAAATGGTTTTTAGATTAACTCACCCCAGACAATATTTCTGTAAAAATTCTGTGATTGAGTAACTCCCCTCTCTTTCTAAGAGACGGACGGCCAGTCAGGGGTTGGGGAGAGTTGTTAATGGACACAAGAATAAGTATCATAAAATGATTTAAAGATAAAGCTGGTTAGAGGATTGAGAATTCTCATGACAACCATTTACATAAATGGTATCTCCCTTTCCAACAGTCACTTATATCTTTAACAGATCTAACGATCAATCAAACTCTTCTATGAACCAAACGAACCTCGTCAACACTGTTCTCTTTGCATTGACAATATCATTTATGGCAGCTTGCGCTTCTAAATCCATTAGTGAAGAGCCAGCTGAAGCCAAAATCAATTTAGCGGCGACTGATTTTCAGGTAGATGCTTTTTGGCCAAAGCCACTGCCTAATGGCTGGGTCTTAGGAGAGACTCCAGGAATCCATGTAGACAAGAACGATCACATTTGGATTGTTCAACGGCCAGCATCTCTTTCACCAAGAGAAGTGAGAAATGAGGAGGGGCCTTATATTCCGGAATGTTGTTCGCCGGCTCCTTCCGTTATTCAGTTTGATCAGGAAGGCAATGTGTTGAATTCCTGGGAAGTACTGGATTCAGCAAACCAGGAAGTGGATGGCAATCAACTTTGGATTGGTAGTGAACATGGAATCTATGTGGATGACAGCATGAATGTCTGGCTCGGAAATGCCAAGAACCACATGGTGTTAAAATATTCCGCTGATGGTAAGTTGCTACTGCAAATAGGAGTGAAGGGTAAAACTAATGGCAGTAATGATACTCAATTGCTAGGAGGTCCTGCAGATATGGCGGTGGATTTGGCTGCCAATGAAGTATTTATAGCAGATGGTTATGCCAACCGACGAGTAATTGTCTTTGATGCTACAACAGGTGAATACAAACGTCACTGGGGTGGTTTTGGTGAGCAACCTCATGATAATGACTTGCCTCCTTACGAAGAAGTTGATGCTATTCGTTCTTTCAAAACAGCTGTGCATGCGATTGTTTTGTCTGATGATGGATTGCTGTACGTGGTAGATCGTTCCAATAGTAGAGTTCAGATCTTCCAAAAGGATGGGACTTATGTCAATCAATTCTTTGTGGCTAAAACTTCAGGACCAGGTACGGTTTGGGATGTTACTTTATCGCGAGATCCACAACAATCTAAAATCTACATTACGGATGCCAAAAACATGAAGGTTTGGGTCTATGACCGTCAATCTTTTGAAGTTCAAGGCACATTTGGGTCTGGAGGACGAAACGCAGGTCAATTTGGATGGGTGCATTGTATTAGTATGGATTCCGAGGGCAATTTGTATACTAGTGAAGTTAAGCCTGGTTTGCGTGTGCAGAAGTTTGAGCCATCTAAATAATTGAAAATTTGATATCTAAAAGATCATAATTAACTTTTAAATAAAAAAAGTTGACCCTTACCGTTACTTTTTATTCACTAAGGCATACTAAGGATAAAACTGAAAGATATGATTCGATTAACTAAGGCATTTTTCAACCTGTTCGTGGGGGTTTTATTATTCTCTGGGTGTGACACGGAAAACCCAGAACCTAAGTTTTCAGAAGAGCCTTTAGAACTTACAGTTTACGAAGAAATGATAAGAACTCTCCCCCAAAATTGGGAGGGGACAGCTTGCTTCCAAAGAGGATCATATAGAGCTTTTCCAGGGGCCACTGTTGTTTACTCAGGTGCATTTTATGGAGGTGATGTTCGTTCAGAGTCCGATGAATATGAAGTGAAATGGACGGTATCTAATGGTGCGAAAATTATTGGTTCTGATTCATCTAGAACAGTAAGTATATTGTTTGAAGAGGGGTTTGATAAGGTCGTAGTTTTGGCTCACAATACTGAATCTGTGGTAGAATGTAGTACTTCGATTGAAGTGTACAACGCGGAGAATGTTATTCAGGTAGGAGAGCCAGGTGAAGGTGGAGCTGTTATTTATGATAAAGGTCAAGAAAGTGATGGTTGGCAATTTATTGAATCTTCAGAGGTAATAAACTATTGGGCTGAACAGTCACAATGGGGATGTTTGGCTGATATAGTTCAAAATACTTCTGGTGATTTAGGTGATGGCAAAATGAATACGGAAAGACTATGGGCAAATGAGTGCAATCAGGAATCGGCACTTTGGGCTTACCAATTAGGTCTGGAACATGTGGCTAATGGATACTGGGACTGGTATTTGCCTTCATTGGAGGAAGCCAAATTAATACAGCCAGGTGATTATGCTGCATCTCAGGAATCTTTTTTTATATGGACTTCTACTGAAGTGGATAATAACAACGCCTATATGGTAGACCTAATATCAGGCGACGTTGTAGCTAAAAACAAGGATGAAGAAGCCTATGTAGTTGCTGTAAGATACTTCTAACGGTGATTGAAGACTGGAGCTTGGAGAAAGAGCGCATTCTCCTAAAAACGGCGAAAAAGGAACCAGAAGTCTTCGGTGAAGTTTACCGTTTCTACTTTAATAAAATACATCGGTATGTTTCTCTTAAGGTATCTAATGATTCGGCTTTAGCCAATGAGTTAGTTTCTAATGTGTTTTACAAAGCATTGGTGAAGCTGAATCGTTATGATGAAAACCGTATGTCCTTTTCTCCATGGCTGTACAAAATTGCCCTGAACGAGATACGTATGCATTTTCGAAAGAATCAATCTGGGAATTTTCTTTTTCGACTGTCTGATATGGAAGAGGTTTTCAGTCTTGATGCAGATGAAGGATCAGAAAGAAAAGAGGATCTCGCCAAGCATATTGCTTCCTTAAAAGAGGAAGAGCTTTCCATCATTGAGCTTCGTTTTTATGAAAACTTTTCCTTTAAAGAGCTTGGAGAAGTGTTCAACAAATCTGAAGAGGCAATCAAGATGAAGACACATCGGATTATTAAAAAACTCAAATCCAAAATCGTCAAGCAATGAGCTATAGAAAGAATATTTATTGGATTGAGGAGAACTCTTATTCATCTGAAAATCAGCTAAAGAATTTCGATCAGATCCTGAAAAAAGCTAAACAAAGAAAGCTCAGGCTCCAAGTGATCAGAGGAAGCATTATGGTCATTTCGCTAGTGTCATTATTTCTGGTTTGGAGGTTGATAGATCCTTATGGTCAAACTGGAGGTGTAAATGATTCGATAAATGAATTGAATCAGAATAAAGTAATGTTAGGTGTTAAGGATTCAATTCTCTCCTTAAATCAGACTCATTCAAAAAAATCATTACAAGATTCTGGTCAGCGTATGGACATGGTGAATGGTTCTAGTGAAGTGGGCATGGAGAAGTCTATCAATAAAGAGAAGCAAGATAATGGGGAAGTACAATCTCCATCCGCAGAGTTGTCAAATAATGTAGAAAGGTCTAAGGTTGAAAATAACATAAGTCTACTAGAGCAAGAAGATCAGCAAAAAATGCTGAAGCACAATACCATTATAATGGATTCAATAGATGAGGTTGATGAAAAACCATCAATTAAACCCGAAAATTCTTTAGATGATGAGAATGTTAAGGCCATTTATACAAATGCATATCCACTTGTGGGGTTTGATAGCTTGTATCATTTCTTGTATCAAGGGATAGATTTGAAAGTGAGTCAGCAACATTTAAATGCTGAAGAGCTAAGTATCTATTTCTATATAGATAGTGATGGAAAGCCTTCTGATATTCAAATTAAAGGAGTGGAATCTGATACAGTTGTTCAGTTGATAAGAAAAGTGGTAGAGCAAATGCCAGTTTGGAAACCTGCTATGATCAATGATCAACCAGTAAGACGGCAATTTATGTTGCCTTTAAAATTTGAGACAGATGATAAATAAAAAAGGGAACCCCTGAGGGCTCCCTTCTTCATTACATATACAATTCTTTAGGAATTAGTCAATTTTAAGCTCGAAAGCGAAAGGAATCTGTACAGTACTAGCTACTGCTTGTCCAAAACCATTTTTAGCTGGCTCAAATTTCAAATCTTTTACTGCTAGTTCTACTGCTTCTTTCAATTTGTTGCAAGGGAATGAAACCGCTTCTTTATTGGCGATGTTACCTTCTGCATCGATTTCGATTTTCATCATTACAGTACCTTCCATGCCGTGATGGTTGCTTTCTGCAGGGTACTCAATATTAGAGGCTACTTCGTCAAGGTTCAGTGCTTTTGCTGCAGTTGGTTTCATTGGATCAGATCCTGCGAATGCTACTGCTACTGCTAAAATGAATGCGAATGTAAATATTGACTTTTTCATGTTTCCTCCTTTGTTAATGATTTGATAATCCAATATTACGTAAATGTTAACAAATTAACAATCACGTAATGTTAAGTTTTCACTGAATTAACAATTATCTCGACTGAATGTGAGATTTATCAGATAAATGGGAGAGGAAATAGAATGTTAAATGTGGAAATCTTCTTCTTTGAAAGGGTTGGATTGGTGCTGAAATTGGTCAAATTTATGTTTCAATAATAATCCAAGCAGATTTTGATTAGCGAATCCGAAATTCCTCCAAAGCCATTTCATATTTATCGATCGGGTGCTGGTTCTGGTAAGACGTATACCCTTGCCAAGTCATACCTCACGCTAGCACTGTCCAGACCGGGTGCTTTTCGTAACATTTTGGGTGTAACCTTTACCAACAAGGCCACCGAGGAGATGAAGAGTCGGATTGTGAAGTTTCTAAAGGAACTCTCAACCGGAAAGGATCAACCGATGCGGCAGGAATTGAGAGAGGCATTAAGGATTTCCGACAAAGAGTTAACAAAACGTGCCAATGAAGCCCTAAGTGATATTCTTCATCAGTATGGTCGATTTAGTATTGTAACCATAGACAGTTTCTTTCACGCAGTGATCCGGTCGTTTGCCCGGGAAATGGGCCTGCAAGGTACGTTTACAATTGATTTGGATCTGGATAAAGTACTGCAAATTGTAATCGATGAGCTGTTACTGGAAATAGGTGAAGAGAAGCAAAAGCAACTTCGTAAGTGGTTGACGGAGTTTGCAGAGCATAAAGTAGAGGAAGGGTTAAGTTGGGATTTTAGAAAGGATATTTCTGCATTATCGAAGGAAATCCTGAAAGATGAGTTCAAGCAATACTCAACAGATATCTTAAAGCTTAGCGAGCAGAAGAACTTCTTTGGTAATCTTAGAAAGGAACTTAATGAGGTTAAATATCCCTTCGAAAATCAGGTCAAGAAACTTTGTCGAGAAGCTGTAAAGTTTATAGAGGATAATGGCTTGTCTATAGATTCTTTCAGCCGAAAGGCTAGTGGTCCTGCGGGATTGTTTGTCAAGTTGGAAAATCTGGATTTCGATATTTCAGATACACGTCGCGCTGCAATGGAGGATGTGACTAAATGGCTAACTAAAGCTGATCAGAAGGATGTCGCAAAAGTGGCTATCACAGAAAAGGTCATGGTGTTGTACGCCGATTTGATCAATTATGTAGACCAGGAATTTATCAAATACAATTCGGTAATCGAAGTACAACGATACCTTTATGCATTCGGAATTCTTGCTGAGATCAACAAGTATCTCACCAAATATCGAGATGAAAATGATGTGATGTTGATAGCCGATTTGCCTGATTTCCTGCATCAGATTATCAATGATAGTGATACTCCTTATATCTATGAGAAGGTAGGCTCGGTTTACAATCACTATCTGATCGATGAGTTTCAGGATACATCTGCTTTCCAATGGGACAATTTCAAACCCTTGGTGAAAAACACGACGGATGAAGGCAACTTCAGCATGGTGGTGGGGGATGTGAAGCAGTCCATTTATCGTTTTCGAGGTGGAGATTGGGAGTTGCTACAAAATCGTGTCAAAGATGATATTGGTGATTATCATGTAGAGCCACACAATCTTGGAACAAATTGGCGTTCTGATCCGGCAATTGTTCGGTTCAATAATCAGTTCTTTACAAACATGATGGGAGTTTCAAGAGGTCATTTTGAAGATATGACTTCAGAGATTCTCAATGATGGAATTCGACAAGAGGTTCTTGGAAAGATTGGTGAAGTGTTTGAGACGTTCTCCGATGTAGCGCAGGAGATTCCAGAGCATCGCACTGAGGAGAATGGAATGATTCGATTTGAGTTCATTAAGGAAGAACGTGATGCTGAAGAGGGTTGGGTCGATCAGTCCATTCGCAAAACCATAGAGCAGGTAGAACAACTACAGCGTCAAGGATATGAACTCAGAGATATTGCAGTTTTGACGCGTTATGCTAGTGAAGGGAAGAAAATAGCTGATGCATTCATAGACTTTCGTAATTCACCAGAAGCAGACCCTAACCTTCGATATGAAGTGGTGAGTAGTGAGGCTCTTTACCTCACTTCCAGCCATTTGGTGCGGTTTGTAGTTTCCTTGATTAAGTG
This sequence comes from Marinoscillum pacificum, assembly GCF_024714495.1. Lineage (GTDB taxonomy): Bacteria > Bacteroidota > Bacteroidia > Cytophagales > Cyclobacteriaceae > Marinoscillum > Marinoscillum pacificum. The sequence continues at coordinate 1,231,445 of NZ_JAMZMJ010000001.1, read as the reverse complement.
GCTCAATGATGAGAAGAATACCATCGTATTGAGCGAGTGGTTGTATGAATACAATCGCTATATATTGAAGAACGGACTCAAGGAGAGTGAAATTTTTGCTCGTTTTGATCGATGGGAAGAATTGGCACCCAAGAACTTCATTGGCCAGCGCGATTATTTAAAGACGCTTCCTTTGTATGAACTTGTGGAAAGTCTCATTCGAATTTTTGATTTGCATAAGATTCCCGAGGAGTTTACCTACTTACAAGGTTTCCAGGATGCAGTTCTTGACTATGCGAAGAATGAGCGAGGAGATATTCCATCATTCCTCACCTGGTGGGAGGAAATTCGAAAAACGAGATCCATTAAAGTCTCGGATGATAACAATGCGGTGAAAATTCTTACCATTCATAAAAGCAAGGGCCTCGAATTCCCAGTGGTGATTTTACCATTCATGAGCTGGACGTTCGATCATGATGCCAGTAAGGATACCATACTCTGGTGTGCTGGAGATGTTGGGGTAGCTCCTTTCAATAAAGTGCCGGTAGTTCCATTGAAATATAATAAGGGTCTGGCAAATACCTATTGGGCTCAGCGTTATTATGAGGAGAAACTAAAGGCATATTTGGATAATCTCAACTTGCTTTATGTAGCATTCACACGACCAGTTGAAGTGCTTATTGGATTCGCAAAGCTTCCTGCTAAGTCAGATATGAAGTACGCTTATGATCTAGTTTTGAATCAGGTCAAGGAAACTGAGCAGTGGAGTGAAGAGGAGAATGTCTATCAGGTTGGATCGATTCCAAAACCGACACATGAGCAAAAAGTAACTGCAGAGTATGGATTAGAATCATACATTTCTAGTCCATGGCGAGGAAAAGTGAGTATTCAGATCAAAGGTAATGAAGAACTGAATGAAACAGTTTTCAATGATGCGCAGCGTAGAGGAACGAAGCTTCATGATATCCTCAGTCAGATTAAATACAAAAAAGACCTTGATCAGTTTTCCAATCTGGAACATATCGTAGAATTGACTAAAATTATTGAGCATCCAGAAGTAGCTAATTGGTTTGAGGAATCCTGGGAAGTGCATACGGAGGTGCCCATACTATTGCCGGGAGGAGATTTCAAGAGGATTGACCGATTGAATAGAAAGGATAATGCTACGGTTATTATTGATTTTAAAACCGGTACTAAACGTAAAAAAGATCACTATCAGGTGAAAGAATACATGCAGCTACTCGGGGAGATGGGCTATCTGAATATCAAAGGTTATTTGATCTATTTGTATGATTTGTCAGTAGAGGAGGTGATTTAGTTAAAGATGGTCAAGTTAAAAGAAGGATATTATTTAGTGAAAATAAGAAGATGGATTTCTCCTTAGCAGCCTGAAGGCATGCATGTCGAAATGACAAAAAGGAGAAAATTATTAATGTTAAAGAAATTGTCATCTCGACGAAGGAGAGATCTATTTATTGGGAATAAGTTTTTTTGAATAGAGATAGATTTCTTCTAAGCAGGTTTAATGAATGCGTGTCGAAATGATCTAAAGGAGAAGATTATTAATGTTAATGAAATTGTCATCTCGACGCAGGAGAGATCTACCTTGAAGAAAGATTAATTAGAATGAAGAACCATAATTACTTTGTATACATCACTACTAATCCAAAGAAAACGGTTCTTTATATCGGTGTTACAAATGATTTGGAGACTCGAATGCAACAACATTTTGAAAGCCGTGGTGATACCAATCATTTTGCTGCGAAATACTATTGTTATAATCTAATCTATTGGGAGCGATTTCAGTATATCGATCATGCAATTGATCGAGAAAAAGAGTTGAAAAAATGGAGAAGAGATAAAAAAGAACAGTTGATTAATGAGTTTAACCCTAATTGGGATTTTCTTAATTATGCTGATTTGGGTTAATTGATAAGATAGATTTCTCCTTAGCAGCCTGAAGGCATGCCTGTCGAAATGACAAAAGGATAAAGATTATCAATATTAAGAAGATTGTCCACTAGACGAAGGAGAGATCTTTTTGTTAGGAATAAGTGCTTTAAATAGATAAACCTGTTTCTTTTAAGTAGCATTAATTGATTGAATGTCGAATAGACAAAAACGATGAAGATTATCAAAATTAAAGAGATTATCATCACGTTGAAAGTGGGATCTTTTTATAGGGGGTAAGCTTTTCAAATAGAGATAGATTTCTCCTTAGCAGCCTTACGGAATACTCGTCGAAATGACAAAAAGGAGAGATCTATCTTTTTGTATAGATCAAAAGTCAATGACAGAGTTTGCGTAATGCTTTTAACGAGCATTTGATTTAGAACTAATGAGCGATAATAGTAAACATTGTAATCAATCATTCATAGCTGAGGTGGCTGAGCGAGTACTTCGTGACAATCAGCAAAATCTACATCAGGTTCAAATCATTTTCCCGAACCGCAGAGCAGGTTTATTCTTCAGAAAGGAGCTATCAAAACTGATCGATAAACCAATATGGATGCCGGAAGTCATCAGTATGGAGGACTTTGTGAGATCCTTCAGTTCTTTGGTGAAGGTAGAGAAGATCGAAGCAATCTTCTCTCTGTTCGAGGTGTATAAGGAGCATCAGAAGCGAGAAGAAACGTTTGATCAGTTCTTCTTTTGGGGCGAAATGATCCTTCGAGATTTTGAAGAGATCGACCAATATCTTGTAGATACGGAAAAGCTTTTTACCAGTATCAAGACACAAAAAGAACTGGATGAGGAGTTCTATTTCCTGGATGAAGAAGATAAGAAAGTTATTCAATCATTCTGGGCAAGCTTTTTACCAAAAGCCACTGCAAGTCAAGAGGCATTTTTAGAAACATGGAAAATCTTGCGACCGATTTATGCAGATTTTAGAGAGAAGCTTTTGTCTCAAGGAGTGGCGTATGGTGGCTTGATCTACCGAGAGGTTTCTGATCACTTATCTGAAGCTATTCCGGCTGAAGGAACAAAGATTTACTTTGCTGGTTTCAATGCCTTGACTTATGCAGAAGAGAAAATCATCAAGCATTTTGTGCATGAATACAATGCAGAGATGATTTGGGATCTGGATGATTACTATTACAACAACCCAAAGCAGGAAGCAGGCTTCTTCCTTCGTGAATATGGCAAAGACACCATTCTGAGTAAAACATTCCCGGAAGAACCTCCTAAGCGTTTTCATCAGGAGAAAAATTTTGAAGCTACTGGCGTTTCGTTAGAAGTTGGTCAAACCAAAGCGCTGGCTGAGCACCTAACGCATTTGGTGGAGAAAGGGGAATATGATCCTGAGAAAACGGTGGTCGTATTACCCATGGAGCATATGTTATTTCCAGCACTTCACGCCATTCCAGATCCAGTGGATAAGGTAAACATCACGATGGGGTATCCGCTTAAGGAAACCCCAGTGTATAGTTTGCTGGAAAGTGTGTTGTTGTTGCAACACATGCGTAAAGACAGTCAGGTTAATGGTCCTTCTTTCTACTATAAGCCATTGGTGGAGTTGTTAGAGCATCCGTTGTTATTTGCACTGGATGAAGAACCGATCAAGGAATTGATCAAAGAAATCAAAAGCAGAAATCTGATTACCATCTATCTGGATGAGATAGAGTTAACTCATGATGTTTTTGGAATCATATTCCAGAAACCGGATTCGGCTTTCGAATACATGCTCAGTATTCTGAAATGTTTGTATGACACCTGGAAGGATAAGGGACATGACCTGGAGCTGGAGTTTATCAGTCGATTTTACGAACACGTGGCTCATCTGAAAGAAATGATGGGTGAGCGGGCAGAAGATCTTACTTATGATTTTCTGATTAAACTGTTCCGAAGGTTGGCAAGAACGCTCAAAATTCCATTTACAGGAGAACCATTGAATGGCTTGCAGATCATGGGTATTTTGGAAACAAGAAATCTTGATTTTGAGAATGTTTTCATCTTAAGTATGAATGAGGATAGCTGGCCTGCAGCTGCTCGTCGAGGTTCGTTTATACCTTTCAATATTCGCAAAGCGTTTAGCATGCCTGTATTTGATCATCAGGATGCGATCTATTCGTATTTGTTTTATCGATTGCTTCAGCGAGCTAAGAACATTCATTTCTTCTACAATACGGTAGCAGAGTTTAATGTGAATGGAGAGCTCAGCCGATTGGTTCAACAACTAGAAGTAGAGTCAGGATATACTATCAAAAAGAAGATCCTGGCAAGTCCTATCAAAACGACGGCACCTTTACCAATAGTGATTGAAAAGTCTTCTTTGGTCCAATCCAAGATGGAGCGTTATCTGGATGGTTTTCAATCTAAGAATGGACTTCATCCAGGTTCATTCACACCATCAGCAATGAATGCATACCTCGATTGTTCGTTGCGATTCTACTTTAAGTATGTGGAGCGCTTGTATGAGCCGGACGAGGTACAGGAAGAAATGGATGCAATGGTGTTCGGTAACATTTTGCACGATACCATGGAGCTGCTTTACAAGGATACTACCAAGCGAAACAAGCGTCCGGAAATATATCCAGAGGATTTTACATGGATTAAAGCTGGAATAGAAGGGGCCATGAATGAAGCTTTCAAAAAGCACTACAAGATCAAAAAGCAGAAGAAGTTTAAGTTGGAAGGTCGGACTTTGATTGCTTCAGATGTACTGAAGAAGTTTATTATCAAAATCCTCGATTATGACGAAAAATATGCTCCATTTAGAATCTTAGGTCTGGAGGCTAGTACCAAAGAAGGCTATGCGATGGATTTCCCAATTCAGGTATCTGGCAAGGAACAGCGTGTCAAAATTCGAGGGATAATTGATCGTATTGATCAAAAACAGGGTAAAGTACGGGTAATCGACTACAAGACCGGTCGTGATGAAAAAGACTTTACTACGATTGCATCGTTAGTCGATCGTAAGGAGAAAAGTAGACGCAAAGCGGCTTTTCAGGTGTTTTTCTATAGTTACCTGTTCTATAAAAAGTACCAGGGTGATTATGACGTGATTGAGCCTGGATTATTCAATTCAAGAGATCTGTTTAGTGAGGATTTTGAATGGAGAATCTATGACAAGCAGAATAAGACCAGTGTAGGGGAGTTTAGACAATATTTGCCTGAATTCGAAGAAGGGTTGACTAATCTGTTGACAGAAATGTATGATCCAGCGAAACCATTTGTGCAAACTGAGGATTTGAAGAAGTGCGGCTACTGTCCATATAAGGATATCTGTGGTCGATAAAATTTAAATCTTATTGACTTCCTGAATCTTGCTCTTATCTTTACAATCCAGCTTTGAGCATTTTTTAATCTCAAATCGCATCACATGGAAAGCACATTGCAGGCAAAGTATTCAACAAACGATTTGCCATTTACTCGAGAGCTTTTGGCAGAAGCTGAAGATGAGCAACTGATGAAAATCGTTAAGGACGCTGCGCGTGACCTTAAGTCTCCAATTGCACTGGTAACGGTGGTTATGGAGCAAGTCCAGTTTTTTAAAGCACATTATGGTCTTTCTGAAGAACTAACAAGAGCTCGGAGAACCACTCGCGATGTTTCTTTTTGTCAATTTGTGGTGGATACAGAAAATCCTTTAGAACTGGTAGACGCTAAAGGGATGACAGGGATCCCACAAGATATTGTGGATGAACACGGAATTAGAGCCTATTTAGGCATGCCAATCAAATCTAATAATCAAGTAATTGGATCCTTATGTGTGCTGGATACAGAGCCGCATTCTTTCTCTGATGAGGAAAAAGACAATTTGGGAAGATTAGCTGAATTGGTCAATGATCGATTAGCTCAACTCAATAAGTCCAGGAAAAAGGATCAATCTCAGCTGATTGGTAAAGCAGCTTTTCCAGCATTGGAGGAGGTGAAACAAACTATTGAGCCCATAAAACCACAAATTTCTAACAGTATGGTGGCTCTGCGTGAGTTGTCAACTTTTATGAGATTCATGGAGCAAACCCTTTATGGTAAATTCCCATCTAAGGATGAGTTGAGAAAAAAGCTGAGTGATGCTAAGTTGGCAGTAGAGCGATGTGAGAACAGTTTATATGATATTGAAGTAAGTTCAGAAGATGCGATGGATGCAGTTGATGCGCTGGAGCACGTATTTATGCCTTCCACCACGGTGCTACTATCGGAAATTGCTGAAGCTGGACGAGAGCTTGCTCGCCATGTGACCAAAGAGAGCGGAGGAGTTTTGTTACCTGAATTGGATTTTAATCCTCAGGTAACCACACCACAAACTTTAGGTTCCTCTATCATCGCATTGACACTAACTTTGGTTGCAAATGGCTTGATTAAATCCAGTAAGCATCATAAGATCAAAATGTCAGTAATCGATCAGGATGTAAGGGCTGCGTTAGTAATCGAATGTGATGACTTGTCTGAGGCGATAAGGGGTGAAATCGTCAGAGAGTTACGTAATCACACATCCGAAGAGCCAACTATTTCCTTTAAATTGGTTGACGGAAATATTCATCTATTGTTCTCTATCGTAAAGGAACGCTCTTAAAGCGCTCCCCAGGAATCAAAAATTTTCACTGTTGTCCATTTCATGTTGTTGTCCTCTATATACTTGAGGTGAGCTTCATGTTTTTGGTAAATGTCTTGATCTTCTTTAGAATCAAATGTGACTACAAGACTTACTGAATAGGAATTGTCTACAATCTCTCGTGGAGTCCCGGCTGGCTTACCAAGGTGATAGCTATTGATTTCTTTTACTTGCTTCAAGAATGATTCAGTGCTCGTAATGAATTCATCTGCATCTGCTTCAGGTTTAAGCCAGAAGAATACCATATGGATGAATCTGCCACTTATTTGTTTCTTAGGTTTTGCTTGTATTGAAGATGCCATAGTTACTGCGCCAAGTGATAATAATGCTTTTTGAATAAAAGATCGTTTGTTCATTGTCTCTGCTTCTTGTTCATCGGTAATTTAACCAAGATTGTCAGTTTAATCCTAACGCAACAAATCTTAACATTTCAGCGTACATTCGCGAGTCGTTTTTTGAAACTGATTGAGAACATTTAGTGAAGACACGTGGATCGACTGGGTTGATAGACTGTCAGAAGATAATTACCTGGTCATTGATGATTTTATCGAAGATCAGGAGCTGGAGGTTTTTCTAAGATCTTTTAGGGATAGTTTAGAGGAGGAGGATTTTAAGCCCGCGGGGATTGGTGCAGGTCAGGATTTTCAACTGAAAAGGGAAATTCGTGGTGATAAGATCAAGTGGCTGGACAGATCCAGAGATGTTGACCTAGCGAATTTTTTTGAACGTGTTGATGAAACTATTGGAGTTTTAAACCGCTATTGCTACTTGAGTTTATCTGGTTCAGAGTTTCATATGGCACATTACCCACAGGGCACTTTTTATAAACGACATTTGGATCAATTCAATTCACGAAGCAATCGCTTGATATCTGTCATTCTGTATCTCAATAAGAACTGGACAGAAGGTGATGGTGGAGAATTAAAAGTATTTCTCAATGAAGAAGAGCACACTATTGCTCCAATTGCCAAAAGATGCGTAATCATGCGAAGTGACAAGGTGGAGCATGAAGTGATGATGACGAATAAAGATCGTTATAGTTTGACCGGCTGGTTGTTGTACCAACCGGTAGGATTGACTTTCTTGGCTTAATTATTCTTCTTCTTTAAGAATATCCGCAAACTTTTTCTTTACCCGATCAATTTTAGGACGAGAGACATTCATAATGTATCGATCGTATGGATGTTTCTCCTCATAGTCCTGATGATAGTCTTCAGCGGGATAAAAAGCTGTATAAGCATTGAGCTGAGTCACAATTGGCTTTGGGTAGATATCTTTAAGTTCTTCGATTTTAGCTTTGGCTAAGCTCAATTGTTCTTCGCTGTGATAGAAAATAGCACTTCTATATTGTGTCCCCACATCTGGTCCCTGACGATTTAGTTGAGTAGGGTCATGTGCAGTAAAAAAGATGTCTAAGAGAGTTTCGTAGCTGATTACTTCTGGATCATAGTAAATCTGAACCGTTTCAGTATGTTCTGTTCTTCCCGAGCTTACCATTTTATAATCTGCAGTTGATTTTTTACCACCTGCATAGCCAGAAACTGCTTCTTCTACACCTTTGATCTGCTCAAAGGACGCTTCTACGCACCAGAAACAGCCTCCTGCAAACGTAGCAGTGTCAAGCTTTTCAAAAGGAACTTGAGAAGTTTCGGAGATATTTTGTTCTGTTTTTTCCTGTTGAGTTGGGGTACTACAACTAACTAGTATCGCAAGAGTAATTGTATATAGTGTCATTTTCATAGCGCTTATTTGGATAGAACAAACGAAGGGAGAGGATGTTCAGATGTTGAAATGTTAAGAAATGTCAAAAAATGTAATCTGGGCTACATTTTAGCTCAAATAGAGCAACATCTTTTAAATGATGTAGTTAATACAATACACCTTCAAAAATGGAAAATAAAGAATTTGAAAATATTTATACAATGCGGAACTAAGTCATTTATAGAAGTTGTTTTCATTGTATAAAAAGGTAACTTTTTAGGTTAGGCGGTGATAGATAGACGCGGCTTCCGCTCGGAGGTCGCGTCTTCTTTTTTTAGTCTATTTCTAACCAATCATTTCTTCTCTTGACAATTTTCTTATTCAGTTTATCATCAGAAATGTACGAAAGGGTTATTCGAGGATCTTGTTTGGTGATGAATTCACCAGTTTTGTTCAATCCCATTTGCTCGTAGGTGATAGTATACGTTTTTCCAATTTCTAATGAATTGATCACTTTGTTAAGGTCGGATGTTGATTCAATAGATTTTTCGTTTACAGTCAGTAGTTGATCACCTTTTTCTACTCCGGCTTCATATAGTGCGGTACCTCTCATGACTACACTTTGTACTCTCTGGTTGTCATCTAATTTAGGGTTGCCAAAGTAAGCTGAATTCGGATTTTGTAAAGAAACCTTGATTCCAAATTCATCGAACAATGCTTCAAAATCAGGGAGTTTGCTGTCATAGATTTGTTCGTTGAAGAACTTAGTGGCAAATTCTTTATTGGTTAATTGCGCCAATACCTTTTGTAAATCAGATAACGTGTAAGGAATCTCAGGCTTACCATATTGTTGCCAAACCATGCGCATGTATTCATCTAGAGTTTTGTTGAATTCAGTTCTGAGAGTTAAGTCAAGACCTAATCCAATTACTGATCCATAGCTATAGTAGCTGACGAAGTTGTTATAATAGTTCGTTTCATCGTTTGCTGTTCCAGCATCTACAAATGTAGCGTTGTAACTGTCTTTTACTGGGCTTCTAAATTCCCTTGAAGGACTGTTCAATACATAGTTTAATCCTCCGATTAAGCTCTTTACATATTGCTCAGGCTCATAAATACCAGCTCTTGTCAATGATAGATCATCAAAATAGGATGTAAAACCTTCACCAAACCACAATGCTTCTGAAAGGTTCGCATGATCAAAGTCAAACGGCTCCAAGGATTTAGGTCTGATACGCTCGATGTTCCAGGAGTGGAAAAACTCATGTGATACGGTTCCAATTAAACCTGAAGCATTTTTGGCTAAAGAACCTGTACTGGTACACACCGTAGAATTTCTGTGTTCCATACCATCACCATCTACCCATGGGTTATAGCCAATTAAGAAGGTATATCTTCCGTAATCGAAGGTTGGTAATTCACCGTAAATGGATCTTTGTTCTTCTACTACTTTTTTAACCCACTCGGTATAGTTGTCCAGTTCTTCTGTGGTTCCTTCATGCATCATAGCTATCTGGATGGTCTGCTCACCAACTTTCCATTCTATCCAGTCGATGTTACCAACGATGGTTGGACTGTCATAGAAGTAATAATAGTTAGGTGCTGAGTAGGTGGTTTTATTTTCCTTCACAAGTTGGGATGCCACTGACCAATCAGCTGGTAGATCTGGTATCACTAGGTTTACTTTACGATCTTCCAGGCCTATACCTCGTGCAAAGGTTGCTGGCATATTCATATGCAACTTGCGAGCATCCACACCCATATAGGTGCCATCAGCATGGTTTCCGTAGATTGTGTATTGGAAAGTGACTTTTCCATCTACAACTGGGGCTTCCCATGCGTAAGGTGTCAATCTTTTTAGTGGAAGTTCTTTTCCAGATGCATCTCGAGCAGATTCCTCATAGATATTCTTAGCGAAGTTGTGTAGAGCATATCTTCCAGGAGAGAAATTCGGCATTCGAACTTCCAGTTTTTCCGATTTCACATCAGTGAATTGAATAGTTACCCCCAGTTCGTGGTGATGTATATTGGATATGTCTAATGTATAGGTGATTTCCTGTGAGAAAGAAACAGAAAAGGAGGCCATAACAAGGGCCAAAAGTCCAAAAAGGCGCATGTTTTTGATTTAGGTTTCAATAAGTTTCCCTCGAATATAGCAATGGTCTTACCCACGACCTAAAACAATATTTGTAATCGGTAACATACGAATTGGAGCGGGGAAGATGTTAATTCGCGAAATGAAATATTTCTTATTGACAATACTATCCATCGTTTTAGTTTCCTGTTCTTCTAATAATCAAAAGGAGACTGAAGAGTCTTATAACCTGGTCCCTGCGAGATGGGTCGACCAGCGTGTTAATCAAGCTAAAGAGCGCACTTCTCTCACTCCGGGAGGTCAATTAATCTGGGAATCGATAAAAGCTCATGGAGGTTTGAATAAATGGTTTGGAAATGGTGCATTGAGTTTTCACTTTGACTATCAGCCATTGGACGGTAAAGTTCGAAGAAATTCCTTTCAGACAATCAATCAATGGTCTGTGCAATCTGTGCATGAGTTGGCGTCCAATCGGTCAGTGAGCTTTGGATGGGATGGTTCGGAAGCCTGGGTGTATCCGGATACAGCTGAGGTTCCGGTCAATGTTCGTTTTTGGTCCAATACTCCGTTTTATTTTGTTGGGCTTCCATTCGTTTTGGCTGATGAAGGAATTAATTATGAAATACTTCCTTCAGATACTTTGGACAGCAAAACTTATGATTTGGTCAAAGTAACTTATTCTGGAGGTTTGGGTGATGCGCCGGATGATTTCTATGTGATTTACATCGATCAGCAAACCAAGCTGATGGGCGCATTGAGATATATTGTTTCTTATCCAGGCTTCTTTCCTGATGGGGGACATTCACCAGAGAAAATCATGAAAATCAATTCACTCTCAACTATTGATGGCATTCAATTACCAACAGGTTATGAAACCTACTGGTGGACCAATGACTCTACTGGTGAGCATATCACACACATAGATGTTTCAGAAATTTCTTTCAAAAAAGGGTTACCTGAAGACTTTTTTGACAAGCCTGAAGGCGCTAGAGTACAAGAGTCGATGTAGTTTGGTTTCTTACCATTCATAGTCTGTACATTTGCGCCATGAATCACTTATCGGTAGAGAATCTGGCAAAGAGTTACGACTCCAGGCAGTTGTTTGAAGGGTTGACATTCGGGTTGGATCAAGGGCAAAAAGCTGCTTTGGTTGGGGTGAATGGATGTGGTAAGTCCACTATGATGAAAATCATAGCTGGTTTGGAACCGCCAGATAAAGGAGAAGTGTCTTTCCGTAAAGGCGTTAGGGTAGCTATGGTTCCCCAAAATCCAGATTTTGATAGTGAGGATAACATTGTTCAGGCAGTGTTTGCCGAAGATATCGAAGAGCTGAATGTGGTTCGGGATTATGAGATTGCCTTGCACAAGGCAACAATAGATCCTGAAAACGCACCGGATATCACACCGCTTATTGAACGCATGGATCAGCTCAATGCGTGGGATTATGAGAGTAAGGTAAAGCAGATTCTGGGTGAGCTGGGTTTGCATAACCTGGATCAGAAAATGGGTGAGCTTTCCGGGGGTCAGCGCAAACGTGTAGCACTTGCCAGAGCATTGATTATCAATCCTGATTTTTTAATTCTGGATGAGCCTACTAACCATTTGGATTTAGAGGTTATTGAGTGGTTAGAAAACTATCTGGCTACAGCCAACCTGACCCTATTGATGGTAACTCACGATCGATACTTTTTGGATAAAGTGACGAATGAGATTCTTGAGATCGATCAAGGACAGATATTTAAATACAAAGGCAACTATGCCCATTTTTTAGAGAAGAAGGCAGAGCGAGAAGAGATGGAGGCCTCATCGGTTGATAAGGCCAAAAACTTACTTCGCAAAGAGCTGGAATGGATGCGTAGACAGCCAAAGGCACGTGGCACCAAAGCGAAATATCGTGTTGATGCATTCTATGAGACCAAAGAGAAAGCTTCCAAAGGAGTAAATAGACAGGAACTTGAAGTTAACCTGAAAGGAGAACGACAAGGAAAGAAAATCATGGAGCTAGAGCAGGTTTCTAAGCGATTTGGAGATCTGAAGATTCTGGACCATTTCAATCATACCTTCCAAAGGAAAGAGCGTGTTGGTATTGTTGGGCCAAACGGAGTAGGGAAGTCTACCTTCTTAAATATTCTTATTGGTGAGATCGAAGCTGACTCAGGAAGGAGAGAGGTAGGTCAAACAACGAAGTTTGGTTATTACACCCAGGAAGAGTTGAAGTTTGATCCGAATGCCCGCGTGATCGATGTAGTGAAAGAGGTGGCTGAGGTAATACAATTAGCAGATGGTTCTCAGATTACGGCTTCTCAATTGTTGAATCAATTCTTATTTCCACCAAAGATGCAGTTCAATGTAGTCGGAAAACTGAGTGGAGGTGAGCGAAGAAGGCTTCAACTACTACGAGTGCTGATGAATAATCCAAATTTCCTCATTCTAGATGAGCCTACCAACGATTTGGATTTGATGACCTTGAACGTGCTGGAAGATTACCTGGAGACGTTTGAAGGTTGTTTAATGGTAGTTTCTCACGATAGGTATTTCATGGATCGTTTGACTGATCACTTGTTTGTATTTGAAGGAGACGGTAAGGTTCGTGATTTCCCTGGTAACTACACTGATTTGCGAGCTGAAGGCGGACTGAAGACAAGCAAAGAAAAGCTGCAAGACTCAAAGAAATCACCTGCAACTAAGGTTGAAGAACCTGTTAAAAGCGACAAGAAAAAACTCTCTTACAATGAGCAGCGCGAATTTGACGGATTAGAGTCTGAGATGGAGAAACTAGAGCTTCGTAAAGAGGAAATCGGTGAAAAAATGAATACCATTACTGATTTCGAAGAGTTGCAAAAGCTTGCTCAGGATTTGGAAGCCGTGAAAGAACAGCTTGAGGAGAAAGAAATGCGCTGGTTGGAGCTAAGCGAAAGGGTTTGAGCAGAGCGAGATAAAATAGGTGATTAGTTGTGTTAGTAGTGTCCAAAACCTTCGGTGCTCATCCACGTGTTATATCTAACTCAACTTCTATGAAACCGTTCCTTATTATACTCTTCAATTTCATTGGGCTAGGTGTTTTTGCTCAGTCGTATCATTATGAACAACCAGAAACATTGAACGATGGATGGGAATCAAATAATATTCGTTTATTGCTGAAGGATACCACTATTTTGAATCAATTGTTCGGCCAACTATACCAGGGGCCTAATAAGCTACATAGTGTGCTTCTGGTGAATAATGGAAAACTTGTATTGGAAGAATACTTCAATGGAGCATCAATTGATCAACCACATGATTTAAGATCTGCAACGAAGAGTATTCGATCCATGCTTTTGGGAATTGCCATGGAGAAAGGATTTATTAACAGTATCGATGATTCTATATTCAAGTACTTAGAACAGCGACCAACGAAAAATCTGGATATTAGAAAGGAAGAGATCACGATCAGGCATTTACTGACCATGTCCTCTGGTTTAGATTGTAATGATTGGGATAAAAAATCGGCAGGCCAGGAGGATAAGATTTATAAAAAGAAAGATTGGGTTCAGTACACACTTGATTTACCAATGATCAATGATCCTGGTGAAATATCCACTTATTGTTCTATGGGCGCTGTGCTTTTAGCTGAGATCATTGAGCAAACTTCTGGAATGTCCATAGATATGTTTGCGGATAAATACCTTTTTGAACCATTGAGAATTACAAATTATACCTGGGGACACACTTCAAATAAAGAGGTTATTAGTGCTGGAAAGAGACTGTATTTGACTACAAGAGATTTTGCTAAAATCGGTCAATTGGTTTTAGATAAGGGGAAGTGGAATGGTAAGCAAATAGTTTCTTCTGAATGGGTTGAATTATCAACAACAGCTTCAGCGGAAATCACCGGAATGGAGTATGGTTTGTTATGGTGGAATATTCCTTTTACCGATGGAGAGAAGGATATTCCTTCAGTTGTTGCAACTGGAAACGGTGGGCAATACCTTATGATTTATCCCACATTGAATTTATTAGCTGTTTTTACTGGAGGTGCTTACAATTCTGAGGAAGATAAACTGCCTTTTATGATTATGAATAAGGCGCTACTACCAAATCTTAACTATTGAGATGTAATGCTATTCTTTCTTTCAATTCAGGCAGAACTTCATCTTCAAACCACCCATTTTTCTTCATCCAGATATTGTTTCGAGGTGAGGGATGAGGAAGTGGAAGGTATTTCGGAAGATACTCTTCAAAGCTCCTGACAGTTTCTGTTAGTGTTGATTTTGCTTGATTGCCGAGATAATAATTCTGAGCGTATTGCCCCACCAATAGCATGAGTTTCACATTTTTTATTTGGTCTAAAACTAACTCATGCCATTTTGGAGCACATTCTGGTCTTGGTGGGAGATCTCCAGATTTTCCTTTACCAGGATAACAAAACCCCATGGGAATGATAGCAATATTTTTAGGATTGTAAAAGTCTTCCTCAGAAATGTTCATCCATTTTCGCAGATTTTTACCACTCGCATCATCCCAGGGGATTCCAGATTGATGCACCTTAGTGCCTGGAGCCTGACCAATGAGAACTATTTTACTATCTGGATGAGCTGACAAGACTGGTCTCGGCCCTAATGCTAGGTGAGGCTCACATAGTGTGCATCGCTTGATTTCGGAGAGGAGATCAAACATGTGAAAAACTCTGAGGAGTATTTAATTTCATCTTTCTGAAGTTAAAAAGTAGAACACATGGGTGAAAATACTTCAATCAACTTTTCTATTTGAGTGATCAATTCGTCATCGAGCTGACTATCTGATACCTTTCCTTTAATTCCTTGAATCAATAACGAGGTTTCTGGAGTGATGTGAGCTTGAAGTGTTTTCATAATGAGCTGTAGTTCTTCATGACCTTTCACACCACTGGCAGATGCTGTAATAATCGCCGTAGGTTTATCTGTTAGAACAGTAGTGGATACACACCACTCCAAAGCATTCTTCAGCCGGCTGGGAATACTGAAAACATATTCAGGAGAAGAAATGATAATACCATCTGACCCTTCTAATTGTTTTCTAAAGAAGATAATAGAATCAGGAGTGCCCTCAGTTGTTAGCTCAGTCTGGAAATGGGGAAGAGACTCCAGATCATTAATGATAGTCAATTCCAAAATGGCCGAAAATTTTTCTTTGATGGTTTTTAATATTAGCTCATTGGATGAGCCTTGTGTAGCACTTCCACAAATGCCAATAATTTGAAGTTTCATAGATGAGATGTTTGAAAAGCTAAACTACCATTATTTATCACCCCATTATGGTTTGGTAAATCAACTAGTGATCATTGGTCGGCTGGCTTACGCAATGCTCTTCTAGCTCTCCATCTTCTAAAAATATAGCCAATTGCAACTAAGAGAATTAAAAATGGCCATAAGCGTACCAAACCTACCAGAAACGATAAGAAACCTGTCCAACCACTAGATAGCGCACTTGCGATTCGGGCAAAGAAACCTTTGCGACCGGATTCGTTGTATACATATGGCAACTGTTCATAAAAGCTCACATTAAGTGTGCTGTAACCAATTTGCTTACTGAGGTATTTAAACTGGCCCTCAAGCTGCTCAATGGTGGTTCTCACCTCCGTTAAATTTCTTTCGATCTCCAGAATATCCTGCATGGTGGAGGCTTTATTCAGCAATTCCAAATACCGTTGTTCTAATGCTTTCTGATTCGTTATTCTGGATTGTAAATCATAGTATCGCTCAGTGACATCTTCTATGTTGGAATATTTGTTTTCAAGCTTATATGCCAGTGAACTGATTTTGTTGATTAGACTATCATAATTTTCTGCTGGTACTCTGATAGTCAGCTCGTAACGTGAATATTGATCGGATTTCGATTGGTTTTCAGCCTCTAAATAGGCCTTGTATTGAGGTAGAAGTCTGGTGATTTTCTCAAAATCGGTAGTAATATTTTCAGACTCAAAATTGATTCCACCTCGCTTGATGAGTTTTTGGGTGATTTCGGCTGAAGATTTCTTCGGAGTAGGTTGCTGGGTCGAAGGGATATACTCAATTGCTTCAAAATCATTAGAGTAGTCACCTTCAGCCAATTTGAAACTTGGATCATTGGAATGACAAGCTGATGCAAATAGAAGAAGGGAGAGGTACAAGGTTTTCATAGGCGGTTAACTTGATGCTCTCCCAATAACGGATTCTGTATGAAATTAGTACGTTTATTGACCAATGGTCATCAATGTTTTCATCGTCATTGGCATCGTAAGACCATTCGGCATATTTTGATTAGCCTTGATTTCTACTTTCCCTTTAATGTTCTGAGTCACTTTCCCTTCTACAATCCAATTGGTTTCAGTATCCAGCTTATAGGTAGACTGCATAGTTCCATTAAGAAGGTATCTTGTTTCATTGCCATTAGCCATAGTGAATTCTGGGTTTTCGCCAGTAGAGATTGTCGATTCTCCGGTAATAGTTACCAGATTGTCAGATTTCTCAGAAAATGTAAATTCATTCTCCATATCAGCGTTCATACCTGATTTAAGCGCAATGATATTGGTCCAGGAATCACCCACTTTAACCGGAGTGTTGGGGAAAACAGCTGTGATCATCTCTATATTCCCTCTAAATGATTCCTCTCCATAGGATTGTTTTAGTTGAGAAAGAATCTGTTGTTGCTGCATTTCAGGCAGCCCCATTCCTTCAAATACGCCATTGAAGATATTATCAATGTTCTTAATGTCTGAAATTGTTCCATTTTTAAGCATGGTTAGATCAAAATCTTTACCAACCATACCCTTCATGACCTTCGAGAAAATATCTTCTTTGTCACCTTCTGATGAAAAAGTCATCTCACCTTGCCCCATATTCATGCCCATCACCAAACTAGTGTAATGAGCGGTCATGACATATCCATCCGCAGTTACCTCAACTACTTTGAAATCCATACCTCCTGTCACATCCATATCGATGAGTTGTTGCATGCCATTAATTTCTTGTTCAAGAGTGATGAATGATGTGTAATGTTGGGAGTAAGTTTCTCCTTGCTTAAGGTTTAGTTGAAGTTCTTCTTTTCCTCCTGCAAGATTTACTGCCAATAGGAGTGTGAGTATTAAATTCATGGTATTTGTTTTTGTGAGTTATTAGATAATCAATTGCAATCTCGAAGGTAGTAAAATACTCATTTCGGTATGGGTTTTGCGATTTGAATCAATAGGTGACTTCAAAGAAATAATTCCTGTGATTATCGGAGCGTGGGTAAGAGTACTGTTCAAAATGGTCTATTGGAATTCGATGCTTTCCTTTAAAAAACCATCCCGTATAACCTAGTGATTTAAGAAACGAAACTGTCGGTCCTGTAACCATGGCTTCATGATGAATCTCCACCTGTATGATTGGTCGGTGCATTCGAAGAAGACTTTCTGCGCCCTGAAATACTTCCAATTCATGTCCTTCTACGTCACACTTAATGAAGCTCACAGTTGATTTCATATTAGCAAGGAGACTATCTAAAGTGATACAATCAATCGAAATGTCGTTTTCCGTTTTTTCAATTATTTGAGCACCACCATGTCCGGCATATTTACGGGTCATCGACTTTTTACAACTTTCTTTAGAAGCTGCTTTGTTGATGATTGTCAGGTTTTGAAGGTCAAATGTTTGTTTTACATCTTCAAGAAAAGGTGCCAGCTCAGGCTGAGGCTCAAAAGCGATCACCTGACCATTTTTTCCTAATTTCTTTGAAAGCCAATAACTGTATGCTCCTTTGTTCGCTCCAATATCAATGCAGGTGGTATTGGCTAAGTCAAGATTTAAAAGGTAGTCAAAAGACTCTTTTTCTGTGATGAGACGATATCGCCAAAAACGATGTAGACAATGAAGTCTATCAAACAGATTCATGAATTAGAGTTTGAATGAAAAGCCTTCCTTGGCCATGTTTTCATATTTGTCTTTGTCAAATTGAAAGAGGAATGAGCCTTTTTTACTGCTACTCATATCTTTCTCTTCCAATTTGATCAAAACATCCATTTGATTGATCTTTTTAGCAAAGTTTCTTTTATCAATCTCCTCATTTAAGATGGTTTCATACAGCTTTTGAAGTTGCCTCATGGTAAATTTTTCAGGAAGCAATTCAAAGCCAATGGGTTGAACAGAAGTCTTGTAGCGTAATCTATTGATCGCATGATTGACCATTTGCTGATGGTCAAATATGAGTTCTGGTGTCTCTTTTAAACTAAACCAATGGGCGGAATGCTGCTTGCTTAGCTCTTCATTATGATCTTCAATTTTGATCAGTGCATAATATGTAATGGAAACCGTTCTCTCTACTGGATCTCGGTTAGGATCGGTGTAAGTGTGAACCTGTTCCAGATAGACATCCTGTAGTCCTGTTAGTGTCTCCAAAACTCGATTAGCAGCATTTGTCGCAGTTTCATTAGGCTGAAGGAAACCACCCATTAGCGACCATTTGCCTTTTTCTGGTTCGAAGTTTCTTTTAATGAGAAGAATCTTCACTTCATCATTGTCGAATCCAAATATGATACAGTCTACCGCTACAAGCAGCTGTGTTTGATCTTGATAGTTGCTAACGAATGATACCATTTGAGTTTTTAGGAAATTGTGAAATCCTCAAAATTGATCCACTATTGAATTTCATTTCAATCAAAATTAAAATTGAAGATCGATTTTGTAAACGAATAATATTTTCTACATTTATAAATGTAAATAATACACTTAATATTTAATAATCTTTTCCCAGCTTTATGTTCTTCTGGTCATTCAAATCTACAACCAATTGGCTCCATGCTTTTGGTTTATTCCTAATAGTATTGGTCAGTTCCTGTCAATCAACAAATAAATCTGTGAATATCGCCAGTCCAGATGGAAGTATCATAGCTTCATTTTTCTTGAGTGACCATGGAGAGGCGCTGTATTCTGTTCAGCTGAATGGGAAAACAGTGATAGAACCATCACTACTTGGAGTAGAGGCAGATCAGTTTTCATTTGACAATCAACTGGAATTGGTATCAATCGCTCCGTTAGAGAAGAAGGTAGAAAACTACCGGATGCATCAAGGAAAGCAGTTGGACATAGTTTATGATTACCAGGAGCAATCGGTTGTAGTTTCTAATTCTGATAACCAGAAACTCATCATCATATTTAGAGTCAGTAATGATGGAGTAGCTTTTCGCTATGAGTTCCCAGAAGGTAATGAAGCTATAATCAATAGTGAATTGACAGAGTTTCAATTTGCTCCAACAATTAAAATGTATGCGCAACCTATGTCAGTAGCTAAAACAGGTTGGGAGCAGACCAATCCGTCTTATGAAGAGCCTTATAAAAGAGGAATCCCTGTTGGTACTGTTTCCCCATTAGGAGCCGGATGGGTTTTTCCGACTTTATTGCAAGTTGATAAAGATTGGGTCTTAGTCACTGAGACAGGTCTTGGACCTGATTACTGTGCAAGTCGTTTAGTATCAGATACAGTTTCTAAAGCAATGAAAATTGGATTTCCTTCTGATGTAGAAGTTTATACTGACAAAGGACACCTTCCTTATCATCCGACTTTCAGTCCCTGGAGAGTGCTTACCATAGGAAGTTTGGAAACCATCGTTGAATCTACCTTAGGTACGGATTTAGCTGATCCAGCCATTAATCTAAGTGATGAGGACTTTGTCAGTCCGGGAATAGCCAGCTGGAGTTGGGCACTATTGAAGGACAATTCTGTGAATTATGAAACGACTAAGGAATTCATAGATTATGCCAGTGAGATGAATTGGAAGTATTGCCTAATAGATGTGAATTGGGATACCACCATAGGTGAAGAGAGGATGAAGGAATTGGTAGCCTATGCTGCAGAGCGTAATGTGGGATTGATTCTGTGGTATAATTCTGCTGGAGCATGGAATACCACTCCATATCATCCAAAAAGCGAACTCTTGACACATGAGCGAAGAGAAGAGGAGTTCTCCAAGTTAAAGGAATGGGGCATTAAAGGAGTGAAAATTGACTTTTTTGGTGGAGATGGACAAAGCATGATGGCTTATTATCATGACATGCTTTGTGATGCTGGTAAACATGAATTATTGGTGAATTTTCATGGAGCTACTTTGCCTCGAGGATGGCAAAGAACCTATCCTCACTTAATGACTGTAGAGGCAATTAAAGGATTTGAGTTCATCACTTTCTTTCAGGAAACAGCAGATGATGAACCAGCACATGCGGCTACCTTGCCTTATACGAGAAACGCTTTCGATCCAATGGATTTCACTCCAATGGCCTTTTCTAATATTCCTAATATCAAGCGTAAGACAACCAATGCTTTTGAATTGGCATTACCAACATTGTTCTTGTCGGGAATTCAGCATCTGGCAGAAGTTCCAGAAGGCATGAATGCGGTTCCTGACTATGTGAGAACGTATTTATCTGATATTCCAACGGCATGGGATGAAACTCAGTTTATTGATGGCTTTCCAGGAAAGTTGGCCGTTATTGCAAGAAGATCAGGAAAAACCTGGTTTATCACAGGTATCAACGGTGAGGGAATTGCAAAGGAAATAGAACTTGATTTAGCCTTTCTAAACGGCAAGTCAGGTTATTTAATTACAGATGGCAATGTTCATCCAGAGTTTAGAAAAGAAGAAATTAACATAGAAAATACGTATTCCATTGCTTTAAAAGCGAATGGTGGGTTTGTAATGAAGGTACAATGATGAAAAAGGTATTCTACACTCTGGCAACAATTGTACTTATTAGTGCATGTCAACCAAAACAAGATGTAAATGCTAAAATGGAAGCATTTCATTTGAATCAAGTGCGCTTGTTAGATGGTCCATTTAAAAGAGCTCAAGAGGCTGATCTCAAATACATACTTGAAATGGATGTAGATCGATTGATAGCCCCTTATCTAGTCGAGGCAGGTTTAACTCCTGTAAAAGAAGGATATGGAAACTGGGAAGGCAGTGGTTTGAATGGTCACATTGGTGGTCACTATTTGTCCGCTCTGAGTATGATGTATGCAGCAAATGGAAGTCCTGAGCTTAATAAGAAAATTGATTACATGCTAGCTGAGTTGAAAAAAGCTCAAGATGCAAACGGAAATGGTTATTTGTCTGGGGTACCTGATGGAAAAGTTATTTGGGAAGAGATCGCTGCAGGTAACATTCGTTCCGATTATTTTTCATTAAATGATCGCTGGGTTCCACTTTACAACATTCATAAAATCTTCGCAGGATTACGAGATGCATATTTGTATGCCAGTAAACCAGAAGCTTTAGAGATGTGGAAGTCTTTATCTGACTGGTGGTTGACAATGACCAACAATCTGTCCGACGATCAAATTCAGCTAATGCTCAAGAGCGAGCATGGAGGACTCAATGAAGTATTTGCTGACCTGTACAAGGAAACAGGAGAGGTTAAGTATCTTGAGATGGCAGAAAAGTTATCCCACAAAGTTTTATTGGATCCACTCTTGCTTGGAGAGGATCATTTAACAGGAATGCATGCGAATACTCAAATTCCAAAAGTAATTGGTTATGAGCGAGTTGCTGAGGAGTCTGGCAAACAGGATTGGCATCAGGCTTCTGTGTTTTTCTGGGATGAGGTGGTGAATAATCGCTCCATTGCTATTGGTGGTAATAGTGTAAGGGAGCACTTTCATAGCAAAGACAATTTCCGTCCTATGGTGACTTCAGAGCAGGGACCTGAGACATGTAATACTTACAACATGATGCGTTTGTCAAAGGAGTTATTCCTAGCTGATGAAGAGGTGAAATACCTGGATTACTACGAAAAAGCTCAGATCAATCACATTCTGTCTTCCCAGCATCCGGATGGAGGTTTTGTATACTTTACTCCGGCTAGACCAAGACATTACAGAGTGTATTCTCAACCGGATCAAGCCATGTGGTGTTGTGTCGGATCTGGTATCGAAAATCATACCAAATATGGCGAGTTGATTTACTCTCACAAGCGAGAAGATTTATTTGTGAATTTGTTCATCGCTTCTGAATTGGATTGGAATGACAAGGGAGTTCAACTCACACAAACAACTTCTTTTCCAGAAGCAGAATCAAGTGAATTGAAGCTTTCACTGGAGGAATCTAAATCGTTCAAGATCAATCTAAGAATCCCTTCATGGATCAACGGTGAAATGGATGTACAAGTGAATGGAAGCGAAGTTTCTACTCATAAATTGAATGGTTATTTGGTTTTGGATCGTGAATGGAATGATGGGGATGTGATTGAATTCTCTCTTCCAATGAGTCTTGATTTTGAACAACTTCCTGACGGTTCTAATTGGGTGGCATTTACTTCCGGTCCGGTGGTAATGGCGGCGGTAACTGATAGTACAGATTTGGATGGTCTTTGGGCAGATGATAGTCGCATGGGACATGTGGCCAATGGTCAGTTTTATCCAGTTGATAAAGCTCCATTGATTGTTTCCTCAAAAGAAAATCTTTTAGAAAAAGTAAATCGGGAGTCACCGGTTCAGCTAAAAATCAATCAACTATATGGTGATGATAAGGAATTGTCATTAGTACCCTTTTTTCAAATACACGAAGCACGTTACATGATGTACTGGCCATATGTAGACAGTGCGGGACTGGAGTCACTGGTAGCTGAAACAGCAGCAAAAGAAGCCGAAAGAATGGTGCTCAGAAAAATTACGGTAGATGTTGTTAGTCCTGGAGAACAGCAGCCAGAATCGGAGCATGGGTTCAAAGGTGAAAATACCTGGATGGGATATAGTAATGAGCGTTATTGGAGGTCTGGCTGGGGTTGGTTCTCATACACCATGACCAATAGGAATAAACAAGCGAAGTATTTGAGAGTCCAATTCGAATCTGACAATGAGAATGGTCTTGCTGTTTTGATAAATGGTACACAACTTTCTGAAATGGTTACTGAAGCTGGTTTGGGTGAAATCTATGTTGATCTGCCTTCCTCAGAATTATTAGAAGTTCGAATTCAAGGAATCCCAGATAAACACATGCCTCGTATATATGATGTGCGTTTGCTTTCTGAAAAGCTATAGTATGCGTATATTATTCTTGCTTGACTAGCTATTTTATTATCGTTCATGACGTTCAAATCTTCCATATTCACAGCAGTGATGCTTTTGCTGCAGGTAGCTGGTATCTGTCAGTCTTCTAATTCCAGGTTTAAGCACCTGACAATAGAAGATGGTTTGCCGCAGAATATGGTGGATTGTATGCTTCAAGATAGTCAAGGTTTTCTATGGATGGGTACCTGGAATGGGCTCTGTAGATACAACGGCTATGATTTTGAGGTTTTCGATTCTCCGAACAGCGGAATTGATGATACGTTCATTTATGCATTATCAGAAGATGCCTTTGGTAATGTGTGGATTGGTAATCGTGTCGGATTAAGTATCTACATCACAGAGCAGAGCAGGTTCAAAAACGTTGCTATTCCAACTTTAAATGGTCCGGTAGAAGTACGTGATTTCGCAAATTATGGAGATTCTACCATTATCATGGCGAGTGACAAAGGGCTTACTTTTTTGTCTCCTGATAGGAGCGGAAACGTTTCAACTACACGTCATTTGACAATGGGAAGCGAATTGCAAGGATCCATTGTTAATACAGTAACTGTTGATTCGTGGCAAAACGTTTGGATTGGGACAGATGAAGGATTGTATCTGCTTACCAGTAAAGGCGATCTTAAATATTTCAATGTAGGCGATGAGTCAGGACTTGCTTCTAACAAGGTTTTGGCTGTATACGAGTCGAAGAATAAAGATATCTGGATAGGGACTGAATTTGGGTTTTACCAGTATTTGAGTGATAGTCATACCTTTTTACCCTATTTCAACGATCCCAATGAAACTATGTCATTGGTACATAGTACGGTAATGGATATTCTCGAATTAGAGAATGGACATTTATTGCTCGCCACATTAGGTGGGTTGAGTGTGTTTGATCCAGAGAAACAGAACTTTACGAATCATTCACATGATCCAAACATCGATCATAGTTTGAGCAATGACTTTGTGAATTGTTTGTTGAAAGATCGATCTGGTAATATCTGGATAGGAACAGAGCGTGGTGGTGTTGATTATTACAATACAAGTCAAAATCAGATAGAGCATTTTGAACACTTACCAGATAATGCAAATAGCCTTTCGGTAAGTACCATTAATAGTATTTATGAAGATGATAAATACCTGTGGATTGGAACTGCGGGTGGAGGGTTGAATCGCTACAATGCGTCAACAGGCAAGTACAAGCAATATCGTTTTAACCCAGGGTCAGCACTGGGATTGTCAAGTGATTTTGTGACATCAATAGTTAGAGATAAGAAGGGTGAACTTTGGGTTGGTACCTGGGGTTCAGGGTTAAATAAGCTTAATGATCAAACTGGGACGTTTGAATTTTATCAGGCGCCCCCTGGGTTAGTTAGTAGCTATATATCATCGGTTATTGAAGACAAAAAAGGGGACTTATGGCTAGGTACCTTAGGTGGAATATCAAGGTATAACCTCATGTCTCAGCAATTTGAGACCATCTTTTCAGATCAGACTTCTTATAAAATTACCAACGTTGGCTGTTTGCTGTTTGATAATGAAAACAGTCTTTGGGTAGGGTCACGATTTGGGTTGTACCATTTACAATCTCCGGATGGTTTTCAATCGAATATAAGTGTGAAACACTATAGACATTCTGATGAAGATGTGGCCAGTCTGAGTGGAAATTATGTCATTTCTTTAAAACAAGCATCTGACGGCACTATTTGGGTTGGTACTTATGGTCAAGGCATCAACAAGTTAATTCAGCAAGGTGATTCTGTTTGGTTTGAGTCTTACGGGCTTTCAAGTGGACTGAGCAATACAGTCATTTACACGATAGAGGAGGATCGGCAGAAAAATCTTTGGTTATCTACAGATTACGGGCTTTCACGTTTCAACCCAGCAAATGGTACCATTCGGAATTACTTTCAAGCTGATGGATTCTTAAACAATCAATATTACTGGTCAGCAAGTTTTAAGAATAAGGAAGGGAAGTTGTACTTCGGAGGAATGAATGGTTTGGATGCTTTTTTTCCTGAGTGGATACAACAAGATGTGAATGGTTCTGAAGTAACCATAACGAGCATTCAATTATTAAATGAACCTGTAAAGCCAGGTGAAGAATATAACGGAGTAGAGGTACTTGATAAAAGCATCTATTCTGCAGAGTCGATCAATCTTTCTTATAAAGAGAAAGTGCTTGGTTTTGAATTTTCCGCATTGAATTACCAGGAACCTGGGATGGTTCGCTATGCTTACATTCTGGAGAATTTTGAGAAAGATTGGAATTATGTAGGATCTAATCGTCGCTATGCAACTTATACCAACTTAAAGCCAGGAGACTATATTTTCAAGGTGAAGACATCTGTTGGTAATGGTGATTTTAATGGTCCTGTTAGACAAATTGCAATTCATATAGATCCGCCTTTTTGGGATACAATTTGGTTTCGAGCCTTTAGCTTGATTGGACTCATTTTATTGTTCTTTGGATATGTAAGGTATCGTACCTATAACTTGAATAAGCAAAAGAGATTGCTTGAAAATCAAGTGAAGGAACGCACTGAACGCATCAATCAACAGAATGAGGCATTATCCTATCAAGCCGTCCAACTTCAGAGGAATAATGATGATTTAGAAACCAAGCAAAAGTTAATTGAAGGTCAAAATCAACAATTAGAAAATCAGAATAAGGAAATCCTCACTCAGCGAGATGAAGTGATCAAACTGAACGATAAACTCAAGTTAGTGAGTCAATTGAAGTTGAGCTTCTTCACCAATATCAGTCACGAATTTAGAACTCCATTGACGTTAATTATCGGTCCAATTGAAAAACTCTTGCGTGATAGAGGGTTGACGAATGAATCTCGTTCTACCCTGGAAATCATGAATCGAAATGCACAGCGCTTGTTGCATTTGATTAATCAGATCATGGATTTCCGTAAGATTGAAAAGGGTAGGATGGAGCTTAAAGTGGCTAAAGGAAATATCAAATCATTTTCTAAGAACGTATTTACAGCTTTTGAACCCTTAGCTCAAACTAAATCCATTGAATTTACTTTCGAAGAACATGAGGTACCATCTGAGGTTTGGTTTGACGCACAAAAGATTGAAAATGTGTTGTACAATTTGCTGTCTAATGCTTTCAAATACACGCCAAATAATGGGAAAGTCAAGCTAATGGTCAGTGGTCTTTCAGCAAAGGAGGCACGGTTGTCCATACCTTCTGATTCCGAAGGAGGTAAAGGCCCAATCTTGAGTATCAAAGTAATAGATACTGGAATGGGTATCAGTGAGGAGAATTTGCCTCTTGTCTTCAAACGATTTTATCGTATTGAGTCCGAAGAAGCTTTTAAAATTAGTGGATCAGGAATAGGCCTTGCACTGACAGAGGAATTAATTAAAACACATCATGGCGAAATTTATGTAGAAAGTGTGCTGAAGGAAGGTTCCACCTTCGAAGTACAATTCCCTTGTTTGGAAAATGCCTACAGTTCTTCTGAGTTAACCGAATTCCATGAAGAAGGAATCAATATCCATGAACAAGTTGCTCTATTGAATAACGAGTTTTTGGTTACTGATGATGGAGATTTTGAATTTGCTGAGGAGCAGGCAGCGATCGATGAAGCGGATAAATCAACGTTATTGGTGGTAGAGGACAATAAGGACCTGCGTAAGTTTATGGCGCATCGATTAAGGGAGAAGTTCAATGTGGTAGAGGCTGAAGATGGTGCTGTAGGAATAAAAGCAGCTGAACAATACAATCCAGATTTGATCATTAGTGATGTAATGATGCCGAATGTTGATGGGTTGGAATTGTGTGCCTCCCTCAAAAACAGTCTGAGCACAAGTCATATTCCCATCATTTTATTAACTGCGAAAAGCGCTATAGAAAATCAAATTGAAGGTTTACAGATTGGTGCAGATGATTATTTAGCCAAGCCATTCAACTTTGATTTATTGGAAGCAAGAGTGACTAATCTGATTGAGTCCAGGAAAAAGTTAAGAGAGAAATTTGCAGGTGAATATCCTATCCAACCAACAGAGGTGACTACTAATCCTAAGGATCAGAAGTTTATAGAACGTGCATTGGAAGTAGTGACCGATAACATGGCTGACTCTGGCTTCGGTGTTAAGGAATTTGTGGAAATGATGGGAATCAGCCGAAGCTTGCTTCATAAAAAACTGACTGGGCTTACAGAGCTGTCAGCAGCAGAGTTCATTAACAGTCAGCGAATGAATAAAGCTCGGGTTTTGCTAGCTAAGAATGAGTTGAATGTTTCGGAAGTGGCCTATTCAGTAGGATATAATGATCCTAAGTATTTTTCCCGCCTATTTAGTAAGACTTTTGGTCAGGCACCGAAAGAATATGCTAATAATCATATGATGGAGGGTTAATAATTTCACATCAATATCTTCATTTTAGTGTGACGATGACAAACGTTTGCATGAAACATTGCGAATGCTTCACCAAAGTAGAAGTGTGCACGTTTGTCCACCTTTTAAAGACATAAATCCACCCTCAAGATTAACCTTCACATCATATTTGAGTACGGATATGTTAAAAACTGCTATCCAAAATCATCAATTTGCTAACCCTGAATGATTTTATATGAGGAAAATTACAAATATTAAAAAGAAGAGCTTGAAGCCGAATCTTGTTTCAGTTCCGCTGGAATAAGTAACACTAAAATTCCCCGGATCATGCGATCAACGTCGCTGGAAATTCGGATCGAGATTTATAGGAATCTCAATACTTACCCCAATTTAAAAATGAACTCAATCAAATTTAATTACATGAAAACAACTAAACTGATATGGTACGCTCTGTACGCGACAGTTTTGATCGCATTTAGCTTAGTTGGGTGCGAAGAAGTTGATATATATAAGATAGACGCTCCTTCGGATCTACAAGCAAAGATTGACTCGATCGCTGCTGCTAAAGCGAGTGTTGATACTGGTGACACTACGTTTTTAAATATTGCCACTGCTATAGTAGGTGCAGAAGACAATAGTGCTGCATGGTGGACTGCTTTCTCTGATTATTTCGCAGTTCCTACCAACCAACTTTTACACCTTGAATTTATCAATAATGGAACAGGTGTTAATAACTGGAATAACTGGAACCTTGCAGTTGCCAATGAGGTGGCTGATAGAGACGGTGAAGGTTATGCCGAATATTTCGTTTTGAGAGCTGATGCATTCGGCTGGGGAAACGAAGACTTTGATTTAGGTCTTGTTTCTCAGAATTACCCAGACACGGATGGTGATGATGATATTTGGAATGACTTCCGTACCACCATGCAAGGTGCACATGTCACTTTAGAAATTGATCATTCTGCTACAGGTTTTGTTTTTGTTACAGCTACAGCTGTTGGTACGAATGGAACTGAGCTTGTGATGACTTACAATCACCCTGTTTCTGCTACAGATGACATCAATGCTTTCTTGATTTGTGATGGTAGCCATTTCTTAATGAAAGAAGCTTATTTACTACCATCAAAAGTAACTGCTATTGAGGATTATGATCCTGTGACATTGACTGTAACTGGAGCTCCTGAATCTGTTGAGATTGGAAACGAAAACTTCTGGGGCAGTGCGGTAGCATCTGTGACATTTGCTGATGGGGCAACTGTAGAGGTTGATTCTGCAGATTTATCATTCACAGTAGTGCCTGATATGACGACTGTCGGTGAGAAAACAGTATTGGTTGCATATAGCAAGACTAAACTAGGAGCCTATACTCAGGCAGTTTCCGCTTACTATACCTTGGATGTTAACAATGTTGCATCCAGTCTGGAAATTACTTCAATGCCTGATATCACGGAATATTTCTTCTTTACTAGTGATCCTATAGTGTTCAATACAAAAGGTATGGAAGTAACCGCAACCTATGTAGATGGTTCCACTGGTGTTCTTCCAATTGGTAATTTGGAAATTAGTACAATTAGCGCAACAGAAGGCACGCAGAATGTGGAGGTATCCTATGTTGGGGCAAGTGGTACGGTGACAACTACAGTTCCTATTACATTGACTAAAGGTACTGCTCAGGTTGGTGCAACAGATTTCTCCACAGCCTGGTGGACAGCATTCTCTGAAGATTTTAATGTGGCTTCTGGAGCTACCAGAACACTTACAATGTACACCTATTCCAATGGTTTGAATAACTGGCACAGTCCAAGTACGATTCTTCGTAAGGCTGACTTAACCGAATATGCAGTTGTTAGAATGGATAATTTTGGATGGGGTGATGGATATGGTACTGCCACTCTAGCTAATGATTGGAACTTTGACATTTTTGGAGCGAACATCAGCGGATCTAAAGTGGTGATAACTGTGACGAACCATGGTGATAACACTGCGGACATTCGATATGATGTGACATATGCTACTGGCGAAACTCACTTCCAGGAATATGCAGGAATAACAGTGGATAGTTCAGATCTAAACTGTGCACTTGTGATAGAAGGGGCTTACCTCGTACTTGTTGATTAATCACTCAGCTAAAAACATTAAAAAATGAAATATTCATATATCATACTGTTGGGATTGTTGGCGATAGCGCCAGCAACATTCGCAGAAAGCATGGGTGTTGAAAGCCTGATGACTTTTGAGCAACAACAAGAAATTACAGTAAAAGGTCAAATTGTTGACGATTCAGGTGAGCCTCTTCCAGGAGCCACTGTTCAGCAAAAAGATTCGAATAATGGTACCATTTCGGATATAGATGGGAACTTCACCATGTCTGTTCCAGAAGATGCCACATTAGTTGTTTCCTTCATTGGATTTCAAAGTACTGAAATTGCTGTTGGAGGGAGGACTAACCTGGGAAGCGTTACCATGTTGCTAGATATTTCGGAGCTTGGAGAGGTAGTAGTTATTGGATATGGAGCTCAGCGCAAAGTTGACCTTACAGGATCTGTTGCTATCGTTGATACGGATGAAATGAAAAAAGTATCGAACTCCAACATTTCATCAATGCTTCAAGGCCGAGTTGCGGGTGTTTCTATTACATCCGATGGACAACCGGGTGCCGATCCAGTAGTGCGTGTTCGTGGTATTGGCTCATTTGGAAATACAAATCCATTGTATATTGTTGATGGAGTGATCATGGGTACTACTATTCGTGATTTCTCGCCTAATGACATTGCTTCATTACAAGTACTAAAAGATGCGTCGGCTGCTGCTATTTACGGTTCTCGTGCAGCGAATGGTGTCGTGATTATCACGACTAAGTCTGGTAGAAAAAACCAGCCAATGAAAATCGATTACAGTGGTTATGTTGGTTTCGATAGAGTGCAGGATGGTATATATGAAGTAATGGATGCTTCTCAGTATGGCGAGTATTTAACCATGGCGTATAACAACAGTGGAATTGACGTTCCATCTGGTTATGACCCAACTAGTGAAAATTATCTGTACAATGAGGATGGATCTGCTAAAGTCGATACCGATTGGCAAGATGAGGTTTTCAAAACAGGAGTTCGCCAAAACCATAACATCAACTTGTCTGGTGGTGGAGAGAACAATACTTATAACATTGCACTTGATTACTTCACCCAACAAGGTACCATGGAAGGTGCAGGTCCTAATTTTGACCGATACACTGCGCGTTTCAAAAACACAATGGATGTTAAATTCATTAAGGTAAATACCAATGTAGTTTACAGCCATAGTGATCAGGATAATATGGCATTGAGTAATGCGAACGAATTTGTTCAGGGTTTGTATGGTGCTCAATACCCGGTAATGGCTTCAGCGCTGATTACACCTCCAACGATCAAAGCATATGACGAATCAACCTGGGTGTTGGACGGTTTACTTTCACCAGCTTCTGAGTACACCTATGACTCTTATGGATATGGAACCTATTATGATGATATTCATGGTGATTTGCGTGTTACTAACGTGTTGTTGACCAACAACTTGTTAGAGAGAAATTCAAAGGTTAATCGTTTGGTTGCTTCAGGTGGTGTAGACCTTGATTTCATGGATATGTTGGGGCTGGACAATAGCAACAACAAGTTGAATTACAAATTGAACTTGTCTTACAATACCACAAGTGTTAACAACTATACATTCGTTCCTGCTTTCATTCAGAGTACTACCAATTACCTGACTAAAAGCAACGAAGTGTTGACCAGACAAAATCAGCAGTATACCAATTCTTTAGTGGAAAACACGTTGACTTATGATACCAGACTTGGTAAGAGTCATTTAAATGTACTTATTGGGCAAACTTTCCAGCACGATACGTATCAAAACTTAAGAGGAACAGGAAATACCTTGTCTGAGCCTTATTATTTGCACTTAAACACTGCAGACGAGACAGCTTCCTTTAGCGACGAAAATGAGGGTTATATCCTTTCTTACTTAAGTCGAATTCTATATGACTTTGATGAAAAATACTTGTTCACAGCAACAGTAAGGCGTGATGCTTCTAGTAGACTTTCTCCAGACGATAACGTTGGGATTTACCCTTCAGCATCTGTTGGTTGGAGGTTAGATCAAGAAGATTTCTTCCCAGTATCAGATGCAACTATCAACCTTTTGAAATTACGTGGTAGCTACGGAGAGCTCGGTAATACATCTACCTTAGGTCCATATGATTATATGGCAACGATGCAGCGTAATGATTACTCTTACAGTTTTAATAATGAGAAAGTTACCGGTTCTGCGATATCAAACTTTGTCAATGAAAGCATTGGTTGGGAAAGAAAGAAAACCATTGACGTAGGACTTGATTTAGGTTTGTTCTCTAACATGATTGAGGTTACAGTTGACTGGTATCAATCAACCACCGAAGGACTTCACTATGGTGTACAAGTACCATCTCAGGCAGGTTTTA
Source organism: Marinoscillum pacificum (assembly GCF_024714495.1). GTDB lineage: Bacteria > Bacteroidota > Bacteroidia > Cytophagales > Cyclobacteriaceae > Marinoscillum > Marinoscillum pacificum. Next base: position 1,199,267 of record NZ_JAMZMJ010000001.1, on the reverse strand, counting down.
CCAATGATGTGGTAAACATGAATGCAGCTACTATGGTCAATTCAGGACTAGAGTTTTTAGTAACCTACCACTACGAGCAGAATGATTTCAGATTTGACGTAACCGCGAATGCTGCTACTTTAAATAATGAAGTTCAAAAACTAGGAGTTTTGAACGCACAGCAAGTAGATGGAAATTCCGCTTCTGAAGTGGGACGTGAAATCGGATCTTTCTATGGTTATGTGTATGAAGGAATATTCCAGTCACAAGATGAGATAGACACTCGTGTGAATTCAGAAAATGAGCTGGTAGATCAGCCAGGTGCACAACCTGGGGATGTAGCTTATGCAGATATCAACAATGATGGTACGATCAATAATCTGGATCAAACATATCTGGGGAGTGGATTACCTGACGTGACTTTCGGTTTGAACTTCCGTGGAGAGTATAAAGGATTTGATTTAAGTATCATGACAGCCGGTGCCGCTGGTTTTAAAGCGGTAGATTTTGTAGATGTGACCTTAAGAAGTTCTTACGGAACATTAAATAAAAGTGTAGATCTTTTGGATGCCTGGACTCCAGAAAATATGGATACTGATGTGCCTAGAGTAGCTTACAGAACATCAGGATCTATTACCAATGACATGTTCAGTAGTCGATTTATCCAGAATGCCAACTATCTGAAAATTGCGAGTGTGCAATTAGGTTATAACCTGCCAGATAAGTGGTTCGGAGGAGTTGTGACGAATGCTCGTGTTTACGCTACAGCTCAGAATTTGGCCGTGTTCTCAAAATACAGAGGTTATAACGTAGACTTTGCTGGAGGGACATTCACTCCAGGATACAACTACGCTTCATACCCAACACCAAGAACCTTGATGCTTGGCGCTCAATTCTCATTCTAAAAAGGATACAGACATGAAAAAATTAAATAAAATTCTTACAATGTTGGCGCTTATCACTGGTTTTACAGCTTGTGATGATGTGCTGGAAGTTCAGAATCCTAATAGTCAGACAACCTTTGACTTTGGAGATACCGAAGCAGAGTTGCAAGAAGCGGTAATCGCTTGTTACAATCGAGTTCGTTTGGAAGGAACATTTGCTCGTGTAGGTTATACTTTAGATGCTGTTCGTGGTGATGAAGTTTGGAATTCGTCTCAGCAGTGGTACTTAGAGTATGATAACCTTAACTCTCCAGGAACAATAGGAATCGGAGATGAGTGGCCATGGAGAGACAACTATCATGTTGTCAACCGAACCAATTTCGTTCTATCCAAAGTAGATGAGATAGACTTGTCAGAAGAGGCCTACAATGAGATTAGAGGTCAGGCATTGTTCCTTAGATCATTGGCTTATTATCACTTGGCTACTTACTATCAAACAGTGCCTTTGATCACAGATTACGACTCTTATTCTGATATCAATTCATTGTATGCTGCTAATAATACACAGGATGAAGTATTTGATCAGATTGAAGCTGACTTTAGAACAGCAATGGAGATCTTACCGTCTCGCGATAAAGGCGGTGAATGGGCAGGAGGACGAGCTACAAGTGGTGCTGCAGCTGGTTACCTGGCAAGAGTATTGATGTTCCGTCAGAAATATGATGAAGCCTACCCTATTTTAAGAGCTATTATTAATGGTGAGCATGGTCAGTATCAGCTGATGGCTGATTACGGAGATAACTTTAGAGAGTCAACTGAAAACAATGCTGAGAGCCTTTTTGAGGTGCAATTTTTGGATTTCGGAACAGGTGGAACAGATGAAGAGTGGACTCCGGTAAACATCAGTAGAGATGCTACACAAGGACATGCTGTAGAAAGTAACTTCGCTTCACAAGAATTAGGTAGCTGGGGTGACTTGGCTGGTTCTCCATGGTTATACAACTTGTTCAAAGCAGAGAATTCTACTGATGGTCGTTTGGATCCAAGATTGTACTGGACACTGGTAACTTATGAAGATGAGTACAATAATTACACAGATATTCCAACCGCTGCTTATCCAAACGGAGACCCGCGTAGCAACATTGTGTATCAAGCAGAAATCACACAAACTCCATTGTCAAACAATGCTCAGGGAGGTATATCCATTGCAAAATTCACCAATGCAAGGAACAATATCTATGCGTCGATCACGAATGGATTGCAGTGTGGTGTAAACCTTAGATTGATGAGATATAGTGATGTACTATTGCGTGCTGCTGAATGCGAAAATGAAATCAACGGACCAACTCAAGTAGCTATTGATTACATCAATCAAGTACGTAGCAGAGTAGCACTTCCTGATCTTCAATTATCAGATTTTCCGTCGGCAGATCACTTGTTTGAGCAGATTGCTAACGTGGAAAGACCAAAAGAATTTGGTTGTGAAAATGGTAGAGGAATTGATTTGTTAAGATGGGGATTCTTCTACGATGCGGGGCGTTTGAATCAAATCACAGAGCATGCGTACTACAAGTTGGACGGTACTGCATCTACGGAAGCATTAACAGCAGCAACAGCCGCTGCATCTTCTTATGATTCGTACAATCCTGGACACGAGTATTTTCCAATCTTCCAATCAACGCTGAATGAAAACCCTAACCTGGTTGGAAATTCAGCCAATTTGAATGCGGATAATTCAGGTGATTTCTTCGCAAAAGGATATACAGTTCACCCAGTGGTGAATTAAGATCGTAAACTACTTACCGGCCAGTGTTCAGCTCGCCGGTAAGTTTGTTTTTTAAGTAGATGTGTTAATTCAAGGTATTGATTAACAGTTTTTTGTCTTTCAATAAAGTGATATCATAAAGTTGGATAATAAGTGATAAGGGAAATGAGAAGAGGGATTTTACTGGTTTTATCAATTGTAACTATTGGTTTGATGGTTGGCTGTAATGACGATCTGGGACCGACTGGTATTAAAACGAAAGAGCCTGAGGAGGATACAGTAACTAATACGGAATATACTATTCCGACATATGCGGATGATTATTCATCAATATCAGCATGGTCTGATCGTGAGGAATGGAATTTGGCCAATGTTCATGATCCTAGTGTGGTATTTGATGGTGATTATTACTACATGTATGCGACAAACGCATCATATGGGAACGCGCATGTAGGGCATGGCCACTTTCATGGAAGACGATCAAGAGATTTAGTTAATTGGTCATATATAGGTGCTTCCATGCCGGAAACACCTTCATGGGTGAAGGATTCCCTTAATAACATTAGAGCTGGTTTAGGTTTAGACCCAATAGCGAATCCACAGTATGGACATTGGGCTCCAGTAGTTCGAAAAGTCGGTAATGTTTACCGCATGTACTATTGCATCATTATTGATAATTTTATCGGAAATGGCCAGCCTAATAGTGAAGCGAATTTTGACAATACCTGGACCGAACGTGCTTTTATAGGAATGATGGAAACTTCAGACCTCTCTTCCAATGATTGGGAAGACAAAGGCATGGTAGTTTGTTCGGTTTCTGATCTTGGTAAAGATTGGAGTAGATCTTCATACTGCTGTGATTGGAGCGGGTATTTTAAATACAATGCCATCGATCCTTCCTATGTGGTTACTCCAGAAGGGGAGCATTGGATGTTCTATGGCTCCTGGCATAGTGGAATTGCAGCTATTCAGATCAACCCAGAAACAGGTTTACCTCTTAATGATTTTGACATTAACGATGAGGAATCATGGGGTACACCAATATACACTCGAACCGATGGCTCAAGATGGCAAGCATCTGAAGGACCTGAAATTATGTACAATGCAGAAACGGGTTACTATTACCTTTTCATGGCTTATGACGAACTATCTGTAGCCTACAACACCAGAGTTGCTAGATCTGAAAACGTAACTGGTCCTTATAAAAGCTTTAATGGCTCAACAGTGACTGACGGAGGGGATATTTACCCAATTGTAACACATCCATACAAGTTCAATAATCATTCTGGATGGGTTGGTTTTTCTCATAACGCCTTATTTCAGCAAGAAGAAACGGGAGATTGGTTTTATGCATCTCAAGCAAGATTACCAGCAAATACTGGCGCTAATGCCTTTAGTAATGCCATTATGATGGGGCATGTAAGGAAAATGCGCTGGACAGAAGATGGATGGCCTTTGGTCATGCCTGAGAGATATACTGGAGCACCAGAAGAGACACTTGAAGATGATGATTTTGTAGGAGAATGGGAGATGATCACCCTTCGCTATCAGTATCAGACACAGCAAATTTCCGTCGCTCTTACACTTGGAGGAGATAATCAAGCTTCTGGAGCACTTACCGGTGAATGGTCATTTGATTCTTCAAATAATGTACTGACCATCGGAGATACGAAATTATATGTAGAACGTGAGGTAGACTGGGAGGCAGAGCCCCGAGTGTTAACCCTCATTTTTGCTGGATTGAATTCGACAGGAGAATCCATCTGGGGTAAAAAATCGAACTAATCAAATGTACAATCAGGCCTTCATGGTCATATCTATAGAATAAAATAACTCATGAATAAATTAGTAAATCAACTTTTAGCAGTTGGAAGTCTAGCGATGGCATTTGGTTGTAGTGCACCAAAGGCGGAGACACCAAAAACGCCCACCAATCCTGTAGGTACTGTGAACTGGCAAATTGATGCTTCTAAAGTAATAGCGCCTATTCAGCCGACTATGTATGGGATCTTTTTTGAGGATATTAATTTTGCTATTGATGGAGGTCTTTATGCAGAATTGGTTAAAAACAGATCTTTTGAGTTTGATAAACCCTTGCGAGGATGGACTGTCCTGAAAGATGAAGGCGTAGGAGTTAGAACTCTCCCAATGAATACTGGAAATCCGAGAAACCCAAGATTTCTGAGAGTTCAAATTGACGAAACAGGCTCAGGTGCTGGCCTTAGTAATGAAGGTTTTAAAGGAATGGGTATTAAAGCCAATGTTCCTCATGACTTCAGTATTCAGGTGAAAGCAGTAGAAGGCAATGTGTCAGCCATTCGAATTGAGTTGATTGGTACACAAAACAAAGTAATTGGAGAAGGAAAAGTTGAAGGGATTTCCAATAAATGGCAAACGTTAGAAACTTCATTTACTCCAACTAAAACGGAATCAAATGCTTCCATGAACATTTGGTTTGAAGGAGAGGGTGTGGTTGATATAGATATGGTTTCTCTTTTCCCAACAGACACCTGGAAAGGTCGCAAGAAAGGTTTAAGAGCGGATCTTGTACAGTTATTGGCAGATATGGATCCAGGATTCCTACGTTTCCCTGGTGGGTGTATTGTTGAAGGATTTGATCTGTCTCAGCGCTACCAATGGAAAAATACAGTTGGAGATATCGATGAGCGTGTTACAACAATTAACAGATGGAATTTTGAATTTGACCACAGACCAGCTCCAGATTACTATCAGAGTTTCGGTGTTGGTTTTTATGAGTACTTCTTATTAGCGGAGGACCTTGGAGCAGAGCCAATGCCAATCATCAACTGTGGTATGGCGTGTCAGTTCAATACAGGAGAATTGGTGCCATTGGATGATTTAGAACCCTATATTCAGGATGCAATTGACTTAATTGAATTTGCAAATGGACCTGTGACCTCCAAGTGGGGTGGATTACGTGCAGAAATGGGACATCCTGAGCCTTTCAATATGAAAATGATAGGTGTAGGAAATGAGCAGTGGGGACCACAGTATGTAGAAAGATATGTGCCGATGGTTCAAGCTATAAAAAGTAAGTACCCAGACATGCAGATTATTGCTGCTACAGGATCGGACGGATCTATCTTCCCTAATGGTGAAAAAGAAATTGAATACCTATGGGAGCAATGGCGTAAGCTTCAACCAGAAATCGTAGATGAGCATTTTTATCGCAATCCAGACTGGTTTAGAGAGAATGCTAATTGGTACGATAAATACGATCGAAATGGTCCTAAGTTGTTCGTTGGTGAGTACGCTTCACAGAGTGTAGGTGTAGCTAGCCCTGACAATAAAAACAACTGGGAGACTGCACTTTCGGAGGCTGCATTTATTACTGGCCTGGAGCGAAATGCTAAAGTGGTTACGATGACTTCTTATGCTCCATTGTTTGCGCATGCAGAGGGCTGGCAGTGGACTCCAGATTTGATTTGGTTCAACAATCTGGAAGCTTATACTACTCCTAATTATCATGTTCAAAAACTATTCTCGACTAATACAGGCACACATTTGGTAAGCATGCAGGAGAATGGTCAGGAAATTAAAGGTCAGAAAGGACTTTATGCAACGGCTAGCAAAGACCAGAAAACCGGTGATTTGATTGTCAAATATGTCAATACAACTGCTGCGGATCAAGATGTGAGTTTCAGCGTAGATGGTGTGGATCAATTGGCTAAGAGCGGTACGCTGATCACGTTGAAGGGAGATAATTTCGATGTTGAAAACTCTTTCGAATCTCAGAATATTCAACCAAAAGAAACTAGTGTGGAGGTTTCTGGAAAAGAGTTTAGTTTAAGTGCTCCAGCTTATTCAATGTCCGTTTTGCGTATAAATGCAGGACAATTTGTTAATTGATAATTATTTAGTGTAGTAAATACACTTAATCATATTAAATTCATGGTTTCTTAGAAGTGACTTACTTCTAAGAAATACCTGAACCTTAAATGATGAATAAAATGAAGAAACTTGTAGCGGTAGCAGCCATAATTTTATCTGGTACCTCACTTTTTGCTCAGACCACTGTGAAGATCAGTGCTGATAAGGGGGAGCATATTATCAACAGAAACATCTATGGACATTTTGCAGAGCACTTAGGCAGATGTGTTTATGGCGGTTTTTATGTTGGTGAAGACAATCAGGCCATTCCCAATGTTGCTGGGGTTAGAACTGACGTAATTGAAGCTTTAAAAGATCTGAAAGTTCCTGTGCTTAGATGGCCTGGAGGTTGTTTTGCAGATACTTATCATTGGATGGATGGAATTGGTCCAAAAAGTGAACGACCTTCTATAGTAAACCAATGGTGGGGTGGATACATCGAAGATAACAGCTTTGGTACACACGATTTCTTGAACATGTGTGAGGCACTTGGAGCTGAACCATATCTGGCAGGTAATGTAGGTAGTGGTTTAGTAAAAGAGCTAGCTGACTGGGTACAGTACGTAAACCATGCTGAAGGTAGCCCAATGGCTGATCTTAGAATCAAGAACGGGAGAAAAGAACCTTGGAACGTGAAATACTGGGGTGTTGGTAATGAAATGTGGGGCTGTGGAGGTAATATGACTCCTGAGTTTTATGCTAACTTGTACAGACAGTACGCGACATTCCTAACTGACTGGAACAATAGTGGAGGAATGTTCAGAATTGCTTCTGGTGCAAACGAATGGGATTTCAATTGGACTGAAGTATTGATGAGAGACATTCCAAACAATATGATCGAAGGAGTGGCTTTGCATAACTACGCGGTGATTGAGTGGAATGATAAAGGGTCTGACATTGACTTCAATAGAAACCAATATTTCGAGACCATGAAAGATGCTATTGACATGGAAGAGTTAGTAACAAAGCATAGCGCTATCATGGACAAGTATGATCCTGAGAAAAAAATCGATTTGATTGTTGATGAGTGGGGTGGATGGTACGATACTCCAGAAGGACAAACGGCTCTTTATCAACAAAATACCATGCGTGATGCAATGATTGCCGGGATCACTTTAAACATCTTCCATAACCATGCGGACAGAGTAAGAATGGCCAATTTAGCACAGACCATCAATGTGTTGCAAGCGGTGATTCTTACTGATGAAGAGCAAATGATTTTGACTCCTACGTATCATGTGATGAAAATGTACAATGTACATCAGGATGCGACAATGTTACCTGTTGAGATTTCAGACATGCTCTATTTTGAAGAAGGCGAAAACAAATTACCGGCAATTTCTGCATCGGCCTCTACTACTAAAGCAGGTGAAACAAATATTTCGTTGGTGAATATTCACCCAGAGAAAGCTCATGAGATCACTTTGGAAATTGCAGCAGATGGCAAACTGACTGGTCAGATTTTAGCTTCTGACAAATTGCAAGATTACAATTCATTCGAAAATCCTGACAACATTGTTCCAACAGAGTTCAAAGGATTTAAGAAAAAAGGAAATACCATTACTGTGAAGCTTCCAGCGTTCTCAGTAGTTGTTTTGAATATCAAATAATACGCATTGCCTAAAAAATAGGTAACTGTAAATAACATAAGAGATGGTGCTGGTCACCATCTCTCAATTTTTAGCATGGCATCTTCCTGGATGTCAATCAATCATTTTGGGTGATTTGACCATTCGTACTATGAAAAATGTATTGTTGATTCTATTGATGTTTCTAGTTGGGACATCTTTCGCACAAGAAACAGATATTAGTGTTCATGATCCTGTAATGATAAAAGAGGGAGATACCTATTATCTTTTTTGTACCGGCTGGGGAATTTCAGTTTGGTCTTCCAAGGATATGAAATCCTGGAAAAAAGAAGAATCAATTTTCGGTCGAAAGCCACCTGAGTGGACTCAGGGAGTAGTGGCAGGATTCGCTGGGCACATGTGGGCTCCAGACATATCTTTCTATGACGGTCAATATTATCTGTACTATAGCGTTTCAGCATTTGCGAAGAATACTTCTGCAATTGGGTTGGTAACAAACAAAACTTTAGATTCTAAGAGTCCAGATTACAAATGGGTGGATCATGGCCAAGTCATTCAGTCTGTTCCTTATCGAGATTTTTGGAATGCGATTGATCCTAATTTGATTGTAGATGAGGATGGCTATCCATGGCTGAACTTTGGATCGTTCTGGGGAGGGATCAAAATGGTCAAACTAGTACCCGATAGAGATAAGGTTGCAGAGCCTCAAGAGTGGCTAACATTGGCTAAACGAAATAGATCGGATTCATTGCTGGATAATAATCCTGGAGATGGTGCGATTGAAGCTCCATTCATTTTCAAAAAGGATACCATGTACTATCTGTTTGTCTCGTGGGATTATTGTTGTCGTGGAGAGAACAGTACGTATAAAGTAGTCGTTGGTCGATCCGCAGATATCAAAGGTCCATACTATGATAAAGAAGGAGTGAGAATGGATCTGGGAGGAGGTTCTTTAGTGATAGAAGGAGATAAAAATTGGGCAGGAATAGGTCACAACAGTGCTTATACATTTGATGACAAGGACTATCTGGTAGTGCATGCCTATGATGTGAAAGATGGAGGTCATTCCAAACTAAAAATCCTGAATATGAATTGGGATGAAAATGGTTGGCCAGTTGTTGATAAAAATGAAATCAATCCATGATAAATTCAATTCTAAAAAGTAGTTCGGTGTTAGTGATTGCTTTGGTGATTTTCACCAATTGCCAACAGACTTCTAAATCAGAGGAAACTCAAAACGAGGTGATAGCGGATGTTTATGCTGGCAATCCAATAATTACTGATAAGTATACTGCGGATCCTGCTGCGTGGGTGCATAATGACACATTATTTGTCTTCATGGGACATGACGAGCAAGAGGCTGGTAAGGAAGGTTTTGTGATGAATGATTGGTTGGTCTATTCCACCACAGACATGCTGAATTGGAGTAGTCACGGTCCTCGATTAACTGTGGATGTCTTTAAATGGGCTAAATCTGATGCCTGGGCTGCTCATGTAGTGGAAAAGGGTGGAAAGTTTTACTGGTTTGTCACAGTAGAACATGCCACTATTCCGGGTAAAGCCATTGGAGTAGCTGTAGCTGATCATATTTTGGGTCCATATACTGATGCTATTGGCTCTGCTTTGATTACTAATGACATGACGAAGCAGTCTGATATTTTTTGGGATGACATTGATCCTGCAGTATTAATAGACGATGATGGTAGCGCGCATTTGTACTGGGGTAATACCGTGTTGAAATATGCAAAACTGAAGCCCAATATGATTGAGCTTGATGGTGATATCGAAGTAATTGACGTGCCATCTTTCACAGAAGGGCCTTATGTATATAAAAGAAATGATTCCTATTACCTTTCATTTTCAGCGAAATTCCCTGAAGTAATTGATTATGCAATGTCAGATAGCCCTGCTGGTCCATGGGAATACAAAGGAAGATTGTTTGATGAAGTCCCTAATTCACCAACAAATCACCAGGCTGTGGTAGAGTTTAAAGGTGACTGGTATTTTATCTATCACAATGCAGCTCTCGAAGGAGGAGGAGAATTCCGAAGATCAGTATGTGTAGATTATGCTTACTTCAATGAAGATGGAACGATGAAAGAAATCGTTCCAACCACAAAGGGAGTAAAGCAAATCAAAGACTAAAAACTCAATCTTGAACGATAATGCGTTGAGATTGAGCATTCTCATTAGATCTTAAAAGATAAACTCCAGGTTTTATGTCTAGTGACTTTAGGTCCAAAGACTTTATTGATTCATTAGATCTATAAATCAATTGACCAACTGAGTTATAAAGTTCTAAGCCGTGATGTTGATTGTCAGTTTCAATAGTAATTATTCCATCTTTTGAGACTGGATTTGGATAAGCTAACCAATCAGATGATTTGAATTTGGTAGTAGTCACTAGTGTATTTGCGAAATAGAGTTGAGCCAAATTAAACGATTGAGCGCCGAGTTTTCTTCCTAAAATTCGTCCTCTGATATCATCCATTGGAGGATGTATTCCTCCCCAAATTCGAGATAAACTACACTGATCAGCTGCATCGTAATAGGTTGCCCACTGAAGATGAACATCTACACTTGGTCCTTTCTCAAAAACTAGAAAATCGTTCTTTTTGGCTACAAATTCTCCCATTCCACCAGGAAAAAATGGATCACCAGTTAATTGGGTAAGAACAGTTGCTGCTGCACTTGAGAAGGTAGAATGACCAGAAATATAACCCGCGAATGGAGGTGTTACAAAGCTTGGTCTTTGATATGGCCACCAATTTTCTGCTAAAATCCATCCAACTCCAGCTTCGTCTGTAGTTGCATCAGAAATTAGATCATGTCCACGCCAAGCCTTTACCTTAATTTTCCCAGCATGTTCCCCATTTGCCCCAGCTAATGGATCTACTTCATTTACTTCTTCTATTAAACCTGGGATTAATTGAATGCCATGCGGATGGAAGTTGTTTTTATCCGAATCGGTTGACTGCCCTAATGTAGCCATGTAGCGGATAGCAGTGATTGGTCGTACATAATCATAAAAGCCTTTTATACTCCAAACGCTCACTGCTACGTCATGCATAGCTCCTCCGAGTAAGAAGTAGGATTTGATATCCCATTCCAGTTTGGATAATTCTTCACCTTCTCCTTCAAATTTCCTAATCAGATCTGGATGATCATTGACGGTATTTAATATGGTAAACCAGTGACCAGGTGGTGTTTCTGAATCTGGTCCATCAGCCCAAAATTCTGCTAACACTCTTGTGTAATCTCCTCTTGGTACAATTTGCTCGTCATAGGGTTGATTTGTTTTTGGGTTCAAATCATGACCATCAGCGATTCCTGGTAGTTCTCCACCATTGTTTACATCATAAAACGTTGCGTAATCTTCTGGTTTGGTGGGGTAGGATGTGATATTCCCAATTCCTCCTGGTGAAATATCCCAACTAACACCATCGTATGGATCCAAATGTGAAGACCAAACGCTTACCAATTGAAAGCACCATTTATAAAGAGCCGTTTCTTTTGAGTCGCTTCCTAAATAAGCAGGTTTTCCCGGATCATTGAATACAAGTACATTACCTCCATTCATACTGAAGGATTTACTATCCGAATCCTTCAAGGCAAATCCTTTCACATTTCCCCACTCAGCTCCAACAAAGGCAGGAGTTGCTCCAGGTATCGGGTTTCCTGACTGATCAATAAATGTTTCAAATGAAAGAGGTTGCCAATGATTTGGATCCTGAACACTTGATATATCGAAAGGTTGATCTAATGCTAAGGGATCATTAACTGAACTGTAAAAGAAATTGGTGTAATTGAAATTTTCATGAGAACCATCTTCTTTTCCAAAAGCTATAATTTGCTCGGCTATATAATTTCCTAGTGCTGCTGGATCTCCACTTGTATAATCGGTACTTGTGAATGCAGTATCATATTGATGTCTGTTCATGATATCTACAATCATTGGCATGATTTCTTGATATCCTGGAGCAAATCTAAATCGGTGTGCGATCAAACGAAAACAAGCATAACTGATCGTTTTGCTAAGATTTTCCTCTACATCTCCTTCAAACGTGGTTGGCTGATAAGCTATTGGAAATCCATGAACAGTTTGCCCTAAAAAGTAGGGGCTTCCTGTGTCGTAATGTATGGCCCATGCATCATACATCGCCGCTGAAACATGGAATAAATTGCGTGCGTGAACTACTGGTCTGGCAAAATCATTTCTGATTGATTCTAATAATGCTTCATTCCAAACCCTGGCAACTGAATTCTCTTGTGCGTAAGAATAACCTGATAGGCAAAAGGTGATAAAAAAGAGTAAGTTTTTAAGTCTGAATTTGATCTGCATTATAGGAGGTTAGGAAGTTGTATGTAATAAGACCTTTTTTTTCAGTTAAAGGTTGTCTGATGGATGAATAAAATATTAAATGTTATTGTTACACTTAATGCATATTTTCATTATATTAGCTATTAAATGAAAAGGCTCTAAAAAGCTCACTTATACTTCAATAGTAATTATTAAAATAGTAAAAATTGTTTCTTATTCAAAATGAGGAATAGTGAGGGGATTATGGCTGAATTTTTAATTTAAAGTTCATTAACGTATTCATTCCATCGTATATGTTCTACTCAAAACAAACTTAATGTATGTTGCACTTTTCCAAAGCTAATGCCTTAGTTTTTGGAATTCTTAAAACCCCACAAGCCCCCAATAAATTAATGAAATGGTCAGTAGTTCTGCTGCTGACATTAGCTGCTCATTTGGTTCAAGCCCAATATCCTCCGAGTCATGACCCCTCTACAATGATTCGAAACACGGATGGCAGGTATTGGATATTTACCACAGGTGATGGCGTTTGGGCCATGTCATCCAGTAATCGTGATTTTACCAATTGGCGAGTAGAACCTACGCCTTTTGCGCCGGGTACTTATCCTTCCTGGATCAACAATTATGTGGATGGGTTTAATGGCTTCTTCTGGGCGCCGGATGTAATCAAGGTTGGCAGTACATATTTTCTCTACTATTCCTGTGCCGGAAACGGAGCTCCGGCCGCTATTGGAGTAGCTACCGCCACTAATTTGGCAGGTCCTTGGACAGATCGTGGGAGAGTTGTATCTGGTAACAATGCTATTGATCCTGCGCTGCTCTATGACAATGGAAGGTTGTGGATGTCCTGGGGTAATTGGCAAACTGGTATTGATATCATCGAACTCAGTACGTCCACTGGAAAACCAATATCCGGAACCACTCATCTGGTTTCAGGAAATGTGGAAGGACCAGGTCTCTTCAAATCAGGAAGCTATTATTATTTGTTTTACCAAAGAGGACTTTGCTGTAATGGGGTGAATTCTTCCTATTACATGGTGGTAGCTCGTTCTGCCAATATCACGGGTCCTTATACAGGGGAACGGGTATTTTTGCCTAATCAGAATGGCAATATCATAGGTCCTGGACATTTTGGTTTTGGTGAAGGTCGATTGACTTATCATTTCTATGATGGTAATGATAATGGAAATGCTAAACTCATGGTTCGTTCTGATTTTGGAGTTGCTAACGGCTGGCCTTACGTCGGAAGTCCACCGTCTAGTGGGCCAGTTACTTCAGGCGGAACTTACCGGATTACCCCAAGGCATAGTGATAAGGCACTTGATGTAGTTAATTGTGGAACAGGTAATGGTACCAACGTCAATCAGTGGAGCTGGTTGAATAACAATTGTCAAAAGTGGATATTCACTGATGCAGGAGATGGTTATTACCGTTTATCTCCATCCAATGCGCCAAATATGGCATTAGATCTCAATGCGTGTAGTGGAAGTAATTTGGCCAATGTTCAACTATGGTCCTGGCTCAATAATGATTGCCAGAAGTGGCAATTGGTAGACCGTGGAGGAGGTTATTACTCCTTAAGGTCACGTGCAAGCGGAAAATGTGTGGATATTGAAGGTATTTCATCTTCTGATGGAGCCAATGTCGTCCAGTACGATTGCATCTCAGGTAACTACAATCAGCAGTTTAGTTTCCAGTCAGTTTCCTCAGGCCGACTGGCGGATGTGAGTGATCTCATAGATGATAGCAGATTAAGCGTATTCCCAAATCCGGTAGTAAATCATCTCAATATTCGGGTTGGAGACCAGTTCGAAGGCTCAACTATTGTTGAACTGTTCGATACTTCTGGTAAAAAAGTCCTGTCATCGGTATTTGAAGGGCCTGAAGGAATGGTGGATGTAGTCGGTTTACCAAAAGGGCTTTATGTCGTGAAGTACAATAATGTACAAGGAAGCCATACTGCCAGAGTTCGAAAACAATAACGCCAATTGATTTTACTGATACCCAGTGATTAGTATTTAGAACCTAACAAAACTTAAAAATGATGTTACAACAAGCGCAAACCAAAAGATTGGTTTTGACAACCCCTCGATTGTGCATGAGTGTGTTTACACTGCTGCTACTCATTGCCATGAATACTGCAACAGCACAGTATCCACCAAGCCATGACCCAACTAAAGTCATCAGAAATACCGATGGCCGGTATTGGATATTTACTACAGGAAATGGTATTTGGGCTATGTCCTCAAGCAATTCAAGTTTTAGTAATTGGCAGCCAGAGTCAACTCCTTTTACTCCGGGTACCTGGCCATCTTGGATCAATAGTTACGTTCCAGGATTTCAGGGAGACTTTTGGGCACCGGGTGTGATCCAGATGAATGGATATTATTATCTGTATTACTCGTGTTCCACATTTGGATCTTCCCGTTCTGCAATAGGTGTGACTAGAGCGTCTAACCTCAACGGACCCTGGACAGACCTGGGCTTAGTGGTTTCTTCCAATGGAAGTAGTAATGCAATTAATGCAATAGATCCAGCATTGTTTCAGGATACCAATGGTTCCGTTTGGATGACTTACGGTTCTTGGTTTGGTGGAATGGGTGTCGTTCAGATCAATCCATCTACAGGTAAAACTACTGGAGGGGTCACTCAAGTAGCCGGAGGGAATCATCAGGATCGGGAAGCACCATTTATTATGAAAAATGGAAGTTATTACTATTTATTTACCAATAGAGGTACATGCTGCAATGGGTTGAATAGTTCCTATATTATAGTGGTAGCAAGATCAACCAGTGTTACAGGACCATATACCGGAGAGCGTACGTTGATTAGTAATCAAAATGGTAATGTGGTAGGGCCTGGTCATTTTGGGTATAACGAAGGTCGGCTAACTTATCATTTCTATGATGCCAATGATAATGGCAATGCAAAACTGATGAACCGTAGTGATTTTGGGTTTGCTAATGGATGGCCATATGTAGGTAGTCCGCCATCCACAAGTGGTCCAGTTACATCAGGAGGAGCCTATAGAATTACTCCTCGTCATAGTGGTAAAGCGTTGGATGTAGTGATGTGTGGATCAGGAAACGGAACCAACGTCAATCAGTGGAGTTGGTTGAATAATAATTGTCAGAAATGGATTTTCACTGATGTTGGAGATGGTTATTACCGAATATCACCTGTCAATGCTCCGTCAATGGCCCTTGATCTGGATGGATGTAGCGGGAGCAATTCTGCCAATATTCAGCTATGGACGTGGCTAAACAATGATTGCCAGAAGTGGCGATTGGTAGATCGTGGAGGAGGATATTATTCCTTGCAGTCTAGAGCTAGTGGCAAATGTGTGGACATAAGTGGTGTTTCTACTGCCGATGGTGCTAATGTATTGCAATACACCTGCTATAGTTCCAGTTCCAATCAGCAGTTTAGTTTCCAATCGGTGTCTGGTAGTCGTGTGGCTGATGTGTCTGAGCTGGCGAATGAATCAAAACTTGGCGTGTATCCAAACCCTGTGGCAGATCAATTGAATATTCGTTTAGCTCATGGATTGCAGGGCATCACTTCAGTCAAATTATTTGATACTTCAGGTAAAATGGTTTTGTCAACACAATTTGAAGGTAGCCAGGGAAAAGTGAGCTTGATCGATCTTCCAAAAGGATTGTACATCATCAAGTATGACAATGAGGAAGGAAGCTATACTTCTAAAATCAGTAAAAAGTAATCAAGAATAAACTAAGGCAGGTTCACCAAGGTGTGAATCAAACTTGAGAGTGGCTCTGGGGGGAGCCACTTTTTTTATACTAATGCAATAAGGGATTTAGTGTCCTGTGTTGATTTAATCACTTTTAATTCCCTATAAGTGTCCATTACTTTCTGAATAGCCGTTTCATCCACTTCAGTTGCTGTAGACCACTTTACCTCCTGAGTAATCAGTTTGGAGTCATCGGAGGTAAGTCCATAATCTTTTGAAATTAGTTCGGAAAGTGATTTATCTGACATAAGAACTGACGCTTGATGATTGATCAATTGACAGATTTTCTTCACTTCTTTGGAGTAAGCAGCCATGGTGCGTGCATTTGCAGCAAGTACGAAACAAGGCCATGGAGTAGCTACTGTATCAATGCGATTCATCTGTCCGGCATCCACAAACGGTTTGGTGGTAAACTTTTCCCATAAGAAAATGTCAATTTCCTGCTTTGCGAAAGCATCTATAGCACCATCAAGGTTATTGATCACCACAAATTCCAGACTTTCTTTTGGCCAACCGTATTGCTCAGCCATTAAAAAAGCCATCATGTGAGATCCAGAGCCATAGCGGCTAATGCCTACTCTTCTGGCGTATAGCTCATCTACTGAATTCACGAAAGGAGAGGTGTGAACACCCCAGGTCAATGGAGAGGAAACGTAATCCTTGATGATTTTAATTCGTTGTCCGTCTAAAATGCTTTTAGTTGCACCTTCCAACAATATCATAGCGATATCCAGATCACCATCATGTAGCATTTTGGACATAGCACCAGTTCCTTCCTTTACAGTTTCCCATCTTAGCTTGATGTCAGCTTTCTCCAAATCACCAGTTGCAATGGCATTCAGTATGGGTAAATTAAAATATTCTGGTACGCCTCCAATGGTGAACTTGTGCATGGAACTATGATTTTGTTAAGAAGTGCAAAGTTTAATTAAGAATCTGTAAAGATTTTGTATCTCAAGGATTAAATCTTATAACATATCAAATTGTTTTTTGATGTCTAAAAAGTGCGAACGAATATTTTATAATTTTTATAAGTGTAAAATATACACTTGTTGAAATAATTTTAGTACTTTAGCTACAGACTAAAAATATTGCAGTTTCGATATGGAAAATAAGTACGTTATTGGATTGGACTTTGGATCGGACTCTGTCCGTTCTGTGTTGGTGGATGCCAGTAATGGAGCCACTTTAGGTAGTAAAGTACATTGGTACAAGCGTTGGAAAGAAGGTAAGTATTGCGATCCGGCAGCTAATCGATTTCGTCAACATCCACTCGATCATATCGAAGGGATGGAGTATACCATTAGTGAAGTAGTTAAAGAGGCGGGAGTACCTGCTGATGCTGTAAAAGGTATTTGTATCGATACGACTGGATCATCACCAATTCCAGTCAATGAAGCTGGAACTGCATTGAGTCTATTGCCTGAATTTGCAGAGAATCCTAATGGGATGATGGTTCTTTGGAAAGACCATACGGCAATTAAAGAAGCTGATGAAATCAACGAACTGGCTAGAAGTTGGGGAGGTGAGGACTTTACCAAGTTTGAAGGAGGAATCTACTCATCTGAATGGTTCTGGGCTAAAATCCTCCATATTGCTCGTGAAGATGAAGCAGTAAAGAATGCAGCTCACTCATGGGTGGAGCATTGTGATCTGATGACTTATATGTTGATTGGAGAACCAGAATTGAGCACTTTCAAAAGATCGAGATGTGCTGCTGGTCACAAAGCAATGTGGCATGAGAGCTGGGGAGGTCTTCCAGCAGATGAGTTCTTATCGAAATTAGATCCATATCTAACAGAGCTTAAATCAAACCTATATTCTGAGACTTACACTTCTGATGAGGTGGCAGGTAATTTGTCTCAGGAATGGGCAGATAAATTGGGGTTAACTACAGACTGTGTAGTTGCTGTAGGAACGTTTGATGCGCACTCGGGTGCTGTGGGAGCAGAAGTTGAGGAGAATACTCTGGTAAGAGTAATGGGTACTTCTACATGTGATATCATCGTTTCATCCAATGATGTAATCGGAACCAATTGTGTTGCTGGTATTTGTGGTCAGGTTGATGGTTCGGTTATTCCTGGAATGGTAGGATTAGAAGCTGGTCAGTCTGCATTTGGTGACGTGCTTGCCTGGTTCAAGAATTTGATTTCATGGCCATTGGATAATCTGTTGACGTTCAACTTGTCTGCAGAGCAAATAGAAGAAATTAAAAATGACATCATTGCTGAGCTTTCTAAGCAAGCAGAATCTACGCCTGTTTCAGAAAGTGCTCCAATAGCTTTGGATTGGGTAAATGGAAGAAGAACTCCAGATGCCAATCAAAACCTGAAAGCTGCGATTGTGAACCTAAGCTTAGGAACTACCGCTCCACATATTTTCAGAGCGCTTGTAGAGGCTATCTGTTTTGGATCTAAAAAGATTGTTGATCGATTCCAGTCAGAAGGAGTGACCATTAATTCTGTTGTCGGAATTGGTGGAGTGGCTAAGAAGTCTGGTTTTATCATGCAGACTTTGGCTAACGTCCTAAATATGCCAATCAAAGTTGCTGTATCGGAACAAGCTCCAGCACTAGGAGCGGCGATGTATGCGGCTGTAGCAGCAGGAATTCATCCAGATACTTTATCAGCTGTAAAAGCAATGGGTAATGGTTTTGAGAAAACCTATGAGCCTCAACCAGAATTGGTAGAGACTTATGCAGGAATCTATAAGAAATATGAACTGCTTGGTGAGTTTGTAGAAAACAACATCAATAACAAAGGATAAGAAATGTCTAGTTATAAATCATTGAAAGAAGAGTGTTATGAAGCTAACATGGAGCTGCCAAAGCTTGATTTAGTAATCTACACTTTTGGAAACGTAAGTGCCGTGGATCGTGAAAAAGGTGTTTTTGCGATCAAACCAAGCGGTGTTCCTTACGAAGTATTGAAACCTGAGGATATTGTGATCCTTGATTTTGATAACAAGGTAATAGAAGGAAATATGCGTCCTTCTTCTGATACTAAAACACACGCGTTCTTGTACAAAGAATGGACTGAGATAGGAGGGATTGCGCATACACACGCTACCTACTCAGTATCGTGGGCGCAAGCTCAGCGTGATATTCCAATTTTTGGAACGACACATGCTGATCACCTGACTGCTGATATTCCTTGTGCCCCACCAATGAGTGATGAGTTGATTCAAGGAGATTATGAGCACGTGACAGGTCAGCAGATCCTGGATTGCTTCAGCGATAAAGGAATCAATTACAAAGAAGTGGAAATGGTCCTTTTAGGAAATCACGGTCCTTTTACCTGGGGTAAGAATGCTGCGAAAGCGGTATACAACAGCAAGGTTTTGGAAGAGCTGGCTAGAATGGCTTATCTGACTTTGCAGATTAATCCAAATGCACCAAGACTAAAAGATGCTTTGATCAACAAGCATTACGAAAGAAAACATGGTAAAAACGCCTACTACGGGCAAAATTAATTCATAAATGACTGATTTAAAGAACTTTGAAATCTGGTTTGTAACCGGAAGTCAGCACCTTTATGGTGAAGAGACACTTAGAAATGTTGCCCGTCACTCAGAAGAAATTGCCAAAGCATTGGATGCTTCAGCGCATCTTCCAGTTCAGGTAAAATATAAAGGAGTGGTCACTACTCCAGACGAAATATTTAAGGTATGCGAGGAGGTAAACAATGCGCCACAGTGTATCGGTATGGTGGCTTGGATGCACACGTTTTCTCCAGCGAAAATGTGGATCTCAGGTCTTCAGATCTTGAGAAAACCGATGGCTCACTTCCATACTCAATACAATGACGAAATTCCATGGTCAGATATTGACATGGACTTCATGAACGAAAACCAGTCCGCACACGGTGGTAGAGAGTTTGGTTTCATGGTAAGTCGTTTGAGAAAAAATAGAAAGGTGATCGTGGGTCACTGGAAAACAGAGGCTGCTCAAAAGCAACTAGGTAACTGGAGTAGAGTAGCTGCAGGATGGCATGCTTTTCAAAACCTGAAGTTGGCTAGAATTGGTGACAACATGCGTCAGGTTGCTGTCACAGAAGGAGATAAAGTAGAAGCTCAAATGAAGTTTGGCTTCCAGGTGAATACTTACGGTATTGGTGATGTAGTAGCTTATGTAAACCAAATCACGGATGCTGAAGTTGAGGACTTGATCAAAGTTTATTCAGATCAATACCAAATCGCTAGCGAGGTATTGAGTGGATCTTCTTTAAGAGACTCTGCAAGAATCGAACTAGGTTTAAGAGCATTTTTAACTGAAGGTGGATTTGGAGCATACACGGATACATTCGAAGATCTTCATGGCATGAAGCAGCTTCCGGGTATTGCTACTCAGCGTTTGATGGCTGATGGTTACGGTTTTGGAGGTGAAGGTGACTGGAAGACCAGTGCATTGGTATACGCTTCTAAAGTAATGGCTCAAGGTTTGGAAGGTGGTACTTCTTTCATGGAGGATTACACCTACGACTTTAGAAGTAGCCGTTCAAGAGTTCTTGGTTCACACATGTTGGAGATATGTCCAACGATAGCAGAAGGACCAGTAAGATGTGAAGTTCATCCATTGGGAATTGGAGGTAAAGAAGATCCAGCAAGATTGGTATTTGATTCTGGTGCTGGCGCTGCAATCAACGTAGCAATGATGGATATGGGCAACCGCTTCAGATTGTTGCTTAACGAAGTAGATGCTGTGAAGCCTGAGCATGACCTGCCAAAACTTCCTGTAGCTAGAGTACTTTGGGATCCGAAACCAAACCTTGAAGTAGCTGCACAAACATGGATATTAGGAGGAGGAGCTCACCATACAGTGTACAGTAGAGCGCTGAATACACAGTTCTTCGAGGATTTTGCAGACATGGCAGATATCGAATTATTGGTAATCGATGGAGATACGAAAGTGAGAAGCTTCAAAGATAACCTACGATGGAATGAGGTATATTACCACCTGTTCTAAACCCTAAAAATGAAAGCAATGAAAAATTCGATTTTCAACTCTTTGCTCGTGGCTGGAATCGTCGCTATGACGGTAGGTTGTAGTGCTCCCAAGTCACAAGAAAAAGAAGAAACTACTGAAGAAATGGCGAAAGCAACGATTGCCAGCGAGCCTTTTGGTGAATTGCCAACAGGTGAGAAAGTAACATTGTTCACAATGACTAATGCTAATGGAGTAGAAGCCAAAGTAATGTCTTACGGTGGGATTATCACATCGTTCAAAACGCCAGATAAAAATGGTAATATGGACGATATCGTGCTTGGATATGACAACTTACAAGGTTATCTGGAGACTACTCCGTACTTTGGTGCGATAATCGGTAGATATGGAAATCGAATTGCTAAAGGTAAGTTCACCATTGATGGTGTGGAGTATGACTTAGCCGTAAATAACATCGGTAATCATCTTCATGGTGGACTTGCTGGATTTGATAAA
Source organism: Marinoscillum pacificum (assembly GCF_024714495.1). GTDB lineage: Bacteria > Bacteroidota > Bacteroidia > Cytophagales > Cyclobacteriaceae > Marinoscillum > Marinoscillum pacificum. Next base: position 1,177,650 of record NZ_JAMZMJ010000001.1, on the reverse strand, counting down.
GTAAACTGGAATGTGAAGGAAGTTCCTTCAGAAAAGGGAGTTGCATTGGAATTCAAGAGAACCAGTCCAGACATGGAAGAAGGCTATCCTGGCAATCTTGATGTAACAGTAGTGTACACTTTGGGTGATGACAATACGCTCGAGTTTGACTACACAGCGACTACCGACAAAAATACGGTGGTGAACCTAACTCAGCATTCCTACTTTAACCTGAATGGGTCAAAATCTGATATTTTGGATCATGAAATCATGCTGAATGCAGATCAATTCATTCCAGTAGATGAGACTTTAATCCCAACTGGCGAGTTGAGACCAGTTGCTGGAACACCATTCGATTTTACACAAAGCAAAAAGATAGGAGTAGAGATTTCAGCGGAAAATCAACAATTAGCGTACGGTGGTGGTTATGATCACTGTTGGGTGTTGAATGATGATCCAAAAGAGATGATGCTGGCAGCCACTGCTTACGAACCCAATAGTGGAAGAGCTATGGATGTATATACCACAGAGCCTGGCATTCAGTTTTACTCAGGTAACTTCCTGGATGGTACTATTACTGGAAAAAATGGTGTGGTTTACAACCATCGCTACGGTTTTTGCCTTGAAACTCAACATTTCCCGGATTCTCCTAACCAAGAGTCGTTTCCAACAACTAATTTGGCACCTGGGGAGACGTATCATACAACAACCCTCATGAAGTTTTACATAAAATAGAAATTGAAGTAAGCTTATAGTTAAAATGACTATAAGTATTATCTTAGAAAAAAAATTGATCATGAGTAATCAGAAAATTGACAATCAGGCAGCAGATAACATCCGTGCGTTATCTATCTCGATGGTAGAAAAGGCGAATTCCGGACATCCGGGAGGACCAATGGGAGGAGCGGATTTTATTCATGTGTTATACAGTGAATTCCTTCGTTTTGATCCAAATAATCCAGAATGGATGTGGAGAGACCGTTTCTTTTTGGATCCAGGTCACTTGTCTGCGATGCTTTATGCTCAATTGCATTTAGTAGGAAATTATTCAAAAGAAGATATTAGCAACTTCAGACAGTGGGGTTCTGTGACTCCAGGTCACCCGGAAGTTGATCACAAAAGAGGTGTTGAAAACACTTCAGGTCCACTAGGTCAGGGACATGCGATGGGAGCAGGTGCTGCTCTTGCAGGGAAGTTCCTTCAGGCGAAATTCGGTGACTGGACAGATCACACCATTTATGCGTTCATCTCTGATGGAGGTATTCAGGAAGAAATATCTCAAGGTATCGGTCGTATAGCTGGTTATCTTGGATTGAGCAATCTGGTGATGTTCTTTGATTCTAACGATGTACAGTTAAGTACTTACACCAAAGAAGTAACTGCTGAAGATACCGGTAAGAAATACGAAGCATGGGGTTGGAATGTGGTTGAGATCGACGGTCACGAACACGACGCCATCAGAAAAGCATTGACTGATGCAAAAGCACAAACCGAAAGACCTACATTGATCATTGGTAAAACGATCATGGGTAAAGGATGTGTGGATGCTGACGGTAATCCATATGAAGGTTATTCTGAGCTTCACGGTAAGCCAATTGGTGGAACTGGTGCAGACTATAACAAAACCTTGGAAGCACTTGGAGCAGACGTAAATGATCCATTTGCAGTTTATCCAGAAGTAGCTGATTTCTATAAGACTATCCTTGAGAAAAAATCAAAAGAAGCTGCTGAGCACAATGAATTGGAGAAAAGCTGGAGAGCATCTAATGCTGAGCTTGCTGCGAAGCTAGACTTGTTCTTGAGTGGAGATATTCCTGCAATTGACTTCTCTACTATTCCACAGAAATCGAATGTAGCGTCAAGAGATGCTTCTGCTTCTGTGTTGGCATACCTTGCTGAGAACGTTGAAAACATCATTGTTTCTTCAGCGGATTTGGCTAACTCTGATAAGACAGACGGTTTCTTGAAGAAATCTAAAGCTTTCGGTCCTCACTCATTTGATGCAAACTTCTTGCATGCAGGTGTGGCTGAATTCAGTATGGCTGCTATGGCTAATGGAATGGCGCTACATGGTGGTGTAATTCCAGTAGTAGGAACATTCTTTATCTTCTCGGATTACCAGAAGCCTGCATACAGATTGTCTGCTTTGATGGAACTTCCAGTAATCTACTTGTGGACGCATGATGCATTTAGAGTAGGAGAGGATGGACCAACTCACCAGCCAATCGAACAAGAAGCTCAATTGAGATTATTAGAAAAATTGAAGAACCACACAGGCGAGCGTTCATTGTTAGCTCTTCGTCCTGCTGATGCAGCTGAAACGACTGTAGCATGGGAGATGGCTCTTAAGAATAAGAAAACACCAACAGGTTTGATCTTCTCTCGTCAGGGAATCAAAGACTTGCCTAGTGCAGGTTCAAGATTTGATGATGCATTGCAAGCGAAAAAAGGAGCTTACCTGGTAAAATCAAGTGCTGATGCGAAAGTAACATTAGTAGCGAACGGTAGTGAAGTTGCTACGCTAGTTGAGGCAGCAGAATTGCTTGAGAAAGATGGTGTTTCAGTGAACATCGTATCTGTTATTTCAGAAGGTCTGTTCAGAGATCAGGATGCGGCTTACCAAGCAGAAATTCTGGGTGACTTGCCTAAGTTCGGTTTGACAGCTGGTCTTCCGGTGACTCTAGAAGGTCTTGTAGGAGCAGGAGGTAAAGTATTTGGTTTAGAGCACTTTGGTTATTCAGCACCTGCTGGGGTATTGGATGAGCAATTCGGTTACACAGGACCAAAAGTTTACGAACAAGTAAAAGCATTTATCAAATAAGAAAATACGAACACAATGAAATTTTTTATTGATACAGCCAATTTAGATGACATCCAGGAAGCTTATGATCTTGGAGTATTGGATGGTGTAACAACCAATCCGTCACTAATGGCAAAAGAAGGAATCACTGGAGAGGAAAACATCCTGAAGCATTACAAAGACATCTGCAACATTGTAGATGACAATGTAAGTGCTGAGGTGATCTCAACAACTTATGATGAAATGGTAGCTGAAGGTAGAAAACTAGCTGCTATCGACGATAAGATTGTGGTGAAAGTGCCAATGATCAAAGATGGTGTGAAAGCGATCAAAACCTTTACAGAAGAAGGTATCAGAACCAATTGTACATTGATCTTCAGTGCTGGACAAGCATTGTTGGCTGCTAAGGCTGGAGCTACATATGTGTCTCCATTCATCGGTAGATTGGATGATATCGGATCTGATGGTTTGGACTTGATTGAGCAAATCGTTTTGATCTTTTCTAACTACGGTTACGAAACGGAAGTATTGGCAGCATCGGTACGTCACAACATGCACTTGTTGAAATGTGCTGAAATTGGAGCAGATGTGGCTACATGTCCTCTATCGGTGATCACTGGATTGTTAAAACACCCACTTACAGACAGTGGATTAGAGAAATTCCTCGCTGATTACGCGAAGGGAAATAAGTAATTGAATATTAGTCAATAGCACCAGCGATTCTCGTTGGTGCTTTTTTTACACATAACTTAAAAACGATGGGATTTTTAACGCTTGATTACGTTGTATTCGGAGCCTACTGCGTTGTGATCATGGCCATTGGTCTCTACTTGTCTAGAGACGAAAAGGGACATGAAAAAACGGCTAACGACTACTTCCTGGCAGGTAACTCGCTATCATGGTGGGCCATTGGTGCATCTTTGATCGCTGCCAACATTTCAGCAGAACACTTTATCGGGATGTCCGGTTCTGGATTTGCTGTAGGGATCGGTATTGCGGCCTATGAGTGGCTTGCAGCTGTGACCTTGATTTTGGTTGCCAAGTTCTTACTACCGCAAATGATCAACAACAAAATCTATACAATTCCACAGTTTGCAAAGGAACGGTATGGAAAAGGCGTGAGTTTTTTTTTCTCATTCTTCTGGTTGTTGGTTTACATATTTGTGAATCTAACTTCAGTGGCCTGGCTTGGAGCTTTGGCAATGGAAGAAATTTTGGGGTGGCCAATGGTTTATGGCGTTCCAGGGTTGTTGATTTTCGCAGGTATTTACTCCATCTATGGTGGTTTGAAAGCGGTAGCATGGACCGATGTTATTCAAGTAGTATTCCTCGTTGGTGGTGGTTTGATCACCGCTTTCTTCGCACTTTCAGCAGTTGCTGGAGATGATGGTGGAGCTATTGAAGGCTTCATGATAGTCTTGAACAAAGTGAGAGAAGTGCCTTCAGACCTACACTTTAGTATGATTTTAGAAGAAGGTGTAGCCTCTATTCCTGATGGAAGTGGAGGAACTAAAGATCCTTACATTGATCTTCCTGGATTGGCTGTAATTTTTGGAGCGATGTGGTTGATCAATATCGGCTATTGGGGATTCAATCAGTACATCATTCAGAAAGGTTTAGCTGCTAAGAGTTTACAAGAGGCTAAACGAGGATTGATTTTCGCTGGGTTCTTAAAGATTTTGATTCCAATCATTGTGATTGTACCGGGTATTACTGCTTATGTAATGTTCAACCATCCAGATTTGAGCCACTCGATTGAAGGACTGTCTGGTACTATTGACAAGGCCGATCAGGCTTATCCTTGGTTGTTGAGAAACTTTGCTCCGACAGGTATAAGAGGTTTAGCGTTTGCAGCATTGATTGCAGCTGTAGTGTCTTCATTGGCATCTATGTTGAACTCTACATCAACCATCTTTACCTTAGATATTTACAAAGACATTATTAATCCTGAAGCGAGTCAAACTCAATTGGTAAAAATAGGACGTATCGCTGCATTTGTGGCCTTGGTTATTGCTGTCTTTGCTGCTAAGCCATTGCTTGGTGGTTTGGATCAGGCATTCCAATACATTCAGGAATATACAGGGTTTATATATCCAGGTGTGGTTGTTGTGTTTGGTATGGGTATCCTGTGGAAACGTGCTACAAATAGAGCTGCACTTTGGACAACTATCGCTACACTACCAGTAGGTATCGCATTTAAGTTGTTACTTCCTGATCTTCCTTTCATCATCCGTATGGGATATGTATGTATGGTGTTGATCTCTCTTGCGTTGATTTTAACATTGACTGATTCTAATCAAGTGGCAACAAAGGAAGCAAGCGAAGACAAAAAGAAGAAATTCCGTCAGGCTGGATTAATATTTGGTGCAGCAGGTGCTTTAACACTTGTTTTGGGACTTTTGTTTGGTACAGAATGGTTTGGTATGAGTATGAGAAATTTAGGATTCCATTCCATCTTCATGCTAACCTTTATGATGGCATTCTTGTCAATCATAATGTATACCAATGCCAATTCATCAAAACAGGACGCAAAAGCTTATACCATTGAGCCTGAGTTGTTCAAAACGGATAAAACGTTCTTCCTTGGTGCAATGGGAATTGTAGTAATAATCGTGGCATTGTACGCGGTATTCTGGTAATAAGAAACTTCTTTATACTTACATGAAAAAGCCCGGCTCTGTGTGGAGACGGGCTTCTTTTTTGGCTTCCTCTTATTGCTCTGGAGGAGTCATGTCATTGATAAGAACTGCCTTGCCAAATCCTAATTCTTCCATTCTATCTAATTGTGTTTTGGCATCTCCGACAACCAACCAAATCATTTGATCCTGATTAAGGTATTGTTTCGCTAGGCCTTGAATCTCTTCGACAGTTATGACTTCTACTGTTGCAATTCGGTCTTGAAGGTAGCTGGCTTTCCAGCCATATTTACTCATATCCTGAAGCATGCTAAGTTTGGCGCGTGATGTTTCAAAAGCTCTTGCATTGCTTTTAATCATGGAACTCTTAGTGGTTTCCAGATCAGATTCATTGAACTCTTGACCATAGTTTTCAAGAATTTGCTTAATCAGTAGGGTGGATTCAAGCGTTACATTGGTTCGAACACCACTACTAATCATAAATGGACCCGGTTCTGTGCTTCCCTGAAATCTAGAACGTACTCCATAAGTGTATCCTTTTCCTTCACGTAGTTCTTGCGTCAACTGAGAAGCAAATCCACCGCCACCTAATCTGTAATTCAGAATGGTAGCAGGGTAGAAGTCTGGATCCGTTTCTGCCAAAGCTAAGTAGCCAATATTGAGTACAGATTGCTTTGCATTTGGTACATCGTAGAAATAGACTTGTGAACTTTCAATCGGTTTTGGTTGGTCGAGTTCAGGAATGGTTACTTCTGTTGATTTCCAATTGTTTTTGAGTCCTTCTAAGCTTTCAACTACGGTTGATTGCTCAATATCACCAACAATGTGTAAAGTAGCCACAGATGGACTGACATTACTTTGATAGTATGTTTTTAGATCTTCCAGGTTAATAAGCTCAATTGAAGCAAGCGTTCCTAATGAATTCATCGTTCTGATATCTTCATTTCCATAAACCAATACATTGAAGGCATTTTGAGCAATTGCATTCGGGTTAGCTTCTTGTTGTTTGATTTGACTGGCTATACTTTGTTTTAACAAGTCAAACTCCTCGCTATCCCATCTTGGTTCCAAGATCATTTCTGACACCAAATCCATTGTCTGTTGATAGTTTCTAGAAAGTGTATTGCCAGAGATTTCAATAGCGTCATTTGTTGCACTAACCCTGATGTTGGCACCCAGTTTATCTATTGCGCTTTCTAATTCTGCTGTGGTCTTATTTTGGGTTCCTTTGGTCGTCATTTGGGCCACCAGATTAGCTACACCTGGTTTGTTAATTTTTTCCAACAATTGACCTCCCTTGATAACTAGGTTGAATTCTACCAATGGTACTTCATCAGACTGAATGCCAAATATTTTAAGACCATTGTCGATAGTAGCTTGCCAAACATCTGGAGTGGCTATAACTGGCGTTGTACCATAAGGAGGTTCAATTGACCGATCGAAAGATGAAGGTGTTTTTTCATATTCTGCTTGTTGTGATGCATCGAACGTTTCTTCTGCACCAGGCACGATTTCTTCTTCTACTATTTCAGCTTTAGATGAACCAGTAAGAATTAAGTTAGTACTTCCGGTTGGTACAAAACTCGTTGCTACGCAAGGTTTGTTCTTGATGTAAGTTTCATATACTCTCGAAACATCATCAGTTGTGACATCAAGTATGTTTTGAATGTCTTGTTGGATAAAACCAGGGTCCCCAGCAAAAATGTTGTATTGAGCTAATTGGAATCCCTTTCCTAAAACACTAGATAATCCATTGTAAAACATGGTTTCTTGTCCTGCTTTGATCCGATCGAGATCTTCCTGAGAAATGCCTTCTGACTCAAATTTTGCAAAGCCTTTTTCAACAGCACTCAATACTGAATCGAGATAAATACCATCATACGCTCTAATTCTTAGCTGAAGTTGGCCGGCCAATTCTGAACTCCTTTGAAACATACTGACATTGTTGGTCAATTGTTTGTCTTCAATAAGTATTTGATTCAGAGGTGCTTCTTTTCCCTGTGAAAAGTAGGAGGAAAGCACATCGAGTGCGTAAGAATCAGGATGGTATTGCTCCACTGAAGGCCAGGTAAGTGTCAGTTCAGGAAGTCTAGCAAAGTTGTCTTCATGAAACTTTTTAATTGTTTCTGTAAGAACTCCTGGTCTTACAGTCATTGGTTGCACTTCTTCTCCACTAGGAATTTCATCAAAGTATTTGTGGACCCATTCTTTAGCTTCATTCACGTCAAAATCTCCTGAAATTGTCAAAGTGACGTTATTTGGAGTATACCATCTATTGAAGAAATCTTTTACATCTTGCAGTGTTGCGTTCTGAAGGTCTTCCAGGGAACCAATCACTTGCCAGTTGTAAGGATGATCTTCTGGATAAAGATTTTTATCAATTACATAGCTAGTGTGTCCGTATGGGCGGTTGTCATAGCTCTGTCGTTTTTCGTTTTTTACTACTTGCTTTTCTTTGGCAAGTACTGGTTCGGTTACGGTGTTGATGAACCACCCTAACTTGTCCGATTCTGCCCAAATCATTTTTTCCAAGGCGTCATTGGGTACTGTTTGAAAGTAGTTAGTTCTATCTCTGGAAGTAGATCCATTAGCTCCCGACCCTCCAATTCGAGCACTCATTTTGTCCAATCCCCCTTTACCAAGGTTTTCAGATTCCAGGAACAATAAGTGTTCAAATAAATGAGCAAAACCTGTTCTGCCAGGTAATTCTCTAGCTGATCCTACATGAGCAGTAAGAGCAACTGCTACCACAGGGTCTGATCGATCTATGTGAAATACTACTTCAAGTCCATTGTCAAGCTTGATCTTTTCAAAAGGTACGTTAAAGATTGTTTCAACTTCTTTTTGGGGAGTTTTCTGACAACTAATGGTCAATATTCCAAGAAGGATGATAAGGGGGTAAAGAATGTTTCTCATAAGGTAATATTAGCTAAAGACCTATTTAGTTGTTCTTAGTTTTTTACCGTCGGATAAATGCTCATTGGGTCGGTATTAGATATCAATGAATGTTTAAGTGTCTTATTTTGAGTTTGTTTTGACATAAATCATTTATTGAAATGACGAGCGCGGTTTACCATTATACTCAAATCAAGAACTTTGTTACATGAAGAAAGCAACGACACCTACCAGTGCTGTACGACACATCAAATCAGGCGATCATGTGTACATTCATACAGCAGGAGCCACCCCAAACTCCCTGGTTCAAGCGATGACCGATCGCGCCGATGAACTCAAAGGAGTGGAGATTTATCACATGCACACTGAAGGTACTGCCCCATATACTGATCCTGCACTTAAGGATTCTTTTCATGTGAATTCCTTCTTTTTAGGAGCGAATTGTAGATCTGCTACAGCCAATGGATATGCGGATTTTATTCCAAGTTTCTTAAGTGAGATTCCAATCATGTTTCGAAATGGTGTAGTGCCAATTGATGTAGCGCTTATCATGGTATCACCTCCAGATAAGCACGGTTTCTGTTCTATGGGAATTTCAGTTGATGCTTCTAAAGCTGCTGTGGATGTGGCCAAAATTGTGATCGCTCAGATCAACCCTAGAATGCCTCGAACTCATGGAGATGGGATTATACATATGAATCGCTTCACAGACTATATAGAGTTAGAAGAAGAGATTCACGAATTAACTCCACATCCGTTAACTCCTGAGGAAGAGCAAATCGGGCAGCATATTGCTGGAATGATAGAAGATCGATCAACGCTACAATTGGGAATAGGAGCCATTCCAGATGCTGTTTTGAGTTGTTTGGGCAATCATAAAGATCTTGGCATTCATACAGAGATGTTGTCAGATGGCATAATTCCATTGGTTGAACAAGGTGTAGTGACCAATAAGTATAAAACAAGGCATAAAGATGTGATTGTTTCTGGTTTCTTATTAGGAACCAGGAAGTTGTATGACTTTGTGGATGACAATCCCATGGTGCGAATATTGGATATTCAGTATGTGAATGATACAGCAGTCATTAGAAAGCTTCCAAAAATGATAAGCATCAACAGTGCTATTGAAGTGGACATTACTGGGCAGGTCAATGCTGACTCCATTGGCACTAAAATGTATTCAGGCGTAGGAGGGCAAATGGACTTTATTCGAGGAGCATCACTTTCACCTGGAGGTAAACCAATCATTGCTTTAACATCCACGACGAAGAAGGGTGAGTCTAAAATAAGTTCAATACTGAAGCCAGGAGCGGGAGTCGTAACTACAAGGGCACACGTACATTATATCGTTACAGAATATGGTGTGGCTGACTTGTATGGCAAGAATCTTAGAGAAAGAGCTCATGCATTAATCAATATTGCCCACCCTGGTCATAGAGAGCAACTTGAACGTGATGCGTTTGATCGTTTCAAACAGTTTTAAAATATTAAATAGCTCAAAAGTTTTAATTGAGATTCTGAAGCAAGTTAAGGATGATCAATAAAACCTTTGAGATACACTAAAGGTGTATTAGCCCGCATTTTACTTTAAAACCTATTGGCGTCGTTGACTTCTATCCAGTAGCCATCAGGATCCTGAATATACACTTGATTAACTCCATCTGGACGAGAATTAGACTTGCCAGATTCTCCTTGCCAGCTTTCGAAAGGAACCTTTTTCTCTTCTAGCATTTTGATGAAATCAGGTAAACTATTCACCGCAACGGCCAAATGAAAGTCTTTCTTGGTTTCTATGCCTTCTTTACTGGTTTGGATTAAGTGTAATTCCACACCATCGGCGAAAGCAAACCATCGGATATTTGATTTTTTGGTTTGGTTGGTGATCTCTCCTAAGCCAAGAATTTCGGAGTAAAATTGTGCACTTGCCGAAAGATCGGTTACCACTACTGCAAAGTGATCTGTTTTAACTACTGGCTTAAAGTTTTGTGCTGATAATTGTATGCTTATTGCAAGAATGCAAGTGAATAGAAAGTGTCTCATTTTAAGGTGTTTATGTGAAAGTTGGGGGTGTTAATAATTTGCTTTTCTTTTAATTGGAATCCAGACCTCTTCCTGTGCATCTTCATGTTCAGGACCAAGGTAATCAGGTGCCATTACTTCAAACTGTGGTCTGTTGTCAAATTCATAAATGGAGTTAGGAAGCCACATCCCAAAAATGTACTGAGCTGTTTTAGGAAAGCTTCTTGCTGGACCATGGTGGATGAATATGGCATATTCTCCTTTGGGGATATTTAATGATTTCATTCCTTTCGGAACAGTATTAGAACTTTTTACTTCTACAGCAGTCCATTTTTGAAAGGGCGTCTGGGGGTTGAATTTACCAAAATCAATACCACTAGGGTAAATTTGAATGGAATAAAGATTGTGATCCAAAAGATCAACTATTTCCTTTTTACGAGGCATGAAAGAGCTCCATAATACCTGAGAGTGTTCAACTTGAGATTGGCTTGTTGTAATAGACATGCCAATCATGGTTTTAGCCTCAAGTTTGATGATTTTTGGATCGATTAGCATCTTAATACAAGTCTATTGTTTTGGTAATCAGAAGGTCACCATCCAAAAATATAGAAAGTTTCCAATAACCACGCTTATCTTCAATTGGATGCCAAACAGTGTCTCCTAAGAAGAACTTAAAAGGGTTGTGTTTGACTCTGAATGTACCAGTGAACGGTGGAGCAATTTCTCCGGATTCGTCTGGAAAAGGAGGGTGATCAATCTCAAAGTCTAAATACCTTCCTCTTGCTTTGCGTATTTCTACGATCATTCCAAACTCCACTCCAATTTTGGCTTCTACTTTGTCGGTCAATTCAATGAATTTAGGCAGGTTGCTGTTCTCGCCATCCCATTCACTGTATAGGCCATAATTGATTAGGTCTATTTCTATAGGTCGGTTGTTTTTCTTCTTCATCCGGCACAAAATTAATCTTCCCAAATTGAAAATGTGATAAAACCAGATGGCTCAGGGAATATTCATTATCAGTTTATCCCCATTCACTCCAATCCTGTTGCTTGTTTTGTAATTATTGAGCATTTTAACCACATGGTCCGCCTAGCCTTATTTCTACCATTAACTATGCTGTTTTCTGCCGTGGGCGCTCAATCCTGGGAAGAAGCACAAAAGACTCATGCCGCGAGTCTTGATCTTGCATGGTATACCTCAAGGCCTTTCATTGAAGAAGTTAATGGCGAAATGAAGGGAATCGAAGCTGACATGATGCTTGAATTTCAAGAATTTCTGAAGGAAAGGTACCAAGTTCAGTTAACAATAAATTGGATTGAAGATGTCAATTTTCCAGGCATCATGAATCGGGTTAAAACTTCAAATCAACCTAACGTCTTTGGTATTTCAGCATTCTCCATAACCGAAGAGAGAGCACGGGAAATGAAATTTACAAAACCCTATTTACCAGACATTACCGTGCTTGTTTCCAGTGAAGGAACACCCATAGTCAGCACATTGGAGGATATAGAGGATTTTATGATCGATAAGGTGGCTGTCACCATTAAGAGCACCACGTATGAGCACATGTTATTCGATTTGAAAAATCAACTTGGAGCTACTTTCAAGATGGAATACATACCAAGTGGTGATAATATTTTGGAAGCCATCGCAAAAGCTGATAATAGATTTGGGTTTATAGACTTGCCTATCTACTTGAAGCTAATTCAGAATGGAGGAAGTTTAACCAGGCAGAACTTTTTTACTATCAGAGGAGATGGATATGGAATCATCATGCCTCTGCATAGCGACTGGGATGTTCCATTTAATGAGTTTTTGAAAGATCTGAAATATGGGCCTCGAGTGGAGGAAAGTATCTCCAAGTATTTAGGAGAGGAATTGTATCGAGCAATTGATGAAATTTATAATTCGGAGAGTTTATCTACTTCAATTCTCACCAAGGAAAAAGAACTTCAAAACCAGCTTATTCGTAATGCCAACCAAGAATTAGAGCAAGAACAATCGGTTAAAAAATACCTGATCATAGGAATGATCATCATATTGTTCTTTCTTATTGTGGTAATAGTTTTATACCTAAAAAACCGTAAGTCCAAAAGGGAATTAAGTTATCAGAAAAGACAAATTGAGAAACAGCAGAAAGCCATTGCTATTAAAAATGAGCAATTAACAAATAGAAATAATCAGCTCATTTCCATCAATGAGGAAAAGAATAATTTGGTAAGCATTTTGGCGCATGATATGCGTTCGCCTTTGGGGCAAATTATAGGATTAGCTGGGGCGTTAAAATCTCAACTCGAGAATGTGGATGATGATCATATGGAGATGGTTGGTCAGATTGGTAAAAGTGCCTATCGCTTAAACCAGATGATTACCAAAATGCTGGATGAGAACTCTCTAGATAAGCACGAAATACTTCATGAGCCAGTTTATGTAAGTCAATTGCTTGAGGATATAGTCAAACGTTACGGGCTTGTTTCTAACAAAAAGAATATTGAAATAGAGCTTAATCCTTGCAGTCATCAATACATCATCTCCACAGACCACTTGTTATTGTTGCAAGTATTGGAAAACTTGATGTCCAATGCTGTCAAATTCTCGCCAGTCAATTCAAAAATTGTCATTTCAGCGGAATGTAAAGAGGAGGAAGTGGTCTTCCAAATACAAGATCAAGGTCCGGGATTTACGGAATCAGATAAACAAATGATGTTTGCCAGGTATCAAAAGTTAAGCGCTAAACCAACAGCAGGCGAATCTTCAACTGGCCTTGGGTTGTCAATTGTGAAGAAATATGTTGAACAATTGAAGGGTAACTTGAAGTTGGAGTCGGAGCCTAATCGAGGATCCTGCTTTTTTGTGACTATTCCTAAGTCTTAATTGTTCTATTTCTGTTCAAATTGATCAAAACGGCACTGATTAATACGATTACCATTCCTATGGTCTGTTGCTGGGTAATTTCCTCATTGGCCAATAACCAACCTAAAAAGACAGCAACCAACGGGTTAACATAGGCATAAGTTCCCACTATCGCTGACGGTAAGATGTTTAAAAGCCATGTGTAAGCGATATAAGCAATAATTGATCCGGCTATAGCAAGATAGAGTGTTGCATACAGTGAATCCGATGATGCATTTTCAAAAAGGCTTTCAATGGGTTCTCCAGATACTAATGAGATGATGCTACAACTTACAAATCCAAAGAATAATTGTAATCCAAGATTTCTATGCATACTTCCTTTTGCGGGGTGAGACCGATTATAGAGCGTTCCGGCAACCCAACAAATAGCTCCAATTATGACCAGGGTAGAGGCGATGATTTGCATGGAAGTGTCGTTGGTTGATGATTGCATTATTTTTTCTCCGAACAAAATGCCAATACCGATTAACCCCAAGGCGATGCCAGTTAAAATGTAAGCATTTCTGAAATAGAATGACCAGTTTGCTCTGTCAAGTATAACAAACCAGACAGGTAACGTAGCTACCAAAACGCTTGCATATCCAGAAGCAATATGTTGTTCACTCCAAATGAGCAATCCCTGACCTCCGGCTAAAACAGTGATACCTATCACAGCATTCTTAACTAAAGCCTTAAATGAAGGAAACGCCTCTTTCTGTATAAAGCTATATCCAAGTAATAGAATACTAGCCGTTATGAAACGCAGGGCGGCCATGGCAAAAGGAGGGATGGTCTCCAAACCTATCACTATGGCCAGATAGGTAGTGCCCCATATGAAATATATAGCGCCAAAAGCGAGTATGATGAGTATGGTTTGTCTGTTCATCCGTTATTTGAAAAAGTCAATTTATATAAATGCCAGATATGTATGATTAAAAAAGTGATTGCACCAAGTACAATAGGATACGCTGCCAGGTGCAGTCCATAAACGATGTACAGAATGGCTGAGAGCAAATGAAATACTCTCAGCTTAATCATATCCTTTTGCGCCATAGCCAGCAAACTGAAAGCGATAGCTACGTAGCCTGTTATCTCGATGATCATAAATCAAGTTCCATTCGGATATTGCAGCGAGCATATGGTGAGCATCCGGTCATTGGGATTTTTTTGAATCCCGTTTGATAATATAGGTTTATGGCCGGTTCAAGCTTGGTGTTGGATTCTAGTACCACCTGTCTTTTTCCATCTTTACGAGCAAATTCTATCGCATGTAAAATCAGTTTCTTGCCGATTTTCAATCCTCTGTATTTTGTGGATACACCCATTTTTGCCAATTCATAAGAGTCCGGTGTTTCTACTATAAGAGCTGCCGTCCCAACTATTTCATCGTTGAATTTAGCGAAGAATATCTGGCCTCCTTTATTGATAATATAGCCTTCGGGATCATCCAGCATTTCACGATCATGCTCCTCGATTGCGAAGTATTGATTTAACCATTCATAATTCAGCCTTGCAAAATCTTTGACATAATCTGAGTGATAGTCCAGAATGGTGACGTTTAAATCTTGGTTGGTAGTATTCATTGGTTATTCAGTTTTTCAATTGTTCTTTCTCTAAATCCTTTTTCGCCAAAACGCTCTTCTATTAAGCTAAGTGCTTTCATAATTTCAGTACCGCGAACAGCCTCAATAACACCAGCCTCGCCTGCAGCCCATACTCTTTCAAATTCCGGCATCATTTCTTGAGCCTTATCTGAGAGTGTGAGGAGCCTTTTTCGACTGTCTTGATCGCATTGATTCGAGATTAGATAGCCTGCCTTCACCATTTTATTAGTTAAAGTGATCACTGAGGGGTGAGCCAATCCAATTCGATCAGAAATCTCCGTTACAGAAAGTTCGTTTTGTTGCTTAAGCAATCTGAATACGACATACCAGTTAGGTTCTATATCTAATCCTAATTGTTTGTACATCTTCTTGCCATCGTGCATCAAGGCGTCTGCTATGCGCTTAAGTCGCATTGTAAATCCCAGACAACCAAGTTCTTGTGCAAAATCTTTCATCATTTATGTAGTTGACTACATAAATATAGGAAAATATGTAGTTAACTACATAATATTGGATGAAAAAAATAATATACCGTCCTTACGGTATGGTGAGATGTTTTTCAACATTCTAATTTTAGCACATAAACCCAACGCATATGAAGTATACTTTACTATTTACGTTTTTTATTATCACCGTCTCAGTCACTCAGGGTCAGAAAGTCTTATTCAGAGATGATTTTAGGGACAACCGCAATGATTGGACCATCGCTGCAAAAGAGGAGTACTCATCTTATATTCAAGGAGGTAACTATGTCATTTCTAAAAAGACTGAGAGTGGGTCCTGGTTCTTTTATAAGTCTATTTACACAGAATATGACAAGGATTATAGCATAGAAGTAGAGGCTACACAAACCAGTGGAGTCGAAAACAATGGTTATGGTTTGGTTTTCGCCGCGAAAGATGTTGATAACTCACATTATTTCATGGTCACGTCCAATGGATACTATAGAATTTCTGGCTATGAAAATGGTAAGTATACACCTACTACAGATTGGACAAAAACTGATAAAGTCAGTGGAATGGATGAGATCAACTCATTGAAGGTTGAGCGAAAAGGGGATAAGCTTTATTTCTCTATTAATAATAATGTTGTTCATACATTGACCTCAAAGGAGATAGAAATTTATGGCAATCGAATCGGTTTTGTTCTTAATGATGAGATGAGAGTTGAGTTTGATTTCCTTGAAGTAAAGCAAGATTATGAGGATATCAAAATGGTGCCAGGAATTGATACAATGAGTCTGGTTCGTGAGCCTTTATCATCTTTGGTTAATTCACCATATACTGAGAAGTCTCCAGTTATTTCTGCTGACGGACTAACCTTGTATTTTGCTAGAAATGATCATCCTGCCAATCTCGAGAATCGAGAATATTCTGATATATGGTATTCCCAATTTCAAAATGGGAAATGGCAAAAAGCAATTCAACTTCCTAAGCCAGTTAATAATGGTGGTCATAATTTTGTGATTAGTGTGACTCCAGATAACAACGCGTTGATGGTTGGTAATACCTATGAAGCGGATGGTTCCATAAAAGGAAGTGGTTTTTCTTATACCCGTAAGACAGATACTGGATGGGAAGTCCCTAAGGAAGTCGTTGTGCAGAATTACTACAATGACAATAAGTACACAGAAAGCTGTCTGTCTAGTTCACGTAAAGTCTTAATCTCATCTGTTGAGAGAAATGACACTCGAGGAGGAAAGGATGTCTATGTCAGCTTTCTCGAAGGAGATAGTACCTGGTCTGAACCAAAGAACATTGGAGATGTAATTAATACATCAGAAGATGAGGATTCACCATTTTTGGCAGCCGATGATATTACCATGTATTTTTCTACTGCTGGTCATAAGGGGTTTGGAAGTAATGATATTTTTATGACTAGAAGATTAGATGATACCTGGTTAAACTGGTCTGAGCCGTTGAATCTTGGGCCACAGATAAATTCACCAGGCTGGGATGCTTACTATACGATTCCTGCTTCTGGTGCTTACGCTTATGTGGTTTCTAATTCACCATATGAGGGTGACCTTGACATCTATAGAATCAAACTCCCTGAAGCGGCAAAGCCAAAAGCAGTAACACTTGTCTATGGTAAAGTAATCAATCAAAAGACAGGAGAGCCACTAAGTGCGGAAATTCGCTACAGTGATTTGGAAACAGATAAAGAAATTGGAAGAGCTACTTCTCTGGGTTCAGATGGCTCTTACAAATTGGTGTTGACTTCAGGTAAGTCTTATAGTTTCTTAGCAAGCAAAGAGAATTTCATTACAGTCAGTGATAACTTGACAATACCTGAAACAAGTGAATATGGTGAAATAGAAAGAAATCTCTATCTAGCACCAATAGAGGTAGGACAAACTGTTTTGATCAAAAACATTTTCTTTGATTTTGGTAAAGCAACATTAAGAGAAGCGTCTTTTGCCGATTTGAATCGATTAGTTGACTTGCTCGACAAATATCCAAAAATGACCATTGAAATTTCTGGACACACTGATAACGTAGGTTCTGATGCCGCAAATCAAGCTTTGTCTCAAAATAGAGCAAAATCTGTATTGGATTATTTGGCTTCTAAAGGAGTTGCTGGAGACCGGTTGGTAGCTAAAGGAATGGGAGAGGCAAAGCCAGTTGCCGCAAATGATACAGAAGAAGGTCGTCAAAAAAATCGTCGTGTTGAGTTTACCATTATCTCTATGTAAGTAAAATATAAAGTGAGGTAGTCTTAAAATGTTCTTGCTAACTTTTATGACTACCTCTTTTTTCTAAATAACCATTTTTCTGTATCTGGCTTTGATAAGCATAAAAATCCCATAGGAAAGTAATCCAGTTGCTATCAGAAATAGTATGATAGTTCCGAATTCATTCTGCACAAAATGGAAGGCTTCTTCGGTTCCCCCAGCTTTGTTAGAGTCATAATGCAAGGCAGCTGAGAAAGTTAAATAGGCAATTATTGAAATAACTATACCTCTAGCTGTATAGCCTATTCTTCCTGTATATAGGATGAATTTTCTGGTGGCTATTTTATGTCCGGTAGCTTTTACTTTGTCTTTGAATTTCCCGGAAAAAGCTCTCCAGAATTGATATATGGCTTTGCCTAAAAATATGAGTGAGACGGCAATGACCATGATTTGACCATAAGTTTCGTCTAGTAGTTTCGCAACGAGTGTTTCTTTAGAGTTGCCAGATCCAGAATTGGAGTTCAGTAATATTTCTACTCCACTTACTATCAAAAAGCAATAGAAGAAGCCGCTAGAGAAGTAACCTATTCTATTTGCGATTCCTTTAAAGTCATTTCCTTTGTCTTCAGGATCTTTAAATGCTTGATAAAATCGCCAGAAGACAAGTCCACAAAGTCCTAAAACAGTGATTCCGATTAATACAAGTCCAAGTGGCTGATTAGATAGAAATTCAAGTGCTCCTGAACTATCTGTTTTTTGGCCACGACCAAAAGCTGCAGCTGCAGTTAATCCTCCAATAAGGATGTAGACAAAGCCTTTCGTTCCAATGCCAAACCTGGCAAATCGTTCTTTATTGGTGCTCATGGCTTATTTTTTTGATAAAACGTAAAACGCATGAATGATGCCTGGTAGCATGCCAAGAATGGTCAATAACAGGTTAAGCCAAAACTTTCCGCTTAGGCCAAATTTTAATAGGACAGCTATCGGTGGAAGAAAAAGAGCTAAAAGGATTTCAATGATTCCCATTGTTAGTAAGTGTTTAAGTTTTCAAATAGAGAGTTATATTTAATAAAACAGGAATGAAAGGTGATTGTTCAGTCGGGCAATTTGACAAATCCATTTTTCCTACTGCATTGGAAGGTTATATTTGTTAGATGATGAAGAAAATTGGATTATCATTTGTTGCAGTATTAGCAATGTTTCTATCTATGGCTCAAGAAGCGACTGATAGTGTAGTTCAAACGCAACCGTCAGGTCAGCAAAAAATGATATTGTATGGAATGACTGCCTTAGGAGTAGTTTTAATCGGCTTGGGTCTTAAAAATTCTAAGTTATTCAAGAAGAAATAAGAAAGGCCAGCCCCTTGGGCTGACCTCTACTGACCTAACCTAATGATTCGAAAACTTATATTTTAACGGATCCTGTAACCTGAACACCATGATGCCTTTCATACCTCTCAGGGTTGTTTTGGGCATATTGATGTAAGTATGCTAGCTGTATCGAATAATTGCTTGACAAGTTGGCTCCTAGACCAACATATAACCAGTTGCGATCATATTGTAAAGATTGATTGCTGCCTCTAATCCAGAGTTCGTCAAAAACGTTTACGAAATAGGTATCAGATAATAGTTGAGTCATTGTCAATCTATATCTGAACCTGCCACTAAAGGATGTGCCATCTAACTCATATTGGTTTTGAGCATCATTGTAACTGATATCCCGTTGCCACCTTTGTTCTAACCGGTATCTATGCTGAATTTTTAATTGATTTACCTGATGTTTGAGAGTAATTTGCTCCCAAACGTTATTTTCTGGTTTGCCTATAGGTAAAGGATAATCTCCGTATGGGTAAGTTTTGACGTAAGTGTATCCAAATGTATAAACCACATTTGGGTTTGACTTGGTATTAAAGTCAATATATGGTCTAAATAAAAACTGTGCTTCGGAGTTCATCCAATCATCATATCGCATGTGAATCTCGGATCCAAGATTCCATTGATCATTCAGTTTGTGATTTATTAAGAGGAGGTACCAAACATTGGCTTTACCATGAACCTCCTGTCCAAAAGTTTGCTGATATGTGCCTAATAAACCCAATCCAATTAACACAATAGATAGTTTCGTTTTGGTGAACATAATGTTCGGTATTTTAAAATAGTATAAAGTGATAAGGTGTGTTTCAATCCACTGCATTGATACTCCAACGGCTTGAATTTGTTGCATCAATAGAATGAAAATCTATTAGAAGTTAAGTGCAGTATATTCTACCAATAGTCACTTGTATATTTTAAAAGTATGGAGCAAATATGGCGTGGCATTCTGGAGAGAATCTGTAAAAAATAAAAAAGCCGGAAAAAATCCGGCTTTCATGTGTTTTGGCTAAAATATCTTATAAGCGGTCCCATGGAATGCCCACAAGCATCGCTGCTAGTGAGATGCCATAAAAGATTAATTGGAACTTGAATTTCTTATTGCTATCAGTAGCTTTTTTAGATTTGGATCTACCAATATGTGCCACTGCTATTGCCACGATCATCACGAAAATGTGCTCTACAGCCCAAAAGCGAATCGCTGAATTGCTCATTGCTGCTCCAAAATCACTAAAAGCTGTTTTCGTTATAGGGCTTAGAAATACATACAAGATTAAACCAAGTAAGAACATTAGGTCCATCATGCCTACAAAGGAAGCAGATAGAATGTTGTCCAATTTGCCATAGTTTCCTTTGATGACAGATTTAATGATTAGCACCAGGGCTAAAATCAACACAATCCACCTGATCACTGAATGTAAGTGCAAAAACAAGGTGTACATGTCTATGTCTAATAGTAGCATCTTTTAATAGTATTTTTTTCAAAGATAGCACCGCCAATTCAAGTGATGCTATGATGTTACTAATTCTTTCCCCATTTGTTTTAGGATAATGTTGAAGACTCCATCAAATGCAATGATTTTGTAATGTCCTAATCCTTTTGTTTGGACGAAATGTGCTTCCGGATAGTGATTGTATAGTTCTTCGCCGCGTTCAAATGGAACAGTTTTGTCAATCTCATCATAGATCAGCGTCATATCAATGCCCTTGAGTTGTTCTTGCTTATCTCTTAAATCAAAGTAGTCAATGTCTTCATGATAATTCACTTTGACGAGTTTTGACATTTCTTCATAAACATTGTGATTAAAACCTAGATCATCAATAATGTCCTTAAAGAAGTATCGAACATATGGTGGCGACGAAATAATGAACAGGTGTTTAGGTTGCAAAGCTGGAGCAACTTCAGATAGTACCATGCTCGCTGCTAAGCCACCAATGGAATAGCCAATTACTGCATGATACGGACCTTCTTTCACGTAATGATCTTTGATGACATCACGCATTTCTGGAAGGGCAGTGTGTTTCCCTTCTGATCGTCCATGGGCTTTCATATCTAAGCCTTCTACCACGTATCCTGCATCTACCAATGCATAGATCATTCGTCTGAAATCAGAGATCTTAGATCTCCATCCATGAGCCAAAAGTATTTTTGGTCCAGTTGTTCCCCATCGATAGCCTTGGATGGCGTAACCATTATAGGAGTTGGTAAAAGTTTCAGCCTGTTCAAGAAGTTCTAAATGTGATTCTTTGAACCGAACTGCTCCTGGTTTGGTAAAATAATGCCAGACCACTTCAGCTGTTTTGGTAGGAGAGATGTGTTGAAGTGTTGCTAGTCCTTTCTGGATCATTTTTGTTCTCCAGTTAGATTTAGGAGGACGTTCAGAAGGTCGGCTGGTATCCTGAATTCCTGCGTCAATTGTGGTAATTTTTTTGCTCATAAATACCGATTGGTATATTGTTGATTAAAATTTTTTTAAATGGTTATCGCATCTATTTGATTAGATAAGCCCAGACTTATAGAATCAAATGTTCTGCTATTGCCTTCAACTCTGGAAATCAGAATTGCACCTTTGATTGTGGAGTAAAACATGTTTGCATATAAGTCCACATCCACTTCTTTTCGTATCTGTCCTTCCATAATGCCCCGATGAATAATTTGCTTCAGAGAGTCTTTGATCATGGTGATCATTGCCACTACTTTCATACGAAGTAGGGGATGCTCATCATCTGCTTCTACCGAGGTGTTGATTACAGGACATCCCCCTTCGATAGGTGGATTATCAATATATTGATCGTAATAGGAGAGGATTGCTTTAAGTTTTAATGGCGCTGTTGGAGCATTTTTAATTTGTTCTCTTAGCTCACCCAACACTTTCTCTGTGGCATATTGAAATGACGCGACAGCTACTGCATCTTTATTGTCAAAGTTTCCATATATCGCGCCTTTAGTCATCCCTGTGGCCTTGGTAATATCTGACAAGGATGTAGCACGATAACCCTTCTTGTTAAAGATGCTTATCGCTTTAGAGATAATGAGATTTCTAGTCTGTTCGGGATTTCTCATATTGCAAATATACCGATCGGTATATAAATATCAAAATGAGATGGTAAGTTGTTCGTTTTGAGTGGTTTGTTGATCTTCTTTGAAGTTGCTTATACCTACTCCAAGTAATCTGATTCCTTCGTCACGGATGATTTCTTTGGTAGCCAATTGAAGTGATTCATTAATTAAAGTAGCCACATCATCCACTACAGAGTTGAGTGAATGGCTTTTGGTGACTTGTTTGAAGTCACCATATTTGATTTTTATGGTTATTGTCTTTCCTCGTGCTTCGGTTTTCTCATATCGGCCAAACGTGATTTCAGCGATCCGCTTTATTTCTTCATGGATTTCATCCAGCTTCATGATATTGTGATCAAATGTCCTCTCTGCACTGATGGATTTTCGTTCACGATCTGGAATAACTGGTCGGTTATCTATGCCGCGACATATATTGTAGTAGTAGGCACCCGCTTTACCATATCGGATCGCGAGATCTTCCAGTGATTTTTTGCGAAGATCCCCACCAGTAAATATGCCTGCGCGCTTCATCTTCTCTGCGGTAGCTTTCCCTATGCCGTGAAAACGATGAATTGGCATCGTTCTAAGATATACATCTGCTTCATCAGGGAGAATCACAAAAAGGCCATCGGGCTTGTTGACGTCTGATGCAGTTTTTGCCAGGAATTTACAATAGGAGATGCCTGCTGAAGCGGTTAAGTTGGTGCGTTCCAGGATCTTCTTGCGTATTTCTTTCGCTATTAAAGTGGCTGAAGGCCTGCCTATTTTTGTTGTCGTTACATCCAGGTATGCTTCATCCAAACTCAGCGGTTCTACCAGATCTGTGTATTCATGAAACACTTCGTGGATTTGTTTTGATACTTCTCGGTATCTTTCAAACCTTGGTTTCACAAAGATGAGGTTGGGGCAACGCCTTGCTGCTATTGCAGAAGGCATCGCTGACTTCACACCATATTGTCGTGCTTCATAGCTGGCAGCAGCAACTACACCTCTTTCTTTGTTTCCTCCAACAGCTATAGGTTTCCCTTTCAGCTCCGGGTTGTCGCGCTGTTCTACAGATGCATAAAACGCATCCATATCGATGTGTATAATTTTACGGGTGCTGATAGATTACGTGCTTAGTTGCATGTAAATCTATCGAGCATTGGCCATTTGAGGTTGCGTAGTTTCGTTCTTTTGCATGACAATTTTGTTGATAATGGACATCATGATCATAGTGACGACAATTGATCCTGCAACTACAAATCCAAGTAATGGATAGTTTTCCAATTGGCCACCTTCAGATTGAACTACAATAAGTCCAGCTACTGATGATGCGATACCACCGGCTATTTGCATCACAGAAGAGTTAATACCCATAAACGTGCCTCTGTCAGCCGGTTCTGGAACAGCCGTCATCAATGCTTGTGAGGCTACCATTCTAGATGTAATTCCGATAAACATAATGACACTCAAAACAATGACCCAGGTAATTGGAGTAATTCCCAGATTACAATAAATAAGTATGGTAATTATAGCGAGTATGCAGCCAAAAAGGAAAACTTTGTATTTGCCTACTGAGTCACTGATTTTGCCAGCAATCGGGCCAGACATCATAGAAAAAGCACCTGTTACCATATAAACTAGTGGAAGATTATCCAGGCTAATTCCAAGATTGTTGACGCTATATGCAGCTCCGAAAGGCATCAACATAAATCCGCCTGTGGCTAATAGAGTAGTGGCCATGAAACCTTTCAAGTAAGTCTTATTCGTAATGGTTTTAGCCATTTTCTTAAATGCATTTTGTTTAACCTGTAAAGCTAGATGTTCATTGATTGGTTTGAGATAAACTATTAATGCAACAATCACTATGACACTCAATATCACAATCAGGATAAATGGTGAATGCCATCCATAGTGATTAGCTAAATAAATACCGAATGGCATTCCGAGAATTTGACTAGTCGCAAATGCCATTTGAACAAAACCCATTACTCTTCCTCGAGCTGAGAAATCAAACAAATCTGTAATGATGGCATAGATAATTGATCCGATAACTCCTCCGAATAAACCAGTTACAATGCGGGCCATCAATAGGAATTCATAGTTCGGCGCTATTCCGCAAAGGAGTGTACCAATGATAAATCCTGTGTAAAAGAATATAAGTAGTTTTTTACGGTCAAACTTGTCCGCAAAACCTGCTGCCAGGAGACCGGACGCTCCTGCACTAAAGGCATAGGCCGAAACCACTAAACCGAATTGGGAAGTGGTGAGACTTAGCTCATCTAGAAGGATGGCACTAAGTGGTGACAACACCATAAAGTCTAAAACTATGGTGAATTGAAGGATCGCCAGCACCGCAATAACAAATATTTGGTACTGACTGAATTTATTGGTGTTTTTCATTATTCTGGTTTTAATCCTTGCAGTACTGAACTTAATGCAGCCTCAAGGTCTTCATCTGTCAATTGATATTTTCTTCCATTCATGCCTTTTTTATTGACATGAAACTCTACGAGTTTGTATAGTGGTGCGAAAGCAAGTGACCAATACACTTCTAGAGGAAGGGGTTTCAACTCTCTATTAGCTATCGCTTTTTTTATGAACTCACTCATTATTTTGACAAATGAGGACTTCTCCAGTGATGGTTCTTTATGATAAGGAGAGTATCTTATTTGTTCCATAAACTTCATTTGCAATGGATGCTCCATGAAATACCTGGATCTGTTCTTCCATTGAATCTTCAAACCTTCCGAAAAACTTATTTGAGGATCGAAGTTTTTTAATGATGCTTCTAGTAAGTTGTCAATTTCCTTAGCTGCCATCTGCTTAATGAGATCTTCTCGGTCCTTATAGTAGATATAGATGGTAGCAGGAGATACGCCAGCAGCTTTAGCAAGCTTGTGCATGCTTAGCCCATCAAAGCCTTGCGTGACAATGAGTTTGAGTGCCTCATCATGTATTGCTTTTTCTTTGCTCTCGTCTCTAGTTCGCATTTCGTTACAAATATAAATGAACGTTCATTCATTTATAAGGTTTTATTTGTTAAGAAATACTTAAATTCATTCAACTTTAAATGATCAGTCTAGTTAATAGACCAAAACACTTATTATGGGACAAGTAACTTTAAAAGGCAATCCAGTGTCCACATCTGGTGAATTGCCAGGTTCAGGAGCAGCTGCTCCTGCATTTACATTGGTTAAAAATGATTTATCAGAAGTTTCACTAGCCGATTACAAAGGCAAAAAGGTGGTACTTAATATCTTCCCAAGTATCGATACAGGTACTTGTGCTGCATCAGTTCGACATTTTAATGAGGATGCATCCAAATTAGACAATACTGTGGTATTGTGCATTTCTAAAGATTTACCATTCGCTCAGGCAAGATTCTGCGGTGCAGAAGGTATTGATAAAGTAGAAACGTTATCGGCGTTCAGAAGCGATGCTTTCGCTAAAGATTATGGTATCGAAATGACTGACGGCCCTTTGAAAAGCTTAACCGCTCGATCAGTAGTCGTAATAGATGAAGAAGGTAAAGTGGCTTACACTCAGCTGGTCAATGAAATTGTGGATGAACCAGATTATGATTCAGCTCTAAAGGCATTGTAAAAAATTAAAGGCTTCCGTCCGGAAGCCTTTAATTTTTATTCAATTACTGCGTTTTCACACAGATAAGTTGGGACAATTCCAGAGGTCTCTATCATCATAGAGGCATGTTTAGGGAGTGTATTTCCAGTTAATACCAACATGGTGTCTAATCCGAATTTATTGCCTCCAATGATATCTGTCGTTAAGGTATCACCAACCATTAATACTTTATTTTTATCAGCTGTACCTCCTTTGGCAATAGAGTGTTCGTGAGCAAATATGAACATTTGTGCGTCAGGCTTTCCAAATCGTATGAATTTCTTGCCAACCACAGATTCCACCATATTGGCAATTCCTCCTACAGCAATATTCACTTCTTTTTTATCCAAAGGATAGGAGAGGTCTGTATTGGAAACGATGGCTGGAACATTGGTCAATCTAAGTAGATTAACAGCTTTGTTTAAATCTTTGGACCAATCAAAACCTTCATCATCTAAAAACACTAAGGCACTCACTTCATCTGCTTGGGTTGCCAAATCCATATGAGCGATCGATAGTGTTTCCAGACCGAGCGTTTCAATATAGTGGGCAGATCTAAATGTTCCTAAATAGGCAACAGTACCAGATTTTACTTTGTTTTTTAAATACTCCCTTGCCAGCATCCCAGAGGATACAATTTTGTCTATGGTTATGTGGTTTAAGCCTTTTTCCTGGTAGGATTGCGCCAGGTCTCTAGGTCCGCGAGAAGCATCGTTCGTTAAAATGTAATAGTTTATGCCTTTTTCATCCAAGTAATTGAATGTTTTTTCAATGCCAGGGATTAAACCTTTGTGATTTTTAAGGACACCAAAGGCGTCAAAGAATATGGTTTCGTACTGATCTACTATTGATTTAAATGAAGTAAGATCCATGTTTAAATGTCTAGAGCTTTCAAAATTTTATCCGCATCGAAGGACTTATCGATATTTGGAAAATAGGTTTCATAGGCTTCGTACTGAAGTTTGCCAGAGTAAAATTCATGGAAGAAGTATCTTCCATCTTTAATGACGTAGTTAAGTATGAAGAAGCGATAGGTTTCTTTAAGAATTCTAATCTCTTGTTCAGTGAGAGGATATACTTTATGGTATGCTTTAAGGAAAATTAAGAATCGATCTTCCATTAATGGATCAATCAAGTAACTAAATACCGTTTTGTCTCCAATTTCTGAGCAGACCCTACTGAAAAAGTAAAAGTCCATCATTCGGGTGCTCATTCTAAACCAGTCATAATCCCACCGACTAAAAAATGAGTAGTCATTCTTAACAGAGAAGTTTCCAATGTTCCAATCCACAAATACCGGGATGGAAGTCATGTTTTGCACTCCGATTTTATCACAATTTTCCATGAACAGATCACATTGTTGGCGTATGACATCTTCATGTCCTCTATGTTCAAACTTTCCTTGATCTGTTTCCAGAATATCAAGTAAATGCTTGATATCATCATTGGTTTGCTTGTAGTTTGGTGGTAAGGTATTGACCACTTTATGACAAGCTTTATGAAATTTTGCCAACTCCCTTCCGAGAATTGATATCTGTTCTTTAGATTGTTTTCTGTCAGGTTTTTGATCGATTTTTATTGGGTTGTAAAAGACCACCCAGGCATCCATCATACTGTCTGTATGTCTGTAGACAAAAAGTTTACCATGCTTGGTTAAAGACTTTGCAAGAAAGTTCTCAAAAGGCGCTGGTAAGTTGTTTGCTAAAGCATTGATGATGCTGTGATCTTCTACAAAGTGATCGTATTTTCCAAAATAAGAAAGCTTAGCAATGACTACATCATCATCTTCGCATCGAATACGATAAACGTGATTGGTAGAAACCTTAGCACTGATATCCTCAACAGCTTTTATTTTTCTTGAGCTGTCATAGTCGATCCATGCATTCTCAATTATTTTAATGAAATTAATATTCTGATACATATCTGGGTTATTAGATAATTTCGAAATACCGTTTGATTTCCCAATCGGTAACGCTTGCAGCGAATTGGCGGTGTTCCCATTCCCTGGTTCTGCAAAAGTGGTCAACAAAATCATCACCAAAAAGTGATTTGGCAAGGGATGATGATTTCATTTTATCAGTGGCTGATTTGAGGTCTGGAGGTAAGGTGCCATTAGACTTGTCTTCATAACCATTTCCAATGGTTGGCTTTATGGATAATTTCAGATTATTTTCTATTCCGTACAGTCCCGCTGCCAATGCGGCTGCCATGGCTAAGTAGGGGTTTACATCAGATCCAGGCACTCGGGTCTCTAGTCTTGTGGAGCCTCCACCACTGGCTAGTACACGTAATGCTGTTGTTCGATTATCAAGTCCCCATGTTAAGGTTGTTGGTGCCCAGGCGCCTTCTACTAGTCTTTTAAAGCTATTGATAGTCGGAGCAAACATTGGAAGAATCTCAGGTAAGGCATCTAACTGCCCTGCAATATAAGATTTGAATATTGGAGACATTTTATATTCATCCTTGTTATCCGCGAAAAGGTTTTGCCCATTTTTCCATAAGCTTTGATGAATATGTCCGCTACATCCCGGTAGTTCTGCATTCCATTTGGCCATAAAACTCGCCATAACACCATGTTTGGATGCAATTTCTTTAACAGCTGCTTTGAAGAGTACAGCTCTATCTGCCGCTTCTAAAATATCAGTGTATTGAATGGCTGCTTCATAAACTCCAGGTCCTGTTTCGGTATGTAGACCTTCCAGGGGGATTCTGTACTCTTCAAGTAAAGTGAACAAATCATTGAAGTAATCACTTTTTTGAGAAGACCTTAGTACCGAATAACCAAACATTCCTGGAGTCAGAGGCTTAGGATTGACGCCACCTTTATCATGTAATGAATCAGGAGTTTCATCAAAATTGAACCACTCAAACTCTTCAGAGAAAATTGGAGTGAGGTCCATTTTTTTGGCTTTGTTAATCACTTTTTTTAGAAGCGATCTCGGACAAGCTGGGTGGTTGGTTTGACTAAAATCTCCCAGGAAAAACGGAATGTTTTCATCCCATGGAATTTTCCGGAAAGTATTGATGTCGATCGTGTAATTAGTATCGGGATAACCCGTGTGCCAACCAGTCACTTTAGCATTGTCATAAGCTACGTCCACAACATCCCACCCGAAGATAACATCGCAGAATCCCGAAGAACTTTCCAGAACATTAAGGAACTTGTCCTTTCGAAGGATTTTTCCTCTTAACACTCCATCAATGTCTACTACTGCGATTTTTATTCGTTGATCGTCAGATTGCTTTAAGATGCTTAATAGCTCATTTCTATCCATGATAACTTCAAGTTACAACGAACATGGTAAATAGGTTAGTGTTCTGACTCGATTAATCGATCTTCATCAAGTTCTGTTATCATGTGCTCCAGCTTTTCAATCAATTCCTTATCAGAAAGGTGTTTGTTTTCGACTATTGAATCAATTTCAGCATAGAGTTTTACTTCATATTCTTTCTTGTATCCCTCCGCAAACAAAAGCGCATTCTTAATATGAAGCATTCCATACCCTAATGCAACACGAGCCTTATTGAGTTCATGAGACTCAGCATAATGTTCTGACACTTTAAGTTCTGCATAAGTCAAAGCGTTGAGAGCTTTGACACTTGCCTCGTTCAATTTGGTAATATTGAAGGTGTCATGACTCATTTCAGCATAAATTTTTTTCAATTCCACAACAGCTTTATCTACCTTAAGTTTACTGTCATCATCAATTTCCTGTTCTATTTTTTCGATTGCCTCAATGGCATGAATTAAATGGTTCATGCTTCGTTCGTGGGCATCATCCTCGAAATACCTCTTGGTATTGGATAGTAGAATGTCGGGCTCAACTACTTCTGAGGTTAGTGTGGTAGGAACAAGGTGATGTATCACAGATCCTGCAATGTATAATACGATAAAGCCTAGAAATAGTAATCCGATATACGAAAATAACTTCACGTTGAATTAATTTAGTTGAACTTAAACGGTTTATGAAAAGGCTCATCTACCGTTGCAATTGTTTATCTCAAATATACCATTTTGATATTTAGCGATGATTCTTTTGAATAAAGCTTATTGGAATAAAAGATATGCTAACAATAAAATAGGTTGGGATATAGGATCTATATCAACTCCCTTAAAAGAATATTTTGACCAACTAACTGACAGGTCATTAAAAATACTTATTCCTGGAGCTGGAAATGCCTATGAAGCTGAATATTTAATGAGTCTAGGTTTTTCTAATGTCCATTTACTGGATATTTCGGATGGAGCAATCACTTCCTTCAGTAATAGAGTAGTTGGTTTCCCAAAGAGTCAGTTGCATAATGAAGATTTTTTTGAGCATTCGAATACCTATGATCTCATCATTGAGCAGACATTCTTTTGTGCGATTAGTCGAGCATTGAGAAGGTCTTATGTAGATAAATGCTATGGTTTGCTCAAAGGAGATGGTAAATTGGTAGGACTGCTATGGAATCACGAATTTGATATGGAGGAACCTCCATATGGTGGTAGTAAATCAGAATATAGAAGTTTGTTTCAACCTCCTTTTAACATAGAGATAATGGAAGAAGCTTATAATTCAATTAAGCCACGGGCCGGAAGGGAGCTATTTGTAAAACTGACGAAGCATGATTGATTTTGTAATTGTAAAATATATTCACTTTCTGGGTGTATTCACTGTCGTTGGCGCTCTAACAGCTGAACTTGTACTTGTCAGGCATGAAATGACTAGAAAAGAAATCCAGCTTCTATCGCGAATAGATATGTTTTATGGGATTGGGACAGTTGTGGTGATGTCTGCAGGTTTCGCACTATGGTTTGCTATTGGTAAACCGGCTTCATTCTATACCAATAACTGGATATTTATCGCAAAGCTAATTTTATTCAGTATAGTCGGGATATTGTCGATCCTTCCAACTGTGTTTTTTCTTAAAAATAGAAAGGGCCAAGAAGAAGATGTTGTGGTTATCCCTTCTAAGATCCGAATTCTAATTGTATTGGAATGTATTTTACTGGTATTTATTCCGCTTTGTGCGGTTCTAATGGCTAATGGGATTGGGGCTTTTTAGATATGCTAGATTTATCAAACACAAAACCCATGTGATGGTAATGATGTGTGAAAGAAATAGCTTGTCCAGTGGCTTTGATTATCGGTAAACCATCACCATCAGAAACGACTTCTGTCTTTAAATCGTACTTTTCGGATAAATGTTCCTGAAGTTTTAGCCTGATTTTTTGTGATTGATGAAAGTCTTCACATTTCATCGTTTCAAACTCTATTTCTTCCTCAGGAGTATGACAAATAGCAACTATGACATCATCAGTTATTATATAAAATCCCTGTATGTCATTGCTTTCGAAGGTGATTTTATCATCCTTCTTGATGATTTTGATTGGGATTTCCTTTGGGTCGAAATTGGTTAATTCTCGGAATTGCTTGAAAACGGCCTCCTTTGCCGTCCATAAGTACCAGAAACCATGGTCATCGTCAAAGATGTCTTGCTCATTAGTTATGAGTCTCAAGGCATTATTTTCTCGCTTTCTTAGGAGTGGATCCTTCAAATCGATCAAGTCAATTCCTGGCAT
Organism: Marinoscillum pacificum; assembly: GCF_024714495.1. Taxonomy (GTDB): domain Bacteria; phylum Bacteroidota; class Bacteroidia; order Cytophagales; family Cyclobacteriaceae; genus Marinoscillum; species Marinoscillum pacificum. The sequence goes on along the minus strand of NZ_JAMZMJ010000001.1, from coordinate 1,146,547 downwards.
CGTCTATTCAATTTCCAATATATGTTCTCTCTCCCAGACTAATCCATTTCGCCCGGTTTTGTTTACTTCATAGCTAAAGTCAATTGGCTCATCGTAATTGAATATTTCATAATCGATTTCCCAATATTTGTCAAATCCGACAGAGTCATCATATGGAGGCCCATTAAGAAGGTCTATTTCAAGAGTGTTCTTTCCTTCTTTGATGAGTTTACTTAGACTCAGGGTATATGGCTTTGTAATTTCTTCAAATACACCAGAGTCGTGAATCTCTTCACCATTTAGGTGTACAATGACTCTACTGTTTATTTTATAGAATTTGATCCAGTAAGCTTCTATTTCACTATCAGCAATTGGTCTTGCTGTTGAACTTTCAGGGCCATTTTTGGTACTGCAAGATGAAATTAGAATTATAGCAAGTACTATAAATATTGGTAATTTGGGTTGTTTCCAAAGCATATTTTAACCGTAAAGGTTGTTTGTTGATCTAAGAGAAAAATGATTAACCATTCAATTTTTCCTCGATAATATCTAATGCATTACCAACCGTATCCATTTTTCCAATAAAGTCATCTTCGATCATGATATCGAACTTTTCTTCAATATCAAGCACTATGTCTACTAAATGTGCTGAGTTAATGTTCAAGTCATTGATTAAGTCAGATTGCTCCGAAATGCTTGTGGTAACTTCTTTTTCGTCTATGTAAGGATCTATGATCTTTAATAGCTCTACTTTTATTTCTTCTCTGTTCATTTATTTCTTGTATTTTCTTAAGACTACACAACAGTTCAAATCACCAAACCCAAAGTTTGATTTGATAATCGTGTTTATTTCTTTCTCTTCAGTATCTGTTGGGAATTTACCCTCATCTAAAATGCTCAGTATGTCTGGATGAATTTCTTCCAGATTGATATTTTTATGAACGAATCCATTGGAGATTTGTAGAGCACAAGCAACTAATTCGATGGAGCCAGCGCCAGCTACACAATGTCCAATCATTGATTTTGGAGTATTCACTAATGGAAACTCATCTTTTGGTAGGTCTAACGCGTCAAACCAGTTTTTGATTTCGTATGGATCTCCTTTAGTAGATGTGAGGTGACCGGAAATTAAATCAATCTCTGAGCTCTTGATGCCAGAGTTACTTATAGCTGTTTGAATACAATCTACTACGGCTTCAGGATTTTGTGCAGTCATAGATCCACCTCCTTGTTGACCTCCTGAGTTTACATCTCCACCTAGAATTTCAGCATAGATATGAGCGCCTCTGGCTTCTGCAGCTTCCAGTGTTTCTAAAACCATAGCTCCTGATCCCCCGCTTGGAACAAACCCACTACTTGTAGCACTCATTGGTCTGGAGCCTTTTTCTGGAGTGTCATTAGAGTCACTACAAAGAATTCTCATTGCATCAAATCCGCCCCAAATGTATCTGCCATCACCTTCAGTGCTTCCGCAGAGCATTCTTTCCATCTTGCCAGATTGGATCATTTCAAATGCTTGAAGAATAGCCTCTGATCCAGTGATACATGCTGAACTGTTCGAGAAAATTCGTCCTTTTAGACCCAGGATGCTGTTTAAATAGGCACCTGCTCCACTGCTCATGGATTCCGGCACAGAGCGAGATCCTAATTTTCTGTGATCACCGTTATCTATAGGGTAAATTTTATGCTCTATAAAACTATCCAGACCTAGTGCACCTGAACCGATCAATAATCCGGTTTTACGATCATATTGACCAGGAGCAATATCAAGACCTGCATTCTTCCATGCCTCAAGTCCTGATAGACAGGCGTAAATCACAGCATGATTTTGAAGTTTCTTAGCTATGAAACCTGGTAAGTGTTCTTCTTTATATTCTTGAGAAATGTCCGGTTTACCACCGATTTGTCCCTTGAAATTTATTTTTTCAAGATTATCCCATCTTTTAATGCCAGATTTTCCAGCTCTCAAAGCTGATTCGAATTCCTCAACATTGTTTCCATTAGGAGAAACAACTCCGAGGCCTGTAATGACAACTCTATGTTTATTAGACAATGTGCTATTCCTTAATTACAACTTTAGACTGCAAACGATCACTATGGCTAAAGTGTTCGCAAAATTAATCGATTAGTCATCAAGAAGGGCAACCGAAATCATTTAAACCCCTAATGAACAGTGTGATATTTAAAGAAATTTAAGAGATGGCTTTAGTGTAACATCTTCGTCTAATTTCTTCGTCTTTGGCTGATGGATATTTGGCCCAGAGATTGTTCACATTGTCATTAGTTTCGAGCATTTGTCCGGACCAAATTTCTTGGATATTGTGTTTGTTACAAGCCCAATACAGTCTTTTCCAGAGCAATGCATTGAATCCCTTTTTCTGATATTCTGGTTTTGCTGCAATTAAAAAGAAATCTAGGACATCATTTTTGTAGAAAGATTTCAGGACATGAATGAATCCAAAAGGGAACATTTTTCCTTTGGCTTTCTTAAAGGCCTTGGATAGTGAAGGGAAGGTGATTGCAGCTCCAATCAGTTGATCATTGTCGTCCACAATCATTAGAATGAAGTCTTTCTTGACAAAACCAAAATAGGAGTCAATGAAATATTTTACCTGATCATCTGTTAGCTTGTGAAATGCATATAGATGTCCATAGGTGTTATTTAAAAGTTCAAAGAATTCGTCAGCATATTTGAGAATCTCTTTACCAGACTTGAATTCTTTAATGTGCATTCCATACCTATCTCCGATGATCTTTGCTTTTCTGTCCAGATCAGCTTCTAATTCTGAATCATTCAATGGAACTATTATTCTTGCTTCTGTCCAATCTACAGCTTTGGAGAAACCAAGTTTTTCAAAATGTTCTGGATAATAAGGGTAATTGTAAATGGTGGCTTGAGTGGCCATTTGATTAAATCCACTTACCAGACATCCTTCAAAATCAAGGTCTGTAAAACCTAGAGGACCATGTATTTTGTCTAACCCTTCTGATTTACCCCAATCTTCAACTGTTTTTATTAGTGCAGAACTTACCTCTATGTCATCAATGAAATCTACCCATCCAAAACGGATATGTTTTGTTTCTTGAGCTTCCTCTCCATGAATGATCCCACAGATTCTCCCAACAGGCTTGTTGTCCTTAAACGCCATCCAGAATCTTCCCTGACTGGTTTTAAATGCCGGGTTTTTCTCCTTTGAAAAAGTGCTGGTTTCAAAATCCATCATAGGAGGTACAAATTGCTCTACACCTTTGTACAAATCCCATTGATAAGAAATGAATTTTTTAATATCTGCCTTGGTGGTGATTTCTCTAATTTCAACACTCATTTGGTTCAAATTAATTGGTTAGCTTGGTAATAGTTAATGGCTTCTTCGAATCCTTTCTTTAATGGGTAGTCAATTGTTAGTGGAATGGATTTACGTTCTTCAGAAAAGTCATAATCCCAATCCTGTGATATTTCTGAATAATGTTCTCTGGATAGTTTTGGAGTTCTATTTAAAGATCTATCAATAATATCGGAAAAATATAAAACAGTTTTTACTATAGGTCTCGAAACTCTTAGATTGAAAGACTTTTTGTTCAATATTCCTTCCAATATAGACTTCATATCTGAATGCTCATAAATCTGCCCATCTTCCAGATGTACGATTACGTTTGCATGGGCAATAGAACATTCAATAATGTTTTCAGCTACATCTTTCGCATTGATCAAAGTCATTTTATGATGCTTTGGAGTCATGGCTGGATATAGACCCAATTTTACTGCTTTTATTAATGGTACAAATTGTACATCACGTTCACCATAAATGCCTGTAGGTCGGAAGATTAAATAGGAGAGCCCTGAATCTTGAATGGCTTTTTCTGCTAATAACTTACTTCTTCCGTAGTTTGAAGCTGGGCCATTATGTCCTTTTGGTCCGATAGCAGCAAGTGACGATACATAGGCGAATTTTATTCCAGATTTAAAGTGTTTTGATCGTTTGAGAGCTTCTGTTAACTTTTTCGTCAGATCAACATTTACTTTTAAATACCTGTCAAATGTGTAACTCTTAGTTAAGCCAGCATTGTGGATGAAAATATCCTGATTTGGTAGCTCATCTAAACAGCCAACAATGGAATCAACACTTGAATAATCTATGAATTTTACTTCATAACCTGAGAGATGATCCAGATTGGAAGTATCAGACCCTTTTCGAACAAGTGCGGTAACCTGATGTCCTTTTTTTAGTGCTTTCTCTACTATATGACTTCCTAAAAAACCATTTGCACCAGTTACCAGAATGTTCATCGTTTATGCTGTTTCGAAAAGTCCTACTTCTTTAGCTGCTTTGTGCAATATTTCAGCTGCTCTATCGATCTGCTCGTGGGTATGTGAAGACATGATAGAGAATCTGATCAGAGAATCTTCAGGAGACACTCCAGGAGACACTACAGGGTTTACAAAGACACCTCTATCAAATAACATTTTTGTTAGTTTGAATGCCTTCAAATCATCTCTAACAAAAATAGGAATGATTGGAGTTTCTGAAGCTCCGGTATCAAACCCAAGTTCGTTCATTACTTTAAGCGTGTAGTGAGTATTGTCCCAAAGCTTCAGGCGATATGAGTCATCTGTTTCCATGATATCCAAGGCTGCCAAAGCAGATGCAATGGATGCAGGAGTGATACTCGCAGCAAAAATCATTGATTTGGAAGAGTGCTTCAAGTAATTAATCGTATCAGCATCAGATGCACAGAAACCACCCAAAGAAGCGAATGATTTACTTAGCGTTCCGCCAATAATATCTACATCATCAGTTAAGCCAAAGTGATTAGAAGTGCCTCGTCCATGATCTCCAATAACTCCAATGCCATGAGCACAGTCTGACATGACCGCCGCATTGTATTTCTTAGCTAATTTGACAATTTCTGGAAGTTTCACAATGTTACCTTCCATGCTGAAAACTCCATCCACAACAATGAATTTGAAAGCGTCAGCAGGTGTTTTACTTAGCTTTTGCTCAAGAGATTCCATGTTATTGTGTCTAAACACAACAGACTGAGCTGCAGAAAGCTTTGCACCTTCAAAAATAGATGCATGGTTGAGTCTATCTAAAAAGATATAGTCACCCTTTCCTGCTACCGTTGGTAATACGCCAATGTTTACTTGAAATCCAGTGCTATATAAAGCAACAGCTTCTTTGCCCAGAAATTTAGCTAATCTATCTTCTAGTTCTACGTGCTTATCACTTGTGCCATTCATATAGCGTGATCCACTTAAACTAGAACCGTATTTCTTAACTGCTTCGATTGCAGCTTCTTTAATTTTCGGGTGAGTTGTTAAACCTAAATAACTATTAGATCCAAACATCAGGACTTTATGACCTTCTACCATTACTTCGGCATCTTGTCCTGACTGAATATTTCTGAAAAAAGGGTAGAGGTTTAATTCTTTAACTTTTTGTGGCTCCCGGTAATTGCTGTATTTGTTCTGTAATATGGTGCTCATTAAAATCTTTCTTCAGAAATGATGATTTCAAAATAATCGGTAAAATTATCACGAATTCATTAAAAAGCTGTCATGCTATTGAATTAATGAATGTGTGAAGCAATGATCAAAGCAGTATGCGCTTTGATATTGTTAAGTCATTTAAGGTTAGATGACTATTTTAGATCGCAAAATTACAATATTTAATCTGACACTTTCTTAAAGACATCAAGATAGTTTGATGACATGCTTTCCCAACTGCGACCCTTTGTAAGGGTGTTTATTTTGAATTGGCCTGCTTTTTCTTTGAGTATCTGTGGGTTACTTATTAGAAATTGAATGGTATCTGCCCAATGTTTGGCATCTCCTGGATTTATTAATAATCCATTCTCTTCATTTTTAACTGCGGAGGGGATACCGTCTACGTTGGCAGCTAAGGTAAGTGTGCCTTGTGAGGCTGCTTCAAGAGCTACTAGTCCAAAACCTTCATAGTCACCAGGAATGGCAATGTTTGGCATGATGAAAAGGTCACTGTGCTTAATGATTTGAAAAATTTTTGATCTCGAATCTGAAAATTGACTCAGCAAATAAACTTTCCCTTGTAAATTCTGATCTATGATCGTTTGTTGAAGCGCTTTCCCGTCAATTTCAGCACCTACCAGCAATCGTATTTTTTCAAAGAGGGATTTTGAAGTAAGTTTTTCAATTAAGTTGAATAGTTTCTCTTGTGGATTTTTTCTCGCTAATACCAGATACACAACCTTATCTGGCAGTTTTGGTACAACATTTTTGGCGAACCAATTAAATCCTTTTCTTGGTATTCCTCTACCCAATGAAACCAGGATGAATTTATCACTTAAATCAACTTTAATTTCCTTACCCAACTTTTTGCGAAAGTCCGGATCTTCCGGTTCTTCGGTGAAATTGATATCTACAGCATTTTCTACTAATGTCACCTTTTCAGGAAGTATACCTTTTTTGATGCACAAGTTTCTTGTTGGTTCACTTACAGCGATAATCTGACTAAATCGATTTAGGTATTTTTTAGCCCAATTTTGATAGAATTTGGACGGGAAATTAATATCTAAACCATGTATAGTCGCAACGATTGGTACCTTGGTAAACCACAATAAAGGAGTGCAAACAAGCGACATTAGGCCATCATTAACATATATAACTTTAATGTCAGGATTCCGTCTAATTTTTAACAATGCCCTGAAAACAACTGTAAGGAAAAAGATAATTCTAGGGTAATTTGATTTCCAAATCAAATCATGAATTTTGTTGTGCTTTTCAAGCTCCTGAACAAGTTTATAGCAATGGGTTTGCATTCCACCTATTGAGGGTGGGTATTTATGAGAAATGATCAGTATTTCCATCAGATGGCAAAAAAAGGTTTTTTAATTCAGAAATGAGAGTAGAGTGAGGAAATACTACTTTTGTCAGTCAAATAAATTCGAATGAGTAAGATTAAAATCGCATTTTTTTTAGATGTAATGGAAGAGAACTTTGATGGTGTAGCTATCACTATGCATCAAGTTATAAACAGGATTCCTAAGGAAGAATTTGATGTGATTTTTATAACTCCGCACCCACCTAAAAACGATATCGGATTTCCTGTTTTCGAGGTGCCATATTTCAGAGTCCCAGAAAAGAATAAGGATTATCGATTTGGACTTCCGAAAAAAAGGAAAGACTTGAATGAAATTTTAGATGCTTTTAATCCGGATATTCTTCATTACAGCAGCCCAACAGCAATGGGGAAATTTGCAGTAAGATATGCGAAGGCAAAGGGTAAAATCGTAACTAGTATTTACCATACACACTATCCAAGCTTCCTAAAGTATTATTTTGGACCATTTTCTAGTTTGATTGAGCCAATTTTTCATTGGCTATATGCAATGTACCCTAAGACTGATAAGATATTGGCGCCTACAAAATCTATGTCGAATTACTTGAAATCGATAGGAATAAAACAAGAGTCATTAACAATTTGGGGTAGAGGTGTTGATACAGACAGGTTTAATCCTTCGAAGAAAGAGCAAGATCTTTGGGAAAAGGCCCCCAAAGGAAATGTTAAGCTTTTATTCGTTAGTCGATTAACACGAGAGAAAGAACCTCAGACACTCATTAGGCTCTACAAACTGATTCAGAAGAAAAACGCTCCGATCAGTATGATATTGGTAGGAGATGGGCCAATGCGGCAAATGCTTCAGGAAAAAATGCCTGAGGCTATTTTTATGGGACCACAATATGGCGAAGAACTTAGTAAAGCCTATGCTTCAGCTGATGTATTTGTATTCCCTTCAACAACGGAGACATTTGGCAATGTTGTATTAGAAGCCTTGGCATCAGGTCTTCCAGTAGTTGCAGCAAACGCAGGCGGGCCATCTGATATCGTTTCAGATGGGCAAAATGGATTCCTGGTTGAACCGGCCAATGAACAAGCCTTCTTTGATAAGATCATGAAATTGGTGCAGTCTGAGGAGCTGAGTCGTGAAATGAGTTCTGCAGCGAGAGAATATGCTAAATCTCAGAGCTGGGAAAAACTATCAGAACAGTTGTTTGATCAATATAGAAGTTTGGTAAAACGCTGATTATTCGGTCTTCATTCCTTCTTGTAATTCTATAATTTCATCAGCGACATCAAAATACTTTTCATCATGTGAAATCACGACAATTGTCTTTCCATGGGATTTCAAAAGTGGGAGGATTTCATGATAGAATATGTTTTTGAAGTACGGATCTTGATTAGCTGCCCATTCATCAAATAAGTAGATTTCTTTATCCTCTAAAATCTTGGTAATGAGCGAAAGTCTGCTGATTTGACCAAAAGATAAACTGGTTGTTGAGAAGTTGTATTTATCATCCAGTTTCACTTTTGACTCCATTTCCAGAAGTTTGATGATGGATGAAGAATGCTTCTCCAGGTGCTTATGATCAATATATCCCAATTGCTCAAAAGTGTAAGAGTCTGCAAAGTAAGCCGAAAACTTATTGCGGTAATCAATTAAATGTTGATCATCGATTGGATGACCATTATACAGGATTTTGCCCTCTCTTGGCTCGTAAAGACCAGTCAGAATTTTAGCAAATGTGGTTTTCCCACTACCATTTCCCCCAATGATAAAGGTGATATTTCCTTTTTTGAGGCTGAGATTTAGTGGGCCAAAGAATAACTGATTGTCATGACGTGATTCCAGGTATTGGTATTTAATGTTCTCAAGCGTAATGAGATTTTCATTTTGGTCATTCCACTCAATTGCCTGTTGATTAGTTATTGAGTATTGCTCAATCTCCTCTGAAATGGAATTGATTTGCTCGAACGCTACTTCAACTCCTTTGAAATCTTGAAAGAATCCACTGATTTTAGCAAAATAAGGTACGATGAAGAGGATAGTGGGAAGGAAGATTTTAAATCTCTCAAAATCTATATCCAGGAATGTCATGCTTGAATACATCAGCATACCTACAAATAAGAAGATTAGTAGGTCATTGATCCTTTGAGTCGTTCCATTTGTTACTCTTCCCTTTAAAAATGCTTTATTCATTTCACCCAAGTCCTGTGATATGACATCAGACAAATAGTAATCTCGTTTTTCTTTATTTAAGGTAAGTTCTTTCAATCCTTTGATCATGTTGCCAAGGTTTCGAAAGTGATAATTCCGATATTGGACGGCTATTCTTCCATATTTTTTTAAAAGCGGAATTAAGATCATAACCAATATGATCTGTAAGGCGAAAATGATGAAAAAGTATGCGGTAAGTTCTGTGTCTATGATGAATAACTCTACCAAATTGATGAGCACAGCGCTACATGCGATGATGAATGTGGGAATTCTGTCCACATAATTGGCTATATCTGAGATGTCCTTGGTAATAATAGGCAATACTTTGTCTGAGACTGTTTCGATGTACTCAAACTTGGTCATCAGTGTTTTATTGACCAGCTTTTTCGTTAAGTCTCTCACAATGATAATGTTCAGTCGTGAGATAAAGTATGAAGCAGCAACGCCAACAGAGGCGGCGATTAGGCTATATATGATGATTTTGGTGAACCATTCCGAAGTGATTTCTGATTCATATTCTAATCCATGCCTGATCATGGTGATCACTTTGGCTGAAAATGTTCCTGCGATTAAAGCCGCGATACATCCTGTTGCAAAAAGACCAGATCTATGTTTTACCTGCTGAAGAAGTTGCCACATGAAGCTTAAAAGGTTTTGTCGTATTCTTTTTTAATGGCAGCTGCAATTTGTGCCTTGCTCATAGCTGATAGGTGCTGTACAAATTTTGTATTGCGCTTACTCACGAGTTTGGAAGGTAGATAAGCTACCAAGTCGTCCATTTCAGGTTCTTGTAGTACTCCTCTAATAAGGACGTTTTGCGTGCGAGGATGAATATCTGCAAGGTGTTTTAATCTTCCGCGTCCTAGTTCAACCCACATCTCCAGAAACTTCTTAGTTTCAGCAGTGTTCGCCATGATGTTAAAGCCTGCATTTGGTAGAGTCCATCTGCGCAGCTCATAACTCAATTTGAAATTGTGTGAGAAGTATAGTCCAGCTCTATCAGATCCATCTTTTTGGAAGAGTATTTGTTTGCCATTTGGCATGTAATCCTCAATAATCTGCTCTACAGATAAATCATACATGTCATGATAGATTAGGGTATCTGCATCTACCATCATAATGTAATCGGCGTCTGATTGAGCTTGATGCTCTATCAACATTTGAATTCTACTCCATGTAAAGGCCATGTCAGGTAGAAATTCTCTTTCATAATGGAAGAATTTGTAATTGTGCTTCTCAGCATATTTCTCCCACATAGGTATGGAGTATTTGGTGTAAATTTCGATGTGGTTGGTTGCCAACATCAGAATGTCTACCTTTTTCTTATTTGCAGAGTTTATTTTCCTGATCACGTTGCTTCGCTGTTTTTTAAAATCAATGTTGTTGAGATTTTCACTTACTTCCAGATAGCTCGAAAATCTAACTTGCAATCTTAAATTCCTGCAAATCTATGCTTACTGATTTTAGTAGAAGTATAATATCTCTTCTTAATTGAATGAATGCAAATATAATTTATACGAATAAGCCATAAGTTTGCATCAGAATTACATTTCCAATTGACGAATTCATAAGGATGATTAAAGCTATTTTTTGTAATAACCTGGATCGATCGACCGACAGAAGAGAACATATGTCCAATTTGTTTGAATCTCTAGGAGTAAAAGATAATGTGTATCGGTTTCAGGCATTTCATGGAGCTACCATTGATAATCCAAATAACTTTCAGAAAGGAAAGATTGGAAATTTAACTTCTCAAATGGCTATCTGGAAATACATTTCGATGCAGGAGGATGGTTGGTACATGATCATGGAGGATGATATTAAACTAAGAGATGAATTTGATCCTTCAATATTTATGAATCAATTGGAAACAGCTATCAGCCAGTTTCCATCTGGAATACATGCCGTACATCTTACTCGAAACCAGAATAAGTTATTTGATAAGAAATTTGATGGTAAACCTGGGCCATATAAACTTCTAGGGCATTTAGGTCATCAGGAGATTCGTAAATGCTCATTGATATTTCCATGGTCTACACTCACAGGGGCTTATTTGTTTAGACCTAAGGCTGCTTACAGGGTGTTTAGATATGCTTATTATTCCATCAAGTATGCTAAAGTGTTGCCATTCAAGAAATTCAATACAGATGTGTTGATGGTGAGAGGCTTGTACACGACACGTCATGGAGCAATGGTTCAAGCGTTCATTCAAAACGATTTCCATGATGAAAGTACTAATAGTGTATCTGTATTGCATGATATAACTACCAATTCCAAAGATGTTAAAGTAGAGATTTATCCTACTCTGGATTACTTTAAAAATGATGCCCACAAGAGACTAAGTCCCTGGTTTGAGTAAGATGTGCTATTTGAAAAGATGAATCCTATCTCTAGCCCTCAGATATCGGTAATCGTTCCTGTGTATAAGGCTTCTCAGTTTCTTGAGCAATGCATAGAAAGTATTCTTAATCAATCCCAGGATGGTATTGAATTAATTCTAGTGAATGATATGTCTCCTGATTCAAGTGATGAGGAAATATGTCTTCAATATGCATCTAAGTATGCGTCGGTGAACTACATAAAGCATGATGAGAATAAGAAGGCAGGTGGAGCAAGAAATACAGGGATTTTAGCAGCTAAAGGTAAATATGTAGGTTTTGTAGATAGTGATGATTGGATAGATTCTGGCATGTATGCAGAGCTATTCACAGTAGCAGAGCGAACGAATGCTGATTTTGTGCAATGTTTCTTTTATCGCGAAGATGGAGAGCGTAAGAGGCTACAGAAGTTAAAGTCCTTCAGATTTCAAGCTGATAAAATGCATGCTGTTAATGCACTGATATGGAATAAGCTATTCAGAAGAGATCTATTTATTAAAAATGATATCTTTTTTCCAGAAGGTATTTCTTCGGAGGATATTGCATTAATGTCTAAGCTGAGCTACGTTATAGAAAAAGCTCCATTAGTAAGAAGGGCATTTTATCATTACAGGGTCAATAGGGAAGAGGCTACCACTTCCGATTTCTCAAAGTTGATGGAGGATTTACCTGTTGTATTTCAGGATATTTGTGATTTTTTGAAAAAACATAATAGGCTTGATGATGATCGTTTGTTTTACGAAAGGAGAGTCTTGAAAAGTATCAATCATCATTTAGACCGCTTTCTGAAAAGTAGTGATGCTTTTTCTGAAAGTAATGATGCTAAAATTCAACAGCAACTTTCTCGTTGTTTAGCTTTCTTGAGTGTAAAGAATATTCCAGCTAATATTAGCTTACGAGAAACCTTTAGTATGCTCAAATCATACAAGCGGACGATAGATCGGAAAGTGTTCTTTATTGAGTTGAAATATGCCTTTAGGTCAAAAAGAAATACAATAAAGCAATAACGAGTAGTCCAATTGCCAGGAAGAAGGCGATTTTCACATTGCTTTCATAGCCTCTGTTCCAGGGAACAATATTTTCAGAATCATACAAGTCCTTCTTGCTATCGAGATATTGCTCACTTTGATTGTCTTTTTCAGCAGAATAGATGATTGAATTATTTGGTAGCTCTTCATAGTAGGTCTGAAAGTCTTTTGATTGATCAAGAAGATTTCTGAATTCATCCATTTTCTCCTTTCCAGGCTTTCTTTCACTAGGATCACCAAACACAGTTTCTGTTACTGCGCGCATATAAATAGGTGGCCCTAACTGAAATACGCTTCTAGTGCTTATAAGATTTCTTTTTTTAAGATTTAATTCAATTGCTTTCAGGAAAATTGGGTTTTCCTTGCAGCTTATCATGATGTCTTGAGAGAAATCTGCATCCCTGTGTGTAGGTAAAATGCACTTTGTCCCCTCTTTGATGATTTCATCGAAACTAATGTTGCAAAACCTATCAATATCTACGTAGACTCCTCCTTCTTCATACATTTTAAGTAGTCTCCATAGATCTACTTTCTCCACGATCTTTTTGTTCCTAATTTTAAAGTAATCCCATTTAGAAAGTCTTTCTATTATGTACTCTTCTACGTCTTGATCATCACTAATTTCCAGTTTATAGCCTGGATTGATTTTTTGCATGTTAGCAATGCCTCTGGTAATTAATGGCGAAGGGTTAGAAAGGATATCCTTGTTTTTCCAGGAACAATGAATGACTTTGGGTATTTGATGGTGATTAGCTAAATCAAGAATAATTGGCATTGGCTAGTTTTTAATTAATAGAGGTATTTGTAATAAAAAAGTAAAGAAGGATTAATTATCGCTAGTGCAAGTTAAGAACTTACTGAAATCTACGCGCGATTAATTTATTAAGAGATGTTCAGACGTCTTAAATGCACTTCTTTAAATGAAGGTAATTGATAGCATTAAGTTGAATTTTAATAAGTGTAGAGACTCAATTAGTTGATGATTTTTAGTCTGTTGGCATACTGGTCAAGTAACCTGAATCTTATTTGGTCATCATATTCACTATCCAATACCTGTGAAATAAAGTTTTTTCCATTTTGTGCGATCTGTTGGCATAAGCTGTCATTGGATTGAGCCCATTCCAATAAATCCTCAAGGTTGGATAAATCGTCATTCAGTTCAAGGTAATGTTCCTGAGGGTTTAATTTTTCATCCATAGCCCAGGAAGTCCATTTGGGTTTAGGCATAATTAATACCGAATTGGAAAATAAAGTCCATCGAATATTGCTCGCTATGTCATTGCCTTGAAGGCTTACAATGAATTTAGATTTCAGTTGTTCAGCAATGGATATTGTGTTTTTCTTAAATGGCTCAAGGTGAGGTTTTTGTTTTACATTGGAGAAACCAATGTCATAGTTATCAAAATACTTCTTTACGAAGCTTTCTCGCGTTTTAGAACCAGTAGTAGCTCCACGCCAGATTACGTTGTTGTTCTTTTTATTCCATGGAATGTCCGAGCTAGATACTTCCACGCAAGGAGTGTTAAATCTTAATGATCTCAGATCATATAGAGTGCTTGTTTTATCGGTAGTTTGTCTGGCTTTCCTGATGATAGGAAGTGTTCCTGTTTCACCATGTTCCCCATAGAAAATAGGAAATTTAACATTTTCAATGTTTGTTTCGAACTGATCGAATGGTCTAAAGAAATCAATTAGTGAGTGTAGGTCTCGGTACTTGTTGTAAAATGGTAGAGTTCTGATGTCTCTGATCAGTGGTAAATGCATTAAATTCTTACAATACCAATGAAGAAAACTGTTTTTAAAATCTTTGTAAGAGATGTATTTGACTTCCTTTTTAGTCCAGGAGTTTAGATTTTGAACAGATTCTAGAAGGTTTAAGTCCAATTCAATTGTAGACTTATTATTTAGGTAGTATTCTATTCTTTCCTCTGGGTCAATCCATTGAGATTTGTCTATCTTCTTCTCTTGCATGCTGCATTAAAATAGCTCACAAATTTAGGTAAACTTTTGGTGCTCGAATCAAGTAATTGGTTGGAATAGCTATTGAATCCCAATAAGGTCTATTTTTGCATTCCAAAACAAAATTCATCGAAGTGCGAATACTTAAAGAATTGCTTAGACTTACCAGAGTCCGGCATACTCAGCCCCAAACATGGATAAACAAAATAGGGCAGAAACCTTCCTCGAAAGCAGTCATCTCGCTTTCCATACTTCCTGCTCGTTTTAAGCACTTTGAGCCTACGTTGAATTCAATTACTGATCAGTCAGTATTGCCGGAAGAAATCATTATTAATTTACCAAGGCATTTTAAACGGGATAAAACCAATTATGAAATTCCCGATTATGTGACGAATCATCCGTTAATTCGAATTAACTGGATTGAAGAGGATATGGGGCCAGCCACGAAAGTCTTGCCGACACTAGACTTGTTTAAAGATGATCCAGACAAGTTGATCATTGTATTGGATGATGATCAGATTTATTCGAAAGGTATGGTAGAGAATTATGTGAAAAATTCTGAATTACTTCCTGATGCAGCGCTTACATTGTCTGGTTGGACAGTGCCAAAATCATTTGATCATGGTGATAAGGTACAATTGTATGGAGCCATAGTTCGGGCCTATCGTCTAGACAATTCCGTTAAGGAGCCGGTTAGAGTTGATTGTTTGCAAGGTGCTGCAAGCTTTGCCGTGAAGCCAAAGTTGTTTGATCAAAGAGTTTTTGATTTTGAAACTGCTCCAAAGGAGGCATTTTTCGTAGATGATATTTGGTTGAGCGGAAATTTGGCTTGGTGTAAGAGTCCCGTTTATGTTGTTCCAGCGCCATTTAGATTTGGGAGGTTCGTGTCCTTAAGGCAATCAACAAAAGTTAGTCTCTCACGTACTGTAAATTCGGACAATTCGAATAATAACACCCTGTATCGCTATTTTGAAAAAGAGTGGTGGTCGTTGAATAAAGATAAGTAAACATTAACCTGTTTGTAATGAGTAAGAAAGTATTGGTAACTGGAGCTGCTGGATTTATTGGTTTTCATACTGTTAAAAAACTTTTATCAACTACAGATTATCAAATCATTGGTTTAGATAATATCAATGATTATTACCCTATGACTTTGAAGTTTGAACGTTTAAAGGCTTTAGGTATACATCCAGATTTTATTCGTTACCGGCAGAAAACTGCTAGTCGTCAGCATGATCGTTTTGAGTTTATCAGAATGGACTTAACGGACGAGAAGTCGCTTCAAGACCTATTTCATAGTTCCAACTTTGACTATGTCATTCATTTGGCAGCTCAAGCAGGTGTTAGATATAGTATAGATAACCCTAATGCCTACATTCAGTCCAATGTAGTTGGTTTTAATCATATTCTGGAAGCGTGTAGGACTTATCCAGTTGAGCATCTCGTGTATGCAAGTAGCTCAAGTGTGTATGGTTTGAATGAGGAACAACCTTTCTCTATCCATCATAAAGTGGATCAGCCAGCGAGTTTATATGCCGCTACAAAGAAAAGTAACGAGCTGATGGCTCATACCTATAGTCATTTGTTCAAGATTCCAACAACGGGCTTAAGGTTCTTTACGGTATATGGGCCATGGGGAAGGCCAGATATGGCTCCAATGCTATTTGCTAAAGCCATTATGAATAATGATCCGATCAATGTTTACAATAATGGTAAAATGGCTAGAGACTTTACCTATGTGGATGATATAGTGGATGGTGTTTGTAAGGTTGTGGAAGCGGTAGCACCCGTAAATGAGAAGGGTTTGCCATACCGTTTATTCAATATTGGAAATAGCAAACCTGTTCAACTTATGGATTTCATTGATGTACTTGGTTCAGAACTTGGGAGAGAAGTTAAGATGAACTTCATGCCTATGCAAGATGGTGACGTAGTTAGCACATTTGCAGATACTTCTGAGTTAAAAGAAGCTGTGGGCTATCAACCTAAAACTTCTATCCAAGAAGGGGTGAAGGAGTTTGTAAGTTGGTATAAGGAATTCTACAAAGGTTAGAGTTAATTAATTGACAAATTGGTTAATTGATTTCTTTCTAATTGAAGGAGGCTATCCATTTCGTCAATCATCAAATCTATTTTTTCGGTAATGAATACTGGTGCATCTTCAAAGTTAGCTAAGAGGGAGTCAATTTGTTCATAAACATGTTTTTCATAGTGCGAAGCACTGTCGTTGAAGGAATACTCAAGAGCATGTTTCAAATGCAATTTTGAGTATTTAAGAGCAATTCTTGATAGCTCTAGTTTATTCGATTCAGCATAGCGTTCGGAAACACGAAGTTCAGCTAATGACAAGCTGGTAAGTGCGAACTCAAATGCATGATTTAGGTCTTCATTTACAAGTGTGTCATTTTTTATTTCTTCATAGATATATTTTAACTTTTCAATTGCCTCATCTACTATTTGACTAGTATTTAGATCAACATCAGTTTCAAGGTATTTGATGCTTTGTATCGCTTGATCTAGGTGATACATGCTGCGATTGTGATCAGCTTCTTTAGTATAGTAGTGTCTGACATTATTAAGATGGATGTCAGGCTCTGTAGAGTATTCATTAAGGCTTGGATGTTCTGATTCGTAACTGAAATCAAATAGTCTTATTATGTGGAAAGTACTCATCAGGAAAATAAGCATTCCAAAGTTGGTGATAAACTTAAGTTTCATGGCTCACTGTGTTAAATGGATGAGCTAATCTAGGGGTACATTATGTAGTAATTCTGTATTTTAATTAGTACAGATAATGATTTTTGGCAGGCTCGAAATGTGGTGAGTCTAATCAATTAGAGGTAGTGGTGGATATTTGGTCTAGATCGTGTAATCAATGATATGCTTGTATGCAGAAACTACCTCGAAGTAATCCAGCATCCCTTCTGGTAGTAGTAATTCCCATGCTGTTAAATCCAAAGCTCTTTTTTAAAGGCTAAATTAGATTATTCTGACATTCCCCACAGATTCTCGGATTGATCCTTGATCCAATTGATCCCAGAAATACAGATTGATCCTTGATCCCAGAACTGTACTTAAATACTGTACTCCACTAACAAAAAAAAGCCCTGATTTCTCAGAGCTTTTTTGTTTTTGTTCGTCGGGGCAGCAGGATTCGAACCTACGACCCCCTGGTCCCAAACCAGGTACACTACCGGACTGTGCTATGCCCCGAACAATGCGTTTTTACAGCTTTTCTTCCCTTCTGGCTATCCCTTCGTTGTAAACGCGGATGCAAATATAGAACATTTTTGAAGTGAAAAAAGAGTTGGTGAAAAAAAATGCAAAATTCTTTTCAACCAATTTGAAAATATAATTTCAGATAAAACGTAATATTGGAATAAGTATAAAAAATATTTATATATTTACATTTACAACAACCAAGCAATGTTATGTTTCAGCTACAATTAAAGCCTGCCAGAGTGAAACTCTTGGCAGCTGTGCTATTTTTATTTCTTCTGAGTTTATTTAGTTCTTGCAGTGCTTCTCGCAATCCAAGAAATTACTCATGGAATGATCTTAAACACTCTAGAGAACTTGATGCTAAAAAAGGGAAACAGCTCAAGAAACTTCAGAAGCCATATGCCAAAAGGTATAATCACTAAATAGTAAATTCATATTCCGCATTGATTAATATAAGGTAGTTACGCTTTTATGGTGATTAGAGCTCCTTCTCTTCTCAAGTGTCTTCTTATCAGAGATAGATAAGAAAATGGATTTTCCTGGGTCTATTGTTCGTAAAATATAACCCAAACATTTAAAAGTCAGGAAGATCTTGTAAAGCCTTGTGCCTAAATCAAGTTTTAATTTCAGTCCGATTTTAACTACACACTGCAACCGGTTATAATGAAACTTACTTGGGTTATGGGTGAGGAATCGTATTTGGAAGGATAAGTCTTGCTGATTTAGGGTGCGGTTTAATTTTCAGATAATCAAAGGTGCCGATGTACTCCCCATCTACCTGAAAGTTAACCTTTTCTTTTAATTCAATTTCACATTGATCTGTGCTCAAAACTTCGAACATCATTTTATCTGAATTCTCCTGGGTGTCTTGAAACAGGTGTCCAAATATTGATTCTATCGAGAGTTCATTCATTAAGCACAATTCGAACTTTCCATCATTCACTTTTCCTTTTGGATTGATTTCAAAACCAGTTCCATAGCGTTGACTGTTGGCAATGACTAAAAAGCTGGTTTCAAACTCTTGAGCTGATCCATCAATGATTATTTTGGCCTTAAAAGGTTGATTGATTGCAGGTAGTTCTTTAATTGCGCTTATAGCATATCCAATGAATCCACGACGGTTCTCTTCTTCGTATCGTTTGACAAGCGTGGCATTCAAGCCCAAATCAGCCATATGTATCATAGGATTGTCATTGATCATAATAATGTCAAGCTCGGTCCTATGGCTGTTATCTAGAATATCTAAGCAATTTTCAATGCTTATTCCCAGGTCCGTAGCCAAGCCATTTGCAGAACCTGAAGGTATAATGGAGAATTCTATGTTTCGATCCACTATGGGCATCAGGAGTTGATTGATGGTGCCATCACCACCAGCAAGAAAGACCATGTCAGGTTGATATGCTTCTAATTCTGACTCGAGATTTTCTTTATCTTTCTTACCAGTGGTCTTCCAAATTTTGTAAGAAAGATTGCTGAATTTTTGGTGAATGTCATCGATTAATCCTTGCTTATCTGTACCTCCAGATACCGGGTTTATAACAAAAAGGTGTTTTTTCATCTTATCATTAAAGACTTATGCGTGAAATCAAACCAACACTTAAGGTATATAAACCTGTCGCTGGTACTAACATAACATACGTTATGGGGCATGTGTTACGATCACCAGTAAAGAAACGTGATAAAATCACTACCAACCCCTTCAAAAATGCTCTTGAAATGATACGTAGGTATCGGGTGAAGGGGATGAAGAATGAAGAAGTACAGATTGAATTGCCGGATAAAATTGAGGTGATTCAGACTGACAAGAATGGGTATTTTGAAACGGAGATTAGAGGGGTGACCAATCAACAAATAAGAATCTCAATTCCGCAATTTGCCATTTCAGAGCAACTTGACATTACTGTTGCTAATAAAATTGAAAAGATAATTGTATCGGATATTGATGATACGATTCTTGTTTCTCACTCTACCAGTTTATGGAGAAAACTGTATTTGTTGTTGACCAAAAATCATCAGCGAAGAAAAGCATTTAGAGGTACCGAAAAATTTTATCACCAGTTAATGGGTGAAGGCGGACAGCTGTTTTACGTGAGTAGCAGTGAATGGAATCTCTACGATTTTTTAAATGATTTTATGAATTACAATGAATTGCCAGAGGGGGTTCTGTTATTACAGGATATAAAGAGTGGTATTCGTGATTTGGTGAAAAGTGGAGGTGGAAGTCATTCTCATAAAAAGGATAAGATAGAACGTCTTTTAAGAGTATTTCCTGATGTTAAATTTGTTCTGATTGGTGATAGTGGACAAAAGGATCCATACATTTATCAATCGATCGTGCGGGAGTATCCAGGAAGAGTAGAAGAGGTATATATTCGGGATGTTCGAAAATCAAAAAGAGACGAATTAGAGATCTTATATCACAGCCTTAAAGATCATGGCGTTACCTTACAGGTACTAACCAAATAGCACATGAATATTGAACATCAAGAAGTCGATTCTAAAGGTAGCTTTTATGTAAAAGTTGATGGAATCAAAAAAGCTGAAATGACCTACACCTGGGCAGGGGAGGATCGAATAATTATTGATCATACGGAGGTTCATGACAATTTAAGAGGACAGGGGGTAGGGTTTCAAATGGTTGAAGCTGCAGTGGGCTTTGCTCGAGAGAAGCAGATTTCAATCGTGCCATTATGTCCATATGCCAGGTCGGTTTTTAAAAAGCATTCAGAACTTAATGATGTGTTGTGAAGATTAAAGAATATTCTAAAGGTGAAACCACAGTGGTTTGGAAGCCTGATATATGTATCCATTCAGAAAAGTGTTTTCATGGATTACCCAAAGTCTTTAACCCTAACCAACGACCCTGGGTAGATATGGATGGAGCAGAAGACGAGGCTATTCGTAATCAGGTAGCTAAGTGTCCTTCGGGAGCACTGAGCATTAATAATGCCGAAGAGGAACTTCGTACTACAACAACCATAGAGGTGGCTGAAAATGGTCCTTTGCTAGTAAATGGAATTGTGAAAATAAAAACAGCCTCAGGGGAAGAGCATAGGACATCAAAGTCAATAGCGCTTTGTCGCTGTGGTGCTTCATCCAACAAGCCATTTTGTGACGGTTCGCACAAGAAAATAGAGTTTAAGGGTTAGTGAAGGACTAACCCTTTTGAATTGTTTTAGAGTACTGGATTGACAGTATATCCCTCTTTTTTTAGTAGTGAGATTATTCCTTTCTGGCCTGTTAAATGCGCTGCTCCAACTCCATAAAAAGTGCTTTTGTTTTTAGATATCTCGCTAATCAAAGGAACCCAGTTCTGATTTCGCTGATAAAGAAGCATGTCCAGGTAATTAGCCATTCCAGGGCTTTCTGCCATCAATAGTTCTAATTTGTCAAGGTCTTCCTCTTGATAGGCTTCCATCATTTGACTGTATTCTTCTGGATAGTCATCTTCTAGTAAATCCATGATCCAAACCATTTGATCTTCAAGAGGCACATTGTCAAATAGTCCCATTTGGAATTCTACGGTTTCTAGCCCTTTTATTTCTTTTTTGGATCTTATTGCTTCAGTTTTTATTAACTCTTCTACGCCGTTTGGGGCATCGCACGATATGCGTTTAATCAGAATCATTCCCATCAATGCAAAAGGTTTTAAAATGCCTAACTGCTCTAGACCAGCATTGTAGTTTGCAACTAAGAATTCGTTAAGTTTCTTTTTGTCCTCATCTGTCAGTTCTGATGAGAAGTTCTTCATGTCTTTATTTACTGCGAGTTGTTGCATTTTGGTAGTCATGGCAGGATCATCCATGTCCAGCTCCAGATAAACCTGATCTGAGTTTGCAAGCGCTGACTGTACCTTGTCTTCCAGTTCATAATCTGAGCACATAATATGAATAGTGCCAAAAATGTAAGATGGTTTGTCTAATCCATTGCCAGAAATCTTCCAGAGCAATGATTGATCCTGAGCTTCTGCCGTAAAAGATACTGCGGCGATAAAGATGCCTATTAGTGTAGTTATTGACTTTTTCATAGAGTTTTAACTATTAGTTAGTCAAAGGAACCTAAATATTACAGTTTGCCTGATTTTTTTAGCTCTTCATATTCCTGACGGATTTCATCATTTTGGCTTTTGATCTCTTTCTTGTTGTTTTTAGCGCCAATACTGCTAACCACACCGCTGAGTAGCGCCTTTCCCCAGTAGTTGAAAATTGATTTTGTCTTATCCCGTTCATGGAATATGTTCCCGTCTCTCACAAATATGAAGTGTGGATTTTTGGTATTGACCACAAAGGTGTTGGCAAAGAAGGTTTTCAATGAAGCACCAAAGCCCTTCGTGTCATAGCTTTCCTGATTCAGAACGCTAATTTTTAGGTCATCATAGTAAAAGGTCATTTCACCCAGAGCATATTCTTCATTTGCATCGAAATAGAAATTTATACTTTTAGAGGCGCCACTTCGTACAGATACAAATGCGGTATTCTGTAGGAAATCATTAAGCTCTGTCAAATCCATGTCTCCAACAGAACCACGAAGCGTATATTGATCATCTGCAGAGGTTAAGTCAAAATCTACACTTAAGTCAAAATTTCCAGTTTCTAATAAAATGCCATTCGCGTCAAAATTCATATGGTGATTAACTAAAAGTTGAAGACTATCATTGGTGAAATTGGAGATTCGTGCATCAATCTTTTGGAAATAGAGAGTTCCTGGTAAAGTTCCAGTTTCGGAGAATTCAGAATGAGAGACAAATGCATTGTATACTTTAATTGAGTCGACAATTATTCGCATTGGAGCTTTAGCCATCAATGTTTGAGGAAGTGCCTTGTATTCTCCTTCTTTTCTGGGAATTCGTTTATCTCGATGTGTATCTAATGTGAAGTCGGTTACTGAAAGGGACTCCAATAATATTAGGTCATTAGAAATGAGTGAATCAATTTCGAATCCGGAAATGTTGATGTTTTGAATTGAGCCATCAAACCAATCTTGCTGATAATCTATTTTGCTCTGAAATTCACCTTTATTATATATCGGGATCAGTTTGATATTTGAAAGATCAATAGTTTTGTTCACATGATTGTATGAGTATTCAGACAGATGCAGCTTGTAAAGACTGTCAGGTAATGTATACTCAAATTCACTACCACTGATATCCAGTGATTTGAAGAGATGATGAGAAAACTCTACTCGGATCAATGAATCGTAAATAAACCCTTCTACTTGCAGGTTAAGTTTATTGAGGAATATCGAGTCTCCGAAGTTGAGATCACTTTTATGCAATCCAATATTTCCATCTAAAACAGATAGATTGTTGATTTTGATGTTCGGTGGATTGCTGGGCTTAGTTCTATCTGATTGATTCTTGATACCATATTTTACGATGGGTTCATGCAGTATCAACGAGTCCATATTGAACCATCCATTGTCTAGAAGATGCTCAGTAATCAGGCCTTTGACTTTCATGTTTGGAATATGCAAATCGAAAATATCAGAGTGCTTAAATGCTACATCATGTAAGCTAAAATTACCGGCATGCGTATCTATGATGGAATAACCAATTTTGATACTGTCATCCAATTTTTTTACTCCAATTACAGTTTGTTTTGCATCAAATAAATAGTTCTTCGCATAGAATAGGTTGGAATCATTCAGCATGTCAAAATCATGAATTAAGACATCAAAATCACGTGAGGTTAATGAGAAGCCTGTTAGGTTGTTTTGGAAATTTAGATTACCACCTCCGATATTGAATGATTCGAAGCTTATCAAATCTTTAGGCTTCTTGTTTTTTCCTTCTTTTTTAGGAGTTTCTATAGTGATCTTAATATCAGGTTTGGTTAGGAACCCAGAACTGAAAGAAATCTCCTGATCATTGATCAGTTTGTGGAAGTTTAGTTGTCGTAATTTGAGTTCACTCGAATGGATCTTATAATGATTAAATGCACTGTCCAGCGAATAAGGCATGAAGCTTAAGTCATGAATATCTAGTGTAGAATCATTCTGAGAGATGGAGATCCTACTGCCTGATAACCCATGATGCAATTCCGTGAATGATATATGGATGGTATCTGCTTGAAAGTCAATTCCGGTAAAATATTCGTCGATAATCGTGTCATAGTGGAAGGTGCTCAGTGTAGTACTGATACTGTCCATATGAGAAATGATGCGATTATTCTTGATTACATTCACCTTACCTCGATCCAGACGGACTTGTTTAAAGAAAGTCTTATGAATCAGGTTGTTTAGTTTATCCGTATTAAGGTCGCTTTTTTGGTCCAGGTTGATCGTGAAATGAGGGCCATGAACAACAAGTGAATCAAAAATAATGAAGCCAGAATGTAGTAGACTGTCAACCTTTAATCCGTTAATAACTAATGTATCTATATCAATAGGAGTAGAGGATCCCTTTATTTGACGTATTCGATAAAGCTTGTTGTGGTAGAAATTAGAGTCAATCTTTACAAGACCCACTTGAATGTTGTTTTCTAATGTCCCTAAAAATAAATCTGAAGATTCTATGTAGTTAGTTTTCCAGTATTTTGTGAAATCATCGTTTTGCAAACTGTCATTAGGTATGCTGATCTTGCTGAGTTCTGTACTGAAATCGTTTAATGAGACCTTCTGATTTTTGAGATTTAAATCAATCTGGCTCTTGTCAATGTTGAGTTGATCTATGGATATGGAGTTAAGAAATCCTCTTTTATTCGAATTTTGAGCTAAAGCTAAATATCCAGAAAGGTCCGGGGAGGAAAGTTGAATTTGATTGGCTCTAATTTCGTGTTGCAACCAAAGTGATCGAAAATCTAATCCGGCGACACGTATTTCAGGAGCTTTAATAGAAAGATGACTCTTGACTGTGTCGATATTTAGTAAATCCATTTTTAGATCTGAAAAAACTAAAATGGAATCTATTGAAGAAGCTTCAAAATGTGTTATGCTAAAAACTTTAATAGAATCTTTAGTGAACAAATTTGTGTGTTCGGCGACCATACGAAATTGTTCAAAGTATTGATAGTCAAATGGCTTTTGTAAAAAAGATGAATCTAGATGGAACTCATGAATTTCTACATTTAGCTTTTTTGAATTAAAGTATTTATCGTCCTCTAAATGGTGCTGATAATGAATGCTGCCTTGATCGATCATCATTTTCCCAACATCCACTCTATTAAATAGGGTGAATAAAAAGGGGAGTAGGTCTTTGTTGGAGTTTTTTCGTTTACTTCTGGCAATTTTGATTTTTGGATTTAAGATTCTAATGGAATCCAGTTTCAATTTATTTTCGCGATAAGCAGACTTAAAATCAATCCCTCTAAAATTCAGTTCTGGAATATCCAAAATATATGTGTTGTTCGCATCAAGTGCATTTGGTCTTGGATGAAGTTGAATATTCCTGAAAAGGATATTTTCCGATCGAGTGGATATGTCAAGAGAGCCTACATTTATTTCATGAATGCTATCAGCTAAAAGAAAATGTTGATTGGTAAGTCGTAAGGTGATATTGTCAGTAAATAAAAATTTGCTGCTGTTGCCCAGGCTGTCCAGGTGAAATTGACTCACACCAAGATCAATTTCTTTCAATAATATTTCAAATTCTTTGTCTCTTAGGCTCTTATACTTAACTGTCGCATTAGAGATGCCTAAGCTATCTATCTCCAGACTAAACAGGCTTTTCTCAATTAACTTAATCAAATCACCAGACTCAATTGAAAGTGATGTTTTCGTGGTGTCTGAGGCATTTCTGAGAATATTGATTTTGGGATCTGAGATTACGATGTGCTCAAACGAAATGGTTTTGTTCCAGTAGATGTCAAAGATCGATTTGAAAGCTACTTCCAATTTGGGAACCTCTATCTCATAAGATCTTTTTAAGGTGTCAGCATTAATCGGAAGAAACGCGAGATTTTCTAAAGCGATATTTTTTTTGAGAATGGAGATATCAATTTTTTCATAAGAAACCTCATACCGATTATTTGTTTGCTTACGTACAGCTTCTTGAACCAGCGTATCTGCGATTTCAGGTCCATAAACATAAACTAGGTAATAAACTGTGCTTGAGGCAATTGTAATAAACAGCAGAAGGCTGATGCGGAATATGATAATTCTAAGGCGTTTATTACTAGCGGACATCGGGGTGAAAATAGTTCAATTCTGGGGAATTTGAATATTTTCTGAAATGATATTTGTTTAATTATTGTTGGTAGGAATTGGTAATTACGTTATATTTCAGGTAATGATCATTCTGATCAGCGGTGGAAAATAGGGCTACACTTTCTCAGGTGTGGCCTTTTTTTATCAATTGATATAAAAAATCTTCTCAAATCCCGTTTATTTATTTGGAATACTATCAAATGATAGTATATTTGAGTCATATAGATAGTGAGTATCTATTTTCCATAGCTGGTTCTTAATGAGGGAGGGTTACAATTAGTAACCCTTCTTTTTTATAGGTAAATTTCTTATTTTTATATCCAGTTACATTTTTCAATGGCAATAAACGATCGTATATCAGATTTAATCAGTGATTTGCAAACGAATCCAAATTCCTTTGCAGATCAAATTGGTGTGAAAAGTCCTGTGATTTACAACATCATAAAAGGACGTAGAAGTAAGCCTAGTTACGATCTATTGCAAAAAATCCTCATTACATACAGTGCTATTAATGCTAATTGGCTCCTAAAAGGTGAAGGTCCTATCTGGAAAGAAAACAAGGATAGTATCGCTCTTGATCAGGGATATGAGAGCATTGAAAATAGAATTGTCAGTCTGGTAGAGAATCTTCGTGGAGATTTGGGACTTAACCCGTCATTGGAAGAACTTTCAGAATTAATCAAGACTCTTCTGAAAGAAAACATGCATCAGAGAAATAAAATCCAGGCGTTGTATACCAAGCAGGATAAAATTCTTGAGTTACTTAGAAACAAACTTTCTTTAGATCTATAAGAAAGATCTTTCTTTTCTATTCTTTAAAAATGTATTGATTATTGAATTATACCTCAGAGGTGAGGTGGAGTTCATTGATTTCTCTTGCAAGAAGTACTTTGGTTCTTCTCTGCCGATACACCATGATGGACAAGATGATCAGGAAGAATGAAGCAGTTCCACCAATTCCGAATTTGGCTAAACGCTCTGTTTCTTTTTGCTCCATGTCCGCAGCTAGAAGGTCGTAGTATCTATCGGTTAAGAGTTGGATGTTGTATTTTTTATCTAATTCTGTGATTTCTTTCTGTTGAGCAATGTATTCTTCAAGCTTTTCGCTGTACTTTTCTTTGTATTCTAATGCTAACGCAATGTTGCCTTGTTGTTCATAGGTAGTACTGATCCATTGATAAATACTATAGGTTTCTGCATTATTTGTATAAGATGTTTCAATTATTTCAGCAGCATTTAGAAATTGATATAGTGCTAGATTCAATTGATTATTGCTCAAATAAAGTTCTCCTAATTGTTGTCTCCCTCTGAAAACTCTGAAATTCAGTTTTTTTTCTAAGCTATAAGTGATAGCCTGATTCAAATAGTTGATTGCTAAATTAGTTTTTTCTTTTTTTAGTTCTATTAAAGCTAAATTGTGCAACGCGAATGCGTACATTTTACTATCAGAACTGGGGTCATTATCCAATATGAATTGATAGCAGGCTTCTGCATCTTTGAGGTTGTTAAGATTCATGTGAGCTATCCCTTCTTTATTCTTAAGTTGAATTTGAGTGTTATAATCAAGTTCAAAATTTGAACGTAATGAATCAATTGTAACTAAAACTTCGTCATATTTTTCTTCCTGGATCAATATATAAATAAGATTGCTTGTCAGGCTAATGACTTGTTCTTCACTTTTGTAGGTTATGCTTAATTCAATTCCGTCTTTTATAAATTGTTTCGCTAAATCAAAATGTTTGTAATCTGCAAGTATGGTCTCCAGGTTTTTATGCATAGATATGACAGAGGGCTTTATAGAAAGATCCTCACATAATAAGCCCATACGACATCCTTCAAGGTAATAGATAATTGCATTACCAAAATCATCAGTCATTTCTGAAACATACCCAAGAATGTAATACAATTTAGTTAAATGGTAATAGTCTTGCTGCTCCTTGGCTTTATCTAAAACCTCATTGCCAATTATTTTTGTTTGTTCATAGTCATTATTCTTATATGCATCAATAACCAAGGAATAGTCAGAGGCTAAATCTGAACCATACCCAGTTAATAATGAAAAGAAAAACAAAGCAATCGGTGTTAAATACCTCTTCAAATCTAAATTTATTTGTACTTTATGCCGAAGATAAAAAAAAGTCGTGATTAACATCACGACTTTTTCGATGAATTCCTTAAATCAAAACGTTTTATGGAATTATCCATTTGTTCCATCTACTGGTGGTGGATCCTTCTTTTGTCCAGCTTCACCATTTGGATCAGTTTCATTAGCATTTACTGGTGCACCTATTTCGGTATTTTCTAGTAGTTCATCCATTGTTTCATCCTGTGAGCAAGCGCCAAAGAAGATAGTAGCTGTAAATAATACTAGTGTTGAGAATCTTTTAAATCTGTTCATCGCGTTAAAATGTTTTGTTGATAATTGGTTTAAATTTACAATGTACGAAATTGTTGAATACCGTTAGTATTGAACAATTTAGCCACACTTAAAAACCTTAAAATCAGATTTTTATAAACACAATTAATGTCATGTTAAGACGCTTATCCACAAAATCCATTGTTAACGGGCTGATGCTTGTTGCATTTACTGTTTTAGTAGTATCCTGTTCATCCAAAACTGATAGTTGGGAGTCATTCGGTGCTGAAGTAGTAGTTGAAGAAGTGCCGGCTACAGCTGAAGTATTACCTACTATTTCTACAAGTGATACTGTAGATGTAAAATTCGTAGCAACTATAGATGAAGTTTGCCAGATGAAGGGCTGTTGGATGACTCTAAAGTCAGATAACGGAGAGCGAATCAGAGTTACCTTTAAAGATTATGGATTCTTTGTGCCTAAGGATGCTGCCGGTAGAGAGGTCATTATTGACGGTATCGCTTCTTTAAAGGAATTGGATGAAGAAACGGCAAAACACTTTGCTGACGACTCAGGAAGAGAATTCAATCCGGAAACAGACATGAAAGAAGTATCTATCGTTGCTTCCGGTGTTTTGATCAAAAAGCCAAATCAGCTGTAAAAGCTTTTTTGTTTCTTTTTCATAAATAATTGTCTAAAGCTATTTCCAGACAATGCACCCAAAGCACCAGCGATGGCACCTAAGAGGCCAGTCAACACAAGTAGGAAAATCGGGTCATCTAAAGGGAATAGCTTTACTATTTTTTCAGAAAGAATAGATTCTGTCTGTACATCAATCAACCATGCATAGGTCATCCATAGAAGACCGCCTCCGAGAAACCCAGCAATAAATTGATTGATCCCGTTCCCAGGTATCCCGAAACCTACTAAAAAGGCCACCACAATCAAACTCCACCATGGAAGGTAAAGTGCTGATAGATATGAAACGGATAAAATAAGAATGATTCTAGCGATTAATTTCATATCTATTAGTTGCCTTTGATAGTTTGAGTGAAGATGACTTTGTCACTGGAAGAAACATCGCTTCCAAACAGTAATTCATAATAATTGGCTGTTGCCCAATTTTCGATCATATGACCATATAAAGGACTTCCAGGGTTTCCTGTCTGACTTCCAGGATAGACACCCCAGGCTTTTGTGCCATTCGGATCCATTTCTACAACCATTCTCCAGGACGGGCCATGTCCTTTGCTTGCTGCATTTACAATACTGGAGTATCCTCCAACAGGAACTTCAGAGACTGAGAAAGGATCTAGTCTTGCAAGGTGTTTAACTGTAGTGTTCTTGAATTTATACCAGCTATTATCTTCACCATTTTGATCTACCCAGTGATCCATTGAGTCTAGAGCAGCATTAAATGTGAGTTTCATTAAATCACTGGTTGATTCTCTTTTCGAAGTGCTTAAAATGTCAGCAAATAGGAATGTTGAATCTTTTTTGAACTCATGAATGGTTACGTACTTATTCGGTCGATCCACTTGTATACTTACTGTATCAAATTCGTCCCAGGTATTTTCATACAAAATGTCCCACCACAATTGATATGCGCTCGGTGCTTTTAAATTCGGAGCATTGAAGTAGTCCCAATCACTCAATGTTTTGTAGTAATTCCACTCGCGAGTTGTAAATCGACTAGTATCCAAATGGGATAACATCATTGGTAAACTTTCAGAAGCCATATAATTAAAGTTGTCATTCTGAAGTTTCATCATGTCCTTAGGAAGTATGTTGTCCAGAATTCTCAGGCGGTCATTGATTCGTCTACCTCTATAGTATTCATAATTATGATCATATACATAGTATGGGTATAGTGAATCCACTGGATGCTGGTTGGCTGAAGTCAGATAGCCTTGCTCGGGATTTTTATCATATAGGTATTGATCAAAAGGGATATAGTTCTTCCATTCATGGTCAATACTTGATCCATCCATAAGGAATTTCCCTTGTTCTTTCCATTTAACTGGGAATTTTCCTGGTAGCCAAAGGGCAATATCTCCATTTGATGCGCCAAAAATGAAGTTTTGAGGTGGCCCCTGAAATTTCTTCATCGCTTTTACAAATTCATTGTAATTAGAAGCCTTGTTGATATCGTACATGGCATCAAAAGTGGTGCTCGGGAAATGAGCGATCCACTTCATGGCATAATTACGCTTCTGATTATCTCCTTTGAAGTTTCTGTCATAAACTACAGGGCCATGATGAGTATAGATGATTGTGTCATAGACAGTTTTTCCATTCGCTAGTTTGAACTCCTCAATTTTCTTTTCAGTCTTGAACCATTGATTATTATAGAGGTATTCATCTCTACTTTCATCACGGAATTCAATAGAATACCAATCTACCTGGTCTCTTGGTGAGTTGGTTACACCCCAACTTATGGAATCATTAAATCCGATTAACATAATAGGAGTTCCTGGAACGGTAACACCCATTACATTTTTGTTTCCATCATTCAGGTGGTAAGCGTACCAGATTGATGGTAAAGTCAACTCCAAATCGGGCTCATTGGCCAGTAATACATTGCCATTTTTTGTTTTAGATGGAGCAACAGCAAAATTGTTACTACCATTAAGTGGATGCGGTTTGTCAATTGTTGCATCTGTCGTAATCAATGGAAATTCAATATCTGGCTTTACTGCTGGGATAGGTTTGAAGTCCCATTTGCGGGATTTTCTGATCACTGGATCTAAATTTCCTAATTGTTCTGGATAAAGCACGTTAAACAAATCTTCACCGAAAAGTTTTAACGCATTAGTGTTTTCCAGGTCGGATTCGCCTTTTGATAAGGTGTTGCTGAGCATGGCATATGCTAAGCATGTTTTTAATGGTGTCCATTCTTCAGGTTCATAATCCATCAGTTTAAACTCTACTGGATAATCACCATATCCCATTTTGTTGATATAGGCATTCACTCCATCACTATAGGCATTGATCACTGCATGTAGTTCAGGGGAAGATTTGGTTTTTTCATAGAACTCAATGGTCATTCTCTTTAGACCAATGCGCCTGTTCATTTTATCAAAATCCAGAATAGCAGGGTTGTCAATTACTTCTGAAAGTCGTCCTAAAACCAATCTTGCGAAGAAGTCCATTTGCCACAGCCTGTCTCTTGCAGTTAGATATCCCTGAACCATGTGTAAATCATGTTCATTGGCTGCGTAGATGTGAGGAATTCTCATCTCATCATAATATACTTTAACAGTGCTCTGAAGACCTTTGATGGACAACTCTTCCAGATAGTTGATACCTGGCTCTTCAGCATTTTGCCAAAAACCTTCGAAAGGGCTCAGTAATTTTCCCAAGGGAGGAGTGGAGCCGAACTTGGTGTTCAAAGAAACTCCAAATGCTATGGTTAGCGAGACAAAAAATAAGAATCGAAAAGTCTTCATTCAGCAGGGTTAAATCTAAATCTATACAAAGGTAGTGTGGCGGTGGAGTTTGAACCTTTGCTCCCAAAAAGGAATTATATCGGAAAAATATTAAGAAAAGATCAGATTGCATACTTTTGAGACAATTGCCATGCAGGATAATTCAAAATATCTCAAAATTTGGAAACCTTTGATAGATCGGATGACAGCTATGATGCTTTTTGTAGTGCTGTTTCCAGTAATGATCTGCATTGCGGTGCTATTGAAAATCACTGGCTCGCCGGTAATCTTTAAGCATTCTCGCCCAGGTTATAACGAGCAAATTTTTGAGTTGTATAAGTTCACAAGCATGAAGAATGGAGAAATCACAAGAGTTGGTTCTATTCTTCGAAAGTCTTCGCTGGATGAAATACCTCAGTTGATCAATATCATTAAAGGAGAGATGAGTTTTGTTGGACCCAGGCCACTTTTGCAAGATTATTTGAGTGATTACAGTGATGAAGGGCGCAAAAGACACCTTGTGAAGCCCGGAGTAACTGGTCTTGCACAGGTTAATGGTAGAAATGCGCTTACTTTGGAAGAAAAGGTTGAATTAGATTTAGAGTATGTTCAAAATGTAAGTTTCCTATTTGATCTGAAAATTCTATTTAAAACTGCTGTAAGAATCTTTTATTTCCATCAGGCAGATTACCATTCATTTGAATTACACCAACATTAGTGAGTAAATCAAGAATCTATTTATCTCCACCGTACACTGATTTTTCGGATTTGGATGCGATATCGGATGCCATCAAAAGTGGTTGGATTGCACCAATAGGGCCACAGCTCAATCAATTTGAGGAGCAGCTTTCTTCACAGTTTGGTTTTTCCAATGTTTTAGGTGTTACATCAGGAACTTCAGCACTTCATTTATCCATTCGGCTAGCTGGAATTCAGCAGGGTGATAAGGTGTTGGTTGGGACTTTTACCTTCATCGCAGTAGCGAATGCGCTTTTGTATGAAAGAGCTGTGCCGGTTTTTATCGATAGTGATGAGGATAACTGGAATATGAGTCCTGAGTTATTTAGAGACTATTTATCAAAACATGAAAAGCCAAAAGCTGTTATTGCAACTCATATATTCGGAATACCCGCAAGAATAACTGAAATCAAGTCTATCTGTGACGAATACGATATTATTCTGATAGAGGACGCAGCTGAAGCATTGGGTAGTAAGTACCAGGATAGGTCAGTTGGTAGCTTCGGAAAATATGCAGCTCTTTCATTCAATGGTAATAAGATCATTACTACCAGTGGTGGTGGAGCTTTGCTGTGTCAGGAGTCGGGTTGTCGTGAGCGTGCCTTGTTTGTAGCTACTCAATCTAAGGATGATGCGGATCACTTCTCGCATTCTGAAATGGGCTTTAATTATCGCATGAGTAACCTCTTGGCAGGATTAGGACTTGGTCAGTTGTCTAAGTTTGATTGGATACTGCAGCGTAAATTCGATATTCACCATGCCTATCGTCAAAAGCTTGAAAAATCAGGAGTGAAGTTCTATGAGGAAACTCCAGACCAATACTTTAACCATTGGATTACTCCCGCCATCATTGATGGTGTTCATCCTTCGGATGTATTAAAGAAATTCCAAGAACAGAATATTGAAGTTAGAAGATTTTGGAAGCCGTTGCACTTACAACCTCTTTGCGCTAAATATGATTCGATAGGAGGAGAGGTAGCAAGTAATCTCTTTGAAACGGGAATCTGTTTGCCTGGAGGAGTTGGAATGACCGAAGAGGATGTTGAGCGCGTATGCTCGGTACTACTGTCTCTTTGATGGTTTGGGTTTTGGCTTGAACATGTCTTTAGAAAGGAAGATTTCTAGTTTCAAGTTCAAGAACAAGTAAGCATCTTTGTTGTTGGACTCCCCGCGTGCATTACCCGCGGTTAATTGTGCGTAAGCTTCTTCATTTATTACTCCTATTTCATCTTTTCGATTACTGAGAATTTCTGTGGTTGCATCAGGATAAGACTCCGGGAAATTTCCAGAAACATCGTCCAGATAGTCTGAGAAAGTATATCGGTAAGCTATTTCAGTGATGAAGTTTACATTACTGTTCAGTTTCCATTTAAGACCAGCGGCAGCAGGAATGATCAGTGTTAAGCGACTATATTCCTTGTCTTCAGTTTTGAGTTCATAGAGGTTGAAATACGTTTCTCCCAACTTTGCTTGAGGGCTGATAAAAGTTGTTCCAATACCTATAGCTAAATATGGATCCAATCCCCAGCGCTTGTGATATACGCCTCGATACTTTCTTAAATAAAACACACCTTGTACGGTAGCTTCATAATTGGTTGACTCAAAAGAAAGGTTACGCTGTTTCGCGAACGAGCTATCTGGAGCATGCTTGTCATGTCCTCGGATACTGTATCTACTCAGTTCTACTCTGGCTGATAGCTTACTAAGAAGTCTTACCTCAGTACCAACAGTATAATTGGAGACTTCATTTTGAAAACTACCATTGTGTTTGAGCTCTCCTCTATATGACGCAAATCCTACTCCAGCGTATGCAGAATAGTAACGATCATTTAAAGTAGCGGATAAGAAGTTTTGTGCCAGAACTGAAGTTGCTAGCATTAAAAAGCATACACCAAGAAGTACCTGTTTCATCATCCTTCTCCAAAATAAAGAAATTTTAGCCAATAGTACATGGTTTGTGATGTTTTGAATTGTTGATTTCCACTTCTGAATTCTGTATATTTAGGTAATTAAGCCAACGTAATGAAACTAATTTTATTTCTATTTGGGACATCCTTTGGATTGATGTTGCTCAAATTCAATCAATCCTTATCTATTATGTATCCGGGTGCTGGATACCTGGAATTCTTACAGCTTTTTGGAGTGATCCTGATGTGTGTCGCTTTGCTGTCGTGGGTATTATGGAGTAAGTATGGCCAGATAAAACTTGTAACACTTTTTAGTAGGGGAACACTCATTTTTGCCAGTATCACAGTCACTGTTGTTGGTTTGATCGTTTCTTTTGATGTAAAAACAGAAGAGTTCGTTTACTATTTTCTTCTTTCTTCCATAGCGGTGGGGGTGTATGCTGTGGAGCTTGTCAAACACTTACTTGTGCGTAAGACCTACATGTTGATTTTTTCAGTCGGGTTATTTGGCGGAGGAGTTGTTGGTTCATTTGTGCCATCAATAGCTGCATGGATTATTATTGATCTGTGTGCTTTAGCATATTGCTATTTGAATCATCGATATAATGTGCAATTGGCAAAAGGATAAAGCCAAATGAAGCATGAGTGCTGATAAAATATTGAGCTAGATTAGATGAATTAGGTTATTACTTAGCCATTTTCAATCTCATCAAATTAACGAACAAGAAAGACTTACAGAAGGCATTCTTTTCATTTTAATGTCCCGTCCATACGCTATCAAAAGAATCAAACCGCTGTGTTTCTTAATGGAATCAAAACCGTATAAAACAAGAAAAGCCACCTATTAAGGTAGCTTCTCTTCTGAGGTCCCGAGCGGATTCGAACCGCTGTACAAGGTTTTGCAGACCTTTGCCTAGCCACTCGGCCACAGGACCTGATATTGTCAGGTCTTTGCCTATCCGCTAGCTAGCGGACAAAGTACCTGTTGTTTTTGCGAGTGCAAATTAAAGAAATAATAAGGTAAACCGGAAGCATTTTGCTTCCGGTTTTTTGATATTATTCAGAATCTTTTGATTCTTCAGTTTCAGCTGAATCAGCTTCTTCTGCTTTTGGCTCTTCAGCTTTCTTTGCTGGAGCTTTTTTAGCAGGTTTAGCTGCTGCTTCTTCCATCTTCTCTTTAAGAGCAGATAGTGCATCCAAATCACCTAGAGTTGATTTCTCAGACTCATTGTTGATTTTGTTCAAAGTGTTTCCTTTGCCTTTACCACCAGTAGCTGCTTTCTTAGCTGGAGCCGGAGCCGGTTGCTCAGCGCCCTCTTTCCAAGTAGCTGTGTGAGAAAGAAGGATTCTCTTCTCATCTTTAGCGAATTCCATTACTTTGAAGTCTAAAGTTTCGCCTTCTGATGCGTTAGCACCGTCTTCTTTCTGAAGGTTTTTAGTAGAAACTTGTCCTTCAATACCGTAAGGAAGCTCAAGGATAGCACCTCTATCATTTGTAGAGATTACAGTACACTTATGAACAGATCCTCTTGTGAATACTGTTTCGAAAGTATCCCATGGGTTCTCTTCAAGGTGCTTATGGCTAAGAGCCAATCTTCTGTTATCT
Source organism: Marinoscillum pacificum (assembly GCF_024714495.1). Classification (GTDB taxonomy): domain Bacteria; phylum Bacteroidota; class Bacteroidia; order Cytophagales; family Cyclobacteriaceae; genus Marinoscillum; species Marinoscillum pacificum. Next base: position 1,110,770 of record NZ_JAMZMJ010000001.1, on the reverse strand, counting down.
ACATCAAGTTCCATTACCACAACTTCTAGGTTTTCACCTACTTTCACGAATTCAGATGGATGCTTGATTTTCTTAGTCCAGCTAAGATCAGATACGTGTACCAAACCGTCGATACCTTCTTCAAGCTCGATGAACAATCCGAAGTTTGTCAAGTTTCTTACGATACCTGAATGCTTGGTTCCAACAGCGTATTTAGTCAATACGTCTTGTTTAGTCCAAGGATCTTCAGTCAATTGCTTGATACCTAGAGACATTTTTCTTTCATCTCTATCAATAGTCAATACAACTGCCTCAAGCTCGTCTCCAACGCTGATGAAATCTTGTGGATTTCTCAAGTGCTGAGACCAAGACATTTCAGAAACGTGGATCAAACCTTCAACGCCAGGGATGATTTCAAGGAATGCACCGTAATCTGCTACGTTTACGATCTTACCTTTAACTTTCGATCCTACATCTAGGTCTTTATCCAACGAATCCCAAGGATGAGCAGTCAATTGCTTCATACCCAAAGAGATTCTTCTCTTATCATCATCAAAGTCAAGAACTACCACGTTAACTTTCTCGTCAAGTGAAAGAACTTCTTCCGGATGATTGATACGTCCCCAAGAAATATCTGTAATGTGTAGTAGACCATCCACACCACCAAGGTCGATGAATACACCGAAGTTGGTCATGTTCTTGATCACACCTTCTAGTACCTGACCTTTTTCAAGGTTCTCAAGGATTTGAGCTTTTTGTTTCTCGATATCCTTCTCGATCAATACTTTGTGTGATACTACTACGTTATCGTTAGTGTAGTTGATTTTTACAACTTTCACTTCCATTTTCTTACCAACAAACACATCAAAGTCTCTGATTGGCTTCACATCAATTTGTGAACCTGGAAGGAACGCCTCTACACCGTAAATATCTACGATAAGACCACCTTTTGTTCTTCTCTTAACCATACCGTCGATAACAAGGTCCTCATCCAATGCTTTTTGGATGTTTTCCCAAGCCTTAACGATTTTAGCTTTTCTTCTAGATAGAACTAGTTGGCCGTTAGCATTTTCTTGCTCTTCAACGTATACGTCAACTGTATCTCCAGTCTTAAGACCTTCGATATCTCTGAATTCAGAAAGAGAAACCAATCCGTCAGATTTGAAACCGATGTTAACGATAACATCTCTGTCAGTGATACCTACTACAGTACCAGACATTACTTCTTTCTCTGTGATTTGGTTCAATGTAGCCTCATATAGAGCCTCCATTTTCTTACGGTCTGCCTCAGAGTACTCTTCTCCAAAACCATCATCCTGTGCAGTATCCCAAACGTCAGTTACAGGTTGTGCGATAGGAGCAGCTACTTCTGGAGTTTTTGCTTCCTCAGTGAAAGGAACTTCTTTTTCAGCTTTCACTTCAGGAGCTTGAGCTTCAGCATTTTCAGCTTGGTTTTGAAGCTCTTCTTTGTTTTCTTCTGCCATAATAAAAATTGACTCTAATTACACTTTTATCACTCGAGTCGGGGTGATAAAGGTTTGGTTTAAAAATCATTTCAGCTCTGCAGCTAAAAAGCCATTCACTCGAATGGAGGCGCAAAGTTAAAGCATTTAACTAAAAAAGAGTAATTTCGATCTATTATCTTCGACCGAAACAAGTAAACAACTATGAATAGCAAACTTATCCTTCCATTACTACTTATCCTTCTGATTTTCAGCTGTCAACCAAAACAAGATCCTGTAGATACTATATTGGTTAATGCAAAGGTATACACCGCAAATGACGCTCAACCTACGGCAGAAGCAGTGGCAGTGAAAGATGGTAAAATTATTAAGGTTGGAAAATTGGATGACATATTAGCTTTTCGAGGTGATAGTACGCAAGTACTGAACTTGAATGGTCACTTTGTTTATCCCGGATTTATAGAGGGACATGCTCATATAATGGGAGTAGGAGCAAATCTGGTAAATGTGGATCTGATGGGTGCTCAGAGTTATTCAGAAGTAGTGGACATGGTGAAGAAAAGGGCGGAAGAGACACCAGAAGGAACTTGGATAATTGGTCGAGGATGGCATCAGGATAAATGGTCTGAGACTCCGGAAACTATTTTTAAGGGATTTCCCACACATCATGAGCTGAGTGAAGCAGTTCCTAATCATCCGGTTTATTTGAGTCATGCCAGTGGTCATGCCAGCCTGGTTAATGCCAAAGCATTAGAATTAGCAGGAATAAATAAAGATACTCCTGATCCTAATGGAGGAGAAGTGTTTAAAGATGTAACTGGTCAACCTACAGGCTTGCTTAATGAAACTGCGAGCAGGTTAGTAGCTGAAAAAATTCCTGAAGAGACTAAAGAATTGAAAGCTCGCAAATTACAGTTGGCAATTGATGAGTGTTTAAAAAATGGGATTGTTGGACTGCACCAGGCAGGATCAAGAGCAGATGATATAGAGGTGTTCGAAGAGTTTGCTGCTGAGGAAGAATTGAAGATCAGATTGCACGTAATGCTTTCTGGAATGGATACTTCGCTATTAAAAGCCTATTATGAAAAAGGACCGCAGATTGGTTTGTATGACAATCACTTGAACATCCGTTCCATAAAGTTATATGCCGATGGTGCTTTAGGTTCTAGGGGTGCATGGTTACTAGAAGAATACAGTGATGCTCACGGCGTGCATGGGCATAATGTCACTCCTATGGAAGATATAGAAGAGGTAGTTTTTGATGGTTTAGCGAACGGATTCCAAATGTGTACTCATGCCATTGGAGATCGAGCCAACAGAGAGGTACTGGATATTTATGAAAGAGCATTTGGGGAGTTTCCTGAGCAAGCAAATGATTCTAGATTCAGAATAGAGCATGCTCAGCATATCCATCCGGAAGATATTCCAAGATTTGCTGAATTAGGAGTTATTCCAGCTATGCAAGCTATTCATATGTCATCAGATCGACCGTGGGCAATAGATCGATTGGGTAAAGAGCGAATCGAAAACGGTGCTTATATGTGGAGTGAACTAATAGATAATGGTTCTAAAATTGTCAATGGAACAGATGCACCAGTGGAGCCTGTAAGCGCATTGGCAAGTTTCTATGCTTCTGTAAGTAGAAAAACACTGAAAGGAAATCCTGAAGGTGGTTACGAGCCTGGACAAAAGATGACTCGTGAAGAAGCTTTGAAATCATATACTATCTGGCCTGCATATGGCGCCTTTATGGAAGATATCACCGGTACAATTGAAGAAGGGAAAATTGCTGATTTTACGGTGTTAGATAAAGATATCATGACCGTTCCTGATGAGGAAATTTTAACTGCACAAGTGAAAATGACCATTATTGATGGTAAAGTGGTCTTTGAAAAGTAATTAACTGATAAATTGGTACGTTTGCAGCTCACCCATTTGACCAGAAGAAGTTGTTAGTAGAAGAGAACTTTTCACTTAAGCCACATAATACATTCGGACTTGATGTAATTGCTGATTTAAAGGCTTCCATCGAGCGGATTGATGATTTATCTGAATTATTTCAAGCAGATAAATATAGATCAATCAAGAAGATGATTCTTGGAGGTGGATCTAATGTGCTTTTTACGAGAAATTTCCTTGGGATGGTCTTGAAAATGGAAATCAAGGGAATAGAGATTCTGGAAGAAGGTGATGATTCGGTATTGATCAGCTTTGGAGCTGGTGAAAACTGGCATCAATGTGTGATGTGGGCTGTGGAGCAAGGATATGGTGGAGTTGAAAACTTATCTTTAATTCCAGGGACAATCGGAGCGGCACCAATGCAAAATATTGGAGCATATGGTGTTGAGCTCAAGGAGATATTTCATTCTTTAGAAGCCTACGAAATCAAAACTGGTCGAATTGTTCGCTTTTTTAATGAAGACTGTAAGTTTGGTTATCGCTACTCAGTTTTCAAAGGGCCACAACGAGATAAGTATATTATCACCAAGGTAAACCTAAGGCTGTCCAAGAAACCAAGTTTCAATATCTCATATGGAGCGATCAACGAAACATTGGAGGAAATGGGAGTTGAGAGGCTATCACTGAAATCCATCAGTCAGGCGGTGATCAATATTAGGCAATCCAAATTACCTGATCCTGCTCAGGTAGGTAATGCCGGATCCTTCTTCAAAAACCCTGTAGTAGAGAATACCTACTTTGATTCATTAAGAGCTGCTTTTGATGATATACCCGGATATCGACTGGATGAAGAGTTTACTAAAGTACCTGCAGCGTGGTTAATAGACCAATGCGGGTGGAAAGGAAAACGCTTTGGCAATGTAGGTGTCCATGACAAACAGGCACTTGTTTTAGTTAATCATGGCGGTGGTAAAGGCAAAGAAATCGTTACTTTATCTCAAGATATTCAAAAGTCCGTGCAGAATACATTCGGTATTCATCTCGAGACTGAGGTGAATATTATTGATTAATGGAGTTGATAAGTAAGACCCACCTTTAAACCTCCTTCTGTAATTCTCTCAGGGTAGTTTTCTTTGGTTAAGCTAATGGCAGAGTGCATGGCCATGAAAGGATTTACATATACACCTACTCCTGACTGAAAGTCATATTTAAGACCAAGTCCTAAGTTGAAACCTATTCCGTTTTGATCAGCAATTTCTTCTTGATGAGATAACGAAGTGGTGACAAGAGCTCCTGTGCTGATAAAGGCATATTTTAGAAAATTGACTCTCAAGCCAACCGGAATGACCAATAAACTAGTATTGAATTCTCTACCAGTGTCATCTACATGGGGGCCAGTGTTTGGGTGAACAGTGAATTCATGATTTCTAAGACCAACCCCCGTTTCAAGTGTCAATACCTTATTTAACGATCGGAAATAATCTATTTGAATGCCATAGTAACCTCTTCCAGAATAGGATGCAGCTCCATCTAATGAGGTAAGGTGTATGGCGTCGTTATCTCCTAAGCCCAAGTAAGAAACTCCAATTTGACTGGAAGGAAATGTGGAGTCTTGGCTAAATGAATTCAAAGAGGCGAAATTTGCTACTAGGATGAAGGCGAGTTTTTTCATTTGAGGTTTTTTGTTAGGTTGTGTTCATTCTTTTGACCCGAAGTAGACATGAAAAGTTGGAAAGGTGATGGTAGCCTTTCGTCAGTGGTTCATTTTTGAGTTTAGGCATATTGGTTGAGTTGTCTTCTTTCTAATTAACACTTTTTAACACAGCGGTTGTCTTGAAAAATATTCCCTTGAATACTATAATTGCGATCTATTTTTTCTAATAGAATTTCTCATTTAAATAGTTGATTGTCAGATTAATCTAATTTGAACCAATGTCAATAGTTGTAGAGAACCTCACTAAGAAATACGGTGAGCAAAAGGCAGTTAACGACATATCATTTGAGATTAAAACCGGTGAGGTAGTCGGTTTTCTAGGACCTAATGGTGCAGGGAAAAGTACTACAATGAAGATCATCACATGCTTCATGGCTCCCAGCTCAGGTGATGTACGTCTTGACAATGTCTCCATTCATTCAGACCCTGAAGCCATCAAAAAGAAAATTGGCTACTTACCAGAAAACAACCCACTCTATCTGGATATGCCTGTGGTAGAGTACTTACGTTTTTCTGCTGAAATTCAGGGAGTACCTAAGTCAAAAATTCCATCGCGCATTGCCGAAATGATAGACCGGTGTGGCCTGGATAGGGAAAAGCACAAGAACATCAATGAACTCTCCAAAGGGTATCGTCAGCGTGTTGGCTTAGCTCAGGCAATGATCCATGACCCTGAGATCTTGATTCTCGATGAGCCTACTACAGGTCTAGATCCTAACCAGATCGTGGAGATTCGTAAGTTGATTAAGGATTTGGGTAAAGAAAAGACCGTGATTCTGAGTAGTCATATTTTATCAGAAGTGGAGGCTACTTGTGATCGTATCCTGATAATCAATCGTGGTAGGATTGCCGCAGATGGTACTTCGGATACGCTGAGAAGTCAGTCGCAAGGGCAAGAGCTGCTCAAAGTAAGCATAGAAGCATCTCCTGAAGAGGTAGAGAAAGCTGTTCGTAGCTTGGCTAACGTGGAGAAGGTCACACCAATAGATGGTAAAGTTGGCTGGTTCAATGTACAGAGCAAGCCTGATGCTTCTTCTCGCAAAGAGATTTTTGATCTCTGCGTCAATAATAAATGGTATTTGATGGAAATGACTGGTCTGGAAACCAGACTGGAGGATGTATTCCAAAAATTAACGAAATAGATTATGAGCAAAGTTTGGATTATCACAAAACGCGAACTTGCATCATTCTTCGATTCCCTGATTGCCTACGTTATGATTGTATTGTTTCTGGGCCTCAGCGGAGCTTTTACCTGGTTGTTTGGAAGTGATGTGTTTTTCATCAATCAGGCCAATATGCAAGTTTTCTTTAGCATAGCTTTTTGGTCTTTGTTTTTCTTTATTCCAGCCATCACCATGCGGATGATCGCTGAGGAAAACAAGGCTGGTACTATAGAATTACTCATTACCAAAGCGGTAACGGACTCTCAGATAGTTTGGGGGAAGTTTTTGGCTTGTTTGCTGCTAGTGTTGATTGCGTTGGCTTGTACATTTCCGTATTATATTACTATTTCTCAGCTAGGTAATATCGATGATGGAGCAGTAATTGGTGGCTATTTAGGCCTGATTTTACTATCGGCATCTTACATCAGCATTGGACTGTTTGCCAGTAGTATTACTCAAAACCAGATCGTTGCGTTTCTTGCAGCTATATTCATTGGTGTGTTTTTTCATTTCGTGTTTGGGGTTGTCTCCAGTTCCGTTCGTGGTTTTTTCGGAGAGCTGTTCAACTACCTGAGCATGAGTACTCACTTTGAGTCTATGAGCAGGGGAGTAGTAGATAGTCGTGATTTGATTTACTTCTTTTCTATCATAGCCATCGGTGTTTTACTGTCGCAGGTGGCACTTTCAAAAAGAAATTGGCAATCCTAAAATAATCGCAAAATGAACAAGAAGAATATATTGATTCAGTTGGTCATTGTTATTGCCATTATTTTGGTGGCCAACCTATTGTCAAATGAATTGTATTTCCGACTGGACTTTACGGAAGATAATCGCTACACATTTAGTGAAGCTACTGAGGAGGTGATTGAAGAATTGAATGGAGTGGTGACTATCACGGCCTATTTCTCTGAAGATCTCCCTCCACAGCTGATGAAGACCCGTCAGGACTTTATGGATCAGTTGGTAGAGTATGAAAATTTGTCAGAAGGTAACATCGTTTTCGAGTTTGTGAATCCAAATGAAAGCGAGGAGACCGAACAGACAGCTCAGCAAAATGGTATCAGTCCTGTGATGATCAATGTACGGGAACGTGATCAGGTACAGCAAATGAGAGCTTATCTGGGAGCAGTATTAAAAATGGATGATCGTACGGAGATTATTCCAATCATCCAGCCTGGTGCCGCAATGGAGTATTCATTGACTACTGCTTTGAAGAAGGTTTCGATAGCGGACAAGCCAAAGCTTGGTTTCATTCAAGGATATGGAGAGCCAAGCTTGCAAGCCATGCCTCAACTGATGGAACAACTTTCTGTCCTGTACAGTGTGGAGCCATTTAGGCTAAGGGATTCAGCGAGTATACCGAGTTATTATAAAGCGCTGGTTTGGGTAGCACCTAAAGACACCATCCAGTTTGCTGAGTTTGCCAAGCTAGATCAATATTTGAATCAGGGAGGAGGTCTGTTCCTGGCACACGAACATGTACAGGGAGACTTGCAGCAAGGCTTGCTGTCTACTGTTGGTGATATTGGGATCAAAAACTGGTTAGCGCAAAAAGGAGTACAGTTTCAAGATCAGATGGTTGTCGATGCGCAATGTGCTACAGTGAACGTACAGCAGCGTAACGGATTTATGATCATGAACACGCAAAAGGAGTTTCCTTACTTCCCACAGCTCAATAACTTCCCTGAAAGTCCTATTACTGAGGGCATAGAGACGGTGATGTTGCCGTTCACAGCGCCACTTGCTTTTACTGATGCAGATTCGGCATGGTCTCAGGTACCACTGATGTACTCCTCTGAAAATTCAGGAACAGTTGGACTGCCAGGTTATGTGGATATACAGAAGCGCTGGACACAAGCAGACTTTCCTGCGGGACAGCAGATGCTAGCAGCAGGATTGGATAAAGGGTTGTCCAAAATCGTGGTAGTTTCCAATGCACAGTTTATTGTGAATGGTGAAGGTCAGCGACCACAGCAGCTCAATGCTGATAATGTCAACTTCGCCTCGAACTCTATCGACTGGATAGCAGATGATACTGGTTTGATCAATCTGAGAACCAAAGGAATCACAGCTCGTCCACTGGATGAGGTAGAGGACAGCACTAAGGCGATGATTAAGTATGGGAATGTGTTGGCGCCAATATTACTGTTGCTCGTCTATGCTTTCGTGAGAAAGCAACAACGCAATAGAAAGCGTCAGAAGTGGATGCAGGGTAATTACGAATAAGAAACTAAGATCAATATGATGAAAGGAAATAAACCAATGTTGCTTCTAGGAGTACTGGTGGTGCTCGTAGGTATCTATTTGGTAGTCAAATTTACAGACAGTAGTGGTCGTAGTAAGTCGTTTAGAAGTGAACTGGTTTCAGTCAATGATGAAGCCGTGACCAAACTTGAAATCATGTCACCAAGCGATACCACAGTGTTGGAAAAGAATGGTGAGAGCTGGAAGGTGAATGGCAAATATGTAGCTGATCCAGCCACCGTCTCTACCGCTTTGAAAACACTCCAGTTGATCAAACCTAGCAGGCTGGCATCCAGGTCTGAAGACTCCTGGAAGGATTTTCAGGTGGATAATACCGGTACTAGAGTAGTAGCTTATGAAGGAGGTGATAAGACACTAGATATTATTCTTGGGAGGTTTGATATGGAAGGCCAGCGTTCGTTCTATTCTTATGTTCGTTTGTCCAAAGAGTCTGATGTATATGTAGCTAAAGACTTTATGAAAATGTCCATTAGCACAGGCAGCAAGGCTTATCGCAATGATGATATTCTGAAAGTGAACAAAGATTCTCTAATGGCTATCCAGTTCAATTATCCTGATTCTGCATTTTCATTGACCAAAACCGAAAATCAATGGTTGGTGGATGACATGCCAGCCGACAGTGCAGCTGTTGCGGGGTATCTCAATGGTCTTCGGTTTGTGACCAGCCGAAACTTTGTGGATAATCCTGATGCACCGGCTGTCTATAATGTGGTTTATGAAACAGCGAGTGGAGAGCAGCAGCTCACAGCTCATAGTGGAGGAGGTTTGAGCTCATCTTCCAACAAGAATGAATACTGGGTAGATCCATCAACTGGTGAGAAAATTTTTAAAAGCAAAGCTCATTTCCTCGGTCAATAGCTAAACTTTGCTTTACATAAGGAGAGCCCGGCCCATAGTGTCGGGCTCTTTTCATTTAGAGAACTTTTGATGATCCCTTTCAGTTTAATTGAATAGATTTGAATGTTATGAAAGCAGTACTAAGACTTACTTTTTTAATTGGATTTATAGGATTGGCCTCTATTACACAAGCTCAAGAGGTGAAGTGGATGAGCTTTGAAGAGGCGGTGGAAGCGTCCAAAAAAGAGCCTAAAAAGCTTCTAATCGATGTATATACTGATTGGTGTGGTTGGTGTAAAAAGATGGATAAGGAAGCTTATGCAAATGAATCCATTGCTGCTTACATTAATGAAACTTTCTATCCTGTAAAGTTTGATGCAGAGCAAAAGGAAGATATTGAATTTGATGGACATACCTTCAAGTTTGTAGCTTCTGGTAGACGAGGAGTGCACCAATTGGCAGCTGCTCTTACCAATAACAAACTAAGCTACCCAACGACTGTATTTATGGATGAAGAATTCAGGATCATTCAACCTATCCCAGGTTATATGACAGCACAATCTATGGACCCAATTCTTCAATACATCGGTGGAGATAAGTTCAAGTCAGTGAAATGGGAAGAATTTCAGAAAAATTTCAAGTCTTCTCTCTAGAGTTTGCAACCCTTTGATTTGAGCTGCGTCTTTGGAGAAAAACTTATACATATGAAGACTATTCTCACTTTCGCCATAGCTGCTCTCGTTAGCTTTTCAGTATTCGCTCAGTCCGGAGCCAATAGATCTCTTTCCCCATTTACCGAAGTGTCCGTTCAGGAGGGAATTGACGCTATTCTGACTAAAGGATCTAAAGAGTCTGCTCGTATAGAAGCAGATGGTATTGATATAGAAGATGTAATCACTGAAGTATCTGGTGGAGTTTTGAAACTGGAACTAGAAGGTGATAATCATAGAAATGTTGATGTAACCATCTATGTAACCTATGTAGAGTTGGAAGCATTAAAAGCATCTTCAGCAGGTTCAATTAAAGTAAAAGATAAAGTAATCGCTAAAGGTGATTTTGATATCAGATGTAGCAGTGCTGGTGATATTGAGGCCAATATTGAGGCTGATGAAATGGATATAGATGTATCCAGTGCAGGAGATGTTGATTTGGTTATTTCAGTAAATCAACTAGATATCGAAGTGTCTAGTGCTGGAGATGTAGAAATAGAAGGTACGGCCAAATTTGTTGACGCCAATGCAAGTAGCTCAGGTGATATAGATGCTTATGATCTAAGTTGTGATGAGGCTGATTTAAGAGCTAGTAGTGGTGGGTCTATCAAACTGACCGTGAAGGAAAAATTAGACGGAAGAGCGAGTAGTGGTGGAAGTATCCGATACGAAGGGAATCCTAAATATGTAGATGCTGATAGCTCAAGCGGCGGTTCTGTCAAAAGATCATAATTTACGTTATTCATTGATTTAGCTCTGATAATCTGTTTCACGGTCGATTTCAGAGCTTTTTTTATGCACTTTGCTGAAAAGTTGATTTCTAGCACAATTTATGCATGATTGTTTGCGTTGGAGAAATCCTCAGGGGTAATAGGTTTAAAATCAAACTGTTGTGAAGTTGATAAGAGAAAAAGTGCAGGAGGTTATCATTCAGATACTCAAGAAAAAATCGTTCTATGCGGTATTGTTGGCGATCTACGCTGTGAGTAGTGCTAGAAGCATCAATAGGGATCATCATACAGAACTACTTTCGGAGTTTTATGGAGTTGACTACAATGATAGTTTGACTCGGATAGATTCTTTAATTGCTTATGCTAAAGAACAGTTAGAGAAACCTTATGCATATGGTGCTAAAGGTCCTGATCGATTTGATTGTAGTGGTTACACCGGATATGTGTTCAGAAATTTTGATATCAGACTTTCTGCATCTGCTCATTATCAGTCCAAGCAAGGCGTTGAAGTTGGTAAGGATGAACTGAAGCCAGGAGATTTGGTCTTTTTTAGAGGTCCAGGATCTACGACTGACCGGGTTGGTCATGTGGGAATTGTGTTGGAAGTGTCTGACGGTAGCGTTACATTCATACACAGTAGCACCAATAGAGGAGTGGTGATCAATGATCTGATCAAAAGCGACCATTATCGCAATAGATATTTGGTTGCTCGAAGAATACTTTAATTATCCATTTTATAGACCACATCCGTGATAAAACTTCATTTTATTTGCGGTATGAAAAGGATATGGATCATAGGATTGCTGTTTTTAGCAGCATGTGCGAGTGATGAAATTAAACGTGATCGTTTCTTTCTTCAGGGAAATGAAGCGTTGAATAATCGTGATTACCGATCAGCGATCAACTACTACACCAAAGCAATAAGTATTGATAAGGACTTTGCCAGAGCTTATAACAATAGAGGAGTAGCTCAAATTGAGACTGGTCACGCCTATGAAGCCATTCAGGACTACAATATTGCTTTAGGCATAGATCCAAATTACCAGGATGCCCTTTTCAACAGAGCTTATGCTTATGAAGAAGTCGGTAGACTCGATGATGCCTTAGATGATGTTGCTAAAGTAAAACTACAATATCCAGACTCAGCGTATGTTTATTTCTATGAAGGATTACTTCAATCTAAGCTACGCCTGTACGATGAGTCACAAGCTAGTTTTCTAAAAGCTGCAGCCCTTGATCCTGCCAACGAGGAAATAGATATTAACCTGGCTACCCTTTACTATTTCAAAGATCAGTTGGATAGCGCTAAGCAATTGCTGATGAAGGTTTTGAAAGTAAATCCACAACAATTAAATGCATTGAATACGCTCAGTCAAGTTTATTTGAAGGAAGGCGATATTCAGAATTCTTTAATTACTATCAATAGAGCGATCGATTTGCAGCCTGCAGATCCATATCTCTTGAATAATAGAGGACAGATTTACCTGGAGATGGGTGAATTAGATAAGGGGCTTGAGGATATCAATAAAAGTATTTTGCAGGATCCTGAGAATCTTTGGGCTTATCGAAATAAGGGAATTTACCATTTAATGAATGGCAATACCACTGATGCAATTCGTTTATTGGAAAAGGCTATTAGCAAGAGGGAATTGGTGGATGAAGTGCATTCGTATCTTGGGCAGGCGTATCAGCTTCAAGAGGATATGACCAAAGCATGTGAGCAATGGCTGATAGGAGTGGAAAAGAAAGAAAGTCGTTCTGTAAAGCTCTATGAGGAGCATTGTCAATAGTCTTCTTCAGGTTCTTTGATGAAGATGAGTTGGTAAAAGCTGGCTATGTGACAGAAGAATACTACTGGCACTACGAATAAAGGAAGCAATACGTAAGGAAAATAAAATACAGCTACATTTGGCTGGTCATAAATGGCAGGATCAAAGAAATATGGTGTTGCCTGAATTGCTCTTGCTACAATGTTAACTAGCAGTCCAAGTGTCATTAGATTCCAGATGATGGCAGCTAGTTTACTTTTACTTTTCATTCCGACTAGGAATAGCCCAGCAAAAGGTGCTGAAATTCCTGATAAGATATCAAAATTCACTCCTTGAAAGGTCATTGATTCAGCCACAGCCCCATTGATAAATAACCACCAGAGCACAATTTCAACAGGTACACGCACAATGTGTAGGTAAGTCAGTGTTGTGATGGGCATTTGTCCGATGAACTCTCGTGTTTTTGGATAGATAAAAAGTCCAGCAATACAGATGATCATGATGCCTAGAAACAAGAATAATTTCGGAGGCATGAAGTCATAGTCCTGATAAAATCCATTAAGGGAAAGTATCGTGACAATGAAAATCCAGAGTGCTATGAAAGTGGTCATAATCACCGCACCATTTCCTTTTTCACCGCCAGCTCTGGTGGCAGCATAATATAGAAAACCAAAGCATGTGATGACACAAGCTAGAAAGGTTAGGCTTACATAGGTTGGTATGTTATCTAGCGGTTCCAAGGGATATAGCAATATATGAATTCTTTCAAAAAAAAGGAATGGAATTTTACAAATGCCGATAGGGTTAATGGAGAAGTGTGCAAAATGAATATTTTTACATTTCATGGAAGACCTCATCGGTAGACTTAAACAACGACTCCAAAGCCCCTTGCCTGGGAACGTAGCTCATGTGAAAATGCTACCCAAAATCCCTGGTGGAAATAAGTTGAGGTTCAAATATTCTGACGAGCCTAGAAAAGGTGCGGTCCTGATCTTACTTTATGAGGCAGCAGACGAGATTTACTTTCCTTTGATACAGCGACCACAGTATGAAGGAGTTCATAGTGGTCAGATAGCCTTGCCAGGAGGTAGGTATGAGGAGGCGGATAAAGATCTCATTGCGACGGCAATTCGAGAGACGCAGGAGGAGGTAGGTGCTGATCCGAGTACCATTGAGGTGATTGGTCATCTCAGTGAGTTTATGGTGTCAGCGAGCAATCATTTGGTGCTGCCAGTCATCGGATACACTCGTACGAAGCCCAGTTTTGTTCCCGATCCTTATGAAGTAGATGAAGTGATTGAAGCTAGATTGGGGGAAATCATGGATGAAAGCTTGATCAGAGAAACGGAAATTGTTACAAGTGGAGGTTATCGTCTCAAGTCCCCTTATTTTGATGTGCAGGGAAAAGTGGTTTGGGGAGCAACCGCCATGATGCTAAGTGAATTTGTTCAAATAATCAAAGAATTATGAGTGATGTACTAATCACCAATGATGCCGTCATTTTTGGCATCATCATGTTGATTTTAGGATTTGTATTTTACACTTCTTCCAGTGAGAACCCTGGATGGAAGAAATTTTATGGTGTAGTGCCAGCACTTTTGATGTGCTACTTCTTACCATCTCTCTTAGGAACTTTCGGCATCATTGACCCATCACAATCCAAACTGTATTTTGTTGCCAGCAGGTATTTGCTTCCAGCCTCATTGGTATTGCTGACAATAAGTGTTGACTTGAAAGAAATAGTCAAACTAGGTCCCAAAGCCTTAATTATGTTCTTTACGGCGACAGTTGGTATTGTGTTTGGAGGGCCATTGGCAATTCTGGTATTTTCATATGTTGCTCCCGATTTGGTTTCTGCACCGCCTCCCAATGAAGTATGGCGAGGAATGACGACCATTGCTGGTTCGTGGATTGGAGGAGGAGCCAATCAAGCAGCTATGAAAGAGGTCTTTGAAGTGAATGGTGAGCTCTTTTCCAAAATGGTGGCAGTCGATATCATCATCGGTAATACCTGGCTTGGTTTGCTCCTGGCAGGTATTGGTTACACCAAATTGATCGATAAAAAATTGAAAGCAGATTCATCTGCGATAGAATCATTGAAGCAGAAAATGGATGCTTATCAATCGAGTATTGCTAAGATGCCAACACTGAACGATTACATGATCATCCTAATGGTGGCGTTTATCAGTACAGGTTTGGCGCATATGCTGAGTGATATGATTGCTCCGTTTATCGCTGAGAATTTCCCAGCATTAGAAAAGTACAGTTTGACTTCTGGATTTTTCTGGATTGTGGTACTTGCTACAACTTTCGGTGTAGGATTGTCATTTACAAAAGCAAAGGATTTAGAAGGTGCAGGAGCTTCTAAGATTGGAAGTGTTTTTATCTATATTCTTGTTGCTACGATTGGTATGCACATGGATATTATGGCTGTATTTGATGATCCTGGGCTATTTTTAGTGGGGATTACCTGGATGTTGTTTCATGTAGGATTACTGTTATTGGTGGCTAAGTTGATTAAGGCACCTTACTTCTTTGTAGCAGTAGGCAGTACGGCCAATGTAGGTGGAGCAGCTTCGGCACCCGTTGTAGCGGCTGGTTTTCATCCGGCACTTGCTCCAGTAGGAGTGCTATTAGCTGTTTTAGGTTATGTTTTGGGTACTTACGGTGCCTGGCTTTGTGGAATTTTAATGGGAATGGTCTCGCCATAATGGAAGAACAACATATTACATATCAACATTCGGCTCCTTATTACAAGCTCAACTCTTACACGAAGAAAACAAAACGTGTTTGGATAGTCTTTCATGGATATGGTCAATTAGCAAAGTTCTTTATTCGAAAATTTGAGCATTTGGATAAGGACGAGAACTACTTTATTGTGCCGCAAGGATTGCATAAGTATTATCTGGAAGGATTTTATGGCAGAGTAGGAGCCAGCTGGATGACCAAGGAAGATCGCCTTAATGATATTCAGAATCAATATGCATACATAGATGCTGTTCTTGAGAACGAACCCATTGATTGGGAGAATGTTGAACTTATTTATTTCGGGTTTTCACAAGGAGTAGCAACTATGACTCGCTATGCGGCCCATGCAAAACGAGTATTTAATCAAATGATCATTTGGGCTGGTACTTTTCCGCCTGAGTTGCAATTTGAAGATTTTAAGTATCTGACTGGAAGCGAAAAGGTTAAATATTTTACCGGAACTCAAGATCCGTTTTTGGAGGAAGGGATGGAAGAGAAGCAACGCATTCGAGTGATGGAAGCCATGGATATCGAGCCGGAAGTCATATGGTTTGAAGGGAAGCACGAAGTTATTCCAGACTTATTGCTAACTATTTAGTGTTCAAATTCGTACAATGGTTGTCTTGTTTTGGTGCATATTAAAACAACGATTATTTTTAACTAATACATTATCAGTACATTACAAAGTTGGTATCCGATTTGATACCAATTAGAAAACTAAAGCATTTTTATGATCCATCTTAAGGACGTTGATAAATTCATCGAGTCGAAGTATCAGCGTGTATTCATCTTAAAAGGCATAGACCTTACAATTGAACAGGGAGAGTTTGTGAGTATCATGGGACCAAGTGGTTCTGGCAAGTCCACACTCATGAACATCATTGGAATGTTAGATAAGCCTTCTCAGGGTGAGTATCATTTCATGGATGAGCCAGTTCATCTGTTTTCTGAGCGTAAGACTTCCAAAATTCACAAGGAACATATTGGTTTCATTTTCCAGGCATATCATTTGATTGATGAATTGAATGTTTATGAAAACATTGAAACTCCGTTGTTATATCGAGGTGTAGGGCGTAAAGAACGTGCTTCTATGGTTGCGGAGATGTTGGATCGATTCAATATGGTTGCCAAGAAAGATTTGTTCCCAGAGCAGCTATCAGGCGGTCAGCAGCAGCTTGTCGGAGTAGCAAGAGCTATAGTTGGTAAACCAAAATTATTGTTGGCTGATGAGCCTACAGGAAATTTGCACTCCTCTCAAGGTGAGGAGGTAATGGAGTTGCTTCAGCAGTTGAATAAAGAAGGAATGACCATTATACAGGTAACGCATAATGAGAAGTTTGCAGAGTATGGTTCAAGAGTGATTGAACTAGAAGATGGAGCTCTCAAAAAATCATAATATTGCTGTATTTGATTCTTTTTTAAAGACTAACAAACAGTGGCTCGATTGGCTGACCGAACTTAATCTAACCAAACTAACAGATGTGCCTTTATCTGGAGGTTGGTCAATTGGGCAACTTTATCTTCACCTCATCAACGAAACAAGTTGGTACCTAGAGCAGTCAGCACTGTGTCTCGGGAATGAAGAACATATCAATGATTCGATGACAGAATCGGCCAAGAGTATGTTCGAAAACAATTCATTTCCTCAGATCAAAATCAAAGGAGATCCTTTGATCAACGATTCTATCCCGCAACCTTCCTCTAAAGAATCATTGATTGAATCATTTAATTCTTTATCTGCTAAGGCTAAAGAAATCTGGTCAGAATACTTGTTGTCTGAGGTTTATGGTAAAACTCAGCATCCAGGTCTGAATTATTTCAATCCAGAGGAATGGATTCAATATGCTGACATGCACATGCGGCATCATATCAAACAAAAGGAGTTTATTTTAAAAGCGCTCAGATATTGACCGAGTTAAACAACTTGATCAGTCAAGTAGTTGCTCTTACATGCCTAAACCAAACTGGACAGTTGTCTTACTGACATTGCTATGCCTTTACGTGAATACAAACAACGTATTTGCTCAAGAAGACCCCTTTTTAGAATATGGAATAGTTTACTCCTCTTTACCCTGGTATAACCTTCGAGGAGGTTTGGATAAAGGTTTTGTATACATGGATAATGCGGATGTAACTGCAAAGCTTAACTTCAATGAGCTGTTTCATTGGGAACAGGATTTTTCGATTTTTTTATACGGGCTTGGGAATCATGGTGGTCGAGCTACTGATTTGATGGGTGATTTTCAGGTAGCTAGTAATATTCAAGCACCTAAAGCCTGGAGGCTGTTCGAAGCATGGGCACAGCAAAATTTTTTTGAAGATAAAGTGTCTGTGTTAGTTGGTTTGTATGACTTGAATTCAGAGTTTGATGTATTGCGACCAGGGACCATTTTTGTTAATAGTTCATTTGGTATCGGTGCAGAATATGCTCAATCTGGGCTCAATGGACCGTCTATTTTTCCAATATCTTCTGTAGGTACTCGATTATCAATTGCTTTAAATGATCAGATCAAGTTAAAAGTGGCAGTACTGGATGGTGTGCCTGGAAATGTCAATCATCCTAAATCCAATCGGATTAAAATTAGTGCCGATGAAGGGGCATTGATCGCTTTTGAATCCAGTTTTTATACAAGTACCGCCGGTAAATATAAAATGCAGCGTGGTTATGTGACCAGAAGGAAGAAAGTAGGGAGAGAACATAGCATTCCTACCAATGATAAAGTCAACCTTGGTGGATGGTACTATACATCACCTTTCGAATTTCAGGATGGTAGTGGCCGTTCTGGTCAAAACTTTGGTGTATATCTAGGAGGTCAGAAATATTGGTTTTATTCCAGTTATGATGACCGATATATTGCATTTTTTGCTCGATATGGGATTTCGGCACAGCATTATAATCAGTTGAGTTCAGCATTGTCTGCTGGGCTGGTTTTGGCAGGTTCTACCAGTGAAGCCACAGACTATTTTGGAGTTGCAATCAGTTCAGGATTTAATGGAGATTGCTATTTATCAGTTAATCCAGAGAGATTGAAAAGGGAGACTGCCATAGAAGTGACCTATTCTTTTCCTTTTAGAAAGTGGTTGACTTTGCAGCCTGATTTGCAATATGTGATAAATCCGTCCACAGCACCCGAAATCAATAACCCCTTGGCGGTGGGATTATTAATTCAGGTTTCTGTTGGTAGAGGAATCTAGGTTAGGATTTTGATTCCTTCCAGTTTATTAGAGTAGTCAGGGTACTTAATTTTTTAAATGATAGATGCAGTTGCTGTTCTGGCTAGACACAACAATTAGTTGAATTAAGTGCTTCTGATGGTACTCAGTGGTAGTAAGCAATTGGTCGGGAGTTCTAGTTAGGAACTGCTGCTTACCAATGATCATCCTGATCAGCTCCACAAAATTGTGGTTCTTAATCAAGTCGTTAATCATCACCTTGCTGATCGATAGTGATTGTTTTGATATCCATAAAAAAAGCCAGTGCATGGCACAATGCACTGGCTGAATAACATTTTGAAAGCAAAAAGCTTGCAGAACAGAAGGACTGTATACTTCTGAATTAGATGCAAACGCTGGATTTACAATGTTGCGATAATAGGTGTAATTCATCAAATCCATTGAGACAAAAAAAGCCAACTTTGATTGTACATCATAATTGACTTATCATACTAAGTGGATATGGAGTTGCAATATTTGCAACTTTTCATACTAAGGAATCAGAATTATCCTGTAACTCTCTCAAATTCATTGAGTTTGCTATGCATAGTGTTAAAGAAACGCATGCGCTCTTTCTCAGAAGAATTGCTGATTGGAATGGATTTTTGCAAAATGGTAGTGATGTAGC
Organism: Marinoscillum pacificum; assembly: GCF_024714495.1. Lineage (GTDB taxonomy): Bacteria > Bacteroidota > Bacteroidia > Cytophagales > Cyclobacteriaceae > Marinoscillum > Marinoscillum pacificum. The sequence goes on along the minus strand of NZ_JAMZMJ010000001.1, from coordinate 1,091,651 downwards.
GCTCAATATTTTCGCAAAACTCATTGTCTGTTGTACTTAACAGGTTTAGCATATTGTAGGTTTTATGGACCATTCGCTGTTCGTCCATAGAGAAGAAAATGGTGTTATCACCGATTTCTATTTCGTTGTAGTACAGTTCATACCTACCATTAGGCACAGGCTTGTTGCATGGACTTTTTTTGACACCAGCCTCTGCTTCTTCTGCTAGAAGGTTTAGGAGCTGACGTAGTTCATTAATGAGAGTTTCAAGTTGTACTTTAGTAAGTGCTCCTACTTCATAGCTGTACTCCATCTGTCTTAGCGTGACATTGAATGTTTCATCACTCCAGATTTCCAGTGAAGGAACTTGCTGATAGGCATCCCAGATTTCTTCGCATAGCCTGGTCATTTCTGGGCTAATCACATTTCTATTAAAGACTTTGTTGGAAAGCGTTGGCTCTTTCAAGATGGATTTCATCCAGAAATACGATTTGAACGCACTGAGCTCAGGAAATCTAAAATAATGGAAAGGAGGGATGTCCTTCGCAATAAAAGTCATGTGATAAGACTCCTTTCGCTGAATCAATTGAATGGATTGAAGGACAGCATTCAAGAACTCATTGTATCCGAAGTTGACATTGAGCATGCGCTTGTGAAAAAGCACTGTGTCTTTCGAAAGGTTGAAAAACGTATCAAGTGAAGCATTGAAATGCTGACTTATTTTGCGTATTTCATTGAATGTCAGCAGGGTGTCGCCTCTCATTCGGCGGTAAGCACTGTCTTTGCTGATATCGAGTAGAGTGACTAGTTCGTCCGCAAATCGAAGTTGTGGGTTCTTGATTTTTACCCACTCAAGAAAGGAAATTTGAATGTCTCGGTCTGTATTCATAGATGGCTACAGACCAAATTAAGACATTTTGCTTAAGTATAGCCATGACTTAGAAAAAACCTTCGCTTCCCTCGGCTGCTTCTTTCTGAAGTTCTTCAGACAGTTCTTTGCCGAGGTATTTATCAATGGCATTGTGTGCTACATAGATCAAAGGAGTAAGCACTATGGCAATGACGAATTTATAGATGTAATTGATCGTGCCTACAGACATTAATTGAGCTAGAGGCCATGATTTGCCTTCTGGAGCTAAAATGTAAAAAGCAATGCCTAGAACAACGAAACTATCCACTAACTGAGAAACCAATGTTGAGCCTGTTGCGCGTAACCAGATCATCTTGCTGCCTGTCACTTTTCTTAGCTTTTGAAAGATAAATACATCTAACAGTTGCCCAATAAGGAACGCCACCAGAGATCCAACGATGATTCCCATTCCCTGTCTAAAGATCACGTTGAAAGCATAGTTTACATTAAAGTCACTGCCATTAGGGCCAGTAGCATTGACATCCAGCCAGAATTGCGCAGGCATTAGTAAAGTGATAATGTAGATGGCTAGAAATGAATAGGAGATACATCCAACAGCGATATAGCTGATTTTACGAACTCCTTTTTTACCAAAGTATTCATTGATAATGTCTGTAGTTATGAATACTACAGGCCAAATAACTACACCACCAGTCAGATTAAAATCCAATACCCAGTTTCCAAACAAAGGAATATTGGCGGGCTCTAATCCGAGAGAGTTCTCAAGGGAAAATATTTTAACACCAATAATCTCAGCCAATATGGCATTGGTCAGGAATATTGCTGAAAGTATAATGAAGAGGGTCTGACGTTTGTCTTTCATGGTCTAGTGATTGATAACAAACTTCTTGCCTTCTTCAGCTAAGTAAGATTCTTTGAACACGGTTCTTGCTTCTGCCAGAAGTGGATTTAAGTCTTTATAACGTGTGCTAAAGTGGCCTAGTAGTAAGCGCTTGACATTGGCATCTTTTGCTAGCTGAGCGGCTTGTTTGGCTGTAGTGTGATAAGTGCTCTCAGCACGCTCTTTCATGTCGTCCATAAATGTGGATTCGTGATACACCAGATCAACATCTTTCAGTCTGTCCACCAACGCTGGAATAAGCTTGGTGTCAGAGCAGTATGCATAGCTATAAGGTTCCTTAGGAGGAAAAGTAACCTCCGAATTTTTAATGTATAAATCACCAGATTCTGTATACAAGTCTTCTCCATTTCTAAGCATTGTCGCCTGGACAGGAGTTAACTTCTGCGGTAACTTGTTTTTATTAATCCCACGCTTTTTGGTTTTCTCCTGGAATAGGAAGCCTGAGCATGGAATGCGATGTTCCAACGGAATCGTTGTGATGGTCAGCTTACTGTCTTCATAAATTACCTCAGGTACTTCAGGAGTCCATTCTTTGAACTTAATGTCGTAACTCAGTCTGGTTTGAGAGTATTTAAGCTGCAGTGTGATGATTTCTCTCAGCCCTGGAGGTCCATAGATAAATAAATCACTTTGACGGCCATATAGATGCAAAGTGGAAATCAATCCCATCAGACCGTAATAGTGGTCGCCATGAAGGTGTGAAATTAGGATCTCATTGATCCTGGAGAGTTTGATTTTATATTTTTTGATCAATAACTGCGTACCTTCCCCACAATCGATTAGGAAGTATTTATCCTGTACTCTTAGTAACTGAGAGGTATGGTGGCGATTGTGGGCAAAGGCTGCAGAATTGGATCCGAGTATTTGTAGTTCTATTGCCAAAATAGCTATTTACTCTTCTCCGCCTTCTTCTCTTAATCCTTTTTCGATTTCGTTGAACATTACTGCGTCAACAGCTTCTTCAACAGTTGGTAGGATATCCAATACTTTATCAAGCATACTGATCTTCACCAACTTCATAACATGGTCATTTACATTACAAAGAATGAATGAGCCATTCTCTTTGAAAAGACGGTTTCCTACAAGAATTGCGCTCAATCCTGATGAGTCAGAATATTTTACTTCTTCCATGTTTAAAATCACGTTCTCTACACCTTCAGCCTGAAGGGTAACGAATTCTGATTTCACTTCTGGAGCTACCGTAGAGTCTAATTTCTCCTCGTCTATTTTTAGGATGGTATATTGATCCTGTCTGTCTATTGAAAATTTCATATCTTATCTATCGTCTTTTCTACGTTCTTCTTGATTCTTTCTAGAATGTTGTCTGCACTGTCTTTAATGAACATCATGCCTGTGATTTGCTCGAATAATTCAATGTATCGTTCAGACACTGAATCAACGAATTCTTCAGTCATTTCCGGAATTTGCTGTCCATCCTTGCCCTGGAACCCATTCGCAATCAACCACTGTCTAACAAACTCTTTGGAAAGTTGTTTTTGTTGCTCTCCTGAAGCCTGACGTTTTTCATATCCTTCTGCATAGAAGTATCTGGATGAATCAGGAGTGTGTACTTCATCAATCAAATTGATTACTCCGTTGTATTTTCCAAATTCATATTTGGTATCTACCAGAATAAGTCCTTGCTCAGCAGCTAGTTTTGTTCCTCGCTCAAATAATTTGAACGTGTATTCTTCTAATTTACTGTAGTCTTCTTCTGTGACTAACCCTTGTTTGATGATTTCTTCACGAGAGATGTCCTCATCATGACCTTCATGCGCCTTCGTGGTAGGAGTGATGATTGGGTTAGGAAGCTTGTCATGTTCCTTAAGCCCATCTGGTAAAGCCACACCGCAAAGTGTTCTCTTACCGTCTCGGTATTCTCTCCAGGCATGACCTGTTAAGTATCCTCTGATCACCATTTCTACTGGGAATGGCTCGCATTTCTTACCTAAAGTCACATTTGGATCTGGAACGGAAATTACCCAGTTTGGAACTATATCTTTGGTTTTTTCCAACATGATCGCAGCGATCTGATTAAGCACCTGACCTTTGAAAGGGATAGGCTCTGGAAGGACCACATCGAATGCAGAGATTCGGTCGGTAGCAACCATCAATAGTTTGTCTCCAAAAGAGTATACGTCTCTTACCTTACCAACATATCTGTCGGTCTGCTTTGGAAGATTGAAGTCTGTGTATTTGATGCCTTTTGACATGGTGGGCAAAGATAGTGATCTAGATTGAAAAATATAGATCACTAAATTACATCAAATGCCCAATGTGCAAACACTTCTTGTTATCAATTCAACTCCAGGTTTTCAGAATTGGTTAATTCTCCTGATTGATAAGTGTCTCTGCGAATTAAATTACCCTTTTTGTCGTAGTACAACCATTCTCCAGAGCGTTTATTTCTAGTGTAGCTGCCTTCGTATTCCTTTTCACCATTTTTATAGTATTTGGTGAAGGCTCCTTGCAGTCGATCTAACTTATAATTGGAGAAGGTCTCTAGTTGTCCATTGTTATAATATGTTTTGGCTTCACCGTTCTTGCTGCCAAATGCATAGTTGGTTTCACTGATCAAGTCACCTTTTTCATATTGCTTGCTGGTACCATGAAGTTTGCCATTTTGATAGGTAAGGTCTGAAAGTAGTTTTCCCTTATCATCGTAAGTGATCCATTGCCCATGAGGGAGTTCATTGAGTAATTCCTTGCGAGCAATTACGTGTTCTTTTTCATTATATTCTGTGATTTTGGCATTTAAGCCTTTGTTGGAAAATACACCTTCATACTTGAGTTTTCCGTTTGGATGGAATTCTATATTCTTTCCAACACGGTAGCCATCTGTATATTTCAGTTCTTTGTGAACATCTCCATTGTCATAATATGCCAGATAGGAACCTTGAAGGGCTCCATCTTCATACTTACCGGTGGACTTCAACTGTCCATTTTCATGATAGTATTTGACAGTTCCTGCTCTTTTTCCTCGATTGTTAAAGACTTCCATTTCCAACTGGCCGGAAGGGTAGAAGGTCTTGTAAAAGCCATTGAGTAAACCGTTGGTGTATTCTGCTTCTAATTCCACATTGCCATTAGCATAGAATTGACGGGTTAGGCCATTTGGTTTACCAGCAGTATATAATGTTTCTTCTTTTACCGATCCGGTTTCATAATACTCTTTGACCATGCCATCTGGCTTTCCCTTTTTGAAGGTTGTTACTGCTTTAAGGCTTCCTGAAGCATCATATAGTTTTAAATCACCTTCTAATGTATCATTGACGAAAGTCGCCTCTTGTGCTTTTTGACCATTAGAGTCAAATACAATTGTCAGTCCCTGGCGTAAGTCATTTTCATACAAAGTTTCGCGCTGTACTGAACCGTCTTCGTAGTAGTTGGTGAAGGTTCCTTGTTTTAATCCATTTTCGAAGGTTCCGGTGGTGATTACTTTACCATTCGGGCTGTACATTTTATAAGCTCCATCAACTAAGCTCGAGTCACCATTCAATACATGGTATTCTTCTTTTAAGATAGATGGAAACTCCTCATAGTACGTTCGAATGAGGGTTTGCCCGGAGGCAAACGTAGAGAGGCCAATTAGGCCAGTGAATAATAGTTTTTGCATAACATAAATTTTTACCTATCTAAAGATAATGAATTTGTTAATAACGTTTTGGGGAGGAGTTTATGATGTTTAGATTAGACGAATGAACCGTCTCTTGTTTTTTCTAACTTTTTCGATTGTATTGATTGGAGGCTATGTGATGTTGGAATATCGCGTCTCTGGCAATATCATATATTTCTTTATTAGTATTAGGTTATTAATTGCTGCAAGACGTCACTATTTAGGTTTGAGACCTACGTGGCATACACCATTGCCAGACACACCTAAATATTTTAAAAAGCCATAAAAAAGCCTTCACACAACGTGCGAAGGCTTTCAATTATTGATATTTTTTTCTTTACATTTTCTCAATCACGATTGCCGAAGCACCACCGCCACCATTACAGATACCCGCAACACCAATTTTTGCATTGTTTTGGTGAAGTACTGAATTCAGAGTTGTAATGATTCTTGCTCCGGAAGCTCCAAGCGGATGTCCCAATGCTACAGCACCTCCATTGACATTTACTTTACTAGCATCTAGTCCTAGTTTTTCAATGTTCGCCAGAGCTACCACAGAGAATGCTTCATTTACTTCATAATAGTCTACTTCTGATGCATCTACGCCTGCGTGTTTCAATGCTCTTGGAATTGCTTCTGAAGGAGCAGTAGTAAACCAAATTGGCTCTTGAGCCGCATCTCCAAAACCTCTGATCTTAGCCACAGGCTTTAATCCAAGCTCATCCATTTTCTTTTTACTAACCAGAATCAAAGCAGAGGCTCCGTCATTGATAGTAGAAGCGTTTGCAGCTGTCACTGATCCATCTTTGTTAAATACTGGTCTCAACCCAGGGATCTTGTCGAAATTCACATTTTTGAATTCTTCATCAGTATCCATAATGATTGGATCACCTTTTCTTTGAGGGATTTTAACTGGGATGATTTCATCTTTGAATTTGCCAGTCTCTGTAGAAGCAGCAGTTCTCTTGTAAGAGGTGATAGCGTATTCGTCTTGGGCTTCTCTGGAAATGTTCATTTCCTTAGCAGTGTTGTCTGCACAGCTACCCATCGGGAATTGATTATATACTTCCCATAAGCCGTCGTGCATTAGCCCATCAAGCATTTGTCCGTGACCATATTTGTAGCCAAAACGAGCTTTTGGGACATAGTAGGGGATATTAGACATGCTTTCCATGCCTCCAGCTACTACTACATCATTGATTCCTAGCATGATGGACTGAGCTCCAAGCATTACGGTCTTCATCCCTGAAGAACACACTTTATTTACTGTAGTGCAGGGTACATTGTGACCGATGCCAGCTGCAATAGCTGCTTGTCTGGCAGGGGCTTGTCCAAGACCAGCAGAAACTACATTGCCCATTAATACTTCATTGACTTCAGAGGCTGCTACTCCCGCCTTTTCTAACGCGCCTTTGATGGCCTTGCTTCCTAGCTCAACTGCAGTAAATCCTGATAAACTGCCGCCGAAACTTCCGATTGGGGTACGTACCGCTGAAACGATGTATACTTCTTCCATTTCTTATTTTTGGGTGTGTTAAGGTTAAATGTTTTGTGGTATTAGTTCAAAGTTAAAGAGATCAATTAAAGTTGGACTTATAAAACCCAAGAACAAAAATCTACAACCTTGAATTATATAGTATCACCAGTCCGGCTTGCCACTTTCAGGAGCTTTGGTAGGCTTGCGACGTTGCTGCTGGATGTACTGGATTTCATTGTTTTTCATGGCCTCAAGGATCATCTTCGCTTTCTCTTCGCTGATATTCATTTGCTCCAGCTTTTCTTTGGTGCTCATCTCCTGATTGTCATTCTTTTTCTCTTCATCAGACTGCTCGCCATCTTGCTGTTGCTCTTGTTGTTTTTCCTGATCGCCTTCTTTTTGCTCACCGTCTTTCTTTTCCTGATCCTGCTGATCCTGGTTTTCTTGTTCCTGATCTTGCTGGTCCTGGTTTTCTTTATTCTCTTCGTTTTGCTTATCCTGATCGCCCTTTTGTTGATCCTGCTGATCTTGATTCTTTTCTTGATCTTCGTTTTTCTTTTCCTGATCGTCTTTGTTTTGCTGGTTTTGATCTTGTTGTTGTTGCTTTTGTTTTTCCAGCTTTTTCTTCACCAATTCATAATTGAATCGAGCTTCCTCATTGGTTGGATCAGCTTTAAGTGAGGACTTTAAATAGTTTAACGACTCATTTAAGGTTTGAGGCTTGTCGGCCATAACACCTAATTGCTGATAAGCGATAGACTTAAGCTTTTGATTATTGGAGGATGCTGCCGCCTGGTATTTGAGTGTAGCGTTTGAGCTATCTCCTAGTGCATAATAGCTGTGAGCCATATTTAATGCAATAGCGGGATCATCCGCACCAAGGGTATCATAAAGCATGCTATAGTTTTGAATAGCCACATCGTATTGACCATGTTCAAAAGCTACTTCTGCGTTGTTTTTCAACTTGTTGTATCGTGAGATCTCAGAAGGATCTGTGGTATTGATTAGAAGTAATAGAAATAATAGCTGCTTCATAGCTTAATTACTTTTACAGTTATCAATGCATCAATCAACATCAATGCCAATGCCGCAATGAGGAAATAAAAATACTTGTTTGCCTTCGCATCGAGCTGTTTGGCGTCTCTCAATTCGCCTTCAATGTCATTAATCGAATTAATTAAACGCTCAACATCGTTTTGACGTTCGTTAATTTCGAAAAATTTACCACCAGTGTCTGCTGCGAGTTTTCGAAGTGACTTGGTGTTGATTTTACTAACCACTTCTTCGCCCTGGTTGTTGCGTTTATAGCCACGGTTGGTCATGATTTTACTACCTCGTTCGGTACCAATGCCCAGTGTAAAAAGTTTGATACCAGATGATTCAATTTCTTCTGCTATTTGATCAGTTTCTTCTCCAAAGTCTTCTCCATCACTAATCAAAATGATGATTTTCGATTTTTGTTGTGTGACCGAGGTTGCTTCATCTGTTAGTTTTTTCAAGGCCATCTTTAATGGAGGACCAAAATCAGTACCGCTACTAGGTACTAGAGAAGTATTTAAGGCCTGTATAAAAAGATTCAATGCATTGTTGTCGTAGGTGAGGGGACATTGCATGAATGCTTCATTAGAAAACATGATTAATCCTATACGATCAGAACTGAATGCCTCTACAACATTTTTAAGTTCAAATTTCAGCTTTTCCAATCGAGAAGGTTGCACATCAAATGCATTCATGGACTCACTGAGGTCTACGCACACGAAAATGTCCTTACCTACTGATTTGATTTCGCGAGTGGTATCTCCAAAAGATGGGCCCAACAATGCTCCAAGTATCATGAGGAAGTAGAGCGTGCGAATGGTGAATTTGATCAACCATTTGCTGATAGGAACATTAAGTCTTGATTTGATGCGCGTAAGACGCACAACATACAAGATGTACAGAGCGGCAAAAACCGCAATGATTACTAATTCGAATGTGTCTAAAGAATATGCCCAAGTCATAAGCGGCCCAAAAATACATATACCGTTAATACTACCCAATTAGAAGCTGCTCCTTTTAACGAATTTTAAGGATAAGTGGTATGTGGATAATTTTAATTGGCAAGAGTTATGATTTTTAAAAAGGCTGTTTATATTTGCACTCCTTTTCAGAGAGGCTCGCGCTTTTAGCGAAGGCGAGAAGGCCCAAAAGAGGGTCTTAAAGATTCAGAATATAACCCGAAGTGATGGGTGAGTTCCCGATAGTTATCGGGAGAAACCACATGATTCGGGTTCTAAATTGAAAAGCTTAGTTAATAAGTTTTTGAATTCAGAAAATTACCCGGAGAGATGGGTGAGTGGCTGAAACCACATGTTTGCTAAACATGCGTGCGGGAAACCGTACCGGGGGTTCGAATCCCCCTCTCTCCGCTGAGTACAGTCTCTGAAAATTGCTAGATTTCTAGTTGATGGTTCCATAGCTCAACTGGATAGAGCAACTGCCTTCTAAGCAGTAGGTTCCAGGTTCGAGTCCTGGTGGAATCACACAATAACCCTGACAAGTTCGCTTGGTCAGGGTTTTTTGTTTTTAGGTCTTTAATTGTTTTTTACTATACCTCAGATGAGAAATTAACTATCTCTCCTCAGCTCCAATCTGAGCTGCATTTTGCCAATAGGATAAATTATATTGGCTTTCTAAACTTTTTTCGTCTTTGTTGTCAAGTCTTCCGAAGAAGTTCATTCCAGTTAAAACCTCCAATTCATTAATGGTGACTACAGCCTCCCAAAGAGAGTTGTCATCGATATTGTCATGACGTAGTACAAAAGCAATTGCTTCTTTTTTGTCAGGGGAGAGGAAGGCTTTATAAAAATATCCAGGTACCACAATAGCAACTTCATCACCAATCACGTCCAGATTGTCTTTGAATATTGGGCCGGTAACGGAATAGAGTCCATCTAATCCATAAGCAATATCCATTTCTAATTCTTCTAGATTATACCAGTCTCCACCAGTTCGGTTAAAATTGGCTCCAATCTGCGGGCTTATATTGGACATATGGAAAGATTCTTCATAAGACTGTTCGGTTTGTTTATTGAATTCAGCACGAGATAAATGTCCTCTATCATACCCGGTGTTGGTATAGTCATCGTGGGTAGCCGAACCTGTGCTGATATTAGTGTCCGTAATAAATCTGGAGGCACGATCTCTGCCTGGCAACCCTAATTCGGTTTGAGTCAGGTAATAAGCTACCCAGAGTGGTTGTTCATGTGTCTCAGAGTAATTGAGTTTGAATTGGGCATAGGATTCAATTTCTCCTTCTAACCCAACAGGGCTATGATCAAAATCTTGAGCATATGTGATTATTGAAATACAAAAGCAGATTAGGAGGACTGATTTTTTCATTTTTATTTTAAAAATCTGAAAAATACCGTTTTATGTCAAGTGATTTATTAAATCAAAGTATCAATGTAAGTTATTGACTGATAGATTATTTGACTTTTTGCCATAGCTTCGTTAGTACGATTACAGAAACTATTGCTAATGCCATTAAAAGACAGGCGTTTAGAGTTTCTCCATAGATGAACAAGCCCGTACCCATAAGGAACGAGTAAATGCCCACAGTACCTGCTATCATGCAAAGAATACCAACTGGTACTTTCCATGACTCAGTTTTTGCAGTTAGTTCGTACCCTTCCGACTTAGCTTTGGCGACAATAGATTTCCAACCTGGTCCACCTGGATTTACTTGATTAATAAATTTGACCATGGTCTCCATGCTGGTCTGAGTAGTTACGAAACTTACTAGAACCCATGCTACAGTGGTGATTGCAACGCCAATTACTAATTGCTCCCAGTCAGCTAGTGGGGCAAAACCAAGTTTTTGATGAATCAGTCCAAAATAAATGGCAATTGCAAAGCTTACTATCATTGCGGTTAGTTCACTGGCAGCATTTACACGCCACCAGAACCATCTCAGTATGAAAATTAATCCTGTTCCAGCACCTATTTGCAATAAGATTTGGAAGGCACCTAGTGCATTGTCTAAAAGCAGCGCGAAGATCATGGTGAGAATCATCAGGATAACCGTAACGATTCTTCCTACATTAAGCATCTCTTTCTGAGTCGCATCTGGCTTGGCAAATCGCTTATAAAAGTCATTGACAATATATGATGCTCCCCAATTGAGGTGAGTTGAAATAGTAGACATATAGGCGGCTATAAGGGAAGTAACTACGATGCCTAATAAACCTGAAGGTATAAAAGTTAGCATGGCTGGATAGCCCAGGTCATGATTAATAATACTTTCTGAGTCTGGGAATGCTGTTCTAAAGCTGTCCAGATCTGGGAATACAACCAATGAGCACAAGGCTACAATGATCCATGGCCATGGTCTTAAGGCGTAATGTGCTGCATTAAAGAATAGAACCGATTTAATGGAATGATCTTCGTTTTTGGCGGCAAACATGCGTTGAGCAATGTATCCACCACCACCAGGTTCTGCTCCAGGATACCAAACAGACCACCATTGAACTAATAATGGGATCAAAAAGATCATGAGGAAGATTTCTGGATCAGATGGAGATGGGAATAGATCTAACTTGTCAACTACATTCTCATGTTTTAGCAAATTGCTCAATCCTCCAACTTTTGGGTGTTGCAAGGCCACGTATGCCGCAATGAATGCTCCTGTTATAGACAAGAAGAATTGGATGAAGTCTGTAATCAGAACGCCCTTCAGTCCTCCAAGTGAGCTGTAAACCACTGTTATTGTTCCCGCGATAAGAACAGTTTGAATTGGTGTGAGTCCTAAAAGTACACCTCCGATTTTAATGGCAGCCAAAGAAACGGTAGCCATTATCATCACATTGAATAGTAAGCCCAAATAGATCGCTCTAAAACCACGTAAGAATCGAGCGATTTTACCGCTATATCTTAGTTCGTAGAATTCTACATCGGTGACTACACCGGATTTCTTCCATAGTCTGGCATATACAAATACTGTCAACATGCCTGTTAATAGGAAAGCCCACCATGCCCAGTTTCCAGAAACACCATTTTGGCGAATGATATCGGTAACGAGATTGGGAGTATCGGTAGAGAAGGTAGTTGCTACCATGGACACACCTAGTAGCCACCAGGGCATTTTGCCACTTGCAGTGAAATAATCGTCAGCGTCCTTGTTGCCTGACTTGGCTGTCCAAATTCCGATACCTAATGAAATGATGAAAAATCCGATCACAAAGGACCAATCGAGGGCGTTCAATACCATGTTTTGCTGTTTTGCGAGAATAATGAAGCCTAAAATAATGTAAAGAATAACAGTGTTGACCTGTCTATTAAGAAAATTCTGTTGTTAATAGATAATTAATTCAGTCAGCTGTAAAACTAAATAAGCTTGTCAAAAAGTTGATTTGGAGGATGTTTGAAGGGGATATGCGCGTAAATCTCGTGTCTCTACGAGAAGTACTTAGTGTGATAGATGCGTAATGTCCCTGGCCGTATCCCTCATTTGTTTTGAGGCTGTCTCGCGTTTTTTGAATTCAGTGTTTCGCTCTCGTTTTCAGGTAGTTAAAGTGGCAGCTTTGATTTGTAATTAAAACACAAAGAGACCATGAAAACTATATTCACAACATTCGCACTAGTAGTAATAACAACAATCGCATTCGGACAGGGCTTATCTCTTAAAAGCTACATTGAGCAAACAGAAGTTGGTCCAAAAGTAGGATCAGCTCTAGGTTTCAATACCAAATCAGGAATTGAAATTGGAGGCTTTTTCCAAAAGGCAGTAGACGGTATGTTAACAGAAGAATCCACTCCCTGGAACTGCGAAAAAGAATTTTACGGAGCCTATTTTACCTATCCGGTCGTTTCAGGACAATTCTTTGATTTAGGCTTCAATGTAAGAACAGGAGTAAGCAACGGAGAGAACTTCACCATTACTCCAAGTTTGCTGACGAGCGTATCACCAATCAAACAGGTAAAAGTAGGTGCAGGACTTGGCGTACGTGCCATGAGACCTACAGTGCAAGGTGTGATTACCATCCGATTGAATGCTGGAAGCAAAGGCGGAGTGTTAGCTTCTAATTAATCAGTAGTAAAAATTAAAATTGATAAGACGATGATAAGCGCAATAAACTATTCCTTGAGTCCAGCGATTTTCGCAAGTACAATTGAAGCGATCATCGAGCTAACGTTGACTACTCCCTATGTGAAGTATGACCGAAGCAGCAACTACCTAATGATAAAAGGAACCTCAACAAGAGATATCATAGAGTTATTCTATGGCAAAGTGTTGAAGGATTTCAAACAAAAAATCAAACAAATGAATACGGGTGTATTGCACTTGAACTTCAAGACGTTCAATACCTCGACAGCCAAAGTATTGTTTGACCTGTTCAGAAGTTTGCTAGATGCACAGAATGCAGGTCACCTTGTAGCCATCCAATGGGATGTGTATAATTCGGAAGAAGATATGATAGACACAGCAAGGGACTTTGCTGAGCTATTTGATCTGAAGATCAAAATAAAGTAAGTGTTTTAGTATATAGTTTCATGGTGATATGGCCGGCCACGTAAGTGGTCGGCTGTTTTTTTATTTCAATATTTGATTTTTATAGAGCCTGTTTCTCCTTGAATGTCATGAGCTATAAGACGAATAATGATCCTGTCCTCTTCTTGAAACCAGCCTTTGATCTTAATGCCGGGATTGTTGGATTCTATTTCTATTGGTTCTTTAGTTGTTAACATGGTTAGTTGTTGATCGCCATACCAGCAGATATCAACCTTGGTTTCTTCCTCTTTATGAGTTACTTCTAAAATGTTAGAAGTCGTATCATGCCAAATGGTTTCTTTAATAAGTTGACTTCCAAGTTCAATTTTTAGAATATACTTCTTCTGTAGCAAAGGTGGTAAATATAGAAATCCATATCCTTGATCTTCAAAGTAGGCTGAAATGGGTTCTTCATTTAAAGAAGCTGAAGATATGTGTTGGTTGGAAGCTAGTTTGATTTTAAGAACAAGATTGACCAAAGCATATCCTTGATAAACACGATCAATCATCGCGGTATTGTCAATAATATAACCATCCTGAGCTTTGGTAACTTTTGTGTATTTATTGTACAGCCATTGAGAGTGTAATTGAGCGGTATTTTTGGCGCAGTATCTACTCTCGCTTGATTGAACGGTTCTGAAATAGTTAGTCCATTTTCTAGAGACCTCTTCCTGACCTTCTTTGTCGTTAAAAAGAAGATTTGGCCAGTGTGTCTCTATAAAGTCAGTAGTTTGCTCTTCTAGTGGGGTAGTAGGTAGCTCTCCAGCAGCATGCCAGGCATTTCCATAATTGAATCTATTCAAAACATGAACACCATGATCAAAGTCTCCTCCATTTGCATCTGACGGAGGATTCCATTCTGGAATTTTTGTAAAGTCAGTGTTTGCAAAACGAACTCCATATTCGCTAAGAACGGTTCCGAGGCTATAATCACCTTTTGGGTTCCAATAATAGCTATAGGCACATGGCACGAAACTTTCAGGAAAAGAGTGACTCATGTCTTCTGATATTCCATACTGAGCAAGTATTTGCTTAAAGCATGTTAGGTGAGTTCTAATAATTTCTTCAGGCCAAGGTTGTTTGTCTTCTCTGTTATACCATTCTGCTCGTTTTCGTTTGCCTTCATTGGTCCAATGTTCATGACCAATGCCATGCAGGCCCAGTTCGAGGTGACTGCTGTTGTTTTTAACAAAGTCCATAATTCTGAGTTGGAGATCTGAAATATTTTCAGAGTTGTCCCAATTTTTTTGGAGCTGAGTTGTGGAAGGGTGGTTTTTGAGGAAGTTATCTCTGTCTAATTCACCAAGAATGAACAACCCTTGTAAGCGTACACCAACTTGTTGAGCAATATCGACAACAGCCTTATAGTCATTTAGAGTCATATTCCTATTTAAACCAGTTCTGTATGGTCCAAATCCATCATGCCCTTCATTGTGTCCTTTCATCCAGCCAAGATCATCTATAGCAATTGCGAATGGATTAGGAATTATTAACTTATTCAGGTTCTCAGAAGTGATTTTGGATGACAAAGAGCTATTGTTTTATTGAAATGAATTTACCAGTCACAAATAAACAGGAAGTTGCTGTCAATCGAATTGACGAGACAGAAAACAATAAGATTGTAGTGGGGATTTTTTTAGAAAAATTGAGTAATGTATTGTAATAGATAGTGTCCGGGCCAGTACTGAGTTAGCAAATGAGATGAAAAAAAACGGAGCTATGAATCCACAGCTCCGTTTCATTCTGTTTGGTTAGAGTTTAATAAGCATAGGCCTTGTGAATGAGGTTTTTTACTCGATTATTCAAAATGTTATTGATTTCGTCCTGGGATTTACTTGCCTGGGTTAAACCCAATCGATCGGCACATGTTTCACAGTGGATGGTGACAGTTTCGAGATTGGCGATATAGGTCATCCCTGTGGTTATTTCTTCAGTACATGTGTCACAAGATACGTTAATTGGGGTGGTTTCTTTCAGGAGGTGTGTGCTGTTCATGATGTGGTAATATTATTTCTACCATGAATTTCATGAAAAATCATTGATAGACTACTGATATTTGTCAGCCTCTACATTGATAAAAATCATTGCAACAAAAAAGCCTCCACGATGGGAGGCTTCGGAATATCTTTTATATTCAGGTTTTAGCTTGCTTTGTTAAATACAAGTTTGAAATCACCTAGACCATCAATTCTTCCGTCTGCAAGTTTCGTTGAAAATTCAACTGTGATTACATCATTTGTAGAATTGATAGAAACATCTGCAGTACCGTCCAATGCTAAATCAGTTGGTTTCACAGTTACCTCTACAGAGCTGATTGCTCCAGCATCAGAGATAGTATAAGTTCCATTTTCTACATAAGAAGTGATAGCACCTGATAAAGTGAATCCAGTTTCAGTAAAAGTTGCACCAATTCCATCTGTGTTGATGTCAAGGTTGGCTAGTAATGAAGCACCTGCATCAAGAGACCATGATCCTTGTAAATCTTCCAATAAGATCTCTTTTGCGGTTTGTGGGTCATCTCCACCTTTATCTCCACATGATACTAGAACAACAGCAAATGATACAAGAAACGCTAGGGCTAAATTTTTTAAAATCTTCATTGTTAGTTAATAGTTTTAGTAGTCTTTCAGTTTTTATTAACCTGATCACTTATCTAACTACTAAGGCGAATGCTGAATAACAGCGTGAGAATAGATTAAGTATCCTGTTGAGTGCAAAGTAATACTATTCTGAGATATCTGAAAGAATAAATAATTGAATTCTATCTGAAAAAGTGAAAATACCTATTTTGATGTACGGAATCATCTGGTTTTATACCTTGAATTAAGTATGTCTGGAATATGTAAGTTTGAGGCATGCGAAATAATTGGATATTTTCAGCTTCTATTCTTACTAGCTTATTAATTGCTTCCTGTTCGTCAAAAAATGATAATTACCAGGAAAAAGTCAATTCTTCTTCAATTATAAAGGGGATGGTATTCATACCTTCAGGAGAGTTTGTGATGGGTGGTAAAACAGATCAAGCTTATCAGGATGAATTACCAAGACATACTGTAAAAGTTTCTTCGTTTTACATGGACGAAACGGAAGTTACCAATGCGCAATTCGCCGACTTTGTGAATGCTACTGGGTATATAACAGTTGCTGAACGAGATATTGACTGGGAGGAAATTAAGAAACAGGTTCCGCCAGAAACTCCAAAACCAAACGATTCTCTGTTAAAAGCTGGTTCGCTGGTATTTACTCAAACAAATGAGCCTGTGGACTTAAATAACTACAGTCAATGGTGGACTTGGACCATAGGTGCTGATTGGAAACATCCAGATGGGCCTGAATCTAGTATAGAGTCGAAAATGAGTCATCCGGTGGTACATGTAGCGTGGGAGGATGCTCAGGCATATGCTAAATGGGCCGGAAAGAGACTGCCTACAGAAGCTGAATGGGAATGGGCTTCTATGGGTGGAAGAGAAGATGTGAAGTATCCCTGGGGCAATGAAGCTATTGAAAGTGCTTCTGATAAAGCGAACTTCTGGCAAGGTAAGTTTCCATATCAGAACTATGCTTTGGACGGGTACGAATCTACTGCTCCTGTCAAGTCATATCCTAAAAATGGGTATGGACTGTATGATATGGCTGGAAATGTCTGGGAATGGTGTCAGGATAAGTATGATTTTAATGCTTATGAACAGTATGCTTCTTCTGGTGAGATAGCTGAGAATCCTACTGGTTCTGGGCAGTACTACGATCCTCGTGAACCTTACACGCCAAAGCACGTCATCCGTGGTGGTTCTTTTCTATGTAACGACAGCTATTGTAGTGGATATAGAGTAGCTCGCAGAATGAGTTCTTCTAAAGATTCAGGGTTTAATCACACGGGGTTTAGATGTGTTCGTGATGTTGAAAAATAGAATATTTTGAGTTGTTCGAAATAAAACTATTTTTGTGATTGCACTAGACTTTGCAGGCTTTCATGTTATTCCGCACCGCAATAATTTATGTCCTACTTCTTATAGGGTTGCATGTCCTTTGTGCCCAGCAGCGTTTTGGGACAACTCAGGATGTAATTGAAGTAGGAGAGTCTATGGAAGCCTATATCATCGAAAATCATCTTGAAGAGATTGAGAGTATCGTTCATAAATTTTCCGAGTCGAAGGTTTTCTTGAATTACTTATTAGAGAAAGGCCATGATATTCCTCACGATTCAATCCAGTTAAAAAGAAAGGATGTTAGTATAGGTCGTGATATTGATGTTTTTGTGAAGCATTTTACAGAACATCAAAATTATACGATGCTCCTGGTTCCTGTGGATATATATCCATTGATGATTTATGATACCTTATTGTTTTCAGTAGTTGAAGTGAGTGATGAGTTTCTCAATGAAAAGTACTACTATCACGATCTCAAAGACGATTCTGTTAAGTCAGCTGTTTTGTCTGACCTGAATCATAATATGATCACTAAACATATGTTTGATCAGGTGATGGCAGAGCAAAAGCAAAAAACCGCCGAGGTGGAAGTGAAGCTTCATGAAAGTTATATTTCTACCAATAGTATTTCGCTCAACACCCACTTGATGAGCAAGGAAGAAAAGAGAGAAATCATGAAGTCATGGGGGATGATGAAGAAGTTATTTACTCATGACCTGGAAATGAACGTAGAAATGAATATCTACATTTTTGGCTTTGATGACATGCGTATTGTTCATTACACAGAGCAAGGCGAGATAGATTACCGAATTACTCCTGGGAACATTTTTACAAGGCATCATTTTTTGCAAGAGTGAACATTCTGATAAATCAGCTGGTTTAAAAAACATGAAGTGCGTAACTGGTAAGAGATCTTATGATACTGAGTCCATGGCGGTAGATGCGCTGGTGGATATTCGAGGACGCAATAACTATAGATCAGAGTCAGGTCCAATCAATGTATATCAATGTGAAGACTGTGGTCAGTGGCATTTCACCTCCAAAGGAACGACTCATCCTTTACTTAAGGATGAAGACGTTCAACAAAGGATTTCTTCTCAGAATGAAGCAGAATATTGGGAGCGTAAATTAAGATTCTGATTCGTCGATATCAGAGTCATCGTGCTTTACTTCATTCAATGGCTTTAGATTTGAAGGGATCTGCCCTTCAGGGTCGTATGGGAATACTTCGAGGATGTTGGTTAACGAAATAGCAGGAATATCATACGGTACCAACATGCTGTTTAAATGCTCTTCTATTCGTTCATACGCTTGTTTTGCTGTTTCCGCACTCACAAGTATGTAAGTGTTGATTTTCACTTCCTTATCGCTATCACCGTCTACCGTAGCATAAACTACCTTGCTCTTAAACCACTTTTCAGAATCTTCGTGGTTGATTACCTCAGCGATATTCGTTTTTGTGATTTGAGTAACAGTGAATTCTCCGCGTATGTCTCGCTCACATATTTCGTAAACTCTAGACTCAGCATCAGTATAAGATACGGCATCAAGCAAAAATGTGTCTGTCACCTGCTTAACCATTCCATCTTCTAATTCCTTGTTGTGTTTTATTTTACAGGTATACCAGATTTTCATTTTTGTTCTTTTTTTATGATCCAAAAAAGTTGAAGGCTGCAAAGATAGATGTCCTGTTTTGATGTGAAAATTTATCGAGAAAATCTTGCTACAATTTTTTTATGGGAACAAATTGTAAGAGACTTGTTTCTAAATAAATTAACCCCATACCCCAATGACCCAAGCAATTCCCAGAGTATTGTGGCAGCCAGACCAACAATTCATAGACAACAGCAACCTGACGGCTTATAGCAACTGGTTGAAAACCAATTATGGCCTTTCTTTTGATGATTACGATGCGTTGTGGAAATGGTCATGCGATGATACGAAAGCATTTTGGAAAAGTATTTATGAATACTTCCAGGTAATTGATTATGGTGACCCAGAAATTATTCATGACGATTTACCAATGCCACATACCAATTGGTTTAGTGGAAGTAAGTTGAATTATGCTGAGCACTCGTTCAGGTTTGCAAATTCTGAAGATCCAGCGATCATTTTCCAACACGAAAGTGGAGGGGCCAAAGAAATTAGTTGGAAAGCGCTTCGTCAGCAGGTAGCTTCATTTCAAGCTTACTTGCTCAGCCAGGGAGTACAAAAAGGAGATCGTGTAGTTGCTTACATTCCTAACATCCCAGAAGCTGTAGTTGGTTTTTTGGCTACTTGTTCTATCGGGGCTGTTTGGTCAAGTTGCTCTCCAGATTTTGGGGCAAGCAGTGTCGTAGATCGCTTTAAACAAATTGCTCCAAAAGTTCTTATCACCGTAGATGGCTATCATTATCAGGGCAAAGCTCATGATAGAGTGGAGGAAGTGCATCAAATTCTGGCTGAATTGGATTCCGTTACTGCCGTGGTGCAAATTCCTGTATTGCATAGAGTCTCATTTGTCGATTATGCTTCTGTATGGGAGGAAATAATGCAGATTGAAGGGGATTTACATTTTACACCGGTAGATTTTTCTGATCCTATTTGGGTTTTGTATTCTTCTGGAACCACAGGTCAACCAAAAGCCATTACCCATTCACAAGGAGGGGTATTGTTGGAGCATTTGAAATATGTGACTTTTCACAATGATGTCAAGCAAGGTGAGCGCTACTTCTGGTATACCACTACAGGGTGGATGATGTGGAATTTTGTTCAGGCCACCTTATTGGCGGGAGCTACGATAGTTTTATATGACGGTAGTCCCTCATATCCAGATATCAATACCCTATGGCATTTGACCGAAACATTCAAAATCAACCATTTTGGCACAAGTGCTCCATTTATTGTGGCTTGTATGAATAAGGGGCTTACTCCTGGAAAGGATTTTGACTTGTCGAGTTTGCGTTCAATTAGTAGCACAGGATCACCCTTGCCTTCAGAAGGATATGACTGGGTGTATAAATTTGTAAAAGGCGATATTTGGTTGTGCTCCATGAGTGGAGGTACCGATGTGTGTTCTGCTTTTGTGGGCGGATGTCCAACAGAACCATTATATGAAGGAGAGATACAGCGACGAGCATTGGGCTGTGCGATGGCTTCTTATGACGATGAAGGAAATGAATTGATAGGTGACGTTGGCGAAATGGTGGTGACTATACCGATGCCTTCTATGCCGATATATTTTTGGGGAGATGTAAACAAAGAACGATATACGGAATCATATTTTGAGATGTTCCCAACTGTTTGGAGACATGGAGATTGGCTGGAGATTACCGAGCGAAATACGTTGATTATAAAAGGAAGGTCTGATGCCACATTGAATCGTCACGGAATTCGAATTGGTACTGCGGAAATTTATCAGTCTGTAGATAAAGTAAATGGAATCAAAGACAGTTTGATCGTTAACCTGGAACTGGATGGTGGACGGCACTATATGCCATTGTTTGTGGTGATGGAGGAGGGTTTTGAGTTGTCTGATGAAATTAAAAAGCGAATACAGGAGCAATTGACCAATGATTTTTCCAAAAGACATGTGCCAGATGAAGTGGTTGAAATTCAGGACATTCCTTACACAATAAGCGGTAAGAAAATGGAAGCGCCAGTCAAACGAATACTTCTTGGGAGGCCTAAAAATCTTGCTGCTAACCTTGGAGCAATGAGAAACCCTGAGTCACTTGATTTCTTTGAGTCCTTTCAAATAGCTACATAGAATAATCGACAGTGGTGACAGAAAAATTAGGAACCAAAGGTTCTAATCAAGGCTATTTCATTACTTTTAAAAAGTAAATTCCCAACCTTAGCACGCTATCTATGTACATACGCATTTTTGCACTTGTCTTTTCCATATTTGCCATAAGTTCAGCTTATGCAGAAGAAAATCAAGTAGTCGACAGTCTGCATCTGGAGCTGAGACGTTTGTCTGAAAGTGATTTAAAACAACGAGTAGCAATCAATAATGCTCTGGCATGGGAATATAGAGATGTGAGACCCGACTCTTCACTATTTTTTGCGAATAGAGCCTTGAGAATTTCCAGGGAAAATGGCTTTTTAGATGATGAAATTCAGTCTATCAATTACATCGGAGTAGCGTATAGAAATTTAAGCAATTTTTCGAAAGCCTTCGAGAAGTATCTGGAGGCATTGAAGTTAGCTGAAGAACGTGAAAACGGTGAACAGCGTGGATATTCATTAATTAATCTCGGTAACCTTTATTTATACCAAACGAATTTTCAAGGTGCAATTAAGTACTTTATACAGGCATTGGATCAAGCGCAATCTTTAGCTGATAATCGAATGGTAGGCTATTGTTTTCTGAATCTTGGACGATCATACAAAGGAATTTCAGAATACGGTCAGGCAGAACTCTACTACAAGCAGGCTATTGATATAAGAGGGGAGCTAGGGGATGAGTATGGCACCTTGGCTGCGGAAATTGATCTAGCAGAGACCTACATGTTGCAAGGTAACTTGAAACAATCAGAGCGATATCATTTAAGCCTGGCGGAGCGAATTAACCCAGATACAAATCCCAGAATGCTTTCAGTGGTTTACAAGAATATGTCGGAATTGTATCTAGCTAAAAATGAATTAAATAAGGCGAAACAATACGCATTCAAGGCAATTGATATTACAAGAAACGTAAATAGTCGATATGAAGAAAAGAATGTTCTTGAAAATCTGAGCAAAATATATGCTAATGGTAGCGAGTTCGAAGAGGCTTATAATACAAACGTTAGGTATGGTGAATTAAATCAGCAGCTCTTTAGTGAAGAGAATATTCGTCGAATTGAACGTATGAAGAGCCAGTATGAGATGGAGCAACAAGAAGCGGAAAATGAGTTTCTACGCAAACAGGCTGAGCTAAATCAAGAAATTATCAATCGACAAAAGATCATCATCACTTTGACAGTACTAGGAATTGTACTGTTCATCATCGGTATTGGGGTAACTGTTCGAGCGTATTTGTTAAAAAAGAATTTGTCCAATAAGATCTCCAGACAAAAAGATAAAATTCAACGTGACAAGGAAGTTATTGAGAAACAATCCAACAAGTTGAAGGAACTGGATGCTGCTAAATCACGATTTTTTGCCAATGTATCGCATGACCTTAGATCACCATTAAGTCTGATAATTGGCAACCTGGAAATGCTACGTGAGGATGAAGACGTGGTATTGACTCCTGGCGCGATGAAGAACCTCGATACCGGCTATAAGAACTGCAAGCACTTACTATACTTAACGGATGAAATCAACGACTTAACCAAGCTGGAAGAAGGAAAAATTAACCTTAAGCAAGAGGTCGTACGATTTGGGAAATATTTGGAAATGCTCACTGAGATGTTCGTAGGTACTGCCGAATATAAAGGCGTTAAGCTTAGTTGTAAGAACTATATTAAAGAGCATATTGCTGTATTTATTGACCCTAGACAGTTCGAAAAGATCTTCTATAACCTGGTATCAAATGCTATCAGGCATACATCTAAAGGTGATAAAATCACCATTGAAACCCATGATGATGGAGACTCTGTATTGCTCAATGTCATTGACTCTGGAGAAGGGATTCCTAAAGAGAGTTTGGAGTATGTGTTTGATCGTTTCTATCAATCAAAAGATAATCAGTACCGAACGAAGGAAGGTTTAGGAATTGGTTTGGCACTAGTTAAGGAATTGGTAGAACTTCATGGAGGAACCATCGCTGTAGAAAGCACACTTGGTTTAGGGACAAGTTTTAAGATGTCCTTCCCGAAGGTGAATGCCATGGGTGAAGATGCTAACATCGGTTCTACATTCAGTTATGTGTCTGAGCGAAAGCATTTGTATGACGAGATCGATCGTGAAGAAAGTGCGGGCATTAGTCTTCCAAAGCAAGAAGAGGACAAGGAGAGTATATTGATTGTGGACGATCATCCTGAAATTAGGTATCATATACGTCAGATCCTGGAAGATGACTATCATATAGTGGAAGCTGCCCATGGTATCGAAGCATTGGAATTATTGAAGCACAATGACATTTCCTTAATCATCTCAGATTTGATGATGCCATGGATGGACGGATTCGAGCTTATCGAGGCGCTAAAAGCTAATGATGACTATAATAAGATTCCAGTTTTGGTTGTTTCAGCTCGTATCTCAGAACAAGATCAAGAGAAAGTACTTTATCAAGGAATCAATGATTACTTACAGAAGCCATTCCAGAAGAAGGAGCTCAAGCTTAGGATTAATAATTTATTGGCTTCCAGAAGGAATTATAGTGGGTCAGAGTTAAATGAAACCTTCTCTAAATTGTTTGATAAATCGAGTCTGGATGCCGTAGAAAAGGATATTTTATCAAAATTAGATCAAGTCATCATGGACCGAATTGATGATGAAAATTTATCTGTATTTGATTTGGCGAGTGCTATGGCAGCAAGTGAGCGTCAGGTTTATCGATTAGTTAAGAAATTAACTGGAATGACGCCATTCGAGTATGTTGCGGAGATCAGAATGAAATACGCTGACTATCTCATCAGAAAGAATAAGGTGAAAAATGCTACAGAGGCCGCCAAGAGCATAGGATTGAAAAATGTGACAGCCTTTAGTAAGCAGTATGAGAAGAAGTTTGGCATGAAGCCAACGGATGTGCTTAAAGAGGCTTAGTTTTAGAACTTTGCCTCTGAATAAGCGATTTCGGTTAGCTGAGCCTGGTAGAAAGCATCAAAATAATTTGATCTAACTGCAGGGTCACCTACGAAAATGTCCTGACTATTCGGGAAATGGTTGCTTCTCTTGCTTTTGATTAGCTTGTCTAAACCTTTAGATATTTTGTTTTCTCTATTCACCATCATCTCAATTTCAGTAATAAATGAATTCTTCATTAGAGCCTGTTTTGGCTCTTTTTGCAGCTTTCATGCCTACCGTGGCAAAAAGCATTGTGATCATTAAAACGGCTAATTTTTTGAACATATCACCAGTAAGGCAACTAATCGCTGATGTACCCCCAAAAGAAATTGAAATTTTATTGAATAATTTTTATACCGTTAGTCTGGATGGAGCAGGTGCCCCAATAACCAAGGACCTTTTCATCTGAATTTAGATAAAACATATTGCCATTGATTGGCCCAGGTGTGATGAATGAGGTGGACCCTAAGGATGTGGTTTGATTTTTTAAATTCCGTAAGTAATTATAGCCAGTAGAGGTTATTTCCTGGAGTTCGAGTCCTATAGAATCGCTTTCAAAAAATTCAAAACTTGTGAATTCGTTTTCAATGAAAGGGGAGTTTCCATTGAAAAATTTGTCATTGATCAATAGGATATTTTCACTCTCTTTGAATAAAGTATCGTTTTTATACACTTTGAACCGGTAATAATTCTCTTCTTCACCATTGTCGTTTATCTGGGTGATTGGGTAGAATACTTGCTCTATGATGTTTTCATTGGTTGCAGATTCTCGCTCATAGTATTCGAAGTTAATCGTGTCCAGTGAGGGAGCACTAGCCATTTTCTGGGTGCTAGATTGAATGATTCTACCATCGGACAGTCTTACTTCAAGAAAGTAGTTTATTCCTTCCTGTCCAGAGTAAGTGGATTGAGTGCTATAAAGCCCATTAGAGGAATGAATTAGGTCAATTGTGACTCCATTACTACTTCGGATTTTTACCCCTGCATCTTCGATATAGGATTTTCCAGAGTTGTCAAGGAAATTTTGAGACAAACTAATTTTAATAAATTGAATGGTATCCAGATCAGATAACCAACCTTCAATAACCACTTGTTGTTCCTGGTCATCAAGTTCAAGGTTGTTGTCTTGACAAGACCATAACAGTAATACAAGCACGATATAGCAATAAAGATTCCTCAAAACTTGAAATGATAGCTTAATGATGGAATAATGGTATCTATTACAGTGTAAGGGGTTACTTGTGTTTCACCATCTTCATTTTCCTCAAATACATACGAATAGACATTCTTTTTACCGTAAACGTTGTAAATGTTTACAGTCCAATAGTCATTGAATCTTTTTGGGGTACCATCTGGTTTTATGTTTTTTGTGTGCCATTTGATGGATAAATCCATTCGATGGTAAGCGGGTAAACGGCCTTGATTTCGATTTTCAAATCTTGGTACCTGAATGTCTTCATAAGTATATTTTCCAACAGGCCGGGTATATGGTCGTCCTGAATTGTAATTGAAGGAAACGGAAGTAAAGAGCCTTTTAGTAAGTTCATAAACTCCAACAACTGAAATATCATGTTTACGGTCAAAATTGGATGGGAAAAACTGTCCATTATTGATGGATTCGAATGGGTCATCTACCCGCAACTCACTGCGAGAGAGTGTATAACTGGTCCAACCTGTCAGTTTTCCTTTATTCTTTTTTAAGAAAAATTCGATACCATAGTTTCTGCCGTCTCCACTGACCAATTCTGTTTCGGGGTTTTCATTAAACAGTAAGTCAGCTCCATTTTTATATTCTACAAGATTGCTGAGTGTTTTATAATAACCGTCTACAAAAGCTTCATAATTATTATCATCAAAATTGTAAAACAAGCCTAATGAGTAATGATTGGACTCTGTAGGCTTAATGTGTTGATCACTCAGTTTCCATATATCCGTAGGAGTAGGAGTTACCGTGTTGGATATCAGATGCAAATACTGATAAGTCCTGGTAAAACTCAATTTAGTGCTAACGTTTTTGGCCCACTGATAGACAAAGGATGCTCGTGGCTCAAAACCATAATAGGAGTGGGCCAACTTGTAGGGTTCGTAGGTTATCGTATCAACAATATTTTCATCTGCTCGCGGGTTTCCATCCTCATAGATGTATACATCTGCTGGTCCAACATTAAATAGAGAGGAGACTCTTAACCCATATTCAATCTTTACTTTATCATAATTAGCCTTATGAGATAGGTATATTGCTTGTTCTAAACCGTATTCTTTGTTTAAAATGACCGTATCAGCAGATGAGTTTTCATCATAGGGCACTCGCGATCCAGGGATTAGTCGGTGCAGAGAAGTGCTGCCTCCGAAGTTAAACTCATTATGATTATTGAGTACAAACCCCCAGTCTGTTTTGATGGTGTAGTCAATGATGTTGGATTGTCCGATGAAACTCGCCGCCTCTCTGGGTTGAGTGATTCGATAATCATACTGACTATAAATGGCAGAAAAATTGGCAAATACTCGTTGGCCAAATAGGTGATTCCATCTCATTGATAAATTTCGATTACCCCATATCCGGTCCGTCTCAAAAACATTGGTGCTACGGTCATTTCCAAGATATCCTGATAAATAGAAGGTGTTTTTCGGGTTGATCTTCCAATTGGTTTTAGCATTGAAATCCTGAAAATAATTCGTGGAATTAGCATCAAGTGTCAGGTCAAATAAGGATTGTCTGGAAGATATAATAAATGAGCTGACGTCTTTTTTGATTGGTCCTTCAGCAATTAATCTAGCCGAAACTATTCCAATACCACCAGTGATGTGATAGGAATCATAATCTCCTTCCTTTTGGTGGATGGTCATCACAGAAGAGGATCTACCTCCATAAGATGCTGGGATGAATCCCTTCATGATTTCGATTTTATTAACTGCCTCTGGATTGAAAATAGAAATCAAACCATATAAGTGGTTTGGGTTATAAATAGTGGATTCATCCAGAAGTATAAGGTTTTGATCTACATTGCCTCCACGCACGCTCAGACCATTTGCATCTTCTCCTAGTGTGTTGATTCCTGGTAGCAGAGTTGCTCCTTGTAATACATCGACTTCTCCTAGGAAATAAGGAATTTGACCTCTGGTATTCAGGTTAATCGTGTTGACACCAGGGATGGTGCTCTCTATATTTAAGTCCGGCTCATAAGCAGATACAATTACCTCATTTAATACTTCAGTCTTCGGTATTAAAGATATATTTCGTACCTGGTTTCTATCGGTGATATCAATCGTATCTATTCGGGTTTCATAACCAATGTAGTTTGTTCGCAGAACATGTTTTCCTTTTGGTAACTGAAGTGAGTAATATCCATAATTATTACTAGTGACACCCGATTCAAGGTTCATTGCATATACTGCAGCTCCAATAAGCACCTCCCCTGAGGTGGCATCTGATATGGCTCCTCTAATAGATAGGTTTTCGCCAGTTGGATAGGTAATTAAGTATTGACTCCCTCTGAAAGTAATACGTAGATCACTTTCTTTGCTCAATTGCTCAAATAGCTTGTGGACCTCATTGTATTCCTGACGCAGGGAAAATGTAAGGTCGGGGAGACGATCACTACTATAGGCTAGCTGAATGCCTTCTTTTTTTAATATTTTGAGTATTTGGTTCAGGGAATATGTGCCTGGTTCCACATGTATAGATGTGGATTGTGCATGTCCAATGGTGCTTGAGATAACCATTAGAATTACTAAAAGTATCCTTCTTAGTTTAGCCGGCATCAATCACTTCACGAATTTAGTGGAAATTCGTTTGGTTCTTGAAGTAAAAATATGGTGTTATTAGCAACCTTTCCCTGAAAGGGAAATCTTATTGCCTGATTTCTTAGACTTGATGTTAAGGACAGAAGTCAGTGTTTTGATAACTTCAGCTAGTGAGTCCCCATCAAACTCTGCAGTTACTCTACATTCTCTAATAGCTTTGGAAGTCTTAATATCTACATTGTAGAATTCTTCTAGTTGAGGAATGATTTCTTTTAGGGGTTGGTTGTCAAACTTAAAATCACCCGTCCTCCACGACTGACTGTTTACATTTGTATTATTCGAGACTGTTAATTCTGTGTTGTCAATAATGCCAATTTCACCTTTATGAAGTTTTGTGGAATTGTCACCTTTTGAGATTTGGACTATACCTGAATATACTTTAACGATTAATTGACCATCTCGAGCATCCACATCAAAACTTGTACCTAACACTTTTACATCACCATTTTTAGTGGAGATAGTAAATGGACTCCCTTTAGTTACATTAAAATAAGCCTTTCCTTCTAATTGTAGATTTCTTTCACCTAAAAAGTCCTCTTCTGTGAGAGCGACAGATGAATTTCTGCTTAGTGTCAATCTTGTTCCATCAGGAAGCTCATATTTGGAGATAGCATCCTTAGAAGCCAGCTCTCTTTGAGCAATATCTGTTGGTGAATATTTTAAATATCCAATGACACTTAATGAAGATATGAGAATTATTGCGGCAGCCACTTTCCAAAGACTCCAGAAGGAGTTTTTTGTTGGCTGTATTTTATTACAAACCTTGGCCCATGCAGCAATTGTGTCAACCGGAGCATCATACTCACTTAGCTCATAGAATAGCTCAAACTCCTCATCATCTGAGGTTTTTTTACTCTCTGAGTAGTGTTTTTGGCAATATTTGTCAAACCATTTTGAGGTCATGTCGTTTAAAAGGCAATCATTATTTTGGATACCCCTAATATCGTTATAAAATTATTTTATTCGATACTCTTTTAGTTCTTCACTCAGACTTTCTTTTAGTTTTTTCAGAGCAATACTTACCTGGTTTTCTACTGTTTTAACGGAGATTTCAAGCTCTTCGGCAATTTCATTGTAGGTCAATCCTCCGTATCGACTAAGGATGAAAATATTTTTGCATTTTTCTGGAAGTTGGTCAATTGCGAATTGGATTTTCTTCTTCATTAATTCGGTATCATCAATTGTCATCCCAGTAGATGAATAAGCTCTTACCTGATCCAGATCTGTTGTGGACTGGAGCTTGGGTAATTCAAGTTTGATGTAATTAATGCATTTGTTTTTGACAGATGAAAAAAGGTAAGATTTTAAGGACCCAGTCAAATTGATTTGAGCTCTTTTCTCCCAAATGTACATGAGTACTTCCTGAGCTATTTCTTCACCAATCGTCTGATCTCTGACAATGCTCATCGCATATCTGGACATAGCGCCATAATGCGTCTTGAATATTTTCTCATAGGAGGATAGGTCACCCTCACGCACCTTCAAGAAAAGAGCATTGTCATCATCTTGTTTCATGAATCTTGTTCACTGAAGTTAAGGGCGTCAATTATTTTTAAGTATACATTCATGGATTGATTGTACACGATATTGCTGTAGGGATTATTAGCCATTACCGTAATAACCAATTTTTCCTCTGGCACAACATAAATACTTTCTCCTCTATAACCCGTAATCCAGAATGCTTCATTGTTATTCGTATATATCGAGTTGAATTGATCAGAAAATACCCACCAGAAATACCCAAAATCCAAATCTTCAAGAAATGGAGTTTGTGCTATTGTGCAATCAAGAATCCAATCTCTATTAATAACTCTTCTCTTGTCGGTCCATCTGCCTTCGTTTAGCATCAAATATCCTAATCTGGTAAAATCAAGGGTTGAGATAGATAATCCTGTACAGAGGTCTAAAGTTCCAGATGGGTCATAGCTCCATTCATAATTAACGATATTTAGAGGCTTGAAAACTTCCTGATCTATAAATTCCTCTAATGTGATATCAATCAGAATGCTTTCGAAAATTTTAGAAAGCAGCATGCTGGATCCGCTGTTAAGAACGAGTCTTAATCCTGGAGGAGCTTCTTGGTTTTGTGATAATACATATGCTGCCCAGTCACTTTGTAACTTCATTTGATAAAAGTCACTTTCAGCGCGCTCCGTATTTACTGTATACTCGTTCCATGAAACCCCCATTTGGTTGCTAAGCAGGTGTCTAAAGGTGATATTTTTCTTAGACGGATTAGTGTCAAAAATATTTTGATATTCAGGTAAATAGTTTGAAATCGGGATGTCAAGGTTGGCAATAAGACCTTGTTCAATCATAAGTCCAAGCACCAAAGCAGCAACTCCTGTGGTCGCACGACCAACTGGGTGTAAGGAAGAGCGAGTATGGCCATTGTAATAGTTCTCAAAAACTAGTTTGTCATCTTTGATGATGATTAATCCATTAATCTCAGCGTAATTTCTGCTGTCGATTTGATTGTCCAAAGTGTATAATGCAGAATTGTTCAAACCTACATTTGATGGGAAGTCATATTCCCAGGCTCTTTGATCGGCTGGAAGTTCTTCACTTACATAGCATGAAGTGCAAAGTGTAATGAGTAAAATTACTGCTGATAAATACCGCATCTGATTCCAAATCCAAAGGTGATACCACTAAAATCTTTATTGCTGAGATGCACAATGTCTAAATTTTGCATGCTCTTATAGCCTAACGTTGTAAATAGCTTTACTTGTTCAATTGGGGTGTATAAAACCATTACTTGAGGTTCAATAATGTCAAATTTGCTGCGTATGAATTTTTCATCGTTTGATTCTCTGATCCAAACAGCGTCTCCTTTACCATATTGAATTTGAGCATTGATTTCAAAATACTTAGAATCGTAGGCTCTCAATCCTAGTCTAGCGGCACCATATTTATATGCCAGGTTGAAATTGTTGGGGAAAATGACTGTGGTTTGATAGTCACCCTGATAATTGTAAACTCCAAAGCCACCAAAAAGATTTTTGTATTGCAATCCAATAAACAACTGAGAGGTTGGGCCGTAATTGGTTTTGATAGGAATCATTTGAAATCCTGTCTCGAGAAAAACACCGGATTCAAATTTGATTAAAGGATCTTTCTCTACTAATAATGAATCATGTGGTTGGATTGTAACTGAGTCCAAAGCAACCTCCTGGCCATATGCAAGTGTAAAGGCAGTGCTCAAGAAAAGCCACAAAATGAGTTTTTTCATAAAGTAAACTTAGTGTATAAGAAATTTTTCATGGCACATGCAACCTTATTAATTTGCTTGAGTCATTGATGTGAATTTTGACTTTTAAGCCTTGAATAGCCAAACGATAAATATACATGCTGGGTTAATCGAAAGATGCCGAAATGGGGATCAGGTGGCACAGTATGAGATCTATCAATTGTACAGCAAAGCGATGTATAATACGGCTTTGAGAATATGTGCAGTGCAAGAGGAAGCTGAGGATGTCTTACAGGAGGCATTTCTGAGTGCGTTTCGAAACATTGCTTCCTATCGCGAAGACTCCACTTTTGGAGCCTGGCTTAAGCGAATAGTAATTAACAAGGCGATTACTAGTTTGAGGAGAAGTGAAAAGGAGGCGCTGATGATGGAGGAAGTAGAGGATGTGGAAAAGTATGATGACGGCTTTGAATCAGTATCAGGATTGACAGTTGAGCGCGTGAAAGCGGCCGTCTTAGAACTACCGAAAGGGTTTAGAAGTGTGGTTTCCCTTTATTTGTTTGAAGGATATGATCATAAAGAGATTTCAGACATTTTGGGAATTACGGAATCCACTTCTAAAAGTCAGTTTAAACGTGGTAAAGACAAGCTTCGACAATTATTAGAGAAGGAGGTTAAATATGGGTGATCAACTAGAAAAATTTATTCTCGACAACAGACAGGAGTTTGATAGTGAGGTGCCTTCTGAGAAGGTTTGGCAACATATTCAGCAACAGCAGACTAAGTCAGATAAATGGCTGGGTGTATGGAAAGTAGCCGCAGTAATACTATTAATCTCTACTGTTTATCTCATTGTGGATAAACAATTGGCTGAGCAAAAAGACTCAACAACAGCCATGGAGTCAGAATTTTATCAGGTAGAGCAGTATTATACGCAATTGATAGCTCAGAGAAAACAAGAAATAGCTACTTCCGGACAGTCAAGCTTAAGTCGTGAATTTTTGGTGGAAATAGAGCGGTTAGATCAAATGTATGCTCAACTTAAGCAGACCTATAAAAGTCAAAATTCAAGTGAATTGATCTCTGATATGATGATCAAAAACCTGCAGCTGAGAATTGAAATCCTCAATAAACAGGTGAAAATATTAAATGACTTAAAAAATCAAGAAAATGAAGCCAATAAGCATATTGAAATTTAATCTTGTTTTTGTGATGATTCTGGGGTTGCATGTAGCCCTGGCTGGAACACTTGAAGAGAAGAAAAAATTAATCAACAAGTCTTACCCAATTAATGCATCAACTGTGTTAAAAGTTTCCAATCAGTTTGGTGAGGTGCATTTGGAGAAGTGGGACAAACAAGAGCTCAAAGTGAAGATTGAGATCATTGTGAATGGAAAAACGGAAGACAGAGCTCGACAGATGCTGGATAAAATTAACGTAGCTATTAGTGAGGGAAGTACCATGTCCTTCATTACGGAGATGAACGGAAATATGAATTCGAAAAATGATGAGAGCTTCAAAATCAATTATTGGATCAATATGCCTTCAACTAACAAAATAGACATAGAAAACAAGTTTGGAGATACCTATATCGATGATTGGAAAGGTGATGCTGAGATTGAGGTAGGATATGGCAATTTGAAGACCATGAATTTTGAAGGTTTTTTGGATTTGGAATTGTCTTTTGGCAAAGGAACTGTGGGTGCACTCACGAATGCTGAAATGGAGGTGAAATACAGTGATTTGGATGTCCAAAAAGTAGTTAATCTGGAAATGGAGCAGCAATTTTCAAATGTGACCATTGGTTCTGTAGGTACAATTGAAGTTGAGAGTAAATATGGGGAATTGGTAATAGGAGAGGTAGATGTGGTGGAAGCTGATGCGCAGTTCTCAGGATTCTCCATTGAGAAACTCAACAAGCAGATGTATCTCGAAGCAAGTTATATCTCAGATTTTGAGATAGAGGAGCTGAATAAGGACTTCTCCAAAATTGAAATCTACGGTAAGTTTAGTAACTACACTCTTCGTTTGCAGGATGGTACCAATGCGGAGTTGGAAGGGGAGTTTTCATTTTCCAATATGAGTGTTAGCAATGATCAGGTGGATATTTACCGCAAAGTGAAAGATGCTAACAAGAGTGAGTACAAAGCTCGAATTGGGAAAGGTGATTCAGGTAAAAGAATCATTGTGAAATCGAGTTACGGTGATTTGAAAGTAAAATAGAAGAGGCCTCAATTGAGACCTCTTTATTTAATACATTCCAGTAAGTTCGAATTCTTCATTCTTCGAATCAAGAATCTTTCCTTTATCACATTTCAGTACTCTTGCAGGAAACTGCTTGATGAAATGATGATTGTGAGTAGCCATGATAACGGCCGTTCCACTTTTGTTGATTTCTAAGAATAGTTTCATGATTCCTTCAGAAACTTCCGGGTCGAGATTACCGGTAGGCTCATCTGCAAAGAGAATTTGTGGTTCGTTGAGCAAAGCACGCGCTATTACTACACGCTGTTGCTCACCACCACTTAGTTGATGTGGCATTTTGCTGCTCACAGCTCCTAATCCCACACGCATTAATACCTCAGCTAATCGACTCTTCATTTTCGCTTTGTCTTTCCAGCCAGTAGCTTTCATGACGAAGTGAAGGTTCTCAGATACATTGCGATCGTAAAACAGTTCAAAGTCCTGAAATACGATGCCAATTTTTCTTCGCAAGAAAGGAATATCTCCTGATTTAAGACCCCTTATATTATATCCAGCAACTTTAATGTCTCCAAGTCTCAATGGCAAATCACCATAAAGCGTTTTGAGGAGTGATGATTTTCCACTTCCAGTTCTACCAACCAGGTACACAAATTCACCTTTTTCAATATCGACATCCAACTCACTAAGTACAGTGGTGTTGTCTTGAAAAATAGTGGCATTGGTAATCTTAACTACTGGTTCCTCTGAAAATGACATCTTAAAGCTCTAGTTTTTGAAGTTTACCGAAAGGTAATGAATCGATCAGTTTTTTAAGCTCTGTCTCTTTACCTTCCAGTCCAAACTTTTCAAGTTTTTGTAAGGGTCTGTCTGCTCTAAAATAAGCGATCAGTACAAACTTCTCGTCTCGAAGCTGAATATAATCAGGAATTTTAGCCTTTCCTTTTACCTTGATGATATACATATCAGATATTGCCGTTTGTATCATCAACTGTTATGCAGGCTTATTGGTTACCTTTTTTATAATCTGCGAGGAATTTCTCCAATCCACTATCGGTTAATGGATGTTTCAAAAGTCCTGTAATTACGGATAGAGGACAAGTAACTACATCCGCACCAATTTCTGCACACTGAATCAAATGCATGTTGTGACGAACGGAAGCAGCTAAAATTTCAGTTTCGAAATCGTAGTTGTCAAATATCTGAACGATTTGCTCGATTAATGTAAGGCCATCAGATCCGATATCATCTAGTCTGCCAATGAAAGGAGAGATGTAAGTTGCTCCTGCTTTAGCGGCTAAAATCGCTTGACCGGCACTGAAAATCAGTGTACAGTTTGTTCTAATACCTTCGTCTGTCAAAGCCTTGATGGTTTTTACACCGTCTTTGATCATCGGTACCTTCACTACAATCTTGTCATCCAGAGCTGCTAATTTTCTACCTTCAGCAAGCATGGCTTCAAATTCGGTAGAGATTACTTCTGCACTCACATTGTCATCTACAATGTCACAGATTGCCTTGTAGTGTTTTAAAATATTTTCTTCACCAGTGATGCCTTCTTTAGCCATCAATGAAGGGTTGGTAGTAACACCGTCTAATACACCTAGGTCGTAAGCCTCTCTAATTTCGTCTAGATTAGCTGTATCTATAAAGAATTTCATATTAATAAGATTTTGAGAAGTAAAAGTGGAGTAAAAAAGGGATAATAAAAAAGGCAAACGAAATGTCGCACCGCTACAACCGCTTACCCTTGCTACCTTCCGGTCCTGGGGGATTCAGCAGGAGCTGGTCGCATCCGTTTGCCGAGGTGCAAAGGTAGTAAAGATTGCGACTTTCCTAATATTATAATTCAGAAATTAGTCGGAAATCGTCACTTTCAGTGTCGTAGTTGTCCTCATCTTCTTCAAGATCAACTAGTTCCTCAGAATTATTAAAAAATGATCGATCGAGAACATCGTCTAATTCAGAGAATTCATCACTTTGAAAATCACGTTCTATTTTTTCCATGATCTTAAATTTTTATAGGTGCTAAGATATTGGCAATCAATAAACTGAAGTTCATTACTGAGTTAAATTGATATTATGGAGGGATTAAATAATTCATCATGTTGTATGTAAGGTTAGACTGTGAGTAAATGTTTTGATTTATGAATTTCTATTTGCTGAATCATTTTTATTTTTGTGAAAAGGCAAGGTTGGATCTTGACTTTCGTTGGTAATTAGCCTTGCTATTGTTTCATTTTAATCAGATAAAACCATGGGAAAAGGAGACAAGAAGACTAAAAAGGGTAAAATTGCAAGTGGATCGTATGGGGTGAAAAGACCTAAAAAGGCGACCACAAAGAAAGCGACAGCTAAAAAGAAATAGCCCTTTGAGGGTGTTTGAATGAGAATAATTGTAGGGATAGTATTGTTGGTGATTTCAAGTGCCCTCAATGCACAAGTAAAAGGTTATATAGGTATTAGTGGTGGCGGACATTTTCAGTCGGCTTACATCGAGCATACGCTGTATAATACATTTATGTCAACAGGATTTGATCCTGGATATCATGGTGGAGTGATGTTCAAGCTTTTCACCAATCAATCTCATACATCTTTTCTGAATGCGGGTTTGCAGAGTGGATTGCAGTATGAGACCAAAGGTTGGAGGCAGACTTTCGATACTGATGAGCCTACCTACCATGTTAAAATGGATTACATTACGTTTCCCTTGGATGCTATTATTTATGGAGGAAAGCGCAAAACGAAAATTTTTGCTACTCTAGGGATATTTTTAGAGCAGTTGATCAGTGTAGATAAGGACACTACTCCCAATCTCGACAATCTAGGGGGGCAGGAGTTTTATACTTACGAAGAAGATCGAGATCGTAAATTGGGTTATGGAGTGAAAGTCTCAGTAGGAATACATCGTGATTTTCCATTTGGAGCATTGCATTTAGATGGCTTTTTATCATATAGTGCAAGTAGTTTTATCAAAACCGACGATTTCTCCGATCGACTTCCTGATCTTACCAATCATTATTTGGGAGGGTTTACGGTTGCTTACCTCATTCCATTCGGGAAAATGGAATTTTCAAGGTAATTTTATTGGGAACATAACCCAATAAAATGAAACGTTTAGGAATTCTTAAATACCTGAGTGTTTTCACTCTGCCCATTTTAGCCTACATTTCTTTTAACAGTACTGGTTTCTTGACCTTCCTTCCGGTTATTGAGGCATTCTTTTTTATTCCTTTATTAGAGTTGTTTTTCAAGCCGAATAACGCCAACCATAAGGAAGAGGAGGAAAGTGAATTACTCCAAAATCGGTTATTCGATTGGTTGGTCTACCTAGTCGTCCCGATTCAGTTTGTAAGTCTTTGGTTGTTTTTGAATTCCCTACAACATCCAGACTTGGATGCAGTATCCATTATTGGACGAACAGCCTCCATGGGATTGCTGTGCGGAGTAATGGGGATCAATGTTGCTCATGAGCTCGGACACCGAAAGCATAAATATGAGCAGCTGATGGCCAAAATGCTTTTGATGACCTCATTGTATATGCACTTTTTTATAGAGCATAATCGAGGACACCATAAAAACGTTTCTACAGATGAGGATCCGTCATCAGCACGCCTAGGCGAGTCTTTGTATGCTTTTTGGTTTAGGTCAATTATCAATGCATATCTGTCTGCATGGAGATTAGAATATGATCGACTAAAAAAGAAAGGTTATGGGAAACTTTCTTGGCGCAATGAAATGTTGCTATTTCAGATAACGCAATTGATGTTTGTTGCGTTAATATACTGGTACTTTGGTTGGGTGATCGCAATTTACTTTGTTTTAGCTGCGATCATCGGATTCGTGTTGCTTGAGACGGTTAATTATATCGAGCATTATGGATTATCCAGAGATAAGAAGGGAGATCGCTATGAGCGTGTCATGCCGGCACATTCGTGGAACTCCGATCATGTGATTGGGAGAATGATGTTGTTTGAGTTGTCCAGGCACTCAGATCATCATTATAAGGCAAGTAGGAAGTATCAAATATTGAGGCATATGGATGAGAGTCCTCAAATGCCTACCGGATATCCTGGTATGATGATATTAGCGACGATACCTCCAATATGGTTCAGAATTATGAATGAAAGGATTGCGAATTTTAAGAAATCGTTGTGTTAATTACGTATTTGTTAAAAAAGATAACAATCCTTTGAAAATCAGATGATTATTTACTTTACTTTGTATAAATATTCACAATCGTTACCGTTTAAAAATGTCTGCAGAAAAAATGGAAAAAGTATTAATCGAAGCTAAAGACAAGTTGACACAACTTGGTATTGAAGAACAACTGGTTTCAGAAATCGAGTGGTGTCTTGGAAGTTACGCGCATGACCACAATCCTGCTGGTCTATTTGAAAAAGGAGCGGAAGCTCAAACTGCTCTAGAGAGTTTTAAGAAGGATAATCCAAGAAAAGTGTCAAAGAAATTGTTGGATGATCTTAGTAAGGCCATTAGTGCTCAGTAAATAAGACATGATATTCAATAAAAAAGGCCCGAATTTCGGGCCTTTTTTCATTTCTTATTTTCTCGGAACCAGATGTTTATCTGCAATTGATCGTAAATAACTCCTTTTAGTCATAATAGCTGGATCAGAATAAATATAGGCCGATAGGTCACCTACCACACCAGGTTTGTATCCCAGGGCAATAGCGAGCCTTTCACAGAATTCAATTTCACTTTGGTAGATTTTTCCATCTACTTTCATTAGTTGAATCACATTGAATAAATAATCAAATTTTTCATCAGGCGGTAAATCTTTCAAATTTGGAATTGGCTTGGGATTATCCATTATCAATTCCACATCTTCCGTGCTGAGGCCATTTCCCTCACCTATTTTATGAATAAGCTTGCTTTCTTCTTCAGCAAGAAATTTATCAGCCATTGAAAGATGAACCAGTATACTTAATTGTTCTTCTACAGGTAACATGGTTGTGAAGATAGTTCAAAAATTGAAATTCAATTCCTACTTAGTCTCCAAAATAGAAACTGATTAAATCTACGAATAAAAATCATGGTAAGAAGTCTTTTGGATTGCTTTATTTGATCTAATAATCGGGCAATTCCATTTTTTTCAGAATAATTTATTGAAAGGCTTGGATTTACAACAGATACGATGCTACATTAGCGGCATGAAAACAATGAACACATACTACTGGTGGCACATAGATCTTAGCAGACTGTGAACAGTAGAGGTATGTGAATAATAATATTAACATCAAGAAACCCGCTGATCACAGCGGGTTTTTTTTTGATCTATACTTTACTATGGAAAACCAATTTAAGTTGAAAATACGGAAGAAAAAGCTGCTGGCGGATACCATTACGCCAGTTGGCCTATATCTGAAAATCCGTGACAAGTACGCGAAATCCTTCCTTTTGGAGAGTTCTGACTATCATGGAGGGGAAAATGCATTTAGTTATATCTGCTGTGATCCTCTGGCTAATTTTAAGTTGGAAAATCTTCAGTTGGAAATGTCATTTCCAGATGGAAGTACCGAAAAGAAAGAGCTTCAATCTGCTACAGTTCTACCTGCTTTGAGATCTTTTCTGGAGCATTTCAGTGTAGAAGATGAAGAGGTTAAGCACATACAGACAGGATTGTTTGGTTATATGGCGTATGATGCTGTTCAGTTCTATGAAGACATTACGTTCAGTAATGTAAAAACTGAATCAGCGCAAATACCTCAGATTCAGTACTGCGTATTCAAATACATTATTGCTTTAGATCACTTCAAAAATGAGTGTCATTTAATAGAGTGCTACACTGAGGAGCCAGATGATGCTTCATTTAATGATCTATTGAATGTTTTGTCTCAGCGAAATATTCCATCATTTAGCTTTAATAAATCAACCGAAACCTCATCAAACTTTACGGATGAAGAGTTTTTGGAAAGAGTAAAGCAAGGAATCAAGCATTGTGACATAGGAGACGTGTTCCAGGTAGTATTTTCCAGACAGTTTAGTACCGGATTTAAAGGCGATGAATTCCAGGTTTACAGAGCCTTGAGATCTATAAATCCATCACCATACTTATTTTATTTCGATTATGGTAGCTACAAGATCTTTGGTTCTTCACCAGAGGCACAGATTGTGGTAAAAGATCGAGAAGCAGTTATCTACCCCATTGCTGGAACCTTCAAACGAACTGGCGATGACGCAGCAGACGCGGAATTGGCTAAAAAGCTTCTTGAAGATCCGAAAGAAAACTCTGAACACATCATGTTAGTCGATCTGGCTAGAAATGATCTGAGCAAGAGTTCTGATCAGGTGAAAGTTGAGACTTATAAAGAAGTGCAATACTATTCCCATGTAATTCACTTGGTTTCAAAGGTGACTGGTAAACTACGTCCTGAGTCAGATCCATTAGAAATTGTTGCGAGCACCTTCCCTGCAGGAACATTGTCGGGCGCACCAAAATACCGAGCTATGGAGTTGATTGATGAAAATGAAAACATCGCTCGTGGATTTTATGGTGGAGCAATTGGTTTCATGGACTTCAAAGGTAATTTCAATCATGCCATTATGATCAGAACATTCTTGAGTAAGGCAAATAAATTGTTCTTCCAGGCAGGGGCAGGAATCGTGTCCAAGTCCGACCCAAAGAGTGAAGTGCAGGAAGTATATAATAAGTTGGCAGCCCTTGAGTCTGCTATGAAAATGGCTGAAAACATCAACGATTAATGAAGAAGGTATTAGTTATCGATAATTACGATTCGTTCACGTACAACCTCGTGCATATACTTCGAGAGTTAGGTCTGGAGAATGAATTGGAAGTACACCGCAACGATAAAATTACGGTGGATTATGTGGCTGACTTTGAAAGAATACTATTGTCTCCAGGCCCTGGATTGCCAAAAGATGCAGGCATCATGCCGGAGGTAATCAAGCGCTATAGCGATTCTAAGAGCATTTTGGGAGTATGCTTAGGACATCAAGGTATATCTGAGTCCTTTGGAGCAGAGTTATTCAACTTACCAACTGTATTTCATGGAGTAGCTACCAAAACGGTTTTGACGGATGAGTCTGATGTTCTTTTTGAAGGACTTCCTGGCGAATTCAATGTATGTCGATATCACAGCTGGGCAGTAACTCCTGCAGGATTACCAGATTGCCTGAAAGTAACGGCAACAGACGAGTCTGGAAATATTATGGCTATCAAACATGCTGAATATAAAGTGCGAGGTGTGCAGTTTCACCCTGAATCCATCATGACTGAGCACGGTATTCAAATGATTGATAACTGGTTAAAAGAACAACTCTAATCAACAGCTATAGATGAAAGAAGTACTCAATAAATTATTTAAGTATCAATCTCTGAGTAAGGACGAGGCATTTACCATTTTGTCAAATCTGGCTACAGGTCAATATAACAATAGTCAAATGGCTGCCTTTATGACGGTCTATTTGATGAGATCCATTACTGTGGAGGAGTTGGAAGGTTTCCGTGATGCGATGTTGGAGCTTTGCGTGAAGGTGCCAGGTGAAAATTATGATGCCATTGACCTTTGTGGTACTGGTGGGGATGGTAAAAACACCTTCAACATCTCTACGCTATCATCATTTGTGGTGGCAGGAGCTGGTCAAAACGTGGTAAAACATGGAAACTACGGTGTGTCTTCAGTTAGTGGATCATCCAACGTACTGGAAAGCATGGGAGCCAAGTTCTCCAATGATGTGGATCAGATAAAGAAGAGCATAGAGCAATCAGGAATTTGTTTCTTACATGCTCCTTTATTCCACCCTGCCATGAAAAATGTAGGGCCAGTTCGAAGAGAGCTTGGTATCAAGACCTTCTTTAATATGCTTGGGCCAATGGTAAATCCAGCATTCCCCAAGAATCAATTGGTAGGAGTATTTAGTCTGGAGTTGGCAAGACTTTATGGATATCTCTATCAAAATACGGATAAGAACTTCATGATTGTGCATTCTTTGGACGGATACGATGAAGTTTCATTAACTGGTGGATTTAAGATCATCTCTCGAAATGAAGAGGCGGTATATGAGCCAGAGGATATAGGTCTAAAGCGTCTGACTCAGGAGCAGCTTCACGGTGGAGATACTGTTGAGGATTCTGCGAAGATCTTCCGGCAGGTACTTAATAATGAAGGAACAGAAGCCCAAGAGCAGGC
This sequence comes from Marinoscillum pacificum, assembly GCF_024714495.1. Taxonomy (GTDB): domain Bacteria; phylum Bacteroidota; class Bacteroidia; order Cytophagales; family Cyclobacteriaceae; genus Marinoscillum; species Marinoscillum pacificum. The sequence continues at coordinate 1,050,289 of NZ_JAMZMJ010000001.1, read as the reverse complement.
GATATTGGCTAACGCTGGTTTGGCAATAGCAACAGGAAAACAAATTTCAATTCAACAAGGAATTGAGCAGGCGAGAGAGTCTCTGAACTCAGGAAAAGCCTTAGAATCATTCAAAAACTTTTTAGCAGTGAATCAATAATGAGTATTCTAGATCAAATTATTGCAGATAAGAAAGTAGAAGTAGAGCAACGCAAAAGTCTCTACCCAGTGAAGTTATTGGAGCAAAGTACCTATTTCTCCAGTAAAGCAGTTTCACTGAAAAAATATATCAGAAGAGAAGATAAGGTTGGAATTATTGCGGAGTTCAAGCGTCAATCGCCTTCTAAAGGAATCATCAATTCAAGTGCAAAAGTTGAGAAGACGACTATTGGGTACATGCAGGCTGGAGCTTCAGGGTTGTCCGTTCTTACTGATTCGAAATACTTCGGTGGTAAAAATGAAGATTTGATTACAGCACGTAGTTTCAACTTCTGCCCAATTCTTAGAAAAGACTTCATTGTAGATGAGTATCAAATCATTGAAGCTAAATCAATAGGAGCAGATGTGATTTTATTAATTGCAGCAGCGCTAACACCAGAGCAAGTGAAGTCACTTGGTGCTTTTGCTCAGTCTTTAGGGCTGGAAGTGCTGTTGGAAGTACACAATAAAGAAGAGTTGGAAAGTACTCTTAATCCACACATTGATTTATTAGGAGTAAATAACAGAAATCTGTCCACGTTTGAAACAACTATTCAAACATCTAAGGATCTGGCAGAACTCATTCCGAATGACTTTGTGAAAGTTTCTGAAAGTGGAATTAATGATCCTGCGGTAGTTGTGGATCTGATGAGCCATGGATTCGAAGGTTTCTTAATAGGAGAGTACTTCATGCAAAAAGGTAGTCCTGAAAAAGCGTGTAGAGACTTTGTAAAACAGATCAAACTGCAAAGTTCTAAGGTTTAATTTAACCGCAGAGAAGCATAGAAATCGGAGTTCTGACTGGCCAAATTGAATAGTTTATGGAAATCAATGATATCACCAACATTATTATAGGATCTGCAATCAAGGTGCATTCAGAATTAGGTCCGGGTCTTCTTGAATCTGCATATAGTGAATGTCTTGCGTTCGAGTTAGGTGAGGTTGGATTGAAAGTAGAAAGAGAGAAAGCGATGCCAGTGGTATATAAAGGAATTCAGTTGGAATGTGGTTATCGAATTGATTTATTACTTGAGGACAAGGTTGTTGTGGAATTGAAGGCGGTTAAAGGTATTGAAGATGTTCATTTAGCTCAAATTCTCACTTATTTGAAACTAGCAAATTGTAAAATCGGTTTGCTGATAAATTTTAATGAATACAGAGTTAAAGATGGTATCAGAAGGTTGATCAATAAATACTATCAAGATAAATAGAATTTAAACATGTAGAACATTCCTCTCTGAGGACTCAGGGGCTCAGCGGTTAAGAAAAAAAATGAAACTGAAAGTTTGTGGCATGCGGGAGTCGGATAATATCCGGGAGTTGATGGAGGTGAAGCCAGATTTTATGGGAATGATCTTCTATCCAAAAAGTGCGAGATATGTGGAAGAGTCACCACAGACAGATCTGGATGTTGCGACAGTTGGGGTTTTTGTCAATGAATCGACTGAAGTCATTAAGGAGAAATCAAAAAAGTTTGGTTTTGAAATGGTTCAATTGCATGGTAGTGAGTCAGTTGAACAGGCAAAGGAATTGAAGCAATTAGGTTTTACAGTGATCAAAGTATTTGGGGTAATGGATCAGCTTCCACTCGAAGATATGAAACCTTATGAATCAACAGTGGATTACTTCTTGTTTGATACCAAAACACCACAGCATGGAGGTAGCGGACAAAAATTTGATTGGAGTATTCTGGAATCGTATGATTTGGAAAAGCCTTTCTTTCTAAGTGGAGGCATAGATTTAGAAGATCTGGAATCCATCAAAGCATTAAACATTCCTCAGCTTTATGCAGTGGATATCAACAGCCGATTTGAAATAGCACCGGCTGTGAAAGACATACAAAAGATTAAATCATTTAAGCATCAATTATGAGCGAAGTGAAATCAAAATATTTAGTAGACGAAAGGGGCTACTTTGGAAAATTTGGAGGAGCATACATTCCTGAAATGTTGTATCCAAACGTGGAGGAATTGAAGAATGCGTATTTGGAAATCATGAATTCTGATGCGTTTCAAAAGGACTTTCAAAAATTGCTTAAGGATTATGTTGGTAGACCTACACCACTATATTTCGCTGGCAGATTGTCTGAGCAATATGGGGCTAAAATCTATTTGAAGAGGGAAGACTTGTGCCACACTGGAGCGCATAAAGTGAACAATACCATTGGTCAGATACTTTTAGCACAAGCACTTGGTAAAAAACGAATAATTGCTGAGACTGGTGCTGGTCAGCATGGTGTGGCTACAGCTACTGTTTGTGCGCTGATGGGACTTGAGTGTACGGTATACATGGGTGAAATTGATATGGCTCGTCAGAAGCCAAACGTTGAGCGCATGAAGATTTTGGGTGCTGAGGTGAGACCAGCTACTAGTGGAAGTAAGACACTTAAGGATGCGACCAATGAGGCAATGCGGCATTGGATCAATCATCCTCAAGACACGCATTACATTATCGGTTCTGTGGTTGGACCACATCCATATCCCGATTTGGTAGCACGCTTTCAGTCGGTAATCAGCGAAGAGATTAAATGGCAATTGAAAGAGCATGAAGGACAAGAAAACCCAGATTATGTGATTGCTTGTGTTGGCGGTGGAAGTAATGCTGCGGGTGCTTTCTATCATTATTTAGATGATGAAGCGGTGAAGTTAGTGGCAGTGGAAGCAGCTGGTCTAGGAAACGAAACTGGTAAATCTGCAGCTACAACTGCTCTAGGTCGTGAGGGCGTATTGCATGGAAGTAGAAGTATTTTGATGCAAACGGATGATGGTCAGGTTGTTGAGCCATATAGTATTTCTGCAGGGTTGGATTACCCGGGGATAGGGCCTTTTCACGCGCACTTGTTTGATACCGGAAGAGCCAAATTCGTTGGGGCAACCGACGAGGAGGCAATGATCTCAGGAGTACAACTCAGCAAATTGGAAGGAATTATACCAGCAGTAGAAAGTGCACATGCTCTGGCTGCTTTGGATAAAGTGGAGTTGAAAGAAACTGACATTGTTGTTGTGAACTTGTCGGGTCGAGGTGATAAAGACTTGGAGACCTATATCAAATGGGGGAAATATTAATATAGACCATAGAAATTAGTTTATAGTCCAAAGTAAGTGAATCATGGGCTATCGACTATGGACTATTAACTAAAAGACTAAAATAATGAATCGAATAGATCAGGCATTTATAGATAAAAAAGATCGGTTACTCAATGTGTATTTCACAGCTGGTTACCCAAATCTGGAAGACACACTTTCTATTGCTAAAGCATTAGACGAGGGCGGGGCAGATTTGATTGAAATTGGCTTGCCTTTCTCTGATCCTGTAGCAGATGGGCCGACCATTCAAGCGAGCTCTACTGTAGCACTGGAAAATGGAATGACACTTAATAGGTTATTTGACCAGTTAGCAACTTTACGTGAGCATGTCAAAGTGCCTGTATTGCTAATGGGATACATCAACCCCGTCTTGCAATATGGTTTTGAGGCTTTCTGTGCCAAATGTGCAGAGGTAGGAATAGATGGGTTGATTCTTCCAGACTTACCCATGTATGAGTATGAAGTGATGTATCAATCGGTGTTGGAGAAGTATGGATTGTATAATGTTTTTCTAATTACTCCACAAACTTCAGAAGAACGTATCCAAAAGATTGACTCTTTGAGTAAAGGGTTTATTTACATGGTTTCTTCGGCAAGTACAACAGGAGCAAAATCAGGCATCTCTACCGAGCAAATCAGCTACTTCCAAAAAATAAAGTCAATGGGCTTGAAAAATAAGCGATTGATTGGTTTTGGTATCTCTGACAATGAGTCATTTAGCAAAGCCTGTGAGTATGCAGATGGAGCCATTATCGGAAGTGCATTTATTAAACTAATGGAGGAGAATTCCTCATCAGAAAATATTAAAAACTACATTCAACAAGTTAAATCACCTGTATCATGATTATTCAGCTTGAACCCACTATTACTGCTGAGCAGCGCGAAGCATTAAAAGCACAAGTCTCGGCACTTAAATACAAAACCAATGACGTAAAAACTCAAAAAGGAGAGTACATCATCGGTATTGGTAAGGAAAAATTTGATGTTCGAAACATCGGTCATCTGGAAGGAATCAAAGACATTCATATTGTGTCAGATGACTTCAAACTGGTTTCTAGAAAGTGGAAGGTTAACAGAACCGTAATCGACCTTGGTGATGGCGTATTGATCGGAGATGGAAATTTTGCGATGATGGCTGGGCCATGTAGCATCGAAGGTGAAGAGAATATTGAAAAGACTATTAATCACCTGAAAGAGAATGGGTTGAGGATTATGCGAGGAGGCGTTTATAAGCCTAGAAGTTCTCCTTACTCTTTCCGTGGAATGGGAATAGACGGCCTGAAGATGTGGTACAAAGCCGCAAAAGAAGCTGGGATCAAAATCGTAACAGAAGTGATGCAGGTTTCTCAGATAGAGGAGATGTACGACTATGTGGATGTATACCAGGTTGGTGCTCGAAATACGCAGAATTTCAATTTATTGGATGAGCTGGGAAGAGTTGATAAGCCAGTGATGATCAAACGTGGTATTTCTGGTACAATTGATGAATTGTTATATAGTGCAGAATACGTGTTTGCAGGAGGTAACGAGCGTTTGTTATTGTGTGAACGAGGTATCAGAACGTATGAAAAAGCATCAAGAAATACCTTCGACATCAATGCCATTCCTATCTTAAAAGAGAAGACGCATTTACCTGTAATCGCTGATCCTAGTCATGGAATTGGTATCAGGGATCATGTGGAGCCAGTAGCTTTGGCAGCAACAGTAGCAGGAGCAGATGGCGTAATTTTCGAGATACATGATAAACCTGAAAAGGCGTTTTCTGACGGTCAGCAAACGTTAGATTACGAAGAGTCAGCAAGACTCATACGAAAAATGAGAGCGCTGCAAGAGCTTTACTAAAAGTCCATACTTTCAAGCGGAATTTGAATAACGATTTCACATCCATTTTTGGGGGAGCTTTTGATTTCAATATCTCCCTCAAACATTTTTACTCTTCGCTCCATATTGCTAATCCCAATTCCTTTGAGACTGGAGTTGAGGTCAAACCCAATTCCATTGTCGCTTGTTTTAAGAAGTAAGGATAATCGCTTTACAGTCAGTTCAATATCGATTTTGGAGGCTTTAGAGTGTTTGTGAATATTGCTAAGCTGTTCCTGAACTATGCGGTACAGGTTCATTTTCACCTCATTGGGAATGAACGCTTCAGGATCAATTTCAATGTCAAGATTCGTTTCGAACTCATCATTATAGTTCATCTCCTTCAGTAAATCTTTTATTGATTCTTCGATAGCGAGATATCCCAAATCAGAAGGAGCGAGCTGATGTGACAATCTTCGAATTTCGTTTATGGCTCGTTTGGTCAGTTCGATGCTTGTTTCTGCTGCAGTAGGGTCAGATGATCTTTCTTTGACGTAATTCAGGTTCATTAATGCTGCAATTAACACCTGAATGGCATTGTCATGCAATTCTCGGCCAATTTCGAATCGCTCGGTTTCCTGGGTGCTTATGATTGCTCTATTAATAGATTGCTCAGCCAATACTTTTTCAGAAATATCTCTACAGACGCCAATGACGGAATACACATTCCGATCTTTGTCTGGCAAGATGATAGCATGAATCTCAATGTATCGGATTTCTTCCGAGAAAGGAACAACCCGAACATGCGTATGAAGAAGGCGCTTCTTGAGAAGATCCTGGTTATTGATGAAATCGAAATTGTGAACATCTCGTGGGTGTAAACAGTCCAGCCATGACTGAAATTTCTTGTCGAAATCGGAAGGGTCTACATCAAAAATTTCATACATGTATTCATTCCAATCAAGCTGATCAGACTCCAGGTTCCAGTCAAATATGCCCAGTTTAGCCGATGTAGTGGCCAGGGATAACCTATTGGTTATATCTTGAAGTTCATCCTCAGCATTTTTCTGAAGGGTAATGTCTTGCATGGCTCCAACCATTCTAATTGGCATTCTCTTTTCATCATAAATGATCTGAGACCTATCCAATATCACACGATACTCTTCTTCATGATTTAAAAAACGATATTCTTCTGTCACCGTGCTCTTATTGTCAAATAAAGCTTCAGCCATATTTGATCGTACACGTTCTCTATCTTCTGGATGAATTCTCGTAAAGAACATTTCGTCTGTTAATTCAACTTCATTGTTTTTGATGTTGAATAATTTGAGATAGTTTTTGTTTCCTGTGATCGTATTGCCACGTATATCCCAGTCCCAAACGGCATCATTGGTGGCTTTAGAAATCAATTCATATCGATCATTAGAATTACGAACATCTTCCTCGTGCTTCTTACGCTCAGTGATGTTTTGAATAGTACCTTCCAAACTGCAGAAGCGGCCGTTTTCATCAATTATTGGACTAGTGTGAACGGTGAAATACCGCATTTCATCATTAGGAGTAAAAAATCGAAATTCAGCCTCACCGGGTTCAAGTGTTTTGACAATACGCTTTCGCTCTTTTTCGAGTACTTCCAAATCTTTTCGATGTATCCTTGAGGCAAATTCAAGATGTGGCATTGGTCCATCATTCTTGTTTCTACCACATAGCTCATACATTTCGTCAGACCAATAGTATTTTTCATCATACCAGTTCCATTCCCAATAACCGATTTGAGCAATTTCTTGAGCTGTCTTTAAAAGCTTAGTTGATGATTTAAGTGTGTCTTGCATGTCCACTAAATCTGAAATATCAGTAGACAGTCCTACTATGCACGTTTGGCCTTTGTATTTAATTCTTTTACCGGAAACTTTTTGGGGAATCTTTTTGCCAGACTTTGTTAACAAATGTGCCTGTACTTGCGCCTCACCAAGTGCATAAACCTCCTGGATTTTTGATAGCACCAGTTCACGTTCTTCTTCTGGGAAAAATGATAATGCACCCATCGCTTTAATTTCATCATCAGTATACTCAGACATAGAGGACATTTGATGATTCCATAACAGCATTTCACCTTTTTCATTGAAGAGGTAAAATTGGCCAGGCATGCTGTTGATCACTGTAATTGCAAAATCTTCTTCTCTTAATTGATGTTCTGGTGTTTCAGTTACCAGAATGTAGCTTCTATAACTATGATGATCAGAACTGATTTGGGTATAATCAATGGAAATGAACTTTCCATTCAGGTTGGTGCCTTGATGTCTTCCTTCCGCTAATGCAGGATTCTTGGAATCACTTTTGATGTTGATAAGGTCTGCTAGTGGTAATTTTTGATTTTTGGAAAGGGCAAAAATTTCTTCTGCCATTGAGTTGAAATCTATGACTTCATCTTGCTGGCCGATGATTAAAACACCGAAGGAATTACTTTGAAAAATTGCAGGAAAACCCTCCACCAAATAACTCATACTAACCCAACTATATCAATCTTTAATTTACAGGATACATTTCAAAAATGCTTAGAGATAACCAATGACTTTGATGAATTTAGTTGGATAACGACAATTGCCAGTTAAATGAAGTTTAATAAACGTTTTGCTGAAGCAGAATAATTGATTTTTAGGCCATGCTAGAGTCGATAGTGGTTATCTTTGCGGCTTTCTAAATTTGATTAGATAACCCTTTATGAAACAGATTTACGGCAATTACACGAAGGAGGATTTTGAAGTATGGCAGATCCTCTACAAGCGTCAGATGGGGAACCTTCCAACTGCTGCCAGTACTGCCTATCTGGAGGGGTTGAATAAAGTGAATTTTGTAGAAGATGCTATTCCAAAATTCGATGAAACGAACGAAGTACTTCAGCAGTTGACAGGTTGGAAATTGGCTGTTGTTCCAGGTATTGTACCGGATTATACATTCTTCGAGTTGATGTCCAATAAACGTTTTCCAGCGACCACCTGGTTAAGGAAAATGAAAGAACTGGATTACCTGGAAGAGCCTGACATGTTTCATGATGTTTTTGCTCATGTACCATTATTGAGTAATCAGTCTTTCGTGGATTTTTTGGAAGCATTGAGCAATATCGGTTTGCAATATGTCGGCAATGATTATGCGATTGAAATACTTTCTCGAGTGTACTGGTTTACGGTGGAGTTTGGATTGATTCAGGAAGAAGCTGGTCTGAGAATCTACGGAGCTGGTATTTTATCAAGTGCCGGTGAAACCAAGTTTTCGCTGAGTGAAGAGCCTCCAAAATATTCGTTTGATGTGCAGGTAATTGCCAATACGCCATACAAAAAGAATGTTTTTCAGGATCGTTACTTTGTGATTGAATCCTATGAACAGCTGTATAACAGCATCCCGGAAGTAAAGAGAATTTTGGCTGAGATGGTAGCCGAGCACGAAGGAAAAGTGGTAACTGTCTAATGAAAGTAGCAATAGTTAAATACAATGCTGGGAATGTTCAGTCATTGACATTTGCATTGAATAGACTGGGTGTTGAACCCATTTTGTCAGATGATCCTGAATTTCTTCAGTCTGCAGATAAAGTGATATTTCCTGGACAAGGAGAGGCTAGCTCTGCAATGAAAAGCCTGAAAGAAAAAGGGTTGGATCAGGTATTGAAATCTCTAAATCAGCCTTTCTTAGGTGTATGCCTGGGCATGCAGCTGATGTGTGAGTCATCTGAAGAAAATGATACGGAATGTCTTGGAATCATACCTCAAAAAGTACTTCGATTTGATTCTTCTGAAGTAAAAGTTCCTCACATGGGTTGGAATGATATTCATCAATTGAAGTCTCCAATCATGAACGGAATCAGTGAAGGAGATTATTTGTATTTCGTTCATAGCTACTATGTGCCCGTTTGTGAAGAGACCGTCGCGGTAGCTGAATATCCAATGGCATTCAGTGCAGCATTGAACAAGAATAATTACTATGCCATACAGCCACACCCCGAAAAGAGTGCTGAGGCAGGAATGAAACTTTTAGACAATTTCTTAAAGCTTTAACATGCATATCATACCTGCAATAGACATCATAGGGGGTAAATGTGTTCGCCTAACCAAAGGCGATTACAACCAAAAGAAAGAGTATTCTGACAATCCGGCTGCAGTAGCTAAAGCATTTGAAGATGCAGGCATTCAACGATTGCATGTAGTTGATTTGGATGGAGCTAAAGCAAAGAATGTCGTTAATTTAGAAACCTTACAATCGATCACTTCTTCAACCAATTTGACTGTTGATTTTGGAGGAGGTGTGAAGACTAGAAAGGATCTGGAGAAGGTTTTAGAAGCAGGTGCTAAGCAAGTTACCGCTGGGAGCATTGCTGCGAACAACCGTGAAGAAGTCAAAAGCTGGATCGAAGAGTACGGAGCTGAAAAAATCATTTTAGGCGCAGATGTGCTGGATGAAAAAGTGATGGTTTCAGGATGGCAGGAGTCTTCAGATCTTGATTTGATGGAGTATCTGGAGTATTACCTTCAGCTTGGAATTGAATACGTGATTTGTACCGATATCAGCAAAGATGGAGTGCTTCAGGGGCCATCTTTTGAGCTGTATCAGAAAATATTGGGTGAGTTTCCTGAACTGAAATTGATAGCTAGTGGAGGAGTGTCTGGAAAATCGGATCTGATCCAATTGAAAGAACAGGGACTTTACGGAGCTATAGTCGGTAAAGCTTTTTATGAAGGACATATAACTTTGGAAGAGCTGGCATCAATATGATTGAATGTCGATAAACCAGAGCCTATTAAACGATAGAAAAAGTGTTAACAAAAAGAATCATACCTTGTCTGGATATCAAAGATGGTCGCACCGTGAAGGGCGTCAACTTTGTGGAGCTTCGTGATGCTGGAGATCCAGTGGAGCTTGCGGAACGTTATACACTAGAAGGAGCAGATGAATTAGTCTTTTTGGATATTTCAGCAACTCTTGAGAAGCGTAAAACTTTGATTGATCTGGTAAAAAAAGTGGCATCAGCTATTCATATACCTTTTACTGTTGGAGGAGGCATAAGTTCTGTAGAAGATGTTCGTGCTCTGCTTAGTGCAGGTACAGACAAAGTGTCTATTAATTCTTCTGCGGTGAAAAACCCTGGTTTGATCAACGAACTAGCGAAGGAGTTTGGATCTCAATGTATCGTAGTAGCCATAGATAGCCGAAATGTAGATGGAGTGGATTTCGTTCATACACATGGTGGTACCAAACCAACAGAGCTAGAAACGATTGCCTGGGCTAAGGAGGTGGCAGAAAGAGGTGCAGGAGAGATCTTGTTGACTTCTATGGATCATGATGGAACCAAATCCGGATTTGCACTGGACTTAACCAAGCGAGTTGGAGAGGCTGTGAGCATTCCTGTGATTGCTTCTGGTGGAGGAGGAAATGAAGCCCACTTCGCTGATATCTTCCACAATGGCAAGGCAGACGCGGCTTTAGCTGCCAGTATATTTCACTATAAGGAAGTAGAGATCAAACACTTGAAAAACGAATTAGCAAAACAAAATTTACCAATACGATTATAATGTCACCGGATTTCGAAAAAGGAGGAGGACTGCTGCCAGCAGTCATACAAGATAGCTTAACTGGAAAAGTATTGATGCTCGGCTACATGAATGCTGAGGCATTGAAACAAACGGAAGAAACAGGTAAAGTGACATTCTTTAGTCGCTCCAAGGATCGTCTTTGGGTGAAAGGTGAAACATCTGGTAACTTCTTGATGGTTAAAAGTATAGCTGAAGATTGTGATAAGGATACCATTTTAGTAAAAGCAGAACCTCAGGGCCCAACTTGTCATACTGGCGCAGACACCTGCTTTGATGAAGCGAATAGTAATCCGATCACTTTTCTGAATCACCTGAGAGACATTATAGAGGACCGTAAGAACAATCCATCAGATGAGTCTTACACGGCTAGTTTATTCAAAAAAGGAATCAATAAAGTAGCTCAGAAAGTAGGAGAGGAAGCTGTAGAGGTGGTGATCGAAGCAAAAGATGACAATGAAGACTTGTTCCTCAATGAATCAGCTGATTTGCTTTATCACCTGATGGTACTATTGGCTCACAAAGGCTACTCACTAGACGATGTGGTGAAGGTACTGGAGGGAAGACATAAGAAGTAAGTTCTCTATCAAAGTAGATATTTTAAGACCCGTCTAAGTATACACTGGACGGGTTTTTTCATTCTAATAATAAATGTGAAGGTTAGTGATTTACTCCACCGGCACAAACACCAATTCCATTTCGGAGTTCTCCTTAGATATTATAAGTTCTGTATCTGAGAATTGATAATGAACAGTCGCGTCATTCAAAATTTCCATGAATTTGCGGCTGTAATCAACATTCCAAATGTTGGCAAATGCGAGCGTACTGACTAATTCTCCAACTGTTATCGTTTGATTTTCTTCATCAATAGACGCTTTGCCGATGAACCCATTACTCGAGTCAGATCCTTGGAAGTTTTCAGAGTCCTCGTTTTTAGATTGTGGGGTAATAGTGATAAAAGGAGAACTGTCGCAGGGCGGGTAGTCCATGTTTCCATCTTCATCTCTTATACCGACAATTCCCCATTTATTGTATATGGAAGTGGAATCATGAGTAAAGACCGGCCAATTCGGTTGACAGAAGAGTTCAGCAAATGGAAGATCTTGAAGTTTGCCTTCTTTGATTTCGATCTTTCTGGTGTGTTCATCATTTTCAAGAGTCATTTCAAATTCACCTGAGACGGAATTGTTAATTGAGTCAAACTCTGTGATTATGAAGTGGCCATCTGTAGGTGTGAAGTTTGTAAAACGAACATTGGTGTAGTCTATTTCTATAAAAGTTAAGCTTAACTCATTAATTAGATTTACGTTGAGCGTGCCATCATACATGCCATTAAATTCAAACGAGTATTGTAAGAAGTTGTCTCTAAATCCGGTGATACCAAATGAATTGATGCTGAGGTATTGGTTGTAATAGATCACACTTGAGCCAGAGTCTTGAGCTGCATATTTTCCATCAAACTTCATGGAGATTTGTTCATTTCCCGAAAGTGGATTGGGGGTTTCTGTTTCTTCTTTGCAGCCGCTAAATGTCAGGATTAATAATCCAATTAGCATGATCAGGGGTGAATAATGAGACTTCATTTGTTTAAGTAACAAAAAACGGATTTAATTTCAAATGTTATAAACCTGGATTCTTCACTATGAAAAAAATAACTGGATTTCTTTTTTTAATTGTCTGTACACAATTGGTTACTGCTCAAAATGATAACTGGAGATTAGAGTATTTTCTTGCTAATGAGTCGACAGATACCTTATTCATTTCAGCTGATAAAGTATTTGAACTGGCTTTTTTTGATGAAAAATATTTAAACTTTTGGGATGAGACTGGAGAAGTAAGAACCTGGTATTCTACAGAAACTTTGGGAAGATCTGATTTAGAAAATGATCTTGTTGTGATAATGGGAAAGGATACGCCTCCAATGGATTTGACATCCTATAAGTCACAAATGTTGGATTACTTTTTATTAGACTCTAAGAGTGAAACTTCATTGGTGATAACTATAAGAAATGGTCGATTGAAGTTCACAAAGACAACTTCTGACAGATCTTTAGAACCAGTAGATCGTTGTATGTTAATCCCAAAAGGAGGTCCTTGCAGAGCGATGAATACTTATTTTTATTTCAATCAGGAAACAAGAAAATGTGAATCGTTCAATTGGGGTGGATGTGGAGGTAATATACCATTTGAAACGTTAGAAGAATGTCAGGCATGTTGCGTTAAGTAGGTTGCTTCAATGGTTATTCATTCACAGTTTTATTCTTCAATGTCAAGTCTCTAATAATTGATGTATTATCAATATTACTTTTAATACCTGTTGGTTGATTCCAATGTGATGAATCATAGCTTTCGGCATTATTCTTCAGATGCACCTGGAAATAATACATCTCTGTTGGTACTTCGGGAACATCAGGAGAGGAAGCGGATGGGGATATGTTCGTGACAACTTGCTCAAGGTGAAGGTGTAATGGCTTACTCTCAGCAATGGATTTGACGGGTAGCTTTACTTCAGCTATGAATTTAATATCATGAATAATGGAACTCAGAAACCATTTTTCACCAAATGGGCGGTATTTTAGGGTGCGCTTTTCATCTTTTATAAAGACTTTTTTAACTGCAGGAGCGGTAGATAGGTCATTGCCTTTCCAGTTTTTGTTAGTCTTTAGAAAGGTCTTCTGTCGATCCGCAATGTGGTAATTCATCTCCACTAGTGCGTTTGTGGCTATATCGATGTATAGGGTTCCAGTAACCAATGGTTTCTTGACTTGTTCAAATGGTTGAAATGATATTTGATGGGCATTTCCTATGGCTAGGTCGGTAGTTCCATCATATGACAATTGGTAATATTTCTCAATCTTTTTAATAGGTACTCCTAAGAAAGATTCTTCCTCAGGTAGATTGGATGCACCCAGCGAAGTAATACCCAAAGCGTAAAATCCTCCGCGTTTGTCGTTCCACAAATTGTCCTTGATTCTGTAGGGCTTGTTTTCAGCAAATCGTCCGTCTATTAGATAACTATTGGATCCACCATCATCAAGAATGGTTGAGTATTCTGCTTCTAGCAATTGTACATATTCATCAGTAATGGTTATGACTTCTCGTTGAAAACCATTGAGCGTATAACCATCTGTGGGATAGTTTTCCTTTATTGATTGGATGCATTGTTCCACTAGCTGGTAAGGGTCTTTGGGGGAGACCACTATTTCATTTAATAATTCGGTTTGAGGAATTAATGTCAGTTCCAAAAAATCAGAATTAGAATAGAGTAACATGTCTGTTGAAACATACCCAATGTGAGAAATTCTTAGGCTAATGCTCTCGAGAGATTCGGGGTAATCAAGTATAAACTCTCCAAGTAAATTGGTTGTAGTACCCAAGCCGTTCTCAGGATCATACATGTGAGCGAAAGGAATTGGCTCAGAGGTTTCCTTATCAATTATTCTGCCCTCTATTATTTTCTGAGAATTGGCGAAATGAAAGCTAACGACTGTCGCTATTAAGGTTAATCTTTTCAGTTTGAACATCATTATGGAGTTATGCTGAAAGTAATTTATTCGCTTCCTTTCAATGTGTAATACCGATGTATCTTAATAATTGTTAAAGCATTCTAAATCTAATATTGTAGGTCAATTGATTGGTAATCTGTAGGTTATGAGATTGGTCTTTAGTGCTAAAATTTTAGAGGTTAAAATAAATGTGTTAAAATGACGCATTAAAGGAACTTTGCATAATGGTTAAGGTTGTATGTATATACATACTAATAAAAAAGATCATGAAAGATAAAGTAGTAATAATCACAGGAGGAGCCATGGGACTTGGCTATGCTGCAGCACAGAGTTTGGCTGCAAAAGGTGCGAAATTAGTACTAGTTGATTACAATGAGGAGAAACTAAAAGAAGCAGAAGCTTCACTTACGAAGGATTTTGATGGATTGGAAACATTAACAGTGGTAGCTGATGTATCCAATGAAGAAGCTGTAAAGAATTATGTGAATAAGACCATCGAAAAATTTGGACGAATTGATGGGTTCTACAACAATGCAGGAATCGAAGGGCGCCAGGCTCCGATGACTGAATACGATTTGGATGTATTTAAAAAGGTAATAGACATCAACCTCATGGGAGTTTATTATGGCTTGCGATACGTAATTCCACATATGCAAAAGCAAGGATTCGGTAGAATTGTCAATGTAGCTTCAGTGGGTGGTATCAGAGGAGTCGTCAATCAAACTGCCTATGTAGCTAGTAAGCATGCTGTGTCAGGTATGACCAAAAATGCAGCGATTGAATATGGAAAAGATGGTATTTTGACCAATGCAATTGCTCCAGGCGCTATTCTAACACCAATGGTAGCGGAAGCATTTAAACAAGTGAATCCAGATGACCCTAAAGCCGCAGAAGCGGAATATGCACAGCACAACCCTACAAGACATTTGGGAGATCCAAAAGATGTTGGAAATTTCGTTTCTTACTTATTAAGTGAAGAGAATGGCTATGTAAGTGGACAAACTATCGCAATAGACGGAGGGGAATCTAACCTTTACGGAAACTCTTAATTTTTTTTAAATATACCGTTTTCGCGGTATGTTCTTGTGTTGATTTTATATCAACCTTTGTCTCGTGCATCGTGAGATGCTATAGCTGGTTGGGAGAAATGGCTGGGTGCGAACTCAGCCATTTCCATTTATAAGCGACTCCCATTATTTTAGCTGAAAATATGACTGCTCAGATCAAACAGCTAAAACATACCGCTCTCTATGCCTTACTCATGGCGCTTCTGATCTTTGCCTTAAAGTGGATTCAGTGGAAATACCTGATTGAAGATCACTCAACTGAAATCTATACTGGTCTCATTGCCTTACTTTTTACAGCGCTTGGTGTTTGGATTGCCATGCAATTGGCAAAAGGCAAGGTGAAGACAATTGTGGTAGAGAAAGAAGTTTTTACAACTGAATTTGTGCAGGATGAACAGGCCCTCGCTCAATTAGAGCTGACGAATAGAGAGTATGAGGTGCTTGAACTACTTGTTAAAGGTGCGAGTAATGCGGAGATAGCGGATCGCCTGTGTTTATCCATCAGCACCATCAAGACGCATGTGTCCAACTTGTTGGTAAAGATGCATGTGAAAAGCAGAACGCAGGCCATTGAGAAAGCCCGACGCTTGAAAATCCTTCCCTAAGCCGTAGTACTAAAGTAGGGTTTTAAGCTATTTTAGGCTTTTGGTACTTTAGTATGAACTCCAGAATTATGCTGTAGAATACGTTTGCCAAAAACAAAACGCTATGAAAAAGAACATCTTCATTTTTGGATCTATTCTCGCAGTACTGCTGTCAGGTAACATGATTTATATGATTTACCTGATGTATACCAAAGAGAATCTACAAACTAATGATCTTCTTGGCTATGCAGCAATGGTCATTGTCTTTTCACTTACTTTTTTTGGCATTCGTAACTATCGAAACAAAGAATTGGAGGGATACATTTCTTTTGGGAAAGCCTTCAAAACAGGAGCTCTCATTGCATTACTGGGCTCAACTTTCTATGTGATCGTTTGGCTGTTTGTCTACTACCTATTCGTACCGGATTTTATAGATCAATACAGTACTTGTGTGATGAATCAATGCGTGAGTAATGGATCTACTCCTGATGAAATAGAAGCTAAAAGAGAACAAATCACTCAGCTGGCTAAGATGTATCAAAACCCAGCTTTTGTGGTACTGATTACTTACAGTGAAGTGCTACCGGTTGGATTAGTAGTCGCGCTGATCGGCTCGTTGATTCTAAAGAAAAAAGTTAAGAGTTAAACTCATTAAATCCATAAAAGAGTCATTCTGAATTTATTTCAGAATCTTTAATCTGGCTAAAAAATGATTGGAGATCCTGAAACAAGTTCAGGATGACCAATCATTTTTCGAGTTTAACTCTTAACCAAAGAAATTAAAAGGGTACTTACTCGGTAGGCATTTCAGTTTCACCTTTTAAATACTGATCCAAAAACTCCTTGATCTGGCCATACCCTTTGATCTCGTTTTCTTTTTTGCGGAATCCATGGCCTTCATCATCAAAGACCACATATTCTACAGGAACTCCGTTGGATTTAACTCCTTCTACAATCTCATCAGATTCTACCTGAAGCACACGCACATCATTGGCACCTTGAAGTACCATGAGTGGCTTGGTGACGTTCTCCGTATGGAATAGAGGAGAGATCTCATATAGTCTTACAGAATCAGCTGTAGTTGGATCACCCATTTCGTCATACAATGCTTTTCGGAAGCTTTCCCAGTAAGGAGGAATAGATTTCAAGGTGCGTAGCCAGTTGGTCACACCAAATATGTTGACACCCACTTCAAAAGCCTCCGGCTCAAAAGTCAAAGCTGCCATGGTCATATATCCACCATAAGATCCACCAATGATCCCAACTTTCTCCATGTCAATAACTCCTGTAGACGCCAGGAAATCTTTTCCTGCCACACAATCCTTCAAATCTTTGTCTCCATGGTTTTGATCATCCAGGTGATTGAATTCTTTTCCATATCCACCACTTCCACGATTGTTCACGGCAAGGATCGCATAGCCATGATTAACCAGGTATTGTATTAATGCAAAGTAGTTGAGTCTGGACTGTCCGCCAGGTCCACCATGAACCCAAACCAAAGCAGGGACTTTGTTGGCAGCAGATGCTTGGTGTGGTTGATAGTAGACAGCTGGTATTTCCAAACCATCAAACGATTGGTAGCGAACTACCTGACCTTCCACTAGATCCTCTTTGCTGATGGCTTCATTGAGCGTGTTGGTTAATTGCTTCAGTTCCTTCGTTTCGAAGTTGTAGATATAAATATTGCTTGGAGAAGCAGAAGTACTCACAATCAATCGAGCTTTAGTTTCACTTTTAGAAATATTCACTGATGCAATACTTCCACCTTCTAACGCCGGTAATGCTACTTCATTTCCACTGGCCTGATCAAAGATTTTGACCACAGTTTGCGCATCCTGATTGATACCAATTACGCGATATTTTTCATTCCACGAGTCGTACGCATACCACACATCCCAATCTGTTTCGTATTCTTTAGTCACTTCTCCAGACTCAAGATCTCTTTTGGCCAGGTACACAAAGTCAGAACCTTCATCTGTCAGATAGTATAGAAATTGATTATCCAAACTAAAGAACTGTGGAGAATATGTAGCATCTCCTTCATGCTCGGAAATATCTGTTTTCTCACCTGTTTCACTGTTGTAGAGGTACATCTTGCCATCTGCACTAGTAAGCGCTTGAGTCAATGCATAGTACTGCTCATTAGATGAAATAGCGCCTACATCCATACCATCATTGTTCTGATAGATCATTTCCTTTATCGGCATTTCTTCATCCATCGATGAAATGGTCATCTTATACACATCCATGAAGCGAGGATCACGTTTGTTGGAAGCCATGTACATTGCCTCCTGATCTCTGGACCATCCGTAGAAACCATTGCGAACGCTATCTCCGGGTGTTAAATCCTTTGATTGTCCTTCAGTGGTCATCAATTCTACCTTATAGTTTTCATTGCCCCCATCGTCATAGGAGAAAATGAAACGCTCGTCATTCGGGAAATAGCCTTGGCCAAAATAAGAGTCCTTAGTGGAAAAGGTCAATTGTGTTTTCTCACCAGTAGCTATGTCAATTTCGAAGACATTGTAAATGCCTGTCTCATTACTGTTGACCAATAATTTCGATTCGTCAGGGGAGAAGCTGCCTCCACCAATATTGATGTTTTCATAAAACTGCTCAATACTGTATTGCTTGGAGGGGAGTGTTTTTTCTGGTTGCTGTTGGCAGCCGAGAATGCCAATCATTAAAAAAATGGGGATGATTTGTTTCATACTGTTAGGATTAGATTGAAATAGACTTAGAAACTACGAAGGATTCCGTTGCATTGCAAACGAATAGGTTTAAGGTTTCTAGTTATTGCGTTTGAAGTATGAAAATCGAATAATGTTTCGTTCGATTTCTACTAACTTTCACCTTATGAAGATTTCATCCATTCAGCAATTATTTCTAGTACTGATTCCCGTTTTTATCTTTTTCTCCTGTGAATCGCCATCAGGTATTTCAGGCCATTTGGACGGAGTGGATGGGAATGAATATATAGTTTACGTTATCAAGCCCCAATCGCTTCAGGAAGTAGGAGCATCCTATTTTGGAGAGGTGATTGATTCCGTTGTGGTGCAAACTGATGGATCTTTTCAGTTCAATAATATTCCTGAAACTGTATCTTCAGCATTACTTGAAATCGTACTGCAACCCAACGGTAAACCAGCAACCTTTTTAGAAATAGAAGACCCCTCAAAATCGAACTACATGCCAATTGTTTGGACAATAGGTGAACGTATCAAAATTTCAGCAACAATTAGTGGGTTCCAGAAGTCTTATGCTATTCAAGATCCTTCAGAGGTGAATGAGTCATTAATCAAACTAAGAGATATTCATCAAGAGGCTTTTCAAACGAATATTGCTGGGCAAGAATGGGATCTTGATGACGGAACGGAATTGCTGGACATGGAGCAAGCAAATCTGGAATTTCAACAAGAGTTAATACAATTCGCTCAGCAAACGGAGTACTTTCTCCCTGCGATGGTGGCATTGCGCTGGGTGAGTCCTGAGGGTGTTTATGAGCGCGTCCCTGAGTTTTTGGTTAATCAATGTAGCAAATGGAAAGAAGAGGATCATAATTGGGTAACATCGCTTTGTCAGATGGCATCTCCCGAATCCCTGCCGGTTTTAATAGGTGATCAGTTTCCAAAAGAGCGTTTACCCATGGTTGATCGGGATACCTTATCCATCTATGACATCATGGGAGAGCAATTGACCATTGTCGATTTATGGGCATCGTGGTGCGCTCCATGTCGAAAAGAAAATCGCAAGGTGTTGACTCCTTTGTGGGATCAGTATCATGAAAATGGATTCCAGATAGTAGGCTATGGATTGGAAAGCGATCGCAATGCCTGGATTGCAGCAATTGCAACTGATGGAGCTGACCGATGGTACCATGCCTCAGAGCTTCAAGGGGATGATTCGGAATTTTTAAGAAAGCTGCGCGTTCAAACCATCCCCGCAAACTTTATTCTCGATGCTCAAGGTACGGTCATTGCTAAAAATCTTCATGGTGAGGAGTTAATCGCTTTTGTGAAGGGACAGTTGGGTCAAGAATACTAGTTTGTGAATTGGATTTAATTAGTTGATAATCTGTATTTTAGACTCTCTTAATAACCAGCTATGCACTACGATACTTTTGAGCCGCACCCAAATCTGAATGCTGTAGTCAAATGTCATTGGATTTTGGAGGTGCCTGCTGATTTAGAAGCACCAAAGCAGCGAATTGTTCCGGACGGATGTATAGAGATGTGCTTTATTCTTGGTGATGATGTGCGGCGATATACTTCAGAGGAAGAATTCATCATCCAACCAAGAGCCATGGTGATTGGTCAGATCACCAAACCTTATTTTATTCAGCCGGTCGGGTATGTCAATACTTTTGCAGTTCGCTTTTATCCTTTTGGGTTTGCCAATTTCATTTCCAAACCCATCTCAGATCTGGCAGATAAAGAAACACCGCTGGAAGATTTGTTTGATCCAAAAGACGTCAAGCAGCTAGTGGATCAAATTATCAAAGCTGCTACCACTGAAGCCAGAATAGAGGCAGCGGAATCCTTTTTGCTGAACAAACTCCATGAAACCACGGTCATCGAAAACATTGTTTCACGAACCGTAGACGCTATTTCTAAAGCCGGAGGCAATGTGTCTATCAATGAGTTGCTTCAGGAAAACCCATCTCAACGACGCAGCCTGGAACGTAAGTTTGCCAAAGAAGTAGGGATTAGCCCCAAACATCTAGGTAGGATTATTCGTTTGCAGGCAGCGCTGCAACTAATGCTTCATAAAAAAGGAGAGAAGCTGACACAGATCGCCTACGAGAGCAATTATTACGATCAGGCACACTTTATCAAGGACTTCAAAGACTTTACAGGAATTAACCCGAAGGAGTACTTGACGAATGATCAAATGATGCTGTCTTCATTAATCAACTCCAAAGAGTAGGTTGTCGCACTTTTACAATTAATGGTATGCGAACTGTCGTAACTATGCAGAAGACTGAACTACCATTATCATGTACAAACTCACTTTTCTACTGTTGATCCTACTCATTTTAGGGACCTACTCATATGATGCAAGCGCACAATCCTCGAATTCTTCCAATGAAATAACCAATACCCCCATGAAAAGCTTTGTAGCCATCTTCGAAATACCTGCAACCGATCTTGATCGTGCAGTAACCTTCTATCAGGAATTGTTAAACATCGACATAGAACGAATGGAGTTTCCCGGCATGGCTATGGGGTTGTTCCCGTATGCAGATCAGCTGGTTACGGGAGTGATAATGCAGGGTGAGGGATATAAGCCTTCCGCCGATGGGATAACGATCTATTTCCATGCTGGCGACAATTTGCAACCTGTATTGGATCAGGTAGAAAGCAATGGTGGGAAGATTTTGGTTCCGAAAACATCTCATGCCGATGAGAGCGGTTTCTTTGCTTTGATTCTGGACTCAGAAGGAAATAAAATTGGTCTTCACTCATTGAATTGATCGACCAATTCACATGTAGAGTGATAAGACTTAGTTGACTTTTACTGGTCAGTTGATTTTTCATTCCGTCAAATGCAACCATCATTTCCTTAATTGCGTGTGAAGATTCATTGATCATCAACTCAAGCAATTATTCATGCCGACTAAACACCTTGCTCAGTTCAACATCATCAAACTCAAGGATGAACTTGACTCGCCTATCATTAAAGAATTTCGAGACTTCTTAGCTCCAGTCAATTTGCTGGCTGAAGAAAGTCCAGGCTTTGTCTGGAGACTAAAAGATGAAGGTGGTGCAAGCGCTACCGATATCGAAACGCCCTATGAGGATAAATTGGTCTTTGTGAACATGTCTGTTTGGGAGGATTTCGAATCCTTGAAGGAGTTTACCTACAAAACGGTGCATAGCTACTTTCTCAAAAGCCGAAAAAAGTGGTCGGATGAAATTGCTGGCCAAAAAGCAGTAATGTGGTATGTGGACCCGGGATATGTACCAACTGTGGAGGAGGCTAAGGCCAAACTGGATTTACTCAATGAAAAAGGTTCTACAGCGGAAGCTTTTAGCATGTCGGAGCTTTACGATGAGTCTGGAAATCGCTTAGGTAAGTGATTTTGAAATGAACTCTTCATCCCAACCGATTCTGGGTGAAGTGTGTCTGATAAAAAACTCAACACTATAAAACTCATTGAATTAATGCAACTCCTATCTTTAGGTACTACACGCGCTATTGGCTCATCAATAGAAAAAGATCCAAAATGTTAATCAAATTGGGAACAAGATGAGCAGAGTTCCAGTTTAAGTACTCATATGATCGAATGCTGGAGTACAGATTTTTTTAACTGCCTCATACCCACAGCACACCCATCGATCATCTGATAACACTGTAGCACGGCAGCGTTACTCCTCAATGATGATTTACTAAGAACCAGCAAAACCAAAAAGAACTATTGGATATAAACGTATACTTACAACGCATCAATTATGCAGGTCATGTATCTGTAACCTTAGAATCCCTTAAAGAACTCCACCGATGCCACGTGATGGCCATTCCGTTTGAAGCACTGGATGTGCAATGGAAGAGACCAATTAGAGTTGATTTGGAGGATATCTTCGATAAAGTCATTGTCAACAATAGAGGAGGCTTGTGTTATGAGCTTAATTACTTGTTTGCTCATTTTTTAAGAACCGTAGGATTTGATGTCACGATGGTCTCTGCCAGAATCTTCGAACGAGGTGAGTTTGGTCCTGAGTTTGATCATATGGCCCTGATTGTTCGACTAGAGGAGGAAGAGTGGTTGCTTGATGTCGGTTATGGTGACTTGTTTATAGAGCCTTTAAAGCTTCGAAGCACTGAGGTTCAGCTTGATCAATTCAAAGATTATCGAGTAGAACAGCAGCCAGATGGACGTTTTTTACTGGTAGAAGCACTCAAAAACTCAGAACGCTTTCGAAATAAATATTCCTTTGACCTGGTGCCCAGAGAAGTATCAGAATTTGTGGAGCAGTGTCTGATCAAGCAAACCTCTCCTGAGTCTCATTTTGTAAAGAACATCATTTGTACGATCCCAACTGAGACAGGGCGCAAGACCATTCTCAACAATACCCTCAAGGTCAAATCCAACAATCAAACGGAGCAACTGAAGATAGAAAGTGAAGAACAGATGCTGGAAATCTTACGAGACGAATTTGCCATTGATGTGATGCATACGAAAGAGCGAGTGATGGTGTAGAGTTTTCTTGACCTTGGTGAAGGCGCTGATCTTGTGAATTCTATGATATTCCGTTATTTTGGAGGAATGAATATCAGTAGACTGTTTTATCCGTTTTCAAATACGGATATAGTGTAGCTGATATAGGTTATGTGTATCAGGTTGCATAATGACAATTGTTAGGCTCTAAACCGCAAAATGAAGCAGATTCTCTTACTTTTTAGTGTGTTATTCCTTCTGAACTGTTCAACTCAGAATCGAGAAAACGAATCTTCCACTTTTTCTGGGCCAACTAATGAACATTCGAACGAACAAACGGAACTTTACCTGGATGCTATTCCAACATCTGAACCTCAACTAGCCGATAGTAATTTCAACTCATTTTTGGTGGAATTCAGTACGAACAAAGAATTCCAGCTAACGAGAGTAGATTTTCCTCTGAACGTTAAACTTCTTGATATAGAAGATAACGAAGAGAATATCACAATCGCCAAAGATGACTGGGATCATGAGTATTTGCTCGACACCGCAAACATTGAAACTCGTAACATTGACGCATACTCCCAACAAACAGAATTGTCTGACTCATCAGCAACAATCAAGTTAAGGGGTATTGATAACGGAATCCGAATTGACTACAACTTCGAGCTCCGAAACGGACGTTGGTATCTAACAGACATTTTTAACGCTTCAACTTGAAAAACGAGAGCCCAAAAAACGATACAGCGCAAGGCCTTACCTAGCCATCTGAAAAGTACCTGCTAAATATCCCGCTTATCTGCCACTTAGATTCTGTAGTGCTTTCTGCTTGTCGCATCTCGCAGTATTTTTTCATCTTTTGAACTTGCCTGCAAACAGGTAGTAATTTTCTCTTGTCGGAAACAACAAATTTCACTAGTTTGCTCCGGGAGAGTTAGATGCCATCAGGTTGATGATGCATTGGAGTAAAATTCGAAATCAACATTCTGGTTGAGTGACTTTCCTAAATTGGCTACTAGCCAACAATGATTAATTAATAACTTAAAATTACTAAAGTGATAGTTTTTGGAACAAGAGCGGCACATATTAAAAGCGTACATCTAGCCAATACGGAATGCCCACACTGTAAAACGAAAGGCAGTTTGACACTTTCAGCTTTTCGTAAGCATTTTCACATTTTTTGGATCCCCATGTTCCCAATTGGTAGGTTTGGGGTAACTGAGTGCAACCATTGCCAGAGAGTAGTCAAATCTGACGCCATGTTTGGTGAAGTAAAACAGGAATATATTCATTTAACGGAAGTTGCAAAAGGACCAATATGGCAGTTTGCAGGTTTAGTGTTGATTGCTATTCTAATTATTAAAAGTTACTTCAGCATCAGTCAGAACAATCAAGATAATTTGAATCGCATCAACTCTCCTTCGGTAGGAGACATCTATGAGTATAAAATAGATCGTGGGGAGTATAGCACATTAAAAGTAGCAAATACATCTAAAGACAGTGTTTTTGTAATACCTAATAACTACGTGGTTGATAAAATTACGGGGATTTACAAAATCAACAAACCTGAGAATTACGCTGAATATCAATATGCTATTTCTAAAACTAAATTGAAGGAAATGTTTGAATCAGGAGAGATTTTCGAAGTTTCTAGATAGTATTTAGAGCACTCACTAGTATGAATCTGCTTCATCGTTCTCTTTAGTGGTTATTTTAGAATGTATAAAAGAACGATTCTAATACTTTTAGCTATTGGTTGGACAATCATCGGATTTCTATTTCAACTTGATTTAACACAACGTTCGGGGTGTATAATATTTCCTGAAACATTTCTAACACCTTACAGAATATCATTTTTAGTTATTTCAATTACTTTTTTAGGAATATGTCTTTTATCTAGGAATGAAAATGTAAGACAAAAGCTTGTGGTATCTGAATTTGGGATTTGGTTAGCTATTCTAATTCTTTTAAAGGGAGGATATGCAGTAGGATACGGAGGAATTCCAGATGTGAAGGTAATGGGGTATGATTATGCTGCGCTATTTATTAGAGTATTGAACGCAGGATCATATTACAGACATCTATACTTCTTCAACACTACAAGAAAACAAATCATTGTAACATCCCTGCTGTCATTAGCTCTAATTGTCATTAAGGCCAATGTTTTCGCTTTGCCAATCGTTAACTTGTAATAAACAAAAACAAATTTCATTTCTTCATGAAACATTACCTTTCAGTATTTGTATCAGTCTTTCTCCTTTCTTGTAGTACTGGTACTAAGAACGAACAAATATCTGGTGCAGCAACTTCTAATAAGAAGTCTATCTATGTTGTTGATCCTGAACTGGTGGATGAATTATTCATTGTCGAAAGTCATAATCAACAAGAGTATCCATTTAAGGAAGTAGAAACCCAAATTGTAGATCTAAACGAGGATGGAAAAGATGATAAAATCACCTTATTCATCATTGAGAATTGGGGAGATCCGGGGAACTTTCAGAAAATTAGAGTTGAACTGTCTGGTGAAGAGCCATATGAGTTTTCCAATTACGGTGGGTGGGTGACATTCAATGATAATTATTCAATCTCTGAGGAAATTGTCGCTAAAAACCAATTGGAGTCTCAAAACATCCTTCTTCTTAATGCCACACCAAATTCTAAGTTAATCGTATTGTTTGGTTGGGTGTATGCGAGTGAACCAGGTCTAGTAACGATTATTGATCCGTTGGAAAGAAGGATCCTTTTCAATAAGCAATGGGATTTGCAACAAGTTACAGATATTGACTCTGATGGTTTTCTCGAGCTTCATGGAAAGTCTGTTTTTGGTGGAACTACAGAAGTCCTTGATTTCGGTAATTCGAATCTTAAACTTCAGAAAATCAATTAGATATATGTATAATTCTCGACGTATTATACTTAGCTCAAAAGTATCCTAAATTCAATCGGCCATTTGTATATTTTAAAGTGCCTATTTGTCCAACGAAACAGATTTATTTACTTTTCATTTCAAGAGCTGATTAAATGTTCTGCGCCTATGAAGATTCTAATATCAATTTGTGTTCTTTTCTGTCTGAGCCCAATTAGTGCTCAAGAAGTGCCAACCCTTAAACCAACACTTGGAAAAGTTATGGAATTTAATGCTAAAGTTCAGCAAGAATGGGTTTTAAGGGATAATTTGCTTAATGACCTTGGTCAGGGAAATAAAAATTGGGATGATCTAACTAAGGAAGAACAGTCCATCATTGAAGAGCATGGTGAAATTTACGAGAACATGTGGGATATTGTTGGTGGTGGGTGTAGTTGGTATTGTGGAGGTGGACAAGACACACAAACGGCTTCTTCTGAACTCACTTCTCAAGGTTCTAATACCTACGGTGCTGAAAATGCTCACGATTTGAGTTATGAAACTGCTTGGGTAGAAGGTGTTTCAGGATATGGAATAGGTGAATATATCGAGTACCATGTGAAACCAGAAAACCCACGAATCACGAAAATAATTATTGTGAATGGGTACGTAAAGAGTGATAATGCTTGGAAGAATAATTCTAGAGTCAAAAGACTGAAAATGTATCTCGACGATAAGCCATATGCTGATCTTGAGCTTGAGGACTCGAAGGCTGAACAACATTTTAAAGTGGAAGCGATCGGTTATTCAGATCGAGAAAACTTCACAATACTAAAACAGAAACCAGGCTTTACCTTGAAGTTTGAAATTACAGAAGTTTATCCAGGTTTAAAATGGGATGATACAGCAATAACTGAAATATATTTTGATGGAATGGACGTTCACTAACATAAAGTTGTTAATGAATTTGTGAAAGATTAATCATGGATGTTCTCTAAAATTGATTTAATCACGCCACTTATCTATCGCCAATAGTCAAATACCTCTTCTAACCCTACATCAATATTCCATTCTTGGACTGAATAGCAGGAGGGATGTTCTCTTCGCCAAGCATTTCCTTTAGGTCGATCTCAATGGTTCGGCAGATAGAGAGCATTGGAATGTCGTTCTGAAGGCCTTCAAAAGGATTTTCCGAATAATCCCCCACTATTTCCATCATCACGAAGATCCAGCCCACGATCACGTTGAAAGGAATAGACATCCAGATACCCCATTGACCAAGTTTGGAAAACTCTGAGACCATGCCAAATGGCAGTAAGAAGATAAATATCGCAATGAAGATAAAGCTCATGTTGGCATACTGACGGGGCATTGGAAACTTCTTGATTCGCTCACATTTGCCCTGATGATCATAAAACTCCATCAAGATGCGCTGCAGCTCCATGTGGCGAAAGTCTTCGATTAAGTCTTGTTCTCTTAGCTGTTTGAGATCCTGAGCTTGCTGATCAATGATTTGGGTAGCTGTGTTTTTATAGTTGATCAGTCTCTCGTATTCATCCGACGGAAGATACTCCTTGAGTTCATTTTTGGTGACATCATCATCTATTAGCCCAACGCCAAAGCGCTTACGATAGAATGCCGCATACGTACCAACCATGCCTTTTTGCGAAATGTGTTCCCATTCGGTTGGAACCAAAAGTTGGCTCCTCAGTGCATACAGCCAACCAATATGACGATAAATCAGCTTTTTTTGGATTTGTTTAAGATCATGATCGCTTAGCTTTTGATCCGTGAATTGATTGGTCACAAAAGACTTGATGTACATTCCCCAGGATCGACTGGTGTTGATGATGGCTCCCCAAATTTTTCGAGACTCCCACATACGATCATAGGAGCTGTTGTTTTTAAAACCCACATAAAAGGCTACTGCCGTACCAATCAGTGAAATGGGCAACCACGGAATATAAAACCACTGAAAATTAGCGTACTCATGAAGCAAAACAGGTACGAACATCCAGGGCACCAACCAACTAAAATGGTGTCCTGAGAACTGCATGACTCTGCGTATTGAGTAGCTTTTGGTAGTGATCATTAGTTTATAGTTTCTCTAAAACTACAAACTTTATATTCAAAACAACAAGTAATAAGCAATGCCCCATCTCTATAAGATGGGGCCATTAAGTTTATTCCAATTCCACCACTAAATCATCCTGCTCTACCATATCACCACCCTGTAGATAGACTCTTTTGACGATTCCATCATGGGTAGAAGTGACGGTAGATTCCATTTTCATAGCCTCAATAATAAAAAGTGGCTGTTTGGCTTTTACCTGATCTCCAGCTTTTACTTTCACTTCGGCTAATCGGCCTTGTAATGGCGAGCCTACATGATTTGGTTCGGTAGCTTTCTGGTGCTGTACCTTGGTTACCTGGACATTATTATCCTTGATTTCGATAACTCTAGCTTGTCCGTTCAACTCAAAATGGACCTTGCGAACTCCACTCTCATTCGGTTTGGAGATGTACTGTAGCTTGACAATGATGTGTTTCCCTTTACCAATTTCTACATACACCTCTTCATCAGGTTCTATGGCGTAGAAGAATGCTTTAGTTGGAAGAATAGACACATTTCCATACTTCTTCCAGTAGTTGTAGAAGTCTGTGAATACCTTCGGATAGAGCTTATACGACAAGAAGTCTAGTTCGTCACAGTATTCATCAAATTCAGTCTGGAAAGCTTTGAATTCTTTGTCAAAATCAACTTCTGGCAAATGAGCGTTTGGTCGATCGGTAAATGGTTTTTCACCTTTTAGAATGACTTTAGAAACATCTTGCGGGAATCCTCCAGGAGCTTGACCCAATTCACCTCTGAAAAGACTGATAACCGAATCAGGGAAAGAGAGGGACTCTCCACGGTCCAATACATCCTGAACAGTCAGTTTATTAGCTGTCATGAAGATCGCCATGTCCCCAACTACTTTACTGGATGGAGTTACTTTCACGATATCTCCAAACAAGTCATTGACGATCGCATAGTTTTTCTTTACTTCCTCAAACTGATCTTCCAGTCCTAGCGCAGCGGCTTGCGGTCTCAGGTTGGAATATTGCCCACCTGGAATCTCGTGATCATAAACTTCTGCCGTTCCGGCCTTCAGTCCACTTTCGAATGGGTAGTAATACTGACGAACATCTTCCCAATAGTTTGAGTACTCGTTCAGGGACTTGATATTCATTTTGGGATCACGCTCATGACCTTCCAATACATTTGCCAGAGCATTGAAATTCGGCTGAGAAGTCAGGCCTGACATGGAAGCAATGGCAACATCTACTATATCCACTCCAGCTTCAATGGCCTTCAAATAAGTAGTTGCCTGCATGGATGACGTGTCGTGCGTATGCAGGTGAATAGGAATGTTGATGTGGTCCTTTAGCGCTCCAATCAATTCAGTGGCTGCATAGGGTTTCAACAAGCCAGCCATGTCTTTAATGGCTAAAATGTGAGCACCTTCATCTTCCAAAGCTTTAGCCATGTCCAGATAGTACTGCAGGTTGTATTTGGAGTTTTTGTGCATCACATCCCCAGTGTAGCAAATACAAGCTTCTGCTACAGAGTTTGTGCGTTCTCTAACCGTTTTGATGCTGACTTTCATCGCTTCCACCCAGTTCAGTGAGTCAAAGATTCTGAAGATGTCCATGCCATTTTCAGCAGACTTCTCGATGAACTTCTGAATCAAGTTATCTGGATAGGCTTTGTAACCGACGCCATTAGAACCTCTGAAAAGCATCTGCAACAGGATGTTTGGTGCAGCTTCACGAATGCTGTTTAGTCGATCCCATGGGTTTTCATGTAAGAAGCGCATGCTTACGTCAAACGTCGCGCCACCCCACATTTCCAGAGAGAATACATTCGGGTTGTTTTTGGCAAAACCCTCTGCCACATTGAGCATATCCAGAGATCGCATCCTTGTTGCTAAAAGCGACTGATGGGCATCTCTCAAGGTAGTGTCTGTGAACAGAATCTGTTTCTGGTCTTTGATCCAGTTGGCTAGGCCTTCTGGGCCATTTTCTTCCAGTATTTGTTTGGTGCCGGATGGATAAGAGCCTCTGCGCTCAAAATCCGGGATTTTTGGTGTTCTGAATTTGACCGCAGGATCAATTCTTTTGACACTTGGATTGCCATTGACCGCTACTTCTCCCAGGTAATTGAGCAACTTGGTCGCTCGGTTCATGTAACGACGCATTTGGAACAGCTCTGGATGATCTTCTATGAACTTAACCGTTGCCTTGCCACGATAGAACACTTCGTGATTCAATACGTTTTCCAGGAAACCTTTATTGGTAACTACACCTCTGATTCGGAATTCAGACAGAGCCCGTTGCAATCTTTGAGATGCTCCGATCAACGTTCTACCAGATGCGGTAATTTTCACCAACATAGAGTCGAAGAAAGGGGAGATGGTCACCCCAGCATAGCAGTTTCCTGCATCCAGACGAATGCCAAATCCTCCTGGAGATCGGTAAGCGATTACACGACCATAATCAGGTTTAAAATTGTTCTCTGGATCTTCAGTAGTGATTCTACATTGGATCGCATAGCCATTGATTTGAATGTCCTCCTGACTCTTGATGAATATGCGCTTATCATCCAATGGATATCCACGTGCGATCTCTATTTGAGAACGTACGATATCGATACCTGTAATTTCTTCAGTAATCGTGTGCTCTACCTGCACACGAGGATTCACTTCGATGAAGTAAATGTTCTCATCAGCATCTACCAAAAACTCTACTGTTCCAACGTTGTTGTAGTTAACTTCTCTGGTAATTCGAAGCGCATATTCATAGAGTTTGTTACGGGTCTCTTCCTTCAATCCGATGGATGGAGCCACTTCTACTACTTTTTGATAACGTCTCTGTACGGAGCAATCTCGTTCATACAAGTGAACCAAATTGCCGTAGTTATCACCCATGATTTGCACCTCAATGTGCTTCGGGCTATCTATGAATTTCTCAATGAAAATAGTGTCGTCTCCGAATGCCTTTTTGGCTTCATTTTTAGCTTCATTAAAGGAGCTTTCCAGCTGATCTGCTTCTCTTACAACCCGCATTCCACGACCACCACCTCCTGCGGCAGCTTTTACCATAACTGGGAACCCAATTCGGTTAGCTTCTTCTTTGGCAATTTCAAATGAAGTCAGTTCGCGCTCGCTATCCTGAATCAGTGGCACATTGGCTTTTAAGGCCACTTGTTTGGCTTTCACTTTATCACCTAGCTGATCCATTACTTCAGGCTCTGGACCAACGAAAATGATTCCTTCTTCTTTACATCGTCTTACAAAATGTACGTTCTCCGAGAGGAAACCGTACCCGGGATGTATGGCATCAACATCTTCTTTTTTTGCCAACGCGATGATTTCCTCAATATCCAAATAGGGCTTGAGAGGATCGTCATCTTTCCCGATTTGATAGGCTTCATCGGCTTTGTAACGATGTAGCGAATAGCGGTCCTCATAGGTGTACATGGCCACTGTTCTGATTTTTAGTTCAGATGCAGCGCGTAGTACTCGAATCGCAATTTCGCCTCGGTTGGCAACAAGAAGTTTGTTAATTGTTTTAATTGTAGGAGTCATAAAGTGAGTTTCAAAAATTAGGTTGTGCTGTATCAATTAATGAGCAACACGTAAGTTATTGACTAAACAACAAAGCAAATTGTTCAACAGAATATTTATTTTGAATGTGATTTTTTCTTCATATTTCTATCGGTTTTTACTGAATTTCAGGTCGTTGTATTCCATTAAAGATTGTTAGAATTTGCATTGACTAGTACAATTGGCTAGATTAATGAATATTTCACCACCTATCAGCATGAAGAAATACGACGTTATCGTAATAGGTGCGGGTCCTGCTGGCTATGCTGCCGCTATGCGCGCCGTTGATTTCAAGAAGAAAGTAGCATTAATTGAAAAGAAACAATTAGGAGGAGCTGGAATCCATCATGGAGCTCTATGGAGTAAAACCTGGTGGGAGTTGAGCAGAGAAGCGTATATGTTGAGAAAACATGGTGACGCATTCAATACTGATGGGATTGTATTCAGCTATAACAAGATTCAATCTGAAGTTAGACGGGCAGTGCAGGAACGAGTGGAGCAATTGGAGCATCACATGCATAATATCAACGTATCCATAGAGGATGGATTGTTTGATTATATTCAGGGTAATGCGCGCGTAACTGGAAAACATGAGGTTGAAGTAAAAGGACTTAATGAGACATTAACTATAGAAGGGCAGTACATCATTCTGGCAACAGGTAGTACCCCTCGTAAATTGGCTGAGATTCCAATTGATGAAGAGCATATTTTCACAAGTGATGGCTTAGATAAGTTGGAGGCGTTTCCCAAAAGCATGGTGATCGTTGGAGCAGGGGTTATTGGTTGTGAGTTTGCTACTATCTTTTCCAATTTTGGACATACCAAAGTTCATTTAATTGATAAAGGAGATCGTATTCTTCCTTTCGAAGACGAGGATGTAGTCAAGGTCATAGAACGCAACCTTGAGGCCAAAAATGTCTTGATTCATCGCAACTCACGTCTTACCGAAATGAAGATTGAAGGCGGAATGGTGGTTTATACCTTGGAATATACTGATGGTTCTAAGGAAGTGTTTAGAGTAGAAAAGGCATTAGTCTCTGTAGGTCGGGTGCCTAATTATCAAAATCTCTGCGATGAGTCACTAAACTTGAAAGTGGATGGAAGAGGAATTATAGATGATCATACGCAGACCAGCATCGACAATATCTATGCAGTAGGTGATATCACAGCAGATATATCATTGGTAAATGTAGGAGAATTGGAAGGACGATTTGCGGTAGAGCGCATTTTTGGTAAGCCTGAACGACCATTGATTTATGAAAACATTTCCACCATCATGTTCTTGTCTCCAGAAGTGGCTGGAGTTGGAATGAATGAAATACAGGCCAGGGCTAAGGATCTTGAATATAAAGTTGTCAGCATCGATTATTCGTGCATTCCACGAGCTATTGCCATGCGAAATACTCAAGGGTTCATTAAGATTCTGGTAACCAATGATGATGAGCAAAAAATATTAGGAATGCGTGTAGTAGGAGAGCATGCTTCTAGTGCTATTCAGGCTGTAGCTTTATTGATTTCTATGGATAAAGGCATCAAGGAACTAGCTGAGCTCATTCACCCGCATCCTTCAATTATTGAAGGTATTCAGGAATGTGGTCGTATGCTTTTAGGTAAATCCATGCTGAAACCTGCTGTGCTGCGTAATGCGATGGTTTGTAAGACTTACGCTAAAGGCAAGTATGCCGATCTTATTGAAGTCTAATTAGACCAGACGATATCGTTTAACTTTAGCAGCTCATCATCTGGAAAGACGGTGTTTTCTTTAATTTCCGTTGCGGTGAGTTCATAGTGTATTCCTGGAATTTCCTTTTTGATTTTTAAAGGAATACCTTCCCATTCCCAGATTTCTTTAATGGGACCCTTCTCAAAAATCCATACATGACATATTTTATCTATAACCACTTCGGTTCCTTTTAATTGGCCTCCCTTAGTAGTCATGATAGCTTCAATGGTCTCATCTTTTGATTTATAGCTAAGTAAACCACTCCAGCTCTTGTCAAATCCCTTTTTGCCAGTTCCTGCATCTAAATTGGCCTTGTATTGATAATCTCCATCCACCAGTTCTATGACCTTTTCACTACTGGTGATTCCGTACCGTTTCATAATTAACTCTCTGTGCTCGATGGTACGCCAACCATTTCTATCAAAGTATAGAATGGAGCTACCACTACCATCGCCAGAGATAGCGTAAGTCACACTTCCAGATGTTATGGGGAACTTGGGGTTGGAATCAGAATTGATCTTTTCTGAGTTGCCTTCAATTTGACCAGATGGCCAAAGACTGATGAACATCATCATCAGAGGGGTGAATAATTTCATTTTAGTTTAGCGGTTTGATGTAGGTATGAAATTAGTTCGTTTTTGGGAATAAAAAAACCCTGAAAATTATCTTTTCAGGGTTCCAACCAGCTATAGACAAGAATCCCGATTACGGGATGTTGTTTCTCTTTAAAAACTTGAGGCTAATTTGAAAAAATAAAATGACTCCTGACTGCCAAATGACTTTACCTGACTGCCAAAATGAAAAAACCTTCATTTTTTAGCTTTAATGAAGGTTTTTGAAGAGCTATTTATAGAAGACTGCCATCTCTTTTAATGACTTTCTTTCCAGGTCTGGCACGTAAACTTCATCTATTGCATGTCCAACAGGTAGTAAAAGGAAGGGTCTTTCATTGCTCGGGCGATTCAAAACTTCAGTTAAAAAATTCATTGGACTTGGTGTGTGAGTTAATGTAACTAGTCCCGCATTATGAATGGCACTAATCAACATGCCACAAGCAATTCCTACAGATTCATTTACGTAATAATTGTTTGCCTTTTCGCCTTCATTCATTTCATAGACCTTTTTGAATACAATGATCAAATAAGGTGCATTTTCTAAGAACGGTTTATGCCAATCGGTACCAATAGGCTCAAGGTCTTTGAGCCATCGCTCACTCATTCTGCCATTGTAACTGTCATACTCTTCCTTTTCTGCGGCTTCTCTAATCTGCTTTTTCACTTCAGGATTAGAAACGACACAAAAAGTCCAGGGCTGTTTATGTGCACCAGAAGGAGCGGTAGAGGCAGTTTGAATGATATGATGAATGACCTGCTCATCAACAGGACGATCACTTATCTCACGAACAGATCTTCTCTTATTCAGAAGTTCATAATAAGACTTTGAACGTTCGAGCATTTCCTTTTCAGAGAATTGAAGAGGGGAGTATTTAACGTGGGTGTAGCCGTTTATTATTTTGGTTTCCATTTATAGTGCTTTGATTACTTCTTTAAATAGGGTGACAAGATGTTTCTCCGCAGCGCCGGCAGTGGCTATGATATCTGCAATATCTACGGCCTGTAGGTTATCTGGATCACATTCATCAGTCAATACTGATACAGCACTTACTGGAAGTCCCAATTGATTGGCAGCAATTACTTCCGGTACGGTAGACATGCCCACCACATCAGCACCAATTTGTCTTAAAAAACGGTATTCAGCTCTTGTCTCCAGGTTGGGTCCGGATACCGCTACATAGATACCTTTATTCAATGGAACTTGATGAGTAGAAGCTACTTTTTCCATAACCTCATTCATGTGTTTGTCATAAGGCTGACTCATATCAGTAAAGATTGGACCGAAAGCTCCGGCGTTCTTTCCTCTTAAAGGGTTGTCTGGCTGGAGGTTGATATGATCATCTATTAACATCAATTCACCTTTTTTCCAGTCCAGGTTCATTGCTCCTGCAGCATTACTTATTAATAGCTTCTGAATGCCTAAGAATTTCAATACCCTTACAGGAAATACCACCTCTTCCATTGAATAACCCTCGTAGTAATGAAACCGACCACTCATAGCAACTACTTTTTTGTTCTCGAGTAGGCCGTAGATCAATTTTCCTTTGTGAAATTCTACTGTAGCAATAGGGAAGTTGGGGATGTCTTCATACGGAATTACTTTGATCACTTCGATTTGGTTAGCTAGAGCGCCTAGACCTGTTCCAAGAATGATTCCAAATTCAGGAATGTCAAAACCTTCCGATTTTAAGAATTCTACTGTTTTTTCAACGTTTTTGATCATTTTGAGAGTTTTTGTGAATGTCTACAAGATGGGAAAATTAAAGACTTTTTATAGTAAAGAATAAAATCTGTTTTTAAATTGAAAACTTAAAATTCTGACCTTACACATGAAAAAAATCTTATCATTAGCCTCAATAGTGATGGTACTTCAAGTATCAGCACAGAAGTTAATTACTGAAACGGAGTTTGAATTGTTTGGAGATCACATCTTCATATCTGTTTCCGTTGATGATTCTGATCCCGTTGATTTCATTTTTGATACAGGAGATGGTTTGTCAGTATTGGATACTGACATAGCTAAAAAACTCAATTTAAAACCAGATCATCAATCCACTAAGACAAGTGCTCAGGGAAGTATCAGTGGTTCGTTAATAGCGCATAATAAAATAGAAATTAACGATGTGAAACTGGATGATATTGAGCTTTACACAACTGAGTTGAGCCATTTAGAGCAAACTATAGGAAGAAATATTGATGGCATAATCGGTTATGACCTACTGAAGAATTATGTAGTGAAAATCGATTATGAAGACATGAAGATCAAATTGTACAATCAGGATGGCTATCAAAATACTGGCAATGGTGAGAAATTTAGCTTTAAGTTGATTCATTACATTCCTACTATTCAGGCCTCTGTGACACTAAACAATGGAGAATCCTATACTGAAGATTTCTTTTTAAATACTGGAGCAGGGACTACTCTTGATTTTAACACTCCATTTGCTCAAAAGCATGATGTGATTGCAAAAACTGGAGATCATTATTCATATCCTGTTGCTGGACTAGAAGATAATGAGACCATGCATTATGAAGGTCGAATTCAAAACTTTAGCATCGGAACATTTAATATTGATCAACTACCGATAGGTATTAGCCAGGCTGAGCACGGTATTCAGCATAATAAGAAAGTTGCAGGAATTGTTGGAAACGGCGTATTGAAGCATTTTAATATCACATTCGATTATTCAAAAAACGAAGTTTATTTGGAGTCTAATAAGAATTTTGAGAAGCCATATTTGGTTAATGCAAGTGGTATCAATTTGCAATTCAACAAAGAGCGAACAAAACTTCTTATTCACAGAGTATTCGAAGGAAGTCCTGCAGAGATTGCTGGAATAAAAGTGGATGCTCAGTTGTTGGCTGTGGATGGTCAAGTTGTAGAGTCCATGAAACTTCCAGAAATACGTGCTGCTCTTAAGCAAGCTAACAAATCTGTGACGGTTAAGTATTTGCAAGATGGAATCGAGAAGGAGTCTACATTAGATTTGGATCCTTTGATTTAAAGTTCAGTCTATAAAACATCATCAATGGCCTGTAGGATAATCTTGCAGGCCATTTTTATTTCGTCTTCTGTGATGATTAAAGGAGGAGCTATTCGCATGGCATTGTCACAGAACAGGAACCAGTCTGTTACCACGCCGAGTTCAATAGCTCTGTCAATCACTGGTTTCAAAATATCAAACGAATCAAATGCCACCGCCATCATCAAGCCTTTATTTCTGATCTCTTTAATGGCTGGATGTTGTAGTTCTGATTTGAATAATGCTGCTTTAGATGCTACGCCAGCAATCAGGTTTTGATTCTTGATGATATTGATGGTCGCTAAAGAAGCTGCTGCACTTACCGGATGTCCTCCAAAGGTGGTAATATGACCCAGTATTGGGTTCTCCTTAAGCGAGTCCATTATTTCCTTGGAGCTAATGAATGCACCAATCGGCATTCCACCACCCATACCTTTGGCACTTACAAGAATGTCTGGAACGATTTCATAGTGCTCGAATGCCCAGAACTTTCCTGTTCTACCAAATCCAGCTTGAATTTCATCCAGGATGAGCAAGGCCCCAACAGATTCACAATGCTGTTTCAGCGACTTGAAATAGTTTTGATCTGCGACTTTCACACCAGCTTCACCTTGTACTGTTTCCACAATGACTGCAGCTGTTTTGTTGTTAATGTGAGCAAATGCTTTTTGGTCGTTGAATGAAATGTGAAAATGGCCCGGCAGGAGCGGTCTGTAATTCTGTTTGAAGATTTCATTACCTCCCGCAGACAACGCACCATGAGAGGATCCGTGATATGCATTGATACACGAAACTACGTGAGGTCTTCCAGTATATCTCTTTGCCAATTTAATCGCTCCTTCAACAGCCTCACTTCCGGAGTTGACCAAGTAAACAGAGCTCAATTCGTCTGGAAGCGTATCTGTTAGAGCTTTGGCTAGCTGAGATTGGGGAGACTGAACGTACTCACCATAGACCATCAAGTGCATGTATTTATCAAGTTGATCCTTACATGCAGTTACAACCTGAGGATGTCTGTGTCCGACGTTGCTGACGCCTATTCCTGAAATTAAATCGATGTATTTCTTTCCTCCGGGCTCATACATGTAAATTCCTTCTGCATGATCAATTTCAATCATCAGTGGGAAGTCTGTAGTTTGGGCAAGATGGTCTAGAAATAACTGTCGATTTGTAATCATGCCGCAAAGGTAATAAACAGCATTGCTACCTCTAAGTCTTGTTTCAAAGGATCTCAAAGTTTGACCTACTTAGAATTATATGAGCGGTTAGACAAAATCAGTCATTTTATGATTACTTAGACGAATCAAATAAAAAACCTTGACTTATTATGTTGAAATCAATTCTTACTACTTCTGTTTTAGCTGTTTTCTTCGTGATTTCCTTTAATTCCTATTCGCAAGAAATGCCCGATGATCTAAAAATGTATGAAATCATCGATGAGGTAAGTGCGGAGCGTTTAGAGACTGACATTAGAAAATTAGCAGGTTTTGGAACGAGACATACCATGTCAGATACAGTTTCCAAAACACGTGGGATCGGAGCTGCAAGAAGATGGATAAAGGCTGAATTCGAGAAGATTTCTAAAGAATGTGGTAACTGTTTGGAAGTTTATGAGCAACGTACACTGGTCAAGGCTGATCCAGAAACTCGAATTTATGAAGATACCTATGTTGTAAATATTTATGCTATTCAAAAAGGAACGGATTATCCCAATAGGTATGCAATAATGAGTGGTGACATTGATAGTAGAGCTTCTGATGTCAAAAATTACAAAATTGATGCTCCTGGAGCTAATGATAATGCGACTGGTATGGCCGGAGCAATTGAAGCTGCCCGAGTTTTATCTAAACACAAGTTTAAGAGTTCGATAATTTATGCTGGTTTGTCAGGAGAAGAACAAGGTTTGTATGGTGGTAAGTTTCTAGCTGAAAAAGCCAAAGAAGAGGGCTGGGAAATTATAGGTATTCTCAATAACGACATGATTGGTAATATTGAAGGTGTGGATGGGGTAATTGATAACCGTAGCTTCAGAATCTTCTCAGAGCCTTACTCCAGCACCTCTACAGAAAGAAGCTTATTGATGAAACGCTTCTATGGCGGTGAAAACGATGGTGATTCCCGTCAATTGGCTCGATTCGTTTATGAAACAACCAAAGCATATATGCCTGAGATGAATCCGATCATGATCTATAGATTGGATCGTTTTGGAAGAGGAGGTCATCATAGACCATTTAATGAGTTAGGATTTTCAGGTGTAAGAATTATGGAAGCACATGAAAATTACAATCGTCAGCACCAGGATATCCGGATAGAAGATGGAATAGCATACGGAGATGTAATAGAAGGAGTGAATTTTGCATACTGCGCCAAGATGACGGCTGTAAATGCTATTGTACTTGCAGCTATGGCAAGCGGACCTGCCAGCCCAACTGATGTAAAAGTAGGAGGTATCGTGCAGCCAAGCGCCAAACTATCCTGGGGAAAGGTGGATGGTGCAAAAGGGTATAAAGTTTATTGGAGAGAAACTACATCTGCGGTGTGGCAGTATAGTCGCTATGTGGGTGATGTCTCATCTTTTACCTTAGAAGGTATTGTATTGGATAATTTCTTATTTGGTGTTGGCTCGGTAGGTGAAAACGGGTATGAAAGTGTCATCGCCTACCCAACTGGTGTCCTTCGCAATTAACAAAGTGGTTTTATGTGATAATTTCAGAGATTGACCGAAAATAGTTTGATTGTTAAGGTCAAACAGACATTTTTGCCGAATGTTTTATATTTAATTCGGCTAATGTGCTCAGAAAAAATCTAACCAACCTGGTGTTAATTTTGATCGGATCAATCTGCACCATAGGTTTAGGATCTTGTAATCTGGATCAATTTCCAAACCTTGACAATACCTATTTCCCAAACTATGAAGGTAACGTAGCATTACTTCTGGTTAATGACACTATCTCATTCAGTGAGTTTTTGACAGATAATGTTACAGATACTACCAATTATGAAATTACAGATAATCAGCAAGTCATATTTACCTATGATTTAAATACCAATTTTCAATTGGGTGATGAATTTGTTGAGCTTCAAAATTTTAATAGTAGTAAGATCATCAATTCTCCTATAAATGTACCGTTTGTAGCTTTTACTGACACAACCTTAGTTATTG
Source organism: Marinoscillum pacificum (assembly GCF_024714495.1). Lineage (GTDB taxonomy): Bacteria > Bacteroidota > Bacteroidia > Cytophagales > Cyclobacteriaceae > Marinoscillum > Marinoscillum pacificum. The sequence goes on along the minus strand of NZ_JAMZMJ010000001.1, from coordinate 1,010,315 downwards.
AAAGACAGTTTTCAATTGACTTTCCGGCCGTAGATGGAGAAGATCTTGATTCTATTTATTTTGATGGTGGTGATTTTAAAATAGAGATTCTATCAACATTTGGTAAACCAATAAACTACTCGGTCGTTGCCAATTCGTTTACCAGTCTTTCAGACAATAGCTCAATCGAAATTGTTTCCAATTTGGCGGCAGCAGATCGTTCTGAAATTCAGCGAGTTGGACTGGATGGGTACAAAGTCGTATTGTTCAATGAATCGGATTCCAACAAGTTTTATGTAAATCTTAGAGCTGAGATTTTGGTTCAGTCTGGTGAGCAGTTGACAGGTGAAGAATATTTGTATCTGGATATCGCTGTTGATGAACCTAATCATGATGCCATCTTCGGGACATTTGGAACTGATACATTCAATTTAAGTGCTACTAGAAAGAGAATTAAGTTTTTTGATGATTTAGGAGGTACTGGAATTCTATTTGAAGACCCTGTTATTCAATTTACTATTGACAATGGTTTCGGACTACCTGCAGGAATTGATTTGACTGATATGCGATTTGGCTATACAGAATCAAGTGAAAAGTATCTGACAGGTAGCATTGCGAATACACTGCAGTATATGGATGCGAGTCCTGTCGAAGATTTTGGTACGTCCATTAGAACTGTGTTTCAAATAGATGTCAATAATTCAAATATTAGAGATCTATTGGCAGATTCTCCTAATGAAATCATTATCCAACCAACAGGATATAGCAATTTGGATAATACATCGTCCAATTGGCTTACAGATAATTCTGAAATCGCAATTAATGCTAAGGTTTCGATACCATTTAGCGTGAATTTGTCAGGCTTTGAGTTTGAACAGGATACAGAGTTGGATGACTTGTCAGATCTAGAGGGAACTCAAGAGCTATCACTTGTGATAAATACGATCAATGAATTGCCTTTTGAAGGCCATTTATCTTTGTACATGCTCGATGAAAACGAGGTGGTTTTAGATTCTATTGTTGATCAAATTCTTTTCGCATCACCTACGAGTTTCGACTCTAATGGAAAGGTTTCTAGTCCAGAAGCTAATCGTGCAGAAGTGCTATTGGATCAGACAAAAGTGAACAACTTAATCCAATCAGATATATTGAGGACTGTCATTAAAGTTGATAGCTATGATGCGAGCGCTGATAACTATGTAGAGGTATTCGCAGACTATGACTTGCAAGTGAAAGTTGGAGTAAGAGGTAAGGTATCAGTAGACATAAACGGTAATTAATATGAAATCTATTTTAACAATACTTTTTGTAGGAATTGCCAGCATGTCGTTTGGGCAATTCAATTTGAATTTTTATCAAATGCAGGGTGCTACACCGCAAAATATGAACTACAATCCTGCGATTTTTCCTAAGGCACAAACTTTTGTGAGTTTACCTGTGATGTCAGGTATTGATCTTACTGTGAATAATAGCTTTGGAGTATCGGATGTATTAGTGACTACTGGTGATTCTACTTTGATTGATGTCAACCGTTTTCTTCTGAATGAAAAAGAAGGAGCTTATTTGAACACCACTGGCAATATTACGGATATGATGATTGGTGTTCGGTTGAATGAAAAATCCTATTTTACCCTGTTCATGAACGAGCGAATCGATGCTACTTTCTTTTATCCATTGAAGTTGGTTGATTTTATTTGGAAAGGTAATGCGGAGTATTTGGGAGAGGATTATTTGATAGATGATCTATCTTATGATTTTACTCACTATAGAGAAATAGGTGCTGGTTATGGCCGTACATTGAACTTGTTTGGTTATAAGTTTGATGTAGGAGGCCGATTAAAGCTACTCAATGGAACCATTCATGGAAGTCTGAAAGATAACCTGGCTATGTCGATTTATACGGATCCTGACGATTATTCTGTGACAGTAACCATGCAGGATGGCTTGTCAAGAAGTGCAGGTATGAATGCCGCAGAAGATGGGGATGCTGATTATTTCATTTTTAATGAAAATACAGGTTTCGGTATCGATTTGGGTGCGCAGATGGAGTTGACAGAAAAGATTACAGTGGGTATGTCAGTTGTTGATTTAGGATTCATCAATTGGAAGGAAGATTCAGAAACCGCATCATTTACTGGAACTAGTTTTGATATTAGTGGAAGCAGTTTCGATGACATAGATCAACTAGCGGATGCTATTTCGGATTCTATAGAGTCCTTATCGGTAGACACCGTGGCAGCTAGTTTTACCACTTCACTTAATTCCAGGTTGTTCTTAAACGGGAGCTATAGGGTGACAAGAAATGGATATGCGACCGCTATTATGTCCAATTACTTTACCCAGGGAAAAATGAAGAGCGCGTTTGGTATAGGTTATACCCAAGAACTGGGGAAATGGCTATGTGCATCAGGTACTATTTCTGCAGCTTCACAACATGGTGCAGATCTTGGTCTTGGCCTAATGCTAAGAGGAGGATTTTTCCAAACGTATGTATCCGTAGATCATATTTTCGGAACGATGAATTTGCCAGAAGCCTCTGGTTTGAATATGAAATTTGGAGTTAATTTCTTGTTTGGAAGTCCAGACTAAAGGAATTTAATTGATGTTAAAACAGGTAAATGAAGAAGCCCTGATCGTAAGTCAGGGCTTTTCTATTGTTCTTATTTTAATATCTGTGAAGTGTGATCTTTGGTTTTTACTTTTTCGATCACTTCTTCGATTACTCCATCTTCATCGATGATAAAAGTCGTGCGAAGTGTACCCATGTAGGTTTTTCCATACATTTTCTTTTCTCCCCAGGTGCCAAAGGCTTCATGTACAGATTTGTCTTCGTCAGCTATAAGTGGAAAAGGTAGCTCATGCTTGTCAATAAACTTTTTGTGAGACTTTGCACTATCACCACTTACTCCAAGCACTACATATCCCTGATTTTGTAATGCTTCATAATTGTCTCTTAAGTTACATGATTCCGCGGTGCAGCCCGGTGTATTATCTTTAGGGTAGAAGTACAAAACGATCTTTTTGCCCTTGAAATCAGATAATTTAATCGGGTTTCCATCCTGATCAATGCTCTCAATATCAGGAGCTTTATCTCCAGCTTTTAACATGTTATTTTAGGTTATTATGATATACTGATTTATTACCTGTGTTGTCAGTTACTTCCAGTATAAACTCACCAACTAATGAGTTGTTTTGATTTCTGGGAGTTGCCCAGATAAGATCGTCTTTATATTCATAACTCATCAGAAGAAACTCACCGTTTAACGTGGCTCTATAGTGTCTGATTCCCGATAAGTCATCTGTAATTTTAAAATAGAGCGACTTGCTGTTAACAATTCTTGGAGTAATGACCGGAGGTGTAAGATCTTCTGCTATGGTATAAGTTCCGAATGAGCTGCCATCAAAAGTGATCATTCCATCTTCCCATTCACCACCTACAAATGATAACCGCTTGCCATACTTTGCATAGACTCTGGCAGTGCTATCTGCATATGTTTTGGTAGGTTTCAAGGTAAGCGTGAAACTGCTTTTGAATGGAACATTTTGTAATGGAAAGTCGAACAGTTCCTGACCAGTTGATTCATCTATACTTTTGGAATACCTTAAGTATAGCGTGTCAAATAAGGTCTTTTTACGCAATGCTAATTCAAAGTCGTGATTGTAAAAAGTGATGTCGCTGCCAGGAGTAAGCATGGAGTATAGATCAGGGTAGATATGCCTTCCGTTTATTGCAATGGAGTCAGGAATGCCTTTTCGCAGATCATATAGGGCATAATTGGCTTTATGTGTTTCTCTGTAGGGTACAATGGTTTCAGTAGATCCACCATGGAATACCTTAATAGGTTCTGTGCCTTTGCTATTTATGTTTTTAAGATGAAGGTGATTGCGATAGATTTCATAGTCAGAGATAGCAGGATCTGGTTTGTTGACCACATTTCTTTTGTTGACAGACGCTTCAACTACTGAGATGTTTCCGTAACTGTCCTCTAGTAATATTTTGATGTCATGAGGTAATTCATCATTAAAAATGAATCCGTTGGAAGCTACATCATAGAAGTCATTGTCATTTCCATCATCGATGAATAGTTTGTTGAATTTCGGTCCGCCTTCCTTGTAGCGTTCGTAATCCATGTGAACCAGAATTGACTTTTGATGAGCAAAGCTCAAAGAGTTTTTAACTTCTCTGAATATGGTGTCACCATCAATTATAAGTGTTGTTTCGGGTATTCCATTTCTATTGTAAACTCCATTAAGCAGATCATAGGCATAGATTTCTATGCCAATGTTACCAGAGAGTTCAATAGGAATTCTTGGCTCATAGGAAGAACCTGTTTTCAGCACATCAAACTCGTACCTACCATACATGCCATTTACTCTGGATTGTCCATCGAGCGTTACGAATGCCAAACTTTTCACCTGTGGGGCGATTTGATCTTTAATTTCTGGAAAGTTGAAGCTTAAGGGATCTAATATTCGTTGATTTTTATCTCGAATTTCAAAGTGTAAATGTGGTCCTGTAGAGGAACCAGTATTTCCAGAATAAGCAATGATATCACCTTTTTTTACTTTGAATTGTTCTTTGTTAGGGAAGAGTTGCAATGTAAAAGATTGCTGTTCATATTGCTCATCTAGCACATATGCTGCAATGTCATCATTGAATTTGCTTAAATGGCCATAGACTGTTGATGTGCCGTTGGTATGAGCAATGTAGAGTGCATGTCCATACCCTCCATTACTGATTCTTATTCGATTGATATACCCATCTGCTGCTGCATATACGGGCCACCCACTTTGCCCTCCAGTTTTGATGTCTATACCTGCATGAAAGTGAGAAGATCTCAATTCACCCATCGTTCCTGCTAGATAGTTTTGCTCTCCGGGTCTAATCGGGAAAAGGTAATAGTTATCTGATGACTGTGCGTTTAAAAAGCTGGTGAATGAAAAAATATAAACTGTTAAAAAGAGATATCTCATGAATGATTCCAGTACTATTTGTTGTTACGGTTAATCACTAAATAGGTGGGGTGCATTCTTTGTTTATTTTATTTCGAAATTAAACATTTCTTTTCCTTCAAGTCTACCAACAAGTTTGTCTCCAATCTTTACAGGACCTACACCTTTTGGAGTGCCAGTGAATAAAATATCACCTGTTTTCAATGTGAAGTATTGAGATACATACGCAATCAGCTCATTGACAGGCCAAAGCATCAAGGAGCTATCTCCTTCCTGGGCGATTTCACCATTTAATTCCAACTCAAAAGTTGTCTTGTTGATATCGAAATCCTCTTTTGAAATGAAATTGGATATAGGAGCAGAGCCATTAAAAGCTTTCGCTCTTTCCCATGGAAGTCCTTTTTCCTTAGCATGAGATTGAATGTCACGTGCTGTGAAGTCTATTCCAAGTCCAATCTCGTCATAATATTTGTGAGCAAACTTAGGATCGATGGATTTGCCTTCTTTTTTGATTTTCACCAACAACTCACACTCGTAATGAATGTCTTTTGAAAACTCTGGATAATAGAACGGATCATTGTTTCTCAACAACGCAGTATCCGGTTTCATGAAAATTACTGGATTGTCCGGTCTTTCATTTCCTAGTTCAGTGATGTGGTCGACATAGTTACGACCAATGCAGATAATTTTCATAATTAATGAACGAGTACTTCTTCTAATTCTTCTACTTCCATGAGACAATTTTCATCTACACGAACCATTTGCACAGTTTTGGTTTCGTTGATGAGCACAGGATCATATTTAGCTTTGATTCTGATGTAGTTTTCTGTGAATCCATGCATCATCCCATCTTCAATATCATCTTCAAACAGTACCGTCTGAGAATTGCCTGTATGCTGTTCGTAAAAGTATCTTTTCTTTTTCTCTGAAAGCGTCCGAAGCATGTTTGATCGCCTCTGACGTTCTTTTATTGGGACAATGCCATCCATTTCTAAAGCTTGCGTATTAGCCCTTTCAGAGTAGGTGAACACATGCAGGTAGGATACATCCAATTCATTTAAGAATTGATAGGTGTCAAGGAAGTCTTCCTCTGTTTCTCCAGGGAATCCGGTGATTACATCTACCCCAATACAGCAGTGGGGCATCAATTGTTTGATGTTGCTAACTCTATCACGATACAAATCACTCAAATAGCGGCGATTCATACGCTTTAAGATTTTATCACTTCCAGACTGAAGCGGAACATGGAAGTGGGGAACAAATCGCTGTGATTGGCTTACAAACTCAATGACTTCATTGCTCAATAGGTTGGGTTCTATAGAAGAAATACGGAAACGGTCAATTCCTTCAATTTCGTCCAGAGCCTTAATCAAATCAATGAATTTCTCTTTTCTACGTCCGTCTTGAATCCCAAAGTCGCCAATATTCACTCCAGTCAAAACGACTTCCTTGACTTCAGAAGCTGCTATTTCTTTAGCTTGCTCTACGATTTCAGCAATGCTGGCACTTCTACTTTTACCTCTGGCTAAAGGGATAGTACAGAATGCACAGCCATAGTTACACCCGTCCTGAACTTTCAGGAAAGTTCTTGTTCTATCTCCATAAGAGTAGGATGAGTTGTATGCCTTAGCTTCCTGAATTTCAGATGCGAATACCTGTGGCTTATTGTTTGAGGTGAAGTCATCCAGAAATTCGAACATTCTGAACTTCTCAGCGGCTCCCAATACAGCGTCAACTCCTTTAATCTCAGAAATTTCTTTTGGTTTTAGCTGAGCATAGCACCCAACAATAGTTACGTAACTATTCGGTGATATCTTTTTTGCTTCCTTAACAATTTTCTTACACTTCTTATCTGCATTCTCCGTAACAGAACAAGTGTTAATGACAAAAATGTCCGGTTTATCAGTGAAATCAACCTTCTGATATCCCTTATCTTCAAACATTCTGGAGATGGTAGAAGTCTCCGAGAAGTTTAGCTTACATCCCAACGTATAAAAGGCCACTCGTTTCATAAGACTGCAAAGTTAAGGCCTTTTGTTTGAATGCCTTAAGGCACCAGATTAAAGTTTTGGTAGGTTATGAAAAAGGTATTGACGTCAATGTGGAGTTACCTCGATAATGACTCTTTTGTAGGCACTCAGTTTTGGTGTACCTCTATCGGTTACTTTTAGTATTATATGAATGATCTCGTTTTGTTTTACTTCAGGCGCCTTGAATGCGATCTTATGGGTGTTTTCAGCACCTAGATTAAGTAGGTTATTACCGCTACTTGCTTCCTGATAGTGAAACCATAAAAAACTGAAACTGTCTCCATCGGGATCATAAGAATTAACGGCATCTAAACTTATCCATTCTCCTGATTTGACTTTTAGAATTTCTGAATTAGATAATATTGGGACAGGAGCGTGATTGGCATTATCATAATCGTGAATGGTCCAATCCATTCTTGCTGCAAAGTCATTTTGAAAATCATTTCGCCATCGCCAAATGGTAGCTTTGTCACTTTTAAATATTTGGTTACTCTTAACGACAGTTCGGCCATACGGATTATCTATGTATGGTGTATATGTATCTATTGAATTGGTCCAAATCGATCTTGTTTCTGGTCCAATTTCAACGATTGAGGAACCTTCTTTAAGTGTTGAGAAGTCCGGTAGATACAACTCATATCTGCCTCCCCATCCGCCCCAGTTTGGTTTGTTTGGATTACTTAGGCCATTTTGAATAAGAGATAGAAAAGCCGGGGTGTCACCTTCCATGCCCCACGCTACATCTGGATAACTAGCTCCAAGTGGACCATGATTTTGTTGGATGTTATTAGCCAGCCAATCATTGCTAATGCTAGAATTATCGATTCCTTCTACCACCATATTAATACCCGTCCAGGTAGCCTGACCATAATTATCTCCGGGACTCACAATGTAAAACAGTTCTGGAAAGTTGTTGCGAATCCAAAGTCCACTATCATCTTGATCTGATATAGTGTATACGCGAAGTTTGGATAGGAGGTGTTTGAGTATTTGTTCATCCTTAGTTTTTTTTAGTTTAAAAAGTGCTTGAGCTAAAGTATTCGCTCCACCCCAAGTGGAAATCCATAAGGGTCTATCATCTTTTTCTTCCAGTGCTTTAATAATCCATTCAGACCCTTCGGAATCTTTACCATCTCCAACGCTATTCATTCCATATGAAGGCTGACCTTTTTTGATCATTTCGTAGAGTTTACTTGCTTTAGGGTAATCAGATTTATGTAGAGTCAAGTTAGGTTGTACTTTTTCATATGCTTCAATGACTTTCTTGATGGATTCAGGATGTAGTTCATGTTTCATCCAGCATGAGGTAGTGGCAATTAGCCCATGGATATCTATTTCATTGGAATAAAGGAGTAGCCTTACTAATGATTGCGTGTCATCTGGGTCTGCTTCAATGTCTGTTAATACAATGACACGGTGTTTGGTAGTTTGCTGAGCCTTTAACGTAAATACCGCAGATATGGCACAAAGTAGAATAATCGGGAGTTTAATTCTTAACATCATTTGTAATCGAAGTTGTTTTAGCTTTTGGTTATGAAAGCAAACTTAGTCTCGTATATTTATTAAAAACAGTTGAATAAACATCAAAACATATCGTTTTCCGAGATTTCTGGTTCATTTGATAACAGTAGAGAGCTTTTTCGGCCTTATGGACTAACATGTGAGTTATGGACACCCTCACTTATGAAAAGACCTGACAGACATAATGAAGTCGAACTTAATTATTGCCTGGAAGGAGGAATAACCTAATTATTGAGGAATAAACGAATAGATATTCCACCAAGGAAATTGACTGTTTTTTGGGGGTTAAGTCCGCATCAAATAGTCGGGTATGTCAATCAAAAACCATATTATGTTTGTACTGTTCCGTTTTCACAGTTTCTTAAATGGAATTTGCCAGGAGATTTTGTGGAAAGAATAATAAAAGGAGAGTTGATAATAGATTCAGGTCAGGTATCTGAATCTATAGATATTAATTCTTTTAATAATTGGGAAAAGGAAGTCAAGTTACCTGAATCTCACCAGTTATTGGAATTAGAAATACATGCTCGTCTCAGAAGAATGGCCTGTACATGTAGCGTTCCTAAAGAGTCTAACACTCATGTCTTTTATGATGACTTGATTAAGCCTGTTGAAGAAATTGCTCTATTCATTGCCCAAAATTATACCAGACCAATAAGAGTTTCAGATATTGGTGGTGCAGTGGGTTTACACCCGGATTACGCAAATTCAATTTTTAAAAAGTCTTTCGGAAAAACACTTAGTGATTATATAACTGAAGAGCGAATTGCTCATGCACAAAGGCTACTAGTTTCCAGTAATGAAAGAATTACAAAAATTGCATATGCATCCGGTTTTAATTCTATCAGTAGGTTCAATGCATCATTCTTCAAAATCAATGGCTGCACACCACGAGTATTCAGGCAACAAAATAAATGAAGTTTGATATATTTCCGTACTACTTCTGAAGGTTGCAAATAAAGCTGGACTAATCACTTTTACTTCCCAATCAATATGAATGGCGCCCAATAATAGGGTTCTGAATAGTCTTCAGAAGCAATTAGTTTGAGCTTTGCTTTTCTCAAGTCATCAGCAAAAATCATGTTGGTTGAATGATTCAAATGTTGCGTATAGAAATCAATCATCAGTTCTGATGTAGAGGCATCAGATACTTGCCAAAGTGATACAATAAGATTTTTAGCTCCGGCATACATCAATGATCTACTCAACCCGATAATTCCTTCTCCTTTGGCAATTTTACCAAGACCTGTTTCGCATGCAGAAAGTGTAACCAAATCAGCATTGATGTCTAAAGAATAGATTTCACTTGAGAAAAGGTTTCCGTCTTCGGAATTATCTGGTGTTAAGAAGATTCTGGATAAATCGGGCTTTGATTCATGTACCATGCCGTGTGTGGCAAAATGCAGGTATTTGAATGAAGCGAGATCTATTGATTTTACTTTTGACTCAGATGCATCTTCTTTAAACAAAACTTCAGGTTTGTCGGTGGAAGACATAAACAAATACTTGATCTCTTTTACTTCAGCTTCCGAGCCAGGAAGGGTAGACATTCTCGTATCATTTTTATCAAATGAAACTGGTGCAGTAAGTAAAATTCCCTTTGCTTCACTGGCTGTCATAGATAATCGATCATTGATCAAAGAGGCAGAATAGTCATATGATACACCAAACTTTTCTACTAGATAAACTGCGTCGGAATCATCTCCCCATTTCAAAGCTTCATAAGGAATAGTCCCTGTAATTCCATCTGGGATGATAACCAATTGCTGTATTCCAGATTCAATTTTAGGTATCAATAACTCTGATAATGTTTTACTAGAGCTTTCATACATGGATTGTATGCGATACTTAATGCTATTCCTAAGACCATTAACACTTTGAAGAAAATTTTCTGGTTTCGGTTTGCTATAGGTTTGAATTCCTGATTTGGTAATCTCAAAAATGTAGACCGATTGTTCTCCGATAAAATAGGAGAGTACCGCAGTAGTCGCTGGTAGATGAGATTGTAAGTCTTCTACAGAAAGAATGTCCTTCTGATATTTCAGGTTGTAATAATTAGGGTAAGTCTGCTCTAGTTTCTTGATGAAATCAATATATGATTGCTTTACATCAAAAACCATCGCACGTATATTGGCATCATTCGGATTGTCTTCAAGCTGCTGCTCCAAATAATTGAGATAGGTTTGATAACCAGATTCTTCTTCGATTAATTCATCAGGAATACCTGCGAATGTTTTTGCTTTGGTATCATTAATGGCTGCTTGCAATACTGCAGATTTTGAACGTTCACAGAAGTTGAAGGCAATTTTTTGGTAGTCTTTTTTATGGAATGTTTTATCTGCCAGGTATAGAGCTATTCTTATCCCATTATCATAAATCTGCGTGCTGATTTCACCTATTTTGATCTTGTCAGCTTCACTCAATCTTATTTGACGTATATCCGATATCAGATCATCACATAAACGATAAGTATCTAATGATGCCTTGATATCCCTTGGTTTCAAAGTCTTATTGAAGTGAAGCGTTTCCAGTATTTGAGCCTTACGCTGTAAAGATGATAGCAGAATATCCGCATTGAAGTAGTTCTCCAGTTTTGGAAGGGCGTACAGATCATAATAGGTTTGATCATACAAGTTTGCATAAATAGACTGCTGGATGCTTTCCATCGCTAAATTGTATTGACCTTTTTGAGCTTGTGATGAAGCCATTAGGGCATAGGTATTAGCAACCTCTGGATGTTTAGGACCGAATAGCTTCAAATACATCTGTAATGCTTCCTGTTCTGCTACAAGCGCTTCGTCATATTTGCCTTGCTCTTCCAAAATGTTGCCCTTATTCGTCAAGGTGAAAGCCTTGTTTGGATGGTCTCCCTTGTAGTTCTGATTCCAGATATCCATAGTAAGATCCAAATAGCGCAGAGCAGCTCCGTAGTTGTTTTGGGCACTATTGGCAAATGCCAAATTGCTGTAACATAAAGCTACTTGTGGATGCCTTTCACCCAGTTGGGACTTGTAGATTTCAAGGGCATCAGTAAAAGCTATAACGGCATCCAGATAGTCTTCTTTTAAATAAACCAAGCCAAGATTTAAATAGGAGTTGGCTACTTGAACGGCCGTATCACCCAGTGTCTCCCGGCGTATTTTTAATGCTTTTTCATGGTAGCCTAGTGCTAATTCTTTGTTTCCATTGTTCCAATATCCTACACCTAAATCATTGTAACATTCTGCAGCATCCAAAGGATCCTGACTAGGAGCTAAAGCCTCTGCCTGATTAAGAATCTCGAGAGATTCATCATTACGACCAATTTTCAGAAGCGCTTCACCTTCCAGTAATAAAGCGTCAAACAATAAGCTTTTTTGATCTGGTAATTCTGAGGAAATGAAGCCAACTGTATTTTTAGTTTGCTCTAGAGCAGCTTCAATGTTGCCTAGTTCGAGATAACATTGGCCAATATTCAAATGACATGTTGCGTATGAGTCAAGTTGATTGGATTTAAGTAATTGTTCCCCAGCTTCCCGATAAGATATAATCGCATCGTCATAGGCTCCTTTCAGGAAAAGCTGTTCGGATTTGTCTAGTAAATTTTCTTGCGCTATTACCGAAACTGAAAGTAACAACCCAATGAAAGTGACGGATAGTTGTTTCATATATTAGAATCGATAAACGTAGCTGGAACTGATTACATGTTTTCTGGTCAACCCATCTGGGTTCATTTCTCGGTGTGTTGTTTTGAGACCACCAATCAATTTGATACTGTGATTGACATTGAAGTTATAACCAAAATTCACCAATACATTGGAGGCCAGTCCTGTTGTGCCTTCAAGTTTGACTCTTTGGTCTGTATTGAAATCATAAATTTCATCTTTATTCAATCGATAGATTGCGAGGAACCCAATGCCGAAGTTGAAGTTGATATATCGAAAATTACGCTCTGCACGCAGCATTACATCTGTTCCTCTTCTTAAATCATTCGCAAGGTTATATTTTTCTAAATATTCTTGATTAGGATATCCTGCCCATTGCGCCCATCTAAAGTCATTTTCATTTTGGTAGATGACTGGAAGTTGAAGCCCAGTTGCGAAAAGCCATTTTTCATTAATGAGTGATCCACCAAGAACCAGATCGTGGCTTCCCAGGCTCAACTGATAATACATAGGGAGATCACCACCAACACCAAATTCTGTATCATTATTTTCAATGTTACTCTTTCCGGTGGCTATTTTGGCACCCAGAGTTATTCCTGCACTATATCCGTTGGATAAACTGAATGCTCTGGAGGTACTCAATGAGAGGTCACCTATACCAGATGTTTGTCCTAGGTTACCATTGACCGTTTGATAAGGAACCTTCACCTGCAGTGTATAATCACTGTTGATGCTAAAGTTCATATCTGCTGTATAAACTGTAATTACGGGAGTAAGCAAACTTTTACCATGATAGTAGTTAAACTCAAGAGACCTCAGTTTGAAATCTATTCGTTTGCTATACGGTTGGTCAGGTTTCATTGCACCCATGGTACAAAAACCTGCATCGCTGCAGCCTTGTCCGCTTCCCTTCAGACCGGCGAAGATTAGAGTTACTAATAAAAAGTATCGCATTGTTTAGTTAGACTTTAAAGCTGGTGAATCTGTTACGGTCGTTATTCAAAGGTAAGGTTTTTCATGATTTTTTTATGTCTCCATTAAACCTTCTGATTTTTTTACTGTCAAAGGGGCAAATCAATAAGAAACAAAAAATAATAGTCATGAAGAAGAAATCAATATTGGCTGCAGTAATAGTTGCATTCGGACTTTACAGCTGTGAACCTGGAGATGCTGGTTTGGAAAACTTGATTGAGAGTGAAATAGATGTGGCAGGTGAAGCTGCGGTAACTTCTAGTTTTGAAGAGGTTGATCAAATAGTGGAAGATGGAATTGAAAGTTGCATATCTGGTGTTAATTCTTCGGCTAGACATAAGTATGGAAAATATCGTTTTGGTCGGTTGTCTGATTGTGCGACGATAGATAGAGATACTTTAAATCAGGTAATTACCATAGATTTTGGTGAAGGATGCGAAGACCATCATGGTGTAGAAAGAAGTGGTATTGTTCGAATCGCTTACAATCAACTTAGAAGCGTTCCTGGAGCCTATAGAATAGTGACTTTTGAGGATTTTTATGTGGATAGTGTAGGTGTGGAAGGCACACGAACACTTACCAATACCTCAGACGAGGCTGATTCACTCAGCAGAACGTTCACGATTGAACTGGTGGGTGGTAAGTTGACTTTCCCTGATGAATCCTCAATTACCAGAGATTCAGAGTTTGAAAGAACTACCTACATCTCTGATGATTGGTCATCTGTTCACACGACACTTAATGGAGAAGCATCAGGTACTTTGATTGACGGAACTTCATACACAATGACTATAGTAGAAGAGATTGTTTTTGCTCGAGAATGTAGAGATGAACGTGTTGTGATTCCAGTGTCTGGGGTTAAAGAAATAATTGCGGGTGAAAATGTAGTGACGATAGATTATGGTGACGGCACTTGCGATAATCTAGTGAACATCACAATCAATGGCGAAACAACCACGAAGGAAATTGAGCCAAAGGGCAGACGTCATCATCGGGGAAAATAATTTAGGTAGTTTTTTAATCAGGTAGTAGGGTCATGCCATAGTGGTGTGGCCTTTTACTTTTTATGGAACTAAGACATACGTTTCAATGATGATTTGATCTACGTTGAGCTCTTCTATTCTTTCTATGCCTTTTTGAACAAGTGTGTCTCCAGCGAGGGATAATTCAAATTCAAAATCATGGCCTTCCCATGGTCGATAACTGCAGAATTCAAGATGCTCTTTATAGACGTTTCCTTCTAATTGATAAGATCCTGCTCCAGCCACAAAGACGCTCTTAGTAGAGTCTTCACCCTTAGTCAGATCATGCCTAATAAACGAAAAATGTGTGTCATTGATGATTTTTAAGACCTTCTGGTCTTTGGTGTAGTCGGTGAAAGTGGTGTCTGAGCCTTCAATTTTCTCGCCGGATACTAATAGCCAGGTATGTTGAATGTCAAGACTATTTTCTGTAGGTGAAGTAGTGGTAGTGCAGCCAATTAAGATTGCAGACAGCCATAAAAAATGCTTCATGTTAAAGGTTTGATGTAAAAGCGAAACTAATGATGTTGGCTCCCATTTTAAGAGCTTTCTGACGAACTTCTTCGGGATCATTGTAAATCACTTGATCTTCCCATCCATTACCCAGGTCTGACTCATATGAATAGAAGCAAACAAGTCGTCCTTCGTAAATTATACCATATCCCTGTGCTGGTTTGCTATCATGTTCATGAATCTTGGGTAGTCCATCAGCAAAATCATATTTCTGATGATAAATAGGATGGTCAAAAGGCAATTCCACAAACTCAAGGTTTGGGAATACCTTCTTCATTTCAAGTCTTATATACGTATCAAGTCCATAGTTGTCATCGATATGTAAGAAGCCTCCAGATGTCAGGTAATTTCTAAGGTTTTCTGCTTGTTGACTATTAAAAACAACGTTTCCATGACCGGTCATGTAAACATAAGGGTATAAAAACAAGTCAGGATTGCCAACTTCTACAATATCATCTTCACGAGCAATGTCTGTGTTTAGGTTTCTATTGCAGAACTCAATTAGGTTGGGAAGGGACGTTTTATTCGCATACCAGTCACCACCTCCATCATACTTTAATTTGGCAATACGTAGCGATTGTCCATGGGCGCTTATGGATAAAATGGAAATGGTGAGTAGTATGAATAGTCTATGCATATGTATTATTTACCTAGCAAGTCTGTGATTTGTTGCCATGATAGATCTGAAAAGTTATCAATTATCAAATCAGCATCCAATTCTTCACGAGAGTGGGAGGTAGCCAATCCGATTACTTTGGATCCCGCATCTTTACCTGCTTGAATTCCTGAAACAGCATCTTCAAACACTATACAGTCTTCAGGTTTTCTGTTAACCAGCTCAGCTCCTTTTAAATATACTTCTGGATCGGGCTTGCCATGAACTACCATGCTATCGTCCACCACACCAACGAAATACTTTCTCAGATCGAGATCATCCAGTGTAAACTCAACGTTCTCTTTTGGTGCTGATGTTCCAACAGCCATTGGAATTCCTTTTTCTTTAGCCTCTTCAAGAAACTTGATCAAGCCGGTTGTAGGCTTGCGATGATCTTTGTACAAGTCTCTGTAGATCGCCTCTTTTTCTAATCCAATGCTTTTTGCCTCTTCATCACTCATCTCACGCTCAAAAACCACTTTCATTAATTTCTTCAGCGTTCGGCCATTCATTTTTTCTCTGTAGAACACTTCATCAATGGTAATGCCATGTTTAGCTGCAATTTTTTGCCATGCTAAGTAGTGGTACTGATGGTTTTCTACGATGACACCATCCATGTCAAATATTAATCCTATTTGCATTGTTGATTTTTTTGGTTGCACTAATAATCGTGATGATTACTCAAATATTTCTTCTATCGGCTCACCAGTAATGGCACCATTTGGTAACGAAATATTCATGAGCATGGCTAATGTTGGCACAATATCCGTGATGTAGGTCTTTTCTACAGTTGATCCTTTCTTCACTCCAGCGCCAAAGAAAAGTAATGGAACATGAGTGTCATAGGTATATCCTGAGCCATGTGTTGTTCCTGTGCTGCCATATCCACCAGATAAGTATCCAGCTTTTTTGAGCAATATGACATCACCAGAAAGTTTGCGATTAAAACCATTTTGCAAGCTCTTTCTCATTGGATCTGAATAGTCAAATCTAGAAAGGTCAGTCGCCGTAAATGTTTCGGTGATAAACTCTAAATCCATCGCTTTCTCAGCAAATAGTTTCTGTATGTCTTCCAGGTTTTCTCCTTTTGATTGGATGAATTCTCTGTTTAAGAATATTTGATCATTAGAGATGTTTGAAACATAGTCTTCCGATCCCAATTCTTTTAAAAACTCTCCAAAAGATGCTTTGGCTTCGTCATTGCTATAATATCCGCCAGGTAAATTATGATCTACCAGGAACTGAGGATTAGCAACCACTCCATGATCAGCCGTTAGGAATACCATATACTCACCTTCACCTACTTCTTTATCCAAATATTTTAAGAATTCACCTAAATCTTTGTCCAGGCGGATATAAGTATCTTCTAACTCCACTGAGTTTGGTCCGAAATTGTGACCTACATAGTCAGTTGAAGAAAGGCTTACTGCTAGAAAATCCATGACATTATCTGTACCCAGATTTTCACCTTTTAAAGCTGCCTTCGCCATGTCTAGAACCAATGTATTTCCGAATGGTGTGGAACGGATTAATCCATATGGACCGTTTTCTTTTCTTAGTTTGGATAAATCGTATGGAAAGGTTGGAGAATCTTTTCCTTTGAATCCGCCCTCGTAGGGCACATTATCGGCAGTAGATTGTTTGTATGACTCAATTGGTTTAATTGTATTCCAAACTTGATCAGAGTATTTATTAGCAAGTCTTTTGTTGTTGAAATCCTGAACCCATTTTGGTAACTCTTTGAAATAGAAGTCTGATGTCATGAATTCGCCTGTTCGCGAATCATACCAATAAGCGCCATTTGGAGTATGACCTGCAGGCAAAACGGCACCTCTATCTTTAATAGATACTCCAACCACCTTAGATTGAAAATTGGTCGAAAGCTTTAACTCATCCGTAATGGTATTGACTTGAAGGTTTCTTGGTGAGATTTTACCATTCATCGCGCTACCGCCAGTAGCGTTATATAATGTGTCTCCAACACAATAAACCGATCTACCTAAAACTTTACTGTACCAGTCATTGGCAATGATGCCGTGATATCTAGGTGTGGTTCCTGTGTATATAGATGCGTGACCTGGAGCAGTATAGGTAGGGATATAATTGTAATGATTGTTTTTTGCTTCAAATCCCTGACTCATCATTCGTTTAAAACCATCTTCTCCAAATTGGTATTCGAAACGCTGAAGGTAGTCATGACGCATTTGGTCAATAACGATTCCTACTACGAGTTTGGGTTGTTTCTGGGCAAAAGAAAATAATGTACTAACGAATAGTAATAGTGCAAGCGTGGCTCTCATAAATGTATTTTTGCGCAAGGTAATTCAAGAATGTTAACCTTATTTTAAATTGAAATTACTTTGAGTTAATTGTGGTAACGATGAATAAGTTCCGCAACGAGTCCTGTCCAGCCAGTTTGGTGAGACGCACCAAGGCCTAAACCTGTGTCTCCGTTGAAGTACTCATAGAATAAAATGTAGTCTTTAAAGTGTGGATCAGTTTGCTGTTTTAAAGAATCTCCATAAACCGGTCGATAACCTTTTTCGTCTTTCTTAAAAATACCAATCAATCGATCACAAATTCCCTGTGTTACTTCTAGTAGTGTGTGTTCATCGCCACTACCTATTGGAAATTCTACTTTGTAGTCTTCTCCATAGTAATAGGAGAATTTCAGCAATGACTCTAAAATCAAGTAATTAACAGGGAACCATATTGGTCCTCTCCAGTTGGAGTTACCACCAAAGAATGAACTATCGGACTCACCAGGGATATAGGAAACTTCGAATTTCTGTCCTTCAATGTTCATCTTATATGGGTTCTTCTCATGGTCTTTCGACATTGCTCTAATTCCATAAGGAGACAAGAATTCATCTTCATCCAGCATTCTTTCGAGAATTTTTTTCATTCTAAATCCTCTTAGAATACTTAGCAATCTTCTTTCGCCTTGTCCAGGTTCTTCCCATCTCGACACTAGAGAGGCTAATTTTGGACGCTCTTTTAAAAAGAAATCCAAACGCTCACGGAATTCTGGGAGTTTGTCATAAACTTCTGCTCTTAAGATCTCTATGGCAAAAAGTGGAATCAAGCCAACCATTGATTTTACTTTCATACGCTGGTTAGGTTTGGTTGGCGTATGCATGACGTCATAGTAGAAGTTGTCTTCGTCATCCCAAAGATCTACATCCGTGTCACCGATGCTGTTCATGGCTCCAGAGATATATAGGAAGTGTTCAAAGAACTTAATCGCCATATCCTGATAAACAGGATTTTCCATGGATAGATCTAAAGAGATTCTAAGCATGTTCAAAGAGAACATGGCCATCCAGCTGGTACTGTCTGCCTGTTCTAATCGAGCATCCTCTACGATCTGGTGGTTTCTGTCAAAAACTCCGATATTGTCTAATCCTAAGAATCCACCTTCGAATACGTTATTTCCATTAGTATCTTTTCTGTTGACCCACCAGGTGAAATTGATGAGTAGTTTATGAAAGGCTTTTTGTAAGAATTCAAAGTCAGGTTTACCTGTTTTCTGCTGGTCAATTTGGAATACGCGTCGAACGGCCCATGCATGTACAGGAGGGTTTACATCCGTAAAGTTCCACTCATAAGCTGGAATTTGTCCATTGGGGTGCATGTAGCGCTCCTTAAGCAAAAGTAAAAGTTGACCTTTAGCAAAATCTGCATCTATTCTGGCTAATGGAATACAATGGAATGCCAAATCCCAGGCCGCATACCATGGATATTCCCATTTGTCAGGCATCGACAGGATGTCGTAATTGTAGAGGTGTTGCCAATCGGAGTTTCTACCTTTTGCTCGTGAGGCAGATGGTTTCATCCTTCCAGGGTCACCGTACAGCCAGTTTCTTACATTATAATAATAGAACTGTTTACTCCACATCATGCCGGCAAATGCTTGACGTTGGATGTTTTTTAAGTCCTTATCTGCGACTTTTCCATGTACATTTCTGTAGAAACTATCTGCTTCTGCAACTCTCAATTCAAAATTGGAATCAAAATCCTGCATTGGATTTTCTAAAGCTACAGGAGACATTCTTACTCGAACTGTTTTTGAACCTTGTGCAGGTACGTTGATCCGATATACAGCTGAAGCTTTGGTGCCTTCTTTGTTCGGATTAACCGTATTTTTACCATCCACGATGTAGTCGTTGATGGCATCTTTTGGATAGTCTGATTGTTTATTGGGTACACCGTACAAACGAACCCTGTTAGTGGCATTGTCACAATAAAGTTGCTCTGAGAGACCGTCGGAATCTAGATAAACATGAAAGTCCCCAAGTAAATGATGCTTGATGATCATTTCATTGGCCGATACTTCCTTGATTTCAGGAATACGTTTGTCACGTCCAGAAGACCAGGTGTTTCTAAACCACAATGTAGGTAAGACTGTAAGATCAGCTGCTTTGTTACTGCGATTATGGATTACCGCTTTAAACTGAAAGTCATCCTGTGAAACTTTCGCATATTCCAAAAAGATATCAAAATATTCATCCTTGTCGAATATGCCAGTATCCAACAATTCATACTCTCTTTCCTTTTTGCTAAGTTTTTGATTTTTAAGAACCAGGTCAGAATAAGGGAACTCATTGATCGGATACTTATAAAGCATCTTCATGTAAGAATGAGTGGGTGTACTGTCCAGGTAATAGTACAGTTCCTTTACATCTTCACCATGATTTCCTTCATGACCTGTAAGGCCAAACAGACGTTCTTTTAGGATTTTATCTTTTCCATTCCAGAATGCCCATGAGAAGCAAATTCGTTGATCAGAGTTGCTAAAACCACCGATTCCATCTTCTCCCCAACGATACGACTTGCTCCTTGCCTGATCATGCACAATGCTTTCCCAGGCGTTTCCCCCTTCAGAATAATCTTCCCTTACGGTTGCCCATTGACGTTCTGAAAGATAAGGGCCCCATTCTTTCCATGGAGAACCTTCTCTACATGCCTCTAAACGTTTTTCCTCCTGCGTCATATATGGTAGTTTCAGCGAGCTAAAGAAATAAAAAACAACATACTTTCAAATCCAATTCAAAAATCAATTCGGGTTTGATCGATTCTGCTAATTTTGCGGGATGACAGACAAGATACTTATTCTGGACTTTGGTTCTCAATACACTCAGTTAATCGCACGAAGAGTAAGAGAACTGGATGTATATTGTGAAATCCACCCGTTTAATCATTTTCCTGACCCGGATGAATATACCAAAGGTATAATACTTTCAGGAAGTCCGTGCAGTGTACTAGATGAAGGTGCACCAGATGTTGATATCAAATCTCTAGAGCATTTGCCAATTTTAGGGGTGTGTTATGGAGCGCAGCTTTTAGCTTCTAAACATGGCGGTAAAGTGTCTAAGTCTCAGCATAGAGAGTATGGTAGAGCAAAATTGGCTCATATCAATGCACACTATGATTTATTGAAAGAAATCGAAATTGGAAGTCAAGTATGGATGTCGCATGGAGATACCATTACAGAATTGCCTGAAGATTTTCAAATAATAGCCAATACTGAAAGTATCCCAGTTGCAGCTTTCAAAGTGGAAGAGAAGCCGATTTACGGAATTCAATTCCACCCAGAGGTAACTCACAGCACAGATGGTAAAGCATTGCTAAGAAACTTCGTGGTACATATTTGTGGAGCAGCTCAGGACTGGACAGCAGATATTTTTGTTGAGAATACCGTAAGAGAGCTCCAAGCAAAACTTGGAAATGACAAGGTAGTTATGGGATTATCAGGTGGAGTTGACTCGTCTGTCGCAGCTACACTTATTCACCAGGCTATTGGAAAGAACCTTTACTGTATTTTCGTTGACAATGGGTTATTGAGAAAAAATGAATTCGAGGAAGTGCTAGCGTCATACGAAGGCATGGGCTTGAATGTAAAAGGCGTTGATGCGAAAGCTGATTTTTACAGTGCCTTAGAAGGCTTAACCGACCCAGAAGATAAGCGTAAAGCAATTGGTAGAGTCTTTATTGAAGTGTTTGATAGAGAAGCTCATCAAATAAAAGACGTAAAGTGGTTAGGTCAAGGTACTATTTACCCTGATGTGATTGAGTCTGTATCTGTAAATGGTCCTTCAGTAACCATTAAATCTCACCACAACGTTGGTGGATTACCTGAGAAGATGAATTTGAAGGTTGTAGAGCCTTTGAACTTACTTTTTAAAGATGAAGTGAGAAACGTAGGTAAGGCGTTAGAAATTTCTAATAATATTCTAGGAAGACACCCATTCCCAGGTCCTGGTTTAGGAATTAGAATTCTTGGTGATATCACAGCAGAGAAAGTTAGAATCCTACAGGAGGTAGATCATATCTTCATCCAGGGATTGAAGGATGATGGCTTGTATGATGAAGTTTGGCAAGCAGGCGCAATGTTATTGCCTGTTCAGTCTGTAGGAGTGATGGGAGATGAGCGTACTTACGAACAAGTGGTTGCCCTGAGAGCAGTTGCAAGTTTGGATGGTATGACGGCTGATTGGGTGCACTTGCCTTATGAGTTCCTGGCGAACACTTCAAACAAAATAATTAATCAAGTAAAAGGCGTTAATAGAGTAGTTTACGATATTAGTAGTAAGCCTCCTGCAACAATTGAGTGGGAATAATCATTACGTATAAAGATAAACTCATACCAGTTTGAATAAATTATTCTTATCAATCGTAGTACTTCTATGTTCGTTTGCCGGTTTTAGTCAGTCTGAGCAAGCTGAATTCTTAGAAGCTAAAAGACTTTTTTCGGAAGGTAAGTACAGTAGTTCGAAGGCATCCTTTGCAGCCTTAAGTCAAAGTGAGACTTTTGGTAATTATGCTCAGTTCTATTTTGCAATTTCAGCCTACAAACAAGGTGATGAAAAAGCCGCAACGGATGCATGGAAGCAATTACTAGTTCAGGCTCCGAACTGGGATCAGAAGAAAGAAGTGCTTTATTGGTTGGCATTCTCAGGTTATGAGTCTGGGGATTATGCTCAAGGACTAACTTATGGAAAGCAATATGCCGACGCAATCAATAATAAAGAAGCCGAATCGCTATTTATAAAAGCCTACTTATCAGAGCTTCCTGCGATAGATTTGAATTTGCTGGTAGATTCTTATCCTGAGAATAAATTATTGGCTTCTTTGCTTTTGGAGAAGTTAAATGCTGTTCCTTATCAAGAAAGAAACTTTTTGAGAATCAATCAATTGGTGGAAAAATGGCAGTTTGATATTGCCAATTTTGAATCTGTTGATTTGCCTGTCATTCGTAAGGACGTATACAACATTGCTGTTGTGCTTCCTTTCTTGTTCGAATCACTTGATAATACAGGCCTGATCAGTCAAAATCGTTTGGTTATGGATATGTATCAGGGGATGTTATTAGCTGCTGAAGATTTAGCAGCTATTGATCGTCCGGTGAATATCTACCCATATGATACCAAAAGGAAGAAAGGTGCAACAGAAGCTATAACCAGACAGTCTGGTTTCAAAGACCAAGATTTGATCATTGGACCACTGTATCCAGAGCCAAGAGAGGTAATATCTGCTTTTTCAAAAGAAAATGCGATTAATACGATCAATCCAATTTCTAGCAATGCAGATGTGGTTGATGAAAACCCATATTCTTTTTTGCTGAAGCCAAGTTACAACACGATGGCCATCAAAGCTGCTGAATTAGCTATTGCTGAAAATGTCAATCCTTACGCGATGATTTTCTATGAAGAGAATGAACGTGATTCGTCATATGCGGCAGTATATAAGCAATTGATAGAAGCAGCTGGTATGGAAGTGGTGTTATATCAGTCAATAAATAAGGGAAATGCCAAAGCTCTACTAGACACCTTAGCAGCAACTTATTACAGCTATTTAACAAAGGAAGAGGCTGACTCAATCAGCATTTTGCCGGGTAGGTTTGTGCGTAGTAGAAGAATACGTAGCGATGAGCTTAGAAGAATGGCTAGGGACACCTCTTTTGTTTTGCCAGTGAGCATGGATGAGAAGGAAGAGTTCAAAATTGTCTATTACGAGGAGCCTTTCTATATGGCCCCAGATAGTGTAGGACACATTTTGGCAGCTACCCGCAGCAATCTGTATGCAAGTAATATGATTAGCGCCATCGAAAGTAGAAGGGATAGTACCAGGCTTTATGGTTATGGTGATTGGTTGGATTTTACCATGCTTTCCTTTGCTCAATTGGATAGACTAGGTGTGGGATTGACCAATCCAGAATACATGGATTTTGGAGGGTCTGATTATCAAAACCTGAAGGAGCGAATCATTACTAAATATAAAACCAACCCATCTATCAATCACTATCGAGGATATGAAGCTGTTTGGTTTGCTGGGCGCATGATGCATCGTCATGGAAAGTATTTCCAAAGAGGTCTTCGTGACGGTAGTTTTGTAGATGGAAAAGTATTTGAAGGTTACAGTTATGGAGTAGCCAATGACAATCAGGTAGTACCAGTTGTTAGATTTAAAAACTCTAAACTAGAAGTTGTTAATAGGGATTTGTATGAAGATCGAAAAGAGTAAATCACTTTTTAGTAGAGCTAAGAATTTTATACCTGGTGGAGTCAATTCACCAGTTCGAGCATTTAAAGCAGTAGGAGGAGATCCAATATTTTTCAAATCAGCCAAGGGATCTAAGATGGTTGATGAGGATGGTAATTCCTACATAGATATGATCAACTCGTGGGGCCCAATGATACTTGGTCATGCCAATGAGATGGTGGAAGAGGCAGTTATTCAAGCAATTCAGCACTCTCCATCTTTTGGTGCACCTGGAGAGCGAGAAGTTTTGATTGCTGAGTTGATTTGTGAAATGGTACCATCCATTGATCGTGTAAGAATGGTTAATTCGGGTACCGAAGCGACCATGTCAGCTATTCGTGTTGCTCGAGGATATACAGGTAGAGATAAGTTTATCAAGTTTGAAGGATGTTATCATGGACATGGTGATTCATTTTTAATCGCAGCAGGTAGTGGTGCGATGACCATGGGAACGCCTGACAGTCCAGGAGTCACATCTGGAACTGCACAAGATACTTTACTTGCTCCTTTCAATGATTTAGAAGCAGTTCAGAAAATTGTTGAAGAAAATAAAGGGGAAGTTGCAGCTATAATCATAGAGCCAGTTGCTGGGAATATGGGGTGTGTATTGCCAAAAGCTGGATTTTTGGAAGGCTTAAGAGCACTTTGTGATGCTGAGGGTATTGTACTCATATTTGATGAAGTGATGACTGGTTTCCGTCTTGCAAAAGGTGGAGCACAAGAACGTTTGGGAGTTATTCCTGACATGACAACATTAGGTAAGATCATTGGAGGTGGTTTGCCTGTAGGGGCTTATGGTGGTAAGAAGGAGATAATGGATTTTGTTTCTCCGGAAGGTCCTGTTTATCAGGCAGGTACGCTTTCAGGGAACCCAGTAGCAATGGCTGCTGGATATACCATGTTGAAGTATTTATTCGATCATCCAGAGACTTACGGCAAACTTGAATCTAACACTAAAAAGATCGTAGCGGGTTATAAGGAATCATGCGAAGTGTTGGGGTTGAACTATACTATCAATCAAATAGGAAGCATGTATAGCATGTTCTTTACAGATAAAGAGGTATTCGACTTGAACACAGCAAAACATGCGGATACGCAGTTATTTGGTAAATACTTCAATTTGATGTTGAATAGAGGTATTTACCTTGCTCCATCTCAGTTTGAAACGCTATTTGTGTCCTCTGTACTTTCTGATCAGGACATTGAAGATATCATCAGAGCAAATGATGATAGTCTTAGAGATATTATCGCATCTTAATTTTTTTAATATTTGGCTCGAAATAACATGTGCTTCGAGCCAAATATTTAAGCTGTGTAACATTAGAATTTTGCTATTTTGTTAATGAAATAGTGAAAAATCAATCTATTCTTTTGCTCATCCGTTTGCCGTTCCTAAGGCTATTAGTTCGTTCATATAATTCAGAATCTCACATTTGAAATTGCTTTGAATTAACAATTCTTCAGAAAAACTCATAGGGGGTTGTATTTTTTAATTGTTAAGGATGTATTAAGGGTGAGTAATTAGCATTTCGGTGGAAAAATCAAGAATTAGTATGATGCTTCATATTAAATGGGTATAAATCTACTGTTATCACTAATTTAAGCCTTTTATTATTGAGTAATTAATAATTCAGTTTAACTAAAAATGTAGACTATGAAGAAAGCTTTACTTATGAGTATGGCTGTACTCTTCACGAGCTTTGCTGCTCTGGCGCAGCGGGTCGTGACTGGTACTATTAGCGATGAGGCAGGCTCCACATTACCCGGAGTTAATGTCTTGGTAAAAGGTTCAACCAACGGTACTACTACGGATTTGGATGGTAATTTCCGTTTATCAGTACCGGAAAATGGAGGAACACTTGTATTCAGGTTTATTGGATTTGAATCACAAGAAGTGGAAATTGGAGCTCAGTCAGTAATTAATGTGACTTTGTCAGAGGATGTTACTGAGTTATCTGAGGTAGTCGTTGTAGGTTATGGAACTCAGATAAAGCAGGACTTAACCGGTAATGTAGCTCAGGTTTCAGGTGAAGACATTGAAAATATTCCAGTTCCATCGTTCGAACAAGCCA
Organism: Marinoscillum pacificum; assembly: GCF_024714495.1. Taxonomy (GTDB): domain Bacteria; phylum Bacteroidota; class Bacteroidia; order Cytophagales; family Cyclobacteriaceae; genus Marinoscillum; species Marinoscillum pacificum. The sequence goes on along the minus strand of NZ_JAMZMJ010000001.1, from coordinate 984,413 downwards.
TTCAAGGGAGAACAGCTGGTGTACAAATCACCTCTCAAAATGGTAAAGTTGGTGGAGGAATCAATATTCGCGTGCGAGGGGCATCGTCCATTTCAGCAAGTAACGAACCACTGTATGTGGTGGATGGTATACCGATTACTACAGATAATCAATCTTTGACATCAGCAGCGACTAATCCGCTTTCGGATATTAACTTCAATGATATCGCTTCTATAGAGATATTGAAGGATGCATCTTCTGCTGCTATTTATGGTTCTAGAGGATCCAATGGTGTAGTGTTAATCACAACCAAACAAGGAAAAGCTGGAAAGACTCAGTTTAACTTCAACGCACAATTCGGTTTTAGTAAACCAACCAGAAAACGTGATTTTATCAATGCAGGTCAATACATAGAGTTGTTTAGGGAAGCTGCCTATAATAACGATTTGGCGGATGGCTTTGATCCAATTAATAATCCTGATGATTATGCTGGTTCATGGTTGGAATATATGGAAGGTACATTTGATTATTTGTCAGGTCATGTAGATTGGAGAGAAGAGATTGCGAATAATCCTAATTGGGAAGGAACAGACTGGCAAGAAGAAGCATTTCAAGATGCGTCAGTCCAGAGTTATGACTTATCCGCTAGAGGTGGAAGTGATAATACTAGATTTTTCTTTAGTGGTTCAGTAACTGATCAAGATGGAATATTAATTGGTAACAGCTTTCAAAGAATCTCTGGTAGATTAAACCTTGATCATGATATCTCTGAAAAACTTACTGTAGGTGTGAATGTAGGTATTAGCAGGTCATTAAACAATCGAGTAACCGATGATAATGCATTCTCGACTCCTCTTCAGTTGATAGCTCAGGCACCTATTACACCGGTTAGAGATGAAGAAGGTAATCTTTATGACAATACAGTAAACCCAGCGATGTTCTATTATCCAGCTACAATGGAGGAAGAGAATTCAGATTTTACGACCACTGTCTTTAGAAATTTGGTCAATACTAGTGCTACATACGATGTAGTGGATGGTTTGAGTATTACTGGGGAGTATGGATTTGATTTATTGACTCAGTTAGAGCAGAGATATCAAAACAGTGTTACAGAAGCAGGACTGTCTGTTGGTGGTTATGGACAGGATAGATGGGTGAGAATATTCAATTATACCTCTAGACTTTATGCTAATTACAGTAAGGTATTCGATGTTCACTCTATTGACTTTACATTAGGTACAGAGTTTCAGAAATCAACGAGACATCAGACTCTGACTGCTGGTCAGGGTTACCCATTGGATGAGTTGAAAACATTGAGTTCTGCGGCTGAAGTTGCAGATTGGTCAGGTACTCTAAACGAATATTCGTTCTTATCCTACTTTGGAAGATTGAATTATAAGCTTCAAGACAAATACCTATTAGGTGTTAGTGGAAGAATGGATGCATCTTCAAGGTTTGGTGAGAACAATAGATATGGTTTCTTCCCTGCAGCTTCTGTTGGGTGGATCATAAGTAATGAAGGTTTTTTGGGTAGCTCAGATGTTTTGAGTTTCTTAAAGTTAAGGGCCAGTTATGGCTTGACTGGTAACGCCGGTATTGGTAATTATGACCATTTTGGAACTTACGTAGCTGCGGGTTACAACGGTCAGTCAGCACTTATCCCTTCTCAAATCCCTAATCCAGACTTGGAGTGGGAGAAAACAGCACAAGTAGATATAGGAGTTGACTTTGGACTATTTGGAGATAGATTGTCAGGAGAGTTGGACTACTACAAAAAGAATACAACAGACTTGTTATTGAATGTACCAGTTTTGGGAACATCTGGTTTTAGTACTCAAACACAAAACATTGGAGAGTTACAAAACTCTGGTGTTGAAGTAGTTTTAAATTATGACCTGATCAAAGGAAGTGCATTTTCCTGGAGTACCAGTTTGAACTATGCTGCTAACCAAAATAAGGTAACCAAACTTTACGGTGATACAGAGCAAATTGGTCCAACTAGTTCAAGATACATGAATGCCATAATCGTAGGTGAGGCAATAGGTGTTCATTATGGTGTTGAATTCGCTGGAGCTAATCCAGAAAATGGAGATGCAATATTCTATCTCAACAGAGATCCTTCAGAGGAAGAACTAAATGATGGTAGTGCTTTTACTGTAGACCATTTAGGAGATAGATATGTTACTGATAATTATAACCTTGCTGAATCAAAAGTACTTGGAAATCCAAACCCTGATTTTATTTATGGATGGACTAACAACTTCAAATTTAAAGGATTTGACTTGAGCATCTTGATTCAAGGTCAGGAAGGAAATAAAGTATTCCTGGGTGGAGGTACTTTCATGACTGCCAATGCGCGTTATGAGGATAACCAAACTGCTGATCAATTGGATAGATGGCAACAGCCAGGTGATATTACTGATGTGCCTCAGGCCAGACTTTATGCCAACAATGGAGCTCAGACTTCAAGCAGATACTTGTCGGACGCGTCATACGTAAGATTGAAGACTTTGACATTTGGTTACAATTTCCCAAGAAGCATTCTAGGTAATTCATTTATTTCTTCTGCAAGGGTTTATTTCAGTGGACAGAATTTAATCACCATTACTGACTATGACGGTTGGGACCCTGAAGTGAATACGGATTACCTAGCTAGTAACATTTTCCTTGGAAACGATTTCTATTCTGCTCCTCAGGCAAAGACGTTTACTTTCGGTGTTAAGCTAGGTTTTTAATCTAAAATGAACAGACATATGAAAAATATTAAAATATATTCTATTCTATTTCTGAGCCTGTTGATTTTGGGCTCATGTACAGATGAGTTGGATCTAAATCCACCTCAGGATATTGATAATTCAATTGCTCTGAACACCGATGCCAATGTAAAAACGGTATTGGTAGGAGCTTATGATGCATTGAGCGATACAGACCTTTTTGGAGGAAATACGCAAAGAAATTCCGAATTGCTGGGTGCGGATGACGAGCTTCAGTTTTCAGGTACTTTCGGTGATCCTTCTGATATATGGAGAAAGGAAATCACTGTTATCAATGGAGATGTAGCTGACTTATGGTTAGATGGTTACAGAACTATTAACATTACCAACAACATTCTAGCTGCTTTAGATGTGGTAAATGAAGAAGATAGATCAACAGTGGAAGCGGAAGCTAGGTTTATTCGCGGGATGATGTACTTTGAATTGGTGTTGTTCTTTGGTCCATCATACTCTGATGGCGATCCAGCTACAAACTTGGGTGTGCCATTGGTAACAGAGCCAAATGATGTAAATCCAGTTGATAGAGCAACAGTGTCGGCGGTTTATGATTTTGTTATTGACGACCTAAGTTTTGCAGCTGCTAATTTGCCGGCTGATAATGGTGTATATGCCAATAGTGTAGCTGCTGGAGCATTGTTGTCACGAGTATACCTGCAACAAGGTGATTATGCGTCAGCTCGTGATGCGTCAGATGCTGCTCTGACCGCTGCAGATGGAATATATGACTTAGAAGGTTCATTTGATGCAGCTTTCAATAATCAGTCTAATGGAATAGAAGATGTATTCTCAATCCAGGTTACAACTCAGGATGGTGCAAATAACATGCAGTTATTCTTCGCTTCTTCATCTTTAGGAGGAAGAGGAGATATTGAAATATTTGCGAAACACTTGAACTTATATGAAGCTGGTGATGATAGAGGATCGTTCTTCTACACAGATGCTGCAACTGGAGATACCAGAACATCTAAATGGACTGACCAGTTTGCAAATGTTACTTTTATCCGTCTAGCGGAGCTTTATTTGACTAGAGCCGAATCAAACTTCAGAGAAGGGACAGCTGTTGGAGCTACTCCTGCAAGTGACTTGAATATGATCAGAAACAGGGCAGGTTTAGGTGATATAACAACGCCTACTTTGGCTGATATTTTAAATGAAAGAAAGCTTGAATTAGCATTTGAAGGGCACAGTATCCATGAAATTAAAAGACTTCAAGGATCATCTGATGGCTTCTCTTATAGTGCTCCTGAATTGGTTTTCCCAATTCCAGATAGAGAGCGCAATATCAATCCAGGTCTTCAGCAGAACGACGGTTATGGTAATTAATCGATTTTAATCTTGTTCTAAAAAGAGGCCGTTCAAACATAATTTGAACGGCCTCTAGTTTTTTAATTCAAGAATTTTCTCAGTTTTTTAATTGATTTCGGTTTCCTTTTAGAGATGGTTATGATAACGAATCATAAATATGACGCCATTCTTCATCTAATGAGCCAGTAAATACAGATTGACCTGCTCTTTTATACCAATACTCGGCATTCCATTGATCTCCTTCTTTTCGGTGGAGGTATGCATGAATCCATGCCGCATTTTTATCAGGTAGATCTTGAATGAGTTCATGGGCAGCATCCCATTGTCCTCTTTTTTCCAAATCCAGTGCTTTTAAATAGATAGCATTTTCCATACTACGAATCTACGAATCAAGGTGGTATACATGAAGCATATTGCAGGTTAACTGTGAGATAAGTCCATTAATCGAATGAGTAGGGATTTCATAACTGAAGCTTTATATGCTTGCATTACCTAAATGTGAGGAGATATGAAGAAGATTGAAATGTTGTTGGTTATAGCGATTTATCTAACATATGGATGTGTACAAAGAACCAACGTGGAATTGTTAGATATTGATGGGGCAGATATGTCGAAATGGAAAGTGCCTGATGGATTTAATTATGAAATGTCTCCTGATCAAAGCGTTCATATTGACTTTACCAATGGTTCTTCCAGGATGTCTATGGTCGAAACTATTCAATTTGCAATAGTTGGAACCGATTATCGTGATAGTGTCTATGCTCTTCGAGTTGGTTATACGAGTTTGAACGATGGTATTGATGTTCAAATTGACCGACCTCTACATATTGAGAAATTATTCCTTTATACCAAGTACCAGGGTAATTCGAAATATTTTGATGTATCTGAAGGGAATTTAACTATTTCGATGACAGACTTGGAAGTTGCAGATTCATTCTTTGATGAGACAGGTGCTCGTACTGGAGGTACTCCAGCTTGTACTTCCTTTTTAGGCAACGCAACTCAAATTCGGTGTAGAGAAGATGGAGTTTTCATAAAGTCTAGCGCATCTATATCCTATATTGATGTTAACAAATTGGATGGAAGTGTTGAGAGAACAACACCGGATCAACAAAGTGTTAATTCCAATAATAATCAATGGTTCTTTTCTTATGAAGATTTTGATATGAGTTTGATTAGAGGTTTCTCTGTTGTTGCTGACTGTAAAACATCACCGCATACGATCAGTACAGAATTAGTAACATTTATTAATCCATGCATGACTTCATCATTAGATTCTGACAATGATGGAGTAGATGATCATGCAGATATTGTGCCTAATGATACTGATATTGCTTCCGTAACTTACATTCCTGCGCAGAATGCGTATTCTACCTTTGCATTCGAAGATATGTGGCCATATTTAGGTGATTTTGACTTCAATGATTTAGTAATTTCTCATAATGCAGAGCTTTACGCTAATGCTAATGATAAAGTGACTCAAATTATTTATGACATCAATGTTGAAGCAATAGGAGCAATATTCGAAAATGACCTGTGCATAAGTTTTTCAGATCCTGGAGCATCAATAGGTATATCCATTGAGCAAATTGTTGATGGAGGACTAAATTATGAACTGCATAAATTGGAAAATAAGACCGAAATAAGGTTTAAACATATCAAACAAGGGTTTAATACTGGTGGTTTTATAAATACTGATAGTGCAAGATCATACCAAGATCCTATTGAGATTTCATTGGTAGTGTTACTAAATGGGCAGGTTAGTGTGGATGATTTTGAAGTTGATGAATACATTCGAATCGATCAAGAGGAAGGACGTGAAGTGCATAAGCCAGGAAGAGCCTACACAAGTTTATTTGATGAATCCTGGATTGGACAAGCCGCTGATGATACCAGGCCAGGTGAAGGTAAATTTTTCTTGACAGAAAATAATTTACCATGGGTAATAGAGATTCCTGTTTCTTGGGAATACCCGAAGGAAAAAGTGCAAATTTCACAAGCTTATCCACGTTTTGTAGATTTTGTACAAGGGAAGTCCAAAAGTCCCTGGTATACCGATGAAAGCGGAAATAAAGTCCATAAGCACCTATATAAGAAATCAAACCGGTAGGCAGCTATTGGTTGGATAATGAAGAGGAGAAGAGGAGGCTTAAGCCTCCTTTTTTTGATTGATAGCAATTATCAATTTGAGTTGAAGACCAAGATTATTCGTAATTTGTTCGGTGTAACAATCCAACTTGATGATGAGAACTTTGATCTTTTTCTTTATTGCAGCTATAGGAACCTTCAGCTGTGAGTCACCCACTCAATCAGCCGATACCGATCAGGAACCATCAGATCAAAAAGAATACTATCAATTAAAGGTTTATACGTTTGATTCAGAACTGCAGCAAAGCCTAACAGATGAATACCTGGCGGAGGCGTTTCTTCCTGGCTTGAAGAAGTTAGGCATTCAAAACATTGGTGTTTTTAAAAAGAGATTGTCCGAATCAGATTCAGTTCCTCAAACCTACGTTCTCATTCCATTTAACAGATTAGAGACCTTTTTAAGCTTAGATACGGCATTGCTTGGTGATCACGATTATCTGTCTAAGGGTGCTGGTTATTTGAATGCGCCACACAATAATCCACCTTACAAGCGAATCGAATCTATTCTTTTAAGCGCCTTCAGAGATTTTCCTGTCATGAAACCAACTTCTGTAGAAGGATCAAGGAAAGATAGAATCTATGAGTTGAGAAGTTATGAATCACCTACAGAGTCTTACTATCTGAACAAAGTAGAAATGTTCAATGAAGGCGGTGAAGTAGCGCTGTTTGATCGACTAGGTTTCAATGCGGTTTTCTATGCGGATGTGATTTCAGGTCCTAAAATGCCAAATCTGATGTACATGACGACCTTTTCAAATCAAGAAAGCAGAGACGAACATTGGAAATCATTTGGTGATGCACCTGAGTGGAAAGAATTAATTGGTAATTCGTATTATGATAATAACGTTTCTCACGCGGACATTTTTCTACTTTATCCAACTGAGTACTCAGATTATTGATTACAACCACCACCAGTCAAAGCCTTGATGTAAGTTGCTTGACTTGAGGAAGTTTTCTATTTGATCGCGTTGCTTTTCATCTGGCCAGACAGCAATCAATAGCTGTGGAGATTGAAGGTGTTTTATTTCTTGATAATTGTTGAGGTTTTGAACTATTGGAGTTATTCCATGCTTCATTAAAATGGTTTCAGCTAGTTTGGACTTAACATTATCTCCCCAGATAACCAAAGGTTCACCTTTGTAGTCAAGTTCAATGAACCGTTTAAGTTTTAGCTCAAAGAATGCTTGCTGCTGGTAGTGATCAGAGTTTCTGGAAGTTCTATCAGGATGTTCTCTCCAAAACAAGGTAACTTCTTCGATGCATTCGACTTGAAATTGATGTTGGTACCATTTGAATACCAAATCATAGTCTTCTGGATAAACTAAATCAGCAAACCCTCCAATAGATAGGAGATCATTTCTGCGTAGCATCCAGTTGGGTGACGCTATGACACATTCACGATATACATTCTTCCACTGAGTTGATGAGGCATTAACCTCATTGATCCATTTTTCATAAGACTGATATCCTTCACTAACTTCTGAGTCACTAAAGTATGAGACCAAACCTGTTACCACCGTTTTAACAGGGCTTGTTTGAAGACGACTAACCATCTTTTCTATTCGCTGTGAAGGCATTAGGTCATCAGCATCCATTCTTGTGATAAACGAGCCTATTGAGCTTTGTAATCCTTTGTTTAGTGCAGCGATAATACCTTGATCAGGATTCTTGAAAACCTTGACTTTGTTATCTGATTTAGCAAGGCGTTTAAGAATATTATAAGAGCCATCCGTTGATGAGTCATCAATGACGATCCATTCCCAATTTGTATAGGACTGATTCTTAATGGACTCAAAACAAGCTTCCAACCAGCGCTCTGCATTTTTACAGGGAGTAATGATGGAAACCAGTTCGTTCATTGGTTAATCAATTATTCCCATATTTCGCATGAGCTGAGAGGCATTGAAGCTTTTACAAGGGCCAGGAGTTAGTGTGTAGTCGAAACTGATTTTACTTCCATCTATTTGGCTATTGAAACTGTAATTTCTAACATGTTTATTGGTCTTCTCCAATTCGCTTAAGGCTAAATCATGTGTGCTAATAAGTCCAAATGCTTCTTTTGTTGATAACTTTTCAGCTAAGGCAATTGCTCCGAGATGTCTGTCTTCTGAGTTCGTTCCTTTTAGGATTTCATCTAGTAGGAAGAAAGTGGGTTTGTCTTCAACAGTCTTCAAAAGTTGCGTAATTCGTTTTAACTCAGCATAAAATGAGCTGGTGTTTTCACTCAGATTGTCCTTGGTACGCATGCTAGTGAATACTTCCACATTGCTAAACTCAAACGTAGAGGCACATACTGGCGCGCCTATTCGAGCGAGAATTAGATTGATCCCTAGTGTTCTCTGGAAGGTTGATTTCCCAGACATGTTTGATCCTGTGATAATGTCTACGGAGCCTTTTCCGTCTACAAAATAATCATTGTTTACTCTGTCGCTTTTACCAATCAAAGGATGACCTATTTCCTTTCCGTCTAACTTGAAGATGCTTGATGCGAGTTTTGGATATTGATAGGTTGGGTGTTGCTCAGCAAAACTAGCAATACTCATCAACGCCTCAAATTCATGAATTGCCTGAAGCCATTCTTCAATGTGCTCGCTGTTGGTTTTCTTCCATTGATAGATACTCATTAGTAGAAAGAAGTCAATTAAAAACAAGAGGTCTACCACCAGATAAAGCATATTTGCTCGAGAACTAATTCTATGGCTGATTTTACTAAGTTGGCTTATTGCTTTCTCAGCATCATGCGGGTTAGTCAAGGCTTGCTTCAATCGCTTTGGGAGAGCACTTTGATAGTCTTTTGAGTTGATCACTTTTAGGACCTCCAGATAGGAGGTAACCAAGTATTGGGCTTTATCTGCTCCAACTATTTCAACACTTAGTTTTCTAGCAACTATTCCCAATGCGATGGCATTGACTAAAATATTACCATAGATGTACTGATATGGTATGGCATCTATAGCAATGAAGACGCCTGTAGTGATGATCCCAATTAACAGGACACCTATCAAAGTAAACCATACTGTACGATTTCCAGTATTCGTTTTTATTGTTGACCAATCGATCAAATTGGCGGCTCTTAATGTAGGCTCGTTTTTTTTCTTTTTTCGAACGCTAATTCTCGAATTGGCTTGCAGTTTCTGTAACCAATCTAAGTCCTTGCTTAGTTCTTTCACAGCCTCCTGCTTCTCGATCACCTCTTCACTTGTAGGTTGATTTGAAAGCCATTGACCGATTAGTTTTTGACCATCCTGAGTAGATGATCTATTGATAAGCTGATAGAGAGAATGAGATCCAAATACATCCAAATCATGCTGATTGGGATGATTTTCTTCCAGGAATTGATCGCCAGTTTCAAAATCATGAAGCACGAGATTGGTTCTTTTTAGCTCTTCCAGGTTGATATCAACTAGTGTTTGATAATAGAGCTTTTGATCTTCATGAAACCGATGCCTTCCTACAAGAGAGCTAAACAATCCAATGCTTACAAATCCCGAAATCAACCAGATCACTTGATCATTGTTGAAATACAGTATCATGAAAATGATAAACGCAATGAATGAAGCTCCTCTTAAAAGTGAGAAGGTAAAGGCTTGTTTTGAATGTGAATTAGATGTTTTGTTGAACTGTTCTGCTCTGGCAGTATAATTAGTCATACAGAATTAAAAGAATGAAAGGCTTACTAATATTTCTAGGAACATTCCTAATATCAATAACATCCAGTAAATGAACCCAGTGCCCAATGTTTTGAAAATAGCTTTACGAGTGCTAATGTGATAGGTGTTTCTAAATGACAACACGATATATACACATACGAGCAGGAATAAATAGAAGTCAATAAATTCTGCACTTCCTTCCGAAAACATCCTCACTATCCAATAAAGAGTCAGTAAAATGAATACCAATGAATGGATGTGCAGGCTGTGTACAACGTGATTAATATACAATTTCTTACTAAAGAAGACCTTGAGTATAAGCGCATAGAGAGGTAATAAAAAGAATATCAGAATAGGTATATTCTTAGCAATAAACATCTTGATCTCATGAGAGTCTGAGGTCATGATTTTAATGATCTGTCGATTCAGTTTTTGTCTTATGTAAGGGTTCTGTTCATTGTGGATGGAATCTTCTATTTCCTGAACAGTGAATCGATTATTAGACATTTTAAATGCTGTTGACATATCATCAGAAAAGGAAGATGATGTGTCTGTTTTAGATGTAAACTCCAATGAATCGAGATTGCCAAAAGGCAAGAAGTTCTTGATCGGTTTGATATCTTTCTGAAAAGAACTGTCGGCTTGTATAGCTGCTTGTAAAGAATCCAATTGAACAGGCTTGGCATTTTCAGGGATAATTTTTCCATGTGTTGCGCTCATATCCAGGTAAGTGTTCATCACAAAGAAGTGAATCAAACTTACTACCAGATACAGTCGGATTGGATTGGCATACTTCACACGCTTACCATCCATGAACTCTGACGTAAGCGTACCTGGTTTGAAAAAGAATGGAGCTATACTTCTGCCAAATCGAGAATCTAAGGAGAAATAATTGGAGAAAAACTCCACAATCAATCTGCCAAAAGAGATCTGGTTATCACTATTTTCCTGACCACACTTTGGGCAATAGTCAAAGGATGGATCTAATTCATAGCCACAATTGAGGCACTTGTCAGTCTTCCTTCTCTTTTTCATACTTTTTCAAAAAATAATTGGAAATCCAGCCAAGTGTGACTGCTCCAAGTGCATACAAAGTGTATTCGAAATTACCTTCGGTAGATCTTAGTGACAACCAAAATAATACTAGCGCAACGACCATCAGTACCCAGGTGAGTATTTTTAGCGCTTTTCTCATGAATGTATTTCGTTTAAAAGTTTAGCCAGATCGGCTGGGGTGTCAATCATTCTGCTCTCTAAATTAGTGAAACCTAACTGGATCTTATAACCATTCTCAATCCATCGTAATTGCTCCAGCGATTCCGCCATTTCTAAAGTGCTCTGTGGAAGTTTGACGATCTGCTGTAAGATATCATCCCGGTAAGCATAAATCCCGATGTGCTTGTAGTAATTGTGAGCCTTTAAACGATCAACCTTTTGAATGTCACGTAAATAGGGTATACATGTCCTGCTGAAATAAATCGCCTCATTCTGCTGATTAAAGATGACTTTCATTTCTCCTGGATCATCCAATTCTTCATAGTCTGTAATGGGCTTCACTAGAGTTGCAAGCTCGACATCTCCATTTAGCATATTAGCTAATATGGTGATCTGATCCGGATGTATTTGAGGTTCGTCTCCTTGGATATTGATGATATAATCAAAACCGTCTTTTATTCTAGCAACTTCCGCACTTCGTTCGGTTCCATTGTTGTGATCTGGACTGGTCATCATTGCTTTCCCTCCAAAGCGCATTACTTCATCAAATATTCGCTGATCATCAGTAGCAACAACTAATTCATCTAGTGAGGAGCTTTGAAGCGCTTGTTCATAGACCCGCTGAATCATCGTTTTTCCATGGATATCCACCAAAGGTTTTCCTGGAAATCTAGATGATGCATATCGTGAAGGAATTACACCTAAAATCTTCATTCAGCTTCTTTCACCTTTAATGAAGTGCCTTCATCCGATATTACTACAATCTCGGTACCAGCTTCGATGTAGTTACCACGAGTAAATGCATCATAGATTTCACCTTCTATCTCTACTCGTCCACTTGGTCTTAGAATGGTATAGGCTTTCCCAGATTTACCAACCATCGATTTGCCTTTATAGAAGCTTGAAGTAAATCCTTGTTCATGATCTTGTACGTCTTGTAGCGAGATTCTTTTGAATGCTTTGCTATTGGCTAGCCGGACGCCACCTAGGAACATAATAATTATGGCTCCCAACATACCTAAAAGAGTAGTGGCTACTGCTATGAATAGATCGTCACCTTTTACGAATGAAAAGTCAAAGCTGTCATTATTCAGCATGACTAAAACCAGAGAACCTACGGTTAGAATTAAGCCAGATATTCCAGCCACCCCAAATCCAGGAATGACGAATATCTCCAAAGCTATCAGTACAATTCCGATAAAGAAAGCGATGATTTCCCAGTTCTCAGCAAGCCCATTCAAGTAATAAGGAGTGAAATATAATATGGTGGCAACTATAGACGCAACGATCGGGAAACCTACTCCTGGAGTCTGCAGCTCAAAATATATTCCACCGATGATAATTAGTATTAATATTCCACTAATGAACGGATTCAAGAATAACTCAATAATCTTATCTGAAGTATCCAATTCGAATGAAACCAACTCGTAATTGGTGATTTCAGAACGCTCGAGTATTTCTTCAATAGAATTAACCTTGGCTTCACAAAAGCCATATTTCATCGCCTCAGTAACTGAAAAAGTAATTACCTTTCCTTCCTGAGCGATGCTGTCCAAATCAATGTCTTCGTCCACCATTCCTTCAGCTATTATTGGGTTTCTACCAGTAGCTTCGGCTGTTGATCGCATGATCGACCGCATGTAAGACTGGTATTTATCAGGAGCAGCCTCACCGTCTTGAGTAACTACGGTTGCTGCTCCTATACTGGAGCCTGGAGCCATGTAAATGCTGTCACAAGCTATAGAAATCAATGCACCTGCTGATGCTGCATCTTTATTGATATAAGCATAAATAGGCTTTTCGAAATTTAAGACCCTCGTTCTGATTTCATCGGCATCGTTAAGTGCGCCACCGTACGTATCTAGCTCCAGAATGATCAAGTCAGCTCCAATTTCTTCTGCTTGCTCCAAACCTAGTTCCGTATATCGATTCGTTCGTGGGTCTATATTAGCCTGAACTTTTAAGTGCATTACTTTGGTTGTAGTGCTGTCCTGAGCCATTACGAGATGGCTAAAAAAGATCAGGAAGAATATGGGTAGATGTTTTTTTAGCATAGCAGCTGGTCTAACTTTGCAACCATTAATTTTTCATAAAAATACTTGATTCTACGCGTGACAGAAGCAACTTTTCGGTTTTCTTTAGACTTAGCAAATAAAATCTGGCAGGTAGTGCTTTGTCAACGAACTGGTAACATGATTTTGGAGGTGCGTGATGAAGCTAATCAGTCCATTCACTATCATTTAGTTAACCTGGATGGATCGGTTGAAGAGGATGGATTTGATATACAAAAGAGTGATTTGTGGACCAATTCACTGATTTACAGACATCCTTATTTTCTATTAGAGAAATACGAGGATCCCAATGACCCATCTGCTAAATCAATTTTAATATATCATGTTGTAAATAGGTCTTTGGAGGCTGAAATTCCACAATTTCAATATGACAGCATCACTGGAAAGGAATTGGTCGGTGTTGATCCGAAAGATACATCTGTTCGAAAAAGTTATTTATTGGAACAGCTCGACTCAAGTGAAAACATAATTCTTAGAAGTCCGGTATATTACAAGGCGGGGTCCGAGAGTTGTGAATTAGTGGAACAGTTTTTGGAAACGGAACCTAGCGGATTAGGATGTGAATATTATGAGGAAGAGGATTTCATCATAATTTGCCATTATGTTCGTTTAGGTACAAAGTTTGATAGATGGATAACTGTGATTAAAGAAGGAGAGATCTACTATGCTTCTAAAATAGATGAGCAGTTGGAAGGGTTTGCTTCTGGAGGTTTCTTCATTCTTAACAATGTATTGGTGTTTATTGAAAACAGTAAAAAGATAAATGGGATTGAATTATAGAGTTGTGTGTTTCGTGTGTTTTGCTTTAGCGTCATTAGGTCTTCAAGCAACTTCGTTGGATTCACTGAGAACCGAAAACCAAGATGGAAAATACTTCATTATTCATAAAGTAGAACAAGGGGAAACATTATATAGTCTAGCTAGACGATATGGTTGTGAATTGCCTGTGGTGAAGTCTGTGAATGGTCTTGCGGACAACAACATTTCACTGGGTCAGGAGCTTCGTTTTCCTACTACAAACAAACCATCCACAGAGCCAGAAAAGACCATTTTAGCTAGTTCTGTTTCTAGTCAGTTGCATACAGTAGAGCCTGGTCAAACGCTTTATGCTATCAGCAAGCTTTATAATGTAAAGGTTGATCAGATTAAAGAATGGAATGGCTTGTCCACCAATGAGATTTCTGTTGGTCAGGTATTGAACATTGCTTCTTCAGGAAATGCAACTTTTGCAGATTCGAATAAATCTTCATCAAAAGAAAAGTCAAAAGACAAGGATAAAAGTCGTAATGACCGTAAATCGGAGAGTAGAGAACCAGAAGCTCCAGCAGGTTTCAATATCTACTATGTACAAACTGGTGATTTGCTCGAAACTATTGCAGCTAAATATAAGGTGAGACCAGATAGCTTGGTTATTTGGAATAAACTGCCAAATACTTATCTGACAATTGGTCAAAAGCTACTTGTTAAGGGAGAACCTGATCAGGACGAATTGAATAAAAGAAAGAACGTAGAGAAGCTTTCTTATGGAACCAGAAGAAAGGTGACTGATGGAGGTGGATTTACGAAGATTATCGAAGAAGGAACAGCTAGAAAGATTGAAGATGTGGTGGATACCAAGAAGTATTTGGCACTACATAGGTCATTACCTATAGGAGCGATGATAGAGGTTCGTAACTTGATGAATAATCAAAAGATCTTTGTGAAAGTGGTAGGTAAATTGCCAGAGACAGGCATAAATAAGAATGTACTGGTACGATTGACTCCAATTTGCTTTGATCGATTGGGCGTAATAGATCCAATGACAAGGGTGGAAGTTTCCTATTTCGAAGATTGATTTGGAAGATTTCGAAAGACTCAGGGATTTCTTAGATCTTAAGGTAAAGGAATACAACCAGCCAGGTTTTATTCCTAACGACCCTATTTCCATTCCGCATTTATTTAATAAAAAGCAGGATATTGAAATTGCTGGGTTCGTGGCAGCGGTTTTGGCCTGGGGTCAACGTAAAACGATCATCAATAAGTGCAAGGAGTTTTTCCAAATGATGGATAATGCTCCATATGACTTTATCTTAAATCATGAGGAAGATGATTTGAAACCATTCCTCAACTTCAAGCATAGGACTTTCAACTCGACCGATGCACTGTATTTCATTGAGTTTTTTAAGTTTCATTATGAGCAGCATGAGTCTCTTGAATCAGCGTTTACAATAAAGGCTGATTCCAGTGCGACTACTGTAGAAACTCATTTGAAGGGCTTCTTTGAATACTTTTTTGCATTACCTGATCACCCAAGAAGGACGTATAAACACATTCCCAGTCCAGCTAGAAAATCAGCGTGTAAGCGATTGAATATGTACTTAAGGTGGATGGTACGCAATGATGACAAAGGTGTCGATTTTGGACTCTGGAACAATATCCAAATGAGTCAATTAGTATGTCCATGTGATCTGCACGTGGATCGGGTAGGAAGGAAGCTTGGTTTAATTCAGCGAAAGCAAACAGATTGGACCACCGCTATTCAGCTGACCGAAAATTTAAAGAGACTGGACCCAAAGGATCCAGTCAAGTATGATTTTGCTTTATTTGGCTTAGGAGTAGAGGAGAAATTTTAATTCTCCCATTGAGCTGGATTGTCTCTCCATGCCTTTAAAGTTTCCAATTGCTCTTCTTTCAAACGACCATCCTTTACCATCAGATCGATCAGTGTTTCATAATCACTTAGGTATGCGAGATCCACATTGTGTTGTTTGAAATTATCTTCAGATATTGGGAATCCATACGTGAAGATGGCAGCCATTCCTAATACATCCATTCCTGCTGCACGTACAGCTTCTGCTGCTTGAAGTGAGCTTCCTCCTGTAGAGATCAAATCTTCTATTAAAACGACTTTAGCTCCTTTTTTAGCTTCCCCTTCAATCATGTTTTCCATTCCGTGACTTTTCGACTTAGAGCGAATGTAGATGAAAGGAATATCCAAGGCATCTGCAACGAGCGCTCCTTGTGGGATACCTGCAGTAGCCACACCTGCGATACATTCTACCTCAGGATATTGTTTCTTGATAAGCGCTACTAACGCATCTTTTACCTTGGTTCTTATCGCTGGATAAGATAGACTCAGTCGATTATCACAATAAATAGGAGACTTCCATCCAGAAGCCCAGGTGAAAGGCTTATCTGGTTGAATTTTAATCGCTTGGATACTAGCCAGAGCATTTGCAATTTCTACGGCCAGGTTATCTTCAAATTTTTGAATGGACATGAAGTATTATTTTTTGAAAATTCTTACGGTGTGATTTTTACACCCCAGTAATTTTATGTTTTATTTGTGCAAAGCTAACCCTCTCGTGAAAATATTTATAAACGATATTCCTGTTAGTATTATCAGTAACGAAGAATTGGACTCTTCCAAAGAGTTCGACCTGGTGATAGACGGTGCTTCAAGCAAAATAAAGCCTAAAAAGTTGATTGATGATGTGCTCATCAATGATGCTTCTCCTGAAAAGGTTGATGAGTTGCTTCATGTAATGACCGATAATAAGCTGAAAGGGGTTGATTCTATAACGTTTACAAGTGGTGACAAGGAAACAATCATTCAATATATAAAGAGGAAGTTTAAAGTGATTGAGGCTGCGGGTGGAGTAGTTGATAAAGAAGGCAAAATTTTACTCATCTTCAGAAAGGGCCGATGGGATATTCCTAAAGGTAAAATGGAAAAAGGGGAGAAGAAGCGCGAGTGTGCTGAGCGAGAGGTAGAGGAAGAAACTGGAGTAAAGGTTAGGATTGAGAAAAAGATCAATGCCACCTGGCATACCTATGTCAATAAGAAGAAGTACGTTCTTAAAAAGACTCACTGGTATGTAATGAAATGCGTGGATGATACCAATATGGGGCCTCAAGTAGAGGAGGATATTGATGAAGTGAGGTGGATGAACTTGAGTGAATTGCGTGCGGCTTTGTACAATTCTTACCGCTCAATCAGGGTAGTTGTTCAGGAGTATCATAAACTCCTAAAAATACATGATCAGAGTTTATAAGGGATAAACGGTTCTACGTCCCCTCCATATTTGTGCACTTCACGGATAATACTGCTGCTAATCGGAGCTAATTCAGGTGAAGTGATCAAAAATACCGTCTCCAAAGTGGTGTTCAGATACTTGTTAATTTGAGAAATGCTATTCTCATATTCAAAGTCGGTCGTATTTCTAAGACCTCTGATAAGGAATTGAGCATTGTATTTTTCAGCGATCATGGCTGTCAGTTCATCATAAACCGTCACCTTGACATTGTCATAATCCTTGAAGGCTTCTTCAATCTTATTAACCATATAATCTAGATCGAAGTATCTGGTTTTCTTGCTGTTATGACCTATGCCGATGATCACTTCATCAAACAGGTTTAAACTGCGAAGTACTATATCTTCATGACCTTTAGTAAAAGGGTCAAATGATCCAGGAAAGATGGCTACTTTTTTCATTATTCGCAGAGGAATATGCTGTAGATGTCGAAGTATCTGTGATCTTCAACTTCTTCAAACTCAGGCCCGAATTTTAGGAAATTCGGTTTACTTCCGAGTGAGATGTTTCGGATGTATTTTTTCAATAATTCGATGTGAGGTGCGTCTGTTTTAATGGCACCCCAAATAATAAGGTTGCTTGTTTTTGGCGACATGCGCAGCTCTTTGAAAACAAGCATGATGTATTTTAGAAAGTCTTCACTCTTTCTAACCGCAAATTGGTTGTAGAATTGAAGCTTTTGATTTTGGCTTACTGCCACGTGTAAAAGGCCTTTGTCTACAAAGCAGAACATGGCTTTTTCATGTGAGTGATCATCGTATTTAAGGATACCTTCTATTAAGGCACTACCTTGATGAATCACCTGAATACTTTTGATCTTGTACTGATCCTTAGCCCATGAAATCACTTTTTTATCACTAGCGAAGATGTTTACAGCACTACTTGCAATATGCTTGTAGTAGTATACTTCTTCGATTTTGGTTTTGATTTCAGCGTTAAGAGCTAGATAGTCGCTAGATGCTTCTGGAAGGAAATAAGAAGCAGGTACTAGTGAAAATTTGTGAGTCTTGAAGCTTAGCTTGATGCTATCCCAAAGATCAGAACCAAGAAATGGATGTTTAGCCACAATTTCCTGAATGGCTTCAAGTCTGGTGTTGATCGTCTTGATGTTATCTAGACGATAATCTTCAATGTATAAACAGCTATTAGTCTGTTTGTTAACCACACTAAATGAAAAATCTCTGGTACCTATCTGAAGACACAGAGAGTAAGATGGGAGCTTCTCTTTGTCGAAGCCCCCAGCTTTAATTCTTTTGACTAATTTATAAGTCTTTAATGTGGTTGATGCACTCAAAATTATTCCCAGTTACCTGATGTTGTTACACTTGTTCTAGAACCGAATCTAAGTGGTTTTCTTGTTTGATACTCACTTTCTTCATCTCTAGCAGGATTTACAGGAGAAGGGTTAAATACTTCAATAGCGTTTACTTTAACACCACTCTTGTCAATTTTATCTGCCCAGATGTTGAACTTAGTAGCAGGCTCAACTCCAGGTACATAAGGTAACTGTTTTAAGTTAAATCTTGGCCATTTGTCTTTAGTAAATAGTGAATCAATTACAGGAACAGTACCTAATGTGTCAGTTACCGTCCAAATACTATCAGCACCATAAGCCAAAGTTTTAATGAATTCTTTGCTTTCAGTAATGTAGAAACTTCCAGTATCAACAAAATTTATAAGCTTATCCCAATCACTTGTGTATTGTCCATTAACACTTAGGTAGGCGATTTCGGCTTCTCTGATCATTTTCAACTGCTCGATAATTCGTGCTTCCATTTTAGCGATACGCTCAGACTCAACAATACTAGAATTGATTGAGTTGTATAAGTACCATGCTAAGAACAATGCTAAAAGTCCGAAAACTATACTGAAGATTTTTGTCTTGCTCATTTACTGTTAGGTTTTTTGCAATAATAAGGATAATTAGGTTGTTAGTAAAACCCTATTTTTTTGAAATACTTCCAAATTTATAAAAGCCTGACGATTCCACAATCATGCTGGGATGATCTAATTCACTAAAAATGTTGTGTAAGTTGGCTTTTGGCATCTTTTTTAGCTCCTCAAAGTCAATCCATCGCATTTCTGTGAGTATTTGCTCGTTTTTTGGAACTTCCGGATCAAAACCAAGTTTTTCGTCACCTTCAATTTTTTTCACTAAAAAAAACAATTCTATTGCATGAAAACGGTCATCCTTATATTCATTGACAAACAAGAAGTCGCCAACTTCTATGGTCAGATCGGTTTCTTCTTTGAATTCTTTAACCAGAGTGGAATGCGCATTTTGGTCAAACTCAAGTCCTCCACCTGGGGGTGACCAAATAAATCCTGCAGATCCTACACCTTCATGTTTAAGCAATAGCATTTTCGAACCCTCAACTAAAATGCCACATACCCTCACACGTACTTTGTGCTCGTATAACTCTTTACTTACTGTTTCCATCATATTTATCAACAAATTCACATAGTCTTCGTTACCTTTACTGGAAATTTTTAAGAATAGAAACTATGAGAGTATTAGCAAGTTTATTCATTTTATTCGTAGGGTTTGGTGTGGTTGCACAAAGTGCTGATGAGCAAACAGACTTAAACGGACCTAAAATTGCATTCGTGGAATCTTCTTACAACTTCGGAGAAATCAAGCAAGGAGAGGTGGTGACCCACGTATTCAAATATGAAAATACTGGAAACGAAGCATTGGTAATTTCTAATGTTAGAACATCATGTGGATGTACAGCTCCGGATTGGAATAGAGAACCATTAGCTCCAGGTGAGACTACCGAGATGACTATTAGATTCAATAGTAGAGGTAAAATGGGTGTACAAAACAAAATCATCACTATCAGCTCAAATGCTGTGAATGCAACTGAACGAATTTCAATTAAAGGAAATGTAGTTCCTGCAACAACTGAACCTGAAGATGGTGAATAAGTCTTATGACTTATACAAGTAGATAATTAACAAAATCCATCCACCAATAAATGCAACACCTCCTAATGGAGTAATCGCCCCAAGAATGGTAATGTTGGTAATGGAAAGCACATAAAGTGATCCTGAGAAGATCAGGATTCCAAAAAAGAATAGATAACCCACCCACTGTAAAAGTTGGTGGGTTTTTTCTTTTGACAGGATTCCGACAAGCAGGAGTGCCAGTGTGTGGAACATGTGATACTGTACGGCAGTTTCAAATGTAGCTACTCTTCCATTTTCTGTTAAAATAGGGTTGAGCGCATGAGCGCCAAACGCACCTATTGCCACAACCAATCCACCCAAAATGGCTCCTGTAATTAGAATGTTTTTAGACATAGTTTCTTTCTCCGAATATTGTGCTACCTATTCGTACCATGTTACTGCCACAATCCAGAGCAATCTGGTAGTCACCACTCATTCCCATGGATAGGTATTTTAAATTGAAGTTGTCAAGTTGGTAGGCTTCCTGCAGTTCGTCAAAAAGCATTTTCAATCCTGTGAATTCACGAATGATCTGGGCTTCATTTTCGGTGTTGGTGGCCATTCCCATCAGGCCTACCACTCTCACATTGGGCGTTTCTTTTAAGATATTGTTATCTAAAAGTTGCTTCAGCTCCTTTTCATCAAATCCAAATTTGGACTCTTCTTCAGCAATATGAACTTGCAACAAACAGTTGATAATTCGATCACTCTTGACAGCTTCCTTGTCCACTGCTTTTAACAGTCTTTCGCTATCTATAGAATGAATGAGGTAGACATATGGAGCAATATATTTTACCTTATTTCGCTGTAAATGACCAATCATATGCCATCTAATGTCAGATGGCAGCTGCTCATGTTTTTCGGTCATTTCCTGAACTTTGTTCTCACCAAAATCCCTGTGGCCATGATCATAAGCTTCTTGGATAGCATCACCAGGTTTGGTTTTACTAACTGCGATTAAGCGAGCTTCATAAGGTTCTATCTCAATGTTAATTTTTGAAATGTTATCGGCTATTTTACTCATTGCGGATATAGATTGACGACTACTTGGTTAACTTTAGCGTATAGATAATAGACGAGTTACCAAATTAAGGTAAAATTACGCTCTTGAAAAGCAACTAGCTATGGCAATTTTAGGTACACTGCTCAAAAAAGGCATCACTTTGAGAGAAAGTTTGGAGCAACAATTTTCTTCTCCGAGCGAATTACAAAAGCAAGAACTGAGAAAACTCCTAATTCATTCAAAGCAAACTCAATTTGGAGAACATTACGATTTCGACGGAGTTTTAAAGTCTTTCAAAAGTGATGATTCGGATGAATTCTATGATGCATATAGAAGTTCAGTGCCAACTTTTGACTACAATGCCATATATGATCAATGGTGGCATCTGGCTAAAGATGGAAAGAAAAATGTTTGCTATCCTGGTAAAATAAAGTACTTCGCTTTGAGTAGCGGAACTTCAGGTGCTGCCTCTAAATATATTCCGATTACTCGTGATATGGTCAAATCTATTCGCAAAACGAGTATTCGTCAAATACTTTCATTATCGAGATATGACCTGCCTACTGACCTGTTTACCAAAGGCATCTTAATGCTTGGAGGAAGTACCAATTTGAGAAAAAGTGGGACTTATTTTGAGGGGGATTTGAGTGGAATTACGGCCGCACAAATACCGTTCTGGTTTCAGCATTTTTATAAGCCTGGTAAGCGTATCGCAAAAACATCAGAGTGGGGCGCTAAGCTTGATGATATCACTAAGAATGCTAAGAACTGGGATATCGGCATTATTGTTGGCGTGCCGGCTTGGTTGCAAATCTTAATGGAAAAAATCATCAAATACTATGAGGTGGAGACCATCCATGATATTTGGCCCAACCTAAAAATATTTGTCCATGGAGGAGTATCCTTTGAACCTTATAAAAAAGGGTTTGAAAAGCTGCTGAAATCTCCGTTGCTCTATTTAGAGACCTACCTGGCAAGTGAAGGATTTATTGCCTTTCAGGCTTTTCCAGATCGCAAATCCATGCGTTTGGTGATGAATAATGGAATTTTTTACGAGTTTGTTCCGTTCAATGATCAAAACTTTACAGAAGACGGAGAGTTAAAAGAGGGAGCTGAAACCCTACACATAGGTCAGGTTGAGGAGAATAAGGAGTATGCTTTGTTATTGACTACAAACGCTGGCACCTGGAGGTATCTTATCGGAGATGTTGTTAAATTTGCCTCTGTAAAAGAAGCGGAGATTTATATCATAGGTCGTACCAAGCATTTCTTAAGCTTGTGCGGTGAACACCTTTCTCTTGATAATATGAACAAGGCGATTGAGCTGGTAAGCGAAGAGCTCAATTTTGATGTTAGGGAGTTTACCGTAATTGGGGAGCCCAGTGATAGTTTATTTGGGCATCGATGGTACATTGGTACTGATGATCAAGTAGATGAGGCTTTGTTGGCTCAAAAACTTGATGAGCGACTAAAAGACCTCAACGACGACTATAAAGTGGAACGTGGACATGCATTGAAGAATTTTTCAGTACATGTGATGCCAACTTCTATTTTCTATGAATGGTTAAAGCTTCAAGGTAAGGAAGGGGGACAAAATAAATTCCCTAGAGTGCTTAAAAACGAAAAAGCTGTAGATTGGAAGAGTTTCCTGTCTGGGCTAAACGAAAACGTTCATTAATGCATCCATATTTAACCGGATTAATATCAGGATTAGTATTCATCTTTTCTATTGGGCCAGGGTTCTTTGCCTTGATCCAAACAAGCGTGCAGAAAGGATTCAAGAAAGCTATATTGTTAGCTATAGGTATTAGTTTGAGCGATATTATATACGTGGTATTATCCATTATGGGAGTGGCTTCTTTGCTTGATAACCCTCGGATTCGTTTATGGCTAGGAGTTATCGGGACTATTGTTCTGATCTTATATGGAGTTTACTCCTGGTTCAAAAAACCAAAGCTTTACAAAAACGAAATAGAAAATAAAAAAGACCTCTCGTATCTCAAATATCTTGTTAAAGGGTTTGTATTGAATGGGTTTAATCCATTGATTTTAATCGGATGGATTAGCATCATTGGTGTAATGGCTACCAAGTATGAGTTCACTTTTAATGCTCAGCTATCGTTTTTTGCAGGAATGCTTACCACCATATTTACTACAGATATCATCAAAGCGTTTATAGCTCATCGCTTGCGATCTTCAGTGACTCCTAAGAAGATATTGATCCTAAACAGATCTGTTGGAGTGATTTTAATTCTCTTTGGATTTCAAATGATCTATTTCCTGGTTGACAATTACATGATCAATTAAAAAATAAAGGTGCAGATGAGCACAGCCCAAAAGCACCTTGATATGAAGAGGATTTTCTTTATTTAGTCCGATTAGATTGATTTATAAATAGTTGATTTTTTACCAGAAATGATCATTTCTAAATCTACAGATTCGCTAATCTGAGATAGGTCAAAATTCTGAATAAAATTGATTTCACTCGTAATGGTTTTATCATAATAGACATGGCCTGCGGCGTCTATAATTTTGATTGAAACTGGGATATTTTCGTGATATACCTTTAAGCGAAAATTTCTATTACCTTCATTTCTTAAAAAGGCTGCTACATCTTCTTCATGAAGCGTGCTTACAAACACACTTTGTTCCAACGAAGAAATACTTGATTCTGCTTTTACCGTGTAATTGCCTTCACTCATGTTAGACATGTCTATTGGGAGGCTAAAGGATTTGTTAAAAGAAACCTTCTCAGCCACTAATAATTTTCCTTTTTCGTCGATGATTTTGAGTCTCACCACGCCCTTTTCATTAGTGACCATATCCAGCGAAAATTTGCTGTTGTCTGTCTTTGTAAGACTGATTTTGTTACTAGACGCTTTGTCGGAAGGATCCGTTTTTGACATGGCGGTTGAGCATACCAATGCCACTACAGCCATTGTTAGAATTGCCTTTTTCATTATTGTTTGAGTTTAGTTTTGATCTGCTTAAATGAACGGCAATCGATGATTTGAGGTCAATTCATGATATGAATGGTAGACCTAAAGTGATCTGCGGATGGAATGTTACATGTGTGGTAATATTGAAACGCTTATTTCAGATTAATGTTTAAGTGATTTATTAATCCAATTATATTATATCTTGAGAAATACGCCTTTTTTAAAATATTATTTTCCGGATTGATGCTGAAGTTGTTGGCGGTGGAGAAATTTGCGAGCGTAAGGTTGGAATTATTAAATATGGCTCCTTGTAAATCGGTCTCTTCAAAAACGGATTTCATCAGGTTGCAGTTTTCAAAATCAACCTCTTTGCATTCACAATGATCAAAAACAGTTTGCGAGATATTCAATCCATGAAAGGTAGAATAGCTAAGGCTACAACTCTTAAAGGACATCTGTAATAAAAATTCACGACAGTCATTAAAGTGAAGCCCGAGCATTTTGCAGTCTTTGAATTTGACATTTCTGAATGATGTGTCAGATAACTTCGCATTGCTCAAATCACATTCAATGAATACGCAATCAGCAAATACTTGGCTGGATAAGTTGACATGTTCAAAAGAGCACTGAACGAATTGGCAATCTGTGTATTCACCATTCTCTAACTCGTTTAATCGATAGTCAATGTTTTTAAAAATCTGGTCGTCGATGTATTCTTTGCTCATAGTTGATTGCCTCTTGATCGGTCAAAGATGCTTAGATTTAGAAAGACTAATTAATGGATTTCATGAAAAAGGTTATACTAATTTCTTTATTGTTGATAGCCAATAGTTTATCGGCTCAGGAAAATTTAGCGTTGCAACAAGTCATCTATCAAGTTGAAGAAATTAATCGAAAGTACTATTCTTTTGAGGACTACAAGGCGGGTTATCACTTTTTGACCGAAGATATGCTTCTTGCAAGATCAAAGGAGCTTCAAAAGCAATTTGATAAGCTCAATCAAATTCCAAAAGAACAACTTGGTCGTCAGGATCAGATTACTCATTCCACTTTACTGCTAAAATTGACTGACGAGATAAGCGAGGTAAAGTATAAGTCTTATTTAATGCCATTCAATGCAGAAGGAGGATTTTACAACGCAACCTCTTTTGCCATTGCCAGTTGGAAATTCAATTCTCCAGAGGATTTTTCTAACTACCAAAAGTGGGTGCTGTCTTATTTGGACTTTTTGGATTACAACAAAACACTTCTTATTAAAGGAATGAAAAAGGGGATTATGCGTCCTAAAGTCATTGTTGGGAACGCATTAAAGCTGATAAAGCCTTATCTAGTGAATGATTATCAATTAAATCCGTTTTTCGCCCCGTACCTGAAATTGAATTCGGAAAATTCTGAAGAGCTAAAGGAAGCAGGTAGACAGTTGATTGAGCAACACGTACGTCCAAAATATGAAGAGCTAGAGGTGTTTTTGAGGGATCAATACTTAGTTGCAGCTCCTCTAGAAGTCGGAATCTCCAAAATTCACAATGGAAAAGCTTACTATGAAGACAGGATAGCTTTCTATACCACACAGTCTATGTCACCTGATTTTGTGTATCAATTGGGTCTGCAAGAAGTTGCAAGAATCAGACAGTCAATGGATGCTATTATCTCTGACTTGGAGTTTGAAGGGAGTTTTAAAGAGTTTATAGGTTTTTTGCGAATAGATGCTCAATTCTATGCAAAGACACCTCAGGAATTGTTGAGTAGAGCCGCCTGGTTAAGTAAAAAGGCTGAAGGTCAACTTCCAAAGCTGTTTAAGCAGCTTTATCAATTGCCATTTACCGTGGAGCCTGTTCCTGCTTCAATAGCGCCTACATATACAGGAGGTCGTTATGTCCCTGGAAGTCGAAGTGATGATAGAGCAGGAATCTACTGGGTCAATACTTACGACTTGCCAAGCAGGCCTTTTTATACACTACCTGCATTAACCCTTCACGAGGCAGTTCCTGGTCATCATTTGGGTATGATGGTAGCTGCGGAACTGGCAGCCGATATTCCAGAGTTCCGAAAGAACTATTACATCAGTGCCTATGGAGAAGGTTGGGGATTGTATGCTGAATATCTTGGTGAAGAAATGGGGATGTATGAGACTCCTTATGAGTTATTTGGAAGGTACACTTATGAGATGTGGAGAGCGTGCCGTTTAGTCGTTGATGTAGGTATCCATTATAAAGGGTGGAGCAGGCAGCAAGCGTTAGACTATCTGGCAAATAATACAGCGCTCTCTCTGCATGAAGTAACCACTGAAATAGATCGGTACATTGGATGGCCAGGGCAGGCTGTAAGTTATAAAGTGGGAGAGCTAACCATTAAAAAGTTAAGAGAAACAGCATCTCTGGAATTGGGAGATAAATTCGATATTCAAGACTTTCATCAAATTATTCTCTCTAACGGGTCCGTTCCTTTATTTGAATTACAGAAGGAAGTGAGGTATTACATTGAGAAAAATCGATGAAATCAACGCGGAATAAGGGAATTGTAAAATGTTGTCATTTTCATTGAAAAAGCTATTAAGTTGTTAAATATATAATGAAATGATATTTAACTTATGGATATGTTAATATTAAAGACATATCTATGAAAATTAAGAAATTTACTTTTTCGCTTTTATTCACTACAACGGCGATGTTGTTGGTGGGCTGTTCTTCAAGTCAGTATGTCATGGACTCAGACTATGATGTTCACGGTAAATTCAAGGAATATAGATCATTTGCTTTCATGTCCAATAGCTATTCTGGGAATGGAGATTATGAAGAGCAGATAGTCAAAAACACATTGTTCAAGCGGCTGGTAAGTATGGGGTATAGGTACGATGAAGTCAGCCCTGACTTATTGGTTTCATGCAAATTCTTTTACCAGGAAACGAGAATGGTGGGATTTGAACAAAGCAATTTAAGTCATTGGTTGAAATATGAAGCTGGCGGCCAGGAACAGCAAAACCCAAAACATAAGAACTATTACAAACAGAAAGTGAACTTACCAGCAGACTCATATACCATATTCTTAGTAGACGCTAAAACCAATAGAATGATTTGGAAAGGATATTCTGGACAGCCTGAGCCATGGTCTCATGAACAGCAGTTAGTGGCTAGTATCACACGAGTAATGGATGATTATGCAGTAGTTGCGTATTAAATTCTATGCTGCTCGTAGATAGCTGGTTGTAGACAGTTTTGAAGTTCTTGGTATTCCTGTGTTGATAAACTTGGATTGAGGTTATCATTGACCAGGTTATCGAGTTGCTCCAATGTCCTAAAGCCAATTACTGCGGTTGTTACTGCTTGATGGTGTAAAACATACTGGATAGCACTTTGACCTTTGTTTCTTTGAGCTGAGCTAAGTTTCTCAAGGGTAGAGTTGATTTTCCTCACATCATCTGTAGAATGGTTAAGGAAGCCTGTTGCTGGTTTTCCAGCCAGTAATCCTTTGGCGAGTGCGCCTCTTACCATGAGCCCAATTTGATGCTCTTTTGCTAATTCCAGTACGTTTTCTTCTGGTCTTCTATCCAAAAGACTGTATTGCAGCATGTCACTGACGATGTCTGTTTCTGTTGCATAGGCATTGATTACATTCGGTCGGATGGATGATATACCATAATAGCGAATCTTGCCTTGTTCTTTTAGTAATTCAAAAGCTTCAATGATTTCATCTCTGTTATCATCAATAGTGCCTCCATGGAGCTGATAGATGTCGATGTAATCTGTTTGAAGGCGTTTTAAGCTTTTGTCAGCAGCATTGAGAATGTAATCTTTGCTAGTATTCCACCTCCAGGAAGAACCATCTGGAAGCCATTCATTGCCAACTTTTGTTGCTAGAATTACGTCAGTACGTATGGGTTTCAGACTATCACCAACAAGTAATTCATTAGCACCTTTATTATACAGGTCTGCTGTGTCGAAATAGTTGATTCCTCTCTCGTGTGCTGTCCGAAGAATGGATTCATTATTTACGGAATTAAGATCCAGAGACATGCATCCAAAACTAATCTCAGAAATGTTGAGGTCTGTTTTTGGAAGTTTACGGTAATTCATAATTGATGGCTTTCAGAATTAACCCATACAAAATGGAAAGGTTTAATCTGTCATTGCATTCGTAATGAAAGTAGACTTGGTAAGCATCCACAAAGCAAGAAATACTAATGCCCATCTTAAATAAATGGCATAGTAGTCTGTGGTGTCTTTGTATCGAGTCTCTTTGATCTCTGCTTTTTCCAACGCATCAATTTCGTCAAATACCTGCACCAACGCTTCTTTATCAGAAACGCGGTAGAAATTTCCATTTCCAATTTTGGCTATTTCTCTTAAGTTGGTTTCATCCAGGGTGTTTTCGACATATCTAGGTCTACCGAAAAAGTCTGTTCCAAAAGGCACTTTTCCTTCTTTCCCAATAGCAATGGTGTAAATCTTGATATCGTATGCTTGCGCTAACTGAGCAGCGGTAATTGGGTCAATATTTCCTGCAGTATTATCTCCATCACTTAAGAGAATCATTACTTTAGATTTACTGTCAGACTCTCTCAGACGATTAGTGGATACGGCTAAAGCACTACCAATAGCTGTTCCTCTGTTTTCAATCAAGTCGAAGGAAATATCATCGATGTAGCTATTAAGAAGCTCGTAATCCGTGGTTAATGGAGAGCGAGAGAAGGCATCTCCTGAAAATACTACCAATCCAATTCTATCCTGAAAACGACCCGCCACGAAGTTTCTAGCTACATCTTTTGCCGCTTCTAGTCGGTTAGGTTTAAAATCCTCGATTTGCATCGACTCAGAGATATCTATGGTCAGCATAATGTCGATTCCTTCACTCCATTGCTCTACTTGCTCATTGGTGGACTGAGGTCTTGCTAAGGCTACAATAACTAAAGCCAATACCAAATAGAAAAGAATGGGAGGTATGAACCTCAATATGCTAATTGGATCATTCTTAATGTCATTTTTAGTAAGAGCTATAGGTAGTCGATCTCTAAATTTGACCAGAATAACCCATCTCAAAATCAAAATAAGAGGAATGACAGCCAGTGCGTAAAACCACATAGGTTGCTCCCAATCAAATGATTTTAGTTTCGTCCATGAAAACCAGCTTAGCGAAAACCAATTGTCTAAAAACTCCATCCTTAGCTGTTTTTTATTTGATCGGTAATGACTGAGTAACGATGTTGAGTAAAGTCCTCAATGGCTTGGAAATCCTTATATAGGTTATCGTCAAGTTTGCCACCATACACACATCGGTCAATATTTTTCAAAGTGCCGTTCAGCTCATTGGTATACTCTAGAGCCATAATCTCCTTAGTTGTCAATTTGGTAAACGGACGTTGCTCCATTGTTTCAAGGAATGCTTTCCATTGGGTAATGGAAGCTTCAGCAATCTTTTGATTTGGACTTGATTTGAGTGACTTAATGTTATGAGAAAGCAATTCAGAGAATTTAAGGTATTCTTTTTTGAGCCTTCTAAGTTTGAATTCTTTTCTGATGCGTTTTCCGAAGACTAAGAATCCGATAATAATCAGAATTAAGAGCACACCTAAGACAATCCATATCAATGGATAATTGACCATGGTATCTACATCCTGATAATCCAGATTTGTTTTGAGGCTTAGAGTGTCCGCAGCTACAGGTAACATGGTGCTGAAGAAGATGGAGTCAAGATTTCCATCAATTACCACTGTATCTTCTTCACCTTCCACGATGAAAGCCGGAAGACTCAAATATTGAACTGCGTCTATTTCATAGCTTTCTAAAGAATAAACTGCAGAATCATAGACTATCCCATTATTTAACTGACTTGGGAAATATTTCTTGCCGTAAAACTCCCATGGAGTGAATGAATACAAGGTGTCCGGAAGAAGCAGGTCTATTGATTCTGGATATTGTGCTGTTAACCAGTAATCAATTTTTTCCCCGATTCTGACACTATCCTGAATAAAACCACCACGTACAGTGATTTGCTGTGAGAAGCCACTCAGAGATAATGTAATAGCTAATATGTAGAGTAAGAGTTTATCTTGGACGTTGCGCATTTGACTTGTTCCTGTGTCTAAACAATCGAACCAATTTAGGGACATAATCATCCCCAGTTTCAATAGATAGGTAGTTTACATCATTTCTTCTGCAGAAAGTCTCCAAATCTGAAGTATTCTTTCCATATGTTTTATTTAACACATTTCTGAAATGACTAGAAGAAGAATTGACCCATAACGTACGGCCACTTTCTTTTTCATACAATGGCACTATACCCAGGTTTGGCATTTGTGATTCTCGTTTGTCAAACAATTGAACCACCACGAGATCATGTTTTCTCGCCATGCCTTTTAGGCTGTGCATGTAATTTTCATCTATAAAGTCGGAGATTAAAAAGATGACCGCTCTTCGCTTCAATATGCCGAGAGTGGTTTTAATCGCCTGATCTAGATTCGTTTTTTTGGAAGCGGGCTTTAATTTGAAAATGCTTGAAAGCAATTCATAGGAATGCTTCATTCCCTTTCCTGGTTTAATATATTTCTCCTTTTGGTCAGAAAAACATAGTAAACCCACGGCACTACTTTCTTTCACTGCTGATAGTGCCAATAGTGCTGCAATTTCTTTTCCTGTATCTATTTTTTGACGTTTTGCAGACCCAATTTCTTGAGATGCAGAAACATCCAATAGGAACATTACCGTTTGTTCTTTTTCTTCAATAAAGGTTTTAACAAACGTTCCGTGCCCTTTTGCCGTTACATTCCAGTCGATGGTTCTTACATCATCGCCGTATTGGTAGGCTCTGACGTCATCAAACTCAAGACCGGAGCCTTTGAAGATGCTGTGAAAATCACCTTGCATCTGAGAGTTGATGGCTTTACGCACGCGTATTTCATATTTTCTCAGCTTTTTAAGGATTTCCTTCATGCAAAGTATTTTTGGCTTCTTACGATCCGATACATTTGTACAAAATTATACGAACACATAGACTTAAACTTGTGAGAAATTCTTTTTTTATAGTATTGGCTCTGTTAATATTCGTTAATTGCTCCAAAAAGCAAGCTCAGAGACCGCCAAATGTACTTACACGTGATCAAATGGTTCGGGTTCTGATTGATGTGCATATTTTGGAAGCTAAAATTAAGAAACTCTATTTACCTAGAGATAGCAGCCAGTTAATCTATAACCATTATGAGGGAATGCTGTTTGACGATTTGGGCATAACCAAGGAACAGTATGCCGAATCAACCGCTTATTACATAGACGAAATTGATGAGATGAAAGATATCTACAATCAGGTAGTAGATAGTTTGCTCGCTCGTCAGAAATTGAATAACGCTTATTAATGTTAGAATACCCTAAAGATATCCAGGAAAAGTTGGGAATGGATCAGGTGATAGATTTGGTGAGAGCCAAATGTAAATCTGATCATGGAGTTGAATTTCTGGAAAAAGTAAAGCCATCATCCAGAGTGGATGATATCTCCAAATGGCTAGATCAAACCAATGAGATGGTTCGAATTCTTTCATCAGGAGATAATTTGCCATCAAGAGACTTTCAGGATCTTAGAGTCTTTTTGAAGAAAATTAAAGTAAAAGGTACATTCCTGCAAGGTGAAGATTTTAGTCAGTTAAAATCGCTTTTAACCTTATTGTATCAGTGGACGCAGTATGTCAAGAAGCATCAGGACGATTATCCTCAGTTATGTTCCTTGACATATGGATTTATTGCGGATCAGGATCTAATTAAGGAAATTGAGCAAATAGTGGATGAGCGTGGTATTGTGCGCGATACAGCGAGTCCAGAATTAGCAGCAATCAGATCTTTACTCATTCAGAAAGAAAAAGCTGTAAGAACTGCTATTAACAAGGTACTTCGCAAAGCTATTCAGGATAAGTTGACTGATGAAGATAGTTCTGTAACCGTTCGCGATGGTCGATTAGTAATTCCACTAAAAGCTGAACACAAACGTAGAATTCAAGGCTTTGTTCATGATGAATCAGCTACCGGTCAAACGGTCTATTTAGAGCCAACCGAAGCACTTCAATTGAATAATGAAGTAAGAGAACTTCAGTATCAAGAGAAGCGTGAAATTGCTCGAATTCTAACTAGACTTACAGATTTGGTTCGTGAGTCGATGGAGGATTTGGAGAAAGGATCTTTCTTCATTGGGTTAATGGATTTCATCCATGCAAAAGCTGTTTTTGCTTTGGAGATAGAAGGTGTGAAGCCTGAGGTCACTAAAAATCCGGAAGTTAAGTGGTATCAAGCCAAGCATCCGCTGTTGTGGTTATCACATAAAGGTTCCGGTAAGCCAACTATTCCGCTTTCTTTGGAGCTCAACAGACAGTCAAATCGTATTTTGGTTATTTCTGGACCCAATGCTGGAGGTAAATCGGTTGCGTTGAAATCCGTTGGTTTACTCCAATACATGTTTCAATGTGGTTTTCTAGTGCCAGTTAGTGAAGCGTCTACTTTTGGAGTGTTCCGAAGTATTTTTCTAGACATTGGAGATACTCAGTCTTTGGAGAATGATTTGAGTACATATAGTTCTCACTTGACGGCCATGAAGTATTTCCAGGAGATGTCCGATCGAAATACGATGTTTCTGATAGATGAATTTGGTACTGGTACAGAACCTCAATTTGGTGGAGCCATTGCTGAGTCTATCTTGGGGCAGTTGAATGAGCGCAAGTCATTTGGGGTAGTAACCACACACTATCAAAATCTGAAAAAGTTTGCTGAAAACAAACCTGGTGTAGTGAATGGTGCAATGAAATACGATGTAGGGGCTTTAGAGCCACTTTTTGAACTGGAAGTAGGTAAGCCAGGAAGTTCCTTTGCATTTGAGATTGCTAAAAAGATAGGATTGCCAAAGCATATTATTGAAGATGCAAAAGGTATGGTCGGAACCAGTCAGGTGGATTATGAGCATCTATTGAACGCTCTAGAAAAGGAACGTGGTAAATATGAAAAGCTGACCAAAAAACTCGAAAGGGAAGAGAAGGAAGTTGCTTCTATTAAGACAGACTATGAAAGTCTGAAAGAGATGCTTCAGGATGAACAAAAGCGTCTGATTAAGGAGGCTAAGCACGAGGCTAAACGAATCGTAGAGGATGCCAATAAGCGCATTGAAAATACGATTAGAACTATTCAAGAAACGAAGGCTGATAAAGCCAAGACCAAGGCTCTTAGGGAGGACTTGGATAAATACAAGCAGGCTCAAGATAAGGCCATTGAAAAGGCTGCCACTAAGAAGAAAGATCTAGAGTTCAAAGTTGGCGATAGCGTCACTATCGATGGTCAGGATACCTCTGGAGAGGTGATGAATGTGAAGGGGAAGCAAGCTCAGGTGCGGTTTGGAAACATTATTTCGTTTATAGATGTGAAGAAATTGGCCAAAGCGAATGTTTCTCATCAGCAACAAGAGAAAAGGTCACGTCGCATTGGTGGGATGAACATGGTGGAGAAAATGACCCAGTTCAATGGTGAAGTTGATGTTCGTGGTATGCGAGCAGATGAAGCTTTATCGAAGGTAGATGAATACATTGATTCTGCTTTGTTACTCGGGACGGATCAGGTTCGGATTATACATGGAAAAGGACATGGTATACTTCGGGATGTGATCAGAACTCACCTCAAAGGGCATAGCAGTGTGGAGAGAGCAGTTGACGAGCATATTGAAATGGGTGGTAGTGGAATAACACTGGTTACATTCAGGTAATGACAGAATATACCAGGTCACAACTAGCACTTCGTAACGGTCAGGATCGGGACGAAATTTGGGTGGCTTATCAGGGAAAGATCTTTGATGTGACTCAATCCCGTCTATGGCGAAATGGCAAGCACTATGAGCATTGGGCAGGTCAGGATCTCACTGACGAATTAGTGGATGCGCCACATACAGAAAAAGTTTTTGAGAGAATGACTCAAATCGGGATTTTAGTATGATGGTAGCAATAGCTGATGCAGGCGGGACAAAGACTGATTGGAGAATCATCAACAATGGTGTGATCAGGCAGTTTGTAAGTGCAGGTTTCAATGCCTCTACAGATGCGTTGGAAGTACTCAAACAGTCTATTCCACAACAAATTCAGGAATTGGAATTCGATGAAGTTCATTTTTATGTTGCTGGAGGTAATGAGCAGAATAAAGAACGTTTAGTTAATCAAATTTCGAATATAATTACCTCCAAATTGGTGAATGTATATCCGGATACTTTAGCCGTAGCAAGATCGCTTCTTAATCATTCTCCAGGTTGGGTTGGAATATTGGGAACAGGCAGTGCTGCTATTCACTATAATGGAGCTACTTTGGATGATCGTAAAGCTTCTTTAGGTTATATATTGGGAGACGAGGGCAGTGGGATTGATATTGGTAGAAGGTTTGTTTCAGCTTATTTAAGAGGTCAATTTGATGTTTATTTAACAAAGCAGATAAGCGAAAATTTCCCTGAGTTTACCGAGGCGCAAGTACTTACTGAGGTATATCAGAATGGAGTTGCTAAGTCTTATTTAGGGCAGTTCGCTGAATTTATCGGCCAAAATCAAAGTCAGCCAGCCCTTTATCAATTAGTGGAGAATGCGTTTCATAATTATTTTGAAGGCTATTTTGGAAACAATTTGCCTGAAGAAATAAGTTTCTCAGGTTCTATTGCATTCAACTTCGGAAATATTTTGAATGCAGTAGCTAAAGCAAAATCAATTAGAATAAAAAGAATCATACAAAGTCCAATTGCAGGCTTAACTCTTTATCATCAAAATCATGTCTAGACTTCCAGATACCGAGAAGACCTCTCGATACGATCAAATAGAAGAAATGTCCACACTAGATGTGGTCACCAATATTAATCAGGAAGACCAAACTGTAGCTAAAGCTGTAGAAGTCGTATTGCCTAATGTTGCAGCTTTAATTGATCAAATAGCTGAGCGAATGAAAAGAGGTGGTAGGCTGTTTTACATCGGTTCTGGTACAAGTGGTCGTTTAGGAATTGTAGATGCATCGGAGTGTCCCCCGACTTTTGGCGTACCGCATGATTTGGTCATTGGAATCATTGCTGGAGGTGATGGTGCGATCCGAAAAGCTGTAGAATTTGCTGAAGATGATGAAAAACAAGCCTGGAAAGATATTTTACCATTTGAACCTGATGAAAATGATAGTGTGGTGGGTATTGCTGCTTCCGGGACTACACCTTATGTGATAGGTGGGGTAGAAGAAGCTAAAAAGCGAGGCTTATTAACCGGCGGTGTTGCATGTAGTAGTGGTTCTCCTTTGGGTGAGGCTGTAGACTTTCCAGTGGAAGTGGTTGTTGGTCCAGAGTTTATTACTGGTAGTACGAGAATGAAATCTGGTACCGCACAGAAGATGATTCTGAATATGATAACTACCGGTGTTATGATTCGTCTTGGTAGGATTAAAGGGAACAAGATGGTCGATATGCAGTTGACTAATAAGAAATTAGAGCAGAGAGGTGTGCGGATGTTGATGCATGAGCTTAGTATAGAGGAAGATACAGCTACAGAATTGT
Source organism: Marinoscillum pacificum (assembly GCF_024714495.1). Classification (GTDB taxonomy): domain Bacteria; phylum Bacteroidota; class Bacteroidia; order Cytophagales; family Cyclobacteriaceae; genus Marinoscillum; species Marinoscillum pacificum. Next base: position 948,780 of record NZ_JAMZMJ010000001.1, on the reverse strand, counting down.
TGGAAAAACATGGAAGTGTTCGTGCTGCAATCGAAGCTTATGCTAATTTAATGTGAACAAAACAACATCAATGTTACGTAATTGTTAAGTATAAAATTTTGATTTTGAATCATTTTTCCTCTATTGATTTTGTTCATATTTCACTGAGACCGATAACTTTCTGAATATTTCAAAAATCTCGTTTGACTCTACTGTTTCATCCAACGAATGTTAAGTTAAGTTTATAAATTCGTATCAAAACTTAACTATTCTGAAAACTTCTTAGCAATCAATAATCATACTTTTGCGGGAGTTAATTAAAACAAACAGTAAACGCAATGAGGAAAACTTTACGCAATTACGCACTGATCGCTGCGATGCTTTTAGCATCAGTAGTGACTTTCGCTCAGAGCAAGGTTACAGGTACTGTAATCGACTCAGAGACAGGCGAAGGATTACCAGGTGCTAGTGTTGTTGAAAAAGGAACAACAAATGGTACTATCACAGACTACAACGGAGAATTTAGTCTTGATGTTAGTGCTAAAGGAACAACAACAATTACTATTTCATTTGTTGGGTTCCAGTCAGTGGACAAAACCATCAACTTAAGCGAAACACAATCTTTAGGCGAGATTACATTATCTCCAGGAGCTAACGAATTGACTCCATTGGAAGTAATCGCATCTGTTGCTGTAGATCGTGAAACTCCTGTTGCGGTTTCCACTATCAAGAGAACTTACATCGAAGAGAATGCATCAAACCAGGAATTTCCTGAGCTTTTGAAAACAACTCCAGGTGTATACGCTACCAAGCAAGGTGGTGGATACGGTGATTCAAGAATCAACGTTAGAGGTTTTAACTCTGTAAACGTTGCGGTTTTGATCAACGGTGTTCCTGTTAACGACATGGAGAATGGTCGAGTTTACTGGTCTAACTGGGCAGGTTTGACTGATGTTACTACTACAATGCAGGTACAAAGAGGTCTAGGTGCTTCTAAAGTAGCTGTTCCTTCTATTGGTGGTACAATTAACATCATTACTCAAACTACAGACACTGAAAAAGGTGGATCTGTATACTCAGGTATTGGTAACAATGGTTACAAGAAAACAGCAGTTTCTCTTTCTACAGGTTTAACTGAAAAAGGATGGGCTGTTTCTGTTCAAGGTGCTAAAATCGAAGGAGATGGTTGGGTAGATGGTACTCAATTCCTTGGTTATAACTACTTCTTCAACGTTTCTAAAATGCTTGGAGATGCTCATACACTTTCATTGACTGGTTTCGGTGCTCCTCAGAGACACGGACAAAGACAAAACATGCAGTCAATTGCTACATTCAGAAATGCTCCACAAGGATTGAAATACAACTCTGACTGGGGTTATTTGAATGGAGAGGTTGTAAATGTAGAAGATAACTTCTACCACAAACCACAAATTTCTTTGAACCACTACTGGACAATCAATGATAAATCTGAGCTTTCTACAGCGGTTTACATGGGTATCGGTACTGGTGGAGGTGGCGGATACGCTACTGAAGAAGATGTAGATGGTTTCGAGCCTTCATTCAGAGACTACAGAACTGCGGGTGCTTACAGCCCATATGATTTGGATGCAATTGTAGAATTGAACCAAACATCATCAGATGGAAGAGCATTAGGTTACTTGAGAGCATCAAGAAACGATCACCAGTGGTACGGAATGTTGAGTACATTCACTACAGAATTCTCTAAGAAATTTAACTTCTTAGGTGGTCTTGACTTAAGATATTACAAAGGTATCCACTTCTCAGAAGTGACAGATCTATTAGGTGCGGAGTACGTACTTGATAACAATGATATCAATAATCCTAACAGAGCAATCGGTGTTGGAGATAAGAGAGATTACTACAACGACGGTATCGTTCTTTGGGAAGGTGCTTTCATGCAAGGTGAGTACTCTGATGGACCACTTTCTGCATTCGTTTCATTGTCTGGATCAAACACTTCTTATCAAAGAATTGATTATTTCCAGTATGTTCCTGGCGAGCAAGAAACAGATTTCCAAAACTTCTTAGGATATCAAGTTAAAGGTGGTGCAAACTACAACTTAACTAGAAATCACAATGTGTTCGCGAACATTGGTTACTTCGAGAAAGCTCCTGACTTTGATGCAGTATTCCAAAACTTTGGAAACAATATCAATGAAGATGCTGAGAACCAAAAGATTCTTTCATATGAGTTAGGTTACGGATACAGAAGCTCTAAATTCAGCGCTAATGTAAACTTGTATAGAACTGCATGGAAAGATAGAACGTTCACTAGATCATATTCTAACCAAAATGGTGACCTACTTTACGCTAACATCTTAGGTGTAAACGCTATTCACCAGGGTATTGAATTTGATGCATCCTACCAGCCAACTCAGGCTCTTAGATTTGCAGGTATGTTATCACTTGGTGATTGGACATGGCAAAACAACGTGGATGGTGTAACTGTCTTCGATGAAGCTCAAAACCCACTTACTACAATTCCTACATTGTATATTTCAGGTCTTAAAGTAGGTGATGCTGCTCAAACAACTGCTTCACTTTCTATGGACTATGATATCGTTGAAGACTTTGCTGTAGGATTTGTTTATAACTATTATGCAAACCTTTATGCTAACTACGATCCACTTTCTAGAACTACTGAAAGTGTTCAAGGTGTAGATGCATATGAAGTACCTTCTTATAACCTTGTTGATGTGAAAGCTAACTATAGCTTCAAAATCGGAGATCTTGACGCAACAGTTTACGGTAACGTACAAAACTTGTTTGATGTAGAGTACATCTCTGATGCTCAGGACGGTGATCCTGCAACTTCTCTTGCTGTATACTACGGTGTAGGAAGAACTTGGACTTCAGGTATTAAGGTTAAATTCTAAACTGAACAAGAAATGAAATTCACTAAATATTTAACAATTGTATCTCTTGCTGCTACTACCTTGTTTGGTTGTGAGCCATTAGGAGATCTTTATGACGAGATCGACGCAGACGAAACGGGTGTTTCTGCTGATGTTCAGTACACGCTTACTGAAGATGATTATGACGATCTAGGAAAGTCATTCGCAAACTTTGATGACGAAGATGAAGCAAAGGAATTAATTCCTGAGTTGCTTTCTGATATCTACTCTCACTTAGGAGCTGGAAGTATCGCTACAATAGGTTACGCAATCTACGATCCAATCAGAGTTGATGATGATGTAGAATATACATTGACTGATGATGATTATGATGCAATAGGAGAGAGCTATCCTAACTTGAATTCAAGAGGTGATATCTTCAAAGCTGCTAGATACGTAAATGATGATCCTTCTGAAGGAGATATAGTTACGATTAACTATGACTACTATGAGGGTGGTGTTTCTTCTAGAACTTCTGTATTGGCATACTATGCAGGTCAGTGGTACATTGCTTATGTGCCTTCTAACGAAGATTACTATGCAATGGGACAGAGCTATACCAACTTTGAAAGTAGATCAACTGCGAGAGCTAGAATTGAAAAATTACTTAATACATCTGCATATGCATATGGTGAAGAAGGTGATTATAGAACTGCAGTATTCGAATATACTTATGTAAATAGCGATGATGAGCGTCAATATGAAAACTTCCTTGTAGTTTATCAGCATGACGGTACTGAGTGGGTTTCTATTGAAGATACTCAGTATTTCTCATTGAACTTCGGTAACGATGGTTCTACTTGGGTTCCTGACAACACTATTAAGTATACTTTAGCTGCTGGGGATTACTCTGCAATTGCTGCAAATGAATCACTTGGAAATGCTGATGCTAGAGCTAACTTGGCTAGCTATGGTAACTTCAATACAAACGGTGGTTACTGGACTACTGAGTTGATCATTGAAGCTATCGATTTCGTTCTTCAAGGTATGCACCCAGATGCAGAGGAAGGTCAAAAGTATGTTGTAACTTATGATTCTTACCCTGGTGGGTTGCAAGAAGTATCTCTAATCCTTGAAGGTGGAGTATACGTTGTAAATGAATAATCTATCCTTCATAGGATTATTATAAAAACTTATCAGAAAGCTACCTTTGCGGGTAGCTTTCTTTATTTAAAACCAATTAGCTCATTAATGAAAGTATTTTCTACTTTATTCCTATCTACAGTTCTTTTGAACCTTTGTGTCGCTCAGTCTATACCAGATGGATATTATGATGGCACGGAAAGTTTGACAGGGGAAGAACTGAAAACGAAACTTCATGTGATTAACAGCAATCATAAGGTGTATGAATATGGAGATTTCAGAGATTTTATACTTCCTGAATTAGATGAGGATCCTGAAAACTCTGATAACATTATCCTCTTTTATAAAAATAACTCTATTCCTAAAGCCAATTTTGCCGGCAGCAATCAGGCGGATTATTGGAATAGGGAGCACACCTGGCCAAAGTCACATGGATTCGCGAGCGAAGGAGATACTGCCTATACTGATGTTCATAATTTACGCCCATCTGACGCTACGGTTAACACCTCTAAGAGTAATAAAGATTTTGGTGATGTGGAGGATACTGAAGAAAATGCAGAAGGAGAGGCTCCTGATACATATACTACAGCAGATTTTTTCGAACCAAGAGATGAAATCAAAGGTGATGTTGCCAGAATCCTGTTCTACATGGATATGCGATATGAAAGCAGTGATTTAGATCTTGAGTTGATGGATCGAGTTACCTACTCAGGTGATCCTGAACTGGGTGTGTTGAGTACACTCATTCAATGGCATGAAGAGGATCCTGTTGATCAATATGAAATAGACAGACATGAGAAAGCTTACGGTTATCAAGGAAATAGAAACCCATTTATCGATCATCCAGAATGGGTAGGTGAAATTTGGGGTAGTACTACCTCTCCTTACATGCATGTAGATCCGTTAAATTTCTCCAAGGACTTTGGAACAGTATCCGCAGGATCTCAATTAACTCAACAATACACGATTACTGGATATAATTTAACTGCGGATTTGACGGTATCAGTGAATGCTCCTTTTAAGGTTTCATCAGATGGAGAAACATTTGAAGAAAGTGCTGTTTTTAGTCATGTAGCAGGTGAAACAACAGAGATTTATACCGTTTACCTTCAATTTGCGCCGACGGTTGAAGACGAAGCTTCATACACTAATGTCGTGACACATAGTACAGAGGATGCAAATGACATAACATTAGAGGTTTTCGGAACAGAAGGAGGGGTTGAATTGATCAGCATTGCCACTGCAAGAGAATTAGGTGTTGGAGCTGCAGTTTATGTAACCGGAGTGGTAATTGATGCAGGAAACAATAGCAGTGCAAGCAGAGTGATCTATGATGGTACTGCAGGTGTAGTGGTGAGAAGTTTTGATGCAGGTAATGAATCAGGTGATTTGGTTCAAGGAGATAGTGTTTTAGTAAGTGGAACATTATCATCGTATAACAATCTACTACAGATCGAGGAGTCACCAATAGTGATTACACTTATAGCTCAAGGAGTAGATCTACCAGAATCTAAGGTGCTTACTATTGATGAAGTTGATGAGAGCTATGAATCTCAGTTGGTTACAATTAATGAAGTGGAATTTGCTGATGCTGGATCTAGTTTTCAAGGTGGTGGATCTGCAGGAAACTTTACCATTACAGATGCTACAGGGGCACTAACTTTTAGAATTGGTTCGTCTAGTCATCCACTCGTAGGCACAGAGGTGCCAGCTGGTATTTATAACGTAACAGGTTTTGTAGGTCAGTTTGGAGCTGATTATCAATTATCACCACGAACTGTAGATGATTTAGTCTTTGTTAGAGACGTGGAGACAACTGTTCTTTCTGTGGAAAACGAGGAATTGAAGGTTTATCCAAATCCTGTATATGACCATCTCAACTTTAAGTTCGATGAACCAATAAAAGTGATTGTTTTTAATATGACCGGATCTAAAATTGTAGAAAAAGTGTTAGACACCAATCTTACTTTGTCAACATCAAAGTGGGATGAGGGGATATACCTTATCAATGTGTTGACATCTACTTCAGAGTTTACCTATAAGATTATTAAAGAATAAGTGCATCAAATAGAACCTTATTATGGATGGCATGCTCATTATGATTCAAGTCATGATGAGCAGTCTCCTTTTTATGGGAAGGAGTATAACTACGACCTCTACTCAGAAAATATCTATGGTTACTACATTGATCCAGGATGGGATTATTTTGGATCTGAGACACTTTATTTAAAAATCCTCTATGCCGACTATGATGAAGGTTTTATTGTCTTAGAGTTCATAGGAGAGTGGAATGATGCAATCAATAATGATATCATGCATTTGAAGCGTAATGTCATTGAGCATATCACTGATCAAGGAATCAATAAGTTCATCTTAATAGGAGAGAATATTCTGAATTTTCATGGTAGTGATGATAGCTATTATGAAGAATGGTTCGAAGAAGTTGAGGAGGGTTGGGTTGCGGCACTTTGCTTTAGAGATTTTGTAGAGCAAGAAATGGCTGTATATGAAATTGATAATTACATCAATTTTGGTGGTAAACTGCAGATAATCAATTGGAGAACAATGACTCCTAAAACCTTATATGCGGTTGTGTCTGGATTGATGCAGCGCCGTTTAGGTGTTTAGCCTTTCATCCGTTCGAGAAGATCGGGAAGAATGAATTCAGGATTTAGGGATTGGCTATTGAATTTAGCCAGTAGCTCATCACTTAGCTTCATGAAATCCTGAGCAGCATGATTGTCAGGTGAATAATCAGCAATTGATTCACCAGCATCATTGGCCTCACCTACTTTTATCGATCGGCTTACCGTATTTTCTAAAATAAGGGAACCGAACAAATCCTTCGCTTCTTCAAATTTCTTGGCTGTGAGATTCATGTTATTATTAAACATGTTAAAATACACCCCGAGAATATTAAGGGAGTGGTTTTCTACTGCTGCCAAATAGGTCATCAATGTTTTTACGCCAGTCATTGAGAAATTGTCCGCAATAGCAGGAATTAAGATGTTTCTTGATGCGCCTATAATGGACTTGACTAATACGCCGAAATTGGTTGGACAATCCATGATCACAAAGTCGTATTCGCGGTGAAAGTGCATCAGAAGCTTGCTAACCATTTCTCTTCCAAAGGAAATAAACTGATTATTACTTTCAATTTGAGTCATTTGTAAGTCCCCTGGAACTACGTGTAAGTATGGGGTTATCTCTTCAGGCCTTGGGTTAATTTCATGATCGTGCATGACCTTTTTCAAATACTCATAAATGGTAGGAGACTCATGATCGGGTGCGATAGAGTTTGAAAGATTGCACTGTGGGTCGAAATCAATTAAAAGAACCTTAAAAGATTTTGCCCAACTGATTCCCAAATTAATCGCGGTAGTTGTTTTACCTACTCCTCCTTTAAAGTTGTAAATGGAAATTGTATTGGCCATACTGGTTCTTTTGCTTCTAATTTAGTAAAACAACAGGAGAGTTGTACTAGATAGATGAAGTATTGAAATAATTATAATATTAATAATTATAATCCCATAAGCTTAGTCGCTTACAATTTTAACTCGCGCAATTTCTGAAATCAGGTATCTTCTGTTAGTCTTTACTTCCAAGCAAACACTTCTGGTGCGTTTCTTTTCCAGTTTTTGGAATTCTTTTCCTTGAAAATCAAATATGTCACCTACTTTGATCTTACTTAATGGGATAAGATCTGTAGGTCCATCAAATTGTCTTAAGATATTGTAAAGAACGGGATCTGAGCAGCTGGCAGCTTTTGGGTTTTTAAAGTAGTTCTGTAAAGCAATAAATACGGTTTCTGGAAAAACTTGCTGGTTAAGTACTGGTTGTGCTACACGTTTGAAATTATTCTTCCATTCGGTGCCATGAGGAGCTGCTTTTCTCCCATGTTCATCAAACGTCACCAAATGTGCTACTTCATGGAGATATGTTACTAGAAAAGCATAAGGGTTCAAATCATTGTTGATGGTGATGGTGTGCTTTTTAGTCTGTGGAGAATACCGATAATCACCAAGTTTGGTTTGCCTGCTTTTTTTGATTTTGAATTCGAATCCGAAATACTCGTAAAGTTTCAGACAATAAGCAGCTGCTGGTTCTGGAACAAACCGTTCAAAAACGTTGAGATACCTATTGCCTGAATTCAATTATTTCTGTCTAAATACTGCTTTAAGTGGCACTCCCTCAAAATCGAAATGAAGTCTCAATTTATTGACCAGGAATCTCTCGTACGATTCTTTAATATCCTTAGGATGGTTGCAGAAAAATGCGAACGTTGGAGAGTTGGTAGGAAGTTGTGTTATGTATTTGATTTTGATGTGCTTTCCTCTCACAGCAGGAGGTGGGTAATTTTCAATTTCCTTCAGCATTTTCTCATTTAGCAGAGAAGTACTAATTTTCTTATGTTTATTACCAGCTACTTCTAGAGCCAATTCTACTACTTTGAATATCCTTTGCTTCGTTAATACAGAAGTGAAGACAACAGGAATATAGGACAGAGGCCCAAGTTTCTCAGCGATATGCTTTTTGTAGTCATCTGCAGACTTGTGATCTTTCTCATACAAGTCCCACTTGTTAACCATGATCACACAGCCTTTTTTGTACTTATGTGCCAGGTTAATAATGTTGAGATCTTGAGCTTCAATTCCATTAGTGGCATCTAAAACTACCACACACACATCAGAATCCTGCAATGCTTGAATAGCCCTCAAAACAGAGTAGAATTCAATATCTTCTTTTACTCTGGCTTTTTTACGTATCCCAGCAGTGTCGGTAAGTATAAAGTCTTTTCCGAAAAGATTGTATCGACTATCTATTGCATCTCTAGTGGTTCCGGCTATGTTCGTTACAATAGATCGATCCTTGCCTAACAGAGCATTTAGGAAAGAGGATTTTCCAACATTTGGTCTGCCGACAATTGCGATTCGAGGAACCGCGTTTTCCTCTGTGTCAACCTCCGGATCTGGCTCAAAGTATTCTACTACTTCATCCAATAAATCTCCCGTTCCAGCACCACTAATCGATGCTATTGGAAGTATTTGTTCGCTGATACCCAATTGATAAAACTCACTTGCCATATAGGATTTCTCAGCATTATCAGCTTTATTGGCAACAATAATTACTGGTTTCTTAATCTCACGAACCACATTGGCAAAGTCCTGGTCTAAACCATGCAACCCAGTATGACAGTCAACCATGAACAGAATAACGTTGGCTTCTTCTAAAGCTTCTTTTACTTGTTCACGGATTGCTCCCTCAAAAATGTCTTCCGATCCTTCTACATATCCTCCAGTATCAATTACTGTAAAGGACTTTCCATTCCACTCAGAGTACCCGTAATGACGGTCTCTGGTTACCCCACTTTCATTGTCCATTATGGCTTGCTTTTTTTCCACCAACCGGTTGAAAAAAGTTGACTTACCAACATTGGGTCTTCCTACTATTGCTACGATGTTTGCCATTGTGGCGCAAAGTTAGACCTTTTCATCTAAAGACTTTTTAATTCAGGAATCCAAATGCATTGATTAGATCGTAATTAGATAGAATTATTTACTGAAATGGAAGAAAATATTCTCTTTTTTGATGGTGTTCAGTTTGGGGTAGATGGTAATCGTGTGAACTTTCAAGAAGTTGCTGATCATTATTTTATCATTAACGGCTTTGATCATTTCACATTAAAACAGTTATTAATGATAATACATGTTTTGAATAGTTCGAATGTTCGAAAGCTGCTCGTTGAAACAGTTACGTGATAGGTATTTTACCTATAAGTTTTGGTCAAGATGGAACCATTATCAGTTATCAGATAAGTTGATCTTGGAATTCTGTAAATTCCTTTTTGAGACATGCGCCACTAGCTATTTTTTGCGCAATCACCGTAATGCTCCGATTATGAACTATCACGTATTAGTTGTTGAGGATGATCTCGGTATACGAGAAACCCTCATAGATTTACTGTATTCGTGTGGGTACCAGGTTAGCTCAGCCATTAATGGTAAAGATGGATGGGAAAAAATTCAAGAGATTAACCCACATTTAGTAGTGAGCGACATCATGATGCCTGTAATGGATGGATTGCGTTTATTGGAGTTAGTAAAATCAAGTACCATTTATCATCATCTTCCTGTATTAATTCTCACGGCAAAAGTGGATCAGTTCACTAGGTGGAATTCCTTCACAATAGGAGCGGATGCTTATGTGCAGAAGCCATTTGATGCAGTAGAGTTACTCTTTCAAATCAATAATTTACTTGCACTGCAAGAGTCAATACTTTTACGAGGAGATATGGACTTTGATCCTGAAATAGCGATCAAGAAACATTCATTTCTATCACAACTCAATGAGGCCATTAGGGATAATATGAATGAGTCGACTCTTGATAAAATTGCTGAATCAATGAACCTGTCTGGTTCAGGGTTGCAAAAAAAAATAAAGCACTATACTTCACATACTTTCAGCGATTATTTAAAAAGATACAAGCTAAGCAAGGCTAAAGCACTTTTACAGTCAGGTAAGTGCAACGTTAGTCAATCATCTCAGATGAGTGGATTTAAGAACCTTGCTCATTTTTCCGATTCATTCAAAGAGCATTTTGGATTGCCCCCTTCCAAAGTTGTTGTACAGACGTAATTATTTGTCTGGGGACGTACTTCCACAATAGGAAGGGTTTTTGCATTCTATTTTTATTGTCTCATGAAACAAGCTTCTGCCATAAAGCAAAGTAACCTTACGAAGGATAACTTACGAAGAGCCTTCATTTTTAATGTACCAGAAAAAAATATCTGCTACTGGTCTAGAGGTATGTTTGAGATACTTGGAGTAAATCCTAAACCTAATCCAGATCTTAATTTACTGTATGACATGATCCATGACAATGACCGTGTTAAGGTTATGGATATATACTATCTCTCTACGGAGGAGACTTCAAGTGAATATGTTGTAGAATTTAGGTTGAAAAATGATGAGAATGATAGGAAATTAAACCTGTATGTCCAGCAGGAAGAATTTGATGGAGAATTAGCTATTCTATTGCAGTTTAAGCCTAACCTGGAAACTCAGATGGATGTAATGCCTGGCGGGGATATTGCCAAGGAGTTAAAGAAGGACCACTTAATGGAGTTTTTCAATGATATAGGTTATTGGGAATACCATTCAGAGCTGGATTTATTTCTCTGGTCAAGTCAAATTTTTTCATTGTTGGGCGTAGAAAATAAGGGTAGGATAGGCTATAAAAACTTTGCTGGTACTGTTTTTCCTGAGGATCTTCAGATTTTTAAGCAGGTGATGCGTAACCTGACTCCTGATTCACCTGATTTCGAATTTCGAACTCGACACATTGTCAATGGCGAGCTTTTGTATGGTTTAAGTAGAGGGACATCTATTTGGATTGAGTCTCGATTGGTACGAATGATGGGTAGTTTCGAAAACACCACTAAATATCACTTAACACAGGGTAGGCTGGAGCATGTGGAGGAGATTGCTAAGGTAGGGTGGTACGAAATCAATCTTAAAAACAAAGAAAAATCATCAGTTTCACCAGAGTACTTGCGAATGCATGGTTTGAATCTGAACCGGATGCCTTCATTGAATGAATTACTCGCTTGTATACATCCTGAGGATCATGAACGAGTGATTGAATCACGAAAGAAGTTATATGAAGTCTTTGAAGGTTGGCCAACATTTCATTATCGAGTAGTACTGAGCGATGGTACATTAAGGTATTTGGAAAGTACTGGTCAAGTGTTATCTTCTCCAATAGATAATCGGCCATTCAAAATTGTTGCCGTAACAAAAGATATTACAGACCTAAAGCAAAAGGAGTTACAACTCACGCACGCTAATGAATTAGCAAGGCTTGGGTGGTACGAGGTAGATGTGAAGACGCAGGATATAGACGTTTCAGCCGAGTTTTTACAAATTTTGGAGATGGACGCTTATGATCGTAAGGAATTTCTAAAAAAAGTTCATCCGGATGATTTGCCTGTGGTTGATCGAATAGGAAGAGAATATCTGAGTTATGAATTTGGTTATTCTTTTCAGTTTCGTATTGTTCTGACTAATGGAAATTATCGATTCATTCAAAACAATGGGCAATATGAGTTTGATCCTGTTTCTGGTGAGATGGTCAAGGTATTGGGTACCGTACAGGATATTACGGAGTTCAAATCACTCGAAGAGAGACTCCAACGTGCCCAAAAGATCAGTCAGACCGGATGGTTTGAATACGATATTATAACGCCGGCCGCCAGTAGTTTTTCTAAGGAATGGTTGGATATGCATGATTTTGATAATCAACCCATGCGTCTAAATGCCTTTTTAGAAAAAATACACCCAGTGGATAGGCAATTAATCCCCAATCTGCCCGAGTTTCTGAAGCGAATGCCGGATGAATGGAATAATTTGGATTATCGAATTATTACAAGATACGGTCATAAGCGCTATATCAGTAATAGTTCTAGAATTGTTTATACAGATGGGGTTCCATCTAAGATATTCGGTACTACTATTGATGTGACTAAATCCAGAGTGACTGAGCGGGCGTTGAAGGAAAGTGAGCGCAAGTATCGTTTGATGTCTGAAAATAGTCGGGATGCAATTTTGCTACTGGAAGGCAGAGACAAAGGAATGGTCATAACATTCGCTTCAGATTATGTAGAGGAATTGACAGGATATTCCAAGTATAAATTACTTGGGATGGAGGCCACTCAGCTAATGCACAAGGAAGATCGAGTACGATTTACTAAAGATATACTTCCTAAACTTTTGTTTGCTAAAGAATCTACAACCGTCTCCTTTCGTCTGTTTAGGGAAGATGGGCAGTTTTTATGGGTTGAAGCGAATATCGGAGTTCTTATAGAAGAAACCCCTGTCAAAATTCAATTATCCGTTCGCGATATTAGTGATAGAAAAGCGTTTGAGGAACAATTGGTCAAAACCAATACGGATCTTCAGGCCATGATTAAAGCAACAGAAGATATCGTTTTTATCATCAAGTCTGATTTGACGTTCGAAAAAGTAATAGTCAATGATGAGAGTAAACTTCATATCCCTGCTGCTAGTTTTATCAATCAACCTTTGCAAGAACTGTGGTCTGATAATAATGGTCAGAGGTTGTGTCAGATGGTAATAGAAGCTTTTAATTCTGGAAATTCTGGAAAATTTGATTACCAGTATACACTTAGAGGTGTTTTTGATTGGTATCGCGCCCATGTTCATATTTTTCAAGGTTATGATAACGAAGAGCGAGTGAGTGTCATGATCGAGAAAATAACAACCCAGAAGAGAGCCGAAGAAGAACTTAGAAAAACCATGGAAATGGAGCGTGAGCTTAGTCGGATGAGAGCGAGTTTCGTATCTATGGCTTCACATCAATTCAGAACACCACTTACCGTCATCAAATCCAATATGCAGTTGCTTGAATTGTCTGGTAAAAATGACCCTTTAACTGAAAAAGTATCCGCTAGATTGACTCGTGAAGTAGATCGGATGGTGGGTTTAATGGAGGATATATTAATGCTTGGAAGGGCGCAATCTGGGGCTATCAAGCCGAGGTTCTCGGATATTAATCTGTTTGATTTACTCAAGAGTATCAAGGCTGATATTGATGTGACGCAAAAGGATGGAAGGGTGTTAATTGTTAAGGTAAAAGGGCAGGAACGCAATGTTGTATTGGACGAAGGCTTAATAAGACAGGCGATACTTAACCTGGTGACCAATGCATTCAAATACTCGGAAGCACAACCAAACCCCTTATTGACTATTGATTACACGGATGAGCAACGGGTTGTTTTGAGTGTTCGAGATTTTGGGTTAGGAATCAGCAAAGAGAATATCTCTAGGATATTTAACGATTTTTATCGTTCTGATAAAGTAAGTCATATTCCAGGTACAGGACTTGGTTTATCAGTGACTTCAGAATTTCTTAAAATTAATAATTGTACCATTTCAGTAGAAAGTGAAGAAGGTAATGGATCATGCTTTACAGTTTTAATTCCAAATAATAATGATCGAGAAGAAAAATAGAATATTGGTAGTCGAGGATGAATTGAACATTCGTGAAACCATTCAGGATCTACTAGAATGCAGTGGGTATGAAGTGGTAACTGCTGAAGACGGTGAATCTGGATTCTTTAAAGTAGTCAAGCACCAACCAGACCTCATTATCTCTGATTTGATGATGCCTAAAATGACAGGTTATGAGTTATTGGAAGCAGTTCGGTCATTTGGTAAAAGTAAGTTCATACCATTCATTATTTTGAGTGCCAAGTCACACTCACAGAATATTCGAGAAGGGTTGAAAATGGGTGCTGATGATTATTTAATGAAGCCATTTGATCATCGAGAGCTACTTGAGAGTATCCAATATCGGTTAAGTCATCAAGATGAGTTGGTTCAGGAAATTAAAAAGCTAGAAACCGACAGGATGAAAATGGACATCCATGACAATGTTCAGCAAACGGTGGTTAGCCTGAAAATGAATATAGAGCGAATACTTGATGGCAAGATTCCGGAAGGTGGTAGTCTAAAAAAGGATCTTGTGAATATAAAAAGTGGTTTGGATGTGGCTTTCTTGCAGATTAGAAACCTTATTGATGGGAATGCTGCACATGATTTGATGGTCAATGGTTTCCAAAAAACACTGGACAAGATGATCAAGAACTTTGATCAGTATACCAATATCTCCATTTCGTATTCTTACAGTTTTGAAGAAGAGCCAATTCTTGCAAAGAGTGTAGAAATTATTCCTGTTATATCTGAAATTATGACGAATGTGGTAAAACATTCAAAAGCCACTGAAGTCAACGCTGTTTTGACCCAGGTTGATAACCAATACTATGTGAAGATCAATGATGATGGTATTGGTTTTAATGTCAATCAAGTGATAAGTAATGGAGGACTTAAAAACCTGTATTACAGAATGGAAAAGATCAATGGAGAGATTGAGATCAGTAGTGAGGCAGGTCGTGGATCAGAATACCTTCTAACATTCAGTTGAACAGAAAAAAACCCATCCGAGGATGGGCTAAAATTACTTTCCGATATTAGCTGGATTTAATTTGGAAGGTTAGTCACAAGTTACACTTTTTGGATCAGTTTTGTTAGCTAATTTGGAATATTCTTAGGTTTAATTGATACAATTCCTGAAAATCATGAGCTAATCGCTTCATATTCATATCTTCATCAGAGATATACCAGGCGATATCAATTCTTTTATCCCATTCTTCCAGGCCTTTACAGAACTTGAACAGATTGAATAATAAAGGCAGGTTTAATTTGCTGATTTCTCGGATCTGTAGAACAATATCGATGGTTTTTCTGCTGTTGAGATGATCAGAAATGATCGTTTTGATTGCTTCTATATGAACTGAGTTTAGTTTGTTTGCTGCCTCTCTGATTATTAATAATCCCTTTTGTTTACTGTAGCTAACTAAGGGTCGATTGCTTGTAGAAGGTTGTAAGGACTGATTGTTTTTTATCTTTCGAGTAACCTGATGAACCATCATAATCTTAATTTTTGTTTGTGACTATCATTGTTTAATTTGATTAGATAAAGTTGGTCAAAATCGTAACAGAATATAAGAGGGTTTTACTGAATCAATAAAATACGTGTACGGTACGTTTTGAATGCGCTGAAGGCTTATGTTAAATACGTAATGACCTTCTAGGTGATTTACTAAATTAAAGCCTAAACTGTAGGTGGATTACCTAATTGTGAATCAATATGAACTTTGTCATAGTTAAATGTAAGAGGACTATATATGTTCACACAGCGATCTTACTATCACCCCATGAAAGAAGTAATTTTAATTGTAGAAGATGATTTTGGGATCAGAGAGACGGTAACTGATTTGATTCATACGCTGGGATATTTAACCATGGAAGCTCAGAACGGTGAGGAAGCTTTACAGTTAATCAATCTGAAGAAACCACACTTGATTATTAGTGATATAATGATGCCACGGATGGATGGCATTGAACTGCTTTCACGTCTTAAGTCAGATAAGTCATTTTGTACTATTCCTATAATTATGCTGACTGCCAAAGCAGATTTTGAGACGCAATTAAATACTTTCAGAATAGGTGCTGATGGCTATGTGAAGAAGCCATTCGATTTGAGGGAACTGGCATACAAGATCAGGAACCTTATCAACTTGCGAAATAATTTGCTCAGAAGTCAGGTGGATGTAGAGCAGTCACATGACCCTGAGTGGGAGTTTATTTTGAAGTTAAACCAATTTTTGGAAGTACATATTCATGACATAAGTTTAGAAGGAATCGCACTTTTGATGAAAATGTCTACTTCAGGCCTTCAAAAGAAACTAAAAAAATACAGCAGTCAGTCTTTTCAGGACTATGTACGCATTTTTAAGCTGTCTAAGGCTAAGTCACACCTCGAGTCCGGTGATTGCAACGTGAGTGAGGCTGCTGAAAAGGCGGGATTTAAGAGCCTGTCTTCATTTTCAAAGTCATTTAAGGAGCAATTTGGGTATTCGCCAAAAGAAATGATTATCTAGTCAAATGACATTTTAAAGTCTCTGGTTATCGGTCATTTTCTGCATTTGAGCTTAGGAAAAAGGTTGAACAACTAATTGGAAGAAAATGGATAGATCCTCCAATCTACTTTTGTGTTAAACTATCGTCAACTAGAATGAGCAAAAAGGTTTTTATTGTCGATGACAATGAAGGGATTCGAGAGTCATTACAGGAGTTAATCTGTTTTTTGGGCTATGATACAGCTGTTTTTAACAATGGGGTTGAGTTAATACAAAGTCTTTCTAATCAAAAGCCAGACTTAATTATCTCAGATTTGATCATGCCTCTTATGGATGGGCGAGAAATCACCAGAACAGTTAAATCGAATGCTGAATATCAGAAAATTCCTATTCTCTTGTTAACGGCATATCCTGTTGACGGAGAAGAACTCTGTAGCATGGGATACTGTCCAGATTCACATCTTCAAAAACCGTATGATATCCATGAATTAAGCACACAAATTGACAAGCTGATTCAAGCATTCTAGTAAGAAGTTATCATAGATGCCGCTTTTGGTTCAGACGTAATTTTTTGTCCAGTAAGGTACTTTTCTATTGTGTCTACAACTGTTCTTTTAATTTGAACTAGATCAATAATGAGCTATGATGACATCAATCAGTAGGACAAAATCTGTAAGCAGGATAGGCGAAAACACTATTTTTTGTTTATCAAAAAAGTTCAAATCCTTCATATCTGAAGGAAAGGAAGCTCACAATGTTTCGTTCAAGACAGTCATCAGTGCTATTTATCCAGAGGATCGAAGAATCGTGTATAATTCGCTTTGCGAAGCACTAAAGACTAATGATTTTGAGGAACCATTAACTTTTCGTTTAAATAAACCTACAGCGAAAAAGGTAGTTGTTTACCTAAGCTGTAGTGAATTCAATGCTCAACGATTTGTTTTGATTGAGGATTTTTTCACTGATAATACTTTTGATGAAAGCATCAGTCGTTTAGAGTTTGCGGAGAAGTTTTTCAATTCAAGAAAATCAACAGAGGAAAAAGTCTATGATAAAATAGCGAATCATGCAGCGATAGGTTGGTATGTGCATGATAAAATTGACAATGCAATAACCTTGCAGAGCAACTTAAACAAGCTGCTTCATTTACAGGAAGATGAGGTTTTCTCCATTGACTGGCTTAAATCACATGCATTAAGTGCTCATTCATCGCGCTTGGAAAATAAGATTAGTAAAGCCACACCCGAGAAACCACACATATCCCAGCATGTCCAATTTTTGATTAATGGAACTACTTATTGGTATGACCTACAAATAGAGTGTGTTTTCCGAGGAGGTGTTTTAATTAAAACCATTGGACTCTTTCATGATATTACTTTTCTGAAAGAATCTGAGCTTTTATTAAAGAAAACTAAGGAAATCAGCGGTTTAGGCTGGCACGAGATTGATTATACCACTGGGCAAGTGTGGGGTGATACACGCTTTTACGAGATCATGGGCTACAGCCCAAAGGAATTAAATACACTAGATCAGATTAGAGCAATTGTCGCACCTGGAGAAAGAGAGAAAATAACAAAAGTTCTGAATAGTGATGATAGTTCCTTTAACGTCAGTTTTAAAATTTATGATAAAAAAGGTGAGTCAAGATACATTCAGGTGGTAGGGGAAGTCGATCGAGACTCTAATGGGGTTCCGTGTTATTTTTTAGGTTGTGTACTTGATTTTACTAAGGTAAGGCAGCTCGAAGATAAACTTAACAGAATACAAGTATACTCGAAGGTTGGTTGGGTTGATTTGGATATGAGCACTGGTGAATATTATGGTTCAGATCAGTTTTGGGAGATATTTGATTTGGAAGATTCAAGTACTGTCAATGCTCTGTCAGATTTAAATGAATATGTAATAGCAGAAGACAAAGTGGTACTTGATCACTTAGAGCAGCTCTACGCCAATCCAGAGGTTACAGAATGGAAAGACATACAATACCGTATTATGACTTCTACTGGCCGGTTGAAATACCTTACTAGTCATGGAGAGATAATAAGAGATGTTTCAGGAATACCCACAAAAACACTTGTTACCGTACAGGACGTTACTGAGTATCGTGTAATGGAGGATAACTTACTTCGTGCTCAGAAGATATCCAATACAGGATGGTTTGAATATGATGTGCTGCATCCTGAAGCGAGTAAGTTTTCAGAGCAGTGGTTAAAAATGCATGACTATGAAACTGATGAAATTCCCACTTTCGAAAATTACATTTCCAGGCTATTTCCAGAAGATAGTGAACTATTTGAAGATGGATTAGTCAATTTTTTAATTTCAATGCCGCAATCCTGGGATAGAATAGATTATCGAATAAGAACTCGAAGAGAAAAGAAAAAATATATCAGCAATAGTTCAAGAGTGATTTACAACGGCGGGTGTCCTGTTAAAGTGTTTGGAGTCACAGCTGATGTAACCAGTATGCGTACAGCGCAAATTGAATTATATAAAAGCGAAGAACTCCACCGGTTGATATCAGAAACGAGTAGGGATGTGATAGTGCTTTTAAGTGGTAATCACAGAGAGCGCACCATAAACTATATTTCAGAATCAAATGCTTCGCTATTAGGTTACACGGCTCAAGAATTAAAAGGTGTGTTGGCTATTAATCTCATTCATCCCGAGGATCGTTTGCGGTATGAAAAGGTTTACATGGACTACCTGCAAAAAGAAGATGAATCCTTAAAAATTGAAATAAGGTTAAAAAAGCATGATGAAACCTATATATGGACAGAAATCATTGCTAACGAAATCGAAATTCGTCAAGAAAATTATCTGCGGTTGTCCATCAGAGATATCACAGAGCGACGTAATAACATGGAGGCGCTGATCAGAGCAAACAATGAATTGAATGCCATGATCACGATCAAAAGCAATCTTGTTTTTGCCTTTGATGAGTTAGGTAGGTTTGAACGCGTACTTGGGAAGGATGAATTGTTACACATACCAAAGGATAAGTTTATTGGTCATCCTGTAGAGCAAATTTGGACAGATCATAATGGTCAACATATGTCCAAAATGGTTCGTGAATCTTTAAAAAATGGATCGAGTCAGGTTTTTGATTGTCGCCATGGAAAGAATGGTGTCGTAGGGCGTTGGTTCAGGGTTTCTACACATCCTTATGTGTCGATGGGTTCGAAAAACAAGGTGTGTGTGGTGATAGAAGACATTACGGAGCGCAATAAATTTGAGCAAGCCATTATGAGTGCTAATAGCGAATTAAAGGCTCTAATTAAGGCTACAGATAACTTAATTTTTGCATTTGATAAGTGGGGGGCATTCGAACGAGTAATTGGTGATCCTGATCAGCTTCATATACCGGCAGAGGAATTTATTGGACAACAAGTAGAGGATGTATGGAATGATCCTAATGGGGTGGAAATGGCTCAGATGGTTCGCAGGTCTCTTGTAAATGGTGACGAAGAAGAGTTCGAATGTGTCGTAGAGAATGAGTTAGGAGAAAAAGAATATCATAAAGTAACCACACATCCATATCGTGGTTTGGATTATCAATTAAAGGTGTGTGTTATTAAGGAAGATGTCACACTACAGCGAAAGTATGAGGAGGAATTGAAAGGTATGTTGGACAAGGAGCGTGAACTCTCCAAAATGCGAGCAAGTTTTGTGGCCATGGCTTCTCACCAATTTAGAACTCCGCTTACTGTCATCAAGTCCAATATGCAATTAATCAAAGCTTATGGAGTTGAAAATAAGTTGGTCAATCGTGTCTCTGAACGTTTAACCCGAGAGGTGGATCGTCTAGTTGGTCTAATGGAAGATGTGCTAACATTAGGTAAGGTGCAATCTGATCAATTTACATCAAATCCAACTTCGTTTTGTTTATTGGACTTAATACAAGATGTTGTAGGAGATGTAGTATACTGTGATGTGGACGGACGAATTTTGTCAGTTAATCATATAGGGGCTCCAAAAAAAGTTGAAGCAGATTATGATATGCTAAGACATGCTTTAATCAATTTGGTTGACAATGCCTTTAAATACTCACAAGGGGCCAGAGCACCAGAAGTTCATGTTGATTATTCATTAGAAAATGAAGTGGAGTTAGCTATACAGGATTATGGTATAGGGATTCCAAAAGAGGATATTGGACGAATTTTTCAGGATTTTTATAGGTCACCAAATGTGAAAGAAATACAAGGTACCGGTCTAGGTATGTCTATCACAAAAGAATTTTTGACGATTAATAAGTGCAAGTTAAAGGTTGAAAGTGTAGTTGGAGAAGGAAGTGTTTTCACTATTCGTATTCCAATGGCAATGAGTTAATTAGTAGCGTAGAATGGATGTATTATTAATAGAAGATGATCGAGGAATTTCTGAAGCAGTAGTTGAAATGCTTCGATTGAATCAAATGTCAGTGACTTGCGCATATTGCTGCAATGACGCACTGGAGGTATTAACAGACTTTAAGCCAGATATCATCATAAGTGACATCATGTTGCCTGATGGGACAGGTTTTGATATTTTACGATTTCTTAGAAACGACACCACGATTATTGATTATATACCATTTATTTTCCTAAGTGGTCGTGCTGCTCATCAGGATATCAGGCAAGGGATGAACCTGGGAGCTGATGATTATTTAACCAAGCCATTCGAATATGAAGATCTCATTCAAACCATACGTACCGTTTATGAAAAAAATCAAGTAAAGCATCAGCACCTCACCAAGCTCGAGGGTGAATTGGCCTCCAAAATGCATCAAATAGATCAGGTCAAAAGTATTACCTCACATGATTTGCGCTCTAGAGTTGTTAAGATCTTCAATATGATAGAGTTGTTAAGAGAGGAAAAATTACCAAAGGAGAAATTCATAGACTGGATGATGCAATCAGGTGAGTACTTTGATGAGGTCATGTATAAGATTCATGAAATTCTAAATGAAAGTATGAATCAGCCAGCTTCTTACAGCGGTTCACTCCACCTTCCAAAAAGTATGTGGCATGTAGAAGATGATGTGATTCAGCGTATGTTCGTGAAATCAATCGTTGATAAATCTTTTGCTCATTTAGATTATCAGTCCTTTGATAATGCTAATGAAGCATTGGGTCTCATGTTGCAAGGTGAGTTTCCTGATTACATTCTATTGGATATTAACATGCCAGGAATGAGTGGTTTTGAATTATTAGATGCTATGAGAGAAAAACAGCTAAATACTCAGGTTATTATGTTGTCTTCGTCCATTTCGGATACTGATATAGTAGAAAGTTATACCTATCAAAACGTGGTTGGATATGAGGTGAAACCTCTAAAAAAGGAAGTCTTTAATCACCTGTTTGGATTGGGTTGAGGAGATATAACTTAAATTCTCTAATGGCCGGATGCTGTTGATTGCCAGAACTTAACGAAATTAAATCATGAAATTTCGACCGATTTTGCGCTTATTTTTGTCTTGAGCGGTAAAAACTTGTTGTCAGATTTACTTTGAGCCATAAAACAGGTTAAATTTCTTAGAATTAAACAATCATCAACTAACCAAAAAAAGAAGTATGTCATGGTTTCCGCCGATCTGCTTGATTTGCCTTATGCACTCTACATAACTAAAAATGAGGAACATATTTGGTCCGGGAGTTTTTACAATGTTTTAAGTCTTGATTCTTCCTTGTTGCCCAGTTTCTCTTCTTTTTACAATCAGATACATCCAGAAGATTTGGATTGGGTTAAGCCTGCTTTAATCTCTACTTTATCTGAAACTGCTGGATTTAAAGCACAACAATTGACCTTTAGAATTAAATCTAGTGATATTGGCTATAAATGGGTTGTGTGCACAGTAGAGTTACAAAATTCATCACTTCATGGTTTAGCTTATGTTATCAAGCTGTTTGATGGACCACTGCTGAAAAAGAAATTAGCATCACTTCATGAAGCTCATCAGCAACTGTCCAGCATTAATCCCAAGGACTCCATTGTAGACATTCAATACGATCCATTTTTGGTGGATAAAGTTTCTAAGATAACTCAGATTGGTTGGTTTGAATATTATCCTGATGAACCCAGAACAGAATACTCTTCGAGTATTAAGCCTATGATGGGCCTGGAGGTAGAAGACAAGTTTACTATTGATTATTTTAAGTCTTTGGTGGATGAAGAGTACAAGGAGCAAGTGTCTCGACTTGCTCAACAGGCGACAAAGGAAAACCCAGTTATCAAGTTAGACATCAAAGCACGGGTTCGTGACGTGGAACAATGGTTTAGTTTGAATATGGAATTGATTTTCCATGGAGAAAACGTTACGAAAGTTTTTGGTGTGGTACAGAATGTAACTGAATTAAGAGAAACTCAGGATAAATTAGAAAGAGCACAGGAGATATCAAATACAGGTTGGTTTGAATATGATGTAGTACACCCTGAGTCCAGTAAATATTCCAGAAAATGGTTAATGATGCATGGATTTGATCCAGATGAACGTCCCACTTGGAATGAGTATTTAAATCAGATTTTGCCAGTAGATCGGAAAAAGGTAGATGCCGACATAAAAGTCTTTTTGCACAAAACTCATAATCAATGGGATAAATTGGAATATCGACTAGTAGACCATAACGAAAAGATGCGTTATATCAGTAATAGTTCAAGAGTCCTATTTGAAAACGGCCAACCGATCAAAGTATTCGGGGTATGCAGAGATGTTACGGACACGAAAGAAGCTCAAACAGCATTATACAAGAGTGAAAGACTCCATCGATTATTATCAGAAAGTAGCCGAGATGTGATAATGTTGGTTACTGGAGATGATATAGAATCATCGGAACTTTCATATATATCAGATTCTATTCGGAATCTTTTAGGTCATGAACCAGATGATTTGGTTGGAACTAAGTTGAGACATTTGATTCACCCTGATGATTTAAGTATTGGTCAGCGAGAATTACAGCGTAATTTATTAGTCCCAGGAACTTCCTCTGACTTCAGTATTCGGATGAAACATGATAAAGGACATTATGTATGGATGGAAATCATCGGAAATTCATTTGAATATAAAAACGAAAACATGATTCGTTTTTCTGCCAGGGATATTTCAGAGAGAAGGAATTTTGAAGAACAGCTTATCCAGAGTAATAGTGATTTAGATGCATTAATCAGGGCTACTGATAATCTCATATTTGTAATTGATAATGACTTACGCTTTGAACGTGTCATTGGTTCGGAAGAGCGATTTCATATGCCATCTGAGAGTTTTATTGGAAAATCTGCTCGCGACGTTTGGATTGATTCCAACGGACTAGAAATGACACAAATGGTACAGCGTGCCTTGAGTACGCATGAAGGGGAGAGCCAGGACTGTATGCATATCAATAAAAAAGGGGGGGTTGACTGGTTAATGGTATCCACTCATCCCTATAAAGGATATGATGAGAAGTATAGAGTAAGTGTAGTTGTAGAAGAAATTACCCAACAGAAAAAGTTTGAACAAGAGCTTCAAAAAACGCTAGATATGGAGCGAGAGCTTTCCAAAATGCGCTCCAATTTTGTGGCTATGGCGTCCCATCAATTTAGGACACCGCTTACCGTGATTAAGTCCAATATGCAGCTGCTGGATGCTCTGGATATTCAGCATCCCATGTTGGATAAGATCAATGGCCGTCTAGTTCGGGAAGTAGATCGATTGGTTGACTTGATGGAAGATATTTTGTTAATCGGGAAGGCGCAAACAAGTAACCTGAAGGTAAAACCTGAAGAGGTTTGTTTGACTTCATTGATTGATGATATTGTTACCGATGTGGATCAGGTAACCAATGATCAAAGAGTACTTCAAGTTTCAAAAATAGGTGATCCTGTCAAGTTTTCAGGAGACTATGATTTACTCAGACACGCACTTATAAATGTAGTCACAAATGCTTTCAAATATTCTCCTGGAAAGCCAAATCCAGAGTTGAAATTAGATTTTAGTAATGATGGCTATACTTGTATAACCATTCGTGATTTTGGAATTGGTATAGCCGCACAGGAACATGAGCATATTTTTAATGATTTCTACCGTGGTAACAATGTCAGGGATATTCCGGGAACTGGACTGGGTATGTCAATAACCCGGGAATTTTTAAAATTAAACAACTGTACAATTGAGGTAGAGAGTGAGCTAGGTCTTGGGAGCACCTTCTCTGTGAAATTACCCAAATGAGTAATTCGTTATAGCTCTACCAGATTGTGCTCTATGGCATACATCGTAAGGCCTACCAGGTTTTTACAGCCTGTTTTGGTCAGCATGCTTCGCTTGTGACCTTCCACAGTTCTTACACTGATAAAGAGTAGATCAGCTATTTCCTGATTAGTTTTCTCGTCCAAAATCAGTTTTAGGACTTCTTTCTCTCTGCTGCTCAGCTCTATTTCTATGGTGAGACGTTGTTTAGGCGTAATGCCTGATCCACCCATACTTTCCATCACCCGTTGAGTTACTTCCGGAGCAAAGTAATGCTCACCTTGTTCGATCGTTTTAAGTGCTGTTTTTACAACTTCCTTTCCTGCGTCTTTGAGTATGTATCCCTGGATGCCCATATTGAGCATTTTTTTGATATTCTTGATGTCATCAAGCATAGAGACCACCAAAATGTTGATATCTATATTTTCATCTCTGATGGTTTGCACTAAATCCAAACCATTCATTACCGGCATGTTGATGTCAGTAATTAGTAAATCAAATGGTTCCGTTTTGAGACGTTTCAAGGCGTCTTCGCCATTTACAGCTTGTGCTTTGATGAAGTAATGATCATCATCTTTAAAATAAAAACTAAAGGCATCTCGAACCATCTTGTGGTCGTCTACGAGTAGGATATTCATCATTTTAGCTTCGGTAATTGGTGAATCAATCATTTTACTGATATTTAGTATTTAATAAAAAGAAAATGGTTTTTTCATTCTTAAACAAAGTTGAGTTGGAGCGTTTTACAGGTACTAATTTCAAGGATTTTGCGCTCCCAAACAATGGTGATTTACCTAGACAGAATGGCTTGATAATCGTAATGAATTTTCGATGCTTTGCGCACGAAAAATACGTACCTAAAATAGGTGAGATGCTTAGTTTTTATCGATGAGATTCGGCTAATCAAAGCTATTTATGACATTCGTCAGGAATAGTCTGTCAGACGGAGCGTATAAGCTGATAATTATCATAATTAATTTTATCCCTAAATTTGCCTAATAGCCGAAGCGTTTTAGCTTTTGGTCATCTTTTCTCCAGTCCTTTTCTACTTTTACAAAAGTTTCTAGATGAACCTGTTTGCCGAAGAAGTCTTCCATTTCTTTGCGACTGTCGATGCCAAGTTTTTTGATTCCATCACCCTTTTTCCCGATGATGATACCTTTTTGAGTAGTTCGCTCCACATATATCTCTGCTGCAATTCTTATGATGGATTCATCTTCTTTGAAAGAGGTTACTACCACTTCACTGCTATAGGGGATTTCTTGTTTGTAGTTTAGGAAAATCTTTTCTCTGATGATCTCTGCAGCAATAAACCGCTCTGATTTATCAGTGAGCTCATCTTCTGGGAAATAGGGGGGATGGTGAGGTAATAATTCTAAAATTCGCTTTTCTAATTCTTCGACACCTTCGCCTGTCGCAGCAGAAAAGGTAATTGGATCCAACCAATCATATTGTTCTTTCCAGTAATTGATTTTATCAATAACCTGAGAACCCTTAGCCAGATCTGTCTTGTTGATTGCGAAAATCAACGGAATTTCTGTATGTCTGGCCATTTCCAGCCAGGTTTCATGATCATTTTTTTCTCCGAGCTCCACCATGAAAAGGATGATGTCTGCATCTTCCAGAGACTTCTTGACGAAGCCCATCATTCGCTCTTGCAGCTTGTAACTAGGGTCTAAGGTTCCTGGAGTGTCGGAATAGACAATTTGATGATCCTCAGTCGTAATTATCCCAAATATTCTGTGCCTGGTGGTTTGTGCTCGATTAGTTACAATAGAGATGCGTTCACCTGTTAGTTGGTTCATTAATGTGGACTTACCTACATTGGGTTTGCCCATAATCGTTACAAATCCGGCTTTGAAATCAGGGTTATTCATTAGACAAATTTCGGTAAAATATTTTTGTTCTTCTGCTAGATGTTGAATGGCTTATTTATTGGTGATTCTGGCAAGATATTGATCATTTTCATCGGTATACAATACCTCTAGTTCCATTCCAGCTTCATTGACTTCATTTTGTAAGGTTTCCTGATCTACGTAGACCCAGTCAAACCAGTCGCCTTTCTCTTTTCGGTATTCATACTGGTATCGAATGTTTCCAAAGTACTCTTCGTCTGGCGTCAATTCATCATCTTCGTACAAATAGCTTATGTCTGACGAGTCTACCAGTATTTGTCCTCCTGGATTGAGCATTTTTGATAAGGATTTAAGTACACTTTGTACATTGGAAAGCCTTCCAGCTATTCCTAGTCCATTCATCAATAGGAGGAGGGTATCATACGTTTTATTGTGCTGTCTATAATCTTGCTCGATAACGTGTTTGACACCTGACTGACGCATCACCTCTACACAAGCCGGAGAATTTTCAAGAGCATACACCTTAAAGTCTCTAGCTTGAAGCATCAAGGCATGTGCACCAGCACCAGCACCGATATCCAATACTGTTCCCTGACATTCTATCAAAGCCAGGTTTTCTAAAACGGAAAGATCTTCCTCTTCTCTAAAGAAAACCTCTACAGGCATTTCTTCTGTGTCTCCATAGGAGGTATGCAGGAATAATTTGGCGACCGGTTTATTCTGATAAAAGTCCCTAATTGCGCGTCCGTGAATGTCTTTTAATGCCATGCTTGATATAATACTGTCGCGAAGATAGCTGCTTCTTCGTTATTGAGTTTTTACTTTTAGTAAAGACTAAAAAGAGTTAGCTATATCTCTAACAGAGAAAAGAATACCTGGAAAAGCTTTGAAATGGCTCTTAAAAGAAAGTTTTATAGATGCTTGTAAGGATTACTTTTTGGCAAGTCTTGTTTTCAGTAATTGATCGTTTTTAGTACTCACAAGTAAATAGGTTCCTTTCTGTAAATTGTTGAATATGCTGGTTAAATCCTTTTCTATCCAGTAGGTGGTTGTTTGTTCTCTTTTGGAAATGATCTGCCCATTTAGATCGTAGAGGATATAGTTCGTTAGTTCGTTATCTATATGTACTTCATTCCCTATTGGATTGGGATATATTTTTAATGATTCAGGTGCTGCTAAGGACTTTTTCAAGACTTCATGTTCAATTAGAATGATTTTAGAGTACTCTGATTGACCATCGTAATCTTGTTGTTTCAATCTGTAATAAGTACCTGTTTGCGTGGCTTTATCTTCGAATTTGTAATGTAAAAGCTCATTGGAGTCACCATTTCCGATTACAAAACCTATTGAGTCGAATCTATACCCTTCAATGCTTCTTTCGATTATAAAACCATAGTTATTTTGCTCAGACGCTGTTGACCACTGAAGGATGTTGTTATTATCGTCGGAATACCCCTCAAAATTTACCAATTCTACAGGAAGAGGGTTGCTGGCAGTTGCAGGCCAGGCAGTTTCGCTGCTAGAGGTGAATGAACCTATTTGTTCGCCACAGTTTGAGCTACACCAATCTCCTGACCAAAAAGTGTCGCCATTTACGGAAATAAAATGAGTATCTCCTCCGAATGCTGTTCCGTCATTAACACTACCACCTGGAGTAATAAAAACTGCCGAATTGGCCCCTGTAAATGTTAGGCTTCCATAATTGGGGCAGTAACCACATGTGGATTCCATTACAAGTGTGCCTTGAACTATTAAAATAGAATTATCTAAGGTGTGGTCTGAGCCAGGTACAGTGACGGTTACTCCTTCAGGTATTAATATTATCTGATCGTTTCCAGGTACTCCAGCTGGAGTCCAGGTATCGGAGTTGTTCCAATTTCCGTTGCTGGCTGTTTTGTCGGCTTGACTGAGCGCAATACTGGACATATACAGTAATGCACAGGTTAAAAAAATGTATTTAAGCATGAAAGTTAGGTTGTTATGAAACAATGTCATATTAGCAACCAACCTTCTGCAATTTTAGACTATAGCGTTGTGGGAGAATAATTATTTTGGATGAAAGGGATGATTAATTAGATGAAGTTGGAATTTTAAATCAGGAGGTTGAATTGAGATGATAAAAATGAATAAGCCGGAGTTTAATTTTTGGAAAATAGTCAGATTAGAAACTTACCTCAAAGTACTCTAATATCCCTTCATGTAGTAGTAATTTCCATGCTGTTAAATCCAAAGCACTTTTTGAAAGCTAAATCAGATTATTCTGATATTCTATACAGATTCTCGGATTGATCCCATAGCTATCGGGACTAACCTGTGATCTTCTAATTTTTCTCTTTTTTAAAAAAAAAGACATAAAAAAAGCCTCAGAAACTAATCTGAGGCTTATCTAGTAGCGGGAACAGGACTCGAACCTGTGACCTTCGGGTTATGAGCCCGACGAGCTACCAACTGCTCCATCCCGCGATATAATTTTCTCTAACTTTTACTAAGTTTTTCTTGCTAATTCATAACTTCAACAAGCTTTTCTGATCGTTTTCAGAACCCTTAGCTCCGTTAGGGGATTGCAAAAGTAGTAAGACTTTTTACAATAGCAAACTGTTGTCTAAAAATATTTGAAATAGTTTTTAGTGAATAACATTAGACAACCTTAATCCGTTTAATAACTTATGAAAATTCAATTGACAACTGATCAGTTGAAACTGCTTACTGCAGCAGCTGATCGTGTTGGTCTTACGGTAAATGAATACATTTCCAAGGCCATCATCGACCATTTAGAGAGACGTGTGAAGTAATTACTTCACAATCTCTCCTGTTAATCTCATCAATTCTATTTCTGCGATTTTTGCTGTGTTCAATGCTTCCAGATGTCTGATTTGTGCATCTACGGCATTATTCTGTGCCTCACGAATTTCCAACGGATTGGATTTACCTACTCGGTAACGCTCCAGCGCAATGTTGACGTTTTCTTCTGCCACTTCCAGATTTTGTGTTTCTAACTCCGCTAGCTCCACCGCATTCTGATAAGTTAGGAAAGCCGACCGAACAGAAGTTAACAGTATGCTCTTGGATCGCTCGTAATTCGTTTGAGCATACTCAGATGATATTTTGGCATTCTGGATCTGTCTGGATTGATTCATTCCATCAAACAGTGTCACAGATGCTGAAAGTCCGTAGTTCCATCCGTTGGTTTGATTACTGAGAAGGAAACCTGCTTCAGACTGTGATTGTGCATAGTTGTAGCCTAAGTTGAAATCCAATGAGGGCATACGGCCTCTTTCTAACTCTTTTGTGGAAAGAATAGACGTTTCTCGCATCATTTGTATGGATTGAAGATCAGGATTTTGCCCTAAGGCCAACTCTTCAGCTTGCTCTTTGGTGAGCATCATTTGAAGGTCATAACTAAATGATAGGTTCACTTCATCAAGTGACTGTTCTGTTCCAATAATTTGCTGTAATTCGTACAATCGAACTGCAATTACTTCTTTTTGCTTTACATAGGCTGATTGATCAGAGTTAAAATCAACTTGAGCTTGTAAATATTCTAGTTTACTAGCTTTACCGACTTCATACTTGTCTTTACTGATCTTTACCCGCTCTTCAGATAGCTCCAGATTGCTTTTGAGTAGCTTCAGGCGCTCTTGTTCTAACGCCGCGTTGTAAAAGGCTTTCATCACATTGGAAAGCGTTAGCTGTATTTGTGACTTGTAGATAGATTCGTTGGTTCGTGAGATCTGTTCAAGTCGACCTTTCGTTGCAAACATTTTCAAACCATCAAACAATGTCCAGTTCAAGCTTACACCCGCATTCGTGGAGGTTGATTCAGCTCCTTTTCGAGATTGTCCATCTCCTGAAGCGAATTCAAGTTCTGCGTTTTGAATGGTTTTACTGGTGCTAGCAGAAGCTATAACAGTGGGTAAAAAACCTGCATTTCCGATGGTATTGTTATTCTCTGCAATTTCCAGGTTGTAGCTTTCTAACTTGATCTCAAAGCTTTCTTCCAAAGCCATAGCCACCGCCTCTTGTTGGGTCAGCGTGGTGTCAGCCTGCTGAGGTGAAGGTGCAACTAATGAAATAAGTAGTAGTATTGATTTAATCATGCTCGGGCAACTCGTTTAGACTTGCTAGTTAAAAAGGTATATATCGCTGGAATTACGAATAAGGTTAGGAACGTAGCAATGATCATTCCACCAACTACGGCAATACCCATTGATACTCTACTTTCAGCACCTGCTCCAAGCGCCAGTGCTATTGGAAGAATACCCAAAATGGTAGATAAACTGGTCATCAAAATAGGTCTGAATCGCATTTTGGCAGCACCTTTAATGGATTCCATTATGGACATGTCTTGCGCTTTGCGCTGATTAGCAAATTCCACTATCAGGATTCCATTTTTGGTAACCAAACCGATCAACATGATCATCCCAATTTGTGAGAATATGTTGAGTGTCTCGTTGAAATACCAAAGCGTGAGTAGCGCACCAGACAATGCCAGAGGTACCGTAAACATAATGATCAATGGATCCCTGAAACTCTCAAATTGTGCGGCTAGTACCAAATAAATCAATAGAAGTGCTAGAGCAAACGCAAAGTATAAGTTTCCGGAACTTTCCTGGTATTCCAAAGATGATCCGGAAAGAGCAGTTTGGAATCGATCATCAAGAACCTCATCCGCTATCGCATACATTTCATCTAGTCCCTGACCTAGGGTAAATCCGTTGGCTAAACTAGCGGATACTGTTGCTGATGTGAATCGGTTGTAGTGATATAGCTGAGGAGGAGTGGAGCGTTCTTCTAGTGATATGAGATTGTCCATTTGGACTAATTCTCCACTTCCTGACTTTATGTAAATGGATTTTAGATCCAAAGGCTCATTACGGTCGGCACGCTCTAATTGTCCAATCACATAGTACTGCTTGCCGTTCATGATAAAGTAACCAAAACGGTTACCACTCAAGCTGAGTTGAAGCGTTTGAGCAATGTCTCGCACGGATACGCCCATGCTTCTTGCTTTTTCTCTATCTATTCTTACCCCTAGTTCAGGTTTGTTGAACTTAAGGTTCAAATCCACAAAGTCAAAAGCTGGACTTGCATTGGCTTTTTCAAGGAACTCAGGAAGTACCTCTTTCAAGTCTTCTAATTGTCGAGCCTGGAGAACGAAACTCACCGGCAAACCACCTCTTCGGTTACCAATGGACTCTGGCTCTACCACGAATGCCCTCGCTTTCGTATTGGCCGCAACCTGTGGTTTAATAATTTCTACAATCTGATGCTGAGTTCGAGCTCTGTCCTGTGCGTCAGTTAGTTTAGCGATAATGAATGCTGAGTTAACAGCTCCAGCACCAGAGAAACCTGGGGAGGTAATGGTGATTATAGAATTGGCTTCAGGAACTTCATCTTCCACGAGTTGGTTGATTTCCTTCACATAGTTGTCCATATATTCGAAGGTGGCTCCTTCAGGGCCTGTAGCGATGACTCTAAATACTCCTCTATCTTCTAAAGGAGACAGTTCTGAGGGGACCAGTTGAACAAACAGATAGATCAATCCAACAGCTGCTACTATGATCACGCCCGAGATCCAACGGTTGCCCATGAATCCATCTAAGGCATCATTATAAATTTGATTAAGCCAAACGAAGAAGGGTTCAGTCTTTTCGTAAAACCATTGTTTCTTCTCACGCTTCTTCAACATTTTGCTAGAGAGCATTGGTGTTAAAGTCAATGCCACAAAAGATGAAATGATAACCGCCACTGCCACGGTAATCCCAAACTCTCGGAATAGACGCCCTGTTAGTCCTTGTAGGAATACAATAGGAAAGAATACGGATGTCAAAGCTACTGTGGTAGAGATAACTGCAAAGAAGATCTCATTCGTACCTTTTTTACCTGCTTCTTCAGGGTCCATTCCATCTTCTATCTTGGTATAGATGTTTTCCAAAACCACAATGGCATCATCTACCACCAATCCAATGGCGAGAACAATTCCTAACAATGTCAAAACATTGATAGAGAAGTCCAGGAAGTACATCACAAAGAAGGAGCCAATCAAAGAAATAGGTACAGTAATGACAGGAATGAAAGTGGTTCTCCAGTCTCTTAAGAAAAAGAAAATGATCAACACGACCAATCCGAATGCTACGAAGATGGTTTGTTGCACTTCGTTGATGGATTCACTGATGTATTCCGTATTGTCAAAAGCGATTTCGGTATTGATATCTTCAGGGATATTGCGCTGTAAGGATTCCAGGCGCTTGTAGAACTCTTCAGCAATTTCCAGGTTATTAGATCCAGGCTGTGGTACAATCGCGTTCAGTACCATGGGAATGCTGTTGTTCCTGAGCATGGTTCGATCATTCTCTGGATACAATTCTGCTCTTCCAATATCACGGAATCTCACTATGTCGTCATTGCTTTCTCTGATAATCAGACTGTTGAATTCTTCTGGCGAAGACAAACGACCAAACGTACGTACAGTTAACTCTGTAGAGGAGCCTTCTACACGTCCAGACGGTAATTCTATGTTTTGTGATTGAACGGCGTTTAGAACGTCCAAAGGAGTCAAACTGTAAGCAGCTAACCTATCCGGATCCATCCAGAGACGCATACTGTATTTCTTTTCGCCCCAAATCCGTACTTCACTGACACCAGGGATTGTTTGGAAAGTCTCTTTGAAGATGTTATCCGCAATCTCTGTCATTTCTAACAGGTTTCGCTTTTCTGAGTAAATCCTCAAAGCGATGATCGGTTGAGAATCAGCATCTGCTTTCGTCACAATAGGAGGGTCTGCATCTGGAGGTAGGTTTCCGAGCGCTCTAGAAACTTTGTCTCTTACGTCATTGGCGGCAGTTTCCAAATTGGTTTCCAACCCGAACTCCACGGTAATATTGCTTCTACCATCTGCACTGATAGATGAGAGTGTTTTAATCCCATCAATACCATTGATTGACTCTTCCAGAGGTTCAGTAATTTGTGTCTCAATGACATCCGCACTGGCACCAGTATAGGAGGTAGAAACCGTAATTACTGGAGGGTCAACACTTGGGTATTCACGAACTCCTAAGAAGTTAAAGCCAATTACACCGAATAGCATAATGATGATCGACATCACTATGGCTAATACGGGTCTTTCAATACTTATATTCGATAGACTAGCCATGATTAATCGATGTTAACGTTGACAGCTGATCCTTGATTGATTTGTAAAATACCAGAGGTAATTACCGTATCTCCAGGAGCGATACCTGTTAATACTTGCAATTCTTCTTCTGTACGAATACCAGTGGTTACTGATTGAGAGTTGACGGTGCCATTTTTATATAGGTAGAGCTTTTTACCGTTCAGTTCAGGTATTACAGCGATAGTAGGTACCATCATAGCATCTGAGATTGTCTCTAATATAAGGTTGATTCTTGCGAATTGTCCAGGATACAGTTTTGCGTACTTATTGGATGCCTTTGCTCTCACTTTTAGACTTCTCGTTTGCGGGTCTATTTGTGGTTCAATGGCGTATATGGTTCCTTTGAATGTTTCGTCATACGCATCTACGGTAAATGTTAGCGAATCTCCAGCATTCACCATAGAGATGTATTTACTAGGGATAGAAAATTCGATCTTCACGGGATCGATTTTATAGAGGTCAGCGATTCTTGCTCCAGGATTCAAATAACTTCCTTCAGAAACGTCTCTAAGACCAATAACGCCATCAAATGGGGCTCGAATGCGGTGTTTGTCCAAACGAGCCTGCATCACTTTGATTTCAGCAACAGTGGTATTGAGTGTGGTTAATGAAGTTTCATATTCTTCACGTGAGATCGCTTCTTTATCTAGAAGCTGCTTTTGGCGGAACTCACTATCTTCGTTGAGTTTTCTGGTATACTGCAGTTTTTCTATTTCCGCGACTACCTCTTCATCATTCAATTTGATCAAGAGATCTCCTTTTTTTACTTTCTCTCCTTCATTGAAGTAGATTTTTTCCACTTTTCCAGCGACTTCACTATTCAGAACTACTGATTCATCTGCAAGGATGCTACCCGTAATGCTAACTTGATTTTTAAGCTCTACTCGTGATACAATCTTCGCATCTACTGTTAGTGTTTTTGATTGTGGAGAAGCGGTAACTGCCGCCGCAGGATCATCAGTTGGAAGTTTTGGATAGATGATAATCCCAAGAATTACTAATACGATGACGGTGTATAGAATTCTCTTGGCTGTTTTGTTCATAATTGGTTATTTGGTTCACTGAAGAAATGCCACAGATATTGAATAGGGGTGATTCTCCACAATCAAATCTAAGGGTCTTCACCATAAATTCTTGGTGAATGTTGAGCAGTCTTAGATATTTTGTGATGAAAGGTGTTTATCTCGTATGGTCATTGTGTCTTTTGGACAATTATGACATTCTATAAGAGCTCAATGGAAATGAACGATGCATGTTTGCTACTAGGCCTGAAGGGAATGTAAGTTGTTTGTGAATGTTCCGATTACTCCTTTGTTAATCTAAATCCTTCAATGCCACCATCTTGTAAGTCTCTGCTCATGTTAATGGTTTCATCGATTAGTTCATATCGGTAGGTGCCAGTCATGATCCTCTTCCATTGACTTTTTTCAACCGCATTAAATCCATTTGTCAAACTCACCTGATTGCCATCAACAGTGAATTGACCCATAAAAACGGAGTGATGTACAGAGTCTTCAGAATGACCAGTGTAATTTCCTAAATCAAACTCCACGGTAAGCGCAATTGGGAGTTGTCGTGTGGTAGGTGTGGATATGTAGTAATAACCAGTGTAAGTGCCTCCAAAAGATGGCTCATAGTCTTCATCTTCACTACAGGAGATTAAACCAAGCAAGAGTACGATGTAAAAGAGTTTTTTGGATAGGAATTTGGTCATTGTACTAATAGACGTAAAATACAAGGTAATGGTTGGATCAATCGATGGGATTAATTTTACCTTGGAGCCAGCTTCCATATCCTAGATTCAAATCAATGCCCGTTTTAGCTTCAATATCGATTAGTGCATTTCTTAATTCGATTGAGCGAATGTGGATGTTGGCTCTCAATTGGTCAGCATGCTCAAGGTTTGCTTTTTTTAAGGGATGAATGATTCCATAGCTGTGCTCTTTTCTGTCTGATTTAACAGTAATGTACCAATCTTCAATAATGGCAAAGTGATAGGGGTTTAGTTGTCCATTATCAATTGCCGCAAGTAACTTTGGTCTAATTGCAGGGTATAATTGATCTTGTTGTTGATACTCAGGGGACAAAGAGTTGTGATGACTGAGAATAGTGGAAGACCAGACGCTGTTGCCAATGAGCTTCTCGCCTGGATAACCATGTAAATCTATGATTTCATTGAGTTGATTTAGATGCTTCTCAGAGATGTTAACGGCTTTTTCTTCTATGAATTTGTTTTTGGCTTTTTCTGACGGTTTGAAGAGATAGGAGAAAGCCATTTTTTGATCTTCCTTGAATAGCTCCTTTACAACACTTCTTAAGGAATCATTAATCCTATACAAATAGTCCAATCTCAAAGATTCATAATTGAACTCAAGATCTATCCATCTTGGGTTTTTCTTTAACCGTTTCAGAAGCTCATGATCTTTTATTTCATCCAATGTCCATCCATTGGCTACACCAAGTCCCAGGTAGTCAAAGGCTCTGTATTCATCTCCTAAATGTGCGGCAATTTGTGCGGCAATTTTGTATTCTTTTAAAAAGACAAAGTCATAGTGCTCAAAGAGTTGGTCATAGCTGTCGAGAGCACTTTCATATTGATCTTGCGAAATCAGCTGTTCTATTGCTAATACTTGTTGGTGGTATTGTGTGTAATTTTTTGATTGGGCGGAAACAGATAGTACCCATACTATGATCAAGTAAAAGTGTGCTGATCTGATAAAAAGTTTCATAAGAACATACTAAGCTGAATCTAAATTTAGCAAATATTGAAGCTAAGTGTAACTTTTAGCGGGTATTCGTGTCATTCTATCACTAAATAATGATTTATGGCCAAGTTATTTGCAAGGCTTATTAAGCCAACAAGTATCTTTCTTGGGTTGACATTTTTCGGAGCAGGAATGGCTAAACTTTACTTTCAGCATAGGTATTTTGGGTGGATAGGACCTGTTTGGCTGGAGGAGAGGCTTGAGCCTTATCAACTAGGTCTGTATGCTCGATTTATTGCCTATTCTCAGGTAATTATCGGATACCTGATGTTGACACTGAGGTTTCGATTGTTAGGAGCAATAATGGCAATGCCTCTAATTGTGAACATTTTGATGGTCACCATCTCACAACACTGGTCCGGAACACCATATGTTCTTTCGATCTTATTGGCGATGAACCTTTATTTGCTCATTATGGAAGGAGGGTGGTTACTTCCATTGCTTGGTATAGCTCCAAAGGCCATCTGGCCAGTGACACTAAGGAATTGGAAGGGTCATCTAATTTGGATGGTTGGATTGATGCTAAATCTTGCTAGCATATCCGTTTCATTTTATCAGGTCTATGCGGCGTGGGGGATCAGTCTATTAGGAATCACCTTAAGTTTTATCTCATTTAGATTAGATAAAATTCAGAACACTTAAAATGATATTATTTTTATAAAAAATGTAATTTTAGTAATAACATTATTTGCAAATAATTTGCTCTTGCTGTATATTTATTTTCCATTTCCAGCTTAAGACAAAATATGAATAGTGCCCTATCAATCGCTCATTATTTAGTCCGTGAATCAATCCGGAATAATATTCAATTAACTGCTTTTAAAGTCGAATTTATGGTATGTTTCGCTCATGGATGGCATTTGGCCATTGATGGCAGACCATTGATCGATGAACCACTTAAGGCATATCGGCATGGACCAGTGATCGAATCTGTCCATAAGTTTTATGGAAAGGTAAAGCGGATTGAAACGACAGTTAATGAGGACATGATTGATTGCTTAAAAGAACAAGATCGAGAATTTTTGGATGGTATATTAGTGTATTATGGACATTTGAATGAACTTGAAATGCAATCATTATGCATCGAGGAGGGGACTCCGTGGTTTGCTACCTACAAAAAAAGTTCTGGTGCCTTGGTCATTGAAGATCAACGAATAAAAGTGCACTACAAGCTCCTTCACGTTTCTCATCCTGAATTTTGTGACTTAGATGACCCTATAAGTATCATGGCGACAGAAACAAATAACCACTAAGGTTATTTGCTGTTTTCTGCTCGTTGATATTTCGAAAGTTCTGTAGAAGGAGCTAGGACTGTCTGGTTTTTCCAAATGTCTGGTGAGTTGCTAATCTCTTTTCTAACCGTGAATTTTTCTGGTTGCTGGATGGCGTTGAAATCTTCTGAAGATAACTCTGTACGATCCATGACTAATAGCTCCACTTGTGAGCTAATGTTGAAGTTCATTTCCAAGTCCATATTGAGGCGGTTCAGTGTTTTGTCCCACATGAAACGCTTTTCTTTTCTTTTGAAGGTAAGCGAGCGTTCAATAGAGGCTGATTCCTGTTCGTGTGCATTGATGTATTTTAACATGTATCCATCTTTAGTGTGCTCATAGATTACACGAGCCCCGATATTTTCTATTGAATGACCAATTCCAAGCAACTGGAAGTTTTCATCACTCTTGCCGGAGGCAAAATGATAGTCCACTTGTAACACTCCATAAGTGGAAGTTGAGCAGTAAATGGTACCTTCAAATAAACCACCGGATTTAGGTTTAAAATCTATTTGGTAGACTAGCTCATCGTTTATGATGGTGACTTCCCCCTTGGTGTATCGGTATTTGCCTGGTTTGGTGATGAATTCCCAATAATCACTATTCACATGTGCAAATCGACGTTGATAACCTTTAATAGATGATTTCCAGAAGTCAGATTTGTTCTGAAACTGAACGGAATCTGGTTGATCTTCATTCGTGGTATCTATATCAGCTTTAAAAGACAGGATACCGGTCTGGAATTTGAAATATTGGTCTTCATTTTTGACACTTTCTTTAATGTTTTCACCAAAATCTTTGAATTGCTCTTCCATTTCAGAGGCCAGGTCCATCATGGATTGTTCTTCCAGTGAAATGGCATCTATAGGAATTAGTTTTGACTCTTTGTCGTGGAAATAGAGTTCAACAAGCGCATCCTTATACTCTACAAATTGATTTGGGAGTTTATCAATTAACTCCTGGATAACTTCCGGGTCTAGTCCTTCAAAATCGGATTCGTTGATTGTAATTCGATCTTTTCCAGGCATTTTGGCTCTTTCGAACTCGTGCAAGAATATGCGCTGTTTTTCATTGACTGTAGGATGGTTTGCTTCGAAGTTTTCTTCAATCTTCTCAATGATATCCTTGGCTGTCAAATCTTTGGAATAAATAGAAATCTCATTGAGTGAAATGGAGACTTGTTGTAGGTAAATCTCGCTATTCGTCTCAGGTGCTGGTTTCTTATATATTTCGTAACCGATATGATTGATAACCAAAATGTCACCAGAACTGAGACTTTCCGATCCAAGAATGAATTTACCTTCAGCATTGGCTACTGTGCCGGTGCTTTTACCTTCTATACCTACAGTACAGAAGGGTAGTGGTTCTTTGGTCTCAGCATCATAGATTGTTGCTGTTATCGACTGTGAGAAAGCCTGAGTAATAGCTGTTAATCCCACAAATAAGAATGCGAGTTTGAGTTTTTGGTTCATAATTAGGAGATGACAGCAACCAACAAAAGGTTGCATGAGTATTTTGTTAATCTCCCTATAAACGTCGACTTATTTCACTTGTTGTGCAATTAAGGTTTATTAACAACTTAATACTCCATCATGTATTCCACCAGATTCACATCTCTACTGATGTTGAGTTTCTTTCGTAGACGATAGCGGCTGATTTCTACTCCTCTTACGGATATGTTAAGCAAATTGGCTATTTCTTTAGACGTCATATTCATTCTTAGATACGCACATAGCTTAATTTCCTGTGGAGTAAGCGTTGGGTGATCCTTTTTGACATTGGATAAGAAGTCTCCGTGCACCTGGTCAAAGTGTTTGGTAAACTGTTCCCAACCTTCATCTTCAGATAAGTTCCTATCTATATCTCTTATAATCTTCTTATAACTGTCTTTGGTGCCGTTTTTGGCGGAATCTTTAATGGCATCACGTATGCCTAGCATGAACTCATTTTTGTTGATCAAGTGCATGGTAGTAGTGGCCAATTCTCTGTTTTTATGATCTATTTCAGCTCTTAACTTGTCGTTTTTCAATCGACTGATCTGCTCTTCCGATTTTTTGGAGACCTCAACAAGTTCATTGTCCTTTTTCATTAACTCACGCTTCTGATTGAGTGTGAGTGCCTTTTTGTCTTTTTTGTGTTTGATATCGAGTATTAGCATGGATAATCCGAAAATAGTCACCAGGGTAATGGCATAAAGAATATAGGCTAGTCTTGATCGATACCATGGTGGATATACTCTAAAGGTGAAACTGGCTTCTTCGCTAATGTCTCCAAATACATTCTTGGCACGAACTCTAAAGGTATAATCTCCCTGTGATAAGTTGGTGTATTCTTTTTCATTACTTGAAGTCCATTCCGACCAATCGGTTTCGAAATTCTCTAATAAATACTGAAACTGTAGTTCATCCTGACCATCAAAGAATGGTGCTGCATAATTGAACCTTAGGGATGAGAAATAAGCGGGAAGTGAGGGCATATTCTCATCAATGATTTTTTCAAGTCCCGAACCACCATATAAAACTTCATCCTGATCCGTTTTAGCGGCTACATTTCTTATAAAGGTCTTGAATGGTTGATTTCTAGCTTTTTTAATGCT
The DNA here is from genome assembly GCF_024714495.1 of Marinoscillum pacificum. Taxonomy (GTDB): domain Bacteria; phylum Bacteroidota; class Bacteroidia; order Cytophagales; family Cyclobacteriaceae; genus Marinoscillum; species Marinoscillum pacificum. Next base: position 908,441 of record NZ_JAMZMJ010000001.1, on the reverse strand, counting down.
TGGGTTATAATGAATGAAGCCCTCTTTGGCTCCAAAAAAGACATTTTCATTGTCAATGATGCTCACATTCTCTAAGTCATCCGATAAGTACTTACCAATTCTTGAAAATTCAGCCATGTGTTTTTCATATCCTCCGAATGGTGTTTTTTCAAGATAGCCCATCCCAATATTGCTGAGGAAATAGATGTTACCAGCCAGATCCTGTGACATTTCACTGACATGAGAGCTTGTGCCTAAGTATGACTCCAGTTCTTCTACATGTCGCATCTGATCTGATACATTATCGTACTGGTATATGCCTGTTTCTGCTGCAAATATGAGTTCATCACTAAGTTTGAAAACGTTGATAAGAATATTGGATGGAAACCCATTTTCGGCACCATAAAACTTAGTGTCAGCTATTTGTTTTTTACTTGGATCAATGGTGATTTTATAGGCACCCTTATATCCATGAGTCATGAAAAGCGTGCTGTCATTCAGGAATTCAAAAACTCTACTTGATTCCTTAAAATCGCCCATCCTTGCGAGTTTGGGTTGTTTAGATTCGTCTCCATGATAGAATCCTTCATATGATCCCATTATTAATTCGTCTGAACTTGGAGCTTTCATGAATTTCCAAACACCAGAAGCTTGAAATATTCTATTCGCTTTGTCTTTTTCTACAGTAAATGCTCCATCATGATGGGAAAGGTAGAGTCGGTTGTCTAAGTTCTGAAGGTTATAAACCTGACCACTAGAATTTTCTACCAATTGATATTGGTTTGATTCTTCTGATAACGGGTCAGGTTTGATACTTTGGTGAAATAGCCCGTTACTAGTGCCTAAATAGATTTGATTGTCATGAAGAAGTGCTGTATATCCTGTCCCAGGCAAGCCAGACTGCTCATCTATGATAGAAAACGGTGATCCTAACTCCACCATAGTGATTCCATTGTTCAACCCAAGCCAGATATTATTGAAACGATCTTCATGTAAGGATAATACCGTTCGATTATTGAGTCCCTTGCCTTTCGTAAGATGCTTGAGGATTTCACCTTCTGTCGACAGGATCAGGAGACCGTTATTTTGTGTTCCAATGGCGATAGTATTGTTAGAAAGTAATTTTGCCGAGTTGATTTGGGATTCATTTAGAAAATCATTGGCATCATTCTTCCATTTACTGATGCTACTTCCCTGAAAATGATAGATGTCACCATTTTCTAGAAATATCAACAAGCTATTGCTTTTATGAGGTAGGATAGAGGCTACAGATTTTTGTTTTAGTTCCCTACCTCCAGGCAGTAGTTCAAAGTCCTGGCCGTTCCATTTCGTTAATCCTTTATCTGGGAACTGACTATACAGCGTATTGCCAACTACATGAGCAGTAGCAGAGCCAAAGGACTCCTTCATCCATTCCAGCTTCTTACCATCATATTTCAATATTCCCTGGTAGGACGAGAATAAAATGTTGTTGTCATGTTTGATGATTCTCCAGATATCTTCTAAAGGTCGGGATTCACTGGTGAGTTGATCACGAATACTAACGAAGTGAAGAAATCCTGTTGAGTCAGGTTCAAAATATCCTAACTGATTTTGACCTCCACTATAAATTCTGCCGTCGGCATCTACAAATATTGAGCGTAATCTGGTGTTGTTCTGAACGACATACCTTCTCCAGTTGATTCCATCATATTCTAGTAGTCCAAAATTGTTAGCTACATAGATAAATCCACGTTTGTCCTCTTTCACATCCCAGTTTTGAATTCCACCATCATAGTCGATTGTATTGAAAGTCTTTGTGAGAGGTATTTTGGAAAATCCATAACGATCTCCTTGAGATTTTGCTAAAAATGCAAGTAACAGAAGATATAGATAAAATACTGGTCGCATCATTTGAGGTTTAGGGTTGTTGGTCGCAATTAACCACCTGGTGATGAGTTCATTGCGAAATGGAAGATAAAGAAGAAAAAGTTAAAAACTTCAATAGAACGCAAATTAAGGGGTTTAACGGTCTCATTGTTGTGGTATTGTTGTAGCTATAAAAGAGGTTTGATGTATTAATGATGTAGTGTATTCTCATTTCAGATGTATTAGAGATCCATAGATTGTGCAAACGTTTCGGAAAAGAATTATTCAATGAAGAGGCGTGGTAATTATTAAAAACATAAAAAACAATTATTGTTAGATGGGTCTTTTGAAAATAGTTCAATTCAAGCATTTCCTGTTCATGGGGCTTTTGTTGAGTTCGGTTTTTGCCTACTCACAGGGTCGTATGATCACAGGTGTCATTACAGATGCTGGTGACGGTTCCACATTGCCTGGAGCTACCGTATTAGAAAAAGGAACTTCTAATGGTACCATCACCGACATTGACGGTAAGTATCAGCTGACAGTATCAGGTGATGATGCCGTTCTGACTGTTTCTTTTGTAGGTTTTGAAACGAAAGAAGTTACAGTTGGAAGTCAATCAGTTATTAATGTAGGACTTGGCTTGTCTCTTTCAGAGTTGAGCGAAGTTGTTGTAATTGGTTATGGTGTCCAGCAGAAGAAAGTAGCAACCGGATCGATTTCCAAGGTTGATGCGAAGAGCCTGGAAGGCTATAAAGTAGCTAGCGTACAGTCAGCTCTAGATGGTCAGGTTTCCGGAGTAATTGCAGGTGAGTCTTCTGGACAGCCTGGTTCAAGCAAGCAAATCCTTATTAGAGGTATCAGTACAAATGGTGATAACAGTCCTCTTTATATCGTTGATGGATTGACTGTTGGTAGTATCAATAACCTTAACCCTTCTGATATCGAGTCAATCGATGTATTAAAGGATGCGGCATCTACTGCTATTTATGGAGCTAGAGCTGCTAATGGTGTGATCATTGTAACGACTAAAAAAGGATCAGATGGAAAAGGAGAAGTGACTTATGAAGGTTTTACTTCTGTTTCCAATCCTTGGAAAGTACCTGAAATGATGAACTCTGAAGAATACGTTGAGATCACACGGGAAAAATTTGCTAATGCAAATCAAACTAGTAATCTCAATACGTTAGGCTTCCCAAATGTTGGAGATGACGTTGAGAACACTGATTGGATGAATGTTTTATTCGATCAAGCAACAACGGTGAATCACCGTTTGACGGCTTCAATGAATAATGCTTATCTGTCTCTTGAATATTGGGATCAAAATGGTGTTATAGGAGGTGAAAAATCAAACTATAAACGTTACGCTATACGATTAAATTCTACGAAAAAGATCAATGACTTCTTTACTGTTGGTGAGAACCTTTATTTGAACAGAACAGAAAACCAAAACATTGGTACCAACAATGCTTTCGGTACCGTAATTGCAGATGCGTTCGCTTATGATCCATTGACACCTGTATATGATGCGGATAAAGAATACGGTTTCGGTCAATCTCAATGGGTCCAAAAGGAATATGTAAACCCATTAAGTAGATTGTTCCTAGCGAATAACTATGGACATGGAGATCAATTGCAAGGTAACTTTTTCATCAAAATCAAACCGATTGAAGGCTTGACATTGAGTAGTGACTTGGGTATGGATCTAGGATGGTGGGACTACCGCTCATTCAGCCCTGATTATAACTATCACTCAGCATTCTTCAATATAAACAATAGTGTGTCGCAAGGATACGGCTATGGCCAAACTATTCAGTTTGAAAATTATGCGAATTACCAAAAAGACTTTGGGGATCACTCTATAAACGTAGTAGTAGGTACTACTTACCTTGGTTCTGAATCAAGAAATGCCGGTGGGTCTACTTTAAATATTCCAGATGATGTGAAGTTCGATGAAAACTGGCAATACGTGAATGGAGGACAGGATACCAGTGACTTGTCATATGGTGGAGCAGGCGTCGATTATCGATTGCTGTCTTACTACGGTCGTGTGATTTATGACTTCCAGGATAAATACTTGTTTAGTGCTACACTAAGAAGAGATGGATCTAGCCGATTCGGATCTAACAATAGATTTGGTGTATTCCCTTCTGTTTCTTTAGGATGGGTAATTTCTGATGAAGCTTTTTTCCCAACAGGCTTCGTAAGTTTTGCTAAAGTAAGATCTAGCTGGGGAGTAAATGGTAATGATAGAATAGCTGATTTGAGATATTCATCTCGAATCTCCAGGGCATATACCTATGCTTTAGGTAATCCTCAGGCACTAAATACAGGAGCTGCTTTACCAAACTTGCCAAACCCTAATTTGAAATGGGAGCAAAGTGTTCAGTTTGATCTTGGTGTTGAAGTGAAGTTCATGGATGATCGTTTATCTACTGAGGTTGACTATTTTGTGAAAACTACCGACGGATTATTAGGTCAGGAGCAAATTCCAGGTTATTTCGGTACGGGTGACCCAACATCAAACCTTGGAGAGATACAGAATAAAGGTATTGAGGCTGCAGTTTCTTACAGACAATCTATTGGTAAAGTAAATTTCACAGCTCGTTTAAACTACACTACTTTCCAGAATTCAGTTACTGAGGTTCCTGGTACTGCAACTTATTTGAATGGCTGGAATTGGCCGGTAAGAAATCAAGCTATCACCAGAATGTCTGAAGGTCAGCCAGTGGGTCACTTCGTAGGGTATAAAACCCTTGGAATTTTCCAAAGCGACAGAGAAGTATTTACACACATCAACAACAGTGGAGATCCATTGCAGCCGAGAGCTAAACAAGGTGATTTGATTTTCGAAGATGTAAATGGAGATGGTGTTATCAACACTGATGATATTACAGATATTGGTTCACCATGGCCAGATCATATCATTGGTTTGAGCTTATCTGCAAACTGGAATGGATTCGACTTCAGTGCTTTATTAAGTACTCAGCTTGGACATGAAATCTACAGAACTTATGAGCGTTCAGATGTTCCTTACAGCAACTATCAGACTTTCTGGTTGGATAGATGGACAGAAAGCAATCCAAGTTCTGAGCTTCCACGACTTGTAGCAAACGATCCTAATGGTAACCAAAGACCATCTGATTTCTATGTAGAGGATGGTTCTTTCTTGAGACTCAGAAACATTCAGTTAGGATACAATCTTCCATCAGCGCTATTGGAAAAAGTGAAGCTGAGTGGGGTAAGAATCTACCTAACAGCTAACAATATCTTCACTCTGACAGGCTACAGAGGATTTGATCCTGAAATCGGAACTAACGATTGGATTTTGGATACAGGTATTGACAAAGGTTATTACCCATCCAATAAGACAGTAGGTGGTGGTATCAGAATCACTATGTAATTCAAGCAATAGCGACTTTAAAATTAATTACTCATGAAATTATCAAAAGTAATCATAGTAGCGCTACTGCTAAGTAGCGCCTGCAAAGAAGAAATACTTGAGGTAGATCCAGTTACTGAATATCTATCTGACAACTTTTATCAAACTGAAGAGCAAGTTTTCTCAGCCCTCATAGCTGCGTATGATCCTGTAGCATGGTCAATGGCATATGGTCAGTGGATTTCTCCTGTAATGTTTGGTGAAATAAGATCTGACAACTCGAATGCAGGTGGTGATCCATCCGATAGTGATCAGCCTGCTTGGCAAGAATTGGATGACTTCAGAGAAACGAACACAAATACCATTTTACAGCCTATTTACGAGCGTAATTATACGGGTATTTTTAGAGCCAATCTGGTTATTCTAAAAACTGATCTGACAACTGCAAATGTTCAGAGGTTTCAGGCAGAGGCTAAGTTTTTGAGAGCGTATTATCATTTCGAGCTATTCAGACATTTTGGACCAAGCCCAATCATTGATAGAATTCTTACTCCTGATGATATCAACGAGTCTAGAAATACCATGACGGAGATGATGGACTTCATTACAACTGATTTGAAAGAGGCCATTGATGTATTACCATCAACACTTTCGGACTCAGAAACCGGAAGAGCTTCTAGAGCAACAGCACAAGCACTATTAGGTAAGGTATATCTATACTGGGCAGATCTTGATAATGATGACGCTGCCAAATTCGATTTAGCAGCTCAGTATCTGGGTGAGGTTGTTAATTCTGGACAGTTCCAGTTGGTAGATGACTACAATGAGTTATTTGCTTATGGCTCTAAAAATACTGTTGAATCAGTATTTGAAGCTCAGCATAGCAATCTTTGGTCAAGTGATTGGGGATGGTTTGAAGGAATCGAAGGAAATGGAATCGTGCAGCTTTGTGGAATTAGAGGATTGTGTGAATCACATCCTGATTATGCACCAGGATGGGGCTTCATGATGCCGACAGCAGGACTTTATGATCACTTCCTATCAGATGATACTTATAGAAGAGATGCTGCCGTACTTTCTGTTGCTTCTTTAGAGTCAGATGTAGCAGGCATGGGTTGTGCTACTGCAGTAGATGTAACACAGCTTAATCCGAATGATTTCGAAGGTTACTTCCAGGGTAAATACGCAAACTACTTAGCATATAATGGAAACAATGTGAATGGCGGGGATCCCAACCTGACAAAGGATCCAAACACTCACATCATCAGATATGCTGATGTACTGTTAATGTTAGCAGAATCTTTACACCGTGGATCTGGAAGTGATACCGAGGCTCTGACTCACATTGATATGGTAAGAGAAAGAGCTGCCGGTCCTGGTGATAATACCGGTTCATTCACAACTGGGCAGCAGTTGATGACTCAGCAAGGGTGGAATCTGCAGGATTTAATCTGGTACGAACGTCGTGCAGAATTAGCTGGTGAAGGTGACAGATGGTATGATCTTGTAAGATCAGGAAGAGCTACTTCTAGCTTGTTCACCGATGCTTTGAGATCAGGAAACTTTGTGGATGGACAGTCTACCTGGATTCCAGTGTCATTGGATGAAACGACTGTGGCGCCAAGCATCACTACTTATCCTGAGAGCAATCTATTTCAATAAAAACAGACTATCAATTTAATATCTTAAACAACTATCAAAATGAAGAAGCAATTTTTGAGTGCCTTCCGTATGGGTTGGCTAATGGTCGCAGCATTTTCTGTGGCAGTGCTATCATCATGTACTGAAGATGAAGCGCCAGAACCTGAAGAAGTAATCGCTAGTTTCCAATATGAGATCAGTGAAGAAAATTATTTACAAGTTACATTCACTGACTTCTCACAAGGTGCAGATACTTATGCATGGGATTTTGGTGATGGAAACACATCAACTGATGCTAACCCAGTTCACGAATACGCTGAAGCTGGTACTTATACCGTAAAATTAACTGCAACTGGTGAAGGTGGATCTGCAGAACGTTCTGAGGATGTAACAATCACTGATCCATTTGCAGCATTGAGAGTACTTGCTGGCGATGACTCTAAAACATGGAAACTTTACAGAGATGGTACAAGTATGTTTTTGGCATCAGGTTCAGATCCAGCTGCAGAAGGGTATCAAGTATACTGGGAAGGCTTGACAAACAATGGGGCTAGACCATGTTTGTATGAGCAAACAATCACTTTTGGACTTGATGGTACATATACTTTCGATGATCAAGGTATGTTCTGGGCAGAATATGGTGTATTCAACAACTTAGAGGGATGTGATTCAGATGTAACTGCAGAGTCTTGTATGGATGTTTCATCAGGATCGTTGGTAAACGCATGTGGTGATGATGTAAGCGCATGGTTGAGCGGTACACATACCTATACTTACAACACCTCTTCTAATGAAATTGCTCTTGAAGGTGATGGTGCTTGGATTGGAGTTCCTAAATTAGGTACTGACGGTTTGACAACAGTACCTGTTTCATCTGTTTCATTCACAGCCACTATAGAGCAAATGGACGGATATGATTTACTTCATGTAGCGTTCGATTATGGTGACAACTACTGGTCAATTACTTATGCTAGTTATTCTGACGCGTCATTAGAGCCAGAATTAGTTACAGATCAAGCTGCCTTCGGTACAGATCTTGATAACGTTGCTTTTGAGGAGCTTTCTCACACATTTGAGTCTGCAACAAGCTTCGTTGAACTTGGAACAATCGCAGGGGCTTCTCTTATTGAGGTTGGAGTAGAAGATCCAGCAGATGCGGCAGCTACTAAAGTTGGTAAATTCACTAGAATTGCGTCAGACTATCAAGAAGCACAGCTACAAGTAAATCCTGATGCTAAAGACATTTTGTTTGATAACATCACTACTATTTCTGTTGATGTGTTTGTGCCAAGTACTAATGACTTCACAGGAGATTTGACTCAAAGTTTTGTTTTTGGTTTTGCTGATGTAAGCCAAACTGAACAGTGGTGGACGGATCTTTATCAGTGGGAACAAGAGGTGACGGATTTGGATACTTGGGTGACTTTAACTTTTGATGTCACTGCTCCAAACACTGTGTCTCTTGGTGATGGTTCTAACCCAACTACTAGAACAGATTTAGATATGTTCTACATCGGATTTGGTGGTGGAGGTCACTCTACTGAGGCAACAGTATATATTAGAAACTTAGTAATTGAATAATTAGTAGGAAGCTTTGCTTCCACATTTCTTCATACTTCTAATTATTCTCATTGGGTGGCTTGGCCACCCAATGTTTAAACCATCTTAATTAACATATGCCTGCTAAAGTAATTATTTCTTTATCTCTCATTTTACTGTTTTTTGCGTGTAATGACGAAGGTACTACCGAGGTAGATCCGTCTGTTTTGACTTCCAATGATGTTTCAATTTCTGAAACGGAAACAACACGCTCTGTTATTCTTGATTTGTTTCTTTCTTCTCCCCAAAATGAGCAAGTCATAATCAACTATACCACAGAAGATGGAACGGCACTTAAAGATGAAGATTACGAAGCTGCTACCGGCACTATTTTATTTGAAGTAGGAGATATGAGGGAATCTTTATCGATCAGTCTGATCGGAGATGAAGAGTTTGAAGAGACAGAATCGTTTTTTGTGTCCTTGTCAGCTCAATCGACTAATGTGGTAGTTGACACAGATTTAATAGAGATCACCATTCAGGATAATGATGAGCCTCCAGGGAATGAATTAATAATACCATCATCAGGATATCAGTCTCCAACAGCGTATGACGGTTACCAGATGGTCTGGCAGGATGAGTTTGATCAGGAGGCATTGAATTTGAATGATTGGACTTATGAGATTGGTAATGGCTATAGTGGCTGGGGCAATAATGAATTAGAATACTATACCGATGAAAACACCTCTATGGTGGATGGTAATCTGGTAATCACCGCCAAAAAAGAATCAAGAGGTGGCTATAACTACACCTCATCAAGAATTATAACAAAGGGCAAGCAGGAATTTAAATACGGAAGAGTTGATATCCGAGCTGTCTTGCCGTATGGACAAGGAATTTGGCCCGCTTTATGGATGTTAGGTGCTAACATTGATCAGGTTAGCTGGCCAAAATGTGGCGAAATAGATATCATGGAATTAATAGGTGGAGGAGATGGCAGAGATAATGTAGTGCATGGTACGGTGCATTGGGACAACAATGGTAGTTATGCAAACTATGGAGGAAGTACCAAACTCTCTTCTGGTATATTCAATGATGAATATCATGTGTTCTCCATTTTATGGGATGAATCCAAAATCAAGTGGTTATTAGATGGAGAGCAATATCACGAAATTGATATAACACCCGCAGCACTTTCTGAATTGAGATCAGACCAGTTCGTTATTTTCAATGTAGCAGTGGGTGGTAATTGGCCAGGGAGTCCAAACAGCTCTACGACATTCCCTCAATTTATGATTGTTGATTACATTAGAGTGTTTGAAAAACAGTAACAATCCCCTAAAGATGATTAAAATACTAATATCTGGATTAGCATTCTCTATGCTATTGGCTGCATGTACAACTGATAAAAAGCAGCCTGAAAGTCAACAATCAACTCAAGAAGTTCTGATTTGGCAGGATGATTTCAATGGTGAATCGCTAGATCAAAATAAATGGAGCCCTGTCATCGGAGATGGCTGTCCATCCAATTGCGGATTTGGAAACAATGAATTGCAGTATTACTCTGATGATTCAAAAAACCTAGAAGTCAGTAACGGAACTTTAAAAATTAGAGCACTTATTGACTCAACTAAAGAAAAAGGATATTCAAGCGCCAAATTAATTACCAAATCAAAAGGTGATTGGACTTATGGCAGAATTGAAGTAAATGCTAAGCTTCCTGAAGGTAGAGGTACCTGGCCGGCTATTTGGATGCTACCAACATTAGACAGACGCATGGAGTGGCCATTGGATGGAGAAATTGACATTATGGAGCATGTGGGCTATAACCAGGGAATGGTATATGGTACTATTCATTCCAAAAAGTACAATCATATTATTGGTACCCAAAAGTCGGATAGCTTATTTATAGAAGATATCAGTCAGCAGTTTCATCTTTATGGATTTAATTGGAATGATTCCAGCATGACCTGGTCCATAGATGGTAAGGACTATTTGACTCTTAACAAGGAAAAGGAAAACTACGAAGGTTGGCCGTTTGATCAGAATTTTCACTTAATACTTAACCTGGCCGTAGGTGGAAACTGGGGAGGAAAGTTTGGTGTGGATGAAAGTATATGGCCACAGACATTTGAAATTGATTACGTTAAAGTATACCAACAAAAATGAACTATAAATTAACACTGCTTCTTGCATTCATAGTTTTTGGCGCTCAAGCTCAGAAACTGTCAGAAGCTCAAATAGCCAGTAAAGTAGATAGTCTGGTCGCCATTATGACCATTGCAGAAAAAGTTGGTCAAACGAATATGTACAATGGTACCTGGGAGTTTACGGGTCCGGTTCCTGCTGATGACAACAACCAGCTGAAGGCTGACAATATTAAAAAAGGATATGTAGGAGGGATGCTCAACGTACTTACAGCTAAAGGTACACGCGAGGCTCAAAAAATGGCTGTAGAAAATAGTCGTTTAGGTATTCCATTGATATTTGGATACGATGTGATTCATGGCTATAAAACCATGCTGCCTGTTCCAATTGCACAATCAGCTTCCTGGGATTTTGAAGGTGCAAAAAGAGGAGCTGCATTAGCTGCACAAGAAACTGGTGCTAGCGGAGTACACTGGACATTTTCTCCTATGATTGATGTGAGTTGGGATGCTCGATGGGGTAGAATCATGGAGGGTGCTGGAGAAGACTCCTACCTTACCTCTGTAATGGCTAAGGCATGGATTGAAGGATATCAGGGTGATGATTTGTCTGATCCTTTAACTATTGCGGCATGTGCTAAACACTTTGCTGGTTACGCATTTGCGGAAGCTGGAAGAGATTATAATACAGCAGATGTTTCTCCGCAAACTTTATACAATGTGATATTGCCACCTTTCGAAGCTGCTGTGAATGCAGGAGCTGCTACTTTCATGAATTCGTTCAATGAAATCAGTGGTGTGCCGGCAACGGGAGATAAGTATTTGCAAAGAGAAATTCTTAAAGGAAGATGGGGCTTTGATGGATTTATGGTTTCTGATTGGGGATCTATTGGTGAGTTGTTGACCCATGGGTTTGCAGAAGACTCTGCACATGCCGGAGAACTTGCTTTCAACGCTGGATCGGATATGGACATGGAAGCTCGAATTTATGAGTTTGAATTAGAGCAGCTCGTAGCATCTGGAAAAGTAGATATGTCTACTTTAGACGATGCCGTTAAACGTATTTTGAGTGTCAAATATCGTTTAGGTCTATTCGAAGATCCGTACAAATATTGTGACGATAAGCGTGAGAAAGAGTTAGTTTATACTGCTGAAACCAAGAAAATAGCTCGTGATGTAGCAAAATCAACATTGGTTCTTCTTAAAAATGAAAACAACCTATTACCACTTTCGAAAAACATTAAATCTATAGCTGTAATTGGTCAGTTGGCTGGAAGTAAGGATATTCCTTTAGGTAACTGGAGAGCTCAAGCGATAGCCAATAGTGCGGTATCTGTTGAGGAAGGTATCAAAAATGCAGTTTCTAAAAAGACTAAAGTCCAATTCGCTCAGGGATATACACTAACGACAGGTAATAGAGATTTCGTACATGAATTGACTTTTGAAGATGACCAAGGTGAGGGATTTGAAGAAGCTATCAACCTTGCGCGTACATCTGAAGTTGTTGTTTTGACTGTTGGTGAAGACTGTTACCAAACTGGAGAGGGTAGAAGTCAGGCAGACATTAGCTTAAAAGGCAAGCAATTGGAATTGTTCAATGAGCTGATCAAGGTGAATAAGAATGTTGTGGTGGTGCTAATGAATGGTCGTCCTTTGGCTATTCCTGAATTAGCAGAGAAAGCATCTGCAATATTAGAAACATGGTTTTCAGGTTCTGAAGCCGGAAATGCTATTGCAGATGTGCTTTTTGGTGATTACAATCCTTCAGGAAAACTTCCTGTGACATTCCCGGATAATGTTGGTCAGGAACCATTGCATTACGACCGTAAAAGTACTGGAAGACCGGTTACCAATGCATTTGACAATGGATTGGTGTTCTGGTCACATTATACAGACTCTCCGAATGAAGGGACTTATCCATTTGGATTTGGATTGAGTTATTCTGAATTCAACTATTCGGATTTAAATGTTCAAAGTGTTGAAAATGGCAAGGTAAAGGTGGAAGTCTTGATATCGAATACGTCAAAAACTCCAGGTAAAGAAACGGTTCAGGTTTACATAAGAGATCGAGTGGCTAGTTTAACTCAGCCAATTAAAAGACTTGTTGATTTTAAACAAGTGGAAGTTGCAGCTGGAGGGCAGCAGAAAGTAACCTTTGAGCTAACTAAAGAAGATTTAGGATTCTATAATAACCAATATGAATTCGTTGTGGAAGATGGAGCATTCGACATTATGGTTGGTACCAATTCCATGGACTTAATGAAAGAAACTATCAACCTAACCTTTTAATTAGTTTCATAACAGCTGGCTGAGAACCCATTGATCAATGGTTTCAGCCAGTTGTTTGTACATCTCATTCATGTTTCCTCCCATTTTTTTCGGTACCTGAAAGCTATGATCTGCGTTTTCAAAAATTGAGAGTGAAGATACTTTCAATGTAGGTACCAACTCCTCAATGAGCCCAATATCGGCTAGTTTATCTCTTGTGCCCTGTAAAAAGAGTTGAGGAATTTGAATTAGATGGAGATGTTCAGCTTTCTTTAATGATGGCTTCCCAATAGAGTGTAACGGGTATCCTAGATAAAATACTCCTTTGACGAACTCTTGATATTTAGGTTCTTCTATTATATAATGCGAAGCCATTCTTCCGCCATAGGATTTACCGCCTATAAATATTGGAATGTTTGGGTTCAAGTTCTTAGTTATTTGAATAATCTCCTTCCAATTGGCAACTGATTTAGCTTGTGAGCCAGGTAATTTTTTTCCTTCTTCTATATAACTGAAGTTAAACCGAATAATGTTTATATCCAGTTTTACAAGTTCTGTTGCTAATGACTCAAAAAACTCATGGTACATACCTGCTCCGGCACCATGTGCTAGTATTACCTGACATTTAGGGCTGGTGGATTTGTTTATCTGATAGTGGATCTCCATGATTTCATGATTAGATAGTCCTGATTCGTCGAAAATAATTCTACGAATATATGCTAAAGCAAGGTGTACAAGTGATTACAGCTAGATGTTGGTGCTAACACCATTTAATTCAACGAAATCACTTATTACTCATTTGCAAAGTATTACTGTATGGAGGTATTTTTTGTAAAGAAAAATGTGCTGTTGATTGTGAAATGGAATGCTCATTTTAAGCAAAATACCTATTTCGAGCGATGGCACCTGAAAAATTAACCTTGTAATTTTCGGCATTAAATATTTTAACACTGTAGACATGATCATTAAACGCTTACTAACCTTTGCCCTGGTTCTTGGGGCCTTTTACGTATCAGCTCAGAAAATCCCGTTTCAAGGGAAATTAACTGAGAATGACGAGCCTGTGACAGGTACTAAATCCTTTGTATTTGGGTTTCCTTCTATTGAATGGGAAGAAACTCACGAAGATGTTTCAATATTGGATGGCTATTATAGTGTGATATTGGGAAGTGTAACTCCTATTCCGGACTCTTTATTTGATGCAAGTGGAGAGGTGGAATTAAGCATTTCGGTTGATGGAACAGCTTTATCTTCAGTAATGATTTATGCCCCAATCGGGTCTAAAACAGGAAGGTTTGTTATTACCGAATCTACCGATACAACTACAACTGCTTTGACAGTATTAAACAATAGTACAGGTACCTCTTTTGGCACAGGATCTAGAATAGGTGCCTATATAGAGGCAAAAGGTGAGGGTTTGAATACAGGTCTTTTTTCGTATGCTGAAAATGGAAGAAGTATTAACAATCAATCAGAGCTAACAGATCCGGAAGCTTATGTGACTTCTCAGTTGTCCTCCTTATATGGTAATTCAAATGTTGGAGGTAGAGCTATGCAGGCTCAATACACCGCAACTGGAGGAGGTCATGGAATAGGTGTTTCAGCTTACGCCGGAGGCGGCGGTATGAACTGGGCGTTATGGGGAAGAGCAAACTCAGTACAATCTGATTCTAGTCAATTTGGTGCTTACATTGAAGCATATGGACCTGGAACTGGTGAGCATATTGGAGTAAGAGGTATTGCTTCTGGTACTGAAACACAAAAGAATATTGGTATTCATGGAATGGCTTATAACAGCCCAGGAGAAAACTGGGCCGGATGGTTTGATGGATCTGTTAATGTAAACGGAGAGCTAATTGTAAATGGTTCGGCGATAGGTGGTGAGGTTTCAAATCTAGACTCTATTCAATCTAAGGATGTCCAACTTATTGGTGAAGATGGCTTAATGAAAGCTAATTTAAATATTTACAATGGTTCGGGGAGTTTGGTTTTGAATAGCCCGAATGATTCCACTAAGGTTATTCTGGGGTCAGCCTACGGTAATTATGGTAGTGGACTTTATTTATATGATTCACTTAGAAACCAAGGTGCAAGGTTACGAACCTCTCCGAATGGAGTTGGTAACTTAAATTTATTCGATGAATTTCATAACGTAGCTGCATGGATTGGTAATGCGAGCAGTACAGGAGGATTTACTCAGTTGGTAGGGCACAACCCTGATGGAACATTCTCAGGAGCAACTTTAACAGGATTCGCTTCTTGGAACAATAATTTGCCTTATTTCTTTATGGAAGGCTCTTCAGAAGATCCTTATGTTCAGCTTATCCAATTCGGATTAAATACTAATTCTCTAGGAGAGGGAGCATATTTTAATATGAATACTAGTACAAGATCAATTGCGGGATTGCCTAATTTGGTTAATATATCCACATCAAACGATGATGGTGGAAGTGATCCTGACGGTGAGTCCGGTCTTCTTGAACTTTGGGGTGATCAGTCAATCAATTTTGTGTTACAAGGAAAGGGTTGGCAAGACAATGATCTGGCTTCATTGACCATGTTTAGTTCAAAAGATGATGGTTCTGGTTGGTATTTTGATGCCGGAAAAATGGAAGTGAATCAAACTTTGTCTGGTGAAGATTATGGAGATTTTAATCTTTACAGTACAAATAGTGGGGTCAATAGACATACAGTTTACCTTACTGGTAGTTTATTTGAATCAGGCGGTGGAGGACTTGAGTTGCGTGATGCTTCAGAAGTCACAAGAGTTTCCTTAAATGGAAATGATGGAAATATTTCTGCTAACAGAACGGATGGTGGTTCAGCAGCTAACTTCTTTGTTGCTGGTGACAATGGAGGAATTGCTATTCAAAATTCAGCTGATGAAAATCGTTTCCTTTATGAAGCAGGATCTAACCAGTTAACCCTAAGAAATGATACACTTGCTACATCCTTTTTGGCGGATGGTACGAGTGGGGACTTAATGGTTCTTGGTACCGTGACTTCTCAGGGCAACGTATTGTCTTCAGACCGTCGTTACAAAAGAGATATTCAGACTCTGGAAGGTGCATTGGATAAAACGAAGCAATTAAGAGGTACTTCGTATTACTGGAAAGACAAAAATAGAGGTTCGGACAAACAGATTGGGGTTATTGCCCAAGAGGTAGAAGAAGTATATCCTGAGTTTGTTCATACCAATGCTGATGGTTACAAAGCTGTGAATTATGCTCAAATGGTTGCTGTATTGATTGAAGCAGTAAAAGAGCTAGATGCGAAGGTAGCTTCTTTGGAGAAAGAAAATGGAGAGCTCAAAGCTGAATTGGCAGCTAAGGATAATTCGGAAATCGAATCCCTAAAATCAGAAATTGAGTCCATTAAACAAATACTGTCTTTGAAAATAGATAAGACGGAGTCTGTAGGAACCAATAAATAATGATCTTAAATCAGAAAATGATGAAAAGATTATTAATCATATTGTTTAGCATAGGTATTATTCATTTGACTTCAGGTCAGCTGAGTAATACAGCGTATGTGGGTAGTGCTGGAGGAGGAGTTTCTTCTGGTGGCAACTTCACCTCAATAAGCGTGGCAGGAGATCCTGTGGGTACAACCGACCTGGGAAACGGAGTTGATCTGGCAACTTACCCAGGATTCATTCCTGGTAAAATGATCATCCTCTCTTTCGGTCTTGAAAAGGATTCCGCCGTTTTAGCGGTTTTGTATCAAGCTTTGGGAGGTGATGATTGGGTTGATAACACTGGATGGCTGCAAAATTCGGATATTGAAGAGTGGGCAGGTATTACTTTGGATAACCAACGAGTTGTAGGTATTAGCCTTCCGGGTAATAATCTCCAAAACAATGTTCCAGACATTATTTTGAATTTGAATAAGCTGGATAGTGTCAATTTCTCAGACAATCAACTTAGAAAATTGCCCAAGATGTCTAGTATGCCGGCATTGAAAAAGTTGAATGTGGCTGAAAATCGTTTAGGTTTTGAAAGTTTGATTAATAATAAGTCCGTGGAAGAATTCGATTATTCTCCTCAAAAGAGGATCGGATTTACAAGAAATGATACAGTCAGAGCGGATAGTGCTTTCGTATTAACGGCGGCTATTTCAGGTGCCGGGAATAAATATCAATGGGTTTTTGATGATCTGGCGGAGCCGGAAGTTGCTGTTGCCATAGAAGGAGCAACAACAAATGAATTGGCCATTGATAGCTTGAATTATGAGAATATGGGTTCTTATCGACTAACGGCGACCAATGATTCATTGCCAGGTTTGGTGCTTGAGTCCAGAAATCAGAATATTTGGGCATCTACTGATGTGCAGGGAACCGTATTTGCTGATGCATCTGGTACACTACTCACGGATGGTCAGGTTGAGATCTATAGGATATTTGACGGGCCTTTTGAGAAATCAGATAGTGCACAATTGGACTCAAATGGGTTTTACAAGATTGAAGATGTGGTGCTTGGAGACTTCATTCTTTTAGTTAAGCAAGATCAGACTGATTTTCCTGATGTCATTCAGACGTATTATGTGAGTACTGATGATTGGGAAGTAGCTGATACATTATTCCTGAGGCAAGCTGCAAGTGATATTGATATCGAAATGATATTCAAACCTGATGAGCTTCCTCCCCTTACCAATGGAGCTACATTTAATGGAAATGTGGGTGTAGATATTGAGAACAACACTGATGAAGAAAGTGGTAGCAGAATTGAAGCACGGCGTAAAGTGAAGCGAGCAGCTTGTTCTGTACGAAGATTCGTTCCAAAGGGTAGAACTGGTCAAGATGAAGAAGGGGAATTCGAACTTTATGCTTATGTGGAATCAGATGATGATGGAAACTTTAGATTTACAGATATCGAAGACGGTAGATACCGTCTAAATATCCAGTATCCCGGAGTGCCAATGGATGAGGATTCAGATATTGAGATAGTTGTAGGTGGTGATGAAGAAAGTCAGGTTTTTGAGATCACAGCTACCATTACTGAAGATGGAATAGTGGTGGAAACTCGAAAAGTGTTGTGGACCGCTAAGCCTTTCTTGAAGAATGTGAGATTGTATCCAAACCCTACTGATGGTGTGATGCTAGCAGAATTTGAAGTATATAGAAAAATAGATGATCTTTTTGCGATTGTACGTGACATGAAAGGAAGTGTGTTGATTAGGCAGGAGGTTGATCCTTCACTTGGCTATCAAGATGTTGAAATCGACTTAACTTCTTATGAGTCAGGGATGTATTTTCTGGAATTCAGTGACAGTTCTGGTGCATTCAGACAACAAACGAAGATTAGTAAGAAATAATCAAAAAGTGGTGAGTAGAAAAATACCATTTTTAGGGTATTGATGTCTAAAACTCGATACTCTATCTTAGTATCATAATTCACAGAATACTTCTGTATCTGTTCACCGCTGGTTAAGAGCCTTCACTTTAAAGGGAAGGCTTTTTTTATTTTATCCATTCTAGTTTATCTGTGGCAAGGTATTGCCTGTCAGGTAAAGTGTACCAGGTTCTTGTTTTAGGGATTTTTATTCCTTCAAATTCGACTAAATCCTTTAAGGTGATCACCTCTCCACCTTCCTTGTAGTTAAAGTAAAACTGATAACCTACTAGCTCATATGTGGATTGTTCAAAGAAGAATGTCCAGTTTTCACGCTCATAGTTGACGCGTACTCCATAGACATGATGACCATTCCAATCGCTTAGTTCCTGAATATCTTCTAGTACTGGAGTATTTGGGTCTGTTAGCTTCATAGGTAGCCCCCATAGATATAAATAATAGTTTCTGATGGTTTGTATTCTATCACAACCTGCCTCTCCAGCAAGGTTAAAACAAGAGTCTAACAACATGCCGTGTGATATGCTATCACGCTCAAAAATGAATTTCCCCAATGTATTGTCAATACTGAATTGAGTATTTCTATCACCGGACTCTCTTTCTTCTACGAGGCTTAAGGTTGCTTTGAAGGTTTGCCAATGCTTATGAGGATCATGAAAAGCAATTGATCGGTTAATTATATCTTTTGATGATGCAATTTGTGAGTGAACACTGTTAAAAACAAGTGTAGTAAGGAGCCAGATTAAATATTTCATTTTTTTTAGTTAGTTGTGCCAACCTTTTTGTGAATCAATAGGTTACCAGAAATATGGTAAAAGCTACGACTAATAAACGGAAAAAAACAATCAGCGCTGACCAATTTAAACAGGCCTATATAGAGGAAGTGCTGACTACAGGTACTAACCCTGCTTCAGTATTCGCTTTTGCGAAGGCATTAAAAAGTAACGAACAGGAGTTTTATCAATACTTCAATTCTTTCAGGGCTATTGAAAGAAGTATATGGGCGGATTGGTTATCCAACACCGTAGAAGGGATCGAATCAGATGAAGCATATGCTGAATACTCGGTACGAGAGAAGTTGTTGGCGTTTTACTACACGTGGTTAGAGACGCTTAAGTCTAACCGTAGCTTTGTTTTGAAAAGGTTTGAAGAAACTCCTAAGACTGATGCCACACCTTATTTTCTGGAACAACTTAAAGGTGTTTTTGAAGAGTACATTCATGAACTCATTCTAGAGGGTAAAGATACGACTGAGATCCAAGAGCGACCGTTTACGAATCAATACACCAAGGCGTTCTGGTTGCATTTTCTGTTTATTACGCGTTTTTGGGCTAATGATGATAGTCATGAATTCGAGAAAACTGATGCGGCAATAGAAAAGTCTGTGAATCTGGCTTTTGACCTAGTGGGTAAAGGGCCATTGGATTCTATCATTGACTTTGCAAAATTTATGTTCCAACAGCGCTAATCGTTCAAAAGAAATTCATCGAGAAAAGACACTTTCATTGCTTCAAATTCCAGTCGTTCTACCATGGATTGACTTCCGTAGCTGCCAACATCTGAATTGGTGAAGAGAATAACTGGATTTTGCTGTGATGGGTTGTTTTGCAATGATGCAGCAAATTTGTAGGAATGCATTGGTGAAATTCTATGATCGAAAAATGTGGCAGTAAATAGCACAGGAGGGTAGTTAACTCTTGGGTCTAATCGATGATATGGGGAGTAATCAGCTAAATTGTAGAATTCTTCCTCATTAGTCACACTCCCGAATTCATTGACAATAGATGAGCCCAGTATGTTGTTTTCGTATCTCAGCATATCTGACAGTCCATCATTTAACATTACAGCTCCAAATAACTCAGGTTTTTGAATCATAGCTGAAGCAGCAAGTAATCCTCCATGAGAATAGCCTACAATTCCTAGTTTTTTGGGTTTAGTATAACCTTCTTTGATCAAAAATTCACCTGCACTGATGTAGTCATCAATAGCATTTTGTTTATTGAGTTTCTTCCCTGCATACCACCAGTCATGACCAAGCTCTCCTCCTCCACGTGTATAAGCGTAAGCGTAAGCACCACCATTTTCTATAAAGTAGATCACATTTGGATCGTAATTGGAGGTGTTGATGGCTCCAAAGCCACCATAGGCTTCTAAGAGCATAGGAGTGCTCCCGTCTTGTTTCAATTCATTTTTATAAACGATAAATATCGGAATGGTGGTGCCATCCTTGGAGGTAAAGCTCGATTCAGTGAATTTATAACTCTTAAAATCGAAATTGACGCCTGTTTTTTCAATGACGGAATAAGTGAAATCATTCATGTTTAGCTCACACAATACCGGAGGAATGGTGAATGATTTTAGCAAGAAATACAATTTGTCAGATCCTCTTTGATAGCTTAATCTTGAAATTGATACACCTTGAGGAAGAGCTACTTCTCCAATTAGATTTCCCGAGGGATCAACAACAATTAACAACGGCATACTAAGGGACTGATAGGAAATGGCAATATGATTATTACCCAGTGTTTCAGTTCCCGTAATTACTGCATCCTTAAAGCTTTTACTGATAATTTTAAGGTCTTTTGGGTTGTTGGGATCAATACTTATTAATTTGATTTGATCACTTATTACCGCTTTTAATATTAGTCTGTTCTCAAGATAATCTACAAAGCCAAAGGAGTAATTGACCTTGTATACTATTGGTTTATATCCAGAATATTCTGAATTTGGCTTCCAGAAGAGGTAGCTATACTGATCATTGACTTTGTTTTTTATTTCTAGTAGGAATATGTCCTCTTTTATCGTGCTGAACAGGCGTATTTCATCATCAATATTGTTGGTTTTGAATACTAGAGAGTCTTCTTTTTGACTGGTGTTAATTCGGTGGTAGTAAATAGCTGGGGAGCTTTTGGCATTGGTTGCACTATCAATTTTTGATTTTTGATAAAAGAATCCGTTTTTATACCAATTTATCTGGTTGAATTGGGTTTGATAGAGTGTCTCATTTGGGCTTTGAATACCAGAGGTGTTTTTCAGTCTTATTTCACCCCATGGTTTGCCATTAACAGCATATTGATAGGCTAATATTTCATCATTTTGTGAAGGTTCAAAGCTGATGATTTCTGCTTGTTTGTTTTCGCTTTTCTTGAACAAATACCTGCTGTCTACAAGCATTTTGAAATCGTTATAAGATTTGGATCGGAAAAATATCGAAGGTCCACTGAAATAATCGGTGTAGAACAATTTGAAATTGGACTCTCTTTCACGATCAATATTGAACTTTCCAATATTTGCCCGACTTCTATCTCGAGCCATGTACTTGTTCATTTCGTTGACAGAGTTATGCTTGTTAGAAAGTTTCTTCAGGTATTTTTCAGCTACATGATTTTGACTCTCCACCCAAACCCGTACTTCAGGAGAGTAAATGTTTTCAAGCCATTGGTAGTTGTCATAGACATTCACGCCGTGGTAAGTGTTCAGCACTTCTCGTTCTATCGTTGGGGGATAGGATAGCTCTTGTGATATGGCCTGTGTAGTATTGATAATCAGTATGAAGAGAAAAATGGCTGGAAGTGTGTTTTTCATGATCTTGATAAAAAAATTCAACCTTTTTGGTGTACGGAATGTTGCAGAGACAAGATTAAGGATTTATGAAAGAGCAAGGAAAAATTCCAGTAGGTAAAGTGTCTCGTGCGGCAAAATTTGTAAAAACCGGTGCGAAGGTTGGTGGAAATTATTTAAAACACTACGGTCGAAAGCTGACAGATCCCAAAGCAGGAAGGGAACAGCTGGATAAAGAAAACGCGGAAGATATTTATGATTCGTTAAGTGAGTTGAAGGGTAGTGCTCTTAAGGTTGCACAGATGCTTGCGATGGATAAGAACTTACTGCCTACAGCATATCAGGACAAGTTTGCAATGAGTCAATATAGTGCTCCGCCATTGTCTTATCCTTTGGTGGTAAAGACCTTTCAAAATTACTTCGGAGCACCTCCAAATGCGCTGTTCGAAACCTTCACAAAAAGTGCGGTAAACGCCGCGTCAATAGGGCAGGTACATCGTGCTGAAAAGGATGGAAAAACGTTAGCTGTAAAAGTGCAATATCCTGGAGTGGCAGAGAGTGTGAAATCAGACTTGAAATTGGTGAAGCCATTTGCACTACGACTCTTTGGGTTAAACGAAAAAGAGCTAGATCAATACATGGATGAGGTGCAAAGTAAACTACTCGAAGAGACTGACTATGTGTTGGAAGTTGCCAGGTCAAAAAGGATCGGTGAGGCTTGTAAAGATATTCCTAATTTGTGCTTTCCTAACTACTATGAAGAGCTGTCTGCGGCAAGGGTAATTACGATGGATTGGGTGGATGGTAGTCACATCAGGGAGTTTCTTGAAACCAATCCTTCTCAAGAGATCAAAGATCAAATTGGGCAGGCGATGTGGGACTTTTATCACCATCAGATTCATAACTTAAAAGAGGTGCATGCAGACCCACATCCAGGTAACTTTTTAATGCGTCCTGATGGTACATTGGGGATCATAGATTTTGGATGTGTAAAGGAAATTCCAGAAGATTTTTATGAAGCATATTTCAGACTGATGAGCAGAGATCTTATTGCGGATGATGAGGCCTTGATTCCTATATTGTATCACTTAAATTTTATATATGAAGACGATTCTGAGCAAGAGAAGAAATTGTACATTTCCATTTTTAAGGAAATGACCATGTTGCTGGGGGATCCGTTTCATGGAGAGGAATTTGATTTTGCTGATGATAAGTATTTTAAGAAGATCTATGACCTTAGTGAGCGTTTGGGGAATATGAAAGAGCTTAGGAATTCGAAGCATCCAAGAGGGTCGCGCCATGGTCTTTATATTAATAGAACCTACTTTGGCTTATACCAGCTGCTGAATATGTTGGGAGCAAAAGTGATTACTACCAAACCTGATTGGCTTCGTTAAACAAGAGCTAATTCTTGCTAAAGAAGGTTCTTAAGGGTTTGTCTATATATAGGACTAGTTGAAGATGTTGTCTTTGATTAGTCCTATTTTATTTTAAGGTGACTTGTTTTGTTTAGAGGGGAATATTCTAGACTCTACCTAGTAGGTGGCGTTGATGAGAGGTGATGGGACGATGATTGCCAACCGGCCGATGTTTGCAATGAGTTATTAAATGATAAATAACGTAATAAAGTTTATGTTGCGGAGCTTCGAAAGCTCATGTTGAAAAGTTTTCCTCTGTAGTTGCACACAGTTATTGGAGGGCAGAAGTGATTGTTATGGGTTGATGGATTTTCTAGAAGTTCATCATTTTTCCAATGTAAAAAGTTGCGCTCATTTAGGTACTTTCAACAAGTGATAGAATTAATTCAAGTCTATGCTAGGGGGACTGAGAAGTAGCATAAGAGATTGTATTTTATGAGTGTTTTTCATGCATGGATTTTGGGAGTTGAAGTTTCTGTTATTTGGCTTGATGAATGGTGTGTTTTGGCTATGAAATAGGCTATTCCAAAAGTTTGATTAACTTATACGAATGAAAACTACATACCCATTTTTTATAGCTGTAATATTCGTAATGTCATGCTCATCTCCACAAGTAGAGGAGTTGGGGGTGGAATGGAAGTCTATAGAGCGAGATTTGCAATCTCAGCTCATTACAGCAGGAGATAGCGCAGTTATTGAACTGCCTGCAGGCCATTATATGTTTACACGATCACTTTCAGTGGATGGTAATAAGCATCTGATTATTAGAGGGCAAGGTGTTGATAAAACAATCCTTTCTTTTCAGAACCAGGAAGAGGGTGCTGAAGGGTTAAAAATTGCTAATGGCGTTAGCATTCTTATTGAAAATTTCACAATAGAGAATGCTAAGGGTGATAACATCAAGGTGACTGATACGGATGGAATTACGTTCAGAAATATAAAATCGCAGTGGACGGGAACACCAAAGGAAACCAATGGAGCTTATGCGTTTTACCCTGTACTATGTAAGAATGTGTTAGTGGAAAATTGCATTGCTATTGGTTCATCAGATGCAGGTATTTATGTTGGGCAATCTGATAGCGTGATTGTAAGGAATAATGAAGCGTACTACAACGTAGCCGGGATAGAAAGTGAGAACTCCAGATGGGTAGAGATCTACAATAATTATGCACATGATAATACAGGAGGAATACTGGTTTTTGATATGCCTGGATTAACTCAGACTGGCCACACCACTCGAGTGTTCAATAATAAAATGGTTAGTAACAATTACAGGAATTTTGCTCCAGAAGGCAACGTTGTAGCAACGGTTCCTCCTGGTACCGGACTTATGTTATTAGCGACTAGAAATATCGAAATTTTTGGAAATGAAATGATCAATAACAAAACGGTTGGAGTTGCAATCGCTAGTTATAAAATAGTAGAAGCTATGTCTTCAGGTGAAGAGACTCAATTGGATCAAAACATAGAAATGTCCAAAGTAGATGAGTCTTATGATCCTTATCCGACCGACATATTTGTTCACAATAATACCTATCAAAACAAACATTGGTTTCCTACACTTAAGAATGATTTTGGGTTGTTGTTCCTGGTCAAGTTTCCATTCTCAACACCAGATATTGTTTGGGACGGAATCAAGAACGAGCAAGGTGAGTTTTCTCTATGTGTGAAGGAAAGTATAGCCAGTTTTGCTAATCTAGATGCAGCTAATGATTTTGAAAACTTGAATCAAGAAGTTGATCCATTCATATGTGAGGGTAACCAGATTGAACCGATTTTATGAAGTGTAATTTAATTGTATTATTTGTAGTTTTTGGTTTGATGCTTAGTTCATGTTCCAAACAACAAAAGCCTTTAGAAATTGAAGAGGTGTCACTCGTGGGATCAGCCAAACTCGATGTTCCAGAACGTTTGTCTGAGTGGGGTTTATTTGATGAGCCTTTAGCAAAATTGATTCCTAAAAAGGGTGTAATTCCGTATGAATTAAACACACCTCTATTTACTGATTATTCACTAAAGAAAAGGTTTATAAAATTACCAGAAAACACCTCGGCTACATATGTTGCAAATGAGGTATTTGATTTTCCTGAAGGCACCATTTTGATAAAGAATTTTTACTATCAAAAAGACCTGAGTAAGGATGAAAGTGAAAGTCAAATTATTGAAACCAGATTGCTCATAAATGAAGGAAAAAGTTGGAACGCCTGGACCTATGTTTGGAACGAAGATCAGTCAGACGCTGACCTTGAAATAGCCGGAAGAAACGTCCCGGTATCATGGACGAATGAGGAAGGAGTAATCAAGAATGTCAACTACTCCGTGCCTAATTTAGTGCAGTGTAAAAGTTGTCATGAGCTGTCTGGAACGATGACTCCAATTGGTCCATCAGCTCGTCAATTGAATGGTGATTTACATTATGAAAATGGCATTAAAAATCAACTCACTTTTTGGTCTGAAAACGGTATGTTGGATTCACTTCCTTCACTACCTACTGTTCAGAAACTGGCAAGATGGGATGATCCGAATTCCGGGACCTTAGATGATCGTGCTCGTGCCTGGTTGGAGATCAATTGTGCACATTGTCACAGGCCGGAAGGGCCTGCAAAAAATACAGGTCTTCATCTTCAAGCAAGTGTTACCGACTATTACAGATTAGGTGTTAATAAACCGCCGATTGCTGCTGGTCGAGGCTCCGGAGGAATGAAGTATAGTATAGTTGCAGGTAAGCCTGATGAGTCAATTTTGCTGTATCGTATCTCCTCTCTTGATCCAGGGGTGATGATGCCAGAGTTGGGTCGTAAAATGATCCACGAGGAAGGTGTTGAGTTGATTCGTAAATGGATAGCTGAAATGTCAGATAAGTAGCTGTAGTGACATATATTTTATTATTTCTGCTAAATATTGATCCTTTCTTCTGGTATCAGTGTTATAATCGCCAAATAACTGATAAAAGATAAGAATGGATTTTATTACTCAGCCATGGCCCTGGTATGTGGGTGGGCCATTGATTACACTGGTGATGATCACCATGTTTTTCTTCGGCAAGACTTTTGGAATTTCTTCCACACTAAAAACCATTTGCACTATTGGAGGAGCAGGCAAAGTCAGTGACTTTTTCCGATTTGACTGGCAAAGTGCGGTTTGGAACTTGTTCTTTGTAGTAGGCTGTATTATTGGCGGGTTTATAGCGGCTAATTATTTGTCTCCAGATCACGCAGTGGCATTAAATCCTAAAACGGTGGAGTCTCTTCAATCGCTGGGAATTCAAAATCCAGGTGCCGAGTATTTACCAGAAGCTATTTTTAACTGGGATAATCTACTAACATCTCAAGGAATCATATTTATGATTTTGGGAGGTGTGTTGGTTGGCTTTGGAACAAGATACGCTGATGGTTGTACATCAGGCCATGCAATAACGGGATTGAGTAACCTTCAGTGGCCTTCACTAATTGCTGTCATTGGCTTTTTTATTGGTGGTTTGGTAATGACCCATTTAATCCTCCCTCACATTCTATGAATAAGATAAAATTTCTATTTACAGGCATTGTGTTTGGTGTGGTTCTTACGAAAGCTGAAGTGGTATCGTGGTATAGAATATATGAAATGTTTCGATTTGAATCTTTTCATATGTATGGTGTGATAGGCTCTGCAGTAGTCCTGGGCATCTTTTGCATCCAAGCTATCAAAAGGTTCAAACTAAAGGATTTTAGTGGTCGTCCGATCGTCATACCTCCTAAACAAAGAAAGTTCTGGCCACCTTTATTGGGAGGAACGATTTTCGGGCTTGGATGGGCATTGATAGGTGCATGTCCTGGACCTATATACATCATTATGGGTAATGGTTTTTTGGTCTTCATTGTTGTTTTTCTATCTGCATTGTTGGGAACGTTCTTATATGGACTCGTGATGAATAAGCTTCCTCAGAAGTAGCTTCCATGTCATTCTTTTTTGGTTAACTTTCAGTATTAATCCAAAATAGATATGACATATACACAAGGCATGCTGAGGGAAGATGCTCTCAAGGGAAAAACGATCATAGTTACAGGTGGTGGTACAGGATTGGGAAAATCCATGGGTACGTACTTTTCAGAGCTGGGAGCTAATCTGGTTATTACCAGTAGAAAATTGGATGTGCTGGAGGGTACGGCAAAAGAGATTTCAGATCAAACTGGAAATCCCGTTTTGGCTCTTGCTTGCGATGTGAGAGAATATGATCAGGTAGAGCAAGTAATCAAGGATACCAAAGCCAACTTTGGAAAGATTGATGTTTTGCTCAATAATGCGGCAGGTAACTTCATTAGCCCCACTGAGAGGTTATCACATAGAGCATTTGATACAGTTGTGGATATTGTGCTCAAAGGCTCTTACAACTTCACATTAGCGGTTGGTAAGGACTGGATAGCAGAGAAGCACCCTGGCAATATTTTGAGTATCGTTACCACATATGCCTGGACAGGTTCCGGCTATGTAGTTCCATCAGCTTGCGCTAAGGCTGGCGTTTTGGCTATGACAAGATCTCTTGCTGTTGAATGGGCTAAATATGGAATTCGATCGAATGCTATTGCTCCTGGACCATTCCCAACAAAAGGTGCATGGGATAGATTGCTGCCGGGTGATTTACAAAAGAAGTTTGATCCCGCTATTAAAGTGCCAGTTGGAAGGGTAGGAGATCATCAGGAATTGGCCAATTTGGCAGCTTATCTGGTTTCAGATTTTTCCGCTTATGTCAATGGCGAAGTGATTACTATAGATGGTGGAGAATGGCTGAAAGGTGCTGGAGAAATGAATCAGCTAGATCAGGTTCCTGAGGAGCTTTGGGATGCTATGGAGATGTCACGTAAGGGAGGATCCAAACTCAAAATGATGATGGCTTATTTCAATGGAATGCGTAAGTTGAAGTTTAGAAAATAGCTACTTCATAATTGTTTATGCCAACTTCACATTGAGCAATAATTTGATTATTTTATCAAAATGAAAAAGTGGGGTTGGCTTATTTTGATTGTTTTTTCACTACCAGCTTGTCGGGATGAGGATTTAAGTCCAGACCAATGTATTCTAGAGTCCATCCATTTGGATGATTACAATCGCCTGGAGTTTTTAACCCTTTCAGGGGGAAGGATTTATCAAATCAAGCAACAATTAGAAGTTGATGGAGATATAGATCTGGTTTCCTCTTTTCAGTTTACTTATTTCAATGATTCCGTAGTGGTATTGGATCAGTTGAATCCGGGTAAGTTTCCTTACATGCGTGTCCAAATGGAAAATGAACAACCTATTAAAATCATTAGGCATTTTCCTACAGAAGATGTGCTCCTTTTTCACGATCTCATGTATTATGATGACCGGGTTGAGGTGAAGATGTCTAGATTGGCAAGTACAGGGGATTTAGCTGATTTGGCGTTTGGCGTTTATTATTTTAATGAAAACAATAACATAGGAAGAGTAGAAAAGTTTAGATCAGATTTTGAAGGGTCGTTTTATAAATATGAAGAGCGCTTCTTTCAATATGATCAAGGGATTAGTCCACTCAAGAACATGTTGATTCCTTTCTTTATTCAGGTAGCCTTGCCAGATGCTGAGTTTTTCTCGTGCAATAATATCACCGTAGACCAACGAATTGATGCTAGAGATAATTACAGCTATCGATACAGTGAATCAGGTCATACAGTGGCTCAAATAGCTTCTGATGGGAGCCAGGTATCGTTCTCCTATTTGAATTGTGATTGAAAGCTTAAACAGGATGTTTTATTCTAAGTTTTTCAAATCAATAAACGATCCGATAAACGATTTAACAGTCCCATCTTCATTAAACTCCAAAGGTGAATCCACACTAAAACATTTGACCCAGTTGCCATCTTTATGTTTGAACTGATAACTTATGGAATCTTCCTTTTTTTCAGAAATGATGATATCCATGTGTTTTTTTACCGCCTCCTGATCATCGGGATGAAATAGATTGAAGAAGGTAACAGCATCCATCTTATTGATTTCATCCATAGTCCAGCCAAGGATTTCAGAATACCTGTTGTTCATGTACGTATTTGCTCCTTCTTTCAAATCGTAAATGTAAATTCCTGAAGTTGCATTTTCCGTGATACTTACACTGAAATCTTTTTCCTCTTCCAGTTTAAGATATGCTTCTCGTTCGGAAGTAATATCTCTACTGACTCCCAGCACGGTGGATATATTTCCAGAGTTATCTCGCTTAAATGTTTGGCCAACATTTTCTATCCACTTTAATCTTTGCGTTTTTGGGTCTTCGTACCTGAATATTTGATGATACTTACTGACTTTACCATCAATTAATGCATTGATTTCATCCCAGACTTTTTTGCGGTCATCAGCAAATATGTATTGATCAAAGCTTTCTGTAACATCTTCTGTATTCAGGTTATAAATGGTTCTCCAATGATCGTTGCTATCTGTTACCTTATTGCTTTTTACATCCCACTCCCATATAGCTGTATCCGTTAAATCAATCGCAAGGTTTAATCTTTCAATGGTTTTACGTAATATTTCTTTGCCGTGCAGTAGCTCGGTAATGTCTTCAAAAGTGGCTGCACATTCACCTTTTTTAGGTCGGAAAGATCTAACAATGTAATGTTTGTTGATTGATGGAGAGTAGTATCTCATGTTGTAAGGAATACCACTTTTACTGGACTTATCCAGAATTTTAATAATGGTTTTAACTTCTGGATCTCGAAGAGTTGTTGATAATTTATTACCAATCACTTCTATAGATGTTTTTCCTATTTGCGTTTCAAACTCTGGATTGATGGAAATGAGTTTAAGGTCAGCTGGTTTGCCATCGGTGTCCGAAATGATTTCGCCATGAATCACTCCAACACTAATGTTTTTAAAGAGGTTAGCATATTTATCTTCCATCAGACGTAGTTCTTCACGAGTGCTCATGAGTTCGGTTACATCTACCAGTGTAATTACCACCCCGTCAATGGTATCGTAATGATTGAAAAAAGGATTAATTCTTAATAGGAAACTGGACTCATCTTTATCAGTAATTTGCTTTTCAAACGGACGTTTTGTTTCTAAACATCTTTCGGATTCTCCAATGATAATCTGTGAAATGGTATGGCTAAAGTTGAAACTAAAACTTGAAATGGATCGACCGATATCCGATGGTTCCAGTGCAAGATTTCTTTTCAAAGAATTAGTGAACTTCTTGATTTTTAATTCTTTATCAAGGAAAAGCGTGGCAATATCAGTAGCATTGATGAGGTTGTTGATTACATCATTGACATCTGCCAGTTCCTTGTTTTTCTCTTGTAGTTCAGTATTAACAGTGAACAGTTCTTCATTTACCGATTGTAATTCTTCATTGGTACTTTGAAGTTCTTCATTGGACGCCATAAGTTCTTCATTGGCAGATTGGAGTTCTTCATTGGCTGTTTCTAGTTCCTCGATAACATTTCGTAATTCTTCATTTTTTATCCGTAACTCATACTCCAGGTCTTCAATTCTCTGTGCTGCTGTGTCACTCAAATTGATGTTTTGAATTTCAATAGCTTCCTCGGTGATTTCACGGTCTTCCCCATACGCGATGATATAAATATCCCGATCTACGCCAAATTGATTGGTTAATTCGAAAGTAAGATTAGTTACAATTTCTGATCCCCGAGTCTGGATCAAAACATCCTTAATCAGTATAGGCTTTTGTTCCGTTTTTGCCCTGCGAACCCCATTTCGGATAACTGAGGCTAAGGAAGGTTCTACCAATTGAATGATGTTTTGCTGAAAAAGCCCTTCTCTTGGACTTAATTTTTCACCTACATTCCCTTTAAGGAATAGAATATTAAAATCTTTGTCTATGAATATGAGTGAAGGGCTGTATTTATCACTAATGTATTTATAGTACTGTATCTCTGATTCCCTCTTTGGTACTATTGGATATTCTTTGATGCCTTTGTATTTGAATATGGTGTCTGGTTTTATTTCAGTACTAAGGTCTGCTGGTCTGTTATGAGTATTTGAAATATTTTTAAAAATCTTCCATTTACTACTTAGTACTTCTAAATCATTTTCATACTTCCCTACAGATTCACTATTACCTAAGAATAAGAAACCATCTTTATTTAGAGAGAACAAGATATGGCCAATTACTTTACGTTGTGCTTCATTTTCCAAGTAGATCAACAAATTTCGACAACAGATTAGGTCCATTCGTATGAAAGGAGGGTCCTTTAAAATGTTGTGAGATGAGAAGACTATTTTGTCTCTGATATGTTTAACTATCTGTATTTGATCACCTGTTTTGATAAAATATTTCTTAAGCGATTGTTCATCAATTTCTTCGGAAGAATTGATATGAAATAGACCTTGATTCGCCCTTTGCAGATTGGCTTCATTGATGTCAGTTGCGAAAATTTTGAATTGTAAATCAATGTTATGTGAGGTGATATATTCATCAATAATTATCGCAATCGAATAAGCTTCTTCTCCTGTACTGCATCCAGGGATCCACACTCTGATAGGGTTTATATGACTTTCAGGGTTGCATAGAAAAGGCAGAACATCACTTTTTAAGAAATCAAAAGCTTCTTTGTCTCTGAAAAAACTGGTAACCCCAATTAAAAAATCTTGATAAAGGAATTTTTTCTCATTTTCACTAGTCTCAAGTATAGATAAGTATTCATTTAATGTGTCTACATTATTAACATTTAGCCGTTTCTCTAATCGTCGATGAAGCGTGTTGTCCTTATACTGTTTTAGGTCCAGACCACTATATTTCTGAATTTCCATAAGGATTTTTGAGAATATTTCATCGTAGGAAATTGAAGCATCTGGAGAGGAGAGTAAAGAATTTAGCTCTGTAGAAGAATACTTACTCACGGCTTCACCAATTTTTGAAGCTGGCAAAATAAAATCGATCAGTCTTGTTGCAATGGAGGCATTTGGCATTCCATCAAACTGGGCGGTATCTGGTGATTGCACAAAAAGCAACCCTCCAGCTTCTTTGATGGATTTGATGCCACGGGAGCCATCTGATCCTGTTCCGGATAAAATGATTCCGATGGAATTTTCCTTAAATTCTTCACCTAACGTGTGGAAAAATATATCAATGGGAAGATTGACATTACTTTTAGGCCCTTTGTCAAGTAAATATAATGTGTCTCCTTTAATGTGAAGGTTTCGAGTGCTTTGATTAAGGTAAATGCAGTTTGGAAGTATTTTTTGTTTGTCCTCTGTTGTGAAAATTGGCATTTCAGTATGCTTCGCCAATAATTCGGGCATCAAACTTTTGAAATCAGGGGAGAGGTGCTGAATGATGACAAAGGCATTATCTGTATTTGGAGGAATATTGTCAAAGAGATGCTGTATGGCATCTAATCCTCCAGCGGAAGCTCCTATTCCTATAACCTTGCGAATTTTTGATTGCGGCTTTTTCATTCAATCTTCGGTCAACTCTGTTTGCACATTCTTTCGATTCATTGAAATTACTAAAGATCAGCCTTAATACTCTTATTTAAGGTTATTGATTCTCAAATATTCAATGAGATGAGTAAGAGTACTTTGAAATTTTCAATTCACTAAGTTATCATGCTTGCACTCTATAACTTCTAAGTAAAATGCTTAATTATCTCATTATTTCGAGAATAATGCCGGTAACAAGATCAGTAGCCAAGTAGGTATTATTCTGATATGAAATTGAGTAAAATGCGTATGTTATGAATCAGATATGATGTGCATATTTACTAAATGAACAATCTGATAAATGAATCTGGTGGTATTTTTTTCTTTTGCTTTCTTATTATTTGATCAAGGATGCCTAACACCTAAATTCAACAGGTATTTGGAATAATGGAACTTATCTTATGATGGTAGATCATGAAATAGATACTGAAACCATAATTCGGGCTTTTGGGAGCATCCAGAAAACAGCACTTTCTCATGCAATTCTTACAGATAATGACGCTAATGTAATTCTGATTGGAAAGGCTATACTTGAATCTGTAGGGGACATAAGTGAAAAGAATTTCTTCGATTTTTTCGAAACCATATGGTTGACAAAGGAAGAGATTACTGACCCTTCTTGGAGTGAACCTTTTATTGTAAAAGACATCACATTAGATCAGTATTATCAGGTGACCAAAGAGTGTGTCAACAAGACTGGTTTGGTGATATTTTGCCTAATAGCCATATTGAATCCTCAATCTTTGATCAAATTGAAGCGAGACTATGGTAAAGTATCTCGAGAGTCGATTATAAGGGAGAATATATTCTTAACTGATCGTTTGAGAACTATCATGAATAAAACTCACTCCATGATCAATCAGATGAGTTCTGTGAACCGTCAACTAAACGAGATTAATACCCAGGTTACTACTCAGAACCATTATTACAAAAATACTCAGATTAAATTAGCTGAATCTTCAGATTATCTTCAATACAATAATCGAAGGCTGAACATGCTTATTAAAACCTCAGCAATGATTGGTTTTGAATTGGATTTATCTGAAAACAATCTGCTGTTTTATCCGGCAGAAGCAACCCAAGGAGATTTTAAGCTATTAGCGGATGTTCATTCATTACTAGATTTTCAAAAAGTTATACATAATGATGATATTTCATTGATAGATCAAACATTGTCATCAAGTAAAGAGGTGATTGATGGCTTGTTTAGACTCAAGGTGCGCGATGGTTGGTATAAGTGGATGAAGCTAACAGGAGAACGAAGTTCCTACAGTAATCGTGAATTTATTTATGGAATAGTGAAAGATGTACATGAAGATGTGGTAAGGGAGTTTTCTATTTATGAATCGGAAGGTGTACAGAGGGATCGTATATCCAAAACCATTCATGACCAAATTGCACAGTGGCTTGTGGGGGTGAAGTTTATGGTTGAAAGTGTCGGAAATGCATCTGATTTGGAGGACAAAATAAAAATGGAAATTGGTGGAGTGCTAGATCAGGTGATCCATAGAAGTAGAGGGATCATTGATGCACTTCAGGTTGACCTCTTGGATTACGAGTCAGATTGCCACGCTTATCGAGATTTAATCGAACACTTGAAAAATGTTTATCCTAACAAGATTGAGTTTGAATGGGTTGGATCAGAGAAAATCTCCAACTTTAGAATATCCTATCAATTCTTTGTGATTTTTCAGGAGGCAATAATTTATGTTTTGCAAAAAACAGAAGTATATGACTTGAAATTAAAAATGACAGTTTTTGTTGATAAAATATCTCTAACCCTAACCAGCCTTGCCTTTAATGATTTTGATGATTTGCGACACGAAGATGAAGGATTACGAGTAATTCTACACAAGTGTAAAATTACCAACGCAACAATTGAGACCAAGTTTTCTTTGGATGATCAAACAAGTTTAGTGATCACAAATCACCTGTAACACTAAAAAAGCCTCCGAAAGGAGGCTTTTGGACTATTTCTTAAACATTGGGCTAACTACCAAATCTTTAGAACCGGGTGTGTACTTATAAAAACCTTCTCCAGTCTTGGCTCCTTTGTAGCCAGCAGTTACCATGTTCACTAACAACGGACAAGGTGCATATTTAGGATTGCCAAATCCTTCATATAACACATTGAGAATGCTCAGACATACATCCAGGCCGATAAAATCAGCTAGTTGCAGTGGTCCCATTGGGTGAGCCATACCTAGTTTCATTACTGTATCGATCTCTTCAACTCCTGCAACGCCTTCAAATAAAGTATAAATTGCTTCATTGATCATTGGCATTAAGATTCTATTGGCAACAAATCCAGGATAATCATTTACCTCTACGGGTATTTTCTGAAGCTTTTTCGATGCCTCCATCACTTTAGAAGTGGTTTCATCACTAGTCGCATAGCCTCTGATCACCTCAACCAATTTCATCATGGGCACAGGGTTCATAAAGTGCATACCTATCACCTGGGTAGGGCGACTTGTTTCAGCTGCAATTTTAGTAATAGAGATGGATGAAGTATTGGTGGCAAGAATGGCAGCAGCAGGTGCATTCTCATCCATGGTTTTAAAGATCTGCTTCTTGATCTCAAAGTTTTCTGTAGCTGCTTCCACAACTAAATCTGCAGTTTTTACTCCGGTTGCTACATCCGTGCTTGTGCTGATGTTACTCAGAGCAGCCTGTTTGTCAGCTTCGCTTATCTTTTCTTTAGCTACTTGTCGGTCCAGGTTTTTGCCAATTGTAGCAATTGCTTTGTCCAATGCATCCTGGTTGATATCAATTAGGGTTACTTGATAACCAAATTGCGCAAACACGTGTGCAATTCCGTTACCCATAGTTCCTGATCCGATTACTGAAATGTTGTTCATTCTACTTTATTATCGATTTGTTTTGAGTTGTAGGTGGGGAAGACCACTCTATTGATACCGGCAAAACTAATCGATATCCATTAGAATGAGGAGTCAGGATCTATCATTATCTCTTGACCGCACGGATGCAAAGAAAGGATGGGAATTTGCTGAGCTCTTCATAATGTCTTGGATCCAGTTCTTTCATTTCTTGCGTAGGCCGTGGTTCCAAAAGTTGATCAATTACAAACCCATTTTGAACGAATGGCGTGATGCAATCAGTCAATGATCTTCTAATACTGTTCATTTCAATTGGCTCCCTAAATCCAGTCCAAGTGCATTTTACGTGTTCTGTCTGGAAGTAATCCTTGCTTTTGAAAAAGTTAAAGTCAAAAAACGGATGAGTGATTGAAATCACCAGGGTTCCGTTTTGCTTAAGCACCCGGTGAAATTCTTGCATCGTTAAAGACCAGTCCTCTACATATTCCAAAGCCAAAGCACAAACAATATGATCAAAGGTTGCATTTTCGAGCATTGTGAAAGGTTCTGTGAGGCTGTGAACAAAGAACGAACCAGCCTTTGGGTTTCTAACCTTTGCAAAATCGATCATTTTAGGACTTAGGTCAAAGCCTGTAATGATTGCTCCTTTTTTGATCAACTCTTCATCGTATTTACCAGGTCCACATGCTGCATCTAAGACTTGTTTTCCTTCCAGGTTTTCGGGAAGTAGACTAAGTGTGTTCGGTCGATCATAATACGCGTTATGAGGTTTATGATCAATTAATTCATTGTAACTATCCGCTAATCGTTCATAGGTTTTACGAACCTCGTTTTCCTCCAAACTCATGGTTTTAGGATGATGCTTTGGTAAGGTGGAAGTACTATTCCTTTAGCTGGAGAAGTGTTCACTTTGAAAGTCGCAAAATCAACAGAGTTATATCCTTCTACTGGTTGAATCGATTTTGCTTCACCTGATAAATTATGAATAATCAGTAGTTGTTTTCCGTCATAGGATCTGGTGAGCCCCATCAATGATAGGTCTCCCATATCTTTGGGTTCTGCACTTCCCAAACTCAAAATGTCAGAGGCTCTTCTATGTCTGATGAGGTTTCT
The DNA here is from genome assembly GCF_024714495.1 of Marinoscillum pacificum. Classification (GTDB taxonomy): domain Bacteria; phylum Bacteroidota; class Bacteroidia; order Cytophagales; family Cyclobacteriaceae; genus Marinoscillum; species Marinoscillum pacificum. The sequence continues at coordinate 871,928 of NZ_JAMZMJ010000001.1, read as the reverse complement.
GTAGTGATGATACATAGATGCACTGTCTTTCATTTGCACATCTAATGGAGTCACTTTTTCAAGTGTTGAATATTCTGCTTCTATCCAGGTTGCTTGGCCAGGGTCATTTTTAGACCATAAAAATGGTTCTCTGATTAGTTCATCAGGCTTCATTCCTTGCATACCTATTTCCTCTCCATAATAGATGTAAGGTGCACCAGGCAAAGTCATAAGAATAGATGCTGCAAGTCGAGCTTTGTCTACATCATTTTCCAGGAATGACATGACTCTATTTTGATCATGATTGGTTAAGAAAGTGGTATTCACGAAGTTTGGGTTCACTGCTTTGAAGGCCTCGTCGCTTTCGTAAAACATTCCCACAGGGCTTCCCTGGTCTACTTTCCATGCATTTTCATGAATGCTTGCAGAAACAACTTGTTCGTTTTTCACAGTTTCCATGATGGTAAAGGCCAGGTCGAAATTGAAGAGACCCGAAAACCCAACAGCAAATGGTTGCTGTGTTTCTAAATCAGCCCAAACTTCACCAACGAGATATACATTGGGCTTGTAGGATTCCATTTTCAGTTTGAACTCCGCCCAAAAGTCGTGATTGTCTTTAGCTCGATAATCGGGATAAATATGCTTAGCTGCATCCAGACGAAAACCATCTACTCCTATATCCTGAAGCCAAAACTTACCGACATTATACACTTCTTCTCTTACAGCTGGATTGTCATAGTTTAAGTCTGGCATGCCGCCCCAAAAGAAGGCATAGTAAAGCTCTTCCTGATCTTCAACCTCGTTCCATTGATGGGTATTGTCACTATCTCCTGTAGCGGCTTTTTCCAATTTACCTTCAGCTTCAATTTCATCCATGTCCGCCCAGACGAAATACTCTCGGTAAGGACTATTTATATTCTGTGCTTCAATGAACCATGGATGTTCGCTGGAGCAATGATTGATCACCATATCCATAACCACTTTGATGTCTCGTTTGTGGGCTTCAGACACGAATTCTTTAAACTCCTCCATGGTGCCATAGTCTGGATGAACACCATAATAGTCAGTGACATCATACTTGTGATAGGATGGAGATGGATTGATAGGCATTAACCATACAGCTTCTACACCAAGGTCTTGCAGATAGTCCAATTTACTTGTCATTCCTTTGAAATCACCGATGCTATCTGCATTGCTGTCATAAAAAGATTGAACGAAAATTTCGTAGGTTACCGCATTTGGCCATCGTACAGGAAGCTTTTCGTTGCTTTCATTCATGGTTTCAGAATTGGCTTTTTGTTCACAGCTGCTCCACACCAAAGCACTGATGAGAAGAATTAAGGTTAGGGGACGTACAATCATTTTTGGTAAGGGTATTATTCTAATTTAATGATTTGATAAGAAATAGGAGCTAAATCAATAACTAATTCAGATTCAGAGCTATAATCGATAGTAGATAGTCTATCAAAAGGCTTTCCATTTGCAGATAATCTGTCTGAGGAGAGACCAAAAGTTTCCCATGCAGGTTGCGGGATTTTGATTTTTGCACTTTGAGGATTCGTATCGAAGTTGGTGATAATTAATAATACCTCATCTTCATGATGACGAACAAATGCATAGATTTTATCAGAATAACCGGTATAGTCTTGATTCCTATTGTAATAATGAAGGTCATAGAATGCTCCTTCTCGGATGGCGCTATATTCGTTGCAAGCCTTGATAATTTCAGCGTATTGTTTTCTGAGTGCTTTCTGATCATCACTTAGTAATCCACCATCAAAAGCACCATTATTCACCCACTTCACATGTTCTGGGACACCCCAATAATCAAATATGGTTGTGCGTCCGTCATCTCCTCCAAAACCTGATTCACCTTTGCCAGGTTCACCTACTTCCTGACCAAAATAGAGCATTACTGGTCCTGTGTGCATGAATGAGGTGACAGCCATCATCGGTATCCCTTTGTTCATTTCTCCTGCAAAATCGGGAGAAGCAATTCTCTGTTCGTCATGATTTTCTAAGAAGCGGAGCATGTTGGGGCCAATTCCGTCCTGACGTTGCCAGATTCCTGTGATGGCATCTGTTGTCATATGTCCCTGTATGATACCTTTTAATGTGTCATAGAGTTCCACTTTGTCATACAAGTAGTCAAACCCTCCTTGATGGATGTAATTTCTGTAAGCGTGTGGATTGTAAATTTCAGCGGTGAAAGAAATTTCTGGATATTGTGCTTTCACTTCTTTAGTCACCCATTCCCAAAACTCTACTGGTACCATTTCTGCCATATCACAACGGAAACCATCGACATTTTTACCTGCCCAAAATAGCAGTATGTCCTTCATTTTGATCCAGGTGTCCGGGATACTGTCAAAATGTGTTTGTCTGTTGTTTAAATAATCTACTCCATAGTTGAGTTTGACTGTTTCAAACCAATCGTAGATAGATGGGGAAGCACTGAATACGTCGTTTCCAGTAGCTTTTGCTGGCGATTCATCAAACTTGCCATCCTTAGTAGGGAAGGTGTTGTCACCAAGAGAGTTGTAGCCTTCTGGAACCACGAAACTACTATTTGGTATGTAGTAGAAATTATTATTTGGGTCAAAGGAAGCTTCCATATTGTCATCTTCGCCAAAATCAATGACTCCCTCAGGCTTTACATCAGAGTGGTATGCTCGAGCTACGTGATTAGGCACAAAGTCAACGATCACTTTTAGTCCGGCATCGTGCGTCCTCTTTACCAAAGCTTCAAATTCACGCATTCGATTGGGCACAGACTTTGCTAGGTCAGGATTCACATCATAGTAATCCTTGATGGCATAGGGAGATCCTGCTCTTCCTTTTACCACATCAGCATCATCAAGAGGAATGCCGAATTGAGTATAATCCGTTAGTAAGGCATGTTCTATGACTCCTGTATACCAAACATGAGTGATTCCCATCAGCTTAAGCTCTTCTAGCGATTTAGCCGTAATATCGTTGAACTTACCAACGCCATTTTCTTCGATGGTTCCCCATGGTTTGTTAGTGAGGTTGGTGTTGGTAAACAGACGTGTAAACATCTGATACAACATCATTCTTTCTTGAGATTCTGCCATGGGTTTATCGGTGGTTTCTTTTGTTGTAGTACAAGCTATGAGTAAGCATAATGGAAATAATAGACTAACAGTGAGTGATCTCATTTCTTGAGTGTTTTAATGCTGTTGGTTCCCCTAAAGTAGCACATGAAAACCCCTTTGACAATAGTCTAAAACCAAAGAAGCCATCGTGACAATTTAGTCACGATGGCTTCTTAAAAATTCAAACGATTGAAATTACGCGTTTGTACCTACGTTGTTTAGATCTTCAAAAGAAACTTTTAATCTCTCAACGAAAGATTTTTCAGCTTCTCTTAACCAAACACGTGGGTCATAGAATTTTTTGTTAGGAACATCGTCTCCATCAGGATTACCAATTTGTGCTTGAAGATATCCTTCTTTTGCTTGGTAGAAATTTCTAATTCCATCCCAGAATGCCCATTGCATGTCTGTATCGATGTTCATCTTTATAGCACCGTAAGAAATTGCTTCTCTGATTTCTTCTCTTGTAGATCCTGATCCACCGTGGAATACGAAGTTTACTGGATTTTTACCAGTACCAAACTTCTCCTGGATGTAATCCTGAGAGTTTTGAAGGATTTTTGGAGTCAATTTCACGTTACCTGGCTTGTATACACCGTGTACGTTACCAAATGCAGCTGCAATAGTAAAGTTTGGAGATACTTTCATAAGCTCTTCATAAGCATATGATACTTCCTCTGGTTGTGTATATAATTTACTGTTATCGATATCGGTATTATCTACACCATCTTCTTCACCACCAGTTACACCTAGTTCTATTTCCAAAGTCATGCCCATTTTGGCCATTCTTTCAAAATACTTTTTACATGTAGCGATGTTCTCTTCCAATGGCTCTTCTGATAAATCAATCATGTGAGAGCTGAATAGAGGGGAACCAGTTTGCTCGAAATGCTTCTCATTTGCATCCAACAGTCCGTCAATCCAAGGAAGAAGTTTTCTAGCAGCGTGATCCGTATGAAGAATTACAGGTACACCATATTTTTCAGCCATTTGATGTACGTGCTGAGCACCAGATACTGCACCCGCAATTGCTGCTTGCTGTCCATCGTTGCTCATTCCTTTACCCGCAATAAAAGCAGCCCCACCATTTGAGAATTGAATAATCACCGGCGAGTTTAAATCTCTCGCAGTTTCCAATACTCCATTGATGGTGTTGGTACCAATTGTATTTACAGCTGGTAATGCAAATCCATTTTCATTAGCATAGTTCAGAAGATCAGTCGCTTCTTTTCCAGTAAGTACACCCGGTCTGAATTTCATTATTAAAAATGTTTATAGGTTTTAGATTTCACACAAATATAACCCGTTCATTGGATAAGGTTTCCTACGTTTTAAAATCTTCTATTTACAAGTAGAATTATTTAGGAATTTCCTATTTTAACAGCGTCTAAATGTGTGTTTTTTGCTTGATTTTCAAGAAAATAGAGTTTCAGACTGGTTTCAAACGTTTGTTATTTCTTTAAGTCTTGAAACTCCTAAAATGTCATTTGACATATCTGATGTAAAAATGTCGATAATCTTCGTTAATCGTACGTTTTACGCTAAAAAGTTATAAAAAACTATATCGGAATGAAGCTAAAGTTTGTAGTAGGGTATCGCACGAATTGGGGACAGCAATTATGTGTAGAGGGATCATGTAAAGAACTTGGAGAATGGGATAACAATAAGGCTGTGGCTATGACGCCAACATCTGGTGAATTGTGGGAGTTGGAGATAGAAATTTCTTCTGAATCATGTGAGTATAACTACATCGTAAAAACTGAAGGTCAGGATCATGTAATCAAAGAATTTGGAGGAGCCCGATCCTTGGAAGTTCCAAAACATTTTGAGATAGCGCATTTGAAGGATAATTGGAGATCGCAACACGCTTTTGAGAATAATCTATTGACAGCTCCTTTTATGAAGGCATTTTTCAAAAGAGAAAATAGGTCATATCAAAAGATCTCCTATCGCAAGAAAGAAAGTTATATTAGGTTACAACTAAGAGCTCCCAGAATAAGTGAAAGCTATCAAATGGGGGTTTTGGGGAGTATCGATTCCCTTGGAAATTGGGATGAGAAGAATGTAATTTTAATGAGCGATCAGGATTTCCCAATTTGGACTGTTGATCTTCCAATAGATGAAGTAGATACTCCATTCGAATACAAGTTTGTGATCTACTCTCACAAAGAAGAAAAAGTAGTCACGTGGGAGAGTGGAACAAATCGTTATTTTCCTCTCTACGATCTTTCGAATCATAAGAAATTAGTCATCCACTCCGAAGAGGAGTTTAGATATCCTGTTGGTCATTGGAAAACTGCCGGAGTTGCAATTCCTGTATTTTCATTGCGTACTGAATCTAGTGCTGGTGTAGGTGAGTTTCCAGATATCAAACTAATGGTGGACTGGGCGGTAAAAACAGGGATGAAAGTCGTTCAGGTATTGCCTGTTAATGATACAGTAGCTACTCACACCTGGGTAGACTCCTATCCATATGCGGCTGTTTCAGTAGATGCTTTACATCCTATTTATGCCAATCTGGGAGCCATTGGTAAGCTGAAGGATATAAAAGCCCAAAAGGAAGTTGAAACTAGGGCAAAAGAATTGAATGCTCTTGCCGAAGTAGACTATGAACAGGTAATGGCTTTGAAAATGTCCTTCTTCAAACAGAGCTTTGAAGATAATAAGGCATCATTCCTGAAAAGTAAGGAATTCAAAAGCTTCTTCTCTGCCAATGAACATTGGTTGCCAGATTACGCAGCATTTTGTTGTTTGAGAGATCGAAACAAAACACCTGACTTTACTCAATGGGGCAAGTATGAGCAAATGACAGATAAAGAATTGGCTGCTTTTGTTGCTCCAAAATCTAAGTTTTACGATGAGGTGGCGATTCATTATTACATCCAGTTTCATTTAGATCAACAATTGAAAGATGCTACAGCGTATGCAAGAGCAAATGGAGTTGTGTTGAAAGGAGATATCCCAATTGGTATTTATAGAAATTCTGTTGATGCCTGGAGGTTGCCACATCTTTTCAATATGGCTACTCAAGCAGGAGCTCCACCAGATGACTTTTCTATTACAGGACAAAACTGGGGCTTTCCTACATACAATTGGGAAGAAATGTCAAAGGACGACTACAGCTGGTGGCGTGAGCGCATGGTGAAGATGTCTGACTACTTTGATGTATTTAGAATCGACCATATTCTAGGCTTTTTTAGAATTTGGGAAATTCCATGGGAGCAAGTGGAAGGCTTGATGGGGAGGTTTAATCCCTCACTTCCATTTCATTTAGATGAATTAGCTGAGAGAGGGCTTCATTTTGATTACGACCGATTCTGTAAACCATACATTCGAGAGCATATGATCTTTGATTTGTTTGGTAATCATGCCGAATCCATTATTAGTACCTATTTGGATGAGTATTCGCCAGGCTGTTATCAAATGAAGGAGTTCTATGATACACAACGAAAGGTTAAGGAATATTTTGATTCTAAAATTCAGGAGGAGCCTGAAAGTGCCGATTTCAATAATTGGATACGAAACAATCTGTATCGCCTCATAGGAGAGGTGCTGTTTCTGGAAGCTCCTTTGAGTAATGGAAGAGCATTTAATCCTCGTATGAGTTTGCACAGTACCTATTCATTTAATGAATTGGATCATGGTACCCGAGAGAAGATCGATCAGCTGTATATAGACTATTACTACAGACGTCACAATGAGTTTTGGAGAGAAAGTGCCATGCGCAAGCTACCAATGCTAAAGGATGCTACGGATATGTTAATCTGTGGAGAGGATTTGGGGATGGTACCTGCGAGTGTTCCTGGTGTGATGAATGAGCTACAGATTTTGAGTTTAGCAATTCAAAGAATGCCTAATGATGATCGTGAGTTCTGGAATCCTGCAGATACACCATACTTGAGTGTAACCAGTACCGGAAGTCATGACATGTCTACATTGAGAGAATGGTGGCAAGAGGATGAAGGACAAACCCAGCGTTTCTTCAATCATATTCTAGGTCATTGGGGCAAAGCGCCGGATCAATGTGAGCCTTGGGTGGCAAAAGATGTTATAAGTCAGCATTTAGCATCGCCAAGTATGTTGGCCATATTTCCAATTCAGGATTTGGTGGCGATGGATGGTAGGTTAAGAAGGGAAGATCCAGAAGTAGAACGAATAAATGTGCCAGCGATTTCTCAGCATTATTGGAAATATAGATTCCATTTGACCATGGAAGACTTATTGAAAGAAGAAGGTTTTAATGGATTTCTACGTCAGATGATAGATCAAGGTGGAAGGCAAGCGGATTATTAAATAAGCGTTAGTTGCCAACCCTTTTCGTCGTTTAGGGGTCAGAGTATATATCACTACCTATATACCACATGAAACAATTTATTTTACTGATTGCGGTAGCAGTTATTCTTGCTAGTTGTAATCTTGATTCCTATGATTCCAATGCCCGAGATATTGGGGTTGTTACGGGTTACAGGCCTGTATATGGTGATTCTAGTGACATAGTCATCCGTATCGGAGATCCCATTCCGATCGAGAAAGCAGGTAAAATCTATAGCTATCAGAATCTGTTATTGGTTAATGAAGTGGGTCGAGGAATCCATATTTATGACAATTCTGATCCGACCAATCCTATCAATATGAAGTATGTAACCATTCCAGGTAATCAGGATGTGGCCATTAAAAATGGAGTGTTGTATGCAGATAGTTATTCGGATTTGGTAGCCATGAAGGTTACTGAAGATACACTTCAAATTTTGAAAACTATACCCGGGGTTATGCCATTTTCTTCGGAGTTTCCACCAGCTACACAAACGTATTTTGAATGTGTTGACATGTCTAAAGGAATTGTCATAGGCTGGGAGATGACAGATATTGATAATCCTAAATGCTTTGTGAGATGAGAAAGTTACTATGGATAATGTTCGGAATGCTCATAGCAACATCTTGTGAAATGAGTAAAGATGGAGATACGGATTTTGTTACTGATATAGTGGGAACGGGAGGTTCCACAGCTCGCTTTGCTATATATGGTGATTTCTTATATGTAGTTGATAATACCTCTATCAATGTATTTGATATATCAGATGTAGAAGACCCATTTTATCAAACATCTGTAGATGTAGGTTGGGGGATAGAAACCATTTACGGGTATAAGGACAATCTTTTTATAGGCAGCCAGACCGGAATGTTTATCTATTCCATTCAAAACAATGGCGCTCCAGTTTATCTGTCTGATTATGTTCATCAGACCTCATGTGATCCGGTAATAGCCAATGATGAATATGCATATGTAACTACTCGGTCTGGAGAAAACTGTGGAACAAGACTATTTGAAGCCAATCAACTGATAACGCTTGATGTGACAGATTTGACGAATCCTTTTGCGACCAGTGAACAGCAGATGGTCAATCCAAGAGGGCTTTGTTTCTTTAAAGGTGATTTATTCGTTGCAGAGGGTAACAATGGTTTGAAGCAGTTTAGTTTGGAAGATCCTTCCAATCCTACTCTGATTCAATTCTTTGAAGATATTGCCGCTAATGATATGATTGCTCTGGATAACACCATGATAATCACTAGAGACGAAGGTATCTATCAGTTTGGGTTTGAAAATAACGACTTATTCCTACTGAGTCCAATAGAATAACAACTATTCATTAGAAGATCTCATCATCATGTTTCTTTTGATGATGGGGGAGTTTTGCTCGAAATAAGAGAGCAGCCAATGCCAAATCTCGTTTTTCATATAGGCTTTTTGAATTCCCGGGAAGTTTTCATGAAGCCTATAAATTACTTGGGTATACTGAGCACTGTCTAAATTGAACCGTCTGGACAAATGAATCCGTACCGTGTCATTAGCCATGAATTTTTGATAACTTATCGTCTCACGAGTTTCTTCATACGCATCAGCAGCTTTACGTTTTTCTCGCTCATCTCTACTGAAGTAGGTGATTGGGCCATATATGACCGCTCCTGGTACTGGTACTCCACCTACTCCTGAGGCGCCAAACCCAATATCACCAGCTTTGACAGGTTCTGGAGGATCTACAACAGATACACCTGGAATAATCAATGGATCCATTTGTGGTTTGAGAGGTACTTTGAAGTATTTATCAGCGTATATGGTAATGGATGGCAGTAATACAGAATCTCTCGGTAAGGTGATTTTAATGTAATGAACCACATGTGAGTTGTTTACCGCAATGGTTGCAGGTTTGTATCCTACATACGAGAATCTTATAGAGTCTCCCTGATTTGCAAGAACTACAAATTTTCCCTGCATGTCACTCACTTTGCCCAATTCTAAAGTCAGGTTGTGCACATGACAGAAACCAATGGGTTCTTCATTTTCATCCACAACCATCCCTTGGATCTGATTTTGCGCTACCAGCCAGTGGGCTCCAAGAACCAAACAAATAAATAATTGAAATTTCACCACACCAAAGAAAACGCTTTACAGTTACATTGGTTAGGTTAAGGAGTATTTTTAACAATAATTAATAGGATATTAGTTTATTAGATACAACATCCAATTTCGACAATGATAGAATCAAAATATTTTCATGATAATCCCCATCTGTTTTCGTTCCTTCCTATTTTATATATGGTTTGGGCAGATGCCGTTCTCACTCCGAGTGAAGTGCTGAAAATCCGAGATCTTGTGGATCAACAAGTTTGGATCACCCAAGAAGATAAGAAGTTTATTATGACTTATCTCGATCCCAAAAATCCTCCTGCTCCAGAAAGGCTTAAAAGATGGCTGGAAGAAATAACCAAGGTTTCTGGTAATCTCTCAAAAGAGATGAAACGTAGTTTGGTGGATATTGGCATAGAGCTCGCCCGATTGAATGCTCGAAATCAAAACGATGAGTCTCTTGATGCCGCCAGAGCACCATTGACTGATTTGGAAGAAGCTCTTGGTATTTTATCACGTGAAGCAGCATTTCATTTGAGATTTCATCATCAAGAGAGCAATGCGAATGTGGAAGGAGCTGAAGAGTCCGCCTCACTGACTGCAGAACTCAAACAATTGCTAGAAGGAGATAATGCTGACTTAATCAGAAGGGTAAAGATTATCTTGTCCGATTCTGAGTTTTCTTATTACCAGGGAGAGTCTAAGGAAGAATACCGACAACTCGTTTTAAAATGGTGTCAATATCTGGCTCAGCAGGGATTTGGTAGTTTGGCTTATCCTACATATGCTGGAGGCCAAGATGATATGAAAGGATATTTCACAGTGATGGAAACGCTTTCATACCATGACCTGAGTATGGTGATTAAGTTTGGTGTGCAATTCGGGCTGTGGGGTATGAGTGTTTATTTTTTGGGCACGGAAAAGCACCATAAGAAGTATTTGAAGGATATTGGGTCATTGGAATTGCCGGGCTGTTTCGCGATGACAGAAACTGGGCATGGATCTAATGTGAAAGGACTGGAAACTACAGCATCATACAATCATGATTCCAAAACTATCACTATACACACTCCTAATCATGATGCAGGTAAGGAATACATTGGTAATGCGGCCCTTCACGGGCAAAAGGCGACTGTATTTGCTAAATTGATAATTGATGGAACAGACTATGGAGTGAATGCGTTTGTAGTGCCTTTACGAAATAAAAAAGGTGAATTGCATCCAGGAGTTACTATTAAGGACTGTGGCCCGAAAATGGGTCTAAATGGAGTGGATAACGGACGAATTTGGTTTGATCAGGTTGAAATTCCATTAGATGATATGTTGGATAGATTTGCTTCTATTGACGTAGATGGTAAATTTCGAAGTGATATTTCCAGTGACAACAGACGATTTTTTACTATGTTGGGCACGCTGGTTGGTGGAAGAATAGGAATTCCTAGGTCTGGGCTCAGTGCGCTGAAGAGTGGCTTAACCATTGCCATTCGTTATGGAAATGAGCGCAAACAATTTGGCCCTGAAAATGGGAAGGAAGTTTCCATATTGAACTACCGTACTCATCAAAGAAGATTAATGCCATTATTGGCCCAATCCTATGCACTTCATTTTGCTCTGCAATATTTAACCAATCGGTTTTTGAATAGAACGGATGAGGATATGCAGGAAATTGAAGCATTGGCTGCTGGCTTGAAGGCATATACTACATGGAAAGTTACTGCAGGCTTACAGGAGTGCCGAGAAGCGTGCGGTGGAAAGGGATATCTGTCGGAGAATAGAATCGATCGATTGAAAAATGACACGGATATCTACACCACATTTGAAGGAGATAATACGGTGCTGATGCAGTTGGTGGCTAAAAGTAGATTGTCCGAGTTTAAGAAGGAATTTTCCGACATCAACTTGTTTGGTGCTTTAAGCTATATCGCCAATCAGGCCAAAACGTCATTTACTGAAAAGAATCCTGTTGCTATTAGAAGTACAGATGAGGAACATTTATTGGATCCTGATTTTCACCTTAGTGCTTTCAAGTACCGTGAAACAGATATTTTAACCTCTGCGGCCAAGCGAATTAAAAAGCATATTGACAATGGGATGGATTCTTTTGATGCATTCAACCAGACTCAGTATCATATGCTCAATGTTGGTTTTGCCTATATTGAACGCGTTATTTTGGAGCAATTTACAATTGCGGTAGATGAACTTCCTTCCGGGTCAATGAAGAACAGTTTGAGCAAATTGTGTCAACTGTATGCCCTTCACACCATAGAAGCGAACAAGGGATGGTATTTGGAACATAATTATATGGAGGGAGTCAAAACAAAAGCTATTCGCAAAATGGTCAATCAGCTTTGCCTTGAAGTGAGAAAAGAATCGCTTATTCTGGTAGATGCATTTGATATTCCAGATACCTGTTTAGCAGCTCCAATAGTGGTGCCATCATAATATATCCAGATGTTTAAAAGAGTTATTCCAACAATACTTATTCATTTTTTCGTTCTTCAGTTTGCTCTGGGGCAATATTTTCCTGAGAAGGACTGGGAGAGAAAAGACCCTCAATCCCAAAAAGTCAACGTAGAGAAGCTGAAACGAGCTGTTGAATTTGCAGAAACTCATGAATATTCAGGAGATCGAGATTTACGATTAGCTATTTTAAAGTCGTTTAGTCGAGAACCAGATCATAAGCTCTTAGGTCCAACTAAAGAACGTGGTGGTCCTGCTGGTATGATCATCAAAAATGGATACATAATTGCTGAATGGGGCGATTTGAGTCGAGTAGATATGACTTTTAGTGTGACCAAGAGCTACTTGTCGACTACCTTGGGTTTAGCCCTCGATCAAGGACTTATTGAAAGTGTTCAGGATAATGTAGGTGATTATGTTTGGGATGGAACTTTCGATGGTGATCACAATAGTCAAATTACGTGGGAACACTTGTTGCAACAGACATCAGATTGGTCTGGAGCACTATTTGGGCTGTACGATTGGGCAGATAGGCCAAGTAAAGAAGGTAGTTTGGATGATTGGCGATATCGAAAGCTGAATACTCCAGGTAGCTTTTTTAAGTACAATGATGTTAGAGTTAATATCCTTTCATATTCATTGTTACAGGTTTGGAGAAAGCCTTTACCTATGCTATTGAAAGAGTCTATTATGGATCCGATAGGAGCTTCTACTACATGGCGCTGGTATGGTTATGATAATTCCTGGACGGTCATTGATGGAGTAGAAATGTCATCAGTTAGCGGAGGCGGACATCATGGAGGTGGTATGTTTATCAATACCTATGATCAAGCACGTTTTGGTTTACTGTTTTGTAGGGGAGGAGTTTGGAATGATAAACAGCTAATATCTGAGAGTTGGGTGAAAAAGGTGAGAACACCTGCCTCAGCTTTCGAAAGCTACGGATATATGTGGTGGCTCAACCGTGGAGAACGTCAATGGGAAGGTGCTCCTGATCACCTGTATTACGCTGCAGGGTTTGGAGGTAATTACATCGTGATTGATGATAGGGAAGACCTGATCATTGTAACCCGCTGGCTGGAGCCAACTGAAATTGGAGAGCTGGTGAAGAAAGTTTACTCAGCCTTATAGGTTCTGAAGAAATTCCATAGCCTCCTGGTGTGAAATGAACAGTTTAGTAGGAACATCAGGTTTGTTAACAGCTAAATAGAAGTTAGACATCACCTTGCGTGCTGGCGAGCCTACTATCAATGCAACAGCGTCTACTTGTTGTGAGCCTTGTTTTGCTAGATAATCCCTAGCCTCTTTGTTGACACTTTTTAACCCTCGGATGTCGCAAATAACCCTGAATGATTCGTTGCCTTGGGCTTTGATTCGGTCAGAAACAACTTCCATCGCCGCAGTTAGATCAAGTTCCACTCCATTTTTGTAAGTGAAGTGCATAATCCCTTGTTCTACTTTGAATATAGCATAGTCGTTTTGTACTTCCTGACTCATAATGAATAATAGTAGTTAGCTGATTGGTTTAATCTGCAAAGGTATTCATTGGAGCTTTTGGTTCATATATAGAACAAATGTTTTCGTTCGTCGATATCAGGGGTTTCGTCGAATCTTTTAGTCAACAAGCCGTTACTTTTGGTTTGACCTATGGCCAAAATCAGACACAATAACTTTATTGACACCCTTGTTGATTTGTCAGCTCACGCATCCAAACAGGGAGTGATTCTTCTGGATATAGAAGATGAAAAATTTTCAGGTCGTCAAATCAAAGTAGCAAACAAACACCTTTATTACTTCGGAACAACTGGTTATTTAGGACTAGAATTAGACCATAGAATCAAGCAAGCGGCAATTGAAGCTATTCTTGCTTATGGAACACAATTCCCTTTATCAAAGACCTACATTGCTCATCCCTTGTACAAGACTTTGAAAGAGCGCCTGTTTCAAATGTATGGTTATGAAGTGCTGGTGACAAAAAACAGTACACTTGGACACATAGGGGTTATACCTTCTTTGATTCGAGATGAGGATGGAGTGGTTTTGGATCATCAAGTGCACTGGAGTGTTCAAAATGCAATTCAAAACCTTAAAGTCAGAGATATTCCAGTAGAAATGATCAGGCATAGCGACATGAATATGTTGGAAGATAAGCTCAAGCGATTGTCTCAAAACTGTGATAAAGTCTGGTATTTCGCAGATGGAGTCTATTCCATGTTTGGAGATGTGGCTCCAATCGATGACTTAAAAGAATTATGCTCAAGGTACCCGCAACTGCATTTGTATTTTGATGATGTGCATGGAATGAGTTGGTCGGGAAAAAATGGTACCGGATATGTTTTATCACAATATGAAGAGCTTCCATCCAATGTGGTGGTGTTTACAACATTAAGTAAATCGTTCGGTGCCAGTGGGTCCACCATGGTTACATCCAATAGCGAGTTTCTTCAACGTGTTCAGTCTTTCGGCGGGCCGTTAACTTTTTCTGCACAATTGGAACCGGCAAGCGTTGGAGCAGCCATTGCCTCCGCTGACATTCATTTGAGTGATGAGATCAATACGATGCAGGCAGAGTTAAAAAGCCGAATTGCCCTGTGTAATGAATTGATACAGAACTCTAACCTGCCATTAGTAGAGAAGAATGAAACTCCTGTATTCTATATCGGAACGGGAGCTCCCGCTGTTGGATATAATTTCACAAACAAGCTATATAATCAGGGGTACTATGCGAATATGGGCTTATTTCCTGCAGTTCCTGTGAAGAAAACGGGGATAAGGCTTACAGTCTCTTTACATAATCAACCTGAAGATATAAAAGGCCTTGTTAAGGCAATGGAGTCTACCTACTATAACTCGCTAAGTGAGGAAGGTTACACCATGAATACCGTTAGACGACTTTTTAACCTTCCAATTTTAACAGAATTTGATGATTCGAAAGAACTGATTTCTGATTCCGGGCTAGTTGTAAATACGCATAATTCAATAAGTGACCTGGAACAATCAGAATGGGATGAGCTATTCGGTAATTCTGGTTGTTTTGATTATTCCGGATTGGAGTTTTTGGAGCAACTGTTTCATGGTAATGAGGAGAAACAGCATAATTGGGAATTTAGGTACCTCATCGTAAAAGATACCGATGGTGGGA
Organism: Marinoscillum pacificum; assembly: GCF_024714495.1. Lineage (GTDB taxonomy): Bacteria > Bacteroidota > Bacteroidia > Cytophagales > Cyclobacteriaceae > Marinoscillum > Marinoscillum pacificum. The sequence continues at coordinate 856,825 of NZ_JAMZMJ010000001.1, read as the reverse complement.
TTGTATTAGCTACCTTTTTCACGAATGCTTTGTGGAAAGAGGATATGTTAGCATCAGAGTCGGTTTCATCCAATATAGAACAAACTCGAATTACAGACCCGTATTTCCATACCAGTTATGTACTGACCATGGGGTGTTTATTCACTGAGGGTGAGCATTTGTATCTTGATGGAAGTCATGAAAATAAAGAAGGAGCCTTATCAGAACTTTTTAAATATGTGCAACATTTAGACGATGAATTGAAACCTAATACCATTGCATTAAGAGATTTTGATACTGATAATGATTTATTATCCAATGCAATGGATAAGCAGGGTTTTGTCAAGTTTATGATGCCAGAGGCTAATGTGATAGATCTCACCACATTTGATGATGAGGATTCCTATATAAAATCCCTGACCAATCGTTCTCAGAAACATTTCAAAAAAGATATACAACCGTTTATTGGTCAACTAGAAATCTCTGTAAGGTCAAGTTTGAGTAGTCAGGAGATTCAGAAGGTATACGATCTATATACCAATGTTTGGAAGAATAATTTAGCAATGAATACCTTCCAATACCCTGTGAAGATGATTGAACTGATGTCTTCAAATGCTAACTGGGAGTTTATATGTGCACATGATCCAGAAACGATGGAGCTTGTAGGGGTAATGTTGTGTTATAAAAGTTCGAATGGTACCTATTGTCCTTCGCTGGTTGGCTTGGATTATCAATATTCAGTTGAATTTTCAGTTTATAGGCAGTTGCTTTATCAAACAGTGCTTAGAGCAAAATCTCTGAGAAATAGTAAAGTTGATTTTGGGTTCTCAGCTTCTTTTGAAAAACATAAGCTTGGTGCTGTTGCTATTCCTAAGTTTGCTTATTTGCAAGCAAAAGACAATTATGCATTGGAAATGTTTGAGATTATTAACTCGTCAAAAAACTAGGCTACCACTGCAGAAACTTTTTGGTAAATCTCATCTTTGGTAAATGGTTTCTTAAGGTGCCCATTCATACCACTCTGATAGCACTTCTTAATGTCATCTTTGTAAACATTTGCAGACAAAGCAATGATGGGCCCAAAATAGTTTGCCTTACGAAGATGCTGCGTCGCTAAATACCCATCCATTACAGGCATTTGAATATCCATAAAGATCACGTCATATGGTTTTTTTAGTGCTTCATCTACCGCCTCCTGGCCATTTTTGCACGTAGTTACGTGTAAGTTCATAGACTCGAGAATTTTCTGTGCTAGAAGGAGGTTTATGTCATTGTCATCTACTACCAGTATTTCGTACTTGGTATTGAAATGCTTTTTATTGGCAGCTGCTTTTTCAAAGTCTCCAAGCGAAATGGTGTCATCTATTGCTAACGGGATTTCAAAAGAGAAACATGATCCTTTCTCCAAATTACAGCTGATAGGAGGGCTTTGGAAGTTGATCGTTCCACCCATCAGAGAAACCAAGTGCTTGGAGATAGTTAAGCCAAGTCCAGAACCTCCATATCGTCTCGTTGTAGAATTATCAGCCTGTGTGAAGCTTTCAAAAATGTTGGATCGTTTTTCTTCGGGAATGCCAATACCACTGTCAATGACTGACGTTTTCAAAAGGAACTGCTCATTGTTCTTAATTGCTTCAAAAACAATTTTAATAAACCCATCTTCAGTGAATTTTAGGCTGTTGCCAACCAGGTTTCGAATGACCTGATTGATTCGAGAAGGATCACCAACCACTAATTCAGGAAGATTCTCATCTAATTCTAGTTGAAATTTTAAGCCTTTTTCGTTCGCCAAATATTTAAAAGGGTGAAGACTTGCTTTTAGAGTTTCATGAAGCACAAAAGGAATGGACTCTAAACTCAACTTTCCTTGTTCCACACGGTTTAAATCCAAAATGTCATTGAGCAATTTGGATAGTGATTCCCCAGATACTTTGACCATTCGCAAGTATTGACGTTGCAGTTCGGTGGTGGAGGTGTCTGCCAGTAAATCAATGAACCCAAGCATCCCATTCAAAGGGGTCCTGATTTCATGACTCATATTCGCAAGGAAACTCGATTTGGCTTCATTAGCTGATTCCGCTTTTTCTTTCGCATGCATCAGCTCACGTTCGGTTTTCTTTATCTGAGTGATGTCTTTGGCTATTAATATGCTGCCAAGAGGATTCTTTTGGTTATCGAAAAGAGCGGAAAACGAAGCTGAAGTTTCTAAAATAGAGCCATCTTTTTTCTTCAAGATGAAATCAGGTTCCTTGTGAGAAGCGTTGTTTTCTAATGTCTTTATTACAGAATCGTATGGATGTTTGTTGTCTTCATGGATGATGGAGGTGAAGTTTTTTCCTATCAGTTCTGATGGCACGAAACCCAAGTAGTTAGAAACAGCATCGTTAGCACGTTCTATTTTATGGTCGGGGTTAATAATGATAAGTATATCATCCACACCACGATATAAACTTTCCATTAAGTCCCTTGAAACGGTGGAGGACTTAAGCTCTTCACCCAGCATGGTGATTCCACCTATCAGTCCTTCAAGTTCATCTTCCTCATCACCAAGATCTATTTTGTGATCAAAATTTCCCGATGCGACCTCATGAAGCAGAGTCATGATGTCATCTAGGCGGTTTTTGACGTATTTTTTTGCGGTCTCTTCCGAAGACATTAATAGTTGGTTGTTAGCTTATAAGGTCTTGTCTGGTGTTAAATATACTACCTATGCTTCGATTTTTTTAAATAATTCAAGACAGTCATGCAGTATTTTGTGGAGTTATTCGAATTCTAAATAATTTTAATCAGAATCCTTTTCACTGACTAGTCTTGTAAGACTTATGCAATCCTATTATTTGATATTGGTAATGATCGTTGTGATACCGTTTTTCTTTTGGTTTCGAGTCAGAAGCTACAATAAGAGAAAAAACAGTGTGGCTGTAAGGTGTCCTTATTGTAGTAAGGATCAAAGAATATCGGAATTAGAGGATTACACCTGCTCTGGGTGCAATAAAGACGTGAAACTGGGAGGTGAGACTTATTTGTGTAAGGCATGCGGTGCATCGAACTACAAGGGTGTAATTACATGCACCGAATGCGGCTTAGCTAATCCAATAGCAGGTAGCTAATTACTTACCAAATTTTTTAGTGTAATCAGACATTGCCTTTTCAACGATTTCCACAGCAGTCTGTCTATTTTGGAAATCCTCGATAACAACAGTCTTATTTTCAAGCTTCTTGTAATCTTCGAAGAAGTTCTGGAGCTCTTTAACAAAGTGAGGTCCAAGGTCAGAGATGTCATTGATGTGATTTACACTCATATCACCTGTAGCTACAGCGATTATCTTGTCATCTTTCTCACCACCATCCAACATTTGCATAGCACCAATTACTTTCGCTGGAACGATACATAATGGGTCTACTACAATCTGAGTTAGCACAAGTATATCTAGTGGATCGTTATCATCACAGTAGGTTTTAGGTATAAAACCATAGTTAGCAGGGTAGTGCATAGAAGAGAAAATCACTCTGTCCAGGATCAACATCCCTGATTCTTTATCAAGTTCGTATTTGGCACGAGTATTCTTTGGGATTTCAATTATCCCATTCACCACTTCTGGTGCGTCCTCTCCAATTCTCACGTCATGCCACGGATTCATCATAGTTTGTCTGTTTTTTGCCGCAAAGATATACCAACTTAGCTTGTAGGGTATTATATAACTGTTATAAATCTAATTCCTCCAGTTTTTCTATGGTAGCGTCGTAGCCTATTTCATAAAGTTGGTCAGCCACACTACTATCCAAAATACTAAAAGTGCTTAGTTTTTTTGGTTCTATCATGATGTCACAATCACTAAGACTACTCTGAATAGTGGAGTTAACACTTAGCTGAAAGACTCTTGCAGCGATTTGAAGCATTCCGTCTAACTCCTGGGTCACATGAATAGGACTAATATTGATACCGATAACCGTCTCACATAGAGATCGGATAGGTTTGATTGGGAAATTGTCATAGGTGCCCCCGTCAATGTACAAACATCCATCCATTTCAATCGGTTTGAATAGAATAGGGATGCATGAAGAAGCTGCTACGACTTGAGGCAATGGACCACTATTCTTGTACTCCACAATTCCTTTATTGAGGTTAGTAGTAGCAAAAAATGCGGGTTTGGTGAGTTCTGAAGCATCTTTGCATTCTATATGAGATTGAAGTTCTTGAATCAGTCCTTCCAGTCCTAGTAAACCTTTCAATGGTAGTGCAAGAGATGAATAGTTGAAGATACCTTTTGACTTTAATAAATCAAAAATATCTTCAGGAGCCATACCGTTTGCATAGAATGCTCCAACGATTGCACCTGCGCTTACACCTGAAATGATTTGAGGATAAATTTTATGCTCATGAAGTGCTTGTAATGCACCCAGGTGAGCAAACCCTCTGGCACCGCCGCCACTTAGTACAATTCCAATTTTATATTGTTTATCTTTTGTCAAGTCTTAATCACATTTACACCCCAATGAAACCTGTAATCTTAGCTATTGTTCTGATCATATTTGGCCTGCAGAGCACTGGCCAGATCGATCCCAATAATATTGAAATTATCAGAGATGCTTATGGTGTTCCTCATATTTATGCGCCGACAGATCCTGAGGTAGCCTATGGTTTAGCGTGGGCTCATGCAGAGGATGACTTTCAAACTATCCAGCTAACAATGCTGTCGGGTAAAGGTATGTTGGGTCTTCATCTCGGTAAGAAAGGAGCAGTAGTAGACTATGTGGTTCAACTGCTGGATTGCAAAGGTGTAGTCGAGCGGGAATGGTCAACTTTGTCTGATGATTATAAACAACTGATTAGTGCTTACACAGAAGGCTTAAACTCCTACGCTTTCAAACATCCTGAAAAGGTGCTGTTAGAAGGCTCATTTCCGGTAACGGTTGAGGAAGTTTTATCCGCCTATGTTTTATCTCTTGCTGTTATCTCAGGAGCTGATCAGGTGATCTCAAATTTGGTCAATGGAAAAGTGGATTATTATCCTCTAAAGGAGGGTGGAGGATCCAATGCTTTTGCGTTCTCAAGGAGCATGACTACAGATGGAAATGTCTACTTAAATGTAAACTCTCATCAACCTTTGGAAGGTCCTTCTTCCTGGTACGAAGCGCACCTAATCAGTGATGAAGGCTGGAACGCTTTAGGCGGATTATTCCCTGGAGCAGCAACCATTTTTCATGGCACAAATGAACATCTAGGGTGGGCACATACAGTAAATTACCCTGATAAAATTGATGTCTTTCAATTGGAGATGCATTCTGAAAAAGCATTAAAGTATAAGTTTGATGGGGAATGGAAAGATCTTGAACAAAAAGAAGTTATACTTCCAGTCCAAATTTTATTTGGTCTTAAAATCAAGGTAAAAAAGACAATTTACAGGAGTGTTTATGGCCCTGTTGTGAAGAATAAGAACGGTTATTTTGCATTTGACCTTGGAGCACTACATGATCTCAAAGCACCAGAGCAATGGTACCGCATGAACAAGGCTACTTCATGGGTGGAATATCGAGAGGCATTGTCGATGGTATCCATACCAGGATTCAACATTGTGTATGCAGATCAAGAAGATAATATTTACTACCTGGGCAATGGGAAGATTCCAATGAGGAACGCTGCTTTTGATTGGTCAAAAACGTTGCCTGGAAACACTTCTGAAACCCTGGTTAAATCGTATCATCCCTTAGAGGATTTACCTCAAGTTTTGAACCCAAAATCAGGGTATGTTTTCAATACCAATAACTCGGCATTTTCTTGTACTTTTTCGGCAGACAATCCAGATCCAAATGACTATGATTTTACGATGGGTTATCGTCAGTTTGAAAACAATCGGAGTGTCCGTTTTATGCAGTTGATGGAGAAAAGAAAATCACTCAGTTGGGATGATTTTTTAGCTATTAAATACGATGGTCAATTACCAAATGAGTTGCATTATCCAGTGGATATAAAAGTGCTTTTTGAATTGGATGCATCGAAGTATAAAAAGTATGAAGAGCTTCTTGATATCTTACAGACATGGGATGGTCAATCGAGTTTTGACAACCTGGGAGTAGCACAGTTTGTGATTCTTTATGACTATCTGAAACGGAAATATCCAACATCTTATTTAGACTCCACAAAGGTTCTCACTGAGTTTCAATTAATAGATGGAATTGCCCATACCAACAAATACCTCAAGCGTCATTTTAAGCGTGTGAACATACGATTAGGAGACTATCAATTGCTGGTTCGTGGAGATAAGGAAATTCCGGTGAATGGTATACCTGATGTGATTACAGCCATGTATAGTGAACCCTATCGAAACGGTAGAGTAAAGGCAGTTCAGGGAGAGTCTTATATCATGCTGGTTCGTTATCCTGAGGTGGGGCTGCCAATTATTGAAACAGTGAACGTATATGGAGCATCTAATCAAAAGGATAGTCCTCATTATGATGATCAAATGCTCCTGTTTCTTAATCAAAAAAGGAAGTCTATGACGTTGGATATTGACGCAGTTCGTAAAAATGCTGAGTCAATTTATCACCCAAAGTGATTAAGAGCGCTTCTTAACAGCATTAGAGATTTCTCTAGCTCCAGTAACCCCACTTTTCCTCCAGATCACTTTACCATTTTTGAATAGTAATAAGGTCGGAATGTTGGTGATTTCATACTTGTGAGCTGCTTTCTTGTCTTTTTGCACATCTACCTTGATGATGTTTACAGAATCTCCTAATTCTGCTTTTACTTCATTAAGGATTGGAGGCATCTTACGACATGGTTCGCACCAGTTAGCCGAGAAGTCTACAAGTGTAGGTGTATTTCTATTGATTAGTTCGTGAAATTTTGACATAATGCGTTTAAACAGCAAAGATTACTAAAAAGTTGCAGGCTTATACAATTTCCCAAAAAAGAATATAGGATGCTGTAGAGCCAGTTTCTTTAATTTTCATACTTGTTGAAAATGATCCACTAGTATCATTTCCAATGAGCATTTCAAAAGTGCCTAAAAAGTCGTTGGCACTCAGGTAATCAAAGTCCCATAGTTCTATAACGAGCGGCTTAAAAGGATCCTGGTGTTCTAGTTCTACCGATATTTCAAATTCCTCAGAGTTATCTATGCTTTTATATAACCCTGATTCTGGCCAAATTTTATCTCCGTTGTACTTGAGGAATACTTCATCTTCATCAATTTCATCGTTGACGATGCATTGAAGTTTGGTCAGTCTGATTTTAGCCATTGGTTCGATTCGTTATTGAGGAAACTAAATTAGTCAAATCAGCTAGGGGATGATAATTTACTTGGTAGTATTTCCTTCACTTGATTCAGTGAACACCTCATCTACAGGCTCCCAAAGCTCAAGTTTATTTCCATCGGCATCCATGATATGGACAAACTTTCCATAATCATATGTTGCTATTTCATCACATATGGTTACACCTTCGCTTTTGAGTTTCTCGACAAGCTCTTCCATGTTCTGAACTCGATAATTGATCATAAATGGTTGCGTTGATGGCTCAAAATAGGTAGTGTCATCTTTAAATGGACTCCATTGCAAGTAATTGATCTCATCAGGGTTCAATGCATTTCGGAATTCAAATAAAGTACCATATTGATCCGTTTTCAAACCCAAGTGATTTTTATACCAATCTTTAGTGCTGTTTGGGTCTTTGCATTTGAAGAAAACTCCTCCAATTCCTACGACTTTAGGTTCTTTGTTACTCATGATTTGATTACTTTAAAATTCTCCTGATTCAATGATTGTTGCTGGATTTACAGGTTTTAGGTATTCATAAACCCAGCAATTCAATATGCCTTGATCTGTCTTTATCGGTCTTAATCTCCGTTCATAATCAGGGTCTAAATGTACTAGTGGTTTGGCATTTTCATAGCGATCCAGAATCCTTAGAGCATGTTCTGGATCCATTAGTTCGAAAACCTCACCGTGTACCAGATTCTCTATTTGATCATCATAAATGACACCTGGAAATACATCCACTCTGTAAATATCTCCAGTAAGAGTTCCTTCCGATACAAATCGATGCTCAAAATCGGGAGTTTGAGTTTTTTCGTTTCCATGAAACTTGCGTTTCAAAAAACCATAAGCAAATAAGTAGGAACTCAGTTCTCTTGGCATTCGGCGAGTAATTTTTTGACTTTTTTAGCCTCTTGTAATGCTTCCATGGCTTTTTCGGTTGCCAGAGTTGCTCTGGCAGCCTCCTGTTGTGCTAGTTTTTCTTGTAGATTAGCTTTTTCAATAGCCTTTTCAGTAAGAATAACTTGATTATCAGCTTTTTTGGATTGCATTAACAAAGACACCGATAGAACAAGAATAATTGAAACAAAAATGAAATGTGCTAAATACTTCTTCATTTCCCCTCACACTCTTTTAATAGTCTATTTGCTTCATTTGCCATCAACATGGCTTTCTCAGCTTCATCCTGAGCTTTTACCGCTTCTGCGGCACATTTTAGTACTTCGTCCGATAATCTTAAAAATTTCTCAGCCTCAGCTTCAGCCATTTCCTTATTTTTTTGAGCATCAGCAGCTTTTATTTGGGCCAAGACGAGAAAGAAGACAATTACTAATAAATATAGAATGTGATACCACGCTTTTTTCATAGTTAATCTCGGTTAGTTACTATCTAAAAATAGGAAATAGTCAGTTGCTTTTAAATTATTTTGATCAAAACTGTAATAAATGTCCAGATCGCGCAACTAAGTTATCGAAACCGACATCTAACTGATATGAAAAGGAATTCGAAAGTTTATGTTATTATACTTGGGCTGATCATCGCGTTTTTCTTACTATATACAAGTAGCTTTTCAAGTGTTCCTGCACCTAAGTTCAGCTATAGTATCAAATCGGCTACTCACACTGTAACAAATGAGTTTACCACACAAGTAGGAGCTGGTATCATTCAAACGTTATCGAAATAGTTTGGCAGTTAGTAGAGATGAATTTAACCAGGTGGTTCAAGAGCATGGCCCAAAAATCTATCGCTTATGCAAGGCGTACTTTGGTGCTCACGAAGAACTGGATGATGTCTATCAGGAAACGCTTATTAATATTTGGAAGTCCATGTCCTCCTTTCGAGGTGATTCCAAACTGAGCACCTGGATCTATCGAATTACCGTCAACACCGCAATTACTTTTCGAAGGAAAAAGTCCAAACAACCATATAACAATAATGTGATTCTTGAAGATCTTGAATATGACGCCAGTGAAAGTATCATCAAAAAAGAGCGAGAACAACAATATCAACTGCTTCTAACAACCATAGAGCAATTAAAGCCTGATCACAGACTAATTATAGGTCTCTATCTGGAAGATTTGAGTTACAAAGAAATAGCCGAAGTAATAGGTAAGGATACCAATTATGTAGGGGTGAATATTACACGAATTAAGGATAAGCTTTCTAAACTAATGCAACATGGAAGAGCTTGATGAATTAAAAGAAATATGGCAAACTAGTGCTGTTGCTCCTAACAGTAAGAAAAGTGTTGCTGTTGAAACAGAGGACGCCATTACTAAATATCAGCGAAAAGTTAAGCGTACTAATGTCTTAGCATCGGTCTATATGACTGGTACGGTTCTGTTCCTAATAAGCTTAATGTTTATTTACAATGAAGAAAGTTGGTTGTTTTATCTTTCTGTAAGTTCTGTTGTGATCCTTTCTATCACTATAGTGCTGATTCTCTGGACGAGACGAATGGATGCGAGTAAAAAGCTAGTTCTTTCAGCTACAGAATACACAGATTATCAATTGAAGAAGCTCAAAAGATCAAAAAGAATCATTCAATTTTCTCCATTGTACGGTTTACTTCTTGGTATTTGTGTGAATGCTTATGCGTATTCTCTACTCGAACACGCCTCCGGTGAGTTTGTGTTTTGGATGACCAATATCAACTGGTTGTATATCATGGTGGTGAGCTATGCGTCCTATGCGGTGAAAATGAGACGCTATTTGAAGGATGTTCAACCAATTGTGGATGAGTTAGAAGCCTTCAAAAGGTAATGCATACGTTTGCATTTTTTTTGCTCGAAATACAGCGCATTTTTATGTCAAAACCTTGCACTATAGTTCATATATTTGATTGAATCTTTTTGAAAATAGCAATCAAATTTTGATAAATGTCTAAAAAAGTAGCCATTGGCGTTGATATTGGAGGGACTCTTACGAAAGTAGGAATTGTAGATCGTGAAGGTGATCTTTTTGCACACACTGATTTTTCCACTACCAAACACAAGGAGTTTGGAGCCTATCTGGATGAGCTGAAATCTCATATTGAGAATTTAAAATCTCAAATTGACTTTGAATATGAAATTGTTGGTATTGGGGTAGGAGCTCCTAATGCTAATTATTATAGAGGAACCATTGAGTATGCTGCGAACCTTTTATGGAAGGGTATTGTGCCGTTTACAGAAGAGTTAAAAAAGCGATATGATTTGCCAATCCATATTACCAATGATGCTAGCGCAGCGGCGATAGGCGAGATGATCTATGGAAATGCTGTAGATATGAAAGATTTTATGGTCATTACCCTTGGTACCGGATTAGGTAGTGGTATTGTGGCCAATGGACAACTAATCTACGGTTATGACTCTCAAGCTGGTGAATTAGGTCATGTAATGATCGAAAAGGGAGGGCGCTTAACAGGTCTTGGCAGACGTGGTGGATTAGAAGCATATGTCTCAAGTACTGGTCTCAAAAGAACCGTGTTTTTCTTGCTGTGTGATAGCCTGGAAGATAGTGTTTTAAGAGATTATTCATTCAATGATCTTCACGGTGAAATTATCACGAAAGCAGCCGAAGATGGCGACCCGATTGCACAAGCAGCTTTTGAAATGACTGGCCGTATTTTAGGCGAGCAACTAGCTAATTTTACTACCTTCTCTCACCCTGAGGCATACTTCTTGCTTGGAGGATTAGCTAAAGCGGGTAAGTGGATTTTTGAACCAACACAAAAACACCTGGAAGAGAATTTACTTCCTTTCTATAAGGGTAAGGTTAAGCTGCTTCCATCAGGTATGATGAATAAAAATGCTGCTATTCTAGGTGCGGCAGCGTTGGTTTGGAATCATCAGGAGGGGTGATTGGTTGTTAATTGAAGACCATTCGTCGTATTTAACACCATGCCGTTAGTAAAATTTAACTAACTTAATTCCTTCCTTATTCGTTGGTTTGGTAAGATTGCCGAGAGGTACGAACAAAATTGATTGTTATGAACAAGTTGCTTTTAATAATAGGGTCAGTAATAATGACCTATGGTGTTGGAGAGATAGCCCTGAAAGATGAAGGTGTTCAAAATGCCGAGAATATTCAGATTTTGGAGGGAGATACCCTCAAAACGCTTGAGCCAAAACCTGAGCACGCGAGCGAAACGTTCGTTATCGTTAACTTATTAAACAGATATCATTATAATAAAGTCACGCTAAATGACTCCATGTCATCAGTAGTTTATGACAATTACTTTGAATCTCTAGATCCTAATAAGTCTTACTTTCTACAGTCAGATCTTGACTACTTTGAGAAGTACAGATATACTATAGATGATCATTTACCTGAGGGTAATCTTGATTTTGCCTATCAGGTTTTCAGTATTTATCGCGAGCGATCTTTGGATAGAATGGATTATATCACAGAGATTCTTAAAACAGAGCCGGATTTCAGTAAAGAGGAGTTCTTTGAAACTGACAGAGAAAAAATGCCTTGGCCTAAGAACAAGGAAGAGTTGAATGCGGTTTGGGCTAAAATCATTAAAAATCAGGCGCTTAGTTACAAGATTTCTGGTAAAGACTGGGATTACATTGCTGATGCCTTAGCAAAAAGATATCAGCGTGTAGAGAAAGCACTGTATCAATATAATAGTGAAGATGTCTATCAAGCTTACATGAATGCTTTCACTAGCGCTTACGACCCTCATACTGACTATTTTTCTCCAGTAGCGAAAGAAAACTTCCAGATCGATATGAGTTTGTCGTTGGAAGGTATTGGAGCACAATTAACTCAGCAATTAGATTATACCAAGGTTGCAGACATTATTCCTGGTGGACCAGCTTATAAGAGTAAGTATTTGCAGAAAGATGATCGTATCATAGGTGTAGCACAGGGAGATGATGGTGATTTTGTGGATGTAATTGGATGGAGACTGGATGAAGTAGTTCAGAAAATTAGAGGTCCAAAAGGATCAGTAGTTCGTCTTCAAGTAATAAAGAATGATAAAGACATCAATGGTTTACCGGATACGTTGCGCCTTGTAAGAGACAAAATCAAACTTGAAAGATCAGCAGCAAAAGGAGAAATAATTCCTTTAATCGAGAATAACCAAACATATAGCTTAGGAGTAGTTACTGTTCCAAGTTTCTATCTCAATTTTGATGAAATGAACAAGGGTGTGAAGGATTACCGTAGCACTACAAGAGATGTTCGTAAAATAGTAGATAGCTTGAAATTGAAAGGAATTGATGGCTTGATGATCGATCTTCGATTTAATGGAGGAGGATCATTACAGGAAGCTATTGAATTGACTGGACTATTTATTCCTCAGGGACCAGTTGTGCAGGTTAGAAATACAGATAATTCTGTTGACGTAATGAAAGACGAGGATCATGGAGAAGTATTCTATGATGGGCCTTTAGCTGTATTGACCAACAGATACAGTGCTTCGGCATCTGAAATTTTCTCTGGTGCTATTCAGGATTACAAAAGAGGTATCATAGTAGGAGAGAATACTTTTGGTAAAGGAACCGTACAGAACTTAATAGATATCGGAAGATACATGCGTCAGGAAGATGTGGAGCTTGGGCAGTTAAAAATGACCTTGGCTAAATTCTACAGAGTGACTGGAAGCAGCACTCAAAGAATAGGTGTGGCACCAGACATTGAATTCCCTTCCCCTTATGAAGATGAAATCTTTGGTGAAAGTGGCAGACCAACTGCACTGCCTTGGGATGAAATTACATCAGCCAAGTTCAAGCCTACTAATCAGATTGATCAGAAGATGATTGACAAACTTCAAAAGCTTTATGGTAAGCATTTGGACTCAGATCAAGGTTTGCAAGATCTGGTAGCTGATATAGAAAAAGCAAAAGAGTTAAGAAGTCAGACAAAAGTTTCTTTGAACCTTGACGAACGCAAAGCTCTTGATGCAAAAGAAAACAGTGTGAAGGATAATTTGTCCACTACAATTAAATCAGGCGAAGTATTTACAGATGACGAAAATCTGGAGAAGTTATCTGAAGACGCATACTTAAAAGAAGGATTGAGGCTTCTTGCCGAGCTAGCAAAAACAAAAGTTGGATAGCATGCAACTAAAGTCGAAGAATTGACATCTATATGAAAAACAAACTATTATGAAATCAACTCTTCGACTTTTTCTTACCTTATTTTTTATAGGATTATTGACCATTTCTTACGGTCAAAGCGTTTTAGCTGAAAAACATTTTGAAACAGATAATGCCAAGTCCGTTAAGGTTATTGGCATTTTTTGTGACGTAAATGTTGTACAAAGAGACCAACTTGTTTTCGACGGATTAATCAAAGGTGATGGAAATGAAGGTGATTATGTGATCGCTGTAATCCAGTCAGGATCTGAAATTGTGTTCAAAGTAGAACGTAAGAAAGATCGTAATTGGGGTTGGAATGATATCGATGTTGCCAAATTGGATTTACAGCTTCCGGCTGGTGTTGAATTAAGCATTGAAAATACATCAGGTGATATCTCAATAGATGAATATTCTTCTTCATATTTAGATGTGTCTGCAACAAGTGGTGATATTACATTAAAACAAATTGATGCAAACATTCAGGTTCGAACTACAAGTGGCGATGTATTGTTCAGGGACATCACTGGAAATATTGCCATGAGATCAACCAGTGGAGATCAGGAATTTTTTGGGATTACTGGTGATATAAAAACAGTTGCTACCTCAGGGGATATCGAAATTGACAGAATGGTGGGAGATTTGGATATGTCAACAACAAGTGGAGATATGGATGTTGATAGTGTGGAAGGCATGATTCAGGCATCTGCTACGTCTGGTAATATTGAAGGTAATTATGTGTTGCTGACAGGTGATTCGAGATTCAAATCAACATCTGGCAATATTTATATTGAATTAGAGAATGACCTGGAAAAGGTTGGGTTTGATTTAAGAGCAACTTCTGGTGATTTGGAGGTTGGCAGAATTGATGGGGATGACCACCTGATTATTCGAAGAGGCGATATTTCAGTTACTGGTATCAGTACAAGTGGAGATCAACGATATACCAATTAAGAAATTTGGAATAATTCAATTGGTTTATTAGCCTTTTAAATAAAGGAGCTGTCATCTAACATGATAGCTCCTTTTTTTTTAGCCTTTAAATCGACATTTTTGTCAGATTCCAAAAATTCGAATATTTCAACTTTAACTAACCTATGGATAAACCATATATCAGCCCAGAGACCAGGCTAAACGAATTAACCTTCAGGTCCATCATACTTGGGGCCGTATTATCAGTGGTATTGGGAGCAGCCAATGCTTACTTCGGACTTTTTTCAGGACTTACCGTATCTGCTTCCATCCCCGCAGCGGTAATCTCAATGGCGATCCTAAAAGCATTCAAAAATTCGAATGTACTCGAGAATAACATGGTTCAAACAGCTGCTTCAGCTGGAGAATCCCTTGCAGCTGGTGTAATTTTCACTATTCCTGCATTGGTTATAATGGGATATTGGCAGCACTTTAACTATTTCGAAACGACGCTAATTTCTATTAGCGGTGGTGTTCTAGGTATCTTATTTACTATCCCATTGCGTCAAGCGCTGATTGTGAAGGAGAAATTAATGTTCCCAGAAGGTGTCGCAACTGCTGAGGTGCTAAAGACAGGTCAGACTGGTGGTAAATCTGTTAAATATCTTGTTTACGGTGGTTTAATTGGTGGTGTTTTCAAGCTTGGAAATGAAGCGTTAAAATTATGGGATGGCCTGTTTGAAAAAGCTGCTATCCTGAATCAAAAGGTATACTTGTATTTCAGTTTGAACTTGTCTCCGGCACTTGTTGCTGTGGGATACATTGTTGGATTGAATGTTTCTACGTTGGTATTTATGGGTGGAGTAATCACCTGGTGGATTGCTATTCCAGCGTACGTGGGAATGGAGGGTTTTGATGGTGTAGTAGCTGAACTGGTAGCTGCTGGAAAGTTCGCAAGTCCAGATGGAGTATCACCAGAAGCTCTTGGAGGTGCTTTGTGGAGCCATAAAATGAGATACTTAGGTGTAGGGGCAATGGTGATTGGTGGTCTGTGGGCACTTATAAGCTTAAGATCAGCTTTATCAACGGCATTTACTTCAGGTGTTAAAGCATTTAAGGCTGGTGCGCAAAAAGCATCAGACACTTTAAGAACAGAATTAGATACCCCAATGTCATGGGTGTTGATGGGTATTGGTATTTTGATCGTTCCGATCTTCTTTATATACCTGACCATCATTCAAGATGTGTCTGTGACGCTTTTCATGGCGATTATGATGGTAATTGCTGGATTCTTGTTTTCAGCGGTTGCAGGGTACATGGCAGGCTTGGTTGGTAGTTCGAATAATCCAATTTCGGGAGTTACAATCGCAACTATTTTAAGTACAGCGTTACTATTGTTATTGTTAATGGGTAGCTCAGATCCAGGAAGAGGAGCAGCTGGAGCCATTCTGGTTGGAGCTGTTGTGGCCTGTGCTGCAGCAATTGCTGGAGATAACATGCAGGACTTAAAAGCCGGTCACGTGCTTGGAGCGACTCCAAGAAATCAGCAAATTATGCAGGTTGTCGGTGTTGTTGCTGGAGCGTTGTTGATTGCGCCAGTATTGGATATCCTGTTAGAATCAAGAGGTATTGGTAATCCAACAGCTGAACATCCTAATCCATTGGCTGCACCTCAAGCGTCGTTAATGATGAGTGTTGCCACTGGGATTTTTGGTGGAGAATTGCCATGGGGAATAATTGGTATTGGTGCTGCGATAGGAGCAGTGATTATCGGTACAGATATTTACTTAAAGAAAATTAATAGCAACTTTAGAATGCCGGTTTTGGCAGTTGCGGTAGGACTATACTTGCCATTTGAACTAGATTCATCAATTTTCATAGGAGGTGTAATTGCCTATCTATTGGAGAGAAGTTTCAAAAAGAATAATGTGTCCAAGGAAAGTAAGGATACAGCATCGAATGCTGGTCTTTTGATTGCGTCAGGCTTAATTACTGGAGAGGCATTGATGGGGATTTTCATCGCTATAATGGTTGCTGGATTCCAAACCAATTTGTCCTTGTTTGACGAGCCAATCGGTGGAAGCTATTTAGGTGTATTGCTACTTATATTCATTCTTATCTTCCTTTATCGATCTGTTGTAAAGGTTTCTAAGAAATAATATGTCCAAACAAGAAGAGTTTAGCAGTCGCTGGGGTATTATTCTGGCATCTCTAGGTATGGCAATCGGAGCGGGAAACCTTTGGAGGTTTCCTCGATTAGCCGGTCAGTATGGAGGAAGTTTCATCGCACTTTGGATATTATTCCTATTTGTATGGTCCATTCCTCTTCTCCTGGCAGAGTTCTCCATTGGTAAAAAGTTCAAAAAAGGTGTTATTGGTTCTTTTGGGCAGCTTGCAGGGCCAAAAATGAGCTGGATGGGCTTCTTCATTACGCTTTGTACTTTGGGGATTGCCTTTTATTATTCAGTTGTAACTGCTTGGTCCATTGAGTACCTGGGAGCTTCCATTGCAAACCTATATGATTCATTAGTTACTAATGTGACTTTGTTGGATCGACTTGCTGAAAATCCGTCTTATTTGGATGCACAATGGGATGGTTTTGCCAATGAAAGCTGGCTAACGGTGTCTATTTACATCGTTGTAGTAGTTATAGGAGTTTTAGTGATTAGTAGAGGAGTACGAAAAGGACTGGAAGCTGCTAATAGAATTCTTATACCTAGCTTATTCGTTCTTTTGGTAATTGTAGCCATTGCGGCGTTATCAATGGATAATGGAATTAAAGGGCTGGATTATATGTTTGCTATCCGTTGGTCAGATTTTCAAAATCCAACCATATGGATTGAAGCGTTATCACAATCTGCCTGGTCGACTGGTGCTGGTTGGGGATTGATGATCACCATTTCATCTTACAGTAGATCTAAAGAGGATGTTACGCTCAATACCTTCATCGGCGCATTCGGCAATAACACGGCATCCATTTTGGCTGGAGTGGCCATATTGCCAGCTGTTTTTGCATTAGCAGCATCAGAACAAGAGGCAATCAGTCACTTGCAATCTGGTAGTCAGGCATTAACCTTTACCATTATTCCAAAGTTATTTGCGACAATTCCTGGTGGAGCATTTATGTCAGTGTTGTTCTTTTTGGCTTTAACCTTGGCGGCATTCAGTTCCTTTTTGCCAATGCTGGAATTGTTTAAAACCAATATCGTCAACCTTGATCTGAGTAAAGGAGTAGTACTGGGACTTATGGTGGTTGTGTTTGTTGTTTTTGGCTACCCGAGTGCGTATAGTTTGGATTTCTTCACCAATCAAGATTGGGTGTGGGGACTTGGTCTGATTGTTAGTGGTCTATTTATTGCAATAGCCACAGCGATTTATGGGCCTATCAAGTTTAAAGCAGAACTAATTGATCAGGATTCTGATTTCAAATTGAGCGATAAGTATTTCCAGTTTGCACTGTATATCAATATTGCAATGGCCATTTTTCTGATTTACTGGTGGATGAGTCAGGGCTATAGTAGTGATCCATGGATTACGAAAGAGGGTACATGGAATTGGATAGATGTATATAGCAATGCCACAATTGTTACTCAGTGGGGTGCGGTTATCTTGTTGGGATTGTTGTTAAATAAATGGTTGTTTAATAAGTTTTGTGCTAACACAGATTGATATGAGTATTAGTTCAATTATAAGTATGATTTGTACAGTCTCTATAATACTTGGAGGCTTTGTTTACTTTCTAGTGTTGGCCATGAGAAATGAAAAATCAAAAAATGGATAAAATAGATTCTTTAAATCAGGTAGCCGAATTTCATAAAACATTTAAGCACCCAGTTGTTTCCGAGCCTAAAATTCCATCTATGGATAGATGTGATTTAAGGGTTTCGTTGATAGCAGAGGAGTTGAAAGAGTTGGAGCAAGCTATTAAAGATAATGACCTTGTTGAGGTTGCTGATGCCCTTTGTGATATACAATATGTATTGTCTGGTGCGGTATTAGAGTTTGGGCTTGGTAATAAGTTTGTTGAGTTGTTCAACGAAGTTCAACGTTCCAACATGAGTAAAGCATGTGAGACAGAAGAGGAAGCTCAAGCTACTGTTGATCATTACCAAAACAATAAGGATACAGAAGCTTATTATAAGGAAGAGGATGGTAAGTTTCTGGTTTACAGAAAAGGA
Organism: Marinoscillum pacificum; assembly: GCF_024714495.1. Classification (GTDB taxonomy): domain Bacteria; phylum Bacteroidota; class Bacteroidia; order Cytophagales; family Cyclobacteriaceae; genus Marinoscillum; species Marinoscillum pacificum. The sequence continues at coordinate 838,428 of NZ_JAMZMJ010000001.1, read as the reverse complement.
GATAATAAGACGTTGAAGTCTATTAATTATTCTCCTGCCAACCTAAAATCTATTATAGAATAGGTAGTACGAAAGAGATCGTAGAAATCAAATTGTTCTGAAGATCGAACAATCCGTTGAAAATATTTTGATCACATCCAAGGCCAAACATCAAGATGAAGTAAGCGGCGAGGGAAGAAAGCAATTTGACTACTTTTTTGTTAATCATATCAAATCCTGATTTCGTTGTAAAATTATAATTATTTCACTTAAAAATTCATTGATTTTACAAATAAAATCAGGATTTGTTGATTTTTATATACCCAGAATAGGGTATTTATTATTCGATCTTCACTAAATATACGTTTTCATTCAACTCTCCATCGTCTTCAAAAGACACTAAAACACCATCTTCTAGCATCCAGTAATCTTCATCATCTGTTTGAAATCTGTCCGTATCAGAGATTCTCAAGCGACCTCTATTGTCAATTGACCACTCTGAATATTCAATTTCACGCTCGCCAAATGCCTCGACAGTTACCTTAACTTCTCCATTGGCTCTGAATTCCATATAAATTTCCAACTCGTCTAATAACCCAGAAACGAGACCAGATACGGAATTGACAATTACTTCACCTAAGAATGAATCTTCTTCTTCTGCCTCTTTTTTTGCTTCTTCTAACTCTTCATCGACATTGATGACCAGTTTCCAGGTTTTATCTGTGATATCCCTTTCTTTGACTTTGTTCTGGGCATTGGATGTAAATGCCATTACTCCAACAATTAGTACTAATAGTGCCTTTTTCATTTTGATTTAGTTTGATGTCCATTGTTACTAGTTATCAGTTCCTATTCAAAACATATTCCACATTAGGTGGTTATTATGTATTGCAAGGTACTGCATAATGTATAATACTGAATTCGTTTAAATAGGTTACAGTAATACAATGTTTATTAGTTTTGCAGCTGTTAAAAATCAGAGTTCATGTTTGATAATCTTAGTGTAAAATTAGATCGCGCGTTTAAGACCCTAAAAGGGCAGGGAAGTATTACCGAAATAAATGTGGCCTCCACTGTAAAGGAGATCCGCAGAGCTCTTATTGATGCCGATGTTAACTATAAGGTAGCAAAAGAGGTTACAGATTCTATTAAGCAAAAAGCGCTTGGTAGAGATGTACTTATTGCGGTTTCACCGGGTCAATTATTAACTAAGATCGTGGCTGAGGAGCTTACTCTATTGATGGGTGAGACCAATGTGCCAATCGATTTGACAGGAAATCCAAATACGATATTAATATCAGGTCTTCAAGGTTCTGGTAAAACTACCTTCAGTGGTAAGCTTGCCAATCAGTTGAAGAAGCAAGGAAGAACAGTTTTGCTTGCTGCCTGTGATGTTTACAGACCTGCTGCGATTGATCAGTTGAAAGTGTTGGGTGAGCAGATAGGCGTAGAAGTATATACTGAGCCGGATGAGAAAGATCCTGTGAAGATTGCAAAAAACGCAGTTAAATATGCTAAGGATCAAGGCAAAAAATCATTGATTATAGATACAGCCGGACGTCTTGCTGTTGATGAAAAGATGATGGAAGAGATTGCTGCAATCAAGAAAGCAATCGACCCTTCTGAGACGTTGTTTGTGGTGGATTCCATGACAGGTCAGGATGCTGTAAATACTGCAGCGGCCTTCAATGAGCGTCTAGATTTTGATGGAGTTGTTCTAACCAAATTGGATGGTGATACACGTGGTGGTGCTGCTTTATCTATTAGAAAAGAAGTAACTAAGCCTATTAAGTACATCAGTACTGGTGAGAAGATGGATGCGATCGATCTTTTCCACCCAGACAGGATGGCCAATAGAATTCTTGGTATGGGTGACGTGGTTTCCTTAGTTGAGAAAGCACAGCAGACATTCGACCAGGAAGAAGCTCGAAGAATCAATAAGAAGATTAAAAAGAACCAATTTGGGTTTGATGATTTCTTGTCTCAGATGGAGCAAATTAAGAAAATGGGTAACCTGAAGGACTTGATGGGGATGATTCCTGGGGTTGGTAAGGCTATCAAGGATATAGACATTGATGATGATTCTCTAAAGCCTATTGAAGCGATCATTAAATCGATGACACCTAAGGAAAGAGAAAACCCAGATATCATCAATGGATCTCGAAGACAAAGAATAGCAAAAGGTAGTGGTACTAGTGTCAATCAGGTGAATCAGTTGCTTAAGCAATTTGAGCAAATGAGAAAGATGATGAAAACCATGAATAAAATGGGTGGCGCTAAAGCGCTTTCTAACTTGATGCGATAAACCAAGATCGTGCATTTTTAATATACGATAGGTCATGCAGCTGCATGACCTATTTTTTTGATCCTATCTATCCATTGTTCTACTGGCGCCTTTTGATTATGTGTAGCGGCAAGTATGGTTGTTTTCACAGACGATACACCACAAAACTCCATGGTTAACTTTTTTAAGGCATTAATGGATGGATTGCGATATACAAGTCGGTAATACCAATAGGGAGTGTGCATGGTAGATACAATTCTAGCAGTTTTCTTGTTTAAGAACTTGTCCCACCAAACGGAGTTTTCCCGGTATTTAAAAGCAAATCCAGGAAGAAATACACGATCAATAAAGGCTTTCATCACTGCAGGATAGCTTCCCCACCAGGTTGGGAAGAACCACACAAGATGATCAGCCCATTGAATGTCTTTTTGTGCTTGAATAAGGTCCGGCTCCAGCTCAGTTCTTTTATTGTAGCCATGCTCCAGGTTATAATTAAACTCAAGTGATCGAAGATGAATGGTCTTTACTTCATGATTTTTAGCTGCCTGTTCTGCATAATTGGACGCCATGTAGGCATTGAGGCTTTCTTGATCTGGATGTCCACAGATGACAAGTATTTTCTTCATAATGTATAATATGGTTATACATGTGAAGGTAGGAGTGTGGTATTTCGTTTCTTTTGATCTAGATCAAAAACGACAATCAAGGCTAATTTTGTTTGCTTCTAATTCTACTTAGTGTCTCTTGTTTCATACCTAAATAGGAAGAAATATAGCCAAGGGGTACTCGATTAAGCAAGTCCGAATGTTTATTCATAAAGTCTTCATATCGCTCTTCTGCAGACATAGAGACTATAGAGTTGTAACGCTCTACTAATTCTGAATAAGCTTCAATCATAAAGATTCTGCCATATCTATCCATTCCTTCTACATGGTCGAAGACCCAATCCAGGTTGTTTTTAGTTAATGAATAGCACTCTGTAGTCTCAAGTGCTTGAGATGTGTATATAGTAGGTTTTCCAGTAAAGAAGCTGTCGATACCAGTCAAAATTTCATTTTCCTTAGCGAAGTGGCAGCAAATCTCTCTACCTGCTGTTCGATAAAATACTCTGATAATTCCTTTTTTGATAAAGAATAGTCGTTTTGATACATCTCCAGCATTTTCTATGATATCTCCCTTTGCATATTGCTCTAGCTGCATATGCTCTTTGAGTGTCTCTAGTAGTTCTGGGCTTCCGAAGATTGAGTTCATTCCATTAAAATAAAAAAGAGGTGCTAAAAGGCACCTCTTTTTATCAATTAATACGTTTAGTATTTCTTATCTATACATAACCGCCTTCACAGCTTCGATTGTTCTCTTCACGTTTGGAAGAATTTCTTCAATCAAAGTAGGAGCGTATGGCAAAGGAAGATCTTTACTATTTACTCTATGAACTGGTGCATCAAGATAATCAAAAGCATTCTTTTGGATATGGTGACTCAATTCAGCAGAGATAGAGGCTAGTGGCCATGCTTCTTCAACAATCACTAATCTGTTCGTTTTCTTTACAGATTCAATTACAGAAGCATAGTCGATTGGTCTAACAGTTCTAAGGTCAATAACCTCAGCGTTGATTCCTTCTTTTGCAAGTTCTGCAGCAGCTTCGTCAACCACTTTCATCATTTTACCAAATGATACGAGTGTTACATCAGAGCCTTGTTTTACAGTTACAGCCTGTCCGATTGGGATCAAGTATTCTTCTTCAGGAACTTCACCTTTATCACCATACATCAATTCTGATTCCATGAAAATAACAGGGTCGTTATCACGAATAGAAGACTTTAGAAGTCCTTTTGCATCGTATGGATTAGAAGGTACAACTACTTTCAAACCTGGAGTATTGGCATACCAGTTCTCAAAGTTTTGAGAGTGTTGTGATGATAATTGTCCAGCGTTACCAGTAGGTCCTCTGAATACGATAGGACAGTCAAACTGACCACCAGACATTGATTTTATTTTTGCGGCACTGTTAATTACCTGATCAATTGCTACAAGAGAGAAGTTGAAAGTCATGAATTCTACGATCGGTCTAAGGCCGTTCATAGCTGCTCCAACGCCCATTCCTGCGAAACCTAATTCTGCGATAGGGGTATCGATAACTCTTTTGGCGCCGAATTCATCTAGCATTCCCTGGCTTACTTTGTAAGCTCCATTGTATTCAGCTACTTCTTCACCCATTAAAAACACCTTGTCGTCGCGTCTCATCTCTTCGGTCATCGCTTCACCAAGTGCTTGTCTAAACTGTATTTCGCGCATGTTCTAGTCTTTGTTTTAAAGCCCTGCTAAATTAATTCATTAGGCTGATAATCATAAAAAAAGCTCTCCAAAATGGAGAGCTTTCTTGTAATTTATTTCGTTTTGTTAATTACTTAACAGCTTCAGCAACTGCATCAGTGTAATTTACAAACTCAAGATCGTTGATCGCTTTGTCTTTCAATGCTGGATCTTTCTTAATAGCTGCTTTCAAGCTGCTGATTACGTCAGATGCATTGTTTTGTCTTGCAGATGCAATAGCGATTAGGTAGTTGGCTTCAGCTCCTACAGTTTCGCTGTTTGCTACATCACCTAATGTGTTTTTAGCAGTAGCATAGTCACCTGACAACAATTGAGACAAACCAGTATCGAAAGTTACTACATCACTTTTCGCAGAGTTAGCGAAAGAAGCGTTAGCAGCATCGTACTGACCGTTCATTACCTGGATAGAACCTTTCATACCTGATAGGTTACTAGCAGTTTTGTTTGAAGGAGAAGCGCTTGAAGCAGTTCCGATAGCGTCCAAACCTTTAGCATAATCTGCTTGCATGATGTATGCAGCAGCCATGTTGGCAGAAACGATAGCAGACTTTTGCTTGTTAGCAGCAATTTCCAATTGAGTTACAGCATCCTGTACCAATTTAGTTTTAGCAGATCCTTCAGCTTTAGCTGCTTGATCTAGGTAAACAGCAGCAAGGTTGTTGTGTGCTTGCCAGTTGCCAGACTTAGAAGCTGCTTTGTAGATAGCTGCTTTCTCATCTAGAGAAGGAGTAAGTGTTGCAGAGAACATGAACTCTTCGAATGAAAGAGTGTCAGCCTCAGCTTCACCATTTACTACTTGCTTAGAAAGTACTGCGATTTGTGCGTTTGATTTTTTAGCTTTTACAGTTAAGATCTCTGTTTTAGCAGTTCTCAAACCTGGATAAACTTCTTTCAAAAGTTTGTCATAGAAAGCAAGTTTTTGCAAGCTCTCTTCTTTTTCTTCGAATGAACCTGTTCCGTTTACAATGTTTGTAACAGAAGATTTATCAGAAGCAGAAATTCCATCATAAGACGAAAGAGCAGCTTTAAGACCACTCCAATCTTCTACGATTGGCTTCAAAATGAATTTAATAGAGTCAGACATACCTTTGTAGTCATATCTTTTCATTTGCTTTCTGTAGAAGTCTTCGATAGCTTTTGCTCTATCTTCTGCCAAGTCGCTGTTTACTCTTTCAGTACCCTCTGGAGAGTGAGTACCAGTGATAGTAACAGTTCTGGTAACGTTTTTCTCTGCGATGAATGCAGCTAAGTCGTTACTTTTAGCTCTGTTTGAAGTTCCGTCAGTGTTTACTGAAGGATTCAATCTAGCAGCACCTTGCTCGAAGAAGAAGTTTACGTTTGTTGGAATAAGCTCTTCCTTGTCGTTGTAGCCGTGATCAGCGTATGTGCTGAAAGTTACAGGCTTCGCAAATGTGCTAGTCATAACTAGACCTTGAGCTACTGCCAATCTTGGAGAAGTTTTAGACTTACCAGATTTTGGATCGCTAGCAACACCTTCTACATAAAGGGTACCAGGATTCATGCCTGCCTGATATGGGAATGTGAAGCTTTCGCTTTTTCTAGAAGTAGAAGAACTACTGTTAGGGAAATCTTCAGCTTTAAATTCAATTGAACCTACAGCTACCTCTTGGTCTCCATATTGATAGATAGTGTTGATTGTATACACTTTACCAGTTGGAAGCATTTTTGGAGGAAGGACAGCAGATACATCGAATGGTACAGCACCACCGTGTACCTCTAAAGGGTTAGGTGTTACCTGCAAATCTTGGTCAGCCGCAAGCTTAATCATTTTACTAAGCGAACAGCCGGAAAAAAAGATTGCTCCGGCAACTAAAGCCATAGCAAAGTTAATTTTTCGCATGTGGATCATTTTTTTGATTTTCAAATACAATAATGGTCGAATCCTATAATAAGATGCAATAATACGGAAATAATAACTTACTTCGTAATGCATACACAACAAATCTAAGCCAGATTTGTTATCTTTGAAGCATTAATTTCCAGTCAGATATGCAAAAGTTTTTTGAAAAATATGCTTTTGGGGTATGTACCCGTTTGGGCGAAAAGCTTAGAATACCGACTTCTGGCATTCGGTTATTTTTCATTTATACCTCTTTTTTGACCTTTGGGTCGCCAATTATTGTCTATCTCGCACTTGCTTTTGTGATGAATTTTCGCAAAATGTTGAGACGAAGGGATAACTCTATTTGGTATTATTAAGCTCCTTAAACGTTTTTTTTCCGAATAGATAATATTGCAAGACTATCCAGCTTGATGTCATTATTCTAGGTTTGGATCTGTCTTTTTGGCTTAAATCATGGTTCATCGATCTGAAAGCATCTTTGTGTGCTTTAAATACTGCAGTGAAGTGTTCAAAGGATTGTTGCTTCCAAAATAAGAGCGCAGCTGCCCAGTCCAATACTATTCTTATTGGTAAAGTAAGTAGGAGGTGACTCTTCGGTAAATTTCTGACTAAAAGCCTAATGTTGTTCCGGAAATTGAGGTATGTTTTCCTGGGGCTGTTTTTGTTCAATGTTCCGCCTCCAACATGATAAACCTCGGATTGAGGAATAGCTGCTAGTTTAAAACCATTGCTTAGTAATCTCCAGCATAAGTCTACTTCTTCCATGTGTGCAAAGAAATCAGCAGGAAAGCCACCGATTTTGTGAAAGATGGAACTTCGGATCATGAAACACGCTCCTGTAGTCCAGAAAACATCTGTTGGGTTATCGTATTGATGGATGTCTTTTTCTAGCGTGTCGAAGATTCGTCCTCGGCAATAGGCATATCCAAGTGAATCCATGAATCCACCTGAGGCTCCTGCATATTCAAAGTGTTGTCTGTTCTTGAAATCGAGGATTTTGGGCTGTACCGCAGCGTAATCTGAATTGTTCTCTAAGAAAGAAATCAAAGGATTTAACCAACCTTGGGTGACTTCAATGTCTGAGTTGACTAAAGCGTAATAATAGGCAGAAACTTGCTGTAAGGCTTCATTATAGCCTCCAGCGTATCCGTAATTCTCTGCAAGAGTTAAGGCTGTGACTTTAGGAAATTGCTTGAGAACTTCTAATGAATCATCCGTTGATTTGTTGTCTGCAACTACGATTTGAGCTTTGCCTGAATACTTAATTAATGTAGGTAGAAACTGTTGTAAAAACTCGCTTCCGTTATAATTGAGTATAACAACTGCTGTAGTGCTCATTACATCATGTTGTTCAGGTCAAAACCTGGAATGTTTGGAATCACTCCATCAGTGGCCTTCTTCATATGTTCACGAGCCTCTACCTCTACATTGCTTATTGCTTTATTTACAGCAGCTATTATCAGGTCTTTCATCATATCCTGATCGTCCTTAGAAACAAGTGATTCGTCAATTTTTAAGTCAACTAGTTCTTTGTTTCCATTAACTGTGGCTGTTACCATACCGGCACCGGCATCACCAGTAGCTTTGATGTCTTTTAAACCTTCCTGGGCTTTTTTCATGTTTTCCTGAACTTCCTTCAGTTTGCCCATCATTTTCATCATATCTAACATATCCTACAGGTTTAATTCTTTAATACAGCAAAAGTACCAACTTGAGTTTTAAGTTCCCCAGATTCTAACTCAAAGGTTAACCGATAAAGGTAGCTGCCAGTTATCACCTGTTTTTTGCCTACTCTCCCGTTCCATACGGGGTTTTCTGTCGCTTGATGAATTACTTTTCCCCATCTGTCAAAGATCTGAATCGTGAAGTTGCTGGTAGGAAGTCCAAAAATCTCCAATTCGTCATTTAATCCATCATTGTTAGGTGTGAATGCATCTGGTACATAAACTTTAACGATTACTTCGGTTTCTACTGCGTTAGAGTAGAGGTTCAGGTTATTGTCATAAGTGTATTTCAAGCGTAGCCTTACAAAATCCCCAATAGTTGCAGGAATTCTAATTTCTGGACTGTAAAGAGTGGAAGTAACAATAGTGCTGTCCAAATTATAGATCAAAACCGAATCGGCTATTCTATTGTAGTTATTCAAAGGTTCTTGAGCGTCAATAGTTAGCAGGTTGTCACTGTAGCTTTTATCTATTAATTCTAAAAAAGGAGGACTTATGAAAATGGAATCAAGGACTATCCCGCAGCTATCAGTGGCAACAATCTTGTAGTTGGTTGGTCTGAACTTACTAGAAGGATTATCTAATGTAGATGAGGTGAATTCTGTTGCAAAGGCAAAATTTTGACCGGTGGTTTTATAAAGATTTAAAGTGCCGTTAATGGTGTCAGAATTGATTAGAACCTGTTCTCCCAAATAAGTAGCATAGGCATTTTCCAGTGAGTAAAAACTTTCAATGTTTTGGCAATAGTCTGTGCTGAAAAGGATGGTGGAGTCACATGGATTTAATGTATTGAACCTCAGGCAGACTTCCTGAGGATTATTTAATCCAGGAAGTGTGATAGGATAGAGTGTTTGTCCATTCAAAACTTGACCAGTATAGGCGTCTTGAAAACCGGAATTATCCACTGAATATTGCAATTGATAAAGCTGAAATGGGCTTAATCTGGTGGCATCCAGTTGAAGGTAATAATCGTCAGAACAACCATATTGGAGTTGGAGATTGTCAGGATGGGTTTCTTCTAATGTTGTCAAACTAAATGATCGATTAACTACTCCGCAGTTAGCAAAAGATCCCTCAAAATAACCCTCTATGGTTAATGTGCCATTTCCGGATGGGAAATCAAGTGTTGTCGAAGAGTTTGGACTCACCAATACTGAATCATTTGAGTTTGTTTTCGCATAAAAGAAGTCATAATAATCATCTTTCATGTGTAGCACAAATTGAGTTTCACTACAATAGTAAATTTCGAAAACAGGCTCTAATGGTTCGCGAATGGTTAAATAAACGGTGTCTGTTTGTGGTGAGAAACTCTCTCCAAGAAACTGGATGATTCTGTAATTACCAGCTGTGGTATAGTCATAGGAGGTTTCGGTAGTTTCTACTTCATCTTCTTCGTAGCTGTACTGGATTCCCTGAACTGATGCTGCTTCACCAGTGGGTGTAACTGTAATTGTCAATGGGGAACAACCTTTATTATAGTCAACCGTAAATCTCCCCAGCGGGCTAACATACTGTGCCGTAGCAGGCAGTAAGATTGCCAGGAAGAATATGGTTGTCAGTTGCTTCATTCAATAGTATGATCTTAACGATCCCTTTCGAATATTATTTTTGATCAGTAATGCTCTCAATTATGCGTTCTATTGACAACATTTCCTGTGAGCCGTCCTTCATGTTTTTTAGAGAGTATTCACCTCTTTTTATTTCTTCAGAGCCAATTACCAATACATAAGGTATTTCTTTTTTATCAGCATAATTGAATTGTTTTTTCATTTTCACTGACTCTGGAAACATTTCTGCTCTGATGCCTGCAGCGCGTAATTGCTTTAAAAGACCAAGGCCATGCTTCATGCACTCCTCATCAAAGTGAGTAATTAGCACATCGGATGATTGAGTCAATGAAGGAGGGAAAAGACCTTTTTCTTCCAATACATCGTAGATTCTATCCAGTCCAAAAGAAATTCCTACACCCGATGTGCCCTGAAGTCCAAAAACGCCTGTAAGGTTGTCGTATCGTCCACCTCCTGTAATGCTCCCGATTTGAACATCTGTGGCTTTCACTTCAAAGATGATTCCAGTGTAATAGGAGAGACCTCTGGCTAAACTAAAATCTAATTCTATTTGCAGGTTTTCTGTACCGTATGATTGAAGGAAATCAAAATATTCAGTTAGCTCCTTTGTGCCTCTGTTGCTACCAATCACTTTTTCGATCATTTCAACTTTCAAGGTGTTTTCACCTTCGGTAGAAAATGAGTTGATAACATCCGCTAATTTTTCCTGATTAGCTCCTATAGCCAAAAGTTCTTCAATGACTTTCTCTTGACCCACTTTATCCAGTTTGTCTATAATGACACAGAAAGGCATTTCTTTACCAGCAAGTCCGGCATATCTTGCCAATTCCATTAAAATTTCTCTGTGATTGATCTTTAAAACAAAGCCTTTGTATCCAAGATCATTGTACACATCATGGATTAATTGAGTTAGTTCGGCTTCATTGACCAAGGAGTCAGTGCCTACAATGTCAGCATCACACTGATAAAACTCTCTATATCTGCCTTTTTGCGGACGGTCTGCTCGCCACACGGGTTGTATCTGAAATCTTTTGAAAGGGAAGGTGATGTCGTTTTGGTTCATCACTACGAATCGTGCAAATGGAACCGTAAGATCGTATTTCAGTCCTTTTTCGGAGATTTTTGGCAACAAGTGAGCACTTCCTTTCTCAAAATCAGTCGAATCTGATTTTTTTAAGTAATCACCAGAGTTCATTATTTTAAATAATAATTGATCTCCTTCGTCTCCATACTTGCCTGTCAAAACAGACAATTGCTCCATTGCAGGGGTCTCAATTTGGCTGAAACCGTACTTTATGAAGTTATTTTTAATGGTTTCAATGATGTATGATCTTTTCGCAGATTGCTCTGGTCCGAAATCTCTAGTTCCTTTTGGTAAAGAAGGTTTTGAAGTTGCCATAGAATAATTTTGGACAAAACTAACTAATACTCTAAATTTGCACCTCGTTAAAACGAAATGTTCAGAAAATGGCTGTTACAAGATTAGAAAGAAAAGGCAAAAGAAATAAGTCAAGAGCTAAAAACCGTGTAAACGCAATCAAAAGATTGAATACGGTTCCGACTATTAAAAACGTTGATGTAGAAGAGATTAAGAAGAGCTTCGAGAAAGCTCCTGCTAAAAAAGCATCAGCAAAGAAGGAAGAAGCTCCTGCTAAAGAAGAGAAAGCTGAAGCAAAAGCTAAAAAAGCTGCTCCTAAAGCAAAGAAAGAAGAAGCTAAAGCTGAAAAAGAAGCTAAAGCTCCAAAAGGAGAGGAGTAACAGACCTTATTTCTTAAAGATATATCCAGCCCTGACTTAATCGGTCAGGGCTTTTTTTATATATACCCCGTAATACTGTAAGCTAACATCCCCACATATTCTTTTAGCATTAACTGCCACGTGGTAATGGCTTCCGCGCTTGGGATGATCCATTCCACGGACCAGTCTAATTGGTCACTTTTGAAATCTACAGGGAATGGGACATTGTCAACTCCTTGTTTATTAAAACACCGAACAGCACGTTTCATATGAAAGGCTGAGGTGATTAGTAAAATAGGCTGATCAGCTATACCCAGGGAGTCCAGTATTTTCTTAGATTCTACTGCGTTTTCATACGTATTGCGTGATTTTGGATCTATTATAAGATCTCTTTTTTTAACTCCTCTTGTTAAAATGAAATCTTTAAGTGCCACACTTTCTAATTTATCCGGTTCCAATAAACTTCCTGACCCGCCAGAAAGAATGATTTGACCAATCAAACCTTCGTGATATAGGTTTATTGCTTCTTCTATTCGTTCAACACTTGCGTTCAGGTTAATTAAGTCGGTCTGATCCTTCCATTCTACTATTCCACCTAACACCACGCCTGTGCTAACCAATGGAATTTCATCCTTTGACTTGGGTGTCCACTCTAATTTACTCATCGCCATATTGCAAATGAGTGGGTTGCTGCTTAGTAGCAACACAATTAAAGCGGTGACCAAAGCCCCTTTTTTCATTTTGGCTTTGGACGTGAATAACCCGTAAATAAACAATGTGCAAACCCATACCAAAGGGTTCAATACAAAGACTAAGAGCTTTGAAAGTATGAAAAACATTAACCGAAAATAGAAATGATTCGTCTGAATCCGTCAAAGTAAAGTATCACCAAAAGAATAAATGACATTAACCAAATAATTGTCATGTTGAACTTCAAGGTGTCAAACCAAATACCAGCAAAATGTTTCGTAGGTTGATAAAATTGAGCTCTGAAATCCAATGGTCCGGATGGGTGTTCTGGATCATTGTAGATTGGATAGAGCTTTTGAACAAATTCGTTGTTGTGCTCCAAAAGACGATGCTTGGTTCCCATGTTTTTAACGAGCATTCCAAGTGTTTCGTTCGTGTAGGTCAGTTTTTTTAATTCATAAGCTTCTTGACCTTCTTCAGTTCCGATATAGCTAGACATTAGTGCCCTTTTTTCTTCATTGGCTTTTTTGTAGCGAAGGTTGTAGTATGTCTGAAGTTTTTGAATGAATAAGTCTGTTTCTTGATATACTTCCTCACTCCAATCATCCGTATTTAGCTGAGATATTTGGGGGAATTTATCTGCCCCGATTTTACTAAGTTCCTTGTTCAGCTCATTGCTTAGAGTCGTTAAGTCATAGGAGATTTTAGCAAGTTCTTCTTCATTTGCTCCGTTTATATTGTGGTGAGTATCTTCAAGGATTTCGAGAAGTTTTGGGAACAAATAGCCTGTTTTAAACTCTGATTGAGCCATCACCTTATCGAAAGGATAAAACTCTTTTTCAAATTCATTGTCTTTGAACTGGGTAACGGCCATGGCTTCAAAAGCCCATCTAGATGCCATTATTTCTCCAATCATTGGGACTTTGTCCTCTGTAGTAATTGAAGGATTTAATTTGTCAAAATTCACCACTACACCACTTAATATCAATTGAGGAATTACTAAAAGAGGAATCAAGATATAAACCGTGACTGCCGATTTGAATGCAGAACTAACATTTAGACCCAAAGAGTTTGCAAAACATGAAACAGTGAATAAAACCATCCAGAATGGTAACAACATGCCTTGAATCTCAAGAATCCAATGGCCAATCAAAACAAATGAAAGAGTCTGGAAAGCGGATAGTCCAAACAAAATCAACACTTTTGAAATGATGTAACTTGATTTGCTCAGATTTAAGAATGCCTCTCTTTTGAGTATTTTTCTATCTTTTATGATCTCTTCGGCACTAACGGTTAATCCCATAAACAGTGCAACAATCACACTCATGAAAAAGAAGACTGGAATGTTCAGGTTTTCACTAAAGTGATATGTCAGGGTATCCTCAGGCATATATCGTACGATAAAGGCAAGTAGAAATGCCAAAATAGGAGCCTCTAACAGATTGATTGCTAAATATTGCTTGTTGCTCAACTTGCTCTTAAGATCGCGAATCGTGAATACACTTAATTGTTTGATCTTGTTAGGGATATGTAGTGTTTTTGGTGGGACGGAGTCCGTCTCCTTTATTTTTTTAATTTCTATGCGCTCTTTAAAGAACTGGTACCATTCATATGGAGAGGTTTTGCGCTCTTTAGTAAAGTTTCCATATTCATTGACCACTTTGGTTTCTATGATGTTAAAAATCTGTTCCGGGTTTGCACCTGAACTTTGATCCACCATTTTTACAATTTCCTTGAAGTAATTAACGGCTTCAACAGGATTGCCATAATAGATTTGATAACCACCTACATCTAGAATGAGTAAGCGGTCAAACATCTTGAAAATATCCTCTGAAGGTTGATGAATTACTACAAAGATCATTTTTCCTTTTAGGGAAAGTTCTTTGAGTAAGTCCATGATATTCTCTGAATCTCGTGAGGAGAGGCCACTGGTAGGTTCATCAACAAACATCACTGAAGGTTCTCTCAGTAATTCCAGTCCAATATTAAGGCGCTTTCTTTGACCTCCAGAGATTGTTTTTTCAAGAGGTGATCCTACTTTAAGGTTTCTGGTTTCATACAGTCCAAGGGATTCTAAGGTTCTTGTTACCAGGTTTTGAAGCTCGCCATCGTTTAAATCCTTGAAACACAGTTTGGCAGCATAGAAAAGGTTGTCAAAAACTGTTAACTCTTCGATTAAAAGATCATCCTGTGGTACATAGCCAATAACGCCTTCAATTTGTTTTTTACTTATATGTATGTCCACTCCATTGATTCTAACTGAACCTTCCGAAGGGGTTTCATTTCCATTCAGCACGTTTAGAAGAGTGGATTTACCAGCACCACTTCCACCCATTAAGGCGATGAGGTTGCCTGATTCTTCTTCAATGTTGATGTTGCGAAGACCGATTTTCCCGTTTTTAAACTTGAATGATACATTTCGAGCTACGAAGGTGAGTTCATCCTCTGTTTCGGTTTTTCTGAAGTTGTTGACTATCTCACTATGGTAGATTGCCGTTGCTCTTTTGAATTTGAAGGAACTACCAGTAGGAATAGTGTAAATCTGATTGGTGCGCATAGGCACGTCATTCATCGTTACTACTTCTTCACCAATGTGTTTGGCAAGGTAAACTTCTACTTCAGGTATCCGAAGGACTAAAATAAAATCACTGAAAGAGTCTCTTATTATTCGTTGACATTTATCAGGGATGGCATAATTACCATCATCAATGACCAATAAGTTTTTCGAACTGATTTTGCTTCGTTCCTGAAAAATGACGAATGCTTTGATCAAATCAGTGATTGTCGTAGCAATATTTATTTCTTCAGAGATTAGATAGAGTAATTCCTTCTCTCTCGACGAAATCTTGCCATCCGCAGCAATTAATACTAACAAGTTGAGGATAATCACAACCTTTTGTTGTGCCGTTTGCTCTAAATTAATCTTGCCACATATCTCCTTTATTTTTTCTTTTTCGCTTTTGATATTGGATTTATTCGAAGCGATTTCATCAAATAATTTTAAATAGGAGAGAGCTGTTTGCTCGTTCAGGTTGTTACGCAAGAAGTTCTCGATAGATGCTCTTTCATCTGTTGTAACATCGTCTTCTCGTGCAACAATTGCCAGTAGATTAATGATGGCATTGAGTATCTCTTCACTCATCAGCGGTAATTAGTTAGGTTAGGAAAGGCTAAAAATACGAAAAGCATTGGAATTGCTCCAATGCTTTCATATGTTAGGTTAGGTAAGTTCTATTATTCGAATTCAACGATATCAGTTCTTATCCTTTTCACTTCTGTTCTGATGCCAGAAAGATCTGATTCAGTTAGCATAAAATCACCAGTATTTTCTGCGATTTTCTTATCTACTTCTGCTAAGTCAGTCTCATAAAGAACTCTTAATACTTCTAGTTCGCTGATCATGTGATCAATGATGTCATCTTCCGGAAGATCTTTCAATAATCCAATAACATCAAGAAGCGGCTTCTCTTGATCCAATACAACCTTCACCAAAGGCTCAAGAATCAAGTTTCTAGTTTCTTCGTCTAAAACGTCAGTAGGGTAAGTTTCAATAACCTCTACTGCCAAATAAAGACCTTCCACAAAAGATCCAGCTAGGATTAACGCAGCAACAGAAACTCTATCTGCACTTTCCAATCTATCTTCAACATCCGCAATTGACTTGGTAAGGATTTTGTTTAATGAGTCAGGATTGTCAAGATTGCTTTGGAATTTCTCAATTGTAGCTACACTGAATACAGAAGCAACACCTAAACTCTCAGCAAGTTTCTGTGATGACTCTAAATAGTCTGTAGCTTCCTCTAGTTGCTTGTATGAAATCAAGTAACCCATATCTGTAGCGTAGATACCTAGGTTAAGTGCAGATTCATCTTCGTTAGTTAAATATTTTGGTAGTCTTTCAAGACCATTAATGATGTCTTTGTTAAAATCAGCACCTGTAGCTTGAAGCATGTAAGGTACTTCTGTTGGTGAAGGAAGATCATGGATTACTTGGTCCATGTCTGTTACGATTTTCTTTTCAGCATCTTCAAATGCTACATCCTCGGCAGTAGACTTAGAAGATCCTCCGCCACAACTTACCATAGTAGATAAGAACGAGGCTGAAACAAGAAGCGTAAGGGTAAATCGTAATGACTTATTCATTTTTACAATGGTTAGGTTTTTATTTCCTCTCAATTTTAGTGTTTTTTGAGTCGGATTGATATTGATGATAAATATAAACTCAATAATACCAAAAAACTAGCAAAGATTTCAATGGCAGGGATTAGTTATAGCAGCTTAAGGGCGGGACAGAAATATTGGATGACAAATTATGGGGATCGCTATGAATTTGAAATCCTCGAAGTGCTGCCACCTGAGGATTTCAAATTAAAGGATTTAAATACCCTGGAAAGTTATCTTATGTCTGACCTGACCCGATATGGGAAAGGGGAAGACTTTGAAATCAGGGAACTATACTAATTCATAGAATGATTTAGACTTTGAAGGAAGAGTAGAAGACCCCATTAGGAATTCATCAACCGCTTTTGCCGCTTCACGTCCTTCTGAAATGGCCCAAACAACTAAAGATTGGCCTCTTCTCATATCACCAGCACTGAATACCGCTTTTTGATTAGTCGCATAGTTGTTAGTAACTACGTTTCCTCTACCATCTAGCTCAAGCTCTAATTGCTCGATCATGCCTTCTTTTTGTGGATGAACGAAACCTGCTGCCAGCAACGCCAGGTCACATGGAATAATTCTATCAGTACCACGAATTTCTTCCATACCGTTTTCACCCCACTTGATATCTACAATCTTAAGTCCGGTCAACTTTCCGTTTTTACCCACAAACTCTTTGGTAAGAACAGCCCAGTCTCTTTCACATCCTTCTTCATGTGAAGATGATGTCTTAAGCGTCATTGGCCATTCTGGCCATGGATTGGTCTTAGTTCTTGATTGTGATGGTTTGGATAGTAATTCTATTTGAGTGATTGATTTAGCTTTGTGTCTGTTAGATGTTCCGACACAGTCAGATCCAGTATCCCCACCTCCAATTACTACTACATTTTTATCTGTCGCAAACAGGTCTAAACCTAGAGGCTCACCTTTGTGATTGAACATTACATCAGAGTTGCCTGATACTCTTTTATTTTGCTGAGATAAGAAATCCATTGCAAAGTAAATGCCATCCAAATCTCTTCCTGGAATTGGAAGATCTCTCGGAACTGTTGATCCACCACAAAGAAGAATCGCATCGAAATTAGATTTCAATTCATCTACAGAGATATTGCCACCAACATTGGCATTAGTTTTAAAAACTACGCCTTCAGCTTCTAGTACTTCAAGGCGTCTGTCAATGGTCCATTTCTCTAGTTTGAAATCTGGAATACCATATCTCAAAAGTCCACCCACTTTATCAGCTCTTTCAAATACAGTCACATTGTGACCTGCTTTGTTAAGCTGTGAAGCTGCTGCTAATCCTGCAGGGCCTGAACCTACCACAGCTACAGATTTACCTGTGCGATGCTTTGGAGGCTCTGGCTTTACCAGACCAAGTTCGAAAGCTTTCTCAATGATTGATTTTTCAATCAACTCAATAGCAACAGGGTCTTTGTTAATGCCTAAAACACAAGAACCTTCGCAAGGGGCAGGGCAGATTCTACCCGTAAACTCTGGAAAGTTATTGGTAGAGTTCAGAATGCTGTAAGCAGATTCCCAGTCTTTGTTATAAACTGCATCGTTGAAATCTGGGATCTGATTGCCAAGCGGACATCCACTATGACAAAAAGGAATCCCACAGTCCATGCATCTAGCTGCCTGCTCATTTTTCTTATCTTCTGAGAACGGCTCGTAGATTTCCTGATAATCCTCAACGCGAGTTTTAGGATCTCTGCTCTTTGGTAACTCTCTTTTGTAATTTAAAAATCCGTCTACTGCTCCCATTATGCTACTTTTTCTTTAAGTTTTCTTTCTTCTAATACACGCTTCAAGTCATTTGGCATCACTTTTACGAAGTACTGAGACATGTGATCCCAGTCATTTAGGATGTTAGCAGCAAGTGTGCTGCCTGTAAATTCGTGATGTGCTTTGATTTGAGCTTTCAAGTAATCGATATCTGACTGGTCTAGCGGGTCTAAGCCTACCATTTCAGTATTTACTCGATCTTTAAATGTATCTGCTGTATCGAAAATATATGCGATACCGCCACTCATACCTGCTGCGAAGTTGTTTCCTGTTTCACCAAGGATAATCACTTTTCCGCCTGTCATGTATTCACAACCGTGATCACCAACACCTTCTACCACTGCCTCTACTCCTGAGTTTCTTACACAGAATCGCTCACCAGCGGTTCCATGGATATACGCTTTTCCAAGTGTAGCTCCATAGAATGCCACGTTTCCAATGATGATGTTTTGATCAGGTTGGAAAGTTGCTTCTTCTGGCACTCTTACGACAATTTGTCCTCCAGAAAGCCCTTTACCACAGTAGTCATTGGCTTCTCCAGTCAATTCGAAGTTGATACCAGGTGCAAGGAATGCCCCAAAGCTTTGTCCTGCTGATCCTGTGAATTTGATATTGAACTCATTCAGTTGTACTCCTTTGCTACCATAAAGCTTAGATACTTCATGACTTAGCATGGTTCCAACTGAGCGATCAACGTTTACTATCTTATATTCTTTGTTGTTGTATCCTTTCTTGATGTAGTCTTCAATCAACTTACGATCCAGTACTTTTTCTAGTCCATGGATCTGATCAATTTGCTTGTATTGACCAAACGAAGTTGGAACGCTTACCTGATGAAGAATAGGAGAGAAGTCGATGTTTTTCAGTTTCCAGTGATTCAATTCTGACTTCACTTTCAAAACTTGAGATTGACCCACCATCTCATTGATAGTTCTAAATCCAAGCTCTGCCATGATTTCTCTTAACTCTTCAGCCAAGAACTTGAAGAAGTTAACTACGTGATCAGGATTACCAGTGAATAATTTTCTCAATTCTGGTTTTTGAGTAGCAATACCAACTGGACAAGTGTTTAAGTGGCATTTTCTCATCATGATGCAGCCTTCTACAATTAGAGCAGTAGTACTGAATCCAAATTCTTCGGCTCCTAGAAGACATGCTACGGCAATATCTCTACCGGTCATTAATTTACCATCAGTCTGTAGTGTAACTCTACTTCTTAGGTTGTTTTTCAATAACGTCTGATGAGCTTCAGATAGACCGATTTCCCATGGCAGACCTGCGTGTCTGATAGAACTTAATGGAGATGCTCCAGTTCCACCATCAGCACCTGATACAAGTATTACGTCAGCTTTTGCTTTAGCAACACCAGATGCAATCGTGCCTACACCTGCCTCAGAAACGAGCTTCACGTTGATTCGTGCGTGTCTGTTGGCATTTTTAAGGTCATAAATCAATTGCTTCAAGTCCTCAATAGAGTAGATGTCGTGGTGTGGTGGAGGAGATATCAAGCCTACACCTGGAGTGGAGTGTCTTACTTTAGCAATCCACTCATCTACTTTATGTCCTGGAAGCTGTCCACCTTCTCCCGGTTTTGCTCCTTGAGCAATTTTAATTTGAAGTTCTTCTGCTTCTTTAAGGTAGTTACTTGTTACACCGAATCGACCAGAAGCTACCTGCTTGATAGCTGACCTTTCCCAGTCGCCATTTGGCTTGCGAGCGAAACGAACTTCGTCTTCACCACCTTCGCCACTGTTACTTTTACCACCAATTCTGTTCATGGCGATAGCAAGTGTGGAGTGTGCCTCGTGAGAAATAGATCCGAATGACATAGCACCAGTTGCGAAACGCTTCATAATGCTACTTGCAGGTTCTACCTCGTCTAAAGTGATGGAAGTACGCTTTCTAAAGTCGAATAGGCTTCTAAGTGTAATAGCATTTTCCTGATGAACGTTTACGGCCTCAGAGTATTTTTTCCATAAATCATAATCTCCAAGAGAAGTGGATTTTTGCAATAAATGGATGGTTTCAGGATTTAACAAGTGGGATTCACCATTGCGTTTCCATTGGAAGTATCCGCCAATTTCCAGAAGCTTGTTGTCCGAGTCATAAGCAGTATGATGCTTAATCAAACATTCCTTCTCCAGATCTTCAAAAGTTAGGCCTTCGATTCTGCTTACAGTACCTTTGAAACATTTATTAACTACCTCAGAACTGAGACCTACACATTCGAAAATCTGTGCAGATTGATAAGATTGAAGAGTTGAAATACCCATCTTAGAAAGAATCTTCAACAATCCTCCACCAATACCTTTTGCGAAGTTTTCGAAGTATTTCTGAGCTGGATAAGCTGTGTCAAGTTTTTCTTCAGAAAGAAGATCTTCTATAATTTCATAAACTTTGAAAGGATAAACAGCACTTGCTCCATAACCAACTACAGTGGCGAAGTGATGTGTTTCCCATACATCTCCAGATTCAGAGATTAATCCGGCTTTCGTTCTGATGTTGTGCTTCACCAGGTGATGGTGTACTCCGCCAATAGACATCAAAGTTGGAAGAGGTACTCTAGTGTCGCTGATATTTCTATTAGAGATAATGATGATTTTCTTACCCTCTTCAACAGCAACTTTTGCTTCTTCACATACTTGATCTAAAGCGGTTTTGATGTCCATCTCACTTGGATTGTAAGTAGCGTCAACTATTGCATAGTCAAACCCAAGTTCTTTTTGGTTCGTCAACTTGTAGAAGTCTTCACGAGACAATACCGGTTGAGAAATGTGAATCTGTTTGGTGTGCTCTGGGCTTTCGTCCAAAATATTCAACGAATCACCGACACGAGTAAATAAAGACATTACCAATCGCTCTCTAATTGGATCGATAGGAGGATTACTTACCTGTGCGAAATATTGTTTGAAGTAGTTAGAGATGTGCTGACTCTGTCTTGATAATACAGCAAGCGGAGCATCAGCACCCATTGAGCCAAGTGGCTCTTTACCCAATTCTGCCAATGGTGCAACCGTTAACTTAAGATCTTCCTGGGTGTAACCGTAAGCCTTAAGTTGTTTTTGGTGAACTTCTTTAGGTAGTTTTTCTTCCTTGATCTCAGGATCTGGAAGAAGTCTAAGTTTAATTCTTTCTTGTTTGATCCAGTCGAAGTATGGCTTGTTTTCCACCATCTTCTTCTTGATCTCTTCGTCTTTGTAAAGTTTGTTGTTTGGAAGGTCTAACCAAAGCATTTTACCTGGTTGAAGACGTCCATTTTCAACTACATTTTCTGGTTTAACAGGCAAAGCTCCTGTTTCGGATGCCATGATGAGGCGATTGTCTTTGGTGATACAGTAACGAACCGGACGAAGACCGTTTCTATCTAAAGTAGCACCTAGTTGCTTGCCATTTGTGAAGAAAAGCGCTGCTGGACCATCCCAAGGCTCCATCATTGCCGCGTGGTATTTATAGAATGCCTTTTTCAAAGGATCCATGTGTGAGTTGTCTTGCCAAGCTTCCGGCACCAACATCATCATCACATGTGGTAAAGGACGTCCTCCCAATACAAGTAGCTCAATTAATGCATCCAAGTTTGCAGAATCCGAATTGGATGGATCAGTTACAGGCATTAACCATTGAAGTTCTTTGTCTGAGAAAAGAGGAGAGGACATGTTGGCCTCTTTGGACTTCATTTTGGTTACGTTACCTCTAATAGTGTTGATCTCTCCATTATGAGCTAGATACCTGAATGGCTGTGCAAGCTTCCAGTTAGGGAATGTGTTGGTAGAGAATCTCGAGTGAACAATCGCGAAAACAGATTTGAATTCTTTGCTCTGTAGATCATGAAAATATTGCTGTACTTGCTCTGTTTTCAACTGACCTTTGTAAATGATTGTTCTTGCAGATAAACTGCAGATATAGAAGTCGCCATTTTGACTGGCTACTTTGTTTTTGATTTCATGAGTAGCATAATTGCTTAGTACGAACAATTTACGCTCGAGCTCTTCTTCAGTAAGGTCTTCTATTACCTTAATGAATACTTGCTCAATATATGGTTCAGCGGCCTTGGATTCATGACCCGGTACTTGCTCATTTACGGGTACTAAACGATAGCCAATCAATTCAAGTCCAAGATCTCTAATGCAGTTGTTAAGAACCTTCCTGCATTCTTCTCTTATTTGATAATGCTTTGGAAAGAAGATCATTCCCACACCATAAGAACCTTTTTCTGGGAGTTCAATTCCAAAATTGCCTAGCTCTGTTTTGTAGAATTGATGTGGAATCTGTACCAAAATACCAGCTCCATCTCCTGTATTCTCATCACTTCCGGTAGCACCTCTGTGCTCCATATTCTCCAACATCGTCAGCGCATCCTTCACGGTTTTGTGTGATGGCTTGTTAGTTATATCAGCCACACAGCCCACTCCACAGGAGTCATGCTCTAACTCTTTGGTATACAGTCCTTTACTTGACATGAATAATTATGCTTTAATCGTTAAACCAACCCTAAAAATACTGAAAATTACGGCAGAGATAAAATAAAAAGTATTAAAATCAATGATACGCCAAACAATATTTTAATATTGTTAAAACTGTGCTGGGAAAATTGAATTTTATCAAATTCTAAAAAAAATAGCTATGGTAAATTGCGAATCATTTAATAAATGTGATATTTGGTTGAGAAAACAATAAAATGTACTGAAAATTATGTCATTGTTGAAAATCTTTCAATAATGAGTTCGATTTACCAATTTATCTTTGGCTTTATATGAGACATACCATAAGTATATTCTTTTCAATATTGGGGTTGATTGCAGGCCTAAAAGCCCAAAATGATCAATCTATTGTGGATTTTAAGATTCTGAACTATCCAGATACTTCTGTATATGTAGGTTATCATTTTGGAAGCCAGAAGTATCTATTGGATACTTTGGATGTGGTGAATGATGCATTTACACTACGAACTGATGCTGTTAATGGAGTGTATTTTTTGTATTCTCCCAAATTTTATTTTGAATTCATTCTGGAGAAGGGTCAGTATTCTATTGAGACAGATGCTAACACGATGTATGAGAGTTTGGTGATTTCAGGAAGTAAGGAGAATGAGCTGTTTAAGGAGTTTCAACTCACAATGATCGATTTGCAGCGAAAACAACGTACACTTGGTGAGCAGTTAAAAACCACATCAGGTCAGGATTCAATTAATGTGAGAAGCGAAATGCAGGAGCTTGTTGATCAAATGACCAATTTTCGTAAGGATTTGATCAACGAAAACCCAGAAACCTTTATCGCAGAGTTTTTAAGTCTGATGGGTTCATTGGAAATTCCCACTTTTGATGGTGAGCCGGATTCTGTTCGAAAGTTCAAATCGTACCAATACCTCAAAGACCATTACTTTGATGATATTGATCTTTCTAACTCCGAATTGCTGCGAACTCCTCTGTTGCATAGTAAAGTCATGGAATATTTTGATCGTGTGCTGATCCAGCAGCCAGACTCTATTAATAAAGGACTGGATAAGTTAATGCAAAGGATTGGGTCAAACGATGAGATGTTCAGATATTGGTTGGTTACTTTGTTTAAAAAATATGCTGAGTCCAATCTGATGGGTATGGATGCTGTAATGGTTCACTTGGCAAGGAATTATTATTTGTCTGGTAAGGTCGATTGGATTTCACAAGAATATCGTAAACAACTAAGGGAAGAGGTGGCTTACTTAGAGCACAGCTTAATTGGAATGCAAGCACCACCGATTGGGGAGGTAGTGGATACATTGATGCAGCCTGTTTATATGGAGCAAATTGCTTCGCCTTATACCTTATTGTTTATTTATGATCCAGATTGTGGGCATTGTAAGAAGACTATAAAAACGCTTGAATCGTATGAGCAAGAGCTTTATCAATTAGGAGTTCAGGTGTTTGCTCTGTGTACCACCACTGATGTAAACCGATGGAAGAAATTTGTGGATGGCTCTAATCCAGAATGGATCCATGCGATTGATCCAACAGGAAAGAATTACTTCAGAGTATATTATAATGTTAGGAGTACGCCTCAGGTTTACTTATTAGATGAGGATAAGACCATTATAGCTAAAAAATTAGAAATTGAGCAGTTCATTGATTTGGTGAAAAATAGGGAGGGAGCTGCAGATCCTCATTAATTAATCTTTATTTAAACGTTACTAAGATTGATTTTTTAATAAAAACAACATTGTGTAAATGATTGTAAATCAGGTGTATAAAGTTTAATTCTGATAAATGTCATAAAAAAGCCTTGAGAAAAAAGTTTTCAGGGCTTTTTTGGTTTAAATGAAATGACTACCTTTTCTAAACTTTACCGCCAATAAAGGAAAAATATAATTGCCACTAACCAGCTATTAGTATGAAGCAACGCTACAATTATTTGGAGTATCTGGCGGAGGTGAATAACCTATCCACAACCGAACACAGAGAATATCTAAAGTGTATAACAGTCATTAAAAAACATGTGCTTAAGCAGATAAGCGGTGTTGAATCTGATATGGATATTCTAAAAGGAAGATTAAATAAACTGGAGAGCATGGGAAGTATTCATCAGATGATGATCCAGAGACTTCAGTCAGGCATATCCGGCAAAGAGCTGGTTCAACTGAATTAAGATTTTTACATGTATGAAGAGGATAGAAGAACCCGACTTTTGGTCGGGTTTTTCTTTTTTGTAGATGTTAGTAACGAAAAAAGCCGATCGTTTCTCAACAATCGGCTTTATCAGACTTTAAGGGGTGCCCCGATAGCTATCGGGGACCTGGGCTCGTTATTTGTATGTATCTAAAAGCTTGGCGATCATTTCGGGGTATTGCTTTAGGTTAGTGATGTATTTCGAGCTTTTCATTTTCTTGATATGTTTTTCAATTGCTAGAGCCTGGGATTTATTGGAGCAGTCTATTGCCAGAAAAAGTTTCCAGTCATCGGCTTTAGCACTGAATTTGTTGTTGCTGTAATACTTGTTGAGATGAAGTTCTAGTCTCTCAGAGGCTGCTAATTCTGATGATCCTGTGTAAAACTTATTCAGTTTGCTGCTGTGTAATATGTAGACGATGTATGTCATAACGAAAAAAGCCGATCGTTTCTCAACAATCGGCTTTATCAGACTTTAAGGGGTGCCCCGATAGCTATCGGGGACCTGGGCTCGCTATTTGTATTTTTCTAAAAGCTTATCGATCATTTCGGGGTATTGCTTAAGGTTATTGATGTACTTCGAGCTTTTCATCTTCTTGATATGTTTTTCAATTGCTAGAGCCTGGGATTTATTCGAGCAGTCTATTGCCAGAAATAGTTTCCAGTCATCCGCTTTAGCACTGAATTTGTTGTTGCCGTAATACTTGTTGAGATGTAATTCTAGTCTTTCAGCAGCTTCTAGTTCTGATGATCCTGTAAAACCTATTCAGTTTGCTGCTATGTAGTATGTAGACGATGTGTGCCATGACGAAAAAAGCCGATCGTTTCTCAACAATCGGCTTTATCAGACTTTAAGGGGTGGGCCCACCTGGGCTCGAACCAGGGACCCCTTGATTATGAGTCAAGTGCTCTAACCAGCTGAGCTATAGGCCCGTAGGAGTCAATTAAGACTCCTAATGTTTCTTAAGATAAACAGCAGTTATTTACTAATGTCAACAACTTTGGTGTGTTCACCTTTTGCGGAAAATCTCGTTCCTTGCTGAAATACATCTAGTCAAGTATTAGAGGTCCTTACAGTTTTTGTACATCAGAGGTGTCAGCTCTAACCATCATTTTCTCGCTTTCGGCTTGATATGATGTAAACATCCGCACCATTTGACTAGTGCTTTTGTTTTGGGTGTGCAATATTAGATATTTGCCGCAAATAATACAACGAAGTGGAGCATAGACTATCGGAATTATCTACAATTATTTTTGATCTGGGAGAAGTGATCGTTGATTTGGACACTGAAGCAGTGCTGGCAGAATTTCATCAATTGACTGGTTTAGATGCAGTTATACTTAAAGATCGATTGATCAATACCCCATATTTGTTTCAGTATGAAACTGGACAAATTGATGATGAAACTTTTGTGAAAGAAATGAATTCCTTGCTTGGAGCTAACATTAGCTATGAGGAATTTAAGCATGCCTGGAACCTAATGATCAAAGATATTCCTGTTAAAAGACTGGAATTCATAAAAAAATTGAAAAAAACTCATCAGGTATTTATCCTAAGTAATACTAATTACATGCATGAGGATAAGTTTGAGAAAATCATGATTGAACGAATAGGTCAATCTATGATGAATCTGGCCGATATCGCCTATTATTCGCATCGTATTGGCTATAGAAAGCCAAATCATGATATCTACCAGTTTGTTATTGAGGAGAATTCACTGGATCCTTCCAAGGCTATCTTTTTGGATGATCGTGAAGACAACATTTTAGCGGCAAGAGAGGTTGGACTAAGAGCAGAACAAGTATTATTTCCTGATCAGATTTTTGACATATTAAAGTATGACTGATAAACAAAAGCAACTCCTCATTCAAATTGGATTGTTTCTTGTAACGATTGTAACGACTACTATAGCAGGAGCCGAGTGGATCTACTCTAAGTTTGTTCTTTGGGTTCCAGAGAGCTTATTGATGACCTGGGATGATTTTCTTTCTGGTTTTCAGTTTTCAATTCCATTTCTGCTGATACTTACATGCCACGAGTTCGGTCACTATTTTACAGCACGCTATCATAAGATCAATGTTACTTTGCCTTATTACATACCAATGTGGCTAGGTTTCATACTTGCTCCTTCATTTGGTACAATGGGCGCATTTATCAAGATCAAAGATCAGATCTATTCACTTAAGCATTACTTTGATGTAGGAATCAGTGGACCTTTGGCAGGATTCGTGATTGCACTCGGAGTGATAGGATATGGCTATTCGACTCTACCCGCTCCAGAACAGATCTTTGAAATACATCCGGAGTATGAACAATATGGTCTTGATTATCCAGAGCATGTGTACACATATGAATTTTCTAAACATATGGATTCATTGGCCTATTCGCGAATGCGTGCTGCAGATTCTGTTGCTCATATTGATGAAAATAGAAAAGGAGATTGGTACTATCGAGACTTCAAACCTCAGCCGAGTTATACCAACATGTATTTTGGCAAACCTTTGCTTTATCGATTGATTGAAAAATACCTCATGCCTGAAGGTGCAAACGTTCCCCGAAAGGAAGAGATCATGCATAATCCATTCTTGCTGGCAGGATTACTGGCCATGTTCTTTACGGCATTGAACTTATTACCAATTGGTCAATTGGATGGAGGACACATTACATTTGGCTTGTTTGGAGCTAAGAATCATCGAGTTATTTCCAGGGTGCTATTCACCGCATTTATTTTTTATGCCGGTTTAGGGTTGATTACCATCAATGATTTGGCTGATGTGGGACTTGAAAGCTCGTTGGAGTTTATTGTCATCATATTAGCCTATGTGTATTTCTTATTTGTGAGTACACGTTCAATGTTCTCGGAGAAGCGTAATAGATGGCTTTTTGCCACGGTGATATTTACGTTGCAGTTCTTACTTAGCTCATTCTTAAGCATAGAAGGATACTCAGGATGGCTTCTGTTTGCTTTATTGCTTGGGAGGGTGCTTGGCCTAGATCATCCGCCAGTATTGGATCATAGACCCCTTAATACGCCTCGTAAGGTGCTTGGCTGGTTTGCTATCATTGTGTTCATACTATGTTTTAGTCCTGAACCATTGGTGATAGAAACCATATTGCCTTAAGTCTACTGCTTCATTAGGATCTTACTTACAGTTCCTGATGAAGTAGAGATTTTTATTATATAAGATCCGGCAGCTAAATGATTGATTGAGAAATAGTCAATTCCAGAAGTTTTGTCAAACGATTCAATCAATTCTCCGGCTAAAGTGTATACTGATAGTTTACCGGCTTCCTTGGAGTAAATATTTACATAATCATCTGCGGGATTCGGATATAATCTGAGGTCTCGGGATTCTTCATCTACACCTGTTACTATGTGTGTTTTCTGTGTGATAATGTTATAGCCACAGTCATTGTATGCAGTAAGTGTAACATCAAATACTCCATATTCAAATAGATGCTCAGGATTGGTGTCTGTAGAAGTGGTTCCATCACCAAACTCCCAAAGATAGGAAGTAGCATCGCTTGATTTATTCGTAAAAGTCGCAACTCCAGATTCATCTACGGAGACCTCAAATTCCGCAATTGGCGGATATGTTTCTCCCTCGTAATGAACCAGGTAAGTGTAATAGGTATTACCAACCTCGTCTGTGACTACACATCGGTATTGTAAGTCGTCAAGTGTTTCATTTGGAGAAACTACAAGCGAATTTGCATTCGATCCTGTGTAGAAGTCATTGTCGTTAATCTCTTGATAGGTAAATCCATCAAATGATTGCCATTGAAAGTTCACATCTCCGGTAGTTTCTACTGAAAACTCATAACCTGATCCTGAGCAGGTAGTTTGTGATGTAGGCATTTGAGTAATTGGATTTACTTCAGGACTTAATTTTAGTATGAACAAGCCATTGTTCATGTCAGAAACTACAATAATTCCACTTTTGAAATAAGGGTAATTACTCCATGTTCCCCCGAAGTGAATGCCATCTCCTTGAGGATAGGTGTCAAAAGAAGCAATTTCTACCAACTCTCCAGAACCAATACTGTCGGATGACAATACTCTCAGTCCACTCCAATAGTTGGATTCAAAAACCAGCGTATCGTTGGTGTAGAGGTTATGATCTATCGATGAAATATTATTGACATACGAACCTATTAGTTTAGGATTGTCTAGATCTTCTATGTCCCAGATTAAGGTTTTGGCGTTGTGACCAAATGCGTTCTCATCCAATTCATCATTCATTAAAAAGAATTTGTGATCTGGAGTGAGCCATCCTTGATGCGAGTACACGGCATTTTCATATCCATTTCTACTGATCATTACTGGATTGTTCGGATCCTCCAGGTTCACTATGGTAAAAGTGTCTTCATTGGAGTTGAAACAGATTGGCTTATTAATATAATCCTCGTCTAAACCCTGATAAGTAACACATTGTGCGTCGTGTGTATAACCATCCTCATCAAAACAGCCGACGAATGTTGGTGCTAAAGGGTTTTTGATGTCTATGATATGTAAGCCTCCAGAGCAACCTGTTCCTCCGGAGGATATTCCCACCGCGAAAGCATAACCTGTTGATTCATTGATCACTATATTATGTGCTGAGCCGAATTCCTCATAGTGATAGTCATGATCAAACTCCTGAGGATTCTGACCATCAAGTCCTCTCAATTTCGTAAGATCAAAAACCTGCATTCCATGAGCTGAGTTGAGGTCACTAACTATTAAAGCATAGTTGTTATACGTTTTTATATCTCTCCAGGTAGATTTTCCGTGTTGTACTTCGTCTTCTCTGGAGTTTCGGTTATTTGCAGTTTTTGGTTCTGATAGTTTTCCTAAAAATACTGGAGCAGTGGGAGTGGTCACATCAACAAATGCTACTCCATCTTTCAAGCCTACTAGTGCATACTCCTTGTTGGTTGCTGGGTCTGTCCACCCCCAAATGTCATTTAACCAAAAAGTGTTATGCTCAACCGCCTCAATCTCATCAGGCGTCATATGAGCCAAAAGAGTCACTTGGTTACATGGATATATTCCTGCATATCCGTCTACACATGGGGTTTGTGCAGTTGATAAGAAGGTAATAATTGAAAATGCGAGCAACATTATATTTTTCATACAATGCTCTATTCTCAAGAATAATGCCATTAGTTATCTATGAAGGCGTTTAAGCCTCCGGAAAGCGAACGAACTTTAATAAATCCATTTTTTTGCAGGTATTTTCGAGCTTGATTGCTTCTTTTACCTGATTGGCAATGAACTATTATTTCTTCGTTTTTAAGCTTTTCTAGTTGTGGTAAGTTTTTTGGTAATTCGTAGAGGGGGAAGAGTTTTGCGCCAATGTTATATTCTTCAAATTCCCATTTTTCCCTTACATCTATAATGGTCAGCTGTTCGCCTTGATCCATTCGATGCTTTAGTTCGTTAGGAAGAATGTCATTCATATTGTATCCTTAATTTTTGCGTACTGATGTTGTTGTCATTGGCGATTCGCAACAAATATATTCCATCTTTTACAATTGGAAGTTGATGATACTCAGACTTTTGCTCTTCAAAGATTAATTCTCCTGCAAGATTATAAAGTTGCACATAATTGTATTTGCCAGAAATGCTAATTATTCCATTTGATGGGTTGGGGTATACAATTGGGGATTCTAATTTTGGTTTGGCAGACAATTGATAGGCAGAATCATAGGCAAAAACCGGCCGTATCATCAATGCACCTTCAAATTGTGTGTTTTGTTCCCAATCACCACTGACGTTAGAATAGATGTACTGACCTGCATTCGTATTGCTTCTATCAAACCCAATACCGAGGTAATCTTCGACTATTTGTTCGTAACCAACGTAAATGGTGTCGTTGACAGCAACAGGAGCAGAGAGCTGTACTCTGGTAAATTCATTAATACCTGATGGTTCAGATACGATGATTGATTTTCGTGCTAAAATCCCATCATCGGTTAAATCTCTCCAAACTAAAATATCAAGAGACTTTCCAACATTGTCAGGAGCTATACTTGGAATAAAGATATCCACGTGGGTTAGAATATCAGCTTCACCTAATCCATATTTCACAGCAACCATTCCTTCTTTAGCATTAATTGCTAGGGCAAATTCCGCTGAGCCATCATCATATGCGTAGTAGTTATGAAGGTTGTATCTGGATCTGATGGTATCATTGACATATTTGCTAATATCTGTTAATACAATGTTGCCATTTCTATCCGTTTCGTAAAGTACATCTATTTGATCTGGTTCACGATAGGTATAAATAAAAGTACTTTCTATCACTGTAGAGTCTTCTGGCTCTTCAATCGGTGAAATAACTAAAGATGTGAATTCAGGGATGTTAATATCTGTGATTTCCTCAAACTCCAGTACCCCTGTTTCAGCTGATCCAGAATATGTTCCATAATCTATATTGGCAGTGAGATCTTGGAGTAAATATGAGTAGGAAGAATTGGTAGTTCTGTCCGTTGCCAAATTTTTCAATTGTACCATTTGATTGCTTAGGTACTGTGATGGGTTCGCATAAAATACGCTAGATGGCAATTCATAATATGGGGCAAATAACAGGGATGGTGACCCTGTTAAAGCTCCATCTCTTTCACCAAAATCATTCTCATCTCTATTTTCATTTAAGTAGATGTAATCCACATTCCAGGTGTCAAATGGACCTCTCTGACTACTGTAGGAGACAAATTTGAACTGGAAGGCATCATGAAAGTAATCACTACTGTCCAATGGAATAAGCACTTGTTCAAAGGTTTCATTTGAAGTGCCGCCAGATTGAGAAAACACCAAATCCCAATCATAGGCCAGGTCTGGGTTGTCTGACACCGCTCTGAAAAATACGGTCAATGAATCATTTTCATCAGGAAGTTCACCAAATCCACCTGCCTGCCAATAGAAACTGAAGTAGACGGTATTCCATTTGTCAGATACGATTTGGCTAAGGTCTATTAGTTGACTGACCAAACTGTCACCTGCTGTGTTAAATTCACTGTCTTTGTTGTAGGCATTGCCTATACTGTTTAGTCCATCAAAGGTAGCCGTCTTGTAAGTTGGTGCATTTTGCCCAATGGTAGCATTGACATAAATGTTTTCTCCGTGTAGCCATAGCAAGGTGTCTGGTGAATCCCCTGATTGACTGAAATCATCCCAAAAGGGAAGTTGTAAAGTTCTTTCTGTGTTCGTAAGAAGGTGCTTTTTCTGCTTTACAGGCTTCAACTCGAATTGAGCAAACAACTGCGCATAAAAGAGCAATGCTATGATAGAAAAGGTTAATCTCACTGTTCGTCGAGCAAAGTTGGCTTCGTATTAATCGAATCAGGTTGATAAATCCAGATGTCCACCATTTGGCCAAGTCTCATGGCATCTCCTACATCTGGAGATTGTTTGAAAACGGACCCTGGAGCAACGGATTCTTTGCGATATGCTACATCATCTCCCTGAACAACTTTGATAACGGCTTTTCCTTCTTTCTCGTATTTGATTTCACCAATTTTTAATCCTGAACCTACAATAGCGAACTGAGCACTTTCACTATCAAGACCTAACAAGTTAGGAGAGTTTAGTGCTTGATTGCCTAAGCCATTGCCGGCAATCAACTCTACTTTAGATCCTTTTGGGATTTTTTCTCCTTCTAGAATCTGTCTACCATCTATTCGTTGCTCCAGTACGTAGTTAAACGCCAAATCTTCTACATACTTTGTTCCTGCATGTTCCAAGTCATAGGTTTTGAGCACAAGGAGAGCATTTTTCACTGAACCTCCCACTAGTTTTGGCATTCTTACCAACGGAGGGTTTTGTGCATTTAGCGTCACATAGATTTTTCTATTCTCCTTTACCTTGCTATTAGGTAATGGGAACTGTCTCAAGACGGTAAGCGGTGCTTGACTATTAGAAAAACCAGAATCAGTAGTTACTTCAAACTGTAAATCTCTAGACTCTAAAAAGTCATCTAAATCTGCTAATGCCACTCCCTGGACATCCGGAACAGTGATTGTTTCACCATGATTGGTACTCATTGGTAGATACCAGTAGAAAAACCCTAAAAGTAACAGGCATCCAATCACTAGAATTATTCCTAGATGGATGAGAAGGTCTTTCCACGAGTTCACTTGTAATATTGACATATGCAGTCTACTGGTTTTCTTATAGCTTCGAAGATAAGCAAAAGACTTTGCTTGGTCTAAGCCGGTTTTATCATCTTTTTCTTTTCAAAACCATATTCGATGATTTTATCGATAAACTCATATGGCTTCATGTTATTGAGTGCTGACTGATGAAAAATGGCTGTAGCCGGTGTCATCCCTGGTAAACTGTTGATTTCAATTACCACAGTCTCTACTTTTTCAGCAAATATTCTAACGAACGCATCTATTCTACAGTATCCTTCCACGTTGATCGTTCGAGCTGTTTTCTCTAGTGTAGCCTTTACTTCTTTGGCTACACGATCATAATCTTCAGATGTCTCTCCAAAGCGAGCAGGAGTGATGTTTTGACCTTCACCTGCAAGGAATTTCTCTTCCAACGATAACACTTCACCAGATGCTAAAGCTTCTGAAGGCTCAAACACTTCAAACTCAATCTCACCAGACTCAGAAATGTGTGTGAGCATACCGCCTGTTATCTCTAAAAACTTATCAGCTCCATTGGGGCCAATGAGAGACTCTACCAGAAAGTAATTCTTTTGAGGGAATTCTTCATTTGGTTTTAATTTGAGTGTTTCCATGGGTGCAGCCAGAAATTCAGGTTCTGGTCTGAACATCATTTCACAGAAGGCAATTAATTCTTCTCTGGTCTTAATTTTCTTCACGGCAGAAGAGCATCCATCATCTGCTGGTTTAGCGATCAGTGGTAGTTCGAATCTATCTAGAAGATTCGAAATGCAGCCTTCTGGAGACTTTCTATATTCGTCTTCATAGACCAATTGATGGTCTGCAACTAGAATTTCTTCCTTTTGAAGTAGTTCGTTCGTTTCAAACTTGTTGATAGATATTTGAGAACTTTCAACTCCAGAGCCATTGTAAGGAATATTGATTTTTTCGAGTTCTGCCTGGACCGCACCATCTTCACCTGGTCTGCCGTGCAATGCTATGAAGGCAAATTCCACTCGATCTGCTAGTGATTTATAAGTTAGCTCCTCAAGTGTAGTGGCTTCGGACGAACTGAAGGCGTTGATGATCTCCTTAGCTTCTTCGCGTACTTTCTGAGTGTATTCATGAACAAGTCCAGCATGAGATACCTTTTCTTTGATGTCATCTGCATTGTCTTTCAGCATGATGTTAATCGGCAGCTGATAGAGCAAGTGTTGCGACTCATCGCCCGTTAAGAAAACAGGGATTGGATGATATTTGCTGGATGAAGCTAGTTTTTCAAAAATGTTACGACCACTTTCTACGCTGATATGTCTCTCAGATGAGAATCCTCCCATAATTACCGCAACATTGATTTTGTCTGCGGAATGTTGAGACTCTTGAATCAACGAGTTCTTTAAGCTGCTGTAAAGACTATTGAGTTTGAAGAGCTGCTTTCCAGATTGAATCCTAGCTTTGATGCTCTCAGAGATGATATATGTCAAAAACTGAGAAGGATTTAATCCAATTTCTGCCGCCTGGTGGAAGAAGAAAGAAGAAGGGAGCATCCCTGAAGTTGTGTTAGGATCATTGAGGAATATTTCTCCACTTGCAGTATAAAACCCATCCAAACGAGCATAAACCTGGCTATTTAGTGATGAGAATAGCTTCTTGCACTGCTCGGTAATTTTCAAAATGTCTGCTTGAGGCAAATCAATCGGTGTAACCTTACGACTAATGCCTGGAAGGTATTTAGAACGGTAGTCAAACAGGTCTGACGATTTCTTTATTTCAGTTGGAGGCAGAGCGATTGGAGTACCATTTGGTGCTTGAATGACAATACAAGAGAATTCTTTTCCTTTGATAAAGTCTTCTACCAAAACGATATTTTCACCATCTGGTGACTGTAATTCAACTATTTCAGAAGCGTTATCGAGTAGGGTCCAAAGATCTTCTGGATGATGAATAGTTCCTGAATCAGTTAAAACTGGAAATCCAAGTCCTTCTCTAATGTCAGTAAATGAGATTAGAAAGTTTCTTTTTTCCGTATCAGACTTAGCTTGCCATTCTTTTGGGTCGATCTTTTGAATGAAGAATGACCTGTTCAACCCTGCTGATAGTTCCTGTGAGTTTTGAGCAATACTTACACCAATTGAGGAGCCTTGATGAGGAGCTTTGATGACAATAGGATAAGAAAAAGCGCTTTCTAAATCCTTAATGACACTTTCAGGTGAATTTTGCCATTTCTCACGAAGTACCGTTTCATAATTAGGTGTGGCAAATCCTGCGGTACCCAATACCTTCTTTTGAATTTCTTTATCTATCCCTATACTGCTAGGAAGTATTCCTGCCCCAGAAAAGGGAATGCCATACCACTCCAAAATGCCTTGAATGTTTCCATCTTCACCAAAAGGACCATGAAGCGTAAGAAACGCAAAATCAATTAATTCTTTAAGGTCTTCTGGTTGAAGTTTTTTACCAACAGATGCGATGCTTTGATTGATTGCTTCTGAGTTGGTTAGAGACTCGGCGTATACCTGGAAAAAATGAGGACTAGGTGGTAAGGTTTCTGCAGAGGGATAGAAATCTCTAATCGTGCCTTTATATAAGTATTTCCAATCCAGTAAAATGAAATTACCTAGACTATCAACAAATATCGGAACAGGAGTGAAGAGCGTTTTATTTAAGTTATCGTAGACTGTTCTTCCTCCAGCAAATGAGATCTCTCGCTCACGCGATTGGCCTCCGAAAATTATTCCTATCCTCATGCGGTAAAATTAAATGGATCTGGGAAACTCTAATGCTTAATGTAGATTCTTTTGGACTGTTCAATACCAGCGCCTTTCACATGCAACACATAGAATCCACTTTGAGATGGTGCTTGAAATACAAACTTGTCATTTAAGACATTATTATATCGCTCTTTGTAAACTACTTTCCCACTCATATCAGCAAGTTGGATGTACACATCTTGTCTCCGAGGGAAATTGAATGCTACAGAGAAATTGTCAACAGCCGGATTGGGATATACAGCTAGCATGGTTTTCAAAGCATCCAGATCTGGAATATCTGGATCTTTAGTTCTATAGAAATTGATATCATCGAGGAAGAGACGATTTCCATTTCCATTAGCAAAGACAAAGGCCACTCTTAGGTTGTCCCAATTGACATAGTCACTCAAATCGATATATTGAAGTTTCCAGTCTTCTTCCACCTGAGGGGTCCATTCTACACTACTGGTAGTGGTAGCCAACTGGGCAGAGTTAAGACTTAAAAGTTCTATGTCGTAGCTTACTCCACAATCCAAAGAAAGCAATACTTTTAGATTATCATTAAACCCTTGACGTTCAGCATAAGAATATTTGAATTGTAAAGAAGCTTCATAAAGGCCATCTGTTGAAAGGGAAGGTGTCACTAGCCAGCTTTCAACCAAGTCCTCGCTTCCATAATTGTCAGTGTACAATGCCGGATCTCCATTTATGGTAATGTTGTCATATTGGTTCATCCCATCTGGAGAAAAGGTGAGCCATTTTTGATTTAAGAAATCTTCTTTGATTGGTATTAAATCTTTACTTGAGTCAACGAGTGTGTAGAAATCGATGCTATTGTTGGCGCTACGCTCATCATTAATGTCATTTAGTTTGGTAACATTGAACCTGAAATAGTTCTCCCCACTTTGTAAGTAATTATTAAGGTTAATGGTAAGTGTTTCAGAGTCACCTGATTTAAGGTTTAGATCTTCATATATTACCTCATAAACCATGTCATTAGCTGTGAGTTCCAGATTTAATTTATCAACTTCCTGATAGCCATAATTTCTTACCTCTAGTATTGGGTAGGCAGTTTCTTTGCAAGTAATGACAGGTTCATTACTCAAACTTCTTATGCCCATGTCATAGGCCAATAGATTGGCATTGTTTACGGAAAGTTCATCTACGAATAAATTGTTTCCACCGCCATTTACGCCAATTATCGCAACTTGAACCTCAGATTGTCCTGCAAAACGAGTAATGTTTAAGGTTACTTCATCCCAATGGGCGTGGTTGAGTGGATAATAGGCTGAGTTGGATGAACCGTATGTCTCTAATGAGCTGCCATACCGCTCAAAAATGACATTTTGACGAGTAAAATCGGCACCACAATTAGTTGATATCGCCACAATTAATCCATCCAAATAATAGTCGCTTGTTCCTTCCTGCAATCTAGATGCGTAGGCATATTGAAAGGACAGCTGGGCAGAAGCTAGTCCGGATAAATCAAGAGTTTGAGTAAGAAGCATGTCCTTCACTCCAAAATTGGTCGATTGATTGTAGAATGGCGCCATGACTGCTTGATTGTCCGGGCTTTCGAAAGGTGCATTGACGAAAGTCCAATTACTCGTTTCTCCCGTTTCAGTAACTCTAAAGTAGTTTTGGTTGGATTCAAAGTCTTCGAAATACGGCGGTTCAATGCTCGTAAAAGGAGCTATTGTCAGACTTTTTGAGTCGTTTAAATCATTCCCGTCTGTAGATTCATTCACTGAAACTACTTCAAACTGCACCTCATTAGAGATATCTGAATCTAATATTATAGGGCTAAAACTTGCGATAGAAGTAGAGCCAGCACTTAGGCTACTGTTGAATTCTTTTGTCTCTAGAAGCGAGCCATTTAGGGAAAAGGCTATTGAATAGGAGTTGATAGTATTGCTACCATAGTTTCTTATCTCTACTCGTGGAGTAGCATTGGAGTTGCAGTCCGACTGAATAGGTGAGGCAACTGACTTAATGCCCAAATCTAAATCAGCGATTACCGGCTCGTTTAGAGCATGAGAAGTCAAAAGCTTCACTCTTCGCGGACTAAATTCCAGAACTGTTCGCATCCGTTCTTTCTGACATACCGTGAACAAGTTCATGCACACATCATCGGTATAGTCCATGAAGTTTTGGATCATGTCTTGAGTGTCACATGTAACCTTTTCGTCTGGACATCCTGATGTTGAGGAACCTGCAAGAGGTGTGTCATCACAAAAATCATCGAACCCACAGCCTCCATCGCCCCAAATGTGTCTTAACCCGAGCCAATGACCGATTTCATGAGTCGCAGTTCGGCCATAACTATCAAAACTTCCAGCCCCAGGGTTATTACCTACCCATTTGTAGTCCAGAACGACACCATCCGTTAAATCATAGTTTTCGAATTCTGTAGCAATTCCTGAAAGGTTGGAAAAAGGGAATTGAGCAAACCCTAGAAAACCTCCGGTTATATCAGTAATGTAAATATTAAGATATTCATCCCTGGGCCAGTAACTCTGTGCCATCAGAATACCCGCTTCTGACTGACTGTAGCTACTTTTAATTCCTTCCACTCGAACAATCCCTGAGGTAGGTAAACCTTCAGGGTCTTGTTTGGCTAATACAAATTCAATTTCTGCATCAGCAGCAACATCCAGATATTCGGCAGGTGTTAGTGATGCATCTGCATTCAACCTACGAAAGTCATTGTTGAGAATGTCAATCTGTTGTAATATTCGATCTTCGGAAATGTTCGTACCGAACCCTACATTGTTGCCATCATGAATGACATGGAAAACTATTGGTATTTGATACGTTGAAGACTGAAACGCATCTGAGGTTCTTGAAAGTGTTTTTTCGTGCTTAACTTTTATCAACCACTCTTCGAACCCGGTTTCTGATTCAAGTCGATTGATATTTTGAGGTAGGTGCATAGTAGCACATCGCTCTTGCGCGAAGGCATGCAGCTGCCAAAAGGATAGTATAATCAGAATGAGGCTTTTTCTCATTCCTTACATCATGGTTGTTGGAAGTTTAGCATTAGGGTCATCTGGTGATGTTAGGTTTATTGCTTCTACTCCTTGGATTTCAGGGACAACTCTTTTGATAGCTTCTTCTACACCTGCTTTTAAGGTCATAGCAGACATAGGGCAGCTACCGCAACTACCTAATAACTCTAGCTTGACAACATTATTGTCGTCCACCTCAAGAAATTTCACGTTGCCACCGTCAGCTTTCAAGTATGGTCTTATACTTTCTAAGGCTGTTTCTATACGACTATGTAGGTCTTCCATATTAGGTGTTTATTTCAACTTTTCGGGTTTTGGCTTGATTAGCATTTCTGATTGCAACTTGTTGCGCTACGGACTCAGCTAGATTCTTAAACGCTTCTGCGGTTACATCATCTTTCAGTACAGCTGGGTAACCACTGTCACCGCTTTCTCTAATGCTTTGAACAATAGGTACTTGCCCTAGCAAAGGTACATCATGTTTGTCAGCTAGCGATTTACCGCCGTTTTCTCCAAAAATATAATATTTATTGTTTGGAAGCTCTTCAGGAGTGAAATAAGCCATGTTTTCAATGATACCCATAATTGGAACATTGATTTGAGGCTGCTTGAACATTCCTATTCCTTTTTGAGCATCGGCCAAAGCTACTTTTTGAGGAGTAGTGACAATAACAGCACCGGTAACAGGTACACTTTGCACCAGGGTAAGGTGTATATCACTGGTTCCTGGAGGTAAATCGATTAATAAATAGTCAAGTTCTCCCCATACTGCATCGCTTAAGAATTGTTTCAAAGCTGAGCTCGCCATAGGTCCTCGCCATACCACAGCATTGTCTGGTGGAGCTAAGAATCCAATAGACATCAATTTCACACCATATTGCTGGATTGGAAGAATTTTATTCTGACCGTTTACATTGGTTACGTTGGGTTGCTCATGCTCACAATTGAACATCGTAGGAACTGATGGACCAAATATGTCAGCGTCAATCAAACCAACTTCTGCACCTGTCTTTGCTAATGCTACAGCAAGATTCGCTGCTACAGTAGACTTTCCAACACCACCCTTACCAGAAGCTACAGCGATAATGTTTTTAACACCAGGTAACAATGGTGTGCTGATTCTTGTCGTTGTAACATTACTAGACATTTCAATCTCTGTTGTTACTTCACCAAAGTGCTTTGTAATTGCCTTTTCACAATCTTTACGAATGATTTCCTTTAATGGGCAAGCAGGAGTAGTCAGCATCACTGTGAATTTGATGACGTCACCTGTTGTCTGAATATTCTGTATCATGTTCAGTGAAACAAGGTCCTTTTTAAGGTCTGGATCTTGTACTTCACTTAAAGCAACTAATATATTTTCTCTGGTAATCTCCATTATTTATCAATTCTTGCTGCAATGTTAATCAAGCTGAAGTCCATGTCAAAGGTTTTGTCAGCTACACTGTGATATAATGCACATTGACCCAAAATGGTTTACGTGTGCATACATAATTTAACGTTTTGGATTTTTCTATCTTTGAAACACGTTTTAGCAGCATGTTGACCTACATATATTATATACTCCTTTATTCTACTCCTGTATTGATCTCTCCCCAAACTTCTGAGATTGAGTTGAAAATCACCGAAATGGAGTTTATGGAGGATAAAAGTAGGATGTTAACACTGCAGGATGTTT
The DNA here is from genome assembly GCF_024714495.1 of Marinoscillum pacificum. Taxonomy (GTDB): domain Bacteria; phylum Bacteroidota; class Bacteroidia; order Cytophagales; family Cyclobacteriaceae; genus Marinoscillum; species Marinoscillum pacificum. Next base: position 798,127 of record NZ_JAMZMJ010000001.1, on the reverse strand, counting down.
CAGATCCTGATTTTCAGGCAAGATTTAATAAGGATTTGAATTTTGTGCCGCAGGACTACAATACCAATTCGGCTTATTGGGTGAAGCTCAAGCTCATTGTTCAGGAATCCAATCCGGGCTATTTATTAGAATTTTTTGATCAGACTATTGATTCCCTATCTGTTCATATACGTCATCAAAGTGATAGTGTATTTACCAGTTATCAGGTAGGGGATATGCTGCCTTTTAAGGAGAAGCCAATTGCTCATAAGAACTTTCAAATCAGACTATCACAGACCGGGAATTACCTGGTTTATTTCAGGGTAGTTAGTCATGAATATGCTGATATTCGAGTAGCAATTCGTAGTTATAGCTGGTTTGTGGAGTATGCCTTAGCTGAATATTACCTCTATGGTATTCTCTATGGAATGATCTTGATTATCTCACTGTACAATTTGCTGATATACTCAGCAATGCGTGAGATCAAATACCTGTATTATACCTTTTATATATTGAGTGTTGGGCTTTTTGGGTTGGCGGTAGATGGTATAGGCTATCAATATATCTGGACTTACAGCCCGAAGTGGAATCAGATTGCGCATGGTGTTGCTCTATTCTTGATCATTTTCTGGGCAATTCTCTTCTCTAAGAAATTCTTAAATCTTTCTGTTAGATCACCTAAGATTAATAAGGTGTTGAATTGGGTTCTAGGTTTGAGAGTTGCTTTGTTTTTGTATGCCTTGTTTTTTGCTAATCATCTCTTTCAATTTAGGAATATTGAATTGATTCCTTTGACGATCATCTTCGTGGGAAGTATTTCAGTTTATAAAAGAGGCTATCAGCCAGCTCGATTCTTTATTGTAGCTTTTGGTTTTCTGTTCCTGGGTTTCATATTGAAGGCTTTGCTGATGTGGTCGGTGATTCCTTTCTATATTTTGAGTTATTACAGTTTGCACATCTGCTTTGTTTTTGAGATGCTATTTCTGTCGTTCGCATTGAGTGATCGAGTAAGGATTTTGAAAGCAAATAGAGATAGAGCTCTTAAGCGAATCATTTCTCAACATGAAGAGAATGCCAAGCTGAAAGACCGAATGAATGCGCAATTGGAATCATTAGTTGAGCAGCGAACTGTCGAGCTCAAAGAAAAAAATGAGTTGCTGTCCGTTCAAAAGAAGGAGATATCTGAAATCAATTCGTTGCTCGATTTGGACAATTATCGACTTAGAAATAACATTAAAACAATACAGCGCGAGCGACTACAGAATAAGGAGTTGAGTTATCCTGAGTTTAAGGATGTTTTTCCTGATAAGGATTCGTGTTTAAAAGCACTAAGTAAGCGCAAGTGGTCTGCAGGATATGAGTGTAATCGGTGTGAAAATTATCACTACAGTGAGGGAAGTGTTCCATATAGTAGAAGGTGTAGTAAATGTGGGTATCAAGAGTCTCCAACCACCAATACATTGTTTCATGGGTTACGTTTTCCACTGGAAAAAGCATTTTATATCCTTTACGAAACTCTCAACAAAAACAGTCATACGTTAACAGAATTATCAGAAATTCTTGATTTAAGAATGAATACCATATCTGACTTTAGAAAGCGTGTTCATTCAAGAACTGATAATGAAAAGGAGAATCTTAACGAAATTTTCAAAAACCTTGAGGATATCCCTCATTTGGGGTAAAATACAATTGTATTTTTAAAAGAATTTTTTTGATATTAAATTATTGAGATTAAAGCGATACTAACAACTTCAAAAAGGCTTAATTAAAATTTAAGTAAAAATAAATTTTGAGATTAAAGCGTTAAATGGAGAGTTTATTTAAAAACATAAATTGCTTTAATAATTGCATTATTCTAAGATATAAAATTTGTAATTTTTTTGAATTGATTTGATAATCTTCTAAAGTTGCATCGTGCAATCGTTATCAATTATCAATTAATTCAAAATATGAGAATACTCTTCTTATCTGTTTTTATGCTGACAGCAATTTTGGGTTTTTCCCAAAGTGTTGGTGTCTCTGGTACACTGACTGATGCTGAAACAGGCGAAGCTCTTATTGGAGCTACAGTAGTAGAAAAGGGTACCACAAATGGAACAATAACTGATATTGACGGAAACTATCAGTTAAGTGTATCTAACCCTGATGCTGCGTTGATTTTCTCCTTCGTAGGTTATGCCTCGCAGGAACAAGCTGTAAATAATCGAACTACAATTAATGTCGCTTTGTCCATTGACATAGAAGCACTGGAAGAAGTTGTAGTGGTAGGTTATGGTACTCAGCGTCAAAAAGATCTTACTTCGGCAATTACCACCGTAAAGGCCGATGAGATCACCAAAACACCAACAAGTACGGCTATGCAATCACTTCAGGGTAAAGTACCAGGAGTACAGATTGTGAGTTCAGGTGCCCCGGGCTCTGGACCTACAGTACGTGTAAGAGGTGTTGGGACTTTGGAAGGTGATTCTAAGCCCTTGTATGTTCTGGATGGAATGTTTGTTGACAATATTGACTTTTTAAATCCTGCGGATATTGAGTCAATTTCTGTTTTAAAAGATGCTTCCGCAGCAGCCATTTATGGTGTGAAGGCGGCAAATGGAGTTGTTCTTATTGAAACCAAAAAAGGGAGTTATAATCAGGAAGCAACAGTAACATATGATGGTTATTGGGGTTTGCAAGTTGCTCAGAATGTATTGGAGATGGCTAATACTCAGCAGTTTGTTGATTATGCTTTAGCTACTGGAGCCAACGCCGATGCCTCTTTTGTAAATAATGCTTTTCAACGATATGGTCGTAGTAGATCAAACACAAACTATCCAGCTGTAGACACAGACTGGTATGATGAAGTACTAAAATCATATGCCCCAATTCAAAGTCATACATTGACGGCAAGTGGTGGTTCAGATAACTCTCGATACTCTGTGAGTGCGGGTTATTTTAATCAAGAGGGCTTGGTTGAGGAAGTTAAGAACTCTTATGAGCGATACAATTTCCGAACTAAAATTGACTTGAACGTCAAAGAATGGTTAAACCTTGAAGGGAATGTTAACATTACACAATCTGAACAGCATGTTGCTCCAGGTGGTGTATGGTTCAATACGTATTTTGCTGTTCCTCTGATTCCAGTTTATGATGAAACGAATACGAACGCAACTCCATACAAACTGGCCAATGCTCAGAATCTTGGTTACAGAGGTCGTCAGAACCCATATTTCAATATGTTATATAATGACGATCAAAACAAAGCGGCAAGAATATTAGGTAACTTCTTTGCAGATATCGAGTTGATTCCAAATACATTATCATTCAAGACTAGCTACAACTACACATACAATGCTTTGAATATTCGAAACATTAATTTCGAATACAATGATGGTGTTTCATTTAACCAATCAAGTCTTTACAAATCAAATGAGACTTCATTTGATCAGATTTGGGATAACATACTAACCTATAATCAGACATTTGGAAGTCATAGTATATCTGCTATGGCTGGTTACTCTTATCGTTCGGAATCTTTCAACAAAATATTCTTGCAAGGGGATAGCTTATATGTGAACCCAAGCTTCGACAATGAAGAGCTTTGGTACTATACTAACCCAGGAGAGGAGATTACTAGAACTGCTTCAGGGGATCAAGGATCAACATTTTATGGTACTTCATATTTCGGACGACTTTCCTATAACTATCAGGACAAATACCTGGTGTATGGAACGTTGAGAAGAGATGGTACTAACAAGTTTCAGAAGAAGTGGGGAACATTCCCGACTGTTGGTGCTGGATGGGTTGTATCAGAAGAGTCATTCTTTGACCTCAATTTCGTTGATTTCTTAAAGTTGAGAGGTAGCTGGGGTAAACTTGGTAATGCAGGAGTTGCTGCAGCAGTGGGACAACCTACTTACCAGGCAAATACTTTAGCAGTTGATGACAACTTGGAAACAGGTGTTGTGGCTATTAAGCAATATAGTTACCTGGATAGATGGGAAACCACTGTTGAAACAAATGTTGGGGTTACTACCACTTTGTTCAAAGGACGTTTGTCTCTTGATGCTGATTATTATATCCGAGACACTGAAGATGCGGTTTTGACAGTGATTCTTCCATTGGTTAGAGCCTCAGTAAAGAGAAACGCCGCGAGTTTTAGAAATAAAGGATTTGAGTTTGCTGCGAACTGGAATAACAGTATAAGAAATGTGATCAACTACAATGTGGGGATCAATTTCGCGACACTTAATAATGAAGTTACTTCTTTAGCTGGTCAGCAATACCTTGATGGTGGTTCTGCGGAGTTCAGACAACGTTCTATCATTGGATCTCCTTTGGAGGCATTCTACGGGTATGAAGTTGAAGGTGTTTTCCAAACTACCGAAGAAATAGCTACTAGTGGTTTATTAGATGAGTTTGTTACTGATTCTAATATTCAACCTGGAGATTTCAAATACAAAGATCAGAATGGGGATGGAGTTATTGACGATTTGGACAGAGTTGTATTGGGTTCTTACCTGCCTAAATTCACTTATGGTTTTAATCTTGGAATGAACTACAAGAAATTTGAATTCAGCGCAAACTTCCAAGGTCAGGCAGGACACAAAATCTTAAATAGAAAAAGAGGAGAAATCATCTTTACCACTGATGCTAACCTGGATGCCGAATTAGTGGATAACCTTTGGGACGGTGCTGGTTCTTCCAATAAATATCCATCTGCCGCTGGATTAAGAAAAGGTTATAACCAGGCGATGAGTGACTACTTTGTGGAAGATGGATCGTATTTCAGAATTCAAAACATAAGAGTGTCTTACAACTTTGGTGGAGGAACTTTATTCGGCAAAAACATGCCTGATGCTAAGTTCACCATCACTGCTGAGCGTCCAGTTACTGTTTTCAACTACAATGGCTTTAATCCAGAAGTTGCAAGTGGAATTGATCGTCAGACCTATCCTATACCTGCTGTTTATACAGCTGGCTTAAATCTTAAGTTTTAATCAGGAAAATGACCAAAGACATGAAATCTTATAAATTTTTCACGACCGTATTTTTGATGGCAGCTGTCATTTTCTTAGCTCCATCATGTGATTCAGCTTTAGATAATCCTCAAGAGGATACTGTTGTAGAATCTGGCATTGATTACACAAATATTAGTTTGCGTAAGGAACTGATAGAAGGAGCATATTATACCCTGTACAATTTACAATGGGAAACATATCCATTGCTCTCAGTAAGAGGTGATGATGTGAATGCGAAGGGAGATCAAGAACCACTTTTGGAAACCGAGGCATTTCGATATAGTCGCTCTTTCTGGATGTACAACTCTACATGGTTGAATTTGTATTCTGATATTATCAATTGGCATGCAGCCATTGAAGAGATTGAAAAGTTCAACGCAAATTCCAATGATCCTGGTGTTGGACAGCAGTACATCGCGGAAATAAACGTGATGCAAGGATATGAATTGTTGCTTCTTGCGAGACTTTGGGGTGGTATTTTGATTCCTACTAGTTCACAAGCCGAAGATTTGTACAATTCTGAAGTGACTTCATTTGAGGAAACGATGGCATACATTTCAAACTTAATGGATGAGGCGATGCCTTCACTGTTGGATGTTGCACCAAATCAGCATCCTGTTGTAAAGGGTGGAATAACCAGATCAACTGCGTTGGCTATAAAAGCAATGGCCAATTTAGAAATGAAAAATTGGCAAGGAGTTGCTGATGCCACCTCGCAGATTATTCAATCTGGTCAGTTTAGCCTATTTGCAGATTACTATGAACTTTTTAAAACACCAGGTAAGCTTGCCAATGAAAACATTCTAGAGCTACAATACTCTGACTTTGGACAGGGTTCCGGTGATGCTGTTCGTTATTTACATGCATTTTTCGGTCCGAATAACTGGACTCCGGAAGTATCCGGGGCAAGTGGTGGATGGGGCTTCTGGGAGCCATCGATGAAATATATCAAGTTCATGATCGATCGTGGTGAGACCGTTCGTTTAGAAACCAGTGTCAATTTCACTAATGAAGGTATCGATAGTCTTCAGGCACAACCAGGATACAGCACTCTGCCTACTTTCATCAGTAATACTACTAGAGATAATGACGTATGGGGAACTACAGATGGCAGTGCCAACCCTAGAGCGATATTCTCAAGTGGTAAGCATTATTTACCATCAAATCAGCTGATTCCAGGAAGAACTGATTACGGTTCGAACAAAAACTTCATTTGTATTCGATACGCTGAAGTATTGTTAATGCATGCTGAGGCTTTGATCAATGGTGCAAGCAGTTCTGTAATGTCTGCAGATGCTGCTGTGAATGCGGTGAGATCAAGAGCTGGTCTGGGCAATTTGTCAGGTGTAACATTGGATAATGTACTTGATGAAAAGTTTGCAGAATTTGGTATGGAATGGGGAATCAGGTTTTATGATTTGGTTCGTCATGGTAAGACTAGTGAACTAACTGGATACTCTGATGAGGATCGATTCATTCCTTATCCATTGCAGCAAATAGACCTTTTGCCTCAGCTAGAAGGCAATTAATCAATCGAATATATTACTTCAATAAATACTATCAATTAATCTAAATCATATGAAAATTCTGAGAAGTTTATCACTGCTCGCATCCCTTGCAGTGTTAGTTGCCGTAATCTCATGCGGTGAAGAAGATGATCCAATTCAGGAAGAAGAAGATCTTGAAGCCCCAGTAGTCTCTATTTCAAAGCCGGCTGATGCGTCTGTGATGACTACATTGGAAGAGACTGCTGATGTAACTGTAGAATATACAGTAACTGATGATGTGGAGCTAGCTTCTGTTACAGTTGAGTTCGAAAGTGAGCAAATTGAGGAAGTAACATCATTCACAGATTTCAAAAGTTATTCAGGCTCTGTAGTGAAGGAAGCAGTTGTGGATGGCGAGTACACTATTACAGTTACTGCTATCGACTTGTCAGGAAAAACGACTTCAGCTACTTCAACATTCACTAAAGCAACTGCTAATCCATATACAGCTTTGGATGGTGAAGTTCTTTACATGTCATTTGAAGAAAACTATGCCAACCTGGTAACAGAAGAGGAAGCTACTGTTGTAGGTTCTCCGGAATATTCTGAAGAAGGTTATGATGGAACGATGGCTTACAAAGGTGCTGCTGATTCTTACCTTACATTCCCTACAGAAGATATCGCTTCTTCAACTATGACTGTTTCTTTCTGGATCAATGTAAACGCTGAGCCAAACAGAGCAGGTATTGTAACAATGGGGCCAGAAGATACAGAAAACCCCGATGCGCAAAATTTAAGAACAAGCGGGTTTAGAATTTTACGTGAAGCAAGAGGAGACCTTCAAATCTTTAAAGGAAACTTTGGTACAGGGGAGGATGAGCATTGGTTAGATGGTGGTGATTTAGCTACGGTAGACCCTACTGCTGCTGAGTGGGCACACGTGGCTATGGTTATCGATGAGACTACTGCTTCATTCTACTTGAACGGTGGTTTAGTAGCTAGTACAGATGAGCATGCTGGTCTAAGTATAACTGGTTGTGACTTATTGTCTATCATGTCTGGTGCACCAAGATTTACTGGTTGGGAACACTTTGCTGATCTGAGCCTGTTGGACGAGTTAAAAGTGTTCAACAAAGCCTTGACAGAATCTGAACTTGAAACTTTAACAGGTCTGGAATTTGGGTTGCCAACGATTGAAGATCCTGAAGATCCAGGATTAACACCTATAGATGGTGAAGATGCTGTAGAAGTTCTTCATATGTCGTTCGATACTGATTTCAGTGTGACTTCTGATATTGAATTATCGGCAACTGCAGTTGGTACTCCAACAGTTGTTGATGGTGGTGTATCAGGAAAAGCATACTCTGGCGATGTAGATTCTTATTTGACTATTCCTACTGACGGTTTGTTAACAGAGCAATTCTCAGTGTCTATGTGGGTGAAATTAGATCCTACAGCAACAAGAGCTGGTTTGATTTCTATCAGTGCTGTTAATACCGAGAATGCTGAGGATAATAACCTGACGAAAGGGTTGAGATTCTTCCGTGAAGGTGACGACTTAAAACAAACTTTCAAAGGGCACATTGGAACAGGCGATGATGGTGCATGGGTAGATGGCACAACATATGCAACTTTCGCTGCTGATAGAGAAGATTGGCTACACGTTGCGATCACTGTAGGTGGTGGTAAGAGCCAGGTTTACCTTAATGGAATTCTTGCAGCTGTAAGTTCTGAAGAAATTGCAGTTGACTGGACCGATTGTGACATCATGTCTATCGGATCTGGTGCGCCAAACTTCAAAGCTTGGGGTCATTTAGGTGAAACAAGCTTACTTGATGAAGTGAAAATCTTCAATGGTGTGCTTACTCCAGCTCAAATCGCTGATTTGAAAGCAGGAAACTAATTACAATTTTATAATTTCTAAACTTCACCACCCCGGATTTTTCTGGGGTGGTTAATTACCAAAACCTTGTCAATTACCAGCAGAAATATTGTCCTTGTATTCAGTTTGCTTTGCGTAGCTCTTTTCAATGGCTGTGAAGATAAAACGGAGCCTGTTCCGGAACTCTCGCTGACCTCATTGCAAGTGGCAAATGCAAGTTTATTGGATGCAGTAATTACCAATGTAGGGCTTAGTGGTCCAATTATCGCTGGTTTTACTGAGTCCATTGATACTACAGATTTGACCAACACAATTCAGGTTGTGGATGAAGAAGGTATTGCTGTTGATTTACGATACAACGTTTTTAATACCAATAAGAACATTTCTATCTATCCTCAAACTTCATTTGATACCTATACAACTTACACGGTAGTATTCAATGAAGTGACAAGTGAAAGTGGCTCTGTTTATACTCGCTCAGGATTTCAATTTCAGACTTTGAAGGGTAAACTCACTTTGATTTCCTTAGAGTCTGGAGGTATTGCATTACCCTCGAACCGAAAAACTTCTAATATTCCTCTTGATTTACAAATCAAGGCTACTTTTTCAGATGATATTGATCCGTCATCACTTCAGGATGGTGCCATCAAGGTTACCAAAGGATCTAAGACATTCTATACCAAACAGGAGGTATCAGGAAATACCGTTACAATTACCACAGATGATCCATTGGACTACTGGACCGAATATGATATTGAACTTACTGCTGGTGTAGTTAGTACTGGTTCAACTGATTTCGAAGGATATGAAGCAACCTTCATTACAGCACTGGATTCTACTTTGAAATACCCTGAAATATCTGATGATAACCTGCTTTCATTGGTTCAGGAGCAAACGTTTAAATATTTCTGGGACTATGCCCACCCAACAAGTGGATTGGCAAGAGAGCGATTAAACTCTGGAGAGACTGTGACTATTGGTGGTTCTGGTTTTGGAGTAATGGCAATAATAGTAGCCATCGAACGGGGTTTTATCACTCGTCAGGAAGGTGTACAAAGACTGCTCAAAATTGTTAATTTCTTACTTTCTACTGCAGACAGACACCATGGTGTTTGGCCGCATTGGTTAAATGGAAGTACTGGTGCTACTCGTCCTTTTAGTACCAAAGATGATGGTGGTGATTTGGTTGAAAGTGCTTTCATGTTAGAAGGTCTCATCACGGTTCGTCAGTATCTAGATGCACAGGATCCTACGGAAAGTGAAATCATCAATAAGATTAACATTTTATGGGATGATGTGGAGTGGGACTGGTACACTCAAGGAGGACAGGATGTGCTGTATTGGCATTGGTCTCCAAACTATTCCTGGGATATGAATCATAAAATCACGGGATGGAATGAGGCGATGATCGTTTATGTTTTGGCGGCTTCTTCAACTTCTCATTCAGTTTCAAGTGATGTGTATACCAACGGGTGGAGTCGAAATGGAGCTATGAAAAATAGTGGCAATTCCTATTATGGCTATCAATTGGATTTGCGTAATGATAGAGGAGGACCGTTATTCTTCGCTCACTACTCTTTCCTTGGTTTAGATCCTAGAAATCTCTCTGATCAATATGCTAATTACTGGGATCAGAATGTGAATCATTCACTTATCAACTGGGCGTATTGTCAAGCTAATCCAAAGAATTATTTAGGATACAGCGAATATAGCTGGGGATTAACGGCGAGTGATAATCAGGATGGATACAATGCTCATTCTCCAGATAATGATCTTGGTGTAATTACACCTACTGCAGCTATTTCATCTATACCATATACGCCGGAGCAATCAATGGAAGCTATCAGGCAGTTTTATTACATCTATGGTGACCGATTATGGGGTAATTATGGATTTAAAGATGCAATCAATTTTAGTGAAGAATGGGTGGCATCTTCTTATTTGGCCATAGATCAAGGGCCAATAATTTTAATGATTGAAAATTACAGAACAGGCTTGCTTTGGGACTTATTTATGTCAGCTCCAGAAGTACAGGCCGGATTAGACAAGCTAGCTATAACCTATGAGTAAGTATTTAATTATCGGATTGATTTCTATCCTCGTTTTTCGATGTAACAGTCCTAAAACGGAAAGTTCCAATACCACTACTGCCGACAAGGTGATCAGTGATGATTCATTACTAAACCTCGTTCAGTATCAAACATTTCAATATTTCTGGGAAGGTGCTGAGCCTGTTTCTGGGTTGGCTCCTGAGCGAATTCACATGGATGGCGATTATCCGGACAATGATAAGAATGTGGTGACATCCGGGGGTTCTGGTTTTGGAGTAATGGCGATCCTTGTGGGGATTGATCGTGGTTTCATTACCAGAGAAGAGGGAGTAGAACGTTTTGAAAAGATTCTAAATTTCCTGGAAACAGCTGATCGTTTTCATGGAGCATATCCTCACTGGTGGTATGGTGATACTGGAAAGGTAAAGCCATTCGGTGCCAATGATAATGGAGGCGATTTGGTAGAAACAGCCTTTTTAATGCAAGGGTTGATCACAGTTCGTGAATACTTCAAAGATGGCGATGAGCGTGAACAAGCTGTTGCTTCTAGAATAGATGCGATCTGGAAAGGTGTTGAGTGGGATTGGTATACCAAAGGAGGAGAGGAAGTTCTTTATTGGCATTGGTCTCCAGACAAAGAATGGGTTATGAATTTCGCTGTTACAGGCTATAATGAATGCATGATCATGTACGTTTTGGCTGCAGCTTCTCCAACACATACTATTGATCCAGCTGTTTATCACAAAGGTTGGGCTAAGTCAGGAGAAATTGTCAATGACTCATTACATAGCCAGTATGGATATCATCTGGATTTAAAACACAATGGTTCACAGCAATATGGTGGACCGATGTTTTGGGCTCACTATTCCTATTTAGGATTAGATCCGAGCAACCTTAAAGATCAATATGCTGATTATTGGCAGCACAACGTCAATCACACCTTAATTAATAGACAATGGTGTGTAGAGAATCCGAATGGGTATGAAGGTTATGGTGAGAATTGCTGGGGTTTAACTGCCAGTTATTCGAAAAGGTTTTATGCTGCACACCGTCCAAAAGACGAGGATTTTGGGGTGATTACACCAACTGCGGCTCTTTCGTCTTTTCCTTATACGCCAGAGAATAGCATGGACTTCTTAAGGTTCATGTATCAGCCAGACAATGACTCCTTGATTGGTAAATATGGACCATACGATGCCTTTAGTTATGAGCATGATTGGTACAAGCCCTGGTATTTGGCCATTGATCAGGGACCAATTCCTGTAATGATAGAAAACTACCGATCTGGTCTGCTATGGGATCTGTTTATGGGTGCTACTGAAGTGCAGGAAGGATTGGATAAACTGGGATTTACCTATGAATAAATCCTGGATACATATCTTATGTATAGTGACTTTACTTTTTGCTAGTGCATGTGGATTTAAGCAAAAAGCTAAGTTGATTAATCGAACTACTGAGTCGCAGGATTCTTTATTGACCAGGGTTCAGTATCAGACATTCCAATACTTCTGGGATGGTGCAGAACCTAATTCTGGATTGGCGCGCGAGAGGGTTCATATGGATGATATTTATCCGAGCAATGATCGTAATGTGGTAACATCGGGAGGCTCTGGATTTGGCGTAATGGCGATTCTTGTTGGAATAGAACGTGGATTTATTACACGAAAAGAAGGAGTGGAGCGATTTGAAACTATACTTGACTTTTTGGATAGTGCAGATCGTTTTCACGGAGTGTATCCACATTGGTGGTTTGGTGATACAGGTAAAGTAAAACCATTCAGTAAAAAGGATGATGGAGGTGATCTGGTGGAGACAGCATTTTTAATGCAAGGCCTATTGGCAGCCAGACAATATTTCAAAGACGGAGATGCTCAGGAAAAGTCTGTTGCTCAGCGAATAGATACGATTTGGAAGGAAGTAGAATGGGACTGGCATACCAAAGGAGGAGAAGATGTTCTTTATTGGCATTGGTCTCCAAATTTTGGATGGGAAATGAATTTCCCCGTGGGCGGTTACAACGAATGTTTGATTATGTATGTGCTTGCAGCTTCTTCTCCTACACATGGAGTAGAGCCATCGGTTTATCACAAAGGATGGGCTAGAGATGGTCAGATTAAGTCAAATGATACTTATTACGGGTACAATCTTGTTTTGGATCATTATGAGCATGATGAAAGTAAGGTAGGGCCACTTTTTTGGGCGCATTATTCCTACCTGGGATTAAACCCAAATAATCTTAAAGACCAATACGGTAACTATTGGACACTCAACCAAAGCCATGCAAAAACACACTATGCATATTGCGTTGAAAACCCACAAGGTTTTGAAGGCTATGGAGAAGACTGCTGGGGACTTACTTCCAGTTATAGCATGAAAGGATATGCTGGTCATCGACCAGATCGTGATTTAGGGGTGATTTCTCCAACTGCTGCACTCTCTTCTTTTCCGTACACGCCTGCAGAGAGCATGCAAATGTTGGAGTGGCTATATGACCCAACCAGGGATTCACTGGTTGGGAAATATGGCCCTTATGATGCCTTCAGTTTACAAAATGATTGGTATTTGCCGAGATACCTGGCGATAGATCAAGGACCAATTCCAGTGATGATAGAAAATTATAGAAGTGGACTTCTTTGGGACTTGTTTATGTCCGCTCCAGAGGTTCAAAATGGATTGAAAAAACTAGGATTTACCCATGAATAAGCTATTTACAGCTGTAGTATTATTAATATCCTTCTCATCACAAGCGCAACTTACTAAAGATGCTTACGAGAAGCAGGTATACAATCATAACGGTCAATCATTAAATTATCGAATTCTTTATCCAGAAGGATTCAATAAAAACATGTCGTATCCTGTAGTGCTCTTTTTGCATGGAGCTGGTGAACGCGGAAGTGATAATGAGAAACAGTTGATCCATGGTAGTTCTCTATTTCTGGATGAAGGTTTTAGAAAAGATCATCCATCTATAGTTATTTTTCCACAATGTCCACAAGAGAGTTACTGGGCCAATGTAGATGTGGATCGGACATCTTTTCCGTTGAAATTCAATTTTAAAGAAGGTGATGACCCAACTTATCCTTTGGATTTGGTGATGTCATTGATGGATTCTATCAAAGCTTCTTCTATTTCCAAAGATGATCAGATCTATGTTGGTGGATTGTCCATGGGAGGCATGGGAACCTTTGAAATAGTATCCAGAAGACCAGATTTGTTTGCTGCTGCAATCGCCATTTGTGGTGGTGCACATCCAGCAAGGGCAAAAACTATTGCCGGTAATGTGCCCATGTGGATTTTCCATGGTGCTCAGGACAATGTGGTTTTGCCATCTTATTCTACAGATATGGTAATTGCGATTCGAAAACTTAGTGGTACGGCTAAATATACCTTGTACAAAGATGCTAATCACGGCAGCTGGAACAATGCATTTGCTGAGCCAGAATTGATTTCCTGGCTTTATTCCAATAAGAAGAAATGAAGGCAGTATTAATCATATTGCTTCTTTCTGGTTCCTGGCTCGGTTTCAGTCAAACTCAAACAACTTATTGCAATCCTATTGACATTGACTACACATACATGTCGCATTACAGAGCGGAGAGAGATGTTTCTTATCGTTCTGGTGCCGATCCGGCAGTTATCAATTTCAACGGCAAGTATTTCATGTTCGTCACCAGATCTCATGGGTATTGGATGTCAGAGGATATGGGCACATGGAAGTTCATCAAGCCACAATCATGGTATTTCAATGGATGCAATGCGCCAGCAGCTGCAGTAAGAAATGGTAAAGTGATCGTTTTGGGCGATCCGTCTGGAAGAGGAGCGGTTATAGAAACATATAATCCGGAATTAGGGAATTGGCAAACGAATTATGCTGTGCTCAATTTGCCTGTAGGTGTACAGGATCCAGACCTGTTTGTAGACGATGACAATCAGGTTTATCTATATGAAGAGTCTTCTAATAAATGGCCAATTCATGGAATTGCATTAGATACGGCTAATTTTTACATTCCTGTAGGTGAGCAGAAAGACTTATTCAATTTGCATCCTGAGCAACATGGTTGGGAACGTTTTGGACAAAATCACACTTCGGATATGGATCCTTATATTGAAGGTCCCTGGATGACCAAGCATGGTGATACCTATTATTTAGAATATAGTGCTCCTGGTACCCAATGGAATGTTTATGCGGATGGTGTGTACACGTCTAAGAGTCCATTAGGACCGTTTGAATATGCTGATTACAATCCAGTTTCCTATAAACCCGGAGGATTTTTGACAGGTGCTGGTCATGGAAGTACGGTAAAGGATAATCAGGGACATTATTGGCATTTTGCTAGTATGCCGATTTCTGTAAACTTCAAATTTGAGCGCAGAATTGGAATGTTCCCAACAGGTTTTGAAGAAGATGGTCAAATGTATGTGAATACTGCTTATGGCGATTATCCCCATTATTTGCCGGAAGTAGGGGTGCTAGATCATAAGAATCGATTCACTGGATGGATGCTTTTGTCCAAAGGAAAGTCAATCAAAACTAACGCTGTAGTAAAAGATGTGGTGCAAAAGGTGGCTGACGAAAATGCATCTGGCTATCAGCTGGAACAAGAAGCTCCAAATTACGAAGCTGCTAGAGCCAATGATGAGAATCTTCGGACATTTTGGGTAGCACCAAGTAATTCAGATTCGCTGTATCTGGAGATGGATCTTGGTGCTGTCATGGATATCAGAGCCGTTCAAATCAATTTCCAGGATTTCAATGCCAATATTTTCGGTAAACCTGATACGCTGAGACAGCAGTTTTACATTTTAACCTCTCTCAATGGAAAAGATTGGGAGGTAGCTATCGACTACTCTAAGAATCAACGCGATCAACCACATGCATATATCGAATTGGGTAAACCTATAGCAGCTCGATATATCAAATATCAAAACGTCTATTTCCCGAATAAGTACCTGGCAATAGGAGAATTAAGAATATTCGGTAAAGGAAGAGGCAAGGCACCTGCAATGCCAAAGTCCTTTGAAGCCAAACGACAAGCAGATCAAAGAAACTGCAACTTAACCTGGAAGACAGACAAGGACGCCACAGGTTATGTGCTTTATTGGGGGATTGCTGAAGATCGTTTGAACAATTCGGTCATGATTTATGATCAGAATAGCTATGAACTAAGAGCCTTGAATACTGGTGTGGATTATTACTACCAGGTGGAGGCATTTAACGAAAATGGAATTTCTAAGAAATCACTAATTATTAAGAACTAACAGGACAATGAGGAAGATAGATAGTATTTACGTAATAATACTGGCTGTTTTGGTGGGATGTAGTTCACCTAAAGAAAGCAGTAATCGGAGTGGTTCATCATATGATTCAAGAATCGATTCTTTGATGGCATTGATGACGTTGGAGGAGAAGGTTGGCCAATTAAATTTACCTGCAGCAGGTGATATCAATACCGGTCTTGCCAAGAGTACAGGTATTGTTTCAAGAATCAAAGAAGGTAAAGTAGGGGGATTATTCAATATTCGAACAGCTGAAAAAATACGTCAGGCACAAAAAGTTGCAGTAGAAGAAACTCGATTAGGAATACCGTTAATCTTCGGGATGGATGTCATTCATGGATATAAGACTTTATTCCCAATACCACTTGGTATGTCTTGTGTTTGGGACATGGACTTAGTAGAGAAATCCGCTCGATTGGCAGCTTCTGAAGCTACGGCAGATGGTATCGCCTGGACATTTTCTCCTATGGTGGATGTGTCAAGAGACCCGAGATGGGGAAGAATCTCTGAAGGTTCTGGTGAAGACACGTATTTAGGTTCACAAATAGCTGCGGCGATGGTTAGAGGTTATCAGGGAGATGATCTTACGGCTAACAATACCATGATGGCCTGTGTGAAGCATTATGCATTGTATGGTGCTGCAGAGGCCGGAAGAGATTACAATACTGTGGACATGAGTCATATCCGAATGTACAATGAGTATTTTCCTCCTTATAAGGCTGCTGTAGATGCTGGTGTTGGGAGTGTGATGGCTTCCTTCAATGAAGTAGATGGTGTGCCTGCTACAGGAAGTAAATGGTTAATGACCGAAGTATTGAGAAACCAATGGGGTTTTGATGGGTTTGTGGTAACAGATTATACAGGCATCAATGAAATGATTGACCATGGTATCGGTGATACATTGGCTGTAGCTGCTCGCGCATTGGATGCTGGAATTGACATGGACATGGTGAGTGATGCGTTGCTTAATCAAACTAAAAAAGCCATTGAAAAAGGGTTAGTGACTGAAGCTCAGGTGGATGCAGCATGTAGACGAATTTTGGAAGCTAAATTCAAGCTTGGCTTGTTCGATGATCCATATAAATACTGTGATTTGGAGCGAGCAAAAACAGAAATTTTCACTGAGTCTAATCGTCAGGTAGCCAGAGATATAGCTGCTGAATCCATCGTGTTGTTGAAAAATGAAAAAGGTGTATTACCACTTAAAAAGTCTGGTAAAATCGCTTTGATTGGCCCAATGGCTAACAACATCGAAAACATGGCCGGAACATGGTCTGTAGCTGGTGATTTTGAAAAATCAATATCCATTATTGAAGGATTGAAAAATGCTGTAGGCGAGAACGCTTCTATTCAATATGCCAGAGGTTGTAATGTGGTTCCAGATGCGGATTTGGAATCTCGAATCAGCATTTTCGGTAAGCCTACGAATAGAGATGAGCGTTCAGAAGAAGCCTTGCTAGCTGAAGCGCTGAAAGTAGCCAAATCATCTGATGTAGTGGTGGCAATAATCGGTGAAGCTTCTGAGTCTACTGGTGAGAGCTCTAGTATGTCCAATATTGAGATTCCTGAAAATCAACGCAAAATGATGGAGGATTTGATGAAGACAGGAAAGCCTGTAGTAGCAGTTATTCTTTCTGGCCGTCCTTTGGCGATCAGATGGGAAGCTGAAAACCTACCAACACTTGTGAATGTATTCTTTGCGGGTAGTGAGGCTGGAGATGCAATAGCCGATGTGTTGTTCGGTGATGTGAACCCATCTGGAAAGTTGAGCGCTACATTCCCACAAAATGTTGGTCAGGTACCGATTTACTACAATCATAAAAACACTGGAAGACCATTGCCTGAAGGTAAGTGGTTCCAAAAGTTTAGGTCTAATTATCTAGACATTCCAAATGAGCCAGTTTATCCATTTGGTTATGGTTTGAGTTACTCGTCATTTGATTACAGCAACTTGACCATCTCTAGTCCGAAATTGACTGGTGACCAAACGTTGAAGGTTTCCGTGGATGTAACGAACTCTGGTGATGTGGCTGGTAAGGAAGTGGTGCAGCTTTATATCAGAGATGTCGTAGGTTCTGTTACCAGACCGGTAAAAGAGCTAAAAGGCTTTGAAAAAGTGTTGATAAATGGGGGTGAGACGAAAACGGTATCGTTTGAGATCACGCCTGAGGATTTGAAGTTCTATAATTCTGACCTTGAATTTGTCTGGGAACCAGGTGAATTTGAAATCATGGTTGGGACTAATTCAAGAGATGTACTTTCTACATCTATGCACTGGAATAAGTAATAAAAATATGCTTCCATACTTCTGCATACCATCAACAGTTTAGCGATTCATCACTGGAGTGATCAAGATTCTGGAAGTAGATTTTGTTCTGCAAAACTCCAGTGACGAATCCTTTTTAAATTATCTGCTATGAAAAACCTGTTTTACCTATCTATTGCTCTATTATGTTGGTCTTTTTATCCTCACTCAAATCAAGAAGAGACCGCTAAAATTGATAAGGGTAATCAAAAGAATGTCATATTCATCCTAAGTGATGATCACCGATATGACTTTATGGGGTTTACAGGTAAGGTTCCATTTTTGGAAACTCCCAATATGGACCGAATGGCTAGAGAGGGAGTGCATGTTGAGAATGCCTTTGTGAGTACGTCTTTATGTTCACCTAGTAGAGCGAGTATACTCACTGGACAATACGCACACAATCACAAAGTAGTTGATAATCAGTCTTTAATACCAGAAGGAACGGTATTCTTCCCTGAGTACTTACAAGATGAAGCGGGCTATCAAACTGGATTCATTGGTAAATGGCATATGGGTGAGCATCATAGCGGCAAACGTCCAGGGTTCGATTTTTGGGCAAGTTTCAGAGGTCAGGGACAGTATTATAATCCAGTCATCAATTTCAACGGTAAGGATTCTGTGTTTACCGATTCTGCCTATGTTACCGATGTGTTGACAGACTATGCCCTTGACTTCTTGGATACTAGAGATAAGACCAAACCCTTCTTTTTATACCTGTCTCACAAGGGAGTCCATGCAGATTTTCAACCAGCAAAAAGGCATTTAGGTAAGTACGAGAATGAAGAGGTTGCTTATCCACCAACCATGTTTCCTCCTGGCCATAAGCGAAGTACGGTAACAGAGGAGGAATACAATTATGAGGATTTACCAAATTGGGCGAAAGCTCAAAGAGATAGCTGGCATGGTGTGGATTACATGTATCATGGTCAAATCAACTTTGATGATTTCTACAAACGTTATTGTGAAACGCTACTTTCCGTGGATGAGAGTATCGGGACAGTGGTAGCATATCTGGAAAAAGAAGGTTTATTAGAAAACACCATTGTGATCTACATGGGTGATAATGGCTTTTCGTTTGGAGAGCACGGTTTAATTGACAAGCGTCAAGCCTATGAAGAGTCTATGCGAGTGCCGATGTTGGCCATGGGAGCAGATCTTCCTGCAGGAACCAAACTTACGGAAGTTGTGCAGAATGTTGATGTTGGTCCAACAGTGATGGATTTCGCTGGATTAGCAACCAAAGGAAATATGAATGGCACCTCGTTCAAGCCATTACTGTATGATCAGGAAGTAGCATGGAGAGATACGGTTTATTACGAGTATTTCTGGGAGAGACCATTCCCACAAACCCCAACTGTTCATGCCGTGAGGACTTCAAAGTATAAATTCATCCGATACCACGGTATCTGGGATATCAATGAACTGTATGATATCGAAAACGATCCAAATGAAATGCGAAACTTGATTCGCGATACGACTTATGCTGAAGTAGCCAAAGGGTTGAGAGAAGCATTGTTCACCTGGTTGGATGAAACTGGAGGAGAGAGCATGCCATTAAAGCCTGATCATGGCAAACGTTTCGATCATATTTATCGAGACACCTACTAGTTTCGGGTTAAAGTATATTTGAGAAAACATAAAAAAAGTAACTTAGAGGTGTGTTAACAGTTAAGAGTTAATTAACCAACCTCTTGTTCAATGAATAGCAAAAAGATACTCTATGTATTGTTTGCCGTAGCCTTATTTCATTGGTCTGCACTTTCTACTCCTCTTCAAGATGGTGCAGGCTTTCTAGATTTCACCGATCAATATGAAGAGGTCAAGCTCGATGGGGAATGGGCATTTTATTGGAAGTCACTACCAAATCCGCAAGAAGATTTGATTCATCAGAATTTGGTGAGTTTTCCGAAATACTGGTCAGATTCCACTGGTTTTGCGACTTATGCAATCGACATTATACTGGATAAAAGGAAGGACTGGGCATTATATGTTCCTCCTGCTTACAGTTCACAGCAGGTTTATTGGAACGGTCATCTGATTGCTCAAAGTGGTATAGTTTCATCTCAGAAAGAAACCTATGAACCTAAGTGGATTCATGAGACTGTTCGAGTTGATTCAGATATCCTACAGGATACCAATCGACTGGTAGTTCAGATTGCCAACTTTGATCATGATAAAGGAGGCCCTACCAATAGTTTTATTTTAGGCCCCGAAAAGTGGATGCTTCAGAAGCAGATGTATCTAGAGTCTTTGGACATTTTTCTGTCAGGTGCATTGATAATGGGCGGTTTGTTTTTTCTTGGCTTATTTCTTTATGGTCGGCATCAGAAAAGCTTCCTGTACTTTTCCTTGCTATGTATTTCGTTTTCTTATTACGCTATTGGGAGTGGTAATCATGCGTTGCATTCACTGTTTCCTGAGCTATCGTGGTACTTGTCCATTCGCCTTGAATATGGCTCATTGTATTTGGCGATATTCTTTCTAACGAAGTTTATCGAACATACTTATCCACGAGAGGTCAATCGTCTCTTTGTCAGACTGTTGGCAGGAAGTAATCTCTTATTTCTTGTTTTTGCGATTTTTACACCTGTTTCATTTTTTACCTGGGTACACAAGTATTACTTGATTATTACAGTACTCATGACGATTTCAGCATTTTATGTAATCATCACTGCAACGATTAGAAAAAGAACTGGGGCTAGATACTCGTTATTTGCCATCCTTTTACTTTTGGGAGCATTGGCTCTTCGTGCACTTAATATACTGGGTATGGTTGATTATTATATTTATGTTGTGCCAGTAGGATATCTTTCGTTTTTCTTTTTGCATTCTCTTACCTTATCACAGCAGTTTGCAAAAGTTTGGCAAAAGGCCAAAGAAGATGCCGAAGCTTCTCTGAAGGCGAAATCTGAGTTTTTATCCATCATGTCCCATGAGATTAGAACACCTTTAAACGCTGTGACGGGTATGGTGCATCATCTGCTCATTGGAAAACCGAGAGAAGATCAGATGGAAACAATTGATGGTTTACAATTCTCCGCTGAAAATCTACTTACACTAATAAATAACATTCTTGATTTTAATAAAATTGAAGCTGGGAAAATAGAATTTTCTAATTCCAAATTTGATCTTCAAAAGTTAGGAAAGCAGTTAGTTAATGGCTTTAAACCACATGCAGAAAGCAAGGGAATAGCGATTGTATTTGAATCGAATTTCAATGAGAGTTTCATCTATTCAGATAAGGGTAAACTCACGCAAGTATTATTTAATCTCCTAGGTAATGCTGTAAAATTCACAGGACAGGGTAGTGTTACTTTAAAGATGGAGATACTTAAAACAACCACAGATAGTGTAGTTGTAGAGTTCCATGTGATTGATACAGGTATTGGCATTGATGAACACAAGGTTGAACAAATATTCGAAAGTTTTAGTCAGGCAGATTCTAAAATTCATGAGCAATATGGCGGGTCTGGATTAGGGCTTTCTATTTGTAAAAAGCTACTGCAAATTCAAGGTGTTGATTTGAGAGTCCTTAGTAGACCTGGAGAAGGGTCTACATTTAGTTTCACTCAAGAGTTTATCCTTCCACCCAATGCAATGGTCTCTGCAGAAAATAAAAATACTGATTTGGACGACAGTATGCTCAGGGGCAAACACATACTTCTTGTCGAAGACAATCCGATGAATGTATTGGTGGTGAAAAGGTTTATGAATAATTGGGGTATGGAAATGACCCACGCCATTGATGGAGAGAAAGCGGTGGAAATCGCTTCTGATTCTTATGATTTAATTTTGATGGATATTCAGATGCCAGGAATTTCAGGAATAGAAGCGTCTACTAAAATTCGTTCAGCTGGTATAAAGGTGCCAATAATTGCACTAACAGCCGCTGCTTCAGGTGATATTCTGGATCGAGTAAGAGAAGCTGGTATGAACGATTTTGTGATCAAACCCTTTCATCCAGACGAGTTGCAACAAAAAATGATTAATCAACTTAAAGCAGAAATATGAACAAGCAAATACTTTACTCTTCCCGTCTTTTAATCCTGGTTATTGCATTGTTTTTGACAATGTCTGCTGCAAAAGGTCAGAAAATCAAATCCGAAACGGTTGTTTATGAGGATACCCTCGGGATGGATATTTTCACACCGCTCACAAAGAATGCGAATAAACCAGTGTTGATTTATGTGCATGGAGGAGGTTTTTCTGGAGGTAAACGTGATGATGCACAGCATTTAGATTTCTGTAAAAGATATGCTGCTGAAGGTTGGGTAACTGCCACTATTTCCTATCATTTAACAATGAAAGATCAGTCCTTCAGTTGTGATCAACCAGTTCAGAATAAGATCAATACCATGTTCGTCGCAGCACAGAACATTCATCAATCTGTTGCCTATTTATTAAAGAGAAAAAATGAGTTAGGAATAGATCCTTCCAAAATTGTCCTTGCAGGGAGTAGTGCAGGTGCAGAAGCAGTACTTCATGCGGTTTATTGGGATAAAACCTATGAAGGAATACTTCCAGAAGGATTTAAATATGGAGGAATGATCAGTATGGCTGGCGCATTATTGGATGAACGTTGGGTCACTTCAGAGTCAGCAGTTCCTTCTCTGTTTTACCATGGTACTTGCGATAATCTAGTCCCTTATGACAATGCCGCTCATCATTATTGTTCTGCCGATCAAACTGGTTTTATGATGCTGTACGGTTCTTATTCACTTGCCATGAAGCTCAAAGAACTCGATAAAGTTTATTATCTGGTTACTGATTGTGGAGGAGGTCACGAATGGGCTTCCAAACCGATAGAAGAGAAATACCGAAAGCATATGGATTTATTTCTGGAATGGATTGTCAGAAGAGAAGGGTCTATACAGGGGCATACCATTCTCAGTGAAGGAACGAATCAATGTGATTACAATGATTTTGGATTTTGTAAAGTTGAATAGACTTCCTCATAAATTGTGAGGTAACCTTCTTCTCTTTGGCTTAGATTTGCCCTCCCAAAATCAGTAACAAAAAGAGTGTAATGATTAGTCCTGCTACCATAGAAGAAATAAAAAACCGCATGGATATTGTGGAGGTGGTAGGCGACTTTGTGACGCTGAAACGTTCTGGTTCTAGTTATAAAGCCCTAAGTCCATTTTCCAATGAAAAGACTCCATCGTTTTATGTAGTCCCTTCCAAGGGAATTTTCAAAGACTTTAGTAGTGGAAAAGGCGGCGATGCTATCACCTTCATCATGGAGGTAGATGGTTTGTCTTATGTGGAAGCTCTCCGATATCTGGCTCAGCGCTATGGCGTGGAGATTATTGAAGAAGAGCAGACAGATCAACAGCAAGAGGCACAAAACAAGCGGGAGAGTTTATTCATCCTTCTGAATTTTGCCAAAGAGCACTTCAAAGAGTTGCTTTGGAATCATGATGAAGGAAAAGCTATAGGTTTAAGCTATTTCAAAGAACGCGGTTTCACTGAAGAGACCATTAAGGACTTTGAATTAGGTTATACCATCGATTCGTGGGATGATCTCATGAAAACTGCTGAGGCAAAAGGGTATAACAAAGACCTTCTGGAGGAAGCAGGTCTGGTGATTTCCAAAGAGGGAGGAAAAACCTATGACCGTTTCCGTAATCGGGTCATTTTTCCAATTCATAATATTTCTGGAAAGGTAGTAGCCTTCGGCGCCAGAACACTTTCTAAAGATAAAAAGCAACCAAAATACCTTAACTCCCCTGAAACAGAACTCTACAATAAGAGTAGGATTCTGTATGGTTTATTTCAAGCCAAACAGGATGTAAGAAAAGAAGATAACATATTCCTGGTGGAAGGTTACACAGATGTGATCTCCATGCACCAGACGGGCATTAAGAATGTTGTTTCTTCCTCGGGAACGGCATTGACCGAGGATCAGATTAAATTGATTCGAAGATTTACCGAAAATGTGACGGTGATCTTTGATGGTGATGCAGCGGGTATAAAGGCATCTATCCGTGGTATTGATATGCTTCTGGAAGGCGGCTTGAACGTACGAGCTGTTGCTTTGCCAGATGGAGAAGATCCTGATAGTTACTCTCGCCAATTAGGAGCTACAGCTTTTAACCATTTTATTGAAACGGAATCTCAGGACATCATCCGTTTCAAGACGAAACTGTTCCTTGAAGATGCCAAAGACGATCCAGTTAAGAAAGCTGGATTAATTAAAGACATTGTTCGCACGATCACCAAAATTGAAGATCCGGTTAAGCGAACGGTTTATCTGAAGGAGTGTAGTGACTTACTAGGAATTCAGGAGTCTGTTCTCATTGCGGAGCAGAACAAAATTCTCATCCAGCTTAACAAGGAGCGTGGTAGTGGAGGGCCTGCTCCGGATCAACCACCAATCATGCCTGAAGATGTGCTGTCCATGCAGCCAGAACAGGTGGAAACTGTTGATATTCTCAAGCTAATTGAGCTTCAAGAGCAAGAGAGTATTCGTGTGTTGGTCAATTATGGTACACACAGTATTCTTAATCAGGAATCCATAGATCAGGATTTGATTTCGTACTTTATCACAGAAGTTGAAGAGATTCAGTTTACGAATCCGGTTTACCGAGAGATTATAGAGTTGTTCAAATCAAAATTGAATGAAGGATTCATTATTGATGGGGATTACTTATTGAGCCATGGAAGTGAGCCAGTGAAGCAGGTAGTTGTAGATATGATGACTCCACGTCACGAGGTGAGTGAAAACTGGGAGAATAAGTTTCAAATTCATATTCCAAAGGAAACAGATAAGTTACGTGATATAACTTATTCCAATATATTGAGGTTAAAGTTTAGAATTGTCCAGCATTTAGTAGAAGAAGAGACTAAAAAGTTAAAGGGAATAGGAATGGACGATGATATTGATATCATTTTGGATGAAATCAATGAGCTTAAGAAAATAGAAATGAGTATTGCTAAGATGCTCGGGAACGTGATTACCAAGTAATTTGTATATACATAGAGTAATAAATAAACAACAATGGATAAAGACCAAATGTTAGACCCGATCGAAGACGCGATTGAAGCCATCAGAAATGGTGAAATCATCATTGTAGTAGATGATGAAGATCGTGAAAACGAGGGTGATTTTATTTGTGCAGCAGAAAAAGTAACACCAGATATTATCAACTTTATGGCCAAAGAAGGTCGTGGTTTGATCTGTGCATCACTTCTTGAAGATCGTTGTGAGGAATTAGGCCTTGATTTGATGGTAGGAAAAAATACTGCCACACACGAGACACCATTTACTGTTTCAGTGGATCTTTTAGGTCATGGCACTACAACAGGAATTAGTACTGCTGATCGTGCAAAAACTATTCAAGCTTTGGTTAACCCCGACACAAAGCCTGAAGACCTAGGTCGACCAGGTCACATTTTTCCATTGAAAGCTAAGTCTGGAGGAGTTCTGAGACGCACCGGCCATACGGAAGCTGCGGTTGATTTTGCACGTTTAGCAGGATTGCAGCCGGCTGGAGTATTGGTAGAGGTGTTGAAAGATGATGGCACCATGGCCAGACTCCCTGATTTACGAGTCATTGCAGATAAATTCAACCTGAAGCTTGTTTCCATCAAGGATCTCATCACTTATAGACTTGAGAAGGAATCTTTAGTAACAGAGGAGATAACTGTAGATATGCCAACAGAACATGGCATGTTCAAGCTTAAAGCATTTAAGCAAACAACGACAGGTGAGACTCACCTAGCCTTATTTAAAGGAGAGTGGAAGGAAGATGAACCCGTATTGGTCAGAGTTCACTCTAGCTGCGTAACTGGAGATATTTTCGGTTCTTACCGATGCGATTGTGGGAATCAGTTGCATAGTGCAATGCAGATGGTTGAGAAAGAAGGAAAAGGTGTGGTTCTATACATGAACCAGGAAGGTAGGGGCATTGGTTTGGTGAATAAACTAAGAGCTTACAAACTTCAGGAGGAAGGTTTTGATACAGTAGAGGCTAATTTGAAGCTTGGCTTTAAAATGGATCAGCGCGATTATGGTGTTGGGGCACAGATTATTCGTAAACTAGGTATCACCAAGTTGAAATTAATTACAAATAATCCTAAAAAACGTGTTGGATTGATGGGGTATGGCCTGGAAATTGTAGAAAACGTACCTATTGAAGTAACACCAAATGTCCATAACAAGAAGTATCTTGAAACCAAGCGTGACAAGATGGGACATGAAATTTTAAAGATTAAACATTAAATGAGAAAATCATTTTTCGTCATTTTCTTATGCTTATTTACCCTTCAGGGATTTAGTCAAGATTTCTCAAGTGAAGTATGGCATGATGGTTACCTGGTAACATCAGATCAAGATACACTCAGTGGCCTCCTAAAGTATGATATGGAGGCCAATGTGGTGCAAGTGATTCAGAATCAGGTAGTAAAGACCTATAGTAGTCATAAGATTTTTTATGTTGAGATCTACGATAAGATTTTATCGAGTTATCGGCAATTCTATTCCATTCCTTATGATGTGAACTACAATTACAAGATTCCCATTCTTTTTGAAGTGCTTTATGAAGGTCCACTATCTTTACTTTCTCGTGAGCAAATAGTCCAGGAATCAACAAATACCAGCTCAGCATACTGGGGTGGATCATTTGTGAGAGATGTAGTAGCTTATACTTTCTATTTTTTGGACAAAGAAGGCAATATTGACTTATTTACCGGTAAGCGTGCGGACTTGCTGGAGATTATGTACAAGCACAGCCGTGAAGTCCGGGAATATGTCAAAGACAATCATTTAAAAACCGATGAGGTACGTGATTTAATTCGTATTACGGCCTTTTACAATTCACTCTAAAAAAAAATTACTATGTCTAAGCCACTGATTTTGGTTTCAAATGACGATGGAATCACTTCTAATGGTATCAGAAAACTAGTTGAACTCATGTCCACTCTCGGTGAGGTAGTGGTAGTAGCTCCGGACAGCCCACAGTCTGGCATGGGGCACGCGATTACTGTAGGAGATACCTTGAGGCTAAAAGAGAATAGAATTTTTGGTCCAAACATTATGGCTTATGAATGCAGTGGAACTCCTGCAGACTGTGTGAAGCTAGCTAAACATCATTTGTTGACCGATAGAAAGCCCGACCTTGTAGTGAGTGGTATAAACCACGGCAGCAATACGTCTATTAGCGTGTTGTATTCTGGTACCATGAGTGCAGCTATTGAAGCGGCTATCGAAGGGACTCCTGCCATTGGATTCTCCCTTTGTGACTATGATGTCGACACTGAATTGGCTCACTTTGATGAGTACATTTTGAAGATTACCAAGGAGACCTTAGAGAAAGGCATACCGAAAGGAATTGCTTTGAATGTAAATATTCCTGCAAAGCAGAATGAGCCAATCAAAGGAGTGAAGGTATGTCGTCAGGCCAATGCGAGATGGGAAGAAGACTTTGATCAACGTGTTGATCCTCACGGAAGAAAGTACTTCTGGATGGTTGGTAACTTTGTGAATCACGACAAAGGAGAGGATAACGATGAGTGGGCTATTGCCAATAATTACGTATCATTAGTTCCTTGTCAGTTTGATTTAACAGGGCATCACGCTATTCGCATTCTCAATGATGAATGGGATATCTAGAAAGGAGTAAATCTTAAGAATAGATTAACGGCGGGATTGGGATTATTAACCGTTCTTCCATAGCCAGGGATTGCATAGGTATCGTAAATAGGATATCTATCATAAGATGAGAGGAATCTCAACCTGGCATGAAAGCCCAGAGAAAACAAGTGATTGATTTTGGCCTCTGGGTTTTCTTTATTGAACACAATCCTGCTTTCGGAAGTTATCACCAGTTCTACCCAGCGACCTTCTGATTTACGTGGCCCAAAAGTAGTTTCATAACCTTCTTGTATACCTGACGCACTTTCTACGTAGACCTCACCATTATCGGTAAAGCTGCTTTGGCCGTATCGAACACTAAATCCCAATTTACTTTTGGCATCAAGGTTATTCATGTATCCGCCACCTATGCGGAAATAGTTTCCTTCGGAGTAATAATTCCCATTCTGTAAGGCATTCCTTGGATGAAGACTGCCATAGCCATACTCTGCTATAATAGAATAGTGATCAAAGAATAATAAGTTGACGCCTGCTTCATATTTTATTTCATCACTAACGATAGAAATAGCCGGTTTGCCGTAATCAATCAAAAATGAAATACTAAACGGTTGAGCTGGTTCTTTAGGTATCTCCACCGCTACATCGGTAGAATCTTGTATCAACGTGTCTGCCACCTGAACGGTATCACTCATCACTGGAGGAGGTCCCTTCGGAGGCATTTTAGCCGGTGGGTTTCGATCCTGAGCCGAAAGCCATCCAATTGACAATAGACTAAAAATAAACAGTAACTGTAGTTTCATCGCTGATGCATTCAGTGGTTGCGCAATTTACATGAACAGTGTCACTATTCAGAATATCCAGATCTCGAGCTCTCACACTAGCAACTCGAGCCTCATTTACGGTTTCGTAGGTTATATAACTGAAATCCAGATTAAAGACGGTATCAATTATTGTGATTTCATAATTAGACTGAGCATATTCTCCAACGGTTCCCAAAAGTAACGGTAGCGAGAAAGTAGCCATAGTGTCTTCATAGATCAACTCTGTCCCATTATTTAACAGCACTACACTGGTCAATTGAACCTTGCCACTGTTCATTAATGTGATTAAGCTCTTTAATTCTGTATTCTCTGCTTTGACGTAGCTAGTATAATTTGTTACACTGTCTCTTACAACGTCAAGCGAATCATTGAATAAAGTAATTCGGTCAAATGCTTCTTGATATTCGGTTGCACCATCGTCAATAAGGATCTGTAAGGCATCTAATGAGTCGTCCAGGAAATTAATAGAGTCGGTGAGGTCCGACTTCCATTCAGTCAGCTTCGTAATCGAATCATCATTAAATGCAACCAGTACGTTGACCTTATTGATGCTATCTTGATTAATGAAAACGACCTTTACTGATGGGTCATAAACCAAAGGCTCCCCACAGTCTTCACACGGATCACATCCCCATGCAGATAACATCCAAACTCCTAAAATGACTAAGTATCTATTCATTAAATGGCATCAACATCAAAAATGACACGAACACTCTTATAAGAACGCTGACTCAATAATATATTACGCGAATTAAGCAGGAATTCTTTTAATGCAGCCAGATTTATTCCCTGTTTTTCAATTTTAATAAAGATTTCAAACAAGTATTGGTTCCGTATTTTACCAATTAATGGCTCAATTGGCCCATTGACTCGGGCATCACCGAGATGTTTGCGTATTTCCATGCTGTAAAAACGTGCCGCGTCTCCTGCAACTTGCTTATCTACATCTTTAAAGGTGATGTTGATGATGCGGTAGAAGGGAGGGTATTGGAATTGTTGACGCTCTAAAAGTTCGTTTTGATAGAAACCAAGATAGTCCTGATATCTCAAACGTTGCAGTATGGGTTGGTCTGGATCATTGGTTTGAATGATTACTTTGCCTTGATCTGCTCTTCGGCCGGCCCTTCCACTTACCTGATGAATTAATTGATAAGCTCTTTCGTGAGATCGAAAGTCCGGAAAATGGATGATTCTGTCCGCATCAAATACTCCTACCAGTTCCACTCCTTCAAAATCTAGCCCTTTACTGACCATTTGGGTACCTACCAGTATATCGATTTCTCCATTTTCAAACTCATCGATGATTTTCTGATAGCTGTACTTACTTCTGGTAGAGTCCAGGTCCATACGGCGAATTCGTGCTTCTGGAATCAACAGTTCTAATTCCTCTTCAATTTTCTCTGTACCAAAACTCATGGTCTTTATTTCGGTGCTTTGACATTGAAAGCATTCCAGCAACATGTCGGTTTTATAGCCGCAATAATGACAAACTAATAGGTTTTGGTAGCTGTGATAGGTCAAACTTACATCACAGTGAGGGCATTTGGGAATATACCCACAGTTGTGACAAGTGACATACGGCGCATAACCACGTCTGTTTTGGAAGAGGATTACTTGTTTGTTTCTTTCTAAAGTTTCTTGAATGGCTTTGAGCAAAGTAAGACTGAAGTTGCCTTTCATCTTGTTCTGCTTACGCTCAAGTACAAGATTTGCAAAAGTTACTTTTGGCAAGGTGACCGATCCAAATCTTTCGGTCAGTTCTACCAATCCATATTTGCCTTCCAGGGCGTTGGTATAGGTTTCCAAAGCTGGAGTTGCTGTGCCAAGAAGTGTTTTACCATGAAAAATTGATGACAAGTAAATGGAGGAATCACGAGCATGATACCTCGGTGCCGGTTCGTGCTGTTTGAAGCTAGGCTCATGCTCTTCATCTACGATGATCAGAGACAAGTCTGTAAAAGGAAGAAAAACGGCGCTACGCACCCCCACTACAAAGTTGTATTCACCTTTCTGAACCTTTTGCCATACCTCCACACGCTCATTGTCAGAGTAGCGCGAATGAAATACGCCAAATTCCTCACCGAAAACTTTGGAGAGTCGTTTGATGATTTGGGTTGTTAGTGCAATTTCAGGTAGAAGGTAGAGCACCTGCCCACCGTTTGTTAATACATTTTGGATCAGCGAAATATAGATTTCCGTTTTGCCACTACCGGTCACTCCGTGAAGTAAAGCAGTAGACTTTTGTTCGAAAGCTGCAAGTATCTCATGAAGCGCTTTACTTTGGCCTTCAGATAAATCAATAGCTATTTCTTCAGATGCACCCAGTATTCCATCGAGCCTTGAGATTGTCTTTTCCCATTCTTCGAAGAATCCGTTTTTGGTAAGTGTTTTAAGAGATGAGGCGCTTATGTCTTCAGCTAGTAACGCTTTTTTAGAGATTCCGTCTTTATTCTTACTAGGATATTCAAAAAGAGGAACCAGTCGCAAATAGGCGAGAAGTACCTCTAGTTGCTTCTGTTTGCCCTCCAGGGATTCACACAATTGATCAAGCGTGTCCTCATTGTTATAGACTTCTTTAAGCCTAATCCAGGTTTCTTTCTTAGGTATGTATTTGTCTTTGACCTGTTCAAATACCTGGATGATATTCTTCTCTTTGAGCTTTTTGACGTAATTGTAAGGAGATTTGATGTCGAGAATTGGTCCAACATCATTGAGTTTAACATCTCCACTCATCAAGTGCCGAATGACTATTTCTTCCTTTTCGCTTAAGTCCAGGTCCTCCAGATCTATATCTGGATTTAATGAAAGATAGGATTCACTTGAGATTTTTAAGCCTGCAGGTAATGCAGCATTCATCACTTCTCCAATGGTACACATATAGTACCTGCTGATCCAGTCAAAAAATTGTAGTTGTGTGTGGGTGACAATCGGAACTTCATCCACCAGATCCATGATTTCTTTCGGCTCATAGCTGTTTGGAGCCTCATCATGTATGGCTGCTATGATTCCTGTGTAGATTTTGCGTTTGCCAAATTGCACGATGACCCTCGATCCAATTTCAGGATTTGGAAAAGCTGATTCAGAAAAACTGTAGGTGAAAGTTCCCGGGAGTGGGACTGGTAATATGACTTCTAAGAATCTCAAGGACACAAATCTAATTCAGTTTGTGCAGAGAGGGTAGTGTTAGTTAATCCTTCTTTAGAGAGGCGATTTCTTTTTGACTATCTAGTTTTAATTTGTCAATGTTATTCATCAATCTATCGATGATTTTTACGGTGACACTAGTCATTTCAACTACGTCTTCAAATTTAGAAATCATTTCCATGAGGTCGTCCTTACTAATCTCTGCGTCACTCAGTACCTTGCTCTTAAATTCAGCAAGATATGCTTTCTCCTCGTGATATAACTTCATGTTTGGGCCTAGTTAGTGATTTGATTCGAATATGAAATTAGGGATATTCATTGAATAATAATATGCAATTTGGTCGAAAGTGAATAGATGATGGATGAACTTGTCAATTTGTCTCATGAACCTTTTGGATAACTTGATCAATTTCATGGACTGGTCGTTCACAAACTTTGTTGTAACAAACGAAGAAAGTAGTCTGTTGATTAACAGGGGTTTTGTATTCAAATAGCGATAATTCACTGTTACCGGCATTGGCCATCAGAATACTGTTTCCAAAGTAGGTTTTATACAACTCTTCCATTTGTATCTGAAAGTCATTGCCTACACATAGTATTTCTGCGGTAGATCGGTGCATTTGTAAGGAGACCTTCGCCCAATTTGCCAAATACTCCGGTTCTTGTTTGATGAGTTTATTGACCATCAATACCATCTGAAGGCTTATTTGCTTGAATGAATCATTGTCATACATCAAACCAAGCTTGTACAGGTTTTCTGCCATCATAGAATTGGAAGCAGGAATAACATTGTCAAAAAGCTCTTTTTTGCGTGCAATAAGCTCTTCAGACTCGCTGCTAGTATAGAAGAACAGTTTTTCTTCTTTGTCAAAATAATCCGAAATAGACAGTTCGGTCAATCGCTTCGCTTCGGTGAGATAAGCTTCATCAAAGAAGGTCTCATAATACAATATATATGCCTGTATTACTGCTGCATAATCTTCCAAATAAGCATTGATCGATTCCCCTTTTACTCGAAGAAGTTTTCCATTGATGGTCAACTCATTCTTTAAAAATTGGGCATTGTTCTGAGCTAATTTTTTGATTTTCTCGTCACCAGTAGCTTGATAAACTTTGCAAAGTCCTGTAAGCATAAGCCCATTCCATCCAGCGAGAATTTTAGAGTCAAGGCCTGGTCTAGGTCGTTTATTTCTTACTTCTAGAGCCTTAGATTTAAATGAATTGACGATTTTATTTATTTCGGCCAAAGGCAATTCCATGTCCTCAGCAAATGCTTCTTTAGAATCTAGTAATCTCAGTACATTTTTGCCATCTTCCCAGTTGCCCTGCTTGGTCACATCGTAATACTCCGCTAGAAGAGAGAAGTCCTGTCCGGCTATTTCACGGAACTCATCAAAAGTCCAAACATAAAACTTGCCTTCTTCTCCTTCACTGTCAGCGTCCAAAGCACTGTAGAAACCTCCAGAGGTATCCGTCATTTCATTGAATAACCAGTCTACGATTCCTGTGATGACCTCCAGATAGAGGTTGTTTTTTGTTATTTTATAGGCGTCAGCATAGAGGCTTAAGAGCTGGCCATTGTCGTAAAGCATTTTTTCAAAATGAGGAACATGCCATTGGCCATCCACGGAGTATCTGCTAAAACCCCCGCCAATTTGATCATAAATGCCTCCATGAGCCATTTTGTCTAGTGTGAACCATAGATGATTCTGAACAGAATCGTTCTCATTCAGGTCTGTATAAGTCAATAAATAGTTCCATACAGCAGGCATGGGAAATTTTGGTGCTCTCTCAAAACCACCCCATTGGTCATCGAACCTGGAAGCTAATGATTCAATGGTTTTGTCAAAATCCACGTCTTTAAGTTCTTCTTCAGCGTAGAGAAGTCCATACTTCTGAGCTTCGCTTTGGTTGAGGTTCTGTGCAAATTGCTCCGCTGATTGCGATAGCTGATCAAACTTGTTAGTGTAAGCATCGGAAACAGATTCTAAAAGTCGTTTCCATTGCTCAGGGGGGAAGTAGGTGCCACCATAAAATGGTTTCTGATCTGCAGTCAAAAATACATTGAGCGGCCATCCACCTCTAAGACCCATCACTTGAATAGCGTCCATATAGATATTGTCAATGTCAGGGCGCTCTTCACGATCAAGTTTGATATTGATGAAATGCTTATTCATCAGCTGAGCTATGGTGTCGTTCTCGAATGATTCGTGTGCCATCACATGACACCAGTGGCAGGAAGAGTAACCGATACTTAGTAAAATAGGCTTGTTTTCTTCTTTTGCTCTGGCTAATGCTTCTTCACCCCATGGGTACCAGTTGACAGGGTTGTCAGCGTGCTGAAGTAAGTAAGGACTCGTGGAGTTGGCTAGTTTGTTTTGATTATCGCTGGTGCGTTCAGATGACATTTGCTGGCAATTTGTGAGAATTAGAATAGATGTAAAAACTAAACAACACCTCATTAGATGAGTTGGTTTTTGACATAGCTGATTTCTTCCGTTACATCAACTTTGCTTTCGAGTTGTTCGAGTTTTTTTATGGTACTCAATAAGAACTTTTGATGTTCTGGAGAGTGTGGATGGAACGGTCTATGAGAAAGTGACTTAAGTATTTTGTTCCAGTTATCGATGAATTTCAACGTTTCTTGATTGAAAAAAACTTGTCCAAACTTTGCCCAGATATAATCAACGGCTTGACTCGATGGATGAATCATATCGCTTTTGTAAAAACGATAGTCTCTGAGTTCATCAATCATAATTTCGTAGGATGGGAAGTAGTAACAGTTAGCATCCTGTTTTACGATCTCGTGAACAGCGCTAATTAGTGTTGCTTTGCTGATATTGTTTTCTATAAGCCCGTCTCTTACATGTCGAACGGGACTTACCGTGAGAATTACTTTCAGATTCGGGTTGATCGTTCTAATCAGTTCCAACGTTTCCTGGTAATCTTCAATAATTTCTTCCTGGGTAAGAGTGATTCTTTCGAACTCTTTTTGCGGAATCTTATGACAATTTGCTACAATCTTGTCATTCCCTTTGTATTTGTAGGCATAGATTGTTCCGAAGGTGATAATCAGCCATTCGGCTGCTATCAAACTCTGTCTGGAGAGTCTGGATCGATCTTCTAGTAATGTCTTGAAGTTGTTTAAATCAGTACCGGAGATGGCACTGTGAGTATCCCAATGGAAATAGATATTGCCACTTTTGATAAAATTATCAGGGTCAATGCCTTCACTTAAGATCAATTTTAAGTTCTTGAAAGTGGAGTAGGGGTTATAGATAATGCCAAGAGGGTTCGTCACTATATCAAACTTATATTCCCTAAGTTTAGAACCCATATTGTCTGAGAAGCACGAACCAATACTAAAAATTGGGTCTTTCAGTCGGATTTTAACGGGGTTTGGAGGTATATGGAAGGGAAGTGTGAACACTTTTGAAATATAGTCAAGAACTGATACAAACAAAAAACCCTGACTTCTTACGAAATCAGGGTTTGATTAAGTTATTGTTGATAATTACTCAGGAACTACGTTCAAAGTAATTTCATGATGTACTGACTTGTGTAGATCAAGTACTGCTTTGTGCTCACCAAGTTCTTTAATTGAACCAACGAAAGAGATTTTCTTTCTGTCAATTTCAAAACCTTTAGCAGCAAGAGCGTCAGCAACTTGAAGTGCTGTTACAGCACCGAAGATCTTACCAGTTTCACCAGCTTTTGTTTTGATCTCGATAACTGTTTCGCCGATTTTAGCAGCCAATTCTTCAGCATCAGCTTTGATTTTCTCAGCTTTGTGAGATGCTTGTCTTACGTTTTCAGCGATCATTTTCTTGTTGCTATCGCTAGCAATGATTGCCATTCCTTGGGGAATAAGATAGTTTCTGCCGTATCCTGGCTTTACGCTCACGATATCGTTCTTGTATCCTAGACCTTTGATATCTTCTCTTAATATAATATCCATCCTTATCTTACTTTAGAGAGTCTGTAACATATGGTAAGAAAGCAAGGTGTCTTGCTCTTTTTACAGCCTGAGCTACTTTTCTTTGGTATTTTAAGCTTGTACCAGTAATTCTTCTTGGAAGAAGTTTACCTTGCTCGTTTACAAATGCCAACAAGAAATCTGGATTCTTGTAGTCAATGTATTTAATACCAGTCTTTTTGAATCGGCAGTATTTTTCTTTTTTCTGCTCTCTGTTGATAGGTTCGTTCTGTAATGTCATGACGCTACCTCCTCTTTTTTCTTGTTGAATTCTCCTTTTCTTCTTCTTTCGTTGTAAACAATAGCATGCTTACTAAGTGCTGTAGTTAGGAATCTCATAACTTTTTCATCCCTTCTGTACTCAGTCTCAAGCTTGTTGATTACAGGTGCTTCTGCTTCGAATTCAAAGAGTTGGTAAAAACCAGTTGATTTTGATTGAATAGGATAAGCAAGCTTTTTCAAGCCCCAGTTTTCTTCATTAACTAGTTTTGCTCCAGCATCAACCAATACACCTTTGAACTTTTCAACAGCATCCTTCATCTGAGCCTCAGACAAAACGGGAGTTAAAATGAATACTGTTTCGTAATTTTTCATAATTGTGTATAAAATGAACTATTAAAAATTGAAGTGCAAAAGTAGGTATTTTTTGGATAAAAACACCATTTGCTTATTTATTTAACCGTGAAAGTACCAGTGCCCATCAGGTATTCGTCGGTGTACACATCAACAATGTGTCTTCCTTCAGCGTATTCGCTGCCTTTGTCGTAAAACATAGTTACTTCCTGGCTGTTCTTATCGTAAAGGATTTCTTGTTTAGCCGTATAGAAAAGCTCCCTGTTTTCAAACATGAATGAACCAGAACCTCTCGTTACATCAAACAATACATTACCATCAGGAGCTACTATGCGGATCAAGATCTCTTTTCCTTCAATAGGGGCTACTTTGTTTTCAGCTACAGTGAATTTCACTTTTAACTGATTAATGTGACGATTTCTGAATTCAGTTTCTCGTTCTTTACCACTTTCATTAACGGCATAAACAGTCATTCCTTCCACTTTTAAGCGAGAAGCGAAAGCAACCTTTTCCTGAAGTTCGGTAGTTGTTTTGTTCGCTTTACTCAACGAATCATTCAATTGCTGCTTTTCAGTCTTCAATTCTGTATTCTCAGTCATCAACTGATCGTTGATCTCTTTTAACTGCTCTATTTCCACATCTTTAGCAAGTAGCAATTGCTTATAGCCATCCACACGGTCTCTCAATTCTGAAATCATGTTTTTACGATTGCTGATTTCTGTAAGCAATAGCTTGCGCTCTGCCTGTAGCTTTTCCTTAACCTTCATCAAAGTGTCCACTTCACCACCTAGCTCACGAATGGTCATGATTTTGGCGTCTAGCTCAGTTGAAATACTGTCCAAATTAAGAAGTGTATTGTTCAACTCAATTGCCTGAGCCTCTTTGTCAGCTTTCAGGTTGTCATAAGTGTAGTATAAGAATATGACAGCAGCCAATAGCACTACCACAATTCCTATAAATAGAGGAGTTCGGTCCTTCTTTGGTTTTGGTTGTGTGTAATTTTCTTGTTGTTGCTGATTGTCTTCCATTGTATAAAATCAAAATTTCGAGCAAAAATAGGTGTTTGAGCGTGAATATAATAATTCCTGCGTTTTTAGAACTTAACGACGAAATGTTGCTTTTCCATAGGGTGATCTGGAAAAATAATTCCGGCTTGAAAAATGTCGATCGTTAAGCTGTATTGCTCATCTTTCACGATCTGCTTCCAGGCCTTATTCATGTCTCTGGACCAGTAGATATCGTGAATGATGATACACTTGGGTTGGATGTTCATTTCTTTGATGATGCGTAGATACCAGAAGATTGCTTCTGAGCGATGATCTGCGTCAATGAAAATCATATCAGGGTTTAACCCCAAAGAATCTCTAAAGGTATGTTCTACAAGACCCTTAACCACTCTAACATGATCATATTCTAGTTTCTGAAAGCGTTCTATGGCAAGATCTGCTATTTCTTCAATTCCTTCCATTGTCCAG
This sequence comes from Marinoscillum pacificum, assembly GCF_024714495.1. Taxonomy (GTDB): domain Bacteria; phylum Bacteroidota; class Bacteroidia; order Cytophagales; family Cyclobacteriaceae; genus Marinoscillum; species Marinoscillum pacificum. Next base: position 760,556 of record NZ_JAMZMJ010000001.1, on the reverse strand, counting down.
ACTCTGGACGCTTTGGTACTTCCAAGATAAGTAGCGTTTATTCCCAATGATGTGCCTGCTTCTAAAATGCGATCATACTGCATGTGATTGATTAGTTTGTACAAGAAGTATGAAAACTTATGGGTACTTGCTACACGACTAGCCAATCTGCCTACAGAAGTTGTGATATCTTCCAGATATCTAGGATCAGTGTACTTAATGATCTGATTGGGATTATCTACTTGGCGATGCTGCAGCAATCTGTTACTTTCCTGATCATCCCATTTCTTGATCACCTTGTTGTAAAGTTCAAACATGAAAGGGGAGTGTAAGCCATGAGCGTTGACTGCTCGCCATCTGTAGGTCAAATAGGAGGAAAATGTGTAAAGGGGAGATGCCAATTACCAGAGTTTGATCGTAAAGTTAATGGGTACTTTTATATGTCCAAAAGAGAATAGGAGAACAATTCTTTAGGGCAAATAAAATGGAGATTAGTTTAGTTTGAAAGGAACAACCATTTCAAACTTAGGAATATTGACTTTGAACTGCTTGCCATCCACCAATCTTTCCATGGTGTAATAGCCAAACATTTTTCCAAATCCAGATTTTAGATTGCATCCAGATACATATTGGTGCATTTGGCCAGGCTCAAGAATGGGTTGCTTACCAACAACACCTTCACCATCTACTTCGCGCTTAGGGAATGTCAAATCAATGATGTCCCAATGTCTGGAAAGCAATTGAATTGTTTTATCACTCAGGTTCTCAATAGTGATCTGGTAAGTGAAAACATAATGCTTCTGCACAGGGTTGGAATACTCCTGCTGATATTCAGTATCAACGGTTACTTTGATTCCTTTTGTTATGTCTGTAGTCATTGCCATGTTTCCAAGGGAAATTTATATGATTTCTCTGTTAAATTGCCAACAAAATTGACGAAAGTTTTGAATTGATCTATGGAAGTACGAATTGAACCTACGTGGAAGATTTTATTGGACGAAGAATTTGAAAAAGAGTACTTTAAAAATTTAGTGAGTTTTGTAAAGTCTGAGTATCAACAACATAGGATATACCCACCAGGTAGTCAGATTTTCAATGCCTTTCAGTATTGCCCATTGGATCAAACGAAAGTGGTCATCATTGGTCAAGATCCTTACCATGGGCCTGGGCAGGCAAATGGGCTTTGCTTTTCGGTGGCAGAAGGGGTGCGAATGCCTCCTTCATTGGTCAATATTTTCAAAGAGTTAAAAGACGATCTGGGAGTGGACATGCCACCTCATGGAAGTTTGGAATGTTGGTCCAAGCAAGGTGTACTTCTATTGAATGCTACGCTTACGGTTAGAGCAAGTACTCCGGGCTCACATCAAAACAAAGGTTGGGAAGAATTTACGGATGCAGTCATTCAAAAACTGTCTTCTGAACGAGAGGGACTGGTTTTCATCCTTTGGGGAGCGTATGCCCAGAAAAAGGGAAGTGTCATTGACACCTCGAAGCATTATGTGATCCAATCAGCGCATCCTTCTCCTTTTGCTGCTCACAAAGGCTTTTTTGGTAGTAAACCTTTCTCAAAAACCAATGAGTATTTGAGGAAAAACGGCAAAGATGTTATAAATTGGTAGTATGAGTAATAACCCTTATCAGTCGAAAAGGGAAGCTCGAAATACACTGCCAGGATTTTTTATGCTCGTTGCGTTCATACTTGCAAGCATTTTTGTAATTAGAGAAGTCGCGATTTACATCAACAGTCTTGGAGCCATTACTGATTAACTGATAACTAAGTGTATAGCCAAGATAGCCATCACAACAGGCAATATATGCCTGTGTCTGAAGAAGGGGCAAGGTTAAAAGGATGTTTCGCAATGATCCTATTCATTATTTTAGGAATTGCGGTCTTTTGGGGAATAATATTATTGATAGGGTTTTTCAAATCTATTTAATCAATCTTCATTTTCTGAAACATCATCTTCTGTTTCCTCTTCAGTTTCTAGCACCGCACCTGGTTTCGTTAAGTAAATGAGTGATTCGTGCTTCTCACTTTTTACCGTCATCCCAGTGATGAGTTCAATACTGTCTGCAGTTTTGAAGAACATTGGTATGATCTTCGACTCATGCTTGGATATGAAATCGTCATATTCTGAATTATTCTCAAAGTGTATTTCATGATAAGCATCTGCATTCCGCAAGATTTGCACCAGCATTACAAAGTCTACACGACTGTGGAACAACACGCTATCTGGTAGGGGAAGATTCGCATTGTCTGATTCTTCTTTACTGGCCAGACGATAGACATTTTCATCACCAAGTTCCTTTTCAAACCATTTACAAGCCAGATCATTTAGACCACTATTAGAAGTGATAGCAGCAAGCTTTCCAATTTTAGATAGGTCAATATCATCAAAGATAGATTCTGCTAATACGTTTGCCTGAACTGCTCTTAACCCACTTTTCTTAGCTTCTTTGATGTTAGGAGCAGAGGTGTCCACCAATAACACATAAAGTCCACCTTCTTTTAATCGCTGAGCTATTTTACGTGCCAGTTCATTTGCTCCAACAATGATATACCCTGTTGGTTCTTTACGCACCACACCAAGCAGTTTGGCAATAAACTTAGCAGAAGATCCCTGTATCACAACAGTTCCTACAATCACTGAAAATACCAGAGGTAACAGCAGTTCAGCTTCTTTTGGATCCACATAAGATCCTTCATTTAGCAGATCAAGTGAAAAGAGAGAAGCTACTGCAGCTGCAACAATTCCTTTTGGGCCAATCCAGGATATAAAGGCGATTTCTTTCCAGTTAAGGTTAGACTTCCAAGAGCTAAGAATTACTCCTACAGGTCGAATAACGAAGATTACTATCAAGAATAAAATGATACTCGATAGCCCTAATTTCTCAATCTGAATAAAATCAATTCGAGAGGAGAGAAGTATGAACAATACAGAGATCAAGATCACGGAAATGTCTTCTTTGAAAGAAAGAATCTTTTTCAATTCCTCCAATTTGACATTAGCTAAAACGATTCCCATGACCGTAGCGGCCATCAGCCCAGCTTCTGCATGAATCAATTCAGAGAATGCGAAGGTGAAGATTACTAAAGCCAAGGTAAATACGTTTCTTAAGTATTCCGGTAGTGCTTTATTACGAATCAAAGAATACAAGAAAAACGCTCCAAGACCACCAGCAACTACACCGGCAGATATCGTGATGAAGAAGTCCTGAAAGACCTCCATCGGGTATTCCTTGCCATGCTTGGATGATAAGATGAATTCATACATCAATACAGCGACCAACGCACCGAAAGGATCAATAAGAATGCCTTCCCATTTTAAAACGGTGTTGACATTGGAGTTTGGTCGAACGTTTCTAAGGATTGGAATGACCACAGTAGGGCCAGATACGATGATCAGTGCCCCAAATAGGAAGGACATCTGCCAACTCAAGTTCATGATATAGTGCGCAGAAAGTCCACCACCAACAAAAGTGACAAGTGAGCCAATTATTAATAGGTTGCGAACTGTTCCTGCAAGACTTCTGATTTCTTTGATATTCAGGGTAAGACCGCCCTCAAAAAGAATAACTCCAACAGCAATGGATACGAACGAGAATAACAAGTCTCCGGTGAAAATGGCATCACCATCTATCAGTTTGGAACCATCTTCCGTAAAAAAAGTAGAAAGAGGACCGATTGCCAAACCAATAAGAATCAATGGGAGAATGGCCGGTTGTTTGATTTTCCATGCCAACCATTGAGCAAAAATCCCTAATACAAAAATGCTTGCCAGTTCTAACATGTTAATTCGCTATTAATAACTAATCCCGAATATCGATATAAAACATGATACCGATACCCGGGATTGGGTTAAAATTTTCTAATGGAATCAGTGTATAGGATTAAAAAGTCTATTCCATCTGATTTTGTTTAAGAAAGATCCCTTATCGTCCATAGACATCCATATGAATGATGCTTCACCTACAACGTTATCTTCAGGTACGAATCCCCAATATCTGGAATCGTCTGAGTTATGACGGTTATCACCCATCATAAAGTAGTAGTTCTTTGAGAAGGTGTATTCACCAACTTCTTGACCATCAATAAATAGTTTGTTTCCTTCTATTTTTACATCATCCAGATCTTCATAATTCTGAATGGTTGAACCATATTTCGCTAAATTGTTTTCGTCAATTTTGATTGTAACCCCTCTTCCTGGGATTTCTAATGGGCCAAAATTGTCTCCATTCCAAGGAAAATAATCTGAATTAGGGAAAATGTTTGATTCTACGACTCCAACTGGTCTATTGAATATCTGAACCGAATCAATAAAATCGAAATTTTCAATGGATGATATGGATTCGTATGTAGCATGAACCGAATAACCTCGAGATTCAGTAGAGTTATAAGTTAGATTGTGTTCATTAAAGAATCTTTCAGGAAGATTTTGTTTGGTAAAAATGAAATACAAATGCTGCATTAATTCAGGATCTTTCCCTTTTTCACCATTGATGAACACTTTAGTGTCTTTTACTTCCAAAACATCGCCCGGAACTGCCACACATCTTTTGATGTAATGTGTTTTAAGGTCCAATGGGTGGTAATCACCATCAGGACGTTGGTTGTATTTATCGTTTACAGGATAATTGAATACTACCACGTCATTGCGTTCTACTTTTCCTAGAGAAGGAAGTCTGAACTGTGGAAGCTGTACCCAGTCTACATATGATGGAGATTCTGTTCCCCAGATTTTTGCGTGAGTAAGAGGAATTTGAATGGGTGTTTTTGGTGTTCTAGGCCCGTAATTGATTTTACTAACGAACAAGAAGTCACCAACCAATAAAGAGCGCTCCATAGATGGAGTAGGGATCACATAAGCTTCCATGAAGATCCATCTAATGAAAGTTGCAGCGAATACTGCGAATACGATCGCTTCAAACCACTCTTGAGAGAATGTTCTTTTTCTTTTAGGAAGTTCAGTGGCTTTACCTAGGTATTTGGTGTCGCTCCAAGCTACATATGTCATGTAGAATGGTGCTAAAATCACCCCAACACTTTGATCAAAGTACGAATATTTACCAAATGACTTGAGAAGATCTAAGTGAATAGTTAGTGCTATGAAAAAGTTGACTACAGGCACGAACAATAAAAAGATCCACCATTTTGGTCTTCCTACAATCTCTAAATGCACGTAATAATTGTAGAAAGGAACGAAGCCAATCCAACTTGGCTTTCCAGCTTTCTCGAAAAACTTGTAATAAGAGATGGATTGCAATGCATACCATCCTAGTACAAATACAAGTGTGAACGTAAGGCTAAAATCGTTTAAGTACATTTATTAGTCTTGATTTAAAAAGTCTTTAATTGATAAAACACCGGTCTCGTTAGTAGCCCACTCAGCTACTTTTATTACACCTTCTGCAAAAACTTTTCTGTCATGCGCAATGTGCTTGATCTCGATGGATTCTAAAGGAGAGTCGTAATGCACTGAATGAGTACCCGGAACTTCTCCTTCACGGATAGAGGCGATGCCTATTTTAGATGTGTCTTCAGTTAGTTCATTTACCCAACTCTTTTTAGCTGAGTTGTTGTCCATGATTCCTTCAGCAAGTGTGATGGCAGTACCAGACGGTGCATCTTTTTTATGAATGTGATGGATTTCTTCCATTTTCACTTCAAACCCTTCTAGCTGAGCCATTTTCTTGGCTAACCATTCGTTCAGCTCAAAGAATAGATTCACTCCAATGCTAAAGTTGGAAGCATACAAGAATGTTCCGTTTTTGTCATTACATAACTTTACTACTTCATCATACTTGTCTAACCAGCCGGTTGTTCCAGCAAGTGTCTTTACTCTATTGTTGAGAAGAGTGATGATGTTATTGTATGCCGAATCAGGTTGAGAAAACTCAATGGCTATATCAGTGTTATCAGGAGAAATAGAATTGATGTCATGCTGATTGTTCTGATCAATCACATAGCTAATCTCGTGACCTCTTGATTTTCCTATTGCTTCGATGGATTTACCCATCTTGCCATATCCTATAAGTGCTATTCGCATTATTTCAGTCTTAATGAAACAGAAAGTCCAACTGCTTGCGAAAATAATGGACTTGACTGAATAGAAGGGGATACTTTCATGGAAAGGTTCTCGTTGATGTCAAATTCATGCAAATGGGCAGATACGTGCGCATCAACAATATTCAACAAATAAAATGCTCCGGCTATGATGATTAGCATATCACGGTTACGTCTAAAAGCGTCCCTTTGTCTTTGTAATGCTTCTGTAGAAAAGCGACCCTCGTAAGGATTTATAGTGTTAGGATTTCCATCAGCTTCTGCGATTAGAGCATTCCTAAACTCATGATATATCCGATGATTGTAGTTGATGTAGTGACCAATTAATAGCCCGCCACCGTAAATAATAGGGATTTTCCAGTATTGATTATTGTACCCTTGTCCCAAACCAGGAAGAACAGCCGAAAAAATCGCTGCTTTGTTCGGGTCTAGTTGAGAATAGGTTTCTATCGTTTCGATATCCTCCCGGTTGAGAAAAATGGAATCAGATTGATTGATTTGTCCGGAAGATAGTAGGGGAAGGGTCATGACGAACAGTATCGCCATGACTCTGAGTGTTTTATTAAAGCTGGAGAAGCTCAAGAATTCGCTCAAGTTCTTCGGCTGATACGAAAGGAATCTTGATTTCACCTTTGTTGTTTTTATCTGCTTTGATCTTAATACTTGTCCCAAAGTGCGACGTTAATTTTTTCTGCAAGTTAGTAATCTCCGGGTTAACTTCTTCCTTTGGTTGCGGAGCTTCTTTCTTCTTGCCAAGGTCTCTTACCAATTCCTCAACTTTTCGAACAGAAAGACCTTCTGCAATGATTTTTTTGAAGATGTCCAGCTGCTGATCAATATTTTCGATATTGATGATAGCTCTTGCATGTCCCATTGATAACTGGCCGTCTCTAAGAGCAATCTGAATATCAGGTGGCAATTTCAACAATCGTAGGTAATTGTTTACGGTTGTTCTGTTTTTACCAACTCGATCTCCCAATTGCTCTTGCTTGAGGTCACATTCTGAAAGTAAACGTTGATAACTCAATGCTATTTCAATCGCATTAAGATTTTCTCTCTGAATGTTCTCAATCAACGCCATTTCCAGCATTTGCTGGTCATCGGCGGTTCTAATATACGCAGGGATCATCTCCAGGCCTGCACGCTTACTTGCTTGAAGTCTACGTTCCCCGGAGATTAACTGAAATTCTTTGTCATTAAGAGCTCTAACCGTGATTGGCTGAATGATGCCTTGTACACGAATAGATTCTGCTAGTTCTTCTAGAGCTTGCTCATTGAAATCCGTTCTGGGTTGGAAAGGGTTAACCTCTATCGCAGAAACAGGAATTTCATTGATGGCACCTTTGATGGTGGCGCCAGAACCACTAATTTCCTTTTTTTCATCTGAATCTTCGAGTAGAGCTCCAAGCCCTCTTCCCAATCCAGTCTTCTTTTTCCACTTCTTATCCGCCATCTCTGCCATTCAGTATTTACGCTGTTACTTCGTTGCGTTGCATAATCTCACGTGCCAGGTTTAGGTACGCAAGAGAACCTTTACTCTCCGCATCATGTGCAATAGCAGGTGCACCAAAACTTGGAGCCTCACTTAGCTTGATGTTTCTTGGAATCAATGTGTCAAATACCATTGACTTGAAGTGCGTTCTTACTTCATCTACTACCTGATTGGATAAGTTTAGACGTAAGTCATACATCGTCAATAGAATTCCCTCAATTTCCAACTCAGGATTCAGTCTGTTTTGGATGATCTTGATGGTGTTAAGAAGTTTGCCTAGTCCTTCAAGTGCGAAATACTCACATTGTACTGGTACAATTACTGAATCTGCAGCAGTTAGTGCATTTACAGTGATCAGACCAAGTGAAGGAGAGCAATCGATAATTATGAAGTCGTAGTTATCCTGAACCTTGGCAAGGGATTGCTTCATTTTTTCTTCTCTTTCAGCAATGCTTACCATTTCCACTTCCGCACCAACTAAGTCAATATGAGAAGGTAATAAGTCTAGATATTTGATATCTGTTGTGACAATGCTTTCTTCAACATCAGCACCGTCTACCATACATTCATACACACTGACTTCTACTTCTTTAGGGTTCTTTCCAACACCTGAAGTTGCGTTAGCCTGCGGATCAGCATCCACAATAAGCGTTCTCAACTCCAAAGCAGCAAGACTTGCTGCCAGATTAATAGCTGTAGTTGTTTTACCAACTCCACCTTTTTGGTTTGCTATAGCAATGATTTTACCCATAGTTTCGAAGAGTTTTGGATCTTTTCTAAAATGAAAAGGACACAAATATATTTAACCTGCACACAAGATAAAGACACACGCCAAAAGATTTGATATGACTTATATTATGCTTTTATCTAGTTGCTTAATAATCAAGTAATTAACATTTTGAATGTGTATAAGTCGTTGATTACTTTGATGATAATTCTTTATTTCAGTTTATGCTGGAATTTTTACTTTGAAGGTAGTGCCTTTATCCCTGCCTTCGCTGCTGGCTTCAATCTTTCCATTGTGAAGTTCTACAATACGTTTCGTGAGATATAGGCCCAATCCAGTGCTTTTTTCGTTCTTGGTTCCTTCTCGTCCATGTTTTGTGAAACGTTGGAAGATCAGGTGCTCAGTTCCAGATTCTAATCCAATACCACGGTCTTTTACAATCAATGTCACTTCACCATGATTCGAGACAGACGAAATGGTAATAATATTGCCCTCATGTGAAAATTTGATAGCATTGTTGATCAAGTTGCTAACCACATGTTCGAAGAAGGTCTCATTTACTTCAATATCAGCTTCTGGATTAACTTCATTGCTTATTTGCAATCGCTTTGCTTTCAAACGGCTGGAAGATTGTTCTATCACATGATTCACCATGCTGTGAAGTGATGTTTTGGCTTTGTCTTCAGGTGCAAGCTCCAAAGTATCTAGTTTCATCATTGTCAGAATTGACTGGAGCATTTCCAAAAGGTTCTCACCAGACTTAACAATCTGTTTCACCATCAGCTCATGATCTTCTTTGTCATCTGGATCCATTACCTGGGCCACACCGATCATTTCAGCAATAGGCGTTCTCAAATCATGTGAAAGGAGCGAAGTAAGGTCCCTTTGTGTAGAGAGCATGTTCTCTATTTTCACAATAGTGTTTTGAACGTTTTTCATCACAATACCAGCTTCGTCATTATAGCCTGTAGGAATGTTGGGAATTAATCCATGATCAGCATATTCCTCCAATGAAGTTTTTGTCTTTAATAATGGGGCCAATAAGCTATTCAGTGTAAACAAAGTAATTACCGTGGCAATCAATGTAAACACCAAAACAAGAAGGAAAACATTCATTGCTGAGAAGCCACCTCCCTGATTGTACAGGATAAATCCAATTACTGCCAGTAATGGAATGTGGATGCCAAGAAATGCAACAAAAAGGAATTTAAAAGAATACCTCTTGAGAAAAGGTACCTTAGAAAGGATTCCGTAGATTTTCATAGTGACATGGAAGGTTGATAGTATAAAGTTTCGCTAGTATAAAAATAGTTGATTTGCTTATACCTCAAAAACAAAAAACGCCCAGACTCAGGTCTGGGCGTGTGAACTTAGAAAATCTTGTAGTGACTAGTCTATTTCTTTTTAGTCTGCTTCTTTTTTTGTTCTTGAGCCTTCATAGCCTCTTCCAATCTTTGAGCGAAAGAAGACTTCTTTTTGTTGGCATTTTTCTTTTTGTTCTCTTCTAGTTTCTTCAAGATCTTGTCCTCGTCAATCACCTTTCTGAATAAAGAGATCTGTGCGAAAGAAACGATGTTGGATACGAAATAATAGAACGTAAGACCTGCAGAGTAGCTGTTCAGGAAGAACAAGAACATGATAGGCATTACGTACTGAAGAGACTTCATCGGGCCTTGTACAGTTGTTACCTGACTGTTAGACCAGGTGTAAAGAATAGTAGAAGCCGTCATCAATAACGTGAACAAACTCACGTGATCACCATAGAATGGGATTGTAAATGGCAGATTTAAAATACTATCATAAGTAGATAAATCGTGCGCCCACAAGAAGCTTTCTTGTCTTAGTTCTATCGAGTTCGGGAAGAAGTAGAACATCGAGAAAAGGATTGGCATTTGTAAAAGCATCGGGATACAACCACTCAATGGGTTGATACCTACCTTTTGGTACAAAGCCATCTGCTCTTGTTGAGCTTTCTGCATGTCGCCATCATTTCTTTCCTTGATTTCATCAAGTTCTGGCTTCAATACACGCATTTTAGCCATTCCCATGTGTGACTTATAAGTCAATGGAGCAAGTACAATACGAATGATGATTACCATAATCATGATAATGATACCGTAATTGCTGATGTATCTTTCCAGGAAGTGGAAGATCGGAATGATCGCAAACTTGTTGATCCACCTCAATACACTCCAACCTAACTCTACGTTTTCTGAGAAATCAGGAGCTACGTCTTTAAGAATGCTGTAGTTGTTAGGACCATAGTAGAATTTGAAGTCTGTTGTGTTGCCAATGAAATCTCCATAAGGCATGTTCATGGCCATTTGAACGTTCTTAATAGCACTTGAATCCTGGAAGTTGATATAACTAGATACATTACCATTAGTAAATGGTTTGCTAGCTATAATTGCAGAAGTAAAGAACTTCTGACGGAAAGACACCCAAGATGTAGCAAGTTCCAACGTTTCTTCTTCACGCTCCTCTGATTGAGCTTTTAGCTCATCTACATCACCATCGGTGAATCGGTAGATAACAGTTGATCTGTTTCTAGCATCTTTGAAGTCTTGCTCCAATCGGTTCATTCGCTGATTCCATGCGAACTTCACGTTTTGACCAATGATAGACTCTAATCCGTTTTGACGAACTGTCATGCCAATCTCGTATCCTTCACCAGGAATGGTGTAGGTATATGTCAATGATTGACCTTCCGGTAATGTCACTTGATATGCCAAAGTAGTAGTGTCGCCACTTTGAAGAACTTTACCTGACCCTTTGGAAGTGAAGTATAGTTCTGATAAGTCGATCGTTCTAGACAAGTGCTCAACATAAATATGCTGAGCAGCATGTGCATCGTCAATTAAAACCAAAGGGTTTCCTCTGAAGTCTTCGAACTCTTTCAAAACGATTTTTTGTACTGTTCCACCTTTTGAGGAGAACGACACAATCATTTGCTCATTTTCGAACGTAGTGATTTCTTCAGTTCCTACAGATGCAGGAGAGAACAAACCATATTTCATTTCATTGAGCTTAGCTTTTGCGCTATCTGAAAGGGTAGTGGTAGGAGTTGTTGCTGCTAAAGAGTCATTTCTTACCACGATTGTGTCACCTACGTTAATGGCAGATGGATCGGTTGGCTCCGGCGGTTCCGGAGCAAAAAACTGAAAGTAGATGGTGATAAACACCAACATCATTATCAATCCAATTAATTGATTTCTATCCATTATTCTCTATCTCTACTTATTAATTGCTTTCTTTTTCTCTACGATAATTGATCGCCGCTTTGACGAATTTCACGAATAGTGGGTGTGGATTAACCACAGTAGATTTTAATTCTGGGTGGAATTGAGCTCCAACGAACCATGGGTGGTCCTGGATTTCCATAATTTCTACCAGTCCAGTGTCAGGGTTAGTACCAGAAGCGATCATACCTGCTTCTTCGTACTGTGCTAAAAACTGGCTGTTGAATTCATATCTGTGACGGTGTCTTTCAGATATTTTAGTATGGCCGTAAACATTGTATGCTTTCGTGCCTTTTTTGATATTACAGTCATAAGCACCTAGACGCATGGTTCCACCCATGTTCTTGATGTTTTTCTGATCCTCCATGATGTCAATCACAGGGTATTTTGTTTTAGAATCCATCTCTGTACTGTTAGCTTTCTTAAGCGTTAGTACATTTCTAGCGAATTCTATTACAGCTACTTGCATTCCAAGACAAATTCCGAAGAAAGGAATCTTGTTTTCTCTTGCGTATTTCACCGTTAAAATCTTTCCTTCGATACCTCTTTCTCCGAACCCTGGTGCCACTAGGATACCATCCAATTCTTTGAAAAGTTTATCGGTATTTGATTCATCTACTTCTTCAGCGTGAATCCAGTTGAGCACTACTTTACTTTCATTGTAAGCTCCTGCATGTACGAAGGCTTCTACAATTGATTTATAAGCATCCTTAAGCTCAACGTATTTTCCAACTAAACCAATTCTAACCTGAGATGTAGGATTCTTCAATCTTCCTAAGAATTCCTTCCAGGCGTCGATTTTTGGTTCTCTTTTGTAAGACTGTTTGAACTTAGCCAAAACACGCTCATCCAGTTTTTCTTTTCTCATCAAGATCGGCACATCATAGATGGTTTCTGCATCTAATGATTCGATTACCGAGTTGATAGGCACGTTACAGAATAGTGCTAGTTTCTTTCTAATGTCAGAATTAAGCGGATATTCAGACCTACATACAAGGATGTCTGGCTGAATTCCAGCCTCTAACAATTCTTTTACTGAGTGCTGTGTAGGCTTGGTTTTTAATTCACCTGCTGTCTTTAAATATGGTACAAGTGTCAAGTGAATGGAGATGCAGTTGGTAGGACCAAGTTCTAGTCTTGCCTGACGAACTGCTTCTATGAATGGAAGTGATTCGATATCACCAACACATCCACCTAGCTCCGTGATAACAATGTCAAATTTGCCAGTTTCACCAAGCTTGTAAATGTTGTTTTTAATCTCATCTGTGATGTGAGGAACTACCTGAACGGTTTTACCAAGGAATTCTCCTTTACGTTCCTTTTGAATCACATTGTCATATATTCTTCCAGTAGTTACGTTATTGTCCTGAGATGTAGGGATATTCAGGAAACGCTCATAGTGTCCTAAGTCAAGATCGGTTTCGGCACCATCATCAGTCACATAGCACTCGCCATGCTCATAAGGATTAAGTGTTCCCGGATCAATATTGATGTAAGGGTCAAATTTTTGGATGGTTACAGAATAACCTCGCGCTTGAAGAAGCTTACCTAAAGAGGCTGAAATGATACCTTTTCCCAGCGAGGAAGTTACGCCGCCCGTAACGAAGATGTATTTTGCTTTGGACATTAAGAATGTGTTGTTCTGATCGTATTGTTACGGGATGCAAAGATAGGGGATTCCTGTAAATATGAACCTTATGGTTTACTTATTCTTGAAAGGAATTCTATAAATGACTGAGGCTCCGAAAAATCCGATAGGGTCCATGCTAAAATCTTCACCTGGAAGACTCACTGGAATAGAATAAGTGTAACTAACTATTAGGGAAAGTTTTTTGGAAGATAGAATGATTGGCAATGAGAAATTGTAGTTCATTATGCCGTATTTATTTTCGGAAATATCCAGGATGTTGATGATATAATTGTAGATGTCTGGATTTGATAGATATAAAACAGCGAGTTGACGTTGCCGCTCTGGATCTCTCCGGGATGTGGATTCTAAAATTTCTCTACGAATCGCTTTTTCTTCATCGCTCATTACGCTATTCGCATATTCTAAAAACTCTCTGGCGGACAAATTCTCTCTTAAATAATCATTGCTTCGGAGTTCTTCAAGCAAAGTACCATCATACAATACGGTGATTTCAGCATTACCAAAGATTGTGGAGGCAGACGGTAGGATTTTGATAGAGTTAAATTTCCACCAATTGCCGAGATTGATGGATCCAGTAACTGTTCCTACCAATCGATGAGCTAATCCATCCCCGAACAGCATGCTGTAATCCAGAGAGGCATAAATATACTTTTTAGAAAATATGAGCGTATTGCTCAAGGTATTGTTGAGGCTGTTGGATGCTCCATGATACCACCAGCGCTCATAAGATGAACTGAATCCCCAGTCTTTACCGAGTCTCCCCATGTATCCAGCGGAAAATACGGAGAGGTTATACTTTGGATCTACTCCAGAGTTCCAAAAACCAGAATAGTCAAGGAATGCCCCGCTTTTATGATAATAGGAAACACCTGGAGACATGTTTTGCTGATTGAAATCATAGTTGCGTCCAGCACTGGTAATGTTGCTGTTGTAACTCATTCTGAAGTCCAATTCAGAATATTTATAATCTTTAGCGCTAGTCAATACGCTATCCAATAAGAGAAAAATGGACATAGAATCCATCTCAGCCTCTATTTGGGCTAATTGTTCTTCTACAGAAAGCGTATTCTGTTGAGCAAAAGCTAGTTGATAGCTTGTTGCTAGGAATAAAATGGCGATTAAATGTCTCAATATCAGGTAGTGGTAGTTTGGTTAATTCTTGCGTTGCCTCATATTTTCATTATTTCTTAATCGTTGGTTTTGTAGGTCTTGACGCTGTTGCTGCTGCTCTTTGATTCGCTTAAGCAACATCTGTTTGAAATCGTCTTCTGCTTTACGCAAATTCATCAGCTGTCTGGTGGAGATAACCTCTTGCATTCTAGAAGAATAGGTCTTTTCTAGATTGAGTTGCTTTTCTCTTATCTTAAGTCCTTCGTCTAGCATTTGTTGATTCTGAGCTTCAGTAGCTTGGGAAGGATCATATCCCTGCTTGAGCTGTTGGAACTCTCTTCGTAGTGATTTTTGCTCATCAGCGAACTGTCTGTAGATAGGCCAAAATTTCTCTGCCTGATCTGGGGTGAGCTCCAGTCGTTCGGTGATCAAAGCTATTTTAGCAGCCTCTAATTTTTCCATTGCATCTGTTTGTCCATAGGACACACCTAAAGTCAACAAGAAAATAAGAATGGGTAAGTATATCTTTTTCATGGCTTCTATATGTCTAACTCATTCAAGTCAAAATTATTCATCAAATCTTCTAAATCTTCATCTTGAAGATTGATTTGGTCTATATCTGTTAGGTCGATTAAGGTTTCGTCATTTGTAAGCGAAAGAAGATCCTGTTCGGATAGTTCGGAGTTTTCCAGATAGGAAATAATATCGGTTGTTGAAACCTGAGCAATTAATTCTTCACTATCCAATGATCTGGATTGGTCATTGTTTAACCATAAGAAAAGTGCTAGAACGACCAATAGAGCAGGAGCGAGGCTCCATTGCCATCTAAAAGAGTATGACCGAGGTTTTGATGTACTTACTCTTTCCTGGATGGACTGAGTCAAATCATCAAAATACCCATCTTCTACTTTAAATGGATGCTTTATTTTGTCTATATCGTCTAAGCCTTTGCTCATGTTGTTATTTAGATTCTTTAAATACGAAAAGGTTTAATCTTCATTCAGAATATTTTCAATCTTTTTTACAGCGTGATGATAGCTAGCTTTTAACGCTCCTATACTCGTTTGAGTAACTTCAGCTATTTCTTCAAATTTCATTTCGTCAAAATACTTCAAGTTAAACACTAGTCGCTGTTTGTCTGGTAATTTCAATAAGGCTTTTTGAAGCTTCATTTCTATTTCTTCTCCGGATATCATGTCCGAATTAGTCAGATGATCTTCCAAAAAATCAGAATAGTTGCTCATGGAAAACATTTTCCAGCGATTTTTCTTTTTCAAAAAGTTGAGACATTCGTTCGTGGCAATTCTGTACAGCCACGTGAAGAGACCTGACTCACCTCTGAACTTCTCCAGGTTGTTCCATGCTTTCATAAAGGTGTTTTGTGTGATGTCATCCGCATCTTCATGTACGATTACCATTTTGCGAACATGCCAATAGACTCGCTCCTGATAGTTTTGCAACATCAGGTTGAATCCATAGTTTTTTGTTTCCGGATTCTTAAGTTTGTCTATGATAAACGAATCTTCCAAGGTTTCAGGTAGTACACCCCTTTGATTATCAGACGACAAAAAGGTTTAATTCAGATTGTAATTTTTTTTATTTTGCAGAACAACATGAATCTTTGTGTCGTTACATTATATGTAGTTGTAAATAATTTTATTTTCCGAAAAGCTGATGGGAATATCTGAAGATATCAAACAAAGTCATTTTAAAAGTGAATTTAACAAAGCCATTGTTAATATTATCTATACCAATAGTTGGTTAAATCAATCTCAGGTTGGTTTTTTCAAACAGTTTGATGTAACCACTCCTCAATACAATTTATTAAGAATACTTAGGGGGCAATACCCAAATCCGGCCACAGTTAATTTGTTGATAGAGAGAATGTTGGATAAAAGCTCTAATGCATCAAGGATTGTGGATAAACTAGAAGCTAAAGGGTTGGTGCAAAGAAAGCAGTGTTCTAAGGATAGGAGAGCTGTAGATGTGGTAATCACTCAGCAAGGATTGGATCTCTTAGCTGAAATCGATGGAGAGATGGAACGTTGGGAAAATAGCTTTAAGAATTTGTCAGAAGAAGAATGTGCTACTCTCAATTCTTTACTCGACAAAATGAGAGTAGCACCATTATCAGAAGAGCTTCAAGGTTAAATTTCTCGAAGCATTTCCATCAGACCAGCTATTTTGCCTTTAGGTCTTACCACCAACAAAGGAATATCTGAATCCACCTGGATTAATTTTTCAGCTTTACTACCAATGAATAATGATGCTGCCGCTGTGCGCCCTTTTGCGCCGATTACGATAAGGTCAGCATCTATTTTCTTGGCTGTCTTATAAATGTCCTTAGTGATATCATCGTCTTTATCGAGCGTGTATGTTTGCTCCAGCTTGATATTTCTAAGGTCTACTTCATTTACAAATTTCTTGTAATCGCCTTTGGCGTGATCTTTCATGATTTCAGAGAACTCTTTGAAAGATTTACCAGTATAGTGATATCCTACAGGTACTTGATATACATTCTGAATGGTCAAAATAGCATTTGCATTCTTTGATTTTCTCAAAAGAGTAGCCGCTTTTTCCACAGCCTTCTTAGAATAATCTGAGAAATCGGTAGGAACCAATACTTTATTTAGCTTCAAATCAGCACCCTTTGGAATGATCAACAGGGAACAAGCGATTCTTCTGGCAATTCTTGTGATCTGAATCCCACCACCTTTTTGCTCATTCTTTCTTCCTAATATTACCAGGTCAATTTTTTCATTACCTGCATATTTCAAGATGGTTTTAGTTACCTGTCCTTCATCAACTATTACATTGATAATGACCTCAGCTTCTGTATAATTAAAGTGCTTGTTTACTTTGTCCTGAATTTCATTTTGGCGTTCTTCAATAGCCTTGTCAAGGATGTCTGGAAATTCTCGTTTGATGGAATCCGGTAGGTTCATTTCCTTCAATACATTGACGAAATAAACGGATTTGGAGCCTGAAAGCTTACATACCTCAGATGCAGCCTTGATCAGGCTTTTATCCATGTCGGAGTTATCTAAACCAACGAGTATTTTACTGTATTTATACATGTTCTTAAACGAGTAAAGCGATTTTTCCGCAAAAGTATAACTAATTCAAGATACCAATTTTTAAAAACGTAATAAAGTTCCAAATTTTCTTAAGAAATTTTTGGGTTTCACCGTTCATGATGTTGGTCTCTTTCAGGTAATACTATTTGAGACCAAATTTTGTTCTGTTAAAATGACGCAATAATATCACAGATCATTTCAACTTGCTCTTTTGAATGAACAGGGAAGTTGGCAATTCGGATGTGACTGTCTTTGTAAGAGCCATATCCTTTGCCAATAATAAATCCTTTATCAGCTAGAACTTTCAGAATTGCTGCATTTCCACCCTCGCATTCAGCCACGATAACCGTTTTAGAGCGGGTTGTCTTGGAATCTATATATGGCTTGAATTTAGCATTTTGCTCTAGTGCTTGATATAGAATAGTCGCTTTATATATAGTGTCATTTTGGATCATCTTTGGTGTCCTGAAAAGCATGTCATCACAGACCTTTCCAAGCAAGTAGATACCCAGTATGTTAGGGGTTTCTGGAGTCTGGTTTTTGTCTCCATTTGCCTTCAAATCACTCAAATCGTGATAACTACCCGTAACAAGCCCTGCTTCCTTGACCTTTTCGTACTTTTCGAAGCATCTTTGGTTTAGGATCCAAACTCCAAGTCCAGCAGGAAGTCCGAAGCATTTCTGAACTGAGAAATAGGCTGTATCTACCAGGTTTAAATCAAACCCCACAGCTGGGAATGCACTTACTGCATCCAGGGCTATGAGTTTTTCAGGATAAGTTTCTCGGAGTTTCTTGATTTTTTCTACATCAAAGCCAAATCCAATACTTGTTTCGTTCAACGTTACTGAAATCAACTCTGCTTTATCAGGCACCTCAAGACTCTCATAATCTGCTCCATCTGCTACTTTGGTAGTTGTAGCATCTTTTTGATAGCTCTCAGCAAACTGATGGAATTTCTTCGCAAAAGAGCCATTAATAAAGTGATGAGAGGATTCGATCACTAGGTTTTGAATGATGCGTTCCCATACTTCATTGGCAGAAGAGGTGAAGTATATTTCATATCCATCAGGGATATTTAGTAATGCTTTCAGCGAAGCGCGGGTTGATTCAAATATTTTTTGAAAAGCAGCGCTGCGGTGAGAAATGCACATAACATCCTCTTTTACAGCATTTTTTAGATGATCTGGGACTGTGTAATAAATTTGAGACGGTCCTGGAGTGAAATATATCTTGTGATTCATCTGGTATATTGATACGCTAATTTTAAGTTTGCAAAGTCGTTCGGATTATTGTTTTTAAACCTAACACTAAAACAATACCGAGTCAAGTGGGGTGGCAAAATTGGGCCTCATGTCAGTTTTCGAATTGGCACCTCGTAGCAGTCTTTGACTGTTTCAGGATAACAGTGGATCTTTGACCCATCTTCACAGCTCAAATCCTTATTTTCTAGGGGTTTAATTACACTTCGGACGATATTAAAAGCTTTCGGTACTCCCGAAGGCTTTTTTTATGCTCTTGTTTCCATCCATTTGAAAGTGCGGTTGACAATTTTGAGTGCAAGCTTGATTTTCTTAACACTTATCATGTCATGTGATTCGTCATACATGGTGACGCCATCAGCAAAAAGAACAACTTGAGGAAATTCATGTTGGATACCCGCTAATTCAGCTATCTCCAAAGATACGTCTCTGTCTTTCATATCATCTACGATGTACAGATCAACTATTTCCTTGGATATGGTCCAATTTGTTTCAAGTTCAACCTTTTTCTCAATGCTATCAGGAGAGGATGCCCTATGCTTAAAAACAAGAGCAGGCTTCTGCTTAGATCCCTCGATTACTTGCTCGAGGGCATCAAGACTATTGATTGATTTCCAAAGCGGTGAATGACTCATTGGCGACTAATATAGCTCTAAATTCCGTTTCAACAAAAAACGTGTTCGCGGATTGAATTCTAAGTTAAAGAATAAATGAATTCCAAACTAGTACAACACTCTGAATCTAATTGTTTCCTTAATGTTTTTCAGATTTTTGATGACCTCCTCATCATAATTCTTATTGATATCAGTGATAACGTATCCGATTTCCTCGTTAGTCTTCAAATACTGTCCCACGATGTTCAGGTTATGATTCGCTAAGATATGGTTGATTTTAGCCAATATACCTGGTTCGTTCTTATGTATATGAATGAATCGATGTGCATTCTTAAGAGTAGGAAGTACAATGTTCGGGAAGTTTACACTATTATTGGTAGATCCCGTATTGATGTATTCCATGATCTTGCCAGGAACGAAATCAGCAATGTTTTCCTGCGCTTCCAAAGTGCTACCTCCAATATGTGGAGTCAAGATAGTGTTTGGAAGACCTCTCAATTCTGAAACAAATTCTTCATCGTTGCTTTTTGGTTCCTCTGGGTATACGTCTACGCCTACACCTCTGATTTTTCCAGAAAGCACGTATTTCTTTAATGCGGCGATATCCACTACTGGTCCTCTAGCAAGGTTCAAGAAGATTACTCCATCTTTCATTTTAGAGAAATGCTCTTCTTTCATGAATCCAGCATTCTCGGGACGACCATCTATATGAAGTGAGATCATATCTGAAGTCTCCAGCAACTCATCCATGGATTTGCACTGTGTTGCATTTCCGAGAGCAAGCTTCTCTTCCAGATCAAAGAACTGGACTTTGATGCCAATGGATTCTGCTACTACTGAAAGTTGAGCACCAATATTGCCATATCCGATAATTCCGAGTGTCTTACCTCTTACTTCAAAACTACCCTTAGCAGATTTATCCCAAACACCATTGTGCATGGAAACATTCTTGTCAGCGATGTTTCTCATCAATAGGATAATCTCAGCAATTGCTAATTCTACCACAGATCTGGTGTTAGAGAAAGGTGCGTTAAATACCGCAACTCCTTTGCGCTGACATTCCACCAAATCAATTTGGTTAGTACCTATACAGAATGCTCCAACAGCCAATAGTCTGTTTGCATTGTCTAATACCTTCTTAGTGATATTCGTTTTTGATCGAATACCGATGATGGAAACGTCTTTAATTGCTTCGCAAAGCTCATCCTCATCCATTCCGGCTGGATGTACTTTGACGTTATATCCTTCTTCCTGGAGTTTTCTAACCCCATGTTCGTGAATGTTTTCCAAAAGCAGCACATTGATACGGCTTTTTGGATAGGAGAGGGCTCTTTCCATCTTATTTAAATATAGTACTTCGTCTAAGTTAGGGGCTTCGTGATCAGCGTTCTCAAGAACGTTTTGTCGCCTTACATTCTCTGTAAAAGCGTAAAACTTGTGTGCGATACCAGCTTTTTTGATTTCATAATCGGTATAACCATCACCAAGCACATATACTTCGCCTTCTAAATGCAATGATTTGATCTTGTTTGGTTTGCCGTTGTTTTGAGAAAGCATGTTGTCTTTATCAAAACCGACGATGTTGCCAGACTCATCGTACACAAATTCATTGGCGAAAACTCTGTCTTCTGAAATCCCAAAATGCTCCACTATTGGAACAATGAAATCCTTAAATCCATTCGAAAGGATATAAATCTGATCAGAATATTTCTTGATAAACTCCTTATTTCGCTGAAAAGACTCAGAAACTTGCTCACTTAGTCTGGCAATAAGCTCAGGCAAGTCTGATTTGTGTGCTCTCAAGATTTCAATACGCTGCTCAAGTGATTCTCTAAACGAAATCTTACCCTCCATACCAAGGTCAGTGATGTCTTTGATCTTCTGAAGAGAAGTCTCAGCATC
This sequence comes from Marinoscillum pacificum, assembly GCF_024714495.1. Lineage (GTDB taxonomy): Bacteria > Bacteroidota > Bacteroidia > Cytophagales > Cyclobacteriaceae > Marinoscillum > Marinoscillum pacificum. The sequence continues at coordinate 739,442 of NZ_JAMZMJ010000001.1, read as the reverse complement.
ATCCTTTCCTCTAAGGGAGATTTCGCAGAGCACATCAAGTGCCTCTACTCTGGTGAAAGTACTATCAAAATCAATTACGAAATGTTTCTGATTTTCCATAAGTTCGCTATCTCTGAAAGGCCCCAAAATTAAGAACCTTCATGGCATATAGAACTATCATTTTCGGATTATTCCTTATTTTTTTTCAAAATGTATACTCCCAGAAAATTGGCTCTCCTGCAATTTTAGAAAAATTACAAAAAGACATAGATTCTATTGTGAATTCCGCAATTTCGAAAGAAGCTTTTCCTGGGGCGGTAATTTACGCTAGTTATCAGGGTAAACCTTTGGTGTACCAATCTTATGGTTTTCATACCTATGATAGTCTTGATCATGTCTATGTTTCGGATATTTATGACCTGGCTTCATTGACCAAAGTGATGGCTTCTACCATGGCTTTGATGAAGCTATATGATGAAGGAAAAATACATCTCGATGATCAGATCAATGACTATGTTTCTGGACTCGGATGGAGCAAGTTTGGTAAGGTGACACTCAGAGAAGCATTAGCTCATCAAGGAGGTATCAAAAGTTGGATTAGATATTACACCGAGATACAAAAGAAGAATGGTCAATACAAGCATAACACTATTGCGGCTGAATATTCGGAAGACTTTCCAATCAAGATTTCCGAAGGGAAATACCTGCATAAAGACTTCTATGAGAAGAAGATCAAAAAAATGATCAAGAAAACTTCTGTAGAGGAAAATCCGCAGTATGTATATTCTGGTTTGTTGTTCTATTTGGTTCCTGAAATAGTTCAGAGCCTTTCTGGCCAATCATTAGATCAATACTTAAGGAGCAGCTTCTATGACTCCTTATATATGGAGACGGTTTGTTTCAATCCTGCAAATCATTTTCCACTTCATAGAATAGTGCCTACGGAAATAGATACCTTCTTTAGAAATGAGCCAATACATGGTACAGTACATGATGAAGGTGCAATTTTAATGAACGGAATATCTGGAAATGCTGGGCTTTTTGGGAATGCTATTGATGTGGCTGCGCTATGGGAAATGCTACTATCTGATGGATTTGTTGATGGAAAACAGTATTTTAAACCTTCAACGATTAACTTATTCACAGCAACACAATATGGAAATTTGGATAATCGCAGAGGGTTGGGGTTTGATAAGCCACTACTTGAATACGATGAAGCTAAAAGTAGTGTCGCAAAGTCTGCTGGTGTGCGAAGCTTTGGACATACAGGGTATACGGGTACCTTAGTTTGGGCTGATCCAGATTATGAGTTGGTCTTTGTGTTTTTATCCAATAGAGTGTATCCCGATCGAACGCATACCAACATCTATAAATACAACGTTAGGCCTACTATCCACCAGTTGATTTATGATTACTTAGATTTGCAGCTAGAAAAATGACTTTTTTCTAAACAATCGGGCAGAATGCCTGTTGCTTATTCAAAGCAATTATCTAATCTAAAAGACTTACAGCTGGTTTGAGTATCCATTGGATCGACCTCCTCATCTTCATTGTTTACATGGTAGCAATGTTGGGAGTAGGGGTTTTCTTTCTTAACAAAAACAAAAGTACAGACGATTATTATGTGGGAGGCAGGACAATGTCTTCATGGCACGTTGGCCTCTCGGTGGTTGCCACCGATGTAGGTGGCGGATTTTCAATAGGCCTCGGTGGCCTTGGTTTTACAATGGGGCTTTCTGGTTCCTGGATGTTGTTCACAGGGCTAATCGGAGCATGGCTGGCAGCTGTGGTTTTGATTCCCAGACTCAGTGAGCTTCCCCAATTCAAGAAACTTTTCACTTTCCCGCAAATCTTTAGCATTTTCTATGATAAGAAGACAGCTCTTTTAGCTGGGATCATATCCGCTATTGGTTACGCGGGATTTACCAGTTCACAGTTATTAGCTGGAGCGAAGTTGGCTTCATCCACTTTTGAAGGGTTGAACCTTAATTACGCTCTTATAATAATGGGTGTGATAGCAGTGGTTTATACCGTAATGGGCGGATTGAAAGCGGTGATTTACACCGATACCATTCAATGGGCGCTTTTACTGTCCGGGTTGGTATTTATCGGGCTTCCGCTTGGCTACATTGAAATTGGTGGCTATGAAAAGATCAAGGAAGTTCTTCCTCCAGAGTTTTTAACACTTTCCAATATCAGTTGGCAGGATATTGTCAACTGGGGAGTGACCATTATTCCAATATGGTTTGTTGGTATGACGCTATATCAAAGAATTTATGCCTGCAAAAGCAAAAAGGAAGCACAAAAGGCCTGGTACATCGCAGGACTTTTCGAATGGCCTGTAATGGCATTTATGGGAGTATGTTTAGGGATGTTTGCTCGTGTAGGAGCAGAATCTGGTATGTTCGAATACCTGGGCTATTCCAGTGCAGCTGGTATGGATGCAGAAACAGGTCTTCCTATGCTGTTAAGAACCATTTTACCCGCAGGACTGATGGGACTAATGATGGCTTCTTACTTTTCCGCTGTTCTTTCTACGGCTGATAGTTGCTTGATGGCTTCATCAGGTAATCTGGTGACGGATATTATCGGTTACCAAAATGCTGATCAGAAGAAGTTTTTACGTCTGTCCCAAATTTTAACCTTAGTTATAGGTGCATTAGCACTCCTGCTGGCATCGATGATGCAAAGCGTACTGGAGTTAATGCTGTATTCCTATGCTTTCATGGTTTCAGGTTTGTTTATTCCAGTTTTAGGTGGTTTATTTTTGAAGAAACCAAATCCTAATGCAGCCTTTTGGTCCATGTTGTTGGGTGGTGGAACCACCATTACCTTAATAGTATGGGGAGTTGACTTGCCGTTTGGCTTAGATGCAAACATATTCGGTATATCAGCCTCCTTGATTTCATTCATTTTAATCAATCAATTCAAACATAAATAAGTAGTAAAATGCTAGATATAAAAGTTCTTAGACCTTCAGATACCGTCGGATTAATAGAAATGGAGCAAATCCGTGATTTCTTATTCGAACATTTAGACCAGTATGGAGATGAGCGTGCTGACATCATGAAAGCGATCAACTATGCACTGAGCAAAGGAATTACTCCAGGCGGATTTGTAGTAGTCGGAAGGGACGAAGGAGAAATAGTAGGTGCAGTAGTAGTCAACAAAACAGGTATGGAAGGTTACATTCCTGAAAATATCCTGGTATACATCGCAGCTCACAGAGAGAAACGCGGTAAAGGATATGGCAAAGCAATGATGCAAAAAGCTATTGAAACTGCAGAAGGAAACATAGCTTTACACGTAGAGCCAGATAACCCAGCTAAAAAATTGTATGAGAAGCTTGGGTTTACGAATAAGTATCTGGAAATGCGTTTAAATAAATCATAGTCAATGACTACAAATATTTTTGATGATGCAATTGCCTTACGTAGGCATTTGCATCAACACCCCGAATTATCTTGTCAGGAAAAAGAAACATCTAAAACCCTCTTTACAAAATTAAAAGCTGAGTGTGCTCCGCATCAGCTGATCGAATTTGATCAATACGGAATAGCAGCTATCTATAATGGTAGCCAACCGGGTAAAACCATCATGATCCGTGGGGATTTTGATGCTTTGCCGATTGAAGAGATCAATGAATTTGAACATAAATCAATCTATCCGGGTGTAAGTCACAAGTGTGGACATGATGGCCATGCATCTATATTATATGCTTTAGCAAGAACCTTTAAGGATCAACCATTGGATATCGGAACAGTGATATTATTGTTCCAACCTGCGGAGGAGAATGGAGAGGGTGCGAAAGGAATCATCAACGATCCCAAGTTTGCAGATTTAGCTCCTGATTATGTGGTTGCTTTGCACAATCTACCCGGTTATCCATTACATTCTGTCGTTTGGAAAGAAGGTCCATTTACAGCTGCGGCTAACAGTATTATTGTAAAGTTAAAAGGAAAAACCTCTCACGCTGCAGAGCCTGAGAAGGGTTTCAACCCTGCTTTGGCAATGGCCGAAATTACGCAAGCATATCTTGAAAGCAACGTACCTGATTTAACGGATCCAAATTTTAAGATTGCTACACCTATATATACGACCATGGGTGATAGATCATATGGAGTATCTGCTGGCTACGGTGAACTTCACTATACGCTAAGAGCGTGGAAAAATGAGGTGATCAGACAATTTGAAAAAGATTGTGAACAAATAGCTAGAGAAATAGGAGCGAAGCATGGTTTGACCGTGGATATTGATTGGACTCAAAGTTTCTTTGCCAATAAAAACAATGAGACGGTAATTAATGCAGTGAAAGCTGCAGCTGAAAAACAGGAGCTTCAGACTATTCAAAGAGATACTCCCTTTAAATGGGGCGAAGACTTTGGTATATTTACAGAAAAGTTTCCAGGAGCAATGTTTGGGATAGGTTCAGGAGAAAACTGCCCAGCTTTACATAATCCGGATTACGATTTTCCGGATGAGATCATTGAAACTGCAACAACTATCTTTCATCAGGTAGTCTCCAACCTACAACACTAAAGCATGTTTGCTACTTCTGAAATAGAATTAGACCAATCTGCATTAGAAAACAATTATCGATTTATTCGTTCTCTTATTGGTCCAGATGTGCAAATTTCATCTGTGATCAAAGGGAATGCCTATGGTCATGGGATTTTTGAGTTTGTGCCGATGGTTCAAGCTGCAGGAGTCAATCACTTTTCTGTTTTCAGTGCCGACGAAGCCTTAGAAGTCAATAATATCAGCCCCTCTTCAACCGTTGTAATCATGGGTTACATTGGTAACGAAGAGTTAGAGTGGGCCATTTTAAATGATATAGAGTTTTTTGTTTTCGAGCGAGATAGAATGCGCAAAGCATTGGACGTGTCTAGAAAGTTTGGAAAGAAAGCCAAGATTCATATCGAGTTTGAAACAGGGCTTAACCGCACGGGATTCGACAAAAATCAACTGGAAGATGTTCTTGATTTGCTTTCAGGTAATGAAGAATATTTTGAGTTGAAAGGCTGCTGTACACATTATGCAGGAGCAGAAAGCATCGCCAATTTCGTTCGTGTTAAGTCTCAAATCAAACGCTACAACAAGTTGTATAAGTGGATGGAGACGAAAGGATTTTCAGCAGAAACACGACATACAGCATGTTCCGCTGCGGCGATCAGTTATCCAAAGAGTAGAATGGATATGGTACGTATCGGTATTTTGCAGTACGGATTCTGGCCAAGCAAAGAGAGTTTTATTGATTGTATAAAGCTTTCTCCAGATCGTGAAGATCCGCTTAAGCGTGTGATCAAATGGAAAAGCTCTGTCATGGATGTGAAAGAGGTGTCCACTGGCGAGTTTATAGGCTATGGTACTACTTTTATGGCGACCGATAATATGAAGATAGCAACTGTCCCTGTGGGGTACAGTCATGGTTACAGCCGTAGCTTGAGTAACCAGGGAAGGGTACTGATTCGTGGCCAGCGATTAGCCGTTATTGGTATTGTTAATATGAATCTACTGATTGTAGATATATCTGAGTGTCCTTCTATTGAAAAAGGAGATGAGGTTATCTTGATAGGAGATCAGGGTGATAATTCTATTTCTGTTGCATCATTCAGCGAGCTAAGTAATCAACTAAACTATGAGCTGCTCTCTCGACTGCCGCGAAATATTCCGCGAACAGTTATAAACCAAAAGCAGTTATCTAACCAAAACAATGACTAATGGCCTATCTTAAACTTAGAAGAAGATCCTTACAACACAACTATAATTTCTTATCTGAGAGATTGGAAAAGGAAGGTATAGAGTGGGGAGTAGTGTCCAAACTTCTATGTGGCACAGAAAAATACATTCAAGAATTGCTTAATCTCGGAGTGACAGAAATTCATGATTCGAGAATAAGTAATCTTAAAAAAGTAAAAGCACTCAATCCAGAGGTGCAGACAGTCTATATCAAGCCACCAGCAGGAAAAGCAATTAAGAATGTGGTGAAATACGCTGATGTAAGCTTCAATTCAGAATTATCAACGATTAAACTGCTGTCAGAAGAAGCTGGGAAACAGAACAAGCTTCATAAAATCATCATCATGATTGAGATGGGTGACCTAAGAGAAGGAGTTCTGGGTGAGCATCTATTAGAGTTCTATGGTAAGATATTTGAATTGCCGAATATCACTGTGGTTGGATTAGGTACCAACTTAAATTGTCTGTACGGTGTGATGCCGTCTCAGGATAAGCTAATTCAACTTAGTCTTTACAAGCAATTGGTTGAAGCGAAGTTTAATCGCAAAATCGAATGGGTGAGTGGTGGCACTTCAGTAACGTTCCCATTACTTCTCAATCGTCAATTACCAAAAGGGATTAATCATTTCAGAATAGGAGAGATGCTGTATTTCGGCAATAACTTGTTTACTGAAAAATCGGTTCCTGGCATGAAAACGGATGTATTCACGCTACACGCGCAGATCATTGAGTTGATAGAAAAACCAAAAGTTCCCACTGGTGAACTAGCTGCAAACCCTTCCGGTGAACAGTTCGAAATCAATGAGGAAGATTATGGGAAAACCAGTTATCGTGCCATCCTTGATTTAGGTTTATTAGATATCTCCACAGACTTCTTAGAACCTATCGATAAAGGGGTAGAAGTTACGGGTGCAAGCTCCGATATGATTGTTGTAGATCTGGGTTCTACCAAGCGAAATTACAAGGTGGGTGACTGGATCAAGTTCAAACTCAAGTACATGGGTGCGTTGGGCCTTCTAAACTCCAACTACATTGACAAAATCGTGGAATAGAGCGTTTAATCAGATTTTTACCTAAAGTCTTATTTATAATTATTCTAAATAAAGCTTTTGAACTATGATAAATGTCATCTAATCAACTGATAATCAATGTTATTTATCCACAGGGGTTATCCACATACGATAAAGTCAGTTTCAGGTTACAAAACTGCCTTTGAAATACTAAATGGGGGTGTTACATTTGTACGCGTTTGATCTAGAACGGTATAAAAATACATGTTGACAAAGAAACAATCCATGTCCAAAACACCCAGATTTGTCCTAACCTCACTGTTTTTCGCCCTTACTTTATTGTTATCAACATCACTTTCTGCGCAAGATGCAGCAAGTGAAGAAGGTGCAGCTGATGGCATCCCTACGGATGCAGGTTTAGTATCAGCAGGTGAGAGTTTGTTTAAGGCAAACTGTACACAGTGTCACGCCATCCAAGAGAAGGTAATTGGACCAGCACTGAAAAACGTGCACGAGAGAAGAGAGAAAGAGTGGTTGATCAACTGGATCAGAAACTCTCAAAAATTAATTCAAAGCGGTGACGAAACTGCAGTAGCTCTTTGGGAAGAGTATAATAAGACCGCTATGCCGGCTTATCCTTTTTCTGAGGATGAGATCACTTCGATCTTAGCCTATGTTAAAGTTGAGTCAACAAAAGAACCTGTTGCAGCAACAACTGCAGCAACTGGAGATGCTCAGGTAGCTTCTACTGGTAACGAAAACGCAGTTTCTTCAGGGTATTTAACTGCAATTTTGGTGGTTCTGGTTGTAGTGCTTGTATTGATCCTTATCGTTTTAGGATTGATCGTATCAGTACTAACCAAATACTTGAAAGATCAAAAGGGTGAACTTTCTGAAGAAGATCAGGAGGTAGTTGGTCAGAAATTTGATCTTCAGAAGTTGTTAATGAGTGACTTCTTCATTGGAGCTGTGGCGTTCATCTTCGTTGCGTTGCTATTGAAGACGGCTATAGATGGAGCATTCTCTATCGGTGTTCAGCAAGGATACCAGCCAACTCAGCCAATCGCATTCTCGCACCAAATTCACGCAGGTCAATACGAAATCGACTGTAACTACTGCCACACTGGCGTTAGAAAGTCAAAAGCTGCAAACATACCTTCAGCGAATATTTGTATGAACTGTCATACTGCAATCAAAACAGAGTCACCTGAGATTGCTAAAATCTACAAAGCAATAGATTACGATCCATCTACAGGAGAGTACGGAGACAATACACAACCAATCGAGTGGGTAAGAGTTCACAACCTTCCTGATTTGGCTTACTTCAATCACTCACAGCACGTGAAGGTTGGTGGTTTAGAATGTCAGACTTGTCACGGTCCTATCGAAGAGATGGATGTCGTATACCAATATTCTACTTTGACAATGGGATGGTGTATCAATTGTCACAGAGAAACCAATGTTAACACAAAAGATAACGAATACTACTCCAAGTTAGTGGAGTTACATAGCGAGCATAGCAAAGAACCTATGAAGGTAGAAGATATCGGAGGTTTGGAATGTTCAAAATGTCACTATTAATCTAGCTTGAAAAAGGATATAGTCCAGCAATATGAAAGAAACTAAAAAATACTGGAAAGGATTAGAGCAGCTGAAAAACAGCGCGGAGTTTCAAGAGAAGGCAAATAAGGAATTTCCTGAGTACTTACCAATCGCTGATGGTGAAGAGCCATCTAGAAGGGACTTCTTGAAATTAATGGGATTTGGTATCGCGGCTGTTTCTTTAGCAGCATGTGAGACTCCAGTTAAAAAGGCCATTCCTTACGTGAAAAAGCCGGTAGCTGTTGATCCAACACTTCCAAACTATTACGCTTCTACATATGTGAGTGGTAGTGATTACTGCAGTGTTGTTGTTAAAACCAGAGAGGGTAGACCTATCAAGTTGGAAGGAAACAAACTTTCTTCTTTCAGTGGTGGTGGTACTTCTTCTCAAGTGGAGGCATCTGTATTATCTCTATATGATCAGGAGAGATTACAGAATCCAACTATAGACGGTAAGAAAGCAACCTGGGAAGAGCTTGATGCAGCTGTAACTAAAGAGTTGACAGCTGTGAATGGTAGATTAACTATCGTTACTAACTCTATCTCATCTCCTGCTACACAATCATCAATTGACGCCTTGGTATCTAAGTATGGTGCTAAGCATGTTTCATATGATCAGGTTTCTTTCAGTGGCCTGCTTTCAGCATATGAAACAGCATTCGGTTCAAGAATGCTTCCATTGCATGATTTCTCAAAAGCTAAAACAATCGTATCATTTGGTGCTGACTTCTTAGGAGCTTATCCAAATCATACAGGTAACAATAAGCAATTTGCTTCTACAAGAAAGCTTGATAGCAAGAAGAAGGACATGTCCAGACTTTATGCTTTCGAGTCAAACTTGTCCCTAACAGGTGCAAATGCAGACTATAGAACTCCGATCAAAGCTTCTCAAGAAGGTTTGTATGTAGCTAACCTATACAATGCCATCGCTAAGAAATTAGGTGGCGCTTCTGTAAATGTGGCGAAAGTAGGAGATGATGCAGTATTGATGAAGGCAGCTAATGACCTTGTCAAATCTAGAAATAACAGTATCGTAGTAAGTGGTTCTAATGACGTAAATGTTCAGTTGATGGTCATCGCTATCAATAACTTATTAGGAGCATACGGTACAACTATTGATACAAATAGAGCTGTTAATTTAAGAAAAGGTAACGATGCTTCATTCGAGCAATTCGTTAAAGGACTTAATAGTGGATCTGTTGCTGGTGTAATATTCTACAACTGTAACCCTGTCTACGATCACCCACTTGGAGGTCAGATCGCTGCAGGACTTGGTAAAGCGAAATTTGCTTTGTCTACAGCAGGTAAAACTGATGAGACTAGCTCTTTGGTGAAATACCAGGCACCTGACAACCATTATTTGGAATCGTGGAATGATTTCGAGCCGGTTACGGGAAGTTATAGTTTATCACAGCCAGCTATCAAAAATATCTTTGACACTAGACAAGCACAGGCATCATTCCTTGCATGGTCCGGTGACAACACACCAATCTACGATTACATAAGAGCAAGTTGGGAGACCAACGTATTCTCAAAGGCAAACGAGTTAAGTTTCGATGCTTTCTGGGATAAGTGCTTGCATGATGGTGTTTACGAAGTAGAGGTTCCAACTACGGAAGTTGCTGCCAACGTAGATGTGTCTGTAGCTGGTGCTTCCATTGCGAAAACTTATAAAGCTGATAATACTGGATTAGAGCTAGTATTATATGAAAACAATAGTGTTGGTAATGGTGCTCAGGCTAACAACCCTTGGTTGCAAGAAATGCCAGATCCAATCACAAAGGCTACTTGGGATAATTACTTAACAGTTTCTCCAAAACAAGCAGAGGAGTGGGGTATCAAAATTGGTGATATGTCTACTCAGAAGGTGAACTTCACTGCAAATGGTATAACTGAAGAGATTCCTGTGTTACCACAACCTGGTCAGGCTTATGGTACGGTAGGTTTAGCTATCGGATACGGAAGAACTAAAGGTGGAAAGGTTGCAGATGGTATTGGTATCAATGCGTATCAGTTTGCTACTGTAGCTAATGGTATTGTGAATTTTGCGGTTACATCTGGTGTGAGTGCAGAGCCAACAGGTACTGATTATAAAATTGCTCAGACACAGACTCACCATACTTATATGGGGCGTGAGACTGTAATTCAGGAAACTGTATTGAGCAAATACCAAAAAGATGCTCAGGCAGGAAGAAGCTTCCCTCAGATTGCTACTTCTGAAGGTATGAAAAAGCCTTATGCTGTATCTCTATGGAAAGGGCACGAATATCCAAACCACCACTGGGGTATGATGATCGACCTGAACTCTTGTACAGGTTGTGGATCATGTACGATTTCATGTCAAACTGAAAACAACATTCCAGTAGTAGGTAAAGAAGAGGTTCTCAATAGAAGAGAAATGCACTGGATCAGAATTGATAGATACTATAGTTCTGATGCAGAGGAAGGTGATTTGGCTGGAATGGAGAAAGCTGCGGCTAATCCAGAGGTTACATTCCAACCAATGATGTGTCAGCAGTGTAACAACGCTCCATGTGAGACAGTTTGTCCTGTTGCTGCAACTACACATAGTAGTGAAGGTCTTAACCAAATGACTTATAACAGATGTATCGGTACAAGATATTGTGCGAACAACTGTCCTTATAAAGTACGTCGATTCAACTGGTTCAAATATCACGATAACAAGCAGTTTGCTACTAACACAGCGATGAACAACGACTTGGGTAAAATGGTATTGAACCCAGACGTTACAGTGAGAGCTAGAGGTGTTATGGAGAAATGTACATTCTGTGTACAAAGAATCCAGTCTGGTAAGCTTGAAGCTAAGAGAGATGGTCGCAGACCAAAAGATGGAGAGGTAACTGCTGCATGTGCAAGTTCTTGTCCTTCTGAAGCACTAGTGTTTGGTGATATGAAAGATCCAAATAGCAGAATTTCTCAAATGCTTCAAATTAAGCAAAACGAGAAGAGTGTAGAGGCTAGAGAGCCTAGAGCTTATCACGTACTAGAAGAACTTAGAGTAATGCCAAACATTTGGTATTTGACTAAGGTCAGAAATAAAGATGTTGAGTCTAAAACTGAAAAAGCAGAAGCATAATACCTATGATAGCAGAATCAGCCATTAGAGAACCTCTAGTAACCGGCGGTAAAACCGTACATGATGTTACAGAGGACATTTCCGGCAGAGTAGAACAGAAGCCAACTAAAACGTGGATGCTTGCTATGGCAGTATCACTTGCAACATTAGCTGTAGGTGGTTACGCTGTAATGAGATTGGTTTGGGATGGTATCGGAATGTGGGGTCTAAACAAAACAGTTGGATGGGCCTGGGATATCACCAACTTTGTTTGGTGGGTTGGTATCGGTCACGCTGGTACCCTAATCTCCGCAATCCTTTTGTTATTCCGTCAAAGATGGAGAATGTCGATCAACAGAGCAGCAGAGGCGATGACAATTTTCGCTGTAATCTGTGCGGCAATGTTCCCGGTATTGCACATGGGTAGACCTTGGTTAGGTTTCTATTGGGCACTTCCGCTTCCAAATACGTTCGGTTCTTTGTGGGTGAACTTTAACTCACCACTATTATGGGACGTATTCGCGATTTCAACTTATTTCTCTGTTTCATTGGTATTCTGGTATATCGGTTTGATTCCGGATTTCGCTACCATTAGAGATAGAGCAACCAATAAAATTTCAGCTGCTGTTTACGGAGCGTTGAGTTTTGGATGGGATGGAGCTGCAAAAACATGGTCAAGATATGAGACGGTTGCGTTGATTCTTGCTGGTTTGGCAACACCACTTGTACTTTCAGTACACACCATCGTATCTTTTGACTTTGCAACATCAGTAATACCTGGTTGGCACACCACAATCTTCCCTCCATACTTCGTTGCTGGAGCGATCTTCTCTGGATTTGCCATGGTATTGACTCTTTTGATCATTACAAGAAGAGTTTACAAATTGGAAGATTACATCACACTTCAGCATATTGAGTTGATGAACATTGTAATCATCATCACAGGTTCTATTGTAGGTATTGCTTATATAACTGAGTTCTTCATAGCATGGTACTCTGGAGTAGAAGCAGAACAGTACGCTTTCATCAACAGAGCAACTGGTCCTTATGCTTGGGCTTACTGGTCAATGATGACATGTAATGTGATCTCTCCACAGCTTTTCTGGCGTAAGAAGATTAGAACCAACATTGCTGCAACTTTCGTGATCTCAATCATTGTAAATATTGGTATGTGGTTTGAGCGTTTCGTAATTATCGTTACCTCTCTTCACAGAGACTTCCTTCCATCTAGCTGGGCGATGTTCTATCCAAAATGGGCGGACGTTGGAGTCTATATTTTCACATTCGGCTTGTTCTTCACTTTGTTCTTTGCTTTCGCGAAGTTCTTCCCTGTGATCAACATGGCTGAAGTTAAAAGTATTGTAAAAGCAACAGGAGAAAAGAAACAAGCATAATGGCGCATACAAGTAACTATATCCTTGGTGTATACGACGATGAAGATGTGCTTTTAAAAGCCATCAAGAATGTTCGTGAAGGTGGTGTGAAAATCCACGAAGTATATTCACCATTTCCTGTACACGGCATTGACGATGTACTTGGTTATAAAAGATCAAGATTAACAATCGTAGCTTTCCTTTTCGGCTTGCTAGGAACATCTCTTGCATTGACCATGCAGTTTGGTATGATGACAATTGATTGGCCAATGATCATTGGTGGTAAGGACTATGCTCCGGTTCCATCTTTCATTCCAGTAACATTCGAGTTAACAGTACTGTTAGCTTCATTCGGAATGGTTGGTACATTCATGATCATCAGCAATTTGAAGCCATGGGGCAAAGCAAAATTGTTCGATAAGAGAATCACAGATGATAAGCATATTATGGCTATTGATCTTGGAAATAATCAATTAGAAGAGTCTGCTATTGACAAATTATTGAAAGATAGCGGTGCTTCAGAGGTGAACAAGAAAACACTTTAATGACAATGCTAAAAAGTATTAATAGACTATTTGTTTTAGGTGTAGTAGCGTCAGGTTTAGCAGCTTGTACTGCTGGTCCAGACGACACTGGTGTAGAATATGCACCTCAGATGTACCACTCAACTCCTTATGAGCCTTTAACTCAGATTCAGAGCACTGAGGCTGGTAGTTGGTTAGACTCAAATCCTGAAGATGGGCATGGTGAGTTTTATAACTCTAATCCATACAACAAGTTTGGTATGACTATGATTGAGCCTGTAGAAGGTACAATCAAAAGAGGTACTTACCTGGCTGACAATGGAATTGACCCAACTGACTATGCTACTGCTGAGGAAAGATTGGTTAATCCATATGAAGGAAAGAAAGAAGTGTTAAAAGAAGGTAAGGAACTTTACTTGAGATTCTGTGAGCATTGTCACGGTGAAAAAGGTCTTGGTGACGGTCTTGTAGGAGCTGTATACAAAGGTGTAACAGCTTATACTTCTGCAACAGTGAAAGATAAGAAAGCAGGTCACATCTTCTGGGTAATTACCAATGGTAAAGGAAGAATGGGATCTCACGAATCTCAAATAAGTGTTGACGATCGTTGGAAGATCGTAACATATGTTCAAACGCTTCAAAAACAATAACAACGAAATTATCCATTAGAGATATGGCTGAAGAAACTTTTGAATTTACAGCGAAGACCAAAAAGAACCTCTTCATTTTTATAGCAGTAGGTTTTGTACTTACTGCCATAGGCATCTTCATGTCTATGGGAGGTGGAGGACACCATGAAGTAGCTGAGGCTGCTGGTCATGGTGCACACGATGCTGCTGAAGCAGCAGGTGGAGGTCATGGAGAATTCCATTGGTACCAAAGATTATTTGCAAACTTGTGGATCAACAACGTATTCTTTGCTGGTGTAGCATTGGTTGGTGTGTTGTTTTTCGCAATTCAGTATGCTGCTCAGGTAGGTTGGTCTGCTGGTATTAAAAGAATTCCACTTTCATTTGGAGCCTGGATTCCATTTGCTGGTGTTTTAATGTTAGTTACCTACTTCATCGCTGGACATGATATTTTTCACTGGACTCATAGTGATTTATATCTTCCTGTAGAAGAAGGTGGTGATAAGATTATTTCAGGTAAAGGGGCTTACTTTTTCTGGCCTTTAGAAAACGGAACATTTCCAATTTTCTTCTTAGGTAGAATGGTGATCTTCTTTGGTGTATGGTATATGCTTTTCAATAAGTTGAAATCAGTAGCATACGAAGAGGATACAGTAGGAGGAACTGAAAAGTGGTACAAGCTGAGAAAGCTTTCTGCTATTTTCATCATATTCTTTGCAGTGTCATCGTCTATGTCTGCATGGGATTGGGTAATGTCAATCGATACACACTGGTTCAGTACTATGTTCGGTTGGTACAACTTCGCTAGCTGGTGGGTTAGTGGTCTTGCTTTAACTGCATTAATCGTGGTTTTATTGAAGGATAAAGGATATTTAAGTATCGTTAACTCAAACCACATTCACGACTTAGGTAAATTCGTATTTGCGTTCAGTATTTTCTGGACTTATATCTGGTTCTCACAGTTCTTATTGATTTACTACGCTAACATTCCTGAAGAAACTATCTACTTCGTAGAGAGATGGAAAAATGGTCATTATGCACCGTTATTCTACTTGAATCTTGGAGTTAATTTCTTCTTCCCATTCTTAGTGTTGATGACCAGAGATGCAAAAAGACATGCAAGGTTCATTAAAGTTGTTGCTCCAGTTGTGATCGTTGGTCACTGGTTGGACTTCTACTTGATGATTACCCCAGGAACATTAAAGGAAAACGGAGGGTTTGGGTTCCTAGAACTTGGATTGATGTTCGTTTACGCTGGTGCATTTGTGTTCGTAATTTTGAACCAATTGTCTAAAGCTCCTTTGTATGCGAAGAATCACCCAATGTTGGAGGAAAGTTTACATCACCACATTTAATCTTAGGAGGAGAAAAGTTAATTAACGAGATATGTTGAATTTAATCATAATATTAGCTGTAATCTTAGTTCTGGCCATTCTGATTGCTGTTTTCAGAGTAACCACATTGGTTGGAATTGTAAAAGGAGACTCAGGTAAATATGTTCCTTCAAGTAATAAAGTTCAGGCGGCATTACTAGTACTGTTTTTGATAGCAGGATTAGTTGGTTTCTTTTACTACTCACTTGGTGGTTTAGATGACGATTTTACCCAACCTATAGCATCGAAGCACGGTGTCGATACAGATAACCTTTTCTGGATCACTATGGCCATCACATGCTTTGTATTTGTAGTAACTCAAATATTCCTGTTTGGATTTGCTTATAAGTATCAATACAAAGAAGGAAATCAGGCTACTTTTTATTCTCATAACAATACACTTGAAGTTATTTGGACAGCTATCCCTGCTGTAGTATTAGCTGTTTTGATTATTTCTGGATGGAGAACCTGGTCTGATATTACTGGCCCTGCTCCTGAAGGTGCAGAAGTTATCGAGGTAATGGGATACCAATACTCGTGGGCAATAAGATACGGCGGAGCTGATAAGCAACTTGGTGATTATGATTACAGAAAAATTGATGTAGTCAATCAAGTAGGAATAGATTTCTCTGATAAGGCTTCTTTTGATGATTTCATCCCTACGAAGTTGTACATTCCAAAAGGAAGACCAGTACTTCTTCAGATTAGAGCAAGAGACGTGATACACTCTGTTTATCAGCCTCATTTTAGACTTCAAATGAATGCTGTTCCAGGTATGCCAACCAGATTCTGGTTTGAGGCTACCAAAACCACTGCTGAAATGAGAAGTGAAACTGGAAATCCTGATTTTGAATACGAACTAGTTTGTAACAAAATCTGTGGTAAAGGACACTTCGCTATGAAGTACTTGATTGAAGTAGTGGAAGCTGACGAGTATGACAAATGGTATGCTAGTCAGGATGCATGGTTGAAGCAAAACTCTGATTATTTGTCACAGGTTCCTCAGGAACTTCAAGAAATGGCAAGAATTGCTTCTGGAATTGAAAACAATACAGAGTTACAAACAGTAGATAACGCAGTAGTTAGCAATAATTAATAAACGACAATAGTATGTCAGTAGCAGACATTAAAGTAGACGAACATTTAGCACATGATGATCATGGACATGAGCATCATGAGCAAAGTTTTATTCAGAAATATATCTTTACTGAGGATCACAAGACTATTGGGAAGCAGTTCCTTTTGCTAGGGATTTTCTGGGCAATTATTGGTGGTGGTCTTTCTATCATTTTCAGATTGCAGTTAGGTTTCCCAGACATGAGCTTGGAGTGGTTACGCCCTATCTTAGGTGGATGGATCACTGACGCTGGTAAATTGGATTCTGAATTCTACTTGGCTTTAGTAACAATGCACGGAACCATCATGGTATTCTTTGTATTGACTGCAGGTCTTAGTGGTACATTCAGTAACTTCTTAATTCCATTGCAAATCGGTGCTCGTGATATGGCTTCAGGATTTATGAACATGTTGTCGTTCTGGTTCTTTTTCCTTGCAAGTGCTATCATGTTCGTGTCATTATTCCTTGAAACAGGTCCTGCAGGTGGTGGATGGACAATTTATCCTCCGTTGAGTGCATTACCTCAAGCGATTCAAGGTTCAGGAACAGGTATGACATTGTGGTTAGTGTCAATGGTATTCTTCATCGCTTCTCAGCTACTTGGAGGTATCAACTACATCACTACTGTAATTAACTTAAGAACAGAAGGGATGTCGTTCTCAAGATTGCCACTTACTATTTGGGCATTCTTTATTACTGCTGTTCTAGGTCTATTGTCATTCCCAGTATTGTTCGCTGCGGCTTTATTACTAGTATTTGATAGATCATTCGGTACAAGTTTCTACTTGTCTGAAATATATATAAATGGTGAAGCGCTACCTAACGTAGGTGGTAGCCCGATTTTATTCCAGCACTTGTTCTGGTTCTTAGGTCACCCAGAAGTATACATCGTTATTCTTCCGGCATTAGGAATTACATCTGAGATCATCTCTACGAATTCAAGAAAGCCAATCTTCGGCTATAGAGCGATGATCGGATCTATTCTGGCAATTGCATTCTTATCGTTCATCGTGTGGGCTCACCACATGTTCGTGACAGGTATGAACCCATTCCTGGGATCGATCTTCATGTTCTTGACGTTGATTATTGCAGTTCCATCTGCAGTAAAAGCATTTAACTACATTACCACATTGTGGAAAGGAAACATTGTTTTCACACCTGCAATGTTGTTCTCAATAGGTTTGGTATCATTCTTTATTTCAGGTGGACTTACAGGTTTGTTCCTAGGTAACTCTGCTGTTGATATCACTCTTCACGATACATACTTTGTAGTAGCTCACTTCCACCTTGTAATGGGTAGTGCAGCATTCTTCGGACTTTTAGCTGGTGTTTACCACTGGTTCCCTAAGATGTTCGGTAGAATGATGGATGAGAAACTTGGTTACATTCACTTCTGGTTTACTTTTATTGGTGTTTATCTGGTATTCTTCCCGCTACATTATATTGGAATCGCAGGATTCCCAAGAAGATATTATTCATTCACAAGTTTCGATGCTTTCAGTTCATTCACTGACTTGAATGCTTTCGTAAGTGTGGCTGCAATCTTGACATTCAGTGCTCAGTTCATCTTCTTGTTCAATTTCTTCTACAGCATGTTTAAAGGTAGAAAAGCTCCTTTGAACCCTTGGAAATCGAATACATTGGAGTGGACGACACCAAGAATTGTAGGACACGGAAACTGGCCAGGTGCTATTCCTGCTGTTTACCGTTGGCCATATGACTATAGCAAGCCGGGTGCAGCTGAGGACTTCATTCCTCAACACATTCCATATAGTCATACTCCAGAGTCAAACTTATCTCATGAAGCTGATTTAGCTAAGGGTGAAAATGTCGCTCCAGCACCAGCAGATGAAAACAAATAATTTAGCTTATCGAGTTAATCTTATAACGATCATTGCCGTCTACTTCCTGATATTAGTGGGCGGCATTGTTCGTAGTATGGGGGCGGGGATGGGATGTCCTGACTGGCCAAAGTGCTTTGGTTCGTATGTTCCACCTACAGATGAAGCTGCATTGCCAGAAGGTTATGAGCAAATCTATGTGGATTCTAGAATTAAAAAGAATACTCGTCTTTCCAATACCCTGGCTGCTCTTGGCTTTGATCAACTCTCAGAGAAGGTGTCTAATGATCCTAATATTAGAGAGGTTACCAGATTTGATGTTCAAAAAGCTTGGGTAGAATATGTAAATCGCCTGGTAGGGGTGATTATTGGTATCCTAATAGTATTGAATTTAGCCTTTTCCTGGAAGTATTGGAAAGTGAATAAGAAAGTGGTGCTTTTAAGTGTCTTTTCGTTCATTTTAGTCTTGTTTCAGGGGTGGATAGGTTCGTTAGTGGTGTCTACTAATTTGTTGCCCGGATTTATTTCATTTCATATGATGCTGGCGCTTTTGTTAGTTTGCTTGTTAGTTACGCAAGGATTTTTAATGAAGGAGCAGAGTGGTCAACAAATCTGGGGAAGAGCATTACTATTGCTAATCTTCGCTTTGTTCGCGATACAGATTGTACTAGGGGTACAAGTAAGAGAAGAAATTGATTGGATTAAGTCAATGACTGACTTGGTTCGTTCAGAATGGCTGGAAGAAGTAGGGTTGATATTTTATGTGCACAGATCCTATTCGTTAGTCTTGACTGGTTTGATTGGGTGGTTTGCCTATTCCAATTGGAAAAATGGAACCTTATCTTTCTCAATCAAATTATTAGTGGGAGTAGTGATTGCTGAAATAGTGTTAGGAATCGTTCTTACTTATGCAGGCATGCCAGCCTTCGCTCAGCCGATCCATTTGCTACTTGCAAGTGTGGCCTTTGGAGCAATATTTTATTTATTTTTGTGCACGAATTTGAGAGTAAAAAATAGCTAATGCAGATAGTTGGAGCGACGGATATCAGCTTATTGAGTAAAGTGAAAAGCTACTATGAACTGTTAAAGTTCAGGCTTTCCTTTCTTGTGGCTTTTTCTTGTGGGTTTGGATATTTGTTGGGTAATCAGGGTGCAATAGACTGGATTCATTTTTGTTGGTTAGTATTTGGAGGTTTTTTAATTTCTGGTACATCTATCATCATTAATCAGATTACAGAAAAGGAGTATGACAAATTAATGGGTCGTACGAAGAATAGACCTTTGCCAACTGGTCGTTTATCTGTAAGCGAAGCAAAACAATACGCTGTAATAATTGGCTTGCTTGGTTTTGGTATCTTGTTTTGGCAGACAAATACGTTGACAGTACTGTTGTCTATTGTCTCAATGATACTTTATTCCTTTGTTTACACTCCATTGAAAAGGGTGGGACCTATTGCTGTATTTGTAGGTGCAATACCAGGAGCTTTACCTCCATTGTTGGGTTGGGTAGCAGCAACTGGATCTATTTCGCATGAAGCGCTAATCATATTTGGAATTCAATTCATCTGGCAATTCCCTCATTTCTGGGCCATTGCTTGGGTAGCTGATGAAGATTATAAAAAAGCTGGATTTAAATTGCTTCCATCTGGAGGTAAACAAGATTTGAATACAGCGATTAATATAATGATCTACACTTTGTTCTTACTTCCACTTGGTTTGTTACCTACCTATTTTGGTTTGGTAGGGATAACTAGTGGTGTAATCGTAACAATCTGCGGAGTACTTTTCCTTGCTCAGACTTTTTCATTGATGAAGGACAATTCAAGGAAGTCGGCTCTAAAGATCATGTTTGGATCATTCATTTATTTACCGATTGTGCAGATCGCTTATTTATTGGATAAGTTATAAGATATGGATAAGGCAGCAGATATACCTTTAATTGGAAAGGCTCGTGTGAAGTCGGTTCATCCCAAGAAGTTCGGGATGTGGTTGTTTATTGTAAGTGTTTTGATGCTTTTTGCCGCTTTGACTAGTGCTTATATGGTGAAAAAAGCTGAAGGAGACTGGTTGATTTTTGAATTTCCAAAGTTGTTCATGATTACTTCTGTGATCATTGTGATCAGTAGTATCACCATGCAATTAGCCTATTGGAATGCTAAAAAGAACAATTTATTAGGTTTGAGAATAAACCTGGCGCTTACATCGGTTTTGGCTATTGCTTTTGTAATAGGGCAGTGGTACTCCTGGGAAGAATTAGTTGCTCAGGATGTGTATTGGGTAGGAAACGTGGCAGGATCCTTTATTTATTTGTTTACAGGGTTGCACGGCCTTCATTTGATCGGAGGAATAATATTCCTTTCGGTAGTACTTGTTAATGCTTTTAAATATAAAGTTCATTCGAAAAGTATGACACAAATTGAAATGTGTACAACATACTGGCACTTTCTGGGTGGACTTTGGTTGTATTTATACTTATTTTTGATTCTGAATAATTAGACTAACTTAACTATGGCAAACACTGCAGTGGTAGTAAACGAGGGTAACCCTTGGCGTGGTGGAGTAGAGCCTATGAAAGCGAGCTACGGCAAGCTTATGATGTGGTTCTTCCTACTTTCTGATGCATTTACATTTTCAGCTTTATTGATCACTTACGGAATGATCAGATATAGTCACCCGGCATTCGAAGGTGCGATTTCTGATTTTGCGTTCTCACAAGAATATTGGCCAATCCCAGAGATGGTATTTGATGCAGTTCCTTTTGTACATGGAATTCACGCACCATTGGTCTTCGTAGGTATTATGACGTTCATACTCATTTTGAGTAGTGTAACAATGGTACTTGCTGTAGAGGCTGGTCATAGAATGGACAAACAAGCTGTAGAAAAATGGATGCTTTGGACCATCGTTGGTGGTTTAATGTTCTTAGGTTGTCAGGCTTGGGAATGGTCTCACTTTATTGCAGGAACTGATCTAGCTAAAAATGTAGGGAGTAACTTGCTACAAGGAGCTAGTTTGACTTCTAATCAGTACGGTCCTTCAAACTTTGCAGCACTATTCTTTTTCATTACAGGATTCCACGGATTCCACGTATTCAGTGGTGTGGTAATCAACTTTGCTATCTTCTATCAGGTGACTGTTGGAAAGATGGAAAGAGTAGGCCATTACGAGATGGTAGAGAAAGTTGGTCTTTACTGGCACTTTGTTGACCTTGTATGGGTATTCGTATTTACCTTCTTCTACCTTATCTAACTTTAACCCGATCTTAAAAAATGGAACATCAAACAAGTAACGTTCAAGTAATCCCAGCTGACAAAGCGAAGATCATGAAGATCTGGAAAGTGGCTGGAATATTAGCAGCGATCACAATCGTAGAATTTATTATCGCTTTTACAGTGCCTGCAGGTGGAGCAAAGAGCTTTGTCTTCATCGCTTTGACAATTTGGAAAGCATTCTACATTGTTTCTGAGTTCATGCACTTAGGACATGAGAAGAAGTCATTGATCATGTCTATTTTATTGCCTTTATTATTCGTGATTTTCTTGATCTTCATCTTGATGGTTCAAGGAGCATCTATACTTGAGGTATTACATTAATTGAATCAATTATAAGAACATATAAAGATCATGTCATTCTAGAAGTGGCATGATTTTTTTTTAAGCTATGAATCGTAGGAAAATACTAGTTGTTGGCTTCTTCATCGTTGTATTCGGTTTTCCGGTTACGTGGTATTTATTTCTTCAGGCCTTTGGCGAAAATAAATTTGATTTACCTGTAATCGAAAAAGCCTATACAGAATGTGAAGAACCTGCTAATTTTGCGATCTTAAGATTAGATAGTTTGGCAGCCCGATCCAAACCAAATGAAAGACAAAGAGTTATCACAAAACTAATGAATATAGGAGAGGTAAAGTTAATAGAGGGGAACAGTGAGAACTGCAAGTGGTCTTACCCAATGAGTTTTGTAGATCATGATGGAATGATTCGTGGGATTTACAACTTTAATAGAGAAGAAGTCGATCGTTTAATGGCAGAGGTTGATATATACGTTTTAAATTTCAGAAATGGAACAAGTACTAGAGAGCAATAAGACTTATCTAAGAGTCATACAGGTCGTTTCTGTTTTGATTCCGGTAGTGGTGGCGATTCTATTATTCGCTCCTTTTAATTTGGCGTTAGGTGATCAGGCATGGGTAAAAGCCTTGCCAGGAGTTAATGCGATTATTAACACATTGACCACCGTGTTACTGGTGTTTGCTTTGATTGCTATCAAAAGCAATAATATAAAATTACATCGTGCACTGATGATGGGTGCTTTGGCTCTTGGAACATTATTCTTGGTCTCCTATGTGATTTATCATGCGAGTACTACATCTACCGTATTTGGAGATATGGATCACAATGGTGTTTTAAGTGATGCTGAAAGAACTGAACTTGGTTCTATGCGTGCGATCTATCTTGTGACATTATTGTCGCACATTGGCTTGTCTATCGTAGTGGTTCCATTCGTATTGCTGGCTTTCTATTATGCATTGTCTAATCAAATAGCCAAGCATAAGAAAATCGTTAAGTACACGTATCCGGTATGGTTATATGTTTCTGTAACAGGAGTTTTGGTCTATTTGATGATAAGTCCATACTACGTCTGAACTGAAACTTTTTAAATTAGGTTAGAAAGATATGAAGATATTAGCCAGAGTCTTTTTATTTCTAGGAGCGATGAGTCTTCCATTTTTGGACTTTGCTCAATGTGTAATGTGTCGGACGCAAGTGGTAAACAATGTGAGCCATGGTGAGACTTCATTAGCTGCAGGTCTCAATTTTGGTATTATTTACTTGTTTGTAACACCATACATCGCAATTTCTGTGATTGCATTTTTCTGGTTTAAAAAAGCTAAAGTTAATGAGCCAAAAAGGTCCCTTGCTAGCCGCCTTAGAGGGTAAATGCCCTCGCTGTAGAAAAGGAGATATGTTCCAGTATCCGCTCTACAAAATCTCAAAATTTCACAAGGTTCATGACAATTGCCCACACTGTGGAATGCAATACGAAATAGAGCCAGGATTTTTTTATGGAGCCATGTACGTTAGTTATGCGCTATCAGTGGGGATCTTCCTTACGACAGCATTTTTGGTGACCATGTTCATGGAGAATCCATCCATCAAAACTTATATTCTCTCTGTAGTCATTGTGGCATTGGTTTTGTACCCAATTAACTTTCGATATTCGAGGATACTTTTTGCTCATGTTTTTGGAGGGATAAAATACGACCCAAGCAAATAATGTATCTTCGGAGTATTATCTGAAGTATGCGGCGAATCAATCTAACGTTTGGAATCCTTATTGGTGTTTTGTTGTGCTCATTGTTTGTAGTACACTTTTATCAACCTTCAGCTGAATCCATATCAGAAGGTATTTCAGAGCGAACAGAACAACTTCTTGATCTGCAGTTAGCAGATATCCAGGAGTTTGAAAATCAATTGTCGGTTTATACCAATCCTTTCGGGATCTCAGATGATGAATTGTTTGAAAAGCGTGTATTTCTAAATGGAGGTCTGATCTATTGGAATACTACCGATTACCTGCCAGAGTATACCGCTCTAAAGAAACAAGCTTCACTTTATACTATTCAGGATGCTACAGGACTGAAAATAGTCAGAAGGCAAGAGGTGGTAGCCAATAAGGATCTAATTGAAATATTTTCCATCATCAACGTCTTTTCGATTCCTCCAGTCAACAATCAATACCTGGAGAATCGCTACAATCAACAGTTATTTGAAAATCAGAAAGTTTCTATTGAAGAAGTTGGACAACATAAAGTAAGCTATCAAGGTCAAAGGCTTTTTAGCTTTTCAATAGGAGAGCAGAACCAACAATTCAACGAATGGATAGAACTCATAGTGCTCTTGTTGATCGTTGCTTTAGCTGTTTCATGGATTTTAAAAGTAGGGGCAGAGTCTAGTTGGTTGTGGGGAATAGCTGTTCTGGTTCTTGGGCGGTTGGTTTTATTCGGCTGGTCAATAATGAGTGTGTCTTCACTCACCATATTCAATCCCATTTACTTCACAAGTGGATCACTGAACCATTCATTGGGTGATTTGGCTTTGAATACTTTGTTGGTACTTATCTCCTTATCACTAATTTATGTACGTTTTGCGAAGCAAGTAATAAGTAAGGGACGCCAATTGTCAGGATCAGATGATTTGTCTTCGGTGATTGTTTCTGTATTAGGGCTCGTTGGCTTCACTTACCTGTTTTACGAGAGCGTCTGGTTGATTCTGGAGCACAGTCAAGTCAATCTGGATATCAGTGACTCGATTCAATTTGATGAGTTACGGATAGTGGCTTATTTGTCTGTTGTATTGATTGCTATGAGTTTTCTTGTTGTCATAACATTGGCAATGCAAGTGTTTTATGTTAGCCGGGTTAGTAGAGCTCGCTTTTTCTTGTTTCTGATCATAGCGGCTATAATTGGAGGCTTATTATTTGGTAATGATTTGTGGCTTCCATTAGGGATTTTAGTCATGATGACCTTTCTGATCCAGGTGTTTAACCTGATCACTACAATCAATACCTTGAGGTACCAATCCTTCGTTTATCTTGTCATCGTATTCGCCTTCTTATCATCGATATTTTCCTTTTCTATCTACAAACATTATGAACGTGATCAACTCATTGCCAAAGAGCGATTTGCAAGTCGATTATTGATTCGAAATGACATCTTAGGTGAGTATTATCTTTCTCAGATATTAGAAGAAATAGCAAACGATCGCTATGTGAGAACAAGGTTGCTGAGCAGACTCCTTGCTCGTCAGAATATTCGAGAAAAGATCAAGAGGCAATTCCTTTCTTCCTATTTCAAGAAGTATGACATAGACGTATATTTGTTTGATGCGGAAGGAGCTTCCTTGCAGGATGACAACAGGAGCTATGACCAATGGCGTGAAGAGTACGCTTATGATAGTCTGCGCACCGATTATGAGAATATCTATTTTATAGAAGATAAAGCGGAGAACGTAAGGAACAAGTACGTGTGTTATCTGGATATCTCAGCATATGGAAGAGATGTTGGACATATTGTACTTGACCTTACCTTGAAGAAATTCATTCCGTTGAGTGTATTCCCGGAACTGTTACTGGAAAGTAAATATTACATGGGCGCCAATGAGGAGTTTGACTATGGAGTATTTAAAAATGGAGAGATTCTCTACAAACAAGGGCGAGTTACTTTTGAAAACAAGCTGTACAGCTCAGACTTTAAAAACCCTGGATTATATGAAGAGGGAATAGAGCAGGAAGGTTACCATTATTATGGTATGAAAACGAGCGATGGTCGAATCATGATCATCGTTTCGCCAACATATGATTTTCAGGCGATCTTATCCAATTTGAGCTTCGTATTCTTGTTAATGCTGTTTTTTGTTGCGTTTTTGTTTTTGCTAGGACGCGTTACTTCCAACAGAACTCCGTTCAATCTGTCTACCAAGATCCAGTTGTTCCTTGGCTTATCATTTCTAGTGCCAATGATAATAGTGAGTGTTGCTTTGATCAATACATTGAACACATCTTATAAAGAGGAAATAGATCGCAATTTCAGGAAACGTTCCTTCAATATTGCAGAGAATATTTTGGATCAATCGGAAGCCTATTTTTCTAGTTTGATCAATGTTGATGATTATGCCAATGAAGTGTCCAAAGCCGCTGCGATTGCTCAATCTGATTTGAATATTTACGATGTTGATGGTCGACTAGTAACCACTTCTCAACCTGAGATTTTCAGACTTGGATTGTTGTCAGGATTGCTTAACCCTGAGGCACTATACAAGATCAATCAAAAGCGAGAGCAAAACATCATTGCCGATCAACATATTGGAACATTGGACTTTAAGACTTCTTATACAGCTTTAAGGTCTTACAAAGATGGACGAGTGTTGGGAATATTGGCCATGCCGTATTTCGACAGTAAGAACCACCTCAGAAGACAGCAGGTTGAGGTATTTAATAATCTGGTAGTGATTTTCTCCTTTATTTTCCTGATATCATTGATTGGAGGAAACTTCATCATTGGCCAACTAGTGAAGCCATTGAAGAAAATTGGAGATCGAATCAGTAAGACAAGTCTTCAGGAAACAAACCAGCCCATTCAGTACGAAGCGCAGGATGAAATAGGAAGTCTGGTAAAAGAATACAACAAGATGCTTCTCAAGCTGGAAGAGAGTAAGGAAGCTTTGGCGGTTAGTCAAAAGGAATCTGCCTGGAAAGAAATTGCCCGCCAAGTAGCGCACGAAATCAAGAATCCATTGACACCAATGCGATTGAAGATTCAGCAGCTAATGCGAAATGCAGATACAGAGAGTCGTGAATACAAGGCCTATACCACGTTAATCACACAAGTTGATTCACTATCCAGCATTGCAGATTCATTCTCTGAGTTTGCCAAAATGCCTGCACCTAAGCCGGAGAACATAGATTTGATTCATTTAGTTGAGAACACACTCAATTTGTATCATGGAGAAGATGCTATCATTTATAAAGACTATGAAGTAGAGCAGGCGATGGTCAGTATTGATCCGAAAATCTTCAGTAGGACGATCACCAATATTGTGTTGAATGCCATTCAATCAGTGGAGGAGGATCAACCGAATATTCACATTAATGTGAAGGTAATAGGAGGTAAGGTGCAATTGTCGATTGAAGACAATGGAAAAGGTATCGCCGAGGATCAACGAGAAAAGATATTTACTCCTTATTTTAGTACGAAGACAACTGGAAGCGGAATTGGGCTGGCAGTAGCTAAAAAAGGAATTGAGAACGCAGGAGGGAACATATGGTTTGAGTCGGTGGAGGGTGAAGGTACCACGTTCTACATCACTTTGCCTGTTCTATCTGCTACTGATTAGCAGTTTTCTTGGTTCTGCTCAGAACTATCAGTGTAGAGCCTTTGCTGCCACATCCATGATTCAACTGGATTCTATGCCTGTGGAATCCGGAAGTGTTTCGACTAATCCTCCTGTACCATTTACCTTATCAGAGGATCAGCGGCATATTCAATTTGCTGAAAAGCTTGCAATGGATAGTATTGAGGTCTGTTTCAGAACAATCTCACACGAAATCAGAACACCCATTTTTTACAGAGATATTGCTAAATATGAAAGTGGATACTATCGCGAGCGTAAACGTCAGGAATCTACTGAAATCAGTAAGGCTCAAGTCTTCAATTTTGGAGATTTATCTACTCAAGGAGCGATTACGCGTGGAGTTTCATTTGGGAATCGGCAGAATGTTTTTGTGAACTCTGCATTGAATTTGCAGATGGAAGGTAACCTGTCTGATGATTTGAAGATTGCCGCAGTGATTACCGATCAGAATATTCCATATCAACCAGAAGGTAATACCCAACAGATTCGAGATTTTGACAATGTATTCATCAAACTGTATAATGACGATTTTGAGGTTATTGCAGGAGATATTGTACTTCAGAATCCTGTTCAGGAAGGATATTTTCTAAAATATTACAAGAATGTTCAGGGCCTGTCTGTTGGATATCAAACGGATCTTAAAAACGGCTGGAAATCCACTTCCAATGCGGTTGGTTCCATTGCTAAAGGGCAGTTTACATCTACAGTCATTCAGCCTCAAGAAGGTGTGCAAGGTCCATATAAACTGCGAGGAAGAAATGGTGAGCGTTTTGTGATCATCATGGCCAATTCTGAGAAGGTTTATTTAGATGGTCAGTTGTTGCAGCGAGGATTTGATAGGGAATATGTGATTGATTACAATCTAGGAGAGATCACTTTCAGTAATACTACAGTCATTACGCAGTATTCGAGGATTCGAGTGGATTATGAGTTTGCCAATCAATATTATTCCAGATCCAATTTATCAGCTTCTCAGCAATTCAGTAAAGGAAAAACCAATATCTATTTCAATGTGTATCGGGAAACGGATAACCGCAATAGTTCTCTGGCTTTTGATCTGGACAATGAAGATAAGATTGCCTTATCTCAGGCAGGAGACGTCAACGGGTTGGCACAAATCTCTGGTGTCGATTCTACAGGGTATATCGAAAATGCCATATTATATGCTCGCAGGCAATCAGGAGAAGAGGTTTATTACGAAATGAGTACCAATCCGTCCGAAGCTGTCTATCAAATAGGTTTTTCGGAGGTTGGAGATGGAAATGGAAGCTATGTGCTGTCAGAAAGTACGAGTAATGGACGAGTCTATCAATGGGTAGGTGCCTCGCAAGGAAATTATGAACCTATACAACAAGTGCCGGCTCCCAATCAACGGCAAATGGTAGTAACTGGAGCACAAGTTACTGTTAATGAGTACGAATCTGTTTTCACTGAAATTGCTATTTCCAATCAGGATCAAAACCTGTTTTCTGAGCTGAATGACGAAGACAATCAGGGATTAGCAACTAAAGTGGCTATTCGTTCTGATGGTAGAAAATTGGTGAGTAACTATCAGTTTCAGAGTGAGTTAAGTTTTGAATTTAATAGTGATCAGTTTACGTTTATCGATCGTTTTCGATCTGTGGATTTTGACCGTGATTGGGGCTATGATTACTTCAGCGATACATTGACCAGTCGTCAGGATTTGATTACCCGACTGCAAATAGGTTTGAGACAGGATTTCCAAAATCAAGTTACTCTGGATTTGAGTAATCGAAATCGGACGAATGTGGTGAATGGAAATAAGTTGGAAGGAGTTTTGAATAAGCGATTAGGAGTTTTTCAATTCACCTCCAGTCATTTTTTGATGACTAACCAGTTCGGTGCATATGAATCCAAATGGACCAAGAGCTATGATCAGTTGCAATTGGTTGATTGGATAGTAAAACCAGGTTATCGATTTGAATTAGATCATCAACAAACGGCTGTTCAATCTCAAGACAGTGTGGTTAGTACTTTGATGAATTATCAGTCTCATGATTGGTTTTTGGAGACGGGAGATTCCAGCAAGTTGGTAGGTCGATTCGATTATATACAGCGAACGGATTTTACCCCACTGTCAGGAGAACTGACCGAGTATACGCAGGCAAGAGAATATCGAGCTGGATTGAGTTCTAATGCGATTGAGAATCATCGTATTGGAATTACTGCTAAATATCGCTCAGTGGATTATGTTGAAGCATCTTTAGAGGATCAGCGCAACCTGTTGGGTGTTGTGGAGTGGGATGGAAGACTTTTTGATAATCATGTTCGAAGTAATTTCTCATTCAATACCTCCAATACACGTGAACTACGGCGTGAATATGTCTATGTGCAAGTAGCGACAGGTGAAGGGACACATACCTGGAGAGATGAGAACGGTGATGGTGTGCAGGACTTGAATGAGTTTTATGAAGCAATCAACCCTGATGAGCGTGAGTATATCAAACTCTTTACTCCGACTGATGAATACATTCAGGCCTATCAAACGACTTATGTCTATGCATTGGATGCGCGCATGCCTAAAGGATGGAAAGACGTAGGAGGATTGATGGCGCAATTTTCTAAGCTATCCTTAAACTCCAACTTCAAATTCAATTTTAAGACCACTCAATCCGATTTAATTAAGCGAATTAATCCTTACTATACTTCACTTGAGGATACATCCATCATCTCAGCTAGAAATTTGATCCGAAATACACTATTCTATAATCGTAATGCTCCTGGAATAGGTTTCGATCTTACGAGATCTCAACAAAGTACCAAGAATCTGTTGAACGTAGGATTTGAGCTCAAGGAAAAAGCGGATTGGGTGGGCAATGTTCGTTTGGGTTTTAACAAAGTAGTTATCCTAAGAGGAAACACCACTTTGGGAGAAACGGTGAATTCATCAGACTTTTTGGATAGCAGAAATTATGTATTGAATCGTACAGAGTTTGGAGGACAGTTGGTAGTCCAACCAACAAGTAAGCTGCGATTAATAGGAGGCATGGCTCAGCGAAACAAAGATGCAGCTGACAGAGAAGAAGAGTCCAATATTACAGAGTACTCCACAGAAATCACCTGGATACGATCTGGTAAAGGGAATATGAATGCTGCTTTTAGCTGGATTGAAATTGGCTTTGCTGGAGAGCAGAATTCTTATTTGGGTTATGAACTGTTAGAAGCTCTTCAGCCCGGAACCAATCAGCGTTGGAATGTCAACTGGCAGCAATCCATTGGTTTGGGTTTGCAGTTATCGCTACAATATTTTGGAAGAAAGTCGGAGGGAAGCAGTGCTGTACATACAGGATCGGTATCGGTGACGGCTTATTTTTGATGACTTTGTTGAGCAATAGTTGATCTTCTAAATATAAGCTCTGGTTTTAGTTGAACAAATCGGTTTTTTGAAGTTGGATTCTTGATTTTTTCTAGAAGTAACTCTACAGCCGTTTCACCCATCTCCACCAATGGTTGCTCTACTGTAGATAATGGAGGAAACACCATTTGTGAGAGTTCTGTCCCTGAAAAACTGGCAATAGCTACATCCTCTGGAATCCGATACTTTTTTTCAAGTAAGTAATTCATAGCTCCTATTGCCAGGCTATCAGTAAATGCGAAGATCGCGTCAAACACAACTCCTTTCTCAATAAGTCTTTTCATTGCTTCTTTGGCATGTATAAAACTTGTTCCCTCCGTCTCGATTACCAAATCGTCATCAAATAGTTTATACTTATATAAAGCCTTCTTATATCCATCTGCTCTTTGTATTGCATTTCTTATGGTTTTTGGTCCCATTAAATTAACAATTCGTTTTTTACCTGTTGATATCAAATGTTCCACCATTGTAGTAGATGTACTTTGGTCATTCACAAGAACTTTTGGTACGTCCAGGTTGCTTGGAGGTATTCGGTCAAAAAAGATCATCGGAGTACCTCGATCCAATATTTCCTGATAGAGTTTGTGATTATAGGTTTCATGACATAGGTTGATGATAATGCCATCTACCCGAAACTCTTCCATCATTAATAGATTTGTTCGTTCCGTTTCTGGATTCTCATTTGACTGAGCAACAATCACTCGAAATTTACTCCCTGATAAGACATTTTGAATGCCTTCCAATATTTTGGATGAAAATGGAGTGATCATTTCGGGTACTATTACGCCAATACTGTTACTCTTACCAGATTTCAGATTCAAAGCACTGGGATTGGGTTTGTAACCTAATTCTTTAGCAGCTTCCAGAACTTTTTCCCGTGTTTCTTTCCGAATGTTTTTATCATCTGTTAATGCTCTGGATACTGTCGAGGTTGACAGCAATAAATGTTTTGAGATGTCTTTAATAGTTACTCGCTTCACTCTAGCTATTTTGACGAATTATAATTGAAGTTAATGATAAAATATGATCAAGATAGACTCTGACTCTGGAAGTTACTGACTTTTGGGAACGATTGCAGATTTTGGGAACGTTCCCAATTGTTATAATTACGATATTGATAAAATATGTCTTATTGAATCTGTTAATTGTAATGATATTTCAATTATTAGCAAATAAAACAATGGATATGAAAATCGATTTATCATCTTATGATTATGACAAAGCATTAATCAAAAGTGGTATAGTCCATATTGGTATTGGTAATTTTCATAGAGCGCATCAGGCTTATTATATCAATTCGCTCCTCAGTGACAGTACTCAACAGGATTGGGGAATTACAGGTGTTTGTTTGTTGCCATCAGATCAACTGTTAGTTGAGAAGCTGAGATCTCAAGATTTAGATTATTCTTTGACAGTATGCGGAAGAAATGGTACTGATGAAGCATTTAAAATAGGTTCTATAATTGAACTTCT
This sequence comes from Marinoscillum pacificum, assembly GCF_024714495.1. Lineage (GTDB taxonomy): Bacteria > Bacteroidota > Bacteroidia > Cytophagales > Cyclobacteriaceae > Marinoscillum > Marinoscillum pacificum. The sequence goes on along the minus strand of NZ_JAMZMJ010000001.1, from coordinate 707,418 downwards.
TTGGAGTGGAGAAGGGGCGGAGCCGGTAATTAGTAAGTTAGCTGATCCAGCCATTAAGATAATTTCATTAACAATAACTGAGGGTGGTTATAATATAGACAAACAGTCAGGTGAGTTTGTTCTGACCAATGAATCGATTCAGCATGATCTGCAAAATCCAGATTCCCCCAGTACAGTTTTTGGATATGTAGCAGCAGGTTTGCGCAAACGCATGAATGGTCATGGAAAAGGAGTGACTATTTTGTGCTGTGACAATCTGCAGCACAATGGGAATACAGCTAGAAAAGCATTTTTAACATTCATCAAAAATCAGGATTCTAAGCTTGGAAATTGGGCTGAGGCACATGTCAGTTTTCCTAACAGCATGGTGGATAGAATTACACCAGCGACTACAGCTCAAGATGTGAAAAGGCTCAATGAGCGAACTAATTTTCAAGATTTAGCACCAGTATATTGTGAAGATTTTATACAGTGGGTAATTGAAGATAATTTTATAGAAGGCAGACCAGCATTGGAAAGAGTAGGTGTTGAATTTACCAATGATGTATCTGCTTTTGAAAATATGAAGTTGAGTTTGCTAAATGCGTCTCATACTTTACTTTCATACCCAGCATTCCTCAAAGGTCACCGTAAGGTAGATCAAGCAATGAATGATAAATCCGTTGTGAAATTGGTGAGAGATTTTATGGATATAGACATTACTCCATATGTTCCAGCTCCAGGAAGTATTGATTTGGAAGATTATAAGCAAACATTGGTTGAACGTTTTGCTAATAGCTCGGTAAGTGATCAGATCAGTCGATTGTGTTTTGATGGACTTTCTAAATTTCCTGTTTACATAGTGCCAAATTTGGCTAAAATGATTGTTGACGGACAGGATTTAAGTCGATTAGCATTTTTGATAGCATGCTATCGGCATTATTTGAAATATCAAAAGGATGATCAGCTTAATGCATTTGATGTGGCAGAACCATGGATGAATTTTGCTGATTCTGATTTGATTGCTGATTCCGAACCTGTAGCGTTTTTGTCTTTCTCAGCTTTTAAAAGTCTTGAATTACATTCTGTGGAAGGTTTTACCAAACAATATGTCGATTATGTAGAGCGTATAAAGAACAACGGATGTGGTACGGTTCTCGACGAAGTGACTTCTGGTTCAATAAATTCACAACACTAATTGGTGAAATGATGAGCACAAACAAGTTTAGCAAGATATTACCTTATGCCATTATTACCTTTATCTACTTTATTGTTGGTTTCCTAACCACCGTAAACGAACAGCTTCAAGCGCCCTTGAAATTCACTTATCTGGCAGAAGCTGGTGGCTTGCGTAATACCCTTACCACCATGATTTCATTCTTTTTCTTTTTGGGATACCTGATCAATGGTACACTGGGTAGCAAGTGGGTGAATAAATATGGTTATAAGAGTACTATAATTAGAGGTTTGTTTTTTATCATCTCTGGTTTGGTGATGTATATGATTTCATCCTGGATTGGGTTTAAATATCCCAACTTTCAATTCCCAGTTGGCGAGGCAATGGTGCCTTATGGCTTTATCGTATTCATCTTGGGATCTTACCTAATGGGTACTTCTGCGGCAGTCATTCAAGTAGTAGTTAATCCCTATGTGGCTTCCTATGATTTGCCAGGAACCAAACCTGTACAGCGATTGAATATAACCACGGGCATTAATTCGATTGGTACTACTTCCGCTCCTTTTTTTGTGACTGTAGTCATGTTTAGTGGAATCTCAATAGAAAACATCCACATTAAACAATTGCTGCTTCCATTAGGAGTATTGATATTCACCATATTACTGGTGATTGTGATTACGAGCAAACTTCATATTCCTGATATTGCGCATACGCGATCTGCCGATAAATCAAAGTTACCTAGAAGTATTTGGTCATTCCGACATTTTGCGCTTGGTGTGCTGGCAATCTTCTTTTATGTAGGTACAGAAGTGGCTATTGGTGCCAATATCAACCTCTATGCTTTTGAGCTTATTCAATCTGGACATCCTATTAGTTTTTTCGGAAGAACTGATTTGGTCATAGGAGGAGTAGATTTTGGAATTCACGCATTGCTATCCACTTTATATTGGGGAGGGTTCTTAGTCGGAAGATCTGTTTCCAGTTTTTTGCATAATATATCTGCCAAGAGGCAATTGGTTACTACTACTGCATTGGCAGTGTTGTTTGCAGTAATTGCCATGATTACAGAAAATTTATGGTTTTTGGTGGCGATTGGTTTGTTACATTCCTCCATGTGGAGCTGTATCTATTCATTGTCTATCAGAGAATTGAAACAATATACTTCCAAGGCTTCAGGAGTCTTTATCTCTGCAGTATTCGGAGGTGCAGTATTTACTTTGCTTCAAGGCGGGTTAGCTGATATTATAGGTTCCTGGAGATGGACCTGGATGTTAACAGTTTTTTGTGAGTTAATGATGTTGGCTTATGCATTGTTTGGTTCAGTGATTCGAGAAAGTGATCTGGAAGGATTGGAATAAACATCTGGTTATTTTCAATTCTTGAGGGTTACTTCAGACCTCTTGCTTTTAATTCTTTTGCCAACTCTTGCTTGTCATACTTTGGTTTGTTGACGAATTTATAGATCAAATAAACAGGAATTAAAGTCAGTAAGCTCAAACTTTTAGTGACAATGCTGTAGGCAATAATACCTATCAAAAAGCCGACAATAAATGCATCGATAATGGCATTGTTTTTCCGTTTCTTAGCTTCCCGTAGTAATTCCTGATCTGTGAGTTCTGTGAGTGGTTTTTGCGACATAATGAGTGAATCAGTTGACAGAGGTAAGTTACAACTGAATTACTAAACATTTTTAGTGGCTGCTAACCACGCTAATACAATTTCATTAATTGCAGGTTCATTGTTTTTAATATCATCAACACTTTTAAAAGAGGCAACGGCTCGATCATTTTCTTTCCACGACAACAGACCGGATGAATCTTTAATTAACGGCGTTTTAGGCTGTTCAAGCTTTTTGGCTCCACGATGGAAGATTAGCTGAATCTGTTTGGGAGGCTGGATTTTCATGGTAATTCGATCTTCACCATCAAAAGCGTAGTTAGGGCCATTCCATTTGATGTTTTCGGTGAGTTCATTACATGCTTTTAGAATGATCGTTCTCAGTGCTTCAATTTCAGCTCTCAATGGATGATTCAGTGTATCAAGAAATTGTGAGACATCAATATTTAACTTGTTCATATGGCATGCAATTGATTAATCAAAGCTAACCATACTTAGGATCAATTAGCGTAGGGGAATAAGGCTCAAAAACAGGGCATTAGCGACTGATTTATATGCGTTGTTCGAGTGAATGTGAAGAGAATGAATTATTTGCCAGGTTTTGATAAAGAGCAAAATTCAAAGTCTTTGACTTGGTATAGGAAGTTATAGCCGTGCCGGATGGCTGCCAACCATCACTAAATATGGGCAGTGATATAAGCTAACTTCAACTCCTTTCAATTAGGTCACTAAAAACGGATTTGTTTCATTAGTTTTACTATTCCATAAAGATGCTAATCACCATGATCAGATTTCTCAGTTGCTTCATATTACTTGCCGCCTTTTCTTTAAGTCACGCACAAGATTTGGTTAGTAAAAAGGACAAGTCCAAAACAAAGCTCACCAGTACTTTCACATCCAACCTTGAAGAGGTAAACACAAAGCCGGAGATATTAGCTCAGGACTTTACTGTTCCAGAGAACAGCGCCAAAGAAACGGTAGTAGGAACCATCACTGCAAGTGATACTGATGACGATGATTTAACCTTCAAGATATTGTCTATCGACCCAGAAGGAGAGACTAATGTCTGGTCTGGCATATTTACCAATGTCAATGGAAGTTTTGAAGACATGGATATGACCAACAACCCTAATACCGGAGATGGAGGTCTGTTTTATAATGGTCCAATAAATGATCCGGTACAGGCGTACTATAGTGAAGATGTTGTGCCAGGATGGCAAACTGATGATCATATAGAGGTCATTGAAATGTATCAAAATGACTACTCAGCTGATGGAACCACCTTCATTGCTTACGAAGGAGAGCAATGGGTAGAAGTAAATGCAGATAGTCAGAGTGCTCTTTATTTTGATATGTTAACGCCACCCGGAGCCACAATGACCTGGCGTTTTGCACACAGGGCGAGAAGGAGCGCAGGAGCTAATCAGGACTGTATGCGACTGAGAATCGGTAGTGCAGATGAAACCTTGATAAATAACCTTCCTGAAATTGACATTTTTTGTTCTGCGCAAATAAACGATGAATCCAACATGCCAGAAAATGCATCAGAGACTAATAATGGTTGGGTAATTTATGAAGGTACTTATGTCGTGCCGGAAGGGCAGTATTACACTCGATTAGCTTATCAAGCAATTAGTTCTTCCAGAGGCTCACCTGTAGAAGGGAATTTCATTGATGGAGTGGAATTTTATTTGGAGCCAGATACGGCCGATGCGTTTAGTTTGGATGCAACCACGGGTGTATTGAGTGTAAATAATCGCTCTAAACCAGATTTTGAGTCTACATCAACTTTTGAAATCGAGGTAGAAGTCAGTGATGGTGTTTTAACCGATACCGCCATAGTTACCGTCAACTTATCTGATGCTGCTGATCTTGTTGTTTGGAATGATTCGACCTGGATTCCAACTACTGGACCACAATCCATCGATCATGTGATGATTTTGGGAGATTATAGCATAGATGAAGATGAAAGAACTGAGCTCGAAGTAGCAGATTTGGATGTGTCTTCTGGGGCTAGTTTAGTGGTAGCATCTGATCAATTGTTGAAAGTCAATGGAGACTTGATCAATAATGGAGAGTTAATCATTGAATCTGGAGGCACACTATTGACTTATGAGGCTAATTCAATGTCTGGAAATGACATTACCATCAAGAGAAATACCCGATATGCTGATGGAAAGTATTCTTTTGTTGGCTCACCAGTTGCAGCTTCAGAAATCAGCGGTAGTGACCTTGGTACAATTGTTTATCAATACAACGAGCAAACTCCTTATGGTAGCAATGACGGCTTAAGTCGTTGGGAAGATGCATCGGAGATGGTATTGGTTCCTGGTAAGGGATATGCTCAGGCAGGTCAGCAGGAAATTTCTTTTACAGGTACTCCGAATACAGGAACGGTTGTATACACCGGAACTTATACAGCTGATACTGAAGATGCCAATGAGGGTTGGAATCTGGTGGCTAATCCGTATGCTGCAGCGATTTCCGTGGCTGATTTCTTAAATGGAAACGCCAATATTGACGATCTGTATGCTGCGGTTTATATCTGGGATGATAATGGATCAGATGAAGTAAGAGGATCTAACAGTGACTATATCGTGGCCAACCTATCAGGAGTCACTCAGACGACCCCTGCAGGAGGAGCTACCCGATATAACGAGTATTTGGGTTCAGGTCAAGGGTTTTTCGTGAAGCTTGCGGCTACAGAAAGTACTGTTGTTGAATTTACCGAAAGCATGCGCTCAGAAATCAACAACACGGATGATAACTTCTTCAGAAAAGATGCTGAACGTCATCAGCGTGATATCCGAATCAATCTGACCAACGATCAGGGACTGTTTAGACAGACGTTGGTAGCGGTAACAGAGGGTGTTGAAGACCAAACGTTAAATAGAGGTTATGACGCCAAGGTTTTGAATCCACGCCAGTCTGATGCCGTATTTAGCTACAAGCTAGGAGAGTCATTAGCCATTCAAACGATATCGGAAGCTGTAGAAAGTATTCCTCTTGGAATGCATGTAGAAGAGGAAGGGACGTACCGCCTTTCTGTGGAAACGGATACAGAAGAACCGGTCTTGTTGAGAGATCATCTTGCAAACAAGGTGATAGACCTATCTGCAACTACTTATGAGTTTCAGGCCAACGAAAATCAGTTGACAGATCGATTCGAATTGCTTTTAGTAAGCAATATTCTAACTGAAGATGTTGGTGCCGGACTGAGGATGTATCCAAATCCTGTAGATGAGTTATTATATCTCAATGTCCCATCAGATGACATTCAGGAGATTCAACTTTACACACTTGATGGGGCCAAATTCAAGACTATGAATCCTGCTTCATCAGGAGTGAATGTGTCAGATATCCCAGCTGGAACGTATGTTCTTCTTGTAGAGACTAAATCCGGTCAGACATTTAGTGAGAAGCTGGTTGTAAGGCATTAATTGCTTGCAAGTGGAGCTGTAATACCATTTCATATTGTCGTCATTCCCTGAATTTCTCAATTAGATCTCATTCTTTGGAATAAATACGGTGAAATTCTAAGGGAATCTGTTGCAGCTAGCTATTATTTAGACTCCCCTAGAATCAACAGAATAGCTTAAAAGACAATCACTCGTCTACTGAATCGAGGGCGCTCGGTATAGGGAGTGTCGTTTGCAGGAAGTATTAGCATAATAAGTATAGCAACTTCCTTAAAACACCACATTGGTATTGGGTAGCAACGATTTGATTCTCAATTGCTCTGCTTCTGAGAAATGATTATTGCTTAGTTCTAGAACGGCAAGGTTGGTAAGACCATCTAAGTTTTCGGGGAGTTTAGGTAATAAACACTCTCTAAGTAACAGCACTTTGAGTTCAGGTAGTTTCTTGATATGTTCATTCAAAGACTCAAGGTTAACATCAGGATTATTGTCAAGAACTAACCCATTTAATTGCTTCATCATTTCGATTTCCAGGGGAATTGCTGTGATTTGGTTGTTGGAGAGTACTAAAATCTTGAGGTTAGGCGCCTTAGAGAGTTTTTTAAATGAATCCGCAAGGTCTAGGTTGGGATTGTTGGACACATGTAGTTCTTCTGGCAGGGGTAACTCATTGATTTGAGTAGGTAGTTTTGTCAAATTCAGACCAGACAAATAGAGGAAGTCAAGTTTTTGAATAGTTGAAAGTGTTGTTAATGTCTAATCAATATCCAAAGGCTCATTCCCCGATAAGTCGATTTCTCGGAGGTTGGATAACTCAGATAACCATTCTGGCAACTCTTCAAAGTCATTGTTTCTTAAATTCAGAACGCTTAGTTGTTCAAGGTTCGCGATATCTGTTGGTAATGTCTTTAGTTTGTTGTCCTGAACATTGAGTAATCCCAAACTTTCTAATTCGCCCAGACCATCTGGAAGTTGCTGTAATTTGCAATCGGTAAGGTATAGGGATTCTAGGTTGATTAATTGATCAGCTTTTTCTGGTAGGAGAGGAATGTCTTCACAATCCAGGTCTAGCCATTTAACCTCTCCTGGTTGCTGAGAAGCCTCTTCAAGCGAAGTAAAGCGTCGATCACCTTGTCCAAATAGTGAGGACTGGAAGAAAAGAATGAATATAAGAATAGCTATTCTCATATTTTAAATTACTCTTAATCAGCACAGTGAGTCGTTCCCATACCGGACACCCGGCTTAGAGAGTAACGGACGAAACAGCAGGAGTTAATATCCTATAAGAAAAACCAGTTGCTGATAACCCCTAGCGTACCAAAACTCAGAATGAAGTAGATCAAATAGGTTAATATAGTCTTTAATACATTCACCGCTCTGTTGCCGTTTTTAAATAGCTGCCAGTAAACCCAGGCGGTATATATAGTTGCAATTATTGTCGGTATTATTTCTGGAAAAGGTAGCAGTAATGCATAAATGATCGCCTGCTGACCAGTTACGTAAGCATTCAATACCAGGTGTTCCAGGTAATTTACTTGGTGTCCGATAAAGGCTACAAACGAAGCCAGAGAAAAAACAGGAATAAGCAGCAGCGTGATGTATGCATGATGGTCAGAAACCCAGGATAAGTAGCTGACAATGCGCGTGTCATTCTTGGCTTCATCAAAGAAGAAACCTGACAGAATATTGGTAAGCAAAGTGTTCTTATCCGATAACTGTGAAAGGAGGAAGTAGAAAGTGGAAAGAACCAAAACATAGGCTATGGGTTGATAAAAACCTTTTCTTTTACCGTCCAAATAGTTTCTAATACTTTGTCCAGGTTTAGTAAACAGTTTGAATAAGGTGTAGAAAAATCCCTTGTTGACCAGAAATACGCTTTCGGTTACCTGATTGATGAAATTGCGCCAATTGATTCGGCTGATTTTGGCACTTTGTCCACAGTTACTGCAGAATTTGCCAGTCACTACCTCATCACAATTTTTACAATTCATTCGATACTTATTAACCTGACTAACCAGCGAGCAGTAATATTTACAGTTGGCGCTACTAAACTAATGAACTATTCAATACGCGACCAAGAGGAGGGAAGAATATCCTCAGATTGACAACTATAAGCTATTCTTTCGTCTTGACTGACCCAGCACATGCATCTCCTTCTTCAATACCTGTTAACCAGGTTTTAAGCTTAGCTGTTCGTTCATTTGTTAGTTCGGCCAGGTAGTAGGATTCACACATTGGTTGAACACTTCCATACCATCCCGGCTCACGATCAGGGTACTTCAGTTTTAGCTCCGAATCCCTAAAGGTTATCCAATTGCGTTGTGAAGTTCTCAGTGCGTCCAGAAACGCTGGATCATCAGCGTATTCTTTTTTGATCTGTTGATAGACTCTGTTTAGTTCAGCATCCGCCGATTTGTAGGTTTCAGATGCTTCTTGATTCATTGCTGCCTGAGTTTGACAGTTTGCAGTCAATGCTATGCAAAATGATAAGAAGGATGTCGCTATAGTATATTTCATAGTCATAATGGCTAAAAGTTACATCGTATCATATTCTTGTTAGCAGTCACCCCAAAGTATTTCGTCAATAGAGTATAAGCTTAAAGCTCGCACCAGTGTGAGTTTATAACCTAGCGCCATCTGGGACTTTTATTCTTCCTGATTGTATTAATACAGTCAGATTTTCCACCCAACCTTTCGCTATACTTGCTCCTCCATCGCTTTTCATTGATTCAATTAAAGTTCCATTTAAAAGGTACGTGATAGCGGCTATAACTTTTTCGCTTGCTACTTTAGAGTTCGTTCCGCCTCGAGATACATGATGATCAATCGAAGAGAGATTAGAATAATTAACAGTAAATCCTTCGTCAATAATATTCTCAGCCTTTTTTTTGAAGTCTGAGTCAATTATTGATAGTACAACCAAAATTTGAGGACTTACCCAAGAACCCATTGAAAGCCTATCCCAAAGCATTCCACAAAATTTACTTCTACGTTCTAGATCAAACGAAAGTATTGAGATTGCGGCTACCAGCTGAGGTCTCCAGTTCTCACTCTCTATAAGTTGTTTGATTCCTTCATCAATAACACTATCAGTGTTTGACTTAAGTATTGAATATAATTTTGAAGTGCTTTGCTGTAGATTCCACTCTTTAGGGTCGTCCTTTGACTCATTTAAATTTAAGAAGGGTAAATGATTGGGCTGTCCATCCCAGAAACTATTAAATACTCCGAATTCCATTTGACTTAGTTGTTAATAGCGCCTGCTTTATATTGTAATTAACAAAATACCAATAACCCAGTTGATTCCAAAGCCTCGACGCCGCAAGCATTTTGCTCGTGGTATTTCTTCATTAGGTTAGGAGCTACAAGCTCGTATCAGCTGGTCATTTATAAATTGAAGCGGCACGTTAATATGCTTCAATGCAGCATAGTCCACCTTGAGATACTTTCCATTCTCTCTGTTCTTCCCAGTATTCAGAGTCTAAATCCTCGTAATAAGTTTCTCCGGGTAATGTATTCAATCGAATAGCGATACTGAAACCACTAACAAATTGATTCTCTTCTTTAACAATTGTTACTTGGGTGATCTGGTGATCATCTTCTATCACGATTCCTTTGATTGAATCGAATATAGTTTTTAAATAATTGTCAAGGTCTTTAAGCTCTATATAGTTTTTAGGACCACCAACATTGACTGATAACGAAAGTTTACGCTTATGTGGCCACCATGGCTTTTTCTTCTCCATCAATCTTCTTGAAATTTCGGTTTTGAATTTCAAAACGTTTGGCTTTTGAATTCTTTTATAGAGTTGTTCCTCTTTGTCGATTATTTTGTAGAAATCTTGGGAAGTTGGAACTTTAATATCTGCGAAAATCAGCATCTCATCCCAATGAGGGTTCATTAAGAAAGTTGCAGATTCTCCTTCTTTAAGTTGTGGTTTTTTTACGCCCATATTGCTGATTTAAGTAAAATTAGATCAGTTTGATATTATACAATAACTAATCTACCCCATTTCAGACCTGAAAACAACCGCTCACAGATGTGCTGTTATAAAATTTAGTACTCCATCGTTTTTTTTTACGCATGCGTTGTTTTTGATATATGAATTATTCCAACAAAAGCGTTATCTTCTAAGCTTATTTTTTATTAACTAATATTTATTGCCATGAAAATGATAACTGTTCCACAGCTGCGAATCGCGCAGCTCCAAACATTTACCGAAGGTGTGCTCAGTACCACCGCAAATCTATCCGAAGTAAGTGCACAAGTAGCCGATGTGCAAGCGCACTTCGATGCATTCAAAGAAGGGATGATCCGTGCTAAAGCCATCTCAGACAAACCCATGCTGGATCGCACCCGTGACTCGCTTAATTCTGGATTCTTCAAAAGTGTAGAAGCCGAACAGCTCTTTCCTCACAAGGGCGGAGCCAAGGAGCTCTTGGACGACCTGGTGAAAATTACCTCCGAGTATGGCTTTCGTCTATACCGTATGACTTACGACGAGCAAACGGCTCAGACGGACAACATGCTCAAAGAGCTGGAAGGGCTGAAGCTGGGGCCATTGCCGGCAGTGTCTCGCTGGATAGCTCCGCTGAAGGCGGCCAACGATGCCTTCAAAGCCACCACGGTGGAGTACTTTAAGGATGTAACAGCATCTGGCGACACAGAAGCAGCTACGAGTACCGCTCCGGCATTGACTGATTCGATCAATAAGCTTTTCACCATGCTGTTTGCCCATGTGCAGATCAGTGGGAGTGAAGCGTTGATCCAGGCATACAAGGAGCTGATTACACAAGTAGACGCTTACAAGTAGTTTTGAAGCTATTTTGACTCTAGCGCGTATGTTGGAGTCACCCGGAAAGCTGGAAACGCCCAAACACGCGTGTTTGGGCGTTTCTGATACCTCTAAAAGGTCAAAACATAGATGTTTGGGCATTTCTATGGTCTAGAAAGACAGAAACACAGATGTTTGGGGCTTTCAGACATATCTGAAGAGCAGAAACATGGAGTAAAGGGTGTTTCAGACGTTTTTGATGGCAGAAACGTGGATGTTTGAGGAGGAGAGGTAGGAGTTAAACGGTAGTAACAGCGGGGGAATTTAACTTTGCTATAAATGAGTAAATAGTATCGGATGAAGGTTAAGTAGTTAGATATATTTTTGGGTAAATGGAAAAGCAGGATTTTATACAAACCCAAGTTGAGCAAGCACTCAATAGAATTGGGTTTATAGATCATTATGAAGCTATGTCTAACCAGTTTCATGAAAGAAATGAAAGTTTTATTTATGACTTAGAGAGGGTTGTTGAATATACTCGTACTTTGGGTTTGCCACTGAAATATACAAAATCAAAAGAGTTTTTCTCGGAAGAAGTGATTGGTGCTTTTACCTTCAAGTTCGGTTTTACAATACGATTTAATTCTTTTGAGTTTGGTCTGTCGATTATTAATGAATCAATTGGTATTCAAACCTCAGCTCCATGGCATTTACTAATTCAATTGATGACTGATTGGGGAAAACAAGGAGGAGTGGTTGCTTTCAAGGATTACGAAGATATAAATGGAATTCTAACTCATTTTGTAAGAATCTGTCAAAGTATTAAGGTTGAACTCTTAAGAAACTACCCTTAATCACCAATTACATCGGCTACCGCGATGATGCTGCTCATGGTATGTCGGTATACTTGAAAGGTTCGAGCTACAAGCTTGCACCAGCTGGGGGTAAGCTCTCACCAATAGGGTTTAGTTTTCTATGTGTTTCAAGAATTCTGTCCAGCCCAAACGACCTTGAAGATATTCAGTAAGTTCAGTTGCCCATTCAGTTCGTCTAATTGTTGCGGGATTCCATCTATAGAATTTATGTGTTTGAATTTTAGTCTTAAGGACAAAACTGTACAGGTTTAAGTGATTCGATTCTTTTCTTTCTAACCCTAAAATGCTTAGAATTCTATCTGATGTTTTACTTGGGTTATGAATAATGTTTACTGATGTTTCAGGAGATAATTCTATTTCAAAGTCCAGATACCGATCGGAAAACTTAATTTTCACAAAGGAATCTTCTTGAATCTCAATTTTTCCATCTTTAGGTATTTGAAAACTTAGATCAGACTGTATTTTCTGAATTAAATGTTCATCAGAGAATAAGCCTTTCAGAGTTTTGTCATCTATTTGGGTTGTTTTGTTATCTGCATCTGCTTTTTGGGATATGATTGAGCTTACACTCCCCAGAAATGGAAAACTCTTGTTGTAATCTAAATCCCAATGATTTCCGTACCTCTTGCTGATTGTGTGGAGAATATATAGAGTTAGTAATTCAGTCTTATTATCAATAGTGGAGTTTTCAAATTCACTGGCATGAAAAATTGCCAAATCCTGAGTTCCATAGTCGAATTCTGTCATATCATGTATTTCATGCCCAATGATCGACATGAAGGTATTAGGGGTGTCAGAAATGCCAATTTGGAATTTGCTTGTAATTGGATTGATTGGTTTGAAAACTTCCATAAGAACTAAACCTAGAGCAATGAAAATGGGAACTAAAAGTGATCTAAAGGATAAATCGACAACCTTTTCACTTCCTCTGTTGTTCCAAAGAAAAAAAAGACAAAAGCTAATAATTGCGACAATTGCCAGTGTAATAATTAATAGACTTGAGGTAGTTGATTTCATCTGGACGTTGAGGGATATTTGCTAACATTCGCATAACCCAACATTTCAATGGGTTATTAACTTCGAACCAAATTACCCCAAACCCCCACTAAAAGCAAGAGCTTCCTGTACACCGGCAAGAAGCTCCTGAATGAATCATCATATTACGCGAAAATCAATTTGCATCCTTTAGGGAAGGGGTAACAAATTGATTTGCCACATTACTTATATCTGAGTGTCTCCGCAGGATTGGTATTGGCAATCACAGCTATCGAGAAAATTTTTGCTCGTTGAAAGTCTATCAAGAGGGTGAGAGCTGAAGTTTTGTAGAAGCGGGATGCCTCATGGGGCAATCACACAGTGTTATTCTCTGTTTTCTCTGCCATAGTGTATGTGTGGAAGTTGAGGTAAACTATAATTTCTGCTTTTTAGCTGTTCTAAAACTAAGGCTCGTTTTATTCCCCACTTGCTGGAAATGTAGTGCATGTGTGGTTGTCCTCCTTGATAGTTTTCTTTTCCGTTAATACTATCCAAAGTGTGGAAAAAACAATGCCAGTCATCGCCTTTATCTAAGAATCTGGAGACAATAATTTTGTGATGTTCAACAATTTGCTTGAGTTGTCCATCTGTTAATTTTGTTTCACCTACTTTCACAATTGAGTCATCATCTTCCTTATGTATGAATCTTGGGATATCACTTTCGTCCAGCCCTTTATGATGGTGGCTAGCTCTATATTGACTAAAGGTATAACCGTAGTTTAGGTACGCTTTCATAATAAAAGACATGAATTGCCATGTCGTTATTTCAGCACTTTTCAATAATTGTAACTGTTCCTTCTTTTTAGGGTTGTTAAGAAGTTCGAAAAATGCATCTGGCACTTCAAGTTGCATTATTTCTTTGTATTTTTTATCCCATGAATTAACTGCGTTTTTTACAAGCAATTCAATAGGTGGGTCTAACTGTCTTAATTCAATATGATCACTCAACATGGCTACCTCGGCCATTACGAACAATTCTGAGTATTTCTGAATAGGGTTAGAATACTCAAAATCGTCAGTTTCAACCAATGAATAATGGCCTTTGCCTTCAGGATGTTCTATTTTGTGGTGTCTCACTTTGAAGTCCGGAATAGAGGATAACAATTGAATAGATGATAACTTGTTACCTACCTTAAATATAATTTAATTGGCCTTAATTCAGATTACAGGCTTTATACTACCAAATTACCCCAAACCCACACTAAAAGCAAGAGCTTCCTGCACACCGGCAAGAAGCTATTTTAAGTCCTAAGAAAGAGCCTGGATTTTTTTGGCTATAAGCAAAAGTCAAAGTAAGGCCATTTCCATGATCGTCTGATGGCACACGTTCATTTTAGTTTAATGTTGACCATGGTTCCTTCAGGCAAGTCTTTAATTTGTTGGTGTATTTGCCCAGCAATCGAAAAATGGACTTCAATATCAGTTAGTTCGAAGTTGTCCTGTTCATACTCACCACCAATAATTGGAAGTTTCTTGTAGCTAAACAATTTTCCGTTAGTTAAGCTTAATCCTGATTCTTTAATCGCTTTAACAAGATCAAACATGAACCATTCGTTCGCAAGATCATTATCGTTCATCTTGGTTTTAAGGTCGTCAATATCATTAGCTACTTTTTCGTAAGTTCCTTCACCAACATTAAGCCAGTAGATTCCATCTCTGTTGGAAAGAAACATATCTCCAATGCTGCTAACTATAACCGGAGTTGCGTGTTCACCAACTAACCAAGTCCAGTCTTCAATAAGGGTTTTAGAGTTGATATGGTTAAAGTTGTTAAGTCGTTCCAGGTTAATTTCATTGGATAGTATCTATATGATAATGTTTGCATAACCCAACATTTTCTTGGGCTATTAACTTTCCTCCAAATTACCCCAAACCCCCGCTAAAAGCAAGAGCTTCCTGCACACCGGCAAGAAGCTCTCTTAATGCATATGCCTTGGAGTAACTAAGCTAGCCCCAAGTTCGTACCTGCAAGTTGTTTTAATCCTTAATCGGTAGGATAGTTAGGGATGTAAACCATCTCAACTTCTATTTCATTTCCATAGGTTACGACGAGGGAACAGAATACGGATACATTCTCTCCATTGTGCATAGCTGGTTTCATTTTGGGTATTTGTCTTAGTACTCTCAAGATTTCTGCCTGAATAGTGAGCTCTGAATTTCTAACCTTCATACCAGTCCGCTCTCCGCTTTCGTCTATCATAAAAAATGCTTCAACTTGCTTTGGTTCTGATAGATTGAGTTCCTTCGAGATATTCAGATCAAACTCTTGCTTGATAAAAGTTGAAATCTTCTTTTTAAAGCATTCTCTGGTCTCTTCTTTGGATAGCTCTTCACATCCGTTATACACGGGTACCATTTCTACATCCTTCAATATGATTCCAAAATCAGGACCATGGTTTCCTAAACCATCGGCTTGTGAGACAATGCTACACAAACTCAACAGTGCCTGTTCTTCTTCTTCAGTGACATTCCCTTGAGCCATTATTTGTTCTTGTACGGCATTGATTTTTACAATTAATTGGCTTTGAGAATTATCTCCACAGGAAGCAAACAAAGCACATGCAAAGAGCCATGAGAATTGAAATAACTGAGTACGTTGTTTTCTTGAAATTAGTGTGTATTTCATAGTAGGTTTAAAGTTTAGTAATTATTTGAAATTGGGTTGGTATAGCCTAAGGCCATTTTACTTACAAGCACAAATACACTGTCCTCCTTAAGAGAAGATGAATGCTGAGTTCTAAAAATGAGCTTAACTAAATGGTATTGGAGTGACAAATTGATTTGCCAAATCACTCATATCTGAGCGTCTCCGCCGGATTGGTATTGGCAATCTTCACGATGATTACACTCACACTCATGATGGCAATCACGACTAGCGTAATGGCTGAGATCAAGAATGGGAGGGCACCAATGCTGGTTTGGTACGAAAACTCCTGTACCCACACCTGCATGATCCAGTAGCCTACCGGTAGCCCGAAGACCAACGCAATGCCTATCAGTTTCAGGAACTGGAACAGCACCATGCTAAAGATGTCCCACGAGCGTGCACCCATGATCTTGCGAATGCCTATGTCTTTGATGCTTTGGTTGAGCAAAGCAATAGCAAGACCAATCAAACCAATACAAGCGAGCATCAAGGCAATGGACGTGAAGATGGTAAAGATGTTAAGTGTGCGCACTTCGTCGTTGTACAGCTCTTCCAGCTGCACATCCAGAAACTCATAGGCAAAAGGTGCGGCTGCTATTCGGTCTGAATAGGCGATATTGATTTCACTGAGTGTTTTCTGGAACTGTTTGCCTTCTAGTTTAACCACCAGGTGGTTCGCGTCATACGGATCCAGGTACATGATCAGCGGCTGAATCTGTGTGTGCAGAGATTGGTAGTGGAAATCTTCTGTTACGCCAATCACTGTGCCTTGTCCGGTACGGCCACCTTGTTCCCAGGTGATGTTGGTACCAATTGGATCGTCCAGATTCAATAGTTCTGCTGCCTTTTTATTGAGGATGAATCGGTTGTCGAGTGTGTCACTGTCCTGAGCCTTATCAAACGAACGGCCTTCATTCATGGATAGGCCAAGGACTTCCAATCCGCCATAGTCCACGCCTAGTTGAGAGGCGTCAATGCGTTCATCAGGCTTTTGCGATTGGAAGATGGTTAGTTGATTGAACTGTCCACCAGGGAGGTTAGAGACAGCAGATGCTTCCTGCACACCTGGTATTTTTTTAAACTCTGTTTGCAGCGTGCGCATTTGCTCCACATCGATACCTCCAAATTCCACACTTGGGAACAAACGAATGGAGATCAATGCCTCCTGATCAAAGCCCAATTCCTTGTTTTTCATGAAGTTGAGCTGCTTCATGATGATCAGTGATGCAATAATCAGTATCGCAGACACGAAGAACTGGAACACGACCAATCCATTGCGCAAGCGTCTGCCATGGAACGAGGAAGTCAATTTACCTTTCAGTACTTCTACCGGTTTGAATTGATCCATCACCATGGCCGGATAGAGTCCAGAAAGCACAGAGATGAACAACACCGCCAAGCCGATACTGATGAGAAACCCGGGCTGGAACATGTCCGCTGCGCTGAATTTCATTTGTGCCAGGTCATTGAAGAAGGGCAGGAGCAGTAGCGATAGTCCAAACGCCATGATCGCAGCCAGTCCACAGAAAACCAGCGACTCCAGGTAAAACTGACCAGTTAAGCCAGCAGAAAGCGCACCCAACGTCTTGCGAACACCCACTTCACGAGCTCGTTCAATAGATTTGGCAGTGGTGAGGTTGATGTAGTTGATACACACAATCACCAGGATAAATGCAAGGGCTCCAGACAGAATGTAGATATACAGGATGTTGGCATTGCCTTCCAGTTCCCAACGCAAGTGAGATGTCAGGTGAATGTCTTTGATCGGTTGCAGTGTAAACTTCGCTTCTCTGTTGAGCAACCATTCCTTTTGGGATTCATTCCATGGCAGGTATCCAACCACCCATTCTGGGATTTTGGCTTCCAATACTTTCGCATCCACGCCTTCTCTGGTGCGGATGTAGTTGAAGTGGCCAAAATCTTTCCATGTCAACCACGGATTGTCAGGATTGATGGCTTTGACCGTGACATAAGAGATCAACCCGGTAAAGTGAAAGTGCGAACGTGCGGGTAGATCTTCCACCACAGCAGCCACCGCAATGGACCAATCGTCCATATTGAGTTCCTTGCCTATCGGGTTGGTGTTGCCAAAGAATTTCTTAGCAGTCGATTGGGAGATGACCAGGTTAAAAGGTTTCTTCAGCGCATCTTCATCACCCAAAATGACTTTCAGTTGGAATACATCCAGAAACGTGGAGTCCACATAAAAGAAGTCGCGCTCCACAAAGTGAATGTTCTCCTCCAGGTTCTCCACACGAACAGCCTGACGCGTAAGTCCCGGTCCATACATCGGAGAGATGGAGGTAGCTGCCACCACTTCCGGAAAGTCTGCCTTCATGGCTGGTGCCATGGGATGCGGTGTTCGTGTTTGTGGGTTTTCGTTGATCCAGGCCACCCGATAGATTTCTTCATAATTCGGAATCTCCTGGTCGTAGGAGGTATGCTCCTGAATAAACAAATAGATCAGTATGCTACAGGTAAACCCAACGGTTAACCCAAAGATATTGATGAGTGAAAAGAGCTTGTTTCTGCCTGTTCGGCGAAGGAATACTTTAAAGAAATTGGTGAACATGATGTTTTGAGCTTTTGATGTTAAACCATGTCTCAAAACACGTGTATTCGTATTTAAATCAGTGTTTTTCCGATCGGGCAGACGTTCGTCCCGATAAGTCAGTACGTCCTTTGACGCTCTAAATTCGCTTGGAGTGAGCTCTGTTTGCTTCTTGAAGGCGGTATTGAATGCCGACTTGGAATTGTACCCAACCATCGTTGCGATGGTCTCTATTTTGGTGTTCTCATGCTCTTTGGATTTGAGCAGTTTCTTGGCTTCTCGAATGCGGTATTGGGTAATCAGATCCTGGAAGCTCTGCTTGCGTGACTCGTTCAATACCTGGGAAAGATGATGGGTGGTCGTTTGTAAAGAATCCGCTAGTGAGGACAAGGAGATTTCACTGTTCAGGTAAAATTGCTCTTCGTGAATCAATTGATCCAACTTGGACAAGATGTGTGCTTTCTGATTCGCCGTAAGTGTAGACTTCTGGTACTTGGTGCCTAATGGCAATGGAGAAAGGAACTCCGATTCTTTGGCCAACTGAAACAGCACCGTGAAGAATTGAAATAAAACAGTCAATGGAATGATCCAATTCGGTGCTACTTGCCAAATCGATAAGGTGATCAATACTCCGAAGAGGAGGTGAAATAAGGTGAAGTTTCGGATCCAACGCAATCGGGAACCGGGATTGATGAACCACTGAATGCCACGGGACTGGCCTTCTTTCTTGAACAGGCGTTGCGTTGCGAGAAGCGCGATGATCCAGAAAACAGGAAGTCCATAATTAAGGATCACTAAAACATTATCTAGAAATAGAGAAAGTGGAATCGTTAAAAGAAGAATCAAAAAAGGATACCAACTGACTCGTGTCTTCTGTGTAAAGAAGGTGGCCACGTATCGCCAAAGGGCAATAAAGATCAGAATCGTTGCATTGATTTGAATGGCCGGACTCTGAGGAACAGGAAGAACTGACCCAACCAGTAGGATGATAGACCCGGCAACCACCAAACTTAGTGAATTACTCGCCGGATACTTGTTCAAAAGTAGTAGAACCAACAGAAAGCCACCCTGAAGCACACAGCTCAGCGCAAGTATTTCGGGCCACGGTAAATTGATCCATTGATTCATGGCTTGAAATTACAGGATTCCCTCGAAATAGATTGGGTTTGTGATTAACGAAACTCCTTCATCATGCGATTGGCAAAGACAAAATCATCCAGTTCTTTCACACCAGAGTGGGTAATGTCTTTGTTAGAGCCTTCCCAAAGTTTCAAACCTTTGTACAGGAAGATCACTTTTTGGCCGATCTCGATTACTGAGTTCATATCGTGTGTTACCACCACAGTAGTGATACCGTACTCATCGGTGATTTCTTTGATCAGCTCATCGATCACCATACTGGTTTGTGGATCTAAACCGGAGTTGGGTTCGTCACAGAAGAGGTAATTTGGTTTGTTAACAATCGCACGAGCGATGCCTACACGCTTTTTCATACCACCAGATATCTCAGCTGGCATTTTATTATTGACATTAGCCATCCCTACACGATCCAGACAGAAGTTTACACGTTCTATTTTTTCTTCCTTGGACATGTCTGTCAACACATCTAATGGAAACATAATGTTTTGCTCCACCGTCTTACTATCGAATAGGGCAGAGCCTTGAAACAACATACCAATCTCCCGACGAATTTCACTTTGATCTTTCTTATCTCCAGAGGTGAAGTCACGATTGTCATACAAGATCTTTCCAGAGTCTGGCTGGATCAATCCCACAATGTTTTTGAGCAATACTGATTTACCAGTACCACTGGAACCGATAATCAGATTACATTTTCCATCCTCAAAAGTTGCACTAACACCTTTGAGTACCTCTTTGTCATTGAACGACTTCTTTATGTCTTGAATTTCGATCATCCGAGTAACAATTGTGCTAGTAAGTAATCAGCTAAAAGTATGGCAATACAGCTATTGGTCACAGCAGCGGTAGAAGATTTACCAACTTCCAAAGCACCACCTGTAGTGAAATAGCCCTTGTATGCAGAAATGGATGCTACCAACAAGGCGAAAACAAACGCCTTAATTAGAGCGAAGGTGATATTGAACTCAATGAATTCGTATCTGATACCATAAATGTAATCGTGGCCAGAAATGATTCCCGTTGCAATACTGGTTAAGTAACCACCATAGATACATAGGAACCCAGACATCACCACGAGCATTGGGTACATCAATACGGAAGCGATGATCTTCGGAAGCACCAAATAAGAAGTAGAGTTGATCCCCATTACTTCCAGCGCATCTATTTGTTCGGTGATACGCATGGTTCCAAGTTCCCCGGCAATGTTGGAACCCACTTTTCCGGCATAAACAATCGCAATGATCGTAGGAGAGAGCTCCAATACGGTCATGTCTCGTACCACAAGAGAGATTACATAGTCAGGAATGAATGGGCTGACGAGGTTGTATGCAGTTTGCACAGTTACTACCGCTCCCATAAAGACCGACACAATGGTGACGATGAAAAGTGAGTTGTATCCCACCTTTATACATTCATCAATTACCAGTGATACGTAAGTCTTGAAGCTTTCTCTTCGGACAAATAACTGTCCGGCAAAAATCAAAAATTTTCCGAGTGACTTCATTCAGTTTTCCCTTGCTTCAGATGTGTTAGCTTTGCCGAAATTAATAAGAACATATTAAACCAGCGTGTTCACAAAGATTAAAGAATTAAAACGAAGAATTGTTTGAAGTATTTCTAACAATATTTTTCAACAGAAGATAACTAGGTATGGCTGAGAATAAAGACAAATTAGTAGTTGTTACGGGTGGAACGAAGGGAATTGGACGTGCAATCGTGGAAAAATTCGCTTCTGAGGGCTATACCGTGGCTACTTGTTCTAGAAATGAAGGCGATCTTGATAGCTTAAAAGAGACGGTAGAAGCTCAATACGGCAATAAGGTGATGATCAGCGTAGCGGATTTATCCAAAAAGGATGGCGTAAAGAGCTTTGTAGAATTCGTTCGACTGACCGGAAAACCGGTTGAAGTACTGGTTAATAACACAGGTAAATTTATTCCTGGAACCATTCATGAGGAGGATGAAGGTTCGCTAGAAGCCATGATTGAAACCAACTTATACAGTGCTTACCGTTTAAGCAGAGGGATTATTCCGGACATGAAAAAGCGTAAATCTGGTCACATTTTTAATATGTGCTCGATTGCCAGTATTACGGCTTATGCCAATGGCGGTTCTTATTCCATTAGCAAGTTTGCGATGTATGGCATGAGCAAAGGGTTACGGGAAGAGTTGAAGGAATTCGGTGTTCGAGTGACCTCTGTGATGCCTGGAGCTACCTTAACAGCCAGTTGGGAAGGAGTGGACATTCCTGAAGAGCGCTTTATGAAATCGGAAGATGTAGCGGAGATGGTCTATACGACCTACATGCTAAGTGATCGTACAGTTGTTGAAGATCTAGTCATTAGACCACAATTAGGAGATCTTTAATAGGATTGAATAGGTTTTTCAAGTCACTTGAAATTTACCCCATTCCTAAAGGTAGAAAGTTAATTGACCGTTTTGGGAAGTGAGGAGTAATTGGAAGAGTAAATACTTTAAAACGAAAAACCATTTTGATTTGAAATACCTGAGTGGTTTACCCTATTAGGGTAACTTTTATACTTAATTTGTGTTTAGGTAGTTACTTGTCAATAAGTCGTAAGTGGAATGTGTCAGAGCACTTACTTATTGGCATTTAGTAAAGTGAAGAACCAACATGATATTGAATTCAACTTTAGTTGATAAATCCAAAATAGACCTATGAACCCAGAGGCTAACCTCGAGCAAAAGGAAGTTGATTTTTGTGCTAGTCTGACGAGCTATCAGCGTCGCAAGACTTTAGAAGTGAAGATTGGTAAAACCCCTTTGGGTGGCGATAATCCTATTCGTGTGCAGTCCATGACGACTGTAGATACTATGGATACGGAAGGGTCTATTGCGCAAACTTTGAGAATGGTGGAAAGCGGTTGCGAATACGTTCGTATTACTGCCCCAAGTATCAAAGAAGCCCAAAACCTGGAGTCAATTCGGGAAGGTCTGAGAACACAAGGTTGTGAAGTACCCTTAGTGGCAGACATACACTTTACACCAAACGCAGCGGAACTGGCAGCCAAGATCGTTGAAAAGGTTCGTGTCAATCCCGGTAACTACGCAGACAAAAAGAAATTTGAAGAAATAGAGTATACAGACGAGTCGTATCAGGCAGAACTCGATCGGATTCGTGAGAAGTTTACTCCTTTAGTAGAAATCTGTAAGGAGCATGGTACTGCCATGCGAATCGGAACCAATCATGGTTCACTTTCGGATCGAATCATGAGCCGATACGGAGATACACCACTTGGTATGGTGGAGTCTGCTTTGGAGTTTATCCGCATTTGTGAAGACCTGGAGTATTACGATATCGTGGTTTCCATGAAGTCCTCCAACCCTCAAGTGATGGTCCAAGCTTACCGTTTGTTGGTGAAGATGTTGGATGAAGAAGGGT
Source organism: Marinoscillum pacificum (assembly GCF_024714495.1). Classification (GTDB taxonomy): domain Bacteria; phylum Bacteroidota; class Bacteroidia; order Cytophagales; family Cyclobacteriaceae; genus Marinoscillum; species Marinoscillum pacificum. Next base: position 684,800 of record NZ_JAMZMJ010000001.1, on the reverse strand, counting down.
TGAAGCCATATCCGTTGCACCTGGGCGTAACTGAAGCCGGTGAAGCAGAAGATGGCCGTATCAAAAGTGCAGTTGGAATTGGGACGTTGCTAGAAGATGGGTTAGGAGATACCGTAAGAGTTTCACTCACTGAAGAACCAGAGGTGGAGGCGCCTGTTGCCAAAATCATGGTGGATCGTCTCAACTCTCGTACAGGTCATGCTGCTATTCCTGAGGAGGATTTTAGTTTATACAACCCATATGAATATCAGAAAAGAGCAACCACGGAAGTTTTGAACTTTGGTGGTGATAATGTGCCTCGTGTCATTGCGGATTTTTCGCATTTGGAGGAGGTCACCGTTAAAGACTTAAAGTCAATTGGACATTTCTACTTACCAGAACTGGACAAGTGGACCATGAACGATCTGGGATGTGACTATGTGTATTCAGGAAGTCAGCCGATCAGTTTCATGTTGCCAAATGGATTGAAAGAAATACTTGATTACACTGCCTGGGAAACGGTTAAAGGCGATGCGAATAAATTTCCATTACTCACTGTCAATCAGCTAAGTAACGAGCTTCATCCAAAATTGAACTTCGTTATAGCAGATACCACAGAGTTATCTCCAGAAGTGGTTCAGGAAATTAAGGGTAATGATACCCTCGTGTTGTTGTTGAAGACAACCAATCAGCATGCATTGGCGGACTTAAGAAGAGCATTTGTACATCTGATGAATCATCAGGTGACAAATCCAGTGGTGATCCAGCGTACGTATGAAGATCTGGGTGATGATGCGATAATGATGTTCCCTGCCACAGATATGGGAGGGTTGTTGATTGATGGTTTTGGAGATGGAGTAATGTTGGGAATGGATAACATTTCTACAGATAAAGAAACCTATCTGGACAAAGCAAAAGCGTACAACAACATCCTTTTTGGAGTATTACAAGCAGCACGAACCAGAATCACTAAAACAGAATACATCTCTTGTCCGTCATGTGGTCGTACATTGTTTGACTTACAAGAGACAACTGCAATGATTCGTAAACGTACCGATCACCTGAAAGGTGTGAAAATCGGAATCATGGGTTGTATTGTAAACGGACCAGGTGAGATGGCAGATGCCGATTATGGCTATGTGGGGTCGGGTAAAGGGAAGATTACTCTTTATAAAGGCCAGGAAGTGATGAAAAGAGGTGTGCCATCAGAGCGCGCTCTGGATGAATTGATCGAGTTGATCAAGGACGATGGCAAGTGGTTGGAACCACAACAAGTGATGACTGAATAATTACAAAGATATGGCTGAAGAGCAAACTAATGAGGAGAAGAAGGAAGTGGGTTATTACTTTGATTTCAAAGAAGTATTGACGTATTTTTTCCGCAAGAAAGATCCGAATAGACCGAGTAATATCAACATCAAAATGATGCACGGCATCAATAAGATCTCTATGTTGATGTTTTTGATTTGTGTGATTGTGATCATTGTACGGTTTATCATGAGATCATAAACTGAATTATTAATGAATATTGAATCCTACCGAGAATATTGTATTTCCAAACCAGGCGTCACAGAAGGGTTTCCTTTTGACGAAGCCACGCTCGTATTTAAAGTGATGGGAAAAATGTTCGCCTTAGCTGATGTGGATGATTTTGTGAGCATGAATCTTAAGTGTGATCCAGAGACAGCTGTGGAATTGCGTGAGCAATACGAGCATACTGTTTTACCGGGATATCACATGAATAAAAAGCACTGGAATACGGTTATGGTAGATGGTGCATTCAATGATCAGGAGCTTAAAAAATGGATTGACCATTCCTATGATCAGGTAGTCAAAACATTACCAAAAAAGCTGAAAGAAGAGCTTAATAACTTATGAAAACCCTTTATTTATTGTTGTCGCTTGGATTGTTCTCATGTGAGAATGAGCCCGTTAGAACTATTCAGCAGAACGAGGATACCCGAGACTCTAATATTAACCAAGATCAGAACGAAATGGATACATTGACCTATTTGGCCTTAGGCGATTCTTATACCATAGGAGAAAGCGTAGACGTTTCCGAAAGATGGCCTGTTCAGTTAGTTATGCAACTAAAAGATCTGGAAATTCCAATGAGCGACCCTCAAATCATTGCTACGACTGGCTGGACAACAGATGAGTTGTTGAAAGGAATAGAAGCAGCTGATACTAAAGAATCGTATGATTTGGTGTCTTTGTTGATAGGAGTGAATAATCAATATCGCGGCTATCCGATAGAGCAACAAAAGGAGGAGTTTGAGGTACTTCTTAAGAAGGCTATCCAATTTGCTAATATGGATACAGCCAGGGTTTTTGTGGTCAGTATTCCAGATTGGGGAGTAACGCCATTTGCGGAAGGTAGAGATCAGGAAAAGATTGCTACGGAAATCGATGCATACAATCAAGTGAATCAAACGATCTGTGAAAACTACGGTGTTAAATACTTTGATATTACTCCAATATCGCGAAAAGCTGCTCAGGATGAATCGCTTGTAGCGCTAGATGGCCTGCATCCATCTGGTAAAATGTATACCGAATGGGTAGAATTAATCTTCCCCTGGGTAGAGGAAATCTTTGTTGAGTGATATATCATTCGGTTCTTTATTAGCGTTATTCTTTCACTATTGTAGAAATAGTCCTATTTTTAGGGCTGTCAAACAGGCTGTTATCACCTTCGTATGAGGCAAATTGTTGTATTCCTCGCCATTGTGTTGTGCTTATCGGCTTGCCGAGATAAGGTGATATGCCCTGCATTTCAGAGTACATACATACTCGACGATTCCGTAAGAACCATTTATTATTCCTATTTGTGGCGTTTAGACGAAGATGAGCGAATGTCTTATTTAGCTCAACAGCAGCCTAAAATGGATACAAGTAGATCGATGGCTAATGACACCACAGCCGTAGGTGGGCCTGCACTTGCTTCTGCTTCTAATGAAATTGATTACTGGGCTTATGTGGCACAATACAAGGTGCCTGAGCGTGAAGTAAATAAGAACAAGTTCGGTATGGTGAAATATGAACCGTACTGGCTAAAGAACTATCGTCAGCGTACAGCTCCTATGGAAAATGTGCTGACTCCACCTGAACCACCGATCATTCCTGCTGATACCATGAAGGATGTTGGGGAGTTCGTAGCTTCTGATTTCTCTGATTCAGTGGCAATGGACTCCATGTCTCTAGCAGCGCAGTTGGACGTACAGATTGATAGTACCAGTCTAGCAGAGGAGGATTCGTTTGATCTTCCGTCGTTCCCACCAATTGCTAAGATGGCTGAGAAGAAGGAAAAACCAGAAACCAAATGGTTATACCGTTACGATCCTAAAGATGAAATGCTGAACGTAGAACAACAGTACTACAACAAGTACTTTGGAGATCAACTCTACGTAAAAGTGGTTAAAAACCCTGCGCCAGTTGATACTACAGGTGTTGAAGAAAAAGGAGGATTCTTCAAAAACCTCTTTAGCTTCCTTAATAAACCGAAATCTGTAGCATCGGATAGTCTCAGTACCGAAGAACAGGTGCCTGTCTTAGAAGAAAAACCTCTGGAGGAGGAACCTGATTCAGAAGAAGACGGATTTTAAATAAACAATCTCGGCTTTATTTTCTTTTTTCCTGATTTGGTTTGAGTGATTCCCAGTACAACAAGGAAACTTGTGAATAGCATCACAGATAAGGCGGTAATAATCTTTTTCATTTTATGCGGTGGTTTTGCTGTAAAACTAACTTATTGATAGTCAGTGAGCAATACCACAAAATAGGGATTTACATCCTCACATCTTCTTCAAAGTCGATCGGTACCTTCTTAACATATCCATACAAACCAACCTTGATGTAACCTTTGTAATGCACTCTGACTGGTTTGCCTCCAAGTACAGAGATAATTCCATTTAATAATCCCAGATCACGAATGTTGAATGACGCTTTCAATGGAACAGAGAAGTAGTCATTGGCTGGAATTTTGAATTTCATGTCCTGATCTATTTTACCTACTATACGATCATCCACCTCAATGTCGATCATCACTTGCTTCAACTTGATGCTTTGATCATTTGGGTTATAGAATTTAGCATTTGCTGAAAGCACTGCTTCTTTGCCTGTCACTTTACTGACTTTGACATTTTCCATGGCAATGAATTCCGGTTCCTGATCCGGACGACCACATTGAGTAAGCAGTAAAACAGCTATAAACGGTAGGATGAAATATCTCATAATTGCGAAAGTAATTAACTAACGACTCTTATAACATCTATTGTGCCAATAGCCTTGATGTTATTGATTAATTAATCGCAAAGCCTCTCTTTGGCTAAGGGATTGTAGTTTGGTAGTGTTGCAGAATTGGATCACCCAGGTTGGGTTGGTTTTACCATATTCACGAAGTGCCCAACCGATTGCTTTGTTGAGAAAGAACTCTTTGGTGTCCTTCAAGTGGTGAATGCAATGGGAGAGGCGCTCTGTATTGGTTTGATCCTTGTACTTCAGCTGAAAAATGAGGGTGCAGCGTTGTAGCCAAAGGTTACCTGAATCAATCCATTCTTTGATTTTTGTATCAATATATTCTGGGTGTGCTTTGAAATATGGACCCATTAAATTGACTGCAATGAAGTCCACCGTATCCCACCAGGATTTATGCGTGACCATCCATTCGTAAAGATCAATATCCGTTTCTGCGATGTTGCGTTTGTATTTTGCACACAGGTCTAATCCGAAGTGATGAAATTCCCTTTGATCCTGATTCCACAATTCATGTATGATCTCAGCAAGTTCTTCTTTAGTCGGTAACGCTTCTCGGGTTAGGAGATGCTTGGAAACCGTTCTTCTTACCGGTGATTTAATGCCAAAATGTTCAAATAAGTTCTTTAAATAAGCTTTTTGCTGATGTGCAATGCCTTCATTGGCATATTCAGTATAGATGGATCGAAGCTCTTCTACGTAAGGGTTCAACACATGATTTGTTCAAAGAACCCACCAATCTTATTTTCTCGATCTACGAAATGAATTTCTAATATCCAATGTCTGGTATTGCCATTGGCATCCTTTGCGATCATATCGTTGTGATTGCTAGGGTGAACGTACAATTTGAAGTTTTCTGGAACTATGCGCTCATGTGGAAATTTTCCAATGAGGTGACCACCAATTTGTCCACCAAACTCCCAACCCAATCGCTTGGCTAGAATTTCCAGGTACTTATAGAACTCAGCTCCGGTAATGTAAGTATGCTGGAGAAACCACTCCTGAGCCTCATACCATGCATCTTCCACATCTTGCTTGAGTGTGAGTTTACGTTCATCGTTACCGATTACGTAAGTACGTCCATAGTCAGCTTCAAAGTCTTTGAATATTGGTCCGAAATCCACAAAAACGATATCATCTTCCTGAATAGTCAGGTTAGGTGGATTTTCATCATATGGATGAAGGGTATTTGCTCCTGCTCTTACAATACGCTTATGCCAGTATTTTTCAATACCGAACATTTTCTTAGCCAGATCGAAAATCTCCTGATTGACCTCTTTTTCGGTCTTCCCAGGAACTATGATATTTTCGTTTTCAACGGCAAGAAAAAGTTGCTCAGCTTTTTGTTCAGCCAGATCTAGCTTTGCCTTCACTTCGGACATACTTTCTTCATTCATCAATTGGTGATATGAAGATAGGCATAAATATATCAACTGAAGCTATTACTAGATTAACTTCAAAATATACTGGATTAAGGCTGCAATCACTTCGCTGAATTTTCAAAGAGGTGCTTTGCGTAGTTAATATTTAGCTCATCCATGTAGGGTTGTATGTTATTTAACCTTAGGACGAAATCCTGATAATCTCTGTTCTCAACCTTTGGAGACCATAAAACTTCAGATAAAGCGATAGCTCGAGGGTAGACCATGTACTCTGCATGTGGTCCGTCTAGTATATATTCTGTCCAAACGTTACATTGAGCACCTAGTACATGTTTGGCTTGCTCTGCTGATAGCTCCGCAGGAATAGGTTCGTAGCTGTATACTTTCTCCACAGTGGTCATCTGACCTGGGAAGGCAAGAGGTTCGCCTTCAGGACCTGCTTGATAGTAATCAAAATAACACCATCCAGTAGGAGTCATGATGACATCATGATCTTGCTTAGCTGCTTCAATACCACCAGCTTCACCTCTCCAGCTCATTACTACTGCATTAGGAGCAAGGCCGCCTTCCAATATTTCATCCCAGCCAATCATGGACTTACCCTTTTCGTTTAGGTATTTTTCCATGCGCTGAACAAAATAAGACTGCAATTCATGCTCATCAGCAAGACCTTCGTCTTGAATTCTTTTTTGGCAATGCGGACAAGTCTTCCATTTGTCTTTTGGTGCTTCATCTCCACCTATATGCACGTATTTTCCAGGGAATAGTGGTAATACTTCGTCAAATACATCTTGTAAAAACTCGAAGGTAGTTTCTTTTCCTGCACAGTAAATGTCTGGGAATACTCCCCATGTTTTGGAAGTAGCATAAGGACCACCTGTACAGCCTAAATGTGGGTATGCAGTCAATGCAGCTAATGAATGACCTGGTAATTCTATTTCCGGAACGATGGTTACCTGACGTGCTGCGGCATAAGCAACTACATCTTTTACTTCTTCCTGCGTATAGTATCCTCCATACTTCTCTCCGTCGTATTTTTCATTTTCACGATCATGAGATGAAGCATGACCAATAACTGTTCCATCTCTATATGCAGCTTTCGTTTGAAGCTCAGGGTATTTTTTAATCTCAATTCTCCAACCTTGATCTTCTGTTAAGTGCCAGTGGAACGTGTTGAATTTAAAATGAGACATCAAGTCCACATATCTTTTTACAAATTCTACAGGAAACATGTGACGTCCTACATCTAGGTGCATTCCTCGATAACCAAATCTTGGCTCATCCTGAATGGCTAATTGTGGAAGCGACTCTTTGTTGTTTGAAATGATTTGAATCAATGATTGAACGCCATAGAATAGTCCTGCTGCTCCATCTGATTGAATGTTTATCCGATCTTCTGCAATATTAAGTGAGTAAGCTTCAGACTCAGTGTTTCCAGTCAAACTCAAAATAATGTCACCATCTGCATCAACTATTTCACTTTCGATTCTTTGCGCAGATAAATAGTCAGCTAATAACTCTGCTATTTCCAATGCAGATTCATCAGTTCCTGAGATACTTATCTTCTTTTTCAAGGTAAATGCTCCAGGCTTCATTTCTAATGAAGCTGGCTTCGGAAGAATAGTAGGTTCGGGAAGAACTTCCTGACTTTTTGTACTTGCACATGAAAAAGTAACGGCTAAAAGAGCCAAAATGAATAGGTTTTTCATCACTTGATTGTTAGGTCTGAGTGCTAAAACTAAGTAAACACATCTCAAAATCGGACATTTATCCGGAAGTAAATTCATTGACAGATAGGATATCGATACTCCTGCAAATGCGCCTTATAGAACAAATAAAGTTGTTTAGCTACAGAGCCATGTCGTATAGCTATAATATTGTGCAGGTAAAAAAATCGAGATTATTTTTAAATCATGAGGGAACTACTGATTACACTCGCTTTGATTTTGCAGCTAACCACTGCAACTGCACAATCTATTGATTTAGCATTTTGTATTGCTGCTCCAACCAAAAAAGATGTGCCACGCTTTGTCAAGTTTATCGATGAAGAACTTGGGCCAAATGGCATCAAAACACTAATTCTTCGAGTGGATTTTAATTACAAGTATGAGTCCTATCCAAATCTGAGAGATGATAACCCATTAACCAAATCGGATATTAAGAAACTGGTTGCTGTCTCAAGGAAGCATGGGATCAACTTGATTCCCCAAATTAATTTATTGGGCCATCAATCATGGGCTGAAACAACCTATGCTCTACTAACTGAATATCCGGAATTTGATGAAACGCCTAACGTGAAAATGCCTGAAAAGTATGAATGGCCAAACGATGATGGGCTTTACTGTAGAAGTTACTGTCCATTGCACCCAGAGGTTCACAAGGTGGTTTTTTCATTGGTTGATGAAATCGTAGAGGTATTTGAAGCAACAGACTTCCATGCAGGAATGGATGAAGTGTTCTATATAGGACATGAGCAATGCCCAAGATGTGCTGGTAAAGACAAGGCAGAACTATTTGCGAATGAGGTCAATAAGATTAGTGATCACTTTGCGTCAGATAGTGTGAAACTATGGATTTGGGGAGACCGATTACTGGATAAGGAGGAGACGCAATTGAGCATATGGGATGCAAGTGATAACGGAACCGCGAAAGCAATTGATCTCATCAATAAGAATGTGATGATTAATGATTGGCATTACAATGTGACTGTTCCAACACCTGCTTATTTTGTCACTAAAGGGTTTAGCGTTTATGCTTGTTTCTGGAATGTTCCGCAAGTCGCCAAAGATCAATTGACCATGATGAATACGCTTAGGAAATTGAGTTCTCCGGTATTAAAACCACAGATAACAGGAGGGATGCAGACTATTTGGGTGCCTGCTGGGTTGTTTTTAGATGCTTATTACGGAGAGTCAGACAATGACGGAGCGCTAAAACAAGTAGCTAGTTTCAATGCTATGCTGGAATGGATTGATGAAAATGATTAATCATTCCAATAAGTATTGAATAGAATGAAGCTGTCTTAAAAGGTGTCAATTCGACTTTGGAGAAATCTGTCCCGAATAATTGAATACGAGGATTCTAATGAGTAGGGGTTCTTGTTACCTCGAAATGACCAAATGAATAAACTTTTAAGACAGCTTCCTAAAACATATTATTAGATTAGAATTCTCTCCATCCTCCGCCGAGGCTTCTGTAAAGTTCTACATCTGCACCTAGCAAGCGCATTTTTGCGGCTACCAGGTTCAATTCACTATCTAGTGCTTCTCGCTGTGCAGTGATTACCTCCAGGTAATTTGCTAGCCCACTTCTAAAAAGCATATTAGCATCTTTAACTGCACGCTGAGCTGCTTCTACACGTTCTTGCGCCAGGGCTAGTTCTTCTTTAAGTTTATCAATCGCTATGAGTGCATTGGATACTTCATTGGTAGCCTGAATGAATTTATCTCTGAATTTTAGCTCAGCAATTTCCTTTTCCTTTAAAGCAATCTCGTAATTGGTTTTTAGCTTTCTCTGTTGGAAAATGGGCTGATATACCAAGCCATTTAATAACAAGAAACCAGAACCTGCTGGATTTAATAGTTTCTCCAGTTGAAAGGTGTTTAAGCCTAGACTTGCTCCAAGATTAATTGAAGGATAGCGCATAGCATTGGCTATTCCAGCTCTTTCATAGCTTTCTTTCAGTTCATACTCAGAAGCTGCCACATCTGGTCGATTGCTCAATAGCTCTATTGGTAGCCCAACCACATGATCTTCATCTACCATCGGTAGACTTAGATTATTCAACTCAATTGATTGAGCATGACGTCCAATCAGTCGGTTTAACTTGTTTTCCTGTCGGATAAACTCTCGTTCTAGCTGAGGAATAAGCGTTTGTGCTCTAAGTTTTTGAGAAGTTGTTTGCTTGACCGCCAATGAAGTTACTTCGCCTGCTTCATATTGTAATTCCACTATTCTCAGCGTATTGTCCAACAACACAAGGTTGTCATTGTACACGTCAATTTGAGATCTTAAATATGCTAAATAAAAGTACGTAGAAGCTATTTCAGATACCAAAGAAGTCTTTACAGCCTTTTGGAATTCCTGGGTTTTCATGTAATTGTTAAGTGCTGCTCTTTTCTGAGCACTCATTTTACCCCAGATATCCAACTCCCAGCTTAAATCTATACTGGATTCATAATCCAAACGCTCTGTATAAAAGGAGGACGGTATATTACCTTCTCCATGATTTCTACGTGCTCTGTTTGATCCCCAGTTGTTGTAGTTTTCGGAGTAATAATCTTGTCTATACTTAAAAGGAGTGAAACCTACAGATGGAAAGTAGTTGGCTTTGGATTGTTTCAGCCTGGCTTGTCCAATTTCTACGTATAGATCAGCGATTTGCAAATCAATATTGTTTTGCAAAGCCGTATCTACTAATGAGATTAAAATAGAGTCACTGAAGAACTCTGTCCATGGCATTTGTGCAATGGAAATGGTGTCTTCAAGATACTCCGTCTCATGTCCATAAAACTTGTTTGGTACGTTCAACTCTGGCTCCTGGTAAGTTTCGGTCATTTTACAACCGCCTACAGCCAATAGAAAAACGAGTATTAAATATCCTATTTGCTTCATTTGATTAATCTTCATCACCATAGTTCATACTAAATCGTTCTTCCAAAGACTGAAAGGCATACGCCAAAACTGGAATGATTAAAACTCCGAGTATAATACCTGACATCATTCCTCCAGCTGTACCAATACTTACTGATTTGTTACCCATTGCTGCAGCTCCTGATGCGAACATCAATGGAATAAGACCAACTGTAAATGCTAATGATGTCATCACAATAGATCTTAATCTTAGAGCACTTGCTTCCAGTACAGCATCTAATACAGGCCTACCGGCTTTTCGTTTTTGACTGGCGAATTCTACGATCAGAATGGCGTTTTTGGCCAATAAACCAATTAACATGATGATTCCAACCTGTACATAGGTGTTGTTGTCAATTCCTGCAATAGTAATGGCTAAGAATACACCTATGATACCAGTAGGAATAGAAAGTATCACTGCCCATGGCAACCAGAAACTTTCGTATTGAGCTGCCAGAATGAAGTAGACTAAAACAATACTCATTATGAAAATGATGGTAGAATCACCACCTGAGTTTTTCTCCTCTAAACTCATGCTGGTCCACTCGAAGCTCAAACTAGCTGGTAGTTTTGCAGCTGCTTCTTTCTCAATTGCGGTCATTACGTCACCAGTACTGTAGCCTTTAGCTGGAGTGACATTGATTTTAGCAGCGTTATACAAGTTGTACCTGTTAACTGTCTCTGGTCCAAAATCTTGTTCTAGATGCACAATTGAGTTGATAGGGACCATTTCCCCTTTATCGTTCTTTACAAATATGTTATTGAAGTCAGACGGGTTTTCTCTGAACTGAATGTCAGCCTGCATGTAAACCCCATATTGTCGACTAAATCGATTGAAATCACCAGCTTGTGTACGTCCAAAATAGGATTTGATGGTAAACATCATGTCTTTTACGCTGACGCCCAATCCTTTAGCTTTTTCATAGTCAATGATCAACTTCGTTTGAGGGAAATTGGGATTGAAAGATGTGAAGGCATTTTCAATCTGAGGCATTTGATTCAGCTTAGCAATAAATTCATTTGCCAACTGCCCAAATTCTCCCAAATCCCCATCTGATCTATCCTGAAGCATTAATTGAACCCCATCAAAATTACCAAATCCTTGTACTGTCGGTCTGGGGTAAATGTTGATGCTGGCTCCGTCAATGGCCAACATTCGCTTGGATAGCAGTTTTACAACTCCACCCATGTCCTGAACTTCGCCACGTTTATCACCATTTTTTAATCGGATATACGCCATTCCAGAAGAAGGGCTATTGGCATTGTCTACCACGTTGAAACCAGAAACAGTATTTACCATTGAAACTGAAGGTTCTAAACGTAGGAGGGAGTCTGCTTTTCTTAGAGCCGTGTTTGTTCTGTGAAGAGATGATCCTTCTGGCATTCTCAATGACATGATCAAGAAGTTGTCATCCTCCGTAGGGATGAAGCCACTTGGAGTTGTCTTCATCATTAAGAATGTTGTCACAAAAATGATCACCAATGCGGCTATTGATAGCCACATGTTCTTAATTGACCATTTAATCAATGAAATGTACTTCTCGGTTAATCGCTCGAAATAGCCATCAAATTTCTTTAGTCCAGACTTCCACTTTTGATTGGCTTTGTAGACAATACCAATTTGGCCAATCATTTGTCCCAAAGTCTGCTTGCTCTTCTGTTCTCGTTTTTTGAACATCAATCGAGTCAATACGGGGCCAAGAGTTAATGCATTTACTGCTGAAATGATTACCGCAAATATGATAGTGTAAGCAAATTCTTTATAGAAGATTCCAACAGGCCCTTCAAGGAATCCGATTGGCAAGAATACAGCTGCTATCACTATTGTAATAGAAATAATTGCTCCAGTGATTTCTTTCATTGCTGAGCTTACTGCATCTTTTGGACTCAATCCATGACTCATTTTCTCATGGATTGCCTCCATGACCACAATGGCATTATCTACTACGATACCTATGGAGAGTACCAAAGAGAACATACTCAATACGTTCATTGATACACCTACAAGGTTGAGAAAGAAGAATGTTCCTACCAAGGATATTGGAATGGATATCGCAGTGATAAACGTAATCTTAAAGTTTTGTAGGAAGATGATAACCACTAAGAATACAAGTAAAAATGCTTCAATCAATGTTTTTACTACTTGATGCATCGATTGATCGATTTGGTCTCTCACACTGTAGGTGATCTCATATCCCATTCCTGCAGGGAATAGTTTGGCCTGTTCTTCGAGAATTTGACGAACCTTTTTGTCGATCTCTACGGCGTTAGCTCCACTTAACTGTACAATATCTATGGTTACAGCCGGCTTGCCATCGAGTCGGTTTTCACTGGTATAGTTTGACGCACCAAATTCAATTCTTGCGATATCCCTTAAATGTAGAAGTGATCCTTGGTTATCCGTTTTGATGACGAGGTTTTTGTACTGATCTTCTTCATTGAAACGTCCCTCGTGTTTGATGACAATCTCAAAAAGCTCATCGGAGTTTTCACCGAATTTACCAGGGGCTGCTTCGAAATTTTGATCTAAAATCTGATTGTAGACATCACGAGGTGTTAATTCGTATAAAGCTAACTTGTTAGGATCCAGCCAAATACGCATGGCATAATCTCTAGCTCGTAGTATGGAAGCTTCTGCAAGTCCTTCGATACGTTTCAGCTCACGACGAATGTTGATTCTTGTATAAGCATTTAGGAAGGTTTCATCATACACTCCAGGTTGACTGAAGATATTGATAGTCATGATACTTCCTTTCATCCGTTTCATTACCTGGATTCCTGCAGCAGTTACTTCGGGTGGAATTCTCTCAGAAACACTAGAAATTCGGTTTTGAATCTCAACGGCTGCCTTATCTGGATCTGTACCTGGTTTGAAGTAAACAGTCACCCTACCACGACCGGAATTGGTAGCTGTAGAGTTCGCATAAGTCATGTTTGCTGTACCATTGATTGCTTCTTCTATTGGAAGCAAAACGGATTTTGCCACGGTCTCTGCATTACCACCTGGATAATAAACCTGCACACTCACACTAGGAGGGGCAATTTCGGGGAATCGTTCTACCGGAAGAGAGGTCATGCTTGTCACCCCCGCCAGAACTAGTAAAATCGAGATTACCAGCGCAAATACTGGCCTTGATATTATTTTTTCTAACATATTTTCTATCTGATTATATGATCAGGATACTATGTTCCTGAGTGAACTAGTTGGTTGTGAGTAGTGAACCACTCTTTATCGGATTGACTTTGACGCTATCGGTGAGCTTATTCAGCCCAGCGATGACAATCCGATCATTTTCAGATAAACTATTGTTAGCTATGATGTAGTCTTTACCCGATCTACCTTCAATCTGTATCTCTTTACGCTTAGTCAGGTTATTGCTGTCTAGCACAAACACAAACTTCTTGTCCTGTATAGAGATCGCAGCACTTTGTGGAATCAAAATGGCATTCGGATAAATCTGCTCCATTAGGATTTTACCTGTATTACCAGATCTAAGTAGTGTATCAGGATTGTTGAATACTGCTCTCAATGTAATAGATCCTGTGTTTCTGTTGATTTGCCCTGAGTTAGCATCAATTCTTCCAGTATGGTCATATACATAACCATCCGCCAATATAAGCTTCACATCTGGACTCATCTTCTTCGAACTAGAGTCATTCTTCATTCTTGAGTAGTACAGATAATCAGATTCACTCATAGAGAAGTACACATAGATCTTGCTTACGTTAGAAAGGATCGTTAGCGGTTCTGAATCAGTCTTTTTGATAACGTTACCTACTGATTTCGTAAATCGACCAATAAATCCACTAACAGGTGCATTGATAGTAGTAAAACCTAACTTAATCTGCATGTTGGCTTCAATAGCTTGTGCCTTTTCTAAAGAAGCTTGTGCAATTTCATAATCAGCCTCTGCTGTTTTCATCTGCACTTCGGAGATTACTTCATTGTCAATCAGCGGTTGAAGGCGGTCAAGCTCCGTTCTTGCTTTTCTCAGCTTAGCTCGTTCTAGCGCAACATTGGCCTGTGCATTTTTCAAATCCTCAATGTATGGTTGTGCGTTGATCTTGAACAGAGGTTGTCCCTTGTTGACAAAGTCTCCTTCATCTACATAGATCTCTTCCAAAATACCATCTACCTGAGGACGTATCTCAACGTCTTCAATTCCTTCTACGGAACCCAGGTATTGAAATGTGTTGGCAGCATTCTGACCTACCAGTGTTTTTACTGGTAATGGTATGCCGTTATCTTCTTCTACTTCAGGCTGACAAGCCCAGAGTAATATGCTCAATAAAACTAGAGCATATGAAGTATGAGTTTTCATAATAGAAAGGTGGTTGGGGGTCATTTTGTTAGTATGTTTTTAACGATGCTGTATTGAAGATAATAAAGGCATGTGTTAGATGCTGCTTTTATTGAAAAATTTTCATTTTGGGAATGGCCCAGAATATCATACACTTTTAGAAATCTCTGTCTTTTTCTCATTTTGAAATCCTTTTTCTCATTTTGACAATACTCTTTCTATCAAATTCGCTTGCCATTTTATCAAAATGTTTATTTCGAGTTGCTGAGGCTCGTTTTACAAGGTTGATAAGGAGTATATGCCAGATATGGCTGCAAGGATTCAGCCAATGTTGAGCTTAGCTGATGTCGGTGACATTAAATGACATTTTTTGGTTTATCTAATTGTTGAGCTGAGTGAATTTCATTTGCACCGATTGCCTTTGAATGGTGATGTAAATCTAATGGTTCTGTAACCATTTCAATATAGTCTAAGCGTATCGAGTTTTATTTTATTAGAATATACACAAGAGTTATAAAATATAAATATTAAAACGTTATGTGAAAATATGTTTTTTATGTATAACGTAATTGTTAAGAAAATTAAATAATATATGCAACGGTTGGTAAATTCATTTCTTAGATTAAATTAGTCTAAAGTTCTGTGAATATGCTGTAATGATCGATCAACTCACATCACTGAACCACTATGGAAAATTTACTAACTAAATTAAATCACTTATGAAAGCGATAAAATTCGCATGCCTAACCATGGTAGTGTGTTTACTTGCATCGTGCAGGAATGACGTGCTACTCGAAGAAAGAGGTGAGGGGCTTTATAGTTCCTCATTGAGCAGTAAACCTGCCATATTAAAATTGAGCTTTGTTGAAAATACTCAACGAAAAGCAGAGTTTGCTGAAGGTCAAGCTGTGGAGTTTGGCTTGACCTATTTAGAAGAGCCTAAATCTGAAAAAAAGCGTGTTTACTTGGAAGTATATGAAGACCTGACTTTTGGAAAGCAAGTAGAATACCTTCCAACAAATAGTGGCTTTCCTGCGGATGATTGGGAATTGCCTTCAGACATGCCAAAAGTGACCAAATTTGTTTATGTCAATGGACTTGTTCAAGGTTTTGATAAGTCTGGTAATGTCATTTTTGAAGATGCCTATGAAGATCAATACTGGATCTCTCCTGAGGAGTTTGGTAGTGCTAAGTTAGCAGCGGAGTTTGCGGTGAAGTCTTTTTATAAGCCATCAGAAGTTGCTCAAAAGGCTATTGAAATAGCGAAGAAGGGAGCTGCCAAATTTGAAGATCTAGATGAAGCGTTTCAGTTGACTAGATATCTTGATGTTGAAGTGTCATCTTCTGCAAGATCTGGTGACCAAGGGGAAGTGGTTAGAGAGGAAACATACATTTTGCCAGAGTATGGTGTAGTGTATCGTACAGAAGGCTATACCTCTTCGGGAAAACTAAAGGATATTGAACACAATTTTTACACGAAAAATGATGATGGAGTTATATATCAAGCTTCAAGTCATTATCGAAATGTTCAATATTCTGAAGCCTATGATATCTATTTCACAGAGCATTCAGATATATTCTATTCGGAATTTAAAATTGAAACCTCACTAGACCTATAATCAATTAAAACCATGAAAAATCTCTTATTAATGACCATGGCACTGGTGATGGTAGTTGTGACAAGTGCTCAAGATAGAAATGTTTTTTGGACGCATGGTTTCCAGGATAATGCTGATTTCTGGAATACGGAGTATGCTAGAGCTGAAAGAGACTACAAAATTAACTCTACAGGCTTCACGTATACAACCACGGATGGAGTTCAAGCCTATGCGAATAGAATCAAGAATGGGTCTCAGCCTGTAGCAGGAACTAATACCATTGGTATTGGGCATAGCATGGGTGGAGTTGCTCTAAGAGAAGCCGACAGAGATTATCCTAATCTTCATGGTGGATACATCACTTTTGGAACTCCACTAGATGGAGCACGACTTGCAAATGAAACGATCAATGGTACTGGTGTTACTCGTTTCATCACTCAAAGTGTTGATAACCTAAGAAGAGGGCCAATTGCCAGTTCTACTCGTAGTAAATGGCAGATTTTCAATGATGGAATTACTGATGCGATTGCAGGTGGAGGTATGAGTGTTGTAATCCGAACCTTTGCAAGTGCTGCCATATTGGATGTGACAGAAGATCTCACTGAAGGGTTTGAAGAAGCAATCACAACTAATTTTAATCCAAATAGTCAGTCGATTAAGGATTTGGCTGAAAATAGTACGTATATGAACTCTGTTAAAAGTTTCTCCAATTCTAAACCTAAAATTAAAGTTTGGGGAGATGAGGATAGTCCTGTTCATGCTCGTATGTTCGTATCAAGTATTACGCTAGATGATAATTTTGCTAACCTTTTACTAACGGCTTACAATACTGTGGCTAACTCATACAAAAGTACCGCTGATGGAATAAGTACAGGGTGGACTCCATTTTGCTGGGATTCATGTCGAGATAGAAAACGTAGAGAAAAGGAAGCTTGGAATGCAGGATATGATTACCTGAATAGAGGTTGGGAAATCGCCTGGAACGAGTTAATTGACTCAAGATATACTGAGCAATATACTACTCTAGAACAGCAGTATGTTTGTAACAATGGGTTGCCAGGACCACTTCAGGTTGCACCTATTGAAGAAGAGCCTTGTTTGATGGCAGCATCAATGACTGAAAGAATTGATTGTGATGATTGTTATTGGGTTTGGGTGGAAGTAACTCGAACCAGATGGGTAAACACTCCAAGCGATGGTTTCATTAAAAGTGGCTCTCAGAAAGGAGAGAAATCAAGTTGGGGAGGAACTACTGTTAGAATAGGGGGAGTGAATCACCTGGAAATGGGCGTACATCCAAATACGAACCTTACATTAAGAAGAGCTTTTGCTGGTCAATACGGCGGTTATTTCACAACATCAACTAGATAAAAATAAATAGGGCATGACATTTAAGTTCTTAGTCCCATTATGGAATAAACATGTGGCCTTTTTGGGCTGCATGTTTGTTTTATTATCAGGTATAGGCTGTAAAGATGATGGTAAAGAATCGTCCAATGGTCAATACAATCAAGCAGGAGTTTTAATTTCTAAACCACCAATTTGGCAACAAGATGTGACCGGTAAAGGAACAGTCACAACTGCCGTTAGTCCGGCGTATTATAAAGATGTAGTAGTTGTAGGAGGTACTGATAATGCTGAAAATGACATTCTGTTGGCTCTAAATGTCCATGATGGTTCTGAGCAATGGAGTTGGTCAGAATTTGATCTTCCGGGAGAACGAGTTTATGATATTAATAATGGCGAGTATGGAGTCAATCAAAAGGATAGTCTTTGGATTCTTCAATATGATGAGCATCTCTATGCATTGGATTTAAGCACAGGAGCTACTCTTTGGACTGATGTACGAGATGGTTACTATGGAGTACTTGGTGTTCAGATAGTAGGAGAACATTACTATACTACATTTGATTTATTTGAAGGAGATCAGAGTGTGCCGACACTAATAAAAGGAGAAATTGGTAGTACTGTTCATGATTCCATTTATTCTCCACCTATTAGCAAAATTGCCAACTATAATGGGAGCTATGGAAGTATGAACGAACCATTGATTTATGAAATAGACGGTGAAGTACATGCCTTTCTTACGTTTATTGAGTTCATTGATTTGGAAGATTACAAAGAAATTCATTACATGTCCTCCATTAATCTCACTACTGGAAAAATGGATTTTGAAAAGACTCAGTTGGGAGATACTTCAGCAATGCCGTTCAGTCAACGTCCAGTGTTAGTTGGAGATGTTGTGGTTGTCAATGCAAACGGAAAAATGCATGGAATCAATAGATCTAATGGAGATGTCATTTGGACGTATAGTCCTTTTGAAAGTCCGTTTGATGGTCACCTTGCATATGCTGAATATAAAGGAAATATCTATGGAGTAAATGATGCTGGAGACCTGTTAGTGGTATCATTGAATGCGTCAACAGGTGAGGTCAACTGGGAGAATAGGACAGTTGGTGGAACAGATCAGGTTTACTTTCTCAATGATGTAATGTATTTCAGTACGGGTCATTTATACGCTTTTGATACTCAAACAGGTCAAATGTTATGGGATTTTTTGCCTGAAGGAGTAGAGATTTACCAGAGATATGGAGGCATTCGCGCTATTCCTGCATCTGATGATTCAGAAAAAGGTAAAATCTTAGCATGTTCATTTTCAAACTGTTACTGCTTTGAGGCAGAACGTTAATCTTATTATTTATGGAATTGACTAGAGGCCTGCAATTTGTAGCTGTGTTGGTAATTATGTGTTTGTCTGTCGCTATTGCTCATGCACAAGTGATTCTAAGCGGAGGGTATACGGAAACCTTTCTGTCTGAAAGTGCAGTAGATGATGCTTCCGGATTTATAATGTTGGTTCAAAAGCCAATCGAATTAAGTGAATCAGGAAGATTGGAATTTGCCCCAAAAGTTGGATTAAGTGTTCTAAACAGTCGGGCTGATGAACAGTTTAGCCCATCATTGAGTACAACTTTGCATTTTGCCCCTATGTTTGGGTATCACATCGTAAATGCTCAGAAATTATCCATAATACCTTTTGCAGGACCTTTTGGAAGTTGGGTTAATTGGTTGAAAGGAGGAGATGCTTTAGCTAGAGAGTCATCCTACGTAAGTGAATTCAGATTCGGGATTGAAGCTGGTGTTGCTGTAGATTGGGCAGTATCTGATAAAGTCAAAGTTCGATTGATTCCTTATAGTGTTCAATTTGGAAATGAATCTTTCCGTCAAGGAAATCTTACCTTGGGTTTTGAGTTATAAATGCTTCATGCACGTTTATTGTTGAAACATCTCTTTTGTGTATTCTAATAATTCAATTCCACCTTCTTTACCATGTCCAGGGACAACAGTCTTTAAATTAGGGTAAGTAATGAGAATGTTCTGTATGGTGTTGGACCACTGAAGTGTATCAGCATCTGCAAGATTGCCTTTGCCAGCATTCATGGTTTTGACCAGGCAACCTCCAAACAGGATCTCTTCAGAAGGAATATAGGCCACCATGTTGTCTAGTGTATGACCTGGACCAAAATGAGTGAGTTCTATTGTTTCAGTTCCAACTTTGAAAGTTTGATTTCTGTCAAATACTTGTTTCGGAATAGGGACATCACCGGCAGATACGGCTAAATCAAATGTTTGTATGCTTGACTCTGATACTATATTTTCATCGTGAAAAGGAGTCAGGCCTCCCAAACAATCATAGTGGAAGTGAGTAGGAACGACTTTCTTGATGGTAATTCCTTTATCCTTAAAGAAATTCAGTAGTTCTACAGAAGCACTATCAGATGACGGTGTGTCGAATACGATTCCTTCTCCGTGATTAGTGTAGACTAGTCCATTACAAGGAACTTTGCCATAATCATTCGTTTGTAGAAAAGAGATATGAATCCAGGTGTTTTCCGATAGTTGTTTGAGTTGAAGATTAGGTGTATTGTAGGCTAAAAATTCATTTTCTTTGGATTCACTGCAACTACCTATGATCCATAGGATCAATAGGTGAGGTAAGAGTTTGTTCATAGTTGGTTAGGATTATGCAAGGAAAGTTAGCCTTTCTTTTCCATGATATAATCATCCATTACATACCCATTGCCAATATCCTGAACGATTGCTTCTATTTTGTTAAACCCCATTTTTTCATAAGCTGCAATCGAGTTTGAATTGTCTTTATTGACGGTAAGAGAAATGCTATTACAGGCTAGGGCAGCTTTCCTGTGTTGGATAAATTGCATGGCTAATTTGGCAATGCCATTGCCTCTAAACTCCTTCGCCACATAGAGCTTACTTAGGAAAAGTGATTCTTTCTTCTTTACCACTGCAAAGTATCCAGCTGCTTTTTCATCATGAATTAATAGATAATACTCCATACCATCGGCAACCTGCTTTTGCATTGCGTCAGCTGATTGAAATTTGTCTAGCATGTAATTGACCTGGTCAATCCCAATGATAGGAGTGTAGTGCTCTGTCCAGATTTTTGAGGCGAGTTGTTCGAGTGTTTGAAAGTCTTGAGGTTGATTCGCTTGAGTGATAGTGGTCATTGTATATTTTGAAATGAAAAGTAAAGATAATTCGACTCATTATTTCTTACGGTTGGATAAAGCATCTAGTGCCATTATTTTTGATTTATTAACATTATATGAGCTATTTCTGATGCCAAAAACGATTGATGATTTAACAAAAAAGGATTGGGACACTTTATTCCCAATAGAGTTGGTTGATCATGATAGTCGATGGAAAATGGTCTTTAAAGCAGAAGCAAAAACAATACAAAATAAAATTGGAAATCATCTTATTGCTTTAGAGCATGTTGGTAGCACGTCTATTCCAAATATCAAGTCTAAGGACTACATTGATATTTCAATTGAGATTAAAGAAGAAGACTTATTTAGTGAAGCACTAATTGAAGGGATGCAGCAACTAGGCTATCATTACTTCAGGCAGCAGGGTAGTGGAGCTGACTATATGATTTTTGTGAAAGGATATCGTCTTGATGGCACGCATGATCAGGTTTTTCATGTCCATATGTGTCCAACAGGGCATGAAATGCTGCGGCAAATTAATTTTAGGGATTATCTAAAAGCTCATCCCGAGCGGGCAAAACAATATGAACAGTTAAAACTTGATTTGGCTAAAAAATATACAAATGACCGCTCAGGTTACCGGATTGCAAAAGGTGAGTTTATCCAGATGACCTTTGATTTGATTGAAGGGGACAAATAAAGAAAACACTCTTCATCTTAGGGGTAGTTTGTTGTTTTATACGATACCTGCCTACACAGGCATGACGAATAAATTGATTGCTTGAACGATTTGTGCTATTTTAAGATAGGATAATAACAACCATACCATTGATGACTAATCATAATTTCTCTTTTCGCACGGATCGATATGACTTTTGGCCTATTTATGACGCGATCAAAAAGTATTATCCAATTGGTATTTCTGAAAGTTTGGAAGAGTCTTTTAAAGGACGGAAGGAGAAAGAGAAAATCATCGTTGAAAATATTCACCAGCCAGAGAATTATAAAAGTAGGTGGAAAGACAGGATTTCGAAATGGCAGCAAGAGCTTGAGTTGACTGTTAAAAGTTCCACTTACGGTCAACTCCCATCATTTAGTGCGGATGTCATTCTAGAAGAAGAAGCATATAAAGACCGCATTTTCACAAAGAAAATACACATGGCTGTCAGTTTACTTGGGCCATTCTATACCTTGTTTGGAGTTGATCAAACTGACTTATTTACTGAGTCTTCTATATTGGAGGGAAGAAAAGGCCATTTTTTGAATACACATCGAATGATGGTTTCTCCAGAACTGGAATTCAAAGAGACATTTGTCAAATTGCGTGATTTGGTGGAGGATGAATTTGATGGATATCGATTTGTGCCTTACGGAATGTTTTCGTCTACAATCGAAGGATTGCATTTAAACTTCTTACACTCAGGTGAACTTCCTCGTGTTTATTATGCACTATTTGATAACATGATAGATTTCAATTGTCGGGTAGAAGGTGATCAATTCAAATATGGAAGTGATCAATGGTATATTGAAAACCCCAATATGGAAGATTATTGGACCATTTATCCTCCTGGCTATCAACCATAAAAAAACACTCCTCGTCTGAGAAGTGGTTTCGTATTTTATATGATGCCTGCTTGGGCAGGCATGACGCTCTGTTTTACTCTGTGCTTTCTGTGGTTACTCTAAACCACCACGTTGACAATTTTCTTAGGAACCACAATCACCTTTTTAGGTGTCTTGCCTTCCATCCATTTTTGTACGTTTTCGTGAGCCAAAGCCTGCTCTTCAATCTCTTTTGGATTCAGGTCAGCACTTAACTGCACTTTTGCACGCATTTTGCCATTCACCATTACCGGATACTCGATGGTGTCTTCCACTAGATAACTTGCATCGAAAGTAGGGAAGGTAGCATCACAAACGGTGCCGTCATTGCCTAATGCATGCCACAGTTCTTCAGCCAGGTGAGGAGCATAAGGTGCCAAGGCTATCGTCATTGGTACTAATACTTCTTTCTTGTTACATTTTAGCGACTGAAGCTCATTCACTGCAATCATGAAGTTACTAACCGAAGTATTCAAAGAAAGTCGTTCTACATCTTCCTCAATCTTCTTGATCAAACCATGAAGTACTTTCATTTCATCTTTGGAAGCCTTCTCGTCGCTTACATCGAAGTTGTCTGACTTGTCGTGGAACAAGCCCCAGAACTTGCGCAAGAACTTGTAAACTCCTTCGATACCGTTCGTATTCCATGGCTTACTCTGCTCGATTGGTCCAAGGAACATTTCGTACATTCTCAAGGTATCCGCACCGTATTTCTCTACCAGATCATCCGGATTCACTACGTTGTACTTGGACTTGGACATTTTCTCCACTTCCCAGCCGCAAACGAACTTTCCATCTTCTAGTACAAATTCAGCATCTGCACTGTCTGGTCTGAATTTCTTGAATGCTTCCACGTCCATCATATCGTCTTTCACAATGTTTACATCTACGTGTACAGGATAGCAATCAAAGTCTTTTCTTAGCCCGAATGAAATATACTTGTTTTCGTTTTTCACTCGGTAAGCCATGTTGGATCTTCCCTGGATCATTCCCTGATTCACCAATTTCTTAGCGTACTCGTCTACTTTAATGAAGCCAAGGTCAAACAAGAACTTGGTCCAGAAACGTGAGTAGAGTAGGTGACCTGTAGCGTGCTCGCTACCACCCAGGTAGAAGTCTACTTGCTGCCAATAATCCAAAGCTTTTTTAGAGGCAAACTCTCCATCGTTGTTTGGATCCATGTAGCGGAAGAAGTACCAGCTCGATCCAGCCCAACCAGGCATAGTAGTTAGCTCGTAAGGAGCACCATCAGCAGTTTTCCAATCTTCTGCACGACCTAGAGGAGGCTCACCATCTTCAGTTGGTAAATATTTGTCTACTTCTGGAAGCTGCAATGGCAATTGCTCATCTTCTAGCAAATAAGGAACACCATTTTTGAAGTACACAGGAATCGGCTCTCCCCAGTAGCGTTGACGACCGAAGATCGCATCACGCATTCTATAATTGACCTTAGGAGTTCCTAAGCCCTTTTCTACAATGTATTCGTTTGCTTTTTGGATTGCCTCCAAAGGAGCTAAACCATCCAATATGCCCGAATTGACCATTTTACCTTCTTTGGTTGGGTCAGCTTCGGTCTCTGTTATTTTCTGAGCATCGATTACCTGAACGATAGGTAAGTCAAAATGCTTCGCAAAGTCAAAATCTCTTTGGTCACCACTAGGTACGGCCATAACTGCACCAGTTCCATAACCTGCCAATACATAATCAGCGATGTAAACAGGTACTTTCTCACCGGAGAATGGATTCAATACATAGCTTCCAGTAAATACACCAGACACAGTCTTCACGTCGCTCATACGCTCACGTTCCGATCTGTTCTTCGCTACTTCCACATAAGCTTCTACTTCAGTTTTTTGCTCAGGTGTAGTGATTTCTTTAACGATATCAGCTTCTGGAGCCAATACCATGAAAGTCACCCCATAAATCGTATCAATTCGAGTGGTGAATACGGTGATTTTCTTGTCATGATTCTCCAGTTGGAAATCCACCTCAGCACCAAAGGATTTGCCAATCCAGTTGCGCTGCATGTCTTTGATTGGCTCTGGCCAATCTACTTTGTCCAAATCTTCAGACAAACGATCTGCATAAGCCGTAATACGCATGCTCCACTGTGGCATGGTTTTCTTGATCACCGGGTGACCACCACGCTCAGAGAATCCGTCTTTCACCTCGTCATTGGACAATACCGTACCCAATGCTGGGCACCAGTTCACAGTAGTCTCTGCGATGAAGGTCAGGCGATATTTCAACAACATCTTTTGCTGAGCCTCTTCAGACCAGCTATTCCAGTCCTCTGCAGAGAATGCAGGAGTATCTTCATCACAAACTGCATTGACAGTTGCATTACCTTCTTTAGCGAAAGTGGCTATCAAGGTATCAATGTGTTCAGCTTTGTTAGCATCATTGTTGTACCAACTGTTGAACAACTGCTTAAAGATCCACTGGGTCCATTTATAATAAGAAGGATCAGAAGTTCTTACTTCTCTGGACCAGTCGTAGCTGAATCCAAGATTGGTCAATTGCTCTTTGTATCGAGCGATGTTGGTTTCTGTAGTAATGGCAGGGTGCTGGCCAGTTTGGATAGCATATTGCTCTGCAGGCAATCCAAATGAATCGAATCCCATCGGGTGAAGGACATTGAATCCCTTCAATCGTTTGAATCTAGAAACGATATCCGATGCGATGTAACCAAGTGGGTGACCAACATGAAGTCCCGCTCCAGATGGATAAGGGAACATGTCCAATACATAATACTTTGGTTTAGAGGTGTCATTGCTGACCTTGTAAGTCTGGTTTTCTTCCCAGAACTTTTGCCATTTCTTCTCTACCTCCAGGTGTTTGTATTCTGCCATTGATCTATTTACAGTTTTATAAGGGTGGCAAAGTTATAAGATGCCCTTAAAAAGCAGTGGTAATTGGTCAGGAATTAGTCAGGTGTTTGGACATTTTATCATGGAATATGCTCGTTGATCTTATGTGATCAATTGGACACCCTTTGGAGATGGGGTAGTTCAAATTGATTTTGTGTCTTGATAAAGTAGCCTTAGTTTCGTGACTTCATTTAATACTATTGGTTTGGTTGCACTATTCAGAGCTCTTTCTGTTGTTGTTTGGAGTATATTGATGATCAGTTCATCACTGGTGGTTTTGTTGTTCACCTGGAACCCAAAACATTCCGTAACGATGGCCAGAACCATGTGGGCGCCATTTGTTTTATGGTCGTGTGGAATTAAACTGGTGGTAAAGGGGCTGGAAAATATTGATCCAGCACAGCCTTATGTGCTGGTTAGTAATCATCAATCTTATCTGGATATCCCTGTCTTGTTTAGGGCGGTAACCATCAATTTGTACTTTGTTGCGAAAAAGGAGTTGAAGAAGATTCCGTTTTTGGGATGGTACATGATGGCCACTGGAATGATTTTTATTGATCGATCCAATAGAGCTAAATCCATAGCTAGTTTACAGCGTGCGGCCAAATTGATTCAAAAAGGGAAAAGTGTGATTATGTTTCCTGAAGGTACTCGAAGCAAAGACGGCTACCTTGCTGAATTCAAGAAAGGGCCTTTCATGCTGGCTAGACAAGCGGACGTTCACGTGCTTCCTGTGGGTATTTCGGAGCCAGATGGTCACTGGAAGATAAACTCGCTTAAAAGAATTACCATTGAAGTCAATGTAGGCAAGCCTGTTGAAGCTAATTCATTGGTAGTAGGTGAGTTGATACAGACAGCACATGATGAAGTTGCAGTGCTGTCCAATCGAACAAAGTCTCTTAAATAAGGGATTTATTTCAAGGCATCCATTGCCTCTTCCACGTGTTTAACTGCCTTGGTAGTAGAATTGAAGCTATAAACCAATCTGCCATCCTTATCAAACACATAAGTTACTCTACTAGGAAGTAATCCTAACAGGTTTCTCGGAACCCCAAATGCTTTCTCCGCATTGCCATAGCAATCACTAAGCAATGTGAAATTCAGATCGTATTTGTCTGCAAATTTTTTGTGTGATCCTACCGTGTCAGAAGAAATTCCGACAATGTCTGCACCCATTTCCATGAATTCTTCGTATTTATCTCTGAATCCACAAGCCTCAGCTGTACAGCCAGGGGTGTCGTCTTTTGGGTAGAAGTAAACTACTAGTGCTTTCTCTCCTGTGAGTGAGGGTAGATCTATCAAGTTGCCGTCCTGATCTTTCAGGGAAACGTCGGGGATTAGATCGCCCTTTTGAAGTGTTTTGCCCATATACAAGTTAACCGCTGTGTTATCTCTGTGTTTCCTTGGTTTTAAACAAAGTAAGGAGCAAAGGTAGAAGAGTTAAATCAGTTAACAACGCTATCATCAAAGAAATTGTCATAAACAGGCCTAAATAATACGTGGCACCGAAAGAAGACAGGATGAACAGGCTAAATCCACTCACTATGATCAAAGTGGTGAGAATAATTGCTTTACCTGCTGATTTATAGGTTGTTAGGAGTTTGTCTTTCGTGCTATCGTTCTTGGGTTTATTGAAAACAGCGAGAAAATGAATGGTGTCATCTACGGCTATTCCGAAGGTCACCGCAAATATTACCGAGGTTGTTAATTTCAATGGAGCTCCAATCAAACCCATAAATCCAGCGACGGCTAATAAAGGAATGATGTTTGGAATCAAGCTAATTAACAATGTTTTAACGGATCGGAAATAGATGCCTAAAATCAGTGAGATGATTAATATGCCAATAATTAATCCTTTTATGAGATTATAGGAAAGTACTTCATGACTCTTGTCAATCAAATAGGTGGTGCCTGTTAACCGTGTTTGTAAAATCTCTGAATCAATGTTTTGCTCAATGAAGGATCTTAATTGATCATTTTTCAAGTTTGTTTCATGAGAGCCATATTCTGGAATGAAAGCAGCAATTCGTCCGTAAGAATTATCATGACTCACATTCGGAAGCATCTTGCGTTTTAAAAGTTGTTGAAGACTTCTGATCGTGCGTTGATATGAATCAGATTCTGGTATTTCAAATGCCGCATTCAGTCCTCCATTGTTAATTTGACTTGAGAGCTTTACCAGGGTGGCTGGACTTACCAGTCTCTCCATCGGGTAGGTGTTGTATAGGTATTGATCAATTTTTGCTATTTCCCGAATTACTCGTTCATCGTAAAGTGAATTGGTGGAATCAGCAGGCCAGACGGCTAATTCCCAGGGCTTAGAGCCTCCAAGTTCTTGATCTACATAGGTGAAGTCTTGTCGAACCTGTGAGTCTTCCGGAAGGTCCTTTAACAGGTATGCGTCTGTTTTGAGAAGATAGATGCCATAACAGGAAACACCAATTAATAAGACCCAGAAAAATGCGATTTTCTTTTGATTGCCTAAAACCCAATGACCTAAAGCTTCAAGTTTATTAGATCGAATCTCAGGTGGATAGCTCTTTTTAATCAATAAGGGTCCGAAAGCAAAGGTGACGATAAAGGCAATGCAAATACCTAAACCAGCAAAAAGCCCTAATTCTTGAATAGGTGTCGTGTCCAAAGTCCACAAACTAAAGAATCCCACGGCGGTCGTTACTGATGTTAGAAGGGTTGGAATCAATATCTTTTGAATGGCTGATTGTAGTCTTCTTACATGATCATTTTCTGAAGTATTTCTAAATGCATTGATTAGGTGAATGCTGTCAGAAGTAGAGACAAACAATATTACAGGAGGAATTAAAGAGCCTAAGATGGTAATTGAAAACCCTAGTAATGACATGATCCCCAACAACCAAATCAAACTCGTCAAACTTATCAAATAAGGCATCAAAGCGATCTTCAATGACCGGAATATTACAATTAATAATCCGAAACTCAATACCAGAGCTGCTGCTAAAAAGAGAACAAAGTCATTCTGGATATAGCCTACGAAAGACTCCTGAGCGATCACTTTTCCGGCCATTCGATAGTTCAAGCCTGATTCTTCTAATTGCTCTAGGAGCTTTTGGTTCAGCACTTTGGAGTCATTTGGGTCTAATAAATGTTTGTGGTTGATTTGAACAAGAAGGCTTTTCGCATCTTTACTTAGAAAGTTCCTGAAAACAGGATGTTCAACAATTTTAAGACTATCTGAACTGTATCGATTCGAGTCTTTTATATGAATGAGTGGGATAGGGGTATAACCCATGGGGCCTTTTACCGGAAGCTGAGCATTGACCAAAGAAAACACCGTATTGATCGACTCCATTTGTTCGATCGATTCTGACAGGTTGAGAGTTTGTTCCAAAAAAGAAGGTTGAAATACTCCTTTATCATTGGTTAACACTAAAATCAAATAGTCATTGTCGTAATCGAATTTTTGAAGATGATTAGCATAAAAGTCAATATCCGGATCATCAGTTGGAAAGAACTTCTCGAATTCGAAATCTGCTTTCAGTGATGTCATTTGAAAGCCTAGAAATGCCGTCGTAACAATCCAAAGGAAGATGATCACTATTCGGAATTTCGTGCTTCTGAATTTTTCGTAGTACTTATTGATGATCGGTTCCAGCTTTTTTATTAGCGAAGCTAATAAAGCCAGATGTTAGATGTTGGATGATTGATGCAGTTTCCTATCTTCATGAAACTATAATGAATTAGATATGCGATTTAAATTTGAAAAATTACTCATTTGGCAGAAAGCGATGGATTTTGGTGAAGAATTGAATCTTTCCACCTCCAATTTCCCTCAAAAGGAATTGTATAATTTAACTTCGCAGATGATGCGAGCTGTGGATTCGATTGCTCTTAATATCTCAGAGGGTTCAATTGAACAATCTAAGCCAGAGTTTTCTCGGTTTATGGGATATGCACTAAGATCATTAGCGGAGGTTGTTACTTGTCTTCACAAGGCAAATCGACGACAGTATTATTCTGAAGATCAATTCAACTTGTATTACGATCAAGCATATGAGTTGATGAACATGATGATTGCATTCAGGAAGAAGATATCCAACACCTAGCATCCAACATCAGACCATCAAATTATTAAAGGTGGAAAGATTTTATTAATTGAATAGACTACTAACAGTAATTCGAAAAACATGAAACAATACCTCGATTTGATGCAGCATATTCTGGATAATGGCGTTGATAAGTCCGACAGAACAGGTACTGGAACGAGAAGTGTATTTGGCTATCAAATGAGGTTTGATCTGGCAGAGGGTTTTCCTTTGGTAACAACCAAGAAAACGCATTTGAAGTCCATCATTCATGAGTTGTTGTGGTTTATTCAGGGCGATACCAACATTCAATACCTGGTTCAAAACGGTGTGAACATCTGGAATGATTGGCCATACCAAAGTTATTTGAAGCAGAATGATCTAGAAGAAAAGTATCCGAAGTATTCTGATGAATGGAAAGCGTTCATGAAGGAATTCATTGAAAAAGTGAAAACCGATGATGAATTCGCCAAACAATACGGAGAACTTGGACCAGTTTATGGACATCAATGGAGAAACTTCGAAGGAGTAGATCAGATTTCAGGACTAATAGAGGATATTAAGAATAAACCAGATTCCAGAAGGTTGATCGTTTCTGCATGGAATCCAAAAGATATTCCTGTGATGGCAAAGTCGGGGTTACCTCCATGTCATTCTTTGTTTCAGTTCTACGTGGCAGAAGGAAAGTTATCTTGTCAGTTGTATCAGAGAAGTGCAGATGTGTTTTTAGGTGTGCCGTTCAATATCGCATCTTATGCCTTATTGACCATGATGATTGCACAAGTGTGTGATCTTGGGTTAGGAGATTTTGTTCACACATTTGGAGATGCACACCTGTATAGCAATCACTTCGATCAGGCTAAACTTCAATTGAGTAGAACTCCAAAAGAACTTCCAACCATGAAGATCAACCCTGAAGTGAAAGACATTTTTGGATTCAAGTTTGAAGATTTTGCTTTGGAAAACTATGATCCAGACCCAGCAATTCGTGCAGTTGTAGCAGTTTAAACAAATTATTTCTCAGATTTTTTCTACTGAGGTGTAATAAACCCTTAAATAACGATACAAATAGGTATCACATTTCCTCAAATTACGTTAATACCCCTGTAATGTCAGAAAGAAGTAGTGTTTTTGATATGATTGGACCTGTTATGATAGGTCCTTCGAGCTCACATACCGCCGGTGTAGTGAGGATAGGAAGAGTGGCTCGAAAAATTCTTAAATCAACTCCCAAAAAAGCAATTATCACTTTTTACAACTCCTTTGCACGTACGTATGAAGGACATGGTAGTAATCGTGCTATTCTTGGTGGATTGTTGGATTTTCATACCGATGATGAGCGAATTAAAGATGCTTTGATTTTGGCAGAGCAAGCTGGTTTGGAGTATCATTTCAAGTCTGTGGGAAATGCGTCAACTTTACACCCCAACACAGTGAAAATTGAAATGACTGCAGATGATGGCACAGAGGCAACAGTCGTTGGAGAAAGTAGAGGTGGAGGAGTGATCAGAATGCGCTCTGTGAATGGGTTTGATACCAATTTTACAGCCAGCTCACATACGTTGATAGTCTACGCGAATGATCAAATGGGGAGCATCGCATTTATTTCTGATGTTTTATCTCATGATGACTGTAACATTGCGACGATGACAGTGTCTAGAAAGGGTAAGAACGATCTTGCTTGTCTCGTTTTTGAGATGGACTCGGGTATTAAACAAATAACTTTAGCATATATAAGCGAACTAAACTGGGTAAGAAACGTACTGTATATCCCAGATATCGATCAATAACTTAAATTATGAGAAAACTAAGCCTAACCTTACTATTGGGTTTTCTCATTGGATTCAGCGCAGTTAGTCAACAATCAACAAGGATTCTTGATTTACAACAATGCGTTGATATAGCCATTGAGAATAACTTATCCGTAAGACGAAGTGAATTGCAGGAACAAAGAGCCAAGGTATCTCACTTGCAGTCAAGAGCAGAGATGCTTCCAAACCTTAATGTTGGTGGTAATTATGGTTCACAATGGGGTAGATCCATTGATCCGACAACCAACCAGTTCATCACACAACAAATCAATTTTACTGGATTAAATGGAAGTTCCAATGTGACGTTGTTCAATTGGTTCAGAATTGTAAATACAGTAAAACAAAACAAGTACAATTGGGAATCGACGAAGTATGACGTTGATAAAGCAAAAAATGATATTTCTCTAAATATTGTCACCTTTTACTTGAATGTGATTTTCAATAGAGAATTAGTTGGAAATGCGGAGTACCAATTGAACTCAAGTCAAGAGCAATTAGAGCGAACCAAAAAGTTAGTTGCTGGAGGTGCTTTACCTAGGACGAATGAATTGGAACTTATATCACAGGTGGCGACTAACGAAGTAAACCTTGTGAACGCTGAAAATAATCTGAATTTGGCACTTTTAAACTTAAAGCAAGCTATGCTGATACCAGTGTCAGAATCAATTGAGTTAATAATTCCTGAGATTGACCTGAGTGATGAATCAGCTCTTGATCAAACTGCTGAGACTGTTTATAATGATGCATTGATAGCAATGCCGGAAATTCAAAGTGCTCAATTGCAAGTAGATCAAGCAATCATGGGAGTGAAAGTTGCTCAGGCAGGTTACTCTCCAACGCTTTCACTGAGTGGAAGTTTCCGAACCAATTATTCTGATGCGTATAAGTTGCCAGATGATAACGGGAACTTGGCTACAGTGCCTTTGTCAGACCAATTCGATCAAAACTTAAGTAGGTCTCTTAGTCTAGGTTTAAATATTCCGATTTTCAATAACCTGAGAGCTAATTCTAATGTTCAAAATGCGAAAATCAACCTTGAACAAGCTGAAATAGCCGTAATGGAGCAGCAAAATGTCCTAAGACAGACGATTGAGCAGGCATACAATGATGCTTACGCAGCATCTAAAACGTTCTCTGCTTCCGAAAGACAAGTTGAAGCATTGGAAGAGACCTTCCGATCAATCGAGAATCAATACAATCTCGGAGCTGCTAACTTTACAGATTATCAGGTAGCCCAAAATAATCTATACCGTGCCAAGTCAGACTTAGTTCGCGCGAAATTTGACTTCATTTTTAAAACCAAAGTACTTGACTTCTACCAAGGCAAAAACCTAACATTCTAACCATGGCCAAAAAGAAAAAATCAAATAAGATCTTATACATCCTGATCGGGGTGATTGTCGTGCTAGTTCTCTTTGTGATTATTGGTAAATCACAAGGTTGGGTAGGACAGAAAAAACTAATAGAAGTGCAAACTTCTAAAGCTGAAAAAGCTACTATCGTTGAGAAGGTATCGGCATCAGGCTCTGTACAGCCGGTCGTTGAAGTAAAAATTAGCCCGGAAGTACCAGGTGAAATTATCGAGATGGTAATTGAAGAAGGAGACTCAGTATCTAAAGGTGATTTCTTGTTGAAGATTCGCCCTGACAACTTTGAGTCTGCTTTACAAAGAGTTCAAGCTAACTATAACCAACAGAAAGCGAACCTTGAGGATGCAAAAGCGAGATTAGAAAGAGCAAAAGCAACTTTCAAAAGAACTGAGCTTGAATATGATCGTCAGAAAAAGCTTTATGATGAAAAAGTGATTTCGGCAGCTGATTATCAGCTTGCTGAAGCTAACTTCAATATTGCGAAGCA
Organism: Marinoscillum pacificum; assembly: GCF_024714495.1. Lineage (GTDB taxonomy): Bacteria > Bacteroidota > Bacteroidia > Cytophagales > Cyclobacteriaceae > Marinoscillum > Marinoscillum pacificum. Next base: position 651,945 of record NZ_JAMZMJ010000001.1, on the reverse strand, counting down.
GGATAAAGCGTCTGCAGAGCAAAACGTAGAAGCTGCACAGTTCGTTGTTCAATCATCCTGGGCATCTGTTGTTGAAGCGCAAGAGAATTTGAGATTGACTCGAATTACCGCTCCTATGACTGGTATTGTCTCAAAACTCGATGTGGAAGAAGGTGAAACAGTGGTGGGTACGTCTCAAATGCAGGGTACTGAAATGTTGAGAATTGCTGACTTGTCTAACATGGAAGTTAGAGTAGATGTGAACGAAAACGACATCATCCGTATCAGCAATGGAGATACCGCGATCATTGATGTGGACTCTTACTCTTACATGGATAAAACCTTCAAGGGTGTTGTTACTCAAATTGCTAACACGGCCAATGCAAAAGCATCATCTGATGCCGTCACCGAGTTTGAAGTAAGAATTAAGATCTTGAATTCTTCTTACCAGGATTTAATTGAAGAAAAAGGGTTGAAATACCCGTTCAGACCTGGTATGACTGCCAGTGTTGATATTTTGACAGAAACTAAGTCTGGAATCCTGACAGTGCCATTGTCTGCAGTAACAACTAGAGCTAAGAAAAAAGAAGGTGGCGAAGGCGCTTCTGCTGGACCAGGTTCTGAAAGTGATAGTGAGGATTTGGCTGCGGCTGAATTAGATGAGGTAGTGTTCAAATTAGTTGATGGAAAGGCTGTTAAAACCATTGTGAAAACTGGTATCAGTGATTTTGAAAGAATCGAGATAGTATCAGGAGTTAGTGATGGCGAAGAGATCATTTCTGGTCCATTCTTGGCAGTCTCTAAGCGACTGAAAGATGGAGAAGGAGTTGAAACCAAAGGAGGAGACAACTCAAAACCGGATGAAAAGAAAGAAGAGTCAGAAGAAGATTAATTCTTCTGCTTATGATTAATGAAAAGAGGCTTCGGCCTCTTTTTTTATGCTATTTGTTTTTGAAGTTACTCCCTAGTATTTAGGCCTATTGAAGATCAAAATCACGTTTTAAAGACTTGTAAATTAAATGGGTTGGCAAACCCATTACGGTGAAGTAGGATCCTTTTATAGCTTTTATTTTAGCCATACCAATCCATTCCTGGATGCCATAAGAGCCCGCTTTGTCAAACGGTTGGTAGTGATCAATGTAGTAGTTCATTTCATCTGAACTGATCGTGTCAAAAGTAACATCAGTAGTGTCATAAAAATTTACTTCTTTGACTGAAGAGGAAATACAAACACCGGAAACAACTTGATGCGTTCTCCCAGAAAGCATTTCTAACATTTCAATGGCTTCTTTCTTGTTAGCCGCTTTATTCAACACATGATCATCACAGATGACCGTAGTATCAGAGGTGATGATGGTACATTCCGGTCTTAACTCACGATAATTTCGGTTCTTCTTTATTGCTAAATATTCCGCTACTTCCAAAGCTGGAAGAGTATCAGGAAAGCTTTCATCAAAATCTCTGGTGAATACTTCAAATTCAAATCCAAGATCTTTCAGTAGCTGTTGACGTCTAGGGCTGTTGGAGGCAAGTATCAAATGGTGTTCTGAATTCATCTTCTTCAATTGAACTAAATACAAAGCCACTTATGACTTTAGGATAAAAATAGGTTGATTTCTGTGGCATGGTGTAGCCACTATAGCACACTTCTTTCACTGTTTCTATCGAAATGTCCTTGGTGATCACGGCAAATTGAGCTTCACCAGTAACTATATCTTTCAAACAGGTTGTGAAATTCCGCTGAAAAGTAATATTCCTGGCATTAACTTGTTTCGATCCAGGGATTCCCAATATTTTCTCGAATAGGAAATAGTGCATGACAGTTAAGTCTAGCTCCTTGATTTCTTTAGGAAAGTTCCAGGTAATCTTCTCAATGTTTTCAGGCTTCAATCGGATTTTGTAAGCATTATCTCCAACTAAAAGTCCAAACGCCCACTTCTTGCCCAGTATAATCTCATTGACATCAGGTGCATTCTCCACCGGTTTAATTATAAAATCCTCTTGAAGTTGTTCCAATAACCATTCCTCGGAAAAGTTAGGTAGATCCTTTACAACACGATGAGTCGGAAGGATTCTTAAGTCTTCGGACTCAGTGTTGGTTAAAAACATCATATGGAAGTTGTAAGCTTCTTCGCCTGTATGGTTAGGATTTTGAGCTATCTGCTCTTTCATGTAAGCGAGAGATCCTCCGTAACGATGATGGCCATCTGCCAGAATGATTTGTTTTTCTTTGATGATTTCACGGATTCTATTGATGATTTTTGCATCCTGAATAACTGCAAATACGTCCCTAACTCCTTGGTAATCTTCTGATTCGTAAAGAGGGCATTCCATGCTCTCGTCGAGATATTTCTCGATTTCCCTACTCTCATCGGTGTAGAGACCATGAGTAGGAGAAACATTCAGTTTCGTTTGGTCAATAAGTTCCAACCGATCCCGTACAGAGTAGGGCATGGTGCTTTCATGACGAAGAATCACTTTTTCATCATAATCATGAACTCTGATGTTGCAAATAAATCCTTTACGGCAGTACTCTTTCGATGATCCTGGTAAAGAGAAATACTCATAGTATACGTAGATCGCAGGCAGTCTGTCTTGAGCCAAAACCTCGCGCTCTTTCCAAGAATCTAGTCGTTGTTTAGCTGCCGCTGCCGGATTGTTTTCGCTTGGAACAGACAGATGGATACTGTTATACTCTCTTGTATAAAGAGCCGCTCGTTGCTTATCCGAAACCACATCAAACAAAGGAGAAGTGAGTTGATCTATTTGCTGGATCAACTCGCTATTGTATCGCCAGCCGGCGAAAGCTCGAATGTCTGCCATCAATTAATCTGCTTTCATACGATTTTTCCAACCATTATTTCTACTAGTGTTGGTGGAAGGTGCCTGTACAGTCTTCTGTTTGTTTTCCTGATATTGATCGAATGCGAAAATTGCAGCCACTTTTTGAACGTCTTCAGGAATTTCTTTCTTAAGATATTCGGGTTTGAAATGCTGTTCAACAAACTTGGTGGTAAACTTTCCGCTGACAAATTCTTCATGCCCTAATACGAACTGACAGAATGGGAGAGTAGTTTTAATTCCGATAATTTGATACTCTTCAATAGCGCGCTGCATGCGTTCAATTGCTTCCGCTCTGTCCTTACCATAAGTGATGAGTTTTGCGATCATTGGATCATAGTAGATCGGAATGTCCATTCCTTCTTCATATCCATCATCTACTCTTACTCCTGCTCCCTGAGGTCTTCTGTAGACCTGAAGTTTACCAGTGTCTGGTAAGAAGTTGTTTTCAGGATCTTCTGCATAGACTCTCACTTCCAGGCTGTGTCCCTGAATTTTAAGGTCTTCCTGCTTAAAGCTAATCGCTTGTCCTTCTGCTATTTTAATTTGTTCTTTAACCAGGTCAAGACCAGAGATTTGCTCTGAAACTGGATGCTCTACTTGTAAACGAGTGTTCATTTCCAGGAAGTAGAAATCCAGGTTGGCATCTGCGATGAATTCTACAGTTCCTGCGCCGTAGTAATTACAAGATTTAGCCACATTGACAGCTGCTTCTCCAAATCGCTTGCGTTGCTCCTCATTAATTACAGGAGAAGGCGCTTCTTCTATTACTTTTTGGTTTCTACGTTGGATACTGCACTCACGTTCGAACACGTAAATCACATTTCCATGCTGATCACCTAATATTTGAACTTCAATATGTTTAGGAGAGGTAATGAACTTCTCAATGAAAACAGAATCATCTCCAAAGGAGCTCTTTGCCTCACTAACGGCGCGAGTCATTTGCTCTTCAAAATCATTAGGGTCGTTGACAATTCGCATTCCTTTACCGCCGCCGCCAGCACTTGCCTTGATCATTACAGGGTAACCAATTTCAGAGGCTACTTTCTTAGCAGCTTCTACATCACTAATTGGTTCATCCATTCCAGGAACAAGAGGTACATCAAAGTTTTTGACAGCTTGTTTAGAGGCAAGTTTGTCTCCCATTACTTTGATCGCATCGGCAGAAGGGCCAATGAATGTTAAGCCTGCATCTTCCACTTTTTTGGCGAATGTAGCATTCTCCGAAAGGAAACCATATCCCGGATGTATGGCATCTGCCCCAGTGATTTTACAAGCTTCTAAAATTTTATCCATCACCAGATAAGACTCAGCTGATGGGGGTGGACCAATCAGAACAGCTTCATCAGCATATTGAACGTGCGCTGCAGTTTTATCGGCTTCACTGTATACGGCTACAGTCTTGATACCCATTTCTTTTGCAGAGCGCATCACTCGAATCGCGATTTCACCTCTGTTGGCAATCAGGATTTTCTGGATTTTTCTCATAGACTGCTAAAATAGTTATTCCTACTTTAAAAGAATGGGGATAATAGTTGAGAGTTCTCATGGACTATTATGACAAAATGATTCCAATGTAATTCCACTTTCACTTGTATAAAATTTTATCAATTACAATAAATGTTGCATTTCATTGGCCTTCATTCATGACATTTCGATAACAATGAGAGTAATTTTCAATAATTATCAATTTTAAATGAGAATTATCAGTTTGCGCAATGTGTATTTAATGTTAGTTTTGTAGCTCATTTTGGTAAGTTTATTAACACGCGATAAATGGATTTATTTGAAAAATTACTGCAGGATCGTGGGCCGTTAGGGCAGCATTCCTACTTCGATGACAACTACTACATGTTTCCAAAGCTGGAAGGAGAGATTGCTCCACGCATGCAGTTTAGGGGTCAGGAAGTTCTTACATGGAGTTTGAACAACTACCTGGGATTAGCGAATCATCCTGAAGTAAGGAAGGCAGACGCTGATGCAGCGGCTGAGTGGGGACTAGCCTATCCAATGGGTGCACGTATGATGACAGGTAACACGGTATATCATGAGCAGTTGGAAAGAGAGCTAGCAGAGTTTGTACAGAAAGATTCTTCTATGTTGTTAAACTTCGGTTATCAGGGCGTAATGTCTGTAATCGATGCTTTGGTAGATAGAAGAGACGTTATCGTATATGATGCAGAGTCGCACGCTTGTATTATTGACGGTGTAAGATTACACATGGGTAAGCGTTTTGTTTATCCGCATAATGATATTGAAAACTTAGAACGACAACTTAAGAGAGCTGAGAAAATCACACAGGAAACTGGTGGTGGTATTTTGGTAATCACAGAAGGTGTTTTCGGTATGTCTGGAAACATGGGTGATCTTAAGTCTATTGCTAAGTTGAAAGAGAAATTCAACTTCAGACTACTTGTTGATGACGCTCATGGTTTTGGTACTATGGGAGCTACAGGTGCAGGAGCTGGTGAGGAGCAAGGAGTACAGGATCAAATTGATATCTACTTCTCTACGTTCGCTAAGTCAATGGCTTGTATCGGTGCGTTCATTGCAGGTGATGAGAAAATCATCGATGTATTGAAGTACAACGTTAGATCTCAAATCTTCGCTAAATCATTGCCAATTGCTTTGGTAATCGGTTTGTTGAAGCGTTTGGAGCTATTGAAGAGTAAGCCTGAGTTGAAAGAAAACCTTTGGAAAATCGTGAGAGCGATCCAAACTGGTTTTGTGGAGAAAGGATACAGAATTGGATCTACGCAATCCCCTGTAACTCCGGTAGTTATGAATGGAGATACGTTGGAGGCAGTAAATCTTGTAAAAGATTTACGTGACAATCATAAGATTTTCTGTTCTGTTGTCGTTTATCCAGTAGTACCGAAGGGAACGATCATTTTGAGAATCATCCCAACGGCGGTTCATTCACTTGATGATGTGGAACAAACCATCGCTGCTTTCGAAGCTGTGAAAGGCAAGCTAGATAGTGGTGAATACAAGAAGGCAGGAGTAGAAGGAGCTTACGCGAAAATTTAATTTTCTGCTTTTTTTGAGCATTATGCTTGATTTTTGAACAATTTATATAAATTGCTCTATCGAATAATTATCAGTAACCTTAATTAAAGATCTATCAATATGAAAAGATTCGAACAACTTAAAGAATTAGTAGACGGACTTGAAGCTGACTTTGCAAAGTTTTATGACAAGCAAAATTCTGCAGCTGGTACTAGAGTTAGAAAAGGTATGCAAGACCTTAAAAACATAGCTCAAGAGATCAGAATCGAAGTTCAAGACATGAAGAACAAAGGTTAATCTACTGATTGAAAGATCATAAATAAGAAAAGGGGCTTTTTAAGCCCCTTTTTTTGTGCCTTTTTGCCAATATTTGAAGATGAAAAAGACATTATTCGTACTATTTAGCTACTTGAGTGCAAGCTTTGTATTTGGTCAAGATGATGAAACTGCAGCGTTGACAGTAGCTAAGCATCTTTTTGTGGCTATGGAAACCAATGATGGTGCTCTTGCTGCATCCTTATTTACTGAAGGTGCGCAGTTGCAAACGGTTCATAAAAGCAAACAGGGTGAAACGGTTCTGTCTACGATTCCTGTAGAGAAGTTGGTGGAAGTCTTTGGTCAGGAAAAGGAGCAGACGTACTCAGAGCCAATTTGGAATGAACGAATTCTAATCGATGGAGATTATGCGGTTGTTTGGGTTGATTACGCTTTTTATTTAGGTAACACCTTCAGCCACTGTGGTGTGGATATGTTTCAGATGATGAAGCAAGAAGGAGAGTGGAAGATATTTGGACTAACTGATACCAGAAGAAAGGAAGGTTGCGATGTTCCCTCTGATGTGAAAGCTCGATACAGAGAATAAAAAAGGGGACTATTTGTCCCCTAAATACATTTTAAAGTGTCTTAGTAGTTCCTTAGATCCTTCAAATAACGGAAGTCTAACATCTCGTTTCATGAGTCCTAGTGCTTCTAATCCTGTTTTTACCGATACTGGATTCCCTTCCTTTCCTACCAGGTCATATCCAGTCATCATTTGCATGTGAAGTTTGTTTGCTTCTTCAAAGTTACCTGCTAATCCGTATCGAATCATGTCGCTGAACGTTTTTGGCTGGATATTAGCAATAACAGAAATAGCACCTACACAACCAAAAGACATCATTGGTAGAGTTAATGGATCATCTCCTGAAATTAAGATGAAATCATCAGGAGTGTTTTGCTGAATTTCCATGCATTGAGCCAGGTTGCCAGAAGCTTCTTTGGTTCCAATAATGTTAGGATGCTTTGATAGGTTGATTGTTGTTTCTGCTGTTACGTTAGAGCTTGTTCTAGCAGGCACATTGTATAAGATCACTGGGAATGGACTCGCATCTGCTATAGCTTCATAATGCTTTTGAATGCCCATCTGACTTGGTTTGTTGTAGTATGGACTCAAACTTAAAATAGCAGCCAGGTCATAATCTTTGACTAAATCCAGTTGATCAATAGTCCATTTTGTACTATTACCGCCTAGTCCATATACAACTGGTAAGTTTTTTGGGTTGTTGGCTAGTACAAACTCGATGACCTCATTTTTCTCCTTAGCAGTGACAGTAGGTGCTTCTCCTGTGGTTCCCAATACTACAAGATATTCCACATCGCCTTCACTTACATGGTCAAGCAACTGTTTTAAGGCTTCAAAATCAATAGAAAGGTCACTTTTGAAAGGTGTTACTAATGCTACTCCGGTTCCTTTAAATTGGTTGGTACTCATTGCTTTGGATCATCTTTAAATATCTAATCACTTCGCTGCTCAGCGAAGCTTTGTCATCTGAAGAGTTAATCATCAGATCGTAGTGGTGAGATCGTTCATCACTAGTGATTCCGACTCTACATTTGCTATTAATTAGCGAAAATACATAATCAATTAAGAAATGCCCCGATTGATCAAAACATAGTGCAAAATCATATTGTTGGGACAAGAAAGTTTTAAGGTCTTCACCCTTAATATCAGCTCCATAGGTGATATCCAGGTTGGTGAAAAATGGGAGCTCTGATATTTTCTTTTTTGGCTGATGGCAGTAGACCATCACACTCACTTCTTTACCCAGACCTTTCAAATCTTTGATGATTTCTTTGAGTTTTTCTTCATTCTCAAACTGGTCAGAGTAAACAATAGCAAACCTATTGCTTGTCCTAAAATCCATCGTTTCCTGCGAGTGATGCTTTTTTAGGTTTTTCTTCGTTTTATAATTGACTATTGTCTTTTTCAACATCCTATAGGTTACTCATCTCAATAAATTCCGCTTCACTCAGGATTTTAGTGCCGAGTTTTTCTGCTTTTTCCAGTTTTGCTGGTCCCATTTTGTCACCAGCAACCAAGAAATCTGTATTACCTGTGATGGAACTAGCTACTTTTCCACCCATGGACTTGATCAAGCTTTTCAGCTCATCACGATCAAATCGCTCAAATACTCCGGAAACAACTACCGTCTTTCCATCAAATACCTGATCCAAATCCTGTGTGCTTTCTTGCTCTACAATCTCCATTTGAAGCCCACTAGACTTTAAACGTTCAACGAGCTGTCTATTATCTTCTATTCCGAAAAAGTCAATGACACTTTCGGCAATTCGCTCACCAATTTCATGAACCTCTAGGATCTCTTCATAGGTTGCTGACATCAGTGCATCAATGTTTTTAAAGTGCTCTGCTAGCTTTTCAGCCACGGTTTTCCCAACATAGCGAATTCCCAACCCGAAAAGCACACTCTCAAAAGGCGTTTCTTTTGATTTTTCTAAGCTCTCAACAATGTTTTGAGCCGTTTTATCTTTTATAGACCGTGATTTTACATCTCCGGTTACCAAATCAACAACCTCAAACTTCAAACCATTCAGGTTTTCGAAATTGAGTTCGTATAGGTCTGCAATTCCTTTAATCAAATGCTTATCGAAAAGACCTTTTATGGTATTTGGTCCGAGTTTTGCAATATCCATAGCATTTCTCGAGATGAAATGCTCCACACGGCCTTGAACTTGTGGAGGACAAGCATCTTGATTTGGACAGTAATGATTGGCTTCACCTTCTTTTCTGATCAATTCTGTGCCACATTCGGGACACTCTGTAATGTATTGAGTAGGAGTAGAGTCCGATGGTCTTTTTTCTAAATTGACTTTTGTGATTTTTGGAATGATTTCTCCACCTTTTTCTACAAAAACCAGATCTCCAACTCGAATGTCAAGACGTTCTATTTCATTGGCATTGTGAAGAGACGCTCTTTTTACAGTGGTTCCAGCTAACAAAACAGGTTCCAGCTCGGCAACCGGAGTTATTGCTCCAGTTCTTCCTACCTGATAGGTGATGTTTCTTAACCTGGTTTGAGCTGCCTCTGCCTTGTATTTATAGGAGATAGCCCAACGTGGACTTTTGGCCGTAAATCCGAGTTCTTTTTGTTGATCGGAGCTATTTACTTTGATAACGATACCGTCTGTTTCTAACGGCAATTCATGTCTTTTTTGATCCCAGTAATTGATATAGTCAAATACTTCATCAATGGTTTGACATTTCTTGTAAGTTGGAGAAACGTTAAAGCCCAATGTCTCTAATAATTGAAGAGCGGCTTCATGTGTTTGAGGTTCCAGGTTTTCACCTAATAAGGAATACAAGAAGCAGTCCAGCTTTCGCTTAGCCACTACAGCCGAGTCTTGCATTTTCAACGTGCCAGAAGCAGTATTTCTTGGATTAGCTAGCAATGGTTCTCCCTGCTTCTGACGCTCTTCGTTGAGGTGTTTAAATACTTCTTTGGGCATGAAAACTTCTCCACGTACTTCGAAAGAAGCTGGATAATCTCCTTTTAGTTTAAGCGGTATAGTTTTAATGGTCTTGGCGTTTGTAGTTACCTCATCGCCTTTGACGCCATCTCCTCTGGTCACAGCTTGTTTGAGTAGGCCATTTTCATATGTTAAGCTAATGGCTACACCGTCGAATTTCAATTCACAGATGTATTCATATTCAGAAGTTCCTAATCCTTTTTCAACACGTTTATCGAACTCAGCTAGGTCTTCTTTGGAATATGTATTTCCCAATGAGAGCATTGGGTATTTATGATGTACCGTATTAAATGACTTGGTAATGGTTCCTCCAACACGATGCGTGGGAGAGTCTTCTCGCTGATATTGAGGATATTCTGCTTCTAATTTTTCCAGTTCTTTCAGCAACTGATCAAACTCAAAATCAGTAATTTCCGATCTACTCTCCTGATAGTAGATGTACGTGTGATGGTTGAGCTCATCAGTGAGCTTATCAATGTGGGATTTAATTTCTGAACTCATTCTTTAGGTATGGAACATACAAATCTAACAATCTAACGGGATTGAACATGCAGTTGGTTGCTGAAAGTGACCATGCAATCATACATTCTGTGTCACTCAATTATTGAACAATTGACGATTGTCATTCACCTGATTGTTATAATTTTGAAGCAATGGCGGAAATAGAGGTTCTGGATAAGAAAATTGAATTAAATCCCATCATTCTGGAGGTGGGGCAGGTTGCTCAGGCGCTAAAGCTTGAAACTTATATTGTAGGAGGTTATGTGCGAGATATCGTTCTAGACAGGCCTTCGAAGGATATAGATTTTGTATGTGTTGGTTCTGGAATCAAATTAGCGCAAGCAGTTAAAGAACATCTTGGGACTGAAGCCAAGTTGGCAGTCTATAAGAATTTTGGCACCGCTGCTATTACCTATAAAGAGTTTGAACTAGAGTTTGTAGGAGCACGTAAAGAAAGTTATCGTTCAGACTCACGCAAACCAATAGTAGAGAATGGTACGCTGGAGGATGATCAGAACAGAAGAGATTTTACGATCAATGCCTTAGCCATTAGTCTCAATAAGGATGATTTCGGTGCATTGATCGATCCCTTTGGAGGAGTGGAGCATTTAGCTCAAAAGCAAATTATTACTCCGCTAGATCCAGAAGTAACATTTTCGGATGATCCATTGCGGATCATGCGTGCGATCCGTTTTGCCTCTCAGCTCAATTTTGATATAGAGGCGAAGACATTTGATGCAATCATTACGCAAAAAGAACGTATCAAAATCATCTCACAAGAGCGTATAACGGATGAGTTGAATAAGATCATCTTATCTCCAGTGCCTTCTTATGGATTCAAGCTGCTATTTACTTCTGGGTTACTACAAATCATTTTTCCTGAGATGGCTAAGCTCCATGGAGTGAAGCGCATTAACGGAAAAGGGCATAAGGATAACTTCTACCATACGTTACAGGTGCTTGATAATATTTGTCAGGATACTGATGACTTATGGTTGCGATGGTCTGCTATTTTGCATGATATCGCCAAGCCTGCTACGCAACGCTTTCATGAGCAAGCTGGATGGACTTTTCATGGTCACGAAGACCTGGGAGCTAAATGGACTCCAAAGATTTTCAAACGCATGAAGCTACCTCTCAATGAGAAGATGAAGTACGTTCAAAAGCTGGTCAAACTTCATTTGAGACCAATAGCATTAGTCAATGAAAAAGTGACGGATTCAGCAATCCGAAGACTGCTATATGAAGCGGGAGATGATATTGATGACTTGATGACTTTATGTCGCGCAGATATCACTTCCAAGAACATGGACAAGGTGCGTAAGTACCTTGCCAATTTCAAGAAAGTAGAACGCAAGATAAAGGAAGTTGAAGAGCGTGATCATGTTCGTAATTTTCAGCCACCCATTTCAGGTGAAGAAATTATGGTATTCTTTGGTATAGAACCTTCTCGAGAAGTGGGAGAGATCAAGAATGTGATCAAGGAAGCAATATTGGAAGGGACCATTCATAATAATAGGGAGGAAGCTCATCAGTTGATGGTGGATACTGGCAAGAAGCTTGGTTTAACTCCTGTGAATTCCTAATACTGCTGTGGAAACGTTATAAAACGTTAAAAAAGACACTCTGGAGTCAAATTTGTACTAGTAAAGCATAAATATCCTGCATATTTCTATTTTTGCAGACTTACTGAAAGAAACATAGTATTTACATATGAAGTATTTATTGACATTAGCCATTGTGTTTGTTGGATTTGTGGCAAGCGCACAGAATGGAACCCAAAAAGCCAAGCAAGACTCTATTCCTTGGGAGTTGCGAAAAAATGCATTTATCTATGGTATTGCTAAAAACTACAATGATCCATCTGTGGCAAGAATGGCATTGTACAACCTGATAGCAGAAAACCCAGGTAACCCAGCATTGTATGATACGTTGGCTTTGTGGTATTATGAATATAACCAACTAGCTTCTGCTGCATTGGTGGCTTCTGACGCTATGCGCATTGATCCTAATGATTTGTTTGCAGCGGAAGTTGCGGCATTGTCTTTTGAGGGATTAGGTGTGAAGAACAGAGCTGTAGAAAACTACGAGAAAATGTATCTGGCCAACAATGACCTGGGTACATTATATAAAATAGCCTTCTTACAGATGGATATTAAGCGTTATGGTGAGGCGATCAACAATGTTCAGGTGATCATCGATTCACCAAAGTCTGAAGAGCAGAAGTTGATCTTCCCGAAAGATGATAAGAACAATACCCAACAAGTGCCTCTGAAAGTGGCAGCTATACGTTTGAAAGGAATGATTGAAGAGGATAGAGGAAATACCTCTTTAGCGAAAGATTTGTATCAAAAAGCATTGGACATGCAACCAGACTTTGTGGTATTAAAGCAGCAAATGGCTGATCTGAATAAATAAGGTTAGTATAAAAAGATATTGGAAAGCACGCTGCAAGGCGTGCTTTTTTTGTTTTACCCTTGGTAATAAAATTTCAAATAGTCTCGATCAAACTCTCTCACTAGAGGAGAGGGACTAGAGGATACATTGGATCACAAATTCAATACTTTTTGTGTAGCTGTGTTGTTTCTTGACTTCTGCATGGGCATGTTTTGCCCCATACCCTAAAGGGAGCCATGTCCAGCTCGAGTAGTCGCTTGGCTGAGCCAAGTGACGGATATTGAAAAGCTTTGAGCTTGAAAGAAGGTGCGTTTGAGCTCAACCCTCTCCTCATGAGCAGAGGCTAATGATCATCTGATGGCTAGCAAGCTCTTATGAATTAGTTGCTGTATCTAGGAATAGTACAATTAGTAATGTTTAAGCAATCGAGATTCATTTCTGATTAAAAACAGCTCCATATGTGCTTACAGGGAGTTTTTTACTTCATTTTCTAAAACTGCTTAGCTTTTGCTAAAAGTCTGCGCAGGTTTTAAGCAAAACCTGCGCAGACTTTATGTCAAACCCGCAGTGATATGGACTCAAATCTGATCAGTATATTTTAATTGTTGAAATAGTGCAATTTGCTCTGTTATCGAGTCATGTGTTAGCTTGATAATCCTTGAGTAGTCCCTAGGCTCTGCCAAGCGACAAATATTGAAAAGCTATTAGCTTGAAGAAACCAACTTCGCCCACTTATTTAATCCTTGGTAAAACAATCCTGGCTGTGGTTCCTTTGCCCCATTCAGAGGAATAAGTCAACTTGCCCTTGTGTTCGGTAATGATTGCGTAGGTAATAGAGAGTCCCAAACCAGTTCCTTTGCCTGGTTCTTTCGTGCTAAAGAAAGGCTCGGTTATTTTAGGGAGGTCTTCAGGTTTAATGCCTTGGCCAGAATCGATGACTTCAATGTAGACATAATTGCGATCATTCCAGGTATTGATTCTGATAGTTCCTGTGCTTTCAATGGCTTGCAAAGCATTTGTGATGATGTTGAGGAATACCTGGTGAACCTTTCCATTATTGGCCATTATTTTCACGTCATCCACCTTATAATGCTTGATTAATTCAATATCATTTTTAATTCGATATTGAAGCATAGTAAGGCAATTGTCAATGATGTGCTGGATATCACATGGTTCATCCCGGTCATCTGCCGAATGGCTAAATTCGTTTAAGCTGGATACAATTTTAGAAGCTCTATGGACACCTTCTTTGATAGCACCAATTAGAATATTAAACTCTTCGCGTGTTGGAGACCCTCCATTTATGAGCGTTTGTTCTAAACCTTCTACTCCGCCCTGAATAAAGTTGAGTGGGTTGTTGATTTCATGAGCAACCCCAGCGGATAATACTCCTAGTGATGCCATTTTATCCGACTGTACCATTTGTTCCTGAACGTTTTTCAATTGCTCAATTACATCGTTCAATTCGCTTTTTTGTTCTTCCAGCTCTTTGGTGCGCTCCGCAACGGTCGATTCCAGCCACATATTTCGTGAGGTGAGTGCTCTTAGCCGTAACCAATAGATCAATAATGCCAACAGGATGATCGTTACTCCGATGAGTATTCTTGCCCAGAGTGTTTGCCACCAGGCCGCTTTGATAAATATTTCTTTAGATAAGTAAGTTTCATTGTACTTGCCGTCAACACCAGTTTGTAACTTGAATTGGTATTTGCCTGGAGGGAGATTAGTATAAACACCGTTGCGCTCTCCTGAAGCCTGAATCCAATCTTTATCGAATGGTTCTAGTTTGTATCTGAATTCAAGACGATCTGTCTGGACGTAACTTATTGCTGTAAAATCAATTAGAAGTCTTATAGTGCTGGCAGGAACTGTAATTTTATTAGTTACATCTAGTTCTTCTTGATCTGCAAGTACATTTTCAATGATCATGTAAGGCTCAAAGACTGGAGCATTAATCTCTTTGGGATCTATGCTAACAACCCCATCTAATGTGGGAACCCAAATCATGCCTTGAGAGTCTTTTAATGATAAAGCTGCTCCAAGACAGTGGCTATTTTTCATACCATAACTCTTGTCAAAATGCTTTACAGTTAGTTGAATAGTGGAATCATAGGCTGCAGCTTCCAATTGCTCCAGATTGATGCTGAGAATTGAGTTTTCGGAAGGTAGCCAGATATTTCCAAAGTCGTCTTTGATGATGTCGTAAACTATGTCAAAACCAAGTCCATTTTCCTGGTTGAAATTAACTACGGTATCTTGATTGTAACCGGTGAGTCCATCATTGCTGGTTAACCATATAAACTTGTCTGTTGCCAGGGTAGAGAACATAAAACTTGAAGGCAAACCATCATCTATTGTTACATACTGTATACTTCCATCTTGTTCGATAATGTTTAAACCCCCAATCGTGCCAATTATTATTTGTCCGGTAGTACTTTCCTCCAGGGACATGATGTAGTTCGAACTAAGTCCATTTTCAATGGTGATGTTTTCCCAGTCGTTGAGGGTTTTGAATCGTATGAGGCCTGCATTTTTGGTGCCTACCCAAATGTTACCCTTACTATCTTCAAAGGTAACTCGGATATAGTTGTCTGGAAATCCATCAGAAACTGTAAAACGTCTGCTATTATCACCATCCAATACATACAATCCGGCATAGGTGCTTACCCAGGTTCTTCCTTTTGTATCGGTAAATAAATGTTTTAGGCGAGCCGTTGGGACAGCAATAGGAGGTGTCCAGGGTTTGATTTTGTCATTTTGCAGGATGTTAAAAGAGCTATTTTCATTTCCTAATAAGTAAGTGTTTGTACTTAATTCTGAAATACTGGAAATAATACTTGTTTCGGTACCTTCTTCTTTGGAGTAGCTAACAATTGAACCATCTGAAAGAAAGAAAATACCATTTCTGTAGGTAGCCACCCAAAGATTTCCTCGTCCATCAACCAACATATCTCTTACTATGTTGTTAGGCATTCCATTTTCTTCCGTGAGGGAATCTAGTTTTTGAGTTTCAGAGTTCCATCGAAACAGTCCATTCATGGTTCCAAGCCAAATGACATCATTTTGATCGACATGAATAGCCGTAACAGCTCTGTTGGAAATTCCCTTATGTAATTTGAATGAAGAATTTTCGTAAGTATAGAGCCCAACTCCAGTGGCAACAAATAGTTGTTTTTCTGACCAATAGAAATCATTGATTCCGTTGACATTATCGATCGGGGAAATGTCTCTTACTTCTTTCGTTGTTGGATTATACTCTAGAATATGCGAGTCATCAGTTCCAAAATACAGGTTTCCTTCATCTGATTCGATCATCGAAAGTACAGTACTTTCCTTTAGATTAAAGTCTGCCGTGAAGTTTGTTAGTTCATTATTCTGGTAACTATACAACTCATTCGTGCGTGTGCTGAACCATAAATCGCCAGATTTGGTAATAAGCATTTGCTCAATACTCATATCACGTGTTGGTTCTAAAGGGCTAG
The DNA here is from genome assembly GCF_024714495.1 of Marinoscillum pacificum. Lineage (GTDB taxonomy): Bacteria > Bacteroidota > Bacteroidia > Cytophagales > Cyclobacteriaceae > Marinoscillum > Marinoscillum pacificum. The sequence continues at coordinate 635,932 of NZ_JAMZMJ010000001.1, read as the reverse complement.
GAACGATAAACTCATCGTTTTTCAGATAAGCAAGGCCATGCTGTGATCCAATCCATATTTCTCCATGGATGCCCTTTTTCACTCTTAGAACAGTAGGGGAAGGAATGTTGCTATTGGAGCTATTAAAAATGGTGAAGTCTTTGCCATCAAAGCGGTGTAAGCCGGCATAGGTAGCAATCCAAATGTATCCATCCTCAGATTGAAGAATTTCATTCGTAGACTCTGAGGCCATTCCTTCCTCAGTGCTCCAACTTCTCAATACATACTGGCTGGGGTTTTTGGTGATATCCAGTTTTATATCCTGACTATGTACGGTTGAGGAAACTAGCAATAGAAAAAGGATAGACAGGAATCGCCATGGTTTCATGCTTTTCCATGCCTGTAATCGAAAATCTATCATCATACTTGAACAAACCAATTTCAAATACCCTACGTTTATTTTAATCAAAACATTCTGTCATTACTCGCTAGGTAATGAACTTCACTTTTGGGCGGCTTTTTCGGTTAGGTTCGAGTTAGTGGTAATAAGTTCAGGTCATTCTTCAGCGGTTTCTCTTAACCGGTCCAGCCAATTGAGTAGAGAGCTATGTAGCTTTTGATGACTGAAGAATAAGGTGAAAAATCCTTGCATAGACTCTTCTGTCGTTACTATAGTTTGATTGCCATCTGCTTCTAATTTCCATACATGAATGACCTTAATGCCCATGGTGTTTCCAGTCCAACTGATCATTTCCTTTTCTTTGATTTGACGTATGGTGGATTTGATCGTGTTGTTACCTACAGTCCAGGTGAAATTTGCTCCAACCTCAACCTTGTCAATTGCAATAGACTTAATCTCATCGTTCCATTTAAACCAATTTGAAATATCAGACAAGATTTGCCAAACCTTTTCTACTGGTGCATTGATAATCGCGGACTGACTGTCTCGTACACTGGCATCCTGATTGATCTTGCCTTCTTTGGCTAATGGACCTAATGTTTTCATCTCGCTTGAGGTGTGGGTTTTTAGTAAAAATACACTTTTGACGGTTAGACCAAAAATCAATTAATTAAATCTCGATGAATGAATTCATTCAATCGCTAAATGATCAAATTTGTTAATAATAGATGCCTTTTTAATTTGAAAGAGAAGAGGTTGGCAACTTATTGATTTCTCAAAATTTTAATGTTTATATAATTGATATAAAGGTCTATCGTAGCTTCAGTGAATGGATTGATATTTTGATCTTGAACTTTGAGATGGACGACAAAAAAGTTAAAACGCCTCATTGATGTTGATATAAAAACCAGATGTGTTTGCACCTCTCGCGTAATCCAATCTGATTCTTATTTTTTCTTTGGAGTTTATTTCATACCGCAAACCAACTCCATAACTTCCTAGTAGCTTTTCGTAGGCTCCTAGCTGATCAGAAATACTGCCTAGCCCACCAAAGGCGCTGATTATGATTCTTTTAGAAAGGTAACGTCGCATTTCTGTTTGTAAAATCGTTTGGTGGTTGTCTCTATATCCTCCGTCATAATATCCGCGCATTTGTTTTCCGCCTCCCAACAGAGCAAGGTTGTAAAATGGGGGATTCCCTAAAATTGTTTGATGGAAAAAATTGAAAGCCAATTCGGTTTTATTTAGTGGACTGTAATATTTACGAGCATCTATGTAGATGTCAGTAAATGAATACTCACCAATCAGTGCCTTTTCATATTTTAGGATTCTACCTTCAAGGTAATAGCCCGCACTTGGAGCAAATATATTGTTGCGTTTGTCATAGATCGCAGTAGCACCTATCCCAAATACATTTCCACCGTTTATGCCAGTGATTTGATTGGATTGTAATTCACCTGCGTCATCGGTAGCTATTAAGAAATATTTATCAAAAAACAGTGTTGGTCCTAGGTAAAGGTCTGGTTTGGCTTGAAAGAGAGCATTGCTTTCCAATCGCAAAAAATCTGCAGTGTAAGTTTCAAATTTGTTTAAATCAACATTAGATCCAATGCCATAATACTGGTATGGGTATATGTAATAAGAAATTTCTCCCTTCATCCAGAGTTTGTCTTCATGGAAAAATAAGTTGTAGGGAAAAGTGATCAATACTTGATTTTCCAATGTGTAAATAAGCACACTTTGAAAGTTGGATGGTTTGCTCAGGCTGTCTTCACTGGTTCTAAAGTAGAACATGCCTGCTACTCCAAAACCAAGACTGGTTTCTGGTGAAAAGAAAATAGCAGGTAATACAATCACTCCAGACTTTTTATCTGCGGAGCCGTGTGAATAGGAGGAATTGAATCCAATTAACAGGATCAATACCAATAAGATAGATCGGTATAATCTCATAGGTCAATTACAATAGTAACCAAAACGTCTTGCTCATACGTGTTAGACTATAGAAAATTGTTGACTCAGTATGGAAAATTAGCATTCAAATGATCCAAATTCTTCGTTATTTTCGCGAACCAAAAAGTAAGATGTTGGGTTCTTACATTTCTAATTGATTCTAGCTCATGGAACAAATTACATTAGGTTCAGGATGCTTTTGGTGTACAGAGGCAATTTTCCAGCGTTTGAAAGGCGTGGAGTCTGCTGTATCTGGCTACACAGGTGGTAAAACCAAAGATCCATTTTATAAAGAAATTTGTACGGGAACCACAGGTCATGCTGAAGTGGTTCAGGTGACTTTTGATCCGTCGATTCTCTCTCTGGAAGAACTTCTGGAGGTGTTCTGGAAAACGCATGACCCAACCACGTTGAATCGTCAGGGAAATGATGTGGGAACTCAGTATCGTTCGGCGGTATTCTATCATTCAGAAGAGCAGAAAGAAACGGCAGAGCGTATCAAGAAGGCTTTAGATGAATCTGGAGCCTGGGGAGATCCGATTGTTACGGAAATCACTAAAGTAGATGTGTTTTATCCTGCGGAAGATTATCATCAGGAATACTACAATGAAAACGGTAGTCAGCCTTACTGCCAGTTTGTAGTTGCGCCGAAGGTGGATAAATTCAAACAGGTATTCGGAGACAAACTAAAAGACTAAAATAGAGCCAGCTGCTTCGGAGCTGGCTTTTTTGCATATCCCATTACCGTACGGCCTCCATATTTCCAGGAGTCATTGCGTTCTTTCTCGATGACATCATCCAGATTACCTGTCGCTTGAAAGTCCTTTTCCATTCTTTCAGCTGCGGTGCTCAATGCCTTAATGGATCTCAGTTTATCTGACTCACTCATTTTTGCTTTTTCAACTGCTTTAGAAAGTACCTGAATACTTTCATCGTAGATTTTGATAGGAACAGGGAAGGGGTGGCCATCTTTACCTCCATGAGCAAAGGAGAATCGGGCAGGATCGCTAAATCGCGAAGGAGTACCATAAATCACTTCACTTACCAAAGTGAGGGATTGTAACGTTCTTGGGCCTAAGCCCTGCAGCAGCAATAACTCTTCAAAGTTTTGGGTAGGAAGGTCTTGAGCTAATGCCAAAACGGTCCCCAAACGTTTGATGTCCACATCTTTTTGCCTTACGTCATGATGAGCTGGAAGCTTAATCTTTTTGATTTCATTAATCATATGATCAGGATTCTCAGACGCAATTTCCATGATCGAATCTTTAGTCTGTTTGGCCTCCTGATGAGTCAGATTTAGAATTAAACCCTGATTCTTTCCATAGATAAACTGATGAGGTTCTTCTGTATAGCTCTTCAAGTCTTTACTGTGCCAGTGATAGCGTCGAGCATAGCCGCTTGCTCCATTCATACCTTGCTGTACAACTGCCCACTCACCTTCATCGGATAGGATAAACGAATGTAGATAAATCTGAAACCCATCCTGAATGGCTGTATTGTCAACTTTAGCAGTTAAGCGGCTACTTTTTACTAATTCGTTACCATTTAAACCTGTTTTTTGCGCTATATGTAAAAGTTCGTCAGGAGTTTTACGACTGTGCTTCCCTCGACCACCGCAAATGTAGATGCCCAGGTCATGAGCGATTGGATTAAGCGACGATTTAAGAGCTCCCATCACAGATGTAGTAATTCCGGAGGAGTGCCAGTCCATTCCTAAAACACATCCAAGTGATTGAAACCAAGCAGGATCGCTCATTCTTTTGATGAATTCAGCCTTTCCGTACTCCAGAATAACCGCTTCAGTAATGGCCCTTCCAAGTAGGCTCATTCGCTCTGCAAGCCATTTCGGAACCCGACCATTGTGAAGTGGTAAATCGGCATTTCCTGATCTTTTCATAGAGTAAAGCTAATGTAATTAGCTTAAAATACTAAAAATATTAGTTTCTTATTCTGGTGTACATTGAAGTAAATTAGTTGCATGATTTTAGTTCAATTGAATATGCGAAAAACGTTATTATCCCTTGTGGGATCATTGATTGCTGTTGCTTCCTGGGCACAGGTACAATCACCTGCTGAGTTTCTTGGTTATGAGCTGGGAGAGCAGTTCTCCAGACACTATCAGGTTGTAGATTATTTCCAGCAGGTAGCTGAGAATTCTGATTTGGTTAATTTGAAGCAGTATGGAAAGACATACGAGATGCGACCATTGTATTTAGCTTATGTGTCTACGCCAGAGAACTTAGCTAAACTGGAGCAAATCAGAGAAGACAATTTGAAAAGAGCAGGATTACTGGATGGTGAGCCTTCATCTGATGTGAGTGTGGTTTGGTTGAGCTACAATGTTCATGGGAATGAGTCTGTTTCTACAGAAGCATCCATGGCTACTATTTATGAATTGATTACCAATAAAGCAGATTGGTTAAAGAATACAGTCGTGATTATCGATCCTTGTGTGAATCCTGATGGGAGAGAGCGCTATGTTAATTTTTACTGGGAGCATAAAAATGCACCTTACAATCCAGATCCGAACAGCTGGGAGCATCACGAGCCATGGCCAGGAGGAAGAGCTAATCACTATTTGTTTGACTTAAACCGTGACTGGGCCTGGGGCACGCAAACAGAGACCCAGCAGCGAATCGCTGTTTACAACAAGTGGTTGCCACAAGTTCATGTGGATTTCCACGAACAAGGGGTAAACTCACCATATTATTTCGCACCGGCTGCAGAACCAGTTCATGAGTTTATTACTGACTGGCAAATGGATTTTCAGACGCAGATTGGAAAGAATCACGCCAAGTATTTTGATCAAAATGATTGGTTCTACTTCACCAAGCAAGTATTTGACTTATTATACCCAAGTTATGGGGATACTTATCCGACTTACAATGGAAGTATAGGGATGACTTATGAGCAAGGTGGTTCTGGTCGTGCTGGCTTAGGAATCATCAAGCAAGAGGAAGATACCTTGACTTTAGCAGATAGAATTGCTCACCACTATACCACAGGTATTTCTACGGTTGAGATCTCGAGTAAGAATTCTTCAGAGTTGTTGAGTCAATTCAAGACTTTTTTCAGCAAGCCTGCAGCTAGTAAATACAAGACATTCGTTTTGAAAAGCGATGGCGATGAAGATCGCATGAAGGCCTTAACTAAGTGGTTGAATATTCAAGGAATTCAATACGGAACCGCTAGTTCGTCCAAAGCACTTTCGGGTTACCATTATGGCTCTGGAGCTACTAAGTCTTTCTCGATCGGTAAAAATGATTTAGTAGTGAATATCAACCAGCCTAAATCGATATTGACTACCATTTTGTTTGAGCCTAAGACCAAACTGAATGATTCATTGACATATGATATCACTTCCTGGGCAATTCCATACGCTTATGGTTTTGAAGCATTCGCTACAACAGCAGATGTTAGGCCATCTGGAAAACTTTCATTAAGCACATTTGAAGCTAATAGCCTTTCACCTGCATACGCGTACATTTTTGACTGGAAAGGCCTGGATGATGCCAGGTTGCTAGCAGCTATTTTGAAAAAAGATTTGAAGGTTCGTTACACCACTCGACCAATTACTATTGATAGTAAAACATTCGGGCGTGGTTCTGTCATCATTTCACAGCGTGACAATGGTGCTGGTTATCATGAAACGCTGGAAGAGTTGAGTAATGAATTTGAGCGTACGCTTTATCCAGTTAATTCGGGTTTCGTAATGGATGGTCCGGACATCGGGTCTGGTGATGTTCCTTATTTGAAGACTCCTAAAGTGGCTTTGATTGGTGGTAGTGGGACATCTTCCTTGGATTTTGGAGCAACCTGGCACTACATGGAGCAAAACTTAGGATATCCAGTAACGACTATCAATACGGAGTATTTCGGTGGAGTTGATCTGGGCGATTACGATGTGCTGATCATGCCTAATGGTTGGTATTCTGACTTCAGTGAAAGAACAGTGACTAAAGTAAAAGAATGGGTTCAGTCTGGAGGGACATTGATTGCTGTTCAGGGAGCTATTAGAAAATTGAAATCTGGTGATCTTGGATCTATTGATAATTTCAATTCTCCAAAAGAGAAAACGGACTTTGAGAAAATCGATGAAGGAGTTGAAGAGGAGAAGAAGCTGGTTCCCAACTCGGAAATGGAACGTTTTGAAATCAGAGAATATGTAGCCGGAGCAGTGTTTAAAGTTGCAATGGATAACACCAGTCCTTTGGCTTATGGTTATAAGAAGGATTATTACTCATTGAAAACATCTAGAGATCGTTACGGATACTTAGATGCCGGAAATGTGGGGGTAATCAAGTCTGCAGATGATCACTTGAGTGGTTTTGCAGGCGAGATTGTGAAAAAGAAAGTTGGTACTTCCTTAGTCTTTGGGCAAGAGAGAATGGGAAGAGGAACCATCGTTTATATGGTTGACAATCCGTTATTTAGATCTTTTTGGTATGATGGTAAGTTATTATTCGCAAATGCTATTTTCTTTGCGGGTAATTAATGATTGACCTATTCTATCTAAAACATCGCAGGAAAGAATTTTTCCGTAATCCTAGCTTCGGAGCATACATCTTTGTAGGTGTATTCTTCGGAGCTATGGTTTTAATGATGAGTGTTGGCTTAAACAATGGCTGGGACGTCATCAAAAGATTTATCGTAAGCCAACTTGAAATTGACTCAATCCAGGTTCCTTCGCTTATTCTCTGGTTGCTGGCCATTTCTGACTTACTGTTCAAAATATTCATTCCTAAGCCATTTCCAAAGCTATTTTATTACCACACACTCAATGTTCGGCCTAGAGATCTAAAGGTTGGGTATTTAATAGAAGTGACACTCAACCTGTGGTTTGTGCTGCTATTAGTATTGGAAGTCACAGTCGCATCATTATGCGTTACTGACCTGGGGTTAGGAATGGAGTCTATTGTTGGTTTGCTGTTGATTTGGTTAATGAACACGATGATCAGCGTTTTCAATTTGTCATTAGCTAATACAAAAGTAACTGCTGCAATTGTGCTGGTTTTGATGTGCTTACAGTTGTTGATTGCATCATTTCCAGAAAGCCTCCCTGTTACTTCTGAACTGACCTTTTTATTGATTGCTTTAGGTACATTGGGGGTATTCAGTGCTTTGTCTTATAGACAATTATCTGTCATTTTTGAACAGGTATTGAAATCTGAAAAGGGCTCCACAGGTGAATTCACTACTAACTTAGATCTCTTTAAAGATCCATTGATGCAGCTTGAAGTGGCAACCATCATGAGAAATAAACGGACACGAGGAACACTTCTAATGAACCTGTTGATAATACCATATTTCTTATTTTTGAATAATGTAACCTCAGAATCCCAATCCTATCAGGTGATGTTTAGTATTCTAGTTTCTGGATTGTTCATATTTCAGATGGGTACTTACATATTTGCCTGGGAAGGAAGCTTTTTTGATTTACTCATGACTCGTTTTACCCCAAGGCAGTTTATTGAGCATAAATTCCGCTTTTTCACCTATACGAGTATAATTTTCTCTATCATTTTTTCGATTTGTCTATTCTTTACTCATAGAACCGCGGCTTTGATGCCTTTGACCTTCTGTCTATTCAATATCGGGTGGAATATTCCTTTTGTGATTAATAATGGATTTTCGAATAAAGAGAAAATTGATTTGAATAGAAGTGTATTCATGAATTATCAAGGATTTAATGGAATGGTCATTGTAACCATGTTTGGAGCGATGATTCCTCCGATAATAATTCATGCTATTTTGTTTAGCAATTTTGGGGCTATTTCTGCTTCTTTAGGTTTAGCGGGTTTAGGTTTGTTCGGATTGACACTGAGAAGTGTATTTATATCCAAGTTGAGTAAGAAACTCGAATGCAAGAAACACTATTTATCAGCCTGTTATAAATCGTAATGACCATACTAAGTGTAAAAAACGTACAGAAATCTTTTAAGAAGAAGCAAGCTCTGAATATCGAACGATTGGATATTGTAAAAGGAGAGTTGATCGGCATAGTAGGTAATAATGGTGCTGGCAAAACGACCCTGTTTCGCGCAATATTGGATCTATTAAAGCTTGATGCTGGTGTAATCTGGATCGGTGATGATGTAGTGGCTGGTTCGGCTCATTGGAAGAAGCAATTGCATGCCTTTTTGGATGAGAGTTTCCTGATTGAGTTTTTGAATCCGAACGAGTACTTCGAGTTTATAGGGAAGACCCTTGGTTTGAACAAGAAACAAGTGAAGTCTCAATTGAATCAATATCCAGAACTGCACAATGACGATATCGTAGAGAGTTCTAAATTGATACGAGAGCTTTCCACAGGTTCTAAAGTTCGCGTGGGGTTATTGGCTACATTGTTGGGAGATCCAGAGATTATCCTTTTAGATGAGCCTTATGCACATTTGGATCCCAGCTCACAGTCTAAATTGAGTAAGTTGATCAAGCAACTCAATGAAAATGGAACTACTGTGATTTTATCCAGTCACAACCTGCACAATGTGGCTCAGATCTGCAGCAGAATTGTCTTAATAGAAGGAGGAGAGGTCGTTAAAGATGAAAAAGTCTCTGAAAATGTGATTGCCGAGGTTAATCAGTATTTTGCGACTGAATGAACACCTGGTGGAAGCAACATTTAACAAGTCCAATGATCAACTACTTTGGCAAAGCCAAAGAACAAAAAGCATTTACTAAAGAACCGATCATTATCGGTGGATGCGCCAGGTCTGGAACTTCCTTATTGCTTTCAATATTGTCTGCACATCCTGCCATCCACGCGATTCCTGTTGAGACAGATGCGTTTACTGAATGGGATAACAAAGGCAATCCTATTCGAATTGATCGCTTATATCGAGAGCTTCTGTTTCACTCTATTAAACCCTCTTCATCCAGATGGTGCGAAAAACGTCCTTACAATGTCAGGTACATCCCAGAGCTTTTAAAATTTTATAAAGAACAAGTCAAATTTATCCATATCATCCGAGACCCGAGATCTGTGTGTACTTCGGTGCATCCATCCAAGCCGAAACAATATTGGGTGGATCTGGATCGATATATACATGATGTGAGTTTAGGATTGGCTTATGAAGGACACCCTGCCGTTTACACCATAAAATATGAAGAGCTAATTGCCGATACAGAAACAGAAATTACTAAGCTCTGCAAATTCGTCAATGAGCCACTTGTTGACTCCATGAAGAACTGGTATGAGCACGCCACAGTCAGAAGTAATCGGGCATGGTTCAAATCACTTCAGGATATTCGATCCGATCGGGGATGGGGTGATCCTCAGCATGAATACAGAGTATCGGAAATTATGAATCATCCTGAAATGCGCCAATTGATGACTAGATTAGGCTATAACTAAAAATATTAGTATTTAATTGCGAATAAAATTAGTAATTGCTTGTTGATTACTAATTAAATTGTCATATTTATGCTAAATTCTTTAGATATGACAGCAGATACTAATAATTTTAGGGTAATTGATCTGGAAAGCATCAATGCAGATGTTACCTTTGACGATGATTACAGCTTGAAGTTGACATCTAAAAAGTTGCAGTCAGGTAAATGTCAGGTGAAGTTTTTTGCCAACGTTCGTGATCGCCAGGACATGTATGGATATGTCCTCGTGGATTCAGATAAGACGTTGAAAGATGTCGTGATCAAGATCAAGGAGAAATTGAGAACGATTCGTCAGACTAGAGAATTTCATCACTTGCATTTATATTCCATTGGTAAGATGGGAAAGGATGATTTGAATTTTATCATCTTTGATAGTTAGAACCTAATCGTAAGAATTGTGAGCGTAATTGCTGAAAATATTAAGTTTCTTAGAAAGAAAGCTGGTTTTACTCAAGAGCAGTTTGCGAATGAAGTAGGAATCAAACGATCTGTTGTTGGTGCTTATGAAGAAGCAAGAGCAGAACCTAGATTGCAGACGCTAATTAGCATTGCCAAGGTTCTGAATGTGGTAGCTGATGATCTGATTGCTAAAGATCTTACCAAAGGAAAAGAGGGCGAGCCAAGAGAGAAAGTGAAGATTCTATCGATAACAGTCGATAATGAAGAAAACGAAAACGTCGAATTGATTCCTCAAAAGGCTGCTGCAGGTTATCTGAATGGCTACTCTGATCCAGAGTATTTGTCGGAGCTTCCAAAATTCCATTTGCCAATGTTGCCAAAGAACGCAACTTACCGTGCTTTTGAAATTAGTGGTGATTCCATGCTACCAATTCCTTCAGGTTCAATTGTCATTGGGAAATATATTGATGGTTTTTCGGATATTAAGAATGGAAAGACCTATGTACTACTGACAGACAAAGAAGGAGTAGTTTATAAGCGTGTATTTAACTACATCGAAGAAAAAGGATGTTTATATCTGGTTTCTGATAACAAATCCTATTCTGCGTATGAGGTTGCTGCTAAGGATGTTATCGAGATTTGGGAGGCAAAAGCCTATATCAGTATAGAGTTCCCTGATCCAGACTCGAGAAATGAACTGAGCCTTGATAAAATTGCTGGAATGGTGATGGATTTGCAGAATGAAGTGAAGGATATGAAGAAAAATATTAAATAGCTGCATCCAAACAATGACATTATCGTACAATTAGCTTTGTTTTGTTGTACAAAACCAGCCACATTGTATTTGAAGTTCAACGCCAAACTAATAATCCTTCTATTACTTTTCCCGGCAGTCATTAATGCACAGACTGTAGTAAGCGGCAAAGTCACTGAGTCAGCAACTGGAACACCCATTCCTTTTGCCAACGTTATATTCTCTGGTACTCAGGATGGTGCCATCACAGATTTTGAAGGAAACTTCTCCGCTAAGACAACAGCAGCGGTAGATTCTATAGAGGTTCACTACATCGGATTTGTCAAAAGAACCAAAGCACTCAAGAGAGGAGTTTCTCAAACGATCAATTTCCAATTGGACGAGGATGTTCAGACATTAGGAGAGGTGGTTGTTTATGCAGGCGAGAATCCGGCCTGGCCAATCATGAGAAAGGTTGTAGATCATAAGAAAGAAAATGATAAACGTTCGTTGAGCGCTTATGACTATGAGAGCTACACTAAAGTCGAGTTTGATGTAGACAACCTTTCTGACTTCATCCAGAAGTGGAAGCTTGTGAAAAAAGTACAAGGTGTTCTAGATAGTATTCAGACCATCGCAGGGGATGATGGTAAACCCGTATTGCCAATATTCCTTTCTGAAGCCATTTCCAGATATTATTATCGTATTGATCCGACGTTAAAACGAGAGAACATCATCAAAACCAAGGTGAGCGGTGTTGGAATTACTGATGGTACTCTAACCTCTCAGGTAATTGGATCTACTTTTCAGGAATATAACTTCTATCAGAACTGGCTAAATATCATTACGAAGGAGTTCGTTTCTCCGATCGCAGATAGTTGGAAGCTGTATTACGAAGTGTATCTGGAGGATAGTTTGTATGTAGGAGATGACTATTGTTACCGCATTGACTTTTATCCAAAGCGCGAGCAAGATCTGGCCTTTACTGGTACCATGTGGATCACTAAGGAGGATTACGCTATTCGTCGAATTGATGCTACGGTTCCAAAGGAAGTAAACCTGAATTACATAGAAAAAATAAAGATTCAGCAGGATATGATCAAATCTTCTGCTGGTCCATGGCTTCCTGAAAAGACGCGTGTGGTGGTGGATGTGAGTCAGATTACCAAGCAGACTGCAGGCATGTTGGCGAAGTTTTATGTTTCTACCAAAGACCATCAGGTAAATGATCCAAAGCCTAATGAGTTCTATCTTGATCCGGTGACCATGGAAGAAGACGTTCGTGATTTCACGGATGAATACTGGGAGGAATTCCGTCATGATACGCTGACAAGTACGGAACAGAATGTGTTCATGATGATCGATACACTGAAGAAGATTCCAGCAGTCAAGACCTATATGGACATGGCTAAGTTCTTAATTACGGGATATTATAAAGTAGGTAAAATTGACCTGGGTCCATATCCAACTTTCTTTGGTAAGAATAATATAGAGGGTGTTAGAATTGGTTTTGGAGCTAGAACGAATATTGATTTTAGTAGAAAATGGACTGTAGGAGGCTATATCGGGTACGGATTTGATGATGAGCAATACAAATACAAGATCTATGTAGACCGGATATTGGATCGATCGCCCTGGACAAACGTTAAAATAGAGCATCAGAAGGAGTTGGAGCAGGTCTGGTTACTCAATGAACAGATCGAGCCGAACAGCTTGTTTTATTCTTTGAGTCGTTTTGGTACACTGACTCAACCTTTCTTCATTAACAAAACAAGAGTTAGCGTCTTTAGGCAGTTGAGTAGGGGATTTGGAGCAGAGGCCTCATATAAATTTGAATCATTCGATCCACAATTCGAATTCAATTACTTTCTCGATGAGCCAGGTTCGGAAACAGCATCAACCTATCAAGTCAGCGAGGCTACACTTTCGGTTCGCTATGCTAAAGACGAAGTGTTCGTGATCAACGATAATGAGCGAATGTCTTTAGGTACTGTAAGATGGCCAGCTTTTAATCTGGATTACACCTATGGCATGAAAGGAGTTATAGGAAGTGATTTTGAATATCATAAAATCAAATTAGGAATAGAGAAAAAGCAAAAAATGGGATTATTAGGAGTCTCTAATATCTCTTTGACTGGTGGATATATTTATGGTGAACTGCCATACCCGTTGTTGTACAACACTATTGGTAACGAAACCAACTTCTATGTAGACTTTGCCTACAACTTGATGAACTACTTCGAGTTTAGCACGGATAAGTACATTGATTTTAGATATCGACATTCCTTTGAAGGGTTTATTTTGAATGCTGTTCCTCTAATGAAGAAATTAAAGTGGCGTTTGATTGGTAGTGCTAACATGCTCTATGGTGGTTTGGACCCAGTCAACATCAATAAGGTTCAATACCCAACTGACGCAGAAGGAAATGAGAAAATTCCTTTTAGTCAATTCGATAGAAGACCCTATATGGAAGTAGGATATGGGGTAGAAAACATCTTAAAAATATTTTCTGTTGAAGCATTTCACCGTTTGACTTATTTAGATCGACCTGATGTTAGTAAATTTGGTCTGAAGTTCAGTATTAAAGTCATACTGTAGTGTCAGGAAAACCAGTTATTGCATTAACATTTTTAGTATTCTCTTTATTCAGCTGTTCCGATACCAATAAATATCCTATTGAGTCGGTCAACGTTGATGTAAGCTATTATTTAACAGCGCTTAATGAAGTCAATCAGCAATTAGCTGCTAATAAGAGCAATCTTTCCCTGCGTAAGCGTAAACTTTTAGTGAGTAAAGAGTTGCGATGGCCGGAAGATGTAACAGAGGATATTCAGTTTTTGAAAAAAGAAGATGGACTGACGTATGAATTGGTGCAGTATGCCATCGATTTTTATCAGACGTACCATTACTATGAGCAGCTATTGAATATTCTGGAAGAATGGGAGTCTATCAATGGCGAATTGAGTGGAAGTAATCGTTGGCGAATTGTTGCTTACCTTGGGTTAGGTAGATATACAGAAGCGAAGTATTTGCTTTGGAATTATATACAGGACAACTCTCAGAATGTAGAAGCACTGATTTTTGCAGCGAACAATTATTTAGAACTAGAAGACAGTACCAGAGCAGTCTATGCTTATGGTAAAGTAGCTGAGATCAAGCCAGATAACAGTCAGTTGCTGGATTTCTATATTCCAGCTTTAATCAAATTGGGGTATCCTGATCGAGCAAATAAAGTATTGGCTTATCAGCAGTTGGATAGTACCAACCTGGATCAGAAGCTGATCATCGGAGAGGTGTTTTATGAGATGGGCGATTTAGAAAAAGCCCATGAAGTCTTACGAGGCGATTTGTCATCTCCAGTATTAATGAAACGAATAGATTGGTTTGAGAAATCTTTGCAATGGGATTCCGCAGTTGCATTGGTCAATCAATTAGTGTTGCAAGACAGTAGTGTAACGGCACTTTTAAGAAAAGCCTCCATTCTCGAAAACCGAGGCTGGCTTAGTAGTTCATACAATTTGTATGGCCTGGTATTACAAGAAGATTCTACGAATTCAATTGCTCAACAAGGAGCTCAGAATGTTGGGCGAAAAATTGCATATTTGCGGAGTTTAAGAGAACAGGAGGAAAAGATCCCTGTTTTAGACGTGTCACCTAAGAAAGGAACAGAAGATAATGAGTGAAATCAAGATCACTTTACCAGACGGTAGTGTAAGGGAATATCCTAAGGGCTCATCAGCCATGGATGTAGCATTGAGTATAAGTGAAGGCTTAGCGAGAAATGTACTTGCGGCTAAGGTTAATGGGGATATTTGGGATGCTACCAGACCGATTAATGACAATGCAACTCTTCAATTGTTGACATGGAATGATAAAGATGGTAAAGCTACGATGTGGCACTCGTCTGCCCACTTGATGGCTGAAGCTTTAGAAGCACTATACCCTGGAGTAAAGTTGGGTATTGGACCAGCAATTGATGGTGGTTTTTACTATGATGTGGATTTCGGAGATCAGGAATTTGATTCTGAAAACCTAAAACTGATTGAAGATAAAATGCTTGAGCTTGCTCGTCAGAAAAACGAGTACGTTCGAAAAGATATAAGTAAAGAAGATGCTATCAACTTCTACAAGGAGAAGGGCGATGAGTACAAACTAGAGCTTTTGGAAGACCTGGAGGATGGTAAGATTACATTCTATACTCAAGGTAACTTCACAGACTTGTGTAGAGGGCCGCATATTCCTAATACAGGTTTCATCAAAGCAGCGAAGATTTTGAACGTTGCGGGTGCATACTGGAGAGGCGACGAGAAAAGAAAACAATTGACTCGTCTATATGCTATCACTTTCCCTAAGCAGAAAGAGCTTAAAGAGCATCTTGAGTTATTAGAAGAAGCTAAGAAAAGAGATCACCGTAAAATCGGTAAAGAACTAGGCTTATTCACTTTCTCTGAAAAGGTAGGTAAAGGCCTTCCTTTGTGGTTGCCAAAAGGAGCGATCCTAAGAGAAAGATTGGAGAACTTCCTAAAGAAAGCACAGGTTAGAGCTGGTTATGAGCAAGTAGTTACACCACACATTGGTGGTAAGGAACTTTATGTGACTTCTGGCCATTATGCTAAATACGGAGAGGATTCTTTCCAGCCAATCAATACACCTGCGGAAGGTGAGGAGTTCTTGCTAAAGCCAATGAACTGTCCTCATCACTGTGAGATTTACAAATCATCACCAAAGTCCTATAAAGACTTACCAGTTCGTTACGCTGAATTCGGTACGGTATACCGATATGAGCAGAGTGGTGAGCTTCACGGGTTAACGCGTGTAAGAGGATTTACTCAGGATGATGCGCACATTTTCTGTAGACCTGAGCAAGTAAAAGATGAGTTTGGTAAAGTAATAGACCTGGTATTGTATGTGTTCAGCGCATTGGGATTTGCTGAATTCACCGCACAGGTATCTTTACGTGATCCAAACAACCCAGATAAATACATCGGTAAGGAAGAAAACTGGGATTTAGCTGAAAAGCAAATTCAGGAAGTTGCTGATGAGAAGGGACTAAACACGGTAGTAGAATACGGTGAAGCTGCTTTCTATGGACCTAAGTTGGACTTCATGGTGAAGGATGCTTTGGGTAGAAGCTGGCAGCTAGGAACTGTTCAGGTGGATTACAACCTACCAGAACGTTTTGAATTGGAGTATACAGGATCTGATAATCAGAAGCACAGACCGGTAATGATTCATAGAGCACCATTTGGTTCTATGGAGCGTTTCGTTGCGATCCTTATCGAAAGTACTGCCGGAGACTTCCCATTGTGGCTTGCTCCAGAGCAAATTGCTGTATTGCCAATCTCTGAGAAGTATCATGAATATGCTAAATCAATTTACAGTCAGCTTCAAGAGCAGGACATCAGAGGTATAATTGATGAGCGAGATGAAAAAATAGGTAAGAAAATTAGAGATGCTGAGATAAAGAAGATACCTTTTATGTTGATTGTTGGAGAACAAGAGGCAGCAGACGGTACTGTTTCACTTCGCGCTCATGGAAAAGGAGATCAGGGAAGCATGAAAATTGCAGAATTTGTAGATTTCTTTAACCAAACAATCAATAATCTGTTAAATAAAGCAGAGTAGATTTTAATAAAGCAAAATAAATACGATATTTGCGTTTTATTTTGCTATGGTAGAACCAAAAACAAACAACTATTAGCAGACCATACAGAAAACCGCAAAGGGGCCGCGTAGAGGAACCTTATAGAGTAAATGAGAAAATTAGAACTCGTCAAGTACGTTTAGTAGGTGACAATGTGGAGGTGGATGTATATCCTATCGAGAAAGCATTGGACATTGCTAAAGCACAGGGTTTGGATCTAGTGGAGATTTCTCCAAAGGCTGATCCGCCGGTGTGTAAAGTAATTGACTATTCGAAATTCAAATACGAGCAGAAAAAGAAACAAAAGGAAATCAAGGCGAAAGCTCAGAAGACTGTTGTCAAAGAGATTCGTTTTGGACCGAACACAGATGATCATGATTTTAACTTTAAGTTGAATCACGCCATCAAGTTTCTTAAAGAAGGAGCAAAGGTGAAAGCCTATGTTCACTTTGTTGGTCGAACGATAGTTTTTAAAGAAAGAGGAGAGATTCTTCTTTTGAAATTCGCTCAGGCTCTTGAAGAGCATGGTAAAGTAGAACTTTTACCAAAACTAGAGGGTAAGCGAATGTCTATCATATTGGCACCGAAATCAGTGAGTAAGAAATAAATATTAGGAAATGCCTAAAGTAAAAACAAACTCAAGTGCTAAGAAGAGATTTAAACTGACAGGTACAGGGAAAATCAAAAGAAAGCACGCTTTTAAAAGTCACATCTTGACTAAGAAAGAAACAAAACAGAAGAGAAATTTGACTCAAGCTGGTTTGGTTCACAAGAGTGACGTTAGCAATGTTAAAGCAATGCTTAACATCTAACAATTGGTTTAATTGTTTAACCCGATGATTTGGCTACAAAGTTGCTGTTTACAGAACGGTGCGCCAATTGTCAAAAAATGAAAATCTAAATGAGATCAGTAAATCACGTAGCTTCAAGAGCACGTCGTAAGAAGACGATGAAGCAGGCCAAAGGATACTGGGGCCGAAGAAAAAATGTATGGACGGTAGCTAAAAATGCTATCGAAAAAGGTATGCAGTATGCATACCGTGATAGAAAGGCAAAGAAAAGAGAGTTTAGAGCTCTTTGGATTCAAAGAATCAACGCTGCAACTAGAGAATTTGATATGTCTTATTCTCAGTTCATGGGAGGTTTGAAAAAAGCGAACATCGACATTAACCGTAAGGTTTTGGCTGATTTAGCTATGAACCATCCGGCTGCTTTCAAAGCGATCGTTGATCAAGTGAAGAAATAAATTATTAACCAACTCACTGGTTTTGAAAACCCTGACAAAATTCTTTGTCAGGGTTTTTTGTTTAGGTGAAATGCGTAATTGGGTAGGTATAAGTCTTAATTACTTATACCTGTTTTGGTCTTGGTCAAATACTTCTATAAATTCATAGAATAATCATAATCAATTACGAGTAAGACCATCATTATAACTCGCTAGATATCCACTGCTGATTTCATCAGCCACTTTAAGACTCCAATATGTAAAAAATTGAGTCATGAAGTGTATTTCAACAGCCGCAACTATGCTCCTGTGCAGCATATTATATGCACAGACAACCGTTTATTCAGAAGATTTTGAATTAGGATTTGGAGACTGGACCTCCACAAACTATACCGTCGATAGCGATGCAGCTTTACCTGATTCTGATGGTAACTATTTGCATACATCGAGTTTTGATAATTACGCAAGATCACTTGATGTAACCACAAGTATGTCTGTAGATCTATCTGGATACTACAACCTAATACTTTCCTTTGACCTGAGATACAATATTGACGATGGTGAGACTGCCTTAGTCAATGAATCCGATGGAGTTCGATTGGAATATTCCTTAAATGGTGGATCTGATTGGTTTGTTTTATCCAACCAGTACAATGCTATCAATTGGTACAATAACAATTCTGTACAAGCTCTAAGTAATGGACAAGGATGGTCTGGGAATAACGGTGCTTGGACTAACTCATATATCGTTTTACCAGCTGGTTTTGAGAATAATCCGGATGTGAGATTTCGATTTAGATTCGCTTCTGGAGTCTATATTACTGAGGTTCGCGATGTTGGCTTTGGTGTAGATAACATTGCCATTACTTCTTATCATGAAGCACCAAGTACTTCAGCACCAGGTAATGTTTCTACAGGTTTATCGCTTTGGTTGAATTCTCAGGGCACAATTCTTGGAAATGTTTCAACGAATGAGATTTTTGTCTGGTTTGATGACAGTGGGGAAGGAAGCCATGCACACCAAAGTATTTCAGGGAGTAATCCAACTTACTCAGCCAATTCGATAAACAATAACCCTGTCATCAACTTCGATGACGATTTTCTGGTAGGTCTTCAAGGTATTTACACTCGAGAATTCTTTATAGTTCTTGACCCTGATTTTATCAGCAGCTCTTCTGCTGAAACCGGTGATGTTCTTGGATATCAGGTTGGGGATGTTGGTAGTTTGGAATTAGGTTCATCCACAAGCCAGTATGCAAATGAGCTAATAACACATACTATTGACCCGGCTACAAGTTATCGTTCTTCCTACATTGATGGAACTGGTGAGGTCGTACTTGCAAACCCGATCATAATCAATGACCGATTAAACGGTACTTCAAACGGCCAAAATATCTTCCTCAATGGTCAACAAGTTGATAATTATGAAGATGTTGCGGTTAATCATCAGAACTTTGACAACCAACCCTATACGCTAGGTTATGGATGGGATTTTGCGGATGATTTTCAAGGAGGAGTAGCTGAAGTGATAAGCTATTCTGGGCGTTTATCAGATTCTGATCAGGCAGATGTCTTCACCTATTTGGCTATTAAATATGGTATCACTTTAGACGAAGATCCTGCAAGTGCTACGGTTAATTTTGATTATCAAGTAGACGGATCTACGATCATTTGGCCTGGAACCACCAATGCAGAATATCAGCCGTATCACTTTGATGTGGCAGGAATTGGAAAGAATCAAACCAATCAGAAGCTAAATCAGGTGCAAAGCCAAAGCATTAACGATGCGACTATCGTAAGTATGGCTGAAGGGTCGGATCTGCATGACGGTGAATATCTCGTGTGGGGAAATAACCATAACCCAAATACATTTACTACTGATAACCTTATTTCAGGTATTTCACAAAGACTACAAAGAATTTGGAAAGTGAAAGAGACAGGAGATGTAGGAACAGTCGCCTTAAGTTTTGATATCACCAATCTAGCCGTAGACAAAGACAATACCACTTTAAACCTGATAATTTCTCCTGATACTGCAAGTATGCCTGAGGATTTGGGAGATGAAAATGTTTCACGTTTAGTTCTTGGAGGAACAGTCACCAGAAGTGGTGGTAGAGATATTTTGACTTTTGAAGATGTTGATTTCACAGATGGAGACTTCTTCACCATAGGAGGCGCGGTTCAGACGATATCTCCTGGAGGAGTTTCCGGAGGGTTAACGCTTTGGTTGCGACCAAATGAGGGTGTAATGACGACCAGTACTGATTTAGTAACTAGATGGTCGGATGTATCAGGAAACGGGAATGATGCTGATCAAGGTGATAACAATCAAAAACCATTATTGGTAGACAATGTCATAAATGGAAATGATGCACTTTACTTCACAGATGACTTTTTGGATGGTATAGCGGGCTTCAATACACACGAATTCTTTTTGGTGGTAAAACCTGATTTGACCATTCAATCATCCAATGACATTGGATTCCTCGTAGGGTTTAAAAATGGAGCTTTTGATGGGTATTACCTGGGTGATCAGGGAGATGTAACTGGAGCAGCTGTAGGCTATGCTTATGATGCCTATAGGTCTGCTGATGTATCAGGCTCCATCACCAGTTCAGTAACCCTATTGAATGCAAGAAACAATGTTGGAGGAACAGGTCAGGAGTTGTATGCCAATGAACTATTGATTTCAGATAGTGAAAGCAACGCAGGAAGTTTTGGTAATCGAACGAACTCTTATTTTAGACTTGGTAACAATTTAATTGAGACAGAAACTTACCAGGGGCACATCGCTGAGGTTGTTAGCTACAATTCTCGCTTGACCGATGCTGAGAAGCGTGATGTGGCAACATATTTGGCCATCAAATATGGAATTACACTGAATATTTCATCAGAAGCTTATACTGTAAATGGAGTCAGTATTTATGATAATACAAGCTATAATAATGACATTGCAGGGATTGGAGTCAACCTGGATCATGGATTGAAGCAATATGAATCTATGAGTCAAAATGATGGAGCTATCGTGAAGGTAGATGGCTCTGATGCCTTGAGTTCTGGAGACTACATAGTTTGGGGGAATGATGGTACAGATAAAACATTAGTTCAATCCACTGAAGTGCCTGGGGCTGTATCAGACGATCGACTTTCCACCGAATGGAAAGTGGATGTGTATGGGAATCCTGGAGCTGTAGATCTGAATATCTACCTGGGTGACATTGCCAATTTTGATAATAGAATTCAGGAAGCTTCTTTGTATAGCTTAATTATCAATACAAGTAGTGATTTTTCGTCAATAACCGCTTCATACGAAGGAGCATATTTCAGTGGAGATACTCTGGTATTTACAGACGTAGATTTTAATGACAATGATTTCTTCACTATTATGATACCTAAGGTAGCGAATCTCAATGCCGCGGTTAGTTTGTGGTTAAAAGCCAATTCCGGTACGAGCACCACGACAAATGGAGCAGCCGTAGACACCTGGAACAATAGTGTCAACGGTTCCAATAATGCAAGTTCCTCAGGTACTGCAAGACCATTGTATGTTGCCAATAACCTGAATGGTAACCCTGTATTGGATTTTGACGGAAGTAATGACATTATGAGTGGAGCAGCAGCTTTCTATTCTCATGATTATTTCATGGTGTTGGATCCGGATGTTACTTATTCATACAATTCGACAGGGGGAGTGGTGATCGGTTTTGAAAATTCACAATTCTCAAGTTTCGCGTTGGGGCCAATCACATCAGCAGCCACAAACGAAGTGGTAACGCATTTGTATAGATCCAATACCAGTTATCGTTCCGCACAAATAAGTACTACCGCTACTTATTCGAGTCCTGGAATCTTTAATTCTCGATTGAATTCAGGAGGCAATGGACAAAATATTCGTTTCAATGGTTCTATAATCAGCACCAACCAATACAATACTGGGACTTTTGCTAACCTCTCTAACCGACCTTATCGCATAGGTCGTGATTTAAATAATGGTTTGCCCCACTACAATGGTAAAGTTGCTGAGATTATTAGCTTCTCTTCTAGATTGAATAACGCAGATCGACGCGATATCGAAACATATTTATCTGTTAAATATGGAATCTCTTTATCCATAGCTTCATTGCCTTATACGGTATCAGGGTCTTCTATTTATAATCTTACATCTCATGGAACTGACATTGCCGGCATTGGAGCCAATACCTTAATGGCGCTGTATCAGGATGAGTCAAAGAGTATTAATGCAACTGCTAAGTTGACTATTGGAAGCCCCTCTTCACTCGGAAATGGAGATTATTTACTCTTTGGTCATGATGGAGGAGCGCTTACCACCACTTCTACAGGTGTACCACCTACAGTTTCACAAATTTTGGATAGACAATGGGGAATTGTGGAGACAGGAGATGTAGGTACTGTATCGGTTTCGTTGGATTTATCTGGTCAAGGACTTGATGGAAATGATGTCTCGAGCTTTACCTTGATACTAGACGATGATACGGATCATACGAATGGGTTCTTGTCCATTGTGCAGGCACAAACCTTTGAATCCAGTTTACTCACATTCGAAAATGTGGAATTCTCTGGAGGGGTCTATTTCAGCATTGGAGTAGGGAGAGATTTTATTACCGACACTGATGGAGATGGTATTCCGGATTACTTCGAACTTGCTTACGGCACTCAATATGATAATATCGATTCGCCAGTGATCGCGGGAAATAATGATGACAATGTAAGTGCTAGTAACCCAAATGTTGGAATTAATGATACTGGTGTAAATGGTGATGGTATTACGGATGCCTTGGAGCGAATATTAATTGATAATGGAGCTACGGGACCTATTAGTAAAGTGACCGATACGGATGGCGATGGTATTCCTGATTGGTTGGAAGTAGCTAATGGTACCAGTCCATTTGATCCGGATGCGCCAACAGCAAATGGAGATATGGATTCAGATGATGACGGTATTCCAGATGCTTTTGAAGCTTACATTTTGGCTCAAGGAGGTGCATCTAATCCTGATCTGGGTACGGATAGCGATGGAGATGGTATACCGGATTACTATGAGGTATTGATGGGGTCAGATCCAGGAGATGTCAACTCTCCAGCCACGGTAGGTGGCGACGATGCTGATGGAGATGGGGTTACCGATGCAATGGAAGCAATTCTGTTAGCAAATGGTTCCTTAGGGCCTATAAATGAACTCACTGATTCTGATAAAGATGGTATTGCGGATTACCTGGAAACGCTGACGGATACAGATCCTTACAACTTTGATAGTCCAGGTATTCCTGATGGAGTTTCCACTATACGAGCATTGAGTGCAGATTACCAGGTAGTTGGATCCAATTGTATCGATGTTTCAGGGTATCAGTGGATTTACGTGTTGGATGACAATGGAAATTTGGTGTATTCCATCAATGCTGTCGGTAATGATCTGGGCAGTACTTGTTGGGCAGTTAGGGTGTTGGATGGAATACCTCAGGTACGATCCAACAGTGGTGGAAGCAGAGAAGAATACATCATGAACAGGAACTGGTGGATCAAACCAACAAACCAGCCATCCTCTCAGGTTTTGATTAGGTTCTATGCACTCAATGATGAGCCTTCGGATTTACGGTCTAAAGTAGAAAGTGAAGGATATGACCCAAATACCATAGAAGACTTTGCTGCTGATAGTATCTACATCACCAAGATTTCTGAAGTCGATGACCTTAATCCTTTTGTTAATGGAGGAACGAGAGTTTCATTAAAGCCAACCTTGGCGTCTATTAGTGGTTTGGGATATGCCTATACCATAAATATCAATTCTTTCAGTTCATTTGTTCCACATTATAGTCCGTCTTATGCAGAAACCCCGCTTCCTATTGAACTGGCTTACTTTAAAGGAGACAATGATTTCAATGGTGTGGTTTTAGATTGGAAGACCTATTCGGAAAGTAATAATGAGTGGTTCTTTATAGAGCGTGCAGGAGAAACTGGGGAGTTTTTGGTGATTAAGCAATTACCTGGATCTGGGACCATTTCAGAACCAAAAGATTATCAGGTCTTGGATAGAAAGCCTTTGTTCGGTAACAACTACTATCGATTGAAACAACAAGATTTTGATGGAAAGGAGAGTAGTTCAGAAGTAATTCGTGTGAATGTAAATGAAAAGATTGCTCAGGTTAAGATGTACCCTAATCCAGCAAAAAACTTCACTACAATAAGTTTTGAACAATCACTAAATGAGCTGGGTGAAATAACAGTAAAGGTGTATGACTTATCCGGAAAAGAAGTGAATGCTCCTCTGTCTTTAGAAGACAGAGCAGTAAGAATACAAGTCAAAGACTTGCAGACAGGTCAGTATATGGTGAATATAAACGTAAATGGTTTGGAGAGTACTTTACCGCTGATTGTAAGGTAGGTCGGTCCTGATTGATTGTTGATGGTCTAAAATCGTAATATTGGGAGACCTACTGGCGAAACCCTGATATCTGCTCCCTAGCGGATTGTCAGGGTTTGCTTTTATTTGCCATCCCACTCCCGATAAAACACTTCCAGGAATCGCTCCATAAAGTCATGACGTCTTTGAGTAAGTGTTCTACCTGTTTCGGTGTTTATTCGATCTTTGAGTAGCAAGAGTTTTCATAGTAATGGTTGATGGTCGGTGCAGTTCTTTTCTTGTATTCATCTTTGGTCATATTCAGGTTAGGAGGGATAGCTGGATTGTACAACTCCCGGTTTTTGAACCCTCCATAATTGAATGTTCTGGCGATGCCAATGGCACCGATTGCATCCAGACGATCCGCATCCTGCACCACATCTAGCTCAGGAGATTTAAACGTTTGGACTTGATTTCCACCCTTGAAGGATATGTGCTTGATGATATATATTGACTACATGCTCGATGATAGAGTTCTCTAAGTTGATAGATTTCAAAAATGCAGCAGCTTTCATTGGGCCAATTGTTTCATCTCCATCATGAAATTTAGAACCAGCAATGTCGTGCAGCATTGCACCGAGCTCTACAATCAATAAATTGACTTTTTCTGAATTAGCTATTTCCTTCGATGATTTCCAGACCCGCTAAATGTGCCACCAGTCATGACCACCTTCAGCATGTTGTAGCTCTGATTTAACATAAATCTTTGTTTAAATTATATAATCGGTCATTTCAATCATTCAAATCTGGGGTGAAAAAGAACCACTTATGTTACAAAATATGACCAGTTAGAGTTGACTTATACTGAAGACAGTATAAGTTAAATACATAGGTATAATACTTATATCTTTTATTTAAAATTAGGTATTTATACTAATTAACTGCTTGTTATTCAGTTGATTGCTGGATTTTTTGGATCTCCAATTAACGAAGAAAAATTACCAATGGTCGAATAAATTTGTTTCTCGCCGAAAATCATAGCCTCTCGCACTTGTCTTCATACTACTTAGTGGTGTACTAATATTAAATGTCGCCCACACATGAAACATTCGTTTACTTTGAAACTAAGAATTTTACCTAGAACCTTATTAATCCTATTCGGTTGTCTAGCGCTACTCTTTTTTGCCATGCCCTCAAAGGCACAATGCAGTCGAAGTGATACACCTATTATTACGACTGATTTTTGTTCAACAGATGTACTCACCAAAATAGAAGGTACTTCCACAGAAGCAGCTGGTTCACTAATAGACGTATTCGTTCAGACTAGCCTGGCAGATGTTGCAGTGTCATTAGGAACAACTGAAGTTCAGGCGGATGGTACCTGGGAGTTAGCAGGCGTTAGTCTTACTTCAGGTATTTTATCTGCTACTGTAACTGCCGAAGGAAAAGTGGAGAGTTTGCCTAGTGCAACGGTTGAGTTAACTGTTCCACCGATTATTTCGCAAGGCGTATTGTCTAACCCTACTGTTTGTGGAGCATTAGATGGTGCTGTGGAGCTTTTAGGGTTCGTTCCATTTACTGATTATGATCTTTATTATACGGATGAAAGTGGATTTCAATCGCTTTCTGTGACAGCAGATGCTCTAGGAAGAGTGTCTATTTCAGGTTTAGGTGATGGTAGCTTACAGGAAATTTATGCAGACCTGAATGGATGTACTTCTAATATCTTGTGTGCGATTGACTTGGAGGAGCCTTCTGTTCCCTCACTTTCACTTGGAGTTCCTATTCAGCCCTTACTTTGCGGTGGTACAGGGTCTATTCTGATCAATGCATCATTATTAGAAGTTGCAGACTATGAAATATCTTATTTTGATGGTTCTACTACGGTTGGACCTGCCACGTTTACTTCAAATATTGCGGGGCTGATCACCATATCTGGTTTGAGTGCAGGTACATATAGTGAGTTCGAAATATCCAGAGACGGGTGTAGTGCGGGGATTCTAATGGATAGAATAACAATATATGATGGGTTATTGTCTCTTCCAATTGTAGTTAGTAGTACAAGTGCTCCCACATGCGGATTAAATGATGGAAGTATTACTCTTCAGGGAATAACTCCGCTGTTAAATGTAGATGTAGAATATGAGAATACCGATGGAAACACCGTTTTAGTAAATTCCACAGCTGACGGATCAGGATTCATAACTTTACCAAATTTATCCGCTGGGGTTTATAGAAATATAAGAGTATCAAACCCCATTACAGGGTGTTATTCATCACCCATTTCAGAAGTGAATTTGTTTAACCTGGCACCTATAGCCTTAGTATCAGCAGTAAGTCCTCTGAATTGTCTCGTACCTGATGGTGCGGTAGTGATCAGTGGTTTAGTTCCTGGCCAAACGTATGACTTAAATTATAAGTTAGATGCGGTAGATCAGTCAGCTGTGTCTGTTACCGCAGATCTCACTGGGTTAATAACTCTATCTGGGCTAGATGGTGGTGTTTATACAGATTTATATGTGACTGATGGAACTTGTCAGTCAAACGTGCTTTCAGATATCATCGAATTAGTAGATGTAGAGGCATTGGAAATAGCTCTGGGTAGTTTGTCTTTGCCTTCAGTTTGTGCAGGAGTTGATGGGGCCATTTCATTGATTGGGTTGCCAGTTACTGATTATTTGTATGATATCACTTATACCAATTCATTGGGAGTGCAAACAACACAAATTACTTCTAATAGCGGAACCATTTCTATCACCGGATTGGGAATAGATGAATACAGTGATATCAGTGTTTCCTTGAATGGATGCGAGTCAAACACGTTGGTTTGCCCAGTAGACTTGAATTTATTGCCTGCACTTTCTCTGGGAGTAGTGACTCCTGAGACTACATGTGGTGCAGGTGACGCATCAATTTTATTGACAGGTTTAGCTGCTAACGAGAATTTTGATATTTCCTATAGAACTTCGGCAGGTGTACAAAACTTGACGAACATTAATAGTGGAGCTCTTGGTGAAATTTTACTTTCAGGATTAAGTCCAGATACTTACAGTGATTTGACATTATCATTAGGTGGGTGTGAGTCTGAACCACTTGCTGATATCAGTGTAGGAAGCCTACTCAATATTTCGACCAATTTGATTAATAATCCTACCTCATGTGGAGCAAGTGATGGATCTATTGTCCTGGCAGGTGGTTTGCCCTTTACTGCTTACGATGTTACTTACAATACCGAGTCAGGTGTCGTCACCACCAATCTGACTAGTGATGTGTCAGGCTTGATTACTATTCCCGGTTTATCTGCAGGAAATTATTCTGATATTAGTGTGAATAGTGGCTCTTGTGAATCCAATGTCATTTTGGAGCCTGTATCACTAATTGAAATAGGTGTTCCTAATATCAATCTAGGACTTACTGTGAATCCGTCTGGGTGTGGAGTTAGTGATGGATCTATTTCACTAGCAGGTTTGACTCCTTCTACAGCGTATGATGTTTTTTATACCTCAAGTGCTGGAGTGCAAACAGTAAACGTTTCAGCTGATGTTTTGGGAGTTTTGACAATTAGTGGATTAGAAGCTGATGATTACGAAGATATTTACGTTAGCCTTGGAGGGTGTAATTCTGATAAACTCCTTGGCATCACCAGTTTAGTTGATGTCGGTACACCTTCCTTGGTTCTAGGAGCTATTACGCGTCCTACAAGTTGTGGCTCATCTGATGGCTCAATTGAACTAACTGGGCTCGCATTAAGTACAACCTATGATGTATCGTTTGAAACTCAAGCTGGCCCTGTAGGTCCTATAAGTTTGACTTCTGATGGTTCTGGAAATCTCGAAATACCAAACTTATCAGCGGACATTTACGAGCAGATCAAAGTAGAAGTTGGAAACTGTCTTTCTGTAGGAGTTGGTCCAGTGGACTTGCCTTGTGACAATGAAGCGGTATATACGGTCAATGCTACAACCATAGATAATTTAAGTAATGGAGATACGCTAGCATATGCTACAGATGCAGATGGAGCAATTGTTTGTGCTCAATTAACATCAGGATCTTTGCCTGCAGGTGTTTCCATTGATCCGGGTAGTGGTGTTGTGTCGGTCACTACGGCACCTGATTTAGTGATTGGGTCTACTTCAGTGGATATTCAAACTGTAGATGTTAATGGAGACACTACGAATCAAACCGTAATTATTGTAATCAATAATGATACTCCTGTTGCGAATGATGATTCATATACTGTAGCGGAAGGCGGAACTATTGATGTGAATGATGCTGATGGTTCTGGAGGAGATGCAACGGTGTATGGAGTTATTGTTAATGATACAGATATAGCTAATACTAGTCTTACTGTTACATTATTGACACCTCCAACAAGACATTCTGGGACATTCACCTTAAATGCAAACGGAACATTTCAATATATCCACGATGGATCCGAAACCATCACAGATTCATTCACTTACAGGCTTTCGGATGGGTTAGGAGAAACCAATGATGCCACAGTAACGATCACAATCACACCAGTGAATGACGCTCCGTTTGCTGATGATGATGCTTTAACTGTAAATGAAGGTGCAACTTTAGCCGTAGATGTTGCCGATGGCGACACGGATGCAGACGGAACCATTGACTTAAGCTCAATTACGATAGTTAGCGGTCCATCAAATGGCACCTTAACAGACAATGGCGATGGCACGATTGACTATGCGCATGATGGCTCAGAAACGCTTACTGACAGCTTCACTTATACAATTGATGACAATGATGGCGCTACTTCGAACACTGCGACCGTAACGATCACAGTTACACCAGTAAACGATGCTCCGGTAGCTGATGATGATGCTTTGACAGTGAATGAAGGCGCAACTCTAGCTGTAGATGTTGCCGATGGCGACACAGATGCAGACGGAACTATAGATCTAACAAGCATTACCATAGTTAGCGGTCCATCAAATGGCACCTTGACAGACAATGGCGATGGCACGATTGACTATGCGCATGATGGCTCAGAAACGCTTACTGACAGCTTCACTTATACAATTGATGACAATGATGGCGCTACTTCGAACACTGCGACCGTAACGATCACAGTTACACCAGTAAACGATGCTCCGGTAGCTGATGATGATGCTTTGACAGTGAATGAAGGCGCAACTCTAGCTGTAGATGTTGCCGATGGCGACACAGATGCGGATGGCACGATTGACTTAAGCTCAATTACAATTGTTAGCGGTCCATCGAATGGAACATTGACAGACAATGGCGATGGCACGATCGACTATGCGCATGATGGCAGTGAAACGCTTACTGACAGCTTTACTTATACAATTGATGACAATGATGGCGCCACTTCGAATACTGCGACCGTAACGATCACAATTACACCAGTGAATGATGCTCCGGTTGCAGATGATGATGCGTTGACCGTAAATGAGGGAGCAACTTTAGCAGTAGATGTTGCAGATGGTGACACGGATGCAGACGGCACAATAGACTTAAGCACAATTACAATTGTAAGCGGTCCATCTAATGGAACCTTGACAGACAATGGCGATGGTACGATTGACTATGCGCATGATGGCAGTGAAACGCTTACTGACAGCTTTACTTATACAATTGATGACAATGATGGCGCTACTTCGAACACTGCGACAGTAACGATTACAATCTCACCAGTAAACGACGCTCCGTTTGCAGATGATGATGCGTTGACCGTAAATGAAGGCACAACTCTAGCAGTAGATGTAGCAGATGGCGATACAGATGCAGATGGAACCATCGACCTTTCCAGCATAACAATTGTTAGCGGTCCATCAAATGGAACTTTGACAGACAATGGCGATGGTACGATTGACTATGCGCATGATGGCAGTGAAACGCTTACTGACAGCTTCACTTATACCATTGATGACAATGATGGCGCTACTTCGAACACTGCAACAGTCACGATCACAGTTACACCAGTAAACGATGCTCCGTTTGCTGATGATGATGCGTTGACCGTAAATGAGGGAGCTACTTTAGCCGTAGATGTAGCTGATGGTGACACGGATGCAGACGGCACAATAGACTTAAGCACAATTACGATTGTAGGCGGTCCATCAAATGGAACGTTGACCGACAATGGCGATGGCACGATCGACTATGCCCATGATGGCAGTGAAACGACAACCGATAGCTTTACTTATACAATTGATGACAATGATGGAGCTACTTCGAACACTGCGACCGTAACGATCACAATCACACCAGTAAACGACGCTCCATTTGCGGACGATGATGCGTTGACAGTGAATGAAGGTGCAACTCTAGCGGTAGATGTAGCTGATGGCGATACGGATGCAGACGGAACTATAGATCTAACAAGCATTACCATAATTAGCGGTCCATCGAACGGAACGTTGACCGACAATGGCGATGGTACGATTGACTATGCGCATGATGGCAGTGAAACGCTTACTGACAGCTTCACTTATACAATTGATGACAATGATGGAGCTACTTCGAACACTGCGACCGTAACGATTACAGTTACACCAGTAAACGATGCTCCGTTTGCTGATGATGATGCGTTGACCGTAAATGAAGGTGCAACTCTAGCTGTAGATGTAGCAGATGGCGATACAGATGCAGACGGCACAATTGATCTATCAAGTATCACCATCGTAAGCGGTCCATCGAATGGAACCTTAACTGACAATGGCGATGGCACGATCGACTATGCGCATGATGGCAGTGAAACGCTTAGCGACAGCTTCACTTATACCATTGATGACAATGATGGAGCTACTTCGAATACTGCCACAGTAACGATTACAGTTACACCAGTGAATGATGCTCCGGTAGCAGATGATGATGCCTTGACCGTAAATGAAGGAGCAACTTTAGCAGTAGATGTTGCCGATGGCGATACAGATGCAGACGGCACAATTGATCTATCAAGCATTACAATTATTAGCGGTCCATCGAACGGAACGTTGACTGACAATGGCGATGGTACGATCGATTACGCACATGATGGCTCAGAAACGACATCCGACAGCTTTACATATACAATTGATGATAATGATGGCGCTACTTCGAATACTGCGACCGTAACGATCACTGTTACACCAGTAAACGACGCTCCATTTGCGGACAATGATGCGTTGACCGTAAATGAAGGAGCAACTTTAGCTGTAGATGTTGCAGATGGCGATACAGATGCAGACGGCACAATTGATCTATCAAGCATTACAATTGTTAGCGGTCCAACTAATGGAACGTTGACTGACAATGGCGATGGCACGATTGACTATGCGCATGATGGCAGTGAAACGCTTACCGACAGCTTCACTTATACCATTGATGACAATGATGGCGCTACTTCGAACACTGCAACCGTAACGATCACAGTTACGCCAGTGAACGACGCTCCGGTAGCAGATGATGATGCGTTGACCGTAAATGAAGGCGCAACTCTAGCAGTAGATGTAGCCGATGGCGACACGGATGCAGACGGCACAATTGATCTATCAAGCATTACAATTGTTAGCGGTCCAACTAATGGAACGTTGACTGACAATGGCGATGGCACGATTGACTATGCGCATGATGGCAGTGAAACGCTTACCGACAGCTTCACTTATACCATTGATGACAATGATGGAGCTACTTCGAACACTGCAACCGTAACGATCACAGTAACACCAGTGAACGACGCACCATTTGCTGATGATGATGCGTTGACCGTAAATGAAGGCGCAACTTTAGCTGTAGATGTAGCCGATGGCGACACAGATGCAGATGGCACGATAGATTTATCAAGCATTACAATTGTTAGCGGTCCAACAAACGGAACATTGACAGACAATGGCGATGGTACGATCGATTACGCACATGATGGCTCAGAAACGACATCCGACAGCTTTACATATACAATTGATGATAATGATGGCGCTACTTCGAATACTGCGACCGTAACGATCACTGTTACACCAGTAAACGACGCTCCATTTGCGGACGATGATGCGTTGACAGTGAATGAAGGCGCAACTCTAGCCGTAGATGTAGCTGATGGCGATACGGATGCAGACGGCACAATTGATCTATCAAGCATCACGATTGTTAGCGGTCCAACTAATGGAACGTTGACCGACAATGGCGATGGTACGATTGACTATGCACATGATGGCAGTGAAACGCTTACTGACAGCTTCACTTATACAATTGATGACAATGATGGAGCAACTTCGAATACTGCAACAGTAACAATCACGATCACACCAGTTAACGACGCTCCGGTAGCAGACGATGATGCGTTGACAGTGAATGAAGGCGCAACTCTTGCAGTAGATGTAGCCGATGGCGACACGGATGCGGATGGAACCATTGACTTAAGCACAATTACGATTGTAAGTGGCCCATCGAATGGAACATTGACAGACAATGGCGATGGCACGATTGACTTTGCGCATGATGGTAGTGAAACGCTTACTGACAGCTTCACTTATACAATTGATGACAATGATGGCGCCACTTCGAACACTGCGACCGTAACGATCACAATCACACCAGTGAACGACACACCAGTTGCCGTAGATGATAGCAATAACACAGATGAGAACGTAACCTTGACAGTTGATGCAGCTGCAGGCGTATTGAGCAATGATAGTGATGCGGATGGCGATGCATTGGCAGTTACACAATTCATCATTGATGGCACTACTTACCCAGCAGGTAGCACTGCAAGTCTGACTTCAGGCGACTTGACGATCAATGGAGATGGTAGCTACACCTTCGTTCCAGCAACAGACTTTGTAGGAGCTGTTCCAACAGCAACTTACACAGTATCTGACGGTTCAGAAACCGCAACAGCAGATTTGGACATCAGCGTAGGAGCAGTGAACAATGTACCAGTTGCCGTAGATGATAGCAAAAGCACAGATGAGAACGTAACCTTGACAGTTGATGTAGCTTCAGGTGTTTTGAATAATGACAGTGATGCAGATGGCGATGCGTTGACAGTTACACAATTCATCATTGATGGCACGACTTACCCAGCTGGAAGCACAGCGAGTTTGACTTCAGGCGACTTGACAATCAATAGCGATGGTAGTTACACCTTCGTACCAGCAACGGACTTTGTAGGAGTGGTTCCAACAGCTACTTACACTATAACTGATGGTTCAGAAACTGCAACAGCAGAATTAGAAATCAGCGTAGGAGCTGTGAACAATGTACCAGTTGCCGTAGATGATAGCAATAGCACAGATGAGAATGTAACCTTGATAGTTGATGCTGCTTCTGGGGTACTGAACAATGACAGTGATGCGGATGGCGATGTGTTGACAGTTACACAATTCATCATTGATGGCACGACTTACCCAGCTGGCAGCACTGCAAGTTTGACTTCAGGCGACTTGACGATCAATAGCGATGGTAGCTACATATTTGTTCCAGCAACGGACTTTGTAGGAGTTGTTCCAATAGCTACTTACACGGTAACTGATGGTTCAGCAACTGCAACAGCAGATTTGGACATCAGCGTAGGAGCAGTGAACAATGCACCAGTTGCCGTAGACGATAGCAATAGCACCGATGAGAATGAAACCTTGACAGTTGATGCAGCTTCAGGAGTATTGAATAATGACAGTGATGCAGATGGCGATGCGTTGACAGTTACACAATTCATCATCGATGGCACGACTTACCCAGCTGGAAGCACAGCGAGTTTGACTTCAGGCGACTTGACAATCAATAGCGATGGTAGCTACACCTTCGTTCCAGCTACAGACTTTGTAGGAGTGGTTCCAACAGCTACTTACACAGTAACTGACGGTTCAGAAACTGCAACAGCAGATTTGGTGATCAGTGTAAGCGCTGTGAACAATGCACCAGTTGCAGTAAATGATAGCAATAGCACCGATGAGAACGTAACCTTGACAGTTGATGCAGCTTCAGGAGTCTTGAATAATGACAGTGATGCGGATGGCGATGCGTTGACAGTTACACAATTCATTATTGATGGCACGACTTACCCAGCTGGAAGCACAGCGAGTTTGACTTCAGGCGACTTGACAATCAATAGCGATGGTAGCTACACCTTCGTTCCAGCAACAGACTTTGTAGGAGTTGTTCCAACAGCTACTTACACGGTAACTGACGGTTCAGCAACTGCAACAGCAGATTTGGACATCAGCGTAGGAGCAGTGAACAATGCACCAGTTGCAGTAGACGATAGCAATAGCATCGATGAGAATGTAACCTTGACAGTTGATGCAGCTTCAGGAGTATTGAATAATGACAGTGATGCGGATGGCGATGCGTTGACAGTTACACAATTCATCATTGATGGCACGACTTACCCAGCTGGAAGCACCGCGAGTTTGACTTCAGGCGACTTGACGATCAATAGCGATGGTAGCTACACCTTCGTTCCAGCAACGGACTTTGTAGGAGTGGTTCCAACAGCTACTTACACGGTAACTGATGGTTCAGAAACTGCAACAGCAGATTTGATCATCAGTATAGGCGCTGTGAACAATGCACCAGTTGCCGTAGACGATAGCAATAGCACAGATGAGAATGTAACCTTGACAGTTGATGCTGCTTCAGGCGTATTGAATAATGACAGTGATGCGGATGGCGATGCGTTGACAGTTACCCAATTCATCATTGATGGCACGACTTACCCAGCTGGAAGCACCGCAAGTTTGACATCAGGTGACTTGACGATCAATAGCGATGGTAGCTACACCTTCGTTCCAGCTACAGACTTTGTAGGAGTGGTTCCAACAGCTACTTACACAGTAACTGACGGTTCAGAAACTGCAACAGCAGATTTGGTGATCAGTGTAGGCGCTGTGAACAATGCACCAGTTGCAGTAAATGATAGCAATAGCACCGATGAGAACGTAACCTTGACAGTTGATGCAGCTTCAGGAGTCTTGAATAATGACAGTGATGCGGATGGCGATGCGTTGACAGTTACCCAATTCATCATTGATGGCACGACTTACCCAGCTGGAAGCACCGCAAGTTTGACATCAGGTGACTTGACGATCAATAGCGATGGTAGCTACACCTTCGTTCCAGCAACGGACTTTGTAGGAGTTGTTCCAACAGCTACTTACACAGTAACTGACGGTTCAGAAACTGCAACAGCAGATTTGGTGATCAATGTAAATGGAGTTGGATCAGCGCCTATTGCAACTGATGATGCCTATGAAACCAGTACTTGTATTGAAATCATGGCAAATGTGCTTGATAATGATTCCGATCAAAATGGAGATGATTTGAATGTGGTATTGGTAACTGAGGTTACGAATGGTTCATTAGAATTAAACGCAGACGGGTCATTTACCTATAGTGCCAATTCAGATTTCATTGGTCAAGATTCATTCATCTACATGGTATGTAATACAGGTAGTCTTTGTGCGGAAGGAGTAGCCACTATTAATGTCACTCAAGGTGCTGATACAGATGGTGATGGACTTTCAGACTGTGAAGAGTACGGAGATGGGGATGATCCACGTGATTCAGATGGTGATGGAGATCCTGATTACGATGATCCAGATGATGATAATGATGGTATTCCAACTGAGGATGAGTTGGAGGATGAAGATCAAGATTGTGATGGTGACGGAATCCCAAGTTACCTGGATGATTTAGAAGATTGTGAAGAATTAGATGTTACCAATACGGTTACACCAAATGGGGATGGACTGAATGACTATTTCAAAATTTTAGGTATTGAAATTTATGAAAGTAACACTGTTCTGATCTACAATAGATGGGGAAACATTGTGTACAAGATTAGCGGTTACAATAACAATCGGGGAGCCAACACATTTGTAGGTATTTCCAACACAATGAATTCCAATTCCAATCTTCCAGACGGTACATATTTCTATGTAATTAAGGCCTCACTTGAAGGGAAAGTTAAAACTCAAAGAGGATCACTCGAAATTAGAAATTGACAATAAAGTTCGGCGACAATGTGAAGACCGGGTGCTTCATAAGACCAAAAAACGAAGCATACCGGTCATTCACAGAAAAATTGCCATAAAAAAGTCAATTATTTTCATTTTTAATTCAGATAATCAGATAGTTATGAAAAATATTCGCGCCGTTCTAATTGCTGGTTTTTTAATCGTAATCAATATATCTGTTTACAGCCAGCAGGAGTTCATGATTACTCAATATATGTATAATGGTCTAGCATTGAATCCGGCATATGCAGGTGTTCATGACGCCATTAGTATGAGTGCTTTGACTCGACATCAGTGGGTTGGAATTGAAGGAGCGCCAACCACACAATTAGTTAGTGTACACTCTCCTTTAAAGTTCAAGCAAATTTCCTTAGGAGCTCTCTTCTACAGAGATGCAATAGGAGTTAAAAAAGAACATTCTGCCTATTTCAGCTATGCTTACAGGATCAAAATAACGCCTAAAATCAGGCTTTCACTTGGGATTCAGGCAAACCTACATCAGATCAATCAGGAGTATAGATCTGGTGCCGCAGATGATCCAAATGACCCGGTATTAATCAATGATAATTCAATGAAATTTAATGCTGGTAGTGGTTTTTTATTGCACTCAGATCGTTTTTATGTAGGTTTTTCGGTTCCTCAGATGATGAAAACCAAGTTTGGGTCACAGGAATTAGCTGTAGGGAGATTGGTACAGCATTATTATGCAACAGCTGGCTATGTCATAGATTTCAAAAACGGAATAATTGTTAAACCCAATGTTTTATACAAGGATGTAAACAATGCGCCTGCTCAGCTTGACCTTAACTTTAATGTTCTACTTAAAAACGTGATTTGGGTTGGTATAAACCATAGATGGAAGGAGAGTAATGCGTTGTTATTGGCCCTTCAGGTTGGTCCACAACTTCAGGTGGGATATTCCTTCGATTTGAATCATACTGATTTGCACAGTACGTCACACGAATTAATGCTGAACTATGTGGTTAATATCAATCCTCAAGTGATGTTAACACCTCGATTCTTTTAATCACATGACACTACGAATTATGAAAAACTTTAATACTCTTATATATTTTATACTACTTATCATGAGTCTTGATTCATTTGCTACTTCTGGTAATGAATCAAAAAAGTATCGGAACGCAATCAAAAGAGCAGACCATTACTATAAGGCTCTGTCATTTGTTAGTGCGATTGAAAATTATAGAAAGGCATTATCCTATCATGATGCTGTGGATCGCGAAGCTTTGGCTTATCCAAGTCTCCAAATAGGTAACTGTTTCTACATGATGAATAGATATCATGATGCAATGCTCTACTACAGGAGAGTGGAGAAATATGGGGTAATGAACCAGGAGGAGAAAAAGAGGTATTTCCAAACGTTAATTTCTAATAAAGAATATGATAAGGCAACTGAAATTGCC
This sequence comes from Marinoscillum pacificum, assembly GCF_024714495.1. Lineage (GTDB taxonomy): Bacteria > Bacteroidota > Bacteroidia > Cytophagales > Cyclobacteriaceae > Marinoscillum > Marinoscillum pacificum. Next base: position 598,456 of record NZ_JAMZMJ010000001.1, on the reverse strand, counting down.
AATCAAATAGAAGAGGGGCTAGATAGTACGCACATTGCGAGAATCGCCAATATTAAAATCGATACGAATTCATATGAGATTCAAAATCATTGGTCTAACTCCAATCATGACGATTTTTCTCCATCATACTACAGGGGTGGTATTGTGTTTAGCTCTAATCGAGAGCGTCCGGGTTCTCGTCAAAAGAAATACCAATGGAACGACACCTATTTTTTAGACCTCTATTATGCAGCTACAGATACTGGACATTACGCTAAAACTTATCCGTTTAGTAATACGATAAATTCACCTTATCACGAGGGTCCTTTGGCTTTTGGAAAGAATGACTCATTGATCGTTTTTACTAGAAATAATTTTACTAATGGAAAGAAAAAAACAAGTAACGATGGAGTGAATAAGCTAAAGCTTTACCAGTCGGTAAGGGATAAGCAAGACAAGGGATGGACTGAACCTAAGGAACTATGGTTCAATCATGATAATTATTCTGTAGGTCATCCGACCATATCTTCCGATGGTATGACGATGTATTTTGCGTCTGATATGGAGGGATCTGTAGGCGAGGCTGATATTTTTGTGACTTATTGGCGTAATGGCAAGTGGAGTGAACCGGAAAATCTTGGGGGTTTAGTAAATACTCCAGAAGACGAATTGTTTCCGTATTTGTATCAGGATACAGTTCTTTATTTCGCTTCCAAAGGTCATGTAGGTTTAGGTGGATTAGATATTTATAAAATAAACCTTAACGATGAAAACTGGGAAATTGAGAATCTAGGGCAACCAATTAATTCTTCACGAGATGATTTTGGCTTGATTAGAAGAGAGTTTTCCGGATTTTTTTCCAGTAATAGAGAGGGAGGCCAAGGAGGCGATGATATTTACCGATTTTTCTATGAGAAACATGTCCCGGAATATATCATAGCTGTTAGAGTAATTGATGATAGCACTGAAGAACCTATTCCCAATGCAACAGTTGTTGTGTCGTTAGAAAATACTAATACACCTATTGCCCAGACAAACTTAGGAGGAATGTGCTTCTTTCAATCTGCCCTTGGTCCAATTTATTCAGTCGACGCTTTTCACAAAGAGTACTTTGCCAATAAGCTATCTTTTGAATTTGCGAAGGTTCCAGATAATGATACCTTATTCGTGGATGTAAGAATGATGAAAATGGAAACATCTAAACCAATCGTTCTAGAAAATGTGTACTATGAACTAGATAAGGCTGATATAACATTAGAAGCTGCAATTGAATTAGATAAATTGGTTTGGATTTTGAAGAATAACCCGACAATCTCTATTGAATTGAGTTCGCATACTGATAGTCGTGGGAAGTCAGATTATAATTTAGATTTATCACAACGAAGAGCTGAATCAGCAGTGAAATACATTGTCTCAAACGGCATTGATCCAAGTAGAATTTATCCTAAAGGTTACGGAGAAACTAAGCCTGTAAACAAATGTGTGGATGGGGTAGAATGCACAGAGATGGAATACTTTAAGAATAGACGAACAGAGTTTTCTATTATATCTACAGAGATTTTAGCGGATAACTAAATAGGAGTTAATTCAGATACAATCAGCTTTATTTTACATTGAAAATATTTTACCAATAAGCCTTGGCGACATGTCAGGGCTTATTTTATTTGCCATCCCACTCCAGGTAAAACTCCTCCAGAAAGGTTTCCATAAAGTCATGACGTCTTTGAGCCAGTGCTTTCCCAGTTTCGGTGTTCATTCGATCCTTGAGTAGCAAGAGTTTTTCGTAGAAATGGTTGATGGTTGGTGCCGTGCTTTTTTTGTATTCCTCTTTGGTCATGTTCAGGTTGGGAGGGATGGCCGGATTATACAACTCTCGGTTTTTAAACCCGCCATAGTTGAACGTTCTGGCAATGCCTATAGCGCCTATGGCATCCAAACGATCGGCATCCTGTACCACATCCAGCTCTGGAGATTTGAATGCTTGAGTCTGATTACCTCCTTTGAAGGAAATGTGCTGAATGATATTCACTACATGCTCGATGATGGAAGGCTCCAGATTGAGTGACTCCATAAACGCTGCCGCTTTCTTAGGTCCGATGGTTTCATCTCCATCGTAAAATTTAGAATCTGCAATGTCATGCAGCAGTGCACCCAACTCTACGATCAATAAATTGACTTTTTCTGACTTAGCGATTACCTTCGACGATTTCCATACCCGCTCGATGTGCCACCAGTCATGACCACCTTCAGCTTCTGCTAGTTCGGTTTGGACATAAGTAATAGTTGCTTGTATAATTTGCTCGTGGGTCATGAGGTGATTGGGAGTTATTAGTTTGATTTTCGAAGTTAATTCTTACTATTTAGACTGCTCAGATGATTAGTCGGAAACAGTCATTTTGGCTTTAAATTGTTTAGCCTCTGGATTGTTTAAGAAGCTAAGATCATCAGTGACTATCATTGAATCTTTCAGTTCAGGTAAGTTACTAACCACCTGGAAGTCATGATTACTGAGAGACCATTTAGAGATTTCTTCACTTATTTGAGTACAACCTCCGTGAGATTTAAGGAACTGAGAAATAACCTGATTATTTACCTGACTTTCATTCAAATAATTGATTGAGTAAAGTTTTTTTAAGTAACCATGTAGGATTCCGATTTCATGATTTCTCCAAACTTGGTCTGTTTTGTCAAAGGTTGTTGTAGTTGAAAAAAGCCCTCTCTTAACCTTTCTTTCACCGCAAAATTTACTTGTTGGAAATTTATGAATGTACCCATATTGAAAGTCAAATTTCTTAATCAGTTCTTCCGATATAGTTTGAATTTCATCTTCGTTTACTAATTCATCATTAATTTGAAAACGCATCTGAATAACGTCTTTTTCGGGTCTTTTGGCATTTTTGAGATAGTTAAGTAATGAATTACTAATGCTAAAAAATGTATTTGTCTCATTTGAATTAAAACCTACATCACAATACACCACATCTTTATATTTCTGATATCTAGAGACGAATCCTTTGATCGTTTTATAACTCTTGCTTGTATAGTTTAGACTGAAGTCGGTTGCTTTAATGCCTGAAAGCCTTTCAATTAATTCTACAGCTTGGATCACCAGACTTTGAGTGTCAAATGTCGAGGCAGCTTCCAGATCTACTATTTTATAGAGTTCAATGAAATGATGATGTTTCTTATCTCTTAGAAAAAGTCCCATTGATTAGTTAATTCAAATTATGAAGGATTCGATTGAAGATAGCACAAATACCTTTAATTCTCGCTTTGTTGCTTTTGCCACTCTAGGAAAGGGCTTAGGGTCATTTCCTAGATAATTAAATGAAGCAATGAGTTGATCAAATACGGGTAGGTAGATTTGGTAATCTTCTTCAGAAAAAGTGGCAAAAACAAAGACTAGAATGGAGAGTTCAGTTTCTAGATAAAGCACCTCTTCTTTATAACGATCCCCTAAATTGGAGTAGGAGAGCATTTGAGCATTGATAATTGCACCTGATTTTCCGGTTTCAAATTGTTCATAGGTCAGATTTGGGTACTTCTTTTTAAAGTTGGCTATATCACCACTCATAAAAGCTTCCAAACTTTCAGTCTCATTGTCCTTATCATAACCCATAGCATACATATAACTTTTAGGGTTCTTGTTCTGATCTTCTTTATTGTAAAAGAATGAAATAAGACCAATGGAAGAAGCTGCTTCTTTGTCATTTACCCAACCTGATGGAGTTGAAATGGTAAATATGTGATGCTCACCATAGATTACATTCATTTCTGGCTGAGATTGCCCGAAACAGTGAAGGGTAATCAGGGAAAGTAGAAAGAGAATGGTGTTTCTCATAGAAATTGATGGGTGAGTGTTAACACTTGGTATTAGGCGGTGTTTCAGATAGCCGAAGAGCTTTCATAAACTACCGAATGCCCTCTATGTTATAAACCTTGTTATGCACCTTCTTTTTATATTTTATAAAAAAACCGACTTCATAAGAGCAATTATACTTTTGCCTTACTGAATTCTTTCGAGTTTTATTTTTTGGAGATAGGTATCTGCGACATCATTATCTAATCTTTCAATTATCGTTAGTTCATTACTATCAATTGCTTCAATTTTACATCTTGCATAGTTGTAAACTTCTTCCATTGCAATGCTAAAGTCACAATATTTGGGTTCTTGAGAAATTTCCCAAGCGGCAGAATTCAAAATATCGTTTTTTAAAAGGAAGTGAAAATCATAATAATCTGTTTTGAGGTTATCTGAGAATTCAAATACAATTTCAGAAAGGTTAACTGATTTAATAGTTTCTTCTCCTATTCCAGAGTATATAATGTTGCTTGGGCATTTATTCACCTTTTCTACTTCCAACGGTTTCCAATCTCCAATATGGTTGAAAACATCCTGACCTGGCTGATAAAAAGAATGCTGGATATGCCAGCTAACAACTCTCCATTTACCAAAGAGCTTTTTTATCGAATCTGTTAATAATTCTCTATCCATTATTATTCCTGTTGTGTATATCGGCTTGGGTGTTACACGTAGAGATTTCGAAGCACTGAACAGTCCACCTGAAACCGAACGTGCAAAGAGATTAAAACTTACGCATACCACTGTCCGCCCTATGTTTTATACCCAATATTGGGCGTAGTTACTTTAACTTTTCTTCAATAAACCTTATAAAAGTACTTGCTTTATCATATAGTGTAAATATTTCGTCAGAGGTTTTAAAGTCAAGAGAATAGGCCGCAAAATTGCTGTGTACTAGCAGGTTTCTTAAATGTCCAATTTCTAAAAATGCTTTTATGGACTCGTCTAATTCTACATTGTTATTTATTTCTTCATTTAGGTCCTTTTTAAACTCTTGGCCAAAAAGAGAGAAGAAACTATTAGCATTCTTACCTGGTTTTTCAGGATTATTTTTTTCACCCCAATTGAAAAAAGTATGATATTGCTGGCTGATGGCTTTCTTTTTTAGAAAGTTTGTTACCCTCGAGTCCTTATTTGAAGTTGTTGAAACAAATTCAATTAAGATTTCTTGGATTTGATGTTCGAAATAACTTGCAGCTGATAAAACAAGAATTTTAGTGAAATATTTATTCACATCACTTTGCAAGGAAGGTTGTTTTTGTTCAGCCAAGAAATCTACAATCCCTTTGTATTCCTCCTTTATTGATTCTACAGCACCCATTAATGTAATATTTCTGATGCTTTGGTTAATCGAAGTTTTACATTTTTTTCACTGGCCGTATCAGATTGTGTTGCGTCAATAAATTCAGGATTTTCTTTGAGCTCTTGAACTTTCGATGAGTCAATTTCTCTGACTACTAAATTCTTTTGACCAAATGCCTCTTTACAACATGCAACAAATATTGATTCATAAACAGATAGGTTAAATCTACCAGTCTTGCTGAAGAATAACCTTTTATCATCTTCAGGTATTTTGTTAAGAAAGGCTTTGAATAAAGATTCTAAGTATTCAATATTCTCAGTTGGAAATGATTTGGCTTTAAATGAAAATTGATTTAAAAATTTTGTCATCGAAGGCTTGTAGGAATCAGATCCTATGAGCATTGCAAAACCTCTCAATAAAATCTCAACATCTCTCATGTGAAGATTCGGTGTTGTAGAAGGAGTGACATCCCTCCATTCGGGAAGTAGGTTAATACGATAAAGCATATCGTAAAAATCTGAATGGAAAAGACTCGTCCGTATTTCCTGAGGCTTAAGATTTACTCCTCCTGAATTCAGCCTATTGAATACTTCAAAAACAACAGAATGACCATCGTCAGGTGTGTTTTGCTTTATAATAATATTTCTAATAGTCCTTAAGTCAAATGTAGTTTGGTCATCGTCATCAAGAGTCGCATAGTTAAGGTTAGCAAACTTATTTACTTGATTTGGTTGAGCTGTTGATAGTTTTAAGTTGAAATCAGTGAAATATTCATTGTTAAAAAGAATTTCATCTGGAATCCCTTTATTTTCATCAAATATGGTTCTAAGTTCTAAGCGTTTTTCTTTTTTCGGAAAACGCTTCTTCACAAAATAATAGATAGTCATATAACGCTGTTGACCATCTATAACAATGAACTTATTCTTTCCTTCTTCATACAGAAAGATTTGTGGAATTGGAATGCCTATTATTATTGATTCAATAAGCTTTGAGGCCCTCTTAATGTCCCAAACATAATTTCTTTGGAAGCCAGGGATTTTGACAATCCCCGAATCAATAAAATCAAATAGTGTTTTAATATTGAAGTCATTCGGCGCAGCTGAAATGTCATATTCGGTAAAACTAATATCTTGACTTTCATCAGTGTCGTCATCGTTTCCTTCGTACCATTCAAACTCTTGGTCTAAGTTTTCTTCCATTGTTATAGTGTTTTGTCGTTTATTAATACGCCCGACTAGAATGTGACGTTAACAATGCGCGCTATCCAATTGTAAAGATGTTTAATAATAAACTAGCTATTTGCATGGTGCCAGTTGTTTAGTCGATTTTATCCGTTTACAATGGTCTAAAATCGGATGTAACAAGCATACATTTCTTGAAAATAATACCTTCCTTGTTAGCGATCAAGTCAAACCTATATCTGTGAAGAAAATACCCTAAAGTAGGTAAGATGATTTGGAGATGGAATAGGACTTTTGCTGGATGTTGGGTGTTGGATGCTAGATGTTGGGTGTGTGATGATAGGTGTTAGATTCTAGATGTTAATCCTCACTAACAGCTCCGTGATACAAGTACAAAGCACCATAGGTCCAGTTGGGGCCTTCTACACCAGGATAGTTGTATCGGTCCATCATCAATGCGACAAAAGGATACGGATAGCCTTCTGGTAGTTGAACGACATTGGGCCAGACTCTTGTGCCAGCATTTTCATCCCACGGTGGTAAGTCCATTTGTAAGGTGCCAGCATCCTTGAGATCGGGATACGTGTAAATAAAGATCTCCCGTTCACTGCTTCCAGAGAAACAATAGTACTCACTGCCAATCTTTTGGATGGAAGTTCCGGTAGAGTTGTGCGCTACTGGTCCATAGACTTGCTGGAAATCTCGATTCCAGTAATTAGACTCCAAGACCACCGCTTTGTATCCGCCCTGGTTCACACAGGTGAGTATTCGCCATTTGTTGTCCTTTTTATCGAACAGGAGATGTGGGTCTTCTATATCGCCAACAATACCAAATGGTTCAGACTTCATTATGGAAAATCCGAATCTCGGATCGCGCTCACTTTCGATGGCTAACAGTTGTTTTTTCTCTTCTTTGATAGCATAAGCACTAAATCCTGTCGTTAGACCTCTCCAGATTTGCTCTTTCCGGTCATAGAAGAGGTGAGAGGCTATTTCATTTCGCAGGAGTCCATCTCCACGGTCAAAAACGATTACTCCTTCCAGTCGCAGATCAAAGACTGAAGGGTTCATGCTGAACACGCCTTGCACATGATGTGGCAAAGCACGTCCGCGGATACTCATGGTGTACCAAAGTCGTCCCGCATCCAGATATGGAGATCCATCTTCATAGGTAATCGCTCGGATGTCTGCCTGACCCAGGCCGGTGTTAAGTGCGATTTCTGCTTTGTTGATGACAACTTGTCCTTGATTGATCTTGAGATAGACTCTAGACTGCAGTGAATTGATCAGTTTTTTCTGTCTGAGGTCTATCTTCTCGGCAAAGTCGAATTGTCCAATAGGAATAGGTAAGTTGTTATTTTGGATGTAAACCGTATAACCGCTTCCAAGCAATTGAATAATCAATCGACCTTTGAGTGATTGTTGGTTGATGTTCTTCGTTGAAACGACGGTAGATTCAGCTTCAGAAGATCGTTTGATGTGGTTGGTTACTTCGGTAATTAGCCCATCAGCATACGTCACAGATACAATGAATCGTAAGCTTTGATCAGCTCTAGTAAACTCATAACCGATTGCTCCTGATCCATTGATGGATGCCAGGTCTAGTTCGTAGGAAGCAAATGGATTAAATCCACCAACCCAAATGGACGTTTCCGATGGTTTCGCTGATTGGACAGTCAAATGATTGTTTTGGGTCTGTATTTTCGCCTGTTGCTCCGAATAATGATGTGTCGGAAACATGGAAGGCATTCCAATAATAGTTGCAGGGTCTAAACTGGATAGTGTGATCTGCTGCTCCTGATCAAAAATGAGTCGTTTAACTCCCTGTCGTACGAATTGAATTTGATCTGGCTGAATGTCTGGTGACTGTCCAGATAAACTCCAGGAGAATAAGGTGATAAATAGAATCGTCAACAGACTTGCAGGGGAGTGAAGCATCATATTTCGGTTAGGTGTGAGGCAAATATGTGGTAAAGAGGTTAAACTACAAACGGTCAGGTGTTAGATGTTGGACATTGGGTGTTGGAGGTGAGTTGTTAGTTGAACAGTTTGAACTTTAGTGTTTTCAATCCAATGTCTAACATCTTCACATTGTGAGTAAGGCTTCACACAGTCCATCAATTACCTGGGACATCTTACCAATATCTAATGTTTCCATGGTGTCGGTTGGTGCATGATAATTGGCATTGCGGTAAAAAGACGTATCGGTAATCATCATTGCCTTAAACCCAAACTTCCAGTAGTTGAGATGATCAGAAAAGTCAATACCTGTTAATCGCTTGGGCCCGGCAAACATCTTCGTTCTGATTGCTTTGGTTGATTTAAATTTTCTGCTGAACTGCCTAACAAACTTGCCAGCCCCAAATTTCTTAACCAGGGTGATATAATTACCTCTACTTCCATAAATGGCTGAGAGAATTCCCAGAGGGTAGGATTGAGTATTCTTTTCCTCTTTGAAATAGCCAATCATCTCTACAGAGATCATTCCCAATACATCGGCACCTTCATCTACCAGTGATTTGGCATGAATATAACTAACCATAAACTCGGTGCGGAAATAAGGAGGTTCTTCCAGTGTATAAGCTACTAAGTCAACACCGTAAGAAAGCTCTTTGTCAACCAATAATCGAGCTAGTTCCAATAGGCCAACCACACCACTCGCATTGTCATCCGCTCCTTGCTGATTGCCACAGACGTCATAGTGTGCTCCGACAATAATGCGTTTCTTATGCTCCATTCCGAATGAAGCGATCACATTTTTATATGTCGTTGATCCAACTTCGTATTCTTGAATGCTCACATGCTCAGAAAATTGGCTAAAAACAGATTGTATGTAGTCTGCAGTTTGATTAAGCAGCTGGAGGTTGCGGTAATTTCTGAATCCATCGGTCTTCGTAATAGCTGTTAGATGTTGCCTGATGATGGTGGTGTCAGATTCATTGGCTAAAGAGATGTTGCTAAAGAGTATGCTAAGAAATGTAAACCCGATTTGAAGTATTCTCACGTTGCTTATAACGTAGAAAATTGATGGAATGATATAGAGTTGATGCTGTAGGCTTGGTGAAGGGTATTATATAATGGTGGCTAGGTGTAGGTTTTGGGTGTTTGATGTTTGATGGAATGGGCATCTATTAATCACATGATGGAATTGTTTGTATTCAGAAATTGTAATGTGATCCTGAGGGGTCCTTTTTCTCTGTTTTCTTTGATTCTCTGCGGTTGGTAAGTTAGAGGGAAATAAAAAACCCTGACAAAGATAACTCTATCAGGGTTTGCGGTATGGACGGGATGCGTGACGATCATGACGGCTTTGCCATTCATGATGTCATCACCATGACTGAAACGTCATGGCTCGTACCCGTTTATTATTTTTTGCCCTTCCAGAGTAAGATCCTCATGGTATTTGAGCATCACAAAAATCTAAAATGAACCAAAGGCAATCTTCTTTTCTGATCTCCCATTTTCTCTGCGGTTAATGGATAGGATAGAGGATTGTAAAACAAAAGAGGGTTACAATCAATTAAGACTATAACCCTCTTTGCGGTATGGACGGGACTCGAACCCGCGACCTCCTGCGTGACAGGCAGGCATTCTAACCAGCTGAACTACCACACCAATATTTTCTTTTTTTCGGCATTCTAACCTTCCGATAGCTATCGGAAGAACTACCACACCAATTTTGGTTTTCTAGTTTTTCGATATTGATCGAGAGAACTACACTGAACCATAGCGAATTTTTTAAAGAGGTTTATTCCTCGTCTTAGAAAAAAAAAGCCTTGGTTTTTCCAAGACTTTTAGCGGTATGGACGGGACTCGAACCCGCGACCTCCTGCGTGACAGGCAGGCATTCTAACCAGCTGAACTACCACACCAATATTTTCCTTTTTTCGGCATTCTAACCTTCCGATAGCTATCGGAAGAATACCACACCGTTTGTTGTTTTTGAGCAGTTAAACACTCTTTTGTGTCCCTGTTTTTCTCAATTGCGAGGCAAAACTAGGTGCTTCGATTTTAAAAACCAACATCTCCCAATAAATATTTTCAAGAAGTTTTTTCAATTGATTAAAAATGCGCCGAAAGAGTATTTCTTACATACATTTGCAAGATCAAATAAAGAGCGGATGCATTTAGAATTCGAAAAACCAATCATAGAGTTAGAAAGTAAGCTGTCAGACATGAAAGAGCTTGCTCAACAAAGTGAAGTAGACGTATCTGATGCGATCACTAAGTTGGAAAACAAAATATTGAAACTTAAGAAAGATACTTTTGAAAATCTGACCAGGTGGCAAAGAGTGCAGCTTTCCAGACATCCGGAAAGACCGTATACTCTTGATTATATCTACGAAATGTCTGATGAGTTTGTGGAGCTTCACGGCGACAGGACAGTAAAAGATGATAAAGCCATGGTTGGCGGTTTTGCTGAGATTGACGGCATTCCTGTCATGATCATTGGCCAGCAAAAGGGTAGAAATACCAAGCAACGTCAGGAGAGAAACTTCGGTATGGCTAATCCAGAAGGTTACCGCAAGGCCCTTCGTTTGATGAAGCTTGCGGAGAAGTTTAACCGACCGATCATTACGTTGATTGACACTCCAGGTGCTTTCCCAGGTCTTGAGGCTGAAGAAAGAGGACAGGGTGAAGCGATTGCTCGCAACTTGAAAGAGATGATGATGCTTAAAGTGCCGGTAGTCAGTGTGATCATTGGTGAAGGAGCTTCAGGTGGTGCATTAGGTATCGCGATTGCAGACAAAGTGTTGATGATGGAGAATACCTGGTATTCTGTAATCTCTCCAGAGTCTTGTTCATCGATCCTTTGGAGAAGCTGGGATTATAAAGAGCAAGCTGCTGAGGCACTTAAGTTGACCGCTAAAGACATGCTTGAAAACAAGCTGATCGACGGTATCATTAAAGAACCACTTGGTGGCGCGCATACGGATATGCAGGCAAGTTCAGCTGAATTGAAAAAGGAGCTAGTGAAGCACTTGAAAGCCTTGAATAAGCAATCTGCTGAAAAGAGAATCGATAACAGAATTGAGAAGTTCTCCTCTATGGGAGCTTATCAATAGGTATTTATAAAATAGTTGTCTCCGTATGGAGATTTTAAAACAGCAATTTCAATTCGAGATTGCTGTTTTTTTTAGTGTAAACTCGAATGCACTTTGCCGGGAGTACTTATAACTGGTGATTGTAGTAAAAAGACAATCATTCGATTAATTTTGATGCTCATTAAGAAGGAGTGGTTTGCTGTAGAATGAACAAGTCCCCTATAATTCTGTTTCATTTGACAATCAAGATGACAGTAACCTTGCTTTTTAGTGAATCAACTAACTCACAAAACAATGATGAAAGCATTCTTTAAGTTTTGCTTCTGGATAGCCGGATGGAACGTGGTTGGGAGAAGACCAACAGAGGTTAAGAAGTATATCTTGATTGTAGCTCCACATACGAGCAACTGGGACTTTTTCATTGGAGTGGCTGCACGAAGCATTTCAGGTTTACGAAGCGATTATTTAGCCAAAGATTCATTGTTCAAGATTCCAGTGGTGGGATGGTTTATGAGAATGGTAGGAGGGCACCCCGTAGATCGCTCCAAGCGAACCAATATGGTGGATCAGGTAGTCGACCTCTACAACTCGAAAGAAGAGTTTGTGATCACTATTACCCCGGAAGGTACTCGTTCCTACAATCCCAATTGGAAAACCGGGTTTTATCGAATAGCACACAAAGCCAACATACCGATCGTGATGGTGGCGTTCGATTATTCGAAAAAGCAGGTCATATACAATGAGCCTATGTATCCAACAGGTGATTTGGAAAAGGACATAGAAGAAATCAAAGCTTACTATCGAACTATTCCTGGAAAGTACCCAGAACTTGGCGTTGTTTAAGTAGAAGGGGCTGGTTCGATGTGAATCAAAACCTGTCCAGCCTCTGGAAATTGTTCCCGGATGGTGTCTTGCAGTTTGTGAGCAAGATCATGTCCTTCTCTTACGGATTTGTGACCATCTACAAAAGCGTGTAAGTCAATGTGATAAGTCATTCCAGATTTTCTAATGAAACATTTCTCAGTGCCTTCTATTCCTTCTACAGTGTCTGCAATAGTTCGGATCTGTTCTACCAAATGATCATGTACGTGCTCGTCCATGATTTCTCCAAGAGCGGGTCTTAAAATGACATAGCAATTGTACAGGATAAAGAACGCAGCAAACAATGCTGCCCAATCATCAGCGGCAGCGTATCCATCGCCCATAAACACTGCTATCGAGATCCCAATAAATGCCGCTACAGAAGTGATGGCGTCACTACGGTGATGCCAGGCATCTGCTTCTAAGGTCGTGCTTTTGACCTTCTTCGCTTTTGACTTGACGATCTGATAAGAAGCTTCTTTCCAAACAATGATTGCAGCTAGAATATAAAGCGTCCATGTTTCTGGTAGCTCGTGAGGAGTTTGAATGTTGAGAATGCTCTGGTAAGCAATTAAGGTTGCTGATACGATTAGAAAACCAACAACTACGAAAGTGATTAGTGGTTCTATTCTGCCATGTCCATAAGGATGGTTTTCGTCTGGCGGCTTTTGTGCGTATCGAAGACCTAGTAAAACGATGATGGAAGAGAAGACGTCAGATGTGGATTCTATAGCATCGGCTATAAGCGCATGAGAGTTTCCAAAGAATCCAGCGAGCCCTTTAAGTATAGCCAGGGCGATGTTGCCTACCAATCCAAAAATGGAAGCACCAAGGGCTGTGTTGTTGCTCATCTCAAGTCAAACAAAAAACCCTGACGATTAGGTCAGGGTTTGTGTATTTATTTTGTAGTTCTTTTTGTTCGTCTTTTTGGTTTTACTTCCTCAACGATTTCGTCTTCTACGTCGGCAAGGATTCTACCGCAATGTTCACAAACAATAATTTTCTTCTTCTCTCTAATCTCAGCTTGTTGCTGTGGAGGTACTACGTTGAAACATCCACCACATGCTCCTCTTTTAACAGGAACTACAGCAAGTCCGTTTCTCATGTTCTTTCTTACTTTCTCGTAAGACTTGAACAATCTTTCCTCTACATTCTTAGCAGCTTTTTCACGCTCTTTAAGAAGTTTCTCTTCGTCAGACTCAGACTCTTTAGTAATTGTCTCAAGTTCTCCTTTTTTAGAGTCTAGATCTTTTTCTCTTTCAGAAAGAGTGTTTTTAGTTTGATCTATTTCTTCTTTTTTAGCGTCAATCTTAGCGTAAGATTCTTTGATTCTTTTCTCAAGGATTTGAATCTCAAGTTGTTGCAATTCTACTTCTTTAGTGATTGCATCATACTCACGATTGTTTCGAACGTTCATCTGCTGCTCCTCATATTTCTTGATGAGCTTCTCAGCGTCCTTAATTGCGGCTTTATTGCTATTGATGTTGTCCTCCAAATCAGCAAGCTCCTGATTTTGTTTTTCAACCCTCGTTTGGTATCCAGCGATTTCATCTTCAAGATCCATTACCTCATCAGGTAAGGCACCTCTCACTTTAATCAGTTCGTCACGTTCTGAATCGATGGATTGTAACTTTACGAGGCTGTCGAGCTTTTTTGCTACGGTATTTTCCATGCAGTATTACAAATAATTGATTGGATTAGTCTGTACCTCCGATAAACGGAGTGCAATATTAGTGAATTTTTCGCTTAATATATCATAAAGTAAATCCTTTGTGTATTGTTCACTTTCGAAGTGCCCAATATCTGCCACAATGATTTGGTTGTCGGCTTCAAAAAAGTCATGATACTTGAAGTCTCCAGTGATGAAAATGTCTGCTTTCGAAGAGATTGCTCTATTCAATAGGAAACTTCCAGCACCACCACAAACAGCAACTTTTTGAATCATATTTTTATGAATGTGGGTATATCTAATGCCTTGAGCCTTAAAGGTTTCTTTTAAGGACTTCAAGAATGCCTTGGTCTCCACAGGCTCTGAAAGTTGACCAACCATACCACTTCCGACTTCCTGATTTTTATTACTCAATGGAGTAAGGTAGTAAGCTACTTCTTCATAAGGATGTGCTTGATTCAAAGCATTTAGAATTTTCCCAGAAAGAAAAGTTGGGAAAATGACTTCCACTCTGTTTTCAGAGACTTGTTCGTCCTTATTGGCAGTCCCAATGTGTGGATTGGAGTCTTCACCTGGTCTGAATGTGCCCGTTCCAGTTACTTGAAAACTACAGTGATCGTAATTGCCAACCTCTCCAGCGCCAGCTGCATACAATGCGTCCAGTACTGTTTGAGTATCAGTTGTAGGTATGAAAGTGGTTAGTTTTGTTAGCACTTCTGATTTTGGACTCAATGTCTTTAAGTTGGTTAGCCCAATTTTGTCACAGATCATCTTGTTCACGCCCAAATGCACATGGTCCAGGTTGGTGTGAATGGCGTAAATAGCAATGTCGTTTTTGATGGCTTTAATCACGCATCGTTCCACCCAATGCTTTCCGGTAATGCTTTTTAATCCTTTGAAAATCAGGGGATGATGGGCTATTATCAGGTTGCAGTTATTGGTAATTGCCTCATCAATGACTGCTTCTGTTACATCCAGAGTAAGCAATGCTGATGTCAGCTCTGCGGAGCGATCCCCAACAAGTAACCCTGAGTTATCATAGGATTCCTGGTAGGGAAGTGGGGCAAATTGCTCTAAAAACTGAATGATATTTTTAATTTGCATGATGTCTCTAATGTTGCTGTGGCGAATATTACTTTTTCCAATCACCCTGCTGTATGCAGCTGTTGTAAAACTACGCAATTGGTTTTACGATAAGGGCATTAGTCGTTCTACTCAATTTGATGCAAATGTAATTGGTGTTGGAAACCTCTCTATAGGAGGAACGGGTAAATCTCCAATGATCGATTATTTGATTCGGTATTATCTGAACCAGGATTATAAGGTAAGCACCCTCAGTCGAGGCTATGGTCGGAGTACACATGGTTTCAGAGTCGCTAGGGATCACGATACTGCAGATACCATTGGAGATGAGCCTTATATGTATTGGAGGCGATATGGTGAGCTGATCAATGTGGCGGTTTCAATAGATCGTGAGTTGGCCGTACCACAATTGGTAGGATTCGCTGAGCAAGAAGTGGTATTGATGGATGATGGATTCCAACACCGACGTGTGATTCCATCCGTTGCGATTGTATTGACTACTTATGAAAATCCATTCTATGAGGATTACATATTGCCTTCCGGAAGGTTGAGAGAGCATCGAACGGGGATTTCTCGAGCTGATTTTGTTATCATGACCAAGTGTCCTGAACATTTAAGCGAGTCAGATCAGGTTAAAATCCGAGAACGAATTCGTCAATATACGAATGCTTATGTTTTTTTCACTTCCGTGGAATATTTGAAGCCGCAACCCATTTTTGAGAATGAGCTTCCTCTTCATAATCGCGTGATCGCTATTTCTGGAATGGCGGACTCAGCACCGTTTGAGAAGCGCGTTCGACATGATTTCAATGTGCTTTTAACGCATAGTTACAGAGATCACTATCGATATAAACCGCAGGATATTAAGGATATAAGTCAGGAGCTAGGTGATGATGTCAGTTTGCTGGTTACAGAAAAGGACATGGTCAAATTGAAGGAATTTGACCAGCTAGCGGAATACTCTTGTTATTATTTACCGATTCGTGTAAAATTTTTGCGAGAAGAGGCGTTATTTCTATCACAGTTAGACTCTATGCTGAAAAACTATGTTCAGTAGGGGAAAGAATTATACTTTTGCCGCGTGAAAAGAATTTCTCTTCATTTTCTATTACTACTAATGGCTTGGAACCTCAGTGCACAGATCACTGACGATTCCACGGAATTAGTATACAATGCCAATACTACTCGAATTATTCTAGAGGCGGATATCAAGAATAATGTAGAGAAGGAACGGCACCCGGATACCACGCTTTACAATCTGGAAAAATATTCTCATCTCGATAGAAATGGTAAAATGTACCAGAATCTTGGAAATAATGGAACGGCCATGTATCCATTGTTTTATCCTGTTACGGGTGTGATTGGAAGAACCAGTGGGTTGTCAGCTTATGATAGCTACATGGTTACGCCGGACAAGATTCAGTATTTCGATACCAAGTCTCCCTATATGGATCTGTTTGTCACGTTTGCAGGAAATGGAAGATCAGTGGTTGACTTTAAGTTCAGTAGAAATGTCAATGCCAATTGGAACTTTGGATTTGACATCTATAGAATTACCTCTGACAAGCAAATAGGGAAGAGTGGTCAGCAGGATCGAAATGTTATCGGTACCGTGCTAGATGTTTATACCTATTATCAGCATCCCGAAAAACCATATTCAGCGATGTTGAGCGTGACCAATATGGGCTTTAATGTCGAGGAAACTGGAGGTATTTACATTGACGATATAGAGACAGCTACTCAGGATGAGTTTTTCCAATATGACGATGCCACGAAACAGTTGAGTGATGCGGTAACGAATGATAAGCGCACCAATGTTCATTTATATCATCAGTATGCGTGGCAAAAACAGTTGCAATTCTATCATCAAGCTGATTTTATTAGTCAAAAGGATATCTATCAGGATTTTGGAACACAGTCTACAGCTACTTCTACCACTTACAATAATTATGGAGACTTTTATAACCAGTTTCTCATCGCACCAGACAGTACCTATGAGCGCAGCAACTGGACTGAAATAAAAAATGAAGTAGGTATCAATGGTGATTTAGCGAATCTTTTTTACAGAATTTACTTGAAGCGGAGAGATATTGATTTTACCTATTTATATCTGGATCCAACAAGCCATTTTGGTGAAATGTATCTTGGAGGATATACACGCTTTGATTGGAGGGATAAGTTTAATGTGGAGGGTCAGGCAGAATTCTTACAGAGTGGCGAATACTTATTAAATGCCAATTTGAATTCGGATCTTATTTTTGGATCTTATAAGTCAGTGCGCTCCAAGCCTTCGTTCATTTCTGAAACTTACTACGGCAACCATCATGAATGGTACAATAGCTTTAACTCTTCTTTTAGTAATGAAATAAAGGGTGGGGTTCAGTTGAATCTAGGTTTCTTGAAAATCAGACCTCAAGGACGCATCCTTACAGTAGATCAGTTTACTTATTTTGATCAGAATCAGGAAGCTAGACAAAGTTCAGAAATCGCCGTGCTGACATCTTTAGGGGGAGATTTTAACCTTAGATTAACCACCAATAAAGAATTCAATGAGGCTTTCATGTTTGAAAACCAGGTCTATTATACAACACTTGGTGGAGATGGAGCTGCATATATGAGAGTGCCTGAGATCTTCTACAATGGTAAGCTTTACTGGAAAGGGTTGTGGTTTAAAAATACCATGGGAGTACAGGTTGGTTTTGATATCCATGCTAAAACCAGGTATTATGGAATGGCCTATGCACCAGAGATTCAGCAATTCTATTTGCAGGACGAATTCCCAATAGATGAATTCTACACCTTGGACTTCTTTATCAATATGCAGGTCAACAATTTGTCTGCATTTGTTAAGGTGACTAATATCAATCAGCAGGCTAATAGTGGATATTTTATTTCACCATACTATCCAGGCATTCGTCAGACCATCGATTTTGGTGCGCGTTGGTTATTTTATGATTAATAATGGAGCAGAATAAAACGACTTTAGGTTTAAATCTTCCTACAGATCCACGTTGGATCAATATTGCAGAAATGAACATTGAGGACATCTTGGTCGATCATGCTTACTGCGAGCAAAAAGCGGCTTCTTCCTGTATATCGCTCATTGTTTCATATCCGGAGCGAAGGGAATTGGTTGACATGTTGACGCCTGTTGTGGCTGAGGAATGGGCGCATTTTGAGCGTGTGATAGAGCAACTCAATAAACGCGGGTATGCACTGGGCAAGCAACGCAAAGACGAATATGTCAGTGCGCTGAATGGTATTCTTAAAAAGGGTGGAAGTAGAGATCAGCAATTGACCGAAAAGCTGCTGATGAATGCATTGATAGAAGCAAGGAGCTGCGAGCGTTTTAAAATACTTTGGAAGAACATTGAGGATGAAGAATTGTCTATGTTCTATTATGAACTGATGGTTTCAGAAGCGGGTCATTATCACAATTTCCTTGACTTAGCCAAGTCTTATTCCGGAGAAGAATATGTAATCAATCGCTGGAAAGAGTTCCTGGAAGCAGAAGCAGAGATTATCAAGAATCTCGAAGTTCGAGGAGATAGGATGCACTGATGGGTTAATAGTTTCAAGTTCTGAGTTTTATGATTTTAAATACTCAGAACATCAAACTTAGAACCTAGAACATTTAAGTTTTCTGCTTTTTCTTCTTAGCTGCTGGGAAAAGTATGTTGTTGAGAATTAGGCGGTAACCAGGTGAGTTCGGGTGTAAATTCAAATCCGTTGGCTGTTCATTAACAAAGTGCTGATAGTCTTCTGGATCATGACCTCCGTAGAATGTCCAAAAACCTTTTCCTAGTACCCCATGAATGTATCGTGCTTCTCCTACAGACCTGTTTTCTCCCATAATTAGTACGTCTGATTTAATGAGTGACTTTCTAAAGGCAGTTGTTTGTCCCATAAAGCCTTTGACAGTTGTTACATGATTTTGTGTCAACATGGTCGGGATAGGGTCCCACTTAGCTGAGAACTGAAACAGCGAGAAGAAGTCATTCTCCTGACGCAACCCTCGCTCTCTTGATTGCATGTCTATATTGGAGTACTCATATTCGTAAGGATTGCGCTCCAGGGTAAAGTTTTCAAAGGCAAAAGTTTCACTAAAATCTAATTTTCCTTGTGCATTAGGGTCTGCAGGGTCACCATCGTACATCGATTCTACAATATCCAATCCTTCAGCAGATAGTGCAATATCGTAAGTATCAGTAGCAGAACACATGGCGAAAAGGAATCCACCACTAGCAACATAAGCTTTGATTTTCTTGGTAACCGCTAGTTTGAGGTGTGAAACTTTAGAGAATCCGTGTTTTTTAGCTGACTCTTCATACTCTCGTTGTTGCTGCTGATACCAAGGAAAATGCTGGTAAGTACGGTAAAACTTACCATACTGACCGGTAAAATCTTCATGGTGTAAATGTAGCCAATCGTATTTTGGTAACTCATTGTACATGATCTCATCATCAAAGATGACGTCATAAGGTATTTCGGCATAAGTGAGAACCAGTGTTACTGCGTCATCCCATGGCTGTTTGCTTTTT
Source organism: Marinoscillum pacificum (assembly GCF_024714495.1). Classification (GTDB taxonomy): domain Bacteria; phylum Bacteroidota; class Bacteroidia; order Cytophagales; family Cyclobacteriaceae; genus Marinoscillum; species Marinoscillum pacificum. Next base: position 578,932 of record NZ_JAMZMJ010000001.1, on the reverse strand, counting down.
GGAGAGTACACAGCAATTTTTGGATATTTTTCTAGTTTCATCACATCCATGTTAGATGCTGGGCTGGAAATTTCATTCAGAATGCTATTTGCCTGAGCGTCAGAGATAACCTCATATGAAATGTTGCGTATGATGCACTCGTTTTCAATTTTTTGAAGGTATTTGACCATGAAACTGCCACCTCTATAGTTCAATAACCAGTCTGCAGGAACTTCTTGGGTCAACATCCAGTAAGTAATTCCGTATGCTTTAAGATGATTGGTTTGAGTTTCATCCATAGGAATCAATAGATAAGCCGAATGAGCCTTAACCGAAATGAATGTTATTGCCAGTATAAAAAACAGTTTTCGCATCATTAATCCCGAAATTTTATTATTCCAACGCATAAGCCAATCGCATAGTTCTCATTAACTTCACCTAACCACAAAGCCAACCTAATGAATATTAGAGAAAACATCAAAGAAGGGGTCAATTCCATCAAAGCTAACAAACTTAGAACTTTTCTAACAGCTGCGATCATTGCAATTGGTATTACCTCTTTGGTAGGAATCCTAACCGCTATAGAAGGTATTCAAACATCCATCAATGATAGTTTCGCAAATCTTGGTGCAAATACCTTTGATGTAAATAGTATCAACAACTTCAGAGGAAGCAGAGATGGAAAGGATACTAAATCCTATCCACCAGTTACTTACGATGAACTGGTGACTTTCAAAGAGAAATTTGATGGAGGAACCGTATCCATCAATGCCTGGGTGACAGGAATCGCTGAAGCTAAGCGTGGATCTAAGAAAACGAACCCTAACACTCGTGTTCAGGGTGGAGACTATGATTACCTGGTTGTAGATGGCTATGATGTCACGGAAGGACGTTCTTTTTCTAGATCAGAGGTTGATAATGGCGCGATGGTGGTTATCATCGGACGTGAAATCAAGGATGCTTTGTTCGATAAAGGTGAGGACCCAATCAACAAGAATATTAAGTTCATGGGTTCGAAGTTCATGGTTGTAGGTGTTCTAGAGCCTCAAGGTGGAGCTAGTGGCAATGGTAGTGTAGATAGAATGTGCCTGGTGCCTATGGTGACAGGTAGAAAGCTGGCTGCAGGAAGACAACTGGATTATCAAGCAACTGTAGCCGTGAATGACCCGAATAACATGGATGCGGCTGTTGGTACGGCTACTGGTTTAATGAGAGCTATTCGCAGAGACCCAGTGAAGCAAGAGAATTCGTTTGAAGTGAGAGTGAACCAATCCCTGGCAGAACGACTAGGGGAGATTACTGGTTATTTAAGAATTGGAGGTTTCACCATCGGGTTTATTACGCTTCTTGGTGCTTCTATAGGTCTGATGAACATCATGTTGGTTTCGGTTACTGAAAGAACTCGCGAAATTGGTGTGAGAAAAGCTCTGGGTGCTACACCATTAAAAATCAGACAGCAATTCTTAATTGAAGCCATAGTGATTACTCAAATGGGCGGACTTGGAGGAATTATTTTAGGAATCGCCATTGGAAACGTCACGTCTATGGCAATTTCTGATGGAGGATTTATCGTTCCATGGGTCTGGATTATGTTTGGGGTAACTGTGGGGATGATAGTTGGATTAATTTCCGGATATTTGCCGGCTTATAAGGCATCTAAGTTGGATCCAATAGAATCCCTGAGATTTGAATAACATATGATAGCAGAGAAATTAACAAAGACTATTCGCGATGTGCCTGACTTCCCAAAGCCAGGCATTTTGTTTAAAGATATTACACCGGTATTGGCCGATCCAGAACTGAGTCTGGAGGTAAGTAAGGAGTTTTACGAATACTGGGAAGATAAAGGTGTTGAGGCCGTAGTAGGCATCGAATCCAGAGGGTTTATTTATGGTTTACAGCTCGCACAGCAGCTTGGAGTTCCATTTATCCCGGTTCGTAAAGCTGGTAAACTGCCTTTTAAGACTATTAAGCATTCCTATGATTTGGAATATGGTTCCGCAGAAATAGAAATCCATGTTGATGCAATTGCTGAAGGTCAGAAAGTGCTTATTCACGATGACTTACTCGCTACTGGAGGTACGGCCAAAGCGGCTTGTGAACTGATTGAGAAAATAGGAGGAGAGGTACTCGGGTATTCTTTCCTTGTTGAATTAGCGTTTTTGGACGGAGCTAAAAAACTAGATGGCAAAGACGTTCACTCGCTGGTGACGTTTTAATCGATTATACCACAGAGAATTGGAGGTGAAAGACTCTTGATGTTCTCACGTCATGCCTGCGTAGGCAGGCATCTCATGATATATCTCGATTGAAGTATTGTGCTTCCTCCTTCATTTTTTGATGTTTCCTCTTTCGCGAAGGTGACGTTTCAATCTAAATGCTGCGTCATGCTTTCGGAGAAGTGAAGGTTCTATCTTATTGCTGCGTCATGCCTGTGCAGACAGGCATCTCATGATGTATGATTGATCAATCTTAAATCGATAGATGATCGTTGCAGATTTTATCCATAATTGTTTTAATGTGATCTCTGCCTGCGCAGAGGTGACGGTTCTAGCTAAATGTCGCGTCATGCCTGCGTAGGCAGGCATCTCATGATGTATGATTGATCAATCTTAAATCGGAAGATGATCGTTGCAGATTTTATCCATGATTGTTTTAATGTGACCTCTGCCTACGCAGAGGTGACGGTTTTGTTTTATTGCTGTGTCATGCCTGAGCAGACAGGCAGTTCATGATAAATTTTAAGGTTAATCTCATCTCAATTGAAGAATTTGCCTCCTTCAATTCTTTTGATGAGACCTCCACATTCGCGAAGGTGACGTTTCAATCTAAATGCTGCATCATGCCTGTGGAGAAGTGACGGTTCTATCCTGTTTGTGCGTCATGCCTGCGTAGGCAGGCATCTCATGATGTGCAATTGATCAATCTAAAATGGGTAGGTGCCTATTGTTTTATTAGACTTGTTGATGAGACTTCTGCCTTCGCAGAAGTGACGGTTGATATAATACCTGGGAGATAAGCATCTCATAATTCTAATCATTAGATCATTCTTTTGAATAATCATTGATACTCAGACACCTGATCAAATAGATCTGCCCATGTTGGATTAAATTCAGATATCAGTCGATCTTTCCAGGCTCGTTTCCATTTCTTGAGTTGTTTTTCTCTGATAATCGCAGATTCTATATTAGGATGAAATTCAAAATAGACCAGATCATAACACTGATATTTTTTGGTGAACTCTGAGCCATCTCCTGATTTGTGTTGGTAGGCACGAGCATATAGGTTGCTTGTTACACCAATATATAGGGTTGTTCTGTACTGATTTGTGACAATGTAGACATAACCTCCCTTGGCTCTCATAGTTGAAAGATAATGCTTTATTGCAGCAATTCAACGATTTTCTATAGGCATGTGAAGGGTTAAGAGAATGGAGGTTCTCATTAGCTCGTCATGCCTGTGCAGACAGGCATCTCATGGAGTGTTAATGTGAAGGCTTAAGTAGATCAAAGTATTATGTTACCTTCTTCAATTATATTGATGTGACCTCCGCCTGGGCAGAGGTGACGATTACTAAAGAACTACGTTAAGTGAAGGAAGATGATTAATTAATGAGGTGAAAGGTTATTAATCACTCAATGATCATTATCTCCTTCGCTCTGTCAAGCGCATCAAAACGGATACTTAGTCTTCTAATCGTCTGAATATCGCAGGTGTCACCAGGAGTTAGGTTGTAGTAGAAGAATTTCTCCGTTCTGCGGTATAGCTCTTGCTCACTAGGCATTCCCAATAGCTGTTTGATCTGCGTTTGGCCTTCACCCAATAATTGGTCTTTATTATCAATCAATACCTTCGCTAATTCAAGTTTACTTTGATCACAGTAGGTGATGGGAACCATCCACACTTCCTGATCAAAACCAGGGATGTTGGGTGTGGAGTAACAGCTTGATAATAGGATTGCTAAAAAAGGTATAGCCAGCTTCTTCATTTTCATTGGAATTGAACACAAAACTAACCAGATTTGTTTCTTAAGAGCTCTTTCTAAGCCCTCTCTTTGCAAAAGAAGGATCAAGGTCCTAGTAGTTCAATTTCTTAGGCCTTTACTGTTTCTACCTTTGGTTCTTCTCTTCGGATTAGAAAAAAGGACATAGCACTAACAATTGCAAAGGCTCCGCTAAGCATTGCTATCCAATTAGCATCCATTAAATAACTGCTGGTAGCACTTGCAATGAAAATCCGAAAATACTCCATGTTGACCCATCTTGTTTTATTGTCGAACAAGATGCCAAATTGAGCCACAGACCAAATGATCAACACGGAGAAAGCAAGCTTCTGATTGAACTGCATGTTATCTGCTGTGAAAAGAAACAAACTAGTCACACCGAGAATAGCTATAAACTGTACTAATACGTAAATGCTCAGCTTCAATGCAGGATTGTTGTTGTATTTGGTATAAGTGTCTTTGTCTACTGCTTTTGGAGCCTGGTAACCACCGAGTTCTTCTGGTCTCCAACCTGGTTTATACCACACTACTTTCAGTTTGTTCATTATGCCTGGCGTTTCTCTCAGTTGATCCGCCATGCCCACATAGTGTTGAAGGTTGGCCCAAACAGGATTCCAAGTATTGATCGGAGTGGTGATTCCGTAAGTAGGACGTTCTTCTTCCTCTTGAAATGTCCCAAACATGCGATCCCAGATAATAAGAGAGCCAGCGTGGTTCTTATCAATGTATTTCGGGTCTCTACCATGATGTACCCGGTGATGAGAAGGAGTGTTGAAGATAAATTCTATCGGCTTAGGAAGCTTGCCAATCGTTTCTGTATGAATCCAAAACTGATACACTGTATTCAATGCACTAATCAATAAAAACATAGTTGGATCAAACCCTAAAAAGGCCAATGGCATGTAAAACCAAAACGTCCAGATTCCCTGAAAGGAACCTTGTCTCAGCGCCACGGAGAAGTTGTAATCCTCGCTCTGGTGGTGGACTACATGGCCACCCCAAAACAGATTGATTTCGTGTGACATTCTATGTGACCAGTAGTAACACAAATCAACTCCGAGGGCCAGGAGGACAATACTCCACCAGGTGACTGGAATGTCAAAGACTGCCCAGTTTTCAGATACAAACAGGAAAGCTGCTATTGTAAATACTTTCACAAATGCTCCGGTGACCTGCTGGGTAATGCCACAGGAGATGTTTGTTACTGCATCATTGAGTCGGTAAATGTGCTTTTTAGAAAAGAACTGGATCATCAGTTCTATCCCAATTAACAGAAAGTATATGGGGATGGATAAGATAATGGGGTTAATGTTCATGTATCAAATATACTCGTTATGCAGAGTATTTTCAAGACCATTACTTTGCCTAAGTTTCCGATCTTAACAACTCAATATTATCCTCTAACTGAGCCAGGTATTTACCGAATGCCTTTTCATTCATCTTACGAGCAGCGAAGTGCCCAAGAACGGTGAATAGCAATACGGTACTAATTAACACCCCCCAGTGCCAGCTTTTGTCCATAATCGCAGCTTCTCTATTGAAAAGCTGCATGCCTAAAAAGAATCCTCCAGACGTAGAAATGGGATACATAGTTAGTCCAACAACCTCTTCAGATTTGATCACTCGCTTGATTCGGTCCCTGTAGGCAATTAAACCAGTTAATAAGTTGCTATCCATTTTGACGCCCTTCTTCAAAATCTGAAGTTCTTGATAGAGCAGGATAGAACCTATCGCATAAGCCATCAACATAATAGAGATCAAGATCTGTGAAGCCAGAGGAAAGGCAAATGGGATAATGATCGCGAAAACTACTGTAAAGAAAATCGCCCACATCAGCTTGTACTTCACATTCTTACGCAGTTTCTCGATGATGCCATAAGAGGTGGAATCATTGACTGTGTTCTTAATTTCTGCCTCAGTGAGGTTGGTAAAACCCTCGGTTTTACTTTTCAGTGAACCCCATGCTTGTTTTAATTCATCCATTGGGTCTATCGTTTATTTTCTTTTTCAATTGATCTTTAATACGGTGTAGTTTCACACCGACATTGTTTTTGGAGAGTCCAGTAATCTCCGCTATTTCAGGATTATCATAGTCCTCCAGGTGTAGCGTAATGATCGTTTTGTCAATATCATTCAGACTCTTAATGGCTCTTAGTAAAATGTCTGTTTGTTCGCTGTTTTCTTTCGGATGTTCTTTTGCAAAATCTGTTTCCAAAATCTCGCTTGTCGGAATCTGCTTCTTTCGCTTGAAGGTTAAAACGGTGTTTAACGCCACCCTATAAAGCCACGTGCTGAACTGGCTGTCTCCTCTGAACCGATCTTTAGCTTTCCAGGCTTGAAGTTGAATCTCTTGCTTTAAGTCACGGCTATCCTCAGGGTCGTCTACATACAGGAAGAGGATCTTGTGGATGATTCCAGAATGCTGTTGGATCTTCTCTATGAACTCTTTTTCAGTCAAGTTAATCGTGTTGAATCGTGCTTTTGCTAGCGTTAGTAGTAAATAGGGTAGGCGAAATTACATGAGTTTGAATTTTTTATTGAAGTGACCAATTTTCAATACTCCATGCTCAATCTGATTTCTAAGATCATTTAATCATCACAGAAAACCGATCACCAATTACTTTTATTTTTTCTATCTAAATGAAAAGGTATTTATCCCTTCATCGGCTACTTTTGCGACGGCTATAAAGCAGGTAAAATCTAAATACAGCTCCCAAAATAGTTTATGCTAAAAGTTGTCAACTTCCTTAAGTTTCTTTCTATTCTATTGTTTCTCGGTATTTTGTTGTTGGTGTATGCCTACCTTCCGGTCATGGTAAACCTGACGCTTGATAATTCTGATTTACAGTTAAGAAAAGAGGACTTTTTCTATTTTGGAATTGGCGTCTTTGTCGTGGTGAACTTATTCTTCCTTGGGTTCCAAAAGTTGTATGAATCACACATCTCCAAACTCGAGGTAAAAGCATGGGTGAGGGGACTTTCATTCGTTGTGAATATTTACCTGACTTTGATTGTTGGGTTCATTGGTGTCATCAACAATACCGCACACCTGGACCCCTCAGGATTCGCTTACTTAAATTATCTCGGACCTTTTTTAATTTTTATTTGGGTAGTGGGATTGATTTATCTAGCCAAAATGAAGTCATAAAACTAGTTGACTTGCAATTAATTAAGGCTTATTAATTCAACAATAGGCTCAAGGAAGTGCGTTTTTGTCTTCCTTTTTTAGTGTGTTTTTTTGTCTAAATTTCGATTTGAGTTCATTCAAATCAACCAATTTATTGATTCGTTAGTAGCGTATGGCAGATGTACAATATACCGAGGATAGTATTAAATCATTGGACTGGAAAGAGCATATCAGGCTCCGTCCAGGTATGTATATTGGTAAATTAGGAGACGGTTCCGCACATGATGATGGTATCTACGTACTCGTAAAAGAGGTAATAGATAACAGTATAGATGAGCACATGATGGGACATGGTAAAACCATTCATGTGAAAGTCTCTGACCATCGAGTGGAAGTGCGAGATTTTGGTCGTGGTATTCCTCTTGGAAAAGTGGTGGATTGTGTAAGTAAGATCAACACAGGAGGTAAATACGACTCAGGAGCGTTCCAAAAATCCGTTGGACTGAATGGTGTCGGTACGAAAGCTGTTAACGCTCTGAGTACTTATTTCCGAGTGCAGTCTTTCCGGGAAGGAGAAACCAAGCTTGCCGAATTCGAAAGAGGTGTGATTACCAACGATGCCAAAATTGAAAAAACATCGGAACGAAATGGTACAGCCATCTCTTTTGAGCCAGATGAATCGATATTCAAGAATTATCACTTCATTCCAGAATACCTGGACAACTTGTTGTGGAATTATGCCTTCTTAAATGCTGGACTGACTATCAATTTCAACGGTAATAAGTACCATTCTGAGAACGGCTTACTGGATTTGCTGAAGCGGAAAACGGATGAAGAAGCTTTAAGATATCCAATCATTCACTTGAAAGGGACTGACATAGAAGTTGCTTTGACTCACGCCAACCAATACGGTGAAGAATACTATTCTTTCGTCAATGGCCAGCATACCACTCAAGGAGGTACTCATTTGGCTGCTTTGAGAGAGGCAGTTGTAAAAACCGTAAGAGAGTTCTATGGTAAGAACTTTGATGCGTCTGATGTGAGAGCATCAATCGTTGGTGCGATTGCGGTACGAGTGCAGGAACCTGTGTTCGAGAGTCAGACCAAGACGAAACTGGGATCTCAAAATGTTGGGCCAGATGGACCTACTATGAGGACTTTTGTCAATGACTTCCTTAAAACTGAATTAGATAACTTCTTACATAGAAATAGTGATATTGCCGATGCGCTTTTGAAGCGAATCATGCAGTCCGAAAGAGAGCGTAAGGAAATGGCTGGTATTAAGAAATTAGCTAATGATCGTGCTAAGAAGGCCAATCTTCACAATAAGAAACTTAGAGACTGTCGCATTCACCTTGATGATAAGAAAGGTGATGATGAAGTGAAGGAGCGTACCATGATCTTCATCACAGAGGGTGATAGTGCCAGCGGTTCGATTACTAAATCTCGTGATGTACAAACTCAAGCAGTATTTAGTTTGAGAGGTAAGCCATTTAACTGTTTTGGACAGACTAAAAAAGTGGTGTACGAAAACGAAGAATTCAACTTATTGCAGCATGCATTAAATATTGAAGACGGATTAGAAGGATTGCGTTACAGTAAGATTGTCATCGCAACTGATGCCGACGTGGATGGAATGCACATTCGATTGTTGATGTTGACTTATTTCTTACAGTTCTTCCCTGAGTTGGTAAGAAATAATCACGTTTACATACTGGAAACGCCACTTTTCCGTGTACGAAATAAGAAGGAAACGATTTACTGTTACTCCGATGAAGAGCGTGTTAACGCTATCAATAAGCTGGGAGCTAAACCCGAGATTACCCGATTTAAAGGTTTAGGCGAGATTTCTCCAGATGAGTTTGGTGGTTTCATTGGAGAAGATATCAAATTAGAGCCAGTTATTCTTCAACCTGAAACCAAGATCAAAGATCTGCTGAGATTCTACATGGGGAAAAACACACCGGAAAGGCAAGAGTTTATTATTGATAAACTGAGAGTAGAGAAGGACTTGGTGAAGGAAGGTGAGAAGGCTGCTCTAGAAGAAGCATAAACCCATAACCCCTATGAAACATTACTCGAACAAGTTGCTGGCATTGATTGTGCTAGTGACTATTGTCTTATCAAGTTGTAATACTTCAGATGATCCTGAAGTAGATAGTGCTGTTGCTACACCGAGTACTTTGGTGTCTGCAGATGCTCAAATCACCTGGAGAAGTGGAGATCTACGTGGCTTTATGAATCAGGCAGGAATTGATATTGATTTAGATGCGATTCAGTATGATGTGACCATCTATCATATCACGTATAAGACCATTTATAAGGGTGATTCAATAATTGCTTCTGGAGTAGTGTATATGCCTTCTGTTGATGATGAGGTTGTTTCTACAGTTAGTTTCCAGCATGGTACCATTGGTTCAGACGCTGAGGCTCCGTCCAATTTGGCTCTTGGTGATGGTCAAAATATTTTACTTTCTGCATTAGCATCAACTGGTTTAGTAGCTATTGCTCCAGACTTTATAGGATTTGGTTCTTCTGTTGATATCATGCACCCTTATTATCTGGAAGATCTAACTGCCACAGCTGTAGTGAATGCTATTTATGCTTCTCGAGAAGTGGCGAGTATGGAAGAAGTGGAAATTGATAACGAGTTGTATTTAGCTGGCTATTCTCAAGGAGGCTATGCTACGATGGCAAGTCATAAATATTACGAAGAAAACGATGTTCCTTATTATGACATGAAAGCTTCTTTTGCTGCTTCTGGCGGATATGATATCAAGGCATTTCAGGAATATTTCTTTGCACAGGAAACGTATCACCAGCCATTCTTTATGGCCTTTGTAGCTCAGGCCTATGTGGAAAGTCTTGATATGGGTGATTTAGCGGATTTCTTCAATGAGCCATATGCTAGTGATATCCCAGACTACTTTGATGGTTCAATGACAGGATCTCAGATCAACGCACAATTGACAGATGTAGTTGCTGACCTGGTGAATAATGATTTGTTGGAGAATATTGATTCAAAAGACGAGTATGCGTACATACGTGAAGCTTTCGTTGATAACAGCCCAATTGACTTTGTACCGGAAATTCCATTATTCATGTATCATGGAGATGCAGATATTACAGTTCCTTATCAGAATTCAGTAGACGTATACAACCAGTTTATTGCAAATGGAGCGTCTACTGAAGTTGTGACGTTTACTACGATAGAGGGAGGGACTCATGGTACTGGTGTTTTACCTTACCTGGAAGAATTAGCTAGTCAATTACTTAAAATGGAACAAGAATGAAAAAACTAAGACTTGCACTGATTTTTGGAATCATGTCTGTGTCTGCAATGGCACAGTACAATCGTGAAAATCCATTAACTCATACCTATTCGATTGTGGCGATGGATACAGCTACAGGAGAAATTGGTGTGGCAGTGCAGTCACATTGGTTTTCTGTTGGTACAGTTGTGGCATGGGCTGAAGCGGGCGTTGGTGCTGTAGCTACTCAGTCATTTTCTAATCCAGCTTTTGGGCCGCAGGGTTTAACACTCATGAAAACTGGTTTAGGTGCGGAGGCAACACTTAAGGCTTTGCTCGACAGTGATGAAGGACGTGAATATCGTCAGGTTGGTGTTATCGATGCCTCTGGAAAAACAGCAGCACACACTGGAAAGAAGAATATTAAAGAAGCTGGCCATGTGGTAGGCGACTATTATGCGGTTCAGGCTAACCTAATGGAGAATGCCACTGTTTGGGGAGCCATGGCCAAGGTTTTTGAAAACTCAGCAGGGTTGCCACTAGCTGAGCGTTTGATTTTAGCTTTGGAGGCTGCTCAAAAAGAAGGTGGCGACATTCGTGGGAAGCAATCTGCAGCGGTACTGGTAGTTTCAGGAGAGCCCACTGGTAAGTCATGGATAGATCGAAAAGTGGATTTAAGAGTTGATGATCACGCAGAACCTTTGAAAGAAATTAGAAGGTTGTGGGAGGTACATCAGGCATATACCTACATGAATGATGGAGATGTGGCTGTGGAAGAAGGAGACTTTGAAAAAGCAACAGAACTTTACAAACGTGCTGAGACCATGTTTCCAAACAATCTTGAGATGCAATATTGGCATGCTATCAATTTGGCAAATACCAATAAATTGAATGAAGCACTTCCTATGTTTAAGAAAATATTTGCCCTGGATCCAAAGTGGAAAACACTGACTCCAAGGTTGATTGACAATGGAATGTTGACAGTCTCAGAAGGAGACTTGAAGAAAATAATGAAACAGTGAAACGTCGCGAAAAGACCTTATCGACTAAATACTTTAAGGTATATCGCATATTCGTGATAGTAATTGCTGGAACGTTTGTCCTGATGCAGGCATTTGCACATTTGCAAAATACCAATGTTTGGATAACCATTCCCTTCATATTGCTTTATGCTTTTTTGATTTGGAAGTACTGGTTTCCATCCTTTATGGATTTTGTGAGGAATTTCTATCGAATAAGCTACGATCACGAAAACCTCTACATCGATCAGGGAACCAGTGAGCTGGTTGTTTCTTTTGACCGAATCAAAAATGTGGAGCTGATTTCTTTTGATGGAATTTACAAGTTTGAAACATTCGAAAAGGATGTTTATTACTGTAAGCCATCAGCCTGGTACCCATTCAATTATTCTAAAGTGGATAATGAATTGGACACGATTAGAAGATTAATTAAGAAATATAAACAGAAGTTTTGGGCAGAGCAGGAGCAAGCCAATGAGCTGCCAAGTAACAATTGAAGTTTAGATGAGCGAGGAGAATAACATCAAGCAAGACGAATTACATGGGTCCACTCCAGTTTCGGGAATGTACGAAAACTGGTTTTTGGATTATGCTTCTTATGTAATTCTGGAACGTGCCGTTCCAGCGATACAGGATGGTTTTAAGCCAGTACAACGTCGTATCCTTCATGCGATGAAGGAAATGGACGATGGACGTTTTAACAAAGTAGCCAATATCATTGGTAGTACCATGCAGTATCACCCACATGGTGATGCCTCTATTGGAGACGCTATTGTTAACCTTGGACAGAAGGATCTCTTAATTGACACTCAAGGAAACTGGGGAGATGTAAGGACTGGTGATAGTGCTGCTGCATCTCGATACATCGAAGCGCGTTTGTCCAAGTTTGCCCTTGATGTGGTTTACAATCCTCAAACCACGGACTGGCAATTATCATATGATGGACGTAAGAAAGAACCTGTAACATTTCCAGTTAAGTTTCCATTATTACTTGCGCAGGGAGTGGAAGGGATTGCCGTTGGGCTTTCCACCAAGATGCTTCCACATAACTTCTGTGAGTTGATTGAGGCTGCAATCAATGTGTTAAAAGGAAAGAAAGTAACGCTTTATCCTGACTTCCTTACAGGAGGTAAGATTGATATAAGCGATTACAACGATGGTAGACGAGGTGGTAAGGTTCGTGTACGAGCTAAAATTGAGGAATTTGATACCAAAACATTGGTCATCAAAGATATTCCATACGGTACTACCACTACATCGGTGATTGATTCCATTATCAAAGCTAATGATAAGGGTAAAATCAAGATCAAGAAAGTAATTGATAACACGGCAAAGGATATTGAGATTCAGGTACAACTGGCACCTAATACTTCACCAGATATTACGATAGATGCATTGTATGCATTTACGGACTGTGAAGTGTCTATTTCTCCTAATGCCTGTGTTATTATTGATGATAAGCCTCACTTCCTTGGGGTTAGTGATATTCTGAAAACATCGGTTGAGCAGACTGTTGACTTACTTCGTCAGGAGTTAGAAATCAGGAAAGCTGAATTGATGGAGAAGTTACTTTTCTCTTCCCTGGAGAAAATCTTCATCGAAAACAGGATTTATCGTGACATTGAAGAATGTGAAACATGGGAAGATGTATTGATCACAATCGATAAAGGATTGGATCCGTACAAACCAGATTTCTACCGAGAGATTACTCAGGATGATATCATCCGATTGACGGAGATTAAGATCAAGAGAATCTCGAAGTTTGACTCATTCAAGGCAGATGAGCTGATGCGTAAGCTGACTGAGGAGTTAGAAGAAACGGAGCATCACCTGGCGCATTTGACTGATTACGCTATTGCTTACTACCAGAGATTACTTGATAAATACGGTACAGGAAAAGAGCGTAAGACTGAGATTGCGAACTTCGAAACGATTACAGCGACAGTTGTAGCTGCAAACAATGCTAAGCTCTATGTAAATCGTGAAGACGGTTTCATAGGTTACGGACTTAAGAAAGATGAATTCGTAAGTGATTGTTCTGACATAGATGATGTAATCATTTTCCGTAAAGATGGTGTATGTCAGGTAACTCGTATTCAGGATAAAGTCTTTGTTGGTAAAGGAATCATTCATGTTGCGGTCTTCAAGAAGGGAGATGAACGGATGGTTTACAACCTGGCTTATGTGGACGCCAAGAGCGGACGCTCAATGGTGAAGCGTTTTCAGGTATTATCAGTAACTAGAGATCGCGAATATGATCTAACAAAAGGAGCTAAAGGTTCGAAAATTTTGTACTTCACTGCAAATCCGAATGGAGAAGCTGAAGTGATTACCGTTTACTTAACGGCATCAAGTTCTGCACGTAAAAAAGTATTTGATTTTGACTTTGCAGAATTAGAAATTAAAGGACGTGGAGCAGGAGGTAATATCCTGACGAAATACCCAGTAAGAAAAGTTCAGTTCAAGTCGGCCGGAGTATCTACTCTTGGAGGAGTGAAAATCTGGTATGATGAAGTCGTTGGTCGATTGAACAGGGATGATCGAGGTACTTATTTAGGTAATTTCAATCCTGAGGATCAGATCATAGTATTCTACAAAGATGGTAGTTACGAATTGACAAGTTTTGAGCTGACGAATAGATATGAACCGAACCAGCTTCTTGGTTTGAGTAAGTTTAATCCGGAGCTTCCAGTGAATGCCATTCATTACGATGGAGATAATAAGGTATTCTATGTGAAACGATTCCTTGTAGAGACTACAACATCCAACAAACGATTTGGATTTATTTCTGAAGCTAAGGGCTCGAAGTTGTTGTACGCAGCGAATAGCAAAGGCACGAAAGTGGAGGTTGTTTATAAAGATGGCCGCTCAAAGGAAAAAGAGGAGCTTGATCTTCAGGAGGTGATTGATGTGAAAGGGTGGAAGGCAATTGGTAACAAATGTCCAATCCAAAATATCCAGGAAGTCATCGCTATAGAGGAAGAGCCTGCTGAAGAGGAGCCAAAAGCTGGTCAGGATGTAGATCTGGATAGTCTCAAGGAGTCCATTAAAAACGAGGTTGAAGACGAAGACAACCAGATGGACTTATTTGGAGGAGGAAAAAAAGAAGACTAATCGTACCTGATTTCCGTTAGATAACTAATGCTACGATTTATTAAGGTCATAGGTGTGTTGATTGTGTTGGTTGGAGTATTGATCCTGGGTCTTAACTTCTGGATTGTATCTTCTACACAAGAACGGATATACTACAATATCAATGATGTGCCACCGAAACGTGTGGCACTTCTTTTAGGTACCAGTAAAAGAACAGTAGAAGGAGGTACTAATAAGTATTTTGCAGAGCGCATGAAGGCTGCAGCAGATCTTTACCACCGAGGAGTGATTGAGCACATCATTGTAAGTGGGGATAATGAAACAGTCTATTACAATGAGCCTAGAGATATGCTCAATGCGCTCAAAGAGCTTGGGGTTCCAGAAGGTTCCATTACATTAGATTACGCAGGTTTCAGAACCCTGGATAGTGTAGTCAGAGCCAAGAAAGTTTTTGGACAGGATGATGTAATTATTATCACCCAGGATTTTCACTGTTATAGAGCGCTTTTTATAGCAGATCATCATGAGCTGAATGCTGTTGCCTTTTCAGCTGATAATAAAGATCAGTTGCCTTTTAATTTGGCACTAAGAGAAACCTTAGCAAGAGCCAAAGCAGTGTTTGATCTATATCTTTTTGATCAGAAACCTCGCTTTCTTGGCGAGCAAGAGGAGCTTTAATTAAAGACCGTACTCAGCTTTCATAGCCACTACAGCTTCCAAACATTCTTTTTCGATGGCATCCAGACTCTCTGCTGTTGCTAGATCTGGATCATCCTGAATGTCTACGGTTACTTGCAAAGTCTCCAACTCCAACATTTGAAGAGATGGTTTTAGCTGATGGGCGAGCTTACGAAGATCATCTTTGCTACCATTATCAAATGCTGTTTTCATGTTAGAAACAATATTCGCTGTATTGCTTTCAAATGTTGAAACAAATTGCTGAACAAAGTCTAAATCTCCGTCGCTGATTGAATTCAAATAAGAAAAATCCATAAGATTGTTCGAATTGTCTAGTTAAAATTAACTTAGTCACCAATTAATCAAAGGATGAAGCGAATTTTAATTGCACTACCAATAATTCTCTTAATTGGTTTTACTGTTTTCTACTTCTGGGGATCCTCTGGGTCAGTTGACCTTGGTCAATTGAATTCGAAGATAGTATATCACGACAACTATAAGAAATCATTTGACACGGTTGAGGTAATTACTTACAATTTGGGGTATTTATCTGGAATGACTAATAATTTACCCGTTGATCGGGGAGATGAGCTGTTCAAGGAAAACTTGTTGTCTGCAAGGTCAATGTTTGAGCAAATAGATGCTGATATTATAGGCTTTCAAGAGATAGATTTTGGTTCCGCAAGGAGTATTTACATGAATCAACTTGATAGTATTGCCGTCACTCTTGGTTTTCCGGTTGCCTATCAGTCGATAAACTGGGATAAGACTTATTTGCCATTTCCTTATTGGCCACCAAGTCAGCATTTTGGGAAAATTCTATCTGGCCAGGCTGTGTTAAGCAAATTTGAATTGCAACCAATAGAGACTATAACTTTAGAAAAGCCCATTAACGCAGGATTTTTCTACAAGAGTTTCTACCTCGATCGACTTATACAAATAGTGAAGCTAAACCTTGGAGGATCTGATATCATCGTAATGAACCTTCATTTAGAAGCGTTTGATCAAGAAACCAGGGTTGCTCACGGACATGTAGTGAAAGAATTGTTTGAAAGGTATGCGGCGGATTACCCGGTCTTGCTAATAGGAGATTTTAACAGTGAATCAGAATACGTCAGTAGTGAGGATGCTCTCTCAATTATCATGACTTCTTCTAACATCGAATCAGCCATTGTAAAAGATCAATATTTCAATGAATCGACCAAAACGTTTCCAAGTGAGCAGCCAGATCGCATGATTGATTACATTTTATTCAATAATACACGTATACAAAAAGTGGAATCTAGAGTGGTAAAAGAGGCAGGACAAATTTCGGATCATTTGCCGGTAATGATGAAGTTCATTATTCATTAGCATTTTGATGAAAATCCATTGCTTAAAACCCTGATTATTTACTATTTTCGAGCCACTTTCCAAAATGAATGACAATGGTTAAAGAATTTGAAAACCTCAGAGAAGACGAAGTAGAGGTATTGCTTACTGCACCAGTTTATGTGGCTATCCTAATTGCTGGAGCAGATGGTGATATAGATAAATCAGAGCGTAAGGAAGCAATCGAGGTTGCACACAGCAAGCAAGGTAGAGCTAGAGAGCAACTGGTAGAGTATTATAAAGCTGTTGGAGCATCTTTTGAGTCTAAATTCAACACGTTGATCAGTGAACTTCCTGAAGATGCAGAAGAGCGTAGCAAAGCAATAACAACAGAATTGAGAAAGTTGAATTTTATCTTACCAAAGATTGATAAAAACTTCGCAGTAAAACTTTATGCATCGCTTAAAGATCTTGCTAAAAAGATTGCTGAAGCTTCTGGAGGAATTTTGGGTTATCTATCTGTTAGCTATGAAGAGTCTAAGCTAATTGAGTTGAGAATGATCAACGATCCAGAGAAGAAATAAGAAATACGAATAATTGATGAAAAGCTGACTGAACAAACGGTCAGCTTTTTTATTTTACAGCTGTGTATAAAAGTAGTTTAGTTCCTCCAATGAGGTTGGTGTTTTTTATGTGGTTGTTTTATAGCATTCAGCTATACATGCACATTGATCTTGGTTTTCTGGGAATAAAACCACTCACACTTCGAGGTACTATCGGTATTTTAACCGCACCACTCGTTCATGGCAATCTTACACATCTCGTTTCCAACACTTTTCCAGTACTTTTTTTAGGTGCAGCGATTTACCTTTTTTATGATCGTATAGCTCCGCAGATATTCTTACAATGTTACTTTTTTACCAATATTCTGGTGTGGGTTTTCGGAAGACAGGACTTTTATCACATTGGTGCCAGTGGCTTGGTTTATGCTCTGGCTAGTTTTCTGATATTTTTCGGCATATTCAGAAGGAAATTTCGATCCATCATCATTTCTATTATTGTGCTTTTGGCTTATGGAGGACTTATTTACGGGATTTTACCACAGAATAGTTATGTCAGTTGGGAGTCTCATCTTATGGGGTTTATCGTAGGAATGGGTAGTGCATTTACAATGAGCAAAGTTTCAAAAGTATATGGCTAATAATATTAGTAAAACTAAAAATATTAGTAATTTTACCTAATGAAAGGTAAAGGCGCTCAGTATAATCCCGCGAATCCATTTTTGAAAAACAGTGTTGGAGTTATTCATGATGAAGGAATCGATGAATACACTGCCGACGAGCGACCTAAAACAGAATGGTATTATGAGTCTCCTAAAAGTGTTTTAAGTAAAAATGATAGTCCAGATTTAAAATGGCAATATTCAATTAATCCATATCAAGGTTGTGAACATGGCTGCACGTATTGTTATGCTCGTAATTCACACACCTATTGGGGGTTTAGCTCCGGACTTGATTTTGAGAGCAAGATCATTGTTAAGCAAAACGTAGCCAAGCGACTAGATGAGCAATTGATGAAGCCAACATGGAAAGTACAGCCGATCATGCTTTCAGGGAATACAGATTGTTATCAGCCTGCTGAGAAACAATTCAAACTAACTAGAGAAGTGCTTAAGGTTATGCTGAAATATCGGAATCCTGTAAGTTTAATTACTAAGAATGCGCTTGTACTAAGAGATCTTGATTTGTTATCAGAGTTGGCTCAATTAGGGCTGGTACATGTTTATTTAAGTGTTACCACTCAGGATGATCGTTTGCGTTCACTAATGGAACCACGAACCAGTACAGCAAAGAACCGAATAAAAGCTGTAGAGGAACTAACGAAAGCTGGAATACCTGTAGGAGTGATGATGGCTCCAATCATCCCTGGATTGAATCATACTGAGATTCCAACATTGCTAAAAGCTGTAGCTGATGCTGGTGCCGTTGATGCAGGGTTTACGGTTGTCAGACTAAATGGCCAGATTGCTGAAATCTTTGAGCAGTGGCTACGTCAATTTTATCCGGACAGAGCGGATAAAGTGATGAATCAAGTGCGCGCACTTCACGGTGGTAAACCCAACGATACTAATTGGCAGCGCAGACTAAAAGGAGAGGGACATTACGCAGAAATCATTAATCAGCTATTTAAGAAGTCGCAACAGAAATACTTCAAAGACAGAGTAATGCCTCCTTACAATATGAACCTTTTCAGGAAAGGAGGCACTATGAGCTTATTTGAGTTTTAGTTCTTCAACTTGGAGCTCATGAAAAATGCTGCGCCTGCTATCGTAATGTCTTTAAGAAACATTGATGAAGAAGTCGCATTTCCATTCATGAAACCACTTAGATGGATCAGAAGAGCGAAACTCAAGATCATTACTCCCAAAAGCAGAGTGGCGAGTTTTGCCTTTTTTCCGGTTAAAATAGCTACTGCCGCCAGAATTAAAGCTAAACCGGTTAAGTACACCCAGGCTTCTCGGATAGGTAAGTAAGATGGAACCATTCCAGACATGGATGAGGCATTCATAAAATGGAAGATGCCAAATAGAGCTAATGGGGCTGCATAAAGTAGCTTGCCAAGGAATTCAAACCCTTTCATAGTGATAGCGTTGGTTGATAGTTGTTAATGTTGTCAACCAAAATTTACACATTTGAAAGGGTATAAACAAATTATGTGCTTAACCCCTCAGTTTGGCTAAAATTCTCGATTTAATCTCTATAGATTTCGGGCCAGCTTGTTTGTCAAATAGTTGGTATTGACCAGAGCCATCTGGATCTATCCAAAGTCCATCCTTATTTGGTTTCTCTATGGGTTCCTCATCGAAATCGATAGTGTAGATATCTTCAACCAATTCGTGCAAAGCTTCCCATTCAATGGGCTTGTTATTGACGCTTCCAGAAAGATGCTCAAAGGAACCCTCAAGCTGGTAAATTGCACGCTCACTACCATTGATGTGCATCAATTTCATGATGAGTTTGGCTTCTAGTCCTGCTCTTTCATAAATGGCTTGAATCAATTCCTGAAGTCTGAAATCCCAATCTTCCGCTAGCACGGCAAGACCTTCACGTTCATCATCAAACTCTACATGCAAGTAAATGTTAAAGTCTTCACTTTCATCTTCTAATTCGATCTGATCAAGGTCATCACGCAGGTTATCTACCCATTCTTTGCCTAATGATCCTTGCCAGATAAAATCATCGTTTTCACTATAGCCTTCTTCTTCAATCTCTTCCAAAGTGATCTGCTCTCTATTCATGAATTCCAATTCATACTGGATATCCAGAGATTCTTCATTGAATGTAAGATTCAGTGTATAAGCAAAAGCGAATGGTGGGGGTAACTGAAGGGTCTGGTAAGATACTTTTACGTTCATGGGTGTTTGATTAACTCAAGCGTTTCTTTTCTATTGATTTTACCACTTTGGGTATATCGGAATTGATTTAGGTAATGCACTTCTTTTGGTCGTTTGTATCTATCAATTGCTGAAAAGTCTATAGAATGTTCATTTTCTGATTCGATCAACAAAATAGCCTTTTGACCAAGTTTGTCATCATCTATTCCAGCCACAAAGAAAGGGAATTTGATTTGGGAACTTAGCTGCTCTTCTAAGATTTCTGGATGAATTTTAATGCCACCTGAATTGATCGTGAAATCCGCACGTCCTAACCACTCAAATTCTGAGGATGAAATGATATGAACTACATCATTGGTTTGAATCCATTCATTATTAGTGATGGTTCCCTTTAATTTAAGACATTGTCTGTCGTCTACATCAATCTGAACGTCGCCGAGTGTTCGATAGGTTGTTTCTTGCTCAGAGAGGTTTTTCAAAGCAATATGACTGGCTGTTTCTGTCATACCATAGGTTTGATAAACCTGAAGATGAGGAAAGTTTGCTAACTCCGCTATGTAGCTGGCTGATAAAGGGGCACCACCAATCAAAATCGTTCTAAATTGATTGAGTTTGTCTGGTTGTTGATCTATCAGACTTTGTAGCTGGAGCGGTACCATGGAGGTAAGATCAAATGTTTTGTCTTTTGGAAGATGCTCAAAAGAGGAGCTAGCAGGAATAACCGTAAGATCCATTCCCTGAATGAGAGACCTGATGATCACCATTAAACCACCAATGAAGTCCGGGTTGATGCAAAGTAGAGTTGTCTTGAAAGATTTAGATGGATCAAGGAAGGCTAATGAAGACTGGGCACTGTATTTGATTTGATCTCTATGCAGCTGAATAGCAGTGGGTTGACCTGTAGATCCAGAAGTTGTAAGTTCAAAAAATGGGGTATTGTCTTGCCATGCTGTTATAACCTTAATGACTTTTTTTTCGTCATCAGAGATATTTTCAACTATATTTCTGCTTATTAGCTGACCAGTGGTTAGCTTTTGTTTTTCTAAGTGGATCAACATATTAACTCAATCTAGCTTGCAAGATTCTGAATCTATACTGGTAGAACGTTTACGTAACAAAGATAAGCGTGCATTTGAACTTGTCTTCAATGAATATTATGGTCTTATGAAAGCATATGCCATGCGATTCATGGACGAAATGGAAGAGGCAGAGGAAATTGTTCAGGATGTCTTTGTCAAGTTTTGGGAGAAATGTGAGAACCTGGCTCCAGAATCCTCAGTAAAAAGTTATCTGTATCGTTCTGTTCATAATACCTGTCTCAATTTTATCAAGCATCAAAAAGTCAAAGATTCTTATCGTCAATACATCATTGGTTTCATGGAAGAAGCTCAGGAAGCAGTATACGCTCCTGAGAAACCCAATGTGGAAGGAAGAATCATGGAGGAGATAGATCAATTACCCCCAAGATGTTCTGAAATTTTTAAGTTGAGTAGATTTGAAGGACTGAAGTACCAGGAAATTGCTGATCATCTTGAAATTTCTATTAAAACGGTAGAAGTACAGATGGGAAAAGCATTAAAAGTACTGAGAGAGCGACTTCAGGACTTGAAGGTAATGGAATGATTCGAAGAGTCTCTTTTTTGTGTTTGCTATTAACGCTGACTTTGAGTCATCTCAA
The DNA here is from genome assembly GCF_024714495.1 of Marinoscillum pacificum. Lineage (GTDB taxonomy): Bacteria > Bacteroidota > Bacteroidia > Cytophagales > Cyclobacteriaceae > Marinoscillum > Marinoscillum pacificum. Next base: position 557,399 of record NZ_JAMZMJ010000001.1, on the reverse strand, counting down.
AGGGCAGATAAGAGATACTATCGATATTCAGTTTAACGATGAAAGCCTGGAAATTATCTTGGATAGCATTTCAGCCAGATCAGGATATTTCTTCTCTTACAATGCCAATATTATGCCTCATGGCAGCTTGTTTACTTTGAAACATGAGCAAGTCTTTATTGATGATTTATTAAAAAGCCTCTTTATAGGAACACATCTTGAGTTTACGAAAATAGAAGATCAGATTATTCTGAGAAAGGTGCTGAGAGACAGTGAAGGAAACAAGAAAGTATATACTAATATTTCTGGTTGGGTGAAGGATGATGAGACAGGAGAGCCAGTTTTTGGAGCACACGTATACATCAATGGGTCTACCATTGGTGCTTATACAGATTCAAAAGGTAATTATGAATTGAATGGACTTAAGCCTGGAAATTATCAGGTTATTTTTTCTCATATAGGGTATGCGCCTTCAGCATTTGAGATCAATTCTGCGGATCCATCGAATTATGTTATCAATGCATCTATGAAGACTGCTACCAATCTGCTAAAAGGTATAGAGGTTTCCTCAAAACCACTTGTGAGCGAAGATGATTGGATTCACTACTATAAAAGTTTCAGTGAAGAGTTTATTGGTAGTTCGACCAATGCCAACCGATGCACGTTCTTAAATCCTGATATTCTGGAATTTTCATATTCTGATAGTCTAGGCACCTACGAGGCTGTAGTCAAGGAACCTTTGATCATGGAGAATAAGGGACTTGGCTATCAAGTGATGTTTGAGATTGATTATTTTACTAGTGGACCAAAATCTACGGAGTTTCATGTGAGAGCATCTTTCAAAGAGTTGGAACCTGAAAATCATAGAACCAAAAAGCGATGGAAAAAGAATCGTGAGCGCAGCTATTATGGATCGACTTTTCACTTTCTAAAGACTTTGCTTAATGACAACCTAAGGTCTGAGGGATATCATATTTACCTCACGGAAGATGTGAATGATCCAAACCATAACCGAGAGGTGTCTCAAAAAGATGATATAATTTTGACGGATAGTTTGGGACGGACTTACCTGGATTTTGAGGGATACATGATTGTTGAGTATCGTAAGGAATTTAGAAATACTTCTTATCAAGGGTCTATTCAGGAAGATCAGCGACTAAAGGGATTTGAAGTGACTAATGTTATGGGGCCATCTACTAATCAGTATCAGGTTAGTTCGATGACCTTATTGAAACCGAAAATTAGGCTATTAAAAAACAGTCAATTAACGGAGCCAGAAGAAGTTAGATTTTATGGTTATTGGAGTTGGGAAAGAATGTCCGAGTTGATGCCCATAGATTATAGTCCAAAAACAGATAATTGATATATAAAGGATAGGGGAAACCCTTTTAGTAATTGTTGATAAGACATAGCATACAAAAGGAATGGAAGAATTATTAGCTAAGTATTTTTCAGGCGAAGCTTCAAGTGAAGAAACGGAAATTGTGAAAAACTGGAGAGCGGAATCAGATGAGAATGCAAAGGCTTTTTTGGAGTACAAAACGAGTTGGGCGGCCACATTTGTAAATGATAAACCAAATCAGTCTATTCTGAATGGCATTTTTGGTGATACAGTGGATGAAGTGGTGTTGGAAGAACCTGTTAAGATTGTTCCTTTATGGCAACAGAGACCAATTCAAGTGGCTGCATCTATTGTTGTTGTTATCAGTTTGTTGTTTTTTCTATTGAAACCAAATTATGAAGATCAGCCTTGGGGTCAAATTCTAACTGAAAAAACAGTGTTCGAACTTCCTGATGGCTCTTCGGTGACCGTACATAAGGGAGGAAGTCTCGCTATGGGAGATTTTGAAGGAGTGAGAGAGGTCCAAATGACGGGTAAGGTTTACTTTGATGTAGAAAGAGATGAAAAGAAACCCTTTGTCATTCAAACTGAAAGTTCGCAAATAAGAGTTTTGGGAACATCTTTTGTAGTTAATTCCAACGAAAAGGATTTGATTACAGAAGTAATGGTTGAATCAGGTATAGTAGCCTTCGGGCAAAACCAAAAGTATTTTGGGAAGAATACAATGGAGATCCAACTGAAAAAAGGTGAAATGGGAATCCTCGCAGTGGGAGAGAAAGGAATCAAGAAAAAGAAAATTTCAGATGATAACTATCTAGCATGGCAAAACGAGATTTTAACGTTTAACCGCGCAAGAATGACAAGAGTAAGTGAGGTGCTCAATGATGTTTATGGATTGAGTGTTGCATTTGAAAACCCATCGTTAAGTGGTTGTTATCTAACTGCTAAATACAATAAAAAGTCTTCAGACGAAGTAGTGAAGCTGATTGCAGAGACTTTCAATATGACCTATGAAATCAATGGAGATCAAGTAACCTTCAAAGGAGAGGGTTGCCAATAAAGAAACGGGTAATTAAGTAATATAAAGCCATGCTGATGTAATGTCAAAGTGGCTTTTTTATTTCACAGCTGCCTTTACAGCTTTAAATACCTCAAGGTTTGTATCCGGATCTGTGAATACTTCGACAAGCTTAGCTCCTCGATTGTCTTTGTGAATGGACTTGAGGGCTTTTTCAAGTGAGTCGGCATCTTTCACTCCATGATAATCAAAACCATATTCCAAAGCTGTGTATTTAGCTGTATGGCTGTGTCTGGTTTCGAAATGCTGCTCTAACTCTGGTAGATTAGCTGGACCATTGATCAAGCGGAAAATGCCACCGCCAGCATTGTTGAAGACGATTATCTTCAAATTGTCCATTTCATAGGGATGGAAGAAGGCATTGCGATCGTAGAAGAAGCTCAAATCACCCGTTAGGAGATAGGTAGAGCGCTCTGTAACTAGAGAGTGACCAACTGCCGTACCATTCGTGCCATCTATGCCGCTTGTTCCTCGGTTGCAGAATATCTCAATATTCGGATTTAGTTGTTGAATGAAATTGGCAAAACGGACAGGCATGCTATTCGCCAAGTGAACATCTGAACCGGCAGGTATGCTTTTGATCACTTCATAAAATGCGGTGAATTCACTCCAGTCCAGTACTTCGAGTGCTTTATTCAGCTTACGCTTTGTCTTAGAGTCTTCTATCTGCCAGTTTTGGATGAAATTGCTCGTTACCTGCTGGTTGAACTGCTCTTTTTCAGATTGATGATCTAAGGAAGTTAGAAAAGCTGTTGGGTCGGAAGTGATGACTGATGTCAAGGACTGGAAGGTGTCTGCCTGGTTTAGTTCTGGGCTGATCTGCCAGAGCATTTCTGGTTTATACTTTCTTAAGAACAGCTTGAGGTTCTTGCTAATTACTGATTTACCAATGGTGATTACCAGTTCAGGTTTTAAGCTGTCCGCTAGTTTTTGTTCTATTGCAGCAAGGAATAAGTCATGATGTCTTATCGCATCAATAGTAGATGTATTAGATATGACATCCGCTATAATGACCACCTTATCCGTAAGCTCTCCTAAAACATTGTCTAGTTCTTCAGAATAGTCATTTTGCCCAACAATGATCAGTCTTCTATCCGAAAGGTGCCATTTGGAGATGAATTCTTCATCTGGAATAGCGTTTCCAGCTTTGCTAAACGGATGAATAATCTTTAGATCTTTCGAAAAACTCAACTCTTGATCAGCTGTAGGGTAAAATGGCTCTCTAAATGGAATATTGATATGTATGGGGCCTTTCTTGCCGTGATTGCTTAGGTTGATCGCTTCGTTTAGTTTGCGTGTATATTCCCAGTTTTCTTCTCCTTCAGGGTTTGCCGGAAGGTGGAAGGTTCTTTTGACAAAATTGGAAAGTGCACCTAATTGATCTATAGTTTGTCCATCTAATTGGCCAATCCATTCTTGAGGTCTATCTGCAGAAATCACAATCAATGGAATGCCTTGATAGTAAGCTTCTGCCACTGCAGGTGCATAATTGAGTAGGGAAGTCCCAGACGTACAGCACAATACCACTGGTTGTTTCAGTTTTTGTGCGATTCCCAGAGCAATAAAGCCTGCAGAACGCTCATCAACGACGTTGTATGTTTTGATTTTAGGATTACGTGCAAAACTAATGGTCAAAGGAGCATTTCTTGATCCGGGAGATAAAACCACATGTCGTATGCCTTTTAATGCTAATACTTCGGATGTATCAAATACGGATTGATTCATCATGCGTTTAACACTTTTAACATCGTTTGCATTTTGTTAGAGGTCTCCTGATATTCCTTTTCAGGGTTTGAGTACTCCGTAATCCCTGCACCAGCATACAAGCGTGCCTTGCTCTCATCTAATTGCATGCATCTAAGGTTGACAAAAAGATCTGAATTGCCGTTGAACCTAACAGGACCCAGGAACCCAGCATATAACGACCTTTGATAGCCTTCATGTGTCTTGATAAACTCATCAGCCAGCTCTCTAGGCATGCCACAAACTGCAGAAGTAGGATGGAGGAGTTCCAACATGGTGCTTCCAAGCATAGGACTATTGGTAAGTTCCATATCCACCTTGAATGCTGTTTTTAAATGTGTTAGATTTCCTGCTTTGACAGTTCTTGGACCAATTTCATCAAACTCTCTGAGCCTGATTTTTTTGAAGCAATCAATGATGTAGCGGCTCACCATCGCTTGCTCCTCGATCTCTTTTTGTGTCCAGGCCACATCCATTAAGTCGGTGTTTTCTGGTAGAACCTGAGTGCCTGCCAATGCATCTGTTGAAAAGAACTGACCATTTTCTATGGCAATCAACTTTTCAGGACTGGCACCCATCCAGCATCCATAGGTTTGGGTATTGGTTAGGTGGCAAAAGGCATTTTCATACTTATCTGACAGTGCCTGAAGCGTATCTAATGCATCAAATCCTTCCTTCAAGTCAAAATCTTCAAACCTGGACAATACCACTTTGTGTAGATTCCCGGATTTGATACTGTTAACAGCCTTTGAGACAATGTCTTGATAGCTACTCGATACTGAGTCGATTAAAGGTTTAACTGGCTTTTCGCTAATTAAATTAGCTTGAAAGTCCTCCAGCTTATCTGCAGAAAGAGTAGGGCATGTTTCTAATGAAACGCCTTCTTCATCAATGGTAAGGATAATATCACCATTTAATACCAATGGATTGGTTGGATGTGTGTCACAATACCCATTAACCACAAAGCTTTTGTTTAAGCTTTCGATTTCACGACTTCTCTGTTGTTCGTTGGTGGTCAGATCGATCAAAGCATGCATCGTATTGGTACGTGGCAGTCTCCAAATAGCAATTGGATAAGTGGATCTCAATACCTTTCTTAAGAAATCAAATGCTTCAATCCTGGTAGTTAATCGATACGCTTGCTCTAACTGATGTTGCATGTATTACTTTTTATCGATGATTGCCATGGTGATCTTACTCAGGCAAATCAACTGATTTTGTTCATCTGTGATTCTAATTTCCCATAAATGGGTACTTCGGCCTATGTGTACAGGTTTGGCCATTCCAGTAACTACACCATCCTTTTTACCCTTAATATGGTTCGCTGAAATTTCCAATCCTACCGCCATTTTACCCAGTGGGGTTACAATTACACTGGCAGCCACACTGCCTAATGTTTCTGCTAACACCACTGATGCTCCTCCATGTAACAAACCAAATGGTTGAGTAGTTTTAGGATCGACAGGCATTTCTGCTTTGATATAATCAGAACCCACTTCAGTGAAACGAATGCCTACATGTTCGACCATGCAGCCCTTGGAAAAATTATTTAATCCTTCTGGAGTAATGCCCTCTGGAATCATAGATTGAATTTTGCCATAAATCTAAATAAGAGTTCAGACATAAGAGATGAGACTTTGATTAATGGTTTGAAAGTTTTGCTTTCCTTAAGTTTGCGACCTCATTTAAACCCATCGATTCATTGAAGAAATTCTACATAGTAAGGCACGGAGAGACAGAGTATAACCGAAAAGGCATGGTTCAAGGTAGTGGAATAGACGCTCCGCTCAATGAAACAGGGTTACAGCAAGCCGAAGCTTTCTATCAGAAATACAAAAACATGTCTTTCGATAAAATCTATGTAAGCAACCTGGTTCGGACTGAGCAATCTGTTCAGAAATTCATTGATTCAGGAATTCCTTATGAGTCGTTGGCTGATCTGAGAGAGATAAGTTGGGGAATTCAGGAAGGAGTTGCTTTCACTCTTGAGACTTCAACGGTATATCAAGAAACTGCACAGAAATGGGCAGAAGGAGACCTTTCAGCTCGAATAGATGGTGGCGAAACCCCTGGAGAAGTGGCAGAACGACAGCAAAGAGCATTTGATTATATTTTAAGTAAACCGGATGAAGAGGAGCAAATCATTTTGATTTGCATCCATGGAAGAGCTATTCGCATTTTGCTATGCTGGATGCTGAATTACCCGTTATCCATGATGGATAACTTCCCGCACAAAAACCTGGGTTTGTATGTGGTTAATCATGCGGGAAATCAATATTCAATTGAGGTGTTTAATGAGGTGGGCCATTTGAAGTCAATTGATTGACAAGGCTTACCTAATTACCGAACACGAATGATAAATGCGAGCTGATAATAGCCAGAAGCAACTCGGCAGGCTTCTTTAGTTTTGTAATAGTTTGGATTAGCAACAGTTGTACAGCCTCCTGCTACTTGTGCTGAACTACAACTACTGGCGATTTGAGCCGCATGTGCACAGCCTGACGCTGGAACATCGGAAAATCTTGCTGATGGATAAGATGAACTACAAGTATTGACATAAGTACCAGAATATAAATATTGATATTGTGAACATGATGGTTCACTAATGGTATAATCGTTTCCACCTGAAGGATTGATCGTGATTTTACCATTTCTATTAGAAGCAGATGGTGCTGCCATGATGAATTTGTCAATTAGATTGGGGATTTGCACACCATTAACTGTTCCTCCATCACAAATCTCAAAATTAGATGGAATATTACCGACTGGCCCAGACCACATAATAATGCCTCCTTTAGGAACAACACCATTGCCGATAAATTCACCATTTGCTGTAATGTTATTGGTTGATGAAATGGAATTGCCACTTAAATTTCCAGTTGCAGTTACTGTCTGACCTTGTACGGTAGTGCTGGCTGTAATATTCCGCCCTGAAATGTCATTCGTTGCTGTTATGTTATTCGTTGCTGTAATATTTCTTGATGCCGCTAAATCTTGTCCTGATATTGTATTGGAGGCGGAAATACCAGATGTTGAATTCAATGATGAAACTTGAGCAGAACCATCCTCTTGGAGTACCTTTTTCCACCCGTTAGAAGTCCAGACCTGAAAACTATTATCACTTTCACTGAAAACTAGCAGTCCAATTGCTTCCGTTGAATTAGATGGAGTAATCAAATTTGGCCATCTAGGAATAAGGATTCCTTTATTTGTCGATTCTATTTCTAAAATAGCGTCATCGGCAACATCAGTTGTTCCAATTCCAATTCCATTTTCCGTTTGAGCAAAAACATAGGAAATGCAAGCGCTCCATATGAGCACTGTCAGGGTAGTATATTTAATCATCATTTTGTAGGGTAGGGTATAAAGGTTTGAATATAAGTCCGTTATTCGAAAAACACAAACACCCTCAGAATGACTTAGTCATTTAGGCATTGTTATAATCAATGAATTGGAGCATCTGAATTGGATTCATCTTCGTTGTGATTTTGATTGTGAAGACCTGATCGAATTTTCTTTTCTGGATGTCGGTTGAGGTACCAAATAGTAAAAACTATGATCAACCCTTTAGTGATAACAGCCCAGATAGATCCTTCAAATCCAAAATCTCCTCCATTCAAAAGGTTCTCTTCCTTGGTTTCTAATTCATAAATGCCGTAGAAATCCTGTCCACTGACATTGAACCCAAACATAGTTTGGAAGAAATTCCAACTGAAGTGGAAGCCTATCGAAAACCATAGATTGCCAGTCTCCATGTACCACCATCCTAAAGCCAATCCAGCTACTACCAGATAAGTGAAACTAAACCAGTCCATGTGCGGATTGGCCAGGTGAATGGAAGCAAAGATCGTGGATGCTACTATGAGCGCGATGTATCTGTTAAAGGATTTTTCTAGATTTCTCTGGACATAACCTCTACAAAGTAGCTCTTCCATAAAGCTGACAAAGGTGAATAGAAGAACGGAAATTAGTATTTGTGACCAGTCAAATCCTGTAAACCAGAATGTGCCAAGATCAAATAACTTGAAGATCAATATTCCTCCAGACATTATGAACAAGCCCGCTAATAATCCAATGACCAGGTCTTTGTAATGACCTTTAAGTTGAAGACCAAGTACCGACAGTTTTTCTTTATTGACTCCAACAATGAACAACCAAAGCGTCAAACATGTGCCGATTAGTTCACTTAGTTTGAGGTACATTTGACTAACAGGAGAAGGTTGTTTTAGATTCTTTAGTTCTAGACCTAAGGATTGTGTTGTAATTATCAAACAAACTCCAATGATAAAAACGAGGGGGATGATGATACCCAAAACTCGTAATACTCCTTTCCAGCTAAAATTCATTATGACGGTATTAAGGTCGCAATGATAGCTAAAATATTATAGCACGCTAAATCCGACATTGAAGTACCATAGGTAGTTACGAACTTCAAATTGATTGTATGTTATGCTTGGTGCTATGTCAAAGTTCATTCCTCCTTCCAGGTTGAGTCGGTCGATCCAATATCCGACAGCTAGCACTCCACCGAAGCTCCATTTGTCATACTTGCCGGGAATGATCGCCTGAGTGCCATCGTAATCTTCTATTTGATCTATGAGGCTCTCTTTCATCAGACGGTGATTGGTTGCTCCAATAGCGGCGTAGGCATTCTTGATTTTATTAGGGAAGGGATTGAACTGCACTTGCTGCTGAATGCCTACATAATGTAAGGTATTGTTACGTGATTCATAGCCCTTCTGAACGTATTCCGCACGATAGCTGAGTTGTACGATTCGGTTTAATGGATGCGTATAATTGATGCCTCCTTGTAAACCCGACCTAAAACCGTAAGCGTATCTTGAATCAGATTGACTGGACTTTATCCAGTGACTTGATGCATTCAATCCAAAATATGGGGATAGCTTTTGAGCTGTTGTTGAGAATGTACTTAATAAAAAGATTATGGTGATGTATTTCATCATGGCAATAAGTAGTTAGGTGTAAATAACTCATGAACGCCTTTATTCTTGATTTTCGTATAGAGGTATGTGAATTTTAATCGTATGAATCGAAAAATGCAGACTATATAAAAATGGCAGGATATTTGATTTCCTAAAACAAGCTATGACTTCTTGAGTTATAGTTTTTATTTTAGGTACTTCAATTCTTCATCTATGATCAAAAAATTACGACTTCCACTTTTTGTGATGGCCATATTGACGATAATGGTCTTCAATCACTGTACAGAAGATGATTTGCTTACTGAATGTGCCGGATGCCCATCTAGCTCGCCATGGTCTGTGCCTGGTTCCACACAATGTTACCAGTCATTTGATGATTGTGATGCTTCAGAGAGAGGAGATTGTACGATTTGTGATTAAATTAGGCTCTGAAATCAGGAGACCCTAGTTCATGAAGAAGTCGCATATTTCTATTTTATTTTTTGCCAGTATCCTTTCATTCGCCATATTGATATCATGTGATGAAGAGGGTTTAGGTTCATGTACAGGATGTCCTGATGATGCGCCATACGGTGCTAAAGGTGGCGATTGTTATGCCACCTTGAGTGCTTGTGAGAGCAATGAATCGGGAAACTGTGAGATTTGTCAGTAAACGAGTTGCTTGATTATCTCTTCAGCTAAAAGTTCAGCATTTGCCGCTTCTATCTCCACTTGTTTGATTACAGAACCTTTGGATGCGAAGGTTAATTGAGCTTTAATTAGTCCATTCGCTTCCTGATATCTGCCGTTGATGATAGTAGCACCACTGAAGTTCTTATTGTCAACATAAGCTATTGGTGCATCGTCCATTTTACTTAGTTCTAAAAGCTTTTGATCCAGCAATTCATTAAGATTCAAACGGTCGAATATCATGGTTTCATCCTGGAATCTTGAATTTACATAAACCGGTTTCGGAGCGGCTAGTTGAATTGCATCTCTATCGGCTATATCGAGTCTTCCGATATCAAAGCTTTTACCATCTTCAGGAACTCTGATTTCTGGTTTTTGGATACCGCCGATTTCTTCAGCTAGTTCAGGTACTTTGTTAGCAGCAAACTGGAACATACTCAATACATCAATAAACTCATCATCACGAAGAGCAGCTCCTTTCATTCCGAAGAGTAGGGAATAGGTTAATAAACCTTGTCCATAGAGCGTGGTTTCGTAGCTCACTGCATCCGCAGCTGATCCAGCTAACACAAAGAGACCAGTGCGGTCTTTCATTCGTTCTAGTGCTCTAATTTGAGTGGAACTCATAGCGCTTCTGCTGGAGCCCAATGAAGAAGCCAGTCGTCCTGAATGACATGCATCAATGATCAATATCTGTTTAAGCGCAGGAACTGCCTTGATGTATTCTGTGAACTCATTACTTGAAATCGCATATTGGTCTCTGTTAATTGTGTTGTTCATGTCACCACTGGCTGCATCACTTGTTAGATAATAGAAGTCACTCATGTCACCAGTATGATTGACTCCATGACCTGATAAGTAAACAAACAAGATGTCATTGGCTTTTGCCTTTGATTGAAATTCCCTAAATGCCCTTTGAATATTTTCTTTAGTTGGCCAGGCAGACTTGTCCTGATCTGTTGTTAATAATTTGATATTGGTCTTTTCTGATCCCAGGTATTTTGTAGCACTGAGCTTTAAGGCGTTGGCCAGGTCACCGGCATCTTTCGCAGCATATTTGAGATCAAGAGCATCTCCTTCATAGTTCGAGGTTCCCGCGATTATGGCATATAAATTCGGCGCTTCCAGAGTCTTCTGTTCTCCAAATACATACAAACTCTTTGCGTCGCTGCTCAATGTTCCATCTGCATTAAACGCCTTGATAGTGATCTTATTCACCCGGTCATTGTACAAGAATGGGTGGTCGGTTATGTCATAATCTATTTCTAGTGATCTGGCATCTGGAGTGCTTCCCGCACTTCTTACGTCACTACTTACTTCTTTACCATTGATCAATATCAATACTCGACCAATTCCGCCGCCACTATTGTTGAGGTTAATGCCAAGTTTTCCATCATTCTTTAGAGGGTGCTTTAGGGTTAGTTCCGGATACAACGATTCAGTTGCTAATGAATTAGAAGCTCTGATCGGTTCTGGATTTAATTCCAATAGCTTAGAAAGAAGCATTGGCTCGTAGTAGTTGTCTTTGATTTGATCCAGGTTGATCAATTTACCTCTTTTGACGTAATGCAGTTGTTCCATAGCATTTGGAGTTGCATCAAACAATCCGGTTGGAGTGGTTACTACATATTGATTTTCTTGAAGCGGAATAACCATTCCTTTTATACTTGAATTAGTTGATTCCAAATCCCATATTTTAATGGTTCCATCGATCGAAGCTGAGAGCATTTTATTGTTCACGAACTCAATATCATAAGTGAACCCGGAGTGGCCTGTTAATGTCTTTTCGAGTTTTCCATTTTCTGAATTGAAAACATAGATCGAGTAATCTGCTCCATTTTCGCCTCTCTTGATCGAATTCCTTACTCCAAGAAGGTGTTTATTGTTAGTAGACCAATAAAGGTTATCAGATACTTTCGGTAGGGTAATTGTGCCTTTTTTAGAAAGCTTGGAGGTGTCAAACAATTCAACCGTGACGTCATCTTTTAATAAGACTGCCAGAGTGCCTTCTGAACTAATGGATAGATCCTGAGCATTCGCAATTTCGATTTCTTTGATCTTTTGGAATGTGATAGGGTCATAAATCGTCAGTCCTTTGTCTGTAAGGAAAATTAGTTTTCTTCCATCAGCAGAAAAGACATAATCTTTGCCATTTTTGACCTTTAGGTTTTGTGGTTGATTGGTAGTGAAATTGTACAAGTCAAAATCTTCTTCACTACTTTTTCGAATGATGTAACGTCCTGTGATGTCGAACTTGATAGGAGTAGTGCTGTAATTTCCTTTGGCCGCTAAGGTGAAAATCTCTTTTTGATTGATAAGGTTTGTGACACGAATTTGTTCATCCAATCCATAACTGGCAACCACTGGATTTACAGGATGGAAAGCTGTCGCACGAGAGCCTAATTCACTTCCTGATAACTCCATGTCAGAGCCAGTTCCTGTTAGGTCAAGAATCTGAATGGATGGTTGTCCAGCTGCAATGGCTAACTTTGTTCCTGTTCGATCAATCGATAAGTCGTAAATAGGGGAAGCCTGGCCTTTAAACACCTTACTCCAACGTTGAGTCTTAAAATTGTATTCTTTTATAACATTCAAGTACTCAGCCACTAATGTTGTGCTATCTGAAGTGTTTGTTATTGTTTTAAGTCCGAGGTTGAAAGCTTCAGTTCCTACAGGCTCATTCCATTCAAATGGTAGTTTTTGTTCCTTCAATTTCGTATCAAAAACACGTACGTTTTGTTTTTCATCTCGTCCAACTACGAGAATCAAGTTGGATAATGGATTGTATGCGATATCAAGAGTTCTTAATGAGAAAGCTTTGGTTTTGTTGATGGCGTAATCTGACTTATTCAATTGGATCAATTCGCCCGAAGTTGTTCCTACTAGAATGCTTTGTGGGGTGTAATCAATGGAAGCTACAGAAGCCTCCGTGACCATCATTTGATGTATGCTTGTGAGGTTTGCGTCGAATACTTCTACTTGACCGTCCTTACTTCCAACAGTGATTAAATCAACGGTAGGAGTTGCCACAGTAATGGCTTCTAATTTTGTTTCGGAGTTGGTAATCTTTTTGCCTTTGAAGTACCAGCTTAGTTCATTTTCTGTTATAACCAATAAAGAATCATTTCCAGAGGCATAAAGACCGATAAGTTCTGAGTCAGTGGTTATGGTTTGTTCTACTTCTCCTGTGGAAGTTAGCTTTTGAATAGCTCCTGATTTGTCAGCTACAAATAGTGATTTAGTGCCATAGCTAATCAAAGACACTGGATGCTTAGTTGTAAAATGATAGGTTTCTTTTCCTGTTTGGTAGTTCCAGATAGTCACTCTATCTGATCCGTCTGTTGATGCTAACCACTGCCCATCTGTTGACAATTGAACATCAGCAACTCTTCGAGTGTGTCCAATAGGGATCACCATATCAATCTGTGAAACAGCTACTTGAGATATGAAGCTTAAAACAACAATTACTGCAAATCTGGTTTTCATGAGGGCGTTGTTAAATTCGGAATAAAGATAGATGCTTCCTGCGATTCATACACTCATTGAAGTCTTTTTACATTATTCATCGAAATGCCCTATTTATTCTTTATCTTTGCATTGTCAGAAAGCGGTTACAACCACTCTGCATTTAGCCTACTTTAGTTCTCAGGCACCTTCTTAGTTGATTCGGTTTCGTTCTTTTGAAACCCGCCAACACCAGTTGGTTACTGTGCCTTATTAATGGTTTCCAGACCATCCGACAAGTTGAGAAGCTAGGTTAAAGTCATCCAATGACTAGTGGTTGTTTTTTATTCATCAAAATTGATAATTGTATATGGGAAGATCACAAAATACGTTCATGAAGAAGCAGCGCGAGAAGAAGAAAGCGATGAAGAAGAAGGAGAAGTTTGAGAAGAAAATGGAACGTAAAGAAGATAATAACAAAGGAGGAAGCCTGGATGACATGATCGCCTGGGTAGATGAATTTGGAAATATCGTTGATGAGAAACCTGAACCAGTCGTAGAAGACAAAAAAAAGAACTAAAAATATTGAAGGCTGACAGCAATGTCAGCCTTTTTTGTTTGATATCAGTTTATCTCCAACCAATCCAAAGAACAGTAAGGATCCGCCAGAGTATAATCCTGAACTATTGGATATATCAAAACCATCCACATAAACAGAGAAACATGAGGCTACTATGGCCAAAGCCCCAATGCTTACAAGGATTGATTTTATGGCATTCTTCTGTGATGATGTTAATTGCTGTTCTGAAGTCATAGTTATTTTGTTTTAGCACGTTAGTCTATCTAGTGAATGCCAGATTACAGAGACCTTCATATTTTTTCAATTTATTTTCTAATTGTCGTGTTAACAGATCTGTTGAGACATACTGATGCTTCAGTTTTATTGGAATGATATTTATGTTCAGTTAAGGTGAAAACGTGGGTTGTTACGGGTGTAATGCTCAAAAAGACTATTTTTTTTGAGATGTATAAGAAGCTTTATCATTTAATCAAATCAATTTGTGGAGGTAGTTAGTTGTACTTCTAAATCAACTATTACTGCATTTGAAACATCTTAAGAAGTACAAGGACATTGTTTTATTCCTTTGGAAATATGGTGATCGGAAAGCCATCAAAGATTCAGGACTCACTTCCGGAATTGATGTAAAAGAAACCAAGACTGCTGAACTACAATTTGACAAAGAACAATTCATCAACGACATTCAGGATCTTGGACCTACATTTATTAAGCTTGGCCAATTATTGTCCACACGACCCGATCTTATTTCCCCACAATACATTGAGGTATTGCGTCATTTACAGGACGACCTCAACTGCTTTTCTTATGAAGAAGTAGAGGAGATTATCAAAGATGAACTGGGAGTACGAATCTCCAAAGCTTTTAAATATTTTGAGAAGGAGCCGCTAGCTGCCGCATCATTAGGTCAGGTTCACAAAGCCGAGTTGCGAGATGGTAGGCAAGTAGTAGTAAAGGTACAACGTCCTGGGATTCGAAAGCGTGTGGTGGAGGAGCTTGAGATATTGGAAGAGGTTTCTTCTTTTTTAGAAAAGAACACAGATTTAGGAAAGAGGTTTGATGTCAATAAGTTATTTCTAAACTTCAAGGGCACCTTGCTGAGAGAGCTGGATTATCATAAAGAAGCTCAACACATGAATCAGCTTCATGAGAACCTGAAGAGTTTTAAACGCATTATTATTCCTACAGCCATTGATGATTATTCGTCGAGTAAGGTCCTTACCATGGAGTTTATCAAAGGGCAGAATATCACCAGGATTTCTCCTCTTAGAAAACTCGAAATAGATGGGGAGAAAATCTGTGAGGATTTGTTTCAAGCGTATCTACAGCAGATAGTGGTAGATGGATTCATGCATGCTGATCCACATCCTGGTAACGTTTATCTCACAGAGGACAACAAGGTGGCTCTTTTGGATATGGGCATGATGGCTCATTTATCTGATGAACTACGCCAGAACTATTTAAAATTGATCCTCCATATCAGTGAAAACCGAACTTCAGAAGCTATCGAGTTACTTATCAAGATGAGTAAGAAGGGACCTGATGCCGATGAAGAGAAATTTAGGATGTTGATTTCGGATTTAATTCAGGAAAATCAGAATGCTTCTGTTGATGATATCGATACTGGTCGTGTGATGTTTGGTTTAATTACAGCTGCTGGCCAGTGTGATTTTCATATGCCAATGGAACTAAGTCTTGTTGGTAAAGCTTTGTTAAACCTTGATTTGGTAGCTCATACGCTTGCACCTGATTTTAATCCAAATGAAGCGATTAGAGCCAATGCCATGACGCTTATGAATAAGATCATGGTAAAAGAGTTGAAACCACAACATTTCTTTTCTGCATTGTTGGAAGGGAAGGAGTTGCTTGAAAAGATGCCTGAACGACTCAATAAGATTATTGGAAACGTCGCAGACAATAATCTGAAAGTTAAGGTGGATGCTTTTGACGAGCGACACATCATGAAAGGCTTCCAAAAGGTAGCGAATCGAATTACTGTGGGGCTAATTCTAGCGGCATTAGTTATTGGTTCAGCACTAATGATGAATGTGCGGACAGATTTTACCCTGTTTGGCTATCCGGGTATCGCAATTGTAAGTTTCTTATTAGCGACAACCGGTGCCATTGCTTTAGCTATTCATATATTCTTTTATGATGAGTCTTAGTTTGTGAGATTGAACTGATTCACCTTTTCTGTGAGTTCATCTGTAATAGCCGTTACGTTTCTGTTTTTTAGAATGTAGTTTTCCATACCTGCTGCTAGTTCAGCAGAACTACTGGCAATCTGCTCAGTACCGGCAGCAGTTTCTTCAGCAATCACCACGATGCTTGATATCAGGTTTACTATGTTGCTGATGTCATCGGTTTGCTGCTTCGTAGCATGAAGGATGTCATCTGATTTATCCAGAGTTTCGGTGTACTTACTGGATATTGCTTGAAAAGCATTCAGTGATACTTTGCTTGCCTCGCCACCCTCTTTGATACGTTGGCTCATTGATACCACCAAATTGGCGGTTTCACCGGTTTCATGCTGTACATTAGATATTAGTGTTTCAATATCACCAACAGATCTTTTCGAGTCCTCAGCCAACTTTCGAATTTCCTCAGCTACTACGGAAAAGCCTCTTCCTGCTTCACCTGCTTGCGCAGCTTCAATTGCAGCATTCAAAGCCAGTAAATTCGTTTGCGCTGCAATTTCTTTAATAATACTGAGGACCGAAGTGATATCTTGTGAACTTTTGCTTAACGAGGCGATGGATTGATTAGTTAACTCTGAGTAATTGAGAATTTCTTGCATAGATCCATCCAGCTGATTAATAGAGTTCATGCCTTGAGAGCTTTCATTAACCCCTTCCTGTGCGGCATCATGAATTTCTTCTGCCTGTTTACTCATCTTTGCTGCAAAGTTCATCACGGCTTCTATTAGTGCAGATGCCTGATCCACTTTTACTAGTTGATCTTGGGAGCCTCTATTCATTTCAGAAATAGATGAAGCAATCTCATTGGTGCTCACGTTCATCTCTTCACTTGTAGCCAACATTTCTGAAGAAGAAGATCGTATGACCAAAACCTGATTGGTTACTTCATGAAGTAGTGCAGATAAGCTGTTAATAGCGTGATTTAGGTTTTGTGCAAGTCGCTCCACATCACCCTTGGCGCCGATCGCATATCTTCGTGTGAGATCACCTTTTGATAAATGATTCACAACCTGATTGATTTCTTGAAAAGGTTCTAGTATGGAATCGAATAATTGATTGACAGATTCTCCCAGATTTTTCCATTCACCTTCTTTATTGTTCGTTTCAATTCGGGCTTGATAGTTTCCAGAATTTACTGCTTCTCTTACAATGAAGTTAGTCTCCTCGATAGCTTCAGATAACTTGATGCTTTGTGCCTGGAGTGCTTCATTTCTTGTTTTAACTTGATTGGTGGCTTCATTTACCTTTTCCTGAAGTAGTCTTTTCTGTTCTTTAATCTGATCAGACCGATTCTTGTATATAGTATATGCAGTGGCAATTATGGCTATTGCGATGATGCTTCTAAACCACCATGTTGCCCAAAAGGGAGGAGTAATGGTGATTTGGATAATAGCAGGGGCATCGCTCCAAACACCATCGTTATTGGCAGCATTTATCTTTAGAGTATAATCGCCAGGTTTCAGATTCATGAAAGATACTTTTCGCTCTGTGCCATTATCTATCCAATTATCATGAAGACCTTCCAACTGGTATTTGTACTGATTTTTTTTGGCATGTCTCAAACTAAGTCCTATGTATTCGAAGGAAAAAACATTTTGGTCATAGTCCAGAGTGATTTCTTCAGTAAAAGTGATGCTAGTTGAAAGTGGTGATTTGGGTCCTGGTTTAAGTTCATCATTGTATAGGCTCATGGATGTAATGAGCACATTTGGAGCAGTTTGATTCAATTTTAGACTCGATGGGTCAAAGAAATTAAAACCACTAATGCCACCAAATAACAGTTTTCCTTTAGATGTCTTGTATGCACTTCGTGTCATGAACTGATTGTTCTGTAGTCCATCTTCTCTAAAAAAGTTGGTGAAAGACTCTGTGTTAGGATCGAATCGAGACATACCTCGATTGGTGGTGATCCATAAAAAGCCTTGATTGTCTTCAATGATGTTCAACACGGCATTATTGACTAGACCATCTTTGGTTGTATAGGTCTTGAATGTTTCTGTTTTATGATCATAAACATTCATACCAAAACCATTGGTGCCGACCCAGATACGGTTTTTACTATCAATATAGAGTTCAGTGATGCCGCTGGAACTCAATCCAGATCCATCGCCAAATTTGAATTTTTTAATGGTTTCAAAATCTCGGTTTAGTTTCGCAATGCCATCATAATCTGAAGCCACCCAAATATTACCAACCTGATCTTCTATGATTAAGCCCATCGTACCTGCAGGTATAGATGTCTCTTTTTCAGGAGCATAATTAATGTTTTTGAAGTTATCCGTATTCGGTTGGTATATGCTGATTCCGTTTTGCCAATTACCAATTATAATACGTCCATCTCGATCCTCATAGATCGTGAAAATGTTGTCATTGCCCAGGCTGTTTGGGTTTGAAGGTGAATGTCTATAACGTTTGAATACTCCGGTTTGTGGATTGTATCGAGTTACTCCTCCGTTCCACATACCAGTCCAGACATTCTCATTTTGATCTACAATAACCGTAAGGACTTTATTTCCGCCTAATGAGTTTCGATTGCTCGGATTGTACATGAATTGGCTAAAGTTTCCCGTAGTAACATTCATATAATTGAGACCACCGCCATCTGTAGCCACGTAAATGTTTCCAAACCGATCTTCACTGAATCCAGTCACCTGATTGCTATTCAGTCCGTTGGCATTGCCTTGAGCTTCGTATGTGTCAAAGCTAAATTTGTCTGGGTCATGATAGGAGGCTCCACCATTTCTAGTTCCAAGCCAGAGTCTGTTTTGGTTGTCAACAAATAGCGAAAGAGAGATGCTACTGCTGATGCTGGATTTTAAGTTTGGATTGTGGTGGAAGTTTTCAAACTGTTGATTACCTAGATATTTGGCTATACCATCATCAGTAGCTACCCACACATCACCATTTTGATCCATAGTAAAGTCTGTTATCAAATCATTCGGAAGACTTTTGGGTTGGTTAGGGGAATAGTTAATCGTAGTGAATTGATTATTACCTAAGTTGATGAGCATAACTCCGGTTCGTCCTCCAACCCATAGTTGATTGCTGTTATCTACCAATATACTGCTAATATCACCAACTGAGGATAAGGCGGCTAACCCTTTGTTAGACAATGCAATGGGAGAGATTTCTTTTGTGCTTTTATTAAAACTGATAATTTGTGATGAATTAGCTAGCCAGAGGTTGCCTTTTCTATCTTCTGAAATATCAATTATGTTAAATGGAAGTGAATTAAACGAAGATACGTGTTGATGAAAGGTGGTGATCTCTTGTGTTTTGGAATCGATTTTACTCAAGCTAGCCGCTGTTGAGACCCAGATATGGTTGTCTGAATCTTCAAATAGAGCTGTAACACTTCCTTCAGGAATCTTATTTGTTCTTGAAGAATCATTTACATTAATAAGCTGAAAGGAATTATTCTCGTAATGGTATTGAATGAGGCCTGTATTCGATCCAATCCAGACATCACCATTTTTTCCGGAGGCCATATTGGAAATTCTGTTGTCAGGAATTGATAAAGAATCTTCTTCGTTTTTTAAGAATACTTCTATTTCATAACCATTAAATCGATTGAGGCCGTCTTCCGTACCAAGCCAAATGTAGCCAAGATCATCCTGAACAATGGCAGTAACGTTCGCTTGTGAAAGTCCGATGTCCGTACCGATCCGATCAAACTTGACATCCTGAGCATTGAGGTAATAGGAGAAGATACATATTATCCCTAAACAGCAAGGTTTTAGCTTGCCAGCAAAAAGATTATAAGGCATAGATCAATGGTTGAATAGTTCAAAGGTTAATTAATATAATAATTACAATAAAAACTATTACTTATCGATCAAATGTGAATATTTGAGTATGGATAAAGAGAGGTTATTGTCATAATGACAATATGTAGATTGAATTGTATAGTTAAAATAAAAAAAGAGGCTCCGTTGGGAACCTCTTTTTAGTTATGCTTTAGCTGCTGCTTTTTTTGCTTCAATGTACTCGTCGTAAGTACCTAGTTTGTCCACTATCTTGTTAGGATTGATCTCAATGATTCTGTTCGCAATGGTTTGAGTAAACGTATGGTCATGCGATGTAAAGATCAGTGTACCTTTATATTCAGCTAATGAGTTGTTCAATGCAGTAATTGACTCCAAATCAAGGTGGTTGGTTGGATCATCTAGTAGCATGAAGTTTGCTTCCTGTAGCATCATTCTACTGAGCATACATCTTACTTTTTCACCTCCAGAAAGCACGTTTGCTTTCTTCAATGTTTCCTGACCTGAGAATAACATCTTGCCCAGGAATCCACGGATGTATACCTCATCTTTTTCTCCTGGAGAGAATTCTCTTAGCCAGTCAATCAAGTTTTCTTCAGTGTCAAAGAATTCTGCGTTTTCGTTCGGCAAGTAGGCCGAGGTGATGGTCTGACCATATTTAAATGTACCAGAATCTGCATCCATTTCACCAGCCAAAATCTTGATTAAAGTAGAGATAGCTAAACTGTTATCTCCAACCAAGGCGATTTTTTCACCTTTGTTGACAAACAAGTCCAGGTTTTGGAATAATGGCTGACCATCCAAAGATTTGGACAAACCTTTGATCTCAAGGATTTGGTCTCCAGCTTCTCTGCTTTGATTAAAGATGATCGCAGGGTATTTTCTATTAGAAGGTTGGATGTCATCTACATTGATTTTATCCAACAACTTTCTTCTGGATGTTGCTTGCTTAGATTTAGAGGCATTCGCACTAAATCGCTGAATGAACTCCTGAAGTTCCTTCTTCTTTTCTTCAGCTTTCTTGTTAGCAGCACTTCTTTGAGAAAGGGCTAATTGGCTTGATTCATACCAGAAGCTGTAGTTACCAGTGTATATTTTGATCTGACCGAAATCAACATCGGCGATGTGTGTACACACGGTGTCCAGAAAGTGACGGTCGTGAGATACCACAATGACTGTATTCTTGAAGTCCAATAGATAATTTTCTAACCAGTCGATGGTGTTCAAATCCAAGTCGTTGGTAGGCTCATCGAGAATCAAAATGTCTGGATTACCAAAAAGTGCTTGAGCAAGCAAAATTCTTACTTTTTGCTGGTTGGTCAAGTCTTTCATTACTTTGAAGTGATCAACTTCCTTAATACCCAAACCACTAAGTAGGGCAGCAGCATCTGATTCAGCATTCCAGCCATCCATTTCAGCAAACTTTGCTTCCAGCTCAGAGGCTTTTACGCCATCCTCTTCAGAGAAATCTGGTTTTGCATAGATAGCGTCCTTCTCCTTCATGATCTTCCAAAGCTCCTGGTGACCCATCAGGACCGTATCCATAACCACATTTTCGTCATACTCGAAGTGGTTCTGCTTTAAAACAGCCATACGTTTGCCGGGCTCAATATTGACAGATCCTGAGTTTGGTGAAATCTCACCAGATAAGATTTTTAGAAATGTGGATTTACCTGCTCCGTTGGCACCAATGATTCCGTAACAGTTGCCGCCTGTGAATTTTACATTCACTTCGTCAAACAATACACGCTTACCAAATTGAAGAGATACGTTTTGAGTTGCTATCATGCCTTTTGATTTTCGAGGTGCAAAATTAGTTCTAATATCATCCAGTCGCAAATTGTAAGGAAATTGATCGGCTATTATTTGTATCAAATTGGGATTTACCGGAAATCGTCATTTTACGACAATTGGTCGTAAGGGTTTTGCGTATTGACGAAATGTAAATCTGATAAGGGTATTAGGTGCGTATTTTGGTCATGTAATATCATTTTGAAATGTCAGAATACAACGATAACAGGTCTTTAGAGGAGGAAATTGACTTAGGTAAAGAAAAATTGCTCTTGATGGGGCGATTACTTGCAGGAATAGCACATGAGATAAATACACCTCTCGGTGCTCTTAATGCTTCTATTCAGTCACTTAGCGAGTCATATCTGTCTTGCATGGAAGCATTGCCTCAGTCTTTGGATGTAAAGGACCAGGATTTAGCAGTTATACTATTCGATTTAATACGAGAAGCTTCAGCATTCAACAAAACGCTATCGACGAGAGAGATACGAGCCAAGCGAAAGGAGATGACACTGCAATTAGCCAAATACAATGAAATGTACGCGGCTTCCTGGGCAGATCAGTTTGTGGATGTAGGGTTTACTGAAGGGATAGATGCATTTGGCCAATTGTTTTCGCATCCCAAAAGTCCAGAATTGATTCACACTGCTTTATCAATTATCAAACAAGCCAAAACCATTGATAACATCATTTTGGCAGTGGACAAAATCAAGAATATCACAGGAGCCATTAAGAGCTTCTCCAGAAACGATAAAGAAGATGAGAAACAGACCATTGACCTGAGAGATAACATTGAGACGGTTCTCATTTTATATAAGAGCAAGCTTAAGCAGGGAATTATCACTGAGAAGGATTATACCAGTCAGCCAGTGTTTTTTAAATGTAATGCCAGTGAAATCATGCAGGTTTGGACCAACCTGATTCATAATGGCATACATGCAATGAATGGTGTTGGTACACTATCAATTGCCGTTAACACTACCCAAGAACATATCATAGTTAGTATTCAGGATTCAGGAACTGGAATACCTGATGACATTCAACAAAAAATATTTGAGCCATATTTTACCACTAAACCGCAAGGTGAAGGGACAGGACTTGGATTGGATATTGTAAAAAATATAGTAGAAAAGTATTCAGGCTCCATCACGTTTGAGACAAGCTCTGAAGGAACCAAATTCATTATTCAATTTCCTAACCACCAACAAGTATGAGCACCGAAAAAGCGATTTTATGTATTGATGACGAACGTATAATCCTGGATAGTCTTAAAACTCAGATATCTCGTGAGTTTAATGGTGAGTTTACAATTGAGGTTGCTGAAAGTGCAGATGAAGGCATGGAGGTGATTGAAGAAATGGTGGAAGATGGTGTGCGCGTATTGATCATTGTTTCAGATTGGTTAATGCCAGGAATGAAGGGAGATGAGTTTCTTATTGGGGTTCACCAACGCTTCCCTGAGATTGTCAAAGTCATGCTGACAGGACAAGCCGAAGAACAAGCTTTAGAGCGTGCTTTCAATGAAGCGAATCTGTACAAAGTGATCAAGAAGCCCTGGGAAAAAGAAGAGCTGATTGGAGTAATTAAGAGTGGATTAGAGATTACTAGTTGATATGAATGGATTGATCAATAGAGCTGTAAAAAAATTCATACTAAAGGAATACGGTAAGTATACCTGGGAGGAGATTTGTTATAAATCAAAGGTTGAGGATGACGTCTTTGTCTCTATGAAGTTTACAGAAGATTCACATTCTTATCGTTTGATCGAGACTACTTCTGAAGTATTGGGAGTAGAACCAAGTTGTTTAATAGAATCTATCGGTAGGTATTGGGTAGAGTACACAGAAAGCGAAGGTTACAGCATGGTATTTGAAATGTTTGGGAAGTCCATGAAAGAGTTCATGCATAACCTGAATCATCTTCATTTTAAGATAGGATGTATACTTCCGAATATTGACCCACCAACATTTGATACTAAGGTAATCAGTGATAGTCAAATCAACCTGCATTATTATTCCAATCGTGAAGGAATGGCTCCTTTAGTGAAAGGCATATTGGCAGCACTAAGTAATAAATTCAATGAGCCATGTGAAATAATACATCTTATCAAAAAGTCCAATGAGACTGATCATGATGTATTCCAGATAAATTTTCTGTAGAAAGACTTTAAGCCAATGAAACTATCAAACAGCGCAATAAATAGATTAAACCCGTTCTACGTAGTAGTCAATGATCAAAAGGAAATCATTGAATGGGGAGATTCTATGGGAAAATTATGTCCCGAAATTCGCTCAGGTAGT
Source organism: Marinoscillum pacificum (assembly GCF_024714495.1). GTDB lineage: Bacteria > Bacteroidota > Bacteroidia > Cytophagales > Cyclobacteriaceae > Marinoscillum > Marinoscillum pacificum. The sequence continues at coordinate 533,571 of NZ_JAMZMJ010000001.1, read as the reverse complement.
TGTTTCGAAGAATATTTTGAGATCAAAAAAAATGGATTGAACTCTGATTCAAATGGGATAAAACTGAGAGAGGAGATGCTCTACTTCGTAACCATTAAATCATCAGCCTTAAAACTAAAAGGGCAGTTTATTTTATCAGAAGAGGAGGTGTATATATTCGTAGGCACCCCACTAATTGCCGAGATCAAAGATTTAAGAGAGTCGCCATTGAATTTGATGGATTTTCCACTTCATGATTACTATACGGAGGGTGTATTTCTACTGAATGAGTATGAGCGTTCCAATAAGGAGATTCAAAAATTTAGTGATAAGCTAAAAGAACGAAATCAGACACTAGAAGAGCAGCATGCAGAGCTTACAGAAGTAAGGGTATATCTGGAAGAAATTAATGAAGACCTGGAATGGCGAGTCAAATATAGAACTAAAGAACTTGAAGAAAGTAATGAGGAGCTGAGCGCAGCCATTGAAAAATTAAAAACAACCCAAAATCAGTTAGTAGAGTCAGAAAAATTAGCAGCACTAGGTCAGTTGGTCGCGGGTATCGCCCACGAAATCAATACTCCAATTGGGGCGATTAAGGCGTCTATTGAACTTATTCATAAACTGTTCTTGGATGACATGGATGGTTCTGGAGGTACAGTAGTACAAAATCTTTCATGTGAAAGAAGAGCACTATTTAATGAGTTGGTCGCCAAAATCTGCGATACGGAGGTTTATTTCAGTTCTCGTGAAGAGAGGCAGTTCAGCCGACAAATGAAAAATACGCTTGAAGAAGATCAGATTCCAGAGGCTGCTTTTATAGCTTCTTCAATGCGTGATATGGGTTATTTCCAGGATCTAAAGCCATATTATGCGTTATTCCAGGAAGCAGATACCATTGCTGTAGTTTCCCGGTTGAGAGATATGGCAGTGCAAAACAACATGGCTAAAAACATTAAAACCTCAGTGGCCAAGGTTGATAAAATAGTATCTGCTCTCAAGACTTATATAAGTGATCAGGCATTTCACGAAAAGAGAGAAATCAATTTGGTGGAAAGCATTGATAACGTTCTAACGCTCAACCGAAATTCGATTAAACAAGGAGTGGAAGTGAGAAAGAACTTCGCTGCAAATACATTAATCGTCAACGCCTATGCTGATGAGTTAAATCAAGTTTGGATTAACCTCATCCATAACTCCTTGCAGGCCATGGAGAACAAAGGCATTTTGGATATACAGATAAGCTACTTTGACGATGTACTATTTATCACCATTCAAGACAATGGGCCTGGAATTCCTTTAGAAATACAGGATAAAGTATTTGATCCTTTTTTCACAACTAAAAAAGGTGGGCAAGGCACAGGACTTGGATTAGCATTAGTAAAACGAATTATTGAACAACATGGTGGGGAGATCGATCTGGAAAGTGAACCAGGCAAGACGACTTTAACCATAACTCTTCCAGGATTGGTCAGAGCAGAGCATGATTTTGCCGACACTCCCGCTGGAATAGAAAATCAGAGCGAATGATGACAGAGACACTTCATACAGAAGAAAAAGTTCAGATAAAACCAATCATTCTATGTGTGGATGATGAACGGATAATACTGGATAGTTTGAAAGTTCAATTAATGAAATATTTCGATGGGAACTGTTTGGTGGAAATCGCCGAAAGCGGTGACGAAGGTCTGGAGATTATTGAAGATTTGATTGACGAAGATGGAGTATTTCCACATGTGATTATTTCTGACCAGATTATGCCGGGAATGAAGGGTGATGAGTTTCTTATTCAGGTTTCTCAACGATCCCCGTCCTCCATTAGGATTTTGCTGACAGGACAAGCACAGAAAGACGATATCATCAATGTGATTAACAAGGCTGGGCTCTATAGATATATTGCCAAGCCTTGGGATAACATGGATTTGAATCTAACAGTAAGAGAAGCACTGGTTTCTTTTAGCAAGTCCAAAGAAATTGAAGCACAACGTGATCAATTGTTGATTCTGAATCAGAATCTTGAGCAGAAAGTTCAACAACGAACAATGGATCTGGAAAATCAAATGCAAAAGACCGAAGAGTTATTGCATAATATTTTACCAGCGGAAGTGGTCCAGGAATTGAAAGAAACCGGATCCGTACAACCTAGACATTTTAATCAAGCCACCATAGCCTTTATGGACATTGTTGGTTTTACACTTCATACTAAAGATTTACAACCTCAAGAAATCATTGATCAACTCAATCAGATATTTAAAGAAATTGATTTGGTAATCGGAGAGTATGGTCTGGAAAAAATTAAGACCATGGGTGATGGATACATGTTCGGAGGAGGAATTCCTGTTCCTAACCAGACCAACGCAGTTGATGTGGTTCATGCATGTGTTGAGATACTGGAGAGAATCAAAGAACTCAAAAAAGTACATCAATTCATTGACTCATGGGAATTGCGTATAGGAGTGCATACTGGCGAATTGATAGCAGGAGTAATTGGGTCTAAAAAATTCACCTATGATGTCTGGGGTCAAACAGTAAATATTGCCAGCAGAATGGAGTCGGCTGGAGCGCCAGGGAGAATTAACATCTCAGCTAGCACCTATAATTTAATCAAGGAGGAGTTTTCTTGTGAAAACAGAGGGAAACTTGCTGTCAAGAATATGGAGGATTTAGAAATGTATTTTGTCAATGGCAGATTATAGAAAATATATCCTAAAGAGAGAGACTCTATACAAGCTCTTGATAGTGGTATTGGTAATCATTACTGCAATGTTACTGATGCATCTTATCGTGGGTTTAGTTAAAGTAGACTTGATTGATTACTTTAATTCTTATGTAGATACGACATCTTTTATCGTTGATTTTGCGCCAGAAATCTGGCTTACCTTGCTAAGCATAGTACTTGGAACGCTTATAATCGTCATATCAATTGCATCTCAGAGCAATCCCAAGCTTATCGATTACTATCTCGGGGATTACCCAAGCTTGTATTATACCAGCGCTATTACTTTGGCAGCAATGGAAGGAGTGTACTTGCAGCTCAATTTGACAGTGGAGTCGGTTTTTTGGAACAATATCCTTTTTCTTAATTCTTATGTGTTGCTTCCTGTAGCGATTCTGAATGCTATCCCTTATACTTTCTATATTTTGAGTTATACTAAGACTTCCAGTCTTATTGATACCATTTATGTTCGTCACAGGATTGTTCAAAATCGCCTGTTTCGAGCAAATAGTGTAAAAAAAATTGAAGCTCTTCAATTGGAGTTGTTTGATACCATCAATCAACTAGATGATCAACACGGATTTATTCATTACAAGGAGCCTAAGAGTCAAATTATCAGCATACTAGGTGAGTTGCTGACTCATTATATCCATAATAAAAATAGGATCAATACTTCATTTTTCACCCTTTCTGAAGGAGCTCAGCTAGATATATCCTTTAGAACATTGTCCGATAAGTTTGATCAAATCGCACAGGACAAAACCATTTATGAGCATAAGATATTTCGAATATATTCTGGAATCTACAGTCACCTAATGGATGGAGGACATCATGACCTGGCATCGCAGTGTGCCAATGAATTGACGAAGATTGGATATGCAGCTACGGCGTCTAGAAATCCCATAGTCACTGATTTGACGTTAATGCAATTCAACACCTTGCTAAGGTTTGGAATCAAGTATGCCACGCAGACAAAGGACATTCGTCACGTTTACAATTCTGTGTTCCATTATACGCAGTTGATTATGCATTTTGTGGAAACACGACAAGAGAAATTTCTGATCAAATCGTGCGAGTATCTCACATATTATGGAACGGAGATCTATAAGCTCAGCTTGCAGGAGAGTCAATTCATATTTCTTATTGATGCCTTTGCTAGTGAAATACAAAGAATATTGATAGCTGTTCACGATAAAGGTTATGAAGAGCGGTTTCAGGTGCAATTATTGAAAATTTATGCCAATCTTGAACCAGATATTGATCAGGATGCACACTTAGATAGAGTCCGTAAAAATATGGCTAGAAGTGTGAAAATTGCGCTAATCCTCTATTATGTAGATCAGAAAGAGGAAGTTTTTGTGCAGCAGCTAATTGATGATATTGTTGATGACTTGCGGTACTTTGAAAGCAAGGAAGTCATTGACTTAATCAAGAGAGATTGTCAGTTCCTGGCTCAGACAAAAGAGACATTCTGGGAATATACTGATAGAGGGGATAAGAACATCTATTATACGCCGTATAAGAAGCATCTCAAGGATTTTTACAAGACATTTTTGAGTCAATTTATACAATCAGTATATGATCGTGGTGAAAATAAAGTGAAGGCTAGTAAATTCGTTTCCTTATGATTGTTAAGTTTCATGGGACAAGAGGCTCAATACCCGCAACGGGAGATGCTTTCAAACAATTTGGAGGTAACACATCCTGTGTATCCATAGATAATGGGGATGGCAAATTGCTAATCATTGATGCGGGTACTGGATTATATCATTTAGGTCATGAAGATTTAAGTGCATACAGTCATCTCCATTTTGTATTCACTCATTTTCATTGGGACCATATTCAAGGTTTGCCATTTTTTAGACCTTTGTACGACAAATCACGAACAATAGAATTATCTGTATTTTCATCATCTAAGCTGGATACTTTGCCGAAAGCATTGCGCAAACAGATGGATCCAGAGTTCTTTCCAATAGGATTTGAACAGATGGGCTCCAAGTTAGAGTACAGTGTGTTAGATGATCCAATGATAGTGCCGGTAGAGCTCAATCATCCGGGCGGATGCCATGGTTTTAAAATAACTGCTCCTTCTGGTAAACAAATGGCTTATTTGGTAGATCATGAACTGACAGAGGAAAACAGATTTCATTACGTTGAGTTTTGTAAAGGAGTAGATGTATTGGTTCATGATGCACATTACACCAGCGATCAATATTTAAAATACCAGGGATGGGGACATACTTGTGCTGGTAGAGCTATGATGTTTGCTACAGAAGCTAATGTTGGACATTTGATATTAACTCATCACCACCCAGACCATGATGATACTTTCCTATTAGATTTAGAAAAACAGTGTCAGGGAGTTTTTAGAAACTCTCAATTGGCTAGAGAAGGTCTGTCTATTGAGTTATAATTTTATTTGTTAGGAGCAAGAGTTCTAGGGATAAGCATTAACTCAACTTGCCTTCCATCAATGTATTCAACTTTATTACCATCGAAAAAGGCGTCTTCTTCTAGCATAATGCGTATTTCTTTGTTCCACTGCTCAATGAATACCGCGTTATTTAATTCAATGGAATAGGCGGTGTAAGGATATAGCGGGTAATCACCTGCTCCAGGTACACCATCTTGCTGATCCCATAAGCCAATAGTTGGTCCCGCTGCATGTCCGTGATATCCAATAGGGTGGGTGTATATGGTGGGCTTCAATCCAGTATTTTTAGCATCGCTCAAAGATTTGGCTAGTATTTCATTTCCTGTCATGCCAGTCTTAAAGTTGGTTGTGAAAATGTCCTGTAATTGATTGCCGGATTCAAATGCTTGTTCGAGGAAATCAGGAGCTTTCTTTTCATCTGGCTTTAGCACATAAGCGTGCTGCTGCGTGTCTGTGTTGAGTCTCAGGTAGGTGATTCCAAAATCTACATGGAGTAAATCACCAGGAATAATCACCTGGTCTTCAGGTCTATCAGAAAACGCTCTAAGGTGTTCAAAGCTTTCTGGGTCCTTTCGTTGTATTGACACACTTGGGTGAAACCATGCAGTGAATCCAAGCTCACGAATACGGTCTCTGTACCACCATACCACATCATCTGTGGTAGTAATGCCGGGTTGTATAACTTGTTCTGAAAAACCTTCGGCAATGATCTGATGTGCCATTCGTACAATGTTTTGATAGACCATCATTTCGGATGGAGTACGAGTTTCCAGCCAACCTATTGCCAGGTTTTCGGCACTTACTACACGCTTCTGAAAAGAGGAAGGTAATGATTCCATCAACTGATCATAATGGGTGCTCGAAATACCATCTGCCAGCGCAAATGTTTTGGACTTATTAATCCCTATTTTCTTTGGGTTCTTGTCTTTGATGAGTTCTGCCAGTGCCTTCCATTGATCTGGTTGTTGCTCCTTGTCCCATACTTTTTGAAAAGTTTTCCCAACACCATATCGTGCCATGGCCATAGTTTCCAATGGCTGACTGTTACCAGGATCAAATATGACGAGAATGGTTGTTCTACGAGCACTTTGCCAGGTAGCCGGGAGCATTGTTTTGATGACTGGATCTTCGTTGTACTCACGTGCTACAATGATCCACATATCAATTCCTGTACGCTTCATCAATTCTGGAAGTACGGTTTGTACACGTTCTTCCATCCATCGGTCAATTACCTCGGCTCGTTCTTCCATTGAGAGTGTTTTTGGGAAATAAGGGTTTTGTGCAGGAAGAACAATCGCTCCAATAATAAAACTCAGGGACAGGAAAATAGATTTCATAAGATTGAATTAGTCTGCAATAAATATACAGACTCGATGGCTTTAGAATAGGTCAATTATGATAGATGGTTATATATTTGGATTTAATCAGTTGCCATTTTGAACCACTACGATACATTAGAAGTCCATCAGGGAGCCAGTTTTGACGAAATTAAGCGCAGTTATCGGCGTTTAGTGAAAATTTATCATCCAGATGTAAACCCATCTGCACTTGCTGCTGAGAAAATTACACAGATTACGTTGGCTTATGAAGTGCTCAGTGATCCGAATGCCCGGGCTACCTATGATTGGCAGTTGTCTGTAGGAGCATCAACGGGTTATACTCCTCCAAAGGCAGAGCCAGTAGTAGATGAGCGAGAACAGCGGAGGCGAGAATATGTGAAATGGCGAAGGAAACGCGATGAGGAGCTGTGGCAAAAGCGTTTTCACATGAAAGTCATGTTTTATAAGTATCAACGAAATTTTGCCTATTTGTTTTTAATTATCGGGTTGTTGTTTACTTACGATCATTTCGTTTCTGGAGGTCAGCGAGAGATCACCGTGGAAAAAGTCATCCTGGATAAGTGGGGTGATACACGTGTCAATTTTAATGGTACTCAATTGCTCGTGTCCGGAAAAATGTATAACGATTATGTCAATACACAAGCTCAGAAGGCCATAATTTACCGTTCAGGTCTGTTTGGTATGCGTACCAAATTGGGATTTGTGGATCAGTCTGCTTATGCTATTAGAGGAACATTATTTCAATTTGGTAACTCCTTTGCTTTTGTTCTGATCTTTCTTTGTGTAGCGCTAATCTATTCTAAAGACTACTCAGACATGATGCTCACACTAGGTCTACTGCCTGTGTTTATCGTAATGTTTTTGATTGCGTTTATTGTGGTTTATTAGATTATCCTCTCATCACCAGATAAACCAGGTAAGCGATATAGACCATAATAAAAATGGCGCCCATTGTTCTTCCGATACTCGCTTTTCTTCCAACTACAATGGCTAGTATCAGCAAAGTACTTGAAGCAATGACCATCAAAATGTCTGAATTGGAGATGATGTCAAAAGGAAGAGGCCGTATAATAGAGCTAATCCCCAAAATCCATAGGATATTGAATATGTTGGAGCCTACTACATTTCCAACGGCCATATCGGATTGACCTTTTCGAGCTGCTACGGCTGATGTAACTAACTCGGGAAGTGAAGTGCCCACAGCCACTACCGTGAGCCCGATGAATGTTTCTGACAGTCCGAAGAATAAGGCGATTTCAAATGCGCCATCAACCACCCATTTTCCACCTATAAATAGTCCGATAGACCCCCCAATGATGTATAGAATTGATTTGGTTCTAGGTAGCATATTGGTTTGATCTGCTTCGTCAATCTCATCTTTTGACTGAGCGACTACATAGATATAGGTCATAAAAAGACCAAAAAAGAATAGCAAAATGGTGCCATCATATCGGCTAAGAGTGAGTCCTTTAACGTCTACAAATAAGTCTGCATTGGCCAAAAAACCGAGCAATACCGTGGCGAAAAGTGAAATGGGTAGTTCTGTAAAATAAATGCTCTTATGAATGGGTAGGGGTTTTATCAAGGCTGCTACACCTAATATAAGTAGTACATTGGCAATATTGCTTCCTAATACATTGCCAATGGCAAGTTCTGAGCTACCATCAAAACTGGCTAATAAGTTTACAATCAATTCTGGCATGCTAGTGCCAAATGATACGATCGTTAATCCAATGACGATTTCAGTTATTCTATTACGCTTGGCGATGGAGGAAGCACCTTCCACTAAAAAATCTGCTCCTTTGATCAAAAGCACAAATCCAATTACGAATAGGATATAGACCACAATTTCTTTGGGTTAGGGTAATTATTCAAAACGTTTAAATCTAGTTTGTTTACCCAATTTTCCTGCATGTTGATTCAGAAATTGTTTCGTTCTATCAAAAGTTTCTATGAACTAATTGAGAATTGATTGATGTCCAAAAAATAAATCTGTTAGTCATAAGACACTTTGGATACGTCTGTGCGTCGAAAGACAGAGTTTAATCAATCATATCATACCAGCATTTCATGAAAGATTCGAGTGTTCGCAGCATAACCAAAGCTGTTTCCTGGAGAGTTATAGGCACCATTGACACTATTGTTTTATCAGCCATTATTTCGGGACATTTGGTTTTGGCTATTTCCATTGGCTTTACCGAGTTACTGACGAAAACAATCCTTTATTACTTGCACGAGAGAATTTGGAACCAATTTACATGGGGAAGGACTGTTGCGGGACCTACTCATTTCAGGAGTTTAACCAAGAGTATTAGCTGGAGAACAATTGGGACACTAGATACTATTGCATTAGCATATTTCTACACTGGACAGTTTAATACTGCAGTTTCAATTGGCGGATTAGAGTTATTTACCAAAATTGCATTGTATTATCTACATGAAAGAATTTGGGCCCGATTCAAATGGGGTCGTTCTACAGTAGCGGATAAACCGTCAGTGGACTCACAACTACTTCCAATAACGGATATACACAAACCATGAGTACGACAAAAGAGGCATGGGGCTCCAGACTTGGTCTGATACTTGCCATGGCTGGAAACTCCGTTGGCTTGGGTAACTTCTTGCGATTTCCAGTGCAAGCTGTGCAAAATGGTGGTGGTGCTTTTTTGATTCCTTATCTGGTTTGTTTTTTGCTCATGGGTATACCTCTACTGTGGGTAGAATGGTCTATGGGTAGGTTAGGAGGAAGACACGGTCACCATAGTTCGCCCTTTATCCTACAAACATTAGGAAAACGTACTTTTTGGGCATACATAGGTGTGTTTGGAATATTTACGAACATCGGTGTAGCTGCTTACTATTGTTACATAGAGACATGGACACTTTCCTACTTTTTCCATTCGATCAAAGGGTCATTTTTAAATCTGTCCCAAAATGAGTTGGTGCTGTTTTTTGATCGGTTCATTAATTTTCAAACCACTGATTTTGGCATTCCTTTTGAAGCGGTGGTGTTTTTCGTAATGTGTATTCTGCTCAACAGTTTTATTCTCAGCAAAGGATTGAAAGGGATAGAAACCATAGCCAAAGTGGGAATGCCTCTGCTTATTTTGTTTGGAGCTTTTTTGGCACTGAAGTCATTGATACTGGGTGCCACAGCAGCCTCAGCCTTGTTCCCAGAAGCCAATGCTTGGGATGGTCTCAATTACTTGTTTACTCCACAATATGATTCTATCTGGAAGCCTAGGGTATGGTTAGCAGCGGCGGGACAGGTATTTTTCACACTTTCAGTAGGTATGGGGACTATTCATTGTTATGCAGCGTACATCAAACCCAAAGATGATATTGCCCTCAATGCTGTCTCCGCAGGGTTTACTAACGAATTTGTAGAGATTGTTTTAGGAAGCTTAATAGTGGTTCCTTTGGCAGCTGGTTACCTGGGATTGGATTGGGTAAAAGCAAATATTGGTTTTGGAATAGCATTCCAGACGATGCCATATCTCTTCGCTCAATGGGGAACCTTGCTGGCGGCAATAGCCGGAGTGTTGTGGTTCGGTTTGTTGTTTTTTGCAGGAATCACATCGTCGCTGGCTATGGGTACACCATGGATGAGCTTCATGAGAGACGAATATGGTTGGAATCAGCGAAAAGGTGCTTATTCATTTGGATTGTTAACATTGCTGTTAGGCTTGCCATGTGTTCTGTTTTACCATTATGGTGTGTTTGAAGAATACGATTACTGGGTGGGAACCATCACTTTGGTGGTGTTCGCACTGGCAGAAATGATTCTTTTCTCTTGGGTTTTTGGATTACAGAGAGGTTGGGCTGAAATCACCATGGGAGCCCAAATAAAAATTCCTTCTATATATCGTTTTATTATAAAGTATGTTACCCCTGTGTTGTTGATAGCTGTTCTGTTGGGTGCCATATTTACACCGGTTAATAATGATTGGATAGAAGCTTTTTCTCTTTTGAGTCAAGGGTATGGTTGGGAATTTGATAGCTCCTCATTAATTGGACAATTAGCACAATGGGAATTGAGAACGCAAATTGCAGTTTCTACAGATCAGGAAGTGGTTAATCATGTGCAAAAAGAACTCTGGCTAAGAAATGGAGCTAGAATAGTGTTAACCGGTTTATTCGCCTTTATTGCCTTATTGGTTTATAAAGCATCAAAAAAACATAGTCAAATACATGAACACTGAACCTTTAATATGGATGTTGATCATTCAGATAGGAGTGATTGCTGCCACGGTCTATTTTTTCTCGAAAGTCATAAAAGCAGATGAGAAAGAACATTAAACCCGGATTATTCAATAGAATACTTCAGAACAGCAAGCGAAATATTCTATTGAATAATGACGAAATAATTCTTAATTCTAGAATTATTTGTCAGGGTAACCGCTGCGGCGGACCGTCCTGACAAAGCGAAGCTTTCGTCAGCCATTTGGGCAAATTATGCTTTAATGCATAATTTGGGTCAAAAAAATAACCGCATGTGAAGATGCGGTTATTGGCTTAATTTTTCAATTCTTTGGTTCCCTCTTCGATTTCTTTTCTGACCTCTCGTGTTGCGTCTTTAAACTCCCGGATTCCCCGGCCGAGTCCTCGTGCAAGTTCTGGGATTTTCTTAGCACCAAAAAAGATTATCACAAACAGGAGGATTACCAGAATCTCTCCGCCACCAGGCATACCAAATGCCAAAATTGTGTGGTTTTCAATTGCTATCATAGTAGTGAAAGGAGTTAATTATCAGTATAAGAGGGTATGGAAGTGATTAGTATTCGCCACTGTTCTCGACTTCTTCATTACGCTTTTCCTTTTTTGACTGCTTGTAAAGTAGCCAGCCTACACCTGCACCCAAAAGAGCCACAAATAGAACTTTAGATAATTGTTTCATATAATCAATAGAATAATAAATTGCCTTGTTATAGAAGTGCTCATAGAAATTCAAATAGACAGGCTGAATTTACTAATCGTTTCACTTCATTTGTCTTTAATTATTAGGACGCGAAAATGTTAAATAGTCACAGTTGAGGACACTAAAATATTTCTCAATCGAAATGTGTTCTTTCACATTCTTTTAACTCACAGATGATATCCAAGAAAAAAAAGGGGTTGATCATTCCTGCCAGGTTTAGTTTTCTCCAATTGTTGATCCAAAAGGATGCTAATTTTATTTGGTTAATAGCCATTTGCATATTGATCGCCGGGATTTCTTATCCTTTTCCGCACATCGCCATGTGGGTTGGATTCGTATTGGCAGCTTACTCATCTACAGCCAATGATAGCATACAGACCATCGGTACCTTTATTTCTTCTAATAATTCAAGGCCTTGGTGGCATCTTTGGCTGTTCATTGGAGTGCTGTTCCTCGGAACTGTATTGACAAGTTGGTTGCTTTATGATGGAGATGTTACCTTTCAGAGACTTTCATCCAAGGGATTTTCGCAAGCCCCAACGTCATTTCACTTTTTGCAAATAGCTGCGCCTATTTTTCTTCTGATCATCACCAGATTGAAAGTACCGGTTTCAACTACATTTCTTTTGCTTAGTGCCTTCAGCGCCAGTCCAGAAGCAGTATTAGGAGTGTTTGAGAAGAGTGTTTTTGGATATCTCATTGCTTTTATAACAGCGGCCATTATTTGGATCGCTCTGGATCGGTGGATGAAGAACTGGTTTCAGGGCCATATAAAAACGAGATGGGTGGTTTTTCAATGGATAACCAGTGGATTGCTTTGGGTATTGTGGATCATTCAGGATGCAGCAAATATTGCTGTGTACCTTCCCCGGAAACTTGATTTGATTCAATTTCTGGTATTTAGTCTAACAGTGTTTTTAGGACTGGGACTCATTTTTTATTTGAAGGGAGATAAAATTCAGCAGATTGTTGATGAAAAAACAGATACCAAGGATATCCGAAAGGCGACCATGATTGACCTGGTCTATGGTTTTATTCTAATACTTTTCAGTTGGATCAATACTATACCTATGAGTACTACCTGGGTGTTTATTGGGTTACTTGGCGGTAGGGAGATTGCTATTAAGTATAAAAAGGACAAAGCACTTGATGTAACATGGAAACTAATCGGGAAGGATCTGCTTCATGCCTTGATAGGTTTGGTTGTCTCCATCATCATAGCAGTAGCTTCTAATGAGAAGCTAAGAGAAGAAATTTTAAGCATGATGAATCTTTAGAGTTCCTTCTCTGTAATGATATTTCCAGACTGATCCAGTACCATCATGAATCGGCTCAAGTCAGCATTTCTGTAAATGATTTCATAGCTGATCTGATTTCCTTCATTGACCAATACAGCATTCATCAGTTCTCCTGTTTGGCTCAGTTGATTACTAACAAACCCTGGTAGAGACTCAGCGGTTAGTTGCATGGTGTATTTTACTAAAAGACCATTTGAATCAAATTCAGCCACATATTCAGTGGTTTCAAGATGAAAAATTACCTCAAAACGCTCACCTCTGATTTGCCATTCAGGATTGATAGCCTGTGGATATTTGCTTGCAAAAGACTGGGCGCATAATGAAGGAGGAGTAACCCCAGTGCCATCCACTAGTTGTTTTAATAACTTATCCATGATCATATGGTTGTTAAGACGAAATATCTCTCCGAGGTAACGTTATTGAGCATCATCAAACTTGTTTTTGTAAAGATAAATTACCCGAGACCTTGCACGCTTTAAGCGCATCTTTGTCGCATTTTCTGTAATACGCAATGCCTCACTAATGGTTTTGATCGACAAATCGTCTTGATATTTCATGAGTAAAAGAGCTTTTTCCTCAGGATGTATCATTTCCATGATTTCTAACAAATTCTCATAGGTAATCTCTGAAATTGATTCGTCACTTTCATCAATGATGTCAGGTAGTTCATTCTCACTGTTCCATTGGGGATAGTGTAGCTTCTTTTTTAGACGTAAAAAGTCAATACAGTGATTGTATGTGATGGAATATAGCCAGGATGAAAAGGCGGACTTGCTCTTAAATGAACCAAGCTTTTCATACGTTTTAGAAAACACATCTTCTGCGAGTTCTTCAGCTAATTCTCTGTTTTTCACAAAACTGTGACACTTGCCTAGTACCTTGGAATGATACCGTTTGTATAGTACTTCAAATGCTTCCGAATGACCTCCAGCAGCCAGTTTGGCTACTATTTCCTCATCGGATAATTCGTGATAATTGATTCGGGTCACGTGTTTTTATTAATTCGGGAAAAAGTTACGAAAAATATTTATGTGACGCTGTTACTTTTTGAAGGTGTTGCGTCTCAAGATCAGATATTCAAAATATCACACTGAATACAATGATAAGAAAGTTTGTAAATGGCATATTAACACTAGGTGTAATGTCCATTTTGATAGTAGCATGTGGAGAAGTACCTCAAGCTGAGATTGATCAAGCCAATGTAGTTATTAATGAGACAAAGGCGGCTGGTGCCGAAATTTATGCTCAGGAAGAATATATCGCATTAGAAGATTCTATGAAGTCTATTATAGAACAAGTGGAAGTTCAAAAGACCAAATTCTTTGGTAAATACGATGAGGTGAAACTACAACTGGCGAGTTTGCAACAACAAGCTTCAGAGGTGAAAACACTTGCATTGGCCAGAAAAGAAGAGCTTAAACAGCAAATTGAAGCAAACCTCGCTGAAGTAAAAGAGCTTTTGGCGGCAAATAAGCAGCTAATTGGTGAGGCTCCAACTGGCAAAGAAGGTACTGCGGCTTTGCAGGCGATTACTGGTGAACTAAGTGCTATTGAAACTTCAGTTAACAGTACATCAGACTTGATTGCAGCAGAAGAGTACGGTAAAAGTGCAGATCAATTGAACGCTGCTAAAGAGAAAGCTTTGGCTATCAACACAGAGTTACAAGAGGTGATTAGCAAATACAAGGCTAATACAAAAGGTAGAAAAGGATAATCAAGCAAAGTCTGCCATGTCTTAGTAAAATGAGACGTGGCAGTATTTATGTATGTTGCGTTATTTTATCGCATTGATCGTGGTAGTTGTTTTGATTACCACGATTGTTTTTATCAGACTATCCAACTCACAATATATCAGTCCTGCCTCTGAAATTTCTATTGCCAGAACGGCAATTACCTCTGCCATGCAGGCAAAATCTGATAGTTATGCTTACCCAACACTTAAAAGAGCTCAGACTTTGTATGATTCAGCCATGAATCTTTGGTCAACAGAAAATGAACGATTCATTCTTTACAGAGATTATCAGTCGGCCCGAAATTTGGCTAACGAGGCTGCTAAAATCGCGAACTCTGCATTGCGTACCGCTAAGCTGGCGGAATCGGAATTGAAACAACTGGTTGCTGATCAATTGGGAAGGATCGATAAAATGATCCTCAACTATGATCAGAATTATGCCAATGTTCCATTAACCAAGTCCCTCAGGCAGGAGCTCGCTAATGCCAGGCTATTGTATCATGAAGCGAAATCTGCTTATGAAAGAAAAGATTTGAAACGAAGTAAGCTCAAGCTAGATAATGCACAGGTACTAATCACAGGTTTGACTGATCACACACATCAGCTACTTGCCAACTACTTTGAAGAATATGACCAATGGATGAAATGGGTGAATAAAGCTATTGTCAGATCATCCAGAGAAAAAACGACCAGCATTGTGGTGGATAAGTTTGCTCGAGAATGCAAAATCTACAAAAGCGGTAAGTTGGTGAAAACATTACCAGTAGAATTAGGTGCCAATTGGATTGGTGATAAAATGCATCAAGGTGACAAGACTACACCTGAAGGGAATTACCACATTGTGAAGACCAAGGTCAATGGCGACACCAGGTATTATAAGGCGCTACTGATCAATTATCCGAATGATGAGGATAAAATTAGATTTAGTCAACTTCAGAGTCAGGGTCGAATCAAAAAAGGAGTGAGTATTGGTAACCTTATTGAAATCCATGGAGGAGGAGGTAAGGGTGTGGATTGGACTGATGGATGCATTGCTTTAAATAATTCGGACATGGATATAGTATTCGGCTATAGCCAGGTCAATACACCGGTGACCATTGTTGGATCACTTCGACCTTTAGATGAAATACGTACATCATCATCTGCCAAACCATGATACTTAACCTTTTTAATCGTTTGTGGATCAGACTTAGACCAGTCTATTCTCACTATTTGATCCGTAGAATCTTCATTGGAGTACTTGTTCTTATTGCATTGCTGATTGGGCCGAACGTGATTCAGCAGATTCTATTAAGGGGTACATTAAGTAAGTATAACCTGGTAGAAGACTCAATTTCTGTTTCTGCTCACAAAGCGAAACTTCAAGCGGAGATCGTAAAACTTGATAAAAAACTTCAAGCTAAAATACCTGCCAATTATTATCTGGTGATTAATACGGCTGAAAACGAGTTTCAGCTATATAAGAAAACGGAGTTGATCAAACAGGATAAATGCAGTACAGGAAGCTATACGCTATTGAAAAATGGTGACCAGCAGCAATGGCTGTTTAAAACACCGAAAGGTGAATTTAGAATACAAGGCAAGACCACTTCGCCGGTATGGAAAAAACCTGACTGGGCTTTTGTGGAGGCAGGATTGCCGGTTCCAGCTGCCAATGCTGTGTCCAGGTTTGAATATGGTGTTTTGGGCGATTATGCACTTAGCCTGGGTCAGGGATATCTCATACACGGTACTTTATATCAGCGATTTCTAGGACTTCCGGTCACACATGGTTGTGTGCGCCTAAATGATGAAAACCTGGAATTGGTGTACAAATCACTTACTACTGGCTCTAAAGTATATATCTATTAACATGACGAGATATTTAACCTACGCATTTGTGGGCATTGTTTTCATATTTCTTATTTACAGAAAGATGGGCCCAGTAGCGGAGCTGAGGAGATTGGAAAAGTCCAAACTTTTGGATTCGCTCTCGCAGGATTTTTACCCGATGGCTACCAGTGACCTGGCAAGAGAATTTGCTTTCAAAAAGGAACTGCTCGACCAGACTCAGAGTGATTCTATTGGTTTGGTTATTAACCTAAATGACAGCACTGTGTCAATTAACATCCATGGTGTGACGCTTCACTCTACCAAAATGTCCGCATTGGCGGTGGATTCTTGGTTGACACGTCTGCCAGATGCATTATACCTGCATCAGTATGCTACAAGTACCAGCATTGGGTCGGTGAGATCAACAATTGTCAAAGAACCAATTGTGGTCAGAGATGCACCAAAGGATCCTGAAGAGGCTGCCGTGAATGCTTATGAACCAGATACCCTTATTCAAAACCCTGCGTATTTGCAGTTTGTTTTGGAGTCAAATCTCCAGTTGATCATAGAACAGGACAGTGGGAATACCTGGTTAGAAACTACTACCCGATACAAATTCTTTTCAGCGATGTATTGGCATGAATTCAAAACGGATTTAAAGGGTTTTTTGACATTTAGTCAACCAAGCTATACACCATCGGTCAGAGTAAAATTGCCTGTATCTGATATGCGCTCCATTTACCGGGCATTACCTGCTAGGCCTGTTGTGGTTGTAAACTGGTCTGAGTAAAATATTCTCGTTATCTATGATGTTACTTCCCTGATGATCAACGTCTCAATTATTGAATCCTGAATAATCAGGATGTCTAAAAGATGATAACAGATAGTGCTACCCTTATAATGGGTATTTTATTCACAATAGCAATTTTTGCTCCGGTAGTTTTCTTTGTTTATTTAGGGAAAAAGCGGTTGTTAAAGACCTCTAAAATTATATCCAGAATTCAATTTAAAGGGAACTTTAAGTTTACAGAAAAGGATGTTTGGAATGATCATGGTCTCGCAATTGATCCTTTGAAAAAGGCTATGGTTTGGGTGGATACTTCGACCGCCAATTATAAGTGGAGAATAATCGACCTAACGAAGGTTTGGAACAGTCAGGTGGTAGATACTCCAAATATGATACAGCTAATTATAACTTATCGTGATGACCAGAACCATCCTTTTGAAGTAATCACGCTCTTTGATGCCAAAATTGATGACCCGTTTGAAAAAGGATTTCATGGAGTGTTGGCTAAAAAATGGAATGCACGAATTCATCAGTTAATCCATAAGTCTACTTCTCCTACGATTACCCCAAGAAGAGCAGCTTAGTTGCTTGGGAGTATGGTGAATCAGTAAGTCGGTAACCAGTGATTAGTGAATGGTGTAATAGTGAACTTTCATCAACATCAGACTTCAAGCACCTAGCATCCAGCATCAAGCCTTCTCTTTGCCTATTGAGTAATTGCCTATTGTGGTTTGTTTTAGTGATTGGTGAATTAGCTGTATGCCCCTCTGTATAATTAAATGAATTCAGATTTTGTAGATGCGATATCTGAGGTTTATGGTAAAATGCCTAATTCAAAATCGTTTGGATGAACTCACCCCAACCCCTCTCTTGGGAAGAGAGGGGCTTTGATCCATATTAATGTCAAGGATTTAATGTGCTTGGGGTGAGTTGGATGATAAATGGTAATAGAATAATCGGCATCATATTGAGTCTGAAAACTGTTCTTAATAAACTGATAGCTAATCACCTAACATCCAACACCCGACATCCAACATCAAGCTTTCTCTTTGCCTATTGATTAGTTTTCTATTGCCTATTTTGATTTGACTCCCAACCCATAACTCAGAACTCCTGAACCCAGAACCCAAAACCCAGTCCATCACTCCAATTTACCATTCATAAATCCGCCTAAATCGCTGTGAATCATATTCATATATTTGTTCTTCAATCCTAATATATCATGAAGAAGATTTTTATTACCCCTTTAGCACTAGCAGTCTTGTTTAGTGCTTGCAATCCTCCTAAAGAGGAAGCAAAAACGGACATGCCTCCAGGTTTGGACATGGCCATGATGAACAAAGAAGTTAGTCCGAAAGAGGATTTTTACCAGTTTGCCAATGGTGGCTGGTTAGAGACTACTGAGATCCCAGAAGATGAAGGAAGATGGGGTGGCTTTGGTGAACTACGTGATAAGAACGACAAAATCATGTTGGACATCATGGATAAGGCTGCTCAAAATCCAGAATTCAAAGAAGGAAGTGATGAGCGCAAGGCAATCTCATTCTTCTCTGTAGGAATGGATTCTGTACTTGCTGAGAAAGTAGGAGTGGTTGCTCTTGATAAATGGATGAATGACATCAATGGTGTTGCCAATACTGATGAATTGCAGGCGTTGATTGCAAAGATGCATTTGAATGGATATGGCCCGTTTTTCGGAGTAAGTTCATTTGCTAATTTGATGGATAGCAAGGTGAATGCATTGTATGTAGGTGCTGGAGGACTTGGTTTGCCAAATAGAGACTACTACACCAAGGATGATGCAAAGTCAAAAGAAATCCGCGAAAAGTATGTAGAGCATGTGGCTAAAATGCTCACAGTGGCTAAAGTAGATGGTGATCAGGAGGCTATGGCCAATGACGTTATGGATATCGAAAATCGTTTAGCGCTTGCATCATTAACACCAATTGAGTCTAGAAATATTCCTGCATTGTACAATCCGATGACTGTTGAAGGTTTGCAAGACATTGCTTCTAACATCGAGTGGAACACCTATTTCAAAACGGTAGGTGTAGATATGAGTAAAGTTGATACCCTAATTGTTACTCAGCCTAAGTTTGTGAAAGAAGTAAATGAGTTAATCGTAGATACTGATCTTGCTGCGATTCAAGCTTACTTGAAGTGGAATGTGGTGAATAGAGCTGCCAACTTCCTGAACAATGAGATGGTTCAGACCAACTTTGACTTCTATGGTAAAGTAATTCGGGGTACGGATAAAATGCAACCACGTGAAGAGCGAGTTTTGTCTACAACCAATGGTGTGATTGGTGAGGCTATCGGTAAAGTGTATGTAGCGGAAACGTTCCCTCCAGAAGCGAAGGCTAGTGCTGAAGAGATGGTAGCAAATCTGATGAAAGCATTTGATCAAAGAATCAAGGACTTGCCATGGATGTCTGATTCATCTAAGGTTCAGGCTTTGAAAAAACTGAATAGTCTTACAGTTAAAATCGGATATCCTGACAAGTGGAGAGACTATTCATCGTTAAACGTAGAAAGCAGTGGCGAGTCTTATAGCTACTTGTCTAACATGGAAAATGCATGGAGATGGGAATTTGCTGAAAATATCAAAGAAGTAGGCGAGCCCGTAGATAAAGCTAGATGGGGAATGAACCCTCAGACGGTAAATGCATACTTCAATCCACTGAACAACGAAATCGTATTCCCTGCGGCTATTTTACAACCTCCTTTCTATAACTACACAGCAGATGCCGCTGTAAATTATGGTGGAATGGGAGCTGTGATCGGACACGAGATTTCTCATGGTTTTGATGATCAGGGAAGCCGTTTTGACTGGGAAGGTAACATGGTGAACTGGTGGACTGAAGGCGATCGTGAGCGTTTCACAGAGCGTACAGATAAACTGGTAGCTCAGTTTGACGCTTATGAAGCACTAGACTCTGTAAACGTACAAGGTAGACTGACTCTAGGTGAGAATATTGGTGACTTAGGAGGTTTGAATGCAGCGTATGACGCACTTCAAATCTATTTAGCTGAAAACGGTAATCCTGGTTTAATCGATGGATTTACTCCAGAGCAAAGATTGTTCATTAGCTGGGCAACTATCTGGAGAACGAAGTACAGAGATGAAACTTTGAGAACTCAGGTATTGACCGATCCACATTCTCCTGGTATGTTTAGAGCTATTGGTCCATTGACCAACATGGAAACATTTTACGAGGCGTTTGATCTGAAGGAAGGCGATGAGCTTTGGAGACCTGAAGAAGAGCGTGTGAAAATCTGGTAAGATTTTTTAAGAGACTAATTTAAAAAAGCATCTTGAAGATCCTGAAACAAGTTCAGGATGACGAGATGCTTTTTTTATAACCGAAGGTATTCTGAAATAAATCTGTCAGCCAATAAGCAGGGATATAAGAACGATGAAATACGTTCTTTTTTTATTCGAAAGTAATCTTATGCAATCTCAATCCTGAAGCTGGAGCTACCCACGGTAAAGATTCTTCTATGTCAGGAATCAAGGAAGCCTGTACCTGATCTAGTGTCCATTCGCCTCTGCCAACAGCTACTATTGTGCCAGCCATTAAGCGAACCTGGTATCTCATAAAGCCATTTCCTGAAACTTTGAATACACAATGAGGTAAGTTGTTGAGACGTGAATTATTGTCAGTAAGAACCTCAAATGAGGAAGAAAGTATTTCACGTTCAAACTGAATGTCACCGCTAGGCTTGTTCACATACCTTCTAAAGTTATGTGTTCCTGTAAATAGCTCTGCAGCTTTAAGCATCAATTCTGGGTCGAGCTCTTCAGGGAAAACAGCCATTTCAGAAGCCAAAAAAGGACTGGGTTTATCTCCATAGGTAAAGTGGTAGTGATACTCCTTGACCTTGGCGTCTTGTATGATATTGAAATCAGAACCGACAGGTTCAATAGATTGTGCTCTGATGTCTGGAGGAAGATTGATGATGAATTCCCTTAAGAATGTATCAGGATCGATTGGTTCAGTTAGAAACAGCTCGAAAGCATAGTCTTCTGCTGATACCTTGGCGTCCGTTCTGCTACAACCGAGTGTTTTGAACTCTTGTTCACCCATCACATAGCGAATGGTATTATCGATCATTCCATGGACAGTCTTTACTCCGGGTTGTTTTTGCCAACCAGAGTATCGAAATCCTAAAAAATCAATTCTTACCAGATAATGGATGGTCCATTTAGACATTTTGCAATACTAGTTTGCATAATGTTCTTGGACAAAATTGCTCAGCCATGTTTGTACTTGTCGACGCTGATCTTTTTTTGCTTTGATAAATCCATGATCTACTTTATCTAGTTCATGGTATTCGTTCGGAATCCCCAAAGTGTCTAATTTTTTCCTCAACTGTAGAGATTGTTCTACAGGTACCACACGATCAGAGTTGCCATGAATAATGAGCGTAGGTGGGGCTTTCTCCGTGAGATAGTTTGAAGGTGAATAGCGTTTCATGAAGTCATTTGCTCTTATACTATCTTCAGTGGGATCAAATCCAAATAGCTTTCGAGAAAGGTCTAGTCGCTGTTTGACAGAGGCAGGGAGTTTATTCAAATACGCTCCAATAGTATCTAGTGTAGGTCCATGATATAGCATATCCATATCTGCAGGCCCGTAGACATCAATGAGGTAATTGAATTTAATGGAATGAGAGGAGGCTTCGAATGCTTCTGGAGGAGCAAAAGCAGTCATCATGGCGATGTGTGCTCCAGCAGATTCTCCAAAAATTCCAACATTATTCAAGTCGAGTTGATATTCTTCTCCATGTTTTTCGAGCCAGGATATGGCATCGTAAGCATCTCTGATGCATTCTGGAAACGGAGATTTTCCATCTTTGGCAAGTGTATAAGATGGGCTAATAACACAATATCCTGCTTCTCTTAGTGTGTTGATTGCTCCATTGAAGCGATTCATGTTAATGGCCTCTTTGCGGCCAACTACCCATGCTCCTCCATGAAAATAGATTAGTACTGGAGCTTCGTCATACAGTGAATTGATGGGTCTATAGATGTCCAGTGTTTGACTGGGCTTAAAGGGTATCCGATAATGTACCTTACCTTGAAGGATAGGTGCTTTGTTGGATACAAAAAAGTATACGATACCTGAAAGTATGAGTAGGAGGAAGACCCCATTGACGATAAAAAATACCAACATCCGTCTTTTGGTTATTGTCATTTAAAACAATACCTCCAAAAGTATCAATTTGTTGCTTTCTGCCTTAAAAAATGTCAGTATGTCTGAACTTGATTTTTAAGGTTAGAAAATTTCAAATGAAGTTGATCAATTAGATATTCCAAGTTCTCCACTTCATCATATTTACGCTCTCTACGTTTTTCTAGCATTTCACCCTGTAATCGGTGTAATTCAGATTCAATATGACTGAGACTTTGGCCTGAAGTATAGTAGTTCATTTTCATGGCGGTTTAAATTTTTACTTTTCTTCTTCCCTTAAGACAATTTTGATGCCAATTACCACCAAAAAGTCCTTAAGAATTTACTGCATTAATTTTCCAATTACAACAGTTATACATCGCCTAATCTCAACTGCACTTACGTTGAAATGTTGTTCTTTAGATTTAAAATTTATCAACTTTTTTTCTTTGGCAAAATCATAAGATATTGAAATACAATTGTTAAAAATGAGTAAGTTCAATAAGTTTCGAATGGTAATATTGTCATTGATTTGATTTTGATTCCATTCGTCGAAAAGTGGAAATAGTTTTCCACATCGGACAAACTGTCATTCAAATTATTGCCTAACACTAACCTTGAATACCTTGTGGCCAAGTACCTATTTATTTGTTTCAATCTGAGTTTTGTCCTATTTCTCCTCTGTTCATGTAATCCATCAAGGTCTGATCTCTATGGTTTGTATGAGCTCCAAACCATTAACGTGGATGGGATAGATCGCTCTCATAGTCCTGAGTTTATTGAGTTTAAACAGGATGGTTCATTTGCACTCTCCCTGGTAAAAGGGGATTATCTGGGGTTTTATGAGCTCACAGGGAGCATACTCAAATTATCTTCAGAATCCGGAGGTAGATTTAATGCTGATTGGAGTCTAACCATACTTCCCAATCAAATTATACTGAAAGGACTTGATGATGGCTACAAAGTCACCGAAATGTACTTTTCAATAATTGATAAAGTCCCTGACTTTGATGATTTTGAGGAGCGTGTTCTTGGAACATGGCAAATCTATAAAACACGCGATAACGGAGATGTGAAGCATGTTGCCACCACTTTCATGCAAATAGATGCTAAAAGTTATCGAATAGAGGTGGATGGTCAGATGGTGGAAAACGGAGCTTCTGTCATCAATACGCGTCATCACAAGGTTGTATTTGAGAGTGATGACGTGATGTGGGAGGCATGGTTTTATGGGAAGGAATTGAGATTGACTAATCCGAAAAATGGATTTCAATATGATTTGAGAAGAGTAGATTAAATTGTCAAATGAATTATATTATCGCATAGTGTTGTCTAACAGGTATTTATACGGATATTCATTTCGTGTAATTTCCCTATGATTAATTCAATATTATGCATTAAACTTGTGACTTAAAGGATCACTGCCATGCACGTTTTTGACCTCATTGCGTCCATTATCTTTATATCTGGGCTATTTATTTTCATTAATACTTTCTTCCTAAAGCTGCCATCTTCTCTAGGTTTGATGATACTAACGATAGTGCTATCCTTCTTATTAGGGTTGTGCAATGTGTTGTTTCCAAGCTGGAACATAATTGGTGAAATTCGTGGTTTTGATTTCAATCAGGTGCTTAATCAATTTGTGATTAGTTTCATCTTGTTTGCAGGTGGATTGAGTATGGATATCAATAAATTGGGTAAGCAAAAAGCTGCAATTATTATCGTTTCAGTGGTAGGGGCAATTATCTCTACGATGGTGATTGGTACGATTCTGTATCTTCTGCTTAATGCTATCGGAATCGAAATCAATTACATGTACAGTTTGATTTTTGGTGCAGTAATTTCATCTACTGATCCTATTTCTGCTACTAACACCACTAAGCGATTTGCACTTCCAAAAATATTGTTAGTGAAAGTGGAAGGTGAATCCTTGTTTAATGGAGCTTTTTCTGTGGTTTTGGCTTTTGTATTGTACCATCTTGAGATAATTGCTGAGTCAGAAGCAATTACATTCTTTGCAGTTACTGAAATCTTAGTTTTAGAGCTTATTGGTGGCGTAGCTATCGGTTTTGCATTAGGCTTTCTGGGACATTACCTTCTTCGTTTTATAAATAATGATGACGTACATATTGAAGTTCTAATAACTGTAGCTCTTGTGTTAGTTGGATCGTTCATTTCAGGGTATTTCTCAATCTATTCCAAAACCGTGTCACTCGTTATGGGGCTTTTGATTGGAAATCTAGGTAGAAATAAGACTGGCGAAGGCTCAGTAGGCAAATACGTATATAAGTTTTGGTATTTGGTAGAGCAAATTATGGCCGTTATGCTTTTTGTATTGATGGGACTCGAAATGTTGGCCATCGAGTGGAAACTTGGCTATTTCGTCGCAGGATTCTTTGCTGTCAACGTGGTTTTCCTGGGTCGTTGGTTAGGTGTGTTGATTCCAGTGAAGATACTATCAGCTTCTTATGAATTCAACGTCAATACGGTCCCTGTCATGACATGGAGTGCCTTCAGAGGAGGGCTACCAATTGTGTTAATACTTGCATTAGCGACATTTCCTGGCAAGGATTTATTAATCACAATGACTTATGTCGTAGTTGTTTGTTCAATGCTGTTTCAGGGCTTCACACTACCTGCTTTAATGAGAGAGCGCTTTCCTGAAATCAAAAGCGCTTAATGTTTGACAGAAACTCATTCAATTGATATTGCTGAATATGATTTTTCATCAATCAGAATATGCATTTGATTGATATTCGCTTGTTTCGTTCAAAGCATGTAACCAATAGTTGGAAGAATAAACAGTGATTATATCTTCAGCTATCTCATGCTGCCAAACAATTCCTTCTGATTCAGGAAATTTCGTTCCCGCAATCTGCTCATCAAATAATCTATTAATGACTGCATGATCATCCATGCCATGTGCTAAAAGTCTTGAAATGAATGATTTACTGATGGTAGAGAGTTCCATCCCTTTTACTTCCAGTACACATTTTAGCGCATAGGTCTCTGGAAATTTTCTTGGAAAAGCCCACTTCAACAATACTCCAGCATTAAAGAGGTCCTTGTGTAAAAGAATGTCCTGATATTCTTCCCATTGCTTTTCATCTAGCATTTCATGAGCCAGGTTTTCGATTTGACCTGGCTTAAGTTTGTCTGCCAAAACATATTGAAGAACAATGTCAGCTGCTTCATCGGGTTCTAATTCCTGCAAAGCCAAAATAGTATAATCTTTCAGTTCAGAAGGATCAATTTGATCAATATCATCAAAGTCAGCTAGTTCCAAAACGTTGAGATAATCTTCGTTGGTCCATCCATTTGGAAGTTCAGTCACTTTTTTCAGACTGAGAACTTTCACATGATAGTTGTTCTTATTTTTCATTGATATGCAATTGAGGAGCATATACGATGAATGTGAGAAATGGATAAGGTTAAAAAAGAATATTTATCATGACTTTCTCTTGACTCCTCTGACAGCCTCAGCTGTCCAGGGATCATCTGGCCAGTGGTGCTTAGGATATCTACGCTTCAAATCCTTTTTCACTTCAAAATAAGCATTGCTCCAAAAGCTTTTTAAGTCTCCAGTGATCTGTACAGGTTTGAATCCTGGAGATAGCAGTTGCATCAATACAGAGGTCTTTCCTCCATTGATCTTAGGTGTATCTTCCAGTCCAAAGCATTCTTGCAATCTCACACTTAAGAACGGAGGTTCTCCATTATCTCTGTAGAGCAATTTGATATTGGAACCACTAGGAACTTCTATTTTCAATGGAGCCAGCTCATTCAGTATTTGCTGTTTGTCAAACTGCAGACTATGCTGTAGAATATTCACCAGATCCAATTTTTTCAAATCCTCTGGTTTCTTCACATGATCCAGATATGGAGCTAGCCATTCATCATTAGTGATTAACAAAGTAGAAGTAGTTACATCTGGCCAGTTCTGTTCTGGGTTCCATTTCTTTAGAGATAAAACGCGGTTTTGCCATTGCTCTACTTCTTCATTGAAATCCAATAGGTTAGCACCTTCTTTTTTGATAGCATCACAGATGGCTTGTACTAATTCCGATTCATCTGGATCAGGTAGAGGTTTGGATTGCAACACAATACTACCAATTCGTAGGTCTCTACTTGCAATCAATCCTCCATGTTTGGTGTCCCAGGTGATGACCTCCTTTTCCTTCACCATTGGTGCCAGGTCTCGTGGATTGAGAGGTGAGGCCATGAATATTTTTCCTAATCCATCGCGAGCGTCCATGTGAGCAATCGCCAACCACTGTTCGTGGGCCAGGTCATCGCGATGACCTGCTACGGCATATTTGCCGTTGGCGAGCTGAAACTGGGCGTTATTTCCAGGTCTTGATGAAGCGATTCGTTCTGGATAAGCAAAGGACAACACCAAACCGGTTTCATAGGCATCAACAGGTCCATTGTCAGCTTCGATATCAAACATTTGACGGTATTGACTTGCTATCTTCTCAATTCGGCTAAATTTCTTGCCTAATCGATTTTCCTCACGGAATCGTCTCAACGTTTCAATTCTCAGGTTGATATCAATTCCCGATTCTCTAGGTAATGGATCACGTTCTTCCAACAAAGCTGCTATATCAGTAGCCAAATCCAGCAACTCATGATCATCTGCTTCTATGAGCATGTGAGCAATACGAGGATGACATGGAAGCTTGTGAACACGTTCACCATGTTCTGTAATCCGTCCATTGTCCAGCGCATTGAGTTGGTGAAGCATTTCACTTGCCAATGCTACGGAAGCCCTATTAGGTGCATTGAGCCACGTTAATTGATTAGGGTTGGTGATGCCCCATTTTGCCAGATCAAGAACTAAAGAGGAGAGGTCTGCTTCCAGAATTTCTGGCGTACGATGTGGTTCCATCTGATGCTGTGTAGCAGGTGTCCACATGCGGTAACAAACACCAGGACCTAGACGACCAGCTCGTCCAGCACGCTGATCAGCAGAATCTTGAGAGATCTGAACTGTTTCTAATCGAGATAATCCCGATTTAGGATCAAACTTTTGCTTTCTACCGAACCCTGTATCTACCACCGTAGTGATACCTTCTATGGTCAAACTGGTTTCTGCAATGGAGGTAGCCAAGACCACTTTTCGTTTACCTTCCTTATTGGGCATTATAGCTGCATACTGCTTGCCTTGTGGAAGCATCCCATATAAAGGATGGATAGCAAATCCTTTAAGGTCCTTTTTTAGTAGTTCTTCTGTTTTTCGGATTTCTCCTTCTCCTGGGAAGAAGGCTAAAATATCTCCTTTTTGCTCACGACTTGCCTGGAGAATGGTTCTGGCGGCCATTTCCGGAAGCATCATCATGTCCTGGTCGCCAGTGTACTTCATTTCCACAGGATATTGGCGACCTTCACTCACTACTGCTGGCGCTTTCAATAATGCAGTCAACTGAGGCATGTCCAGTGTAGCAGACATCACCATGATCTTCAAGTCTGGCCGCAATACCTGCTGTGCTTCTCTGCACAAAGCAAGAGCTACATCCGCATGGATGCTTCGCTCATGGAATTCATCAAATATGACGATCCCGACACCTTCCAGAGCATTGTCGGAATGGATCATTCTGGTCAGAATTCCTTCTGTCAGTACTTCAATTTTGGTCTTTTCAGATACTTTGTTGTCAAAACGTACGCGATAACCTACTGTTTTACCTACCGCATCTCCCAATAGATCAGACATTCTGCTAGCGATACTTCTAGCTGCTAAGCGTCGTGGCTCCAGCATGAGGATTTTTTGATCGCCTAGCCAGTCTTCTTCCATTAAGGCCAATGGAAGCAAGGTGCTTTTTCCGGCACCCGGAGGAGCATTGACGATTAAGGTGTTGTCAGATTTTAAGTGATTCTTTACTTCGTCAATGACGTCCGTAATGGGAAGATCTATGTTGTATGGATTGAATGCCAAGGTTGTTAACTTCTTTTAACTGCAAAACTAGGGAAGGAGAACTTGTACTGATGGAAATTCTTTTCAAAAGTTTGTATCTTAACTCAATGAAAAGATTGCCTATACTGATTTTACTAATAATTGGCGCATTTGCCGCAAATGCCCAGATTAAAGAATATCCCCAGTCTCCCTATGATTTTCATAAAGGATATTCAATTAAAAATGATTCTCTGGCAGGAATTCCAAATTTTAAAGAACCGCAAGGACTTGCAGCAACCAATCCTTTTGCAACAAACCTAACCATCAAAGTAGGTACTAATCTTGTAGATGATATTCCTATTCTTCATCCTGAGATGGAAGGTTACGGTATGCCTGTAAAAGAGCCTGCCAAGAACATTGATCAGTCTTTGATCATATCTCCCGTTCCAACGAAAGAAAACGACCATTGATATTTACCGATAACTAATGAAAAATCTTTCCAAAATCATCTTTGGATGTCTATTGATGATGTCCATGACCTTATCCGTACAAGCTTTTACAGTGAATGTCAAAAGTGATGTTAAACTAAAAAAGGTATTTATTAACGAAAGATCTGGTCTGGGTAGGAGTTACTTACAGGCAGGTGAAAACTCGATTGATCTTGAGCACTATCCAAATTCGGTTTCTCTCATGATCCATAAAGGACGTGGTGATGTTCTATTGTCCAGAGTTTGGGTAAATGGACCTAATGCAATTGTAAATATTTCAATAAACCAAGATTTAGACTTTAATATAGAGAATCCTGATACAAATCAGAATGACTTGGATCAAATCTCATCTGAGATAGTCACTTGGGGGCTGTTTCCATATCAATTTCAGGAAGGAAGACCTATTGAGCCAATCCTTGCTTTGGAGGCTAAATCAATCATTGAAAACCAAACCGTATATACAAGTCGGGAAGTTTTAGCGAATTATGTGGAATTGGCAAAGGCTCATGATGTGTCTTTTTGGGCTACAGATATTATCAACGCCTATTTGCGTAAACCTTCTGAGTATTTCTATTCGGATGCTCAACTTCATCTAGTGGAAGCAAAAAATGGTGAAGAGGAATTTGTTAAAATCAAGCCTGATGGTACCAAATATTGGTTGGTGGCAGTATCTGGAAGTTGGTGTGGACCATGTTTGAAAGGCATACCAGATATGCGCAAAGCATATGATGAATTGAATGAAGAAGTCAAATTTGTTTCACTATGGAATGATACCGATTTAGATACCTTCTTAAACAATCATAAAGACAAAAAAGAGGCAATCGTTTGGACCAATCTGTGGGATGAGTATGGATTGGTTGCTAACTCCATGAAGGTACAGGCATATCCTTCCTACATGCTATTTGATCCTTCAGGAAAAGAGATCGGTCGGTGGGAAAAGCTTCCAGGAGATTTGAGTAAATATTTACCGAATTAGATTCCTGTAATTTGTGCTACGTCATTTTTAACAGAAGGTTATTCTGTCCGTTCTTATTTCAATAAGTGTACGTTTTTGTACGAAATATCAATGCGTACGAATTGTAACTAATTGATAATTAGATTATTAATTTCGTTGGCATAATGGTTGGAATATAGTGCATGACCTCAAACTAAACTGATCATGCTTAAGAACTTTTTAAAAGTTGCTGTAAGAAACCTTTCCAGAAACAAAGTCTATGTAGCTATCAACATAGTAGGGCTGGGATTAGCTCTAGCCTGCTGTATAGTGGCTTATCTCAACTCCAAATACAATTGGGACTTTGATGCCAATCATGCGCAAATAGATCACATTTATAAGGTGCATGGAATGCACGAGAGACAAGGTGATCTTCATGAGTTTGGGCGTATTCCAATGCCAATGGCTGATGCGATGAGAGAAGATCTTTCTGGGGTGGATAAGGTTTTCCGCTTTGAGCGCCATGTATTTACCGTGAGGGATGAATCGATGGCGGATAAGGTATTCAACACAGCTGTATGTTATGCAGAGCCCGGCTTTTTGGAGTCATTTACCTTTCCTCTTGTTTCAGGGAATTTGTCTGCTTATCATGAGATAGATCGTGCGGTGGTTACGAAAGATTATGCCGAGAAATTCTATGGAGATGAGGATCCAATTGGGAAGATTTTAACTGTATTTGATGATACAGGGATAAGCTTCAATTTCGTCATTGCTGGTGTAGTGGAGCGTGCTCCTCAGAATTCCTCCGTTCATTTTGAGCTACTTACCAATTTCGAGAATCGTTTTAGAATGTATGATGACAATGTGAGGAATAATTGGGCGTCATTCGCTCAGAATACTTTTGTGTACTTCAATGATCCAGCAAAGGCAACCGCATTAGAATCTCAGTTAGAACAATATCTTCCATTGCAGCAACAGGCAAATGATGGCTTTCAGTTAACACGCTTCTTGCTGAGCCCAATGAATACTCATGCACATAATTCACGTGAAATATGGGCGGATAACTTGTCTAATGCCATGGATCCAGCAGCCGTTTTGACTCCTCAGATCATGGCGTTGCTCATCTTATTGGTGGCATGTTTCAATTTTACCAATACGGCCATTGCCAACTCTAATAGAAGATTAAAGGAAATTGGTGTGAGAAAAGTGCTTGGTGGCAGTCGTAAGCAGTTAATTAACCAATTCATGACCGAAAACATGACCGTATGTCTGTTGGCTTTGATCATCTCGGTTGGTATTGCTACTTATTTGGTGCCGGCTTATGCGGCGATGTGGGAAGGAATGGAGTTGAAGCTTGAACTGACGGATGATATTGGTTTCTACCTGTTTCTATTTGGTCTATTGGTTTTCACTACCTTATTGGCCGGTCTTTATCCATCGCTTTACATTAGTAAATATCAACCTGTAAGCATACTTCGCGGTGGCTTAAGCATTGGTAGTAAAGGTGGCTTAACCAAGTTCCTTTTAGCTACTCAATACACCTTCACAGTGATAGCCATTTTTGCTAGTGTTGCTTTCATTCAAAATGCAAGATATCAGGACACATTGGACATGGGGTATGATCGTGATCAGGTGATTGCGGTAAACCTTCTGAATGAGACTCAGTACCAGAAAATGAAAGCATCAATGATGTCCAATCCCAATATTACATCGTTTGCGAGTGCGAAACATCATATCGGTCAGGGTAATTATGGGGCTACACTGATCAATGAAGGTGAAGAAGTAAACAGCAACATGATGGATGTTGGAGTTGACTATTTGGAAACCATGGGGTTAGAAATCTTACAAGGGAGATCGTACTCCAAAGATTTAGAGGCATCTGATACTAGAAGCTCTATCATAGTAAATGAAAAGTTAGTGAAGTCATTTGGTTGGGAGAACCCAATTGGTCAGCGTTTAGCCCTAAATGATACGACAACACTGACTGTTGTAGGGGTTGTAGAGGACTTCTACATGAATGGATTCTGGGCACCAATACAACCAACTGGGTTTAGACTGAGCAGTCTTAAGTTTGAAGATGATGGGACATACAGTTTCATCGCTTGTAAAACGGATATTGACCATATCACTGAAGTGTATGATTATTTGGAAGCTGAGTGGAATGGTAAAATCCCGAATAAAGTATTCTCAGGTTTTTTTCAGAACGATTTGTTGAGAGAAGCGAAAACGGTGAATAACAACATCATGACCATTTTTACCTTCTTAGGTGTTGTAGCATTCATTCTTTCTTGTTTGGGGCTGTTCACCCTGGTGTCCATTAATTTGATACGCAAAACGAAAGAAATCGGCGTAAGAAAGGTGCTCGGAGGAGAAGTAGGGCATATTGTTTATTTGATAAGCAAAGGGTATTTCTTGCTGTTATTTATTTCCTCTGTAATCGGCGTTACTGCCGGATATTACCTCATCAACGCTTTGATATCTGATATTTTCACGAACCATAAAGAAATGGACGCTTTCACTTTTGCCATACCGATGGTAACAATTATAGGAGTTTCCCTGGCAATTGCATCACTCCGAACTTTAAAAGCGGCGGTGGTGAATCCTGTGAAGTCCTTAAGATATGAATAAAACTAAGTAGCATAGTTTCAAGTACAAGCCTGGCCTGAATATCAGGTTGGGCTTTTTTATTGCACCTACTGGATATTTGATGATTATTAACTAAATTCATAGTTGATTAACTTTTAAATCTCCAGCTTATGCGTAGACTTCATTTATTATCTATTCTTATTGTTCTGTTTCCTGTATTGGTCTATCCACAGTCACATCAGTCATTGGTTGAAAAGGAAACCCTAAAAAAGCATATTCAGGTATTAGCATCTGACTCACTGGAAGGTAGGGGGACAGGATCACCTGGATTAATTAAAGCCCAAAACTATTTGATTGCGGAGTTTGCGCGATTAGGATTGAAGCCAGGGAATCAATCATCCTATTTGGAAAGCTTTACCTTGGAAAAGCGTTATATGGGCGAAACGTATTTGAGTATTGGAGATAAGCGTTGGAGTAATTTCGAAGAAGTGATTTTTATGCCTTCCGGCTATTTTCAACAAGAGGAGGTTGAGAAAGAAGTGGTTTTTGGAGGCTTTGGAAGTGATGAAGAGCTTGAACAGATTGATTTAAAAGATCGCTTTGTTGTAGTGTTTATTGACAATTTAATGGCTCACACTAAGATAGGAATGGAGCTGAATAAACGTGGCGCTTATGGCATGATTGCCGTAAAATCAAGTAATGATGTTCAGCAGATGTCTACCATGAAATCAATTTTTAGAGATCATTATCTTAAGGATCATTATGGTTTGAGAGATATTCCCAATCCTAGAGATACAGCATTCAGGTTGAAGGATGTTGTTAAGTCAGTTCGTGCAGTGATAACACCCCGGAGTGAAATGAAAAAACTGATGGGGTATAGTGTAGCCAAACTTCAGAAAATTGCAGAAAGTGGAGAGTTGACAAGCGTTCCTAATAGCAAAGTCACGGTGAAAATTGAGTTGGATACAGACGAAATGGAGTCTGCAAATGTTACGGCGTTTATCCCAGGAAATAGTGAAAAGAAGATTGTAGTAACAGCACATTATGATCATTTGGGTAAGAATGATGAAGGCATATTTAATGGTGCTGATGACAATGCAACAGGCGTTGCTGGTATGCTGCAGCTGGCAGAATCATTAAGTAGAATTAAGGACTTGCCGTATGGAATTGAATTTGTTGCCATGTCAGCAGAGGAGCCCGGACTTCTCGGATCCAAATACCATGTCAATCAACCCGCGTTTAATCCAGATGACGTCTTAATTAATATCAATTTGGATATGATTGGTAGGCAGGATGAAGAACATCAGGATTCTGATTATTTGTATGTGCTTGGTACTGATCAATCTGATCCACTCAAAGAATTGATCAATCAACTGGATGAGGTAAATGATGAAATAGTAATTGATTATAGACATGATCAATCGAAAGGGTTTGGAGGCTTTTACAGTCGCTCAGACAATTACAGCTTTCATCAGCGAGGGATTTTGGCTATATTCTTCCATACGGGTACTCATGAAGATTATCATCATCAAACCGATACCTGGCAGAAAATAGATTATTCAGCTTTAGAGAAGCGAGTGAAATTTATAGAAGAGGTAATCCTACAGCTTGAGGGTAACCAGAGTATTTTGTAAAGACCAAAAAATCTTTTGAAAGTCAATATCCGCGATTAAAACTCTACTTATTTTCATGATGTCTATTGCGTAGTTAATTGGCTACACATATATTTGTAGTCAAATAGCTACATAATGAAGTTAAGACGTGATGTATTTCAAGCTATAGCTGATCCAACCAGGAGAGCCATATTGATGTTATTGACAACTCAGACAATGACTGCAGGTGCAATTGCTGGTAATTTTGATTCGGCTAGGCCTACCATTTCCAAGCATTTACAGATTCTCACAGAGTGTGAGTTGCTACAACAGGATCAGCAAGGAAGAGAGGTTCATTATCAGTTAAACCCAAGTAAGATTAAAGAGATAGCTGATTTCATCGAGCCATTCAGGCAGCTGTGGGATGAACGCTTTAACAAGTTGGAGGATATTATGAAAAACTATCAATCTAAAGGCTAAAACTATGGAAATGAAAACTCAGGTTCACGCTGAAGACAACAAGCAGGAACTCTTTATCATCAGAGAATTTGATCTGCCTATAGAGCTTCTTTTCAAAGCTTATGAAGATCCGGAGATCGTTGCCCAATGGATGGGAACTAAAGTGATCAAGCTTGAAAATAGACGACATGGAGCTTACCAGTTTGAAACAACAGATCCTAAAGGTAATAAGCATGGTTTCAACGGAACCATTCATGAATTTGTTCCAAATAAAAAGATCACCAGAACATTTGAGATGGAGAGTGCTCCTTTTCCTGTTCAACTGGAGTATTTGAAATTTGAGCCATTGAGTGATGAGAAGTCTAAGCTTACCATGCAAGTCGTTTATCAATCAATCGAAGTAAGGGATCAGATACTCAAGTTACCCTTCGTGCAGGGGGTCAATATGGCGCACAATCGAATCGAATCACTTTTTAACAACTAGTCATGTCAAAACGCAACAAAATCATTTATTGGATTGCGACTTTATGGATGTCATTGGGAATGGTATCCACAGCAATCGTGCAGTTAATCCAAATGCCGGAAGAAATCGAGCGGACGGTAGATCATTTGGGGTACCCGGCTTACTTCTTAATCATTCTTGGTGTTTGGAAAATTTTGGGAACTATCGTTGCTTTGGCTCCAAAACTTCCTTTGTTTAAAGAGTGGGCGTATGCAGGCTTCTTTTTTGCCATGACTGGCGCATTAGTTTCTCATTTCTTTGTTGGTGATCCTTTTGGTGAAATCTTTCCATCAGTGCTTTTGCTTTTATTAACCTGTATTTCATGGTATTTTAGACCTGAATCTAGAAAACTTGTTAACCCATGATGGACATCCCAAGTGCTGATTTCTTTTTCAATAAAGAATCTAAATGGCAATTGTGCTATGAAGAATTGCGACAGATTATTCTTCCATTCAAACTGGATGAAGAAGTGAAATGGGGGAAACCTTGCTATACGCTTGATGGTCAAAATGTGGTTTTGATTCATGGATTCAAGGATTACTGTGCGCTGCTATTTCATAAAGGCGTATTGATCAAGGACCCTGAGAATCAGATGGTACAGCAAACTGAAAATGTTCAGGTACAGCGTCAATTGCGTTTTTTCAGTTTGGATGATATCAAAGGGCGAGCATCATATATCAAATCATGTATCAAAGATGCCATTCGAGTAGAGAAGTCAGGTGAGCAAGCGGAAATGAAAAAGACCGCTGATTTTGAAATGGTCGAGGAGTTTGAGTCCGCTCTCAAGGAGAATACAGATTTGAAAAAGGCATTTGAAGGTTTAACTCCAGGTAGACAGAGAGGGTACTTGCTTCATTTCAGTCAAGCGAAACAGTCAAAAACAAGACAAGCTAGAATTGAAAAGTATTGGGATCACATATTGGCTGGCAAAGGGTTGAATGATTAAATAGACAATAGACAATAGACAATAGACAATAGACAATAGACAATAGACAATAGACAATAGACATTAGTTTTAGCCAAATGAAGAATCCAGCAATTGATAATTATCTAGAAGAGGGGTGTGGTCGATGTAAACTCGGTGGTACTCCCGACTGCAAAGTGCATCGATGGCCAAAGGAATTGGTTGTTTTACGTCAGATTGTATTGGATTGTGGTTTGACTGAAGAATTGAAATGGAGTATTCCTTGTTACACCTACGAAGGAGCTAATGTTTGTGTGGTTAGTGCTTTTAAGGAGTACACGAGTCTTAGTTTCTTTAAAGGTGTATTGTTACAAGATGCAAAAGCACTTTTGCATAGTCAGGGAGAAAATTCACAATCAGCTCGAATCATTAAAATTACTTCGCTCAAACAGATCGAAGATTTGAAGGAAGATCTCAAGGCTTACGTATATGAAGCTATTGAAGTAGAACGTCTTGGTTTGAAAGTTGATTTTAAGCAGAAAGATGAATTAGAATATCCTGAGGAGTTATTAGAAGAATTTAAAAAAGATCCACAATTTCAAACAGCATTCGAAGCATTGACTCCAGGCCGTCAGAGAGGGTTTATCTTGAATTATACCCAGCCTAAACAGGTCCAAACCAGGATAAATCGCATTCAAAAGAGTAAACCTTTAGTGTTTGCAGGCAAAGGACCACAAGGGCGTTGAGAGATCAATGCTTTTATTTTTACTTATCGCTTTGCAATACAAAGTACTTTTATTTTATATTAGCGCTATGAATAGTAGAATTCGCTATGCTGTTGCCAGCTTGATTTGTATTGCTCTAGGCCTGTTTTCACGTTCATCCTTCTATGATTTTCCAGATTGGAGTGATGCGTATGTAGGGGATGTTCTCTGGGCATCAATGGTCTATTTTCTAATTGCCGTGCTTAATCCGAAAGGAAGGATTTCTTTAAAAATAACCCTGGCTATGTTATTCGCTTTCTTCATTGAGTTTACTCAACTGATTCAGACGGATTGGATGAATCAAATCAGAAGTATTCCCAGCATGGCACTTGTATTGGGATATGGATTTAAATGGAGTGATCTCTGGTGTTATACCGTGGGAATTGGAGTTGCAGCTTTGATTGATCGATATGTTGTCAAACATTAGTTTGATTCTTTGACAAACAGTGGTTTTTGGCTATTATTGATCCATACTAATCTAACCAAAGTCTATGAACGTATTCAGTCGAAGCTGGCAGATCACTAAAATGTCTTTTCGTGTTATCAATAAAGACAGGGAATTGTTGGCGTTTGCTTTACTTTCTTTTGTTTTCAGTGCCATTTTCTCCATTGCTATGATCGTACCTTCAGTGTTGTCTGAAATTATCAATCAAGGTCAACCTGTTAGCGAGCTGGAAGTATATCAGTACATCATCATTTTTGCGACCTATTTTGGTTTGGCATTCATTGCCACCTTCTTCAATGTCTGTGTGGTTTACACGGCCAAAATCAGATTTGAAGGTGGAGATGCTACTTTTGGTGAGAGTATCAGATTTGCCTTTTCTCGTATTGGGTTAATCATTCGCTGGAGTTTGTTATCCGCAAGTGTTGGACTGTTGTTAAACGTACTGGAACGAGCCGTTACAAGTTTTGGAAAAGTAGGAGAGATTGTTGGAAGAATCATTATTGGCTTAATGGGGGCTGCATGGAGTATCGCTACGATTTTCGTGGTT
This sequence comes from Marinoscillum pacificum, assembly GCF_024714495.1. Classification (GTDB taxonomy): domain Bacteria; phylum Bacteroidota; class Bacteroidia; order Cytophagales; family Cyclobacteriaceae; genus Marinoscillum; species Marinoscillum pacificum. The sequence continues at coordinate 496,270 of NZ_JAMZMJ010000001.1, read as the reverse complement.
CCAATATTGGTATATGATGGTCTGGGTCCAATAGATGCAGTGAAAAAATCTATGAGCGCCGTAAAGGAAACCTGGGGTGAAAACATCGTTCGCAGTATAGGTCTGGGCTTGATGACTTTCTTTGCGTATGTTGCTGTAATTGCAGGAGGAGTAGGCCTAACGATATTGTTGACAAACTATTTCGAGATAGCTGGACTTATCACCGGACTGGTAATTGGTGGTTGTTTGCTACTTTTTACTGGATTACTTTTCAAAGTAGCAAGCACAGTGTTTACCACAGCACTTTTTGTGTATGCCAATGAGAAAATTGTGGCTTCTGATTATGATCCAGCGCTTATTGAAGGTGCTTTTAAATCAAAAAAGTAATATTTTGTTGAACACCAACACGGCGTTACTCCTCATAGTGATGTCGTGTTTTTTTGGTCTTGTATTTCCAAACTGGAGGAGTTTTCTATTCCTAATTTCCCGACACCATTATCCAACAGAGTCAGAGTAACCCTTACTTGTTACCAGATAATTCTTCTTTGCTTTATGCTTCGGAGATTAGCGATCAATAGGCGGTTGCACAAGTTTCAATATCCTCAGTAATACGATAAGGTTCAATTACTATTGGTTATTTGTTGATCGGAGACTTGTAGTTCTCAAATTACCGATTAAATACAGCCAATTATCGAATAAATCCTATTAAGGTAAATGAAACACGTTAATCTAGAGGTGAAATTCATTAGAATCATTTGAAATTACTCGCTCGTCATATTAGCGCGTTGATTGGTATACTAATATGCCTTACAGCTTCCTTGTCCATTTATTGGGATGAAGAATTTCAATTTTATTTTGTGAAAGAACAATCTTCACTGAAGGTAGGTGATAAAATTCTTCTGGCAGATATCAAGACAGATATATCCAAACCCTTATATATACACTTCTTTGACGAGCGATGTGTTGATTCCAAAGTCAGTTTGGAACATCTACCACTAATAATTGATAAGTACCCTGAAACATGTAATTATATGATCATAAATGGATCTTCTTTAACCGAACGGGATTTAAGAAAAGCCTATCAGTTACCAGAATCGGTTAGCATATTTCAAGATTCTAATTTTGAGCTGACTCAACAGTTAAATGTACCCACTACTCCTCATGCATTAATCATTGATAGAAATCAGAGCTTGTATTTTACTGGAAATTATTCTGACGGTAGTGGGCTGTGCAGTGCTACCACGATCTATTCGTCAGCGCCTGCTGTTGCGCTGAGGTTTTTAGCATCTAATAATCAACCACCATTATTTACGAATTATCAAGTTTCATTTACAGGTTGTCCCATAAATTAATTCGCCATGAAATTTACCCTAAGTACAAAATCGCGAAATCTTATTGATGTGAATAAAGAATCAGAGCGAATCATCACAGGAATGATAGTGATGCTTTGGATCTTTGGCATAGGAATTTCAGCTCATTACGATACCTGGAAACTTGGTATTGGAATGGGAACAGCCAACATGGTGATTTATTTGATTGCACAATGGATATATTCCACAAGACTGATATCTAGAATGTTGGGAGCGTCGGTTATGGCTTTGTATATGGTGCAGTTTCTGGCTCAGCTTCATGGATTGTATGAAATGCACTTCTGGTTTTTCATCATGCCCATGATTCTGATTATTTACAAAGATTGGTTGGTATACATTCCGTTCGCATTGATCATTGTCATTCATCATGTGAGCATATTTGTTTTGGTGCGTCAGGGACAGGAGGAATATCTCCAGTACTTCATTAATATGGATGTGCTAACAAATATGACCTTTGCCTATCATATGGGGCTAGCCGTTTTAGGTGTTGCTGTTTCAGCATGGATGTCATTTCGTTTGCAGGAGCAGACTAGAAGTCGTTATGAGAATGCGGCTAAAGTACAGTCTCAGCTAGATGAGATGAATGAACTGGCGAAAAATGTGCAAAAGGTTGCCTCCAGGATCACTAATAATGAAGCTTATCAACATCAGTCAATCAACGAGGCAATGATGGCGTTGGGCAATGATTTTAACAATATCATTGACAACATTATTGTGGAGACCAAGGATGTGGTTGACCAGGCCGGAAAAGAAGGAAACCTGGGGTCTAGAATGCAGCTTGAGAATAAGTCGGGAGTTTGGAGTAATCTGGCGAATTCTATCAATAATATGTTAGATGCAGTATCTGAGCCCATAGATCGTATCAATTTAATTGCTGCCAATCTGTCTCAAGGTAAACTTACAGATCATATAGATACCGATGCTCAAGGAGAGATCAAGGAGTTGTTCGATAACATGAATATTGCTCTCACTAACCTGAGGTCTTTATTGGGAGATGTTTCTTCCGGCATTGAGCAGATAACTGGTGCAACCAATGAGATGATGGCTTATAGTGGTGAAATGGAAATTACCACCAATGAAATCGCTGATGCCATAGGTCGGGTAAGTTCTGGAGCTCAACACCAATTGCAGGATATTGAAAATACCTCTAGAATTATCGAAGAAGTACTGTCTAGTGCTAAGCAAATGGAAGAAGATGTAGATAGCATCAACCAGGTGGCAGAAGAAGGAGCTAAAAGTAGCGATCAGGGAATTGATATTGTAACTACGGTCGTTAACGATATCAAAAGTGTTGAGGAATATGCGGGTAAGACTTTGGATTCCATTAACGTGTTATCTAAGCGTTCTCAAGAGATTGCTCAGATACTCAATGTGATCAATGAAATTACCTCTCAGACCAATTTACTCGCACTGAATGCGGCTATTGAAGCTGCCCAGGCAGGAGAAAATGGGAGAGGATTTGCTGTAGTGGCAGGAGAGATTAAGAAGCTTGCTGAAAGTGCTAAGAGCTCAACAAGTATGATCGAACAGATTGTGCAGGATGTGCAAAGTGATATTAAGCAAACATCTTCTGTGATTACAGAAATGAACAAGAAGGTTTCTAGTGGAGTAGAGTCAACTCGAAAGACACATGAGATATTGGCGGTCATTTCAGGTGAATCTAAACGAACCCTACAATATTCAAATAATGTGAAAAGTATTACGGAAGTTCAAACTCAACGAATTTCTGAAGTCTTCGAATCATTTGAATCCGTATTGTTGATTTCTGAACAGGCGGCGGCAAGTGCTGAAGAGGTTGCTAGTTCCGCCAATGAACTGTTTGGAGGCATGAAAGAGTTCAATAGAAACAGTGCTGAAATCAATACTCAAGCAACAAAGCTCAAAGACTCTATGAAAGAGTTTACTCTCTAAATAGTTTGTTTGTTTGCGGTATTTGTAAAATATTCTGGTTATTTCATTAAAACTCTGATATTTAGTTGGTTGTAATGTGTTTAATTGATTAATTTTCAATTAAGGACTAATGATTAATTGAGTATGAAGAAGTTAATACTAGTAGTGCTCCTTCCGATTTTGTTGGTTGGGTGCAAAGAAGAAGAAGTAGAGTTTGGTACACTTTTTACAACCAATGCTGTCGAATGGTTCGACTGGGTGGTAGTCTCTGATTCCAAAGGGAAAGTTTTGAATTACAAGCAAGTAACTCAGGAAGGAGAGGTTATTCGATTATCTGGAGGAACCAATGACGAATCTGTGAGTGTAACATTTGTAATGCCTGAAAGAAATGGGTATGCATTTCGTCTTAAAACTTATCACGATATTCCTAGAAATAGCAATTTTACTTTTGATGGATCAGCCAATCTAGAAATTGAAGAAAGGGAGGCTATTGGCTCGTTTACCGTTACTATTGACGATTTCAACGACGGTCTGGATGGTTTTTATTCCTTTATTTTCAACGATGGTTTTTCACAGAGTTTCTATAATATAGACAGGTCGTCGGTTATTTATGAAAATGGCCAATATACTGCCACAGTTTTTCTGTATCAGGATGAGTCAGACCTTTTGATATCAAGTTACAAAGAAGGAAAACCAGTTTATTATGAATTGAACGGGGTGTTGCCTGATGATGAACTCTCTATTTCATATGGGGATTTCAAATCAATGACACCTGTATCTATGTCACTTCCAGAACTGCATGGAAGTATAGACGGACTTTATGATGCTTCATTCAGTAGAGTTGATGAACTATCTGATTTAACTCCCTGGTCAAATTCTCAATCATCTTCAAACTCTGATCATCAAGAATTGGGTTATGTGAGTGGTTATCCATTTTATGCGGTAACTCTTGCTGGTAATGTGAGCAGCTCTTCTGATTATAATCAAAATGTATACTATCAAAGTATCGTTGAGAATCTTCCTTCAGAAATAGTTGTCAACGGTTTTTCTAGTGATGTTGCAAATACTGCTTTTGATCGTTTTTCAGTTAGTATAGATCAAGCATACAGTTATGCAGAAGTAGATTTTAGATATTCGGAAGCAGGAGATTATTTTGTTTGGAGTTTTATAACTCCAGAAGGTTCGCAGATTCAACCTATTGCCATTCCTGATGAAATCGTTGACTCTTATGCACCTCTTGGGGACATTGATAAGATTGAGTTCGCTTATGCTCAGTTTGTTAAACTAGATGAGTCGGAAACATACATCGGTCGGGTGGAAGAACTAATTACTGAAAAATCACGAGGTACCTTCACAGATGTTCGATACAGCGTGTGGCCAAAAATTCAATAGTTCAATATAGACTCTTTGTAATCGGGACTACCTTTGATGGATAATTAAGTACCATGAAGGCATACCTGTTTAAATCTCCGGGAGGAATCAATAAACTACAACTAACAGAAGTTCCTAAACCTGAAATAGGTCCTGATGAAGTCCTGATTAAGGTAAAGGCTATAGGAATTAACTACGCAGAGGTATTGTCTCGTAAGGGGCAGTATAGCTGGGCTCCAAAAAGACCTTATGTTCCGGGAATGGAGGCTGTCGGCGAAGTGGTTCAGGTTGGCTCAGAAGTGACTAATTGTATGGTTGGCGATCGGGTGATTATGGGTGCGCAGTATGGCGCTTATGCTGAATTCATGAAAAGCAAATCGCATCTGGTATTTCCTATTCCCTTAGGATGGACCTGGCAACAAGGAGCGGCATTTCTTGTCAATTATATTACTGCTTGGGTGGCATTATTCAAATTGGGAAAATTGTCTGTAGGAGAGAAAGTCCTTGTTCAGGCAGCCGCAGGTGGAGTAGGGACAGCCGCTGTCCAGTTGGCATCAAAGTTCGGAGCCAAAGTAGCCGGAACTGCGAGTAAAAAAGAAAAGCTGGAACTTATCAAATCACTGGGTGCACAACTAGCCATCAATTATCAAAATGAGGATTTCGAGGAAGTCATTCGAAATGAATGGACCAATATTGATGTTTGTCTTGAAGTAGTGGGTGGAGAGGTATTCAGGAAAAGTAAATTACTGCTGGCACCTTTCGGAAGAATGATTGTTACGGGTTATGCGAGTATTCCGCTGAAAAAATGGCAGCCCTGGACCTGGTGGCCAGCATGGCGAGACGCCCCAAAAGCCGGAGTAATGGAGCTTGCCATTCAGTCACAATCACTGACAGCAACACACATTGGCTATTTAACAACTAAGCCCGAAGTTACCAGATCCGTTTGGACTGAACTGATAGCATTCACACACCTACATGGGATAGTACCTGTCATTGGAAAAGTGTATGAATTTGAGGAATTGCCTCAAGCACATGCCTTTTTAGAGTCACGCGAAAGTGTTGGAAAGGTGGTTGTAAAAATGGGAGATCCAGTTAACGATCAATAAGGTCTGTCTATCGAAATCTAAATCTGATAGTACATTCTCACTCGTATTTTTGATTAAGAAATTATTGCAGTAGAATGTACAAAATTGAGATAAAAGATTACGGGTTCAAATTCACTTTCAGTGGGTTTATCAAAGAATTCGAAATGCAGGAGTATTTTGATAAAGCCGAGAAGACCTTGGAAGATTCCGGTCTAACTGAATACTGTGTAATGGTTGATAACAGGGATTTAAAACCATTGCCTCCAGAGTCTAAAGCGATCATTGATAAAGCACAAAGAATGTTTAAGCAAGGAGGATTGGTAAGGTCTGTTCTCTTGCTGAATAACCCGGTTACAACGCTACAATTTAAAAGAATTGCTAAGGAAACAGGAGTCTATGAATATGAGAGATTTATAGATGCTTCTCAAACGGAAAATTTTGAAGAAGTTGGGCAGGCTTGGCTAACAGATGCCATCGATCCTGATCAGGAATAATTAATAGTTGATAGTCATATTTTGAAGCCATAGAGAGATATCTCTGTGGCTTTATTAATTTCTACTAAACTGATTCACTTTAGGATCGTTATTCTTGCAGCAGATTTTACATTATGGCAATATACATCTTTGGAGCCGCCGTGGTTGGCTTAGTGTTTTATACCTGGAAAGTACTCAATCCAGGTAAGGAAAAAATCCTTCAGGCACCACAAAAGTGGAAGAACATTCTTAATGAGGAAGTTCACTTTTATCAAAACTTGAATGAAGTACAAAAGGCTCAGTTCGAATCGGATATTCGTAATTTTCTGGAACATGTACCTATTAATGGAGCTCAGGTAGATATAACACTTGAAGATCGTTTGTTAGTCGCTGCAAGTGCCGTGATTCCATTATTTGGATTTCCTCAATGGACGTATAATTATCTGGATGAGGTTATCTTATATCCAGGTCTTTTTGATGAGCACTACAACATCGGTGGTCCTAATGCAAGAATGTCGGGGATGGTGGGGAACGGACCCATGGAAGGTAAAGTGATCTTGTCCAAACCAGCCTTACACCGAGGATTTGATATCAATAATGATATGCGCAATGTAGGCATTCATGAGTTTGCCCACTTGTTTGACAAAGAGGATGGTGAAATTGACGGAATACCACCAGGTTTTCATGATAAAATGCACAGTATTCCCTGGATGGCGCTTATCAAAAAGAAAACTGATGAAATCAAAAAGGGCCATAGCAATATTGATGAATATGCCGCTTACAACGAAAAGGAGTTTTTTGCGGTAGCTAGCGAATATTTTTTTGAAAGACCGCACCAGTTGGAAGACAAAGAACCTGAATTGTATAAGTTGCTAACAGAAGTGTTTCATCAAGATCCAACCAATATCTTCTATGAGCATTCGTACAATAAACCCAAAGAGATTCCTCGTAATGCCAAATGTCCTTGTGGAAGTGGTAAGAAGTATAAAGATTGCTGTATGAAGTAGTTGGTGAGTACAAAAGGATATGGAGTTATTTCAAAGAGAGTCAAATAAGAACCTATTACCCCGGGATGGAGAAGTTCGGTATTATGGTCAGGTCTTTCCAGTGCAGGAGTCTACCAGATCATATGAACTGCTCCTTGAAGAAATAGAATGGCAACCTGATGTAGCGTTTATTTTTGGAAAACGCATAGAGACCAAGCGCAAAGTGGCCTGGTACGGAGATCAGGCATTTTCCTACACTTACTCTAATCACACCAAAACTGCTCTTCCCTGGACTCCTGAATTATTGAAACTTAAAAAGCAAATTGAAGATATTTCTGGAGAGACGTTCAACTCTTGTTTGCTTAATTTATACCATGATGGATCAGAAGGAATGGCCTGGCATTCAGATGGGGAAGAAGATTTGAAGAAGCATGGAGCTATAGCTTCAGTATCATTTGGGGCTGAGCGAAAGTTTGCTTTCAAGCATATGTCAACTAAAGAAACGGTTTCACTGGTCCTACAGCATGGGTCTTTATTAATTATGGCAGGAGTTACTCAAACATTTTGGCTCCATCGTCTTCCTCCAACAAAAAAGGCCCACTCGCCAAGAGTGAACCTAACTTTTAGAACAATTGAGAAATAAGCTTACTTCTTGATGATTCTTTTTGTTTCAAGTTGATCATCCACCTGTATTTTTAAGAAGTATTGTCCAGGCTCCAGAAACGTCAAATCAACTTTGTTGAATTTCGGAGATTTTAATTGATATAGAGATCTGCCGGAGATGTCTAGAATTTCAATTTGCTGTAAATCCTGATTGTCGGAAACTCCGATAGTAAGTATATCCTCTACAGGGTTAGGATAAACCTTTAGATCAGACATTGAGAATTCCGAAACTAATTCTGGACTAATTCGAGCCCCTGAAGCACTACTTAACTTGATCCAATTAAGATTCCAACCACCAGCAAGAGCTTTAATCGCGATTTGTTGCTGTCCAGCAGAAAGGTATACTGTATGAGATATGGAAGTCCAGTTTTGCCAGCCTCCAGTATTTGGGACACCTAATGATCCATATACTGGGCTGCCTCCCGCATTTTCTAGCTGTATACTACCTCCACCTGAGGCACTGGCCACTCGGTACTCTACCGTATAAGATCCTGCATTTGGTACATTGACGTCCCAAACAATCCAGTCATTGGCATCTATCCAGCCTACATTTAGTCCACCTTCCGAGCATGCTTCTGTTTGTACGCCTGACATGACCGCCCAGTCTTCCGCTTCAATTTGCTGTGACCAGCCACCAGCAGTACTGACCACCAATGAGCTGATGTCATCATTGAAACCATCATCTACCAGACAGGCATCATCACCAGCTTTTACTACGGTATTTCCTGTGAAGTTATCATGCTGATACATGGTTACTTGATAGCCACTTTCTATTTTCAAAGAAGAAATGTCATCATTGCTTATTCCCAGTGCCTGCAATTGACCTAGCGTATAGGATCCTTCATCTAAAGACACAGCATATCCACCATAATTACAATGCTGATACAAAGTGACCGGACCTCCAGATGTTCCCCCAGGATATCCTCCAAGTGTAATATTGATGTTGGTAGGGCTAGGAGTATGTATGGTAGCTGACTGATCAAATACATCGTCAAACGAGAATGCATACGTTTGACTGTTGTAGGAGATGTCTGATCGATGCCAGAACTTTGCATACCAATTGTAAGGCCAGGTTTGATAGTAATTTGCTTCATTGGAGAAGTCCTGCATCACACCAGATCCAAGATTCAGATTGATAGCATGTCTATTGATCGCTGCGGCTATCTGAGCCTGAACCACTAAATCCCATTGAGCTCCCTGAGCCATTACTCCACTTGCTTCCATGGCCATCTCTGTAGTTGGTTTACCAGGAATCGTTGCAACCTGGCCATCACTATCCCTGGTGAATACAAAGTTGTTGCCTGACACACTTCCTCTCCAGGTTCCTGCATCACCAGAGTTAAATACCAGCTGTTGAGAACTGTATTTAGACCAAATCTGATCTATATAGTTTTGGATTAGGCTTTGAGGAAAAGTAGATGATTTAGTAGGGAAGTGGATAGTTGTGGAGCTCTGGTCAAGCAGTCCTTGAAACTCGGCCGGTGCAGTTGCTTGCCACTCATTAAGGATTTGTTGATGGGTTTTCAATTCTCCCACTTTCTTATAGAAACCATTGCCCCAAACTTCTATTCCCATTGGGTACTGATATGAATCTACGCGAGTCGTATTGATCCAAAGCCCATAATTGTTATAGGTAAGTTCTGCTATCTCAAATTTGATTCCCTGGTTCGGATCTGTAGCATTTTCCAGGTTGGGAGCAGAGTACCCACTAGGTGCTCCGGAATACCCAAAGAAATAAAGGTATAACTGACTTTGGAATGCGAAGAAAATTCTGCATCCAGCTATCTGTGGTAAATTGACTGTGTTATTCGGAATATCGCTGAGCTTTCTGAAACAGTTGGCGTACAAGGCATTGTTTCCTGGTCCCATATTTCCACCGTATACTGGTCCGGGGACCGTATTATCTGATTGACTCATTTGATTGACTTGTCCGGTTATTGGGTCTACCCAAACATGTCCGCCTGTTATTCCTACAATAGCGACATAGACTTCATTGTCAGGATAATCTGAATTGTTGGTGATTTGATAAGGCAATGTCTGAGCATTGGTCATCGAGAATGCCAGAATGATTAGGCAATAGAGTGCTGGTCGGATGGCTTTTTGCCACCGACTCATAGTGAGTTGCATTTTCATAGTGTTGATTTTAAAAAGTAAAAGTGAGGCACCCGTTATAATGGGTGCCTCGTGAGTTATTTCTTAATGAATTGGAGTGTTTGATTGGACGCTTCCAGTCTGAGCAAATACATTCCTGACTTCAAGGAATTTACCTCAATCTGTGATTCCTGTGAAGACAGCTTTCCAGAAAGAAGTTCACGACCTCCAAGGTCTACCACCGAATAGTTGGTTTCATCTGTAATTCCTTTAACATTGAGATAGGATGTCGAAGGGTTTGGAAATACCTGGATGCTTTCTTGTTTGAAGTCCTCTGTAGATTCCATTTCTAATCGAGCTCCAGAGCCACTGACTATTTTAATCCAGTTTAGATTCCAGCCTCCAGAAAGAGCTTTAACAGCAATTTGTTGTTGGCCAGCGTTCAGGTTGACATTATGTGAGATAGTGGTCCAATTTTGCCATCCACCGGTATTTGGTACGCCCAGAGAGCCATAGACCGGACTACCGCCAGCATTTTCAAGCTGCAGATTACCTCCGCCACTAGCACTGGCTACTCTATATTGAATGGAGTATTGTCCAGAGCTAGGAACATTGACATCCCAAACCATCCAGTCGTTGGCGTCAATCCATCCAGCGTTGAGTCCGCCTTCTGAGCAGGCCTCCGTTTGTACGCCAGACATAACTGCCCAATTTTCCGCCTCGATTTGCTGTGACCATGAGTTGCCTGTGGAAATGACAAGGGAACTGATATCATCGTTGAACCCATCATCTACCAGACAAGCGTCATCACCATATTTGGTTATGCTATTGCCCGAAAATCCATCATGCTGGTACATCGTTACCTGATATCCTGATTGAATTCTCAAAGAAGAGATGTCATCATTTGCTACTCCAAGAGCTTGCAACTGTCTAACAGTATAGCTTCCAGGGTTTAGCCCAACTGCGTATCCTCCATAATTACAATGTTGATACAAAGTAACTGGAGCAGTAGGGTTGGGGTTGGATCCTGCTTGATAAACTCTTACATAGTCAATACGCATCTCAGCTGGCATAGCGCCATTGTTGATGGAAAAACCTGGCCAATTACCGCCAATTGCCATGTTCAGTATAATGAAGAAGTTGTTATGGAACTCAGATGTGCCATTAATGCCTCCAGCAATGTTTACTTCATGGTATTGAACTCCATCTAAAAACCATCGGATGGTCTGATCTGTCCATTCTATGGAATAAGTATGAAATTGTGTTACATTGACACCTGTGTAACCTCCATAATTGGCATAGTTACCATTATGATCCTGCCAGTGAATAGTACCATGAGCGGCTTGCTCCGTATTGATATGTTCCATGATATCAATTTCACCACAAGCGGGCCATCCAACGGATGTGATATTATCACCTAACATCCAGAAAGCAGGCCAAACCCCAGAAAAAGAGGGCATGGAGATACGTGCTTCTATTTTACCGTATTTCCATGATTTTCGTCCTTGTGTTTTTAATCGGGCAGAAGTGTAATTCATTCCGCCAAAGTTTTCCTGTCTGGCAGTGATTACAAGGTGACCGTTATTAATACTGGCGTTTTCCTGACGGTAGTATTGCAATTCGTTATTGCCCCAACCTCCGCTTCCGGTTCCTGTTTCAAATACCCAGTCGCTACTAAGACTGCCATTGAACTCATCTTGCCATACAAGATTCCATTGCGAGTAAGAAAGGTTACTTATTAAAATTAGAAGTGCGAACAGACTCACTCTGTTCAGAATTTTCATAGTAGAATATTTCATCATATTAGGAGTTTAAATAAGCGCAATCATTATGGTCGGGATGTCATTCTGAGTGGGTGGAATTTTTAATAATTGCACTTTGGTTTATTTCATAGGCATCGTTTTTTAATATTTTGAAAAAGATAATATTTAGGTTAAAATTATTTTAATAATGGGCTAATTGGAAAAAACGGACTACTTCAATAGTACACCAGGTAATACATCATTAATACATCAAGTGTGAAATAATGAGTTCAGGGAATTTATCATGAGTTTGAATTATCTTTTCCTACTGAACTCTTTGGCAGTTATATGGACATTACAATAAAGAATGCCTCCTTGTGGGACCAAATTCCTGATTTTGAATCATTGGATTTGAGTGGAGCGGCAATGATAATTTGCCAATTGGATAAGAAGTTGGTAACAGATATACATCAACGGTTAACAAGTCTTGGATATGAGACATTCCTCGTTCAGTTTGATGTTTCGCTGAAGCCCAATAGTGTTTATTTGATCAGTGATGATCACGAGTTTGAATGTGATGGTAGCTCAATTCAATTAAATCAGGATACTATTTCTACTAATTTGATGGAGTTGATGCTTATCAATTACCCTCAAGGATCAATCAGTTTGGCGAATGATGATTTGAATATAATTTATACATCTGGTTCTGGTTATGAAGAACATAATGTAGACCCCAATTCCATCAAAGGTATCAATATTGCGACCTTATGGGAACAGAATATTTTTGAGGGATTCCAAAAAGCACTCCCAAGTATCCGTAATGGTCAATTGTGGGAGTTTGAATCAGAGTTTCAAGGTAAGTGTTATTTGACCACTGTTTCTTGTATACCAGATCGCAAAACGTTTTATTATTTAATTAAGTCTAAGGATATTACGGAACGTCGAAAGACAGAAACCGCCTTATTAGAAAGTGAGCAGCGCTATCGTTATTTTTTGGATCAGTCACACGAGGTGATTTGTACCCATGACCTGAAGGGAAATTATAAACTCGTTTCGCCCTCAGTGAAAAAAATGCTGGGATATCATCCTGAGGAGATGTTAGGTCTTCACCCATATGACTTTTGCTACCCAGAAGATAAAGGTATCATCAGAAGCACATGGACAGAATTGCTCGAAGGCAAAAGACCTAAAAATATTCAGTACAGAGCAATTAGAAAGGATGGATCATTGATATGGGTTGATTCCTATTCTGATATAGTTACAGATTCCAAAGGAAATGTGGTATCTCTTACCACCGCGTCAAGGGATATTACCAATCTCAAGCACATAGAACTAGAACTCAGAAAGAGTGAGGAGCGCTTCAGAGGAATTGCAGACAATTTGCCGGGAGTCATTTATTTATGTCTGAATGATGAGAATTATAGCATGCTTTATCTAAATGATGAAGTGAAGAAGTTGACCGGGTACAAAAAGGAAGATTTTGTAAAAGGCAATATAAGCTTTGTCGATCTGTATCATCCGGATGATGCTCCCAGAGTATTTGAGATTGTAGATGGGGCATTGGAGAGGCAGGAATCATTTCATGTAACCTATAGGCTAAAAAATATCAAGACGGATAGTTGGGTTTGGGTTGAAGAGTTTGGCCAGGGAATCTATGAAAATGGTCAACTAATTACTCTGGAAGGGGTCTTGTTGGATATCACCAAGAAAATTGATAATCAATTAAAATTAGAGCAAAGCGAGGCAAACTTGAAGGCCATTTTCGAATCTACCCAATCAATTATTGGTCTATATAACACTGAAAATGAACTAATTGAATTTAATAGCTCCTTCAAGAATTACATACTGGCTTCAGATGGAGTGGAACTTAAGAAAGGAATGGGTCTTGCCGACTTCATAACATCAGATAAGATTGATGAATACAAATCATATCACAATCGCGTTTTAAAAGGTGAGAAATTGAAAATTACAACAGAGTACCCAACACCTTATGGTACGATACATCTACTCAGTGGATTGAACCCTATTTTTAACAAAGGAGAAATTACCGGCGTTTCCCTATTTGTAGAGGATATAACAGAGCTTAAAACATCTCAAAAGAAGCTCGAGCAGTATGCTGAAGATCTTGAAAAGTTGGTGAAAGAGCGAACGGTTGAGTTAGAGGAAAAAAATGAAGAATTGATCTTAGGTAATGAGCAATTGGAAGCTGCATTAGTCGAGTTGCAAATGGCACAAGATAAACTTGTTCAGGCAGAGAAAATGGCCTCTTTAGGGGTATTATCAGCAGGCATAGCTCATGAGATTAATAATCCACTCAATTTTGTAAAAAATGGTGCACTAGCATTGTTCAATAGGATTGAGGAGTTTCAGGACTATGATGAAGAAGAAATGAGGCCCTACATTGAGCTGATCAACGGTGGAGTAGATAGAGTTACCAGAATCATCAAAAGTCTAAGCCATTTCAGTAGAGATGCAAGAACAATGAATGAGAAATGTAATATTTCATCTATCATCGATAACTGCTTATTGATTCTTCAAAATAAGTTAACAGATCGAATTAGAGTAATCAAAGATGTAGATTCAGAAGCCATAGTGTTCGGGAATGAAGGTAAACTTCATCAGGCTATGTTGAATTTATTATCAAATGCTGAGCAGTCTATTGATGGAAATGGTGAAATCAAAATTTCGGCAAAACCTGTCGGAACGTTGGTTGAATTGATAATTGAAGATAATGGTTCAGGAATTAGTCAAGAGAATCTTGTAAAAATTGGAGATCCATTTTTCACAACAAAACCGCCAGGAGAGGGCACAGGGCTTGGTTTATTTATCACTTATTCAATTATTGAAGAACACAGAGGTAAAATTGAAGTGTCATCTATTGTAAAAAAAGGAACAAAAATTAGGATTGAATTACCAAATTTGTAGATTTAAAGGTAGAATGATCCAGCACCCAGATATTACAGTACTTTATCTTGATGACGAGAAGGACAACCTTTTTGTATTTAAGGCCAATTTTAATCGCAAGTTTGAAGTTATTACCACATTATCTCCGAACGATGCTTTACACGAATTGGATCTGCATCATGACGAAATCATCGTAGTAATTAGTGATATGCGAATGCCTGATATGAATGGAGTTGAGTTTATTAAAAGAGCCAAAGCAAAGTATAAAAACATCTTCTATTACATCCTGACCGGCTATGGTCATAACGAAGAGATAGAGGAGGCTATTGAGGATAAACTCATTGAAAAGTACTTCACTAAGCCTTTCGACGCGTTGGAAATAGAAAAAGCAATTCTTGACGCAACAAGTCATCTAAGGAGAAACTAAACCGTTAAATTACACCATCGGTAAGGAATTCTTTTTTAAATGCATTAGATTAGGTGCATGTCTCGATGGTTTTTACTACCCCTGGTATTTCTATCATGGCAGTATCTTAAAGGACAATCTATTTTAGATGTCGAACTTAGCCCTAATGATTATACTTCCCTCACGGAGGTATTAGCACAGGTGCAAGCTCAAAATGATGGACGTGTTTTTTATCTCCCCGAATGGACTGATGCTTATAGTGTTCAGGTAAGGGAGGGTATGATACTGGATGATCTCTTAGCCGATTCATTTGAAGGATCTGAATATTCCTATTTTTTAATGGATGACCAAACTCTGGTCCTCGTAAAAGATCCTAAACAAGCAATCCTCAGAAAACAACTTGTAGAGCAAGCCGTTCGAAGTAATGAACGTGTGGATAGCTATCAGTTTGGTACAGAACAAACCCGAAAAGCACGTTCAATCATCTTAACAGGGAAAGTAGTTGATCTAAAAACTGGAGATCCGATCCCATTTGCAACGATTCAAGTTGGAGTAGAGTCAAAAGGTTACAGTACCAATGAAAGCGGTGAATTTTCTATAGATCTTGTTTCAGGGCCTAATGTCTTGACTTTTAGCTTTGTTGAGTACGAAAATACAATTGTCAATCTAGATATTTATGACAATGCCAATGTGACGGTCTCAATGGAGAAGGAATCCATAATGCTCAACGAAGTGGTTGTTTCTGACAAGAGCACTCAGGAGCTTTCCAAAGTAAGAATTGGTCAGGCCACTGTTTCTGTTTCTAATATCAAGAAAGCTCCTAGTTTTTTAGGTGAGCCAGATTTAGTGAAATCCATTCAAAAGCTTTCTGGAGTAACCACTGTAGGAGAAGCGGCATCTGGATTTAATGTACGAGGAGGAAGTGTGGATCAGAACCTGATTCTTTATGATGGCATACCAGTGTTTAACAGTTCACATGTTTTCGGATTCTTTTCGGCTTTTAATGCTGATGGAATAAGAGATGTAGATTTTTACAAAGGAGGGATTCCGTCTAGATATGGAGGAAGAGCGTCTTCTGTATTGGATATTAGGAGTAGAGATGGTGATTTTGATCAGTGGCACTTTAAAGGTGGAATAGGCTTGATTACCAGTAATTTCAATGTCAATGGACCGCTCGATCGAGGAAAGACTGCAATTAATGCATCCTTTAGATCAACCTATTCAGATTGGTTGGTTCATTCTATACGAACTGAATATGCAGATCTTAGAAAAAGTAAGGTTCAGTTCTTTGATGCCAACTTAAAAGTGAGTCAACGATTGTCAGATGACTCCAAATTGTCAGTAACCACCTATGCCAGCAATGATGGTTTTCGATTGATCGGAGACACCACGTATCAATGGCACAATTATCAGGTTTCAGGTCAGTACAATAAGCAATTTACTCCTGCATTTTCAGGTGATTTTGTAGCAGGATTTTCGGCGTATGGTTATGATGTAACTAACGATGATCCGAGAACGGCCTCTGAGTTGTCATTTGATATTCTGACGAATGTATTAAAGGCCGACTTCATTTATGATCAGGGAATTCATCAATACAATTTTGGATGGAATTTTCATTTGTACAACATTCAGCCCGGTAAGACAAGACCTATCACATCTGAGAGTAACGCGAGTAACTTTTCGTTAGATAATCAAGTAGCGATTGAGAATGCCTTATATGCCGCTGATCGATTCGAATATTCGGATCGATTAACACTTGAGTATGGAGTAAGAATTCCTTTGTTTGTATCTTTTGGTGAGGCCACTCAGTATCAATATGCTGCTGATGCACCGAGAGATGAAAGCAATATTACAGACACTGTTTCTTATGGCTCATTCCAGCCCATGAAGGCTTACATAGGATTAGAGCCAAGAGCATCACTGATCTATAAGGTCAATGAACAGTCTTCTTTTAAAATTGGCTATAATACGGTCTTTCAATATTTGCACCTGATAACAAATAGTACGGCAGTAACACCAGTTGATATTTGGCAGCCAAGCAGTAAGTATTTTAAGCCACAGCGTGCTGATCAACTGTCCATGGGTTATTCCTGGGATGATAAACGGAAGAAGTACAGTATATCGTCAGAAGTGTTCTATAAAAATATCGCCAATCTGTTGGACTTTAAGGACGGTGCTGAACTGGTTCTCAATGAACACCTGGAGACTGATTTGTTACAAGGGAAGGGATTTGCTTATGGCTTTGAACTTTCAGTGAATAAAAATACTGGCAGATTAGAGGCTGATGCCAATTATACCTATTCCAGGTCATTCAGGAAAATTGAAGGAGATTATGATAGTGAAACAATCAATAGTGGATCTAAATATCCTTCCAATTTTGATCAACCGCACGTTGCCAATTTCAACTGGCGCTATATCATGAGTAGAAGATTCTCTTTTACAGGGAACTTCACCTATCATACGGGTAGACCTGTGACCATTCCACTTTCAGTCATTCAGATAGAAGGACAATCTGTAGCATATTTTTCTGGAAGGAATCAATACCGTATTCCAGATTATCATCGATTGGATCTGGCATTGGTTTTAGAAGGAAATCACAAACGAAATCAGAAATGGCAAGGAACCTGGGTGTTCTCTGTATATAATGTTTATGGCCGTAAAAACCCATATACCATCTTCTTTAAGCAAAATGAAGAGAAGGTACTGCAGCCATACCAGCTATCTATTATCGGAACTGTATTTCCATCAGTAAGTTATAACCTGAAAATACAATGAGGAGGATCTGGATATATAGTGTCGTATTGATAGCTGTTAGTTGTGTAGAGCCCATAGCTTTTGAAGTGCCACCGGCAGGTGATCAGTTGGTTGTGGAGGGATATGTGCAGTCAGGAGATGGACCTCATAAAGTACTGTTGTCCAAGGCAGGTTCTATTGAAGAATCAGATTCGATAGTAGAATATCCTGTTTCCGGAGCAGAAATTATCTTGTATGAAGACCGTGTTAAAGTAGGTCAATTTATTGAAAATGAAGCTGGTACATACATCATAGAGAAGGGGTTGCTCAATACTAAAATTGGCAGCAAGTATCACATTGAAATAAAGACAGCTAATGGTCATCGTTACCAGTCATTGCAGGATCAACTTCAGGATGTTGGCACTATTACTGAGATGCGAACAGAGTTTGATAAACGAAGCGCATTGACCGAAACAGGAGAAACGGACGCAAGTGTTTTAAAGGTTTTAGTGGATGGGAAAATGGCACAAGGTGAAGGTGTGTTAACCCGGTGGAGGTTCAAAGTGACTTACCAGGCGGAAACATTCCCTATGTGGCATTTAACGATTAATCCACCGTACGATCCATTGAAAGATCCATTCCCTTGTTCAGGATATATCGTCACTGAAGGGCCAATTTTCAGCGGAGGTTTGGTCATTAAAGTAGGAGAGTGTGAGTGCTGTGACTGTTGGGCTGATTTATTTGAACCTTATCCATCATTGTCTGATGAGGCAGTCATTAATGGAGATTCTTATTACAATATGAGTGTGGGTGAAATTCCAATTACACCTGCCGTATTTGCTAAAAAGGCGCAAATCAGTGTAGAACAGATGAGCTTGAGTAGAACAGCTTTTGATTTCTTTAGTATCATACGTTCTCAAAAGGAAAATGCCCAAAGTATTTTTCAACCTGTTTCCGGTGAACTGAAAGGTAATATGGTTGCTGCGAGCTCGGCTGATTTTGTAACTGGGATATTTTACGCTACTTCTATCAGCACGTCTACCATGATGATTGATAGTACCGATGTGCCCATTGCTATTCCGGATGCGACTTATTTGACCTGGCCTTGTGCTGAGATTTATGAAAATGCTACTTACACACAGCCAGACACATGGGAGTGAGGTGTTTACATAGTGCCCTTCAAGTTCTTCTAGCTACTCTATTTTTAGGTTGTGTAGAACCCATTTCCTTCGAGGTTCCTCCGGCTTCTTCCCAATTGGTAGTTGAGGGCTATATCGACAATCAGGCAGGTCCGCATATCGTTCATTTGTCTAGAGCAAGTAGCATAGAAGCAGACACTATCATTCAAAATCCCGTATCTGATGCAGCGATTACTTTATATGAAGATCGCATTAAAGTAGCTGACTATGTGGAGGTCTCTCCAGGCTTGTACAGGATTGCAGAGGGTTTATTTTCAGGAAGTGTAGGTCATCGATATCATATTGAAATAAGAACATCAGATGGGCATACATATCGATCACTTCAAGATGAGTTGATGGAAGTGGGAGAAATCAAGGATATACGAACAGCTTACGAAAGCCGCAGTATGCTCACTCAAACGGGTGAAACAAATGCCAGTGTCATGAGGGTGTTGGTAGACAGTGATGCAGGTGATGGTGAGCAACCATTGATTAGATGGCGTTACTCAGGGTATTTTTATGTAACCACTTATCCCATGTTTTTTTGGAGAGATGAACCTCCATACACGCCATATAAAGACCCCTGGCCTTGTTCAGGCTATATTGTTGTGGAAGGGCCACCAGGAAGTGGTGGTCTGCTATTGCAGGTAGGAGAGTGTACATGCTGTGAGTGCTGGGGCAGGCTTTATGAAAATGCTCCAACCTTATCCAATGAAGAGTTAGTCGTAGATGGAAATTTTGCCAATGTTTTGGTTGGAGAGGTGCCAGTCGCACCGATGGTGTTTTCCAATAGAATCATGATCAAAGTGGAGCAAATGAGTTTAACCAGAGAGGTGTTTGATTTTTTTAATATCCTCAGATCTCAGAAAGAAAATGGTCAAAGCATATTTCAGCCGGCTTTTGGAGAATTGAAAGGAAATATCGTAGCTGATCGATCGGATGATTTGGTGTCCGGAATATTTTATGCTACGGCAATAGATACAAAAATCATATACATTGATAGTACAGATGTGCCGGTCAAAATTCCTGAGGAAACATATATTACTTATCCGTGTACTGCTTTGATTGACGATACCTCCTACGAAAAGCCTGATTTATGGGAATGAAAATGAAAATAGTACTAGTAGTTATTCTGTCTTTATTCTTCATGAAGATTCAGGCACAGGAACTGGTATCTCAACTAGTCTTTAATCAGCCTTTTTATACAATTGGTGATACTGCCTATTTTTCTCTGCGAATGATTGAAGGAGACAAGAAGTTGACTGGTATTCTCAAAATGAATGTATTTGATGATAAACGTTCAGTACAGGAAGTTAAGTTTAAGGTAACAGATGGGCAAAGTGCCAATCAAGTAGCGGTTCCAAATGATCTGATAGCAGGTTCATATCCATTGATTATATCTAATGAAAATGGTCAGGAGCTCATGAGAAGCCATTTGAATGTTGGAGGTGTAGAGTCATCTAAATTGAATTCGGGTTCTTCCGTTAGGATCACTATGGATCATCAGAAAAGCTGGAAACCCAGAGAGAAAAGTGTGATACAGGTAAATGCTAAGGATGCGTCTGGCAATAGCGTAGATGGATATTTAACAGCCAGTATTTTGTCTAATCAGATTCTGAATGATCGACCTATCTCTACTACTTCTACCAAAACATCATTTAAGTTGTCTCCAAGAATGGTGCTCAAAGGTAGACTCAGAGATAAAGTAAGTAAGGAGTTATTGCCTTATGGAACTTCCTTAATGTTGTATTTCCAGAAATCACGTTTGCGATATTTAGCTACCGTCAGAGAAAGCGGGTACTTTGAATCAGAAATTTTGGACTATTATGGTGATGATGAGCTTTTTTTAATCGCTGAGACTCCAGATGGGAAAATCTTATCAGCTATTGAGGTCGAATGGGACGTGAATACTATTAGTAATAATGCGTCCGTTAAGCTTTTTGCAAATTCTAATACAGAGTATACCGAGTTTATGACCAGAAAAAGGTTGATGGATGAGTCCTATGGATTTTATACAACTCAGGACACATTGATGCTCGAAGTGTCGAAAGGAAATGCTTTGGATATTATCAAACCGGACTATCGTGTAAAGCCAGTCAATTTTGTGAAATTCAAGAATATGGGTGAATTTCTTAAAACCATTGTTGATCCTGTTTGGTACGGTGAATTAGATGGGAAAGAGTCAGTTCGGGTAAAATACTTAAAGCCCTATGAAGCTACATCAGAGCCCCTCTATGTCATTGATGGGATTGTAACATTGGATACTGATTATTTTTTATCACTGGATCAAGATGCAATTGATGAATTGATAGTCATTCAGGACTATCGAAAACTGGTGAGATATGGATTGCTGGGTAAAAATGGAATTGTGATTATCAAATCCAAGAATGGTAATTTAAGGCCACCTGTCGATACCAATAAGGTTTTGAAAGGGTTAAGTGAGCCTAAGCGATTTCCAGAACTTTCAACACTTGAAATAACCAATTCGAATAGGCCTTACTTTAGTGCAAACATCGCTTTTCAAACCAGAATTAAAGTTGAAAACGGGAAGGCTTTGATCTATTTTACCAATATGGACAATTTGGGAGACCATACGATATATATCGAGGGCCTTACCTCTAAAGGAGAATCGTTTTCCGCTGAATCAACCTACAAGGTGTTAAAAGGCGAACAATAGCGAATGAGCTGATTTGTGTCATTCTTCTTACTGATTTTCGAGATTTGAAATCATCAGCTATTTGCCGTACTTCATACAAAAGAAAGAAAGGAGGATAGCAGCCATGTTAACACACAAAATAAACGTTATGGATTGGTTCATTGTCTTATTTATCATAGGTTTTACCAGTATCACGGTAACTTTTGTGATTAAAATAATGACATACTTCGCACAAGGAATTATGAATCTCTTTTAGTCCGAAATAGACTAATGCAAGTACCTAATAAATCTGTTCACGGCCAGAAGAACTTCTTCTGGCCGTTTTTTTTATTCTATTTTTTTGACTGAAAGCGCAACTTTTTGTACTGTTGTGGTGTATTAGTAACATAGTACACTAGATATATAGAAAGAAATTGATACAGATTAATAACCTTTTGTACGCTTACGGCAGTAAGAAGCCACTTTTTGAGGAGTTGCAATTGCAGCTTCAGGAAGGTAATATCTATGGTTTATTAGGAAAGAATGGTGCGGGCAAGTCTACTTTATTGAAAATTATCTCTGGATTGTTGTCTCCTAATTCTGGAGAAGTTCAAGTGTTGGGTTATCACCCAAATGATAGGAATCCAGATTTTCTAAA
Organism: Marinoscillum pacificum; assembly: GCF_024714495.1. Classification (GTDB taxonomy): domain Bacteria; phylum Bacteroidota; class Bacteroidia; order Cytophagales; family Cyclobacteriaceae; genus Marinoscillum; species Marinoscillum pacificum. Next base: position 474,106 of record NZ_JAMZMJ010000001.1, on the reverse strand, counting down.
TCAAGTCTTTCTGTTGACTGAAGAGTTTGATCTTCCATCATTAACCATTGAACAATATGTAAAGTATTATGGAGCTTTCTATCCATTGTTTGAGGGTAGTTTGCTTGATCAATATCTTTTGGAGTTTAAGTTGACAAGAAGCCTTAAAATCAACGATTTATCATATGGTCAAAAGAAGAAGTTCTTGCTTTCCTTTGGATTGGCCACTAATTGTAAATTATTGATTCTGGATGAACCCACAAACGGCTTGGATATTCCGTCTAAGAGTCTATTTAGAAAGGTCGTTGCCAGTGCGATGACAGAAGATCGGACATTCATCATTTCAACACATCAGGTAAGAGATATGGAGGGGTTAATTGATCCAATAATCATTGTGGATGAAGGAGAAGTAATCCTGAACCAATCTATGGATGAAGTTGCACAGAAGTTGAAAGTAATTAAAAGCTCCAAAGTGCCTAATGAGGATGTTGCTATCTACTGGGAAGGTAATTTTGGAAGTTATGCAGCTGTGGAATTGAATGAAGATAATAGCGAAACCAATATAGGTCTGGAATTGCTTTTTAACGCCGTGACAGCAAATAAAGAACGTATTCACGAAATCTTTCAGCAATCATGAAAAGTCAATTTGATTTCCACCGGTTCATCCAATTGCTGAAACTTGAGTTGTTTCAAAGCAGGAAAGGAATTGCCATGATATTGGTTATCACCTTCGGCGCATTGTTTTTTATTGGTTTCTTATTGTCATTGTTTATTGAAAGACCAGCAACATACGATCATACCGAAAGTTTTGGAGGAGCATTGATGTTAGGAGGGTTTATCGTTTCCAGTTTGGCATTTTCAGGAATAGATAGAAAGCTAAGACGAATAGGTTTCTTAATGCTTCCTGTTTCTTCATTAGAGAGGTTCATATGTGCTTGGTTGCTTACATGCATCGGCTGGTTGCTGGCCTTTTCTGTTGGTTTTGCTATCTATGTGATGATAGCTAATCCTATTGGTCAGATGCTTTTTCCAGATACCGCTTTCAAAGGATTTAATCCATTCGGAAGTGTTGGGCTATTGACTATGAAAGTGTATGCAGTGCTGCAAGGAATCTTTTTGGTAGGTGCTGCGAAATTCCGAGGATATGTTTTTCCAAAGACGATGGTTGTGATCATTTCGGTTTTAACTGTCTGTGGATTCGTAATCTTTTTTGCTTTGAAGGAAGAGTTTACGTCGGATCATTACTGTACAGTGACTGGAGAATGTGAATTGGTGGATGCATTTGCTTTGCATTCCGTCTATTCTGTTGCCAAAGTGTTGTTTTGGTATGTACTTGCTCCTTTGACCTGGGTGATCGCCTATTTTGGACTTAAAGACCAGGAGGCATAATGGAGTTTAAGGATAATCAGGCCATATATCTCCAGATTGCAGAGCTCTTTTTTGAGAATATTCTGTCACAAAAATGGCTGCCCGGGGATCGAATACCATCCGTGCGAGAGATGGCAGTAACAGTAGAAGTCAATCCTAATACCGTCATGAGAACATTCACCTATTTACAAGACAAAGGCATTATCTACAACAAAAGAGGAATCGGTTATTTCGTTGCTGATGATGGGTTTGAGTTGACTAAAGCACTCAAAAAAGATGATTTTGTAAGTCAGGAATTACCCGAATTATTCAAAGCGATGGACTTACTGAATGTCTCGCTTGATGATTTAAAAACATATTATGAAACCTATCAACAAGGAGGGATGTCATGAAAATGAGTAATAAACTATTAATCGGGGTGTCCATCCTTTTAATCCTGCTGTTTACAACGGCGCTTGTTCTGCTAAAAGGTGAAGCCAAGCGAGTAGTCAAACAGTATAGTTTGCAAACAGGATTGAATCGGATAGAAACAGGGGCTTTTCACTCAGTAGAAATTGGCCCAGGGTATGATGTTTCCGTCATTGGTTGGGCTTCAACAGCAGTTTCATGGGATACCTCTGCCAAAGTAAAAACCAAATTAGAAAACATAGATGGAACACTTCGTTTCTCAATTGAGCCAGATACTACAATCAACCAGAATGAATTGGTTGAGCTCAATATTCGCGTAGAAAATATTCAATCAATAAAGTCAATGAAAGGATCAAAGTTGAGTTTAATCGCTTTGTCATCGGATTCATTGAGCGTTACGCTAGAGGACAGTCAGTCATTGGAAATGATCAACTGTAATATCAAGTATCTAGAAATCACCGATAAGGATGGTTTGACCATCACATCCACACAATCTGAAGACATGATGTAAGCCTTAAAACACCTAAAATATAATAACCACCAGATCAACAGGCTGAAGTGCCTGAACAGGTGAAGTACGTCCAAAAATGTGCTGTCTCCTGATAGATTACCATAAGTCTGTTGATCAACTTTTTACACTCAATCGAATAGATTTTGACATAAGTGTTGAAGAGCTCCGGGAGCTCAATGACCTCTTATTGCCCAAAGTTTATTCCCAAACTCGAAACTCAATGAAATTAAATCGACTATTAGCGATCATGGGATTGGTATGTCTACTCCATTCCAACCCAATTTATGCCCAGGACCAGTTCACGGTCAGTGGCTATCTCAGAGATTCCTCCAATGGGGAAGCGCTCATCGGAGCGACCATTCGCATTACCGGAGAAAGCATAGGTACAGTTACCAATGTCTATGGATTTTACTCTATAACATTAAGTAAAGGGAACTATGTTTTAGATTACCGATATGTAGGTTATGATGCTTTCACGCAAAGTGTGGAATTGAATTCCAATACCCGATTGGATATTGAATTGAAACCATCTGAGCAGCAATTGGAAGCAGTGGTCATTTCAGGTAAGGCGGCTGATGATAATATTTCTAATATCGAAATGAGTACTGCAGAATTGGACATTAAGTCCATTCAGAAAATGCCTGCATTCGCTGGAGAAGTAGACGTAATCAAGAGTATTCAGTTGTTGCCAGGAGTCACTACTGTAGGTGAGGGAGCTGCAGGTTTCAATGTGCGTGGCGGTTCTGTTGGACAAAACCTGGTGCTGCTGGATGAAGCGCCAGTTTATCAATCATCACATTTAATGGGTTTCTTTTCAGTGTTTAATCCTGATGCGGTTAAAGATGTCAAACTCTACAAGGGAGGAGTTCCTGCGCAGTATGGAGGTCGTGTTTCATCCATATTGGATATTCGAATGAAAGAAGGAAATAGCAAGTCCTACGATGTGTCTGGCGGTATTGGTACAGTATTTAGCCGATTAGCTATAGAGGGGCCAATCAAAAAGGATAAAGCTTCATTTATTGTCGCGGCAAGACGGTCTTATGCAGATGTGATTGCCAAAGTGTTTACCGATGCACTTTCAGATGGTACGGCGATGTATTTCTATGATCTTACGGCCAAAACCAATTACCACATCAACGAAAATAACCGGATATACCTTTCTGGTTATTGGGGACGTGATGTGTTGGAATTTGATGAGAATCAAGGTTTTGATTGGGGTAATCGAACAGCTTCTTTCAGGTGGAATCATCTCTACAGTGATAAGCTGTTTTCAAACCTGACCATGTTCTATAGCAACTATGACTATGGCTTCAAATTCGGTGACAAAGATGATCTGTTTCAAATAGGTTCGGAGGTGAGTACTGTCAACATGAAACCTGAGTTTAACTGGTTTTTAAATACCAATAATGAGCTGACATTCGGGGGAGAAGCCATTATGTATTTGTTCGAACCTGGGACGATGATTAACAAAAGTGTTGGAGAAACGACCAACTCTAGCCTGGAATCTCGTAGAGCATTGGAAGCAGCTATTTATGCAAGTAACAATCAAAAAGTCACTGAGCAGCTGTCACTTCAGTACGGTTTGAGATTGAGTTACTTCAATTACCTGGGTGGAACGGTCTTTGAATATGGGGATACCATTCCTGGTAATACCAAGCCCATAGTTGATGAATACCAATACAAGAAATGGGGGTCAATAGCCGATTTCTATAATTTGGAACCAAGACTTTCTTTCAATTATAAAATGTCTACTACTGCTTCATTGAAAGGGAGTTTCACTCGAATGAATCAGTACATCCATTTGATTTCGAATACCACGGCAAGTACGCCGATCGATGTATGGCAGCCATCAACGAATAATATTGATCCACAGGCAGCAGATCAGGTTGCGTTGGGGTATTTTAAAAACCTGAGCAGCAATGAGTTTGAATTGTCTGCTGAAGCTTACTACAAGTGGATGCATGATCAGGTAGACTACATCGATGGTGCTGATGTTTTTGTCAATCAATACCTGGAATCTCAATTGCTAAGTGGAAAAGGAAGAGCCTATGGCTTAGAGCTTTATGGTAAGAAAAATCAGGGCAGACTGACAGGTTGGATGAGTTATACACTTGGCTGGACCGAGCTGAAAGTGGATGGCATCAACTATGGCGGAGATAAAGTCAACCGGATAGGAGATTGGTATCCAACCAGATATGATCAGCGACATAACGTGAAACTAGCTGCCTTTTATGAGTTGAATGACAAGGTTTCATTCTCCGCCAATTTCAGCTATATCTCAGGTACACCAACGACTTTTCCTACAGATCGCCTGAACGTGGCTGGGTATGTGGTTCCATACATCAATAATAACGAACGCAACAATTACCGCATTCCGGACTATCACCGATTGGATCTGGGTATGAGCATCAACAACGTGTGGAGAGGTAAGAAGGGTCGAAGTGGCGAAGACAACATTGCTATCTCTGTCTACAATGCCTACGGTCGTCAGAATCCATTCAGTATTTATTTTTCACAAGAAAGAGGCCGCATTCCGGTTGGTTCTCCAGTAGAGACAAACGCCACTCAACTCTCCATCATCGGGTCTGTAATTCCTGCCATTGCTTACAACTTCAAATTCTAAATCGTCATGAAAAACATTCTATTAATAATTGCCATAGTCATGCTAGCTAGCTGCGAATTTGAGATTCAACCCAAGTTAGATACTCCTGAAGAACTTATGGTAGTAGATGCCTTTCTGACGGATCAGTTAGGCCGTCAGGAAGTGAAAATCACTCGTTCCCAACCATATTTTGAAAGCTCTAAACCAGAGTTGATTACTGGTCTTTCAGTTACTCTAGAGGATTTAACAGCTGATGTTTCATACGCTTTAATAGAAGGAAGCGACAGTTATTATTTGGATGTTTCAGAACCTATTGGGTTTGTGGGTCATGAGTATCGATTGGTGGTAGAAACTCCAGACGAAACGTTCGAAGCTATTGCCAAAATGAACAGAGTTCCGGGTATTGATTCTGTTGGTTACGAATTTAATGAAGCCAACTTTCTTGTTGATCAGGATCATTTCACCGCTCAATTTTACTCAATTGATCCAGAAGGGACGGGCGATTGCTATTGGATCAAGGCATGGAAAAACGGTAACTACTTTGGCAAACCAGAGGAGCTCAATATGGCTTATGATGCCAGTGTGAGCCCAGGTCAGCCTATAGATGGGCAATTGTTTGTTTTCCCAGTGAGAGCAGGGTTCATCAACCCTTATACCAGTGATGATCCTGAAATCAGTGAATCACAACCGCCATATGTCGTGGGAGATTCCTTGTACGTGGAGATTCACTCGATTGATCGCGCAGCTAATGATTTTCTCTATGCGCTTTATTTCCAAATCAATCGAATGGGAGGTTTTGGGGAGATTTTCTCATCACCATTATCCAATGTGTCTACCAATATTATGAGCACAGACCCAGGCTCTAAAACCAATGTAGCTGGTTTCTTCAACATGTCAGCAGTCAGTGCAAGCGGACGAAGACTGACATCAACCGTCGCGGAACAAGCAAAGACAAAATATTACGAATAATAGAAACATATAAATCACAGAAAATGAAAAAGTTAAAAATGATTGTCGTGTTAGCATGTTTAATGGGAACTATCACCTCATGTGGAGTGAGTAATGCATTCGTGCTGAATCACAATACAAATAGCACACAGGTTCAATTGAATCAAAAAAACTATGAAGTCATTGGCCAGGCTGTTGGTGATGCGGAAGTGTCTTATGTTTTGGTTTTTGGAGGCGCTAAAAAGCGCAGATTGTATCAAAACGCATATGCTGAGATGGTTCAGAATGCCAAACTTGAATCTGGAGCAAAAGCTTTAACCAACATCGTTACCGAAGAACACCTAGGAGGGGTGCCACCATTCTTCAATAAGCGCACGATTACGGTAAGTGCTAATGTGATAGAGTTTACGAAATAGCAATGGACGCTCGTAAGTTTCCGAAGTGGAGAAGTCACGTATTACGAGGACTGTTTTTCCTCAACTTCATAAGTCTATTCTTTGATAATTGGTCTCAGGTATTAGGCGGTGATCTAGCAGAGGCTATTTATCCTGCAGTTACGGTAAGTTTTTGGGCGGCCTTTTCTTTGCTCAACGTTTTTGGGGTAATCAATCCTCTTCGATTCATACCTATCCTTTTGCTGCAGCTAGTGTATAAGTCTGCCTGGCTGGTAGGAAGTTATTGGCCTGCCTTTGCTTTAGGATCTATTACAGAAGATCAACAAGAGTTCTTCTGGATTTGTGTAGCAGGAATCGTTCTCAACCTGCTGATCATTCCATGGAGGTACACTTTTAACATTTATATCAAGTATCAACAAACCAAATAATCATGAATACATCAAATCAAACAATGAACAAGTCCAATAGTAGTCCCGCAAGTTGTATTTACTTGCTGGGAATGATTGGCGCAGCAATCTATTTTATTGGAAATGCCAGTGGTTTTTGGGCTGGGGTATTAGGCTTCCTGAAGGCACTGGTATGGCCAGCATTTCTTGTTTTTGAAGCGTTTAAATCCCTGGGAGTATGAGTGTTGTTTTAGATAAACCGGTGCCGTCTACAAGGTTGACGGCTTCTAAAGCGCTCAGCCTTTCCGCCAAAATTTGGGTAGGCATAGCGTGTATCGGATTCGCTTTGTTTATCTACCACATCCTGTTTTTCTACGGAGGCACTACCTTATCTGGCGATCTTGCAAAATGGAATGATCGATTGTACAATGGCCTGGTAACAGGCGATCGCCTGGGAAATGTGGCGCTCTTCGCACATGTGTTTTTGGCAGCTTTAATCACTTTTGGTGCGCCTTTACAGCTGATTCCTGCTACCCAAACTAAGTTCAGGAAGTTTCATCAATGGAATGGTCGAATCTATATGGTCACTGCTCTTGTTATGAGTATTTCTGGGTTGATCATGGTGCTGAGCCCACATCGAACGGTGCTTGGAGGATGGACAATGGCTTCAGGAAATATCATTAATGCCACTTCCATTCTCATAGCTTCATTGGTTGCCTGGTATTATGCGGTCAAAGGCAGGTTTGTTCAACATCGAGAGTGGGCTCTACGATTGTTTATGGTAGCTAATGGGGTTTGGTTTATTCGGGTAATGTTCGGTTTCTGGATTTTGATCAATGGAGGAGCACCGGGACATACGGATTTGTTTCAAGGACCGTTTGATATCTTTCTGGCCTTTTCGCACACTTTGATGCCATTGGCATTTATGGAGCTCTACATAAGAGCTGGCAGATCCAAGAATACCTTTTTCAAATGGCTAATTACTGGGTTAATTGCTGCATTGACTATCTTTTTAGGAATGGGCATATTCATGGCAACCATTATTTTCTGGATCTGAATCATGGAATTACTCATCCTTCGATCCACCATTAATACAGCAGAAGAGGTGCATCGAGTTGCAGATCGATTGGATAATCATCCTGCGATCCGAAGATGGACAGTCGATCTGGACGATTGTGATCGCGTTCTTCGGATCGAAGCGCTAAATGCTTTAAATGAATCAGATATCCAACACCTGATCAGACCTTTAGGACTTGACTGTGAGGATTTACCAGAATAATGAGCCATATTCAGGCAAGGTCAAAATTTGAACCTAAAACTCTAGACTTAAAACATATAACGCAGAACCTAAACCTCAAAACTTAAACTATGAAAGCAATTCAATTTAAAAACTATGGCGGTCCAGAGGTCCTTGAATATGTTGACCTCCCAAATCCAACTCCTGGACCAAATGAAGTACTCGTAAAGATTCATGCAGCAGCATTGAACGCTGCAGACTGGCACATTATGCGTGGAACACCGTATTTCATGCGATTAGCGTTTGGCTTATTCAAGCCCAAATATACTCGCCTCGGGTGTGATTTATCCGGAGTGGTGGAAGCTGTAGGCGAAGAGGTTACAGCATTCTCAGTGGGCGATGAAGTGTGCGGAGAGGTCAGTGGTGGCGAAGTAGGTTTTGGTGCTTTTAGTGAGTATTTGGCAGTTAAATCCGAAAGGCTCATTCATAAGCCAACGAAACTTTCTTTGGAAGAAGCTGCCGCATTGTCGCTTTCAGCAATTACTGCCTGGCAAGGGTTGAAGAAAGGTGGCTTGAAAGCAGGAGAGAGGATACTTATCAATGGCGCTTCTGGTGGTGTTGGCACGTATGTCATCCAGTTGGCTAAAGCATTAGGTGCACACGTCACGGCTGTATGTAGTACAGGTAAAATAGACATGGTCAAGCAATTGGGTGCTGATGATGTGATCGATTATACCCAAACGGATTTTGTACAGCAAGACAAACAATATGATATGGTCTTTGCGGTGAATGGCTCCAAATCCATCAAAGACTATAAGAAAGTATTGAAACCGCAAGGTCGATATATCATGTGTGGTGGGGAAAATAGACAATTGTTTGAGGTAATGATTTTCGGGGGATTCTACTCCAAAAAAGGAGGGCAGCAGTTTCATCCTGTGATTGCAAAATACTCAAAAAGTGATTTGGAAGCTATCAAAAAGTTGGTAGAAGCGGGAAAGGTCAAGCCAGTAATAGATAGAACATATTCGTTACCGGATGTTGCCAAAGCCATGGCGTACCTGGAAGAAGGCCATGCGAGGGGGAAGATTGTGCTAACAATAGGAGCATAGGACTATTGCATGTTTGTGGTTTATTCCGTTAGTTTGGAGTTAACAAGCAGTGATTAACCGTATTTAAACGTTTATAAAAACGGATAATCCAAATTATAAAGAGTATATGTTCCACTTGTGGATCATATACGGAAGTTGGGAATAATCAGAATTTGTCATGAAGCATTACTTAGCCTTTTTCTTTATTTTAATTTCTTCGCTAGTCTTTGCTCAAGCCAATTCTTATGACTCCTTAGCTTATGACATAGATAACCAGATAAAAGAACTAAAGGAAAAAGTCAATTCTTTAACAGAAAAAGAAAATAGGGATGATGAACTCATTCAAAATTATCAATTAACGAATGATAGGATAAATAATCAACTCACCTATATAAGTGTAATTGCAACAATATTCGGGGTGATTCTCGCACTTGGATCAATTTTTTTGGGATTCGAGAGCCTAAAATCTAATCGCGAAAGAAAGGATGCATTAGCTACATTGGAAGAAGCAAAAGCATATGTTAATAAAAAGAAAGATGAGTTCGACAAGCTTATTGCTGATAAACTTGAAACAATAGATACAGAATACAAAAAGGTACTGAATCTTGCTAAAGATCAATTAATAGAAAACATTGATAATGAGACAAATAGAGTTAAAAATATCGCTTTAGCCAAATCAAAAGAGATTGAAGAGATTAAAGTTGAGAATGCCTCGGAAGAACTTAAATTAGAATTTGATAAGAAGATTGAATTTTTAGAGAGTATTGGTATTCCAGATGACCCAGATGTTCTAAAGTCAAAAATCGAATTACTGAGAAATAGAGAGATGTATGAAGAAGCTGTAAAATTAGCTTCGAAACTTATCGAAATTGCACCTGAAGATCATAAAGGATATTGGGAATTGGCCTATTGTAATGCTAGCATTGGAAATTCTGATATTGCTATTGAAAATTACGAAAAAGCTCTAAAAATATTTCCAAAGAGTAGCAGTGCCCTTAATAATTTAGGAATTCAATTTGAGAAAACTGATAAGTTATATGATGCTCTCCAAAAAATTGATATGGCTATTGAAATTAATAATGAAGAAAGTCTTTATCACCGAAATAGAGGTAGAATACTCTTCAAGCTAAATAGCCCGGAAGATGCAATTTCTTCATACAAAAAGTCCATTGATCTTAGTCCTGATAAATACTTCATATATTCCTATTTGATTCAACACTTAAAAGAGTTGGAAAGATATGATGAAGCAATTGAAATTTTTGACTCTGCGATTAGTAATATTGAAGATCGAAATCTTGAGATAAATTTTGATAAGGCTGAATTTTTGAAGGAGATTAGTCGATTTGAAGAATCTAAGAAGATTTTTAAAATTCTCATTCAAAGCAACTACAAAACTGAGTTATCGTATATTAGAATCTCACAAATAAATTTTGAAGAGAATAATCTAAAGGATGCTATTTCGAGCATTGATGATGCCATTTCTTTGAATCCAAAAGCACAATACCTGCATCAATATAAAATCATTTTACTTTTCCATATGGGTAAAAAAGATGCCTGGCAGTATGTATCTGAAATTGGTACCGAGTTCGACAGTGAACATTTTTTTCAACTCTTGGGTAGGAAACTTTTTGAAGAAGGAATGTTAGAGGATTCCAAAAAGATGTATGTAAAAGCAAATAAGGTTATTCAACCAAAACTTGCTGATAATAATGATCCTGATATCGTGAATTATTTTGAGGGTCTGATTATCTCGTCAGGCTATGACGAATCAAATAAATTTTACTCTGAATACTTCCCTAAAGTTAAAGAAATGAATTACCGGTTGGTCATGCAGTTTCTGCAGGACATAAATTCTTTATGTGAAGGAAAAATTAATTTCGGGGATATTAAATTAATAGACATCAAAGAATATTATGAAAGCTCAAAATCAAAGTGGGATTTCAACGATATATTAAATTACATATCTTTAAAAGATATAGGTGAAAGTAATATTAAAAAAATAAAAAATATTACATTTTACATCAAAGGAGAACTCAGCCTTTTGGACTTGGAAGCTATATTAAATCCTGAAAATTCCTAACAAACACTAAAATGAATATGCGAACTGAGCCTTATGATATAACAATGCGAAACAGATACTTCAGTGCATCTAGCAACTGTGGCGCATACTCATTTTAGTTGGTCGTTATGTAGCACTTCTGCAATGAAAACAGTTTTTCACTTACTTCTTATTTCAGCGTCTTTGAACCTCTTCGCACAAGAGAGAACTTTTAACAATCTAGATATTGCAGAGGACACAACTTTTGGATCGAACGAACATGCTGAACGAGTTGAGCAACTGAATAACATTATCAAGGCTAACCAAGAATTCATTTCGAAGTACGAAGATCAAGTTGAACTTATGGCTATCGTTGGAACTTCAACTGAACCAATCAACTTACCAGATAGACAATGGCCAGATAACGTTTCAACTTCCATTAATATCATAAAATCCGAAAGTGGAACCCTAACTTATTATGCAGAATACCCGTCAAGTGAATCGGGTGACTGGTTTATAGGTTACCGATACTACCTAGATTCAACAACTGGTAGAGTCATCGCAGGCTAACTTCTTTAACAGCATTTGTACATCAGGTGTAGCAAAGGAACTTTCAACTTACTATTTCTCAGCAACTGGTGAACTCATTGCCAAGTCTTACTCATTGGTGAACAACGAAGGAGACGATTTAACTGCTGAACGGTGTTATTTCAATTACGATCACGAATACCAAATCGCAAAAACAGCTGGTGAACTGCTAAAATAGAGCTACATAACAATAGCTAGAACGAATGCACCAACTGCTATTTTACACACTTCAGTGCAAACTTCACCGCGCCGCGTAGGCCATGAATCAGCCACTGGGAAAGGGCGTTGCTTTCTATTGAGTTCGGCTCGCAGGATTTTTTCTCTTTCTTTTCGCGGCGCATTCTGGATACTTTGGAAGCACCAGAAGATTTCACTATTTTGCTGGTATTAGCCAGTGAGGCGCACTCAGCGCCATACAGGGGCTTTAGAGCGAATTGATGACAGCATTACTGATAATTCTTCACAGCTTTTTAGCCGGAACAACTCCGAATTTAAAAGACAACTCAATTGGATTGGTTTATCTCAAGGCCTTGGTCTCTGATAACTCTGCTGATATTGAGATTGCCCTACCTGAATCATCTGTGAATGAACTTCCAAATGGATATAAGTAGAAGTATTTCGATTCTGGTGAAATTTTAGAGATACCATTTGACGGTGAACTCCAACTCTTTGACTCGAAGGGTGAACTCATATTTCTTCAAGGCAAGCAAATTTTCAAAATGCGGATTTGGTGTGAAAATGATGGGGGTATCCAATTTAGACCAACACTCGAACTGAATATCCCTTTGGACGATTTCAATAGACTGTTTGATGTTGAACCAGAACTTCAAAAACTCATTGGATTTGTCATTACTAACCCTGAATTATCAAAACTGGGCAGACCAGCTTCCGAACACTTATCCAAAGATGTGAGGTTAGCTGGCGACATTGACGTAGACGGAACTCCAGAGGCTGTAGTGTTTGTCTTTTATGACGATGCTGAGAACTGTGATGGAGAACCACAGAATAACCTTGTAATCAATTTAGCAACATCTGAACGGAGCTTTTGGATGAGATGCTGTGGGCCGTAAACTCAGTCTAACATTATGTATAAAGACATTGTGCTTACGTGCTTTCTATAAACGGCATCAGGATTTACCGTGAGTAAGTCGCCAAGAAACTGAAAAGCTCTCTATAAACTTATTCTTTGGGAGTTTCTATAACCTGCCTGCCAAAAGGCTTTAGAACTACCCCTTGGCCAGTCGCAATAGATAAGCTACTTTTATCAGAATTAAAAAACCAGGGAGCCATATCCTGAATATGCGTTAGAAAGGTTTCAAACCTGGATTGGAAAACATTAACAGAAAAAAGTGAAGATTAAACTATTTCTAGCTCTGATATTGGTGTCTCAATCACTCATTGCACAAACCACTATAGAGCATTTAACAATAAATTCAGAACACCTTGATGAGACTAGAACGCTTAAAATTGCGTTGCCAAGTGAGTATGAAAATTCAATTAAGAACTATCCAATTATCTTAATTTTAGATGATGGATTGTTATTTAACCCCACAACTGCTATTGTCAATCAGTTAAGCAATACTTCACGGATGCCAGAATCGATTGTAGTATCCTTGAGCCCAGGAGAGAAGCATAGAAATCACTTCGCACCAGACCTATACAATAACCATCGAAATAGAATGTACAATTATGGTAATCATCAAGAGGAATTTGTCAATTTCGTGGAGCTTGAGTTATTACCACTACTAGAAGAAAAATACCGAACGAACCACTTTAAAACTTTTATTGGATTTTCACCATCTTCAGCAATTGGGCTTTATACCCTAATGAACAAACCCAACTTGTTTCAAGCTTACATTTGTTTTGCAGCAGCTAATATAATAGGAGATGGGTTTGACAAAGGCGAGCGACTTATTGAGAGATTAGAAACGCTTTACATTCAAGAAAACATCGAACAAAGCTATTTATATGTTGTGTCAGGTAGTAAAGATGCCGATTCTCAGCCCTACATCAATGCTAATATTCAAGATTTCAATAAAAAGCTGTCTAAATTCAATGGTTCAAACATCCAAACAAGAGCTAACATAATTCAAGGAGAGGGACATACCGATGTAATTTTACCTGGCTTACTTTCCGCTTTCGATTTTCTTTTTCCAAAAGAAAAGTGGCCGGTCGATTACCTTGAATTGATTGAAAATGAAGGATCAGCTAAAGACAATATTTCCTCTTTTTATCAAAAACTTTCTGAAGAATATAAGTTTGAAATTTATCCAAACGCAGACAGATTATATAGTATGAGCTGTCTGAAAAATATAGGAAGAAGACTGCTAGGAGCTAATAAAATAGACCAGGCTATAGACATATATCAATACTGGGTTGAACTCTATCCTTCATCTCATTTGGCTCATTATAATTTGGGATTAGCCTACGAACAAAATAAGGATAATGGTATGGCCAGAACAGCATTTAAAAAAGCCCATGACCTGGCCTTATTACAAAAAAGCGAAGACGCAAAAACCTATAATGTTGCTATTGATAATCTAAACAAATAGACTGCTTGCCAGCAATATAGGAAAGTAATACAGGTTTATGTGGTATAAATAAAGGATTAAACATCAAGCAATGGGCGGTACGAATCAGAATGGATAGTGAGTGAAAAATCGGCCATAATTATACACTAATACTATTTGCAGCCATCTGCTGAACTCAACCAGTCAATCTTTACATCTTGATAGCGCTTGATTCCAATGCTGCATTTCTTATCTTTAGGTTAATCAATCCGCTTCTTGAAATATTTAATTGAATAGAAGCCAAACCCCTGGAGAAGCCATGAAAAGAATTGTTCTAGTTGTATTCATTTTAGTTTTTGGGTGTACACGAGAGAAGTCAACTCAAACGGAAGTAATTGACTCCAGTGACTTGCAAAAAAGAATTGCCATGTGCTTGCCTGTTCTTAATGACAAGGAATGGTATGAAAATTCGGATAACAAAGCACCTCTGATAGATGGACTTGATGTACTGAACTTTCCCATAACAACGAATAATCCATTAGCTCAGAAATATTTCAATCAAGGACTAATACTTTCGTATGCATTCAATCATGCTGAGGCAGCAAGATCTTTCTACTATGCATCAAAACTCGACTCAACTTGCGCCATGGCTTACTGGGGGTATGCATATGTCCTTGGTCCAAATTTCAATGCAGGAATGAGTCCGGAAAATTTTCAAGCAGCATATGAAGCCATTCAGAAGGCCAAATCTCTGATCACGGAATCAAGCTCTGAAATTGAAAGAGATTTGATTTTAGCTTTGAATGAAAGGTATGTAGCTGACCCACCAAATGATAGATCCACATTAGATGTAGCTTACTCTGAGGCAATGGAGAGAGTTTTCATAAAGCATCCATACAGCGCAGATGTTGGTGCCCTATACGCTGAATCAGTCATGGACTTACATCCATGGGATATCTGGGATCAAGAAGGGCGGCCAAAGCCATGGACTTCTGATTTGTTAGCCATCTTCGACCAAGTATTTGAAGTTGACTCAGTGCATGCCGGGGCACATCACTTATATATCCATTCTGTGGAAGCCTCCGCTACCCCTGAATTGGGGCTAACAAGTGCTCGGCTTTATGATGCTGACCTGGTTCCCGGAGCTGGACATTTGGTGCACATGCCATCTCACATTTACATAAGAACCGGTGACTATCATGAAGGTACAATGTCTAATCTTCGATCCGTTAAAGTTGACAGTTCGTATTTGTCTAACTGCTATGCTCAGGGAACCTATCCGCTAACGCTTTACCCGCATAATTATCATTTTATGTCAGCGACAGCTACGTTAGAAGGTGATGGTGATCTGGCCATTTTCGCAGCACAAAAGGTTGCAGATCATGCCAATCGTGAGTTGATGAAAGCACCCGGATGGGGCACAATCCAGCACTATTATACCATTCCGTATTATGTCAAGGTCAAATTTGGCAAGTGGAACGAAATACTCAAAATGAGTAATGAAGACACTACGCTGGCATATCTGGAAGCCATACGTCATTATGCACGGGGCATGGCATTTTTGAAACTAGGAAATGAGAATCAAGCGTTCGAAGAATTAAACAACCTAAAACTGCTTGCTCAAGATGAGCATCTGAAGGAGGTGACTATATGGGACTTTAATAGCACGCACGAATTGTTACAAATAGCACAGCGTGTTTTAGAAGCAGAAGTGCTAGCGGAGCAAGGTGAATATGATTCAAGCATAGAACTTCTTCAGGAGGCTGTTGAGATTGAAGATAACCTTAATTACCAAGAGCCGCCAGATTGGTTCTTTTCCGTAAGGCATCAGCTAGGAAATGTTCTAATCAAGGCTGATCGGTTTAGTGATGCTATAGCTATTTACAACGAGGATTTATCAAAACTTCCGAAAAATGGCTGGGCTTTAAGTGGATTGAAACTGGCTTATCAAGAGATAGGAGATGTGGCGAAGGCAGAAGTAATAGACAATCAATTAAAAACAGCGTGGAAGTATGCAAATGTCGATCTTAACGGCTCAATTATTAGTAACTAATCGCAATTGTGCTAAAAGGTAAATTGGATCAGTACCGCTATCGGTGTTGAATTGACTTTTTTAATCACGACAATATGTATTACCAGCGGCTTATGGGAAACGTTTTTTGTTAGTTTATAATTTCATTATCAGTTTTTTCAATGCATGCGTAAACGTCATTTTTTCATATTAGCATTCTTTGTTATTGGCTGTCGAGCTAAATATGCCGGGTTTATTCCAATGTACAAGGACGAATTCATTGGTACAACTAATGAAAGATCATTCGAACTTATTGAATCATTAACTGGCTACATCATTCGCTTTCAGCCTAGTTATGACTGTACGAATGACTCTATTATAAATAACTCAACTTCAATAATCAGACTGGACAATGGAGATACTGTAACTGTTTATTCACCGTGCCAACTAGATAACCTTGAAATTGGAAGTTTGGTAACGGTTGAACCTGTGAGCTTACATGGTAGATCTATTCAACAAACAAAACGAGAGGTCATCCAACAATTCCCAAAGAAACATCAGAACTATCCATATTGGGAGTGTTTTTCCTGTAAATACCCGAATACTATTGGCAAAGTGGTTGCTCAAGAAAGGGGCTAGATGCGAAATATCAATATGCTTTGTACACACTTTCTTAATTAACTAAAACCTTGTAGATAATGTATTAATCTACGTTTTGTCATGGCCTATTTCCGCTAAATACTATTAATTTGCCATGATTTTAACTGATTAACTAACCAGACCAATGAAGTCTTTAAAGCTTATTCCATTCCTAATTTCATTCTTATTAATTGAGTCCTGCGGGCTGTTAGAGCAAGAAGAAATAGAAATTCCTGATTATGCCTCAGATTTAGTAGGTAACTATGAAGTGATTTATTCTAGTAAATCATTCACCTCCTTATCGTCCATAGTAAAGGTGGAGAAAAGTAGCAATGATGAAATCTTGATTATACCTTCCGTCCAATCTGGACATCATGCATTCACAGCAACGCTAGCTTTAACTACAACGGATAATTTAGGTATAAAAATTAGTGAACAAGCTTCAGGAGATATTACCATTACTGGTGGCACACTCCAAAACTCGACTTTCAATGGAGGGTACTTGTATGAGGACAGTACTTTCGTTTATACCGTTGTTTATACCCAGAATGGTGTATCGGATACAGTGCTTGCTGTTGGCAACTATACATTTGATGAATTTGGAAGTGAGGAAGATAACGGCGGTGGAAATGGTGGTGAAGAGCCTGTTCTGGCTTCCTTCCCGGTTGATACGTTGTTTGAGAGTGGAGAAGATATCTGGATGTTCGACTTTCTGGATGTAGGTCACGGAATTGTTTATTCTGAAACAGCAGTATCCAAAAGTCTTCATGTGACAAGTGATGGTGGAACTACCTGGACTAAACAGGATTGGAGTGGAGATAGAATTAGGGATATTGAATATTTTGATGCGAATAAAATCCTTGTTTCAACTGGTACCACTTACTTATCGGAAGATGGAGGAACCACCTGGGAAAACGTTGTTTCAAGTGATTTTGTCACTGCATATGGTAACTCTCATTTTGTAACTTCTTATTTCCATTCCACAGACGGGAGGACTTGGTCGGAGATTATCTTCGACACTTCAGAGTTTGAAGATTTTGGTGCAGGCATGTTTGATGCATATTACTATGATGAAACACATCTTTTTGCATTCTTTAGAGATGGGTCAAACGGTAATATTTATGTAGGAACATCAGCAGATGGTGGTGCTACTATTAAAATCATATCACAACCAATCAATTCCTATGTAAATGGAAATGTATTCGTAAGCGAGTCGGAGGGCTTTGCTATTGGAGATTTTGGTGGTATTATTCATACTGCAGATGGTGGGATCAACTGGGAAATTGTATCTGGAACATCTGAAGAGCAGTTCGGGCATGGAATTCACATTGATGGACAATATGGTTTTGCTATGTACAACTATCCTCTGTTTACCAATAACGGAGGTGAAAGTTGGACTAAAATTTATGATCCAAGACAAGAATGGGAGTATTTCATTGCAACAGGTTCAGGTTCATCGATGATTGGAATGGGTGAAGAAGTAATATACACAGATGGTGCAAACGGCGGGAGACTCTATAAAATTGACCTATCGGAAGTGGAGTTCCCTGAGGACTGATTTATTGTTTTGTTCGGTTAAAAAATCAGAATGAATGGATGTTGAATTCTAATAAGGTAGCAGTCTTCTGTTTTTCATTAGTTCTATTGGTTTGTTCCTGTGCTCCAAAGCGTACCTGTGAAGATTACCGTAATGGTCAGTTTAGAATCACTGACTGGGACAATGATATGAGTTTTTGAATCATGAGGCAAGATTCTATTCAGGTAGAAACGAAGGAGGGAACAGGAGATACCTCTCGATATATTGTTCGATGGTTGGACACCTGTGAATATCAGTTGGAACTTGTAGAAGGAAACCCGGAGATGATGGAATTTTTCAAAGGGAGGTCACTAAACGTTGAGATTTTGGAAGTACTCCAAAACGGATATCAATACAAGTCCTATTTTGAAGGAACAGAAATGGTGTTTTACCAAAATCTTACTAAAATCGATTAGTCGAGTGGTTGGTTTGTTTCACCGAAAAGAAGTCAACTTCCATTGTAAGTTACTTTTATGCAAGACCTAGAAAGGTTAGATTAGGGTATTGATCAGCAATGTTCAACCCTTAACACCTTGAAAGAATGAGAAGCATCACGACCTTTTTTGTCGCCTTGTTATTATTCTCCACTCAACTCACCGCTCAAGAATCCCTAACCGAAAAGGCAGAAACCCTGGATGATAATTCGCGATTAGTTATCAGAAAACGAGCTTATGAATTTTTAAAAACCTGGAATCCATCTGCAGATGAAATTCGTCCTATAGAAAAAGAACTAAGTGAGAAAATACTTGAGAACAAGCAGAAGCGCAAAGACCCGGAAAAAGGGACCGAAAAGATTCGTGAAAGGTATGAAGAGACAGTAGAACAAGATGGAAAAGAGCGTTCCTTTCTTGCAGAAAGCTTTGCCCAACCCATGCTTCATGAATTGAGTGAGGTGGGAATTCAACTTCCTCCAGAAGATATCTACACTGCCCAGTATGTAATTAAGTTTGTATTAGGTGTACCTCGATTCAATAGCAGAGAATTGGATGTGGACGATCATGATCAAATGGCTCACGAATTAACAAGCCTTATTTCTACTTATCCAGACAATGACGCACATGATCAGGAAATTGATGGGCATGTAATTGCCGTTTTTACAGAAGAAGCCAATGCATTTTTTGAGAAATTTGTGGCTAGAAATCGCGCAGATTATGAAAGTGGAATTGGCGCTTCTTCAGGTCCTATTACCGGACTGGTTGGGATGACTTGTCAGGAAAAATACAATTACCTAAAGTCAAAAGGAATTATGCATTGATTCCGTATAGGATTAGATAAAGTACTATTTTGTTTCATCAATAGAAAATAGTGTTCGCTGTTGTATTCATTTCTTAGTTCCAATAATAGACCGATTATCCTACGATTTACATTTTTCTGCTGACCATGATTTAAGAATGTCTCTTTTATTATAAAGGATAAAAGAATGATACAGGATTGTTAGACGCTGCTCCTCTTAATAATCCAAATAATCTAATTCCTATTTAGATACATTGCATGTTAGAAGTAATTTTCTTCTTGTGAATTTGTTCCAGAAGTTTACAATCCTAGCTGAGTATAGATGCCTTAGTTTATACGATTTGAGAATTAGTAGTTAGGTATAATCACTTGATAAGTAGGATTTTGAAAATTAATAAGGGGTAGGAGTAGGTATAGTACCTATTTACTATCAACAATATGTACTTGCATATTTTCAGCCAGAAACTTCCGCTATATTTAATTAATAGAAGTCACTGCCTATGAAGTTCCGCTTGAACACCATACCCTTACATGATAAGATCACATTTTTGGTGTGTGTAGTAGCTGTGGTTATCTCTTCATGTTTAGGATATTACGCCTATCATCGTATATATGACCTTAGTTATGAGAAAGCCATTGACAAGTTGGCAACTGACACTAGGCTAATGTCAGGACAAGTTTCCAGTCAATTTACTCGTATATATGATGATTTATTAATTATTTCTGGAACACCTCCATTTTCAGGCATAATTAGAAGTAAGGAAAACCTGGGAATTGACCCAAAAGATGGGTCTTCAGAGGATGTTTGGAAATCAAGGCTGTCGGAAATTTTCTTTTCTGTAATGGAAGAGCGGCCTTATTACATGCAAATGAGATATATCGGACTTTCCGATAATGGTAAGGAGCTGGTAAGAGTAAACCGATCAGACGAAGATTTGGTGATTGTATCTGACCCAGAATTACAAGAGAAAATAGGTGAGCCTTACATGCTTAATTTGGATGGCTTGCTGAAAGATCACGTTTACTTTTCTGATGTAACTTTCAATCGCGAGAATGGTAAAATAGATACCGCTCGATTGCCAACCCTTCGTGCCATTACACCGATCTTTTCAGGCTCTGAATTATTTGGAATATTTATCATCAATATCAATTACCCAGAGTTCGTCAAAGGGCTTGTAAAAGGCTTTTTACCTAATCATGACATGTACCTGGTCAATGACCAGGAGGATTACTTGATGATTAAACCAAGTGGAGAAATTTTGCCATTTGAATACCATGAAGAGTATAGCAAGCAGCCACCAAAATTCATAAGTGCCTTGAATGATGGCTTTAAGAATAATCACTTCGTCGATAATGAAGAGCATATAGCCTATTATGCAAAAATCCAAATGCCAGGACATGAAGAAATGAAGCATTTTGGAGTAGTTTTTCAAGCCACATATGATGACATCATGTTTGAGGCAATTGAAGCAAGGAACAATGCGATTTTGCTTAGTGCTATTTTCATTTTAATTTCTGGAATCGGATCCTATGTTCTTGCCAGAAATTTTGTAAAACCTTTTAGGGAAATGACCAAATCCATTGCTTCATTCAAGAGTCTACAAGAAGAATTGGTATTGCCTGATGCAGGCAGTTTGGAGTTGAAGGAGTTAGCACAGGCATTTGAGGTAGCAGTAGCAAATCTTAAAGAGAGTGAAGATATGGCCAATGTGATTTTGGAAACTGCTTCGGATGGGATCATTTCTATCAATTCTCAAGGCATAATAAGTCGGTTCAATAAATCAGCAGAACATATTTTTGGTTATTCTCCAGCTGAAATTATTGGCCATAATGTAAAAGTCCTAATGCCTGGAAATCATAGAGATCAGCATGATAATTACCTTCAAAATTATAAAGAAACAGGAGTTGCCAAAATCATGGGTAGTGAGCGGGAGGTTATTGGAATTAGATCCTCAGGAGAAGAGATACCACTTGCGGTTTCCATCAGTGAAGTGAAAACAAAGAAAGGTAGTGAGTTTACTGCTATCATACGTGACCTAACATATCGTAAGGAAACCGAAGATAGACTAAATGATTTACTCGCTGAACTAAAACGTTCCAATGCAGATTTGGATGAGTTCGCTTATGTGGCATCTCATGACCTTAAAGCACCATTAAGGGTTATTGACAATGCGTCAAGTTGGTTGGAAGAAGATCTAGATGGACAGTTGGATGAAGAAAGTCAGGAGAACTTGGCATTGCTGAGAGGTCGTGTGAAAAGAATGGAGAATTTGTTAGATGATTTGTTGGAATATTCACGAGTTGGAAAAACAAAAGATCAGCGCTATGATGAAGTAATTAATGGGTGTGATTTGCTAAATGATATACTTTTTATGCTGAATCCACCGGAACAGTTTTCAGTGACTGCTGATGAGGAATTTAAAAACATGTTGTTTCATCGTATGCCAGTTTATCAAATTCTCTATAATTTGATAAACAATGCCATAAAGCATCACCATGTGGATAATGGTAAGATTTCGATAACAGTGAGTTCAGATAAAGGAAGGAAAGTCTGTAAAGTCACCGATGATGGTCCAGGAATTGAAGAGCGTTATTTTGACAAGATTTTTCAGGTATTTCAGACATTGAAGCCGCGAGATCAAGTAGAAGGAAGTGGTATGGGATTGTCAATCATTAAAAAACATGTGGAAAGTTATAAAGGCGAGGTAGGTGTTAATTCTGTATTAGGCGAAGGCACTACTTTTTGGTTTACTCTTCCTTTAGTAAAAGACAAGTCACCCGATTCAATTAAAATGTAAGAAGCATGAATGAACAAATGTCACAAGTGAAAATCCTTTTGTTGGAAGATGATGATGGAGATGCTAAGGCAATTTCAAGAGCGTTTAAAAAAGCCAAGATTGCGAATCCAATTATCAGAGCTGTTGATGGTATAGATGGTTTGGAAATTCTAAAAGGCGAAAATGGAAAGGAAAAGCTTGAACCACCATATGTTCTTTTGGTCGACATTAATATGCCGAGAATGGATGGTTTAGAATTTATTGAGCATTTAAGACAGGATGAACAGTTGAAACAAAGTGTTATATTCATTCTTTCTACTTCCAAAAACGAAGAAGACAAGCACAAGGCTTATGAATTGAATGTGGCTGGTTATATTTATAAAGAGACCGCTGGTAGCGATTTTCTCAATTTGGTTGACTTAATGAAGATGTATTGGAGGATTGTTGAGCTTCCAAAGATTCGACAATAATATATGGATTTAGAATTGAATATACTGGTTATTGATGATGACTTGGGTGATCGCAAAACACTTAAGAGGTCATTAATTAAGAATGGATTTAATCGGGAAATTTTTGAAGCAGAGAGCATTGAAGATGCCGTTCAGTTCGAGGGTAAATTAGTTGATTGTGCTGTTGTCGATCACTATTTGCCAGGGCTGAGAGGTTTGGAAAGTGTTGAATTTTTAAGAGATAGTTTTCCTGATGCTTGTATCATTCTTATATCAGGGAAGGGTGATGAAGAGCTTGCTCGAAATGCATATAAGGAAGGTGCGGATGATTATATTCCTAAAAGGTTAATTAATGATCAGATCATTAAACAGTTAATGGTCAATGCGATTGAACGGAGACGGTTAAAAATTCAACTCGATAGAGATTTAAATGAGTTGAAGAAATTCAATATGTTACTGGAAAAGGATTTCAGTTTTCAAATGATTTCTATGAAGCAAATGACCTCTGCATTGAGTGATGCTTTGCTAAGTGAAGATCATGATAAGGTAGGAGAGTTGATAGAAAGTATGGAGGCCGAGGGTACGCATGTTCAAGGCCTTATTCAAAGCATGATACAATACCACGCACTGAGAGATGTGATTAACCCAGTGATGAAGGAGGTACGTGTTGAAGCCATTCTGGATAAGGTGAAATTACATTACAGAGATGTTTTTAAGGATAGTGAGTCTTCGTTGGATTATTCCATTTTGCCATTTGTAGAAGGGAACACTTCCCTCTTAACCAAGTTGTTTCAAAATCTGGTTTCAAATTCAATTGTGTATTGTAAAACAAAACCGAAAATTCATGTGACAGCTGAGGAGCTGGATGAAAACAAAGTACGCATTATTTTTTCTGATAACGGAGTGGGCATTAGTGAAGAACACCATGAAAGGATTTTTGAGCCATTTGAGCGAATGCCATTTAAGAATCAATATAATGGAGCGGGTCTCGGATTGGCTACTTGTCGCAAAATTGCAGAAATACATCATGGAGAAATCAGTTGCGACTCGGAAATAGGTCGAGGTTCACAATTCAAAATCACTCTGAATAAAGCTAAATCTACAAAACGTTAATTTATCAAAAGAGCATTGATAGGTTTTCCAATTACGCCCGATGATTCTATGATAATTATCAATTCAAAGTAAAAAATATCTTCTAGCGGTTTTGTAATTCGTTATTAATGAATAGATTAGGAGTAAACTCGTTAAAATTTACTCTCTATGAACTTATTTCACCTTGGCATCAAAGATGATGTTACGCCCTACATGAAAGGGAAAATTAAGTTGACCAACCAGGTGTCAACCATGTGTGCATTTATTGGATTCTTCTACAGTTTCTTTGTATATGCTCATTATCCAGAATTGGTAGTTTATCCGGCATCTCTTTTTGTAATTTCATCTATTCTTCTAGTGCTGACAAAGTTTGGTTTTGTAAGCACTGCACGGTTTCTGGCTTCCTTTGAAATGTTGGTATTGGCCTCCTTGTTTCATGCATCCATTATTCAATCAGGAGACTCGGTATTGGTTTCATTTTTCTGCTCTATGTTGGCAATGACTTTAATTCCCTGGGTGCTATTTGGAATGCAAGAGAAAAAAGAATTGATTACCTCTTTGGCTATTTGTTACGGGTTGTTGTTGTTTCAAGGAGTGCTGAACAAACAAATTGAAGTGCCTGTAGATGTTACTTTCTTTAGAGAAAGCTATTTGGATATTATGACCTATGCCTTTGCTATTGCCATAGCTATAGT
The DNA here is from genome assembly GCF_024714495.1 of Marinoscillum pacificum. Classification (GTDB taxonomy): domain Bacteria; phylum Bacteroidota; class Bacteroidia; order Cytophagales; family Cyclobacteriaceae; genus Marinoscillum; species Marinoscillum pacificum. The sequence continues at coordinate 449,576 of NZ_JAMZMJ010000001.1, read as the reverse complement.
ATTGATGGTCATGATGAAGCAGGATAAGAGCGAGCAATACGCTTCTTGATTTTATAGATAAAAATTAGATAGAGAAAAGCGCATCATGTGTCACATGGTGCGCTTTTTAGTTTTAGCTTTCCAGAACCCCATGTTCCGATGGGGTATAAAAGAATTGCTCCATCACAATTTTTCCATTGGCTACCTGGTAGACACATACCTCATCCATTTGTATGGGCTCAGGTAAATCTTTCAGCTTTACTTTCATTTTCATTGTTAGAGTGAAGTAATTCTCCGCTACTAATGGATCTGAAACCTCAGAAGAATAGACTTGTTCTACGCTTTTATTCCATTCCATGCCTTTTTGCATTAATTGTTCCATTCCGGTAACGTTTTCAAAACGTGCTCCTTTTGGTTCGATACTATTAATAGCTTCAGCATCGTACAGCTCTTGGTAGATTTGTTCAAATTTGCCTTCTCGACAAAGAGCAACTAATTCGTTAGCAATTGTTGTTGTGTTTTTCATGTGATTGTTTTTGCTGTAAAGAAAACCTCCAGAGTGACAACCCTATGTCACAGGATTATCTGGAATTTTTATTGTCAAATGACGTTTCGTATGAAATTGAGCCTTTATCTATATATCCATATTGTTGATAGAATATCAGTATGAATATTAGCTCGCTGGATGATTATTGATTATTTTGATAACTCCAAGCCCTGAATGATGAGAAGAGTTTTTTACTGTATACTATTATTGTTGGCATTTGTCGATCTAACAGGGCAATCACCTTCCTTTAGACACTTGACAAATGTCGATGGCCTGTCGGAGAATTGGGTTAGGCAAGTGATTAAAGATAGCAGAGGGTATATCTGGATCGCCACCTCTTTAGGCTTAGACCGTTACGATGGCTATAATATTGTGAATTACAGAGCTAATATTGAGGATTCTACTGCTCTCCGTTCAAATGACATCTATCATCTCTACCTCAATTCATCTGGAGATTTAATGGTTGGAACAGGTGAAGGTGGAGTAGCACAGTTTGACTATTCTAAACAGCATTTCAAAAATTATCATATCCAGAGTGACTTAGGAGAAAACCTTCAAACCCAAAGCGTGATGCGTATGTCTGAGACGAATAATGGGTGGTATTTATTCGGTACTTATGGAGCGGGATTATTTCTATTTCACCCTGCATCCGGGGTGGTAAAACAATTTCGACATGACAATGGGGTGACAAATTCTGTTTTGAATGATCAGGTGTCAGTCATAGAGAAATTGGATGGAACTACTTTTTTGATTGGAACTATTGAAGGTGGTTTATCAAAATTAACTGTAAATGAAGCTGGTATTTGCAGTTTCGAACATTATGAAGCCACTTTAGGTAAAAGCATTTACAATGTGAAGGTCTCTAGTGCCAGGCAGTTATGGATTGGTACGGGAGGAAGTGGTGTTGTACATTATAGTAGTCTAGATCCGAATAGTAAATCGGCTGTATATGTTCACAGCGATAGGGATCCATATTCTATTGGAGCAGATTTTATTTCAGATATAGAAGAGGATAGCCAGGGCAATATATGGATTGGCAACTCTGCTTCTGGAATAGATAGATTTGAGCCCATTTCTTCACATTTTATACACTACGGAACTGGAAGTGATATGCCAGATTTGTTCCTCAGCATTTTCGATATGGGGGATATTCATCTAGACAAGCAAGGCAATCTTTGGTTTGCTAGCGGGGGAGAAGGTTTGTTTTTGTATGACCCACTGAGCGATCAGTTCCAATCCTTTGCATATGGAGGGATTATGGAAGATGGTATTATTTCATCCAATAAGTTGAGAACCATTTATGAGGAAGGAAATGGTACTATTTGGATAGGTAGTTTCTCAGGTGGAGTAAATATTTACAGTAAATACAATTCATTTTTTAGTACTTATAAGCATTTACCTGGCCAGTCCAATACTTTGACCAATAGTAGTGTGATCTCCTTCGAAGAAGTTGCAGAAGATAAGGTTTGGGTTGGTACGGATGGTGGTGGAATTAATGTTTTTAATACATCCACCAGAACGGTTGAAGAGAGTTTTGAAATGGATTTGAATGACCCAAAAAGTATAAGCTCCGATAACGTTTTACGAATTCTTAAAGACGATCAAGGTATAAAGTGGGTTGGAACCTGGGGTGGTGGACTAAATCGATACAACGATGAAACTGGAACTTTTGACCATTTTGATACGAAGTATGTTGGTAATTCATTGATCAGTAACAATATCTGGCAGCTTGAGCAAGATGAGAAAGGTCGTTTGTGGGTTGGGTCTATGCTAGGCGGCTTGCACCTGAAAGAAGAGAGTATTGATGAGTTTATTCGGTTTTATTCGAAGGATCATAAAAATCGATTGAATGAGGAGAATATTTGGAGTATACACGAAGACCGCAATGGTACATTGTGGGTTGGTGGTAAATACCTCAACAAGATCATTGAGAAGGAAAATGAGATTCTATTTGAGACCTTTTTCACGAATGATGATGATAGCTGTCTTGCAGTCAATAACAAGTCAGTAACGGCAATACATGAAGACTACAAGGGTAAGCTTTGGGTTGCTATTAGTGGTACCGGGTTATGCATGTTCGATAGAATTGAGAAGTGTTTTACATGTCTCGATGAGAACTCAGGGTTGTCCAATACCAATATTAGTGGTTTAGTGGAAAATGACGGTTTTCTCTGGATTGGTACTAATGATGGGTTATTTAGGATGAATTTGGATGATTTGTCGTTCGTTCATTTTGATAGAACAGACGGCCTTCAAGGGAACATATTTGCTCATGGCGCATGTATGAAAGACTCAAAAGGTCTTTTATATTTTGGTGGTGCTAATGGAATGAATGTCTTTGATCCTTCTAAAATTAAAATAGATTCCAGTCATTCACGTATTGCAATAACTGATTTCAAAGTTTACAACAATTCAATGGCCATTGGAGAAGGTGATAATGAATTGATGCATTTTGTAGATGAACTGAGTCAGTTATCTCTAAACAGTAATCAAAGGGTTTTTACAATAGCGTTTGGAGCCCTCAACTTTATTGCACCTGAGAAAATTGAGTATGCCTATCAGCTCGAAGGGTTTGATGACTCATGGAACTATGTAGGTGCCAATCGATCGGCAACTTATACCAATCTGGATCCAGGAACATATACCTTCAAAGTAAAAAGTAAGAATCACAGTAGGGTATGGAACGATAATCCACGTGAAATTGAGATTACGATAATTCCACCTGTTTACCAGACTCTTTGGTTTAGAATAATGGTCATATTGATCATTGCGTTGTTGATTTATGGGTATAATGATAACCGTCTAAGAACTATCAAGCGAAACCAACAGGTGTTGGAACAAAGAGTAAAAGAAAGAACCGAGAAGCTGAGTGATGAGATCGAGCAACGGATCTTAACGGAAGTTGAGTTGAGTAATGCATTAAAAGAATTACGTCAAACTCAATCACAGCTTGTACAGTCTGAAAAGCTCGCTTCAGTAGGTCGATTTGTGTCAGGAATTGCACATGAGCTTAATAATCCATTGAATTTTATCCAGGGTGGATTGGAAATCTTGAAGAACGAGGAAAATACTTCAGATGGAATCCGACTGGTAAGTGATGGATTTAAAAGATCGTCCAAAATAGTGAAAAGTCTTACCAGCATATCTTTCAATAATTCCTCAGTTTTGAAACAGGTAGAAGTGGATCAGATCATTCGAAATGCTATGCAAAACCTGAGTGTGCTGTTTCAAGAAGATATCTTACTGGAGACCAATTTGGCTATTGCAAACAAGTACTGGGTCATTCCTGATATGCTACACACCGCACTTGAGAAAGTATTTGAAAATGCTGTGTATGAAATGAAATCTAGTACAGACAAGTCATTGATTCGGGTGGCGAGTTTAGTGGATGAAGAAGATGATGTTATTAAAATTATGATTTTTAACAAGGGAAATCCTATCCCTGAAGAGATTAGAGAGAAAATATTCGACCCGTTCTTCACTACTAAGGAGCCAGGAGAAGGGATAGGACTTGGTTTGGCGATTGCGTATTATTTCATCAAACAACACGATGGTGAAATAGATGCTGTCAACCAGAAAGATGGAGTGACCTTCGTCATTACTCTACCGATAATTACCAAAGACACTTAGACAAGAAAAATACCTCTAATAGGTGAATCAGGTCTATTTCTTGATTAGTTTCCAGACTTTTGATGCTCCGCTAATCACAAGAAGAACAATAAATCCAATAACAAGTCCTGCTAGGAACTCAAAGGCAATCGCAGGCATTGGAACCAATTCTTCGAAATGATGAACAAAATGTAGGTTATGTACGAACAAGCCGCCGGAAACAAGGAAAAGGGCAATTGTTCCGATAATAGATAGACTTTTTACAACCTTTGGAAGCGCACTAACGAGGAGTTTTCCAACCTTATCAGAAAAGGAATCATCTTCTTCATTTAGATTGATCAATTTCAACCCCAGATCATCCATTCGAACAATCAGAGCTACAATCCCATAAACTCCAACAGTAGCTATCAGTGCAATTAATGTAACGACTGGAATCTGTATGGAAATTGATTCTTCAGGTACTGAACCTAAGGCTATGATGATGATTTCAACAGAAAGAATAAAATCAGTTATAATGGCTGATTTGACCTTTTGCTTTTCTAATTCAAGAATTTCACTCTTCGTTAAGTTCTTTTTTTCGTCAAGTTTGGATGTATGCTCATGAGGCACGAAAAATTCATAGACTTTTTCGGCTCCTTCATATGCCAGATACAAACCACCGATGATCAGGATGACCGTGATGGCTTGTGGGAGAAATGCGCTTAACAGAAAAGCTATTGGGAGTATAATGGCTTTGTTTAGCAATGAGCCTTTGGTGATTGCCCAAAGCACTGGTAACTCACGAGAGGATACAAATCCTGAAGCTTTCTCAGCATTAACTGCCAGGTCATCTCCAAGAATCCCCGCTGTTTTTTTGCCCGCAACTTTACTCATCGTTGCCACATCATCCATTAAGGAACCAATATCATCAAGTAATGCAAATAAGCCTGAAGCCATAGTGTCTGATCTTTGTATGCGAAAATAAGAGGAATTTGTTAACCTTGAGAATCATTCGCTGGTTGATTCTAGTGAGTTAAATGCTAAAAAGCATATTTTGGTAAACTCTAAATTTTTTGACGTGTTTACAGAATATGACTAAAGTACTGATTACCGGTTCGAATGATGGTTTAGGGTTTTTAGCAGCCAAACGATGTGTTGAAGAAGGAGCTCAGGTATTTCTTCACGCTAGAAACCAAGAGAAACTAGATAGGGCTGTTGCTCAAATTCCAGGCATAAAAGGTGGTTTTGTAGCCGATTTGTCTGATATACGGCAAGTTCAAAAGCTTGCTGATCAACTTAATAATGGAGGACCTTTCGATGCAATCATTCACAATGCCGGTGTTTATCAATCTACTTCCGAAGAACTATTCAGAGTAAATGTCCTGGCTCCGTATTTGCTCACAACTAATGTAACTACTCCAAAGCGATTGATCTATGTAAGTTCTCAAATGCATAAAGGCGGCTCTTTTCCTAAATCAATTAATCAATTAACCTATTCTGACTCCAAACTTTGGCTAACGATGCTGATGACAAGTTTTAGTATGCAGTTTCCAGAATGTTATGTGAATGCCGTAGATCCGGGCTGGGTATCAACCAAGATGGGAGGTAAAGGAGCACCAGATGATTTAGATCAGGGAGCGGAGACTCAGGTTTGGTTGGCAACTAGCAATGAACCCGAAACTTTGGTGTCTGGTAAGTATTTCTATCACAAAAAGGAGCAGGCACCTCATAGTGATGTTCACAATACAAGCAAGCAAGAGGAATTGATCGAATTACTCAGCGAATGGAATTAAAGTCTATTCATTGATGTTTGGTTTGAATACCTTAATTTTAAATCATGGCAGCCAAAGTAGAACGATCACTTTCAGAGTTCAATAACGAATTAAAATTGAAAGGTTTTAATGTCTTTCAGATAGAGAAAGATTCTCATGCTACGAAGACGTATAGTCGAAAGGATTTTTATAAAATCTGTATGACTACAGGGAAGAGCATGATCCATTATGCAGATCGTAGTTTTGAACATGAAGGTACGGTGTTGTTCTTTGGAAATCCTCATATTCCGTATTCCTGGGAAACACTTTCGACTACCTATGCGGGTTACACTGTGCTATTTTCAGAAGACTTTTTGAATCTTTCTGATAAAGCGGAGAGCCTTCAGAAATCGCCTTTGTTTCGAATAGGAGGCACACCAATTCTCAAAATCAGTGAAGAACAACGACAGTTTTTGAACGGAATGTTCAATAAAATGATTGAGGAGCAACAATCTGATTATGCTCATAAGGATGATCTAATCAGGAATTATATTCATTTGTTTCTACATGAGGCAATGAAAATGCAGCCTTCAGAAGATTTCGACACGAAGAAAAATGCAGCATCTCGTCTGACCTCAGTTTTTCTGGAATTACTTGAGCGTCAATTTCCTGTGGAGTCTGCAGAGAGTCCGCTGAAGTTGAAAACGGCACAGGATTATGCTAATCAACTATCTGTTCACGTCAATTATCTCAATCGTTCGGTGAAGCAAGTGACAGGTAAGTCAACAACAACACATATCACTGAGAGAATTCTCGCAGAAGCAAAGGCCATCTTGCAGCACACTGATTGGAATGTAAGTGAGATCGCTTACGCTCTTGGGTTTGAGTACCCTACATACTTTAACAATTTCTTCAAAAAGCAAACGGGAACCACACCCAAGTCCATGCGGACTGAGATGGTTTGATATTCTTAAGTTTTGATTTGATTTCCTTTAACAGGAGCACTCTATTCATTCGGATCTTTGCATTGGATATTACTTATGGTCAATTAATCAAGTCTATTGATTGAATGATTTAGCATCCAACGAGCCTGTTTGGTTTGATATTTATACTTATTGGTTTGAATATCATACCATCAACATTGATTTGAGCTCGTTAAATGTAGTAATTGATAATAAAAAGATTTGAATTATGAAATATTTGAAATTGATGGTGGTATTAGGACTAGTAGCCTATACCAGCCATGTATACGCAACAGATTTAGATAAGAGAAATCAAAACGACAAAGAAATGAGTGCAGAAGAAAATTACACATTTGATTTAAGTAAGCAGGTGACTCGTACAGCAGTTACTTTCAAAAACAGGTTTGGCATTACAGTAGCCGGGGATTTATATCTCCCAAAAGATGCACGTAACGAAAAACTGGCAGCTTTAGCAGTTAGTGGTCCTTTTGGAGCGGTTAAAGAGCAAGCATCAGGTTTATATGCTAATCAAATGGCGGAAAGAGGTTTTGTGGTATTGGCTTTTGATCCATCATACACAGGCGAAAGTGGGGGAGAACCAAGACATACATCTTCTCCAGATATAAACACCGAAGATTTTAGCGCGGCTATTGACTATTTAGGTCTTCAGTCTAATGTGGATAGAGAACGCATAGGAATCATCGGTATCTGTGGTTTTGGAGGTTTTGCTCTAAACGCAGTAGCAATAGATAAGCGAGTGAAAGCGGTTGCAACAACAAGTATGTATGATATGTCAAGAGTCATGTCAAAAGGATACTATGATTCGACAACACCTGAGCAGAGAAGTCAGGCACTAGAGCAAATGAGTCAGCAGCGTTGGGTAGATGCAGAAAATGGAACTGTGGCATTGTCTGGACAAGGTTTACCAAATGAGATTACAGGAAATGAGCCTGAGTTTGTTCAGGGATACTTTGACTACTACAAAACAGAGAGAGGATTTCATCCAAGATCGATTAACTCTAACAGTTCATGGACAGTGACTACTCCACTATCATTGATGAACATGCTGATCATGACCTACATCGATGAAATCTCTCCAAGACCAATTTTGTTGATTGCAGGTGAAAAAGCACACTCAAGATACTTTGCTGAGGATGCATATAAAGCCGCAAATGAGCCTAAGGAATTGATGATTATTCCAAATGCAGTACATACCGATTTGTATGACAAGGTCGATGTAATCCCATTTGATAAATTAGAATCATTCTTCGACACGTATTTGGTTGCTGAAAAAGCAGAAGCTGTGGCCAATCAATAATTCGTAACTTGAAGGAAGTGTCATTCTAACGATATAATCAACAATGGAAGATAGAGAAAAAGACATTTTCAAAAGGTTGAGATCCGGATCATCCATACCTATGGATGATCCGGATTATGGCAAGTTGCGTGAAGTGGTCAATAGAACCATGAAGTTATCTGTGAAACTCAACAATTCGGAAGATACAGATGAAGCAAGGGCTTATCTAAGTGAGATCATTGGTCAACCGATTGATGAATCCACAGTGGTTTTTACGCCCTTTCATACCAATGTAGGAATCAATATTCAGCTTGGTAAGAATGTGTTCATCAATCACGAATGTAGCTTTTTGGATATCGGAGGAATTATCATTGAAGATGAGGTGATGATAGGTCCTCGAGTCAGTATTACTTCTGAAAATCATCCAGTTTCCGTGAAAAACAGAAAAACCATGGTTCCTTCAGAGGTGGTCATCAAGCGAAATGCCTGGGTTGGAGCAGGAACAACAATTCTACCTGGTGTAACAGTGGGTGAAAATGCAGTTGTAGCAGCCGGAGCTGTGGTAACTAAAGATGTTCCAGCCAATACTGTTGTCGGGGGAATTCCAGCGAAGGTTCTGAAGGAAATTGAAGATTAAACAGCTTATTTGGTTCCAGATAATTGACTTATTATTTGTAGAGGATTGAATTCATTAATGATTGGTTTGATTTTCATACTAACCAATTCCTCACTTTTTGACTTATAAGAAAATTAACCATACAACTTATTGACTATGAAAGAACTATCACTATTTTTTCTAGGTGGTTTGCTGATGATAGTATCATGCTATCAGCAACAAGAAACCTCAGAAACCACCAAAAAGAACACTCAGAAAGTCTCTGCGATTTTTCCAAAAGGTAACAAAGGGTCAGATCAATTCTTTACTGGAAACGCTTACAACTACGGATTGGTGATGGATACTACGTTGACAACCATCGCAGGGAATGTGTACTTCGAGCCGGGAGCTCGTAGTAACTGGCATACACATCCTGGAGGTCAAATATTAATTATCACTGATGGGGTTGGTTACCATCAGATAGAAGGTGAGCCTATCCAAATCATCAATAAAGGAGATGCCGTAACCTGTCCTCCAAACACAAGACATTGGCATGGAGCTAGTCATGATGTAGCATTACAACAACTATACATTGTGCCTAACATAGAGAAAGGTGTAGTAGACTGGATGGAGGCTGTTACCAATGAGCAATACGATCAAGTACTCAACAAATAAATACGTTGATCTTGAAATGACAAATAACTATAAATGAGCTTAATCAATATAGTTCAACACCTTTTCAAGTTCGGCTTTATAGTAATCCTTAGGTTGATATAATAATTTACCTTCCGGGGAAATGAAGTAATAAGTAGGGTAGTAGCTCACATTATAGTCCTTGAGAATGGGATGATTGGCTCCTGCATGAAGTTTGGTTCCAATGAATTCGAACCGGTCAGCAATGGCTAATCCCTTATCAAAATCATCATAACCATTTATAGAAACGAACTCTACTTTCCCTTGATACTGATCGATAATGGAAGGAAGCCCTTTCATTGCCGCGATACATGGTTTGCATTTGGAAAACCAAAAATCGAGGTAGACATACTTACCTTTTAGGTCTGACAAAGAAATCGTATCGCCTTCATAGGATATTAAGCTAAAATCTGGTACTTGTTGACCAATTGCTAGAGTTCTTGTACGGCTAATACTCTGCGCATAATTGAAAATAAAGTCATTAGCTGGATTCTGAGTGATTTCATTTAAGTAAGGATCGATGGTGTTTGGTGTGTCATTTAAATCAATGAAATACGAGTGATAGTAATGGTTTAGTTGAGATAGTTGAGCGAGTTGTCTTGTCTCTGAGTTATCAATCTTACTGATAAAGTCCATGGCTTCAAAAAAGGCCTTTTTATATAGGATTTTAGATTGTTCATTTGAATAATAAGAACTTCTTTGGAAATACTGAAGTAAGATATTGCCGAAAATAAAGTCAAACGAATTCAGTAAAATGGGATTATCAAATGGACTGCCCACTGCTAAAAGTACTTCATTGATAGTGCTTTCAAACTCTTGTATGTCTTCTTTCTTAAAGGCATTGATTAGTAAAAATGAGGCAAGGTAGGAATCGATATATTCTTTGTGAGTTGTGTAATAGGGTTGAGATCTGATTTTCTCTATTCTACGATTGATCGTGCGGATTTCATTTCGGTTGTTTTTAGTACTTCTCCCGAGATAAAGGAAACCAAGAAATTGGTCTTTACTTCCCTGATAGTGCTCTTCTTTCGTGTAGAGATCTTTAAAATGCTGATCAACAGCCTTTATAATGGTATTGATCTCACTATTAGATTCTTTCAATTCTACCTGAAGCGGATTCGTATGATTGATTACAAGGTCATAGGTTCCATTGGGCTCCACATAAAAGGAGAAAGACTCATTGTCAACTTTCAAAAGTATTTCTTCAAGAGGAGGTTCATTTTTGAAATCAATAATGAAAGTTTCTATGTTATCTGAATGTGCTTCAACTATCTCAGAATGTGAGGGATTAATCACTTTAGCAAGTGTAAAACTCGAATTAAAAGATGATGATTGGTTAATTCGAATTGTACTTTGGCCAAAGATAGGAAGACAAGAAAAAAGGCAAATCAATCTGATTATTGGTTTCATATGGCTTTGTTGAGCTGATATTGAATGGATTGATCTAGGGTAAATATGTTAGATCAACTATTAGTCATAATGAATATAACCTTTTTAACTAAGCGATAGTATCAAAAAAGCTCAGATTTCAACGTATTTTAAACAATATAATGCATAAACATTCTAGGATTATTGACGTGCAAGTCGGTATGAAAAAAGCCCGAATCAATGCGATTCGGGCTTTTGGATTTATAAACATGTCAGTCAAAAAGCTGTTTTAATATTCTCCTCGGATTTTGATCACCATGCCGTCCATTTCGTCTTTCAGTTGAAGCTGACAAGCCAGACGGCTGTTGTCATCTGCGTCAGGTAGGGTGTCCAGCATGTCATATTCCTGATCGATTCGCTCACCTAGTTTATCAAGTCCCTCCAGCACTTCTATGTGACACGTTGCGCACATAGCCATACCACCGCAGGTGGCCATTATATCGTACTCACTTGCTTTGAGAAACTCCATGAGGTTAAGTCCCATGTCTGTAGGAATCTCCAGTTGTTGCTGGGTTCCATTTCTATCTTCAACGGTTATATTTACCATGTTGATGTGTTCTGTTTACTTATAATTTAGAAGGAGTTTACTCCATTTACAGTAGTATATTTGAAGCTAAGCTTTTGCTCTGGGTATACGTATTTGAAAGCACTCTGTGCCATCAAGGCTGCTTCATGAAATCCACACAATATCAGTTTCAGTTTACCTGGATAAGTATTGATGTCTCCAACTGCGAAAATGCCTGGTACGTTAGTTGAATAGTCAAAAGTATCCACTTGAATAGCATTACGGTCTACATTTAAGCCCCAATCGGCTATAGGGCCAAGTTTCGGACTCAATCCAAATAATGGAATCAAATAATCTGCGGCATGTGCGGTTTCATCTTTGTTATGATCAGCGATAACCACTTCATTCAACTGTCCATTCCCACTTATTCGAGTAATGTTCGATTTTAGGATCAAGTTAATTTTTCCATCATTGGCCAATTGAAAAACTTGCTCAGCACTATCAGGTGCACCACGGAAAGTCTCATTTCTATGAACCAAAGTCAGAGATTTAGCAATTTTGGATAAGTGAATGGTCCAGTCCAACGCGGAATCCCCGCCGCCTGCTAGAACAATATTTTTGTCTCTGAAAAGCTCGGGATCTTTGACCATGTAGATTACTCCTTTACCATTTTCAAACACATCCAGATTCTCAATAGCCGGTTTTCTTGGCTCGAATGAGCCCAGGCCTCCAGCAATAACAATTACTTTCGCATTGACCTGAGTTCCTTGATTGGTAGTCAAAGTAAAGCTTTCATCCGCTTGCTTCTCCACTGTTTCTACTCGCTCACCTAAGCTATATGTAGGACTAAATGGCTCAATTTGTTTCAATAAATTGCTGATGTGATCCTGAGCCAATATCCCTGGAGATCCAGGAATATCGTAGATCGGTTTTTGAGGGTAAATTTCAGATAATTGACCGCCTACTTGTGGCAATGCATCAATGAGATGACATCTCATTTTCAAAAGGCCTGCTTCAAAAACGGCGAATAGTCCCACTGGACCTGCTCCAATGATGCAGATATCTACTTGTTTCATACAGAATTTCTATTATTTAAATGGAATTTTTAGAGCTAGATGAAGGACCTTTAGTCAATACATCTAGTAACATGTCAAAACGCTTCTGATAGTCCTGACACAACTCGTTTCCATTAAAGAGATCTCCACGTTTGATAGGTATGCTCAGAGGAGCAGTCCATGCTCTCAGTGCTTTTGCTACCGAATCCATCGCATTGATGCCTTGCATGGCTTGTACGCCATCTGCCCAACACACCAGACCAATTGTTTTTCCTGTTAAATACGGTTCTGGAAGACCAGCGCTACATTCCAGCCAATCCAGGCAGTTTTTCATGGCTCCAGTCATGCTGCCATGATATAGTGGGGTAAGCCAAATGTGAATGTCTGCCTCTCTGAAAATAAGGTTCATTAATTCTACAGACCGTGGAGTGCTTTTGGTGTTCGTATCAAATAAGGGAATGTCTGCTTCTGCTAAATTGAATTGCTGTACATCAAATCCCTTTTTACTTAAAGTTTGGTTTAAGAATAAGCTGAGGCGGTTAGAAGTGTCTGTTTCTCGGTGCTCCATAGCACCATTGAAGACTAATATTTTCATTTAGAGGTTGGTTGAGAATGAATAACAGTGGTCTATTGTTGATTTTACAGATGACTTTTAGTTGTCCTGCTTCAGCATACATCAGCGATTTGACTATTGGATTTGTGCAAGCTGCAAAAGGAGGACCGGTTTAAATCGTGAAGTGTTGTTTTAAAAAATGGAGAAGAAGATTTTGGTAAAACACATTAAAAAGATGTTATCTTCTTCATCCATATAGTAATCAGTAACCGCTGGTTACTTCAACTTTGAAATAACTTCTTCGTATTTTTTCTCTACAGCAGCCCAGTCTAAAACATCCCAGAATGCATTGAGGTAATCAGGACGCTTATTTTGATACTTTAAGTAGTACGCATGTTCCCAAACATCAACTCCAAGTATAGGGAAGCCTTGATTGGTTTCATTGATATCCATCAAAGGATTGTCCTGGTTAGGAGTAGACGTCACTCCAATAGTACCATTGTATTTTACAAATAACCAGGCCCATCCAGAACCAAATTGGGTAGCTCCTGCATTATTGAATTGCTCTTTAAAAGCGTCAAGACTACCGAATACCTTATTGATTTCTTCCGCTAGCTTTCCTTCAGGTGCTTTTTTAGGAGTAGGAGAAAGGATTTCCCAAAATAATGAGTGGTTGTAGTGACCTCCGCCATTGTTTCTTACACCTGCGCCGTACTTGCTGATGTTTTTGATAATTGCCTCAATATCGTCTGTAGGTGCATCCGTTCCTTCGATTGCAGCGTTCAGCTTGGTAACATAAGCCTGGTGGTGTTTCGTATGGTGGATGGTCATTGTTTCTTTATCGAAATGAGGCTCTAATGCATTGTATGCATAAGGTAGCTCAGGTAATGAGTAACTCATGATTTTACTTGTTTTATGTTCTAAATTGTTATGCAAATCTATAATCAGGAACGATTAAAACAAGTAAAAGGTTTGATAAATAGGAAAATAAAACAATGAGTTGCTTTGTTTAAATTGCTAAGAAGCCATTTTGAACCAGCTATTGCAATTTTTATATTATTTTTACCTCGAATAAAACAATAATTGAATTGGATATTAATTCTACGGTCAACAAAATACTCGTCTCTATAAAAATGAAGGGAGAAGTGACAGCTGCCTCACTCGCTGATGAGCTCGGTATGACCAAAGAAGGAGCCAGGCAGCATTTGTTAAAGCTTGAAAAACTGGAGCTGATTCAAGGGAAAGCTAAAAGTGCAGGCGTTGGAAGACCAGTTACTTACTATCAATTGTCTTCAAAGGGACTAGATGAATTTCCTGATTCTCATGCTCAGGTCACTATAGACTTACTGAATTCGGTCAGAAATTTACTTGGAGAGAATGCGTTGAGCCTTTTAATAACTGATAGAGAGCAGAGAACTTACGCTCGCTATAAGGCCGCATTGGAGTCGGATATAACACTAGAGAGCAAGTTGAATAAATTAGCTGAACTTCGCTCTAATGAAGGGTACATGGCAGATTGGAAAAAGGAAGATGATGCTTATTATTTGATAGAAAATCATTGTCCTATCTGTGCTGCAGCAAAGGCATGTCAAGGATTTTGCAAAGCCGAATTAAAGAACTTTAAACAATTGATCGGGGAGGAGTATCAGGTAGAGCGTGTCAAGCATATACTTTCCGAAGATTCCAGATGTGTATACAAGATAACCTCGAACGGGTAATGCTTTGTCAGTTTATGGATTTGTGAATAGTACCTTATCAACGATAATCAATTGATGACACCATGTTAACGGTTAGCTGTTATTAGGAAGGCATATTTGCTGAAGAAAAATAAACCAATACCAGCAAATGAGTTATTCTTTTCAGGCCTTAGTGCAGGAGCGCAGATCGTCCAACTTTTTAAACCTGCGAACCATTTCGAAGATCAATCAATTTGATATTGTTTATCAACCGTTAATTGAGGATTTTAAGAATAAAGTAAGGTACACCAAGTCAGGTGAATTGGTGATCAATATGGATTTTTTAAATAAAGAAAGGGCTCGTACACTGTTTGGTCTGTTCAAATTTTTACAAACTGAGCAACGATTGGGTGCGGTTTTAAAAATAACCTGGGAAGTGCCACTTTCTAATATCTTGATGCTCGAAACAGCCATGGATTTTGCCGAACTCTATGAACTGCAGGTGACGATATCTATTGATTAAAGGTAAGTGAGCGTATAATAGTTAACTAGAAAAGTAGTTAATAGACCAAAGCATTAGCTGAAATACTATAATTTAGCAGTAGTTGATGTCGAATCAACATATTGTAATTATTAACTATGAAAACTCACAACCTAATGAAGAAAACGCTTTTAGCGGTGGTCATCTGTGCGCTTGCATTTGTGACTTTTGCCCAGGAAAAAGACATCAAAGGTCAACTCGATAAACCTTTGACAAGTCCTATTCCAATGGATCCTAACGTTCGAGTGGGAAAATTGGAAAATGGATTGACTTATTACATCCGTAAAAACGATAAACCAGAAGATAAGATTGAGTTTAGACTTGCAGTAAATGCTGGATCTATTCTTGAAAATGAGGACCAGAAAGGTCTGGCTCACTTTGTGGAGCACATGGCATTCAATGGAAGTAAGAATTTTCAAAAGAATGAATTGGTGAATTACTTGCAGTCTATCGGTGTGGAATTTGGTGCTGACTTAAATGCCTACACGAGTTTTGATGAAACCGTGTATATGTTGCCTATTCCAACTGGTGATCCAGAAGTATTGGATCAGGGATTGAAGGTGTTGGAAGACTGGGCTGGTGGACTGGAGTTTTCTCCGGAAGAGATCGACAAAGAAAGAGGTGTCGTAATCGAGGAGTGGAGATTAGGTCAGGGTGCAGATCAGCGTATGCGTGACAAGTGGTTCCCGATTATGTTCAAGGATTCTCGCTATGCTGAGCGCTTGCCAATCGGTGAAAAAGAGATTATCGAAAATGCGGATTACGAAACCATTAAGAGTTTCTACAAGACCTGGTACAGACCAAATTTGATGGCGATCGTAGCTGTTGGTGATTTGGATCCTGATGCTATGGAAAAAGAGATCAAAACGCGTTTTGGTAAACTGAAGAACCCAAAGAAACCACAGGAAAGAAAAGTATTTGACGTGCCGAGTCATGAGGATACTTATGTGGCTATAGAGCAAGATAAAGAAGCATCTTTTACCATGGTAAGAGTGGTTTATAAAATGGATGATGAAGACGGATCTAAAGAGCTTAAAGACCTTAGAAAGAGCTTGACTTATAGTTTGTTTAATAACATGATCAATCAGCGTTTGAACGAGCTTCGTCAATCGGCAACTCCTCCATTCGTATTTGGAAGCACAGGTTATGGTAGCCTGGTAAGAACTAAAAACAACTATTCTTCTTTTGCAATGGTAGGAGAAGACGGTATCATGAATGGTTTGGAAGCGCTTGTGACAGAAAACGAGCGTGTAAAACGCTTTGGGTTTACGGAAGGTGAATTGAAGAGAGCTAAAGCAAGATTGCTTAATTCATTGGAGCAGGAAATGAAAGAGCAGGACAAAACAGAAAGTGGCCGATTGGCTATGGAGTATGTGAACTCCTTCCTAGAAACAGATCCAATCATTTCTCCATACTTCACTTATGAGTTTGCTAAGAAGCAGTTTGAGAGTATCAAAGTAGCTGAAATCAATGCCTATGCTCCGAAATGGATCAAAGACAGTGATCGAGTAGTGGTTATCACTGGTCCTGAAAGAGACAATCCAGATGTGACCAAAGAGAGCGTGTTGGCTACACTAAAGGATGTAGGATCAATGGAGCTTGAGCCTTATGCTGATGAGATGTCTGATTCAGAATTGCTGGCTGAGAAACCAAAGAAAGGATCTGTTGCCTCAGAAAAAGTTATTGAAAACGTAGATATCACGGAGTTGACCTTGTCTAATGGAGTGAAAGTTGTATTGAAAGCAACTGACTACAAGAATGATGAAATTCTAATGTCTGCAAGCAGTGATGGTGGACATTCATTGTATGATGATGACAACTATGAGAATGCTACTTACTCTTCGAGCATCGTTAGCGAAAGTGGTGTGGCAGATTTCTCTAAAACGGATTTGGATAAGCTATTTGCAGGTAAGACCGTGAGAGTTTCTCCGTTTGTAGGAACATACAGTGAAGGCTTTAGCGGAAGCGCTGCTCCTAAGGATTTGGAGACGATGATGCAAATGATCTATTTGTATTTCACAAGCCCAAGAAAAGATGCGGCAAGTTTTGAGTCATTCAAGACAAGAAATACTATGTTGTATGGCAACCTGATGTCGAATCCGGCATACTATTTCCAAAATGAGATGATCAAAATCTTGAGTCAATACAACAAGCGTGTTGGTTTCCCAACTGCAGAAGAATTGGCTAAAATTGATCTGGACAAATCATTTGCGATCTACAAGGAGCGTTTTGCTGATCCAGCTAACTTCACGTTCTTCTTCGTGGGTAACTTCAAAGTAGAGGAGATTAAGCCATTACTTGAAACGTATTTGGCGAGTATTCCAAGTGTAAAAAGAGAAGAAACCTGGAAAGACCTGGGCATTAGACCTCCAAAAGGTAAGTACACGAAAGTGATCAACAAAGGTACTGATCCAAAGAGCCAGGTGTCTATTAACTACAAAGGTGAGGCAGACTACAGCAAAGAGGAAAATTATATCTTGAGCAGTCTTGGTGAGGTAGTTACTAATCGTTTGATCGACTTGATTAGAGAAGAAAAGAGTGGGGTATATGGCGTAGGAGCTAATGGTTACATCAGTGAGCGTCCATATGAAAACTACACGTTCTCTATTTCATTCCCTTGTGGTCCTGAAAATATGGAAGAGCTGAAGCAAGCGGTTTATGACGAAATTGAATTGATCAAAAAAGAAGGCGTAACCGAAGAAGATTTAAAAGAGATCAAGGAATCTCAAAAAATCAATCGTAAAGAGAGCTTGAAGGAGAACCGTTACTGGTTGAATAGTCTTTCTTCCTATTACTCATACAACAGAGATTTAGCTGATTTCTATGAGTATGAAAAGCTTATCGAAGAATTGAAGCCAAAAGATCTACAAGAAGCAGCTAAGAAGTATTTAGTGAAAGGCAACTTGATCGAGATTGTCTTAATGCCGGAAGAATAAATAAAGATCTAAATGTATCAAAAAGGAGCCCTGTCAGTGATGATGGGGCTTTTTTGTTTGGCTAATTGTAGAATCGATTATAGGTAATTAGTTGTTGTACGACCGGTGACTGTTTGACTTAAACTCTGTTTTCAAGTTTGCGTCGGAGGTTACTGGATAAAAAAGCCATAATGAAACCTAATGTGATCAATGCTGATGCAATAATGAAAAGTGCAAAGAATGGATTGTGAAAGGATCGGATTTGGTTATGGACTTCACTAATATTATCGAAAGTCAGTGATTTCACACCAATAAATAATAGTATTAAAACTCCTAAAGTCATTAGGAAATAGCCCAATGATTTGAAAAACCGAATACGTTCCTGAAAGTTTGATTTCATAATTGGCGGAGAAAAAAGCTGAATAGTATGCCTAAGATTATAAAGAGTGAAACACAAGAAATGTAAAGTTCGATTTGCTTATTGATAATGTTCTGACCGATTTTGGGTGTTTCAAAACAGTGAAGTACATATTTTGTATAACTCCATAAGACTGGAAAGATCAAACGTATTTGTTTATTGAATATCATCTAGGAACTTTTAGTTAGATGTATTGAATATTTTTTTAAAAAGGAGATCAAATCGATCATTTCATCTTCGGTCAACTGGAAGGATTTCATTCGGTGGTTTCGATGATCAATGAATGATATACCGAGATTAGCACCATATTCAAATGCCAGGGTTTAGCCCTTTATTTCTTTACGTAAACTGTTTGTTGTCTTAGCGAAAGCCATTGTTAATGGTTTTGTGTGATACATCATTTTCAAGGTTTTCACTTCCTATTGGATAATTCATTGAGTTTTTTCTTCTGGTTAGTACTAAAGTGTGTAGGATTAAAAAAGGCTCGAACAATATGTCCGAACCTTTCAGTAACCGAATATGAATAAGATTAGATAATCTCTACTTTGGCGGCAAATTCTCCTCTATCTCCTTGCTCAATGACAAACCTTACTTTGTCATTCTCAAGTAGCTTTTCCTTTGTGTTAGACTTATGTACGAAAAGTTCTATGTTGGTTTCATCTTGAGTAATGAACCCATATCCTTTTTCCTCATTAAAGAATTTTACTGTTCCTTTTTCCATAATTGTACTATTTTATTGTTCTTTTTCTGGTTCATTTTGGATATTTCCATTGAGGTCTACAAAGGCCATCATGTCTTCCAGCTTTCCACTGGATTTGGAGGCTTTATGATCTCGTTTTCTTTGGAGTTTTTCCTCACGCTTTTTGTTCTTGCCAATAGCGCGTTGTTTTTTCATGAATTTGTTCTGTGACTTTGCCATACGATATCTTATTTGATTAATCGATTAGCGTAATTGCCCTTCCCGTTTTACCTGCCCTTCCTGTTCTACCTATTCTGTGGACATAATCAGCGTAGTTTCGAGGAGTTTGATAATTGATGACTAATTCTACATCACTGATATCAATGCCTCGAGCGATCACATCCGTAGCGATCAGAATGTTAATCTTCCCTGTCTTGAAGCTGCTAAGTGTTTGATCACGTCTATTTTGTGACTTGTTACCATGGATAGCGTCGGCAGCATAGGAGTCGTTGATTAGCTTCTTTAATAATTGATTTGCGTGTCTTTTAGTTTCACAAAAAAGGATTGTTTTAGCATCTATTGGCTGGTTGAGAATGCTTTTCAGCACCTGAAACTTATCCTTACCTTCTGTATAAACCACTTGTTGATCGATAGAGGAGGACCTGTGCGTGGAAGTGGCCGATTTTACTACAATAGGCTTATTGGTAATTTCTCGGATTAGATGTTCTTGAGCAGGATCCAGCGTAGCAGAAAAGAGTAGGGACTGTTCTTTGCTTGTCATCTGATTATTGATCTTTTGAACTTCTCTGGAGAAACCCATGTCTAGCATTCGATCAAACTCATCCAATACCAATACTTTGAACTGACTATAGTCTATTGCACCCTGTGCATTCATGTCTTGTAGCCTGCCTGGAGTGCCAATGATTACATGATTGGTTCTTTTCAGCGTATTCAATGTCTGAAATACGGAGGTGCCACCGATTAATACTGTAGAGTAAAGACCAAGTCCCTTGGATAGCGAGGCGAACTCTTCGTTGATTTGGGTGGCTAGTTCTCTGGTAGGTGCAATGATCAAAGCATGATTATGACGCTTGTTTTCAAGCAACTGTTGGATGAGTGGAATCAGAAAAGCAGCTGTTTTTCCAGTACCTGTACCTGCTATCCCAATTATATCTTCGCCTTGAAGTATCGGTATGATGGATTTGTCTTGAATTTCAGAAGGTCTTGAATAACCTTTCTGAGCGATCAGAGTTTGCAGCTTTTGATGCAAGGGGAACTCTGTAAACGTATATTTATTTTGATAAACTGTAGCCGTTTCAGGACTTTGTTCACCAGTATGAATGTATTGATTGACGTCTATCGTTTTATTGACAGATTTAGTGGTTGTTTGTTTTCTTGTTCGCTTTCTGCGACTGTATGATATATTATGCATATGATTTTTTCGTTTTTGTAGGCTCTGAACCGAGTTCTTTGAGCATGTATAAATGTTGATAGACAGCAGTAGCTAATGTAGGCTGCGTATGATAGGGCAGGTTGTACTCGCTGGCGGTGGCTGCTACTATGCCGGAAATTTTACGGTAATGAATGTGGCAAATATGAGGAAACAGGTGGTGCTCTATCTGATGATTAAGACCTCCGGTAAACCAAAATAAGAGTCTGCTATTAGTTCCAAAGTTGGCGGTGGTTTTCAGTTGATGAGCCAGTCTATTCTCAGGTATATGACCATCTGGTGAATTGATAAACTCTGATGAATCCATCACATGCGCGCATTGGAAGGTAAATGTCAGTATACTTCCAGCCACAAAGTGCATGGTCAGGAACATCAGAGCCACCATCCAAAATGGGTAAGCCAACCATATGGATGGAAGAACAAGAAAAAGAGAAAAATAAACAGCTTTTCGTATGATGATTTGGGTGATGTGGAGATTGAAATCTTTGCCTGACTTAATAAAACCCTCATTTTTGTATTTGACAGCTTTAGCAAAGTCCTTGACTGTCACCCAGATCAGTGTGCCTAACCCATAAAAGAAGAAGGCATAAAGATGTTGGTATTTTTGAATGGATAACCTGGGCTGATGTGGTGAAAACCGAAAGATGAACCTGGGTTCTATGTCTTCGTCAGCGTGTTCTATATTGGTAAAGCTATGGTGAAGTACATTGTGCTGAATTTTCCAGTTTCGGGGGTCCACACCAACTAACCACGTGCATAGTGCCACAAGCTGATTGGTAGATGGTTTGTTTGAAAATGATCCGTGCAGACTGTCATGCATTACCGACATGCCTATAAAAGCCTTACCAAACCCCATAATGGCCCAAAGTAGAAATAGCAGTGGGAGTGAAGAGATTTGAAATACGAGTAAAGCAACAAAGGGCAACAGGTAAATACTCAGTGCAGAAATGGTTTTCATTACCATTTCTGTGTTGGCTCCTTTGCTGATGTGGTTGTCTTTAAAGTAGGAATTGACCCGTAATTGTAATGTTTTAGCGAACGCTGAATTGATCTCGGATGAGAATTGGCAATTTATCAAGTATGATAAGTTAAAAGTTAGTTTCTGTTTGGAAGCAGTAACTAATCAATTAAACTTGATTTACTGGTTCTGAAACAAAAGAATATCGAGAGATTTTCTCTCAATGAATAATGCAGCCAGAAAATGCAAAAGGGAAACGTTGTAAGGATTTGACTTGAGAAGTCTCTGAACTTGATGTGCCAAAGGACGACAATTAAATTGACAATACCTATTATCTCAATGGATTCTGTCATCTGCATGTTTTTTATGGTTTCTTGCTGATAATCACTAGAATCCAGTTTAAATCCTGAGAAGAATAGGAATATCCAAAAATTAAGAACTAGCTTTGCTACGCTGTATTTAGAATTAGACAAATTCTTATTCTCGTTTTGAGCCAAGGAATTGAATGAATTTTAGGATTTATTTGATTCCAATCAATAAGCACCTCTCTCGACTAAGCTAATCGCTCTTGCAGTTGGGTTCATTGAAAGCCCCGAATACTGAGTAAAATCTAGACTGATCATGTAACGCTGCCTTCTGGTATATCCAAAATTGTGGTATTGTTCATTATTGTTTCATGTGCAGCCGAAATACGTAATTAATTAATCATAATAGAATGCAAGAAGGAACTGTAAAGTTTTTCAATAATTCCAAAGGTTTTGGATTTATTAGTCCCACAGAGTCAAGAGAAGATGTTTTTGTACATGAGTCAGGGCTGATCGATGATATCCGTGAAAATGATAAAGTGACCTATGATCTGGAAAGAGGAAAAAAAGGAATGAATGCTGTCAACGTAAAAGTTGTAAGCTAAAATCACACATAAAAAAACCATCACTTAGGATGGTTTTTTTATGTAAATAGGTTTCGCCAAGAAATGTAATAATTTGGATACATTTCATTCAAACCAGAGTTATTCAAAGTGCCATTCACCCTTGATTTTTCTCTAACTACACCACGCAATGAAACAACTTAAAATACTTGTTCAAATAACGAAAAGAACGCATTCATTAGAGCGGTATTTTCAGGAGATTGACAAAGTGGAGCTGATTTCCGCTGAAGAAGAAGTTCGGCTGACTCAGCGTATACGAGAAGGGGACGAACAGGCGCTGGAAAAATTGACCAAAGCTAATTTGCGTTTTGTGGTTTCTGTGGCTAAGCAATATGATCGAGGTTTTCCCAATATCACCTTGATGGACTTGATTAGTGAAGGGAATATAGGTCTGATCAAAGCTGCTACACGGTTTGATGAAACCAGAGGATTTAAGTTCATCTCCTATGCTGTGTGGTGGATTCGACAGTCAATTGTTGCTGCCATTTCGCAAAATTCGAGAACGGTTAGGCAGCCTTTGAATAGGGTAAATAGTTACAATAGAGTCATCCATTCTTTTACAGCGTTAGAGCAAAAGCTAGAGCGTGAACCTACAGATGACGAGTTGGCTGAAGAAATGAATGTGTCTGGAGATCAGATCACTGACATAAAGGAACTAGGTGCTAAAACAGCTTCTTTTGATGCACCATTGATGGCTGATGAAGCAGTTAACTTACTTGATGTGATGGCTGACCCAGCTGGACAAAATCCTGAAGAGAGTTCCATTGCACTTTCATTGAAGTCTGATATTCGCAGTGCTTTTAAGGTACTGACATTCCGTGAATCACAGGTATTAATTCTTTTTTATGGTCTCAATGATGAGCCAAACATGACACTAAATGATATTGGAGAGCGATTTGATCTGACAAGAGAACGTGTGCGTCAGATTAAAGAGTGCGCTATTCGCAAGCTTCAGCACAACCCAAGTGGAGGTGCACTTCTTAAATCTTATTTAGGTTAAACTGAATTAGTTATCGGTATTTCAGTAAGTCGGTTTATCGGTAAATCAGTAATCGGTAGGACGCAGTTTAGGAAGTTGGTTAGCAGCCTATAGCGGTATCCATACAGTTAACTGAAAACTGTCGACTGGTTAACTAATCACTAACTAACCAATGATATGTATGGACTGCCCGACGAGTTTCCATTGGCCTTTGATCTTTTCCAGCATGCGAATTTCATACGACTCTTGCGAACTTCCATCAGGACTATAGGAGACTTCTTTGTGGCTCACCCAGGCTGATTTTCCATTGATACTAAATCGATAATCGCTGTTTTCTGCTCTACCACCTTTACCGAAGATCTCCGGACTTGGATTGAGCATTACTTCCACTGGGATATCCAGAAACTGTCCGTCTTTCGTAGTGATGAGGATTTTGCTGTAAGGGCGTGCCTGCCAGCATGCAGCATGTCCTTCTTTATCTCCAGCTCTCCAGGTAGCAGATTCTTTTTCGAGTACAGCGATGATGGCTTGTTCTTCCTTTAGTTGAGCTTGACTAGCATCGGCCATTCCAATGCCAGCAAGTCCCATAGCCGATTTGATAGCAAAATCACGACGATTGAGGGTGTTCTTTTTCATCTTCAGGTTAGTTGATCACCGATGAAGGTAGTGATTTTACTCGAATTCCGAATTTAAAGTAAGCTGTTACTTGTCTCTCTTGGCTTTGATTTCATTTGGCGCAATTGCTGGATTGGAGTTGCCAAAACTGTTTCTTATGAAATTCAATACGTCGCTTACTTCCTGATCGGATAACATCTCATAGGAAGCCATTTCTCCATTGTATCGGGTACCGTTGATCATCAAAGGCCCTTTTAACCCATGGAGTAGCACCTTAATCATTTGGTCTTTGTCTGAAACTCTTGGCGACTTAGCCAATGATGGAAATACCCCGCACTTAGCACCCAACATCAAGCATCTCACACAAAAAAGCCCAGCCTCATTTCTGAAACCGAGCTTACGACACAATTTTACTAATACTTTTATCCTAGTGTAATTCTATCCTTACTTAAGAATGGCTGATTGTAATGCCGCTTGTCAGTGGCTTTGTACAATGCATTCGCCACTGCTCCGAAAATAGGAGGGAATGGAGGCTCGCCAAGTCCTGTTGGATCTATTTCATTTTGTACGAAATGTACGTCAATTGCTTTTGGTGCTTCGTTCATGCGAATCATACGGTAACGATCAAAGTTGCTCTTTTCAGGGATTCCGTTTTGGAAAGTCATCTCTCCGAAGAACGCATTTCCGATACCATCTACGATGGCTCCTTCCGCCATGTTGGATGCGGCATCTGGATTGATCACTACACCACAGTCCATAGCGCAGGTTACTTTTTCCACCCTTGGAGTTCCGTTTACCAATTTGAGGTCAACAACGTGCGCTGCGTAGCTGTTGTGACAGAAATAAGCCGCTACTCCGCGATGTGTTCCATCGGATGTTTGACCCCAGTTGGATTTATCACGAACCAATTCCAGTACTCCTGCATAGCGATCTGCATCGTAATCGTTGTTTTCACCAACAGGCTTTTCTTTAGAACGTTTCAAGAGGTCCAGTCTAAACTGGATCGGATCTTTACCTGCTGCTTCAGCTACTTCATCCAGGAAGGATTGCTCCACACCTCCAAGGAAATTGGACCTTGGAGCTCTAAATGCACCAATGGTGATGTTCGATTGAATAGACCATTCTTCTGCTAAGTAATTGTCAACGCAACCTGCAGGGAAGCGATTGGCTGCACCTCGTCCCAAAGGACTTTCAGGAATGCCACCCGCTTTCACATGATATCCAATCAGGTTATTGTTTTCATCCAATGCCGCTCGATAAGTTGCCATATATGCTGGACGGTAGATTCCAAAAGTCATGTCATCTTCACGAGTATACATCAGTTTGACAGGCTTTTGCACTTTCTGTGAAATCACTGCCGCTTCCACCATGTAGTGGCAATAAGCTCTTCGGCCAAAACCACCACCCATACGAGACATGACAATCTCCACTTGCTCTACCGTCATCCCCAGACGATCAGCGATTGCTGGTTCTATAAAGCCAGGAGCTTGTGTCGGAGCAGAAATAATCGCTTTATCCGCTGTAACATCCGCTACACAGTTGATTGGTTCCATCATGTTGTGTGCCAAAAAAGGAGCGGAGTAAGTTTTTTCAATGACTTTGACTGCTTCCTTAAAAATCTTTTCAGGATCCCCATCTTTACGAAGTTGGGTGCCTGGTTTGCTGGCGACTTTGTGCATTTCAGCCATATGAGACTGGCTACTTTCTAGTCCTGCAGGTACTTGAACTTTTATTTTGTCTCCGCCACCCCAACTATTCATTAGAAAAGATTGCTCGCTAAACTTTTCCCATTCTACTTGTAGAGCTTTCTTCGCATTCATCACTTCCCAGGTGCTGTTCCCAACAATGGCAACCATTTCTGGGAAGGTATCAGTATCAAAGAAGTTTCGGCCAAACTCATCATTGTAAGTCTTGAATGAAAACACGTCAACAATCCCAGGCATTGACTTGACGGATTCAGCATTAAAGTCTTTCAGTTGCAATCCGAAAGCAGGAGGATGTGCAATCATAGCCGTCAACATTCCTTCCTTTTTGATGTCCAAACTGAAGAGCTTATCGCCTTTAATGATTTTCTTACCCTCTACATTCTTCTTAGAATTTCCAATGACTTTGAAATTCTTGACCTCTTTTAGCTCAACTTCCTCCGGCGCTTCTAATGCAGATGCTGATTTCGCAAACTCTCCATATCCAGCTGATTTTCCTGAAGCTTTGTGGATGAGTTTACCAGCGTCAGTGGTAATGTCCTTTGCAGAAACGTTCCAGGCATTAGCTGCTGCTTCTTTCAGCATGTGACGAGCAGTGGCTCCAGCCATTCGCAGAGGATTCCACGCCGTGCGAATTCCCTGGCTTCCCCCGGTGAATTGGCGATTGTACAATGCTGTGTTGAACTCAGCCATTTCAACAACCACATTCTTCCAGTCCATATCCAGCTCTTCAGCAATCATCATCGGCATGGAGGTCATTACATTCTGTCCAAACTCAGGATTGGGGCAGAAGATGGTCGTCATTCCATTTTCACCAATCTTCAAATAGGCATTCAGCTCAAACCATTCTTCAGGCATAGCCAGCACTTCAGCTTTGGTTGTGGAGCTTGTACAGCTAGCCAACCAACTAAAACTGATCATTAAACCACCTCCGGCTGCTGCAGAAGTCTTTAAAAAAGAACGTCTTCCTAGTTTTGTTTTCAGTACAGTCATGACTTAGGCGTTTTGGATTTTAGCTGCTGTTTTAATTGCTTCCTTGATGCGAACATAAGTGCCACATCTGCAGATATTGCCACTCATTGCCGCCTCAATTTGCTCATCCGAAGGACTAGGATTGGATTTCAATAGAGATGCTGCACTCATGATTTGTCCTGCCTGACAATAGCCGCACTGAGGTACATCATGTTCCAACCATGCTTGCTGAACTGGGTGGTTGGCTTCTTCAGCCAACCCTTCAATTGTGGTGATTTCATTGTCACCTACCACAGAAACGGGTAGCATACATGAACGAGTAGCGGTTCCATTCAAATGAATTGTGCATGCACCACATTGTGCAATACCACATCCATATTTGGTTCCAGTGAGATCCAGGTGATCACGGAGTACCCAAAGCATGGGTGTTTGTGGATCAACATCCACTTCCATGTCTTTGCCATTAATTTTCAGATTGAATTTTGCCATAGGGATTGATTTTGGGAATACAAGTTGTGAGAAAGCTTGAGTATTAACTTATGCTTATCAAATAATAAGTTACGAAATTCAAATAGCATTTCCTTATCCACTCTTTGGTCAGGTTCTTATTGTTTTAGCTTTTCTGCTACACTATCGTAATATTCCTGAGAAAGTACCTCGGTCCATGTGGTAGGATGCTCACCTCCATATAAAGCTAAATAGGTTACATCGCTCTCTTTGGTAGAGGAATGCCAATGCTCGACATCCTTGTCGCATTTGATGACGTCTCCTGCTTTTAAAATCACTGGATCTTTTCCTCTTTCCTGATAATATCCTTCTCCATCCACATAGATCAATACCTGAGCAGAAGAATGTTTGTGCCAGTCAAGAGTGGAATTGGCTTTGAAAGTTGCTTTGGTGATGTTGTAGCTAATATCGTCATCTGCGGTAAGTAAACCATTCAGCCAGGCTTCTCCAATGTAATGGGTATTGGGAGCTTTGAATCCGTCAGAGAGAAAAGAGGAAACAGCATAGGTTTCTTCTTGAGCAAAGACCAAAAAGGGTGCGATAAGCGATAAGGCAATAAGATATTTTTTCATTTTCAAGTAGGTGTAATTCAGGACAGAACTTTAATGAGTTAGAAGCAATGCCATGATACAATGTTACATGTGGAATATTGGAATAATGTATATCAATTACGGTATTCAGTACCAATATTACTGATGGCCTCAAAATCCCGTATAAAAGGAAGTAGATTAGTCCTATAGAAATAAGAAGCTATGAGCGATCACAAAATATTTGATTCAATCAAGTCGTACAATGACTTCAATAATCACTCAACATTACATCCATTGGTTAGTGTGCTGGACTTTTCCAAAGCTGATCAGCGACATGGCTACAAAATGTCTTTTGGGATTTATACGATTATCTTAAAAGAAGTAAAATGTGGAGATCTGGCTTATGGCAAACACACCTATGATTACCAGGAAGGAACACTGGTTTTTATTGGTCCTGGGCAAACCATAGATGTCAGTAACAAAACGGAAATCTATCAGCCTGTAGGTAGGGGGTTGACTTTTCATCCGGACTTGATTATGGGAACGCCACTGGCCAAACAGATCGATGAGTGTGGGTTCTTTTCTTACAATCTCACAGAGGCTTTACACCTTTCACCAGAAGAGCAATCAACAATTCTAGACTTGCTTGTGAAAATTGACAATGAGCTCAAGCGACCAATAGATAAGCACAGTAAGAAGCTCATTACTGCCAATATCAGTTTGTTTTTAGACTATTGCGAGCGTTTCTATGATCGTCAATTTATTACGCGCCAGCATGTGAATAAAGGCATTCTAGGTCAGTTTGAAGAATTGATGACAGATTACTTCCACTCAGAGAAGCCATACTCAGAAGGGTTGCCGTCTGTTGGCTATTTTGCGAACGAACTCAACTTATCGGCCAACTATTTCGGCGATCTGATCAAGAAAGAAACAGGCAAGACGGCTCAGGAATACATTCAGAATAAGCTCATAGATATTGCCAAGGACAAGATTTTTGGTTCGGATAAATCCATCAAAGAAATCGCATTCGAATTGGGTTTCAAGTATCCGCAGCATTTCAATAGAGTATTTAAGCAGAAGGTGGGGATCACTCCGAAGGAGTTTCGGGAGAATAGGTGAGTCGGTGAATTGGTGATTAGTGGATTGGTAATTAGTGATTTGGTGAGTAGGTAGGTCGGTATTCAAGTAATCGGTAAGTCGGAAGGAGGATTGTGCTTTATGAGAAAAGCGTCATTCTCCGAATGTTAGATGAAGATGATCAATTAAGTAGGATTTAAATCATTCAAGGGGAATCGGGCATTTCTAACATCCAAAATCGAATATCTAGCTTTTTCATTGCCTATTGAGTGTTTGTCTATTGTGGTTTGTTTTTAGTGATTGGTGAATTAGCTGTATGCCCCTCGGTATAATTAAATGAATTCAGATTTTGTAGATGGGATATCTGAGGTTTTTGGAAAAATGCCTAATTCAAAATCGTTTGGATGAACTCACCCCAACCCCTCTCTAGGGAAGAGAGGGGCTTTGATCCATATTAATGTCAAGGATTTAATGTGCCTGGGGTGAGTTGGATGATAAATAATCGGCATCATATCGAGTCTGAAAACTGTTCTCCATAAACCGATAGCTAATCACCAAGCACCCGACACCCAACATCAACCTTCTCACACTAAAAAAGCCCAACTGCATTTGCAATCAGGCTTTTGTATGATCAAGTCAATATTCGTTACCCTACCTCCATGTCAATCTGGTCCTGAGGGGCCGTGCTGAATGGCGTGTGGTAATAGCGCTTACCCGTAGCTTTGTACAAGGCATTGGCTAAAGCGCCTTGAGCTGGTGGTAAACCAGGTTCACCCAGTCCGGTAGGAGAGATCTCATTCTCTACAAAGAATACCTCAATGTTTTTCGGTGCCTGTGAGTGACGAATCAGCTGATAGGTATTGAAGTTGTTGTGAACAGGCTTGCCGTTCTCAAACTTCATCTCACTGTACATGGCATGACCAATACCGTCTACTACACCACCTTCTATGATGTTGGTAGCTCCTTCTTTGTTGATCACAATCCCACAATCTACTGCACACCATACTTTCTCTACGATCGGTTGCCCTTTGTCCATACGGATGTCTATGACCTCAGCCACATAGGAGTTATGACAGAAATAGGCTGCTATTCCACGATGGATTCCAGGAGTATCCTGTCCCCAGTTACATTTTTCTCTTACAAGTTTCAGCACACCCGCGTAGCGATCTGCATCGTACTCATGTTCCTCACCAACAGGATTGCTTTTTGCTCGTTCGAATAACTCCAAACGGAAGTCTATGGGATCTTTGCCTGCCAGTTCCGCTACCTCGTCTATGAAAGACTGTTCTGCTCCAGCTGTAAAGTGGGAGCGAGGGGCTCTCCACGCACCGGTAGAGATGTTCGTTTCAGATCCGAGCTTCTCGGCGCTGTAGTTGTCTACTGCACCAGCAGGGAATCGTTTCGGGAATACTGGTCCTTCTGGTAAACCAACACCTTTCACTGAGAAAGCGATCAGGTTATTGTTTTCATCCAGTCCAGCTTTGTATGTCGACATGTAAGTTGGTCGATACGTTCCTTGTGTCATGTCATCTTCACGGGTATAGATGAGCTTCACCGGAGCGCCTAATTTCTTAGAGATCGCAGCGGCTTCCATTCCATAATGGATGTACAAACGCTTACCGAAACCACCACCAATTCTGGTCATGTGTACTTCGATGTTTTCAACTGGAATGTCCAGCATAGCAGACACACGCTCTTCCAATGATTTTGGAGTCTGAACTGGCCCGATCAATTCCACGGAGTTTTCCTTCACGTCTGCGTAGAAGTTCATCGGCTCCAGCGTGTTATGCGCTATGAAAGGAGAGGTGTAGGTTCTCTCAATGACTTTGGCTGCGTTTGCAAAAGCTGCATCTGGATCACCGTCCAATCTACTTTCCAGTACTTTTCCGTTTTTCAGGTCTTTCTTTAAGCGAGCAGAGTGTGTATCAGAACTTTCTGGTTCACTCTCAGTATCATAAGAGACTTTCAGTGCTTTCTTGGCGTTCATTAGCTGCCAGGTAGATTCACCAATGATGGCTACTAAGGTATTGAACGCATTGACTTCCGTCCATGCTGGCTCAGCAGTGGAGCTATCGATGATGAACGCATCAGAGACGCCATCCATCGCGACGATTTCGTCACGGTTGAAGTCTTTTACTTTCATTCCGAAAGCAGGAGGATGATGGATCATCGCCAGCTTCATGCCTTCTTTCTGGAAGTCCAATCCGAACAATGGCTTACCCGTGACAATCTTCTTGCCTTCTACGTTTTTCTTAGCGGTACCAATGATTTTGTAATCTTTAGGATCTTTCATCTCCAGATCCTCCGGTACTTCGATGCCTACGGCTTTAGTAGCGATCTCTCCATATCCAACAGAACGAGCACCACTAATTTCCATAATCATGCCGTTTTTAGCGGAAAGAGAATCTACATCCACTTGCCATTCTTTGGCGGCAGCCTCCAGCAACATTCTTCTGCCAGCGGCCCCAGCCATTCTTAGGGCGTCCCATCCCAACATGATGGACAAGCTCCCTCCGGCAAACTGAGGGTTTTTAAAAGAGTCTTCGTCAAGTTTCCCTTGCTCCACGATGACATTCTTCCAGTCCACATCCAGTTCCTCTGCCACGATCATCGGCATGGAAGTCATTACATTCTGACCGATCTCAGGATTAGGTGAGTAAATGGTTACGACTCCATTGTCACCGATTTTGATATAACCATTGAGTTTGAACCACTCTTCTGGCATCGCTAATATTTCTTCTTTGGTTCGGCCAGGCTTACAAGATGCCAACCAACTAAAACTAATGAGAAGTCCTCCACCTGCTGCAGCTGAAGTCTTTAGGAATGTTCGTCTTCCTACTCTGGTTTTAATTACTGACATTGGGCTTAGGCGTTTATGTTGTTGGAAGCTTCTTTAATGGCTTTTTTGATACGGGTATAAGTACCGCATCGGCAAAGGTTGCCACTCATAGCTGCTTCAATTTCTTCATCAGACGGTTTTGGGTTGGATTTCAACAGTGAAGCCGCATTCATGATTTGTCCTGCCTGACAGTATCCACATTGTGGTACGTCGATCTTCAGCCAGGCCTGTTGTACCGGATGATCAGCATCTTCCGAAAGTCCTTCGATGGTAGTGATTTCATTATCGCCAACTACTGAAACGGGTAGCTGACATGAGCGTGTGGCAGAACCATTCAGATGCACCGTACAAGCACCACATTGGGCTACACCACATCCGTATTTAGTTCCAACCAGGTTAAGATGATCTCTTAATACCCACAGCATTGGGGTTTTAGGATCTACATCTACTTCCTGGGACTTGCCATTGATTTTAAGTTTAAAGAGAGCCATAGGGAAATTTAGAATTGTTTATTGATCAATTTGCTCGTTTTTTGACAACTAAAACTATAGATATCAAACTATAAGTTACAAAATTCAAATGTCAATAGTTGTCACATCATCATTTCTTAATGATAGTTGGTCAATTCATTGGGTGAGTGGGAATAGGTTGATGGTTCTGAGTTTAAGGTTCATAAGTTGACCTTGCCTGAATACGGTTGCCTGATGAACTGGTCCGACTTTAAACCAAAAACCTAAAACTTTAGTGCTTTGGTATGTCCAGCTTTTCTTATGTATCAGTTGCTGAAGTCTACGGATTAGCGGAGAATTAACATATTGAGCATTGACACATGTCAGAATTATTCCATATTTAGGCTAGTAGATTAGCCAAAACGAACATCCTATGCCTTCAAAAATTGACAGAGAAACCTACGAGAAATCACTTAAGAATCTTCAGCTTGAACTGGTTTACCTTCAAGAATGGGTGAAATCCCAGGGATTGAAAGTAGTCGTCATTTTTGAAGGTCGAGATGCGTCAGGTAAAGGAGGAGCTATCAAGCGGATCACCGAACCATTAAATCCACGAGTTTGTCGTATTGTGGCTCTAGGGGTGCCCACAGAGAAAGAAATGAGCCAGTGGTATTTTCAGCGCTATGCGAAACATCTTCCTGCTGCGGGAGAAATCGTACTGTTTGATAGGAGCTGGTACAACAGAGCAGGAGTGGAGAAGGTGATGGGTTTTTGCACTGATGAAGAGTATCAAGAATTTTTACGCAGCTGTCCGTTGTTTGAAGAGATGCTGATCAAGTCTGGGATCATTTTGATCAAGTATTGGTTCTCCGTTAGTGATGAGGTGCAGGAAAAACGATTCAAAGAACGAATCAAAAGACCTGAAAAACGATGGAAATTCAGTCCAATGGATTTGAAGTCTCGTGAACGATGGATGGAATATAGCAAAGCCAAGGATGATATGTTTCAGCACACGGATACAGAAATCAGTCCATGGTTTGTGGTGAATGGTGATGATAAGAAAATGGCTCGATTAAGCTGCATTCAGCACTTGCTCAATCACATTTCGTATGAGCCATTTGAACTCAATCCAATAGAGTTGCCAGAGGTTCCAGATCAGGAAGGCTATGAGCGCATGCCTTTTGACAATCAGAAGTTTATTCCGGATTATAAAGAAGATTAGATGCTGGATGCCTGAAGTTGGATGATTACAATACCTCGGTCATTTGACCTTCCAGTCTTCGCACATGCTGTAGGTATTCCGGCATATTTTGTTCTGTGATGTCTGGACGTCTCGGGAAATCAAAATCCAATGGATCTCGCTGTTTTCCTTTGTACCACACTCTTAAGCATAAATGAGGACCTGAAGACCAGCCTGTACTTCCTACATAACCGATTACCTGGCCTTGCTTCACTCGACTTCCTACATGAATGTTGGAATCGATCTTGGTCATGTGTAGGTATTGAGTGGAGAGATCAGCACTGTGTTCAATTTTTACATTGTTGCCATTGGCACGACCATATCTTGCTCTTGTAATTACTCCATCTTGGATAGCCTCAATTGGAGTACCCAAATCTGCTTCAAAGTCCATTCCATAGTGTGCTTTGTAGCGGCGCTGAGTAGGATGAAATCGCTTTTGAGCATAGAGTGAAGTGATCATGTCAAACTGCAGTGGCGCATAGCTCATGTTATGGCCTTCAGCATCAAATAGTTCATGACCCGCCCCATTATCAAACCCATATGCCGCATATTGTACATCTTCATGGTTGAATTGAATGGCCAAAATATTGCGAACACCCAATATTTCCGATCCGGAAGTTTCCTTTTCGTAGATCACTTTGAAGTAATCACCTTTTTGTAAATGTCTAAAGTCGATTTTCCACGCAAAGACACTCAGTATTTTGTCAGCCAATTCTTCTGGAGCTCCATGCTTTAAGACTGTTTGAGCCAACGAGCCATTGATCACGGCATCCAGTAACTCTACAGTGATGTCTACAATCTTATCCTTGATTTCAACTTCCGATGATTCAAAGGTGACGTGAAGTTCCTTACGGTCTTCCAAATCATAAATTAGCGATACTGGCTGCTTTGTTCGTTCATCGTATTTGATACGGTAAATATTCCCAACCTGAAACTGATTTAAGTCGATGGTTTTGGATATTTCATAAGCCAGTTGGTTAGCCAATTCATGCTCAAGTCCAAGATCTTTAAGAATGACAATGAATGAATCTCCATACTTGACTTTATAGTTCCTAACATTAGGAGCCGTCTTGTCAGTAGTAAATGTGGGGATGATTACTGCTTCAGGTATAGACGGCTTTAGAGGCCACAATACCTTAGCTGTTTGTTCTTGTTTTACTGCTTTTTTGGAGAAGAATTTCTTAGCGGGAGATTCTTTATTTGGATCTTCTACCTGGAAATAACTTGTCCATACGAGCATTCCTAGTACGATGACCAGGAACAGGGTAATAATTCTCTTCACGGTGGAGTGTGGAGTTTTATTGTTTATTGACAACCAAGCTTCAAACTTAATGGAATTTCAAAAAGGGTACAAGTCATCTTTTATTAGGGACTTTTAGAGGTTAGTTCTATAAAGTAGAAGAAATAATTAAGGGTTTGTTCTATAAAGTAGAATAAATTAACCTAAGTTTGTTCTATTAAATAGAACTAATTATGTCTAAAGATCATCTTGGAGAGTTAGAAGAGCTCATTTTATTGGTCATTTTGAAGCTGGAAGAACAGGCATACGGATTGGCTATTCAAAAGGAAATTCAATCAGAGACTTCTAGAAATGTAACCATCGGTGCTGTGCACGGAACAGTGAATCGACTAGAATCGAAAGGTTTGCTGGAGTCAGCTTTTGGTGGAGCTACCGAAGAGCGTGGTGGTAGAAGAAAGCGTTTCTTGAAGATTACTTCGGCTGGAATGGATGCTCTAAGACAAAGTAAGGAGCTACGACTTGGTCTTTGGAATCAGATACCATCACTAGCCATTACAAAGGACGATACTCTATGAGTAGGAGACCGTCCATATGG
Organism: Marinoscillum pacificum; assembly: GCF_024714495.1. Classification (GTDB taxonomy): domain Bacteria; phylum Bacteroidota; class Bacteroidia; order Cytophagales; family Cyclobacteriaceae; genus Marinoscillum; species Marinoscillum pacificum. The sequence goes on along the minus strand of NZ_JAMZMJ010000001.1, from coordinate 414,312 downwards.
GTTGAGCGATTGATTGAAAGGATTTGTATAAAGGACTATTCTGAAGAAATCATAGGGGACTTGTACGAGTACTACGGAGAGGTACAGCATATGAACTATGCGAAACGACAGCTTCTCTTCGTAAGACATGTGCTATCTACTGTTCGGCCGGACCTACTCAAAAAACCAAAGTTCAATCCAAAACTCAAAAACTTTATGGACGTCATCAATTTAGCACTTAAACTCAATTGGCGTGGTTTTAAAGCCAACAAACTCGTTACCATACTAAGCTTGATGATCCTAATCATAGGATCTGTGAGCTTCCAATTTGTAAATGCCTGGTTAACGAATGAGAAAACCACAGATCAGTTTCACCAAAACATTAATCGAATTTACTTAATGACTGCACAATTCAATCCAGGTTCTGATTGGAGCGCGTTGGATGTGCAGCGAATTTTTAATCTGGATTACTCTAAATGGCCAGAAGTGTCAAATACGCTTAAAATTCATGGGTATAACAATGGGGAGATCAAAATATCGAATGGCCAAACAGAGTTTTTCGGTACTGCTTTTATGGCAGATAGTACTTTTTTTGACTTTTTTGATTTTCCATTGAATACTGGTGATGTGGCATCTTTCGCTGATCCAGCCAACGTGTTTCTGACGGCATCATATGCAGAGAAATTATTTCCAGATAAAGATCCAGTAGGTGAGCGCATTTCCATTCAATGCGATCAAACCGGAGAGTACTTTGTTGCAGGAATTTTAGAAGATATCCCATCCAACAGTTCCATCAATTTTGATGTACTCATTCCAAGACATTCTAAACGCATGTGGAGACGAATGCCACAAAACCTGATCATGGTGAATGAAGAATTTGATCAAGAAGCATTCAATCAAAAAATAGCGACTTTAGGACAGGAGAATCAGCGTTTTCCAGAGTCTACCTTAGGAGCTACAGCATTAGCGGACTTGTATTGGACTCAGTTCGTATCTGTTCCCATTATCTCTAAGTATGGTAGTGAGCGTTATTTTGAAAATCTGCAGTGGGTTTCCTGGATCATTATCATCATTACGGTAGTTGCTTTTGTAAATCTGCAGACCACCGTTCAGTTAAACCAGTACAAGAAAACAGGCTTGCAACGCATCATTGGTGCTACCAGACGGCAGTTAGTGCATGAAGTTCTTTCTAGCAGAATCTTATTGACAGTTACGGCTATTGCACTAGCATCTGCTGTATACTATGTCCTTTTTGATGATATCTCTAATTACCTGGATTTAAACCTGGATTTTCTGGTTTGGCCATCCATCATTGGCATATCAATGCTTGTCTTAGGGTCTGGCTTGTTGTCGTTCTTAACCATGATCTACAATATCTACCAGCAGGATATCATTGATGTGGTGACTGGTACCTTTAGAATCAAAGTGCCACAGTTTCAGCGACTCGTGATGGTGGTGCAATATAGTTTTACCATTTTGCTACTCAGTGGTGCCATGATCATGTTTCTCCAGGTGCGCTCCATGCTCACGATGGACACAGGGGTGAATCAAGAAAATATTGTAAGTGTTGATTTCTTTGGAATTGTTCCTAATCAGTCACAGGATAGTCTTGCGGCATTGGAGCATCAGCGAAAGTTGGATTATGTGAAATCTCATATTCATTCAATGCCTGGAGTTACTGCTGTTACGCAGGGAATTATGCCGCTGAACAGAGCCTATCAGAGTTCCTGGAAAAAATTAGGTGAAGAAAACTTTGTATTGATCAATGCGATGGTGGTCGATCCAAGCTATGATGAGGTATTTGGTCTTCAATTGAAAGAAGGTCGATTCTTTAGCGATTCCTTGGACTCCAATGGAGGGTCAGCTTTGATTATCAATGAAGCTGCAAAAGAACTCCTTGGTATTGATGATCTGATGAATGCTCGTTTGACTACAAGCACCAGAGCAGCTAATCATGCCGATTGGCAAATAGTGGGAGTGGTAGAGGACTATCATTACGAGCATTTGGCAGATGACATAGAACCTCTTTTACTCGTTTATCAGATTCATGATTCTCGTGAATTTGTAGTGCAGTTTGATCCGAATCAAAGAGCATCAGTGATGAGCGAATTGGAAGACATTTATCGTCACGTGAATCCCGCTGGGATCTTTACTTACCGGGAAATGGAAGATCTGGTTCTTAGACAATACGAATCAGAAAAACGCATGGTGGCTATCTATTCACTCTTTAGTCTTGTAGCAGTTGCCATCACTGCTATTGGTTTGTTTACATTCACTTACTATGAAGCGCAAAGACGCACCAAAGAAATGGGAATTCGCAAAGTAATTGGCGCCGAGTTTAAGAATGTCTTTTGGTTAATGAACAAGACTTTTCTAATGGCTCTGACCATTGCATTTCTAATCTCAGTCCCTGTTTCATGGTTTTTCTTGGATGAATGGCTGCAGGGATATGCTAATCGCATCGATGTTAGTGCCTGGATGTTCATAGTTGTAGGGACATTCATTGGCGCTGTAGCTATGCTGACTAGTTTGTGGTCCACTTTAAAGTTATCACATAACAATCCAGTGGATAGTTTACGATATGAGTGAGATTAGTTAGGAATTCCGTAACTAAAAATGTGTTTTGTGGTTGAAAGAGGTAGAATCAATTAACAACAAAACACATTTAATCCATGTCAAACACAGTAAAAGTAACAGAGGTGCTGTCTCTGACTCATGACGTCAAGCAGATCAGAACAGAGAAACCCAACGGATATCAATTCACTCCTGGACAGGTTACAGAAGTCGCTTTGAATAAGAAAGGATATCAAGAAGAGAAACGCCCCTTTACCTTTACTTGCTTGCCATCAGATGACTATCTCGAGTTTGTGATCAAGTCTTATTTTGATCACGATGGAGTAACCAAACAAATAGATGAAATTCAGATAGGAGATGAGTTAATAATTGATGAAGCCTGGGGAGCCATTGAATACAAGGGCAAGGGTGTATTTATTGCTGGTGGAGCTGGTATAACTCCATTTATCAGCATCTTCAGAGACCTGGAAGCGAAAGGAGAAGTGGAAGGAAATAAGCTCATTTTCTCCAACAAAACTGGTAAGGATGTGATTCTGGAGCCTTATTGGGACGAATTACTAGGAGAAGACTTTACTTCTACCATTACTCATGAGAAAATAGAAGGGCATGAAAATGGAATGATCAACATGGAGTTCCTGAAAAAGCATGTAGATGATTATTCGCAGCATTTCTATGTGTGTGGTCCAGATCAGATGATTAAAGACATTTCACGGTCCCTCAAACAACTCGGAGCGTCACCTGACGGAATCGTGTTTGAGAAATAGGTTAGAAGTAACAAACGATATATTAAGCAGGCATCTCAGTAATGGGATGCCTGCTTTGTTTTCTGGTATATGAAAATCTGTTGATTCCATTTTTGATTAGTTTTCAGGTGCCATGAACAAATACCTCAAAATCATTGGTCCTGGATTATTGGTCGCTGCAACAGGTGTAGGAGCTGGTGATCTGGCTACTTCGGCCTTAGCAGGAAGTCATATCGGCTTGACTGCTATTTCAGCCATTGTCATCGGAGGTATCATCAAATACTTTCTAAACGAAGGAATTGCGAGATGGCAATTTCATACGTCCACCACTTTGTTAGATGGTGCATTGTTATCATTCGGCAAAGCAATCACCTGGATGTTCTTAATCTATTTAATCATTTGGTCTTATACGGTAGCTGTAGCATTGATCAGTGCGAGTGGAGCTTCTTTCTACGCTATCCTACCGATTTTTGAGAATCCAAGAGTCGGTAAAATTATCTACGGTATAGCGCTTAGTCTTCTTGGATATGGTTTAGTCAAGGTCGGAGGTTTCAAAGTGTTCGAGCACGTCATGAGCGCAGCTGTTGTTTTGATGGTTTTAGCTGTTTTCTATAGTGTTTTTCAGCTTGATTTTAGTGAATCAAAAGAGTATTCTGTTGTGCCGTCCAGTGAAGATATTAGCTGGTATCTAGCAGTCCTTGGAGGAGTAGGTGGTACCGTTACAGTACTTTGTTACGGGTACTGGGTGATAGAATCGCAAAGAGACCTCTCTAAAATGACTCAAACACGTATTGATTTAGGGATTTCCTATTTTATCACGGTATTACTTGGAGTCAGCATGGTGCTGATAGGTACCAGGATTCAAGTCAGTGGCGGTGGCTCTGGTTTGTTAATCAATCTCTCTAATCAACTCGATCAAGAGGCTGGACTAGTAACGGGTTGGGTCTTTAGAATTGGAGCCTTTGCTGCAATATTCAGTAGTTTGTTAGGAGTGTGGCAGAGTGTTCCATATCTCTTCATTGATGTCATGAAACCTATCCGTAAAGACCTCAATGAACTTTTGTTTTATCAACGGTATTTGTTAGCCATAGCTGTAATTCCCTTGACGGGATTATACTTTGGATTTACCAGTATGCAAAAAGCTTACGCATTGAGTGGTGCATTATTTACACCCATGTTGACTTTGGCATTATTGATTTTAGGATTCACCTCTAAGTCATTTAAAAACAGCTGGTTATCGGTGGTTTTTTTGGTGCTAATCTTATTTTTCTTCGTTGGATTGTTGGTAATGGCGTCATAAGGCGTGTAGATTCACCCTTAGAATCTGCCAAATCATGAAAACTCTTCCAAAAGCGAACCCTAACAGTAGTTCCTTTAAAAACCTCAAGCCTTTTCAGAAGAATCCGGTGGCCTACATGCAATCAGCAGTGGAAACACAAGGATCACCAGTAGACCTCAATCTACCTATGGGTGATTTCGTCGTGTTGAATGATCCAGAGCAATTTGCTGAAGTATTTGCCGCGGAGAGAACTCATTACAGTAAAAGTAGAGGTTATAAGGAAATTGCTTTGGTGCTTGGGAATGGTTTGTTGACGGCTGAGGGAGACGAGTGGCATGAACAACGAAAGGCATTGCAGCCATCTTTCCATCAAAAGGAACTTCGTAAGCTATTGCCATCGATTTGGGAAACGGGTGATCAATTCACTAGCAAACTGAATGATGATCAGGTCTTGCGACTAGATGAAGAAATGAGCGGGCTCACCATGACTATCTTGCTCAATTCCTTGATTAAATACCAGGATGAGCAAATGGTGACCAAAATGAGTGAGCATATCTTGTTTGGTCAGGACTTCATCGTTGATCGCATCAGAAGTCCATTCAAATGGCCTGTTTGGGTGCCTACCAAAACCAATAAGCAGTATCACAGAATGATGCAGGAGGCCAATGACATCATTCAGGAATGCGTAGACAATCGTAAACTGGAAACAGAGAAAGTAGATGATCTGCTGAATGTGCTGATGGAGTTTTATGATCCAGATGAACAGTTCATTGATATCCGAAATCAACTGCTGACCTTGCTTGTGGCTGGGCATGAGACCTCAGCAATTGCCATGACCTGGACGTTGCATTTGCTAGCGCATCATCCGGAAATACAGGAGAGACTTTTTCAAGAATTAAAAGATATCCAATCGTTCGAAGATATGGATGTGATGAATTTCTCCAACACCGCTTACCTACAGCAAGTGATTAAAGAGTCTCTGCGGTATTATCCACCTATATGGAATATCGTTAGATTGGCACAAAAAGATCATCAGGTAGGAGGAGTGGACATCAAAGCCGGTAAGCAATTAATGCTGAACATCTTCCTAATGCATCGCAACGAAGCGTATTGGCTTGATGCCAATGTGTTTAATCCAGATCGATTCGATAAGCCTGAGTTCAAGCATAAGCAACAGTATTTGCCTTTTGGCGGTGGCGGCCGCTTTTGCATTGGTAACAACTTTGCACTTTACGAGATCATGATCTTACTGATTCAGTTCGTGAGGGACTTTGAAGTACTTCCCAAGTCTCCTGAATTCATTGATTTCAATCCATTGCTGACCTTGCGGCCAAAAGATCCAGTGAATGTGACACTGAAGAGTAGAAAGTAAAGACCTGTTCCATCCTTTAGGGTAAGGGGTAAAGAACAGGTCTATTTATTAAATCATCAATAGTTTGCCTCAAAGTAATCTTGAGTCATTCTGAAACTTGCCGTTCGCATTTATTTCAGAATCTAAAAATGAGGGTCTTATCAAAAAGATCCTGACATTCCATGCGGAGCTAGTTCAGGATGACAATGCAAAATTTGAGGCAAACATCAGATAATATTTTTACTTCTCCACAATCACCCTAAAACCTACATGCATAGATGAAGATGGAAGTTCAGAGTTCATGGCATCAACAAAGTCATAAGCACTGAAATCATAGATTTTCAATTTTCCACCATCCAAATAGTATTCGGCTACATTACCTCCCAGATCAAATACCTTCGCTGATTTATGAACTGTTACAGCGGCTTTTGTTCCTACAGGTTGAATCAGGCTCGACTTCATGTTTTCAAGCTTCTCAGCGAGCTTATTTGCGTCTAGAATGGTGAGTTCATAGCCAGCATAGTAATTCAGGTTGTTTTGACCTGTAGCACTTACTGCTAGCTTGTGTAAGGCTTTAGCTTCTTTTGCATTTGGAAGCCGGTAGGTTTTGCCAGTCTTTTCGGTTAACCATGCTAAGTATTTGGTTATTTGCTCCTGACTCAAACCAGTTATTGGTTGGTTGGCAACTAATCGATCATAATCTTCTCCAGTTGAGGCATGGTATTGCGCGATAGTCACTTCAAATACACCAATAGAGATACTATCCTTACTAAGTGGAGTCACTGCAGGGAGTAACAGTTCTTCTTTGGTGACACCTGCCAAACCATCAGTCGTAGCACTGTCCAGAGTCAAGATTGAAGCCAGTGGACTATCTGTTTTGAATGCTTCATTCTTATCATCCTCTTTTTCGAAAAGATATTTATCTATCCACGCAATCTCTTCTTTCATTTTCCTCAACTGATGCGTAATCTTCTGAAGTCCATGGGGCTGTCCAGGGAACCAAAGGAATTTTACAGGTGTCTTACCGACTTGTTGCAATCCTCTATAATATTCCCAGCCTTGATCTCTTGGAACTGCTCGGTCTTCGCTACCATGAAAGATGATGGTAGGAGTCTTGATCTTTTCAATCTCGAAAATAGGAGAGTTGTTGATGTACCATTCATTGTAGTGCTTACCATTGGTATCGTCCCATGGAGCACCACCAAAGTAACTTTGATCAAAAGTGACCCCAAACTGACAGGTGCCGTAATCAGAAGTCCAGTTGATGTCTCCAGCACCCGGAGCTGCGAACTTGAACATATCTGGATATTTCAAAGTCATCCAGGTAGTTAGGATCGCTCCATTGGACCAACCCATGGTTCCTAACTTATCCATATCAATTAGTCCCTTTTCATTCAGGTGCTGAATTCCATTGTAGATATCGATTTGCTCCAGGCTGTAGTAATTACCATTCTTGATAGATTCAATAAACTCTAAAGAGTGATTACCTGATCCATGATAGTTGGGTTTAAGGACGAAAGCACCTTTCTGAGTAAGAATCTGCGGATAGGTAGACCATCGCTCACTCCAGCTGTCCTGATCAACTCCTGTAGGTCCGCCATGAATGGATAAAATCAATGGATACTTCTTGCCAGCTTCATAGTCTTTTGGATAGTAAAGGATACCATTTACCTGCTCGTCATTAGCACCTGTCCAATAGATTACTTCTGACCTGGCAATCGTCTTTTTCTTCAAACCATCATTAAGTGATGTGAATTTCTTTTCGTTAGTGAAGGAAATGGTCTTCTTCTTAGCAGAAATGTCTGCTGTATAATACTCTGGAAGTTTGGAAGCTGTGGAGTACGAATAAAGAACCTTCTTACCGTCATCACTTACTGCCAAAAGACTTACATGCTGTTGCTTGTCACCAAGATCGATTTCTGAAGGTGTCCAGGTGGATCCGCTTTTGGAGTAATAACGAATCTTCTGGTAAGGTCCATTGGCAAGCTCAGTCAAAACATTGGATCCAATTAGGTAATAATCAGATATGCCATTTTCCCAATCCAAATCCACTTTCTCAAACGAGTTAGTGGCTAGTGTGAAATAGTATAATTCTTCAATACCTGCACCTTCCCATTCAGGGTTAGATGACTTGGTAGCTGTGAAATAAAAGCCTTTACCATCTTTAGTAAATTCAAATCCGGATGGTGTTTGAAGGTCAATGAAGGGTGTTGTTTCTGTTCCTTTCACTACATCTTTCAAAACAATGTTAGGTTTCGTTTTGCCATCTACACCATAGTGAGGAGAAGTGGTTTCCCGATACACTAAATACTTTCCGTTCTCTGAAACACTGTAGTTAGAAATTTGGAAGCTGTTTTGAGTTAGTCTTTGTATGGATTTGTCGTTAATGTCGAAAGTGAACAAACGTTTCGGTGCCCAATGAATACTGTCTTCTACAATCTCGGTATCATCCTTTTCATTGGTGAGGTCAAAAAGTGTTTTGCCCTCTCCAGCTATAAAAACCAATGTGCTGTCATTTAACCAGTCAACGCTGCTAATACCATTTTTGAATTCGTGTACTTCTTCAGGCTCACCGCCATAAATGCTTAGTTTCCAGAGTTTTTTGCCTTCTTCTCGAGACGATAGGAAGTAAATGGATTCATCATCTTTGCTGAAAAATGCGTTGTACTCATTATGCTCTCCTTGTGTTAACTGAATGGTTAGAGGAAGTTCTTTTTTAAGTTGATCCAAGCGAGTCAAGTAGAGTTTGCTCACGAACTTATCTTTCTCTTTTAGGCCTTCTCTTTGTGACCAGACCACCATGGAGCCATCATTGGAAAATGAAGGACTGGAAACGTATTTCGTATGTATGATTTCTTCTGGAGTCCATTGATCTTTTTGACCATGCAGTGCGGTGAATCCAAAGGTTAATAAAGTTAGAATTAGGATTTGTTTCATTGATTTGATCATTTCAACCTTGAAAATAGTGCAAAATGCTGATTGGGTGCTAATGAAATTGCTAAACGGTTATTCTAAGTTGTAATCTGTTCTGAATAGTTCTGATACCTTTGAATGATGTTAGAAGTGACCTGTGCAGTGATTATTCAGAATGGTCAATTGCTCGCTGCACAACGTAAAGAAAACGACCGACATCCACTGAAATGGGAACTGCCTGGCGGGAAAGTAGAAGCCGGTGAATCCTATTCGGCGTGTATTCAAAGAGAACTTATGGAAGAGCTTGATATTCAGGTGATTGTGGTAAATGAGTTAAATTCAACTATTCATCATTATCCAGATTTGTCACTCAAGTTGATTCCACTGCAATGTGAGATTGTTGATGGAAGTCCCAAAGCTTTGATTCATAAAGAGATATGTTGGATTGGCTTTAAGGATATTTGGGCTCTTGATTGGGCAGAAGCGGATATTCCCATACTTAAAAAGCTTTTGGATTAATAGTGTAATGCCAAAATCGCTGAACAATTTGCATTTAGGAAAGTTGTATAAGTGTATTATAATCAAGGAATTATGACAAAACAAGAGATACAACTACACTTAAATCAAATACTATCAAATATAGCTTCTATTAACTCTACTGTTAAGGGACTGGAATACAATGATTTTCATGCCAATGAGCAAGTGAAAGAAACCGTGTTTAGTTACTTACAGGAAATTGGGCAAGCAGCTTTTGAGTTGAATAATGAAACTCACGAAGTGCTTTCAGAATCTTTAGCCTTGGGTCAACTTTCGAATTTACGACATGCTCGTTACAATCAAGAAACAGAATTTGCAGAACAGAATGTGTGGGGAATCATTACGAATGATCTTCCAGAGATTGGTGAAGAAATAGAACAGACCGAGCTCTATGCCGTCATGTAAAATATAGGTGAAGAATTTACTGAAGCGATGACCGAATAAGTTGTCGCTTTTTTTACGTCTAGTGACATAGGGTTGTCACTGAGCAGTAGTAATTTACTAACATGGAAATTATCGAGAGCCAGGAAGTGTATGATTTATTGGAAAGCTATCCTGAGAAACCAAGAGAAAAATTAACAGAACTAAGATCATTGATCATTGAAGTTGCTGAATCACTGGAACTCCCTAAATTGTTGGAAACAACCAAATGGGCGGAGCCAAGCTACGTGGTAAACAAAGGAAGCACGATTCGCATGGATTGGAAGTCTAGGACTCCGGATAAGTTCCATTTGTATTTCATTTGTTCTACCGAGTTAGTTAGCACCTTTCGATTTCTTTTCAATGAAGAGTTAGAGTTTGAAGGCAATAGGGCTATAGTACTTGATATAGATAAGCCGTTGCCAAAGCCACAATTGAAGAAGTGTATTGAATTGGCTTTAACATATCATAAAGTTAAAAATCTGCCTTTTTTAGGAGCCTAATTCTACCCAATGTCGGAATTGTTTAAGTATGTGTCGGAATAGTAATAGTCCGGGTACCCGCAATAGAGTAATTTGAAACTTTAATAGAGTGCGACCCAACCAGCGGGTTTTAGATGTGGTAACCTAACCAGTTGCTAGTATTTATGAGAAGGCCATTCATGGCCTTTTTTTATACTCTAGCTGGATTTGGGAATCATTTCTTCGATTTTCCCGACGTTTCAATCGGGCTTTTTTCTTTCGTTTTTTCTTAAGATCCTTATAGGAAATGAGCACTTTTCTGACTGAGAAACCAACTTGACCATCGTACCAGTTTTCTCTTCCTATAAGATTGATATTTGGTTTGTAGTCCAGCGAAACGTTTAATCCTAATAAGGTAAGTTCAGCACCCAGCATCACATCGGCACCAATTGTTGGATTGTCATAAGTTGTGATCAATTGCTTTGATTGTTCATCTTCGATGATGGATTCTTCATTTCCCATAGAAATACCTGTACCGACGTATATGTTTAGAAATTTGCCCAAAATTGGTTGGTGCTGTTTGATCAAGGCATGCGCTGTAGTATTTCGATTAAAATCTGATTGAAATATTCCTTCAGCACTTAGGTAACCAAACAAATGCTGATTATATGTTAGGCCAATAGTTCGTTGATTGCCATTGCCAAACCTTAACCCTAATGAATTGCCGTAACGCTGGGCATTGATCTGACTTGTTACTAATAAAGACAGTCCTAATACAATTCCGATTCTCCTCATGCTTGCTCGATTTTGGTTGCTAACGTTTAGTTCTTATACAAATTGTATGCACTAATCCATAAACCGTACCAGTTTGTCGAAAGCCTCACAAATAACTAATTAATGCCTTTTTCAGAATTCTTGAGATAACATATCTTGGCGCCAAACTTAACCAATGGATCAAATCAACCCATCGTATCGACTGCTTAGAAGAGCGGTTGGAATTCTTGGTATTTCATTACCAATTCTGATAGTCATAGGGCATGGTCATATCGAACGAGCCATGAGTTATTACTACTATACCAACATGAGTACCGTTTTTACGGGAGTGCTGATCACTTTTGGGTTAGTGTTATTCACCTACAGAGGAAAGGTAGTTCCTGGTGAGAAGTTTAGTGAAAATAGACTGACTAACGCAAGTGGCTTCTTTGCGTTGATTGTTGCATTAGTTCCAACTCAATTTGGGCAGCCTATCCAGGCAATTTATTATGTGCACAATGACCCAGTAAGGGGATTAATTCATAATGGAAGTGCTGTAATCTTTATTCTGCTGATGGGAATTATCGTGTTGACCAAATTTACCAAAGCGAAGTACTTTAAGCGGTTTTACCAAGTAGCAGGCTGGGGGGTGATTTTTGGTTTGATATTTACTATTTTCTCCTATGTGTACATGAGAGTTAGTCATCATCAGTTATTTCCGGGAGCAGTAATTTTGGGTCAGACAATTGCTCTATGGGCATTTGGAGCTGCCTGGTTAAGACGCGGGATTCCACACCCTGATGCTGCTAAGCAATAGCTAATATCGTCATAGGACGCTTTCTAGGGCCTAGCTCCAGTATAGCCTGTTCATTTGTCTTTTTACCGTTTAATACCTTGGCCACAGGAGCAGTAAAAGCAATTTTATTTTGTTTTACATCTGCTTCATCTACACCTACAATTTGAAATGTTTGTGTTTGGTTTTCATTGTCAAACCTCACTGTAACTTTAGCTCCAAATCGAACTTCTTCCATTTCCTTATCAAACTGAAGTAGTCTAGCAGAACTTAATCGCTCCTCAAGAAGGTTTAGTTTTCCCTTCTCAAGCTGGAGCTTGTACCGTTTTTCTTTACTGTCCTCGCTTTTAATAAGATGTTCAATTATCCCGTTGAGTTCTTCACGCTCGTCTTGTAATGCTTTTAATCCAGCAGGCGTTACATAGTTCGTTACGCCTTTGGGCAAAGGTGCTCTTGGTGGAATTAATGGAGCTTCTTCCTGATTATCTTCGTTTACAAATGCTCTGCTCATCGTATGTACAATGAATTTTTACGTCAGAATGTTCAAATAACTTTAAAATGAACAACCTAGTGATGATGATGTTGAGCAGTGATTTTCTCCATATTTATGCCAACGGACTTGGATGCAGGTGTATGACTTCTTCTTGCGCTGAGCGTTAACGGAATCAAAGGATTGGCTTCCGGGAAATACGTGGCAATACAGCCAGCAGGAATGTCATATGGCACCACTTTGAAACCTGATACCTTTCTTACTTTTCCATAGTTATTGGATAGCGCTACCGTATCCATTTTCGCCAGACCAGCTTTTTTTACGTCTTCTGGATTCATGAAAACGACATTTCTACCTCCAAAGATGCCTCTGTATCGATCATCCAATCCATAAATAGTGGTATTGAATTGATCATGTGATCGAATGGTCATCATAATGTATTGGTGACCTTCTGGAATTGCTTCAGGTAATTGGTTGATAGTGAACTTAGCCTTATGATCTGAAGTATTGAACTCACCGACTCTGGCTCCATTGGGTAGGTCAAAACCTTGTGATTTCTTCAATCGCTCATTGTAATTTTCAAATCCTTTGATGGCTTTGGCAATCAAGTCTCGGATTAAGTCGTAATCATCCACCAATCCTGACCAGTTGATATCATCGTTGCCAAGCGTAACTGCTGCGATGGAAGCAACTATTGCGGGTTCACTTAACAAGTGTCTCGAAGGAGGAGTGAGTACTCCAGCAGAACTGTGGACGACTCCCATAGAATTCTCTACCGTAATGACTTGCTCTTTTCCGTTCTGAATATGCTTGTCTGTACGACCTAAACATGGTAAAATCAACGATGTTTTACCAGGTGCAAGATGTGATCTATTGAGTTTGGTACTAACATGGACTGTGAGCTCACAATTTTGAAGTGCTTCTTCAGTGACTGGAGTATCAGGTGCTGCAGAAAGCAAATTACCACCCATAGCCATGAAAAACTTCACTTTTCCTGACTTCATGGCATCAATTGATTCTACTACGTTATATCCAGGGGATTCAGGAGGCTCAAATCCAAAGGTGTCTTTGAGCTTATCTGTCCATTCTTTGGTTGGTCGTTCCCAGATACCCATGGTTCTATCTCCCTGCACATTGCTGTGACCTCTGACAGGGCAAGTTCCTGCTCCGGGTTTTCCAATACTGCCTTTTACCAGCAGCAGGTTTACAACTTCTCGTATGTTGTCAACGGCATTGACATGTTGAGTTAATCCCATGGCCCAGCAGGCAATGATTTTATTGTTGGATTTAAGTAATTCGGCTGTTTCTAATATTTGACTTTTGGGTAATCCAGTTGCCTTAATTAATTCGTCTAATGGATAGGAGGAGAGGTCATTTTTAAGTTCTTCAAAGCCAGAAGTCTTTGATTGGATGAACTCCTGATCAAGACATTCTTCATCAACAAGGAGCAGCTTAAGCCAGGCTTTTATTAAGGCTACATCCTGGTTAATCTTGATTTGAAGGTAATGATCTGCGATTTCGGTTCCAGAACCAATCCAACCAGAAATCTTTTGCGGATTTTTGAATTTAACCAGTGCTGCTTCTTTCAATGGATTGATCACAATGATCTTAGCTCCATTTTGCTTTGCTTTTTCCAAAGAACTGAGCATTCTAGGATGATTGGTGCCTGGGTTTTGCCCAATAATGAGAATAATTTCTGAATGATTAAAGTCCTCTAAGGTGACCGAGCCTTTTCCAATACCTACGGTCTCTGTTAAGGCTACTCCGCTTGATTCATGGCACATATTGGAGCAGTCAGGAAGATTGTTGGTGCCATATTTTCTTACGAAAAGCTGATAGAGAAAGGCCGCTTCATTACTGGTTCTTCCTGAAGTATAGAATACTGCCTGGTCTGGATGATCTAGTGATTTTAAGTGATCTCCGATTAGTTTAAAAGCATCTTCCCAGGCAATGGGTACGTATTTACTATTCCCATGGCGTACGATCATTGGTTGCGCTAATCGCCCTTGCTGGCCTAACCAATAATCACTCTTGCTTCTCAAAGAATTGATGGAGTAGTGCTTGAAAAACTCTGCATCTGCCAATTTGTGTTGGGCTTCTTCAGCTATTGCTTTGACACCATTTTCACAAAACTCACCCAGCTTAGAGCGCTTTTCAGGATCAGGCCATGCACAGCCAGGGCAATCTATTCCGGACTTTTGATTAAGATCTTTTAAGACCTTCAGAGCCTTCCATGGAGGCATAGCTTCTAAAACCATTTTACTAGCAATACGAACTGCTTTTGGGCCTGCAGCGTATTTGGGTGTTTCGTCACTCGATAGATGGTTGTGTTTTGCCATGGAGGTTAAAGATAAGAACACTATTTTTATCAAATTAGACAGATTGTAGGTTCATTTGACAAACAATCAGATTTAAGACGTTAGAGACGGTAAACCGAGATTTATGAATTTGAAGAATGTAATACTTTACTGTGGAATAATTGTGATGGCTATAGCGTGTGCTAGCCAAAAGAATCAACCTCCTAAATTACTTATGGAGATGTCCAGATCTTCTTGCATGGGTGTTTGTCCAGTTTATATCATGCAAATTTATGACAATGGACTGGTACAACTTGTAGGGGAAAAGAACATTGAGCAGATAGGAACTTACAAGGCTATGCTTACTAGCGAGGAATTGATAGCTTTAAAAAAGCAGTTTGATGAAATAGACTTCTTTACTCTGGAGGATGAATATGTTAAGCGGGTTTCGGATTTACCTACCACATATATATCCTATACATTAGGTGATCAAACCAAGCGAATTAAAGATTATTATGGAGCACCAGAAGGCTTAAAAAACCTTGAGAATTACATCCAAAACTATTTGAAGGAGTTAAAGTGGGATAGTACAGAAGAAGTAGAAAACGAATAGTTGTTAATCTAATTGTAAATGATGAACATGTTCATCTATGATGTCAATTCGCTCCGTGATAATATTAATATAAGCAACTAGTTCTTTCTCAAATTTTTTGATAGCCTTTTCGTATTGTTTGATGGTTACTGCATCAAAGTCATCTCTTATAACTTTAATTTGACCACATTCTTCCTGGATAAACTCTTTAAAATTCAACGTAGTAAAGTCCGCTTCTAGCGTTTCAATATCTTTCAGCGTAGCAGCGGCTTCCTTGTCTTGAGTTTTTTCATATTTCTCCTTGACGACATAATAGAGGGTGGTGTCCCAATGATGAATATCATCTAAAAGTTTAAGGGTTTTCTCCTTTTCTACTTTGCTTGAGCAGAATTCCTGAATGCCATGGTAGTCTTTCAGCGAAATGGCTGTTTCATCCCAGTTGTATCTCAAGTCGTCAATGACTTTTACAATGCTGTACTTACGTTGAGCATTACTAGTAAATGCGATGCATAGTATTATAACTCCTAATGAGATCTTGGTCAGATTGGAAAGCATACGTTTTGGTCAGTTAGAGAACCACTAAGATAATGCCGTTTGGCGATAATCAGAAGCGATTAACTTATTCTTGATCAGTAGATAAACGTTTGATGACTTCAGCTGCCATGGTCATTCCAAACATTGCCGGCATGTAGGATATAGTACCGTAAAACGACTTCTTATAGTTAGTGCCATCCGTCTTCTTCAGGGA
Organism: Marinoscillum pacificum; assembly: GCF_024714495.1. Classification (GTDB taxonomy): domain Bacteria; phylum Bacteroidota; class Bacteroidia; order Cytophagales; family Cyclobacteriaceae; genus Marinoscillum; species Marinoscillum pacificum. The sequence goes on along the minus strand of NZ_JAMZMJ010000001.1, from coordinate 398,382 downwards.
ATGTTTTAACTGGATTTCATCTGAATAAACACATAAAACTTTTTTATCTACACCTTTGTTTTTCAGCATCTTACGTAATTGTTGGCTGAACTTACATTCTCTTGTGTTACTGATATCAGCAACCTTTATTCGAGAAGGATCTAACTTGCCACCAGCACCCATGGAAGAAATGAATTTGCACTTCATTCTACGCAAAGTTAGGATCATGGAGAGCTTTGGTAAAAAGCTGTCAATACAGTCAAGCGCAAAGTCAAAGGAATTTTCTCGTAGGAATTGATTCATCACATCTGGTTCCATGAAATGATCAATTACCCGAATATTGAGGGTAGGATTGATGTCCAGGAATCGTTCTTCCAAAACATGTGCTTTTTGTTTACCAATGGTAGAATTTAGCGCTTGAATTTGACGATTCTTGTTCGTTGCATCTACATCATCTCCATCTATAATGGTGATGCTTCCAATACCCGCACGAACAAGGGTTTCGGCAGCATAACTACCGACGCCTCCTAGGCCAACAACCAATACTTTGGAACCTTTTAATTTGTTTAATGCTTCCGTTCCAATCAATAATTCAGTTCTCTCTAACCAGTCACTCATATTCCAAAAAACGCTTTTGCGTTGTAATTCATTTGTTGTTTTAATGCCTCCAATCCAATAGTAGTAGTTTTTGATACCTGATCATAAATCTCAATAATACTAACATTAGGCATACTGTCAGTTTCCAAAAATAGGCGATCATGAGGCAATTGCTCAAACCATTCCGCATACTTTTCATCTTTTGAAGGCATTAGGGATAAATAGCATCCTTGATCAATCAATTGCCTCGCCAGGATTAAATGACGGCCATAACCATGGATGCACCAGTTGGGAATGGCAGGAAACTCTTTTTTAATTTTCAGGAATTGATCAAAAGCACGAACACAATGTATAATTACGGGCTTTTCAAGGTCATTGGCAATGGCTAACAAACTTCTTAGAATATCCATTTGAGTATTCATATCAGGGCCTTTCAGATTGTCCAAACCCATTTCTCCCATGGCCAAACATTTTTCTTGATTCAAATATGAAACCAATTTAGCTTTTTGGGTAGAAGTGACTGGCTGATCAGTCCACCAGGGATGCATACCCATCGTGAAAAAATGATAATCTTTTTGCTGACCAAGATGAACTGAGATTATTTCTTGAACTAATGGATTGTCAGCGTTTCTCATACTGTGTGTATGAAAATCAAGAATGGTAGGTTCATTAAAAAAGGTGCGCTGGCTCATGTTGTAAACATAATCATCACACCTTAAATCATAGTCCAGATTAAGCTACAGCTATACTTTTCTTTTTACGCTTAGCCTTCTTTTTCAGTTTGTTTACCCATATGATGGTTCCTGTTACGGGTAAACTAGTTGCTATGAGACAGGAAACGAAGTATATTATCTTGGAAAAAGTTCCGAAGACATCTCCGACATGAAGCGCCTTGATAGATCTTGCCACTTTCTCATTGAATGGATTATCTGAAAAAATTTCCTTTGAAATTATCCTTCCACTTCTAGAATCAAGTGTCAAGTTATCAGATGCAGGTCCAGCAAAAAATCCAGAGGAATACTTCCTAATGCTAACCGATTCTTTGTCTTCGTTAGGTAGGTCAATTCTATAGGTGCCTTTATAGGTCAACTCCGTATTAGCTATTGAAATAAGCTTTTCCGTAGATAAAGTTGGTTGACTAGAAGTTGTAGAGTCTTTAGGTGCCTTTTCTTCAGGTCTACCGCCACGTTGAGGAGCTTCCACGCCCAAAACACTTCTCAAGCCATCTCGGTACCAGTCAAAAGACCATTGTAAGCCAGTAAGTCCCATGATCAATAAAAAAATAGCTGTATAGAGACCCAGTGAATTGTGTAAATCGTGATTGATTCTTTTCCAATTGCCACTCCATTTGATTTTTAAACCTTGTCTCCAGGATTTGGCTTTTTGTGGTACCCAAATTACCAAACCTGTTAGGATAATCAGTATAAAGATAACTGTGCTCCACCCAACTATCGGTCTGCCGATTTTGGTATCTAGCATAAGCCATCGGTGTAGTCTGAACATGACCATAAAAAACTCTGAAGCTCCACTTTTGGTATCTCCCAAAACCTCTCCTGTATACTGATTCACCAGGTATGTGGTACCTCGTCGTTCGCCTTCTTTTCTCACAGAAAATTGATAAGAGACCTTGGGGTCTTCACTTATCACTACTGAAGAAGCACTGCCGTCTACAGATTCTGCTAGTTGCTTAGAAAGATCTTCTATTGAAAGGGGAGTGGCTCCACCCTCAGGCAGGTCTACTGAATACTTATGACTATTGATCGCATGATCAATCTCTTCATGAAACGTGTATACGGTTCCAGTAAAGCACACGACAAATAAAACAAGTCCTGCTCCAATACCCATCCACAAGTGAATGTCATTGAACAGTTTTCTTACACGCTTCCAGGTTGATGCTGAGGCCATATGAGGATGATTGTGAAATTAAATGTGAGGTAGAAACCCAGTACAAAATCAATAATTCAATTAACAACTAAAAGGGAAGCTTTACCAGAGGCTCATTTTTTAATGAGAATGGTAAAACTTCCCTTATATAGAATACGAATGAGTATTTAGAATGCCCCGATAAAGTGACTTCCTTCTACGTTAACTAATTCAGCACCTTTGGTTACTTCACCAGTTTCTGTATCTACCACATAAATATTTCCATTTTTACCAACTGGAGCTTGTGTTAGATAAATTTCAGATCCGTTAGCAACAAAACCTTGATATTGGAATAAGTAAAAATCAGCTTCATAAGGAATGTCTGTGATTTTTTGAGCAGTTTTAGCTTCTAAGTCTACCAAAGCAAAAAAGCCCTGTGCTCCGGCAACACCTTCTGCAGATGTAGCGTCACGATAAGCCACTACTGCTTTTCCGTTAGAAGCAGGTCTCCAAGCTAAGATGTAAGACTCTTGTGTACCCAATGCATCATCAAGACTGAAAACATAAGAATCATCGTATTGATTATTAGCATCTATCTTCAATATGTGAGAACCATTAGGATCTCCCTGATTAGCCTGGTAAACACTTCCATTGTATTCGAAAGAGTTGATGCTACGGTAACCGTTAGTATTACCATGACCTACAGCTGAAGTAATAACAGTTGGATTTAACAAAGATGGGTAGTCAAGAACGATGGTTTTAGAACCCAAAATTTCACCATTTCTATCAGACTCACCTGTTGCAGGATCTACTTTACTTAAGCGTGCACCGATGTACAATTTATCTCCAGCCGTATTCAGAGTAGGCATGTCAATTCTTGAAATGTAGTAACCCTGAGCTTCTTCTTCGTCAGTTAATTTTAAAGAACTCTCTTGAAATTCATTAATAGATGAATTGACCAAGTCTAAGGTCACAACGCCCATTGTTGCTTCATGACGTAAGTAAACATCATCAGATGCATCATCTGGTGTACCATTGTCATCAAATTGAGCTTCTGCAGAGACATAAACCGCAGATCCTGTTTGGTCACCGTCAAATAATTTGATCCATCTTGGCGCTGAACCTACATAAGGAGCAATACTTATTTCAGTACCTGTTTTGACAAAGTCTTGTCCACCTTCTACCGTGTACTTGGAGTAGTTTCCTCCTGTATCACCTGCATAGCTAATGTTAAAGATTGTGTTACCATCTTCAGATGATTGTAATCTTGCTGTTCTGTTAGAAGGAACAATAAATCCATTATCAAATGGCGCTATAGAAAAAGTAGGATCTTTGGCATCTTCACTAGAAAGTGAATAAATCAACGTTCCTCCGTTGCCATCGCCAGGGTTATCACCCATTCGAGCAGCAGCAACTGTGATCCATCTTCCATCTTCAACTTGTTCCGGATCTATTTCATTATCGTCAGTACATGCAGTATTTAAGCCAATTGTTAGCAGTATTCCTGCTAAGGTTTTATAATTCAGGTAGCTTAATTTCATATATGGTTTAATTAAAAGTGTTAAAATTTATTTATTCGATAATTGATTTTTAAATAAAAGGCTCTACCAGGTTTTTGCACTGATAGGTTATCATAGACAGGCTTGTCAAATACGTTCTTAACATCAAAACTCACTACGAATTCATTGCTTGGGAAAACATAGCTAAAGCCTAAATCTTGTGAAATCTGGGTTGGAATCTTAAAGAAATCATCACCCACAGTATTCGTCCCCTGACGGACCAGATAAGAGAACTCATCCGTGAAATACATGGTATAGAATAGGTTCAATCGAGAGTCTTCTTGGATAAGGTTTTTCAATGAATAACGCAGACTTCCATTCATGGTGAAGAATGGAGTATTTGGGACATCAATTTCGACCCCTCTGTTGATCACTTTAAGGTCAAATCGCGAAAGGTTAAAATTAAGTCCGAAGTTGTTATTGTATTCATATTCGAACTGTGCTTCAATACCTTTGGAAGTACCATTTCCTTGGTTTTCGTAAAGAATGGTTTCATCGTTTACGTTCAGCGAGGTTTCTATTGGTAGTCCAATTCTGTCTTTAATATTACGCGCAAAGAAGTTTGTTGTGATTGTGAAGTCGTGCTTTTTATAACTGAAGGTTCCTATCTTGAATCCTAAATTGTAATTATGACTCAACTCTGGTCTGATGCTTGGGTTAGCAACAACATTGTCCCCGTCATTACCAAAAACTTCACTTTCATTTGGTAGCCTAATGGCCTTTTCAGCCGAGGTAAGAATTATAACTTTAGGCAGCAGGGCATACGAGAGAGTAAAGCCATATCCATTATCCTTCACATTTGCACTGGTAATATCGTCTACTATTTCATTGGATTCTTCGTCTATTTCAGGGTCAATGTTAACAGTATTTTGCTGATAGAATTTTCCGAATACATTTGCCTTGAATCTCTCATCTAATGCTTTCATTTCGTAGGTGGCTGAGAGTATATTTTTAGTCAAATCTCTCGTTCCCCGGAAGGTATTTTCTAAAACAGACCTAAGAGCATCGCTATCTTCTCTATCAATGCTACTGTAAACATGATTGAATAAAATCTTGTGATCTTTGTTGAAGGAATAGGACAAACCCGTTCTTACTGAACCGACTGTTCGATTAATTTGAGATAGCGTAGGGCCACCTTCTTGTTGAGATCTCCAGGAATACTGGTATTCATTTCCTCTAAAATCTGTTGCTCGTTCTCCGTTCCAACTGTAGGCCCAGGAAACTGTATCACTGACTGATCGGTTTCGTTTGCCGTACAATCCATTGATATTTATATCTAAACCTTTTATGAAGAGGTCTTTTTTAGCGTAAGTAAGGTTGCCTAACATCGCATCAGACTCTAAAAAACGATCCTTATACGGAATAATGGTCATAAATGCTCCATGCTGGACTTCTTTATAATCACTAGATCCTGTGACTCCAATTAAGAATTGATCAGCCCACTTGACATTGGTGAAGCCAATTTGAGTCATCCCACCGGTAGATCTGTAAGCGTCATTAAACCTTCTCGCTGTTATTGGCGTTTGCACACCACCTAAGCCAGTTACGACAACACTTCGTCCGGATACCTTGTAGTCATTGTCCGAGTAATTGTGAAATATTGAAGCCTTAACGGTAAATCCCGAATCATCAAATCGATAAAGCCCATTCGCACTTGCTTGAAAGGTATTGAAAGAGCCATAAGAGACAGATGCATTAAAATTGGTTTTGGTTTCCTTATGGAGTACGATGTTAATCGCACCCCCAAGTGCATCATCAGACAAATGTCCAGGAACAACCCCTTTGTATACTTCGATTTGTTTGATCATGGAAGGAGGTATGCTGTTCAGGTTGAACGAATTTCCATAGGTGGATATAGGAATGCCGTCGATGAATATTCTAACAGAACTGCCAGAAAGACCATTTAAACTGTAACTAACATTTGATCCTAGTCCTCCGTTTTGACGAATTTTAACTCCGACTGTTGTATTCAGCAATTCGTTTGTTTGAATACTTCTTAAGCTTGCCTCTTTCGTTTCAACAACATTTACCGAAAATCCCTTGGTTTCAATTTCCCTCTTTACTGATGCGCCTTCTACTGTTACCTCCGAAAGAACGCTTGCCTCAGCTTTTTTAACCTTGATATTCAGCTTGTTTGATGCAGAATTGACCTTGATTTGTTGAACCTTATTATCTATTTCAATACTACTAATTTCTAACTGGTAGTTACCATAAGGAATATTGGTTAATTCAAACCATCCATTTTCAGATGTAAGAGTGTGATTTTTTGTTTTGGCTAAATTGATAGTCGCGTACGCAACTGGTTGTCCATCTTCAAATAAGATTTGACCAGAAAGAGTACCCGTTTGAGCATACATTTCTAGAGGTATGATGAACATACCTACTACGATCAGGACTAAATTTCTAAACATTTACTTCTACGGCTATTAACTAGTCTTATTCTTATTTAGACTAATTAAAAATAATAATGCAAAAGTAAGTTTGACAATTACTTGATCCTATCACTACCAGTAGGGAAATACATAGCTCCAATCACTAGAAGTAGTGAGAATCACATTAGAATATCATTAGAAACATTCTCTTTTTCTAATCTATAATTTTTCTATTACGTATATCGATCCAATTACGTAATGGATACTACCAATTCAGGTCTAAACTATGCAGGGTTTTGCATAGCAGACAAGATCGATTTAGTTGGCTACAAACTTCAGTTTCCTGACATGTTAGTGGCTTCAACTTCTAAAGAATTATACTATCAGTATAGTGCTACTAAGTATTTGTATTTGCTCAGCTATGGCGTGGCTGTATTTTCAGATATGAGTGTTTCCGAGATCTCTGCACACATTGAACGCATTAAGCCGTATTGTTCTAATTCAAGAGAATCATTAAAGGAAGATGAGTTTAAAGTTAAGGTTGCTGATCAAGAAGGGATGATTGAGTTAACCTTTGATGCCTTGTCTTTGGGGCGTTTTGATCACGCGGTAAATAAGATGATCATGATGCACCTGGCACAGTCCGTGGCATTGGATTACTACAATGGTATGAGTCAGTCGCTCTTGAGTGAACTCAAAGACTATACCCAATACATGGAAATACATGGTAAGGTGAAATTGAGTCATAAAAAGGCATTGAAATTTATTGGAAAGAGCTTAAATGCGAAGAACAGTATTGCTCAAAACCTCTATATTCTTGATAGTCCTGAGACAGCATGGGAAGATGAATATTTGGATCGTTTACATAACACGCTCGCCAAACACTTTGAACTAGTACAACGCTATCGAGAGATAGATAGTACGCTGAAGATCATTGAGGATAACTTGGAAGTGTACATTTCCTATAATCACCATAGAGAAAGCAGTCGTTTGGAATGGATCATTATCATATTGATCATCATTGAAGTGATCGATACGTTTGCAAGCAAATGGTAAAAATCTGAAGTGGGAATTGCGACCAATAGATATCAGTTATAACTTGCCTGTTCAACTAATTGTAATTTTATGTTTGACGGTTCTGATTTTCCTAAATCTCTAGATGAAGAGGTGTTTGATGAATGGCTGGAAAAGGGGAGGCAGAGTAAAATCAGTTACAGCATACTCTTGATTGTATGGGATGCCTTTGAGAACAACTATGTGCCAGTCTATACCGAAAACAGAACTGAGCTAGCCAAGTATGAGAAATATCAAACAGCTACTGGAAGAGAGTCTTTAGTAGCTGCATATGACTTGTATAGTGAGTCCAGGATATCATAAAGAAGGCCAACCTGATGGCTGGCCTTTGTTTTTTAATGCTTGATAATAAACTTTTGTTGATACTTTCCTTTGGCTGTGTTTATCTCTAGCAAGTAGATTCCATTTGGTACACTCCTGATATCCATTTGATAGTTGCCTTGATTGGCTGATTTACTTAAAAGTTCCTTTCCATTAAGATCTCTGATGATGATAGATAAATCAGCAGGACTGTTTTTAAAGCCAATATAGTCAGTTGCTGGATTCGGGAACAGCTGGATGGATTGCAATTCAGGTGTTGAGGCAATCACTGCTATTGGAATGGTCAACTGGATAGTGTCGCTATTGAGCTCACCGTCATTGACTGTAACTGGAACTATAATATCACCATTAAAGTCAATAGAAGTAGTGATTCCAGTATTGATGACTTCATAGTTAGCACTCTCTAGAATTTTCAATGTGAAGTCATCTGGATAAACATTATCTACGTCCTCAGCAGTGAAATCCGCCAACGTTATCTCAATATCTTGTCCTTGTGTTCCAGTGAAATTTGTATTGGAAGTTAGATTTGTAGGAGGGTCATTGACAGGTGTAACTTCCACTGGAAATTCATAAACATATCCTTCATGAGATTCATCATCTACTCGTAGTTTGATCATCAATGGTCCATTGTAATTCTCATCTGGAATTATTTGTGCGTCCTGATAAGTATAATTTACGTTATCAAGTACAGTTAATTTCAATGTAGAAGGGTCACTATCTTCATCAATGATAGTTGCATTATCCAATGAAATTGAAGTTGGCTCATCTTCGACTATAGATTCTATATCCAGGTTCGTAATTGTAGGATATTTATCCCCAAAGGTGAGTTTGAGAAGTTGGTGTTTTGTTTCTGAAATTAGGAAATCCCCAACTAAATAGACGCTATTAGGGTCAGTTTGATCAAACGAAATATCAAAGAGGCTGTAGATGTAAACTTCAGGGATCATTTTAAAATCACCAATTATATTACCATCAGAATTTTTAAAGCTGTATCCGGAAAATCCGTCAGAATACATAAATCCTTTTCTACAACCTTCCAAGCTTGTTAGCCTATACATGTCATTTTCAAATGTATTGATGAAATTCCCATCACTATCTATTAAAACTATTTTTGATAGTTCAATACCTTCAAAATGAGTGAAATCACCTGTAATTGCTATTTCTCCAAATTGGTTAATGTTGATTAGATGGATATATCCATTGAATTCTTCAAACCCATTTTTGAATGAGTCATCAATGTCTCCATCAGATTTTAATTTAAGTAATGGGCCATTAGAAACATCATCGATTTTAATGTCCCCACCCCCCAATATTATTTCTCCAGATTGTAGTTCTTTGAAAACTGAAACTCCTGTAATTGTATTTTTTAGAAAATTATGATCGATCGTACCGTCTATATTATAGGCGAAAAGTTTTTGATTGAAACTAATAAGGCGCAGGTTGTTACTCAAAATACAGTAGCTGTCTAGACTGTAAAAAGGAATGCCGAAACCAGGGTTTTCAATGGAAAATAATTTTTCGCCACTTTCATTAACGACATTGAGATTTCTTTCGTAATCAAATATTAAATAGGAGTTCGAATCCCATTTATACATATTCATACGAGAGTGTTTATTCTCCTTAACATCAAAGTTCAGAATATTTCCTTGCAAATCTAGAATCGCCCCATTTTTAACTTTAACGTCATTAACTTGATTGAAATCACCTACTAGATAGATTAGACTGCCCTCATTATACACCTCATACAAATGCCCTTGGTCATAGAATTTTGGTGCGAAGGATAGGGTTACCTCACCATTGTGAATTTTTGTAATCCCATAATAATTATGATCTTGATCTAACTCAATACTTGTATAAATTGATCCATCAGATGTTGTGTAGTAATAAGGTAAATTTGAAGAGGGAATTGTTTTTATCATGGAAAAATTCTCATCAATAGTGCCATTTTCGTTTAAACGGACTAAATAATGATGATGTGGATCTTCAAAAGAGTAAAGATGAACAAGTGCTTTATTGTTTTGCAGTTCAAGTTTGTTAGAACCAAAGTACTTATCCGAGTCATTAAATGAATAAGTTTCATCAATAGCTCCATTTTCGTTTAACCTTATTATATCAGGATCATTGTTAATAATACATATTAGTTTACCATCTGACTGAATTTTCATATCTAGAACCTCAGTTGATTGGTCAATTTCAGGATTGAAGTTTGGGCTAACTTCTCCAGTTGATAGGATTTTAGCTAGTCTCGGAATGTTTACATCATTCACTACATCGAAATAACCAGATATATATACATTGTTATCTTGACACAGTATGTTGCTTATACTTCCATTTGTTTCAACAGTAAAGCTTTCATCAATATTTAGGTCTTGATCATACTTAATTAGATTGGTACCACTGACTACAACAATCTCATCACTTGAAAGTACTCCAACTCCACCAATATAACCTTCTAAGTATTTGGTCTGAATTAATAAACCACTTGGATCAAGTTCATCAATTCTTCCGTAGCTAGTAACGATAATATTACCATTGTTCTTAACATAAAATTGTCCTCCAAGCTCAGTTTTAAAGCTTTCATCAATTTCCCCATTTGGTGTAATTCTGTAGATTAATGATTTGTTAGGGTTCTTTGGATGTATTCCAGATATTAATATTTTACCGTCAGTAAATTCAGCAAATGACCGCAATACAGAGCGTCCTCTGACTTGAATATTCGGGAAACTCTCATCGAGCACTTGAGCACTGAGTTGGGATAATAATAGAAATGTAGTTAGAAGAGATGTAAAAGCTAGTTTGTCAATCATAATGTATTTTTTTGCTAAAATGCTTAATTCAATCTTAGTTATGAAAATCTAACCTTAATTTCAACAAGAATTAATCGGGAGAGTTGTTATATGGTTCTCGCCGCTTTCTACAATAATTTCATTTTCTAGTTGACATTCGGTTAGGTAATATCTATTTTCCAGCTCATTAAGAACCTAACTGATATGAAACACTTTGCCATCGTCATTGTAGTGGCATTACTGGCAATTGCCGTGTTACTTTTTCTATACAATCCAGGTATTCTGGAAGATGTCTGGTTATGGATTGTTGGTTTGATTGGTGTGATCATTTCTGCAATCAAAAGTGCGATTGAGGGTTTGAAGAATCTTTTCAAATCAGATCAGAAAGAAGTTAATTCAATCAAGCAGCCAGAAACCGTAAAGAATGCATCTCCAAGTCAACCAGACTTAGCGATCATCACACAAGCAAACGAAGAGTACCGCAAGTCCATTTCGGAGTATAAAATCAGAATCAATGATTTAGAATCGCAAATCAATGTATTGGAATCTAAACTCTCCTCCACACTACCAAAAGATGAATTTAACGGAACAACTCTTTCGGTTATCCGATATTTCGATGATGGGGAAACAACGCTTGGTCTATTGTTTATAGATAATAAGTATTTCTGCTACACTCTTGAGGATACCTACAGAGAAGTGAAAGTCAAGGGGAAAACACGAATTCCAAAAGGCACTTATAACCTGGACTTTAATCGGTTTGATACCAGTTTGACTCTAAAATACAGAAAGACTCGACCATGGTTTACTTATCACTTGCATGTACAGAATGTTCCAGGTTATGAGGGGATTTACATTCACAGTGGAAGTACGCATGAGCATACTGAAGGCTGTCTTTTGGTGGCTAGAAGCATTTATTCAGATGATGCCAAGAGTTCCATCTTTAATTCCAAAGTAACCTTTGAAGCATTATACAAGCAGCTAAAAACTAAACTTGACGCGGGTGAGCGATTACGTATCATCTACTATGACGAAGACTTTATGAACTACTCACTATTAAATAACAAAGCCTCATGAAGAAGCTATTCAATCATCGCTGGCTATTCAGAGCATTCAATGTGATTGCCGGGATTATATTCGGGCTTGGAGTGCTTTCATTTTTCTACATTTTTTTGATTCAGCAAGATCTTTATGAGGCTTTAGGAATCTTCATTGCCTTCTCCTGGACCAGTATTTTTATTTGGTACTTCAGTTGGGCCACGTATTTCTACAATGTCAATTATGGCTGGACAGATCGTGATTGGTTAAACTGGGAAGAAGCCCTTGAGAAGAAGAAACAGGGTGAATATGTGACCAAAGAGGAATTAGAAGCCCCTCAATTCAACCCTTACAGAAGTCAGAGTTTTGGATTGCCAACTGGTACTGTGCGAGGAATGATCACTTTCACCTTACTATTTGGAGCGATTAGTTTGATGATCAGTAGTTTCGGTAAGGACGGTAATATCAGTCAGGATTCGTTTTATTGGGATCATTTTGAATTCTTCAAGACAGCTTTCTTAATGATGATTGCTTTCTATTTTGGTGATAAATCCCTGAAATACTTGTCTAATAGATCAAATGCTGCTCGTGAGAAGAATTGGTTGAAGTACAAGCAAGAATCCGGTGCGCCAACAAGTCAGCTGGATGAAGATGATCTAGAGTTTCAGGCTCAGATGGGAACTACAGAAGTAAAAGCATTTGATGGTTCACCCGCCAGTCCTCCTGCTAACCTGAGTGCCTTGAAAAAAGCTATTGCAAATTCAGAAAATGATGCTGTTGGTTCTGGGATGTTTCCAGTGATCGATGCGGGTCATGGGGGGATAGATCCTAAAACGAAAGAGTACACCACAGGAAATGCTAAAAGGCATCATTTTACAGATGCAGATGGAAATCCATCTTATGAGATTCTGGAAGGTGTAATTAACCGAGGGATTGCATCGAAACTGATTGATTTACTGAAGCAGTTCAATATTCCTTACTTGGAAAATACGGTGTACACGCATCAGGATGTTTCACTAAAAGATAGAGTCCGTTTTGCTAATGAAGAATATGCTACCAATAAGAATGTCTACTTTTTATCCATTCATAGCAATGCGGTAGCAACTGCAAGTCCAGGTCCTGGAGAGCCAAAAGCTAAGGGTTTTGAAATTTTTACTAGTGTAGGTCAAACCAAGAGTGATCAATTGGCAGACATAGCTGCCAAGTGGTACAAAAAGGATTTCCCAGACTTTAAGTTCCGGCAAGACATGGTAGATGGTGATGCTGATAAAGAAGCGGATTTTTATGTACTAAGAAAAACAGCATGTCCTGCTTTTTTAGTTGAAAATCTGTTTTTTACCAATGAAACAGAAGCACAATTTTTGTTGTCTGAGGCTGGTCAGATGCGTATTGCTACCTGCTTGTTTAAGACTGTAAAGGAGATATATGAAACACAAAACAATGGCATCCTTGGGTAGAATTAGCCTGTTCTGTATTTTGTTAACTCTCCTCATATCTTGTCAGAGAGATACCAGAGGGTTGGTAGTTGGTAAGATTCACAAAGCATCTAAACTAGCTACTACGGAATTCACCATTGACAAGATTGTGCATGGCACCAAAACCAAGAAACTTGGATGGTTCATCAAGCTAAGTGAGGCCAGGTTCATAGCATATAGCAAGGCGAAAGTTACAGCAGGAGTGAACCTTCAAAAGCTTGGAAAGGATGATATTGAGATTGACGGAAGGAGTATTTCCTTGAGGTTGCCACCAATCGAAGTGATCAATTTCTCTTATCCGCCATCAGATTTTGTAATGGACAACAATATCTCAAAAAATGGATGGGCTAGTAAAGTCACCGTGTTTGATCAGGAGGAATTTTTCCGTCAGGCTGAGATGGATATCCGTAACAACCTCGAGCATATGGGCATAGTAGAAACCACTCAGGAGAAAACCAGAAATATGCTGACTGCTTTGCTTAGGTCTTTTGATTATGAAGAAATCTACATTGAGTTTAAGAGTAATGAGTTGATCATAGATAAAGTGCCACTGATAAAAGAAGAGGAGTCATGATCATCAAACTGCTATTCAAAAACTGGAAATTGATTCTCGATATAGTAATCGTCCTTGCGATCATTGTATTGATCTTTCTTTGGAACCCAAAGAACATTTTTGGGAATGGCTTGGAGCTTCATGATACCGCCAATATGGTGGCCGAGATCAAGGAGATAGGAGAGTTGATTACTGCTGAGTACTATGGAGAGGTGATTGCTTCTGACGAGGAAGCAACTTTAGGGATTCTTGATATCGATTCGGTAGAATTAGAAGGAATAAACCTCTATAATGGTACAGTTAAGAAGATCATTTTAACTCAATATGTTGAGGAGTCAGCTTTAGTTTATGAAAAAGCAAGTGAGAAGAAGTTCTTGTTTGAAAGTGGTAAGAACAGATATCTGAACAATCAGCTTTCATTGGTCAAAAGCAAAGTGGTTGACACGGTTTACAAGGAATTGGACGATGCGCTCAAAGATGATGATATGAGTGCGTTACTGCTTTTTATTGCCAACTATGAACATGGGACTGGTATCAATCAAAAGAAATTCATTAGAAAAGATAAGAAGAACAGAACCGCATATGTTAGAAATGTTCTAAAAAGCATTATTGAAACGGAGTATGATCGTGTAGTTAAATATGCCGATGGAGATCCTGACTATCAGAATTACCTTCAGCAAGGGTTCACCACAAATCACCGATATACTGACTTCTATTTTGACTTTATGGACAAAGGCTTGTCCAGGAAAGAGCAAAAGGTTGAGATTGCTGTGATTGGTAGGGGTAGCGTGAAGGCAGGTTTTAAGTTTGATAAGCTTGATGAACGAAACGTGGTGTATGACTCAGAAAAGCAAGTTATTCATTTGTTTGGGTTCAATGCAGAGGTGTTATATCAGGACATTAACCCCTGGTTTATACCAGAGCAAAGTGTGCCAGGATATCAAATTGTGATGGCCGAGAATGCATCGTTTGAAAAGATGAAAGAGCTTAAAATGCATTGTATTGATAAGCTACGATACAATGCTGAGGTGGCTGGCATCATTCAGCAGGCTCAAGATAATGGAGAAGAAGCCATTGCAGAATTCTTCGGACTACTACTTGGAACAGATATTAAAAAGGTCGTTTTCAGGAATGATTTGTTGGCAATTGAGGCCAAATATCTGATTGAGGATAGTGTAATAACTCACTCAGAATTGATTCTGATTGATTCCTTGATCAACAAAGAGATTGTAAAAATCGACCAAGAAACAGGTGCGGTTAAAGAGCGAAGACAATTGCTTCTGCAATCTTTTATTTCAGGCTTGTCGAAGTATCCAATTAGCTGGAGAGATCAAGAGTTTAGTTTTAACTACTTCAATAGACATATTCCCTCACTGATGAAAGATTCGATCATCTTGTTTGTGACAGGAAATAGACAAGACTTGTTTAATAATGAATATCAAGTTATTCAGGATTTAAAAGGGAGTTTCTTCAATAATCAATTCAAATTTCCTGATGACTACCAGTTTTGGTCGGATGATAGTCTACAGTATTTTACTGAATACAATCAATTTGTTTCTCTGCTAAGCCGATCAAGCAAAATCAAAAAATATCAAGAAGATTCGACTATGAAATTTGATGCCAATGTGAATTACAATCTGGTATCCAAAAATGGTTTAGATACCTTAAACTACCTGTTTGTTGGCGATACCATCTATTTGTATCACTTGGATCCTTACACGGACTTAGCCTTGATGAAATACACGATGAAGGATTCTGCTGATCTAACTAACGAGTTCATGTTAAAAAACATCGATGAGTCATTTATTAAGAGTCAACTAAATTCTTTGGGTATTGTCAGCGCTGATTCACTTTTTAATTATCTGGTGAATGCTAAAATTCAGTTCAACGCCAGAGATAATGGATTCAAGCGTTTTCGCAGAAAAATGGACGGAAAGTCTGAATTCAGCGAATCCATGAATTCGGCTAAAAAAGGAATGGATAATTTTGCGCAGTGGGCTAAATCCTTAATGGCAAATTAAGGTTTCGTGATTCCTGACAAATCAATGCTGTCGTCAGCCCATGATAAGGTGATTGTTAATTGATTTGAGACAGCAAAAGTCATTTTTTTGAATGACGTTAAGCATTACAAAATCTTCAATTTCTAGGGTTATTTGTTGAGTCAAATCAATTATAGCCATGAAAACAATCCTAGTTGCTACCGATTATTCAAAAGCCGCCAATAATGCCCTGAAATATGCTGCCAATTTAGCTGCTGTTCTAGATGCCCGATTAGTGTTGTTCAACGCTTTCAAGGTAAGTGAACATGCCTTGAATGGTTTAGCGTCTTCTACATCCATAGATCACATGACTGATCAAAAGCGTCAACAGCTAAAAGAACTTGCTGAACGAACATCGCTTAAATATCACCTGGAAGTAGAGGCGGTAAGTCATCAGGGCGATATCGAGGAGCTTTTGAAAAGGCAAACTGAGCAATCTAAGCCTGATTTGGTTGTTCTGGGAATGGAATCCAATATTTTGGCCTATGAGTGGTTTGGAAATACCACAACGTCGATGATCAAAACACTGAAGGTCCCGATCATGGTGGTGCCAAATGAGGTGCCTTATGAAAACATCAATCGAATTGTGTTTGCGTATGATCCTAAGTTTGTTTCTGAATCCAACGACTTCCTATTATTGAGAGAGATCACGAATCAGTATAATGCCAAATTGGAAGTGTTCCATGTAAACACCAATCAAAGTGAGCATGTCGCATTGAGCTCAGTAGAAGAGGTTTTTGAAGATGTCAGCTTCATCTATCATGAAATAGAGAGCTCCAATGTGCCTGCTAGTATATCAAGCGAAGTGGAAAAGTTCGGGGCCAATATGTTGGTGATGGTTCCACATAAAGTAACTTTCTTCGAGTCGTTGACTACAGGTAGTACCACTCGAAAATTTGCTCTGAAAAGCAAGATTCCTTTATTGATTTTACCTAACTCTTAAAAAGTTTTCATTTTCCTTGTGACTATTTCCATTCACTGGATTGTAAGGGTGAATTATCTCTCATTTAACACAATCTATAATGGAACCAAAGAAACACGAATCACTGGATTTAGAGCGTAAGAGACCCTTATTCTTCAATATCGGACTTGCTATTGCTTTGTCATTGACCATTCTTGCATTCAATTGGAAGGCGGAATACAAACTCATTGATCTTGAACCTAAAAATGAAATCTTCGAGGATACTTACATTATTCCCGCTACCAAGATTTCAGAACCTGAACCACCAAAACCTAAAGTGGAGAAGAAGGAAGTAAAGAAGAGTCTTCAACCACCGATTATTGTAGAAACTGACGAGCTTGAAGAAGATACTAAGGAGCTACTAAATCTGGACCAGAATGAATCTAAGGATGAAGATTTTGACCTTTCAGGAGTTATAGATGATATCGGGGAAGAACTTCCTGAAGAGGTTTTAGATTTCGTAGAAGAGATGCCTTCGTACCCGGGCGGAATCCAAGCGTTTTATCAATATGTGAGCAAGAACATGGATTACCCGGCTAGGGCTAGAAGGATGGGGATAGAAGGAAAGGTGTTTGTTCAATTTGTGATCGATACTGATGGAACTATTACAGCAGTTGAGACCGTGAAAGGTTTAGGGGCAGGTTTAGACGAAGAGGCTGCTCGGGTTCTAGCTGAAGCACCTAAATGGAACCCAGGCAAACAAAGAGGAAGAGCCGTGAAAGTCAGAATGATTTTACCGATAAATTTTTCACTCAATTAATGGACTGAGGGATAAGCCAATGGTCAATTGAGGGGTCTCAGTTGACCTTGGTTTATTTATTGAAGATGGTATTCATCTTATCATAGTGTATTTCACTAAAGTCATTAATAACCAAATCAGCTTTGCTATAGTCCTGATTTTTAGAGTGTACACTGTCAAATCCCACACAGAAAATTCCTGCACCTTTTGCTGCTTCAATTCCATTGGTAGCATCTTCAATCACAATACATTCTTCAGCAGAGAATCCGGTAGCTTCAGCGGCTTTGATGAAGATCTCCGGATGTGGTTTGGAAGCTTTTAATTCTGCTCCACTGAGCTTCGCTTTGAAGTATTGATTCAGGTCAAATCGTTTGAAGATGCGGTCAATACTCGCCATGGTAGCTGAAGATCCCAATACAAGGGTTAAGCCATTCTCGTGGTAATTCTCGATGAGTTGACGAACACCTTTGATCAAATCAAAGTCTTTGTCATTCTCGAAGATAACATCATAGTGCTTACGTTTGATGGAGGCCAGTTCTATTGGCTCTTGTGCTAATCCAAAATGCTCTTTTAGCTGCTTGCAAACATTAATGGTGGATTTGCCTGTAAGCGAATCATAAAGTTCTGCCGAAACATCTATTCCTACTTCATCAAACATCTGATGGTATGCGCGATAGTGAAGTGGTTCACTATCAATAATTACTCCATCCATGTCGAAAATAGCAGCCTTTAGCATGATGTTTTTGTTTGCGAAGATAGGACAGGAAGCCTTACCTGTTTAATGAAAATGAGAATAATAGACTATCTAGCCCATTTAGCTAACTTGCATTTATAAATCAGAGATCACGTGTTAGACCAACAATTTAGCCTTCAGCATATCGAAATTGAGGAGCTTCTTGAGCTAGTTCAGGAGGAAACCCCATCTTTTGACTATCAGCATAAAAAACACCTCATCTCACTGCTCAATGATGAAGGAGATGAAATGGGTTACATCAGATTGCCTCTTCATTTTCAGCTTGATGAGCAACTAAATTTGGTCTACGAAGATGCTAATGCGCTTTACCTCTCCATAGAGTCTGGAAACGCAGCTATATGTATGATGGAGGGAAAGGAAAATGTCTATCATACTACTTTTTCGGCCTATATGACCCGTAAAAAGCAAGGCTTCAGTCAAATCAAATACCTTAACAAAAAGGGCAAATCAAGAGCAGGTTCTAGAATCAGGCTTTCAGAAACAGTAACCTTCTTTGAAAACATCAATACAACGATGAATGAACTCTGCGAAGAGTTTTTGATTGATCGTATCGCTCTTGATTGCAGCAAGACTTTATTACCATACTTGTTTCAATCGAAAGTAGAATTTCCAATAGAAAAGGATGACCTTAAACTCTATAAAATTCCGATGCACATAGCACAGTCCAATTATACGAATTTAATTGCTGCTATCGAGAAACTGCAAAAGCCATTGTTGTTATATAATGAGGCATTTAAAGTTGAATTGGAGTCGGTATTCATGGGGCATTAACTGCCAACATAACCTAAGCGGATAGCGATTTCACTACACTTAAGGCAGTAGTGAATTCACATGATTTTTGTCAGATATTGATGATTTAAGAGAAAGACCTATGATAGCACATCTTGAATTGGAATAAACTTGCGCTGAATTAATAAACACCCAAAACATATTAAAATTATTCACCAGCATGGTCAAATGGGAACAGCGGTTTGAGACAGGGTTTGAAGAAGTGGATGAGCAGCATCAGTCCCTTTTTAATTATATCAATGATTTAGAGGAATGTATCAATGATAAATACTTCGAAGGAGCAAGGATTGAGATCATTCTCAATTTCTTCCAGATGTTTTGTGCTACGCACTTTAGTTTGGAAGAATCTTGCATGCTTCGAGAGCACTGTCCTGCTTATGAGAAGAATAAGGAAGCTCATGGTAAATTTCTAGAGTATTACAAGAAATTTAGAGTGAACTATAAGCCTGCTAAAAACAAAGAGGAGCTATTGAAAGAGTTTCATGGTGTCTTGATTAAATGGCTGGTCAATCACATCATGAAAATCGATATGAATCTGAAAAAGGCTAGCTAGTAGTTTATATAGCAGAATTGACATGGAGTGATAGGTATGATTGCAGATGAATGTATTATCATTGCTACGGTGTTCGTTTGGCCGTCAACCTATTATTTACTCCATTTTAACTGACATTGATTAAGGTTAAAGTTGTCTTTTTTATACTTATTGGGATCTGTTGGTGTCTTTTCTCAGGGTGCTCCAGTGCTAGTCAATTGAAGGTAGATTATACATTTTCGGTTGCCAAGGATGTTGGTTATGACGCTTCTCAATTCGATCAAATCGAGTTTAAACCCGGCAATCATTTGGATTTAGGTTTCTATGAAGGAGCTGTATGGATTCGTTTAGAAGTTGAAAATACCGGTAACCCGACCTCTGTGGTTGTTTTGTGTGGAGACCTGATTAATCAAAACTATCGCTTCTACGAACTTGACAAACGTAGTAGTAAGCTAAGTGCAGTTAATCAGGGTATAAATACCAGTTACAATGATCATAGAACTTATCATTTTGCGAAGCCCAATTTTCAAATAGATTTAGGCACAGGAGAGAAGAAAACTTACTTCATATCCACATCCAGTGATGGCAGAATTCTTCAAGGAACACCACGCCTGGTCTCTTTGAATGAATTTCATTCCATTAAACAGGGGACATTTACTTTTGATATTGTATTCTATGGGTCAATCGCCATACTCGTGTTGATCAACCTGTTTTATTTCCAAAGCATACGCAGCAATATCTATTACTATTACGGAGCCTATATAATCTGTAGTTGTTTGATGTATCTGTTTGTAGAGGGTAGGCTGTATGGCTGGGGATGGAGTCATGCAAGCATCGATCATCTAATGTTTCTATCCATTAGGCTTTGGATTTTGACGAGTATATTATTCTCCATGAGGTTCCTCAAAACGAAGGAAACTAACCAGCGATTCTACCAATTCATTATCATTCTTCTAATAGTTACTCTGGGAGGTGCCACCATGTATCAACTTTTGTTTCTGAGTACATCTATCAGTACATTACATATGGCCGAGAACCTACTGGGCTTTTTGTGGATAGTGCTATCGCTTTTCATCGTAGGAAACTCGTACAAGAAAAGGAAACTGGAATCTACCTACTACTTAATAGCTTATTCATCCTTTATCTTTTTCGTCACTTTAGGTCTTTTGGATAGTCATATGACGATGTTGCCGGGAGATCCTTTCTCTTATTTTAAAATCGGAACCATATTTGAGTTCATAGGATTTACCTATTTCATCGCAATCCTGATCAGAAAGAAGCTGAACACGAGCAATGAATTGGAAATGGAACTTAATCAAACTCGACAAGTTCTTGGAGAACGGGAGAGGGAATTGAGTGGAGATCGAAAAGTCAATAAAACAGATTTTGCCAGTATTTTAAAACTTGTTGAAAGTTCACTTTCTTCCGAAGAAGAATGGGATAGTTTCAAGGCCCATTTTGATCAACTGCAACCTGATTTTTATAATCAATTGATCAGTCAACACCCAGAATTGACTAAGTCAGAAATCAGACTTCTTTTGCTGATTCATATTGGGTACTCTCAAAAAGAAATTGCAGAGATTCTAATGATAGCTCCTGACAGTGTGAAGAAGGGCCGAACAAGGGTAAGAAAGAAACTGGCGATTCCAGCAGATACCAGGTTAGAGGATTTTCTACAACAGTTGGTAAAAAATTAATTACCTCTATTTCAGTTACTTACTAAGATGTCCCCCCATTTGTCACCCTAGTGTTTCTGTCTGGAATGACTAGTGTTATATAGGTTCGTAGCTATAAGTACATGAACTGATTTACGATGAAGTAATCAGCTGACAATAGACGGTTTATCGCTAATAGAAGAATGTGGAAAAGACACTAGGAATAGGGAGATCCATGTCACCAACGATGGTGGTTGTTTCTAACAAGAATAAAAAGGATTCGAATGCTGTCAACTTGAACCTAAGGAGTATTGAGCCAGCTGCCGAATTTACGAACAATGGGACTAGCAATAACCTCAGAAGGAACCTGGTCTTGTCTTTAACTGACAGCTATCAAGTGGTTGATTTGCAGGAGCTTCTATATTGTGAGTCTGATGGAGGCTACACCAGATTTCATTTAGCTACTGGGAAAAGTTACATGGTATCCAAACCACTTAAGTCCTACGAGGAAAGGCTGGAAGTTTCTTATTTTACCAGACCACACCAATCTTTTATGGTTAACTTAAGGTTCATCGATAAGGTGGATAAATCTGGAACGATACACTTGGTTAATGGTACGGAAATTCCTGTATCTTCCAGGAAGAAGGAAGAATTTTTGACGACATTTCTCAATTATCATGGTCTGTAAATCTTCCTTTATGATCAATATACTTCCAGGTGATTTATATAGACCTTTAATATTTAAACTATTGTCAATGGCAGAATGGATTAAAAATGTGGGGAGTTACGCCATTTGGATTTGCCTTTCAGTGATCATGGGATTTGTCCATATGTTCGTAGTTCTAGGTCCAAACACTGCTGGATCTGAAGGAATTGACTTTTGGTTTGATATCATTTACAAAGTTGCTCTGATTAAAGTAGGATTGATTGTGGGAGGTATTATCGCCATTCTTTTCATATTGGTGGATTTCATGCTCCTGAGGCGCTCATCAAACATCAGAAAACAGATTATTGCCTCCCGTATACTCACAATTATTATTTTGACAATTGTTGTAGGAAGCACCCATTATCTTTTGGAAAAAACTTTCGACCTTATTTAACCAATCATGAAAATTATTCATCTGTTAATTATTGCCTTGTTGATTTCGTGTAGTCAAAAGCAACCGCAACAAGGAGCGATTGAAATATTGGAAGAAGAAACAGAAGTTGTGATAACTGCTGATCTTGCAGAAGCCGCTGTAAAAACAATCGACCAGGATCAAGACTTTCATGAAGTGATTAACAACCTTCAAATGAGGACATTGCCATGGATTGAGCATTCCAATTTTGATCAATTCATTGATGAAGCTGATGTAAAAGGAATCAATCATCAAGCCCTTAAAATGACAGAAGTGTATCCTGATTTCGAACCGGAAGGATCCAGATATGAAGCAATGACATCCTACAGACTAGACCTTTCTTCCAATTACTTCACCGTGATTGTGGTCTACAAATTGGAGAATTATGAGATGTTATCAACTCTGATCAATTATGATATGGAGGGAAATGTAATAGATCATGTGCTGGTGGCTTATGATGAGATTTCAACCGGCATGACACAATCAGCCTCCAGGATCAGTGAAGACAAGATTACCTACCACGATATTTATTGGACAGAAAAAAAGGAAATCAGACAAACGGATTACAAGATCAATTACGATGGCAAAATTGAAAAAGGAGATTCTCAGGTGCTCAGTGAGGTTTTTCAGAATTACACCTTGATTTTGTCCGCATTAGATGAGCTGAATCTGGACATGCTTCAGGTCAAATCGGACCTGATGGTCTATTCTGCAAAGCCAGAAAACATGGATCAATACATACTGGTCATTCCAGAGATTGTAGAGGAAGCGACAGAGTACTTTACGCTAAACAGTCATGTAGTGATAGTTGATGAAATAAGTGGCAAAATCTTACAGCGATTCTCAGAAAGTCATGAATACAATGGCTGGGTATCGGACGCTATAGGACTAACATCAATTGACATAGATACTGCGCCTTACATGGTCACACCAGGTCATAGAGCCTTTGGAGTTAGAGTGTCATTTCATGGAATGTCACGGGTTAATCCTTATGACAAGGAAAGCATTTCTCTGTTTGTCAATTTCGGCGATCATCTAAAGAGACTCCTGAATGCTTATACAGCTGTGGAATCCAGAGGAGAGTGGGATGGCAGTTGTGAAGGGGTATTTACCGCCTCCAAAAAAGTGTTCATCATGTCAGAAAATCAAACGGATGGGCTCTTTGATATCACGGTGAAAAACAAGATTAATGTCTCGAAAAGTATAGAAGATGAAAATGGTGAATGTAATGCCGAAGACACCAATTTTACTGAAACGTCAGTATTGAAATACAATGGGCAGGAATACATTGAGCATCAGTAAGTAATGAAAATACGAACGTTTTTATTGATAATCTGTGGCTTCAATATGTGTAATCAATTGCATGCACAAGATGTACAAATGAAAGACCACCTGGCCAGGGTGGATATAATTCTAAAAGCTCCAGAATTGACATTGCAATTTGACAGTACTGGCTACTCCGAGTTTAAGGATTTCAAGTTCTTTACCAAAAATGGAGATACAGGTATTTTCTTCTTTGATTCTGCCAAAGTTCACTTGATAGACTTCAATCATGATGGGTTAAAAGATGTGATCATTGAGGAAAGAAGGCTGCATAACGCGACGTTCATTTTTGCTAATGATGGTAAAAATTTTCATGAAATATGGGCGGGTCCTGGGTCTCCTGTTTTCATCGAAAATGCTGAAGAAACTACTGTTTACATGTACAGTGGTTATATCGGCTGCATTGATATTCAGTTATTGTTTGAGGTTAAAATCGGTTCCAGAAATAGAGTAGAAGAGCATTTGTTTAGCTACCACCATCAAACCCAAGTTCAAGATCTCAATCAGACTTTTATCACGAAAACTTTTACAGGAATCCTACGAACTACTCCGGCTATAGACGACACAGACACACCCGACACTTGTACTGGCGAAATGAGGAAAGGAAATCAAATAAGAGCCATAGAAAATGAATCGGTAGTCGTCATTAAGGAGACTAGCGATTGGCAAATGATCATTTATACTCAAATGAATAATAGCATCATTGCATGGGTTGAAAAGAACTGATCCTACTATTGAAATAAATGAACGGGAATTATCGATGAGTTAATGAGCATAGAAAGTCAGTAATAAAATGAATTTGGTCTTCGCATCGTGATACATTTGTATTACCCCTTTTTATAACCTAAAGATGAGTAGAGATGAAGATCAGGTACATCGCCCTGTGCGTGGGATTGCTGGTAGGTTTATCCTGTGAGATATGTGCTCAGCAACACATCGTTCAGCACCAGTACAATTTTAAGCAAAAAACCGTTGATGATGGCTTGTCCAACAACCGTATCAGCGCTATTCATCAAGATAATCGAGGTTTTATTTGGTTTGGTACCTACAATGGTTTGGATCGATTTGATGGTAGGAATATTGTCAATTATAAACATGATCCTTCGAAACCAGGGACAATCTCTGACAATGATATTCGTGCAATTTTCTCAGATAGTGAAGGGACGCTTTGGGTAGGAGGTAACGGTGGTTTGGATTATTTCGACCTGCCGAAAGAGCAATTCATTACTTTTGACCATGACAGCCTCTCTGGCGGAATTGGCAGAGTAGATGCTATTAAAGAAGATCAGTCATCCAATCTATGGATTGCCAGTACCAAAGGATTATTTAGGTATAATCTCCAATCAAAAGAGTTTTATCAGTTTCCTCAAAATGATGATTCTGGAAGCCTACCTGAGGGACAAATTTCAAGAATTTTGGTGGATCGGAACAATAACCTTTGGATAGCCATTTACAAGAAGTATTTGTGTTATTACAATCAGAAATCTGGTGAAATCTTTACCTTTAAGAATGAGCCTCGCAATTCAAGGTCCTTGAGTGGCAACCAGATAGAGCGGATGTATGAGGATCGAACAGGAAATGTTTGGTTTGGAACCATGAACAATGGCCTTAATCGATACAATCCAGCGACCAGGGATTTTACCAGAATTATACCAGATGCTAATGATGATTATTCCACCAGAGTTCGAGCTATTTTTGAGGATTTTGAGGGTAATTTCTTTGTAGGTACTCGTGGCGGAGTTTACATGAGAAACCGTAATAACGGCCAGTTTTTTATGTATGCCAGTTCAGAGCATCCATTCTCTACTTTAAGTCAAAACTCCATTCAGTGCAGCTATATTGATTCTACGGGTACTCTTTGGATAGGCACATTTGCTGGTGGTGTGAACTTCACAAATCTGCAGCGTAAACCATTCATTCATTACAGTTCCAAAGCGGATAATAGTTATTTCCTTTCCTCACCCAATGTCTATGCTTTTTGTGAAGACAATCAAAACAATTTATGGGTAGGTACAGACAATGGATTGAATCGATTGGATCGAAATTCAGGTCGCTTTACGGCTTATTTCAACAACCCAAATGATCGGGGATCATTGAGTTATAATGACGTAAAAAGTCTTTCCAGTGATCGAGAGGGTAATATTTGGGTAGGAACCAACCAGGGAGGACTCAACTTTTACAATCGCCGTACAGGAAGGTTTAGCACATACATGCATGATGATAATGATCCGGGAAGCATCTCTACAGATAAGATTTATGGATTGTTATTAGATCGAAATTCTGACTTGTGGGTGCTCAATGGTGTTGGCTATTTGGATATTCTCAGAAATGGTTCCAGTGTGTTCGAACATACAGCTATAAAGCCTTATTATGGAATCATAGAAGGTAGCAACGATAAGCTTTGGATAGGCGGACAGGAAGCTATTTATGCTTATGACTACAACTCTGGAGATTTCACGGAAATTCAAGAAGACTCACTTTTAGGAGATGTCTATACCCTCATGGAAGCCAGCAATGGTGAACTATGGATAGGTGGAGAAACCGGAATTGTGATTTATCATATAAAGGAGGATTTCTTTGAGGCGTTAAATGTAGAAAACGCTCCATTGAATGAAGTGTATGGTATCAAAGAAGATCAGAATCATCAGATATGGATCAGTACTGAAGAAGGCTTGATTAAGCTAAGCAATGCCCTGACTTCTGATCGTACAAATATCAAGTTTCGGGTTTATACCAAACACGATGGATTACAGTCGAAACAATTCAATTACAATGCCCACTATCAATCCGCAAACGGTGAATTGATGTTTGGTGGAATAAATGGATTCAACATTTTTGACCCTTCTGAAATAAAGAATAATGACATTCCTCCATATGTTGCATTAACGGATTTAAAAGTGTTTAATAGATCCGTGCAGATTGGTGAGTCGAAGAACGGAAACACCATTCTCAGTGAGTCTATCAGCACAGCTAAAGAATTAGCGTTTAACAGACATCAAAAGTCCTTTACGATAGACTTTGTAGGACTGCATTATGCACAACCTGATGCTAATCAGTATCGATACATGCTGGAGGGCTATGATGAAGACTGGACCTACACGAATGCAGCTAGAAATTTTGCACCCTATAGTAATTTGCCAGGGGGAGAGTATACATTCCGGGTTAATGCTGCCAATGTAGACGGTGTTTGGGCTGTTGAGGACAGAACTGTTGTAATAGAAGTTATTCCTCCATTCTGGAACACCTGGACCTTCCGGCTTTTGGTGTTAGCACTGTTGGTTGGTGGAGTAGTAGCCTATATGAGATGGAGAACTGCACAGGCTAGAGAAAACCAACAGCGATTGGAACGCAAGGTGGCTGAAGCTACGGACAAAGTAAAACACCAAAACGACGCGCTGCGTGAACAAAGCGATTTGTTGCAAAATGCCATTAAAGAAACCAATGAAGTGGTCAAAGAAGCTGTGGAATCCGGCAATTTCTCAGCAAGAATTGATCTTTCGAATAAAAAAGGTGAGTGGAAATCGTTGGGAGAGTCCATCAATCATTTGTTCGAATCTGTGGCAAAGCCTTTTACAGCGATCAATGAGGTGGTCAATAAGCTAGCCGATGGAGACCTGACTGGTAGGTATCATGGAACTGCCAGAGGAGACATTCAGAAGCTCACGGACAATCTTAATAAGGCAATTGTGAACCTATCCAATCTTTTGAGTGAAATAGCGGAGCGCGCCCGGTATCTGAAAGAGTCTTCGTCAGAAATGCTCAATAGCGGTGAGCAAATGAAATTAAGTACAGGAGAGATTGCGTCTGCTATAGGAGAGATGAGCAATGGAGCACATGAGCAGGTTCGTAAAATAGATGAGTCATCCAGTTTGATAGAAGGAGTATTGGCGTCATCGACTAATATGGGTCAGCAGGCAGATGCTATTCAGGAAACAGCCAAGCAAGGAGCTGAAAAGAGCCGATCTGGAATGGATCTGGCTCAGGATATGGATAAAACCATGAAGCACATTTTGGCTTCCTCCAAGCGAACCAATGAAGCGGTTTCAAGTTTAACCAATCGGTCCAAAGAAATCTCATCTGTGCTAAGAATCATCAAGGAAATTGCGTCACAAACCAATTTGCTCGCCTTGAATGCGGCCATAGAAGCTGCACAAGCAGGAGAAAGCGGACGAGGATTTGCAGTAGTAGCCGAAGAAATTAGGAAACTAGCGGAGAGTTCTAAAAAGTCAACAGCAGAAATCGAAGAGCTCATCTCTGCGGTACAAAATGACACGTCTGAAACAGCAACTCTTATTGGCGATATGAGTTCTTCCATTAAGTTGGGTGAACAGACCACAAGTCAAAGCTTGACGACCTTCCAGGAGATCTATAAGTACTATCAAGAGACATTGGATAAGTCTGAAAGCATTGCTCTGGCTACTAAAAAGCAAACAGAAGACATTAGCAATGTGGTGAACATTATCAGTGGAGTGGTGGTGATCTCTGAAGAGACAGCTGCCGGCACGGAACAGACCGCAAGTTCATCTGCTGAACTTTCCGCTGGAATGCAAAACTATCAGGATAAGAGCGAGCAGGTATCATCTATTGCTGACGAACTACAAGAAAAGGTGTCCAGGTTTAGACTTTAATCTAAAAGTAGGAATATGTAACATTCTCGAGTTGAAAGGCTTTGAGAATGATGTATTCCGTTTAAAGTAAGTTGTACTCTGGTTATTTAATATGTTAGTTGTAAACAAGAACTCCTGGTAAATCCATTATTGATAGATGACTTGGTTTAGGGAAGTAGCTGTTAATCGTTATTGCTTACTTTAGCCAAAAAGTTTGAACCATGTTGTGCATTGATAACTCAAGTCAGGAACCCTATTTCAATCAGGCTGCCGAGGAGTATTTCCTTAGAGAGTTTGGGGAAAACATCTTTATGCTGTGGCGTAATGACAATGCAATCATTGTAGGGAAACACCAAAACACTCTGGCGGAGATCAATGTAGACAATGTGCGTGAGCGAGGTATTAAAGTGGTTCGACGACTGACAGGTGGTGGTGCAGTCTTTCATGACCTGGGCAACATCAATTATACCTTCATCATGGGCTATGAAGATACGGCTGTCATCAACTTTCGTAAATACAACCAGCCAATCATCGATGTACTCGCATCATTAGGCGTAGAGGCTCATTTTTCTGGTAGAAATGATATCCTCATTGGCGATCAGAAGTTCTCCGGAAATGCTGAGCATATCTTTCACAAGAACAAAAGAGTGCTGCACCACGGAACGTTGTTGTACGCATCAGAAATTAAAGACATCTCAGATGCGCTCAATGTCAATCCGCTCAAGTTTGTAGACAAGGCTAGAAAGTCTGTTCGAAGCAGGGTGACGAACATTTCCTCTCACCTGAAGGAAGACATGGGTGTGGATCAGTTTCGGCAGAAAGTCATGGACCATGTGGTCAACATGTATCCAGATGCCAAACCTTACACCATCACTGAAGCAGATATAGTAGCCATACAGCAACTAGCAGATGAGAAATACGGCACCTGGGAGTGGAACTTTGGTCAGTCGCCTAACTATGGACTGAAAAATGGAGTGAAGACGGCTGGTGGTCACGTGGAAGTTCACATGAATGTGGAGAAGGGCGTGATTACAGCCTTAGAGATCTTAGGAGACTATTTTGTGAATCGAGAGATAGATCCGGTCATAGAAGCACTAATAGGGAAGGAGCACCGTGAAGAAGTGATTCTTCAAACGCTAAAAGACGTGAAAAGCCACGAATACTTTAACAACATCTCCGAAGAGGAATTGGTGAAGGCGTTTTTTTAGGGCTGGAGTCCCAGAGGTGCATCGTGGGCATTATCGCTCACGGACGTCTACTCGATTAGCGGTATTTAATTATATCGTCTTTGTGCGTTTTTTAGTCCACGACTCATTTGTTCGTCAACTGTTGCTGTTGTACTTTCAATGTGCTTCAAAAAACCAGAGTTATCAAGCATACTCAAATTATCTTTTTCAATATCTAACAGATAATCCAAAAAGATATTTATTCTTTCAATTCGTAGTTCTAGACGTTTAGGAATGTCATGTTCCTGCTCAATCTGCTGTGACAACTCAACTAATTCGGCCCAAGTCTCAGAATTAAAAATGGCTGTGTCGTGAAGAATTGATTCTAAATAGACAAACCTTTTTGATAGAAAGACAACATAGTATCCACCAGAAGCCGTGATGTAAACAATAGAATTACTATTTATTTTGGTTGAGTCCTTGCTATTAATTAATCCAGCTTTATTCAATTCAGATAAAGCCTTAATAATAGCATTTTCAGAGGCTCCTTGACTCGAGAATTTTTCAATTAGCTCCATACTCTCCACTTCTACAGTTTTTTCGTCTAGAGCTTTTAAATGGAGGTATTTAAGAAGGAATAATCTTAAGAGTAATAAATTTCTAGATCCAAATCTTGCATCGTAAATATTGATTGCCTCAGATCGCTCTTCTTTAAAATGTTTCCATTGTCCAAGCATTGCACCTTTAAAAAGCTCATGATAAGGAAATTTGAAGCTTGCATCTCCATTTATATAATTCTTAATTCCCTTGTCAGCTTGAATGTGCCCTGAAGTAAGAAAATTTCTTACTAAAGTTATCCCTTTCCGAATGTTTCTGTCGCTTAGCGACTCCAAGAATTTACCATTTTGTGGATTCAAAATACTACTTTGAACTATATCAAAAAATATCCCTAAATCAGGAATCATAAGAGTAGCTGAATTTGGTAATTCGAGCTTGGCTTTTTTGTTGGTCAAAATATGCCTTGAGTATGATAATCGCTTGGACAAAACATCTTTGAAAGGGGGTGGGTCTAGCCACAATTTTTTTAGCTCAAAAGCATTAAAAATTGAGTCATTTCTATGTTTTACAAAAGTTGTATCTCTGATCGAGACAAGTATATTGCATCCGATTTTTTTAGAGATGGCCACTGCTTCTGAAAACACTGACGTCTCAAGTTCATCGTCCTCGTATAAATCCACATTATCCAATACAATTACACAAAGGTTTGCTGAACCTATGTATTTAAATACTTTATTGACATACGGTTCTCTTTCTGTAAAGTCCTTGTGAATTAGCTCACTTATTTTTTCATTGAACTTAGCCTTGTCTGTAAATATTTTTGCGTAAGGTCCTCTTGCAAGTGCATTGATCTCAGTCTCATATGCTGGTTCAATTACTGAATTGTAATCTGTTGGGTTTTCAGGATGCTCTTCCAATAGATATGAATTCAACTTATCATATAAGAACTTTCGAGGGTTACCTTCTTTTCCCATTTCCTCGAAATCAATATAAACCCAATGAGATTTTTCCTTTGAAATTAATTTTTTCCCCTTGACTAGCTCAAAGTGCTTCAAATAGGTGGTTTTACCGGCTCCTACAGGACCTATCACTAACGTTACTGGACTCGATTTGTAGCTTTTTGATTGTTTGATTACTTCTTCTATTCCTCCTGAATCTTTGCTTTTTTTAATTCGTTTGGCAGGTTGCACAGTAATGGGCTTAGAATCCGCTAGGTGCATATTCAAAATTGAATCAAACTTGGTTCGACCTTCAGTTGTGACAAAACATCTCTCAAGCTTTTCGGAATCTTTTAATAAGGTTTCAGAATATAGAGCATTATCCAAGGCAGGAGCGATCAAGTCTGCGATATTGTTTCTGTCTATTCTGGCATCTGCATCCTGAACCGTCTCTAGTATTCTGTTTTCATGGGCGAATGGTTTTTCTGAAGTTAGTTCTAACAGACTATCATTTTCCACATTGTGACACGCAAAAAAATCAAATAGTAATTCAGCATCTTTTGCATCATCAAATGGAAATAATATGGTTGCATAAATCTCGTTTCTATCTTGATTGTTTAGAGGATAAAAGCACCAGCAACTTCCATTAGTAGCAATAACAATGTCAGCCTTTTTATCATTAGCATATTCCTCAGCTTGTTTAAGTGCTTCGGTTATTGCACCTGTTCCGAGTACAGGTCCAGTTAACTTTAGCTTTTTGGATTTTGTTGGAGAGGGAAAGGATACACCATTTTTTTTTGCTTCGATAATTAATGTGTAGTCTGCTGAAATGAGTTTGTAATCAATAAAACCTGCCTTTTCTCCTTTATTAAATTCTTCAACACTAATCTGTCCGTGGTTCCATTGTAGAATTTCTCTGATTATTCGATCAATTACATCAAATCTTGTCTGTGCTTCTGATTCATTCGCAAGCCTTTTGTTAAAAGCAGTTTTTTGAATTTCAAGGTATTTTTCAGATACCTCCCCCCAATCCTGATATGATATGTTTTCCATGATTCAAATATTACCGCTGACGATTAGCTAGCGATTGTTGTGCTTCGCTTTCATCTCACCCAATTCCACTCTCCATTTCTTATTCGACCTTGAGATTTGCTAAATCCAAGCCATTGTCCATCCAGTTCTTTATCGTTCAAGTCGATTAATAGTTGAAATGCTCCATGATGTCTATTAGTCTTGATTGGATGATACCAGATTCCTGTAAAATAGTGATTGTCCGCGATCTCACCTCTCAACCTAAGAACTTTTTGAGGTTTCTGAGACTTTTCTGGAGTTGCGGTTACCCTACCGTAAACTGTTCCTAAGAAGGTGCTTATTTCGATTTCTTCTGTTAATTCTGTATCTCCGTAATCAAATGTAGCTATCCATCTTCCGTTAATTCCTTTACCTCCTGATCTACTGAACTTAACAATCCATGGAGCAAACAAGTCTTTTATTGCATTCGAAAATACATATGCAATAACCACTGAAATTATTGCTGCAGCTAGAGTTGACGTAAGCCAAAATATTAATTCACCTGTATCCATCCGAAATATAATCTTAAGTTATATCCAAAATAAAATATGAATTCCATAAATAAAAACTTAATCAGCTTCCAGATGATGAAGTGCAACAATTTCATAAAAGCATTGCACTTTATGAGTACTGCATCATTCCAAATCAAGCCAATTTTCAATATCCAGACCCATTAAAGTTGCAACAAGGATATTTTCAATTGTTTCCTCCAAACTAACGGAATCTGCCTTTAAAAACAATGTTCCATGACGTGATCAAAGGGTTTTCAAATCAATCTTTTCATGTCAAGTGCCCTTTTTTCAAAGTCAAGGGTAATTTGCTCTGTGAAGCACATTCTGTTTTCATTGTACCACCTCATTTGTTCTCTGTCAGACCCAGTTTATCCAATGTCAATTATAATTTTTCCAGTGTAGATGTCAACCTATTTCAGGACGTGACCGTTACTTTTGACAGCCTATTCCAGACTTGATCAGCCCATCTTACTATTAAATCAATCCATGGATTTGCACCCAACTTTAAAAACCTTCAGTTTTGAAGGCAATGAATCTGGAGCATGAAATAGTAGTCATAACTGGTGGATCCATAGTCAGCAGCCAATCGGTGCAGACGCTGTGGAGTGGGTATGGAGAGATTAGAAGGTATTGGATCAACGGTAGCAACACAATGAGTATCATTGTCAAGCATATCAAGCTCCCCAAACCACAGCATCATCCGCGGGGATGGAATACCGACATTTCGCATCAGCGGAAGCTTAAGAGCTATGAAGTGGAGCGTAACTGGTACGATGGTCTTGCCAGACAAACTACTGCTTATTGCAGAACGCCTCAGGTGCATCAATCGGTGGAGCAAGAAGGTGAAATATGGCTAATCATGGAGGATCTTAATGCTTCCGGGTTTGATATCCGGTTGTCTCCGGGTTCTGTCAAACTCTCTCATACCAAAGCTTGCTTGAGTTGGTTGGCACATTTCCATGGACAGTTCATGAATGCTAGTGCTGAAGGTCTTTGGCCCATTGGTACGTATTGGCATCTGGACACGCGTCCGGATGAATGGGAACGCATGGAAAATCAATCTTTAAAGCAATCCGCGAAAGCCATTGATACTCACTTGAATAATGCCTGGTATCAAACCATCGTCCATGGAGATGCCAAACTGGCCAATTTCTGTTTCCATGCTAATGGTCAGGTTGCAGCGGTGGATTTTCAATACGTAGGCCGTGGCTGCGGAATGAAAGATGTAGCTTACTGCATTAGTAGCTGCTTTGAGGACGATGACTGTGAGCGATATGAAGAGGAACTGTTGAATCATTACTTCAGTCAACTTGAATTGTCGTTGGATAAATCCATTGACTTTAAAGAAGTTAAGCAGGAGTGGAGCGAGTTGTATAATTACGCCTGGGCAGACTTTTATCGGTTTTTGGATGGCTGGAGTCCAGGACATTGGAAGATGCACGGTTATAGTGAACGCATTGCAAATCAGGTGATTAAGGAATTGAGATGAAACTGACGAATGAGCAACTAACCAAGCTATGTGAAAGAGCTAAAGTCGCTGCTCTTGAAGCAGGCACGTACATTCAATCTCAATTTGATCAAGAATATGAGACTCAAGGAAAAGTTGGTGGAGATTCATTTGCTTCGCAAGTGGTAACTGAGGTGGATTTCAAAGCACAGGAAATCATTCTTAACCACCTTATGTCATCCATTCAAACCTATGATTTGGGACTATTGACAGAGGAGTCTGCTGATGATAATTCACGACTTGAGAAAGACTATTTCTGGTGTGTCGACCCAATGGATGGCACCTTGCCTTTTACCGTAAGGCGTACAGGTTATGCGGTGTCTATTGCTTTAGTTGCTCATGAAGGTTTTCCGGTCATCGGAGTGGTTTATATTCCAGATTTGAATCAATGTTATAGCAGCATCAAAGGAGCTGGTGTTAGTCTCAATGAAGAACGAATGGAGCTAGTTGGAGCAGCAGATCAAACTACACTTCATTGGTACATGGATAGAAGCTTTCAGTCTGAACCATACTATCAACAGGTTGTAAATCAAATGATGCAATACTTTAATACGCATGAAGTAGTCATTCATGCAGAGTTTGGAGGTGTTCGAAATGCTATTGGCGTTATTACGTCTGGAAACGGCTGCTATTTTAAATTTCCAAAGAAAAGAAATGGATGCGGAAGTATTTGGGACTATGCCGCCACAAGATTATTCTTTGAGGAGTTAGGCATGCATGTCACTAATACTCAAGGTGATGAACTTCATCTAAATGATTCATCGAGCACTTTTATGAATACTCAGGGAATTGTCTATGCTACTGATTCAAATCTGTTTCAACTGATCAAAGAAGTGGAAAGTTTAACAGAGCAAGTTGGTTGATATGGAAACTGTAGGCTTTATGACCAATTTATTCATCTTTGAGAGCTTTCCAAAGTGGACAATCCAAAGCTACTGGTTGTCCGCTTCGGTATTGTTTCAAAATAGCCAATGATCTTTGTGCTAGCTGTTTTCTGACTTTACGTCTTTCGCCTTTTATACGAGCTATTTTCAGATTGTCGTAGTTGGTGGTTTTGTGTCTCATCCATGCAATCACAGCTTTGCCGGCACGCTCTTCAACGGGAATCATATTGGTCCGAGCTACCGTACCACTTCCAATAGGAATGGCATGTTCCGTGACCAATTGAGCCATTTTAGATTGCAAATCTGAATAGCTAGTGTGGAAATTCAAGTATTTAGCTACTTCCAGCTGAAATTCAGCCATGTAGTTTTCCTGTTTCTTCGCTCGGGACTTGGCTGCACTAGCTTGTTTTTTGGCGTAGCTTGGGTCTGCTCGCATAGCCTCAACATCTACCTTGGCTTGACTGATATTCGATTGTGGAGCCCATATTCCCAATGAATGAAGTCGTCTTCCTTTTTTGATTTGAACACGCCAAATTGGCCCGGCTGCAGTTACTTTTCTGGTAACCGCCGAATCTCCAGCTTTTAAAAAAGCCCAATCAGGAGGGGGCGTTTCACTTATCCCATATTCATTGATCAGTTGTCCATTGTGTCCAGGTTTCATTAAGCGAATGTCACTCATTGAGAATATTTGTTTTGCTCGCGAAAGTAATAGGAATATAATTCTTTGGTTGCATCAAGTGAATTTCTAAGTATTAGATTGCGATTACCTATTTAGGGGTATGGAGAATGGTAATTAGTTCTTGCAACTTTGATCCACTATAAAACCAAACTATCATGGCAAATATTCAAGTAATTGTAACAATTAAAGGTGGAGCAGGAGAGGTCATATTGACCATGGCTGGGATACCGGACATTCATCTCACTTCATCATGTACTGCAAATTTACCCTTATCCTCTGGTGATCATTTTATTATGGTTGGAGCCATTCCTCCGGATGGAGGAACTATTGAAATTTCCTTTCATCAGGACGATACCTCATTAGCATCACATACTTTCAAGTCTCCAAAAACGATCCCTTTTTTATTAGAAGTATCATGAGAAAAGTTATCCAAATAATACTGCTCCTTACGGTTTCATTAACTGCGTTAGGGCAAGAAAATGATGTGGCTCCGTCCAAATCTTTTATGAGTCGGGAAAGTTTCACAAGAATATACAAAGTGGCTGCGGAGTCCGGTTATCTCGGTAAGGAGGATGGCAAGTACACTTTAGATGCGTCGCTTTTCGGCCTGAAGGCACTAGTCAATCCAAATGTTAAGGTAGATACCAATTATCTAGAAAACTCTAACGCATTTCTAAGACGAGTACAGCTAACGATGAGTTTAGGTCTTGGTGATCAAAATAAGATCGAATCTTTTGCCCCAGGAGTCAAAGTAGCATTGATCAATAATACAGACATGACTGAAGGCTCTTTAAGAAAAACAACGTCTAACTTGATCAGAATGGTGAGTCGGGCAATGGTAAATGCTGTTTCAAGGTATTCAAAAAGAGATGAAGATTCGTTTAAAATACTGATGAAAAAATATCAAGATGGTGAAAGTGTAGAGCTTTCTGATTTTGATGAGGAGTTTCAAGGACTATTTAATGCAGAATGGAAATCTCAAATTGAATTATTTAAAAGTGATCCAATCTATGAATTTTTACAAACGCGTTTAGATTCTATTAATCTTGGAAATTTCAATGAATACGTTCAAAAGGAATGGGATTATGAAAAAGAACGTTTCAGCAGAAGAGCATTATTAACGGCAGCTGTACTGCCAAGCTTTGAAAGTGGGAATTTGAATGATATGAGCTTGGAAGTTTCTTTTCTTCAGGGGCTTAATCCTAACAAAGTGAAAAAATCACCTGCAAACCTGGAGTTGAAAGCGGCCTATATTTTCTCCAATGACACTGTAATTGCAGAAGATAGTTTTGATGAAAGAAGGCTGTGGAAAGTTGATGGGAATTTTGGTAAGGTATTGTGGAAAGACGAGGAAAATGATTCAAAATTAGAATTGAAATTAGGAGTAGGGTATCAATCAATCATCAAAGGATTGCATGAAGATGAAGATGAAACTCAGTTTACGTTGAATTTTAGCCTGACACCTAGATTGACAGAGGACTTATATTTTCCAATTGAGTTAAAATATGATCCTGAAAATGCTAATGTCCTGGGTAAGTTCAGCTTATCCTGGAATTTAAACCCGGAGGACTAATGACTTTACAGATGTAGGTCTTATCAATTTGAGAAAGCTTTTAGGACTAATTTGATGCAAACTCTCACCATTTAGTTACCTTTAATTTTTATTAATAGCTAACCTAATGAGTGAGAGTCCTAATAACACTGGTAAAATTGTTGGAATAAGCCTGGCTGTAGTCATAGTAATTGTTGGAATTGTGGCTGGTTGGTATGGTTTTATTTATCTACCAGAACAGGAAGCAAAGGAAAAAGCCAAACAAGAACAATTAGCTAAAGAAGCAGCTGCTAAAAAGGCGGCAGAAAAGCTCGAAAGGGATAATGCGAACTATGAGCAGCTAATCAAAGATGGTGATGATGCCTTTGCACAAGAGGATTGGCAAACTGCATATGATAAATATACTGAAGCTTCTGGTATATTCTCTGATAGACAACATCCAAAGGATCAGTTAGTTATCGTTAATCAAAAATTGGCTGAGATAGCAGAGCGAGAAGCACGTAGAGCAGCAGCAATTGTGGAGAGAATTAATGCTCGCACAGGTCGTTATTACGTTATTGTTTCAAGTAGTATCGATGAAGATCTTGCTTTGGATTTCGCCAATAAAACCGCTAAAGAAGGCAATTTGGTTAAAATCATCCGTCATGAAACGGATAAACATATCTTCTTCAGAGTCTCCTTAGGTGATTTTGCTTCAAAAGAGCAAGCAGATGCTGCTATTGGTAACTTCTCTTCCTATGGAGAAGATGTTTGGGTATTGCCTTATTGATAGCAACCATTCTACTCTGTAGAAACAACGATCATTTATAAACTTTTAAATGTTACATTAGACTAGGAGTGTCGGTTCATCATGATGGATTAGAGTTTTGCTCGATTTTCAACACTCTTTTGACCAGTGGACCTATAGTTAACCCCTGTGTAATGATGGAAAATACCACCACTACATAAGTAATTGTTAAGAACAATTCTCGTTCCATCTGAGGCTGTAGAGAGAGTGCCAGAGCAATAGAGATTCCACCTCTAATTCCACCCCATGTCATGACTAAATTTGTTTGTGGAATGAACTCCAGCTTCCGTTTGAACAATTGAATGGGGCCAGATAGTGCTAAGTAACGAGCTATTAGCACAAAAGGAATCGCTAAAAGACCAAAAAGTAAGTATTGACCATCCAGTGCAATTACAATAAGTTCCAATCCGATTAGGACAAATAAAATGGCGTTGAGCAACACATCAATTAATTCCCAAAACTTATCAACATAACTAATTGTATTGCTAGACCAGGCAGTTGTAGGAGCCGTGTTACCAAGTAATAGGCCTGCAACTACCACAGCCAGAGGTCCTGAAACATGCAGGTATTGAGCCAAGGCCGAAATTCCCATGACCAGAGCTAATGTAATGATCACTTCAGTTTCATAGTTGTCAATGACTTTGGTCAATTGAAAAACAATCCACCCAGATACCAACCCAAGTAGAATACCACCAGCTACTTCCAATAGGAAAAGCCAGCCTACATCACCTGCACTCATATTACCCAACCCTTGTTCAGCAATTTTAAACAGAACGATGAACAGAACCACACCAACTCCATCGTTGAACAGTGATTCTCCTACTATCTTGGTTTCTAATTTTTTAGGTGCGTTGGCTTCTTTTAGAATCCCCAAAACAGCGATCGGATCAGTTGGAGAGATTAGTGCTCCAAATAACAAACAATAGATGTAGTCAATAGGATAATTGAACAAAATGAAAACATAAAAAATACCCGTACCAATCAGAAAGGTTGAAATCAACACACCTACAGTAGCAAACATAGCTATGGGGCCTTTATGTGTTTTTAAGGCATCTAGATTAGTATGAAGAGCACCTGCAAAAAGTAAGAAACTTAGCATGATATCCAACAGAGCTGTTTCAAAATCAATGGCCTGAACAAACTCCTTTGCTTCATTAAGAATGAACTGATTGATGTGTCCTAAAATCGTAACCAACAGTGTAAAGACAATGGCAATTATCATCAACCCAATAGTAAAAGGAAGCTTTAAAAATTTAGTGTTGATGAATGCAAAAATGGCAGATATGATAATAAGTGTGGTGATAATGTTGAAAATGCTCATAAGCGCGAGTATAAAATCTTCTCTAATAATTGATGAATACAATCTTAACTCTCAATACGTATTTTTGATTGACTTCTGGTAGATACTTTTCCATCGATAACCTTTTAGCTGGTAACTTGCATAGCCTGGTAGTCAAAACATTTAATGTCATTGAATACTTATTCTTTCAGAAGTAGAAGGTATGTTGAAATCAGATTTTTGTAAAAGGTTAGCACTTTACCTGGTGCTAGGTCTGCTTATAAGACCCTTTACATCTCATGGACAAGGCATAGTTGATCGCGTTTGGAACTATATGTTCAATGATACAACGCATGCTGAAAAGCCAAAATTCATGGCATATCCAACTATTGCCTACGCTCCGGAGACCAAATGGGAGTTTGGATTAAGTGCGTTGTATGTTTATTATATGAACCAGGACACTTCCAACAGGTTAAGTGAATTGAATCTATTCACTTTCCTTACTCTTGAGCAACAATATGGATTGTGGCTGGATCATGCATTGTATGGAGATCAGAGTAAATGGTTCTTTTTAGGAAAGGTTCGTTTGCAACAATTTCCACTGTTTTATTATGGTATTGGACCTGAAATCACCGGAGAAGAATTAGCACAAATCGATGCGGGTAGTCTGGCCATTCGTGAGCGAGTGCTACGTAAGGTGTGGGGAAGTTTATACCTGGGGTTAGAAACTGATTTTCAGCGTCTTGCCAATGTTCAAATCAATCAGTTTTCGGAAGATTCATTTCACCAACCACCTGGAGCAATGCCATATTTAAATTTAGGACTTGGCCTGGGGTTGGTATATGATAACCGGCATAATGTTTTGAACGTACGGGAAGGTTTTTTTGGCGAGACAGGTTTTCTTCGATATGATAATGCCTGGTGGAGCGATTATGAATTTACTTCCTACTTTCTAGATGCTCGTTATTATCTCACGACTGCCAAAAATCAAGTATTAGCCTCACAGGTTTATTTCACCGATGTGGTGAGAGAAGCGCCCTTCAATCAACTTGCTTTGATGGGCGGCGAAAGTCTGATGAGAGGCTATTATACTGGACGATATCGTGACAAAACCCTTTTAGCCGCACAGACAGAATATCGATTTCTACCATTTCCATTTAGTCGAAGATGGGGAGCCGCAACTTTTCTGGGGATGGGAACCGTTGGAAACCGTCTTCAGAATCTAGATTTCAAACACATCAAAATTGCTGGTGGGCTAGGTGCTAGATTTCTGTTGTTTCCTAACAAAGACATTTACACTCGTTTTGATATAGCCTTTTCTGAAGACGGTCCTGGTTATTATTTTTTCATTGGTGAAGCATTCTAAGCTGCGGTTTTGACCGAAATGGTTTCATCTTCAACTATAGGCTTCCTCAATAAGAAAGTACTGAAAAATACATTAAATGCTACTGCTAAACTGATGGCAATTGTACTCCAACCGGTGTAATGAGATAATGCTGATTGGTGTAAAACGAATACTAAAGCTACACCTACAAAAAGGCTTCTGACGATCTCTAATGCAACAGCCCATTTTTTAGCTTCTAAGATGCCTCCCCAGCTAATCACCGTTAAGAAAATTCCAATGGATAAAAGGATTCGATGATTCGCAATAATGGGCCATTGCAAGTTCACGGTGATAAAAAGTACAATCATAGAAAGTGTAACTTGGACTATCAAATAGGTGTTAGCATTGATCATCGGCTTACTTTGAAATTTCACTTGCTGCGATTTATTGTATCCACCTTTTCCGTAAGGTTTTAGGCCTCTTGGTCTCCAGCCAAGTGGCATAAACCATATTCTGATCTTATCCCAGAAGTAAGGTGCTGCAACAGCATCATCCCATAATTGCTTCCAAAATTGAAAATTAATGGAAATTGGATTCCAGGTCCTTGGAGGATGAGTCACGCCATAGCATACTTCTTCTTCTTCCGGTTCAAAGGAGCCAAACCACTTATCCCATACGATTAAGAATTCGGAGAAATTTTTGTCTAGGTATTGAGGATTAACTCCATGATGCACACGGTGGTGTGAGGGTGTAACAAAGAGCTTTTCAAACCAACCCAGCTTCTTGATGTAAGCTGTATGATGCCAATAGGCTAGGAGCAAATGAATACCTGCTATGGAATAAACCGCTTCTGGTGTATAGCCAATGAAGACCAGGGCCCAATCGAAGAACATGAATTGAAACAAGCGTTGGGTAAAACTAGCTCTAATACCTACAGACAGATTCATCTCTTCTGATGAATGATGTGGCATGTGTGCCGCCCAGAAGATATTGATCGTATGTCCCAATCGATGAAACCAATAAAAGATAAAGTCCTGAAGTAGGAGTAGAAGAATCCCTGACCACCAGGTTAGTTCTATGCTAAATGGTGTTAAGTCGTAAATGAAGCCGTACCATTTGTAGACAAAGAAAGCTACAGCCAGATTCACACATTGGTTAGCAATACCAGTACCAAGGTTGGTGACCGTGTCTTGAAAGGGATACTTGCCATTTTGTAATCTCCAGGTTACAATGATTTCTGCTAGTAAAAGCAAAACCACAATGGGAATGATAAATGCATAGACGTTCATGAGTGGGTATTATTAGTTGAATGACTAACCTACTCAAGAGAATCATGTATTCTTGATAATAAAACGGTGTTTGTGGTGAGTTCTAACCTTTTTGTGGTGAGTTATTCTGCCCTGTTTACTACATGAAGATAAGATTTAGAAACAGGGATTATTTCATTGATCCATTTGATTTGCACAGATGCCTTGGTTTTGGAGGCTTGTATGTGTGCAGCATTCTCCAGGTTAATGGCATAGGTTCTGTGGCATCTTGTCAGGCAATCTATTTGATCTGCCAGATCTGAGATTTTGATTCGGAATAGCTTATGATTTACAACCCCTTGAGCATTTAGATAAAAAATATTGCAATAGTTGTCCTCTGCTCTTGCATACAAGATTTTATCTGATGTGGTATGGAGAACTTCACCTGATGAAGCTCCTTTCAGTATTACTTCATTGGTAGCATCTATTTCATCTCCTTGACGAATAGCAATCCGTGCAGTCCGCCCAATGTAAATCATGGGTAATACGATGAACCCAAAGGGGAGCATTACTCGAAAAGTAAACGGAATAAAATCATTCCAGGAAAGTGGTTGTGCCTTGATGATCATTAAATCATACAGATATATGGAGAGGTCACTCAATAGGAACAGCGTGATAAAGAAAGCCACCGTTCTATTCGCCCAAATGGGTTTCAGGTGCTTGAAAATGGTGTATTCAAAGAAGTAGGCGAGACCATAACTAGCTAAGAAACACCCGCTATATCCCAAAACGAAGATCGTACTACTCTCTGCAGTTTTAAACGGTTTTAAAAATAGATTGATGAATGAGATAAATACGGCTAACACTAATCCAACAGCCAGCGACCGGGTCCAGTCCATGTTGGCACTAGAAGCTGGTTGTATGATTAAGATGTTTTTATTTTTCACGTGGCTAGTTGTATGCTGGTAAAACAAAAATAAACGGATTTAAGAATCAAGGTGACAATGACATTATTTGCAATGGATGACAATATCAAGTTGAAAGCAGGTATTTAATTCAAAATGCCAATTCAAAGACTTAACCTTCTCATAACCTGCAGTTAAAGCTTGTGGCGTAGCTTGCAAACTGCAAAATGGCCTATAAGACATTCAAATTACCTGAGGATTTATTGATGGGTTCGGCTACTGCTGCAACCCATATAGAAGGAGGAGAGCAACCGCACAACTGGTATCGCTGGTCTGAGTTGGGGAAAATTCAGGATGGTTCACACAGCAAAGTGGCTTGTGACCATATCAATCACATTGAATCAGATGTCAAACTGCTTAAAGCCATTCAAACGGAAACGTACCGAATGGGCATCGAGTGGAGCAGAATTGAGCCTGTAGAAGGACAGTTTAGCCAGGAAGGGATCGAGCTCTATCGAAAGGAAATCAAGCTGCTCCTTAAAAACAATATCCGCCCATTGGTCACTTTATGGCATTTTTCTAATCCACTATGGATGGAAGATGATGGTGGCTGGATCAATCCAAAATGTGTAGATCGTTATTTGAATTATGTCCGATTTGTAGTTGATGAGCTGGGTGATTTAGTCACAGACTGGGTCACCATCAATGAACCAAATGTTTACTTGTTTTTTGGCTATTTCGAAGGTCGTTGGCCTCCAGGGATGCGTGGCAAAGTAAGGAAATACTTACGCGGTGCTAATCATTTTGCTAAAGCGCATTTAAAGGCCTATGATCAAATTCATGAGCAATTGAAGGCAAAAGGGCATAAGTCGGAAGAAATACATGTAGGAGTTGCTCATCATCTCCGGATCTTCGACATGTTTGATAAGCGACATCTTACCAAAATGGCTGCTTATGTCAGTAATCATCTATTTCAGTGGATGTATCTGGAAGCCATGACTCATGCACGATTTGTGTTTCCTCTAAAATGGCATCGCGAGTTTCCAAAGAAGAACTATTGCGACTTTATTGGCATCAATTACTACTCCCGAGACCTGGTAAAGGGTATTTACAATCCTGGAACACTGTTCAATGAACTGTATGTCAAGAAAGGGAAGGCTGTTAATGATTTAGGTTGGGAGATTTATCCAAAGGGACTTTTCAGAATTTGCAAACGTGTCTATAAGCACTACAAAATTCCTATTTTCATTACGGAGAATGGTATTTGTGATGCCAACGATGAGCAACGAGCAAAGTTTA
Source organism: Marinoscillum pacificum (assembly GCF_024714495.1). Classification (GTDB taxonomy): domain Bacteria; phylum Bacteroidota; class Bacteroidia; order Cytophagales; family Cyclobacteriaceae; genus Marinoscillum; species Marinoscillum pacificum. The sequence continues at coordinate 354,543 of NZ_JAMZMJ010000001.1, read as the reverse complement.
TCTATGACCACCTGAAACAGCTCAATAAAGCCATTAAGAAAGGAATTGATATTCGCCGGTATTATCATTGGTCCACGATGGACAATTTTGAGTGGGCAGAAGGAGTCAGTGCGCGATTTGGCTTGTACCACAACAACTATGAAACACAGGAACGCACCCTTCGAGATAGTGGTAAGTTCTATGGAGAGATCTGTAAGAAGAAAAAGGTCAGTCGTAAAATGATTAAAAAGTATCTACTAAAAAGAGAAGAAGTAGAAGCTTAAGCCATCACTCTGATTCCACCAGAAACTACTTCCAGGTCTATTTTCTTTACTTTGCCTCGAGCTTCACCATCTATGTGCAGGTGGATCTTTTTCTTGCTGGTAATGGTTGCTTTTTGGATCACATATTCCCGGTGAAGTTTAGACTTGTCAATGGACTTGTTAAACATCAACCAGGCAAGGTAGGGTAGTGATATCCAATGGAACGGTTTGAAGGTCACTATTCGCAATTTTCCATCATTGAGTTTTGCATTAGGAGCTATATGTGCATTGTTTCCAAACTGGCTACTATTGGCAAAGCTCACAAGAACGACACGTTTGGTAATCTTCTTTTTATCAATGGCAATCTTCACCTTATGGGATTTCATCTTCTTGAGTTCATTCAAGGTGATTTCCGCATAGGATTTGAAGCCTCTGGAGGTGCTCTTTTTGAATTTACTAGCGATCATCGCATCAAATCCAACTCCAGCTACATTGATAAAAGGTTCTCCGTTGATTAACGCATAATCAATATTTTCAACTGCTGCTTGATTCAAATGACGAATAGCACCAGGAATATCCATTGGTATTTTCAATGACCGAGCGAGTCCATTACCAGAACCATTAGGGATAACCGAAAACCATTTATTCGAGTTGACAATGGCGGTAAAAACTTCATTGACGGTGCCATCTCCTCCAACAGCTACAAACCCATCGTATTTATCCAGTTTCTTTAGAACCTTTCTATAGCCATCACCAGCACGCCTAGTTTCGTAGATTTTGTAAGTAAACCGACTGTGATCCAGATACTTTTCTACGTACTCTGGACGAAACCGACCTTTTCTGCCTCCTGAAATCGGATTGACAATGAATAGTATGTGCTGCTTTTCCATGTATTAGCAGGGCAAAGGTAGAGTCTTGAAATAGCTTGACAATGAAGCCATTATTATGAAACTGTTAATGCTAGCGGAGATTGTCGTGTTTGGTGATGATATGACCGTGCGGAAATAGTTCATTTTATGGGAATCACTATTCAGAGGTCGTTAACTAGCCGCGTTTTTTGGAATATGATTTTGTTGATTTCCATCAGAAGGCACGCTTTTTTGGACTTCTTGTAATAATTGTGCCCATTGTAAGCCTACAGCCATTTTTACTAAATAATGTTATAGATTTATTCTTTCAATTTCATACCAGATTTTACATGTCGATACGAGTTGCTGTCCGCCATTTTACCAAATACAGCTATGATAGGCACATAGAGTTGAGTCCTCAGGTTATCCGATTACGTCCAGCTCCCCATTCCCGAACTCAGATCAAAGGATACTCGCTGAACATCAAACCTGAGAATCATTTCATCAATTGGCAGCAAGATCCATTTGGCAATTACCTGGCCCGCATCGTATTTCCTGAAAAGGTGGATCATTTCGAAGTAGATGTGGAAGTGATTGCGGACATGGTAGTCATCAACCCATTTGATTTCTTCATTGAGGAATATGCTAACAAGTTTCCTTTTGCCTATGAGGAGCATGTCAAGCGACAGCTGCAACCGTATCTGGAAGTAACTGAGAATGATGCTTATTTGCAGGACTTCCTCAAAAGAGCTAAAGCATTAGTGACCAATGATATTACAACTATTGATTTGTTGGTTGCTGTTAATCAATTAGTATACAATGAGTTAAAATACAACATTCGACTAGAAACGGGTGTTCAGAGTTGTGAGGAAACGCTAAAGCTAGGTTCAGGTTCATGTCGTGATTTCTCCTGGTTATTGGTTCAGGTACTACGACATATGGGGCTGGCAGCTCGATTTGCATCAGGTTACTTGATACAGCTAAAGGCTGATGAAAAGTCCCTGGATGGCCCGTCAGGTGCGGAAGAGGATTTCACAGATCTTCATGCCTGGGCGGAAGTTTATGTGCCTGGTGCAGGTTGGATTGGGTTAGATGCCACATCAGGCTTGTTTGCGGGAGAAGGACATATTCCCTTGGCTTGCACACCAGATCCTCAAAGTGCGGCCCCAATTTCTGGTTTTGCAGAGCCATGTGAAACCAAATTTGAGTTTGAGAATAAAGTCACAAGGATTCTAGAAAAACCTCGAGTCACCAAGCCTTACAGTGATCAGCAATGGGAACAGATTGTAGCTGTGGGTGATCAGGTAGATGAAGATTTGAAAGCCAATGATGTGCGCTTAACCATGGGAGGAGAGCCTACTTTTGTTGGGATAGATAATACCGATGCGGCAGAGTGGAACTCAGCCGCTGATGGAGAGCACAAAAGAAGCCTCGCTAATCAATTGTTTCATCGAGTAAAGGATAAGTTCGGTAATGGAGCATTGATGCAGTATGGACAGGGTAAATGGTATCCTGGTGAGCCATTGCCGCGTTGGAAGCTGGCATGTTATTGGAGATTAGACAGTCTGCCAATTTGGAACGATTCTCAATGGTTAGCGGACATTTCCAAAGACTATGGCATTGATCATCAAACGGCTGAAAAGTTCTCTCAAACACTAGCCGAGGAGTTGAATATTGATTCAAAGCTATCTCTACCAGCCTATGAAGACCCATTCTATTTCATTTGGGAAGAGAGCAAAATGCCATCTAATATAGATCCGTTAAAAGCCGATCTTAAATCCTCATTAGAGCGTCAAAAGCTTGCAGAACTGCTCAATCAAGGGTTAGATATTCCTGTTGCGTTTTCGATTCCAGTTCGGTGGGATTACAATCAATCTACCTGGCAGAGTTGTGAATGGCATTTTAGACGAAACCACTTGTTTTTAATGCCTGGTAATTCACCTGCAGGTCTGAGATTGCCTTTGGAGTCTATTCAATATGCAGAGAAAGATCAACAAGAATTTGAAAGAGATCGGTTTGCAGAAAATAGCGAATTGGCTAAGGCTGATGATTTGCTAGATAACCAAAAAGCGAAAGCAGGTTTCAATACCTCTACCGAAATTTTCAAGACGTGTTTAGTAACGGAAGTTAGGCAAGGAAAGCTATTCGTATTCTTTCCACCAGTTACGCTTTTGGAGCATTATTTGGGATTGGTTACCGCTGTAGAACGAGTTGCTTCTAAACTCAATATCCCAGTATTGATAGAAGGGTATGATCCACCATCGGACAATCGCCTCCAGAAGTTTATGATAACGCCAGATCCTGGAGTGATTGAAGTCAACATTCATCCATCCACATCCTGGAGAGAGTTGTTAAACAATTACGAAACGCTGTATACCTGTGCTAAAGAATCTAGATTAACTACAGAGAAGTTCAATTTGGATGGTAGACATACAGGAACCGGAGGTGGTAATCACGTAACACTTGGAGGATTAAAACCAGCTGATAGTCCTTTACTTAGGAGGCCGGATGTGTTAAAAAGCTTTATTACGTATTGGCAGCATCACCCGTCATTGTCTTATTTGTTTTCGTCACAATTTATTGGGCCAACGAGTCAGGCTCCACGTGTGGATGAAGGTCGGGATGAGATGTTGTACGAGCTGGAAATTGCATTCCAACAGATTCCAGATTTAGCAGAAGATGAAGTGCCTTACTGGCTGGTAGACAGGGTGTTTAGGAACTTATTGGTTGACATAACAGGCAACACGCATAGAGCCGAGTTCTGCATTGATAAATTGTATTCCCCTGATAGCAGTTCAGGCCGATTGGGGATTCTGGAATTCAGAGGTTTTGACATGCCACCACATTTCCGGATGAGCATGGTCCAGATGTTGTTGATTCGTGGATTGCTGAGTTGGTTCTGGAAGAAACCGTATAACCACAAACTCGTGCGGTGGGGAACCTCACTGCATGATAAGTTCTTGCTTCCTCATTATTGTTACAAAGATCTCAGTGAAGTGGTTAATGACTTACAATCAGCAGGATATGGCTTTGATATGTCCTGGTTTGATCCATTCTTCAGTTTCAGATTCCCATTCCTGGGTGAGTTGCAAGTAGATGATATTCATATTGAGCTGAAAATGGCTATTGAGCCGTGGCATGTATTAGGTGAAGAAATGTCCAATTCTGGTACAGCTCGTTTTGTGGATTCATCTCTAGAACGCCTTCAAGTGAAAGTCTCTGGTTTGACTGATTCGAGATATTACTTGCTATGTAATGGTATCCGAATAGCGATGAAGAATACGGGTGTTCAGGGAGAATACATTGCTGGAATAAGATATCGCGCATGGCAGCCACCATCTGCGTTGCATCCTACCATTGGTGTTGATACACCTCTGACGATCGATTTATATGATACCTGGACTAAGAAGTCGGTTGCCGCATGTAAGTACCATGTGGCTCATCCGGGAGGACGAAATTACGACACTTTCCCGGTCAATAGCTTTGAAGCGGAATCGCGTAGAATATCTCGTTTCTTTGATTTTGGTCATTCAATAAACTTTGTGGAACCTAAAGTCGTTGATAATCAATCTGCGGGTAGGTTTGTGACGAAAGAAAACATAATCACTGATTTCACAATAGTTGAAGAATCTGTTCATTCGGAATATCCCCACACGATGGACTTAAGAAGATTCAAACGATCGAAATAGATCAACCCAATAACTGATGATGCATTAAATGATCAATTCATATTTACAAGAAATACAATCCAGTGATGGCAAGTTTCTGGATGAACTGTCTACACGTGATGGACAGATCACCCCAAAATGGGTAAAACTGGCCAATTATTACGAAACAGTCGGTTCCGAAAAGGTAGCAGAAGGATTAGAGCAGGTAAGTCGTCAATTACGTGAAAATGGGGTTACTTATAATCTCTATGGTGATCGTGATGGATTGAATCGACCATGGAATTTGGATCCAATACCGATGGTGTTTGATGCCAAAGAGTGGGAGTTTATTGAGCGTGGACTCAAGCAGCGTGCTCATTTACTGAATCTCATACTGAAAGATATTTATGGCAGCCGCCAGCTTATTCGAGACGGATTGATTCCATTCGAATTGATCTATCATCATCAGGGTTTCTTACGAGAAGCGGATAAAATCATGCTCGATTCGGAGTTGCAGTTGATTCAATATTCCGCGGATTTGGCCCGAGGCTCCAATGGACAAATGTGGGTGTTGGATGATCGAACAGACGCTCCTTCAGGAGCAGGCTATACTTTGGAGAATCGTGCAGCAATGACCAGAGTATTTCCTGAATTGATTCGAGAGAATGAAGTGCAGAAAATCTCTTCGTATTATCAAACGCTGAAAGACACTCTAAGTCAGCTCTCATCTACTAATATTGAGAATCCAAGGATCGTCATGCTGACTCCTGGTCCGGCCAATGAGACTTATTTCGAACATGCCTATCTATCTTCATTCATGGGCTATACGCTGGTTGTAGGAGAGGATTTGACGGTCAGTGATGGACATGTATGGCTGAAGACCATCAAAGGGCTGGAGAAAGTGGATGTGATCATCAGGCGTGTGGATGATGTCTTTTGTGACCCGTTGGAATTTAAAGGTGACTCACAACTTGGTGTTGTTGGTTTGATGGAAGCGGTGCGTCAAAAGAATGTATTGGTCATCAATCCATTAGGTGTTAGAGTATTGGAAAACCCGGGCTTAATGGCATTTCTGCCCAAACTTTGTCAACACATTTTAGGAGAGGATTTAATTCTTAATTCGGTGGCTACCTGGTGGTGTGGACATACCAACGAAAAGAACTATGTCATTGAAAATATCGACCAATTGGTCATTAGAAGTATCAATGCTTTTGGTGAAACAGTATTTGGTGGCAACCTGAGTTCGTCTGAAAAAACGGATTTAATTAATCGCATCAATACGGATCCATATTTGTTTGTAGGTCAAGAAGTTGTGGACTTTAGCACTACACCTTCATGGATCAATAATAAGTTGGTTGCTCGTAATGCGGTGTTCCGAGGTTTTATGGTGGCTGATGTGCTGGAAAAGGATTATCATGTGATGCCAGGAGGACTTTCTAGAAGTGCTCCAGAGCAAGGCGTCTTTTTGGTTTCCAATCAATCAGGAAGTATCAGTAAAGACACCTGGATTACCGGTAAACGTACAGATATTGTAGCAGATAATCCTGTTATTTCTCCTTCCAGAAAGCTCATGCGACAACTGCATGTGATGCCTAGCAGGACCGGTGAGCGCTTATTTTGGCTTGGTCGATATATGGAGCGGTCAGCCTATACCATTCGTCTGATGCGTATGGCGCTTTTGGCCTATAACGAAGCGGATGAGGACATTCACGTACATGAAGATGTAGTGCTATCGGCTTTATTGGTTAGTTTGACTAATCTAACTGGAACAGGCCCTGGTTTTACCGAGAAACGCACCTTAAAGAATCCTGAAAAAGAGCTTTTGTCGCTGAATACTGACATTTATCGTATAGGAAGCTTAGCGCATAGTATTCAATCTTTCTTATCGAATGGTTACGCTACTCGAGATCGTCTGAGTTTGGATACCTGGAGAATTCTGGAAAGTGTTTCTAATGAATTGAATAAAGTACGAAAGAACAATGCCTCACTTATGGAGGTATATGATGCGTTGGATAATATGGTCATTCGAATGATGGCTTTCTACGGCTTGAACATTGACAATATGACCAGAACATCTACCTGGCATTTGCTCAATATGGGACGCTTCCTGGAGTCATCGGGTAACTTCTGTGTCCTTTTGAGGTCTTTGTTGTCTAAAAAGTACGATATGGAAACCGATAAAGAGCTTTGGGAAAATACCTTGCGAAGCAATGAGAGTTTGGTGACCTATCGCTATCAGTACCGATCGAATTTAGAATTACGAAGTGTATTGGAATTGTTGCTAATCACAGAGAGTAATCCACGTTCTTTGGTATACCAGGTGTTGAAAATAGATAATCATTACCAGGAGATGGTGTCCAAGGAGTTTGGGCATTCTACGGAATTATCCAACATTCGCAAGAAGCTGTTGGAAGCTGTAACCAAAATTCGTCTGGTGAATATAGATCAGCTTTGTACCCTCAATGAAAAGAAGAATAATTATCCGTATCTAATTGATTTCCTGAATGATATCGAACGATTAGTTAGAGAAGCTTCAATGCTAATTAGTGAGGAGTTCTTCAATCATACCAGTAGTCGTTTTATGCGTATTCAAACTGCTCAGCTTCCTGAAATATGAAGTATCATATCACACATATCACGGATTACGTTTATCAGTCACCTTCTTCATTGTGTCACAACACGATGGTGCAAACTCCTTGTGATTTACCGTTTCAGCAGGTAGAGAGCTTTGAGCAAACTATTGAGCCATCGCCTCAATACATTCAGTCAACCAAAGACTTTTTTGATAATGAAAAGGTCTATTTTTCGATTGAAAAGACACATTCTAAATTGACGGTTACCAGTAAGAGTGTAGTTACGCTTTCCAAACCGAATTGGATGGATGTTGTTCCTTCAGAAACACAGCCCTGGGAAAAGGTGCAGCAGTGGTTACAGACCACTGAGGCCATGAACGATATTCGCCAGTTCTATTTGCCTTCCAAGCATGTAGAGTTTCCAACAGGCATTCAGGAATATGCTCGTCAGTCCTTTTCTGAGGGAAGACCTATCATGGAAGCCATGTTGGACTTGAATCATCGAATCCATTCAGATTTCACCTTTACTCCTGGATTTACGGATATCAGCACACCAGTTTCGAAAGTATTCGAAACCAAGAAAGGAGTCTGTCAGGACTATGCCCATTTTACGATTGCCTGCTTAAGATCTATTGGTTTAGCTGCTAAATATGTCAGTGGTTATCTGGAAACATTGCCACCTCCAGGTAAACCTAAAATGGTTGGGGCTGACGCGTCACATGCCTGGGTTGCTTTGTACATACCAGGACTTGATTGGGTGGAGTTTGATGCAACCAATGATTTGCTGGTTAGTGATATGCATGTGCGAGTGGCTTTTGGGCGTGATTTCGCTGACGTGACGCCACTAAAAGGGATTATCTATAGTGCAGGCAATCAAATGATGAAAGTTAGCGTAGACGTGCGTAGACCAGAAGAATTGGATCAGTTGAAGCAGTCCGTTTAGAATCGTTTCCATAGTTTTGCGGCTCACAAAATTCACAGAAACCCACAATTGATATGTACCAAGGAGTATTGAAGAAAATGAGAACGGAATTCGGTTCACCAATCAACTATTTCTTAATGCTGGAAAATGAGGAAATACATATTAATGAATTGCTGGATAAAAACATTCAAATCAAGTTTGAGGGTTATCAGTGTCTGAACTGTGGAAGTACGAAGAAGATCTTCCGAATGGGGCATTGCTATGACTGTTTTTACAAGATGCCACAAACAGCTGATTGGGTGATTAGACCTGAATTGTCACAAGCACATCTGGATATCGAAGACCGGGATTTAGACTATGAAAGACAAGTGCAATTACAGCCTCATATTGTTTATTTAGCGTTATCCAGTTCTGTGAAGGTAGGAGTGACAAGAAAGACGCAAGTTCCAACTCGTTGGATTGATCAAGGTGCATCTAGTGCTTTGGAGATTTTGGAAACACCGAACCGATATCTTGCTGGTGTTGCTGAAGTTGCTTTAAAGGATTGGTTTACAGACAAAACCAACTGGCGAAAAATGCTTCAAAATGAAGTCGCTGAGGAAGATTTGTTTGAAATCAGAGAACAAATCATCGAGCATCTCCCGGATGAAGTGCAAGAATACTTTCTGGAGAATCATGAAGAATACTGGGAACTGGATTATCCTGTGTTGCAATACCCTCAAAAAATAAAAAGCTTGAACCTGGAAAAAACTCCGTCATACCGGGGAGTCCTAAAAGGAGTGAAGGCTCAATACTTCATTTTTGAAGACAATACCGTTTTCAATGTACGTGGAAATGAAGGGTTGGTGGTGTCATTGGATATTTAAGGCCAAGACACCTGAGTTCTCCATTAACCTCTAATCAATTGTCCTTTGCGATAAGCATCTGATAATGCTGCTGGTATGGAAGCTTCTGCATCAATCACCGCTGCTCTTGCTTTTTGTATTTCAGCCATCATTTCTTGTTCGTGGGCTACAGCCATAGCTCGGCGTTCCTCTGCCTTTGCATGAGCGATTTCTAAATCAGCTGCCGCTTGATCGATTTGTAGCTTAGCACCAATGTTTTGTCCAATATTGATGTCAGAGATGTCAATTGATAAGATCTCGTAGGCTGTTCCTGAGTCTAATCCATCCCTCAAAACACGTCTAGAAATGACTTCAGGCTGTTCCAACACGGTTTTGTAACTAGGAGCTTCACCCATACTGGAAATGATTCCCTGGCCTACACGGGCTTTGATGGTTTCCTCTCCAGCACCACCAACTAACTGCTGGATGTTTGTTCTGACCGTTACTCTAGCTTCAGCGATTAATTGGATGCCATCAGCCGAAACACCGGTAATAGACGGAACGATGATCATGTAAGGAGAAACGGAAATTTGCAATGCATCCAGTACATTTCTTCCTGCCAGATCAATTGCCGTTGCCTGTTGAAACGACATTTGTAAGTTGGCTTTATCCGCTACGATCATGGCTTTTATCACATTGGTAAGATTGCCGTTGGCGAGATAGTGGGTTTCCAACATTTGAGTGGTAATTCCCGGTATTCCGGCTTTAGTCGCTAATATGAGTGAATTAACAATTAAGTGCGGTGGCACTTTTCGGAATCTCATGAACAGCAACTCCATCAAATTAACGCGAACACCCGAAAAAACAGCGGTTACCCACAATCCTACAGGGACTAAATACAAGAACAGCCAAAGGCCAAAGGCAACAAGCGCGAAAATGATAATGAGTTGTGTTGTCATAATTACAGCTTAGGTCACCTGATGGAAGTTGATCAAGCGCAGACCGAAGGTAACGCTATTTTCATATTAGATAGGAGGTACGTTGAATTATCTTTTTCGAGTTAGGCTTAAGGTCCATCGGTAAGAGATTCAGCTACCTACTATCAGTCCGTTTTCAGTAAGTATATTAATTGAATAATATCTCAGGAATTGACTACAGTGTACTATACAAATAACGGATTGTGTTATTCTACTTAAGTATCCAATTTAATCTGTTGATATTCATATAGTTACATGTGATATACCTCTAAAGGGGTATTGAAAGCTTATGTATAAGCATCTAGATTCGATTACATTTCAAATATTAAATCACATGAAGACACTTTCATTATTTTTATTACTTGCCTCCTTATGTATTCCAGTATTCTCGCAAACTCTAAAAGGAGTAAATTTTGCAGAAGGTGATTCAGTTGAGGTGAAGATTTTTCTTGATGGAAACCTGAGAGGTATTGCTAATGGCGAAAATAATTCCGATGAAACAACAAATGCTAGTGGAATGGTTGGGCTGGAAGTCGCATCAGATAAATCCGTAATTAATTTAGCGGTTAATATAGCTTCAAGCATTGATAGTATCGGTACTAACTTTGGTTCCATCGTTTTAAACCCATATTCAGGAAGAAGTTTTCAAAGTGGATTGTTAGATGTAAGACTAAAGCAGTTTCCCTTACACACCTATTTTTCAGTATCCAACTTGTTTTTTAAAACAGAATCAAATAGAGAAACTGCTTCCATACTTTACTATGGGGCTTCATATTATCACTCTATTTTTTCAGGGGATGTCGGGAATAATAAAGTTGAAGCATTTTGGGAGACGGGATTAGGTTTTAGACATATTTCAGGAAATGCAGCAAACAATTCTGACTTTTATCAAGAGATTTTTAAAACCGACAGAAAGTTTTTTCCGGGATTAGAAGGAGGGATTCAAATTGGATTTAATGATTTAACAGCCGGAATTCAAGTGTATTATTTACTAGATGGAGACAAAGACCAAAATATAAATGACATCAGCGGCCTACAAATAACTGGTGGAGTTGGTTTTAGAGGTGCCTTTTTTAAAGGTAAGGCTAAGAAAAAAGAATAACCCGGGAGTTTAAACAGGAATGTAGTTTGTGAATTTGCTAGCTAATTCCCCTTGACCCGTGTCCATAGTTCGCCGAGCATTTTTCGAGCATTTCGAGGGTCTTTTTCTACTTCATGAAGTGTGACCAGACCTTGAGCATCTTGCTTGATTTCATATTTGAACACAAAGTCTGTGGAACCTGGCTGAGTTGTCAATAAGCCAAATCGAAAGTCATTGAAATACAAAGAGCCGTTTTCTTGAGTGATGATGAACCAACCTTTTGAAATGTAAATCATTCGTTGGATTTGCTCATTATCCTTCAAGTCGCCCAATAAGTGGTGGTTTTTCTCATATACCTGAAAGGATACAGGTTTTGAATCCAGGAGCGAGTAATCTGCCAAGAAGTATGCATCGCCCGTATCAATGTTAGCATTCCATAAAATGGTATTGAAGGCGGCCGGACGCGTATTCATATCCACATAATTGATGGTTTGACTTTTCAATGCTTCTTTGAACTGGAAATAGGTGTATCCTTTCAACATAACCGTTAACATGAGATAGCCAGAACTTATACCGATTCCCCAAAGATTCCATTTTCTACGCTTAGGATTACTCCTTTTGTAAAGCATGGCCATGATCACACAGATCAAAAATGGCAAGGTGTAAAGCGGATCCACCACAAAGATGGTTTTGAAAGCTAAACGCATATCAAATGGCCAGAACAACTGCGTTCCCCAGGTGGTGTAGGCATCTAGAAGTGGGTGTGTGACAAACCCCCAGAAAAACAACCAAGTCCAGTCTATTAGACTCTTATGTTTTTCATAGCGAGAAACAAGCCAACCAAAAACTGGGGCGAATAATACCGAGAAAACGATAGAGTGCGTAAAGCCTCGGTGAAATTCCAGTGATCGGCTCGTATCCAGAAAGTGTGCAGACAAGACATCTAGATCAGGAATGGTTCCTGCAAGGGCTCCATAAAGCATGGCTTTGTTGCCAACTTTTCTGCCTAAAACCACTTCGCCAACAGCGGCACCTAAGACTATTTGGGTTAATGAATCCATTTAATTGATTGGTCTTCCAATGAGTTATGCAAAATAACAGGACTTTTTCAGCTAATAAACTGTCTGCCAATTTTACTCAATGCATTAACTTGAGGGCATAATTAGATCGCCTATGTTTAATGCTAAGTTGTTCTTCGAATCCTTTTTAGCAACTATTTTGGTATTCGCAGTATTGGGGATTTTTTCGATCTTTCCATACGACATCAAATTCCTAAATCCGATTAAAATCCTCATGAAGGATTTTAAGTACACAGACATTTATTATTCCAAACTAGCGGATAAAGACAAGCCTGTCAATAATGAAATTGTCATGGTGAATATTGGAACGATGGATCGTATGGGTATTGCGGCAATTCTAAATGGCTTGCAACAGGCAGAACCTGCTGTAATAGGAGTGGACATCATGTTTTACGGCCAGCATGATCCTGATTCGGACATGTTTTTGAAAGAGGAATTGTCCAAACCAAATGTGGTGGTAACTAGTGTCCTTCATGATGAGGAAGAAACCCCGTACATTTTAACCTCTCATAGTTCTTTTGGGGATTTAAATTACGCTTATGCCGATTTAGTAGCAGGTGATTCACTCAATTCAACCATTCGCGAAATCATGCCCTTCTATGATGATGGGGAATATTATGCAGAAGCTTTTACCAGTAAAATTCTGGAGATGTATGATCCGGAAGCATTTAAAGACCTGGAAAATAGGGGAAATGAAATAGAAATCATTAACTATTACGGTACGTATAAGCAGTTCGTAGATTATGAAGGAGAGCAGATTATCTATGGAGAGTTTGACCCAGAGACGATTAAAGATAAAATTGTACTGCTGGGTTACATGGGCAATTTTGTAGGGGATGCCTCGAACCTTGAAGATTTCAAGTACACACCGTTAAATCATGAAGTGGTGGGGAAGAGTATACCTGACATGCATGGACTAACAATTCATGCGAACATCCTTACCATGTACATGCACCGTCAGTATATCGACAAGATGCACACAGCCGCGTCCTTCTTTTTGGATTTCATTGTGTGCTACGTTCATGTGGTGTTGTTCATGTTTCTGTTTGTGAAAATGCACCTGTGGTATCACTTGTGGGCCAAGGTAATTCAGTTTTTAACAGCGGTGGTGCTGATTTATATCTTGTTTTACTTCTATGAGATGCATCACTATTTGATCAATGCGACGCTTATCCTGATTACGGTGTTGATTTCAGTAGATGTGCTGTATTTGTATGAAACCTTAGCAGTCGTTGCTTACAAACGGTTTGGCTGGAAAAGCTACTTTATCCATGAGCATTGACATGGCTCGCTAGGTATGAAAATATAAACTTTGGTGGTTGATTTGTCTTTTCCCGGAAGACATGTTTTCGTTCATTTTGATGTTACACATCATATAGTTAGTTTGACTATAAGATTAATCATCAATTGAATGCATCCTACAACAAAGATCATCATCCTATCTATCCTGGTATTATCTTTTCAATATGCCTATTCACAGGGCAATTGTCCATATTTGGCTGTACAGGGAAATAAACAGCATTTAGTCGTAGATGGAAAGCCCTTTATCGTTCGTGGAGGTGAATTAGGTAATTCGTCTTTTACCAGTGTGGAATACATGAAACCACATTGGGCCACCTTAAAAGAGATGCATTTAAACACGGTATTGGCTCCTGTCTATTGGGAGTTGATAGAGCCGAAAAAAGGTCAATTCGAATTCGGTTTGTTGGATGAACTTATTCAGGAAGCTCGAAACAATGATTTAAAGCTCATCTTACTGTGGTTTGGCTCCTGGAAGAATAGCATGTCCAGTCACGTGCCTGCTTGGATTAAAACCGATCAATCGATCTATCCTCGAGCGGTAGATGAACGAGGCAATAGTCAAGAGATCCTAACTCCATTTAGTCAGGAAAATTTAGAAGCCGACAAGCGTGCTTTTGTGGCGTTAATGAACCACCTGAAAGAGATTGATTCAAAGGATCAAACCGTGATCATGGTACAGCCAGAAAACGAAATTGGAATGTTGCCTTCAGCCAGAGATTATCATGATTTTGCCAATGCAGCTTTTAGTGAAGAGGTGCCCGTGGAATTATTGACGTATCTGCAAGCCAATAGAGAGGACTTAGTGCCAGAATTCAAAGCGTTATGGAAAAGGAATGGCTACAAAACCGAGGGGAATTGGGAAGAGGTATTCGGTGCGGGATACCAAACCGATGAACTATTTATGGCCTGGCATTTTGCTCAATACACCGAAGAAATTACGAAAGCAGGAAAAGAAGCTTATGGTCTTCCGATGTTTGTCAATGCGGCATTGATTCGTCCAGGCAAGATTCCCGGAGAATATCCAAGTGCCGGTCCGTTACCTCATTTGATGGATATCTGGAGAGCCGGTACACCGAGTATCGACTTTTTCAGTCCTGATTTTTATAACCCAGATTTTGAATATTGGAATGACCTATATACACGGCAAGCAAATACTCTTTTCGTGCCAGAACATGCTTTTGATGGTACTGTAGGAGCGAAGGCATTATTCACTATTGGGCATTATGAAGGTATTGGATTTTCTCCTTTCAGTATTGAGAATGGAGTCAGCAATCAACTAAAAGGAGCTTATAGCGTGCTGGAGCAATTGGAGCCTCTAATTGGACAAAAAATTGGTCAAAATGCACTTGAAGGCGTGTTGTTGGATGGAAGCAAAGTGATGACCACCGTGGTATTGGGTGACTATGAGTTTTCGTTTAAAAACAGTTATACCCTGGGTTGGGAAGCAGGAGCTAGTAAAGAAGTGTGGGATTCTGGAGGAGCATTAATACTTCAGGTGGGTCCTAAAGAGTTTTATATTGCAGGATCAGGAGTTGTAGCAACTTTCAAAAATTGGAAGAACAGATCAAAAACAGTTGGCATTTTGAAATGTGAAGAAGGAAGGCTCGAGAATGGTCAATGGCAAATTATCCGACACCTGAATGGAGATCAAACACATCAGGGACGACATGTTCGGATTTCTCACGACCAATATTCTATTCTACGAGTACAGTTGTATGAGTATGATTAAACTGATTGGATATTTGATTTTAATCGAAAGACAGTCTGCTATTTCTTCACTTACGAATTGTGTACTGATAAATCTTGATTGGTTTTTTACCAAAGCGTTCACTGATGGATATGAATCCACCTAATGGATTCCAACATATCGCTTCACCAAGAGGTTCTCTACGGTAGCGAATGTTCTTGCTTTTAGTTGTGGTAAGTCGTTTAGCAGCGTTTAGTTGTTTTCGTGCTTTCCAATAAAATACATGTCCATAGTTCTTTAGTAGTATATCTCCCTCAGGGCTGATATCTCCTCCGGTGATCCATTGGTGGTTGATACGTCCAAATGGAGCCACAGTCACACTCGAATCTTTAAATGGGAAGCTATAAACATAGGTCCTAAGCTCTCGCTTGGTCACAATAATCAGCTCATTGGTTTGCTGATCATACATTAAAGTTTCAGCATCTCTGGGACCATTTGTATAACTCAGATGCATGATTTCTGCAGTTACTTCAAACTCCTTATCTATCGATTGAGGTTCACGAATCTTATAGACCTGAACATTCTCGCGGAGCCTTCTATTGTTTCCAATATCTCCAATGTAGAGATAACTCACTCCGTTTTCTTGTCCAATGGTAAGATCTTCCCAGTCTCTGTTCTTAGCATTGGTTATACTCACTTTTGATTGTATAACCCCGAATGTGTCAATCAAGTAAAGATAGGGCTCGTTTCCACCATCGTTATGCACCCAAAACAGTCCCGGATGGAAACTGCAAGGAGCAATGCCGCTAATTTCCGATAGTTCCTGATTTTCAATCATTCCACTCGATGCTCTGTGATAGCGAATAGCGCAGGAAGAACAAATCAGTACTACAAGTATGATAAAGTAAGATCTGAAGCTGGTGAATTTACTCTTCAAAAGGCTTAAGACTTGGTTTCAGGAGATCCTTTATCGTACTCGATGCTGTTAATCTTCCAGGTGAAATTGGCAATCTTGGTTTCTACAATTACTTCATCACCTACTTGCTTTTGATGTAATGCTTGAGCCATAGGGGAGTCCATCGAAATGTAATCTTTGTTGGTTGTCAACTCTTCATAACCGACAAGCCGTAAGCGTTTTTTGAGCTTTTTCTCCAAGTTTTCAATCTCTACCCAGGCACCAAACATCACTTTGCCTTCTTGCTTGGGGTTGTAGTCGATTACCTGAAAGTCATCAATGCATCTGCGTAAATACAGTAATCGTTTATCAATTTCACGAAGACGCTTTTTATTGTAATGATAATCCGCATTTTCAGATCGATCACCAAGACTGGCAGCCCAGGCAACCTTTTTGGTGGTTTCTGGTCGTTCCACTTTCCATAAGTGATTGTGCTCTTCTACCAGGCGATCCATTCCTTCTCGTGTGATTAACTTGGATCGATTGAGCTTCGGAAGAGTAGATTCTGGAATTTTACGACGCATAGGGGGATTATTCTTGGTTCTAAAACTGATTACAAAGTAACAAAATGTTCTTGTGATATGTCACCAGAATTGTTGGAAGACACCTGTCTGCTCTTTGGTCGTACAACAACATAGGCGTATTGATCCGTAGATCCTACATTCTCCTCAGTAGTTAGATCTTTCAGTTATGTTTTACCGAAACCTTACGATGTTAATGATAATGTCCATGTTCCTCAGACCATACTTTACCTGCTGGTGCCTGACCATTGGGTCTGGTGGATTTTTGAGCAAAAAATAAGCTATAGGTGGCAATAGCTAGAAAAGCAAGCAGCAAGCCGATGTAAAGAAGTGATTTGTTGTTGAGTGTTTTGGATTTCTCAATGGAAGCATGGCAGTTCTTGTATTTCTTGCCACTACCACATGGACAAAGATCATTTCTACCTACTTTTTTCATAACATCAGGGTTTGTTAAGCGGGAATTTAGAGAAGAATGTATATACATCAAAATCATACTCGTTGATTTAATGAACGACATAGGTGTAGTCAATACTTTCGATTCAGGTTTTTGACTGATGTTTAGAAATCCTATGCCTTCACGCTTTTATGGGTTTTAAGGGATCTGCAAACGCAGGAAGTTCTTCTTTGACTTATGAGGTATACATGCGGATAAATACAAGTCTGACAATGGCTCGCATTTTTTACTATATTCGCTACATGGGTAGTTGGATCCTCCGTATACTTATTTTACTAATCTCTGCCAATGTCGCCTATGGCACGCAGGGAGATATCTATGCGGACAAGATACAAGCGCTGTTACAGGATCCTGATACACATATTAGCTATAGTTTGTCAAGTAACAATGACTTGTTCTTTTCGACTAAATGTAATACACCGACTAAATCAAGAGGCTTTATTAAACCTCTTAGAAGTCTGCAGAATTGGGAGGGTATCGGATGTATTTGCTTTAAATCGCTCCAAATAATTTCCACATGCAGTAATCAAGAGGAGTTGATTTTTATCACGGTCCAAATGACCCGTTGGATGGTCTTTCCACATCATTTCTTTTCTTAGTAAGAGGTTCCAAAAAAGGTTGCTGGGAGAATGATTGTTCTTCCACTTTTTTCCCTAAAGTAAAGGGAATGATTCATCTTATTATATCCTCTTATCCTTAATAAAAGCTCATGATAGATCCAATGTTACAAATGTATCTTATGGCTAATGTGTTTGTTGTTGTAGTCATTCTACTTTTTTGGAGAGTATTCCGTAGGGTTATTAGTATTTCCTCATCCAAACATGTTGATGAGAAGATGGGGTATCAAAGAGTAAAACGTATTCGTTCGGTTTATTGGGTAATATTTTTCCTTTTTGTTTTCATGGTCGTTGTTTATTCGGTACTTCCCGATTTGTATTTTTTGTTTTTTCCACTCGATTTATTCCATCACCCATTGATCAATGGGATTGGGATATTGATTATCAAATTGGCTATTGTTGTGATCATCGTCGCTCAGCTTCATATTGATAAAGAACTATTTAAATATAGTAGAAATATCGAAAGCCTTGCTGTGATGGAATTGGTGTATTATTCAGAGAGAATGCTGCTCGTCGGCATGCTGTTTTTCTTTCTGGGTGTTGCTATTACGATCACCAATATCATTGGTTTGGTATTAACTGCTTCCAGTGGGATATTTTACCTTAAAACTGATTTGCATAAACATTCATCTTGATTTGGGTACTGATTAGATGTTATGCTGTGTGGGTCTTAAGAGACTCTGCGCTTATTACATGTACAATCTATTAATATCATATCAATTGCTTCAATTGCTTGTTGACATGGATTTGTTCATACGTGCCTTTGTTAGTTTTAATTGAATTTTACACATTTACAGCAAGTAAACAAGTATTAAGAAGAATCTATTATGACCAGAGGTGAGTTACCCAGGTAGAATGCAACTATTGATTTTCACTGATCGATAAGAACGCTTCAATAATAATCAAGCACCTTTGTGGACAGGTTTGTGAAAATATCCGAACTTAATACTCATATTTTCCCTTGTCTTATTTTAAAACCATCATTCAAACTTTGAATTGCATATGAAAAAACTAGGAATTCTTTGCCTTGGTACTGTACTATTGACGGCAGCTTGTACTACTTCTCCAAAGGAAAGCTCCTCCGCTCAGGAAGAAACAACCGAAGTAGCATCGACTGACAACTCATACGCTATCGTGGCAGGCAGCGCTAAAGCGAATTTTACAGCTTATAAAACCACTGACAAACTACCTGTGGGAGGAACATTCAAAACCATTAACATCACCAAGTCTGGTGAAGGAGAGACTGCTCTGAAGGCACTGGACGGTACCGAATTCAGTATTCCGGTAAGCAGCCTTTTCACCAATGATGCTACGGGTACAAGAGATCCGAAAATTTTGGAGTTTTTCTTCGGCGTGATGACCGATACAGAAAACATCACAGGAACATTTAAGCTAGGAGAAAATGACTCTAGCTCCATTGAAGTAAAGCTAAATGGTGTGACCGCCAGCATTCCGCTGACCTACGAAGTATCGGGTGATGAATATACCTTTAAGGGTGTAATGGAGCTTGAAAACTGGTCTGCACTGGATGCTGTAGCCTCTATCAACAAGGCGTGTGAAGCACTGCACACAGGATCAGATGGCGTGAGCAAAACATGGAGTGAAGTAGCAGTGGAAGCCATTGTGACCGTATCAAAAAAATAAGAAATTCATTGGAGCAGGTATTTAGATCTGCTATTGTTATTTATTAAGAAAGGCCGTCGGTAGATGGCCTTTCTTGTTTTGAAACCTACCTTCGCCACTTACTAGGAAGGGATGAATTTCCTATGAATCTTACGACTGCAGAGTAGTAGGGAAAGAATTAGAAGAAATCATGACAGCAGCCTGACAATCAATTCAGCCATTCGTTCACCTGGTTGAAGGTTTATCAATTCACCTGGAGTGAGCTGACAGCTTGCTCCGGCTATGGGTTTTTAGTCAAAAGTGATTTCTTCCAGTACCCGATTGCTCCATCCTCCGTATCGTTGTACGTTTTCGAGGTAATTTCCGAGCTCCGCATCACTGTAAGCACAGCCATCATAGATCTCAACGCTCATTTCTACAAGCTCCCAATCATCTTCTTTCAGATGCCAACTAAAGTGGTGGGAGGCATTGGTATTGTATCCACCAGAGCCATTTGCTAACAGTCCTAATGGAAACAAGTTTCGCTCATCAAAAGGTACAGCCAATTGATCCAGGCACTGCTGTATGACATTAGGGTCAGCCGTTGCAGCTATAAAACTGGTGTCCTGCCAGTTACCATGATTTTCTGCTGGACAACTGCTAAACCTGAAGAAACGCCAATCCTCATTCATTTCGATTTTTTCCGTGTCATCTTTTTTGCATCCTGCCAGCATCAGCGTGGCTACTGCAATTACCAATAGTTTATTCAATAGCATATTGGAAATTGGTCATCCAAAATATTCTATTGAACATTGACGAAATAATTCTTGAATGAAGAGTTATTTGTCAGGTGATGACGAAGCTACGCTTGTCACATCCTAATTTTACATCATGGGGTAACCGCTACGGCTGACCTTCCTGACATTCGCTGGCTGGCGAATCGTCAGCCCTTCTGGCAAATCATGCTTTAATGCATGATTTGATTCGAATAATCTAGTTTTATTTTGAGTGTTTTACCTCAACAGCGTTGGCTGGTTGACGATGGCGTGTCTTATCCTGGCTCGAGCCAATCAGGCACAAATCACTGTTTTTTATGAAGAAATTGCGTGTCAACGAACTTTCTGTTCTTTTACTACCAGGGTATTTCTCCTGACTTTGGATTGGTTTCTTCACTGAAAAACTTTCCAGTAGGTCCATCTTCATCAATCATTGAATACTTAATTACTCTTTTGGCTGCCGTTTCCACTTCACCACCATGACCCAAGGTAAAATCTGTTGCAGTTAAACCGGGACAAACCGCATTAATTTTGAAGTTGGTATCACGAAGTTCATATGCCAAATGGATGGTGTACATATTCAGTGCTGCTTTTGAGGCCGCATAAACTGCATATTTAGCATAATTGTAGGCAGGCCAGTTAGGGTCGCTTTGCAAAGAAAGTGAGCCTACGCTCGTACTCAAGTTTACAATTCTTGGGGTATTAGAATTTCGTAACAAATCCATAAAGGCCTGTGTCACTCTCGCTGTTCCTATCACATTTGTGTCAAATGCGGCCTGAAATTCTTCTGGCTTTGAGGTTAATGCGGTATAAGGTTCACTTCCTCCGTTGATGCCGGCATTGTTGATGAGGACATCTAAAGTACTCGTCTTTTTACCAATTTCTTCACGAGCTTTCTGAACGGAAGTTTCTTCCGTCACATCTATCTGGATCATTTCTACATTTGTTAATCCTTCCGCTTTCAACAGGTTTACAGCTTCTGCGCCATTGTACCTATTTCGGCTACCGATATAAACATAAAACCCATGTTGTAATAAGAGTTTCGCAGTTCCAAAACCTATGCCTTTGTTGGCTCCTGTAACAAGTGCTTTTTTCATTTTTGTCCTTTTTTACGATTTATGAAACAAAGCTGGGAGGATTTAGAATGGTCTGCTTTACCATATGGTAAAAAGCAATTAGCGAATATTTTTTCTGATCCTACTTAAAGATTGTTGGGTAATTCCCAGATAGGAGGCAATGTAGGTCAATGGAATGCGATTGGTCAGGGTAGGGTAGTTTTTCAGAAACTCCAAATAGCGGGTGGTGGCATTTTGTGAAATCACGGGACCTTTTCTAGACTTTTGGTACATACATAGTTGCACCATTTTGTTCTTAATATTGTCCCAGCCTACGATGGTGTGTGACAATTCAATCCAGTCTTGTTTAGAAAATACAATGAGATTACAGTCCGTACAGGCTTGCAAATACTCAGAAGAAACCGTGTTTGCTTCAAAATTGACATAGTCTACTATAAGGCTGTTTTCACTAATAAAGCAACGGGTGACTTCCTCACCTTGATTGTTGTAGTAACATCCCCTTACAATACCCTCTATAACAAACCCAACTTGTTTGGGAGGTTTTCCTGCTTCGGAAAAATAAGCATTTTTTGGGAGCTGTAATACTTTTGATTTTGAAAGGATCAGATCAATTTGTTGCTTGTTTAGGTCACCAAATTGTAAAATATATGCTATCAATTCTTTCATTGGTGCAAGTTGATAAATGCAATATTTGGGTAATTTATCATTTGGTAAAAAGAGCTGGTTTCGATAGGCGATATGAACTCAATAACCTACGTCGTTTTACACTTTAAGCTTCTTCAATAATAGCGAATCGCTAAAGTAGTGGGTTTTGACTTACCTTATTCATTTCCCATTTATCGCCCTGATTTTTATTCCTTTTTGTTTGTCAAAGATGGACTTGGGCAATACTCCATTGATGATCAGCCATTTTAATTTCAACCCCGAACGGTCTAACTCGCCAAATTTGTCAATGGGCAACACCTTTTGGTCAAAGGTGGAGCCAATCAATAAGTCACTTATCATGTGGGTCTAGGAAGGTTAGCAGGATCGCTGGTCCTGCTGATTTTAGTATTCCTTTCGCCTCGTCATTTCTGTGTTTTTTGTAAAACTTATCATGTTAATTTATAGTGAAAAGTCCTAATTTGGCTTTTTTGTTCATATTTAAAGAAATGCATTCAAGCTTACGAAACCATATTGAAAGAGTAGTTGACCTCTCTGATCAGGAGTTCGGTTACCTACTTGCACATTTTGAATATGCGGACTTTGGCAAGGGTGATCTCATTTTTCAAAAGGGCGAACAAGTGGTTCGCGCCTACTACATTGTTTCGGGTTTGGTGAAGCTAATTTACCATGACGAGAATGTAAATGAACACATTGTGTCATTTGCCATGGAGGACTGGTGGGAGAGTGATTTTAATGCCTTTTTTAACCGATCAACAGCGAATTATACCCTCAAGTGTCTGGAGGCAACCAAGGCTTATTACATTTCCATAGAAGGTTATGAGAAAATCTGTAAGGAGATTCCAAAAATCCAGCCTTTTTGGTTTCAGAAGGCTATTGGTGGGTTTGCTAGCTCACAGCGCCGAATCCTTTCCCTACTTACCAACAGTCCGAAGGTAAAGTATGAGCAGTTTTTAAAAGACTATCCGACTCTTTCACAAAGAGTTTCCAAAACTCAGATAGCTGCATATTTGGGTGTTTCGAGAGAGACATTGAGCAGAATTTATTCCTAACCGGACATATTGTGATCCAAATCACCACCCAACCACCAATTTTGTGAGTTGGCGCACAGCTTCATTCTATTCAGGGTCTTCAATTTTGAGGTATGAAATTTTATACATCAGTGAGATGAAAATGAATACACTAATGGTCTTATCCATGTTACTAATGGCAAACCTTTATGCTCAAGAAAATACAGAGAAAATTATGGAAAGAAAAGTGTTTAATCCCTGGACCTGGCAAAATGAACGACAATATGTACAAGCTGTGGAGGTGAAAAATCCTGAAAGCACATTGTACATTTCAGGCCAGACGGCTATTGATACAAATGGCGTATCAAGTACTGCCAACTTTGCTAATCAATTGCTACTGACCATTGCAAATTTAGAAGAAGTGATCGCCAATGCTGATTATAGAAATGCGGATATTACTAGAATTACCGTATACACCGTTTCTTTCGATGAGTTAGGTCAAAACTTTAACATCATTCAGGACTGGATTGCTGAAAATGATATGAAAATAGCTGTCACTGTAGTGGAAGTAAGCAAGTTGTATGAAACGACCTTAGTGGAGATGGAAGCCATTGCTGTGAAGTGAGATTTTAAGGTTTTCCTATCAATGGACATGGTAAATGTCCGCTGATAACCCCATCATCATGGAAGCATTGGTTGTTGAGCTAGTCACTTTCAGTAGTGCAGAAGATCTTCCTTTTTCTTTTAAAGCCAGACTATTCAATAGAATATTAGAAGATGATAATCCAAACTATTCAGCTAACTAATTCCACATTATGGCAACACACCACACTGTTTAACCAAGTCAAACTAGAGGACATGTGAGATCTGCTATTTCCCTGTTGATCCATTAGGTGAATGATCTGCGAAATTCGATCGGGGACTGCTGGGTTTTGTTTTTGAAAAACTTGCTAAAAGACTGTGTGTGTTCAAATCCAAGCTCAAAGGCTATTTCAGTAATGGATAAATTGGATGTGCTTAGACGTACTTTAGCCAGATCAATTAGCTTGTTTTGAATGTGTTGCTGCGTGTTTTGTTTCGTGTGGAGGCGCAACAAAGTGCCCAGATAGTTAGGGGAGATGTGTAACTGATCCGCTATTTGCTTCACCGAGGGGATGCCGTTTTTCAGTGGTTGGCTGCTTTGAAAATAATCATTTAGGACTATTTCCAACCGGTCCAATATGTCATGGTTGGTTTTTTGTCTGGTAATGAACTGACGCTCATAAAACCTCTCAGAATAGATTAATAGTCGCTCCAGTTGCGCAATGATAAGGTCTTGACTAAACTTATCGATATTGGATTGATACTCTGACTTTATGCTCTGAAGAATGTCTACGATGATATGCTCTTCCTTGTCAGACATGAATAGTGCCTCGTTCACAGCATACTGAAAGAAATCGTATGTCTTGATTTTCTTTGCCAGTGTAGTATTCCATAAAAAATCGGGGTGAATAAGTAAAAGCCACCCTGAAGGGTCCACTACAGCACTTGGATCGATTTCTAATTTCAGAAATTGGAGAGGTGATACAAAGGTGAGTATACCATTGTTGAAGTCCAATTGCTGCTGGCCGTAATTGAACCTGGCATTGACATTTCGTTTCAGCCCTACTGAATAGAAGTTTTGAATCCACTTGAGTTCCTTATCATCTACCGGATATTTGACCAGACTATAGTCTATGAGGCTAATCAGCGGATGCTCTGGACCAGGGAGGTTGCAAAACCTATGGAACTCAGCAATCGAATTGAAACGAAATGTCTTATCCATTGGGTCAATTAATCATTTTTCTTTGTATAAAACCATTCCTGCATGATATAAAATACCCTCTTTGAACTCTCCATCAGCAGTAAAACCGGTATCATCTTGATAGTCAATATGATTTCCAGAGACCTGATAGTTGCCCTGGTAGGCACTTTTCCGGTTGCCACGCGCTTCATCATATCGGTTGTTTGGCAATAACTCATGACGAATGTACCCATCCTCGGTGACCCACAGTCCTATATAATCACCTGATTCCTGAATTGTTTTGTCTGACATTACAGTGCCTTTTGTGCTGTTGGTCTCACCACTAATTCATTGACATCTACATCATCAGGTTGAGCTATGGCATAAGCAGTGGCTCTGGCAATAGCGACTGCAGGCAGCAGGTCTTTTCTAAACTGTTCTATAGCCATTTTTTTAAGATCGGGATCTGAAATGCCTTCGGCAAGTTCTGATTCTGTTGCTCCTGGCGCAATAAGTGTCACTCTGATATTTCTGCTTACCTCTTGTCTCAGTCCATCTGAGAGAGCCCTAACGGCAAACTTGGTGGCACTGTAGACAGTGGAAGTTGGCCCCACCCAGCGATCAGCTATGGAGGTGATGTTGATGAACTGGCCACTATCTTTCTCTTCAAAAATAGGGAGAGCAGCAGCAATACCATGAAGCACACCTTTGATGTTCACATCAACCATCTGGTGCCATTCGGCTATTTTATATGTATTGAGCATCGAAAGAGGCATCACTCCAGCATTATTGACGAACACATCCAGACTTCCAAAATGTGTAACAGCAAAGTTGGCAAATGCTATGACTTCTTTGGGCTGAGTGACGTCCACTTGATGATAGATAGCTTGTCCTCCATTTTTGGTGATCTGATCGCTTATGCTTTTTAAACTTTCCTCCCTTCTTGCGCCCAATACTACCTTAGCACCTTGGTTCGCCAGGTGTCTGGCTATTGCCTCTCCAATACCACTACTAGCGCCGGTTATGGCAACCACTTTACCTTCTATGTTATCCATGATTTTTTATTGATTTATTGAAATAATGATGCAAAAGTCATTGGTAGACTATCGACATACTTAGCTCAATCATTGGATGATGTAGTCAGATCGTATAAAAGTGAATTGGTAAACATTCAAGTCAATCAGCCTAGAGCAATGCAGGTGTTGTTTGATTTAACTTTTTGCCATATGGCAAGTAATCATTGCTTACCACCAAATAGCTTTGCTCTTATGGAGTCGCTAATCGATTATTTGTTACAGTTTGGTCATCTCAATCAGCAGCAGATTGACCTAATTTTAAGAAAAACAACCTCCCTGGAACTGAAGAAGGATGAATACTTCTCCGAAGCTGGGAAGACTCCTAAGCGCATTGCATTTATTTTGGAAGGAATCTTACGAGTATGTTATTACAACAGCAAGGGAGATGAGATCACAAAGTATTTTATAGAGGAGCATCATTTTGCGGTGGACATCAATAGCTTCAATCAGAAAATTCCGTCCTCAGAGTATGTCCAGGCTGTTACTACTTGCCAGCTTCTAATATTTACCACACAAGCCTGGGAAGAGCTTTCGTCCACCATTATCCCATGGGATGGTATCGTTGCTAAAATCACCGAGCGGGCCCTGATCGAAAAAGTCAATAAATTAAGCCCAATGCTCTCTGAAGATGCTACTTCCCGATACCTTGCTTTCCTTGAGAAATTCCCCTCGCTTGCCAATAGAGTTCCTTTGTCTTATTTAGCCTCCTATCTGGGCATTACCCAGTCGTCATTGAGCCGAATAAGAAAAAACATCCGGTAGGAGGCTATTTGCCAAATGGCAAATGATTTCATTTTTCGCTACACCAAGTTTGCAGTGTACCAAAAATTAACAAGATGAAATCAATCATTATTACAGGAGCTACAAGTGGTATCGGTTATCAATGCGCCCTTCACATGGCCAGGATAGCTCCACATTCTCAAATAATCCTGCCATGCAGAAACCTGGAGACTGGTAATCAGACCACCCGCAGAATCAAGCAAATAACAGGTCATAGTCACCTTATCTGCATGTCACTTGACTTAGCCTCTTTACAGTCGATCAGGGATTTTAAAACGGCTTTTTCAAGTCTCGAATCCAGTGAAATTTCCGTATTAATCAATAATGCAGGTATCCAGAATATTGGCAAGACACAGTACACCACGGACGGGTTTGAAATTACTTTTGGTGTTAATCATGTAGCATCACTTTACCTGACTCTGTTGCTTTTGCCTTTTCTCGAAAAAAATGGGAGTATTGTCTTCACAGCCAGTGGAGTGCACGACCCCAGGCAAAAAACGCCCATCACCGTACCGTTTTTTCAAGATGCTAAGTCATTGGCTTATCCTAAGGAAAACAGTGATACAAACAAAATCAATGGTGAACGAAGGTATTCGACATCAAAACTCTGCAATATCCTGACCGTCTATAAGCTCCATGAACTATTATCAGCGACCGACATACGAATCAATGCGTTTGATCCCGGGATGGTTCCGGGTACAGGCCTTGCGCGAACATACCCTTCATTTATGCAGTTCCTTTGGAAAAACATATTCCCAATACTCATCCACCTCAAGTCAAATGTAAATACCGCACAGAGCTCAGGAAAACGATTGGCCAATCTTGCTTTTGCTAACAATTATAGTAGTGCCAGGGGCAAATACTTTGAAGGGGAAAAAGAGATTGACTCTTCGGATGATTCTTACAATAAATTATATCAAACAGAACTGTGGACTTCTTCCTTAGAACTACTTAATCTAGGGCAGTCAGATTTACCGATGGTATTAAAAACATAGACTTACAAAGTCCTGCGAGAAGTTTGTTGGAGGAATACATCGAGAAATTTAGTTCTTTAAGGCATGCATTTATTCTAATTGGTTAAGATTCCTGAATTGTATAGGAGTTTGTCCAAATTGAAAGGAACTTTTAACCGAATTGCAAATCCTTCTAATATATACTTTTATCATTGGCTTGGATCCAGAGCAAATTATGATCATGAAGATAGATGACTGGAACAACATTCATGAGTTGTGCTATAAACACACACAAATTAATATTCCAAGGAATAAATATTTAGACGCTCATGTGAATTTGTTGAAGTCTCAATGTGATACTTTGTTAAATCAAATCAAAACAGAGCACTTGTATAATACGTTGAATCTTGTCTTAATAATGAATGGAATTGAAGCTACGGTCAACAAGGAAATGTTGAAACTATGTTTTGGCAGAATTCATTATTTAAGACATGGTAGAATCAAATCTGTTAGGGAGTTTTTGAAACAGTTTTTTAATTGTGATACGCACATTGATTTACTAATTAAATTACAGTTAGTTGACAGTGTACATTACACTACAATGCTTCGAAATTAGCAACTTGAAAATTCTCTGCACCAAATCGCTAATTAACTTTGATTCATAATGCATAGTTTCACTGTATATAGATCTGATCTTATATTAACCAGACTTGAAGTTTGGGTGTAGAATACTATTTAAGTTATATAATGGCAATGTGTTATGCCTAGGCGGCGCCGTTAATATAGCTTTGGCTTGAGTGGGAGGGGATAAAGTTTTTTAAGGGAAGAGAAAATATACATTTAGGAGGGCAGGAGTCTATGAACTACTCCGTGCGGCTCTTTTGAAATTCTGGACTCAGAAATGGCCTTAAGCGGATGGCAAAGGTGTGCAGAGAAAGCAAAGGTTATTCGTTGATCTGAAAACGCTAATACTAGTGACAAACCATACACTATCCATGCTTTATCTATGGAGTATCTATGCTTTATCCCTACTTAGTGTCAATTGTATCGTCCTAAAATAACTAGTGTCAATTTGCTTCTTTAGAGAACAAGACCAGATGCGAATACGTATACTATAATAGTAGTACTTCTGCGAGCAATACCTTAAGATTCTAAAAAATTTCTTCTTTTTGGTTACTTTTAAGATAACGCTGTTAAAGACATTCTCAATGTATAGTCGCATTTTAAAGTGCTATTATACCAACCTCAAAAACGATGTACCACTATAACAAACTTCTGATTCCGCTCAATTTGACTGCTTTAGATGATGCTGCGATCAGTTATGCCGCCATGGTTAGTACCATGACTCCATCTGACAAGGCTCATTTCTTGCATGTGAAGCGGCCTTCTGAAGTCCCAAAAGATATACTGGAAGAATACCCTCAGCTACTCAATCCAGAACTTGAGGATAGAATGCAAAGAATGAAAGAGGTGGCTGGTGAGAAGTTTCACGGCCATTCAGAAACCAAAGTTGTATTCGATATACAAGAAGGAAAGCCACTGGATATTCTATTGGAGCAAATAGTGGAAAAAGACATTGATTTGGTGGTGCTCGGTAGGAAAGCAGATGCTAAAGAAACCCGACAATTACCCATCAAGCTTGCGCGTAAAGCACCTTGCTCTGTACTTGTGGTTCCCGAAGGGACAAAGTATTCTATTTCCAACATTTTAGTTCCAGTAGACTTTTCTGATTTCTGCGCCAATGCCGTGGAATTGGCGGTGAATGTCGCAAAGGCAAATGGTCAGACAACAATTCACTGTCTTCATGTATACAATTTACCGATAGGCTACTCTAAAACAGGAAAGAGCGAAGAAGAGTTTTCGGAGATCATGTTGAATAATGCGAAAAAGAGTTATGAACGGTTCATAAGTAAAATAGATCTTAAAGGAATAGAGGTTAAACCCATATTCATGCTACATGATAAGCCTGCTCAGGCTATTCAAAATGTAGTGAATGAAAATCAAATTGACATGTTGGTTTTAGGTACTAGAGGAAGAAATGCCGGTGCTGGCCTATTGCTGGGCAGCGTTACCGAAAACATTATCCTCCATACCAGGGTGCCCATCCTCGCGGTGAAAAAGAAAGGGACAGGATTATCATTCCTGGAGGTGCTGTTGAAACATGTATAACCAGAAAATATTGAAGTAGCAATGAGTTAGGACCAAAACGTAAACATTATGAAACTCCTCGAAAAAATTCTGGTGCCGACTGATTTTCACGGCTCGGCAGACCTATCAATTGATAGGGCGATAGACCTGGCGTTAAAGCTCAATTCTGAGATCATCGTACTCCACATACTCCCTGATAATCCTGATTTGAATGAATTTGGAGAAGCCATCAAACGAGAAGTTAATCGACAGTTGGAATTGATTCTTACTAAAATTCAGAATCAGGGTGTGAAGCAAGTATCCTGTGTTGTCCGTAAGGGTAGCAAGTTTGTAGAAATCAACCGGATGGCAGAAGAAGAGGATGTGAATTTGGTCATTATGGGGTCCGGTGAAAAGAAAACAGGTGATCATCATAACCTGGGTACAACTACCAGAAGAGTCATCGAGTCATCCACTAAGCCGGTTTGGGTTACGGTAGAGTTGTCTACGCAGCCTATCAAAACCATTCTTTGTCCGGTAGATTTTTCGGAACCTTCAAGGCGTGCTTTAGGAAACGCCATACATCTTGCTCGACACTTCAATGCAGAACTGGAGGTTTTATCAGTTAGCGAATCCTATGCAGACCTGCTGGATGGACTTGACGTGGGGTTGAATAAGGAGTTGACGCAACAGGCAGAACATGCTGAAAATCAGATGGAAAAGTTCTTGAAGCAATTTGATTTTCATGGAGTAAAATGGCGTAAAAAGTTTCGACAAGGCAAACCTCATGCAGAAATCATCAAGTCTGTCGAAGGGAAAGCAAATGAAACCTTACTGGTCATGGGAACTACAGGTCGGACTGGTCTTAGCAAACTCCTGGTCGGTAGCGTGACGGAAAAGGTAACTTGTGAACTGCCATGTTCTTTTATAACCATGAAACAGGAAGATTTCATCGTGGTGCAAATGAATTCTGATCTGCATGATCTCGAAACACATTTTAAGCAAGGCATGGAATTGCTGGAAAATGGATTGCCAAAAGAAGCTTTGAATCAGTTTAAACTGGGGATTGGTATAAATGATTTGCATGCTCCATCCTGGGATGGAATGTCTCTGGCTTATGCCAGATTGCGGGACGATAAACGTGCAGAGGACAGTCATCAAAGAGCTATAGATATACGGACCAGACTGGAAGAACAAAAAATAGTGGCTGAAATCCGAAGCAAGCACTGGTTAGCTGGAGGCAAATGACCAGGATGAATTCGTGCGGTTTAAGAGTCATTTTTTGGATGGTATCAGCCCAAATCTGGTCGATTGCGATCGATTCAGAGTTTATAGTAAGTCAGTAATACCGGACACTCAGGATCAATGGATCAGAGTGAAATGTAAATTCTCCAAATCTAAATTTTATAGGAGGCTTTAACTGGTATAATCTAAAAAGAAACAATCAGGGTTTTGCACTCAGGTACAGAGCCAGTTTTCTATATACAACAGTTTACCAATGTCAGAATACAACAACATTGATGCACTAGCAGATCAGCTTTATCAGGAAGGATTGGAAAAAGCCAAAAAAGAGTCTGAGAAGATTCTAAAAGAAGCTCATAACACGGTGGAAGATAAACTAGCACAGGCCAGTCAAGAAGCAGAAGAGATCATTGCCACGGCAAAAAAAGAGGCTGAAAAACTAAAAGATGCCGTTGAGAGTGAGATCCGACAAAAATCGAAACAAGCGGTACAGGATTTAAAAAATAACATTGCTCAGCTCATCAATGTGCAGTTATTGAATAATCCAATCAAAGAAATACTGTCCGAAAAAGAGTTTGTCAAACAACTGATCATCTCTACCCTTGATGCCTGGAAGGATGGAAGCGATCTGGAGTTGTCAATTCCAGAATCTCTGAAAGAAATGGAATCTGACATTATGGCAAAGGTCCAGAAGCATCTGCCTGGTTTGAAAGTAATTCCAAATGTGCATTTGGATAATGGTTTTACCATCGAAAACAAAGAAAAAGGATACGTCTTATCTTTTACTGATGCTGATTTTAGAGCTCTATATGAGCCGTATCTAACCGAAAAGGTGGGCCAGATGCTGTTTAGCCAGAAGCCATGAAATACTATTACCTCATATCATTATTACCCACTCTGGATTTGGAAGATGATTCATATTCATTAGAACAGCTGGATGAATTGCTTGATCAAATCTCGAGTAACCTTGCAGATGAGGATAGAGAATTTTTGAACTACTTATTACATGAAAACGATAACCAAAACCTCTTATACATTCTATTCAAGGAATATAAGGATTTTGAGATTCGGACATTTAACCAACCACTTTCTATTCCAATGGAGGTACTTCAAAACTACCGCAGGTCCTACGCCTCTTTACCAAGTTACCTAATCGATTATCTCAATGACTTTGCTGGGACTTTTTCATCCATGAGCATGACGGAAATGGAGCAAAATCTCAATAGGTATTTTTATGATTCCTTGCTGCAGCAAAACTGTTTGTTTCTACACACTTATTATGCGTGGTTGTTCCAATTGAAGCAAACCATATCCGAGCTAAACCAAAAAACCTTTCCATTTCTTCCCACAGCGACCGAAACAGCAGAGCCTTTTTTTCCAAAAGTACGAACCTTAAATAGCCTCAAGAATCGTGAAGAAGTAGTCAATCAACTGATGCCTTCCATTCTTTCTGGAGATCTGGAAGGCATCGAGCGCAGCATCAATGAGCGTTACAGGGACTTTGCAAATGAATGGCAGGAGCCTTTTTCAGCTGACCAGGTATTTGCCTATGTGGTACTTCTTGTTCGTCAGTACCGATGGAATGTATTGACCTCTCAAAAAAATAAAGACCAAACTGGTTTTGATCAATTGATTGAAAGCATAAAAGATAAAAAACCATCACCTAAAATGCCTGTAATATGACAAAAGGAAAGGTAATAGGGGTTATTTCCAATCTGCTGATGATAGAAGTAGATGGTCCTGCCACACAAAATGAGATATGCTTGATCAATGCCGGCAAATGGTTAAAAGCTGAGGTAATTCGAGTCAGAAATAATAGGGTATCCGCTCAACTATTCGAGTCTAGCTATTCAATTCAGATTGGTGCTGAAGTTCAGTTTACAGGGCACATGTTGGAAGTAGAGCTTGGGCCTGGGGTGCTTTCCAGAAAATATGACGGTCTTCAGAGTGATTTAGAAAGAATGACTGGCACGTTCATAGAAATAGGGGATAGCACGGATCCGCTGGACTATGAAGAACTTTACATGTTCAGTCCCTTAGCAAAGAAATCGGATCATGTAACAGCGGGCAGCTGGATAGGGTATGTAAAAGAAAACAACATTGATCACAAGATCATGGTGCCCATTTCATGGAAGGGAAGATATAAAGTCGTTTCTGTTGCTACAGCGGGCAGCTATCGTCTCAAAGATGTAATGGCGACTGTTGAGGACGAAGGCGGAAAAACCCTGGAAGTGACCATGGTTCAGAGATGGCCGGTAAAGGTGCCATTGACCGGATATTCCCAAAAATTGCGTCCAGGCAAAATATTTCAAACCGGCTTTCGTGTCATTGATACCTTAAACCCACTGATGGAAGGAGGTACTGGTTACATTCCCGGACCATTTGGTACAGGCAAAACGGTGCTGCAACAAGCTATTGCCAAAAACAGTGAAGCGGATAT
The DNA here is from genome assembly GCF_024714495.1 of Marinoscillum pacificum. GTDB lineage: Bacteria > Bacteroidota > Bacteroidia > Cytophagales > Cyclobacteriaceae > Marinoscillum > Marinoscillum pacificum. Next base: position 321,307 of record NZ_JAMZMJ010000001.1, on the reverse strand, counting down.
CCTCATAGTTGTGGCCTGTGGAGAGCGCGCCAATGAAGTGGTCGAGATCTTTTCTGAGTTTCCTAAGCTGATAGATCCGGTAACTGGCCATAAACTGGATGAAAAGACCATCATCATTTGCAATACCTCTAACATGCCCGTAGCAGCACGAGAAGCATCAGTTTATGTAGGAATGACACTGGCAGAGTACTATCGATGTATGGGCTATAAAGTACTGCTGTTGGCCGACTCAACGTCGCGTTGGGCACAGGCACTAAGGGAAATGTCCAACAGAATGGAAGAATTACCAGGTCAGGATGCTTTTCCGGTGGATCTTCCCTCGACTATTGCTAATTTTTATAGCCGTGCAGGCATTGTAAAACTCGGCAATGGACAGTTGGGTTCTGTGACCTTTATAGGAACCATCTCTCCAGCAGGAGGCAACTTTAAGGAACCGGTCACAGAGTCTACCAGCAAAGTAGCAAGGTGTTTTTATGCCCTATCTCAAAAGCGCGCAGATTCTAAACGGTACCCTGCCATTGATCCATTGGCTTCTTATTCCAAATACATTGATTATCCTGAGTTTGCACAGTACAGTGATACACACATTCAGAAGGGCTGGGTGCAACAGATCAAACTATTAAAAAATTACTTAAGAGTAGGGCTGGAATCGCGAGATCAGATACTTATCCTGGGTGACGATGCTGTCCCGCTGGATTACCATGTTAGCTTCTGGAAAAGTGAACTGATAGACTTTGGAATCATCCAGCAAAATTCATATGACCCTATCGATATGCGTACAGATATCGAACGCCAGCGATACATGCTCAATTTCATTCTGGAGATTTGCACTATGGAATTCAAGTTTAAGGATTTCGAAGAGGTCCGCACATTTTTTAAAAACCTGATTAACCGTGTGTTTCAGATGAATTTTACTGATTTCCAATCAGAATCTTTTCGAAAATATGAAGAAGGTTTAAGAGAATCTTTACCAGACAAAGCAGAAATTTATGAAAACCAGAGCATTTCATAAAACCTATACCAGAATCGAGCAAATAACCAAAGCGACTTGTGTGCTTCGGGCAACATCTGTAAAATACGGAGAACTTGCCTGGGTCAATGACCGGCCAGCCCAGGTGATCAGTATCATGGAAGATAGGGTGACGCTTCAGGTATTCGGTGGTACTGAAGGGGTATCTACTCAATCACAGGTGGTTTTTACTGGTAGACCGCCTTCTCTTAAGGTGAGTGATTTATTAGCAGGTCGTTTTTTCAATGCTCTGGGACAGCCTTTAGATGGTTACTCTGTCATTACCGGGGAAGAGCGCGTCATAAAAGGTGCCGCTGTAAATCCAGTGAAAAGGGCTAAACCAAATACGCTACTGGCAACAGGTATAGCAGGCATCGATCTTAACAATACGCTGGTAACCGGTCAGAAAATACCTTTTTTTGCGGACCCTGATCAACCGTACAATGAAGTAATGGCGGAAGTAGCACTCAGGGCCGAAGCAGATAAGATCATACTGGGTGGCATGGGACTTTCGCATGATGACTTTCTGTTCTTTAAAAATACCTTTGAGTCCGCTGGTGTCCTGGACAAGATTGTTGGATTCATCAATACGTCGGAAGATCCTCCATTGCAACGACTACTCATCCCAGACATGGCCTGTACCGCCGCAGAATACTTCGCTAATGACAAAAAGGAGAAAGTCCTGTTGTTGCTGACCGATATGACACTCTATGCAGATGCGCTGGCCATTGTCGCTAATAAAATGGATCAAATTCCTTCCAAAGACAGTATGCCGGGATCCTTGTATAGTGATTTGGCTAGCATCTATGAAAAGGCCGTTCAGTTTGAGCACGGAGGCTCCATCACAATAGTGGCAGTGACCACCCTCAATGAAGGGGATATCACCCATGCCATTCCTGACAACACTGGATATATTACTGAGGGTCAGTTATATCTGAAACATGACTCAGATATTGGCAAAGTGATCGTAGATCCATTTAGGAGTCTATCCCGCTTGAAACAAAATGTCATAGGCATCAAAACGAGAGCTGATCATCCACTAGTGATGAATGCCCTGATTAGGCTATATGCTGATGCAATGAATGCCAAAACGAAAAAGGAGAATGGCTTTGATCTCAATGATTATGATCTGCGCTGCCTTGCATACGCCAAAGATTATGCCTTGAAACTGTTGGCAGTGGACATCAATATTTCCATTGATCAAATGTTGGATACGGGATGGGAACTGTTACAAACTCATTTTAAAAAATATGAAGTGGGTATAAAAGATGAGTTTCTGAACCAATATTGGAAAAAGTAAAACAGATATCGCAATGGCTATAAAGTTCCAATACAATAAAACGACCATTCAGCAAATGAGCAAGCAACTCTCCATGCGTCAGAAAGCATTGCCCATTTTGAAGAATAAGGAAACAGCCTTGCGACTGGAAGTAAAAAAACGCCAGCATGAATTGGAAGCAACCGAAGACAAACAGGTTGCCGTCCAATCCAGGATGAAACAGTACCTGAAGTTTTGGGATGAGTTTCCCAATATTCTATTCATTAACAAGCTGAATACCGGCACAACGATTATTATAGGTGTGAAAGTGCCAGTAGTTCAGGAAGTTGAATTTAAAATGGCAAATATCAGCTGGTGGCAATATCCAGCCTGGATTCCTTCTGCTATTGAAATACTCAAGGAAGCGATTACTCTGGATATTCAGGCACATGCATTGCAGCAACAAATTGCCATACTGGATAATGCCAGAAAGAAAACTACCCAAAAGGTGAATCTGTATGAAAAAGTGCAGATCCCTGAAATGGAGCAGGTGGTGGTGAAAGTAAAAAGGTTTTTGGAAGATAAGGAGAACATCTCCAGATCAGGTCAAAAAATCATGAAAAACCGAAAGTCTCAATTAGAAGTCTTGTGAAAACTAAATTCAGGAAATTGATTTTGATGACAGACGAAAGTCGTCGAAGCGTGCTCACCCAATCGATGCAAGAACTGGGACTGTTGCATATCGAGCATGAAGCCATTGATATTCCGGAAGAGACAGAAACACTGCTACATGAGCAAAATCAGGTTAAACGATTGATCCATATATTGGAAAATGCGGGGTGTTCTGGAGGCCAGCCTTCTGGCAACCGTATGGAGATTGGGGAAGTGATTCAGCAACTTCTGAAGATCAACGAGCAGACAGAAGCCATCCATCAGGAAAAAGAACAGTTAGAGCGGAATGTAAGGCATCTCGCTCCATGGGGAAATTATCATTTTCACAAATTTCAGCGGCTTATGGAGAATGGGTTGTATGGCTATCTTTGCCATACGGATAAGCAATCTTTTGCCCGGATTAACCAGAGTGATGCCATTGTCGAGAAGATCAATCAATTCGGCAACAACGTCTATTTTGTGGTGATCACTCAAGACAAGGATTATTCCCCATCCTTTGAGTATTTCCCGGTACCTAAAAACTCACCTGCTGATCTTGCAGAGGCTATCAATCAACAGCAAAATCAATTAACAGAAACCATAGCAACACTTCAGAGCTATTCAGGTTATTTGCCAACACTACAGCAGTACCTGATAAAGGTAGCAGATGCCATTGCTTTGTCCAGGGCTGAAGCGAGCTATCATGAGCATTCAGATGGCCGACTGATATCCATTTCTGCATGGTTTCCTGCAAAAAATGAGCAGAAGGTACTTCATTTTTTAGATCGGGAACGGGTCGCCTGGAAAATCCGAGATCCGCAAAAAGAAGAAAAGGTGCCAGTAGTGCTTAACAATCGATCTTACCCCAGACTTTTCGAGCCTATCACTCAAATATTCGAGCTACCCAACTATAACGAAACTGACTTAACACCTTTTTTGTCAGTGTTTTACCCGATACTCTTTGCCTACTGTTTAGGAGATGCTGGCTATGGGTTTGTTCTGATGGTATTAATGATTGCTGGGTATTTTTCAGTTTTCAGGCAGACTCGAAGTATTGCTGTATTGGGAATCATACTGGGTGGAGTTACTACGGTAATGGGTTTTATCAAATCCGGCAGTTTATTTGGGATTGCGCTGATGTCTGATCACCCTCAGGCATGGATTCGCCAACTCTCCCAATGGGTAATGATACCTGATGACAGTACACGAATATTCAATGCTTTTAATGTGGCCTTAATGATCGGCGTGATTCAGATCCATACCGGCATTGCTATTGCTATTTATAACAAAATAAAATACAAAGGGTACACCTATGCCCTGGCTCCGGTTGGAAAACTACTGGTGGTCAGTAGTTTAATTTGGATCTTCCTGGCGGATATGCAGGAGATTGCTGAATTGAACGTGTTGGGTGATTTTAGAAACTACCAATTGATCTCGGGAATAGTGCTGGTGGTATTTTTCCATGACATGGATTTATCATTGGCCAAACGCCTGGGTGGCTTCTTTATGCCTTTGTTTTTCATTTTCACAGGCATATTGGGGGACATCTTGTCTTATGTGCGATTGTTTGCTTTAGGACTGGCTTCTTCTGTGTTAGGTCTTGTTGTCAATCAAATAGGTCTTCAAATCATGGGAGAGAGCATTTTCAGCATGATTCTGGGTGTGGTTTTTTTAGTGCTCGGTCATGCGCTCAATTTTGGGATCGCTGCATTAGGTTCTTTTGTACATCCCTTGAGGTTAACCTTTGTAGAGTTTTATGGTAATGTTGGTTTCCAGGGAAAAGGACTGACTTACCGGCCATTTAAAAAATCTAAACTAACTGTATAATTATGGAAGTAACACCACTCATTGTCGCATTTATAGGTATTGGTCTGCTCGTAGGCCTGACCGGTTGTGGTAGTGCTATTGGTACTGCAGTAGCCGCAATGGCGTCTATTGGCGCTATGAAAAAACGCCCGGATTCCTTTGGTTCATTCATCGTACTTAGCGCTTTGCCGGGCACGCAGGGGCTGTATGGATTTGCCGGTTTCTTTATTTTACAGGACTTAATCACCCCAGAAATCACCATGCTGCAGGGAGCAGGTGTGCTAGGGGGAGGACTTGCTCTCGGACTTGCAGGTTTGTTTTCAGGAATGTATCAAGGCAAAGTCTGCGCTAGTAGTATTGACAGCATAGGGTCGGGTAATGATATTTTCGGTAGAGCGATGATTATGGCCGTTTTTCCTGAACTCTATGCCATTATTGCTTTTGCATCATTGTTCCTGATCAGAGGAACCCTCTGAAGTTCAGCTTAAAAGAATACCTTGGTTAACCAAAACTTGTTGTAGTCTCTGTGAAGATTGTTTCTATGATATTGGGAAATTAACCTTTCATTGGTATCTAATATTACTTAGATACTTGCAAAAACGACTGTATCGTCCTTTCATGTTCCAAAACCGTCTATTTGGGTAAAGTTGTGCTATTGTGATCCTTGACGTGCCCTGATGATACCAAATTAGGAAAGTGTATTTGATAATCTGATGAGCTTAGCTGAAACTAAATTATAAACAAATGGCTAAGCAAAAAGGGATAGTTAAACTCACTGGTACAATAGGCGATGTATCATTCTATAAAAGCCAAGATGGATTTTTGGCTCGCGGTAAAGGTGGAGTCGATAAATCAAGAATCAAAAATGACCCAGCCTTTCAACGAACCCGCGAAAATGGTCAAGAATTTGGAAGAGCAGCTAAAGCTGGAAAAGTACTGCGAACGGCGTTCAGGAGACTCATACAGAATGCCAAAGATCGACATGTGGTTGGTCGGATGACTAAATCAATGTTAGAGATTGTTAAATCTGATAAAAGCAATCTACGGGGGCAAAGAACAGTTCAGACGGGCAATCAAAGTTTACTCAGAGGTTTTGACTTTAATATTGACAGTCCATTAGGATCAACTATATATGCAGGGTATTCCTTAGCCATTGATCGTGCATCAGGAACGGTAACCCTAACTATTAGTGAGTTTATTCCAGATCAAATCCTTTCGTTTCCATCGGGTGCTACTCATTTTAACCTCATTTCAGGGGTCGGGGCTATTGATTATTCAACTGAGGCGTTTGAGGTTTCTATTGTTAAATCCGCTGACATTGTCATTGACAATACACCCCATGAGTTGTTAGCGCAATCTCATGAACTCAATACTAATGGTGAGCAGGATATATATGTCGTTTTGGGCGTTGAGTTTGTAGAAGTTATTCATGAGGTTAGCTATCCGCTAAAAGGTGGCAGCAATTGCTTGGGGATTATTGCAGTAGATCAATACCATCAAGAAGAATAGATAAAGCACCTATTTTATTAATTTTCTAACACTTGAAGAAAGAAGAGTGGCATTCAATTGTTTCAATACTTCTATGAGTTTATCTATGGTTTCAGGTAAGGATTCTGGTATTGATTGTGAAAGGGACTCAATGTAATGATCCGGGTCGGCCAAAAGGATTCTTATCGGATTTACTTGCAGCAGTTCAGCAACTTGCTGTAACATACCGGTCACCGTGTGTTTCTTCTGCTCCTCGGCCGCTGGGCCAAAAGAGAAGGGCACCCCCATAATGGTTAGGACTTTTTATGATACTTTTCCTCAAGCCGGAAGGGCTCATACTTTCTGTTTTGATACAGAAAGTATGCAAAGAAATCAAGGCTGTAAATCAAATCGCTAAATTTCTGCTCGTTACATTGAAAAATCATAAACTCGCTACGCTCAGACAGTATGATTTTTTTAACCATTTCACTCTCTGAAATTCTTAACGCATTTGATTTAAGGCCAAAGACAAAAACAGATTATTCACCGATTCAAGATTTAACCTTCCAGGCAATTATCAGGGATACCTTGATTAACAATCATCGAATATTTAAATGGTTCACGCTGGCCTTGGATGCCCAGCCGCAGATCCTTTTAAAAATCACAATTTCTGATCGGTATTTAACGGTTCGCCGCTGCGATCAAGGCCAGTCTTGTAATTATTGACCCAAAAACCTAAAGTGAAAAAAGGCCACTCCTGATTCAGATCTTATCATTACTTGAATAAATGCTGAAATGCACGATCAGTTGTTTCAATAGTTCTATGAGTTTATCTATGGTTTCAGGTAAGGATTCCGATATTGGTTGCGAAAGGGACTCAATGTAATGATCCGGGTCAGCCAAAAGGATTCTTATCGGATTTACTTGCAGCAGTTCAGCAACTTGCTGCACCATCCCGATGGTAATTTGGCTTTCGCCACGCTCATACTTGGTGTAGGTAGCTTCTTTCATACCCAAATATTCAGCTACTTCCCAAGCCTTTTTGTGTCTGAGTTTTCGGAAAGTGGCCAGGTTCATACCTGTGGTATGGTTGTTTAGAGTAGGGGGCATAAGTTTATCATAGCCCAGTAGGGTCATATTTTTTTTAATTTGAATGCATTTATTCTATCCTAATGTTACTTTCTGTCTTGACACAGAAAGTAACCAAAGAAGTCAAGGCTGTTATTCATTTTTTAACGCTTTATGATCCTACAAATCAGGAAATAAAAAAACTCGCTCAATTCAATTCCATAATTGACGATAATCATATTAAGAGCTCAAACAGTTTTTATTTCTGTTCTGATTTTTTCGTCTCCAAAGCTAAAATGAATAAAGGCCAGTCTTGTAATTATTGGCCCAAAAACCTAAAATGAACAAAGGCCACTCTTGATTCAAGTAGCCTAGTATGTTCAAGAATGAACCAAAATACTTTCCTCACTCGTGTTGAGGACTAGTGCGATGCGATCGTTGACTATTTCACGAGAGAGGGAAAGTAGTTTTTCTACACGGTGATTCAGGGTCTGGAAGTCTGCGTCTGAAACTTCAAAATCATTTGCATAACGACCATTGATATAGGCATCTTCCAGTAACTGCAACAGTCTCTTTTCTTCTGAAGTGTTGGCTGGGAGCACTTCATTCAGCGCGGGAGCGACACGTCGGGTGATTTGCTTTAATGCCTTGAAGCTGTGGGTCTTTTTCTCACATCCATAAAGTACCAATGCGACTGTGCGGAAGATCAACTCTGCGGCTTGCTGAAGCATGAACAACCCTAAGGAACGCTCCGATTGATTCAGTGCACTTGTGTGGAATGCCTGTGCTTTCTGATGACCTGTGTCAAATGTTTTCTGAGTCTCTGCAATGACTTGACTCAGGGTTTCTGGTAACACCCCTCTGCCTTCGGCATCTTCTCTCAATGCTATTAAGTTAAGCTCATTCTTAGAACTCACCCTGCACCCTCTCTTAGAAAGAGAAGGCATCGATTGTCTTAACTTAATAGCATCAGCATCTCCATTAAAGGGAAGGGAATTTAGAGATCCGTAAATGAGGTTTTGTGAAATGCAAACCAATGAAAAATAGATATGTCCTGATTTGAGTTTGTCTATGATGTGACTGGAGGTGTGAAGTGAACAGGAAAAAAAGCGATCACTCACTGTGATCAGGTCAATAATCGGTTCGAGTTCGGAAAGTCGCTTTTGGCGACTGTCAGGAACTACGATCAGCAATTCTGTAATAGATGTATTCTGATTGCCTACTGATGGGTGTCTGACTTCAAAGATCATCTGTGGAGCCAATGCCTCGATGATCAGTTTGACCACCGGATCGAGGTATTCCTGATTTGGGTGATCCTGCAGGTGTAGTAAGTACATGCTTTCCAGAAGTCCTTCAATGAGTTCGAAGGCCTCAAGATCTACATCGTTACTAAAGTCGAGCATGGAGCTTCTACTGAGGCTATATTCGGCCCAGGAGTGGAGTATCTGATACCATTCTTTTTTGCTGTTGATGTATTGGAAAAAGCGATGGAAGAAAAGTAATGGATTTTCTGTTTCTGCTTTGGAGAGTCTGCGAACGGTACCTTTATAACGGGTAATAAGGTCGTCTAACTGAAGCATGTGTTGTCGTTGCTGTTCGATGCATTCTTCAGATAATGGAGATAACATCTGATGCTCAGCAACAAACTCCTCTTTGTGCTTTTGATGCAGGTGCCATGCATAGCGAATCATTCTTTTGAACTTCCTTTCCATAAACAGGATGAAGGAGGGATCACCCATGTGGAGATACAGTTCATTATTAGAGGCTGCTTTGATCCAGCGCCAAAGCTCTTCATGGATACAATTGATGTCTTGCGGATCGAATACTTCGTAAAGGCTTTGTTTTAAGTTTTCTAATTTGTGCTTACGTTTAGTCATGATGGCTTTAGTATTTAAGGTTCTATGATCGGTAATCAGTGATCAGTAAATCAGTTTTCAGTGACTAGTTGTAATCAGAGATAACTTTTTTGCGAATAACTAAATGATGATTCAAATGAAGGAAATTCTGAGGGGGTAGGTTACAACTGAGGGTTGTGGTTTACTGGTAAATAACTTTTAGACTCTTCCAAGATAGCAGGTTATCCAACACTGATTATTGTGCCTACTATCACTTCGGCCAGTTATAATTCCCGGTACTCTATGGGGTTCAACCATTTCTCTCATACTTTTTTCACCGATGCGTCGGACCGTGCCAAAAAGCCTCTGCGGCCCAGTATCAAAAAGCTAGGCCTGTAAATCTTTTACTAAAAATGGAATGTGTTTACTGCACGCAAAATAAACTCCTACAGACTTAGGTCTGTAGTCAAACAGTATTTTGCAAAACATGTACCTGGCATTCCATTTTTTTACGTAAAATATTTCATGGCCAAAAATGGTAGCGACTCAAACAATTTTTATTTCTTATCTGATTTTTACGGCCAAAAACTAAAATAAATATACATCAGTTTGACCTCACCCCAAACCCCTCATTAGCCGTGCGCCTAAAAGCAAGGGGCTTTTTGATTACTTGATAACCTTCATTTTGCCTTGATGCAAAAGAATCGCAGCGGCGAACCGTCAAAGTTGATGTAGTGAACGTTCTAGAGAAGATTTAATCTTCCAAGCAATTATCAGAGATACGTTGATTAACAATCATCCAATATTCAAATGGTTCACACTGGCCTTGGATGCCCAGCCGCACACACAAATGAGTATCCAGATTGAAGACTTTCTTTTCTAATGTTATTGTCTATTGGAATGTATTCCCTGAAAGGTGGAAGTTTCGTATCATTAACCGTTTAATCTCAAATATTGCATATCATGGAAACTGCTACTAAATCTCCCAAACCACACATAGGCCGTAAGATCAGCGGCATACGTGAGCTGCGTGGGATGAAGCAGGACGCTCTGGCCCTGGATTTATGCCATTTGTTGCTTTAAACCACATAAATGGGCGATTTGCTGAAAAGTATGGACTCATTTGTCGCTTAATGGGACTTTTTATGATGCTTTATCCTCGAGCCGGATGGCTCATACTTTTGAGGCCAAAAGTATGCAAAAGCCTCTGACTGTAAAGAAATAGGCTAAAAAGCTTGTTGCTGATGGAAAAATATAAACTCACTCAGGTTGCACCTGACCTCAAACAGTATATTTTTCTGATCATCAGCTGCCTACTCTTTTCTTAACGCTATTTCTTTAAGGTCATTTCTGTATAGACGTGACCCTCAATTGGTAGCACCTGAATGATTATTGTATGGAACGGTCTTGACAGTAAGGGTGAAACTGGTGTATCTTTACAAATGTTGTATCATTGAAAGTTTATGATGGATACGGGTTAGTCTTTTATCATACTTTCAGATATTAATTTTTAATCTCAACTAACAGACACCATGGAAACTGCTACTAAATCTCCCAGACCGCATATAGGCCGTAAGATCAGCCGCATCCGTGAGCTACGTGGGATGAAGCAGGATGCACTGGCTTATGAGCTGGGCATCACCCAACAAGCGGTATCCAAAATAGAGCAAAGTGAAACGGTGGAAGAGGAGACTCTAGACAGAGTTGCCAAGGCTCTTGGTGTGACCAAAGAAGGTATTGATGCCTTTAGTGAAGAGGCAATCTTCAATATTATTTCCAATACATACAACAATACAAGTAACGATAGTTCGTCGTTAATTGCTAGTTCTGTAAACTATCAACCAACTTTCAATACCATTGAAAAAATTGTTGAGTTATATGAGAGGTTACTGGCTTCTGAAAAGGAAAAGGTTGAGTTGTTGAAGAGTAGTAAGAAGTAAGTAAAACAACATCATTTTTATTTTCCAAGGAGAAGAGTGTTCCCTTTTCTATTTTCTGTTCAATTCTTAAGGTTGATGTAGCTCTTCAAACTGCATTTTTCGAATATCTAATTATATTATTTTTAATCAAACGGTTCAGCCTATTGTATTGACAATGACTTGTGTCAAAAATACCAGAAAGAGGGTATTGTCATTTTACAGTTGCGTAAGGAACTTTAACTACTGGTTTTAATCAGAAGATTTCAACTCGTGAATTTTAAACGACTGATAATTTTAAATAGCTCAATGTGGAGTGGGGGAGATGATAGTTCAAACAGTTGCAGCAGGGAAACTGAATGAGATTCGAAATCAACTTAACCTTAGAGGATTCGAATATCAACTAGTCTGCAATGCCAATCTCAACTACGCAGTATTGGATAAGGCTGTGAATTTTATAATTGCCATCAATTACTCTTCAGACTTAAACTATCCATCTTCAGTTGCTAAAGCACTAAAGCAACCACACTTTAATCACAGCAAAATTTCAAAAGACAATTTCTCCATTGGCTTTGCCATTGGAATGTGGAACGCCAATGGTCTCTTCATATTTGTATTACAATCGGATATTATGTTTTTAGGTTCTTCAGCAGTTAGGGACCATTTTAGAGGCTGGAGGAAAATATTGTTTCACCACATCATTCAAGAGGCATATTTAAAAAGAAGCGACCTTTATCTTGTAAGTGCCCACGATGTAATTCACTGTTGTAAGCCAAAGATGAAGCCAAAATGCGTGCCTGAAAGCTGGATTAATATATATGACAAGACCGCAGAATATTTTGATATGGAACAAGTGGAAATTTCGACATCCATTAATATTCAACCTTATCGCTATGGCCCAAATCATTTTGTCAATTCTTTTTATAAAAAATGAAGATAAGTATCAGGGAAATTTTCTGTGAGATTTTGAGCGGTTTTGTCATGATTATGGTTTTGGCAGCATTTATATGTATAAAATGTGAACTTGATCAAAGTAAAATACTTACATGGATTGTTAGTTTTACAGAAAGCCATTTGGTGCTACTTATCTTTTTCAGCTACCTAGTAGGACTTGTTGTAGATGCAGTGGGGTTCGCTTTTGGGGAGACAGGTTTTGACTTGCTTGTATTTAGAAGATGTAAAATGGATCCTCCCGCTCAGCAATCATCATTATGGGCTCAAATTTCGGAACATGTATTGGCATATAGAGACAGACAATGGGCTTATTATAGCTGCTACCGGAATCTATTCTTGTTGTTCATTCCAGGAACAGTAGCATGGTCTATTCTCATTTTCAATCTTTGCGGATGGCTGACGATGTCTGTGTTTATTTTTATGATGTTAGCAACCGAAGTTTCTCTTTGGTTTTCTATGATTGGCCTTTTGAGAATCTATATACGGATTGGTAAAGAGTTTGAATCACAAAATAATCCTGCGAAGGATTGAATGATCCATAAACACAATCACGCCTAATGCACTAGTGTTATTCCAGATTCTATATCTGATCTTATGTTAATATAGCTTTGGTTCAGAGGGTTGGGATTAATAGTTTAGGGTTTGGCCTTTTTCATCAATCACAAGTAGTCACATCAATTTATTGAAGTAACGAGCACTCTTTTGCCACTCGTCACGAGCGAGGAATCACCATACCGCAGTGAGGGATGTAGGCCAGAAGGGAAGGACCTGTGGTGACCACAGCGTCACTAGAGTGGCAAATGAATGTGGTTTAGAAGTGATATTATCAATAAAAAATGCCAATTTAGAAATGTAAAGTTAAAGTGAAGATTGAATCAAATTGGTGATTGTTTTAGTAGTTGCTACCTAATAAAAGTTAACATTAACCTTTGAATTGGTCGTATAAGTTGCAAATACAGTTTAAAGTCAAGACTATTCAATAAAGATCCCAAAACGATGAATATGATTCCAACATATCGAGTTATGGAAATTTCAACCCAAAGTGTAGATAGCAATATGAACAATGAACCAATGGTACTGAAGAGAAAGGGAGTAATTCCATTTCTTTTTTTTCGAGCTCGAAAAATGATCAATAAGTGCAGACCTAAGAATATAAGTAACACAGGAAATAGCCAGGGGCTATATGGAATGGTTTTTAATCCGCTGATGCCTAAGACACTTAAATAACCATACCAGCACAGAGGACATTTGGGAAAGAAAGCTATACTCAGGCTTATCAAGGATGCTCCCATCGTATTTAGTCCATGACAAGCTCTCTTTTTGAATGCAGAAATAAAATAAGATCCCTGGTTAAGTAAAGTCCAGTTACTTTGAATCCATGTAAAAACCTCTTCCTCTTTCCACTGTAACCTTTTAAATGATTTCTTTACAATACCATGACGATCAGTTACAAATAACTCTATAGTATGTTGGCTTACTGTGGAGTTAGCAAAATTTACTCCAAGGCCGAAGTATTGCATTAATAATTGAAAGTCTGAGCTGGACGTCCGAACGATCTTGGAGCTATGTGAAAAATCAAAACTCTTGTTTTCTCCATAACCTTTCAGCCGGTTCGGGTTATCAAAATCTGAATCATAAGTAAAAAGAATGATGTTTACCTTGTTAGCGTAATGCTTTTGTTTAAGTAGATTATGTAGTCGGCCTAGTTTGCTAACTGTCAGAGCGCATTTATTGGGGTTTGTACATCTTGTATAAAAAAAGCTGATTATTGTAGGCTTCTTTAGTAAATCATTCAAGGAAAAAACTTCACCATATTGATCTTGCACCTGCAATTGTTTGATGAAACTAAAATCGAGCTTAGAATCTGGAGAATCTATTTCTGGAAGTGTAATGGAACAACAATTATCTACTTCTTCCTCATCATTTAGGATAAGTTCGATTGTAGTTTTTATTTTATTTCGGATGAGGTGATTGAAACTGCTGTCTTCTGAAAGTTCCGTTAGCAGAGGTATGGCTTCTTTCGCATAAGCACCCATCCATTCCAATGTCTCCAGTAACTCATTAAGAGCTGTGGTCCACTTGGACTCGCCCCAATCTGGAGCATAAGTATCAAGATTTACAGCATCATCCCTGAGCCTCATATTGATTATTCCTTTGAGAAGATAAGGAACCACATGGACGTTTTTTTCAGACATTCCTCGTATAGCCATTGCAGAAGCAGCAGTCAGGTAGGCAGTTCGACTATTCTCCAATTCCTCTAAAACGTAGATCAGTGCTTCTTCTGGTAAGCTCACGGAGTAAAATGAGGCTAAAACATATCCTTTAATTCTATTAATTTGATTTGTGCCTTTACCCCTGTAAATAGCATGATGTTCTGAAAGTAGAGGAACCAATGCATATCCAGTACGGGCTCTAAGCCGTAAATCATTCAAGTACTCAGCTACCTCTTCTTCAGAAGTGATACTTACACATTCAGTATTTTTTGTTTTTAAGTTCACCTTATTTACGAAACGACTTCAGTTGTTTACTAAGGACTCTTTTAGTGACTTTTTGTAATGGGGTAGCCTGAGAAGCAACTGATAATTCAGAGAATTTAGCTTGTAGTTCTTCATCTGTCGATAACCTGTTACTATCTCCTAAAACTGAGGCTGTGTTGAGCAATGCGGCTCTGAATTCATCATCTTCTTCATCATCTAATAGAATTTTTCTTACATGATCATACAACTCTGACGAATCCAAGGCTGCAATACTATTGGCACTTGCATATCTTATTTCATCGTTTTCGTCTTTATCTGTCAGTGTATTCACAAGAATACTTTTAGCACTTTGATCACCAGACAGTGCCCGAATTGCTTCTTTTTTTGCAGCGGGAGTTGGTGGTTCTTCTACAATTTTCTTCAAGATGGGGTAATATTCGGCATGGAGGTCATAGGCAAGCAGTTGAATGGCCCTATCAGGTTCTACCCGTGCCTCTTTAGGGGACTCTAAACCTTTAAGTAACATTCGCTGTACGAATTCATCTTTCTCTTGAGCGAGTGATTCCAGAACTATATACAAAATGGCCGGTAGAAGGTCTTTTTTGGTTAATAGGTTTTTCAGTTTTTGATGATATTCCGCCCTAAGGCTGGAAATTATAGCTGAGCTAAACTGTCCTGCCTGAAAAATATTGATGACTCCCAGTTTAATCATGTCAGATTCCTGTTCATCTTCGAGCAATTCTAGTACCCTAAGTGCAAGTTGCTCATCGCTACCAATAGCAACATTCAAATTCTTTAGTGCAGCTATTCTTACTTGAAGGGATTCCTCACTTGAAAACAAAACACTTGCTGCCACACTGATTTCTTCTTTTCCGCTAAACGAGCCACAACTCGGAGCGGCTCTTAAACGCTCTTCAACTGTTTTTTGCTGATCTAGAAATATACCTACAGCAGCTTTTCTTCTCTGTTTTGTTTGTTCCAGTGCCTTCAATTGTTCGTCTCTGTATACTGACATGGTCTATAAATTGTATCGTTAAAACTCAAAAGGAATATCGTCGTAAGTAAACCCAAGCTGGTTTTCTATATTTACTTGTCCTTGATAATCAAACATTTGTTCGACCTTAGGGTCCAATCCAGGCTTGTCAGTAATTTTGGTATCAGGGAATTTACCGCCAAAAGTATTTCCAGGCCGGGGCGCAGTTGTGTCGCCATTCCAAGGCCACATCGTATCGTTTAAGCAATTCCCAATTCTTCGGGGGTTGCCCAGATTGTTCGTTCTGATCCCATTTCCATTATGAGGGTAAGAATCCGGATTTTGGATGTCATACCTATTGCCTAGCCATTGCCATAGAGCCCAGAGTCTGTCCACGTTGCAGTGTAGCATGTAAAATAAGGGATCTGCCGGAGCACTACCCGGAAAGGAGATCTCTCCCAGAAAGCTGTTATGAGCTGCTCCATGAGGATCACCTTCCATTGCTTCAAAAAGTGAATATTCATAGTTGCCACCTGGTGAAATCCCCATATTCACTGTATCATCCTGACCATTATTCACCATTACCGCTCTGCTTGTGGTAGGGTCATAAGGGATCACCTGAAAAGACCCATCCGGATTTCGATCAACAATGCCAGCGTGAAACCTGCGAATTCTCATTCCACTTCCTCCATTGATTCTATTGACCCAAGCGGTCATAGGGTTTCCGCTAGCGAACTCAACGGTACCACTTGGATTGGGTGTACCCATAAAATCACCATTGAAAATATTTGGAGCTGGCTGGTCAAACCGCCAATAAGGCAAAGTAACAGCAGGATTGATCTTTTGAAGCTCTCTTTCTAAATCAAGAAGATAGGCTCTGTGCCACGGCAAAAAAGAACTTCTTCTATGAAGTTCATTATCGCCAAGATTTGAATGAATATTCTGAAAGTCCCTAAATTGAATCACGCCGTTGGAATTCATTGAATTAAGCTCCACCATGGCTTCCAGGAAATCATCCCTTTCATCATCAGTAAAATCTCTACTGTTGGCATTCTTTCTAACTCTGACCATCAAGTCTTTGGTAAAGGCGATATTTCCTCGAGCATCGATAATCTCGATAGTCGAATCCTTATCTTTTTTACTTGGAGAGCCAAATTTTCCAGCAATAAACAACTGAGTTTCTGCTCCATTTGAAGGCATCTCTACTGTAATCTCATTCACTGGTATCATCTCTAAGGTAGATAAGAACACTACTTGTCCAACATTTCCAACTGCATTACGCAACGTGAGCCGTTCACCTGCATGTTCTCCTGAAGAGAGGGTGCATTTTGCAGGACACCAACCAACGTAATTTGCTTCAGGAGCAGAAGATTCATTTACTTTTAGTTCAACACTCATAACGAAAATGATGATTTTAGGATAATTAATACGTCATATACCGCTATTTAAAATTGACAAAACATTCTCAAAAGCCAAATACCTAAAAGGGGGTATTCTTCGAGTTGCAAAAGGGTATTTTCTGGTTATAGGTAGAAGAATGGGACGTATGCAAATCGAATTCCGTGAGCAACAGGACTAGCCTCCATCGATCTACCACAGACAACCTATATATAGATCTGGGATTATGCGATCCACGCAGATTAATCAAGACACCATCCGGGTTTTGACCACAAATCCATATAGCTATGTTACCGAAACGTCGGACCGATAATGGCCTGCGTTATCACTAGGCGTGCCCGTTAATGTAGCTTAGGGATTGAGGATAGGGACTAATCAGCTACGCGCCTCGATTTTTCTTTTAAGAGAGGGGAGAAAAGAGTTTTTCCATAGGGCAGGGGAGACATACTCTTTTGACATCTTAGGTTGTGAGAGGGATTTGAGCGGATGGCAAATGTGTGTGGCTCTATTGTAGGCTAATGATCAGCTAGTCTTTGATTTTAGCGTACGAACCTCCAATGGAGTAAATCAAACTCAAATTCCATAAAAATTGATCTCCGGCAATTTCAGTCTTAATTGACTGATTGAGAATGGATTCTATTGTAATAGGAAAATCATCTCTTTTAAGAGCAATCGTAACGGTGGCATAGTATCCCGTATTTTTATCCATTTTTAAGAAGTAAACCTGCGGATACAATGTCATGTAATAATCATTGGAAATGGTTAATCGTGAAAAATAGGCGTTGATGGTGATGAAATCACTGTTTCTTGTCCCAGAATTCTGAAATCCGTGACCTTTGAGATAATACATTCCGATTCGAACGTGCTTTGCCACCCGGTAGGAAGGGGCAAGTTCCCCTGCGATATATCTATGAGCCTCTATCATGTCCTCATTATTTGACGGGTCAGCATTAGGAATAGTTCGAAAAAGAATCGCAGGATGTGCACCTACCCGGAGATTGAACCTATTGTTCTTCTCAAATAATTGGTAACGCCACCAAAAAACAAATGCCCATGGTTTTCCCTCAAGCGAAAATCGTAGTTGAGGTTCAAAACTGAATTGATTTCCAATCCTAATATCCAGAATTCCAGCTGGTTTGCCCAGTGAAAAAGAGGGAAGTAGAGATATGCCGTTGTTAGTTAATGCAAATGAGCTTGAAAAGTTTATGCTGTCAGGAGCTTGTGCCACTGACCTGGTAAAGACCATTAAAAATAGAATGCTTAGAAATAACCATTTGTGGCCGGTTCTGAGATTTGGAACATGCATTTATTCTAATTAGTTAAGATTCCTGAACTGCAGTGGAGTTTGTCCAACATGCTTTTTGAAAAGTCGAGTAAAGTGCTGTGGATATTGAAATCCAATATCATAAGCTATTTCACTTATCGATTTGCGCTCGTTAAGGATAAGATCCTTAGCGCAGTTGATGACCTTTTCATGGATAAATTCAAGGGCTGTTCTACCGGTTTCTCTTTTAACAAGATCGCCAAAGTAATTGGATGACAGGTGGAGTTCATCTGCACAATAAGAAACCGATGGAATACCCAAAGAAGAGGGTTTATCTGATTGGTAATACTCGTTGAGAATATTTTCAAACTTCACCAATACATCTTTAACCGCATGCTCACGGGTTATGAATTGCCGGTCATAAAATCTCAAACAATAGTTGAGCAACAATTCAATGTTGCTGGCAATAAGTTTCCTGCTGTGTTTGTCAATTGATTGTGCCAATTCCAGTTGAATGTTAAGTAAGCAATCCATGATCGTTTTTCTCTCTCGTTCAGAAAGATGAAGTGCTTCATTGGCGTTATATGAGAAAAAGCTGTAATCCGCCATATGAGTACTAAGCGAGGAGCCATGAATCAGATCGGGATGAAATGCTAATGCCCAACCATTAGGTTGATAGATACCATCTTCCTCAATTCCCATCACCTGACCAGGTGCGACAAACATCATCGTACTGTCTTGGTAGTCGTAGTGATTCCGACCATACTTGATCTCGCTGCACTTGCTGTCTTTCAGAAATACGATGTAGAGACTGGAGATCCATTTGGTAGGAGATAGGGGAGTACTTTTTGATTGATCCAAAACAGTCACCAAAGGATGCTCGGTTGATTGACCTCTTTCTGTATTAAACTGGGATACTGATTTTAGTTGGATGATGTTTTGTCCCATTGGCGTCATTTGTTTTTCAAGGATTTTAAGTCAAAGGGTTCTCCTGGGGCTAACAACACGATCCTTTCTGGGTTGATGACTGTGCCATAGAGATCCTCTGGGTCTCCGTTGAAGGGAGCGAAATCCGGTGCGTCAATTGTTCCCCAATGATGCAACAGGAGTGGGGTATTCGGATAAGTATTTGCAAGTTTTATTGCTCCCTCCAAAGTAAAATGCCATTCACTGTCTGAGAAATCAAATAATATGACATCTGGTGTTTTCATATTCAGATGTTCGTCCATCAATCGTGAATCTCCAGTCACCCAAATGCTTCCATCGGGAGTTTCAATCAAGAAACCAGTACAGTCTTCCTGACGAAAAAAGCGATCACTGGCTCCTGGGTAAGCATTTTGCCAAGAATGATCTGCTGGAGTAAGAGTTATGGTGATGTTGTCCACTTTAAACTGGTCATCAATCTCATATCCAAAGGATTTGAAACCCTGATTCTTCATTAACGAATCGACATAAACTGTTGAGTGAAATGCATTCGTAACAGCTGCCAATTCTTTGAGTGTAGGAATACTGTAGTGGTCATTGTCGCTATGGGTAACTAATACAGCATCTAAATGTGGAATGCTCTGAGGAGAAATTGGAATATCAATCATGATGGGCATATCAAAGCCCTGCATCAGTGGGTCAACCATAAATGTTGTGCCCCGGCTATTGATCAAAAAACCCGCATTGCCGAGCCATCGGATTGTTGTTTTATCTGATGGTTCAAAAGCCTCTCCTCCAAAGGGTTGGGTAGCAGGAGGTCTGGCCTGAATGTTTTTCTTACCAATTAAACCTTGCTGCAGTTTGGAGTTCAATGCAAATGGAATCACTTCGGTCCGGTTAACCGACTTAACCCATTCTCCGGCAACAGCCTGAAATTTTAGATAATGGTTCGTTTGCTGATGAGAAGAATGATCTTCTTTGGAGGAGAATGTTTCAATAACAAATACACGACCGGAATCTTGTTTGTCGTACACTGCATAAATTTCCAAAGCTCCATCTTCCAGTCTAACTGCTGCGTCAATGTCTTCCCTGAGAGCCGCTTTGAACTTCGGAATCTGTGACTTTTCTACTGTAAGCTCCACTATACGCATATATAGCGGAATGTCTTGAGCTTGAGCGCTCAGAGTTAGCAATAGTAGGGTAAATACAAATGAAAGGAACCTCATACACTTAATTATTTAATTTTTCAAAAATGGATTGCATGGTTTCCGCATCAATAACATTCATATCAATCAATCTAAGTTCTTTGACCATGTGCAAAGTGCTGGTTTTATAATGCTGAAAATGATCTGAAGCGATGTGTGATTTGTAAGATTCTTCATCAATGTAAAATTCAAGGATTCTGATTTGAGTAGAATCTTGCTTTTGGATCAAAGGAAATATAGAAATGACCCCAGGTTCTTTGATCACTGAAGCCCTGGACTCTTCCTTTAAAATATTTATATACTCCTCAAAATATTCAGGATAGATTTCAATTTCTGATATTCGAATCAGGTGGTCTTCAGAGCTTTTTTTACCTGGAGTAATGATTTGCGCCATCAGGACATTGAGTTGTGACATTAACAGTATAGCAAGTGTGATAATTGTTTTTTTCATTGGAATTAGTAGTTGACTAATTATTGATATACAGATGTTGACAAATGTACGGTAGCTATTCCCTCGAATACTGATATAAAATACTGGTTGTTTTACCAATTTCACAGATTATTTAAGAGGTATTTACTTGATAGGCGCGTTGGCCCGCCAAAATACCCGGGCGTGGGTCGGCCTGTGCGGGTGATAGGTGATTATTTTGGTCCGGCGTGGAGCGCTAGGGTTTTTGAATACTTTTGACGGTCCGCCGCAGCGGGCCAATGCCAAAAGTATTTGCCTGCCCGGCATGAGGGCTTACAGAAAAAGTCATTTGAAACCCGATCTCAATATTCTGCCGAATCTATAATTAATAAGGCACTCAAAGGAAATTCTGGATCAGTTGCTTGATGCAATTGAAATTAGAAAACTAATAGTCGATTGCTATGAGAATACAGCGTCGGCTTGCAAAGTGTATCACAGGCAATTTTGTAACGCCTGAGAATTGCGTAGATGGATTGATCGTGTACGAATGATCGAATATGGTAAAATAGAACATCACAATTGCCTGTGATTCTCTTGCTGTTGAATGGCCAATATCCAGCCTTAGCTGGAAGCGGGTTGTCAAAAAACTTTATCAAGTCGTAGAGGGCTTAGGCCTGGGCGCCCCCGGCACGGTGTGGGTCGGCAGACCTGGCCTTAGACAATTAGGCTTACCAGCAGCGAACAAGATTTATTAAGTAACATAGTCGCTGCGGTATCGAATGAAGTTGTGGCCAGGCTAGGCGCCCCCGGACTACGGCGGTGGCGCAGCGGCTATTTACACATAACACAAATTATATAACATGGGAAACCGCCAAAGGAAAAGTCAAGCTTCAGGTGCACTACACGTCCAAACTCGCCGGCTACTGCCGGCTTAACATAATAGTCAATTATATAAGCAGGATTCGTGTGAGGGATATGGATTTGTTTTAACATATAATCGACCGATCTACAACAGGCGAGCCTGGCCGGCCGCACTGTATATAGATCTGATTATATGTTAACCAGCAAGCTGGTCTCAAATCCATATACTTAAGTTATATAATTTATATTATGTTAAGTTAAGTATTTTGGAACCTCTACTCTAGGGATAATTCTTAATCGCTTACGTTTCTCAATACACACTCTTGTTATCCGCATAATTCCTAAGCGCTGAGAATCACGTAGAATCTTTTGAGTCGTCCTGTGGCTCGTACAGCTCGAAAATTTGATTAACCCCATATCGACATTGCACAGATATCTCTGTTCTTGAGTTAGTCATCTACAGCGCTGTACAGCTCATCGATTGTTGGCCTGATCATTGTATGTCTTCTATTACCTTGATATCAGTTCTCATTTTTAAATAAGACGATCATGATAGACACAGCAACCCTTGAAAAGAAAATTACCAGATTGTTGATTACCGCAAAGCATATTCAAATGCACGGCGTTGATCCGTTAGTGACTGAAGATTTTGAAGATCAGCTATACGAACTCAAAATTAAATACGGTCAGTATTTGAATGACATTTTGTTCGACATCTATGATGAATACTGTGAAGACGATGACTGTCCAGACATCATCGAGTTTTTAACATCGGATAAAGTCGCTGTACATCCAGACGAATTGTTTCTAAGCGACGCATTCCTGGAAATGAAAACGAATCCACTAAGAATTGAATTGTCAGGCAACAATGATCAGTTCCATGAAGTACTTTGGAAAGTAGCCTGAGTAATTTGATAATGAATAAGTTAGTATTTTAGTTTCTATTAGTTGTATCGGCCATTGGGTTTATGAATTGATTTTAGGCAATCAATTTGCGAAAAGATACACTCAATTCTCAGGTTGAACCAACAAGATTTCTACTCGTCTATTGGCTTGATGTGCCTCTTCTGAACAAGTTCCTGGTTGAGAACATTCTTGTGCTAAATGCGATTCACCATAATAGTTAGTAATGATTCGCTCTGCTGTAATTCCCTGCTGAATCAACAGCTTCTTCACATGCAATGCTCGTTCTTCGGATAACCCAAAATTGTAGGCGTCTGCTCCCTGTATGTCCGTATGCCCATCCACTATAGCATACCAGGTTTTGTGTGTCTCTAGCCCTTGTTTTACAGATTGTAAGCTGTTCAATTGATCCTTTGGCAATATGAACTCATCCAGATCAAAATAAACCGTCACCACTTTGATCACACTATCTGTTAAGTTGATGGGTTTAGACTGCATGCGATCTCGATATTGATCAATTAAAGCATCATGAATAGTCAACTTGTCAATGGATTTATAAGCAACAATATAGGATTGCTCCAACTCACTATCCTTTTGGATTTCACGAACCAGGAAGTAACTCGGCAATTGTGTGATGTAATACTTATAGTATTGGTTTTCTTTAAAGGATTTTATAGTCAATGGACCGTTGTAGATTCGCTTAAGCTCATCGTCTTTTAGCGGACGAATAGCCGCTGCAACTTGTAGTCGATACAATAGGTTGCTTTCCTTATCTGGATGAATACTCAAGTCAGACAATAGGCGTATTTTCTTTGTTTCTTCTGACAAATGCTTCTTAGCTACAACCAGACTTGATGCCTGTGCTATTGTGTCACTTGTATCCGTAAGAACAACTTTATCTTCCGGCTCTTCAACCATCAGGTTTGCTGCTAACTCTTCTTCTGTGTCTGCTAATTCAACGGTATCTTCTACAGCAATTAAGGATTTAGGTTCATCCATATCTTGAGACTCTGGAATTGAATCCCTAGAAGCAATACGATCAGAAGATTCAATTTCTGGTTGCTCTGTTAAGGTGTCGGTTATCTCGATTGACTCCTGTAAACTTTTCTCCTTTTGCTTATAAACGAAGGCTGTCGCTTCAGTTGATGAAATGGTGTCTGTTAGTTCTTCAGGTGCCTTTATTTCTTCCACAATTTCAGGTTGTGCGGTAGCTATAATATTGTTAGAAAAAACTGCCGGACATTTAGTAATAAAGGCATCTTGGACACCACTACTCAGCCTTAACTCATTGGCTTGCTTGTAAGAACTTACTTCTGCGATGTAATATTTGTAATAGCCTTTATCATCATAAGTCATCACAGTTAATGGGCCAGAATATATGGATCTTAATTCCTGATTTGTAATAGGCTTAAGCGCTGCTGCAACCTGTACTCTATAACAATTACTTGATGGTCTTTCTGGTTGTATATCAGCTTGCTCCTCTCCTGTTTTCAGCTTTAAATCACTGTTGATAACCTGTTTATTTATAGCTAGTTGTGAGGTATTGATTGAATCTTCAGATTGAGATTGGCTATTCACAATGTACTGGTCAGTTATTGTTGCTCTTTGTTCATTTTCTTCTTTGACTATGAACTCCATAGAATCATTTATTACAAAAAGCTCATCACTCAGGCTTTTAGCTAGTTCAGTTGATTTCAAGGAGTCCGTTATGCTGGTTATATCAGCCATCAAAGTGGTATTATCCGTCAATAATGCATCGTTAGGTTCTAATTCCTCAGCATCCTGTGAAGCTATGACTGAGCTGTCTGATACCGCATCTGATGCTAGTGCTATTTGAGTGGTGCTATCTTCAATTAAAACACTATCCAATGTGGCGATCAGTTCCACGTCTGCAGTGTCTAGTGCTATAAATTCTTCTGTAATAACCTCATCTATCAACGTGTCTGAAGCAAGGGATTCCTCTGCAAACAGTTCTTCCTGTATTGGTTCTGGTTCTCTGATGTACTCTTCTTGCTCTTCATTCGAATCAAAACTTTCTTCGATCACATAGCCAAAATCTATGGTGTCAGTAGCAGACAAAGTCTCTTCATAATCACCGTATATAATGCGTGTTTTTGTACTTGCAGTTTTGGACAAAGGAAGCAACTGAAAGGTCACCAAATCACCGGGATACAATCGAATATCCTCAATTCTGTTTTCGTTGGGATCCAGCCATCCTGACTGGTGCTTTTGACCTAGAGAAACTGTGCGAATATTGAAAGTGAACAAATCTCCTTTAGGAAGGTTAAAAACGCGAGATTTCAGCTCCTGTGGACCGTGTCTATGATTTTCAAGGTGGACGTTCATCCTATAGTTTGTCCCTGGAATAATGATGAAATCAATGTTTTCTTCCGGACTCTTAATCAAAACTGTTTCTCCGCTCGATGAATAAATTGGCAATCCGCCCTTAGAGACATTGATGATCATTCGCTCCTTCTTTTCTTCAATAGGAATCGCAAAGTTGAACTGGGTGATGGCAAGCACCTGGAGATGTCCTGTCTCGTTATCTCTGATCAGATAACCCTCATCCTTACTCGTCCAAAATACTCCTAGTTCATTCTCTTGACTATTAAGGGGTTTTGGTAAGGCCCTTGCTTTGTTGGTTTTAACATCATAAGCGTGCACGTCATACCCTTTTTCATAGGTTCCAGCGCCAATAAACAGTGTCTGCCCGGATGCGAAGTTTGGAAAAGATAGATTTCCTGAAACTCCAGCAAGTGTTTGCTTTACGGGCTGTTCCCATTTCTTTCCACTCCATCTGCTTCGGTACAATTCACTCATTCCATTTATGGGATTAACAGCGGTAAAATAGAGTGCATTTTCTTGCAAATTGGATACTAAATGCTGAACACCTGGCTCAAACTTCTTCCATTTGATCTTATTCAAATCATCAAGTCGATCCGTTCCTCCTTCGGTATAATACAACTTATTATTACTCGAAGACTCTTGCACCAATAGAATGAATTGATTCAAACCTTCTATTTGTGAAATAGATTGAAGTTTTGATAACTCGATTCCTGCTAAGTCAAAATCTTTGACATTCTGACCATCAACGATTTTCCAATTGCCAGTGTCGTTTTTATAGATAAGTTGATCTTTCCATAAAGTAATACTCTGATTGTTATCGGATAAGGATATTGGCAACGGATCAAACGTTACAAAGGAAGTGTCTTTGTATTCTGACAGGTCTATATCCTTAAGTGCTGCTTGATAGGCTTCAAGCAAGCCATAAGCTCGTTTTGAATGTCCTTTTCTAATCAAGCTGAATAGGTATTCTCGATAATGCTTTTCTGTAAAGGGATTGCCAGTGAGGAATGCTTGCTCATACCAATAGAATGCGGTATAGAGTTGATTCTGCTGATAATAAATACTTGCCATTTCAGCCATAGCATACCCGGCGTTAGGTCTGTCTTGAATGGCTTTCTGATAATGTAGAAAAGCGTTCTTTAAATCGAAGTAATCGTTGTAATAATCTGCTTTCAAAGAATATACAGACTTTACG
Organism: Marinoscillum pacificum; assembly: GCF_024714495.1. Classification (GTDB taxonomy): domain Bacteria; phylum Bacteroidota; class Bacteroidia; order Cytophagales; family Cyclobacteriaceae; genus Marinoscillum; species Marinoscillum pacificum. The sequence goes on along the minus strand of NZ_JAMZMJ010000001.1, from coordinate 295,388 downwards.
GGTGTCTGTGCATCCATAGTCATTTGTGCCTGAGACGGCAAAATGAATAATAGGAATGCTACACCTATTGATAGATGTATACAGAATGTGCTGAGTTTGGAGATCAAAAAATTAGCTGGTTGAATCCATATTGAAATTAGTGGATTTATCCATTATCTGCGAACCAATTTGGTGTGAACAGGAATATTTTACAGCTCAATGGTCTTGAAGGGTAAAAAATCTTAGTTCTTTGCGATGATAGATGAAGGTTAGCTGACCTTTATAAAATTCCATACAGACCATAGTTGTCAGTGAAAATTATCATGTCGACCACAACATATTCCAAGAGACAGAGTTATTATTGAACCAATTCAGCAAATGACTAACCAGCTTCAATCATATGGACTACAGTTATTTAGCCTGTTACTGGCTATTTACATGATCAATTGGTCTGTAGATTCTCCGGATTTAGAAGGTCGCTTTAATGGACAGGTCAATGAGATTGAATCCGTTGTTGAGCTGATATATGAAGTCGTGCTGGATCGTCCCAACACCTTTTCGGAGTTTGATGAACCAGATCCTGAGCAATCGTCCATAGTCTCCAATTATACGATTAAATCCTTCGAATTTGATTTAAAACCAAACCACTTTGACTGGATTGTTGATTCCCATTTTGATGACATTACGGAAACTAAATGTTATGATCCATACCTGGCTATTCCTACTCCACCTCCCGATTTTAGCTCTTAGCAAACACATTACTACCTTGATTTAACAATCAGTTTATCAATCAATTACAAAGTCAGTAATTATGTTTCTATTGATCGTATTCTCCATTGTGTCAACGGCGTTAGGAGTTTGGATTGGGTTTAATGGAAATGAAGCTTTTCATGCACCCATTCGAAAGAAATAAAGATTTTAAGGTATCTCAATGAATTTTGGGATACCTTTTTTAGTTATTAGCCGTAGGCAATAAATACTAATTTAAGTTATGAGCGAAACAACTATCAGACCCCTACTTTTAGAGAAACCAATACCCGTAAATGGCTATGATATTGATGTCTTAGGAATCGTAAGCAATATTGTTTACGTCAGGTGGTTTGAAGACCTTAGAATGCACTTTCTGGACACTTATTATCCTTTTCAGGAATTATATAAAGAAAACAAATCTCCTGTATTGGCTACTACTCAAGTAGAATACAAATACCCTCTGACCATTTTGGACCAACCGACTGGTTATGTATGGTTATCCAATGTTTCCAAATCGAAATGGGAATGTTCATTTGAAATAAAAACCGATTCTAAAATACATGCCAAAGGAATTCAGGACGGATATTTTATTGATATAGAGCGTAAGAAACCCACTCGAATTCCTGAAAAATTCATGGATTTATATAACAACAGTTTGAATGAGTTAAGGAGTAGCTAAGTGATTCCGCAAGAAACTGATAGCCACGAGTAACCCAAGTATACTAAAGCCAACCAGAACCATAAATAAGTATTGATGCCCCAATGCTCCTGGATTATGATCAAGGATGACACCCATGAGTGGACCCATGAATATATCTGGTGTATATCCTATCACGGACACTATTCCCGCAGCACTTCCTGTTACTTTCAAGGAAAGCTGTGATTCCTCAAATAGCGCATAATAGACTCCTCTAAGTCCATAAATGGCTACACTGGTGAGTGTTAATGTGATCACCAGATAAACTTCCATTCGCACCATCCAACCACTAGCAATCAAGGCACTTCCAATAGCCGTAATGATAAATCCAGCTATGATCGTTTTAGACGTGAGCCATTTATCAGCGATAATGCCACTTATAACCGCAGCGACAGGTCTGGCCCAGAAAGTGATGGCTGCTAGCCGTGCTGATTCTACATCATCATAATGAAGTGTGTCACTCGCATAAAGTGAAAAATCATCCGTGCACTTGTAACCTACATAGGCGCACAACACAATGATGGCATGTTTCCAGATGACCGACTTTTTAACGATAGACTGGACACCTTTCATATTAAACCCTGGCGATGAACTCTGATCATCTTCTAGTACGAAATAGGCCAATACGGCGCATAGAGCAGTGAATATGGTGAAGATTAAAATAATCGACTGAAAAGCACATTTTAAGTTTAAGTACGAAACACTATCCGGATCATTAGGAATCAGATGGTCCAATAAAAACACCGCGACAAACGCCATCAGAGCGGCTATAACGCCTCGTCCTGCATCTACTAAGCCAAATGATTTACCCTGACCTGTTTGCAATCCAAGTATTCGCTGTGCTTTGACAAATGAAGACCAAAAGAGCAAAATCGTAGATGCTCCCCAAAATGCATACAACACTATCATACTTGTCATGGAAGGAATGGTATACATCCATATTCCACCTAAAGAAGTCATAAGCAATGCAAAAGGAATGAGCTTTTTTGGATTGAATCGGTCTGCGATTGGTCCACCAGCGAAATAGGCGATCATTGCAACAATACCATAGGCTGAAAAGGCGGTTCCAATCTCAAGATTAGTTGTTTCAAAAACCGTTAAGAATGTAGGACGAAAGATTCGGAGTATCACGAATGGCAATATGAACACCACCTCTCCTATAATCATCAGCGTAACTAAAATGAGGACATCCTTGAGTTTCATGTCCCTGCAACTTAAGGTTTATTACTTGGAAACTGGTACAAAAAAGAACTTTCAACCGATGGATGTTACATTTAGCCAAAATCAAAATGCATTTGCCTTTCGGACAAAGTGTACTATTTTAGCTCATGATTGCGCACTAAAACTATCACAATGGAAATAAAGCAAATATTTGACAACAATAGAAGTTGGGTTGAGGACCGATTAAAGCTTGACAAAGACTATTTTGCAAAATTGTCAGAGGGACAAAGCCCTGAAATCCTTTACATCGGATGCTCAGATAGTCGTGTGACTGCTGAGGAGCTGATGGGTGTTCAACCTGGCGAAGCGTTTATTCACAGAAACATTGCCAATATGGTTCCTAACACGGATCTAAGTGCCATGTCCGTTATCGAGTATGCTGTGAAGTATCTGAAGGTAAATCACATAGTGGTTTGTGGACACTATTACTGTGGTGGCGTGAAAGCGGCTATGCAGTCTCAGGATTTGGGTATCCTAAACCCATGGTTGAGAAACATTCGTGATGTATATAGAACTCACAAAGAGGAGTTGAATGGCATCGAAGATGAAGAGCAACGTTACAAGCGTTTAGTTGAACTAAATGTAGAAGAGCAGTGCATCAATGTAAGTAAAGCTGCAGTGGTACAACATGCATTTAGAGATAGAGGCATTAGCATTCATGGTTGGGTATTCGACATTCACTCAGGCAAACTGATTGATTTAAATGTGGATTACAGCAAAATCATGTCCAACATTATGGAAATCTATCACTTGGATTAAGGTATAGGTTTAAACCAATAATTGGCATTTGAAATAACTAACTAAAGGTCGCTGCATGGAGTAGTGACCTTTTTTGTTAGGTGACATTTGATACAACACATTTACTCATTGGCGAATGAGTTTTGTCCTCGCATGAAGTAGCTAATTAATATTCGTTGTATCAGATTATGGCATAATTGAAATTCGGAGTAACTAGAATCTTCCTTCCTTTTTCAGCGCTGCTAATTCCTCTTCTGAAAGCAATCTGGATCGAATAAGAAACCGAATGCCCATAGGGATTTCGAGGGAAAAACTACTTCCCCTACCTTTTGTGATATCCAAAGTCAGGTGTGTATGTTTCCAATACTCATATTGCTCTTTGGACATGTAAAAGGGACAATCATCTACATGCCCTAGTAAGATGTCACTTTCTCCTATTTTGAAGTCTCCATCCTCAAAACACATGGGTGATGAGCCATCGCAACAGCCACCGCTTTGGTGAAACATGAGCTTTCCGTACCTTCCTTTCAGGTCCTCTATTGCAGCAGATGCCGCTTTGGTTATTCCGATTCGTTCTATCATTTTGGGTGTATTGAGTGGGTTTAATGGGGTGATTGAGATGGTTAAAGACTCGCTTAGACTCATCTTAATTGCTAGTAGTCACTGAGGTTTAGACGTTGATTCAGTGAGTGACGACAAAGTAAAAACATGCCCAACCCAGTGGATCAGGCATGTCAACAACATTAGTCAATAAGTCCGGTAACCAGCCGAACCCCCTTTACCCTGACAATGATTTCAATAAGAAGTCATTCGTCATTATGGGTCTAACCTTTGGATTAGATTTTTAGAAGAATCCTAATTTCTTCTTATCGTAGCTGATCAACATGTTTTTGGTGTTTCTATAGTGATTCAGCATCATTTTGTGTGTCTCTCTTCCGAATCCAGACTTCTTATATCCTCCAAACGGAGCATGCGCCGGATAAGCGTGATAACAGTTTACCCAAACTCTACCTGCTTTGATCTCTCTTGGCATTTTGTAGATCTCATGAGCATCTCTGGTCCAAAGACCTGCACCCAAACCGTACAAGGTGTCATTGGCGATTTCCAACGCATCGTTCACATCTTTGAACGTAGTAACAGAGGTTACTGGACCGAAGATTTCCTCCTGGAAAATTCTCATTTTGTTGTGGCCTCTAAAGATGGTTGGTTGGATGTAATATCCGTTTTCCAATCCACTATTCAAGTTGGCAGCTCCACCACCACAAAGTGCTTCGGCTCCTTCTTTTTTACCAATATCCATATAGCTCAAGATCTTCTCATATTGATCGTTGGAAGCCTGAGCACCCATCATAACAGAACCATCCAGAGGATGACCCAATTTAATCGCATTTGTTCTTTCCACTACGCGCTCCATGAAACGATCATAGATAGAATCATGAACTAGTAATCTTGAGGGACAAGTACATACTTCACCTTGATTCAAGGCAAACATCACCGCACCTTCCACACATTTGTCAAAGAATTCATCATCTGCCTCAGCGATTGATGGCATAAAGATGTTTGGAGACTTACCTCCTAGCTCCATAGTCACTGGAATCAAGTTTTCCGATGCATACTGCATGATCAAACGTCCTGTAGTAGTTTCACCTGTGAAAGCCACTTTAGCTACTCTTGAGGAAGTTGCCAACGGCTTACCAGCTTCTGTACCAAATCCAGTAACCACGTTGATTACTCCCGGAGGCACCACTCCTGCAATCAACTCCATTAACACCATAATAGATGTTGGAGTTTGCTCAGCTGGTTTCACAACAGTTGTACAACCTGCAGCCAAAGCTGGAGCTATTTTCCATGTAGCCATTAACAATGGGAAGTTCCATGGAATAATTTGTCCAACCACTCCTAGCGGCTCTTGTAGGTTAATGCTTACGGTGTTTTCATCATGCTCAGACATGGTGCTTTCGTCACCTCTGATCACACCAGCGAAATATCTAAAGTGATCTACACAAAGTGGTAAATCAGCAGCTCTTGTTTCTCTAAGAGCCTTACCATTATCGATGGTTTCAACTCTTGCGAGCATTTCTAAATTATCTTCAATAATGTCTGCAATTTTCAACAAGACATTGCTTCTTGCTGCTGCAGATTCTTTGGACCATGTGGCAAACGCCTTGTGGGCTGCGTCCAATGCTTTTTCGACATCAGTGGCATTTCCTCTTGCAGATTGAGTGAACACTTTGCCATCTATGGGGCTAATGTTGTCAAAGTATTCACCAGAGCTTGGCTTTACCCACTCTCCTCCTATAAAATGCTCATATTGCGACTTGATTGCCGGCCGCTCGACTACTTGATAAGCTTCTGTTAAAGTTTCCATACTCATTTTTAAAGTTGTTGTTATTAAAAGCGTTCTCTAAAACTCCTTCAATAAATTCAACTTCATTTTGCTGAGCGTCTAAAACGATTTGCTGAGCGTCTAATCTTTGAAAATTCCTTAATCTCACACCTTATATATGCGAAAGTTTTTGCATATTGGTAAAATGTTGGCTTTTTAGAAGTCAATTACACAATCTTGACATGAAGAAGTACCTGATTGATACATTTGCCCCGAAAGATGAGCGCTCGCTTTTCACACTAGTTGAAAATCGCACGGCCCACTCATTTGACATGTGCGAACTCAACTTGTTTGAGACACATCAGAGTGCAGAAAATGTCAATTTAGTTTTCAATCACTTCGTGCTAACCAGCATGCTTTCTGGTAAAAAAGTCATGAAGTTGCCTAAGCGTCAAGCTTTCGACTACCTACCGGGTGAGTCTGTCATTCTACCTCCTGGAGAATTGATGAACATTGATTTTCCAGATGCCAAGAAGCAAAGTCCTACGCAATGTATCGCATTGACCATTTCAGATGATGTGATCAAAAAAACGATCGATAATCTGAACGATTTACATCCAAAAGCTCAAACCTGGGGTGACTGGAACATCGATCCTTCCATTTTCCATTTAACCAATAACATGGAATTGGCCGATACGGTCAACCGTATTGTGAAGATTACCAAGAGCGAACAGGGAAAAGTAAAGGACTTGATGGTCGAGCTGACTCTTCGAGAAATGCTCATTCGACTGATGCAGACCCAAGCCAGAGTCTTGTTTGAAGAATCTTACAACATGTTATCGGCAAGTAATGCATTGGCCAATGCTGTTCAATACATCAAGGTGAATCTTCGTGGTAAAATTGACATGAACAAACTGGCTGATCAGGCTTGTATGAGTCGTGCCTCTTTCTTTAAGAAGTTTAAAGAAACCATGGGCGTTACTCCTGCTCAATTCATTTTGAAATCACGCATTCAATTGGCTCAGAAAGATCTTAAGTCCTTGAAAACCAGCATAACAGAAGTCTGTTATGCAAGTGGATTTGAGAATGTGTCCCACTTCACCAAAAGCTTTAAGCAAGAAGTGGGTATGACTCCTAGAGAGTATCAGCTTTCTGTTTCTTCTACTTGATCATAATTCTTTGCCAACAATTCTATCGTCATTTTAGTGCTGTTTATTAGATAGACTTCCTGACCATTGATTTCTTGAAACAAGTATATCAATCGTAATAACTGAGCTAATTGAACTCTTTCTTCATACATCTCATTTGAAAAGAAGAAATCCCTCATCTTGAGGGCTGTTGACTCAACCCCGAGTTCTTGCAATCTAAAATGTTTGTTGATTACGTTTGAGAGTTCATAATCCATTACCATAAACGCCTGTGATTGCTTAAAAGAGTCCCATGAAACCCTGCTTATAAAAGGAAAAGCGATGGTATTGCCATTTCTTTCAACTTGAGCAGAAAATAAGTCCATCAACGAATTTTCACCTATTCTATCTGGATACTCTTTCAGGCTATCATACAAGTATTGAAGATTACTAACTAAGGCATCATGATATATTTGTGATTTTTCTAACTCAATCAAATTACTTCTAAGCTCTTTGGTAATTGCCTCTATAGCAAGTGCTTCAACGTTTTCCAGCTCTTTTGTGGCGCGCCGTTCTGTTAGCCAGAAGGCAAAATAAACACTACTGAAAATGAAAATGAACTGCAATACATTTGTTGCAATAACAGAGTTCCAGTATTTAGGATTGAGCTTCATATAAATCGGAATTTAGCCCTAATTTAATAACTAGATTTACTTTTCGTTGCTCAACAGCATCTCTTTCAGCTGAACTAGTCTTCTCTTATGTCTTCTATGAATCATTCGGTGTTCTACTACAGATAAAGCCAAAGTGAGAATGAAGAAGATCGCTACACCTATCAGAAAGGCTGCTGATTTATCACTTTCATAAACGGAGAACCAAACCAGAACAAAAACAGGTATGCCATAGATAAAAGCAAAAATGGATAACCGCTCCTGATACGTTGCATTATTAATGGCATGGTTAATGTCTCCGAGCATTGATCGATCAAACTCATTTTCTCCTTTGATCCTTTTTTGTCTTTGCAGGAACATATACACCACAGAACCATATAAGACAAAGGACAATCCATATAAGTATACATTGTGCAAATCAAGAATAAGGTTTTTGCCCAGTATGAAGGAACCAACCAACAGGTTTACTCCTATCAAGAACATTTCCATTCGGTTGATCTTTCTACTCGCACCAATCTTCTTATTCAGTATTTTCTTTTGCATAGCGTCTTCATTGATCGCAAACGCATATTGCTGACTATCAGCATTCCATATTTTTTGCATGTCTTCAAATTCCATTGTTAGCAGTCATTTTTTCTGATTGTTCTTGCAAGTACTTTTTGATTCGGTGAATCTTCACCGCAACGTTGCTTTCTGATATCCCAACAATGTTGGACATTTCCTTATAACTGAAACCATCCAACAATAACAGACACAGTGATTTCTCCACTTCGGAGAGTTTACCTATCTGCTCATAGAGCCACGTAAGGCGCTCATCTTGATGCTTTGACTGAGCTTCAAGAACAGGTGCAGACTCCATGGATTGTCTTCCTTCCTGATGTTTTCGCTCTTTGCTGTGCCATCTTATTGCGGTATTGAAAGCAATTCGATAAATCCAGGTTGTCTCAGCAGACTCACCTCTGAAATTGGGAATAGACCGCCAGACTTGCAATGTGATCTCTTGAAAGAGGTCATCTCGATCTTCTTCATTATGAGCATAGGCCCGAACTACTTTGAAGAAGAGACCTTTGTGGCGATTTAACCAGTCATGAAGTATTTCCTGCTGTTTTGTTTCCGTCATTAATCGAACATTTGACCAACTAGTACAGAAGGCAGTGAAATTTCTTACAAATGATTAAAAAAAAATTCGAACGATTTAGAGATTTAATTTTCAGAAGTCTGGCATTTGTTCTTAATGAATTGATTATCAAGTACAAATGTCTTAGAATAATGGAATGAAACTCTATTTGTAGTTAATTGACAGCTAAAGCTCATTTCTGCCCCATCTTTGATATTATGAAAATCAACATCCGGAACAATAGCAGGGTTACAAGCTATAGGTCTTGAAAAATCTTCTAGTCGATTGCTAGCTATTCGATTAATTTCATTTTTTAAATCACTCACTTTTCTTTTATCGTCCAAACGAGCAATTAAAAGTTCTTCATCTTCAAATTCCAGATCTCTTCCTATCACTTTCCCAACACGTTGAATCAAACTATCTTCAATGGTAAATTCGTTTCTAAAAAAAGTATGTACCGTAGCTACTTTAACAAAGTTGTCAGTAGAACTGAAATCTAGGTTTTGGTAAAAATCCTGAAGCCTATTTCCATCCAATGTGAATGAATCTAGTGGTAATTCGTGAGTGTCATACCAGATTTCATGTTTTTGATATTCATATCCTTCCAAAATCTCCCCCAGTTCATTCTTTTCAGGCATGCATCGTGCATACATATTGACTTCTGTCGCCAGATAATGAAACCCATTGCGTTCTCTGAAAAATGGAATTTTATATCCTGTTTTCAACGCCCACTTACCCTGATACTTGTAGCAAGGAAAATCACAATCATCAGGAAGTTCATCTAATTTACTGAATGGATTGATAAAGGAAGTTTCAAAAGACCACTGTAATGTATTGTCCCGATCAGCCTGATGATTTACCTTTTTATTGCTCATGGAACGGACGTCCCAAAAAGAATATATTCCATAAACAAGTAGACACACTGCAATTGGAAACCAAAGGATGCTTCTTTTCCAATCAGATTTTGGTTTTCCTACTAACTCAAGTTGCTCCTCTAATTGAGATACTTTAATAATTCGATCAATATTTTGAATTGCACGTTGGTACTCTCCCTCTGTGGCTGTTTCATTTATTAATCTGGAAAATTGAGCATCACTATACCCCAATTCTCTAGAAATTTCAGAATTACTACGTTTTTCGAATCGTTTGTTGCTTTCATCAAACTTTCCGTAAAGTTTCTTGAGTTTAGATACAAAATCCGAATATAGCTCCTTCATAAGTAATTGTAAGTCTAACCATTTCTTTTAGATGGCTCAATAAAATTTGATAAAATTCGTTGAAATCCCTTATAATTTGATTCAAGGCCACTTTTTTCAAAATTCCTAAATATTATTACGAATCTCAATTGTTGATTTTTTTCGCCCTTAGCTTCAATTGAGTCTGTTTTCTGAATGAAAACCTTATCCATTGATGGTATTCTTCAGAAAGTAATTGCACCCTAACCAACGACCAAAAATGAACTTAAAACGCAAAGTTTTAGTATCACAGACTGTCCTACTTATTGGCACTATTGGTATTATCAGTGCAGTTAGTGTCTTCAGTATCTACAACAAAGGAAAGACGGATGTACAGTCATACCAAACTGCACAAATAGATGCGGCTAAAGAAAAGCTGATTACTTCTGTAGAAATGGTAGCAAGTCTTTTAGAGCATGCACTTAATCAAAATGATCCAGAAGTTCTTCAGCAGGCTTTTAAAGAAATTTCCACTATTCGCTATGACAATAACGAAGGTTACTTTTGGATAACTGACAACCAGTTACCCTATCCTACGATGGTTATGCATGGAATCCGTGAAAAGGATGCCGGTCAGATATTGGATAACGAAAAATTCAATACGCTGATAGACCACCCTGATAAAAACCTTTATCAATACCTGGTTGAAAATTGTAGATTAAATGGAAAAGCTTATGCAGATTATAAAATGCATAAACCTGGCGTGGAGGGATACATTCCGAAGATGGCTTATGCGTATCAGTTAAAAGACTCCAATCTCATCGTTTATACTGGCATCTATATGGATCAAGTAGCTAAAAATGTCGCTATTCAACAAGAGATCATCGAGGATCAGATATTCTCAATAATTTATTGGATTATAGGGTTAACTGTGTTCATATTAATTGGTTCCCTATTAGCAATCAATCACTTCAGTAGTCTTATCATTCATACGATACTAAAAGTCAAAGAAACACTCAAAGATTTGGCCAGAGGCCAGGTGGCAAACCGATTAGAGTTACAAGGAAATGATGAGATACACGAAATGGTTGATTCACTGAATCAATTGATTATCAAATTCAATAAGTATATACAGATAGCCAATGATATTGGTCATGGAAAACTATCAACAACCAATCATCAGTTTCAAAAAGAGGATCAATTAGGAATGTCTCTGCACGAGATGCAAATTAATCTGGCCACTGTGATTCAGGAAATAAAGGTTGTTATCAGAAGTATTGGAATAGAAGGAAACTTGCAGGTTGAGATACCAACAAAAGGTAAGACAAACTCCTGGAAAGAATTGGCAACCGGAATCAATGATATGACCAATGCCATTCGAATACCATTTTTATCTATGAATGAGTCGATAGCGAAAATGGCTATTGGAGACCTCTCATTCAGAATTGAGAATAATTATCCGGGTGAAATTGGAGAAATAGTTGATAACCTCAATGGTTCGTTGGATGAATTCAGTCACCTCATCAACCATATAACCGACCTGGTGGACTTTATTGAAACTGTTTCTGAAGAAAACGCTTCTTCTGGAAATGAAATGAAGATAGCAAGTAATGAAATGAATTCAGCTATAACAGAAATCAGTAATGGAGCAAACAGCCAAGTTTCAAGGATTGAAGCCTCTTCACAGCGCATTGAGAAGATCACCAGTTTTTCAGCAGAATTAAATACAGAAATTGAGAAAATTTCCAAGAAAGCCTCACTAGGTAAAGGTGAAAGCGAGCGAGGGCTTTCGATCATGCGGCAGATGAAAGAATCATTTAGCACCGTTTTAAATCAGTCTTCAGATGCGCACAAATCTTTCGAAATACTAAGAAACAGATCTGTCGAAATCAATAAAATAGTTACAGTTATTTCTGAAATAGCTTCTCAAACGAATTTATTGGCCTTGAATGCGGCAATTGAAGCTGCTCAAGCTGGCGAGGCTGGAAGAGGTTTTGCAGTGGTAGCTGATGAGATTCGTAACCTTGCGGAGAGTTCTAAAAAATCCGTTTTAGAAATAGAGTATTTAATTCAGGGCATACAACAAGAGACGAGCATCAGCATGGAGTACATTAAAAGTATGACATCTGGTATCCAAACTAGTGAGCAATTCACCAAAACCGCCTCTGATAAGTTTCATTCAATAGACGAATCTACCAAGGAAACAGCTTTATTATCCAAACGAATATTAGAAGCATCTAATCAGCTGGTAGAAGATACAAGACAAATAGTTCATAATACAGAATCAGTTATTGTTATAGCCGAACAAACTGCCTCAGGAGCAGAAGAATTAACTACCTCTTCTCAACAGTTTTCGAACGGTATGGAATCCTACTTGGAAAAGAGTGAGTCACTGCATGAGAAAGCTTTGAGGCTTAAACAAAAGCTGTCTTCAATAACTGTAATCAAAAGTCTTGATACTGTTGGTTATTACCTGACCACTGAAGCTTGATAAAATTTGATAAAAATGCTTATAATCTATTTAAATGAGGTTTTTATAATATGCAAACGATATCATTACAAATCATTAAATACATAATCAATTCAAAAACCATAATTAACAATTCATTACAAAACACCCTATTTAGTGGATTGCTCTAACTTCAAAAACACTAACTAACAAATATGAAGAAACACATACCAATAATGATGATGACGTTCCTACTGCTGGTAATAATTCCATACCAGTTGAGAGCCCAGGTAAAGGTCTCCGGAACGGTGAGAGATATTAACAATGAGCCTGTAATAGGTGCTACTATTGTGGTAGAAGGAACATCTAATGGAACAACCACTGACATTGATGGTCGATATGCTTTGTCAGTACCTGAGGACGCTACTTTGGTTTATAGTTTTGTGGGCTTTGTCACTAAAAGAGAGGTAGTCAATAACAGAACCACTATTGATGTGAGTTTAGAACTTGATCTGGAAGAGCTGGATGAAGTGGTAGTAACAGCCTTAGGCTTTAAAGAAGACAGAGATAACTTGGGTTATGCCAACTCTGTGGTTGATAATGAAGCGGTAAAAAAAGCAGCTGAAAGTACTTTGATTAATTCTTTGTCTGGAAAGTCTTCTGGGGTACAGATCTCCAGGAACTCTGGTGATCCAGGCGCTGGAGCCTATATCCAGATTAGAGGCATGTCTACTATTACACGTGATGCACAACCTTTGATTGTTGTGGATGGTGTACCTATTAGTAATGATGTGCGAGGAAATGGAGCTGGTAGAATCGCTCAACAATCCCGATTAAATGACATCAACCCTAATGACATTGAAAGTGTTACTATTTTAAAAGGAGCTTCTGCAGCTGCTCTATGGGGTACTCAAGCCCTTGGTGGAGTAATAATGATTACAACGAAAAGTGGTAAATACAACCAGGAGATGAAGGTAACGATCAAATCTAGCTATTCCATAGACCAGATCAATCGAAAGTATCCTCTTCAATCCTCTTTTGGCCAGGGTAATAATGGCATTTACAACAGCAGAGCTCGTGATTCGTGGGGTGATAAAATCTCAGAAAGAGCCGGTGGAGCTGATGAGTTCAATACTTCTGGTGAGTACTTTGTTGATCAGGATAACAATATCTGGTATCCTGTTATTGCTAAAAACTCTCAGCAGGTTTACGATGATTCTAACTTTGATCAGGTTTTTCAGAATGGTCATTTCCTTGAAAATAACATCAGCCTAAGTGCTGGGAACATGAACAGCACTGCCTTTTTCAGTATATCTGATCTGGATCAGCAAGGTATCATGCGTAATAATTCTGATTACCGAAGAACCACTGTGCGATTTAATGGAGAGCACATGATGAATGAAAAATTTAGAGTAAATGCGAATACCACATTTACACGTTCGGAATCAAACCGAATAAGACGTGGAGCTAGCTCGTCTGGATTTTATCTGGGACTGTTACGTAATGCTCCAGATTTTGATATTTCTGGCTATCGAGGAGATTATTATTCAGATCCGAATGCGGCACCAGTATCGAATAGGCACCGTAGTTACAGAGAACCATTAGGAGCAGATGCCACCCCTACTTATAATAACCCTCTGTGGACCATTAATGAGCAAGAAAACTTAGCTAAGGTTAATCGTTTTATAAACACACTAAAATTCACTTACTCACCAACCAGTAAAATAGACCTGATCGCAAGATTTGGACTAGATCATTACAGTGAGCAACGTGAGGAATTTATAACCCCAGGTTCGGCTGCAGGTGAATTCAGGAATGGATTGTTTAGCAGTGAGTTAGCTTCGAACACCGTATTTAACATGGATTATATAGCTAAAGCCTCCAGAGATATCACAAGCAAATTGAATATCTCAGGTTTGGTAGGATTTAACTTTAATCAACGATCGCTCAAAGTTGATGGTAGTGAAATTTCAGGATTTATTCAGTTCACAGATGTCGCGAGTCCAACTAGAGATATTGACAATGCACTTCCTGAAAACAGGTTGGTACAAAGCACTTATGGTATAGAAAGAACTGTTGGTATATACTCTTCAGTGACTCTTTCAGCATATGATCAATTATTCTTAACCGGAACCATCAGGTCCGAAACTGCTTCCACATTCGGAGATCAGGCAGATAATACGTTCCTCTTCCCTTCTACCTCACTGGCGTGGCAGTTTCAGGACTTGCTGGATTTCGAGCCTATCAGTTTTGGTAAACTGAGGATATCATACGGGGAAGTAGGTGTTCAACCAGCCCGATACAACACTACGAACAATTTTGTTTCACCTACTTATTCAGACCAATATGGTGGTGGATTAAGTCTGGGATTATATGGAAATGGAGGATTTGTACCAAGTACATCCAGAGGTAATCCAGCACTGAGACCAGAGCGAAAGAAAGAGTTTGAAGTAGGTACAGATTTGAGATTCTTTAAAGACAAAGTCTCTTTGAGTGGTACATTCTTTCAAAATACCACGGAGGATGTGTTAATGGATTTTCCAATTGCCAACTCTCGTGGTTATAACTCCATTTATTCCAATGCGGCAGCTATACAAAACAAAGGAATAGAAGCAGATTTGGGAGTTCAGTTAATAAACACCAATGATATCCAGTGGAACGCCAATGTGATTTATACGCGAATCAGAAACGAAGTAACAGATCTAGCGGGTGTTGAGTCACTATTCATGGGTGGATTGGATGCCGTCAATTCAAGAGCTGTAGAAGGCGAGCCACTTGGAGTGCTTTGGGGCTCTCGTACACTTCGTGATGAAAATGGAGACATTGTTTATGATGAAAATGGATTCCCAGTTCAAGATGAATTGGAGGGAGTTATTGGAAACCCTAATCCAGATTGGCAAGGATCTTTTAGCACCTCCATTAGTTACAAGGGTATCACTCTATCTGCATTATTTGAGACATTTCAGGGGGCTGATATCTATGCAGGAACCAAATCAGTACTATATGATCTAGGGCGATGGAAAGATTCTGAAACTCAAACTACCGCCACTCAGAATTTACTAGACTACAATGGAAATGTGATTCCTATGGGTACTACTTTCCGTGGCGTTGTTCATGATTTTGGATCTGGGCCAGTAGCGCTAACAGAACCATGGTATCTCGGTGATGGCGGTTTCTTTGGCAATGGTAATGACGAGTTATATGTCGAAGATGGTTCATGGACAAGGCTTCGTGAACTGGTATTGTCCTATAACCTATCTACTACTTGGATGCAGAATGTTGGTGTAAGTTCAATAGAACTATCAGCAACAGGCAGAAACCTCATTTTGTGGACAGAATTTGAAGGAAATGATCCTGATACTAACTTAAACGGAGTAAGTGCAGCACGTGGTATTGATTACTTCAATAACCCAGGCACTAAATCTTATGTGTTTACGATAATTCTTAACCTTTAATACCCAGAGTGATGAAAAAAATAATCCTAGCAATACAGATCTTTTCACTACTGGTAATTACCTCTTGTAGTGATTTAGTAGAAGGGTTAAATGACAACCCAAATAGCCCAACAACTGCAGCTTATCAGAATATATTGACTGGTGCAGAAGTAGGCAACATCATCCTACAGACTGGTGAAACCGCTCGAAGAGCCGGAATCTTCTGTGGATACTACACAGGAATTCAGAGACAGCATCAGGGATTCAGTAACTATACAGTGACTACTAGTGATTTTGACGAACTTTGGGATGACGGCTTTGTTAATGCCCTTAGGAATGCTAAAGTTGCTGAGGAAGCAGCTTTGGAAGAAGGGTTGGATGGAATTGCCATTGGAATAGTGCAGGTCTTACAAGCATTAACGTATGGCACCGAAACCTCATTATTCGGAGCCATTCCATTTGACGATGCTGGAAATATCACTATTGAAAATCCTGTTTTTGAAGATCAATCTCAGGTATATAGCAAAATACAATCTCTACTAGATCAGGCAATACAAAACTTGCAAATGGAAACAGGTAGACCAGCAACTGGAGCGGAAATCTACTTCAACGGAGACCCTGACGCATGGATAGCTGTTGCTTACACACTGAAAGCGAGATACTTTATGCATACCAAACAATATGCTGAAGCATATGCTGCGGCACAGAATGGGATTTCTTCTGCTAACAATTCAATGTATGCTCCACATGGCAGTGGATTAGATGAAAACAATCTGAGCTACCAGTTTTTTGCAATTCAGGTACGAGGAGCGGATTTGATTACATCCGACTTTATGACAAGCCTGGTGGCTCCTAGTGCAGAGACCAGCCCGGATTTCACCGCATATCGTGGTAATGCCAAGACTAACGAATCCGGACGTTATGGATTCTATTTTCAAATTAATGACGTAGGTACGCAACCAAACACAACTAATGGACTTGCTGCACCTGAAGCTTCTGCCCCTATTGTAACATATCAGGAAAACCTGTTGATCCTGGCTGAAGCGGGATTCAGAACAGAGGGTTTTACTACAGGGTTGGCAGCGCTTAATAACTTCCGGGCTTACATGAATGCTGGTGGTTATCTGACCAATGCCGATGCTGCTAACATTCAGTATGACGCATATGATGCTGCTGATTTTAGTAACGGTGGAATTGAAAATCAAGACAATGTATCTTCCGACAATGCTTTATTGAGAGAAATACTGGAAGAGCGATACATTACCTTATTTGGACAGATTGAAGGGTTTTGTGATGTCAGAAGAACACAAAATGAATCAATAGTTAAGGTTCCTGTTCAACCAAATACTGGTAGTGAATTACCACAGCGATTCATATATCCTCAATCTGAAATAGATAGAAATGATAATATTCCAAATCCTATTCCAGGTTTATTTGAGCTAACTGAGATCAATTTATAAGAAGCTAAAGAATTATGTTAAAGCAATTAAAGTATGCGATCTTTTTACTGGGTCTGGTGTTCGTTGCAGACCTCCAGGCTCAGCAGAAAGATACATTGAAGGTGTTGTTTGTTGGAAATAGCTATACATACTTCTGGAATCTACCCCAAACGGTAAGGACAATGGCTGGCACAAAGGGAATCCCGATATTCACTAAAAAGTCAACGGTCGGTGGAACAAACCTTAAGCAACATTGGGATGGTGATAAAAACTTGAAATCCAGAGAAATGATTGAATCTGGAAACTGGGATGTGGTAGTGCTACAAAACCATAGCATGAGTGCTATCAATGATGAACAGGAGTTTATGGAGTACGGTAATAGATTTATAGACCTAATTCGTAAATCTGGTGCCATTCCTATGCTCTACATGACCTGGGCAAGAGAGTTTAACCCATTAATGCAATCACAAATTTCAAAAGCTTATAGGGAATTGGGCGACCAAAAAAATACTATAGTTGTACCTGTTGGAGAAGTTTGGGAACGAGCAAGACAACTAAAACCAGAGTTTAGACTGTATGATCCGGACGGCAGTCATCCATCAACCATAGGAACATATCTAACGGCTCTGGTTTTTTTCAAATCCTTAACCGGACTGGATGTCTCAGACATCCCAAACAGGTTGTCAACAGTGGATATGAACGGTGAAGAGCTATTCTTTTCTATAATGAGTAAGGAGGACGTGGCCTTTATGCAACAGTTAGTGGATTCATATCAACTAGAGAAATTGAGTACTAATGACAAATAGAATTAGAAAAGTACTATCAATTTTTGCAGGACCGGCTGCTTTTATTCTAATGGAAGTGATCGGTAAACCGGAGACCCTAAGTATAGAAGCCTACCACGTACTTTCAATTACTACGTGGGTGGCTCTGTGGTGGGTTACAGAAGCAGTACCCATATCCATAACGGCCTTGCTACCAATTATTTTGTTTCCTCTAACTGGAGCTTTAAGTATCGCTGAAACAACGGGTTCTTTTGGACACAAGTACATTTTCCTGTACATGGGTGGCTTTATGCTGGCCATTGCAATTGAAACCTGGGGATTACACAAGAGAATTGCCTTGAATATTATCAATATTATCGGCTCTAATGTCACGAACATTATTTTGGGCTTCATGATTGCAACGGCATTTTTATCCATGTGGATATCCAATACGGCTACTTCAGTGATGATGCTTCCTATAGGTACAGCCATAGTGTCGCAATTCAAGAAGAGAACCAACGGCGATATTCATGATGGAAATTCGTTCGGCAAAGCATTGATGTTAGGCATTGCGTATAGTGCATCCATTGGAGGGTTTGCTACTTTGATTGGTACTCCTCCCAATCTTGTACTTGCTGGTATTCTTCAACAGATTTACCATGTAAAAATCAGTTTCATGCAATGGATGATGTTTGGATTACCAACATCACTGCTTCTGCTATTCTTATGTTGGTGGTATCTTACGAGGCATGCTTTTTCATTTGATCAGGTCTCTTTCCCTGGAGGAAAAACCGAAATTAAAAAGATGCTCCTTGACCTTGGCAAGATCCGATACGAAGAGAAGCTTGTTTTAATTGTGTTTGTGATAACTGCTCTTGCCTGGATGTTCCGTTCATTGTTAGAAAAGATCATTCCAGGCCTTGATGACACCATCATCGCTATGGTGGCCGCTGTTACGCTGTTTTTAATTCCAAACAAGGATAAGACAAGAAAACTGATTAATTGGGATGAGGCGGTGAAGCTACCATGGGGTATCATTCTTCTATTTGGTGGTGGAATGGCATTGGCTAAAGGATTTACTTCTACAGGACTTGCTGAATGGATAGCAGGACAAATGAGTCAGTTAGATGGTCTTTCCATGATACTATTGATACTGATTCTGGTAACTGTGGTCAATTTCCTTACAGAAATAACCTCAAACCTGGCTACTACTGCTATGTTGTTGCCTGTATTAGCACCAATGGCTGTATCATTTGACATACACCCTTTTATGATAATGGTTTCAGTAACCATAGCAGCATCATGTGCTTTTATGCTGCCTGTGGCCACTCCTCCGAATGCAGTCGTATTTGGATCTGGATATTTAAGAATACCAGATATGATGAAGGCCGGTGTATGGATGAATATTGTATCAATCGTTTTGATAACCATTACCACCTACTTCTTGCTACCCTATTTATGGAATATGGACCCCAATCAATTCCCTGAGTCATTTAAGGCTCACCTAAACCTAACTAATTGACCAAAATATGATGATCTCATGAAAAAGATTAATATTATAAACTTGATAGTTGTATTCCTCACTGCCATAGTATTCAGTACTAGCTGTGAAGAGGAAGATCAGCAAATATCCAATGAATTACGTCTGTTAACTGCCACAATCAATGGATATGACGTGAAAAATGAAGTCGCAACCATTAATGCAGAAGGAGAAGTAGTGATGGAACTAGTGTTTTCTCATTCTCTGAATACAGCATCTTTCGAGAGTGCTTTCAGCCTAACGAACAATGCGAATTATTCAATAACCTATGATGAGACAAACTCTTACGTGACAATTACATTTGTCAACCTCGCTTTCGATACCGAGTATGCAGCTACCATTAGTGCAGGTAATTTCGGTGAAGGTAGTGATCCCATGAAAGACACCTATGTACTCAATTTCTCGTCTCGGGCATATGTAGCTCCATTGGTCACATTATCAGCAGACAATACGAGTCTTTTGGAGGGGGAATCAAGCACCATTACAGCATCTATTGACAAAGAAGCTCTGGGTGATGTGGTGATTGACTTCACTATTGCAGGATCTGCTTCAGCTGAAAATGACTTTTTAATTGCCAATTCTATCACTATCCCATTAGGTGAAACCAGTGCGTCAATTCAATTGACCCTCAACAATGACTCAGAAGTTGAAGGTGAAGAGTCACTTATTTTGACGATTCTTTCTGTAAGTAATGCGGTAGAATCAGGCACACAGCAATTAGCCTTTACATTTATTGATGAATTACCAGCCTTGGCTTTAAAAGGCATAATGGCAATGCGCTGGTCCACTGAAACTGATGGGAATAGCGGAAAAGCTATTCATTTAGTAGCAATGGAAGATATTGCTGATTTAAGTGCCTATGGAATCGGTGTAGCAAATAATGGTGGCGGTACTGATAGTGTGGAATTTAGTTTTCCTGCAATAGCTGTGAATGCCGGAGATGACATTCTATTGGCTAGAGATCCTGCTGCTCTTCAAGCGTATTTTGGCGGATGCTATGATAGTTTTGAACATGTTATTCAAACTGACGAAATGTCTCAGAATGGAGACGATGCGATTGAACTATTTAAAGGTTCAGCAGTAATTGAAACCTATGGTGATGCGAATGTAGATGGTACCGATCAGGATTGGGAATATTCCAGTTCGTGGGCGTACAAATTCGGTAACCATTGGACCAGTGGCTTAGTAAATTGTACAGAAGGATCTACCACCACCAATGATTCTGGATGTATTTATCCTATTTGTGACAATCCTTTGATTTTAAAAGGCATTCTAGCTTTGGTTTGGGATGGCTCTGGCACCAATGGAGGTAAAGCAGTCCACTTGGTGGCTACTAGAGACATTGCTGATTTATCGGTTTATGGACTTGGCGTGGCTAATAATGGAGGCGGAACAGATGGCGTAGAATTTACCTTCCCTTCTATAGCAGTAGCTGAAGGTGAACATGTACTCTTAGCACGAGAACAAAATACCCTTGCTGGCTATTTTGAAGGATGTTTTAATGGATATGATCATGTCATCGAGACAGATGCGATGAACCAAAATGGTGATGATGCTATCGAATTGTTTAATGGAACTGACATCATAGAAGTATTTGGTGATGCTGATGTGGATGGTACGGATCAACCATGGGATTACTCCGGGTCCTGGGCATATAAAATAGGTAGTACCTGGACATATGGTGGGGTAGATTGTGCTGCTTCGGCTACAACCAATTCCACTTCAGAGTGTGTTTATACATTTTGTCAATGACTAAATTAGGGGTTGGTACTTCCAACCCCACTCCTTTTATGAAGAAAACAGATTTCCTTTTATTATCTTTCATAGTTTTCATTCTAGCCTATGGCTGCAAAGAAGATGACGCAACCAGTACTATTGAGGTAGTTAGTTCATCAATCAATGGCTATTCATTTGAAGACGACCTGAACAACATACCTAAAGATCTAAAGATCGAAATCGTCTTTGGTAAAGCGGTAGATTTAACCGCGTTAAAGAGTGCCATTTCAATTGAAAGCAACAGCACTTCTGTGGAGGTTCTTGTTCAATTATCAAATGCTGGATCTAAAGCAACCATAGAGGCTACACTAGATTATAATACTAGATATGTGTTCACTATTGCATCGGAAGTCCTCACTGGCGATGGTGCTTCACTGGAGAAGTCAATTCAATTGGAATTCAGAACATTGGAAGATGATGTAATTCGTTCGATGGCTCCTTGTAGAGGCACCGTAGATTGCCTTGAGAGTGTTGAGTGGAATATAAATGGGGCTGAAGTTTCATTTTGGGTATACGCTAATTATCCATTCGACCTTGAAAACGCAGCATGGGAAGACCTCAAGCAGGCAATTATTGTCGTCCATGGACAAAATAGAGATGCGGATAACTATTATCAATTCGTATCTGCTAGTCTTGATGACCTCAACCTTAGTGAATCCACCTTATTAATTGCTCCATGGTTTAGAGATGCCAGCAATACGTCTTCTAGTGATATGTACTGGTCCTCTTCTGCCTGGAGGGAAGGCGGCAACACCAGTGGTTCCACTAATATTAGTTCTTTTGTGGCTATAGATAGTTTGTTAGGGTTATTGAATAACAAAAATCATTTTCCTGTGATGGAGAATGTAATCATAACTGGTCATTCCTCTGGGGCCATGTTTACTGACATGTATGCTTTGGCAAATTCCACTGAAGAGTTAATTGACCCTAAAATAAATTACGTGGTAGCCAACAGTCAATACTTTTATTATCCGCTTGATTACCGATACAATGAAAGTACTCAGACATTCTATATACCAGAGGATTGCAGTGGTTATAACAGTTGGCCATACGGTTTCACGAACCATCCTTCCTATATATCTGGGATTGATGAAGAACAAGTTAACAACCGATTTGCAGGAAGATCTTTGACCTATCTGCTAGGTAATGATACGAGTAACGATCCGGCGTTAAACACCACTAATTGCAAAGCAACACTACTGGGTTCTTCCAGATATCAACGCGGAGAAAACCGGTATGCCTTTATGAATGAGTTCTTTCCAGAAAACCAACACTCAAGGGTAATTGTCGAATCCATCGGACATGATGGAGAAGGAATGTACAAATCAGACTCCTTCAAAGCCTTACTAACTGATTTAATCAAGTAGTCTTAGCTCATTATTAATCAAAAAACATATACATCTTCAATGATAGAATTTGGAATTAAGTCATCTAAGTCCAGCTTGACTTCTATTGGCATAAAACAAGTAAAAGAAGCTCATTGGAACCTAAGCCCATCAGAACTTACAGAAGCTGCACTTCAAAATATGGAAGGTGTGCTTAGTGAAACGGGTGCCTTGATGTGCGATACAGGTAGATTTACAGGCAGGTCTCCAAAAGACAGGTATATTGTAAAAGATAATTTAACTGCAGAAAACGTTTGGTGGGGAGATATCAATATTCCCATTTCAACTGAAAGCTTTGATAGACTCCATGCTAAAATGCTTGGTTTCTTAGCAGATAAGAAGGTCTATGTGAGAGATGCATTTGCGGGAGCCGATAAGACGCATCGTATCAAACTCAGAGTAGTTAATACTGAAGCATGGCACAGTCTATTTTGCTATAACATGTTCATCCGCCCTGAAGAATACCAGCTTAAATCATTTGAACCCAATTTTACTATTATTAATTGCCCTGCGTTTGAGGCAGACCCAGAAACTGACGGAACCAGACAGCCAAATTTTGCCATCATCAATCTGACCAAAAGAATCATTTTGATCGGAGGTACAGGCTATTCTGGAGAAATGAAAAAAGGAATATTTTCAGTTCTCAACTACTTACTTCCGATTAATGACCAGGTTTTCCCAATGCACTGTTCAGCCAATATTGGCAAAGAAGATCGAGATACGGCTATATTCTTTGGATTATCTGGAACAGGAAAGACCACTCTTTCTGCTGATCCAAATCGTCTATTGATTGGTGACGATGAACACGGGTGGACTGATCAAAATGTGTTTAATTTTGAGGGAGGTTGTTATGCCAAGACCATCGGTCTGACAGAAGAAAATGAACCTGAGATTTATCGTGCAATCAAATTTGGAGCCATATTAGAAAATACCAGGTTCATTGAAAACGATCGTAAAGTGGATTTTGACAATACATCAGTAACAGAAAACACAAGGGTCTCTTACCCTCTACATCATATACCAAATGCCTTAAGTCCATCAATTGGCGGAATCCCCAAGAATATTTTCTTTCTGACCTGTGATGCCTTTGGTGTAATCCCTCCTATTCAAAAGCTATCCACGTCACAAGCCATGTACCATTTTATCTCTGGTTATACCTCCAAAGTGGCGGGTACTGAAGACGGTATTACGGAGCCCGTTCCAGTGTTCTCTGCTTGTTTTGGAGCTCCATTTATGCCTCTACATCCAGCGAAATATGCAGAACTTCTTGGTCAGAAATTAGAAGCCAATGACACCAATGTATGGCTAGTGAATACTGGTTGGACTAATGGACCATATGGAGTTGGAAGTAGAATTAAACTAAAGTACACTCGAGCAATGATCACAGCTGCACTCAATGGTGTATTGAGTAATGTGGGTTACCGCACGCATTCCTTGTTTGGATCTGAGATACCTACAACCTGTCCTGGAGTGCCTTCTGAAATACTAAGTCCTAGAGAAACTTGGAAGAATGATGAAGCTTTTTATAAAAAAGCTAATGAGCTTGTCCTGAAGTTTCAAAGGAATTTTGATAAGTATCGAGATCAATCAGATGATTCGATTTTGAAGGGAGAACCACAACAAAACCTTAAATTCTAAAGTTAAAAGCCGGACAATTGTTCGGCTTTTTTGTTTTTAAATCGCACATTTTGATGTTTCATTCGTCTGAATGAAAACAATTGTTTTATTTAGATCGTACGACTATAAGATTTCATCATCAAATGATGGAATTTGTGACCAACCAAACTGAATGATAAGTAAGCGAGCTGCAGATCTGTCTGTGCGTGAGAGATTTTTTAATTCTGAGCTGATCAAGACCGAAAAACGTCGATTGGATGTTTTTATCGCTTTTTTGATTGTGGCTTCAGTTGTAGCTGTCATTTTCCAGGTAGAACATCTGGATATCCTTCGAGACACTTTTACCAATCCCGCTTCTTACCCATTGATCATATTCTTCACATTTGTGATGATGGGATTGTTTTTCCTTGGCAAAAAGTATGTTATCTGGATAGAAAAAAAGGGGCTAAAACTCTCTCGTTGGTATTTCTACTATACCGTTTTAATGGAAGTGTCATTGCCCTCTATTTGGTTGGTAATGGAGTCTTCTATGGAAAAGACTTCCATCTTTCTGGATTCGCCAATGACTTTTATCTATTTCGTAATTATCATTGTATCGTCATTACATCTCGATTTCTGGATCAGTGTGTTGATGGGCATTTTGGTTTCTATTTTTATCAGTTGGTATACCATGTGGGTGACTGACGCCTATCCTATTCAGTTTCACTTGCCACTGGTGGTCTATCAGATCCGTTCGTTCATGTTTTTAATGGCAGGAATCTGTGCTGGATTTGTAGCGCATGAATTAAAAAAGAGAATGCGCAGCACGTATGATCAGATTCAAGAGAAAGAGAACATAGAAGGCTTATTTAATCAGCAGATCTCCAAGGAAATGGTGGGTGTGCTGAAACAAGAAAGTGATTATACCGCCAAGATGGAAGTGACGGTGATGTTTCTGGATATTCGTGATTTTACACAACGTGTACAACACTTATCCCCAGATGAGGTGAATAAGTTTCAGAATGCCTTCTTCGCTCCTGTCATTGAGATCATTAACAATTCCAAAGGAACTGTTAACCAAATCATGGGGGATGGAATCATGGCTACTTTCGGAGCTCCGGTAACTGATAGAACTCATTACTTCTGTGCATGGATGGCTGTCAAAAATATTCTTTCCTTTCTGGAAGAGTTCAAAAAGGATTATCCTCAGTATGAATCGATCGATATCGGTTTGGGATTACATAGCGGTGAGGTATTCATCGGTAACATAGGCACGGAAACCAGAAAACAGTTATCTGTATCTGGTACCCCTGTAATTATTGCTTCCCGAATCGAACAGTTGAACAAAGACTTAAATACTCGAGTACTTGTCTCAAGATTATTCTTTGATCTAATCAAAGAAGAAGTTCAAGACTTCAAGCCAATTGGTCATGTGAAAATGAAAGGACTAGATGAAGAGATCGAAGTGGTTCAAGTATTTTAGTATGGCGTTGGAAGCTTGAAAAACACCTCAGCGATTACAAATGCAAGTATCGAAATCACGAAGCCAAACATGAAAACGGAGTAAGATACCCGTAACAACTTGTACTTTCTACCTAAAACAACGCCTAGATAATAGATGTCTTTAATTAAACTGGTGTACAGGTAATCAGCATCTTTCATCATCTCTTTCATTCCCCATTGGTACTTGTCTAAATCCATTTTGTGGAAGTTGCCAAAAAACAAAAGGTTAGTCTTCTTATTCAAGATATCATCCTCAGTAAAGGTTCCTTTTGATACATTGGGTAACGTCGCCAGAATGGCAAATACAATGGTTGTCAAACAGACAATGGTCAGTAGAATTGCAGGAATGGTATAATGCGGGTACTCTTCTAACTTCCTAAAAAGTAAGGAAACCACTACAGAAAGAATAATGGAATTCACCGAGATCATGATGTTAGCCTTCGTGTCTGCCATACTACTCAGGTCCAGGTGATTTTTAGAAGTTAAACGAAACATGGTCTCGATACCTCTTGATGGAGATTTATCTTTCTCTTTTGCTTTGTTTAGTTTCTTCTGAAGTTTCTCAACCTCCTTTTCAAGAGATTGGATATCCTTTTTCGGTTCCGACATTTTAGACAGCCTTTCGTTTACTTTTTGCAGGTTAGCAGCTACAGCTTCTTTGAATCGGTTTTTGGCGTAATCTGTGAAAAAGCTGTGCTCGTTGATGAAGTGAATATTGCCCTGATACCAATCCACGTCCGAAATCTCCTTACCTCGAAGCTCTTGTAGTTCTTCTTGCAGCAACTCAGACTTTTCGCAATAGTTCTCCTTTGCTAAATGAACCAAATCTGCATCACATAAGATTTCTTCCAGGATGTTTCTTGGATTTTGAGGCATTTTGGTTGCCATAATACACCCAATCACCCGGGCAGCATCTTCATCTGGTAAGCCAATTGATGACATGTATTCCAGAGCAATCTCGGCGCTAGCTTCTTCGTGGTTATCCAGTGACTTACTATAACCCAGATCATGAAACCAGGCAGCCATTTCGACAATCATGGAATCGGCATCAGAAACCTGACTATTTTCAGCAATTTCTTTCGTCGCTTTTACCACATCTCTCGTATGATCTACAGAATGATATTTCAATTCTGAAGGTAGATCTACCAGAATAGATTCAGCAAAATGCTTTACTTGATCAATTATTTGTGACTTAGAATCCGCCATTTAGAGTTTGAAAATAGCATATTTACATTGATATACCGGCAAGTCCTTCATGTATTTATACAATATTAAAAGCATTCTGGTTCTTATGATCACATCTTGTGCGGGCATGTTGTTGACTATCAGCATGTCTACGAGCTGTTCCACCATTCCTTTACGAGAAAAAGCAGACAGCCTGTTTTTAATAACTGATAATGTGAATGTTTATTATGATTTGAAAAGACCCGATGATAAACATTTTTTACCATATGTTCTTACTGAGGTTTCAGGTCTAACATTGTACAATGACATGCGAATTCTTTGTGTGGAAGATGAAGGTGGTAGAGTCTATGAATATGACTTAATATCACGGAAAATAGTCAATGCGATCACATTTAGCGATCCGGGAGATTTTGAAGGAATTGAGATTGTGAGTGATACCATCTATGTGCTGGAAAGTGATGGTGATTTGTACCAATTTCCTTACACTACCTTGGATATTGCGCAAAAGCCTATAAAGTATGAAAATCCATTAAGTAAGAAAAACGATACAGAAGGTTTGGGTTATAATCCCAAATCAGGGCGCTTGATGATCAGCTGTAAAGAGGAAGAGGATATTAAAGGAATCAACGCAAAAGGTAAAACGGTCTACGAGTTCGATATACGTTCAAAGGAGTTGGTACGTAATCCTGTGTACGAGTTAACTGCTGGCCAAATGGATACCTTCTTTGAAGCGAATCGTGATTATACCTACGATAAAGACAGGATCAAGTTTGAACCATCAGGAATTGCCTACAATCCATTGGATGGATATTATTACTTGCTCGCTTCAGTTGGAAAGATGTTGATTGTCTTAGACGATATGGGCACAATCAAGGCAACCTACCCTATTGCTCCTCGGATATTAAGCCAGCCTGAAGGCATCGTTTTCGACAGTAAAGGAAATCTTTACATCTGCTCTGAAGGTGAAGGAGATCGTGGATATATCGTTTTATTCAAACCGAAGCGTAAATGATAAGATATCTACTGCTTTTCATATGTTTTACTTCCCTTGTGATGGGGTTTTCGCAAGAAGTATCTATTTATATCATTGGTGATGCTGGAAAACCTAAATTTCCAGACCCAACCCTTACCTACCTTCAAGAGATTACGAAAGAAGCATCTGAGAATGATGTATTGATCTTTCTTGGAGATAACATCTACCCTAGTGGAATGCCGCCAAAAGAAGCTCCAGATCGAAAAGAAATGGAAAAACGTCTGGCGGCTAGTTTGGATGTAATGAAGGCTTTCAAAGGAAAAAGCTACATTATTCCCGGAAATCATGATTGGGATGAAGGTGGCAAGCATGGATGGGAAACCCTCGGATACATGCAGGACTTTGTGGATGAGTATTTAGGTGATAAAGGTGTTTTCCTGCCTCGAAATGGCTGTCCCGGCCCTTTAGAAATAAACTTGAGCCAAACTGTTACACTAGTGATTGTAGACACTCAATACTTTTTGCATCCTTGGGATAAACCTGGAGAGGAAAGTGATTGTCTGGCAAAGTCCACCACCGATGCATTGACGCAATTGGATGAAATTCTCAAGGCTAATCAAACGAAACATGTAGTTGTGGCTGCACATCACCCCATATTCTCTGATGGTCAACATGGAGGTAAATACACACTCAAGCAGCATCTCTTTCCTCTGACAGATGTCAACAGAAGTCTTTGGGTTCCTCTACCTGTACTAGGTAGTATTTACCCTGGGTTTAGAAGTTTACTTGGAAGCAGGCAAGATATTACCAATCCAAAATATCGGTTGATTCGTAAAACCATATTAGAGTCTGCCAGTCAAATGGATCATTTGATTTGGGTCAATGGGCACGAGCATTCGCTGCAGTACATTATGCGGGATTCCATGCACTTCATTACTTCAGGTAGTGGATCTAAGAGTTCTATAGTTATACCTGGAAAGTTTTCAGAATTCGCAGCATCTGTTCATGGTTTTGGCAAAGTAACTATTCGTGGTGAGTCTGCCCAGCTCGCATTTTATGATGGGGATCATCAAACAGAACTGTTCTCTGAGGTGCTTTACACCAAATCAGTTCAACCTGTTCAATCTCTTGTTGATTTTGATTTTGAGGATAGCACAGTGATTGAACCCATTTCGGATCGATATGCCAATGATAATAAGCAATACAAATATTGGTTAGGTGACAATTACCGGGAGGCCTGGGAAGCACCTGTGGAAATGCCGGTATTCAACATTGGCAAAGAACATGGAGGTCTTGAAATAGTAAAACTTGGCGGTGGAAATCAAACGAAATCACTTCGACTGGAGGCTAAAGATGGTCGTCAGTACGTTCTAAGATCGCTTGATAAATATACCGAAAAGCTCTTACCATCAGGACTTTATGGTACGTTAGCTGCCGATGTGCTTCAGGATCAAATTTCAGCAGCCAATCCATATGGAGCATTTGCCATTCCGCCATTAGCGGATGCTGCAGGAATCTATCATGCCAATCCGAAATTAGTATACATTCCAGATGATCCAAGGTTTGGAAATTACCAACAGCTATTTGCTGGCTTGCCTGTTCTCTATGAAGAGCGTCCTAACGATGAAGCATCAGCGGATAAACACTTTGGTGGTGGTGAGAAAATCGAAGGTACTCCAGACCTCATTGAACTGTTGCATGAAGACAATGACGAAGTAGTAGATCAGGAGTTTGCTTTAAAAAACCGCTTGTTCGATATGCTCATAGCTGATTGGGATCGACATGAAGATCAGTGGCGCTGGGTAAGATTTGATAAAGAACCTAAGGGGCATCACTGGAGACCTATTCCACGAGATAGAGATCAGGCATTCTTTGTCAACGAGGGACTTTTTGGTTGGTTTGCCAGTCGTAAGTTCGCCTTGCCTAATACGGAAGGATTCGATGAGCATATGGACTTCCCTCCTGGTTTCAATGCCAGTGCTCGTTTCTTTGACAGAACTTTTTTGAATGGTTTGGATTGGGAAGATTGGAAAAAACAGATCGATAAACTTCAGTCGGAACTAAGTGATCAGGTAATCCAGGATGCATTTAAAGTATGGCCCGACACCATTCAGCAATTAGAAGCAGAAGAAACCGCCAGAATTCTAAAAGCCAGACGAGATGACATGATGCGATTCGCTCGCATTCATTACGAGTTCTTATCTCAGGAAGTAGAAGTGGTTGGTAGTAATAAGCATGAATACTTTCTGGTAGAGCGTCTTGATGATCAACACACCAGAGTTTCAGTTCACAAGCGCAAGAAAGATGGAGAGGTTTTGCAAGGGCTATATAGTAGAACTTTTGATCATGAGATCACCAAAGAAGTTCGTCTGTATGGTCTTGGAGGTGAAGATGTATTTGAGTTAAATGGAGAAACGAAAAAAGGTCTCAAAATACGAATCATTGGTGGTGAAGATAAAGATGTGATAGATGACCAATCCATAGTGCATGGTATGAGTAAGTTGACCAAAGTCTATGACCTTCAGACAGGAACTGAACTAAGCACTTCAAAAGAGACCAGGTCCAAACTTAAGGACAATCTGAACATCAATCGCTACAATCGTACCGCATTCGAATACAATAAGTTATTTCCACTAATCAGCGCTCAGTTCAACGTAGATGATGGACTGTTTCTTGGTGCAGGATTCATGTATACCAAAGAAGGTTGGAGAAAAGACCCTTATGCCCAGAAGCATGAATTTAAAGGAAACGCTGCCTTTGCCACTGGAGCGATTAATCTGTATTACAATGTCATTTTTACCGATGTGATTGGTAAATGGGACTTGGTGGGCGATTTTTATCTCCAAAGACCCTATGCAGTGTTGAACTATTTTGGGTTGGGAAATGAATCTGTTTACGACTTCCGTCAATCAGGATTTGCATCCAGTGAAGAAGACGCCATTGATTTTTACCGTGTTCGCTATGAGCGATCTAAAAGCTTTGTTGGAATTGGAAATCAAGTTGGTAATAAGGGCTATTTTCAGATTGGGCCGGAGCACATATCGTTTGAGATGGAAGATGAAGTTTCTGGTAAATACATCAATCTGGAACGTGGTAGTGAAATCCTTGAGTTGCAGGAAAGCTATCAATTCCTTGGTGCATCTACACTACTACAAGCAGATACAAGAAATCATGAGCACATTCCTACTTCAGGTGTGTTTGCTAAAACGAGTTTCCAACATTATTACGGACTCAATGATCGGTCCGATGATTTTTCAAAATTACAGGCTGAGTTTAGGTTTTATCTAAGTACTCAACTACCAACCAGGCTAACCCTGGCTTCGAGAACTGGTTTTGAATACACCAATGGACAGCTGGAGTATTTCAATGCTAGCAATTTGGGCAAAAGCAATTTGAGAGGTTATCGCAGAACGCGATTTATGGGAAATACGAGCTTTTATCAGAATACGGACGTCCGGTTAAAGTTATTTTCATTCCGAACATACCTGTTCCCTGGTACAGTTGGCTTATTAGGATTTCACGATATTGGTCGAGTGTGGCTGGATGGTGAAAACTCAGACAAATGGCATCAAAGCAAAGGAGCTGGCTTGTGGCTGGCTCCTTTGAATCAATTTGCATTTGCTTTTAATATGGCGTTTACTGAGGAAGAAAACCTACCGAGTGTTACTTTCGGTTTTCAATTTTAATTCGTAGCCCCATAATACTTTGCCTTCAACCAAAAAGCAACACGGACTAACAGGATTAAGGCTGGTACTTCCACTAACGGACCAATTACTCCTGTAAACGCCTGCCCTGAGTTTAAACCAAAAACTGCGATAGCCACCGCAATAGCTAGCTCAAAATTATTTCCTGCTGCTGTAAATGAAATTGCAGCATTTTGATTGTATGATGCACCTAATGCCTTGCTAATGAAGAAACCAATAAGGAACATCACACCGAAATAGATTAGCATAGGAATGGCAATTCGAATGACATCCATCGGTATCCCAACGATGAGCTCTCCTTTTAGTGAAAACATTACGACAATAGTGAAAAGTAGGGCAATCAAAGTTATTGGAGATATGGTGGGAAGAAACTGTTTTGTATACCACTCTTCTCCTTTAAGATTAACCAAAATCAGACGACTTATAAATCCCATCAAGAATGGAACTCCTAAATATAAAGCCACACTTTCAGCGATAGTTCCTATCGAAATATCAACTATGGCTCCCTCTATACCAAAATACGGGGGTAATTCCGTAATGAACAGCCATGCATAGAAACTATACCCAAATACCTGAAAAATACTATTCAATGCTACCAATCCCGCTCCATATTCCGCACTTCCTTCTGCCAGGTCATTCCAAACCAATACCATGGCAATACATCGAGCCAGGCCAATGAGTATCAACCCAACCATGTATTCAGGATAATCTTGTAAAAAGATCACAGCTAAAGTGAACATAAGAATTGGGCCAATGATCCAATTCAGAACTAATGAAATGGACAGCATTTTAACATTTTGAAACACTTTTGGCAGAAGCCCATAATTGACTTTAGCCAGTGGAGGATACATCATCAGTATTAAACCAATGGCAATTGGAATGTTGGTACTACCTCTACTAAAGGAATCAATAAAAGAGGAAGAAGAAGGAAAAAAATAACCAATACCTACTCCTATGGCCATCGCAAGGAAGATCCAGAATGTTAGGTATTGATCAAGGAAGTTTAATTTCTTTTTAGGCACTATTCTTATCGTTTAGTTACTTCATAATTAATAATCTGCTCACTCTTAATGTAGTCTGCCAGGTAAAACATCTCTACAGCGATTGTTCTTAATGCCTGGTCGTACTTAGTCTCTTCAGCATATGTACCATCATAGTATCTTGGATCATCATATGGTAAGGCAAACCTCGCTGATGCCCCAGGAACTAGAGGACAAGATTTGTCAGCATCAGAACAGACCATCACTGCTATAAAATTTGATGCTGGATTGATTGGATGACTGAAATGCTTTGACTTCATTTTCCAAACAGGAAATTTGCCAGGAGAAATGGAAACCACGCGGTTTTCAACCTCTTTGTTATAATGAATGGTATATCCTGCTCTTTCTAAAGCATTAATTGCACTTAAGTTAAAAGCCGTTTCTTCTAACCCACCTGTGAAGGACTGAAGACTATCAACACCATAAAATAATGATGCATATTTAAACCAGGTATCTGCTAAATGACTCCTTCGTGAATTGTGTGTACAAACAAACAACACGGAAAAAGTACCTTCATTTTGTAATTTGCTAACCAGAAAGTCACCGATTTCTGTCAGCTGATCCTTTCTTTCCTTAGTAATCTCATCAAAGCTGACAACCAATTGATTCGTATAAACTTTCAGATCTTTATTGATCTCCAATTGGAATTGGGCATAGGACTGTAAGGTGATAAGCATCAGAATGAGCCCTAAAATTGGTTTGGTGGATTTCATTGCTATTTCGTTTTGATTTTAGAGAATACATAAAACATTTCAGAGGCTATTTGCTTGGATCTTTCATCATACATTTCAGATTCTGCCGGTGTGTCATCAAATTCCTTCGGATCATCGTATCGCACAGGTATTCTTTGTTCAGTACCCGGAATAAAAGGACAGTTCTCATCTGCGTGTGAACAGGTCATAACAGCAGCAAATTGCTTGGTATTGTTAATGGCGTCATTAAAAAGCTTTGAGAATGCTATAATTGGCTGAACGTCATCAGAATTAAATATGAAATACACAGGGTTTTCCATGCCTTTGGATGATACTCTAAACCCACTTCTTTTAATAGAATCGACGGCACGTTGATTGAATGCAGTTACTTCTACGCCTCCTGAGTAACAATTGGCTGGTATGCCATAATAGTCAGCTGCCGTTTGAGCCCAGATCTGTGAGAACTGACTTCTACGAGAGTTATGAGTACAAATAAAATTCAGATTGACCACCTTATTCATATGTACTTTATCTTGAACATATTGAATTAAAGGTTCCAGTACTTCATTTCTTTCTTCAGAGATATCGGTTTCTAAGATGTCAGAAACTGATTTGGAAAGCTCAGGATGTAGTGTTAGTTTTTTCATATTTATATTATTGCAATGTTACGATGGATGTAATAAAATTTTTTTAACAACAATCGTTGGTATTAGGAGATTCCAGCTGATCAAATAGTTGATTGAACTGGTTTTTTATTTCAGCCCAACGAACAGGGTTAATGCAATAGCTTACTCTAACACCATCAATCGTTCCCTGAATAATACCAATATCTTTTAATTCTCTTAGGTGCTGACTTATAGTAGCCTGAGCCAATCCAAGTTCCTGAACCAAGTCACCATTTATACATGCATTGGCTCTAAGTAAATGCTCAATTATTGCAACACGCGCAGGATGTGCAAATGCTTTGGCAGCAACAGCAATGTTATTTTGAACTTTTGAGAATAAATCTGTTTTGGTAACTCCCATTTCCACTTTTATTATATTGCAATAATACGATATACCCTTGAATACTAACCAATCTCCTTATTAAAATTTGATAACATTGGCTTAGCAACAAAAAAGGCCAGCAATTATGCTGACCTTTATATTATCTTCTTCCTCTTCCGCTTCGTCTTCCGCCATCACGCCTTTTGTCAGGACGTGGACGATCTTTGCGTTTCTTCTTCTTAAAGCCTCCTTTGTCGGATCCACCACCGAAACCTCCGGAAGGTCCCTGGTCATCTTTATTCACTCGGATAGCTCGTCCATCAATTTCAATTCCTTCGAATTTCAAACTGATACCTCGATCCTTTCCTGAGTCAATATCTACATAGGATCTATTCTTTTGCATGGTAATGTCACCAAAGTATCGACGCTCAATACCACTGATGTCTGCCATGTAATGTACAAGATCAGCTTTGGTTAAGCCATCAATAGATCCAACATTGATGAAGTATCTATTGAACTTACCTCTATCTCTCTTATCAGGAGAACCGCCATAAGCTTCATTGAGATTATCTTCTTCTCCACCACCTGAAGTTAGGTGATCCAACTGTGTGGTAATCAATCTTTTAAGAAGGTCTTCTTTGCTAAGATTACCAAACAAATGAGCTACTTCATTTAGGATATCTCCAGATTGTTGATCCACATTGGTATTTACTATGATATTTGCCCAGTTATGAATACGCTTGGATTTCAACTCATCTAAAGTAGGTACTTCAACACGCTCGAAAGAAACATTAAGCTTCTTCTCAAGTTCCTTGATCTTGTTACCTTCCCTAGGGTTGATAAACACCATAGAAACCCCTTTCTTACCTGCTCTACCTGTTCTTCCACTTCGGTGAGTGTAAGATTCTAGTTGATCAGGAAGTGTATGATTAAATACGTGCGTCAAGTCATTGACATCAATACCTCTTGCCGCCACATCTGTTGCTACCAACATCTGCATAGAACGCGTCTTAAAACGCTTCATAACAGCATCTCTTTGAGACTGAGACAAATCACCATGAAGTGCTTCTACGCCATAACCTAACTGGCCAAGCTCATCCGCAATTTCCTGTGTTTGCCACTTGGTACGACAAAACATAACCGCACGCATTTCTGGTTGTAAATCCAGGAATCGCTTGATAGCTGCCAATTTGTTGTTGTTTTTGGTAATAACAAACTGGTGCGTAATGTCTTTATTACTTTGCTGAACAGTATTTACCGCTACTTCCAGCGGATTGTTCATGTACTTAGAGACGATCTTGCGCACTTCATTCGGCATGGTAGCCGAGAAGAGCCAGGTCACTCTGTCTTCATTGGTATAAGAAAGGATTTCATCGATATCCTCCTTAAAACCCATATTGAGCATCTCATCTGCTTCGTCCAATACCACATACTGGACTTTTTCCAACTTCACAGCTCTCCTATTGATCAAATCTTTCAGACGACCTGGTGTCGCCACAATGATTTGAGTAGGACTTTTTAATGCTTTCATCTGGTTGGTAATGGCTGCTCCACCGTATACCACTTCGATATTTACTGACTTAATACCCTTAGAAAAGGACTCTAGCTGCACTGCAATTTGTTGACCTAGTTCACGAGTAGGTGCCATTACGAGTGCTTGTGTACTATTGTTATCCTCAATCAGATCAATCAGAGGCAAACCAAATGCCGCAGTTTTACCTGTACCAGTTTGTGCCAGTCCGATAAAATCTGTTGGGTTTTGATTCAATAAAAGTGGGATTGCTTTCTCCTGAACCGGAGTCGGGTTCTCAAACCCTAATTTTTCAAGGTTGTCAACAATTACTTGCGACAGCCCTAGTTGACTGAATTTATTCAAAGATCATTTATTAATTGAACTGCAAAGTTAGATATAATTCCATGTGTTAGTGTTCGTTTGAGCAATTAATTCGTTTTGAAAGGGAAAAATGGATGTTAAATGATCTTTGTGGGCTTTTTATGTTCATCAATTGCAACGAAAGTAAACTCGCCTGTCACAGCCTGTTCCCTTGACAAAGAATACATCTCTTCTGTGTAAATTTCGACTCTCACTTTGAGACTGGTATTTCCTACCGTGGAAACTCTGCCTTTTAACTCTACGATTGTTCCAGATGGTATTGGTTGTCTAAAATCGATCTTATCACTACTAATGGTAACAACTCGCTGGCGACTAAATCTAGTTGCTGTAATGAATGCTACCTCGTCCATGAGTTGCATGGCAGTACCACCAAAAAGCGTGTCGTAATGATTGGTAGTATTTGGAAAAACTGCCTTGAATATACTGGTTTCGGAAGCCCTAATTCTTTCCTCCCTATTTAATGATTTCATGTTCTAATGCTAAAAAATGAGTTATTTCTTCTTGTTCATTAACTAATGGATAGATTTCCAAACGGCAGGTATAAGCCTCACCATTCTTTCTATAATTGATTATATCATGTTTGAATGGTTGCCTAGTCTTTAATTGATCCTGAATGGCCATTCGTGAGATCAAGGTTGTTTCAGGGCCTTGAAGTTTACGGGCTGTTTGACCGATCACTTCTGTTGCCTCATAACCTGTCATACCTTTAAAACCGCTACTTACCCAATCAATTACTTGATGTTCATTGGTTACAACCAAAGCATCAAAAGATGCATGCTGTACAAAATCAATATCAGTTAACCATTGATTGACTGAGTGTAATTGTTTCAATTCCTCTATATCTTCCTGAACTGATTGAATTTGTTTGTTTTTCGACAATTCCAGTATGTGTACATCCCAACACATTAATGGCATTATTTTATCCGCTTTAATTGTTCCTTTGATATCCATCATCTTAAAATTGTTTTCCTAACTTCTTTAATTGACCCACGAACATTTCTTGTTGATATTGATGCTTAACCTCTTCCATACAAGTTGTGCACAAGCAATCTGAAAATTGCTCTTGAATGAATTGGCGTTCCTCCAGAGTGAGTTTTACCTGCCAGCATTGGCACTGCGTGATTGATCCTACTTTACACTCAAAGGGAGACTGACATCTTGGACAAGACTTTAATTCGTGTTTCATGATCTAAATATTTAAGTAAGTGGGTAGACACTTTGACCTACCCACTTTGACTATCATTGATAAACGGAGACCTTTTCTCTTAGGTCATGTGCGGCACCAACCATCTCTATGAGTGCCTGTTTGGTTTCCTCCCATCCTCGAGTTTTTAGTCCACAATCTGGATTAACCCAAAGTTGATCTTCAGGAATTACCTTCATAGCTTTGGTCAATAAATCAACCATCTCTTCCCTACTTGGAACTCTCGGAGAATGAATGTCATATACTCCAGGTCCGATTTCATTTGGATAATTGAATTCCGCGAAAGCATCTAACAATTCCATCTGAGACCTGGAACACTCAATTGTAATTACGTCAGCATCCATTCTAGCTATGGAGTCAATAATGTCATTGAACTCCGAATAACACATATGGGTATGAATCTGTGTAGAGTGTTCTACTCCGCTCGTTGCAAGCTTAAAGGCATCTATAGCCCAATCCAGGTAATCTATCCAATCAGCACGCCTCAATGGCAAACCTTCTCGGATGGCAGGTTCATCAACCTGAATGATTTTGATGCCGGCTGCCTCCAGATCAATCACTTCATCTCTAATGGCCAAAGCTATCTGGTTGCAAGTGGCTGATCTCGGCTGATCGTTTCGTACAAAGGACCACTGAAGGATGGTCACCGGTCCTGTGAGCATTCCTTTCACGTGTTTCTCCGTCAAGGACTGAGCGTATTTAGTCCATTCCAAAGTCATTGGATTTGGTCTACTTACATCTCCATAAATTATTGGAGGTTTCACACATCTGGAACCATAACTCTGCACCCAGCCAAATTGCGTGAAGGCAAAACCATCGAGTTGCTCTCCGAAATACTCCACCATATCATTTCGCTCAAACTCTCCATGAACCAACACGTCCAGACCTATTTCTTCTTGCCATCTGATAGCAAGAGCGGTATGTCGCTCTAAGAAGTCATGATAATCTGAGTTGGATAATTCGCCTTTCTTGTTTTGAAGTCGGGCCTTTCTCACTTCGCTGGTTTGAGGGAAGGATCCTATAGTGGTGGTTGGAAAATGAGGTAAATTCAGTGTTTCCTGTTGTACCACTTTCCTTTGCTTAAAGTCCAAACCACGCTGGATATCAGACTTACTAACATCAGCTACTCTCTGCTTTACCGCTTGATTATGAATCAATGTAGATGCCTGACGTCTGGCATGTGAGGTCTGATTGTCTTGAAGTTTAGCTTGTAACACTTTATCCTCAGGGTTTTGAGATAGATGAGCTAACAAAGCAATCTCTTCTAATTTTTGTCTGGCAAAGGCCAACCAATCTTTGATCTCTGCTGAAAGCTTGGACTCGTTCTGCTCTAATTCTAAATCACACGGAGAGTGTAACAGCGAACAAGAGGAAGCGATCATTACTCGCTCCTCTCCCAATTGGTTCTTTGCTCTGGAGATAAATTCGAGTGATTTGTCAAAATCGTTTTTCCAAATATTTCTACCGTCGACTACTCCAAGTGAAAGCTTCAGGTCTGAGCTCAAGTTGAGCGAACCTAGTATATCCTGGAGTTGTGATGGACATCTTACTAAATCCAAATGCAAAGCCTGAACTGGTAAGCTCAAAACCGTTTCAAGGTTATTGCCGTAGCAATCAAAGTAGTTGGCTAGCAAGATGTTGAGCTCAGGAGCCTCGAGGGCAATTTTTCCATAAAACTCTTTTATTGCATTCAATTCAATACCAGATAGATCTGTAGCCAAAATAGGCTCATCAATCTGCACCCATTTGGCTCCTGCATCTGCCAGTTGTTTCAATATGGACCAATAAACCGGTAGCAGCTTCTTCAACAAGTCTATTCGGTGAAATCCAGCTTCTTTTTCTTTACCTAAAAGTAAGAAAGTGGCTGGTCCAATGATTACTGGTTTGGTTTCTATACCCTGTAATTTTGCTTCATTGAATTCGTCAACGATTTTGGTAGAATACAATTCAAATGACTGGTTCTTAACAAATTCTGGAACGATGTAATGATAGTTGGTATCAAACCACTTGGTCATCTCCATGGCTGTGATATCCAGCCCATCCTTTTGATAGCCTCTAGCCATTGCAAAATAGAGCTCCATCTCTCCTTTTGATTTGAGAGATTCATAGCGATCAGGGATTGCTCCCACAGTTAGCGCCATGTCAAGGACCTGATCATAAAACGAAAAGTCATTGGAAGGAATCAGGTCAATTCCTGCTTCTTTTTGTGTCTTCCAGTTTTGTAAACGGATGTTTTTGCCTGCTGTAACGAGTTCATCCAAACTCAATTTCCCAGCCCAAAACAGCTCACTGGCCTTTTTGAGCTCACGTCGGTCACCAATCCTAGGGTAACCTAAATTGTTCTTCAGCATACTTCAGTTTATTTTTTAGATAAAAGAATGCGACACATCCACTCAGATGTGAAGTTGATTGAAGTATGCTTTCGGAATTGTGATAGGTAAGGTAAAATGTACGTGGTGTACATGTTGCCTGACAACTACTTCAAATCGCGAAAGCATTTGTCAATTCGTTTAGGGCAAGTATCCTGGCTTGTCTGACTGCAATTGGCCTTCCCAACCGCCTGTTGGCGATCAGTGACCTGTGGTTAATTGCAGCGTTTTCAGACTTACAGTTGCGCGACAGCTCATGATTTTCACATGATTCCTTTTTAATCCGAATTCCTAGGAACCGGAACCTCAAACGGCTTGAGAATTAATATAAGAACGCGGAATGATTGCTCATTCCTTGGCAAATATTCAGAATAAGCATTGTATTGACAATGATTGATGAAAGTTTATTTGCTCATGACTGAAAAGGAGAATTGACTGAGAGCCTTACTTCTTGTTTGAACATAAGCATCAGATTATAAATTCTCATATTCCAGTTTCGGGATTGTAAATCCTTAAAAACATACGAATGGCTAGTAGAATATTCAGGTTCTTGCCTAACATTTGGGATCTAAACTTGGTTAATTATGCAGTTCGGTGTTCTATTGGAGAGCATCATGATAATTAAAATTAAATAGACAAAATGATTCCAATTAATATAGAGTTTAAGGATGTACAACTAAGTGAAGGTCAGAAAGAGCATTACAAACAAATGTTTGAAGACCTGGACAAGTTTAATGACATGGCCGTGAATGCTGATTTATACCTTAAAGCAGGCTCTGAATCGGCTAAAGAAGATCATGAAGTGAGTATTAGAGTGAATATGCCTGGAAAAGATATTTTCATTGCTAAGCAAGCTGTTGATCTAGGAACTGCTGCACATGAAGTACATGATGCGCTAAAAGTAGCCCTTAGACGTCATAAGGAAATGCACAAAGAGCATCATTAGTCTGAAAAAAATCATATGACCCTGTAAAACATAAAAGGTCTGAGTTGAAGCTCAGACCTTTTATGTTTAATAAGGCTTTCAATTTACCATCTCACCCCATGAACATTCATCTTCAAAGTGAAGACAGAGTTCATTGCCGTAATGAATAAAATATCCTGATCAGGGCCACCAAACGTTACATTGGCTGTCCAGCTTCTATCAATTGGAATATGGTGGATCTTTTCCCCTGAGCTATTGTAAACCGTCACACCATCTCCTGTGATATAAATATTACCTTCGTTATCTATTGTCATCCCGTCAGATCCAGTATCTGCGAAAAGCATCTTATTCTGAAGATTGCCATCAGCTCCAATTTCATAGCGGTAGAGTTTCTTACCTGTATTGTCAGCTACATACAAATATTTTTGATTCGGAGTGCCAATGATCCCATTTGGACGAATCAACGTAGTATCCTGCACAATTGGTGTATCAGCTCCTGGAGGAAGATAGAATACATTGCAAGTCGTTTGTTCATACAAGGTATCCGTCCAATAAACTCTTTTGTACAATGGATCGGTGAAGTAAATACCACCTTTCTTATCCAACCACATATCGTTTGGACCATTGTACTTCATACCTTGCCAACCCTTCAAAAGCACTTCGTGTGATTTGTCTTGTAGATTGATTTTCCATAGTTCATTGTCCTGATCTGCTGCAGCTAACAAATAGCCTTCATCATCAATGTATAACCCATTGGAACGACCTGTGGTGTCCATAAACTTGACCAAAGAGCCATCAGGAGACCATTTCCAGATGTCATCATTTGGTTGGTCTGTGAAGTAGACATTACCTTCTTTATCACTCGCAGGTCCTTCGGTGAATTTGAACTGATCAGAAACAGTTTGAAGCTCCGCTCCTGTTGCAACGATGCTATTCGTCTCTTCTTCCGAAGGAGTTTCTTTCTTAAGTGATGAACAGTGGACGGCTACTAGCGCCGAAAAGGCTATAAGCCCTAGTGCATGCATCTTACGCATAAATGATCTTAGGTTTATTTTTAGATAAATAGGTTTGAATTATGGTTATTTTCTCTGCAGTCTGACTATCTGGGTTCACTCGATCTTTGAGGGAATGAAAGTCTCCGATTCCTTCTTCTTGTATATCTACCAGCCCGTATCCGATGTATTGATCATCTTCTACTAAAATGAATGGCTGATCATGGTTCACAGATTGTCTTTGATCCAATATGATAAAGCTACTACGATCAAAGTTTCTTGATTGCAAGGCGGATTCCACTCGATCATTATAGGAATCTGACTTCTCCTGTTGTTTACAAGCTCCTAAACAT
Source organism: Marinoscillum pacificum (assembly GCF_024714495.1). Taxonomy (GTDB): domain Bacteria; phylum Bacteroidota; class Bacteroidia; order Cytophagales; family Cyclobacteriaceae; genus Marinoscillum; species Marinoscillum pacificum. The sequence continues at coordinate 253,383 of NZ_JAMZMJ010000001.1, read as the reverse complement.
GCGCCTTCACAAGCAGACCCTAAACCTACCAATGGTTTGCAGAGGTGATAGTTTTTAGTGACTTTTTCTAAAAAGGTTAACGCTTCTTTCTTGGAAATAAAGGCTTGTCCGTTGCCTGATTCACCAGGAATAACCGTAAGGTTTAAATAGCCAAACAAGTCCGGATGAGTAGCGATTTGCCATTTGGTCTTAGACTTCACATAATTGAAATGTGGTTCCAGTCGCTCTCTTTCCTCTTGCAATCTTAGCTGAGCAATCAGTTCACTTCCAGTCAACTCAAAATCAATATCTGCAATGACAGACATCAGATCTTTAGACTTTTTAGAGGTGCTTTGTATTTGTTTGGTTACCGCTTTGAATACATTCTTATTCGCTCCGACATATAATGGACTTCCTTCGGCATCGTACAGATAATATAAACCTGGCTCCTCTGGCAATCGATCAATGAGCTCTCGATCCATGTGTGCTGGAAGCGACTTAACCCACTTTTCATTAGCCATGGTCGGATGACCACCAGATTCCTGATAAATGATCTTGAACAATTCCACAGTAGCTTCTGCATCGCCTCGAGCTCTGTGTCTACCATTGATTGGAATCCCTAAATCCTGGCAAATTCTACCTAAGCTGTAACTCCGATGATCTGGCAAAAACTTTCTGGACAATCGAACGGTACAGAGCTTTTTGCGCTCATAGGTATATCCTAACAGTGCAAACTCGTGCTGCAACATGCCATAGTCAAAGTTGACATTGTGCGCTACAAACACCACATTATCTGTGATTTCGACGATATCCTTGGCTATTTCTTCAAATCGAGGAGCACCTGCCACCATTTCATCATCTATACCAGTTAACTGAGTAATAAATGGTGGAATAGGAATGCCTGGATTGATGAGGGACGAATATTCATCTAAAACCTGTTCACCATCTGTGATAAAAATGGATATATCCGTCAGTTTCGAAAACCTTGGTGTACCACCAGTGGTTTCGGTATCAATAACGGCATATAGGGTTTTGGAAGGGTTCATGAATCTATTGCAAGATACAAATTAGACCAAAGACATGTGAAGATAGCTCAAGAGTTTTTCCTGATGAGTTCTATGTTTTATTGAAGTGCTAACAAGGTCATTAAGAAATCCTTATTAGGTATAAGATTTAGTTAACCTGAGCCTTTTATCTTCGCATCCAGAAACTGAGTCGTTTCCGTTGATCGTAGAGAATTAAAAGCATTAATAGATAAAATGATTGCAATCGTATCCCCAGCTAAGACATTAGATTTTGAAACAAGAATAGATGGTGAACGCACCAAAGCGCGCCTTTTTGGTGATGCGAAGGAGCTTCTTGAAAAGATGAAGGAGAAGTCTGAAGAGGATCTTCAGCAAATGATGAGCATCAGTGACAATCTTGCTTCTTTGAACGTAGAACGATTTCAAGCCTTTTCTTCCAGACATACGGAGAAGAATTCTAAGCAAGCGATGTACGCTTTTCAAGGTGATGTTTATGTAGGGTTGGATGCCGCTTCATTTGATGAATCAGATGTTGCCTATGCGCAAGATCACTTCAGAATTTTGTCTGGACTATATGGCTTGTTGAGACCTTTGGATGCTATACAGCCTTATCGACTAGAAATGGGGACTTCAGTATATGTAAACGGTTCTAAAAATCTATATGATTACTGGGGAGATAAAATTGCCAAGAAACTAAGACGAGACCTTCGCGAGCAAGGTGATAATACATTGATCAACTTAGCTTCACAAGAATACTTTAAAGCCGTTGATTTAAAGGAGCTTAAAGCAAATGTGATCGATGTTGATTTTAAAGATTATAAGAATGGAGAGTATAAAATCATCTCCTTTTTCGCTAAAAAAGCACGTGGTTTAATGTCTCGTTACATTATCAAGAATAAAATCACTGATGTAGAGGATCTTAAAGCGTTTAATTACGAGGATTACTACTTCGATGAGGAGAGTTCCAATGCGAACCTCTTCGCATTTAAGAGAGGGTAAAATGAAAAAGCCATCGTGACACATTGAACACGATGGCTTTTCTTTTATTCCTATAGGGTCTTATTCCCCAATTGCTTCTTCGCTCACTTCTGTTAAGGTATCAGAAAGCATCATTTCTTCACCAACACCAGAAATTTCATTTACTGCAGCCCGCACATCAGTCATGATGGAAGACTCTTTTAAGTCTGGGTTTTCAAGAATCATATTTAGCGATTCAAGACTCTCTTCCTCAGTGTCTTTGGATAGAGCATCCTTCAAGAACTTGGCTGCAGCGATATCAATTGGTTTAAAAGATAATTTCCCCTTTTTAATCCAACCGCTATCAATCCATTTGCCTTCAGATCTCTTACCAATCACTTCTTGCCAATCGTCTTGTGTGTTTTGAACCGCTATGATATCTAGACGCTCATACATTTTATCACTTTTCGTTAACAAGTCCGGACGATTGTAAATGAATGTTTCTTCTAAGAAAACACCGATTTCTCCTTCAGGAATAATGAAATCAGCAGCGGACCAACCTTCAGTGCCATCATTCAACTGTACTTTCATGTATTCACGGTTCTTATCGCTGCTATCTATAGCTGTAAGTCCAACATAGGTTAATGACTCCCCCAAACTAATAGAGGTTAACCACTTACCTTTTGCTGATGGAGTCTCACGGACAGAAATATTATCCCAGATACAAACAGCAGGTTTTTCTTCAACAGCAACAACCTCTTCTTTTGTTTCTTCTACAGTTTCAGACTCTGTATTAGATTCCGTTTTTGGTGATGAACAAGCAAAGGTTAAGGCCAATGCCACATAGGTTAGGTTATGAAATTTCATTGGTAGATATGATTAGTTAATAATTACAAGAATAAACAATCTGATTATGAGCGCCCAATAAACTTATTTGTTAGCCACTTTCTCACCGGTGCATCATACCACTTAGCAATAAAGAAAGCGAGTACTATACTTATAACGAACACCGCTGATGCCATCAGGATGTTTTTTGTAGAGTTGATTTCAACGTTATTTCTAGTAACCCAGGCCATGTAAGTGTAGACCACTGTGTAATGTGTGATATAAAGTGGGTACGATAGATCACCTAGAAACTTATTGAAAGACTTTAACTTTCCACTCACGGTACCTGAAGCGCCCAAATAAATCACTATTGGGAATATGAACAGAATTACGGCAGATTCATAGATGCCGTTCATCCACTCAGATTCAGGGGTACCTAATCGCGGCATTGCCAGTGCAACCACCAGGATTAATGTACAATACAAAAAGGCATTTTTAATATTTCCAGGTTTTACCAATCGAGAGATTAACATCCCTGTTAAAAATGGATATAGCAACCTCACAGAACCAATCCATATTTGCTTAGGTGCAAGAGACCATCCTCCTATTACATCACCACCCGTTGAAAGAGCCATATGTACCAAGGCAATACCTGACAATACTGCTAACACTCCCAAAATCACGTTGGACAATTTGCGAAGAGCAACAGCATACAAAATATTAGCTACATACTCGAAGAACAAAGACCAGGCTGGCCCATTCAACGGGTGCATCTCGTGCCATCCTCGTATGTCCATAGATGGAGGAATTGGAATCAGCGTAAATCCAATCAATGTTACTAACAGCATTTGAAGTATCGGTGTGTCAGCTATTGGAGGAAACATTGGACTATCCTGGAAATAGAATAAGATGGCCCCTACCAACATCCCCATGATGATCATTGGGTGTAATCTGATTAATCTTCTTTTGGCGAATTCTTTGAATGACATGGTTGACCAGCGATCATCATAGGCATAGGCAATTACAAAGCCTGAAAGCATGAAAAAGAAGTCTACGGCCAGATATCCATGGTTAACAAGTTGCTTGTAGGGATCTCCAATGGCGAATGTTTCCAAGATATGAAACATTACTACCATGATTGCTGCAATTCCTCTAAGTCCATCCAGAATAACGTAATGGTTCTTAGAATCTCTAAAGGTGGTTGATAAATCGGTCATGTTTAGGTTGTTGAAACTCCTAAATTAATCATAAACTTCATTTACTACCCTACGACCAATTGTCTGGCGAATGCTTTTATCTGTTCTATGGGTAAATGATCTCTTACATTCTTACCATAATGAGCTGTGTGGATGTATCCCTTTTCATCAATAAGAAAGTCTGCAGGAATCAAACTTGCTCGTAGATGCTCTTCTTTATCTGTTGGTGTTTCAAATGAATTTCCTTCTTTCATTGCTGAGAAAGCTCCTTTGGTAAACATCGTTTTCAACACTTTGCCAGTGGACGATTCTACGCCGTATTGATCATACATTTTATGTTCCGGGTCTGGGACCAATGGAACTGGATGTACCTTTCGGTGATGAGTACTTTTAGTCAGCAACTCACCTGTGCTTTCAAAAAAGAAGATCATTTTAAGGCCTAAATCTTCTAATTCTTGTTTTTTAGAAGACAGAAAATGGACTCGTAAGTTGCAGAAGGGACAAGTAACGTCTCTAAAAAAACTGACGAGCACTTTTGATCCCTTAAAATCTTGTAAATCAATAGTGCGACCGCTAGCGTCTTGCATGCGGAAAGGCTTGGCTTTTAGCCCTGCAGTTAATTGCATAATTTCGTAAAGTGTCTAAATGATAGGTTATGGATGGTATAATATCAATCAATATCGCTTAAGTACTGATTGATCATACACACTAAAGTAAGCTATCAATAATTCAGATTACCTAATGGTAGGTGTCGTGTGAATGGGAATATACACGAATGAATGGGAATATTCCCTAACGAACGAGTATTAGTCTTGTAGCAAACGATACAGCAAAACAGCAGTTCTCTTGGATTGCATAGGAAGTGCCCAGGTATATCCTATTTCATCTATCGAATGGTCATTGGCGCCACTCATACCCATTCCGTCTATTCCACGATCAACAAATTCGGCGGTGAAGGAAATATCTGCTGCACCTGCATCTGCAGGGTTAACTGCTGTTACTTCACCGAATCCCAGGTCTGAACTTACCTGACTAAATTGCTTCATCAGTTCGTAGTTGCCGTCCTTAGGAGGAAATGGAGGATAGCCTTCGTTAAATGTGATGGTAGCCAATGTTTGAGGTAAGTTTTGCGCAACAATTTCTGCCATCTTATTTTGTGTTCGTTTTAGCTGCTCCATGCTTAAGCAACGAATGTCACCAGTCACAATAGCTGACTGAGCTATGACATTATTCTTACCAAAAGCTTGTCCAGACTTGGTTTTAGCATCATAGGAGGTTTCAGTTCCTCCTACGATGGCACCAGGATTGAACGTCAAAAACTCTTCTCCTGATAGCTCTTCATAGAACTGATACAGAATTCTGGAGGCTTCATAAATAGCCCCCACTCCTCTTTCTGGCTTGAATACCTGCGAAGAATGACCTGCTTTACCTGTAACTTCCAATTTCCAGCTTGAGGAGCTTCTTCTGGCTACATTGACTGTCTTAAAGTTGCCATCAGCATTCTCAAAACCTAGAGCAATATCCGCCCATTTCGCAGCCTCAATTAACTCCGCTTTAGATGCGGACAATGGACTTCCACTAAGTTCTTCATCGCCAGTCATCACTACCCAAATATTCATATCTTTCAGTAATCCTTGTGCATGAAGAGCGCTTAACGATTGCAAGATGATGACATCTCCACCTTTCATATCGGCAATTCCTGGCCCACTGATTGTTTCATCATCTACTTTTTTCCATTTCTGAAAAGAACTATTCGGTTCAAAAACGGTGTCCAAATGCCCAATCATTAAAATTTTAGGTCCTTTACCTCCTTGAATCCTGGCAACTAAATGCCCAGCACGATTGAATGAGCTTCCATCTGTAAACTCGACTTCCATTCCCAGAGCTTCAAACTTTGGCATTAAAGCGTCAGCAACAGCTTTTACTCCTTCAAAATTCATGGTTCCTGAATTGATATTGACCAGATCTTCCAGAAAGCTCATGGCTTCATCGTTGTGATCATCGACCCATTTGACCAGTTTCTTTTCAACTTTATTCTTTTGAGCCAAAACGGGCATTGAGCATAAGATAACTGCAACTAAAAAAGTGATGTATTTCATACGATTAACGATCAATTGGAATCATTCAAACTTAGAGACTACAAGATATAAAACCGATAGAAAATTAGTTGAACGGTCGTCGGATAATGATAAGAACCACTATCAATAAAGGAACAGAGATCATCAGATAGCGTAAGCCCATATCCATTGTAGTTATAATTTCGCCAGATGAAGCAATAACGAAACTACTGAGGGAAGTCACTATGTACAAAAGACCTCCCATTAGTCCACCGGCAATTCCAGCATTCTTCGGGAAAAACAAGAGGTTATGCGTAAAGAAATTAGTGAATAGGAAACCTGAGCAGATGTGAATCAGAAAACCAAAACCAATGAGTAAGACCAACCAATCTGAATACCCGGCAATGGCTATTAACAATCCGATAAGAGCAACTTGTGATAAGGTGCCTATTAGAGTTTTGGCATTGAACTTAAGGTGTATGGAACGCTTACTGATAATACCTCCAAGCATCCAGGCAATTCCTAATATCAAGGTACAGTAACCAATCACTACCGAATTGAAACCAAAGTGCTCTTCTACCACAAATGGTCCTGCTACGTTGAAAACCATGGTAACCGAATAGGATAATCCCAACACCAATATACCTAAAACAAAACCACTGTTTTGGAGCATGGTACCGTATAGGTTGACAATGGTTTTAAAATGAAATTTTGACTTTGCAGGAACAGTTTCACCTCCCACGGATAGTTCACCAATCAATAAGATGATCGCATAGATAGCTAGAAACCAAAAGTTCGATTTCCAGCCAATGAGATCTTCCAAATATCCTCCTAAAAAAGGTGCTATAATGGGACCTGCTGACCATACAATGGTGAAATAACTCAAATAGCCCTTCCGTTCTTCAGCTTCAAATAAGTCAACGAAAAAGGCCCTTTTTGCTACCACAATAAAGGCAGTTGCAATTCCTTGAACTATTCTCAAACTGATAATTAACGATACATCTTTTGTCAAGGCAATTCCAATACTACTAAGCACCAGTGTGACTAATGAAATCAACACAGGCTTTTGCCTCCCAACACTATCCAAAACGCTTCCTACTAGCAATTGAGCAAACCCATAACTTAGAAAAAACGCCGTTAAGGTTAATTGAATACTGTGTTCTGAAACATTTAGATTATTCGCCATCGAAGGAAAAGAAGGCAAATAAATATCAGTCATAAAACCAGAAAATGGTATAGTGACAAACGTTAATAGAATGGCTAGCTTCTTTCGCTTAGGAGAAGCATCATTTAAATGCATATTCAAAAAATCGACAGTGGTAGATGATTAACTGGTAAAAACTAAGAACAATTTACGTCCGAATTAATTCCATGTACGTACACATTCATAAAATTCTACTAACTTTTATAAGAAGTTATTGTCCATCTATTATTTTAATATGTCTAACATATTCAAGCTTCCATCTGAAACTAAAATTGGTCATGTTCATCTTAAGGTATCCAACCTACAGAGATCCATCGACTTTTATTGTGGCGTCTTAGGGTTTGAATTGACCTTTATTCAAGACGGTAGAGCAGCATTTGTTTCGGCTGGTGGATATCATCATCACATTGGGTTGAATGTCTGGTATAGCGAAAACCTGCCTCCTTCTCCTAAGAAATCTGTAGGCCTATTTCACACAGCTATTTTATTGCCAACAAGAAAAGACTTGGCCCAACTATACAAACAACTTAAAGAAGCTAACTACCCGTTAACATCAGCCTATGATCATGGTGTTTCTGAAGCACTTTATTTGGATGATCCTGACAAAAATGGCGTAGAACTCTACTGGGACAGACCTCAAGATCAGTGGCCAACCCACGAAGATGGTTTACTGTACATGTATAGTGATAAGCTTGATCCTGAGATTCTTCTAAAGGAATTCGAATAATTGGACTGTAATACGAAAAGCCTTATCTTGAAATTCCATCTGAACCATAAATTATGAATCGATTTTTCCTTTCTACAGTAATCGCCGTGATGGCAGTTGCCTGTAGCACCAAGCTCTCTGTTCAAGAACAAACAGCGACGGAAACTCAAGTAAAACTGACCACTTCCAAAGGAGAAATTACCATCCATCTCTACAATGAAACTCCACTGCACCGAGACAACTTTATCAAAATTGTAGAAGAAGGTGTGCTGGATAGTTTATTGTTTCATCGAGTGATAGAAACTTTCATGATTCAAGGTGGAGATCCTGATAGCAAATTGGCGGGTTCAGACGATACACTGGGTAATGGAGGGCTTGCTTATACCATTCCGGCAGAGTTTCACCCGGATTTATTCCATAAAAAAGGAGCCTTAGGAGCTGCTCGGGATAATAATCCTGAAAAAGCTTCCAGTAGTACGCAGTTTTACATTGTACAGGGACGAGTTCTGAATGATAGCCTCATAGATATGAATCAGGGACGAATTAACGGCTGGTTAGCTGAGAGCTTTTTAAGAAAAGACAGCAGCTATATGACTTATTTTGATTCCATGAATATCGCTATGAAAAACAGTGATAGAGAGACCTATAGGCGAATTGCAAATTTCTTTAAAGAAGAAGCTGAGCAAATCGAAGAGTTTGAAAGCTATGAAATCCCAGAAGCACATCGACAAGTTTATCGAACGCTCGGTGGTACTCCTCACCTTGATCAAAATTACACGGTATTTGGTGAGGTCGTTTCGGGAATAGAAGTGGTAGATTCTATTGCCGCTGTAGCAACAAATTCATTAGATCGTCCAATTCAGGATGTGCGAATATTAAAAGCTGAGGTGATTCAAATTCGAGATTAAAAAGCATTCTACTGTGGATCCACTATAATTCTCTGATGTAGGTCTCTACACTGTTTTCAAGTGATGCCCATTTAGATGGGGTTTGCTGATATTTCAACCAGTTGGTAAACTGTATATTCAAAGCTGAAATTCCATATCCAGTTTTCTGAACTAACAGTTTGGCTACATCCTCCGATTCATTGTAGTTATAGGATTTCAATCCGGAATAAATTGTCGAGAGCCAACCTTTATCTCTCAAAAACATCACAAAGTAGCGAGCTGTAGCCGCATAGAGCATGGCTTGCTCACTTTCATTAAATTCATCTCGATCGGCCGCAATCAGTTGATCCAATGTCAGCATTTTACCATATCGCAAAGCTTGCTTCAGATAAATCAATCGGTAATTATCCATAGGGTAGTAATTATGACTGGTCTCTTCGAACATAGACGCAAAACCTTCATTGAGCCAACCGGGAATCAATGCATAGTCCTGCAGTAACATGGCATGTACTATTTCATGGTTTAAGGTACCATTACCTGTAGCTTTCCAGGCTACTACACTCAGGTCTATTGGGTTAAAGTAGGCAACTCTTCCAGCAGCGGATCTACCGTGTACTTGATATGTGAAATTAGAAAAAGCCTCATAACCCTCACGATCCAGATCTGAATCAAACAAATAAACCGGGATATAATAATCCGGAGTCCCTACTTGATAAACGCTTTTTAGATGTACTAACAACTCATTTAATTGTTTTTCCAAACCTTGGTCTGAACTTCTGCTGCCAATTCCGGTTGAAGTGCGCTGTTCAATCTGCCTGGCGCCACCTTTTGTTTTGGTTTGAGGATACTGAGAAGGAACCTGTACTTGCTGCTGCCCAGAATCCTGACCTGAGGAAATAGATTGATTGTCATATCCTATTAAGATAAAAGGACCTTGAATAAGAGACTTTTTGGTCCCTACTAACTCTTTAAAATAGGTTGTATATTCATGAACCTGACCAGAAGGATAAGTCAACCTCCTTGCTATCAGTCGTTCATATTCGATGGCAGAAAAAGGCCTGGAATTTTGATCATCAAAAGTTGCAGCATCAACTACTTCTTCCAGATAATTTCCCTTACCTGAATAGGAAGCTCCTCTTCCTACCCGATTGGAAGCTGTATAGCCATTTAGCGAATGCTTAAATGAATAACAGTTGTTGTAATAGGATGGATAAGCACTACCAGCAAACTCCATACAATAATCGCAGGTAACTCGAGCATGTTCGTACTGTTGAGCATCCACATAGAGTTTCAACAGATTATAGGTCCAAATAACTTTAGTCTTTTGATCTGAAATAGAACTTATACATTCTACAAGCTGAGTGGATAATAATCTGGCTGCACTGGCATTAGGTGAACCATTTTGATATTGTTTGTACTGCTCCCTGACCTCTTCACAGTTCACCTGTGCAGTCAAGCTCAATCCAGACAATATGAAGACAACTACTAACTTATTTTTCATAGGGCGGTATTTTAAAAGATTAATTCTTGAAGTCTACAATGGGTAAAGTGTCTGAACTGGAGGGTTGGTTATCTAAATTTAATGAAGGCAATCCAGAGTCCAAATCAGGTAGATCTGGTAGTTCAGGAAGTGGTTCAGGACCCAAATCATAGTCTATTCTAAAGGTGGCGCAAACCACTATAATAACAGTAGCACATAGTATGACAAACAAACCTGGTGATAATTTGGCAATATTGATTTTATAATCACCTTTAGAAGCGTCTACATCTACATCTCCTTTGGCTTGGATTAAGAATAATGAAAACCCCAAAAAACCAAAAGACATACCTATGAAGATGGCCGTTGACAATAGTCTCAGTCGCCTATCTGCAGTCAACCCCAGCAATCTAATTTCTGAGTTAAAATCCACTGCCTGTGGTCCGGTTGTAATAAACACAAACAGGTAGATTGCTGATCCCAGCAACCCAAGAAAGGCCAGAACAATTCCAGCCCGATACCCTAATCTAAGAAACTCATCCTTGTCTCGCATAGAGTAAATCTAACCGTTTTTTGTAAATGTCAGATTCTTGATGATCATGTAGCACTACATTAGCAATGATTTAATTGATCTAGATTTAATTCATTCATTAATAATACTGACGATTATGTAACTTAGAATAAATCTCGTCTTATGAAAAGCTCTGTCTATTTTGCAATCATTTTTCTGACAATATCCGTATCTGCACAATCACCCATCGGTGCCTGGGAAGGTGATTTTAAAGGTGCTAATGGAGAAGAACAGAAAGGCGTCGTTATCTTCTCTGAAGGTTATCAAGCCATTACAGTGTATAATGCCGAAACTGGTGCTTTTGTAAGCACAAATGGTGGAAAATGGCGTCTGGAAGGCAACATCATGACGGAAACAGTAGAGTTTGATACCAAAACTCCTGAACGTGTAGGTTCAGAAGTGACCTTCGATATTGCCATTACAGATTCTACGCTGGCAATTATTGGTAGTACGATGATACTGAAACGGATTGATGATGGTACACCTGGAAAACTTCAAGGAGCTTGGCTTATGTCTGGCCGTATAAGAGATGGAGTAACGCATATGAGAGACACCTCAATACCCAGAAAGACCATGAAGCTGCTTTCCGGAACGAGATTCCAATGGATTGCATACAATACCGAAACCAAAGAGTTTATGGGAACTGGAGGTGGCACCTACAACACTGAAAATGGAAAATATATGGAAAACATTGAGTTCTTTTCACGTGATGATAGTCGAGTTGGTGTAAGCTTATCATTCGACTATGATCTAATCGATGGCAACTGGCATCACAAAGGATTATCTAGTAAAGGAGACTCTATTCATGAAATTTGGAGGGTTAGAAAGCCATGATTGTCAATCATCAACATTTTAACTTTCACAATAAATGTCTGATTGAAAAAGTCAAGGTAAAAGCTCCTTTTCGGTTTGAACTGGATTTTCCTATGGATGCCTGTTTCATTCATTTTCGTGAAGGGAAAACGACCATCAATGGTACAACAGAACAAATTTCCATCAGGGCGCAAGAATCTGTTGTACTCAAATGTGGAAGGTATTTCTCGAACCTTCAGCCACGTTCAGGAATTGAAGCCTATGAAGTCTTTGTAGTGCATTTATCAAAAGAACTACTAACGGAGATCTATCAAAAAGAAGTGTCAGCATTCCCTAAAACGATGGTAGGCCAATCCATGTAAGTGATATCAGAGCAAGCTCTTATTACAGAATTCATTACCGGTCTGGAATTTTATTTTAAGAATCCTCAAATTGTCAACGATCAACTGCTGGAGCTGAAGGTGAAGGAATTGATTTTATTGCTACTACAAACAAGTAATGCTAAATCAATTGCGACGTTGTTTTCGCAGCTTTTTTCGGAACAAGAAATCAATTTAAACGAGATTGTGAACAGTCATTTATTCACCGATTGTTCTATTCAGGATCTTGCCTATCTGGCTCACATGAGCGAATCCACTTTTAAACGGCGGTTTCGGGAATTGTATAATGATTCCCCTGCCAACTATTTCAAAGTCAAACGTTTGGAACGCGCATCAGAGTTACTTCAACTTCCAAGGCTTTCAATTACAGAAATTACATATCAGGTAGGATTCAACGATGTAGCACACTTTTCCAGATCATTCAAGTCCGTTTATGGACGTTCACCAAAGGCTTACCGTGAACAGTACATTGACCGAAACGAACAAAAAACTGAACCACATAGTCAAGCATAAGGAATAGGCAAAGGACAATTTTGCTTAAAAACTTATGTATAAGCGATTAAAATTGGATCAGTTCGGACCATGGGCTCTGGTAACAGGAGCATCCTCAGGTCTTGGAAAAGAGTTTGCACATCAATTAGCCCAACAGGGATTTAACCTTGTGCTGGTGGCTAGAAGACAAGCCCTATTGCAGAAATTGTCACAGACCTTAATAGAAAAATACGGTATCGAAACACTCGTGATAAAAGTTGATCTTTCTGATCCAAACGAAGTAGACCACTTAATACATTCTACAAAACACCTTGAAGTGGGATTATTAGTCTCCAATGCGGGCTCAGGACATCCCGGGGAATTCATTCATAAGCAAGAAGATGACTTACTTAAAATGATCAATACGAGCGTTATAGCACACTTGAAACTCGTTCATCACTTTAGTCCTCATATGGCTAGAAAACGAAAGGGTGGAATCCTATTGGTTAGTGCCATGGGAGCCAGTCACGGACTACCATTTATGTCCAATGATGCCGGAACCAGAGGCTATATTAACAGTCTAGGATTGGGACTACATGAAGAGCTCAAGAGATATGGCGTGTATCTCACAGTAATGATCACCTCTCCTACCAAAACTCCAATCGTGTCACATCTTGGATTTAATGAGAACAAAATGCCAGCACCACCTTTGTCAACAGCTCAGGCCGTGACTGAGACTCTGACTGCATTAAGAAAAAACAAGTCAACTATCATACCCGGACGATTGTATCGAATAATGAATGCCATTGTACCATCAAGTATATCACGTAGAATGTTTGGAAAAATGCTTGCTGAAGGGAATAACATCAAATACCATAACCCAGAATATGAGATGATAAACGGCTAATATTTCACGGGATTAAGGTATTGCTGAGACCTCCTTTATAACATCATTTATACAAAAGATGAAGAATAGATTTATTGCTTAATTTATGATTAACAGCCAGGGGTTAAACATTTCTTGCCATTTATTTCGGAGTAAAATTCAAAGTAATAATCAATAATTTAGTTTCTAACACTCTGTAACTTAAATCCAAATGACCCGTAAGTTTACTCTTTGTCTGAACAACCTAACCTAAAATCTCCACAGACTGATGAAAAGCGTTTTCTTAAGAGTAGTCAAATACTTATTAAGCATTATTATCTTACTGGCTATTTTGATTTTTGCTTTGTGGGCATATCCATTGGCTGATCCTCTAGCTCAAAAGGCTGAAGACCAATCCTATCTCATCCAGCATATCAACATCGTAGATGTGACTAATGACTCCATTCTGGCAAATCATTCGATTTATATTGAGCGAGATCGAATCATAAGCATTGCACCTTCTGATTCATTTCCTGACATTCCCAACGCGATGAAAATTGATGGTACAGGACAGTTCGCCTTATCAGGACTTTGGGATATGCATTCCCATTTGGCCTTTCAGATCGCTCCCCAAGTGATCATGCCACTACATATAGCTAATGGTGTAACCAACATTAGAGACATGCAGGGCATTGTACATATCAATGAAGAGCGTATGCAGTGGAGAAATGCGATTAAAGCAGAACAACTACTAGGCCCGCGTTTAATTGGTTTTGCGGATGAGATAGTTGGAGCCAACTATGATGAGCAAGATGTTGTAGCCCTGGTCAATCGTACCTCCAATGATCCAAAAACCTTTATCAAAGTTTACTCAGGGATTTTAGAAGATCGGTATTTTCAGCTAGCAGAAGAAGCGAATAAGAAAGGTGTTGTTTTCGCTGGTCATTATCCGAACGCCATCAATCCCATAGATGCTTCCAATGCCGGGCAACGAAGTTTTGAACATGCGCATTTGTTCATTAAACATGCAAATCCATTGGCAGAACAAAATCGAGCATATTATCAAGCGATGTATGCTGATGATGAGAATTCCGATATAGATCGTCCATCTCCTATCGATATGTTAGCCGGATTTGATGAAAGCAAGTTTGATGAACTAGTCGACGTGATGGTTAAAAACAACACCTACTTCTGCCCTACTCACATTACACGTCAATACGAAGCTTTTGCAAGTGATGAGGCTTTTCTCAATGATCCCAACCTGGCTTACATTCCTCCAATGGTTTCCATGATATGGAATGATGACGTGTCAGGAATGCAGGACTATGCACAGCAAGATGGGTATCAAGAATACCTACAGGACTTCTATCAAAAGGGTTTGGAGTTAACTGGTATAGCCCATCAAAGAGGTGTCAAAGTGTTAGCTGGAACAGATTCCTACGATCCCTATTCATTTCCAGGCATAAGTTTGCATCGTGAGCTAGCAGAACTTGTCAAGGCAGGTCTATCTCCTGCTGAGGCACTTTCTTGCGCTACGATTAATCCAGCTGAATACTTCAATGTCTCACAAGATTATGGAAGCTTGGAAGAAGGTAAAGTAGCAGATCTCTTGATTCTGAATCAAAATCCACTGAAAGACATCCAAAATACTACATCAATCAATAAACTTGTATTCAATGGCAACCTATATGAACAGCAGGATTTGGACAACATGAAAAGCTATGTCCAGGAAAATGCATCTGGAATAAAAGGGTTATCTATATCGGTTAAGATGTTTTTTCGTTTGATGACTGATAATAGACATTGAGCCAACAAAGTCATTTAGCGTCTCCATTTGATATTGCAAACACAAAACCTATGAGGTCTGCTTGTAATTGTTACTCGAACCCAACGTGGGAAGGTACTTGATCAAATTCCTCCTAAGTACCTATTAATAAGTGAATACTTGGTATTTCCAATTTATTAGAATAACCCCTTATCTCACAACTAGACTCAAATACTCTATTGCATGGATTTGTAAAAGCTAATCTACTCTTTGTATCTATTTTTCTTTCTTAGGCTGTATTTCACTTTAAGTAATGCTCGAAAAGATATAAATCATTTTATGTACTTAATAAAGACAAAATATCACTTATTCCAGTTTTCAAGTCATTAACTTTATTTTTCATGTATAACGTATCCATATTGTTTAATTAATACAATAACCTGTATTCAATAAATCAATAAACAATACCATTATGAAAAATCAGTTAAAAAAAATCACTCATCTATGTATTTGGCTACTAGCCATTAGTCTGGCACATGCTCAAACACCGGTTTCCACTCATGGACCTCTTTCGGTTAACGGAAATCAAATCGTTGATCAAAATGGTGCGCCATTAAGTCTAGCCGGTAACAGCTTTTTTTGGAGCAATACTGGCTGGGGTGCCGAACCCTTTTACAATGCACAAGTAGTTAATTGGCTCAAGAATGATTGGAACAGTGCCATTGTTCGTGCTGCGATGGGCATTGAAGACAATGGAGGGTATCTGACAGACCCTACCGGCAATAAAAATCGAGTCAAAACGGTTGTGGATGCCGCAATAGCAGAAGGTCTTTATGTACTCATTGACTGGCATTCTCATCATGCTGAAGACTACCAACAACAATCAATTAGCTTCTTTCAGGAAATGGCCACACTCTATGGTGGCTATGACAATGTGATTTATGAAATTTACAATGAACCGATCTATAGCAATTGGAATAATGATATCAAACCCTATGCAGAAGCGATTATTGCAGCAATTCGAGCTATTGATCCTGACAACTTAATCGTTGTAGGTTCATCTACCTGGTCCCAAGACGTGGACATTGCCTCTCAAAATCCGATTTCGGGATATAATAACATTGCCTACAGTCTTCACTTCTATGCAGGAACTCATGGACAATACCTTCGCAATAAAGCGAATACGGCTATGAGCAATGGAATTGCCATCATGATCACAGAATACGGAACTGTGAACGCAGATGGTAACGGAGCCGTGGCTACTCAATCTACGAATGAATGGATGAATTGGATGGAACAAAACAACCTAACCCACCTTAACTGGTCCGTTCATGATAAAAATGAAGGTGCGTCTATTGTATATCCTGGATCAAGCCCAACAGGTGGTTGGACTCCAAGCAACCTAACTCCATCAGGCACTTTAGTTAAACAAATCATGCTGGACTGGAATGATGCACCTACAGGCAGTACTGATCAGCTCAATGTATCGAACTCATCACTTTCTCTAGATGAAACAGCTTCATCAACTAGTGTTAACGTCACTGCTAATCTCAACTGGTCAGTAACTGCCAATCAAAGTTGGATTAGTATAAATCCAACATCAGGAAGTGGAAATGGTAGCTTTAACATTGCTGTATCAGACAATACTTCTACCAATGCAAGGAGTGGTAGCGTTACCGTAACAGGTGGTTCAATTTCTAGGACGATATCTGTTAATCAGGATGGAGAAGACAACACTGGAGGCGGAGAAACATGCGATAATCCAAGTATTGCTTCTCTTCCATACTCCCATGATGGTACCGGTAATTTCTGTCTAGAGATTGAAGGAACCATTGGTCATGTCAACTCCTGGAATACAGATCTGGTAGAGATCAATGAAGTTGACTACACTAACAGTTGGAGTAACAGCATGCCTCCAAAAATCAACGGAAAGTACTATGTTCACTATGTTGGTAACTTTAACTGGTCACATCTGGAGTTTTCAGGAACAGATGCAAGAGTTAGTTTCATTTCTGAGCTGGCTAATGCCGAGGATGTGATTTTATACCCTAACCCAACAAGAGGCAAGGTAATGATCAACAACCTGAATGATTATGAAACAATAACGGTGAGCAATCTTTCTGGGAAGGTGTTGCATCAACAATCATTAACTGAAACAAAGACGACTTTAAATCTGGAGCAATTAAGTGCTGGAACCTATTTGGTTACAGCTACTAGCACCGCTGGTAATCAACGTGTCATCAAATTGATTGTAGAATAATATATTCTAAACATCATACGCACCTGTTGATGATTATAACGGGTGTGTATTTTTTACTTATTGCTTTCAGGCTAAAACTCATTTTTGATGACTTGATCATCAAAACTCTCGCACCTATCTTCTAAAGTATATAGTCTACTTCACCCCCAATAATCAAACAACTCTTCGATCTTCTGAGTGACTTTTGCTGCGCTAGGCAGCATGGTTTGTTCTAATGTGCTGTTTAGAGGAATGGCTGGCATGTTTTCAGACCCAATGGTCACCACAGGAGCGTCCAAATGCTTGAAGCAATGTTCCTGAATGTTGCCAGATAAGCTCATCGCAAAAGTGTTGTTTCGTGGCTCTTCGGTTAACACCATGCATCGGTTGGTACGTTTTACAGAGTCGCTTGTTTGAAAATAATTATTTCAATGACCATTAATTTTCAGATAAATAACATTAAAGTATTCAAAGTTTAGGTATTACGGCTATTCTATGCACTTTACCCATATTGTTTAGGATTGTAGCATTTCCATCAATAACTATTGCCTATTCTATGTTGATCTGCTAATTTGCATCTATTAGGGTTTAATACTCTTTGTTTTATAGCCATAGGAACTTAACTATAGAAAAATGCTAAAAAATCATGCAGCTAGTAAATTGGTCAACTTTTTGTTTGCCAGCATAATCTTGGTTTACACCTCAAGTTGTTTTGATAAAGAAAGTCAGAACAATCCAATTCCATCTTCAAAAGCAATCAGTGTAACTCTTCCTTTGAAGATTCAAGAAAGTACTGTATTTGTAAGCAATGGTAGAGCCCAAAATGTCTCTACCGAAAGCATGGATTTATTTGCTATTTTGATAGAATCTACTGTTGCAGGCGAAAACTCATATTCAACTTATGCGAATGGCTTATTCTCAAATGTGCCAGATTCGATTTCCTTCCATTTTCTTTCAGGCTACGATTACATTATTAGAGCATTCTTATACAATAACTCGGTGGACTCGGTCTATGAAGGTACAATTGCAAGTTATCTAAATGATCCAGGTCTGATCAATGAACTGTGGTATGATGAAGACGTTATCCCCTTCTTCGATAAATTTACTATTTACGCTGAAGGGGCAGTTTATTACAGAACGTTATCTGACTCATCATTTGTCAGCCGTATTACTCAGTTTCCTATGATTGATCATTATTTTACTGAAATACAATACTCTCCTGATGCTGACACCTTAGAGGAACTCGAATTTCTTCAAGAAAACACACGATTCGAAATCAATGTTAATAATTCAACAGTTAATTCGAAAATCACACTTAAAGTTGAAAACTTTGAATCATTACCTATCACCTCTGACACAACCTTTAATTTAGATATTAAAAGACATTTCTCATCGGCACATACGGGAAACAGAGTTAAGGTATCCGTCACTCATAACTTTTCTACAGAAGAGAATAATATTTCTCAACTACTATATGAGGACAATATAATTCTAGATAGACTTGAGATTATCAGGTTTGAAATTAATACTCCGAATATTGATAGTACCAGTAATGCTCTTAATTCTGGTTTTGTAATTATTGAAGAGCAGTTCATCAGAGGAGACACAATAAAAATAGGTGGCTGATTTATTCGATATAGAGCTCATCCAACTTCGGAAATCGAATTACCCCCAATAATCGAACAACTCTCCGATCTTCTGAGAGACTTTAGCTGCGCTAGGCAGCATGGTTTGTTCCAATGTACTGTTAAGTGGAATGGCCGGCATGTTTTCAGAGCCCATGGTCACTACAGGAGCATCCAAATGCTTGAAGCAATGTTCCTGGATGTTTCCAGACAAACTCATGGCAAAAGTGTTGTTTCGTGGCTCTTCGGTTAACACCATGCATCGGTTGGTACGTTTTACAGAATCATAGATCGTATCAAAATCAATTGGATTCAATGTTCGCAAATCAATGATTTCAATTCTTCCTTCAAAGTCCTTAGACGCATTCAACGCCCAATGAACGCCCATACCATACGTCACGATAGTCATGGCTTCATTTGCTTCAATAGCTTCTTCATAGGCTTCCTGGAAGATATTCGCCTTACCAAAAGGCAATACATAATCTTCGGCCGGCTCATGGGTTTTGGCTGCCAGCGTTCCCGGTACTTTTGACCAGTACAAGCCTTTGTGTTCAAAGATCACCACAGGGTTTGGATCATGGTAAGCCGCCTTCATCAACCCTTTTAAGTCAGCTCCTGTACTTGGATAAGCGATTTTCACACCACGGATGTTAGCTACTACAGACTCTACACTAGAAGAATGGTACGGACCACCACTTCCATAAGCTCCAATAGGAACACGTAAAATCATGCTCACAGGCCATTTGCCGTTACTTAGATAGCATGAACGACTCACCTCTGTAAACAGCTGGTTCAATCCTGGCCAGATGTAATCTGCAAATTGTACCTCTACGATTGGCTTCAACCCCACTGCGGACATTCCTGCTGTAGACCCGATAATGTAGGCTTCCTGAATAGGTGTGTTGAATACACGTTCTTTACCAAACTTCTGAGAGAGCGTTGCGGCTTCTCGAAATACACCTCCCAAACGGTGACCAACATCCTGACCATACAGCAAACAGTGCTTGTCAGCCTTCATCAGTTCTTCCACTGCATGCAAAGCACTATCCACCATCACAGACTTTTCCGCTCCAGCAGGTTTACGTTCTCCTTGCTCCTCTGTGATTGGAGTTGGAGCGTAATCATGAGTGTAAAGATCTTCTGCAGTTGGATCTTCGGCTTTTAAGGCTGCTTCGTAATCTGCAGCAACCAATGCTTTGGCTTCTGTTTCTATTTTGTTAATTTCCTTTTCACTGAATCCAGCTTCTTCCAATTGCTCAATGAGGATTGGGTATGGATCATGAATTCGGTGTTCGTCCAAATCATCACGGTACCACTCCATACGTACACCGGAAGTATGATGGTTCAATAACGGAACTGAAGCATGCACCAAGAATGGTCTTCTCTCCTTCCGGATGGTTTTGATAACCTTCTCTAACGCGTCATAACATTCGCTAAAATCGTTGCCTTCTACATGGATAGCTTCTAAACCTTTAAATCCTTTTGCATAATGCAAGGCATTATTTGCTCGAATCTCATCAGCACTCGCAGAGATATCCCAACCATTATCTTGTACCAAAAATAAGATTGGCAACTGTTTTAAAGCTGCCATTTGAAAGGCTTCGGCCACTTCTCCTTCCGTCACACACGCATCACCTAAGCTACAAAGTACCAAAGGGTGATCATTGTTGTCCAGTCCTTGCTGTTCTTTGTACTGCATGCCCATCGCCGCGCCAGTAGCTGGAATTGCTTGCATTCCAGTTGCTGAAGATTGATGAGGAATCTTAGGCTTGTCTGGATCATTTAAACTTGGGTGCGCATAATAGGTTCTTCCACCAGAGAAAGGGTCATCCTTCTTCGCCAACAGTTGCAGCATCAAATCATACGGACGCATACCGATTCCTAATAGCATAGAATCATCCCGGTAATAAGGATAAGCATAATCCTGTGGTTTCAACTGCATGGAAGCAGCCAACTGAATGGCTTCATGACCTCTGGATGTCGCATGTACATATTTGGAAACTACTTTAAAATGTTCCTCATACAGTTCCGTCATCGCTTTGGCTTTTGCCATTTTGAAGAACGCTTCTTTGAGGACTTTTTTACTAACTCGGGGTTGTGTTAGAGTTTCCATATTTGATACGATTATTGAGGGGTATTAATGTTTCGTTTCTACTATAAATTTAACGTATCAAAGAGGATTTTGATTAATATGAGGAATTATAGTAGTTTTATTCTGATTTAAATATCACTGTTAGAATAATCGAATATTAATATGTGATTAATCGATGAATAAAAGAATAATATTCTACTTCGATTTTTAACTCATAGTTTGGATAGTAACAAAGCTCATTTTTCAGGATGAAAGAAATCAAAAAATTAGACGAGGTAGATATTAAAATTTTACAGTTACTGCGAGAGAATGCACGAATAACGGTAAAGGAAATGTCCACTCAACTTAATCTCTCCACCACTCCTGTTTTTGAACGAATCAAGAAATTGGAACAGGCCGGCATCATAGATCACTATACAGCGGTAATCAATCATGAATTGCTTGGGCAAAAGTTTACAGCATTTGCTCACATTTCATTCAAAGACCATTCGAAAGAACTCATCAATGAGTTTGAAGATCGCATTTTAGCATTACCAGAAGTGTTGGAATGTCACTACGTAACCGGAGCCGCCGATTTCATCATTAAAATCCGCTTGAGAGACATGGAGGAATACAAGGAGTTTGTTACCGATAAGCTATTCGGGATCCCCAATATTGCCAGAATTGAATCCTTCCTATCTCTGGATGTAAAGCGCGGCAGGAATAAGAAGTTGAATATTTAAGTTTATAGTGCTTTCAAAGCATCTAATAAGTCATCTTTCTTATTTCTACTAACTTCTAACTCTTCCTTATTTGACAGGATCAGTTTGCCGTCTCTACCCTTTTTGTACTCTTTAATGTGATGGAGGTTCACCAAATAAGATTTGTGTACTCGTAAAAATTGAATTCCACTTAAGAGCTTCTCATATTCAACCAATGGTTTTGAAGCAATCAATTTTGAATCCACCATGTGAAACTCACAATAATTCCTATCTGCTGATAAATATAGAATATCTTCTATTTCAACCACCTGGATACCATCTTGTGAATTGATTACAATTCTTTTAGGTTTTTCTTCCTTGAGAATGCTTTGAATTAGTGAATAATTATTGTTTTTTTTATGAGTACGAAATCTCTTAACTGCATCCTTAAGTTCAGTAGGATCAATAGGCTTCAGCAAAAAATCAAAAGCAGATAACCTCAATGCATTAATAGCATGTTCCTGATGAGCTGTAGTAAACACTACCTGTACATCGATTCCTTCTAGTCGCTCTAATAATTCCAGACCTGTTCCGCCAGTCATATTAACATCCAAAAAAATCAAGCTTGGTTGGAATTCAACCATCTTTCGATATGCTTCATCTATATTTTCAGCGGTTGCCAAAATTTCGACTTCTGGACAATGCTTCGTGAGCAACAATTCCATAATACGTATGGCGCGATCCTCATCATCTACAACCAAACACCCTATTTTCTCAATCATACTAATTCATTTGAAACTCTCAAAACAACTTTAGTTCCATGACCTAACTCGCTGTTTACTTCCAGCACTGAGTCCAGACCTTGCGTTTTGCCCAATAACTCCAGACGTTCACGAACCAGCCGCATTCCTTTGGAGCTCGACTTAACCATATTTTCAGTATCAAATCCAGGTCCATTGTCTTTGGTCGTAATTTCAATCCAACCATTTCTTTGAACGAATGATAAACTGATTTCACCGTCTCCATGGAGCGTGGATACTCCGTGCCATATGGCATTTTCCAATATTGGTTGAATAGCCATCGAGGGGACGTAGGTTGAGTAGACATCAATTTGTTCATCAACTTTCACATCATAATGAAAACTTCCTTTGACTCTTATTTGCTCCAGTTCCACATACAATTGCAGTGCTTCCAACTCATCATTGAGAGGAACGGTTAGTTCATCTGAATGATCCAGGATTTTACGCATCAGCTTGCCGTATTTGACAAGGTAGCCTTCTGCCACATCATGTTTGTCTTCCAAGATGTATGACTGGATAGAATTTAATGCATTGAATAAGAAGTGAGGGTTGATCTGAGCTTTAAGAGCTTTGAGCTCAGCCAGGCGCTTTTCTGTTGTGGTTTCTTCTAAGCGCTTTTTAGTTCGGTAAGATTTATACTGACTTGTTCCAAAAACACCACCTAATAAGAGTAATAAACTTATTGATCCAACATAAGCATATTGTCTGATTTCCTTAGTTCTTTTCTCTTCTTCAAGATTGGTGTAGAAATCATCGACGATTTTATTGAAATCGTATTTTTGATGAAGTTGAGTATAGGAATTTAATTCTTGATGATACTTAAACTTATATTGACTTGAGAGTTCTAAATTCTTTTTTTCGCTATAAAGTTTAGAAATGAGATTATACACTTCAAAGAAACTTGGATTATTCTTTACACTAGATTTAGTGGTATCCGAAACCATAGCAGCTCTGATTAGCACAGTTTCATATTTGTCAAAATTACCAATATCATAAAGAAAATAAGCATATTGTTTTAATACTGAAATAGTAACTCTGCTCCTAATTGCATAATCTTTTATTTCATTGAATTGAATCATTGCATTTGAGAAATACTTTTCAGCTGAGTCTAATTCATTTTTTTTCCATAATGAAATGGCTAAATTAAGAGAAGAGCCTGCTAGTACTTGAAATTCTTTTTTTTCAATTGTTCGTCGAGCATAATATATGACACTGTCAAAATCAGACATTCCCATATAACATTCTTGAAGTAGATAAAGCAAAATAGCCTCATTTTTATCTTGATTTTTCAATTGCCCATTATTACTCATTAAAAGTTCAATACCATCCTCAAATTCCCCAAGACTGATTTTTAATCCCGCCAAATTATTGATGATCTTGGGTAGTCTATAATTTAAATTATTTTCTTTTGAGATAGTTAATGATTTATGCAAGAACTTTTCTGCTAATTTGAAAGAATTAAAATTTTCAACTATTAAACCAGAGTTCATTTGAACTGATCCCATTACCTTGTAACGATCTTGAAATTTGTATTCTGTACAACACCTTGTAGCACGGAGATAATGTATCAATGCTGAATCATAAACCTGAAATGTTTCTAAAAGATACCCCATGATATAATGACTTTGAGCTATACCGAAACCATCATCCTTTTTGGTTGCCACTTCCAATAATCTCTCCGCGAAATAAAAAGAGGAGTCGGGTTTAGAGTCAAGTAGCGCAATACTTTGATCATACAGCTGTTGAACCTCTGGATGAATTTCATTCTCTTGTTTGCTCGAACAAGAATTAAGTATCAGAAATAATGCAAACAAAGGAAATAAGCCGAGACTGCTAAAATTCATGTAATACAAATGGCTGTTGGAGTATGTCAAAAATAACGTAATTGAAAGTTATCTCCTATAAGCATGGTCATTAGAATTAAGCCCTCAGCTTCCCTTCAAAATATTCCTTCCACTCATCCATTAAATGGGGATCCGTAATCAGCCTTTTGATCAATTCAACTTCTGAGCCATTGGAATTTTTGGCTACCGTAAAATCATGAATGGCCATTCCACCACTTTTGGTAATGGATTTGATGTCATCACCAGCACAGAACTCACCCTCTTCCAGCACTTCAAAGTAGATTCCTGATTTGAGGCTATCATGAAAAAGCTTGATCATCTGATTGTCATCATACTTGACCCCCAGTTTGAAACAAGGAAAACGTGGTTGAGTTACTTTGATCACCACTGAACCGATCTGATAAACATCCCCAATCGAAACTTCTGTCTCCAGCAAACCTGTTGTAGTAAGATTCTCACCAAAAGCTCCATTTTCAAATTCATGCTGTGGAGCTATGGAATTCCAATACTCAAAATGTTCAGCAGGATAAGCATAAACGGCTTTGAACTGACCTCCATGGACTGTCAAGTCTGATTGTGTATCTCCTTCAAGACCTAATTTCTTGACTTTTACCAGGCCATTGACAGCTTCTTTAAAAATACTGGTCTTTACTTCTCTGTTATTGTAAAGTATAATTTTTGGTTGGCCAACCTGGATGGAGAGAACTTTCATGAACTTCTGTTTAGCAATTCAAAACTAAACCTATTTTACAAGTTTCGCCTTTTCACCCTTTAATTCCCTAAGCCGGGCACCCATAAAGGGAAAGGCGATAAATTCAAATTATTTATTGTTGATAAGTTTAAGTAGTTCCTCCATCTGAGCATCACGGCGAGCTAACACATGATCCAGATCGCGCTTCAAAACAATATCTGGTTCTACTCCATTTCCGTCTAATGTAAGTCCATTTCGTTGGAAAGACACCATTCTGGAATACTTGTAAAGGATTTTGGAATTGGGCAACTCAGACCTGTAAGACATTCCGCTGGATCCATCTACTTTCTTGCCGACAATTTGAACATTAGGATGACCTTTAAAAGCTGTAACCAGCACTGTTGCCGCACTAAATGAGCCTTCATTGGCCAGAATATAAACTGGTTGAGTGTATCGATAACTATCCACTGGAAACTCACGAATTGGCAAAACCATCAAATGCGGTGCACTGAAATCAGCGGAATCAAACGCTAGTTTAGGTTCGAAAGATGACATGAATTGATCGATGGCTATTCGTTCCTGATCATTCCAATACGGACTATTCCATTGAAATAAGAAACGCGAATTCAATTGATCCCGATTCATGGCTCTCATGCGATCATTGTACTCATCATTATCCACCGTAGTTTCCCTTGCTAAAGCCACATTGGCTACCCAGGGGTGCTCTGGATCAGAAAAGTAATGCGAGAAAAAGCCAATAAAATGTCTTTGTCCTCCAGGATTGTTGCGCACATCAATGACCAATGCATCTGTATCTCGAAAATCTAACATCTTCTCTTGAAGCAAGTCATAGAAGCCCTTAGACTCGTCTTTTCCCTTCCTCACCATTTCTGGAATGGTAATGATCCCCACATCATCCATACGCTGAAATAATCCTTCTTGATCTCCAAAAAGTGACTCCTTGTCTTTTTCGGTTTTATCTGCCAATTCACTCCAAGCAATGCGTTCTTTAGAAGTATGGATGGTTACAACAGTATCCTTGGCATTATGTAAATCCGTAAAAACACACTTCAATGAATTAGTGAAAGGAATGCCGGCTCGTTGAAGTTTTTTCTCTATAAAGACAAGTTTAATGACCTCTCGATAGAATTTAGCTTCTTTTGGAGCTTTCTGATGCTGGTAATCCGCCTTGTCCATCAGCTCGTCTACCCTCATTCCATTGACCGATTTCAGGACTGGATATTTCGGATAAACCAAATCATACGTTTGATCATTGTTTGGTTTTACAGCTATTACCAGACTATCCTGAAAAGGTGTAGTAGCGAAGGGCAAATAGGATATTTCTGTATTTCTCGGATCATCCGCTACCCGAACATAGGAATGACGATCACCAAAGTAGCCCATCGTTTTAGACAGACTATCCAACAATTCAAGGACTGAGACTTTTTCCTGAGCTCCAAAGTAAGTTTTGAGAGGTTCCAAGTTTGATGCTACTGATACGTCAGCAAGATTACAATAGGACGCTCCAAATTCCAGATCTTCCTGGAAGGCATTGAGATCTTCTAGGGCTTCTTCTCCCGAGATAAATTCAGGTTGAGAACACCCAATAAGTCCCGCAACAATTAAAAGGTAACAGATTTTGTTCATGTTTTGATCTTAACTTTTGATGGCTAAAATCAGCTTTAAAAAGCTCCTAATCGACCATATTTATAATATTGCACCAATTAAGCGACCATTTTATCAGACATATTTTTTAGAAATTGGGTTGGCGACATCCCCTTGTATTTTTTAAAAGCCAGATTGAAACTTGACTTGGAATTGAAACCACATTCCATAGCAATCCCTAATAAGGTCTTATGCTGAAGTTCACCTTTTTCTAATTGTTGAATCAATCTTTCCAATCGCCATTGATTGACAAAGTCATTGAACTTGATGGAGCGGTACTGATTCAGACTTTGCGAAACATTGTGAGGAGATTCGTTGAGGTTTTTTGCCGTTTCTGGCAGGGTCAATTTGGATTGTAAATACAACTGTTGTTGCTCCATGAGATCATCTAGTCTGGACAGTATATCGCTCGCATGTTCCTCACTTAAACTAGAAGATTGGTATGATTTTGCTTTTGAATTCGCAACAAGCTGTTGGCTCAGGTGTCCTTCTCGAATGGCTTTAACAGCAATCAAAATGACCAATACGGTACTAGATAGATGTAACCAATGGTAACTCACGAAATCATAGATCACAAAATCAACGAATGTGATTCCCGAAGTAATTAGGCTGCTGAAGAAGCAAGCTGTAGTAATGAAGGCAAGCCATTGATAAGTTTCCTTTTTAAGATCCTTTCGCTTTTTCTGGATGACATTCCAAGCCAAAATGCAATAGATTAAAAGCGTTCCTCGTGCGATGAGGTAATTGATGTAATAGGCAATGGGTGTAAACTCAGAGAACTCCCATTCTCGTTTAAAGTCGGCTGATTGCAGCAGGTACGGCACTACTAATACCGCTCCTAGAAAGGCAGGCAAGTAAATAAGTGCTTTTCTGACATTTGATACCGCCAAACCTAACGACTCGACGATATAAGAGAAAAACAGTGCTCCGGTGAATCCATGAATCAAAAAACGCAAACGCAGTAAGTGCGGTAAATACTCCTTCATGATTCCTTCCACTCGCAAATAATGTAGGACTTGAAATAGTCCGATACTGAGTAAGAAAAGAGCCAGGTAAACATAAGGCTTTTTCCTGTCCCTTTTGGTCAATAGAAAGAAGACCAGGGAGAAAGCGATAAAACTACCAATGAAGATGACCAGGTGAGCGTACAAAAGTTGAGGTTGCCAATTTGATGATTAGATACTGTCTTATCTACGAAGGTAAATCAAGAAAGTTAACTTGATCAGTTGGCCAAGATCATCCCTTACGCTCACTAATCGGATTGTAGTCTACCTCAATTTTTCGTTGAAGTCTCTCCTCATCTGCTTCTCGAAGCGGCTCAACTTCCTTCAAGGATTTGTAACAATCCATTGGTAATTTCTGATAGATCTTAGTGCCTTCCGTCTTCCAGGCAATCATCTCATCGGAAACTTCTTTGATGATCCTGGCAGGATTGCCAACCACTAAGCTTCTTCGAGGGATTTCTTCTCCTGCTTTGATAAATGCCAGCGCTCCAATGATGCACTCCTCTCCGATTTCCACATTGTCCATGATTACGGCATTCATCCCAATCATGCTATTGCGACCGATATTAGCGCCGTGTACAATCGCCCCATGACCTATATGTGCATACTCATGAAGCGTGACCGTTTTATTAGGAAACATGTGAATGGTACAGTTTTCCTGCACATTGCAGCCATCTTCCAGGATGATTCGACCCCAATCACCTCTAATAGCAGCTCCTGGACCAATGTAGCAATGCTTTCCAATGATCACATCACCCGTAACAACTGCCATTGGATGTACAAAAGACGTTGGATCGACTACCGGAATAAAGCCATTGAATTCGTAAATCATTTGTACTTGGCCAAGGCCGTTTTGGTGAACTCTGACAATACCAATCGACCACTTTGCTCCGCTCGACTTGCTAATAATTCATCCCAGTTTTCACAGCCTTCCCAGAAGATTCTCTTGAGTTCAGCTCGAGCTTCTGGATTGGTATTAGCTAAGTAGTTCGCTAGTTTGTCGATTGCTGCATCCATTGCTTCTGCATCATCAAAAACCTCAGCAAACAAGCCTTTGTCCAAAGCCCAATTTGCTGACTTGAATTCATCTGCATTGATGGTCAACTGGCTCATAGCAGACAATCCTATTTTGCGCTGAACCGCAGGTCCAACCACGAATGGTCCTATGCCTACATTCAACTCACTAAGCTTGACAGAAGCAAACTGTGTAGCAAAACAATAGTCCACAGCGGATACCACTCCTACACCACCTCCAACTGCTTTTCCTTGTACGCGACCAATGATCAATTTTGGACATTTTCGACAAGCATTGATCACGTTGGCAAACCCAGAGAAGAACTTTTTACCTGTCTCAAAGTCATTGATATTGATTAACTCATCGAAGCTGGCTCCTGCACAGAACGTGCGTTCTCCACCACTTCTAAGGATGATCACGTTTACCGAATCATCTTGTCCAGCTGTTGTAATCTTCTTAGCTAGTTCTGCTAGCACAGCACTTGGCAATGAATTATGCTTCGGATGAAAGAACTCTATGGTCGTGATGCCTTTTGGGCCGTTTATTCTATTTACGTAGGGTTGTTGCATTTCTATTTTTGGTTAATGTTAAGAGTGATTAGTTTAAAGACAAAAATTACTAGTCACGAGACATCATTCACCCTTTTTCATTCTTTTCAAATAATTAATATAACCATTGATCATTCTTGTCAGCTCTTCAATCCTTTCTTTGTAACCTATTAAGGTACTTTCATCAATATATTCACAATCTAAAGCACAGGTCATGTGATCTAAGGTTTCAGAAATAGAACCTCGTGCTACTCTACAGAATTGTATGTTTTCTTGGAAATGAAAACGACCATGTCCTTCGGCAATATTTGCACAAACAGATCTGGATGACCTAACAATCTGACTAACTAAATCATACTTTTCTTCTTTGGGAAAAGTCTTCGAAAGCATGAAAACATCTTTTCTTAATTCCCTTCCTCTTTTCCAAATTTCTAAATCGGTAAAACTGCGGTGTTCCATAGTTTTTTAATGACTAGTGGTCCTTGATGAGTGATTAGTATCGAACTTGAAATAAATTAGCAAACAACTTCCTTTTTACCAATCACTTCTCCACTAATAACCAATCCACCAGTCACTACTAAACAATTCCAAATTGTCTAAAATGATGATCAAAGTGTTTTCTATTCAATAGATCCCAAAGATCCTTGTTTAGCATTCCGAAAACCGTATTTGGCGTTTCTGCATCAGGATTTTCTTTGAAATAGGCTTCAAACTGATCATATGCTTCCAGAAGCATCTCCTTAGCCTCGGCCAGGCTTCCATATCTTAAGTCTTCTGTTTCTCCTTTTCTGAGCAATGGATGATCAAACTTCTTCACCATTGGTTCATAAGTATACAAACTCTCCTGAAGACGCTCGATGTATTTCTCGGGCGTTTCAATAGTCGTTGGAATCTCACCTATTGACATGCGATGGAAAAACTCGATGTGCTCCACCATGTGTTGTGGGGTCATGATACCCCACTGTGGCTGCATGTCTTCAGTCAAGAGTGACAGCTTCTCTTCCAGATATGATCTACTTATCTCATCAAATGGGCACTTTTTCTGAACCAACGTAAGAATTGTAGCAAAAGCCACTAACTCATCGTTTGCATCAAAAATCTCCTCATACCATTTCACCACACCTGCTGGAAACTCTCTTCCTCGCGAATCCCGATCAATTTTTTGCTTACAAGTCAATCGAACATAGATCGTGTCGTTGTGGTAAATGGGCTTCAAAAAACGACATTCATCCAAACCGTAGTTAGCCTGAACAGGACCTTTGTTTGGATGAACAAACAATCCAGCTCCGGCCGATAACAAGAAATAGCCATGAGCAGCACGCTTTTCGAAGATCGTTCCTTTCAACGAAGTGATGTCCGTGTGCGCATAGAAATGATCCCAGGTCAGATTGGCAAAATTCTGAATGTCATTATCCGTTACTGTGCGCTTATGGGTTGTCAATGACATACCAGGTTTGATGTCCTCAAAGTAATATTTGAATGGATGCTGAGGTGCTTCCTGTACTTTGGCTCCTGGCTGATATTGCTCGGTAATGGCAGTCAAAGTTGTTGGAGTACCTTGAATAGCACAACGCTGCAAGTAATGCATGACACCACGCTTACCACCCATTTCTTCTCCGCCTCCAGCTCGTCCCGGACCTCCATGAGTCAGCATCGGCATTGGTGAACCGTGACCTGTGCTTTCTTTCGCACTTTCTCTATTCAAAACCAAAATACGACCATGATGAGAAGCTGCGCCAACCACGAACTCCTTGGCAATAGCATCATCGAAAGTTGCAATGGAACTTACCAAAGACCCTTTACCCATCTGAGCTAATTCAACCGCTTCATCGAGAGTCTTGTAAGGCATGATTGTGCTTACAGGTCCAAATGCTTCCGTTTCGTGCGTTAAGGTCTTCTTGAAAGGGTCATTATTAATCATCAGTAAAGGAGAGTAAAACGCACCCTTAGAAGCATCTGCCTCTATCAAATCAAACTGACCTTGAGGATCACCAAAGGCAACTTCACATTCCGATAAGAGCTTGTTAACCTGCTTGTTAACCTCTTCCACTTGCTCTTTACTCACAAGTGCTCCCATTCTGACAGCTTCATTGGTTGGATTACCAATGGTGACTTTGCCAAGTTGCTTTCCTAAGGCAATCTGTACATCTTCAACCAATTTCTCTGGAACAATAATTCGGCGAATAGCCGTACATTTCTGACCACTCTTCACGGTCATTTCCTTACGAACCTCCTTAATGAATAAGTCAAACTCAGCCGTTCCGGGTACAGCATCTTCTCCAAGAACAGAAGCATTCAAACTATCTGCTTCCATATTGAAAGGAATAGAATTTTCAATGATGTTCGGAAAGCCTTTCAACATTCTTCCAGTGCTGGCGGAACCGGTGAAGCTTACCACATCCTGCTCATTAAGTGGATCGAGAATGCCATTACCTGGTCCGTTCACCAATTGAAGTGCTCCTTCTGGCAATATCTTCGAATCAATAATGTCTTTGACCATGGCTGCTGTCAAAAATGAAGTAGGCTCTGCTGATTTGACTATAGCAGGCATGCCGGCTAACCAATTGACGGAGCATTTCTCCAACATACCCCAAATAGGAAAGTTGAAAGCATTGATATGCACAGCCACACCACGCTTTGGAACCATGATGTGGTGACCAATGAATGTTCCTTCTTTGGATAGATTAGCCAATTCACCGTCAACATGCCATGGTGTGTTTGGAAACTGCTTCCGAAGGCTCGCATAAGCGAATAAGGTACCTATTCCCCCATCGATATCAATCCAACTATCTACTTTGGTCGCACCTGTACGATAACTCAGTGGATAGTAGTCATGTCTTCGCTTGTGTAAGAACATGGCCAATTTCTTGAGCATCATACCACGTTCCTGGAAAGTCATCTTTCGAAGATTCTCATTGCCAATGGTTCTGGCGTAATTTGCCATCTCCGCAAAGTCTATTCCTTCACTACCACACAGACTAATGACCTCTCCAGTGACAGCATCGTATTGGGGTATGCCATCTCCCTCAGGAGTCATCCACTTTCCACAAACCAGATTTTCGAGTTTATTCATTTCTTTCGTTGATTAGTTAAATAGTGATTAGTGATTGGTTATTCTCAACATGTTCCAATCTCTAGTCACTGATCACTAGCTTCTTTCTAATATCGCTGCATATCCCTGACCTACACCTACGCACATGGTCACTAAGGCATATTTCTTACCTGTTAAGCTCAACTCCAAGGCTGCTGAATAACAAGTTCTTGCCCCAGTAGCACCAAGAGGATGACCAATAGCTATTGCTCCGCCATTAGGATTGATTCTTGGGTCATCATCAGCCAATCCCCATGCTCGAGTACAAGACAAAACCTGTGCTGCAAAAGCTTCATTGATTTCGATAATATCCATATCATCCATGGTCAATCCAGCTTTCTTCAGAGCCTGATTGGAAGCTTCTACAGGACCAATCCCCATGATTCGTGGCTCTACACCTACCACAGCCGAAGAAACGATTTTAGCTAATGGTTTCAAACCATATTGCTTCACAGCATCACCGGATGCTACTAGTACAGCAGCAGCGCCATCATTCAAACCTGAGGCATTGCCTGCTGTTACTGATCCATTTTCTTTTTTAAAGGCAGGCCGTAATTTGGCTAGAACTTCTAGAGAAGTGTTTGGCTTAACGAATTCATCCTGATCAAAGACAATCGGATCCTTTTTCCGTTGAGGGATTTCTACAGCTACAATTTCTTTTCCTAGTCTACCGGACTCCTGTGCTTTGGAAGCTTTCATTTGTGACCAGTAGGCAAACTGATCTTGGTCTTCTCTACTGATTTGGTACAGATCCACCAGGTTTTCGGCAGTCTGTCCCATA
Source organism: Marinoscillum pacificum (assembly GCF_024714495.1). Lineage (GTDB taxonomy): Bacteria > Bacteroidota > Bacteroidia > Cytophagales > Cyclobacteriaceae > Marinoscillum > Marinoscillum pacificum. The sequence continues at coordinate 220,130 of NZ_JAMZMJ010000001.1, read as the reverse complement.
CCATCAGTTCCATATAAGTCCACCATTTTTTGATTGACAAAGCGCCATCCAAAACTGCTATCATGCATTTCTGCATCTCTTCCAAACGGTGTAGAGGTCTTCGAAATCACCCATGGGCCACGCGTCATGTGCTCTACACCTCCAGCGATGAATACATCCCCATCTCCCGTTTTAATGGCTCTGTTCGCATGTATAATAGCTGATAATCCAGAAGAACAAAGTCGATTGACGGTTTCTCCTGGAACGGTAAATGGCAATCCTGCTAATAATGAACTCATACGAGCCACATTGCGATTGTCTTCACCTGCTTGATTGGCACAACCCATGATCACATCACTGATTGCCTCAGTAGGAACTTCTGGGTTTCGTTTAACCAATTCCTTAATAACCAAAGCTCCTAAATCATCAGCTCTAACAGGTGATAAGGTGCCTGTAAAGCTTCCAACTGGAGTTCTGATCCCATCAACTATATATGCGTCTTTCATTCTTGATTTAAATGTTCTTTACTTGTCCTGTATACAGTACCTCTGAATACATAGAGCTTCTCAGAGGTATCTTTGTTCGAAACCACCACGTCAAAATCGGCGGTTTTATGAGTTATATTTAAGGAATTAGCCTCAGCAATTAATACATCTCCTTCTTTTGCAGATTTCATGAAGTTCATACTTCCCTGAATGGAAACCGCAACCCGCCCATATGAATTGGAGGCAAAGGCAAAAGCACTGTCGGCGAAGGTATAAGCCATCCCGCCATGCAAGATCCCGAAACCATTGAGCATGTCTTTCTTAACCGTCATCTGGATGATACAATGTCCTTCTTCAATGGAAATAGGTTCTATCCCCAGCCATTGACTACAGTAATCTTGTGCCATCATGGATTCATAGACTGCTCGTGCTTTGCTCATTCTGCATAGAATTTGAGTTGTTCACGAGCCATCTTTCTAAGCAATGGACTGCATCGGTAACGTTCTTCATGGTACTCAAAATAGAGTTCATCCATTCGCTCCACACACGTTTGTATGCCAATATGATCTGCCCATCTCAATAATCCTTTAGGATAGTTCACTCCTTTGGTCATGGCCGTATCAATATCATCTCTAGTCGCAATACGATAGTGAAGTGTGTCTGCTGCTTCATTGATCAACATCACCAGCACACGATCTAACAACTTTTGCCCTTCCACCGGATCAGTTTTAGGTTCTGGTATTTCAGCTCCTTCGCTGTAATCATAATGCCCTCGACCAGATTTTCGACCTAAATAACCAGCTTCTGCCAGCCTTTTTTGAGTAAATGAAGGCCGAAAGCGCGGATCATAAAAGAATGCTTTGTAGACCGTTTCTGTAACCGTGTAATTGACATCATTGCCGATGAAATCCATCAGCTCAAATGGACCCATTTTAAAACCTCCGAGCTCTTTCATTGCCCAATCAATAGTCGCTGGATCTGCCAATCCTTCTTCATACATCCGGATAGATTCTCCGTAAAAAGATCTTGCAACCTTATTGACAATAAAGCCAGGGGTATCTTTTGCAATCACCACATCCTTTTCCCAACTAGTAATAATCTCTTTGACTTTGGTGGTTAAAGTAGTATTAGTCTGAATAGCAGGAATCACTTCAACCAACTTCATCAATGGTGCAGGGTTGAAAAAATGAATCCCTATGAATCTTTCGGGGTTTTTCAGGCAGGCCGCTAAAGAGGTGATAGACAAGGAAGATGTATTACTTGCTATAATGCAATCCTTCGAAACATGCTTCTCAAGACCTTCGAAAACAGTCTTTTTAATTGCAGCATCTTCAATAATTGCTTCAATAATTAAATCACTTGATTTTAAACCACTTAACTCACTGATATATTGAATATTATTCTGAATCGACTGTTTCTTTTCTTGATCGATTTTTCCCTTTTCAATCAATCTTGAAAGTACCTTTTCGAGTTGTTCTTTACTCCTGTCTAGCGCTTTCTGATTGGTATCAAAAACGAGTACTTCACAACCAGCAGTCGCCGCTACTTGAGCGATGCCACTACCCATTGTTCCGCTACCTATTATTCCTACTTTCATATGTTCGATTCATTATGATGTCTCAAATAAACCTACCCGTCATTCTGAATTTATTTCAGAATCTCATAAAGGTAGATTTCATTAAAGATCCTGAATCAAGTTCAGGATGACCACATCAATTTTGAGACATCAAAACCCATAATTATCTTCCTTTAAACGCTGGATTTCGTTTCTCGACGAAAGCAGCCACACCTTCATTGTAATCTTCTGTACTAGCAGCTTTCAACTGAAGATCAGTCTCCAACAACATCTGCTGATCGAATGAATTCTTCAACGACTGATTCAATGCGAGCTTGGTTAATCCCAAACCCTTAGTAGGCATATTGGCCAATTTCTTTGCTATTGCTTGAACTTCATCCTCAAATGTTTCTGCTGAAAAGTATTTGTAAATCATCCCTATTCGTTCCGCTTCTTCTGCAGACACTTTATCTCCTAGCATGGCCAGTGCAGTTGCCTTTGCCATTCCTACTGCTCTTGGTAACGTATATGTTCCGCCTGAGTCAGGAATCAAGCCAATGGCACTGAATGCCTGGATAAAGACCGCATGCTCTACAGCTACAATAATATCACAAGCCAAAGCAAAGTTGGCTCCTGCTCCTGCAGCCACTCCATTCACCTTCGCTACAATTGGTTTTTCAATTCCTCGAAGCAAATGAACAATCGGCTCATAGTGATCTTTCATGAGGGTGTCAAAACCAGGGTCTAACTCAGGAGTAGTTACTTCTTTCAAATCCTGACCTGCACAGAATGCCTTACCCGAACCGGTTAAAACAATGGCTCGTATAGAGTCATCATCTTTGCATTGCTGTAAAGCATCGATGAGTCCATGAGCTAGGGCTGTATTGACACTGTTGTAAGCTTCAGGTCGATTAAGGGTGATGGTAGCAATGTTGTCTTTTACATCAAAAAGTACTGCAGACATTGGGTTGTTGTTAGTTTAGTTGTATTTCGTTTTCAAGTTTTTCATTTTAGATGCTGAAACAAGTTCAGCATGACCATAGATGTTTATTCGTCATTTCTTAAATGTCATCCTGAATTTATTTCAGGATCTGAAACTTGAAAACGTCATTTAATTCTATTTCAAACATTTAAAATAATCGAATGGCTCATCGCATTCATTGCATTGAAACAAGGCTTTGCATGCTGTAGAACCAAATTGACTGATCATTCTCGTATTAGTTGACCCACAATGGGTACACTTCACAAGTCGTTCTCCATCGATTAGAGCTGCTTTGTCGGCAGCTTCTTCCATCGGTGGAGCTATTCCATATTCGGCTAGTTTTTTCCTGCCTCGCTCAGTTATCCAATCTGTAGTCCATGCGGGTGCTAACACCAACTTCACTCTTGATTGATATCCTTCCTCCTTTAATGCCTTTTTGATATCATCGCCAATGGTATCCATTGCAGGACAGCCAGAATATGTTGGAGTAATGGAAACGACAACCAAATCATTCTCCATATCCACTTGTCGCACTACTCCCATATCCATAATCGAAAGAACAGGTATTTCCGGATCCGTAACCGTCCAGAGTGCCTTCATGATGCTTTCGTTCTCCATATGTAGCGTAGAGTTTACCATTGCATGTTTGGATAAGCTCGTTGCATAAATTGAAGGTCGCTCAAAATAAAGCCCATGTGCTCAGAATGTATTCCTTGTTTTCCTCTAACCATTCTTGGTTCTGATTCAGGAATGCTCAATGTCGCTTCAGCAATTACTTCATTAATGGTTGCCAATGAATGATCTTTCACAACACTAAGATCAGCACCTATACCTTGTTCCTTCATCTCCTTTTCAATTGGAGATTCATGATACAATTCATGTAAATAAGGATACAGATGATTCAATGCGGCTTGGGTTCGTTGATGGCTCTCTTCAGTACCATCTCCTAAACGTTTCATCCATTCAGAGGAAAATCTCAAATGATACTTAGCTTCTTTGATAGACTTGGCAGCAATTGCCGCAATCGTTTCATCTTCTGAATGCATCAATTGTTCCAGCAATGGAACATGATAGCTATCGAACAAGAACTGACGTACAATTACATGAGCGAAATCAGTGTTTGGCTGTTCTACAATAATGGAATTACGGTAATCCCTATCAAATCGAAGAAAAGCTATGGAATCCTCTGTTGCCTCATCTCCTTTCAGTTCAGCTGCATATTGAAAATAGCTTCTTACCTGACCAAACAAATCCAATGAGATATTAGTCAGTGCAATATCAGTCTCCAAACTTGGACCATGCCCACAGAGCTCAGACAATCTATGTCCCAGAATCATGGAGTTATCACCAAGCATTAGTAAGTATTCATACAATGACTGATCCTTCATGATTACATGTGTTTTAGTTCTTCCGGCAAATTGTAAAATGTAGGATGTCGATAGACTTTATCCTTAGCCGGCTCAAACAATTCTCCTGATTCTTCAGGATTAGATGCTGTGATGTCACTTGATTTGACCACCCAGATGCTCACACCTTCACTTCTTCTGGTGTAAACGTCTCTAGCATTTTCGATAGCCATTTCTGCATCTGCAGCATGTAGACTACCGAAATGACGGTGTTCTAAACCATTTTTACTTCTTACAAACACCTCCCAAAGAGGCCATTCATTTTTTTTCATGTTGTTTAGTTTATTCACCAACAATCTCTTCGTAGATAAAGTCTTTAGATTCTTCGTTTCTTAGAATGACAAAGACTTATGCACTTAACTTCTGTTTCTTCTGCTCTTTCTTTTCTGCATGAGCTACAGCTGCATCGCGCACCCAGGCTCCTTCGTCCCAGGCTTTTTGCTTAGCAGCAATACGGTCTTTGTTACACTGACCATTTCCATTAACTACTTGCCAGAATTCATCCCAATCAATGTCGCCAAAGTCGTAATGCCCTCTTTCTTCATTCCACTTCAAGTCTGGATCAGGGATCGTAATTCCTAAAATATCGGCCTGGGGCTTGGTGATATCAATGAACTGTTGACGAAGCTCATCATTGGTTTTACGCTTGATTTTCCATTTCATGGACTGCTCAGTGTGTGGAGATTCAGCATCTCTTGGCCCAAACATCATCAAGGACGGCCACCACCATCTATTCAAAGCATCCTGAGCCAAAGCTTTTTGTTCAGGGGTGCCATTACAAAGAGTCAACATGATTTCGTAACCCTGACGCTGATGGAAACTCTCTTCTTTACAAATACGAACCATCGCTCGTGCATAGGGTCCATATGAAGTTCTGGTCAACATCACTTGATTGATGATCGCTGCCCCATCTACTAACCAACCAATAGCTCCTATGTCCGCCCAGGTAAGTGTTGGATAGTTGAATATGGAAGAGTATTTAGCTTTGCCAGACAGTAATTGCTCGGTCATCTCATCTCTGGAAATGCCTAAGGTCTCTGCTGCACTATATAGATACAATCCATGACCAGCTTCGTCCTGCACTTTTGCGAGCAATGCCACCTTTCTTCTCAATGAAGGCGCCCTAGTGATCCAGTTGCCTTCTGGCAACATACCGACGATCTCTGAATGCGCATGCTGAGAAATCTGACGAATATGTGTCTTGCGATATTTCTCAGGCATCCAGTCCTTTGGTTCGATGCTTTCACCAGCAGCTATCTTAGCTTCAAATCGATCTTCTAAACTTTTAATGTCCATATCTTTTAGTGATTTGTCCCGATTGCATCGGTTGTGATTAGTTCATTAGTGATAGTCAAAGAGATATTACTAATCACCAATCCACTAGTCACTCATTTACTAATTATCCTTTTTCATCAAAATCAACCACTACCTTATCTGAGATAGGCAGTGCCTGACAAGTCAATATGTATCCAGCGGCGATTTCATCATCCTCCAGACCATAATTCACTTGCATATCTACCTGTCCTTCAATGAGTTTGGCTTTGCAAGTGCAACAAACTCCTCCTTTGCAGGCAAACGGTAGATCAGCATTATTTTTCAATGCTTCGTCTAATATATTATTTGCTCCTTGTGCTGTTTTGAAGTTGATAGACTTGCCACCTTCCAAAACGGTTACATCAGAAACTTTGCCATCGAATTCCTTAGCCACCACTTTCTTCTTGCCAGCTCCAGCTGTTCCGAATAATTCAAAATGAATTTGTTTCTTCTCTACACCTTTGGACTCCAGGAAATCACGAATCATAAAAATCATTTGTTCTGGACCACAGATAAAGTAATGATCCAGGTCCTCAACATCACAAATCGTTTTGAAGATGACATCAAGCTTATCTTCATTCAGTCGACCATTGAATAGCTCCACATCTCGTTGCTCCTGAGTGAGGAAATGATAGATTTCCAGACGATTCATGAAGCGATTTTTCAATGCTTCCAAATCCTCTTTCAACATGATAGAAGAAACACTCTGATTGATGTAGAAGAGCTTGAAGGTTGTATTTGGCTCTTGTGTCAGATGTGTTTTGATAATCGACAATATTGGAGTAATTCCACTACCTGCAGCAAATGCTACATAGTTTCTTTGGGTGGTATCAGAACAATCAACGAAGAACCGACCATCTGGAGCAGCTACTTCTAACTCATCTCCAACCTTCAGGTGATCGTGCACAAAAGACGAAAACTTACCATCATGGACTTTCTTCACTCCAATTCTCCACTCATTATCAAGTGGACTAGAACAGAGTGAATAGGATCTACGAACTTCTTCGCCGTTGATTAATGCCTTAAGGTTGAGGTATTGTCCTTGTTTATATTGAAACTGGTCATGCAGCTCCGGTGTGACATCAAGGGTCACAATGGTACAGTCCTGAGTGGACCTGTCGAGCTGTCGTACTTTAACGGGGTGAAATAGCATACTAACAGTTATTAGTTCAAAACTAATGATTGTTAGTTACAATTCAAAAATCATATTTTCAACCCACCTAACAATAGCTGTTTTAAATATTCTTCAATATCAACCATGCTTAATTGCGAATGTTTATCATACCAGCTATAAAACCACTTTAAAGTGGTCAATATGCTGAAGAAAGCAATCTCGATATCCATGGCATGAATGAGACCATTTTCCATGGCCCCTTTTAAAATGATTCGAAAATCATTTTCATAGGAGTTTCTAAGCTTTAGGTATTCTCTTAGACCCTCTCCTTCAAGGTGTCTCCACTCCACAGCTATGAGTGCCATCAGATCTGTATGCTCAACAGTAATTCTTAAGTGTAAAGCAATTAGTCGCTCAAGCTTTTGCAACTCGTTCACTTTTGAAGATTTTATCTCTTTCATCCCATCAACAAACAGATTAGCTCCAAAAGACAATAGTTCTACCAAAATATCCTGCTTAGAAGATATGTGATTGTATAGACTCGCCGGTTTTATCCCTAATTCATTAGCAATGTCCTGCATGGATGTTCCAGCGTAACCAGATTTGCGAAACAAACGTGTGCAGGTTAACAGGATTTGGGCTCTCTTACTCGTTGATAATGGGTTATTCATCGATGTGAAGATAAAATGAATTGCTTAAATGTTAAGTTTGCCACTCTTCCAGCCCATTTTATTCCCATCCATTCAAAGTGATGGAACGATTATTGTGAAACACTGTTTATTTGACTGATGATTATTACTAAATCCTTACATATCATGTGGTTGAGTTTCATTCGGCTCATACTTCCTGCAGGGTTTGCTTTGTTATTTGCAATTACTCCGCAGGATAAACCGTTTACTCAAATAACCAATGCCAAGAATGTCACTGCTGAAAATATCCGAAGTGAAAAGATTATCCGTGCCTTTGAAAAAGTAGTAGAGCGCTACCACAGCCTTCATGAATATCAAATTGTTCTGGTACAAGGTCAAATCAAAGAATCTACAATGCAGGCTCAGCCTATCGTTGGGATGGACAACCTGTTCAATGGAGTGAAAAAATACCAGGTCAAAATCGGTGAGTTTGTTCGTGATAGCGATACCCGTCTCGAAGATTTATCTGAAGATATACTAATGGGTTGGTTCGCTCATGAGCTGGGACATTTAGTGGATTACCAGCCGCATTCCAACTTTGAAATGATTGAGTTTGGCATCAAATACATGTGGTTTGATGATTTTAAGCGCAAAGTGGAACATGCCGCAGATCAAATCGCAATCAAATATGGTTTCAAGGAAGAAATACTAGCAAGCAAGCGATTTCTGATGGAAAGTGAATTCAAAGACAGCTCCTATCAGGACAAAATCAAAGAATTCTACATGCCTTTGGAAGAAATTGAATCTCTTGAAACAGAAGCATCAGGAATTTGATGCTATGAATTGCATTAATTCCTCTAATTTTTCCTTCCCCATTACCTTCGGTGTTTTTACTTGACCACCTTTCTTTTTAGTAGATTCAAGGTAAGCATGATATTGGGCTTTAGAGATACTTTCAACCCTGAGATCACGTAGCGCTTTACTTCTAGCTACTTTATAGTTCTTATTTGCACTTTTCAGCTCATCATCTAGTTGATTTCTAAATGCTAGATTATTTATTTCATCATCAGAAACCACAACCCATTGATGATAATATTCCTCCTTATCATCCTGCAGAGCCCCTACCATATATTCACTCACTTCGACTTCCAACTGATTACTCACCTCAACAATTGCGGCATCCATTTTCTCTTCAGACAATTGAGACCCTACTACATTCAAAAAGAACTTAGTTCTACCTGTAATTTTAACCTCATGAGGATCAATGCTGGTAAATTTGATGACATCACCGATGATATAGCGCCATGCTCCAGCACAGCTACTGATTACCAATACATATTCCTGATTAACCTCCACTTCGGATAAAGAAAGAGACAAAGGATCATCTAACAGATTACCCATTTCATCAACCCCACGCTCATCAAAAGGAATGAACTCATAGTAATAACCATGATTTACGGCCAATTGCATGCTCATAGTGTCCGGTCTGGCGCCATACGAGAAAAAGCCTTCAGAAGCTAAATAAGTATCTATAATGGTTATTGGCTTGGCACTTATCTTCTCAAATCCTTTCTTGTAGGTATCGAATGCCACACCACCAGATGCATACACCGTCAGGTTTGGCCAAATGTCATGTATGGTTTTGAGATTATGTGCCTTCACGATTTCCTGAAGCATCGTTAGTACCCATGATGGGATACCTGCAATGGCTCCAATGTTCCAATTAGGAGCTTCTTCTATGATTCGGGCAATCCGCTCATCCCAATCATCTATGGCGGCTATTTCCTTTCCAGGTCTATAAAACCAATCATACCATCCAGGGAAATTGGACACATTAATTCCACTTATTTCTCCCTCCTTATGTCCATTATGCTCATTAAGGTTGGCAGAACTACTAAGCATCAATATTTCTGTTTCAAAAAGTTCTTTTGGAAATTCGAAATTTGGTAGAGATTGGATCATGCTTGTCCCAACATCACGCATACTTTGAATAAAGTCATCTGTAATCGGAATGCGCTTACTGGATTTGCCTGTGGTACCGCTGCTCAACGCAAAGAAATCAGGTTTACCTGGCCAGGTGATATCTGGATTGATTTGCTGCTGAGACCACCATCTTTCATTCATTTGATGATAATCTACAATAGGCACGGCTCGCTTAAATCCTGCTTCCACATCCTCTTCTTTCAGTAACTCCGAGAATCCATAAAACTTCCCAAAAGCCGTTCCCTTGGCTTTATCTAAAAGCGTTTTTAATTGATTAATCTGATATTCTTGTGGAGTCCTAAACTCAAAAGATAGTTTCTGATTTAGGTTTAAAGCTCCGTGAATGAGTGATGCAGTAAATGACATAGTGGTTGATTCGTTCCTTTAATAAACAATTAGTGGCAAAAATGTTCTTAGAAATCATGGATAAAACAGGTATCTTTAACTAAACCGAATGCTATAATGATGAAGCGTAATCCTTTTTTGGCCCTACTATTGTTGACTTCATACTTTCTATCAGGTGCTCAAAATCAATCACTTGATCTCCAAAGCCAAATTGAAGTACTAAGAACTACAGAGTTGGTCCAGTCTATGGCGCAACGTTCCTTATTGACACCTTCCTATTTTCCTGAAAAGAAGGCTCTGGTTGCCAGACAGGCCTATAATTTTTGGATTGAAAATCCTGGTGATCGCCTGGTCTCACACTTAAATGTCTACCAAGCCCTATACTACGCCAACAAATACCTGGGATATGATCCAGTCAATAAACAATCTTATAATCAAGCATTGGGTCATGATGAATCAGTCATGTCCGTTCAATATGGCACTGATGAAAACACCTTTTACACTGCCGGATCTGATGGAAAAGTACTGAGATGGAAGCTGGAGGAAGAATTTAATACACCAGAGGTAATATATGAAGGAAAGTACCTGGTCCGATCGCTTGACATCTCTGACGATGGTAATTGGATTCTTGTAGTTACCAAAGATCAGGGCATTATCATTTTGGATAATAGAACACAAGACTCCAGTGATGAGAGACCAGCAGTAGCTAAAGACACAGAATTGGTACAGTCCGGTGTTTTCATGCCTGGAGAGAATAAAGTTGCCGTGGTGACTAAAAAAGGAGAACTCAAAATCAAAGGTTTTGGTAAGGAGCGAGTCATAGGACGAACCATGGACAAGGTAACTACCATGGAAGTAAACAAATCTAATGATGAAATATTGGCAGGTACAGCCCAAGGAAATGTTCAATTTTGGGAAGACACCCTAGCCAGAAAACTTTACATCGAAGAAGCTTTTGCTATAAACACTATGGCTATAAGTTCTGATTTTAAAACCTTGGCCTTGGGGCGAGAAAAAGGTGATGTGGTGCTTTACGATCTGATCAAACATCAAATGATACGAATCATAAGCGGGCACCAATCAGCCATCACAGATGTGGATTTCAACTTGGATGACACCAAATTGCTCTCCTCAAGTAGAGATGGCTCTGTAAGAGTTTGGGACATCAATGATCCAAGAAAACTTCCTTTGATACTGGACGATCATGAGGATTGGGTCATGTCTGCATGCTTCTCCCCTGATGGGAAAAGAGTCATCTCAGGCTCAAGGGATAACTCCATTCGTTTTTGGCCAGTAGACCCTAAAGAATTGGCTGATAGAGTATGCCAGCTTGTAAGTAGGGACCTTACTGAAGAAGAATGGATTGAATTCGTCGGAACAGGCATACCGTATACCAAGACTTGTCCTTTAAGCGATGTTTCTTTAGAAAGTAAATAGATTCAAAGTGTAGATGTATCTTAGATAAATGACAAATAAACATGTTTGGTTAGTCGGATTTTTGATTTCAATACTTGTTTTGCTCATGAGTATTGATTTTCAAACTTTTACTGGTGCAAGTGGTAACGGTTGGAGTTTAGGGTTGCGATTAGAGCCTGCTTACTTCTTATTTATTCTCCCCACTTTGTTGCTTATAGGTGTGTTGATGCAGGTATTGCATCTTAAAAAACGTTAAACTGGTTCCTTTTAAAGATTCACCTATCCACTGGTGTAAGCATTATAGCTTTTGATTTATTGATTTCGTAAGTTCAATTAGATCAATCTAACTCAAACTATCATGCTAAAAACCTTTATTCTGGTTGCTTTGCGCAATTTCAGGAAAAACAGACTAACGACAGCCATCAACACCATTGGTTTGGTTCTTGGCTTTTCTACATTCATCATTCTTGCTTTCTCTGTTTACAATGACTTGTCCTATGATCGATGGCATAGTAAATCAAGCAGAACCTATCGATTTACAACGATCGACGAAGCTCTGGGTGTAACCAGCAATCAGGTTGCCATAACCAATCCATACATGCCACGTGCAGCCCAGCAAGAAATTCCTGAAGTAGAAACTGCGTCAAGAGTGCTCTATGCAGGAGAACAGCGTATGGAAAAAGGTGATCAAGGATATTATTCTCAACATGGATTATATGTAGAAAATGACTTCTTTGATATCTTCGATTTGCCTGTTCAGAATCGTGAAGAAGCACTTAAAAAGTTCAATCAACCTCACAAAATGATTCTTTCGGAATCCTTCGCAAAAACCATTTTTGGACAAAGTGATAAAATTGGAGAAGTACTGGATATAGATGGTGACTCCTGGGAAGTAGTTGGTCTAATGGACGACATTACCCAAAACTCTCATTTAGAGTTTGATGCACTTCTCTCCTTATATCCTGCCCACTCAGATTCTTCCTTAGCGCAATACATCAACTCATGGAATGGCTTAGGAACGGTGGGCTATGCTGTACTTGCAGAAGGAGCCGATGAGGCTTCTGTAGAACAGAAAATGAGTGAAATCGCCCTAGCCAATGATGTCAACGATTTCTGGATACCCCAACTTCAACCTGTTGAAGAAATCCATTTGGGGAGCGCTGGCATCTTATTTGACTTTTATCATCAGCATAAAGGCGATCAACTTTATGTCTATGCTCTTACCGGAGTGGCTTTATTCATTCTGTTGATTGCTACATTCAATTTCGTCAACTTAACTACGGCACAGTCTACGGCCCGAGCCAAAGAAGTCGGAATTCGCAAAGTAGTTGGTAGTTCTAAGGGATTATTAATTAGTCAGCATATGACTGAGTCTATCCTGATGTCCATAGGTGCTATGGTTTTATCCATCGGAGTAGTTTATGCACTTGTTGAGGTCGTCGGATTAGATATGAACTTCGATCTTCTTGCATTGGTCAGCAACAATCCTCTTGCTCTTTTATCACTAATTGCTCTGGCGATTATCATCGGAGCATTAGCAGGTGTTTATCCAGCTTTTGTTTTGTCCAGCATCAAATCAGTCAACATAGTTCGAGGCAAATTCCAAACGAGTAATAAAGGTATATGGCTCAGAAAAACGCTTGTTGTAATGCAGTTCGTAGCAGCCATAGGCATGATTTGTACTACGTTGATAGTTTCCAAACAAATTGATTTCATAAAGAACAAGCACCTCGGATTTGAAAAGGATCAGGTTATTAATATCAATGTAGGAGATCCTGGTTTGGCTGACAGAATAGAAAGCTTCCAACAAGAGCTAGAAGGCAATCCAGCGGTATTGCATACTTCCTTTAGCAACAACATGCCAGGGCGTACTTTTGGACGTGGTGGTGTTAATGTAGAAGGCGGAAATCAAGACGAGCCATGGATTGTAAGTGTCATGTCCATGGATGAAAACTATTTGGAAACCATGGGCATCCAATTGGCAAATGGTCGAAACTATGACCCTAGCTTTGGTTCAGACCAACAGGAATCAATCATTATTAATCAAGCAATGATGGAATCACTTGGCTGGGAAGAAGCTGTTGGTAAGAAATTAGTCTTTGGAAGTAATACCACACGAACAGTGATTGGAGTAATCGAGGACTTCCATTTCTCCAGCATGCGTCACAAGATTGAACCATTAATGGTTTATTACAATCCTGGACCAAATAGCAATTTCAATGTGAAGGTGAGCCCTGAAAACGTGAAATCTACCATGGACTTTTTACAAGCCACATGGAATGATCGTTTTCCAAATTACCCTTTTGACTACCAGTTCTTTGATCAGGAATTTGATCAGATCTATGCATCAGACGAGTTCTTCGCCACGTTGGTGAGCACTTTCACCTGGTTGTCCATTGTGCTTTCTGCTTTGGGACTATTCGGTCTATCTTTCTTCATGGTGGAGCAACGTAAGAAAGAAATTGGAGTACGTAAAGTTTTAGGCTCCACCATTGGACAAATTGTTTCTCTAATCATGAAAGAATTCGTGTGGTTGATTATTGTCGCCAATCTTATTGCCTGGCCTGTAGCCTATTTGTTTACGAAGCGGTGGATTAGCGATTTCCAATACAGAATAGATCTATTGGGGTTTGAAAGTTTAGCTACATTCTTATTTGCAGGAATTGGAGCGCTACTTATCGCACTGATTGCAATTAGTTACAAGTCAATCAATGCAGCGTTAGCTAATCCGGTCAAATCACTAAGAGATGAATAAACAAAAGAGGCCGTTTCAAAAGTATTTTGAACGGCCTCTTCCCTTTTTCTTAAATGCCTTACAATCAGGAATTCTCTAAGAAGAACTAGCTGTATATTACCAGTCGAATGAGAGAATTGCGCTAAATAAAAGATTTTTCATTCAATCGTGACTTTAATAACTCAATCATTTTCTTCGATGATCACGTAGTTTCTTAACTCCGTAGATACCTCCAGCAGCCAACAAAATCGATAGTCCACCATCAATAGGAGTTGCAGGTGGAGCACTTTGAGCCATCATTGGAAATACCGACATCAACAATATTACAGAGGTTATAACCTTAATTTTCATAATAGTTCGTAGTTGGGTGAAGGACTTATTTAATGGAGAATTTCAAACTCTCGTTACCTACCTTGAGGATATATACCTGATGTCTATTCAGCTTTACATCAACTGAAACAGGCTGCTCTTCTCCATAGATTGTCTTGTTGAAATGAACACGCCCGTTGACATCATAAACAGTAATATACTGGTCTTTTTTGGCATATCTAATAGTCAATCCTCTTTCATTAGCTTTTAACAATGTGAGATCTGATGCCATATTAGTTTCTGCCAGTACACGACTAGATAGAACTTTCAAAGCGAATCGCTTGTCACTAGCTTTTTTATCCAGATGAACACTGATATCAACGTTCTCCTGTAGATTATAGGAAGTATTGCTTTCCAAATCCACCAGCCACACACTCAAGTCTTCATTAATACCTTCTAGTTGTTTTGTTTTGATGAGATAATCTCCAGATTCTTTCACCGTATATCCTAGTGGAATAGTAATATCGTCTAAACTTGACAAACCCAATGCCTGAATAGCTAACTCAACCCCATTATTGATTGAATACAGGGAGACTGCTGTATTGGCTAATTTTCTTTTAGCATCAAGCGCATAATCTATATCATTAGTCGCTAATAAATCAAATGCTACAAGTGTTTCACTTTCAAATTGATCACCTGCTAAAGCTAATTTGATTTTTGGCTGCTGTAAGGTGCTAGAAGCTCTATAAAAGTTGGCATTATTGTTATTTCCAGCCACTTGCATGCTTGAGTAAAGGATACGTCTCCATTAGTTGTAGCCTCAATATAGAATCCTTGCATTGAGGTAATGTATCCATCATACACTCCGGTACCTTTTGCACCAGTTACACCATCACTCAAGCTGTTTGTACCTACAGCACCGAGAGCATTAGCTGTAATAAAATCTCCACCTCTAAAATTCCCATTGTTTTGTCCTCCATCATCCCAGAAGTAAACTACTCCGGTTGTATTGGTGGAATTTGTTGAATTATTTAAGAATTCTGCAACACTTATTGCTGCAGTATAAGGATTCCCTACCAAATTAAAGTTATCAGAAGTCCCTTGTGTTACCGGCACACTTACCGCAGCACCAACGGGGCTTCCCGCAAATCCAAGTGTAAAAACTTCTTGACCATAGCCATTAAGTGATACAAAATAACCAACTCCTGGGGTGGTCGCATTTGAATAGTCCAATGCTTCGAAATCTCCAGTTTCGTTATCCCATAAATAAGCATAGACCCCATTAAACAACCCAACATTTCCATCGGTGAATGGAATAGCGTAAATACTGTAGTTTGAATTCCCATAAACAGAACGTGAATTGGCGACTGTTCCAGAACCAATACTAGAGTAACTTCCCAATAAGACTAATGAACAGTTGGTATTTGCACGAATTAATCCGCCATTTTCAGTAAACCCGTTTACCTTTAAAGTAGCACTTTCCCCTCCTATCTCTAATCGTCCACTTTCAGCTACAGTAAGGTTATTAACTTCAAAACTAGCATCAGTAGCGATGGTTGGTGCTTTATAGTTTGATTGAGACGTAGCAGGAATGATTACGTCATCACTAGCACCAGGAACAGAGCCACCTTCCCAGTTAGAGGCTGTGCCCCAATCAGCATCTGTAGTTCCTGTCCATGTAATTTGTGCTTGAGCATGTAGAGCACATAGCGCCAAAAGGAGTAAACCGACTCGGAATATTTTAAACCTATTGATTCGATTTGATAGTTTCATGTTGTGTTAGTTATGATTGGTTTTCAGTAAAACGGTAGGTCCATGAATTACCCTACTATCCAGTTCTTGAATAGTCAATAGTTTCTCAGCTCTTGAATTTTACCTATATTAGATTAACTCAATAAACACTTACATGATCCCATTTTTCGGAGAGATTCTTGGCACATTCATTTTGATGGTCCTTGGCAACGGTGTTAACGCCAATGTCTCACTAAGTAAAACCTATGGAAATAATTCAGGATGGATTGTTATAGCCTTTGGTTGGGGAATAGCTGTATTTGTAGCAGTTTACATTGCTGGTCCTATCAGTGGAGCACATATCAATCCAGCAGTAACCATCGGGCTGGCTGTTACTGAAAAGTTCCCCTGGGCACAAGTTCCGGGCTACATTATCGCTCAAATGATTGGTGCTTTTCTAGGCGCCTTTGCCACTTTCTTGCAGTATCGACCTCATTTTAAAGAAACAGAAAATGCCGATGCAAAACTTGGTCTGTTTAGCACAGGACCAGCTATCAAAAGCACTCTTGACAACCTAATTTCTGAGATCATTGGCACCTTCATTCTTGTTCTTGCGGTATTCTTTCTAGTAAGTGGTGAAGGGCTGGGCTCCCTTGATGCACTTCCTGTAGGTCTTTTGGTACTTGGTATAGGACTGTCATTAGGAGGAAGTACTGGATACGCAATCAATCCAGCAAGAGACTTAGGTCCACGCATTTTTCATGCCATTGCTCCTATTCCTGGAAAACGAGATAGTAATTGGGCTTATTCATGGATACCAGTTATCGGACCAATTATTGGTGCCGTAATTGCAGGTTTATGTTATAACCTGATGACATAAAAAAAGCTGTACACTAACAAGTGAACAGCTTTATGAAAACTGGAATATTTTATAAGAATTAGTCGATTACTTCAACGTTAACCGCGTTCATTCCTTTTCTACCTTTTTCTAGGTCAAATTTAACTCTGTCATTCTCACGGATTTCATCCACAAGTCCACTTGAGTGAACGAAGATATCATCTCCTTGATCAGCTGGTTTAATAAATCCAAATCCTTTTGACTCGTTGAAAAACTTTACAGTTCCTTCTTGCATTGTACTAATGTATTATTGTTTAAAAATTATATCGAGTTAAAAACATAACTGCTTAAGACTCTGGCACTAAGAAATATGAAGGAATAAAGTTGAAACATAGGAGTAGTTCGTCTGAACTAAACTTTTGGAAACGGTTACCCCCGTATAATCGAAATGATGCTGCAAGCTACAGCTAATTATTGAATTACAATTCAATACTTTCAATTATTATCTTTTTTTAGGCTCTCCCGAGTTGATATAGCATGTCGGTGTGACTCTTTAGTGCATGAAACAGTGTTCGTTTGCTATGATATGGTATTCCATACTTCTCAGCTGTTTCCTGCACAATCTTCGACAGCTCTCTATAGTGCAGATGACAAATATGCGGCATCAAGTGATGTTCGATCTGATAATTTAAGCCACCAACAAACCAGGACAACACTCTATTTCTTGGCGCAAAATTGCACGTTGTTGCTAGTTGATGAATAGACCAATTTTGACCTATTAATCCGTTTTCGTCTGGTTGTGGAAATTCTGATGACGGCATGATATGCCCCATCTGGAAAATGACCGTTAATACAATCCCGGTGACAAAGTGCATGCTGAAATAAGCTAATAAAACGATCCACCAGGCAACAGGTATCATCAACATTGGGATCGCTATGGAATAACCAAAGTAGAAAAACTTAAGAATGATCGCCTCAATAATAATTCTGTTGTATTCCTTCTGGGTCTTTACTAACCCCATATTTCTATATCGCTTCAATCTGGTAAAATCTCTTGTTGTCACCCATACCAGTGTCATCATTCCATATAAAACCCACGCGTAGACAAATTGAAACTTATGAATCCAAAACCTATTCTGATCAGGTGAAATACGCAGTATGCCAGGAACATGAAGATCATCATCTGCTTCATCAATATTCGTATAGGTATGATGAAGGACATTATGCTGTATTTTCCAAACTGTAGGGTTGGCTCCGATCAAATAGATTGACCACCCCATCACTTTATTTATCGCCTTTTTAGAAGAGAAGGTACCATGCAAGGCATCGTGCATCACACTCATTCCTATACCGGCCATTCCTAGTCCGCTTAACAGGTAAAGTCCAAATACAGCCCAAATATTACTAATGAATCCAGAACATAGAATCAACAATGGAAATAAGAACATTGAAATCATCACAGCGGATTTAACACCCATTCGATAATCACCAGATCTGGAAATCTCTTTGGAGGAGAAATACTGATTCACACGCTCTTTTAATTCCTTGGTAAAACTGGTTCCAAGATGATTTGAAAACTTGTATACGTTCATTTGTGGATATTTCGATACTCCCGTAGGTGGGATAACTTGAGAGTATGTTCTTTTGGGTTAATAGTTCTACAGCTTAAGCTCTTCCGTAAAACTACCAGCTATTTATTGAATAGAAATCAATGTGAGTGAGTTATTTTGTTTAACATATTTATCGATATATTAAACATTTTGCAATTAACCCCGTTGTAACTCTATGAAAAGGAAGTTTATAGCACTAGGTTTATTAGTAGCAGGACTGATTATAGGATCAAGTTTTGCAGACAATTCGTTAGATTATCAATACTTATCCAACACTGTTTCAAAGCTAGATGGTCAGCTTCACCATTTAGAATCTTCATTCATCAGTAGCCTACATATTATCGAATCCGCTGACATAGATTAACTCACTCCTCTTTACTTCAACTCCTTCGGAACGAATCACTACAGCCATTTCCTTTTCAGAACTCAATCGAGTAATAAAGCCCTGATTCATTTCTTTCATTATTTCATAGTACTTAGACGCCTTAGATAAACAGGTAATTGCAGTATTCCTTTTCTTCTCTGCTAATGCAGTCTCAATCAACGACTCTAAATAGTTCTCATGACCTGATTTAACTACGAAACCCTCAAGAGATAAGAACTCAAAGTTGGTATTGAACAGTCGGTTGATAAATGGGATTTTTGAGACCAATTTGATTAGATGCTTTCCTCCAGGAATTTCAAAGATCTTCCATCGCTCAGCATTAGCTTGCAAAGCAGCTACTATCTGGCCATTTTCAACAATACCATAAGCCCCATTTTCATAGCCAAGGTTCTCATCTGTAAATAACATGTGACCTTCATATTCCAGTTTGGCCAATTTCTTATATTCAGCTAACAACTCCCCTTTTAGCTCTATCACATGAGAGTGCTTTTTAGGAAAAAACCGACTGAAGTACACGGTTTGAAATCTTCCTATTTCTTGAAAATGATAGCTGTCAATTATGCGTTTAGAACGAAGATTACCTGGATCTACATAAGCATAGTACACCTTAGGTTTTTCGGACAAAATATCCGTAGAAAAAAGAGATTCTATTTCTTCTTTTAATCTACTTTTTTTGGCTATTCGGCTGATAGCCTTACCACTAGTTCTAAAAGCATCTTTAAATGAAAAGTACCGGATATAAAATGATTCAGCAGCTTCACCTAAAGAATAAGTTTCTCGTTTCACGTAACAGCAAACCCCTACTACGCTCCCACCAAGTTCTACACTTATAAAGATTGGATGATCGATATAGTCTATTTTAGAATCTACGCGCTGATGTTGATACACCATACTTTGACCAGGAGTACCAATCACGTTGTTATTCAACAGTGATCTAATTTGATCTCCTGGATCTCCAAATCTTAGCTTGAGGAGGCGCATTTAGTTGATAATAATCTTTCCGCGATGTTGCTCACCTTCCATATCAATCACATAAAAGTAAAGTCCAGCTCGCAAGTCATGTAAAGAAACTACTTCTCGACTAGAATAAAGCACTTTAGAGAGCACTATACCTCCATGTTTATCATATATTTTTAGATCAGAAAAGCTGGTCAATTCCTTGGTATAGAAACTAGCCAGTTTATCGCCCGGCACTGGATTTGGAAAAACCAAGACTGACTTTTCAGTTAAATAATAAGTTCCTGTGGCAGTAACCATAAGCTTTTCTCCATTATTGAAATAAATGGTCGCTTCATGCTCATTAAGTCCTTGAATTGGATTCGCATCTAAAAACCTAAGTTCTTTGGCCACATTGCGAACATTAACTAGTCTTTGTCTTCCTAGATAATTCACTTGATCAATCACAACACTGTCTATACCATACACACTACTCAATTCTAGTTTCAACAAAATTCCTTCGTCATTTACTTCTTCATGATAGAAAGACTTCACAAAACATCCCGCACCCTGTTGTTGATAATTGAATGTTGTAGATGGTAAGTATTGATAATTGTCTATTTGTGGTCTAATATTGAAATACGTATTCTGAGGGCTATACACCATAAATGAAGTATCAGTAGTCGTATGGACTAACTCCAGTTTTTGTTCGCCCGGCTGTCTAATTTCATAATAATCAATTCCTTGTCTAAGTGCCCAACTAATCAACACAGAGTCAGCGCAATCAATCTCTACAGATGCTTTCAACTCTTGAGAAACAACAAACGGATCAGTTTTAAAAGTGTCCTGATCAACGATCATCATGGCTTCAACAATACCATTTTCTAAACTATTAGCCATACCCCATCTCAAGTATCCTCTCTTTAAATCTATACCTGAACGGATAAGCTTCCAATCACCTTCTAAATACCTGTAGTATAAATCTCCTTTTGTGAAATCCAAACTTGAACTCCATCTAAAATAAGTTCCTGTTTCTCCATTGTAAGGAAAATTACTACCCCTAACAGGATAATCCCATTCAAAAACATCTGTTAAATCCATATGATAAGCAAGGCTGTACATCTGATGATCCGACAATAGTTTATTGCCGGAAACAATGACTTGATATTCTCCAGCTTCAGGAAATTCAATCGATAAAAATTCAATCGTATTAACAATGTCTGTACCTCGTGTAGCTTCCTTTTGTAGTTCAAGCACCTCAGGAAGCGTTGACAAAACCCAGGGTCTGATCGTATCCTTTTTTGGGCTAATTAGCATCAGATCCAGATCATTTATCAAAACTCGTTGATCTCCGGCATTGGCAGCAGGATCTACCCAGTTCAAAACAACCGTCAGTTTTTCAATTTGATCTGGCACTACAATTACTTCAGTATTTACTGTAGAAACTGTTAGTGTATCAACCCAGTAGTTTGATTTTTCAAGTAGTTTCATAGACCTACTAGCATTCATCACTCCAAAACCACGCTCATAGTCTGGCCCAGGATGACCAAGATCATCACTTCCTGCTATTAGCAATGCTTTGATCAAGTCAGATCTTGGGTATGCATTAAAGGTCTCGTAATAGTATTGCTGCATTAAAGTTGCTGTTCCTGACACCAAAGCCGCCGCATTGGAACTTCCAACCAAACTATAAGCGGAGATCTCAGGTTTCACTCGACCATCGAAAGCAGGCCCACGTGAGGAAAAGTTGATGCTTCTGCCTACTGAATCAGTAGCACCAACGGTTAAGATGTTTTTTGCGGTTTTAAAGTTGCCTGTGATATTGGCATAATTCGTAACTCCTTGATAGGTTCCTGATTCCGGTGTTTCCAATCCACTATTTCCAATACTGAAAACATGTAGGACCTCTGGGTTAGATGCTACTTGTTGATCATATTGCTGAGCTCCAAGTCCATATTCATTTTCGATCACAGTCCCATAAGAATGATTTTGAAGATAAGAATTCAATGAACTAAAATGCTCAATTGGGTCTGGAAATAAGTTTTCAAATGAAGAAGCCGTAATTTGAGCCTCTGGAGCCACACCATATCCTGTCACAAAGCTATTACCTGCTCCAGCAATGATCGTCGCCATTTCTGTAGCGTGATTTGACAGCTGTTCATCTTCTAATCCTGATAACAGGGATCTACCCCTCAAATCCAAATCTTGCGAATCATAAGAACGTTCTTTTATGGAGATCGTCATTTGCTGTCCTCTTAGATCTGGATAAAGGTGGTGGAGTTTTGAAACTCTATTTGGATTTAGGTTTAAATCGATAACCCTACTCTCCTCCTGAACTTCACCTGACTCCAGAGAAATATAATTGACCGCTGGCGATTTGGCTAGTTCTACTAAGTCTGATCGCTTGCCAGACCCTTGATAGATACCACCATTGACCCACCGCAAGTCAAACTTTTCCACTAATTCACCAATTACTTTATTATCATTTGATATAATCTGAACATAAAATGAAACTTTTTTATGGTTATTTAGCGCAAAAATGGATTCATCCCATTTCCATCTTGAATCCACCACAAAAAACGGCTTCCTGATTAGCTTAGATTCATCTGATATATTACCAGAAACCAGGTAGTAATTATCAGGTAACCTTCTCAATATTTCACCTTCACCGTGCCGTACCATTTGCACAGCCTCCGTTGGATTCATTTGCACTAAAAGTGCAGTTTTATCAATATTTAATGAATTTTCATCTTTCGATACAACTTTCTTCAAATGATCGAGAACAGCAGTTTGACCAAACACCGGAAACGCTAAAGTGACAAGAGTTAGCGTTATTAAAATCTGTTTTACAGTTCTCACATTTTTAAGCAT
The DNA here is from genome assembly GCF_024714495.1 of Marinoscillum pacificum. GTDB lineage: Bacteria > Bacteroidota > Bacteroidia > Cytophagales > Cyclobacteriaceae > Marinoscillum > Marinoscillum pacificum. The sequence goes on along the minus strand of NZ_JAMZMJ010000001.1, from coordinate 197,508 downwards.
TGTGAATTCATTCTAAGAAAAGTTTCATAGTGAAATTAGATTTTTTTGTCGACAATAATCAATAATACCTCCCAGCCTCTTTCACCATATTATATTTTGCATAAAAGAATTTTAATTACTGTTTATATGTTGTATCAAATGATATACTCCAAATAAATATTATTAGTTCTGCTTTTAACAAATCTACCTCATCATTATATTGGCTCCTTAATTAAACCTAATTCACTATGTTAAAACTCAAATTTTCGCTAATGAGTGTAGTCACACTCATAGCAACCGTTTTCATTATGTCATCATGTGCTCAAGATGACATTGCACCTAACACCAATGAGATTTCTGACGAAGTATCAGCCAAATTTTCAGAACTTGGATTTGATGTGAGTGATATCAAAAGATCATCACAGGAAAATCCGATTACTGGAAAAGTTGAATCAGGGTTCATTCTAGAGAATGATATCATGATATCTGATGCCTTGTTTGAGGAAATGCTTAAAAGTGATGTAGCCCATGAGGGAGCTTGCGGTGAACAGTACAGAACTAACAATCTGGTAAGCACCCCACAAACTATAAGTGTATTAGGCTACACTGGTGGAAGTTATGCATTGGACAATACCATGAGAACTGCGCTTTCATGGGCTGTTGACAACTACAATGCATTGAACATTGGATTGAATTTCTCACTTTCTTATGGAACCAACACAGGTTCTGCAGACATTGTAGTTTATCGCGTTAGCGGTGGCGGCGGTGGTTCTGCTGGATTCCCAAGTGGTGGAAACCCATATAAGTGGGTACAAATTCTTTCTGGTACTTCTAGCTATGGAACAAACACTACTGAGCACGTTATTACGCATGAAATAGGCCATTGTTTAGGTCTGCGTCACACAGATTACTTCAACAGGTCACTTTCTTGTGGAAGTGGTGGAAATGAAGGAGACGGTGGAGTTGGAGCAATTCATATTCCTGGCACTCCTACTGGATTTGACGCAAACTCGATTATGCTTTCATGCTTTAGCGCTAATGAAGACGGAGAGTTTGGAAACTATGATGTAGTTGCTTTAGAGTACCTATATTAAGTTTCACATTGAGCACAACTTTAAAAGGCCGCATCCGCGGCCTTTTTCATTGTTTGATAAACGAATTCTTATTGAGCGATAATCGGAACTTCCAACTTCATTTCTGCCCATTTGACTACTAACTTTTGGCTATTGTCATATAAAGGCTCCAGTTCAATAGTAAACTGCTCTGTAAAATCACTTTTTAAAACAGGCACCTTCACTGTAGCAACGTCTTGCGTAGAATCAGGCTCAGAATATCCCCATCCAAAACTACTATTCAAGATCAGATCAAAATAATACTCACCAGGTACTGCATACATTCGGTATCGCCCTTTTTTTATTTCTTGATCAACTAATAACACATCCGATTTGAATTCAATTTCCGTAGCCTCATTTGCACCAAGTCTCCAGTACTGTCCATAAGGTTGCAATGCACCTTCTTCTTCTGTTCCAAACACTACTCGCTCACGAACAGATGGCCTACAGTAATCTACAACTATCTCTAAACCACCATTTTCCAATTCTGCAGTTCCTCTTGGACTCAATGAGTAGTTACGGTATTGCAAATAACCGAATGCAGCTCCAAGGATCACCACTAAAACTCCTAAGCCGATTAATATTTTCTTCAACATATTCTTTAAAAAGTTAAAACAATAGCAAGGTAGAATACTTTATTTGGTATACCAAAATGTATTTATTCACGCAATACGATAGTTTTTTGGTAAGTTTGGAAATAGTATGAAAGTTCTTGGAATTGATATTGGCGGCACTGGAATAAAAGGTGCCATTGTAGATACAAAAAGAGGTAAGTTAGTCACAGATCGAGTGAGAATTCCCACACCTGATCCTGCTACGCCACAAGCTGTTATAGATACCGTAATCAAGCTCGTAAAGGAGTTTGACTATAAAGGACCAATAGGGTGTGGTTTTCCTGCGGCTGTAAGGCATGAAATCGTCAAGACTGCATCCAATATTGACAAAAGCTGGCTTGGAATGAATGCTGCAGCACAAATCAGAAAAGCAACCAAATGCCCTACTCATATAATCAATGATGTAGATGCTGCAGGAATCGCTGAAATGAAATTTGGATCCGGAAAGAAACAAAAGAAAGGAGATACAACATTGGTAGTGGCTGCAGGAACAGGTATTGGCACCGCTTTATTTGTCGGCAAGAACCTGGTTCCAAATACTGAGTTGGGATTTGTGCAAATAAATGGAATGGCCGGAGAGCATTATGCCGCTAATTCTGTTCGCGAAGCACAAGACCTATCTTTGGAAGAATGGGCCACAAGGTTCAATGAATACCTCAATCGATTGGAAGCATTGTTTTGGCCGGACCTATTCATCATGGGCGGAGGAATCAGTAAGAAATTTGAAGAGTACCAGCAGTATTTCAAATTAGATACCCCTATTGTTCCTGCCAAATCAAGAAATCATGCAGGAATTATTGGCGCTGCCCTTTCTGCTAAAGACTTGATTAAATAAGTACTACACAACTAAGATTAAACCCAACAATGGCCGAATATCCCTGGTTAAAAAATTACCCTGACAAAGTTCCGCATGAAATAGACCCGGACCAGTATGAATCATTATTAGACTTTTTAGATGATTGCGTTACTCGATTCGGAGATCTCCCAGCCTTTGAAAACATGGGAGTCGAATTGTCTTATAAAGAGCTTGATGAACAAAGTACAGCTTTGGCAAATTATTTAAGTCAGGAGACTTCCCTGGTAAAAGGTGACCGCATCGCTTTACAAATGCCTAACGTCTTACAATACCCAATTTCACTTTTTGGTGTTTTGAAAGCAGGAATGGTTGTTGTCAATACCAATCCACAGTACAAACCCTCTGAAATGGAGCATCAATTCAATGATGCTGGTGTAAAGGGAATCATCATCCTCAGCACGTTTGCCTTCAAGTTGGAGGAAGTAATGCAGCACACTACTGTAAAAGAAGTTATTGTGGCTGAAGTTGGCGATATGCTAGGATCATTCAAGGGAGCGGTGGTTGATTTTATGGTTAAGCGTGTCAAGAAAATGATACCAGACTACAATCTCCCAACAGCTATCAACTTTGGAGATGCACTAAAAAAGGGTAAAAAGAAAACCTATCAAAGGCCAGAAGTAAAATCCTCAGATCTGGCTCTTTTACAATATACAGGAGGCACAACCGGCGTTGCGAAAGGGGCTGCTCTAAGTCATCGCAACCTGATTGCCAATATAGAGCAAGTAGCGGGCTGGATGAGAGCATCTTTAATTGACGGACAGGAAGTAACCATCACTCCACTCCCATTGTATCATGTTTTTGCATTGACCGTCAATTGTTTTGGGATGATGCGAATTGGAGCTAAAAGTGTCCTTATTACGGATCCGCGTAAAATGAAGGATTTTATCAAGGTATTGAAAAAGACTCCATTTACGGTAATTACTGGTATCAATACATTGTTTAATGGATTGCTTCAACAACCTGATTTTAAAGATGTTGACTTCTCCAAACTAAAAGTAGCTGTATCAGGAGGTATGGCTTTGCAAATGGCCGTTGCAGAACGATGGAAGCAGGTGACCGGAAATGATCTGGTAGAAGGGTACGGACTGTCTGAAACCTCTCCGCTCCTAACCTGCAATCCAATCATTGGCAAACAAAAACTTGGAACTATTGGATTGCCGGTGCCATCAACGGAAATCAAAATCATTGGTGATGAGGGTGACGAGAAGCCTGTAGGCGAATTTGGTGAAATATGGGCACGAGGACCACAAGTAATGACTGGTTATTGGCAAAATCAAAAGGAAACAGATATTGTCATGGAAGGTGACTGGTTTAAAACAGGTGATATAGGTTTTTTTGATGCTGATGGCTTCATCAAAATTGTTGACCGTAAAAAGGAGATGGTCAACGTTTCTGGTATGAAAGTATTCCCCAATGAAGTAGAAGATGTTATTGCTTCTATGCCAGGAGTATTGGAAGTTGGTGTGATTGGAGTACCTCACAAAACGTCCGGTGAAGTAGTTAAGGCATTCATTGTAAAGAAAGATCCCAATCTTACTCAGGATGAAATCTTAAAACACTGTAAAGAGCACCTTGTTGCTTATAAAATGCCAAAACACATTGAATTTAGAGAAGAGCTGCCAAAATCAAATGTCGGTAAAATCTTAAGAAAAGAACTGCGTAAAGAGGAAGCAAACAATGTCGTATAATATTGTGGTTCTGGATGGTATTTATGCTAACCCGGGAGACCTTAGCTGGGAACCATTAAATGAATATGGAGATGTTACCATCTATGAGCGTACCAGTCCGGATCAAGTTTTAGAAAGAGCAGCGAATGCTGATATTCTAATCATTAACAAGATTAAATTAGGTGCTGCTGAGTTTGAGAAACTACCTAATCTTCAACTGGTTATCATTTCTGCCACAGGAATGGATAATGTGGATCTGGATGCCGCTAAGAAATATGATATTTCGGTTAAAAATGTCTCAGGATATAGTACTCAATCTGTCGCGCAACATGTCTTTAGCATGATCTTGACGCTTTACAATCAAGTGGAGGCTCATGATCAATCAGTAAAAAATGGTGAATGGAATAGTGATAAAGGCTTCAGTTATTTACTGTCTACAATTCCAGAGCTATCCTCTAAGACCATCACTGTGGTTGGATATGGACAAATTGGCTCCGAAGTAGCTAAAGTATCTAAAGCCTTCGGAATGGAGGTATTAATAGTGAGCAATCACTCCAAACATCTTGATGATTACGAGCTTGTATCTCTTGAGGAAGGTTTTAAAAGAGGTGATATTGTTAGTTTACACTGGCCTATGACACCAGAACGCGAGGGCTTGATCAATAAAAAGCTATTGAGAACCATGAAGCCTTCTGCCATATTGATCAACACGGCTCGTGGTGGACTGATCAATGAAAGCGATTTAACAGATGCTTTGAAAGACAAAACCATCGCAGCTGCGGCGTTAGATGTGATGATCAATGAGCCACCTGTAACAAATCATCCACTTTTGATGTTATCTAATTGTATAGTTACTCCCCACATAGCTTGGGCCTCATCAAAAGCCAGATCCATACTTTTGAAAAAGGTCTTCGATCATGTGGCCAATTTCAAAACAAGATAGATTTGCAAGCATATAGTTCATACATCAGATATTTTTTAGGCGGGTTATTCGCTTTACTAGGTATCGTCTTAATGTGCATACCTTTTATCCCTTTTGGGTATGTGTTGGTCTTCCTTTCGCTATTTATACTAGCTCCAAAAATTCCATTTCTTAAAAAGTACGTGCGTTTTTTGAAACGAAAGGACAAAAAAGGTCACTTAAAACGTATAGAAGACCGTATGAATGAATGGGAAGCCAGTTTTATGGCACAATCTGCGGAGAATACAAACAAATAACAGTTTCTAGGAGCCTGATTTGCAACAGTTTCCTATTTTTGCGAGCAAATAAGATTTCCTCATGAGGCTCGGCCAACTTGCAAGACACTTAGAAACCAGCACAACAGAAATAGTTCAGTTCCTTCGAGAATCAGGAATTGAAAAGAATGACCACCCTAACGTCAAAATTGAAGAAGAAGACGAAAAGAACGTCATTGCTCATTTTAGGCCGGATTTAATTCCTTCTGAAGAAGAGATAATCAACGAAACTCAAGAAGAAGAAGCTAACGTTTCTGAGTTAGAGGAAAGTATACCAGAACAAGCCATACCAACCACTGAAATAGCTGAAGATGGCACTGAACTAACTCCAATTTTGGAAAATGAGGATCCAGAATTAGAGGACGAGGATAAGATTCAAGAGCCGTTAGTTGAGGAGTCTAATGCTATGAAGCAGGTCGTTAGTATCACAGCAGCTGAGCTAAACACCGAAGAAGATGAAGCTCCTGTATTAACAGAATTTGATGTTATTAAAGCTCCCAAGGTTGAACTACCTGGACTGAAAGTGGTAGGCAAAATAGATCTTCCTGAACCTAAAGCAGCCAAAGAAGAGGACGAAATATCAGAAGATGAACCTACTGAATCAACCCACTCTGAAGAGCAACAAACTGAGACTAAAGTCATCAGACATCATCATAAGAATAGCAGAAGAAGGCTTACCGAAGAAGAAAGAGAAGCTCGCAGACTTAAGAATAAACGCGAAAAAGAAAAACGCATAGCGCGCCAGGAAGCTAGAAAAAAGCAGCTAGAGGAAAGGAAAATCAAAGAACAGAAAGCGGAACATTATAAACAAAAGATTTCTAAGCCTGTTCCGATTACTAAAACAAAGAAAAAGAAACCAAGTAAAGCAGCCCAAACTGCAGATACCAGACCTAAGCCTAAAACAGTATTAGGAAAGTTCTGGAGATGGTTAAATACATAAAAAAGCCGGCGCATGCCGGCTTTTTTATTTTAGATGTAGGAAGTCAATTATCTTCTTGCCCCACCTCTTTTCATTTCTTCTATAGTGTTGACAGCTGTTTGAAGTTCACGCTTCAGCCTCACTTGTACTTCCCTGCTCTTATCTCTATGTTCGTCATATTCATGACGCATCTGTTCCAAATCTTTCTTGAATCTGGAAGTTAAGCCATTACTTCGGATATACATGAAGTAAGCTATTACTGCCAAAGCCGCCAAAATGATAATGATCGTCCAAACTAGAATGTGATAGACAGTTTTATCAAAAGGGATGCCTACAAAACTGATTTCAGAATTGGTAGCCTCACTAGTCTCGAGATTATTCTTTACAGTAGCCAGATCACTTTTCAGTGAATCAATCATTGCATTAAGCGCCACAATCTCTACATTCAATTGACTGATTGATCGATCTTTGGTGATCAAAGAATCATTCACTTCTACCCAGAACTGATTCATTCTGGTAATGGGAATGACTTTGTACTGCTCATAAGTAGAATACTTTTCCATCATACCATCAAACGTACCTTTCAGTGTTTGAGGTTGGTCGACAGCAGCTTCTTCCTCTTGAGCAACTACTGCAAATGAACTGATTAATAATAGGACTAGTGCGGTGATTCTCAAACTGAAATCTTGTCTCTTCATGTTTAAGTGAAAATAAATACTGGTTGTTTAGTAAAAGGTTATTTCGCAATCAGGAAACTCTGCCTTGAATTCGTCCATGGTTCTGGTCCTGATTCTGGTATTGTAGCAAACCAAGGTGTTTAGGCTGCGAATATCGTAAAGCCTATCCATTCGCCAAACTCTGGTGTTACTAATATCTAAATAATTTAAGCTGTATAATTCTTCAAGTCCTTTTAGATTCTTAATATTTGTTCCAGAACAGTTCAGGTAATTCAAGCTCCTACTGTCTCTCAACGGGCGCAAATCATCTACAGCCGTATTGCTGATATCAAGCTTTTTAAGCTCATAATGCTCCTCAATTGACTCCAAATCCATCAACGGCCCATTCTTGCATACAATCTCTTCTATATGCTCATGTGGTGCCAAATCTATCAAGCTGGTAATACCGGTTTTGTCCAGGTAAACTTTTCTTAAGTTAATAAACATATCCAACGGTCGCAAAGAAGAAATCCGACTGTTCTCAATTTTGACTTCTTTACTTTCCGTTAACTGATGTAAATGATAGGAATCTACTTTTTCCAAATCAAACTCATCTCTCCATTCCCCTGGTAGATTATCCCACCATTCATGAAGTTCGGTTGGACGATAAATTACTACTGTGTTTGGACTAACTTGTAAAAAGTCCTTTACTCCACTCTCTGATACCGCTGTAGCTTCTACATCGAGCAATTCTAATTTGCCCAAAGCTTCCAGAGACTGAATATCTTTTACAATACTTTCAGTGAGGATTAAATACTTTAGATTCTTGTTAACTTCTAGTCCTGCCGTGCTTGTTGCTGGCATTTTTACAGCTTTCAAAAACTCAAGATCCTCCATCTCTGCCGTGAAGTCAAAGTTGGTGATCAGGTTTTTAGAAATATCCAAATAACGCATGCGATTAAACCGAGCCAAAGGAGCTCCATCCAGTATTCGTCTGTTACTTAGATCTAGAGAATCGATGTTAATCAGCTTTGCAATATCCTCTTTTCCTGGTCTGGCAGGCAAATAAGTTTGCAATGCACTTTTCCACTCTGCATTCAATCCAGACCACCAGTCCATGATTTTTTCAGAGTTAGTAATGATAAGGACTCCTCTATTGGCGGTCATGAAGTCAGACGCTAATCGCTCATTGATACCTGAGTAGTCTGCATAGATCTTTTTCAGGCTCTTCAAACCCTTCAATGGTGCCAGACTATTGATTCTGGTCTGGTTGATGTAAAGCTCCTTTAAGGCTGTCATTTGACCCGCTCCGTTCAGATCAGTTATGTAAGATTCAGAAACGTCTAGATAAGTCAGGTTTTGACAACCAGACAATGGTTGCACTGAGGTAATGCCAGTTCTTGATAAGTCAGCATAAGTCAATTGACTATTCTTGGCTAATTGTGTCGTGTTAGAAAATGCCGTGTTAGCCAAAACAACTTTCTTCAACGTAGCCACTGAATTCAATGGCGTAAAAACAATTACATTGGTTCCGCTCAGATTCAGACTTTCTAATGCTGTACTTGATATAGCCTCGATATTCGTCACATTGGTTCTGCTCAGATCCAAATGCTTCAAACCTTCGAAATATTGAATTACTGAGATGTCATTTACCGCACTACTTGTTGCAATTAGTGTTTGCAGCCTGGGAGAATATCTCAGTGGAGTGAGATCATTTACCTTAGTATTGGAAATATCTAAATAGCGGAGCTTTTTCAATGCAGCCAAAGGTTTAACAGATTGAATGAACTGATTGTTACTCAAATTCAAACTATCAATATCCGCAATTCTGATTAGCACATCTTTGTCTATCGTTTCGAAAGGCACATATGCTTTAAATATACGTGTCCACTCAAATGACAGGCTCTCCCACCAATTTCTAAGCTCTTTCTCACGACTGATCTTGGTGGAATAAACACTTACTATTTTCAGGTCACTACTTTCCGGATCGAAGTTCACTTCTATGTAGCGCTTATCTCCTCTGTTATAGGATTCGCCTTCTAACGTAGTGGCTTCTATCTGATTTTGAAAGGATACCAAATAATAGTCTTTACCATTATCTCGCTCTCCTTTCGTTATTTCTATCTCCTGAAAATCAAATTTGATGTCTTTAAAAAAGAAGTCGACATCACGAAGGTATGCGCTGATGTCTTTATTGGTTATTGCATTTCTATCTGGGAGTAAATCATCTTCCACTTGCACGAAACCATCCTTAAATGCTTTTTTATAGCTTTCTGTAATGATTACTTCTTTGTCTCGAGTGGATGTTTTGGTGCCTCCCACAGTATTGAGCATATACTTGTAAAAACTTACTAAGCTTTGTACTTCCTCTATATAAGGATCATTCTCAGCATCCTGAGCATGGACCTGAGAAAGAGAAAGTAACAATAGAAATAAAGCTGAGAACCAGGTGTTAGTTCTTGTCATAGATGTAATCTTTCATCATTTGTTTCTGATTGCCTTCGAGTTTTGTCAGGTTGGAAATTAGCCAACCAGTATTGTACCCTGGCCTATTAAAGTTTGATAATTCGAAGTACCAATTATCGATTGTAAAGAAGTGAAATTTCACGTTCTTCACTGTTTTAAACTTAAGATTACCTGCTTTTAATTCAAATAAGAATAGTGTCAAGTAGTCTGGTTGATATTCTCTAGGAGTGAATTGTTCTGGATACTTTTCATTTTGAAGTGCTTTTCGCAGCGTCATAAATCCTAATTCATGACTCATGGGGTGCATAAAACGCTTTGCTTCAGAAGTATCCTTCTTATATAATTTCTTGAATGGATCAAACGCCACATCATCGATAACCCATTCGTAGCCCAAGCCTTGCTGTTGCATTTTCATATAAAGCAATGCTGAAGTTTCTTTTCCTTTATAAGTAAAAATCGCTGACACTTCAGCGAACATTTCTTTATCATGGAGATCAAGAAATTCCGGGTTACGTTTATCAGTAACTTCTTTGATGAAGTCTTTGGCTACTGTTTCACTGATATATCCAGTTTCCTTATCGAATAACACTGGGAGATACTTCTTACGAAGGCCATCATCACGGTATTTTTTATCACCAGAGTAGTATCTATTGCCTTCTTCATCTTCTTCACCATTGAAGCGTCTAAGAAACTGGTTGATTTGTTTGGTGGAAGCATAAAGCTTCTCCTCGGTATCTTTCATTTCATCAGTGAGCCCCTGGCCCACTGATGTATGAAAGCATAATATTGTTAAACTAAGAATTGCTAGTATTCTCATGCAGAGGTTTCAGTTACACGTACATCACCCAATAGTACATCCCAGAATTCGATAGTTCTTCCGGCGATTTGTGTCTCTTTTTTCTTCACATAAATCGTAATGTCTTTTTTGGTGGTATCCTTATAACTTAGACCATCATCAGATGTTCCTTCAAATCGTTGATAGATTGTGATCACCCCTACATAAGTACCATCAGGTTGTTTTTCCAAATCACTGATATAGTGAATATCATACCACTTGATAGTGACCTTATCATAGTTGAGCGCCATTAGACGCTCGAAGTATTCGCGCACTTTATAATAAGTGATTTCCTCCCTGCTAAGTGAAGAAACGCCCATTTCGCTATCATCAGCAAAAAGCTCTTCAGCTCTGTCCATTACGCGCTGTGCTTCTGAAAACTGAGTTTTCTTATCACCAATAATGCTGATATACTTACTTAAATCTTTTACTTTCTCTAGTGCTAACGAGTCAATGGCTTGTTTCCTTCTTGGATCTACATCGTCTTGAGCAGATACTGTAAACACAGCAACTAAAGAGAATGCTACTAATAGAAAATATTTATTCAATTTCATCTTGATCTTCATTTTGAGTTATTACTTCTTAAGAACCAATTCTTTGATTTTACCATAGTCATCAAGGACCATCTCCTCTACTACAGCCTTATTGTTTTTCGTATCCTTTAGGTATTCCAGATACTTTTTGATGGTTGTTGGCTCGTCATAATCCGGGTTACCACTTCCTCTGTAGATTACAATTAGAACTGGTGCATTAGGATTAGAAAACATTGTCAGTGCCTCGCTAATACTGCTATTCGCTGATGCTGTAGAAGATGCTTGAGCTATGGCCTGGAAGTAATTTTCCAGTCTCTCAGATTTTGTTGGTTCTTTAACCGCAACTCTTTCTTCAGGAATCTCCTCTTCTGTCTCTTCTAATTCTTCTTCGATTTGCTGACCTACGGTATTCGGATCAGAAATGTCAGACATTTTTTTCTTGTTCTTACAAGAAGAAAAACCAACAACGAGTGCCAATAAAAGGACTCCATTTAGAGTGTAAAATTTTAGTTTATTACTTTTCATTCTGTTCAGATTTATTACGCTATCAAAACGTATTTCTCACCTTTTGGATTTAGGATTTAGATATTGTTTGATTCTATATTACAAATAGCAAGCCAAAATCAAATTTGTGCTAAAAAATGATCTAAACAAATACTGAAGAAGTCAATTTGAGAATGTTCTATTCAAAATGAGAAGCATTCTCATTTATCCAAACAAAGCTATAGGCTTCAATTAGTGCTGGACTAGGTTTTCCTGACAGCACATCGACACCTACGTTATATGGATTAGCTATTTGATGAGCGGTAAAATTGAACACACACTTTATAGTTATTTGATGATCCGAACTGGTTCTGCTTATACAAAGTAGACCATCCTCTACATCAGGAATAGAAAACGATGCAAAAGGATTGAAACAACTAAAAGATGCTCTGATCTTAATCATTTCCTTAATGCGTGTTAATATTTTAGCTCGATCACTGGAATCATCTTTCAACTGATCGTTCAAATCATTCAGATCTAGCTTTTCACGGTTGATAGTTCGGTTACGTCCAGTTTGCTTCACTCCTTCGGTAAAGTTCTCTGAGCCTACCAAGGAATGAAAATAAATAGCAGGCAATCCAGGCATACACATCATCACCGCCTGGCTCAATAGAAATCTTCTTAATGCAAAATCAGGATTATTATCTACTCCTTTAAGAAGGCTCTTGTAGTTACAGTTTAACTCATAAGGTGATTCAGATCCATCAGGGTTCGTTTTATAAGAGATAAATCCATTGTTATGTTTCACTGAATCAACGAGGATATTTAATTCTTCATCTGTCAAAATACCTTGAACAGGTCTCACTCCAACCCCATCATGACTAGCAGTAAAATTGAAAAAGCACACTTGATCAGATGGAAGCTTTAAAGATGACGCCCACGCTTTAAACTTAGAGGTCGACTGACTCAATAAACTAAAGGCTAACAAAGGTGGTAATGTGAAATTATAAACCATCCTTGCCTCATTGTACCCGTTTCCGAAATAGGTGATATTCTCCTTGTGAGGCACATTCGTTTCACTGATCAGTACTACATCAGGATAGACTTTTTCTAAGACCTGACGCATTACCTGAATTAATGCATGTGCTTGAGGCAAGTGAATGCAAGTCGAGCCTTTTTCCTTCCACATGAATCCAATGGCATCCAAACGAATGAGCTTCGCACCATTGCTCAAGTAAAATAACATTACGTCCAGCACCTGTAAAAACAGTTCAGGAGTTTCGTAATTCAAATCAACCTGATCCTTGCTAAAAGTAGTCCACAGATACTTCGACTCTCCATTCTGATCTAAGAACTCATGAAAGACAGGACTCGTTCGTGGCCTGGTTACTGCACTAAAATCTTCTGAAGGGTCAACTTCTTTAAAATACCCAGCATATTGGTTTTTACCTTGTAAGTACCCTTTTAGCCAGTCTGATTCCTGCGATATATGATTGATTACCCCATCAAACATGAGTGAGTAATTCTTGCTGAGCTCATCAATATTGGACCAGTCGCCCAGGTCTTTATTTACTTCATAATAATCTATAACTGAGAACCCATCATCAGAACTATATGGATAAAATGGAAGTAAATGAACTAGCTTGATACTGTTTGACAAATGCTCATCCAGGAAGGACTTTAGAGAACTTAATTTAGCTTCACCCGGTCGGTAAACCTGATCTCCATAAGTAATCATCAGAACGTCATTCTCATCAAGTTCTAGTGGGTCAAGGCTAACTTTCTTCTGATAAGACTGAATTAGTTGATCTATTCCAACCATCAGTTTATCTACATCTGAATCATTGTAGACAGAGGTCAATAAAGCTCGAATATCAGTCATATTAAATAAGAGAAGGAATCGCTAATGCGATTACAATAATGAAAATAAAAAATCCTAAAAGAATGAAAGTATCCTTAGTCCACACATTGGCTACTTCCATTTCAATATGTTGTACTTTTTCACTGCCTTTTGGCACAATTAAACTAGCCAATAGTGCTACAACCAAAGTTACCAAAGCACCCGTTGCATTCCACCAGAACCAGAATAATTGATCACCTACTCCTAGCCATAAATAAACATTGCACAGCACACCAGATAGCAAACCAATATTCATTCCTCTAGCATGTACCCTTTTGATTTTAACAGCGATTAAGAAAGTCGCTAATATTGGTCCAAAAAACACAGAGCCAACTTTATTTATTGCTTCAATCACAGTACTAGCTATATTCCCTGCGAAGAAGGCCAAAACGATACATACAACTCCCCAAAACAGTGCTGTTACTCGCGAATACTTCACATATTGTGCATGAGACACATTCTTTCCATGTGTTAAAAAGTCTTCTGTGGATACAGCACTGAGAGAATTCACTGCAGAGCTTAAGGAAGACATTGCAGCAGAAAGAATTGCTACAATCAAAATTCCAATAATGCCATGTGGTAAATAATCTCTAATGAAAATAGGAATCATCAAGTCTGGTTTGTCAGCAGGTATTTGACTTAAAAACTCTGGCGTTTGCAGCACGAATGTTCCTAACACTAATCCCATGATACAATAGCTCAATGTCACAGGGAATCGTAAAAGACCATTGAACAATATGGTTTTCTTGACGGTATCAAGACTGTTTGCTGATAGTAATCTTTGTACCTGACTTTGATCGGTTCCGTAATATGACGCATACAAAAAGAACCCACCGATAATCATTGGCCAAAAGCCAAAGCCATCGCTATTCCCTATTCCAAGCGAGCTGAAATCCACTGCAGTCAGTCGGTCTCTATCTACCAACGAAACGAAATTGTCCCAGCCATCTAAATAAGACAAGCCGTACCCTAGACAGATTAAGATACCTACGAACAATATGATCATCTGAATCATATCTCCATAAACCACTGCTTTCATACCACCCTGATATGAATAGATCACTGTAATAACCCCTATTACCACCACTGTTTGCCAGAATGGAATATCCATGACACTCGTTAAGATCAGTGCAACAGCATAAATCATGACACATGTGGCAAAAGCCCTACTTATCTGAAAAACTAAGCTGAGTAATAACCGTGTAGATCGACTGAAACGTTTCTCCAGGAATTCATAAATGCTGACAACTCCAGATTTGTAAAGAGTTGGGATAAGGTAACTTCCTAAATAGATCATGGCTATAGGCACAGCAAACTCATAACTAAGCCATTTCATACCACCTCCTGCACGCATCCCTACAAATGCAGGAGCCGAAATAAAACTAATAGCTGAAAGCTGGGTGGCCATCACAGAAAGGCTTAAAGGGAACCAACCAAACGACCGACCGCCAAGAAAATAATCTTTTTTGTTTTGCTGATTTTTAAAAATATATCCTAAGCCAAGAAATGCAATCGAGTAGACGATGATGATGGCATAATCTAGTAAGTTCATGGGATGTAGGTTAATAGTCTAAGTTACTATTTTATTAAAAAATCCCGTTATGATATAGAAATTACGCCATTTATTAAAAAAATGATCATATCTGAACAATATACCACAGATATTGTTTAAATTACATAAGCTCCTGAATTTATGCGATTTAGGATTCAAATCTTCACTTATTCCATAAAATATAAAATCCGAACAATCTATGCTTCAACAGACAAGAAGTAAAATTTCTTACGACGAGGTGTTGGCGAATGTAATTGAGAAAGTAAGAAAGCAAGGTTACGACAATATCAGAGCTGATCTGAGCGATTACGACTCCCCACATCAACTAATCGGCAAGACGAACAACGTTAACTTTACACCCGACGTTACAGCAACAAAAAATGAGGGAAAAGCCTATTTTGAAATCTCTACCAAAATGGACAACCCAAACGAATTAATTAACAAATGGAAGCTCCTAGAAACACTAGCTTCTATGAAGAATGGAACATTTCAAATTTATGTTCCTCATGGACACATGAAGTTTACCCAAGAATTAGTGAAAGATCATAACATCCGTGCGGAGATAGTTAAAATCTAATAGATATTTACCTACCTAAAATGCAAAAAGTCGACCTGGAGTCGACTTTTTTGTTTTACATTCATGCTGGTTACAATGAACGGAGGATTTGTTTTTATCAAAAAAAGAACGCCATACTAAACGCATGCATCTTTCCAAAAAGCTCTGAAATCATACCGTGAGTTGAAGATTCATTAGTTTTGAAGAACTCTTCTTTGCTTTCAGCTAATGTTAACACCTTGCAGTCCTTCAGCTTACAATTCCCCATTATTTCGTTTCTTACCTTTTGTGATTCTGGAAAATTGCTATCAATTATAAATACCTTGGTATAACTGTTTATTTCTTTTCCGGTGTATAGTCCATCTGAAGTCAAGTAATCAAATGTTCTATCTATGTCCTTCAACCATATTAATTCATTATTCAAATGAGAGCGCTTCAGGGCTTTCAAAATCCACTGTGCATCCTCTGTATTATTGGAGATGAGGACAATCTCGTAATTGGTGAATGAGTTATTCATGCCTCTTCCTTTTTGTGTTCACTATTAATAACAATACAAAGGTAGAGGTAGCAACAATCTTATATAAGAGGGGATCGCCTAAGTGTGAAAATTAAGGGTATCACTTAGAAAGCACTTATTATACCGTTCTAAGCATTTTATTTAATTCTCCCACTTCATCAGCAACTGACTTAAGACTGAATAACGTGCATACTTTTAAAACACCTTGCTCTTCCAAATGTCGGGTAACCAATGATACACCTTCCAGATCATAGTCAAGAATAATTGCTACTTCCTGACCACTTTCTTTGAAATCTAAAAATTGTTTTGGGTTTTGAAAATGCCGCTTGACCTGATCATGATTTCGGAGCCAATGGACACTTCTACTGACATCCTGCCTTCGGATGACATTTAAGAGAGATCTTGTTTTCTCATCATCGCTTGAAATAAAAACAATGATGGAATCTAGTAATGGACTATGAGACATTGTGGTTGATGGTTGATGTCTTATTTCTAAGTTAAGACAATATTACGAATTATCATCATCCACTCGCTGAGGGGAACCCTTAAATCATATTTTTACGTGAAACCCTTAGTCAGATTTTAAACAATTCCTCTTTCTATAGCATAAATAGCAAGTCCCGCCACTGTTTTACATCCCGTTTTCTCCAGAATGTTTCGCTTGTGCGCTTCCACGGTCCGCACACTAATAAATAGTTTCTCAGCAATCTCCTGATTGGTTAGCTCATCCATGACCAACTTAACGATTTCCTTTTCTCTACGTGACAGAGGGATTTCCACCGTAAGACGCTGTTTAGGCTTCCTGCCGGTTAGCTGCCCCATAATGATTTCGTAAACCTCCTTGGAGTAATAAGTTTCACCAGAACGAATGCTTTTGATGGCCTGCAGAATTTCCTCTTTTGGACTATTCTTCAGTACATAACCTTTAGCTCCAAGAGAAATCATTTTCTTAACCTGAGAGACTTCATTAATCATAGAAATTACCAGTACATCTTGTTGAATATTTTGCTCCTGAAGTGCAGTTAAAAACTCCACTCCATTCATTTCTGGCATGGCTATGTCTGTAATCACCAAATCAAATTGTTTATCTTTCAGCAAATCAAGAGCCTCTTTCCCATTGTTCGCTTCTGCGAGGATTTCTATTTCATTGGTTTTGCTAAAATATAGAGACATGGCATCCCTGATCATCGGATGATCGTCAACCAGCATGATGGTAATCTTATTCTCCATGGTACGTGTCGGGTTCTAGTTCCACTAATATGCTCGTGCCTTCATTAGGAACGCTATCAATTTCCACATGTGCGCCTATTCCTGAAGCTCGATTTTTAATACTTGATAATCCGAATCCAGCTTCTTCCAGGTCACCAGCATCAAAACCATGACCATCGTCTTCAATCATCAAGGACAACCTCTCTTCGCTCTCCAGCAGCTGCACCATTATGGCGTTAGCACTGGCATGCTTGAAAATATTAGACATAGCTTCCTGAAAGATACGATAAAGATTCAATTCAATATCCTGGTGAAACCGTTTTGTCCCTATATTCTCATGAAATGCTGCGTTGACAGTGGAATTCTTATTCAGCTGCTCTACTTCGTCATTTAATGTGGCCGCAAGACCGCTATTGCGCAAAGCTCTGGGCACCAAACTATGAGACATGTTTCTAATCTCATTTATGGCTTCATTCAGTTTTTCTATACTATTCGTAAGAACTTCCTGGTTGTGATCAGTGTTCTCTTCCAGTGTTTGAAGATACATATTGACTGTTGCAATTTTCTGCTGAATACCATCATGTAGCTCATGTGCAATCCGATAGCGTTCCTTGTCCTCAGCCTTGATCGTGGCAGTCATTAACTGTTCATTGACTTTAGACTGTAATACCTGAGCTTGCAACTTATTTCGTTCGGTTAAGTCTCGAGCCACATTAGCATAGCAAATGAATCCTTCGTGATCATCATAAATAGGAAAAATCTGATGATCCATAGGAATGACCTCTCCTGTTTTCCAATGATGAATATCAAACTCCACCTCCCATATTTTCCCCTGTAAGGCATATCGAGTCATGCCATTCCTGACAATTTTTAAAGTCACGTCATCCAATAACTCCTGAATATGAATACCCTCATAATCTTCAAATCCAAGACGCTCAATACCGAACCGATTGATATAAATGAATTTAAAATCTTCATCCAAAAAGGATATAAAGTCCGAACTATTCTCAATAGAGGAAATCAAAATCTTCTGCTGTCGTTCTGCCTCTCTTCTTCGCGTAATATCCCGACTCACCCCAGAAAGCCCTACTATAGTCCCTTCTACATCATAGATAGGCTCAGTAGTGGCCTGTATCCAACGAACCACCCCTTCTTTGTCCATGAACTGATGCTCTTTATTTATGGCATGCAGGCCCTCTTCCAGCACTCGTAATTCATCATCCGCTACTTGACGTGCATTGAATTCATTGATTTCAACTTCACGCTTACCAATCATTTCCTTCCAGGAGCTGAAGCCATTTAAGTCTGCTAGCGATTGACTGGCAATCACATATCTTCTTTCAAGGTCTTTAATGAAAATGTGATCATAGGCAGTATCCATGAGACTAAGCATATACTGATTTATTTGAACCAACTCAGTCACATCTTCACTAACACAAGAAACACCTGAAACTACACCTCCAACTTTAATTGGATTAAAAGAAGTGATATAACTCTTTATTTCGCCATCGATCTTCATGGAATCCTGAACAGAGTATTTCTCACCTTCTAAAGCCCTTAAATAGCGCTGCAGCCATCGTTCTCTCATATGATCAGGAAAATAGTCCAGCCACATGGCTCCAAGCCTGATGGGTTGATCTGTAAAATTTGAAATAAACTTTTCTATAGCAGAGTTCTTGGCTCGTAAACACAGATCAATATCCAATGAATAAATCATTGCGTCAGTGTTCTCAAGTAGCGCTAAAATATTGGCCTGATTTTGTTGAAGTAAATCCTGAACTACTTTCCGCTTTCGAATAACACGTCGTAGAGAAAAAATCCAACCTATTAAGAGAATCAATAACACTCCTGAAATGATTGCTATTTGATAGGCCAATTTTCGATCAAGTGTTTCCACTATTTCAGATCCATACCATTTTTTAATCATCGATTGTTTCTCAGCTTCTGGCACCTTAGCCATTGCTTTTTGAAAAACTGAAGTTAATAGTAGGTTGGAAGAAGAAAAGCGCAGGTCAGTTTTAAGATCCGTAAGCGAAGCAATGAAAACATCAGAATATCCCTGTGTCTGAATGTAATAGTTTAATGTTGATATGGATCCAATATATCCATCAATTTCTCCACTTAAAATCCGATCCAGTCCATTGCTTGTTTTTAACAGTGGTACCAATATCAGGTTAGGATACTTCTTTGCGATCGCCTCAAAATGAGGGTTGTATTCTAAAACACCAACTTCAATACGACCAATACTCTTTATATCACTGAAGAATGGACTTCCTCGTTTCATTGCCAAGCCGTAAGGAATAGACAGAAAAACGTCTGTATAATTTAATTCCGGGTGCTTAAAATCAAAATCTGGATAAACAAACACTGATTTGTGATCTTTTAGTAATTCAGCTATTTCCAGACTATCATCTGTCCCAACAGGTTGATAGGAAATAGGAATGTGATCAGACATTTGACTTATGAAATCACCAACAAGCCCACCTAGATTTCCTTGATCTACCGTAACAATAGGTACCCATTCTTTAGTAGTGACCAGGCTTATCTCTTGAAGTGAACTTAACATCTCCAGTTCTTCTGCTGAATATGTAGGTTCGAAATCCTGATCCACACGCAACCAGTTATTCATCATGGCAACACGCTTCATAGGGCTAATGGATGCAATTCCTTTATTAATAATGCTAAGTATCGGACTATCTGTATGGCGAATGGAAAATACGACATCAAAACCCGGCCCATCCGGCAGATAGACCAACTTAATTCCGGGAATAGAGTTTTTCCACAGGTAATAATTGATATCCAGGGCGGCAAAAAAGAACTCTATCTCACCACTAAGAGTGGCTTCAATCATTTCTCGTCTGGTATCGAAATTTCGTTTTTCTATATAGGGAATGGCATCCAGATAGTTATTCATGAACTGGTCAGAACTTTGAACACCTACTACTTTTCCATACAGCTCAGAAGTATCTGATAAAGAAACATGATCAACAGTACTGTAAAAACCAACCTGAAATTGATTGTATGGAGCGCTGAAATCAAAATATTGAAGTCTTTGTGGTTCTGGTGAAGAATAGACTAATCCATCTATGATACCGCTTTCAGCTTCTTTAACGATATTCTTCCAAACACCAGCCTTGAGTTCAAATTTTAATCCAGTAATTTGTGTTAACTCATCCAGGTATTCTCTTTCAAAACCCGTAACAACTCCATCCTGATTTTGGATGATCATTGGCTCCCAGGAGGAGTCCCCACCCAAGACAACTGTCGGATTAGAATCTAGAAATGCCTGCTCTTCAGGAGTTAAGGAGATTTTTTGAGCCAATAGAAAATTGACCAATAGAAAGGCAAATAGAAAAGGGTATAACTTTCTAGGCATGTGCCCATCAAATTAATCCATTCTAAGCATTCATAAAAGCCGCGAGGCCACTATCTCCAACATTAGTTAGTCAATTCAATCGAACTGTCAAGAATTTTGATTTGACGCTGTTTGTACAAAGATCCAATAGCTTTCTTGAAATTCTTTTTACTCATACCCAATACAGATTGAATCTCTTCAGGGTTACTCTTGTCATGCAATGGCAATGAACCACCAGAAGATTTCAAAGCATCCAAAATTTTCTGAGCATTTGGTTCTATACTCTCTACTCCTATTGGTTCCAGACTCAAATCAATCTTATTATCTTCTCTGATTTCCTTAACATAAGCTGTAGTATGATCTCCTGGATTGATCGGGCGGAATATTTGATTCTTATACACCAACCCTCTGTATAAATTATCGATAATACAGACATAACCTATCTCGGTTTCATTACCAACAAGAATATCAACCTGTTGACCAACCTCCAACTCAATGTCATCAAACTCCAGAAGCTTACCAATATGAGCGGAACCCACTAACCGATCAGTTAATTCATCTAGATACATCTGTACCAAATAGCCTTCACCGACTTCCATTCTAGTTGTTTGTTCTTTAAAGGGCACGAATAAATCTTTTTCCAGTCCCATATCCAGAAAAGCACCGTGAGAAGAAACATGCTTCACTTCCAAATAGGCAATGTGATCCAATTCGATTTTTGGCTTCAATGTAGTGGCTACTGGACGTTCTTGAGAATCATTATAAATGAATACATCAATAAAATCTCCCACCTCAAGACCTTCAGGCACATATTTATTAGGTAAAAGGATCTCTTCTACAGAATCCCCCACATAATAACCTTGTTCTGTAATTTTCAACACTTCCAGGTTGTTGAATTTGCCTATTTCGATAATTGGTATTGCCATAATTGCGTAAATCTTCCGCAAAGGTATCTCTTTTATGAGGGCTGGATTAAATTTGCACGATCAATAAATCAACACAAATGAAAAAAGCAGAAATACATACTAAAAAAGGAGTGATGAAAATCGAGTTCTACGAGAAAGATGCTCCTAAGACAGTAGCCAACTTTATCGATCTTGCTGAGCATGGTTTCTACGACGGCTTGACTTTCCACAGAGTAATTCCTGATTTCGTTATTCAAGGCGGATGCCCGAACGGCACAGGTGCTGGTGGACCTGGATACCATATTGATTGTGAGCTAGATGGCGACAACCAATACCATGACAGAGGTGTATTGTCGATGGCACATGCCGGAAGAAACACTGGTGGATCTCAATTCTTCATTTGCCACAGCAGAACTAACACTGCACACCTTGACAGAAACCATACGTGTTTTGGTAAAGTAGTAGATGGTTTGGATGTTATTGACCAAATCAAACAAGGCGATACAATGGAAAAAGTTGTTATCACTGAATAAGAATTTCCAGGTCTCCTGATTGTTAACTATTCAATCAGGAGCTTTCCTTCTTAATTTTCCAAGATTACATCCTGCACTTACCGTTTATTTCAATATTATAAACAGATACTCTTCAGTATCTTCTTTTACATTATCTTCATGCCTCAATTTGAAGATGATGAAAACCCTACTCCTCACTGTACTTATTAGCTGTGGCTCGTTCGCATTGCATGCTCAAGTGAACTTTACAGAATCCAATCTCCCAATCATACTTATCGATACGGATCATGAGATCGTAGATGAGCCAAAAGTCATGGCCACTATGAAAATCATCAATAATCCTAGTGGCAACAATCAAATCACTGATGTACCAAATGATTACAACGGCTATATCGGAATTGAATTCAGGGGACAGTCGAGTCAATCTTTTGATAAGAAGAATTTCGGAATAGAACTATGGGACGAAGCTGGTGAGGATATTAAGTTTCCAGTACTTGGTTTACCAGAAGAAGAAGATTGGATACTTCACGGCCCATATTCTGATAAATCACTGATTAGAAACTATTTAACCTTCAACCTTTGGGCGAAAACTGGTCGCTATGGATCCAGAACAGTTCTAACAGAAGTTGTTATCAATGGAGACTATCGCGGAGTTTACGTTTTGATGGAAAAAATCAAACGTGATGGAGAACGAGTAGACATCAGCAAACTGGAAGAAGATGAAAACGATGGTGATGACCTAACAGGTGGGTACATCGTGAAGTTGGACAAAATAAATGAAGGCGAACTGGTCAAGAGTTGGGAATCAGCCTATGCCCCACCTTTAAGACAAGAGAACTTTCAAATAGTGAATTTCCTGGTAGACTATCCTAAACCTGAAGATCTAACTGACGCTCAATTCACTTACATTAAAACGTATATTTCAGCATTTGAACAAGCCCTGTATACCAAGGACTTTTCAGATGAAACAGGCTATCAAAATTATATAGACGTTGCGTCTTTTATCGATTATGCACTACTATGCGAATTGAATCGAAATGTGGACAGTTATCGCTTAAGTACTTATTTATTCAAAGACAAAGACAGTGATGATGGTAAACTAACAATGGGTCCTCCGTGGGATTATAATCTTGCTTTTGGCAATGCTGACTACTGCAACGGAGGAACTACTACTGGTTGGGCCTGGGACTTCAATGAAGCTTGCCCTTGGGATTACTGGCTTAACCCTTTTTGGTGGAATTTCTTTTTACAAGATCCTGAGTATGTCAGTTTAATGAAATCTAGATGGACAGAATTACGAAATGGTGATTGGTCAGATGAAGCCATTGCTTCTTTGATAGATAATGCAACAAGAAAATTGAGTGGGCCTGCTGTCAGAAACTTTCAAAGATGGCCGATCCTCGGCACCTACGTTTGGCCAAACAATTATGTTGGAAGTTCTTATGGAGATGAGCTTAGTTATTTAAATACGTGGATTACCAATCGTTTGGCCTGGATGGATCAAGCAATAGCTGACTTAGAAGTACAAGAAATAGTGCTGAGTGAGGAAATCAATCAGGAATTGAGCGTGTTTCCAAACCCAACAGCCAATTAT
The DNA here is from genome assembly GCF_024714495.1 of Marinoscillum pacificum. Lineage (GTDB taxonomy): Bacteria > Bacteroidota > Bacteroidia > Cytophagales > Cyclobacteriaceae > Marinoscillum > Marinoscillum pacificum. The sequence continues at coordinate 174,052 of NZ_JAMZMJ010000001.1, read as the reverse complement.
TGGCAAATCCAACAATCAGACAATCAATTCACTTATACTATTTACTCATTGGATGGACGAATTGTCGAGGAAGCGGAAGACACCAATCACAACACCGCTATCGGTTCAACTCTAAAGTCTGGCAAATACCTTCTGCGGATTACTCAAAACAATAAAACAGCTTCTCAACTGATTATCAAAAATTAAGCTTAGAGCTCTTTCTTGATAAATGCTAAAGTTGAATCCATCACTGCTTCAATATTTTGCGCTTTCAATGGATTGGTTATCACATGTGTACCTGCATCAGGAAACGCGATTACCTTTTTATGATCTAGAGGCGTAGATGTATGCTCATCGAACCACAGCATGGCGTCAGTGGAAACTGTTGGGTCTCTTTCTTGATCATTTTTGTAATAATAGCCAAGGAAGTATGGCTGAGTCACTTGCTCAAAAATATCTATAGTCATAGTTTGATCTAATAGTGCTTGCAAAGTCATCAGACCCTCTGTCCTATAGGTGGTTGTCCAGTACTTTAACCCATCTCCCTCTCCTTCTCCTGAAGGATTCCAGTAAGGGCCAATCAAGGAACTGACTATTTGTGGCCCCCAATGCCCCGTAATAAGCTTCGCCGTTGGGTCAGCCAGTGCAATATTTGGAGAATACATCACCAACATATCGATCATCTCTTTGTTCGCACCAGCCAGATAGATGGACAAGGTTGCTCCGGTACTACACGACATGACAATCACTTGATCACCCAATAACTGACCAATAGCGATAGCTTCCTTAGCATCATTAATCAAGTCATTAGGAACCAATTCTTTGAACGATTCTTTATCATCCAAACCATGTCCTGCTAATAACGGAAGATAAATATTGGCGCCTAGACTTTTAGCTATTTCAAAATGTGTTGGATTTGACTCCATCGGGCTAGCGGAAAAACCATGCAAATACACGATGGCATATTTCGTTTTTCGAATGCTATCAGCCCAAACAATTCTCGATTCATTCCCAGGTTTTAGTCTTTCCAAGCTAGACTCCTTTTGCTTCACGAATTGATCCAAACTATCTAAACTTATGTTTATCGGTTTAATGGACTGATCAACCACTTCTGGATAACTCACTTTAGGACCTAAGAAAAAGGCAACTACAAGGAGTAAAACAATAATGAATAGGGCTTTAAGAAACTTCACTTTTTGGATTTTTCACTAAAGGTAATCCGAACCTCTTCATTATCCTAGAGTCACCAGATTCCCATTTTTACTCACAGCAACTTTTGCTAAAGGACTTGATGCCGGACCTTTGGTGACCTCACCAGAGGTGTTGAACTTTGATCCATGACAAGTACAAGTAAATTCTTCCGAATAACTCCAATTGCGTGTACAGCCTGAGTGTGTACATCGGCTAGAAAAAGCACTGATTGTTCCACTTACATTGACAATCAAAATATCATAATCCGGATGCAAAAGCCATCCCTGGTCATTTTGCAAAATACTAAATGGTGGCTCTGTAAGGTCCAGTACTATCTCTTGTCCTCCGTTTGGGTCTGGAACATCTTCTTCTGAACAGCTTTCAAGTGTCAAGCCAAAATAGGCTAATGCAGTGGCAAGACTTGCCTTTTTCAAAAATTCTCTTTTATCCATAATGCCAATTGTTGTTCTATATGAACGATGAAATGGCTCAAATCAGATTTAGAAAAATAAATTTCACATTCTCTGTCCTATTTCTAACTGACTGATTGATATACAGATAAACAAGAACGATTAATTTTAGAACAATGAACGAGTTTATGTTAATATTCAGACACGAAGATGGAGGCAAAGCAGCGTCCCCTAAACAGATTCAACAATGGATGACCATGACCAAAAAATGGCTCGATGAAATAGCCACGAAGGAACAATTAGTTAGCCCTGGAAACGGACTTTCTTTTGATGATGCTAGAGTTGTTGGACATGGGAATACCGTTACAAACGGACCTTTTGGTGATATCAAGGAAACTATTGGAGGGTATATTGTTGTTAAGGCTCAGTCTGCTGATGAAGCCGCGGAATTGGCAAAAAAGTCACCCGTGTTATTAGCTCCCGGCAACACAATTGAAGTTAGAAAAATAGCATATTACAAAGAATAAACTTATCTTCAAGCCAACGCCACAACTGGCTGAATTCCGCTCCATGATTAATAATGAATTGATACCACATTTGTTCCGGCAGGAATATGGTAAAATGACTGCCGTTTTATGCCATCAATTTGGTTTGGACCAAATTGGATTAGCTGAAGACATTGTAAGCGACACTTTCTCAGATGCCTTAGAATCCTGGCCACATAGAGGCATACCAGCTAACCCAACCGCCTGGCTATATCGAGTGGCTAAGAACAAAACAATCAACATCCTTAAAAGGCGACAGTTAGAATTCAACCTGTACAATCAGCAATTATCTGACTTCAGCAAAATTGAGTTTTCCGAAGAATTGATTGCGGACAGTCAGCTGCGAATGATCTTTGCTATATGTCATCCAGAATTACCAAACGAAGCAAGAATTGCACTTGCCTTGAAAGTATTATGTGGATTTGGGGTGGAAGAAATTGCCAATGCATTTCTTACCACGAAGGACGTGATCAACAAACGACTATACAGGACCAAAAAATATCTGAGAGCACATCAAACTGATCTAGATACGATCGATCAATATGATATTAAGAGACGAATGGATAGTGTATTGACTACCATTTACTTGTTATTCAATGAAGGTTACTACTCTGAAAGCAATGACAGCATTGTAAGAAAAGATCTTTGTTTGGAAGCTCTAAGACTTGGTTATATATTAAGCACCAGTGAAGATACCAACTCAAATGAAGTAAAAGCTCTGATTGCGTTGATGTGTTTTCATTCATCCAGATTGGAAGCTCGTATGGGGGCATGTGGTCAGGTAGTATTGTATGATGACCAGGATAGTGAACTTTGGGATCAAGACTTAATTGCTAAAGGCGTTGAGTACTTGAATCGCTCATCCAATGGAGATTCGATTTCCAAATATCATCTAGAAGCTAATATTGCCTATTGGCATACAGTAAAAGAAGACAGTGAAGAAAAATGGAAATACATCCTCACGATGTACGACTTGCTTCTTTTAAAAGAAAAGTCATCTGTTGCCGCTCTCAACAGAACCTATGCCGTTTACAAGCTTGGAGGTGAAGAAGCAGCAGCGAAGGATGCTTATAAGTTGAATTTGTATCAAAATCAGTACTACTATGTCTTGTTAGCAGAACTTCATTCCCAAAAGGATAAACAGAAATCCATGAATTATCTGGAAACTGCCTATAATTTGGCTAAGACAGAACCAGAGAAAAATCTGATTCATTCAAAAATTTCTCAATTGGCATATGCCTGTTAGAGCTTCTTATTGACCTTTTTATCCAATTTTCAACACCTTCACTCCATTCTTTAAAGAATATTCACACAAAGTTTTTCTACTTATAGATTGATTCACTGAGGAATACGCTATTTTTGCGGCTTCATTTTACAGGGATTATGACCGAAATTAGAAATATCGCCATTATCGCACACGTAGATCATGGCAAAACCACGTTGGTGGACAAGATGATTCACTTCTCTAAATTATTTAGAGAAAACCAGGAATTTGATGATTTGATCTTGGACAACAACGACCTGGAACGTGAAAGAGGAATCACCATTCTTTCTAAGAACGTTTCAGTGAATTACAAAGGCGTAAAAATCAACATTATTGATACTCCAGGTCACTCCGATTTCGGTGGTGAAGTAGAGCGTGTATTGAAAATGGCTGATGGCGTACTTCTTCTTGTGGATGCGTTTGAAGGTCCTATGCCTCAAACTCGTTTCGTAATGAGTAAGGCACTTAGCTTAGGATTGAACCCAATCGTAGTTGTAAACAAAGTAGACAAAGAAAACTGTCATCCTGAAATCGTTATGGAGCAGGTTTTTGATCTAATGTTCTCATTAGATGCTACGGAAGAGCAACTTGACTTTACAACAGTTTATGGTTCTAGTAAGAACGGATGGATGAGTTCTGATTGGCAAAAGCCAACGGAAGACATCTCTCATTTGATGGATGTGATCCTTGAGAAAGTACCTGCTCCAAAAGTTGTAGAAGGTGTTCCTGCATTACAGATCACGTCTCTTGACTTTTCTAATTTCGTAGGTCGTATCGCTATTGGAAAAGTAGTACAGGGAACTTTGAAGGAAGGTGCTCAACTTGGTCTTGCGAAAAAAGACGGATCAATGAAAAAGGTTCGTGTGAAAGAACTTCAGGTATTTGAAGGTCTTGGCAAGAAACAAGTAACTGAAGTGCCTTGTGGAGATATCTGTGCGATTACAGGTATTGAAGACTTTGACATTGGAGATACCGTTACAGATTTCGAAAATCCAACTGTACTTCCTCGTATCGCTATAGATGAGCCTACCATGAGTATGCTTTTCTCTATCAACGATTCACCTTTCTTCGGTAAAGAAGGAAAATTTGTGACATCAAGACAGATTAGAGATAGACTATATAAAGAAGTAGAGAGAAACCTTGCATTGAGAATTCAGTCTACTGACTCTGAAGATAAATTCTTGGTATTCGGTCGTGGAATTCTTCACTTGTCTGTTTTGATTGAAACAATGAGACGTGAGGGTTATGAACTTCAAGTTGGTCAGCCTCAGGTATTGATCAAAGAAGTAGACGGACAGAAGCATGAGCCAATTGAGCACATGGTAGTTGATGTTCCTGAAGAATTTGCGGGTAAAGTAATCGAGCTTTCTACTCAGCGTAAGGGTGACTTGAAAGTAATGGAGCCAAAAGGTTCTATCCAGCACTTAGAGTTTGACATTCCTTCTAGAGGTCTTATCGGACTTAGAAACAGAATGTTGACTGCTACTGCAGGTGAAGCTGTGATGACACACCGTTTCAAAGCTTATGAGCCAATGAAAGGTGACATCCCTACTCGTAACAACGGGTCGTTGATCGCTATGGAAGCTGGTGCTAGTACTGCGTATTCAATGGACAAACTTCAGGATAGAGGTATTTTCTTCATCGATCCAGGACAAGACCTATATATCGGTCAGGTAATTGGTGAGCACTCAAGAGGTAATGACCTTGCGGTGAACGTAGTGAAAGGAAAGAAATTGACTAACATGCGTGCATCAGGGTCTGATGATAACTCTAAAGTGGCTCCTAAGCGTCAATTCTCTCTTGAGGATGCTTTGGAATACATCCAGAAGGATGAGTACGTAGAGGTAACTCCTGAGTCATTGAGAATGAGAAAGATTCAATTCAAACCTTAAGTAGGTTTTGATTATAAATTTAAAAGCCATCGTAACTTAGTTGCGATGGCTTTTTTGAATAGATTCATTTCGAGAATACTGGTAGTTAAGTGATTTCAAAATTAGCCGACTATTTAAAACCCCTTAATTGATATTATACACCTTCAATATTACAAGAGTTCTAATTTAAGGGCTTGTACTTTTTCCTCCACGGATTTAAGGTCATCTTCATTTTTTGACACCATTTCGCTTAACTCATTAATAAACTCTCTAAACTCTGCTTCTCTTAAATCAACATCAGAAAAGAAATGAAGCTTGAATCTAATCCTTTTGTAATCACCTTTTATTGAACCAACTAGTAACCTGAGGTTTTTGAAGTCTTTTACAAAAGAATCAACCAAAGCCTCATTTCTTACTTTTTCATCATTACTATCATTTGAAGAAGAGATTAAATTAAGCTTGGCATTCATTTTATTACACAATAAACCAAAATCTTCATGTGAATTCCTAAAATGACCCAAATCGGTTCTTAATATGTCCCCGAAAGAGATTCCAAACACAAGAAATTTTAGTTTATCCATTGCAGTTTCAGAATCTATTTTATCAAAAGTTAAATCAACAATAATTTGATCAATTGAGTCGATAACAGGTTTATTAATGCTGACACTAAGCCATAATAAGACCAAATAATAGAGCCCAAATATGATTAATGATAATTGAAATGATAATATAGAAACATCTCCTTTATCATAGATGTCAATCGAAATTCCACACACTAAAACAATAGGTATTATCCATCTGAATACCACTTGAATAGGCATATTCCATATTCTAGAATATCTGTTATCAAGACTGTAATGAACATCTCCAATACTTTGTGAAAGATACCTTGATAACACCACCAATATTAGAATTGCGAGTAAAGAAGAACCTAAATAAAAATTAAATAAGCTTAAATAGTATTGATTGAAAAAATCACTAGAATTAATATGGTAGGCTATGACTACTAGAACCAGAACTTGGTATACTAGAGAATGTCTACTTTTAAAAATTTCAGATTGAATTATAAAGTAACTTTTATCACTAGAGTTAACAATTTCAGATCTATTGCTTATTAATAAAGCTTGGAATAGTGGTGAAACCAAGTAAATAGCAACTGAAATCTTTATAACTGCTGGCCATGTAATTACATGATTGTCTATTATATCTAGCAATAACCAAAATAGTGTAACAAAAGAGCCAACCAGTGCCCATTTTGTCCACCCAGGATCATTTAGCTTACTATTTAAGTTAATCCTATAATTATCTAATATTTGTAAAGTTTCGAATTTCGTCATTCATACAATAATCTCGATCTGTTAATTTACATTTTAGCAACATAAAAAATACAAAAACACCCAAATTCAGTCAGTAAATAATCAATATCCCGTTTACTTCTCTAGTTTTTATAGTTTAATTTATGATTGATTACACCTATAATAAACAAGTCAAATATTAGTGATATCAACTAGCTAGCCTACTCCCATATCGCTGTGCGATAATGCTAATCACAAAGATTTGAAACGGATGATACATCAAGATGGGCAATAAATATATTCCACTTTCTGACATTCCTACAAAGAGTACAGAAGCCATCACTGAGCCATGAACCAGGGATTTTTTGGTTCCGCAGAAGCTCAACGTAATCTTATCCTCAATAGAAAATCCTAACCAGTCAGCAGCTTTGTTGGATAGAAAAAAGATACTAGCAAACAACACCATCACTACTCCTAAAAGAATCAGAATTAACGTTCCTCCAAACTGCTGAAAGACACCCAAAGTGAACGATTCACTAAAGCTTCTATATACAATCAACCAGATGATGACTTTATCAAACCAGGCCAGCATTGAACTATATTTTTGAAAATAGGCTCCTAAGAATTTATTAAGCGCTATTCCGAGGATTAGTGGTAGCAAAATATGTAAAAACAGGTCTAGCATAACCTGTCCAAAGTCCATTGCAGCTCCACTTTGGTTGGTAATGAAGAAGCCAATCAGAACAGGTGTAATCAACACGCCTAGCAAACCACTCAGGCTTGCATTGAAGATGGCTCCCGGAATATTTCCCTTGGCAATGGAAACCATCACAATGGATGAAGAAACGGTAGATGGCAAACTAGCGAGATAAAACAACCCTATCCAAAATGAATAATATACCGTATCATGTGCAGTGAAATAAAATGGCAAAATCAACAATGGATAAAGCACATACGTAATCATTTGAACTCCTACATGGAGCTTCCAATTGCTTAAGTCAGAAACCAAAGATCCCACATTCAGCTTCAATCCGTAAAAAAAGAAGATTAACACCACTCCTACGTCTATCACTAGTTTCAAATGAAGTGGATGCTCCAACCCTGGCACAGCATAGGCTAGCAAAATCATGACCATTAAGCCTACTACAAACGGGTCCAATACCTTTCTCACGTCAGCAATTTACCGGACAGCCAATTACTAATAAAGATTTCCTACTGGATTATTTCATCAGTTTCTTGTATTTTTACTTGACAAGCAACTGAAGTATTTTGCTAACCACTCAATACTTTGATTTATTAACCAGCTATTTAATCTATGAAAACTTCACTCACTGTAGTGCTATGTGCATTACTATCTCTTGGAGCCAAGGCTCAATTTGACTTATCTCAGGCGTATGCCATCGAATCTAATTTTCACATCGAGTTCAATAATAATGAGTCTCTATATGAGGCAGTATTACCAAAAGAATTCGCAGGCTATGATAGTGTAAAAGTGGTTTTTCATGACACTCTTATGATTGACAATCAATTGGCCATGCGGATGAAACTCCATGTGATCAACACGAAAAATGATCATTACATCTGGCAGCAAACAGCAGTACCATTGAAGTTGAAGTCAACTAGTATTGAGCCAGCAATTGCACCAGACACTCCTCCTACCAATCTCAAATACGTACAAATTGGGGCTTTTGATCATGAAGATGGTGCGCATGAATTATCGAAAACAGCCATCCTGTTTAAGACAGAAATCATTAAGGTAAGCGGAATGTGGAAGGTAGTAATTCCTTATACCGTAGGGCTTTACTCTGAGGTAAAGAAATACCATGAGGATGCGTTTATAACGTTTTACTAAGGTCATTCAATCACTTTTATTGGATCTAGTCTGTCATCTGTCAATATCAGTTGAAATTTATCATTTGGAAAAACATCCAGTTGAATAGCTGATTTAATAGTGGTAAAAGCTGCGATTAAATCAGCATTAAGCTCACTATCTTCATTGACAACCATTTTTAAATTATAGATATCTTCATCCAACTCTAGTAACATACTTGACTCATTTTCATCATTAAATACACCAAGCATCAGCATGAATTCACCTATTTGATCAACCTGGTCTTTCGTTACTGGCTGCTCATAAAATATTTCACCTTTTTCAAATTTCCGTCTACTTCCATAATCCCGTCCCATGAATTTGCGCATAGCAAACTCACCAAAACTTTCTGAATGGTCATCTTCTTGCATTTCCTCTTCAGCTAGCTCAGGTTTTTCTTTAGCCTCTTTCAATACAGGATGCTCTGTTTGGTATAGTGGGGTTTCCTTATAACTCACCTCTGCTGATTCTAAACCTACTGGAATAGCGATTATGTCAGTTCTATCTAAGGTCAAGCGCTTTAAAGACTTCAAATCTGTTAACCAGACTGGTAATTCTGATATGGGATTATCAGATAAGTTCAACTCTTCAAGCTTATTAAAGTCGCGCAAGTAATTAGGAAGCTCAGTTAGATTGTTTTTACTTAAGTCCAACTTCACCAATTGCTTCATGGTAGACAGTTCTTCTGGCAACTCCGTCAGATTCTTATATTTTAAACTTACTTCCAGAACATTTTCCTTATCCTTCAATGCTGCATCCCAACTTGACTCATAGGTAAACCCAAATGCGACAAAAAGAATAAAAGAAGGTAATCCCAATAATAGGAGAACTTTACTCCTTTTAGGATGAGCCGAGTTGCGCAAAATGAGTTTAGGAGATATTAACCCAATCAAGGAAACAAAGCCTAGAACAAGTGAAAGTGTAAAAAATACAATAGCCATAGTCATTTGATTTTAAGGTAAATTACTAGAGCATTGACTCAATTATAATCCGCTAATCACGGTAAATTCTATACCATAAAACACGTAGTAAATTCTCAGAATACAGCGATCAACAAGTAATCAATCAATGGTGATAGCTCTTCATAGATTGTCTTGTCCGCATCCTGCATAGCTCCTATTGAGCCATACACAAGCTTGCCTTTCCTGTTAAAAATCATATTGATAGGATAATCTTCAATAGGCATCATTAAGTCGTTGATACGTTGCGATTCAGCAACCACCTTAAAGCTGCATTGATTCTTAGACAAGAATTTGGATAATGCAGATTTCGTATTGTTATTAAACGAGAGAAAGACCACATCATCATCTTTATATTTCTCTACCAATTGATTAAGCGCAGGTATTTCATCTATACAGGCTTTATGATCAATATTCCAGAAACTCATGACTACTACTTTATTAGCAAGCTCTCCAGAAGAGATTACTTCACCATCTACCGTTTTGACATCAAATAATGGATAGTTACACCCCTTCAAGAGGTCAAAAAACTCGTTTCCTTCTTGACTAGGATTTGATTTTAAATGTTCACGGATATCATCAAAACAAATTTGCTGAGCTTGTGATTGGACCAACAAGCATAGTAGTCCAACACTAAAAAATAGGGCGGTTTTCATGGCGGTATTAGTTAATTTAAGCGGGGCTCTTACTAAGTTAGGAAAGGAATCTGATTAATTACAGCAATTAACATTAAAATATTATTAATCCAATTAATATCATATTTCAAATAAACAGAAAGAATATTTAATTGAATTATTCCAATAAAAACCCTTCTTAATTATACAATTACCGACAATTTCATTGAGGTACCATTTAAACTACAAGTACAAACTGGATTTAAGAAATCACTTATTCCGTTAACTAAGATTATCATATACTTTACACAAGAAAGTATCCCATTAACTAAAAACTAGTTTTATATAAAGCCTCGATTTGACTAATTGCCTGAAGAACGGATGTGCAAAACATCTATTATTAATCTACAAACATTTTACCGCTATGAGTAACAACGCAATTGACACCGCTGCAAGGTTTGGAGACATCCCTTTCAGTGAATTTACAGCAGAACTAATCGATGGAACATTTAATGCACTGGTGAAGCAACACATCATTCAGATGGAGGAGTATTCTGCATTTGTATCTTCTTTAACAGAAGACCTATCTACTTACATCAACAACACCAAAGACGGAGTTAGTTTTGAGGAGATTACGGATTTTGTAATGAAGTATGACCTTCCTACAATTGATGACAGCACTTTGGAAACGGTGCTGGGAAAACTAGAATCACCTAAACCTGCAGAAGCAGCCGAAGAAGCTGGTGAAGGATCTGAAACAACCTGGCTAGGAGCATTGACCAAAACCGTAACTCCGGTGGTAGAAAAGTTAATAGATCAGATTGGTGGCGACTCACCCGATCCCGCATTGGAAGCCATAACTAAATACAATGAAGAGATTTCAGGCACACTACCAGATTACGAGCAAATCACTTCAGCAATGGCCATGTTAATATCCTCCAATAAGTATGGATTGCTTCAAAACCTGGCCAAACAAGGCATGATGCGACTGATAGTCACAGAAGGAGAAATAGAGACAAAAATCACCTTCAGCACCTGGAATAACAGCACCTCAGGATCGTCTACTTCAGATAAGGAACGAGTAAAAAACAAAATTAAGAATGTGAAGGGAGGCGGTTTCCTGGGAATATTCAAAAACAAGGATAAGACCAAGAACAGAACAGTAACTGTCAATACAGCTAAGTCTTATCAGCGAGACAGCAGCGGAACCAAAGTAGACATCTTTGGACGTGTACTCATCAAATTTAAGACAGATTATGCCCCTTTAAACGGTTAGAACAATGGAAGGATTTAGCAAGGTTAGTCTCGGTTTTGCAGAACTGGTTTCGCAACTAATGCATGAAACATTTGATGCTACACTAAGTGCTAACCATTATCAAACTAACAAATATCTAGAGCTCGAAAGAGCTTTAGATATCCCTCATTCCAAGTTTGCGGCACTTCATGTCTCGGAAGATGAAATATTGGAGAAGGAATTGGAAATCTTCAATGTGGAATTGACACCTCAGGTGCAGTTCACTCAAGAGCTTGATTTGATCATCTCTGAAATCTTAGGACAATATGATGATCAACCATTAATCTGGAATGCTGACCAAACACTCTCTGTAGAGGGATCGGCTTTTCTCAAAGCACATCTTTTAGAAACCATCGTAATTGAGAAAAAGGATTTTATTAAAGAATCTTTAATGAGAACCGACTCACCCAGATTAATGATTGAATCGGGCGAAATCAAAACAAAATTGGAACTTTCTAACCTGTTTGAAAATCAGGAATCATCTAACGGTGATCCAATTCAACCGATTACAACATTATCATCATCTAATCAGAATGAACATCCTTCTCCTAATCAACCTGGATTACCCATTCATGAAATTTATGATCCCGAAACTAATGACAAGATTCTGGTGATTGATAAATCTAGACTTCCGCTTCCCACATCAGAATCTCTGCAGGTTCCAGCACTTAGAATTATCTCTAAACCTGTCACGAACACTTCAAATGCATCACTGACTAGTGAAATAACCATTCGTTTTAAAACAGTATGACACTAGAACAGTTGATAAAAGAATATCAGTTAATTCGACAGTTGATTAAAAAAACCGGGATCGATATATCCTACTTGTCCATCCACTTACCGGATGGACAAGTAATTATCATTAAGTAATTAGCTATACCAAAGCCAGACTAATCGCTTTAAAACTCTGCCCGTCGGAAATAGAGCATCCCTTCTGTATCATTTTAAACAATTCGGACTCTCTAGCTTCAGAGTAGGCTTTCTCTGTAGTATAAACTTTTATGCCATCGGCAGTTGATATCGTCTTGAATACTTCCTCATTCGTAAAGTCAATTTGATCGTTATCGGTAGACATTCCAACTAATACCATCTTTTCACCAAGGCATTGAAATGCTTTGATGTCAGACTTGGTCCGAAATTCCAAAAATTGTACTTTTCGTAGTACTCCTTCAAGCACTACATCGCTAAATAAGGTGATGATGTCCTCTGCTTTCTCTTTCTCATCTTCCTTAATTTTCACCCAATCATCGGCAGTAATTCCATTCACGATTAGGTAGTCAACAAACTCTTTCTCGAGTTCCTGTAGCTCAGATGCGGTTAATTCTCTATACTTTGGTGTCACTGCCATTATTTCGCGAATATTTGACTCATATCTCCAAATGCCTTGAATTCAAGCGCATTTCCTGATGGATCCTTAAAAAACATAGTGGCCTGCTCTCCTGCCTGACCTTTGAACCGTACATATGGCTCGATCACAAACTCCACTCCTTTGCTTTTCAAATCTTCTGAAAGCTTCTCCCAGGCTTCCATTTCCAACACCACACCAAAGTGAGGCACCGGCACGTCATGTCCATCCACTGGATTGTGGTGAGCATCTACTCCTTCTGCCTTTGGCTTTAAGTGAATAACAAATTGATGACCAAACAAATTAAAATCCACCCATTGATCAGAACTACGTCCTTCTTCGCAACCTAAAATGTCTCTGTAAAAAGCTCTGGTTTCTACCAGATCGTAAACGGGTACAGCTAAGTGGAATGGTGTCAGTTTGCTCATGGAAATCAATTTTTATGCGAATTTATGGATTATTCGTTTTCTTCGTTTGGAAAGAAAAGCATTTAAGAACATAGGGATACCGATTAGCGTGTTGTTATGCTCAAAAACAGATTCTAATGATCAAGTGGTTGTCATTTTTCATTTCATTATTCCTCTTCTCACATGCAAATGCTCAGGATAGTTTAAGAACTTATTACGCTTGGAGTTTGGATGCCTATAAGCAAAAAGATTATTCGCTCTATCTGAAATATGCCAGACGAGCCAATGAACTAAGGCCTAACCATCCCATTTTAGGCTATAATATAGCATCAGCATTGGCACTAAACGGAAAACATCAAGAAAGCATTGCTGCTCTCAAAAATTACTTGCAAATGAATGCCTCTATGGACTACATGCAAGATCTTGATTTCATATCTCTAAAGGATTATCCAGAGTTCAAACAACTAAAGAAAATAGTCAATGAGCTCCTACAAAAAGTGGAATCAAGTGAATCATGGAAGAAGTTTAGTCAAAAGGAAGATCATTTTGAATCTATCGGATACAATCAAAAAGATCAAACTATAATGCTGGGAACAATCACTACCAGAACACTTTACTCAATGGATAATGGAGAGCTAGATAAGGTTTTAGATTATGAGAAAGAGCCATTGACTTATGGAGTCATGGGCATAGACTATGCTGATGACTACATATGGGTCTGTACAGCTGCACTTCCCGAGATCAACAATTACCAAAAGGAATATGAGAACAGGTCTTCTATCATTGGATTGCATCCTGGAAATTACAAAGTAAAATTTGCTTATGAAGTTCCGAATGCATTATTAGGAGACATCATTTATGTTCATGATGACTTGGTTTTAGCATCCGATGGATTGAATAATAAGGTTTATCAGGTTACAAAAAGTGGTGCCTCAGTCTATGCAGATTTTTCGGATGATCTTTTCAATGTTCAAGGAATAGCCTGGGTCAATGATAAGCTGATTCTAAGCGATTATATTCTTGGATTACATACTTATGACGCACAAACTAAAGAGCTCGTAAAAATTGATTCCAGAAGCTTATATGCTGATAAGGGAATTGATGGGATTTTATTTGATGATGGTTATCTCTATTGTTTCCAAAATGGAACTACTCCTAAGAGAACATTTAGGATAAAACTAAACAATTTTCAAGTAAATGAAGTGGAGGTAATCGACCAAAATCTGCACGAACAAGCAGAACCAACTCAAGGTGTAAAAGTTGATAACGACATCTACTATATCAGCAACAGTGCCTGGAATGCTTATGAAGAAGGAACCTACACTGGAGGAGAAGACTTGGTCATTCGCAAAATCAAGAAATAACAATTAATCGAACAAACCAGAACAAAAAAGCTCCAACCAGTAACTGATTGGAGCTTTTCATCTATATTCTCATGAAATCAATCTGCTTCCTGATACAACAATTCATCATTTGCAAAATCATAAAGTGTTAACCTGCGAAGCTCAAAATAAGAAGTCCAGAACGATCTAAGGGCTCCTATGTAATTTCTTCTAGCATCATCCTTTTCACTTAGCGCTATGTTGAGGTTAGTTATATCAATCTTACCAATCAAATATTGATTTTGAGAGACATCATATCTTTCCTGAGCAATGGCATCAGATTTCTTGGTGATCTCGATTTGAGATCGCAATACCTCAAAACGACTCACCAACGTAATTATTTCTTGTTCAAAAAGCTGAATTTCCTGAGTTAAGGTATAATCGATCAGCTCCTGGTTTGCCACAGCCGTTTGTATTCTGGCTTTGGATCGTCCCCAATCCACAATAGGCACGCTCAAGGTGACATTAACCCTTTGTTGATTGTTTGGATTTTCGTAGGTATTTGGTATAGATCCAGCAGAGTTGTTCAAACCGAAAGATGCTGATAAATTGGTTTGATTTCGCTGCAATCTGGCACGTTCTACCTCTCGCTCAGCTTCCATCCTGCGCCGTTCAAACTCTAAATAATCGGATCTATTTTGCTTGGCATATTCCAAGGCGGTCAACAATGGAATCTCAAAATTTGGCAGTTCATCAGGCAGAACTAACTCTATGTTATTAGCTGAGCTATCTTGAAGACCAATATATCTTCTCAATGCCAACCTATTGGTCTGCAAATCAAGTTTCGCTTGTACTACTTCTTGTTTTGAACGCAATAGTTGAAGTTCCACTTGTAGCAATTTATCTCTACCGGTAGTACCAATATTATACCTACCTTCTTCTATTCTAAAAATCGTATCGTTGTTCGCCAGGTTAAACTCTGCAATCTGCAGGTTAATTTGAGCATCCAGGTAATCAAAATAACGTGCTGTAGCCTCTTGTGAAACGGCCTCCATTTCCTCTACATAGGACCGTTTGGATTCTTCATATCGGAGTGGCTCTGTTCGTTTGTCCCATTTCAGTTGATTAAACCCAAAAATTGGTTGGTCTAGTTGAATATTGAAAAGGGTTGCATTGTAATTCGGATTAGGCTCATTACCAACATGGTTGAGATTATAAAACTGCTGCATACGCGTATTTACACTGATCTCACCCCCGGAGAAACTAATTGGCTGAACCAATCCGAGATTTAAATTAGATAAGAATTGCTCCTGATTTCTAAATGCGTACGTACCATCCGGCTGTATAACCTGATTATAACTTCTATTATATCCAGGCAGTGAACCACTTAAATTTAAAAATGGATTGTAACCAGCTCGGTACCTTCTGTATTCCCAATATTGATTCTTTTTACGCGTTTCAGCTGCTTTTGCTGCAGGTGACTGCTTCTGGGCTTGCTCTATTACTTCTACCAGATCAAGATTTAACTGACCATGTGCAACAGATCCAAAAACAGTGATTAGTATAATGATTAAGGCAATTCTATTCATATCTGAGTGATTGAATTGGGTCTTGTGATGCTGCTTTTCGCGCTGGAGCAATTCCAAATATGAGACCAACACCAGCAGCAACTCCAAATGATAAAATGATCGAAGAAAAAGTAATTACAGTAGGGATATCGGCGATACTTGACACCATAAAGGCAATGGATACACCTAGTATTACACCTATTAAGCCTCCAGAAACGCTAATCATCATTGCCTCAAACAAAAATTGATTAACAATGTCAAACTTCTTGGCTCCTAGGGATAATCGAAGACCAATCTCTTTGATACGTTCTAGTACCGAAGCAAGCATGATATTCATAATCCCAATTCCGCCTACCAGTAATGATATCCCTGCAATAGCTCCTAAAACGTAATTGAAGATATCGTTTGTCCTTTGTTGTTGCTTCAACAACAATTCGGGAATTTCTATTTCAAAATCAATCACACCATAATGCTTTCTGGTCAGCATTCTACTGATCACGTCAGCAGTTGGTGACATACTGTTAGACTCTTCTACCTGAACCACTAAACGATCTAATTGATGATAGTTAGTGCCGGAACCGGTGTTTTCGCCTTGCTCCTCACCTCCTATGATTACCACCATTCCCCCACTACCTCGATTTGCAGCTTGCAGCATTTCCTCTGTAATCAAAGCACGGTTTTTGAACCGGATCAACATGGTTTGTATTGGCACATACACATCCATATTGTAATCTCTAATACCAAGGTTTGATATGCTATTAGTGGAAATCAATCGTTCTTCCAATATGCCAATAACTTTCAGCCAGTTATTACCACACTTGATATACTTCCCTAATGGGTCTTCTGTAGGGAAAAACTTGGTCTTGATGCTTTTCCCAATGATGCACACAGGTTCTCCATGTTCCATATGATACTCTGTAAACATCTTACCATCTGACAACTTGAAATTGAAGATGTCAAAATAGTTTGGTTCTACTCCGACCAACTTAGCAGATCTTCTAATGCCATTATTCATCAGATAGGTGTCCAATATAATTTCAGGACTCACTTTATTGATTCCAGGAACAACATCTTTGATTGAAAGAACGTCCTGAGTGCTGAGACCGGGAGAGAACTTTTGTTTTTCTTTCTTCTCACCTTCTTTTAGATCTTCTTCACTTTGAGGCACTATCGGCTGAATAACGATGTTGTTAACACCTACGAGCTTGATTTGCTCGATGATCTCTTGTTGAGCTCCATTCCCAATAGCAAGCATGGCAATTACGGCAGCAACACCGAAAATAATACCTAAGGCCGTAAGGATAGAACGCATTCTATTTGCTAATACCGCCTCTATGGCGATATACAAATTCATTAAAATCTTCTGATTCATCAAGCTCCCGGTTTCTGTCTTCTGGAACCTCTATCACTTAAAGATTTGGCTGGACTAGCTGACTCATCATTTGTAGGATCATTATTTCTCTTCCCGTTCAGATGATCTAACAAAGCGATATCATCGAGTTCCACCTTGCTATTAGTAGGTAATGAGAGATATACCTCTTGTGTTTCTTTCAACCCTGAGATGATTTCAGCAGAATTTGCATTGGTTTCTCCCAACTCCACTTCCTGCTCAGAATATCCCAAACCATCCTTAACGTAAACATATGAAATACTGTCAGCGAAACTATGTAAAGCCTCCAAAGGCACTGAAAGAACATCTTCCTTTACAGTAGTGTATATTTTGTTACTTGTTGTCATTCCAGGTCGGAGTGTCTCGTCAATAGCGTCTAGCTTGATAGTCAATTCGAAAACTTTCGCATCTGAGTTAGGTCTTTGCTCCCCTACGTTAGCTACTCTGGTCACTACACCTGTCAATTTCTTGTCTGGGAAAGCATCTAAACCAATATCTACTCTTTGGCCTTCATCCATTTTACGTATATCTACTTCATTGACATAGGTCACAGAGTTCATTGCTGATAAATCAGGTAAAATAGCTACAGTTGGCTCCCACGCACTGATCTGACTTCCTTCTTTTATGGGTTTACCATCCCACCCTTTTTTGTAAATCAGCATTCCTGCCTCAGGAGCGATAATGGTAAACTCATTCTGCAAGTTCATCATTCCATCAAGTTCCAATCTAACTTTTTGAAGCTTGGCAGTTACTTCTTGCATCTTGGCAACATTCTGTTTGCGCTTAATGTCATATTCCTCTTCAGCTTGTTTCAAAGCACGAATGGCTTTATCAACCTCCATTTGGTTCTTCTTGATGGTAGCTGGTGGCTCATATTGTGATTGCTCAAGAACTAGTCTCTTCTCCTCTACTGTATATTTTAGATTAACGAGATTATCCCTGGCCTGACGCATCTGCAATGTGGTATCTAGCTGCGTTTGCTCAAATTGCGACTGCTTTTCATCCAATTCAAGTTGAGTATCCTTTATTCTTGTCGTGATATCCGAAGGGTCTAATCTGGCGACGTACTGTCCTTTCTCAACATAAGTACCTTCTTCTATAATATGCTGGATATTCACCTGGTAAACCCGGTAGTTCCTAAGTTTAGACGGGCCTTTGATTTCCGTGGAACTTATAGCTTCCAGTTCACCAGTTGTATTAATGTCTACAACAAATTCTCCCTTGTCTACTTTTACAATAAGGTCTCCAGTTTCGGAGCCATCGGATCCGCTCCAGATGAAGAAAGAAATAAGAGCTACTAGAATTATGGCTCCTATCGCCAAATTTCGTTTATTACTAATCATTATTCAGTTAGGTTATTTACTATCACAAAACTATACTTTGGAAAACTTCTTTGGTTACCATCCAAATCCGATAATCACCACTCAGTAAGTTTTGGACTAATATTTTAGTTGTAACGTCAAATATGATTAGATGTTATTTAACGGAAAGAAAAAGTCAAGACAAAAAAAGTTAAATAACTTCCTGCTTCTAAAACCTTTAAACTGCCTAATTCGTGAATATCTGCAACCTATTCCATACGAGATGCATCTAAAGAGATGACAACAGGGTTTAAACGAAATCCTGAATGTGGGTAAAATATCCTGTCAAAATAGTAGATATAGACAGTCAAGATATTATTTTTGACACACTTTAGAAATTCCAAAAACTGAACATTACTATGAACAAAAAAGTAAATATTGCTTTGCTTGTTGCTTTAAGTGTAGTTCTAACATACTGCAGCAGTAGTAAAAAAGACGCTGAGAAAGCTGCCGAGAAAAAACAAGAACTTGAAGAATTCATTGAAGAACAATTCGAATATCCTATTCCTACTTCTTTTGAAGTAACTAAAATGCTTCAAGATGCAAATGCATCATATGACGCAGCTGTTACTAATGATCCTGCTAGTGTAGACAAATACGAAACAGAATGGCAAAAAGCTCTAAACCTTGGTGTGTATGGAGCTGATTTGAGTTTCGCTAGCACATTTGACAAAAAAGAAGAATCAGTAGCATTTTTGGAAGCATCTAAAAAATTGATTGATGAACTAAACATCTCTACTGCTTTCAACAAGTCTTTAGCTTCTAGAATTGAGTCAAACCTGGAGAATAAAGATTCATTGATTTTGATCATTACTGAGTCTTTCTACCAAACTTACAATTACCTAAATCAATCTGGTGATGAGAAAACTTCACTTTTAGTAGTTTCTGGTAGTGTAATCGAAGGTCTTTACATCACTTCTGAATTGATCAAAGCAAGCGACTACAATGCTGACTTAATGCAAGTTTTAGCTGCTCAAAAAGATCAAGTACAGAAATTGACAGCTTTGATGGAAAAACATGCAGATGATGCGAACGTGAACAAAGTATTACCTACTTTGAGATTCGTTGGTTTATTCTACGACCAATTGGGTGAGTCTAATGAGATCAGCCAAGGTCAGTTCGAAGATGTTGCTAACAGTATTGCTGAAATGAGATCCGAAATCGTCGGATAATAAAATATCATATTTTTGATTCAAAGCCGTCTTGGTTTTTCAGGTAGTATTGGTTTAATTTTCTTGTGAAAAACAAAACCAAGGTTTAAACCACCTGCAATCAAGACGGTTTTTTTATTCCTACTATGACCGAATCGATTATTAATGCTCTTGTCCACCTTTTCGCTATCATCGAAAGCGTAAAAGAAGACCATGATGTAGTTGATTCGGGCGAATTGGTAGTGAAACCTTACCTGTCTCGTTTATTCAATCAGGAAGTTACTTCAGAATATCTCAAGTTATTTTACGATTACCTCTCCTTCTATCAGGAATCAAATGCTCCCTCCGGAGATGAGGAAGAACAGCTTGGCATTGATTCTACCAGTATTTTGCAAGTTGCCAAAATCTGCAACCAACTCAACAAAGAACTACTCGCCAGAGAGCGAATTATCGTATTTCTTCAACTTCTAGAGTTAATCAACACCGACGAAAAGGTTATTGACCGTGAAGCTGAGTTTATCTCATTAGTTGCAATGAACTTCAACATTGATCAAAAGGAGATCAATAACTTGAAGTCGTTTATCCTTCAGGAAGACGGTAAAAACATCGACCCTCAAAAGGCTATGGTCATTGACAACAAAATGACGGAGTGGCCAGAGGAAGTAGCCTGGATGATGCGTAAGAAGCGCAAAAAGGTAGATGGCAGTACCGAAGCTCATCACATGTTTGTGGAGAATTTATTCGGCAAGATCACTGTCATGTATATCGAGTCGGTAGATATCTATGTGTTCAAATACGTAGGTCCGCTCAATCTATTCCTAGAAGGGAATAAGATTATACCTAAGAAATTCTATATTCTCAGTCCTGGAGCCATTATCAAAGGACCCAACATAAGATCTATATACGAGTCTGAAATTATCAGACAGTTTGTTCAGGAAAAGAACAAAGTTAAAATCGTGATGGTTGGTGAGGATTTGGAATATCACTTCAAGAATAGTGACAAAGGAATCCAGAAATTCTCCTTTTATGAAGAGTCTGGTAACCTGATTGGAATCATGGGAGGAAGTGGCGTTGGTAAATCAACGCTTGTAAATCTCCTTAACGGCAAGTTAGAGCCAACTTCTGGAAGGATTCATATCAATGGTCATTCGATCCATAAAGCCAGTCAGGAAGGTGTTATTGGTTTTGTTCCGCAAGACGACATGTTGTTCGAAGAGCTTACCGTCTATCAAAACCTTTACTATAACGCAAGGATCTGTTTTAGTGACTTCTCTCCCAGCCTACTCGACAAAACAGTCTGTAAGGTGCTTGAAGATCTTGACCTCTTCGAAATCAAAGACTTAAAAGTTGGAGATCCGCTTAACAAAACCATTAGTGGAGGACAAAGAAAGCGCCTAAACATTGCGCTAGAGCTCATGCGTGAGCCATCCGTTCTTTTTGTAGATGAGCCTACCAGTGGTTTATCATCCATGGATTCGGAGAAAGTCATGATCATGCTCAAAGATTTGGCTCGAAAGGGAAAATTGGTGATTACCATTATTCATCAACCTTCATCTGACATATTCAAATTGCTAGATAAGCTTTGGATGCTGGATAAAGGAGGTTTCCCAATATACAATGGAAATCCAATTGATGCGGTAGTGTACTTCAAAACGATGAGTACGCAGGTCAATGCGGCTGAAAGTGAATGTACCAGATGTGGGAATGTTATCCCGGAACAGATTCTTCAAATTGTTGAGGCGAATGAAATAGATGATTCAGGAAGGATGACTCACAGCAGAAGAGTACCTCCAAGAGCCTGGTACACGAAGTATAAAACCTACCTGGAGAGCAACCTAAAGAAAATTCGTTTTGAAGAGCGTTTACCTCCAACTAATTTCCATATACCGAATCAGCTAAAGCAATTTAGAATCTTCTCGGAACGAAATGTACGGGCCAAGTTGACCAATACACAATACATCTTGATCAACTTACTAGAAGCACCTGTTCTTGCATTCATCCTTGGATATTTCTCGAAATATAATCCAGAAGGAGAATACATTTTTGCAGATAACAAAAACCTACCTGTCTATCTATTCATGGCGGTTGTAGTTTCATTGTTTATGGGAATGTCCATAAGTGCTGAAGAGATCTTCAAGGATCGACGAATCCTCGAGAGGGAATCATTCTTGAACCTAAGCAGAATGTCTTATATCAACTCGAAGATATTCTTCCTGTTCTGTTTATCGGCTGTTCAAACGTTATCCTTTGTTCTGGTTGGTAATTTGGTGTTAGAAATACACGGAATGACCTTCTATTACTGGATCATTTTGTTCTCTACTTCTTGTTTAGCCAATTTGATAGGATTGAACATCAGCTCAGCTTTAAACTCCATTATCACCATATATATTCTCATTCCTTTCATCCTTGTTCCTCAGTTATTACTTGGAGGTGCCATGATTAAATTTGACGAATTACATAAGAGTTTGGCGAAACAATCACAAGTACCACTTGTAGGAGATATCATGGCTTCCAGGTGGGCTTATGAAGCGCTCTCCGTGGCTCAATTCAAATACAACGACTATGAAGAGCATTTCTTTCCGTTTGAAAAGAATATGAGTCAATATAGCTACAATCGATCCTATTTGGTGCCAAGACTGGAAGCAATGACTAAGCAAATTCTTAGAGATAGCGGCAATTACCAAGCTTATGAAGAAGAGTTTGAAATACTTCAGAATGAAACAAACTATTTACAAGAGAAATACAATGTAAGAGGTTTTGCCTTATTGGCTTCATTGAATGCCGAACTTTTCAACGTCAGTATTGGTACTCGATTCTTGACTTATCTCGGAACTGTTCAAGAGCATTTTCAAGAAAAATATGAGGAGTCTGCAATTCGTAAAGACTCAGCTTACAGTGCACTAACCAAGGTTTACGGCAAGGACGGCTTCTACGAAATCAAGAAAACGCATTTCAATGAAAGCATTTCAGATTTGGTTGAAAACAGAAACGAGTTCAATATGATCATTCAGGCGGAAGATCGCTTGATACAAAAAAAGGATCCAATATACATGGACCCTTATAATCATTTTGGACGAGCACACTTCTATGCTCCCGTCAAGATCATCGGAAATTTGAAAATTGATACAGTGCTTTACAATGTTATTATCTTATGGATCATGATAGGCATTTTGTACATGCTACTGCTAGATGATACCCTCCGAAAAATCATTCATTTATTCAGTGGTAAGAAGAAATAATTCACTTCGCTGTATAGATTTGATAGCCCCAAGGACCTAAAGTAAACTGCTGATCTTCTGTTAGTTCGACGGTATTTCTACCATTAAAGCTTTTATACTCTCCGCTGTATACTTTATCCTCTACTGAAAATACTACTTCCTTGTCTGAAGCGTTGAATAATGCAACCACTTTATTCCCATCTTTCTCTCTAAAGATCACATTAACTTGTTCGGGTTTATTGGTCTTTAATGGAAGCATTCTTCCACCCCATTCCCCATTCCAAAGCGCTTTGTTATCTTTTTTAAGATTGTTCAACCTGGCATATAAACTATTGAATGGATGATCACCCCAGGCTATTTGATCCTTCTCAAAAAATGACAGAGACTGTTTCAATCCCACTTCTTGTCCGCTATATATTAAAGGCATTCCTTCAACCATGTAGGTGAAAGCTGCAAAATTCTGAGCAGCTAATCCGAATCGATCAAAGACTGTACCTTCCCAGGAATTCTTGTCATGGTTGCTCGTAAAAGTCATTTTGATTTCGGTAAGTCGAGTGCTATTGATCATTTTGGCTATGTATGCATTCAAAGCTGTGGCATTTTTATTTCCTTTAGCAATGGCATGCATCGTTTCTTCTAGTTCCCAGGCATAGCTCATATCAAACGCATAGTGCATGGCCCGATCGTCCCATTCTGCAAGCATAAAAACAGGTTTTACTGACTCCAATGATCGTCTGGACTGTAGCCAAAAATCTGTTGGCACATATCCAGCTACATCACACCTATAGCCATCTATGTCAAACTCCTCAACCCAATATTTTAAAGACTCTATCATGTAGTCCCTGAGCCCTTTTTGCTCATAATCAAATACAATGACATCTGACCAGTCCCAACCAATGGGAGGAATAAAATCTCCTTTGTAGTCATGCAAATACCACTCCGGATGTGACTTAGTGAGCTCATTATCCCAGCTACTGTGATTCCCTACCCAATCAATAATCACTTTCATATCATGTTGGTGAATAAGGTCTACCAGATGCTGAAAGTCTTCATTAGTACCAAACTCAGGGTTCACTTCACGATAATCTTTGACAGCATAATACGACCCTAAAGTGCCTTTCCGATTTATTTCTCCGATTGGGTGAATGGGCATCAACCACAATATGTCCACGCCAAGTTCTTTCAGTCTAGGTATATGACTTTCAAAAGCCTTGAATGTTCCTTCAGGGGTAAACTGCCTAATATTTACTTCATAGATCGATGCATCCTTTACCCATTCTGGGTGTGTAATGTTAGGCAATTCATTCATGGTAGATGTAGAAGTACAAGCTGATAAAAATAAAGCAAACACCAAGATTTGCAATTCAAGCTTTTTCATATGAATTCAATTATAATTTTAGTTTCTTATTCAGTACTTTACCCGAAATCTGAGTAATGTCTCCTGATTGTAAAGGGGCCAAATTCAAATCTTCAATTGCTACGCGAACTAAGCGTAAAGTTGGATGACCAATTTTAGCCGTCATCTTACGAACTTGTCTGTTTTTGCCTTCTATCAACCTCACTTCCAACCAGGTTCGTATCGGGTGTTTATCATAATTTACCGGCGGATTTCGTTCTTTGAGATCAGGATCGCTAATGACTTTTACCTGGCACGGTAACGTATGGTAAGTTCCTTTAACATTTATATCTAAACCATTTCGAAACTGTTCAAGGGATTCTTCAGAAGGCACACCCTCTACCTCTACCCAATATGTTCTGTTGTGTTCATTTTTAGGGTTCAGTAATGCACCGTTTAATTGACGATCATTGGTCAATATCAATAGACCCTCACTATCTAAGTCCAACCGCCCGACAGGATACACATCCTTTGGCAAAGTGTAAATAGAACCCAGCCCCATATTTCCATCTTCATCAGTAAACTGACTGAGCACTTTATAGGGCTTATAAATGATAAAATAGTTTTTCGTTTTCGCCATGAATGATATCTTCACAATATGACTTTTGCTGATAAAATTTTAAAGTTCTACCAGGCTTTAACACCTCCTAAAGGACTTGCTAAAGACATAGTCGTGCTTAATCCCTACAAAGATCAACAAGCATGGGAACTAACCAAGAAGTTCTATCATCAATATTACAATGACACCAACGAGCGAGTAGTTTTATTCGGCATTAACCCGGGTCGGTTTGGTGGTGGATTAACTGGAGCACCATTTACTGATCCCGTCCATTTAGAGGCTGTATGTGGAATAAAAAATGACTTGGATAAACGAGCTGAGCTGTCTAGTACTTTTATCTATGAAATGATTCAAGCCTGTGGAGGCCCAAAAACTTTTTACAGTCGCTATTACATTTCCTCTATATCACCTCTTGGTTATGTC
This sequence comes from Marinoscillum pacificum, assembly GCF_024714495.1. Lineage (GTDB taxonomy): Bacteria > Bacteroidota > Bacteroidia > Cytophagales > Cyclobacteriaceae > Marinoscillum > Marinoscillum pacificum. The sequence continues at coordinate 148,620 of NZ_JAMZMJ010000001.1, read as the reverse complement.
TATGATGATAAGAATCTAAACTATTATGACATCAAAGGATTTAAAGACTTATTTCTAGATTACGCCAAAGACTTAATGGTCAAACAATTGGATTTTCCCTTGAACACATCTGTAGCTTACAGTATTGGCAAAGGTGATAACATCAAATTTCTGAAGGATCTGAACAAAAAATACGGTGTATTTGAATCCATTAAGCCATTACCACATCCACGTTGGGTCATGCAATATCGATTGAAAAGAAAGCAAGAGTTCATTCAGGAATACAAGGACACCTTAGGGTTTTAAAAATCAACTTCCAGATTTTCCTGAAGCCTTTCTACTGCTAGATCAGATTGGGCAATCATTTCTGATCCCATATGAGTTAAAAACAAACGCTTGGTCTTTAATAGGCTCTTTTTTAGCAGGACAGTTTCAAACCCTATATGTCCAGGAGAATCCTTTGTCAAATTATTACACTCAAGAATAAATAAATCCGTTGACTCAGCCAGCTCAATAAGGTTGTCATCCCATTCGGTATCGCCTGAGAACCCAAATAACTTACCTCGAATTTTCAATTGTACTCCGTGAGGATTTGAAGGCGGTGCATGTGTCACTTTTAATCCACGAACTTCAATACCAGCCAAAACTTCACTGAAAGTGTCATTGTATTCATAAAACTCTACACCAATTTCTTCTAATAGATGAGAGGTACCAGGGTACAACGCCTCTTGAAGCTGATATACCTTTTCTTTGATTCCTTCTGGCCCAACTACGATCAGTGGTCTGGATCGTTGATATTCTAGCTTATTGCTAATCACTATAAACGGAATACCACCATAATGATCTCCGTGAAAATGAGTAATAACAATTAAATCAATACTTTCAGGTGAAATCTTATGCTGTTTAAGTTTAATCAATGTAGATGCTCCGCAATCCACTAGAACATTGTATTGATCATCTTGTAGAAGGAAACAGGTGTTGAATCTTCCTTCAGATCCAAAGGCATCACCACACCCTAAAACTTTTAGTTTCATTAATAGTCTTTTAGTCCCAGTGCCAATTTATAATAACTTCTAATCTTTTGCGGATTCTCTCCACGGTTAAACATTCTAAAAGCTCTGAGATTTGCCAATTGCACTTTCAAATAGCCATTTGCAGCATATTTTCTAGCAGAAACGATTACATCCTTTTGAATAATGTGATACTTAGCAATTTCTTTAGCTCTCCGAAGCAAATCAAAATCTTCCATCACACAATAGTATTCGTCAAACCCATTTAGTTTCTCAAATAAAGAACGAGTAATAAACAAAGTCTGATCACCACCCCTGCACCACATCATTGGAAACCTGGTAAAAAAACTATTAATGCTAAGTAATGAAGTACCTGAATCAAACCTATATCGATAGCCACCATAATAAGACTTACAAAGTGCCTCCTGAATGTCATCACAGAAACTATCAGGGAGAACCAGGTCTGCATGCACAAAATAGAGCACGTCATGTTTAGCTCTTGATGCTCCAAAATTCATCTGAGCAGCGCGTGAACAAGTTGGAGACTTCAGCAAAATGACTGTTGGAAATTGTCGAATAGTTTCAAGTGTACTATCTGTTGAACCTCCATCAACAACAATTACTTCATAATGATCAGCGTTCTTATTATTAGTCAGCTGTTTCAGTAATTGAGCAATGTTTTGTTGCTCATTCAGGGTAGGTATAATGATACTTAAATTCATGGGGCAGTATGAAATTGATGAAATCTTACCTACGAAACAAATTATTTATTAGATTTAATAACTAAACTTATAGTTGTCACCATGATTAAGTACTACAATTTACTTTGGGTTTTTCTAGGCGGGACACTTTTGTTGATTTTTACTGTTCCAGATTATAAAGTAATAAAATTAACAAATGGTGGTAAACATATCATTGAACAGGACATTCGTAATGGTGAAGTCAGCACGTTCTACCCTGCTGGTAATGTGAAAACTACCATTACCTATGATAAAGATGTGAAAAATGGACCAGCCACAAGATATTACTCTAATGGGAAGATCCAGTTGGAGATGAAATTTATAAATGGTAAACGAGAAGGAGTCTCAAAAAAATACTATATAAATGGCAGCCTATATGCCACAACTCCCTATTCCAATAATAAAATTAATGGAGAAAGAATAACCTATTATGATGATGGCTCTATTAAGGCCAAGGCACAATACTTCAATAATCTGCATGGAACTGGATTAATTGAGTATACAACCACCGGCAATCGTATTCCTGAGCGCCGAATTAATATAGAAACTGATTTTTACAATGGGCATGATATACTCAAGTTTACCATTCCTGATTGCTATAGAGAAGCGTTTTATACCGGTAAGTTAGTTAATGGCAAATACCTGGATCCTTCAGCGAAAGGAGTAAATCCATTACCATCTACAGATGGGTATCACTTTGTGAAAATTGAAAATATCAATGATGGTGACGAAGTAATTTGTAGCTGTACAACTAGAGGTGGAAACACTTATGTAACCAGTAGACCGATCAATTTCATAGATCAAGCTTCAATTTCTTCTGCAGAAGTTATTTCCATTTCTTCACACAAATAATTGAAACAGGCTTTTTGTTTCGCTTCATTCAGGTCAGTCCAAACAGATTTTAGTGGCCTTAATGCAACAGGACATTTGTCAATATTCATCATGTGTATTAAGCGTTTCCATGTAAATTCATTGAATACAGACTCATCATCTAAAAGATCATCTGTATCAATTACTTTATCACATATGGCTTTAATCGACCCATCGAGTTGAACTCTCTTTAAATGAATCTCATAGTCTAGCGTTTCTTGATTCAATTTAATGGTATCAAGAGCCTCAAACTCCTTTTTAACCTTTTTGTAGATGAGATTAAGATCATCAATACTTTTAGCAGAAATACGTATACTGCTCATTTTAACTGCGGTTGGTTAATAGATATAATTCACTTTGATGTCGTCTAGAAACAGACCTTGATAGGTTAAATAAGTTATCGAACGACAATATTTGTTTTGGTGACTTATATTCTTCGTATCGATGCGAGAGAAGCAAAAGTACAAAAAAAAGCCAACAGAACAAGTCTATTGGCTTTTCAAATCTCTTTATATCAACTACTTAGTTCAATTTTTCAGACATTTCGTTGAATTTCTCTTTCATATCTAAGTTATTATAGATGTATGCAAGAGTTTCGATAGTTGTGGTATCTTCTGGCTTCAATTCGTAGATTCTCTCCCACTGAGGAAGCGCAGCTTTTAACTTATCCTTAATAACTGGCTGCATGTCTCTAGCCTTCTTTTGATCTGCTTTAGACATTCCAAGGTTATTTACTTCTTTGATTACATCCTGAGCTTCATTAATTAATTCAACACCAAGGTTGAAATTAGCACCATAATGATCTGGATCAATCTCGACCGCCTTTACATATGCATTTTTAGCACCTTCGAAATCTTCGGTTTCACCTAAAAGAATTCCAAGAGAGAAATATAAATCAGCGTTATCTGGCTCGTTCTCGATAGCTTTAGTTAAATCCGCTTTTGCTTCATCCACTTTTTCCAATTGGATCAACAAACTGATTCTTTGCTTAGAAAGATTTGGATCATTTGGTAACACTTTTAAAGCCTCGTCGATTAAAGCAAGGGCTCCTTCATTGTCTTTCAATCCAGAAATCATGATATTGATCTGATTGTAATAAAGGTCTGTACTTGATGCTCCCTTATCGATTGCAGTTCCATAAAGCTCTACAGCTTGCTCGAACAACTCACCATTGTGTGCAGCATATGCAGCATTCACTATAGCGTTGGTATCTTCAGGCATTACCATAGAAGCGCTGATGAAGTTATCAACTGCGGTCTGGAATTCCTCATTTTGAAAACCCTCAACACCTTTGTTGTAATAAAACGAGTAATATTCGCTTATCTGCTGTGACATCAATGTAGGAATACCCATATTCCCAGTCACATAAAGACCTTTTTCATCAGGATCTAATTCATGTGCTTTGTCAAATGCCTTAACTGCTTCTTCCATTGCATTATCAGATAAAGCCGCAATATCTGCATTGGACGTAGTATCAATGGTTGCATAAATCAACCCTCTGTAATACCATGTTTTAGCGTCATCCTTAGTTTTCTCGTGAACAATCGCTTCATCAATGATTGCCTTAGCTTCTGCTAGCTCTCCTTTCTCTCTCGCGGAATTTGCTGCATTGATTTTTGGCTTCTTTTGCGAATATGCTGAAACCGCAATTAGTGCCGCAAGTACAAACAAATATGATTTTCTCATTGTCATTGGTTATTCAGTTACTATTGTATTCGTGTTAATGTTATTCTTCTGAGTTCTCCTGAACTTCTCCTCCTTCGTTATTCAGTTCATCCGGATTTTCAATTTCTTCTTCCTCGATATTGGAAATCTTTTCAACTGCTGAAATTGAATCCTTTTCATTTAGTCTAATGAGTTTGACTCCCTGTGTAGCTCTACCCATTACTCTCAAACTCTTCACTTCTGTTCTTATCGCAATTCCAGATTTATTGATAATCATTAAGTGATCATCTTCTATCACATCTTTGATTGCTACAAGTGAACCTGTTTTTTCAGTGATATTCATGGTTTTCACCCCTTTACCACCACGCTTGGTCATACGGTATTCTTCAAACTCAGAACGCTTTCCGTATCCGTTTTCAGAAACCACCAATAAATTGGCTGGGTCTTTATGATCTACACAGACCATGCCAATCACAAACTCACCATCTTTCATGTTGATTCCACGCACACCAGCAGCCATCCTACCCATTGGTCTTACATCAGACTCATGGAAGTTAATTGCCCGGCCAGAGTTGGAAGCAATTACGATATGATTATCACCGTTTGTCAAGCGTACATTCAATAACTTATCTCCTTCGTTGATGGTAATCGCATTGATACCGTTCTGTCTTGGCCTTGAATAGGCTTCTAGTGATGTTTTCTTGATCGTACCACGTTCTGTACACATGATCAAGAAGTTGTTATTGATATAATCCGGATCATTCAAATTGATCACATTGATTACAGCCCTCACCTTATCATCTGCCTCGATGTTAATCAAGTTTTGGATAGCTCTTCCCTTAGATATTTTGGACCCTTCTGGGATAGCCCATACCTTATGCCAGAATACTTTACCAAACTCTGTAAAGATCAGTAAGTAGTTATGATTGGAAGCTATAAATAGATGCTCAGTAAAGTCATCATTCTTGAAAGTTGCTGCTTTTGAGCCAACTCCACCTCTACCTTGTGTTTTGTATTCTACTAAAGGTGTACGTTTGATATAACCTTCATGAGAAATGGTAATTACCATATCATCGTCAGGAATCATATCTTCTGCAGTGAACTCATCAGCCGCATGCTCAATGTACGTTCTTCGCTCATCACCGTAGCGATCCTTCAGTTCTAAAAGCTCATTTTTAATGATTTCCATACGCTTACCCTCATCAGCAAGAATGGCTTTCAATTCTTCAATAAGCTCTTTGATTTCGTCGTATTCCTTCTGAATTTTTTCACGTTCCAGACCTGTAAGTCTCTGTAAACGCATATCCAAAATCGCTCTTGCCTGGATTTCAGATAAACTGAATTTTTCCATCAAGCCATTTTTCGCTATCTCTGGATCTCTGGAGCTTCTGATCAAAGCAATCACCTCATCCAGGTGATCCAAAGCAATTAAATATCCTTCTAAGATATGTGCACGCTTTTCTGCTTCTTCTAGCTCGTATTGAGTTCTTCTGATAACTACCTCATGTCTATGATCAACATAATATTTGATCAAATCTTTGAGGTTGAGCGTTTTAGGTCTACCTGCTACAAGCGCCACATTGTTCACACTGAATGAAGATTGAAGCTGTGTTTGCTTGTATAGGTTATTTAATACGATATTCGGTATAGCGTCCTTTTTCAGCTCGTATACGATACGCATACCTGATCTATCGGACTCATCACGAATATCAGAAATACCTTCTATTTTCTTCTCATTGATTAACTGAGCAGTCTTTTCAATCATCGACGCTTTATTAACCAAATAAGGGATTTCTGTTACGATAATCTGCTCTCTACCAGACTTCAATGTTTCCACTTCTGCTTTAGAGCGGATTACTACACGTCCTCTTCCTGTTTCAAAAGCAGAACGAACTCCCTGGTAACCATAGATTATACCTCCTGTTGGGAAGTCTGGAGCCAGCACAAATTTGGTCAGCTCATCTATTGTTATATCGTTATTATCTATGTATGCGGCAATACCATCAGCTACTTCATTAAGATTATGAGGCGCCATGTTTGTTGCCATACCAACGGCTATACCACTAGAACCATTCAATAGAAGGTTCGGCAGTTTACCGGGCAATACACTTGGTTCTTTTAAGCTATCGTCAAAGTTTGGAGAGAAATCAACGGTGTTTTTGTTGATATCAGACAGCATTTCATCTGCAATTCTCCTCAGGCGAGCTTCCGTATAACGCATAGCAGCTGGTGAATCACCATCTACGGAACCGAAGTTACCCTGACCGTCTACTAATTCATATCTCAAGGACCAGGGCTGTGCCATACGAACCATGGTGTCGTAAACAGCACTATCACCATGAGGGTGATACTTACCCAATACCTCTCCTACGATACGAGCAGATTTTTTGTAAGGCTTGTTGTAATTAACCCCCAATTCGAGCATTCCAAAAAGAATACGACGGTGTACTGGCTTCAAGCCGTCTCTTACATCTGGAAGGGCTCTGGAAATGATTACCGACATTGAATAATCAATGTAGGCTCCTCTCATTTCGTCTTCTATATTGATCGGGATAATGTTAGTACCGGAACCGGTCGATCCTGAATCTTCTCCAGGCACATTTTCAATATCGTCTGACATGAAAAATCTTTAATAGTTTACCTTAAAAACAAGTCGCAATTTAAGCATTTTTTTTATCTGTACGATGCTTTAATACGGGTCTATTTTTTGCCTGTTTTTAAGCTTGTAACGCCATAAGCGTCTATGGTTCTCACCAACCTTTGGATTTTGCTTTTTCCAGATTGGTTGACCTCTCACTTCGATCAATCTTCCTGTAGATGGATCGACTATTACATGCTTCAATTGAACGTGATCGCTCTTCATCGGAGAGCGAGGAATTTCTGGAATATTAATACTGATTCCTACCTGAATCATCATGCCATGATTAGTGTGTCTGATACTTGTGGCATCTGGCAAATTGACCACATAGCTCTTGAAGTCATAAGAAGGTCTTACAACTACTCTGAAATACTCTGACAGATTCTTTTCTATGTTGACTCCAATGTTGGTAAAGAAGTTCTGGCCGATTCCAACCGCAGTTTGATTAATTTCTTTCCCAGCCTGAGCCCTACCTAACTGTAACTCTGCCACAAAAGTGTAATCCCACCAATCATAAAATTGATAACCAATAAGTCCGAAGTATTTGAAATAACTAGTCTTGTCAAACTTAGGCTCATAGCGCCTTATTCTATCCTCCAACACCGTAGGCTTTAGCGGGTTCATGTATTGACGCTCATATTGAAACCCTACTCCTAATCGAAACTTATTGATGTCATAATCAATAGCAAACATTATCGGAACGGTTGGCATGGCTCCAGAAAAGCCCAGTTCCATGGTATCTGTATCTAATAGAACCTGTCTGTTTCGAAGCGATGGATTATTAACAGGATTGGACAGATAATCATATGGTACATCAAACTGATCATCAATATTTACTTCTTCAGCGAGATAAGGATTACTCATCCAACCATCGTAACCAGTAAATATGCTTCCTAGCTCATTCTGATTGCCAAGAATTAACTGAGATTGATTGTCTTGATAGAAATAGAACCCTTCTAAGGAATGGGCATAATTGGTGACTCCATATCCTGTTGTTAAAGTGAAGGAGAACTTATTGATAAAGACTCTGAATGGACTTCTGTGGATGTTATAGCGCGTATAAATATCGTCGGATTGACCAAATCCAGAGAGGCCTAAGCCAATGATTAAACATATGACGAGTACAACCTTACGCAAATTTTATCCTGTTTGACCCCTAAAATTAGGCATTAATTGACACCAATCAATTGAATTTCGAAGATTAAAGGCTTATATGGCCCTACTTTCGACGCATAAGTGGGAATAATCTCCAAGTCTATCATATTTTGAGTTAAAAATGGCGGAATTACTTGTGCACTCTCTTTGTATGCCAAATAGGATGGCATAATAATTAATGCACGTTCTTGAACAGCCATTCTACCAATTCCAATTTCAAAACCGGGTATCGTTTTACTTTGACCATACACAAACTCAAAGTAATCAGGGTTTTGTACCCTATCGAAAACCGCATCATCTAAAAACCGACCTTGATAGGTAACAGTTATTGTACTATCATTAGCTGGTCTGGCACTACCTCCATAGGACAATCGCTTATAAATCATTCCATTAGGTAAGATCTCAGGTCGATTGATCGGATTCTTTACTGTATCGTCCAACTCATTGTAGACCATGTAGTCATAGATTAAGTCCAGTTCATTATCCAGAATATCTTCCTCGTTTTGAATTTGAAGTAATTCAATTTCTAATTTGATGATCGCGTTCTCAGGAATTAATGTTGAATAAGAAAAGTCACCAAATGCCACGCGTGAAGGCAATATAAAAGCCCACTTCTCTCCTTCTTTCATATATCCCAAGGAGTAATCAAAACCAACTGGATAAATCGCATTTACACCCTGCTTCACAATTAAGGTATCAGCATCAAGGGAATCATATTGATCTATGATCGTTCCATCCAATAAGGACATAGAATAGAAAAAAGACAATACCGAGCCTGATGATTGACTTTTGCCTGTAGGGTTTTCTGTAATTGGGTAATAATAAATTCCAGAAGTATCTACAGCTGCCTGATCCAAAACACCCATGGAATCAAGATAAGCCTCTATTTCTATCACTTCTTGATCATCAATAGAGATGTCAGGATCTTTTTGACAAGAAATAATAAGAAGACTAACTAAAAATAATACGGACAGTGATATTCGACTCATCTAGGCTCTAACGACGTAATCGTGAAAAGATTATATCGCAAAATTAGGCCTTTTGATCAAAGGTCTTGCAAAACATCTGAAATATTGGAAGCTTATCAATTCCTATCTGCTCTCCTATCTTCAACATCTGCAAGTATTCATTTCTACCTATATGACGATTCGTACTGATGATTTCTTCATCATTCTCCAAAAAGAAACTAGCGATGAATCGAATCAAGATATAAGGAGTATCAAGTACTTCTCTACGATATTCCTCAGTAGAAACGGCCTTATCATGATCAAAAGTCTCCTTTTCCATGGTTGCCATATCAAAAGAAGCATGCATCGCTACATTCAACACATGGAAGAACTTATCCGACCAGATGTCATATTTCTTCAAAAGAAACTTCATAGCATACACCACAGGATCTTTCTTCATGAAGTATCCACCCTTTGACAACTTACGTGCCTTTTTATTCAATGCTAACTCTTCAAATAAGCTTACGGTACCATCAGCAAGAGCAACGCCTACTGTAGGCGACATCATGATCAACGAAAAGAAATCATGCTCATTAATTTCAAGATAAGGAGCTTCTGTTTTACAGAAATCTTTTCTTAAAGCTTGTGTTGCTTCCAGTACTTCTGGAATAGCGACCATTGTTTCTATTTCGTATTCTGTGAACATCTATGCTTTTGAGTTAGGATGAATGCCTGAAAATAGTTAAAAACTTCAAGTAATGAAAAAGGGCCAGAAATATCTGCCCCTTTTTCTTTTGCTATCATCTTACTGTTTATTCTTCAGTATCAGCTTCAGAAGGTTCTACAGCAATAATTTCTTCGTAGATAGCCTCATAACGGCTTTTTACTTCTTCATCAGATTTTAATGCCTTTTTCAAGTTATTGTATAACCCTACTCCAATATCAGATTTGATCTTACCAACATAAACTTCTTTGAAATTGGCCTTCTTATCTTCGATTCTCTGTTGAATGGACTTAAAAGCTTCAACAGCCTCTGGATCTGCTTCTACCGCAGACAAATCAGAAGCTTTAGAAAGCTCATTGTAAGTGCTGATGTCAAGTGATTCAGAATTATCCAACCAGGTGGTAATCGAATCCTTAACCAGGTTCTGAAGCATTAACGTTTCTCCTTCAGCCCAGGCCATCACAGTTGCATATTTGGTTAAGTCTTCGTCTGAAAATGACTGTTCTTCTTGAGCTTTCACATTAAACATCCCGACAAGAAGTAAAATCATCAGTACGCTCTTCCTCATAATAACTTAATTTTTTGTTTAGATTTTTTCTTTTACAACTGACAATACTATCAATCGGTGAAGGAAAATCCCAACAAAATTTGGATTATCTGGCTGTCTCTAAGGAATGATACATATGAAAAACCGTTTCATTTCTAGCTGCATCAAAACTGAAATTGACCTTTTCAGTTTGACCCTTGGGTCCAATAGTTTTTAATGTAACATCATTAACTCCCTCATTTAAAGGTACTCGCGTATAGTAAATGCTGTGAGGTATTGTTTGCCAGTTACGCGTATCAGCTTTTTCTGTTGCAGCATTAACCACTCCTACCAATAACGACAATCCTTCACGCAAAGCTTCTTCTTGTCGTTCCTCTTTTGTTTTCTCCTTATCACTCCCTCCAACATCTCCACGTATTGCTGCTTCAACTGCCTTTTTGGTAGCCGCTCTTAATAAACCCTTCGTTAACTCCTTAAACATTCGCTCATCCAATGTTTTATGAGCAATCGCATTCACATCTTCACCAAGTTGAAGTTTGTATTGATGTCTATCGGAGGTTTCTATTACGGCACGCTGATAAAACTCATTGCGATCCTTATACTTCGGAAAGGCGATTCTGAACAATCTCAAGTCAGTTAACTGCTGCTTTTGATGTGGATCAGAAAGCTGATATGGAAAAGAAAAGTTATAATCTTCATTAACGAAAGTAACAAACCCATCTCCTCCATCCAGTGCGGTGAAGTTAATAGACCATTCATCCTTAACAGGCCCTAAGCCATTTTCCCAGAAGAAGACCAATTCTTGCCTATTGGCAGAGTTGCGATTATAAGTAATTCCAAATTGCTTTTCGTAAAAGTCCAGTTCTGTATCAAACCCATTAAGGAAAGCTGTTCTTAGGATATCCTGCTTCAATTGATCAGGAACTCCCAAATTGAAAAGCTTAGCATAGTCAGTTTGATAAATATCAAGAGAATTTCTGTAAGCAATGAATGCATTGTTCACATCCCCCGATGCCTCGTAAATAATACCCATTAAGTTATGGATAAAAGCATCTCGCTTGTACTTATTATCTCCTTTATATCGATCACTCAGCTCACTCAAACGAAGATTCAAACGTCTACACTCAACCAATGCAGCTTCATAATCTTTTAGCTTTAAATAATTGAGCGACTTATAATAGAGCAGCAACAAATGCTCATGGTCTTCACCAGGGTAAGTGATCGTAGTAGGATTGACTAAAAATGATGCCGCAATATTGGCGTAGTTCTTTGTGTAGTCTTCTCCAAACAAGTATGCTTTTTCTAGCCATTCATTACTTTCTTCGTAGTTTCCAAGCATACTATTGACCACTCCTTGATTGGCAAAATATAAGAACTGGGCTTTCTTACGCCCAGCTTTTTTGTTTTGATCCAATACTTTCTTGGCGGCTTCAATATTGCCCATTTCAAAATCCTGATTGAATTCAGAATTTATCTGGTAATAGGTGGCGCAGGAAAACGAAAAAAGAGTCAGAAGGCCAATAAAGAAAGTATTGACCGTCTTATTTTTCATACTCAAAGTGGTTTGTTTTCCTTAGTTCTTGATGTATTTCTTGATCTCCTTATCACCAATCCACACTTTCTCATTGGTTTCCAGGTTAGCCAACTCCAAATTGACTTTGTAGCTCACTACCTTCTCATTTTTGTACGAATCCGTCACAGAAGTGATTACTCCAAACATCATAAAATCAGCACCAAGCTCACGTCCCCATTTTGATTGAGTTTCAGGAGATGCGAACTCATTTTGATCAGCGCGCTCTTCTCTAAGCTTTTCTCTAAATACAGAGTTTTGTACCACGCGTACCATTCCTGAGTTGATAAATTCACGCTCTACATCTTTGATGAATGTTTCTGGCTCAATGTGTTCAGTAGTCTTATTTTGAATCATCCCAACGATGACTACAGGTTTTTTACCTGTTCCCTGGAAGAATTCCTCTCTCCATGGTCTGCTCAACACATCGTTGATCATTTCTTCCGCAACCAGTTTAGAATCGGTATCATTCCATCTTCCGCTTAAATCTATTTGCTGATCTGGGCTGACTCTAGTTACTGTTCTGTTGGCACATGATGATACCAGTGCTATAGCTACTACAATTAGGAAGGAATTTGTAAGTTTTCTCATTGTTAAATCAAGGTTTGATAATGTTTTTCCCACAGATGTAGACGAATTTATTCGCCTAAAGTTCTGCTGAAATCTTAATATTCAAAAACCTTGCCGATAATGAGTTCGGAATAGCAAATTGATTACCATTAACATCCTCAATCCAGGTATAAGACAAGGTATTGTCTGCAGCTAAGGCATTTAGCACTTCAGCTCGAATCCAGATGTGCGAGAAAAAATTATTGACTCTCATGTCAAATTTCTTACTCAGACCAAGATCAGCTCTATAATACTCATCTCCGGAGTACGCATTACGGTATCGAGCATTGTTGGGAGGACTAAATGGATAGCCAGAACCGAAGACTAAATTCAAATACACTCGCAAAGTTGGATCTCTTGGCATGTGGTCCTCAAAATAAGCGGCTATATTGATTCGTTGATCCATTGGTCGACGAACTTCTCCTATTTCTTTAACTTCTTGTCTAGCAATTATCGATTGATTGGCAGGACTGTTAGACACTTCATTTCCATCTGAATCAAAGTATGCTATGTAGTTATCACCAATGATGTCTTCTTTGGTTTGAAGAAATCCAACACTAAACCAGGATTGAGTTCCTTTCACAAACTCGCCATTGACTCTAAAGTCCAGACCTTGTGCAAAACCATTTCCATTTTGATCTGGATAATATCGCAAGCGCACATTGTCTATATCGTAAGGAATGATGTCATACAATTGCTTTCTGTACATATCAGAAGTAAACAAGAATGGTCTTCCCCACATGTAAAACAATCTGGTGGTACCCAAAATAAAATGCAATGAACGTTGTGCTTGCACATTGTTAGCCAAGGTACCATCATAGGCTCTTAACTCTCTGTAAAATGGTGGCTGCTGGTATAACCCTACTGAGAACTTAAAGGTGGTAATGTTCTTCCACTTTGGTGCTAACCGATAAGACACTCGAGGACTGATCAGTAACTGCTCATTGTAGTCCCATAAAGTTGCTCTTACACCTGCATTGATTGCATGTACAGAATCTTTCCAAAGGTGAGTTGTTTGGACATAGGAATAATATTGATTGGCATTCAACGACAGATCATTGAAAATGGAACTCTTCATCTGAATGTAATCCGATGAGTCTACATAGCTGTATTCGTTAATCTGATCTTGAATATCCTGTATGGCTATTCCAACTCCTCCTTCCAATACACTGTTTTCATTTAACAAATATTCCCAACGAGATTCAGCCGTGTACAAATCCGCATTCAAATTATTTCGACCGTATTCATAATTGGTCCCAATACCTCGTTCTACCACGCACTGATCAAAGGAAGATGAAGTTGGGTTGGTGTTGACATCACATAGTCGGTACGCTCCTTCTACATCGAACTGCTCCTTTTCATAGGTAAATAAGGATGATCCAATGAAGTGAGTTCTCAATCGGGTATTGAACCGGTGAGTTAATCGAAAACCTAACTGATAGGTATCATATCGCATGATTTCACTTCCTTCAAATGCTGTTTGCAAGCGGAAGTTCCTTTGCACTGAACCAAACTCTGTGGTTTGAGATACTGGTTCTGTATAGTATCTATTGCGACCATAAGATGCCAGAATATTGAGTTTAGTTTTATTCAGGTAAACTGATCGATCTTTGGTCAAATCAAACGTAAGAAAGGCCTGAACATCTGTATATGTTGGAAAATACTGCCCTTGCGTTTCTAACGTGTTCAATAAATACCTGGAGTCTCTATGACGTGCACCTATTAGATACGAAATCTTATCAGTACTACCACCTGTATACGCTGTTCCACCTAGTAAACCTATTGTCACTGCAGCTTCGAGGCTATCCGGCTCTTTATATTCTATGTTAAGGCTACTGCTTAGTTTGTCACCATACTTCGCTTCCCAACCGCCAGCATAAAACTCTATATCGCTAACCATATCAGGGTTGACAAAGCTCAAACCTTCCTGGCGTCCTGCATTGGCCAAAAATGGTCTGTAGACGGGAATATCATTTACATAAACCAGGTTTTCATCAAAGTTTCCACCTCTTACCGAATAAGCTGAACTTAACTCATTATTGCTGGAAACTCCGGGAAGAGTGACCAACACTTTATTAAAGTCACCAAAAGTGGAAGGCAAACTTTTAGCAGACTTGGCGTCTACTTTATAAGAACTTACTGGCTCCTGATCAATAACACTTTTATCTTCTATCTGAACATCCTGTAAACGAGTGGTTTTCTCTATAAGAATGACATTTAATTCTTTATCACCTGCTAGTTCAAGCTCGATGGATTTAGTTACGTACTGAACATGAGTAAAAATGAGCTTGTAGCTGCCTTGTGGAATTCGAATTGAGTATGCGCCTGAAATATCTGAAACCGTACCAAGAGAGGTGCCTTCCAGTAATATGGATACACCAGGTACATCATCCCCAAACTCATCCTGAACTTTACCAGAAACCACAGCGGTCTCTTGAGCAAAACTCTTCAGAGTGATGAATAAGAATAGAATTAGGTAGGCAGGTTTAGACATCATTCCTGATATCAAACGTTTTTAAGAGTGGATATTGTCTCCACAGGATCATTTGATTTGAAGACAAAACTTCCCGCAACTAGCATGTTGGCTCCTTTCTGGACTAATTCTCTGGCATTTTCAGAGCTCACACCTCCATCAACTTCGATTAAAAGGCTAGGATTAACCTCTTTAGCCATTTCTGCAACACGCTCTACTTTGGAGAAGGTATGTGGTATAAATTTCTGACCACCAAAACCTGGGTTAACACTCATTACCAATACCAAATCAATATCAGCAATGATTTCTCTTAACACTTCAACGGGGGTATGCGGATTCAACGCCACTCCTGCTTTCATTCCTAATTCTTGTATAGCACTGATAGTACGGTGAAGATGTTTACACGCTTCGTAATGTACGGTAACAATAGCCGCTCCACTATTCTTGCAATGCTCCAGGTATGCATCAGCGTCTTGAATCATCAAATGAAAATCCAGCGGCTTTTTTGCATGCTTGGCAATCGCCTCAGTTACTGGAAAACCAAAGGAAATATTTGGAACAAAAACTCCGTCCATGATGTCGATGTGGATGTAATCAGCTTCACTATTGTTTAGCATTTCTACATCTCGCTGAACATTTGCAAAATCTGCAGCTAGCATTGAGGGTGACACCAGGCACTTGTCCATTCCTTAAATCTTTACGAGTTTAACTGTTTTATTGAATCGTTTCGTGCGCAAGATTAAGAAATACACACCATTTACGGTAGGATCAATAGCGATTTCTAGATTATTTGGAATCTCTTGACCGTCTATTTTATTGTGGTAAATAGATTTACCTTCCATATCCTTAATGAGGATTTCTAGCTTTCCTTTTAGTTTGAGGTCTCCAAAGTCAAGTGTTACTTTGTCTTCAGAAAATGGGTTAGGATAAACTTTTAGTTTGTCTTCAAATACATCTACTGCATCAATAGTAGCTCCGTTAACTGCTAAACGGTACTTTGGTACACCAAATCCATACAATGAATCTGGCACCAAAGAGCTCGTTCCGGACATGCGAATAGACTCCATCACTTCCTCGTTAGTCCACTCTGGATTAGCCTGCCAAATAGCTGCTGCAAACCCTGCAATTTGAGGAGAGGAAAAACTAGTACCATTACCTGTTGTTATTCGAGCACTTGTAGTCTCCCCTGATGTAGACAAGCTCGCATTAAAAATAGAAGCGCTTGTTCCCATGGCACAAACATCTGGCTTAATACGCCCATCAGCTGTAGGTCCCACGGAGCTAAAACTTGATTTATTGTAACCAGATGTTACACTTCCAACAGTCAATATGTCTTTTGCATCGCCAGGACTCGTGATATACTTCCATGATCCATTTCCTTCATTTCCAGCACTCACCACTACAATCATTCCTTTCTGTGAAGCGATATTTGCAGCCTTCGCGACCAAAGTATTCTGACCATTCATGTCTTCATAGGTATAGTCCATGTTCTTATCAGAAAAGGTGGAATACCCCAAAGAACCATTGATCACATCAACACCTAAGCTATCTGCAAACTCCGCCGCAAACAACCAATTATATTCTTCAATCCAATATTCTGACTTGACATCTTCTGTCACACACAGCACGAATGATGCTTTAGGTGCTGTTCCAATTACGTCCAAATAATCAGAAGCAATGTTGGAAAATACAGAAGCACCGTGGGTATTGTATTGAAACACATTGCCTGAGTTGGCAATAAAATCTCTCGTAGCTACTAATCGATCTTCTGCAAAAATATGCTCAAATGGTTTGTATTTATTCACTCCTGGAAACCCACTATCAAATACAGCGATCATCATTCCCTGACCTTCAAAACCATCTTCATGCATATCGTCAGCACCAAGCATGGCTAATTGCACTTCGGTATTACTATTTACACTTTCAGGATCCAAGAATGTCTCAGCAACCGTATAAGTCCCGGGAGTTGTCAATAATCGGGTGCCTCCTGCGATATATACCACACTATCCACAAAGCTTAACTGTCCCACAGATGTAGCCTGAGAAGCAGTCATCTGAGCTAATACGCCATTGAACCACTTGGTAGAGAAGAACACATCTACTCCTTTATCAGCTACTTGATTGATGTAATTCTGATCAACAGGCAAATCCTGCTCTGTGATGGCAATTCCATGCTTTTCACGACGAGCTATCGCCCTTGATGTAAGAAACTCTTCTGGATGGTCTATTGAATAGCCAACATTGGCCTTATCTGAAAAAAACACCATGTAGCGATCTTGCGCTGAGGTGATTAACATAGCTACCAACATCAGGCAGCTTAACAATACTTTATTCCTTCCCATATACTATCAACTTCTGACTCAGAATCCGGCCTTTCTCAATCGCTCCAACTTCGGATCCTTTTTGTGTACAATTCACTGTACAAAATGAGAGCTGAATGTAGTCTTTCTCTACAAGACCGACATTTCTTAAATATACTTCAGAACGCTCGTCTTGATTTACTAAATTCTGTTCAATGTCCTCTATTATTACTCGAATGGCGTCAGATGAGGTATAACTGACATCACCTAATGAATAACTATCCACTGATTCATAGTAATACTCCTGACTTTCACGAGTATTGTAGGCATTTCCATCCCAGGTTTTATTTACAGATACTGGAAATACTAACTTCACCAGATCAGTATTGTTTTCACTGAACACCGCATCTCGACCTGTTTTTCGCACCGCCCAAACGGAATCTAATGCGAGTTCTACCTCAGTATTTCCGATGTAACGATTGATTAGGTATTTAACCGTACCATCACCAGCTACTAAAGAATCAACAATGACCTCTTTTAATATGTAGGTTGTTGTAACCGGTTCGAAAACCTCGTAGACTGTCTCTTCAACCTGGTAGGTCCAGAAATTACCAACCTGTAGCGGTAAAAAGTCATATCCCTGATCTAAAGTGAGATCGCTCACTTCTTCCGAACAACTCAAAGTTGCCGTTAGTATCAAGGATATGATGAAAAATCTTTTCACTGATTAAATCTACTTACTTCGCGTTAATTTCTGGCATGCCATTGCTTGCATGGTGCTTGCTCTGATGGAAACTTGATTTAATCCATCCACCGCCAATTACGTCATTACCTTCGTAGAATACAGCTGCCTGACCTGGGGCTATGGCACTAACTCCATTACCAAAGAATACTTTGATGGTATCACCAACCTGCTCGATCACAGCAGGCGACCCTTTGTCATTGTATCGAACTTTAGTGATGGTATCCTTACGCTCTCCTTCGATAGAAGCGTATTTCTGCATGGTTAGGTTGTTGACATACATGCCATCTCTAGACAGTTCATCAAACGTACCCAAAACCACTCGATTCTTATCTTTTTGTATTTCAGTTACATAAACTGGAAATCCCAAGGCAATTCCAAGACCCTTACGCTGACCAACTGTGTAGAATGGATACCCTTCATGAGTTCCTACCACAGTTCCATCCTCCAATACAAACTCTCCTCCTGCAACCTGCTCTTCCAATCCATCTACACGACGTTTTAAGAAACCTCGATAATCATTGTCTGGTACGAAACAAATTTCATACGATTCAGATTTGGTCACTAGTTCATGGAATCCACGCTCAGTAGCCATGTCTCTAATTTCTGACTTGTGTAAGTGACCTAATGGATATTTCGTACGGCTCAAGCTTTCCTGAGAAATTCCCCAAAGAGCGTAAGACTGATCTTTATTCTCATCTTTCCCTTTAGAAATAACAAAGCGACTGTTCTCTTCACGAACATTGGCATAATGGCCAGTAGCAATGAACTCACAGTCTAGTTTATCCGCTCTACGCAACAAAGAATCCCATTTGATGTGCGTATTACACAGCACACAAGGATTTGGCGTACGACCGTCCAGGTATTCATTCGTAAAGTGATTGATTACATAATCACCAAACTCTTCTCTGATATCAACAATAAAGTGTGGGAATCCGAGGCTAACGGCTATGTTCCGTGCATCGTTGATGGAGTCCAGACTACAGCAGCCAGTTTCTTTTTTAGATCCTCCTGAAGATTGATAATCCCATGTTTTCATGGTCATACCGATCACTTCATAACCTTCTTCGTGTAGCATCACTGCAGCCAGTGAGCTATCAATGCCGCCACTCATAGCGACAAGTACTCTTCCGTGTTTGCTCATAATTCGTCTCGCGAGGTTCAAAGCCTCGTTTACGTTCGACATGTCATCCTGAAAACCTTCAGGACCATTCTGATTTCTTTCAAATCAAAAAAGAACGAGAAATCCCGTTCTGCTTGCAAAGTTAAATCATTTTATGCCAGTAAGTTCACTCCCCTGAAATAAAAAAAGCTGGAACTAAATGTTCCAGCCTGTGCTTCACTCACGTTAGCAACCAACGTGCATCTTACACATATGAGCAACCACTCTCATATTTCTTTCTCCATTACTGGACAGGAAACTCTACGTCCTGCGTAGTAACATTTGCAGCGTTGATAGTCACATCCTCAGCCACAATTGAATCATATGTTAAATACTCAAAAACTACATCATATGATCCAGCCTCCAGCCCTAGGATAGCGTAAGCTCCATCAGCGTCAGTAAATGAACTCGTATTGAAGGTATCTGCAGCGTAAACGGATACTTGCGCACCTTCAGCAACAGCGCTTAAGCTGTCTGTTACAGATCCTACTAATCGACCTGCAGTCGATAAATTCGTTGCCTTGATAGTTGGCTTGAATGTAAAGCCATTGTATCCATCTTTCGCATTTCCTTGCGGAACAAATGAGTTGGCTACATCAAAATCTAACAACAACTCTGATGTGAGGCCACCAACTACTTCAATGGATGGGCTAATAAATACTTTGATTCCAGAAGATGATCCACTAGGAACTTTTAGATCATATGTAGTACCATCTTTCAATACTACGCTCGCTTCTGATACGTAAACGCGTACCAGGTCGTAAGTACCTACAGGCACTTCCAGGTCAACCAGACTGGCTGTTACTCCATTGGTAAGATCCAATAGATTATAAGACGCAGGTTCCTCTGTCAAAGTCATAAAAGGACTTCCCTGACTTTCACCTTTACCTCTTACCTCGACCTTAGTAACGGTCACGTTTGCTTCTGATACGTCATCGGTGGGAAACGGGGCATCAGTCATACGCACACTTAAAGTACCATAGGCAGACTCATTCTCAGGATCGCTGCAACTACTCAACATTAATGCTGAAACAAGTACTATAATTAGTGTGAAATATATTTTTGCTTTTGAATTCATAAACTTCCTTTCGGTCATCCGTTATAAAAACAGACAGCTTATGATTTCTCCTACCGGCTTTTTGAAAAAAAATATATTTTAATCAAAAGAGTTGAGGGATTTACTCCGGAGACATCTCGAAGTTAGCAGTTACTTCTTCCAGGGACAGTACATCAACCTGCTGTGAATCTGTTAGATAACCATCCTTTTCAATGTAAATGGTATAGCTACCTTCTTCTACTCCAAGAATGACATATTCTCCTGAGGATTCGGTAAATGTAGATGTATACAAATCATCATTATCGTCAAAGACCGATACCTGTACATTAGACAAAGCCTCATCAGTATCTGAATCTACTACAAAACCTCTGACAGTTCCGGATGAAGCTAAATTAGTAGCTTTCACTGTAGGCTTGAAATTGAACCCGCGGATTCCATTGGGGCTATTGTCACTACCTAGAGGCACAAAAGATTGGGACACATCAAAATCGATTAGAATTTCCAATAGATCATTTTCAACAATTTCTATTGAAGGAGATACTTTCACCTTTAACCCAGAAGAGGCACCAGATGGCACATTTAAATCAAAATTTCTTCCATCGGTCAGAGTTATTTCTGCTGCTTCTATGAATAAATTGAATGATTGAATATTGCCTACTGGGACTTTTAGATCAACCAAATTTTCTGAAAGCCCATTCCTTAACTCGAAAATATTGATAGTGAACAATTCCTCTGACAACAATAAAGTTGAATCACTGTGATCTGCAGTTATTTTATTGATTGTTATATAAGCCGATTCAATCAGTTCTACTGGATATGGTGCATCCGTAATAAGTAATCTAAGTGTGGCCAACCGATCAATTCCACCTAACTCAAACGGCTCATCACCTTCATCGCAGGTACTTACAGCAGCGTTGATCAAGTTTTGCATTTCATCATTTCCAGAAATCGCTACTTGCTCTCCCTGGTGATCCAGAACTGTAATGGGGTACCCAAGCCCAAGCACTTCTTCGGTCTTTCTATTAGCTAGTAAATAATAAAGCTCATTATCATTTGGAATGGACTCAACTTTTGCGCTTTGATAAATTGGATCATAGGATACCACTTCTAATGGATAGACGAAATCAATACACTCGATATCTGAATCCGTCCCTCCTTCTACACAATTCTGAGCTTGAAGCTCAAGATCAATGGCATTACTAATTTCTGTTTCCAGGTATTTTTCATTGATTACATTAATTGGATAAACGAGCCTGAACTGATCTCTACTGGTGATCTCTTCTTGATAGGCAGTCTCAAATGCTTGAAGATCACTATAGGTATTGATTTGGTATAACTCATCATTCAAATAAGCTTCGACAGGAAGCTTTACAGTCAAACAACTGGCATTGTCCAACACATTATCGATAGATCCATCCAATAAGGTTATATTGATCAATTGTCTTTCAAAAGTGGAATTAAGATTAATTACCTCATTTTCATCAGGGTACTGCACATCTTCATAGCTCTCCATACAACCTGTAAGGCCAAGAAGAGCCACTAAAAGCAGCATCAAGCTCGATCGATATGTATTATTCCTATGCACCAAATTATTTTTCAAGAGTTAACTATTTCTCCTTCAGGAACATTGAATTCTATCCAGATACTATTATAACAGATAGCCATTCATTTTTCCTACATTATCTAATAACTTGCCGAAATATTTTATCTTGAAAATGTCCAAAGAAAACTCCGATAATGTATGTGAAGAAAAGGTTTTCGATCAACTGTTCCGTTCGTTTAGTGAAGAGTTGCACAAAGTTCTTTACTATAAATACGGAGCAGACAATGATCCATTAGATATTGTACAGGAAGCCTTTTCAACCTTATGGGATAATTGTGCCAAAGTAACTCTGGAAAAAGCACGTGGATATTTATATACGATCGCCAACAATAAAATGCTCAACGTGATCTCCAGAAGAAAAACGGTTCTCAATTATGCCAGTCAATATAATGGCTCTGTCACGTCCAATCAAACACCCCAATATGTATTAGAAAGTAAGGAGTTTGACCACAAACTCAAAACCGTATTGGAATCGCTTACGGAAGATCAACGAGTTACCTTAATGATGAATCGTGTGGAAGGTAAACGACATAAAGAAATTGCTGAGATACTTGGGATTTCTACGAAAGCGGTAGAAAAGCGAATTTATAAGGCTCTGAGTATCATTGAAGAGCAATTAGGTAAAAAAATTTAAACTTGGGTAGGAAAAATTAAGGGTCACCTGTTTTTAATTCAGAAGATATGAAAGACCAGGAGCGCATATTGCAATATTTGAACGGATCTCTTTCCGCCAAAGAAAAAGAGGAGTTCATGAAAACTGAAGACTATCAATTTATTGATCAGGTCACTCAGTCATTGCAGGCCTTCAAGGCACCGACATTGAATACAGAAGAGGCCCTAACCACGCTGAAAAATCGACAAAGCAAACAAGCCAAAGCTGTCGAGTTCTCTCTATGGAACAATGCATGGAAGGTTGCTGCTTCTATTGTTATAGTAGCAGCCGCTCTATGGTTTTTATATCCAAAATCATCCACGGAACAATTTGTTGCTAGTCATGAGCAACAAACAGAATGGATCCTGCCTGATGCTTCAAAGGTAGTCCTTAACAAACACTCCGAACTCTCCTACTCAGAAGAAGAATGGGAGAAATCCAGAAATCTCCAATTGACCGGAGAAGCCTATTTCGAAGTGGAAAAAGGAAGTCAATTTACCGTAACAACCACCTCTGGGATCGTTACCGTATTGGGCACTCGCTTTACGGTCAATTCTAGAGAAAATTATTATGAAGTAACGTGTTATGAAGGCACAGTTGCCGTTACCACTACAGATCCAAAAAACAAAGACACCAAAACGATCTTGGCGAAAGGAGAACAAGTTCGGTGGGTAAATGACCGTGTGCAGCGCAATACAGTCAGAGCTGTACATCCATCCTGGGAATCAGGGTTCTCTGACTTTGAAGAAGTCCCTTTTTACTTTGTTATCAAAGAGTTTGAAAGACAATACGACGTAACAGTCGAATACCCTGAATCAGAAGCAGAAAGGCTGTTTACAGGGTCCTTCCACAACGAAGATTTTAATTCTGCATTGAAAGCTATCACAATTCCACTAAGTTTAGAGTTTCAAACCAAAGGAAACTCTGTTACGCTTAGTAAATAGTGTGTAAAAACTTAGTAGTATTTATACTATTCTACATTGTCACCTTATCCTCTCAACTTCTAGCTCAAACAGGTAGAGTCCCTCTTAAAGAGCTCCTGCAGAAAGTTGAACAGGATTATCATATCCGATTCACATTTGCAGATGACGTCATACAAGAAGTAAACACCTCTCCTATTCAAGCTGAAAACCTAGAGGATGTCTTGCAACAATTGAGATTACAAACGGGCCTACAGTTCGAAGCTATTCAATGGGATATTATTGCGATTAGCCCAAAGAAGAATAGCCTCATCACTCTTAAAGGCTATATCAAGGACATTCAATCCAATGAAATGATCCCTTTTGCAACGATTCAGGTAGGATCTCAAATAACCACATCAGATGTAAATGGTCAATTTCAGCTGGAGAATGTATTGGTAGTTGATTCCACTAACATTATCATCGGCCAAATCAGTTATTTTACTCTGGAGAAGAACCTAAACTCTTTTGATAATCCTGGAGAACTAACCATCTCTCTTCGACCTAAATACGAAGCCTTATCCGAAGTGATCATTGACAATTACTTTGTTCCTGGCATTAGTCATGTGCAAGGTGGTGGTTTTCGATTTACACCTAATGAGCAACAAATTCTTCCTGGTTTAACAGAACCAGACCTCCTATTTTCCTTACAAACCTTCCCTGGCATATACAGCGCCAATGAATCAGTCTCTAATATCAATATTCGTGGTGGTACCAATGATCAAAACCTGGTATTATGGGACGGAATCCGTATGTTTCAGACCGGTCATTTCTTTGGGTTGATCTCAGCTTTTAACCCTTACATCACCGAAAGTGCCACTGTCGTAAAAAATGGAACAACTAGTGATCTGGGACAAGGCGTATCGGGAACACTTGACATGAAGCTCAAAGAAACAGTACGAACAAAAAGCGAAGTAAGTGGAGGAGTTAACCTTCTACATGCCAATTTTCAAGCCGGCGTGCCAATTACCAAAAACATCTCATTAGAACTTGCAGCCAGACGTTCTCTGACTGATCTATGGCAAAGCCCTACCTATGACTCCTATTTTGATCGAGCCTTTCAAAACACGGCTCTGAACCGAGCCCAGAACAACGATAGCCTGATTCGTCAGGACCATCGATTCCTCTACTACGACTGGCTGGCCAAAGTCAATTACCAACCCGACACGCAAAACAAACTGAGTTTCACCGTTTTTAACATTGCCGATGAACTAAGCTTCGCAGAGGAAACGACATTTGATAATGCTAATACCTCTAAAGAAAGCCAGCTGAATCAAACCAGTAAAGGAATCAGACTGGGCTACACCCGTTTCTGGACGCCAAAACTGAAAAGCAAAATCAACCTCTACCAATCTGAATACCTACTAGATGCTACGAATCAGTATCTAGTAGCTGATCAGACATTAACACAGTCAAATAAGGTCACTAACAGACAAGTTTCGATAACCCTAAGCCATCTGATTAACTCGCAACTGGATTGGCAATGGGGCTATACTGCAGACATGACGGCTGTAACAGATAAAGTCAATCTCAACAGACCTTCACTAACCAGTGATATTCAGAGGGTTCTCAATTCACACATTGTTTATGGTCAAGCCAACTGGTCGCAAGAAGCTACAGGAACATTTGTCTCAGGAGGATTACGACTCAACTACTTCCAACAGGCAGATCCTCAATTCATACTGGAGCCGCGCCTGAGCGCGCATCAATACCTGACAGATGAATTGATGTTGGAGTTTTTGGGAGAAATGAAGAGTCAGACAATCACACAAATCATTGACTTGCAAACCGATTTCCTCGGTATAGAAAAGAGACGATGGGCGTTAGCGGATGGCAGTAATTTTCCTATTATCCGAAGCAAGCAAGCCTCCCTTGGATTACACTACGAACTGAATAACTTCTTTGCTAGTGGAGAATTGTATGTAAAACAAGTCAAAAACATCATCTCCACAAGTCAGGCCTTTCAAAATCAACTAGAATTTATCCAAGTACCCGGAAGTTATGATAGCTATGGACTCGATTTTATGATCAAAAGACGTTTTGGGAAGCTAAACTCATGGCTAAGCTATGGGTGGGCACATACTAATTATACTTTTGATCAATTAGAGCTAGATCAACCAACCTTCCCTAGCAATCTGGACATTCGACACAACATATACCTCGGCAACTCACTCAAAACTGGGCAATTTGACTGGTCTCTCGGAGCCAATTACCACTCAGGAGTACCTGTGACACGTCCAGACAACATTGATCCCGTTCTCAATGGACTAATCAACTATCAATCTCCTAACCACGGCAAACTTCCAGATTATCTCCGACTAGATTTCTCTGGTACGTACCGATGGAACTTCCCCAATGGGCATTATTCATTAATAGGGTTGTCCATCTGGAACATCATGAACCGAGACAATCCGCTTCGCACCTACTACGAGCGCATTGCCAATACACCTATTGCCATTGATCAACTAGCGCTGGGCTTCACTCCTAATGTAAGCCTGCAGTTGCAGTTTTATTTTTGATAGGTTAACCCTCGTTATTAGAGATCAAGTACCTACCGATAATAATCAAGCATTGCAACCGTTAATGAACCAAAAACCATAACATATGAAAACACTAATCTTCTCTTCCCTATTATGTTTCAGCCTGTCATCCATCGCACAGGCTGCAGCCGAAAGTCCTGCTGATACCTCAAAAGACTCCAGCTACACTTGTGAGAAATTAGTTTTCAATCCTGAAACACAGGAACTGATGTTAACAGGAGATGTCAGCTTTAAGATGGAAAACATCGAACTGAAGCACGCTGAAAAGGTCGTTTACAATAAACGAACAAGGGAAATTACCGCAACTGGATTGAATGAATTCACTTTTAGTGGAACCATTGAAATGGCAAAAAAGCCAAAAAACAAACGTCTTAGTTACAAAGTCGGTGAGCAGGTGGCATACCTTGATTGATACTTAAAATAACTCAGCAAATTATCTAACGCAAGACCAAAAAGGATCTCCCTTAGCCTACATCTGGGATGAGCTAAGCACTAATTATCAAACACATAATACATTTCCCCGTCTCCAAATAGCCAGTTTTTATCACGTGCAAAGATGCTTTTCCGCCAATGATTGCGTTCAGACAAGTAAACAATTTTGGTGGTAATGGCCACTTCATTGTTGATGGTTATCTTCACTTTGTACAGGCCATCCACTTTTTGGTTCACTTTCTTGATCTTAATGGCATCAACTGGCACCACTGTAATATCATCTTTGTAAAACATGAACTCTTGCTGTGGACCAATGGTGACCTCATCAAAATCAACGTAAGTAGCAAGGTATTCCTGAACGGTACTGTCAGAAGCCACGAGCTGTAAGACGTTTTGTTCCTCTTTAGCAATGTTCTGAGCTTGTAAGGTATAATGTACCAAAAGAAAGGCGAATAAGTAGCAGTATCTAATCATGGGAGTATCGTTTGGAGGTAAGATGCGGTTAGTGAGGTGATGGTTGCATGTGGGGTGTTCGTGATTGCTGGAGTACCAACTTTCGAGGCTAAAGGGAGTGAAAGTCTTTATGTATTATTTACAACTTCTGCAACTCAATAGCCTTATTACATCTTCGTAAAATACAATGTGCACCATTCATTCTTGTTTTAATTTCAAGGAACAGCACGAACTTTCTGGTACGAAAGCCGAAAATGTCCAAGAACATCCTACACGAGCCAAAAAGAGCCTTTTTAAAACCCGCCGTGATTTGACCTAAAACCTGCGCAGGTTTTGGCAAAAGTCTGCGCGGGTTTAAGAGAAAGTCTGAGCGGGCTTTAGAAACAATCTGCTGATCATTGGGCAAACTCCTGACTGAACCTGAGGAAGTCCACGTCTGAACTTAAAAACTCCAAAGTAGGCAACTTAAAAAAATACAAATTCATCATTTACCATCTATACTCTTTTCTTTTTCATTATTAAATAGCTGTTCTCCATCACCAGCTAACACCCACATCTCGCTTGTATTAAAGACTAAATTATAATTGTTTCAAAATAGGATTACAGGTTAGGCTCATTGTGCCTTACCTTTCTTGTTATCCACAAACCGGTATAAACATCTCAGGCAACCTTTTTGGCTAAGGATGAAGACTTGGCTATTTTACAAGAGCATCCACTGTACAAACCGCTAATCCATGCTCAAACTCTTTCGAAAAATCAGAAAAGAATTGCTCTCCAATGGCAAGATAGGCCAATACCTCAAATATGCTTTTGGAGAAATTGCCCTAGTGGTGATGGGCATACTCATAGCCATACAGATAGACAACCTCAATGAAGAGCGCAAGCAACTGGCATACGGTCAGGAGCTGATGCAAGAGTTGGTAGTGGAAATCAACAAAAACATCTCCATACTCAATTGGGCTATCCAAAATAACCAGGAAGCAAGTTCAGTTCTGGAAACCATGTATGGTATCGAGGACTTGCGCAGCCTACCTACCGATAGTCTTTTCAATTTCTTTGCTGAAGCCAATATTGACATTCAGGCACCCAACAATACGTATGAAAAAATCAAAAGTCAGGGCATAACGCGTCTCTCCAAAAACGAGGAGTTGAACAACAAAATCAACTTATACTTTAACCTATCCGTGATGACCTACAATAGGAGAATATCATTCTATCTGGACCGACAAGCTAAAAGGCGTGCTTACCTAAAAGACAACCTAACGGTGAATTTCAATTATGATCCAATAAAGGGTTTCGATCCGGTAGATGAAGTGGAAATGAAAAAGGAAATGGTAGCCTTTCTCAATCTGTCACAAACGAAGCAGCTAATCATCGAGATGGAAAATGATTTAGACACACAGCTGTCTTTCCTAATATCCTATAAAGAGGTCTGGGAATCTCTGGTAGTGGACATCCACAACGAACTATCCAAGTCAATGGACAACTTGGACCCCTTACCGGACTTTGACAAGTTATAAGGAACAAGCAACTATGCTGTTGTAGGTGTTTAATAATGTTGCGCCATATATCATCTACTCCTACAACCCTCCCTGAGTTTAATTGGTTGAAAAGTTTATTTAGGTTTTGTCCCTCCCTTAAGAATGGAGGGAGAGAATATTTCTTCAAAATTCATGCGACCAATGCAATCAATAAACTTTTGACCCTTCGACACCCTACAGGGTCGGGGTAATCGAAGGATGATATCAAACCTGCTACTTAGATTTTCATTTTCTTCCTCGTCTACTTCTCCAACCCTCCCTAAGTTAATTGGTTGTCATAATATTATTTAGAGACGTCCCTCCCTTGCTAAGGGAGGGAATGAGGGTGGGTTCGAATACAATTAAAATCTAGCCCATACCTGACTTTGACAAGTTATAAGGAACAAGCAACTATGCTGTTGTTGGTGTTTAATAATGTTGCACCACTGTTGTGCTCCAGTTCTTAAGTCAGGGATTGATTAATTCTTCTAGAGTTAGAGAGAGGTATTTGTAAAGGAGGATTAAATCTAATAGTTTTAATTAAATCAACTATATTCTATTTATTCCTGCTTCATAATGACTAATCAAACATGGATTCCTAAAATTCTTCCAATTATGCGAGAAGAAGATTATCACACTCATTATATTAGTACAACTAAAAACAAAACGCAATTCTTTGGTTATCAAACCTTTGTATTCCCTGATGGTTTTCCTGGATCTGATTGGAAAAAATCAAGAAAAGAATATGTTATTCTTCACCTGTTTGATGATCAAGGAAATCACATCAAAACCGAGCATTGGTTTGCAGGCACTACGGATCAGATAAACCCTGAAGAACTGGCTCATAAACTTCACGAAATGATCAATGAGTTAGAAGAAGTTACATTTCAAGATATTGCAGTAGTACCTTTCAGCACTGAAGTAGACGGAATCCAATTTGGACTTATACCGAACGATGATGATGAGTCCATCTCCTTGCAGCCGAGTTCAACAATCGCATTTTATGCCCCATGGGATGGTGAGTATTACACTTAAGTTCGAGATTTAGCAGACTTTAGCAGCTGGATCTATTTCAACTTGGTTTTATAAGCTTACTCAAGTGTCCTCCAGTGTCCACTGCTGAAACATGCTTTTGTTATCTGCGATTTTGGAAAAGTCTGAACCATCTTCTGTAGTGAAAACGCATAAAGTAAACTGTCAGACCATCTATGGTAAATTCATTTATTTTCTGGCAATAGATCCAATTTTGGATGATTCTGATCCAGTCTGAGTACAGATCAAACTAATTCTGAAAATAGTACAGAAATAAAAGTGCAGCAACAATTATCATCAATAGCTTAGTTAATGAACGATACATCCATAACATTAGATGGTCTAATCTCTGCTCCCGTCAATCCTTTATTTTCTATTTCAATCTTCAATCTTTGTGATACAAAAGTATCAGGTGATAGGTGGGTATTAAAAAGATCTAATTCTCTATCAAAATCTTTATTTAAACACAACTTCTTCGTATAAATAAGAGGGTCCTTCTTTTTATATGCAAGCCAATCTTCGATGTTACTAATTGGTATTTCATATTGATATTTAGGTTCAATTTCAGACCCTCCAACAAATATGCATCTACCAAAATCTATAAAATCCGTTGTGATCATAGGACAATGTAATACCTTGTATCCCTTTATTTCAACTCCATTTTGATACAAGTTGGCTTTGTAAAGTCGAAATTGAGATAGTTTAAATTTATTTAGGACTTCAATGGCTTTTGGACTCAGTAGAAATTTCCCTCCCCAATACAGAGCCTCCGAGTAGGATAAAAAATCCGTAATCTTTGCCTTTTTATCCAATCTCAAGTATTCAAAAACAAAATCTTTCTTTGGAAAGGCATAATAACTTTTGGCAAATTCTGGAAAACTACCTTTTGGAAAATTAAATAGGCAATATCGGTTGTATTCTTCAATATTCTTATATTTCTCTTCATCCAAGTATACCTGAACACCTCCGTCGTTAATACCGATTTCTTTTGGATCATTCGAAAAGCGCAATGTGTAGTACTCAGAATACATTAATAGATCTTTGTTAATACCCGTTAGTTTTAAATCAGTATCAATAAAGATATACTTTATTTTATGACCAACTAAAATTATCTAATCTGAGACACGTAATCGAAGGATGATATCAAAACCTTGTTATTTAGATTTCCATCCTCTTCCTCGACTACTTGTCCAACCCTCCCTAAGTTTAATTGGTATATCTGCTTGATTCAATCCTGTCCCTCCCTTTAAAATGGAGGGAGAAATTGATTTTTCTAAATTTGGAATGAGGTGTTTGAAAAATATATGACGTTGAAGGCAATCATATTTATCATTTCTCAATCTATTCCATTAAAAAGATTTATAATTAGATAATATTTCAAAGTACCAGTCTATATTTTAATGATTAACTATCACACTTCTATTGCAATCTTAATCCTAATTATTCTTTTCATTTCCTGCGACTCCATAAAGAATAAAAACACTACTACAACAGTTACTGACACTATAGAACACAATCCAAACAGACAAAATACCGATAGCCTCATCTATGTATCAGAAACCAACATTTCTAATCAAAAATGGACAAACTTCATTAGTCGCAGTGCCAAGCGCAACACGATCATTCTTAATGTTAAAGGGGTTGATGCACATAAACTGATGTATTCTTTCGAACAATACGATCCAAATGGTGAACTAGTAGAAAAGTATACCGGTTACGCCCAATCAAAACCCAGATCATACACTTCAATCAATGTACGGTTTGAAACAAGAGCACGTGCTATATATTTCATTGATGAGTCCACAAACAATAGTAATGCCTCTGGCACCCCTCCTTATTTGCATAGTATAAGCTTACGAATAGAAAAAGACTCCAGCAGGTTTGCCTCTTTCATCTATCAAATAAGAGGCAACCGTTATCGGTTCGACAACCTTATGACACCAAATGCAATGGAGCCGTATTCCAAATATATAAAACCTCTTATTATGCCAATATATGAATCCAAGAGAAGCTACCAGTATTTTATAGGGCAAGGAGATACAGCTAATGCTGTAAATCATCATAAAAAATACCAGGATCTATTGGACAACATGAATAAGGCATTAGAGCTAACATCTCAGCACGTTGATACTAACTATGACTTTAAGCATGACACTACTTTAACAGATCTAGCATCCTTTTATCAGCTGGATTCAGTGATCAATTTATTTCAATCATACAATATGATTTTTAGAAGCAACAGTCTAGTGTCAAAACCACAGGTAATACCGAAGGAATTAAATGAAAATCTAATAGCTATTGTGCGATTTGACAAGGACGGAAATATTTTGAATAAGTATTTTGAAAAAATCGAGGGAATGAAGGAATTCGAACGCTTTAAAGAACCCATAGGTTCTAACCCGTTCATGATAAGAAACAATTCCTTTCATACTTTTGATAACAAGGTAATAGGGATAATGAGTCATCTTTATGGATTTGAAAACATTCAACATTTATTTAGTATATGGGAAGACCAAGGGGATAGTCTTGAGCTGGTAACTATTTTAGATAAGACAATAAGCATAGGTATTGGTGGAGTCAATCTGGACACAATGATTACAACTTCAACAGGAAGAATACTACTAATTGGGGATAAAGCAGGTGGAGACGCAGGAGATACTTGGGGTGCATTTTGGATAGCCGAATTAACTAAACCCAATCACTTAAAAGTGATATTTCAATCCAACTTTGAAGGAAATACTGATTATATGGAAGCTATTAATCACTATTTCATTAACGATTCTACCTTAGCATTGGATAGAGTAGAAAGAAATTGGACTAACGAAGGCTATCAGGATTCAGTTTTATCAACTACAAAAGTTAACCTATTGACACTTCCATATGAACTTAAAACAGAAGAAAATGAATATATGTATTAGTAAAAAATGAAATTCATAAAGGGTCTATCCTCTTCCCCATCTCTCCCTGAGTTTAATTGGTAGTAAAGTTCATTTTGTTCTAGTCCCTCACTGGCCATGCGC
Organism: Marinoscillum pacificum; assembly: GCF_024714495.1. Lineage (GTDB taxonomy): Bacteria > Bacteroidota > Bacteroidia > Cytophagales > Cyclobacteriaceae > Marinoscillum > Marinoscillum pacificum. Next base: position 116,221 of record NZ_JAMZMJ010000001.1, on the reverse strand, counting down.
CACTAGCCGTGCGCCCCTTAAGAATGGATGGATTGATTTCTCGAGAGATTTAATGAGGTATTTGTAAAGGAAGGTGAAAGAGGGTAGTTTTAATTACTAAATGATAATGATTTGTGAATAATTATATAATCATTCTAGCAACCTTTTTAAATTTCAATTCTACCACATCATTGGGAGGAACTTATGATCCAGACCATTTAAGAGAATTACTAAAGACCCACACAGCCCAGGAAGCATTTAAAATGGAAGGTGCAATTCTTCTTAACCTTGGAAACGAAGAATTAATACACGAAGATTATGATGGATCACAAATAATTAACATCTCCAAAAGTCTTGCAAAACTTGATGATGATCTTAATGAACTTACTAATTTAAAATTTAAGAAAGGAGAACTATCCTTAGGAAAATCACAATACAAATTTTCAACTACGAAACAGTTTTTCCGACATTATGACAAACCTGATTGCCAATATCTTCAACTGATTAATGATTGTCTTGTCCGTTCTAAATCTGACAAAAAAGTTTTCTTGTTATATGATTATGATGAAGGAGAATTTGCTTTGTGTATTGTAACTACTGAGCTTTTCGAAGAGATCATCTATACCCTATCAAAACTGGAAACAATGAATCAAGAGAACAATCCAAGAAGACTTGATTTCTTGATTAAAAAAGACCCTAGAGTTATTGAATTCACTGGAATTCTCAATAACTCCCCCAAAAGAATTGATATTATCATCCGAACTGAAGAATAGAATCTATCCTCTTCCCCATCTCACCAGTCTCCACTTCAGGTAAGATCTCACAGTTGTCCCAAAGACCTGTGGTTAAGGTTTTGGCATAAGATGCTGGAAGATTATTCTCCTTCATGAGTTGAGCAGCTGTATAGTGATCATATTCAAAGGACTCATGGCTAAACTGAAATCCTTTGGCATCGCCAAGGATCATATACCATACTCTGGTGGTACCATCATTGGCAGGCATGCCAATTACTCCAGCATTGAGCCAGTACTTTTCAGCCTGCACATCGTGAAAAGGAAGCCCACAATGGCCAGATAAGATTACATCTGCTCTAGTGGTATAAAAGTTCATTTCCTTCACTTCCCATGGAGTAGATCGGAAGATAAACTCGGAAGTATTGAAGTAGCTGCCATGTAGTACAAACACAGACTTCCCTGCATAGTGGAAGCGGATAAAGTCCGGCCATTCATGTAGCCAATTCTTACTCTCTTCGCTCACATTTGAGAAAGCGTATGGATACCACTGTCTGGAAAAGACATCACAGCGAGATTCTTCGTTGAAGTTGCAGCCACAGTCCTCTTCTCCGTTTCTGATTTGCATTTCTACATTCCCCGCAATGGAGTGAATCCCCCACTCTTTGATCAAGTCTAGACATTCTTGAGGTTGTGCACAATAGCCTACAGCATCACCTGTATTGACCACATTTCTGGAAGGAATACCAAACTCCTCTGCAATAGACTTGAGCTCCCGCAAGGCTTGCAAATTGCTATAGGCTCCACCAAAGATGAGCACCTTTCCTGTGAGCTGACCGATATCCTTAACGCTTCCTTCCATAGATCAATGATGACACAAAAAACACAACAAAACAAGCAACAGTTCCGACTAGATTCACAGACAACAATGCTCCATAGGTGGTATTCCAGAAGATCAGAGGTTCTGGATAAATCCCTGTGGCATAAGCGATTCCAAACAGTACACCCGTAACAATAGTTAAAACGAATACCGGGCCTTGAGCACGGTATTTCCAAAACAAAAAGATTGGTGCAAGACCAATCACCATCGTTCCTGAGACAGTCGTGGCAGACAAGATCGTTGGATTCAGGAAGACCGGAATGGTTCCCACCACTGCCATGATAGCCATCACCAAACGTCCAGTGGAAACTTCCGTTTTTAAGATGCCCAGATCCATCACGATGAGTTTAGAGAACGAGGCAAAGGCTGAGTCCAAGGTGGAAGCTGCAGAAGTAATCATGATGAAATTCACTAGTAACATCGCTACTGTCCCAAGCGATCGACTCACTTCCACCGCTGCTTGTCCAGACATGCCTTGCTGAGCAGCGTACACTCCTACCAAACTAAACAGGACAATTGCGGCAAATCCAATTGGTACGGCAATGGCAAAAGCTCTTAATGTGGTCTTGGGATCTGTAAGAAAACCTCTATCGGTCATCACCGGATCGTGGAACGGATAACTGAACACCTGAATCAATGCCACCAACAACAAGTCAACTCCACCTTCCAATGTCCAGGTACCTGAAGTCAGCACATTGCTTACTCCTTCTGTTTGGGGCAGGATCATTCCAAGAATCAACAGCAACAATACGCCAAAGAAGATCATCTGCACTGCATCGGTGAACATGGAGCTCTGCAAACCACCTCTGAGGCTGTAAAACAGCGTTAGTCCGGTGAACGCAATGATTGCCAGGTAATACGAGACAGAGCCTGCATCACCAAAATATGAGCCAATGACCATGGTATTAGACCATACTTCATTGAATAGTCGGAAACCAATTAAAATAGAAAAGACGATCACCGCAGATCGTCCGTATTTAGAAGTCAGGAAATCATGAATACTCGAATAACCTCCTTTCGTTCGCAGTTGATAGATAATCACTCCAGCAAACAAAAACGACAGATAATAAGTGGCATAAGCTACACCGCCAACAATACCATATGCCAACCCAAGATTGGCTGCATTGGTGATCGATTTGGCAAAGATCCACGAGATCACCAGGCTGCTAACCAGCAACCACTTGCCCGGAACCTGACCAGTCTTAGATCTCGCCTGAAAGAAAGTTTTCCAATTGCTTGCCACTGGTGATAACACAATCATCAGGATCATGAACACTCCTAGTAGCAGCCACTGTATTGTTGATGTATTCACTTAAAGCTTTATTCTTTGATCAGTTTTGATTGCCCCTTCCCTAAAGGGTGCAAAACTGACCTTCTATTTTCATTATCTTTTCATCAAATAATTCATTCCCCACATAGGAGTATCTCAGCGTGACAATTCTATTATAAATCATTCCATCTGTTTAAAATGGATTTCTCCTATCGTCGAAATGACAATAAAAAGTACTCCCACCTTCATCTTACCCATTTTGTCATATCGCAGCAAAGCGGAGATATCTTTCTTTTTTATTTCACGATTCATCAATTTGGATTTCTCCTATCGCCGAAATGACAATTCTTTCAATTTCACCATCCCTTTAGGGAATAAAAGGGCAAAATGGTGAAATCACTCATCCCACCAAACCGAATAGTTTATGCTATTACCCTCTGTTTTGCCTGAAGCGTCAGTATAATTCGTCTTATTAAGTGCTTCTTCACTTGTTGGGTATGGCATTCTAACAGGAATCATCCCATTATTTAAGCTAGCGGACACAGACTTGAACTGCGGATAACCTGTTCTTCGGTACTCAATCCAACCCTCATAGCCATTGATCAGGTTTCCCAGCCATTTCTGCGTGATGATCTGCTCCATCCGATCAGACACGCCATAGGCTGCATTTCCAGTAGTTAGATAATCTGCTGGCAGTTCAGTATTCCAATAGGCAAACGCTTGCTCCACTCCTAGATCATAATAACTCTTAGCATCTCCGATAGTGATCAAGCTCCTTTCAACAGCTTCCGCTAATAAGAAGTTGGTCTCCCAGGCGGTCATAAAATTGGCATCAAGCAAGTCTGTTTGCTCTCTGAACATTACTCCGGGCAGACTGTAATTTTTCAACGTCACAGGATTAGTGGACACATCCTGACCATTAAGCAATCCTCGATATCTGGAGTCCACAAACGCACTGTCAGTTGGCCGGAAAAACACGCTGATTCTAGGATCATTATAATCCTTTAGCACTTCTTCAATGGTTTCAGACATCACAAATGAATTAAAATCACCATCCCGTAGGTTAGCCATTCTAAAGTTATTTGGCCTGCTTGCAGTGAAATCAAATGCTGCATTTTGGTCATTGGACTGAATATACTCATCAGCAGCTACAATGCTTTGAAGCTCAGTCCTCACATCCACTTTTCCAGAAATCCGAATCAAATATTTGATGCGCAGCGAATTAGCAAACCTCTTCCAATTATTCAGATCTCCACCTAACAAATCATCTCCATCCAATGGTTGTACACCTTGATAGTTTTCAATGATGGTTATTGCTTGTTCCAGATTATCCAGAATACCATTAGAACCTGTATAGATTTCCTCTTGAGTATCATAAACAGGTGAAGTAATTCCGTCCGTTTTTCCTTTGAATGCTTCACTATACGGTACATCTCCATAAAAATCCGTCAAAGCGGCGGTCATATATGCTTTCAGAATCAAAGCAGGTCCTTCATACACGGCATACACTTCATTTTCACGAGACAGATTGAGTAAGATCTCATTGTCACGCAAATTGGAGTAAAAGATTGGCCAAGGATTGCCCCCCAACTGAGGAGAATATAAATCTCCACGATCAAATAAGTTGAAGTCCGTACCGGTAAAGTATTGCCCTAAGAAGCTACCAGCTGTAAAGCCTTCGTAAGACATCTGCTCACCATAATCAAAGATCACTTTACGTAATAGCGTAGAAGCAGGCACCTCCGTTGGTGCATTGGGGTTGGTATTGATTTCTTGAAAGTCTTCAGTACAGGCAGCGAACAACACCACCAGACTTAATAAACTAATGTTTCTTATTTGTTTCATGATGTTGTTGATTTAAAAGTTTAAGCTGATTTTGATTCCATAACTGCGTGTGGTAGCATAAGACATGTCTTCGACTCCACTTACAAATTGATTTCCCTGCACTGCAAGTTGTTCTGGATCAAAATGCGGTATCTCGCTGATCGCAAACAGGTTACGACCAATCAATGAAACTGATAACTTCACATCATCTGATAAGAAACTTCCTTTTAGGTTATTGAAGGTATAACCAATGGCTAGCTGTCTCAATTTGATGTAACTAGCGTCATAGGTATTGTTCTCTTCATGGTTACGATCATAGTATTGACGGTAATATGTCTCTGGATTAATGGCGGTCGTATTCTTTTCCCAAACAGGGTTTTCTTCCGTTCCTACATTCACTACTCCATCGGCAACAATGCCGCTTTCAGGACGATAACCCGTTTCCTCTAGCTGGCCTGCAACTCCAGCTAAAGCTTGTGTTCTGGAGACCAATATTCCTCCATGACGCCAGTCAAACAAGAAGTTCGAATTCCAATTCTTGTAATTCAATTCATTATTCCATCCAATGATGAAATCCGGATTGTAATTACCCAACAACATCAAGTCATTGTTGACGATGTACTGTCCATTGCTATTGATGATGAAATCATTATTCCCATTTTTCAGATAACCTGTACCGTACATATCTCCAATTCGGCCCCCTTCTTCTACCTGATAATAAACCGCTTGATTTGGGTTGTCATAAACACTTGAGTAAGCCAGAGTTATGCGACCCGCATTGTCTGGAAGTGATTCCACCGTTGTTACATTTCTGCTAAAGTTCGCTTGAGTACGCCACGTAAAATTGTTTCTATAAACCGGAACTGCTGATACGATCGCTTCTACTCCCTGTGATCGTACTTCTCCTCCATTGATCACTTCTTCTTCATATCCGGATGTTATGGAGATCGGTAATGAAATAATCTGATTCTCGGTTAACGCATTGTAATAAGTCACATCCAAACTCAATCGATCATCAAAGAAACGGACATCAGCTCCCAACTCGATAGCAGTTGTTTGTTCAGGAAGCAAATTGGCATTTGCAATGGTGCTCGCATCTGTAAAAGTTGGCAATGAATTGACAGGTGTGGATGGTGTGAAAGTACTTGCTGTCTGGTAAGGACTAGTATCATTACCAACCTGTGCCCAACTAGCTCTTAGTTTGGCAAAAGAGACTTGTCTCGGCAACGTAAATGCATTAGATAGAACATAAGTCGCTGCAACTGATGGATAGAAGAAACTTGGATTAGGCAATGAACTTGACCAATCGTTTCTTCCGGTCACTTCTACAAACACATAATCTCTAAATCCAAACTTGGCCAGCCCATAGGCACTATTGATTCTCTTTTGATAGGTGTTTTGGAAGATCTCAATAGGCGAAGCTCCATTGGAAAGGTTAAATACTGCAGGTACCGCAAGTGTCAACACTTGTGACTGAATACTCGAGAACGATTGATCCATTCGATTCCCTCCCAAACTCACGTCTAAAGAGAAATTCCCAAAAGATTCATTATAATTTAGGAGAATATCTGAGTTGGTTTCTCGATACTCAACTCCTTGCTCGGCATAGGCTCCTTGCTTGAATCGGTTTGTACTGAAATGCCGTCTAAACTGTCGATCTTCATTGGAATAATCCATTCCAGTTCTAACTGCTAAACTCAAATTGTCTGTGAAATTGTATTCTGCTCGAACATTTCCAAACACGCGATCCCGATCAAACGAATTGCGGTTTTCCTTTAGAATAAAATATGGATTATCGAAATAAGCATAGTTGAATGAGAATTGTTCACGATTCTCCAATCTTGGTTGCCAATATTCTTTCAGAGCAGCAATATCCAATGAACGTGGCCCCCAGGCAACTAAAGAATAATTGACATTTTCTGACCCATAACCATTCGATGGACGGTTGTCGCTATTAGAATTGACATAGTTGATACTTGTTGAAACCTGAAGTGCCTCTGTAGGTCTAAAATTCAATCGTGCAGTAACGTTTTTTCGATCCAGATTTACTCCGGGAATAATCGACTTACTCTGCAAATCGGTAATCGAGAATCGATATGAACCATTTCGGAAACCTGAACCTATTGACAAGTTGTTAATGGTCGTTACACCAGTTTCATAGAAGTTCTTCAAATTGTCTGGATATGCCTTAAATTCCGTTGGAGTAATGCTTTGTCCATCATACAAGGCTAAATCAGCGCCTCGTACCACCGATCCATCAGGTAATGTAACCGGACTATTAAACTGTGGAATCAATCCTGCTTCATTAAACTTTGGTCCCCAACTGTAGGAAAGCAAATCATTCGTTCCACCGCCGTTTCCATCTACAAATTCAAATTGACCTGAATTCCCCTGTCCGTATTCGTTTTGAAATTGAGGTAACTGAAAGGCTTGCTCTAGATACACAGAGGAATTAAAACTGATACCTAAACCTTTGGCTTTGGAGCCATCCTTGGTGGTGATGATAATCACTCCATTAGATGCCCTTGTTCCATACAATGCTGCTGCTCCTGGTCCTTTTAATACCGATAAAGAGGCGATATCATCTGCATTGAGTTCCATTCCACCATTTCCAAAATCAACTTCTTGAAACCCTGCTGCCGCTGCATTGGTAAAGTTCAAATTGGTGTTATTGTTGATTGGAGTGCCATCCACTACGAACAATGGGTTATTATTAGTAAAGGAAGCTTCTCCGCGAATGACAATTTTAGAGGTAGATCCGACACCCGTTGCTCCTTGACTTATGGTCACCCCAGCTAGTTTACCAGAGAGGTTATCAATGAAATTTGGGGTTTTAGCTTCAATTAAATCATCTGGATTGAGTCGCTGAACGGGATATCCCAAATCTCGTGTTTGTCTCTCAAGACCTAAAGCAGTCACGACCACCTCATCCAACTGACTTGCTTTTTCGGTAAGCGCAATGGTTAATGGGTCATTTGAACTGACAGTAACTTCCAGTGTTTCATATCCTAAAAAGGATATTATTAATACCTCATCTGTTGATGCATCCAATTTGAATTCACCATTGTAATCCGAAATAGTCCCGTTAGAGGAACCTTTGATCAAAATGGATGCTCCTGGAATAGATTCTCCAGTCTGATCCGTGATTTTTCCGCTGATAGACGATTGTGCGAACACAATAAGCCCACCTAACTGCAGCAATAGCAGTAGATAGATTTTCTTCATGTTTAGTTGATTAAGTTAGTTGTTGTCTGGGTGGTTGACGGTCAGGTACTAACTATTGGGAGGTCCTCTATGTGAATGTATTCCAACAAAAGGCTGTGGAATAATTTTCGACTTTGGAACTTGAGTATTCTTGGTATTCAGCGCATTCAACAAAGCCTTTATTCTTGATGAGGAGGCATAAATTTGAATATCTTCAGAAAAATTAAGATCAGATTTGGAGATCAGTAACTCACATTTAGCTTCAATGGATCCAAAATACAATTCAAGATCTGAACACAGGTTATTGGTTTGCCAAAGGAGACGTTCAAACACCTCTGATTTGAACATACCTCTGTTCATAGCAATCAGGTATGCTCCACCGCGCTTATCCGGTCCGATTACTGCATTACCATGCTGCAACGCCTCATGAGCATGCTCAATGTCTTCGGAATTTAAGTCAGGGCAATCAGCGCCAATACCTATAACGTTGTAATAACCTTGATAGAAAAGTTCTCTGAAAGCATTAGCGATACGTTCTCCGAAAGAATAGCCTCTCTGTTGGTCTTCAGTAATGCAAACAACAGGAAGTCCTGAACTTCTTGCCGTGTTTAAGACTAAATCTTGGAGGGATCTATGGAGTGATAGGTTATTAACCTGTAGTTGTTGAAGTCGCTTCAACGATGCTTCTTTCTCGGAAGTCCGAGTAAAGAGCAAAATGGCGGTATGTTGAGTGTCGACTATCATTTTAGGGGCAATAACATGAACAACCTACGTAACTCGAGATTGTTTTGGATGTAAGCTAAGCTAATTTTTACTACATCCTATTGCGCTATGCTAGCACTGTATGCTAGCCGACACTCAAAAAATGTGCTTAATTCAATTTGGAGATTAGATCTACTACAGCATCTTCTTTGCTTCCAGCAAAACCTTCTACAAATGCCCCACCCTTGAAAATAGCGAAATATGGAAGGTTAGTTACTCCCCCTGCCTTACGCGCTTCCGGGTTTTGTTCTGCATTCACATCTAGAAAAGACACCCCTGTAAATCGGTCATCATTAGAGAGTCGCTTATATTTTGGAGAGAACAGTCTACAGTTACCACACCAATCTGCATAATACTTCACGACCACTTTATCATTTTCACTCAGTTTGTTTCCAAACTCAGCATCAGTTACTATTTCTACTGCCATTGATTTCTGATTTTTTAAGAATTAGACAAATTAAAAACTCAGTTTTGGGTTACTTTGTTGCGGCAAAAATAAACAAGGATGAGCTTAAAGACTTTTGTGAAGATCGGAAAAATTGACAATCTATCAGACGCGCGTTATTGTGCAGGAATGATGGTTGATATATTAGGTTTTAACCTCGAAGAAGGCACTGAAGGATATGTGTCACCAGAGAACTTTTCAGAAATCTCCGAATGGGTAGCTGGTGTTTCTTTTTGTGGAGAATTTACCAATGCTCAGCCAGCAGAGGTTAAACTAGCCACTATTCAATATAAGATTGACTATATAGAAGTTCAGAATGTTGATTTACTGGAAGAACTTTCAGATTTAGACACTAAACTGATTCTGAAAATCACCCTTAACTCTACTGACGATCTGGAGAAGCTCAATAGTCAATTGGAACTGGCAAGCGGTTTGGTAGAACATGTCATCATTACGTCACTACATCCAGAACTTTCGGATGCAATTGTTGCCAAACTCGCAACTATCGATACTGATCTATCGATTTTGAGAGGATTTGATATCAATGAAGTAAGTGCCTGTGAAGCGGCTGACAGCAATGTATTTAGTGGTATCGAAGTAGAAGGAAGTCCTGAAGATCGTCCTGGTTTTAAAGATTACGGGATTGTAATGGACATACTGGAAGAACTAGAAGAAGACTAAAGAAATAAAGGCACAACCATTTGGTCGTGCCTTTTCGATTTGATTAGGGTAATTGTTGTTTAATTAATCTGGTTTATTGGGGTAATTAAATTGTATCGAGTGCTCCTTTGATATCATTCCAGATATCTTCTACATTCTCTACTCCTACTGACAAACGAACCATTTTCTCTGTTAGGCCTAATTCGTTTTTGATTTCACAATCGACATCAGCATGAGTCATGGTATAAGGATGCTGAGCCAAACTTTCCGTACTTCCCAGAGATACGGCCAGCTTGATCAATTTCATATTGTTCAGCACCTTAAAGGCTTCCTTCTCGCCACCACATACGTCAAATGACAACATGGCTCCAGGTGAACTGTACTGACGTTTATAAATTTGGTAATCCGCACTATCCTCTTTAAGTAGACCCAGATAATGAACTCTTTCTACTTTAGGATGGTCTACTAATCGGTGAGCAATGATTTCAGCATTACCTGCTTGCTGGTCCATGCGAACTTTCAGGGTCTCCAAACTCCTCATTAGCAACCAGGAAGTCCACGGGCCTGCCATATTGCCAACAAACGTTCTGAAACCCTTTACTCTAGCAATCAATTCTTTACTTCCAAGACATGCTCCTGCAACAACATCACTATGACCACCAATGTATTTGGTAGCTGAATACAACACCAGGTCCGCACCATGATCCAACGGATGCGACCATAAAGGCCCCATGTAGGTGTTATCCACGGCAACCAACACTTGATCATTCGTTGAATGTTCATCAGCCAATTGCTTGCACATCTCAATATCAATGAGTGCATTGGTTGGGTTTGCAGGAGTCTCCAGATAGATCATTTTCAGAGTTCCCTCAGCTTTTTTGATGATCTCTGCTATTTCTTCTTTCGTATGATGAGGCCTAAATTCAGCCGTTTTGATTCCATACTGAGTTAAAATCTTGCGGATAAAGTGATCCGTACCACCATAAACTGGAGCACTATGCAATAAAAGATCACCTGGTTTCAAAAACTCAAACAATGTGGAAGTGATCGCCGACATTCCACTTTCGAAAACGGCACAATCTCCTGCTTTGTCCCAAAGCGACAAACGGTTTTCAAGAATCTCTAAATCTGGGTTATTCAGTCGACTGTAGATGAGACCTAATTCCTCATTTTCTTCCTTTTCTCTGAGACCATAAGCCACTTCAAAGAAGGCCTTACCTTCCTCAGCATTCTTGAAAACAAAAGTGCTGGTTTGAAAAATTGGACATTTTATGGCTCCTTCTGATAATTCAGGTTTATAGCCATAGGACATCATTAAACTTTCGGGTCTCATATTCTCTGGGTTTGTTTCAAAATTAGAGATACCCTAAACTATTTCCGAATTATGATTATGTATTAGAAATTAAATCTACAAAATCTATATTTACAGAAAATATTTCCAATCAGCTCAATTAAAATCCATTCAATCAGAAAATAAAACTATGGATTCAACTGATATAAAAATCCTCAAACTGTTGCAAAGGAATGCACAGTACACGCACAAAGAAATAGCCGACAAGATCGGTTTAACAATTACACCCGTCTATGAACGAATTAAGCGTTTAGAAAAAGATGGCACAATACAGCGATATGTGGCTATGCTCGATCAGGAGCAACTGAACCTATCATTGGTGTCTTTTACGAATGTTTCCCTTAAAGAGCATTCAAAAAATTACATCAAGAAATTTGAACAGGAGATTACCAAAATCGATTCTGTAGTAGAATGCTATCATATCGCGGGACAATACGATTACATGCTTAAGATTGTGATAAAAGACATGAAGGCCTACCAGTCTGTAGTAATCAACCAGTTGGCCTCCATGGAAAATATTGCTAATGTCACCAGCTCTTTTGTGATGACTGAAGTAAAAAAATCTTCAGAACTACCTATTCAGTAGCTTACTTAACTGAGTTCAAGCGAACTTCAAAAATCAAAGTTGCATTTCCAGGAATTGTTCCACTTCCTGTAGTACCGTATCCGTACTTAGATGGTATAAACATAGTAATTTCACCACCCTCACTTACATATGGCATCAAGATTCTCCAGCCTTGAATCAAGTTTTGTAAATTAAAATCTACCGCCACGTTCGAATCAAACTGTTTATCTGTTGACAATAGTCTTCCAGAATAATCCACATTCACAACATCAGAAGATGTTGGATAAGTCTCTCCATCACCTGCTTCTGTAATGATGTAACGCAAACCATATACGCTATCCACTTCCGCGGTTAATTCATTTTCTTCAATATATTGATCAATTAATAGTTGCTCATAATCGAACATAGACAAGGTTTCCTTCAGCTTGACATTCAAAATCAATGTACTATTTGCTGCTACTTTTCCATCAAACGCTGTGTTTTGTCCATAACCGTAATAAGAAGGTACAAACATCGTCATAGACCCACCTTCTTTAATATATGGCAACAATATCTGATATGCAGGAATCCAGCTACTAAACCCTATGGCTACACTATCCTCATCCAAAAATTGAGATCCTCCTAAAATAGTACCAGTAATTTCAACTATCGTAATATCATCGGCAGCAGGTTTTGCACCAGTACCCTGATCATGGATGATATATCTTAGATCATATCCTCCCGTATCGATCTGTGCGGTCAGGCCATTTTGATCAAGATATTGATCAATTGCTTCAGTTTCTTTATTAAACTGGTCTATCGGATTGACAACATCATCATCATTTAAACAAGATGTAAGCGACAACATAGTTAAAATGCCGAAACTTAAAAACAACCTATTCATCATTTGAACCTTCATTCTATTTAAACCTAAATTTCAAATATTTAATTTTTTCTCCTTTTGCAGTCCAGATCCCCTCATATTTTGTTTTAATGCCATGGTGATCTTTTAGCAACTCTTCCTCATTATATAAATCTTTGGTGTAAACGAGATCATCAACATGAAACTCGTTCTCCAAAACTTCCAAAGTGTAATCAAACAGCGAGGTACTATCAGTTTTAAACTTAAACCAACCATTTGGCTTACAAAGTTTCTGATAGACGTTTAAAAATCTTGGATTGGTCAACCGACGCCTAACATCCCTATCTCTCGGTCTTGGATCTGGAAATGTTAACCAGAACTCATCTACTTCTCCTTCCCCGAAAAATTTATCCAATTCATGAATTTTAGTTCGAAGAAAAGCCACATTGTCTAGATCGTTTTCCAATGCATACGTGCTACCTTGATACAATCGATCTCCCTTGATATCCACACCGATGTAACTTCTATCTCGATCTACTTCTGCCAGCCCTACACTATACTCTCCATCTCCACATCCCAACTCAACGGTTATAGGACGCTCATTCTTAAAATATAGTTGGTGCCAGTTATCTTTTATTTTTTCAAAAAGTGGTTTACCTGGCTCAATGATGTTTTCTCTCTTCGCATTCTCTGCGAATCGAAATAGTTTCTTTCTCACAATCCTTCAATTTCTGCGACCACAAAAGTACTACCACAAACTAAAATGAGATCAGTAGTTTGAGCATTCTTTGTAGCTACAGTTAAGGCATCGTTCACATTTTCAAATGCTTCACCTGATATTCCTGCCTCAAGTGCTCTGGATTGAAGTTCCGTGGCTGCCATGGATCGTGGAACAGATGATTGGATAAAATAGAATTGAGCTTGCTCAGGCAGCATTTTAAGTACCTTATTCACTTCTTTATCCTTCACCATTCCTATGATCAAATGAAGCTTTCCTTCACCGTGATGGTTAATTTGGTCAATTAAAATGGACAAACCAGGTTCGTTATGACTTACATCCGCTATGGTCAATGGTTCACTTTTTAAGATTTGCCACCTTCCTTTCAAGCCTGTTTTGCTCTTGATAGCTGAAAGGCCTGCTCGAATTGCTTCTTCACCTATTGTAAAGCCTGATTGGTTTAATACTTGAACACTCTGGTAGATTCCAGGAATATTTTTAAGGAAATAATTTGCTGTAATATCCGTAAACACATTGTCAAGCAATATTTCATTCGCCACTTTTAGATCAAAATACTGACCTGTCAAGCTTTCAGAAATTGATTCACAGTAAGTCTCAGCGAAATGAATAGGGCTTTCGCCTTCTTGAGCTTTAGCTTCAAAAACATGTGCGATTTCAAGCTGATTGGCTCCTATCACCACGGGAATACCTGACTTGATAATACCAGCTTTTTCTCCTGCTATTTTTTCCAACGTATCACCCAACATATCTGCATGATCAAAACCAATCATGGTAATCAACGAAACAAGTGGTGTAATCACATTGGTACTATCCAATCGACCACCCAGACCCGTCTCTATGATGGCAATATCTACCTGTTGATCAGCAAAATACTTGAAAGCCAGGGCAACCGTTACTTCAAAAAACGAAGGATTAATTCGTTCAATATGTTGTTGATTATCAGTTGCGAACTGAGCAACATATTCTTCTGGGATCTCCTCACCATTCAACCGAACTCTTTCTGTAAAAGACTTCAAATGAGGAGAAGTATATAGGCCCGTTTTATAACCTGCACTTTGCAGAATAGAAGCTAGTGCATGTGCAGAAGAACCTTTTCCGTTGGTACCAGCTATATGCACACTTTTGAATTCATTTTGAGGATTCCCAAGAGCTTCCAGAAGTGCTATTGTGTTGGTCAAATCCTTTTTAAAAGCAACTTTGCCGACACGTTGAAACATCGGCAACCGATCGTAGAGGTAAGTCAATACCTGCTCGTAATTCATTACTTGGCCTTAATAATAAAAGTTATGGTGCCTGATGAGGACCTTGCAGGCATGTATATGTTTGTTTTCGAGAATGTCAAACGTTCAATCGATTGACGGTAGAGTCGTTCTACACTTGGAGAAACCGTGGATGAAATCAATTCAATTCCAATGATGTATCCTTCCTGATCCACTTTGATTTTATACTCTATTTTGCCTTCCTCTGATGAATTATCCTTAGGGTCAGGTTGTTGATCCCAAACCCAACCAGACATCTGAAGGCTTGCACCATTTGCAGATCCTTGATCACCCATTAATGCTCTACCATCAATAGTTCCTTCCTTTTTGCCTTCACGACCATCTTTGGCAGTCTCTCCGCTGCTATTGTTGGTTTCACCTTGATCAGCTTTTGGCATTAACGCCTCTTTTTGGACTTCTGACTTCTTAGGTTCCTCTACTTCTGGCTTTGGAGTTGTTTTCTTGACTTCCTCTTTCACCACTTCCTTTTTCGGTTGTTCAACAGGTTTTTTCACCTCTTCAACCACCTGAGGACTTGGCTGATCTGTCACTGGAGTTTCCTGCACCGGATCCACCTCATCCACAGGTTCCTCAATGGATTCAGTTTCTACAGGTTCCTCAACACTGTTTTCCTCTGCTGTTTCTTCAGCGGACTCTTCAGAGGCTTCTTCTTCCTGTGTTATTTCTTCTGCTGGATCAGGAGTTGTTACGGGTTTTGGACCAGAACCGACATTTTCAAGCCCGAATGCTAATTCAATCCCGTAAGATGGAATGGGCGGATCCGGCTCCCTCCATGCAATCAAAAAGTAGAACAGCAGTAGCAAGACTAGCTGCACACTAATAGAGGCAATCCAACTTATCCGACGATATTTCTTTTCTTTCTCCTCAGCCATATTAGTTCGGCTTGGTCGCAATAGATACTCTAGCCTCTAAAGCTGTTGCTATACCCGCAACGCTCACCACTTTCTCCACAGGAACAGTCTTGTCGCAGTGCAACACCACTACACCTTGCTTTCCAGCTAATGCACTTCTAAGGACTCCTTCCAGTTGATTCAATGATACTTTCTTATCATCTACGAAATACTGCAAGTCATCAGTGATAGTAACACTTACTTTTTGCATCACGATCTCTGAACTCTTACTGGATGGAAGGTTTACAGGCAAGCCAGATGGCGTAATGAATGATGAAGTCAACATAAAGAAGATCAACAACAGAAATATCACATCCGTCATGGATGACATGCTAAATGATGCCTCTATCTTATGTTTCGAATTTAAATTCATTTCTGCGGCTCTTGTAATAGATCAACGAAATCAATAGAACTATATTCCATTTTATGAACTAGTTTCTGCACTCTTGAAACCAGGTAGTTGTAACCCAGATAAGCCAAAATACCTACAAACAACCCTGCAGCAGTGGTGATCATCGCTTCATAAATACCACTAGACAGCAACTTAGGGCTAACAGCTCCTTCTTCCTGAGCGATAGCAATGAAGGCCTGAATCATACCTGTCACTGTTCCTAGGAAACCGATCATTGGAGCAGCACCACTAATAGTAGCCAACATGCTCATGTTCTTTTCCAAACGATACACTTCAATCTTACCTGTATTCTCGATACTGGCTTCAATATTCTTTAACGGACTACCAATTCGAGAGATTCCCTTTTCGATCATTCTGGCAACTGGAGTATCTGTCTGAGCACACAACATTCTTGCTCCATCCACATTGCCATCTAAGACCATATTTCGGATTTGATCTTTAAATCCTTCCGGGGTTTTATACGAATTGTTAATCACCAACAATCGCTCTACGAAAATATAAATGGCTCCAACCCACAAAAGGATGATTGGGATCATCATATAGCCACCATTCAATAACAACTCCAATACTGAAATTGTCTCTGCACCTTGCTCAGGTTCTATTTGTAGTAATATCATTTATTTCTAAAAGTGTATAAACAAAAAAATCGTTTAATCTCGCACACTAAACGCGAGATTAAACGATAGATTGTTAACTAGGTTTGATTAATATCTTAGAGGCCAAATATCTTGTCCAAATTCTGCTTTAAAACCTTCTAAACCAGCTTTAGCATCAGCAAATGAATTGTATTCAGCAATTGCCACTCTGTAGAATCTCGACTCTCCAAAAGGAGGAATCACAATTGGGCTTCTGCCGTCCTTAGACAATTTACTTGCAAAATCCTGAGCTAAGTCATCATCAAAGAAACTACTCACAATGATATAAGTTTTACCAGTTTTCTCTGTTAATGAAGTAATCTCACCAGCTGGCTTTTGCACTGCCGGCTGAGGTTTTGGCTCTTCTTTCTTAACAGTTTTCTTTGGCTCTTCCTTCTTGGCTACTGGAGTAGTTTCAGCAGGCTTCGTTTCGGCAGGTTTAGTTTCCTCTTCTTGCTTTGGCTCTACTTTTTTCTCCGGAGCCTTCTTAGCAGGAACCTCCTTCTTAGCAGCAACTTTCTTAGGTGTCTCTTCAGAGTTCCTGTCGATTAACAACAATACAAAAGCAACTAAAGCGATTCCAAGAACTCCAAATACTACATAGCGCACAAACTTACCACGTCCACCACTCGGCTCTGTTTGATAAGAACCTCCTGCTGGAGGAACTGTACCACCTGCGCTAGCTGCAGGTTCTGTATATTCTATTCCGGCATCAATGTCATCAGAATCATCATCTGATCCGAATACGGAAGCAGCGACTTCATTGTCATCACTCTCCATACCGATTTCATCAGAATCAAAGTCTTCGAAAGACTCTTCTTCATAGAACCCACCAGTATCTCCTTCAGCCAGAAGTTCTTCTTCTAGTTCTTTTTCCAATTCCTTCTCCCAATCCTCAGGTTCAGAATCATCAAAACTACCAAGGTCATCTTCTGTGATTTCCTCTTCTAGCATCTCCTCACCTACAGGCTCAGGAGTATCTTCTATTACCGGAACTTCTTCTTCAACAACTTCCTCTTCTAGTTCGTCATCAAATGGCTCATCATCCATTGGTTCATCACCATCGTCATCAAGCTCATCGTATTCTAGATCAGGTAAACCAAAATCCTCATCATCATCAAAATGATTCTCTTCTGGATCTTCGTTTAGATTTTTGTCGTCAGCCATTAGATTTGATTTAGTCAAAAACAAGTTAGTAAAAACCTTAATAACCCCCAAAAAACCTCAATAACGCATGAAAAACAGGTGATTGATAAAGGCGAGTCAGGTCGGTGTTTACTATTTATCACTTAATTCAGCTAAAATATAACTTAATTTTAACCTGAGAAAACTTTTTGATTCGTTACAGTGCAATTTTCTAGGCGATCTACCTATTCATTCACTTAGATGATCTTTTCTTAAAACCTCCAAATCACACCGATCTTTCCAGTAAAACCTCTTACCGGGTAATTCAAATACCGCTCATAGTTCGTTCCCAGAAGATTATTGATCTGTACAAATGCAGACCAACTATGATCAATTCGATACTTTCCACCTAAAGACATGTCAAATACAGTAGACAAATCAATAGCTTCTCCATCCACTGGTGATGGCGCTTTGATCCCCTGCAACACCTTAGCTCCTGCTGATAACTGGAATTTAGGTGTTATTTCCTGAGTGTAATTGACTTTGAGTTGTGTTGTAGGCAAATACCATGCTTCTTCTACAGTTGTTGGTTGATAAGCTGAGATAATCATCTGCCCTATCAAACTTGACTTTTTATTAATTAAACGAACAGTTGCTCCGAAATTAGTAGTACCCAAGCCTTCTACATCATACCCAACAGCAAAGCGTGCCGAGTCTGCAACAGAATGATAAAACAATGGTTGATATGTAGAATAGGTATACTCCACAAACGGCTCTAATGTGAGATCAGGTCGTAAGGCATAATTAATTCCTCCTTTGATTCGGATCTTGTTGTTTTCATTTAAAAGAGTCAGCGAATCATCTAAGTAACGATTCTGCATTCTTAAATCATTCAGATTGGTTGTATACAAACCACCAGTAGCATCAATAAAAATTCCAAGCTGATCTGAAACGGAGAAATCAATGGCTACATCTGGATATATATTAACTCCAGAGGTGCTATCATCTTTACCGATAGCAACCAATGCTCCGGCTTTAATAGTTAGTGCATCTTTGCTGAAGATCACACCAGGATTTAATCCAAAAATATTTCTAGTTGATGAATAACCGCTAGTATACTTCCAGGTTTCAAATGAAATGCCTCCGTATGCAGCTAGCTCATCACTCAATTGATACTGACCATTCAAATCAAGGGTTACTCCATTGTCCTGATTGAAAGCTTTCCCATCATAACCCATTGTAACTGTTTGAAATGTCGGTGTAAATACTACGCTCACTTCATCAGATTGCACAAATGACACTGGAGCTGCTAACGCAAATTGATTCAATCCTACTTTATCAGTAATCTCAGGCTCAACATCATCGGCATAACCATAATAGAAGAATGCTTCTCGTTCAAACTCAATCAACGGATAGAATGTCAGCGACTCATTCGTCAACTTACCCATTACATCCACTTTGGTATCACCATAAGCGCTTTTCTCATCTCTAACCGGACCAGTAGCAAACGACTCATGAAACACATAAGCGCCTACTGAATTACCATCGGTGAGTTCTGTACCAACATATGCTTGCAACAATGGCGACAGATAATTACCAAAACCTAGCTTCACGTAATTGTTTTGGCTGATCTCAGCATACTTTGTTTCATAACCTCTAATCGATGGAGTAAATGGCAATGTTTCCAGGCTAATTTGAGGTTCTGACAATTGATATTTTAAAGAAACCGTATCTTCCGTCAATGGACGTAGAGATGACTTCAGGTACACTCTATTGGCTTTTGGCAATGTGAGTGGTTTATCTTTCTCAATAATGATCTGTGCGTCTTCTATTTCACCAGAAGGCGGTTCTTCTTGAGCAAAAACCACGTATGATCCAATCAGACAAATTAAATATAGTGCGTATTTCATCATTATTTGATCGAGTCCCCCTTAGCCTCTGAAACGATTACTTCCTCCGTTTTCCTTTTAATTTTTTCCATCTTTTCACGAGCCTCCTTCACTATCTCCGGAATCGTCGCGTTTTCAATAATCGATTTAGTGGTTGCTTCCGCCTGAAGCAGCTCTCCCATCTCTAAATAATCATCAGCTATTAACAAGAAAGATTTCCCAATCCAGTATGGATAGGATCCATAGTTCTTGTTCATATCAAACAAGACCTCTAATGAGCGTTTGAACTGCAACTGATCATGATAGACCTTACCTATCATATATTTAGCTTCTGCGCCGTTTTCATTTTGAGCTTCGTTGGCTACTTTAATGAATTCATCCATTGCCAAACTGTAGCTCTTCTGACGATAGTAGATTCTACCTTTGATCAACCAGGTATCGGTTTCTATATTTCCAGGCTTCCAATCACCAGCTAAGATCTCATCGGCATAATACAACGCACTGTCCAGATCATTTCGCTGGAAATAGGCAGTCATCAAACCTTCTTGAGATTGATACAATTCCTTTCTATTTGAAGCTTTGACCTTAAGCAATTGATAGTTGTTGATAGCGCCTGAGTAATCTTTCATTTCCAGATACGCTTTGCCTCGCTTGTCCAATGAGCGCATCAAATAAGAAGAACTGCCCTGATCAATCACTTTTTTAAATTGTGCAACAGCATTCTTCCAATCTTCCATTCGCAAATAAGAGTCAGCCTGGAAGTAAAGCGCATCAATCGCAAATCCACTATTTGGATACTTGTTATTAAACTGAGTAAGTTTCCTAATGGCTTCAGAATATTCCTGATTGTAGTAGCTTGCCTTAGCATTTTCAAAAGCAACTACCTCTAAACTACCGTCATCCGGATTGGCTGCCTGGAACTTATCCATGTATTGCTCGAAATCTTTGACCTTCTCTCCTTTCTTAATCACTTCTTGTAATCCTAATAAGGCATCATTCGCCACTTCATGGTTCATATGATTATCCAAAACATCGGTATAGTATTGTTTGGCATTGGACAGGTCATTTAAATTCAAATAGCAAAGTGCTAAATCTGTCTTTGCATAAGGAATGAGATTACTTTCCGGAAAAGCACTCAACATGCTTTTGTAAACTGGCACAGCGCTTTTAAAATCTCCTGAAGCCACATAGATTTTACCTTTTTGGAAATATGCATTATCCGCAAAAGCTGAACGATTGTCCGCGATGGTCTTATCGAAAGATTGTATGGCTTTAGTAGTCTCTCCTTTCAATTGGTACGCAAGTCCCAATTGATAGCTGATATAAGAAGCGTATTCTGGTTGGGTTACTTCACCATACTGTTTGATGGCTCTGTCATAATCTTTCTGCACATAGAAACAATCCGCCAAACGCAGACGGGCATCTACTGTCAATTCATCACGCTTGAAGCTATTCATAATAAAGTCCTGAAAATACTTCTCAGCACTCTTGTAGTCCTTTTCATTGTAACTGATATAGCCCAGACCATATCGAGATTTATTTGTCCAATCATCAATTCGCTGATCCATGCATTTCTTATATGCAGCTTGCGCCTGATCATATTGATTAAGAACAGAAAGACACTCTCCTTTCAGATAATAAGCCTGAGCAGTAATCTCTTTATCCATTGCGTAAATCGCAGCTTTATCGAAATACTCTGTTGCCCTTTGAAACTTACTATCATTGAACAACAATTGACCTTTCTGAAAGGCTACTTTTTGATAGGCTCTTTTCAATGGAGTTGACTTGTTTGGAATGGATTCCAAATGAGCCAGGGCCTGGTCGTAATTAGAGCTCTTTAAGTAAGATTGAGCCAATAATTCATTGGACTCCAGCTTATATCTACTATTTGGATATTTGCTTAAAAACGTATTGAAATCTGATACAGCATCCGCAAACTGGTTTCTTTGATAATTAATCTTGGCAAGCGTTACATAAGACTCTTCAACCATTTCAGGATTGGTAGTACCTTCTGTCACTTTCTTGAAAGCTGAATAAGCATAGTTCAGATTGTTTTCTTTCATGTAAAGCTGACCAAGGTAGAAACTACTTAACTGGCCTAATTCTCCCTTATCCAAACCAGACAACTTGAAATACTCAATGGCATTCTTATTCTGATCTAACTTGAAGTAACACATTCCTAGTTTGTAGTAGGTAGATGCAGTAGTTCTTCTGTTCAGGTCTATATATCGCTGCAAGTATGGCGCAGCGTTTTCAAATTTCTTTTGCTCATAGTAAGCTTCACCTAACAAGCGGTTTAGCTCCTTTTTACCCTCTCCAGTTACTTTCTTCAGCTTCGGCTCTGCATATGCATACAACCTCGTATACGAACGCGTCTCAAAATAACAACTTGCAATAAGCATGGAAACCTGACCACTATATTCCGAACCTTCTTTATCAATAGGCTCTAACACAGCTAAAGCTTCATTATAATTCTTTTGACGATAGTAAATAACTCCGAGGTAATAAGAAGCATCTTCCATATATGCTCCTCTAAAATCAATCGCTTGCCCAAAATTGGTTTTTGCACGCTCGACATCTTCCGTTTCCAGATAGGCATATCCAGACTTAAAGAGCATTTCCTCCTGATCTTTGATATTGAGTTGACTTCTTGAGACTAACTCATAATAAGCAATAGCTTGTTCATAATCTCCTTTGGCAAAAAAGTGATTACCAATCAAGAAATTAGCTCCTCCTGCCAACGGATGCTGAGGTTCATCTGCTATGAATCGTTTAATATCTGTGAGACCAGACTGATCGCTACTTTTCAATTTAGAAAGAGCAGCATAATAGCGTGCCTCAACACTTGGTGATTCCGTACGATTAAGATACTGTTGGAATAAAGTGGCCGCCGATTGATAGCTTTCTTGTCTGTAGGACTCCATGGCTTGCTGATACAAGCTTTCAGATCCTTCATCAGCAATGGACTGCTGAGCATTTAGAGAGAATACAGATAAACCAAAAAAGAATAACAATATTCTTCGCATGTAGTAAGTTTTTGATTTGTGGATAGAACGCAAGAATCAGTCCAATTGTATTAGTGCATCAGTTTAAATATCAGCTCACGCAAAATATCTCCTTCTTTCATCGGGCCATAGCCAATTCCTTTGGACTGTAAATCTGCGTGATGAATCATCTCTATGTTACGAACTACCACATGAATTGGATAGTTTTTAGCAGCCATAATGTATTCACCAGCAAAAAATGGATTGACCCCTATCGCTCTGGCAGCAGCTCCTTTCTCATAAGCATTCTGATGATGCAGCACCAAAAGTTTGGAAAAATAAGCATACAAATTGGCAATGATCAAAATCAGAGGATTACTCGAAGGATTTGCCGCAAAGTAATTGATAATCTTAACAGCTTTCACTTCATCTCGGAGAGAGATCGCTTTTTGCAACTCGAAAGCATTGTAGTCTTTGCTAATCCCTACATATTTTTCAACCGCCTTATCATCGATTTGCTGACCGTCAGGAACATTCAGTTTTAGCTTATCCAACTCATTGGCCAAACGCTGTAGATTATTCCCAATGTTCTCGGTTAGGATCATAATAGCCTTGTCAGAGATGTTTGCTCCTGAAGCTTTCGCATAGGAACTCACCCAACCTGGCACTTTGTCATCATAGATCTTTTTAGAATCAAGAAATACAGCATTTTTGGTCAGCACCTTAGCCACCTTAGTCCGCTTATCCAGACTCTTATACTTATGGCCAAAAACCAGTATGGTAGACGGTAAAGGATTTTCCAGATAAGCACAAAGCATTGTCTGGGCGTCTTCCTTTTTCCAATCCTTGATGTCTTGTGCTTCTTTAATTAATACTACCTGTCGCTCACCCATCATGGGGTATTTACGAGCTACATTGAGTATATCGGTAAAACTCACATCCTTACCATAAAGCACATATTGGTTAAAACTCTTCTGAGTTTCATCCAATGCATTTTTCTCGATGTGTGATAGAATATTGTCAATAAAAAACGGCTCATCCCCTTGTAGGAAATAAACCGGTGCATATTTACCGTTCTGAAGATCTTTTACAATCTCTACATATTCAGCCATGCGGTAAAGTTAAACTGTCTTACCAGATGAGAAAGTAGTTGCTATGAGTTTTTCAAAATTGTTCAACCATTCCACTGCTCTCTGAAAATTCATTAATTCACCTCTGCTTACCATCACACAAATTGAATTAGAGATTATTTTATCCTGTAATAATTGATTTTTTCATAATCATATTTCGATTTCAATAAGAAATCAATAATTTATTGATGGATTTAATAAAAACATCAACTGTTCAATCGTGCTTTTTGATCAATATAAACCGTCCGAGCATTTCGATGAGATGTTCGAACAACAGGATTGCCGAGGCCCATATTCGGAATTTAAAGATCACTTACAGAAATTCTCTAAGAAGAAACTGTTTCAACTACAGGACTCTGCAGATAAAGCGCAGATGTCTATGGGGATGACCTTTAATGTCTATCATGACAATCAAGGAATAGAGAAGATTCTTCATTTAGATCTTATTCCCAGAATCATTTCAGGAAAGGAATGGGAGATAATTGAGAAAGGCCTGATCCAACGAATCACAGCATTAAACATGTTCATCGGAGACTTATACCATGAACAAAGAATTTTAAAAGAAGGAATAATACCTGAAGAACTTGTCTTGACCAGTCAAGACTTCTTGAAGCCATGCGTCGGACTTAATCCTCCAAAAGGAATCTGGTGCCATATTACGGGAAGTGATATCGTTCGAGACAAATCAGGTAAGTTTTATGTACTTGAGGACAATCTTAGATGTCCATCTGGTGTATCTTATTTATTAGAGAACAGAGAAATCATCAAACAGGCGTTTCCACAACTTTTCTCTAATATAGGTGTAAGACCAGTATCTGATTATTCAAACATGCTACTAGCTATGTTGCAGAACTTATCAGATAAGCCAAATCCGACTGTTGTGGTCTTAACTCCTGGAATTTATAATTCGGCCTATTTTGAGCATTCATACCTCGCGCAGCAAATGGGTGTAGAGCTGGTAACCGGTCAAGACTTGATTACACAAGATAATCGTGTCTATATGCAGACTACTAAAGGTCTCAAGCAAGTGGATGTAATCTACAGACGAATCGATGACACATTCCTGGATCCAAACACTTTCAATCCTAAGTCTATGCTAGGAGTACCTGGAATATTTGAGGCTTACAAAGCTGGAAACGTTGCCTTAGCCAATGCACCTGGCACAGGAGTAGCAGATGATAAAGCCATCTACGCTTATGTTCCTAGAATCATCAAATTTTATTTAGGTGAAGAACCAATTCTTGAAAATGTACCTACTTACTTATGCTCTGAAAAAGAAGATTTGGAGTATGTGCTGGAGAACATCGAAGAACTCGTAGTAAAGGAAACAAACGCAGCTGGAGGTTACGGGATGATGATAGGACCAAAAGCATCCAAAGAAGAGCATGCGAAATTTAGAAAACTCGTAGCTGCTGAACCTAGAAAATACATAGCACAACCAACCCTTTCTCTTTCAACAGTTCCTACCATTACAGAAGCAGGAATAGCACCAAGACATGTAGATTTAAGACCATACATACTGTATGGAAAAGAAATCAAGGTTTTGCCAGGAGCACTAACCAGAGTAGCTCTGGTGGAAGGGTCACTAGTTGTTAATTCCTCTCAAGGTGGAGGAAGTAAAGACACATGGGTTTTGTTTGATTAATTAATGACGTAGAGAGGATGTTAAGTAGAGTAGCAGATTCATTGTTTTGGCTCGGTAGATATACTGAAAGAGCCGAAAATTATTCCAGATTCATCGATGTGAATTTCAATCTTTCAATGGACTTACCTCCAGGCATGGCAGAGCAATGGCAACCATTGATTGCTGCAACAGGAGATGAAAAACGCTTCCTGGAACTTTATGATGGGTATTCCAGAGAAAATGCCATTAAGTTTTTGGCTTTTGATAAGGAAAATGACAACTCCATATTGGTATCGGTAACAAAGGCTCGTGAAAATGCCAGACAGATCCGTGAAAGCGTATCTAAAGAAATTTGGGAGGTATTAAATGATCTCTATCACTTTATGAACAATGCGGTAAAGCGTTCTGCATGGAAGTCTCTGGACCCTGATCAGTTCAAACAGATTAAGTATAAGCTTCAGCTATTGCAAGGAATTGGATATGATACTTCTCCAAGAACTCAAGGATGGTACTTTAATAAACTGGGCCAGTTTCTGGAGCGTGCTGACAAAACGTCCAGAATATTAGACGTCAAATACCATGTATTGCTCCCATCAGTTGAAGAAGTCGGATCACCATTGGATTTCCTTCACTGGAGTGCTTTGCTAAAATCAGTTAGTGGATTCAACGCCTATAAAAAATTGTATGGGAAAATAGAACCATCCAACATTGTGGAGTATCTGGTTCTGAACGTATACTTCCCCAGATCCATCTTTTATTGCTTGACAGAAGCTGAGAAGTGTTTACACGAAATTTCTGATGCCAAAAGAGGATATTCCAATCCGGCGGAGAAGGCCATCGGTACTTTGAGGTCGGAGCTGGAATATGCTGATATCAACGACGTATTCAAATACGGTTTGCATGAATATCTCGACCAACTGCAGCGAAGAATAAATGATATTTCGACGGCTGTATATGAACAATATTTCAAGATTCAACCTAATTTCGCTACTCAGGCACAGGATCAATAATAGATGACATATTGTTTAGGAATTTTGAGTAAAGAGGGCGTCGCTGGACTTGCTGATACTCGTATTACTTCTGGTAACGACACTACCACAGCAAAGAAAATTTACACTGTTCAACGCGAGAAACACTCATTTTTCATCATGACTTCTGGCCTTAGATCTGTGAGAGATAAGGCCATTACGTATTTTGGAGAGGTAATCGAAGCGCAAGACGAGAAATTCACTAAACTTTACAAAGCCGTTAACCAATTTGGTGAACAGGTAAAAAGAGTGGCATTGGAAGACAAAAGAAGTCTTGAAGAAGCTGGTCTTTACTTCAACTTATTCTCCATTGTAGGTGGTCAATTAGAAGAAGACAAAGAGCCTAAAATGTATCTACTCTATCCACAAGGTAACTGGATAGAGATTGGACCTGGAACACCTTACGTAATCATCGGAAATACAGGCTTTGGGAATCCAATTCTAAAAAGATCATTAACTTATGATTCGACTTTGGAGTTTGGACTCAAAAGTGGATTCCTTTCTTTTGATGCAACAAGGATTTCTGCCAATGACGTGGATTATCCTATTGATACGGTTGTTTTAAGAAAGAATGAATACAACCTGATCGAACATCGTTTCGAAGAAAAAGAGCTCGGCCATATTTCAGAGTTTTGGAATTCAAGATTAAAAGCAGGGATTGAAAAGTTACCAGCTGTAGCATTGTCCAGAGCTTTTGCTCCTAATGAACAAATGACACTAATTGAGTGAGAATAAAAGTAAAACACCTTACACAATACATATACAGCAAAGAGGTTGTTCTGCAGCCTCACCATCTTTACTTTTGTCCTTCCCATAGAAATTATCTAAACCTTGAATCCTTCGATATTCAAGTAAATCCTCATGCTTCAGGACTATCCTTTCGAACGGATATTGAAAGCAATGCTTTTCATCAGTGCTGGTTCAATGATCCAATCAAGGAACTAACTGTCGTAGCTGAGTTTATAGTGGAAACTCAGCCAATCAATCCTTTTGATTTTATTGTAGAGGAACCTGTTGGTGATCCAACACCCATTCAAACTCCTTACCTGCAACAACAATCACTATCTTCCAATTTGAGTGATTGGTTGAATGATGTGGTTTCACCTGCCGGCAACAACATGGTGACCTTATTGACCTTTTTGGCTAGTGAAATTCATGAAAATTGGGAACATACAATTCGCTATGAGCCAACCATCATGCCTCCTGATGAATGTTTTTCGAGTAAAAAAGGGTCGTGTAGAGATCTGAGTTGGATGATGATTCAGATGCTTCGCAGCATCAATATTCCAGCAAGGTTCGTAAGTGGGTATGGATACAATCCTAATCTCGGTGAAGGTCATGAATTACATGCCTGGGTCGAGGTTTTGTTGCCAGGTGCCGGATGGATTGGAGTAGATCCAAATTCTGGTTTGTTAGCGACAGATCGCTATATACCTGTAGCTGCCAGCTATCTCCCACGCAACACCTTCCCTATCCAGGGAAGCTACTTTGGTGATGCTTCATCTGAATTGAAATTTGAAGTCACTTTAGAACAATTATAGAAGTATCTTAGTCATGTGACTATGACTTACTCCTTTCAATCTCTAGAATCTCAATCTGACCGTACTGCAGTTGTAACTGGCGCTAACGTTGGACTTGGTTACGAAACAGCGAAGGCATTAGCATCTAAAGATTTAACCGTAGTTCTAGCTTGTCGAAATCTGGACAAAGCCAATAAGGCGATTGAAAGAATCAAGAAGTCATATCCTGCCGCAAAATTAGATGCGCTGGCGTTAGATCTGTGTAGTAATCAGTCCATACGATCATTTGCATCAGCTTATAATTCAAAATATAAGTCACTTGACTTATTAATTAACAATGCTGGCGTCATGATGCCACCCTATCAGCAAACAGAAGACGGGTTAGAAAGCCAGATGGCGGCCAATTACTTTGGACATTTTCTATTGACAAGTCTCCTACTACCTACATTAGAATCTACTCCAGAATCAAGAATTGTCGCGTTAAGTAGTCTAGCTCATGCCTGGGGTGACATTGATTTTGAAGACATCAATTCAGCTAAGAATTACAATGCTCGAAAAGTCTACGGTCAAAGCAAATTAGCTTGTCTGATGTTTGCTTATGAACTGTCACGACAATTGAAAGCGAAGAATTATCAAGTATCATCATTAGCGGCTCATCCAGGAGTGACCATCACAGAAATTGGAAGAAACCTTCATCCGCTTTTAGTGAGATTAGGTCATATAGTCTCTCCTTTTGTTTTTCAAAAGCCTAATGAAGGTGCATGGCCAATCTTAAGAGCTGCTCTTGATCCTAAGGCCAAAAGTGGTGAGTACTTTGGCCCTGGAGGATTTCGTCAATACAAAGGACCAGCCGTAAAAGTGGGATCAGATCGAAACTCAAGAAATGAACAGAAAGCGCGTCGTTTGTGGAATCTTACTGAAAAATTGATGGAGATAAACTTCTTTCCTACTTGAAATCTCGGGTTTTGTATTTGGTTTGTTCAAACTGTTTGAAATACATTATCTTCAATTGATCGGCGATAGCGTTTTCTTGAAGCAAAGATGCGAAATGATACAGTAAGTAATAATGCTCTTCGTTGGTTCGATCAAACACTTCCCTATTACTCAATAGCATAAATCCTGTCATCAAATAATCTTCTTTGGTCATATGATGAAGGACATTGTTAACAAACCTCAGCTCTTCTGTGTATCCCGGAGTCCTGTAACTCACATATTGATAGATATTGTTTTCAGGATTGTCATCATACCGTGCCCAGTACAAATCATTGAGCAATAGACCAACCATGGTTCCTGAGAATGAATCATGTCCCGTTTGATCAATATAAATTAACAAATAAAACAGGGTCAAATCAAACTGTCTTTGCTCGTAGCCAGACCAGATAACTTCACGCCAAACATCGTTCACCTTCAACTCATTTGTAGAAACACTATCCTGAACGATCAATTCCAAAGCCTTTACCCGTGCTTCTAGATGGGGATGACTCTCCAATGAATCCGTCTTGTAAATCAGGAATTGACTTTGTTGCTTACTCTGCATGGGTAAACTCTTTACAAACCACTGAGGCTTTGGTTTGAAACGTGATGTAAATAGGCGAAGAAACAGTCTTTCCATAGCCACTTCAGATGTACATGCACTATATCCAAGTTTGTTTAACACTTGCATGCCTTCAGCTGGATCATAACCTGCCTTTCTCATGTAAATAGTGGCTAATGAATCTGCTTGCAATTCCATTCTTCGCATACTATTTCGGTATTCATACATAGCTTCTTGAGCTTCAGAAAGCCGCTCATTGGATGTAACACCCTTAACAACACGCTGCATTTCTGATCGTAACTTTCCTTCTGGATCATATTCCATATTAAGCACAATGCGCTCAGCAACGTGATATTTCAACTGATGCGCCAATTCATGTGCCAGAACAAAAGCCAGTTCATCTTTTGAGTCTAAGGTTGCAAAAAGAGCAACATCAATTTCAAACACATTGATCATCAATGATCCGGCATTTACGAAAGCTGAAGATTTGATAAAGAATATTGGATCATCAAGATGAAGTTGATTGGCATCAAGAATTCCAGCAGCTAGCTCATTAACCAATAGGCTTAAAGAATCATGTTTAAGATAAAAGCCATTCTCTACATTATCTAGAATATAATCTCGTGTGTCTAAAATGAAAGACTTATAAAATAAGGTTTGCTGATCTAGTTTTGCAATTTCTCGCTCGGCATTGTGAAAAATCTGATCAACAAGCTCAGTATCATCGCCACTATATCTTGGAGTCAAATTCGCAGGACGATCAATAAACTGAGCCATTAATGGATTCAGTAAGAGAATAGAGAGAAATATGTGGATTAAAATTCGAAGCAAACTCAGCTAAACTTTTTAGAATTCTGGCATTATTGAAAAGGCCGTCTATTTTTGCGGCGGTAAGATAAAAACTAATTCTTTGAACCAATGAAAGATTTCGTTGCTGAACTGACATGGAGGGGTATGATTCAAGACATCATGCCAGAGACTGATGCACACTTGATGGAAGAAATGAGAGCTGCTTATGTAGGAATAGACCCTACTGCAGATTCCTTACATATCGGTCACCTGGTAAGTGTTATGATGTTGAAGCATTTTCAAGTGTGTGGCCACAAGCCTTATGCTTTAATCGGAGGTGCTACTGGAATGATTGGTGATCCTTCAGGTAAGTCAGCTGAGAGAAATCTTCTAGACGAAGCTACATTACGTCACAACCAAAATGCGATCAAAGATCAACTTTCACGCTTCTTAGATTTTGATTCTGACACACCTAATGCAGCCAAACTTGTCAATAACTATGACTGGATGAAAGAATTTTCATTCCTTGGATTCATTAGAGACGTAGGAAAACACATCACTGTGAACTATATGATGGCCAAAGATTCTGTAAAGAAGAGGCTATCAGGTGAATCTTCTGATGGCATGAGCTTTACCGAGTTCACCTACCAATTGGTTCAGGGGTATGACTTTTTACACCTATACAAAGAAGCTAAATGTACGCTTCAAATGGGTGGAAGCGATCAGTGGGGAAACATCACCACCGGCACAGAATTGATCAGAAGAATTGGCGGAGGAAAAGCGTATGCATTGACATGTCCGTTGATCACCAAAGCCGATGGAACCAAGTTTGGTAAGACAGAAGGTGGAAACATCTGGCTAGATGCCGAAAGAACGTCTCCTTACCAATTCTACCAATACTGGTTAAATACTTCAGATGTTGACGCTGAGAAGTACATCAAAATATTCACTTTCCTTGGCAAGGAAGAAATAGAAGAGTTGATCGCTCAACACCGTGAAGCTCCTCACCAGAGAGCTCTTCAAAGTAGATTGGCTGAAGAAATCACAACTATGGTTCACTCCAAAGAAGAATTAATCAAAGCTCAAAAGGCTTCTGAAATTCTATTTGGAAAGTCTACAACTGAAGATTTAGCTGAATTGGATGAGCGTACTTTACTTCAGGTTTTTGAAGGTGTACCACAATCAGAAATCACTAAAACACAATTAGCGGAAGTAGCTAACGTGACAGATTTGTTGAGTGAACTAACAGGAGGAACTATTTTCCCTTCAAAAGGTGAAGCTCGCAAAATGATCAAAGGTGGAGGTGTTAGCATCAATAAAATTAAAGTTGGTGATCCGAATGATGCAGTTGAAGTAGAACTTCTTCAAGGCAAGTACTTGCTGGCTCAGAAGGGTAAAAAGAACTACTACCTGATTTCAGTGGTTTAAGAATAGTTAATTGTATTATTTTTACAATTAATTAAATCCAGCTAAGTTTTAAACAATGTGTCAGTATAGACTACCCCTTCTATTCCTATTCTTTATTGTAGGGCTCACAGCATCATATGCTCAAGAGTCTAATGATGACTTCTCAGACTATTCATATCTCTGGGAAGACTCTAAGGCTAAAGAAAAAGAAGCGAAGCAAAAAGCAAAAGCAGAGCTTAAACGCCAAAAGGAGCTGGAAAAGCTTCGCAAGAAGGGGCTTCTAACTGATACCACTAAAACTGCCGCAAGCAATTCTATTGCATTGGATTCTATACCTGCTGATAGTATTACTATAAATACTGACAGCACCATAAGTTCAACTTTAGTTCGAGATAGTTCAGTAGTCAATGAACCGAATGAATCAGTAACCCAGGCTGACTCCATTCCTCCTACTCCGGAAAAAGTAATTCCACGAGATACCATTCCTGAACCAAAACCCAATCTAGATGAAGATCCTGAAAAGAATCAACCAGAAGAAGGTTTTGATCTGGATGATTTAGACAAACAGGAAAAGGAAAAGAAACGACTGGAAGGCAAACCAATCCAGGATTTCAGAGGAGGCTTTGGATCTGGTAAGTCATCGGGAGGAACATTCAATGGAGGTTTTAACTACACCCGCATTGGTGATCAGAACTTTGTTGGGCTGACTTTAAATCCAGATTTCTCAATTGGGAAAGTAGGTGTTGGGTTGAACATTCCTATACTTTATGGATTGGAAACCAAGAAAATACGAACGGAGATCTTTGAAGATGGTGTCGGAGTTGCACGTTTGATCACCTACATCCGCTATGGCGTACAAAAGAAGGATCATGTATATGTAAAAGTTGGACAATTAGACAACACAATGATTGGCTATGGTGGGCTAATTAACAACTACACGAACACGACTAGTTTTGAAAAACGAAAAGTAGGTTTGCATACTGATTTGAATTGGAGGTATTTGGTTGGCATTGAAAGCATGTACAGTGACTTCAACCCTCAGTCATTTAACTTGTTTGCAGTACGTCCATATATTAGACCACTTGGAATGCTAAGTATTCCAGTAGTGAACACCCTGGAGATTGGATCCACAGTCGTCAGAGACAAAGACCAAACCAATCTTTCTATTACGGATGGTGAAACTGCAACCTATCAGTTCACAGATGGTGGAGTTGGTGGTTTTGGCATCGATATGGGAATCACCGTATTGAGAATTCCATTCATTCAAATTGACTTATTCGGAACATACTCCAAACTAAAAGCTTCAGACAGCTTGAAATTGGCTTTTCAACAATATGCCATGGTAAGTGATGTAACAGACACCCCTTTAGAAGATGGATATTCTGATGGTTCTGGTCAAAGTGTGGGACTAAACTTCCGCTTCAACTTCATAGCCGATATCATGAGCACAGACCTGAGAATAGAGCGATTGAGCTATACAGAACATTTCCTTCCACAATTCTTCGATGCTACCTATGAGATCAATAAAGACGCAAGATTATTTGCCTTAGGTGATGCTGTGGCCATGAGTGGTATCTACGGTAGTTTGACAGGTCAAATATTGCAAAAAGTCCAATTGGGAGGAAGTCTCTTACTCCCAGACAATATTGGTGAAGATGCTCCTGCCACCGTAAGAGTCAATGCAGACATTGATCGTCTTGGTGACAAAGTATCCATGCATGCCAGCTATATCAAAGGAAATCTAAGCACATTGCAAGACGCTTTCACTTTTGATGAGCGTTCTCTGGCGAAAGTTCGGTTCATCTACCATCTGAACAAGTTCCTGGCGGCGGGTGTCGACTACTATTGGGCATTCACTCCTACAGCAGATGGAGGATATCAATCTGAGAAGTACATTTCACCTTATTTTGGATTGAGCATCGCTTTCTAAAGTTGATAAAACAACCCAAAGCTAAAGTTGGGAGCAGCTAATTGGTTTTTTGCTGCCGGTGCAAATCCTGCAGAGGCACTGATTCCAAATGTATCAGACACCAAATAGTTCAATTCTGGAGTAATCGATACGTATTCAATATTGTTACCAAACATAGAACCTTCAGAATTGGACTGGCCATTAGGAACACCGTTATAAAGTGACTGTACTGATTGGATTTTTAGAATAGCGATCAATTTAGATCCTGCATAGCCAAACTCTCCTCCTATTCTGAAATCATCTGAAAAGTCCTTTGTTCGGTTATTGAAAGCTGTATAAGCTGATACATAAAAAGGCGCTGGGTAGAAGGAATGACTCGCATCCAAACGAATCATTTGGTTGAACTCTCCATCTCCAGTCTGTAGAATCTTTTCTGATGACACTTCTGACGAACCCAAAGGAAGCCCTAACACCAACGAAACAGAGAATACAATTGGCTTATCCTGATTCCAACCATATTTGAAAGCTAATTGTGAATCACCAAACGCATTCAACTCTTCGCCTTCAATCGTGTCACCACTTTGATTGAATACCACTTTATTCAATGTAGACCTTACAAAAAATGGCACATAGGCTATCACATTGAAATTCTTACCCAATCCATATTCTGCATATAAACTAGTGGTATATAAACTGATCGTTGGTATATCCACCACATTACCATCTCCATCAAAGAAGTATGGAGATCGGATCATATTCTCTGCTAACTTGAAGTACCCTTCATTCTTACCATAAACCCATGCACCTCCTGCATAAGACTGACTAAAAGTGGAAATAACTATGAATGTAATTAATAGAAGTCTTTTCATGGTTGCGTTAGTTTAGATCAGCATAGCCAAAAGTGATACTGGCAGGTTTACACAAAATGATAACATACCGAAAGTCATCAAGCTGAATGGATGGGTCTATCTGTGAAACATTAAACTCTTTGGCTCCATTGTCCTTGATTTCCGCAATCTCCACTCCTTGCGCTCTTACAGCTGTGCCATCGGTGGAATTTGCGAGATAAATGAAAGTTCCAAGAGCAAAACTTGTTTCAAAATCTTCACTTAAATAGAGAAACAAATCATTGCCGTTGTGTTGCAAGGATGCAATACCCGTAGCTTTATAACTCCCTACGCTAACAAAAGAGCCAGTTCGACCTTGTACTCCAACCATAATCGGCAAAGGTTGACTACTCACATTTGCCACAGCAGCTGTCACCTGAACAATTCCATCTCCTAAACCTGTTAAAACTCCATTTTGATTTATCGATGCTATTTGTGAGTCATGCAGTGTCCAAACAGTATCTTCTACTCCTTCATATGGTTCACCATCAAGTCGATTAACCTCAATTTCTATATCGATGGACTCACCTACATCAATACTGCTATTCGTGACACTCAACAACACCTCAGACACATCATTGGGATCAGCTACCACCGTAATTGAAACAGTTGTCTTAGCTTCCCCAGGATTATTTATTTGAATATCTGTTTGTCCTTTAGTCAAAGCTGTCACCAGTCCATTACCATCTACGGAAGCCACAGTAGGTTGGGAACTGGTCCAAACCAAATCTGCATCTTCTTCTACCCACATATTGTAGTAATAGGTAGCTTCTAATTCAATGGTCTCTCCAATTTCAATACTCGCAGCGTTGATATTGGTTAGAATAGCCGGGTCTTTTGGATCATCCAAATAATCGGTCCCGATACAACCGAAAAGGCCTACAAGAAGCCAGGACAAATTAAATCGTTTGGTCATAGCAGTATGAATTTCTACTAAATACGGTTAAAAACCTCTGAAAGCTAAAAACTCTGTCCTCATTCTACTTCATTCGTCCACTTCACGACAAACGATTTGGGTTCTTATTAGTAGTATATAGAGATCAAATAATGAAACACTATGAAAGTATTAATAATAGGAGCAAACGGTCAAATAGGCCAAATACTTGCTCACAAACTCAAGAAAAGCAATCTCCACCCTGTAGCTATGGTGCGAAAAGCCGAACAAGTTGATCAATTTAAGTCTAAGGACATAGAAACTGTAGTGGCAGACTTAGAAGAAGATTTTGAATACGCATATGATGGGATCAATGCAGTGGTATTTGCTGCTGGCTCTGGTGGACACACCGGACCAGACAAAACCCATCTGGTAGATCGACTTGGAGCAAAGAAAGCTATTGACCTGGCTGTAAAAAAGAAAGTAAAACACTTCACCATAGTCAGTGCATTAGGAGCAGATTACAATCCGTCAGAATGGCCAGACAGCATGAAACACTACTATGAAGCCAAAGCAGATGCCGACAAACACTTGATGCAGTCAGGCCTCAATTTTACCATAGTAAAGCCTGGCAGGCTTACCAATGACCCGGGAACCAACAATATCACTCTTGGTGCGGAAATCACCAAAGAAAGTGACTCCATCCCAAGAACCGATGTGGCCACTGTGCTAGAAAAAGTAATAGCCAACCAAAAGGCGATGAATCACTCGCTCGAGTTGCTTTCAGGATCTACACCTATTGATAAGGCAGTAGAAGCTTTATAGGATTCTTATTATCAAAAGACTATTTATCCGATCATGTAAATAGCGGGTCCACATTGATCATAATTCAGTAAGTTTAGTCATAACCTAGAAAGTATTATGAGAAAAACTTTACTGACATTAATCTTTATAATTCCAGTTTTTGTCTTTGCGCAAAAACTGGATATGGACCTTGTTAAAGGCATCAAACCAAGGAGTATCGGACCAGCAGGTATGGCGGGACGAGTTACTTCTATAGATGTAGTCAACTCCAGACCTGAAGTCATTTACGTAGGAACAGCTTCAGGCGGCCTCTGGAAATCTGAAAGTGGCGGAATAGGCTGGGAACCTATTTTTGACAAGCATACTACCGCTTCCATCGGAGCAGTTGCTATCCAGCAATCCAATCCATCTGTTGTCTGGGTAGGAACAGGTGAAGGAAATCCAAGAAACTCGCTCAATGGTGGTGATGGTATCTACAAATCACTAGATGGCGGTAAGAACTGGACCAAGATGGGTCTAGAAAAAACACGTCATATCCATAGAATCATCATCGACCCTATGAACCCAAACACTGTTTATGTGGCAGCAATCGGTTCACCTTGGGGTATTCATTCTGAACGTGGCGTATTTAAAACGACGGATGGTGGTAAATCCTGGAAAAAAGTACTTTACGTAAACGACAAAACAGGTGCTGCTGACCTGGTGATGGACCCATCTAACCCAAATAAGCTAGTGGTTGCCATGTGGGAGCATTACAGACAGCCATGGTTCTTCACTTCTGGTGGAGACGGATCAGGGCTCTACATCACTCACGATGGTGGTGAAAACTGGGTAAAGAAAACGGATGAAGATGGTTTGCCGAAAGGAGAACTAGGCAGAATAGGTCTGGCTATTGCACCTAGCAACCCTGACATCATCTATGCACTTATTGAATCCAAGAAAAACGCGCTTTACAAAAGTGAAGATGGTGGCTTCAAATGGTCGAAAGTAAGCGACAAACCAGAGATTGGAAATCGTCCATTCTACTATAGCGACATCTTTGTTGACCCGATCAATGAAAACAGGTTGTATTCAGTATTCACTTATGTGAATGTCAGTAATGATGGAGGTAAATCCTTCGAATCTTTGATGCCAGCTTACGGTGTAAGTAACGGTGTGCACCCCGATCACCATGCTTTTTGGGTACACCCAGAAGATCCAAACTATATCATAGAAGGTAATGACGGAGGGTTGAACATCTCCAGAGACCGAGGTAAGACCTGGCGATTTGTCGAGAACATCCCTGTCGCACAGTTTTACCACATAGCAGTAGATAATGAGTATCCATACAATGTCTATGGTGGAATGCAGGATAATGGCTCTTGGGCTGGACCAGCCTACATATGGAAAGCACAAGGCATCCGTAACAGCTATTGGCAAGAGATCTCATTTGGTGATGGGTTTGATGTGATTCCTGATCCAGATGATAGTCGTTACGGGTATAGCATGTCTCAGGAAGGTTTTGTGGCCATTTATGATCGTGAAACTGGTTATAACGAATACATCAGACCAACTGCTCCAGAGCTGGAAGAAAAGCTACGATTCAACTGGAACTCAGCTATTGCGCAAGATCCATTTGATAACAATACTATTTACTTTGGTAGCCAATTCGTCCACAAAAGTACCGATAAAGGCGTGACCTGGAACATCATCTCTCCTGACTTGACGACCAATGATAAAAGCAAACAAAAACAGGACGAGTCTGGTGGACTGACCATGGATGCAACAGGTGCAGAGAACTACTGTACAGTCATAGCCATTAGTCCTAGTCCGGTAGAAAAAGGCGTGATCTGGGCCACCACAGATGATGGCAAAGTACAACTGACTAAAGATGGTGGCGACACCTGGACAGAGGTAAGCAAGAACATCAAAGGACTTCCTTCCTTCATTTGGATTCCGCAAATTAAAGTCTCCAACAAGAATGCTGGTGAAGCACTGATTGTTGCCAATAACTACAGAAACTTTGACTACACGCCATACGCGTACCGAACTACCGATTTTGGTAAAACATGGGAGCGAATCGTAGATGGTAACGATGTGGAGAGCTACACACTTTCTATCCTGCAAGACCCAGTAGAGCCAAAGCTTTACTACCTGGGTACGGATGATGGACTTTACATTTCTATAGATGGAGCAGCTAGCTGGACCAAATGGAAAAACGATTACCCAACAGTCAACACGATGGACCTGGTGATTCACCCAAGAGAACATGATTTGGTGATTGGCACATTTGGAAGAGCTGCCTGGGTTGTAGATGATATCAGACCTTTGAGAGAGATTGCAGCTTCCGCGAATAAGGTGCTCGACAAGACAGTTCATATATTCACCCCTCCTACGGCATATCAAGCCATGTATCAGCAACCAACAGGTTCTAGGTTTGGAGCAGATGCAATGTTTAACGGTGAAAATCGACGAGGTGGCGCTATGATTTCTTACGTGGTGAATGCACCAAAAAAGAAGGAGGATGAAAAAAAAGAAGAAGGTGAAGAAACTAAGGATAAAATCAAATATGATTCTCTAACACTTCAAATTTACAACAGTAAAGGTGACTTAATCAGAACACTGAAGCAAAAAGCACCTGAAGATAAGGGTGTCAACAGAATGTTCTGGGGACTGGAAGAAAAAGGTGTCAATAGGCTGACTAGAAGAGAGCTCAACACTGATCGGGAGCCCGGCGGTACTGAAGTGTTACCAGGTACGTATAAGCTCAAACTTACCTTTGGCGATCAGTCATCTGAAACAACTATTGAAGTGAAAGCTGATCCAAGAAGAACCATACCTACCAACATACTTCAAGCGAAATATGACGCTATCAAAGAAATGGAAGCTAAGCAAGAATTGGCTGTTGGACATGTAGAGCAGTTGAAAGAAAAGATCAAAATCACTGAAACCCTCATCAGTAGAATGAAGGAAAAAGATGAGAAAGAATTTGAAGAGCAAATCAAACTCAGCAATGAGGTAAAAGATACACTCAACACCTTTATGGACATCTATTTCGGAAAAGAAGATGATAGACAAGGTATCACTGCTGATCAACCAAACACCATTGATAACTATCTGGGCAATCTTTCTTTCTACCTGGGAAATGCTACCCATGCACCATCTGCCACAGAAGAAGCATTAATGAAAAAGTTTGCAGACGAGATGACCAAAGCCAATGAAAAAGTAGATGCTTATCTGAGTGAAGAATGGCCTAAATACAAAGAGAAAATGGAAAATCTAGACTTGAGTCCTTTCAAAGATTAGTCTAACAAAGAGGTCGTTCAAAATCCATTGAAGCGGCCTCTTTTTTAACTTCACTATAGTGCTAACACCAAACAAACAGCACAATTCATTTTGTCTTTCAAAAATTATTAAATCTGTTTCAGTTAATGTATTTTCTGCTATTAGAGCTAATCTAGAACTGCTTGGCTCTAATTGTTAATAGAAGTTAATACGTGTTAACATTTGTTAAGACCTACCTCCACCCTTTTTCAGACATTCTGAATCACTACTAAATTGCGAGCAGTTTTACTAAACCCCGACATGTGAGGGCGGATAAAAATGTTTTTTAGTCATTAACCTTTTAATTCGTAATTTATGTTAGCGTTTAATTCTACTTTTTTAAAACTTAATTGCATTGCTTTTTGCCTATTTATGGCACTTTCATTAGCCCCTACAGCTGGGCATTCACAAAACCAAAATTCCAATTCATTCATACCCGATCTGTACAACATCGAGAATACCACTAATGAAACATTCAGGTACAAGGCCACATTGAAAAACAATGGTAATCAACCCATTAGGTACTCGCTGAGTGCGACTATTCCTGAGGGCTGGAGATCAACTTTTAAAGCACGAGGAAATGGTATTACAACAATCGGTTTGGATGCAAACAAAACGGAAAATATTACCATTGAACTCGTACCTGCATACAATTGCCAACCAGACAGTTACCAAGTACCCATTACAGCAATTTCTGAAAGTGACACGCTTCAATTCCAATTGGAAGCGGTAGTCAAAGGATCATATGAACTGGATTTAACAACTCCATCAGGTTTACTCAGTGGACGTGTTACGGAAGGTGAAAATTTCACCGTTACACTTAAAGTAAAAAACACAGGAAGCCTCCCTTTGCGAGATTTGGAGCTATCATCACGAAATCCTTCCAAATGGACAATCTCATTTGATCCAGCATCAATAGATCTATTAGACGCAGGAAAAGCAAAAGAAGTAACTGCGACTATCAGCGTTCCGGACAAATCGCTACCAGGTGATTATCTGAGCAAAATTACCGTCAAAAACTCAGAAACAAGTAGTACCATGGACTACCGTGTAACTGTAAAAACCTCCGCACTAGCAGGGTGGGTTGGAGTATTAACTATATTGGCCTCAGTGGCTATTGTATTTTTCCTGATTCGAAAATTTGGAAGAAGATAAGCTGAGTTATGGAAAAGGCAATTATTGAATTATCCAATTTGAGTAAGAGTTATGGTTCCCTCAAAGCGGTTGATCGACTTAATCTATCCATTAAAAAAGGTGAAATCTTTGGATTACTTGGACCTAATGGGGCAGGGAAAACCACATCAATCCTGATGATGCTTGGCCTTTCCGAGCCTGATCAGGGTACTGCTTTCGTTTGTGGACACAATGCTACATTTGATCCTATTTCGGTACGAAAAAAAGTAGGCTACATGCCGGACAGTCTTGGGTTTTATGATGACATGACCGCCTGGCAAAACTTGCTATATACCGGAGAATTGAATGGCATTCCCAGAGATCAACTTGAAGCAATCTGTGCAGAGGTCATACAGACAGTAGGTCTCGATCAAGAGGTCATACATCGTAAAACTTCGACATTTTCTCGAGGAATGAAGCAAAGGCTCGGTCTGGCTGAAGTATTGATCAAACAACCTGAGGTAATTATTCTGGATGAGCCAACGCTGGGAATTGACCCTATCGGTGTAAAGGATTTCCTAAACCTGATAGTTAAACTCAATCGTGAAAAAGACCTTACAGTACTCTTATCTTCTCATCACCTGGAGCAGGTACAGCAGGTCTGTGATAGAATGGGGATTTTCATCGGTGGACAATTATTAGCCGAAGGTGACCTGTCTACACTTTCTAAAAATCTGACCAATGAAAACCCATACCATGTCAACATTACTCTGGCTGAGCAGCCCCCAACCCCCTGGAAAGGTCAGGAAGACATCCAGAAATTGACTCAAGTCAGAAATATTAAAATAGATGGATCAACTATTGGCATATCGTCGAGTGAGGACATCACGGCAGATCTTGTACGCTTATTTGTGAACAAAGGATACGATATCATCGGTGTTCAAAAGAAAGAATACCATTTGGAAGATATCTACCAATCCTATTTTAAAGCATCATAATTAATGGACCTATGGAAAAATCAACCAATACATTATCCATATACACGAGTCGTCATCGTTTGTGCCCAAGCCCTGTTTGGGTAATGGTCAGAAAGGAAATTTCAGGACATATCAGAAGTTGGAAATTCATCGTATTGCTGGTTCTGATTCTACTCACTTACTGGGGATCATTGCTGGTATCTATGAGCGATCTTAGATCAATCACATCTTCTATAAAAGACCCTGAATCATTGTTTATATACCTTAAACTTTTGACACATACCAATGGCTCATTACCACCATTCCATGTATTCATGAGCTTTTTAGGACCTCTGTTGGGAATCAGCCTGGGGTTTGATGCCATAAACTCCGAAAAGCAAAATGGCACACTCAATAGAATTCTCGCTCAGCCGGTCTACAGGGACAATTTACTGCTGTCCAAGTTTGTGGGTGTTTGGATTCTTGTAGGTGCCCTGATGCTCACACTAACCCTACTGATGATTGGAACTGGAACT
Organism: Marinoscillum pacificum; assembly: GCF_024714495.1. Lineage (GTDB taxonomy): Bacteria > Bacteroidota > Bacteroidia > Cytophagales > Cyclobacteriaceae > Marinoscillum > Marinoscillum pacificum. Next base: position 74,341 of record NZ_JAMZMJ010000001.1, on the reverse strand, counting down.
ATACTAACAGGAATAATCATTGAGATGGAAGAGTTGTGGAGAATTTTGACACACGCATTAATCAGTGTGTTTTACATAGGGCTTTGGCTGGCTATTGCCATATTGCTCTCTGTGGTTTTTCATCAACCTGCTACCTCGGCACTAACAGCCATTGCCATCTGGTTATTCTTCACCGTATTTTATGAAGTAATCATCAATTTAGCTGTGAAGGCCATGATCCCGGATAATCCGTTGCAAGCTTCGGCTCAATATGAGATTTATCAGCTAGCTTTCAACTTTTTAAGACTTGCTCCTAGTCAATTATACACTGATGCAACTACAACTTTACTTATGCCGTCAGTTCGTAGCCTCGGTCCTGTCACCATGGATCAAATGGCAGGTGCCATACCTACCAACCTTCCATTCAAGGAAAGTTTGATGATTGTATGGTCAGAGGTAAGTGGATTGATTGCAGCAACTTTCGTATGCTTTGCCCTTGCATATTACAAGTTCATGCGTAGAGAAATCAGAACTTAATCTTCAAAATATACCTTCGACTAAGAGAGTATCATAAAAAAGGGACGTCTACATCTAGAAGTCCCTTTTTCACCTAACTTATTTCGAATATACTTATCAGCCGGTATTCCTCATTGCTGAGGCAATACCATTAATTGTTAGCATTAATTGTACCTGAGTCTTTTCAGCTTCAGGATCATTCTTCGCCTTTTCAGTTCTCCATTTGTCAAGTAATTCAACTTGTTGCTTATGAAGAGTGGCCATTAATGATGCCCTTAACTGGTTAGAATAGAAGTGATTTTTACGTCTCTCTTCTATACCTCTCTCCAACAATTCCATCAACATTTGACGAGTCAGTGAAAGCTCATTTAAGAACATGTTCAAGAACTTATCCTTAATATCTTCTTCCTTCACCAATGAAGCGTACATTTTGATGATCTCTTCATCAGTCGCAGCTAAACTAGTATCCACATTGGTCAATACATAACGAATGAATGCATCATGCTTCAATGCTTTCTTGAATTCAGCATAAAGCTCTGGAGTATTAGTCTTCAAGTCATTGATAGCAGACCCAAGTCCATACCAGCTTGTCATATTGAACCTGGATTGACTCCAAGAGAACACCCACGGAATCGCTCTCAAATCCTGCAATGAGTTTGCTCCCGTTCTTTTTGCTGGTCTTGAACCGATTTTACTCGTTTCTATAGCATCAATTGGTGTTGCCTGACGGAAGAAAGGAATGAACCCTTCTTCGTGCATTAGCTTTTCATAGTAAGTCTTACTATCGTCCGCTAATTTTTGAAGTACATCAGCCAATGGATGTGGTTTTCTTTCTGTAAAGTGGCTACTGATTGACTTGGCAGCGGTACTCGCTACTAATAATTCAATGTTGTACTCAGCATTAACTTTATTGGCATACTTCTGTGCAATCGTCTCGCCCTGCTCTGTCAAACGCAGGTCTCCAGCGATACTTGAGTGTGGCAATGAATTGATAAAGTAATGCGTTGGTCCTGCACCTCTACTGATTGAGCCACCTTTACCATGGAAGAAGCGAATTTTCACTTCAAACTGTTTTCCAGTTTCATATAGTCTACTTTGAGCTTTGAAGAGATTCCACTGGCTGGCCATGATACCTCCATCTTTATTACTATCAGAGTAACCCACCATTACTTGCTGTACTGGCATCGGCGTTTCTTCCTTCTCCTGGATGTACTTAATACTTCTAGCAGTGTAAGGATGTGACAAGAAACCTTTCAAAATATCTGGACCATTAGCCAAATCATCAATCGTCTCTAACAATGGCACGACAGGAAGTACACAAACCAATCCTTCCTTAGTCTGAATAGTTAGACCTGCCTCTCTTGCCAGTAAATAAACGAGTAATAAATCAGAAACCGAACGTGTCATTGACACAATCAAAGAACCAATTCCTGCTGTATCATACTTTGATATGTGAGCTTCCAAAACTTTGAAACAACTGACAACAGCCTCAGCATTTGGTCCAAGTTTCGTGTTTTGATGGGTGAATGGTCTATTTGATTTCAGTTCTTCATTTAAGAAAGCTAAACGCTCCTCTTCACTCCAGTTTGGATAATCCGTTTTCTCAAAACCAGCAGCTTCTAGTAACTGCTGCATGGCCTTGTCATGAAAATCACTATTCTGGCGTACATCCACCTTCGCCAGGTAAAAACCGAAAGTCTCAATTGCTCTGATAGCCGTATGAATATCATCTCTTGCAATTGACTTAGCTCCATAATTAAGCATAGCTTTCTGTAGCAGCTTTAGGTCTGCCAGTAACTCCTTAGAGTTCACATAACTTCCCGGGTACTCCATAATCTCTGTAGCGTGACCTCTACGCGTATCAACAGGCAGTTTTGTCAGTACGAGATTGATAAATTGACGAAATGCTTCACCTCTATTTCTTGTATAGGCTTCCTCTCCACGTGCTCCCAGCTGTGTTTTTAACTCATGAAGACGATCTTTTAACTCAGGATCTACGGTTGAAGAACTTGCGGTGAAACTCAAATGCTTCACTAAATCAACTAGTGTTCTGCGAACAACTACTATGGCATTTAATCTAAGTGCAGTCAGTGTCTCGGCTGTCACTTGATCCGTCACCAACGGATGACCATCTCGGTCACCTCCTACCCAATCTCCAAAAGAGAGCTTAGGCCAGGCATCCAAGTCGTACAAAGTCTGTGAATCAAAGCCTTGATCTTCCCAGGCTTGTAACATTCGTCTGTCCAAAACGGGTATTACCTGTGGAAACACATTAATTAAATAATGCATAATGTTTCGGAGCTCTGACGGCACATCAGGCTTCTCCAGGAAAATCTCTCCTGTCTTCCACAAACGATAAAGCGTTTGCTTAATATTATGTCGAATGTTTTCTTTTTCCTTTTCTGTATACATAGAGTTTTCACGCTGTACCATTAATAGATACAACTCTCTGTGATGCTCCAATACAGTTGCTCGTTTCGCCTCAGTAGGGTGAGCTGTCAATACGGGTTCAATACGAATATCCTTAAGTCTTACAGCAATATCCTTTTCACCAATTCCAAGATCTTTAAGTTTCTTGAAATTGTTCGCCCAAAGGCCATTGACAGACGCCAGATCCTTGTCTTCCTGAGATCTTCTGTGTTGTACCGCTCCATTGATTTCCACCATATTTACCAGTTGGAAAACCAATGAATACAACTGAATATGTTTTTGTGTGAGCGGCTGTGATTCCAATTCCGGTATAAACTTGATCCACGGAATCTGATTGGCCATCTCTTCTTCACCATTCTCAATGAGAATATCCTTTAAAGCTTCCAACAGAAACTCCAGATCCTCATAGGGTTTACCTAATGTTTCTTGTAATAATTTTAGCGTAGATTTCATCAAAATTTACTTTATAAACCGGTCATTTATTTGGTTATATTGCAATAAAAGCTAAAATTATTTGGAATATCAATAAATAGCATCATCAATATAGAATAATAATTTATTTCACCTGTTGATTATTAACTTTACCAGCTAAAATGCAATAATTCTACTATGGATAACCGAAAATACTTACCTCTTATCATTGTTACGGCGGTCATTTTGATTGTCATTCTTTCACTTGGGAATTCCTTAATCTATAAGGTGAAATCCGGTGAAAGAGCTGTCATTTTCAACACACTTTCTGGTGAACTGGATAAGCAAAACGTGATAGGACCTGGTTTTCATGTGAAAGCACCATGGAGTGACGCTTACATATATGATGTTACAGAGAACCAAATTGAGGAAACAATGGACGTGTTGGACAAAAACGGCCTAAATATTAATGTAGATATAACAGTTCGTTTCCACCCTATTTATGATAGCATAGGTGAAATCTACGAAACATTCAGAATGGATTATCAAGATAGATTGGTAAGACCTGAAGTACGATCTACTGTAAGACAAGTAATGGGAAGGTATACTGCAGAGGAAATCTACTCAACGAAAAGACCTGAAGTAGAAGGAGCTATCAAGTTAGAAACAGATCAGATACTGGGAGCACCAGGAAACAATGTTGAAATGAGAGCGTTATTGATCCGTTCAATTAAGCTTCCAGAGCAAATTAGGTTAGCTATCGAAAATAAATTAAAGCAAGAGCAAGAAGCTTTGGCTTATCAGTTTAGATTAGACAAAGAGGAAAGCGAAGCAGAAAGAAAAAGAATCGCAGCGGATGGTGAGGCTGTAGCCAACAAAATTATCAATAGCAGTTTAACAGATAACTTACTTAAAATGAGAGGTATCGAAGCGACTAAAGAATTGGCGAACTCTCCAAACAGTAAAATCGTTGTAGTAGGCAGTGGAAAGGACGGTTTACCATTAATTTTAGGTGGAAATTAAAGTCAGCCCTAACACTTTTAAAAATCGATAGTTAAATCAGCATAAATAGTTAATTTACAACCCAATTCTAGCATAATATAAAAAGTATAATAACAGATGTCGAATACAGCAGAGATTAAAGTAGATGGTAAGAGCTACGAGCTGCCTCTGATTGAAGGTTCAGAGCAAGAAAAAGCGATTGATATAAGCAAACTAAGAGCTGAGTCAGGAGTCATCACCATAGACCCAGGATTCAAAAACACAGGTTCTACTAAAAGTGCGATTACTTTCCTTGATGGAGAGCAAGGTATCCTAAGATACAGAGGGTACCCAATCGAACAATTGGCCGAAAAGTCAACCTTCTTAGAAGTTGCGTATCTATTGATCTATGGTGAATTGCCGGACACTGCGACATTTGAGAAATTTAAGTCTGACATCACGAACCACACGTTGGTGCATGAGGACATCAAGAAGCTTCTAGACGGATTCCCTTCAACTGCTCACCCAATGGGCGTGTTATCTTCTCTAGTTACTTCATTGACAGCATTCTATCCACAGAGTTTGGATCCAAACAGACCTGCTGATGATGTTAATTTGAGCATTATCAGAATTCTGGCTAAAATGCCAACATTCGCAGCATGGTCTTACAAAAATCAAATGGGTCACCCTGTGACTTATCCTGACAATAGCCTTGATTACTGTAGCAATTTCTTGAAAATGATGTTCGGTCTACCAACTGAGCAATATGAAATTGATCCAGTTGTTGCGGCAGCTTTGGATAAGTTATTAATTCTTCATGCAGATCACGAACAAAACTGTTCTGCTTCTACAGTAAGAATAGTAGGAAGTTCTCATGCTAGCTTGTATGCTTCTATCTCTGCAGGTATTAATGCATTGTGGGGTCCACTTCATGGTGGAGCAAACACTGCTGTTATCGAAATGCTTGAGGCGATCAAAGCTGATGGTGGTGATACACACAAGTGGATGCAGAAAGCAAAAGACAAAAACGATCCATTCCGTTTGATGGGCTTTGGTCACAGAGTGTATAAGAACTTCGACCCAAGAGCTAAAATCATCAAGAAAGCTGCGGATGATGTTCTAGAAAAATTAGGAGTAAACGATCCAGTATTGGATATCGCGAAAGGGCTTGAGAAAGAAGCTCTAGAAGATCAGTACTTCGTAGAAAGAAGCCTCTACCCTAACGTAGACTTCTACTCAGGTATCATTTACAGAGCATTGGGTATTCCAGCTGAAATGTTCACCGTAATGTTCGCATTAGGTCGTCTACCAGGTTGGATTGCACAGTGGAAAGAAATGAGAGAGAATAAAGAGCCAATCGGAAGACCAAGACAGGTTTACATTGGTGAAAACGAGAGAGATTACGTTGCTATGGGCAACAGATAATCCTTTCTCTTCAATAGATAAAAGAAAAGCAACTCAGAAATGGGTTGCTTTTTTGTTGATACCGAATCTTATCACGAATTAGATCGTATTTAGCAAATAACAATGCCTATACTATTCCTTCTATCAAGTCTAGGAGCAGTAAATGGAGTGCTTATTGGGCTCTATCTCCTATTAAAGAACAACAATAAAGCTGCTAATTTATACCTGGGAGGGTTACTTCTGGCACTCAGTTTGCGAATAGCCAAAACCGTATATTATTCTTTCAGCGAACAAGTTGATTTTCTTATACTGCAACTTGGACTTTCTGCCTGTGCCTTCATTGGGCCTTTCTACTTTCTATACACCAAGTCCATTTGGCGAAAAGCATCTAAAGTCAGTACTCCAGATTTAATCTTAATAGGTTCTATAGCTCTATTAGTTATTACAATAGGCGTTATATTTCCTTACAGAAGTAGACCTGAAATCTGGAATGAATACATTGTCTATGGCATTTACACCATATGGTCTGGCTTCTGTCTCTTTGGGTTGTTTAATGTGTATTCAATTCTCAAATCAACCAAATTCAGACCTACAACCTGGAGTAAGGCCCAACAGCATCTAGTATTCATCACACTAGCTATTTTGATCATTAATATAACTTATCAATTGGCACTTTTTGGTTGGTATACTTATCTGTGGGGTGCAATTGTCTTTTCATTGGGCATCTATTATTTGATAGGAAACTTACTGGTTATGACCAAAATACCAAGTCAACAAACTACCAACTTTACCGTCCCTGATGCTGCCGAGAAACTGATGGAATTAAATCGGTTTATGATACAGGAAAAGCCATTCCTTAATCAAAAACTGAAAATGGAAAACCTGGCCGAGCTGTCTGGCATGAATAAGCATACCTTATCCAAATTACTTAATCAAGAATACAAGCACGGGTTTGCTCACTACGTAAAAACGTACAGAATTGAAGAAGCCAAACACCTTATTCAAAATCGTCCTGAACTGTCTCTAGAAGGCATCGGTTTTGAAGCTGGTTTCAGTTCCAAGTCGTCTTTCTTTGAAGCCTTCAAAACCTTAACTGGCTCCACTCCTTCCGAATACCGCAAAACTCTTGAGCCCATAGCCCTGTAATTACTCCAGAATGATCATTTTGGAGTTCTAAACCTGTTAATATGGCATTTTCATCATTCAGTGTGTCTACTCTTGCTAGAAAATATATTGATGAAAACCAGATTTTTAATACTCTTTTTATTGACCTGCCATATTATTCATGCTCAGACAGATTATGAATTAGTCACACATACCTTGAACCAATTTATAATTGGCACCCAATACAACTACCCTGATTCAATAGCACTGTCTTTCTATCCAGATACTCGGATGTTTCTCTATAATGGCACCGACTCAGCTTTTCACATGACCTCTGAGGAATATGCCGCACTTTACAGCAGAAGAAAGCATGGCATCCCAAATAACAGACCTTCTAAAATTACTCATATCGAAATAGATGAGGATGTGGCCTATGCAAAGATCGAAGTAGATATCCCTTACTTTGGCAATCGCTATCATGACCTGCTACTACTCAAAAAAATCTTAGGTGAATGGAAGATTGTTTCTAAAGCTACTTCAGCCACTCCCATACCACGGAAACCAGAAAAATTAATCCCTAAGCCAGTTAAAGAAGTAGTCATATCTGAACTTAATCATCCTTGGAGCATGGCATTTATCAATGAGCGTGATGTGCTCATTGCTGAAAAAGATGGAACGGTATTACGAGTCAACCTAGAAACCAAAGAAAGAATCAGCATCAAAGGATTACCTAAAGATGTAGCCAGAGCTATTAAGATAGATACCTCGAAGTTTGAAAAAGGAGTATTCCCTTACAGTTTACATGGTAAAACGGCTAGTTTCAATGCTGGGTGGTTTCAAGTATTATTAGATCCAGATTTTGAAGCCAACAAATACGTATACATCTCCTATGCTGCTGAAAATAAGGAAAGGGCGAGCACCACAAAGGTGATTAGAGGAAAGCTAGAGAATAATCACTTAACCGAACTAAAAACGCTATTCGTAGCTGAACCTTATACACACGGGTTATTCCACTATGGAGGTGGGATGATATTTGGTCCGGACAATAAACTTTACATTACTGTTGGTGAACGTAATTTCTTTGAATACATGAACCCTGAGTTGCCAGTAGCTCAAGATGTAAAGGACAGAAGAGGCAAAGTCTATCGCATCAATCCTGATGGCAGTATCCCTCATGACAATCCAGATTATGGATCAGCTGCGGTAAAAGGACTTTACGCCATCGGAATCAGAGCTTCTCAAGGATTGACGATTCATCCTGAGACACATGACATTTGGTTTAGTGAGCATGGCACCAACCTAGGAGACGAACTAAACATCCTTCAAGCTGGAGCCAATTATGGATGGCCTAATGTGACTACAGGCACTTACAGAACTGATTATAAGCCCAAATCAATTCCAAATGCAACCTATACTGCCCCTATCTACTACTGGAGTCAAACAGTTGCTCCTACTGGACTTACTTTTTACGCAGGTCATGAGTTTCCACAATGGAATGGCGATCTAATAGTTCCCGGCTTAAGCAAGGGAAGTCTTTGGCGAATGAAAACAGAAAACGATCAGATAATTAGCGCAGAACAATTATTCATTGAGGACCCTGTTAGAATAAGAAAGGCTATAGTTTCTCCTAAGGGTCAACTATACCTATTAACAGATGAAGAAAATGGCAAACTCATCTGGGTTTATAATGAAAATAATTAGCAACTAACTAAAGCAACTCAGAAATGGGTTGCTTTTTTTTGTACTTAGTAAAAAAAACTAATTACTATATCTCTAGTTATCTTTGTTATAGATTTTTATTGCCTGCAAAAGCTTTTCTTCTTTACTCATATTAATAAGGCTAGGTATTGCGATTCCAATCGCTCCGATAATAAGGAAGGGAGAAAACTTAATCTCAGCATCGTATGGTGGAGGCCCCTCTTGTTTATTTAATGAAGCTGTATGGGCAATCCCTGCTAATATTAATGCTGCTGATCCCGCATAAATACCTATGTTGGTATTTTTCATTTTTCTTACTTTGTCTAACTGGAACATGCTAGCCTCATGGTTCTTTAAATCACGCTTCAGGTTATCGTAATTCATTTCTTTAAACTGATAGCCTTTCTCGTAGTAAGACATTTTTATTGCTCTGCTGTACCCTCCTGTATACATTCCATTTGGCCCCATCATTCCTGGCGAATAAGACCATTCAGTTGCTGAATACGTGCTTATTTTTCCTTCAATATTTCGTTTAAACCAAACATCGCCTCTCATGCTGATATTCTTCTTAAGGTAATACCCAGTCTCTCTTTGGTAAAACTTTAGATCCGACAATAAATACTTCATAGAATCATCTAAAAGCAAATAGTCTTTACCTATCAGTTTATCAACGAATTCAAGCTTATTGCCATAAACAGTCTCTCCAGAATTCAGCCCAACGTAAAATGGCTTACCTTCTTGACCATGTACTCCAAAGAAGAAAAACAACAAAGCAGGAAGGATGATTATACTTTTCCCCTTTGTCGAGATAATCGAAAACATGTTAATCATTATGTTTAGTTAGTGTCGGCCGTTTGATTCATGGATCCCACAAAAAGTGACCGTTAGTTAATTATTTGCAATAGTAATTACTCATTGATTAATAATTTGTAAAAGTCCCAAATTTCTATGACACACTTTCCTTCCACATATTTGATAGATTAAGATGGATCGAATTAGTGGGAGAAAAACAATGTCAAATAAAAAAAGCAACCCTTATGAGGTTGCTCTTCGCTTAAAAACACTCAGCTAGCCGCCTTGTCAATGAATAGCTGAAATGTGCCCATGAAAGGCTTTGTTAAACTCCTGTGGTTTCTCAATATGCGAAGCATGTCCAGCATCCTGAATCACCACTTCCTGGTAGGCACCTCCATTTTCTTCATATGTAGTTAAAACTGCTCTTGTCTGACTGACCATTGGCTGTGGAGCTGCAGCATCCTCTCCCGGCCATCCAGGTATGTAATTGAGTTTACCTAATGTTGCTAAATCAAAGAATGATTCATCTCCTACGATCATGTCTTCACTTCCATGAACCCAAAGTACTGGTGGCTTAACATCGAGGTTTATCAGACTATCTACATCTGAAATCACATATTTAGGAGATAAAGCATTGATTGGACCATATTTACCCGGCCCAACATTTGGCCAAAAGTCGGAAGTGGAAAAGTCACCTGGATATTTCTGTTCGCCTGTTTTTTCCATCAAAGAAGCAGTTAAAAAATCTTCTTCTCTCGCAGCTTTGAATCCTGCTTTGTAATAATAGGTATTGATAATGTTACGTGGTGAATTCTGGGTACTATCTGTTCGGTCACCTGCAGATATGGCGGCAATAAACTGTGGATTGACCGTGCCACCACCAGAACCTGTAAAGTCATGGTTATTTGGTATTCCTTCCAATCCGTGAGTACCTCCAAATCCATACGGTGAGACAGGCGAAACAAAGGTGACAGACAAAACCTTATCAGGATGATCAACTAAATATGCATAACAAACTCCACCACCCATCGACCACCCAACAATATGTGCCTGATCAATATTCATAGCTTCAAACAAAGCATCTAGATCATCAGCCCAATCATGGGCTCCTCTGTTAGCATCTATGAGTTTATCTTCGGTCCAGCCAAATCCTCTAAGATCTGGAGCAATGGCTCGATAGCCTTCAGGCAAGGTGGTCATTATTTCTTCCCAATAAGTGGCTGCGGAAAAATTGCCATGTAAAAAAACAACAGGGATGCCCGCATCCCTGTATGTCAGAACATGCGAACTGATTCTATCCGTAAGAACCATTTGTGACTTCACACCATCTAAGTGAGTGATGCCACTATCTATTGCAGAATAGATTTCTTCTGTTTCTGTTGTTGTTTCTTGAGTTTTTCCTGATTGACATCCAGCGATAACTAAGACACTGACAAGCAATACAATATACCAAGCTGATAATGGGGAATGTGTCTTTATCATTTGTACTTCTTAATTCTGGTTAATGGAATTGGAAGATAAAATGAATAATGACTTTGTATCAGAATCCGACTTTTAAAAGCCTATTGACTTTCAGTGAATACAAGCTAATTTATCTTGCTTGTAGAACCCTAGACTTAAATATTAAACCATTGACTTTTGTAGCTTGTCATGTCCAAAGAACGACATATCAATGAGAACGGATTCACATCTTAATTTAAAAGGAATTATCACCCAAACGCCAATTGCAACACAAAAAAGGGCGACACCACTCCTGGCACCGCCCAAACTATCAGTCCTAATCTTAAATTTTTTAGTTGTTCATCATCCCCCCTCCGGAATCTCCACCATCCTTTAAGTCGTTGTTGTCTACATTCTTGCCTCGCTTACGTGGTTGACCAACACTCAACTTACCAAAGCGATAGCTGAAGTTGATTTTAAAGTTCATGTTATACATCACATTGGTGTTGTACTGGTCGATGTATGCTGATGAAATCTCAGAAGTACGCTTCATCTTTCCTCCAATGAAGTTCTCAGCACCGATACCTATACTACCTCTGTCATCATTGAATGATCTGTTCAAACTTAAACTATAGATGTAGAATCCTGTTTGATTTCCTTGAAGTTGCACTTGATTCCCTCTAAAGAAACTAAAGAACTGGAATGCCCAATTATCTGTCAATTTGTAACTACCGAATATTCTACCGCTTAATACAAACCCGCTATTGCTCGCATTGTAAAGAGGATCATCAACGTTGTTATTCATTACAGAGTAATATCCATCAACACCTCCGTTTACCATGAACTTTTTGCCAATTTTGATGTTAGCAAAAACACTCAAACCATAAGCATCTTCTTCTCCAATGTTTTGATATGTGGAACTAATGGTATCCTGTCCTATTACTTCTCTTACCTGTTGGATAGATCCGCGAGTATTTCTCATGAATGCAGAGAAATTTAAAGACGTCCCTTTCTTAAATGTACTGTAAGAAACCTCAAAATTATCCGTATACTCAGGATCCAAATTAGGATTACCTTGAGAGATGTTATTCGGGTTAGACGCATCCACGTTAGGGTTTAAGAATCGCAGTGATGGACGCTGGATTCTTCTGTTATATGCAGCTTTTACCGTGTTACCCATTCCCAATTTCTTAGAAATATTAACGCTAGGAACCAATACTCCATATGAAGGAAGTTCTAGAGAAACCTCATCTTCAAAATTGGCAGATATGGTGGTATATTCATATCGACCACCAGCCTTTAAGCTGTAGCCTTTTAAGAACTCTACAGTGTAGCTTACATAACCTGCTGTTACATTCTGATTATAATCGAACACATTACTCAATCTATCCCCAGTGGCCGCTTGATATGCATCAGTTCCTTGGGCTGTAAAATAGGTGAAATCACTGGTCACTTCTCGCATAATATTCTTAGCACCGAATTCAACTATCTGTTTCTCTCCTATTGGGTTCACATAATCAGCCTGAACCGTAAATTCTCTATTGTAGCTATCGTTATTATTTTTAATGCGATAAAGCACATCATCAGAATTTTCATCCTTAGATATGTTCTCAAAGTCATTGACTCTACTGTTTTGACTGTATAATGACAACACGCTAAACTCTTTACCTTTAGTTTCAAAAGTCTTGATGTAGTTCAAACTAACATCTACAGTGTTGCTCAAGTTTGCTGTTGACATATCTTGAAGGTTGGAACTGAGCAATTCGCCAGAACCATCAGTCGTACGTGTGATACGATCATCCTGAGTATTGTTGAAATTGAATAATCCGAACTTTACAGAAGCATTGATCCAGTTGTATTTGTTCAGCTCATAGTCAAAACCAAGATTGTATCTACCCATCAACATATCTGTCAACGTACTTGCCGATTGGTTGGTGATTGATTGGATATTTCCTTCTGAATCAAATAACGTTTGTTCGTTATCAAAATCGCCCTTGATATTGTAACCTGCTCTACCAAATCCACCTAAAGTGAATCCAGCTCTACCTTTTCTATAGGATGCATTCACACCAAGGTTGGATCCTCTCAAACCAGCACTTGAATTTACACTTACCGATGTGCCTTGTAGATTATTCTTTTTAGTGATAATATTGATGATTCCACCCGTTCCTTCAGCATCGTATCGAGCTGATGGTGAGGTAATCACCTCTACAGACTTAATCTGGTCTGCCGGTATTTGTTTTAAAGCATCAGCAATACTGCTTGCCGATATAGTTGAAGGTCTATTATCGATAAGAACGGTAATGTTACTACTTCCACGCATCGAAACATTTCCATCCAAATCTACACTTAGCAATGGCACTCGACGCAAAACATCAGATGCATCACCACCAGTTGTTGTCTTATCCTGCTCAGCGTTATAAATTATCCTATCAACTTTTTCTTCCATTAACTCACGTTGACCTTCTACTACTACTTCATCAAGCTCTTGAGAAACCGATTCCATTTTCACTTTACCTAAGTCATATGAATCTCCTTTACCAGAGAAGCTATATGGACCTTTGTCTACTTTATCAAAGCCAATAAATGAGATTGATACTTTATAAGATCCTTCAGGAATAGATTTAATGGTAAACTTTCCGGATTCATCTGCGATAGTTCCGTCTTTTGTACTTCCATCTTTTTCATCAATCAAAGCGATTGTTGCAAATGGTACTGGCTCATTTTCAGGATCTAAAATTTGTCCCGATATCTTTCCATAACCAACTTCTGGTTGTTGACTTTTACCTTTATTGCCATAACTAGCAGGAGACTGAGCTACTGTAGAAAAGGTAATAAGTGCTAAAATGATGAGTAATGTATGCTTCATTCCAATATTTTGAGTTGTCCTAATTCGTGTACATACAAATAGACGGGATAATTCACCTTCAGTAATTTTAACTAGACGTTTGAGCGGTTTTTATCTGCATTGACCGCCTCACAATCGACGAAATCCATGGTCGATTGCCAGACGGCACTAGTCGGTAGATTTCTCTAATTGGCAGAGTTGACATATATTAAAGAGTATAGACATGTACGTTTGTCTTATCGAGATGACTATGGCAGCAAAAAGAAGTAAACGATTGTTCTGGTTAGAGTTTGGAATAACTACTACCGTGTGGTTATTGCTCCTGGCTCTTCCTCCTCTTGGTTGGGGAATCGATTGGCCCATGCAGTATTGGATCAAAACGATCATTTTCGCTTTGGTGCTTACTGCCATGTATTATATCAACTCGGTCTATCTGGTTCCAAAATTTCTATTGACGAACAAAATCTTACAATACAGCTTAATTGTAGTAGTTGTGGCTGCGGTCATATTAGTGGGAATGAGAGCCATCGAACATAGTCTTGACCTACCTAGATTAATTCACGAGATTATCCGTCCAAACGAAGAATACCGACCAAAAGGATGGTGGAGGTTTGATTTTACAGGAATGCTTATGATCTTCCTGGTCCTTGGTTCTAGCACCAGTATCTTGCTAATTAGGAAGGATCAGAAAGACAGATTAACGAGAGAAGAATTAGAAAAGGAAAAGGTCAGCACTGAACTTTCGTTTTTGAAAGCACAAATCAATCCTCATTTCTTCTTCAATACACTGAACAGCATCTATGCTTTGACCTCTCTCAACGTGGCGGATGCTCAAAAAGCCATTCACAAGCTTTCAGCGATGATGCGCTATGTATTGTACGACTCACGCAAAGAATTATGTACGCTTTCTCAAGAGATTGATTTTGTATCGAATTATATCGAACTGATGAAATTGAGACTTCCTGAAAAAGTAGACGTTAAGTTCACAAAGCCAACAGAATCTCAACACGTGTTGATTGCGCCAATGTTGCTACTTCCGTACATAGAAAATGCATTCAAACATGGCATTAGTTCTCAGCATAAGAGCAGCATTGAAATAATCATAGACCTCACTGGTCAAAAGTTAGGTATGAAAGTAACCAACACGATGTTTGAATCAACCGGACTTAAATTGGAAGGAAGTGGCATCGGTATGCAAAATACTCAGCGACGCTTAGAGTTGATTTACCCAAATCATCATGAAGTAAAAATCAATGAGGTAGATGGTCTATATATTGTTGACTTTCAAATAGATTTGATCTCATGACATTGAAGTGTATAGCAGTAGATGACGAACCTCTTGCTCTTGGTCTGGTTACAGCCTTTATTGAACAAACTCCCTTTCTGCAGCTTACAGCAAAATATGACAATGCAATAGAAGCACTGAGACATCTTCATGGTGAAGACCAGGTAGACCTTCTTTTTCTGGACATCCAGATGAGCGATCTCACCGGAATAGAACTTGCGCGCATTCTGGATAGCAAACCATCTAGTAGCAAACCTCTAATTGTTTTCACAACAGCATTTGATCAATTTGCCATTGAGGGCTACAAAGTAAACGCCATTGATTACCTACTGAAACCTTTCAATTACGAAGAGTTCTTAAGAGCTGCTAGTAAAGCAAAAACATTAAAAGATAACCAGTCACTCAGCAATGTTTCAGCTCTCACACCAGACCCCAAAGATTACATATTTCTTAAAGTAGAATATCAGTTGGTCAAAGTGATGCTGTCTGATATTCGATACATCGAAGGATTAAAGGATTATGTGAAAGTGCACCTGTATAGCAAAGAGCATCCTATTCTTTCTTTGTCTAGCCTTAAGACAATGGAAGAGAAATTACCCGCCACGGAGTTTATGCGAATCCATAGATCTTATATCGTTAATCTGGATAAAATATCAAGTGTAACAAAGACGTCTTTGCAAATTGGGAATGATCAATTGACCATCTCTGAGAATTACAGAGATGAATTTCACGCAAAGATCAAAAGCGGATTGTAATTAGTACTTTCTATTGAGAATTTCACCCAGAATTACTGCTTTTCTGGCATCTTCAGGATTTCTAAGCATACTAGCGATATCAGAAGCAAACTCTGATTCATTTACATCCTCCTCCTTCTTACGATCCTTCAGTTTGATTCGGAAGTGTTCATCACGCTCAAAATCCAGCTTGGCACCTTCAGCATTTTTAATGGATTCTTCATATACTCGCCTACTTTCATCATCAGCAAATTTGCGATTGCGACCTTCATTTCGAATATCATCATCCCACTTATTCTCCTGAGCCCATTTTCGCTCTTCTACAACCTGACGAGCTTCCAAGGGCCTTGGTTGTTCTTGATATTCTTCCTCTTCCGTAGACGAATTGCCTTCGGTAAACTCCTTCAGCAGCTCTTCAAATGATACTGGCTTATTTGGACGACCTGTAGGTGCATTTGACGATCTTCTCACAGGCTTTGCTGGTGTAGCATCTCCTCCTTTATTCTTAAAAGCTCTGGAAATTAAATACAAAGCTCCCGCAATAACGTATATCCAAATTTTAAAATCGTCCATATGTACTAAAGTAGTCAATTATCCTTCTAGTTGATCTAGAATACGATAAAAATGCCGCTATTAAACAAGAAAAGCCAACCCTGAGGGCTGGCTTTTCGCGATTTAACTAATTCAAAAGACTACTCTTTAATAACTTCTCGTATGAACTGCACGTCACCTGTATTTACCTTCAATAAATAAATACCACTGCTCAATCCTAGTCGATCCATAGATACCGACTTATTCTGTAGCTGTGTAGCACTTGAAATTTCATTGTATACAACTTTACCTTCAAGGTTCATCAAGACCACTTCTACGCGTTCAGCATCAACTCCTTTTAAAGAGAACCCGAACTCATCAGACGTAGGAACTGGATAAACCGTCAATTCAGGCTTGGTTACAAGATCACTTTCTGATCCAGATGCATCTGTTCTAGCTAGTGAAGATCCATTCACCACATCAAAGGTTACAGTCATAGACTGACCAGCTACCTGTGGATACCAACCTGAAACTGGTGACGCTTCCACTGTGTAAGTTCCAGGAGAAACCCACCATTTAGAGAAATAGCCAAACCAATCTCCAACCATTGAGTAAGGAGCGAAGTAATCGATGTTTCGAATACTTCCATTCAAGTAGAATGTCACTTGCTTACCTGGCCCATCTGTTTCGGCCACAATGTTGATATGTGAGAACACTGAAGAACTGATATCAATAACTGAGCTATCGCTAAGAGTCATTAACACCTCTCCTGATTGATTAACCACATTCAGTGCTGTAACTGCAGTAGGATTAACTAAACTGAAGTAAGCAGTTTTAGCTTTACCTTGCTGACCCTTACCCCACTTCTTAGTGAATGGAGTTGCTGTTACCGCATGTGTACCACTTCCTACTCCTAACCAAAGCAATGGGAATAACCTATATGGAGCTTTGCTATCAGTATTCATTTGATGACCATTCAGATCAAACTTCACACTACCCACTGTTCCTGGATTTGTATTGGCTTGTACTACATAATACAAGAAGTCAGTATCATGCACATTGATCTCTACTGAATCTGAGAAGTTAGTTACGACCTGACCAGTTTTACTGTTGATCAATGTGAAACTAGCAACACCATAAGCATCTACTGTCAATGCAAAGCTTGCAGTATCCATTGCCCCACGTCTATCTTCAGCAATGACATTTAGTGTATATACTCCTTCATCTCCAATTATAGGGTCTACGGAATATGTTGCCGTACCCATTGATGAACTACTCAAGCTCATAAACGACGGCAGATTCACGATACTCACATTCAACACCGAATCATCCACATCTGTAGCAAGTACAGTAATATCGATAGAACCAAGTTCAATAACTGAAGTGTCAGATATCGCTACTATTTCAGGAGCAAAGTTTTGATCTACTTCCAACATAATAGGAATTTGAGTTGAAGTAGCCAACGGATCATTTGACGCCAAATTCAACACATCTGTGTAGATTCCTTTTTCAGTATCTGTAGCATCAAAGAATACTGTTACATCAGCACTTTCACCCATATTGACTGTTCCAGACAAAGGACTCAATGAGAACCAAGGTAACGCTGGAGCGCCATCCCAAATACTCAAGTTGTCAACATCAAGAGTTGGGCCAGCTACTTCCATTAAAGAGAGCACCACAACTTGCTCAATATCACCTGCAAACCCTTGACCTGCATAGACAGGCACACCATCGAAGTAGATAACGAATGCTGATGTAGCACGTTCCACGTCTATTCTTAACTCAAAATAACCTGATGGTAATGATGCACTGATAGGATCATAATAACCTGAACCTAAACTATCAGCTACCAAAACCTCCATTGAATTATCGGGATTAATAGCAAACCTGGTATTAACCAAAGCCTCAGTATTAGATTGTGGAATAATTTGCCAGGTCGCTCCTGTACCTTCCACTTGCATCATTAGCGTAAAAGATGAAATGGCTTCCGATCCAACACCAACTTGTGGTGAGAAAGCCAAAGATTGTCCAAAGCCATCCGAAAGTCCTCTAAAGTGTTGAGATCCTTCAAATGCATCAATAGATTCCACTGTCCAGTTACCCCACTGGCCTGACCAGTCATTTTGACCATCTATATCACCAGGACTGAATTCCTCGAACCCTGTTCCATAAACCGTAGTACCAGCATTTTTAGAAGCAGATTTACTCTTAATGGCAGAGATATCAAGTAGATCTAAGGTTGACTGTGACTGTCCCGTACGAACCACTTTTGATGCAATTCTTTCTTTCGCTGAAACAGCCGATGGAATTGAAGCTCCAAAAGAAAAATTCAATGGGCTTTCTCCTGAATTCGATATCGAGAACGACTGATTCGAAGTTTCACCTACGAACAAATACTCATACAACGAATCAACTGAAACAGTCATTTCAGGAGCACCCATAACCGTCATAGATGCAAGCACCCCAACAACCGGTGTATTGGCCGCATTGCTGGTTACAATCGCACCCGCTACATAGAAACCTTCTTCTACATCTGACGCATCGAAAGTAGCAGTAAGCTCATCCGAACCTCCTACAGGTACTATACCAGAGGATGGATTAATCGACAACCATGCTTTTGGATCACCCAACACAACGATATCGTCAATCTGCGCATACCAATCCCAATCATCAGAACCTGGATTGTAATAATGCCATCTTAATCTGAACGAAGTAGCGGATCCAATGAAATCATCCAATTCGAGAATTACTTGCTCTCCCGGACCAGCGAATAAACTACCATGATCCTCTTCCCATCTCAACACATTCGTCCAGGAAGAATCACCAGCCAATTGAATATCTACATCCAAAATGTCTGTGCTGTAATTATTGTAGTTCGCATTGTATTGAACAGCTACATTCTTGAATCCATCTGTAGAAATAAATGGAGTGATCAATTCTGTATCATAATCCAGGAAGCCTGCAGCATCACTACTTACTGTTGCTGCTTCTCCAGTCCCTGCATAGTTTCCTTCACCGTAATCGGCAGCAAAGAACCATTCCACACCTAACCCTTCATTGTCAACTACCGTCCATTCTGCTGGAGGGAACGTAGCTCCTTCAAAGTTCTCTTCGAATAAGGAAATTCCAGCCAATAACTGAACTTCTGGAAGTTCTTGTTTAGCAGATGTACTCGTCTTATCAGATGCAATCTTTGCCGTAGTTTTAGCATCTACTTTCCAATTAGCCACTTTTACTGGACTGACTGGCAAACTAGCCAAATCTGTATCGGCACCTATCACTTGAATTCCATAAGTCAATGGATTACCGCCTGTATTGCTAATGGTAATGGTTTTAGTAGTGTCTCCTTGATAAGGCACTGTCGCTTGAAGTACAGTCGGATCAACAGAAATAGTAGGATCACCTACTACTTGTAGACTTGCCGGTACAACAAATGCCTGACTTCCAACTAATATATCAATGTCAGAACTGTACTGACCAAACTCCAAATCTGTAGAATTGAAAGTAACAGTCAAATTCAATGTCTGACCAGGTCCGATAGAATCAAGTACTGGTGAAACAGTGATGAATTCAGGAAGTGCACTTGCTGGTCCATCATTAATAGACAAATCATCAATATCCATTGTAGGACCTGCAGTCTCCATCAAAGAAAGAATCACTAACTCTTCCATATCACCTGCAAAACCAGTTCCTGAGTACACTTGTGTTCCGTTGAAAGAAACGGTGAAGTCTGCTGTAGAACGTACCGACTCAATAACCAAATCAAAGTAACCTGTTGGTACTGGAGCCGCAATTGCTTCAAATACAGGATTCCCTAAACTATCAGGCACCAACACACTAGCTGAGCCATCTGGATTGAACTGTACACGAGTTACGATAAGACTTGCCGTGGTAGATTGTGGAATCAACTGCCAGGTAACACCTGTACCAGTTAAGTTCACTTTCATATTCATTGAAGAAACCGGATCGCTTCCAATACCTACATTCGGGGAGAATGCTAGTGATTGACCAAAGCCATCAGACAATCCCTGGAAATGTTGTCCACCGCTGGCCGGATTAGCAGATTCTACGGTCCAATTCCCAAATTGACCGAACCAATCTCCTTGTCCTGAAATATCACCAACAGCAAACTCTTCAAAACCTGTCTCATATACAGCAGCACTTTGTGCTACCATGAATTTAGTCTGGGATGATGAAGACTTCTTGTTGACTTTATTCGCCTTGCTTGTAATTATTTTAGCACCATCCATAGTGATACTACTTTTCACCACTCTGGATCTCGTTGTTCTGGAAGGTGCCAGAGTTCTTACAGACAATTCAGATGAAGTGGCACGCAATGCAGAAAAAGTGCTAGAAAGAACACTAGACACATCTGAACTTGTAGAGACTACTCCACCTGATACAGAAGCACTAACTGGATATGTCCCAAGGCCATTATTAACTATACTAATGGTTTGTGTACTTGTCTGATCTTTCTCTAAAACTTCAGTTAATGATTCTGGTGATACCTCTATCTCAGGACCGGTAACTTCTAAAAATGCCGCAACAGAAACCAGCTCATCACCAGGAACATTGCTGGTAATATCGATAGTAGTTGCATAATTTCCAGACGATAATCCACTTGAATTAAAGGTTACAGCAACGTTTTCACTGCTACCTGCACCAATTACTCCTTCAGAAACTGAGAAACTTACAAATGAAGATCCACCTAAATATTCAATAGCATTATGATAAAGCAGAGCCAAATCACCTGACCAGGAGAATCCATTTCCATCGCCATAATCAGGCAACATATTCAAAGCAACGACATCACCATTTGCAGCTAAAAGCAATTCACCATTATCCCATTCTGCAATGGCAGTAGCTCCTGACGCAATACCAACATTTTGTACAAATCCTGTATAATCAAGACTGGTCACTCCAGATATGATTGAATTGGATGGATCAAGTATAGCACCTAAACTAACTGAAGTACTTTGATCTGTAGTAGATGGAACAAACGGTCCGTAGCCTTCATCAATGAATCTACCAGCCATCTGCCACGCATCGTATGAGTATGCAAACTGATTTACGATCACTTTACCTCCGCCATCAACATAGTCAGCCAAAGCATCTCCAACTACTACTGGATCTACTCCACCTGCTGCTAGCCATTGGGTGTTGTTGGTTGTAAATACTATATCATATGGAGCTAAATCACTTACAGTAAGTGAAGGTAAGCTTGCCAAAGACAACACATCCGCTTCCACATCTGGAAAACCATCCAACATAGCTTCTGTAGCCGTAAGATCTGCATCTGGTGAAAGTATTAAAACAGATGTAGTCACGGCTGACTGACCTAACCATTGAATATCTACTTTTGATGCAGACTTATAACCAGCTGATGGAGTCATTTTACCACTACCGGTGCTTGAGATGGCTACGCCACCGTTAACTGGCAAATTGACAGAAGCCTTACCAGCAAGGGTTGTAGAAACTGTTCCTGATGTTGCTAATGAAAACTCAAGATCTGAATCTCCTGTATTGGTAATCGTCAAATATTGCGTACTTGTCTGATCAATAAATAGGGATTCACTCAAAGTATCAGGCGCTATAGCAATACCTGGAGCTAAAAGACCCTCTCCTTTCAAATTCAAAAAGAAGTTACTATTCAGCGAATCTGAAGTTGGAATATTCATCCCTGCTATATTCAGGCCAACAGATGTAGGTGCATAAGTAACATCTACTATTAGTGAATCAAATGGGGCAATAAATACACTATCTGAAAGTGATGTTGTGAAATCCGAACTAGTGAAACTTGGTTCAAATACCACTAAGCTTCCTGTACCATCGTTGGTGATGGTCACAAATTCTGTAGTGGTAGCTCCAACAAACAAACCGCCAAATTCAAGTGTATCGCTTGGGCTAAACCCGGCAATTGGTACACCATTATCAGTAACATTGAGTGTCAAAGTAACTGACAGCACCTCTGAAACCGGATCGTTGGAGAAAATCTCAAATATTTGCTCGTAACTTCCTCCAAATAGACCAGAAGCATCAAAAACAACTTCCAATGACAAAGTATCTCCTGCTGAAACAGTACCAGCTGATGGTGAAACTGTCGCGAATGTCCCCGGCCCAACTTGATTAATAACAAAGTCCAATGGTCCCGCCCCATGGTTAATCATATCGATATAACCCGTTGTAGTCTCGGCAGTAAGTAAGTTTGCTACCAGAACTGAATCCTGTAAGAATATCTCTGGAGCTTCATTAGTTGTCTGTGAAATCACATTCGAAATATCCGATACATTACCAAAGAAGTCACTAGACTTAACAGCAAAATAGTACAACGTACCAGCACTCAATCCATCGATTTCCACTGTTTCCAAAGCTCCGGCATTCGAAGGAGTTGGCGGATTGGACAATGCTGTTGCACTATCGAAATTTCCACTATTAATAGGTGAAGTGGAATAACGAATGTCATAATAGCTAGCAGATCCACTTCCAGAATCAATTGGAGCTGTCCAATTCAACAAAATAGATGTAATCTCAACATCTGCAACAGCTAAATCAGTAATTTCCAACGGAGCTGCTCCATCATCAGACTGTAGTGCTTTAAATGCATTGATTCTTCCTGAGCCCAATAGTCCTTCAAAACCAGGATTTAAACCATCTACGTCATCAGTAGTAGTAACTAGTCGATCTCTTAATACAGTAGGATTGAACCCTGTACCTCCATATTGCGAAATGACTAGAGCAGCAAGTCCTGACACATGTGGACAAGCCATAGACGTACCCTGGAAGAAACCATATTGATCATTACTTAATGTACTCAATACTCCTTCTATAGTCACGGTATTCGTTTCTCCACCTGGAGCAGCAATATCCACCCAAGTTCCAAAGTTGGAATACCAGGACTTCTGATCATTATGATTTAAAGCGGAAACAGCTAATGTTGGCGTGTAAAATCCAGGGTACCATTCACCATCAAAATCATCATTACCTGCTGCAAATATTACGATACCACCGTTCATTGGACCTGTTTGAGTTCCAAACTCATCCTTACCAGCTTCGGCAATAAAGTAGTCAATACCATCCAATACTGCTTGTTCGAATACACCAGGACTTGTATATCCCCAGCTATTCTGAGAAATAACAGCTCCCATATCGGCACCATACACATAAGTTTCAGCGAAACCGCCAGTTCCAACCGCACCAAATGCAGCACAAGACATGATTCTGGCACCATCGCCAGTACCTGACCCGCCAGCTACACCAGAAACTCCAACACCATTATTGGTCACTGCGGCAATTGTTCCTCCCACATGAGTTCCATGAGGGTCTGGTGCAATATCCCCAGTGTCATCTCCGAATCCGTAGCCATTAACATCGTCAATGTAACCATTGCCATCATCGTCAATGCCATTTCCTGGAATTTCTCCTGTATTGATCCAAACATTGGCAGCCAAATCTGGGTGATCTACTTGCACACCTCCATCAGTTATAGCTACAATTACATCTGAATTTCCTGTTTCGATTCCCCAGGCTTGTAAAAGACTGATATCTGCACCAGGAGTTCCTCCGTTCTGTCCAGTGTTTTCATAGTGCCACTGATCTTCGAAAAATGGATCATTTGGCACACCAGATAGAGTGTTCACACTCATTTCGCTAGGCTCAACAACTTTTGGTCCGTAACTCGGTGAGTTTGAACCAACGATCGTTTTCTTCAGCACAGCTTCGGAAATATCAACCTGATCAACCTGACCGAAAGCTTCAATTACGTCCTCTACAGTGACATCCATGTCAAGTGACACTTCATACCATCTGTGAAGTCCGTATTGTTTGTGTTTAGCTTCGAATTTGCCTGCATCACGGAAGACGCGTTTCAATCCTCGAACGGAATACGTTTCATTCACCCGGTCTATCGACGATATACCAGTTAATAAGACATTATCCGCAGACCTTTGGAGCGATGCCGCCTCCAGTTCGGCAGCCAGACTTTCTGACACCTTGATCCTCAACACACCATTAAGCACATCTCGCTGTTGTGCATAGGTTATTGATTGACCAATCATCAGAAAAATAACAAATAAAGGAATTATGGGCACACGCGCCCATTCCATGTACTGTTTTTTCATAGAGTAAGTGGTTTTTAAAAAAGGTTAGTAAAAGATGACCATCATCTGATGGCAGTGGAGTTTTTGAGTAGAAATGCTATTAAGTACAGTTATGAAACTGATGACAAAAACATTTCATGCATTCACTAAAAAGTGATGAGTTAGTTAGGTTCCCTTTTGAACTAGACATAGCTATTCTTTTAATAAGATAAAAATCCAAAAATTGATTATAGCTGAATGGAATTCAATGAGTTAAGAACTTGCTGAAGGCTGCTAACTCACAACTGATTGTTCAATAAAATTAGCAATCTTTACGATTCATACCAACGTTATTTGATAATTATTGTAAAATATTCATTATCAGCTACGTATAAGCACTTTTTCAAATATCGAAGTTTTCCCTCCCTACTTGAACAAGAAAAGCACTTCATCTGCACATCAAATTGAAAATCATTTAAATCAATTAACTACTTCACCTAATAATCTGAAATAAGATCTAAATTTGTTAGTTTCGTTCGCGCAAAAAATCACATCCACTGCATGCAGTTAACACGGTTAGAAATTAAGGGCTTTAAGAGTTTTGCTGATAAAATGACCATCAACTTTGATGAGGGCATTACAGGCATCGTAGGTCCAAACGGCTGTGGAAAATCCAATGTAGTAGACTCCATCCGTTGGGTACTGGGCGAACAAAAATCCAGAGTACTCCGCTCTGATAAAATGGAGAATGTGATTTTCAATGGAACCAAAGCTAGAAAAGCCACTCAATTAGCTGAGGTTTCTCTTACCTTTAATAATACCAAAAACCTCATCCCTACTGAATATACTCAGGTAACCATTACTAGAAGGTATTTCAGAACTGGTGAAAGTGAGTACCTTTTAAATGGTGTCCCCTGTCGACTTAAGGATATCAAAGACTTATTTCTGGATACAGGTATTGCCTCTAACACCTATGCCATCATCGAATTGAAGATGGTGGACGATCTTCTGAATGATAAGGATGGATCTAGAAGGAGTTTATTCGAGGAGGCAGCAGGTATTTCCAAATTCAAACAGCGTAAGAAAGAAACTCTCAAAAAACTAGAAGATACTGATGCCGATTTGGATCGTGTAGAAGATCTCTTATTTGAAATTGATAAAAACCTTAAATCTCTGGAGAAGCAGGCAAGACAAGCCAAGCGATACTATGAGATGAAGGAAGAATATAAAGAGTACAGTGTTGCTCTAGCTAAAAAATCTGTAGAGGATCAAACAGCTGTGTTTGCTACAGTAGAGAAACGCATCCAGGAGGAAAGCGACAAGAAGGGTGCTTTGAATACTCAGATGTTGGAAAGGGAGGCCACCTTGGAAAAAACTAAAACCGATTTAGTTACCAAAGAGAAGCTTTTAGGTTCACGTCAGAAAACACTCAATGAGCACGTCACACGCATTCGTAACTACGAGAGCGAAAAGAAAATTAAAAACGAGCGTCAGCGCTACCTACAAGACAAGATTGAGAAACTACAAGATCAGATTTCTCAAGACAAGCAGAGCAACGAGCGTGCGGCTTTCTCCCTTCAGAGTTTAGATAAAGAAAGAGATAATGCACAGCAGATTCTTTCTGACATCAGCAAAAAACTAGAGGAGCTGCAAGAGGCATACGAATCTCAAAAATCTTCAACACAAGAAGCGCAGAATATTCTCAACGAGAATAGCCAACAGTACAACACCAAACGTGAGCGAGTTTATCAACTTGGTAAAGATTTGGAGATCAAAGAAGTTCAAATCAATTCACTCAGAAGTGAACTCACCAAATCAAGAGAAGACTCATCAGTACAAAGCGAAAGCTTGAAGAACTTTGATCATAAACTAGAGGAGATCACTCTAGAGAAAAACCAAAAAAACGAAGAATACCAAGCGCTAAAGAATAAAGAAGCTGATCTTAAATTTAAGATCGAGACCTACCAACAGCGTATTGACATCATAAGAGAAGAATTAACTCAGGTCAATCGTAAATTGGATTCAAAACAAAACGAGTATAACCTTACCAAGTCATTGGTTGACAGTCTGGAAGGTTTCCCTGAGGCTATTAAGTTTTTGAAGAAGTCCAAACAATGGCAAGATGCTCCTCTCCTTTCTGACGTAATCGCTTGTCCTGAAGATTACCGTATTGCTATTGAAAACTTCCTGGAGCCCTACATGAACTACTATGTTGTAGAAACTCATGATGACGCTCTAAAAGCAGTAAATCTGCTAAGTGATGCTTCAAGAGGCAGAGCTCACTTTTTCGTATTAGATAAGCTAACGAAATACCACGCAAAGTCATCGCATATATTCCCTAATACTACTCCTGCTACGGAAGTTGTCGAATATGATGAAAAGTACAAAAGACTAATCGCTCACCTTCTAGATAATGTTTACATCTATGAAAATGAGCTTCCAGATTCAGACACTGACGAAGTGGTTTTCATTTCTAAGAGTGGTCAGATCACACATAAGAAGTACAGTATTCATGGAGGATCTGTAGGCCTTTTTGAAGGTAAACGTATTGGTAGAGCGAAGAACCTGGAGAAATTAGCTACAGAAATAAAAGATCTTACTAAGAAGCAAGAAAAAGCCAAGTCAAACTTGAACGACAATCTTGCAGAAATAGAGCAATTAAAAAACTCAACTCAGGCAGAACTGCTTGAGGAATTGCAAGGTGAAATGAGTAGAATCAATGAAACGTTCGTTTCTATTCAAACCAAACAACAACAGTATAGTGAACTTCTCAATTCCAATGAAACGAAGAGAGAGGATATTGAAGAACGCATTCAAACCCTTGCTGAGGAACTGGAAACCATGCGTCCAGAATACGAGTCTTCATCTGCTCTATTAACTGAACTGGAAGCACAAACCGCTGAACAAAGAGAAGCACTATCAGAAATGAATGAGTTGCTTTCTATCAAGTCATCAGCATACAATGAGCAGAATGTTCTATACCATCGTCAGCAAAATAAGATCAGCAGCATCAAGCAAGAGATCAGCTATAAAGACGAAACCTTTGTAAGTAGTGCTGCTAGAATTGAGCAAAACACCGAAGAACTTCAAAAAGCCACACAAGACCTTAATGATCTTGTTAAAAAATCAGAAGAAAGTGATGATGATTTGGTGGCAATGTACGAGGAGAAAGAGTCCATTGAAAATGGTGTAAACGAAGCTGAAAAAGATTATTACAGTGTTCGAGGACTGATCGATGAGCAAGAGAAAGGTCTGCGAGAGATACAACGTCAGCGAGAGTCTACAGATCACGTCTTGATGGAATGGCAAAACAAGCTCAATGAGACTAAGATGCAATTGAATTCCATTAAAGATCGTTTATCCGTGGAATTCAATATTGACATGAAGCAAATAGAAAGCTTCGAAAACGAAGAACTGCTCACTAAAACTCAGGATGACCTTCGTGAAAGAGTTGACAAACTAAAGAATAGGTTGGATGGTATGGGACCGATCAATCCTATGGCTATGGAAGCCTATGAAGAGATCAAGGAACGCCATGATTTCATTGCCAACCAAAAAGAAGACCTCCAAAAAGCTAAAGAGTCACTTCTAACTACCATCAGTGAGATAGATGAAGTAGCTAAAACTACATTCCTTGATGCTTTTGAAAAAATTAGAGAAAACTTCATCAAAGTATTCCGCACGCTCTTCACAGAAGAAGATGACTGTGAGCTGAAGCTTACGGATCCAGATAGCCCATTGGACTCTTCCATTGAAATCATGGCCAAGCCAAAAGGAAAACGTCCATTAACGATCAACCAGCTTTCTGGTGGTGAAAAGACACTTACAGCAACATCTCTCCTGTTTGCGATTTATCTAATCAAGCCAGCACCATTCTGTATATTCGATGAGGTAGATGCTCCATTGGATGATGCTAACATTGATAAATTCAACGAGATCATTAGAAAGTTCTCTAAGGAATCTCAGTTTATCATTGTGACTCACAACAAAAGAACAATGGCTAGCACTGACGTAATTTATGGCATTACCATGATCGAGCAAGGCGTATCCAGGGTAGTTCCTGTTGATTTGAGAGAACTTGCTTAAATCCATTTATCGGAGAAATAAAGCCATTTATCGACGCGATAAGGTTAACTCTTAATTTCTGGTTAACTTTCCTTTGTGCCTAAAAAGATTTACCAAAGTCTAACAAGCATGCTCTGCATGATTCTAGTCTCAACTGCTGTGGCTCAGGATTTCTTTACCTACAGCTATCGTTCGGCTGATGGATTGGACACAGACGTCATCAAATGCATTACACAAGATAGCCTCGGTTTCATATGGATAGGATCAGATGATGGATTATATCGTTTCGACGGATTAAACTTTGAGCGATATGCAGACGGTGCCCCTGGCAATTTTTTCAAAAGCTTCCTAACGACTTCAGATGGAAGGTTACTAGGCGTTCACGACATGGGTATCACGCTGATCCATCCAGACATAAGCAACCCGCGCTTCGAAGTACTATTACAAGGAAACAGAGCTGTAACAGACTCTACAGTTTATTATCCAAAAACGGCACTTGAAGACTCCAATGGTAGAATTTGGATTTCGGAACCACATGCAGTAGTTATTTACGAAAAAAATGGAAGTTGGAAAAGGATTTCATTTGAACCTGAAGACAACACCAACTCATTTGTTCGATCCTTCAATTTCATTCAAATGGCAAATAAAGATGTCATTGTTGTATCGAACCCAGGAAACTACTATCGGTATGAAGAGACCTCCAATCAATTCAAAAGATTAACCATACCAAAAAGGTTTACCACAAATGACTTAAAACAAATAGGAGATAAAATACTTGTTGCTTCAGGAGATGGCATTAAGCAGGCAATTTTTGAAAACGACAAAGTGTCACTCATCCCCTTTGAAATCAACAACATAGACAACACACAAGAATATCAACACATTGAGCCATTGAATAATCATCAGTTTGTATTAAGCGGCATTTACAACAATACTTGTATAGTCACTATCGACTCCTTGATACATGGAATAAAACTCTCCAATGCAGAAATGTTTGTCAATCAATCGTATGTAGATAGCGAAGGAAATATTTGGTTGAGTACGGAAAAAGGAGTTTTGCTGATTTCATTACCTGAATTTCGAAAGGTTAATTTAAGTAAGCCCAACAATTACATTGAAGCTTTAGTGACCAACTCAACATCTAATTTCATATATACCTTACGTAGCAATAGCGTATGGAAAATCAATAAAGAGACTGAAGTATCATCAGCGGTATTAACAGGTAAAGAGGAAGACTATTTCCTAAGTGGTATCATGACCAATGACATACTGTATGTAACATCAGGACAAAACCTCTACAAGATCAAAGACGATCTTATAATTAAAAAGCAATCCTTTGAATCAACAGGACGTTACATGTTTGATATTGTCTATGACTCCATCAACAATGACCTCTGGACAAGCCAAGAAGGGTTCAATGGAGTACACCAAATTCAACCTGAGGATTTCACATATACTTCCTATGACAGTGACAAAGGGATTATTTCAGAAATCACTGGAATTAAAGCTACTTCTGACGGCATTTACGCATTGTCTTCTAACCCGGATCATTATTTGTATTTCAAAAGCCACTCAGACACCGTTTTCACAGACCTAAGCACCCCATTTAGCAATCCGAACAGAATTGGGTTAATAGTAGACGACATTGCCTTAATTGACGAGTTTCTGCTTCTAGCTACCAATTATGGGCTCTTTACACTTGAAAATGGAGAATTAGTCAAAATGAGTATCAATCAAAATTTTGATAATAGCGGGATTCGTGCCATAGTAAAAGAAGATGATTATTTATGGATTGCAACAACTGCCGGATTAATACGATATGGCATTAAAACACATAATTATGTGCAGTTTTCTGAAGCCTCAGGACTGCCTGTGAACACTGTTAATAAACAGTGTCTGGTAATCAACAACAATAAATTATGGGTCGGTACCTCTCAAGGTGTAGCTGTAACAGATTATAAAATCAATAACACTTCCAGTAAAACCAAGAAACCAGTAATTCTGGATTTTGTAGTGAATGGCAAATCAATCAATTTTCAACCAAATAGAAAGATCGAAGTTCCTTTTGAATCTTACCTTTCCATTTATTTCAGTTCATTGCTTTATCCCACCAATGATATGGAATACAGCTACAAATTGAATGACAAATGGTCCACACCAGAACCAAACTCAATAGTGAACCTGGCAGACCTTGGAGATGGGGAATACACATTTCAACTTAAAGCTAAAAAAGTAGGAAACCACAAATGGAGTGACCCACAGACTCTCATATTTCATGTTGCTCCCCCTTTTTATAAAAGAGCTCCATTTATTCTGACTTTGGTTTTGATCTTGGCAGTTGCGGTGTATTTCACCCGTTTTTTCACTTCTAAAATGGAAAAAAGAAGACAGTTGTTATTGACAATGTTAGTAGAAGAAAGAACTCAAGAGCTTAAAAAAATGAAGGCTCAATTGGAGACCATGGTTAAGCAACGCACCGAAGAGCTTGAACTAACCGTCTCTCAGTTGCAAAACACTCAAAATCAGCTTATTCAAGCCGAAAAAATGGCTTCCTTAGGTGTCTTAACTGCTGGCATTGCTCATGAAATCAATAATCCGGTCAATTATTTGCAAGCTGGATTATATAGCGTAGAAACCATCATGGCAGAGAATGATACCCTCATTGCTGATCATGAGTTGGAGGAAGTTGTCAATATGATGAAGTTAGGTATTGATCGCATTACCAACATCGTCAAAGGATTAAGTAGATACAGCCATGGAGGAGATCAGCTGATGGACAAATGTGATCTCCATGAGGTGGTGAAAACCTCTTTATTAATCATGGAGCATGAGCTAAAGGGACGAATTGACGTAATTAAAACCCTCAATGCCGAAAATCACTTCATCACTGCTAATGATGGAAGTATACACCAGCTATTAATAAATCTGATTTCAAACGCTGTTCATGCTATAGATGGCACAGGAACCATCGAAATACAAACAACTAACATAAATAACTCAGTTGAATTAAAAATTATTGATTCCGGATCAGGTATTGATCAGGAGTTCCTTGACAAAATCTATGATCCATTCTTTACAACCAAAGCGCCAGGCATAGGCACAGGACTTGGATTGTTTATTTCGAAAAGAATTGTCACTGAACATCAAGGTCAAATACATTTTCGATCAAAAAAGAATAAAGGTACCACAGTAATTATTACATTTAAATCATGGTCAAATGGAGATGCAAGTGAAAAAGAAAGTACTATACGTTGATGATGAGTATCCAAACCGCATTACATTTCAAATTACCTATAGAAATGATGTGGACATCATACTGGCAGACTCCGCTGATGATGCCTTAGACATATTGGATGAAGAAAAGGACATTGAGGTAGTGATCACTGACTTACGAATGCCCGGCAAAAGTGGGTTGGACTTAATTCGAGAAGCTAAAATAACATACCCTGATGTGAGATTTTGTCTATTAACTGGCTTTGAGGTGACAAGCGAAATCAAAGAAGCACTTGATTCTAAACTATTGGAGCAGTACTTCAGAAAACCTTTTGAAAGATCTCAAATATTGGATTTTGTCAAAGGCTAACGATCTAG
Source organism: Marinoscillum pacificum (assembly GCF_024714495.1). GTDB lineage: Bacteria > Bacteroidota > Bacteroidia > Cytophagales > Cyclobacteriaceae > Marinoscillum > Marinoscillum pacificum. The sequence goes on along the minus strand of NZ_JAMZMJ010000001.1, from coordinate 42,454 downwards.
CCATACTTTAAAATCACTAACTCGCTCTCTGGCTACTATTACCTGATCATCTGTAAAGCCGTCAATCATTATTTCCAAACGGGAATTGGTATAGGAAACAATGTCCTTGATGTAGTCTATATGTACTAAGAACTTCCTACTAATTCTGAAGAATTCTTTTGGAGACAACATCTCCTCTACCCGATCCATCGTGTAGTCTACCAAAAATCGTTTTCCATCATCGGTAAACAAATACGTCCCCTTATCCTGACTATAGATCAATTGTACATTCTTCGTTAGTACTGACTTAAGGTGCTCACCTACTTTCACAACAAATCGCTCTTTCCCTTCTGGCTTTAGAGATTGCATTAATTGAGTGACATCCTTATCATCTTTCACTGAATGCTTTTCAAACTTTGCAATTGCCCCTGCCAGCTCTACTGGATCTATAGGTTTTAGTAAATAATCTACACTATTCGATTTGAAAGCCTTCAACGCATACTCATCATACGCCGTGGTGTAAATGATCGGAGCGTCGAACTTGATTTGATCGAAAATATCAAATGAATTCCCATCAGCTAATTGGATATCCATAAAGACCAAATCTAACTTAAGTGCAGGCAATGAAATCACTGCCGACTCAACCGAATCCAAAGTCAAGACACAGTGATAATCTGGCCTTAGATTAGCAATCATTTCCTTAAGTCTATTGGAAGCTATTTTTTCATCTTCCAGAATTAAATATCTCATGAGTCTATTTTCAAAAGTGGGAGTATTACTTCAAAGGTTTTACCGTCATTATTGACCACTACCTTCTTATTGGACAGAAATCCATAGCGATCTCTCAGATTATTTAAACCGATACCGGTCGAGTCTTTGGAGAGTTTTTCTTGTATGTTGTTAGACACCTTAATTTCATCTTTTGTGATGGACACATTCACTATCAATGGTTTAGCCTCAGAGACAATGTTGTGTTTTATAGCATTCTCTAGCAACAGCTGCATTGCCACCGGGGGAACCATTCCATCCCCATTTCGCTCTACATGTACTTTTAAGTTATCACCAAATCGGATCTGTTGAAGAAAGGCATAATTGTCGAAAAACTTCAACTCATCCTCTAGGGTCACCAATTCTTGATCACGTTTATCTAACACGTATCGATATACTTCAGACATTTTCCGAATAAACTGAACTGCTCTAGCCTGATCTTCATACACTAATCCAGACAGCACATTGAGTGAATTGAACAAAAAGTGAGGATTAACCTGGTTTCTAAGAGATTCAAACTTGGTTTTCAAGGTCTCATTTTTGAGTTTCTCTTCACGATAAAGCGCTTGCTTCCAGTTCAGATAAAAAGATCTTCCGTGTAAAAACATCGAAATAATCAAAGTAATCAGGATACTAACCAGGTAGTTTTCAAAACCCAACCTTGCTAAAGTTACTGACGGTGAATCTCCATAGTAATACCATATGGTGGTTACCAAAATGAGCCCAAAAGCAAATACCGTGTAAACAATCATGGCCACCATGCCGACTGTCAGCCTCAGGATTGGTTGGTCTACCCAACTAATTCGCTTATCAATAATCTCAACCAACCAACCGTTTCCTCTACTAAGCGAAATCCAGATTAGAACAGTCACTGTAATATTGAAAGCATTCAGATCACCAACGAAAAGGCTGTACACCAGCCCAATCATTCCCATGATGAAGATCTCTTTTAGATGACCTATGAATTGTTCACGTGAGTATTTCATTGATTGCAGTTTGCTAATGCAGCTCTAGCACTTCCCATTCCCCATGATGGATAAATCGTAGGTTCAGATGGCTGATTCTCAAATATATCATAAGCTTTCTTAACATTCACACATGCCTCTTCAAAGCCTGTCCCAAAAAACTGTGCAGTCCCGTATTGAAACTGACCCAAAAAAAGACGTGCACGAGGATTTTGCGGGTCTATTGCTAATGCCTGATTGTACAATCCAAACACAACAGGGCTTAATTTTTGACCTCTAGTAGCTGGATCTACAGAAACACGTAGCATTTGAACAAAACCCTCTAACGCCAATAACTCCGCATTCTTTTCAATTTTCTTTCCAGCCTCGATTAGTTCTAATGCTTTGTTAAGTTGATTTTCCTTAGCGTCTAAATCAGAATTACTACTCGCCATGAAACAGATTATTTGAGCTTGATAATACCATGGTAACCACTCAGTTGTCTCCTTTTGTGCAATTCGTTGAAAGTAGTTCACCGCATTTTGCATTGCTGTGACTGTATCTGCATCATTAATCATTTGCTTTCCTCGAAGAATAGCAGATTCGAACTTTGACTGACTGAATCCTAAAGTAACTGTTAAAATGGCAATAGTTGTGAATAGCGTTTTCATGTTATTTTTTAGTTTAATTTGATTGAATGAATTTGGTTTTCTTGATCCAAAGTGAACTTGGATTCAGCATATTTCGCAGGTCCAAATCGACTAGGAGCATTATTGGAAAATGCATAGGGCTCAGATGGAATCCCCATGAAGTTAGCATCCAGCTTTCCATTATCATTTTCATCATGGTAGATGGAGATGGCATATTCACCTGCAGGCAGGTTTGCAAATAGCACTTCTACCTTCTCTTGACTATAGACAATTGTATCCGAAGCAAACTGACTGTCTTTCAAATAATTAGTCTCATCTGTAAAGAGAGCTACACGCAACTTCCCATTGGCATTTTTGAAATTGGTCACTTCTACTGTTAGGTTATTAGTTTGGGCATTAGCTGCAAGTCCAATACATGCAAATGCTAGAATGAATAGAGTTTTCATTGATTTTAAGTTTATGATTTGATTATAGATTTTCTAATTGTTTGTTGAATGCACCAATGGTGATAAAGCATCCTATGAAAAGGAATCGTTTAGCGGGTAAGCGAATAGCCTCCGATGCAATTACACCATTATCATTTGGTGTGTTGGCATAGCGGTAACCAAACACCTGATCCTGACCTAGAAGGTTCGTTGCTGACAAGTAGATGATCACTTCAGGGCGTGGTAAAAAAGCCATATTAAAGCTCAAGTCCTGGTATACATCCGTCTTGCTTTCGTTGAACCCTTCCTTATTCGGGTTTTCGTAAGGTCTTCCAGATGTCACAGAGTAGGTTGCTCCCAATTGACTTTTGATAGCTGGCACGAATTTCTTGAGAACAAAAGACATGTTGTGCGCAGTGGAAAATCCAGGAGTTGTCTTCTCAGGATAATCCTGAAACAAGCGTTCACTTTTTAACCAGGAGTATGACACCCAGTAGTCGATGTTTTTAAACCCACCACGATCTCTCCAAAACACATCTAGACCGTAGGCATAACCTTCTCCATTATTACTGAAAGTAGTTGGGTCATATTGATCCTGAAAACGAATAAGGTGATCATAATCCTTCAAATAAGTCTCCACACGAAAGATCTTACTTTCCTTTATTCGTTGAAAGTTCAAGATATAGTGTTGAGCTCGCTCCTGATCTATGGTGTTTGTCACGAGTAAATAGTCCTTCTTTGGAGTTTGATAAAACTGGCCAGTAGCAAGCGAGAATTGAGCAAACTCTCCTACTTGATAAGCCATAGAGAAACGTGGCTCCAAAGTGGTAGAGCTAACTACCGACTGATTAGACAATCTTGCCCCAAAACGCATCATCAACTTCTCTGTGATGTACTGATCAAATTCTCCATAAGCTGCCAGATTATAATTAGAGTAGTCAAGGGTCACAGAATCCGTAGCAGTGGTAATCTCACGATCTACATGAGTATAGAATACTTCAGCTCCTGTGTTGATAATCTGCTTGGCATTGAACTCATGAATGAATTTGGCCTTCCAATGCATGTTAAAATCTGGAGTAGACAACTCCGTTTCATCATAAGTAAGATCGTCACGATTCCAAGATGCAGAACCTCCGAAGTAAAAGCTATCCTTATCACCTACCGGCAAATTCACGTTCGATGTAATGAATGAATTTTGGTTAGCCATCTGTACATCATAGTATCCTTTCTCTGATAATGTAGAGTACTGCTCAAGGTGAAAACCAGAAGTATTAGTCATTCCCAATACTTTAAACATTCCACCATTAGTTAGCTTCTTCTTATATGCCAGCGTGCCATCCCAACTTTTGGTAGCATCTATCCAATTCACTCGTTGATTGATCAGGTCATTGTATGGGTTCAAATTCATGTATCCAGCCTTCACATAGAGTGATTGATCGTTCCAAGAGCGAGTCACACCTGCATCCAAACCAACCGACATAATCGACAAGTCAATTTTGTTCTCTGGATCTACATCATTAGTGTTCAAAATCAGTGCAGAGGATAAAGCTTGTCCAAACTCTGCTGAATACCCACCAGTGCTGAAGAAAGTCCCTTTAAAAAGGAATGGTGAAAATCGACTTCTTGTAGGAACACCATTAGCCGTAGCGCCATAGTAATTAGACGCTTCTACCCCATCTATGTAGATTCTTGTTTCATCAGAAGTACCACCTCTCACGAATAAACGACCTGACTCTCCTACTTTCTGTGTACCGGGCAGCGTATTTAGTGCTCCTGTTATATCAGCAGTGGCTCCAGCGGTCGTTGCGATATCCAGGCTTTTCATCACCACGGCCTTTTTCTCATCACTCGCTTCAAATGCTCCAGCAGTGATTGTCACAGCAGCTATACTGTTAAATGATTCTTTTAATTCTATCTGAAGGTTTCCAGCTGCTTCTATATTAATTGGAAGCTCCAAAGTCTCATACCCAACAAATGAAACAACTAGTATCTGATCTCCAGTCTCAAACGTTTCAAAGCGAAAGTGACCATCAAAATCAGTGGTCCCCCCATCATATGAATCTTTGATATAGACATTTGCTCCGATAAGGCCTTCAGAGGTCTTATCTTTTACATCTCCCTCAAGAATGGTTTGTCCTGTAGCTGCGAGTGTAAACAGTATGAATTGAAGTAGTAAAGTATAACGCATGGTTTTGATCGTTTTTGTTGATTCAAAAGTGCGTTTTGACAGTACGTTTTAAAATTTGACCTTACCGAACTGTCGAATATTCAGGATGAATTGTAACCAAATCCTTCATTCACGTTTCTATTGTATTGGATAAGAATATTTTTTCCATTTATTATGCATGCATAACATTTTTCTATATATTTGAAATAGTATGCATGCATAACATATTAACCTCATTATAAAACATTAATTGAAAAATGGAATCAGTAGCACAAAAACAAGCTATTAAAGGCGGTGAGTTCATCGTCAGAGAAACAGAAGCCCAGGAAATCTTCATCCCCGAAGAGTTTTCAGAAGAACAAAAAATGATGGCAGCTGCCACTCAGGATTTCATTGACAAGGAAATAGCCCCTATCGTAGATCGAATAGACAGCATGGAAGAAGGACTGATGCCTTCGTTGATGGACAAAGCTGGCGAACTAGGGTTGTTAGGAATTTCTGTTCCAGAAGAATACGGAGGAATGGGAATGAGTTTCAACACCGGTATGCTAATGGCAGATATCATCGCGGCATCAGGTTCATTTTCTACAGCGTACGGTGCCCATACGGGTATCGGAACCCTACCTATCTTGTATTATGGTACTGAAGAGCAAAAACAAAAGTACATTCCTAAACTTGCTTCTGGTGAGTGGAAAGCTGCTTATTGCTTGACAGAACCAGATGCAGGGTCGGATGCTAACTCAGGCAAGACAAAAGCCAAATTGTCTGACGATGGCAAAAACTACATCATCAATGGTCAAAAAATGTGGATCTCTAATGCGGGTTTTGCTGACTTGTTCATTGTGTTTGCCAAAATTGATGATGATAAAAACTTAACAGCGTTTATCGTTGAGAAAACTTATGGTGGCATCACCATGAACGATGAGGAGAGAAAACTCGGTATCAAAGGCTCTTCTACTCGTCAGGTTTTCTTCAATGACTGTACAGTACCAGTTGAGAACATGCTCTCTGAGCGTGAGAACGGATTCAAAATCGCTGTAAACGTATTGAACGTAGGTCGTATCAAACTAGGATGTGGAGTAATCAATGGCTGTAAAGACATAGCTTCTAAAGCCACCAACTATGCGAATGAGCGTAAACAGTTTGGTGTATCCATATCAAGCTTCGGAGCGATTCAAACGAAATTAGCCAACATGGCAGCAAAGACTTTCGCTATCGAATCTGCGGCTTACAGAGCCGGTCAGAACATTGATGACCGAATTGAGTCACTAATCAGCGAAGGAATGGATCCTAGCAAAGCGAAATTGAAAGCTTTGGAGCAATTCTCTATTGAGTGTGCCATCATCAAAATCCATGGTTCTGAAGTACTTGACTACTGTGTGGATGAAGGTGTGCAGGTATATGGTGGAATGGGATTCTCAGAAGAAGCACCTATGGCAAGAGCTTACAGAGATGCGAGAATCACTAGAATCTATGAAGGCACGAACGAGATTAATAGAATGTTGCTAGTCGGCATGATGTTCAAACGTGCTATGAAAGGTGAAATCGATTTATTAGGTCCAGCAATGTCGGTAGCTAAAGAATTGACTTCAGTACCTTCTTTTGAGATGCCTGACTTAAGTGCTCCTCTTGCAGAAGAAAAAGATGTATTGAAGAAGTTGAAAAAAGCTGCCTTAATGGTAGCTGGAAAAGCTGCTGAAACCTTTGGCCCTAAACTTACAGATGAGCAAGAAGTCTTAATGCATGTTGCTGATATGCTGATTGAAATCTATGTATTGGAATCATGCATCCTAAGAACTGAAAAGCTAACCAGTTTACACGGAGAAGCAGGAAGCAAGTTATACTATGACATGACTAAGCTTTATATGCATGAAGCTATTCAAAAAATAAAAAATCACGGAGACGAAGCTGTTGCCTGCTTCACAGATGGTGATGAACTAAAAGTAATGATGATGGGAATGAAGAGATTCACAAAATATAATCCTGTCAACACAAAGACGCTTAGAAGATCAATTGCTGAGAAAATGGTAGCGGAAAATAAGTTTCCTTACAGTCTTTACAATTAATTACCTTTTGCATATTTCTGAAACTAAAGCCGGCTCTGCCGGCTTTTTTATTTATGTCACTGATAAGTTTAAATTGAGCTTGTTATGGCATAATTTTAAGTGAAAATAAAAGGCAGGCACCCTTAATGGAATCATTCAAAACACTCACCACCAAAGAAAAAGCACTTTCGCTTAACCTTGACGACAAAATATACGGTACCATAGCAGAAATTGGAGGCGGACAGGAAGTAGCTGATTACTTCTTCAAAGCTGGAGCAGCTTCTGGTACCATTGCTAAAACCATGTCGGCATATGATATGACTTTTAGTGATGCCATCTATGGGAAAAGCTTGCGATATGTATGTGAGGACAAGCTCATGAAAATGTTGGATCGAGAATACTCACTTCTTGCTCAGCGCTTGACCAACAGAGCCAAACGATCTCATTTCTTTGCCTTTGCTAACACGGTAGAGACTTTAAATTACAAACGCACCAACCAAGGCCATGGCTGGATTGGATTAAGATTTCAGAAACACCCCAATTCTGACCCAAATGACTGTGTAATTCACGTGATTTTGAAAGACACAGACCCATTGTGGCAACAGCAAGTTTTAGGAATGGTTGGTGTAAATCTTATTCACGCTTGTTACAACTATTCGGAGCCTGAAGAGATACTTAATTCCCTAACAGACAACATCCACAAGTCTAGACTTGAGATAGATATGTTCCGAATAGAGGGTCCCGACTTCCATCATGTGGACAACAGATTGATGGTTTTGAAGTTGGTGAAGAATGGCTTGACTCATGCTGCCATGTTCGGACCTAAAGGGAATGTCTTACAACCTTCAGCTGCATTATATAAAAAGAACATCTTTGTTCTAAGAGGACGATTCCGTCCGGTTACGCATGTCAACGTGGACATGATGATCACTGGGATGCGGGCATTCAGAAAAGAATCGGATGTAGAAATACAGAACGTCACTCCTATTGTTGAATTAACACTAAATGATTTAACAATGGAAGGTGAAGTGGATGAAGCTGACTTCCTGGACAGAGTAGACCTATTGTGTTCGCTTGGACAAAATGTTTTAATATCCAACTACCAGGAACACTACAAACTAGCAGCCTATCTTTCTCAATTCACCAGACACAGAAAACTGGGGATTGTAATGGGCTACTACAACCTTGTTAGAATTTTTGATGAATCCTACTATGAAAATCTGAATGGTGGAATTCTTGAGTCATTTAGTAGATTGTTTGGAAGCAATGTGAAACTATACATCTACCCTACATTCAAGCCAGACACTAAAGAAATACAAACAACCGATTCTTTTGAGCCAGAACCGCATCTAAAGCACTTATATCAATACCTGATGGATAATGATAAGTTTCAGGATATCGAAGGTGCCAAAACGGAAAACCTACACATCATTTCTGATGATGTATTGGAAATGATCCAAAGAGGTGCAGTAGGATGGGAAAAATATGTCCCGAACAAAGTGGCAGATTCAATCAAACAAAATCACTTGTTCAGTTACCCATACGAGGTGCCATTGGACGATGACGACTTGTAAAATCAACTTATTAACAATCAACTTAATTACCAGCTAGTTGCTTTAGCTGGTTTTGCTATATTTGGCGTTTTAACAAACAAAACAACATGGCTGGAAGAGGCTCATTCTCTAATAAACTTGGATTCATTTTAGCTGCTGCGGGATCTGCAGTAGGATTGGGTAATATTTGGAGTTTTCCATTTGAAGTTGGTGCAGGCGGTGGAGCCGCATTCCTTGTAATGTACCTTATTTTCTGTTTCATTCTTTGTTTTCCAGTAATGGTAACAGAGATAGCAATCGGTAGAAAAACCCAATTGAATCCAGCTGGTGCATACAAAGCATTAGGGTTTAAAAAATGGAGCATTCTTGGCCTTCAAGGCATATTTAGTGGCTTTGTCATTCTTTCTTTTTATAATGTAGTAGCAGGATGGGCATTCGGTTATTTTATTGAATTACTCTTCGGACATTTTGAAATTGGGAAACAATTTGGCGACTTCACGAAAGATGTATTCAAAGTTGGAAGTTATGCCATGGTTTTTATGTTTGCTACTGCATTTATAGTATCTAAAGGAGTTGCAGGTGGTATTGAAAAAGCCTCTAAAATATTAATGCCGACATTAATTATCATGATACTTGGTCTGGTCGTGTATTCCCTGACTTTGGATAATGCAATGATAGGTCTGAGCTTCTATTTAGTTCCTGATTTCTCCAAATTGACACTGAGTGTAATGGGTAGTGCAATGGGACAAGCCTTTTTCTCACTATCACTTGGTATGGGTGCTTTGATTACTTATGGTAGCTACGTAGGCAAAGGAGACAATATCGTTAGCTCTGCGGCATTTATCACTCTAGCTGATGTTGGTATGGCTTTTATCGCTGGATTAATGATGTTCCCAATGGTAGCATATTTAACCGATGGAACCATGGAGGGCGCTGGTCAGGGCGCAGGATTAATTTTTACGGTATTACCAGGAGCCTTTGAAAGCTTAGGGTCAACCTTAGGCGTAATCATTGGAGCTTCGTTCTTTTTACTACTTTCCTTTGCTGCGCTAACATCTACAGTATCTCTTTTGGAAGTACCTGTAGCTTATGTTGTGGATGAGAAAGGTGTAAGAAGAAATAGAGCTGTTTGGTTAATTGCTGGATTGATTTTTGTAATTGGTATTCCTTCCTTATTATCTAATGGCTACTCAGGATTCTTTACCAACTTTATCACTTACATTGGAGCTGAAAACCCAACATCATTCATGGATTTTGCACAAAATGTAGCAAATGACACTTTACTCCCTCTTGGGGGTTGTCTCATCTCCATTTTTGCTGCTTATATATGGAAGACCAAAAATCTTAACGAAGAAATTGAACAAGGTTATCCCGGATATACAGGATCTTTTGTTCAGAAATATCTGAATTTCGCAGTTATGTTTTTATGTCCGACAGTGCTTGGAATTATGTTTTTACTAACATTCCTTCAAACATTCTTTGGCATTAATCTATTCTAAACATTACAGCTTTGTAAATACACCGGGGTCTTTATTATCAAAATAGATAATATAGTCCCCTCTTTTTAAGCTCCGAACATCAATGGTGGAACCAGCTCCTGAAAGCACCAAATTATCCCCACCATCATATATTTCATAATTAGCATATCTAGATAGTGTTAGAGATGTCTTGGTACCTTTTGGTGAAAAAGTCACGGGCTCTTCATAGAAGTGAAAATCAATCTCTCGGCTATACAAATAATCACCACTTGGAAAAGTATACTTCAATCGAAGCTTATTAGGTCCTTCCTGAAGTTGTGGAAAATGTACATACATTGCACCTCCTAGTCTTCCTTTTGAAGGAATAGTATCTTGAGTTTGCCAGATTCCATAATCATAGTAATCTAGCGAATAAACACCACCATCTTGATCTCCAATGGTCGACCAAACAAGCACAGAATCATTCATTGAAATCTCATGAAAAGCAAATGAGTATTTATATTGAATAGCATCAGGATTAAGAATCACAGGACTACAACTATCCGAATGCACTATTTGGATCGATATTGGTGAATTCTGTTCTATCCCTTGAAAATCCAGCTTGATTGCGCTGTGGCGATAATTAAGATTGATTCGCTTATTATTTAACCTAACTTCTGATATACAAAACTCTCTAGTCTCAGGGTTGTATGGGTTTTGAATAAATAATGTCTTGCCACGATACACACCGGTATAACGTGTCACCCCTTCCTGTGTAATGCCTAACATAACAGAAGAGACCAGAACAGACCATATGAGTAAATTATTCAACACTTTATCGGCGGAAGTGATTTGGATTTGAAGTTAACGAAATTTCATTTTCTGGTAACAATCGCAAGAAAATAATACAAAACGCGTGTTAGATAATAAGCTCGTCAAAACTTTGAAATGACCATATTTTATTTTAACTTTTACATAGAACCCAAAACATTGCAGAGATGAGACCCCAAATATTCCTTAGAATATCTCTTGCAGCAGTTGCAATAATATTCGCTACGACCCCTCAGAGCCAACCCAAACCTTCCAACAAACCTTTAATAGGTTCATGGAAGCTCACCAAATACATTCCCTACAGTGACGGAAGTAAAGAATGGAAAGAATATGGTGATAGTATCATTTATCAAAAGCATTTAACGGACCATCATTTTGTCTGGTATAAGTATGATGAAAAAAACCATAAGCTCCTGGGTATGGGTGGAGGCAGTTATGAAGTCAAGAATGGCAAATACATAGAGGATATTAAATTCTTCTACCCCCCAGGTAGTAGCGAGTTAGGACAAGCTATACCTTTTGATTTTGATCTGCCGAAGAATGAATGGCACCACACCGGCTATGCCAAAGTGATGGATATAGATGATAACACTGGCAAAATAGTAGTAGTAGATTCAAACAAAATTGAAGAGAAATGGGTAAGAACGGATAAAACTCCAGCGAAGAATTTAATGGTACAAGGAGCTTGGGACCTTATATCTTACCGAGATAAAAAAGATGGCCACTATATAGAGTACCCAGAGTATGCAGGATATATCAAATTGATAACACCAACGCATTTCACATGGGTTTATTACAACAAAAATGATGATGTCATTTATGCTGCAGGATCTGGCAAATATTCTTACAAAAACGGGAAGTATTCAGAAACAATAGACATGATCTATCCTGAAGATAATGGACAGCTTGGAGCAACTATTGTATTTGATGCGGACATTCAAAACAATAAATGGAAACACCTTGGTGAAATACCTTTGTATGTAGAAGATTCTGGAGGCAACAAATCACAACAGCTATCGTTAATAGATGAGATATGGAAAGCTCATCAGGATTGATAAAAAAGTTTAATTTATTGTTTCGATGAGGTTACTTTTCTTCGTATAATTGTATTTATGGGAGAATATTCATAGAAATTTGACCCACAACCCATTTTTGACTCTAAATTAGCATGCAATTTATTTGGTATAACCCGGACTTGAACGCTTACCAGAAAGGTACAATGAAGGAGTATGAAGCACTACTTCAGGCAAGTTCCAATGGTGACCGCTTTGATATATTATATGAGTTTCCTGAAGAATCTGACAAACTGATTGATAAAATTTTGAATTCTCTCAATACGGTAAGGGAATTTGGAATGACAGGCTGATTTAGATGAAATACAATCCAATACTCTCATTAGGAACATTGTTATTGATCCTGGGAGGTTGCTCTTCTAAAGTTATTCATTTTGCCAATTCAAATTCTACATTCTCATCTTATGAGGATTTCGGAATTGTCAATTATAAAAAGACTAAAGACCTCTCTCCTGAAGGAGAAGAGGTTTTTTCATTCATAGAGGATATGATTTCTGAGCAAATGACTAAAAGAGATTACCTCTTAAATCAAAAAGACCCTGACCTTGTGATTAGATATGAGCTAATCCGTAATCAAAAGAGTGAAGTAAACTCCTCCTACTATAACCCTTACAGTTATTATCGTCCCTTTCCAACATATTCTGTCACCACTTTCCAAGAGTCAGCATTACTTATAGAGCTATTCGATACGGAAACAAAAAAGCTCGTGTGGCAAGCAAGTCTAGACCTAGACAAGGCTTCCAAGAAAAATTCTACGGAACAAATACTGAATAATGCGATCGTAAAGCTTTTCAATACCTACCTTTATCGAGCAAAAACTAACTCAACCGACGAATCACTTATTGTTGAATGACAGACTTTGGTTTCTTATCACTCCTCCCGCCACTTATTGCCATTATCCTAGCTATCCGAACTAAAGAAGTTATTGTTTCCTTGTTTATTGGCTTGTTCATTGGATATATCATTATTTCCGGTGGAAATTTATTCGAAGGAGTTTTAGTCACTCTAGAAAAAACCGTGGATGTCTTTAAAAGTGGCGGAAATACACGTACCATTTTATTCACACTACTTATAGGTTCTTTAATTCAGCTTATTAAAATTTCAGGAGGAATCAATGGGTTTGTAGCTAAAATTCAGAACAGCATACTTAAAAGTAAAAATCCAAAATCTAAACTTCAAATTGCTGCAGGCCTTACGGGATTCTTCATTTTTATCGAATCGAACATCTCCATTCTAACTGTTGGAACTGTATTTCAATCACTGTTTGACAAATTTGGAATCTCACGTCAGAAACTTGCTTATCTGGCAGATAGTAGTTCAGCTCCCTCTTGTATCTTATTTCCATTGAACGCATGGGGCGCTTATATTATAGGATTGCTGGCAATGTATGACAACATTCCTCCTTTTCAGACATTACTCTATTCAATTCCTTTCAACTTCTATCCATTACTCACATTAGGTTTGGTTTTTTATCTAGCTAAATCAGGAAAGAGCTTTGGGCCTATGAAAGAGTTCGACAACAAATCAATCGCAGAATCTCCTTCAATTGAAAAGAGTAATCATACAGAATTAACAGCAGGAAAAGCAAGAAACATGCTTTTACCTCTTGCTGTGATGATTGTCTCTATGCCTTTATTCTTATTATACACTGGGTGGGATTCATCGCTAGATGAATCGTTCGGTGCTAAGATGTGGGCGGCAATTGGCAATGCTTCAGGATCTTCTGCTGTATTGTATTCGGTTACATTAGCGGTTGTTTTTGCTGGAGTCTATTTTGGCATTCAAAAAGTATTGAATCTAAAAAGTTTTGTAGACGAAAGTATCAATGGAATGAAAGACATGATTTCCATGGCCATACTGATGATGCTTGCCTTTGCTATTGGGAACCTCTGTAAAGAACTTGGAACTGGTCTTTATGTGGCCTCTATCACTCAAGAATGGCTATCTCCTTCTCTTGCTCCAGCCATCATATTCCTTACCAGCTGCTTTATTGCGTTTAGTACGGGAACTTCCTGGGGGACTTTTGCTATCATGATTTCCATTGCCGTTCCACTAGCGCAGGCCATTGATCTCAACATGTATGTAGCAATTGCTGCAGTACTTGGAGGCGGTGTATTTGGTGACCACTGTTCACCAATATCAGATACCACTTTGATTTCTTCCATGGCATCAGGTTCAGATCATATCGATCACGTAAGAACGCAACTACCATACGCATTAGTAACTGGAGGTCTAGCTACGCTATTTTACTTAATAGTTGGATTTGTAATGTAAGAAGGGGTCACTCAGAGTAATATCCCTGAGCAAGTGGTCTGAGATTGTATTCGTTTTTCATGGTTTCGCCATAAGCTCCTGCAGAACGTATAGCAATCAAATCACCTCTCTTCGACTCAGGAAGAACTAACCCTTTATTGAAAACATCTGATGACTCACAAACAGGGCCTACTACATCATAAGAAACTTGTGTTTCAGAATCGCTTGATATATTCTGAGCCAAATGCTGCGCGTCATATAGAGCTGGCCGCATGAGATCCGTCATTCCTGCATCCACAATTAAGAAGTTGGTTTGTCCACTTTTCTTAACGTAGAGAACTTTTGTAATCAAACTACCACACTGACCGACAATGGATCTACCTAATTCAAAGTGAAGTTCCTGACCTTCCAATAATTTCAAATTATCTCTAAAAACTTTAAAATAGTGCTCAAAGTCAGGTATTGCATTTCCATCAGGGTTCAAGTAATCGATTCCAAGACCACCTCCTACATTCAAATGAGGAAGTTCAATCCCTTTATCAATTAATCCTTGCTGAATCTCATTAATCCTGATGGCCAAATTCTTAAATCTGGTCAAATCCGTAATCTGAGAACCAATGTGATAATGCACACCGATAAAGTGTATATTCTTTAATGACTTGATCAGATCAACCGAAGCAAATAGATCCTCATCAGAGATACCAAACTTATTCTCTTTGGTTCCGGTCGTAATTTTATGATGCGTTCCCGCATCAATTGCAGGATTGATTCGAATAGAGATATTCGGTCGTTTGCCTTTTGATTGAGCGATCTCATTGATCACCACCAACTCCTCGATTGACTCTACATTGAATGAGAAAATATTTTGATCAATAGCATAAGCTATTTCCTGATCGGTTTTACCTACTCCAGCCAGAACAATATGAGAAGGATCAAAACCTTGCTCAAGAGCATGTTTAACCTCTCCACCACTTACGCAATCAATCCCCAGTCCTGCTTTCCTGATACGCTCAAGAATTTTAGGATTGTTATTGGCTTTCAGCGCATAATGTACATGATAATCTTCTGTATTTGCCTTGTTCAACGCAGCTAACGTATCATCTAACAATTGAAGATCATACCAATAGAATGGTGTCTCTAATTCTGAAAAACGAGTAAGTAATTCTTTCAATGCTTATTTGCAGTATTTCGTTTGTGCTTTGCTTGCTTCAGGAACTCCCAGGTTTACAGCTTTCGCGATATCTGAACATGCTGATTTGGATTGATTCTTACCAATCTTAATCGCTGCTCTGTAAAAGTACGCCTCGCCATAATCTTTGTTAATATTGATTGCCAGGCTATAAGACTCGAGCGCCTTGTCCATATACCCAAGTTGATGTTTTGCCCTGGCAGCAAGGAAATGCCCTTCTGCTGAGTTGTCATTTATTTCTAATGCTTTATCAGCGAAAATCAACGCCTTGTTATGGGCACCTTTCTTGTAATTCAATTGAGAAAGACTCAAATAAGCATTTAGATTTTTATTATCCAACTCTGTGATTTTCACAAAGTCAGCTTCTGCCTCCTTATACTTAC
This sequence comes from Marinoscillum pacificum, assembly GCF_024714495.1. Taxonomy (GTDB): domain Bacteria; phylum Bacteroidota; class Bacteroidia; order Cytophagales; family Cyclobacteriaceae; genus Marinoscillum; species Marinoscillum pacificum. Next base: position 26,737 of record NZ_JAMZMJ010000001.1, on the reverse strand, counting down.
CTAGTTCTTCGAAAGCTCTGCCTCTATTATACAATAGAGTTATATCTGAGGGATGTGTATCTAGTTTCTCATTAAATGCAGCGACAGCTTTTTCGTATTGTCCTTCTTTGAAAAGACGATCCCCTTCACTTTGGTTCTCGCTTCCTCCACAACTCCAACACAAACTCACTATGACTATCGCCAGTACGTATAATCTCATATTTAGTCCTTTAGGGCGCAAATATAGTCCCGGCTATTGATAATCCGGCCCGTACTTTATATTTCTATACGACGTTAAGTCACAATATGCCGTACCAAAAAACATTTCCGCCTCAATTCTTAATGGTAGCTGATTGGAATCAGCCGATATCCATGCAACGATTCCATCCTCATTTGGGAAAATCTCACTTGGAGGAATCAAAAAATTCAATTTATATGCCTTCAGATCTCCTACCTTACTATCAAAAGTCTCTATACCTCTCATCACCATATTGAAATTATACAGTGTGTCCTCATAGAAGGTATTCACTTTGATGGTATCCCCTTTTCCATACTTACTAAAATCTAAGTTTCGTAAATAAAGATATGAGCTCATCAAATCATACACCTCGCCTTTGATACCATATTCCTTCGCAGGTTTTCTCTTGTCTTTACGAGGGTCATATCTCGTCACCTCAACCCTGCCTTGCTCGTGATAGAAATCTGTTTTCTCTACCCGCATGTACTTACCTTCCTCAATGTTTCGATAAGCATGCAACGGTAGTAAATTATCATTTCGCACATAAGCGCCCCAGCGATCATCCACATGCGTGAAGACGCCAAGGAGGCCTGCGGTCTCACCTTTCACATCTACTTTATAGCAACGCTGATCTTTGTAGTCATGAAAAGTTTGATCAATATCCAGTGAAGCCTTGCCCACAGTGAACCAACCATAACTCAATTTGAAATCGAGATGCTCACCATTTTTGAAATTGAAAACATCTTTTGGAGTTTCAATGGTAGAATTATCGGGGTTCTGAGCAATTCCCACCAGGAACGCTAAGATTAAAGAGATATTCAACATATACCTGTGCTGTTGGCTCATCATTTAGGGCTAAACAACTTACATGCCAACAACGAATTAAACAGCTACATTATTCTCTCTAAGTGCACTATTCAAAGAAGTCTTCTTATCAGTGCTCTCTTTTCTCTTTCCGATAATCAATGCACAAGGAACTTGATATTCACCAGCTGGGAACTGCTTCGGCATTGTTCCTGGGATGACCACAGAACGCTCAGGCACATATCCTTTGTATTCTACAGGTTCAGGTCCAGTTACATCAATAATTTTGGAGCTTGCTGTAAGTACAACATTTGCACCAAGCACAGCTTCTTTTCCTACACGAACACCTTCAACTACAATACATCTAGAACCAAGGAAGGCATTGTCTTCTATAATTACTGGAGCCGCTTGAACTGGCTCTAAAACTCCACCAACACCTACACCACCACTTAAGTGGACGTTCTTACCAATTTGAGCACAACTACCAACAGTTGCCCAGGTATCCACCATAGTGCCAGCATCTACATATGCTCCGATGTTCACATAAGACGGCATTAACACAGTTCCGGCACTGATGTATGATCCATAGCGAGCAATAGCATGAGGAACCACTCTAACTCCTAACTGGTCGTAGCCTGATTTTAATTTGATTTTATCATGCCACTGAAAAGGACCTACCTCTATCAATTGCATTTTCATCAAAGGAAAATAAAGGATTACCGCTTTTTTCATCCACTCGTTTACGACCCATCCAGATCCATCAGCAGCAGGTTCAGCTATTCTGCGCTTACCCATATCCAAATCATCAATCAATGTTTTGATAGCAACTGCTACTTCCTTTTCTTCGATCAACGAGCGATCTTCCCAAGCTCCTTCTATGATTTCCTTTAAATCCATATGTCTATCTAAATCTTAATTCAATCTTTTATTCTCAGCAATATTAATCAGCATTGCCAGATGCCAAAAAAAATAGACCACTTTTTAGAGGAATAATTTCATTTTTCATTTTCGCTACACTAATTAAAAACCTTTCTTCATTAGCAAAAATGTGTTTTTCACAAATTTGAAATAGCGAAACAGGAAAAGTAATTGATTGAGTAGACTATCAAATTTCAATTAATCACATTATTGAGTGAAAGTTTAATAGATCTCAACTAAACCACTCATTGATAATAGCTTATGCAATACTCAAAACTTAAGCATAAACTTATTTTTAGATATATCTAAATTATTTTTTAACTTTGATATTATGAAATTAAGCTTGACAGAGGAGAATTATCTTAAAGCGATCTACCATCTCTCTGATGATTCAGCTGAAGGTGTTAGTACTAATGCTATTGCTGAAGAATTAAGCACCAAAGCGGCATCAGTCAGTGACATGATTCGAAAACTCTCGAAAAAGAAAGTGATCGATTATCAGAAATATAAGGGAGTTCAAATCACTGAAGCAGGAAGAAAAATTGCTCTTCAGATCATTAGAAAACATCGCCTTTGGGAAGTCTTCCTTGTAGAAAAGTTATCATTCAACTGGGATGAAGTACATGATGTAGCTGAGCAATTAGAGCATATTAAATCAACCACTTTAATCTCCAGGTTGGATGAGTATCTAGGGTTTCCAACCATGGATCCTCATGGCGACCCTATTCCCGATGAAAATGGAGAGATCAAAGAGAGTCCTCAACTGCCATTATCTGAATTTTCTGAAAACACTATAGGCATCGTAGTGAAGGTTCCAGATAGTGACCCTTCACTCCTACGTCACCTGGATAAAATCGGAATGAAACTAGGATCTAGAATACGTGTTATTGAGAAAGTGGAATTTGATAATTCTGCTTTGATAAGTATAGATCAATCGAAGGAGCTTTATTTATCGGGTGAGATCGCAAAGAATATCATGTTAGCAATTAAAGAATGATAAGATGATAGACAATCCATATCTTTTATTGGGTCTCTTTTTTGGATTAGTGCTACTTATTTTTGTAGGTATCAAAATGAAGTGGTCTAAAATATTTGTCAGTCCCGAAACCAGACGCAAAACTGCTATTGAAGACATTTTGAAACAGCTCTATCACGTAGAGTACAGTGGCAAAACTGCTACGCTCAATGCTATGGCTGGAGCACTTAAGCTGACCCACAGCAAACTAGTAGAACTAATCGAAGAGATGAGCCTCTTGGGTTTGATCCGCAGAAGTTCTGACACTATAGAACTTTCTGAATCCGGAAGAGATTACGCACTTAGGATCATCAGGGTTCACAGACTATGGGAGAAGTACTTGTCTGAAAAAACAGGTATTCACAAATCAGAATGGCATGGACTAGCGGAAAAGATGGAACATAATCTATCCAGCAAAGAAGCTGATGAGCTTTATAAATCATTAGGAAGTCCTCGTTTTGACCCTCATGGTGATCCTATCCCAATGTCCACAGGAGAAATCATTGAATCCAATGAAGAAACGCTTTCTCACGTAAAACCAGATGCCACTGTAAGAATTACACACATCGAAGATGAGCCTGATGCTATCTACCAACAAATAATCGATCAAAAACTGCACATGGGTCAACAGCTTAAAATCACCCATTCAGATGACCAATTTGTGAAGTTTCTATCTGAAGGAGAAGAATACAAACTATCAACAATTGTAGCTAGCAACATTGGAGTGAAAGAATTGAATGCGGAAGAAATATCGGAAGCGGAAACTATCAGGCTCTCTTCTCTTGGAGTCGGAGAAAAAGCCAAGGTGATTGGCATTTCATCTGAATGCCGTGGCGCCAATAGGCGAAGACTACTGGATTTTGGGTTTATTAAAGGGACTTTGATTGAAACCGAAATGGAAGGCCCAACCAAAGAACCTAAAGCTTTCAAAATAAGAAATACGCTGATTGCTTTGAGAAATGATCAAGCTGATTTGATATTAATAGAAAAAACGAGTTAAGCATGGAAGAAGTAAATAAAGGGTGCGAAGACTGTGCATTTTACAACGCTGCAGAACTCAAAAAATTAGGCATTAGTGTTGAAAACGCCGATTATGTGATTGCTTTAGCAGGTAATCCTAATACTGGGAAAAGTACTGTTTTCAATGCACTTACAGGCTTAAGACAACATACTGGCAACTGGGCAGGCAAGACTGTCACAAGAGCTGAAGGAGGATTTAAGTACAATGACAAACGCTATAAACTAATTGACCTTCCTGGGACCTACTCTCTTCTCTCGACATCCGAAGATGAAGAAGTGGCAAGAAATACCATTTTATTTGGAAGACCTGATGTGACCGTGGTAGTAGCCGATGCATCACGTTTGGAACGTAATTTAAACCTGGTTCTTCAAGTGCTAGAAATTACCGATAAGGCGGTGCTTTGTCTAAACTTGATGGATGAGGCCAAACGTCATGGTATTGAGATTGATGACAGAACTTTAGCCAAAGATCTGGGCATTCCGGTGGTTGTAACCAGTGCCAGATCCAATGAAGGTATTCCAGAACTTATTCAAACAATCTCACAAGTAGCATCTGGAGAAATAGTTTGTAAACCTCACCGTATTAAAAGCCTTCCTAAAAAAGTGGAGCAAGCAGTTCAGTCGCTGAGCAAAAAAATAAATGGTTTGTACCCTGAACTTCCGAACACCCGGTGGATTGCTATGAGATTGTTAGATGGTGATCAACAAATATTGAGTGCAATAAAGAGTGGAGACTTTATAAGTAGTGGCAATGGACAATAAAAGTGGACAAATAGATGAGTTGATAAGTCAGGCTTCGGAACTCCGTTGGAAAATAGGTAGTGACTACCATGATAAATTAACCGAAGGTATTTATGCGGATGCGGCTTCAATAACGCAAAGAGCAGAGATTCGCAAAGACAATTCAGCATCCTACAATTTTGACCGAATGCTGGATAAAGTACTGACTAGTAGAACATTTGGGTTTCCGATCATGGGACTGATTTTATCCATCATACTATGGTTAACCATTCAAGGAGCCAACTATCCATCCAGTATGCTGGATAGCCTACTTTTGGGAACAGTTTATCCATTTCTAAAAGACCTCTCTAGCCAACTGGGTATTGTGTGGTGGATAGACGGATTACTACTAGATGGCATTTATATGGCTGTAGCCTGGGTAATTGCGGTAATGCTCCCTCCTATGGCTATTTTCTTTCCACTATTCACTTTATTGGAGGATTTTGGTTATTTACCACGTGTTGCTTTCAACCTTGATGGATTATTCAAGAAAAGCGGTGCGCATGGCAAGCAGGCACTAACAATGAGTATGGGTTGGGGTTGTAATGCAGCCGGAGTAGTCGCAACAAGAATCATTGACAGCCCACGCGAGCGATTAATCGCTATAATCACTAACAACTTCTCTTTGTGTAACGGCCGTTGGCCAACTCAAATCCTAATTGCTACCATTTTCATTGGTGCTTTGGTTCCAGCTGGTTGGTCTGGACTAGTCTCTACAACTGCTGTGATTGGAATAGCCTTCCTTGGAATATTCTTTACCTTTTTCACATCCTGGTTTCTATCTAGAACTATGCTGAAAGGCGAAGTATCAACATTTACCCTAGAGCTTCCACCTTACAGACCACCTCGATTTTGGAAGACCATTTATACTTCATTAATTGATCGAACAATCATCGTGCTATGGAGAGCGATTGTTTTTGCAGCTCCCGCAGGTGCAGTCATTTGGTTAATCTCTAATATTGACATTTCAGGCCATTCAATTGCTTACTACAGCATCAACTTTCTAGATGAGTTTGGATTCTTAATTGGCCTGAATGGAGTCATTCTTTTGGCTTACGTAGTTGCCATCCCAGCTAATGAAATTGTTATTCCAACGGTTTTGATGCTGACAGTAGCACATTTTGGCATTTCCAATTTTGGCGCCGGTGATGGAGTCATGTTTGATCTAGACTCAGAAACACAAACTGCGGAGATACTTCAAACTGGTGGTTGGACGCTCTTAACGGGAATCAACCTGATGCTGTTTAGTTTACTGCATAATCCATGTAGCACGACCATTTTCACCATATACAAAGAGACTAAAAGCTGGAAATGGACAAGCGTAGCCACTATTCTACCAATCATTATGGGTATAGTGGTTTGTTTTCTTGTCGCTCAGCTTTATCGTATTTTGATGTAACAAAAAAAAGGCAGCCGATCGGCTGCCTTTTTTGATTCGTTCTAATACTTACTTGAAGACATAACGGACATTGAGTCCGAAATACCCAAAGTACATATCGGTGGTTTCTACAAGTATCAATGCTGGCCTCCAATCTCCACTGATTGATAATGGAATATCCTTAATCTTGTGTGACAAACCCAATTCGGCCATTCCTGCAACCGTAGGATTATCTCCAATAAAAACACTTGGACCTACACCTGCATACCAGTTTAGTGGCAAATCACCCAATGGACGATACAAAAAATCCCACAACACATCCAGACCTAGACCGCCATGTCCAAATGACGCATCTGCATGAATAACGCTATTCTTACTGGTAGAAAACAAAGCGTCTACAGCAACATCACCTCCAGTTACATCCCCGAAACGAATACCAAGTTCTTGTGCATTCGAAAAGCCAACAATACCTAAGGCAAATACAGTGATAAGTAATACTTTTTTCATAAACATTCTGGTTATTAATATTTAGCTACTAATCTAAATTGATTCGATCAATTTTGACCTACTAACTAGCAAATGGTCACATAAGTTTTAACCTTGTTAATGATGCTCTAACTTTGCCGCATGAATTTGGATACGATTGTAGCATTGGCAACACCTCCAGGTGTCGGAGCGATTGGAGTAATTAGAGTTTCTGGTGTCAAAACCATTGAAATTGTTAATTCCGTTTTCAAAGGAAAAGACTTAACATCTGTAGCTAGCCATACCATTCACTTAGGAACCATTCGTGATGGAGAAACCATCGTAGATGAAGTATTGATTTCCATATTCAAAGGTCCAAATTCATATACTAAAGAAGATGTCATTGAAATCTCTTGTCACGGGAGTCAATTCATCATCCAACAACTCATTAAACTACTCCTTAGAAAAGGTGCCAGATTGGCTAAGCCTGGAGAATTTACCCAAAGAGCATTCATCAATGGACGATTCGATCTTGCACAAGCCGAAGCAGTTGCAGACTTGATCGCATCAGAAAATGAATCCATGCACTCAGCGGCAATGAACCAGATGCGTGGTGGATTTTCTCAAGAAATTAAACGATTAAGAGAGGAGTTGATCCACTTTGCTTCGATGATCGAATTAGAACTGGATTTTGCTGAAGAAGATGTGGAGTTTGCTAGTAGAGACGACCTAAAGCAGCTCATCTTCAAACTCAAAACGTTGATCACACGACTTACCGAAAGCTTTACGCTTGGCAATGCCATTAAGAACGGTATTCCAACAGTCATTGCCGGAAAACCAAACGCTGGGAAGTCTACTCTACTCAATGCGCTTTTGAACGAAGAGAAAGCTATTGTATCAGACATACCGGGTACAACAAGAGATGTTATAGAAGATGTGATTAATGTAGATGGCATTGCTTTCCGATTTACGGATACTGCGGGAATCCGAACTACAGAAGACAAAGTGGAAGCAATTGGTGTGGAACGAACCTATGCTAAAATGAAAGATGCTTCTGTCATCATCTATTTGATTGACATGATCAATGATGATTTACACGACATAGAAACACAACTAGCCTATTTGCACGAGTTAGAAGTCCCCTACTTGCTGATTGGCAATAAAATGGATCAAGCTCAACCGGAATTAAAAGAGGCACTGGCAAAGGAAAAGGCTCTGTTCATCTCAGCTAGCCAAAAAGAAAACCTAGAAAACCTAAAAGATGCCTTGAAAGAACTGGTTTCTCTCGACAGTTTCAAAACTGGGAATACCATCGTTACTAACTTGAGACACTATGAGAGCTTAGTGCAAACCAATGACGCTCTGGATAGAGTTATTACGGGTATTGACCATCAGGTAACCAATGACTTTGTAGCTATGGACATCAGAAACGCCCTTCATCACCTAGGTGAACTCACTGGTGAGATCACCACAGATGATTTGCTTGACAACATCTTCAGCAAGTTCTGTATCGGCAAGTAACTTTCCAAACAACTCATAAACACCTCTAAACAAACCTAAATAACAGCCTATATAATCATTTATTGATGTTTTTAGCCTGTTTTTATTTAGCTCATATTCTCGATTTTTAGTAGCCTTTTGTATCTAATTTGTACCTAATTGTTTATCTTTATATAAGGTACAAAAGCGGAGAAATCATGTTACATAATGATACATTAAGATACATATTGATACTCTCCTTTAGTAAAGCTTATAGAGAGATAATATGAGTTCTAATATTTACATCCAGAGAATCTGTCAACATTGCGGCAATGAATTCACAGCACGAACTACCGTAACCAAGTATTGCAGTGACATTTGCGCCAAGAGAGCATACAAGCTGCGCAAGAAAGAAGAGAAAGTTGATCAATCTAACCAGGAGACTTTAGCTATTAAGTCAGCACCTATCAAAGCCATTCAGGAACAAGACTTTCTCAATATCCAGGAAACATGCGAACTACTCGGCATTAGTAGGATGACTTTGTATCGAATGATTAAAGATGGCCGAATTCCTGCTACTAAGATTGGAAGACGCACCATCATTGCCAGAAAGAATATTGATCAACTATTTAATACAGCATCATGAAAGTTACCCTACGCCAAAAGAAGATATCCAAAGGCATGATCAGCCTATACCTCGACTTCTACCCTCCTTTAGTGGATCCGGAAACTCGGAAGTCCACCCGAAGAGAATTCCTCGGAATGCATATCTACGAGAAGCCTAAAAGCCAGATAGAGAAACATCACAATAAGGAAACCAAAATACAAGCTGAGAGCGTTCGATCTGCTAGGCAGCTGGATATCCAACGCAACAACTATGACTTCATCTTCAAAAAAGCCAAACAAGTTGACTTCCTCCAGTTCTTCAAGAAGTTGACAAACAAGAAATGGGAAAGCGAAGGTAACCATGGCAACTGGCTCAGTGCCTATAAGTACCTAGAGAGATATGCTCATGGACAATGTAATACAGGAGATATCAATCAGAATTTCTGCGAAGGATTCAAGGAATTTCTAAAAAATACCACCACACTAAAAAGCAAAGCCAAAAAACTTTCCCAGAATAGCCAGTCTTCCTACTTCAGTAAATTCTCAGTAGCAATAGAAGAAGCATTCAAGAAAGGATACCTTGAGGAAAACTACATGCTGCGCATTGACAGAATTTCCCAGAAAGAAACACAGCGGGAGTTTCTTACTCTTGAAGAGCTGAGAGCGCTCTATGCCACAGAGTGTGAATTACCAGTTCTAAAGCAAGCAGCTATCTTCTCATCCCTTACAGGTCTCCGCTGGAGTGATCTCATCGGGTTAACCTGGAAAGAGATTCAATACTCAGAAATCAACGGCTATTTTATCCGCTTTATCCATGAAAAGACTGATCGGCCCCAAACCCTCAATATTCCCGAACAGGCTGTCAATATTATTGGCTATCCAAAAGAAAAAGAGTTCAAGATTTTTGAAGGTTTAAAATATTCCGCCTGGACTAATCTCAAACTCTCCGAATGGGTAATGCGTGCAGGGATCATTAAGAAAATTACCTTCCACTGTTTCAGGCATACCTATGCCACACTACAACTCTCACTCGGAACCGACATATACACAGTTTCCAAGCTTCTTAATCATAAGAATGTCAAGACTACCCAGATCTATGCTAAAGTGATAGATCAACGTCGAAAAGAAGCAGCTGATAAAATCCCAGAATTAGGAATAAAAAAACCGGACATGAGGATTGCATAGTAGGTTTCCCATCAAACAAAACTGTTAACACTCAAGAAACATTAGCTTAATAATTAAGAAATAATACCGATTTATCAAATTTTATTCCTCATAACGCAAATATGCTGGCAAGTATTTTCAATACTTTAGAAATTTAGTACTCAACCTATTGATTTCATTTCAACCAGCATACAATCACATATTGTGGCAGCCCCTACCAGAAGTGAAATACACTTTTTAGGTTTTAAAAATTAATGCAATGCCGCATAGACTAATATCAGTTTCTTCTCCGAAATACGGAGAAGTCCCTTTAAAACTCGTGCAAGAATCTGAAGATTCCGACCTTACCATTTTAGAAGCTCTACAGCCCTTTGGAAGCATTCGATTTACCATTACCAATCATAAAAAATTCAGACTATGGCATGCCACATATAGAATCACAAAACCAACACGATTAATAATAACAATCAACAGACAATATCTAGGGTTCCTTTTTGCACTGAAAAACAATCCAAACTATAACCTCAAAGGCTTAAGCCCTATGAGTATCCAGGAACATCAATGTGACATATTTTATACACCCTCAATCAATTTCGAGTATAATTTTGATTCCGAAACATACATAGTTTGTGGCTTCAATTTTAGAACTAACTCTTTCATTAAATGGAGCAACCTTTTTGATCCACTAAACACATTAATCTCACACATCTCAGAAAACACAGCATATCGTCTAAAACCATCACCGATTAACACCACCCCCAGAATACTTGTACCTCTCTCCCACATTTTACAATGCGAATTCACAGGCAACAAGAAAACAAAGTTCCTAAGCTTTAAAACCACCGAGCTTACCTTCTATATCCTACAAAATACCATTTCATCAAACGATCATTCAAAACTTGGATCTGCAGAATTTGAATTAATGACACAAGTCAAAGATCATCTACTACGAAATCTCACGAACCCAGGTACGATACATCAAATAGCACTAAATTTTGGCTTGAATGACTTCAAGCTAAAGACATACTTCAAACGAGCATTTGGCACATCAATCTATGCATTCATCCTGGCAGAGCGGCTACAAAAGGCTCAGGCTCTCATTACAGACACAAACACTCCTTTGAAGCAAGTAGCAGAAATAGCCGGATATAGCGACTTATCTGCTTTCTCTAACGCCTTTCATAACAAATTTGGGTATCGACCAAGCACACTACGAAAGAAGCTCGAGAAATAGGATTAACCTAATGAACTAAAAAACTATAAAGTGAATAGAAAAGAATTGGACATCAACCTCAATATCAGCTTAGATCTCAGCAAACCTCAAAAAATTAAAGCCTCAGCTACAACACACATCGATTTACCGAAAGTAGAAACCTCCCTTACAGTAGCTCAGCTCGCATACTTATGTAGAATCTTCCACGACCTGGGATATTTTACAAATGGCACTCAAATAGAAATTCTAAAAGTCATGTCCACCCATTTCGTAACAGCAAACTCCAATGATATTTCACTAAATAGCCTGAGAGCCAAATATTACAGTCCCGATGATATTACTAAACAGAACGTGAAATCCAAAATAATTGAAATTCTTAACCACATCAATCATTCGCGCAAATAATCTAACCTTTCTCACCACCTCTCTTTTAACCACCAAAACATAATCGGGTTTTAAACCCAAACCTCACCTCATACCAAACAGTCAATGAGTCAGGCCTTCTGTAGTCTGTTGACTAACAAGCACTATGTTCATTTACCACATCCACTCTCAGTGCTAGCGACAGACTTCATCACAATATATCCACCCTGCAGACATATGCTTATACTCTCAATCACAAAGAGTTACACAGAGGGTGACGTCACCCCTGCTACTAACATTACATGAAGTATTTGCAAATATTTGTTTTGCCCACCGCAAACTTCACACATTTCTGAACCAACATTTATGCTATGAAACTCAACCTCATGACTTCAGAAGAACTTCTTCATTTCAAATTCGAATTGATCAAAGAAATCAAGCTCATGCTACAGACTCGCTCCAGACACAAACCCCAGTGGCTCAGAAGTCAAGATGTCCAGGAGTTATTGAGTATCAGTGCCGGTACCTTGCACAACCTTAGAGAAAAACGCATCCTCCCCTATTCCAAACTAGAAGGTGTTATCTTCTACGACTATGACGACATCATTGAGGTACTTAAAAGGAATAAGGTTACTTAATCCATTGAATAGGATGCAATCAATCAGAACTAGCGTATTTAGAAGACTCATATAAAAATGAACTAAGTCACACCATCTAGATGGATGTGTTTTACTTCACTTATTGGAAAAGTATATCCAAGTTCCTTTTCATCTTCTATTTTATACCCGGTCACATAATAGAAATCATCCTGTGATTCAATGATAGGTCTCAGAGCCTTCATGGCTGTTACTTTTCCTTCAGGAAAAAAACGATACCCACTGCGTTTGGTTCCATCTTGGAACCAAACAGTAATCTTATAAGCCTTCGTGTAACTCGGGTTTTGCATAATCAGTCACCCTTTTTGTGATCATGCTTTTTTAGCGGAGGATAATCCTTTTTCTTGTCTGGAGTTACCCTTCTACGTTTATCCAAAGAACCATCATCTTTCTTAGGCTTTGGACCAGGTTTAATTGCTAGAATATTCATCACAGTATTGGGTTTTGATTCTCAATAAATTTAAACAATAACAAGATAATTTACACCACTCCTTTTTTTTAGGATTTCCAGTTTCAGAAACAAAACTCCCGCTTTCAGAAAAAAACTTCAAAAATCCAGCTCTTAATCACTTGATTTATTGATCAATAGATAAAGTAGTTATTAATAACCACAATCAATGAACCCTTTCGGTAAATGACAGCACTTAAGACTCTTCACCAACAAAACATAACTATTCCATGATTTAAAAGCACACAACCGTTCTCTGCATAATACTTACACAAATTTTAACCGTGGATTCATACAAACACTTGCAGCTGAATTTTAATAATGATAATTTCATCTCCAATTGCTATAACATTCAAACCCCCATTAATGATATTAAATTACTTCCCTATTACTTTCGATTTAGAGAATTATCAGATATTTTCTGTATCATACAGCGAAGAGCGACTTTCTGAACTAAGAAAAAAACACAACTCAACACATTCATTTTTTAGAAATGGTGACCATATATACATATCCAATAAAGAAGGTCAGGAAGACTCTGAATTAGGTATACCTGTTGAAAAAAACCTTTATGACGATGATTCAATTACATCTTCATTAATAAAGCATATTTTTTTTCGAACCTTCAAGGATAGATTTCCAGACAGAACACCAATAGATTTTTATCCTTTCAGATTTTTTTCTGAAAAACCTGAAGATGATATTATAAATTCTCTTCTTCCAGATGACTTAAAGAACAAAATTGCTTATAAAAAAATGATAGAGCTCCAGCTGCGCAAAACAGAAATAGCTGGAAAAACCCGGTTCGGGTTTATAGTTAACCTTAAAAGTAACTGGATTCTCAATATTAATTGTGAGACAATGTACGATGAAGGGTTCGACTTACTCGGCATGGATATCCTACATGTAGAAATACTTCCCGGATTACAAAACATTCTCGCACCAAATGAAGAATATATAGGCACTATTCATGAAATAGAGGGCAAAGAGGCTATGGTTTTCACCAATGATGGATTACAAAAGTACCCATTAAACAAGCTCATTCTAAAAAAAACCCATTTCAATATTTCTAGTTATCTAAGCTTTAAGTTATCAGAATCTTCAAGTTCAAAAATATTCAATGAGGTAAGAAACAAAAGGAGAATTAGTCTAGATGCCCAGAGCTTAAATATGGAATTCATCAAAATTGCAAGAGCGCTATTTACAGACAAAAGAGTTCCTATTCTATTTCAAAATCAAGACGGATTCTGTTTTCATGTCTCTGAGGATCCGCTCGCTGTATCTAATACAATCGAGATTAAAACGCCAACTTTCATATATGATCCTGCAGCAACTAAGACTCGAAATGATTACCCTGATATGGGCCTAAATAATTATGGGCCATACGACAGTATAACATTTGACATTAAATCACCTAAAGTATTGGCAATATGCTCAGGATCATTAAGAGGTCAATTCACCAATTTCCTATCTAATCTACGTGATGGACTTCCTTCATCAAAATGGTTCCAAAAGGGTTTACAAAAGAAGTATGACCTTCAAGATGTTCAGTTTGATATTAAAGAATTAGACAGTTATAATTTTGAGGCTTATCTGGAGATCATTAGAAACTATGAGGAAAGTCGACCTGATCTTGCCATAATTGAAATCCCAGATAACTTTAAAAAGCTAGATAACCAATCTAACCCTTATTATAAAATCAAAGCGAAGTTTCTGTCGTTGGAAATACCAGTTCAATTTATCACTACTGGCTTAATTAAAAATCACGATGAGTATAAGCTCAACTCTATAGCACTACAGCTATATGCAAAACTTGGTGGAACACCTTGGGTCTTACCTTCTCAACGTTCAGTTGATAGAGAAATAGTTATAGGTATAGGACATAGCTGGATCAGAAATAATGAATTCAAAGGCTCTGACAAAAATAGAGTCGTTGGTATTACTACTTTTTTATCTGGAGATGGTCAATACTTATTAGGTGATCGAATAAAAGATGTCCCATTCGAAGAGTATTTTCAAGAGCTACTAAAAAGCCTTAAAAATTCAATAATAAGATTATCCAAAGAACAAGCTTGGAACAACGGTGACACACTTAGACTTATATTTCATATTTTCAAGCCAATTAAGAATACTGAATTTGATGTTATTGCACTTTTAATTTCGGAATTCCCTGAGTACAACATCAAGTTTGCTTTTGTTAGCATCAGTGAACACCACCCTTTTATCCTTTTCGATCCTAGTCAAAACGGAATCAATCAATATGGAAAAGGATTGAAAGGACAATTTATACCAAATAGAGGCAGTATAGTTTTTATTGATTCGCAAACTGCCATAATTCAAATGCTTGGAGCAAAAGAGTTAAAAACTTCCAAGCAAGGGATGAGCAATCCTATTCAAATTAAGATTAGAACTCCTCAAGGCAATCATGATAATAAAGAATTAAATAATATGCTTTTTTATGACTTGAGCTATATCTGTCAACAAGTATTCTCTTTCACATACCTATCCTGGCGTAGCTTTCTTCCAGGAGAAAGACCTGCAACCATGTTATATTCAAATCTCATTTCCAGGTTATTGAGCAAAATGAGAAACATCCCTGGATGGGATCCAGACAAATTGAACTATTCAATGAAAAGAAAGAAATGGTTTCTTTAGAAGAAAGATCAAATTACATTTTATATGTAAAAGAAAGGCCTAAGCTTAAAGCTTTCTATAGTTTGTTATACACAAAGCAATTAATAATAAATCATGATGCCAGACATAATGAAACCGAAATAATCTATTATGATTTGTTATCATCGCTCCTCGAAAAGGACAAAAATCAGTTCAACAAGTCCTATAACATAATTAGTAAACGCCAACCTTCTCGAGATTCTATTTCCCCCTTTGTCCATGATGATTTTCTAATTTTCATATTGATTCTAGGCATTAAAATTTACAACATAAACCGTGATTGGATAACAAACATCATAAATATTCGAAATAGGAATCCCATAACTATAACTTTTGAAAACATATTAAATGACAATTTCGCAAGTACTAGTAATTGTTCTGAAGTCATTGTATCATTTCTTAAGCTGTATAATACTTCCTTCCTCAGCCATGAATTATTAAATAAAAGCTATGATAATTTGATCAGTAATGATACTCTATTAGAAGAGCAAAATGACATATTGATATTATGCTCACTAAGAGCATTTGATACAATTATTGAAATGTCCAAACCTGCTAACGGAAGTGAAATTGAATTTCTAAAGAACTTTGAAAGTAAATTTATAAATCGTCTCAAAATCCTATCTCTGATTTTATACAATGCCACTATGTTGGGGCTATTATTTTTAGTTTCAAAACTCATCAGTCAGTTACCAAATAATATATTAGATCAGTTAAAACAATACAATCTGATCATTGGCACCATCGGAGCTGGAATATTAAGCAGTAATTTTTTTAAAGCTGTAAGGCATAAAATAACATCTTTTATAGGACTATTACTCGGTTATAATTCTGAAAAAATAGAATCGATTAGGAATGACAATTAAATACTTAATTACCTACTAATCAATAATTCTTCGAAAGATCATTTTCGAATCGAGAAATTGCAAAACGAAATTAAATCATCAACTATAATTACAAACAATGATAGAAGTATCTGGCAATCAGATAGCCACAAATAAAATTCAAATCAAAGACGTATTTGCCGACGACATGTGGTATTCTATACCAGGTTATCAAAGACCATATGTTTGGGGTGAAGATGAAATAATCACACTATTGGATGACATTGCTTATGCAGCCCAAAACCAGCCTGAAAATCAATATTTTCTTGGGTCAATGGTACTTCATTGTGACAAGCAAATTCAAAATGATACAGAATTCCAAGAGAATATAGTCTTAGATGGACAACAGCGACTTACAACATTGTATCTTATTCACTCTGTTATCAGAGACAGAACGAATAATAAAACACGTCACAAGACATGTCACAATGCTATATTTCAAGAAGGGAATGAAGATTATGGAATCCCGGAAAAAATGAGACTGGAATTTGCCGTTCGCCAAGAAGTAAGTGATTTCATGAATCAGTTTATCGTAGCGGAAGGTGGTACTCAGAAGCTATCAGAGATAATTAACTTCTCATCTGAATCGAACAATGTTTCTATAAGAAATATTGGTGAAGCTTTAAGAATTATTAATCAATGGTTTGATAATGAAAATAACTTATCAATGGATTTATTATTTCCATTTCTAAGTATGAAAGTCATTTTAATCTATGTTGCAAGTGCAGAATTGGATGATGCATTCAGACTTTTCACCATTCTAAATGATCGTGGAATTAAATTACGAAATAGTGACATTCTAAAAGCTCAAAATTTACGAGAAGTATCAAATGAAATAAAGGAAAAGAAATACGCAAGATTCTGGGAAGAATTAGAAGGTGATTTAGAAGAGGATTTTGATCAATTCTTATCCTACATCAGAACCATTATTGTAAAAGAAAAAGCACGAGTCAATCTTCTGAAAGAATTTCAAGATAATATCTACACACCTTCCTCTTATGATAAGACAACCAAAACAAGAACATCACTGCCACCTCTATTAAAAAAAGGAGAAGAAACATTTGAATTAATATCAAGGTACAAAAAACACTATGATGAAATATTCAGTGGTAACAATTTTGACATTTCAAACAATCATGCTTTTGATAATTTAATAAAAATTTTAGAAGACACTGCTGCATCAGATATATGGATACCTCCACTTTTATCCTATCGTGAGCATTTCGGAAAGGAAAAACTATTTGATTTTTTAAAATTACTTGACAATAAATTTTCAGGAGATTGGATCAGCCGTGAAACACCGACAACCAGAATTGAGAACATGAATGACATACTTAAGAAAATTGAATATCACTACAAAGCCGAAATAACTAAATCAGAACAAATCGATAATTTACTTAATGATGAAGTATTTAAAATCAACCTTAATTACTTCATGGCAATTGTTGATGATTCTAAAGTATACAAGAAGAAATTTGATAGATATTTATTAAGAAAAGTTGATTATCTATTAGATGCACCAAGATATAGTGAAAAACGCATTTCCTATTCTACTATGTCAGTTGAACATATTCTTCCTCAAAACCCACGAGAAGATAGCCAATGGCTTACTCATTTCGATGAAGAAACCAGGACTGACTGGACAAACGCATTAGGTAATTTGGTCCTTATTAGTAGAAGAAAGAATTCTAGTCAAGGTAGGCTAGATTTTCAAGACAAAAAATTCAGATATTTCAAATCCTGCATAGAGACCTTTCCTAATTCATTAAAAGTTTTATCGAAAAATCAATGGACATTTGATGAATTGCAAGATCATCACAACGAGATATATGACTTAATAAATGATTATTATCAGATAAATTCATAATAAATTCGTTAACCGCATTAACTTCTCATGTTACATAATCGCTTCAGTCGTTTCGTATACCTATTCTCTTCCATTATCGAAGAGTAACTATAAATTGAATATTAAAATTGAAGAAGGACTCGGGAGATTTTAATGAATAAAAACAGACCTAAAAGGCATTGATACCAGGTTTGCAACTAAATTTCTTTTAATATCCCTCTTAGAGAAAAACAAATCTAAGTACATCGCACGTATGTGCAACACATCTTATCTAGCCATCCCCTCCTCTCCATTTTCATTATATTACAGTTAACTAAAAATAAAGGACTATGGAAACACCAGAATCATTACAGTGGTATCACATTCCTGTTATTATTGTGATTATTGTCGGAGGACTCTGGCTCAGAATGAAAATTGATGAAAAGCTCGGACGGTTTAATCATCGAAGGAATAAACGTAAGAAGTACTAAGCTTGCTCAATAGATTATTCAATTAGATTGTAAAATCAAACTCATAATTAATCAACTCCATTGGGTGAACCTTTAATCCTCTTGCTAATTCAAATAGTGTAGTAAGGTTAAGATTTGATTTCTCATTGATTTCAAGCTGACTAATTTTAGTATGCTTCACATCACATCTGGTTGATAATTCTCTTTGACTAAGACCTTGTTCTTCACGTAGTTCTCTTAATTTTTTACGAAATGGTTTTAATCTGTCTTCGTCACGTTGGTTCAATCTTGCTGCCATAAAGGCAAGCTGAAAAAATTGATTAAAAAATATGTACCCATTTCATGGTACAAATAACTGAAATTTATATATTTGGGTTAAACGTTTTCAGTTAAGTATTACTTTCAATAAAGTACTGATTACATACTTTTGTAAATACTTCAAGTCACTAAGTGACTTATGAGCATTTGCAACTATTAGTCTCGTTCTAGAAAACTGGTAATTTAAAAGGACTCGGGATGAAATAGGTGTAATAGCTCACGCCGATAAAATTGGCGTGGGCTCACTTATTCGTGTCCTGGTATACCAGTACCTCTAGAACGATAAGTTGAGTTCCACGCCATCCTTTTTTAAGGCGTGTTCTTTTCTTATCCTTCGGAGACTTTCCATATAGATCACAATGCATTGGAAAGTGCCTACATATCGTCCACTCACACAGCTTAGACCAGATCTCAGCTTCAGCGTCCTACTTCAGGAAGGCCACTTCATGCATGGTGCAATTAATTCATTCCTTAATTTCGGAAGAGAAATCCTGTCACTAATCTCCGGTCACAGACACACCGATCACTGGCCAACCGATTACCGATCTACCGGCGTACCGATTACTGACACACCGGTTACTGATCACCAATCAGCTGTGGACTATGGACTGACTGATCGATTATTGACTACCCTGTACGATGTACCCTTTACAATGTACTCAGTACTCACTTCCAAGGAAATCCTCTTCCCCCTCAAACCCAAAAACCCAGTCTGATATTAAAAAAGGATCACCCTTGAAGGTATTTTGAAAAAGAGGACCGGCCTTGAAATCAATTGAGTAAACAAGTAGATAGGCCTGGCCTTGCTCAAAAGGTGTCAGAAAATTGAAGGGACAACGGTTAAAAAAGCTATACTGTCTGACCGTAGGGAATTTATAGATTTTCAGTTGGCCTGCCCAATTTTTAGCCTTTTGTGCACAGCCTTGATCTTTTGGTTCTTTTGTATCAAGGCAAAAGAACAGTAACGATCCTCTTCAAAACACATCCCCAAATCCTTGAATCATCAATCAGCTATCGACCTAGTGACTTGCGGCATTTTCACTTAAGGTCAACAAGCAGACAGGGAGAGCCATGCCTTTACTTTTCTATGGAAAAGCAAGGCGGGGAGTGTACTTCTCCTCCTTCGAAGATTGCGCAACGACAGTGGTGCCTGTAAGACGGAGGAAGTAATAAATGCTTTTGAGCATCACAGGATAACTACGCCCAATTCAATGTATAACATAAGACAATAACAATATGAAAAAATCAAGACATAAATCCCCCACCAGAAACACACCCAAAAGGAACTTAATGAAATAAAGTTTTGCCTGCCTTAAAGACTAAAAAAGGACCGGCCTTAAGAAATTAGGAAATTAAGGATCGGCCTTGAAATCAATGCGATTAGTAGAACCAACTATGAAGCGGTGAAGAAAGGTTTAGTGTTTGAACGAAGTGAGTTTAAACATTTCTAGCGGAGGAGTTGGGTATACCGCAGTTGATTTCACAGCCTTGACTTTTGCTCCACTTTTTGTCAAGAAAAAGTGGAAAGGAAGATTGCTCTATTAGTATCACAAAGCTTTTGCAGTAGCGACAAAAACAGAATACAACTACCAAACACATGAAAAACCTCATACCAATCATCATCACCTTCTCAACCTTCAGCATACTTACACTAGCTACAGTAGCCTTCCAGTCCCTGCATGACTCCCCTACTGCTGAGCCATATCCACTCACCGTAGGAGACCCAATACCTCCCATCAGCACTACTATTAGTATCAACGCACAAACCAACAAAGACATCCTAAAGACCTCTAGCAACAAGTTGATGATACTACAGTTCATCAACACACATTGTGGCACTTGTCGTCAATCCATCCCTCACCTCGAGAAACTACAAAGCAAGTTTCCAGATAGCCTCACCATCATACTCGCCACACGTCAGCAAGCAGCTCCGGTACAGGACAAAGCACTAAAATACAATTGGACATTACCAATCATTACAGAAGACACCACACTCAACAGACTATTCCCCTATCGTGCCGTACCACATCAGGTTTGGATCAAAGACCATAAGGTCATTGCCATTACCAACTGGGAGTATGCCAATGAGACAAACATTCAAACGGTACTTTCCGGACAAACCCTATTATCTCCACTCAAACACGAAGAGGACATAGATCTATACCAACCATTACTACAAATGCCTGGCGCCACCCCACTCTATCAGTCCGCTATTACGGGTCCACTTCCCAACGGACTCCAGGGTATCAAAAGAACAGACCACTCCTACCTGCTATATAATTATTCAGCCTTAGCGTTGTATGAACATGCATTTAACCTACCTACTTTTCCTTCAGGTGCTTATTCCAGAGTTCAGCTAAATGACTCCCTCAAATTTCTCCTCTGTGGGCCTTCTCAAAAGAATACAGGCCTGTTCCATTTAGATCAGCAAGCTATTAGTTGGAAACAAAAGCACAATTTCTGTTACAACATCGTCTATCCCGACAGTAGCAAAATCTCCACTACCCAGTACTGTCAGCAGATGCGTGCTGACCTTAATGCTTTCTTCAATAGCTATTGGGGCATTATGGGAGAAATACAAACGATACTGACAGAAGCACTAGTACTGGAGCAAGTAAGCAATGGTAAAGAATGGCGTGCAGATCAAAGCACTATTGTTCCTGAGGATAAAGAAGCCAAATATCAGCTCATCAATAAATCCATTAAACTCTTTATTTCCAACACTGCATTCTACCACAGACACCTCAAGCTTCCAGTTGTCAACAATACAGGATATGAAGGCAATATCAATTTATCCCTCGATTCAGGTCTCACAGATCTTCATGAACTCAATAAAGCCTTGGAACCTTACGGCCTCAAATGGTCCATCAAAAAGACCAATGTCGAACTGTTGATGATCAAAAAAGCAACAGCCAATGACCCATATACCCAATTCTAACTACCCTGCACTAAATACTCAATTCTAAACACTATAAACATGAAACACTTACTACTATTCTTCAATTGCACACTTTGGCTAGCCATCACAGCACACGGCCAAACCAACACCACCATATTACGTGGTGTCGTCACATCCGAAACAGATGGTCAGCCACTCCCGGGAGTCAATGTCATTATTAAGGGGACACCCAATGGTGTCATTACAGACTACAACGGTGAGTACAGCCTGTCTTGTCCCGATCAATCCACCATTTCATTCTCATACATTGGATATGAAACCATCACCATAGAGCGTAATGGACGCACCACACTACACATTCAGCTAAAAGAAAACATAGAGCTGCTTAGTGGCGTGGAAATCTACTCTACAGGGTACCAGGAAATACCCCTCGATAGAGCAACAGGCTCATTCGAGCACATCGACCAGGAACTTATCCAGAGATCCACTGGCACAGACATCATCAGCAGGTTAGAAAACGTCACCAGTGGCTTACAGTTTGATAAAAGACTCGCAGGTGATACATATGGAGACACTTATAGAAACCTACGCATACGAGGCATCTCCAGTATCGATTCAGACAACAGTCCACTAATTGTGGTAGACAATTTTCCATACGAGGGTGACATCAACAGCATCAACCCCAATACAATTGATCACATCACCGTACTGAAAGATGCTGCTGCAGCTTCAATCTGGGGAGCCAGAGCTGCCAATGGTGTCATTGTGATCACCACCAAAAAAGGTCAGACAAACCAACCCATGAAAATCAGCCTGAATAGTAATATCACTTGGGTGCAACAACCTGACTTCCACTACACCCCAGACTTCCTCCCATCCAAAGACTTCATCGAAGTAGAACAAACCCTCTTCGATAGAGGCTACTATGACAGCAAAGCAAACAGCTATCGCCAGTATCCCCTGTCTCCAGCAGTAGAATTGATGCTAAGTCACCGAGATGGCAGTTTATCGGATCAGGAGCTAGATGCACAACTCTATAATTTGAGTCAGTTCGACGTTAGAGATCAGGCAGAAAAATACTTCTATCGCCCAGCCATCTATCAGCAATACGCCCTGAGCCTTCAGGGAGGCACCAGTAAACACACCTACTTCATCGCAGGAGGATATGATCACAATGCACTTTCCATAGATGGCAATAACAAAGAGCGATTCACACTCAATGTCAATAATAGCATTCGCCCCATTGAGGCACTAAACGTAGCTGCTGCCATCAACATCAATCACAATCAGCAAACATCCAATGGACTAAGATGGGGCAATATAGAAACCAAATACCCATACAATCATTTTGTCGATGATCAGGGAAATTGGTCTTCAGTGGTTAATGATATCAGGTTAACTTATGCAGCACTGGCTACAGAGGAAGGACTGTTAGACTGGAGCTATCGACCCATGCAGGAAAAACACCTCAATGATGTTTCTGGTCAAAATACAGAATACCGAATTGACCTCAATACCGATTACAGCTTTACTCCCGAACTGTCCGTTGGAATCAAATACCAGTATCAGCAGATTCAGGGTACAGATGAACAAATACTAGACAAAGACAGCTACGCCGTTCGCAGTAGAGTAAACAGGTACACCCAGGCAGATGGATCCAGAGTGTTCCCTTATGGTGCCATTCGGAGCAACGAGTTTTCTCAGCAAGCAGCACAAGCCCTTAGATCACAAATTTCCTACAACAAACGTATTGCCAAACATAGAATCACAGCACTAGCCGGCGCTGAAGCCAGGAATATAAAACAAACCCAGCAGGGTTTGCAAGTCTATGGCTATGATGAAGAGACACTCATTTTCAGCACAGACCTGGACTACACCACGCGCTATCCACTGAAGCCAGCTGGATCGCTTTGGATCACCCCTCCTGCCAACTACTTTGGAGAAACATTAGATCGATACATATCATACTTTGCCAATACCTCCTACATGCTCAAAGACACCTATGGACTCTCTGCAAGTGTCCGATGGGACGCTTCCAATCTCTTCGGTGTGAAAACCAATCAAAAAGGAGTACCTCTTTGGTCGGCAGGTGCCAGCTGGAACATAAGTAATGAAACCTTTTATAATGTAAACTGGCTTCCATACTTGCGTCTTCGCACCACTTATGGTTACAATGGCAACATCAACAAATCGCTAACGGCTTATCCTACTGCTTCCTATACTGTAGACAATATCACCAATCTGCCCAAAGCTATCCTTAGAAGCCCAGGCAACCCACAGTTAAGATGGGAAAGAGTCAGCATGGTCAATGTTGGAGTTGATTTTGAAACCAATGACCAACGAGTTGCAGGTAGTTTTGAGTACTACGATAAGTTTGGTACAGACATGATCGCAGATACACCTATAGATCCTACCACTGGCTTTCTGGATCCATACAAAACCAATTTTGCAGAGACAAGAACATCAGGGTTCGATATTCAGATTCATACACGCAATACTATCAACGACTGGAAATGGTCTACTGACATATTATGTTCTTACACCTCCAATAAAATACGCAAAGCCTATCCAGATGCCATTACCAGTTCCAGTCTCATCAGCAGACTCACACTCAACACAGCTATCATTCCTATAGATGGCAATTCCATCGATGGAATCTACAGCCTACCTTGGGTTGGTTTAAATCCTGACAATGGCAATCCTCAGGTTATCATTGAAGGACAGCAATCCGAAGAATACCGTGATTACATACAAAACCTCCAGTTAGAAGACCTCATCTATAATGGACCTTCAGTGGCTCCTATTTTCGGGGCTATTAGAAACAACCTGTCTTGGAAAAACATCGGCATTAGTTTCAACGTCTCTTGGAAGTCAGGGTACTATTTCAGACGCTCAGGCATCAATTATTACGACCTTTTTGAAAGTGCGGCAGGTCATAAGGAATACGTCAACAGGTGGCAAAACCCTGGAGACGAAGCTCACACGCAAGTACCATCAATGCCAGAAATCGTCGATTTTAATCGCGACCTGATATATAATGCCTCTGAAATTCTCGTGGAACCAGGTGATCACATAAGATTAGAAGATATAAACCTGAGCTATGCTTTGACACAACTGAACACTCCCAAACTACCATTCTCAGAACTTAGAGTCTTTTGCTACGCTCGAAACTTGGGTATCCTTTGGCAAGCCAGCAAATCAGGCCTTGACCCAGATTATCCCAATGCATCTTATCGCTCACCAAGATCATATTCCATCGGCCTAAATGCTACCTTCTAATCATCTTAGTCTTCTCCCTCGATTCGGGGGAGATGTCCGCAGGACAGAGGGGGACTCTAACCTAAAACCCAGAACCTAAAACATAAAACATAAAACATGAAATCAATAAAAATCACATACATCATACTACTCTTCATCCTGACTTCCTGTGCAGAAGACTGGCTAGATATCAAGAATGATAAGCAATTAGTTGTTCCATCTACTCTTCAGGATTTACAAGCACTATTGGATAATACAGAAGTTATGAATTTCTCTTCAACTCCAGCTTTAGGTGTGATATGCAATACAGACTACTACCTCACTGATCAGGAGTGGCAGACACTTGCAAACCCAACCTATAGAAACGGGTATATCTGGGCAGAAGACATATACCAGGGTGAAACCTGCTATAGTTGGAACTTTCCTTATGAGGTCATTCTTTATGCAAACCTTGCGTTGGAAGGACTTAATAAAATTAATCCCAGCGATGCTTCACAATCTGAATGGAACCAAATCAAAGGACAAGCTCTATTCTATAGAAGCTGGACTTTCTTCCAGTTGGCTCAAGTCTTTTGTAAACCATACAATGCAAACACTGCAGCCACAGATTTGGGCATACCCCTAAAATTACACTCAGACATTAGTATTACCACTACCAGGTCTACTGTCCAGCAAACATATGACCAGATACTTCATGACCTCCAGCAATCCCTACCTCTGCTTCCTGAATCACCAGATATTGCTACCAGACCAGGTAAGGCCGCTGCTCATGCGCTATTAGCAAAGACACACCTCCAGATGTCCAATTACCAATTAGCTTTGAATGAAGCAGAGGAGTGTTTAAAGATCAAGAACGAACTAATAGATTACAATACACTAGACAGTACAGCTAACTATCCCTTCGAGCGTATGAATTCAGAAGTGATCTATCAGTCTACCATGGCACCTACTTATGCTTTGTTGTCTGCGGGGCAAGTGGACAGTACACTATTCCAGAGTTATCAGACAGATGACCTCCGAAGGGTAATGTATTTTAGAAACGAAGAAAACCGAATCAACTTTAAAGGCACCTATGATGCATCCACAAGGCAGTTCAGTGGCATTGCCGTAGATGAAGTCATTCTCATTAAGGCCGAATGTTTGGCAAGGTTAAACCAACCATCTGAAGCAATTAATAGTTTAAACCAGCTTTTAGCCAAACGATGGAAAAGCAACAAATTTATTCCTTATCACACAGCAGAAGTAAATCAAGCTTTGAACGTCATTTTAGAGGAAAGACACAAGTCATTAATCTTTCGAGGCATTAGGTGGATGGATCTCAGGCGTCTGGGTAGTGACCCCAATCGGGCAGTAACGCTTACCCGACAATTGGAAGATAAAACATACACATTACCTCCATTACATTCCAGATATACCTTGCCGATTCCAGATGAAGTCATCGAAATCTCAGGAATACAGCAAAATGTGAGGTAAAAAGAAAGAGGCCGTCTCAAAAGTATTTGAGTCGGTCTTTTTGTTTTGAGAGGTTCAAGATTGGATTCATCAGGATATTATGAGATTTTTAGATTTGAGCAAATGCTTCTTAGCATCAAGCAGCCTTCTTGGCCAGGTTGTGAGCTATAGCGAGTAACCCTGCCTCTATTTCTACCTTATCGGTGCCTTTGAGCATAAACCTTCGGAAGCCTCGATTGTGTTTAATTGCTGCAAAGACAGCCTCAACATCCCAAGGTCTTTTGGATCTATGAGCCAATCCTTGTTCAGAGAATAAGTTTTGCCTCACGTTCTGCTTATGCCTCCTGAGGTTATGATTAATTTCAACGATTCGATTGCCTTTACTCTTGTGACAAGAGCCTCTCAAAGAACATCCATTGCAGTTTTTAGTCT
>NZ_JAMZMJ010000019.1 GCF_024714495.1 Marinoscillum pacificum | reverse complement strand
TTTTGAGACAGCTTCTTCTTATTATTCGTATCGAAGATTATTGGCCGGGTTCATCCGCGCTATCTTATTGGTCTGCAAGTAGATCGCCACAAAGCCAATCAGTGAAAGCGAGATTATTCCCAAAATGATTTCCATTATGCCCATTCCGGTACTGTAGCGAATCAGGAAGTACAAGAAGAACTTGTCGTAAAACAAATGGGAGAGAGGTATCACCAATACTACTGCCCATAAAATGAGTTTGACAAAATCCTTAGCTAGCAAGTAGTAGAGTGTAGAATTCGATGCTCCCATAATTTTGCGTACAGCTATTTCTTTGGTGCGGTTTTCGGTGGTGTAAGATACCATTCCCAAAAGTCCTAAAATGGAGATGGTGATCGCCATAGCGCTAAGGAAACTGAAAAACTTCATTTGTACTTCCAGGAAGTAATAGGCTTTTTCAATTTCCTCATCCAGAAAATGAGCTTCAAAAGGAATGTTTTGGTCCATGTCTTCCCAAATGAGTTGAAGTGCATTCAGTGTTCCCTGCAGGTTGCTGGATTGAATAGTCAATAAAGCTATCGAAGATTCTTCCAGGGATCTTCTAAATACTGCTGGCTTGATATTCGTATTCAGTGGTTCATAGTTGAAGTCCTTCAGGATGCCAACTACCCTGCAGTTAGTGCCATCAGCCATTTGGAACCTGAGAGAATCATCTTTTACATTAAATACGGACTGTGCCTGTAGGAAGCGCTCATTAACCACGACCAATTCTTCGTTTTGGTTAGAGTTTTTCATTTCGGCCTCATCACCCCAAATGAAAGGCATGTTCATTTGCTTCAAATATTCATCTCCTATAAAGATTTCATTCACATCCAGGGTATCCACATGATTCGGTATAACCTGTGTTTGACGGTTCACCATTACTCCAGGTAGTTGCGAGGATGTGGTGATGGAATTTACATCCGGATGTTTGCTGAGTTCATTCAATGCTATCTGATGATCTACGCGCTCTATTGGAATAGCCAGGATGTTGGACGCATTGAAGTTGTCACTTGAAGTCATCGCATGGCTGTATTGTCTGCCAATGGTAAATACGCCAATCATGAAAAACATGGATAGGAAAAACTGAAAGACAAACAAACCTCTTTTAAAACCAGAGACACTGGATCGGCCATTTTTGATTTCACCCTTAAGCGTATTGATCGGGCTGAGCTTAGAAAAAAACTGAGCTGGAAAAGCACCAGTAATCAAACCAACGATGAGTGTAAATACAACAAACACTATGATCTGCGTAGGACCCATTTCTGTATCCAGTACCTCTGCAGCACGAACCATGGATAGAAATTCTGCCTTCACAGGTATGTAGATGGCTATAGAAAGGATTACCGCCAGAAAAGTAAGGATAATTGTTTCGATGATAAACTGCGCCTTGATTTGATTTTTCTCCGCACCCACTACTTTTCGAATGCCTATTTCCTTCACGCGTTTAAGTGCTCGGGCTATCGTTAAGTTGGTGTAGTTGAAGATGGCAGGCAGCAGTATCAATACACCGATTGATAAGAAGAAAATCATGGAAGGTTGATCCCAGCCAATGCCTATAGCGTTACTTACATTCCAGCGAGGTACTACTTTGTCCAGACGAATACTGCTGAGGGTGATTTCTTTGTTTTCGTGAAAGTTTGCCACTTTTGTTGCCGTTTGGGCTAATGCATCATCTAGTTGTGATGCTGAAGCATTTTCATTTAGCAGCACGTAGACATAGTTGTTTCTATAGTTGGTCCAGTCATTACTAAGTGATTGATCTTGCTGTGCATTTTCAAGCGTACTATAAGACGCCAGCGCTTCAAAGAACAAGTGCGTTTGTTTGAGGTTTTGCATTACTCCAGTTATGGTCAATATCCCATTGTCCGTTTCTAGTTCCTGACCTATAGGGTCTTGATCTGGAAAAAGCTTTTCGGCTATTTTTTGTGTGATGACCAGGCTGTTAGGTTGCTCAAGAGCTGTTATTGGGTTTCCTGATATCATTTGAAAATCAAAGAATTGGAAGAACTCCTTTCCCGCGAAATAGCCATCGAGTTCCAGTTCATTGCCTTTTTGCTGAATAGTAGGATGAAAGCTGGTTTGCATCTTCAGCACTTTATCTACAAAGGGATAAGTGCTCTTGATTTCATCTCCCATTGCATAGTAAGTAGACGCGTAGTTTTTACTGTCTTCCTCTGTGGTAATGCTGGTGTTGATCTGAAAAATTCGATCCTTCAATGCGTGTTGTTCATCGGATTGATAGATGGCAACTGCAATGGATAAAGCCAGAAGGCAAATGGTCATTCCCAACGCTAACCCGATAAGGTTGAGTGTGGTGAAGAGCTTGTGCTTCGAGAAATTTCGAACCGCAATTTTGACATAATTCTTAAACATTGGTATTGAGTTTTTGTGATGAATTGATCGGGACGAAGCATGCGATTTTCTCCGCCTTAGCGCATAGGAGAATAGCAATCTGAGCACTTGCCATGAGTAGTGGATCTGTGCTTTGCTTTTTCCTTTTTCGTTTGCTTCTATGAAAAATAGTTCATCCAGGTCACCAAGTATGTCCTCCAGATCAGCAGCACCGCCAACCCATTGTAAGAGTTGCCGAAGCCTCTTAGGTGGCTGATGATGAGTGCTCACTGACCAGACAGTTTAAGGTCTGCATTTTGCCACAGTTCATCACGGAGCGATTTCATGTTGGCAAGAGCCTGTACAGCATCAGAAGTGAGTTTGAAGTAGCGCTTACGACGACCGCCACGCTCTTTGGTGGGTTCACCAAAGTCCGAGTCGATATAGCCTTTGTCTTCCAGTCGAGTAAGTGTGGAATGCAGCGCGCCAAGACTCAACTTTCTATTAGTCCTTTGTGAAATGTCGTTGAGAATGGCCACACCATAAGCTTCATCTCTTAGGTTGGCGATAGTTAGCAATACGAGCTCTTCAAACTCTCCTAGATATCCTTTCATGATATATTTCTATTTTTCATACCATATCAATACGGTAATATTAATTAATATGTTTCTATTTTTAATACAATATATTTTGAAAGAGGTCTGGAGCTCCTTCATAGAGCTCCAGGTGCCTTTTTTTGATCTAATCTTTACAATATTTCAGTGCTTCCATCAGCATGAGCGCGGTAGGTTTGGCCATTTTTTACGATCAACCCTTGTGAGTTCACAGAAGGCCAAATGTTTCGGTAGTCTTTTGGGTGCTTGATGTCAATGGCGATTACCCGTCCATTGTATAGCGTGGTAACTTCTTTTTGAAGAGTATGTCCCACCACAACAGCCTTAGCTCCAAACTTTTCCAACGGTTTATCTACGTCAGCCTGAGATAAGTCTTCATTGAAGTAGCCTCTGTACCAGCAAATTCCTTTCTGATCACTTAAAATCAACCTTTCAGCTCCTTCATTTGGTTGACGGTAGTAGACTTGATAGTAATTCTTCCTGTAGATGGAATTGATTTGTTCCAAAGTTATATTGGAGTTGCCCAGGTCAGGATGTAATCCTCCATGCACAAAGAGATATCCGTTGATGCGTTCGGCTACATTCTTACTTGAAAGCCATCTGCCTATGAAAGAGTTGGTATCGTATAAGTGATGGTGCAGTTTGCCCATGATGGCAGCTGCTGCAAAGTATCGGTCGGCAGTATAGCCATACATTCCTTGCAAGTTTTTAAGTTCATGATTTCCGATAATGAAGTGCACATGACCACCTTGCTCTTTTGCATCTTGCTCCATTTTATAGATAAACCAAAGCACTTGTGTCACGGACCATCCACGATCCACAAAATCTCCAACTAAAACGAGATGTCCTTTTCCAAACGTCCAATTGAGGTGCTTGTCGATCACTTTATTGGCTATTAGAAAATCTCTGAATGTTTGGTATCCTCCTTCTATATCCGAGATTGCCAGTATGGGTTCATTATCTTCATAGTAGGTTGGTGGAATGGTTATTTGATGGTTGATGGTGAATTGAAACTGGGAAGAATCCAATGGGAAAAAGCATGATGCAGTTATTCCATCATCCGTTGAGTATGTTTCTACTTGATCCTTGAAGCCTTTCTCTTTATCACCATAGATGTAATGAACTGTTGCGATGCTATCGTTTAGGTAGAAAACATACGGGCCTTCCTGGTTGAGGTTTTTACGTGCCGGGTGATCTCCGTATTTAAAAGCTGCACCTTGTAGAATGACTGTAATCACAAAGCCAATACAGATAATCAATGCGGTTACTCCAATGTGTAGTAGGTATCTTAATACGCGTTTTTTCATTTCGATGTTGATTTGATTGTGATTCGAAACTAGATCGGGTTGATGGAGTGGGAAATTTTATGTGATGAACGTGATGGTATGAATGACATACTGTTAGGTTTGCATGATTAGCAGCGTTGATCACACTTTCCAATAGGTTCATCACGTGACATGGTTAGTTGATCACTAATATTTCTCTAGTTTAGATACCGGAGTTATTCTTGTTTCATGAAATCTATACTCAATCCCATATTTCTTAAGAGGTTCTTTATTGGAGGGCTCATATTGATGGCTATACCATTTGTAATCATTTCTTACAAAGTGATTAAGTCTGGTGGAGAATCAGTGGTCATTGATATTGGCGGGATGTGGGCATACATGATCTACCTCTTTTATGTGGTGCTGGCTTTTGCTCTAAGTGCTATAGCGGTAGGATGGATGTATCAACGTGTTTTAGCACTCCTTAATATTAGAAGTGCTAAGATGAAAGTGGAGTTGATGCATCTTCAAAACCAAGTCAATCCACATTTCTTTTTCAATGTACTGAATAATCTGTATGGTTTGATAGATAAGGATTCGACCAAAGCCAAGGAAATGATCGTTAGCTTATCGGAGATGATGCGGTATAGTATATATGAAGGTCAAAATGAGCAGGTTCCACTCGAAAAAGACCTTGCATTTTTGGAGCAGGTTATTCAACTAAATCAAATGAGATATCACAAAAAAGTGGATGTTCAGTTTGATAAAAACCTTTCAGCGGAAGACATCAAAATCACACCACTTCTTTTGGTGATATTGGTGGAAAACGCCTTCAAACATGGGGTGGAGCGCTTGACTAAGGATGCTTACGTATATATTAAAGTAGAGAGCAGTGCTGATGAATTAATATTTTCGATTTCTAATAATTTTGATCCGGAGGAGCAAACAACCACTAACGGAGTAGGATTGGCTAACTTGAAGCGTAGGCTGGAATTGGTATATGCTAAAAAACACCACCTGGATATACAAAAGACTGAAAGTGAATACAATGCGGTGTTAACACTAAAACTGAAATGATCAAATACCTAATAGTAGATGATGAGCCGATAGCTCATGACATCATAGAAGGCTATTGTGAAATGTTGCCCAACTTGAAAAAAGTGGATGACTGCTATGATGCATTGGAGGCCTTACAGGTATTACAAAGCAAGTCAGTTGATTTAGTATTTCTAGACCTGAACATGCCAAAACTTCGAGGTTTTGATATGCTGAGGACATTGAAAAACCCTCCAAAGGTTATTGTCACGACAGCATATCAGGAGTATGCTTTAGAGGGGTTTGAGTTGGACGTGGTAGACTATTTACTCAAGCCATTTGATTTTGGAAGATTCCTTAAAGCTATCAACAAAGTCACCAATTTCACTTCCAAACCCAACACCTCTACAGAAGCTGGATCACGAAGAATTTTCGTAAAAAGCGACAAGAAACATCTACAAATAAATGTGGACGAGGTACTGTTGTTAGAAGCGGCTGGTAACTATACTACTTTGGTGCTGGAAACCGAAAAAATTATGGTGCGAGAGAAGATATCAGAATTGATGCAAACATTAGATTCAGATACTTTTATACAGGTACATAAGTCCTATGTGATCTCAGTCCCTCACATCAGCAGTATTGAAGGGAATAGAATCATGATCGCTGATCATGTTGTGCCGGTTGGTCAGACTTTTAGAAACGTTTTGACTGAGTTGATAAAGCGTTAGTCATTTCCCGCCAATTATCTTGTAATCCTGGCCAAACAACTGGAAAGAATGGTTCCTGATCTTTTTTGATCTCATTCATATATTGAAATGCTTCAAATTAGCATAGTAACATAATTGATCAACCAATATATTCAGGAAATATGCTTTTTGAATCTCTAGATTATCCGAACTTTCGTGCATTTGTTAGACTAATTCGAATACGTTTTAATGGACAAAGAAGACCAGATGCTGCTTCGAAAAAACGATTGATTTCTTTAGCTAATCATCATGGTATCAGCAGAGATGAAGCGCAATTGGTTCTGGATTTGTGTTTGGACTAGGCTAAATAACTCAATCAGCTAATTGACATCCAGATAATTTGCTTATTTTCATTTTTGAGAATAATCATTTGATCAAAGAATGTATTTTGTTAGCTCCAGTATTTATCATAAGGCCACAAACCTCGCATTGAGCGAAGGGATGCCGTCTTCCTCGTTAAATGCTCATCATTCTTCTGTAGAGCTACAGCAAAATGCAAAGTACATCCCAATTGACTTGTTGTTTGATGTCTATGAATTAGGAGATCACAGGGCCGGTGCTTCATTTTCAGTGAAGCAAGGCAAACAGCTTGTATGTGATGATTATGGCACGCTAGGACTATCATGGAAAACTTGTTGGTTAGCCAAAGAAGTGATTGATCGTTTGGAGCGATTCATGGTTTTGGTAACTGATTATGGTAGTCTGCAAATCGAAGAGGTTAACGGCATAACAAAAATCAATTTATTTCGAGATGCCAGTCGCCGAGGAGTAGAGATTTCCAATGAAGTCTCTTTTGTCATGATTGTCAACGTGCTTCAGGAAGTTACCGGTAAGGACATTACACCTGTTAGAGTGGATTTCAAACACTTCTGTAGTGATACATCTCAATTTCAGGACTTTTTCCAGTGTCCTGTCAATTTTGCACAACCCATCTATTCCCTGCAATTCAAGACCAATGATCTGAATGTTCAAACGATCAAAGCAGATAAAAGTATCAATGCTTATTTGGAGGAGCGAATGGCAGAAGAAAAGCGAGGAATACATTCCAATGCAGATCAGCTGCTTAAGGAAGTGCATCAATTGATTGCTGAATCCCTTCCGAGTGGTATTCCAAGTATTATCCAGGTAAGTGAGTATCTGGGCATGAGTGCACGGACACTTAAGCGTAGGTTGTCTGATAAAGGACATACTTTTCGTGATTATGTTCAGAATATTCAGCAGGAAGTTGCTTCTTCACTCATCAGAAACAGTTCGCAATCCATGGCCGAGATCGCATTCCAAACAGGATTTTCAGAGCAAAGTGCATTTAATAGAGCCTTTAAGCGATGGACTGGTCAATCTCCTTTAGATTATCAAAAGCAACAGCGTAGTTAACAATCCTCTATTTCTGCACTGAAATATGGCTTTGGCCTGAAGTGTCAATTCATTGGCACAAACTGTCAAGTATTCGGTTTTGAGCTAATTCAATTTTACATCTCATTCAAACCAAGAAAGTAAAATGAAAGCTCAAAACAAATTGGTCTTAACCTTCAGTCTCTTTCTCTCCATAGTGAGGCTGACTGCCCAGGAGCAAGTCACTATTGGTGGCTATGTGCGGGACGAAAGCAACGGAGAAGCATTGATTGGCGCTACGGTCTATGTCAATGAAATTTCTAACGGTACCATCACAAACGTGTATGGGTATTATGCAATCACTTTACCCAAAGGTGAATACAGCATTTCTTATCGATATGTAGGGTATGAAGCCAAGAGTCATACAGTCGAATTACAATCGAATAGTCAGTTTGATGTGGAACTCAGTATGATGAGTGAACAATTGGAAGCAGTTGTTATCGCTAGTAAGGCAGAGGATGCCAACGTATCCACCACGGAAATGAGTACGGTCTCTTTGGACATTCAATCGATCAAAAGTATGCCTGCTTTTGCAGGTGAAGTAGACGTGATCAAGAGCATACAAATGCTGCCGGGAGTCACTTCCGTAGGAGAAGGAGCACCTGGCTTTAATGTGAGAGGAGGGACTGTAGGACAAAATCTGGTTTTGTTGGATGAAGCTCCGGTATATCAGTCGTCACATATGTTTGGCTTTTTCTCCGTTTTCAATCCAGATGCGGTGAAGGATGTGAAGCTTTACAAAGGAGGTATTCCAGCTAAATATGGTGGTCGATTATCTTCCGTTCTTGATATCCGAATGAAAGAGGGGAATAATAAGAGGTACGAGGTAAATGGAGGTATTGGTACAGTATTTAGCCGTTTATCTGTGGAAGGTCCATTGAAAAAGGATAAGGCTTCTTTTATCCTGGCTGCCAGACGCTCGTATGCAGACGTGTTTGCAAAGGCTTTAACCGATATGCTGGAAGATGGTGGGTTATACTTCTATGATCTTACAGCAAAAGTCAACCTCAATATCAATGAGAAGAATCGAGTATTTGCATCGGGTTACTGGGGGCGTGATGTCTTTGATTTTGGAGAAACCACGGGTTTTGACTGGGGAAATAGAACGGCTACCCTTCGTTGGAACAATCTGATAAGTCAGAATCTGTTTAGCAATTATAGTTTGTATTACAGCTTATATGATTACGGGTTTAGTTTTGGTGATTCACGAGATAGTTTTGATTGGAAATCCAGTATTGAGACCTTCAACTTCAAACCGGAATATGCCTGGAGTATCAATCCTACGAATGAATTGACTTTCGGTGGAGAAGCGATCCTTTATGGTTTTAAACCAGCTGTGGCTGAAGTGATCAATGGAGGAGTAACCACGGAGATTGATTTAGGAGAGAAACGAGCATTGGAATCATCTGTTTACGCATCTAATTCGCAGGATTTTGGATCCAAACTCTCTGTGGAATATGGGATGAGGTGGAGTCAATTCATGCGTTTGGGAGGATTTCGATACCATTACGGAGATACCGTAGCAGGTATAGAAAAGCCTTTGATCGCCATACAAAAAGTGGTAGATGGAAAAGCGAGTGATTATACCAATAATTTGGAACCGCGCTTCAGTGCCAAATATCAATTGAGTACGAACTCATCAGTAAAGGCCAGCTATAATCGGACCATTCAATACTTGCATCAGATCTCTAACATCAATGTCTCTACACCAACTGATATTTGGTATCCGAGTAACAATAATGTACTTCCTCAGAAAGGACAGCAAGTCGCACTTGGCTATTTTAAAAATATAGATGGAAATGCCTGGGAAGCGTCTTTAGAAGGATATTACAAATGGACGAGCAATCAAGTGGATTACATTGATGGAGCGGATTTGTTTGTCAATGAATATCTGGATGCACAGTTACTGTCAGGAATAGGTAGAAGCTACGGATTGGAATTTTATCTGCGTAAGAATACAGGTCGACTGACAGGATGGGTGAGCTATACATTGGGGAAATCAGAGATCAAAGTAGATGGGATCAATTACGGATCCGATTTAGTCAACCGAACTGGAAAGTGGTATGCAACCAGTTTTGATCAACGACATAATTTGAAAGTTGCTGCGTTTTATGACCTTTCAGATAAGTATTCCTTGTCAACTAACTTCAGTTTCATGTCGGGGACACCAGCAACATTCCCTACGGATCGAATGACTGTCAATGGCTATGTGATTCCTTACATCAAAGGAGGAAGTAGAAATAACTTCCGAGCTCCTGATTATCACCGACTGGATCTTTCTGTAACCATCAAACAATTGGGGAAACCCAACAAAAAGAAGTCAATCAATGACCAACTGGTAGTATCTGTTTACAATGTTTATGCTCGTGAAAATCCGTTTAGTATCTACTTTTCACAAGGTACGGAAAGACAAGGTGCTACCAATGTTGAAACCACAGCGAAGCAAATGTCCATGTTAGGAACGTTGATTCCTGCTATCAGCTACAATTTCAAATTTTAATCATTTCTTAAATCACATTTTAAATTCTAAGCAAATGAAAAAGTTCATTCATTTAACACTATTGGTGTGTCTAATGGCCTGTGAAAGCACCATTTATCCGGAGCTAGATGCTCCTGCTGAAATCATCGTAGTGGATGCCTGGTTAAAACATGATCAACCTGATCAGTTCATTTATATCACAAGATCTCAAGGGTATTTTGATCAGACGGAGCCTGAAATGGTTTCAGGAGCTGTAGTGACGATTAAAGACCTAACATCTAGTAAGCAATACATCTTCCTGGAGTCAGAAAAAGGGTATGTCTTTTCCAGTGAATCGGTTTTTGGGGAGATCGGACATGATTATTTACTAACTGTGCAGGTCGCAGGAGAGCTCTTTGAATCTAGAACACATTTAGGAGAAGTTCCTCCAGTTGATTCGGTAGTTTTTAGTTACAATCCGGAGGATTATAACATTCTAAGTGAGTATTTCTCCGCTGAGTTTTACGCACAGGATTTAGTGGGAGCAGGAGATACCTACTGGATCAAAGCCTGGAAGAATGGGGTGTTGCTCAATAAACCATCTGAAATCAATATTGCCTACGATGCTGGGTTTGGAGCTGGACAAGAAGTGGATGGAGTGGTGTTTCATAAAACCATCAGAAAGGACTATATCAACCCATTGGTAGAGCGTGAAGATCGAGCGAACTATTACTTGCCACCTTATGATATTGGAGATTCGGTTTATGTGGAGATTCATTCCATAGATCCTGCTGCATATGATTACTTGTCAGCCGTCAAGACTCAGACAGATAGACCTGGTGGATTCTCAGAATTGTTTGCGGTTCCGCTGGCAAATGTCTCCACCAATATCTATACCACAAACCCAAACTCTAATACTGCCGTAGCGGGTTTTTTCAACGTGTCGGCCGTGGCAGGAGGAGGAAAAAGGCTCACGGCAGAGGAGGCTAATCAATTATCAAATCAATAAAACTCAAAATAAAATGACAATGAAATCTATAGCTAAAGAAGCTCGACTGACTGGGGTAATGTACCTCGCAGTGATTGTTTGTGCAGGGTTTAGTCAGGGCTATGTTCGGGCTAACCTGTATTTGCCGGGTGATGCGGTCACTACTGCAACCAATATTCTCGAAAATGAAGGACTATTTCGATTAGGATTGGTGGCTGATTTGATGGCATTCATTCTTGATGCTGTCATATCGGTCATGTTCTACAAGCTGCTGAAACCGTTCGGAAAAACGCTGGCCTTAGTATCTTCTTCACTTCGTTTGGTGGCACACCCAGCTATTGGTGCTTTGAACTTACTCAATCATTACATGGCATATCAGGTACTGGGAAGTGCCGATTTAGTTACTGCGTTTGATTTTAGCCAGCTGCAAACCTTAAGCCTTTGGTTTATGGACGCCCATCGGTATGGCTACTTGATCGCAGGTGGATTTTTCGGTGTTCATTGCGCACTGCTAGGCGTGTTATTGATTCGGTCTGAGATGACCCCTCGCTTTTTCGGGTGGTTTATGATGGTTGCGGCTGGAGGCTATCTAATGGAAACTTTTGGAGACTTTTTATACCCTGGAAATGAGCAATGGCTGGCTTGGGTTGTTGGTTTGTCAGCCGCACTGGGAGAGGTAGAGTTAGCATTATTCTTAATCATAAAAGGAGCCAGAAAAAGCTTTGTAGAGAATCAAAAACATCAAGAAGTATGAAGGCAGTAGTCTATGAAAAATATGGATTTCCAGATATTTTGGAATTGAAAGAACTGCCACGTCCAGAGCCTGGTTCGGATCAAGTGCTTATCAAAGTATTGGCAGCTTCAGTTAATAAAGCAGATTGGCACTTGTTGACAGGTGACCCTTTTCCTGTTCGCTTGATGGCAGGATTGACAAAGCCTAAAAATAAAGTACTTGGAGCAGATGTAGTGGGAGTAGTAGAGCGTATTGGTAGTAATGTTACTCAGTTTAAAATTGGGGATGAAGTGTATGGAGATTTGTCCGGCACTGGGTTTGGTGCGTTTGCCGAGTACGCACTAACTAATGAAAATCAATTGGCTCAAAAACCTTCCAATCTTACCTATGAACAAACAGCAGCACTGCCTATGGCAGCCATCACTGCTTTGCAGGGTTTGCGTGACAAAGGGAAAATTAGAGAAGATGACGAGGTTCTGATTAATGGCGCATCAGGCGGAGTTGGTGGGTTTGCCATTCAGGTAGCGAAAGCCTTCGGTGCACAGGTAACAGCAGTGTGTAGTACGGATAAGATGTGTGCTGCTTCGGAGCAAGGTGCAGACCTGGTAATTGATTACAAACGAGTGGATTTTATCAAAGGAGATAAGCAGTATGATTTGGTGTTTGATGTGATAGGAAATCATGGCATATC
Source organism: Marinoscillum pacificum (assembly GCF_024714495.1). Lineage (GTDB taxonomy): Bacteria > Bacteroidota > Bacteroidia > Cytophagales > Cyclobacteriaceae > Marinoscillum > Marinoscillum pacificum. Next base: position 83,241 of record NZ_JAMZMJ010000019.1, on the reverse strand, counting down.
AGATCTAAGCAAGATATTGAAACCTAAGGGGAGATATGTGACGTGTGCTTTTTCTATGAGTCTTGCATTATTAGGGCCATGGTATAAAGTCCGTCAAGGAAAACAATTCATCAACTTGATGGCAAGTAATTCTTCATCTGATCTAAAAACCATAGCGAGACTTGCGGAAGAAGGTTGTATTACACCTAGAATTCAGCGAGTATATACACTAGATGATGTGCCAGAGGCACTTCAGTATATGGCAAATGGAGGAATGGAAGGAAAGCTGGTTGTAACCATCTAACCAAACTGTGGTAGCTGCTCTTTTTGAGAGTGGCTACTTATTTAGATGTTTGCGGATTGCTTTGATTGTGTTGATCGGAGTATCTACAGCTCCAGAGTTGGCCAACCAACCTGGAATGGACCCTCCGGGATCTGCAAGTAATTGATAGGTGACTTTCGTTTGATGATCACTTTCTTTTTCAAGCAACCAATAGCCTTTGATGAATTGGATTCTGACATAGTCATCATCCTCTGGACCGAAATTGGGTAAAGCAGTGATGTTTATTTTCATGCCATTTGGCTCAGGAATGTATTCAAATTGTGTGTACGCATCTCTGTCTTGCAGAGGAAAAGGTACACCAGATATGGTATAGTGAATCTGGATGTCGTTGGTGCGTTCCATCAATTTGGATTCTTCACAGTTGGGTGACCAATCACTCATGTGATCGGCATCTTTAAAAACAGCTAAGAGTTTTTCCAATGGAGCATCAATTGTCCCAACACCCTTAAATTCATCAAAATCTGATACGGAGGACGGTCTGGTAAATACCTGTATGCCATCAGATTCTTTTTTAAGCTTCCACTCGTTTGCTTGTAAAGGAGCTATAAGTCCAGCTCCAATCGTTAGTAGTATGCCAAAAAGTGAATTTATCATAGCGGTTACATTATATGAATTCGATAGCTATTCCTGAGTATCGGAAGCCGATTCTCGAATATATTCTACTGTGGGTAAGGATATTGTAAAAGTAGCACCTTCCCCCAACTCTGAAGTAACAGAGATATTTCCGTTATGGTTTTGAATAATCTCATAAGATATGGAAAGACCAAGGCCTGTACCTTCTCCAGGAGGTTTGGTAGTGAAAAATGGATCCATAATCTTAATCAGGTTTTCTTCTGAAATACCAGCGCCACTATCTTTTACGGATACTTTTACGTGCCGATCTTCCATGTACGTTATTATTTTAATGACACCTTGACCGGAGATGGCTTGAGAAGCATTGACGAGCAAATTTAGAAATACCTGAAAGAGGTTACTGACATTTCCTTGAATAGGAGTAAGGTCTGATGCATAATTTTTCTGAATGTCAATACGTCCTTTGATCTCACTGTTCAGCATGACCAGACAGCTGTCTACAATTTCATTGATGTGACAGGTTTCGTTCATGGACTCTCCCTGACGACTAAACTGGTTAAGGCTTTTTACAATATTAGTTGTACGATCAATTCCTTCATCGATTGTTTTTTTGAATGTAATTAATTCATCATCCAGATCTTTATGGCGATCATTCAAAATGGTGAAAATGGAATAGATACCGCCTCGAATGTAGTTTAATGGATTATTGATTTCATGAGCGACTCCAGCAGCCAATACTCCTAAGGATGCCATTTTTTCAGATTGGATGAGTTGGTCTTGAGTTTGTTTTAACTCACTGATCGTGTTTTCGAGTTGTTCATGGCCATGTTGTAGTTCTTTATTCTTGAGCTCCAATTGTTCTGTTCTCAGTTTAACCTCCCTTTGAAGATGTCTTTTTCTTTTTAAGAGATTGACATTCCACCACCGAATGAACAAAACGATAATGATGAAAAACAGACAAACAGCTAACAGCCTTACCCAGTGCAATTCCCACCATTTGGGTTGTACAATAAGGTTTAAAGTGGTGACTTTTTGACTCCAGACATTGTTGGTATTAGCTGCACGAATATGTAACACATACTTACCAGGCGGCAGGTTAGTGTAGGTTATTGTTCTCTTGTTCCCATCATTAACCCAGTCTTTGTCATATCCAGACAGGAGATGTTGATAGTTTATCTTTTCCGGGGTATAAAAATGGATGCCAGTGTGAGTTACTTCAAAGTCACGCTGCGATGGGTTCAATACAATTGGGTCCTCAGTGAAATTGATAGGACTATTTCTGCTTAGAACGGCCTGTACGTTGATGATAACATTGCTACTATCTACCTTAAATTCATCTGTTTTGAGTGCTGCAATTCCGCTAATTGTGGGCCACCAGGTATGTCCATCTGTAGTTTTGGCAATAGTCCCAGAGTAATTGCCTTCTCTCATTCCATCAGATGCATCAAGTGTGATGGTATTAATTTCACTTATTTGATTATATGCGAAATTATTTAACATCGATTTGTTTGCCATGAATAAACCCATGTTACCAAGCATCCATAACCTTCCTTGGTTGTCCTCATGAATTCGGGAAACAATATTTTCGCTTAACCCAATTTGGGTGTTAAAGAGGGTTACTTTTTCTCCTTCTAGTCGAGTGAGCCCACCTCCATAACTACCTAACCAAAAAACTCCATCAGTGTCTTCATGAATAGATCTAATTGGTCCATTGGAGATGCCATCTTTGGACGTTAACATCCTCATAGATTTGTTGTTGATTATTGAGACTCCATTATCAGATCCTATCCATATCGATTTATTAGTGTCCTGATAGATGGTGTTGATCATGCTATTGTCAGGTGTTTCTACTGTTCGTAATTGACCCTGATCATATTCATAAAGAATTCCCGAAGCAGTGCCAATCCATAAAATACCAGAGTCATTGGCGTAGAGAGCGGTAATGCGGTTTTGATAATTAGCGTTAGGAAGTTCAATGTAGTTGGTTAGGAGATTATCCTTTAGTTGATAGACTAAATGAGATAGTCCTACCAACATGATGTCGTTAAATTGATCGTAGAATAAAGATTGTGCGCACCTTTTGACATTTATATAGTTGTCAAATTTTAGGCCGTTGTGATGTATCAGATAACTACAGGCTGTGGACATCCACATTCCACCATGTCCATCGGTGCTGACCGTATTTATTGGTTCAGAATTTTGATTGATGGTTTCCCAAATAGATATGGTGTTTGGCTTGATAAGCAATAGTCCATTGCCTTCCGTTCCAACCCAAAGTTCGTTGTTGTTTCCTTTTACCAGACAGTTTATATCTATGTCTTTTAATACCAGTTCCCAGGTCATAATCCTGGAATTGGACAGTGTTAAATGATATAAGCCATGGTGAGTTCCAAGCCACATTTCATTGGCATCAATGACAAGATCACGTGGCTTGTCAATGTTTTTAGGGAATTTTAGCGTGTCAATCTTGATTGTTGTCTGACCTGAAAACAACACTAAATGATTCTTCATTAATACCCAAAGGCTGTCCTTGCCTGATGAAACCAGACTCCATTCTCCCTGGTCATTGATTATGTATTCGTCAATAACTTCCAGGCCATCATGTAACAGGATTGTTTCCTTATCACTAAAGCCAGGTACTCCAGCTCCTATGGCTATAGTCTGTGTGTTTACCGTTTTAATGGTTGTGTACTCCGAAAATTGATTGCTAACAGCTACATCCATCAACTGCTCACCTACAAGTTTTTTAATGCCTTTACTGGTAGAAAGCCACAGTTCTCCATTGCTCTTTTCAAGGATACCTTTATATCTGATATGCTCATTTTCAGATCCCTGGCCGAATGTCTCGAAAGTGTTATTTTCCAGCTTGGTTAGACCTTTGTTTTCATGAAGAAACCAGAGTCTTTCCTGGGAGTCTTGAAAAATATTTAAAAGTCTGTTAGAGGCTAGGCCAGGAGTGTTTCCGATATTGAAGTTTGTGAATTCGGTCCCGTCAAATTGATGTAAACCTCCAAATGTTGCTAACCACAAAGAGCCATCTTGATTGATAAAGATGTCTCTAACTGAATTCTGAGTTAGCCCATTACTTGTAGTCCATTGTTTAATGCTGTATTTGTTGACTTGCCGAATCGGAATGGCATCTTGTGCATATGAAACAATGGAAATAAGCATTAGGAATAGCGTTAGCTTTCCTTTCATATCTAATTAGTCTGGTCGATAGTGGTTGATGTCAATCAATATGACTCACCTTTTTATGCTTGACCAAGTAATGAACAATTGAGATAATTTCAAACTGCTTCTCGACGAGTAGAGGATATTTCCTGTTTAAAAAAAAAGCATTTTCTAGACTCCTTAAGGTGAAAAAATAGCTGATATATAACGCTCTAAACGGGGAAAAGAGCCCGTACTTGATGTAAGAAAATGTTCTAATTATCTAAGACGTTCTTGCTCTTTTTCTATTTATCAAATCCTTCTTTTTGCATTGTAAATGTTGTCAATTAGGTTTGGTCTGTTTTGCTTCAAGAAAGGGTAGGCAAGGTGATGAGAAAGGAAGTTCCTTTACCGGGATTCGAAGTGACGGATATTTTTCCTTTATGATTTTGAATAATTTCGTAGGTAATAGACAATCCAAGACCTGTTCCTTTGCCAGGTGGCTTTGTAGTAAAAAAAGGATCCATGATTTTAGTAAGGTTTTCATTAGAAATCCCAGTTCCAGTGTCTTCAATTAAAATTTTCACATCATTTTCTTCCATGTAGGTTTTTACTTTGATGGTTCCATTAGTGGTAATGGCTTGGGTGGCATTGGCAAACAGATTGATGAATACCTGAAATAGATTACTAACATTACCTTGAATTGGAGATATCTCAGGGGAATAGTCCTTCTCCACCTTGATCCGATCTTTTAACTCGCTATTAAGCATAACAAGACAGCTTTCAATGATATCATTGATGAAGCAAGTTTCATTCATTGATTCCCCGTTTCTACTGAATTGATTCAGGCTTTTAACAATATTTGTAGTTCTATCTATCCCTTCTTCTATTGTTTGTCTGAACGTGAATAATTCTGAGTCCAGGTTCTGGTGCTTTTCTGTTAAAATCGAAAAGATGGAATAAATGCCTCCTCTGATAAAATTCAAAGGATTGTTGATTTCATGAGCAACTCCAGCTGCCAGCACACCTAGTGAAGCCATTTTTTCAGACTGTATCAGTTGATCTTGTGTTTGTTTTAATTCGTCAATAGTGTCTTCAAGTTGGTACTGACGGGTCTGGAGCTCTTTGTTTTTTATTTCTAATTGTCGGGTTCTTAGTAAAACCTGTTTTTCAAGTAATCTTTTTCTTTCTAAGAGAGTCTTGTTTCTCCACTTGAAATAGATGATTGAAGCAGCTACCAGGATTAAAATGGCTAAAATTTGTATCCATGTTTTTTCCCACCAGTGAGGCATGATAGTGATTTTAATGGATCGTGTTTTATCACTCCAGATGCCATGGGGGTTTGCAGCCTGGAGCATAAGGGTGTATGTTCCGGGAGAAAGGTTGGTGTAATTAATGGTGTGCTTGTTGTTGTCATAAAGCCAGTCCGTATCATACCCAACTAATTGATGACGATAGAGAATTCGTTCGGGAGCGCTATAATGAGTTGCGGTAATTCCAATTTCAAAGTCACGTTGATTGGTGCTAAGATTTATTTGATCATCGATGAGGTGGAGTAGTTCATTCTTGGTTTTTATGTAGTGAACATTGATTTGTAAATTGCTGCTGTCTATTTTAAACTCGTCAACATTTATCACAGCTATTCCATCAATTGTGGGCCACCAGGTTAATCCATTCGTTGTTTGGTGTACTTTGCCAGCTCCATTTCCCTCTCGCATTCCATCCGATTCGTTTAGCAAAACACAATTGATCTCTGAGATCTTTTTAGTGGCGTACTGATTGAGTGATTTTCGAGAAGTTACGAACAAGCCCAGGTTACCCAGCATCCACAACCTGTCGTGGGAATCTTCATAGATTCTTGATACCACATCTTCACTTAGTCCGTCGCTCTTGTTAATTATCGTGATTGAATTTTCGTCAATTCTTGATAAGCCGCCACCATAACTGCCTACCCAAATGATTCCTTCGTCATCCTCATAAATACTTCGAATGGCTCCTGCAGATAAACCATCACTGACTGTCAAAGATTTTTGTTGAAGGTTAGAAATTATCATAATTCCTTCATTAGTTCCGGCCCAGATTTCTCCATTTTTAAGTTGGGTAATAAAATGAACCAAATTCCCTTTTTTAGAGTCATAGGGAGTTAATACATTATTGGTGAATTGATAAATAGTTCCTCCACCTGTTCCTATCCAAATTACTCCTGAGCGATCTACAAACAGTGAAGAAATTCTATTCGAATAATCATTTTTAGGTAATGAAACGACAGTATCAAGTTCATTATTCTGGAGTTGGAGTACTTGATGATCTGTGGCCATTAGTATAGCTTTTGTGGCATGATTGTACTCCATGGAAACAATGCATCTTTCGATTTCTAAATGAGCATCAAAATATTTTCCATTATGATGAATCAAAAAACTACACCCATCAGCATACCATATTCCGCCTTTACCATCAGCAGCTACTGCTCTGATTGAATTGGAGTCATTGCCTTTCTTTTCCCAAATGGTAATATCCTTGGTGTCAATTCTAAATAAACCATTTCTTTCAGAACCTACCCAAATATTTCCTTCGTCATCTTTTTTTAAGCAGTTGACACTGATGTCAGGGATGATTGATTCTGTTTCGTGAATCGGTGATTGATCTCGCGGTAAGAGATATAAACCAGAAGTAGTGCCTAGCCATAACTGATCATTTACCTCTAATAAATCTTTAGGTTGACCGAGTTCATCAGGAAGTAATATCATCGTGATTTCATGTGAGGAGATATTAATCAGGCGATTACTGATTAATGCTTTAACCTGATCTGGCGAGGTTTGGCTGAGAATGACGGTTTCGGCATTGTCAACAGGTATAGATTTAAGTAATTTTTCACGATTGTAAATAGCAACTTTATTTTGCTTGCTAAATCCGGGAACTCCAAAATTGACAACTAATAAACTATCACCAAGTAATTTAAATTTCCCAGCATTAGGAGGTGTGTTAAATGCTGAAATTTGAGTTATAGAATCCGAAATAATTCGGTTAATTCCCTGATAAGAGTTTAGCCAAATGTCATTGTTGGGGCCTTTTGAAAGGTTTGTATAGGCATATTGTTCGTATTTTGTGCCTTCTCCAAACTTGAAGAGTGTGTCATTTTTGAAGTAGTTGAGTCCATTGGTTTCATGAGCAACCCATAAAGTTTCTTCATCATCTATAAATAAATCTACTAACCTGTTGGAAATCAGTTTAGGTGTATTTCCGATGTTGTAATGTTTGAAATCGGTGCCGTCAAAATTTATGAGGCCTCCAAATGAAGCCATCCACATGGTGCCGTTTGAAGTGAATGCAATATCCCTGATAGAGTTTTGAGGAAGCCCGGTTTCAGTTGTCCAGTTTTTTATTCGAAATTTTCCTGATGGGTTGAGAAATGCTTGGTCTTGAGCTGACATTGTAGCACAGAGTGTTATGAAGATTAGCACACAGAGGCATCTCATAAGGTTTGGTTAAGGTTAGTGGTTGACTGTGGTTGCGACCTTTTTTGAGAAGGCCTAATAAGAGTGAAAAGAAAGTGATTTTTTAGATAGAGTCAAAGATCTTCTCGATGAGTATGTTAAAAAATACTATTAAACGTATTACGTTGCATGTAAGAATATGTTTTTACTAGAAATAAATGCATTTGATTTCTCATCTATAGATGCGAGGAAATAGCATTTATTTGGCGATTACTCAGATAGCGTTCCATTTGTTCCATGTAGATGGTTTTTATCATTACTCTGGCAATTCTCTCCGTAGTGGTCACGTCTTTCATTTTCTTCAAAAGTGGGAATAATGGCTTCATTACCCGGTAGATATTGTCATAGAGTTTGGTACGTGATCGTATGCCTCGTTCTGGAATAATAAAGCCTGGTCGAAAGGCATATGCTTTCGAAAAACCTTTGGCTAGAAGATAGTTTTCTGTTTTGCCTTTAACACGAGCCCACATTTGTTTGCCTTTTTCTGAGCTATCAGAGCCCTGTCCAGAAACATAGTTAAATGTCATGTTCGAGTTAATTTCATAGCAAACGTCAATCAAAACTTTCGTTACTTCAAAAGTGATTTTTGAATATTGATTTTCATTAAGTCCCAATGCAGAAACGCCCATGCAATGGAAACAAGCATCCAAAGGACCAAATTGATCTTTCAAAGCGGTTAGTTGGGTAAAATCCTGTAATAGTACCTCTTTTATTTTAGCATTTTCTAAACCTATTGGGTTGCGGTTGAGTAGTACGATGGTTTCTATGGAATCATCGTATATGCATTCGAGGAGCACCCCCTTTCCAATCATTCCAGTAGATCCTGTTATTAATACATTTGCCATGGTCTAATTTACCTCTTTTGATTCAACAAAGCTTATTTTAGTTAAGTTAGGTAGGATAAATCCGAATCTTTTAGAAGTGATGAAAATTTGGTCATATTCCTCCATCATTTTTGGACAGATAAGCACGCTAGAGCCTTCTCCCAATTATTAAACGTTATATTGATCATCAATTTTGGTCATCTTATTTCTTTCTATATAAAGTTTCAGAAAATTGGTGTTGGTTAATTGTCTAATAATCAGTTATTTACTATAGGTTTAGTCGGAAATCATCTATTTTTCTACTAGTAAACCCTACTAAATGATGAGAAAACTAATAATCCTCTTGATGGTAATATTGGCTGCATGCGATAAAAACGACCCTGAATTGATCTGTATAGATCGAACTCCAGAATCTATCCAGGAATGCGTAACTGAAGTCAATGTATCGAGTGATCAATGTATTTTATTAGAATCCAGACAATTGAATGGATATTTTAAATACGTATACTATCATGATGGTGTCAAATACGATTCTGTAGAGAGATATGAGGATCAAGAGGGTGAGTTGAAATTACAAAGTACCTATTACCTGACATACAACAGAGACGGGTTGTTTTCGGAGGTAAATCAACGATTTGTCAGTGGTGGTAGCCTCAATTATCTATTTGCCTATGAAGAACCTGTGATGGCTGTTCGAATTAATTTGCTAAGCGTCGATAACGAAGTAACGTTAGATTACACAACCTTGTATTTATACGTTCCAAATACTCCTGATACGCTTTACTATCAGGATTATTCCAAAATATATCCAGGGAGTCCTGCCAATAACATTGAAGTGTTGCAGTATGAAGGAGGTAATTTGATAAGAGGGTATCAATACAATGAAGAGGGCACCTGCGAGTTTCAGAATAATCTGTTTAGTTTAAATGGGCGTTATTATTATGATAGCAGGCCAAATGTCTTGACTCAGGAAGTTTTACTTGGACGCTCTTACGATTTTAGTCTTTTTGTGAGTTTCGATAGCAATAATTACATCGGTGAGGCTGATGGAATTAATGATCCAGCCGTCAATTGTTTCACAGTGCTTACCAATGGTGGTGGAGATTATTGGTTGAAAAGCAACGATTACGTGGAGTATATATATGATTGTGAGTAGACTGTTTAGGCAGTGCTTTAGGACTGATAAAGATCAGTGAAATCAAAGTGCAGTTGCTAATTATTGACTTTAATTGTCGTTTGATTGATACCGATAATGTCCGATGATTTTGTAGTCGAACAACATGTCTTCCAATACTTGTCCTCTTCCAATATTGTGAACAATAAGGTATCGAGTTTTCGAAGCATTCAGTTGGTCGCTGACAATGCCAATATGGGTAATGGCTCCACCCAGGTTCCAACATACCACATCACCAGGTTGGTAGTTTTTTGGGTCAGATGTGATCGTTAATGTTTGCCCTTTTCGTTCAAAAAAGGTCATAAGATTGGGTACTCTTCTGTGGTCGATGTTTTTATCTGTTTTCTGGAGTCCCCAAACCGAAGGATATATCTGAAAATTAGCGATCATATCTTCATGCACTTCTTTTTGCAAATCAATGCCCAATTTGCGGTACGCACGGATCACTACATCTGTGCAAACACCTTTTCCTGCAGGAACATCGCCATTTGGGTAACTGATAGAGAAATAGCTTGGGTTGTAAACTACTCGGTCGTGTGTAAGTATCAGAGCCGAGTCTGCCAACTGATTGAAGAAGTCCGTTTGACTCCAGCACCACTGCGGAAACAATAAAAGCACTACGATCAGATGTTTCATAGAGTGAAAGTTGGTGCTTAAATAACCTGCTAACGGATGTAATTATTGTTCTTGAGGCTGTTTCGTCAAAGAGAATTGATGAAGTGTTTTGACTCTTTCTGCTTTCTGATACCAATCATTAAATACCAGTTCCATCGATTCTACAGTAAATGATCCGAGCATGGTTTCTCTCATTTTATGAAGGAGCAGGGCCAAATGATTATGGTCAATCATTGGCTCTTGAAATCGAATAACGGTAGAATGAGCTGTCTGAATCGCGTAGCGCTTGTCCAATGAATTTTCTAGATCCGAAGATTTGAACACTTCACGCAATCTATCTCGAATAATGCTTAGCGTGTCATCTACAGGAAATCCTTGAAGCATGATACAGGATGAAGAAGCCGTGAGCCCATCAAATGAAATATTGAATGGATTAATGTCCGTCAGACAGTTTTGAATGATGTCAACGTACTTACTGACATCTATTGAAGATAAATCGAACCCTGAATAGCACGAGATGATGGACATCACGGTGATGTGCATGTCTGATTCTGGATAGTAATATTGATGTGGTTCGATCTTTCTAAACTCCTCTAGAATACCGCTGATCTGTTTTTTCATTACTTCGCTCGGGCGAATGAGTAAAGTAATGCCCAGACGATCATCGTCAGGTGAATCAATCAACGGGTCTGTTTCATAATTACCTACCTGAATTTGTGGATAGGCTTTAAGATACATTTGATTGTATTGAAGAGATAGTGCTTTGGTCATACTCAAAGGCTAAACGCCTCCGAGTATATAGTGTTCAGAATCTTTTCGACTTTTAGTCAATTATTTCTTCGAGCCAGGAATTCAATTTATTAATACTGGCTGGATCTGTGGCATGGCCGTAGCCATGTGAGTACAAATCGAGGCTTCTGATTTTTCCTTCAAGGACCTCCTGAGCTTCTTTAGCATAGTTGAAGGTCAGCATTTTGTCCGCAGGGCTATGGGACATAAAGATCTCCATAAGTTAGGAAGAAAAGGTGATATGGATGTACCTACACTTTATCCATTATATCCTAGCCTTTTCTTCCAGTAATTAGCAACCATGGTAATGACTTTTTTGCGTGGAAGAAATTTTAGCAAGGATATTTGTCTTGTCCTTCCAGTAATCACATAATGTTTTTTGGCAAGAAATGCATCCAGGCCCTGTTGGGCAACCTCATCGGAGGACATCAGCTTATCCGTTGCATTGCCCTTGTCATTATTCGAATTAGCCACTTTATTAAAGTTACTCTGTGTTCCGGATGGACATAAACAAGTTACCTGAATGTTGGTGCCGGCAAGTTCTCCTGTCAAAGATTCGGATAGACTCAAAACATAACTTTTAGTAGCTGCATACACCGCTGAGAATGGAATCGGCATGAAGGAGGCTGTAGATCCCACATTGATGATTCCTGCTTCTGGCTTTTGTTTGAAGTCCTCTAAAAATAAGTAGCACAGTTCGGTAAGAGAGAACATGTTGAGTTGCATCATGTTGCTATACTCATCCAAAGTGAAATCCTCAAATCTTCCCCATTTGCCAAAACCGGCATTGTTTATCAAAAGATCAACCGAAATATTCTGTTTCTTGATTTCAGTGTAAAGATTTTGTCCTGCATTTGGTTGTCCAAGATCTGAAGGTAGAACGTGCGTCATGATTCCATATTCACTTTCTAATTCAGTGCTAATGGTTTCTAGTTGATCTTTGGATCGTGCAACCAACACTAGGTTGACACTTTTAGCTGCTAATAGGTAAGCAAATGATTTCCCAATGCCGGAAGAGGCACCAGTGATAAGGGCTGTTTTGTTTGTCAGATTCATAGTGGATGAGGAGTAGTTAAAATGAATAGCCTACTATGAAGTTGCCATTGTAAAAGAGTTTACTTTCTTCAGCTCTTGGGTAGGATTCATCGGGAAAAATGATTTTTCCGAATCCCAATTGCACGTTGTAGAACCATTTCCCTTTGAGGAAATAGCCTTTGTATCCGGTGTAACATTCTGGGACGATGTAGAAATCTTTGTAATCCTGACCATCAACCACATTATTGTTGATGCTCACAAACTCCGGATATATGGACAGTTCGGTGTTAAAACCTTTCCACCAGTAGTGCCGATAACCAGGAGCTATCGCAAACATGGTTTTATCACCTTCATTTTCTGCATGCGTTCTGGGCCGGTAGTTGATACTGGCAATGAGTTCGCCTTTCATACCATTCTGAAATTGTGCGACTTCATGTCCGTATTTGATTTGGTAGATTTTCGGAACTAACGGCCAAATGAGGTTGAATTCGAGGTGGTTCTTTGGAGAACTTTCCTGACCAAAGAGCTTAGTGGATGTGCCAAGGAGAACGATCAGAACAACGGAAGTAAGTGTCTTCATAAGGAATAATTTTGAAGGCAAATTTCTTACTAAGCTTTATCTGATTTTTTACCAATTGGCAAATAATGGATCACTCACACTTTTTCTAATGCGACTCAATGAATGCTGTGTAATCCCCAGATAAGTGGCAATATGTCCCAATGGAACCTGCTGAAAGATGTCAGGATTACCCTTGACGAAGTTGGTGTATCGGGTTGTGGCGTCTTGATTAAGCATGGCTGTTTTTTGAGCCACTTTCGCTAGTAAGCGGGATTCAATAATGTTTTTGACTGTAGTTTCCCAGTTGTCCACTTCCTCTGCCAATACTTTGAGGCTGGATTGTGAAAGGACGATCAATTCAGCATCCGATTCCGCCTGAATATAGGTTTCTGATAAAATACCCTCATTTAAGCTTCTCAAATCGGTGGCAAATTGCTCAGGACCGATGAAGTATTTGGTGATGTCCTTGCCTTCATCATTAAAAAAGAAAGCTCGGAGTACTCCTTTCGTTACAAGTCCTATCCGAGTACATCGTTTATCAGCTTCTAAAAAGTTGCTTCCTTTTCGTAAATGCAAGGGCTCGCAATGTTGACTAATGAGCTCTTTGTCTCTTTGAGAGAATGTTCCGAACTGACCTAAGAACTCAAATAGCTGCTTCATCGATAGTTTTATATAACGCTTCCTAAAAACGTTCGACCATCGAAAGTTAAGAAGATTTACTCGTATTCGCCTCAAACTGCTCAACCACTTTCATTGCCTGAACTTGATTGGAGTCGGATACAAAAACTTTCACAGGTTGGTAACCAGCTGGCGCAGCATGCCACGGAACTAGCGTGCCTATGAAATCATCTTTTAAGAAGGCTATGATGCCTTCATTTTCCAATAAGTCTTTCACCATACTGGCCCGAATTGGATCACTGGCATATACTTCTTTTAAGTGAATGTCTGTATTGGATTTCATATTGAAAGTATTTGAGTATTATATCTAAATCTAACGGTAATCTGACTCAAAGGATGTCAGGCTAGTTCAAATCAAAATAGAACGTAGTGAGTTCAGTTGTTCTGAATCCGTCAATGAATAGAAGTGTTTTGATTGCCAACTTTGGGTAAAGCGAGCCTGGTTGCTGATCACTTCATCCCATGGTGGATATACCCGCAAGGCACGCTTGCCTTCTTTGGTAGTGGAGCTGATAATCCGCTTTTCAACAAGTAATGGTTTTGGAAAAAGGAAAATACCGTCATGTTGTTCATTGGAAACCTCTATGATGAAGAAGTCAAATGGATCATTACTCTCAAAAGGCTCAATGATTCCTTTTTCAGGGTTTCGTTTCCAAAACGTTACGAATTGACCTGCTTTTTTGGGAGTGATTTTAGCTGTTCTAAATACAATACGATGGTTATTGACGGTAAATCTGCAAGCATTATATTCCTCACTTTCGTTCTCTTTTTGGAAATTATTAATGCTAACTGATTTAAGAAATGAATTTTTTTTATGATTGGTAACGGTATTTAAAAACATTTACAGTAGATTCAATAACTATTTGATGTGTTAAAATTCAATTAAAACTTGAAATAATTCATTTTTAGAAATCCAATTGCCAAAGATCGGTCGTAAATTACTGGACAGGTCAGACGTGGCCATTTTTTCAACCATAAACCTTAACTAATGAATCACTTTGAAATGATTAAGGACGTAGCAAAGTCCTGGAGCCTAATTACCGTAACGGGAGCTGGCTTAAGCGGATTGATTTTTTTTGTAGAATTCGTTTTATAAAAATCATTTAGTCAGAACCTTCTTGCACGGCAGTTGTTTACCATGCACACTATTTAAAGTTATGCTATGGAAGACCAGTCGTCAAGAAGGTTTAGTTTAAAAGACATTTTTCGATTGTTGAAAGGCACGTATAAGGCCTGGAACAATGATGATCCCTGGCGACTTAGTGCTGTTGTAGCATATTATGCTCTACTTTCTTTGCCTGCACTTTTAGTGATTGTAGTCAATGTTGCCGGATCCATCTACGGGCAAGAGGCTGTAACAGGCGAACTAACTGATCAGGTATCAGCAGCTATTGGAAAAGAAGCTGCTCAAAGTGTGGAAGAAATGATATTGGAAGCTTCCAAAAGCGAACAATCCATTTTATCTACGATCATCGGTATTGGTACATTGCTTTTTGGTGCTACCGGTGTGTTTTTTCATTTGCAAAAGTCGCTCAATCAGGTTTGGAATGTGCGTCAGGATCCAAAATCTCCATTTAAACGTATGGTTTTTGATCGGGTGAGAGGATTTGGGTTCGTTTTAGTGATCGGATTTTTATTGCTTCTTTCTTTGGCTTTAACTTCTGTTTTATCCGTGCTAAGTGATTGGTTTAGAGCTCAGCTTCCGGATATCCTAATTCCTATATTCTTCCTCTTGAATTTTCTGATCTCCTTTGGTGTGATTACGGTGCTTTTTGCCCTGATCTTTAAGTTTTTGCCTGACGTGGATATTCAATGGCGAACGGTTTGGATAGGCGCAATCGTTACCTCTTTGCTGTTTTCTCTAGGTGAGTTTTTACTAGGCATTTACTTTGGGCATTCCAACCCTGGGTCCACCTATGGTGCCGCAGGTTCGCTCATTTTAATCCTGCTTTGGGTTTCCTATTCCTGTTTGATACTATTTTTCGGAGCTGAGTTTACCCAGGTTTTTGCCAAGTTTTATGGTCATCCTATTCAGCCATCTTCACATGCTGTTAGTGTGAAGATAGTTGAGCGAATAGAGGAATAGGTATCACTTATTCAAAAACTCTTCGAACAGCTCTAAGATATATTGCTGCTTATAATCAGGGTTCAGAGTGGTGATTTCACCAATACATTCTCCATGAGTTCCGGGAAGAACGGCCATTTCAGAGTTAGGTAGTAGCTGGTGCATTTCTAAAATGTGAGTTGGTAATATCACATCTTTGTCACCAACCACTAAAAGTGTTGGAGCTTTGATGGACTGAAGGAGTGTGTTCGGGATATCTTCAAAGTTCACCATACGTTTGGCATCCCTGTCATGCATGATTTGTAACCTTGTAGAGTCGGGAGTTACTTTTAAGAAGCCTACTTGAAGTGGCTTGGGCATGTTTTCCAGGTTGGCACTTTTCATAAAATCCCAAAAGAAATCAGGTACTCCATTTCGTTTTGCGAGAGGTGAGACTGCAATGAGTTTATTCACTTGATTTGGGTGTCGGAAAGACAATAGCAAGGCGGTTGTTGCTCCATTACTGAATCCAAGGATATCAGCTTTTTCAATTGCCAGATTGGCTAATAAGATAGAGATGTCATCAGCATCTTGCTCAAAGCTTGTGTCTGTTCCTCGATCATCTGTTCGGCCGTGAGCTTGCAATTCCATAGCGATTACTTTTCGGTTGGTAGCTAAAATTGGAATGATTTGTGACCAATTGGTTTCAATAGTTGATCCACCACCATGAATCAATACGATTGGGTCTCCTGTGCCATGAATTTCATAGTACATGGAGAGTTCATTTACTTCAGAATATCCTGAGGAGAACGCTGTAGAATAGGAGTTCTTGGACACGGCTGTTTGATTTGTCTCGGTTGAGCTACAAGCTACTAAGATGATGGAAAGGAAAATGAGGTTTTTCATAAGGCAAGGGAGGTGAAGTATTAATAATAAGAGGATGTCTCAAAAGGTTGTCTGTTGTCATTCTGAAACTAGCCGTTCGCATTTATTTCAGAATCTAAATAGTAGGACTTTGCAGAATTAGAGATCCTGACATTCCATGCGGAACAAGTTCAGGATGACTAAATAATTGCTTTTGAGACACCTCTTAACTATGAAGCTGATTTAGACACATCTTATCTCAATATCAGCAAATACTTGTTTCGATTGTCAAAAATGATCCAGAGTAGAATGGCCCAAACGATGATCGCCATCACAAGCCCTTCTGGTGCTACTGTCAGGTGTGTCAGCAAAATGCCAACAGCAATTGGGAAAAGTATAATCGCTGCCAGTGCTCTTGTTTTTGGTAGCATAACCAGTAATTCTCCTAAAATTTCAACAATAGCAATAAGTGGCAATAACCAGCTAATTTCCATCATCGCTGCATTGTCTTTAACGACTGCCTCTGGTAGGTTATCAGGAACGGGTATGTAGTTAAATAACTTATTGAGTCCTGCATTTAAGAACATCATTCCAAATAGGATAGATATTCCGGTTAGAATTTTATTTTTCATAGCTGGTTGTTATTAATCGGTTGATAATTGATCATCCAATTGATGCCGTAGCGGTCCTGGAATGATCCAAAATAGGAGCCAAAAAACATGTCTTTCATGCCCATTTCCACTATGCCTCCTTCGGATAGTTCATTGAATAGTCTGTCTGCCTCTTCTTTGCTGTCAGGTTCCAAATGGATGTGCATGTTGTTGCCATAATTGATTTTGAAACCCATGCTTTCAGGTGCATCTGTCGCCATTAAGCGATGGCCGCCCATAATGGTGAGTTCAATGTGTATGATGAGTTTTCTATTGGAGTCATCCAGAGGAGGTTGCCCTTCGAAACTGAAATCTTCAAATCGCTGAATGCCTTTACCTGTGAACTCACCTCCAAAGACTTTCTGATAGAATTGGAATACTTCTTCCGTGTTGCCATTAAAATTGAGATAGGTGGCTACTCCAGGTTTGTTGGAAGTCTTGTTTTCTTTACGCAGCTTGAATTGTATGCTGATGTAGTGATCCAGATTCTCCAAACCAGCTGTAAATCCTTCTTTGAAGCCCATTTCGATGATTTTTTCCAAATCCTCCAGGCTTTTGTACGTGATCTTAATGGTGACTAATGTCTTTTCTGAGTCAACAGACGAGAATGCGTTATGCCAGTGTGATCCCGGATGTATTTCGTTGATGACACCCTCGCTATCACAGAACGCATCGTTTGCTTCAAAAACTTCGCCTTTCTGGATGTTGCTGAAATCAGCACGACACCAGTGAACATCACCGTCAGGTCCAGACATGTTGTACAACCAAAAGCCGCCATTACGGAAATCCATAGTTTTGGTGTTGCATTTGTATGGTTTGGGTGCCCACCATTCATCTAGTGCCTCAGCGGTGGTCCAGGCTTGCCAGACAAGATCTTTCGGGGCATCAAACTCTCGTTTCACGACAATGGTATTGGTGGACTTATCTACGGTAAAGTCCATTAAAAGTGCTGGATTCATAATTTTTGTAGTTTCTCTGTGATGTATTGTTGAAGTCTTATGCCGTTCTGTTTCAAACCTTCCGCTGCATTGTGTGCTTTGAGAACGGCTTGAAGTAATGCTGCAGTTTTGAAAGTCATGGTCCATTTCAAAGTAGTTTGTTCACCATCCGACTCAAAATCTACTACGGCAAGAAAATCCGGATTGAAATGCTCGTAGGAGATACGCTTCATGGGTGATATTTCTTTGAAGACACTTCGGTTGGGATAATTGGTGCCATCTGGACCGTGCATGGTTAGTAGCCATTCGCCACCTTCCTGAAAATCCATTTTGTGAATGGTGGTAGTGAAACCGTCTGGTCCCCACCACTGGGAAATGTGATCAGGGTTTCTCCATGCTTCCCACATTAGCTCGAGGGAAACATCAAAGGATCTTTTGAGTGAGATTTGTCTGTCGTGGAGTGTTTCCATTAGCTTTTCTGATTTTTAAGTTTGGCCAGGTATTGATCCAGATTGTTGAAGCGATTTTCCATCACTTTCTTAAACTGCTCTAGCCATTTTTCGATTTCTTTCATCTTTTCACTGTTGAGGTGGTAGTGAATTTCGCGTCCTTGTTGCTCCTGGTTTACCACTTCACATTCTACCAGTACTTTCAGGTGCTTGGATACCGCCTGTCGGCTGCTGTTGAAATGCTCGGCGATGGCATTGGGAGTCATGGCGCCAACCGCCAGTAGAAAAATGATCGCCCTCCGTGTAGGATCGGCAATGGCTTGAAATATGTCTCGCCTGATGGGTTTTGATTTATTTGCTACCATATGGTTGCAAATATATACGCAACAATGTGGTTGCGCAAATATTTTGTCAAGAATTATTTTGGGAACAGAGAGGTTAAATGATTTAAGTGTTTGATAGCGAGGTGTTTGTTTCTTGAAGGCGAGTGTTACTCCTTAGATCCATATGTTCTTTTTAATCAGAAATGCTGCGAGGAATGGATTCTAGGGGAGTCTTAGTTCTGGTTGTTTAAAAGTGAAGTTCAATGAAATTGCACTAATTCATATTGAGAAAAGGATTTAATGCTATCTCAAAAGCACTTTTAAAATGTCATTCCGAGGTAACGAGGAATCTTGCATCTAAGAAAGTGATAACCATCATTTCAACACAGATTTCTCCAGAGTCGAAATGACAGCTTTTAAGTAGAAGATTTAGCAATCAATTTTTTGTGCCTCCAATCCAACCCAAATGGGTGTGCTTGAAATCATCGTTGTACTTCAAACCATAACCAAACATGCGATCCATGGCCGAATGACCAAACAAGATGATTCCGGTTAATGAAATGATAGAGTTCCCTGTCCAATAACCCAATACAATTACCGCGATCGCTAGAAGTTTGTGGTGAAACAGGTTATACGTCCATGCGCCAATTTTCGTGTTGGCCAGATAGCCGACCATGGAAAGGTCTGGGAGCAATAGGAGAGCCGGGAACAACCACCAGGAAAAGTCCAATTGTGAGAAAAGTAGGATAGCGAATAGGAATTGACCAAGTTCTTCGAGTTTGATGCTAGTTGTCATGAATGCGTTTGTTTAATGATTATGACACGAAGGTCAGGCAATTCTAAACAGCAGCTCTTGACATAAATCAAGAATTCTCCAAGCGTCTTTTTCGAATGCGACTAAAGGTTTCTGGGGTCATTCCCAATACGGAAGCAATGTATTGCAAGGGCACCAGATTGAACAATTCTTTGTTTTGATTAAAGTACAAATCATAGCGCTGTTCAGTCGTCATGGACAAATGGGTGAACACCCGATCTTCGAGTGTTTTGAAGCACTTGATGATGAACTGTTTTTCAATCTCGTTCCATTTAGGAAACTCCTTGCAGAGTCTTAGGTAATGGGATTTATTGATGGTCAGAAGCTCCACATCAGTCAGTGCCTGGATACTCCATCGGTTGGGTTGCTCGAAGAAGAAACCCATGATTTCAGTAACCAGGTAGTTTTCTGTAGAAATCCATTGGGTGACTTCCCGACCTTCTGAAATGGCATAAACTCTCAAAAGACCAGATTTTACGAGGCTTAGTCGTTTGCAAACATCTCCTGCCTTGGTGAAGTAGTCGTTTTTACTCAGCTGCTCTTCTTTGAAATAGGAACGGATAGTCTTCAGTTCCTGATCGGAGAGCTTGCCAAAATGTGCCTGAATCAGACTGTTGAAATCCTGCATGTTACTTTCTCAGAATCTTTTCCATGGCTTTGCCTTTGGCCAATTCATCAACCAGCTTATCCAGGTAGCGGATTTTTTGCATGAGCGGATCTTCTATCTCTTCCACCCGATAGCCACAAATCACACCTTTAATCAAGGATACATTCGGGTTTAGCTCAGGTGCTTCAGCGAAGAACGTTTCGAAGTTGGTTTTGTCATCCAGAATACGCTGAAGGTCTTGCTCATTGTAACCGGTCAGCCAATAAATGATGGTGTCCACTTCTTCTTTGGTACGACCTTTTTTCTCTGCCTTGGTGATGTAGTGCGGATACACTCCGGCAAAAGCCATGGCATAAATTCGATGGTTGTTCTTCATAATTGGATGCGTTGAATAGCTAAAATTAAGGGATTGTTGGGTAATTATTTACCGGTCAACACAAAAGCTCCCCAGTAATATGGATGAGCATATTTTTCTTTCAGTTGCAGCTGAGCCTTTCGGAATGACTGATGAATAGCGTTTGATTTCAAGTAGTTGGAATAAAACAACGTCATCAATTCTTGCGTGGCTTGATCGTCTACTTTCCACAAGCTCATGATCAGATGTTGTGCCCCAGCGACATGCAAAGCGCGTTGCAATCCATACACTCCTTCACCGGCATTGTTGGTGCCAAGTCCTGTTTCGCATGCGGATAGTACGACTAGTTCTGTTTGATCCAAAGACATGTTGGTCACTTCGTAAGCAGAGATTAATCCCTGGTTGGTATCATTGGCTCCGGCCAATGCGATTCCCGATCCGAGCATGGCTTCTGTTAGGGAGGACCATTGAGTGGAATTGGTAGGCGTGAAGAACCCGTGAGTGGCAATGTGCAGAATTCGTGGATTGTCACTGTTTAATAACTGGTCTTTAGTCGCTTGTGAGCCAATGTAGGGAATCGTGTTCCATTTGGCTTTTTGCAGTTCGTTAGTAAGTTGTTTGATTTCTTCCGCCGTACCGGGAAGATCACTAAATGGTTGACGAGCCGAACTATTGCTGAATTGCGGATTGCCAATTAAAACGGCTTCTTTGGATTTAGTCTGCACTTTCTGAGTTAGCAGCTCTTTGGTGTTGGTCAATGGAACTACTTCGGTTTCTTCAAGCAAATACCTTCCAGTCTTTGGATCTTGCAGAGACTGCAAGTTGATTTGGTTGTAAATGCCATCATTGGAAATGTAAATGCGTTTTGGAAACTGTTGCTTTGGATGCAGAGACTTGAGCGCATCGCCAATCGGTTGCCAATACACGGTGTAGCTCAGGCTATCTTCCAATTGATACAACATGGAGTTGTGATAGCCCTGGTACAATTCCTTTTCCAAATGTTTCGACTTGCGGCTCAGCACCAATGCCATTTTGGGTTGCTCGCTGGTTTCAGGAGTAACTATCAATGCCAAATACGCCAATCCATCCAGTAACCGAATCACTCAATAGCTGCTTCATCAGCTTTCAACGAATTTTGGATGGTTTGCCAATCCATCTGTTTCATTTCAAAGCCCGTTTTGAAGTTCTGCGAATGAGCCACCAACCACTTTTCTGTGTTCTCTATTCGCTCTTTGATGGTTTGAATGTTTTCTGCGGTTGATTCGCTGGTTTGCATGCTCGCATACAGATTCTTCAATCGGTCCCAGTTTTCGTAATTCGCAATCAACTCGGCATTGCCACTGCTTAGAATTCGTTCTTTCATGCGCCTGCTGGAGTTGAGAATGATGGCTTTGGTTGTCAGCTGTAGATCGTACAGCGATCCCGCGATCTGGTCATTGATGTAAGGATCGTCACTGTCTTGCAAAGGCAATACTCCGGAAATCTCCAACCCAAAAGAGAGATAGCTCTGAATGAATCCCTGTTGCTTTTGATAAAAGATCAGTTTCTCTGCTTCGCTCAGGTAAGTGAAGTTTTGTTGGATGTCCTCAATCAGGTCTGCAATTAAAGTTTGATAAGCTTCGTCTGCTTCAGGGTAGTTGCCATTCCAACGATAGCACTCTGCCAGGTTGTAGAGTGTTGTTTGGTAGGTGATTGGATCTTTTAAGGGTTTGCTCGACTGAATAGCGAGAGATTGCACAAAATAGCTAATGGCCTGATCGTAGATCTCCAACTCAAAAAGCATTTCACCAAGATTGTTGAGGAGGGAAGAGTGAACGGGTCGTTGCTCCAATCCATTGTTGGTGGAGATGCGCTGTGCCAGATCCCAGTAATATAAGGCAGAGTCGTAATTGTCTAACTCCCGATAGACGCTTCCCAGATTAAGCAAGGCATAAACCTGATCGAGAGCATTTTCATTTTCCTGAACCAACTCCCAATATTCCAGTGCATAGACTTTGGCTTCAGCAGGTTGACCAGCTGCGAGTTCGTACGTCACCAGGTTGTTAAGAGACTTTTGATAATCCGTGGACGACTCGTAGTTGAGATAGACTTTACGAATCAAGGCAATCTGACTTTGCAGTGACTGAATTGCCTGTCCCAACAAACCTTTTCGGTAATAGAGAGAAGCCTCTGCTGCATTCATCAAGATCAACGCCCGAGTAATCTCTGCATATGAACTGTCATAATGAGCAGGGTTCTTCGTTTGGATGGAGTTGTGGTTGGGCAACGCTTTTTGCAGGTAAAACTCGGCGCTATCCAGTCTCCCGGATTGAAGGAAAGCATTCACCAAATTGGTGTAAGCATCGGTTTGCGCGATATGCGGTAAAGTGTAAAGACGATTCGCCAGATCACTCGCTTGCCGGAAGTGCCAGATGCTGTTGGTTAAATCCGATTTGTCTGAAAGGAAGTATCCTTTGTTGGTCCAACTAATCAACCGTTCACTAGACTGAGGAGCACTCAATTCAATGGCCCGATCGATGGCTTCTAATGCTCGATCCAAATCGCCATTTTGGTAATAGCTCATTGCTTGCCGGTTGGTTTGCTCCCAGGATTGGGCGTGACCCACGAGTAACAATGCACTGCAAAACAGTGAGAGGATGATTTTGATGAGGGTTGACGTCATTTGGATAAAACTACGCTTTCCTAAGAGCAAAGTCAATGAATCCAGTTTCGGAAGAATTGATAAATTTAGACATGCGAAAAGTAAAATGGGGAATCATCGGCACCGGAAGAATAGCCGGTGAGTTTGCGTCAGATTTTCAATTTGTGGACAATGCCGAGCTGGTAGCGGTAGCTTCCCGGTCACAAAGTTCTGCAGACGAGTTTGCCACCCGTTTTGGACTGGTCAAGGCGTATGATTCCTATGAAAAGCTTTACGCAGATCCGGAGATAGACGCCATCTACGTGGCAACGCCGCACAACTTCCACTTTGAAAACAGCAAAGCAGCTTTGACTGCTGGAAAAGCAGTACTCTGTGAGAAGCCGATCACGGTCAATCCACAAGATTTTGAAGAACTGAGAGCTTTCGCACAAGAAAAGGACTGCTACCTCATGGAAGGGATGTGGTCTTATTTTCATCCGGCGATCCAGAAAGCCCAGCAGTGGGTGAATGAAGGCCGCATCGGAAAACTCGTTCAGGTAAAAGCCGACTTTGGGTATGCAGTGCCTTTTGATGCAGAGAGTAGAATGTATAGTCCCAAACTTGCTGGTGGTGCGCTACTGGATATGGGCATTTACCCAATAGCCATGGCATGGCTATTTATGCGTAAAGACCCGAAGGAACTCCACGTGATCTGCCACAAGGCAAGCACCGGAGTGGATGATGACGTGAACATCCTCTTTGACTATGGAGATGAAACAGCTAACCTGGCGACTTCTTTCCGCAGCAAACTGAACAACAACCTGTTTGTGATAGGCACGGAAGCTACGATTCGCATTCCGTTTTTCTGGAAGGCTTCCGAGTGCTTCCTCTACCAAGGAGATGAGCAGATCGACTACTTCAACGACGGCCGAAAGAGCATTGGTTTTAACCACGAACTACAAGCTGTAAGCCAGGACATCCTTGATGGCAAGAAACAGTCCGACATTATGCCGCACAGTAACTCAGCGAAGCTGCAGGAGTTAATGGCGAAGGTTAGTGGTAAGTTTTGAGTTGAGGTGTTTATGAAGCTATTGGGGATTTGTAATCCCGAAAGGAGTGTTTATTGTTTTAGTTTAAATTCAAACTCAAAAGTTTTTAAATCACTGTCAATTATTTTTTGCAAAGTTGCTGTTAAAAGTCTATTTGCAGTGCATTCCATATCATAAAACTCGTTATCATATTGGTCTTGGTCATCATTCGAAAGCCACCCATTATTAATTGGAATGCTCATAGTTCCATGAATAAACTTTGATCTAAAATTATACAGTTTAGTTAGAACCTTTTTAAATTCATTTGGCTCTCCCAAAAATAACTTTGCTTTTTTATCAATCTGATATCCAATGCCAAGGTCTCCATGAGCATATAAAGCTTCAATTCCTGACATTGCCCAGAAAAGATTGTGCATTGTATTTGTTGAATAATCAAATAAATATGTGAAAGCGTTCAATCCGTTTTCAATGTTTGAATTTGATTTGTCTGTCAGAATTGTTGTTTTATCTGTAATATATTCCCATACTTTAAGAATAGATAATCTTTGAGTATGAGGCCATGTGCTATTTTTATCATATGCGATTCCGACCAAGCTTGTACTTAACTGTTTGAAATCATGGTAGTACATACTGTCCTTTAAAATCAGTCCTTTTTCAGTGTTTAAAGAACCCGGTAATGCAAGCTGGGTAAAAATTATAAAATTCGTGAATCTTGATTCTGTAATTGATGTAAGCAATCCACGATTTAAGTCGTCTTGACTTATTCTAGAAGGCATTACTGAATCACTAAACTTAAATATTGAATCAAAATCAACCTTAATTTCAAAATGTAGCAAGTCCAAAAACTCATGCTTAAAATATGTCGGATATGTTTTCTTTAATTTATCAATTTTTCCCTGACCAATTTTATGAACCTTAACCATTGCAAATCCAAAGTCATCCAATGGAATTTTTATCTTACCAGATAGTTCAATTAATTCATTTGTCAATTCAGTTGTAAAAGAATCAGCTTCATCGTCAACTTTACTAAATGGGATATATACTTCGAAATCAAGTCTCATTTTATGATATACAGTTGGCTTGTATTAAAAATGTCACTTACACTGTGCATGTTATCTAATTGTAAGAGAAACAGGTTGAAATCTATTAAGTAGTTCACTAATAATTAGATATCCATTTGTATCCGTCTATAATCGTTTACTAACGGATATAACATTCAATGCTTTTTTTCAAAATACCGCTTTTACTCCATTTGCTCATTCTAAGGTCTTGATCTTCAGATAAAATACCATAAAGTAGGGAAGAGAATTTTGGGAAAGTTTAGGACAAAATAAAGTTTCTAAGTTTTGAGTTTAATGTTTTAAGGTACCTGCCTTGCTCTTGTTGGGTCTTGTGACCAACAATCGGTGGGCTCATGCAGGCTAGCTTCATCTCGTCAGTTGGTGAGCAACACCAACTGAGGCGAAAGATTCAATAAAATCTTTCTCTTTGGAAGAGTGCCTTCTTCAACAACAAATCTCTCTTTGTTGGAGAAGTCTAGAAATTTGAGGTCGCTCAAGAATTTAATTAGTGCTGTAAATTCCTCTTGACTGAAAGAGATTGCTGATTCTTTAACTGGAGTTGCTTTTTCATTTTCGTCTTCAATGAATCTTTGCAGTGTAAACTCCAATAGGTTAGTATCCTTAATTGAATAGATTATAGCGCTGATTTGATACTTATTTGCAAAAAGACTAGATTCACGTAGGACGATTTCAACATTTACTTCAGCAAATTCGTTGACAGTTTCCTTTTTAAATACCTTTTTAATGAACCGTTTTTCGTTGGTAAATACGCTCCTGAACTTTAGGTATGGAAAAGACTTACTAACATAAATCCTTGAGGGATGTCGCATTTTGAAATACTCAATTTCCTTTTTAAGATCTCTTCGCATTTATCATTTTCTTATTGTGTTCAAGTTGGACTGAAGAAGCCTAGGAGCAGAATGACATATGCACTTTCAGTGCTAGTTGGACATTGATTGAGTTAGTGGCGTCAACATGACTTTTAAATGACCACCTAGGAGATTTTCCAACTCGTCGGCTATAATCAAAGAGTCTTGACGTTTAATCACTTTTTTTGTTGAGAAATAATATCGTAAACCTATTTTTCTTGATACTTGAAGGATATCATCTGTTACTGTTTGGAGTGCCTCATTATACAGTATCGGTTGAACAGAATTTGTTAAAACTTCTTTCAATGAGTTAAAATTAAATGCTTCCTCGGTATTGTTGAGTTCCATCTTAAATAATTCATCCACCTTACCTGTATAATCTTCCAGAAACTCCAAATAATTATATAATTGTGTTTTTCCACTGATACTGTATGCCAAAATGGGTTCTATTGAAGCTAGCTCTTTAATTGAATCATTATATTTAGCCTCGATCTTTCCAATATCATTTCCCAGCTTTTCAGAAAGCTCTTTTTGAAGGAATATGTTGAACATTTGATTTATTATTGGTTGAATCGATTTTATATCTTCTCCAGGGAAACTCTTTTGAAGAAATTCAACGAGTGATGGTATAAAGTCGTCTAGTTTGGTTTTAGTAAGGACAAACCTTATTTCTAAAAGAGTAAATAAAATTGAATTTATGATCTTTCTATTTTCTCTTTTAACCTTGAAATGATCTCGAAGTTCATTCAAAAGCCAACCGACCAGAACACCAACAAGTGTTCCGATTAATGGTAGTATCGTCTTTATATTATCAGTCAAGAAATCCAAGCAGATTCAGATTTTGTCTATCTATAAATGTAACGTGCACTTTCCGTTTTATCTAATTGTAAGAGAAACAGGTTGAAATCTTGTAAGTAGTTCACTAATAATTAGATATCCATTTGTATCCGTCTATAATCGTTTACAAGCGGATTAACATTCACTGTTTTTTTGAAAATAACTCTTTTAATCCATATTCATATGGCCAAGTGTTGGTTGCCAAATAAAATACCAGAAAGTAGGGAAGAGGATTTTGGGAAAGTTTAGGACTAATTTAAGTTGGTGGATTTTAAGTTCTAGGTTTTAAGGTTTGCTGCCTATGCTGCGCTCTGGCAGGTAGGTTGGCTTTTGGCTACCGAGCTCCGCTCAACCTGATTTTGCTTAAGTCTTATGAGTTCTGGGATTTAGTCCTTAGGTTTTTGAAGATTATTCCAAACTGAATTTCAGCGAAGTAATTGAACTGGTTGATCTTCATATTGCTGTCTTCCCCAACGGGTATGTCATACGTCACATTTGGAGTAATGTATCTCGTGAATTGCGGAGAAGAATAGAGGCTGATTTTTTCATTAGGCTTGTATTCAAACATGAGACCTCCGCATAAATTCAAGGTAACTTGCTGAGGGTCTGAATATTGATACTTCACATCCGAATTTGTATAATGGTTCATGGATGGAATTTCATGACTCCCAATTTTATAGTTTATTAGTTTGTCTATTTCGGCACCTATTTCGATACCTATAACGTACTTGTTTCGTTCCACAAGGTTATGAGCGCCCATCACTTGTATTCCCAAATATTGATAGGTGTTATTAAATTTTTTCACCTCAGGGTTGTTTCCGTAGAAGGACCCAAGTGATCCATTGTATTGATAAATGGCCTCTGGAATTGGGACCGAAACTCGTTCAAAGAGGGACTTATACGTTAGACCAGTTGTTAACTTGACTTTCCTTTTTAAATCTAAAGAGAATCCTACAAAAGAACTTATGCCAACTTGAGGGTCTTCTCTGTCATCATAATAGTTCTTAAAAGTGTCAAAATTCGCCTTATCTGAATTGGAATTATCGTTTTTTACTTCTTTATAAGATCTGTAGTTATAATTCGGCGAAAGTGAAAAGACATAACTTATGTTAGATTGAGCGACTGATTGGAATGCAATTAAAAGGAATATCAGAGATGAAAGAATTTTAATCATTATGTCAAAGGGCTTAAAAGGTGTCATTATCAGATTTCGTTCGCATTGATCTCAAATTCAGTTTGGTTTTGATCTGGCGATTTCTCTATCAGGTTGCTTAAACTATTTCTTGTTAAGGTATTTCAGTGTTTTCTTGATATCAGTCTGTATTTCTTTCTCAAGCCAGTCAAACCAGTCTGAGCTTGTTTTTTCCTGATGATGTAGCCAATACCCAAGAAGAAAGGTATATAATTTATGGTGGAGATACCCAGCGCCACCGCCCATTTTCCAGCCAGTATGAGTATTGCCAGACCAGGTGGTCATTTTAATAAGGGATGAATTGGCAAGGAAAACAGCAAAGCCAAACAGTGAAGCTACCAAATCTGTCAAGGGCTCGTCATTTTCTTCAATAATGCCTTCTCCGAGAAGTTTAATGTGTGCTACTTCGTGAGCGATGGTTGCAATCAAGGCAATTGGATTCTTAATCAACGTGCGCTCGATACCAACTTCATATACTCCATCTACCAGTTTGGAATAGCGCCCATTGGTGAGTTGTGAGTTTTCCTCATAGTGAGAAAGCACACCTTCATCAGTAAATTCCATTGGTTGGAATTCTTCATAGAAGTATACCTGAATGGAGCTGTTTTGCTGAACGTTCATTTTGTCAGCTACCAAATCAACTAGCTTCAGTACTTCGTCCTCTTTTCCATGATAGTCGAAACCAATGAAGCTTTTGGTAGGAGCGTAAGGTTCTACTTCACGAAGGTTGACATGAAAAGTCTCTTCAAACCAGTGAAAACAGGCTTTGATCCATTCTTCGTCTTCAGCTGTAATCGGTGACTTTGAGGTATTCCAAAACATAGAGACTAAAGTAATGCAGATTGCTATAAAAGATGTAAGTGTGATTTAGGAGTTATTTCTTAATTGGATTTCTGCCTATGCTTCACTCCGGCAGGTTTGTATGTTCTGTGTTTTAAGTTTTAGAGTTGTGATTTGACCTTGCCTGAATATGGATGCCTTTTTCTGTAACGAGTGTAAAAAAGGCTGAGAATTACTCTCGTATAAAATTCGAAGGTAAGTTTTACTCCTGAGGTACAGAGCCAGTGGCGGGAATAAGTTCTTTTGGGGTTCTAATACCTAAGTCTGGTGTGCTCATTATTTGGCTCCAAATATGGCACTAATGTTTGTTGTCTAATAACTAAAGTGTTAATAGAGCTTATTGAAATCACTTCTTCAACTTCTCTACTTCCTCATTAATCCTTTTGATCATCCACTCTTTCATGTTGTCATATACAAGTGGGCCGAGGAGGTTTTCGACGACTTTTCCATCGACTACTAATTGATTGTGCGGATAACTCCTCACATTAAAGGTCTTTTTCACTTCTTTGAATCCATCGACCGTATATACTGGGAATCCGAAATCTCCGAATTTGTCAAAGTAGGCATGAACTTTTTCAGGGCTGGAAGGGGTAATAGATATCAACTGTACTTTATTGTTCGTGCTAAAGTATTCGCTTAGTTCTTTCAGGACTTGCTCTTCTTGTTTACATCCTCCACAGCCTACAAACCAATAGTTGATCCACGCCACTTTGCCTTGTAAGTCAGTGGCATCAAAAGTAAGGCTATCCAAAGAGTAGAGCGATAACTCCCTGATTTGAGAACCCATTTCAAATCCTTGTTTGGTTTGGTAGACATCAGGGAAAGCTTTTTGACTGAAGGAGTAGATGGAACAAAAAAGCAATAGGGTGGAGATAGTTAATTTCATGGCTAGTAAAATGATTCTATAGGTATAACGACGTTATAGCGTTTTTATAACTGAAAAGTTAATTGAATCATTTTGCATTTCGGGAATTGTAATCCCAAAGTGGTGGGATGAAGGATTTGTAATCCTGTAGCATTGAAGGAGTTTCCAATTTGTGGTGCCGGTGCAGTCCTCTGTATTGCTACAAGCCTTCCACTCTATATAATGCATTCATTTGTTTGCTCATTACTTTTTCAGGAGTCATTTTCATCATTCCTCTAAGTGCTAGTTGCCCTGCTCTTTGATGAACAAGCTTTCCAAAGCGCCAGGAGTTATTGACGACATAGTCTACTTTTTTCCTTCTTTGGTGCTCAAATACTGAGAAAGCCTCTTGAGGATTTTTGAATTTTTTTAGTGAATCGCTGATGTAATAGGCATCTTCTATTCCCTGACATGCACCTTGTCCCATATTGGGGGTAGTGGCATGCGCTGCATCACCGAGTAGGCATGCATGGCTGGTATGCCAGGTGTTCAATCGTTTCAGATCCATGAGTTCCGTAGTGTGCATATTTCCAGAAGCATTGATGAGGGAGGCCACTATCGGGTCAAAGTCATCAAATTGCTTGGATAATGATTCTTTGGTGATTGATTTTGGACTGATTTCCTTGTTCAGTACGGTAAAGAAGTAAACAGAATCATCTGATAGTTGAGAGAACCCAAAGCGGCGTTTATTTCCCCAAACTTCCTTGCCTTCATTTTTTAAATGATCCGGTAGATTATAGGTGACGACACTTCGGGTGCAAATTTGCCCAGTAGGTCGATAAACTGAGGCTATTTTCATTGATTCTCTAACCTTGGACCTGATCCCATCTGCACCCAATACGATATCCGTTTGAACGGATTTATCTTTAAAATGTAGCGTTGTGTGTTGGTCTGTAGTCTCGTAATGCAGGTAGGGCATACCTAATTCGATGATGCCTAATTTGGCACATTGATCATAGAGGATTTGTTGAAGTTTACCCCGATGTATAGCCACTGTTTGATTGCCATGATGGTCAGAAACCACATGGTTTTGGATTTTTTTGATTGGACAGAGGTTAGGATAAGTGATCTCCATTTTGTTAAGAATACATCCATTGCTTAAAACTTCATCATATATACCCAGCCAGCGCAATACCTGTACGGCATTTGGCTGCAACCAGATTCCTGCACCTATTTCATTGAGATGATCAGCTTGCTCATATACCGTAGAATAGATACCTCTCTTATGCAATGCCAGAGCAGTAGTAAGTCCTGTTATGCCGCCTCCTATGATTGAAATTTCCATTTGTTTATTAATTTAGGTTAAATATACTAAAATAGGTCAAGTGTACTAATTTTATGAAAACAAAGGAGCGAATACTGGTGAAGGCGTTGGAGTTATTCAATAATGAGGGAGTAAAGGAGGTCACGCTCAGAAAGGTTGCCGGGGCACTTGGTATCAGTCAGGGTAATCTGAATTACCATTTTAAGACCAAAGGAGAAATTATAAGACAATTGTATTATGATCTCGTAGATCAAATGAACGATGCAATGCAACAATTAACTCGAGAACAGCCAATACTTTCTTATTTGAGTAAGAGTTCACTTATTTCCATGGAGGTATTGTATGCCTATCGTTTTATTACGAGAGACCTGTATCAGGTTTTGGAATCCGATCAGGAATTGAAACAGCATTATCATCAACTACAGAAAATGCGTAATGAGCAGTTTTTATCACTTTTTCAGCATATGATCTCGGGTGGCCTTATGAGAGAGGAAGAGCTGGTAGGCGAATACGAGAGGTTGCATGAGCGCATGAATATTTTAGGAGATAACTGGATAAGTGCGGCGGATTTTTTTCAGGGTGAAAGTCTCTCTAAAGTAGCACATTACCACGCTTTGCTCTTTGAGATTATCTACCCATACCTCACGCCAAAAGGGAAGGAGCAATATTTGGAGATTGCGACTTAGATGACAGTTACTTTATGTCATTGATTTGGTTTTTTATGATCATTGAAATCTGCTTTACTAAGAAGTTAGGAGTTGTATTTACTTAATGTTGAGTCTGAAAGTGAACAAGAACGTACTCATTGGTCTGGTTTATTTAGGAATCTCTGTACCAAACGAAATAATAAATCCATTGGGGTCCGTAATGTCAAAGTCTCGCATTCCCCATTCTCGGTCTCCAATTGGATTGGTAATGTTTGCTCCAGTCTTTTGATATTCCTCATAGAGGGCATCAATGTCATTCACAAATATCATCAGTGAGATATGTGCTGTTGATGGTGCGAAATCATCTTGCTTTTTGGAGAAGTGTATACTTACCTCATCATCCCGGTTCACTACCACATAGTCAGGCGGATCTCCCCACTGGAAGCGGATCTCAAATCCCAATACATCCCGATAATATACAGCTGTTGCTAACGGATCATCTACCGGGAAGATGGATGCAGCATGGGAGTATTTGCTTTTCATGGTAGGGGGGTGATTTTGATTGGACACCTGAACTAAAGGTATGATTTTAATCCGTTTTGAATAAAATAAACCGTTTTGTGGAAGCAGCAAGTGAGAAGAAAATAGCATAGGAAAAGATATCCTTGCTATTCTTTAAGAATGGTGAAAACCTGTTTGTTTATATGTACAAAATAGACACCTTCTTTTAGTTCAGACAAATTAATTATGTTGTGATGTTGTCCAATATATTCTGATTTTATAAGTGATCCATCCAAAGAATAAATTTGTGTCAAAATCGACTTTCTCAATTCTTTTTCTGGAAGTACTATGCACATGTAGTTTTTTGTAGGGTTCGGATATATTTGGATTAAACTGGTGTTTAAGGAAAGTGGTATTAAAATCTCAAATTCC
This sequence comes from Marinoscillum pacificum, assembly GCF_024714495.1. Lineage (GTDB taxonomy): Bacteria > Bacteroidota > Bacteroidia > Cytophagales > Cyclobacteriaceae > Marinoscillum > Marinoscillum pacificum. The sequence goes on along the minus strand of NZ_JAMZMJ010000019.1, from coordinate 50,768 downwards.
TGGTAGATCGTGTCAGAGTCGAGATATTCATCATTTCCTTCTGCAAAGGCTCCAACACGAACATGACCAATATCTTGTATGGTTACTTGATTTCCATTCAACGTTACATAATCTTCTCCTTCGTCAATAAAAAATGCTACGTCTAGGTTGCTGCTTGACTGAGCAATAAGTTCAAAAGACTGAGTCCCCAGTAATTTGTCTGAAATGGCTTCAAAATTAATTGTTTGCTCCGTTTTAATGTATTGTTGACTAATATTCGAATACCAGGAGTATCCTCCTTCAATGTTTTTCGCCACACGATAATAGTAAGTGAAACCTCCTTCAAGATTTTCATCCATGTAATTATTGCCCTCAATATTTGACGCAATTAGCTGAAAATGTATAGAATCAATAGAACGTTCCAGTCTGAAATTACTCCCTAAAGAAGCAGTGTCAGACCAGCTTAAGGTCACCTGAAAAGGTTCTGAAGCTTCAGCACTATTCTCGTATGGAGCGGAGGGGAAGTCGATTTCTGAAAGGGTTAGGAATTGGTTTGGATCTGTATTAAGCTTTTGTAGAAACCCTTTCATGGGCCATTCCACAACTATTGTGTCAATCTTATCGACCTGTCCAAATCCAAAATGTACCTTGAGTGAACTCTGAGAATTATGACCAGTTTTGGATTGAACAACCCTGGATTGCCAACTATTATTTGATTTAGTTCTGACAACAGATCCAATAGCAGAGCTATTGCTATTTGTGCCTATTAAGGTGATGCTAATCCAATTATTTTCATTAGGGGTGTTACGATATAATATATCTGAGGGTGAGTATCCGTCTTCATGAGAATTAGCGATATAAAGGTCAAGGAAACCATCTTGATTAAAATCTCCAGAAGCAACACCCCATGAATAATTAGAATTGTTAATGCCTTGATTTTCGCTAACATCAGTGAAAGATTTATCTCCATTATTTTGAAATAAGTAAGTTTTTCTATCCTCATCATTTCCTACCAGGATTAAATCGATAAAACCATCATTGTTATAATCTCCCCACGATGCGGAGTTAGAGCTGTGAGAGGTTAGTTCATTGTTCACCTGGGTGAATGTGCCGTCACCATTGTTTTCAAAAAATTGATTGCCTTGGTTGACATTATTCTGGATAAGAACATCGAAATCACCATCATTGTCATAATCCGCCCAGGATGAACCAGTTGAGCAGTTGGAAATCAGTAATTGATTGTTTGTGCTTTCGACGAAACTTTCATTATCGTGATTTATATATAGATAGTTTTCGTCACAATAGTTAGGTACAAACAAGTCTAATGTGCCATTGTTGTCAAAATCAATCCATGTAGGGTCTTGGCTAGATCCATTTGTCGTAACCACACTATTCGGAATCGGTGTAAATGTTTCATCTTGATGGTTGATGTATAGCACATTTTCAGCTTCGTCAGTTAGCTTATAGGAAGCTAAAAATAAATCTACATATCCATCACCATTGAAATCTCCCCATGCTCCTCCTTGATGATCACTTCCAGTGGACTCTGTATTTGTTGGAATAACTTCTTTTTTTGTGAAAATACCATTGCCAAAATTCTGATATAAATAATTCTCTTGCTGGTTAACAACAAACACATCTATCCAACCATCATTATTGTAGTCTGCCCATGTAGTATTTCTTCCAGTACCTTCGGTATTTACTAAATCGCCTGTCGTAAATTTCGAAAAGGTGCCATCACCATTGTTTTCATAGAGTACATCCTTTCTTGATTTATTCGAATAATAGGAAGTGGTAATGAATAAATCTTCGTCACCATCATTATCAAAATCAACCCAGGAGATGCCTAGTGATTCCAAACTGTCTTGTGAAATGGTAACATCTTCTACTTTACTGAATTGAGCGGAGGTTTTGCTTGATATCAGATAAAAAGTTAAGAGGATAACTATTGAAATCTTGTTCTTCATTAGAGGTATTAGTTTCAGTTATGGTTGAAGTTGGAATCTAACCATTTTCAAGGATAAGTTTCAAGTCAATTTCACGTTTAGAATGTTAATAGTGAGATTATATATTGATTGCTACGTTTAATTTCATTTAAAAAATATTTCCAATTACCACTCCTTATTCAATTAAACCCTTCTTCCAATTAAAAAATGTCAACTACTTCAAACTAATTGATATTTAATTAGTTACTTTTGTATGTATATACATCTATCTATAATCATTTAGAAAAATATTATGAAAACTAACCTATTGAACAATCTAGGACTAGCTGTAATCGTGACCATTTTCATGACAGCATGTGGTGGCGGAGCTAAAGAACAAAGTACAACTGAAGAACCAACTGAATCTACAGAGGTTGCTGCAGCAGATTATGCTGTAGATCCCGCAGCTTCTACAGTAGCCTGGAAAGGTGAAGTAGCAGGTGTTTATGGTCACAATGGAGTGATTGACATCAAAGAAGGAACGATCTCAGGCGCAGATGGTAAAATCACTGGAGGTACGATCGTTATCGACATGACAACTATCCAGCCTTTGGATTCAGCGTCTTACTCTGAGGAACATCCTGCATCTGATTTAGTTGCTCATTTAAGTACAGGTGATTTCTTCTTGGTAGAAGAATTCCCAACTGCTAGCTTTACGATCAAGTCTCACGAAGGAAACAAATTAGTAGGTGACTTGACAGTAAGAGGTATCACAAGCGAAGAAACTGTTGACTTGAGCAGTGTTTCTTTTGATGGTGGATTCTCTGGTTCTGGAGTATTGGTGTTTGACCGTCAGAAGTATGACGTTAAGTGGGAGCACTACGTAGAGGACTATGTATTGTCTGATGACATTGAAATCAAATTGGATATCGTTGCTAAGTAAATAGTACGATAAATCGAGATAATTATTAGGAATGTAAAAGACCTGTGGAGTTCGCTTCGCAGGTTTTTTTATGCGCTGACGCGAGTCGATAGGATTAGGGTTTAAAGTTCTTGGTTTTCTTTAAAACATAGAACCAAAAACCTATATGTCAGCATCAAGCAAATAATCAATTGGACTCCCTTTAGGGTTGGGGCCAATTCAATTGATTTTTGTCTCTTCATCTTTTAAATCATGTAATAACGGCAGAGTGATGAAAGGTATGTTCTTAAGTCCAGTGTCTAGGTACTTATGTTTGCAAGATGAGATTCCCGGATCTCCACTTCGTTTCGTCGTGGAATGACGTTCTATTTTAATTCAAAAGTTTATCTCAACTCACTAGGATTCACCTTTCGATATTTTTGAAACATTTTATTCATATGACTACCGTCTGTGAAACCAACCTTTTCAGCAATTTGGCTCATGGGAAGACTGCTTTGTTTGATGAGTCTTTCAGCAGTTTTGAGTCGAGTTTCAGTGATCAGATTTTGCAGACGCATACCGGTGTGTTTTCTAAGGTAAATGCTCACATAGTTCTGCGAAATGCTAAACTCCTCGGCTAATTGTTTTTGAGTGAGTTTGTCTCGCGCTCCGATATTTTGACGGATGTAGGTGAGTAATTCACTTACTTTTTGACGTTCATCCAATTTTACTTTGCTGATAGTCGCAATCTTACCCACCAGGTTCCTGAGCATAATGATGAACATGGAGCTAAACAGGTTGAGTAAAAGTGGTCTTGAGAGGGTGGAGGTCACATCAAATTCTTTGAGCATGATCTCTGCCAGATCGCGAATGGACTTTTGATCACTTTCATCTTTGATGATACTTTCAGGGATGGTGTTGGGCATAGTGATCACCTGTTGGATGCGTTTTTTCCAAAGCTTGTCTTGCCATTCTTCTTTTTCTTCAAATAGCTGTTCTGTAAACTTGATGAAGATAAAGCTAGTGGGTGTTCCGATCACAAAATCGTGATGGTCTTCTGGCGTTAGTAAAAAAACATCACCTTCGGCATAGTCGAATGATACATCATTTAAGCGATGCTTACCAGAACCTTCTCTGATGATAACAATCTCGAAGAAATTGTGTGAATGCGTGGGGTAGTCCCATTCATCCATGTCAATTCTGAAGATGTTGAGCGCGTATCGACTAAAGTATCTATGCATAATTTATAAGAAGATGGAAAAGTACAAATTTAAGATCAATTCTTACATTAACATTTGTTCTAAAGTGTCGTTCTTACACTAACCATTACATCAGTGTATTATGGAAAAGATAAAAATAGGAGAATCGGACTTAGAGATAGCACCCATTAACCTTGGAGGTAATGTGTTTGGGTGGACACTGGATCAAAAGGAGTCTTTCGAAATATTAGATGCTTTTGTTGATGGAGGTTTCAATTTTCTGGACACTGCTGACATGTACTCGTACTGGGTAGATGGCGGAGAAGGTGGCCAGTCTGAAACGATCATCGGTGATTGGATGAAGTCTCGTGGCAATCGTCAGGAGATTGTCTTAGCAACAAAAGTAGGGGGTGAAACAGGTACACACCCTGTGGATATCAGTAAAAAGCATATTCTCGAGTCTGTAGATAAGTCTTTGGCAAGATTGAAAACAGATTACATAGACCTGTATTACACGCATTTTGACGATGAGAAAACTCCGGTTGAAGAAACGCTGGAGGCTTATGATGAAATTGTGAAAGCTGGTAAGGTAAGATACATTGCAGCTTCCAATATTTCTCCTGAGCGATTGGTAGAATCATTTGATGTTTCTGATACTAAGGGATATCCAAAATATCAGGCATTGCAGCCACATTACAATTTGCTGGAGCGTAAAAACTACGAAGGAAATTATGCAGAGTTGGCAGATCGCTATGGAATGACTGTATTTCCCTATTGGTCACTAGCGGCTGGATTCCTGACAGGGAAATATCGCTCAGAAGATGATTTGAATAAGAGTGTTCGAGGCGGAAGCGTAAAACAATATTTGAATGACAAGGGCTTGGGAGTTTTGAAGGCGCTCGATAAGGTTGCTGAGGCGCATCAATCCACCCAGGCAACTGTAGCATTGGCCTGGTTATTGTCAAGACCAAATGTAGGAGCGCCAATTGCTTCAGCTACTAAGAAAAGCCACTTGGAAACGATCTTCGCTGCTCCTAAACTGGAGTTGACAGTAGAAGATATCGAGTTGCTGAATGAAGCAAGTGCCGTAGAGGTGCCTGCTTAATGGATAAAGGATTTTTTAAAAATCATATAGTTTAGTTTGGTTAGATTAGGACGCTACACACAGACGGTGTGTAGCGTTTCTTTTTTTATTTAGAGCCAGTATAGGAAGATGGCGAACATTGGAACATCTCCTGGAACGATTTGTAGAAATAGGATCGACTGTTGAATCCTGTTTTGTAAATGATCTCAGAAACGTTCAGATCCGAATTGGTTAGCAAATAAGCTGCACGTTTTAATCGGTATTGATTAAATAAAGCATGTGGTGTTTGACCAGTCAAAGCTCTTACTTTTTTGTACAGGGAGGTTTTACTCATTCCCAGATGGTTGGCCAAATGCTGTGCATCTAGCTGCGGATTACTCATTTCCTCTTTGATGAACTCATCTATTTGTTTGAAAAACTCATCATCTTTCTCACCTATTCCAAAAGAAGAAAACTCTTCTGTTTGGGAATTAATCGATTCAAATTTCTTCTTTAAGAGCTCACGTGTTCCAATTAGTTTCTCTACTCGGATCTTCAAGTGATCGGGATGGAAAGGTTTTGGAATGTAGGCATCGGCTCCAGATTTCAATCCTTCAATGCGTTCTTCCAGTTCACCTTTGGCAGTTAAAAGTATTACAGGTATATGACTTGTTTCTATTTTAGTTTTAACCACATCACACAGATCATAGCCACTCATTTCCGGCATGATCACATCACTGATGACTAAATCAATTTTCTTACTTTCCAGGATGTTCAATGCCTCTTGTGCTCTCGTGCAAGACGTCACATGATACATAGGAGACAGCATGTCTTTCAGTAAACTTAGAATCTGTTCATTGTCATCCACAATCAATAAGTTATGCTCAAAGCGTTCCAAACTAATGTTAATGAGTTCCTTGTCCAGATTGTCTTTATGATAAAACTCAGCCTGCACATGGTCATTGAGCCTGGTGAGCATGGCATTGTCTATCGTATCTTGATGTTGCTGTTCCTGAGTTGGGAGATTGCCTGGAAGCCAGAAGGTGAACTGTGTTCCTTCGTCTGTGTTACTGGTTACGTTGATCTCTCCGTGATGCAGGTTAATGAGCTTCTTGGTTAGCGATAATCCAATTCCTGCACTGTTAGCTGACGGTTCTTCCTTCTCATGATGTATGCTGGTAAATCGCTCAAAAATTCGATTGACTTCATTTTCAGGGATTCCCATGCCATTATCCTTGACGGAGAAATGTACGTTATCACCTTCATTCCAGATTTTCACATCTACTTTACCTCCTTGCTCGGTGTATTTTAGTGCATTGCTGATCAAGTTGATAAGGATTTTCTCCAGGATGTCAGAGTCCATCTGCGCTTGAAGTTCATCTGGAGCTTCATAGGTAAGAGCAATTTCTTTCTCCAGTGCATATTGACGGAAGCTGTGCAGTAATTCTTCGGTGAAGGCTATCACATTGATTGGACGAATGCGCAGTTGTTCTTTACCCATCTCCACTTTTCTAAACTGAATGAGCTCCTGAATGAGCTTTTGTAACCGAAGCGAGTTTCGATAGATCGAATGTGCAGCATTGTTGAGTTCTGCATTGGCTTTGGTCTTCTCCAAAAGCTTCACTGCTGGTCCAAGAATTAAAGTCAGTGGCGTTCTGAATTCATGAGCGATATCCGTAAAGAACTCTAGTTTGTATTTCTGTATCGTGTCGGCTTGTTCCTTTTTAAGGTTCTCGATTTCCCGTGCTTTCTTGCGTTTGGCTCTGTTTCGGGAGATTTGAATCAATCCCAATTGCGCGAGTATTGCCAGAATTCCATAAATCACATAGGCGGTGTTAGTTGCCCAGAATGGAGGGTTGATTGTGATCGCTAATTCCCTGATTTCAGGATTCCAATCACCATTTTCGTTGCTGTTGTTGAGTAAAAGAGTATAGTCGCCCGGAGGAATGTTGGTGAGGTTGATGTTCGATTGTCTGCCTATTTCTATCCAACGATCATCAAAGCCAGCCAATCGATAGCGATAAGAACATCGTTGTTTATGCCAATAATCCAGGGTGGTAAACCGGAAGGTCAAAAAGTTCTGATCATAAGTCAGATCAATGGATCTCTGAAAATCGATGTTTGTTTGAAGAATAGTCGAACTATCGCTTGGTGTTACCGAAACATTGTTGAGAGCAAAGTCAGTAATTACCAGTCGAGGGAAGGTGCTGCTCGTGTCTATTTTGGTTGGATCAACTATGTCAATTCCTTTAGTGCCGCCAAAGTAAAGAAGATTGTTCTTTACATCATGATAATAGGCTCCGTCGGTGTATTCATAGTTCAGAAGCCCATCGGTCCAGTTGAAGTTTTTGAAGGTGTTCGTAGCAGGAGTGAAGGCAAATAAGCCATTGTTGCTGGACAGCCACAAGCGGTTCATATTGTCTTCCAGTATCGCATGAATCGTATTATTGGCCAATCCTTCAGACTGGCTGTACTGCTCTACAGAGTAGTCACTCAGGTTAACTTTGTTCAATCCACCACTTGTACCAACCCAAAGCTTAAAGTGGTCGTCCAAATAGAGACTTAGAATGTCGTTATTGCTCAATGCATAGCGTTTGTTCTCACCCTCTTCCATGGAGTGAGTAAACTTTCTGGTCAAAGAGTTATAGCGATACAATCCTCCATTTCTGGTTCCAAACCAAAGGATGTTAGCTTCTTCGGAAGTGATTGCATACACGATATTACTTTTCAGAGCAATGTTGCCAAAAGGCTGGTCTGGTGTAATGGAGTAATATTCTTTCAACGCGTATTGTCCGGTACCTTTTTTGACGATATCCAGGTAGATGATTCCGTATCCGCTTGTTCCTAACCAGAGATGTCCATAGGCATCAAAGAACACCTTATACACCGAGCCAAAATATAGGTCTGAAGGAGCATTGATGAAATCTTCTGGGAAGTGCAGTACTTTACCAGTCCCATTTTCTAGCATGTCAATACCTTCATTGTCTACGCCCAGCCATACATTTCCATGCTTATCTGGTGCCATTGAAAGCACTGTATTGTCGCTAAGTCCTTTGCTTTTATTTAGTGTTTGGGTAGCATATTGAATCAATATGTTCAATCCACCACTTCGTGTTCCTGCATATACTTTGTTTTTATCCAAATAGATCGAGCGTACAATACTGTGAGAGAGTTTTCCTCCTGTGGTACCTTCTGATATTGGCATAAAGGCTCTGTCCTTGGTTAAATATTTATAGACACCATCACCATCTGTTCCTATCCAGAGAATTCCTTGCTGGGATTCATAAATGGAGAAGATTTTTAGCTTTCGGTCTGAGATAGCTGAAATGTTGTTGTTAAGGATTTTACTTTGAACTTCGGTTCCTGCAAAGGACAGTTTGAGTAACTGACCATCATTGGTTCCCAGGTAAACCGCTTCGCCATCTTTCGTTTTACCAAGTCCTGTGATCATTGCTTGATCTGTGTCAATGGTATATTCCTGAATAATGGCCCCTCCTTTTAGCTCTTTTACAAGTAATTGACCAGATTGATACTGATAGAAGTAGTAAAATCGGTTGTCAATGGCTACAAATCGCTGGAAGAAGACATTTGGCGACCAGCTAAGTTGTGTTGGTTTTTTAGGTCCTTCCGTAGCAAATAATTGCCCCTTGTCGTCAATCGCATAAACGACTCCCTGAAGTACACCGATGTTATGAATGTTTTTGGATGCTCCAGGTAGTTTGACTAGAGTAAACTCATCTCTCTTTTCATCATATTGACCGACACCCCATCCAACCAGGGATATATATAAGGTAGAATCTATAGAAAGAGTCGCTTTTAAATTGTTCTCCAGAAATGGAATGTCCTTGAGGTCGTGGAAGTAGCGATGAAACTGATTGAGTTTGCGATCATAGCGATTGATGCCATCGTGCGTTACTATCCATAAATTTTGAAATCGATCTTCAAGTATTTGTCTGACAATATTATTGCTGATAGACAATGTATCCTCAGTGATCGGTTTGTAACTCTCAATTTGTGCACCGTCGTATCTATTGAGCCCATCCCAGGTTCCAAACCATACATAATCCCGGTGATCCATGTAAATCGAGTTGATCGCACTATTAGATAGTCCTGATCGCTTGTCCACATGCTGCAATGGCCAGTCCGCCTGGGCGTGTAGATCTACTCCCAGTATTACGAAAATGATAAAATACACCCACGTCCATTGCTTTCTGCTCATCTGCTTGTCCTCTCTGGTATTTAAAGTGTCCAAAATAGTAAGAAAATAGAGGAATTTTCAGGCTCTGGACTATAGTAAACACAATTTGAACCATAGAGGACACATCGTGGCAATCGAATTATGAAATTGGCAATACGATACTTGAATGAAGTGTCAGTATTGATTGATTTCTAATAATTCATTTAAATAATATGGATATATCAAGAAGGTTTCAGCAGAATCCAATTCTTGTACCGAATAATGTAGCCCCGAGTACACCTGCTGTGAAGATCGAGTGCTTACTAAACCCAGGAGTTTTCAGGTTTAACAATAAAACCTGGCTTTTGGTGCGAGTAGCAGAGCGACCAGAGCAGGAAGAAGGTAAAACGACGCTTCCTATATATAACGAGGAGGGCCAGTTGGAGCTACTTACTTTTAACAACGACGACCCGAAGTTTGACGATAGTGACAAGCGTGTCTTTGAATACGATGGTGAGCACTACTTGTCCACACTCTCTCATTTAAGATTGCTTTCCAGTGAAGACGGCATTCATTTTTCAGAAGATCCTGCATACGGGCCAGTTTTTCCACTAGGTGCTCAGGAGACTTTTGGTATTGAAGATTGTAGAGTTTCTCAAATCGAAGACACCTATTATCTCACCTATACCAAGGTTTCTCCAACTGGAGTTGGTGTGGGATTGATTACCACCAAAGATTGGAAGAACTATGATCGTAAGGGAATGATCTTCCCCGCGCATAACAAAGACTGTGCGTTGTTCGAAGAGCCAATCAATGGAAAATATTTTGCGCTGCACAGACCGAGTAGTCCTTCAATAGGTGGAAACTACATCTGGATTGCCGAGTCTCCAGACCTGGAGCACTGGGGCAATCACCAGTGCATTGCTACTTCTCGCAAAGGTTACTGGGATAGCGCTCGAGTAGGAGCCGGAGCAGCACCAATCAAGACCGAAAAAGGCTGGTTAGAAATCTATCATGGAGCAGATGAGAACCATCGCTACTGTCTGGGGGCCTTGTTGCTAGACTTGAATGATCCGTCCAAAGTATTGGCACGAAGCGAAGAGCCAATCATGGAGCCGAATGTGGAATATGAGCAAACAGGGTTCTTCGGCAATGTGGTTTTTACCAATGGTCATCTGGTAGATGGTGATAAAGTAACCGTTTACTACGGCGCAAGCGATGAAGTGATCTGCGGTGCCGAGCTGTCCATAAGTGAAATATTAAAATCTCTTGGTGTATGAAATTGTTTGGCAAACTAACTAGGGAAACTTCCTTCTTCAAAGAGCAGCCACGTGACATGCAGGTGTTGCTGATGACCAATATGATCTACGCTTTTGTGTTGCCTGTCATTGAAATCTTTGTTGGTGCTTACATCATGCGAAGCAGCAACGATCCAAAAATCGTAGCGCTGTATCAATTGACAGTTTATACAGGAATTCCTTTCACGTTCATGATTAATGGATATTTATTGAGATGGTTCCGTATCAGCAATCTATACAGTTTCGGAATGCTGTTGAGTGGAGCATCCATGTTCGTGATGATGGGATTGGAGACACTTTCTTTTGAAGGTGTAGCAGTTGCCGGATTTTTAATGGGAGCTTCATTTGGTTTCTTCTGGGCAAACAGAGATTACCTTGCACTTGGAACAACCAACGATCAAAATAGAAATTACTACTACGGACTGGAGACCTTCTTCTACACCATCACGGCAATATTGGTGCCGTTGGCTGTGGGTTGGTTTTTAGGTGCTGCCAATAGAAATGGCTGGTTTGGAGGGCAGATGGTGCAGAGTTACCGCATGGTGACAGTAGCCGTGGTGGTTCTGACAATCCTTTCCAGTATTGTTATTCATAGGGATCGTTTCAAAAATCCCGCACAAAAGAAATTCCTCTTCTTCAAGTTTGATCAATTATGGAACAAGTTGATGGCCCTGGCTGGCCTCAAGGGAATGGTGCAAGGTTACCTGGTAACCGCACCAGCCATATTGATTATGAGACTTGTTGGTGATGAGGGCTCATTAGGATTGATACAGGGGGTGAGTGGGGCATTCACTGCGGTGATGCTCTACCTCATCGGCCGAATGACCAAACCTAAGCATCGTATTACCATTCTATCGGTTGGCTTAGTCATTTTCACTGTAGGGACACTTGTTAACGGAATCCTATTTTCATCAATCGGTGTGATGGTGTTTGTATTGTGTAAAGTACTCTTCCAGCCACTTCATGACATTGCGTATTTCCCAATTCAAATGCGAGTAATCGATGTGGTTTCTGCTAAGGAAAAGCGCAATGAGTTTGCCTACATCTTCAATCATGAGTTTGGCTTGTATCTGGGCAGATTCTTTGGACTTGGATTGTTCATTGCCCTGGCTACTTATGTGTCAGAAACATTCGCACTGAAATACTCTCTCATTGTCGTGGCAGTGTTGCAATTGTTGTCCATTCCATTGGCAAAACACATCACGAAGCAGACAGATGCCTACGAAGGAAAATCAAGTGAAACAGAAGAAGAACCTCTAATTGCAGTAGCAGCAGCAAATGAAACAACTATTTAATAGACATTATGTAATGGTTGCCATCACCACCTCACTGCTCATCAGTGGGTGTGGTGAAGCACCTCAGAAAATTACCCAAACAGCTATTAGCCGAGTGGAAGGAATGCCAAATCAGCCTGAGCCCTACAAGCAATTGAAGTGGAAGGAAAAGGCGATCAACTTCGATCAGTATGCTTTTGACTTCAATCAGGAAGGTGAATACATGCCATTGATTTGGTTGGATTCCTCCAAAAGAAACATTGATCAGGTGACTTATGGCATGTACACAGTTATTGGTGACGTGCGTCAGGGCTTCAAAGCACATCCTGATTTTCATGAGTCATTGACTTCACTTGGAGCATTGATGAGTGCAGGTCTTTCAGGAATTGATAAGACTAATCAGAACGGATACAATTTCGTGAAGATGGCTCAGAACTATTTCAATAGTGATAATGGCTGGAACATCGTCATGAACAACACCAATCCAGATATTGCAATGCTGGGTGGTGGATATGGTCGTGACTGGTGGTATGATGTGTATCCGAACGTGTTGTTTTATGGAGTAAGTGACCTCTTTCCAAATGTCGAGAATGCGGAGAATATCCAGCGCACGGTTGCTGAGCAGTTCTACAAAGCTGATTCTGTATTGAATGGCAATTACGAATACTCGTACTTTGATTATTCCACCATGACGGGAATGAACAATCACATTCCACCTCAGGAAGATGCAGCAGCCGGTCATGCTTATGTGTTGCTAAGTGCTTATAACAAATTCGGTGATGAGAAATATTTGGCTGGGGCCAAATCAGCAATCGAAGCGCTTGAAAATCTTAAAGAAAGCCGCTTTTATGAAGTGTTGCTTCCTTTTGGAGCATATGTAGCTGCTCGATTAAATGCAGAGCACGGCACCAACTATGACATTCTGAAAATTTTGAATTGGTCTTTCGATGGCTGTAAAGCTGAAAGAGGAAGAACCGGTTGGGGTGTGATCTCTGAAAAATGGGGACCTTATGATGTTCACGGCTTGCAAGGAAGTATCATCGATGGCGGAGGTTATGCCTTCTTGATGAACACTCACAGCATGGCTTGGCCTCTGGTTCCGATGGTGAAGTATGATCCATCTTATGCGAGAACGATCGGTAAGTGGATGCTAAACGCTTCCAACTCTACCAGATTATTCTACCCATACGAAATAGATGATGCGCATCAGTGGCTACCAGAAAAGAAAGGCATTACAAAGAATGTGGTTGCTTATGAAGGTCTAAGAAAGACGGATGCTTATGGCAAAGAGCGATTGAAAGGTGTGGAGCCAGTTGCATTAGGCGATGGTCCCAACTGGGTGCCTGGACAGCCAGAAGAATCCATGTTTAGTCTTTACAGTTCAGCCTATTCAGGGATCTATGGAGCTATTATCAAGCAAACCAACGTGGAGAAAATTCTTCAGTTGAATTGTAACGCTACGGATTTCTATAGTGCGAACAACTACCCAACTTATCTCTACTTCAACCCATTTGCGGAAAGCAAAACAGTGGAGTATGAAAACAAGAATGCCGGTTCGATTGACCTCTATGACGCGATCTCTCATACGCTGGTAGCAGAAAGGATTTCAGGAGTTGGTTCATTCGAAATCCCAGCGGATGAAGCAGTGCTATTGGTAGAGATTCCACACGGATTAAAGGTGGAATATAGCAATGGTAAATACTATGCGAATGATCAAGTGGTCGCTTATAAGTGATTGAAAATAAAAGGATTAATCAAAAGATGATGAAAATATACAAGTTACTATTCATGATGTGTCTGATGCTGGCGAGTTGGTCAGTGTCTGCACAGCAGCGAGTCACAGGAAAGGTGATCGATGAAACCGGTATGGAAGTAATTGGTGCCAGCGTATTCATCCAAAATACTACGATCGGAACCATCACTGACTATGAGGGAAACTATGCGTTCTCGGCTCCGGATTCCTTACAGGATGCCAATTTAGTGATCTCTTTCATCGGTTATGCAACTCAGATCATTCCAATGGGAGGTAAAACTCGCATAGATGTTAGTCTGGAGTTGGACAACAAACAGCTAGAGGAAGTAATCGTTGTTGGATATAGCACTCAAACGAAATCAGATGTAACTGGTGCTTTGGCATCGGTGAAAGGAAAGGATTTGAACGCTCTTCCAGTTGCGGGTATTGATCAGGCATTGCAGGGTCGTGCTCCTGGTGTGAACATCTCACAAGTCACTGGTGCTCCTGGTGAAGGAGTATCGGTTCGGATTCGAGGTATCGGTTCATTGAACAGTAGCAACGATCCATTGTATGTCGTAGATGGTGTGCCCACACGTGAAGTGTTGAACATCCTTTCTCCACAGGATATCGAAGAGATTACTATTCTGAAAGATGCATCTGCAGCGGCTCTTTATGGATCTCGTGCCAACAATGGTGTCGTTTTAATTACTACCAAAAAGGGATCAAAAGATCGCTCCATGATCACCATCAACTCTCAGGTTGGTGTGCAAACACACGGTAAGCTGACAGAGATGACCAACCGTGATCAGTATATCGAAATGTATAATGAAGCGGCTAACAATGACAATGCTTTCGTTTCAGACGACTTATTCAAAAGAGCTTTAATCACTGATGAAATTGCAGCCGGATTACCAGATGAAAATCACCTGGAAGCAATCTTCAGAACTGCAGTTATGCAGAACTACGGCATCACAGCAAGTGGCGGAAACGATAAGACTCAGTACTTGCTATCAATGACTTACTTCGATCAGGAGGGGATCATTATTGGAAGTGATTACGATCGATTGTCAGGTAGAATCAATCTAAATACGAAAATGAATGATTGGTTCACTACGGGATTGAATTTGAATGTATCAAGATCGCACAGAAGCATTATTGGAAGTTCTGGAGATGGAGCTGGTGGAAACGGTGGAAGTATTGTTCGATATGCTTTCTTCAGAACTCCTGCCATTCCAATTTATGACGAAAATGGTGATTATGTAGATCTTCCGCAGTATCCAGGGATGTTCGGAGATGGTTACAACCCTGTTGGATTGGCCAATTATTCAGATAACAACAGAACTACAGACAGATACTTTGGAAAAGTATTCGGAATCGTTCGATTCGCTGAGAATCTTAGACTGACCTCTAACTTTGGTTTTGATTCAGAAGATGGATTGCAAAGAAGGTTTGACAGAAACTGGGGTTCCAACGATCGAATCAACAACCCGAATCGATTGAATGTGCAAAATAACAGCGCAGTTTCCTGGACTAATAACAACGTTCTTCAATTTGATAAAAAGTTAGATAGTCATCGATTCAGTGTATTGGTTGGATCGGAAGCGATAAAGACAGAAGGCTATTTTTCAAGCCAAACAGGAAGAGACTTCCCAGATCAGGATCCGAATTTGGTGTATCTAGGCAATGGAATGGGCGAGCCTGCTGTAAGTGAAGGTCGATATGCATTCACCCTGTTGTCTTTCTTCGGTAAGGTTGACTATGATTTCAATGATAAATACCAGTTCAGTGCCTCTGTAAGAAGAGATGGTTCTTCACGCTTTGCGTCTGAGAACAAATGGGGAACGTTCTATGCGGTTTCAGGAGGTTGGAACTTGCACAAAGAAGCATTTCTAGAAAATGTAGACCTGATTTCTCAATTGAAATTAAGAGTGGGATATGGAGAAATTGGTAACCAGGAGATTGGAAACTATGCCTATTCTGATCTGATTAGTCCAAACTACAATTACCCGTTCACTGGTACATCATATAATGATGGCTATGCAGTAACTCAATTGGGTAACAACCAGGTGAAATGGGAATCCAGCAACCAGTTCAATACAGGTGTGGATTTCGAAATCAAACAAGGTGTATTGTATGGTTCAGTGGACTACTACTACAAGTTGACAACAGACATGCTGGTAAAAGCGCCAAACCCTGCAAGTGCGGGGTATGCTTCGGCTGCCTGGGTGAACAATGGTGAGATTTTGAATGAAGGTATTGAGTTGCTTTTAGGTTTCAGAAAGACTTACAATGATTTCAGCTTCAATATCTCTGGAAACGGAGCATATCTTCATAACGAGGTACTTAGCATGGATGGCTTCATTTCTGGTGGAGCGATCGGAAGCAACTACACCACGAGAACAGAAGAAGGCCACTCTATTGGATCATTCTACATGTATGAAATGGAAGGGATATTCCAGAATCAACTGGATATTTCAACGAGTGCCTATCAGGGGAGCAACATTCGTCCGGGAGATGTGAAATACAAAGATCAGAATGGCGATAACTACATAGATGAAAAGGATCGTACGCATGTAGGTAGTCCAATTCCAAAGTTCACAGCTGGACTTAATCTTATGGCTAATTACAAGAATTTCGATGCGACTTTATTCTTCCAGGGCGCCTACGGCTTTGATATCTACAATGTGGCATTCCATGATATTGAAGGATTCTACAGGCCATTCAACTTAACCAAAGAGTATTACGACAATCGCTGGACAGGTGAGGGTACATCTAATGAATATCCAAGAGCGTCCTGGAGTGGTTCGAATAACAACACCAGAATCTCTACTCGATTCCTGAGAGATGGATCTTACACTCGATTGAAGAACGTTCAGGTGGGATACAATTTCCCTCAAGCAACATTGGATAAACTGCACTTGACCCGACTGAGAGTTTATGTGTCGGCACAGAACCTATTGACCTTCACGAAATACTATGGGCTGGATCCTGAGATGACTACCAGTGACAATGCCACCAGTGATGGAGACATGGCAAGAAGCATCGACTGGGGTACTTATCCATCCGCTCGCTCTTACAATATCGGTGTAAACCTAAGCTTCTAAACACATAAGAATCATGAGAAAAAATATTCTATCTATCGCATTGCTCGGATCATTCTTATTTGGATGTGAAGACTTTTTGCAAGAAGATCTACAAGGCAATTATTCCAACGCTACGTTTTATCAAACGGAGGATCATGCAGAGTTGGCATTGACCGGAATTTACAATGCCGTTTCCTTCAGTGATGTTCGCAACCACCTTTGGGTATTTGGTGATGTGGCTTCCGATGATGCTGTGAAAGGTGGTCAGTCTGGAGATCAAAATGACATTCAGTTCATTGATGATTTCACCTATCAGCCAAGTAATGCTTACTTGAACAATATCTGGAAGCATTACTATGAAGGTATTACGAGGGCTAACTATTTGCTGGCCAGTCTTCCTGATATTGACATGGATGCGGAGAGAAAAGGAGAAATCCAGGGAGAGGCGCTGTTTCTAAGATCGTATTTCTACTTCCATTTGGTAAACATCTTCGGAGAAGTACCATTGAAATTGTTGCCTCCACTGACTTCAAATCAAATACATGTTCCACTGAGTAGTGTGGAAACTATCTATGCGCAGATTGATGAAGATCTGGAAACAGCAGCAAGCATTTTACCAGTATCAGCAAGTGGCCGCGTAACTTCAGGTGCAGCTTGGGGTTTATTGGCTAAATGCAGACTCTTTCAAGGAAATTATCAGGGATCATTAGATGCAATCACCGAATTGGAGTCTGCTGGTTCTTATGCATTGACTTCATTGTATACAGACAATTTCACTCTGGGAAATCAAGATAATTCAGAAACCGTATTTGCTATTCGACACCTCACAGGGATGTCTCCAAAGTTAGGATCTTACTTAAATCAATACTTTGCTCCACAGCCAGAGAATGGCTATTTCTTTAACTCTCCTACACAGGATTTTGTCGATGAATTTGAAGAAACCGGAGAGGCAGTCGTTGACCCGAGATTGGACTACTCAGTAGGTCGAGAAGGAACCAAATGGTTGAACGGTGAGGACTTTGTTCCGACCTGGTCACCAACAGGATTTATTAGCAAAAAACATTTGCAGCCGCTAGCAGAAGTGCCAAAGGGAACCAAAGGAGATGGTGGACTGAACTATGTCTACATGCGCTATGCGGAAGTTTTGCTCATGAAAGCAGAGGCTCTGAATGAATTGGGTAGAGGTTCTGAAGCTTTAGCTCCACTCAATGCAGTGCGCCAGCGAGCGAGAGAAAGCTATTTACATGATGAAGATCTTACTGGATTTGGAGCATTGCCAGCAGGCTTGCTTCCAGCAGTGACCACTACAGATACCAATCAACTTCGTGAGGCGATACGTCATGAGCGAAGAGTTGAGCTGGGGTTAGAGTTTCACAGATACTATGACCTCATGAGATACGGGAAAACCGCTGCTGAAGCGGCTCTTTCTGCAACCACCGATTTCAGCTATGAGGCCAATAGGTACTTCTTGTTGCCTCTGGCTGAGACGGATATCAATCAAGCAATCAATTAATAAATCTTAATAACCATCAAAACACATAATCTAAAAAACAGATGAATATGAGAACAAATTTCAAACACTTTTTATGGGTCTTTTCGCTAGTAGCGGTATCTATTCTTGCTTCTTGTTCGGATGATGATCCAGAGGTGCAAGTTGATAAAACTCAGCTTGCAGCGAAAATTACAGAAGCGAATACCGTATTGGACGCGAGCGTTGAAGGTACTGCTGAAGGCCAGTTTCAGATTGGATCAAAAGCAGGATTGGAAGCTGCTGTTGATCTTGCAGAACAAGTAAATGCATCTGAGGATGTTACTCAAACGGCAGTTGATAATGCAACTACAGC
The DNA here is from genome assembly GCF_024714495.1 of Marinoscillum pacificum. Taxonomy (GTDB): domain Bacteria; phylum Bacteroidota; class Bacteroidia; order Cytophagales; family Cyclobacteriaceae; genus Marinoscillum; species Marinoscillum pacificum. Next base: position 32,290 of record NZ_JAMZMJ010000019.1, on the reverse strand, counting down.
GTTGAATCAGGCGATCATCGATTTCCAGGCAAAAGAAGTTATTGCTATTGAGCCGGATGCATTGGTAGGTCACTGGACATTCGATGAAGGTGAAGGTACTTCTACAATAGATTTTTCTGGAAACGAAAGAACAGGTACACTGACAACTGGTCACAGCAACTGGGGTGCAGGTTCTCCTGAGTGGACTACAGATAGATATGGTAATGCTGCTAAGGCACTTCACTTTGGTGACGGAGCTAACGTAGAAATCCCTTATTCTACTGCATTGAATCCTGAAAATATGACGATTTCTCTGTGGGTAAATGCCGACGATGAAGGTGATATTTGGGCGAATAACTACATGGTATCAATGAACCGTTGGAACGGTTACAAGTTGCAATTGCAAGAAGCAAATAAAGCTTTTATGACTGTGAAAGCTGATGTGGATGGTGCTGCGGATCCTGCATATTATGATAGAGATAACGAATCACCTGAGCTTCCAAGAGGTTCATGGTTGCACGTTGCTGTATCATTCGGTGGTGGTGAAATGACTTTCTATGTAAATGGTCAGGAAATCAAAAAGTGGGACAATACCCCAGGTACTGCTATTTCTATTGCTGATGCGCCAGTTAACTTGACAATCGGTCAGGACTTACCAACTTCTACTTACTCAACTGATGAGTCAAGTCCTTACTACGTGGATTGGGGTGGATACTTCAAAGGTTCTTTGGATGAAGTTCGTATTTACAACAAAGTACTTACTGCTACACAGATTGCATCTATCTATGATGTAGAGAAAGTAGCCGAGTAATATATATTCCATTTAATACTTAATTAAGACTGTCTCAAAGGTTCTAAATAATGTCATTTCGAGGTAACGAGGTGCTCGACTAGAGAAATCTATCTCTTCAGAATATTAAGACTTTAAAATTCTAGAAAGATTTCTCCAAAGACGAAATGACACCTTGTGAGACAGTCTATTTTCCATCCAGACCTATGAGAAAAATCTACTTATGCCTGTTGGCTTTGTTCACATTGACTGGTCAATTACTGAATGCTCAGCAAATTGAACTTGATCGAGTAGCTCAGATGCCAGATCTACCTTCCACATATACTATGCGGGATTGGAAGGATGTGGCTAGAAAGTATGATAGTCTGGTCTTTAATATTTCTCAGGAAGGTGAGCATCTTCCTATTGTTACTTTAGGCTCAGAGGGAATCAATTACCCTGAGATTCAGCCTATTTTTATGGATAGCTATGTTGGGTCTAGTTCTCATGGACAGCAGCGAGAAGCTATCAACATTATTCCTTCCATTGTAGGTGCTACACTCGTTGGTGCTGATAAAACTTCCCAGTTCAATATTGATTGGGTAACAAAAGTTCGAGATTTCTATAATCTCAAAAATGAAGAATTGGTATACCTCAATGGGCCGTCCGATAACTCTGGTCATGATTGGTGGTATGAAACCATGCCTAACGTCTTCTTTTATCAATTGTATGATTTGTACCCTTCTACTGATGGCTTTGAAAATCAATTCATCAGTGTGGCGGATCGCTGGTTGGCGGCTGTGGAGGCAATGGGAGCGAATGATGCTCCATGGACTCAACCGGAAATGAATTATCGTGCCTGGAGTTTAACAGACATGCAGCCTTTGGATGAAGGTGTCAAAGAACCTGAAGCATCTGGAGCGATTGCCTGGATATTATATCAAGCTTATCAGCATACTTCAGATGAAAAATATTTAGTTGGAGCACAATGGGCTCTGGATTTTCTTAACTCAGAAACTGAGAATCCTTCTTACGAATTGCAGTTGTCTTACGGTGTGCTAACAGCCGCTAAGCTAAACGCTGAGTTTGGTGCAAATTATGATATAAATAAGCTACTCAACTGGTGTTTTGATCGTGGAGATCTGCGTGGCTGGGGCAGTGTTGTAGGCACCTGGGGAGGGGAAGATGTTTCAGGACTGATAGGTGAAGCCAATGATCAGGGCAATGATTATGTCTTTTTGATGAATGGCTTCCAGCAAGCAGCTTCATTAGCTCCTTTGGTTAAATACGACAAGCGATATGCAAAGTCCATTGCCAAATGGATTCTCAATGTAGCTAATGCTAGTAGACTTTTTTATTCCAAATACTTGCCTGAAAATCAACAATCCGATTATGCCTGGAGTCAGGCCAATGATCCACATTCGGTCATTGCTTATGAGGCGATCAAAGAAACCTGGGAAGGAACCGATCTGTATGCACAAGGAGATTCCAAAGGAGCAGGCTGGGCAGAGACCAATTTAGGCTTATATGGTTCTTCTCATGTTGGATATTTGGGCGCGTTGATCGATGAAACGAATGTTGAGGGCATCTTGCAGATAAATGTGAATGCAACTGATTTTTATAGCGCCAATGAGTTTTCAACTTATTTGTATTTCAATCCATATGATCAGGAGAAAGCAATAACTCTGGAGGTTGGAACGGAATCTCATGATCTATACGATGCCATTTCTGAAACAGTAATTCAGACCAATGTCAATGGATCACAAACGATCAGTATTCCCGCTAAAGGTGTAATTCTTGTGAGTTTGTTACCACCAGGTTCTGCATTGGAGGAGGTTAACGGAAAGTTATATACTGGAGAAGATATCGTCGATTACCATTATGGGTATGACTTCACCTCAGAAGTCCGAATTAAAAGCTTGGCGTCACCTACGGATCAGCTTGAGCTAGGTACCACTTCTGCTATTTATTGCACCACTTCTGGTGCTGAATCTGTGAGCTATCAATGGTTTGTTAATGATGAATTGCAAGAAGCTTCAGCGTCAGAACTAAGCTACATGCCTGCTGAATTAGGAAATGTGAAAATCAAGGTAATCGCTACTTCCGGAGGTCAATCCGTTTCAGATAGCTTATTTATTGAGGTGGTGGAGTTGATTCCGGAACCACCAGTAATTAACGCTATTACTTCAGAAAGTAACTGGTTTCGTCTCGGAACTACATTTACCGTAGATGCTTCAGTGACTGATCCTAAGGGTTTGGAATTGACATACGATTGGTCGGTTACAGGAGGAACGATAGTCTCTGAAAATGGTGCATCTATTGAAGTGACTTCAGTGGAGGAGGGGGTTGTTTCTCTGATGCTTACAGCTTCCAATGGGACCGAATCCAGTAGTGCTACAAAAGATCTGTTAATTGTGGATGAGCATGAACTTTCTGAACCTTTGCTTCAGTTGTCAATGAATCAAACCGTATCTGATCAAAGTGTAAACAATTTCAGCACCTCGTTGAGTGGAGGAAATTATGTGGAAGGTCCTGAGGAGGCGGCTTTAGAAGCTTTACGACTGTCAAGTCCTTCACATGAGTTATTGGTAACCAATTCTGATGAACTTAATTTCCGTGATCATATAGGAATATCACTATGGGTGAAGTTTACAAATTTCTCGGAAGAGCGTTTTTTGATTTCACATGGTAGCTGGGAGCAGAGATGGAAACTATCTACTACAGCTGATAAAAAACTTCGATGGACAGTCAATACTACCACTGGTATCAAGGATTTGGACAGCAGCGAGGAAATGGAGGTCGATCGATGGTATCATGTAGCGGTAGCTTACAATGGCTCTAGTATGCAGATGTATATAGATGGGATGTTGAATGCTTTTATTGCGCATTCCGGGCAGTTGAACCAATCGAGCGTTGCGATCACTGTTGGTAAGAGACTTCCTGGAGATGAACTATACGATATTAGGGGTTCCTTAGATGAAGTTCGTATATATGATGAAGCATTTGATCCAGAAAGCATGGTGAATCTTCTTAGTGAGTGGTCACCAAAAATTGTAACAGGCTTGACAGCTGATAATATGACTATTTATCCTAATCCTGCAACCTCATCTGTACAAATAAAAGTGAGTGCTGGTGATCAGGTAGAGCTCTATGATTTCTCTGGACGAATGGTCAAAGCAGTACTAACCAGAAACCAAAATGCGTCCTTTGTGACTGTTGATGTACGAGATATTCCAGAAGGAGTGTATTTGATTAGAACATCATCTAGTTCATTAGGACATTCATTGATTATCAAAAGATGAACAAACAACAGATTGTAGTTGGAATAGATATAGGTGGCTCACACATTACCGTAGCACCCGTTGATTTAACATCTGGCAAAATTATTACTGAAGGAACTTTCCGAGGAGAGGTGAATTCTAAAGGCTCAGTAGAGGAGGTTATTCAAAATTGGGGGACGGTTATTACATCTTGTATCAATTTTTGTGGTGCAACCAAATTGGGGATTGCCATGCCTGGTCCGTTCGATTATGAAAAAGGAATTGCATTGATTAAGGATAACAACAAGTATGAAGCGCTATATGGTCTCAATGTAAAAGAGCTGCTCGCCGAATCGTTGAATTTGTCAACCACAGATGTTTTGATGAAAAATGATGCTGGCTGTTTCTTGCAAGGAGAGGCTGTAAGTGGTGCTGCTCGTAAATATTCCAGAGGTATTGGAATGACTTTGGGTACAGGTATTGGTACTGCCTTCATGGAAAATTCCCTTGCTGACGATGCTTCCATGTGGTGTTCTCCTTTTAAGGATGGTGTGGCCGAAGATTACATTTCTACGTTGTGGTTTGAACAACAGTATGTACTTCGGACTGGGAATAAGAAGTCTGTGAAAGACATGGCACTTACCCATGATCAAGATGAAGTTGCGCGGGCATTATTTTTAGAGTTTGCTCAAAATTTTGGCGAGTTCATTGTAGGTTTTGCGCAGCAACGGAAACCTGAGGTGATTGTAGTTGGAGGCAATATCATGAAGTCTTCCCAATTGTTTATGCCTCGTGTATTCGAGATACTAGGGGATAATGATATTTCCATTCCTGTTAAGTGCGCTGAACTAGGAGAAGAAGCTGCCATTATTGGAGCAGCCTCTTTACACAGATGAAACTCTGAAATTCGTCACTCCCTGAATCATACGGTTTATTTCATGACTTGGAAGAACTATCATTGATTCTAAGGGAGTCTAAAATATGGAGGCATAATAGATTCCCCTAGAATTTAAATTGATGAAGAGGAAGATTTTTTATCGATCATTATATTCAGGGAATGACGAATTTGACCTTACTGCAATTCTTGTACTTGATCAAAAAGGTCTGATAACTTAGGATTAAAAGAATAGATGAGTTTGTCTTTCATTTCTGTTGTGTACTTTTTAATCCTCTTTTCTCTGTGAATTGCATCCTGAATCGTTGGATGAAATTCAAAATAGACTAAATCGTGGCATTTATATTTTACAGTAAATGCGGAGCCAAACCCATTTTTATGTTCCCATATCCGATTATAAAGATTACTTGTGACACCAGTATATAGGACTGTCCTCGATTTATTGGAAACAATGTATGTGTAGCCGCCTTTTGCACTCATTTTTAAAAGATAGGAGGATTGTGGTTTTATTCAAAACACCTTTTGTCGTCACTCCCTGAATTATGCGGTATATTTCATGACTTGGAAGAACTATCATTGATTCTAAGGGAGTCTAATTTATGCAGGCATAATAGATTCCCCTAGAATTTAAATTGATGAAGAGGAAGATTTTTTACTGATCCTCAATTTCGGGGAATGACGTGTATTAATTTATCGTCACTCCCTGAATCATAGGACTTATTTCATGATTTGGAAGAACAATGACTGATTCTAAGGGAGTCCAATTCTTGTGGCAAAATAGATTCCCCTAGAATTTAAATTGATGAAGAGGAAGATTTTTTATTGATCCTCAAATTCGGGGAATGACGTTTGGTGATAATCACCAATCCAATACAAACTTGTGTTCCTTCAGCGATTGGTATACTTCCTCGTTGAATCGATAAAGTTTGGCGGCACGATGAGAGACATTGTCTTGTTTTTCATCACAATCGATCAGCAACTTCATGCCGAGCATCTTTCTGCGAAAGTTCGGCTTATCTAACTTAATCTGAAGAATTGATTCGTATAGGTTTTGTAATTGAAGTAAGGTGAATTTCTTTGGCAATAAGTTAAATCCAATTGGCTCCTGCTTCACTTTGTGCTTTAGCTGATCCCAGGCATATTGCAAGATCTCCTGATGATCATAAGGTAGGTCAGGTATATCATTGATCGAGAACCATTGCGCATCAGAAGCAGTAAACCCAGCTACAACATCATAATCTGAATCTCGAATTAAAGTGTAGTAAGCGACTGTAACCACACGTTTAGAAGGGAAACGTTCTACTGAGCCGAAAGCTTTCAGCTGCTCTAAAAACAAATTATCTACACCTGTCAGTAAATTGAGGATACGATTAGCAGCCTGATCCAGTGATTCATCATAGGTGATCCATCCACCAGGCAAGGCCCATTTGCCTTTGCTAATTCCTTCTGCATGTTTTACTAGCAAAACTTTAAGTTCATCGGTAAAACCAAATATGACACAGTCTATGGACAGGTCGTCCATAATTTGTTGCTCCACAGTCGTGTTTTTTTAATCCAACGCAATACTAAGATAAATAAATTTCAACAAGTAATAGTCAAAAAGACTATAAGTGTTATATTTGGGTACAACAACTTACTAAAAATGTATTTTATCGGATACGATATCGGTAGTTCCAGCGTCAAGGCGGCCCTTTTGGATGGCGAAACTAATCGTCAACTAGCCGTGGCACATTATCCGGAGACCGAACTAGAAATAAGCAGTCCACAGCCTGGATTTGCCGAGCAAGACCCTGAAATGTGGTGGGAATGTGTCCAAAAGGCTACTCGTCTGGTTTTGGATAAAGCCAAAATCGATGCTTCCAAAGTAAAAGGAATTGGTATTTCTTATCAAATGCATGGATTAGTAATGGTGGATAAGGACTTATATGTTATTAGGCCTTCCATTATTTGGTGTGATAGTCGAGCGGTACCGGTAGGAGACGTGCTTTTGCAAATCATTGGCGAGGAACGAAGCAACGAGCACATGCTCAATGCTCCAGGTAATTTCACAGCCGCTAAACTCAAATGGGTAAAGGATAATGAACCCGAGCTTTTTGCCAAAGTGCACAAAATCATGTTGCCAGGGGATTATGTGGCGATGAAGCTCACTGGACTTTGTACTACTACTGTTTCTGGATTATCTGAAGGTATTTTCTGGGACTTTAAGAACGAAGAGTTATCCAAGCCTCTGATGAATGCTTGCGGATTTGATGAGAGTGTTATTTCTACTATCGTACCAACATTCGGAGAGCAAGGAACCTTAACTTCAGAAGCGGCCAATATATTAGGATTAAGTGGGGGTATCCATGTTGCGTACCGTGCTGGTGATCAGCCAAATAATGCACTTTCTTTGGGAGTTTTCAATCCTGGGGAAATTGCCGCAACTGGTGGTACATCTGGTGTGGTATATGGAGTGCAGGGTGAGCCTGTTTATGATCCAAAATCACGCGTCAACAGTTTTGCTCACGTCAATCATACTTCAGCAGATCCTCGTATTGGAGTGCTCCTTTGTATCAATGGATCAGGAAGTCAATACCGATATGTTCGTCAGATGATCGCTCAAAATGGATTGTCTTATCCGGAAATGGAAGAAAAAGCTTCTGCTATATCTATAGGATCTGATGGTTTGCGGATGTTGCCTTTCGGCAATGGTGCAGAGCGAATGTTGTCAAACCAGGATCCAGGAGCTACTGTGCTCGGTCTTCAATTCAATAGACACCAACAGTCACATTTTTATCGCGCTGCATTGGAAGGAATTGCATTCTCTTTCATGTACGGTATGGAAGTGATGCAAGAGCTTGGTTTGGATATCAACAAACTAAGAGTAGGAAATGACAACTTATTCCAATCCAATATTTTCAGTACCACGATTGCCTCACTTTCAGGAGCACCCATCGAAATGGTAGAAACCACAGGTGCTATAGGAGCAGCGAGAGGTGCCGCGTATGGGTTGGGGTATTATAAAACATTAGCAGAAGCTGTAGCTGGGGACACCATTTTGAAAGTGTATCAGCCGGCTTCTGGAAATTATCAGGAAGCTTACCAAAGCTGGAAAAACGAATTAATCAAAATCTTAAACAAATAACCATGAGTGATATCTTATTAGGAGATAAAGAATATTTCAAAGGAATTGGAAAAATCCAGTTCGAGGGAAGAGAGTCTGACAATCCATTAGCGTTTAAATGGTATGACGAAAACAAGGTAGTAGCAGGTAAGACCCTAAAGGAGCATTTCCGATTTGCTATTGCTTATTGGCATACACTATGTGGAACTGGTGGCGATCCATTTGGCCCGGGAACGAAGGAGTTTCCCTGGAGTGTCAATGCAGATGCATACCAGGCTGCTAAAGATAAAATGGATGCTGGTTTTGAGTTCATTACTAAAATTGGTGCGCCATATTTCTGTTTCCATGATTTTGATTTGATTGATGAGGCAGATACGATGGCCGAGTCTCAAAAGCGTCTGGACTTCATCACAGACTATGCAAAAGAGAAAATGGCTGCTTCTGGTGTGAAATTGCTTTGGGGTACTGCCAATCTATTCTCCAATCCACAATACATGAACGGAGCATCAACTAACCCTGATTTCAACGTAGTTGCTAGAGCTGGAGCCCAACTGAAAGGTGCTTTGGATGCTACCATCAAATTGAATGGTGAAAACTACGTGTTCTGGGGTGGTAGAGAAGGTTATATGAGCCTGCTCAACACTGATATGAAACGTGAGCAGGATCACCTGGCTCAGTTCTTAACGATGGCGAGAGATTATGCAAGAGCTCAAGGATTCAAAGGAACATTCTTCATTGAGCCAAAGCCAATGGAGCCTACCAAACATCAGTATGATTTCGATTCAGCAACTGTGATTGCCTTCTTAAGAGAGCATAATTTGATGAATGATTTCAAATTGAACCTGGAAGTAAACCACGCAACTCTAGCACAGCATACGATGCAGCACGAAATGCAGGTTGCGGCAAATGCAGGTCTTTTAGGTAGTATGGATGCTAACCGTGGAGACTATCAGAATGGATGGGATACTGATCAATTCCCAACAAACTTGAATGAGTTGACTGAGATGATGTTGATCTTCTTAGAAGTAGGAGGTCTACAAGGTGGCGGTATCAACTTCGATGCGAAAACCAGAAGAAACTCTACTGATCTGGACGATATCTTCCATGCACACATTGGAGGTATGGACGCATTTGCTAGAGCATTGATTACCGCAGATAAGATCTTGACAGATTCAAGCTATGCAAAACTGAAAGCTGAGCGTTATGCTTCGTTTGATAGTGGAAATGGCAAGGAATTTGAGACAGGAAAACTGACTTTGGAGCAGTTAGCAAAACTTGGCGACAACACGGAGTTGAAGAGCGGAAAACAAGAGTTGTTTGAAAACATTATTAATAATTACATCTAAGAAATTTAAAAACACTTCTTTATACTAATTACAAAACCTCATGGCTGGTGGCTGTGAGGTTTTTTAGTTCTTAGAGAATAGTATATACAACCTTATTAGTGAAAGCCATATTCAATGAATGAATAATACTAATCCCCATGTTTTCAAACTCTTGTTCAAAACCATGAAAATCTGATTTGATGGTTATTTTGTCATCAAAAGACACTTGGCCTTCATTAAAGAAGTTTGTGGTTCTTAAATGAGCTTCTAGCATGTAGAGATCACCTTCTTGGAGGTATTTGAGTTGATCTATTTCAATTACAAAGTCATATGAGTTAAGATCAGCATCTTCTGAATTACACTCAATTATTTCTATGTTGATTTCCGAGAAATAATTAGAGCAATTAAATTCCAGAATTGCACTAAACTCAAACGATAGCATATTTTCTAGATTGACGGTCTTGAATGCAGCTGTTCGCTTATCTCCACTAGCTTCAAGCGAATCGATAATTCCCATTCTTTTGGCAAGTTGTGAGAGGGAATCACAATGGTTTAGAAAGTTGTCGGCCTCAACTATTAATTGCTCATCCACTTCAACACTACACGAGGAGATGATTAGAATATTAATTGAATCCTTTGGGATAGGTGGACTAAGAATTAATAGGAGTAAGGTGAGTAGCATTGGTCTAATTTAAATTGGCATGTTAAATTAGTAAGCACCAACCATAATGTGATGCAATCATTTCTTCAGATATAATATGCTCATTGGAAGTGGTTTGTCATTAGGCAACTTTCCATAATGATTGAGGTATCCATAATCGTCTTTTTTTTGGTCTTCATTCCATTCAATAACACCAAATCTTCGATTTTCATCATTGCGAAATCTTAAAAAGACCGTATCATTTTTAATGGTATAAGTGCCAGTTTGCTTTTCAACACCAAAACACACAACTCTTTGAACAAAAGTGCTGTCTATGCCAAGAGTGATGGTTGAAGTACAATTTGCAGCACCTTCACGACTCGCTATCAAATAGGGCTCTGGATCAAAGTCACTGCTTTTTATTACTCCCAAAGGGAAGAGAAAACAAAAAAGAAGTACACTACCTAAGATGATTAGGTTGATACCGTTCTCTCGTTTCTTCTTTGCATTTTGAGCGAATGTTACAAGTTTCCAAAGAAATATCAATAATGTAAGAAGCCAGATGCAAGCTAGAAAAAGCGTAAGTAAAAAATCCCATCCCGAGGGTAATTGTTCCCATGCAAAAGTTGTATTCACGGCAACAAGAAGTATCAATGCCACTATGACGGACTTGCTTTTCAGTATCTTTTTAATTGACCCAGTCAAATGATAAGCTTTTCTATGGGTGTATTGTAGCTGCTAGTTACTTTCTTCGGTAAAACTGCGTTATTTATATAAGAATCTTAATCAAAGATAATAGGCACTACCGTGGTGACTTTGACCCTTTTACCTCTTTGGATTCCTGGTGTCCATGCAGGCATTTGCTTTGCTAAGTTCATTGCCATTTCATCTGATTTTGGTGACAATGACTGGACTACCTGAAAATCATAAGGTACACCTGTGCAGTCAATTATGAACTTGATAAATACCTTTCCTTTAACGTCTTCTGATCTAATCTGGAAATAATCTTTAATCGATGTTCCTGTGAATTTTGGAGCTTTTTCGACTATCGTATAGATAAGGTCTGGATCTCCACAAGGAGGAACATCAGTTGGAACTGTTATGTTAATCTCAATTTCATCTTCAACCTCACCTGAGGGAAGCTCCATGTATTCTGGCTGATTCCTTTCAGATTCACCTAAAAGTTCGGAATCCTTTACAATATCTAACATCAATAGAACATATATAGCTTGAAATAATTCACTTTTAAGTTCTTCTTGACTTAGGACATCTTCAATCTTTTTTATTCTAGAATTGCTGGATTGGTTTCTGGTTTTTTGAGAATTCTTTTTTAGGTCTTGTAATAAAAATAGAGTCTGATGATAGGTTGATGTGGTGTCTATATTTATGTCCTTTTGGTTGTAGGAATTACTCAAACAGTTAATCAGAAGTTGTTCTTGAAGGTTGTTGTCTATGAAAAGTGGACTATTTAGCAATATTTCTACTATTTCTTTTTCGTCGATGGAAGAAAAGTCTTGATCATTTTTTTCATTCTTTGCTTTAAAGAAATTATATAATTTTTTGAGATTTTTTAGTTCTTTTTTCTTTACTCCTATAGTGTGATTAATACATTGATAAGCTGTTTTTTCAGCCTTTACGATTGTTTGACAATAACCGGAGAAATGGAATATTACTATTAATACAGTCAGGAAAGCCTTCATAGTTAATCATTTAGTTGATCAAATATAGTTTAATCGATCAGTTTTCGAGGAGAGAGATAGTTTTACAATTCATATTTTGGCTTTGGGGTTTGATAGAAATTGTCACCATGCTGTTTGATGATAAATCAAGGTCACTACCTGATTATATTGCTGGGACCATTGCTGTAAGGGAATACTAAGAATTTGCATTCCCTCACTTAAACCCGTAGTTTCATCAACTCAAAATAACTTAGTCCATGAAGGCAATCTATTTCTTTTCGCTTGTTGCATTTTTATTCATCGCTTCCTGTTCTGCTCCTGAGTCCAATCAGACTGAAGTAAAATCTAATGACTATCTGGATTATTCTGGTAAATCAGATAAGCTGAGTGGCGGTGCGAGAATGATTCCAATTGAAACGCCAAGTGGAACCTTCAATGTTTGGACAAAGAGAGTCGGAAATAATCCTAAAATGAAATTGCTCTTGCTTCATGGTGGGCCAGGAGCATCTCATGAGTATTTTGAATGCTTTGATTCGTTTCTACCTGAGGCCGGAATCGAGTATTATTACTACGATCAGCTGGAGTCGGCTTACAGTGACCAGCCTTCTGATACCAGCTTGTGGAACATTGATCGATTTGTGGAGGAAGTAGAGCAAGTGCGACTTGCTTTAGGTTTGGATAAGGATAATTTCTTTCTGCTTGGACATAGTTGGGGTGGTATTCTGGGAATGGAATATGCACTTAAATATCAAGACAACATGAAGGGATTGATCATTTCCAACATGATGGCTTCCATTCCGGATTATGTTGACTATGCCAATAATGTGTTGGGACCGCAATTAGATTCAGCAGTATTGGCTGAGATCAGAGAGCTAGAAGCCAATGAGGACTATTCCAATCCGAGATATACCGAACTCATTTATGAACATTACTATCCAGAGCATGTGTTGAGGATGCCAATGGATCAATGGCCAGATCCTGTTAATCGTGGTTTTGCGAATATCAATATGGACATGTACGTGACCATGCAAGGTCCAAGTGAGTTTGGGATAGTGGGTGATGCCAAGCTGAAAAACTGGGATAGAACTGCCGACCTTTCCAAAATAAAAGTTCCAACCTTAAGTATTGGTGGAGCTTATGATACCATGGATCCTGAGCATATGAAGATGATCGCCGAATCTGTTCAAAATGGTGAGTACCTGCATTGTCCTACGGGAAGCCACTTTTCCATGTATGACGATCAGGAGACGTACTTCAAGGGACTAATTGAGTTTATTAAGTCGGTTCAATAATCTTAGCTAACTTATTAAACATTCAAATCCAGGTGATAACCTTGCTTTCTTAGCTCGTTGTATTTCTCCGTATCAAATCGATAAACGAAGGCTCCCTTCTTGGATGTCGTTTTATCTTTCTTGTCTGTTTTGATCAGTAAATCTGTAGACAAGATCTTTTTACGGAAGTTGCGGTCATCGATGCTTTTACCATAGATGGCATCGTACAGTTGCTTTAGTTGTGGCAATGTAAAATCCTCTGGCAATAGCTCAAATCCAATGGGTCTACTTTTGGCATTATGGACCAGTTGTTCTGTTCCCAGCTTGAGCATCTCAGAATGATCAACAACCAATTCCGGCAACTGATCCAGGTCAAACCACTTGGCCCCATGCTCATTAGCAATGTCTCTATGTAGGTCATCCAGTTTGATCAAGCTCCAATAGAGAATGGATACTACTCTGCCTCCTGGATCGCGATTAGCTTTACCGAACGTTGAAAGCTGTTCCAAAAAGACATCCTTTAGTCCTGTGAATTTTTCCAATACACGTTCAGCTCCATCAGAGAGATCTTCATCTTCATTGACAAAACCTCCAATAAGCGACCATTCGCCAGCAAAAGGCTCCACTTCTCGTTGGAATAAAAGAACCTTCAGATTGTTTTCCGTCGTGTCGTAACCGAATACCAAACAGTCGATTGCGACCAATATCTTGGGGTGATTATACGTCATTAATTCAAAAATAGTATTTTGTATTTACTTTATTAAACGTTAAATTTACGTTTATAATTAATAATCATATCCCAAACTGATGAATGAAAAGATATTAAATGAGGTTAAATCCTCATTTGAACAACGATTTGGTGTAGAGCCCATCGTTATTAAAGCACCAGGTAGGATCAATTTAATTGGCGAACACACCGATTATAATAATGGATTTGTACTTCCGGCTGCCGTAGATCAGGCCATTTACTTGGCTGTAGCTAAATCAGGTTCTTCGGAATCTACGCTGGTTTCACTTGATATGGACCAGACGTATGAGTTTTCAATCAACGATTTTCAACCAACCAAAGAGAAGCCCTGGGCCAACTACCTGATGGGGGTTGTGGCTGAGATTCAGAAATCAGGACGTGAAGTGTCTGGGTTCAATATCGTGTTTTCTGGTGATGTGCCTCAAGGTTCTGGAATGTCCTCATCTGCAGCCCTAGAGTGTGGAACTTGCTTCGCCTTGAATGAGCTTTTTGAGTTATCCATTCCAAAAGTGGAAATGGTGAAGATGTCTCAAAAAGCAGAACATAATTATTCTGGAGTGATGTGTGGAATCATGGATCAGTTTGCCAGCATGATGGGGTCAGCTGATCATGCATTGCTGTTGGATTGTGAGTCTCTGGAATACAGACATTTCCCAATTGAATTAACGGACCATATCATTGTTTTGTGCAATTCCAATGTGTCGCACAATCTCGCTGATTCTGAATATAATATTCGTAGAAAGCAATGTGAGGAGGGAGTTAGCTTGTTGCAAAAGTATTTTCCAGGGGTAAAGTCTCTCAGGGATGTTTCGTTAGAACAACTTAATGCCCATCAATCTGAACTTTCTGATGTCGTGTACAAAAGATGTAAGTACGTGATAGAGGAAAATGAGCGCGTGATGAGTATGACCAAAGCGATGGAGGCTGGTGAGATTGATTCACTTGGTGAAATCTTGACCATTGCACAGGAAGGAATGCGTTCAGAATACGAGATATCATGTCCTGAAATTGATTTCATGGCAGACTTTGCGAACAATCGCGAGGATGTTGTTGGTGCGCGTATGATGGGAGGAGGCTTTGGAGGCTGTACCATTAACCTGGTCAATAAAGGTTCAGAAGATCAATTCATCTCAGAATTGAGTGCAGCGTACAAAGAACAATTCAATAAAGAGATCACTCCGATTAAGGTGGTGATTTCCGATGGTGTCAAAAGAATTTAATTCAGCAATGAGTTTAAATATTGAAAAGCCGCACAAGCGGTACAATATCCTGACGGATGAATGGGTGCTGGTATCTCCACATCGTACCAAACGTCCGTGGCAAGGAAAGACCGAGGATGTAGAAGAAGCCAAGCGTCCAACTTATGATCCTGGGTGTTATCTCTGTCCTGGAAATGAGCGAATGGGAGGGGAGCACAATCCTGCCTATGAATCGACATATGTTTTTCAGAATGACTTTGCTGCGCTGATGGAGGATCAGGGAGTGGAGGAGCATAATGATGGATTACTTCGCTCTCTGGAGGAAAAAGGTACGTCCAGAGTGATTTGTTTTTCGCCTAATCACTCGCTAACCATGCCTGAAATGAGTGTGGAGGATTTAACTAAGGTTGTTAAAGTTTGGAAGGAGCAGTTCGAAGAGCTTGGAGCTGTTGACTACATCGGTAATGTGCAGATCTTTGAAAACAAAGGTCCAATTATGGGCTGTAGCAATCCACATCCACATGGGCAGATCTGGGCACAAAGTAGTGTGCCGAATGAAATAGCCAAGCGTACGGCTACACAAGAAAAATACTTTGCAGAAAAAGGAACCTCCATGTTGGGAGATTACTTGAAGCAGGAGTTAGCTGCCGGTGAGCGAATCATTGCTGAAAATGATCACTTCGTTTGTCTGGTGCCTTTTTGGGCAGTTTGGCCTTATGAAACCATGATCGTTCCAAAGCGTCATTTTCAAGCAGTAACAGATATGACGGAAGCGGAGGAAGAAGCATTTGCCGCTATGCTTTCCATTATTACTATCAAATATGATAACTTGTTTAAGACTTCTTTTCCGTATTCGGCTGGGATGCAGCAGCGCCCGACTGATCGAAAAGATTACACAGGATGGCACTTTCATTACTCATTTTACCCACCTTTGCTGCGGTCCGCGACTGTGAAGAAGTTCATGGTGGGCTATGAAATGTTCGCCAATCCACAGCGAGACATTACCGCTGAGATGGCTGCCAATACGTTGAGATCACTTTCTGAAATACACTATAAACAACAATGAATAAAGTATTAGTAACAGGAGGAGCAGGATACATCGGTTCACACACCGTGCGTATGCTTGTTCAAAAAGGCTACGAAGTAATAGTATTAGACAATCTGGTATACGGTCACCCGGAAGCAATCGTTGATGATTCTGTGGAGCTGGTAAAAGGCGATATTGGAGATCAGGAGTTGTTGAATACACTTTTTGAAAAACATCAATTTGAGGCGGTGCTGCACTTTGCGGCTTATGCTTACGTTGGAGAGTCTGTTTCTCATCCGCACAAATACTACGTGAACAATGTGGTGAAGCCTTTGACTTTGTTGAAGACCATGGTAGATCACGGATGTTTGAAGTTTATCTTCTCTAGTACATGTGCGACCTATGGCAATCCTGAATACATGCCATTGGATGAAAAGCATCCACAAGTACCAGTAAGTCCTTATGGTAAAAGCAAGTATGTATTGGAGCAGATCATCAAAGATTACGAAGTTGCCTACAACTTGAAATATGTATTCTTAAGATATTTCAATGCATCAGGAGCATCTGAAGATGGTGTGATTGGAGAGGATCACGATCCGGAGACTCACTTGATTCCTTTGATTTTGGATGCGATCAACGGTGATCGTCCAGCCATCAAAGTATTTGGAACTGATTACGATACGCCGGATGGTACTGCTGTAAGAGATTACATCCATGTGAACGATCTAGGTGATGCTCACATCAAAGCATTGGAGTATTTAGGCAAAGGAAATGATAGCATCGCGGTTAATCTGGGAACGGGTGTTGGTTACTCGGTGAAAGAAGTGATCGATGCGGCGGCCGAGGTTACAGGCAAGGAAGTGCCAACGGAATACGAAGGAAGACGTCAGGGTGATGCGACTAAGCTGATCGCTGATGCAAAACTTGCTTTGGATAAACTAGGTTGGGATCCAAAATACAAAGACGTAAAAGAAATCATAAAAACGGCGTGGGCCTGGAAATCAGGAGATCGCAAAGGGAAATATTAATACTCGATGATACACTGGTGTATCTATTGAGTTAAAGATCATCATTTTTATTGGGTTAAAAAGCCGGACGAGTTTCTTGTTCGGCTTTTTTCGTTTTTAGCGGTATGGTTGATGGTTTTTGAATAAATCATAAAATCTCTTCATTTTTTGGTTGAAAATTTATTAAATTTATAACCGTATTATTTACGTATATGTCCAGCCTTTCCCACGACCATCAACCCAACGCCAAGGAAAGAACCTTGGTGGTTAACGCAGATTCTGATACTTATCAGGAGAGCGAAGACCTAATTTGGGAGCGATTCAAAACGGGAAACGAAACTGCACTGACTTATATTTATCGGACCTATTCCAATACATTATTTAACTATGGTTGTCAATTTGTTGATGATCGTGATTTGGTTCGTGATACGCTACAAGACTTATTCATTGATTTAATTAACTCTCGCGAGCGTTTAGGAGCCACTTCTTCCATCAAGTTTTATTTGATGAAGAGTTTTAGAAATAAACTCGTAAAGGCGATCAAAAAATCACAACGCAGAAGAGAGGTGGAAGATGATTCCAGTAAAGATTCTTTCCTGGTGACCATATCAGCTGAGGCTCGCTGGATCAATGGTCAGTTGGATCAGCGAAAGGAAAAATTGATTCAGGAAAGTCTCAATCAATTGCCTGCACTTCAACGAGAAGCGCTTGTCTTGTACTTCTTCGAAGGGTTGAAGTATGAACAAATCGCAGAAATGCTTGGAATCAAAGTAAAATCTTCCAGAGCGTTGATTTACAGATCTACCGAATCTTTAGGTAAAATTTTAGGTCCTCATAAAGAGGAAATCCTCACGATGCTATCTCTTTCTTTGTTGGCAAATCAGTAATTTATTAGTTGATTTATTGTGTTGTGTGATGTGATATAGCTGAAATTGTTGAATATATTATAAATATTTCAATAAGCTATGGTCATTTAAGGGTTTGGTTCCTTTTAATGGTAGAAGGAAGAAAACCAGATGGACTACCGCAATTACGATATAGAAGATTTTTTACAGGATGAGTTCTTTGTGAGTTGGGTCTTGCACCCCAATAAAGAGAACGATCATTTCTGGAATCAGTGGATATCAACATATCCTGAAAAACACACGGTGGTAGAACAAGCCAAGGAGCTGGTCAAGTCTATCAAGTATCAAGAAGAACAACGCTTATCCGAAGCAGAATACACTCAAGTTTTTGAATCAGTATTAAAAGCGAATCGAGATCGAAATAATCGTACGTTTATTTGGCAACCTAAGTATACCGTGCGTTTAGCCGCGACAATTGCTTTGCTTCTGGTAGCGGCGATTGTTCTGGTATTAAATCCTGATTCTTCAGGAGAGATTCAGTCAGTAAAAATGTTGGTTGCTAAAACGGAGCCTGGTCAGAAGCGTACGATCAAATTGTCAGATGGAACGACTGTCATGCTCAATGCTGGAAGTTCTTTAGTCTATCCTGAGCACTTTACAGATAGCAGTAGGTTGGTGACTCTCTTCGGTGAGGCCTTTTTCGATGTGGAAAAGGATCCTTCCAGGCCATTCGAAATCGAATCTAATAAACTAACGACCACAGTATTAGGTACGTCTTTCAATGTGCGAAGTTATCCCGAAGAAGCTACCGTTTCTGTGGCTGTGATAACTGGACGGGTAGAAGTAAAAGGAGAATCTGGAAGTTCAGAGATCTTATTGCCAGAAGACATGGGAACCTTTGATGTGGCCTCCGGAGCGATCGAAAAATCTCACTTTGATGAGACGTCATGGATTGGATGGACCAAAGGAGTCCTGGTATTTGACAATCAAACATTGCCTGAAATATTCAAAGAATTAGAAAACTGGTACGGTGTAAAAATAGAAGTCCAAAAAGGTATGAAGCTGGAAGGGCGCTACAGTGGCCAGTACCTCAATAAATCCCTGGAAGTAATACTGGAAGGGATTAGTTACACCTCTCATTTTAAGTATTCAATAAACCAAAAAACTATACTAATCTATGATGAAAAATGACCTCTTAAAGACCTAGGCTCTAGCGAGTCTACTCAATTAACCTAAAACAAATAACCCTCGCATCCAAACAGTTGGGGAACTCCGGTTGCAAGGGTTAGTTCTAGCAATCTAATTATTCACTAAAACACCTTAAAAGTATGAAAAATAATCTACTGAGGGAAATATTGATTATGTCCAAACCCCTATTTAACGTCATATTTCTACAGGTACTTTTCGCTGGTATGCTGCACGCAGGAGCTGGTGTGGCACAGCACAAGAGCTTGTATGAAATTGATATCAACCTAAAAGTTGAAGATGCCGATATCATGGCCATCTTCAAAGAGATAGAGCATGAGACAGACTTTGTTTTTACATATAACAACAAGTTTGTTAGGAATAAGAAAATTACCATTTCTTCATCTGCTAATTTGGGAAGCGTTCTGGAGGAAATCTCTAAGAAAGCCAATGTTCAATTTAAGCGGATCAACGAGCACATTCATGTTGATAAAAATCAACGAAGTAAGAATGGTGTCCTTGAATCATTCGGTACTCCGGCAGATATGACTATTACAGGTCAAGTGACTGATGAAAATGGTGAAGGATTGCCTGGTGCGACTGTAGCTGTGAAGAATAGCAGTATCGGAACTATCACTGATATTGATGGAAGCTTTACGGTTAAAGTGCCAGAAGATGCACAAACATTAGTATTTTCTTTTGTGGGCTATCAAACACAAGAGATTGCATTTACAGGACAGACTTCATTCAATATTCAACTTAAGCTCGACTATACTAGTTTGCAAGAAGTAGTAGTTGTGGGTTATGGAGAGCAGAAAAAAGCTGACTTGACAGGTGCTGTTTCTGTAGTCAAAACGGAAGAAGTTCAAAAGCGTCAGGCTACTACAGTGGCTGAGGCGATGCAAGGTTTAGCTACTGGTGTGAACATTCGTGGTGGTGGTCAGCCGGGTAGTGAAGCACAAATTCAAATCAGAGGTTTGAGTAATTTCTCAGGTCAGCCTCCTTTGTATGTTATTGATGGGATGATTACCACGGCCAACAGAGATTTCAACCCGAATGACATTGAGTCTATCCAAATATTGAAAGATGCCTCGGCAGCTGCCATATACGGTTCTCGTGCTGCAAATGGTGTAATCATCATTACCACCAAAAAAGGAAAAGAAGGTCCACTACAGGTGAAATTCTCAGGTAAGACTGGTGTTCAGCAAATGCCGCGTTATGATTTAGCAGATAGAGATGAATACATTGAAATTAATAACATGGCCTATGATAATGCGGGTGTTCCTCGTCAGGATCATGACATGACAAATGACACAGATTGGCAAGATGAGACTTTCCAAACGGGAAGAATTCAGGATTATAACTTGTCTTTCTCGGGTGGTGGTCCTAATGGTACTTACTTGATTTCCGGTAACTATTTCGAAAATAAAGGTACGGTAATTAGTACAGGCTTTGAGCGATTGAGCTTCAGAGTCAATACTTCAGCTAAGAAAGGAATTTTCAGTGTTGGTGAGAACCTGGCCATTACCAATGCTCAGGCAGATGAAATGTCAGGTAATCCAATTATCGATGTGGTTCGTTTGATGCCGACTATACCGGTATATGATGAAAACAACCCAGGTGGTTATGGCTATGGAAATGAAGCACGCGCTAGAACTTTTGGTACTAACCCTGTTGCGCTTGCAGATTACAGCGATCGAATGAATGAGAACTTCAGAATTCGTGGAAACTTCTGGTCAGAAATCAAGCCAGTTGATTTTTTGACATACCGATTGAATGTTGGTTATAACACAAGTTTTGATCATTACCAGTTCTTGAGAAAAGAGGGTAACTGGACGTTGAATCAGCCGTATGAGCCAGCAATAGCGATTGAAAACAGAGGAACTTCAAGCACCTTATTGGTGGAGAATACCTTAAACTTTGATAAGGATTTCGGAAAGCATAGCTTAAATGTCCTTCTAGGTCAAACCTATCAGGATGATAAGTATGAACGTATAGAAGGAACTAAGAGAAATCTTCCTCAAAATCCAAGTACTGGTGAATACTATACTGTTTTAGATCAAGGTGATCAAGCAGTTGTGACAGGTTTTCGTCAACAAGCAGTATTGATCTCTTACCTAGGTCGTTTGAGCTATACCTATGATGATAAGTACATTTTCTCTGCAATCTTCAGAAGAGACGGTACTTCGCGATTGAGTCCTGACAATAGATGGTCTACTTTCCCATCTGTAGCTGCAGGTTGGAGAGTAAGTGATGAAGCTTTCTTTAATAGCAGTTTGATTTCAAACTTGAAATTAAGAGCCAATCATGGAACACTAGGTAGTGCCAATATTGGATACTGGGATTATCAGCAGAGAATCAACACGTTCCCAACTATTGCAATTGGTGCAGATCAGCATATAGAAGGTGCCGCAACTAACGTGCAGTTAGCAAACAACAACTTGAGATGGGAAACTTTGACTCAGAGCAACTTTGGTGTTGATCTTGGTTTCTTCGATGATAAATTGACAGCAACAGCAGAATACTACATTTCTACAACAGATGATGTTTTGACGCAAGCACCAATCGCTATTACTACAGGTAATGACGGAGGTAATCCATTTGTCAATGCTGCTTCTTTGAGAAACACAGGTTTTGAGTTCACCATTTCGTATGCTGAAGCAGCTAAGGAGTTTAAATACAACACTTCTTTGAATATCACGACGATCAAAAATGAAGTATTGTCATTAGGTTATGATAGAAATGACATCTACGTTGGGAACACCGTAACAGAAGTAGGTAACCCAATCGGAATGTGGTATGTTTTGGAAACGGATGGTCTTTTCCAGGGTCCTGATGATGTATTGAACTATCAAAATGATGAGGGTCAGGTAATCCAGCCGACAGCTCAACCTGGTGATATTCGTTTTGTAGATCACAACGGAGACGGACAGATCACAAATGATGATAAAGTGGTGATGGGCAGTCCTTGGGCTGACGTAGAGCTTGGTTGGAACTTCAATGCTTCGTATAAGAACTTCGAGTTTTCTATGACCTGGTTCAGCTCACTTGGTGCTACTGTTTACAGTGCTACCAACTCTGTGATGGGAAGATTTGATGATAACTCAAACTATCAAGCTGGTACTAAACCATGGACTGAAGAAAATCCTAATACAGAAACACCAAGAGCATATTATGGTACTACGTTGAACTCTAGAGGAGATACCGACAGATGGCTGGAGAGCGGCAATTTTGCTCGAATGAAATTCATCAGCTTGGCTTACAACTTGCCAATAGGATTCCTTGAAAAAGTAGGTTTCCAAACTGCACAAGTATCTATTTCTGGTCAGAACTTAATTACGCTTACGAAATATTCAGGCTTAGATCCTGAATTCAGAGGACCGACAATCTATGAGAGAGGGTTTGATCTGGGAGCATTCCCGAACGTGAAAACCATGTCTGTAGGATTAAACTTTGGATTCTAATCTTAAAAATCAAAGCGAAATGAAAAATCTTAAATACATATTTCTACTAATGGTTGGCATGACGCTTTACAGCTGTGATGAAGACCGTTTAAATGTTGAAAACCCTAATACCTTAACTGAAACACAGTTTTGGTCAACAGCAGATGACGCTAGACTAGGTGTCAATGCGATCTATGCGATGCAGTATAAGCCAGGGCTTTGGAGTAGATGGATTTACTTTAGATATGACTTGACTTCAGATATTGGTTACAGTAAAAGTCCATGGATCGAACTAGGGGATTGGACTAGATTCCAGTATGTGAACTATAACTTCTGGGAAGGTCAGGTAATCACCTGGAGAGATCATTATAAGGCGATCTACAGATGTAATCAAGTATTGGCTAATGTGCCGGATATTGATATGGATGCTGCTGAAAAAGAGTTGATATTAGCGCAAGCCAAATTCTTCAGAGCGTTCTACTATTTCAATATCGCTGTTCTTTGGGAAGATGCACCTATCGTTTTAGAACCATCTAATCCGGATGATTTGCCAGCAAAAAGAACGATGGATGAGATTTTTGCTCAGGTTGAGCAAGATTTAAATGAAGCTGTAGATGTTCTTCCTACTACATGGGATGAAGCGAATGTCGGTCGTCCAACAAAAGGTGCTGCGTATGCATTCTTAGCTAAAACGTACATGCAACAGCGTATGTGGCCAGATGCTAAAGCGGCGTTGGATTATTTCATAACTGGTGATGGCAAGGATCTATATGATCTGGTTCCAAACTTCAAAGACAACTTCACCCACATGAATGAAAACAATGTGGAGTCTGTATTCGAAATCCAGTTCTCTGATGGAAACTATGGTGGTGGTGATGGTGAAGTGCCAAATGCTAGTATGGGTAATAACAGAGCACAATTTTTCGCACCAGGAGGTATTGGCTGGTCTGATGGTCAATTGAGATACTGGGTGATCGAAGAGTTCAAAAAAGAACTTGATCTGGATGGTAACCTGGATGAACGTTTAAGACATTCTGCATTGTATTCTGGTCTGGAAGCTGATTTCGGAGACAAGACTTATAACAGAGACTGGCAATGGGGTGATCAGGATGCGTATTTCAGAAAATACCAAAGAGATTACTACAGAGACAATGAGGATTATTTTTCTCAGGTAAATCTTCGATTGATCAGATATGCGGATATTCTATTGTTATACGCTGAAGTATTGAATGAACTAGGAAATACAGCTGAAGCGTATCAATATGTGGATAGAGTGCGTTCTAGAGCAAATATGGCTCCGTTAGCAACAGCATATCCATCTATCGGAAGTGATCAGGATGCATTCCTTGATCGTTTGAAAATGGAGCGCGTACTAGAACTATGTGGTGAAAGTACCAGATGGATGGATTTAAAAAGATGGGGTGATTTGGATTCACAATCTAGTGTAGATGAAATCGCTCAAAGAGATCCTGACTTCTTCAACTTCGTTGTTGGAAAATCACACCGTCTACCGATTCCACAAGTTGAGGTAGAAAACAATCCTAATCTGGATCAACATCTAGAATACTAAAATTCTTCTTCATACATTTTGGTCATTTGTTAGGGCAGCATTTGCTGCCCTGGCAGATGTTTTGCCAAAAGACAAGCAAAACGTTATATAAAAAATACTTCTACGGCTCATGAAACACTTTATCCCAGTCTTACTACTAGCACTTTTGGCAGCGTGCAGTCCTAAAAAGGAAACTTCCGAAACTCCAGAAAAACCATTTACCAGATCTGTTTGGAGTAAAGAGCAAGCAAACGAATGGTATCAAGATAAACCCTGGTTTGCAGGTGCTAATTTTAACCCTAGTACTGCTATCAATCAACTAGAAACCTGGCAAGCAGACTCTTTCAATCCAGAAGTAATTGATCGTGAGTTAGGCTGGGCAGAAGGAATCGGTATGAATCTAATGCGCGTGTATTTGCATCACCTGGCATGGGAGCAGGATCCTGAAGGATTCAAAAAACGAATGGATCAATATTTATCCATTGCTGACCAGCACGGTGTTTCTACCATGTTCGTATTCTTCGATGATTGCTGGAACAATACGTATGCTGCAGGAGTACAGCCAGAACCTAAGGTGGGAACACATAACTCAGGATGGGTACAAGATCCGGGTCAATTGATTTATGACTCACCTGAGAAGATGACAGATCTTGAAGCCTATGTAAAGGATGTGTTGAAGCACTTTGCAGATGATAAGAGAATCCTACTTTGGGATTTGTATAACGAGCCGGGTAATTCAGGATATGGTGATCGTTCGATGCCACTTTTGAAAAATGTCTTCCAATGGGGGAGAGAGGTCAATCCATCACAACCATTATCTGCAGGAGTTTGGAATTTTAAATTGACCAACCTGAATAAATTCCAGTTAGAGAATTCGGATGTCATCACCTATCACAACTATCAGGATAGTGCGACTCATGCACAGATGATTGACTCTCTACAGCAATACGGAAAGCCACTGTTGTGTACTGAGTACATGGCTAGAACTAGAAATAGCACATTTGAGGCAATCATGCCGATGCTTAAAGAAAATAAGATTGCTGCCATTAACTGGGGTTTGGTTGCAGGTAAAAGCAATACCATTTATGCATGGGATACCCCAATCGAATCTGGTGAAGAGCCAGAAGTTTGGTTCCATGATATTTTCCGTCAAGATGGATCTGTTTATAGTCAAGAAGAGATCGATCTAATAAAAGAATTAACCTCCGCTGACTGATTGAGAATTGCAGGTGTGACTTAATCAATGTTTCATTAAAACCACAAAATGATGAGAAAACTCACATCACTCATTCTATTAGTAGTAATGAGCATCTATGCGCATGCTCAAGAAGTTCTGTTAGAGGATACAGACTCATTTTATCCTCGATTAATTCGACTGGCAGCAAATGGAGCTGCCAATGGTCGATTAATTGCCAGTTTCGATGTTATCGGTGCTGGTCATATTTACCAAAGTACAGATGATGGGATCAGCTGGTCGCAGATTGCAACCATCACAGAAAATGGCTTTGCTAACACATGTTGTAGTGAACTGTATGAAATGCCTGTGAATATGGGAGCTACGACTGCAGGAACACTGTTTTGGGCAGTTTCTGCCCATAATGGAGCCCCGCCAGCTAGCAGAGCGATTAAGATTTATAAGAGTACGGATCAAGGAAATACCTGGTCGTATTTTTCCACTCCGGTAACAGGAAATACTGGATTGTGGGAAGCTGAGTTCATAATTGATGATTTTGGTCGACTGGTCATGTATTATGCATCTGAAGAGCATAAGGGGTCTGGATACAATCAGCTGATTGCTCATAAAATATCTACAGATGGTGGCGCTACATGGAGTAGTGAGACCATAGATATTGGTATCCCAGACAATGATCAGCGTCCGGGTATGCCAACGATTAGCAAGTTGCCAAATGGTGATTATGTCATGGTCTATGAAATATGCGGTCCAACTTACAGTTGTGATGCGTTTATTCGGTCTTCTGCAGATGGAGTCAACTGGGGGGCTGTCTCCGCTGTAGGGACCAGAATAGAATCTGTTTCCGGAAATCACTTTTCGCACGCACCTACTGTGACCTGGATAGATAATGGTACTGCCAATGGTGAATTGCTTGTAGCAGGGCAAGTTCTTCGAAATGGAGCCAATGTGAATGTTGCTGAGAATGGCCAGAAGTATATGGTCAATTCTACAAATGGTACAGGACTTTGGGCAGAGCGATCTT
Source organism: Marinoscillum pacificum (assembly GCF_024714495.1). Classification (GTDB taxonomy): domain Bacteria; phylum Bacteroidota; class Bacteroidia; order Cytophagales; family Cyclobacteriaceae; genus Marinoscillum; species Marinoscillum pacificum. Next base: position 6,150 of record NZ_JAMZMJ010000019.1, on the reverse strand, counting down.
CACCCTTGTTTACACCGAGCGATGGTACCAATCCATGCGGTAACTACAGTTCACAATACGTATCTCGCTCAGGTAGTTCAGAGATCATTCAGCTTTCGAATAAAGAGTGTCGTGTATTCTCAGGTATTGGTCCATTCAATGCGCCATTTGCGGATGGAGTTTATAGATTAACGGCTAAACACAGTGGCAAAGCACTTGATGTCAGTGGATGCAGTGATGCCGATGGAGCCAACGTACAACAATGGCCTTGGGCTGGTGGTGATTGCCAGCGATGGAAGATCGAATATCTTGGTAATCGTGAATATAAGATCACTTCACAGCTGAGTGGAAAAGCACTAGAAGTAAACAGCTGTTCTACTTCTAATGGCGGTAATGTACAGCAATGGCCATGGAATGGCGCTGATTGCCAACGATGGTATATCGAGCCGACAGGTGCAGGATATTTCAGACTGGTTTCTAAAAATAGTGGAAGAGTATTGGATGTAGACGCATGTTCAGATGCTGATGGACAGAATGTTCAGCAGTGGGAATGGTTAGGTGGAGATTGCCAGCAATGGAAGCTGGAACCTGTAAGTCCGAATGAAATTCCTGCTGGATCTTACAGCATCACGTCTAAAAATAGCAACAAGGTATTGGATGTTTCTGGATGCTCTACAGCTGTAGGTGCTAACGTGCAACAGTGGCCATGGAATGGAGCTAACTGTCAACGATGGACCATCAATGCAACACCTGATGGCTACTATGAAATCCTGAGTAATGTGAGTGGTTTGGCGCTAGATGTGGATGGCTGCTTGTCTACTAGTGGTAGGAATGTGCAAACCTGGACAAGTTCAGGTGCCAATTGTCAGCGTTGGGGATTTGAAGAAGTGGAGTCTGGATATTTCAAAATCATTTCTAAAAATGGATTGAAGGTACTGGATGTTTCTGAGTGTTCCACTGCGGACGGTGCCAATGTGCAGCAGTGGACGTGGCTTGGTGGCGACTGTCAGCGATGGTCATTGCAATCAGTTTCTCAGAGTCAGCGAATTGTGACTGGTGTGGAGGAGTTAGATTCAGAATCAAAGTTGACTATTTACCCAAATCCTGTTGCTGATGAAGTTCAAATACGATTTGGTAATGAGCGTTCACAGAAAGTTGAATTAAGAATTACCAATACCGCGGGACAAGAAGTTTATCATGAAGAATTTCAAAGTACAGCAGGGAGTAATTACCATACACTGAATCTAGGAGGTATAAGTGGAGGCATCTACTTTATTTCCATTTCCTCAGATGAATTACAATTCACTCAAAAACTTATTAAAAACTAAATCAAAAACCGCAGGTGCTTTCACCTGCGGTTTTTTTAAAATCCATCAAGTATGCGTCATTTAGTCTTCCTTCTTTTACTTCTCACAGGTGGTTTGGGGTTTTCTCAGAAGCTTTCTGTAGCTGATTTAACCGTTGAGTTTAAATCGAATCCAATCGGAATAGACGAGGAGCATCCAAGATTTAGCTGGAAACTGAATGCGGAACGAAATAACACGAAGCAAGCTGCTTTTGAACTTCAGGTTGCAATGGAAAAGCAGTTTAAGAATTTGGAGTGGGGCACAGGTAAAGTTGAATCTGATCAATCCATTTTAGTCTCATATGATGGCGAGAATCTTGTGCCAAACCAACGATATTATTGGCGTGTCCGAGTTTGGGATAACTATAAAAAGAGATCTGATTGGAGCACACCACAATATTGGGTAACAGGTATGATCAACCCTTCCAACTGGAAAGCTATGTGGATTGAGCCTATTCAGGAAGAAAAGCATTCTGGTCCAGCGGCAATGGTCCGAAAAACATTTTCTACAAGCAAAAAGGTGACCTCAGCAAGAGCGTATGTTTCAGCCCATGGATTATATGAATTGCATCTCAATGGAGAAGTTGTTGGCGATCAGGTGTTTGCTCCAGGGTGGACGTCCTATGAAGAACGAATCCAATATCAAGTATATGATGTTACATCAAATATCCAACAGGGTGAGAATGTCATAGGAGCCTATATTGGTGATGGTTGGTATAGAGGTCAGTTGGCTTGGGGACCTAATAATTGGGCTCATTATGGTCACAAGATTGGGCTGATATGTCAGGTAGAAATCACCTACCAGGATGGATCAAAAGAAACCATCGTCAGTGATGAGAAATGGAAGGGTACAATGGACGGCCCGATTACTATGAATAGTTTGTACAACGGCGAGCACTATGATGCTAGAAAGGAAAAATCTGGTTGGAATAGTACAAAGTTTGATGATAGTGATTGGCAGCAAGTTACTGTTAGTGCCGAAGGTGCCGAGAAACTAATCAGTACTCAAACTGTACCAGTAAGGCGGATTGAAGAGATCAAACCAGTGAAAATCTGGAAGACTCCAATGGGAACTCTGGTTGCGGATATGGGACAAAATATGGTAGGATGGGTTAAGCTTAAGGTAAATGGACCTGCAGGAACTCAGGTCACCATCCGACACGCAGAAGTTCTTGATAGTGACGGGGAATTCTACACAGACAATTTAAGAGCTGCCCAAGCTACCTTGATGTATACTTTAAAAGGTGATGGAGATGAGGTTTATGAACCTCGATTTACATTCATGGGATTCCGCTATTTAGCGATTGAAGGTTTTCCGGGAGAACTCACAGAAGAGAATCTTACCGGAGTAGTCATTCATTCAGATATGGAGCCGACCGGTTCATTCGAATGCTCCAATCCACAACTCAACCAACTTCAGCACAATATTCAATGGGGACAAAAAGGCAATTTCCTGGATGTTCCAACCGATTGCCCACAGCGAGATGAACGACTTGGCTGGACAGGAGATGCGCAGGCATTTATTAGAACAGCTTCTTTTAACATGAATGTAGCTCCATTTTTCACTAAATGGTTGCAGGATATTCCGATTGCTCAAGATTCTGCTGGGATTGTTCCTTTTGTAGTTCCTTATGTGATGGAGGATTTTCGTGCGTCAGCGGGATGGGCTGATGTGGTAACTATCGCTCCATGGACCATGTATGAAGTCTATGGAGATCGTCAAATATTGTCGCAGCTCTATCCAGCCATGAAAAAGTATGTGAATTATGTTCAGCAAAGCGCAGGAGATGATTACCTCTGGCAAGGAGGAAGTGTTTTCGGAGATTGGCTGTTTTATAAGCCAGAGTTGAAATTCTGGACCGAACCAGACGGTCATACCGATCCCGATCTAATCGCTACAGCGTTTTATGCATATTCCGTTTCCATCCTTGCTAACACCGCAGAAGTTCTTGGTAAAAACAGGGAGGCGGACGAGTACAGAGAACTGTTTCTTGAAATCAAAAAAGCATTCAATCAAGCTTATGTGACTCCATCAGGTTTAATCCTGTCTGATAGTCAGACCTCTTATGTGTTGGCCTTGATGTTTGATTTACTTGACGATGCACAACGTGATGGAGCAATAGATCGACTGGTACACAACATCAGAAATCGTGGAAATCATCTATCTACGGGCTTTTTAGGAACTCCCTACTTGTGTCGGGTATTGTCTGACAATGGACGTGCCGATGTGGCATATGATTTATTACTTCAGGAGACTTTCCCATCCTGGATTTACCCAATCACTATGGGAGCAACTACTATTTGGGAACGATGGGATGGGCAAAAACCAGATGGAAGCTTCCAAAACACAGATATGAATTCTTTCAATCACTATGCTTACGGTGCTATTGGCGACTGGATGTATCGAGTAGTAGCTGGAATAGATAATGCTGCCCCAGGTTATAAAGAGTTACTTCTTAACCCACATCCAGACTCGAGATTGGGTTATGCTAAGGCATCGTTTGAAAGTAGTTATGGTTTGATTGAATCTTCTTGGAGGATGGATAGTACGGCGTTGGCAATTAGTGTGACGATTCCACCAAATACTACAGGCAAAGTAGTGCTGCCAGATGCAGTTGATAAGGAGGTATTGATGAATAATCGAGCGCTTACTATCGCTACTAAAACTTCAGGATCAGACCTGGTACTTCAGCTTGGCTCTGGAAAGTATGAATTTAAAATTTTGAATAATGAGTAATATGAAGTTTCGCGAAACCATTGGAGTAAGTTATAAATGGGTATATCTTCTTGTGATTCTACTCTTGAATTTTTCGTGTGCTGAAAATGCTGAAAAACCTGATGATGAGCCGGAACCGGAGGAACCACAAGAGCCGGTCTTTAGTACCGTATATTTAGCAGATCCGAGTATTTTCAAATCAGAAGATACCTACTATTTATATGGAACCTCGCAGGGTTCACTGGAATCAAAAGGGAAGGGATTTCTTGTTTTCACATCATCTGATTTGACCAATTGGGAAGGACCAAATGGAATTGCTTCGGGTTTTGCTTTAAGTGAGCAAGCTGCTTTTGGTAACACGGGGTTTTGGGCACCCCAAGTCCTGCACTATGAAGAAGAATTCTACATGGCCTATACAGCCAATGAACAGATTGGTGTTGCCAGGAGTAGTAATCCATTAGGGCTGTTTACGAACAATGGTACTTCGATTGATAACTCACAAAAACAAATAGATCCGTTTGTTTTCATAGATGACGATGGAACGAAATATCTCTATCATGTCCGCTTACAAGATGGTAATCGAATCTATGTGGCAGAGATGAACGATGATTTAGCATCCATCAAATCAGAAACCTTACAAGAAATCATTGCCGCTGAAGACCCTTGGGAAAATACAGAAAATGCTTCCTGGTCAGTAGCGGAAGGACCAACAGTCTTTAAGGCAAATGGTCAATATTATTTGATCTATTCAGCAAATGATTTTCGAAATCCAGATTATGCGGTTGGATATGCCACTAGTGATCACCCGTTAGGACCATGGACCAAATCAGTAAATAACCCTATCATCCATGGAAATGATTTCGGTGAGAGAGGAGCAGGGCATGGTGATTTGATCATCGATGGTGGAGAAATGAAATACGTTTTACATACTCACTTTTCAACCAATGCTGTACATCCACGAAAGACGGGAATTATCAATTTGATATTTGATGGAGAAGAATTGTCAGCAGAAGAAGATAGTTACAGAGTGCTTGAGACTGAATTATTCTAACCTGTTAGACTAAGTGATTTTGATGAATTAAAAAGTATATACGATCACACCTGCGGATGGCTTTACTGTGAAAGAACTTCGGTTTGGAAATGGTAAGCCATCCAATGTTTAAAACGATTTAAAACAATGAAATATCTACTAACAACATTTTTTGCACTGATAATCGGTGCAGCTATGGCTCAACAGCCAAACCCTCCAGGGCAGGTGAAAACTGGTCAGAAACCTGTTAATGAGGCTTATCTTTTTGCTCACATGACTCATCAGGATTATGGTGAGTTGTATTATAGCGTCAGCTTAGATGGCTTGCACTGGTATCGATTGAATGCTGGTAAAAGAGTATTTGAAGATTATCATGGTCATCCAGATATCGTAAAAGGACATGATGGACGGTACTACATAGCAGGGAACCAAAGTGATGCTTCTCCTGATATCAATATTTGGGTTTCGGAAGACTTAGTGAGTTGGAAAAAACATAGCGTGTATACGCCTGATCTGAAAAAGACTCCTGGTTATAGTGAAGCATTGCAAAGAATTGGAGCTCCAAAGCTTTTCTACGATGAGCCAAGTAAACAGTATGTCATGACCTGGCACACGCCGCATCAAGAAGGTACTCGAGAAGATCCAGAGCGCTATTGGGCAAGTCAAAGAACTTTATATGTCACATCCAAGGATCTGAAGACATTCTCCAAAACCCCACAGCGATTGTTGGATTGGGACATGGGAACCATCGATGTGTTCATTAGAAATGCGGAAGGTAAGTACTGGACGGTTATTAAAGATGAGCGCTACCCGACATTGGATTGGGTGACCGGAAAAACCATTCGTATCGCCAGCTCAGATAACTTATTCGGACCTTATGAAAACTTATCTGACCCTATCAGTCCTAATTTTCGTGAGGCACCCATGTTAATTCCTTCACCAAATGGAGAAGTTTGGTATTTATATTATGAGCAATATCCTGGAGTATCTTATGGATTGTCTGTGGCGGATCAGCTGAATGGACCATGGTATCAGGTATCTGGTTACACCTTCTTCGCTGACTGGGATAAGTATTCATTT
>NZ_JAMZMJ010000018.1 GCF_024714495.1 Marinoscillum pacificum | reverse complement strand
CAAAACCACATGATGTTTGAAAGACGCTCGATAACCTGAGCCTGATTTGTATTTTACCAAGTCATTTGACTTTTCTTGTTTATCCATTTTTGACACTGTTTGTGTCAACCTATTTCAGGACCTGACCACCCCGAAGCTCTACCACTCCCCAATCTACTACAACTAGATGCGGAGGTGCGCCAGACCCGCCAGCGCCGGTCTGGTGCAATGGAGTTGAGCGGAGGGGCGTCCTAAATCCAAATGATGGCTAAAGGCATCATTACCTTTTCAAAGAGATTGCCTCAGCTTGCTTCCCTCTATCCGCCCTTAAGCTTCGCAATGACGATTTCCTTATCTAGGCAAATTCATCTTATAAACACGATCACCATAGAAGTTGCCAGGTAAATACAGCAAATGTCTGGTATGGGACAAGGGATTAGCACTTCGAAAAGGTAACTTTGCCCGCGAAATTAAAAGGTGTGGCGAACCAAAAGAGACCAGATGTACGTGTGATTATTCCGGCATTCAATGAGCAAAATGCTGTTGGGATGGTCATAGATGAGATTCCTCAGGATTGGGTCAGTGAGATCATCGTGGTGGACAATGGCTCGTTTGATGACACGTACCACAAAGCCCAATCGCACGGAGCTACGGCGCTCAAAGAAGAACGGCGAGGATATGGTCAGGCATGCTTGAAAGGCATGGATCATATAGCGCAATCTGCAACTCATCCGGACATTGTGGTGTTCTTAGATGGGGACCATTCGGACTATCCGGAGCAGTTACCAGAACTGGTCAAACCCATCCTGGAAGATGGAATGGACATGGTCATTGGCTCACGTGCTTTGGGGCGAAAAGAACGCGGTTCTATGACTCCACAGCAGGTTTTTGGCAACTGGCTGGCAACCAGTTTGATTAAGTGGTTCTACAAACATGAGTACACTGATTTGGGACCATTCAGAGCGGTAAAATATTCGTCGCTGCTTGCGATGAAAATGGCGGACACAAATTACGGCTGGACGGTAGAAATGCAACTCAAAGCTGCTAAATTGAAAATGAAAACCACGGAAGTTGCTGTAAACTATCGACAGAGAATTGGTGTTAGCAAAGTTTCAGGAACAGTGAAGGGAACCATCATGGCAGGCTACAAAATCATTCTAACCATTTTCAGATACCTCTAAACATGAGTTGGATTGTTGTCATCGGATACATCGTTGCGCTATTGGTCATCAGCATCTTTAGTTTGGAACAACTCTATCTGGCCATTCTGTATAAGAAAACCAAAAGAAAGGCCAATGCTACTCTGGAGCTTACCTCCTACCCGAAAGTGACCGTACAGCTGCCGGTATACAATGAAAAATATGTGGTAAAGCGCCTCATCGATGCGGTCTGCCGACTAGACTATCCCTTGGATCAACTGGAAATACAGATACTGGATGACTCCACAGACGAAACTGTGGAGATCATTGCTAACAAAACGGCTGAATGGCAACAAAAAGGCATCAATGTGCAGCACATCCAGCGACCAGAGCGTGTGGGATTTAAAGCCGGAGCATTGGCTTATGGAACTCAGAAAGCCACTGGTGAATTCATCGCCATCTTTGATGCGGACTTCTTACCGGAACCGGACTTTTTATTAAAAACTCTGGCACACTTCTCAGATGAAATCGGGATGGTGCAAACTCGCTGGGGCCACATCAATGAAGATTACAGCATCCTGACCAAAATGCAGGCCTTTGGGCTGAATGCACACTTCTCTGTGGAGCAATTGGGTCGAAATAGCTCTGGTAAGTTTATGAACTTCAATGGTACGGCTGGCGTATGGAGAAAGACATGCATCGAAGATGCTGGCGGTTGGCAACATGATACGCTTACTGAAGATTTGGATTTGAGTTACCGAGCTCAGCTGAAAGGTTGGAAGTTCAAATACCTGGAGGATGTCACTTCCCCGGCGGAGCTGCCAGTATTAGTGCCGGCCATCAAGTCACAGCAATACCGATGGAATAAAGGTGCGGCAGAAACTGCTCGCAAGAACCTGGGCAAAGTGATCCTATCCAAGCTAAGTGCACCCGTCAAATGGCATGCGGTTTTGCACTTGCTTAACAGTTCGGTTTTTCTTTTTCTAGTCATTGGAGCGGTATTGTCTATACCGATGCTCTACATCAAAAAAGGTAATCCAGATTTCAACTTACTATTCAATCTGGCGAGTGTCTTCATCATCGGTTTTGTAGGAATGACGGTCTTTTACTGGATCGCCACTAAAGCCACGGCGAAGAACTTTTCACTGACGTATTACATTAAGAATTTCCCGCTCTTCCTAACCTTTTCGATGGGAATGTCCTTGCATAACGCCATTGCGGTTACGGAAGGCTATTTGGGCATCAAAACGCCGTTTATCAGAACACCAAAGTTCAACATTGTGAACAAGTCCGACAGCTGGAAAGGAAATACTTACCTGAAACAAAAGATCTCCTTCCTGACGATTTTGGAAGGCTTCATGGCTGCTTATTTTGCTTTTGGGGTGATGTCCGCATTTGTGCTCAAAGATTTTGGATTGATCTTATTCCACCTGATGCTCTGCCTTGGGTTTGCATCCGTTTTTTACCTGTCTTTGAAAAAAGTCCCTAATGCAACAGCAGAATAATACTGCACAATACACAAGCATTTTTATTCTGATTGCTGGAATATCAACCGTGGGCTTGATTGTCCCCAGACATGAAACGTTGCCTTTAGGGTTGGCCTACTTTTCAGCTTTCTTTGGATATTTCTGGCTGTGCAAGTTTCCGCCTGCCCAATCCGCAACTTTCACCGTAGGCCTGGCTAGTCGACTGCTGTTATTCGTAGGTCTACCGATGCTATCAGATGACATCTATCGATTTATCTGGGATGGAGCGCTTATTCAAAATGGCATGAGCCCATTTGAAGAGCTTCCATCAACCATTGCAACTAAAGATGCTATGCCTGACGGGTTGAGTTATGAGCTGTATGAAAAACTCAACTCCAAGGAATACTTTGCCATTTATCCTCCGCTGAATCAATTCATCTTTTGGCTTAGTTCCTGGATAGGCAATGACAATTGGCTGGTTTCAGCCAATGTGATTCGCTTCTTTTTGCTGGCAGGTGATCTGACCACTTATTATTTCATCAGAAAAATACTAAAAAGCTCAGGCCATGACCTGGTCAGAGCCAACTGGTATTGGCTGAATCCTTTGGTGATTCTGGAAGGAGTTGGCAATCTGCACTTCGAACTACTGGTGGTCACTTTTATGGTGATCGGGATTTACTATTTCAAGCAATCCAGTTACTGGAAATCAGGAATTGGATTTGGATTGGCCATCGCCACCAAACTGCTTCCACTGATTTATTTGCCGGCACTACTTTTCCGAAAAGACTTCAAATCAGGCGTAACCACCACATTGATCGCAGGAATATTGGGAGTGGTTTCCTTCTTACCCATGATCGATGCAGCACTTATTGAGTCCATGTCATCGAGCTTAGGCTTGTATTTTCAGAAATTTGAATTCAACGCCAGCATCTATTACCTCATTCGAGAAATCGGATTTTGGGTAAAAGGATACAACATCATAGGCACTTTAGGACCAGCCTTATCTATAGTCACTTTATTAGCCATTCTTCTCATTGCCTGGATTGGGAAGAAAAGGCAGTGGAGCATTGAAGAGATCATGCTTTGGTCATTGACCATCTATTTGGCATTGGCCACCACCGTGCATCCATGGTACATCATTCCATTGATTATGCTCGGCGTGCTAACAAAATATTGGTTTCCTATCATCTGGTCATTGCTAATCTTCGTAACTTATTTTGGCTACACCAGCACCGGATTCGAACTATCTGCGGGTTGGTTGGTTTTGGAATATACCGTGGTACTTAGTGTTTTAATCATTGAAACTGTTAAAAAAAGCAATGCGAAAAATTCATAGCCTTTTGGCCTTCATCATCGGGATGATCTGGCTCCCCGCTTGCGGACAGCAGTCGTTTGATGAGAAAATGAAAAGCTTGTACAAAAACACCGTTCCCATTGTGAATTCGGATCAATTGGAAAACCTGAAAAAACAAGGTGATGTGTTCATTCTGGATGCAAGAGAGCCCGAAGAATTTCGTGTAAGCCATATACCTGGCGCTCGATTAATTGGCTATGATGATTTTGACAAAAATCTAATCGGTGATATTCCCAAAGACGCCAAAGTGGTGGTGTATTGCTCCGTTGGCTACAGAAGTGAACGCATCGGAGAAAAGATGCAAAAAATGGGTTTTGAAAACGTGAGCAACCTATATGGCGGTATCTTTGACTGGAAAAATCAAGGTAACACAGTATTCAACATCAATCAAGAACCCACTGATAGTGTACATACGTACAACAAGAACTGGTCTCAGTGGCTATATAAAGGCGTAAAAGTGTATGACTAAAAAAGATCTATTAATCGTATTTGTAAAGAACCTTATCCCAGGTCAGGTAAAAACCAGACTGGCTGCTGACATAGGTATTGACGGTGCGCTGGACGTGTACAAATACCTGGTAGAACATACGTATGAAGTTACTAAAGAGTTGGATTGCTCAAAAGTCGTTTTTTACTCGGAGTATGTAGAAATCGAAGACATCTGGGATACGGACGAATACAAATTGCAAGTTCAAAAAGGTCCAGATCTTGGAGACCGAATGCAAAATGCATTTGAATTTGCTTTTGACAAAGGATATGAGCGAGTAGTGATCATTGGTACAGACTGTTGGCAACTTAGTGAAGAAGTCATCGAAGAAGCATTTGACAAACTGGATGAAAACGATGTGGTAATCGGACCGGCAACAGATGGTGGTTATTACCTAATCGGAATGAACAAACTCTATCCAGCTCTTTTCCATGACAAGAAATACAGTCATGATAAGGTACTCAGTGACGTACTGACTGAAATTGGTCAAATGGATGCAGAATTCCATTTGCTTCCAGAACTGAGTGACATAGACACCTTCCAGGATTTGAAGGATTCGGATATTGAATTTGAATTTGTTGATCCAGACGATGACGGTAAATAAGAATTTAAGTTTAGGGCTGCTTTGTGCAGCCCTTTTTGCTTGTAGTCCAGCTACTCAGCCAGCTCCAGATTACATCAATGAGCAATGGGCCAAGGACCAACTTTGGGATGATGGCCAAGCTGAAGTAGCGATCTATGATGCCGAACGAGTGGTTTATGGCAAGACGAGAAAGTTTGAGTATGTCTACGTGCTGGTCAAAGAGGAATTCAATCAAGAGTTCCGCGTCAAAACAGACGATTACAATCGATCAGACTTGTATCCCGTCATGAAGGTGAACAAGTTTTGCCGAATTGAAACCCTGAAATATCCATATCATTACCTCACCTCGGTTTTCTACAAGCGAGAATCACCACATCAGGTACATAAGCTCACCAACACCAGTCAGGAGTGGTGTGGCAATACGGCCAAATCTTTCCTGGAAAATGGAAATCAATATGACTTCCAGTACATGAGTTACTGGGATGGTCAGGGCAACGGAACAACCACCATCGAGAAAGGTCCATGGTTTGAAGATCAGCTGAGCTACACTCTCAGAACATTGGATTTCGAAGAGGGGCTACAGTTTGAAGTTGATCTGTACCCTATGCAAGTTTCAAGTAAAGCAAGTGTTCCTGTTTCTGAAAAAGCTACCATTGCTATTGAAAAAGCATCTATGAACGAGCTTACCGAAATTGATAGCGACCTAATAAATGAACCCTGGAAAGTTTCCGTTACCAGAACCGAAGGATCCAATCTTACCTATTGGATCAATGATGTGTATCCCAATATCCTGTTGAAAATGGAAGCGACTGATGGCAGAAAACTTTCACTAAAATCTCTAACCAGAGATGCTTACTGGAATCATGAGTAGGCAAAACAGATTCAGTTTTCACTTTTTAGTGCATAGCAGATCAAGAATTTGATCATTGGTTTTTGTGATTCATAAATCTTTTCGTACTTCGATCTGAACTGCTTGATTTATTAAAAACCGAATCTGCTATGCAAGTACAATTCCGATACGAACAGATTGCTGACACTATTCGAACAGCTATTATTTCAGGAGCTATTAAGCCTGGTGATAAACTACGATCTGTCAGAGGTATGAGCAGCGATTTGGGAGTAAGTCAGGCCACGATCTTCCGTGCATATTTTGATTTAGAAGCTTCCGGCCTCATAGAATCAAAACCCAAATCGGGGTATTATGTGTGCTACCATCCCATAACACCAGACCTTCCTTCCAAAACGCCATTTGAAAACCAAGAAAAAACAGTAAAAAACGCCGATCTGGTCAAGGAGTTTTTGTCTTCACTAAATCATCCTGACGTACAATTAGATTTTGGTTTAGCAGTTCCTGCTCCGGAACTACTCCCTCTCGCCAAAATCAAAAAAAGCATTCAGAAGTGCTATTTGAATGACCCTGTTGCCGCCATTGGATATGAGTCAGTCGCTGGCAACAACCAACTCAGACGGCAATTGGCTCAGCTTTCACTTTCCTGGGACAAATCGTTCACCGAAGATGAAGTGATCATCACCAATGGATGCATGGAAGCTGTTGCTCTTACCCTTTCTGCCCTCACTCAGCCAGGAGACATCATCGCAGTAGAGAGCCCTGCTTTTTATGGTTTACTCCAGCTAATGGAATCGCTGAACTTGTCAGTTATTGAAATCCCAGGCGATCCTGTTGCTGGCATTTCTATTGAAGACCTGAAAGAAACACTGCAACAAAAACCAGTCAAGGCCATTTTACTCACGCCAAACTTCAATAACCCGAATGGCACCGCCATTCCTGATCAGCATAAAAAAGAACTAGCTGAGATGGCCGCAGCTTATCAGGTTCCCATCATAGAAGATGATATTAATGGAGAACTCTACTTTGGAGATAAACGACCTAAAACCATAAAAACCTTTGATCAGGAAGGATGGGTGATTTACTGTTCATCCCTCTCCAAAACACTCATGCCAGGCTATAGAATTGGGTGGTGCATACCCGGTCGATTTCATGCTGAAATTCTAAGAAAGAAAAGCATCACCAATATCAGCACGTCTTCGATTGTACAAGCGATCACCGCTCACTTTTTAGAATTTGGCAGGTATGAGTTTCACCTCAAAAAATTACGAAATGCTTTAAAAACTCAGCATCTACAATACAAACGTGCCATTTATGATTGCTTTCCAAACAAGATAGCCAGTTCCAATCCACAAGGAGGATTTGTGTTATGGCTGGAACTGACGAAATCCAAGGATGCCCTGACACTCTACAGAAATGCATTGCAAAAAGGAATCCGTATCGCCCCCGGTCAGGTGTTTTTCACTCACTCCAATTTCAAAAACTATTTCCGAATCAGTTTTGGAGCACCATTTACTTCAGAAATTGATGATGCAATCAAAACGCTGGGACAACTAGCGAAAAACCTATAATCATTTACAAAACGAACATTTCACTGATACTGAAAAGTACCAGTACAGGACTTTTATATCCATTAAATCCACGCTTCACATGAATCAAGCACTACACAACGATCTGCAAAACCTGGAGCAACTGCTACAGAATACTCTTTCGCAAGGCGTCGACTACCTTCAGCAACTAAATGAACTTCCCACTTCGGTCAACCAATCCATCACGGATCAACTACCTCTGCCCTTAACCGGTTCTGGGGGAACGTCAACACTAGCAGAATTCACATCGAGGTATGAAAAGCTGATGGTGGCATCCGCTGGCCCAAGGTATTGGGGATTTGTTACCGGAGGAACTACTCCGGCAGCTATTATGGGCGACATCCTCGCCACTATCTATGACCAAAACACACAAACAGCCAAAGGGCATGGTGACCTCTCTGGAGCGATAGAATTGGAAACCATCAACATGCTTCTGGAACTATTTGAGCTACCATCTAACACCTTTCTGGGAGGCTTTGTGACTGGAGCAACCATGTCCAATTTTACTTGTCTGGGTGTAGCCAGGCAGTGGATAGGAAAAGAGCTAGGATTTGATGCCGCAAAAGAAGGCATCCAACAACCTATAAAAGTATTGGCAGCAGTTCCGCATTCTTCATCCATCAAAGCCATCGCCATGCTGGGTCTGGGTAGTAGCAATATTTCATTCGTGAACACCATAGACCCTTCGCGAGAATCCATGGATGTAGCGGCTTTGGAAAGTCAAATTGAACAATTAAATGGTGCTCCATTTATCCTAATATCTAGTGGAGGTACGGTCAATACGGTAGATTATGATGATATGCAGGCTATTGCTCAACTGAAGAAAAAACACAACTTCTGGTGGCACATTGATGCTGCGTTTGGTGGATTTGCTGTACTTAGTGAGCAACACAAGCACCTATTGAAAGGCTGGGAGTTGGCTGACAGCATTACCATAGACGGACACAAATGGCTCAATGTACCTTATGAAAGCGCCTTCTTTTTTACTCGGAAAGAACATGCGAAGCTGCAGATAGAAACCTTTCAAAACTCCAATGCGCCATATCTCGGTGATCCATTAGAAAATTTCAACTTCCTGAATTTCCTTCCGGAGAATTCTCGCCGATTCAAAGCCCTGGCAACATGGTTCACCCTCAAAGCTTATGGTAAATCAGGATACGAAGAAATTGTTACTCGCAACATTGCACAGGCTCAGCGGCTTGGAAACTTCATTGACTCAACAGACGAATTTCGACTGTTAGCGCCAACCCGACTAAACACCGTCTGTTTTACATTGAATGAAACCTTATCTGACAAATTGGATACTTTTCTGGATGTGCTGAACGGTCGCGGCAAAGTGTTTATGACTCCTACGGTATTCAATAAAACCAAAGGAATCAGAGCTGCCTTGGTGAATTGGAGAACTACGGACGAGGATGTAGAGCTCGTAGAAAAAGAGCTTCTGGAGGTTATCAACTTGATATGAGGTAACTATTAGAAGCTGTCTTAAATCGTTTAGATTGTCATTCTTAGAAAATAAAAAATCCATCTTCAAAAGAAAGTATATCCTTCAAATGTGAAGATGGATTTCTCCCTACCTAACCGGTAGGCAGGCTACGTCGAAATGACAGCTTCTATTTACTTTTTAACCCAAATTATGCTTTAAAGCATAATTTGCCCTAAGGGCTGACGAAAGCTTTGCTTTGTCAGGGTTACCCTGACAAATAATTCTTGAGTAAAGAATTATTTCGTCAATATTCAATAGAATATTTGGATTGCCATCTTCTAATATTCTATTGAATAATCCGGGTTTAACAATCTGTATCTTCCAAAGTATCATCCCAACATCTCCAGTTGTCATCACCGAAATATGCATTGGATTTTACTTTACCAACTTTCGTTTCTTCATTAAAGTAGATGTATAGGTCATAATCATCATCTTCCGTATCAGTAATGGATACATCGTAGAAGTGTGTAAATCCCGCTTCAGTAGTCAAACCATATTCGATATAGCTACTTGATTTTGAGTTATCAGCATCCACCAAAGTGAAAAGCGAGTTTACTGCATCACCTTCTACTCGATCCCAGTCGATCGTCAAAACTTCAACAGGTCTATCTGGACTTGCATACAGCACCCATTCTCCACCTGAATTATCTACTCTTGATTCACCTGAGAACCATAGGAATCGATCAAATTGGCCATTAACAGAAAGATACATTTCCCAGATCACTGTTTCACCAGTAACCTCAGCCAACAGTTCTGCATCGATTGCCTGACCGCCAGCATTCACTGAGTATTCAGAGATCCACTTGCCTTCCGCTTCAGAATACTGAAACGATTGATCAGTAGCAGCTTCAAATGCCGCCGCAGGAATAATGATGCTCGCACCAATTATCGTTTGCCAGATGCCTACATTCAAAGCAGCAAAAGCGTAATTGCCGCTACCATCTGTAGCATCAACACGTCCCCCGCCATTTTGAGGAAAATTTCCCAAATTGACAGACATAGAAGAAGATGGTGGCAACTCCGGCGGTGTTCCATGATCTTCAGAATCGTCACTACAACTGCTCAAAATTGCTGTTAGCGCTATTATAGCACCTAAAAATATAGCTCCAGTACGTTTCATAAGTTTTTAATGTTTTTGATTCTGCTGTATCTAAGACAAAGGTTGTGCCGAAATGGTTGAAACTTCATCAACAAAAAAGGAGATACCTAAACAGGCATCTCCCTCTCATTAAAAAGCCATTTATCGAAAATGGATTTTATCCTTCCATTTCCTCCAATTCTTTACCTTTCGTTTCGTAGACATACTTCACCACGAAGAAGATGGAGATAAACGCGAATGCTGTATAAATACCATAGGCAAAAGCTAATCCTGCTCCTACCAATAAAATAGGGAATGTTAAAGTCACAAGGAAGTTGGAAATCCACTGTGCTAATCCAGAAATGGCCAACCCAGAACCTCTTAACTGATTCGGGAACATTTCTCCGAGCATCACCCACATCACAGGTCCCCAGGAGAAATTGAAGAACACTACGTAGGCATTGGCTGCAACAAGTGCCAATATTCCCATACTGTCAGACAAAGCCAAATTACCATCGGCTCCTAAGCTTCCTGAAGCAAAAGCAACGACCACAAGTGCCAGAGCAACTGCCATTCCAACAGAGCCTATCACCAGGATCGGTTTACGTCCCAACTTATCAACCAATAAAAGAGAAACAACCACCGCGAGAATACTCAATGCTCCAGACAGTACGTTGATCAATAATGCATCACTTTCACCAAAGCCAACTGCTTGCCAAAGCACCGCACCGTAGTAAAACACCACGTTGATACCAACCAACTGCTGAAAAGTGGCTAATCCTATTCCAATCCAAACGATTGGTCTGATTCTACCTTTTACCTTATCAAACAAGTCAGACATCTTGGGCTGATGATCAGTAGATAGAGATTTTTGTATCTCACCAATCTTTTTCTCAGCAGAAACGGCTCCATAGAGTCTTGTCAATACTTTCATTGCCTGGTCTTTCTTTTGACCCGCCATCAAATACCTTGGGCTATATGGTATGAAGAATAACGAAATCATGAACGTGAAAGCAGGAATCAATTCCATCCAAAACATCCATCTCCAGGTTTCATAACCCAGCCAAAGGACATTCTCAGCAGAACCAGAAACACCTGCCAAAAGGTAATTACTTAAAAAGGAGAAGAACAGACCTGAGATAATCGCAATCTGCTGTACCGTAGCCAAGGCACCACGATATTTTGCTGGAGCTATCTCACTGATATACGCCGGTGCCATTACTGAAGCCGCACCTACTGCAAGACCGCCCAAAATTCTGTAAATGATAAATTCGCCAGAAGAAGTGGCGATTCCTGATCCCCATGCCGATATGATGAATAAAATAGAGGCTACCAAAAGCATGGTCTTACGACCATATTTGTCTGCCAAGTTTCCAGCAAAAAAGGCACCTACTGCGCATCCAAGTAGCATACTCGCCACATTGAATCCACTGGCTACATCTTCCGAGTTGAAGGCTGCTTCCAGCCCCTTTACGGTGCCATTGATCACCCCACTGTCAAATCCGAACAAAAAGCCGCCAAGGGTAGCAACCAGGGAAATGAGAATGATATAAAAGTTGTTGGTTGTTTGTTGTGTTTCCAAATCATTTAAAGGTTAAAGACATCAATCTTTTGTTTCCCAAATAACGACGATACCACCGAAAAACAGGGGTATCTATTGTCTTTAATCAGGTATGATTTGGCAATATAGTCAATTTGACTTTAAGTCAATTTAGCCATATCTCTTATTAGAATTCTGCGTCTATCAAAGGTGATGACATTCTCTTCTCGTAGTTCATTCATCACAGTAGTAACCGTTTGACGAGAAGTACCAGTTAGGCTAGCAATATCTTTATGAGTCAAATGATTTTTGATCATCATTTCAAAGCCCACTTTCTGACCTTTCTCTTCCGCCATTTCTTTCAGAAACTCGACAATACGAGTCCTGGCATCTTTAAAAACCAGTGATTCTATTCTTCGCTCCATCTTACGCAGACGGAAACCTAGAATTTTGAAGATCTTCAGGTTGAGCGCCTGGTTATCTTTCATCAGGTCCTGAAGGTTGTCTACAGTCATCGGACAAACTCTGGTATTGGTATTCATCGCTTGTGCGAAATCGGTACGCTTCTCCTCTCCTGCTAAAGCCAGTTCTCCAAAAATTTCCCCTTTCGTCAAAATAGCCTTTACGATCTCCTTACCATCATCACTGTAAGTACCAATTTTCACACGACCATCAGCGATCATGTAAATATTCATGGATTGCTCATCCGGGAAATAAATGAACTCATCTTTGGCAAAAACATTCGGTTCATGCTTTTCTTCCAGACCAGGGGTCTTTCTAGGACATAGAATTTCGAACAGATCTACGTTTTCAAAGTACCATAGCTTAGTTGCTTCACTCATAATGACTAGCTTCAGTTTGGCTAATGACTAAAATGTTTGATTAATCCCCTTTTGAGATGCACTTTTGCATCGCCAAAAGGCGAATGTAAGTCTAACAAGATTTCTCCTTAAAATGTCTCACTCATGGACTATTTAAACGTCAAAGCACTTCATATCATCTTTGTAGTCACCTGGTTTGCGGGGCTTTTTTACATCGTTAGACTGTTTATCTATCAAACGGAAGCACTAGAAAAAGACGAGCCTGAACGTTCCATATTGAGTAATCAGCTGGCCATCATGTCCAAGCGCTTATGGTTCGCAATTACCTGGCCCTCAGCTATTTTGACATTGATTTTTGGCCCGTGGCTATTGATTATTCAACCGAGCTGGCTGAGCATGCCGTTCATGCACATAAAATTGGGATTTGTCGGGCTATTGGTCATATACCATATCATTTGTCATATTCTTTACAAAAAACTCCAAAAAGGAGAAACCAAATGGTCGTCGAATCAATTGAGACTATGGAATGAAGTGGCAACATTGATTTTAGTGGCAGTAGTATACCTCGTTGTTCTTAAAAACACCTTGAGTTGGGTTTGGGGAACAATCGGGATCTTTGCCTTTGCGATCTTGCTGATGTTAGCAATAAAAATTTACAAACGATTAAGAGAAAAAGCATCATGATGCGATTATCAACCCTAGCAGTAATTATCACACTATTTGCATTTGGTTGCAATGAAGTAAAGTCATCTTATGAACTACCCATCTATGGTCAAAAAGAATATGTAGACCGGGAAGTGAATGGCAAAACGGTGACTGACACCTTGTATCATACCATTGCTCCTTTCGAATTTGTAGATCAGGATAGCTCGATCATCACGAATGCAACATTCAATAACCAAGTCTATGTGGCTGATTTCTTCTTTACTTCCTGCCCAACAATTTGTCCTGTAATGAAACAGCAAATGCTCAGAGTATATGAAGAATATAAAAACGATCCTGAAGTAGCTATCCTAAGCCACTCGATAGATCCTACCCACGATACCGTAGCTGTACTTCATGATTTTGCAGAGAAGCTTGGTGTAGAGTCTTCCAAATGGCATTTCGTTACTGGTGACAAAGATGAAATTTATGATATCGGCGAGACCAGTTACATGGTGGTAGCAAATGAGGATGAAGAAGCTGCTGGAGGATACATCCACAGTGGAGCTTTCCTATTGGTTGACAAGAAAGGCCGTATCAGAGGAGTTTATGATGGAACAGTCCCAGAGCAAGTGGACGTATTGATTAACGACATCAAACGACTGACCAAGAGAAAATGAGGTATTTCTACATTCTGATAGTAGCCGGATTGCTTGCTGCATGTGGATCTGGGAAAGAGTCTACCGACGGTTCTGATCAGGAAATGGATCACAGAACAGAAGTACGTCTTCGTCAATACATGGTACAGGGAAAACGACTGTACCTCACGCATTGCGCGAATTGCCACCAAAAGAATGGAGAAGGGTTAGCTCAGTTATATCCGCCTTTAGCCAAGTCTGATTATTTGATGTCCGACTTAAAGCGTGCTGCATGTATCATCAAGAATGGAGTAGAAGGAGAAATTACGGTCAGTGGAAGAGTTTTTAGTCAGCCAATGCCTGGTTTAGAAACTTTAACACCTATCGAAGTAGCTGAAATTCTGACTTATGTGAGTAACTCCTGGGGAAATGAAGCAGGAATTTCTTCAACCAGAGACGTAAGCATCTGGCTGAAGAAATGCAATGATTGAATTATTCGGTAAGCGCCTTTTTACCTTCTTCCAGTGATTTCAGCATGTCTGATTTCACTGTTTCTATTTTTTCAAGTTCACCTTGTAGATATTCCTCTTCTTCTTCAGGAGTACCTGCAAAATCCGGCTCGAAGTTTCTCATCCAATTCATCATAGACTCATTGGCAACTTCAATCTCACGAGCAAGCTCCTGGTATTTGGCTGCAACTACAGAATCTGCAGCTGATGAATCCACCAAAACAAGTAACTCTTTCTGAGTCTTTCTCAACTCTCCCATTTTGGGCATTACTTCATCATGAACCATCATCACCTTTTCTTTCAAGGTTGGCTCCTGAGCTTCCTCAGTCTTTTTCTGAGGTGACGAACAGCTGATCATAACTGCTACTAAAGCGATAATTGATAAATATTTCATAGGTCAAAAAATTATTCTGATTCCAATTTTGCTTCCTTCAGGATGTACATCAATTGATCCACATCTGAGTCATTGAGAGTAAGCTTTCCAGTAAAAGTCACTTTTTTAGCAGTGTACTTCACTGGCTCATCCAAATAGATTTCAGCTACCGACTCTGGACCAGCTCCTCCACAGAAGAAACAAGAGGCTACCGGTACGGAAGACACGATCAAGTGATCCGGCTCGAACATCCCTTCGAAAGGAATGATGTAACCCGAAAGGGTAATTTCTTTACCTTCTAGTGCTTTGATGGTTGGACCAAATTTGGGCACAAATATCTCACCGTATTCATCTTTCGTCTTCTCATATTCCAGCCCACTGAGAGTCTTCCAGTTTTCAGCAGACGTCTGTGCCATCACCGAAAAACTCATTAATGTGAATACAAATGCTAATATCTTCATAGGTTATCCTTTTGATAATGTTTTTGAAATATCCGTTTTGAATGCCATGATCGCAGGGACTACTGAAGCCAACGCGCCAATCACAAAACACCCTAAAATCACAAACCATTCCTCATTTAGGAAATTAAATGCTTGTGGGTTTACACCTTCCAAGGATGATGCCAACACATAGACCAATCCATGTGAGATGATCAATCCAGAAATTCCGCCCACAAAGGTAATCAGAAGACCTTCTATCAGTATGTGATTAAATATTTGTGAACGAGTAGCTCCCATCGATCGCATGATGGCAATGTCATATTTCCTGTCTTTCAATGAATTTAGAAGCGCAATAAACACACTTATGGCAGAAATGGATATGATCAATATTCCCAATAGGTTAAGTATCTGCACCCCTACTCCAATAATATTGAACAGCCTGGCAGTTTCAAATGCTGGACTTGCCGCTTGAAAACTACTTTCCGAATTAATCGCTCGAGGCAACATCACAGCTCCCATCGGAGATCGATATTTGACGAGCATGGCGGTAATTTCTTCTTCATCAAATTGTTCCTGAGTAACAGCTATTTCCAAATGACTAATCTCTACCAATGAATCTGCTTCTTCATGATGATGCTCTTCTTCCTCTTCATGACCATGAACCTCCCAAATGCTTTGTATGCTGGTCAGAATGAGCTTGTCCAAAACCGTATTGGTTGTGGTTAGTACACCCACCACTTTAAATGGATGAGCATCGTGGCTATCTCCATCATCAGACAAGCCATGCTGACTTTGGAATTCATCTCCTATTTTTAATTGCAATTTCCTAGCGGCTTCCGCTCCTAAAACCACTTGCATTGGCCCTTCGAACCATACACCATCCGAAATTTCACCACCATATAGATCAGCATAGGCTTTGGTAGTTCCTACAATTCTTGCATTTTGATAACTATCACCCAACGACAAAGGAATAGCCGATTCGATGTATCTGCTTCTGGTAACTTTAGCTGCTTCCTTTAGCCCAATATTCCCAGTAGGAAAATCCACATGAAAGACATTCGCAAGAATCAACTGTAGCGGACTCCCCTTGGCTCCGATCACTAGATCAATCCCTTGAGAGTTCTTACTAATCTCATTTTTCAGTTGATTAGAAATCAACAAGATCAGTACCACTATTGTCACTCCAAAAGTGAGCAATAACCAACTCAATAAACTGCTAAGTGGCTTTGCTAATATGCTTCGATAGCTTAAGTAGATAATATTCATAAGGTCAGCTGGTTTTTAAATTCCGACTTTACTCTACTATCATGAGTAGCAATAATTAAGGTAGCATTGCATCGATTGGCTTGTTTCCGCAATAAGTCCACTACCGCATGACAACTTTCATCATCCAGACTCGCCGTAGGCTCATCTCCAAAGATTACGTCCGGTTCATTTATAACCGCTCTGGCGATAGCCACTCGTTGCGCCTGTCCCTGACTGATTTCGTTTATCTTTTTATTTCGGATTGCTTCAATGCCCAGCTCCTTTAAAACTTCATCAATCTTGCTTTTACGCTCAGGCTTCTTACCAAAAAAAGGAGCCAAAAGCACATTTTCATGGACCGACAACCCTTTCACCAGATGTGGCTTTTGGAAAACAAAGCCAATATGCTGACCTCTGAAATGATCTAATTCAGATGATTTCATTGCGGCGATATTCTCACCTTCTATCCGAATTTCTCCATCCTGAGACTTTAATAACCCTGATAGCAAATGAAGAAACGTGGTTTTTCCTCCTCCAGATGGACCAAGAATCAAGGAATGATCTCCTTTTTGGACTTGCCAGTCAGGAAAGGTAAGTTTCGTGCCATCAGAAAATGTATGTGAGAGGTTTTTTACTGATATCAACTATATAATTATTTAAATATTATTTTACATATTTATTATACCCAATTATTGACATTAACCCAATCAGCTTATGCCTTTCATTCTATTCAATCTCCTCATTGTCCTGTTCATTTATTGGCAATTTAAGTCACGAATTAAGAAGCCTTATCGAAGGAATCAATGGTCCGAGTGACCTGAAACTGGTGATGGATTATATGGGTGTTTAAAAATCTGAGCATCTCAGAAAGCATAATTCTACCCGCAAGTGGATGTCTAAAAACTGCT
Organism: Marinoscillum pacificum; assembly: GCF_024714495.1. Lineage (GTDB taxonomy): Bacteria > Bacteroidota > Bacteroidia > Cytophagales > Cyclobacteriaceae > Marinoscillum > Marinoscillum pacificum. The sequence goes on along the minus strand of NZ_JAMZMJ010000018.1, from coordinate 81,382 downwards.
TTGTTCAAATATTTATCTGGATAACTATCCAGAAAACTAACATATGCTTCCCTTGTTTGATTCCAATACTGCCTCATTTCATCCAAAGACTTGTCATTATTGGGATTACTAATTGGTTTGGGCGCTTTGAATTTCAGTTTGGTCTGAAGAGCCCAAAAGTACAATCTGATTTTCAGCGTATTGAAAAGTGTTGCATTTGGCATGTCATCTCCCGCAAGCATTTTTTTCTGACAATAAGCTAAGGCACTCGCTTCTGAAAAAATCACATGATCCAGTATTTGTGCCAATGACCAGGTGTGTTCATCCTTCTTCCAATGAAACATGGCTTCATCCACATTGCCCAACATTTGCCAAGTGAGCGCCTTGTTTTTCTCTAGCTGATCAAAGTACGTTTGAAACTGTGAATTCATAAGCATCTTTTGATATGGTAAATTTGGGTATTGTTCGTTGACTTACCAAAACCTTTGCACATTGCAATAAATCATAAAAAAAGGTATATTGAGGTGACTTTCTTAGAATGTCGATAAACCACCAAAGCCGTAGCCTGATACAATTTCAGGTTGGGTCAAGCCATAGACAAGCTGATCCTATTTATTTAAGTTATTTTGAAATAATTTTGCGGTGAAAGCCACAACCAAAATCGGCAGATATTTATGCATGTTTTCGACATTATTGCCCTGTTTATTTTCCTAGCTGGGTTATTTATATTCGTCAATACCTATTTTCTAAAGCTTCCGTCTTCTATAGGACTGATGATCATGGCCATCGTGCTGTCTTTGATCTTGTATCTGGCTGGATTCCTATTTCCTGGATTACAGATTGGAGCCGCCGAATTAGAAGAATATGACTATGCAGAAGTGCTCTATCATGTAGTACTCTCCTTCATGCTCTTTGCCGGGGCATTGCAAATTGACTTTAAGAAACTCTCTAAACAACGTACTCCAGTACTGGTATTAGCGACTACAGGTGTGTTGATCTCAACATTCGTTATCGGAACGTTGATCTATTACATGCTGCATTGGATAGGAATAGACCTTCATTACCTGTACTGTTTGGTATTTGGAGCTTTGATCTCTCCTACTGATCCAATAGCAGTAACTAAAACAATCAAGCAGTTTAATCTGGCCAAAGAATTAGAAATCAAAATACAAGGAGAATCCCTCTTTAACGATGGAGTAGCTGTAGTATTAGCTCTTACGCTACTAGATATTGCTCATGCTGGAGAAGATCATCCTCTATCTGTATTTGAAACAGTATACATCATTGGTGCCGACATTGGTGGCGGGATTTTCATCGGTTTAATGCTTGGCTATCTGGGTTATCGTTTGTTGAAGTATGTGGACAATGATCAAGTGGAAGTAGAGATTCTCATTACACTCGCTGTAGTGATGGTAGGTTCTTTCCTTGCGGATTTTGTACACGTATCTGCGAAACAAGCCGCTGTAGTCATGGGACTGGTGATTGGAAATGAAGGTAAAGGCGAATACGTGAGTAGCGCTGCAGGTGACTATGTATTTAAGTTTTGGAACCTGATGGAAGAATCTCTGGCAGCTATGCTATTCGTATTGATAGGTTTGGAAATGTTGGTGATTCCGTGGCGACTTGACTATTTCTCAGCAGGATTCTTTGCTGTCATCATCGTCTTGTTCGGAAGATGGACGAGCGTTTTCGTACCAATCAAATTGATGTCTGTCAAGCGGAGTTTCAAACCGAATACGATCCCTATTTTAACATGGGGAGCACTCCGTGGAGGTCTTCCGATTGCGCTATCGCTATCACTTTCAGAGTTTCATGGTAAGGATATTATTATCACCATGACCTACATTGTAGTAGTTTGTTCCGTTTTGTATCAGGGATTAACCGTACCATTGCTTATGAGAAGCTTTGGCTCTAAAGACTAGGTAACTCAATAGATCGAGTCCAAATAGGGATATTTGATTCATTGATTACTTCACTGGAGATGTGTCCGGCAAATATCTTTTCCAAACCATGATGATGGTGAGTGGCTAATAGAATGATATCTGCCCCTTCTTTCTCTGCATAATCGATGATTACTTCACCCTCATCAATTCCAGGGATGGCGGTAACTACATAGTCCGGTATTTTATGAAACTCCGCAAAATCAGTTAGTCGTTTTTCTACCTCAAGTTGACTTGTGAGTGTATCATCAAAAGCTTTAACAATGTGCACTTTTGAGTCAAAATGCTGCTGAAGAAACTTGAGCTGATCAATCATGTCATCATCCTCTCGTTTCATATTTGTTGGAAAGACTATTTTCTTCAAATCTACTAACGTCGTATTTGCCTTAACTACTAAAACTGGACACTCCGCTCGCTTAGCTACCTTTTCCGCATTGGTGCCTACGAAGAAACTTTCTAACCCATGAGCTCCCTCAGAACCCATCACAATTAAATCTGAGGGCTGACTAACTATGGTTTCTATCAAATCACCTGTTATTTGTTGATAGTGATAATTCAGATTATGTAACTCTGCCATTTTCATGATAGTGTCGACCTTTTCCGCCAGTACATCACTTTTCTCGGGCTCATCCACCACATGAAGTAATAATAACTCTGAATGAAATTTCTCCACCAATTCAGCAGCGGTACGAATGGCAAAAATGGAGCAATCAGCAAAATCTGTTGGCACTAGAATTCGTTTCATTATATTCAGGTAATAGATCGGTAGATTAAGTTAGGCTTAATTCTACTAATTTTGTTGACATATGATCATGAATTACACATACAGGACAATAATCATACTTTCTCTGATTTTTCTCATCTCATGTAGTGGTGACAAGGAAACAACAGAAACTTCTGAATCTCCCAGAATCAAGAATTTCAGTAAAATCATCTTGCCTGAATCCAATCAGGAAGTGATTTATGGAGAAGCTATTTCTTTCGAAATTGGATCTTCTGAGACTGCAGATTCTATCGTTTTAGAATATGGTGATGAGCATATGGTTTATACTAACCTTACATTCGATTGGACTCCAAAAGCTTTCAAAACGGGAAAGCAAAAGGTGAGAATAAAGGTTTTCTCAGGTGATCAATCCGAAACTCACTATGCCAGGTTAGTAGTGCTTTCTGACATCACTCCTACTGCCATGTCTTACGAATTATTAGGAGAATATCCTCATGCGGAAGATGCGTACAGTCAAGGTTTATTCTTTATTGGCGACACCTTAGTAGAAAGTACCGGTCAACGTGGAGAGTCCAGAATATCGAAGCAAAATCTTAAAACTGGAGAAATCTATCAATCAGCAGCGCTCGAAAACAGCTACTTTGGAGAAGGAAGTACTTACTGGAACAACCATATTTATTACCTCACCTGGACCACAAACGTTGGGTTTATTTATGATCAAAACCTTCAACCAACTGGTCAGTTCAATTACACGCATGAAGGATGGGGAATGACCACTATGGGAGACACCTTAGTTGTGAGCGATGGGCAAGAAACTCTTCACCTGCTTGATCCAAGAGACATGTCAGAAATCGGCAAACTGGAAGTGTATGACAATGAAGGAAAAGTCGTTTACATCAATGAATTGGAATATTTCAATGGATTAATTTATGCCAATATTTGGCAAACAGAGTTGATTGTAACTATTGAGCCTTCCACAGGAAGAGTCTTGGATTTAATTGATCTATCTGGATTAAGACAAAACTTCCAATCAAGTGAAGCAGAAGTATTGAATGGAATTGCCTATAAGTCAAATTCGGATCAAATTTTTGTTACTGGCAAGAACTGGCCTAAATTGTTCGAAGTAAAATTTAAACAAACCAATTAAACATAAAACCCACAAAAATGACGCTAGAAGAAGCAACTCAGAAAGTGAGCAAGTTGGCAGAAAACAACGGCGGTAAAGTAAATGCTGTGATCAATTTCAAATTTGATGAAGGCATGATCCACCTTGACGACACTGTCTCACCAACTGTAGTCAGCAATGAAGACAAAAATGCTGCTTGTACCATCAAAATGTCTTTATCTAATTTTGAAAAACTAATGTCAGGAAGTCTGAATCCGATGATGGCATTTATGGCTGGAAAGATGAAGATAGACGGTGACAAAGGAGTGGCCATGAAATTAGCATCGCTTTTCTGATCTTCACCAAGTGCATCAATGAGGACAATATAACATTCGTAGAACTCTTGCTTTTAAAGTATTCGGAAAATAGACGTTCATCTAAAGTATTGTCCTCTAATAGTGCATCATTTGAAGCTAGCAACATCTACTAGCTCTGATAATTCTAATCACACCTTAACTATATCAACCTTTTTATTATTAGAAACTGCAAAGTTCAATTTTTGGATTGAAACGAGCATAACGTTTATTTACAACTATAGCATACCATGAAAAACGTGATTAGTATTTGGGCGCTAAGCTTACTAATTAGTCATTTTGTTTACAGCCAAAGCTCTATTGAGATTCGTGTATTGGATGAAGAAACAAACAATCCTATTGCATTTGCACATGTAGTGAGTGGTCGAACTACCACGATCTCCAATGCTGATGGGTATTTTGTCATTACTCCCAACTCCAGTACGATTCAAATTTCGCATGTAGGGTATGAGGTATATAAACTTAGAATGAGCCGAGATCTACCAGATCAGATTTTCTTAACCCCCAGCGTGATAGAACGAGATAATGAATCAATAAACACAGGAAACTCTATAATGAGAGAATTCTGGAATAGGAAAATCACCAATTATGATCTCAACGCCTACTGGACCACTAGCTACTACAAAGAAAAACTTTTGAATGAAGACAAACTGATTTACCTGGCAGAAGGAATACTTGACATTCTAAAACCTGCTAATGTGAATGAAGAAGGCGTAAAAATTTCACCCATCAAAACACGGAAAATGGTTGAAGGTAATTTCACGTTAGACCCTGTTTATATTCAAGGAAATGCTTTTGACATGGTAGTCTCTTCTATTTGGAGAGAGAATTCCTTTCTATCTCCAAAAGCAGTCAAGCACTATGAGTTCACTTATGAAGGCAAGCAATCATTTGGAGATAAAAAAGTCTTCATCATTAAGTTTGAACCAGCCACGGGAAAGGGGTATGTATCAGGCACACTATACATTAACGAAGGGGACTATGCCATTATAAAAATGGAATATTCTCCAGATTCTTCACTTAGTGAGTTTTGGGAATCCGTGAAATGGGAAGAAGAATATGAGCTCAATAATGGGTCATACGTATTATCCAGTGTAAGATACAATGGCACTTACCACGACCTTGGCGATGAGTGCCATTTTGAATCCATTTTATTGAACAATGAAATATCTACGAAGGACATTTCCCAATTCCCTGAATCAGAACTGCAAGAAAAGGACATATTTCTAAAAGAAGCATCATCGGATTTTAATGACTCTTTCTGGGGAGATTTCAATTACCTAAAGTTAACTAACAGCGAAACGCTCGAAGGGCATCAATTATCTAAGTAAATAAATTTTTCCAAACCCATTTTTGAACCCTCGATCTCCAGATGTTATACGGTGATCGATTGTTTGTCCGTTCTGCTGAATAAAAACTTTATACAAATAAACTCCATTAGCTAGCTGATCTCCATATTCATCTCTTCCGTCCCAAGCATATTTAGTGATATTATTACCAATCTTGATCGGGCCTATTTCATCTTGCGTAATCTCCCTGACCACTCGCCCACTTACCGTCATGATCTGAATTTTGATCTGCTCTGGAATTACACTTCCTGTCAGCGTAAATACAAATCTTGTTGAGGTAGAAAATGGGTTCGGATAAGGATAGAAATGTGTAATCGTGGATTCATTAATAACTTCGAATGAAACCTCATAAGGCTCCACTCCAGACTTGTTTCCTGACTCATCCGCTACCTGCACTCGGAGGGTATACACTCCATCTTCAAGGGAAGTAGGCTGATAGACAACTTCAAAATCTTGGTCATCCGATGCCATAGAATAAGTCACCTCTGCACTAGAAAGACTAATTCGCTCAAAAACACATTCTTCACAAGTACGTCGCATCTCAATACTAACTCCCGAGGTATCATCTTTCATCAGGTATTCGTTTTCATCCTTCATGGTAATTCGGATTTGTGGAGAAGGTGAAACGATATCTCCATCAAGTATGTAATTACCATCTATCGTCACATCCAATACCGGATTGACCAAATCCTCCTCTACAGTGAAAGCATCTGTAAGCAGTAAGGAATTATTAGAATAGTAGTTCTCCTTATCCGGAGTGGAAACCACTACTGAAAGATTATTCTCGCCTACTTTTCCTCTGGTGGTGGTCGTCAAACCAAAAGAGGTTGTATCTCCAGGCACCGGAGCGACTAACCGTAACTGTTGTGATTCTATGTCTCCAGAACCGATATTGGTCAGATTGATATTAACATCAATAGAATCTGTAAATGTAAGGTCGGAGATATTGGTAAAATAAAACTCTTTGGCAAACTCCTGCCCTTCTTTCAGCACTTCAGTTGCTATGGATGGTGTGGAAATAATGCCTTCAGGAACTCCTGTATAGCTAACTCCCCACGCATCTAAAGTTGGAGGTGTTTGATTAGCCGCATCAGTAAATAACAATTGAAACTGCAAGTACGGATAAGCATTTGCATCTACATTGTTCAGATCAATTTCTGAAGCTGCGGCAACACGACTTCCAGACTCCAGACCAGTTACATTTCCAGACTCATCTAAACCAAATACATTCACCAACCAATTATCGCCATCTCCAGCTTTCACATTGTAATGAAATGAATTCCAATTACTCGCAGGACCTACCCTAACAGATGACATGCTACCTGAACTGTACTTTCCAGTAACAGTATTAATCATCTCCAATGCCTGATCTTGAGGCGGAATTGTCGATCCATTTGAGGTCAATTCTATTGCTGAACCCGGAGCGTCACCTTTTCTACCAACAAATACCACTGGCTGCCCATCAACTAACGAGCTGATTGTCGAAGATTGTATTCCAATACTATTTAAAGAACTAACCAACTGTTCATCCCATTTGGAGTAAGCCACCGTTCCAAAACTAAAAAGCACTACCATATCTCGATCATCCATTATTTTGATCAGACTATCCAAATACCTGTTAGCACCCAATACATTATTTTCATTTAGGTTATGGATCATTTGAGGCAATCGCCCACAAACCAGATCGTTAAACACATCATCCACACCACTAATACCCAATGGCCTGAAAGGCTGTGCAGTTTCACGATCAAAGAAAACAGCATTGATCGCATCAAGGCGTTTGCATCTTGGGTCAGCGGCATTGTCTGTGAGTAATAGATTGAGCCCCTCTACTACAACTTGATAATCTTCGTATGTGAGTGTACTATTAGGCCCATGTGTATTGATTTGAATCTCAGTAGTTGTCTGTTCAAATTCTAATTCCTTAGTATCTGGATTCAATGTTACCCCATTGACTGAGTTACTAGTAAGTTGTCCTCCAGCAACTTGAGCCCACCCTGTAGGCTGATCTTGCACGAGCGTAAAGGACGAAACAACCCAATTGGTATCTTCATTTGCGATTGCTTCTGCAAATCGGGTACGCCAAAAGACTGTGGTGCTATCTTCCAGCGTGGACATATCCAGCGTATAGGCATTCAAAAGTTGCCCCGAATAATTTATTTCGCTGGCAAATGGACTGTTAAAAGATGTCGTGGTATCTATAGCCAGGGTATAATTTCGTTCCTGCTCTAGCATATTAGCAGATTGCCAAACCAAATCTACAGCCGAGGTACTGACTGTAGCAAAGGCTCTCGGATAAATAGAAATAGTATTACCTCGTGGAATAAACAGGTCGAAGTTCCCTGAATTGTTTGACTCATTCAACTCCTCTATGTCATTTTCATAATCCACGTTGATGACAAAATTATTCACTCCTTCTACCGCATCTCCCTGCTCATTAGTAATGGTAAAACCAATTGTATCCTGGCGCAATACACTTTCAAAATGTCTTACATATTCTCTTTGAGAACCATCAGCGAAGGTTCTGGTCAACCTAATTGCTAACGAATCATCTGTTGTTTTTCCATAATTTCTGATGACAAGATTCACCATAAATGAATCCACATTGGCAACTACACGCTCCAAATTGAACCCTTCAGCAAATGTTTGTTCAGGTAGTAAATGAAAGTCAGGTGATTTTGCTCCAAAAACTGTAATAGCAGGATCTCCTTGAAGGACCGTCTGATAAACCTGCGTTTGGCTAAGTTCGTTGGCCCCATACAAGCTGAAATAAGCATCAGCAACTCGTTTCATAATCTGACCAACTGATGCCCCAAAAAATTCATCCGAGCCAAAAGCGTTGGAATAAAACAAATCAGTGTAGCGCTTCAAGTTTGAAGACAATGCCAGATCTGAGCTTGCGATAAAACCCAAAGCTCCTGCATTTGGTGTACGAATCCAATCTTCTCCAAAAGTCAAACTAGAAGGCGGGTTATTTGGGTTAGAGCTACCAAAGATTCCTCCAGCATTACATCCATTGACGAGGATAATGGGATATTTACCTTGATTGACATATCCTACATCTGGATCAGATGCACGACCTATTTCCATATCTGTCACCACACCGCTTGAGTGACCAAAAAAAGTAATCAGACTAACTCCTGAATTTACTTCATCAGCGACATTGATCACTTTCACTTCATCTGTACTGTTCTTGTTGATCGTAGAAACCTGACCTCCCAAAAAATTGCCGGTTGCTACAGATCTGAAGTTGTTCACATAATTAGAAAAAGCACTCAATTCTGATGGTGACTGTCCTCCACTCAAATGAATAAGATTTTTTCTCCACAACTGATCATAACCTATCACCTCCATTTCTTGCACCTTCGATAAATAAACCTGAACATCCGAGGCTGTGAAGGCGTTGATTCGACCAATAGGCAAAGTATAGCCTGCCTGACCAGAACTTACAGAAAATAATGCGTCGCTTCCCGGGTATCCAAAGGTTGGTACGTGATGAATGAGGGTTGTTGATTCTTGCCGATGGTAATTCAAATTTGGAGATGTGGCCTTACCTATTAAGAAAACGTGCTGTGGATCACCAACACTCTGAGCATATCTTAGGTAATTACGGATGGCTATAGGAGAAGTGATACCATAACCAAATTGATCATATAGCTGATCCATATAGACTATCTGAACATTGTGCCCACCCCCAGCAGCACTTGCACGATAATTTCCGTATGCTGTCACTGGATTTACGCCATTCACGGGAGAATTCAATACGCGATTTGATATGATCAGATAATCAGCAGCACCTGTATTCAAAGAAGAAATTGTTGATTCTACAATATTCGCAACAGATTTCACTTCAGAGGTCACCAGAAATGAACGTTTGTTTGCAGTGCTATCTTGAAAGACGAATTCTAATCGGTCGGAATAAGTAATTCTAGCAACTCGAGCTACATTAGTTGGATTTGACACATCAAACACTCGGAACGACGTAGCATTAGCTGTTGATACGGTCACATACTGTCTGGCATTATCAGAATCTTCAATGTTAAATTTCTTTGACCCAGACTCGATAGTCATCTCCTGGGCATAGCTAACCTTGACATAAGCCATAGCTATGACATCAGTAACTCCTTCTACTCCCACTGAAGAAACTCTTACAACCAAATCCCCGGTTGCACTTAGGTCTGACCACTCAATATCACTACTAAAATATTGATGCCTACGCTCGGAAAAGCTTAACTCTCCAACAACTCTCAAGCTTGTTGTTGTTGGGCCTACGCTGACCTGAGTAACATGACTTAGATTACTGATCCCATGTACCACCATCTCCACCTTGGGCTTAGTACCATTGACATCAAAATCATCGAAATTAAATTCATAGGTACGATTATTCCCTTTGGAAATATTTCCGCTTACCCAACCTTCTCCATAGTCGTACACCCCTGACTGAATATCAAACCCAGATCCATAACGTAAGCCAGAGGTATAATTTCCAGTATTCAGCACAAGTTCTTCGTCCATATGATAGGTAGTCGGAGACACTCCCCCAGGATCATTAATAGAAGAAAAAGACATTCGTTTACCTGTAGAACTGGTCAAATGCCAGGTAAGGAAATAGCTAGAAGTATCGTTGAATAAACTATAATAGGTATGTGGTTGGGCTTCAGGTTCTTTGTACAAATCAGTATCTGCCTGACCATCATTTTTCTGACCATAAAAGTCAAAATAATCCAAACGACCATCACTATTATCATCAAATACCTGAATGGCCACTTCCTTACCTTTGTGAAATAGTTGATATCGCCCAGCAACTATATTGGCGACAGGGACACCTGCATTAGATAATTCCGTAGCTGTCACTCGATACAGACCATCCTCCACTACTTGTAGCTTGTAGTATGATTTATCTGACTCTACCCATTCATTCCCGAAAGACTGTGAATAGGCGAGATTTCCCAGCAAAATGAAAACGAGTATCTGAACTTTAATCTTCCACATTGAAATCAACTTTTACTGAGAACACATGAGAATACAAACCTGCTGACTGATCTGCGATATCTGTGAATGCATAATCAATGCTCACTTCCTGTATTTTAAAACCTACTCCCACATTGGGCTGAAACGACCAGGAGGTAGATCCATCAAAATCTTTGATCTGCTGAAACTGCCCAATTCCTCCTCTCAAAAATGCTAAATGTTTATAGCCAAACTCCAATCCAAAAACTGGATCTAACGACACTAAATCCGTTTTCACAAGGGTATTTCTTTTACCATCAGTGGTCGCTATCAAATCAAGAGACGTCAGCAATCCAAACTTCTCTCCAAAGGTAAATTCTCGGCTTGCTCCTATTATGACTCGTGGTAAAGTAATCTCAACAGATCTTGTATACAGCTCGTTTCCCGTTTGAGTAAAAATATCAGCTAGCTCCGCTTCATTCATCGACCAGCTATTAAACGTGCCAAAAATGTCTTTTCCCATAAATCCGAATTTCCAACCACTCAACTCTTTTTGAACACCAAAATCCAAACCAAACCCCCAGGAATCAGCAAAATCACCTACCACTCGGCGAATGATTTTCATATTTCCACCAATGCTGACTCCTCCTAAAACACTTAGATTTCTAGCATAAGAGAACAATACTGCGTAATCAGCAGCACTGAAGAATTGGATATTGTCATAATTGATTCCTCCATTGGCATCAAAAAGTAATCGGGTATCGGCAATATCATCCACGGCAAACCTCAAAACAGAAACGCCAAGCACTGACTCTTCATTGAGACGGGCGGCGAATGTTCCAAAATCATAATTAGCTACTCCACCAAAATAGGCTGAGTGCATCAACTCCAATTGATAATCTGATTGCAAATGATTGAGTCCGGCAGGATTCCAATAACCAGCAGAAACATCCTGCACATGAGAAGTCATACTCATGCCCATTCCAAAGGCTCGAGCATCCACCCCGAGATTCAAAAATTCATTGCTGTATTTAGGTGTATTATCCTGAGCATGTAACCCCGTTAGACAGAACACCCCAGCTATTACGAGTATTAATTTAGCCATCGACCGTGAATTGTAACTGTAATTTAGACCAGCAGAGCTCATCTAAAAAATCAAATTCGACCAAGACTTAAAGAAGGCTGATTACCATCTGTAAATATAATATAATTTATAAATCATATAACTATTTAAAGTATTTACACTGCATAGTAATATTTTTTGCTAGGTACTCGGCCATGCATAGTACCTTTCCGTATATACAAGCACTGACCAGATTAAACATTAAACTCATGGACTAATGAATATAGAGAACACACAAGTACAAATGCGGAAGGGCATCCTTGAGTTTTGCATCCTTCATATTATATCCAGAGGTGAAGTCTATGCTTCAGATATGATAGAAGAGTTGACAGCTGCCAGGATCATGGTAGTGGAAGGAACCCTTTACCCCCTACTGACTCGACTTAGAAAGGCGGGATTGGTAGATTATAAGTGGGTGGAATCCAGTTCAGGACCACCACGCAAGTATTACACACTCACCGAGGATGGAAAGGCCTTTCTATCCGGACTTGATGAAACATGGGACGAATTGGTCTCATCCACTCAGAAAATCATTTCTGTAAAAACCAACTCAAAATCAAAATCATGAAAAAGACTGTTAGCATAAATATCGGAGGCATCATCTTCCATATAGAAGAAGATGGCTATGATAAACTCAAAAATTACCTCGATTCAGTCAATAAGTATTTTTCCACTTTTGAAGATAGTGGCGAAATCATCGCTGACATTGAGAGCAGAATTGCAGAAATCTTTTTAGACAAGCTTTCTGATGGCAGGCAAACAGTGACCATAGAAGATGTAGAAAGTCTGATCGCTACCATGGGTACTACTCAAGACTTTGATGCAGCTATTGAAACCGAACCTGTAACTGAAGAAAAGAAATCTGAACCTAAAGAAGAAAAAGAAGAGCCAAGACCTGAGGCTGAGGCCGAACCAAGTACCGAGCAACCGAAGAAACTGGTTCGTGACATGAAGCGCAGAATCCTCGGTGGAGTTGCGGCCGGTGTTGCACATTACTTTAGCATTGATCCGCTTTGGGTTCGGTTATTGCTATTATTGATGTTCATCAACGTATTCTTTGGAGGCCTAAGTGCTGCAGTATTCTTAGCATATATCATTATGTGGATTGTATTACCACAAAGTGAAACACTAGAGGAAGACAAAAAAGTCAAAAAACTATTTAGAAATAGCGACGAACGTGTTTTAGGAGGCGTTGCCAGTGGTATTGCTGCGTATTTCGGTACGGACATTTCAGTCATCCGTTTACTATTTGTACTATCAATATTCCTTGGAGGTGCAGGCATAGTATTGTACATCATCCTTTGGATCATTACCCCTGAAGCTCGCACCATCACTGAAAAAATGCAGATGCAGGGGGAGCCAGTTACCCTCTCCAATATTGAAACAAATGTTAAGAAAGGCCTAAACGTTAGAGAGGGTGAAGAGAATGCTTTGGTCAAAATATTGCTATTCCCATTCAGACTGATAGCACTGATCATTACTGGGCTTGGCAAAGCTTTGGGACCAATCTTGAAGTTCTTAGTTCAGGCAATTAGAATTCTATTCGGACTAGTATTGGTAGCCATCGGATTCGGGATCATGGTGAGTTTGATCATCGCCACTTTTGCAACACTGGGTGTAGGTGCCTGGGAAGGATATGTACACTTTGGTGATTTCCCAATAGACATGATCAGAAGATCCATCAGCAGTTGGGCACTGTTCTCTACATTCCTTGTAGCATTTATCCCAGCTCTATCTATCGCGTTAGTTGGATTAGTGGTCATACTTAAAAGAAGAGTTGGAAATGCCTACATCGGCTGGTCTTTGTTTGGAGTTTGGATCATTGCATTGTTTATATCAATGTTCTCCATTCCAAGATTTGCAAGAGAATTTGCAACTGAAGACGATATCCGTATTGACAAGCAATTTGAGATGACTCAGGTGACTCCAACGCTCAGGTTGAATGATGAAGGATTCGACACGTTTGATGCAGTTGACTTAAGAATCAGAGGTCATGAGGATAGTACCTATCAGGTGATCATCAATGTAGAGAGCCGTGGAGCAACCAGAGATCAGGCAAAAGACAATGCCCGCAAAGTGATCTACGAAGTGACTGAGCGAAGTGGAGACTTCTATTTCGATTCGAAGCTGAGATTTGAAGATGATGCTGAGTACCGATTCCAAAATGTGAGCGTCACGTTCTATGTTCCATATGGCAAAACGTTCCGAATGGATCAGGATTTGGATGAAATCCTTGTGAACACCCTGCATATAAATGGATATCGTGGATACCAAATGGGTGGAAACGACTGGGTTTTTGATCAGGATGGAATCCAATGTGTAACCTGCGCGCCAAGATCAAGTAAGTCTTATGGACGAAGCTATCCATCAAGAGAAGATGATCGCGATGCTCTAGACAGAGATTCTAAAACACGAAGAAAATACGAAGACTCTGAAAGCATGACCTTCCCAATGGAGGACTTTGATGAAGTGGTTATTGCGTCATACTTCGATGTGGATATCAGAAAAGGAAACGAATACAGCATCTCAGTAAGAGGAAAAGATCGCTTCCTGGATGAAGTATACGTGAACCAGGTAGGTGATAAACTGGAAGTGAAATATCGTGAGGACAACTGGAGATGGTGGAAAGACAGAGAAGAAGAGAAAGTGGCTTTGATCATCACCATGCCAGAACTTGAATACCTGGAAATGGCAGGAGACTGTGACGGAGAAATAGTTGGATTTGACAATGACGAAATCACGATAAAAGTAACGGGAGAATCAGAGCTGTTTGTAGATGTTTATCCAAGAGAATTAGAAATGGAACTTACCGGAGCTGCGGAAGTAGAAGTGAGAGGGTCTGCAGATGAAGCAACCATCGAACTGCTAGGTGCATCTAATTTTAAAGGATTCGCATTTTTTTCTAAGCGTATCAGCCTGGATGCCGTTGGAGCTTCTAAAGCAGAAGTGTATGGCAAAGAGGAAATTGATATTGATGCTGCCGGAGTAAGTAAAGTACGTTATAGAGGAACGAATAATGTAAGAGTAAGCAAAGCTGGAGTGACATCAGTCTCTAGAGATTAAACAAACCACCATAATTTTTGTAACAGTCTTTCGGTTTGTTTTTTGAGCCCGACTTTCCCATAAAGTCGGGCTCTTTTGTTTTAAACAAACCCAAGTACAAGTACCTACATTTAATTATTCAAAGAATATGTATCACTATTTATCAGTAACTGATTAAATTAGCTAGACCAGCTTTAAAATACATAAGGGAATGCCACTAGGAAAACTCACCGAATCACTCGGTAAGAAACGTGCTGCTCATTTACTCAGACGAGCCTGCTTTGGAGCTTCCATTGCTGAAATAGATCAATTTTCAAACCTCACTCCGCAGGAGGCTTTTGAAAGATTGTATATAGAACTACCAGATCCAGCACCTCCTGTCGATCTTTCTGGTCAGGAATGGATATCAAGCGTTCCTAATGAGGATGAGGATGAAAATGAATTAATGAGTTATCTCCGTGCATGGATGGTAGATCAAGCAGTCGGAAGTACACTCACCGATCCTGCAATTAAGCCCTCTTATGCTTTCAGAGAAAGACTAATTTTCTTCTTTCATACTCTTTTCACTACTAAAATATCTGAAGTTAATAGTTCAAGAGCAATCTATTTTCAAAGGGAATTATTTAGGAAATATGCTTTTGACAGAGACAACAGAAGCAGGCCTGACATAGAAAGTACTTCTGATAATCCACTACCCGATGTAGAAATAGAGGTCAACATCAAGGAATTGACCAAAAAAGTCAGTGTAGACAATGCGATGTTAATATTTCTTGATGGCCGACAAAATGTAAAGGGAAGTCCTAATGAGAATTATGCCCGTGAGCTCCTAGAATTATACTCTATTGGAAGAGGATTGGAGGGCCATGTTCCTGAACCAGAGTTTGACGGAGATTATGTTTATTTCACGGAACAAGATGTACAAGCTGGTGCTAAAGTATTATCTGGATTTACCAATGATCCTTATTTTCTGTACAGACAAGAAGCTAGTGATCTAGTCAAATATGGAGACCCTGATACGGGTTTACCTCGTGGAATCTTAAAAGGTAATTCCACACAAGCTACACAACATGATAATAGCACCAAACAGTTTAGCTCGCGATTTGGAAATTCCACGATTACTCCAAACCCTGAATTATATTTGAATGGTTACCCTTCTGAAAAAAGCTTATTAGATGAAATCAGTCAATTAGTTGATCTGATTTATGCTCAAGATCAAACTCCAATCCATATATGTAGAAGATTGTACCGATATTTCGTTTATCATACTATTTCAGAGGAATTAGAGAATGATGTCATTAAAGAAATGGCTGATATACTTGTAGCTAATAACTATAAGATATATTATGTCCTTGAGGCACTATTTACAAGTTCACATTTCTACGATGGAGAACCCGGTTATGATAATGACAATTTTGGTGGAATTATCAAGTCTCCGTTTGATTTAGTAGTGGGTTTTCATAAGAACTTCAACCTTGCCCCTCCTATCTATTCTGATGCTGCTGAAGACTATTTTAAATATTATGGTGAAGTAATGATCCCTGAACTTGGCAAACAGGGAATGGATTTCTATGAACCGTATGAAGTGGCTGGTTATTCAGCATATCACCAATTTCCCATTTATAATAGAAGCTGGATTACTACAAACTACTTAACAAATCGATATAGCTTTATTTCAGATAGAATCGCAACAAATGACAATCCAAATGGAGGAGAAATTGACATCTTAAACTTCACTAGGAGTAATATTCCTAATTCAGTAGCTCGAGATGCGAAGGCTCTGATAAAGTACCTGGCTGAATATTTCCTGCCGATGCATGAAGAACTCTCTTTTGAAAGCACCGACACTTCCGAACTCACAGCTGCAAGATTAAATTATTTTTTGAATGCTTTTCTATTTGAGTATCAACTGAATACTGAGCCAGAAATCACCTGGACTACAGAGTGGGACAATGAACCAGACACTGAAAAACTCGCCAACTCGCTGATGAGCCTTTACAATGCAATGTTGCAATCACCCGAATATCAATTGATGTGATATGAAGCGAAGAAAATTCATCCATAAACTAGGATTTGCAGCGGGTGTACCGATTGCGTTTCAAGGTGTACCGATTCAGGTACTTGCTAATAATAAACCATTGCAGCGTTTGGCGGCACAGAGTACCAATGACAATGTACTCATCATCTTGCAAATGCATGGTGGCAATGATGGTTTGAACACTTTCATTCCACTAGGAAATTACGACGAATACTACAGTCGTCGTGCCAATATTGCCATTCCATATAAATCTGGTAACAGGACTCTGATCCCATTGGATAGCACAGTGGCTGATGCCGATCAGGTAGGACTTCACCCTGACATGCAAGCTTTTAAAGATTTATATGATGGTGGGAAAGCTGCCGTTTTCCAGGGAGTTTCTTATGAACGAAACAATGGATCGCATTTCCGTGGACGTGATATCTGGTTCATGGGAGGAGACTATGACGATTATTATTCTTCAGGATGGATTGGTAGATACCTGAATCAGGAATATGCACCTCTTCAATACCCTGAGGAATTTCCAACTGAAAATATGCCTGACCCATTGGCCTTGGAAATGGGACAAGATGTTTCATTACTGTTTCATCAAACGGGCAATATACCTACTTCTATTTCTTTACCGAGCGATCCTCAATCAATTCAAAATCTAATCAATGGACTTTCGGGGTTTTCCGATGAAGGTATAGACCCTAGAGGGTTCCCTCCTGAGTTTTTAAACAACAGTCCATATGGAAAAGAGATGGACTGGATATTAGGCCTAGAAGACAAATCAGAAGACTACATTGCACAGTTGGTAAAAGTTTACAATAAAGGAAATGAAACACAGGTAGATTACCCTGAAAAGTATCCATTTCAAAACCGTGCCTCATCAAATCCACTTAGTAACCAGTTAAGACTAATAGCCAGACTACTAGACGGTGGTCTCAAAACCAAGGTATTTTTAGTGAAGATTGGAGGGTTTGATACACATGCTGAACAAACAGAGTCCTACGATCCAACTTATGGAAGTCATGCAAAACTTCTTTATTATATCAGTGAGGCTATGAAAGCTTTCAATACTGACTTGATTAATCGTGGTTTACATACTCGTGTGTTGACGGTGTCTATGTCTGAATTTGGAAGACGAATAGCATCCAATGGCAGTTATGGTACAGACCATGGCACCGGTGGCCCTGTGATGATGTTTGGAGCGGGAGTAAATCCTGGAATCTATGGTACGAACCCTGATATGAGTCAGGGAAATGTGCAAATGCAATTTGACTATCGACAGCTCTACGCAGGAATTCTTAAGGACTGGTTGGGAGTAGATCAATCAGTCATCACCAATGACATTTTTTTCAGAGATTTTATCAGTGGACCTAATCCAAACGGAGGCAATTATGAGCCTTTGGATCTGATTAAGTCAACCATCACCGGAACCGATGAATTTTTAAAGTCTAAGTTCAACATACAATCCGTTTACCCGAATCCGGCAAGCAAATATGCTCAAGCTCAGATACTGGTAAACGACTATCAAAACGTGCGAGTAGAGTTGATTGACCTGAATGGTCGAGTGGTTCAACAAATCACTCGCTCAGTGAAACCTGGCAAACATTTATTCACCTTCCAACTAGACCAAACACCTCCTGGAATTTATTTTGTTAAAGCGAAATCAGAAAAACTGGATGATACCAAACGCCTTATCATTAGGAAGTAGAGTACTGGCAATGGCCGCTTTACTTCTTCTAACTCATTTATCAGTAGCTCAAAGGCGTCAACCACCGCCATCACCTGTCAAGAACTTTTTAAGTACACAATGGTGGCTTGGTTTACGTTTTGGAGTAAACTTCACTCAACCAGACGTACTAGAAGATTACTATGCTTTTAGTCCGATTAACTACAGTCCTGACAACCTGGAAAAGGAATATGGAATTTTCAACCTCCCTGGAGGGCAAGCTGGATTAGACATTTCCTTTTACCACAAAGGTTTCACTGTCGGGCTACAGCCAACCTTCAAGATCATGCGATATAACTACACCAACTACATGGAATGGGTAGGGTCTGGTGAAGCTGATCAGCTGGAATCTCAGATTGATGTAGAGCAGGTTTTACAAGTAGTAGAAGTACCTCTTATTTTCAAGTACGACCTAATTCAGCGCGGAAAAATCCGTCCATTTGCATTAATCGGTGGGCAATATTCGATGATTGTCAACACTCAGAAAAAGGTAGAAATAGAGTACACGGATTACCTTGGATCTGTACCTCAAACCTATTCTGGAGGGAGCTTCAATATTGGTAACACCGACAGAATGAGAAACTTTGCCGGAGTACTTGGAGGTATTGGCACAAGTCTGGACTATGCCAACATCAGAACAGTAGTTGAAATCACCTATCTCTATGGTCTAACTTCTTTCTCATCTAATGAAAGTCCTTATTCAGAAAATGAATTGGTCAGTATAGGAGATGTCAACGACAAGCTCAAAATCAATAATATCAACGCAGCTGTAAGTTTTATTTTTCCACTACGCTACATCGACAAAACTTTCCAGCC
This sequence comes from Marinoscillum pacificum, assembly GCF_024714495.1. GTDB lineage: Bacteria > Bacteroidota > Bacteroidia > Cytophagales > Cyclobacteriaceae > Marinoscillum > Marinoscillum pacificum. Next base: position 62,228 of record NZ_JAMZMJ010000018.1, on the reverse strand, counting down.
TTACTAAATCATGAAAAAACTCGCTTATATATTCATACTCTTCATATTGACCACTGCTTGTCAGCAGGAAGAGTTTGACCCAACCACCGCTTTCACTAAAATCTACGACTCTTATCGAGGTAGTGAAGGATACTACCCGATTGACTTTATGCAAACAAGTACTGGATACATTATCCTGACTGGCCAAACGCTAGATGAATCAGATTATTTAGGGGTGAAGTTGATTAGAGTAGATGAAGAAGGTAATTTTTTATCAGAAGATGATTTATCCGCTGATTATGTAGCTCCTGTTGGAGACATGGTCACGATTGATTCAGTAGGCTATTTCTTTGCTATGAACCCGACAACTCTGAATCCGGTACTTTTTAGCGTTACAGATGAGGGTTATGAAGCAACAGATATCGCTGGCCTGGATTACCCTTTGGCTGCCAATGTTACTTCAGCCAACGAACTCTTATTGTTAGGATGTGATTTATCTAGCTCTCAAATGACATTAGCTACAGTAGGAACAGATGGCAGTGCTAACATTTCTAGATATGAATTTGGTGCTGGAAGTGACATGGAGAGTCAAATAATAAACCACTTAGTAGATCCAGAAAAAGGCTCATTGCCATTCTTTTGTGGTGAATGGACTAATGGCTCTTATTATTTCAATGGTATTTACGATTACACTATGTCTTTAGTGTTTACCCAAGGAATTGGTGAGGTAACTGGAAGAATTATGGGACAAAACTTGAACGGGGGTATTACGTCTGCTCTGGTCAATCAAGGTAGTGAATTCGCTTTGTTTGGATTTCAGTTCAATGACAATTTTATTTTACCAAACGCCACGGTAAATACGAATAACCATATTTCTATTTCAAACTATATCGAGACTCCAATCTCCGAATTCAAATCAAGATCCAATGCTGATATTGTGAAGTGGGAAAACGCTGAGCAATCATACACCATCATCGCGGCTGAGACCGAAAGCAGACAGATTGCACTGTACATTTATCAATCCGCAACTGGTGAATTGGCAGGAATTCACAAAATTGGTTACATCAATCCTTATACACTTGGATCAATAAAAGTGGATGAAAATGGAGATGTATTGATTTTGGGAACTACTTACTTGTCAGGAAGATTTAAGCGCGTATTCTTTTCGAAGATCCCTGCAAGTGACCTTGAGAAGTCTCTTAACTAACTAACAAGTCGCATAATTTTCTGAAAGAGCTCTTCCGGTTGGTAGGGCTTTGGAATGTAATCATCCATGCCGGCTTCCATGCAAATGTCAATTTCTCGTTTGAGAACTGATGCCGTCATGGCCATGATTTTCACATTGCATTTTGGCTCCTCAAAATTAGAACGGATATAACGAGTAGCCTCCAAACCGTTCATTTCAGGCATCTGTACATCCATTAATATAATGTCGTAATCTTTGTCTTTTACTTTTTCAATCGCTTCTCTTCCATGATTGGCAATATCTAATTGGAAGCCATATTTGACTAATAAATTTTGAGCTACCATCTGATTGATTTGGTTATCCTCTACCAACAGAATCTTTACTTTGGATCGATTCTCAGGAGTCATAAACACCAAATCTCCTTCACTTCGTTTTGGCTCCTCAACAATTGGGCTATTCAGCTTTAACGTAAAACTAAAGGTACTTCCCTGGCCAATTTTGCTCTCCACCTTGATATCGCCGTGATGCAACTCTATCAGTTTTTTTGAAATTGGCAATCCGAGTCCTGTACCACCAAACTTGGCTGCTGAGTTATTTCCAGCCTGAGTGAAACTTTCGAATATTTTGTCAATATCTACCTGAGAGATACCTACCCCAGTGTCTTCTACCGTTACTTCTATCTGATATGAGGATGGCTCTTCTTTTTTCAATAAACAATTGGTAACCACCTTCCCTTTCTCTGTAAACTTTACGGCATTGCCAATGATGTTCAAAAGAATTTGACCAAATCGAACAGGATCACCAGCTACCGTAATTGGTAAATTTTGATCCATGTATATATCAAATCCAATTCCTTTTTCCTGTGCCTTAAAACGAAGCGTGTGCTCAACAGATTTAAATACATCATGAATCTTAAAATTGGTAAGATCTAGTTGAAGCTTTTCGGCATTAATTTTAGAGAGATCCAATATATCATTGATAATCACCAAAAGGTTCTTGGCTGAATAATCGATAGCTGCCAGATATTTAGACTGATTTTCTGAGAGTTCAGTATTAAGCAGAATATTGGTCATTCCCAGAATACCATTCATAGGCGTCCTGATTTCATGACTCATGTTACTCAGAAATTGATCTTTGATGCGAACACCTTCTTCAGCTGCCTCTCGAGCGTCAATGAGTTCTTGCTCTCGCCTGATTCTTTCAGCGATTTCTTCCTTCAAAATCAGGTTCGTTTCTGTAAGGTCTTTGGTTTGCTCCGCTACCAGTTCATGAAGTCCCTCATTGATTTCATTGATACTTTCTTGCTTCTTACCAACGAAAAAAGCGAAAACTCCCAAAAAGAATGGTGCCGTATCAATTACCCAAAGAAGTGAGTTTGCGGATTGTACTGAAATGAAACAAGAAATGGACAACTCACCAAAATCCTGTATACATAGCAGAATTGAAGAGAAAAATGGAAAGATCAATCCAAAGACTGCCCCGTATACTAAATACCTTATGGATAACTTCATTCTATAGCTGACTGATCTAAAGCTACTACAAAATAAGCCTATATTATTCAAAAATTAGACTTTTCGATGAATAAGTATGAATATCTAATACAACTGATTACTAAAAGAATTTCATATGGTTTATATTAGTTATTGATGTGAAACTCAACACTCCAAATTCCCAACTAATGAAACAACTAATATATTCTGTACTGATAGTCTTTCTTATAACTAAATGCACTCCCAAAAAGCCAATTGAAACTGAAGCCAAAATCAAAGGTTTAACAGAATCTGAAAAAAAAGCTAATATAGACGAGGCGGTTACCTATGACTTAATAAGTGTTGAAATTGGGGCAACACAAGAACAATTAAATGTGAGCCAACAGCATCTGTATGGCAAATTCTTTGATGATCGAGCAGAGTTTTACATAGTTGAGAACCCTGATCTGTATGTTTCTGAAGCACTGGTCAATCGTCTCACGCTATACTTTATCGACGGTACTCTTTGTAAAAAGAAATACGAATTGGACACTGATATCAGTCAGGAGCTAATGAAAGCCTATGGAGGCTTCCGCTTCAAAGCACTCAATGACACCACCTACAAACTCTCCCGAGAAGAAAACATTGTTGTAAAAAGCGATACGGGAAACTTCATCAATGATTCCTTTAACCGGTATCAAATGAAGTGGGAAGATGAAGGAGTAGCTATCAAATATCTTGTGTTTAAAGACACCACTGCAGGTCAGCTTGAACTTGTAGAAGAACTGATTTCTTATAAAGATCTGCTCAGAGCCGCTGAATTAGAAATATAAACCAACCTATTCTTTTCCTGGTGTGTCATAGGTATATGCAACGAATCACTTATACCTTATTTTTATTCGCACTATTGGCATCTTGTGATGAAAATAGCTGCAACGATGTGGAGTTCTGCACAGAACAGCTGGAAACAATTTTTGTCAATGTGCAGGATGAGAACGGAACCGTAATTGCCCTGGATAGTACAGGCACCTTCAAAAATGAGCAATTAATCTTCATAAGTTCTGAAACGGAGCCTAATTCTCCTTTGTATACTGTACTCACAGATCTAGATAAATCAGAAGTAGACCGTTCTGGTACCGAACTGACTTTCAAAGGATGGAAAGGTGGAGAGACATATGTCGAGGAATCTTACATCATAGGACACGACTGTTGTCACATCTTGAAGGTTGAAGGTCCAGAAACAATAACTGTAACGCTCGATTAACCTAAATTTTGCTTAAAGAACTCAATGGTTCTGCTCCAAGCTAACTTAGCATTCGTTTCGTCATAGCGCGAAGTGGAATCGTTATGAAAACCATGATTAGCGTTGGAATAGATATAAGCTTCATAGCTTTTATCATTAGCTTTCAGTGCTTCTTCATACGCTGGCCATCCTGCATTTACTCGCTCATCCAGCTCTCCAAAGTGTAATAACAATGGTGCACTGATCTGGGGCACATCTTCAGCAGATGGCTGCCCTCCATAAAACGGCACAGCTGCTTTCAACTCTGGAACCTGTACAGCCATCATGTTAGATACCCAGCCTCCAAAACAGAACCCGACAACACCTACATTTCCGGTACATTCTGGATGTGATTGGAGGTAATCAAATGCCGCAATAAAATCGTTGAGCATTTCACCTCGATCACGCTGACGCTGCAATACTCTCCCATCATCATCATTACCTGGATATCCACCCAATGGAGTTAATGCGTCTGGAGAAATGCTAATGAAGCCTTCTTTAGCCGCCCTTCTTCCTACATCTGCAATGTGGGGGTTCAATCCTCTATTTTCATGCACTACTACAATTCCAGGCAACTTGCCTTTTGCATCTTTTGGCCGAGAAAGTTGAGCTTTAATGATCCCACCTCCATCTGGGGAATTGTATTCGATCATTTCAGTAATTAACTCCTTATCATTCTGAGCAACTTTGATGGTATCCTGATAATTAGGCATAATGAAACTCATCAAAGAACTCAATGTCAAGCCCCCGACAGCATATACACTCAGCTTTTCCAAAAACTCTCTGCGCTCCATCCGATTGTGCGCATAATCATCATATAATTTGAATACTTCAGGATTTACAGAGTCTTTAGTAGGATTTTTCATAATGAATATAAGGTTTGAGTGCAATTAAAGATAAATGATAAAAAGCTGAATATTCTCGAACCACACCTTCATTATTCTTGTTTACTGATACTTAACACGGTAAGGATTCCCCAATTTGTACCTTTGCCTTACCCAATACAACTTTCCCACAGATGATCTTTAATTAGTTGAGAGATCAATAGCATTTATGCAAATTAAAAAAACACCACTTCTTTTTGTTTTAGGTTCGATTATGGCTCTGGGCCCATTCTCCATAGATATGTACTTACCAGCATTTCAAAGCATGGCGACAGATCTAGGAACTGACACAGCAAAAGTGGGATATTCATTAACCAGTTTCTTTGCTGGACTTTTCATTGGTCAAATGTTCTACGGCATTCTGATCGATCGATTTGGGCGAAAAAAACCGCTTATCGCTGGATACATCATCTACATATTAGCCAGCCTCGGGTGTGCATTTGCACCATCTCTTGATTCTCTTGTCACCATGAGGTTTTTAATGGCCTTAGGTGGATGTTCAGGAATGGTCATCAGCCGGGCAGTAGTTCGAGACGTCTTTTCTGGAAATGAAATTGCTAAAACCTTTTCACAATTAGTGTTGGTAATGGGCGTTGCGCCAATCATCGCTCCTACTATTGGTGGATTTGTCAATAGCTGGCTAGGTTGGAGATGGTTATTTGGAACCATGGTACTGATTGCGATAGCCAATCTTCTATTAATCATATTCGTGTTGCCAGAAACCAAAGGTCCAGACAACAGCATTTCTCTCAAACCAAAAAGTATCTGGTCTGAATACCACAAGGTACTTCGTCACAAAAGCTTCATTTTGTATGCAGTAGCAGGGAGTTTTGCTTATGCTGGACTTTTCGCATACCTCACAGCATCACCATCTGAATTTATGGAGCGCCTTGGCCTCACAGACACACAATATGGGTGGGCTTTCGCATTCAACGCATCCGGATTTATACTTGGCAGTCAGGTGAATCGCTTGATCCTAATGAGACATAGTGAATTATCTGCCTCACTCCGATCTCTATGGACACAACTTGGCGTTGCTATTGCGTTGATGGCATTCAGTTATTTCCACATGGCAGGAATTACTCTTACGCTCATCAGCACATTCCTTTACTTGTTTATGCTGGGTATTCTGAACCCAAACACACAAGCATTGGCATTACGTCCATTCATTAAAGAAGCTGGACGAAGTGCAGCTTTGATGGGCAGTATTCAGATGATAGCTGGAGTTTTGACTTCAGGACTTGTGAGTTTTCTTCATGGTGATGACACACCAACCATGGCTATTGCCATGCTGGTATGTACATCAATTTCATTAGTCCTTTTACTTATTAGCAGATTCGGGAACATTGCAGAAGCAAACCCAGAATTGCAGCAAGCATAAAATTTATTCGTATTTCAGAGTCTTTGCTGGGTTCAGTACAGCCACTCGCCATACTTGATATCCGACTGTTAAAAAGGCAGAGACAAGTAACACTACTATAGCCAGCACAAGAACGATCCATGGGAAATCTATGCGATAGGCATAGTTGGATAACCATCCGCTCATGGTGAAGAAGACTGTTGGCAAACCTATCAAGGCAGCTACTCCAATTAGAATCAAAAACTCTTTGTAGAAGATAGAAACAATGTGGGGAATAGAAGCTCCCAGTACTTTTCTGACTCCTACTTCCTTGGTTCGCTGTGATGCCATAAAAGAACTTAACCCAAACAAACCTAAGATAGCCACCAACAGCGCAAATCCTGAAAAAGCGCCGAACACGGCTCCAAATCGCTTATCATTGGCATACAATTGATCAAATCGATCATCCAGGAAAGCATAATCCAAAGCCGAATTTGGAAAGAATTCTTTCCATGTGTTCTCTACAAATGCTACCGTTTCCCTAACGTTATTCCCGGAAAGTTTGACCATTGACCTACTAAGAAAAGGTTGAAAGAAATACGCTGTAGGCTCTACACCCATTTGGAGACTGCTTCTATTCGCATCTTTTATGACACCTATAATGGTATATTTTTCATTCTCTGGATCATCACCAAACATGAGCTTCTGATTAATAATTTCGTCTCCTAACTTCAACCCTGCACGTTTCACAAAAGTCTCGTTCAATATGACAGCACTAGAGTCAGAAGCCATTTTGGCGTTGAAATTTCTACCTTCCAATATTTCAATATCTAGCAAGCTGAAATATGCATCATCTACATTATGAATATAGGTTGTTGATTGAACAGGCTCTGTCAATCCAACAATTCTCGAATCGCCACTAGTGGATCCAATTTCATTGCTTTTGCCTCCGGGTAAACTATTCGTTGTGGCAATTCCCAGGATGTTTGGGTTGGATCTTAACTGATTATGAAAAGATTTCAATCGATCTTGCACCACTTCAAAACTCACATTTCCGAAACGCGGATTTCTAAAGCCTACAACCTGTTCAGTATTCATTCCGATATCGGCAGTTCTCATGTAATCTACCTGCTGAATGACGATAAAGGTCCCTGCAATTAGTATTAGTGATGCTGCAAACTGACCGACAACCAAAGCCTTCCGTAAGAAGATGCCATTTTTTGAAGTTCTGAATTTGCCTTTCAGTACCGTAACGATACCGAAGTTTGATAGGAATAAGGCTGGATAAAATCCTGAAACCAAAGTACCAATCAGAGCGAAAATCCCAAGCTTGATCAGAAACGAATGATTCAATATTAGATTCCCTAATATTTCTTCGCCAATTAGCTGATTGAAAAACGGAACAGCCAATTCTGCAGCAATCAAAGCTAGCAACGCTCCCATAAAATTGATCAGGAAGGACTCTAATAAGAATTGACCTCTGATCTGTACTTTTCTGGCACCAATCACTTTTCTCAGACCAACTTCCTTGGCCCGATCTACCGCTTTCGCTGTAGATAAGTTCACATAGTTTACCCAGGCTATGGCCAAAATGAATATAGATATGATCTCAAGAAAGTTCACTGATTTGGCACTTCCAGGAGTCTCCGGTTCATAGGTCATTTCTGACTTTAGATGGATCTCCTGAATTGGTTGTAGATTAAAAAAAAGTGGGTTCTTACCCAAATGTGTTTCCTTGACTGGAATCATTCGTTCCTGCAAATCGGCAACATTCGTTCCTGGCTTCAAACGCAGATACGTATAGTAATTGAATGCTCTCCAACCTTCAGCATCCAACCGATCCTGAATAGATGAAATGGACATCAACACAGTAAACTTGTAATGCGTATTTCGAGGAATTTCATCGATGATTCCTGTCACTTTGAACGGTCTATCAAAGCCAGAAAAAACATGAATGGTTTTACCAATGGGATCTTCGTCTCCAAAATAGAACTTAGCCTTTTCCTTTGTCAGCACCAATGAAAATGGGTCTTTCAGCATGGTTTCAGAATGACCTGCCAACACATCAAAACCAAAGAAGTCAACGAAATGCTCATCCACCATTTTGACCTCAGTCTCACGAACTAGCTCTTCGTCTTTTCGGGTATTTAGTCCCCCATTGTTGTAGGTAAGCGTATATTCTTGTATCTCCTCAAAACCCTCTGTCAATACTTTTCCAGACGGATTGTATGACATAGCATCTCTTGTTCCTAACACTCCATCAACTATCATATCAGTTGTTAATCGATAGATCTGATCAGCATCTCTATGATGGCTATCATAACTCCGCTCATAAGTAACGTATTGATTGATTAGCAAAAAAGCCGCTAAACCTACAGCCAATCCGATCACGTTGATCGCCGTGTATGTTTTGTGGCGCATGAGATTGCGCACACTTATTTTAAAATAGTTTTTTAACATTCCAGTGTCCTTTAAAATTGAGTCTTGTCCAAAATCTTTGAGTAATGAAGGCCTGAAGAGAAGTATCACCTGAATAAAATGCCTCCAACCAGCATAACTGATTTCATCATCCAAATTCCTGAGATAAATTTCTTCCAGATCACCCGAGATGTCTGAGTAATAATCCGGGTGACAATACCACTTGAGCAGCCGATCTGCAAATCGCTTGATCATACGATTTTCATATCTAAAGCCACATCAGGAATAGCATTCCAAAGATCCGTACGTACATCTTTGGAGTATTCCAATGCTTTCTTTCCAAATGCGGTGATTCTAAAAAATCGCTTAGGCTTCCCTCCTCGTTGCTCGGTAGGGTCACCTTCTCGACTATCCAGAAAACCTTTCTTTTCCATTCTTCGGAGAGCTGACTGCAATGCACCTACACTCACCTTACGCTCGAGTCGCTTTTCTATTTCGTCCTTAATAGCAACTCCGTAAGCCTCATCATAGAGCACTCCCACCGTCAGCAAGACTATTTCTTCAAATTCTCCGAGTTGGAACTTCTTCATTTTCTCAATATCCTATTTGTAGTATTGACGAAGGTAAGCCAAAAAAAGTTACAATCTCCTATATGTAGTATTGAATTTAATTATTCGTTAACAGCGAAAACAGAGTGATGATCAATTTCAGAACGATTTTTACACTATGAAAAAATTGATCCTATTTCAGGTGGCAATACTGTTTCAAATTGCAGCGTTTGGTCAAAAACCATTACCCAATGCGCATGCCCACAATGACTATGAGCATGAAAGACCACTGCAAGATGCTTTGGACAATGGGTTTACTTCCGTAGAAGCGGATGTTTGGCTGATTGGTGCAGAACTCTATGTCTATCATGACAAACCAATAAACCCACAATCCGACAGAACACTTCAAAAGCTATATCTAGAGCCGCTAACTAAAATCATTGAAGAGAAAGGCAAGGTGTACCCCGAGTATGATCGTCCAGTCTACTTAATGATCGATTTCAAAAGTGATGCTGACCCTACCTACCAGAAACTCCGGTCAGTATTAATGAGCTATGAGAACCTGTTGAATGGTGGAGTGGTGATTTTCGTTTCTGGAAATCGACCAATAGGATTGATTACTAGAGATGAAGCCAAATGGGCAGCATTAGATGGACGACCAGATGATTTGGGTAAAGGGATTTCTCCGAAATTGATGCCTGTAGTTAGTACCAGTTTCAGAAAAGTATCTAAATGGAATGGAAAAGAGGAAATTTCTGAGTCCGATCAACAGGCAATTCTGGCTCTGGTAGAACAAACTCATGCTGAAGGAAAATTGGTAAGATTTTGGGCTACTCCCGACAATCCAAATGCCTGGAAACAATTGCAAGCACTTGGTGTAGACTTGATTAATACAGATGACTTGAAAGGGCTAAGTGAGTTCTTAAATGCTCAATAACCTGTTATAAACATCAATTTGGCACCCTTTAGGGATGGGGTTAACCAAATTGATGGTCTTTTGTAATCTAAAAAATGGGGTTACTTAACCACCTCAAACTCATCTAATACAGATTGATCTTCGGTGGCAATGGCTTTCCCTTTCAAAGTTTTGCCTTCTATTGCCACTTGAAGATAGGCCCAATCATGCACAGCATTAGCAACGAGATTCTCATGGCGACAATTCTCAGGATCTGGAGTATACACTTTTGGATCACTTCCTACTCCTCTCAGTTTTCCTCCACTACCAACAGTGATGCTAATGAATCCTTCTGGCGCGTTATAATGCACTTTGTCACCGATTTCAGATTCCAAAACAACACCTTCCGCACCCATTGGGTTTAGTCTCTCGTAAGTATGAGCGTGTCCGTTCAGCACCAAATCCACATCATACGTTTCAAATATTGGATACAAGGAAACAACTGCTTCATAATCCTCTTTGTAAGTACACGAATTGCCATTGTGATGCAGATAAACAATCTTCCAATCTTTGTCAGACACCGATTTAAGATCATTCTCCAACCAGGCCAACTGCTCGTCATAGAGATGCATTTCTCCATTTTTAGTATCGAGCGCTGTGAAATGCACATTGGCATAATCGAAACTATACCAATGCTCGTTGCCTGGCAATTTCCATTCTTGTGTATAATTACTATCTGGCTCATGCCAATCGTGATTTCCTAAAACCGGGTAAACGGGAATGAAAGGAAATACTTTATCAAAGTGCGTAAACAAATTCTTGTCGTAATCTTCACTCTTACCATCCGGATAAATGATATCTCCGAGTAGTAAACCAAAATCCATTTGATCCAACGCGGGCTTCAAGGCATGCGCTAATAAATCTGGAGTTCCTCCAGTTTCGATGGGCTCCCCGATATCGCCAACGGCAAAAAAGGTAAATACAGAATCAGATGAAGTTTTCTGAGATTGAAAAGTGTATTCATCTTTGAACTTCCATTCATGGTCTCCATTGAATATCTGGTAGGTAAATAATGAGTTATGAGGCAAATCTTTGAGAACTACTTCATGCTCCATATTTCCAACATTTGTAGATCGTGAGATTCCTTTTACTGTTTTCCAATCATGTTCGTTGCTCTTGTATTTCACATAAGCATCTTCCCCTTGATCCGTTCTCCAAAGGATGGTCAAACTGTCTCCGAAAGCACTTTGCTGATAAGGTTTGCGAATTAATGTTAATTCTGTCGTTTCAGGCTTGCTACAGGCTAAAGTCAAACCAATGAGTACGATCGCAAAAAGATGATTTTTCATAAGAACAAATTAAAAAAGGAGGCGGCACTGACACCACCTCCAAACGCAATTGATTGAGAGAATTATTGAATTTTTATTGAGCTAACCTCATCATTGAATCCATTCAGACAGCTTGTGCTTGATGTTTTCACCACAGAAGTACCTCCGAAATTGTCGTGCTGATAAAGTGTCACCGTATGACTTCCTTCTATTATCAACGAAGAAATATCATCGTTGCTAATTCCATAAGACTGTAATTGGCCTAAGGTATAACTACCCGGCTTTAAGCTTACGGCATAGCCCCCATAGCTACAATGCTGATAGAATGTTGCCACTCCTCCAGTTGAGCCGGAATAATCATTGTCTGTATAGATATGTGAGAAATTCCCTAATCCATCGAAGTAGTTATCCATAAGTTTGGCTGGATCTGTTGCCATTTCGCCACCTTGAACGATTCCATCATTTCCATCATTCCACGCCCATGGAGCATTGGCACCTCCGGTTTTGAAATCATCTCCTTTGAATCCACCATTCGCATCAAAAAATAAATCGGTGTTGAATCGCTGATCCCAAAGTCCACCAGCCTCGAAAATATCTACCAATTTGTATTCCACATAGGTGTCGTAATTATCTGCAGGCACTTCAGCATTTCCGGTCATCGATGGATAATAGATTACACCATCTCCATTGATATCGTTTTGTGGCCATGCCTTCAACCCATGTCCTTTTGCTTCCTGCGCTGTAACAGGTCTCATTAGGCCATTGAAATTTTGAAGCTGAAGTTTACCATCAATGTCTTGACTACCGTTAGACAAACCACTTCCAGAAACTGCATAAGAATAAAAATCAGAGTGACTTACCGTAACTGCTCCAAGTAATGAACCGTACTGCGAGCCATCTTTTTTAACAGTTAACAAAACACCTTCCAAATCATTTTCGTGTTGATCCAACGAATATAGGAATGGATTATCCGTCCAGTCTCTTGGATGGAAAAACGCATAGATGAGGAAGTAATGAGTACTGGTTTCTACAACTGAATAGAAAACATGCGCAGATAAAGCGTAATTATTGGTGTTATTCCAGTTATTAATTGCATTCCAGTCTCCATCATAATTGATAGCTGAAATGTAATCCGATTTACCACCTAACGCATAGGTACCTGTAGCATCTACATCCATGTAGTGAATTGGTGCCCATCGCTTAGCAATGTTTATTTGGGTGGAATTGGCAGCCATAGGCGCCGATGGTTCACTAGCCTCTAGCAATAGAGCCTCCTCACAAGAGAAAGTGGCCAATAGAGTCAAGACAATAAGCGTCCTACCCAAAAACGAGAGTTTTTTGAGATTTTTCATAAGTATAGTGAGTATAAAATTGGTTACTTAATGAGAGAGAAAGCCGCTCCCTGGAAGGAGCGGCTTAATTGTTGAACTATCAATTGTAATCTTTATTTTGAGTGAAGGCATCGCTCACATCCAACGTCTGCTGTGGAATCGGGAATACTCTTCTGTATGGCTCAGATGCTGGTTTAGCAGTATAAGCCAGATCAAATTTTCCAAAACGGATCATCTGAGGTCTTCTGTGCATTTCCCAGTACAACTCGTAACCTATTTCTTTGAAAAGAACCTCCTCGTCAAGAGAGGTAATAGCAGTACCTGGAACACTTCCGTAAAGTTCTTCACGAGTTCTGCTTGTCCTTAAGGTATTGATATCAGCCAAAGCCAAAGCTGTTTGTCCTTTTCTGAAATAAGCCTCAGCTCTCAAGGTATAAATACCGCCAAGTCTGTATAGCGGAATATCTACTTTAGAAGCACCATTTCCACTTTCTGGATCAAACTCGAATTTGAAAATTCTTACACCTTCATTGATCTGGTTTTGCTTGAAGATTGCTTCTGATGGATTGTCAAAATTCAACTCCGGAGTAAAATCCATCGGAGTGTCTGCGCTCTTTTCCATGAACAATGGCGATACTTCGATTCTGCCATCAGCTGTCATGATAAATCCTCCAGCTCCATCCAATATTGGACCGTACTGTTGTCCATGAAGGAATCCTCTATTGAAATGGAACCAAGCGTTTTCTGTACCTGGAACGAACTCATCTACAGGAACACTTCCAGTAGTACCATCATTCATGAACCATGTGCCGTCAGAATATTGATACTTTCTGCTGAAACGTGGATCATCCTGATTGCCGTCCCATGAGTGGAAAAACTCTGGAGTAGTACATGCTGCGTTAGTTCCTCTATTTCCTGGTGAAGGTCTTTGATTTCTAGCCTGACATACATACCCTAAATCATTGTCACCATTTCTGATTTGGTCTACCATTTGAACCACCGCAAAAATGTGCTCTGATCCACCTGCATTGCCAATGTTGAAATTTTGGAAATAGTTACTCTCCAAACTGAAAGTTCCCGAGTTGATCAACAAAGAGGTGTATTCAATTACCTTATCCATATCTGATTTACCAGCATCTAGAGAAGCTTCATTGAAATCAAATGCAGAAGAAGCATTGTAGCGATCTTTATATACTGCTCTGTTCAAGTACATTTCAGACAAGAGTGCATAAGCAGCTTCTTTCGTAAACCGCCCTGTATGTGTAGACTGTGTATTTAGGCTTGCCAAATCAGGAATCAATGACTCTACATTTGCAATGAGAATATCAATGGCCTCAGCAGCTTGTAAAACTTCCAATTCTGCATTCAAATCGAGTGGATCTCTATAAGGTGCCTGACCATACAGATCTAGCATTTGATACAAATAGAAATTTAATAAACCTCTTGATTCTGCTAAAAATAAAGCAGCTTCTGAATCATCACTATTTGAACTTGCATTGATTGCAGTTAAAGCCCTTGTCACTCCATTGGACAATCTATTCCAGTTATCCACAACTGCAGGTGTACTGGAAGTCCAGGTGAACTCATGCATAGCTCTCCATTTACCTCCATCACCCCAGTCACTTCCTCTTGTAGGCAAAAGCGCCACATCTGTAGTATATTCTTGCATCGCATGCATGCCACCATTATCTACAAAGGTGCCATCACCTAATCTGTCATAAGCAGCAGCCAACGTACTTGCAGGAGTCAAAGACTCTCCACCAAGTACTTCATCCAACACTTCTTCTTCCAGGTCAGTACACTGTGTGAAAACAAGTCCCGATACAAGCGTAAGCATCAGAACAATTCTATTTTTACTATTGAATTTCATATGAATAATGCTTTTATATCTTTTGAAGAGTTGTGATTATAATTTGATAGAAACACCCAACAAGAAAGTTCTTGACGTAGGATATCTTGGATAATCAATACCCAAAGACTGGTTTCCTCCAGAAGACTTAGGACTGTTGATCAAAGGATCGTAACCTGTGTAATCAGTGATGGTAAACAAATTTTGACCAGTCACATAAACACTTGCGCTACCTAACCAGGAGATTCCCTCAGTAGGAATGGTGTAACCCAACCTTGCACTGTTCAATCTTAAGAAGTTTGAGCTCTCCAGGTAATAAGTAGAAAGTTGTGGCGAGTTTGCTGCGTTAGCGCCAGACTCATAATAAGATGAAGCAACGTTTCTATCAGACTCAAGATTGTTGATGTTTAGTGCATTCAAACCAGTGTTGTTGATCAAATAACCACCACTCTGACCGATCAAAGAGAAAGTCAAATCAAAAGCACCATAAGTCATGCTACTATTGATACCATAAGAGAAAGTTGGCAAGGCACCTTCGATAATCACTCGGTCGTCATTAGAGATTACTCCATCGTCATTAGTGTCTTCAAATGTGTCAAACCCACTCTCATCAAAACCCGTATGCTTCAACAAGTAGAATGAACCTGCCGCATAACCACTCTTGTAAACGTTAGCCATTACACCAGACTGGCCTGGTCCTGAAATCACACCTGAGTAGATTTCTGATACCGGAAGGTTTTTGATTTCATTGTCCAGAGTAGCTCCGTTTACATCCAGATTCCACTTGAATTTGCCCTGGTTCACTACTTCAGAACCCAACATAAATTCGATACCCTGGTTTACGATTTCTCCATCAATATTCACCCACACATCCGCAGTAGGGCTCAATGGCTGAGAAGGAATATTCAGAATCGCATCGGTAGTCGTTTTGTTGTAATAATCTAACGTACCGTAAAGTTTTCCACTCCATAAGTTGAAGTCAATACCAAAGTCCAACTGAGTAGAAACTTCCCACTTCAAATCAGGGTTTGGAGTTCTGGTAACCGATAAACCATTGACCAATGCTAAATCATCGTACAAATAATAACCATCACCACCTGATAGTGAATAACTCGCCTGAGTAATTTTGTTCTGAACTTCCTGGTTACCAGTTTGTCCCCAGCTAGCACGCAATTTCAAGTTCTCCAAAGCAGGAATACTTTGCATAAATGCCTCATCAGAAATAGTCCATCCTGCCGCGAATGAAGGGAAATAACCGTATTTATTGTTTTCACCGAATCGTGTAGAACCATCAGCTCTCATAGAAGCTGTGAACAAGTAACGATCCTTAAATCCATAGTTCAAACGTCCGAAATAAGACTGCAACTCATTGACCTGAGCATAACCAGAAACACCTGACTGAAGACCTGCATAACCTGGATTGTACATTGGAGGAACGCCATCTTCCTGATCAGCGATATCCACTAATGCAAATGAAGTACCTGAACGGTCAAATTTCTGATAAGAGAATCCACCCAACAATGTGAAACCATGTCTTCCGAATAACTTATTGTAAGTCAAATAGTGCTCTAGCAAAGAGTTTTGAGACTCCAAATTGCTCTGAACGTATCTTCCAGTAGCATTCAAATCAGTTAGGTTCGGATAGATCGTTGTATTTCTCTCAGATACAGATCTGTCGATACCCACATTCAATTTGTATTCTAATCCTTCAATGATTCTAAAAGAGGCCTCCAGGTTGCTCAATACTCTGGTCGTACGTGTTTCATCTTCAAAAATGCTCAACAAATACGCTGGGTTGTAGTGAGCATTCATGTTGAAGTTAGTGTACTCCCCATCAGCATCTCGAAGCGGCCACGTTGGGTTGGCCATCAATGTATGGATGATCAACTGACCATTAGAACCTCCATCATCGCTGGTTGGCACACCTTTGTCCGTAATTTCACTAGCCGTTAAATGAAGCTTAACTTTCAATCTTTCATCATCCAGGAATGACTCAGATGCGTTAATACGACCTGTAGTTCTTGTCAGGCTACTGTTGTTCACAATACCTTCCTGATCCATTCTGCCTATCGAAACATAATAGCTTCCAGAGTTGGTACTCTTAGAGAATGACAAAGCATTGTTGTAAGTAATCGCTTGACGATAAATCTCATCTTGCCAATCAGTGTTTCCTCCATGGTCGTATACAGGATTATTGATCGCTTCTCTGTATTCGCTTGCAGATAACACATCAAGTTTCTTAGACAAGTTAGAAACACCCATGTAGCTATCCAGTGAAAGTGTTCCTTCACCTTTTTGTCCTTTTTTAGTGGTGATAATTACCACACCGTTTGAGCCTCTTGCTCCATAAATCGCTGTGGCAGAAGCATCTTTCAATACGTTGATCGACTCAATGTCACTTGTATTTAAGAAGTTCAATGGATTCTTAGCAGCAGACGAACCAAAACCAACATTGGATCCAGATGGACTGACGTCATCGTTAGTCAACGGCACACCATCCACTACGAAAAGAGGAGTACTTCCACTACGAATAGATCCAACACCTCTGATAGTCACATTCATTCCAGCACCTGGCTCTCCACTGGTAGCTACTACACGTACCCCGGCTACTTTACCTTGAATCAAGTTATCCGCAGATGTATTGATCCCTTGACGAAAATTCTCCTCAGATACCTGAGTCATGGAACCAGTCACATCCTCTACTGACTGATCACCATATCCGATTACAACCACCTCTTGAAGCGATTTAGTATCAGGCTTCATGGAAACAGAAACAGATGTTTGGCCAGCAGAAACAGATACTTCTTGTCTTTCATAGCCTACGAATGAGAAAACTAATGACTTAGCTCCATCAGGCATAACCAGTTTAAAACCTCCATCATAGTCGGTAATAGTTCCGTAAGATGTTCCTGGAACTACTACGGTTACTCCAATTAGAGCCTCTCCAGTTTCAGCATCCACTACTTTACCTGAGATTGGTTGCTCCTCTTCATCTTTCACCTCATCAATTACCTGGGGCTGAGCTGGAGCCTTTTTCACAACTATCAATCCATTGATTCTTCTGAATTCGAGACGTTGTGAATTAGCTATTTCCTGAAGAACTTCTTTCAAGTTTTCCGAGCTCTGGATTCTAACTCTTGCTTTTTCGTTTACCTCGCCTTTCACATAGAAAAACTTAAGCTCAGTTTGTGATTCAATAAGCGTAAATGCTTCTTTAACTGTTACTGCGCTGGACATTTCGTCCATTTTAATTTCTTCGAGTCCTTGACTCTTTAGCGTAGTGCTGGCAAACACCATGGTGATGCAGCAAAACTGAAGTATAATTCCGTACAACGCTTTTAATATTATTGAGTTGTATTGATTCTTTTTCATATATTTAAAAGTGTGTTTTAACATTTTTCGAGATTGTTGAGACATAAACTTATGACCTGAGACAAGTACCAGTTGTCTTTGGTCAAAACCTATTGGAAGCGCCTATATCCGGGCGCTTTCTTTTTTAAAAGCACTTTTGCATATCTGTCAGTTAGTTTGGTTCAATCAATTGCATCCTTTTCCGATTAGCTGTACTACTCGTCCATCGCCAAGTTGGTAGCTTAGTCCGGTAGCATAATTAATAGCTTCCAGTATGGTCCAGACAGATTCGTCATCAAACGAAGCAGTCAATACACACTTAGAAACCTGTTCTTTCTTATAGTCAAAAGCCACCCCGTATCTGCGTTCCAGTTTCTGCAATACGGAAGTCAATGGCTCCTCTTCAAATACATACAGTTTATCCTTCCAGCCCATGACTTCTGCTGGATCAAATGGCTCTATCACCACTCGTTTATTAATTCGATCAAATGCTGCCTGTTCTCCAGGGTTGAGAGCGACTTTATCCTCTGCCGTATCTTCTCCTACTAACACCTTACCTTCTAGCAAGGCCACCTCAAAAGCATTGGGATCTGAGTGATTGATATTGAATACCGTCCCAACCACTTTTACTGCATAACCGTCCATGTGAACAATAAATGGATGCTGTGGATCAGTAGATATATCAAAGTACCCTTCCCCGTTGAAGTATACTTCACGGTATTGCTCGTCAAATTTTTCTGGATACCTGATGGAAGAATTACCATTTAATACAATGGTGCTTCCTTCATGAAATGTGATCGTAGATGTTTGTCCAGGCTGTGTAGTTTTCTCTGTCCATACTACAGCCACAGCTTCATCTGTTTGTTGCTGGGAACTAAAGTTCAGCAACACTATTCCTGAAAGAATCAATAAAGTAATGACCGCTGCTATTCTGAGAAATTGACGTGGTTGAAAAGTATTTGATGATTTGGTAGATACACCCATATCAAAATCAGGTTCTACTTCTTGAATACCTGATATGATTTTTTGCCTGACCGAATGAATATTATATGTACTAGCTCCTACTTCGGATAACTGCTCGTCCCAATTATCTTTAATACTCTGATATTCCTGCTGCAAATTAGAATTGGCGACTATTTTCCATAGCTGCTCCAGCTCTTGATCAGTTGCAACTCCACACAGCTCCTTAGTTACCAGTTCGTAAAATTCTTTCTTCTTCATGATGCCTTCTAGCCTCCACTACTAAGACATCATTGGATGGGCCCGATTCCCAGTCGAACCTGTTACGGGTTTGTTATTTATATATTAACCAGTATAATCAGGAGGTAGGAAATATCTCGAATGTGAGAATTAATGAATTTCGAAGCTTGAGTTAAGTGATTACTGACCGTTTTAGAACTAATATTCAAGATGTCTGAAATTTCCTCCAAACTATAACCATGAATTCGCCTCATCCTAAACACATCTCTTTGCTGATCAGGCAGTTGATCCACTAGTTTATTTAATTCTTTCTCAGTTTCAGAATAGGAGATTTCAAGATCAGCATCCCATTGCTTATCAGATATCTCTTCACTCAAATCATCAATAGGAAAATGAGGTTGATAAGATTTCTTGATGAAATTCAGAGCTGTATTTCTAGTTGATTGAAACAAATAAGGCTTAATGTGTTGAATTTTGAGTTCTTTTCTTTTTAACCAAAGATTAACAAATACATCAGCCACTACTTCTTCCACCATACTACTGGACAAATTATACTTCCCAGCATATTGGCAAAGCCCTTGAAAATAGCGAGTAAATAATAGATCGAAAGCCCTCTGATCATCGTCTACACAAGATTGCCATAGCGATTCATCACTGGATAGGTTGATAGGATTCATAGTCATAGTAAGGTCTACCCGAATGTATCTCCAACTAGTATCCAGACCAACCAATTAGTATTAATCCTCTGTTATGATAACTTAACTATTAATTAGTACCGTTAAACGCTGTATTCCGGCAACTAGCAGGAATTCCCAGTTTTTGTCAATTTGTTCGGTAATATTTACTATTTTAATATTTAACTCTGAACGCAAGCTATGCCGTCAAGAAAATCTAGTTTGATTGATTCCAGCAGGTCTATGTCTCTTAGTATAGAGGCGCTTGCAAATATTGGAAGTTTTCAATGGGATGCTGAAACCGATCAATTAGAATGGTCTGAGCACCTCTATGAGATTTATGGATATGAGCCTTATTCAGTTCCATTATCATTTGATTTCTTCCTTAGTCATTTAGAAGGAGAAAATAGACAACAGTTCTTGAATGCACTTTATGCCAATACTGCAACAGGAACCGAATATCAATTTGAAGAATACATCACTAGAAAAGATGGAAGTAAGGCAATCCTACTTAGTTCAATCAAACCTGTATTAAACACACAAAACAAATTAATAAAGGTTTTAGGTGTTTGCAGAGATGTTACTGAGCTTAGAAAAAAAGACCAACAATTAATCAATCAAAAGGCTTTCTTTAGAAAGATTCTTGATGAATTGCCCGTTCATGTAACAGTAAAAGACCCAAACTTTAAATTCAAACTTCTAAATAAATCCTTCATCAAATCGTTGATCTCACCGGATATTGAGCTAAATGGTGATCAAGAATTGGATGGCCATAATATCCTTAGTGCTCCAATGGAAATTCAGGATCAAATGGAGCTGAAGGATCAAGAGGCGTTGAAGTCAGGAACAGAAGTCAAGTTTAATGCCTGGATACCTAATACCGATGGTGAAGACCGATTATATACCATTATAAAAAAAACGCTCGTTGATGAAAACAACGATGGACGGGATTTATTAACCGTAGGTTGGGACAGAACTGATGAATACAAACTAGAACAAGCTCTACGAGACAATGAAGAACGCTTATCTGTAGCCACAAATGGTGGTAAACTAGCCATTATAGATTGGGAATTAAAATCTGGAAAAGTTAAGGCCAATGATATCTATTTTGATATGATAGGAAAAAATAGAGCCAACTATGTTCCAAGTTTTGATGCTTTCAGTAATACCATTGTTTACCCAGATGATCGTGACTTGGTCATTGAAACAATGCAATGTATTTTCAAGGACAAACCAGAAACATACGAAGTAGAATATAGAGTCAACCACCCTGAGAAAGACTTTATTTGGCTATCTCATAAAGGGACTTTGATTCTAAAAGATGATGAGCCCTATCGCATAGTGGCTGTCCTGCAAGACATTACCTACCGAAAAAAGTACGAAGATGAAATAACCCGTTCTAATGAACGCTTAAACAATATCATCCAAACTGCACCTGGAGTGGTGTTTAGGTTCACTCCAGAAATCGGTATGCCTGCTCTCAGTTTAAGTCATCAAATCACCAAATTGACTGAATATACATCGGAAGACTTTTACCCTCATGGTGCGATAAAATTTGAAGAGTTAATCAATGAACATGATCGGTACATGAACCGTGAAATCATGATGAAGTCTATCAATCAAGACAAATCTGAATTCCAAAATAGTTTTAGAATTAAGACTAAATCCGGCACGGAAAAATGGATTTGGATGAAAGCTCAAATCACTAAAAGAGAAATTGATAATTTAGTTCTTGAAGGATTTCTTGTAGATATCACTGATCAGGTAAATGCAGAGGATCGAGTGATCTCCGCTGCACTGCAAGCAGAAGACAATCAGCGTCAACGCATTTCAGAAGAAATTCATGACGGTGTTCAACAAACACTTATATCTGCTTTGATGGGACTACAGCACCTGAGTGAAACAATCAAAGAAAAAGCGCCAGAAATAATGGGTCAATACCAAATGGCATTGAATACCCTAAAATCAGGTGTTGAAGAAACTCGTGGCATAGCACACTCTATTATGCCAAAGTCTATTGAGGACTTTGGACTTATCGAAACCATTGAGCAGGTAATAGATCAGTTGAACACCAATACCATTACCAACTTTACTTTTTATGAAAATTTAGGTGAAGAACGACTGAGCAGAAGCATTGAAATTTCATTATATCGAATATTTCAAGAAGCTATCACCAACATCAATAAACATGCAAATGCTAGTGAAGTAATAGTTCAAATCTCAAAATCTAAACATGTCATTCAAATGAACATCGAGGATAATGGAGACGGCTTTGATTATGGAAATATTGATCAGTTAAAAGTAGGTTTTGGTCTCGCTAGTATGAAAAGTAGAGCTGGTTCACTTTCAGGAATTGTAGAAATCTCATCTTCTCCAAATCAGGGTACTACCATTTGGGTAGAAGTACCTGTAAGCAATTAACTATCTAGCCACTGTTTGAATTTGGTGGCTTTTTCCGCGGATACCACTACCTCATCTTTACTTTTTGGTGTTACCTCGACCAGAAGTTTCCCTTTGTGGTACTTATGCACTGTATGAATCGCATCAAATGACACAATGAATTGGCGGTTAGCTCTATAAAATTTTGATGGATTCAGAACCGTCTCTAATTCATCCAAAGTCTGATCCATAAAATAGTTCCTACTCCCTTTGGTAGTCATGTGCACTACGCCGTTTCTGGTTTGAAAATAACTGATCTGATTCGTTTCAACAGCAATCATTTTATCTCCCAACTTAATAAGAAACCTACTTTTATACTCAACTGTATCCATGCGAATTTGCTTGACTACTTCATGCAAATCGGTAGAAGAACTAGTGAAGTGAGTTTTAAGGCCATTTAGTTTGACAAGGCTGTTTTTCAGGTCTTCAGATTTGATAGGCTTTAATAAATAATCCACAGAATTGACCTTAAAAGCCTTCAGCATATACTCATCAAATGCTGTAGTGAATATAACTGGACTCATTATTCTGACTTTTTCGAAAATCTCGAAACTGATGCCATCACTCAATTGGATATCCATAAAATAGAGATCCGGAGCTTCATGTTTACTAATCCAATTAACAGCCTCCTCAACACTGTCGAGGACCTCTACAATTTCTACATCGGGCTCCGCCTCTTCCAATATCTTCTGGAGTCGCCTGAATGCTGGTGCCTCATCTTCTATAATGACTACTTTTAGACCCATCTCAATTAATTCTCTTCGTTTTTCACGACTATTAAAGGCACAGAAACAATGAAGCTATTTGATGTCTCTATTACCTCAATGGTGGAATCACTGAGGTACTCGTACCGCTTCCTTATATTATCCAGACCTGTTTTGGTCGACTTATCCAGAACTTGCTTCAGCTTAAGGTTATTTCTTACCACTATACAGCCATCAGTAATATACACATCTACACTCAAGGGATGCGCCTTAGAAATGACATTATGCTTAATACTGTTCTCTATTAACATTTGTAAAGTCAGTGGAGCGATATGCATTTTCAAACATTTTTCTGGAATACTAAAATCCACATTTAAGTTTTCCGGAAAGCGGATTTTCAATAAATAGAGATAATCTTTAACAAATTGAAGTTCTTCATTAAGTGTTACCAACTCCCGCTGCTTGTTCTGTAAAATGTATCTGTATACATCCGAAAGCTTCTCAGTAAATTCCAGAGCTAAGTCTTGATTTTCTGCAATTAGAGTCGTCAACGTATTCAGGCTGTTAAACAGAAAGTGAGGGCTCATTTGATTCTGTAATACTTCAAACTGTGTTCGTATCTGCTGATTTTTCAACTCTTCATTTTGCCTTATTGCATCTTTCCACTTTTCAAAAAAGAACACAGTCTCATACATGGTCCCAACCATAATGGCAATGACCAGATTCAAGACCAAATATTCTGTATAAATACCCAAGGTGCATACTGCCTTCAGATCAATAACACCCAGTAGAAGTTTAATGGGCACACCACCTACTGTCATCCAAATAAACAAAACGACATAAGTAATTATCAACCGGAGAAAGGTTTTTGAGATCTCAGGATAAAGCTTTCTGAACATCATGAAAATCAAGTAGGCTCCATTCCAATAGACAGCAGTAAACAACCACGAAACTCCATACCTATACCAATACGGAATATCTCCCTCGTGGCCCTCATCAAAAAATGTAACGATAAAAGCAACTATGAAAATACCTACCCAACGAACGTATCGCTCCTTTAAAAATCTCATTGAGATAAAACTAATCGAATTTTTTATGCTGTATGATGAAAGTATAGTCAAACCCATAATTCGAAGCCTGAAGTAGGAAAATCACTCCTCGAAACCCATAATCTCGCATTAAAGTGGATTCATCCGCTTCAAGCATTAAGATTCAACTTTGAACTCGACTATTACTCAGTTCACCTTTTTAAGTATTTCGGCTCGCTCACACTCCTCGTAATTTCATTGCAGTAATCAATCTCAATGACCATGACTAAACATTCTAAGAACCAAACATTGAAAATTTTATTAGGAATATTTCTGGCATTCATTTCACTAATTAGCAGTGCACAAACCCAGGTAATAAAAGGACGGATAATTGATGCTCAATCAGAATATCCGCTCATTGGAGCCACCATTCTTATTATTGATAGCGACCCTGTAATTGGAGCTGTTACTGATTTAGAAGGAAGGTTCAGAATAGAAAATGTACCCGTTGGAAGACAAAACTTTGGAGCGCAATACATTGGTTACAAAAGCATTTCGTTACCCAACATTCTAGTAACCTCAGGGAAGGAAGTAGTTCTTGAGGTCAAACTGGAAGAATCAGTTGAAAATCTGGAAGCTGTGGTCATAACGGCCGACGCTAATAAAGATATGCCTATCAACGAAATGGCCAAAGTGAGCGCTCGAACCTTCAGTTTAGAAGAAACAACCAGATTCTCAGGAGGCAGAAATGATGTTGCTCGACTAGCAACTTCTTTCGCTGGAGTAAGTGCACCTAATGATAGCAGAAATGATATTGTTGTGCGGGGCAATAGTCCAACCGGCTTATTATGGAGAATTGAAGGCATTCCTGTGGCAACTACCAATCACTTCGCTACACTTGGAGTGACAGGCGGACCGGTCAATGCGCTAAACACAAATCTGCTACGCACTTCTGATTTTCTAACTGGCGCATTTCCTGCTGAATATGGCAATGCGAATGCCGCAGTTTTCGACATCAATTTCAGAAATGGTAATACGGATAAATATGAATTTACCGGGCAAATGAGCGCCTACTCTGGAGTGGAATTTTTAGCTGAAGGACCTATTAGTAGAAAGAACAACTCTTCTTTTGTAGCCTCTTACAGATACGGCATTGCAAGTCTTGCCGCTACCGGAACAAGTGCTATCCCCTATTATCAAGACTTTTCATTCAAAGTCAACCTTGGAAACTCCAAAATCGGAAAGTTCGAATTATTCGGATTGGCTGGATTAAGTAGCATCAATTTTAAAGGTGAAGATGTTGATGAAGGAGACTTATTCGCCAACCCAGCAACAGACTCCTATATAGACAACAGATTGGGTGTTCTCGGCCTGACACATCTAGTTAGAATCAATCCATCCACATTCATTAAGTCATCCATTGGGTGGTCCACAACTCAAAACGATTACCAACAAGACAACTTAATAAGAGATGAAAACGAAGTAATCATCAATAAATACCTGGCAACAAGTGTAGATAATAAGGAGTTTCGATACACACTCAACTCAGCCGTCACTAAAAAATTCAATGCTAAATGGAATATGAAAGCTGGATATTTAGGAGAACTGTACAATGCTAAATTCAACACAGAGGATCGTAACAACCGAACTGACATTCCTGACGCCAACCAAGACAGCATTCCAGATTATTTCCTAACTGTTACAGACGTCAATGACACCTACATGTTACACCAGCTATATGGTCAGGTGGAAAACAACATCACAGACAAACTAAGCATGACTGCCGGGTTACACGGCCAATATTTTGACCTAAATGATCATGCAAGCATTGAGCCAAGAGCTGGTATTAGCTACCAAATCACTTCAAATCAAAGAATAAGCTTTGCTTACGGTCTCCATTCTCAAATGATCCCTGCTCCAATTCTCTTTTTAGAAACTCCATTAGATAATGGGAGTTACCGTCGAACCAATGAAAATCTTGATTTCATGAAAAGCCATCACTTTATTGCTGGGTATGACAAAAGCTTCGGAACAGACTGGAGAATAAAAGCTGAGGTGTATTACCAAAGCCTATTCAACTTACCTGTAGAAAACACATCAAGTTCCTATTCCATAATCAACGAGGGTGCAGATTTTGTCTACAACGAACGCTCTAACCTTGTCAATGAAGGTACTGGAACCAATTACGGAATAGAATTAACCCTGGAAAAATTCTTTAGCCACGACTATTATCTGTTGTTTACCTCCTCAATTTATAATTCAAAATATGAAGGAAGTGATGGAGTAACTAGAAGTACTGCTTTTGACAACAATTATGTGATCAATGTATTGGCGGGTAAAGAATGGAAATTTGGAAAAGACTCTCAGCATGCCTGGACCTTTGATACCAAATTCACTACAAGTGGAGGAAAACCGTACACACCTGTTGATATTGCCGCAACCAGGGCCAATGGAGGTAGAGAAGTTAGGTTTGAAGAAATAGCTTTCAGCGAAAACTACGAGGACTATATACGATGGGATCTTAAATTTGGAATTCGATTGAACAGTTCTAGGAAGAACATTTCGCATCAATTCTTTGTAGATCTACAAAATGTAACTAACCGTAAAAACGAATTTGTAAGAAGGTACAATGAAGTCACCGATGAAATCAATTCTGTAAAACAAATCGGTTTTTTTCCAGACGTGATGTACAGAATACAGTTTTAAAAATGTTCCTATAGTGCCTCTCCAGTAGGCACTATACCATTCCACCACTTATTTAGGAGTTCAGCAAGTTGATCTTTAGATATAGGCTTAGACATAAAATCATTCATTCCTGCCTGAATACATTCATCTTGATCTTGCTGCATTACACTAGCAGTAAGAGCAATGATTACTGGTTTATCTCCATGCGCAGCGCGAATATCCCTAGTGACCTCCAGACCATCTTTACCAGGCATATTCACATCCATCAGTACTAAGTCAAAAGCAGTCTCCTGGCCCTTAAGCGAGGCTTCAGCTCCATCCTTGGCCAATGCTATCTCAAAACCAAGCTTTTTAAATATTTTGCCCATGACCATTTGGTTCACCAAATTGTCTTCAGCAACTAAAATCTTTAATTCTGATGGAGTCATTCTCTAAGGTTGTGGCACATAAAATCGGTGGAAGTGCCTGCGTTGATGTGACACAAAGGTACTACATGAATACAGAATTCAAAACCCGCTCATCAAACTCTCTGTATTCCAGATCATTACAAATTATTCCCGTTCATGGAGTTATTTAAATATTAAGGGTACATTGTTTTAATAAAAACATTCTATTTATTTCTTTTGCAAGTCCATCAGCCTATGACATCATGAAAAAAATAATAGTTGCAGCATTTTTAATGTTTGTAACAGGATTTTCAGTTAGTGCACAAGAGGACAATAGTCCAGTATTACGAGTATATAGTAACGATCTCGAAAAAATCTACACCGTGTTTTTCGGTGATGTAATCGACAGAGAAGTCACAGTTACCCTTGAAGACAAAAGAGGAACCAAACTAATTAAAGAGACTATTTCTGGCAAAGGATTCTCTAAACCTTACGGCTTATCAAGCTTGGCTCTAGGAGATTATGTATTCACTGTCAAATATGATAATGAAGAATATGAATTTCCAATCACGCTGAAATCTGAAAAAGAAATTTTAGCGGGAAATGTAACCATAGAAGCAGATTATCCTACACTACGGGTAAATGTGACCAAATACAACATGGTTCCTACCAACATTATGATATTTGATATGAAAGACATTCTATTGAAAATCTTTTATTGGGAACCAAGTGAATCTATGATGACCAGAGAAGTAGATCTTGCTCAATTTGATGGATACGAGGTACGGGTTCACATCGAACAGAACAAAGAAACAATGCTGGAACAACTAGTTCCTCTATATTAAGATCAGTGGGAAAAACATCAGTAACCCCAATCAGCAAGCCGCTTCCATCAGGGAAGTGGCTTTTTTTATATCCCAGACCAACAAGAGAATTTTTTTCAACTATTTTTAATACCGGTTGTAACTTTTGAATAACCCGGTCGTCTCCCTGTTGAAATGTCATCAAACAACCTATTTGAATCACACATCATACCGGTGTCGGATAAAATGTACCGGTTTGCACTCTCCATCTTGAAAGAGACGGAAAGCGCGCATGATGTAGTACAAGAGTGTTTGGTGAAAATCTGGAAAAACAGAGGTAAACTCTCTGAGATCCAGAGTCCAGAAGCATGGGCTATGCGCATAACCCGAAACCAGTGTTATGACTGGGTGAAAACGAACCGGTTTACGGTTTTATCAGAGTACGAAAGCGATACACCTAATAATGATCAAACAGATTACGAGTTAATTTTATCAGATCATACCAGGTGGCTGGAAAAGGTTTTGAAAACACTTCCCGAAAAGCAAAGGGAGGTGTATCACCTTCGAGAAGTGGAAGAACTACCTTACCAGGATATTGCAGATGTACTTTCCTTAAGTTTAAGTGAAGTGAAGGTCTACCTTCATCGAGCAAGAACAAAAATTAGATCCTCTATTGAGCAAATTGAAGCTTATGGAATCGCGAATTAAAGAGCTACAGGAGAAATATTGGGCTGGAGAAACTTCTCTGGCAGAGGAAGCAGAGCTCAAAGCTTATTTCAAAAAGAACCCATCCTTAACTATGGAAGGGCGCTATTGGAATGCATTGAAAGCAAAGCAAACCCAAACTCCTCCAAAGGCCTTTAAGCATCCATCTGCCAACTGGAGATCCAGATGGTCAGTGGCTGCGGCTATCACCGTAGGACTAATCGCAGCGGTGCTAGTCATTCAGGATGCGAGATCCCAGAGAGAGTTTGTAGTAGAAGACCCTAAGGAAGCATACGAGATCACCCGCAAAGCACTTTTGATGGTTTCTTCTGGCTTAAATGAAGGTAAAACCTACTCCAAGGAGATAGGTAATATCAACAAAGCAAAAGAGATTATTTCAGAAGAAAAGTAAAGAGTTAAGATTTAAAGATCATGAAAAAGTTATTCGTTACAATCACCATATTGGTGGCTTCAGTAGTCACATATGCCCAAGGAACTGTAGTTAACAAATACTTCAACCAACTGGCTGGAGATGATAAGTTCACCAAAGTTTCCATCAGCAGCAAAATGTTTTCTCTTTTCACCGAGCTAGAAGCTGGAAGTGAGGCCGAAGAAGAATTCCTAAAAGCAATTAGTAAATTGAAAGGCTTGAAAATCATTGCTTCAGACTCAATTGGCAACGCTGCCAAGATGTATACGCAAGCACTGAAAGATGTAGACGCTGCTGGATATGATGAGTTGATGTCCGTTCAGGATGCAGAGGAAAACATGAGATTTTCTATTAAAGAGTCAGGAGGCAAAATAGAAGAACTACTTATGGTAGTAGGTGGTAAGAAAAGATTCGTATTGCTAAGCCTATACGGAGAAATTGATCTGAAAAATATTTCTAAAATCGCCAAAGGAATGAACGTTGGTGGATTGGAGAACTTAAGTAAGATCGATGCAGGCAACTAAGTATCTAACCATACTAATCCTTTTCATGGGGCTGAGCTATCAGCCCCTTTTTGCGCAGGAATCCATCTTAAAAGAACATGTAGAACATAAAAGAGACAAAAAGTACTGCTTTTATCCTTCTACTCTTCGCATGGTCAATCTAAAGCAAAACCAGGATTACAACGCACTGGTAAATGGAGTAGACAAACTCTTGATTTACACATTAGACAGTGCAACCAGAGCAGATAAATCCTATCGCTTACTCACCGATAGTTATCTCGCTGAGGGATTTGATGAATACGCTACCATCTTCGGAGGCTCAATGAATTTGAGCATTCTGGGCAAAGAGGGCAAAACCCAACAATATGTGGGTTACTTCGACCAGGATGGTGAAGTTGTTGTCGCTTTTTATCTCAAGGGTGATATTCCCTGGCAGAAAATCCCTACACTCCTCCAAAACATGAACGATATGGACATGTTGGATTTGTTTGACTTTAAGGACTTATCATTTTGACGAACATACTCGAAATAAAAGGACTCTCTAAAAACTACGGCAAACTCAAAGCCGTTCAGAACCTGAACCTAACCATCCAAAAAGGTCAGGTTTATGGTATTTTAGGTCCAAATGGCAGTGGCAAAACCACTACGCTAGGAATGATTTTAGATGTGGTGGCTCCTTCTGGAGGCACTTACAGTTGGTTTGAAGGAATGGCTCCAATAGCTGCAAGAAAACAGATTGGTGCCATTTTGGAAACTCCGTGTTTCTACCCATACCTCACAGCTGTCCAAAACCTACGCATTACTGCTCATATTAAAGAAACGCCGTTTTCACGAATTGACACGGTAATCGAGCAAGTAGGACTAACGGAGCGTAAGAATGACAAATTCAAAACCTATAGTTTGGGGATGAAGCAACGTCTTTCTATCGCAGCTGCATTGTTAGCAGATCCTCCCGTATTGATTTTAGATGAACCCACGAATGGCTTAGATCCGCAGGGAATTGCAGAAATCAGAACACTTATTCGAGAAATCGCTGCCAATGGTAAAACCATTTTACTGGCCAGTCATCTTCTGGATGAAGTTCAAAAAGTATGCAACTACTTCTGCGTCCTTCGAAAAGGAGTAAAACTTCATGAAGGCTCTGTTGATGATATCCTTGGAGATACAAACGAGATCGAAATCAGCGCTTCTAACATGGATGAATTAAAGGAGCACCTTTCTGCTTTTGAAGGCATCGACAGCATACAGACTGAGGTGAACCAATTGGTGTTGAAAGCTAAAGATGGCGTGACCAGTGAGCAAGTCAACAAGTATTGCTTCGACAAAGGGATCACGCTCAAAAAAGTAGTGACAAGAACAAAATCATTAGAACAGGAATTCCTAAAAATACTAGAAGAGAAATGATCAGAGCACTCAAACTAGAATGGCTTAAAATAAGAAACTACCGAACTTTTTGGATCCTGGTAGGCATGTATTCCATCGCATTGATCATTATATGCTTTGGAGGTACATTTTTTCTGGAATACCTCAAAAACCAGGGAGCAGACTTTGATGGAATTGACCCAACTATCTTACCGATTTACGATTTTCCAGATATCTGGCAAAATATTACATATCTAGCCACCTTCCTAAAGGTTCTAATAGCTTTCATTGTGATCATATCAATTACCAATGATCAGACCTACAATACCCTCCGTCAAAATATCATTGATGGGATCAGCAAGCGAGAGTTTATACTAGGAAAATTATTATTGATTGGTAGTTTGGCACTAATTAGCACCTTTTTCTTGTTCGTATCAGGACTAATCAATGGTGCACTTTATTCACATGTATGGGGAGCATCCTTCATATTTGACGAATTGGAATTCATTTTTGCTTATTGGTATGATATTGTGGTTTTCTGCACATTAGCAATGTTGCTTTCGCTCATTATCAAAAAAGCAGGCTTTGTCATTATTGCATTAACACTGTATACATTGATGTTTGAACCAATTGCGAGTGTGACGATGACAGAGGCTCCTTTCATGAAAGAGGGAATCTGGCCTCATATAGTCCCATTCCTACCTATTCATGCTTTGAATGACTTAATCCCTGTGCCTTTTCCAAAGTACATTTTCAGAGAAATCGAAGACAATATTCCTGTTAGTTCTTTGATAATCAGTACCGCTTGGCTAGGAATATACCTCATTGGCATCCAATTTATACTCACTCGTCGAGATTTGAAGGCCTAATTTCTAAGGTTATATATCTTTACTCAAAACAATTACCACCAACTATATGAGCAAGAGAACTTTACGTCTGATAACAGCCTTAACTTTGACAGCAGTAGCAGCAGTAGTTGCGGCATTTTTGGCAAGTGGAGAACACTTAGAAATTATAGCCAATCTGTAAATCACAGTTTAACAAACGCGTACCATACCAGCTGTAGATTTCACCATCTACAAGCCTAATAGTGGCGTTCGGCAATAGTTGCTGCAGTTCTTCTACATGCTCTTTCTTAAACGGAAAGGGCTCTGAACTTAGCAGCACATGCTGAGGATTCAAAATCTGCAATTTCTTAGGAGTAGCCAGCGTTGGATAACGCTCATCCAGAATGACATTCTTGTATCCAAGATGTGTCATAAAATCATGGATATAGGTATTAGTTCCTGCAGCCATCCAAGGATTTTTCCAAATAAGATAGATCGCTCTGCCTTCATAGGCATCTTTCAATCCATGCAATCTCATTCTAAGTCTGGTGATAAAGTGCTCGGATCTATGTGCCTCACCAAATAAGTGCCCAAGCATTTTCATCATGCGCTCCGCATCAGCCAGGCTGTTGATATCCGACATCCAAACAGGGTAGTCTTTTTCAAGTTGAAGAATACCTTCTTCGTAGTTTTCTTCTTTGTTTCCAATGATGAGATCCGGCTTAAGAGCTTCGATATCCTCAAAACGAAAATTTTTCGTTCCACCAATCACAGCTGCACGACCAATATGTTCTTTAGGATGAACACAAAACTTGGTTCGTCCTACAACATTTACTCCTAAATCAATAAGAAACTCGGTAATGGAAGGAACTAATGAAATAACCCGATCGACAGGAAAGTCTATTTCAACTTTCCTGCCCATCTGATCTATAAACTTTTTCATTTAATGTATCTGAAATCCTGCCCGTCTTGAACTTGAACAACAGTCTCATAAATCAACTGTATGGTCTTTTCCAGGTCATCTTTTGCACACATCTCTACGGTAGTATGCATGTATTTTAATGGAATAGAAATCAATGCGGATGCTACACCTTCGTTACTGTAAGCAAAAGCATCAGTATCGGTACCTGTAGATCTGGATGCTGCTCGTCTTTGGAATGGAATTCCTTTAGCTTCAGCAACACCTAAAATCATTTCTAATACATTGTTTTGAACTGCTGGGCCGTAGCAAACTGCTGGACCATCACCTAAACTGATATCACCACTAGTGATTTTGTCATACATAGGTGAGTTGGTATCGTGAGTTACATCCGTTACAATAGCTAAATCAGGTTTAATTCGATGAGCTATCATTTCTGCCCCCCTCAAACCGATTTCCTCTTGTACAGCATTCACCACATAGAGACCAAATGGCAACTTGATATTATTCTCCTTGATTCTTCTTGCAACTTCAGCAATCATGAATCCTCCAATTCTGTTATCAAGAGCTCTACCAACAAGATATTTCTCGTTAAGCTCCATCAACTCATCGTCGAAAGTAATCACGGTTCCAACATGGATCCCCATCTCCTCTACTTCCTTTCTTGAGCTTGCTCCCACATCAATAAAGATGTTTTTCAATGTTGGAGTTTCTTCCTTGCTTTTATCACGTACGTGAATAGCTGGCCATCCAAAGATTCCTTTCACCACACCTTTTTTAGTGTGAATGTTCACACGCTTCGATGGTGCAATCTGATGATCTGACCCTCCATTTCTGATTACATAGATGTACCCTTGTTCAGAA
The DNA here is from genome assembly GCF_024714495.1 of Marinoscillum pacificum. GTDB lineage: Bacteria > Bacteroidota > Bacteroidia > Cytophagales > Cyclobacteriaceae > Marinoscillum > Marinoscillum pacificum. Next base: position 28,840 of record NZ_JAMZMJ010000018.1, on the reverse strand, counting down.
ACATAGTTCACAAACCAGCTAATTTCATCAGCATGTGCTTCGATCACCACCTTGTATTTTGCTTCAGGGTTAATGACAGCTACTGCAGAACCATAGGTATCTGTAAAATAGGTATCCGTATAAGGCTTTATGTAATCAAGCCATATCTGCTGACCACTGGATTCAAATCCAGTTGGAGAAGCATTGTTCAAATATTTAAAAAGAAAATCTCTACTCTTCGTATCCATATATCTATCTCAATTCTTTTTGTTACAATGGAATATTGCCATGCTTACGTCTCGGCATTTTATCCACTTTATTCTCTAGCATTTTAAATGCTCTAATCAGTTTTGCTCTCGTATTATGTGGCAGCATTACCTCGTCAATAAATCCTCTTTCTGCTGCTTTGTAAGGATTTGCAAACTTAACGGTGTATTCATCAATTTTCTCCTGCAGCTTTTGATTTGGATCCTCTGCTTTCGAGATTTCTTTCTTAAAGATAATCTCAGAAGCACCTTGAGCCCCCATTACCGCAATTTCCGCTGTTGGCCAGGCAAAATTCATATCCGAACCAATATGCTTGGAGTTCATCACATCATATGCTCCACCATAAGCCTTTCTGGTAATGACGGAAATTCTTGGAACCGTAGCCTCACTAAATGCATAAAGAAGCTTAGCACCATTAGAAATAATCCCATGCCACTCCTGGTCGGTACCTGGTAAGAATCCCGGCACATCCACTAGTACTAAAAGCGGGATATTGTATGCATCACAGAAACGAACAAATCGTGCTCCTTTCTTACTGCTTTCATTATCTAAACATCCTGCAAGGCTCATTGGCTGATTTGCTACCACCCCAACAGGTCGGCCGGCAATTCTACTGAACCCAACAACAATGTTGTCCGCATAGTTTTCATGAACTTCAAAGAATGATCCTTTGTCAACAATTCCATTGATCACATCCTTAATGTCATATGGCTGGTTAGGATTATCCGGAAGAATTTTGTCCAATTCCATTCGAATCTCATCACCGTTGATTTCATATGGCAACATTGGTGGCTCTTCCTCGCAATTACTTGGTAGGTAACTAAGCAATCTCTTAATATCAAGAATGCATGCCGCCTCATTCTTTGAGGTAAAGTGAGTAACACCACTCTTGGTGCTATGCGCACTTGCACCACCAAGTTCTTCAGCAGTAACTTCCTCTTGTGTCACTGTTTTCACCACATTTGGACCAGTTACAAACATGTAGCTGGTCTTTTCAACCATAAAGATGAAATCGGTAATTGCCGGAGAATAAACTGCTCCACCAGCACATGGTCCCATGATTGCAGAAATTTGGGGTACTACACCAGACGCTCTGGTATTTCTGTAGAATATATCTGCATATCCACCTAGTGACACTACGCCTTCTTGAATTCGGGCACCTCCTGAATCATTCAATCCAATAATTGGAGCTCCATTTTTCATGGCCATATCCATAATCTTGACAATCTTTTCAGCCATTGTTTCAGACAATGATCCGCCATACACGGTAAAATCCTGACTGAATACATAAACCAGACGTCCGTCTACGGTCCCATATCCAGTTACTACTCCATCTCCTAGTATCCGTTGTTTGTCAAGTCCAAAGTCTTTACCTCGCTGCACCACAAACTTTCCAATCTCTTGGAAAGATCCTGGATCCACTAAAAGATCTACTCTTTCTCGTGCAGTGAGTTTTCCTTTTTCATGTTGTTTATCTATTCGAGCTTGGCCACCTCCTACAAGTGCTTCCGCATTCATTTGCTCCAGTTCCTGAATTTTTTCTTGGGTTGTCTTCACAAACGAAGCAGTTTTTGGCTTTTCTGAACTCATAATTTTGGGTATTTCGGGTCGATTTTTGAACAGGTCGGTAAGTTAAAAAGGGCCGGCTGCATTAAAAAATGTTTTTAATCATGAGATGATATTGACTCTCACGGTGTTATATCATAAATAACACCGTGAGTATTTGGACTTTATGTTATCTTGCGCCCTGAAATTTGATACGCCATGAAGGTTGCAGTTATTGATATGGGAACGAATACCTTCCACCTAATCATTGTGGAGGTAGAAAAGGACGATTTCAAAATCGTTTACAGGGAAAAGACTGCCGTAAAAATCGGTGAAAAAGGCATCAATCATGGCATGATTACAGATGATGCTATTGACCGTGCCTTAAAAACGCTATCAAAATTCAAAGAAGTAATTGACGAGGAAGAGGTAGAACAAGTCTTTGCAACAGCTACCAGTGCCATTCGAAATGCTAAAAACGGTAAAGGATTAGTTGCCCTAATTAAGGAAGAAACTGGAATTGAAACCCGCATCATTTCAGGCATTCAAGAAGCAGAGTACATTTATTATGGCGTAAACAAGGCAGTGGAGATAGGTGATAAAGCTTCTCTAATTATGGACATTGGTGGTGGTAGTATTGAATTCATCATCGGTACCTCTAAAGAAATCATCTGGAGACAAAGCTTCGAAATAGGTGGTCAGCGAATGGTAGAAAAATTCCAGAAGCACGACCCAATGTTACCAACGGACAAGGAAGCATTGATTGAGTACTTAGATTCAAATCTTGAGGAGCTGTTTGATGCTTGTGCCGAACATCAACCAAAAACACTTATTGGTTCATCCGGAACATTCGACACCTTGAGTGATATCTACTCCCTCACATCAAATGTTGAGCGAGCAAAAGACGCCACAGAATACCCGTTGACTTTAGAGTCGTTTAACGAAATATATCAAGAGCTCATCGTTAAAAATAGAGAAGAGCGACTTGCAATTCCAGGAATGATTCCTTTACGTGTAGACATGATCGTTGTGGCTTGTGAACTAGTCAACTTCATCATCAACAAATTAGAATTGATAGACATTAGAGTTTCAGGATATGCTTTAAAAGAAGGTGTCCTATTAAACACTCTTCACTCGTTGGAGAAGGAAGAAACTTTATAAGCTCTTATCAAAAAACTTTAAAAAAGGAAGACCCTCAAAGTCATAATTTCTTTACTTATTTGCCGTAGTAGACTTTGAGGCTAAAAAATAGCTTTGGACTAAATCATAGGCAGAATGACAGTAGCGCACGATCAACTATTCCAATTCACTAAATCAATTTTACAGGCAGCCGGATGTTCTGAAAAGGATGCAAGATTAGCAGCCGAAGTACTAATTAGTGCTGACTTGAGAGGCGTTGACTCTCATGGCGTGGCTAGATTAGTTGGATATGTGAGATTGATTGATAAGGAACGTGTCAACACCAAACCTGAAACCAAAATCATTCACGAAACTCCAAGCACAGCAGTAATGGATGGTGATAGCGGGTTGGGTCTGGTCGTAGGTCCACAAGCTATGAAATTAGCCATTGATAAAGCGAAAAAAGTTGGGTCTGGATGGGTTTCGGTTAGAAACTCTAATCACTTTGGTATAGCTGGCTACCACTCCATGTTAGCTTTACAAGATGACTGTATTGGTATCTCCATGACAAACGCCAGCCCATTAGTTGCTCCAACATTTAGTAAAGAGCGTTTATTGGGCACAAACCCAATAGCTGTTGCAATCCCTGCAGATAAAGAGCCTCCATTTGTATTAGACATGGCTACAACAACTGCAGCAAATGGTAAACTTGAAATTCTTCAAAGAAAAAATGCCACTGCACCAACTGGCTGGGTTCAGGATAAAGATGGTGAAGGAACTACCGATCCTAATGGAGTTAAAAATGGTGGCGCACTACTTCCTCTAGGTGGTGATAGAGAACATGGCTCACATAAGGGTTATGGTTTATCATCAGTCGTAGATATTTTCTCTGCAGTGCTTTCAGGTGCAAATTATGGACCTTGGGTACCTCCATTCGTTGCTTTCATGGAACCAGCTGCTGATCCTGTAGGAAAAGGAATAGGCCACTTCTTTGGAGCAATGAGAATTGATGCTTTCCGACCAGCTGGAGAATTTAAATCGCACATGGATAACTGGATAGGCAGGTTTAGAAATGCTGAGCCTGTAATGGAAGGTCATGATGTTTTAATTCCTGGAGATCCGGAAAGAAAATTGGAATTGCAACGCAAAAAAGATGGCATTCCACTTCTTGATCCTGTAGTTGAGGACTTAAAATCGCTAGCAGATCGCTATCAAGTAGAGTTTCCTTCTTAATTTTCTTGTATGGATCAAGAAACGGCACTTTCTATACTGAAGGCTGGTCAGAACATATATCTGACCGGATCTGCCGGTACAGGTAAAACTTATCTACTTAATCAATACATAGAATACCTCCGGCAGCGTGAAGTTCCAGTAGCCATTACGGCTTCTACAGGTATTGCTGCAACACACATTGGTGGTCAAACCATACATTCCTGGTCTGGCATTGGCATTCGAGAACATATCGGTCCTAAGGAATTAGAGCAGATTGGCAACAATCGTCAGACAGTTTCGCGAATTAGAAATACCCATGTACTGATTATTGATGAGGTTTCTATGCTTTCAGGCAAAGTGTTAATGGGTATTAATGCCATCATGAAGCACTTCCGCAATAGCCAGGAAGCTTTTGGTGGTGCTCAAGTAATCTTTTCAGGAGATTTCTATCAGTTGCCGCCAGTGTCTAAGGAGGCCATGTCAAACCGAGAAAAGTTTGCGTTCATGGCACCGGTATGGGTGGAAGCTAAACTTAAAATATGCTACCTCACACAGCAATTCCGTCAAGGTAGAGATACACTAAGCTTTATTCTATCAGAAATTCGTTCACAGGATGTTTCTGATGATAGTTTGGAACGAATTCGTGAAAAACTGGAAGAAGATGAGAAGCATGATGATGCTATCAAACTCTACACGCACAATGCCGATGTAGATCAAATGAACAGCAAAAAGCTAAAAGAAAACACCTATCCTCTTCGAACCTTCTACGCTGAAACCAAAGGAAAAACCAACATTCTGGAAGGACTTAAATCATCAGTTCTTGCTTCTCCTGCATTAGAATTGAAAAAAGAAGCTCGAGTAATGTTTGTCAAAAACAATCCTGAGAAAGGATTCTTCAATGGCTCACTCGGAACGGTGGTCAGTTTTGATGACAATGAGAATTTTCCAATAGTTGAGTTGGATGAAGGTAAAAAAGTAATAGCCAAACCGGAAGAATGGACAGTTACAGATGAGAAAGAAACCATCCTTGCCTCATACAAACAAATTCCACTTCGATTAGCCTGGGCAATCACAGTTCACAAAAGCCAGGGTATGACCCTGGATGCGGCAGAAATGGACCTCTCAAAGACTTTTGAAGCTGGGCAGGGTTATGTGGCATTATCTCGATTAAAGAGCTGGGAAGGCCTTAATTTGACCGGAATTAACAGAGTATCATTGATGCTCGATCCATTAGCTGTAAAAGCTGACAAAAGATTTCAGGAATTATCGGAAGAAAGTGAAGATTGGATCAACATCCATCAAGGTAAAGATTTAACAAATCTCTTTGAGAAGTTCATCGTACGATGTGGTGGAACGAATGACCCAGTAATTATTGAGGGCAACAAAGAACGCATTCAAGAATATTACGAGAAACCCAAAAAGGCCAGTACCTATCAAAAGACTCTTGAAATGGTTAAGGCAGGCAAAGGGCTTGATGAAATTGCTTTTGATCGTGATTTAGGACTAGGAACGATTGTCAACCATCTCGAAGAGTTGAAAAAACAAGATCCTGACCTTGACTTAAGTAAATATGAGCCAGACCGCAAAAGCCTTGAAAAGGTTAGCAAAGTCATTGCTCGACTCAAAGCACAAGCTAATGAAGAGTTCTATGACAAAGACGGTAATATAAAATTAGGATTTATACACGGAGCACTTAATGGTCAGGTCGATTACGAAACTATTCGACTAGCCAGACTATTCGCAGATTAAAATCCAGCAACAATACCCATTCTGAACTGCCATGGTTGGCTATATGGGGAATTCTCCCCTGTCCCGTAGATTAAATCATAAAGTGCCAGTACTTGAAAAGACACGTGATCATTAAGTGGCGAATTCCATCCTATACCTGCAAACCAGCTTCGTCCATTGAATCTAAACTTCTCTCCGAATCCATTGTAGAGTTCATAGCTCATGTACTCATACTGTGAGTAAATCATAAACTTCTTTGCGATAACATAATTAGCAAAAGGACCTCCACCAAAATTGTTTGCTGAAGCATTTGCAAACTTCACGTATTGATAGGTTAACTGAAGCCCAGAAGAGAATGATTCTGTAAACTTGTATCCAACAAGTGGAGAAACAGATACATTGAGGTATTGATTTCCACCACTCAATCCACCTCCACCACCAAAATACAATCGGTCGGCAAAACTGGAATTTTGCTTACTATAGCTATTGTTTTTAGGAGCTCTGTATTGAGCTTGAACTGCGGTTACACCTACTATAAGAAGTAGGCCCATGATCACAGATCTGATTTTCATTCTTCTTCAATTATGTAAATATCCTCTGATTCTTTTTTCATTAGATACTTCTCACGAGCCACCTTCTCCAACAACTGATCATTGTTAAGAAGTGCCTCACGATCATTTTTCACTTCGATGATTTTACTTTCATAAAACTCTTTAGCACTTTCAAGTTCTTCCTGCTTATTGCTCAGTCGAACCTGTGAAATCAAATCATTGGAGTCAAAAAATAGCATCCAAACCAAAAAGAATAACGAAGACAAGAAATAGAAGTTCTTGAAAATAGGAGGTACTTTTTGAAAGAATTGCTTCATAATGGACTTAAAGATACAAAATATAATTATTCAAAGATCGAAGACCTTCTATAAAACAAAAACCATCCGTCAGTTGACGGATGGTTTTTAAACGTTGACTATTCGTCAATATTATTTTGCTGATGGGTAAACAGCTGACTCACCTAGTTCCTCTTCGATTCTAAGTAACTGGTTGTATTTAGCCATTCTATCAGATCTTGACATAGAACCTGTCTTGATTTGACCAGTATTCAATGCTACAGCGATATCAGCGATAGTGCTATCTTCTGTCTCTCCAGATCTGTGTGAAACTACAGCAGTCCATCCTGCTTTATGAGCCATTTCAATAGCAGCAAATGTCTCAGACAATGAACCAATTTGGTTTACTTTGATCAAAATAGAGTTAGCAGATTTTTCTTTGATACCACGCTCCAAGAATTTCACGTTAGTTACCAAAAGATCATCACCTACTAATTGACACTTATCTCCGATTTTCTCGGTAAGCATTTTCCAGCCTTCCCAGTCGTTTTCATCACATCCATCCTCGATACTATCGATAGGATATTTCTCTACTAAAGATGCTAAGTAATCAACTTGCTCTTCTCTTGTTCTTACTTGACCACCTTCGCCTTCAAATTTCGCGTAGTTGTATTTACCGTTTTCGTAGAACTCAGATGAAGCACAATCCATAGCGATAGTAATCTCAGAACCAGCTTTGTAACCAGCTTTATCAATTGCTTTCAATACGCTATCTAACGCCTCTTCAGTACCACCAGAGAAGTTAGGAGCAAACCCTCCTTCATCTCCAACTGCTGTACTCAAACCTTTCTCTTTGATGATGCTTTTTAGGTTATGGAAAACCTCAGCACCCATTCTCAATGCTTCGCTAAATGTAGGAGCCCCTACTGGACGAATCATAAATTCCTGGAATGCGATAGGAGCATCAGAGTGAGAACCACCATTGATGATATTCATCATTGGAACTGGCAATACGTGAGCGTTAACTCCGCCTAAGTATCTAAATAGAGATTGTCCTGACTCCTGAGCAGCTGCTTTAGCTACTGCTAGAGAAACACCAAGAATTGCGTTTGCACCAAGCTTAGCTTTCGTTGGAGTTCCATCAAGATCAATCATGATTTCGTCAATCATTTTCTGCTCAAATACAGAAGCTCCTACGATTTCTGGAGCAATAATGTCATTTACGTTAGCAACCGCCTTTAGTACACCTTTACCCAGGTATTTAGACTTATCTCCATCTCTAAGCTCTACAGCTTCGTTTTCTCCTGTTGAAGCTCCGGAAGGAACTGCCGCACGACCAACAAAGCCGTTTTCAGTTACTACATCTACTTCAATAGTAGGGTTACCTCTTGAGTCTAAAATTTGTCTTGCGTGTACGCTTTCAATAATACTCATGATTTCTGATCATTAATTAGTTGTATAAAATCGTCAAATAGATAGGTGGAATCATGGGGTCCAGGAGATGATTCCGGGTGATACTGAACAGAAAAAGCTGGCTTCTTTGTTAATCGTAAGCCCTCAACAGTATCATCATTTAAATCGAGATGGGTTAATTCAGCAGATTCAGATGATTTCAGAGAATCCATCTTTACTGCAAATCCATGATTTTGAGAAGTTACTTCACTTCTTCCAGTGTTCAAATTTTTCACTGGGTGATTAAGTCCTCTATGCCCATGGTGCATTTTAAACGTATCAATATCCACTGCTCTAGCCAATAATTGGTTTCCTAGACAGATACCAAACAAAGGCTTATCTTTTGCAAGGATTTCCTTTACAGTACCAACTGCGTAATCCATTGCTGCAGGATCACCAGGTCCATTGGATAGGAAATATCCATCAGGTGACCATTTTTCCATTTCTTCAAAAGAAGTCTTCGCTGGAAAAACCTTACAGTGACAGTTACGCTTTTCAAAATTCTTTAGAATAGAGCGTTTGATTCCGAAATCAAGAACAGCGATCTTAACACCGTCATTGTCAGCACCTACTTCGTAAACTTCCTTTGTAGTTACTACACTAGACAGCTCCAGTGATTCCATACTTGGAACCTTCGCTAGTTCTTTCTTAAGTTCATCAACATCGAAAATCTCTGAAGAGATAATCGCATTCATTGCACCAGCTTTACGAATATATCGCACTAGTTTACGAGTATCTAAACCAGCAATACCTACTGTATTGTACCTGTCCAAATATTCATGTAAACCTTCAGTTGCTGTATTGCGACTGTACTGATGGGTAAAATCATTAACAACCAATCCTTTGATCATTGGATGCCCTGATTCATCTTCATCAGTATGCACACCATAGTTACCAATGTGAGCTGTGGTATTTACGATGATCTGACCATAGTACGAAGGATCCGTATAAATCTCCTGATATCCAGTCATACCAGTGTTAAAACAAATCTCTCCGCCAGAGGTACCAGATTTACCAATTGAGTACCCTTCGTATACGGTACCATCCTCTAGTAATAAAATTGCTTTTGTTCTTTCAGGTTGCTTCATTGAAGGCAAAAATAAGAAATTATCTATCAGAATTAAGACATAAAAAAAGGGATTGAGTCGTCACTCAATCCCTTTTTCAAATAATATTATATTAATTGGTTATTCACCTTTTTTAGAATCGTCTTCAGTTTCACCAGTTTCCTCTGCTTTTGGAGCTTCTTCCTTAGCAGACTCTTCTACAACTTTAGCTTCTTCAACAGCAGCCTCTGCTTTAGGAGCAGCTTCAGCAGTTACTTCTTGCTTCTTACCACCTCTTCTAGATCTTCTAGTTTTAGCTTTAGAAGCATCAGAATCTTGAAGTAATAATTCGTTGAAATCAACTAGCTCAACCATACACATTTCTGCGTTATCACCTAATCTGATTCCAGTTTTGATAATTCTAGTGTATCCACCTGGTCTTGCAGCTACTTTCTCTGCGATTGGACCGAATAACTCAGTCACAGATTCTTTATCTTGAAGATAAGAGAATGCCATTCTTCTAGAATGAGTAGTGTCGTCTTTTGCTCTAGTGATCAAAGGCTCAACATACTTTCTCAATGCTTTTGCTTTAGCTACTGTAGTATTGATTCTTTTGTGAAGAATCAAAGAAGAAGCCATATTTGAAAGCATCGCGTTTCTGTGAGATGCCGTTCTTCCAAGATGATTAAATTTCTTTCCGTGTCTCATTATTCTTCCTCCAATTTATATTTTGAAAGATCCATTCCAAATGTCAAACCTTTATCAGCAACAAGTTGCTCTAACTCAGCAAGTGATTTCTTACCGAAGTTTCTGAATTTCATCATATCTGAAATCTCAAGAGTTACTAGATCACCTAGCGTTCTCACGTCAGCAGCTTTAAGACAGTTGTAAGCTCTCACTGAAAGATCTAGATCGTTCAATGATGTCTTAAGAAGCTTTCTCATGTGAAGTAGCTCTTCGTCTACCTGCTCTGGCTCACCTTGCTCTTGTGACTCAAGAATCATATTTTGATCAGAGAACAACATGAAGTGCTTAATCAAAATATTAGCAGCACCTTTCAAAGCGTTCTCAGGGTGGATAGATCCGTCAGTCTCGATATCAATGATCAACTGCTCATAGTCAGTCTTTTGCTCTACCCTTGTGTTTTCTACACTGTATTTCACGTTTTTGATTGGCGTGAAAATAGAGTCAATAGCAATGTATCCGAAACTTTGGTCTGCTGGCTTATTCTCCTCAGCAGTAACATATCCTCTACCTTTTTCAACGTTCAATTCAATTTCGAATTGAGCATTGTCATCAAGGTTACAGATTACTAGATCTGGATTAAGAACCTCGAATGAATTAGTAGCTTTACCAATATCACCAGCAGTGAATACTTTACTGTTAGAAACTGAAACAGTAATTGTATTGTCCACTACATCTGCTATCTTCTTGAATCTAACCATTTTCAGGTTAAGGATGATTTCGCTAACATCCTCAAGTACTCCTTCAATAGTAGAGAACTCATGTAATACCCCTGGTATTTTGATAGCGGTGATAGCATATCCTTCTAGCGAAGAAAGTAAGATTCTTCTTAAAGCGTTACCTACAGTAACTCCGTAGCCTTTTTCAAGCGGTTTGAATGTAAACAGACCGTGAAAATCGTCTGCCTTCTCCATCACCACTTTCTCAGGCATCTGAAATGCTAGAATTGACATATTATATTCTTTAAAAGTTAATTTAAACTATTACTTAGAGTACAATTCGACGATAAGTTGCTCCTTGATGTTTTCAGGAATCTCCTCTCTTGAAGGGGAATTAAGGAACTTACCTACCATGTCAGTTGAATCCCACTCTAACCATGAGAATTTCTTAGAAGCATTAGCACCTAGGCTATCAGTAATAGCTTCTAAGGATTTTGATTTTTCTCTTACTCCAACAACATCGTTTTCTTTCAAAGTGAATGAAGGAATGTTAACGATTTCGCCGTTTACAGTGATATGCTTGTGACCTACCAACTGTCTAGCAGCTCTTCTTGTTGGGGCAATACCTAATCTAAATACTGTATTGTCCAATCTAGCTTCCAACAATTGTAAAAGGATCTCACCTGTGATACCACTCTTACGAGAAGCTTTATCGAAGATGTTAGCGAATTGCTTTTCCAAAACACCATAGGTGTATTTTGCTTTTTGCTTTTCAGCAAGCTGGATAGCGTATTCAGACTGCTTTCTTCTTCTACCTCTACCATGTTGACCAGGAGGGTAGTTTTTCTTTTGCAGTGCTTTACTAGCCCCGAAGATAGGTTCTCCGAACTTTCTAGATATCTTAGTTTTAGGCCCTGTATATCTTGCCATCTTATTCTACAGTATTATGTATTAAACTCTTCTTCTTTTTGGAGGACGACATCCGTTGTGTGGTAGTGGAGTCACGTCTTTGATAACAGTAACTTCGATACCAGAATTCTGGATAGTTCTGATAGCAGATTCTCTACCAGCTCCAGGTCCTTTTACGAATACTTCGACCTTTCTTAATCCTTGCTCGTAAGCTTTGCCTGCACAATCTTGTGCTGCAACCTGAGCCGCATATGGAGTGTTCTTTTTAGAACCTTTGAAGCCCATTTTACCAGCAGATGCCCAAGAGATCACCTGACCTTGACCATTAGTCAAAGAAATGATGATATTGTTGAAAGTAGCCTGGATGTGAGCTTGTCCGTTAGCATCTACAGCTACAACTCTCTTTTTTGCTTTATCTTTTCTCTTCTGCGCCATCTCTATTTATTACTTAGTCGCTTTCTTCTTATTTGCTACAGTCTTACGCTTACCTTTACGAGTTCTAGCGTTGTTTTTAGTCTTTTGACCTCTAACTGGAAGACCTTTTCTATGTCTTAGTCCTCTATAACATCCGATATCCAACAAACGCTTGATACTAAGCTGAATCTCTGATTTAAGAACACCCTCTACTTTAAACTGTTCGCTGATGATCGCTCTGATTGTACCAGACTGATCTTCTGTCCAATCCTGAACTTTTGTGTTTACATCTACACCAGCTTCAGCCAAAATCTTCTGTGCTGAACTTTTACCAATTCCAAAAATGTAAGTAAGAGCTATTTCACCTCTCTTATTGTCTGGAATATCAACTCCTGCAATTCTAGCCATTTCTTATCCTTGTCTTTGTTTAAACTTAGGGTTCTTCTTGTTGATCACATAAAGCTTTCCTTTTCTTCGGATTACTTTACAGTCAGCACTTCGCTTTTTTATGGATGCTTTAACTTTCATAATTTCTTATTTGTAGCGATATACTATTCTTCCTTTTGTTAGATCGTATGGAGACATCTCCAACTTCACTTTGTCTCCAGGTAAGATTTTGATGTAGTTCATTCTCATCTTTCCTGAAATATGTGCAACTACTTGATGTCCATTTTCTAATTCTACTCTGAACATCGCATTAGATAATGCTTCTACAATTGTTCCGTCTTGTTCTATGGATGATTGCTTCGCCATTATGCTACTGCTGTATTTTGAGTTCTACCTTTTACTCTACCTGATTTCATCATACCTTCATAATGTCTCATTAATAGGTAGCTTTCAATTTGTTGTAGAGTATCTAGAATTACACCAACCATAATTAAAAGTGATGTACCACCGTAGAATTGTGCGAATCCAGAACTAACACCAGCCATCATTGCAAAAGCAGGTAAGATTGCTATAAGTGCTAGGAAGAAAGATCCAGGTAATGTAATTCTTGTTAAAACACTGTCTATGAATTCAGATGTTTGCTTACCTGGCTTGATACCTGGTACGAAACCTCCGTTTCTCTTCATATCATCAGCAATCTGATTAGGGTTAATCGTAATCGCTGTATAAAAGAATGTGAATAAGATAATCAACACTGCAAATACAAGGTTGTATTGCCACGATTGAATATCTGAGAATGTAGTAGAAATGTATTGAGCCGTATCGCTCTGATCTACCCATATTCCAGCGATAAGAGCTGGCAAAAACATAAGTGACTGAGCGAAGATGATCGGCATTACTCCTGAAGAATTAACCTTCAAAGGAATGTATTGACGCTGACCGCCATATACTTTATTACCTACTACTTGTTTTGCATATTGTACTGGTATTCTTCTTACTGCCTGAACAAGAGCTACAGTAGCCATAACTACCAAGAACAAAGCAACTAATTCAAGGATGAAGATAAGTGCCTGACTCATTCCTCTAGAAAGAGCTTCAGCGACAATGCTACCAGGGAATCTAGAAATGATTCCAATCATGATTAGCATTGAAATACCGTTACCAATACCTTTATCAGTAATCTTCTCACCTAACCACATACAGAAGATTGTACCAGCTGTCAGGATTACGATAGAAGATGTTTGGAACAAAAATTGATTTTGCAATAAAATCGCTTCTGAAGGAATGGTTGCGTTTATATACCCTATTGATTGGGCTAAACATATAAAGATGGTAAGTACTCTTGTGATTTGGTTAATCTTCTTTCTTCCACTGTCTCCTTCTTTTTGAAGTTTCTGGAAGTAAGGAACCGCCACTGTCATCAACTGCAACACGATCGAAGCAGAGATATATGGCATAATACCTAAACCAAACACAGAAGCCCTACTAAAAGCACCTCCTAAGAAAGTGTTTAGTAGACCAAAAATTCCCGATGCATCACCAGTTAGCTGATTTGCATCAACTCCTGGTAAAACGATGTATGAGCCCAATCTGAAAATGATAAGAAATCCTATGGTGTTTAGGATTCTTGTTCTAAGCTCCTCAATCGAGAAAATATTCTTTATAGTTTCAATAAACTTTTTCATGGATTATTCCTCTACAGATGCAGTACCACCAGCCTTTTCAATGGCCTCTTGAGCGGTCTTTGAAAATTTATGAGCCTTTACAGTCAATTTAGCTTTTAGCTCTCCTCGACCCAAAACTTTGATAGTATCTCCTTTTCCAGCTAAACCGTTCTCTCTTAGAACCTCTGGAGTAATCTCTGTAAGATTTTTAGCCTCACTCAATTTTTGAAGATCATCTAGGTTGATTGGCTTAGAAACAATTTTATTATTGTTCTTAAATCCGAATTTAGGAATTCGTCTTTGAAGAGGCATTTGTCCACCTTCAAAACCTATCTTTCTTGAATAACCAGATCTAGATTGAGCACCTTTATGTCCTCTTGTCGCTGTTCCGCCTTTACCAGAACCAGCACCTCTAGCTATTCTTTTCTTATTTTTAGTAGAACCGGAAGCCGGTCTTAATGATTCTAATTTCATCTTAAAGCTCTTTTACGTCAATTAAATGTTGAACTTTATTGATCATACCAGCAACTTGAGGAGTAAGCTCCTTCTCTACGCTTCTGTTGATCTTACCAAGACCCAAAGCCTCAATAGTCTTCTTTTGTCTTTGAGTACGTTTAATAGTACTTCTGGTCTGTGTAATTAAAACTTTTGCTGTCTTAGCCATTTTCTTAACCGTTAAAAACTTTATCTAACGCTACTCCTCTTTGTTTTGCTACCGCAAATGGATCTCTCATTCTGTGTAGAGCATCAAATGTTGCTTTCACCACGTTGTGAGGGTTTGATGATCCTTTAGATTTAGCAAGTACATCATGAATACCAGCACTTTCCAATACAGCACGCATTGCACCACCAGCGATTACACCAGTACCAGGAGCTGCAGGCTTTAGTAGTACCAATCCTCCACCGAATTTTCCGATAGATTCGTGTGGTACAGTAGTTTTGAAAAGAGGAACTCTTACAAGATTCTTCTTAGCATCATCTACTCCTTTAGTGATAGCGTCAGTTACCTCGTTAGCTTTACCTAGACCGTAACCTACAACACCATTACCATCACCAACTACTACGATTGCCGAGAAACTAAATCTACGACCACCTTTTACAACCTTAGCAACACGCTTGATCGCAACAACCTTTTCTTTAAGGTCAATTTCGCTGGCTTTTACTGCTTTAATATTGCTTTGTGACATGATATTCTTTTAAAATTTTAAGCCTCCTTCACGTGCTCCTTCAGCAAAAGCTTTCACTTTACCGTGGTAAGGATATCCGTTTCTGTCGAAAACTACTGATTCAATTCCTGCAGACTTTGCCTTCTCAGCGAGTTTAGCACCGGTCTCTTTAGAAACTTCAATGTTGTTACGCTCTTTACCTAACTCTCTTGAAGAAACAGCAGCCAAAGTTACACCTTTCTCATCATCGATAAGTTGAGCATAAATCGCTTTATTGCTTCTAAAAACTGAAACTCTTGGTCTTGCTCCAGTACCTGTGATCTTTCTTCTGATCCCAAGTTTTATTCTCTTTCTTCTCTGTAATTTAGTAACAGCCATCTCTTAATTATTTAGCAGCAGTTTTACCAGCTTTTCTTCTTACTATCTCACCAACGAATCTGATACCTTTTCCTTTATAAGGCTCTACTTTTCTTAGTGATTTGATTTTTGCAGCCACTTGACCGATCAATTGTTTGTCAGTGCTCTCCAAAGTAATCTTTGGGTTTTGTCCTTTAGCTGTTTCGGTTACAACCTTAACATCTTCAGGTACTGCAAAGAAAATACTATGTGAGTATCCAAGGTTAAGCTCTAGCACATTACCCTGGTTAGCGGCCTTATATCCAACCCCTACCAACTCTAGCTCTTTTTTGAACCCTTCACTAACTCCAACTACAGCATTGTTTACAAGAGATCTATACAAACCATGCATAGCTTTGTGTCTCTTTTGCTCAGTTGGTCGCTCAAGAGTTACAGTCTCACCCTCTACCTTTACAGTAATATCTGGGTGGATCTCCTGAACTAATTCACCTTTTGGTCCTTTTACAGCTACGCTAGACTTTTCTACTTTTAGCGTAACGCCAGAAGGTAATGTAATTGGTGCTTTGCCTATCCTTGACATTTCTCAATCAATATTTTAATATACGTAACACAGCACTTCGCCTCCGACATGCTCTTTTCTTGCTTCCTTATCAGAGATAACTCCTTTGGAAGTTGACAAAATAGCAATACCGAGTCCGTTCAATACTCTTGGAAGATTTTCAGCATCAGCGTACTTTCTCAAACCTGGCTTACTAACCCTTTCCAAACTAGTAATAGCAGACTGCTTAGTTTGAGGGTTGTATTTCAAAGCTATTTTGATAATACCCTGCTTGTCATCATCCACAAATTTGTAATTCTGGATGAATCCTTTATCATGCAACACTTTGGTCATTGCCTTCTTCAAATTAGAAGCAGGTACCTCTAAAATACGATGATTTGCTTTTATCGCATTTCTAACCCTAGTCAAGTAATCTGCAATCGGATCTGTTACCATTCTATTATACAATTAAATACCCCGAAAACGGGGTGCAAAATTAATTAAAATTTTTAAATATCAAATGCTTAGATGAAAGAAAGATTACCAGCTAGCCTTTGTTACTCCTGGGATCTTGCCCTCGTTCGCCATTTCTCGGAATGTAACCCTTGAAATACCAAACTTTCTCATGTAACCTTTAGGTCTACCTGTAAGCTTACATCTGTTGTGTAATCTTACTTTTGAAGAGTTTCTTGGAAGTTTGTCAAGCGCCTCGTAATCACCAGCTTCTTTCAAAGCAGCTCTTTTCTCAGCGTAACGTGCTACCATTTTTTCTCTTTTTCTTTCTCTAGCTTTTATCGATTCTCTAGCCATGATTCTTATTTTTTACCTGAAACAAACGGCATACCGAATGCTTTCAATAGTGCTAAACTTTCTTCGTCTGTTTTTGCTGTAGTAACGAAAGTGATATCCATACCGGTTATCTTATTAATCTTATCGATACTGATTTCAGGGAAAATGATTTGCTCTTCGATACCTAAGCTATAGTTACCTCTTCCGTCAAATCCTTTTTCTTTGATTCCTCTAAAGTCTCTAACTCGTGGAAGAGCTACAGTCATTAATCTATCAAGGAATTCGTACATTCTATCACCTCTAAGAGTTACTCTAGCTCCGATTGGCATGTCTTCTCTCAATTTGAAGTTTGAGATAGATACTCTTGCCTTAGTAGCTACAGCTTTTTGACCTGTAATAGTAGTCAATTCGTCTACTCCTACATCAATCAATTTCTTATCTGCAACAGCCGCTCCAATACCTTTATTGATACTGATCTTAACCAACTTAGGTACTTCCATCACCGACTTGTACTGAAATTTCTCTCTTAAAGCCGGAGCGATCTCCTTGATGTACGTTTCTTTTAATCTAGGTCTAGCCATTAGTGATAAATTCTCCAGTTTTTTTAGAATATCTCTGTAGTTTACCGTCATCATTGAGTTTTCTACCTACTCTAGTTGGGTTTCCAGATGCTGGATCAACCAATGCAAGGTTACTCATATGAATAGGAGCTTCTGTTTCTTCACGGCCTCCTTCTGGATTAGCAGCAGAAGGTTTAACGTGCTTAGTTACGATATTAGCACCTTCTACAATTGCTCTGTATTTTTCTGGAATAATTTCCAGAACTTTTCCAGTTTTACCTTTATCATTACCAGCAGCTACTAATACAGTATCGCCTTTTCTGATATGGAATTTATTTGTCTTGTGATTGCTCATTGTCTTAAAGAACTTCTGGTGCTAATGAAACAATTTTCATGAACTGCTTTTCTCTTAGCTCTCTAGCAACAGGACCGAAGATACGAGTACCTCTAGGTTCGCCATTGGTGTTCAAAAGAACAGCAGCATTATCTTCAAAACGAATATAAGATCCGTCTTTTCTTCTTACTTCTTTCTTAGTACGAACGATAACAGCCTTTGAAACCGTACCTTTCTTCAAGTTGCTAGAAGATAGAGCTGACTTTACAGTCACAACGATCTGATCTCCAACTGAAGCGTAACGCTTTTTCGTACCGCCCAAAACTCTGATACAAAGTACTTCCTTTGCACCGCTATTGTCTGCTACATTTAGCCTTGATTCCTGCTGTATCATCTTACTTAGCTCGTTCGATTATTTCAACTAATCTCCATCTTTTGTTTTTACTCAGCGGACGAGTTTCCATGATTCTAACAGTGTCGCCAATGTTACAATCGTTGTTTTCATCATGAGCTGTAAACTTTGTCGTTTTTCGGATAAACTTACCGTACATAGCGTGCTTCATTCTTCGATCCACAGCTACGGTAATGGTTTTTTGCATTTTATTGCTAACCACCTGTCCGATACGCTCTTTTCGCAAATTTCTTTCCATCGCGTTATTTACTTAATTCTTTTGCTCTAATTTCAGTTTGAATCCTAGCTATCAGTCTTCTTGATTCTCTGATTTTCATAGGATTCTCGATAGGAGTAATGCTATGAGCAGACTTAAGCTTACTGTAATTATCTTGCTCTGCAGACAACTTACCTTTCAGTTCGTCTGCACTTAGGCCTCTTAGTTCTGAATTTTTCATTCTCCTGTATAATCTCTTCTTACAACGAATTTAGTTTTGATCGGAAGCTTTTGTGCCGCAAGTCTCAATGCCTCTTTAGCAGTTTCGCTAGATACACCAGATGCTTCGAATAAGATAGTTCCAGGCTTAACAACTGCTACCCAATACTCAGGAGCACCTTTACCTTTACCCATCCTTACCTCTGCAGGCTTCTTCGTTACAGGCTTATCAGGGAATATTCTGATCCAAACCTGACCTTCTCTCTTCATCGCTCTTGTTACAGCGATACGAGAAGCTTCGATTTGTCTAGAAGTGATCCATCCTGGTTCCATGGCTTTGATTCCAAAGTTCCCGAATGCTAATCTATGTCCTCTCTGAGCTAAACCTTTAACTCTTCCTTTTTGTCTCTTTCTAAATTTTGTTCTCTTTGGCTGTAACATCTTTACTAAGCGTTAATGAGATTATTTTCTATCACGTCTTCTTTTTGGAGCACCTTCGCCGCCTCTGCGTCTTCTTGGTCCACCACCTTGGTTAGAATTGTTTCCACCAGAGTTACTAGTCAATCCAACGTTTGGAGACAAATCTCTCTTACCGAAAACTTCACCTTTAAAGATCCACACTTTAATACCGATCTTACCGTAAACAGTGTTCGCCTCAGAAATAGCGTAATCTATATCAGCTCTAAGTGTGTGCAAAGGAATTCTTCCTTCTTTATATTGTTCAGAACGAGCCATTTCAGCTCCTCCAAGTCTTCCTGAAACTTTAACCTTGATACCTTGAGCTCCTACTCTCATAGCAGATGCAATTGCTTGCTTCATTGCTCTTCTGTAAGAGATTCGTGCTTGTAACTGCTGAGCGATAGACTCACCAACCAATTTCGCATCTAGCTCAGGTCTTTTGATTTCAAAAATGTTAATCTGAAGATCCTTTCCAGTAAGTTTCTTCAACTCTTCTTTGATCTTATCAACCTCGGAACCACCTTTTCCAATTACCACTCCTGGGCGAGCAGTATGGACTGTAAGAGTAATTCTTTTAAGTGTTCTCTCAATGATAACCTTAGAGATACCACCTTTAGGGATACGAGCCTGGATGTATTTTCTGATTTTGTGATCTTCTACGATCTTGTCAGAAAAATCCTTTCCTCCGAACCATGCAGAATCCCATCCTTTAACGATTCCTAGTCTAAGACCAACTGGATTTACCTTCTGTCCCATTACTTATTATCTTTTTCTTCAGACTGTACATTGTTTTCATTGGCATCAGCCACAGTGATCGTAACGTGGTTAGATCTTTTTCTAATTCTGTGAGCTCTACCTTGAGGAGCAGGTCTTAATCTCTTAAGTTGTCTACCACCATCAACGAACACCTCTTTTACCACAAGATCAGCATCTTCGATGTTCACATCTTCGTTTTGAGCTTGCCAATCAGCGATAGCTGTCATCAACAATTTCTCAAGTGTGTTAGAAGCATGTTTCGCATCAAATTTCAAAACATTCAATGCCAAGTTTACTCTTTGTCCACGGATCATATCAGCTACAAGCCTCATTTTACGTGGAGCAGTAGGGATATTTCTCAAAGAAGCAGTCACAGCGCCAAGCTTACCAGCATTGTCTTCTTTATGCTTTTTGATCGCTTCTTTTTGAAGACGAATCCTGACTGATTTTTTTAATTTCTTTTCTGCAGTTTCCATCTTTATTATCTCTTACCTTTATCTTTTTTAGCAATATGGCCTCTGAAGTTTCTAGTAGGAGCAAATTCACCAAGCTTGTGGCCTACCATATTTTCAGTTACAAAAACAGGGATGAATTTATTTCCATTGTGCACAGCGAATGTGTGTCCTACGAAATCCGGAGAGATCATTGATCTTCTAGACCACGTTTTAATTACAGACTTCTTACCAGACTCGTTCATTACGTCTACCTTGTTCTCAAGTCTGAAGTCAATGTAAGGTCCTTTTTTAAGTGATCTTGCCATTATTTTCTCTTAGTTATAATCAGCTTATCAGAATATTTATTAGGCTTTCTGGTTTTCTCGCCTTTAGCGTATCTACCATTTCTAGATCGTGGATGGCCTCCAGAGGATCTACCTTCACCACCACCCATTGGGTGATCAACAGGGTTCATTACAACACCTCTTACTCTTGGTCTTCTACCCTTCCATCTGTTACGTCCAGCCTTACCAAGTCTCACGTTCATGTGATCATTGTTAGACACTGTTCCGATAGTTGCGTAGCAAGTATTCAATACCAATCTCATTTCGCCAGATGGCAATTTGATTGTAGAGTACTTTCCTTCTCTTGCTACAAGCTGAGCATAAGATCCAGCACTTCTTGTCATAGCGCCACCTTTACCAGGCTTAAGCTCTATGTTATGAATAATAGTACCTAGTGGAATATCAGATAGTGGCAATGCGTTTCCTACTTCTGGTGCTATACCCGGTCCTGAAACAATTACAGTTCCTACCTCAAGGTTAGCTGGAGCGATGATATATCTCTTTTCTCCATCAGCGTAGTGAAGCAATGCAATACGAGCAGTTCTTCCTGGATCGTATTCGATAGCAGCAACTGTAGCAGGAACTACATGCTTATCTCTTTTGAAGTCAATGATTCTTAACTTCTGCTTGTGACCACCACCAACATTTCTGATCGTCATACGACCCTGGTTGTTCCTACCTCCTCTTTTACCCTTTGAAGTAAGTAGAGATTTCTCAGGAGTATCCTTCGTAATCTTGTCGAATACAGGAGCTACTCTAAATCTCTGTCCTGGGGTAACGGGTCTAAGTTTTTTAACAGCCATCTATCTGTTTATTTTATATTCCGCTATAAAAATCAATGATATCACCATCCGCTACTTTAACAATAGCTTTCTTGTATGATGGTGTTCTTCCTTCAATAATTCCAGATTTTGTATATCTAGACTTTGACTTACCAGGCTGAACCATAGTGTTGATACTCTCAACTGTCACACCGTAAGTCTTTTCAACTTCTTTCTTAATCTGAACCTTGTTAGCTTTTTTGCTAACAATGAATCCATATTTACCATGCTCATTAAGAGCAGAAGCTTTCTCAGTTACTAATGGTTTTACTATTACTCCCATCTTAGTTTAATCTTTTTTGGATTAGATCTACAGAACTTTCAACTAAGATCAACTGATCAGCATTTACTAGATCGTAAGTACTCAATTCGTCAGCTGTAGAAACCTTAGTATTCTTGATATTTCTAGAAGACAAGTAAACGTTATCGTTATAAGAAGCAAGGATTACTAAAGACTTCTTATCGTTTACTGAAAGACTTGAAAGCATGCTAGTGAAGTCCTTCGTTTTTGGAGCCTCGAAATTGAAATCTTCCAAAACTTTGATTTGCTTCTCTGCAGCCATTGATGACAATGCAGACTTCTTAGCAAGCTTCTTAACTTTCTTATTAAGCTTGAAGCTGTAGTCTCTTGGAGAAGGACCGAATACTGTTCCTCCACCCCTGAACACAGGAGACTTGATACTACCAGCTCTCGCCGTACCAGTACCCTTCTGCTTCTTTATTTTTTTAGTCGAGCCAGAAACCTCATTTCTGGTTTTAACCTTGTGAGTACCTTGTCTCTGATTAGCCAAGTATTGCTTCACCTCAAGATAAACCGCATGCTCGTTTGGCTCGATACCGAAAACTTTCTCGTCAAGGCTTACCTCTCTACCGGTTTCTTCTCCTTTAATATTGAAAACTGAAAGTTTCATTTTTATTTCTCTAGAATTACGTAAGAATTTTTAGCACCTGGTACTGGTCCACTTACCAATACTAGATTCTTCTCAGGATACATTTTCACAACCTTAAGGTTGATTACTTTAACTCTATCACCACCCATTCTTCCAGCCATTTTCAGACCTTTGAATACTCTTGATGGGAAAGAACAAGCACCGATAGAACCAGGAGCTCTTAACCTGTTATGTTGACCGTGAGTAGACTGACCTACTCCACCAAATCCATGTCTTTTAACAACACCCTGGAAACCTTTACCTTTAGATTGACCGATTACATCCACGAAATCTTTTTCAGTGAATACATCTTCTAAAGTGATTGTATTTCCAAGCTTTATTTTGTCCTCAAACTCAGCTCTGAAATCTCTGAATTCAACAACTTTTTTCTTAGGTGTAGTCTTAGCCTTCGCAAAATGTCCTTTCAAGGCTTTAGGCGTATTTTTATCTTTACGCTCACCGTAAGCCAACTGGACTGCACGATATCCATCAGACTCTTTGTCCTTAACTTGTGTAACTACACAAGGACCGGCTTCAATGAGTGTACAGGCCATACTTTTGCCGTTCTCATTATATACGCTGGTCATCCCTATTTTTCTACCAATTATTCCAGGCATTTTGCTTAATATTTATTCTTTCACCGTTTCCGGATAAACTTTTCGTAAAAAGGACTGCAAAGATAGCAATTCCTTGATTCGAACAAAAGATTTGATTCAATTTTTGACATAAAAAAAGAACCAATAAGCCATTTATTGGTTCTTTTTAATCAATATGTGTTTTTACTATACTTTAATCTCTACATCAACTCCACTAGGAAGCTCAAGTTTCATCAAAGCATCAACCGTTTTTGCACTATTAGAATAGATATCTACTAGTCTTTTGTAAGTACAAAGTTGGAATTGTTCTCTTGACTTCTTGTTTACGTGCGGAGATCTCAACACAGTAAATTTTTCTTTAACAGTAGGTAGCGGAATTGGACCACTAACCACAGCACCGGTAGTTTTTACCGCTCTCACGATCTTCTCAGAAGACTTGTCAACCAAGTTATGATCGTATGACTTTAATTTGATTCTTATTTTTTGGTTCATGATCTATGATTATTTAACCGCTTCACCTTTAGTCTTAGCAATTACTGTTTCAGCAATGTTCTGAGGAACCTGATCATAATGAGAGAACGTCAATGAAGCAGTTGCTCTACCGGAAGACATAGTTCTTAAGTCAGTAACATAACCAAATAGCTCAGAAAGGGGCACATTAGCTTTAATAACTGATGATGTACCTTTCGTATCCATTCCTTTCATGATACCTCTTCTTCTATTAAGGTCACCAGTGATAGATCCTGTGTACTCGTCAGGAGTAACTACGTCTACTGACATTACAGGCTCTAGAAGAACTGGCTTCGCTTTAGAAGCAGCGGTCTTGAATCCCATTTTAGCAGCCAATTCGAAAGATAGTGCATCGGAATCCACATCGTGGAAAGAACCGTGGTACAATCTTACTTTCATTGTATCTACTGGGAATCCTGCTAGAGGACCATTTTTCATAGCCTCTTTGAAACCTTTCTCAATTGCAGGGATGAATTCTTTAGGAATAACACCACCTACAATCTGATTTACGAATTGTAAACCTTCTCCTTCAAAGTCTTCATCTACCGGGCTAAGCTCGAATACAATGTCCGCAAACTTACCACGACCACCTGATTGCTTTTTGTAAACCTCTTTGCACTCGTAAGCGCCATTGATAGCTTCTTTGTAAGCAACCTGAGGAGCACCCTGGTTGATTTCAACTTTAAATTCTCTCTTTAATCGATCGATGATGATATCTAAGTGAAGCTCACCCATACCACGAAGGATCGTTTGTCCTGTATCGTGATCAGTCTCCACTTGTAGAGTTGGATCCTCTTCAACAAGTTTAGAGATAGCCATACCTAATTTATCAACGTCAGCTTGAGCTTTAGGCTCGATAGCGTAACCGATAACTGGATCTGGGAATACCATTGACTCTAGAACGATTTGACCGTTCTCATCACAAAGTGTATCTCCAGTTTTAATATCTTTAAATCCTACTACCGCTCCAATATCTCCACAGTGCAGTGAATCAATTTGGTTTTGTTTGTTAGCGTGCATTTGGAAGATTCTAGAGATACGCTCTTTCTTCTCTGTTCTCATGTTGTACACATAAGAACCTGATTCAAGCATACCTGAGTATGATCTTACGAAACACAATCTACCTACAAATGGGTCAGTAGCAATTTTGAAAGCTAATGCAGAAAATGGTTCATCAGCAGAAGGCTTTCTTGTAATTTTTTCTTCAGTATTAGGATCAGTACCTACAATATTATCTCTATCTAGAGGTGAAGGAAGAAGCTCCATCACGTAGTTAAGCATTGTTTGTACTCCCTTGTTTTTGAAAGCAGTACCACAAGTCATTGGAACGAACGCCAAATCAATTGTAGCAGCTCTCAAAGCTTTAATTATTTCTTCTTCAGTAATGGACTCTGGATCTTCGAAATATTTCTCCATTAGAGACTCATCGTATTCAGCGACTGCCTCTAACAACTCTTCTCTATACTGAGTAACCTCTTCCTGCATGTCTTCAGGAATTGGAATCTCTTCCCATGTCATTCCGAAATCTTCATCATTCCATGTCATCCCTATGTTAGAAACAAGGTCAACAACACCTCTGAAGTTTTCTTCAGCACCAATCGGCAATTGAAGAGGTACTGCCTTGGTACCTAACATTTCTTTCACCTGCTTACACACGTTTAAGAAATCAGCACCTTGACGGTCCATTTTATTTACGAACCCGATTCTTGCTACTTTGTAGTTGTCAGCAAGTCTCCAGTTAGTTTCAGATTGAGGCTCAACACCATCAACAGCACTAAATAGGAACACAAGTCCATCAAGAACACGCAATGATCTATTTACCTCTACAGTAAAGTCAACGTGACCTGGAGTATCAATAATGTTGATGTGATACTTTTCTTCTTTGTAATTCCAGAATACAGTTGTAGCAGCTGATGTGATAGTAATACCACGCTCTTGCTCCTGCTCCATCCAGTCCATGGTAGCTCCACCATCGTGAACCTCACCAATCTTATGGTTTACTCCAGAATAAAATAGAATACGCTCAGTTGTTGTTGTTTTACCAGCATCAATGTGAGCAGCAATTCCAATATTACGAGTAAGTCTTAAATCTCTAGCCATTACAGGTTATTTTTAGAATCTAAAGTGAGAAAATGCTTTGTTAGCTTCAGCCATTCTGTGAGTATCATCCTTCTTCTTAATAGAAGCTCCCTCACCTTTGGATGCAGCAATAATCTCAGCAGCTAGACGTTCCATCATCGTCTTCTCTCCTCTTAGTCTAGCGTATTTGATCATCCATTTCATACCAAGAGCTAGCTTTCTTTCCGGTCTAACCTCTACTGGTACCTGGAAAGTCGCTCCACCTACTCTTCTACTTTTCACCTCTACCGCAGGACAAACATTACTAATAGCAGTTTTCCATGTTTCAAGACCGTTTTCCTTAGTCTTACTTTCGACTAATTTAACAGCATCATAGAAGATACCGTAGGCAACACTTTTCTTACCACTTAACATCAAGTTGTTAACGAACTTGGTTACCATAGTATCCTGATAAATAGGATCAGGAAGAATGTATCTCTTCTTTGGCTTAGCTTTTCTCATTTTTCAGATTACTTTTTATCTTTTGGCCTTTTAGCGCCGTACTTAGATCTTCTCTGTAGTCTACCATTAACACCAGCTGTATCCAAGGCACCACGAATAATGTGATATCTTACACCCGGTAAATCTTTCACTCTACCACCCCTGATCAATACGATAGAGTGTTCTTGTAGATTGTGACCTTCACCAGGAATATAGGCATTCACCTCTTTACCATTTGTCAATCTTACCCTGGCTACTTTTCTCATGGCAGAGTTAGGCTTCTTAGGAGTAGTAGTATACACCCTTGTACATACACCACGTCTCTGTGGACATGAGTCCAAAGCCGGTGACTTTGACTTAGAAGTCAACTTCTTTCTGCCTTTTCTTACTAATTGCTGAATAGTTGGCATTATATATTAATTCTTATTGTCCAAATATATTGGTCCCTAAATTATGGGGACGCAAAGATAGGAATATTGATTTTATATCACAATGATATAAACAAAATAAAATGGGAGAATTTATGCTTCCCCCATTGTACCTCCGAAATTCATAGGAAATTTTGGCGCTTCTTCTACACTTTTTATATCTCCATAAGTTTTTTCAAACTTGTTAACATTGTCTTCAAGAGCCTTTAAAAGCCTCTTTGCATGTTCAGGAGTTATAACAATTCTTGATTTTACCTTAGCTTTTGGAACACCTGGCATCAATCTGATAAAGTCGATTACAAACTCACTACTAGAGTGTGCAATCATCGCCAAATTAGAATAGATGCCCTCGGCAGTTTCCTCCGAGAGCTCTATGTTTAATTGATTTCCTTGCTTGTTAGCTTTCTTATCGTCTTTAGGATCCATGATTAAGATTCGTATTCTTTGGATCTTGCGAACTCTTCCTTAGCTGCCACTAGATTATCCAAATCTTCGTTTGAAGTAACGATGTGATTTTGGAAGTTTCTATTTCCAGTACCAGCAGGAATTAAGTGACCAACAATTACATTTTCTTTAAGACCCATTAGGTAATCCGCTTTACCTCTGATAGAAGCCTCAGAAAGTACTTTCGTAGTTTCCTGGAATGAAGCAGCTGAGATGAAACTTTCTGTACCTAGGGAAGCCTGAGTAATACCTTGAAGAATTGGCTTAGAAACTGCAGCCTCAGCACTACGTACCTCAACAAGTTTCATATCTCTTCTCTTCAAGTTACTGTTCTCGTCTCTTAGTCTACGACTAGTGATGATCTGACCAGCTTTTAACGACTCAGAGTCTCCTGGATCAGTTACAACTTTCTTATCTAGGATATTATCGTTTTCTTCCATGAAAGCGAATCTATCAACAGATTGATTCGTCAAGAAGCTAGTATCACCAGCATCGATGATAATAACCTTCTGCATCATCTGTCTTACGATTACTTCGATGTGCTTATCATTGATTTTCACACCTTGAAGACGATATACTTCCTGAATTTCATTTACCAAGTACTCTTGTACTGCTGTAGGACCTTTGATCGCAAGAATATCTGCTGGAGTAATAGCTCCATCAGACAATGGATTACCAGCTCTTACGAAATCATTATCCTGTACAAGGATGTGTTTAGAAAGAGGAACCAGGTATCTCTTCTTCACTCCGTCTTTGGACTCGATGAAGATCTCTCTGTTACCTCTCTTAATTCCACCGTAAGTAACTACACCATCAATTTCACTAACCACTGCAGGGTTAGATGGGTTACGAGCTTCAAATAGCTCAGTTACTCTTGGAAGACCCCCTGTAATATCTCTCGACTTACCAGCAGATCTTGGAATCTTAGCAAGTACTTGTCCTGCTTTAATGTCATCACCTTCATCAACTGCAAGGTGAGCTCCTACCGGAATGTTATAGCCTTTAGAATCTTCTTTACCAGCTACAACTACTGCAGGGTTTTTCGTTTTATCTTTTGTATCGATGATTACCTTTTCTCTGTGACCAGTTTGCTCATCTGACTCCTCTTTGTAAGTAATACCTTCAATGATTGAGTCAAATTCTGCTTTACCATCAAACTCGGCCATGATAACCGCGTTGTATGGATCCCAGTTACAGATCTCATCTCCTTTAGAGATCTTGTCACCATCGCTAAATTTCAATATTGCACCGTAAGGGATATGGTTTGTAATTAAAACTCTTTCCTTTTTAGCGTCAAGAATTCTAAGTTCCCCAGATCTACCCATTACTTTCTTGATCTTGTTGCCTTCTTCGTCAACAGTATCAAGCGTTCTTAGCTCATCAAATTCAACAATACCGTCGAATTTAGCTTTGATGTTTGCATCAACAGCAATGTTTGAAGCAGTACCCCCTACGTGGAATGTTCTCAACGTAAGCTGCGTACCTGGCTCTCCAATAGATTGTGCAGCAATTACACCAACTGATTCGCCCATGTGAGCCATGTTACCTGATGCAAGGTTACGTCCGTAACACTTGGAACAAGCTCCTTGCTTCGCTTCACATGTCAATACTGATCTGATTTCTACCTCTTCGATGCTCGTCTCTTCAATGATCTCAGCAATCTCTTCAGTAATTTCAATACCAGCTTCTACGATTAGTTCATCAGTTAATGGATCTACGATATCATGAACCGAAACTCTACCTAGAATTCTCTCAGATAAAGATTCTACGATTTCTTCATTATCCTTAAGTGCCTGAACTCTTAAACCTCTCAATGTTCCACAGTCCACTTCATTGATTACCATGTCCTGAGCAACGTCCACAAGACGTCTTGTCAAGTAACCAGCATCCGCAGTTTTCAAAGCAGTATCCGCAAGACCCTTACGTGCACCGTGTGTAGAGATAAAGTACTCAATTACATCAAGTCCTTCTTTAAAGTTTGAAAGTATTGGGTTTTCAATGATTTCACCAACAGAACCTTGAAGGTTTTTCTGTGGTT
>NZ_JAMZMJ010000017.1 GCF_024714495.1 Marinoscillum pacificum | reverse complement strand
CAAAACCACATGATGTTTGAAAGACGCTCGATAACCTGAGCCTGATTTGTATTTTACCAAGTCATTTGACTTTTCTTGTTTATCCATTTTTGACACTGTTTGTGTCAACCTATTTCAGGACCTGACCTTCTCCGTTAAAATAGAGATAAGTGTACTCTTCAGAAGCAGAGGTTTTGATTTTGATGTTCTTTTTAAAAGTTCCAGCATGCTTAGAAATGAAAGTGGCGGTAATGGACGCTGTTTCACCAGGACCGATAGATTCTTTTGGATATTGCACATTGGTACAGCCACAAGAACCTTTAGCGTCCAGAATAGTGATGACTTCTGTGCCATCATTGGTGAATTCAAATTCAAGATCTTTACTAACACCTGCTTTTACTTCGCCAAGATCCAGAGAAGTAGTTTTCCATGAAATGGGACTTACAGCTGCAACCGCGGCTACCGCAATTCCCAGCATAATGATGAACGAGACTTTTTTCATAATCATAAAATTTAGTTGTACCCAAATGTCCCTTCTTCGTTAAGAAAACACTGTTAACGGGTTCCAAATGATTGTTAATGAGTTGTTAAAGATTCGCCCTACACAGAATTATCTCCTTAATTTAGATGTATGAAAAACCTTCCTATTAGGATATTGGTCATTGCAGGAGCGCTCTCCATGATTGCGATTGTGGTGGTGCAGATCTTCTGGATTACCCAGGTCATGGATCGTCAGGAGGAGATGTTTGATCGCTCCGTGCAGATGGCATTACGCAATGTAGTGGAGACACTTTGTGAGGTAAATGGAAATGATATTCCAAGCAATGATCCGATTGATCAGCTGACTAGTAATTACTTCATCGCTCGTACGAATTATAAGATCGACCTCAATTCACTAGACTATTTACTTAAGGCGGAGTTGCAGCGGAGAAATATCGAAATGGACTATGAGTTTGGTGTGTATGATTGCCAGAGTGATCGGATGGTGTATGGTGATTTCGTAGCATTGGATAGTAAAAAAGGAAAGGTTAACCCAACGGGAAAACTGCCTAAGTTGGTTAATGACGAATATTACTTTGGAGTCTTTTTTCCCGGGAAAACTGCCGGGATTGTCAATATGCTAGGCATCTGGAAAGTAACTACGGTACTCATTCTCATCATTTTGGTGGTGTTCTCATATGCTTTGTTTGTCATTCTCAGACAAAAGCGATTGAGCGAAATACAACGCGACTTTATTAACAACATGACGCATGAGTTCAAGACTCCATTGGCTACAC
The DNA here is from genome assembly GCF_024714495.1 of Marinoscillum pacificum. Taxonomy (GTDB): domain Bacteria; phylum Bacteroidota; class Bacteroidia; order Cytophagales; family Cyclobacteriaceae; genus Marinoscillum; species Marinoscillum pacificum. Next base: position 111,727 of record NZ_JAMZMJ010000017.1, on the reverse strand, counting down.
TTCAGGTCTCTGCGGACGTGTTGGGTCAAGAAGTGAAAGAACCACGCCAGGTTCGCTATACGGAAATCATTAAGTCAGAATTGACACGTTTGGAACAACATGTTCATCAGTTGTTAAAAACATCTGTTTTGGATCATCAGGCATTGAAATCTGAATTGATTGATGCTCCACGAATTATTCAGTCACTTCAGGAAAAATTTGCAGATCGGCATCCTGGTAAATTGAGAGGTACGATTGAATTAAAGGATAATCTAACAGTGAAAGGTGATTCGGTGGTGTTTGAAACGATGATCTATAATCTACTTGATAATGCCTTTAAGTATGGAACAAATGGTGTGGATTACAAGGCAAGTTATGATGGTAAGCAGTTAACCATAGCAGTGACGAATCAAGGGCCAACAATTCCGCGATCCGAGCAGAAAAAGATTTTTGATAAGTTTTACCGAATCAATCATGGAGATCTTCATGATGTGAAAGGCTTCGGGTTGGGTTTATATTTCGTCAAGCAAGGGGCCAAGTCCATGAAAGGATCAGTTTCTTTAACTAGTGCAGACAATCAAACAACATTCATCATAAAAGTACCGGTGTATGGCAAGTGTGAAGATTCTATTGGTTGAAGATGACGAAAACTTATCCTTCGTAGTGGCTGATCACTTGAGTCATGAAGGCTTCGAGGTGATCACTGCCGTGAATGGGGAGGAGGGACTTCAGAAGTTTCAATTGTATGATGTCAATCTTTGCCTGATTGATGTGATGATGCCTAAAATGGATGGATTCAGTCTGGCATCCGAAATCAGAAAGCGTAATGAATTTGTTCCCATCCTTTTCTTGACGGCTCGCTCCATGGAGGAGGATCGTTTGAAGGGGTTTGAGGTAGGCGGTGATGATTACATTGCCAAGCCATTTTCTATTGCAGAATTAACTCACCGGATCAATGTGTTCATCAGAAGGAGTCTGGTCTCCACTCCATCAGACTCCAGGAAGCCCTCAAATGTGCAAATCGGGTCATTAGAATTTGATCCATTCAATCTGCAGATCAACTGCGGTGAAAAGTCCACTTCGCTTACTCAAATGGAAGCTGACTTGTTGAAGATGCTACTGAGTAAAAAGAATAAGTTGGTTCGCCGAGAAGATATTCTGGTAGCAATTTGGGGTGAGAATGATTATTTCAAAGGCAGAAGCCTGGATGTCTTTATCTCCAGGCTCCGCAAATATTTGAAAGATGATCCCACACTTGAGTTGAGGAATCATCATGGGGTAGGATTCTCGTTAATCGATGGCGATTTTGCGGGTTAGGCGTTTACCATCCATTTGAATTTCTAATAGGTAGATGCCTTCTGACGGACCTGATAAATCAATGGTCTCTGCATAGGTGCCATCAAAGGCATCAAAGTATCGATTGAAGATTTCTCTTCCGTCCAGGTTATAAATCTTGATGCTTACCTCATTTTCTTCAGGAACGTCAAAGCGTAATTTGAATCGTCCGTTAGTGGCTGGATTAGGATAATAACTCAGGTTCTCCAATTCCAGCTTATCAGATGCTGCCACTTTGCCTTTTTTCCCAAAGGCATCGGTATCTTCAGTGATTTTAATGCTCTTGCTGACCACAACATGAACACTTCGATGTGATTCGTTAGCATCATCTCCCAGCTTGATGATCATGGTGTCATCAATGGAATCTCCAAAAGCGTAAGCGAAGCTTCCATTTTTATGCAGGTCAATGACCATGTTTTGTTGCATATCCTTAAGAGTCTTAACCATATCTTCATCAATATACTTGCTCATTTCCTCCTTTCGGAGATTGAATTGTTTGCTGAAAGTAGAGTAATCATCACTAAAGAACATGAAAGAGTGTCCGTTCTCATTATCGTCTCCAAAGCTGAAAGAGAAGTTTTGCATTTGCTCATCCAGATCATCAAAATTGAAAGTATGAATATTCGCATTGTTATTCCCAAACCAGAACTGTACATCCGTGTCTTCCCCCATAAACTCCTTCAGCTCCTGATCCTTTTTCATCTCTTCTTCAGATTCATAGGTTTTCTTAAACGTTTTCTTCTCACCATCTACATCTCTTGATATTTCAATCTTCACTTCATTGTCTTGAGCCATTGCCCAACTGGTCATTAGCATCACCAACAGAGCAGCTAGTGTAAAATTCTTTTTCATATCTCTTTAGTTTTAAATTGGAAAGTTGTGTGAAGAATGGAACGGCAGAGGCTTTCTTTGATCTGTTAAAAACTGGTTAATCGATGTTAAAAAAGGTTAATCAGGAACTGTGAGGGCACTTTTCACGTAAATTTGTTTCACGATTGCGGCGAATGAACGATTGGAATTGACATGAAACGATCTACAATTTTCTGGGTAGTAGGACTGATGAGCGTGGCGCTGCTAGGCTTGATTGGCTTCCAGTGGTACTGGATTGATTCGGTCATTCGGGCCAATGAAGAGCGCTTTAAGCGAGACGTAGTGGATGCTTTGCACGCTGTTTCAGAAAAACTGGAGCGTCAGGAAGCACTGTATGCATTTAACAATACCTGGTTTTATAATCAGCCGTATGGCCAGCCTCAGCAAATCCAATATCAGCAATTAGACCCACGAAATCCCAATACGGTCACTTTTAAGGATACCCTTCGAAGCAATGAAATGGGGTTCAACATCATCTTTGATTTTCAGGCCATTACTTCAGATGGTCATGTAGAGTTGATCGCGGAATCTCAGTTTCAAGAAGCCAATCCACAAGCAACTACTAAGACTCCGGAGATAGAACTTCTGGAGCAGCAAATGAAAAAGGCATCTTTAAAGTCTGAGATGGTCGTTCAGGTGATTGAGAATGTACTAGCACCGGAGCGCTCCATTATGGCTAGAGTAAATCCAACTCAGTTGGATTCTTTGCTTTCTAATGCTTTTAACGATCGAGGTATCGATATTTCATTTGACTATGGCGTGATTTCTCCGATGCGTAGACGTTTTGAGTTGATCAACAACACCAAGTCTAAAGACGAGTTGGAGAAAAGCGAGTTGAAAGCTAATCTATTCCCTAATGACATTGTTGGAGATCAAAACTGGTTGGTTGTAGACTTCCCAGAAAAGCAACGCTTTCTATTGAAGAAAATCTGGTTGACCATGGCTAGTTCCGGCCTTCTGATTTTGGTAATCGTTGGTTCCTTCGGTTATTCCATTCATACGATTTTGAGACAAAAGAAGCTTTCGGAGATGAAGAATGACTTCATCAATAACATGACGCATGAGCTCAAAACACCTATTGCAACCATTTCTTTGGCATGTGAGGCGCTAAGTGATAAAGAAATCAAGCAAATGGAAGGTATGCGAGAGCGCTACCTCAAAATGATTGGCGAAGAGAATAGTCGATTGAGTGAGCAGGTTCACCGAGTGTTGCAGATGGCCGCAATTGATCGGAATGACATAGAGTTGAAAGAAGATGCACTGGACATCAAAGAACTCGTAGAGTTGGCTGTAGACAAGACTTCTCTGCAGGTAGAGGCACGCAATGGATCCATCAAGATTATTGACAATGCCACGGATGCTAAAGTCCTTGCTGACAGAACACATATGGTGAATATATTGACTAACTTATTGGATAATGCCAATAAGTATTCCGAAGATGCTCCGGAAATAACGGTCAGAATGTTTAACCGGGGAAATACAATTAACGTAACTGTACAAGACCGTGGAATTGGGATGACCAAGGAAGCGATTAGTCATATATTTCAAAAATTTTACCGTGTGCACACGGGCAATGTTCATAATGTCAAGGGCTTTGGTCTTGGATTGGCATATGTGAAGAACATGATAGAACTGCAGCATGGCCGAATCGCTGTAAGCAGCGAGCCGGGAAATGGAAGTAAATTTACAATCACCTTACCGCTAAATGATGGAAAAGCCTAGAGTATTAGTAGCCGAAGACGATGAAAACCTTGGTCAGATATTAAATGAATATCTAGGCTTGAAAGGGTTTGATACGGTATTATGTCGTGATGGTGAGCAAGGGGCAGAGACCTTTAAGCCAGGCAAGTTTGACTTGTGCATTTTGGACCTGATGATGCCTAAAAAAGATGGCTTCCAATTAGCTACAGAGATCAAAGAAATCGAACCAGACATTCCGATCATCTTTTTGACGGCTAAGTCCATGAAAGAGGACGTGCTCCAAGGCTTTAAAATCGGAGCGGATGACTACATCACTAAGCCTTTCAGCATGGAAGTATTGTTAATGCGTATCAAGGCTGTTCTAAAGAGAACGATGAAGTCTGAGACTAGCAAAGAGCTTCCCGAAGAAATCAAAATTGGGGCATTAACCTATCAGCATGCCTCTAATATGTTGGTGTTGCCTTCTGGCAAAGTGAAGTTAACGACCAAAGAAAATGAGCTTTTGAAACTGTTTGTTGAAAACCTCAATCAGACAGTGAGCAGAAGTATTGCGCTTAAAAAAATCTGGCGTGACGACTCTTATTTCAATGCGCGAAGTATGGATGTATACATTGCCAAATTGCGCAAATACCTCAAGGAAGAAGAGACCTTACAATTACTTACCGTGCATGGAGAAGGATTTAAGTTGGTGCATTTAAATTAATAATTGCTTCTTATATCTTTGCTCGGCTTCATACCCTATATTTAATAGAAGCCAAGAAACAATATTGACCTAAACACAACTTCTCTATGCTATTAGTACCTTCCATTTCTGTGATTAAGGGTAGGACCATTCGCCTGATGCAGGGTGATTACACTAAGGAAAAAGTGTATGATATGAGTCCACTTGATGTTGCAGAGCAGTTTGCCGACAATGGCATCACTCGTATCCACTTGATTGATCTGGAAGGAGCTAAAAAAGGAACCCCGGTTAATTACCCGACATTAGAGATGATTGCAGGGCATACCAACCTGAAAGTCAACTTTGCAGGTGGTCTGCATACTGATGGGGACATCTTGAAAGCCCTGGAGTACGGAGCGGAAAGTATTGCTGCAGCGACGATTGCTGTTTACAATAAAGAATTATTTGCCAACTGGATCATGTCTTATGGTCGTGAGAAGATTTCTATGAGTGCTGATGCGCTGGATGGAATCATCAAAGTAGGTGGATGGCAAAAAGATACCAAGATTCCTTTGGAAGAGCATATCGAATACTTTTACGACAGAGGATTGAAGTATTTGAAGACTACGGACATTTCTAAAGATGGAGTGCTGGAAGGTCCTTCTTTTAAACTTTACGAAAGCCTCATCAAACGTTTCCCTGAATTGAGCTTATTTGCTAGTGGTGGTGTGAGAAATATGGACGACATCAAAAAACTTCAGGACATTGGTGTGTACGGAGTAATCTTCGGAAAGGCTTTCTATGAAGGTCAAATCACCCTTCAAGAACTTTCAGATTTCAACCAATAAGAGTTTAGCTTAAAATTCGTAATTCATATGCCCGACACCGTTCGGGTCTTCATCATATTTCAACTTGTAAATGAAATAAAAGATGAAGTTGAATTTACTCACAGAGTTGATGTTGGTACTATCTGGCTTTTGGCCAATGTACATCGTACCGTCATTAGCTACTTCTGACGTGTTTTCTACTGCTTGTGAGGTAACAACCGTAGTTTCCATTTTAGGATCTACATTCTCTGACTTGGATTCAGCGTTATTGTTGTTGTTATTATTGGTAGTAGAATTATTGTTGTTGTTATTGACATTCGCACTGTTATTAGACTTGTTGGCTTCGTTGTTAGTAGAAGCAACAGCCCCGTTACTTATCAAAAATAAGCACAAAACGGTCAGTGGTATGTAGAATGTCCTTTTCAGAATGAGTGAGTTTACGTAAAAGTAACGAAAAAGTTAGTTAAAGGTTCAATAATCCTCGAAAAATATGTTTATACATGGAACATTATTAGGTAAGTGACCCCTACGACCATAGCAAATATCATCATGATGAAATAGCCAACCAGCCATATGAATAGTCCTTTCATCAGCCCTTTGAATTTTTTGCCTGGATTGAAGACCAACATATAGGCTACCATCATATAAACGGTGGTTACAATCATTACAATACCTGAAGCATTATAACCTGAAACCTTATAGATAAGTAACATAATTAAACTAAACCAGGTAGTATGGGATTGAAAGTAAGCTGCTGTGATCATATGATGCAGATAGGTGGTTTTCCTATAGAATATTTTACCACCCAATGCCAGAAAAGGCACCATCAAGCCTCCGATGAATCGAAAGTTTTTTGCCATCCATTGATTGACTAATACTTGAAACTCTTGCTGTTGAGTTGTTTGCTCTGACATATTCATCCCCAGGCTCTCTGAGTTACTCATCAGGAACTGATCAATGGAGATATTTAGCGCTTCAAAAAGCAAAATTAAAAGCGCCGACATGACAATATAGTATCCTAAAGGACCAATGTGTCTGATGTTATTGCCAGCAAGAAAAGTTTTGATAACCTCTGCAGGACGTTTGAAAAGGTCGATGACCGTTCTGCCAAATTTAGTGTCAATCCCAAACCATCTATCCAAAAACTCAGAGGCCACGTATTTCCAGGTGATTGATTGAAGTTCAAGTTTTTGACCACAGTTGGAGCAGAAATGCCCAGATCCTGTATGGCCACAATTGATGCATGGTTGAGGTTGATCAGTCATAAGGGATAAAACTAGTAAAAACCGGAATTATTTGGACTGTTCTGACTCCATTTGAATGCGCTGAACCGGAAGACTTTCTGGATATTCTTCTTGTAAAAAGTTGATAAGCTTTTCTCGCACACTGCATCGAAGGTCCCAGGCAGTAGGTGAATTTTTTGCAGACATCAAAGCTCGAACCACGACCGTATAGTCTTTAGTGTCTACCACCTGCAAGTTATCAACGTTGCCGTCCCACTTAGTTTCGGCTTTCAAAATCTCAGAGAGTTTTGCTCTTAGAGGTTCAATTGGAGTTCGGTAATCTAGATGCAAAAAGACGGTTCCAATAATCTCACCTTTATTTCTGGTCCAGTTTTGAAAAGGCTTTTCTATGAAATAAGTAATGGGAAGAATCAATCTTCTCCAATCCCAGATTCTAACTACTACATAAGTCAGGTTGATTTCTTCTATCCAACCCCATTCTCCTTCTACCACTACCGCGTCATCAATTTTGATTGGTTGTGTAAAGGCTATTTGTATCCCGGCAAAAAAGTTGGCAATTGACTTTTGGGCAGCTAAACCTATAATGATACTGGCTACTCCAGCGGACGTCAACAAGGTTTGCCCATACTTACGGCCTTCCTCAAAACTTAAAAGGATCACAGCCAGTCCGAGCATTACCAAAGAGACAATCACTACTCGCTTCATGAAATTGAGTTGAGTTATGATCTTACGTTCTTTGCGGTTGTCTTCCTTGTCAATGTTGTATCGATCTAAAAAGATCGCTTCCAGGGCATAGACTACACGTATCAGGAAATTGACGCTGGCTACAATTAGCAGGATCCGGCAAATGTCAATAAGTCCGTCCACCCAACTTGACTCTTCTGCATAAGTGAGACTGACGAATATAGTAATGACCGGAATGAGGAAATTAAAAGAGGATTTACACTTTTTTCTGAGGATAAATAGGTCGTTGGATTTCGACTTTTTGGCGGTAACGGCCAGACTAATATGTATGAACCAATTGACGGCCAGCCCAATGACAAGTCCAAGTAACAGATTGACTGCCGGGAAAGGCAATTCCATGAGGTCGTTTATCCAGCTTTTTATATCCATATCCTTTTGAAACTTGCGAAACTAATGAATGTTCGATGGTCTATGAAGTTCTGGCAATATCTCCAAAGTATTGGCGTTGCATGTGAGGCTAAATACAACTAAGTTTATAGTTATGAAAAAACAACCACTCTTGCTCCTATTATTATTTCTTGCCATTCCTGCACTATCACAAGACAAAATTTCAAGTGAAATAGTCATTGAGAAATTTCTGGAAGCCATCGGAGGGCGGGATCGAATGTTGAATCTTAAGACTAGGGTGGAGAAAACATCGTTGTCTAACTATCAAGGTCAAGGCGGGGTGTTCAATGGAGATCCTAAAATCACGTCTCAAACGATCTATTACCAGACGCCTGATTTATTTCTTGAACATAGCTTTAGTACTAAAGGGAATTATCATTCAGAAACCATCTTATTTAAAAGAGAAAAGTGTTCCTGGTATTATCGTTCAACTGGACAAGCCATCTTATTTTTTGATCCTGAGCCGATTAAGTTCGAAAAGGATTTTCCGAGGACTTACTTTTTAGAGCCATTCAACCTTAAGGCCGAAAAATATGCTTTTGAAGAAGATGGAATGTATCGTATTGATTTTAGAGATCATCGTCAGGATGGCGGTTATCAAAGTGTTTATATAGATAAAGAGACTTTCTTGCCTACGAAAAGAACCTATGTAACCGCGTCCACGATGACACGATGGACTTTCATTTATGAAGACTATCAGACAACAGGCGGTTTTACAGAGCCCAGAACAATCAGTCTCTTTGGCGGTGGAGAGTTGTTTATGACTATCGAGATTGAGGAAATTTCCTATAATGTCAATTTGAACGATAGGCTATTTGAGGCTCCGGTGCCATGCTTGCCAGGTGAGTCCATTCCACTTGAAGTGCCATATTATTTGCCGAAAGCTGTTGTAGAGGAGAATTGATTAAGCTCTTTGAGTATCTAGATTGTTGCTTCCCTAAGAATTTTATAGAATCTATTTCATGTATTGGGTAATCATCCCAAAATTCAGGGAATGACGAATAGAAGTAAGGTGAAAGGAAACAAAAAAGCAGCTACATTTCTGTAACTGCTTCTAAATTTTAGGGCCTGTGATGACAGTATCGTCACTTCCTGTCAAGACCGAAGCGTCTTGATGGAAGATCGGTCTCGATGGGACCAACTGTTGGTGGGAACGCCTAGTTCGGCGGCCTTCTGAACCAATTCACGAATTATTATAGGAGGTCATAAAACAAAAAAAAGCAGCTACATTTCTGTAACTGCTTTTCTTTTTAGGGGTGGAAGATCGGTCTCGAACCGACGACCTCCTGAACCACAATCAGGCGCTCTAACCAACTGAGCTACAACCACCGTGTATGGGGTTTGGCGCTTTCGCCAACTGTCCCGATAGTTATCGGGAACAACCACCATTTGTGTTTGTGGAGTTAGCGCTCTGCCAACTGCCCCGATAGCTATCGGGGACAACCACTACTGATAGTTTGGCTAATGCCTACCTCCCAATTTAATCGGGATTTTTACTATCTGTTTTCCGCTTCAAACACTGGGTGTCTGATTTGGGAATGCAAAGTTAAATGCATTCTTGAATTTTGCAAAAAAATTAATTGCGATCGAACGTAAGTCGTTCACCTTTTTTAGACTCGTCAAATTGACCATCGTTATAAGCTAGATGGCCTGATACCCAAACTTTCTCTACAGAAGATTTGAATTCATGCCCTTCAAACGGTGACCAACCACATTTTGAGAGTACATTCTCTCTGGTTACTGTCCATGGCTTGTTCAAATCTACCAGTACCAGGTCGGCAAAATAACCTTCTCTGATGTACCCTCTTTTTTCTACTTCGAAGCATTTGGCCACTGCATGACACGCTTTTTCAACGATTCTTTCTAAGCTAATCTTGCCCTCGTGATAGAAATCTAACAAAGCAGTCAATGAATGCTGTACCAAAGGTCCTCCTGACGGAGCACTAGTGTATGGGTTCTCTTTTTCCGCGATAGTATGTGGTGCATGATCGGTAGCGATCACGTCAATTCTGTCATCCAGCAAGGCTTTCCAGATTCCATCTCGATCATCTGCAGTTTTTACTGCGGGATTCCACTTGATCCACTGTTGCTTTTCTTTATAATCCGCGTCACTAAACCATAAGTGATGGATACATGCCTCAGAGGTAATGCGCTTCTGTTCTAGTGGTAGGTCGTTTCCAAATAGGTTAGTCTCCTTCGCCGTGGAAATGTGCAATATGTGCAGTCGGGTGTTGTGCTTTTTAGCCAGCTCAACAGCCATGGATGAAGATAAGTAACATGCTTCCTCATTTCGAATAACAGGATGCATTTCGAATGGAATATTGTCACCGTATTTCGCAGTGTAGATTTCCATGTTTTTGCGAATTGTCGCCTCATCTTCACAATGAGTTGCTAAAAGGATAGGAGCATTTGCGTAAAGTTTCTCCAGCGTATCTCGATTATCCACTAGCATATTTCCAGTAGATGAACCCATAAATACCTTGATACCGCAGACATTCTTAGGGTTAGTCTTCAAAACCTCATCCAGATTGTCATTAGTCGCCCCCATGAAGAAGCTATAGTTAGCCAAAGACTTATTGGCTCCAATTTGATATTTATCTGCCAGTAATTCCTGAGTCACAGTTTGTGGCACCACATTGGGCATTTCCATGAAGGAAGTTACACCACCAGCTACAGCTGCTTTCGCCTCGGTATAAATCTCTGCTTTGTGAGTTAATCCTGGCTCTCTAAAGTGTACCTGATCATCGATCAATCCTGGGATCAAATGCAATCCTTCAGCATTGATCTCTTCGGCTGATGGATCTGATAGTTCGTTACCGATTTTGGCGATCAAGCCATCGGCAACTAATACATCTCCGTTGATGATTTTTCCTTCGTTGACAATCTGTGCGTTTTTAATGAGGTACTTTTTGGAAGCCATTTTGGATTGTTTTGGATATAAAAAAGGGGCTAATAAATCAGCCCCTCAAAATTAAAATGTTTTTTGATCATTTAAGTTTCACTCGATTCTCTCTGTTGGCCAATTCCCAGGCTGTGAAGAAAACAAGGTCAGCTCTCTTTTTCATTACATCAAATCTGATTTTTTCAATAGTATCAGTTGGTTTGTGGTAATCCGCATGCGTACCATTAAAATAGAAAATGATCGGAATATCTTTCTTAGCGAAGTTATAATGATCTGATCTATAGTAGTATCTGTTTGGATCGTTCTCGTCATTGTAAGTGTAATCCATGTCTATATTGACATACGTTTTATTCACTTTCTCAGAAAGATCGTGTAGTTCTTGAGAAAGTTTATCCGCTCCAATTACATACACGTATTCCTCATTTTTCCCTTCATGATCTGGATCGATACGTCCAACCATATCCACGTTAAGGTTGGTTACGGTGTTTTCCAATGGGAATACCGGATTGTTCGTGTAATACTCACTACCTAAAAGTCCTTTTTCTTCACCAGATACGGTCATAAACAAAATACTTCTCTTAGGCTTAGAACCTTTTTGAGCAGCAGTTGCAAATGCTTGAGCCAGCTCTAAAACAGTAGTGGTACCTGAACCATCATCATCAGCACCATTGTTTACTTGTCCATCTGATGAAATACCAATGTGGTCATAGTGAGAGGTAACAACCAAAACTTCTTCTGGCTTATCTGTTCCTTTTAAGAAACCTAATACGTTTTCTACTTCGATATCTTCTACCAGCATATCAGCATTTAAGATGATTCTTGAAGGAGCCTCGCTTGCAGATAATTCAGCATATTTTTTGCCGAAGATCCATTCAGCAAGTCCTGTATCAGCGATGATTACTTTGTTGCTTACTTCATCAGAGACTGTACTCAAACGAGTTCCGCTAAGGAATCTTTTGAAACGCTGCTTTACAAAATCGTAAGAATTAGCATCCTCTACAAACAAGAATACACCGGCAGCCTTTACTTCAGCTAGATTAGCCAGCACTTGTCTCCAGTTGCTCATGTCTGCCTGTGTGATACCTACATATTTACCTTCCAGGTCTTTGGTTTTTAAGGACTCGATGGTTTCGTCACCAGCGAAGATTACGTCAATGTATTCTTCACCTTTAGTTTCACTTCTGGAGAAATAAACGAAATCCTCGAAATTGTCTTTTTGCTCATCGCCTTTCTTCATATAAGCAGTGCGATAAGTCATTTTTTGGAGTGGGTAAGTTTGGAAATAAGATTTTCCATCTTTTGAATCTACAGGAGGCTCCAGACCGAATTCTTTGAATTTAGAAGCGATGTACTCTGCTGCCATTTGCTGACCTCTTTCTCCTGTTTCTCTTCCTTCTAAACTATCAGAAGCCAAAACAGCCAGTCGGCTTTCTAAATCTTTTTCCGTGATTGTTTTCGCAAATTTCAATGCTTTTTTATCCTGACTTGTTGCGCCAAAGACAATAAATAGTAACAGGGTAAATACTGTTATTTGTTTCATGTGCTTACTGTTTGAATTAGGTATCCGTATAACCGGCAAAATGAATATTTTCGACGTAATTAGATTTGAATGAATCAATTGTAACATGGTCGAAAAAATCCAAGAATCTGCAAATTAGTCTTTTTCGATTATTACCCATCTAGTAACCGTTTAATCGGTAAAATGTGTGTTTTGCTGGTCAAAAAGATGGATTGGGATCGTTTGTCTAAAACTTTGGTGTACTGGTCATTAAGCGTGATGTGTGGCTTACGATTGTGGCCTTTTCATTATACATTTGCAGCTTCAAAATTCCGATTCAAATAAATACGCAGTATGACTGTTGATCTAAACGAAAGAGTGGCCTTTGAAACCCGTCATAACGGACCTTCAAAGCACGAAATTCAGGAGATGTTGGCAGCCTTAGGCCAAAGCTCCATCGACAACCTGATCGAAGAAACGATCCCCAACAAAATCAGACTTAAGAACGGTCTGAAGCTTAGCGAGCCACTCAATGAATATGAGTACATCAACAAGCTGAAAAAAACGGCTTCTAAGAATAAAATCTTCAAGTCATACATCGGTCAGGGATATTACCCATGTGTAGTGCCGGCAGTGATCCAGAGAAATATTCTTGAAAATCCAGGATGGTATACTGCCTACACCCCGTATCAGGCAGAAATCGCACAAGGAAGATTAGAGGCTTTGATCAACTTCCAGACGGTAGTAACTGACCTTACCGGTATGGAGATCGCTAATGCATCACTTTTGGATGAAGGTACGGCTGCAGCGGAAGCCATTAGTATGCTTCACGGTGTTCGTAAAAAAGAAAAGAAGAAGGCGGATAAGTTCATTGTAGATGAGCGAGTATTCCCTCAGACCTTGGATATCATCAAGACCAGAACTAAACCTATGGGTATTGAGTTGGTGATAGCCAAAATAGAAGAAATTGATTTGACTGATCCTGAGTTATATGGTGTGTTCTTCCAATACCCAGATAACCATGGTGAAGTATTTGATCATGCGAGTTTTGTAGCAGCGGCAAAAGAGAATTCGGTTTCTGTGGCGGTAGCTTCAGATCTGTTGAGCCTTTGTTTGCTAACACCTCCAGGTGAGTGGGGAGTAGATGTAGTGGTAGGTACTTCTCAGCGATTCGGTGTACCGATGGGATATGGAGGACCTCACGCGGCATTCTTTGCTACCAAAGAAGAGAACAAAAGAAATATACCTGGTAGAATCATTGGTGTATCCAAAGATGCGGAAGGTCATCCTGCCTACAGAATGGCACTTCAAACCAGAGAGCAGCACATTAAGAGAGAAAGAGCAACATCTAATATTTGTACAGCTCAGGTATTGTTGGCGGTAATGGCTTCTATGTATGCTGTTTACCACGGACCTGCTGGACTGAAGCAAATTGCTTCTCGCGTTAGAGGATTTGCTGTGGCTACTGCAAAAGCACTAGCCTCAATCGGATTGAAAAACCAAAATGAGCAATATTTTGAGACATTGAGATATGAATTGGCAGCTCCAATGGTAGCCGAGATTCGTTCTTTGGCGGAAGCTCACGGTATCAATTTCTGTTATCCAAATTCAGAAACGGTGATGATCTCATTTGATGAGACCACACGACCATCTGATATTCAGGATGTAATCAATATTTTCGTGAAAGCTTTGGATTACTCTGAAGTGGAGTTCGAATCAAATATTGATATCGCTTACCCAGAGTCTCTTACAAGAACTTCTGAATATTTGTCTCATGAGGTATTCCATGTGAATCAAAGCGAGCACGAGATCCTTCGTTACATGAAGCGATTGGAGAACAAAGATTTGTCATTGGTACATTCTATGATTTCTTTGGGATCTTGTACCATGAAATTGAATGCTACAACCGAGATGATTCCTGTTACCTGGCCGGAGTTTGGAAATATTCACCCATTTGCGCCGGTATCTCAGACAGAAGGTTACAAAGAAATGATCGGTGAGCTACATGATTGGTTAGCTGAGATCACTGGTTTCCATGCAGTATCCTTCCAGCCAAACTCAGGAGCTCAAGGCGAATATGCAGGTTTGATGGTGATCAGAGCGTATCACCAGGCGAATGGAAATGGTAACAGAGATGTAGCGTTGATTCCTTCTTCTGCTCATGGAACGAACCCTGCCAGTGCAGTAATGGCTGGTATGAAAGTGGTGATCGTGAAGTGTGATGAAAAAGGGAACATTGATGTAGAAGATCTAAAAGCCAAAGCTGAACAAAATAGTGCTGACCTTTCTTGCTTAATGGTGACTTACCCAAGTACTCATGGAGTATTTGAAGAAAGCATCATGGAAATCTGTGAAGTAATTCACCAGCATGGTGGTCAGGTATATATGGACGGTGCGAATATGAACGCACAAGTAGGATTGACTTCTCCAGCGATGATCGGAGCAGACGTATGTCACTTGAACTTACATAAGACGTTCTGTATTCCTCATGGTGGTGGTGGTCCTGGTATGGGCCCAATCGGTGTGGTGGAGCATTTAGTACCATACTTGCCAGGACATGAAGTAGAGGGAATTGATGCAGTGAATGTTTCAAGTGCTCCTTATGGAAGTGCAAGTATCCTTCCGATTTCTCATGCTTACGTAGCGATGATGGGTGCTGAGGGATTGACCAATGCCACCAAAACTGCGATTTTGAATGCAAACTACATTGGCGCAAGATTGAAAGATCACTATCCAATATTGTATGCGAACCACAATGGTAGAAACGCACACGAGCTGATCATCGATTGTCGTGATTTCAAGAAGTTTGGTGTGGAAGTAGAAGATATCGCTAAGCGTATGATGGACTATGGTTATCATGCACCGACGGTATCATTCCCAGTTGCAGGAACGATGATGATCGAGCCGACAGAGAGTGAGACCAAGTCAGAAATCGACAGATTCTGTGAAGTGATGATCTCTATCAGAAAAGAAGTAGAGGAGGTAGCAACAGGAGCTGCTGATAAAGAAAACAACGTGTTGAAAAACGCTCCTCATACTTACAGAACTGTAGTCAATGATGCCTGGGAACTTCCTTACTCTAGAGAGAAGGCGGCATTCCCAATGGCTGAGTTGAAATACAACAAGTTCTGGCCTGCTGTAAGTCGAATTGACAGTGCCTACGGTGACAGAAACCTGATGTGTAGCTGTGTGCCAGTAGAGGAATATCTGGAAGCTACAGAGTTAGCATAAGGAATAGATAGCATTTTATAGACGAAAGTCCGGCTGAGAAGTCGGACTTTTTTAATTACAGATCTGAATTAAAAAACTTCCCTGAACGGTATTGTTGTCATCAAAGTCTGCGGAGATATACCCTACTATTTCAAAGGAAGTCACTTCTACAATTTCTATAAATCCTCCAGCCGCAGTGTAAATTGGGCCACCGTTTGGAGTAGCGAATCGAATATATCCGGTGTTGTTAATAAAAGGCAAGTTGTAATTGCCTTTAGCTGTTGGAAATGCTACCTGCAAATGAGCAGCAATGGTGTTTGGTTTGAGACACGGATCTTCCAATAACTCATTGTAAATATTTCCTGAAGCTTGATTGGACAAAGTACTGTACAACAATCGACCTCCAGTATATTCCCAATCAGCCCCACCAATCAGTCCAGATAACGGATCTTTACTTAAGTCAAAGTTATTGACTTCATCATCACATCCTGAAAATAGGACAAGAGACAGAAGGAGAGATATTCCCAGAAATTTTTTCATTGGACTTTGAAGCTGTAATGCTCCGTATTTTCTTTTCGTTCGCCTACAGGATAAGACTTCTCGGTAAAATTAACCACTCCATCTCTATCTACCGTGATGACAGTGCTACAACATGTACCATAGTTCTCCATTCGAATACACATAGCAGATAAACTACGCTCCATTTCTTTCGATATTCCTGTATTTGGTAGTTCTATGTCTGGAGCAATAGTAGTATCCGTCATAAGATTCAATAACTCCTGATGATCGAAACTATTGCCGATTGCCGACTTAAATTTTTGCTTTGCCAGCTCAACTTTTGGCCATGGCGTATCGAGCAGTGCATTACTTAAGCCATAAATCCCAGGTTTGAGAATATTGACTTTACGCTCATAATTGGAGTAATGTCCCATTTGACCCAGATCGGAAACCAGAACATTAAACCCATTGTAATCTTCACTATGTTCATGCAAGGTCTGAATATACCTTTCCGGATTGGCGTCACCATTGACAAAGTCTGTCGGAATCTCTCCACGTGATGTGGCATCTTCTCTAATATTCGACAGATCTCGATAGTTGGTCACTGCAGCAAATTTGCCATCTTTGGTGATTGTCATCCAGGTGCCTCCAGCTTTGAGGTCTCTTCCGCCCAGGATATTTGGTTGATTTTCCCAGAATCCGGCTTTAGCGGTAGGTCTGTTGTAGAACTCATCTCGATTGGCGGCGAGGATCAATTTATATTTAGGGTGCATGTCCCATGCGAAGGCAATTAAGCACATACTTAGGTTAACTGTTTACTATGAAAAAACTGTTAGGGTATCTATTAGAGTTCCAAAGAAAGCATTTTGATCTCAAACTCTATCTTATAACAGCTGTCTTTATTAGTTGTTGGATCACTTTCAACTATTGGTTGGATTTTGAAGACAGTTATCTCGATCCAATGCGTGGTAGTTTTTGGCACTGGCCGGCTATGTTTGGCTGGATGTTGATACCATTTTTGGGAGTAACAGTTATACTCGTTTTGACAGGTAAAGTGGAGAATGTCTTTAAGCAAAAACGATTCTGGTTGATGGCAATTATTGGCTTTGCGATACTGAGCACTGATCGAACTTTTAACTGGTACATTTTGCTCCGAACGAGTATGAACTCAGTTGATTTTCGATTCTTCGCTCGTTGTATTAATTGGTCCATTAGTTTGTTTGTGACAGTATTGCCGTTATTAATGATCTATCGAATTTTTGAATCAGAGCGACCAAGAGGTTATTACGGGTTGAGTCGCCAAAATACGAATTTAAAGCCCTATTTTCAGTTGCTACTTCTGGCCATAATTGTCATAGGAATTGGCTCATTTTTTGGAGACATCAAAGCCTACTATCCGAGATATCAACATTCCGGAGGTAACAGATTTGCTGAGGCACATGACTTGCCAACCTGGGTAGCAATATTGATTTATGAGCTTTGTTATGGAAGTGATTTTGTGGCGGTAGAATTATTTTTCCGTGGCTTTCTGATTCATGCTTTCGTGAAAATGCTAGGAGGCTATGCGGTATTTCCAATGATCGCTACCTATGCGTTTTTACACTTTGGGAAACCTCTAACCGAAACCATCAGTTCTGTATTTGGTGGATACATTTTGGGAGTAGTCTCGTATAAGACCAATAACGTCTGGGGCGGAATCATCATCCACATGGGTGTGGCCTGGAGCATGGAGGTCTTCGGTTATTTACAGAGCTTGTATTAAAAGTGAATTATGGAGTTTGACTCAATTATGATTTTGGTAGTAGGATTATTGGCAGGTATAGCAATTGGTTATCTGGTTGCGCGCTTACAAGCAAAACCTATGGATGATCAGACCCCACAATTGAAAATGGAACTGCAGCTAGAGCAGGAACGAACCTCCAAACTCACTCAGGAATTAGCTCAGCTCAATAATGAATTGAGAAAGGAGCGAGAAAACTTCTTTAACCTGAATGGGGACTTTTCGAGCCTAAGAGCTCACTACAAAAACTTGCAAGAAAAACTTCAGGAGCAGAAACAAGAAGTAAAAGCATTGCAAGATCAATTTGCTGCTCAGTTTAAGAATCTGGCCAATGAAATCTTTGAAGAAAAAAGTAAAAAGTTCACGGATCAGAATAAGAACAACATTGACCAGCTGTTGAAGCCGCTTGGAGAGAAGTTGAAAGACTTTGAGCGCAAAGTGGAGCAAAGTAACAAAGACTCGCTGGAACAAAGCACAGCCCTGAAGGCTCAATTGGATCACCTAAAAGAACTCAATCAGCGGATTACCAAAGAAGCAGAGAGTTTGACCAAAGCACTAAAAGGTGACTCCAAAGCGCAGGGAAACTGGGGAGAAATGCAGTTGGAGTTGATCCTGGAAAAAGTAGGCCTTCAAAAGGAAACACATTACTTCAAGGAGAAGAATTACAAATCAGAGGATGGTAATAACCAACGATTGGATTACATCATCAAACTTCCGGACGATAAATACTTGGTGCTGGATTCAAAGGTTTCTCTAACTGCTTATAGCAACTACTACGATGCTGCGGATGAGGCTGAACAGTCGAAATACTTAAGGCAGCATCTCGATAGCATTCGCACACATATTAAAATACTTGGTGATAAGAACTATCAAAACCTGTACGACATCCAGCAGCCAGATTTTGTCCTCATGTTTGTGGCCAATGAGCCTGCACTAACCATGGCACTTAAAGAAGATACGAGCCTATTTGAAAAGGCTCTGGACAAGAATATTGTCCTGGTGTCAACCAGTACTTTGTTGGCAACTATGCGAACAGTTAGCTATATCTGGAAGCAAGACAACCAGAACAAAAATGCTTTGGAGATCGCTCGTCAGGCGGGAGCCTTGTATGACAAGTTTGCCAACTTCACAGAGGACTTGTTGAAGGTTGGGCAAAACATCAAACAAACACAAGGTGCTTACCAGGATGCAATGAAAAAGCTATCAGAAGGAAATGGAAACCTGGTTCGCAGAACGGAGAATTTAAGAGCTCTCGGTGCTAAAACCTTTAAGCAAATTGATCAGCGATTAGTAGATCGATCTGAAACAGAAAATGATGCCAGTTTACCTCCATCATCCGACAATCTGTTTGGATAAAAAAGGGATTAGCTTCTAAATTTGCACCACCAAAAATTAAGGCGAGAGTATGCAGCTTACAGCAGACAATAAACTCAAGAACATTATCGTAGTAGGGGATCGTGTATTGATCAAACCTAAGAAGCAGAATGATCAAACTAGCAGTGGTATTTATTTACCACCTGGTGTTCAGGAAAAGGAAAAGGTTCAGAGTGGGTACATTGTCAAGGCAGGTCCTGGCTACCCCATTCCAATGAGTAGCGACGGTGATGATGACTGGAAGCCTGAAGAAGAGAAAATCAAATACATTCCTTTGCAAGCAAAAGAGGGTGATTTAGCTCTATTTCTTCAAAAAGGAGCCTTTGAAATCATGTACGAAGGTGAAAAATATTACATCGTGCCTCAAAGCTCTATACTGATGTTAGAGCGAGAAGAAGACCTATTTGACTAAGCGTCTATTGTTTTAAGAAATTCCGTTTGGATGTAGTTGCTCATGTCACTGTAACGTTTTGCTGAAAGCGTGTCGTTGTGACTTTTTGCAATGTTTCGTTCCAGGTGCATTGCAATCTTTAGGGCGATTGCTTCCTCCATTGTGTCGATGTTTTTTGAATTGTTCATAATTTCTGGTTGGGTAATAGTAGCTCTCACTAACAACCCAAAATTGAACAATATCAAGGAGGAAGGGAATTCCTATTAGTTGAATGCCGGTTGATTCTCGATGAATCGATGAACGCCTTATTTCGTTCGTTGAGACAGCATAAATTCCTTAGCAAAGTAGGTTAGGATCATGTCTGCACCTGCTCTTTTGATAGAAAGAAGCGTTTCATCACGAGTTCGGTCTGCATCCAGCCATCCTTTTTGGCCCGCTGCCTTGATCATGGAGTACTCTCCAGAAACATTATACGCTGCTATTGGTAGATCGTAGTTGGCTTTCAAGTCAGAAATGATATCAAGGTAAACCATAGCAGGCTTCACCATCAGCACATCTGCTCCTTCGATGTAATCAAGCTCCGCTTCAATCAGAGCTTCCTTTCGATTGGCAGGGTTCATTTGATAGGTCTTCTTATCACCGAACTTTGGTGCAGAATCCAATGCATCACGGAAAGGTCCGTAGAAAGAGCTCGCATATTTCGCCGTGTATGACATGATACCCACGTTGGAGAAACCAGCTTCATCCAAAGCATCTCTCAAATAGCCTACGCGTCCGTCCATCATGTCAGAAGGCCCAACCATATCGATACCCATTTCCGCTTGCGCAACAGCCATTTGAGCAAGTACTTCCAGGGTAGCATCGTTGATGATCTGACCATTTTCTACAATCCCGTCATGACCATCAGAGCTGTATGGATCCATCGCCACGTCTGTGATGACCAACGCTTCTGGAAACTCTTCTTTTACACGCTTCAGTGCCTGATGATAGAAGAAAGAAGTGTCATGACTTTTGGTAGCCATTTTGTCCTTGTATGACTCATCCACTACAGGGAAAATATCAAAGGCTTGAATTCCAAGATTCATGCATTCCTCGATTTCCTTCAGCATTGGTTCAATGCTTAATCGGTGAATACCCGGCATAGAAGAAACTTCAGTAATTTGGTTTTTACCTTCCAACAGGAACAGTGGAAAAATCAGGTCATTGGCAGTTACTTGATTTTCCTGGCTTAGATCTCTAAGTGCTCTTGAGGCTCTGTTTCTTCTTGGTCTTCTTTGCATGGCTCTAATGGAATGAATAGTCGTTGCAATATGCGGACGCAAAGGTACATAACCACACCAGAGATTACCATTAAAATGAGCCATTGATACTCACCTAAATAGTCTGAAGTTATTGAAAACACATCATCTGTGTATATGAAAGCGACCATTACAATACTGTTGTTTAGCCAATGAATAAAAATTGGAAACCAAATGTTCCCTGTTTTTAAATATATCCATCCCATAAACAAACCGATAAAAAAAGCATTTACTCCCTGTGGGAGGTTCATATGAAATGCTGCAAAAAGTAGAGAAGATAGAATGAGTCCCTTCACTTGTCCATAATTTTTAGCAAATCCTGTTAGAATTAATTTCCGGAATAGAAGTTCTTCTAGAACAGGTGTTATAACTGCTACTGAGATATATGTAATCCAGTCTTTTTGAATTTCATATTCTAAAATTTCTTTAAAAGATTCCGGTAATGGTAGTTGGGAAATAATTGGATCAAACCCAACAATATAGGCAGAGACAAAAACAATGATAATAGGAAGGTTCTTCGTATTGAATGCGTTTGTATTAGTGAAATATAATCTGAAGTCTATGAAGTGGTATTTTAATTGTAGGGCAACCGTTAAAAAAAGGACACCACCAATAATCTCTTCGACTAGTCTCTGATATTCAGTTGGAATACCTTTAGAAATCACTACAGCAACCACACCACAAAGAACATACAATAAAATGAGTCCAATACTTTTAAGAAAAGTCGGATAGTGTGAATTCATAGTTATTAGTTAATCATTTTCGAAAGCCAACAGATCCCCTGGTTGGCAATCCAGTTCTTTGCAGAGTGCCTCTAAGGTGGAAAAACGAACTGCTTTAGCTTTACCAGTTTTCAAGATAGACAGGTTTGCCTCTGTAATCCCAAGGCGCTCGGCAAGTTCCTTGGAGCGGATCTTACGCTTGGCCATCATCACATCCAAATTCACGATTATAGGCATCAGACAGTCAGTTCGTTTTCTTCTCGCAACTTTATTCCTTGTTCGAATATCTTACCAATGGTTATTAAAAGAGTCCCAAAAATAATCCATTGACCGGATTCTGGAGTTTTCCAGTTAAGCTGAAGTCCATCCAATACAAAATTGGATTTGATCCAAGAATAATTGAAAAGATAAAAGGCAAGTTTAAATACTGGAACAAGATAGACTACTGTGGCTAGAATATAGATTCGCCAAACATTCTCTCTAATGAAAGGATTACCATTATCTAGTGATTTGATCATCAGTATCAATTGCTGAAGTGCGTAAAGTCCTATGACTGCTGCAATACTAAAGAGTATGGCTCCAACCACTCGGTAACCATAGCTATGAACGTAATAATTAACTCGAGCGTGATCTATCACTATTTTAGGGCTAGTCATATTTGTATCTAGTGGTGTAATGGAAATATTGGCCATTTGGGCAATGTTATTGCCATGATCCAAGTTCAAAGGTCCAAAAGTCAATTGAGTAGATGTGTCTTCAACAAAGAGTAATACAAAGAGTCCGAATAGTAGCCCAATAGAAATCGTAACCTGAAAGGTTCGAAGCATGAATATGGAGGTATTTGAAAAGGTGAGTTTCATGGCAGATTAAATAGTTAGATCTTGTTCTTCCTGTAGTTTTCGGCCCTGTTCAAATGCAAATCCTAGGGTATAGATCAAGAGCGAAAGATTAAACATAGCCCAGTCAAAGCTATTGCTGTTTTCCAAAGACATATACTTCATGGAGTATATGCCTGAATAGTACATGAGCATCAAGCTATCAGCGACCCATTCGATGACTGGTATGCTTAAAAGAACTAGTCCAAGAAGTTTGATTCTTTTAATATTCTCTTTTGAAAAGGGTAGCCGGTTTGATATGGAGGAAATGATTTGCTTGAAGATCTGGAAAATTCCCATAATAAGAGAGAAATAAAGAACCAAAAAATCCTGCAAAACCCCATCTCCATGTTGTGGTTGCCTCTGTATTGATGGTTATTCTTGATACTTGTAGGTCCGCTGATTCTGGCCCTTCAAATACCATATGGGATTCTGAATTAAGAAAGTTCGTTAGCTCGCTCTGGAGTAAATTTCTCCCACTGTTAAATTCTAAATGAGGAATGAAAAAGTCTTGTTGTGAGCCCTCCTTCATTTGATAGGTGAGATACAACCCCAGGAGCATTGACGCAAGAGCTCCAACCTGAAGAAGCGTGAGGAAATTTTCAATGTAACGTAGAGTTTTCATAATGGCAGTTATATAGTGAGTTCTTGTTCTTCTTTCATTTTGGCTCCATGGTCAAAGGCAAGAGCTAAAGCGGTAATTAGCAAACCAAGGATTACTACTGGTGATCCAAGATGATTTGCACTATGTAATCTCATTCCTTCAGCCTGATATGTGAATCCAATCCAGGACATATACGAACTGTTTATCAGGGATTCTAGAAAAGGTGCAAAAGTCACCAGGAGACCGACTTGCTTGAGTTGCTTTGTGTTTAAGCGATTAAAAAAATCACCGAGTTTGATTCGCAAAACAATGGCCTGAGTCAGATGTAAAAGCAAAAAGACATATCCAGAATAGAAAATGGCCATCACTATGGATATTGCTTTACGAGTCAATGTAATTGGTAGAGCTATCCCTACTCTCTTTACATTAATGACCATTGGTTCGTTCAATGGAGGGAGTTTAGCATGAAGATTGTCTTTAAGTTCTTTACCACGTATTTCCCAGTAGATGTCCCCAAGAAAGGGTTGGAAGTCATTGATGCCAACGAATGCATTTTCCTTGTTGGGCAAAAAAATAAAGAACCCAACAGAGAGAATAGCACCGATCACCACCAAATACTTAGCGATGGCGATCAGTGAATAGGTGATTTGAAGTTTTCTCATTGTAATTCAATTAATAATTATTGAAAAACAATAATAAAACATTCTTATTTAATAAACAACTAGTGGGTTATCTTGATCACTTTACCGTCTGTTCCAGATGCATAGCCAAATCCAGAAGGGTGTAAGTCTACAGCCCAATAGTTCAAAGTGTCTAATGTTGTAAAGGTCTGTCCCTGATCCAGACTGTAATCAATGCCCTTAGGTCCAGAAAGGATCATGATTTCTTCATTATCCCATTGGATTAAGTCACTTCCATAGAATGCTCCGGTGGTTTGAGGGTGATTGGTTAATGTCCATGTTTTACCTCCATCATTCGTTAGAGCAATGTTGTCTGTATACTTATCAGTGATGCTTAAATCTCCTCCTGCGGTTAGTCCTATTTGGTCAGTCATCATGCGAATAGAAGCAATTCCCGCGGCAGGCCCTTTGACAATAGGAGATGCGAACTCTTTCCAGCTTTGTCCAAAATCTGAAGTGTATAAAACTCTGGCATTACCTCCTGCACCGGTTCCGATCCAGGCTTTTCCATCAGGTTGCAAGGATGCACAGGTTCCACTGGCAGCAAATCCACCTTCACCTTCACCTGCCGGTGGAAGTAGTGACGGATCAATTCGGTTCCAGCTTTTCCCTCCATCTGTGGTTTTCAAAACGAAAAGCTGTCCACCAAAACTGTCACCAAAGGCAAGTCCATTCTGATCATCCCAAAATTCGATGGTATTAAGAAATCCTTCTTCGTGAGGCATCACATAGGTTTCAGTAAATCCAGAGTCAATGTTGACTAAGAATATTCTTGACATAACACCAGGACCGGCACTCATCAGCACCGCATTTTGATCATCAAAAGCATGAATGTCTCTAAACTGCAGTGAATCGATCTTGTCATATCCAAACGCCTTCCAGCTCATACCGCCATTTAGGGTGCGTATGAAAGTTGCATGATGACCACTAATCCACGCAGTGTTTTCATCCACTATACTGATTGCTTGCATCAGCCTGTTGGTGTTTGAGTCGAGTTGCGTGAATGTGATTGTTGGAGTAGGATCTTCGCACGAAAAAGCGCATACGATCAGAAGCCAAAATAGCTGGTTAGGTAACTTATTTAGCATATTCAGTAAGTTTTAACGTTTTATTCAAATCAAAAATACGATTTCTGAAGTTGATGGCATGAGTACAACTTAACTAACTACATGCGAGGAGTTTTAAGCTTAATTTTTATCGCTTTGATTTTTAGTGTCACGGCACAAACGGGCAAGGTTACTGGAACAATTACCGATGCGAAATCTGAAGAGGCATTGATTGGTGTTACTGTCTTGATAGAAGGAACTTCTCAAGGAGCCACTACGGACATCAATGGAAAATATGTCATTCAAAATCTGGAGCCGGGCAGTTATAATCTCATTGCCTCTTATGTCGGGTATGAATCCAAAACAACTTACAATGTGGTGGTGAAAACTGGGGGAAATCCGGATGTGAATTTCCAGCTGAGCGAGACAGTCGAAGAATTAGAAGGAGTTACAGTCGTTGCCAATCCATTTGAAAAATCAATAGAAACTCCACTATCCATTCAAAAACTTTCACAAGAGGAGGTGGCTACTTATCCCGGAGGAAATAATGACATTGCTAAAGTGGTGCAATCACTGCCCGGAGTTTCTGGATCTGTAGGTGGCTTTCGTAATGACGTCATCATTCGTGGTGGAGCGCCTAATGAGAATGTTTATTACCTGGATGGAATTGAAATCCCAAACATCAATCACTTTGCTACTCAGGGAAGTGCTGGCGGACCAGTTGGTCTATTGAATGTGTCGTTCTTCGAAGGAGTGACACTCAGTACTTCAGCATTTGAATCGCAATATGATAACGTGCTTTCTGGAGTGTTGCAGTTTGATCAGCGAAATGGAAATGATCAGAAATTGAAAACCAATATTCGGGTTAGTGGAAGTGAATCGGCGCTCACGATGGAGGGTCCACTTTTTAAAGGAGAAAAGGAGGCAGCTAATACGACATTCATTGCTTCGGTTCGTCGCTCCTATTTGCAGTTGTTATTTCAGTTGATTGATTTGCCATTTCTGCCTGATTATTGGGATTATCAGTACAAGATCTCTCACAAGTTTTCGAAATACGATGAGCTGATAGTAACTGGAGTTGGCTCAATTGATGACTTGACTATTAATGCACCCGATGACTTTGATCCGGAGCAACAAGCTACATTGGATCAGATTCCGATCATTCAGCAGCGCACGTTTACTTCGGGAGTGAGTTGGAAACATCGGTTCAAAGACTTTGGAGGCTTTACTCAGACTACTTTAAGTACTAACATTTTGCAAAACCGATTTGAGCGGTATGAAAATAACGTGGATCAAACGGGATTGTACTTTAGCAATGATAGCCGTGAATGGGAAACGAAACTGCGCCATAATTATACGCGCTTTGTTGGAGACTGGACATTCAACGCTGGCGGTACCGTGCAATTAGCTGATTATTCCAATGTGACCACAGATGTTGTCAATGATTTCCAGTTCGATATCGGATATTCCATGGTGAAATACGGTGTGAATGGTCAGGCATCCAGAGACTTTCTGAATGGACGGTTGAGCATGTCTGCTGGACTTAGAGCCGATGGCAATACCTTCACAGATTCTGGCAATGAGCTGTGGAAAACTATCAGTCCACGAGTTTCTGGTAGCTACAAATTGGACGAAGCACAAAAGTGGAGCTTGAATGCTTCTATTGGTCGATACTATAAACTGCCGCCTTATACCATACTTGGTTTCACGGATTCGTTAGGCTCCTTTGCCAATAGCCGAGCGGAGTACATACAGTCAGATCATGCCGTACTAGGTTTAGAGTACTTGCTGACCAAGTCTGCGAGGATATCTGTGGAGGGATTTTATAAAAAGTACAACAATTATCCGGTGTCTTTGATGGACAGTGTTTCCCTGGCTAATCTCGGAGGAGGTTTTGAAGTATTGGGTAATGAGCCTATCACTAGTGTGGGGCTGGGACGAACTTATGGAGTAGAGTTTTTGCTACAGCAGAAGTTTACCGGGAGGCTTTATGGAATTCTCGCTGTAACTCTTTATAGAAGTGAGTATACTGGTTTTGATGAAAATGAGTACTTGCCAAGCACTTGGGATAATGGTCAGTTGATCACTTTCACTGGTGACTACAAGTTTGGCAACAATTGGGAGCTTGGTCTTCGTACCAGATATTTAGGAAAAACTCCGTATGCACCAGTTGATCAACAAGCGACACTAGAAAACTATCCAGCCATTGTCAAGGACTACTCTCGCCTAGGTCAGGTAACATTAGATCCATTTTTCCAGGCTGATGTTCGTATAGATAAGAAGTTCAACTTTAATAAATGGACATTGGATGTGTTCCTGGATGTTCAGAATGTGCTGGCAAGTAATTTGCCTTCTGAGCCGCCTTATGGTTTAGCTAGAAATGATAATGGTGAAATTATCGAACCGAGAACTTTGGTCCGCATACAAGAAGTAAGTAACAGCAGTGTACTGCCTACTTTGGGAATAGTGATTGATTTTTAAAACCCAGCCCTAACCCCTCCAAGGAGGGGACACAGTGGTGGGTTTATTTATACCGATCATTCAAACCGACTCCACTAAGAATCATAGGAGTGATTTTCTCAAGACGCTTTAGTCGGGTTTCTTCACGTTTGGCCTCAGAGATGTATTCTGCATATTCTTTTTGCTTACCTGGAGTCAGCGAGTCGAACGCTTCCGATAATTCTGAGCTATTGGAAAGGGCTTCTTTAAGCTCATCAGGAATTTCCAGTTTCTTCTTCTCAGGTTTGATCTCCTTACCTTGTTTTTGATTTTCGATGGCTTCCAACAGCAGTTGCATCACTATGCTATCATCAATTTCTTCTGCCGATTGAAATCGTAGCTGACGCATGCCTTTTGTTTTTCCTTCCTGGGCATTGATTAGCACCTTATTAGGATCCGATAAAAACGATCCGTTATAAAACCAGAGTCCGAAATAACTCTTGTGTGCACCTAAACCTACGACGTTCTTCCCATTGATGGTATAGACAGGCATTCCCCACTTGATGGATTCTACCAACTCCGTCTGATCCACCAAAGATCTAAGATGTTTTAGTTCTTGTACATAGTGCTTGGTTGTAGCAAAGAATTCGTCCACTGATTTTACTGCCATTTAGTAAAGGTAGCATTACATTTTCGCTATCGAAATACCGAGTGCTTCATTTAGTTGATTAATCAATTCGTCTTTTTGAGATGGACGGTAAGCGTCGGTATCGATTATTTTGCCATCTCTTCCAATCAGAACATACCTTGGAATGCCATTCACTTTATAATCCTCGCAAACTTCAGCCTCGGTGTCTCTAGGATCATTCACATTGATACCTGTCATTTCAGGATGTTCTTCTAAAAACGATTTCCATCGATCTACCTGGGAGTCAATAGACACATTGAGGAAAACTATGTCTTCATTGTCGGCAAACTGATCTTTGATTTCTTTAGAATCAGGAATTTCGCGAATGCATGGACCACACCAGGTTGCCCAAATATCGATGTAAACCACTTTGCCTACCAATTCTGCAAATTCAAATTGGGTGCTGTCAACATAATTGGCTGTGAAATTGGGCGCCATAGCTCCTGCCGAAATGGCTAACCATTCATTGTTCTGTTTCTCTAATGTTTTCTGAAAGGCATTCCCTGGATAATTTTGAGCCAGTTTCTTTAGTTTGCTCGTGATTATTTCCGCCTTTCCATCTTCCATTTGTGCCAAATATTTCATTCCCAATAACTGTTGAGTATAAACTGGCGAGAAATTCATGCTGAATACCTTTTCTTCATATCGTGCAAGATTCTCTTCTGGAGTAAGACTGTCTATTCTAGATGAGGTGGATAGGCCATAAAAAAGGTCTTCGGTAAATCTAAAATTGGAGGGTTCATTGTGTGCAAAGGCCAACAGATCCGACTTGGTTTTAGCCAATACAGTGGAATCAATCTCGAGTTTGATTTTTTTACTCCCTTCTACATACCATGGAATGATTGACAAAATATATCGCTTGTTTTGAAGAAGCGTAGATTGTAAGTACTGGTGAAAATCAGCGGACAGTACCGTTTTACTGCTATCGATGATTTGCTCGTACCTGGCTACTTGTCGGTCATATTCCGGCATTATTTCCGCACTATCTTTTCCAGCAATTGGTCTTAACTGAAGTAGCGTTTTTAATTCTTCAAGCACAGCTATTTTATCACTTCCTTTTCCCGACAGGTTGGTTGCTGGTGAGTAATAATCTGCATCAGATTCATAGAAGATGCTATCACCCGGTTCTAGGTAGATTACTCTAAATTCAGAATCGCCATGAAGTGCGATTTCTTTTGGTCCGGTCAATTTGAAGGACCAGCTAAAGGTTCCATCTGCATTCGTCTCAATAGTATCCAGATGAATTGGGTGTAAATAACCTAACTCGTTGGCATAATCTCGCACATAGATTGATTGAACTTCTTCCTGATCAATATATTTTCCACTGATGTAAGTAGTAGGGATTTCTGGCTTGGATGGAGTACAAGCAACTGCAGCTAAGGCGATAGTTAATAGGTTGAGTGATTTCATATTAAAAGAACATTCAATAAAACGGTATATTGTGAGTGAGGATTATAGTTTGCCAACTTTCAAGGCCAGAGCGTCATTCAGTTGATCAATAAGTTTATCACCACTAGAAGGGCGCTGTGCATCTATTGAAAAGATTTTTCCTTCCTTATCGATTATGATATATCTGGGAATTCCATCAATTTTATAAGATTTGGCTATTTGTGATTTGAAATTTCCAGGATCGTTTACGTTGATTACATCTTCCACTGGGTGTTCCAGCAAATAGTCTTCCCATATTTTTCTTCTTCCATCTACGGAGACATTGACAAAGACCAATTCATCTTCGTCCTGGAAATGCTGATGGATTTTTTCAGCGGGCTCTACCTCCTCCAGACAAGGTTTACACCAGGTAGCCCAGACATCTATATAAATAACCTTGCCTAGAAAGTCTGAAAGTTGAAATGATGTGCTGTCTGCATAAGTGGCAGTAAAGTTGGGAGCAAACTCACCTTTAGCAATGGTTTTCCAAGCATTATATTCCTCGTTAAGGGTTGCCGTATATCTTGAGTCCGGGTATGTTTTTTGATAATCAAATAAATAAGGCTCAATGGCAGCAACTTCACCTTTGCTTAGATAGCGCAGATAGCCGCGTGCCAGATAATGATTGGTTGTAGAGTCTGAAAGTCCAAGCTTAACCACTTCATCGTGAAATATTTTCAATTGCTCCTGCGTACTCAAAGTATCATGATGGGCTTTTCTTAAAACGGAGTTGTAAATACTTCTCTTGAAATCGGCATGCCCTATTTCAGTTTTTGAAAGATTCAACATTTCCGCTTTTAACCGATCACTCAGTGCTGTGTCAAAAGGTAAATGGACATCAAACATTTGCATGTATCGATGAAAGTTGGTCACGAAGTACTCATGATCCTGCAGCAAAGAAGTTTCTAAGTATTGATTGAATGCAGGAGTGTAGCTGCTTTTAGCAGTTTTGACTATCTCTTTATATTCCTGGATTCGTTTCAGGTACTGATCATGCACATTTACACTGTCATATTCTCTCATCTGGAGTAGGCCGAGCAAAGTGTCAATTCGATCGAGTAACAATAGCTTTTCTGAGCCCTTTCCCGAGGCGCCAATCAGCGGACTTCTGTAGTCATTATCTGATTCTAAGTAGATACTGTCTCCAGGTTCTATAAATATGATTCGACTTTCATAAGCACTTGAAAGGCTAATTTCCATTGGTTTTGAAATCGCCAAATTCATTGAAAACTCACCACTGTCATTGGTCATTGTGGAATCCAAATAAATGGGATAACCATAGTCAATTTCTTCTGAGCTTAATCTCAGGTAGATTGTTACTGAGTCATTTGCAGGGAAATACTTGCCTGATAGGTAGGTTTTTGGAGTTTCCTTTTGGTCTGGTGAGCATGCGTAAAATAGACCAATTAGGATGGTCAGCAAGAGGTTGATAAGTCTTTTCATTATGTCTAACTAAAAATTTAGTTATTCAATGATAGACAGCATATTTTGAAAAAGCAAATTGATTTCAAATAATGGCTTGACTTCATCAATTAGCTTTTCATTAATATTGACAAATGGCAGGTCGACTTCTTGAAATATGTATAGACTCGGTAGCTTCAGCTCTGGCAGCTCAAGCTGGTGGGGCAGATCGAGTGGAGCTTTGTGATAATTTAGTAGAAGGTGGTACTACTCCAAGTTATGGTATGATCAAAGCGGTACGCTCTCAGATCTCCATAGGACTAATGGTCATGATCCGACCAAGAGGAGGTGACTTTCTGTATTCCCCAGAGGAGTTTCAAATCATGAAGTCAGATATCGAAATGACTAAGGATCTTGGTGCTGATGGAGTAGTTTTTGGATTGTTGAATCCTGATGGCACCATAGATAAGACGAGGACACAAGAGCTTATTGAACTGTCAAGACCTATGCAGGTGACTTTTCATCGAGCATTTGATATGGTCAAAGATGGTCAACAGGCGTTGGAAGATCTTATTGAAATAGGCTGTGATCGAGTGTTGACTTCAGGTCTTCATCCAGATGTAATCAGTGGTCAGGAAATCATCAAACAAATGATGCAACAGGCTGATGGAAGGATTGCTATTCTTTGTGGAGGTGGGGTCAGATTGGACAACATTCAGTCTTTTGTTCAATACACCAATGCTCCTGAGATTCATGGAAGTGGACGAAAAATAGTCCATAGCCAAATGACCTTTCAAAATGATCACATAGCTATGGGTGCCATACCAAACTCCGAATACATCACCAAAGTGGCAGATGAAGAAACTGTTCGAAAGTTCAGAGAACTAATCGACTGACCGTCATTGAAAGGCTATTTCTGGTTCTGTTTTCTTAAAACTAATCAGGCTAGAAGTGTCACCCAGTACCTCATCCACGAGACCATATTCTTTGGCTTCCAGAGAATTAAGGAATCGATCTCGGAGGAAGAATTCTTCTATTTCTTTCCAACTGTGACCTGTGTTTTTGCCCATAATGTGAAAAAGCTGGGTTTGTAGGCGCTGCTGCTCTGAAGTGGCAATTACCACATCTTCGGTATACCCTTTTGCTCCGCCTCCTGTTGGATGCATATGGATTGTTGCTTGGGGAAGCGCATAGCGTTTGCCTTTGGCACCACAAGTTAGAAGTGCCGTACCCATACTGCCTGTAAATCCTACCGCAACGGTTGAAACTGGAGCGGAAATCATTTGCATGGCATCATAGATAGCCAATCCGGCATATACTTCACCACCTGGGCTTTGAATATACAGATCGATCTGGCGTTTTGGATCCTGACTATTCAGGAATAATAACTGGGCGACAATCAGATTGGCCACCTCCATATTGATAGGCGTACCGAGGAAAACAATTCGTTCTTTCAGTAGCAAGCTGTAAATATCATAGGCGCGTTCATTCCGCCCATTCTGGTCGATGACCATTGGGATAACACTTGAGTGAATTGACATGGTTGTTAAGACTTAAAGTATGAAAGGATTTTTTGTCTGAATGCCGAAAACCGCGACTGTGAGAATAGCTCGTTTTCGACCTCCGATATTTCTCTTTTGAAGAGTTCTCTTCCGTATGTTTTTACGGCTTCATAAGTGACCAATTGAAGCAAAATGTCCTTTTGGAGTTTGGGTTCCAATAGGGATTTAGCTTCAATTAATACCTGATGTTCTTTGGAGTTATTGAGGAAGGCCTCTTCAATGATCTCCAGGTTATGCAATGAAGTCCTCATAAGTCAATGATTTGGATTTTACTTCATTTCGTACCTTTTCCAGACATTTGTACTTCTGAACAGTAGCCGATCGTTCTGACCGGTAACCAAAGCGAGTGGCCAATTGTGTCATTGATAACTTCTCATAATAAAACGATTGAAGTAGGTTCATGCATTTCTGCCCAACTGATTTCAGGTAGGTGACAAGCTGCTCAGACTCGGTGAATGAGGGTTCTTCGGAAAAATCAGAACCATCAAGGGCTGTTTCTTTTATGGTTTGCTGGAAATGACTATGCCACAGGTTTCTGCAAATTCCGAATAAATAGGCCTTATCTCCGCTTTTGAGGGGATTTTGTTTTACAACGATGTGTTCATAATATCGAACAATCCCTTCCTGAAATATTTCTTTTGCTTCATCCAGCGTACCTCCTTTACTAGCAATGTATTTGGCGACATCTGGAAAACTCTCCAGATATAAGCCTTGGATCAATGCGGACCTGTTCGGTGTTTTCATAGTGCGTGTTTACCCTATGTAGGAAAGATACAATAGATATCACCTTCTAATTGGAAATATATTTATTTTAATGCA
This sequence comes from Marinoscillum pacificum, assembly GCF_024714495.1. Lineage (GTDB taxonomy): Bacteria > Bacteroidota > Bacteroidia > Cytophagales > Cyclobacteriaceae > Marinoscillum > Marinoscillum pacificum. The sequence goes on along the minus strand of NZ_JAMZMJ010000017.1, from coordinate 78,764 downwards.
ATAAAGTTGCATAAAAACAATTGAGATTCTATACTTGCAATATAGTTGCGTTTATGAAGTTAATAGATCTCGATAAAGTTGGTTTGTGTGTATCAAGTGCTTGTGCGGTTCATTGCACGGTTATGCCTTTGATTTTTATTTATTCCAGTACGCTGGGTGTTTTTTCATTCATAGAAAGTCCAGTAGTTGAGGTGTTCATCTTGGCTGCCACTGTGTTGGTTGGTGGGATTTCATTGATTCCAACTGCAATTAGGTATAGGCAATTCTATATGCTGGTTTTATTTATATCCGGAATTCTGCTGGTGATAAACTCTGAAGTAACTGCAGAAGTATGGTCTAAAATTACTCTGTCCGTAGCTGGAGGGTTACTAATGGCTTATGCTCATTTCGAAAACCTGAAATTGAAAAATCGACATTCATGAAATTGTTATTGGCTTTCATATGGATATCCAATGCATTGGATGGTTGGGCCTTACTGGAGGATGTTAAATTCAAAACCCAATACAGTGACCAGTTAGAGACCTATGTGGATATTCCAACTTTTGGATCTAAACTACAAGCTCTTGATGGAAAGAAAATTAAGCTAAAAGGACACTTTTTGCCTTTAGACCTAAAAGATCCAAAGTCCATTATTCTGTCGAAGTTTCCCTATTCTTCATGCTTTTTCTGTGGTGGAGCAGGACTTGAATCAGTTGTTGAGGTGCAGTTTGATATTCCACCTCGACGTTTCAAACCAGATGAAGTCATCACGATTGAAGGGATCCTTCGGTTAAATAAGAATGATTTTGACCATATGGTTTTCATTATTGTAGACGCAAATCGATTGATATGGGAAGATCGTTAATCCTTCTAGCATTGATTATTGTGGCTTGTTCACATTCGTCAGATGATTTGCTCAAAGAAGCAGCACAAGTTCATAACCTATCCGTGAAAATTGGTGAACATGTGGCGCAAAAAATACAAGCTATTGAGGAGTATGCTCAGACGGAAGCGGATAGTCTTATACGACCACAATTATTAGACTCAGTAATTATCCTAAATGAGCAATTGAGTGATTGGGAAAACGAATTGGTGGAGGTGCCAGGCAATGAACATGAAGGGCATGATCATGACCATCATCATGAAGTGTCAATGGAGCTTACTCCACAGATGATATTGGAAATTCAACGTGAAATAAACCAGCGAATTATTGCTCTGAATGTTCGTTCGCAACGCCTATTGGACCAATACAGCGACGAATCCGAATTATCACTTTAACCTATGGACTAAAAAAGATGAATTTGCTTAAAAGAAATAAAAAACTGCCGGTTACTGTGTTAAGCGGGTTTTTAGGAGCTGGTAAAACAACACTACTCAATCATGTGCTCAACAATCGGGAAGGATTAAAGGTGGCGGTGATAGTCAATGACATGAGTGAGGTCAATATTGATGAAAAGCTTATTGCGAATGGTTCCAAGTTGTCGAGAACTGATGAGAAGTTGGTGGAAATGAGCAATGGATGCATCTGTTGTACCCTGAGAGAAGATCTAATTATTGAGGTAGAGAAATTGGCTAAAATGGGCAAATTTGATTATTTGCTTATTGAAAGTACTGGTATCTCAGAGCCCATTCCTGTAGCTCAAACATTTTCCTTTGCCACAGGTGATGAATTATATGATTTGACCAAATACAGTAGACTGGATACGATGGTGACGGTGGTAGATGCTTTCAATTTCTTCAAAGATTTTGGTACTTCGGATACTATTGTAGATCGGGAAATGACCGATGATGCAGAAGATCAGCGATCTATTGTGAATCTGCTAACAGACCAGGTTGAGTTTGCCAATATCATTGTTTTGAACAAAACCGATCTTGTGGAACCCCAGCAACTCGGATTGCTAGAAAAAACATTGCATAAGCTGAACCCTGGTGCTCGAATTATCCGAACAAGCTATGGAAAAATTGACCCTAAGGAAATCCTTAACACGCAGCTCTTTGACTATGATGAAGCGGAGCAGTCTACCGGATGGCAGAAGGAACTGGAGTTGGCACAAAAAGGAATAGAACACAGTCCGGAAACAGAAGAATATGGGATTAGCTCCTTTGTTTTCAGGGATCCTCGTCCTTTTCATCCTGAGCGATTCATGGCATACATCGGAGAAGTCTTTCCAACTACGATAGTTCGAAGCAAAGGGATATTTTGGTTGGCTTCGCGTCCTGATAAGGCGCTTCTTTGGAGTCAGGCTGGAGGCTCGCTCAGAGCAGAAGTTTATGGCCGGTGGTGGACTAGTGTGCCATTTAAAGAACGTGCTATGAATCCGGCTTACATGGAAAATCAAGAAATTATTCAATCTAGATGGGATCTGAATTGGGGAGACCGAATGAATGAACTGGTGTTCATTGGACAGGAAATGGATAAGGAAAAAATAAGCGAAGATTTAACAAAGTGCCTGCTTACTGAGCTCGAGGTTGATGACTTCCGAGATGGCGAGGAGTTTTTTGACAGGTGGCCACTTTAAGAATACTAATCTGCGTATTAGTTTGAATTCATGGTGTTTGTGCGCCAGAATTAGGTTTAATAAGGGAGCCGCTTCCAGGAAGTGGCTCCTAATTTTTTATACCAGCCAGCCTTCTTTCTGGCCTTTGTTTGACAAAATGATTTGATAAACTCCGATTACAATTACTATAACAGGCATGATCAAAGCGGAATAACCCATTATTTCTAAAGAGTTCATTCCGAATATCGAATAACTAAACTGTATAATTACTGCTATTAATGAAATGATGAATAGCATTTTTGACCAGGCTTTTTTCATCAATAGCCCGATACACCCAATGGCAGCACCAATTGTGGCAATTCCGTAAACGGCTTTTAACCAAACAGGATTATTTAAATACATTTCCTGTTGTTCTGGAGGTAGAGCAGCAATCATTTCTTCCGTAATCATGAGATCCATACCAAAGGCAGCTACTCCTATGAGATCCCAAATGAGTAATATGATGGCTACTGCCATGAAATACCCAGGAGCTTTTATTTTTTCCATTTTAGTTAAAGTTAGAGTGATAAAAAGTAAAGGAATATAATGGATTTTGGAGAGATCTCTAGCAAATGGAATTATCTGTTCTGCTACAAATGTTACAGATTAAACATGCTCACTATCGTAATATAGAGTAAATATTTTGACGTTATGGCTACAGTAAAATTGACTAAAGAACTCTTTTTGGATAAAGTGTTTGACTATACAAAAGACCAGGAGTGGAACTATAAAGGTGACAAACCCGCTGTTATTGACTTCTATGCAGACTGGTGTGGACCATGCCAGATGGTGGCTCCAATTTTTGAGGAGTTGTCAGAAGAGTATAAAGATGATATCGTCATCTACAAACTAGATACAGAAGCGGAGCAGGAGTTGGCGGGTGCTTTCAGAATCAGAAGTATTCCTAGCATTTTGTTTATACCTAAAGAAGGACAACCCAAAATGCAGATGGGCGCTTTGCCTAAGCAAGCATTGCAAGAGTTGATCGAAACAGAATTGCTTCAAACAAAAGAAGGATAAAAGTCTGCAGACTTTTATCCTTCTTTTTATTTATCCTATTCTTAAAGAAGTCATGGTTAAACTTCCTGCGACATATTTATCATTGAAGATATCTACTTCATCCTTATCACTTTGTAAGCCCAGAGAATAGAGCATAGGGTAGTAGTGATCTGGTGTAGGGATGGCCAACTTAGCTTCAGGGCCAAGATTCATATAGTTGATCAAATCCTTATGGGTCTTGCTATTGATATGAGTCTTGAACTTTTCGTTAATCGTTTTAGCCCAATCAAATCCGTAATCTGGTGTATTCATATGTGCCCAATCTACCATTCTAAGATTATGGACCATATTGCCACTTCCCATGATCAATACTCCTTTTTTGCGTAAAGCAGCTAGCTCTTTGGCAATCTCGTAATGGTATTGAGGAGGTTTGTTATAATCTATGCTTAGTTGGATTACAGGAATATTGGCATCTGGGTACATTTTTCTGACCACTGTCCAACAACCATGATCTAGTCCCCACTCATGATCTAATCCTACTTGCGTTGACTGAATCAAGTTAGTTGTTTCTGCAGCAAGCGTTGGATCACCTGGAGCAGGGTATTGAACAGCAAACAACTCTTGTGGAAAGCCACCAAAATCATGAATAGTCTTCGGGTTGTTCATGGCTGTCACATGAGTGCCTCGTGTGAGCCAGTGCGCCGAAATACATAAGACAGCAGCTGGCGTAGGAATCTCCTTGGCTATACGTTCCCAACCTTTTGTAAACTCATTGTCTTCAATGCCATTCATCGGGGATCCATGTCCCATGAAAAGCACCGGCATGGTAAAGTCCCTGTTGGGTAGGTCATTGGCCATGTTTCCAAAAGACTTCAATTTTATTGTTGACATACCTGCAACTCCTGCTATTAGTGTTCCTAAAAATTGTTTTCTGTTCATCTCTGATCTATCAGACGTAACCAGCAGGAAATCAATTATGAGATCCCCTATGACAAAATTAATGTACGTACATATAAATACAAATGTTTCGGCGGGTTTAAATATTGGATAGTGATTATAGCATAAATTCGTACCTGGAGCTTTTATTGACTCAAACATATTCGTACATGAAGAACAAGATACTTTCAATTTATACCATGGTCGTAGTACTGATGGTGGTTATCATGTCTTGTAAAAATCAAAAGCAGGATAGTTCACTTGGAACACTCACAGGTATGTTAGGCCTTTTGGAAGGAAATTGTATGCCAGGACCAGGACAAACGCCATGCAAACCGAAACCTATAGCTGGTACTTTTTATATCACACAGCCGAGCAAGGAATATAAGGAGCAATTATTGGTAGATAGTGTCATGACCACTGAAAATGGTCTGTATTCACTTAGCCTTCAGCCTGGGAAGTATAGTTTGTTTGTGAAAGATGGTGAGGAAATAGTTTGTACTTTGACGAATTGTCCTGATGAGTGTTATTGTCTATTGATTGAAATAGAAGCCGGAGTAGAAACCGAGCAAGATATTACCATAAATCATGCGACCTGGTAGGCCGCATGATTTGAGATATTTTATAATTGTCCGGATTTACTTAGATCATCCGCTTTTGACAAAATCAGTATTTCTAAAATCATGGTTATTGGGAAAATAACCAGGGATATAGGGGCAAATACCAGCGTCAGCATGCACACACCCAGTATAATCTCTAATATGCCTGCATATTTGGCTGCTTTGCCCATACCATCTTGAAGTCTTCGTAACCCTGCTCCGTAAAATATGGCTGTAGCTCCGTTTGTGAGAATGACAAAAGCACCTATCACACCTGCTATTCCATCAAAATATGGGTCCATGTAAAACACGACAAGATCTGAGCCATAATATAAGGTGGTCATTGCCAAACTGAGGTATGCGGCGACTCTGAGCAATCGATTTTCAAACAGTGTTGCTAAAGAAACCATTCCTCTCATAAACAGGAAATATGTACCGAGTGAGACAACTTTTATGGCGATATAAGGTATTTCAGGAAAAATAGAACCGTTCAATTCTACGAAAATTTCCACACCAGAATCAATGACAAATAACAATAAGTAAATGATTCCGGCTAACCAGGCATCGTGAAACGACTTTTTAAGTTGATTTTCTGGGAGATTAAGTGCCAACATAGTGTTAAGGAATTTGTAAGGTGAAACATTAGAGTCATCCTTTTGTACAAACTCTTTCCATTCCTCAGAATTATAATCCAGAGCGTCAAGCAGCAATCTCACGGTGGACTCTCTTGGTGTCACATCTCCAGATTCAATTCGCTGAATAGTTCGGACACTCACATGGCAAGCTTCTACCAGTTCTTCCTGGGTCCAGCCTTTTTGTTTTCTGAGTTCTACCAGTAATTTACCAAGTGAAGGTTGTGCGATCATAGTGATTTAAAGTAACAGAAGTTTTGTCAAAAGGACATGGCAAGGTTAACGCTCTGGCGAAAAAATAGCTGAAAAAAGCACCCGCCAAATACCCGTCACTTGACTGTCAATAGTGATTGCAGCTTATTAAGGCACTTTTTTAGTAAATCTCTGGATTGCGGAATGGAACCAATGCTAATATTACAGCCTGTACATAATACTCCGTTCGGCCGAGTACTCCACCTGTAAGTGAGCCCACTGCCCCTCCTTTATGCTTTGAATTTTTCTCACCAAACACCTGATCATTGGCATAACCCAACTCAATGCCTTCGTGGATTAACTGGACTACCTTGGGAGGTAGGTAAAAGGTACTGGTTCTGGACTTTCCTAATTGATCATTGGATAGGACTGCTACCCAGGCAAAAGCGATCATTCCGTCTTCTAGTTCGTCGATACCTCCTTCAATTCCTACCCAAAAGTCAGCATCAGGAGAATGTTGTCGGGCATTTCTGGCTCGATTAATTGCTCCCTGCAAGGTCTCCTCATCAGTCATGGGTTGATCCGAAACATCCGAAGGCACCGAAACTCCTTCAAAGACAAATGTCGATTCGGTAAAGATCTTTTCGAAACCTTCTTTGGTACAGTTGATTTTAACTGGGTTTTTGGAAGCGACAATCACTTTTTGCATGCTGCTAAATTATGGATATTGAGGATAAGACCTGAATGCTACTGCGGATTTTCAAATCCTTATTTCAATGTGGGCGTTTAAGAAGAGTATATTTGAATTTTGCAATATTATGACTGGCATCTCAACAACATCTTTGGAAGAGTTTTATCAAGAAGCTTCTGCTTTTACCGGGCAGGAGATAGCAAGTTTGCTTCCTCCAGGCATGCAAAAAGATGTAAGACATTTCAATATTTTTGATATTGCTCCGACCATACAGCATTACAAGCGCAAAAAAGAAATGCCTTACAATCGCAGGGCATACTATAAAATCAGTTTGATAAGAGGGAGAAACCGCGCAGAATACGCGGACAAGGTGATTGATATCAATGGCAATGCGCTGCTATTTGCTACACCAAAAGTTCCCTATCACTACGTTCCTCTAGATGAAGATCAGGATGGTTCTTTCTGCGTATTTACAGCTGATTTTATGGTTAAAAACAAGAGTGGAGTGGTGCTGGATGATCTTCCAGTTTTTAAAACGTCAGGCTATCCAGTGTTTGAGATTAGCAATGAGCAAGCAGAGGATTTGGCATTGATTTTCAGGAAGATAAAAACGGAGATTGCGTCAGACTATGAATTCAAATACGATCTGATTCGTAATTATGTCATGGAGGTGATTCATTATGGTCAGAAACTTCAGCCTGCCATGAGCAACCCTTCCCCTCAAAATGCTGCAAGTAGAATCGTTTCTCTTTTTGTAGAATTGTTGGAGCGGCAGTTTCCTATCGAATCTCCTTCACAACGATTGAATTTAAGAGCTCCTAAAGAATATGCAGAGCGCTTGGCAGTTCATGTAAATCACTTAAATAAAGTGATCAAGGAAAGTACCGGTAAAACAACTTCCGAGATTATATCGAGTCGTATCGTCCAGGAAGCCAAAATCTTGCTGCGTCAAACAGACTGGAATGTCTCCGAAATAGCCTTTAGTCTGGGTTTCGAAGAAGTGGCACATTTCTCCAATTTTTTCAAAAAACAGGTCAGCATTACGCCTGTTTCCTTCAGATCTTAAGTTGATTATTTGATTTGCGCAATCCTTGGATTGATCTGTGCAAACAAGTAGGCTAATGTATTGATCAACTTTGTTCCATCAATTTTCAATTAAAGAGAAGAATTATGGAAACGAAGAATAAAATCGCATTGGTTACAGGTGGTAGTAGAGGTCTTGGAAGAGACATGGCGCTAAACTTGGCCAAACAAGGAAACGATATTGTAATTACTTATCACTCCAACAAAGAGAAAGCAGATGAAGTAACTGCCGAAATAGAGTCACTAGGTCAAAAAGCAATAGCACTTCAACTAGATACTAGCAAAGTAGCGGATTTTGATGCCTTTATTGACTCTTTCAAAGAGGCGTTGAAGAGCATTTCAGGGGAATCAACGTTTGATTTCCTAATCAATAATGCCGGTACTGGCCATTACATGCCTTTCGCTCAAACAACAGAAGAGCAGTTTGATCAACTGATGAATGTTCACTTTAAAGGAGTGTATTTTCTCACTCAGAAATGTCTGGAATTAATGAATAATGGTGGTCGAATCATCAATATTTCATCAGGTTTAGCACGATTCTCAATGCCAGGTTCATCAGCTTATGCATCGATGAAAGGCGGAGTTGAAGTGCTTACGCGTTATTTGGCGAAAGAACTTGGTGAAAGGCAGATTGCAGCAAATATTGTAGCACCAGGAGCGATAGAAACTGATTTTGGAGGAGGTAGAGTTCGTGATGATGAAGCGACCAACCAAATGGTGTCAAGTGTAACTGCGCTAGGACGAGCTGGTTTACCTGAGGATATCGGTGGAGTTGTTGCCTTCTTATGCTCTGAGGCAGGTCGTTGGATCAATGGCCAACGCATAGAAGTGTCAGGTGGAATGTTGTTGTAATAATTATAGGCTGGCTCAGAAAATAAGTTGAGCCAGCCATATATTCTCATTTCAGCGGGATCTTGATACGCCCCCATGTAAGCATTCCAGCTAGAATGCAGAATACAAAGTTGAAGCTGATAGCATCTATTTCATCGCGTAAGATGTGAAATCCAATAGCGCAGATCATCAGGAATACCAGTCCTCCACTTGCTAGCAATGTCAGTCGTGGTTTGATTTTCAACAAACCAGGTATCACCAATCCAATCCCTGCTAAACCATCAAAAATACCAGTAATTCTTACCAGTTTTTGGTTTTCCAGTACCCATGGCCACATTTCTGCCAATTGCTCTAATGGCCAAATCAATTTGATATATGCAGCCCAACAAAGTGAGATGGAGAGGAGTGCTTGTAATGCCCACAAAGCAATATGAAGTGCTTTTTTCGTGTTTATTGTCATGTGTTTTTGTTGACAAAGCTATTTCTGCGATACTATCCAAAGTATATTACTATCCTCGCGGAAAGTGCTATCTGTGAGGTAAGTATGTGCCAATTCCTTTAATTCGCAGGATTATGATGACAAGAGATGGATGCCCGGAAAATGTACTGGCTATCAAGGATGCTATAGAGGCGCTAGAGGGAAAATGGAAAATCCTGATTATGCTTTCCCTTTCTCAGAATACCAAACGATTTCGAGAGATTAGTCGGGAGGTAAATGGGATTACCGACAAAGTGCTTTCCAAAGAGTTGAAGCATTTAGAAATCAACAAGCTGATTGTACGAAATGAATTCAATACATTTCCACCAACCGTTGAGTACTCGATTACCGAGCATGGTAAGTCGCTAGAGCTTTTGCTTATGGAGCTTTACAGATGGGGAATGAAGCATCGGGAAGAAGTGATGAAAGACTAAATCAACCCTTCCTTCAAATACACTTCAACACCCTTTTGAATCATTGCTTTTATCTCTTCTATAAGGTCTGGAGTTAGCTTTTTGATGTGAAAACAGCTTTTACCTTTTAAGCACTTCTTGAGTTCTGCGGAAATTGAAAACTCATCAACATGTGTGTAGATGGGAAAGTAGTAAAGACGAATGTCTTTTGGCTTGGGAACAACACTTCCAAAGTAGAATCCGTCCACTTTTTGTTTGCCTTGCATGGCTTCCTTAGTGCCGGCTACTTCAAATACGTTTTCATTGTCTTTGCGAACTTGAAGTGGCGGAACATGTGCTGTGAATAAACCTTGAAGTGTTGATTGAATTTCGGATAGTTCGGTGATCATGTATTAAAATTAGTATTAAACCTCAGAGTATTCAAAGAAATGGTTTTTGATAAGACGTTATGCTCTCCACTTCTCTGTTCTCTCTGCGGTTGATCTAAAAATAGTCAAAATGACTAGAATATGCGAGTTAGGTTCATGACCTTTGCCAGCCTGCGAAATTGATAGAATATGTGGCTACTCCTTGCAATTGCTTCAGCAGTTTTTCTTGGTTTTTACGATATCTTCAAAAAAATCTCTTTGGAGAAGAATGCCGTATTGCCAATTCTTTTTCTGTCTACCGTGGCAGGTTCCATCATCATGGCTGGTTTTGTGATTGCTTCTGAGACTGGAATAATTCACAAAGATAGTATGGCCTATGTGCCTCATCTAACTAGTTTGGAGCATTGGAAGCTGGTGCTGAAAACGGTGATTGTACTCTCCAGTTGGATTTGTACCTATTTCGCTTTGAAGCATTTACCGCTGACCATATTTGCTCCTATTCGATCCACAGGGCCGCTCTGGACGAGTGCTGGAGCCTTTATCATCTTTGCTGAGCGTTTGACTCCAATGCAGTGGGTAGGAGGAGTACTAGTATTCATCTTTTTCTACCTGTTTTCTACCGCTGGAAAGCTGGAAGGCTTCTCGTTTCGCTCCAACAAATACGTGTGGCTGATGATAGCTGGGACTTTGGCAGGATCTGTTAGTGCGCTGTATGATCGGTACTTACTCCGAGAGATAAATGTCATGGCTGTGGAAGCCTATTTCACTTTTTATCAGACACTCCTTTTAATTCCAGTGTTGGCTATTTTTTGGTATCCAACACGTGCTAGAACCACTCGATTTAGCTGGAAGTGGAGCATTCCTTTCATTGGTATTTTCTTGTTGATTGGTGATTACCTGTATTTCTACAGTGTGTCTATGCCTGATTCCTTAATATCCATTATTGCGTTAGTACGTCGCTCCAATGTACTGATTGTGTTCCTGTTTGGTGCGCTTATTTTCAAGGAACAAAACATCAAAAAGAAGGGCCTTTATCTGATTGGAATCTTAATCGGTTTAGTATTCCTGGTTTTAGGAAGATAGAGAAAGCGTCAACTCTGCGAAGGCAGAAGTCACATTAAGATCCAAACTGTATATTCTGACGTTTGGCAGTTTCCTTAAGGTCGTTGATAGCTTCTTCACTGAATCTACCTTTAATTCGGTAGTGAATATGTTCATTGTTATGAGCGAGCTGTACAGACAACTTATCCTTGTTCACATGCACATACCGGAGCCTTTTCCAGGGCAGCTTGATCAATTGAGAGGACAATCCCGGCTTTAATAAGATTTCCTCCTCATCAATCATGATTTTTGGAGCATTCTTATAGCTAGAGTTGCCTAGATAGGTCTGCGCCAAATGAAGAATTCCTGCAAAGAAAATGGCAACGCCCAATATGAGTTTCCAGGTATTATCAGGCTCACTAAGCACTTGCCAAAGCCAGATAATTCCAAACATTAGGAATATCCCACCAAGGATGACGGACTGCTTCTTGTTGAACTTGCTTAAACCAAGACGATACTTTCTCTGCATTAGACCATTTTTTGCAAAATTAGGGAATAATGGTATTTACTTCAAGCTTAAAAAAATGGAGATCGAATCCATTTATTAAGGCATTCAACTGTAGGCACTATGTTTATTTTCTGTTGACAGTTAGAACAATTGGTGACCAATGAGGTTCTTTTTTAGTCTCCACTGTTTCGGAGAACTCCAAATAAAAAACTCATGAATCACAACACTAACACATATAACGGCATTTTAGAAACTATTGGACATACCCCCTTAGTCTCATTGAAAAATTTGTATCCTGAATATGCCATTAATGCCTATGCAAAACTTGAAATGTTTAATCCGGGAGGCAGTATTAAAGATCGAACAGCCTATAACATTTTGCAGAATGCAATTTACTCTGGTGAAATAGATGATAATACGACTATCATAGAGTCTAGTTCTGGTAATATGGCGATCGGACTGGCTCAGATATGCCTCAAGTTTGGTCTGCGTTTTATTGCTGTGGTTGATAGAAATGTTAATGAGCAAACAGTGAAAATATTGAAGACTTATGGAGCGGAGGTCAATCAGGTAAAAGATATTTACCCTCATCCAAGTTTGCTGGAGGCTAGATTGGCAAGGGTGCAAGAACTTTTATTGTCCATTCCGAATAGCTTCTGGACGAACCAATACGCTAATCGAGCTAACCCTGAAACTCATGAAACTACCATGAATGAGATCAGAACCAGTTTAGGTACTGACTTGGATTATCTATTGATTGCAACAAGTACATGTGGTACCCTCATGGGTTGTGCTGATTTTATTAGCAAGTATAAACTGCCCACTAAGATTATCGCTGTAGATGCTGTTGGGAGTTTGATTTTTCAGTCAAAGCCAGGTCAACGTAAAATACCTGGACATGGTGCGGGACGAAAGTCTCAATTCCTGGACATGGATAAAATACATCATGTGCATCATGTGAATGATTTGGGGTGTGTCAATGGATGTAACAAACTCTTAAAAAGTGAGGCAATTCTGGCGGGAGGTTCCTCTGGTGCTTTGGTGACAGCTTTAGGAGCTATTGCGGATCAGATACCTGAAGGGTCTAATTGCGTGATGATTTTCAGTGATCGGGGAGAAAGATATCTGGACACTATTTATTCACCAGAATGGGTAGAGATGAATTTCAAAGAGTATAATATGGCATTGGCAGGATGAGAAATTTTCAAATAGCCATAGTGGGAGGTGGTCCGAAAGGGCTTTATGCTCTAGAAAGGTTATTGGCCAATTTATCTACGGTTTCATTGAGCTTTTCCTGTATTATTCATCTGTTTGAAGGGCATGCGCAATTTGGGTCTGGGCAGGTCTATCGTATTGATCAAGAGCCTTTTTTAATCATGAATATCCGCTCAAAATCCATAAATGTCTGGCAATATTCTGAACCGTCACCAGTGGTGAGTCACCAGTATAGTTTTGATGAATGGAGAGATTATCAAGGGTCTAACATTATTGATTCAGATTATCCTCCAAGAGCACTTGTTGGGTCTTATTTACGATGGGCATATGATAAATTAATTGAGAGTGTTCCACAGAATGTTTACATACATGAGCACCACGCTGAAGTTGTAAAACTTAAGTCTACGAACGAAGGAGTATTACTAATTGATAGCGAACCTGACGAAAAACAGATTCTCTGTGATTCTGTGTTGTTGGCCACGGGTCATCCCAGGCGAACTCTCACGAAAGGTGAATTAGTAATCAAGAAGTGCTTGAAAAAATTTGAGGACAAACACTTTGTGGAATTTCCTTATCCATTACAGACTCTAGATCCGTTAAACGACACTGTTGCTATAAAGGGAATGGGTTTGACTTTTATTGATGTGGTCTTGGCTCTGACCGAGGGGAGAGGAGGTCAGTTCATTGAAGGAGATAGTGGTATGAGTTATTTGGCTAGTGGAAATGAACCCACAACCATATATGCTTTCTCTCGAAGTGGTAAGTGGATGCATTGCCGAGGAGCCCTCGACTACTCTTATCAACCGGTTTATTTCACAAGACATGCAATTGATCAATTAAGAAAAGCAACTGGCAAACTACATTTAGAACGAGATTTAGTGCCGTTGATTTTTCAGGAGTTTAGACATGCTTATTATATGACGCTCTTTCAAAAGTACAACTTCATGCCTGGGTGTTGTGATTCTTACCATGATCTGATCGTTGCTATTTCCATATTTAGTGAAGCGTACCCACATGAGCCATTATTCAATCCACAAGAGTTACTAGAGCCTCTAATGGCTCCAGGTTTTCAAAGGCCTGAGGATATTCATAGGTGTCAAAAAGAGAGGCTAAAAGAAATCATTACAATGGCCGAGGAGGGACCTGAGCTTAATCCAATTGCTTCTATTGGATATGTTTGGACAAGCATTGTTGATGTTTTTGATGACGTTTATCGTTTTGGGGGCTTGTCGGCGAAATGTCAGGAAACATTTGATCAAAAATATGCTCCATTCATTCAGCGCATATCTTATGGTCCACCATTAGAGAATATGAAAAAGATATATGCGCTGGTTCAGGCAAGTCTACTAAATCTTGGTATTGGAGCATGCTCAGATATAACCTTTGATGCTCATACTGGCAATCATGTAATCTCAAGTAAACTTCACGGTGAGCAAGTAATAGTAGGTGCCTTAGTAGATGCTAGAATACCTAAAGTTGATTGTGTTCAGGATACCGGGCTGTATGGTAATATGGTTACATCTGGAGAAGCGTCGCTGTTTATAAATGAAGATGTGCTAGGAAATAAGTATACCCCAGGGTGCTTACAGCAAACCAGTAAAGGTGAAATTATCAATCAATATGGACTGCCAAATTCCAGGGTATATGTGACAGGAATTCCTACAACAGGTATTACTTATGACAATGAAAGTATATCACCATTGAGGAATGATGAGTTTATTGCTAATTGGGTGCAGAATGTAATTCGCTTGATTGGAACTGTAAACAATGCCACAAAAAAACAACCTCAAGAAATTTAAATATGATAAAGTATCCTCAATTAAAGCCTTTGGTTGATGATTGGATCAATCAGTTTTTGGAAAATAAAGAATTAATAAACTCCGCATTTAACCAGTACGGCTCTCCTATTAATATACATTTTCTAGAACCATTTATTCAAAATTATCACGAATACTTGGAAGTACTGCAAAATCATAAGCTGGATCACTTGGTGTTCTATGCAAGAAAGGCCAATAAGAGTAAATGTTTCGTTAAGAGTGCTGCAACTCAACAATTCGGGGTGGATACTGCAAGCTTTAATGAGCTGAATCAAAGTTTAGAAATAGGTGTGCCTTCTGATAGGTTGGTTGTCACGGCAGCAGTTAAAACGGAGGAATTGATACAATTGGCTTTAGAGCATCATGTGTTGATTATCGTGGATAACCAAGATGAATTGGCGCATATAGAAATGTTGTGTTTGAAAGGGGGACATACCGCTCAGCTTGGTGTTCGTATTAGTGGCTTTGATTGGAATGGGCAAAAGCTGTACAGTAGGTTTGGGTTTGATATAACTTCTGCTTTGGCTGTTGTGAAAGAGATTCATTCAAACAAATGCTTTGATTTCAAGGGGTTTCATTTTCACCTGAATGGTTATTCTATCGATCAGCGTGTGCAGGCTATTTTGCAGACGTTAGATCTCTCAGAATTGTTAGCACAGGATGGTATAGAAACTGAATTTATCGACATAGGTGGTGGTTTGCTCATGAACTACTTAGAAGATGAGGAAGAGTGGATAGCCTTTGATGATCACCTAAAAAAGTCTGTTCTACATAAGGCGGAGCCCATAACATTTATGAACAATGGCCTGGGATACGAATCAATTGATGAAAAGCTGCATGGTTGTTTAAAAACCTATCCATATTTCAATCGCAACCCCAAGTCTGTTTTTTTGGATGGAATATTAAGTCAAATGGTTAAAGGAGAGCAAAAGGTGAGTGACCTACTCCGCAATCAGAATATACAACTTAGAATGGAGCCAGGTAGGTCATTACTGGATCAATGTGGTATAACATTAGCAAGAGTGATTTCCCGCAAAGAGGATAGTAACGGTGACCTTCTTGTTGGCTTAGAAATGAACAGGACTCAGTTGTGCAGCTCCAGTGCAGACTTTTTGTTGGACCCCATTTATCTGCCTAACTCTGAGGGAAGAAAACCGCGCGAGACATCAGTTTATTTTACAGGAGCTTATTGTCTGGAACAGGATATTATACTCAAACGAAAGATAACATTATCTGTATATCCAGAAATAGGAGATATGGTTTGTTTTGTAAATACAGCAGGTTACATGATGCATTTTTATGAATCAGAGGCGCACCTTTTCAACCTTTCTACCAATTTGGTAGCCAGTAAGGATCATACTGGAGACTTTACACTGGAAGAGGACTAAAAAAAGACTAGTGCACATCTGGATTGATCCAAAGATGACTGTACCAGTACCATTTGCCATCCTGCTGAGCGGTTAAGGTGTACAGAAATCTACGTCTTGAAGAAATGTCTGACTTTGGAGTAATCGTAATGACCACATCTTCACCAGATTCTGATTTATCCACTTTGGCTTCAGCTCCTTGTATGAAGCAGTTAACAGCTCCCGCCAAAGGGCTATCAGCGGATACTTTCAAGGTCAGCTTTGGTTGATCTCCTGTAGCTATGAAGCTAAATGGAGATTCACTTGTTACCAATGGATGATGCATATTAGCCTTGGATTTGAATTTATCAATTGCCGCATAGTTTTCTGACATTGGGAAGCGTGGGCATCTGAATAGATCGGTGCTTCCACCTATCACACCTGAGTTTTGAGCAGCAGCGCCTTTAAAACCGATTTCTTTAACGATGGACAGCATTTTGTCATCCAATTCCCCAAAAGGATAAGCAAAGGTTTCTGGAGTTGATCCAAGATGTTCTTTGATCAATTTTTGGGTCAACTTTAGTTCATCTTTGAAATTGCTATATCGTTCTGATTCAGGTTGATTTAGAAAGTATGCATGTGAGTGGGTATGATTTCCAATTTCTACACCAGCATCTGCGGCAGCTTTTATTTGATCCCAATCCATATAGCTAGACCCGCCAACCGTCTCAGTATTGATATATAGCGTTGCTGGAAAATCAAATTCTTTCAATACAGGTAATCCATTTTTATAAAAGCTCTCATAACCGTCATCAATGGTGATCACGGCCGTTTTTTGAACAGGATCGCTTGAGTTCATATAGTCCATTGCATCCGCAAAAGTTAACACCTGATAACCCTGGTCTTTCAGGTATTGAAGATGAGACTTAAAGTCGGAAACTTTGGTGTTGGTAGATGGATAGCGATTATCATCAAAGCGGTGATAGACGAAGCAAACCACTTCCTTGTTTGGATCTATTTTCGTTTCGGATTGCGCGCAACCAATAGAGGTTAGCACTACAAGTAGTGTAAGGAATATTTGAGTTTTCATAGCTGAGTTTATTGTTCAATAAAGAATGATGGATCTATCTGGTAGTCATCATATTGAGTGAGATCATTCTGTCGAATAATCGTTCTAAGTTGATCGACATAAGCTTCACGGCGTTCTGAGTAGTATTTTAGATGCGGAAGTAGTTCATCCACATTGCTGGATACTGTTCGAGCAGTTCTGAATTTCCGATAAGCTCTGGATCTTCCTACTGTCTCAAAATAATCAGTGATAGATTCGGAGACATCAGCATATTTCCGAAGGAAAATACGGTTATCTCCTCGGCTGTAGCTGGCTTCAATACGCGGTTCATTCGCATTGTAAGACCAGATACCGAACAAGTTATTCGCCTCTTGGAAAAATCGAGAAGACCCCCAGCCACTTTCCACTGCTGCTTGCACCAGCACAATACTGTTTGGGTGAGTAAGCATTCGTTTGAGCAACTGATCGGGATTGTCCGTATCAAATCGGTCTAACTGATAATGATAGAATGCAGAGTCTTCGGCGGTCCATTCTTCCTGGGCTAAAATGAATTGGACCTTTTCCCGATCCTGATTCATGCGATATTTAGAAACTAATATTGCAGGTAATACCGCAGCAATAAATTTCTCTTTAGACTGGTCAACAGTCAATGATTCAAAGCTTGGTATATTTCTATATAAAATAGGTCTTGCCGTAGAATCTCCCAGGGGAAAGATTTGCTCTGGAGACTCCAGCATGACTTCCTTTGTTTGAAGTATTAGCTTCTTCTCAGAGCACGCGCCAATCAGTATTCCGATAGCGGTAAGTACATAGATCAACTGTTTCATCGTGATCTAGTAAACTACGTAATCGGCAATAAGTTTGATTCACAGCTTATTGGCGACCACCCATTCTTCCTGGCTACTACGGATATCCTGATGGCTATTTTTGAGTTTTGCTTCCAGTTTAGTCAATCCGTTTTCCAGGCTTTTACTCACCATTGAATGCTCTATCGGTTCATTTTCTCCCATCCCTAATTTTACCATTAATTCACTCAGGCGCTCACTGTTAAATGGTTTGAGGGCAGCTTCATCAAATCCCATATGGAACTCGATTTCCAGTTTAGGCTGATTGGTAAAATGTTGGACGATGGCTTCATTTTTGGTGTGCAAAGGGTGTACTTCCATTACTACCACTTTGGTAATTCCAGGAAATAAATATTGGTTCAAGCTAAAAGCATTGCAAAAGATTAAATCATCCATCTCAGCATGCTCGCCTGGATTTTTTAAGGTGATATTCAAAGCAGCAGCCATTTGTTGTATTTCTTTTCTGGTTTGATCAAAAAAATAGATCAAAAGTTGCTGTCCAGGCTCTTCTGCAAATCGCGACATGACCAATCGGTATTTGGCCATTTTGTGTAGGTATGCCACATAGCGTTTGCTAGGTTGTTTTGGTTTACGGCGGAAAAACATGCAGAGAAGATAACTAAAAAAACATAAAAAACCTCCTGCAAATTAATGACAGGAGGCTTTCCTATGCCTTAGTTTTTGGCGGTAATTCAAGACATAGTTTAGTTAATGATTATGGAATCATTAAAGCTTAACTTTTTCGCCATCCAAACCAGTTTGTAAAAGTTCCAGAGACTTATCCATAAATCCTTTGATTGGTTTCTTTACTTCTGATTGGTATACTTCTGGGTCACATTCAATTGTGTTAGTCACTTCTACACTTCTATCTTCTACGGTGAAATAAGATGCATAAGAAGGAACATAGGTGTGGGATCGAGTAGCTACCGATTTAAATTTCTCCTCTTTGAATACCCCATTCACAGGAATTGCTTCTTTAAGTAAGATTTCAGCTGCTGCTTCCGGCATGGCCACACCTGGTTTGTTCGCCTTTCCGCTGATATAGGAGATTTTTGCCTGAGCCATTTTCAAGTTAGGTCCTCCTTTAATTTTAGCAGAACCAAATTTATTGTTGCTGGCAAGCCAAATACTTGGAATGTTGAAAGAAACTTCAACTACGAACATGTCATCCAGGTCATCTGAAAGCTTAGGGTTTGGTCCATAGATAGAGGAGGAGAAACTACCATCATCACCGGTAAGTCCGCTCATAAAAGCTCCTGTTTTCTCTTTCCCTTTTTTAGTAATTTTCTTTACGAAATAGGCATAGCCTTCTGGAATGACCATTAAGCTCCCTTTAATTTGCTCTTCATTAATGGTTGGACCATCTATTTTAGTCCAATCTTCAAAATATTCTGTGCTTTGAAGGTTGTCAGCGGTAAAGACTTCAAAGCCTTTGCTCTCTAATTCACCAATGTAATAGTCGTACAATTCGTTGGTCATGTTCTGTAAGTGAACAGGATCCACTCCTTCTACGCCTACAGCCATTCTAGCGGTAGCATCACCAACATAATTGCCACCAATTTGTCTACCACCTCGAGAAGTAGTTTCTGCTTCAGCAATCATCTGATAGTAGATCTTAAAAGACTTAATAAAGACTTTTTTTGGAGCATCTCCGAGAGCCTTACTTTTAAGCTCAGATAGTTGTAAATTCTTTTTAGTAAACTCTTGTCCGTAAACCACTGAGGTCATTAGGCACAAAATGATGAATAGACGGGATGTTTTCATGGCATTTTATTTTCTGTAAAGGTCCTATGTAAATCATAGGATTTACATCCTATGTGGATGGCATTTTCATATACCATGAAACCCTGATGCACAATTATTTATTTGCTGTTTAGGAAGGCAAATCCCCAGGAAACGTTGAACATGAAGCCACTCAACGGTCGGTGCCCAATCTCGGCTCCAAATACAGAATTGGCGAGAAACTTGTAATCACCATTGTGAGGGCTAACGTACCATTGATAGCCGACTCTCCAGCCTAAAATGCCATCACTTTTTACGTCACCAGTATTAGCTGCAGCATCGGGAGTTGAGACAGGTAATACAAGAAGGTCTCCGTAAACTCTTGTAAATCCAGCACCAATTCTTTCCACATCATTATTGATTTTGGTTCTTACATAGGCTTGTGAGGTCCATTGGCCACCTAGATACACTCCAGAAAGAAAGATATTTCCTCCTGCACCATTGTCATAAATACTGGTAAGACGATTGTGCAGACCTCCACGTACTCCGACCTGATTTTTGTATTGACCATTCGGAATAGTGATAGACCTGGTTTCTTCGACATTGTATCGTTTACCATCTTTGTAGGTCGTGCCAGCATATGGGTTATAACTTAGAATGACAGGTACCTTTTTCTCTTTAATTTTTGACTTCAACGGGAGAAAAACTCCGCCTTCCAGTAATGTCCCAATTCCTGAGCCGTTAATCTGATACAAATCAATTCGTGCCACTCCTTCTAGGGTAAGTGCCTCCGTAAGACCAATGCGCCCATTGGCACCAAGAAACAACGATAGATTGGTGGTATTACTTTCGGCTCCCCATTCTGGGGCAATAAACTTTGAGTATGCTTGATCAGGGTTGTCTTCTAAGACCTGATAGGTTATTTGTTGAGAAAATAGCTGACTGCTGATTAGCAATCCAAGTGTTAAAAAGATGAATTTCATGTAGCGATTTATTTGCTACAATACTCAGAAGAAATCAAGCTTTCTGAAATGCCTATTGGTAGCTATTTTGCATACCGTGAAGACGGTATTTTGTCTAAAAAACCAGCAAAAGAGCCGCTAAGGCAGTGGTTCCGATGATGAACCAGCGGTAATACATCTCAGGAAATTTCTTGATTACCCAAATACCTAAAAACACTCCAACTACTACCGCAGGAATGGTAACTAGGTCTAGGAAGAAGCTGTTCCAGGTGATCGTTTTCCAAACAAACACGTGCAATGGGACTTTGAACAAGTTGACGACTAAAAAGAACCAGGCTGCAGTGCCAATGTATTCATTTTTAGGGAGACGCATGGACAGCAGATAAAGTGCCATCACAGATCCTGCAAGGTTACCTACCATCGTTGTAAATCCTCCAAGCAATCCTAAGGGCGGCAAACCAAAGACCCTCAGGGACTCTTTTAGATTTGGAACGTTCTTTCCAGATCATGATACCCAGACTACCCAGGATGATCACCCCCATGATGAGGCGAAACATGTTGTCATCGATGCTGTCTCCAACATATGTCCCGATTAAAATACCGGCAGCTGCCCAAGGAAATAATTTGATCAAATGAGACCAATGCGTATGTCTGTGGTAATAGGAAACTCCGAAAATATCGGCAATACAAAGAATAGGGAGCAATAATCCGGTGGACTCTTTGCCTCCAAAGATCATCGCTAAAAAGGGGACTGCTGCCATGCCTGCACCATGCACACCAGTCTTTGACATGCCTATAAGTAAGGCAACAACAAATAGTAAGCTTAGATCTGTAGGACTAAGGGAGAATGAAAAGAGTTCAATCAAATTTAGATCAGATTATTAGCGTAAGCATATTTGATTAACCCTACCAGGTTATTGGTTCCCGTCTTTCTGAAGATGTTTTTGCGATGCGTTTCCACTGTCCTTTCAGAGATGAAAAGCTCTTCGGCGATCTGTTTATTGGTAAACTCTTTACTGATCAATTTTAAGATTTCACGCTCTCGGTCGGTGAGTAATTTTTGTTCTCCTTCACCATTTAATCCTTTAATCAAAATGCTATTGACATCCGAACTTAGATAGGTTTTACCGCCTTTAATGGAGTATATGGCATTGATCAGCTCTTTATGTGAATCCTTTTTAATCAGATAGCCATCTACGCCTTCTTTTAGTATCTCCTTGACCAAATGTGCTTCGTCATGCATGCTGAGCACTAGAATTTTTAAAGCTGGGTATTTCCTTTTGACTTTTCTGACGAGAGTCAAGCCATCTTCATCTGGTAAGTTGTAATCAGTAATTAACAAGTCCACTTTAGTGTGCGTCAGTGCATCCATGGTGGATTGTACATCACCTGCTGTTCCTACTACTTCTAAATCATGCTCGGTTTCAATGATTTTTTGCAAACCACCAATTAAAACCGCATGGTCATCGGTTAAGAATATCCGCATCTGGTTATTGACAGAGTTTTTACGTAGGAAAGATAGCAAATTCATTATGCAACTAGTGTCTGTGCACGGATTAAAGATTCATCATTGTTTGACACTAAGCTACTTGCAACGGTAATTGGATACTATACCGTTTCCATGGTATTTGTATCTGTTTTTATTACTTCCCGACTTGAAACAATACTAGTTGTTACAATTAACGTATTTCCTTTTATTCCAGGATTCGTGTCTACCTCTAGATCTCCTTTAATCAAGTTGGCTCTGGCATTCATGTTTTTCCAACCATTTCCTTTGCCATTCTTTAAAAGTTCCACATCAAACCCAACACCATCGTCTTCAATCATCAGGATGATTTCATCATCATCTTTGGTAAGTGAAAGTGATATCTGTATGACATCAGAGTATTTTAAGGCATTGTTTATCCATTCCTGGCTGATTCGATAAAGAGAGATTTCCTGCACTTCAGTAAGCCTTTCCTCGAGCCCGAAGAAATACGTGCTAACGGTAACCTTTCCTGTGTTATTGATTCTTAATGCGAATTCATTCAGTGCTGCAGATATGCCTTCTTTCACCAGTGTTTGTGGCATCAGGTTGAAGCAGATTCCTTTTAGTTCTCGATACATTTCATCAAGGATTTTACTGGAAGCGTCAAAGATCTTGTGTCTGTCATTATTCTGATCTTCCAGTGACTTTAAGTTGAGATTGAGGACGGTAATCATTTGACCAAACCCATCATGCAGATCTTTTGCAAATCGGGAACGTTCCTTTTCCTGACTGGAAATAGTTGCCTCAATCTGTGCTTCTCTCAGTTCTATTTGCGCTTGTTGTTTAAGTAATTTATTCTTTCTTAGAAGTAAGTTTCTATTCATAACAAACAATACAATTAGTAGAAGGCAGCCAAATACTAAGCCTGCTATGATCGTTACTTTGCGTTCGTTTTGAGCTTCCTTTTCTGCTAACTGAGCCGATTGTAGTGCTATCTGATTTTCCTTTTTCTCGGTTTCGTATTGCACATTAATCTCTTCAATATTCTTTCGAGTTTCCTCATTGAATACGATCGTAGAAAGCGAATCATAAAGTTTGAAATTCTCCAGAGACTTTCGATAATTCCCAGTTACTTCATAAGCTTTAGAAAGAATTCTAGCACTTTCTTGAATCATAAATGATTCATCTATTTCTTGTGCTATTTGGAGACTTTTATTCGCATTTTCAATTGCAGCATTGTCGTTGTAGGTTTGAATATAACACTCCGCTAAGTTGACGTAACATTCTGTAAGACCGGTTTTATGGTTTGTTTCTAAATAGTAAGGAAGTGCCTTTTTATAATAGAAGATTGCAGAGTCATATAGATGCCTATCTTGAAAATTTCCACCTATATTTTGATATGCATTCCCTAATCCATACAGGTTATTCAAATTCTGATGGATGATTAAAGCTTGCTTGTTATAGTAAATAGCTGAATCAAATTGATCTAAATCATTGCAAGCAGCACCTAAGTTGCTGTAACCCCCTGCGATTTCGGTACTATCTCCAGCTGCAATTCCATTCATCAGGTATTTTCTGAAGTACACTTTCGCTTTGTCATAATCTTTGTTGTAGAAGTAGACCTGACCAATAATATTTGAGGAAATACCTACCCCTTTGTGATCTTCTAATTTTTCAAACATTCTTAACGCCTTTGTCGCTAATTCGATCGTTTCATCATATTTGCCAAGACGATTATAATTAAACGAAATGTTGACAGCTATTTTGGCCATGTCTAGCTCATAATTGCCAGCTTCGAAAATGTCTAAGGCTCTTAAATAGTGGTAGTTTGAAGAGTCATAATTACTCTTTCGGAAGAGTCCAATGCCTATTACTTTATGATAGTCCGCTTTTTGATAGAGGTTGTGGTTTTCTTTCTCAACAAATGTTTTGATTGTATCCAAATAGGCAAAACCAACATCGGCATTCTGATTCATTTGACTTTTAGCCTGTCCTAATAATTCAGCAACTCTAAGGGAATCTCCACCTTGTGCGTTTACTCTAAGAGGCCAAATAATAGAACAGAAAATCCATATGAAAATGGAAGATGAAATAGGGCTAATTTTCATTAAATGCATACGGTTATTAATTATTCTTTGATCAATCAGATCAGGATAGACAAGAAGTAAGATAGGTTACTTATCAAGGTATTTAATTATTGATTGTATTATAATCTTTAACAACGGATTGAGTAATAACAGCATTCACAATCAAGGTATTCCCATGAATGCCAGGGGTTGAGTCTACTTCCAATTCTCCATTAATCAGGTTGGCTCGTGAATTCATGTTTTTCCAGCCATTTCCTTTACCTGACGTTAGAGAGTTTATGTTAAATCCATTTCCATTGTCTTCGATTAATAAAGTAAGTTCTTCCTGATCTTTGGTGATTTGAATCGTGACTTTAGACGCATCAGAATACTTGATGATGTTATTGATCCATTCCTGTGTAATACGATAGAGTGAAATTTCCTGGACATCTGTCAGGCGCTCGTCCAATCCAAAAAAGTCAGTCTCCACATAAAGTTTGTCGGTTGTATTGATACGAGCAGCAAACTCATTAAGTGCAGAAGTGATACCGTGGAGTATCAGTGTTTGAGGCATTAGGTTGAAGCAAATTCCCTTGAGTTCCTGGTACATTTCTTCCAGCACTTTACTAGAGCTCTCAAATACTTCATGTTTATCCTTATCGCCTTGTTCCAGCGATTTCAGGTTTAGATTAAGAATGGAGATCAATTGTCCAAACCCATCATGGAGATCTTTAGCAAAGCGAGAACGTTCTTTTTCCTGACTGGATATAGATGCTTCTATTTGAGCTTCTTTGGCCATACGCTTTTCTGTTTCCAGGGCCTTTTGATGCTTGAGTTTTTGTTTTTGACTTAGCTGATATCCACTTATCAAGAGGAATAATAGTCCGAATCCTAAACCTCCCAACAGTAGCTGATTTTGTTGGATAGTGAGCTGTTGCTCCGCAATGATTTGCTCTTTTTTGGCAGTTTCATACTGTGTTTGCAGTTTGGCAATTCGCATCGTCTTTTCAGCAGAAAAGAGACTGTCTTTTAAGTCTATGGCTAATAACTTTAGTTCTAATGCTTCTTTGAATTGACCTAAATAGCCATTGGCGCTAGAAAGAGAGTCAAGTGATTTTCTTCTTAAATCTGGATACCCTAATTCCTGGCTTTGCTCGGCACATTTCTGGTAATAAACTATGGCAGACTTCCAGTTTTTCTCTTTCATCCACATATCGCCGATCATTTTATTGTTGTCCACAACACCCTGCCAATCACCTATTTTTTCTCGGATCGAATTACTCTGTTCGAAATAGGAAATGGCGCCATTAAGGTTTCCCTTGCGCTGCTCAATGTCAGCAAGGTCAACAAGTATATAGCCTAGACCAACACTGTCTTGCTCTTGAACTCTGATGTCATAAGATTTAAAATAATATTCATCTGAAATCTCATATTGCTCCTTAAGCCAGTAGAAGGTTCCTTTCATTCCATAAGCTGTTCCCAGTGTAGTTAAATCATTTACTTTTAGTGACAACTTTTCGGCTTCATTCCACATCTCCAGAGCTTTATCGTCACGGCCAGTTTTTCTGTAGAAATTACCAAGTTCATTGTCCGTCTTGGCTACTCCACTCCAGTCTTGTATTGAATCATATAGCTCTCGTGCTTGCAATGCCAGTGAAAGTGCTTGTTCATAATTGCCTGTTAGATATTCAATTACGGCCATGTTTTTATAAGATTCTGCTTTCTTGTCAGGCCATTGATTAATTGTTGAAATGTCAATCGCCGATTTCATAGCCTCCTTAGCCGCATTGAAGTCAGCACTGTATATCTGATAGAAGTTGGCGTTTAAGGAATCAACTAATATGGCTTCATCCTGATTCGAATAATCAAGGGATGGTTGATCTTGAAATTGACAGGCTGTCAAGGTCATTACAAAAACCAGTGTAAGGAGATGCTTCATGGATTCTTGTTTGGTACAAACTCTATGAATTTAAAACAAAAATCAGAAGTCCTAAGACCAATCAACATACCTTCTCAAGGGTATATTTCAGGGTTATGCTAGTTGCAACTCGGGTTTTTCAATGATGAATGGCGCATTCACAATCAGCGTATTGCCTCTCATACCTGGAGTAGTTTCTACTTCCAGCTCTCCATTGATGAGGTTTGCTCGCGAGTTCATATTCTTCCAGCCATTGCCTTTTCCGGACTTTAGGACATTCAGGTCAAAGCCGCTTCCGTCATCTTCTATGAGCAACGTTATTTCTTCTTCGTCTCTAGTGATTTGGACAGTTACTTTGGATGCATCAGAGTACTTCAAAATATTGTTGACCCATTCTTGAGTGATTCGGTATAAGGATATTTCTTGTACATCAGTCAGTCGTTCTTCCATACCGAAGAAGTCTGTTTCAATGTTGTACTTTCCTGTATTGTTAATTCGCCCCGCAAACTCATTAATCGCGGAGGTGATGCCATGTTTGATGAGAGTCTGAGGCATTAGGTTAAAACAGATGCCTTTCAGTTCCTGATACATCTCTTCCAGTACCTTACTGGAACTCTCAAACACTTCATGTTTGTCTTTGTCTCCATCTTCCAGAGATTTTAAGTTGAGGTTCAAGATAGAAATCATCTGACCAAATCCATCATGTAGGTCCTTGGCAAAGCGGGTGCGTTCCTTTTCCTGACTAGAAATAGCCGCTTCTATCTGTGTTTTACGAAGTATAATTTCCGCTTCTTGTTTTAGTAGTTCATGCTTTTTCCTGGATCTGGATCTCATTGCTATCACCAGCAAGATTAATAGCATTAATCCTATCACTAATCCAAAAATAATGGCAATGTTTCGCTCATTAGCAGTTTCCTGTTCATTAATTCTGGCATTTTGAAGAGCAATTTGATGCTCTTTTTTCTCTGTTTCATACTGGGTTTGAAGTTCAAAAATCTGACGAGTTTTACTTTTTTCATACAACGAATCCTTTATCTCTTCCATTTCCTTCTGAAGCAGGTAAGCTTGTTTGAAATTTTCTGATTCAAAAGCTGCTAGTGAAGCTACAGCCAGAGCATCTTTTAACATTTCATTCGCTTGAATTGCTGTGGCGGCATCAATTGCTTTTTTTGCGTATAATTCTGCCAGTGAAAGTTTATGTTGTTTGATGTAATAGGAAGCTAAATTTTTGTATTGAAATGCTAGTTCATACTGGTTGTCAAATTGTTCATGGGCGGCAATTGATTCCAGGTATAATGCTTCTGCGTTTTTATTATTTAAACTATCGGAAGCAATGGCTGCATTTCCCACAGAGTAAGGCACATATCTTAGGTAGCCCAGCTGTTCGTAGAGATTTTTAGCTTTAAAGGAGTATTCGATGGCAAGATCAAACTCTTTTAGTTGGATATAAACTGAAGCGATATTTCCAGTCATAATCGTTACACCCAATGTATTATCTAATGTTGTATAGATATCTAATGCCTGTTGGTAGTATTCCAATACTTTGCTATAAGACTTCATTTTCTTATAAACAATGCCAATATTACCTATGATCAATGCTTCTTTTTCAAGATCAGCTTGGTCTTCAGCAATTCGTAAACCGTCAAAATAATTACTTAGTGCTTTATTGTATTGGCCTAGTTCATCGTAGCAAATACCAAGGTTATTCAGTATACTAGACAAACGGCTTGAATCCTGAACCTGACTTATCAAGTCTAGAGATTGAGATAAAATTACTATAGCGGTATCATAGGAGCCAGTAGCCTGGTAGGCTGCTCCAAGATTGTTTAGCGATCTTCCCAGCAATTCTGTATTCTGAATTTCATTCGAAATAGCGATTGCTTGTTCCGCTAGTGAAATAGCTGTGTCAATATTGATACTTCGGTAATGCCAGGACAACTCATTCAGAGAAGATATTTTGTCGGCATTAGATTGCACTGGTAGTAAGGATTTTAGACTATCAATCTCTCTATTCTGACCTATAGAACAGATGGAGACAAGTAATGACAAAAAGATGAATAGGGCCTTCATTTAATCTCGTTTGTAGCGGATTAATGAAGTTAAGCATTCACTATATACTTGACACAATTATCTAACTAAAAGCAGCAAACTATTTGACTAATTCAATACTTTGGTCGATTCTAACTGCTACAGGCACATTCACAATCAGCGTGTTGCCTCTCATTCCTGGTGTAGTTTCTACTTCCAGCTCTCCATTGATGAGGTTTGCTCGCGAGTTCATATTCTTCCAGCCATTGCCTTTGCCTGATTTAAGGACATTCAGGTCAAAGCCGCTTCCATCATCTTCTATGAGCAACGTAATTTCTTCCTCGTCTCTAGTGATTTGAACAGTTACTTTGGATGCATCGGAGTACTTCAAAATATTGTTGACCCATTCTTGAGTGATTCGGTACAGGGATATTTCTTGCACATCAGTCAGTCTGTCTTCCATACCAAAGAAGTCCGTTTGAATGTAGTACTTTCCAGTATTGTTTATTCGCCCCGCAAACTCATTAATCGCGGCGGTGATGCCATGTTTTATCAAGGTTTGAGGCATCAGGTTGAAACAGATACCCTTGAGTTCCTGATACATTTCATCAAGTACTTTGCTGGAGCTTTCGAAAACTTCATGCTTGTCTTTGTCTCCATCTTCCAGTGATTTTAAGTTGAGATTTAGAACAGAGATCATCTGACCAAATCCATCATGTAGGTCTTTGGCAAAGCGGGTGCGTTCTTTTTCCTGACTAGAAATAGCCGCTTCTATCTGTGTTTCGCGTAGCTTGATTTCAGCTTCTTTCAGGATAATTGCTTGTTTCTTACGTGACCTACTTCGTGTTAAGAGCACAATAATCACTAGCATTAGGACCACTAAAATAAGTCCTAAAATGACTGCCAGATTCCGTTGATTCTGTATTCTGTGTTCTTCGATTTCAGCTTGCTGCAAGGTGATTTGTTGTTCTTTCTTCGCTGTTTCATACTTCGTTTCCAGCTCTGCTATGGCTTTGGTCTTTCGAATATTGAATAAGCTGTCATTCAATGAAACATGCTGTTTGTATAAATCAAATGCTTGTGTCATGTTGCCAAGCTCTTCATAGACTTTGGACAGTTGTAACAAAACATGCTGTTCGAAATCAGCAAAGCTCGTTTCTTTTGCGATGATCAAAGCTTTCTGGAAATACGCCTCTGCTCTTTTTGCTTGCCCAGCAATTAACAAAGCTTCCCCGATGTTATTTTGCACAATGGCCCCGCCTACGCGCTCACCGACTTTGTTCTTATAATCAGCTGCTAATTCAAAATAATAAATGGCGCTATCTAGTTGATCGTTTTGTCCATATACCTGCCCCAGATTGTCATAGTTGTAACTGAGTCCCAGAGTGTCTTGAGCCATTATTTTGTAAGTTGTAGACTCTAAAAAATACTTTTTTGCCTCATGAATCTGATCTTGTTGTAAATAAACAAGACCAATATTATTTAAGCTGTTACCTATCCCTTCATCGTCATTATTTTTCTTGGCAAGTTCTAGTCCTTGCTCATAGTAGGTTTGTGCCACATCAAAGAGCCCTTGTTTTTTCTGAAGTGTGCCAATGAGATTTAAGGTCAACACTCCTCTTTCAGGCATCTCAGCTGAGTCGAATAGATCAACTGCCGTTTGGTATAGGGGTAGGGTTTTATCATACTCTCCCAGACAGTATTTGGCCAAGCCTTTTTGAAGAGTAACTTCAGCCTGATCTGGCAGACTTTGCGCTGATAAGTAGGAGGGATCAATGTCATCGAGAAGTACAAAGGCACTGTCACAATTTGATTCCCTTAATTTGATGGAGGAATCAATCAGATTCTTCAAATCAGTGTCAGGGTTTCCGATCATTATGGCGCTAATGAGGAATAATGACTTAAACATAAATGTAGCGTTACGGTATAGGCCATGAAAATATAAAAGCGAACCGATATTTAGTTCGCTTTTTGTATGAGTCCTGTAAATCTGTCGATTAGTAAAAAACTACCATCGATTTGTTTCTGAAAAGTGGCCTCTATGAAGTTTTTCTTAAATTCAATTTCTCAATAGCCTCAGTTAACTGATTGGAAATTTGCTCCAATTCCTCTGATCGGTTTTTATAGTTAGTCATTCCTTGACTCAGTTGCTCAGAGGACATTGATACTTCTTCTGTACCTGCAGCAGTTTCTTCAGCTATTACCACTACGGATTCGGTAACCTTCACTATCTCCGTTATGTCATTGCGTTGTTCGATGCTGGCATCAAATATTTGTTTGGCAAGTTTTAATGTTTCATCTGTTGAGTTGGCTATTTCTTTAAAGGCAAAGGATGCTTCTCTTGAAGCGATTTCACCTGCCTGAATTCGATTGGTCATATCATCTAGCGTAATTGCTACTTCCTTGGAGTCTTGCTGAACAGCACTTACCAATTCCTCAATTTCTCTAGCAGATTGCCTGGAGCTCTCGGCAAGATTGCGAATCTCTTCTGCAACGACTGCAAATCCTCTTCCGGCTTCTCCTGCCTGAGCAGCTTCTATCGCTGCATTCAGTGCAAGTAGGTTTGTTTGGGAGGCTATTTCTGTAATTACACCCAGCACTCGTGAGATTTCCTTGGACCGATCCGCAAACACTCGAAACGACTCATTAGTCTTTTCAGAATACGAAGAGAGATCTTTCATACTTTGATCCACATTGGTGATCCGATCGAGACCTTGTGCTGTTTTTTCTGTACTACTGGCAGCAGCCTTGTTAATGTTTTGAGCTTGCTCTTCCATGCCTCTGGATGAATGCATGATTTTCTCAATGTATTGTGAAGTTCGATCAACTTCGCTCACTTGCTTCGTAGCACCATTACTCATTTCTTCAATGGCAGTTGATATTTCAATAGTGCTTGTATTCATATCACTTCCTACGGCCAGCATATCTTCTGCAGATAAACGGATGTTTCGTGCGTGTTCGATAACATCCAATAGCAGCTGGGATAGGTTAGCCAAACCTGAATTTAGGTTGGTAGTGATTTCACCAACATCCCCTTTTGCTTCCTCCAGTTGTTGGGAGAGATCTCCGTTTGCCATAAGCTGTGCAATCGTGCTTATAGAATGAAAAGGAGCATAAAATGAAGCTAATAACTCATTAATGGTGTGCGCCAACTCTCTCCAAACTCCCAGTTTACCTTCTAAGTCTATCCGGGTTGATAAGTTGCCTTCTTCCGCAGCAATAGTAACTACTGAATTTACTTCATCAATAACCTTGTGAAGGTTTCCTCTCATCTGAAGAAGAGAGTTTCCAAGTAGATCATTTGGTCCGGAGGCTTCAAAGTAGCTCTGTAGATTTCCTTCGCCGATTTCCTTCGCAAAATCCGCTTTTTTGGCTAGTTCAGTTAGCAACTGATTAACAGATCTCGCCATACTGCTTAGTTCATCAGATCCTTTTACTTCCAATTGTGTAGTAGCATCCACTTCACCTTTTGCAAGCTTTTTCAGAAGGCCTTCGGATTCGCGTAGTGAGGTGATAATTTTCTTGGTGATGAACATGATGGCAAGTATCAATAACACCAATCCAGAAATGCCGATTAAGGTTGCATTAAGAATAATCTGATTGGATTCTTTGGTGATTTCTACCAAAGGAACCACGGTTCCTACCACCCAAAACATGTCTGAAGTGCCTATTGGAACACTACGTAAATTGACATAGACCTTTTCTTGTGATAGCTGGTCATATCGCTCAAAAGTGATGACATCATGGTTTTCAAGTTGAGATTTGAAAAACTCCAGATCCTTTTCTTCGAGAAATGCCAGTTTGTTAAATGGATGATTGACCAGTGAGTCTTGAGGATGGGCTACTACAATACCGGACTCAGAGAAGATCATGGCATAACTTCTGTCGAATGCCTCGAAATCCGTTGTATTCATGTATTGACTTGTAGCATAGTCAAAGCCTACCTGACCTAAGTACTCATTGCCTTTCTTTATTGGACTTACAATACTCGTTCCTACCAATCCGGGCCAGGC
The DNA here is from genome assembly GCF_024714495.1 of Marinoscillum pacificum. Classification (GTDB taxonomy): domain Bacteria; phylum Bacteroidota; class Bacteroidia; order Cytophagales; family Cyclobacteriaceae; genus Marinoscillum; species Marinoscillum pacificum. The sequence goes on along the minus strand of NZ_JAMZMJ010000017.1, from coordinate 47,008 downwards.
ATTAGGAGCAAAGAAGTAGGGTTCAGCCGCGCCTTCATTTCCTGTTTCGCGAAGCACATAATAAAAGTTTTGCGAGTTGTGGCTTTCCAGGTCTGTAGAATCTGAGAACTCACGTGTATTTCCATCCTGAAGTTTTGTATAAGCATGTCGTTCTCGTCCGAAAGATTTCTTCCATCTGGGGTCAATGACTCCCATTTCCCAGCTGATCCATACTTGTTTGAAATCAACATTGCTCGCCAAGACTTTTTGAAGGAGTTGTCCTTCTAGATTAAATCGTTCTTTGAATGGCAGAGATGGATAGTCCTCTATGATTTTGGCCATAGCCCGTGAAAGTGACAGGTAGCCTTCAAAATCTGATTGGATCTCATTGGCTTTTTCTTTAGCTCCCAGGTCTGCAAGCTGTTTCGCATCAGCAATTGATTTTTGGCCTAAAAACCAACCTACATAGGTCATAGTGATTGCATAGGTGGCAATAGTAATTCCCAAAATCAGCAAAAGCATTTTTTGCCGAATAGACAGTTTTTTCAACATAGAGTCAGTCAATAATTTTTAAAGAGGCTGTCCTACCACAGCCTCATAAACATCTGTAAAACGGGCGAAAGAAAACATTGGAACCGGTGGGAGTATAGCTCCAAGGTTAGATGCCCGTATAGTTTTCGTTGGTCGTTTTTGGGAAAACGAAACTGAAAAATAAAACGAATTATAGAATCATGGAAGGTCATTCGATCGAATTTACCGATAGCTGGACGACTTTTAGTATTTGAGAGTTGAGTTAAGGATTACAGGGTGTTATAGGCCACAAAAAAACGCGAACCAATTCGATTCGCGTTTCTTGATCAGTTAGAATCAGCAGTTTATGCAAACTCTAAGATTGTTTTTTCAATAATATCACAGCATTCGTGAAGCTGCTCTTCAGTCATAACCAGAGGAGGAGCAAAACGAATGATATTTCCATGAGTTGGCTTTGCAAGCAATCCATTCTCACTAAGTTTCATGCAAATGTTCCACGCAGTACTGCTATCCTGATGGTCATTAATAACAATTGCATTAAGTAAGCCTTTGCCTCTTACCAGGCAAACCAAATCAGTTTTCTCAATGAGTTTTTTCATTCTTTCTCGGAATTGATCTCCTAATTTGCGTGCATTCTCTGTTAGTTTTTCATCTTTGATGACTTCCAAAGCAGCCATAGCAACTTTAGCTCCAAGAGGATTTCCTCCAAAAGTAGAGCCATGAGTTCCAGGTGTAATTACCTCCATAATATGGTTATCTGCTAAAACTGCAGATACAGGATAAGCTCCTCCACTTAGTGCTTTTCCCAAAATGACCATGTCTGGTTTAACCTGATCGTAGTTCACAGCGAGTAATTCACCAGTTCTACCTATTCCTGTTTGAATCTCGTCTGCAATGAAAAGCGCATTGTTTTGTTTACAAAGTTTTCCAATCTGAGCTAAATAGCCGTCGTTAGGAACCATTACCCCAGCCTCACCTTGAATAGGCTCTATAAGCACTCCGACAATGTTCGAATGCTCTTCAAATACTTCATTTAATGCTTCAATGTCATTATAAGCTACTTTAATAAAGCCATGAGTATATGGGCCAAAATTTTTGCGAGCATCGGGATCAGAAGAAAATGAAATAATGGTAGTAGTTCTACCATGGAAGTTTTGATCAAATACGACTATTTGACCTTTGTTTTCTTCTACACCCTTTTTTTCATATCCCCACTTTCTACAGATTTTGATAGCTGTTTCTACCGCCTCAGCGCCTGTATTCATGGGAAGTACTTTGTCAAAACCAAAGTACTCAGTCATGTACTGTTCGTATGGACCAAGCACATCATTATAAAAAGCTCTGCTGGTTAGAGTTAATGTTTCTGCTTGTTCTTTGAGTGCATTGACAATTCTTGGGTGACAGTGCCCCTGATTCACCGCACTATATGCCGAAAGAAAATCGTAATATTTTTTTCCTTCTACGTCCCACACATAAACTCCTTCACCTTTGGACAACACAACAGGCAGGGGGTGGTAGTTGTGTGCTCCATGTTGGTTTTCAAGGTCTATAAATTCCTTGCTCGATTTCTTTTTGGTATCTGTCGCCATAAAATGTTTTATTTAAACTCCTCAGCTTGTAAACAATGCTTTGATTTTTAGGTTTTCAAAAGTACTATTTTAGGTTGGAGATGGCGAAAGGAAAGAAGTATAAAGGTCTCGAAGAAGAGGATTTTTATTACACCGAAGAGGGATTTTTGGTGTTCACAGAGAAATATCACCGAAAAAGAGGCTACTGCTGCAAAAGTGGCTGCAGGCATTGTCCATATGGTTTTAAAAGAAATTAGAAGCCTAGTTTGTTATTTTAAAGAATCTTACGATCTTTGCACTCCGTTTTTTAAAACTGAGAAATCATGTCAAAAGTTTGCGAAATATCAGGTAAGAGACCACAGGTAGGAAATAACGTATCTCACGCTAACAACAAAGTGAAGAGAAGATTTAATCCAAATCTTCAGAAAAAGAGATTCTATATTCCTGAGGAGGATAAATGGGTAACGATCAGAGTGTCTACTTCCATGTTGAGAAACATCAACAAAAACGGAATATACAACGAGATCAAAAAAGCGAGAGCTAAAGGAACTACTTCCCTTTAATTCGTCTTACCTTATACAATATTGAAGCCTCTGACGTCTGACGTTAGAGGCTTTTTGGTTTGTATCTGCTCCACTCATGTAATTATTGGCGCTAGTTGATGTAAACTCATTGCTGAGTTCACTTACTACTCAGTAAATTGGCAGCTTTTAAAAACTAAAAGCTTACATGCGTCAATCACTTTTTCTACTCACATTATTGGTTTGCTCTTCACTTTTTGCACAGGAGTATACGCGTCAGGATTCATTACGAGGCAGTATTACCCCCGAAAGAGAATGGTGGGATCTGCGCTACTATGATTTAAATGTTGCCGTTGATATCCCTAATAAAACCATTTCTGGATCTAATCTCATTCGCTACAAAGTCTTAAAGGCAGGTAAAGTGATGCAGGTAGACTTGCAGGAGCCAATGATCATTGATAAAGTGATGCAAGATGGTAAAAGCCTTGAAGTTATTCATGAGGGAAATGCTCATTTTATCCAGCTGGAGGCTGTTCAGGAAAAAGGAGCGGTAAAAGAAATCACAGTGTTTTATCACGGAGAGCCAAAAGAAGCGATCAGGGCTCCCTGGGATGGTGGATTTTCCTGGAAAGAAGATTCCAATGGGAAGCCTTTTATTGCGACTTCTTGTCAAGGTCTAGGTGCTAGTGTGTGGTGGCCAAACAAAGACCACATGTATGATGAGAATGATGAGGGAATGTCGATGAGTTTTACTGTTCCTGAAGATTTGGTTGCTGTAGGAAACGGGCGTTTGGTTAAAACCACCAAAAACAAGAAAGATAAAACCAAGACTTACACCTGGAAGGTGGTTAATCCAATCAACAACTATGGGGTCAATTTGAATATTGGTGACTATGTGACTTTCAGTGAAAAATACCCTGGCGAAAAGGGTGAACTAGACATGATTTATTATGTCCTCCGAGAAAACCTGGATAAGGCAAAAGAGCAGTTTAAAGATGCGGTAAGAACTTTGGAGGCATTTGAGCATTGGTTTGGGCCATATCCATTTTATGAGGATAGCTATAAGTTAGTGGAAGTGCCATATTTGGGAATGGAGCATCAGAGTTCTGTGACCTATGGCAATAAATACGGTAATGGATATCTAGGTAGAGACTTGAGTGGAACTGGTTGGGGACTGAAGTGGGACTACATCATTATTCACGAGTCTGGACATGAGTGGTTTGCCAATAACATTACCTACAAAGACTATGCAGACATGTGGGTGCATGAAAGTTTTACCTGCTATTCTGAAAGTTTATTCACTGAATATTTTTACGGAAAAGAGGCTGGAGCCGAGTATGTGAGAGGTCAGCGCATGGGCATAGGAAATCGTTCGAGTATGATTGGTAACTATGATGTGAACGATAATGGTGATGACTTGTACAATAAAGGAGCCAACGTGCTGCATACGATTCGCCAAATCGTAGGTGATGATGAAAAGTGGAGATCCATACTAAGAGGATTAAATGAAGAGTTTTATCACCAAACAGTGACTACAAGTCAAATCGAAAACTATATCTCGGATAAAAGCGGGGTTGATTTGAGTAAAGTGTTTGATCAGTATTTGCGAGATTATCGAGTTCCGGTCTTAGAGTATTTTGTGACAGAAGGAAAGATTATAGGTCGATGGACCAATGTTGTTGATGGTTTTGATATGACTACTGAATTGATTGTTGATGGCAAATCAGTGAAGGTTTCTCCTACTACTCGATGGGGAGATTTGCAGGTGGATGCTAGTGAGTCTTCCATTACTCATGATCCAAACTATTACATTTATTCTGCCGACATTACAGTAGAAACCAAGTAAACGATATATCTCAACCTAATTAAAATCTAAAATGAAAAAGGCAATTGTTGCTTCCATCGCGTTATTCATATGTATTTCATCCTGGTCACAGAAGCTGACCAAGCCAGATGATTTTTTAACAAATGATTTTCATAAAGAACGTCGAGAGTTGGTGCGAGATAAGATGCCCGATAATTCTGTGGCCGTGTTCTTTGCCAATCCGGTAAGAAACAGAGCAAATGATGTGAACTACGTGTACCACCAGGATCCTAATTTTTACTATTTGACTGGACATAGAGAGCCACACGCTGTATTGCTATTGTTTAAGGATAAGCAAAAAGCAAACGGATCTTCTTTTAACGAATTGATTTTCGTAAGACAGCACGATGCGCTTCGAGAGATGTATGATGGTGCAAGGTTGGGAAAAGAAGGTGCTGTAAAAGAGCTGGACTTCAAATTGGCTTTCGAAGGACCTGATTTTGCAGAAATGAATATCGATTTCTCAAAGTTTGATAAAGTCTTGTTCTATGATTTTGAGGATGACGTGAGAAATACTTCTGAGGAAGCGGATCTATACGATTTGATCGAGACTTTCAAAGAAAAGGTAGGGTACGGTAAAGATGCGATGGCTATAGAAACAGAGCCTAAGTCAAGCAATCTGGATACTGAGACACTTGACAATATCATGCGTCAATTGCGTGGGATTAAAACAGCAGACGAGATTGATCTGCTAAAAAAGGCGATTGATATTTCTACTTTAGGTCAGAAGGAGGTAATGAAGGCATTGGAGCCAGGAATGTCAGAAACAGAAATTCAGGGACTTCATGAATTCATTTTCAAAAAATATCAGGCGGAATATGAAGGTTATCCAAGTATTGTGGGAGCAGGACACAATGGTTGTGTGCTTCATTATATAGATAACTATAAGCCTGAGATAGAAGATGGTGAACTGATCCTGATGGATCTTGGTGCAGAATATCACGGATATACTGCTGATGTAACAAGGACTATTCCTGTAAATGGTAAGTTCACCAAAGAGCAGAAGCTGATCTATGACCTGGTTTATGAAGCGCAGGAAGCGGGTAAAGAAGCTTGTAAGGCTGGGGCTTCTTTTAGTTCTGTCTACCAGGCTACTGCCAATGTCGTTAATAATGGGCTGGTGGAGCTTGGGCTATATAAGAGTACTTCAGATAAGGATATGGTCAATCCTGAGACAGGACGTAATAGATACTATCCACATGGATGTTGTCACCATATTGGATTGGATGTTCATGATAAAGGAGAGTATGCGGCCTTAGAAGAAAACATGGTGATCACTATTGAACCAGGTATTTATATCCCCGCAGGAAGTCCATGTGATGAAAAATGGTGGGATATTCCAGTGAGAATAGAGGATGATTATCTGGTGACTAAAGAGGGTTGTGAGTTGCTTTCTGACCTTGCACCAAGAAAAAGTGATGAGATTGAAGCGTTGATGACAGAGAAAAGCATCTTCAATGATCTGGATTTACCATCTTTGGATGAGAAATAAGTTGTTCAATTAAAAATTCTTTTCTAGATTTGCACTCCTTTTAATAATCGGGCAAGAATCATGGCAAAGAAAGGCAATAGAATACAGGTTATACTTGAATGTACTGAGCACAAGAACTCTGGTGTAGCAGGTACTTCAAGATACATCACAACTAAAAATAGAAAAAATACTCCTGAGCGTATTGAGCTTAAGAAGTACAACCCTATTTTGAGAAAATATACAGTTCACAAAGAAATTAAATAACCATGGCTAAGAAAGTAGTTGCAACCCTAAAGCAGCCCGGCGGAGCAAAATTCGCTAAAGTAATCAGAGCCGTTAAGAACGAAAAAGGTGGTTACACCTATAAGGAAGAAATGGTTCTTGAGGCAGACGTAAAAGACGTATTGGCTAAGAAAAACTAAGCCAACGCTTGAAGATATTTAAGGCATTAGCCGTAGCGAATTTTTCGTTACGGCTTTTCGTTTTGGAGTTGAGTAGGAATTGGTCAAGCGACTTTTTCTAGTCATATTAATTTTTTACCGCAAATTGCTCAAAGTCAGGCTTCAAGCCGTCAATTTATATAGGCCATAGAGTTCCCTCTGAACTAAAACATGGTATTTTTGCTTTCGCTATAAAAACACCTTTGTGGCAGCCTAACTAATTTTGAAACTATGAAACTAGGTAACATATTCTCTAGAGAGAAAAAAGAATCTCTTGATAAGGGTTTGGAAAAGTCGAAAGAAAGCTTTTTCAATAAACTTGGAAAAGCAGTAGTAGGAAAGTCTACTGTAGACGAAGAGGTTCTGGATGAACTGGAAGAGATATTGATTACCTCGGATGTAGGTGTAGAAACCACAGTTAAGGTAATTGATCGAATAGAAGAGCGTGTCGCGAAAGACAAATACCTCAATGCTTCAGAGTTAAATCGAATTCTTAGAGAAGAGATTGCCGGTCTTCTGTCAGAAAACAATACAGAAGATCTGGAGAGCTTTGATTTGCCAAAAGTAGATGGCCCATATGTTCTTTTGGTGGTAGGTGTTAATGGTGTTGGGAAGACAACAACTATCGGAAAACTTGCTGCACAGCTTAAGGGACTTGGTAAAAACGTGGTTCTAGGAGCAGCTGACACATTTAGGGCTGCTGCCGTTGATCAATTGATCATGTGGGGTGAGCGAGTAGGAGTGCCAGTTATTCATAAAGGGATGAATACTGATCCAGCTTCCGTGGCATATGATGCCGCGAAATATGGTGTAGATAACAATGCGGATGTAGTGATCATTGATACCGCTGGACGTTTGCATACGAAAGTAAACCTGATGAATGAGCTGTCGAAAATCAAAAAGGTCATCCAGCGATTCATTCCAGAAGCTCCACATGAAGTGATGCTGGTATTGGATGGAAGTACAGGACAAAATGCCTTTATTCAGGCCAAAGAGTTTACAAAAGCAACTGATGTGACTTCACTAGCCATCACAAAGCTTGATGGTACTGCAAAAGGTGGGGTGGTTATTGGCATTTCAGATCAATTTAAAATTCCAGTTAAATACATAGGTGTTGGAGAAAGAGTAGAAGATCTCCAGGTGTTTAATAAAATGGAGTTTGTTGATTCTTTCTTCAAAAAGTAAGGTTATAAGTCTGTTCTAGCATCTATTCCTCAGGGAGTTAAGAATCTTTAAGATTAAAAGCTGCTATATATTTTGACAAAACTTCTAGTTTTGGGTAATGTACCGAATACTATTACTCATGCTCATTGCGGTTGGTTTTGCTTCTTGCAAAAGCTCCGAAAAACTTCCTACTGATTCTGAGATCGTAGAAGAGATCACCAATCAAATTGGTTCAGAATACCTTCGTGAAGACCAGGGTAAATTAGCATTGTGCTATACCAAACCAGAATATGTTGGATCTGAATGGAAGACTGTTATCGTACTTGATACACAGTCTTTAAAAACACTTTATGGTCCCGAACGGATGAATGCGATAATAAAGTGGTCAGATGAAGCTGTACTCGCTGTGAAGGAAATCGCAGGAGTTGTAGAGAATAAACAGTCTAAGGACACCAATATTCGATACATCAACATTAACCAAATAAAGTAAAAACCTAATTCACAACCACATGAAATTTACCAGGACCCAGGCGGCCCTTTTAACAGGATTACTGGCTAGCGCAACCAGTGCTATCTATTATTTTGCCCCAACTGAAAAATCCGAGTTGACAGCCTATGAGCAATGGGCTCAAGAAAAAATTGAAAAGAAGCGCAACGGAAAAGTGAAGTCTGAGGCACCAGAGATTCACGGTATAATTCAGAAGGAAATAAGAACGAAACATGGTGATGATGGCCCAAAATACGGTCCTAATCAAGTCATGGAAGAGTTCATGAAAGCTAAGAACGCTTCTCAAAAAAGAGCCAAAGCACGTACGAGTGCGGATGATTTAGTTTTCGAAGAAAGAGGTCCGGGAAACGTGGGCGGTAGAACTCGTGCACTCATAGTGGATCCTGATGATGAAACTCATCAAACCTTCTTTGCTGGTGCTGCAAGTGGAGGTATATGGAAAACGACTGATGCAGGAACTAATTGGGCTTATATTTCTGATGATTTACCAAACCTTGGCGTAAATACATTGGCAATGGCTCCGAGCAATACCAATGTGATCTATGCAGGTACTGGCGAGCACTTTACAAGCGATATTGATGGTGCAGGGATGTTTAAGTCAACAGACAAGGGCACAACCTGGGAGCAGATTGCTGACCCTTCGGTTTTTCCTGATTTCAAAAACGTGTCTCGAATTGTTGTTGATCCAAACGACGAGAATGTAGTGATTGCAACTACAAGAAGCACTGTATGGGGTGCCTTTAGTGCTGCCATTTACAAGACTATTGATGGCGGATCTACATGGACAAGGTTGCGTTCTTCCACGAATGTGAGATATGATGATATCGCATTTGATCCTACTGATTTTAACATTCTTTATGTAGCAGTTAATGCATCCGGAGTGATAAAGTCTACTGATGGTGGTGTTAACTGGACAGATGCTAGCATTGGAATGGTTCCCTCTGGAAGAATAGAAATATGTATTTCTCCGGTAAATCCAAATAGGCTTTGGGCGTCTGTGGAAGGATCACTTGGAGGAAGCAATTCTGATCTATATGTTACCAATGACGGAGCACAAAACTGGTTTTTAGTAGTAGATGATGCTGGAACGAACGAAGATTTTTTAGGAGGCCAGGGCTGGTATGACAATATCATTACTGCTCATCCTTTTGATGAAGACATTGTTTATGTAGGAGGAGTCGATACCTGGAAGTTCGAATTAACTGGCGCGGATGCCGGTGTGGTAAGAACGTTGAATCCTTCAGAAAATGGAACGGAAGCATTTATGTCGTTTGTAAATTTTGGTGGTGGCTATTTAGGAGGTGGAATGGACCTTGGTGAAGTTGCTGCTGCAGATTTGTTGCCGGTAGAAATACGTTTTGGGCAAGGTACGCAAATGGCTCATCGCTTTACTGTTGATGGACAGGGTTCTGGTGTTCCTGCAGAAGATTATACCTACGAAGATTATGTTGAGGTGCCCTTTCAGGTATGGGATACTGAGAATAATGTGCAGCTGATGGTGTCATTTAGAGATCAGCAGGAAGATGGTGCATGGAATCTCATTGCCAATAATACAGAAGGAGCAGAAACTTCACACTCTAGAGAGTATTTGTACATTCATAAAACTTCTTATTCCGCTACACCAAGTGCATCGATTGCCACTGTTGGGGGGCATGAGGTGAACCAGATGTATTTCTTCTGGCCAGTGTTGGCCTCAGGAGCGTCTTTTGATGCAAGTAATTTGCCTCAGAGTAATCTGGCTGTAGAGTTCTTGTCTACAAACGGAAAAGTGATGGAGTTGACGAGTGTGAGTGATGCCTATGCGCAATATGGTGGAGCAAACAACTTTCCGCAGGCATCAAGAACTTCGGGATTACATCCAGATCAGCACAATATTGTAATTTATGATTTGGATGAAAGTGCTAAGACATTTAGAATGTTGGTTGGAAATGATGGAGGCGTTTATCGTACAGTTGCGTCAACAGATCCTGGCCCTACAGAAGGAGATTATGAATTTATAAGTTATGGCTACAATACTACTCAGTTTTATAGCGCTGATAAGGCACCGGGCTCTAATCGATATGCTGGAGGAATGCAGGACAATGGTACCTGGTATCATGCTGCTGGAGTAGAAGGCGGACCTGATGCTCAGTCAACATTCGGTATTGGAGGCGATGGGTTTGAAACCATCTGGCATGCCATCAATGAAGATAAGATCATAGGTGGATCACAATACAATGGCTTTGCTAAAACGATCAACGGCGGTTCTAGTTGGTCAAATGCAACTTCAGGTTTACAAAGTGATGGACCGTTTGTTTCCAGGCTGGCCAATCATAAATCGAATCCAGATGTGCTATATACGGTGGCAGCTAGTGGTATTTATAAATCAGAGGATTTCGGTACTAGTTGGGCAATTACCTCAATGACCAATAGCAGTTTGTGGAGTTTCAACAACAATGCGGATGTGGAAATTTCTTATGCCAACCCAGAGGTAGTTTGGGCAGGAGGATCACACTACTCAGGCGAGAGACTTTATGTTTCTACGGACGGAGGGGATTTGTTTGCTCCAACAGAAAATTATGATGAATTTGACATGGGCTCTGTTTCTGGTTTTGGAACACATCCATCTGATGATTCTGTAGCCTATATTTTGTTTTCATATGCTGGTTTTCCTAAGGTGATTAAAACGACGGATCTTGGTCAATCCTGGGAAGATATTTCCGGATTTGATGGTAGTGGAAACGGAAGTACCAGAGGCTTCCCAGACGTAGCGGTGAATTGTATTTATGTATTCCCAACGGATGAAAACAAGGTTTGGGTTGGTTCAGAAATTGGAATCATCGAATCGCTTGATGGTGGAGCTACATGGGGTCTTCTTGATTCAAATATGCCTCCGGTGAATATTTACGACTTTAAGCAGGTAGAAGATCAGATTGTCATAGCTACTTATGGCAGAGGAATCTGGTCAGTAACAGTTGATGGGTTGTTACCACCTCCAGCTTTTACCAATAGTTATACGAATGTAAATGGAGAGTGGGTATTTCAAATGGATTTAGGATCGACATTTGATTCTGTAGAAGTGTATTTGGATGATGTTTTGCTGGCGGCGGCTTATGAATTGTCTGCTGGAAGTACAATTGTTTCTTTGCCATCTGCAGGAACAAGTGGTATGAAGCAGATCAAATTAATTGGATATAGAAGTGGCAATGAATACGTGTCAGAACAGGGAGAAGGGTTCTTACTAAAGCTGGGAGAGGCCAAAGACAAACATTTCACAGATTTTAGCGATCCATCAGACTTCACTACTATTGGGCTGACGGTAGGAACCGATGAAACCTTAAACGAAGCATCACTTCACTCAGCTCATCCTTATGAGTCTGGAATTGAGGCAGTCGCCTATTTTAACTATCCAGTTACAGTAAGCAGATTTAGCGGATTAGTGACCTACGATGATATTGCACTGATGCAGCCAGAAAGTGATTTCGTAGTATTCGAAGTGTCTACCAATGGACGTACCTGGAGTGAGCTGGAGGATGCTTATGATGCATCTTTATACGAAGATTGGCAATCTGCCTTTACAAGTGGATCTGTTGATGCGTCACTTTTCAAAACGCACACTGTTGACCTTAAGAAAACAATCGCAGATGGTCAACCTATTCTTATGAGGTTTAGATTGAATAGTGAAGCTGGAGGTACGGGTTTTGGCTGGATTGTAGATAATCTGAGCATTCAGGAAAATATCATTTTGTCTGAAGAATCAGTTAAGTCAAACATTGAGATTTATCCGAATCCGATTAGTACTTCAGCTACCTTGATTTTTGACAAGGATGTACCTTCTACTATTGAGGTATATAATCTGGAAGGAAAGAAGGTATCAGATATAGTTACAAATAATGAAAAACGAATTACCTGGAATAGAGGATCACTTCAAAAAGGAGTCTACATTTTGAAATACTCCATCGGGGATCAAATACAATCACAGAAAATCATTTTAAAGTAAATAGTAGGAAGCTGTCTCAAAAGCTACTTTCATTTGTCATTTCGAGGTAACGAGAAATCTTACTCATATGATTATCAATATGTTAAAATATAAGATGGATTTCTCCAAAGTCGAAATGACACCTTTTGAGACAGCTCTTTTTGTTGGTGCCCTAATCTGTTAGGGGATCACTTCTGACAATTGTTTAATAGCTAACCAAACTAATTGTCATGAAGTACTTATTCCTAATTACCTGTTGGCTTATCGCAGGTATGGCCGTGTCTCAAGATTTGAAAAAGGATGCAGATCAGTTTTATCAGCAGGAGAAATGGACTGAAGCAGGTAAAGCTTATAAGAAGTACTTAAAGAAGAACGATCAAGATTCTTCTGCCTGGTATCGTTTGGCTTACAGTCAATACAAAACTGGTCGTTATGATGAGGCATTAGGAAATTATGATAAAGCACTCAGCGGTAATTTTTACCCTGGATTTACATTATATCAGAAGTCGAAGGTTTATGCTGCCTTATCTCAAACAAGTCTTATGTATGAGACACTTTCACTAGCGACACAAAAGGGCTTCAGTAATTTTAAGTTATTAGAGTCTGAAAAAGATTGGGTAGCATTTCAGGATGATAAATTGTTTCTAGCTATTGTTCAGCGATCGAAAGAGAATGCCTTCCCATGTCTGACAGATTCTATCAGAAGACATTTTGATTTTTGGATAGGAGAATGGGATGTGCTGGTGAATGGACAAAAGGTTGGTGAAAACTCCATTACGATGGCGGAAGGTGGATGTGCCATTCATGAAAGTTATACGACAGCCGGTATCTTTTCTGGGCAGAGCATCAACTACTATCAGCCTCTAGATAAAAAGTGGCACCAGTTGTGGGTAGCGAGTGGAGGAAATGTGCTGGATTATACAGAAGTGGATAAATCTCCTGGAATGTTGCAGTTTATAGCAGATTATCTAAATCCTGCTGGAAAAGTCGTGAAATCACGATTGACCTTCACTCAAAATGAAGATGGATCTGTTCGTCAATTTTTTGAAAACTCAAACGATGGAGGAACAACATGGACACCTGGTTTTGACGGCCATTATGTGAAGAAACAAAATTAATCGGGTTGCTCCAGCCTAGGCGTTTCTTTGTCCTTTTTAAAAGGGTTGACTTTTTTCCCGGCTTCTGATATGCCATCTGCCACTTTGGATCCGGCATTTTTAATGCCTTCCCAGCCGGATTTGAGCGTATCAACACCAGCTTTGCGGGTTGCTTTCGCCAATCCACTAATGATGCGCCCAGAAGACTCTACGATAATGGTTCGCAGTTCCTTTGTGGCTCCGAAGAACGCTTCTTTTCGAAGTTTCGATTTGGTGGTGACTTGATTGCAACCACAATATTTTTTGGCAATATATCCAACACGTAGTGTTAAGAAGGCATTGGTTGAGCCTTCCAACAATGAATCTAAAACGATGTGTGCCGTTGGTCCAATTACAGGAATAGATTTGCCCGCAGAGCTTTTCAGGAATGAGCTGATTACGGGTTCTATTTGCTGGGAAATGTCTAGATCTTCTATTTCGGAAGCTAAGAAACTAGCTCCGGCCACATTTGCATAGAGGTAAGTGATTTCTCGAAGAGTAGGTCGTTGGTAATAGATATGTGCTATTTTCCAAACCATTCGAGATTGTGTTGCCAATATGGTTAAGGCATCCAATTTTCCATTTTGAGAAACAGAGGTAGTTAAGAAAACGGCAGTAGCAGTATCATGAATTACTTTGGATGCTGCTTTGTCTAATATGTCCAGGCTTTGCTCGATTTCACCTTCATTCGATGGAACCTGGCCACTTAATTTGAGTAGTTTATTGGCTTTTAACCTTCGAAGTAACCGCTTCCGATAGCTGATTAGTTCTTGTTCATTGGCTGGAAGTTGCAATGGTTTCGGCAACTTGAGGTAAAGCAAAAATGGCCAGCCAATCAGCGAAACGCTCAAGGTGATAAGAACTCCCAGCAGGATGTTTGCAGCCAATTCGTCGTTGGATCTGACCATGAGATAAACACCAGAAATCTGGTTGACCATGAACAGTATAAACCCTAGAATTACGAGGATGCTTACAGGGAGGAGTATTTTCTTTATCGAGCGGATCATTTGGAAATGCTGTTGGCGTACTTATTATTTCTCACGGCTGCCAGCAGTTCAGGTTTCAATACCTGGTTAAATGTGGCAAAATCACGGCTTACCTTCACATTGACACAAATACCATTTTCATACAAATATTCGTTGGTCCCATCTGGGGATACAAGTTTGTACAAATGCTCCCCAATCTTGTCAAAGGTCAGCATTCGTCCGAAATACGCCGAGAATACTTCCTTTCCGTCATAGGGTTCCTCAAAATACAGCTCTGATACAGAGTTTCTGATTTCCTTCTCATCAACCTGGGTATGAATTCCATCAATGATTAATGAATAGAATCCTTGTTTGATGGCCAGTTCTGTTTCTTTCTGTGTGTTTCCATTCAGAGTATTGAAACTCCTTCCGGATTGAAGGGTGCCATTCAGAAATGTCTCCTCCAATTCATATTCTACTTCAAATTTGAAGATGACTCTAAACTCTGTTTTGGTGTTAAGTAAATAGGTTACTTTACCGTTTGTATTGGTTCTGTTGACTACAGTGGTGCCCATAGATTCATCACTACGGATCACATCGTACTCCAATCGCTGTGCAGTAATGGAGGAAAATACAAATAATAAAAAACCAGTGGTTGTCAGTATTAGTTTCAAATCAAGTATTAGTTAGATTCATTAGGTGGATGGTTCTCCTAAATTAAACAATTCATCATTAGACCCTACGTTCATGCGCTCACAAAAAGTCACATTTTCAAATAGTGAAGGCCAAAAGCTTTCTGGAATTATTGATTTTCCACTTATCGGCCAGCCAAAATGCTTTGCCATTTTTGCCCATTGCTTCACTTGTTCCAAAAACCTGAAGGCGGTAGATAATATTAGTTCTGCTCTTACTCTAACGGGAGTTGCGGTATTAAGATTTGATTTTACTGGACTTGGTCAAAGTGATGGAGAGTTTGCGGACACTAATTTCTCGTCGAATCTATCAGATTTGAAGTCAGCATATGACTTTCTCTCCGAGCAATATGAGTCACCTAAAATGATGATCGGGCACTCTTTGGGTGGTGCTGCGGTCTTACATATTAGTGGTCAGTTAGAAGCCGTACAAGCGGTAATAACTATTGCTGCTCCAGCTGACCCTGAGCATGTCAAGCATCTGTTTAGTGATGGAGGTAAAGAAATCGATGCAAAGGGTGAGGCGGAAGTGAACATTGGAGGAAGACCGTTTGTCCTGCGAAAGCAGTTTTTAGAAGATATTGGTCAAAGGGACTCTAGTCAGGTAATTAAGGAATTAGGTAAAGCTTTATTGATTGTTCATTCTCCTCAGGACATGATTGTGGAAATAGCCAATGCGGCAGAGATCTATGATGCTGCTATGCACCCAAAAAGTTTTATCACTTTGGATGGAGCAGACCATCTAATGACCAACGCGGAAGATTCTACCTATGTAGGAAGCATTATCAGTCCATGGGCCAAACGCTATGTTGATTTTGACGAAGAGAAAAATCTTGCACCAGAAGGGGAGGTTTGGACCAGACTTTCAGGAAAGGATTTTGTCACTGAGATCACGGCTGGGAGACATCAGATGGTTGCAGATGAACCCGAAGGAAGTGGAGGTACGGATTTGGGACCGTCACCTTATGGATATTTGTTGAGTGCACTTGGTGCTTGCACGGCTATGACCTTGAGAATGTATGCCAGCTATAAGAAACTGGATTTAAAAGAAGTGGAAGTTCGTTTGACCCATGATAAGGTTCACGTAAATGATGGCGAACAAACCGAGTCCTCCAATGGGAAGATTGATCAGATCAAAAGAACTATTCGAATCGAAGGAGAATTGTCGGAGCAGGAACGAAAACGGTTGATTGAAATAGCCGATAAATGTCCCGTTCATAAAACCTTTACAGGGAAACCTCAAATTATAACGGAAGAAGTCAACTAGATGATTATTTTTGCTGCCAATCACTCACCTGGCCAATTTTTTGCGTTACGAAAATCTTCCTTATGAAGCAAAAGGTATTATTTGGGCTATTACTATCGATCATCACATTAGGCGCGTATGCTCAGCAGCGATTTGATGACAGTTATTTTTTAGATGCACGCGTATTCGTTGATACCATGGAGTATTCCTGGTCACGAAATACTATCGTCAGGAACGACCGAAAGGCGCTTGGTTTTTCGTATGATCAGGACGATGAAGTGGCAGAGATCTACTTGATGTTTGACGAGGACTCGCCAGTATCAGGTGTTTCATTGGTGCCATCAGGGGATTTCAATCAGGTTGATTCCCTAATCATGTTTCGTGATTACGCACGTTTCAAAGTGCAGTTTAATAGTCTTACCAATAGTGATTTCTTGAAATTTACTTTCAGGGTAAAAGTAGATACCGTCGAAGAGTTGGTTGAGCTTCCTCTTTTCCCATATACCAATACGTATGTGGAGCTATACCCGAGTACAGATGAATTATATATTGGAGAAGAAAAGGTGTTCGAACTCACCTCTAATAACGTCGATAACATCATTCCGGATAATCGGTGGACGGAAGGTCTTCCAATCAATTATAGAATCACCAGAGATGGAAGTCGATTATTGCTCCATTTGTTGCCCAATAAGTTAGGTACACAATACCTGGAAGTACCATTCAAGGTGAGAAAGCCCAACGTTAAGCGAGGAAAGTTAGTCTATGATATTCCACCTCTCTATCAGTCGTTTAGCATCAAGTCAGGTAGATTGGTATTCTTGAAATTTGATCAGCAAGAAGTCACACCGAAAGATGATAAGACGGAACCTGTAGAAGTGCAGATTGATAACAATCGATTTTTAAGATTGGATAAGACTTACAGAATCGAAAATCAGGAAGAGTCTGGGGGACCATTGATTGCCGAACTGTATACCAAGGCTAGATTGAACAATGATAAAATTCTTTGTTTGCTCAGACCGTATGCATTTCACAGGCAAAGTGAGGGTTACTTGTATATCAAAGACGGTGACAATGCGCAGTTCGTAACCAATGTCGACATCACTCCTAAAACCAATATTAAATCGATCTATATCCAGAGAGAAGGAAAGGACTGGCAGAAGTCGAATGTGGTTCATCCCGGAGAAACAGTCAATATCAAATTAGAAGGAGAAGGTTTGCATAAAGCCAACTTCAGCTTCCCAGGAGCGAATAATTTGGATTTAGATTCATTGATCAAAAATGAGAAGATCAGTTTATATAGACTGAAGATTCCTTTAACGATCAATACGAATTCCATAGAGATTTTTAATCATAATCAGTCAACAGGGTCTTCTCTCAGAATAGAGGAGTATGCTCGCCCTCGTGATTTGGATTTTATCAACCTGGATTTTGGAAGACGTAGTGTAACAGTAGCTAATGTTGATAAGCCTATATACTATGAAGAGACTCTTACGGATCTGGTATTTGATTTTCAACGATCTAAAATTGATGATGGAGATCTGTATGGTAAGCAGTACCTGCAGATCAAAGTGAAAATCTCCAATAAGAAGGGTAATTTGATAGAGTTGTATCAGTTTGATGAAGTGGTAGTATGTCCGAATGAAGCATCACCTAGATTTATCAATTATGATAGTAAAGACTGTCGTGGAGATGATATCAACTTGAATAATTTTCTTTCTAAGAAAACCTCAGAACTCGAGGAATGGTCTCGGATAGAATTGGAAATCAGTCATATCAAAAGTAAATACGGAGGCGCAGGTAAGAGTAAGAAAATCCTAATACACCTAAAGCGGGATTACAACTTCGACATTGATGTATCCTTCCCTGCCGGGCTCCTGATATTGAAATCTGGCTCTGACAATTTTGCCAACTTTGGAGGTCCAAGCTTTGCGATGATTGCGCAAATGAGTTTTTACCAGCCAGGAAGAATAGCGAAATATCGACCGTATAAAATAGGAGCTGGATTCATTGCAATTGATGCTTTCAACTTCTCAGAAAACAATGATAGTCGAGATGTCGGTCTGGTCGTGATAGGTTCCTTATACCCCACATCCAGTGATAATAAGTTGACCTTCCCGCTCTATGCCGGTTTTGGTTACTTGATGGTGGAACAAAAGATGTTTTTCCTCATCGGTCCCGGGATCCGAGTAAGACTTTAGCAAAATAATCTATCTCAGAAAGTGTCATTTCGACTTTGGAGAAATCTCACTCATGCTTTAAAATTATAGAGTAAGATTTCTCTGGTCGATAACGTCGTAACCTGGAAATAATATTATCAACTAACTTTTTGGGGCAGATTAGTCCTTTACTTCACTGCGAAGTTAATATCAGTAATAAGGTCTTTTGGATCTGTGTCTGTCATTGAGTTCACATAGCTTTCAAACGGGTGAATTCCTTTGGCCGGTTTGAAAACTTTAGCTCGTTGGAGGTTCATCATAGCGCTCCATGGATTGCCTAAATGATCGTATTTTCCGGTGTGTCGAAGCTTGTAAATACGCGTTTTTGGTATTTTACCCGTAACAACTCCATTTGGAAGATTATCAGGCACTTCAGATACAGGTATGGCTGCAGTGTAGTTAGCTTTTCCTTTTACAATTTCAAATTTGTGATAAATAGACACAGGCTCCAGGCTGATGATGTCTTTTTTGTCAGCCATGTATTCCATAAGGAATCCAAAATCCTTTTCCATGGCTGGTCCCATATCGTCCATGGCTACTTCTCGGGTGAGCCCAATGTAGGTACAACCTGGATAATCCGTTTCTCCAACAAAATCTAACTTCGACTGTACTTCACCGATTTCGGCCAGATCTTTTAGCATGTTCAAGCCTCGGTTGAAGTCCATTCCAAGCATGGCGACCATCATATTTTTCATAAAGAACATGAAGAACGGGAGTTTGCTATCCATTAGCCAGGTCACCTTGGTTTGCTTGCCGTGTTCTTTGATTTCAAAACGAATATCTGCTTGAGATTTCCACGGTTTTAGGAAATGCAAATCATAGTCGACTGCCTTGTTTTCTTCTCGATTCAAAACTTTCATTTCTCCACTACCCACGCGCTCTCCTTCCCAGGTGTATGAGTCACCATCCTCTGCAACAGTGAATGTTGCCTCAGGCTCGAGTACCAACCATGGGCTCCATTTATTCCAATAGGACAGATTACTTACAAATTCATAGACTTTATCCGGTGAGGAATCTATTATGATTGACTTTTCGACGTGAAATTTAGGCATGGTGTTATGTTTTGGTTGATTGAATTTACCAAGATCAGAACAATCTCGCAACACCTGTCCTTTATCCTGCTGTTGCCTTTTTCTTTCTTTTCTCTGCTATGAAGATTCCTGAGATCAC
Organism: Marinoscillum pacificum; assembly: GCF_024714495.1. Lineage (GTDB taxonomy): Bacteria > Bacteroidota > Bacteroidia > Cytophagales > Cyclobacteriaceae > Marinoscillum > Marinoscillum pacificum. The sequence goes on along the minus strand of NZ_JAMZMJ010000017.1, from coordinate 27,579 downwards.
AACAACTGATCCAAGTAACTGAATAACGGTGAGATTTTCATCCAAAAAGATATAGGCCAGTACGATCGTAGAAACCGGACCCAAGCTTCCAAAAATTGAGAAATTATTAGCACCCAATATTTTTATCGCATAGCTGATCAGGTAAGAGGGGATAACGGTAGCAAAAAAGGCCATGGCTAGTCCGATCCAGTAAACTTCGGCTGGAAAAGATAAAATCGATACTTCCTTCGTGTAGATATAGTGCATTACCACACATGCACATGAGATCATCATGGCATAGGAAGTAAAAACAGTTGCTCCAAATTTCGGAATCAACCAACCTGAGCCAGTTAAGTAACTCGCATAGGTGAGTGCGCTTAAAAAGATCAATACAGCTCCGTACAGCACTCGATCTTCCTGATTGATGACTAGTTCATTAGAGAAAATGATCACTACACCGATGTAAGTAACGATGACACCTAAAGCTTGTTTTTTGGTAATCGTTTTTCCCAGGAAAATATAGGAAAGCAGTAAGACCAAAGTTGGGTAGATGAACAGAATCAATCTTTCCAAACTTGCTTTGATGTACTGCAATCCAAGAAAATCAAAGTAGCTAGCCAGGTAATAGCCTACCATTCCCAGACCTAATAACCATAAATAGTCATTGCTCTGAAGTTTCTCCTTTGGTCGTTTGACGATGCTGACCACCAGGTAAAATGGAAAGGCAAACAGCATTCGGAGCAATAGCAGGCTGATGCTGTCAATGTCATATTGATAGGCAAGTTTTACCATTACTGCTTTACTGGAGAAAAGCAGAATGCCACAGATGGCTAGAATAATTCCTAAAGTCTTGGTTTGCTTCAAAGTGTTCGTGTTCTAACACTAAGTTAGACGCTATCTCCACAATTAGGCTATAGGACTCGCATAAATTGGTAAGCCGAATTGAAAGGTTGTTCCCAAGTTTGGTTGACTGATCACTCGAATTGTTGAGTTGTGAATCTCTAAAATCTTCTTGGCAATTGCCAACCCAAGTCCAGTTCCTTGCTTGTTGGATGAACTCTCTGATTTTCGGTATCGATCAAAAATATGAATTTGATCTGCTTCTGAAATACCTTCTCCTGTGTCCACTATGGCAATAGCAACTTCGTGATTGTCAGCTGTTATTTTCAGAGTAATGGTGCCATCTACGGGAGTAAATTTTAGCGCATTATCCATCAGGTTTTGGATCACTCGCTCTACCAAACTGAGGTCTGCAAAGACCAATGGAATGTTGTTCCTAATCTCCAGGTGAATAGAGATGTTTTTCTCTTTGGCCAACACTTCAAACTTGGAGCGTACATCGTGTGCAAGCTCGGTTATTTGGAAAGGCTCTTTGTGCGGTTCAATCTGTTTGGCTTCTAGTTTGGAGTACTCGAAAAGTTGTGAAACCATATGAGACAATCTTTCCGAACTGTTCCAAATGATGTTCAGATACTTCTTACGTTCTTCCTCTGCTAGTGATTGATCCTTCATTTCAAGCGTTTCGATATAGCCTTGAAGGATAGCTAAAGGAGTTCTGAGGTCATGAGAGATATTAGCAATGAGCTCTCGTCTGAGTGCGTCCACTGACTTGATTTCATCCAGGTTTTTAACAATGGTATCCGCCATTTCGTTGAATGAAACGGCGAGTGTAGACAAGTCTTTAGTCTCCGCATTTGGAATACGAGCATTAAGGTCTCCATCTTGAAAGCGCTTCACCTGGAAGATGATCTCACGAAGGTTTCTTGTAAGGAACCAAATACTGACCATGCCAATCAAACTGGCAAAGACAATAATCAGCGCTCCAACTCCAGCACCTAGTTGTAGGAAGAAGCTTGAGAAAAGCTGACTGTTGACCAGCTCATATTGCTGGCCTGCAAGTATGATATAGATAAAGCCTTGTTTGCCGTTCACATCGTATGACTCTGCGGAAAAGATCTTTTTCTGATCTTGATTTCGTGGATCATCACCTAGCACATATGCTGTTTTGTTGCCATGGAGGAATTTATTGATTGGCTCAATATCAATTTGGGTAACAGGTTTGCCCGGATTATGATCCAAAACTACCGAATAAAGTACCTGTCCCACATCATCCAATAAATACACTTCTATTCCCTGATTGACAGCCATCATGTCGTGCATCAGGTCGCCAAATAAGGGTTTATTCACAGATCCATCTTCCAGGAAAGGAGACTCATTTTGAAATTTTTCATTGATGAGGTGTGCGGCCACTTGACTGTTGAGACGTTGAGTAACTTCTTCGAAGTGTTTGTTGGTTATGAATACCGTCAAGCCTGTAAAGGCCACTCCGATAACTACCAGCAAAAGGAAAAAGCTAAGTGAGAGCTTTGCGATAAGTTTATTATTGATAGATGACATCATGCTACTTCTTCATTGAATTTGTAACCTACTCCCCATGCGGTGATGATGAATTTTGGGTTGTTCATGTCTGTTTCGATTTTGGCTCTTAGTCTGTTGATGTGTGAATTGACCGTGTGTTCATAGCCATCAAAATCATATCCCCAGATGAGTCTCAACAGGTCTGAGCGCGAGTAGCATTTGCCGGGATGACTAGCCATAAGAGATAGCAATTCAAACTCCTTGGGTGAAAGCTCCACTCGTTGATTGCTCACCACAACTTTTCGTTGCTCTACATTGATCTGTAAATCGCCGAAGGACATTTGAACCTTATTTTCCAGATTCAGACTTTCCCGAATCATGTTGTTGCGACGAAAAGTAGCTTTTACTCTAGCTAAAAACTCCCGAATACTGAAGGGCTTGGTCATGTAATCATCAGCACCAAGCTCCAGACCAAGAACCCGATCGATTTCCTCTGACTTGGCAGTGAGCATGATAATGGGAGTATTGCTTTTGGCTCTTACCTCTCTACAAACTTCCATGCCATCCATAGCGGGCAGCGCAATATCTAAAATGATCAAGTCTGGCGTTTCATCTAAGGCAAGACGTAGACCCGTCACACCATCGTGCGCTTTGGTGACTTCACAATCCAGGTCTTTTAAATGGATTTCAAGTAGGTTGACAATCTCCAGATCATCCTCTATGACAAGTACTTTTTTCATCTCTGTAGCAATTGAGTGATAAAGTATCACAGAAGTATCACGGTATCCTACGGATTATGTGATAAACCCATACAAATAGAAACTGCACGACATTTTTCAGTGCTACTACACAACTGTTTTGAAGGGATTTTTGATCAAAAGAGCGATTTGATCAAAATGTGAGAATTCCGTGAATCCTTCGAGACATCTCCAGACTTGTTTTGCTATCAGGATTTTTTCAATAACCATAAAAGAAAATACAATCATGAAAAAACTAGCATTAGCATTTGTTCTCGGAGCATTTTTAATGGCTTGCGGAGAAGATGAAACCATCACTATTGATAGCAGCATGCCTCAAGGTGAGTTTACAGTAAGTGAGTCAGGAAGCTTTATGGCTCAAAATGATACTGGAAGTAAAGGAATGGTACAAGTAGGTTCAGATTCAGAAGGCACTAATTTTATCAAATTCGGAAGTGATTTTGAAACAGTGTTGGCAACAGGTACTGTAGCCGTTTTCCTTTCTACATCAAACGAAGCAATGTTCGATCCAGGAAATGGAAACCCAGATGTAGCCTTGATCGGAAATGTATCTTCCAATGGCGAACAATACTTTAAACTGGATGCAGCTCCAGCGGCTAAATACACCCATGTTATTCTTTGGTGTGCTTCAGCAGGAATACCATTTGGTTATGCGGAAATCCAATAAGTATATCAGTTTATGTATTCCGCTGATCCACCTGTCTTTGATGGGTGGATCTCTGTTTACGGCGTCAGCTCAAAGTGGGTGGACCAAAGCAGCGGATGAAGCTTTCTTCAAGTTATCTTATCTCAATTTCCAATCGGAGGACTATTACAATCTCTCGGGCGAGCAGATGACTACAAGTCAATTTAGCCAGCAGGCCATTGGCTTGTATGGCGAATATGGTGTTACAGACCGGCTGACAGTATTAGTGGATTGGCCAATGTTGAAGCGCCAGGGATTCGAAACTACAGAAAATGTGTATGGTACTGGAGATTTGAAACTTGGAGTGAAGTATGCTTTAGTGAAAAAGATTCCTATCTCACTTTCCATAGTGCCCGAATTACCAATTGCTAAGGCAAACAAGTATGCTCAAAATGAGAATCCGGCTTTAGGAAATATTAATTTGCCAACTGGAGATGGTGAATTCAATGTGTTTACGACATTGGCCATTTCGAGCTCATTGCATCCATTGCCTGCTTACATCAACCTGTATGGTACGTTCAATTATCGCACGAAATATCAGGATATCTCATTAAGTAATCAACTGATGGAAGGAGTGGAGGTTGGATACAATCCTTTTGCAACGCTTTGGGTAAAGGCAGGTGTAAAGCTGCAGCAAACCTTGGGAGATGGATCCTCGGCTGTAAGTTTTATCCGTGGAGAAGGCACAGAGTTTAGTTCGCTATTTGCAGGAGCTTTCTACAAATTCACGGAAGCGTGGGGAATCGATTTGACGTACTTTGGTTATCTCGATGGCCCAGTTAAAAGTGCCAATGTCTATCAAGGTCCTGTACTTTCAGTTGGATTAGTTTATGACGTAAAACAATTGTTGAGAGGAGACTGATTACCTCAGCTCCTCAAGTAGAATGTCAATATCGTCATTGCAAAAGCCAAGTTCCTGACCTTCGAGATATATCAACTGTATTTTCTCATTCTCACTTTTATTCAACTGCATCATTGCTTTCGCTTTCTTGATGAATTTTGAAGCTAGCTCTTGCTGAAAGTCGTGTACTTTGAGAAGTGTCATATTCGGTGAATCGTTTTATATCAGTTAATAATTACGAATATACTAAAGAAAAGCTAATTATTTTAGGTGAAATACCTAATTGAGCGATAATTATTGAAAATATCGTTTATCGTGTGTGATGTTCCAACTCCTGGCACGAAATCTGTGTCATTATAAGTCACCGTAAGTAATGAGTAATGAAACAGATCACCCTAATAGCGATTTTATTCCTGGCTATAAGCTGCGATGACTGCTGTAGTGAATTGCCAGATGGTAACGAACTTCAAGGCAAGTGGCAGGTAGTAGAGGTTGGGTATTCACCCGGAGCTGGCTATGTGACTGAAAAGGTTGAAGAAACTCGCTTTGTCCAATTTGGAGAAGATCATCAGTTTATCTCCAATTATGATGGTCTTGAAGACATCCGATATTATCGTATTAATGAAAATTCGGGGAGATCTATGCTGGAGCTTTTTCCTGAGGAACCAAAAGAGATGGATCCGGATCAATTAGTGTACAAATACCATATGAGTTTTGATGACGGCATGTTGAAGTTGATGTATGCATATTGTACCGAAGGATGTCACATTGGAATTCAAAAAATCAGCGAGTAATCAACTATCTGTCCATAGTTCTATACATGAATTTCAGTGCTGACCACTGGTCATCCACTGCAGCTACTTTTATATCTACCAATCCTGTTTTTAATAGATAGTCACGGACAGATTCTCTATTAATATCTGTTTTAATACCCGAAGAACCTTTGGGCCAGGAAACCCACATACTTCCATTCTTTTTCAATAATGGCTTGGCTTCTGTAACTAACGTTTCTAGAGAAGTACTGTTTTTGACAAATAGATGAATGAAATCAAGTGACTCTGTTTCAGGGTTCGATATTTGATTAACTCCTTCCGGCCAATCGTCAAATAGTTCCAGATAGTAAGATGGCGCAGCGAATATCTTGATATCAAATCCTGATTTGATTCCTAGCTTTTTAGCTAAAGGGGTTCCAGAATATCCAGTTGTCGGCATCTTTTTTCTAAATAACACGAAAATCTTTCGGTGTAAGTTTTCTTTACTATACAACTGTTCGTAGTTTCAGTGGGTCATTACGCATAAGAAAACCGAACCTAATGAAATTAACTAATCTCCTATTCCTATTGGCTATGATGGCAATAGGGATATCCATTTCATGTGAACCTGCCATTCCGGAGTTTCCAGATGAAGCTATGGAAGCATACCGCCCTATCTACGCCAATAGTCAACAGCTGACAATCAGTAAAGAGTCCGGCAGAGACATTAATCTGGCCGGTAAAATCTTTGTCTATGGAAATGTGTTATTGGTGAATGAAGTGAATCAAGGTATCCACGTTTTTGACAATACGGATCCCAAAAAGCCTATTAACTTATTCTTTATCTCCATTCCCGGAAATACCGATATGAGTTTTGATGATGGCTTACTTTATGCCAACAACATGTCGGATCTGGTGACCATCAAAGTCTCACTTGATGATTTTGAAGTAACCCAGCGGTTTGAAGGGTTGTTTCTTGATGATAACGAGTATAAATATCCTCCTGGACATGATGTGTATTTTTCATGTATCAATCCCGAACGAGGGCGTGTCATAGGTTGGGAGAAGGACATTATTCAATCACCAGACTGCTACAAGAGATGAAACAATTAAGCATATTTTTGATACTGGTTGTTCTTGGTCTTGGCTGTGGTGACGACCCGGAGTTAAATGTATTTGGACCTGGAGATGGAATAGAAGGAGTGGGCGTTTCCAGCTCACGATTTGTGATCAAAGACAACTACTTGTATCTGGCTACAGAAACGGACTTGAAAGTGATAGAATTGGGTGCTGACGGCCAATCGGAAGTGGTTCGGACAATGCCGGGCCTGGATGTTTTGGAGACCATTTACATTTATGGAGAGTATTTGTTTTTGGGAGCACAAAATGGTGTCTATATCTATGACATTACAGAGCGAGATCTTCCAAGCTATATCAGCAAGTATGACCATCAAACGGCTTGTGATCCTGTTATTGCCAAGGGAGATTTTGCCTATTTAACGCTTCGAAATGGAACCAATTGTAGGGAGGCTTCCATCAATTATTTGATTACGCTAGATATTTCCGAAATAGGCCATCCGATCCCAGTTGATACTATCGGGATGATCAGGCCAAGAGGGCTCACTTTTTATGATGGAGACTTATATGTAGGAGAAGGTGTTTATGGGTTGAAAAAGTTTGATTTGTCTACTCCTTACCAACCAGTTCTGGACACCTTTTACACTGAGGTGCCTTGTAATGACCTCATAGGTTTGCCAAGTCACCTCATCCTTACTTACAACAATGGCATCAGTCAATACCTGGTAGATGCTGATACCTTGGAACAATTAAGCATCATCCAATGAAAAGAATTTTATTAATCACTTTATTGTGCCTGAGTATCGTTAGTAGTGTTTTTGCACAGGCAGACACTGTTGAGCATGTGACCAAGTACCCTATTCTGATTCCTAAAATCGATGTGGCCAATGCTGCCAATCCGGAAGATCCCTCTTGGATTTTTGCTTTAGAGTTTTTTCCTTTCATCAAATGGCTATCACTTTCTCAGGAAGTTGGTTTTGTCAGTGATATCCGTGAAGATGAAACCGCCACGCTGGTTAGCAGTCTTAAATACCGAAGTGAGTTGAGGCTGTATTCACCAACATTTGGAAGCGGGTATTATGATTTTGCTACTTATGTTGGAGGTTCGTACCAAAGACGCGACCTGACCATCAATGACAATTACATCATTGGATATGAATGTGAAGGAGACGATTGTGTTTATTACCAGAACTATGAAGGTGACATCAGCACTACGCGCAAAGTGTATCAAGTGCATGTTGGAATTCAAATGAGGGCTGACCGGTTTGTATTAGAAGGTGACCTTGGAGCTGGAGAGTCTCGTTTTACGGTGGATCGCTCACCATTTTTCGAAGAGTCGAGTTTCGTGGAGAAAGAGCGGTTTTTAAGTGAAGCCAACCTTGGCAAGAAAACGTATGTCAATTTTCGCCTGAAGGTTGGCTACATGCTTTGGAGAAGGTAAGGTTATCTTAAGTTAAAGTTGAACTCCGAAATTGAGATCAGCCCAAAACGTACGATTTCCATTCTGAGCAACAAGTGGTCCTTCTATCAAGTCTTGAGTATCTGATTTTATCCAGGAGGCATTGCCTACTATTCCGATAAAAAAGAACAAGTCAGGCATTTTTGTGTGATCAAATGGATTGAAGCCAAACTGACCTTTGATGGTATAGATCATATTTGGCTTCCATATGGACTGACCTTGTTCTACCAGATGAGTTGCTTGTGCAAAGGCCTCATAGAAATAGCGGTTGTGAAGTTTCCGGGGATCTTTCTTTTGGTTACCAAGAGCATAACTAAAACCTTGTCGTTTTTTCTGATTATCCCAACTATAGGTAAGGGCATTGAGTAATTTTTTGGAACCTGTAGACATTTCCACATTGTAGCGAAAGAGTCTATTGGTATGGGCACGTAAGAATCCACGAGCATCTGGCGCCAGATTAAGTAATCCAATAGGATACTGTGGGATTTTATTGGAGATGTTGATCAGACCAAATTGAGCATACCCGAGATCTTCAGCATAGTTCACCAAGCCCAGTTGAAACCCATCACCGTTTCTCCAGGCAAAATTAGCAAGGCCTAATTGCATCCAGTAAAACTTACTATATCGAAAAGTTTCACTGTTGTGATTGGTCACCACATTGAGACCTCCCAACTGAAGGCCATCCAGTTCATGGCTAATATGATTGAAGAGGGCAAATAATTGTACACCAGATAGCATTCTGGCTCTATTGACAATAAAAGCCGACTGGAAGGCAACTCCCATATCCCCAATATGATTGGAGACTAGTGCGATTTGTCCACCAGAAAAAGCCTTTGCTACATCGTTGTGAATGCCTGTGATTTGAATGCCATTCATAGAAACAGTGACCAAATTGAATCCTGCACTTAGCTGGCCTCCGAATCCTCCGCCATTTACTCCATTAATCAGACCTGCAATTTGTATCGCTCCGAACTCAGCAACACTGTCTTTCGCATGGCGATCCTTTAGAAATGGAAAAGCGCCAAGAATATTGCCAACACCTGCGATGTTGATTCCCTGACTTCTCTGGATTTGATAATGACTAATTCCAGAAATACTGAGGATGTTGTTGGCATAGGCATGTCCGGAGAAAATGTTAATACTAACATTGTGTTCGTACTTGATTCCGTAGACTCCTGAAGAGCCAAGTCCGGGTATAATCCCGATATGTACTGGTTTGAATTTGACAAAGTCTGGTTGTTTTTGGGCATAGGTTAGTTGCACTGCTATGAGTAGCAGTGTCGTCAAGGTGATTTTTTGCATAACACGTTTTTTACATTAACACTAAGACTACTAACGTGTTATGAATCGATTTTGGTGTGTTTCTACTGAATTGTCTTGTTGTAGCTCCCCTCCTGGGAGGGGAGCATATTAAAGTAAGAACAGTGTTTATGCTAAAACGTCTGTGGAAAATTGTTGAACGAATTTTGTCTAGCTACACGCCGTATGCCCACAGTTTTTACACTTCAAGCATCCTTCTTCAAAGATTAGACCTTCTTCATCTCCACATTGTGGACATAGGTGGTCTTTGGATTTGGTACCTTCCGGGACGAACTTCTTCAATGCTCGGTTAACACCATTCTTCCAGGTGTTGATGTGATTGCGATCAAAATTTAGATTGTCAATCAAGTGAATCACATCAACGAGTGGCATACCATGTCTTAAAATTCCGGAAATAAGTTTCGCATAATTCCATAGTTGCTGATCAAAAGATCGAGAGAGTCCTGCTATCAAAACTTCATATCCCTGGCTGTCCACAAAAAGGAAGTCATAGCGGGTCTTATTCGTGCGTTGATCCTTGGTGCGAATGATCCAGCCATCTTTAACATAGGCAGGAAGAGCAAAGGAGTCTTCTGCTCTACCGGTAAAGATTTCATAAGGCTTACCATTTAGCAAACCGACGAAGGCCATCCAGTTCTCTTTTTCATTTTGGAACCGAACGATTTTAGCAAGCAGTTCTTTAGGCCTTTTGGGAGCTTTTGTCTCGATGATATCATCCTCTTTCGTTTCTTCCTGACTAATCAGCACACCAGTTCTAGAACCATCACGATAGACCGTAATTCCTTTGAGTCCTTGTTGCCATGCTTGTCTGTAGATTTGATCTACTTCCTCCACGGAGGTATCTGCAGGAAGGTTGATCGTAGAACTAATGGAGTGGGTCACATATTTTTGAATGAGTGCCTGTAATTCAATGCGCTTTTGCCAATCAATTTCTGGAGCCGTGGCGCCGGCGTAGGGACTCTCTTCAATTGCTTTGTTAGGATACAGTGCTTTCCAGTCCTCTAATTTTTTGTGATATACATCAAACTCTTCCCATCTGTCTCCGGAATCATCAATGAATGTGGCTTCTTTTTCGGAGAGGTCTGTGGCTTTTCTTCTGCGTTTGTAGGACAACATGAATACAGGTTCGATTCCTGAGGAGGTTTGGGCAAGCATACTTACCGTACCTGTTGGGGCTACGGTAGAAATGGAGATGTTGCGACGACCGTGTGTCATCATGCGTTCGTACGTTTCAGGGAACTCTTCTGCCAGGAATTTGACAAAGTCAGAGGTCTGCTCGATTTGAGGGTCAAAGGCCTCAAAGTGCCCTCTTTCTACTGCCATATCTACTGAGCTATCAAACTCCGCCTTGCATTTCGTATGCATGATTTCTTTGACCACATCCAATGCATCGTCACTATCAAATTTCACGCCCAATCCTGCTAATGCATCAGCCAATGCGGTGAACCCTAGCCCAGTTCGACGACCTTTCTTCCCGTTGCTGTACAGGTGATTCCAGGTGTCTGCCTCTACATGTTTGATGTGACCAGGCTCTGGGTCATTGGCTATTTTTTCGATGATAGCGGTTACGTGCTCTAATTCCAGATCTACCAAGTCATCCATTAGGCGCTGCCCTTCATAGACTACCTCATAAAACAATTCGTGGTTGAAATGTGCCTCTGAAGTGAACGGTTGATTGATGAAACTGAATAGATTGAGTGCCATCAGTCGACAGGAGTCGTTTGGTTGCATGGCGATTTCCGAACAAGGGTTAGTGGAAGCATTCTCAAAATCTGGATATACAGAGGAAGTACTATAATGATGTTGTTTATCCCAATAAATAATGCCCGGTTCAGCCGTGTTGTGTGCTGATGCAATGATTGTATTCCATAGTTCTTTTGCATCAATGGACTTGGTAATGATGGGGTTCTCACTCTTTATCGGCCATTGAAGCTGAAACTCCTCTCCACTGTGAACAGCTTTCATAAATTCATCCGATACCCTTACGGAAATATTGGCTCCAGTCACTTTACTGAGGTCTTGCTTCACCGTCACGAAATCCTCAATATCCGGATGCGCAATATCTATAGTTAGCATTAGTGCACCTCGGCGTCCATTTTGACTAACCTCTCGAGTGGTGTTGGAGAATCGCTCCATAAATGAAACGATGCCCGAAGAAGTACCTGCTGCATTGTGTACTGCTAGCCCTTTCGGTCTGATGGTTGATAGATCAAATCCAACCCCACATCTTCGTTTGCACAGCTGAGCAATTTGCTGATCGGTATAGAAAATGCCACCGTAACTATCGATTGGGGCATCAATAACTACACAATTGCTTAGTGATCCTGTCAGGAACGGGTTACCCAACAGCGCCATGACACTACCTTGTGGAATCAGGTATTTGAAATCTTTGAATAGTTCGAAGATGACCGATTCTTTTAATGGTTTTCTCCGCTGACCATAGTCGCTAAGAGCTTCTTTCTCGACTGGTCTTTCCTGATACTTCTTTTCTATTCGGTAAAACTCTCCAGCCATGCGCTCATGCATGTCATCTGGAGTCAGTTCTGCATATTGGTTTTCATCATTGATCATACAGTACTTGTTGATCCAGGTGGTGGCAGCGAGTTCGTCGCCACCAAAGTACATCAGGGCTGCTTCCTGTACATCTTCGCGTGAATAGGTTGAGTTTTCGAGGAGTAAATCGGACATGATTGAGAGGGTTTTTGGTCAAGAGATAAAGCTGGGTCCAAAGGAATATCTCAGCTCATGGTAAAGGAATGACATTGATCAGTGGGGTGTATGTTTGGTGTCAACTGCTATTGTTTTGACCAAAAAAGCGGTAGTTCTAGTCTAGTCAGAAACCTTATAGTTCATTGAAAATATGTAGTGCTTGGTTGAATAATTTTTCGCCATTGAGCTACCTGAGCTAGTCTTACATCATCAAAAGCATCGCTGATGTAGCAACCATTCAAACGCATGTAATGATGAAGAAAATAGAATTATTTAGAAAGTTGGGCTTTTCATTGACAGTAGTCTTGATTATTGGATTGAGCTCGTGTTTACAGAATGATAATCTGAGTGAGATCACTCAGGATGATGAGGAAACTGATACCTCATTGATCGATAGTAGTGAAGACATACTTGACGAGAATGTTGGGGATGTGCTGGAAGAAAATGATGAATTCCACGAAGAGGAAGGAGATGAGGAATGGGATGAGTCAGAAGAGGTTTTAATCACATTGACCGGATCATCTGCTTCAGCGAATTCAGAAAATGTGATTATTGATGGTAGTTTTATAACCATTAGCACTGCTGGCACTTACCGTATCACGGGAAACTTATCAGACGGAAGCATTATGGTCGATACCGAAGATGAAGAGCTGGTTAGGCTTATCCTCGACGGGGTTTCCGTCAGTTCATCGACAACCGCACCAGTAAATGTCTGGGGAGCAGAAAAGGTAATCATAATAATTGCTGAGGGCTCAGAAAATAGCTTTACTGATAGTTCTGATTACATTTTTGAAGAAGGTGAAGACGAACCCAATGCAGCGTTCTTTAGCAAAGCTAATCTTTCCATATACGGAAGTGGCAAACTGATAGTTAATGGAAATTACAATGATGCCATTGCCAGCAAAGACGGGTTGATTATCGATGGCCCTGAGATAGAGGTCAATGCAGTAGATGATGGAATCCGCGGTAAAGATTATCTGGTTTTAAGAAATTCCACCATGAATATTGTGAGTGGTGGAGATGCTTTTAAATCAGATGAAGACGAGGATGCAGAGCGCGGATATATATTGATTGAATCAGGAAACTATACCATTACTACAGATGGAGATGGATTCGCTGCAGAGACGGATTTACTAGTGGTGGATGGTACTTTCAACATTACTGCAGGAGGAGGAAGTTCTTCAAGTATAGGTGATAGCTCTACTAAAGGAATGAAGGCAGGACAGAAATTCGTGATTTCTAATGGAACATTTGTGATCAACAGTTCTGATGATGCCATGCATGCAAACGGTCATATCATCATTGAAGACGGCACTTTCGAATTAGCAACTGGGGACGATGGTATTCATGCGGACTCCTCGTTGCATATCCTGGCTGGAGATATCTTGGTGAGCGAATCTTATGAAGGACTGGAGTCAGCAGTGATTCAAATAGATGGAGGCAAAATCGTAGCACATGCAAGTGATGATGGACTCAATGTAGCAGGCGGCAATGATAGCTCAGGCCACGGTGGTCCAGGTGGTAATGGTAGCTATGGATCTAATTCAGGGGATTATTACATGATTATTAATGACGGACAGATTGCTGTATATGCTCAGGGAGATGGCTTGGATGCTAATGGGTCGATAGAAATGACTGGCGGAACAGTGATTGTATATGGCCCAACTGGCAACGGCAATGGTGCGCTGGATTATGATGATACCTTTAAAATATCAGGCGGTACCCTATTAGCAGTAGGTAGTTCAGGAATGGCACAGATGCCAAGTAGTAGCTCGTCACAGAATTCTTTAAAAATTTCATTCAGTAGTAGTTTATCAGCCGAGACCACACTAAGGTTGGAGGACAGTAGCGGAACGGCGCTGTTCACTTTTACAGCTCCAAAGAGCCTTCAGTCCTTAGTGTTCTCGTCTGATGCAGTTGAAAATGGTAGTTATACCTTATACAAAGGTGGATCGATAGATGGTGAAAGTTTCGAAGGCTTTTACTCCGGTGGTACCTACTCTGGAGGCAGTGAGTATGGTCAGGTTTCTGTGAGTAGTAGTACCAACACTTCCATCAATCTTTAAGATACTTCTGAGGAGCACTTGGCGGTTGCTTTTCGGTATTAGCTGGTTATTTAGTTTAGTTTGGTTAGGCGACCTGCCGGATTCTTCCGGCAGGTTTTTATGTTCTATCAGATGGGGAGCTATTTTCAACAGAACGGTCACTTTATTGCAATTAAATAAGTATTTCTAGCATAAAACTGTTTTGAATCATAGTATATACCGCTATTTTAGTGATTGATTTAAATTCTAAAATGGCATAATGAAACTAGCTAGACAACTATTTGCTGGGTTGGTACTGATCAGCACGGCATCTTACGCGCAGAATAATGAAGGTGTGGGAATTGGTATCAACTCGGTACCAGTGAATGCAATTCTTAACATTCATTCAACAGATAATCGAGGTGTGCTTTTTCCTCGTTTTTCTTCCAATTTTACTGTGAATACAACCGAAAACCCTCATTTAGGATTGCTATACTACAATACCACAAACAAAGCATATTATCGTTGGGATGGATCCTGGGCGCGCTTAGTCAATACTGGAAGTGTTGCTGATGTGAGCTCGGTTTCTTCAAGCGGGGCGATTACCGCATCTACTGGAGATATTACTGCAACTGCTGGAGATGTAATCGCAGGCGCTACTCTTCGTGGTGCTAATGCAATTGTAACCAGTAATATCAGTACGACTACACTTTCGACTTCCAGTACTATTTCTGCTACAGGTAATGTGTCTACCAGTGGTGAGTTTATAGGTAATGGAACTATTCCAAAAGGAGGAATCATCATGTGGTCTGGTACTACAGTCCCTTCAGGTTGGGCTCTTTGTAACGGTTCGAACAATACTCCAAACCTAACAGATCGATTCATTATGGCAAGCCCAACACCTGGTGCTGGCGATGTACGAGTTATGTTAGACAATTTGAGTACAGACTATCGATCTGGCTCTACTGACTGTTCCATTTATTCCAAAATGTATACAGGAAGTGGAACATATTATAACAGCGCGGTTGATAGAGAATACCCTTTTTTCTTTTCAGACGTGCCAGCAACTGATTGGCCGGCTGCTGCACAAGCAGAGATTGGTACAGGAAATTCAATTGTTCAAATTGATACGCCTGAAGAGGATCGTGAAGAAGATAATCCAAATTATTATGTTGGTAATCCCAACTGCCACCAAGGAGCTCGCTATTACAAACTAGCATTTATCATGCGTAAGAATTGATCTACAAAACCAAACTGTAAAGAACCTAACCTGTCAAAGTGCCTGACAGGTTTTTTTACGGCTTATAGCTTCATGTTAAAGGAAAATTACTAGTCATACTGAACCTGATCATTTTCATATTGCCTACTTTTTGATACGGATAACTGTCCAGACACAAGGATAGCGCCACTCCTGCGCATGCAGGAGTCCCATCAAGTCATGCTTAGCTTGCCTGTAAAGGGCAGGAGTCAGTTCTAATTAACTTCCCCATATTTATAGCGCTCTTTCCTGACCAGGTCGCGAGCTTCATCATAGTACTTCTAGGTGCCTTCTTTCAGATCATTTTTGTACTTGCCTTTTACTTTCAGTTCACCTGACTCATAGTATTCATAATAGGTGCCATGTTTCAGGCCGTCTTTGATTTCTACTTTATAACTCAGCTCGTCATTTTCCAGGTCTTAGAAGTAAAGTCTTCCAACTCCAATGCTGTGACCGTTCAAGTAAAGCTTTAAAATTATTAGTTGTACAAAGCAACAAAATATATTTGTTGTACGTTTGTCCAAGAAAGATCGTTTGATTTTATTCTTGAGACATGACATCTCTCGACGAAGCTATAGAAGCAAATGAAATTCGTCTTCCCGTGCCGCGAGTTTGCATGGATGGACTCAGTAACCAAACTTCTGCACGTCACTCCTGTGCAGCTTGCCTGCCGAGGTAGGACATGAGTCACATAAAGCAAAAAAAAACCACAACCGATGAGCTCTGGACATCTCAGGTTCTCTGCGGTTGATAAAAAAAATAATATGAAAGGAGAAACCATAGGAGAACTAGAAGAACTGGTATTGTTAACCGTGGGAGCACTATTGCAAGAGGCTTATGCAGTAGCCATTCTAGACGAACTGGTTGAGAAAACCGGACGAAACATGGATGTAACAGCTATTCACTCCGTACTTCGCAGACTGGAAAAGAAAGGACTGGTTAAATCAGAAATGCGTGGCGCGACCAACGAACGTGGTGGTCGCAGAAAACGATTCTTTGATTTGACTCCAGCTGGCAGAGCAGTGTTGGATGAAACCATGTCGGTACGAATGGAGCTGTATCAGAAACTGCCAAAGCTGACCTTTTTCGGGATATAATGAACCGCGGAGCACACCGAGAAAACACAGAATGTTGAATGTCACACTGAGGCTCTAGAATTGTAAATTTTATCTCCGAGTTCTCTGTGGGTATTAAATCTCTCCTTCTCTCTGTGGTTAATAATTATGAAAGACCAAACCAACCATATTAATCCACCCAAATGGGCTACTCGCTTCCTGCACTGGTACTGTAAGCCAGAGTTGCTGGAAGACCTGGAGGGTGACCTGCTCGAGCTCTTTGACCGAAAGGTAGAAACCAAAGGTGCAAAAGCTGCTAATCGATTATTTATCTGGTTGGTGCTGCGATCGTTTCGCTGGTCAGCCATTAATAAGAATCAAAAACTCAAAACTCACTCACTCATGTTAACAGGACAAAACCTCAAAGTAGCCGCTCGTGTGTTGTGGCGTGACAAATTCAACACCACCCTCAACATCCTTGGCTTGACCATCGGGATTCTTTGCTTTGTGCAAATGGGACTTTACGTGGCCCAGGAACTCAGTTTTGATCAGATGCACTCCAAAAAAGACCGCATCTACAGAGCGTATCTCTATGAAGACTATGGCGATGGAAGAATCTTCTTCAACTCTGTTACACCTATGCGATTCGAGCCGCTATTCAAAAAGGAATTTTCTGAGTTTGAAAATGTGGTGCAGTGGTTCAAAAGAACCTATGCCGTTCAGGCTTCTGGTGACAACTGGATCAACGAGGAGGTGGCCCTGATCAGTCCGGAATTCTTCCAGGTATTTGATTTTGAAATGGAAAAGGGTAATGCTTCGAATCCATTTACCGGAAGGTACGACCTTATCCTCTCTGAAGGGTATGCTGAAAAGTATTTTGGAAAGGAAGATCCTGTTGGCCAAACACTCACTATAAATCTTGAAAAGGAGGTAGTAGAGTTCACGGTTTCTGCGGTGATGAAGGATATTTCGGATAACTCCAGTATTCAGTTTGATTTGGCGATATCCAATGAACTGAATCAAACCTTGTTTGGTGAGCAAGCACTGAAAGGGTGGACCTCCGTGAGTCAGGAAACCTATGTTTTAGTCAATGAAAACTCCAGGATCGAATCGGTGAATGCCAAATCCCAGGACGTATTGATGACGTATTTGGGTGAGAATTTCAATCGCGATGAATACACGGTCGGATTCCAGGAGTTGACGGATATTCACCTCAATCCAGAGGTGCCGGCAGGAATCGAAGCGGTGAGCAATCCTACCTATGTGTATGTCTTGGGGATCATTGGCTTTTTGGTGTTGCTGATTGCTTGTGTGAACTACACCACGCTTTCCATTGGTAAGTCCATCAAACGAGCCAAAGAAGTAGGCATGCGCAAGATCCTTGGAGCAGGTAAGCAATTGTTGGTTTCCCAATATCTGACCGAGAGCATTGTTGTGGCCTTGATTTCCATGTTGCTGGGTACAGGATTGGCCATTATTGGCATCCCTACTTTCAATCAATTGACTGGTGTCAATCTTATTTACTCTTTTGAATGGTGGCATTTGGGACTGTTCCTGGGATTGGGTTTACTCATTGGCTCACTGGCAGGAATGTACCCGGCATTTGTGCTCACCAACACTCGAATCATGAGCATTATGCAAAGCTCCAACACCACTGGAGGTAAGCACTGGGTGCGCAAAGTGATGGTGACGTTCCAGTTTTTAGTGACCGTATTGCTGATTAGCAGCACACTGATAATGCAAAAGCAGATCGGGTTCCTGCAAAGCAAAAACTTGGGGTATGATTATGAAGCCGTGGTGGCTGTTCCTTTGTTTGCCAATATCCAGAGTGGTCGATTTACGGAGCGCTATGCTTCGGCACGTGACAATGCCCAACTGCTCCAGCAAAACCTGCAACAACATCCAGAACTGAGCAACTTCACCGCCAGTAGCCATGCGTTTGGTACCAATGGATGGATGCACCTGGCATTTGAAGATGTGAAAGGAAGCTTTTTGTGGTTCCGAATGGTGGGAGTGGATGCCAACTTTATCGATGCGTTTGATCTGAAGCTAGTAGAAGGTCGGAATTTTGAAAAAGGAAATACAGCAGATGAGCGACAGTCTATCATTCTCAATGAAACTGCCGTGAAGTATTTTGGTCTGACGAACCCTTTGGAAGAAAAACTACCAGGCAGTGACTTTGGCGAACACCGAATAGTAGGTGTGGTGGAAGATTTTCATTATTCATCACTGCATGAAGAGATAGAACCGCTGGTAATTACCCAAAACATGAGTCCAATCTTCGCAGGCATTTCCGATACCGATTTTCAGGATTCACCTTTCCCGAAACTACTGTTCAAATACTCCGGATCGAGCTTGCTAGCTGTGCAGGACATCCTGGAGGAGGAGTGGAGCAGAACCTTCCCAAACCGCAACTTGGAATATGAGTTCATCGATGAGAACATTGCCCGACAGTATGAAAACGAAGCACGCCTGAACAAACTCATTGGCGTAGCTACTTTGATCTCCATCCTCATTGCGTCTATTGGATTGCTTGGACTGACTGTCTTGGTGGTTAACAGCCGTGAGAAAGAGATTGGCATACGCAAGGTGATAGGTGCTTCTTCAGCGCAAATCTTTGGCTTGTTGGCCAGGACTTTCAGCTGGCAGTTAGCTCTTGGGGTAATCTTATCCATTCCGCTTACCATTTGGCTGATGCAGCAATGGTTGGAAGACTTTGCCTATCGAGTGAGCATAGGGGGGGACATGTTTGTGATCAGCACAGCCATCTCGGTGGTGATTGCCCTGCTGGTGATCAGCTACCACAGCTGGAAGGCCACGAAAGTCAATCCCGTGAAGAGTCTGAGATCGGAGTGAGGCAGTGCCTCACCCCCTCATTTGAGACAAGTAATCTCCCTTGACGCAGAAAGAGAGTGACCATTTTCCACGAATTAAAGACACCTCATTGTTTATTGATTGGTGAATCGATGATAAACCTGACAGGTCTAGGCGTCCACGTCTTCAAGACCTGTCAGGTTTAATAAATAGGGATTATTCCATGAAAAGTTTGAGGTCGGAGTAGGTATAATTTGAAGATCTGGTAGGTTTGATCAAATCTTATCAACACCTGTCAGTTCTAGCCTCATCTAAAACACCACTTTGGCCTTTGTTGGTGTTCAGTGACGCTTCGGTCATGATAGGTATTCACCAACAGATATGATGCCGCCGGATTAGGTTCATACTTGTTAAAAGTAGAATGATTCTAGAAGGTCGCTTTGTATTTAGGAAGAATGATATCAGGTTTTCCGGGTAGGTCTTTGACATGGAGACGAAACCGGAAGCCATTGGCATGAAGAAACTTTCTCACCAGTATCTCGGGTTTGGTATTCTTTCCCTTGATCTGGCTCATGTTGTAGCTTCTTACTTCGGGTTCATGGACGTCCATGGGTTAAAGGTAGTGGGATCAGATATCCAGACGAGTTTTAATGTTAGAATAAATATCGAATCCTTCTCTAAGAATTTCAGTCAGTTCCGAATATGAGCTGAAGGAAGGTTTCTTGAATCTGGTTTCTAATCCCGCATGATAAATGATAAATCCATAGTTTCCAGCGAAGGAGATATTATCTGCTTTACATGTTAAAATAAATTCAACTAATCCACCCTTAGTGCTTATTTTGAATGTTGAAGATTTTGTTTCCTCTATGAAAAAAAAAGTCTTCTTTTTTGAAGTATTTGATTGAATAATAGCCAAGGTTTGAAATGATGTTCTGAACTTCTGAGATATCAACAGAACTCATTGGATTTGTAACAGGATATTTTTCAAGGAGCTGATTGTAACGACTCGCAAGATTTATTGATTTCAAAAATTCTATTGAATCTTCGTTAAGTTTTCTCAAAGCGTAGTTTTAGTTTTTTTCTCTTGATCTGGTTCATGTTGTAGGTTCTTGTGAGAGGGGAAGAAGTGAAATCCGATTTGAATTTCTCAATCAATCTTGAGGTGCACTTGGTTTCTGTCTATTCCCAGCTCGAAATTTCTACTTGTATTTCCTTAACAATGAGTAAGGTTGTAGAAATAATTTCTTTCAGTTGGTCATAATTGGAAAACAATGGCTTGGCTAATCTCTCGGAAGTAATACTTCGATATAAAAATCCGAATGGGCCTCCTACTTTAATTCTTTCTCCTTTTCGAATAATGCCTAGAATTGTTTCAACTGCACCATACTTTAATGAAAAATTCACTTGTATTTCAAGATCATTTCTATAGAACATAACCTTGAAAAAATCCTCTTTTTTGTTGTAAAAAACATCATAACCCAGATCTTTAAAAATGGTCTCTACATTTATCACAGAGTAATCCTCAAACTCACCACCACTAAAAGTATTTACAAGCTTCTTATAATTTTCAGCGAAATCAATTTTTTCAAGTAATTCAATAATTCGACTATCTATTCTCATAACTATTCTGGGCTAAATCTTAGTGTTTCTATATCTCAGTTATGAAAAAAATAACAGAATTTGTTAGCACATGGTTATATCATGAAGCACGTTCATATTGTCCATTTTTTCTTCAAATGGTTTTACTAAAGTCCTTAAAAGCTTCTAGGTAAACTTCAAATGAGGATGATTTTTGGCATAGATTCAGTAAAGTATTCAAGTATTTCAACTTTCTTTCTTCAAACCTTTCATCATTAGAAAGTTTACTGACTGCTAATCTTCTAAACAAACCTTCGGTTCCTGTAAAGTACCCTCCCTTTGGAATTGCTTCAGATTCATTCAAAAGGCTTAACAAATTCTGGACGTTTACGTGTTGATTAAAAAAATCTTTGCCAAAAGATTCATAATGTTTCACGGCTTGATCAATTGCAAAAATTATTTCTTCCTCTGTCTTGATGGAATAAGATTTTAAATCTTTACCCACATCTGCATTAACGACTGTGAAACTTATCTTATCATAGGGTAATTGATATTTAAGTAATAAAGGTGAGACTAGGTTTTCGATTTCAGAAAAATGAATACCAACAGAGCCGATATCAATGGTTAATAAACTGGAAAACTGAATTACCATTCCTTGAAATCCAATATCCAATTTATGGTACAGAATATGGTCATTAAATTCAAAATGACCATCTAGTTTTTCGTTGATTCTATTGATTATGGTAGTTTGGTTCATGTTATTTTGTAATCACTTAGAAGGAGTCAATATCCTTAGTCTAAGTCGGACTTCTTTTTCCTACTGTCAAAACGGTTGATTCAATGTTTAAGGTACACTAAGCTTGGATTTGCTGACGGGACTACTGAATTATTTAGGCTTCTTTGTATTTCGGAAGAACTATATCAGGTTTTCCAGGTAGGTCTTTGACATGGAGGCGAAACCGGAAGCCATTGGCATGAAGTAACTTTCTGACCAGTATCTCGGGTTTGGTGTTCTTCCCTTGATCTGGCTCATGTTGTAGCTTCTTACTTTGGGTTCATGGACGTCCATAACCGTGTGAATATAATGTTCTAAGTATTGTATTTAGGCTCAATTTTTTTCAGAGTTGTTTTGTATTTGTTCCAGTATGGGGTCCAGTTATCAGCATTTTGAATCATTTGATCTATTGTCTCAAGCTTTTTTTCAAATAAAGGATCATTACATAGTTTTGAAATTATTAAACCGCGTATATAAGCGTCACCCATACCACTTATTAAATTTTTCCATTTCGGGATATCTGGTAAGTCATTATATATATCAAGCAAGGTAGAATATTGAGAAATAAACGTTAATCCTTCATTTGTATAGAATGAAATGAACTTATTAGCAATTTCATATAAGTCAATTGTTGTAAGAATTGTCTTGTTAGATAAGTCAACTGGGATATGATTAAATTCTATGGTAGGTAAATTGAGTTTTTCCTTTTTTTTGTATTTAGTTAATCCTTGATCTGGTATCCCAATTTCTAAAAGATAATCTTCTACTTCGTAAAAAGAGATGAATAACGGACTTACTCCAATTGTATAATTTGAAAAGAAGTTAAAAAAGAAATGTATTGCGATATTTTCATTTTTATGGACAAAAATGGAAGTTTTACTTTCATTAAATAGCTTAAAACCCTTACTATGAAAATACTTATTCAGAATGTCACAAAAGTTAAGCTGAATTTCTTTAATACTCAATTTGGACATGATTAATTAGGTTTATATGAATAGTTTTTCCAGTTGTTGACTGGAATTTCTGAGATATTAACATTATCTATTTCTGTATCACCATGATCGTTTATTTTGTATGGTTTGACTTTTTTTGCGGTAAATGAATAGTCACTAGCCAAAGTTACTGGTTTACCTGCAGCATTCGTTCCAACAATTGGTGACTTAACTACTAAAGGCTCTCCTCTAGCAAGCTTTTTCCAGCCTTCTTTTTGTCGAATTGTATAATCAGTTCCTGAGCTTAATTTATTTTCAATAACTATAACCTCTTCAAGACCAAAGTCTCCTCTTTTCACCAAAACTAAATCTGCTTTCATAAATCCACCCTCTGTTAATAATGGAACTTCTTTGTAAATTTCATATTCACGCAAAACACTAGGATCTATTTTTAATTTATTAGCCAGATCATCAAAAAGTTGTCCTGTTCGAGTAGCTATAGACGTAAATACATTATTACTAAAATCTATTCCTTTTTGTGAATATCTTCCGAATGAGGATAAATCTGAACTTCTGTCTAACCAATAAATTAGCTTTTCCTTTTGAACATCTGGAATATCTAGATCCCGTAATTCTTCAGCGATTAAGTCATATTTAGACCTTAACTCATTCTCTGAAAGTGCTTTTCCAGTCTTATGACTTGTAAAACCATCAATTAATTTGGGTTTCTTATTTAATATTGGAATTATCTCTCCATCAACATCATCTAAGAATTTTGATAAAGTTGAGCTTGCATCATCATCAGTAAAAAGTTTGGCTAAAGCTTTGTTTTCATCTGATAACTTATTGAACACAACTAGTCGATCAAGGTCTTTGATGACAAAGGAACTAGCATTGTTGGCATGAAGAGTTTTCCAGCTATTTACCAATTCTTCTTTAGCATCAAACCGGGCAAGTGCTTCGGCATTGTCACCGAAAGTGCTTGAAAATTTGGTCCATTCTGCATCATTAAACTTACTTCTTAACCTTCCAAGAAAGTCATCAACCGATCTACCAGCTTTTAACAAATTCCAGTTTGAAGCAATATCAAATCCACTAGCGCCAATGGCAGTAATTTGCGCTAAGGTGTTAGCCTCTCTCCAAGTAATGAGTTTATTGCAAATTATAGGATTTCCCGATGAGTCAGTTCCGCATATAAATTCTGCGAATGCATTGCTTTTAATAACTAAATCTGCGACTTCCACTCCCAGATCATAACTTGCCAACGCTATTCTGGCTGTTGTAGCTCCTCCTCTTATTAATAAGGTTACTTCTCCTATTCCAAGGGCAAGAGTCACAGCAGTAACAGTGTAATCAGCAATAGTAATGACCTGTTTTGTTCCTTTTTTCTCGAGTAAATAATCAATAAATCCTGCATAGGTAATAAACGAGGAGCCAACGCTCGTTGTAATATCTGCTGGGACATAATCCAAGTTGATTACATCTATACTTACAAGATCAAAGTAGTTAGGTTTAAAGGTGGCAAGTTCTTTTTTTACACATCGTTGTTCTGTGTATGAGCTGGCTGTGCCCGTTGTTGCATTGTAATAGGAGATGTCAAAGTTTTCTATTTCTGTACAAACTTCAATCTCCATTTCCATCTCACCTTGAGAGTTGTACTCTACCTTTTTATAGAATACACCTCCAACTTCAGCAGGAACTCCAAAAGAGAACAGTCTTTTATCATTATAAACCAGATGAGCATAATCTGGTACTTGTTCCCAATGTGCCAAAGTTTGCTGATTTATCTGATGAGGGATATCATTTTTGAGTAGGGTTAATCTTCTAAACTCATTTGCTAGAGCAGTATAATTATTGCCTCCAAGTCCTACATCATCTAAGTGATAGTTCAATTCGGAAAGAAAACCATCTGAGGAAATGGCTGCAAGCATTTTAATGGCTTCATCTTTTGAATCTATACTTTGTAGAACTTTAATAATTGCGTGTTCTTCATCGTTGCTTACATAAATCTCGCTCCAATCTACTGACTGACCTGATCCATATGGAGTTGGCGTGGTACTAATTGCCTTTTCAGGCAGCAGTTTTTTAATGATATCAATGCGTTCATCAATTGAATAAAGATCCAAAAACTGATCTGTTCGTGCATTTACAATTGCCTTAAGAGTTCTATTGGAGATATATTCATTATCAAACAGGTTTTTATAGGAGTTATATTTATTGATGAAAATACTTAGTTGGTTGTAGTAAATACTCCAGGCGTCTTCACGTTCCCAAAAACTTGCTCTAGCCTCCTTAAGCTGAGCTTTATCACTATCCCACATTAACCAGCGATTAAGCTTCTCTTGAAATGAAGCATCATTTTCGGCACCAAAAGCAGTGAGAAAATTATCAGGCAAGTTGCACATTTGCTGTGCTAGAGAAGTTAATTGATTATACTCCGTGTCATTTGTAATTACAGCACTGAAAAGGTCATAAAACTCTTTTCCTTTATCACAGATACACGATTCTGGAGAGTCAACAAGATTGCCAAGTTTTTCTTTTGAAAGACTTAAAGCTACATCTGTATTTTTAGCCTCATCCAATCCTCCATAATATTCTGATGTTGGTGGTGTATGAGTTAAACTACCTTTAAAAAGTTGAAGTTTACATTCCTCTGTTTCATCAGGTCTACCAAGAAATACTGTCGCCGATGATGATATATTTTTAGATAAAACATCTTCATAAATATTCTCTTTTGCTTGCGATTCAGCTTCATCTTGACTTGATCTATATCCGGCAAAGTTTTGACTTAATTTATATCGGGAGCTTATGTATCGTACTCTTTCTCCTGATGAATTAATGGTAAAAGCGATCAGTGCTCCATTTGAAGGGTAGAAGGAAACATCTTCAACCTCAGCCGGAAGAGTGATTAATTTTCCTGTAGTAGCAATAAATGAGTATGGACCAGTTGTTGATGCGAAATTGGAAAACTTTCCTTTAAAGGTAATCAGTCCGGTTACCAATAACTCATAGGGACTATAGGCAGCTTCCTCTTCGTCATCAAATAGTGTAATGACACTCACTGGGTTGTGGACATAGTCCCACTGGTATTTGTAAAGAGCTCGTCCACCAGCATAGTCCATTAGGTTTTGGGTCTGATCCCTTGGTATACCTTTCTCAGTAAAAGTGTGCTCTAAGCGATAAACTCCATGACCGAGCTCGTGGGCAATAGTGGTCGTTAAACTCTCAATATTTTGTCCTCTGGTGAAAACAAACCCCCATTGCTTTTTTCGAGGCATATAACCTTGTTTTCCAGAATTCTCGGCATGGTCAACTAAAAACACATAGTATGCATCTTTGTCCCGGTCGTTTTTGTCTTTGAACGCCTTGATCAGGTCATTCATTTCTTTTGTATAGTTGGAGAGCATGCCCGTCTCACCATCTTCAAGGCCATTACCTTCATCATCCCAGTCAGTACCCAGGTTTTGGTTTTCCAGTACCTCCACATGCCAGCTTGCGATGGCTGGAGCATAGATTTTGTTCAGAGTATCCTGAAGTAGGGAGAGTTCTGAAGGGCTAATGGCATTATTAACTGGGACAATTTTTACCTTAATTTCCGAAAGGTCGTAGGTGATGGTATTGAGTTTACCAGCTGTAGCGGTACCCACTTTTGCCAATAACTCACCAGTTACTCCATCGCTATTTCCCATAAGCGAGAGATTGTATGTGTTATTGTCTCCCGCAGTTGCTATAACTGGAGCACCATCCAGTTCAAACGTAAGATCCTGATCTCCAGCGCTTATGGCTATTACCTGGTCCGTGGAATTGCTTTTCAGAGATTTCCAGGATGTCCTGCTGGATGAACCTCCTACTGTAACGGTTGGGTAATCGTTATTAAGTTGGGTGTGCTGTGGTGCGTCAAAGCCAAATTTCTGATTAGGGTCCGCCTGAAAACTAACTAATTGAATATTCTGATCGGTGGTGTCTCCTTTCCCTTCCACCTTTTGTAATGCAGCGATCATGGCGTCTGCCACCTCGCGCTGGGCGTCAGCTGGTGTTGTATATGGCTTATCACCAAGACGTTCGGTAGTTGTTTCCTGAGCAATCAGTTCTATATCTGTTTGGGAGACTTCCAACAATTCATAGACCTGCGTGGTTTTTCCTTCCAGTTTCAGCTCTACGGTATAGCCAGAGATGCTGCCATCCGTTCCCATTATCGGGATGAACATGATATGTCCAGTCAGCAGCAGGTCGGTGTTGGCCTTGTCTATTTTCTTCAGACGAATGTTTTTGAAGATCCTTGGCCAGAACTCCTCACTATCGATGTAGCCAATAGTCAGAACTTCAATGCTGTTGCGCTCTACGAAGCCTTCGGCATAGGCCACGAGTGCCTCATCCTTTGCTATTTTCTGAACGCCAAAAGAGTGTAGAAACCGATCTACATCGATGAGCTGCTTGATCAGGCTTCGGGCTTCATCTTCGGTGACGGTCACTTCGTCCAGATTACCACCTTCGTAGGTGTCGTCCTGTGCGGTGGCTACAAAGCCAAGACATAATGTTAGGAGCAGAACTAAGGTCTTGAGGGATAAGTATGGCGAACTCTTTACAGACCTGTCAGCTACAGCGTTGCAGTTAATCGTCATTAGCAGGTTAGGAAGGTTTAAACAGTTAGTAAAAATATAAATTAATCTAAAAATATTCCATAAGGCGCAAAGTATTTGCTGAGTATTTGGCATTTAACAGAAGAGGAAGGGTGGTTTAGATGTAAAATGGTGCAATAGTTTCTTCGTTCCTTTGGTGAAGGTTTAGTGTGAGGCTGCTTCATTCCATTCGCAGTGACGTTCTGGGTTTGTTTGGATGACGAGATTTAATGGTGATTATCCAGTTGGGAATAGAAGTTCTCAATGAGTAAGTTCAATTGCTCTTGCCTTGATAATTAAATCTCCCCATTTTGTAGGGGGAGATTAATGAGGGGGTTGGTAAAGATATTTCTTCTTTATGAGATTCCTGCATCCGCAGGAATGACGTGATTGAATAGAAATTGATCGCTCCCATTTTCAAGTGGGCGCACGGCCAGTGGGGCTGCCGAAGGCTGAGGGTGTATCGTCCTAAAATAAGTTTACAGGTTTAACATACAGTCCTATTATTAATTTACAATTTTCGATTGTCCTGTAATAGACTTACAATTTGTCTTTGTTTCCATAGAGATTCAACTTTTAGTGAAGG
>NZ_JAMZMJ010000016.1 GCF_024714495.1 Marinoscillum pacificum | reverse complement strand
AAAACCACATGATGTTTGAAAGACGCTCGATAACCTGAGCCTGATTTGTATTTTACCAAGTCATTTGACTTTTCTTGTTTATCCATTTTTGACACTGTTTGTGTCAACCTATTTCAGGACCTGACCAGTTGACAGGCTATAAATGCATTCCAATTCAAATACCTATCACTTTTAGGAGTTTAAAATGTGAAATTCCGTTATTTTGGAGGTATGAAAGATCCAAACCTCCATCAAAAGAGCAAAGGACATTTCATATATACCCTCAAGAAATTAATGATTACTAAATACATTCAACTCTTAACCATTTGCATTGTCTTTCTATCCTGTAATAAGCAGGAGACTCATAACGATATGAATCCGAACATTCAATCCGATACCATTTTGGTTTTTGACACTGTTCCGACTTATAAAACTCAGTCTGTACAATCAATTGACAAGGTTAAATTAAGATCTATTGTTGAACATTTACCGTCAATACGTACTACTAAGAACTCTGAAGAATTAAGATATAAGCTGGAAAGAGATCAATTTCTCTTCGTCGTAGATAGTAATCTTTACACTTATGATATTCAAAAAAATGAAACCGAATTGATTTTCAAGGGTGAGCAGGGATGTAAAATCATAGACTTTGCCCATAATATAGATGGATACTATATCCTTTACCAGCATAATAATTACTCAAAACTTATTCGATTCGATGGATTATATGGAACGGATACCTTGTATTCACATACTCTGGCTGAAAGTGAAGGTGCTGAGGCTCCGTATAACTTTGCTCTTTCACCAACTGGTGATTATGTTGTGTTGAATATGGGCTATTGGGAATGGTTCGGGATAAGAATCATAAATACCAGAGACCATTCGGAATTTCAGAATTTACCTGAAATCGGAATGCTTACACACTTTCTGAAATGGTTACCTTCCAATAGCGCACTGATGGTGAGTAATGAAGGTGCGGCATTGGATATGGGGGGACCTCTCCATGCAGTTAATATAAATCTTGATACTAAAGAATTCAAATCATGGAAGCTTGACAATACTATCTATCAAGGTTTCGTACAGGGCTATGAAGAACTAACCATTATTGGAGAAAAAATCGGAAATTTTGAGAATGTTCTGAGAATTCCACATAGAGGTTTAAGTCCAATAAAAAGTAACAAAACAAAGCATAAATTCAGTTTAATTTCTGGGTCAGATAGTCTTCAAACTATGATTAGTGAAGACGTGTCAAAATTCAAATGCTTATTTACTATCAACGGCAAAGAACAGTTTAACAAAGGTTTTTTACTCGAGTACGCTCAATTTGAAAAGTTCGATTATCTGACCAGTAAAATTGACTCCAACAGTCAATCTATTCTAGTAACCTTTAAGGTTGGAATTGGTGCATATGATTATGGATCGATAACTTATCATTTAGACTATACGGGGGTGATCCTTAAAAAGACTTACGACAACATTGATGAGGAATACTACCAATTTGATAAACGAGAAGTTGAATACTTAATTGATAGTACTAGAAACATTGTTAATCACTATAAAAATGGTCAGTTGACTGATACATATGTTAGAAATCCATTGAGTAGCCCAATCCCCGCGGAAATAATCTACAAACCATAAAAGAGTAACATTGTGTGATGGCGCATGTGCGAACATGCTTATATCCAGCCTCATCGCAACTCGACCACTAAACTGCCGCTGGGAAAAGGCTGTGCTTTCCACATCCTTATATCACCCTCTCCATCACCACATAGTCCTTCCCACCCTTTTGGAAAGTGTGATCTGTTTTCACCATCCCAAATCGCTCGTAGAAACCACACTTCTCGATTCGAGCATTGCACCAGATTCTAGTTGCTCCTTGCTCTGTTAGCCACTCAAATAGATAGTTCAGCAACTTACTTCCATAACCTTTGCCCTGATGAGACTCTAATGTGGCAAACTTTCTAAACTGAGCCTCTGTTCCATTCTCAAAAGCAGACACTACAGATACCAGTTGATCAGCCTCATACAGTCCAAAATGAACCCCATCGTTATCTTCGGGGAGCTTCACATAGTTCAGTTCTCTGTCTGGCCACATCACCTGATGCCTAATAGACCATGTTTGGTGCGGAGCTATTTGTTCAATTTTCATAGACATAAAAAAAGTGAGCTCCTCACGAAACTCACTTCTATTTCATTTCTTTTAATCATTTTAGCCAATGGCATTTCTGATTTTATCTGCAATGGATACCATTTCCTCTGAAGTCATAGAGAGCTTTGGTTGAGCAAAGCTCATATCATTCACTCCATTGATCGGAATCAAATGAACGTGCGCATGAGGCACTTCCAGCCCAATCACTGTTACACCTATTCGCTCACACTCTATCACAGACTCAATTCCTTTAGCCACTTTCTTCGCAAACACATGTAAGCCAGCCAATGTCTCATCATCCAAATCATAGATATAGTCCACTTCCTTTTTAGGAATGACTAAAGTGTGTCCCTGAGCCAATGGATTGATATCCAAAAAAGCCAGGTATTGCTCATTCTCAGCCACAATATGTGCTGGAATTTCTCTTGCTATGATTCTGGAAAAGATAGAAGCCATTAGTAAGCGATGTTTACAATTTCAAATTCCATTTCGCCTGCAGGCACTTTGATCTTCGCCGTATCACCTTCTTTCAACCCAAGCAAGCCACTTCCAATAGGCGACTTTATAGAGATCTTGTTTAGCTTAAGATCAGCTTCCTCTTCAGCAACCAGCATGTATTTTACCTGCATACCATTCTTTTTATTCTTAATGGTCACAGTAGACAAAATACCTACTTTAGAAGTATCTAAGCTAGACTCATCTATCACTCTGGCATTACCAACTACCGCCTCAAGTTTGGAGATTTTCAGCTCCAACAAACCCTGAGCATCTTTAGCAGCGTCATATTCAGCGTTCTCACTTAAATCACCTTTATCTCTTGCTTCAGCTATTTGCTTAGCCATGTCCGATCTGCCTTTTGTCTTCAGGTGAGCCAACTCATCCTTCAGCTTCTGTAAACCTTCCTTGGTATAATAATTAACTGCTGACATATAATTTTCTTTTACTGTGTAAAACAAAAAAGAACGGCCCTATAGGACCGCCTTCTTCTATATAGTATTCTCTTAATTCGTATCTGTTAGGAGGCAAATATAAACGTTTTGTGATTGATTTACAATTACCTGACTTGTGCTAAACCCTCTTTTACCAGCTTCGAAACCAGCACTTCATTGATCCGTTCATAGGACTCAAAAGTCCATCCTGCTACGTGAGGAGAAAGGATTACCTGTAGATTATTAGCCAACTTATCGAACTCAGCTTGCTCTTCAGAACTTAGCTTATTTATTTTTTCATTTTCCAATACATCCAGCGCTGCTCCGAGCAATGTTCCGCTTTCCAACAGCGTATTTACCGCACTTAACTTTAGCACCTCACCTCTACTGGAGTTGACTATTAACTTTAACTTTTTGAATTGATTCAGGTAGTCTAAATCAAAAAGGAATTTAGTCTCTGATGTTAACGGAACATGGATACTTAAGATTTCCGTTTCATTGAAAAAAGTTTCCAAATCCACCTTTTCCACCCAATCCAGATCAACATCCGATTTGTACTTGTCATAAGTGATCACGCGGCATTCAAAACCCTGCAGTTTTCTAGCAACAGACCTCCCCATAAAACCATAGCCAAATATCCCTACCGTTTTACCTTTCAGTTCCATACCGCGATTACCTTCACGATCCCACTTACCGTGCTTCACCTCCCTATTTCCTCTATTCAGATTGTGAAAAAGAGAAAGCAACATGCCAATCACATGCTCTCCTACCGCATCACGGTTACCTTCAGGCGCATTGACCAGTTTTATTCCTTTGGCGGTTAGATATGGATAATCTACTTTATCGATTCCTGCGCCTGCACGAGCGACAAATTTTAGTTTAGAAGCTTTATCAAGTAATTCCTTATCCACTTCGAGTTTACTTCGCACAATGATCCCATCATATTCTGGAATGATGTCATGCACCTCTTGCGGAGAAATGTCTGGTCGGTAATCTGGTGCGAACCCTGCATCGATTAACATTTTAGAAATGCTATCATGCATTAAGTCCACTATTAATACTTTCTGGCTGGTTGTGTTCATAAATTATAGAGCATGTGAGCAACAGAGAAATAAACGGCTAAGCCTAATAAATCGTTCGCTGTTGTAATAAACGGACCTGACGCTAAAGCTGGATTTATCCCAAATTTATCCAGCACTAAAGGCGTGATGGTTCCCATAAAAGAAGCAAGCAACACAACGCTAAAAAGTGCTATGGAAACAGTTGCTGCTAAAGATTGATTCTGATTAATAAGCATGATGACTCCAAAGACCATCAAAGCAAGGATTACACCGTTTACTACCGCTACAAAGAGTACTTTGAGCAATCGTTGAAACAGTGATCCTGCAAATACATTTGGATTGGCTAAACTCTGCACGACCAAGGAAGAGGATTGTATCCCAACATTTCCTCCTGTTGCAGTAATTAATGGAATAAACAGCGCTAGCGCTGGCACGATGGCTATATCCCCTTCAAACAAGCCCATAAACTGAGCACCAAGAAGACCTCCTACCATACCAATAACTAGCCAAGGCAAACGTGCTTTAGATAAAGCCCACACTGTATCTGCTTCTTCCACATCTGCAGAGATACCCGCCATCATTTGACGTTCTTCTTCTGCCATCTCAGTGATCACATCTACGATATCATCAATGGTAATACGCCCAACTAGTTTTCCTCTGGCGTTGACAACAGGCACAGCCTCCAGGTCATACTTCTGCATGATTTGGGCTACTTCCTCTTCGTCCATATAGGTTTCTACCGATACGACTGTATCGTCATAGATATCCGCAATTTTTGCCTTATCACCAGCAAGGATTAGACGCTTCAAGGATACTTTTCCAACAAGCTTTCCCAGGTCATCCACCACATATACAGAGTACATCTTCTGCACATTTTCAGCCTGCTTTCTTATCTCTTCTATACACTGAATAATCGACCAATTGATATTGGCCTTGATCAATTCTTTTGCCATGAGTCCACCTGCCACATCTTCATCATACCGAAGAAGATCCATGATGTGGGCCGCCTTTTCTTCATTATCAATGAACTTGATAACTTCTTCACGCTTCTTGATAGACATCTGATACAGAATATCCGCACAGTCATCAGAATCAAGAAACTCTAAAAACTCAGCTAATTCTTCAGGAGAAAATTCAGATATAAAATCTGCACGAACATCATCCTCCAGGTCATTAAGAATGGCCGCATCAATGTCTTTGGGTAGTACAGTGAATACATATCGGCACTCTTCCGAGTCAAACTCATACAGTAATGCAGTGATATCAGCAGGATTGATTCCTTCCAGGGAAGATGTGATAAACGCATCATCCTGTTCATCAAGCGCTTGTTGAAACCGCTCGAGATATTCCTTACTTAATTCAAACTCCATTACCGCCTCACTCATGAAGAAATATGATTGGTCAATTCGACAAAATCTGCCACTGTTAGCTGTTCAGCACGCTGATTGAATACATCTGATTCTGTAGCAAATTCCAAATTTAGATCTTTTAGTGCGTTGCGCAATGTCTTTCTACGTTTTCCAAATCCTGCTTTTACCACTCGCTTAAACAACTGCTCATCGCATCCTAATGTTTGCACATCATTGCGCGTAAGACGAATCACGGCAGACTGCACTTTAGGCGGAGGATTGAAAACTTGTGGAGGGACTGTAAACAAATACTCTATCTTATAGAATGCCTGAAGCAATACACTTAATATGCCATAAGTTTTGTTTCCTTCTTTAGCCGCAATTCGATCTGCCACTTCTTTTTGAATCATGCAAACGACTTCCGTCACATCATTTCTATGATCCCAAATTCTAAAAAACAATTGGCTAGATATGTTATATGGAAAATTCCCAATAACAGAAATTGGCTTTGCCAATGAGTCCAGATCATACTTCAGAAAATCCTGTAATCGAAATTGCTCCGCGTGATCCGGATATACTTCTTTAAGATAGTCTACAGACTCACCATCTACATCAAAGGCCACAAAACCTTCTCGTTCAAGTAAATATTTGGTCAATACACCTGTACCTGGCCCTATCTCGAGCATGGTGGCTACATCTTTTTGTTGCAAACCTTCCACAATCTTTCTGGCAATGTTCTCATCTTTGAGAAAGTGCTGACCTAAATGCTTTTTCGGGGAAACCTGTTTCAAACTATCCGGTTACGTTAAAATGAATTAAATTTCGGCGCTGTAAAGTAGATAAATATGGAGGATTCTTCTCAAAAGAAAGAACACAAACCTGTAATTGGCATCTCTATTGGAGATATTAATGGTATTGGACCTGAAGTGGTCATCAAGGCGCTGAATGATAACCGCGTTCTCAGACACCTCACACCAGTAATTTATGCTGATGGTCGCGTCATTTCTTTTTATAGAAAACATCTGAATCTCCAAAACTTCAACTACAACCAAATCAAATCAGTTGATAAGATTCAAGACCGCAAAGTAAACGTGGTTAATCTTAACGAGCAGAATGTAGAGGTAACTCCAGGAAAAGGCACCAAAGAAGGAGGCGATTATGCACTTCTTTCATTGCGTAAGTGCATGGAAGACCTAAAAGCTGGAAAAATTCAGGCGATGGTTACCGCACCTTTGAGTAAAGAACTGGTACAATCAGAGGATTTTAAATTTCCTGGACACACAGAGTATCTTACTCAGGAAGATGGAGCCAAAGACAGTTTAATGTTTTTAGTGGCAGAAGAACTTCGAGTGGGAGTAGTAACTGGACATATTCCATTAAAGGAAGTTTCTAATAAAGTAACAGATAAGTTATTGACTGAAAAACTTCAGTTGATGATCAAGTCTCTGAAAAAAGATTTCGGCATCAAAAAACCAAGAGTGGCGGTGATGGGACTTAACCCGCACGCCGGAGAAAATGGTTTATTGGGTGATGAAGAGGAAAAGGTCATCAATCCTGTATTGAATGAATTCAGAAATAAAGGCAATTTGGTTTTTGGACCTTTCCCATCAGACGGGTTCTTTGGAAGCAACCAATACCGAAGTTATGACGGCATTCTAGCCATGTATCACGATCAGGGACTTATCCCGTTCAAAAACATTGCTTTCTCTAATGGCGTAAACTTCACCGCAGGGCTGTCATTTATCAGAACTTCTCCGGATCACGGAACGGCATTTAGTATTGCTGGAAAAAACGAAGCAGATGAGACTTCTATGCGGAGTGCAATCTACTGTGCAGCCGATATAATTAGTCATCGAGAAGAATTTCAGTAAATCAAGCAGTTAAATATGTTTTTTTATATCTGGTTTATTCCTAAATTTGCGGTTCTTTAAGCGGGTAGAAGAAATTAACGCATGAAAGGATTGAGGGAATTTCAGATAGATATCTTCAGTTTAAACCACAAACAACACGAGTTTGAGTTTGAAATAGGAGATCGACTGTTCTCTCAGTTTGAGTACAGTATTATAGAGCATGGCCGAGGCAAATGCCATTTAATACTAGAAAAATCGGAAACGATGATGACTCTGAACTTTCAAATTGACGCCTCTGTAGAGCTCATTTGCGACAGAAGTTTAGACAATTTCGATTACCCGGTAAAGGTTGATGAAAAAGTCATCATCAAATTTGGTGAAGATAACTACTCTCTAAGCGAAGATGTCATTGTGATCAAGCAAGACACATCAAGCATCAACGTTGCAGAGTTTGTTTATGAATTCATTACTCTGGCAGTACCTTTGAAAAAATTACACCCTCGTTATGAGGACGAATTTGAAGAAGATGACGAGCCGGAGATGATTTATACTTCTCAAGAAGACGAGGAAGAAGACAATAGTCAGGAGCCAGATCCGAGATGGGAAGCATTAAAAAAGTTGAAAGGAAAATAATAGATTAGAATAAAATGGCGCATCCTAAGAGAAAAATTTCGAGGACTAGAAGGGACAAGAGAAGAACTCACGTAAAGGCAAACCCTAAAAATTACGTGATTTGCCAAACAACAGGTGAAGCTCACCTTCCACACAGAGCCTTCTGGCACGAAGGAAAACTTTACTATAAAGGTAAAGTTGTGATGGAAAAAGAAGTTTTGGCTTAAGTTAGCCGAACAAAACAAACATTATGGCAAAAATCCGAGCGGCAATCACAGGAGTTCAAGGTTACGTTCCCGATTATGTATTAACCAATCAGGAACTTGAAACCATGGTCGACACAAACGACGAATGGATTCAATCAAGAACCGGAATCGTAGAGAGAAGAATTCTAAAAGGAGAAAACCAGGGCACTTCAGTAATAGGTGCCGAGGCAGTAAAAGGTCTTCTAGAAAAGACAGGTACTGATCCACTAGAAATTGACATGATCATCTGCGCTACTGTGACGCCAGACATGCCATTCCCTGCAACAGCTAACATTGTTGCGGATATGGTAGGTGCAAAAAACTCATTCGGTTACGATTTGAGTGCGGCTTGCTCAGGATTCCTATATGGTCTTGCTACCGGAGCTTCATTTATTGAGTCTGGTGCAGCGAAGAAAGTAATTGTAATCGGTGCGGACAAGATGTCCTCAATTATCGATTATACGGACAGAACCACCTGTATCATCTTTGGTGATGGAGGTGGTGCTGTTTTATTGGAGCCTACCGAAGAAGAAGTAGGTATCATGGACTCTATCCTCAAGTCTGATGGATCTGGAGCTCCATACCTTCATATGAAAGCTGGTGGTAGCCGCAAGCCTGCTACTCCAGAAACTGTAGCCGCTCGTGAGCACTATGCTTATCAGGAAGGTTCTACAGTATTCAAGTTTGCTGTTACGAATATGGCAGATGTAGCTGCCGAAGTAATGGACAGAAACAATCTCACTGGAGATGATATCGCCTGGTTAGTACCACATCAAGCGAACAAAAGAATTATCGACGCGACGGCTCGTCGCATGGATGTAGGAGATGACAAAGTCATGTTAAACATCCAACGATATGGCAACACTACCGCAGGAACACTTCCTTTATGTCTTTGGGACTATGAGTCACAACTTAAAAAAGGAGACAATATCATTCTTGCAGCATTTGGTGGTGGCTTCACCTGGGGAGCAACCTGGCTGAAGTGGGCATACGATCCTAAATAAACCTCTTTATAAATCATGGCAACAACTGCAGATTTTAGAAACGGTCTTGTGATTGAGTTCAACCATGACCTTTTCACAATTGTGGAGTTTCAACATGTGAAACCAGGAAAAGGTCCTGCTTTCGTAAGAACCAAACTCAAAAGTCTTACTACAGGTAGAGTAATCGACAATACTTTCTCAGCTGGTCACAAAGTGAACACTGCAAGAGTAGAAAGAAGAGCTTACCAATTCCTCTATAAAGACGATTTGGGCTATCACTTTATGGATAGCAACACATTCGAACAATTCCCTGTACAAGAGCACTTAATCAATGCACCTGAATTCTTAAAAGATGGACAGGATGTAGAAGTAATTGTTCACGCAGAAGAAGAAAAAATCTTAGGAGTTGAACTTCCTCAGCATGTAGTAATGCAAGTGGTGTACACTGAGCCTGGGCTTAAAGGAGATACTGCTACAAACGCTACTAAACCGGCTGAATTAGAAACTGGCGCTACCATTCAGGTTCCTTTGTTTATCGATCAGGACGAGATCATCAAGGTAAATACTGAGACCAAATCTTACGTAGAGCGAGTAAAATAAAAATAATTACCTTTATTTTGAATATGTAAGGCCGCTCACTGCCTTATAATAGACAACAAAAAAGCTAAAGCATGAAAGCAAAAGAAATTCGTGATTTAATAGATTTCATTTCAGGTTCTGGACTTGATGAAGTTAACATTGAAACTGAAGAGTTTAAAATCAGTGTAAAAAGAGCATCTCAGCAGGTAACTGTTAGTGCTCCGGCACCTGTAGCAGCGGCTCCGGCTCCAGCTCCTACCCCAGCTGCGGCAGCTCCGGTTCCAGCAGCAGAAGCTCCGGCGGCTCCAGCTCCAGCAGCATCAAACGATGCTAATTTGATCACTATTAAATCTCCAATGATTGGTACGTTCTATAGATCATCCAATCCTGAGTCAGCTCCATTCGCTAGCGTAGGTGATTCTATCAGCAAAGGAGATGCGGTATGTATTATTGAGGCAATGAAACTTTTCAACGAAATCGAATCTGAAGTTTCAGGAAAAATCGTAAAAGTATTGGTAGAAAATGCTCAGCCTGTTGAGTACGACCAACCTCTATTTTTAGTTGATCCATCTTAAATAACCATACATCGTGTTCAAAAAAATACTCATAGCAAACAGAGGTGAGATTGCTTTACGAGTAATTCGTACGTGTAAAGAAATGGGCATCAAAACTGTAGCGGTTTACTCTACAGCAGATGCGGATAGTCTTCACGTGAGATTTGCCGATGAAGCAGTTTGTATAGGACCTCCAGCAAGTAAAGATTCTTATTTAAAGATCCCTCAGATCATTTCTGCAGCAGAAATCACCAATGCAGATGCTATTCACCCAGGATATGGTTTCCTGGCTGAGAACGCTGAGTTCTCAAAAGTGTGTGAGGAGTATGGCATCAAGTTCATTGGAGCAAGTGCAGACATGATTAACTCTATGGGAGACAAGGCAACAGCTAAAGCAACTATGCAAGCGGCTGGCGTACCAACCATCCCTGGTTCTGATGGACTTTTAGAATCTGTAGAGCAAGGAATGAAGATAGCTAAAGAAGCTGGCTATCCAATCATGCTTAAAGCTACTGCCGGTGGTGGTGGTAAAGGTATGCGCCTTGTAAATGATGAAAGTGGTTTCAAGAAAGCTTGGGATGATGCTCGTCAGGAATCAGCAGCTTCATTCGGTAACGATGGTCTATACCTAGAGAAATTTGTTGAGGAGCCTCGTCACATTGAAATCCAGGTAGTAGGCGATAGCCGTGGACGTGCATGTCACCTTTCTGAAAGAGATTGTTCTATCCAGAGAAGACACCAGAAATTAGTGGAGGAAACTCCTTCACCAATTGTTTCTCAGGAACTTCGTGAGAAAATGGGTCAAGCAGCTATTAAAGGAGCTGAGGCTATCAATTATGAAGGTGCTGGAACAGTAGAATTCCTTGTAGACAAGCACGGTGACTTCTTCTTCATGGAGATGAACACACGTATCCAGGTAGAGCACCCTATCACCGAAGAAGTAACTGATTTTGACTTGATCAAAGAACAAATCAAAGTTGCTGCAGGTGTAGAGGTATCTGGAAGAAACTACTATCCACAACTGCACTCTATTGAGTGTAGAATCAATGCAGAAGATCCGGCTAATGGTTTCAGACCAAGCCCTGGTAAAATAACTAACCTTCATTTCCCTGGTGGTCATGGAGTGAGAGTAGATAGCCACGTTTACGCTGGTTATGTTATTCCTCCATTCTATGATTCTATGATCGCTAAACTTATCGTAAGCGGTCAGTCTAGAGAAGAAGCTATCGTTCGTATGAAACGTGCTCTTCAGGAAATGGTCATCGAAGGAATTAAAACAACAATTCCATTCCATATCAAATTAATGGATGATCCAACATTTAAGTCTGGTCAGTTCACGACTAAATTCCTGGATACATTCGATTTTTCTGATCTGTAAATCGATAGAATAAGCATTTAATCGAAAAGGTCTTTGTGTTGAACAAAGACCTTTTTTATTTCGTTTTTAATTAAGCGCAAAGAACATTAAGAGTGTAGTATCTTTGCCTGATTTAAAAAGCAAGCGAGATCAATTGTCAACGACATTTAACAACAGACTTACAGAAGAACAATATGAACTAGTTTCAGAGCTGGTGAATAATGCTTTGGTTAAAGCTGTAGACTCTATGGCTAAGATGCTAAAGATTCGCGTAGATGCATCTCATGTTGACTTCAACACTGGTGACGTTGATACTTTTCCTGACCTGGATCTGCTTGGAAGATTTAAAGCACACCTCGTGAAGCTGGTATTTAGTGGTGACATTAGAGGTGCTTTCTACTTCATCATTCTCGATCACGAAGTAGATCTTATTAATTCTGTCTGTTTACCAGAAGAGTTCAAGTCAGACAAGCGTACAGAAAATAAGTTGATGAAGCACGGCTTTATGTCGGAGATAGAGAATGTAATCGCGGCACTCTCAATGAAAGAGATTTCTGAGTACTTAGGTGTACAACTGGAGTTAAAAGTTCCTCAAATCCAGATTATACCGTGTAATCAAATAAACGAGTACTTCGAAAAAGAAAATAAAATCTACAAAACGGCATTCCACGTATCCTCTGTACTGAAAGGTGTTGCTGTCAATGTATCTCCATATTTCATATGGATACTGGATCAAAACTTTTTGGATATTCTCCGTCTGAATACAACGGAATAAGAATTAGCCCCTTAAAGAGCACATCCTACAATCAGCACATCGTCAACTAACATATGTGAGCCACTCCATTCTTGCATAAACTTAAGAATGTCTTCTTTTTGCTCCATCATGCTTTTGCCGTACTGACCTTCTATGATGTCGTTCATTTGTTTCTTGCCCAGCTTCTTGCCATCAGTACCACCCATCAAGTCTTTGAATCCGTCACTAGATAAATAGAAGTTGGACTTTACACCATCTGTCAATGGCACATTACGTGTATTGTAGTGGTGAGGGTATTCCCACATCTCGCCTATTTGCATGCGATCTGCTTTAATAACTTCCAACTTACCACCTTGCACATGAAACAAGTCTGTTTTTGCTCCAGCGTACTCAATTTTACGTATTTCAAGGTTGATCTTTAGTACACCTACATCTGCACCTGTTCCAACCTGAAGGTTCTCACGCTTTTTAAACTTAGTCCCAATCTTATGATGGAGGTATCTAAGAATAGTACCTGGATCTTTAATATCTTCTTCCTGAACGATTTTTTGTAATGATTGTGTGTAAACACGAGTCATCATACTCGCCAAGTGTCCATGCCCCATGCAATCAAAAAGAACAATATATAAGTGCTCTCCATCCTGGTGTACCCAGAAACCATCACCACCCGCTTTGCCGATCATTGGTTTATTGATCACGAATGATTCTATAACACTGGCCATTAGCTCTTCAGGAAACAACGAAAAATAATTTCGTTGAGTCTCGTCTTCGCCTATGCCCAGGTTGAAATATGTAGGTTCCTGTGGTTTCATATACTATTGTAATCCAATAACTACGTATGCTTCATGATTATTCCAAACGATTGGAATAACATAAATGGATACGTCACTAGGTATCTTTAATTGAGAAGGCATGCCCTGAAATACTACTGGAACAGAAATCATAAAATTTGCTCCCAGGTTTGCTCTCACATTTCCTGCAACTACGTTGGAGATTTCTCCAGCCATATCCAGGATATCTTCATCTGAAGGATCATCTATTCCTATGAAGATCTTAATTAAATCTTCATACATGTGACGATCCGCAGAAATGTAAACAAAGCCTTTTCTATTACCTGATATACCGATCATACCAGTGTAATCCTTCAGCACCAAGCCTTCAGACTGCTTAATATACGGCACATTTAGTTCAGAATCAATTTCAGTAAGGTGTCTAAAGTAATTATTTACTGAATTGATGAATAAACTACAGGTCGCATCAAATTCCGCTTTACTTGTTTTCATTTCGCTTCAATAATCGGTCAAATGCGTTTGCTAAATCATCCGCATTAACTGGTTTATACAAGAATCCCCTAGCACCTTTATCCAGTGCTCTTAGACCTGTAAGCTTATCAGATAATGCAGTTATTATCATCACCTTTGCAGCGGGATGCACTACCATAATCTCATCAAGACATGCTAAGCCATCCATTCCAGGCATGGTAATGTCCAAAGTGATCACATCTGGCTTCTTTTCTTTTACGATTTCGAGAGCCTTATGACCATCCGGAGCCGTACCAATAATCTCAATATCGTAATCTTTGAGATTCTTTTCAATAATTCGCCTCATTATGGACGAGTCATCAACTATTAGCAGTCTCATCTAGTTCTGGTTCTTCTTTCATGCTACCACTCACAGGTAGCTTAATAATCAACTGAAAATACTTACCAGTTTCAAAACTGGTCTCGAACGTTCCTGACATTCCCTCAATGAGATTCTTCACGAGATTCATGCCTTGTCCTCTACCTGCATGTTCGTCTATTTCCTCCGCAGTTGAGAAGCCTTCTTTGTAGATAAGATCAATGATTCCTTGCTCATCCAATTTTTCAGCTTCAAAGTCGCTTACGACACCTACTTCAATAGCATGCTTTTTAATGTTTTCTATATCAAGACCTTTACCGTCATCTTTGTAAGTAACCTCCAACAAAGTATCTTCCGGCTGATTTAGATCAATCGTAATACTTCCTCTTGACATCTTACCTTCTTCTGAACGGATAGCCTTATCCTCAATACCATGTCTCATCGAGTTTCTTATCAATTGAACCATGATATCTCGGAAAGTGTCAATTTTCTCATTTGGCAGCACCAAATTACCCTCATTCTTAAAGAAGAAATCAACTTGTTTCTCCATTTTTTCAGAAAGTACTTTCACTGCTCGCTCCAAAGAATCGATTAGCATGATATTAGAAACCACATGACCTCCTGATGGGTATTTGCGATAAATGTCAGCGACTTTTCTAAGCATTGAGCTCATGTCGTCAATCATCTTATCCGCATCATCAATCTCATAAAGAATAGTCAGGAAGTCTTTTCCTTTCACCTCTTTGTCTTTCAACTCAGCGATAGATTCTTCCACCTCATGAAACTTCTGACTCATGATATCCAATCCAATCACCACAGCATTCCCTTTTAGATTATGAATAGTCTCAAAAGTGAATTGTAATAGCTCTTTGAAGTTACCATCACGATCAGTTTCATATCTCTCAGAAATACTACGAAGTGTGCGTTTAGCATTGTGAAGGAATCCACGAATAAGAGAAGGATCGATTTTAAGAATACTAAGAACTTGTTCTGTCTCCTGCTTCTTCTTCTTCTCTGCTTCTTCCAGGTGTTTTTGTAACAATACTGCTTCTGTTTCATCAGAAACCGTCACCATAATATTGGCAATCTTGTCTTTTCTCCAAATACGAGTAAAGTTCACTCGAATGTATTTGGTGGTAACAAGACCTTCTTTTTCACTATAAATTTTTACTTGCTCAATTGGATTCAACTGGTTAACCACGTCTTCATCCATGTCTTCATTGAACAAGTGTCTCATAAACATCTCCAAAGCTTCCAAATCTCTTGGAATGATCAATGGACGCATAAAATTGGAGAAGTTTTCTCCAGCAATCTTATTAACGCCAAAAATCTTCTCCATTGATTTGGAGTAGAGCTTACTCATCTTTTGGTTTTTATCCAATAGGAAAATTCCCTGATGAATATTTTGGAAGACCATCATCGCCACGCGATAGATGTTGTTGTAAAGGAACTTGGCCTTATCCCGCTCCTTCCTGAGAATATTGTGAGATTTGACAATTTCACCCGCCATTACGTTGAACGTATGTGCATAGTGTCCAATCTCATCTTTGGTAGGAATTACTACGCGCCTTGTAAAGTCTCCTTTTGAGAAACGAACCGCATATTCTTCCAATAACTTCACGTTACTTAACAGGTTAGTCACAATGATCGACATCAACCACAGGGCTAAAACTCCTATAATAACATCCACGACGATGAATGTCCAGAACTTTCTGAAGGCATTGCTCGCCAAGCCTGCAGTGGTCACAAGTAACCTACTGGAGATACTATCCTCAACCTTTTTCAGCGCATTGATTTTATTGGTAGTCATTTCATACCAATAAT
Source organism: Marinoscillum pacificum (assembly GCF_024714495.1). GTDB lineage: Bacteria > Bacteroidota > Bacteroidia > Cytophagales > Cyclobacteriaceae > Marinoscillum > Marinoscillum pacificum. The sequence continues at coordinate 103,659 of NZ_JAMZMJ010000016.1, read as the reverse complement.
TCGAATCCACTTCAAAATTGGTTCTGGTATGTAGCACATTTCTAAGGCGATCAACCTCATCTACATCATGACCTGCAACTAAGCGTTCGTAGGTATCACGTGAATCATCATCCGCAATAACAATAAATGCGTCTATATAGGAATTTTGTTCCGCTACCAATGATGTAAATGACGAATACAATTCGTCATCCATCGCCTTCAGCGTAAATGCCTGAGTTCCAATAGCGCGTTCAATACTCGCTCTTTCCTTTGCTTTCAAAAAGTAAATCAAAGCATGTACTTGCTGCGCTACATCCTTGTCTCTGGTTTCATTAATCAATTGATCAACTGTATTCAGAGCTACATTATTGATATCCGAAAAATACTTAAGAATCTGATATGGATCTAACGAAAGCTTATCTACTCTCCTCCTGATTTCGTCTATCTCATCAAAGCTAGTTTTAAGTAACTCAATGTCATTGGTATGCTTCACCAGCACATCTTCAAGGTCTGGGTTTTGAAGCTCTACATAAAATCTATTAAGTGTACTATCTGTAACGTCTCTCTGTCTTGTAATCTGCTCATCAAATTCGTGCCCATTACTGGTAACGTAACCAATAGCAATACTACGCTCCTTCTGAAGCTCATGCACCACGTGGTTAATCTCAATTCCCAGATTAATGGTTTTGTTCAGACGATTGGAGTCACCATAATCAAGATAGTTGTGCTGGATTTGAAAATAATCAAAACACAATATGATTAGGATCAGTGGTATTAATACTACTGCAAACTTTATACGAATCGGCAGATCGTAAAGTATTTTCATACTTTATTGGAGTTAGTTAGTGCTTTTAAGGTAATTACATTACTCTGTTTACCACCTCAATTAATGCTTCTGAGGTAAACGGTTTCACAATGTACTCAGATGCTCCGAGTTCTTTTCCTTTATTCACAACAGTTTGCTGACCTACAGCACTAATCATGATAACTTTTGATTCTAATCCTTGATCTCTTAACACTTTAAGAATTTCAAATCCCATCATGTCTGGAAGAATGTTATCCAAAGTAATAAGGTCTGGCTGAGTATCTAGAGCAAGGTCAATGGCTGTTTCACCATCTTTAGCCTCTCCTACTACTTCTAAACCAGCTTCTTCCAAAGCACTTCTGATAAGAGATCTCATGTAGATCGAATCATCAACTATTAGAACTTTCTTACTCATTTTCTTCTTTAATTATTCTTAAGTTAACCTCTAAACCAAATCTTTAATTTTATCAACGAACTCTTCCTGGAAAATCCATATGAAGTCCGGAGAAATATCTAATTCCTTTCCATGAAAATTGGCCTTGAAATGCACAACTGCATCAAACTCTCCAACTTCTTTATCAATAAAAGAGTTTAGATCAGAACCTTTTACTACTTCTAGTGAAGGCACGTGCCCATATATCTCCAATCCAAGGAAATTCGAAAACTCTGTAATTACAGCAGCAGCCATCATATTATCCATTTCCGTAAGGAAGCCCATTTTCATCATCTTACTTTCTGGGGTATCGGAATTAACAATATTCCCAGGAAGACAAGCATTGAGAACTTTGGACACTTCATCCTCACTAAAGATCAAGTGACTGGTACCTTTTAGTTCACCTATCAGGTTAGTACGTATAACGTGTACACTTTGATCACCTGAATCTTTATATTTTGGCAATGGAACGTCATCGTTACTCCAATCAATCTTCTCCATGGTGATAGGACTCTGAAGAATCATCTCCATGGATTTCTTCGCCATGGACATACCATCAAAGACCAACTTTGACGCTACTTCCAACTCGTTTTCATTTAACTTATCAAGCATAGGTTATTCTGGTTACTACAATGCAATCTCTTAAAAATGTTATTTATATCAATATTTAGTCGATCAAAGCAATGTATAATCTGTTGGATGGAGTAAAAACATGGGTCAACCTGCATAATACCCCTATACCCAACTTATCATATTCTACACACCTAGAGACGCCTGGACTTCTTCCAGCACCTTTTCCCTGGTAAATGGTTTTATAATATAAGCATTTGCTCCCAAACCAAGGCCCTCTTCAATGGCAGATTGCTGACCAACGGCACTAATCATAATCACCTTTACTTTAATATTTTGCTCCTTGAGAACTCTCAATATCTCAATACCAGACATATCGGGCAATATATTATCCAGGGTGATCAAGTCTGGCTTAAGCTCTACAATAAGATCGAGAGCTTCAGCTCCATTCTTTGCCTCTCCTATCACATTGTATCCAGACTCTGTAAGTATGGCTTTGATGGTTGCCCTGGAATACCCAGAGTCATCTACAACTAAAATATTTCGGCTCATAATCTTTATTTCGCTAATGAAGCACTAGGCTCCTTTTTTCTGTATATTCTCGTTTTAATATCTTCTACCTGAAACAAACTCTTCCCTGAATCTGGCATAATGTCATAATACCCAATGATTAAATAACCATTTGGCTTCAAACACTGGTGCAACAAGGTAAGCACCTTCAATTTAAGCTGATCATCAAAATAGATCATAACGTTCCTGCAAAAAACGATATCATATTTTCCATTCACGGAATCATGAACCAGGTTGTGCCTGCTAAAATTGATATTTTGCTTGTATCGAGGCTTAATCTCTGCATACTTTTCAGTAAACAAGAAATAATCCTCGATTTTCTTATTCGGAAAAAACTTCAAAAATGGATTGAGGTATTGCTTGATAATATCGAGTGAATACTGTCCTGACTTAGCTTTTGCCAAAGCCTTGGAACTCAAATCACTTGCCTCAAGCCTTGCTCTACTCAACAGGTTTCTCTCATCCAGCACGATGCTCATGGTATATACTTCTTCACCGGTAGAGCATCCTGCATGCCAAATCCGCATGGATTGACCTTTATATTGATCCAGGATTTCATCTCTTAACTTGATCCAAACATCTGGATTTCTGAAAAGCTCTGTTAGATTCACTAAAAGATCATCAATAGAGCTCATAAAGAAATCATAGTCTTTGAGAACTCTACTCCATAGATCTAGTGAAGAATCCATGTTGTGCTTCATCATGAGGCGAGTTACTCCTCTTTTCAGCGATGTTTTTTCATAATTAGTGAAGTCCAGACCATATCGATTGCGAATTGCGGTCATAAGGGCATTCATTTCCTCATCCGTAATAAGCTCCGCTGGTGATTTGAAATCATTTAAAAATATGGTCCCCGTACTCTTCATACTAATTTTCCATTTGTGTTTGTAGGGAATGTCTGTGAATAAGGTCTGTAATCACAGCCACATCTACTACCGGACACACATTGCCATTTCCTAATATAGTTGTTCCACTCAATAGTTTTGTCTTATCTATTGGTTTAGTTAGTGGTTTTTCGATAATCTCCTTCTGCTGGATGACTTTGTCTACCACCATACCGGTGGTCTTGCCATCATAAGAAACGATGATAACATCAAATACAGCATCATCATCCGTTTCATCGAAAGTCTTATGAAGTATTCCTTTCGTAGATATATCGTTGAGAGATCTAAGTGATAAAATATCCTTGAGAAAAATCAAGGATATGGCATCGCCCTGGAAAGTACTCATAAGGCCACCACTCAGCTTCTTTACATCTTTTTTCTCGATTGACACTACAGCTTCGGTATAAGAAAGCGCCAAAGCATACTCCTGACCGCCTACATCAAACAGTAAAGAGCCCTTTAATGCAAGTGATGCAGGAACCTGTAAGTTCATTGTTGTTCCTTTGCCTACTTCGGTTTCAATCTTCACCTGGCCAGCAATACTTTCTACGGCTTTCTTAACCACGTCCATTCCAACACCTCTACCAGAAAGTTCATTGACCTGAGCTGCGTTGGAGAACCCGGACTCAAAGATATAAGTCAAGACTTCTTCCTTACCCATCGATTTGGCCATCTCAGGAGTTGCAAGTCCTTTTTCAACGATCTTTCTCCTGATGACCTCATGGTCTATACCTGCACCATCATCTTTTACCTGAATAACCACTCTATCTCTTTCATAGTGTGCATCCAATGTAATTTGCCCTTCTACAGGTTTGTTATTTTTTCTTCTGACTTCTTCTGACTCTATACCATGACTCACCGCGTTTCTAACCAGGTGCACCATAGCATCACTCATCAGCTTCAGAATGTTTCTATCAATCTCTGTGTCAGTTCCTTTAAGAACCAAATTCGCCTTCTTGCCCTCTATAGATGCAGCATCTCTGAGTACCCTATGAAACTTATTGAATAAAAATCCCACCTGCACCATACGAGCATTCATGATGCTGTACTGCAAATTGGAACTGATTCGCTGTAGTCTATCGAACTCTCCGGTTTTGATACCAAGCTCCTGACTATAGGCGATCAAGCGATCTCTTTCAATGATTAACTGACCTACTTCACTTAGCAGGTCGTCCATTTTCTTAACTGGAATCTGAATAACGTCAGAAAAGGATATCTGAGTAGTGTTCGCCTCTTCCTGCACCTCTTCTTCCACTACCTCCTCTTCAACCACTGAAGAAGATTCTTCCTCATCCGAACTTTCTTCTGATTTGGAGTCTTCACCTTCATCTTCCTTAGCCAACTCATTTTTCAAAAAGATAGCCAAGCTGGTCTTAATTCCAAGGAAACTAACCTTTTCACCAGAATCCATGGCATTTACCAAAGCTCCCAGCTTATCGTTAGCACGGAAAAGAAGTTTGAACAATTCGTCATTTAGTTGAACCTGATTACTCTTTATGGCAATCATCACATCCTCCATCACGTGTGACAAATCCGCAATTGAATCAATACCTAAGCCCATCGCATTACCTTTTAGGGTATGCGTAATCCTAAATATGGCATTAATTGCATTTTGGTTGTTATGATCCTTCTCAAGATCCACAAACAATTTATCCAATTGCTCAAGGTTGTCTTTGGCTTCAACCAGGAAGAGTTCTTTGTATTCGGATTCTTTCAATGCTATAAACAGTTTACCAAATAAACACCGATTTCTTTTATGTGCAGGACGGTATCCGCCGCTCCCGTTTCATATGCCAGTTTAGGCATTCCGTAAATCACACTGGAGGCTTCATCTTGCGCGATTGTTCGTCCTCCTGCATCTTTAATGGCTTGCATACCTCGCACTCCATCTTTACCCATTCCAGTCAATAGTACACCTATCGTTTTATCTCCATAGGCTGAAGCCGCTGAAGTCATCAGGGCATTGATGGATGGATTGTTATATTCTTTATACACCTCATCAGAAAACCCGATTTTCGGTGTGTTATTTTTATCTCTAGCCACAACCATATTGGTATCACCCGGAGAGATGATCACCATTCCTGCCTTGGGAATCATTCCTTTTTTACCAACCACTACCTTCAGAGGACTTAAAAAATCAAGCCTGGCAGCAAATGATTTGATGAAATTAGGTGGCATATGTTGCCCCAACAACACCGGCACATTCAAGTTGGCAGGTAAAGACATGATCACTTTCTCTACAGCAGTTGGACCACCAGTGGATGCACCAATGACAATTGCATGATAATTGGCAGTGGTATCAAATGTGTGAGATAGCTTATTCAGCCCATCTCGCTCTATTTTATTGGCTTTAGGCTTAGCTCTAGCTACACGTTTTACTGTAGACACGAGCTGTGCTCCTATTTCTCTTACTTTAGATCCGCCTCGCTGAGGTTTGTTGATATAATCAACGGCTCCTAATTCCAGCGCATCGAATATGGTATCCAGATTGGAATTTCCTACTGAGCTTAAAATAAGAATGGGAATGGGGTTGGATGCCATAATACGCTCCACAGCGTAAATGCCGTCATACTCACCCATGTTCATATCTAACAGAACAATATCCGGACGCAGACTCTTGACCATGCTAACAGCCTCTTTACCATCTACAGCGCTACCAATCACATTCAGTTCACTGTCTTTAGATAGAAGATCTGTTAAAAGGAGCCTCATGAAGGCTGAATCGTCAACAATCAGTATGTTTATTTGACCTGCCACCGTATTATTCCGATAATCTAGATTTCAGACGATCACCTTCAATCATTTCATCAATATCAATGAAGAACACCATGCCTTCTTCTGTTCTAAAGAGCCCCTTGACATATGTTTCATCAAGAGAGGTTTCAGAAATATTATCATAAGCAGGCTGGATGTTACTCCCAGAAATGATATGACTGACGGGCACTTCAGGAACAAGTACGCCTACAGTAAATTTTTGAGTTTTAACTACGATGGTATACTCAGACCTTGATTTCAAGCCTTCCAAACCATCTACATAAGCTAATTTATAAGCCAAATCCAAAGTGACGATACCGCGCCCTCTTATGGTAGCCATACCGGGAATGTATCTTGGCGCTTGAGGCATTCGGGTAATTTCTGGTGTTACCACCACTTCATTTACCTTTCCAATTTCTATGGCAAAAGACTCATTTTCAATTCGAAAAACGATTAAATGAACTTGCTTACCGTCTAAAGATTTTATCTCTTCAGAAAATTTCTCATGGAGCTTTTGACGTCTTTCATATTCGAGTTTCGTAACAAGGCCTTCTCTTACAACAGGCTTTTCTACTACGTATGACTCGAACGTATGTTTAGTTTCTCTTACAACAGGAGCAGGCACCACTTCTTGTGCAGGCTGTTCTACTACTTCTATAGGTGCAGGAGTAACAGCAACTGGTGCAGGTGGAACAACTTCTTTAGTTACCACTTTTTCTTCTACAACTGATTGTTCAGGTGCCTTTACCTCCTCAATCTTTTTAGAAGATGTTTTTTTTGAGGTTGACTTTTTAGCTACTTCTTTCTTAGGAGTTGCTTTTTTTGTAGGCGCTTTCTTAGCTACAGCTTTCTTAGTTGCTGGCTTTTTACTTTCAGCTTGTGCTTTAGGTTTATCACTAGACTTAGGCTTCACCTTTTCTGTTGAAGTTTCCTTATTCTTAGCCGGCCCCTCATCATTAGGCAGCAGGCTCTTCTTTTTCAAATTACCTCCTAACGCCATCTCACAACAGTTTTAATATTTCTTCACTTAAATCCAGGTAATCACTAGCACTATTTGAAGTAGGAGCATAGCTGATAACACTCTGCCCAAAAGAAGGAGCTTCAGACGCTCTAACATTTGGTCGTATCTGACTTTCAAACATTCTAAAATCGTAATTCGCATTGATATGCTCATACACCTCCGATGAAAGCTTCCTTCTCTTGTCTACCATTACAGGCAATATACCGAGAACACTCAAGTCATCATTTAAGGTTTGCTTTATTTTTTGCAAAGTTTCAGAAATCAAATCCAGACCTTGCAAACTGAGCACCTCCATCAACATAGGTATCAGCACATACCTACTCGCTGTTAACGCATTGACTGTCAATAACGACAATGACGGAGGACAATCAATGAAAATAAAATCATAGTCCTTTACCTGATCTAAAAGATATTTCAATCGATGTTCCCTATTTTCTGCATCTACCAATGACAACTCTACATCTGCTAAGGAAATGGAAGAAGGGATCACATCCATTCCTTCCCTCTCAACTATGGTTTCTAACAAATCAACTTCTCCATAAAGAGCATCTGCTATACTCTTTTCAAAATCAACTATACCCAGAGAGTAGCTCAAACTACCTTGTGGATCCATATCAATAAGTAGGATCTTCTTGCCTTTTTGCTCTAAGGCTTTCGCAAGATTAATAGTACTTGTAGTTTTCCCGGTTCCTCCTTTCTGATTCACTACGGAAATAGTCATAACTGGCAAATTAGGTCTAGGTTTTGGGTCTTAGATTCTAGTTCTATCAGCGCTTTGCTAATTCAAATAGAAGTTATTGAATTTCTTCTAATGATTACAAGGATGCTTTGATAAACATACCACCAAAAACAATGTAACCCCTAATAGATTCGTCCAATCATGAAAAAATCTGGATGGATGGGTATGATTTCCGTCAGAATTAGACACTGACAATCCAGCTCTCTAACATTAGAAAAGATTAAATTGAGAGACACCGCTTTTGAGATTCTCAGAAATACTCTCAGCCAGGCCACTTTCTCTATTGACAACATGGTGACTTGACTAAATCAGACCAACATATGATACTCCACAAGAAATCCAGATATAAAAAAAGCCCTCATAAAGAGGGCTCAAATTCCTGTGTTATTCAACAATATTTTAGTTGAAAGTCTGCGTAGATTTTCTTGATGCTACATGCACTTTGAAAAACTTTTCGCACTCTTCTTGCGATCCTACAAAGACCACTGTATTTCCTTTCTTCACCAGGTATTGCTCCAATGACTCATCGTAAGCCAATCTCACTGCAAACCTATTTTTCAACGACTTTAACATTTCTTATTTAAAAACTAATTTTTATAGCTTATGAATCAAATCAGTAAAACGCCTATGACGCCTTTGCCACGTTGTTATTGTATGAATTAAACCCCGGGATAAAATTAAAGTTAGCATCCAAAAGGTCTTGAAAATCTTCACCACACTCTAACATATCATCATCGTCTTCCTCATAATGCCAGTTGATCACAATCCTCAGACCTTGCTCTTCCATAGCTTTCAATCTCTTTAAGATATCAAAGATGCATTTAGCTGAACTTGTATTGAACATTGTCATTTTGAAATCAGCCTTGATTCCTCCTCGTGTTGCCTTGATAGAATTCAATATCTTTAACAACGGTTGGTAAAATGCTACACTGTTGTCTGGGCTAGACATTCCTGCAATGCTCAATCGACCTTTTCTTGGGTCGAATACAATCTCTGGTGTTAGGTGAGTTTTTCTGATAAATAACATAAACGATGATTCTTTGGCTATTTTTACTATGCAAGAATACGAATCTTATTTATGCTAGTTGTATTAGTTTCGTTGAATGGGCACAAATAGTTGATGAGTGAGTCTTTTGAGCAGTAAATGACATCAGAGTTCAACGGAAATCTCTGGATATTTCACTTTCAAATCTTCCGCAAGTCCCTTTTCTTCAATCTGATAGCTTTCTACCTCTCTCTGAATACCCAACAGTCCCAAGCCATCAAATTCAGGTATATAGATTGGTTGCTTTCTAATAAACCAATAGGTTGGTTTTCCTTTCAGAATTACTTTTTCAAGACTAACGGCTGATTGATTGTTCAGAATTAACTGTTTTTCAGTGTTCCAGTATTTTGAAGCTGTCTCATGATCAAAGAAGTCAAAATTATCTTTACCAATGACTTGAGACACATCAGTCCCGTAACTAGATGCTGCTACATCATTAATAAGGTATAGCTTTCCTTCCGGACTTTTAACTTCTATTTTTTCCTCCAGCTGATTGATTATGTCAACAAAAAGTTCATTCTGACGCTTTACCACATTCGCATTGTTCTTGATAATTTCTTCTTGTCTTTGAAGTTGGTCAGCCCTCTGAGAAGATTTAAGCTCAGCTTCTTTCAGCTCGGTAATATCCCGAGTGATACCGAACGTACCGATGATCTGTCCATTGACATCTTTTAGCGGAAGTTTGGTAGTAGACACATAAGCCACTGTACCATCTATTCTATCTTCCTTTTCAATCAGGTTAAGCAATGGCTTACCAGTCTTGATAATTTCTTGTTCATCTTTGAGTGCTTTTTTCGCATGCTCTCCAAACAAATCAAAATCTGACTTACCAAGTATGGCATCAGCTGATTGCTTATTATGCAATTTGATCAGCGAATCACTAATTCTAGTAAATCGACTTTCTAAATCTTTAAAGTAAATCAGATCCGGCAAATTGCTTAAAATAGCGTCCAGCAACGCTTTCTCTTGCTCGAATTTTTCACGCATGTTATAAAGAGCGCTGTTTTCGCTAGTATTTCCAGACAGCTTCACCATAGAAATGCCTTCTCGGAATTCCTCTGCAACTTGAGCTAAATAAGTACTTCGATCTCCAAAGTTGACCATCCCTGAAGAAAGCTCAGTAGCCGAACTAGCTACCTGCTCCGTACCAGCGGCAGTTTCTTCTGCAATGACTACAATAGACTCAGTGATTGTTACTACGTTATTGATGCTTTCAATTTGGGAATTTGCAGCTTGCAAAATTTCCTCAGAGCTATGAAGCGTTTTGTTAGAAGAATCGAAAATCTCTCTAAAAGAGCTTGATGCCTGAACAGAAGTGTTTTCACCTTCTTTGACCATCTCGCTCATTTGTGTAATGACTTCAGCAGTTTCTCTGGTATCTACCTGAACCCCTTTTACCAACTCTTCGATTTCTTTTGCTGATTTCTTGGAGTCTTCAGCCAATTTCCTGATCTCTTCAGCCACCACTGCAAACCCTCTTCCAGCGTCACCCGCCTGAGCAGCTTCAATGGCAGCATTTAATGCCAACAAATTGGTTTGAGAGGCTATTTCAGAGATCACACCCAATACACGAGTAATTTCCTTAGATCTCTCCGTTAAGACCCCCATGGAATCTTTCGTCTTATTAGAAAATGTGGAGATCTCTCTCATGCTATTCACCATCTCTTCCACGATGGTGATACCACTCTTACTTAAGTCAGCCCCTCTTTTAGCTGTTGAGTTAATATCTTCGGCTTTGCTCACCATTCCTTTGGAAGCAGTAAGAATACCCTCTACCAGAGCAGAAGACTCATCAACCTTTGCCAACTGACTCTGGGCTCCATGACTCATTTGTCCGATGGCTGATGCGATTTCATTGGTATTATTACTCATTTCCTCACCTGTGATTTGCATCTCAGAAGCCGAGTCATCAATGATGTTTACATTTCTGGCTATAGTATTTAACAGTGAATCCAGGTTGTCAAGAGCCAGATTAAGATTGTCGGTCATTTTTTTGATATCACCTTCCTCTTGCTCCTCATACCGAAGTGTAAGATCACCATTGGCCATCGCACTCACTATTTTATTGATGGAGAAGAACGGACGTGATACGCTTTCAAGCAATTCATTTAGTGATTGGGATAGTGTAAGCCAAACACCTGATTTGTCTTCAATTTCTACTCTTGCGCTAAAATCACCTTGCTCACCCGCAGATTGCACTACCTGATTGGTTTCGGTAATTATCTGTTTAAGGTTGGCTCGCATTTCTACGAGTGTACGTCCTAAAATATCATTCTCATTTTGGATTGTAAAATCTGTGTCCAGATTTCCATTCTTAATGTCTTCAGCAAGATGTGTTGTGCTTTTCAAGAAATTGACATGAGAAGTTAATGCATTGGTAATACTCCCAATTTCATCTGTTCGATGACTTGTATTGATCTCTTCAAAGTTCACATCAACCTCACCCTTAGACATGAGCTTGATTCTTTTAATTACTCTAAACAAAGGATGATGCACCTTATGAAAAGTCCATCTCATCCCCAAAAAGAACTGGAGAACGATGAATGGTGATGCATAGACAAAATAAATAAACCCAAATTTTCCTGCGGCATAACTTACCACAGCCAACTCTGCAGATATAACTGTCAGAATCAAGCATATAATAAACAGGAAAGAACCTTTAAAATTTCTGTAGATTATTAAAAGTGATACTACAGTAATCAGTGTAACATATCCAGTGATTTGGAGTATATCAATCACATCCGCGGTAAAAACACCATCATTCATAAAGTTGCATAAGGTTTAGTAGGACTTAATACAACAAGGGGGCAACGTATTATCCTACTTGGTTTGAGATTAATTCTCTATCATTTCTAATATATCTATTAAAATGATCATCTCTCCATCCACTTTCACTATCCCTTTTATAAACTGATCAGATGCCGACAAATTCTTGATTACAGCAGCTGACGTATTTATCTGAGATTTATTAACCACTATTGTATCTGGCACTTCTGCTACGATCATTCCTGCATGTACATTAGGATCTTTCAAAACAATGACAAATGCAGTTGCCAGATCAATATCTGTATTATAATCCAAATTTAGCCTGCGGGCTAAATCAGTAATAGCAATCACATTACCACGAATATTGCCGACACCTAGAATATAGTCTGCCGATTGTGGTATTGGAGCAATAGGAGGCAACTTCACTACCTCTTTTACCTTCTCTATAGAAATAGCGTATTTTTCTTTTCCCAATGGGAAGACCACCAATACTTCTCGTTCCTCAATTTGCCTTTTTTCAGCAATATCCTGATTAAATGCCGCAAGCTCGGCTTTCTCGACCCAGCTTGCAGTTTGAGTACTTTTTTGCTCTATTTCCATGTGCTGTTAAAGCTATTACTTTAGTCTAAATTTACTTAATCTTTCATTGAGCTCATTCACAATGTCTGATAGACTTTGTGATCTTTCTACATAATTATCCATTCCAGCAGAAAGCTCCGTTGCAGAGCTCGCAATTTGCTCTGTACCTGCAGCAGTTTCCTCTGCAATAACCACTACAGACTCTGTTATGGTCACTACATTTTTAATAGACTCTATCTGCTGCTGTACACGTTTTCTAATTTCTTCTGTCAGAACCAATGTCTTGGATGAAGATTCTGTAATCTCGGTAAAGGCCTCAGATGCAAAATTGGTAGCATCTTCACCAGATTTCACACTGCTCTTCATCATATCTATGGCAGACGCTGCTGTACTAACATCACTCTGCACATCTCCTACCAGTTTCTCAATATCTTTAGCAGATCGTTTGCTGTCTTCAGCCAGTTTTCTAATCTCCTCAGCGACTACCGCAAACCCACGCCCAGCATCTCCTGCCTGAGCAGCCTCAATTGCCGCATTTAAAGCAAGTAAGTTGGTCTGAGAGGCAATTTCTGTAATCACGCTAAGTGCTTTAGAAATTTCATTGGACCTTTTGGTCAAAACCTGGATCGAATCAAAAGTATCAGAAGAAAATGCCGCAATATCACGCATACTAAAGCCAACCTTCTTTACAAGATCAAGACCTTTTTCACTGCTATCTGCTCCAGCTTGAGCAGCATCATTAATATTGGCTGATTGCTCGCCCATTTCATTGGAAGATCTCAAAATACCTTCAACAAGAGATGAGGATTCGTCTACCTTCACCACCTGATTCTGAGCTCCGTTGGACATTTCCGAAATAGACGAAGCAATTTCTCTGGTATTAATAGTCATCTCCTCACTCACTGCAAGCATTTCCTGTGATGACTCAGCTACTACCAATGCCACGCCAGATATATTCTCAATCAATTCATTGATATTATCCAGGGCTTTATTGAAACTTAGGGCCATGATCTCCACATCACCCCTGGCACTTTCGTCATATCTAACCGTAAGGTCTCCTTCAGACATGGCATTGACCATATCATTGATTTTCGTAAATGGTGTAGACACAGTGTCCAGCAGATTGTTAATCGATTCACTCAAATCTTTCCAAGCTCCCTCTTCCCAGTTGCTATCCATTCGAGCAGTCATAATTTCACCATTTTCCCCTGCTTTGGTAATGACTGCTTTGGTCTCCTTACTTAGTAACTGCAGGTTTTCACGCATGGTAATCAATGAGTAACCTAGCATGTCATTATCACCAGAAATATTGAATTCGGAATTGAGATTGCCTCTTCCAATTTCATAAGAGAAATTAGCTTTTTTAATGAGATCATCCATTAGCTTATTGGCGGCCGTAGCTAAAGTACCCAGTTCATCTTCAGACTTAATTTTCAAACGGTTGTTGCCTGAAAGGTCGCCCTCAGCTAGTTTGGTCAATAGAAAACTAGCCTGCTCAAGTGACTTTGCCATATTAGAAGAAATCCAATAAGTGATTCCTATCAATATAGCCAAACCCAGTAAAGCAAAAATCAATGTTTTTAAGAAAGTGTCATTAAACGCTGAAGTGATCTCTGAAACAGGAACCACTATTCCCACAGACCAGGGACTATCACTCTTACCTACTATAATTGGAGCTAAGGCCACAAATACATCTTCATCAGAATCCTCATCAAATACTGTATAAGAATAAGGTTCAGCCTGTTTGATTTTTTCTAAAATATCCTCATCGCTGTTTTTGACAATACTCAAGGTATCCATTAAGCGACTATACAGGTTATTATTCTTATGAGATATTATTACTCCACTGTTGGAAACTAAAAAAGCAAATCCATTCTCATAAAAATCAATATTGGATATCTCCTTGAAATCACCCACAGTCATGTCTGCTCCAATTACTCCGGCAAACTGTCCATCAATATCAATTCTCACAACAGATGAAACTCCAAGGATTGTATCGGCATTAATGTCTTCTTCAGAACCATATTCCTTATACCAATATGGTTCAGTCATTAACTCATCTGGACCATTTACACTTCGAAACGACTCCCAGGTACCACTTCCTAAACTGCCATCTAATTCGGCAAGGACAGTTGTGGTCTTCACAGTACCTTTATCAGAAAAAACGGTAAATCGTTCTCTACCATAGTCTTGCTTCCATTTCGAGTCTATCCATTTATATTGCCAACTCATCCAGGTTGCATCATACTTAGGATTATCTTCCAACACATTCTTAAGAAGTGATTCTCTCAGAAAATCACGCGTTGGTTTTTCTAGTTGAATATAAGACTCAATAGCATCTGCCATGCTTCTAGCAATGGCCATATCCTCATCTAATACCGCTTTTATTTCGTTTGCTTTCTGATTGGCATATGTAACGGCAAGCTGTTTTGCCTCTACAATTGCGTTGGCGCGCAATTGAATGCTGATATATCCTAATGAGATGACGTAAACAACTACCGTCAGTCCCACAATTAGATACATCATTTTTTGCCTAATTGTCAGGTTGTACTTCATATTGGTTGTGATTAAGAGTTAGCTCTAAATCATTCTTGGGGCATATAATGTTAACCCTAAATAAAATGATTTCAGGCACATACCCAGTTTAATTCGACCTAAAGGGCATAATAATCTACTGAGTGCGTTTCTTACATGTTAAATGGTAATATGAAGGCGGTGTCTTTTAAAGTTATAAAAGTCTAAATCATACTTCTTCGGTATCTTCTCCTTTTTCGATCATTAAACACAGCTTATCATACCAGCTCTGACCGAATCGCCTGACTAAAGCTCCTTCCAAAAACTTGTAGACCGGAACAGCTAACTCTGCCCCAAGATCACATGCTGGAGAGCAAATATCCCATCGATCATAATTTAAGGCCAGGAATTCATGCAGCTTGGCAACTCTTATGGGATACAAGTGACATGATATTGGCTTTTGAAATTCCGTTTTACCATCTTTCCAGGCCTGCTCTATCCCACACTTCAGAATTTTCTGATCATCGTAATAAGCAAAAGCGCATTCTTTATTGTCAATAGTAGTCGTACTGAAATCACCTTCTTCATCCAATAAATAAGGACCGTGTTTCTCAAGAGCCTCAACAGCTTCCTTTGATAAATAAGGCTTCACAACGTCTACCACTTCTTCTAGCATTGGAAGCTCATCTTTCTCTAATGGCGCTCCCAGATCTCCCTCCACACAACAAGCACCTTTACATTTGTCAAGATTGCAAACGAAAAAACGCTCCTTGATTTCACTAGATACCAATGTATTCTCCAACTGTATCATAATATGTCTACCTCTGATTATGGTGCAAAGTTATTTGAAAGCCAATTAGGAGAAGAAAGAATAATTTTTTTCAAAAAAAGAAACCCTTTTGTAAGAATTACGTTAACCTTGTCACAACATATATGTAGATACATATAATAAACTTTGAAATAACAAATTAAGACTATGTTACAATCAATTATTATCTCATTATTATCGTTGATTTCTTCGGGCGAAGGAGTTAATGAGGTTTACAAAGTAAACGCCGCGGAAAGCACCGTAGAATGGTATGCTGAAAAAGTTACTGGAAAACATAATGGAACAGTTGCTCTAAAAAGTGGAGAATTCAACTTAACCGGTGAAAAATTGACCAGCGGTTCATTTGTTGTAGACATGACAACTATTGATTGTTCTGATCTAGAAGGTGAGTGGAAAGATAAGTTAGTAGGTCACTTAAAGTCTGATGACTTCTTTGGCGTGGAAACTTACCCAACGGCAACATTCAACCTTAAGAGCGCTAAGAAACAAGGTGGCAACAAATACCTGGTAAATGGTGACTTGACTATCAAAGGAATTACTAAACCAATCGAATTCCCAGCTGAGGTTGTAGTTGCTGGCGATAAAGTCATCTCTACTGCTACTTTGACAATCGACAGATCAAAATACAACGTAAAATATGGTTCTGGTAGTTTCTTCGATGACTTAGGAGACAAAACTATCTATGACAACTTCGATCTTAAAATTAAGATTGTAAGTGCAAAATAATTGATTTAAGATCAAGTATAGGTTAGAGGAAAAAGCCGTTCGCTGATTAGCGAACGGCTTTATTTTTTAGAAGTGTTTCCAGCCCTGTGCTTGCAATGAAATAGTATTACCACCGCGGGTTACCATCACCTTCCCTTTATCAGCACTTTGCATATATCCGATAGTATGAATATCAGAGTGGTTCTTGATTTTATCAAAATCTTCCTGCTTCAGAGTAAATAGCAATTCATAATCTTCCCCACCATTCAGAGCACAGGTATTTGGATCAATAGAAAACTCTGCTGCAGTCTCATAAGTCTCCTTATCAATTGGAAGTTTGTCCTCATAGATCGCAGCACCTAATCCTGAATGCTTACATAAATGAAAAACCTCTGATGCTAAACCATCTGACACATCCATCATAGAAGTAGGAACAACTCCCAACTCCGCCAACTCATGCACTATATTCATTCTAGCCATAGGCTTCAACTGACGCCCCACTACATATGGATAATTATCCAGTTTTGGCTGCATATCCGGATTGCCTAAAAACTCTTGCTTCTCCCTTTCCAGAACCTGTAATCCTATATAAGCTCCACCAAGATCACCTGTCACACAAAGGATATCTCCTTCACCAGCACCAGACCTATAAGTTATTTTGTCTTTGGCCACAGTACCTAAAGCAGTAACAGAAATCACAATTCCACTACGTGATGCAGTCGTATCACCACCTACAAAGTCAACCCGGTAATCTTCACAAGCCAATCGAATACCTTCGTAAAGAACTTCCAAGGCTTCCACCGAAAATCGATTACTCAGTGCAAGACTGACTGTAACCTGTTGAGGAGTGGCGTTCATTGCAGCGATATCTGAAACATTTACCGCAATAGCCTTATAACCTAAATGCTTCAAAGGAATATAGCTCAGGTCAAAATGAATACCCTCAACCAACATATCGGTTGTAGTAACTAAATATTCATCACCCAAGTCCATCACAGCGGCATCGTCACCAATCCCTTTGACTGTCTTTTCGTTATAAAACTTAATCTCTTTACTTAAATGGTCGATCAAACCAAACTCTCCTAACTCTCCTACTTCTGTTCTTTTTTCGTCGCTCATTATTTATGATTTGATTTCCTGACACAACTCTACTAGCACCCCATTAGTTGTTTTTGGATGCAGAAAGCACACTAATTTATTATCGGCACCCTTTTTAGGCTTTTCATTTAACAGTTGAAAACCTTCCCTTGCCAATCGCTTCATTTCCGCTTCTATATCATCCACTTCAAAAGCAATGTGATGAATGCCTTCTCCACGTTTGCCAATGTATTTAGAAATAGCACTATCAGCCGCATTAGCTTCTAACAGCTCAATTTTATTTGGACCAACCTTGAAAAACGAAGTTGTGACATGCTCGCTTTCTACGGTTTCTTCTTTGTACTGTTGTTCACCAAATAATCTGGTAAATAGTTCATTGGCTTTATCCAATTCTTTAACTGCTATGCCGATGTGCTCAATTCTGACCATGATCTGTGGATTATGTATTAATTTCGCAAAAATGAGGAAACTTTTACAGGATTTGAAAGGTTTCCAGAGTTGTTGTATTTTTAAGTAAACTCAACATTTTATGGAGTATAGGACAGATGTCCATGTGGAGGCGGCCAGGATTCAGAATGAAATAATCAATTTCCTGGGATTGAAAAGCAGTGAATTGGTGTTTGAATTTACAAGCACGGAAGGAAAAGTGAAGCTTGACCTGATCACTGTCAATCCAAGGCACAACCAATCTTTCTTGTTTAAATCCATCACAGGATTTGATAAGACAGATGTGCTCAATAAAATGTTGGACTATGTGAAAACACATAAGGAGAAAGAAAGCTCGTATACGATCCAATGGACAACCAAAGGAATGGGTGAGCTTCAGACATCCTATTTTAGAGCCAAAAACATCTATGATGCTTTGGACAAACTCTATTATGGAAGAGATATGAACAACCTGACTGTGTTTAGTGTAGTGTTAAACCCAATTGCATAAGATCATGATCAACGTTACAGATAAAGCAAAAGAGCGAATAGCAGAATTAAGAACCGAAGAGGGTCATTCACCTAGCCATAACATTCGTGTGGCTGTAAAAGGTGGAGGATGTTCTGGATTAATGTATGACTTGTTGTTTGATGACAAGCTCACTGACACTGACGAAGTATTTGAAGACAAAGGAGTAAAGGTGATTGTGGACAAGAAGAGTATTCTTTACTTGTTGGGTACCACACTTGACTTTTCTGATGGATTAAATGGAAAAGGATTTCAGTTCATCAATCCTAATGCTACAAGAACTTGTGGGTGTGGAGAAAGCTTCTCCATCTAACTGAAAGTAAAAAACCTTAAAATGAAGCCCGTTGCTCTTGCGACGGGCTTTTTTATTTTCCAGCAATTCTTTCGTAGATTCAATGAATACAAACCTAGTTAACCAAATGAAAATTCAAACTTACTTCGTTGCCCTGGCAACTATTATGATCATGTCTTGTGGAGGCAGTGGTACCACCACTGAGCAAACATCTGAAGCAACAATCGATGAAACTGCTGTTATCGATTCTATAAGCATAGCTGTAGATGAGATGAAAACCGATCTCCACTCAGAAACTGAAGCAACTGTAGAAGAAATTGACTCACTATTAAGCGACATCTAATCATGAAAAAACTATCCCTAACATTAGTATTTGCCATGCTAATGCTCATGGCATCACCATCCTTAATTGCTCAAGGACAAGGAAAGGGCAAGGATAAAAGCGAACAATCCAAAGAAAAAAAAGGCAACAAACCTGGCAAGGAAAAGTCTGCAGAGGAAGAAGATGATGAAGATGCCGAAGACAAAATGAAAGAAAAAGGCACTAAGGCAGACTCCATGAAAAAAGAGAAGAAGCAGAAAGAAGTGAAAGCAATGCCTGATTCTGCTCAGGGTAATGCATATGGCAAAACGAAAGGCGAACTGAGCGGCAAGGAATTTGGCCAGTTGAGATCAGAGGAAGCCAAACAAAAAGCAGCAACAAAACACGCTGAGCTTGAAAACGAAATTGAGAAGAGTGAAAAAGCTGTTAAAGCGTCTGAAGAAAAAATTGCACAAGCAGAAGCAAGACTAGAAGAAGTCAAATCAAAGGGTGAAGTCTCTGAAGAGGAGATCAGCAAGAAGGAAGAAGCCATTGCCAAGGCCAAACAGAAAATCCAAGAGTTAAAAGAAAAAATAAAGACTCAAAAGACCGCTATTGGCAAGGAATAAGCACTTTTTAATGATAAAAATAATTAGTGGATGACTAGCTTAGAATTGTCTAACTAAATATTACATTCGCACAAAATTAGGAATCATCTAATATTCACATTAAATTGATGAGACATTCCTAACAATTTATCTATTTTATCATGAAAACCAAAATCTACTTAGTAGTACTAGCTCTTGCCATGATGGCATGTGGCGGTGAAAAAAAATCAGAAACTGAAACTCCTGATGTTGACGAATTAGTGGAAATGGCCGTAGACTCGACAGAAGCCGAAATTGACACTATGATGGTTGAAGTTGACACAGTGACAGATAGTCTAGAAGCTGAAATTGACAGTGTAACGTCAGAAGCTCCTTGATAACAAGGTTATGATCCATAAAAAAGGCTCCAATTGGAGTCTTTTTTTATGCCCATACATTAATCATACGCTCCGAAACTCACATTGCAACTACCCATAATTATCTCCCTATTTATCATACCTATTCGAAATGACTCTCCCATTTCGGCATTCAGATTGATATTCCAACTCGTAAAAAAAGCCCTCAAGTTACCCTTCATTAATATACAATCCACTTAGGATCAACCACTTGAATAACAAGCAATCCATTACACTTTACCTTGAAGTTAGTACAGTATTAAGTTCTTAAAGCCGGTGTAAACAAATCCACTGAATAAGTCCATTTTCTTAACCAAACCAAAAGAACAGAGTAATTCATGAGACATAGTAAAAGTGCTATTTAGCGATAGTAAAACTAGACTACTGTAACTATGAAACTAACAAGAAAATTATTACTAACCTGCCTGATAATGGTGTTTACCGGAGCCATTTTCAGTTGCGAAGGACCTGCTGGAGAAGATGGCATTGATGGCCAGGACGGTATCGATGGTGTAGATGGAGAAAACGGTGAGAACGGAGAAGATGGCGCAGACCTCACATTACCTCCTTATACGCCTTTGGAGACTTCAAACACTCCAATCAATGTACTAGCCATTTCAAGTGATTTCTCAAACATTGAAATTGATGTAATTATGAGTTCAGAAGATGTACTACCTAGTACCCCTGACTTCATTTATGGTAGTATGGCAGATGGTGCTGGCCTTTTAAAGGATACGGACACAAGCTTTATACTGATCAACAATATTGAGGCGGATTATTCGATCGCAAGAATCTATCTAGATCAAAATTTAAACCCATTTTATGGTGAGTATATCTTGAACGCAAATGCTACAGCTTTCACAGCTCAATGTTCCGGATCACTGATTACACCAGAAGAGCATGGATTTGGGCCATTATACCTTTCAGGAGGTGAGTGGGGTGGAGCATCAAAAGGTGTTTTTGTGACAAGTCCATACAAAAGATCAGAAGACGCCAGTTTCGCTGAAATGCTCCCAACACTAGGCCAATGGTCAACTGAAAATGCCGTAGTAATTGGCAAAAATGCATTCCCCGGAACAACTGTTGCCTTCATTGGAGATGATCACAGCGATAATACAGAACCTTCAGGTCAACTGGGCATGTATGTAGGCCCTAGAGGCGACCTTAACTCCGGAAAACTATATGGCCTTAAAGTAAGTACAGCAGGAGTAACCTTCGAAATGGACATGGAAGAAGGCACCGAATACGATGCTGAATGGGTTGAACTGGAAGAAACTCAAATCGATCTTCTTGATGCAGAAGCTAAAGCAAAAGGAGTAATTGGATTCTCCAGACTCGAAGACATTGACTGGAGAAGAGGAAGTGCTTCAAATGAAAGAGAAATCTACTTTTGTGTAACAGGTAGAAACCGAGAAAGTCTTCAAGACAAAGGTTCACAAACAGGTAGAGTATATAAGGTAGTACTCAATGACTCAGACCCAACTAGAGCTGCTAAGATCACCTGCATCCTTGATGGAGACAAAGTAGGCGGTGTAGCTGAGGCATTCCACAGTCCTGACAATATTGTTGCAACAGAAAACTATTTATACATTCAGGAAGATCCAAATGGAGTGGTTGCTAGCTACCCAAACAAAACAGCTGCAGACCACTTCGCCAGACTATATCAATACAACATTGCAACTGGTGAACTAAAAGTTGTTCTAGAATGTGATCAAACGACCGCAGAAACGTTAGGGTATGGCACTGCTGGTAGTATGTGGGAGATCACTGGAATGATTGATGTAACTGATGTAGTAGGTGGAGACGAAAGCACCTTCTTAATGATTACTCAAAATCATGGCTGGGAACCTGCCGAAGGGCAGTTTACTGATCCTAAGGCCTTCCCAGATGCTGACAATTCAGATTCAAGCGAAGGAAGCATTCTTTTCTCCATTAAAGGTTTAGCACGATAATTTTCATCATTATGAAAGATACGTTCACGCGATGTATCAAAAAGGGGGCCTATCT
Source organism: Marinoscillum pacificum (assembly GCF_024714495.1). Classification (GTDB taxonomy): domain Bacteria; phylum Bacteroidota; class Bacteroidia; order Cytophagales; family Cyclobacteriaceae; genus Marinoscillum; species Marinoscillum pacificum. Next base: position 81,810 of record NZ_JAMZMJ010000016.1, on the reverse strand, counting down.
AACAATAGGCCTCTTTTTTGTGATTTCTTGTGACACAAGAAAGCCCACTACCCCTACTTTGGAACAATACTATTCTGAAAACGTTGACAGCCTTGTTTATCAGCTACAATTGTTGGAAAAGTCTAATGATTTAGCCTCAATACAAGCGAGATACCGAAAGTCACGGATGTATTTCAAGCGATTGGAACCAATAATGCAATTCACTGAGGTTGAAAACTACGAGACACTCAATCAACCAAATCTACTCCAGGTAGAAGAAGAAGATCAAACAAACATTAGAATACAGCAACCTGAGGGCTTTCAGGTAATAGAAGAAGAAATATTCTCTAATGAAATTGATTTAGAATTTTTGAAATCAAAAATCAACTTCATCATTTCCAGGATTCAATTAATGAAAAAGAATAATTCCGTAGAGAAAATGAAGCCACATCACATTCTACTTGCTGTTAGAACAAGTATCATAAGTGTTGCTACTACAGGAGTTACTGGTTTTGACTCACCTGCCGCTCTCCATTCGCTTACGGATGCGAAGAATGTATATCAAAGTCTATCAACGATCCTAAGCATCAACGAATCTGCTTTTACGGACAGTTCACTTTTTGAAGAATGGAAAAATGAAATTGATGCCACCTTAAGTGATTTAGATAGTGATTTCGAATCATTTGACCGATTCCACTTCATAAAAAACCACACCAACAAGCAATTTGACTTATGGAATCAAACAGTCAAAGACTGGGGAGTAACTATTCCTATTGAACTCGCTTTGAAAAATGATGCTACCACTCTTTTCTCCAGGAATAGCTTCAACATCAATTATTTTTCAGGTCAAGATGCACTGGAAAGCACAAAAGATCTAATCGAACTTGGCAAGGAACTATTCTATGACAAAAACTTATCTGGAACCAATCAGATGTCGTGTGGGTCATGCCATCAACCAGAATTAGCATTTACTGATGGTCAAGTTAAATCTATCGGATTAAACGAAAAGGCACTACTACGAAATGCACCTACTTTAAAATACGTTGCCTATCAGAGTGATTTTTTTTATGACAAACGAGCTGGCAATCTGGAAGGTCAAATGGTTAATGTTGTCAATGATGAGAATGAGTTTCATTCTGATTTATCTAAGCTCTTCAATTATGTGAATAACAACACAAAATACATGGAACAGTTTCAATTAACCCTGGGATTGGACTCAGTTTCCGACTATCAGATCAGGCAATCTATCGCTGTATACATCAGAAGCTTAGCGCCCTTCTCTTCCAAGTTTGATAGAAACATTCGTGGTGAAGAAGAGACCTTCACCCAAGAGGAACTTAAAGGAGCAAATTTATTCATGGGAACAGCAGGCTGTGCTACCTGTCATTTTCTTCCATTTTTTAATGGAACAGTTCCACCCAGATGGAAGGAAACTGAGCTTGAGAATCTTGGCGTACCTGTAACGGCGGAAAACAATACTCTTGATACTGATCAAGGAAGGTTCAATGTCTACTCCACAGAAGAACGCAAATCATTTTTCAAAACACCAACCATTAGAAATATAAGTCTGACAGCACCTTACATGCACAACGGCGTGTATAATTCATTGGAACAAGTAATTGATTTCTACAACGCAGGGGGTGGTGAAGGAATGGGTATCCATGTCCCCCTACAAACACTCCCTCCTGATTCACTTCACCTTTCTGACGCAGACCTTAATGCGTTGATAGCTTTTATGAAAACACTAAATGATGAAGATGATTATTAAACAAAAATGGGACTCTCGGGTCCCATTTTTTATGTCTTAGTCACACATGCAATCCACATTCCGTTTTTTCCTGACCTTGCCATCTTCCTTCACGGCCCTTACCTTTCTTCGTGCAGTGCACACACCCTATTGAACCATAACCTTCGTATTGCAAAGGGTGAGTTGGCAACTCATAAATTGTTCGATAGAGATTTAGATCTTCCGGCCCCATATCGATAATAGGGTGAAACTTCAATAAACCTTTTGATTGCTCGAATATATGCTTGTCTGCTCTATTAGCATTTTGAAAACGAAGCAATCCTGAGATCCACACGTCTTTGCCTTTCTTCAACTCTGCCATTGGCTCTACCTTATTGATGAAGCAACAGAAATCTGTGTCATTATTCCATACCTGATACTTGGTAGTGAAATCGTGAGAACTCTTTCGAGGCTGTACATCCACAATGTTCAGATCAAACTGATCCATCAAGTGTTCTTTATAGGCGTGAGTTTCCTTAAATAAATATCCTGTATCGATCAGGTGAATAGGATGTCTTGGAGCCACTTTATTGATTAAGTGCAAAAGCACGATAGAACTACCTCCCATAGAAGTAGTCACTAATATTTTCCCTGGATCAAACTCCTCAAACAACGCCTTGAGCCTGTCCAGATACGTAAGATTTTCGTATTTATTATTTAAATCAATCAGGTTTTGATTCATTTTCATTGCCCTTTTCCACGAGTACTGAAGTGATTTCATTTAGTTTTTGAACCTTGTGATTGAAATCTCCCTTCAGCCTATCTCTGATTGTTTTTAATTGATCCAATAAGTCTTGTGTATTGTCTGGAAGAATCTCCTCTAGTGTCTGTCTGAACCTTTTGGCAAAAGTTGGCGACTTACCATTGGTACTAATACCGATTTTCAAATCCCCTTTTTTAACAGTAGAACCTAGATAAAAGTCGCAAAGGTCAGGGGTGTCGGCTACATTAGTAAGCAGCCTCAACTTCTCAGCCTTTTTCTTCATGCGCACATGAAGCCCGTAATTATCAGTAGCGAGTATCAAAATATCCGCTGATTTGAGATCACGCCCCCTGACCTTGCGATTAATGAGTTTAATTCTGTCAGACTCCTTTGCAAGAGCTTTTAGTTCATTTTTAATTATCGGAGCCACGATGGTAATATTGGCCTCTGGATCGTTTTTCAATAGCGCTTCTACTTTTTCCAATCCAACATTTCCCCCACCAACTACAAGCGTCTGTACTTTGTGTAGTTTGATGAAAACAGGAAATAGAACATTACCTTCTGACTTATTCATTTGTTACGCAACTTCAGTTTTAGCAGCTTCCCACCATTGATTGACTTGCTGTTCGTTGGTTGCCAAAGCAGCTCCTTCTCCAAATATCAAAAGAGCTGGCGCCTCTGGCTTCTTCTCTTTAGCAATTGCTACTATATCTGAAACTTTCCCTTTGATCACATCGCCATCTGCGTGCGAGCCCTTACTTATAATCGCAACAGGCAGGTCGTTTCTTCCATTCGCAGCATACGCCTCAGCAATTAGGTCCAATTTACCCAATCCCATAAAGTAAAGTGTCGTTGGAGAAAATGCCGCTGTATTTAACACCTCTTCACTCAACGTACCGTCTTTGGTGGTGGCCGTCACCACACTAAAACTTTGATTTACACCTCTACAAGTCAGTGGAATTCCGAAGTATCCAGGAAGCATCACACTGCTTATCCCTAGTACCACATCCACTTGCAATCCGTGCTTTTCAGCATACGTTTTTTCTTCAAAGCCTCTACCAAAAACGAATGAGTCTCCACCTTTCAATCGGACCACATGCCCCATTTCCTTGGCATACTGCACAATCAAATGATTGATCGTATCCTGTGATACGGAGGACTTTCCAGCTCGCTTTCCAACAGGAATGTGCAGTGCATTTGGAGCATACTGCAAAACCTCCGGATCAACCAAAGCATCATAAAGCACCACATCTGCAGTCTGTAGTGCTTTTACACCTTTGATCGTCATTAGTTCAGGATCCCCAGGACCTGCACCTACCAATGTTACTCTTGAGATCTTAGACATGATTATGCTTTATAAAATTCGTTGATCACTAGTTTGTCTCCTTCGCCGTTTCTCAGCGCATTGATACCCTCAAAGAAAGCGTCTGCCTGAGCGATGTAAGAAGTAGCAAATTCTTCTGTTGGCTCGTATTTATTAATCTGAAGAACTAGTTCAGAGAAATCACTAATAGCTGCCAATTCTCCTTTCTCAATTACATGAGATTGGAAATCTTCGATTATTCCTTGATGTGTGTTACACTGGATGTCCTTATGTAGCAAAATTGCCTTAGCACCAATTACCAACGTATTGTAAGCGTAATAGATAGCATTCGCCCATTTTTCTTCAGTCAATGCTTTTTTTCCACTTTCTAAACGATCTTTTGCATCGTTGATAATCGTACCAACAAGATCCAACATTACACCAGCACATTCTCCCACTCCAATCTCAGGAACGAAATCAGCAACTTTACCCCAATCCTGATAATCTACATCAGCCAACGTTTTTACATCACCAAGATGCTTCAGCAAATCATAGAAATAGATTTTACCCTGTCTACGGAAGTATGCATTGAAATATTCTCCTTCTACACTGTTTTCCTCGTAGTTATTTAGAATCAGTCTTACGGTCTCAGGAATCCTCTTTGTTGGAATTTTAATCACCTTCTCAGCGATATTTCCTTTTCCATCCGGATCAACTCCTCCGCCCAGCACTACTTGCATTGCTGGAGCTACCTTATTCCCATTCTTAATACTAGAACCATGGAATCCGATGTTTGCTACCATGTGCTGACCACATGAATTCATACATCCACTGATCTTAATTTTGATCAATTCTTCATCCACCAAATGAGGGAATTCATCACGCACCAGATTTTCCAACTCCAAAGCAAGCGCTGTACTATTGGTCACACCAAGATTACAAGTATCCGTACCAGGACAAGCCGTAACATCAGCGAGGGTATCAAAACCTGGAGCCGCAAAACCAAGCTCCTTTAGTTCAGTATACACTGCAGGTATGTTTTCAAGTCTTACAAACTTGTAAATCAACCCTTGATTCAAGGTAAAGCGAATATCATCAGCTGCATAATTTCTAGCAATCTCAGCCAAAACTCTTGCTTTCGGCGCTTTGATGTCACCCAAAGGAATTCTAACCTTCACAGCATAGAATCCTTCTTGCTTTTGCTCAAAGACATTGGTTTTGAACCACTCATCGTATGCCTCGTCAGTTTCTACATGATCCACTGTAAGGATTGAGCTATCCTCAGGAATCTTAGTGATTACTTTTTTGGTGTTGATCTTATAGGTTTGATAAGGCAATGACTTACGCTCCTCCTCTATCAACTTCAAGTAGCCATCTAAACCAATTCCTTTTTTCGGGTCGATCAAAAACTTCAATCGTGCTTTATGTCTTCTTTCACGCTCTCCATAGCGATCAAACACTCTCAAACCAGCTTCGATAAATGGAATCAACTCATCCTGAGGCAGGAATTCGTAGGCTAATTGTCCCATGAAGGCTTGAGCACCAAGGCCTCCACCAACAATTACCTCGAATCCATAAGCCCCATCTTTGATTTTAGGAATAAACCCAAAATCATGAATGTATGTAAATGCAGAATCAGATCGAGAAGAAGAAAAAGCAATCTTAATCTTCCTTCCCATCTCCTGACATACCGGATTTCTTAAGAAATATTCGAACACACCTTGAGCATACGGAGCTACATCAAATGGCTCCTCAGGGTCTATCCCTGCAAAAGGTGAAGCGGTTACGTTTCTCACCGTATTCCCACAAGCCTCCTTGGAGGTAACTCCTACTTTTTCTAACTCTTCCCAAATAGCAGGAGAATCGTCCAATTTAACGTAGTGTAACTGAATGTTTTGACGTGTGGTCAAATGCAAATTACTATTGGTATACTGCTCAGAAAGATTCGCACATGTTTCTAACTGATCTGCTGTAATTTTACCAAATGGTAATTTCAGACGGAACATCTGCACTCCCTGCTGACGTTGACCATAGACTCCTCTGGCCAAACGGAATGCCTTGAATCGCTCCTCTGGAATTTGTCCAAGCTTAAAGCTTTGGATCTTATCCTTCAGCTCTTGTATGTCTGCTTGCGCTTCTTTTGAAATAGTTTTGGTGCTCATTGTATTATTGGTTTGCATAAAAAAACCCCGAGATCTGTTCGTTCCCGGGGTTTCGTTAAAGTCTTATATTATTTTGCTTATAACTGAATCCGGGATAATATTGTACAACAACATGCACAGCACATCATACATGTACAACAGATTGAAATAATAAGATTTTGATTTTTTAGCCTTAAAGACATGATTCTATGATTGTTGAGTTAAAGTATTCTCTGTTTAATTCCGATGAATTAACAGCAGCAACAGCTACAACAACAACATAGTTCACCTGTTTGGTGAGTTTGTCTGGTAAGTCTAATGTTAAGTTCTAAAGTTTTCATTTCAATTAATTCATATTCTCCAAACCCCAATGTCTGGATCAGGACTTAGCACCTTAAATTTTGCTTTTAGGTTGCTAGCGTTTCTCAGAGCCTGTCTCTCCACGCTTCTTTATAAATCAATTACATAAGAATTGATATGACAAAGGTGTAACAGATTTTTGAACTTTCAAAATCCACCACACCTCTTCAGAAGAAATAATTTCGATTTTTACACTTTTCCCAAATAAAAGGAAGTCAAATCAAATATTTTCAAAATATTTAAAGCTGAATCCAAGATTCGTAATCAGAGTGCTGCTAGATATTGATCTAACCCTCCAGCCACAACCATCACGGATACGCTTCGGTTTTTCTTTCGGTTCTCAATGCTCGTATTTGGAACGATAGGATCTTCTTCTCCTACCCCATCTACCTCCACATAGTTGATATTGAGACCTTTCATCATGAGCATATCCATTACAGAATAAGCTCTTTGTTTAGAAAGGATTTCATTGTACGACTCATCTCCAAGATCACAGGTTCTTCCAGTAATCTTGATATTGAGTTCTTGATCTCCATACGTCTCTTTGAGCTCGGCCACCATTGCCCTTACTTGCGCTGGTGCATCTGGCGCTTGTTCGTCTAGATCAAAATAAATGTGTGTAATTGTCGAGTTGATTTCCTTCTTTTTGTTTTTCGAAGGATCTGTGTTAGCGTTTGCACGGTTCAAAGATGCAAACGTAACAACAAGACTTAAACACCCTAAAATTAGGAGTTTAGTCGACGGTTTTGAGTAGTTCATAGTAGTTGTTGTGGGTTTCGTCTAATATAAAACTAACAACAATTCCGCGAATATGTTCAAGGTTAATCTAAAAATAATGCTATTAATAATTGGTTTTATCTAAATTAAAAACTCAGAGAGCACTGATTAACAAGCACTTACAAATACCCCTTTAAACTAGCACTACAATTCATTAAATAACCTGAGTTTTACGAAAAATAGTCCATACTGTAAATGCAACTAAGATGCCGGCCACACCAAAAGCAGTTATACCTACCACTTCAGAAACAGAAATTTGCTTATAACCAACTGCTATTAACCCCCAAATACCCACAAGTGCTGAGATTACTTGTTCAAGTTTGAAGGTTTCATAGATGTAAATCACGCCTGCAGCTATTAACAAAACAACAGCCCAGACGCTTTCAGAAAAAGCCATTTCAAACCCAACGCTGGTTAGAAAGACTGAAGTATTAGCAACCAATGCAACAATGATCCAACCCTGATATAAATAGATAGGAAACTTCACTAACCAGAAATTACTTGTGGTGGTAGACCATTTAGAAAGTTGAATTGATAAGACGGTGAGAGTTATCAGAATAGAGATCATTATCCCTACAGAAAAAAGCAAGTATTCTGAAAGCCAGATTAATACCCAGATGGCGTTCAAAATGTTAGCAAGCGCCAAGTAATAACCGATCTGTTTAAGAGGTTCGGTTTTCTTTTTAACAGTAAGAATCCATTGATAAACAACTAAGGCAATTAAAGAAAGGTATATGATCCCCCAGATTGCGAAAGCATAACCTGCAGGGGTGAATAAATTCTCATTTTTCTGACTAATGAGAGCTATGGTTTGTCCATTAATGGCTCCAGTATTGGACCAATAATTAACGAACAAGGTTACGATCAGAACAATCGAATTGATGATAGGATATTGAAATCTCTTCATACCCTATCAACAAGCTTTAAATAGGATTTGTTAGTAGGCCCTTACAGTTACACCTTTCATGAAGTTTACAAAAGCCTTATTCACCACACGATTACCACCAGGCGTTGGATAATCTCCAGTGAAATACCAATCACCTGGGTGATTAGGGCAAGCTTTATGAAGGTCTGGAACTGTCTGATAGACCACCTCCAATTCAGCTTTCATGTTTTTAGGTCGCACGATATCGGTGATTTTCTCTGAGACTTGCTCATAGGTGAACGGCTCATAAAGCTCCTTCACGTAATTGGGCTGATTTCTGTCTGAACCAGCAGCAAGGCATTTCTCATACACTTCATCCAACAAATACTCTTTGTTGTGATCCTTAAGTAAAGCTAATACCGCCCGGAAAGCAACGAATTCTTTCATCTTACTCATATCAATGCCATAACAGTCAGGGAATCGAATTTGCGGAGCAGATGAAACGATCACGACTTTCTTAGGCTCTAGGCGATCCAAAAGAGTCAAAATACTCTTCTCCAGAGTCGTTCCTCTTACAATAGAATCATCTATTACAACAAGGGTATCCGTCTTTTTCTTGATCACCTCAAACGTGGTGTCATAAACGTGTGCTACCAGATCATCACGATGTTGGTCATCCGTAATGAAGGTTCTTAGCTTAGCATCTTTCAGAACCAACTTCTCCACTCTAGGTCTGAATGAAAGTAATTCTTCCAAAGATTCAACGCTAGGCTTATTCTGTAGGATAATATCTTTTCGTTTCTCAATAAGGTAATTATCAATACCTCTAAGAAGTCCAAGGAATGATGTTTCTGCTGTATTTGGAATGTAGCTAAAAACAGTGTTTTTCAAATCGAAATTAACCGCCTTCAACACACTAGGGATTAGCAACTCACCTAGTTTACGTCTTTCATTGTAAATATCTGGATCTGTTCCTCTTGAAAAATAGATTCTCTCGAAGGAACATGATTTTCTTTCTTTCGGCTGAATAAACTGCTCTTCTCTGTAGCTACCATCTTTTTCGATGATCAACGCATGACCAGGCTTTATTTCCTGAATATCATCGTAATGACAATCAAAAGCAGTTTTAATAGCTGGCTTTTCTGAAGCAACAACCACCACATCATCATCTGCATAGTAATAAGCAGGACGAATACCATTAGGATCACGAGCAACAAACGAAGCACCATATCCAACCATTCCAGTCATGGTATAGCCACCATCAAAGTCTCTACAAGACTTTTCTAAAACTCTTCTTAGATCTATTTCATCTTCGATTACGTCCGTAATCTCCTGATTGGTTTTTTTACCGCGATACTGATCGAAAATGGCTTGATTGGCTTCATCTAAGAAGTGACCAATTTTTTCCATTACAGTAACCGTATCTACTTTTTCCTTCGGGTGCTGACCTAGTGTAACAAGTTTATCAAATAGCTCATCTACGTTGGTCATGTTGAAGTTGCCGGCCATTACCAGGTTACGGCTTCTCCAGTTATTTTGTCTCAGAAATGGGTGACAGCTTTCAATATTGTTCTTTCCGTGTGTACCATATCTCAGGTGTCCCAACCAAACCTCTCCGGTGAAAGCATAATTCTCTTTCATCCACTGAGCATTGTAGAACTGTTCTTTTCCTTCCTTCTGAGCCTTATTGTATTTCTTGCTGATTTTGCCAAAGATCTCGTCTATTGGTTGTTGATTGGTCGTTCGGTATCTACTGATGTAACGCGTTCCCGCAGGCATGTTCAGTTTGATATTGGCGACACCCACACCATCCTGTCCTCGATTGTGCTGTTTCTGCATTAAGATGTACATCTTTTTTGCAGCGTAAGCAGGCGTACCATATTTATCAATGTAGTATTGAGGAGATTTTCTTAAGCGAAGAAGTGCTACTCCGCATTCGTGTTTGATAGGGTCGCTCATGAATTAATTACCAATCAAGGAATTTAATATTATTTGCAATGTTATTCAATATTTCCGGCCTAAAGAACAACCATAACACCAAGAGTGTGAAAATAGTTGCTATGACCCGCTGACTTAGCGATGACTGGGAATAATTTGTGTTTTGTCCGTCCCTTAAAAACATCTGATAAGGAATCTTTAAATAGAAAAACAAAGAGAAAACCACACTAATTACTGCAATAACCAAATAAGCTACGGTCAGAGGGTCTCCTACAGATTGGTACCACTCCCACATGACCGTGAACAAAAATAATTTGATAGTGAAGCCTGACGTAGGTGGCAACCCAATTAAGGATATCATAACCAACACCACCAAACCTCCCAAATAAACTTCTTTCTTATAAAGTCCAGCAAACTGATCTACTTCAGTCATCCCTTTAGACTCAAATAATGAAACCAGATAGAAAACGGCCACATTCATCAATGCATACACCACAGCATACCACACAAATGCACTCACTCCATTCTCAAAAGGAATCAAAACAGCTGCCAAAAGAAACCCTGAATGAGCCACTGCTCCATAAGCGATCAGTCGCTTGACATTGGTCTGACGAAGTGCACCAAGTGTTCCCATTCCAATTGTAGCTATACCTAGAATAGTTACCGTGTTGAGCAGCCAACTGATTTCATAAACATTCAATGCATCTAATATTCGATTGAGCAAGACAAATCCTGCAATTTTGGGAATCACAGAAAGTACAGCTACCGCATCAGTAGGAGTAGCTTCATAAGTACTTGGCACCCAAATATGGAATGGAACCACACTAACTTTGAACAGTACTCCTCCAATAAATAAAGCCATTCCTAAATTCAAGAAGGCTGAATTTTCTACAACTCCAAAATCCATGCCTGACAGAGATAGAGTTCCTGAATAGCCATACAATATAGAAGCACCATAAAGAGCCAGCGCAGAGCTAACACCTCCAAATAACAGGTATTTCATTCCTGCCTCAAAAGATTTCTTCTTAAAGTCAAAATTGGTTAGTGAGTAAGAGGCAAATGAGGTGAGCTCTATTACCAAATAAATGACCAGCAAATTGTTAGCGCTAAGCATCAGAGCACTTCCAAGAATCATGGAGATCATCAAAAAATAATACTCACTTCCATGATTTTCAGCTGTTGGGTAAAACACAATCCAGATTGCGGTAAAGACAAATAGTGCTTTGAGAAGTGCCCCAAGATCATTGAATTGCAAGTTGTCACCCAATAGTAACACCTCCTCCTGACCAAAAGAAAGCAGTAACAATGCGAGTAACAAAACCGCAATAAATCCAACCTTATAGGCTAGTTTATGCTTAACAACCAAGCCTAAAATTAAAATAACAATGGCTCCGGCGGCCAGACTGATTTCAAAAGACAGAAATCCCAGATCGCCGATAATGTCTTTGAGTTGAGTCAGCATATTAGAGATTCAAATAAGTCTGACCCTGATTCATTATATGCTCCACGAAGAAGTTCATGGTATTCTCGATTGGCCCTAGTAACAACGATGGAAATACACCAAATAGCAAAGTAAGCAACGCCAATGGAACCAACATTAACCATTCTCGGGCCGAAAGATCAACCATCTTCACATCCCAGGCTGCCTCTCTCGTCCAGTACTTACCGAAGAACATTCGTTGCAATGTCCATAAATAATAGCCTGCTGATATGATCAATCCCAGCACAGATACCATTCCAATCCAGCTTGGAATCACACCATTGATACTTTCAGCACCAATTGCCCCCATAAACACTAAAATCTCTCCAACGAATCCAGAGAGTCCTGGTAAACCTAGAGAAGCAAAGAAGAACAACACCACAAAAAAGGTGTATTGTCGCATCTTAGATGCTAATCCACTTAAGCTTTCTATTTGGCGATCATGCGTTCTGTCGTAAATCACTCCCACGATCAAGAACAGCGCTCCAGAAATAAATCCATGTGAGACCATCTGGAACAATGATCCTGAAACTCCTTCTGCAGTAAGTGCTGCTAACCCTAACAACACAAATCCCATATGAGAGACCGAAGAATAGGCAATTAATTTCTTCACATCATTCTGCGCCATAGCGACCATCCCTCCATACACAATGGAGATCATCCCAATAATGGCGACAGGTTGAGCTAATTCAATAGCAATATCTGGGAAAATGGCATAACAGATACGGAATAATCCATATCCTCCTACCTTCAACAATACTCCCGCCAACAAAACAGAAATCGCAGTTGGAGCTTCTACGTGCGCATCCGGCAACCATGTGTGAAATGGAACTGCTGGCAATTTGATAATGAATCCAATTAACAACAGAATAAATGCCCAATATCTTAAACTAGATCCCCAAAGAACAAATGAGCTTCCGGGAGCTAACAATGTATTTTCTAAAAAGCTACCGTCCATCATTTGGACTAAGCTGAAAGTATTGATTTGATTTCCTGCATCATCAATTGAACCTGTTGACAAGTACAGGCCAATCATCACAATCAAAATCAACAATGAACCGAAAAGTGTGTAAAGGAAAAATTTGATAGATGCATATGATCTTCTTGGCCCTCCCCAGATTCCGATAAGGAAAAACATCGGGAGAAGCATGAACTCAAAAAAGACATAGAACAAGAAGAAATCGAGTGCCACAAAACAGCCGATCAAGCTACCACTCAGAATCAAATAAAGGATAAAGTAGCCCTTAACCTTTTGTTCCAGCTTCCAGGATGAAATGACACCAATCACCAAAAGCAGAGCACTCAGTGTCACTAATGGCATGCTGATACCATCCACTCCGACGAAATAGTCTACTTGAAGCGATCCGATTGATCCTAACTTGAAATGAATCCATGGCTCCAATTCGGTGAACTGAAAAGCTTCGCTCCAAAGTGATGGTTTAGTATCACCATCAAACTGAAAAAATAACAGCAATCCCAGCACCAACTGAATACTGGTTGCCGCTAATGCAATTATCTTGATCAACTGACTCTTATCCTTAGGAATGAACCCAACGACCAGCGCAGCGATAAACGGAATAAATATGAGCCAACTAAGCAGGTTTTCCATTCTTTACTTTCTACTTAAAATTGAAACCAGAGAATAATGGCAATTAGCAACACTAACAACCACACCAACTGATTTTGAATCTTTCCTGACTGTATACCGGTGAGCATCGCTCCCACGGTTTTAGAAATCCACCCAGCAAAATTAACCAGGCCGTCAATTACTTCACGATCGAATATGGCCAGCACCTTACTAAAAACTACTGTACACACTCCGACACTATCTACTATTCGATCGATAATTCGTCGATCGATTCGATTAAAAACTTGAGTCAACTTTAAATAACCTACCGACATCCAATCATAGCTTTTCTCCACATACCAGCTATTAAAAGATAATTTACCTATGAATGAAACTGGTCCTTGCGCTTGGCTAAATGACTCTGTTTTTTTTGATTTTGGACCGAAAAACACCAAACTTATTGCGATACCTCCTATTGCCAGTGCAATGGATAGGATCATCGTATAAAGAGGAATGTTGGATTCGATATGCTCGGCTTGTCCAAATAAGATCTCCCCAAAGTGCCAACCATGAGCATCAAATGGATTGATGGCATGCATGAACCATAAAGCGCCAATTCCCAAGACGATCAGAGGCAACTTAAAGTTAATGACCGGCTCTGCCTTATCATATTGCTCCATATGTGACCTTGACTCTCCAAAAAACACCAGCCAAATCTGACGACCAACATAAATTGGTGTCAACAAGGCAGTAACAAAACCAAGATCAGAAATCAGATATACCCACCAGCCTTGGCTGGCAGCATTTTGAGAAGCCCAAAGCCATGCTCCAGTTAATATCCCTTCTTTCGAAAGAAAACCTGAGAACAATGGAAGCCCGGACAAAGCCAATCCACAAATAACAAAGGAGATGAAGGTAACTGGCAAATATTTTCTAAGCCCTCCCATCCAGCGCATGTCTTGCGCATCAAAATCATGGTTGTGATGATTGACATGATGCAAATAATTGATCACTGCGCCAGCTCCTAAAAACAAACCTGCTTTGAAAAATGCGTGTGTCCACAGATGGAAGAATGAAGCATCTTCAGCTCCAACTCCAATGCCCATCACCATGTATCCCAATTGAGAAATGGTAGAATAGGCCAATACTTTTTTGATATCAAACTGAGTGATGGCAGCCACTGCCGCCATGAACGCTGTAAGTGCTCCCAAAATAGCTGTTGCGCTCTGAACAGCTGGAATTAAGATCGGTTGAACTCTGAAAAGCAAATAAACTCCTGCCGCAACCATGGTAGCCGCATGGATCAATGCCGATACTGGTGTTGGGCCAGCCATCGCTTTTGGTAGCCATCCAAAGAAAGGAAACTGGGCCGACTTGCCTAATGCTCCGATGAGCAACCCAAATCCCGCTAGCGTCAATAAGAAAGAACTATTTTGGCTTGACAACTCAGACAAGAACTGAAGATCCAATACAGTGATCATCAATACTACTCCTATTAATAGTCCCGCATCTGCTACTCGGTTGACCATGAAGGCTTCGCGAGCTGCTTTGGCTTTAGCTGGATCCTGAAACCAAAATCCGATCAGTAAGTAGGATGAAAATCCTACCAATTCCCAAAAGACAAACAATAACAACAAATGATCTGCTGCCAACAAGCACAGCATGGAAGTCGTGAAAAATCCCAGTTTGGCATAGAATCGGTTCAGTCCTGCATCACCTTTGAGATAGGTGGCAGAAAACAAATGAACCATTAAGGAAATAAAGTTTACCAGAGCAATCAACAATGCTGAAGCTTCATCGATTCGCCAACCTAATTCATAACCTGGTACCCACTCCCAGCGATATACAATCACATCAGCAAAAGCTGAGTTAAGCATCAACAAACTCAACAGGAATCCAGGAATCATTCCTAGCAAAGCCACTACAGGAGCTTTGGTTTTACCAGATGCAAAAGCTACCAATCCACCAATCAATGGAAGTAACAAAAGGAAAGCCATATGAATCATATCTCCTTTCATCAATATTCCATGGTGTTTAGATCATCCAGATCAGATGAATCAAATTTCTTATAAATATTGAGCAGAATAGATAGTGCAATTGCCGCTTCCGCTGCTGCAACCACAACAGAGAAAACCGCAAAGATTTGCCCGTCCAGATTTGGATTGAATTTGGAGAAAGCTACCAGATTCAGGTTAGCCGCATTCAGCATCAATTCAATTCCCAAAAGAACGAACACTGCATTTTTCTTAATCAAAACCATCAGTAATCCTGAACACAAGAGAAATGCTGAAAGTACGAGGTAATATGTCAATGGAATCGCACTCATATATTTCCTGATCGTTTAGCCAAATATGATGCTCCAACCAGTGCGACTAACAGCAGGAATGCAATCACTTCAAAACTAAGTAAGTAGTCTGTCATGAAGCTGATACCAATAGTTCTCACTTGATCAACTGTATTCGGTTCTCCTTCCCAAACCAAACCTGATTGAAAAATTCCCCAGGTTAATAATCCGAGTAATATAGTAGCAAGCGCACTTCCGATGATGACATTTCGATGCTCTGAAACCACTCCTTCATCAGAAACACGTTTGGTCAGCATGATTCCAAAGATCAATAGCACGATAATACCACCAGCGTAGATCAGAATCTGAACCACAGCCATCAACTCGGCATTGAGCAGCACATAGATTGCTGCGATTCCCAATAAAGAAATCACCAAAGCGAAAGCTGCACGAATGATATTCCTGGTGATCAACATGTAAATCACCGGCAACACCACCATGGCTCCAAAGAAGGCAAACAATATGTCAACTATCTCCATCTTCATCCTTTGGCTTCTTACGAATTACTGGTCTTGGTCTATATTTTGGTTTTGGTTTTTCCTCATTAACCTGTTCAGTGCTATCAGCTTTCTGCTCAGCATCAGGCTTAACCTTCGGCTTCATCACTGGACGAGGCTTTGCGGATTTCACCTCCTCAGAAGACTCCTCTGATTTTGGTTTAATCTTTGGCTTCATCACGGGCTTCGGCCTTGAAGGCTTGTTTTCATCAGATGCCGCAGGTTTGACCTTCGGTTTCATAACCGGTTTTGGTCTAGCGGATTTTTCAGAAGCATCTGCAGAATCCTCTGTCTTCGGTTTCATCACTGGCTTACCACCAACTTTTGGCTTCATTGCCGGCTTAGCAGCAACAGGTTTTGGCCTAACAGCTGGTTTTGGCTTAGATGCCACTTCATCTTCCGGAGCAGTTTTCGCCGCTTTCTCAGCTGCCTTTTTCGCTTCAAACTCCTCCAGTTCTTTGCGCTTTTCAGCGATCTCCACCAATGACATGTCTGAGAAAGAATACACATGATCCTTCACATCAAACTCGCTAAAGTCATACACTTTGGTCATGGTGAGACATTCCGTAGGGCAAACCGTAGTACACAGCCCACAGAAGCAGCATTTTGACATGTCGATATCAAACTTAGCTGCGTGAATTCTTTTAGGCGTACCATCAGAAGTCACTCCATACGTTTCCGGTGACTTGATGGCATCAATATCTATACAATCTACAGGACAAACCTTGGCACACTTGTCACAGACGATGCAGTCATCAATTTCATTGTGCAATCTGTAACGACCATTGTCAGGAACGGGTAACGACTCGAAAGGATATTCCAACGTAACAATACCCTTGTCTACCTCGAAATAGTTCTCATCCTCAATACCTATGGGCTCTCTGGAATGTCGAGCCTCTCCTAAATATCTAAAAGTCAACTTCAGTCCTGATGTGACCGAGCTGATAGCCTCTTTTATGTTTTTAAAATAGTTGCTCATGCCATCCACAATTTCCAAATCCCAACAATAAACAACAACAAAATAGCCGCTGGAGTCAAATATTTCCAAGAAAGTGACATCAGCTGATCCACTCTCAATCTTGGATAGGTCCAACGAATTACAATCTGTAAAAAGATGAAGAAAGTAGCCTTACTAAACAACCAAACTACACCCCAAATAGGGCCAGTGGTCCAATCCGCTAATGCGAATTCTCCAATGTTCGGTAATGGTGTATTCCATCCACCAAAGAATAATATCGCACCGAGGAATGAAACTAAAAGCATCATGGCATACTCTGCTAACATGAAGATTCCCCAACGGAAGCCACTATATTCTGTAAAGTATCCACCAATCAACTCTGATTCTGATTCCGGCAAATCAAAAGGCACTCTATTAGATTCTGCTAAACTCGAAATGAAGAAAATGATGAACACGACCCACATAAATGGCATGGTGAATACATTCCAACTTAAGAATCCGCCAACTCCGGTAACTTCAAGTGATTTGATTCCAAATAAATAGGTTGGTTCATTTCCTAAAACACCCTGACTGGCACTGATGGTTTGTAGGTCCAATGTCTGATAGAACATCACCACCGCCAAGACGGACAAACCTAGGGGAATTTCATAGGAAACAATTTGAGCAGCAGATCGCATCGCTCCGTACAGCGAATACTTATTATTAGATCCCCATCCGGCCATTAGAATACCTAAAACATCTATAGAAACGATAGATAAGAGGAAAAACACTCCAACAGAAAAGCCAGCACCTTCTATCTCTGTAGTCAATGGCAAACTGGCGTACCCAGCGAAAATGGAACCAAAAACCACAATTGGAGCTAACAGAAATAAGATTTTATCGATTGCTTTAGGACGGATATCTTCCTTTTGCAGCATTTTGAGCAAATCTGCGATAGTTTGAAATAACCCTACGGGTCCTACCTCCATTGGCCCTAGCCTATTTTGTATGAACCCAGCAATCTTACGCTCACCGTATACACCGATGACCACAAAGCCTAAAAGAAACGGAAGAAAGACCAAAAATGTAATCATTCCAAGGACAACTTGCTGGTACTAAAAAATGTTGGCGCTAAGTTATATGATGCGACTTACTTCATGAAGGATTATTTAGAACTATTCAAAATAATAGTAGGCACAAATTACCTTTAACCAAATTGATCCGTAATTTTCCCTACCTTAACCGAGGTATAGTTTGAAATTCTTTTGTCTATGAGTCAACCAATTATCATCATGGGAGTATCTGGATCTGGTAAATCCACCATTGGTTCTATGCTAGCTAAAGAGCTGAATTACAACTTCTTTGATGCAGATGATTATCATCCAAAAAGCAATAAAGATAAGATGGCGAGCGGCCAACCATTGAATGATGCCGATCGACACCCATGGTTGCTGAAGCTTGCTGAGCTCCTTCAATCCAATAAAACAGCTATATTGGCTTGCTCTGCACTAAAAGAATCTTACCGAGAGCTAATGGATCCAAATGAAACCTATTCATGGATTTATCTGAACGGAAGCAAAGAACTGATATCAGCACGCATGAAAGCTCGTGAGGGACACTTTATGAAAGCAGGTATGTTAGACAGTCAATTCGAAACACTGGAAATCCCAGAACTTGCTTACCATGTCTCCATTGAGCAATCTCCAGAACAAATTATACAGCAAATACTGACATACTTAAAAGAAGACTAGGCTCCCTCCCATATGCTCTTCAATGATTATTTTGCATCAAAAGGAAATCATATGAAGAGGATATTCGCATTATGCACACTATTACTGCTTGTCCAAACAACATTCGGCCAAGCAGACATTGAAAATATTGACCAATATTTTGCCAAAGCTCAGAAGGACTGGAAGATTCCAGGTATGGCAGTAGCTGTAGTTAAGGATGGAGAAATCGTCTTATCAAAAGGCTATGGAACCTTATCTCTTGACTCAAAAGAGCCAGTTACCAATGAGACACTCTTTGCCATTGCTTCGAATACCAAGGCATTTGTAGCGTCCTCTTTAGCCAAATTAGTTGCTGAAGGTAAAATCAACTGGACTGATAAAGTAGTAGATTATCTACCCTACTTTGAGCTATATGATTCCTATACTACAGCTCACACCACTATCGAAGATTTGCTTTGTCACCGCGTTGGCTTAGGAACATTTAGTGGAGATCTCATGTGGTACAAAAGTGAACTGACAGCCGAAGAAGTAATCAAAAAAGTGAAGTTTGTTCCTCAGGCATATGAATTCAGAGCTGGCTATGGCTATTCTAACCTTATGTTCATCACCGCTGGAGAAGTCATCAAAAAAGTAACTGGAAAAGAATGGAGCGACTATGTAAAAGAGTCCTTTTTCAACCCACTGGGAATGACTAGATCCATCACCTCAACAGATGACTTATCCGACAAAGGAAACTTTGCAATGCCTCACAAACCACTGGAAAACAAACAAGAAGTAATCGACTGGGTAAACTGGGACAACATGGGAGCTGCTGGTGGAATCATTAGTAGCGCAGATGATATGGCCAAATGGATGATGATGAATATTGAGCATGGTATCTGGAATGGAGACACGATCATTAATTACAATCAACACAATTCCATTTGGACTCCACACAATAACAACAAAGTTGCTACCAACAGTTATGGAAGACATTTCTCCGGATATGGCCTTGGTTGGGGACTAAGCGATTATCATGGCAATATGGTGGCTACTCATGGCGGTGGATATGATGGAATGTATTCATACCAAATGCTCATTCCAGATCAGAAATTAGGCATTATGGTATTAACCAACACAATGAAAGGAATCGGCTGGCCGATAGCCCAATACGTGGCGGATCGATATTTGAATCTGGAAGAAAAAGACTATTCCAAAGAGCGATTAGAAGCTTCTGAGAAAAACAAAGAGCAGGGAAGTGAAATTGATAATCGTGTAGATAAACGAAAAAAGAAAGCAGCTCCTACTTTAGAGAAATCGGATTACACAGGCTCTTTCTTCTCCGGAATGCATGGAAAAGTAACCATTTCTTTAAATACTGATGGCACATTTAAAATGGAGTTCGAAGATGCTCCGAAACTCAATGCCACTCTAACACATTGGCATTATAATATCTGGCAAATCAATTGGAATGAAACACATGCCTGGTTCGATTTTGGAACTGTCCAATTCCTACTTGATAACAACCTAAAAGTGAATGGCCTGCAATTTGATGTACCGAACGGAGACATCTTCTTTGATGAAGTAAACCTTAAAAAGATTAAATAATTAGGCAGTGACTTGTTCAGTCACTTCATCAAACAATGGCAAATAGACAGTAAATGTGGTTCCAATTTTCTCTACACTATCCACTTCTATTTTGCCATTGTTCATTTCCACAAATTCGTAGACCAACTGTAGCCCAAGTCCCAAACCTCTTTCTCCTCCAGTACCATACGTACTAGATAGGTCTTGTAGCTTACCCAATAGCACCAATTTATCCGCAGGCATACCAAGTCCGGTATCATAAATCTTGATAATCGCATTCTTTTTATCTCGTGTAGCAGCTATACCGACCTTTCCGCCAGGCATCGTAAACTTCAATGCATTATTGACTAAGTTCCTTAGAATGGTCATGGTTGTATTTTTATCTGCCCAAAGAAAGATCTGCTCATCAATTCTGGCACTGAGTTCAATGTTTTTACCTTGAGCCATATTATCAAGAGTCTCTACCAACTCTTGTGCGAGTTCATTGAGATTAACTTTTTCAGGAACATTAGGAAACTGACCTTGTTGTTTCATTGCCCAGCTCAATAAGTTATTCAATAGATTATTCAATCGATCTACTGACTGATCAATATCATCTGCTACTTCCAACAGTTGATCCATATCCTTTGCTTCCACAAAGAATTTGATCAAACTACTGATACCATGAAAGGAATTAATAGGACCTCTCAAATCATGTGAAATAATAGAGAAAAACTTGTCTTTGGTCTGATTAAGCTCTTCCAGCTTTTGCTTCTGAAGTTCTAAAACAGCATTTGTTCTGGCTTTATTACGGTAATACATGAGAATAACAATCGCAAGAATTACCAAAATAATTGAAATGATAATGGTCGCGTTGATAACCGTGCTTTGATACTCTTGTTCTGCAGTTAGAAGATCAACCTCGGATTGTTTTTTTGCCAATTCAAAAGCACTTTCCAGGTTCTCCATTTGACTTAATATCTCGTCATTAGAAATACTGTCTTTTAACTGAACATACTGTTGATGGTATCGGTAAGCCGTTTCATAATCTGAACTCATCGCATAGATATCCGCAAGCCGTCTTGAATTATCTCGTATTTCCGCCTTCAATCCATATCTCTGTGAAATTGACATACTAGAATCCGCCAGAACTTTCGCTTGCTTTAAATATCCCTTCTTACCGTAAATTTCAGCCAGATAGCTCAAAAAAATGGCACTTCCATAATGATCACCAAGAGTCTCCAATGATCCGATGGCGGCTTTGATATTAAACTCTGCCTCTTCCAGATTTCCTAGTTCTGCTTGTACCAATCCAATATTGCCAAGGTTATAAGCTAAGCCCGAAGCGTCATTCCCAAGATTTTCATAGATGGCTAAAGATGACTGAAAGCTCACCAAAGCAGAATCATACATGGAAGACAAATAATACTCATCTCCCATATTGAGCAAAATGATTGCAAGAAGCGTGCTATCTGATTTAGTCAACCATTTCATCGCCTCTTTGTAATAGAGTATGGAATTGGTATGATTTCCTACAATTGAGTGCACATCAGCCAATGCAGTGTTAGCGGCAGCTATACCTTTGTCATATTGATCTTCTTCAGCAATTGCCAATGCTTTGAACAAGCTATAAATAGCAACGTTAAAATCGCCCATTAATCGATAGGCTTGTCCTTCATTTACATATCCATGATGTAAATAGCGAAGACTTTTAACTTTCTTAGCTTCCTCAATAAGCTTGCTAGCGAATTTTAACTTTTGTCTTGGATCATTTTGATTATTAGCAATCTCTTTCAACAAGTTAAATCTAGCTGTATCTCCTTCCGGCAACTTATTATAAACTTCTATTAGACTATCTGCCTGGAATTGATTCTGAGCATTGGACTCAATACCGAATAAAATCAGTAAAAAAGCAAAGTATTTTAGGTAGCTGGAGGTCATGTGATTAGGTTTATCACTCATACCTGATTATCAGATATATACCCCAAAGTTAATAAAGACCCAGAAATGAGTATCACCGAAGAATAAATACTAATGAATTTCAGCTAACTCTTTTCCCAATTCATATTTTGGAACAGTGAACTTAAAGCTCGTGCCAGTATTAATTTGGCTCTCAACGGATATTTTCCCCCCAATCATTCCTACAAATTCATGCACAAGTTGCAATCCTAGCCCAAGTCCCTTTTCACCTGCAGTTCCATAAGTAGATTCCTCTGATTGACCATTGAAAAGTGTTTTCAATTTGTATTCAGGAATACCCACTCCCGAATCTCGAATCACAACGCTAGCAGTGCGATTTTTCTCCTCAACCAAAATACTTACCTGCCCGCCTTCCGGTGTAAACTTCAACGAATTACTGATCAGGTTTCGAATAATGGTGGAGGTAATATTCTTATCCGCCCAAATAACCATTTGATCATCAATATCACACGTCAAACTAATATTTTTACTTTCTGCAAGCGTCTTTAAGGAACCTACAATTTCTAAAACCAAGGTTTTCAAAATGATCTTTTCTGGAATATTAGGAATATCCCCGCGTTGCTGCATGGCCCAGTTTAACAAATTATCTAACAATGATGAGAGTCGATCAACTGATTTACTGATATCATCTGCCATTTCTATCAATTCATCTGTTCGATTGGAAATAGCCAAAAACTTAATCATCCGACTCACTCCGTAAAAAGCACTAACTGGCCCTCTCAAGTCATGAGAAATAATGCTGAAAAACTTATCCTTGGTTTGATTAAGTACTTCCAGTTCACCCTTCTGTCGGGTAAGCTGAACATTCATTCGCGACTTTGATCGATTTTGTCTCATCAACACTATCACAAAACCACCCAACAAAACAAAAAATGCTAATACAACGATTAACACTACATCTCGGCTCTTCTTTTCCGCGGCATATACCTGTATTTCTGCATCCTTTTGTGCTAGGTCAAATTCTGACTGCAGATTGCTTATTCTTGCATACGCCTCAACGTTTTCTAGTTCATCTTTTAACTCAACATAGGTCTCGTAATTGGTAAAAGCTCCTTCTAAATCTCCAATACTTTTTTGAATCTGACTTAAAAGCAACAGACCATCCCTTACCTGCTCTTTAATTTCCAGCAATTCTGAATTTCTGATAACTTCTTTGGTGGCAATAAGAGCAGAGTCCAATCTATCTGTTTCAAAGTACAACCGCCCTATTAATATTTTGAATGTCAAATAAGCTTTACTGGATGGGTCCAAATGACTCAGCACTCGTTTTAATTGGATTTCTGCCGAATCTAATTTTCCAAACTTCAGGTTCATCATGCCTATATTTCCACTAATTAAGTGTCTGGCACCATAATTTTTAGAATAAGCAATATCGTAAGCCTTACGAAAGTAGACATTTGCCGAGTCAAAGACGCCATTTTGATAATATGCTTCAGCGAGGTTATTGTAGGAAATACATTTTAAATACAAAGCATATTCATGCTTTTCAGCCCATTCTATGCTTTTTTCAAAGTACATGAACGATCTCTGCATATCACCTAACCTCCCATAAACGGCACCAAGAAGCCCATAATGATTCTGAAGGTTTAAACCATCTGATTTGGCGGCATCCAACGCTTGCAACAAATATTTAGCTGCTATTTCATATGCACCTTTATCCTTAAAGGATTGACCAAGATTAACACAAGCAGAGGATACGTAATAATTATTTTGGAGCTCGATGGATTCATGTAGCAAGATGTGCCCATATTTAATTGAAGAATCCTCCTGAAAACGGTAATCGCGAGTCAGAAACGCTAAAGTTTGAAGACGATCCTCAACACTTAATTCCTTAGAGAGTACATGCTTAAGACTATCAATTGACTCATTACTTGATAATGCAATATGCTGCATCCCAAGGAGCAACAAGAAAGTAAAAACATGTTTGCAGCAACTCATCATTATAACTAAATCAAAGTTAGCGAATTATTGCCTGAACCAATCAACACCTCAAAACCAAACACAAATCAACTCTCGACTAATTGTTCTGAGTAAGAAAATAGAGGCAAACTGATTTCGAAGGTAGTTCCCTTTCCTTCTTCACTACTCACATCAATTCTTCCTTGATTCATTTCTATAAACTCATAGACCAGCTGAAGGCCAAGACCAAGCCCTTTTTCCCCGGCAGTGCCATAAGTGCTTTTCTTATCCTGTAGTTTAAAAAGGTTCTCTAATTTGTCTTGTGAAATACCAACCCCAGTGTCTTTAATCTTAATAATAGCCCGATCGTGTTTAGAATACGCTTGTATCATAACTGCACCTGTCTCAGGTGTAAATTTCAACGCATTACTCACCAGATTTCTAAGAATCGTCATGGTCGTATTCCTATCCACCCAGAGGTCTATAGACTCAGAAATGTCAGCTTTCAAATCGATGAGCTTTCCTTGAGCCATATTTTTTAAGGTCTTCACAATCTCATCCGCCATGTCATTCAGAGATACTTTTTCAGGCACATTAGGAAAATGACCTTGTTGCTGCATGGCCCAATTGAGGAGATTATCTAGAAGCGCAGAAAGTCTTTCCACAGAGTCATCAATATCATCCGCGATTTCGAGTAGTTGATCAGTTTCTTTTGCCTCTACTAAAAACTTGATCATTCTACTTATACCCATAAATGAACTTACCGGGCCGCGTAAATCATGAGAAATGATGGAAAAAAATTTGTCTTTGGTTTGATTAAGCCGTTCCAATTCCTGGCTTGTTCTGCTTTTTTGCTTGTAGTATTTGTAAACAATTAACCCAAGTATGAGCAGCACCACAGCAAGCAAGGTAATTGCTGCCATGATGACCCGCTCAGTCTTTTGTTGTGCCGTAAGTACGTCTACTTCAGCTTGTTTTTGACCAACTTCATATTCCGTGCGGATATCAGCAATCTTTTGAATGGTTTCTTCATTATTAATACTATCCCTGAACGCGACATACTGTTTGTGATAATAATACGCACTGTCTATGTTTCTCTGCATTTCAAATAGCTGAGATAACTTCAGACTTGCATCTCTTATTTGTTCTTTCAGACCATACCGAATAGCTAATTGCATACTTTTTGACGCATACTTTAAAGCAGAATTTATTTCATGCTTCTGCTCATAGATATCGGCCATATAGGTGAGGTAAATTGATATCCCATAATAATCCTCCATCTTATCAAGACTATTCACAGCCAGTTGTATGTTCTTTTCCGCAGAAATAAAATGACCCTGCTTGGCATAAACCAACCCGATGTTTCCTAAACTATACGCAACTCCAATTGTATAATCTAAATCCTGATAAATCAGTTGAGATGCTTCAAAGTAGAAAAGTGCAGAATCCAACTCACCATAATTGAAATATTCATCTCCCAAATTGAGCTGAACAGAAGCAAGTGTCAACTTATTTCGTCCTGTTAGTGCAAAAATGGCTTGCTTGTAATAGTCAATGGCATTTTGATGACTCCCTAATATTGAATATATATCAGCGATAGCAACAAGTGATTCGCCAACACTATTTGAGACGACTGCTTCTTGTCTTTTTGATATTTCTAAACATTTAAAAAAAACCTGAAGGGCACTATCTAAATTTCCCAATTTGCGTAGTGCATCACCCAATTGATAATACCCTCTGAGAACTCCTATTTCATCGCCATTTTTTAAGGAGAAATCAATCATTTCATTGGAATATCGAATTTTCTCTTGTGGGTTTGTAGAATTGAAAGCTATACTCCAAACGAGCTCACTATACTCTGAAGCATTTAAATCTCCATTAGCCTGTTTGTCATAAATAAATAAGAGACTATCCGCAATACGTTGATCTTGCGAATAGCCTCTCAGGAAAACTAAAAGAAATATAATAACGCAGAAATTACACCTCAAATCAAGTCCCTCCTTTTATACTAATTTTCGGATCTACCTCATGACAGTTCCCATCACTATCTACAAATCGTATAGTATATTTAGGCTCGTTATCAATTATCGCATCAGGTTTCACTTTGACTATCCACATTCGGTTGGTATATTTTGGCTTAGGTGGATTGACAAAGTCATCATTGTCAACAAAGTCGATCCCTGTAATGATCTTCACTCCAGGACCAGCCATCCAGATCATTAATTCATTTTGCTTAGGATATCCAGTTACAGTTTCAGGCGAAACTTCTTCCCAGGAATTGTCATCATCAGAAAAATAGAGTTTACCATTCTTGTACTTAAGAATGTTTACTACAGCATATCTAGCCATGGTCAGTTAGGTTTATTACGTAGGTGAATTAAAAAGTATGGGAAGTTAAAAATTTATCACAAAAAACGTAACCAGCAAGACAACTTATGTTGCAATTACTTCTTCTTCTAGATCGTAAAGTGGTAAAGTAACGGTAAATGTAGTCCCCACAAGTTCTTGACTCGACACTTCAATTTTACCTCCATTCATTTCTACAAACTCATAAACTAACTGCAATCCTAAACCAAGCCCCTTCTCTCCAGAAGTACCATAAGTACTCTTTTTATCTTGTAACTGAAATAAATTTTTCAGCTTCTCCTGTGGTATTCCCACTCCTGAATCAATGACTTCAATAACGGCTTGATCGGCATTTTTGGAAGCTGAGATGGTAACACTTCCTCCATCGGGTGTAAATTTCAAGGCATTATTGACCAAATTGCGTAAAATGGTCATAGTGGTGTTTTTATCCACCCACAAATAAATAGGCTGCTCGATCTGTGCTTGCAAGTCTATTTGCTTTCCCTTAGCCATCGTATCCAGCGTACGAATCAAATCCTCCGCTACTTCATTTAAATCCACTTTCTCAGGCACATTCGGGAAATGACCCTGTTGCTGCATTGCCCAATTGAGTAGGTTATCTAATAATGCGGACAATCGATCGACAGACTCATCAATATCATCAGCTATTGCCAGAAGCTGCTCCGTTTGTTGCCTATTAACAAGGGATTTGATCATTCTACTAATCCCAAAAAAGGAACTTACTGGTCCTCTTAAATCATGTGAAATAATGGAGAAAAACTTATCCTTGGTCTGATTGAGTCGTTCCAATTCCTCATTGGTTTTGGTTTTTTGCCGATAATACTTCAGGATAACCAACCCAAGAATCAACAGTACAGCGGCCAATAAAGAAATACCAATAGTTATTAAACGCTCCTTATCTCGTTCGGCATTGACCAGATCCAGTTCTGCTTGTTTTTGCCCAACCTCAAATTCTGTTTTCATGTCCCCGATTTTTCTAATAACCTCAATATCTTTCAGGCTATTATCAAGTTCTATAAACTCCTTGTAGCTTTTTAACGAATTCTCATAATCACCTTGAATTTCATATAGCTGACTCAACAACTTATACCCATCACGTAACTGCTCTTTAAACTCTCCCTTATTCGATTTGGCAATAACATCCTGTGTTAATGAAATGGCTTTAACAACCTGTTTCTTTTTCATGTAAACTTCCGCCAGCAAAATCTGAAAAGTCAACTTTGCATCCGAAACTTTAACTAAGTAATCAACAATTTGGCGTAGTTGAACTTCAGCAGAATCTAACCTTCCAATCTTTAGGTTAACCATTCCTAAATTACCAGTAAGAAACTTAGTGTACACGAGTTTTTGAGCTTCTTTAGCATGCTCTACTCCAATAGAAAAATAGTAATATGCCGAATCAAGTTGATTGTTTTGATAGAAAGCCTCACCAAAATTATTATAAGCCTGGATTAGTCTGTTTGAATCTTCATTTTGATGAAATTCTTTGATCAATCTATGAAAGTATAAACTACTTTTTTCCATATCACCAATCCGACCATAAACAGTAGCCAGCAATGTTTCCGCAGGACTTGTTTTTTCATTAATCTCAAGTTTTAGTTTCAAGGACTTGTAGAGATAATCAATACTTTGCTCATAATTCCCTTTATCCTTAAGTGCTTGCCCCATATAGAAATACGCACTAGCTAGATAGTATTTATCATCCTGACTTATATCTATCAATTGTTGCGCATAAGCGATAACAGAATCCGGCTGACTAAGCAAGTATGCAGTTAATGATGTTAGAACTTCTCGTTTTTCCTGAACATCAACTCTTGATAACTTCTCTTTAAGACTATCAATTTTGGTCTGACTAGAGTATGCAATCAAACCGACAAATTGAATTATGAATGACAACCATAATTTCTTTGACATAAAAAAAGCGATTCACCGTTGAATCGCTAATTTATAAAGGTTTACTCGTCAAACCTATTCTTTAAGGCTGAGCACAATTGTTTGAATCCTCTTCATCACAAATGTCCATATCTGGATCCACTGTAATAGTTTTCTTAGACCCAGCCAATACCACAGTAATATCATATTTACAGGTATCTCCAGTCTTACAGCTTTTCTTCACTTTACCTTTCTTATCTTTTTTACCCCCAGATATAGACTCAAACAAGTCACCTGTTTTTGGTGTAATGGTAACTTCATCAATTGTTTTATCACCTATCCAGTCGATATCAGATCCACTGTTCACTACAGTGTATGGTGATTGAGGACCTACAATTCCCCAATTGGTTTTATCATCTGCACTCCACCAAAGTTTATTTTGGGAGTACCTCAAGTTTATTACTACTTTTTTAGCCATAGTTGTTTTTAGGTTTTTGGCGGTTGAACAATTAGTTATCCCGCACAATATATATCAATTGATATAATCCCAACAAACGGCTTTCGGTGAATTACCTATTACATTCGGTTAAGCACAAAAAAAGACCTACCGAAAATCGACAGGCCTTTTTACATTGGTTGCTAATATTATCTTTAATGTCTTTTGTCTTAAAATTTTTGGTTGATGTACCATCTAATGCTCAAAAGCTTCGAGATTTGCTGTGGATCTGATGAACCCTCGATATTCTTATCAACATGTCCCTTAATTTTTGAAAGTGTTGACTCAAGCATTGCAAGCTCTTCTGCATCAAATCCTTCAAATGAATCACTAAGTGCGGTCTGGTTGGTAGCTGTCATAATCATATGCATTTATGTGTTTGGACAATACAAATATTGTTTAATCACATAAATCAAAAAATTAATCATAAGCCAGTGGGAATTATTAGGAATGATTGGGAATTATCGAGAGTAAATTCGAAAAAACAGCCCCCTGAATGACCTACAATATGATAATTCTGATGAGAAATCAGATGATTCCAAGATTTTAGAGCAGTTACATTCAGCGACAAATCAAATATCTCTATTGTACCTCCAGGTTTACTGCATTTAAATGCAGTATCCATAATGTTTCTCAACACTAGCTCCAAATGCCCTCTATCAGCACAAATCCTCCTCTCTGTACTCAATTGATATTATAATTTCAACTTTTACCTTTACTATGATCACTATTTACATCCAGAAGGCCACAAACAATCTTCGAATCAGTGATTGCTGTTACTCCCGTCTATGCAAACGAGTATTTCCTACAATATCACGAGCCCCAAAAAAGTGGCAGCACAAAGTAGAGGTATACGCTAATAAGGAGAATCGAAATAATATTCAGCACTATTCCAGTCTTGATCATGTCACTTATTTTCAGATAACCTGAACCAAAGACTACTGCATTTGGTGGTGTAGCAACTGGAAGCATGAATGCGCAAGAAGCCGCCAATGTTGCTCCTGTCATTAATAAAAGTGGATTAACCCCTATCGCTTCAGAAAGCGGAGCGATTACAGGCAAAATCATCGAGGTGGTTGCGACGTTGGAAGTGATCTCGGTTAGAAAGTTAACACTGCCGACGACCCCCATTAAAATGACCGCCACATTACTACCTTCCAAAATGGACAGGTATGAGCCCAGCCAGGTTGCCAGCCCTGTTGACTTAAATCCTTCAGCTATTGCCAGTCCACCACCAAAAAGCAAAACGATTCCCCAGGGAATCTGTACAGCACTTTCCCAATCCATAATTTTTGGCTGACGTCTCGCATTGATTAAAAACAATGAGACTCCAGCCATAATTGCTATTGTCGTATCATCCATTCCTGGAATGAGTTTTGAAAAGATGAATGAACGAGTGATCCACAAGAATGCAGTAACACAAAACACAACTAATATACGCTTTTCTTCGAGGCTGATTGGTCCTAGGTCTTTCAACTGCTGATTGATTTCACTCTGATTCGTTTCTCTTACAGAAGAAACCTTAAACGCAATGCGTGTCAAGTAAAGCCAGGTAATGATCAAGAGTGTAACAGAGATCGGAAATACCATAAAAAACCATTCTGAGAATATCAGTTCAGTTCCATAATATTGCTCCACTACTCCGGACATCACCAAATTTGGTGGAGTACCAATCAAGGTAGAAATCCCTCCAATAGAAGCTGAGTAAGCTACGCCAAGCATTAGTGCTTTTCCAAAACCATCTGCCATTCCTGATTTCGATGATTGCAACTGCATAACGATAGCCATACCTATTGGCAGCATCATCACACTTGTAGCGGTATTGCTAATCCACATACTCAAGAAGGCTGTAGCCAGCATAAAACCCAAAACAATTCCTCGCTGACTTACTCCTATCGTTTTAATTAGGTTCAAAGCAATTCGCTTATGCAAATCCCATTCTTCAATAGCTACTGCCAGCATAAATCCACCTATATAGAGGAATACCATTTTATGACCATAGGCTGCTGTGGTTTCCCCAATGCTAAGAGCGCCGGTAATCGGAAACAAGACAATTGGCAAGAACGAAGTAGCTGGAATAGGAATAGCTTCTGTCACCCACCAAATAGCCACCCAGCAAGTCACAGCCAACACCATAAACGCCTGATCATTGAGCTCAGGAAATGGCCTAAGCAGCAACAACAATGCAAAACAAAGTGGACCTAATACTACGGAAGATTGATGAAGAATTCTTTTCAGACTCATGTCCAAATCTAACAATAACGGTTTTTCAAATTGAGAAGAGATTCTCCAAAATGAAGCAAAAAGCTACGACAAATTATGCTTAAACCCTCAAAAAGCGTGTTTTTCTTGATTTGGAATACTATTGGCATATCATATTTCGAATCAAATAAATCGTAATTATGAAGACACGAAATATTCTATCCACATTACTAGCTTTAATTACGCTATCTGCACTTATCTATTCATGCGACTCTGAATCAGAGGTATCTGGTAAAGGCACTGCAGGCGTTAAAGTAACCGATGCTGCTGTTGATGCGGAAAACATTAGTGGTGTTTATCTTTCTGTAGCTGAAGTTCAAGCGATCGGCAAGAGTGAAACTAAAACACTTACTGTTTTTGATGAACCTCGAATATTTAATCTCATGGATTACCAGAATGGATCAACTTATGAGCTAGGTGAAGGTGAAATCGATGCAGGACTCTATTCTGAAATTCGCCTTATAACTGACGGCAATTCTTATGTATCCTTTGATGATGGATCTACTGAACCATTAAACATCCCAAGTGGAACTTCTTCAGGTTATAAAATCAAAGGTGATTATCAAATATCTGCCAATAACAGAACTGATCTAGTTATTGACGTGGACTTAAGAAAAGCTTTTGTTTTAACCGGTGAAGGAACTTATAAGTTAAGACCTACCGCTAGATTAATCAATGAAGAAGGTACCGCAACGATAACAGGCACCCTTTCTTCCACAGCAGAGGATAGAGTGATTGTATATGCATATGCTAAAGGCACCTATGATAGTTCTGAAGAGGCTGAACCCGCTTCAGGAGAATCAAGATTTGAAAACTCTGTGAACAGCGCTGTAGTATCAAATGGTTCTTTTACACTAGCATTTATGGAGCCTGGCGAATATGATTTAATCGCAGTAGCATACGAATCTGATGAAACGAATAACACTTATAATTTCAGAGCTGCTACAGAAGCTGAAGTACTTCTCAATGGCCACATATTGAGCATCCTAGAGCTTGAAGCAAACACCAACGTGAATTTGCTTTTGAATGTAAGCTTTGAATAATGCTCATAAACTTCAAAAATTATTGTGGGGCTAATGCCCCACATTTTTCCAATCTAAATCTCCAAAGTCATGAAAAAATTAGCACTTATCATAATCCCCTTAATACTAGCGTCATGTCAATCCAATAGCTACTACAACGCTATGAATACTAACGAACAGCGTTTTGATGGTTGGCAAAAAGAAAATGCTGTTTTTCTTACAGAAACACATGATCAAATTCTATTGATCGAGGATCTATCCGAACTAGCACAAAAGAGTGCCACATTAAGAGAAACTTATCTACTCGCCGAAGATATTGAAGAAGAAATGGCTGATTTACAACTGACTTATCAGGTGGAAGCAACTATTCACCGAATCAAGCTAGCATCTGCACTTAGCGAACCAAGCGATCAGATTCTTCATAAGTTAGAATCCATTTCAGCTGACAACTTTGATCAGGTTTATTTACAGTATTTAAAATCAGAACTGATTGATCTTCAGAAAAAAGCTGTTGATTATAAAAAAGAAGGACACAACGAACGAATTCGTGAATTAGCAGATAAAGTCAGTGACCTAATTGACGATTTGAACGAAACGAATAAGCAACTAAGCTGAAACACATTTTAAAACAACCTATGAAGTTGCGCGTTACCTTTGTGGAATTAATCATTTCATACTTGAAAAGGAAAAACATTGCCAACTTCATAGGATTTTTATTAATCCTCCTAACCATTTCCGTTACCGGAATTGGTTACATCACTTATAGCAACCTCAGCGAGATAGTATCCGATCTCCAAACAGACTCCAGACCAGACGACAACCTTATCCTCTACAAAGAAATTATGATCTCCATAAGTGACATGGAGAATAAAATTGAATCTTATCAACTAACCGGAAACACCAACTACCTTCAGCAATACGACCAAAGTGTTATTGCAGTCTTTAAAACTCTTGACTCTTTAAATAAGAGAAATCGAAACGACAAAGAACTGATTGCACTAAATGACTCCTTAGGAAATCTGGTCATTCGTAAAAATGATCTGCTTGAGGACATACTTCAACTTTCACAGACTGAGGTAGAAACCAACCTTGATCCCCTACAAAGTCACATAGAAGATCTATCTCACATAAAAATCCCAGACAGTTTAAAAGAGCAAAAAGATACAATCACTCAAACTGAGTTAATCGCTCAGAAAGAAAAAGAAGGTGGTTTGTTTAATAAAATCTTTAAGAGAAAACCAGCTCCCCCATCTTCCAAAACAACTACTATAATCCAGGATAAAGAAGTCAACACAGATAGCATCTATTTAGCTCAAGCTTCTACCTATCAGGATAAACTTCGAGAAGCGATTACTCAAATCCAACAAAGCAATCAAGCCAAATCTCAGCAATTAAAACAACGAGAGCTTTTGCTTCAAAATAAGCACGATGACATCCAGCAAACCATCATGGACTTGATTAGTCGATTAGAGTCTCGTGAGACGGTAAAAATGAAGATCAACTCTCTAGAAGCAAGAAACCTGGCTTCTAAAACGAATCAACAGATTCTAATCTTCTCTTCCCTGACATTCTTACTCCTTCTAGCCACTATCATTATTATTTTTAGCTATGTACAGAAGAACAAAAAATACCAGCAACTCTTAAAAAGATCAAAAGAAAGCACTGAAACGCTCTCAAAAGCCAAGGAAAGATTCTTTGCCAATATGAGTCATGAGATCCGAACGCCTATGAATGCGATTTCAGGTTTTAGTAAACTTTTGCTTAGATCAGAATTAAATTCAGATCAGCAGGAGCAGGTAGAAATCATCAAAAAGTCCTCAGATCATTTATTAAAACTTCTGAATGATATTCTTGATTTCTCTAAGCTTCAAGCACTCAAGCTCCAGTTAGAGAAAAAATCATTCAACCTGCAGGAATTGCTGGACGATACTTACAAACTTCTCAAAGAACCTGCGGACTCCAAAGGCCTACACTTATTCACTACCTACAGTGACTTACCTAAATATGTTTCCGGCGATCCATATCGTTTAAAGCAAATACTGATCAACTTACTCAATAACAGCATTAAGTACACTGAATCTGGAAGCGTAGAACTAAAAGTCACTGCCACTAATCTAGATGAGAAAAGTGCGATCGAAATTCAGGTAATAGACACGGGAAGAGGCATTCCAAAGGAAAGCCAATTCAGATTATTTCAGGAATTCGAACAATCAGATCAGAGTTCTTTCTCTAAAGGAACAGGATTAGGCTTAGCCATCACTAAAAAATTAGTACAACTTCATCAAGGTAAAATCAACTTGGAGAGTGAAGAAGGCGAAGGAACAACTGTTACAGTTAATCTGGAATATGAAATCGCTGCAGAACCACCAAGAGAAAAAGAAGTCTTTGAATACGATGACAACTTCAGCGATAAGAAATTCCTGATTGCCGACGATGAACCGTTTAACATCAAATTGCTAGCTACACTTCTTGATAAGTGTCATGCTAAATATGACACTGCTGTTAATGGAGCTGAAGCATTTGAACTTCTCCAAAAGAATAAATATGATGTAGTCCTTTTAGATTTGAAAATGCCCGAAATGACTGGCTGGGAAGTAGCAAAAGCTGTTAGAGAAACAGACAATCCTAACGTAGATCAGCCATTAATAGCTTTAACGGCTACAGTAGCACAAATAGACAAGCAAAAGGCACAATCTAGTGGGTTTGATCACATTTTAAGAAAACCGTTTGATGAAGCGGAATTGTTTACCCTCATTTCCAAATCTGCTCCTGGCAACAGATCTATAAAAATCACTCAACCTATAAAAAAAGCATCAATGACTCAGATCGACCTTTCTTCACTTCAAAAAATGGGTGACGATGCCTTTGTAACTGACATGGTAGAAACCTTTATCGAAAGCGCCAATAAGGAATGGACGATTATAGAATTGGCATTAGAAGCTCACGACTTGGACACGGTAGCAAACAGTGCGCATAAAATTGTAGCTCCAGCTCGTCACTTAAAAGCAGAGAAGTTGGTTCCGCTGTTAAAGAACATAGAGAAAACGGCGGATTCAGGCTCATCTCCTTCTGAAAAGCTACTGGAAGATGCGCAAAACGAACTTGATCAGGTGATTCTAGCATTGAATCAATACCTGGAAAAAGATCACTCTTTGAAGTAAATCATAACACATTACCAATTTTTGTGTTATATCAGCAATAACATTTTTTAGTCTAACTACTATATGAGCGACAAACCATTCACCATATACGTCGTGGAAGACGATGACTGGTACAGAAAGCTTCTCCACCACAACCTGACTCTTAACCCTGATTATCGGGTAGAAGTTTTTAACTCGGGCGAAGCTTTTCTTAAGCAACTCAAGAACAAGCCAGACATTGTAACCCTTGATTACAAGCTACCGGACCGAAACGGGGAAGAACTTTTGAAAGAGATAAAGTCCTACGATCCGGGAATCGAAGTATTAATTATCTCAGAGCAAAATGAAATAGAAACGGCTGTAAAGCTATTGAAGGCCGGAGCTTACGATTACATTACCAAAACAGAAGATATTAGAGATCGGCTTCTGAATGTAGTTCAGCATATTCGGAAGAATTCTTCATTAAAGACACAAATCCAAAATTTACAGTCTGAGGTAGAACGCAAGTATGATTTTCAATCATCTATCATTGGTCAGAGCGCCCCTATGAAAAAGGTGTTCCAGATGATGGAAAAGGCTACTACCAACAACATATCTGTAATAGTCAATGGAGAGACAGGTACTGGTAAGGAAATGGTGGCAAAATCAATTCACTATAACTCCGACAGAGCTAAAAAACCTTTCATAGCTGTGAATATGAGTGCTATTCCTAAAGAACTTGCGGAAAGTGAACTGTTCGGCCATGAAAAAGGTGCTTTTACAGGAGCTGCCAACAGGCATGCCGGGAAATTCGAGCAGGCTCATGGAGGCACATTGTTTCTTGATGAAATTGGAGAAATGGCTCCTGAGCTACAGGCAAAATTACTTCGAGCACTACAGGAGCGAGAAATAACACGGGTGGGCGGTACTGAATCTGTGAAAGTGGACTGTAGAATTATAGCTGCAACACACAGAAACTTGCTCGAAGAAATGAAAAACGGCAAGTTCAGAGAAGATTTGTACTACCGTTTATTCGGACTTCCTGTAGAGCTCCCTCCTCTGAGAGATAGAGACAAAGACATAATCATATTAGCTAAATACTTTGTAGAAGGCTTCTGCAAAGACAATGGCATGGCACAAAAAACTTTCAGTAAAGATGCGCTTAAGAAGTTAATGGCTTATCAGTTCCCTGGAAACATTCGTGAGCTTAAGTCCATAGTAGAACTATCTGCAGTCATGGCTGATGGCGACGAAATTTCAGCCGAGGACATCTCTTTCACTCAAGCAGATCCAGTGACAGACATCTTTGACGAACAAATGACCATGCGTGACTATGAGTTGCGCATCGTAAAGATGTATCTGAAAAATCATGACAATGACATCAAGAAAGTAGCTCAACTTTTAGACATTGGACAGTCTACAATTTATCGTATGTTGAAAAGAGAAGAAGAGCAACAAGATTAATCGTTCTCATAACTTGTTGAAAAGTCTCCTTTTTTGAGAATGGCATTCTCAAATTGGGAGACTTTTTCATTTAAGATCAAATTATACCCACTGACTATCAATTAGTTACAATATTTTCTAAATCCGGCACAGGTTTGGCAACATGACTTATCAAATAAAGAAATGAAGTCATGAAATATAAACAACTATTATCACTCGCAGCAGCTTTATTCATTGGAACAGCAAGTGCATTCGCTACTGGAAACGGTAACGAAAAAGAGACTACCAAGCCTTACACCTTCGCCAACAATCCATATAAGAGTTTATCAACTCAATCATATAAATACAACACAGCAATTGGTATCAGAGGTATTGGGACTTCAGGTCTTACTATCAAACATTTTACCAGAGCCAACAGAGCCGTAGAAGGTATTGTAGGTTTTTATCCTGACGCATTTTCGGTAACCGTATTATTAGAAAACTACGTGAACGCCTTTGATCAAGCTGGACTAAACTGGTACTATGGTTTTGGTGGACACATTGCTACTCAATCTGACTGGGTTTACTACGAAAACTACAGAGGATACAGAAGAAATGAAGGAGATTTCGGAATCGGTGTAGATGGAATCTTTGGTATTGAATACAAAATCAATGAAGTGCCAATAGCAGTAAGTCTTGACGTGAAACCATTTTTAGAAGTAACCACAAGAGGCGATGCTTATCTAGCACTTGACCCAGGACTAGGAGTAAAATTCGCGTTCTAAAAAATCAAGCATTCAACCACGCTTGAGCCAAGAATAACTTCACTATAAAAACTCACTCACATGGAAGCTCTAGCATTAGTATATATCACCTTGGGATTATTATTTATCACAGTCTTTACACTTAAAAGGTATAAAGCATCATCTGGGAAAAGTTTCCCAAAACGATTAAAATCTACTTTCATCCCCCACGCTAAAATAGATCCGTGGATAGATAGAAAGAACATTAAACAAGTATTTGAACTATAAATAGCATAGTTATGAGAACAAATAATAAATCACTTATAGGTGGACTTGCCATAGGAATGGCTACGGTCCTTGGATTAACATCATGTGGCAAACAAGAAAGAGAGCAATTGAAAGCTCAGGCAGATAGCCTGGAGTATAAGTTGCAAGAGCGAGACTCAGCTTTCAACAACATCATGAATGTAATGGCTGAAGTAGAAGCGCAAATCGACGATATCAAGCAACAAGAAAATCTGGTTGTAACCAACAGCTCTGGAGATTTTTCTCCCAAAGAGAAAAATGAAATGGTTGACGACTTGAAAAGAATCAATGCTTTGATAGACGATGCAAACACGAAAATCGCTTCATTATCTGGTCAGCTTGAAAATTCAAACTTTGAATTGAATGCTTTCAAAAGCAGAGTAAAAAACATGAAAACTGATCTTCAAAATAGAGAAACCGCAATTGCCAAGTTGCAAGAGGAGATCGAAATGAAAGACACTCAAATCGCAGAACTAAATACTGAAGTAAAATCTTTGGTAACAAGAGTTCAGCTACAAACTGAAACAATTGAAGTTCAAAATCAAGAGCTTGTTGAAAGAGAAAATGATCTAAACACAGCATTCTTTGCCGTAGATACAGAAAGAAAACTGCGTGATGAAGGATTGATCACTAAAGAAGGAGGATTCCTTTGGTTAGGAAGAACTACCGAGTTGCAAGCAGATGTAGCGCAGACTAAATTCACCGAGGTTGACATACAAAACACCAAAAAATTCTATGTAGATAGTGATAAGGTGGAGATCGTTACAGAGCACCCATCTGATAGCTACAAACTAATCGGTGAAGAAGGAAAAGTAAAATATCTGGAGGTCACTGATCCAGCTAAATTCTGGAAAATCTCTAAATACTTAGTGATTTCAGTAAAAAGCTAGGGGACCCCAACCAGCAGAAAGCGTTTGCCCTCAGCCGGGCGACGCTTTCATTTAAATAACAACTCACTTTAAATAACTATTACCATTATGAAATTTAAGATTCTAATACTAACAGCATTTTGCGCATTCGCATCTACTATGGCTTTCTCTCAAAAAGCAGGTATCAAAGGTGGCGCTAACTTCACCAATCTATATGTAGAGGATGTAGATGATGAAAACATGAAAATCGGTTTTAATGTCGGAGCTTTTTACAGAGCTGATATTACAGAAAATTTTGCCATTCAGCCTGAGTTCCTTTTTACACAAAAGGGCTCGGAAATTCAATATGATAATTTTTTACAAGGAGAGGGAAAATACCGATTCAACCTGAATTATTTAGAAGTACCTGTACTGGCTGTAGTCAAATTTGGCCCTATCAACTTACACGCCGGCCCATATCTGGGATTCCTTGTTGGAGCCAATGTGAAAGATGTTGACGATAGAGGAAACATTAATGATATTGAAGAACTTGATAGAGACGATTTCAACACACTAGACACAGGAATAGCTGCAGGTGTAGGATTTGATTTCCCAACTGGAATTCTTGGCGTACGATATAATTATGGCTTCCAGGAAATTGGTCAAGATGGAGTAGCAGGTCAAGCAACAGAAAACTCTAAGAACTCGGCTTTACAACTTTATGTAGGATTTGATTTTTAATCGAACCTAATTCAAATCAACTATAGATTTGCCGCAAGGCAACAAAAGCCTCGACTTAAGGATCGAGGCTTTTGCTTTATAATCCCATCCGTTAATTTCGACTATTTACATTCCTTTCCTTACCAATAAACGAATACTCTCTACAATAAAATGTTAGAAGTATACATTGAGGGTACAAACTATCTCAGTCATGCACAAAGAAACTATTTTAGATCACGATCAATCAACTGTCTGGTTTTATCCGGAAGAGAAAATTGTTCACCATCAGTTCAAAGGCAATATAAACGGTGATGCATTCCAGAATACATTGAATGCGTCTGCGGAAATTTTCGAAGCCTACAGATGCCAAAAATACCTTTCTGATGACCGGCTCAATACCGGTGTTGATCAAGCAGATGTTCAATGGGCAATTAGCGAATGGAATCCAAGAGTCTTAGCTTGTGGATGGAGGTTTTGGGCCATTGTAAAGTCATCCACTGAAAGCGACCCAGAAATGGATAAGGTGATTGAAGCATACGAAAGAATTAATCTTAAAGTACAACTCTTTGAAGATCCGACAGAAGCACTAGAATGGCTTAAACAACAGAACTAATCCTCGTATAGCTCTAAATCTACTTCCACAAAGATCACTAAGCTCGTACTTCCTGAAAATAGATTAATTTTTGTTAAAATAATCAGCTGATATAACCAGCTGAGAACCTTCCTCGTTATCTTGACGATCAAAAGTCACTAAAATGCGTCTACGAATAATGGTGGGCGAAAGGTGATTTGGTCTCGTAAACCCAAGCGCACGAGCATTGCTATGTAGACTGGGGTTCGAACCTTTTAAAAGAGGATTTATTACAAAATCAATAAAATAAAAAAGCCTCAACAAAAAATTGCTGAGGCTTGAAGTGATTCGCCTGGGGCTCGAACCCAGGACCCTCTCCTTAAAAGGGAGATGCTCTGCCAGCTGAGCTAGCGAATCGTACGTAGCTATAAAAACTATGAACCAATGAATAAGTTTAAACAGCAACAAGAAAATAAAAAAGCTTCATTTCGATTAATGAAGCTAGTGTGATTCGCCTGGGGCTCGAACCCAGGACCCTCTCCTTAAAAGGGAGATGCTCTGCCAGCTGAGCTAGCGAATCA
This sequence comes from Marinoscillum pacificum, assembly GCF_024714495.1. Lineage (GTDB taxonomy): Bacteria > Bacteroidota > Bacteroidia > Cytophagales > Cyclobacteriaceae > Marinoscillum > Marinoscillum pacificum. Next base: position 41,650 of record NZ_JAMZMJ010000016.1, on the reverse strand, counting down.
GGACGTCAAAATTGCAATTTCTAAGGCCGTTTCCTTAAATTGCGGTTGCAAAACTAAGCCGGTTATTCTCAAAATACAACCCATGAATAAGTTTTTTATTAGAAATCTTTACCTACTCGTCGCATTTGTATTGATTCATTCTTCGGCCTTCGCTCAAAAGACCGAATTATCAACTGCGGATTCTCTTTTTATGAATCAAAAATACACTGAAGCTTACGAGACGTATGAGAAAATTTTCAATGAAAATCAGGCCTCTCCTGCTATGCTGACCCGCATGGCATTCATTCAGGAAGGTCTGGGCAACTATGCTAATGCACTCTACTACCTAAATCTGTATTATTTACAATCCTCTGACAGAGATGCTCTGACTAAAATGAGAGAGATCGCCGAAGAACATAATCTATCGGGTTATGAATATTCAGATTTTAAATTCTTCGAAAACTTCATTCGTAAATATCAAATGGAGATCAGCTTTTGCTTAATGGCATTCTCACTGTTCATATTAGGTTATAGTTTTAGAAAGACCAAGAAAGACGAACGTCCTGCTATCTCCTTAGGTGTTCAACTGATAGCTCTAATAGCGCTTTTAGCTATCAACAATGAGCTCTTCATCAAAGACAAAGGAATCATCAACCAGGATCAGTCCATATTGATGTCAGGCCCATCTGCTGGTGCTGAGCCAATTGAGGCCATCGGCCTGGGCAACAAGGTGACTATTCTAGAAACAGACGAACTCTGGTCCAAAATCATTTGGAACGATTCTGAAGCTTACATCCGAAATAAGAATGTAAGAAAATTATAATCTCTGAAAGAAAAGTAAAGACACAAAAAAAGCCCTGCAACACAGGGCTTTTAACTTATGCAATAATTTATAATTACTTAACTGTTTTTACAGTTTTGATAATTCTAGCAGCTACTTTGTATGGATCTGCATTTGATGCAGGTCTTCTGTCTTCTAGATAACCACTCCATCCGTTGTTCTTAGTGAAAAGAGGAATACGAATAGAAGCACCTCTATCAGATACACCGTAAGAGAAGTCTGTGATCGCAGCAGTTTCGTGCTTACCAGTCAATCGCTGATCGTTATAAGCACCGTATACAGCAATATGCTCAGCTACAACACCTCTGAATGCCTCACATACTTCTTTGATCTTAGCCTCAGAACCAGCAGTTCTGATCAAAGAGTTAGAGAAGTTAGCGTGCATACCAGAACCATTCCAGTCAAGTTGACCTAGTGGTTTTGGATGGTAGTTGATAGAAAGACCATATTTTTCAGTCAATCTTTCCAACATATATCGTGCAACCCAGATTTGATCACCTGCAGATTGTGCACCTTTTGCCATGATTTGGAATTCCCACTGACCAGCAGCTACCTCACCATTGGTACCTTCGATATCAAGACCAGCCTCGATACATAGCTCTAAATGCTCATCTTTGATTTCTCTACCGAAAACAAACTGCCCACCTACACCACAGTAATATGGTCCTTGTGGAGCTGGGAATCCACCTTCAGGGAATCCGATAGGTCTGTTAGTAGCATTGTCCCAAATGAAATATTCTTGTTCGAAACCAAACCAGAAATCATCGTCCTTATCATCAATAAGGGCACGACCGTTTGATTCGTGAGGAGTACCATCAGCATTCAATACTTCTGTCATCACCAACCAACCGTTTTTGATTGCTGGATCTGGACATACAAACACTGGCTTCAAGATACAATCTGAAGATCCGCCTTCAGCTTGCTCAGTAGAACTTCCATCAAAAGACCAATCTTTTAGGTCTTCTAGTTTTCCACTGAAATCATCAACCAATTTTGTTTTACTTCTTAGAGACTGAGTTGGCTTATAACCATCAAGCCAGATGTACTCCAATTTTGACTTAGCCATTTTCTTCTGGTTTATATTTTAATTAAGTGAACGATTAAAAATTTTCTAACAAAACAGCGCTAAAACTGAACATTTTCAATGTTAAGCGCCTATTACAAATTTTAAAAAAAATAATGAATTATTAAACGATTTTCATCATTAATTACAAATGATTATCAATCGAACAAAAAAATCACAATTCTACATGCAAAAATCCCATTTCCACCCGATTAGCTCGAATTGGAAATGGGATATTGAAATATTTTAATGCTTTTCTAGCTAAAATTTAGCTTAGAAAGCGTAAACTGCAGCCAAAGTAAATGCAGCCAATGAGCTTCCAACCTCAAAGTCAGTTGGACTATCAAATTCGGTCAACACATAATCATCACTGTAAGCATCTAATCTCACTTCAGGAATAAAAGTCAATGGACCTACAGAATAATTGGCAGATAAAGTAAGATCAAAAACTGAATCATCTTCAGCTAGCAAACCTAGCCCTGTATCTTGAAAGTACTCACCTCTTAGGCCCAAGCTGAAATCATCAGTAAATGATTGCTGAAGGTAAAGAGCCGCACCAATGAAGTTATCATTATTGTAAGTAGCATTAATCCCTAAATAAGTAGCATCTGCCACATCAAATCCTCCGGTATAATCAATCTGGAAATAGTCATCACTAAATAATAAGTTCAAGTACTGACCTGCAATTCCTAATTGAGCTCCTCCGTAATAGTGATTATTCGGGTTAAATTCTGTTACATCAGTATCATTAAATACACCCAACATTAAACTAGCCTCTCCCAAAGCAATATCAGCTTTCAAACCTGTGTGAGAGAATGGACCGTAAGAGAACATGTAAGAAGTCGAGTAATTGAAATTCGCTGTTGGAGAAATCACCTCGTAACCAAGGAATGTATTGAAGTTACCGAAAGTCAACGTAAATCCGTCGGATACATTCCAGTAGGTATACAATTGATTCACAATACTTGACGATCCAAACGGAGAACCAAATACTGCCTCCATACCTCTCGGACCGAAAACAAGGTCAGCAACAAATCCGACTTTCTCTCCTTCGTAGCCAGCAACTAGATTAGCCATACCTAACGAGAAGCCTGGAAGATTCGCAAAAGAAGTACCAGGGTGTTGATAATATTCAGCACCATTTTCTGGATCACCATCCAAATCAACATATTTATTAGGAGCATTAAGATTTGCTCTGTAATATGTATCAACAGAACCACTAAACGAGAAGCCAGCAGCTTCATCTTCGTCCTGTGCCTGGACCGTAGCTACGCCAAGCAAGAACAATACTGGTAGTATTAGTCTTTTTGTTAATTTTGTAAAAGTGTTCATAAGCTTTAATTCGATTAAATAAGGTTTGTGGAAATTTTGGCCTCTGAAGTGTTATTGGTTGGCGCCTTAGTACTCAGAGGCCTTTATGTTTTTGATCTATTATTCAGAAATGATAGTGTATCCTCTGATACCGTGTTCGTGACTATCAAGACCTTCTTTTTCATGCTCTTCGGAAACTCTAATTCCTCCAACCATTTTCAATACGATGAAGATCAAGAATGCACAGATGAATGCAGCAGCACCACAAGCAGCGATACCGATCAACTGAGAAACTACACTATGATCAGGATTAGTAGAGAAGAAACCTACTGCTAGCGTACCCCAGATACCACAAGTCAAGTGAACAGAAACTGCTCCTACTACGTCATCCAATTTAAATTTATCTAATGTAACCGCAGAGATTACAACCAATACTCCTGCAATAACACCTACGATGATGGCATTTCCTGGCTCAATTACATCTGCACCAGCAGTGATACCTACTAGACCAGCAAGGATACCGTTAAGCACCATACCAAGATCAAGTCTCTTGAATGCAATGTAACCTGTAACGAAACCACCAAGACCACCAGCACAAGCTGCTAATGAAGTAGTTACCAATACAAATGATACCAATCCTGGATCAGCAGAAAGCACAGAACCACCGTTGAATCCGAACCATCCTAACCATAATAAGAATACACCTATTACAGCCAAAGGAACAGAAGAACCTGGCTTGTCAATTACTTTTCCATCTACATACTTACCAAGTCTTGGCCCAAGAATCATGATACCTGCTAGAGCTCCCCATCCACCAACAGAGTGAACTAGTGTAGAACCTGCGAAATCGTAGAATCCAAGACCATCAAGGAATCCACCACCCCATTTCCAGCTACCGATAATTGGGTAAACCAATCCAACGTAGATTAAGGTGAAAATTAAGTAAGAGCTAAGTTTGATACGCTCCGCAACTGCACCCGATACAATGGTAGCAGCTGTAGCAGCGAACATTGCCTGGAACAAGAAGTCCGTCCAGTAAGTGTAGCCAGCGCTTGCATAGTCCGCAGAATTATCAGCTGTCACTGAATTCTCAAGACCGAAACCAGCAAATCCGAAGATACCATTGAAGTCTCCAGGATACATTAGGTTAAAACCTACCAATGCATAGGTAAGAATACCAATGATAGGAGTCAGTGTATTCTTGAAAAGAATGTTCACTGTGTTTTTAGACTGGCCAAACCCAGCCTCTACACCTGCAAAACCAAGGTGCATAATGAATACTAGCGCAGTAGACAACATCATCCAGATGTTGTTTGCAGTCAGCAAGTTTGCTGTGATGTCTGCACTGTAATCTGTAGCCGCTGCAGCGACTGTCTCGACAACCTCAGGTACCTCAGCAGCTACTGTTTCTGCTACGGCCACCGAGTCTTGTACAATCATCAATAGGTTGGTGATCATGTTCATAAGCTTTTAAAGATTTGAAATGTTTTTACTAAACGTCTATTAGTTGTTCAGTCATGACGATTCTGAGCACATTACTCATTTCATCAATTCCAAATTAAGAAACTTAATCACTAATTATCAAAACATAACTTTGCAGAAACATTGGATTTTCACACCCAAATCAAGGGTATTTTGCAAGATATTTTGTAACATTCATTATTTAAGCTTAGGAAAATTATCAATTTAATAATCAGGTGTTCGGTATAGGCATTTTACTTAAGCATATTGTAATTATTATATTTTTCAAAATATTTTTAAATGGTTTTAACCTAATTCTGATTTTTTATCAATTATATAACATTTTATCAGAATATTATTCTGAATCACCAGTTCTGACGATATTTCAAACAATCTTCAAACCGTCAAAATAACATTTCTAGCATTCCACGCTACTTGATATAATTTTGCTAAATGGATAACGACCAAATATTCTTTCATTTAGGCGAGGGCACAGCATTTGACAATATTCCAGCCTCACCTGCTATCTATCAGACAAGCAACTTCACTTTCAACACACTGAAAGACATGTCTGAATCGTTGCAACACGAAGACAAAATACCCTTTTACACACGCGGAGCTAATCCAACGACAGCCATTTTACAACAAAAACTGGCAGCTTTGGAAGGGACAGAAGAAGCTTTAGTATTTGGGAGTGGAAGTGCAGCAATTACTGCAGCCGTATTTTCACAAATAAAATCCGGAGATCATGTCGTCTGCGTAGAGAATCCTTACAGCTGGACAAAGAAACTGCTTGATAAAACATTATCACGTTTTGGAGTATCTACCACCTATGTAAATGCTAGTGACAGCCAAGGCATCATAGATAGTTGTCAGCCCAACACTACCCTCATATACCTGGAGAGTCCAAATTCCTGGACGTATGAAATGCAGGACATTGAACAAATTACAGCTTATGCCAAATCAAAAGGCATCATTACGATTATGGATAACAGCTGTGCCTCACCTCTGTATCAGCAGCCTGCCAAATATGGAATTGATATTATAGTTCATTCTGCTACAAAATATCTAAGTGGACATGCTGACATGGTAGCAGGAGTTCTATGCACATCTAAAACGATATTCGATCAAATATTTCAAGGTGAGTACATGACTTTTGGTGGCATCTTATCTCCTTTTGAATCGTGGCTAATGATCCGCTCTCTGAGAACTCTAGACATGAGAATGGAACGAGTTACTAAAAACGCCTTAATAGTTGCTGATTTTCTTGAGGATCATCCAAAAGTTGAAAAAGTGATATTCTCACATTCCAAAAACTATCCCCAACCTGAGCTCAGAGACAAATATCTAAAGGCTGCAGGTGGCCTTATGACAATCGATTTGGCAACAAAAGATTTTCAAGCAACGGAAAAATTTTGCAACACATTGAAACGTTTCAAGTTAGGTTGTTCGTGGGGTGGCTTTGAATCATTAGCTTTCCCTGCTGTAACTACTATGAGCTCACTAAACTATGACAAGCCCAACACGCTGGTCAACAGAATAAGATTGTATATAGGCATGGAAAGCTCTGAATCACTGATTGAAGACTTAACCAATGCGCTTAATACTATTTAGTATTTTTATTTTTTTCTTGGGCAGCTTTTGTTTTGGACAAAATACTGGCATTGTCAAGGGTAGGATCACCGACAGCAATGGTGATCCTTTGGCATTTGCTACTGTCTATGAAGAAGGAACCACCAACGGCACTACGAGCAATGCTGATGGTTTTTACCAACTCTCTTTACTAGCTGGGACGAGAAACATTGTAGCCCAATTCGTAGGATATCAGCGCCAATCGCAACAAATAGAAGTTAGCACCTCTTCCACCATTCAGCTGGACTTTCAACTAGCAGATGAAGCCTTAGTCCTGCAGGAAGTCATCGTATCTGCAAAAGAGAAAGATCACGCCCGACAAATCATTCGAAACGCTATCAAAAAAAGGAAATACTACCGAGATGAAATAGCCGCATTCTCTACCGATGTGTACGTAAAAGGACTTCAGCGTCTCGACAAAAAACCAAAGAGCCTTCTGGGAATGACCATCGATATAGATACTGGAATCGTTTATTTATCAGAGTCTGTTTCCAAAATCAAATACCAACATCCTGACAAGGTCAATGAAATCATGATTTCCTCTAAAGTAAGCGGAAACAATAATGCTTTCAGTTACAACCAGGCATCTGAGATGCTGATCAACCTTTACGACAATAGCTTTTTTGTAGAAGGAATCAGTGAGCGACCATTTATTTCTCCTTTAGCGAACAATGCCTTTTTATATTATGACTATAAAATGGCAGGCACAATTATTGAAAATGATCTCTACATCAACAAGATAAGAGTGATCCCCAAACGAAGTACAGATCCTGTTTTTAGTGGCTACCTATATATCATAGAAGATAGTTGGAGACTCTATAGTGTGGATGTACTAACCACCAAGTCTAATGGCATTGAATTCCTGGACTCTTTAACTTTCAACCAGGTGTATGCACCTGTAGGCAATGATATCTGGATGCCAATATCTCAACGATTTACGTTCAAATTCAAAGCCTTTGGCTTTCAAGGAAGTGGTCATTTCACAGCTATTTACAGAAATTACAAAGTACAACCCAACTACTACCAACGTCGAGTAAGCGATAAAAAGAAAAAAGAAGAGGCAGAAGAAAAGCCCAAAGAGAAACCAAAAGAAACTCAACCAGATGTCATCAAACCAAAAAAACCTGAAGCTCTAGAAAATGACATCATCGTTAAAATGGATGAGCCTCCTTTATTTACCAAACAGGATTTCTCCAATGCCATTCTCGTAGTAGAGGAAGAAGCGAATGATCGAGATTCAGCGTACTGGGCGAGAGTCCGTCCTATTCCGTTGACAACTAGAGAGAAAGTAGATTATCAACAAAAAGACTCCATTCGAGCAATCAAAGAGTCCAAAGCCTACAAAGACTCTGTTGATCAAATTAGAAACAAGTTTAAATTTTCGAACATCTCATTAATTGGCTACACACATTACAACAGCTACGAAGGAAAATACATCAACTTCCCTACGCTCAAAGAACTGGTGCAGTACAACTCTGTAGAAGGACTTGCTATCAACCTGCCAATAGCGTTTCAAAAAAGAAATGATCGATATTTCAATTATCGAATAATGCCAACACTGAGGTATGGATTTGACAACAAGCAGCTCCAGGCCAAGATTGAAGGGCTAAAAATGCTCAATCAAAAGAAACGAGAAATGATACAGGTAGCTGGTGGTCGATTTATTGATCAGCTGAATGACCAGGATCCTATTTCGTATATCAACAATACCTATTTCACCTTAATAAGAGGACTGAACTATGCAAAATCTTACCAAAAGCACTTTGGGTATTTCATTTACCAACGAGAAGTGACGAATGGCCTGCTTTTTACCGGAAGAATGGAATATGAGGATAGACAGCAGATATATAATACTGCAACCTATAACCTGTTCAACAGAGATTTTACTCCGAATGCACCTACAAACGAAGAAATTGGCACAACTGACTTCCCTCGATATCAAGCATACAGCATTAGCGCTCGATTACGCATCAGGCTGAATCAGAAATACATTGATCGTCCAGACCGTAAAATAATAGTGGATTCTAAGTTTCCTGATGTTTTTCTTTATGCTAAATCAGCTCTACCAGTGTTTGGTGCTGATGTTCAATACCATCTACTGAAAGCAGGGATTTCTCACAAAATGATGCTGGGACAGTTGGGCACAAGTGATCTAAGTATATGGACGGGAGCTTTTGTAGGTAAGAAGCAAATGTATTTTACAGATTTCCAGCACTTCAATGGTAACCAAACGTACTTAACCACTCAGGGCGTGATTAATCGTTTTCAGGTTCTGGAATATTATCGATTCAGTACTCAAGATAAGTTTGCAGAGGCTCATTATGAGCATCATTTTAATGAGTTTATATTCAATAAAATACCATTCGTTAAAAAACTCAATCTACAGGCAGTAGCCAGCGCCAACTACCTAACCACGCCAACAATGGGTCATTATTTTGAATTTGGAGCAGGAATTGAACACATCCTTCGATTTATTCGAGTTGATTACTTTACTGCAATTAGAAATGGCGATTACTACGGGTCAGGAATTCGTATTGGCGCAGGATTCTAGTTATTTGAGCACATGAATATAGCCCTTATATTCAGTAATGGAATACTTCACCAAATAGTAGTAGACACCTGATTCTACATTGAGCCCTTTCCATGAAAATTCTCGATTATCACTGTAGAATACCTCTGTACCATTACGGTCATGCACTACAAAATATTGGAATGAATCATCGCAATTATCAATAGGTAAATTTTGATCAGAGTTTAGCAGGTTAGTCAATGAATATTCATCATTGATACCATCTCCATTTGGCGTAAACACATTAGGAGGCGTGAATCGATTAAACTGCTCTCGCGTTTCGGTAATCTCAAAACGAATAGCCATTGTATCTAACCTTGCTCCTACACAATTGTCATCGTAGGCGATAAAAGGAATTTCAAAAAATGCCGATGTTTCACCAAAATCAATCAAAGAACAATCCGGCAACCATTTAAAAGTAGAAGTAACCTCACCATACCCTGTTTCCCTTGGGAACTCGATAATCTCTGAACGTGGCAATCTGGCTGGATTAAAAAAGTCAACAGTTACAGAATCGCCCAAATCAAAATCAAAGGCAGTGATGTCCATTTCAAATAGTTGATTCACATAGATGACTGTATCAGCGTAGTACTCGAATTCCGGCTTTTCATTTGGAGGAACGATTACGTGAATTTTAATCAATTTTGAATCTGCATTGGTTACCTGACACTCATCATAATCTTCCGAATGGAAGTCCAATTCGTAAGTTGTGTTTTCACTAATGCGCAAATTCTTGCAAGAGGTATCCCAACTAAACTCTGATTCTACCTCCCCATTACCTTCTACTTCAAAAAAGACCATACCAATATTCGCTGGAGTAAATCCATCTGCCAGCAATTTCAGATCAATTTGATCCATATCAGCATCTGTTGATTGCACTTTAAATCGTACCACATCTCCAAGCGTAATCGCTATAGAATCTTGAGTTTCGGCAGTCACAACCGGACTGGTATTTGGAGGAAGAATGACGTTCATATTGTACCACTGAACTGAAGGGCTAGGCACCTCACAATCATCTAAATCCTCCGCGTATATACCTACCACGAAATTGTTGTAAGTAGAGAAATCATAATCCTGACAGTTCGTTCGCCAGACTAATTCAGCAGTAGTTTTACCAGATTCCTGAGTTTGTGTTACCAATTCAAACCCAAAATCTTCAGGGCTTTCCTCATTTTGTAAAACGAGCATAAAATCAATGCTATCACTATTCGCATCGCTACTTACCACATCTATTCGCAAACTATCACCTTCATTGATAGTATAACTAACATCAATTACTCCATCAAATGTGGGAAACTCATTTGGTGGTGGTTCTACTATTACCTTCAGCCTCGCCGTGTCCAATTGAGGCACCGGACAAGCATCATCAGCGGCAATTAGATCCACAATAAAAGGCCCATCCCGAACAGGTGGACACCCAGGCATACAGACTTCAATAATCAATGAATCCTGGCCAGGGGTTACAGTTTGATTGGTTATTTGGAATACATCATCCAGATATCCATCAAAATTCACTCCTTTCGCTTTCAAACTGATCGTTTCACCATTGGTTACATTAGTCACTACAAACTCGAAACACTTATCATCTGAAAGTGTAAATTCCAAAATATCAGTATCTACATTAAAATTTGGTCGGTCAGGAATTGAAACACCTACAACAGGTGGATCTGGAGGATTACAACCATCCACTACGAGCATCTGAAAATCTCGCTGCATTTCACCGAGTTGCACTCCATCTCTCCATTCTTCAACAATAACAGAAAACACATAAACTCCCGTTTCACTTGGATTGACTGTCAGTAAACCTTCACTGCTGATAGCCAGAGGTCTTGAACCAGGCACCATCCTATCCTGAGAAAACCCAGAAGACCAGGATACCTCAATATGAGGTTTGGGAGTTTTTGGGGGGTAAGGAGCAAGTGCACTACTGTTGAGTGGCGTAGCCAGCCTATAAGCTAAAGAATCTCCATCTGGGTCAACACCTGTAAAGTCTGTATAATACAGTTGATCTACACAAGCATAATCACTTAATGGACGAAGCAGAGTTGGTGAAGAATTAATAAACTCTTTACCATCTTTCCATAAAGGAGGAATTTCCAACACATATTTCATACCTGTATCACCAGGATTATTAATGTTCCTGATGACATGATTACGGCAGCATCTTTCATAAACGATGTAATACCCTTCCTCATCAGCAAAGTCCTCAGGATTCAACTGGACATCCGCTGAGAATAAAACCTTAGATGTTTTAAGCTCATCAATCGCACATTCTTGATTAGAATAAGGAACATCGGAAATTGACACTCTGTCCAAAAAATACTCACCCACGCGGCTATTGTCTCTATTAGAGAAGATGACCACATCGATCGAGGATTCGAAAAAAGTATTATCTGTTTGCGCGGCATCCCTATATTGAATCAAGGAAATACGGTAAAGACCAACGCCCAACGTCCTAAACTCAATCTCACCACCAACTATATGGAAAGCTTGTGTCAAATGGATTAAAAAGAATAATCCCAGATATAGTATTCCCTTTTTCATTTTTGGATTCTCCTAGATTAGAGGAACACCTTTTTCATGATGAACCCCAACCCTTCAGACAAAACTATTATTAGCTTTGCGCTGAAATGAAGTCTAGTAAAGTTATCGAAAAGAATAGAGATATCTCGCAGCAACATTCTAGTTAATGAATCCTCCCTCTTCTAATTCAAATTTCTCACAATTAAACACATGAGTACTTGATTGGGAGACAAGGGGAAAACTAAAAAACAATAAGTACAGATAACGCTTCTACAAATCTCAAGACAATAAATTTAACAACAGGCCACGTATAGATTGAATATGGCAAGAAGATCATCAAACAAATTTGTAAAACGAGGAGAAATACTCGAAATCAAAATTGAGAATTATGCCTTCGGCGGAAAAGGTATTGGTCGTATTCGAAATGAGCTAGGCGAGTTTGTAGTGTTTGTTCCCAACACGCTACCAGGCCAACTAGTGAAAGCACAAGTCCAAAAAGCGAGTAAAACATATGCTGAAACAAAACTTCTAGAGGTATTGACTCCTTCTGAAGATGAAGTTTCCATTCCATATCAGGAAATACCAGGTGCACCCTACATCAAATTACCAATTGAAAAACAGCATGCTTACAAAAAGCAAAGTACGCTTGAGCTGTTTAAAAGAATTGGAAAAGTTGATAACATAGAATCGCTTCTAGATGAATTTATCGCTTCTCCAAGTGGTTTCCATTATAGAAACAAAATGGAATATGCTTTTTCTGCAATAGGCTACGATCACGAACTTAAAACAGATGTAGATGAATTTACGCTCGGCTTCAAAAAGCGAGGCACCTGGTGGTGCGGAGATGATCTAAAAAAGGACTCTGGACTCTTTGATAAGGAAGTAGAAGATAAACTCAAGCTGATCAAAGAATACTGTGAGAAGACCGGTCTTCCTCCATGGCACGGACCAAAAAGAACTGGTTTTTTCAGATACCTGGTAGTTCGTAAGTCATTCAAAACAGATCAAATCCTATTCAACCTGGTCACAACTTCAGATGAAGAGGGCAGATTTAATATTCAAAAGTTTGCAGATTTCCTGGTAGAGCAGTTTGGATCACGAATTGCAGGTCTACTTCATACCACTAATGACGAAACAGGTGACCGAACTATAGCCACCACAGGAGAGATCAATTTGGTTTACGGAGAAGACAAAATCGTAGAAGAACTTCTTGGTCTCAGTTTTGAGATAAGCATGAAGAGTTTCTTCCAAACCAATCCTAAATCTGCAGAAAAGCTGTACAGCAAAGTGATCGATTACGCTTTAGAAAAGAAAGATACTGTAGATAACAACATCGTACTTGACCTATTCTGCGGTACAGGAACTATTGGACAAATCCTGGCTTCGAAGAGCGAAAACGCTCAGATAGTGGGTGTAGACATCATCGAAGAAGCTATTGAAAATGCGAAAGAAAACGCCGAAAGAAATAATATTGAAGGCGTCAAATTCTATGCGGCTGATGTTGGCAAGTTCCTTTACGAACATCCTCAATATCAAAACAAAATCCGCACCATCATCTTAGACCCTGCACGTGCTGGAGTAGCCCCTAAAACGATGCAGAAAATCATCAATCTTGGAGCTGAGCGCATGGTTTATGTTTCTTGTAATCCGGCAACCCAAGCTAGAGATATTGACTTGTTAGCTCAAGCTGGTTATCATATTACCAAATTTAGCCTCGTGGACCAATTCCCACATACGGCTCATGTGGAGAGTGTGGTGTTGCTGGAGAAAACTGTGTAAAAAACAAAGCCTGTCTGAGTAAATCAAACAGGCTTTTCTTTTATTCTTTATCAAGTTCATACTTCGAGAGTACTGCATATTCAGCAGCTCGTGCAAAACTGAACATCCCTTCTGTATTATTAGCTTGATCATCAGAATTCCAGCCAGCCAAAAGATTGGTTGGTAAAATTCCTTTTTTCAGATAATGATCATATGCATAATCCAGGTTTTGCTGAAAAGTATCCAGATAATAACCCGTTCTTTTATTTTCCGAATACACATCCGTATACCCACGCATCAGCACACCATTGAACCATCCATTAAACCCTGTAATCTCATAGGAATAGTATCCTGTCACATCCTTATCCAACTCAGTGAAGTACTCAAAGGATGAATCACTTAATACTTTTACATCCTCCAAATAGATCTGATCTTTTGTCACACGCAAGAGGTCGATACCTCCAGAAAGCATTGTGCCGCTGTTATATGAAATAGCCGCCCCTACAGGATCTGTACAAGTGATTCCTTTCCGATAAGTTACTCCATCAACTTGTTCTAACTCTGGCTTACCTGGTGTACAACCACCCATCATATCAGCATATACATTGTCCTGGCGAAGCAAATGATCCTTTTGATAGTTATAGACTTTTTTGGCAAACATTAAATAATAGTCGCTTTTACTCATTGACTTTGATATTCGAGTTTGCCGATCCGAGTCATCGATGTAGCGGTAAGTAATAGAATCTTGCGCCCCATCGTATATCTCAGATAACCATACCAATGGACTAACCATTGGGCCATTGCTACAAGAGTGTTTGGTAACGTAACCTGGCCCCCAGGTAATCCCTCCATTCTCATTACCAGACTCATCAAAAGTACAATCCCAGCCGTCCAAAACATATTCCGTTAGGTATTCAGCTTTTTCCAGGAACTTCTTTTTACCTGTCAAATGATAGGCTTCAATCAGTTCGCGAGCAAGCCACATCTGATCATCATACACATTCATCACACCTGCTACTTCAGCAGTTCCTTTAGCTCCTCCTCTATTTACACCATAGACTGTCCACTCATTCGTTTGTGTATAAGAAGTCAGCTCAAATGTGCCCAGGTAATAATCACCGTTGGTGTATAGCTTTTCAAGAATGTTTTCAAATCGAGCAAAGTGTTCTTTATACAAAGAGTCATTACCATGTTCATGCTGAAGTTTTAGTCCATGCATTATGGCATCAACTGCCTCCATTGCACTGGTATACATCCAGATACTTCCTACTTCTTCCGAACGGGAATTGGTTAGCGGGTTGTAAAAACGTGCCATCTTCATCTCCTCACCTTCAAAGTATGCTGCAAAAGCAGAATCAGCAAGTTGGATGGATCGAAGTAGGTTTTGCTCAGATAGCGATAGGTGTTTAGGCGTTTGTTTTTTCGGTGAACTGCACCCCAGAAATACTCCAATCAATATCAGACAAGTGATTGGAAACGAGAATTTTCTATAATTGAATTTCATCAGATTTGGTCTATTCTGTTGGGGGCTAACAGAGAATTACATTAAACAGTTAGTGATAATTTCAAATCTAATAATTATCCGTCAATTATACGCTTAATGAAAAAGTGGTACCTTACCATTTGACAAACGGCCAAATATCAAATCAACAACACAATTAAAATTTGATAGAAACCAGGGTCACGCTACTTTTGCACCAAATTCCCAAAAGCACATTTAATTTCTATTGGACAATATTGGAACAAATACATAGAGATAAGTGTACTTAACCTGGTAAACACAAGACAAAATGCAAAACGACCCTACTTTAGATCCGAAATACCTTGGCAAAATTTCAGCTGATTTCGTCAAAGTTTCAGAACAGTTGAAAGAGGCTAGTTACATGATTCGTAAACGCGAATTTTCAAAATACCCGGTTTTTCCTGTCTCTAAAGAAGACATTCCCATTGGTCAACTTCTCTATGAAGCTGGTAAAATGGAAAATGAGTGGAATTATTATGCCTCTTTCATGGAAGAATTTATTCAGAGAGGTTTGATAGAAGAAGAAAAAGCATTCTCTGAGGCCTATAAAGATCCAGATGAGTTTTGTTGCCTATTTATTGTAGATCAGCAGTTTACTAACTTTGTTTTTATTCCGTTTCCGGAAGATTGAGATAAGTCTAAACATTTACACGCCTAAAACTATTCCTTTTATATATGGAAGAAATACAATCGATTTTTGATGACGCGACCAATTACTCCAACATTATCGTGGAGTATGTCATGGAATATGGTCTAAAAGTAATATTTGCAGTTCTCGTACTGATTGTGGGTCTTTGGATAATCAAAATGATTACCAATGGCTTGAGAAAAGCAATGGACAAAAGAAATTTTGATCCTTCATTATCCCCTTTCTTATTGATGCTTCTGGGCATCGCTCTAAAAGTCATGCTGGGTATCTCTGTTGTCGGCATGGTTGGTATAGAAGTCACTAGCTTCATCGCAGTTCTGGGTGCGGCAGGTTTAGCTGTCGGTTTAGCTCTTCAAGGAACCTTGCAAAACTTTGCTGGTGGAGTGGTCATTCTGCTCCTAAAGCCTTTCAAAGTAGGTGAAGTGATCGACGCAAAAGGTTACCTAGGTACCGTTAAAGAAATTCAAATTTTCTATACCATCGTCAACACTTTCGACAAAAAGACGGTCTACATACCAAATGGCAGCCTTGCAAATTCTGATATGACAAACCTGTCTCAGGAAGATACACGAAGAAATGCCTGGACATTTGGCATTGCCTATGGCGATGACTATGACAAGGCAAAAGAAGTTTTGAAACGACTAATTGACGAAGACGAGCGCATCCTCAAAGATCCAGAGCCATTTATTGCTTTGGAATCTTTAGGAGACAGTTCTGTAAACATCGTAGTTCGCGCCTGGAGTAAAGCAGCTGATCTTTGGCCTGTACACTTCGACATGAACGAGAAGGTTTACAAGACATTCGCAAAAGAAGGCCTCAACATTCCTTTCCCACAAATGGATGTTCACCTTCACAAAGAAGACTAAAACGAAAAAGGCCTCAAACGAGGCCTTTTTTCATTTCAAATCATTCACATTCAATCCATGTAGACAACCCCTTCTTTCATAACGAAAGATACTTTGCCCATATCATCTATCTGCTCTAGCGGATTTCCATCCACAGCAATAATGTCGGCCATCAAGCCCTTCTTAAGGCTACCAAACAAATCACTTTTTCCAAGTATTTCAGCATTTACTGATGTAGCACATTTGATAGCCTCCATTGCAGGCATTCCACCAGCTACCATGTAAATAAACTCCTTATAGTTTTCTCCATGCGGGTACACAGCAGCATCGGTACCAAACCCGATTGGAACTCCCATTTTATACGCTTTAGAAAAAGTACTACTGATTTGAGGTCCAATCACAGCAGCTTTCTTTGCAACCATTGCAGGATAATATCCATCGATCTTTGCTAATTCAGCAACAGACATTCCTGCGGTAATAGTAGGGATGTAATAGGCACCATGCTCCTTCATCAATTTCATAGTCTCCTCTGACATGTACGTACCATGCTCAATAGTCTTAACTCCAGCTTTTACCGCACGTTGCATTCCTTCATCACCATGTGCATGTGCCGCAACGTGAAAACCCAGATCGGAGGCAGTTTTCACAATCTGATCCATCTCTTCTTGAGAAAAGTGAGCACCAACACCATCTTTTGCTACGCTTAGCACACCGCCAGTTGCTGTAATTTTAATTAAATCAGCTCCATTCTTATATCGTTGACGCACTGCTTTTCTAGCATCCTCCACACTATTAACCACTCCATCCTTAGCAGATGGATCACCCATCAAATCTTCTCTGTAACCATTGGTAGGGTCTGCATGCCCGCCAGTAATAGCAAGGGACTTTCCTGAAGTATAAATTCTTGGCCCCACGACCAATCCTTTGTTGATAGCATTTCTCAATGAAATATTTACACCAGAACCCCCTACATCCCTGACTGTGGTAAACCCGGTCATCAAGGTAGTCTTGGCATGCTTAGCAGACTCGAAAGCAATGTCGGCAGGGTTCATTGTAAATTCTTTGAGGTAACCATCCTTACTGGTCTCACCTTCCAGATGCACGTGCATATCTATTAGTCCAGGCATCACCGTTTTATTCTTCAGATCAATGATTTGATCTCCATTCATTGGTTTGGTGTAGCCTTCTTCAACTGATACTATAGTTTTATCTTCCACCACTATAGTTTGTTCAGTTTTCATTTTATCGCTTACGCCATCGATCATTCTTCCAGCATAAATCAAAGTGCGCTGGGCTTGAGTGCTCCATGCAATGGTAAGCATGAATAGTATAATCAGGTTTTTCATTGGTGTCTTTTTTTTCTTTAAAATACAACAATATTTGACGATGCAACCAATCCTAATACATGAACCAACCAAAAACCAATAAAGGTGGTAGTCCAGGCTTACTAATTGCCGCAGCATTTATCGGTCCTGGCACAGTCACGGTATGTACAATCGCCGGAGCTAACAATCAGTTTCAACTACTTTGGGTAATGATCATTTCAATAGTGGCAACCATATTTCTTCAGGAAATAGCCTCTCGCCTTGGTATTGTGAGCAAAATGGGGTTAGCGGGATTACTAAGGAGTCAAGTAAAGCATCCAATCATAAGAGTCCTTTTATTAGGCCTTGTGGTTTGCGCTATCATCGTTGGTAATGCTGCTTATGAAGCTGGTAACATTAGTGGAGCTGTCTTTGGATTGAAAGTAGTTGCTCCTATTCCCTACGGAGGAGTTTTATTAGGTCTCATAGCTGGTGCCCTATTATGGTCGGGAAGCTACAAAATCATCGAAAAGGCCTTAATTGTATTGGTAGGCATAATGAGCATCTCATTTTTAGCTACCGCCATCATTACGCAACCCGATATCATTTCATTAGCAAAAGGAATGCTCCTGCCCACCTTTGAAGACGATCAACTGCTGATCATTTTGGCACTTGTGGGCACTACCATTGTTCCATACAATTTATTTCTACACGCATCTATCGCAAAAAATCACTGGAATAACACTGAGTTGGCAGCAGCCAAAAAGGACACGATAAGATCAGTAATCATTGGAGGTATTATTTCCTTATCGATCATCATCACTGCTGCCAGCGCTACAGAATCTAACATTCAGAATGCCGCAGATTTAGCTCTTGGTTTAGAACCACTTTATGGTTCATTCGCCAAATACTTAATAGGCATCGGCTTGTTCGCAGCTGGAATTACTTCGGCTATTACAGCTCCTTTAGCAGCAGCCTATGTTGCACAAGGGTGTTTTAATTGGGAAGACAATCCAAAACATGCTGGATTCAGAGCTACCTGGATTGGCATACTACTTATTGGCACCATATTTTCATCTATTGGCTACAAGCCAATTGATATCATCAAGTTTGCACAAGTGGCCAATGGTTTACTGCTTCCTATCATTGCAGCACTGATTATTTGGCTTTCGAGCAAGACAAGCATACTAGGTCAGTTCACGAACAAAAAAAGCACCACCATTATCGGTATCATCATTATTTTGATCACTCTTTCTTTAGGAATAAAAAGTATCTGGTCCGCTTTATAAACATTAATCGGATTCGGTGATTATATTTAAATATGAAGAGATGGCTCATCAACTGTGACATGGGTGAAAAAATCGGAAACGATCACCTGCTAATGCCGTACATTCAATCTTGCAGTATAGCCTGCGGAGGTCACATTGGTGATGCAGATTCCATGAGCGAGACCGTCCAACTCGCACAAAAATATCAAGTTGAAATAGGAGCACATCCATCTTTCCCTGATCAAGAAAATTTTGGACGCAAACCGATGAGCATGGCGTCAGATACTTTAATTGATAGTCTTGTATCTCAAATTAACAGTCTTGAAAAAGTTTGTTCGGTTATAGGAGCCAGATTGAGCCACATCAAACCTCATGGAGCCTTATACAATCAAGCAATTACAGACCTGAGGACTGCCGGAGCCGTAGTACAGGTCATGAAAAAATACCCAGGTGTTACCCTATATGCACCATGGCAAAGTGTTGTTTCTGAGTTAGCCCAGGAAGATGGAATTCCAGTAAAGTTTGAGGGTTTTGCAGATCGCAGATATGAACATGATGGATCTTTAGCTCCTCGCAACAACAGCGATTCAGTAATCAGTAACCCAAAAGAAGCACTTTCACAAGTGAAACAGATTACCAAATACCACAAACTCACCTCTATTGATGGTATTACCTTCGACTTTGAAGCAGAAACTTTTTGTGTACATGGTGACAATCCAGAAGCTGTCGCCATTGTAAAATTATTGAGCGAAAAATCATGAGAAACATTCACATCAAATCAATGGATGAAAGCAATCTATTGATGGAATGGCCCGGAGCAATCTCCGAAGATATCATGCGTGAAATTGCCGCCTGGCAACATGCAATCGAAAAAAACCTTAGTCCGATCATATTAGAATGCTTTGCGGCATATAGAAGTCTTTTGATAACCTATGACCATCAACAAATAGATGCCGAGGATCTAGAAATAGAACTACTCAAATTACCTGTTAGCAAAAGAAAACTCCGATCCAAAAAATGGCAAGTACCCGTATATTATGATGAGGAAGTAGCCCCAGACTTGAAAAAATTCTGTGAAGAGAAAAACCTTACATTGAAACAACTAATTAAAAAACATACTTCCCCTCTTTACGACATTCATTTTTACGGCTTTCTACCAGGATTCATGTACCTGGGAGGGTTGGATGATGCTCTAGGTCATCCGAGAAAAGCCACTCCTGACAAATCTATTCCAGCTGGATCCGTAGCTATTGGTGGTCAACAAACAGGTATCTACCCAACTACCTCACCTGGAGGCTGGCATGTGATTGGCAATTGCCCAATCAAATTATTCGATGTTACTCAGGATCCTCCATGTCCTTTCAAACCCGGAGATCAGATACGATTTAAGTCTGTTGCTAAAAAACAGTACGATAAAATCAAAGAAGAAGTAACATCAGGAACTTATAAATACCAGAAGGCATGAGCGGGGCAATGATTTTCAAAAAAGCAGGCCTGCACACTTCTATCCAGGATATGGGTAGATATGGCTATAGAAAATATGGAGTACCTGTTTCGGGATCGATGGATCAAAATAGCGCCATCCAAGCCAATCTATTGGTAGGAAATGATGCTCATGCTCCTGTAGTGGAAATAACGGTAGTAGGACCAACAATTGTGTTTAACGCGAATGTCAATATTGCCATTGTTGGTGCTGATCTTTCTCCAAAACTGGATAAGAAATCAATTCCATTGAACACCCGACTGATTGTTCATGAGGGACAAACCTTGGAATTTGGAAAATGTAAACTGGGCATTCGAGCCTATTTGGCCGTAGCAGGTGAACTGGATGTGGAGAAAATCATGAAAAGCACATCTCAATATCCACAAATAACCTCTGACAGTAAGATTACTGATGGTTTAGAAATTGGACTTAAAAACAACCGATTTTTGGATGGAGTCTCCGCATCAATTAGAGTGGATAAGAAATATTTCAATGAGAAAGCATTGGAAGTATTCCCAGGCCCAGAATACAACCTCCTTCAGGAAGAGCAATTGAAATCAATCTTTGAGCAGACCTGGACTGTAGGACCAAATAATCGAATGGGATATCAATTGGTCAATGAATTAATGCCTGGACATACTCGTGAGATCATAACTACACAAGTTATCCCAGGAACAATTCAACTAACTCCTGCGGGAAAGTTGCTTGCACTCATGCGTGATGCACAAGTGACAGGAGGTTATCCAAGAGTTCTACAACTTACTGAGCTTTCTATTAACATCCTGGCTCAAAAAACGGAGCGAACAAAACTTCAATTCAAAATCGCAGAAAACGACTAGTAATAAGAATTGCTACAGGGTTTAGCTCTGTAGCAATTCTACTAATTCACTATTCCCTTTCATTCTTGCCTGCTCCACTAACGAATGCCCTTGTCCATCTTTTATATCGGTCTCTGCTCCAGACTGCAACAGTAGCTTTACAATGTCAGGTTGATTAAAATTCACAGCATACACCAATGCAGACGCACCATTTTCACTTCTTAAATTAACATCCGCTCCATGCTGAATGAGTAATTCTGCGATGGCTAAATAGCCTTTAAAGCAAGTACCCATCAATGCGGTATTCCCAACCGGGTCTTGCTTATTCACATCCACACCTTTTTCAATAAGCAACTCTACGGCGGCCAGGTTATTAAAATAGGCTGCCATAATTAATGGTGTAAAACCTCTTCCATCAGGTTGACTGACGGCTGCAGGATTATTTTTTAGTGCTTCTTTTAATTCTTCCAACTGATCATTTTTGATCAGTTCATTCACATGAGTTGTTGCCGTATTCATTTAGATTCTATTTAAATAAGACTTTGTGATAAGAGTCCTATGATACTCTCAATATAACTTCGTAAATATGCAATAGTTTATTTCTATGTAGTTTATTGGGTGATAGGTTGTAGTTATGACATTAACGCAGTTGCGATACGCACTTGTTCTTAAAAAACATCAAAACTTTAAAAAAGCAGCAGAACAGCTGGAAATTAGCCAACCGGCTCTGAGTGTTCAGATTCAGAAGCTAGAGGATGAAATTGGCATTAAGTTGTTCAACAGATCCGGAAGTCCAATTCAGGTAACCAGAGATGGTGATTTGTTTTTGATCAAAGCGCAAGAAGTTGTTAACAACGCCAAGCAACTAACCACTTTTGCTCAGGAATTAAACGAGGATTATAGCGGATCATTAGAAATTGGCGTAATCGCCACATTAGCTCCTTTTCTGGTTCCATTATTTAGCCACGCTATTCAAAAAGACTATCCTAATCTTCAGCTAGTATTCAAAGAACAAACTACAGAGGTCATTGTCAATGGAGTGAGAAGCGGAGATCTGGATGTAGGGATCATTTCTACACCAATAGATGTCTACGGAATACAATCCATTCCATTGTTCTACGAGCGCTTCTACATGTACTCTTCTGAAAGTGGTGAAGGATCAAATGAAATCAAGCTAGAAGACATCAACTATGACAGGCTTTGGTTACTCAATGAAGGGAATTGCTTTAGAGATCAGGTAAATGACTTCTGCGATATCAAATCCATCAGAAAAGGAAAGAAATTCATCTATCAGAGTAACTCCATTGATGCTTTGATCAGAATTGTGGATACACATGGGGGCATGACCATACTTCCAGAATTAACCACGCTTAGCCTAAACGAATACCAGGAAGAAAACCTAAAAGTCATTCATGGAAAGCCGAAAGCACGGGAGATTGGTATCATAGTGACTCCTAATTACGATAAAGTGCGTTACGTTAAGCTTTTGGAAGAGTACATCAAGCAGAATATTCCATCTCATATGCTCAAAAAGAATGATTACGAGATAGTGGATCCAAATATTCAGATGGACTAATTCACCTCCTCCTATTCAGTTTCTATATTGAATTGTATCAAATGGTAATCTTCGTATAGCGCACTCTATTGGAATGTATGCTCTTCAGGCATTCCCAATCTTAGGCTGCTATCTGTTCGATTCACTGAATGGAATTATTCTAGCATTATCCATCTATCTAATCCTTTCAATAGTCGTGCTGGTTCAAGCCCTATATGGAAAGACCTTATTAAGCTCACCTCCTTTAAAGCCATCACCGTAATTACAAACAAACAATCTTTTATAAGATGGAAATACCGACTCGATTCCATTTATATTAATTCGCCGTTCATCCACAATATCACCCCACTCATCTACAATATCACCCCATTCATACGTAAATAGACGTAAGTAAATCTATATTTTAGTTGAATAAAATTTTCTGTTTTAAGAATATACCAAAGAATTAATCGAAGTTCATTTCTGACAGTAAAAGAAACTTGCATTGCTTGATTCTTCGAAAACTAATTTCATATATTTGAGAATCCGCCATAGATATTTTGGATCCAAAATATCATGATATGCCTCTTTCTAAAGATGGCCAACTAAACCTATAAGCGTATGAAAAAACCTAACCCGAGATAGAATCTCGACAAGCAAGTACTGCACAAAAAGTATTTAAACCGTTGTTAACCATAATTCAAAAACCATTTTATGAAAAACTCTACTCATTTTGCAAAGGCCTTGTTAATGGCCTTTGCATTAAGTATCACTATGGCTTACGCTCAAACAGCGCAGGAAAAACAAGCCATTAGCAGCAAGTACAACCTCACAAAACTTTACAGCCTTCAAAATCAGTTCCAAACAAAGCAGGATCAAAAGCGGCTAGAAGCTATACAAATAGCCAATCAGAAAGGCTGGGAAATAACCAGAACTAGAGAAGACGGCTCTATTGACCAGTTAGTTGCAGTTTCACCAGATGGTCTACCTGTTTACTACACAGTCTACAATGCAGATGCTTCCAGATCTACAAGAGCAAACCACCTAAACATTGGCGGGTCATTAGGCTTGAGCCTTGATGGACAAAATATGACTGCTCATGTCTGGGATGGAGGTCCTACACGCGTTACTCATCAGGAATTTGATGGTCCGGGTGGCAACAACCGTGTAACAATCAATGATGGCGTAACCGGCCTAAATGGAAATAGCTTCCATGCTCAGCATGTTACCGGTACTATTGTAGCTTCAGGAGTACAGGCACAAGCAAAAGGTATGGCTCCAAGAGCTCAAGCATTAACTCACGACTGGAACAATGACCTATCTGAAGCTACCAGTGAGGCAGCATCCGGAATGCTCCTTTCGAACCACTCATATGGTTATCGTGCAGATCTGGTTCCTGACTGGTATTTTGGAGCTTACATCGATGAGTCTCGAGATTGGGATAATCTAATGTACAACTCACCCTATTACCTGATGGTAGTAGCGGCTGGTAATGATGGAAATGACAATAGCTCTAATGGATCGCCGCTAAACGGAGCCTCCTCTTATGACAAACTAACCGGTCATTCTACTTCCAAAAACAACATGGTAGTAGCCAACGGAAATGATGCCAACGTCAATAACGACGGCAGCTTCAATTCAGTAACGATCAATAGCAGCAGTAGTGAAGGTCCTACTGATGACTTGAGAATCAAGCCAGATATTACTGGAAATGGAACAGGGGTCTATTCAACCTATGACAATAGTGACGTAGCATATAACTCCATCACAGGAACATCTATGGCATCCCCTAACGTAACAGGAACCTTGTTATTATTACAACAACACTATAACAACATCAACGGCAGCTACATGAGAGCAGCTACACTAAAAGGTGTAGCACTACATACCGCAGATGATGCTGGTATATCTGGTCCTGATGCCATTTATGGTTGGGGCTTATTAAATGCAAAAGCAGCTGCAGAAGTAATCACTGCCAATGGTGGATCTTCAATGGTATCAGAGTTAACACTTTCTCAAGGCCAGTCTTACACAATCAATGTTGATTCTGATGGGTCTAGTCCATTGGTAGCATCTATTTCATGGACTGACCCGGCAGGTACTGCCAATTCAGGCACCACAAACCTGACGACTCCAGTTTTAGTAAATGATCTTGACATCCGTGTTACAAAAGGAGGAACTACTTATTCTCCATACAGACTTACTGGTGTAAACTCTAACAACACTGGCGATAACGTAGTAGACCCTTACGAAAGAATTAATGTTGCTGGCGCATCTGGATCTTACACGATCACTGTTACTCACAAAGGATCTTTGTCTAGTGGCAGCCAGGATTACACATTGATTGTTACCGGTCTTGGAAATGCACAACCATGTACTGCGTCCACTCCTACCGGGCTAGCAGCATCTAGTGTTGGCTCTACTACAGCTACTTTATCTTGGGGAGCAGTAACAAGCGCATCTTACGATGTACGTTATCGAGTATCTGGTACTACAACATGGACTACAACTACTTCTGGCGGAGCGTCTCTTGTACTAACAGGCCTATCACCACAAACACAATATGAAGCTCAGGTTCGTAGTAAATGTACTGACGGATCAACCTCTTCTTATACAAGCTCCATTACATTTACAACAACAGAAGTACAACTAAGCTACTGTGCTTCTAATGGGCAAAATACAAATGATGAATACATCAGTAGAGTGCAGCTTGGATCTATAGACAATAGCACTGGAGCATCAAGTGGTGGTTATGGTGACTTCACTTCCATATCAACTAACCTTGCTAAAAATGCCTCTGCAACGATCACTATAACTCCTACCTGGACAGGCACTACCTACAACGAAGGTTACAGTGTATGGATAGACTATAACAAGGATGGTGATTTTTCAGATGCCGGCGAACAAGTATATACTCGCTCAGCAACACAAGCAACGCCAATTAGTGGCACATTCACAGTTCCTTCTTCGGCTGCTGATGGCCCTACAAGAATGCGTGTTTCTATGAGATACAATACTATCCCATCGCCATGTGAATCTTTCAATTATGGAGAGGTAGAAGACTACACGGTAAATATTACTGGCACTGCAGGTGATACTCAAGCACCATCAGTACCAACAGGGCTTTCTGCATCAAATGTTACTCAAACCACTTTAACATTAAGCTGGACTGCTTCTTCAGATAACGTGGGAGTAACAGGGTATGATGTCTATCAAGGTGGGTCAAACCTTGGATCAGTAACAGGAACTTCTGCAAACATCACAGGACTGACTGCAGGAACAACATATTCTTTCACGGTTACTGCAAGTGATGCAGCAGGAAACACTTCTGCACAAAGTTCTGCCCTTAGCGTTACCACACCAAGTGCAGGAATGAGCTGCTCTTCTACTGAGACACTACCTTATTCAGAAGGTTTTGAATCAAGTGTTGGTTGGACGCAAGCTACTGGTGATGATGGAAACTGGTTACGTGATGCCAATGGCACCCCTTCATCCAGCACAGGTCCAAGTTCAGCATCAGAAGGATCATACTACTTGTATCTAGAAGCATCTACAAGTGGAACAGGACAAATAGGAAGTAACGCAACGGCTATTTTAGAAAGCCCTTGTTTTAACCTTGCAGGAGAAACGGCAGCTAACTTCTCATTCAGATACCACATGTATGGTTCAAATATGGGGTCATTAGCTGTTCAGGCTACCACTGACGGCACTAACTGGACAACACTTTGGTCGCTATCAGGGAACCAGGGCAACTCATGGTTCACAGCAAATATCGATTTAGCTTCATACCTTGGAGATGATGTCAAGCTTCGTTTTGTAGGAACGACAGGATCCAGCTACACATCTGATATGGCTATAGATGATTTGCAAATCACTGCAGGCTCTACAGGTGGTGGAGATACTGATGTAACGCTGACTATCGTATTGGACAATTATCCTGAGGAAACTAGCTGGCAAATACTCGATGGCTCCACTGTTTTAGCATCAGGAGGAACATATGGATCTCAGCCTGATGGGTCTACAATAACTGAAGTTATTTCACTCGCTACTGGCTGCTACAATTTTGTAATCAATGATGCATATGGTGACGGAATCTGCTGCTCGTATGGAAATGGATCATATAGTTTAACAGATGGAAGTTCTACGCTCGCTTCTGGTGGAGCATTTGGCTCTAGTGAAACTACTTCATTCTGTGTTGGAGGTGCGACTTCTACTTCGTACTACATCACGACGCAATCCGTTGGTGAGCCAGTAAGTTTCGAAATCTATCCAAACCCTGTAGTTGGCAATACATTAAATATTGCTACTTCAAGAGAAAAGATGAGCTACTCCATCACAAACCTTAGTGGACAAGTCATCAAAGCTGGTGAAGTAAACAACCATAAAGTGGATGTCTCAAGTCTCAGCACTGGAGTGTATATGATTGAAATAGCTTCTGGCGGCAAGTCTGTCTACAGAAAGTTTGTAAAGCAATAAGATTATAGTAACCTAACCCGAAAGCCGTGTCAAGAAATTGACATGGCTTTTTTTATATTCAATAATCGATAAAAGCATTTGGAGTTACATCAGCTCACTCACTCCAACTTCTTTATTTAGCACAAATGGTTGCCAACCACTATTGGGGTCAACTCCGGGCATATCCAAAGAAGCTTTTATGCCCCACTTTACAGAAAAATACTTGGCAAGGTAAGTAGGAGGCACCTCAGCAGGTAGCTCTACAGTAAAAGACCACTCCTTCTCATCTCCCTGATTTATCTGAAGATCCTCCGATAGGATATGTTCTTGTCGAAACAATACATTTTTGGTGGATGATTCTTCCACCACTTGTACTTCCAGATATAAGCGCTTGGCATGAATGGTATCGCCTGTTGGTTTCACACGTATCACAACATGCATTGAATACTCATTATCCAAAACCGGATTGATTAGCTCCAATTGAACTTCTGCCGCTCCGCCCGTCACAAAATTTGCTACATTCTTAAATAATCCCATCTCACATTTGTTCTACAGTATAATCAACCTTTTTCTGTACATAAAAACTAACCCAACCACTGTCTGGATCATTGCCAGGCATGTCTAGTCCCGCAAAAACCTTCCAGGTCATATGGCAGTCTTTACCTTTGAAAGACGGTAAAGCGTCTACAGGAATTTCAAATTCAGCCAACCACTTCTCTTCCGAATCTTTTCTCAACAGAATATCTTCTGCTAATACTAATTCTTTTGTGAAGTGGCTATAATATTTGGTTACATCTCGGGACGTGGTAGTAGTATTACCATTACTATCAGTTGTCGTTGTGGTCTCCCTTTTCTTGTAAGTCTCTTCACATTTTATATGGAGATAGACTTTTTTGATTTTACAGTCATCCTTAGCTGAAGCTGTTACAAATAGACGAAGCTTATCTTCCGGACGGACCAGATCATTTTCAAATACTACTGCAACTTCCGCAGCTCCGCCAGTTATGTAATTTTTAATCTTGGAAAAAATCCCCATGATTGACTTTTATTTATAAAATTGAAGCGTTTAGCTAAGATATACCATCCGTGACGGATGGTATTTTCAAGATGAATGATCAACTACTACTTTCCATTCTCCATCTATCATTCGAAACAAAAAGACTAAAATGACCATTTGGAGCATCATCTTTACGCTGCAGGTTCCATTGACCAATTACAAACCAGTAATCATCAGAAAGCGGATAAATTTCCTTCACCGTTAGATCCAGCTTCCCCATTTTCTCTTTAGAAGGATAAGAACTCTTATACATGGCCAATGTAGATTCCCAGCCGTAGGTTACTCCTTTCTTTCCTACAAACATCAGTTGATCAGATTTCCAGTACCCATCCATGTAACATTCCAAATCTCCTGAATTCCAACAATCAACCTGATCCTTTAGGACTTCTCGAATGGCATCCTCTTGCCCAAAAGCAAAGAATGGAGCTAAAACAATAAGGACCAATAAACTTTTCATAAACACTTTTTCTTGACCACTACTTCTTTATTCACTTCGCATTTTATTTCCTGATCTAACTAAAAAAAAGACGAAGAAAATCAATTTGACCCCTTTAGGGTAGAGGTTAATCAAAATGATTTGATTACCAACTAAGAATAAAGATACTCAAATGCACTTTGGTATAAGTTTCTACTTTGGAAGTTCTGAATGAGTTGATCAAAAAATGAATTACTACTCAATGTAGCAGAATCACCAACCATCACAAGCAAGTGTCTTGCTCTGGTCATGGCCACATTCATTCTACGTTCATCTGCCAGGAAACCTATCTCTGCATTTGGATTAGATCGCACAAGAGAAATCAACATGATATCACGCTCTTGTCCCTGAAAAGAATCTACCGAATTAATTGTAATGCGTTTCAAGACCTCCTGATCAAGACCAAAATCCTCTAAATACTTACGAAGTATCTCTGCTTGAGCTTTGTAGGGAGCAATTATTCCAATTGTAGGAATTCGATCTTCTCTTGACATCACATCTTCCACAATTTCCTGAAGACGACTCAATACAAATCGAGCCTCTTCTACATTGTAGGTAGACAATGTTTCCTGATTGAGTTTTTCATCAAATCCACATCCAGCAGTATCTATGAATCGAACGGCTTGATCAAACAATGCTCGACGTTGAAGAATGATATCCCCACTTCTCAGCTTGCCTTCATAAAAATGTTCATTAGAAAACTGCATAATGTCATCATGCATTCGATACTGAACTTCCAGCATCACATCAGCACTCCACTGTTCTATGACTCGTCGAAAAATGGTTTGAGATAATCCTTCTTTTGCTGCTTCTAATGACTTTACTGTCGGAGGCAACTGCCAATGATCTCCTGCCATGATGATGCGCTCACTCTTCATGATCGGTATCCATGCTGCAGGCTCCAATGCTTGGGACGCTTCATCAATAAATAAAGTCTTGAAGGTTCTTCCCTTGATGTAGTTACTATTAGTCCCTACTAGCGTACATGCAATCACCTGTGCCTTGTTCAGCTCATCATAGATCATATGATCTTCGAGCATATGGGCTTCATCTTTCAGGCTTCGCGCTTCATCCAGGAGCATTTTCCGCTGTTGACGCTCCGCCTTACCAAAGTTGCGTTTGTACTTTCTCCCCAGATTTCGAAATTCCTCAGCTTTCTTACGAAGCTCCTTGAGCATTTTAGCATCATTATGTTCACTAAGTCTAGCGTCCAAGGTACAAGAAACTACCTCCTCAGTTACTCTGGCAGGGTGCCCAATTCTTAATACTCTTAAGCCTTGTTGTGTCAGTTTTTCAGCTAGCAAATCAACAGCTGCATTACTCGCTGCGGCCACTAGTACTTGCTTCTCTTTCGAAACAGTATCTTTTATTGCCTCTACTAGCGTTGTGGTTTTACCTGTTCCTGGAGGACCATGCACCAAGCCAACATCTTTCGATGCATCAATAAGTGATAGGGCCTTATTCTGACTATCATTTAATCCCGGGTGACGAAAATCAATGAGAGAAGCAAACCTAGGTTCTGTTTCCCCCAATAATATCTTCGTTAGTTCCTTTAGTCGACCCTCTCTAACTGATGCCATGGAAATCATTGTGCGTTCCATTTCGTCGTAGGTGCTCTCATCAAAAAGTAAGTCCACGCCAAGTTTACCTTCATCAATCCAGTCTGGAGCATCATCACTATTGAGAACAAGCGTCATATACTTCTCATTCACACGGCTTATGATTCCTGATGCGCTCAGCTTTCTTTTTTCATCATTCAAAAAAAGACTTGCCGATGAACCCGCTTGAAAGAAGTGTCTATTTTCTGTTTGTGAAGTTCGTTCAAGTTGAAGTACCCATTTCTCACCAGTTCCTAGATAGGACCTATCTACAACTACTGGATACCAGGTTACTCCTTCTCTTTTACGATCTTCAAGAGATCTATTTCTAATCTTATTTTCGTATTGCTTACGATCTTCTACACGCTCCTTCTTGAGCAATTGAAGAAGGTGCAGAAAGTGTTCGGAATGATCCATTCTACTTTTTCAAATACTTCTGAATGGTGGTTTTCAGCGATTCCTTGTCTGCGGAAATATCGGGATCGCTATAGATTTTTAGCATTAATTCAATTAGCACTTCTTCTTCATAACCGATCTTACTGGCTATTCGTGCACAAAACTGAATCTCTTCTTTATATAACCGTCCATCAATTTTCATCAATTGAACTGCATTGTAGATGAACTCATATTTCTCGTCATCCGTGAGGTTATCCAAATCCTCAACCAGGTTTGGATCTTCAAAACAGGCACTCACTTCATCTTGTGACATGCCTAATGTTTCACCGACATTTTTGATCAAATCAATTTCATCTTGCACTACCACTCCATCAACTTTAGCTAGTTGCACTAGTAAGTTGAGTTGAGTTCTTGCCATATTTGTTGCTCGTGCTGCGATAGGAAAGACGGTTTATCGGAGTTCTTGTGAATTAATTTTTAAACTTAATGTAAAATACAGGATGAACAAAATTTTTGTTCCTATGTGGAAAACTCCCATTAGATGAATTTCTTAGCACACATATACCTCTCATTCGAAAATGAGTCCATTCTAATAGGAAATTTCATCGGTGACTTTGTGAAAGGAAAAGCGATGGAAGAATACCCCCTGGAAATTCAAAATGGTATTTCGCTCCATCGAGAAATCGATCACTACACAGATACTCACCCTATTGTAACTGAAACAAAAAAGAAACTTCGACCCACGTTTCATCATTATGCCCCTGTAATTTCAGACGTTTTTTATGATCACTTCTTGTCATCACTTTGGTCTGATTACCACAAAGAGCCATTAGCGGAGTATACCAATTGGGCTTATGATGTATTGAAAAAGAATAAAAAACTGATTCCTCCAAAAGCATGGCACATGTTATCCTACATGTCTCGAGATAATTGGCTCTATAACTACCAATTCATTGAGGGAATAGATCGAGCGTTGACTGGAATGTCCAGACGAACACCCTTTGAATCCAAAATGGAGCAGGCGAGTGATTATTTGGTTAAAGATTACGAGGCCTATAAAACTGATTTCATTAGTTTTTTTCCAGAACTCATTGCACATTGCCAGCAGAAGCTAAATACGTTTAAATAAATGAAGGAAGTTTTGTTCGTGGCAATTGGTGGTGCATTGGGAAGTGTATCCAGGTATTTAACTGGAGTATTTCTAGCTCAGCAACTCACTGGCACCTACCCATACGCTACGCTTTCAGTCAATTTAGCAGGAAGCTTACTAATAGGTCTCTTAAGCGGTTTATTTGTCAAATCCGGATCTCCTATTACTCAATTCATGCTGATTACCGGGTTTTGTGGTGGATTTACCACCTTTTCCACTTTTTCACTTGATGGTGTTAAACTACTTCAAGCCGGAGAATACATTCCTTTTATTTCTTATGTTGGCATCAGCCTCATAGGAGGAATTTCCTTATGCATAGCAGGGTTTTGGCTGTCTGATAAAATCTTCGGATGAAACAATATCGTATATAGGTTGCGTTAATAAGCTATAACACTGTTTTATGGCCGATCATTATCAAACACTCGGTATATCTGAACAAGCTTCACAGGCTGAAATCAAGGCAGCATTCAAAAAATTAGCTGTACAATTTCACCCGGACAAGCACGGAGGTCATTCAGAAATGGAAGAGCGATTCAAAGAGATTAATGAGGCCTATCAAGTGTTATCCAATCCATATGAAAAAGCAAGGTATGATTTAGCCAGACAGTTCGGGAGTACGAGCTACACATCATACACTCCTCCACCTCCCCAGTACCATCATCCACACTCGCACAGACCCAGAAGACCTTACGTTGACCCAAGAATTAATTGGAGAGAAAACTGGATTGCAACAGCCTACGCTTTCGGATTTACTTTTATCATGGCAGTGATTGTAATGTCTGGAATCAGCATCAAGAAGTATTTTGATGAGAAAAAGCTCGAGGAGCGTTTAGCTTTAAGAAGGTCAGTATTTGAACAAGTACAAAAGAACTATGAAGTAGGAAAGGTAAAAGCAGCTCTTACTTCGCTCAATGACTTGGGTGTCTTTACCGATAAGGAGAAAGACATGAAAGAATTCAAGGAACGCGTTTATGTTGAGTTTCTGGATAAAGCAGAAAGAAGCTATAAAAAAGCACAGTACGAAGATGCTATTTATTATTTCGAACTGATCCAAAACTATGGCCCCAGAACCACTTACGTTTTACAAGAACATTTAGCTGACTCCTATAAGAATACAGGTAAAATTGAAGAAGCTATTGCTCAATACAATGAGTTATTGGTGTCCAATTTCAACCTCTTGAACTCATACATGTCACTTGCTCTGATCTATCATATCAATCTTCAAAACCCAACCGAAGCGTTGGTTTATTATGAAAAAGCGAATGAGCATGCCATCAAGCTTTATAAAAGCATGTATGGTAACGCATATCCACTGGTATTAACAGCCAGTGTTATCCCCAAAGAACATTACTTCTTATATACTGGAATGGCTCGAGCATATTTAGAGTCTGGAAATCCTGAACGCGCTATCAAAGCAACAAAATGGAATTTGAATATTTGGCCACAAAGCGCGGAAAATTATGTAACTGCAGCTGAAGGATTTGAACAAATCGGCAATCACCGTAGAGCTTGTAGAACACTAAGAACAGCTCGTGACCTTGGCTATCTTGGGGATTTTAGTTTTAAGTGTAACTAATTATTCTCAGCGAATAAGTTATCCCAATCCCCACCTTCTTTTGAAAGTCGAGTTTCACAACGCTGATCTTTTAACAACGGAAAATCTTCCACTAAAATGAAGTTAGACTTCACTTGCTTCATAGCTTTACGAGACTCAGATTTTAAATTCTTACGCTTGATCGCCTCGATAAACCTTCTGATCTGATCCATATCTTCAAGAATCAACGGAGGAACTTGAGTTAATTTCTCATCGTCATCTTTTGCCACCATGGTGAAGTAGCTGGTATTCGTGTGTTTGATTGTATGATTTTTCACATTCTCAGCAGTCACTTGAATTCCAACCACCAGAGATGTATTTCCCACATAGTTTACCGAAGCCTTCAAATGAACAAGTTCGCCTACTTCTACAGGTTGTAGAAAATCCACTTCATCTACCGAAACAGTTACACAATAAGCGCCAGCATGTTTGCTAGCACAGGCATAAGCTACCTTATCCATCAAAGACAATAGAATGCCTCCATGAATTTTACCACCGAAGTTCGCATAACTGGGAATCATCAGTTCGGTTAAAGTAGTCTGAGAAAATTTGACTGGTAAAGCTTCCATTATCCTACAAAATCGCCGCTATTTTCAGCGCATTCTTTTATTCGTTTCTTGGCTACCAATTTCCAAAATGGCCCTTTGGTAAAAAACAGTTTGAGTTTCACCAACATGTTGTGATTCTCTATTTCAGAAATGGTCATCCCTCCAGGCACGCCAAGCGGTTGAGGAACGTATTCGAATCCCATTTTTCTGGTCACCTCCACTGCACAAGGGTTTCCAAATAAAATACCCTTCGAATCCTTGACATAGATATATTCAATCACTTTTCTTTTTGGTCGGTTTTTTGCCCTATTGGCCTCATAACCGGGCTTTATATTTTCCGTAGGCGTATGCTTTTTCCAGTCATCTTTCTTAGACTTCTGAGCATATGCAACCGTACCCATCAAAAAAATGGTGAATATCATTACATATAATCGCATGTACATATATCGCACCTTACCTGTTTGAACCATAAATATAGTGATCTTACCTATCTTTGGCAGCTTATTGATTAAGAACTGAGAATCAACCAAATGAAGCAACTAATTAGCTTTCTACTTAGAAGAGTACCAAGAAAATATCTTCAGCTTGTAAGCCACTATGGTTTACGCGTTGCAGCACTGTTTTACAAAGGCAATAATGTACAATGCCCGGTATGTGATTCTACCTTCAGAAAGTTCCTTCCATACGGTCGTCAATCACGTGAAAACGCACTTTGCCCAAGCTGTTTAGCACTAGAAAGACACCGTTTAATTTGGTTATACCTAAGAGATAGAACTGACTTCTTCACCAAAGAAAGAAAAATGCTTCACATAGCTCCCGAGCTATGCTTCATCGATCGTTTCGAAAAATTGGATAATCTAGATTATATCACGGGTGATATTGAATCTCCTTTAGCAAAAGTGAAAATGGATATTCATGAGATTCCATTTGAGGAAAATACATTTGATGTAATCTTCTGTAACCACGTTTTAGAGCACGTAGATAGTGACATCAAGGCTATGCAAGAAATGCGTCGCGTGTTGAAACCAGGTGGATGGGCAATTCTTCAGGTTCCCTTCTTTTATCCACTTGAGGATGAAACATTCGAGGACAAATCAATCACATCTCCTACTGAAAGAGAAAAAGTCTTTGGACAAGATGATCATGTACGTATGTACGGTAAAGATTATGCAAAAAGACTGGCAAGTGCAGGCTTTAAGGTGGTAGAAGAAAAAATGGTAATGGAGTTGCCGAAGGAAGAAGTAAAACGATATGCCCTTCCTCAAGACGAGATCATTTACAGAGTAGAGAAATAAGTAAGCTTAATAAAGCTCGATGTATTTAGTATTCGGGTTTATTCCTCTGAGTTTTCTAAACCACTCATAGATAAGGCCATATCCGTACCCAAACAATTGCAAGAACGCAACCAAAGGAGAAAGCACTCCAACCTTGATGGATTTGGTTTTAAGTAGAGCTTCCAGGAATATTAATGTAAAATATGCCAGATAACACATTGCACCAAAATAGCCTAGTAGAAGTTGAGCTGCTGACAATAATAAACTTAAAATCAATCCAAGGCTAAAAACGGTTGGGAATAGGTGAACAACACCAACCTGCCCTTTGTGAAATCTGGATAAATTGATTCGAGCTCTACCAAAGTATTTTAGCTGTTTGTAAAACTTGGTCAGACTTGTTCGTCTTTTGTGATAAACGAATGCATCTGGAATAAGAGCTGTTTTGAAGCCTTCTTTGAGTATACGAGTGCTAAACTCCATGTCCTCTCCCATAAATGGGATGATATACCCTTTCGTTTGTTCCCAAACTGCTCTACTAATCCCCATATTAAAACTTCGAGGATGATACGTCCCAATATGTTTTTTATTCCCTCTTATTCCTCCAGTAGTGAAAAAAGAAGTCATTACGTGGTTGATAGCCTTTTGGGTTACAGTGAATGATTCATGTGCAGCATCTGGGCCTCCGTAGGCATCCACATTATTCTGTATTAAAAACGCATCAACGCTCGCTAAATAATGTGGCGGAATCAAGCAATCAGAATCAAATACAATGAAGTATTCGCCAATAGCCCGTTCATAACCATAATTCCTTGCAAACCCTTGACCACCATTCTCTTTGACGAAATACTGTATGTCAAGCCTTGAGGCATATTTGGATATGACATCTTTACAATCAACTGTCGAGCCATCTTCAACTATCACGACCTCAAAATCCTTGAAAGTTTGAGAAGTTAGAGTCTCTAGAAGTTCATCTACTTCGTCTGGTCGATTGTATACAGGAATTACAATAGAGTACTTAGGCATCGATGCCAAGATTTTCTGAAATTAGGTAATCATTCTTTTTAGGATTAACCTGTATGATCATTTCTGCTAGGAAGCCAGCAAGGAACAGTTGCGTACCCAAAATAATAGCAACCAGAGCAATAAAAAATAAGGGCTGATCAACTACATCTCTTACTGGCAAATGATGTGACAATGAGTATAATTTATCACCAATTAAAAAACCTGTCACCACTATTCCGAATAAAAAAGAAAGGGTCCCAAGAGTTCCGAAAAAGTGCATAGGATTCTTTCTGAATCGAGTCACAAAACTCACGGAAATCAAATCTAGAAAGCCATGCACAAAACGTTCTAGTCCAAATTTAGTAGTCCCAAACTTGCGTTCTCTGTGTTGTACTACCTTCTCTCCGATTTTATAAAAACCACTCCACTTCGCTATCAATGGAATATAGCGATGCATTTCGCCATATACTTCTATATTCTTCACCACATCTCTATGATAGGCCTTGAGGCCACAATTGAAGTCATGAAGTTTAATTCCAGATACCATTCTGGTTACCCCGTTAAAAAATTTGGAGGGAATAGTTTTGCCTAATGGATCATGTCTTTCTCTTTTCCATCCAGACACGAGTTGATAGCCATCTTCTTTGATCATTTTGATCAAACCAGGTATCTCGTCTGGGCTATCTTGTAGGTCGGCATCCATGGTAATGACCACTTCACCATTGCACGCTTGGAATCCAGTCTGCAAAGCTGCTGACTTTCCATAATTACGATTAAATCGGATTCCCTTAGCACGAGAATCCGATTTTCTTAAATTCATGATTACACTCCAGGAAGCATCACTGCTTCCATCGTCCACAAAGAGCACTTCAGTTGTTATTGAATGTTCGTCAACGACTCTACAAATCCATTCAAACAACTCAGGAAGTGATTCTTCCTCGTTATATACTGGTACTACAATACTAAGGTCAAGTGCTTTTTGTGTCACAGGTGTTGATTATTCAAAGTCAGGTTCGCTTTTCTTTACGATAGCGCCAGTGATAAGTGAAATGATTAGGTAAAAAATGATCAAGATACCATAGCCCTTTAAAAGGCCTCCAAAAGTATAGCTATTAGGAGCATCCTCTCTTACTTTTTCAAGAGCCTCATCCATTGCATCACTTGGTGTTCCGAAATTCTCCAACATTGTCCTTGTTTGCTCAATAGTAGCATCCGTTAGAATCTCCGGTAACTCAGGGTCAATGACATTATACAGTAGAGCACTGAATAATATCCCAATAAAGCCTGAAATTAAAAGCAAAACAAATCCATGTAAAAACCCTTCTTTAAACGTAAGATAGCCTTCCTCTTCTTTTCGATATTGTAACCCAAAATAGATAACCAATCCAAGATTGATCACTAGTAAACCAATACCAAACCACCATTTGATAAACAGAGTTGGATCAATTACATAAACGATTAGGTTAATGATGATCCCAAATACTCCTACATAAATTCCTGATTTTACTGCATTTTTCATTGTACAATTAGTTAGGTTGTTTCCTTAAAATTATCGATATAACCGGTGTTATGAAGAATCCGGCTATGATTTTTTTAACCGTCGATTCTTGAATCAAATCCCATTTGGTGACATGCTTTATCTCCTCCAATTGAAGTTGATACATGTCTTCACCAAACTTATCGATAAAAATCTCCGATCGTTCTTCAAGGAACTTAGTCGCAGCAGATTGGTAATTTATTACAGCATCCGCATCAAAATTGTAATAAAATATTTGCCCTGACAAGAAAATAGCAGAGCCTAGAGCGTAGACAATGAAACCAATAGTCATCCCTTGCCAAAAATGAAGTATACCTCCATTCTTATAGGTCTTATAATCTTTCTCCGCAAAGAATACGAATAACCCGATTAACACAAGGTCAACGAACAAATGCCCAAGATCTATTTGTGGATTAACCCCTAGCCAGAAAGATAAATGATAGATCACTATCATAAAGACTCCTGCTAGAAGTGCAAATTTTAATGTAGACTTAAAAATCATGAATTAATGATTAGTTCTTCGCCATTAATAACAGCAAGACACTTTCCTTTCATTATTTTGTTGAATTGCGGTGAGTTGATAGATCGAGATGGATTAATCGATGCATCAAATACCCACTCTTTATCCAGAGATATTATGGCGAGTCTAGCTTTGGCTCCTTTTTCGATTTTTACTGGATCAAATTTTAAGACACCTCTTGGTCCATTTGTCACCTTATCGAAAAGAACCTCCAGATCAAGTGAGGCTGAAAGACTCAAAAGATCGCTCATAAATGAAGGAAGTGAACATATACCAGCTGTTGAAAGATCAAATTCCAAATCCTTACTTTCTGGATCTTGAGGATTATGTGCTGAAACAATCGCGTCTATCACTCCTGTTTCCAATCCTTTGAGCAGTGCTTTTCTATCTTTCTCTGATCTAAATGGAGGATCAACCTTATAATTGGTATCATAATCCATCAAATCTGAATCAGTGTAGATCAATTGATGAATAGATACATCACATGTCACATCTAATCCATCTTTCTTAGCCTTCTTGATCAATTCCACTCCTTTTGCTGTAGATATTTGACTAAAGTGAAGCCTCCCTCCAGCATAAGAAAGTATATCCAAATCTCTTTTAATCGCAATTTCTTCAGATATTGAAGGTTCACCATTCATACCCAATATAGTACTCACTTTCCCCTCATGCATCTGCGCAAACTGAGACAAGTGGATATCCTTAGGGTGATTAATTATCAACCCCTCAAACTTCTGAACATATTGTAGAGCCTTTAATAAAAGCTCAGTATTGTATATGGTATTCAATCCATCTGAAAATGCAACTGCACCAGCATTCTGCAAATCCAGAATCTCAGTTAAGTTTTCACCTTTGCACCCCTCACTTATAGCTCCAATAGAATGCAATTCAACACCGTTGGCTGATCCTCTTTTGATGAATTTTACATCACTTTTGGATTCAATAACCGGTTCAGTGTTTGGAATAACACATACATCAGTAAAACCACTAAAACTTGCTGACTTGGTTCCTGAATACAAATCCTCGCGGTGTTCTGAACCTGGTTCAGTGAAATGAGCATTCAAATCAAACAAACCAGAGGTAACGATACATCCTTCGAATGAATGATCATATTTCGAAGATATGTTTTTAGCTATTTCAGTGATCTCACCATTTTCAATGAGTACATCAACCTCTTGCTGATGAAATGATGAGTATTTATCAAATATTTTGGAGCCTTTAAGTAAAATCTTCATTTAAGAAATCTCAAAAGAATTGATTCAATAAGAATGAATGACAGGGCCAAAAGTAATGCATATTTCCATAAGGATTCAGACTCCTTATTCATATTAAACGAGGCTGAAGATAAAGCATTCGTATTAATTGGATAATATGAAATATGTGCATTCTCATTAGCTAATCTTGACAACTCTTCAGGTGAATGTGTATGAATATCTGATTCACTTAATGAGTAGTTAAAAGCAAATACTCCCAAAGTGTCACTATCATTTGTGAGATAATAAATTCCTGGCTCATTCATTTCTTCAGGAATTTCTAATGTCAAACCTTGAGTACTAAACCTATATGAGGGAATGAATGAATTGTCTACTGAACTTAATTTCAAAATTCCATTATTAACAATACTGTCCACTCCAATTTGCACATACTCTTCATCCAATCGATGAAACAATGGATCTTGTATGTTCTTTTGAGCCAGCCGATACATAATAGGTATGAATAAGGCATGTTTCTGAAAATTGGTATAATCATCAGACAAAGGTGTGTTCAACAAGTACATCGAAGTATTTCCAAAATGGCTAAGTACAGGTAAACCTTCATTCGTTTCAAGTAATTTTTCAAAATATCCCGTCAAATTAAATATCGTCCGAAACTGTGGAAGACTTGCTCGATTAGATAAATCTCTTGTGAAAGCTCCTGCTAAAAAAGGATGTTCTAAACTCTTCGCATTTAAGGGTTGCAATCGTTCATTTTCATTTAAAGAAATTCCAACTGACAATAACTTCTGATATGAATCAACTTCGGAATGGCCAGAAGGAATAACCAGGACCTTACCCTTTATTAACCCAATCTGACTAAGTAACCATTCCGGCAACACAGATAACTCAGAAAGAATCAGTAGATCAACATTCGACAACCTACTCAACGAAGTAGCACTGATATATTCTCGTGTAAAATTGAAATAATCACGATTACTATAAAGCTTCGCTACAAAATCTCCTGTTTGAGACTTTCCTTCCTCCACTAAAACCACGTTAGCTTGGCTTGGTTTAATAATATTAAAATGAAATTTATTATCAAAGACAACAGGAGCATCTGCAAGTTCCAGTGTGTAAGCACCATATATACGATCACCCGTTTCCAAAGACATTTCTATACGTGTCCGTCCTTCAGCTACTAGGTTAAATGTTTGACTAGCTATTTGTCTATCCCCTCGCTTCAATTGAACTAGACCATCAGAAATTTCCATTCCTCCTGAATTGCCCAGTTCAATCAATAACTTTTGAGTTTCAGCCTGACTACCTCCAATACTTAGCCATACACTATCAATAAAAACATTGCTCTGTTTACCCGGGATTAATTGATATAATTCAAAGCTGCTACTAGTATCCTGTTCTATAATACTAAGCTCGAATCCATTTTTTTGGAAATCAGAAATTAATGATACTTTATCACTACCATACAATTCCTGCTTATCAATAATTGCTCCTACATTTACGCTACTTGAAGAAAATCGCTGTAGTTCAGAAATATCAGATTCAACCCCAGTGTAATTCATAATCGCATCATTGCTCATCAACCTCACGGACTGCAGTTCATCTCCAATAATAGTCTCTAAACTATTAGACGCAATAAATAATAACGGTTCCCCAGTATTATCAACTTGTTGCATACTAAGAGAATTATCAAAATAGACCAAAGAAGAACCAATAGCTATTTCATCTCCCTTTTCCAACGTTGGTTGAGCAAATGCTACAATTAAAAAAAACAGAAACAAGAGTCGACTTATTAGAACAAGGAACTTCTTGACAGTAGAAGAGGATTGTTTTTGCTCTTTTATTTCTGAAAGAAATGCAAGGTTTGAAAAAAGTACCTTCTTATATCTTCTAAAACTAAATAAATGAACTATCAGAGGAATGATTAATAAACATAATCCCCAAAATGCCTGTGGGTTTAGAAAAGTCATCTAGCTATTATTTCCGATTCAATCAAAGGTATATTGAAAGAACGTATTCTAAATGATTTGTATGTGATAATAGAAGACAGACTTGAGCTTCACCATGAACTATTTTATATAGAACAGTACAGCCTCTAAAAAGTATATAAACAAAAAAAGGGTAGTTCTAAAAAGAACTACCCTTTATAATAAGCTGGCGACGACCTACTCTCCCACATGTTACTGCAGTACCATCGGCGCTGGTGGGCTTAACTTCTCTGTTCGGAATGGGAAGAGGTGGACCCCACCGCAATAATCACCATAAAGTCT
>NZ_JAMZMJ010000015.1 GCF_024714495.1 Marinoscillum pacificum | reverse complement strand
GATGGTAATGGAAACACTGAAACCTGTACATTCAACGTCATTCCAGAGGATAACACCAAACCAACCATCACTTGTCCAGCAGATCAAAATGTGAGTTTTGACAGCAACTGTGAGTTTACACTAACAGACTACACCGCTCTGGCAACAACTGACGACAACTGTGGTACAGTCACTATTACTCAATCTCCGGCTGTCGGTACGGTCATAACCTCTACACAACTCATCACACTTACAGCTGATGATGGTAATGGAAACACAGAAATCTGTACATTCAACGTCATTCCAGCAGATAATACGAAACCAACCATTACTTGTCCAGCGGATCAAAATGTGAGTTTTGACAGCAACTGCGAGTTTACACTTACAGATTACACTTCTCTGGCAACTACCAGTGACAACTGTGGTTCGGTGACCGTCACTCAATCTCCGGCTGTCGGTATGGTCATCAACTCTACACAACCCATCACACTTACAGCCGATGATGGTAATGGAAACACTGAAACCTGTACATTCAACGTCATTCCAGCAGATAATACGAAACCAACCATCCAATGCATAAATGATATAACTAGCTGTGATGCCATTATTCATTTTGAATCACCTACAGCTTTAGACAATTGCTATGTGACAGTTGAATTAATTTCAGGCATACCAAGTGGTTCCGAGTTTCCAGTCGGCACTACTGTTAATGAATATTTAGCAACTGATCCTAGTGGAAACACTGCCTCATGTTCGGTTTCAATAACTCGTTATGCTCCTGTTTCCATTGATGCGGGGGACGACACAACCATCGATGCAGGTTTTACTCACACAATCAACACAACAACTACAGAAGCTATTGAATTTGAGTGGACACCCACTGAAGGCCTTGATGATCCATTTACGCAAAACCCTACAGCCTCTCCACAAAAAACCACTACTTACACGGTTTGGGCTTATTCCGAAAACGGCTGTTCGGCAAGTGATAATATAACCATTTCTATCAATCAAGAAATGGAAATCAACAACTTCTTTAGTCCCAATGGAGATGGTAAAAACGACTATTGGGAGGTAAAGGGTAATTGGTTGCTTGATGACTGTCAAATTAAGATCGTGGATGCATGGGGAAAACAAGTCTATCAAAGCATAGGCTATGACAATAGCTGGGATGGAAGATATAATGGCCAATCACTACCTGAAGGAACCTATTACTATACTATTTCCTGCTCAGAAGCATCTGTTAAAACCGGAGCAATCACCTTACTAAGAGTTAGATAACATGAAAAAACATTCAACCTTATACTGCTTATTTTTCGCATGTCTTCTTAATCTCTTTGGTCAGGCAGATATCAGCAACATGTATCAGCAAAATTACTACCTGATCAACCCAGCTTCTATTGGGTTAAATCAATGTTGGGATATTCATACAGGCTATAGAAAACAATGGACAGGTGTTTCCAGCAGCCCAACTCAGGTTTATTTGAGTGCTACCTCAAAGCTTGGTCAATCACAGGGTTTAGGGCTATTCGTAAGCCATGCATCAATCAATTTGATTTCAAACCTTAACGCAAAAGCCAGCTATGCTTATCAAGTAAATTTAACGTCAACCTCATCACTTCATTTTGGCGCTTCAGTTGGCTTTGGCCATCGGCGATTAGATTTATCTGAAATCATTGCTACAGATTATTCAGATTTTATTTTAACGGCAGATCCCAATGCAATGGGCATAAAATCTGATTTGGGTATACTCTTTCAAACCAACCGATTTCAGTTTGGAGCGGCTCTTCCACAATTGTTCCACCCTGATTTTCACAAGTCTGAAGAAACGCACAATTGGTATGATTACTATATAATTCATTCTAGCTACAACCTTGTACATAATGATCGATGGCTGGTTCAGGGTGTCGCATTATACAAGCAAAACCAAATTGGTAATGGTGCTGATATGGGCTTGCGTACTTTATGGAACAACCAATTTGGACTGGGTGCTGGGTACAGAACTAATAATGGAGCTTATGTCAAAGCAGAAATACACCTCAACGACCAGTTCAACTTGAATTATGGATATGAACTCGGTTCTGAGCAAATCTACCAGTCACATGAAATCATGCTGGGCATAAAACTCTGTAAGAAACCCCGACAAGTAATTAATGAAACATCCCCAGTCACCTTACCTATTGCAAATCGGGAAGTTTACGAGCCAGAAATAACTAAAAACGAACCAATTAAAATTTCAGAACCTGAGGAAATCATCTCTAATCCTGAACCTGAAGAATTAATAGAAACTACTCCTTTATTAACGGAGGAAGAACTTGACTCTATCAACTCAACCTTCGAAA
Source organism: Marinoscillum pacificum (assembly GCF_024714495.1). Taxonomy (GTDB): domain Bacteria; phylum Bacteroidota; class Bacteroidia; order Cytophagales; family Cyclobacteriaceae; genus Marinoscillum; species Marinoscillum pacificum. Next base: position 130,304 of record NZ_JAMZMJ010000015.1, on the reverse strand, counting down.
CACAAGAAATGCTCATCATTTTTGAATTAAACTCAGATGATGAGATTGTATCTTCTAATCAGGAAAAAGTGGTGAATGCAGCGGCTAAAATTTACGCACTTCAACCGGATGTTCAAATAACCGTAATTGGCCACTCCTGTAATCTTGGAAGTGAAGAAGTGAATCAGAAAATATCCGAACAAAGAGCTGAGTTTATCGCAAAACAACTGATCGCTAAAGGGATACCAGAATCCCAAATAAGTCATCTTGGAAAGGGAGAATCTATTCCTTTAACTACAGGTAAGTCTCCAGAAGAAAGATCAAAAAATAGACGGGTTCAGATCATTTTCAATATTGATTGATCAAACCAAGCAAAACTCTAATTACAACCATTTAAAGAAAAAACTTAAACACTGACAATCTTTGACAAAAGGAGGTTAACACTCCTTTTGTCTGACTATCAGAAAGTTTCACCTCTATCCATTATCCACCAACTTTTCGATCGTCAAAAAAGTGTACACTATTTCGGTTTAGCTGCTTAATTTTGAGCCAAGAGTACATTTTGACAATGACAACTACTTCTGAATACCTCCATCAATTTATCAGCAAACAACTCTCACCCCAGGCAAATGAATGGTTTGAGAAGAAGTATGCTGAAGTTCAATCTTCTGATACATCCAGAGCATTTTTCCTGGCGTTTGGGATGACACCTAAGAAAATAGGCACTGAGAAGTTACATGTGGATGAGAATAGTTTAACAGAATTACTAAAAAGCTATCCCGGATTCAACCCAATCTATTGGTCAATCGATCAACTGTGCCGAGTTAGGTTGATGTCAGCAATTAGCACTGAGTACAATCACCAGTGGATTACGCAACTTTTTAGTACTGCTGATATGAACGAGCAGGTCGCATTGTATAAAGGACTATTCTTCCTGGAAAATGTAAAAGACTTCACCGAGCAGGCAGTAGAAGGAGTTCGCACCAACATGCAACCAGTATTTGATGCCATTGCACTGAACAACCCATTCGCTGAAACCTATTTTTCGGAAGGAGCATGGAATCAAGTGGTCTTAAAGGCCATCTTCATGAACCGACCGATCTATCGAATTGTTGGTTTAGAGGAACGAAACAACGAGAACCTCACTTCTACCCTCATCGACTTTGCACATGAACGCTGGGCTGCTGGTCGTCAGGTAGTCCCTGAGCTATGGAGACTCGCCAAAGAGCGATTTGATAGCGATCTTTTGAAGGAGATCATAGAGAAATTTAAAACGTTTGACAGTCTGGAACAGGAAGCTATTGCCTTGATGATTCAGGAAACTGAATTGGCGGAAGCTAAAGACTGGGCTGCTCAAAATAACATAACCACCAACAAGTCCTGGGATGAACTCGGGCAAGCTTTAGAAAACCAAAACTGAAAATGATGCGATTTATCGATCCACATATCCATATGACTTCCCGCACTACGGATGACTATCAAGCCATGCGCAAAGCTGGAATAGTAGCGATCATCGAGCCAGCCTTTTGGTTGGGTCAACCAAGAACAGAGGCTGGAGCTTTCAAAGATTACTTTAGTAGCCTGGTAGGTTGGGAACAGTTCCGGTCTTCACAGTTTGGCATCAAGCACTACTGCACCATGGGGCTTAATTCCAAAGAAGCCAACAACGTACCACTTGCGGAGCAGGTAATGGAATTACTTCCTCAATATGTGCACAAAGAAAACGTGGTAGCCATCGGAGAAATTGGATACGATGATCAGACTGAAGCTGAAGATCGCTTCTTCCGTGAGCAAATTGAATTAGCAAAAGAGGTAGAATTACCTATTCTCGTTCATACTCCACACAGAGACAAGAAAAAAGGCACTTACCGATCTATGGATGTACTGGAAGAGCATGGTGTAGATCCATCGATGGTAGTCATTGACCACAACAACGAAGAGACTTGTAAAGAAGTGCTTGACAGAGGTTATTGGACTGCCTTTACCATTTATCCGAACACTAAAATGGGTAATCTGAGAATGGTGGAAGTGGTGAAACAATATGGTTCAGAAAGAATCATCGTAGACAGCTCAGCAGACTGGGGCGTTAGTGACCCGCTTTCCGTTCCAAAAACGGCTCATTTGATGCTAGAGAAAGGAATTTCTAAAGAAGATGTGCACAAAACCTGCTACCAAAACGCGCTGGAAGTCTATAGCAAAAGTGGCAACATGAAAGAATCTGATTGGGAAGACTATTCGATAGATCAGGCAGATCTTCATGAAGGCAATTGTGTACTGCGTGGACAAACACCTAAACAGGGATCTTCTGACAATATAGTTGCCAACTAAATGGCTATTAAACCTTACCTTATTTTGATGCGTCCGGCTAACCTGGTCACTGCTGTGGCTGATATATTAGCCGGAGCTTCTATTGCTGGGCTTACTTTGGCTACATTTCAATCAGCTGAGGTGATCAACATCATTTACCTGATGCTTGCGACGATTGGTTTATACGGTGGCGGCGTGGTGTTTAACGATGTGTTTGATTACGAACTGGATAAAGTAGAGCGTCCGGAAAGACCTTTACCAAGTGGACAAGTCAGTCGAACCAGCGCAACGATTCAGGCTCTTGTACTTTATATCATTGGAATTGTTCTGGCTTCCTTAGTGTCTCCCGTTAGCGGACTCATTGCTGTAGTTACAGCGATAGGCGCTACCGTTTATGACAAATGGGCCAAGCATCATACGTTCTTTGGTCCGGTAGTGATGGGTACTTGCCGTGGCCTAAACTTACTCCTTGGAGTATCTATTTCACTTCCGGTGTTGTACACCATGTGGCCAATTGCCATTTTACCTATCATCTTCATAGGAGCCATCACCTTGACTAGTCAAGGCGAGGTAGTTGGCAATAACCGCAAAGCTGTTGCATTAGCCATGTCGCTAGATGCAGTTGTGGTGATTCTATTGGCTGGTCTTGCAGTATATGGATACATTAATTGGATGACTTTGATCCCTTTTGTAACACTATGGTGGGGCATGAACCTCTTCGCCAAAATCAAAGCTTACAAAGTCAATGAGCCCAAATTCATCATGAAAGCCGTCAAAATGGGCGTACTTTCACTAATCCCACTGAATGCCTGCTATGCAGCCGGTTTTAGCTCCTGGCAACTTGCGGTGGCTATTCTTTGCCTACTCCCTATTTCGCTTTTCTTATCAAAATATTTCGCGGTAACGTAACATGAGCAAACAGTCTTTTAGTATTGAATACAATTACGAGGTTCAATTCACAAGCAAGGTATTTGACCCTGCCAATGACATTCTGATCAATGTATTGAAAGAAAACAGTGAGCGATTCCCAATCAAAGTGGCTTTTGCTATTGATTCGGGAGTATTGGAGCATCATTATTCACTTAATGATTCCATCAAAGCCTACTGTGAAGCACACAACATTGATTTGGCTGCAGAACCATTGGTTCTCCCTGGTGGAGAGCCAGTAAAGAACGACATGAACCTTGTTTTTCAAGGACTTGAATACATCGATACCGCTAAAATTGATCGCCATGCGTTTCTGATTGCTATTGGTGGTGGGGCTATTTTGGACATGGTGGGTCTTGTTGCCGCTATTGGTCATCGTGGCATTCGCCATATACGCATACCGACAACAGTACTTTCTCAGAATGACTCAGGAGTAGGAGTGAAAAATGGCGTCAACTTCCAGGGTAAAAAGAACTTCATTGGAACATTCGCTCCACCTGTTGGGGTGATTTGTGATCAGGAGTTTTTGACGACTCTCTCTGAAAGAGACTGGCGTGCTGGAATTCCGGAAGCGATTAAAGTGTCCTTATTGAAAGATCCAGAATTCTTTCACTGGATTGTGGATCATGTAGACCAACTTAATGATCGCAATCTGGAAGTGATGATGGAATTGGTGGAACGATGTGCAGTGCTTCATATGGTACACATCAGCACCAATGGCGATCCATTTGAGAAAGGTTCCTCTCGCCCACTCGACTTTGGTCATTGGGCAGCGCATAAACTGGAGCAACTTACTGACTTTGATGTGCGTCACGGTGAAGCGGTAGCTATTGGACTGGCCATTGACAATGTCTATGCCATGAAAAAAGGTTGGCTTTCTAGAGAAGCATGTGAAACGATTTTGAATTGCATTCAACAACTTGGTTTTGAGCTTTTCCATTCACAATTGACTGATGAATCAGGAGATCAGATCAACCCTAAACTGATTGCTGGTTTAGAAGAATTCCGAGAGCATTTGGGTGGAGAATTAACGATCATGCTGCTCGACGGCATTGGTCAACCACGAGAAGTACATGAAATGGATCATCAATTGATAGAAGAGTCCATTTTATTCCTAAAACAAAGAAATTAAGCGATTATGGAGTTCCAACCGAATAGTCATTTAAGCTATTGCAGCAATATTCATCCGGGAGAAAGTTGGCAAGATACGTTCTCCAATTTGAAAACGCATATTCCTGTAATTAAAGCACAAGTTAGTCCTGACCAACCTTTTGGAATAGGCTTAAGACTCTCCAATGAAGCGTCCATCGACTTGGCAAAGGCTGAGCACCTATCAGCATTAAAAAGCTGGCTCACTGAAGCAAACTGCTATGTTTTTACCATGAATGGATTTCCTTATGGTGGATTTCATGATCAGGTAATTAAAGACAAAGTGCATGCACCAGATTGGACCACTCCTGAGAGATTGGCTTATACCAAGAGACTAGCTGATATTCTTGCGCAATTATTACCAGAAGGAGTTATTGGGGGAATATCTACTTCTCCTCTATCCTATCGTTGGTGGCATCAACAGGAAGATTTCGATCAGGTAAAAACGACTTGCACCGCTCAATTAATGGATCTTATGATTCATTTGCAAGAGCTAAAGCAACAAACTGGCAAATCCATTCACATAGACATGGAACCTGAGCCAGACGGATTGCTGGAGACTGGACAGGAATTCATCGACTATTATCAGAAATTCTTACTTGGAGAGCAATTGAGCATCATCACGGAAGCTTTTGAATGTTCCAAAGTAGAAGCAAAAACCAAAGTAAAGGAACACATTCAGCTGTGCTACGACATCTGTCACTATGCCGTAGAATATGAAGAAGCAGCTCCATCAGTAGAGCAACTTCGTGCGTTGGATATACCTGTTGGTAAAATTCAAATAAGTGCAGCATTAAAAGCTAGTTTAGGAACACTGTCTGATCGGATGAGCATCAAAGCAGACTTGCAAAACTTTGTGGAGCCTAATTACTTACATCAAGCCGTTCTGAAACAACTCGATGGAGAACTAACACGATTCAAGGACCTGGACATTGCCCTGAAGGAAATCGATAATGATCAGTTTACCGAGTTGAGAACACATTACCATGTTCCGCTATTTACAGAGACCTATGGCAATCTGAAAAGCACACAAGACGAGATTGTCAATCTATTATCGCTCTGGAAAGAGAAGCCTTTTTGTTCGCATTTGGAAGTAGAAACCTATACCTGGGGAGTACTACCTTCTGCATTGAAAAAGGACATTGATGCGTCAATCATCAGAGAATTGGAGTGGGTTTTAAATACAGTAACACGATGAAAAAGCTAGCAGTCCTTAACCTGGTTGGTCTTTCTCAGAGAATCCTGAATGAAGAATCTGCACCGTTTCTAAGCAAATGGATGAAAGAAAAGTCCGTGCGAAGCATTGAACCAGTGTTGCCAGCAGTTACTTGCTCTGTTCAATCCACATACCTGACTGGAAAATGGCCTTCTGAGCACGGAATTGTAGCCAATGGATGGTATTTCCGTGATGTCAGTGAAGTAAACTTATGGCGTCAATCCAATAAATTGGTTGAAGGCGACAAAGTTTGGGACATGGCTCGCAAGCAAGATCCGAACTTCACCGTTGCTAACATGTTTTGGTGGTACAACATGTATTCGTCTGCAGATTATGGAGTTACACCACGTCCGCAGTACCTGGCTGATGGACGAAAGCTGCCAGATTGCTACTCTCAGCCAGCAAGTTTACGAGATCGCCTGCAATCTGAGTTAGGTACTTTTCCATTGTTTGATTTCTGGGGACCAAAAACAAGTATTAAATCGAGTAAATGGATTGCTGATGCTTCTGTAATTGTCGCCAAAGAACAAGACCCGACTTTGCTGCTCGTATACCTTCCACACATGGATTATGTGCAGCAGAAATTCGGTCAGCTAGATGATCTTACCATCAAAGACCTGCGAGAACTGGACGCTTTATGTGCGGACTTCATTCCAAAACTAGAGGCTCTTGGCAGAGAACTAATGGTATTGAGTGAGTATGGAATAACCAACGTAGATACTCCAGTTCATATCAATCGCATTCTTAGAAAACATGGTTTGATCGCGGTTCGTGAAGAGCGAGGAACGGAGCTTTTAGATCCGGGAGTCAGTAAAGCATTTGCTGTTGCAGATCATCAGATTGCTCATGTCTATATCAATGATCCAGGTGTGAAAGAACAGGTGTATCAGATCCTCAAAGACACACCAGGAATAGCTTTGGTTTTAGACGATACAGGCAAGAAGGAATACCACATTGATCATCCTCGAGCGGGTGAACTTGTTGCAGTAAGCGAACCAAACAGCTGGTTTACTTACTATTTCTGGGAAGATGATGCCAAAGCGCCAGACTATGCCCGAATGGTGGACATTCACAAGAAACCTGGATATGATCCAGTAGAGATGTTCCTCGATCCAAAGCAAAAATTGATTGTTCCAAAAATCATCTGGAAAGTCATGAAGAAGAAGCTTGGTTTCCGAATGGTGATGGATGTTATTCCTCTAGACGCAACTCTGGTAAAAGGAAGTCATGGTCAGATCAATCTTGCACATGAAGATAAGGCCATTCTTATCTCAGAAGATCCTAACATCAGCGAAACGGTACAACCTACTGACATCTGCCAAATGATGCTGGATAAGATTTTTGGCTAGGTCTTAGATCTCTGAAAATTTGATTAGTTTGGTGGTAGCTATAGTATGTAGATGACTTCATTGACAGCTACACATTTTTTTATCAACCAGCCAAATCATGGGTAACAGAAGCAGCCTTTATCTCACTAGTGAGAAGAGTACTTTCTTGCTTTTAGAAGCGAACAACTATTTACCGTTTTATTGGGCATTTCTACATGAGCCGAATTTCACTTTTGGATCTAGAAACATGCACAAGTAAAGTGAGATATATCAATACCACGTGGGAGTCATCAGGAGGAAGATCAAATTCATCCGTCCAACGATTGATCATTTTATTTGAAAACAACCTGGAAACTTACCGCCTTGATGAAACTTTTCACAGCCAATTCGAGCCTCTATTCAATGAAATTAAACCAGAAGATTCCATAACCGTATATTTCCCGAATAAATGGCAAAGATTCGTGAGTTGGAGTGAAAAAAATGACATCTATCAAATCCAATCCGAGCAGCACACGCTATTCCCAATCACGAAAAAACAAATCCAAAAAAAAAGCCAAATGAATGCGTTTAATGTTTTGATATGGATATACGGTTTCATACTTGTGGGGTTTCTAGTCATCAAACGACTTAAACATCGCAATTCAGGAAATGACTTACCTATTGAATAGAACATTCAAATTCACTATTCAGGCAAATCGTTAATTACTTCAACCTTTCCATGTGGCTGTGGTTTTCCATCTGCATCCAGATTCACAAATACGATTTTATCGATGGTGATGATCTCTTCTTTGGTGACCTTATTTCGTACCAAACATTTTAGTGTAAGTGAAGATTGACCAAACTTGACCACTTCCATTCCCATTTCGATGATATCACCCGTCTTAGCTGAACTCTTGAAGTCAATTTCTGAAATGAATTTGGTAACAATATGTTTGTTATTCCCCAATTGACACATGGCGAAAATGGCTGCTTCCTCGTCTATCCAGCTGAGTAACTGACCTCCAAAAAGACTTCCGTTAGGATTTAAATCTTCCGGTTTGATCCACTTTCTACTATAAAATTTCATTGCTTAGTCTTTTATTCGAATGTACGAATATCAATAATAACGACTTTAGTTTCAAACGGGTTCTTCAAATCACTTAAAACTTAAAACATTGATATGAAGAACCTACCCCACCATCTCCTCAAACAACCGTTTTAAGCTCTTTTCAGGATTTTGGGTATAGCCGATATGAACTGGAGAACACTGAATAATCGTACTACGACTTGCCGTCAACCAACGAAAACGCTCAGGCATGGATAACTGAGCAATTGGTCCTCCATCCTTTTCTCCTCGGCAGATCTTCTCAAAGGAATTTACATATTGCTGAACAAGCTCCACATCTACTTCTTTGAATAGAGCATTGATGCGTTCTGCATCCAAATGAAATACACAATCGCAGAATCGATGGCCAGAACTATAAAGTCCTACTCCAATGTTGATGAATTCACCTCGCTCTACCAGAGGAACGAGTCGAATCATCGCATACTCAAACAAGTGATTGTCTTGCATCTTCAGCTTCTTTTACAAATAGTTGAGAATTGGACACACGAGTAATTAGAAAGTCTTTGTAGACTTGTCGTTGAGCATCGGCTGTTTCAAATGATCGGTCATCCAGCCAATCATCAGGAATGGAATTGACAATGCGATCAATAACCTCCTCACTTAGCAACGGACGAAATTCTGCATCGACAGTATCTAGTTGATTGGCTTTATGAAGCAACACGTGTTTGGAAACTATTGGAAACGGTTGCTTACCATCGGTTTTGTTCCAGCTATGATGCCAGTAAAGCGAAGCACCGTGATCAATGAGCCAAAGCTCCTTATGCCACCAAAGCATATTGGTATTACGAACAGTTCGGTCCATATTCATTAGTAAGGCATCCAACCAAACGATTTGAGAAGATAGTTTCAGATCAAGATCCGTTGCCACTGGATCGAATGTGATTGCTCCTGACAAATAATGCAAGCCCAGATTGAGACCAACACTTCCTTGAAGCAAATCCTGAATCTCTTCATCACCTTCCAGACGACCAAATCCTTCCGCCAAGTTTACATACACCAACTCAGGCATATTAAAACCTAACATGCGCGCGATTTCTCCACCTATTAGTTCCGCAATCAATGCTTTGGTGCCTTGACCTGCACCTTTAAACTTCAGTACATAGTTGAAGCCATCATCAGCTTCTATGATTCCTGGCATGGAGCCTCCTTCACGTAAAGGAGTCACATAGCGAGTGGTATTCACTATTCTCAAGCCTAATGGATTGTTTGCTAATTCCATAAGGTTCAAAGATAGGTAAGACTTATTGTTTGCCTACCCCTTAATCAATCAATGATTTTCATTGCCACTAGTAAAAATATGATGCTGAGTTCCTGTAAAGTAATCTCTGAAAATCTGATTGAGGATATGGTCTTCTCTGCTGGCTTTTACCCCGAGCAACGGATGCAAGCCAATGATTGAAGCAGACAATTGTTTGACTGATTTGGCTGCATCTTGATGAATGTCAGAAATCAGTTCTTCGCTAAATTGACCAGCTTCTTCAATTAAGGAAATCACTTCCGTAGCTCGTTCATTGATCTTTTCATTAGCATGAGCAATCACTATGTTCAAATGCTCGTAATCCATTTTTTGAGCAACTTTCATTGCCTCTTCCAGATAATGCTCTGCCATCCCTACATAGTTTACCCAAAGTGTCAGATCAGCAAAAACAGAAAAATGAATCTTGAAGATATCCTGCGGTTGATGGAACTCATTGTAAACAAAACTGTAACGCTCATTGACTATCACATCATTCACTTCAAACGAATGCGTGGCAGAAGCTTTTAACCCCATCGTATTCCAGTCTTCAATGATCTTAACATGGTCGGCAGGAATCATAAACGATAGAAATTTTGGTGTTCCATCCTCGTTGAATTGCTCCTTGCCATTCTCAATAATCCGGGCATTCAGCGTAAAGTGTGTCAGGTAAGGTGCGCCAGTTGTATAACGCCAGGTTCCGTTTAACCTGTAGGAATCTCCTTGTTTGGTAGCTGTTCCAAACATTCCTCCGCTTCCTCCGAAGATTGCTGGAGATTTAAAAAGCTCATTCGCTACTACAGGCTTCAGATTGCCAATGAAGAAATTAGCTCCACTGCACAACGTAACCGTCCAACCCAAACTACCATCTAATCTAGCCAATATTTGCAGCTTCTTTAGTCCATCTTTTAACGATAATTCTAATCCACCAAACTGTTTCGGAACCCAGATATTCCATAGGTTTTCGTTGACAATCCAATTCAAAACCTCTTTGCTAAACACTGGAGCATCTGTCAATTGATCCTTAAGCTGCCGCATAAACTCCTCCTTCCTCTTTTCTCATGATGCTTCTCCATTTCAGATATCCTGATGTGCCCATGATGAACAAAAACACCGTCATCCCTGCATAAATGTACAACTCTTTGTAAACCAACAATGGAATTGAAATGATGTTGCTGATGTTCAGGTAAATCCAATTTTCCAATTTGCGTTTAGCCATAAGCCACATTCCAGCCCAGGCAAAAGCACTAACCACCGCATCCCAAATTGGCACATCGGAATCGGTGTGAAATGATAGCCAATAGCTCATCAGGGCAAAACAACCTAAGACTATGCCAAGTGCTTTCAGGTGTTCTGACTTATCTGAAGTGGAAATAGGTGTCTCTGCTTTTTGTTGGCCAAACTGCCAATAAAACCACCCGTAAATACTCATAATCAGGTAATAGAGATGCAACAAAATGTCTGCGTACAATGCACTTTGGTAGAGCACCCAAATGCTCATAAGAATAGATACGATTCCGAAAAGGTAATTGTGAATGTTGTTTTGTCGGGCTAGAACTACCTGCACAATCCCGAAAAGTGTACCCAGCCCTTGCAACCAGGTCAATTGCATGAAAAATTCCTCGATCATTGGTTATTCGTTTTCAATGAAATGAGGAGATGAACCAGGCTTTAGCAGAACTGCGAAAGCCTTCAAAATCCCTACGCCGGTATTATCCGGATCAGGTGCGGAGCATAACTCCTGGGTATCATCTCAGCCTGCCAACACAGCAAGCACCCCATTTGCGGCAAATGTAGAATGCAAATGGGGAGTTTCCAAAAGGAAGCGTCACTATCCGAATCCATGATTTATTGACTTTCTTGACCGCAATTAAATTGGATTATAGGAGAGTCTATCACGTCATTTTGCTAATTAGATTCCCTTAGAGTTACATCAAGATCTTCAATAGAATGCTACTTACTCATGTAACTCAGGGAATGACGAAACAAAAACGTCACTCCCCGAATCTTTGTTGTATTGACTTCTTAAACCGTCATTGAAATGGATTCTAGGGGAGTCTGAGGTTTAGTAAATATTATTATCATATAATCAGCTTTCATTTGTCCCTCTCGATAACTACGAAACTAAAGGGTGTGAAAGCTCATTACCCAGAAATTCAGATAATAATTGATCTTTAAAAATGAACCCTCTCTTAATCCCTCTCTTGAGAAGAGAGGGAAATAACGGTAAAAAAGTCGCTCCACGAATTCTAGTTGTATTGACTGTCTTGGCTATAATTAAAATGGATTATAAGGGAGTCTATCCCATTAAATAGCGAATTAGATTCCCTTAGTGTTATTATAAGACCTTTTATATAATGCTATTTACAACTGTAACTCAGGGGTGGCCGACAAAGCAATGACGAAACCAGAACGTCACTCCCCCAATCCTGGTTGTATTGACTTTATTAACCTTCATTGAAATGGATTCTAGGAGGAGTCTGAGATTTAGTAACAATTAACCTCATTTAATCAACTTTCATTTGCCCCTTCCCTAAAGGGTGTGAAAGCTCATGACCTTGAAATTCAGGGAATACTTGATCTTTAAAAAAGAACCCTCCCTTAATCCCTCCCTTGAGAAGAGAGGGAAATAACGATAAAAAAAGTCGCTCCACGAATTCTAAAACAGATAGTATCTTTACTCCACCTAATTCGTAAACACTGTTTCGAACCAATTACAACCAACTATGTCCTATTGCAAAGCGATTCCTAACATCCCAGAACCCCGACGATCTTTTCATCAGAAATACCACGACAACTACTACGGATTCCCCATCCATGATGACGATGAACTATTTGGCAGACTTGTCATGGAAATCAATCAAGCAGGGCTCAGTTGGGAGACTATTCTGAAGAAGGAAGAAGGCTTTCGTATGGCTTATGACAACTTCCAGATCGACAAAGTGGCTGCTTATGGTGAAACGGATCGAGAACGCCTCCTCTCCGATCCACAAATCATTCGTAACAAGCTCAAAGTAAATGCAGCAATCGTCAACGCCAAAAAAATCAAAGAACTTCAGAAAGAGTTTGGTTCATTTGAAAAATGGCTAGATCACCATCACCCTCTCACATTACAGGAATGGATGAAGCTTTTCAAAAAGACCTTCAAGTTTACTGGTGGTGAAATCGTGAATGAATTCTTGATGAGTACTGGCTACCTACCTGGCGCACACGATGCTGACTGCCCTATCACGAAAGAGATCGAGAAGGAAAACCCAAAATGGATGGAATCGTGATTTGGAATTGGGCAAGTCTATAAATAACTAGCAGTTCCAAATTTGACTTTACAAACGATGAACTACTCCCATCATATCAAGACTTTTGAAGAACTGACAAATACCGAGCTTTATGACCTGCTGAGGTTGCGAAGTGAAGTATTTGTGGTGGAGCAAAACTGTGTATTTCTGGACCTGGATGATAAAGATCAAGCGTGCTATCACCTCCTACTACATCAGGACAGTCAACTAGCTGCTTATGTGCGGATCGTTCCGGCTGGTGTTACTTTCAAAGAAGTCTCAATAGGTCGTGTGGTTACCTCTCCTGCTACTCGTGGATCTGGATTGGGCAGAGTGGTAATGGAGCGTGGCATTAAAGCTTGTCAAGAACTGTTTGGAAATGAACCTATCAAGATCGGCGCTCAATGCTATGCGCTGAAATTTTACAACTCACTTGGTTTCGAGGAAGTTGGTGAAGTGTACGATGAAGATGGCATAGATCATATTCATATGATATTGGAGTTCTAAAGCTATAATTGATCATGGCGAATAAAATTCCCTGGTATCACCTGTTCGAATGGAAAAACCTGACAGGCACAATTGTTATTCTCTTAATTATTGGATCATTAATAGCTTTCAAATTTGTTCCAGATATCATCTATCGAAACAAGCTTGAGACCTATCAGGGAGAAGCTGTTGGAACGATTGTTTCTATAAAAGCAAATGAAGAAATGTCTCAAAGTCATAATGGGACAGAAATATACATAGGATCATATACAATTAGTTACCAATATCAAGTGGATAGCTTAGTTTTTACAAGTGCAAAAACCATCCATTTGACAACTCATAATCACGAGTTTTTCGATCGTATCCTCGTCGATTCTGTTAATTCAATTACCATCAGATATGATAAAGATCGACCTTCCATTTCAACTATTAAAACGGATTAAAAATAACAAAAGCCACCCGATGAGGTGGCTTTTAAGCTGTTTGTGGTTGTGGTCACAAGTATTGAAAGTCTATGCTTCGTTTTTGAAGAAGTCTTTAAACTCTTCCCCGAATGCTTTCAAGTCCCTTTTCGCATTGTCTAATCCATCCTCTACAGTATCCTCAAACTCTTCCCAGTTTGACTCTGTAGAATCGTCGATCTCTTCCAATCTGTCTTCCAAGTTCTCTTTGGTTCTTTCCAGGTTGTCTTTTGACGCTTCCCATTTTCTTTTCATGTCATCAGAAGCATCGGCCATTTTGCTTTTTGTCTCTTGAATTTTCGCATCAATGTTGTCAATCGTCTCATTGACCTCTGCTTTCAATTCTGCTCTTTCTTCAGCCCATTCGTTTTGCGCTCGCTGAGGGTTATTACACTGTGTGAATAAAATGATACAGGCTAAAAATGTCCCTCCGATTGTTAATAAAGTTTTCATGGCTCTTATATTTTTTCAAGTTCAGACATCAATTCTTCCTTAATCTCTTCTTTGCTGCGTCCAGTTTTTTGCTGAAGCTTTCCTAGAAGTTCTTCTTCTTTGCCTTCTAAGTACACCAAATCATCATCAGTTAAGTCAGCATATTTCTGCTTCAACTTACCTTTCAATTCGTTCCAGTTTCCTTTAATTATTAGCTCATTCATAGTGTGTAAGATTTAGTCCCTCGCCTAAGCTCGAGATGTGTGTATTTAAACTGTGGTTGACTTAACATAGACGATAACCGTTCCAATTAGTCACCTACCCAATAAAAATCACGTAACTCACTGATTAATTGAACTTTAAATACGAATACCAATACTATCTAATAGATCCATCACCTTTAAAATCGTAGAATTATTTACCCAATAGTGGGGATCACAGACCCCAACACGAACTATACACCCTTCAAAAAAGCATGTTGGATCCGCTTGGAATTAAAGTTTTGTGCGAACTTTCGGTTATAAACGCTACTATGAAACCAATAAGTGTCATCAACTCTATAGAAGTACCGGAAGGTCATGAAGAAATGGCTATCAAGGTGCGAGATATTTACATCAACTACTTCAAGTCTAAACCCGGCTTTGTTAGCTCCACGTTTTACAAGTCTATCAACGCTGAGAATACCTTCAACTTTGTCAATATCGTGGTTTGGGATTCATATGAATCATTTCAGGCAGTGGTGAATAGCGGATTTGACAATGAAGATGGACTGAATGAAGATCAAATGAAGGTCCTGGGCAAAGGTTTTCCGGATCCTATCAAAGTATCTCCCGGGCAATTTGAGGTGATTAGGAATGATTAACACCAAGCTGTATTTGTTATCAATAATCCTTCTATTGCAATCACGGAATCCTGAAACTAACAAATTTGAGGGAAGCTGGTGCATGTGCTCATATCATGGGAGTTATGTAGAACTTCATATCTCAGAGCAGGTTCATATTCCCGGATTGTTAAACCAAACAGATTATACAATAACGAATGATACGCTAATTGCAAATCAATTTGTTCAGGGTGAATTTCAAGGAGTAATCAGCTTCGTTCATTCAGCAACATTAGAACAAGACACGCTTCACTGGCTGATTTATTCTGATAATTCCTTAAAAGGTCACTTGAAATTTCACAGAATGAGAAAGGCCATTGACTTTACATCTCAAGATTCTTTAGATTTTAATCAATGGGTAAAACAGTTGCATCCATTTAGAAGCGCAAAAGCTAATTGTCAAGACCTTCGTTCTATAGAAGAATTAAAAAAGGACACGATCGATCTACCAAAGTTCAGTGATTTTTAATATTTAGAAACTCACACATAAGACTCCTCCTGATCCATTGTCATCACACTCAGGATTTGCTTACCATATTTAGGCTTAAACATAATTAGCTTATCTCCTACCTGCAATTGATCATACAATCTGGTTTCTACTGCCACATTCCCGGAAGAGGTATAAACCGTTTGCTTGGTGGCTGTTCTATTGGAGGTGTGCGTTTGCTTGTCTGTCACCAGTACTGGCACAGCGTGTTTGTGAGCATATTGTTTGTTGCGTATCCAAAAACCAAGATTACGCATCACCCGAAAGCCATTCCACATAGGCACCATAAACAAAGGGAAGAAGATGATCACCAGGCCAATCAATTCACTGACCAACAATCCATAGAGAATGAACAGAAAGGGACTCATAAAGAGTAATCGAGTTCGTAAATCCTTATAAAAGTTCTTCTTCAGTACTTTCAAATCCTTTTCTGTAAGTCGCTGATCCGGAAATTCCTTCATCAGGAACTTGGTATCAATAGCAATCTCTTCGTGCTGATCTTCCGTCTCACCTTCTATGCACTCAAAGTTTAACACAACCTTAGACTTAGGCGCACGGTCCATTACCACATGATCACCAACTCTGGCTTGACTGTAATACCTGTAATCTACACTGTGTTCCTGACCATTGATATACAGATAATAATGCCTGGTTGTTTTGGTCGACGTACCTGAACGACGACCCGATGAACGATGAGTTGTAGAGGTGTGAACATTCATTCGTTTGTCCGTTACCTCTCCGGCAATTCGCTCTTTATAACCATTAGTAATATCCTTATAAATGGCCCAAACCTGAAAAGCAATCACTCCAGCGAATATCATGATAAAGAAGCCAAAAACGATCATTACGAAAGGCTCGTCATCAAACCCGTCAACGATATTGCTCAGGACAAAATGGTACATGGCAGCAAAGATCCCAGCCGTAAAAACCGAAAAAACCGCTATAGGAAACAGCCTATTTCGTAGTTTCTTTATCTCCTCTGGCGTTAGTGGATGTTGCTCTGTCATAGATTCATCAGTTATCCAACAAAGATGAAATCAAACTACTCCGCTTTTAATCCGTGTTGGAGGGTATTTTGGAGGTAATGGTTACAGATATGCCTGAGAGTCTTCACTTGAACTCAATTGTATCGAATTCTACTGGGTTACCTGTCCTTTCCACTATCTAAGAACTCTTTCTCATTCTAAATCACAAACCGCAATAGCTCCCCCGCAAGACACATTATTCCCGATTCATCCTGTCTAATGTTTAGAACAAGGGCCATAAGTTAATTTAGCAGCAAACCAAAATGACAAAACATTATCAAAATCCTATTTTCAATAATACTATAACAACTGGATTTGCTCAGGTAAAAATTAACACAGACTGCTCTAGATTAGCAAACATGAATGACTTCAACGCAAGAGTCTATGTAAATTCCTATGGCTTCAAAACGGACATAGGTGTTCGCTATGACTATTCCTAAAAGAAACTTGTGCGGATGTTTTGTATTGTCGGCAAGTCTAACGGAGATATGTTTATCCCTTTGGAAAAGTAAATTACCTCACCATTTAACTAGTATCACGGAAAGATCAATTGTTTGTTTATATATTCTTAAATTCGGCCTACAAATCATTAATGGAATATAAATTTTAGCCAGAATATTAACTAAAAATGCGTTCATCAAAGCAACTCGAAGTTTGTACTACTCAAAAACTTCTCAAATCATTTAGTATCAGTTTAATTTATGCAGTGTTGTTTTATTGCTCAATATATCAGTTGGAAGCACAATCACCTGTTAAATCTAATTTTACTGAGGTAAATTTAGAGGTTACAGATGTTGATGATATATACGCGTTTGATATCGCTGATATTAATAAAGATGGTGCAAAAGAGTTAATCATTACTTTCAATAACGCTGGACATGGCACAATTGGAGAAGCTATTTTTAATTCCTCAAATTCTTGTAGTGTTTATTCGGACCATATTGCTGGTGACACGTATTTGACAGAATTTAGAAATGGACTATTAACCTCTGATTTTACAAAAGATAATAGCTTAGATATAATTGGTGCGAATGGAGGTAGCACATTAAATATCTACACTAAGAATGATCAAGAATGGGAACTATTGCCTGGACACGTAATTGGCTCCTATGGAAATAATTTCGAACTTGGTGATTTTAATCATGACACATACCCAGAAATACTCACCAATGCTGCTAATACGAATATTGTATCTTATCTAGATAGCCATTCTGGATGGCCAATGACTTATAGCCTCAATGAAGAAAATAGTTCGTGGCAAGAATGGGTGGATGTGGATAATAATGGGATAGACGAAATCTTTACTATTTACAGACAAGATTATTCTGACATATCCGAACAAATCATTTATCGTTATGACTCAATTAGTGATACTTTCATTACACTTGATTTAAATCTAAATATTGATTTTTCAAATGTCGAGACCTTCACCTTCTATGATTATGACCAAGATGGTGATAAGGATTTATTGACACTTCCTCCTGTAGGCTCAGAAGGTTACAGTTTAGAAACCCACCTCTATATTAACGATGGCTCTTTTAACTTCAGTTTTTACAAAAGCTTTCCATCCGCAAATCGAGCGATTTGGCATGATCTAGATAATGATGGTTGGGCCGATTTGATTCTTGAATCCTCTCCTCCAAAAGAAAATCCCACTTTTACCATCCTCTATGTTACCAAGGTATTCTTCCAACGTGGACTAAACGAATTTGTAGAGTCAGACCTGGAATCAAAGGCCTATGATTGGCGCAGTGAGTTAAAACTATCTGATTATGATAATGACGGAGACACTGATATATTTTTCCAGTATGAGAAAGAATCTTTCTCCCAAGGAATAAGAGTTTGCATCAATGATTGGGCTGATTTAGGAAATACAACTTCAGCACCTACAGTTCCTGACAATCTTTCAAATCATTCGATAGGGAACTTTGCAAATGAATTAAGCTGGAATTCTTCATCAGATGACAAATGCGGACAATACGGCATCTATTACAACGTAGCTATAAAAAAAGATGACGAATATGTCCTGGCCCCATCTGCTGATGTAAGCACTGGTAAACAATTTAAAACCTTTACCTCTAATGTAGGAAGCCATACAACACTTCCTGTAAATTGTCTTTCTGATGGGACGTATCAATGGGCAGTACAAGCGATAGATAATTCCGGAAAAGCTTCTTCATTTTCAGATTTTCAGGAGTTTACTATTACAGGGAGAAACCCATCATCACCCATTAATTTAAGTGCAGAAACTCTATCAGATAAGATTATTTCATTATCATGGGATTCTACTTCAGACAATGAAACGGAATACGTTATTGAGAAAAGAACACCTAATCAAGATCAGTTCTTTGTATTAAAGATGATCCCTGCCAATCAAACAGTTTATACTGACACTACATTTGAAGGTGCTTCTACTTTGATAGAATACCGAGTTAAAGCCGTTAACTGTGCTTCGGAAAGTGAATACAGTAATACAGTACTAGCGGAAACATTTCCTATGCATTTTAGCCAAAACTCTAAGTTTATACTTTCTCAGGCTAAAGGTAGAGCTGCTAACCTTGGAGACTACAACAATGACAGCTTCCTTGATCTTTTGATTAATTATAGAGATGAGATAACCAGAGATTATAAAGTTGAACTATACAAAAATGTTCAAGGCCAATTCATTCCATCTGGGATATTCTTCGAAAATAATGAGTTGAGTCAATTGGAATGGATTGATTATAACAATGACGGACAGCTAGATATATTTATGGTAAGTGATAGTTATTGGGACAAAACCATAAGTGTTTATCAAAATAATGGAGACAATGGGTTTGAACAAATTCAACTTGATTCTCTGTTTGAAGGGTTCGAAAATGTCGATGACCTCTTTTGGATAAACTTAAATAATGATCAAAAAAGACAGCTTATCTTTAGTGCATCCTCTGAATTTGCATCAAACAATCGTAACATATTTATCCTTTCCTTTAATCAAGACAATTCTGTAGGTATTAAAGAGATCATGCAGGGAGTTAAGTTATTAACCTCACCTACAGATCTTAACAATGATGGATTCCTGGACTTTCCGGTTTTGAATACTGCTCTCACGCAAAATAACCTGGGTTATCTAATGAATAAGGACAATCTAACATTTGAGTACATCTCAATGAATTCTGGGCTCACTAATTTTCAAAAAACCATCATTTTCGCCCCATTGAATGAAGACACATACCTTGATGCGGTATTAATGGGGCCATATTATGAGGAAAATCAATACGGACAGAGTATTATTCTCTCCAATAATCAGGGAGAATTTATTGAAAAAACAAATACTAACCTATTGCAATCAAATCAGAATGAAGCCTCAATTGCTTTTGGGGATTTCTACAATGATGGCAGTACTGACTTGATAACAATGGGCTACTTTGAATTATCGCCAACTCAATCACATGATGGTACAGTTCTCTATCACAATATTGGAGATTATCATTTCGAGCAAACGTTTGGATTATTCGAATCTGAAACTCAGCATGGACAGGTGGTCACGGGTGATATAGATAATGATGGAGATCTTGATATCATTCATTTGGGTGAATATAATTATACTTCTCCACGAATCGTGTTGTTTGAGAACACAATAGTCGACGGTTGGGGAATTTCCAACGCTGCTCCGTTACCCCCTACTTCTCTAACCAACCAAACTAAAGGTAATAGTGTAATTTTGAGTTGGAACAATGGATCCGATGACCTAACATCAGTGGATCAACTATCCTATAATGTAGCTTTGATTAAGGATGACTCGGATACAATCCTATTTCCCTTAAGCCATAGTAATGGTATAAGAAAAGTAGTTGGATTGGGTAATGCCAATCTTAACTTACAATTAAAAATTGACAGTCTGGAAATGGGTAACTACAAGTGGTTAGTACAATCAATTGACGGTACTTTCCAAGGTTCAGAGTTCTCAAACTCGCAAGAATTTGAAATTGTAGAAACGAATGTATTGAATAGTCAAGTTTCAGATAAAATTACCATTTACCCATCGCCAGCTGCAGATGATGTGAATATAGAAGTAAACCAATCGATCGGTGAAATAATTATTCAGGACCTATTAGGGAGAACTATCACTTCTAGAAAGTTTGAATCTTCAGCTAATAAAACCGTTCAATTGAACATTAAAACATTGAACAAAGGACTTTATATAGTCATGTTGAAAAATGAATTTGGAGAGCTTATTGGTACAAATAAACTAATAAAAGAATAATTAAACTCACTCTTTGATAAATTTGGAATGAAATCGATCAGTATCCGACCATGCATTGAGTATATAAACTCCTGAGGGTAATTTGGAAACGGATATCTGTATTTCTCCTTTAGCTTTATAGAATGCCAAAGACTGTACGAGTTTACCATCTATTGACATAATCTGCACATTGAGAAAGTTATGCTCTCCTGGAATTGTAATATAGTCTGATGTGGGATTAGGATAAATTGAAAGATTCTTTAAATCAGAATTTAAAAGAGTTTCTTCTTCTTCTTCTTCTTCTTCTTCTTCTTCTTCTTCTTCTTCTTCAATTTGTGACCGAGAACGCTCTTTTGTTAACTGAATTATCTTTACTATTGAGGTGGATTCCCCACATCCCGACATGTCAACAGCAATTTGATGGACAGAAGAAGTAGAGTCCCATTTCACCATCACGCCATTTTCAGTAAACCCTGTGATAATACCTCCTTCTATTGTCCATCCAGTTATAGATGTTCTAGTGCTTGCGAGATTCACACTATAAGTGTATGGATAAGTAGGAATAACTCTATGATCACCTGATATATTAAATGCAAATATTGGAATAGTAGGTTTATAAGTAAAAAAAGCGCCATCTCGACCAGTAAGATATAAATTCCCTTCGGAATCTTTGTGAATGTGATCAACATCATAATGAGAGCTGGAAATTACCTCCCAATTAGTACCACCATCAAGTGTTTCATAAACATAACTGCGATCCACACCGAACCCCCAATTCTCCGTAAAAAACACCATATCCAATTCTAGTGAAACATCATTACGAGGGACATCAAACCAGTTTTGGCCTCCGTCTACAGTTCTGGTTATTCTACCATCGTAGCTTACCAGATTAATTAGTTGTTCATTGACTATGTCTATTTTAGAAAACGAACTACCAGTATTAATTAATTGCCAGTGAGCCCCACCATCTTGAGTGGTGTAAATACGGTAATTATCATGTAGAACACCGAAAGTAGGAGTAAGAAATTTCCATTCTGCAGGATATGGAACTTCTTCAAAGCCTTCAGGAAAGTATCTTTCCCAGGTAATTCCGGCATCCTCGCTACGATACATTCTATTCTCTCCATCTCCCTCTGGGTCGAATATATGACCAAGAACTACATCTTTGGAAACATAACAAAACTTAGACATTGCTGGAGCATCTACCATTTCCTCCCAATTAAAACCACCATCAGTAGTTCTAAATGAAGTCAATGAGGTAGTAGCAAGTCCATTAAGTTCATCATAGAAAACAGCATCATTAAAATAAGGAGCACTCAATGAAGCGTCTTTGAAGGTCAATCCATAATCTGTGGATAATGCAATGCTACCTTCACCATATACAATCATTATTGGTCCATCGGTATTCACTTTATTAGGTCCTGAAAAACCGCTAAAGTATCTGGTATTGATATAGGATATCAATTCAAAAGAAGAATCTTCACCCCTAATTATCATCTTAAATGGGTAATTATTACTATAGGTATCTTCAGACCTCCCAACTCCAATGATTAAACCATCCTTTATATCTATTGACTCAATTTCTCCTCTAGCTGAAAACGCCAAACTCCAATTTTTACCCGCATCAGTTGTCTTATACAAACCTTGCCCAGAGCGATACATATACCCTTCAGTAGAAGTAGTCATTTGAACCCCTGTTACTTCATTATAATAATCAGAACTAACCAGCAAGCTCCATGAACCTCCACCATTAGAGGAAATGTAAGAGCCCCCATATGAATTATAGTAAATAGCATCATCTAAAACTTCAATTTCAGTAATCCCGTTGACGGATTCTACCCCAACCCTTGACATTTCCTTCCAGCTAATACCACCATCTGATGTTTGGTATAAGATACCCATTTCGGTACCTAAGTAACCGATACTATCACTTTGAAACTTGAGAGATGAAATTTCATCAACAGGAATTTTGCTCAATGCAATCCACGAGTCACCTCCATTCTGAGTCCTGCGAAGTTTACTTTCGAGATCAATTACATAACCTAACGTATCATTCACAAAATCACCACCCAATATCCTGGTCTCATTCATTCCTAAGGATAAAAGTTTCCAATTTTCGCCTTGATCCATGGTTTTTAGGATCCCATTTGCGCCAATAGCATAACCGATATCATCGAAGAACTTCAGCTTGTCATAAGAACTAATGAGAGGTAAATTCAAATTTCTCCAGGAGTACCCATTATCATCCGAAAGAAGTACTTCACCAACTCCTACTGCCACAACTCGTCCATTATCAAGTATAGCTACATCATTAAGCGGACTTGCGCCAGTTTTAAAAGTCTCTTCACATCCTTCGGAAGGTGTAATTTGTTCAAAAAGATCTACGACACTGATAAATAGAATACCTGTATCGCTTACAATCCCATCACTTGCTTGAACCCTTATTCCGTAGGTTGTCTGTTGCTCATAATCAAAAACCGTATTCGTTAATAATTGGTCATTTTCAATTTGAAATAAATGATTATGGGCATCTCCCTCACCTTGAACAAAGGCATATGACACTTCATCTGAACCATTAAAAGACAATCTACCAATTTCACTGCCTGAGGGTTTATTCTCATCAATTTGATGAACAGAAAGTTTAATGGAACTGGAATCTGACAAAGATAAGTTCAGGGTTTTACGAAGAGGTGAAATTTGATCAAAACATGACAGAGAGTCACTACTCAAAATCGTGCTTGAACCTGTTAAAACTGTTTTGCTTCCAATAGATGAAGGATCACTACTTAAAACATGCAATGCTCCATTGAAATAACCACTTTGAGCGGGAAAGAACGATAGCGTCCCTGACATAGAACCAGAAACAGGAATAATTCCAGAAAAATCACTTTCTATGTAAAAATAATCACCTGACACCTCCAGATTACCTATATATAATTCGTCCCTTCCAACATTAGCAATCTGAATGGACATTTCTTTGCATCCATTAGTATCCACATCCCCAAAATTGAGCTGCTCCTGAACAACAATTTTGCCAGAAGGATCAGAAATCCACACGGATTCATTATAAAAATCACCTTCGGTTTTAAAGAAGAAATGAGTATCAGTTGATGACATAAACTGCAAGCCATCCAGGTCATCACGATAAACATATATTTCTTCAGGGTGCTCCATATTCATTATGGCCAGGTATCTTCCACTGGTCTGAAAGTAAAGTTCATCTTTCCATAGAGTCATTCTGATATCATTATCACCATCTCGCCCATATTTAGCAATGTATGTGTCATTAACCTTATGAGTTCCAGATGGCGTTCCATCAGACACCCATAGTGAACTTCCATCCACTTCATTGGATATATAATACAGTTTGTTGTTATAAGAGATAAAATTGAGCAACTCAGATTCATATGTATGAGGGCTCCATGAGGTACTTCTAACTTCTAAT
This sequence comes from Marinoscillum pacificum, assembly GCF_024714495.1. Taxonomy (GTDB): domain Bacteria; phylum Bacteroidota; class Bacteroidia; order Cytophagales; family Cyclobacteriaceae; genus Marinoscillum; species Marinoscillum pacificum. The sequence goes on along the minus strand of NZ_JAMZMJ010000015.1, from coordinate 106,343 downwards.
GTTCCACTGGTGGTACCATCAGTTACCCACAATGCGTCAGTAGGCTCTCCTGAGTCAGGATAAATTCTGACAGAAAAATACAGCAGTCCACCAGTTGCAAGTTGATCCCCAATTTCAATACTTCCATAAGTATCAGTGGTCCAACTAGCTAACGAGTCAAAGGTTTGAGTATCAAAACTAAATTTACCCATTTTTTGAACCCCGCCATAATCGCGACCAGAGAACAGATAAATTTCGTTTTCATCAATGTAAGACACTTTTAATTGATCAAACCCGTTAAAATTAAATGGAATAAACTCACGCGTATCGTCAATAAATTTCGCCAGGAAACCATTATAGGTATTGTGCAGATACAACTCCTCATTTCTCACAAATAACTTACCAGATATTCCAGAATAACAATAACTAAGTAAGCATTCATCCTCTAGTGTTTTTAGATCGATTAAGTAGGCTCTATTATCTCCAACTACAATAAGATTCTCCTTATACACTAACCATTGACTGAGGAGAAAATTTCTTGTTCCACTAGCAAGATCGAGAAGGTTTCTAGTACCTGTCGCACTTCCATCTGTCACCCAGAGTTCCCTACCCAAAGAACCAGTACTTGCCATGAAGTAAAGATTATTATCCACAACAAAGAATCTGTCTGGATTAGAACTTCCTGGTCCAGGGGAGATATCTTTAACTAGCTCGGTTCCGTCTTCTGTCCCATCGGTTCTCCACAATTCGTAACCGTAACCCTCAATATGCGCAGAAAAATATAATTCCCCTTTATAATTAATGGAACTCCCAATACTTTCGAAATCAACTACTTTTTTCTGAGAGAAAGAAAGTAATGAAGAAAGAAATAGAAAGAAAAAAAGAGAATGTTGTTTCATGCTTGCAATCATCAATGGCCGTGTAAATATAGGGTTTACTTTGGATTACACCGGCTAAAATTATTCCAAAAACATTTTTCCCATTTCAAACATTTGCAATGTTTTCCATCATTAATCAAAGTCGTATCAAATAGTGTTTGTGAGGTTTCAAACTTTCTGTTCAAGTAAGCTATTTCGATTCGGCTCCTCTATTATTGATCGATGCCATTCCTGAATATGTGGAGGATAGTTTAAAAAAATTGATCCTTTTCAAGAAGTTTACCTGTCCTGACCAGCTCAATGCAGTGCGTATCAATCCTTTCATGTTATAACCTCTGCCGTTTTTGATACCAAACAGTTCGAATTGCATTATCCAACACCTAATTATAAAAAGATGTCTTGCCCGGATGTTTATTGTGTAGAGTAGTTTAAATCAGGAAAGGAATACAAGCATCACACCATTAGTATTTATTCAAATCCTACCCGTGATCCGGTTAATATTGGTACTGACTGGTCGAATATTATCCTTATATAAGTTACTTGATTAGAATGAAACGATGGCGTAAGAAAACGTGCGAAAAATTTAGAGTACCACTATATTGAATTTCCAGATGAAATGGAAACAGGGTTTATTTACTTCAAGAACTCAACCGGACATAGGAATGACATAAGCGCTTCAGGCTATCATACAAACGAACAGGAGATGTTATTAACGCTGGCGACAATGACAGATACTCATCAATCCGCACCTGTTCAGTACATCACACCAGCAAAATACTTTCTCTGTCATAGATTCATCAGTTATCCAACAAAGATGAAATCAAACTATTCCGTTTTTAATCCGTGTTGGAGGGTATTTTAGAGGTAAGGAGCACATAATCATTACCCGAATTATTACTTCAAATTAGGGTTTCCATGGCAATAAATAGTGACATCTAGGTTAATTGAACTTACTTTGAGCATGATGTTAGTCTTTGTACTTAATTCTGAACTATGAGTTACGACTTAATTGTTTTTAATCCTGCTGCAGCGCCACGAAATCAAGAAGCGTTTATGGTATGGTATCAACAACAGGCTAAATGGGTTGAAGATCATGACTACAATAACCCTGAGGTAAGTTCAGAGGAACTGCACAACTGGTTTATGGAGATCAAAGAAACATTCCCGCCCATGAATGGCCCGTATGCATCTGATGACGTGAGCGAAGATCAGACACTAGCCGATTACAGTATTGGACAAGACATGATCTATGTGGCTTTTGGGTGGGTGTTTGCCGATCAGGCCTATCCATTCGTGAAGAACCTGGCTGCCAAGTATCAGGTAGGATTCTTTGATGCTAGTGGCAACTCAGACATCTTTTTTCCTGATGGCTCTGGCCAATTGGTCTCGATCATAGAACATAGCAAGCCCTGGTGGAAGTTTTGGGCATGACTCGTTTCTAAATTTTCCAAGCTGGCATTAACGTTCCGCGTGTGACATCAAGACACTCTATAAGCAGAATGCTCCCCGGCATCCCAGTATTGCTTTCAGAGGTAAAATGGGTTAGCTTAGGCATGTCATAATATAGATGGTCATGTTATGACTGTGTTATCAGCAACTTGAAGAATGAAAACCTGCAGAACTAACGGAACCAAGATCACGAACTGGAAAACCTTCCACAATGAATTCAAGAAGCAGATGAATTTTCCGGATTATTACGGGGAGAACATGAACGCATGGATGGATTGTGTAGATGAACTAAGTGACGCACCAACAATTATCGAAATAACAAAAGGACATCTTCTTAAAGAACGAGCTCCTGAACAATTGGAGGCAATTTTTGAATGCTCGGCCTTTGTGAATTACAGAAAAATCGAACAGGGTAAACACCCAACTCTAATGATCTCTACTCAGTTGTATTAATGAAAATCCCTAAAATCAAGTTAATTCCTCAACCTGAAACAGAAGAGGCAAAGAATGCTGTTGGATATGAATGGAACGAGGTTGCTGGAACCCGACATTTCTTGGGAGGTCAACCAGATGAACTTTCAGAGAGTGAGTATCCAAACTGCTCCGTATGCTCGAATAAAATGACGTTTTACGCTCAAATTGATTCAATCGGAGATAACTATGATATAGCAGATTGTATGGTAATTCACAACTTTGTATGTTTTGACTGTAACACCGTAACGGCTCAACTAACGCAAACTAGAGCGTGAAAAAGCTCATAACAAACGATGATGTCGCATAGCCTTACTTAGCCATCTTCTAAGTGCATGCTCAACATCCTGCTTATCTACAGCCAAGAAAACTGAAGTGCTTTCTTCCCAAGCTGCCTCACGCGTTCCCGTATGACTTTATCATATCAAGACACTTCATAAGCAGGATGCCCTTCAACCTAGAATTGCTTTCAGAAGTGAAATGGGTTAGATTAGGCGAGATATTATCAAATGACATGATCGCTTATGTTATTACTATGTTACATGCCATTATAGGATCGATTAATGTTCTTCAAGAAGAAACAAGAAAAACAGAATCAAGAAGTAGTTGTTGAGCTTTCTAACGACTTCAAAAGTGCGCTGAGGCATTTTGCCTATTATTATACCAATGGAACACTTCCTTTTGTAATTGGCGATGAATCAATTTTGAAAAATGTTGACTATAGAGAAATTCTTAAAGAAGAGGCAAGCTTAGTTGAGCAAGCGTATGCAATTTTTGCCAATGTCATAAAGATGGATTCTTCCGGTAAAGTTCTTAACCAAACACAGGCAATGAAAAGAGCAGCACAATGGATCAGGCACGTATGCACCCATAGAATAGATAACTATATGATTGAGCCTGAATTTGAAGATTGGGAAGTTCATCTCCATTAATATGAAAGCTGATAAATTAAAAAACATTTGGATTGAAGCAGAAGAATGGGTTGAGGGTCAATGGAACTATGATAATAACAACACAGACGTCATTGTAACTCTAACGAATGGTGAAAGATATGTCGGATCATTTTTCACCTATTCTAATATCAAGGAACTGAAAAATAAGAACCAGCGAACTGGCGAGAACTTGAACGGTAAATACCTATGGTCAAGCGACATGATTCTGATCGACAAATGCTCTCGACAGGACATTGAACAGGTAATTGACGAACTCCTCAAGCAAGACGAACTAACTTCTGTGTTCAGCAAAATTGTAGAAGACGGCATGTAACAAGCGATATAGCGAATGGCCGAACTAGATGAATAATGAAATTTGAAGACTTTCGAACAGAACTTGAAGCCAAACTTCAGACTATAGAAAAATTCGAACTGCAAGAATTCCTATATCAACCATACTCTTTTGGAAACGGACGTCTTGGTTATCGGATTAACGGCAATTGTTATAGATTAACCTATGACGGACGTGAACGCCAACTGAGAGTCGATTCGAGTGAACCACATGAAAAGTATTCCGGTGCAACTTGGTCTGAACTTCGAACATTTGACGAACTATCTGAGAACATCTCGGAAGTGGCGCAACTTCTAGCCACCGGAACAAACAAACCGTAAAAAAAACAGGACATAACAAGCGCCCCTGCACTAGTTGGAGTTGCTCCAACTAGTTGATTGCCACACTAGCCAATAAAATCCCTCAATCTAGCCCAATCGTACCACGTGTGATTTTAAATATCAAGAAACTCCCTAAGCAGATGCCCATTGCATCCCAGTGTTGCTTTCAGAGGTGAAATGGGTTAGATTAGGCATGTCATAATATAAATGGTCATGTGTATGACTGTGTTATGCTCCATATTGTAGTCCAAAACAGATGTATTTTTTAAACATTAAACTAAGTAGAACTATTCCTATAATCGGCGAGGTTAACGCAATTAACTTTTACGATGATAACCAATTGATCTATTCCTGTAATGTTACTAGAACTACCAAACGGACTGGGGTTTTTGAACTTTACAATTCCAACAACTCACTAGCAGCAACAGTAAAATTCACGGATAATCTGAGAACCGAATACACAATCCAAGATCATTTAAACAATGAACTTTGGGAATACCATATTCCAAAATCAAAAGTTCTTATTTCTATCGCTCCTGAATATTGTTTTTTAAAATCTAACTCAACTGAATTCAAGGTTTTGGATCAGAAAGATTGGAAACTGATTTTGGACAACCAGGATCGTATCGGTCGATTAACAACAGAAATTGAACATCCTCTTAAACCAGCAAAATGGAGAATTACAATCGACAACAATGCATTTGCGACGCTATTGAGTGCGTTCACCTTGACTATTGTGATTCAACACAAAGTGTATCTCATTTACGAACCAAATGACTAGTAAAGGAGCACAACAAACGATGATGGCCCTTTGCCTCCCCCCTCACTTTGAATTCCGCCGAAGCTAAGACCGGTTTCCAACAACAGGCATAACACAGCCTTCATCACGCTTAAAAACCCTCAAATTTCCCTAGGTCAGGTCCTGAAAGAGGTCTCCGCACGTGTGCGGAAGCCCCAAACATCCACGTTTTGCCTTGCTGCAAGCTGCAGAACCTCCAAACGGCTGTGTTTATGCCTTCGGAAGACCAGCGGAACGTCCAAACATGCGTGTTTTAGCATTCCGCAAGCCGCGGAGGCTCCAAACATGCAGGTTTCACCTCTGGCCCTGCTCTCCTACTTAAAAGACTCCACCTGGGTAATCAACTCCTTGTAGGCAGTAGTCAACGTCTCGCTGCCTGATATCTGTACATGCGCAAACAGCATGGTGAAGAGTGCGTTGATGGCATCGGTAAGAGCAGGCGCTGCATGGCTGGCAGCAGAGGTCTCTCCGGCAGCAGTCAGATCTTTGTAATACGCCTCCGCCAGGGACTTAAACTCCGCATTGGCGGCTTTCATGGGTGCCAGCCACCTGGAGATATTAGGCAACTTATTGAGTTTTAGAGCTTCCAGTTCCTTGATCATGTTATCCGTCTGGGCCGTCTGCTCGTCATAGCTGAGCCTATTGAGACCAAAGCCATAGCGGGAAGTGATACCAACTACCTGACTAAGAAGTTTTGCAACGTCCGCTGCATGCGGAAACAACTGCTCCGACTCCACACCTTTGAAGAATCCGGAGTTCAGCTCATCTCTGGTGCGATCCAAAACCGATTTATTGGAACTGGCAGTGGCTTTGGTCATCCCGTCCAGAAAGACCTTGAGTTTTGCCTTCACGTCAGCGACCTGTGGGGCCACCTCGGTAAGGTTAGCGGTGGTTTTCAATACGCCTTCCGTGAAGGTTTGTAGCTGCGCCATGCGCAGCTTGGGTACATTAATCATCTGCATAGCGATAAATTTTAGGTTTGCCCTGACTCAGCAATGCTTTCGTCAGGGTGAAATAGTACAATATTGGAGGATAACGTATCTGCGACGAGATTTCTTGTATCCAGCACAACTCATGGGTGAAAATAGTGAGTCAGATCACCTTTTTAATCATGCCTGATGGTTCAGGATTGCTTTCAGGGGTGAAATGGGTTAGATTAGGCATGTTTTAACTATGCTTGCCTTCATTAGAGAACCTTAATGTCAAAAATTCCTATAAGACATATTGACGAACCTCAATTCCAGAAAGGATTTAACATCATAAAGCTTGAAAACTTACTTTCTGAAAATGACTTAATTCAAGAGATTCACCGCCACAACTTTTTCTTTGCTTTATTTTTAGAAAACGGAGGTGGTGAACACGTCATTGACTTCATTCCCTACCCAGTCTACGACTATTCCATTTTCTTTATGCGGCCCGGACAAGTACACCAACTTACACTCGAGAAAGGAAGTGTGGGCTACATAATTCAATTTAGCCGAGAGTTTTACATGCCCAGAGAAGAACCTACAAATTTTGCATTGCGGAAAGTCAGCTACAAAAACCACTGCCCCCTTAGTTCTGAGAAATTCAAAAAAATACTTTCTATTTTGTCCATTATTTATGAAGAAAACGACCACAAACTAGATAATTATCAGGAAGTAATTAAAGCAAATTTGAAAGTTCTATTCATAGAGATTGTGAGGCAAAGTCAAAACCCTAAAATAATTTCGATTAGCGAAAATCAATATTATATCCAGCGATTTGAAGAGTTGATGGAGTTCTTGCAAAACAACATTTCATCCCACAAGCAAGTGACAGAATATGCTGAGATGATGAACCTTTCTTCCTTTCAACTCAATAAAATAACCAAAGAAGCTGCTGGAAAAACCTGCTCTCAAATTATTAATGAGCAAATAATACTTGAAGCCAAAAGAAACTTACTTGGAACATCTCAACAAATCAATCATGTTGCCTACAATCTAGGTTACGAAGACACTTCATACTTTATCCGGTTTTTTAAGAAACACACAGGTGATTCCCCGGAAGTCTTTAGAAAAAAATTCAAATAATTCTAGTCCAGTCAGCTGTTGGCATGATTAGGGAGGCTTTCCTGTAAAGTCTTTTGCTAAAATCGTTCAAAGAAGGTTGATGGTTCTTCTATACAGAAAGGAATCTTTAATTAAGTCCTGCCAGACTTGACTTTTGTCCTATAAACTACCCTGATAATAGAAATAATTTTGCTCAGCAATTTAAGAAAAGCAAAATATGAAAATCATAATTATAGGTGCGTCTGGCACCATGGGACGATACCTGGTCAATGTTTTGGAAAAGGAAAACCATGAAATAATTAAAACCAGCCGCACAACCGGGGATGTGAAGGTGGATATAACTTCCATCGAATCCATTAAAGAAATGTTCAATCAAATCGGAGAATTCGACGCATTGATCTCAACAGCCGGACCGACATTTGTTGGCTCATGGAAAAAACTAAATGACAATACTTTTAGAACGGGTATTGAGGGTAAAATGATGGGACAAATCAATCTCGTTCTTATGGGTCAGCAATACATTCGCCCCAAAGGTTCATTCACATTGATAACTGGCGGTCTAACTCACAACCCACAGCGGAATTTCGCTAACGCTTCAGCGGTCAATGGAGCGATAGAAGGCTTTGTTCGTGCTGCTTCCATTGAGCTGGAAAATGAAGTACGTATCAATGCAGTAAGCCCAACGGTAATAGAAAATTCGCCACAATATTTCCCTTATTTCCCCGGCGAATTACCTACTACTATGAAACAGCTGGAGTTTCTATTTCGCAAAAGTTTATTTGGAGCAGTAACAGGAAGAATTATAAAACCATAATGAAACTGATGAAAGGAAGAATTATCCAAGCAGTAAAGATTTGGTTTGTGATATATCCATCTATTACCGTATTCTACTTGATTTTCGGCAAGCACCTGATCAATATTCCTGTGCCTTTGCGAACACTCATATTAACCTTGATTTTAGTACCGTGGATGATGTTTGTTGGTATACCAGTGCTGAATATCCTAATAGAAAAATTTCAAAAAAGTGAAAAACCTTAAAAGACGAACATTTATTAAACAAGGAGGAGTTTTGTCAACGACTTTTCTATTACCATTCAATTTCAAAGAACTTTTAAAAAACAAAAACATGATAGCCATTAAACATTTCGACGTAATTATCGTTGGCGGAAGTTACTCAGGCCTTGCTGCAGCCATGGCTTTGGGTAGAGCCTTGAGAAACGTGCTTGTTATTGATAGTGAACAACCATGCAACTGGCAAACTCCACACTCTCATAACTTTTTAACTCAAGATGGAAAAACACCTCAAGAAATAGCAAAGACTGGAAAACAACAAGTGTCTGAATATGATACCATCGAATTTCTCAACGATTTGGCAACCAATGGAGAAAAAACAGAAGCTGGTTTTTATATTCATACTCTATCAGGTGGTAAATACTCTGCCTCAAAATTAATCTTTGCTACGGGTGTTAAAGACATCTTTCCCACAATAAAGGGTTTTCAGGAATGTTGGGGAATCTCGGTTCTTCATTGTCCATATTGCCACGGATACGAAGTGAAAAATGAGTCAACCGCAATTTTAGGTAATGGAGAATATGCCTATGAATTTTCCAGGCTTATATTAAATTGGACCAAAAGCCTTTTGTTGCTCACTAACGGAAAATCTACATTAACAACTGAGCAAACCGAGACATTGCAAAAACATCACATCAATATTATTGAAATTGAGATTGAAAAATTGGAGCATAAAAACGGCTATGTTCAAAATGTCATTTTTAAAGACGGTTCAAAAAAAACGATTAGAGCCATTTACACCAAAACAACCTTCGAACAGCATTGCCCCATTCCCGAACAACTCGGTTGCCAATTAACTGATGAAGGGTACATAAAAATCGACCATTTACAGAAAACAAATATAGAGAACATTTACGCCTGTGGTGACAACACAACCCGAATGCGAACAGTCGCAAATGCAGTTTCTATGGGAACAACGGCTGGAATGATGTTGAACAAAGAATTTGTATTGGAAAGATTATGATATTATAATTAAAGAACAGTCAACAAGCGATTCCATGAATAATCCAAAGATGGCGCACGCGTTCCGCGTGTGACTTTAAAATCTCAAGACCCTTCATAAGCTGATGCCCGCTGAATTCCCGTGTTGCTTTCAGGGGTGAAATGAGTTAGATTAGGCATTTTATAATATGAGTGGACGTGTTATGATGGTGTTAGTGTGAAAAATGGAGAAGTGGTTAATAGTTTTATTTTTAGGATGTGTTGCATGTAATGTCGCGCCACAAGATGAAATAGAAAGTTTTTCAATCATAAGCGAAGACTCTGTGCTTTCATTTCACCCCATTGAAACTGCATTTGTCATTAATGGACTAAGAAACGCTGTAAACTCTAGCGAAGTAACCTCAATAAAATTTGAGATTCATAGCAAAACATGGTCTGATGATACTTTAGATTTTAAAAAATTCGATAAAGATTATATCAGGGATACTTTACCAATTTACTGGGAGGGAGATATTTTGGAAGAAACCACAAACGAACCTTCAAGTCCTAAATTTATCACCATCTATGGGGCACTTATTGTAAATAGACATGGTGAAACTAAGCGAACATATCTCGATTCGGTAACATTTGTTAGACTAGCGGAAGTACCTTCTAAACAGCAATTTGGAGAACGGATAAACGGCGATAAACAAGGAGTATGGCTTAATTACTCCGATACGCATAAGACAAACATTATTAGGAAGGAGTTCTTCCAAAATGGCCTGCGACATGGCCCTGATTCAATTTTTCACGACGGAAAACTTTTATACACCGTCAACTGGGTCAACGGAATCAAACATGGAAAAGCAATTAAATATTCTAATGGCCAACGAACCCAAGAGATTGAATTTGCTAACGGCAAATATTCCAGCTTTATGAGATACATTGATTTCGAAGGCAATATTACTGATAGTGTTAACTTGAACTCACTCTTATCGAGTAGACGGCCGTGAGCGATAAAGCCCCCAATCTGTCGCACGCGTTCCGCGTGTGACTTTAAAATATAGACATTCTATAAGCAGATGCGCTATGCATCTTAGTATTGCTTTCAGCAGTGAAATGGGTTAGATTAGGCATCTTGTCTGTCAATTTCACTTATGAGCAAATTCCTATTTTTAATTATTGCCTTAACAACTTTCAATTCTCTAATAGGACAACCGTCGAGCAGACAATTCGATACTTCTGAAATTGAACAACTTGTTACCGAGGACCTCAAGGCAAAGCTGAATATTAATTATTCCATTTATCGAGCTTATGAATATCAAGACAAACTTGGAACTCATTACTTGATTTTAACGGAAAATCAAGATGCTAATGGACTCAAGCCGGACTACAATGACTCCATTAAAGCATTTTGTCTTTCGAGAAATGGTTCTGATCTGCAGCTTGATTGGCAACTAAGAGACTTTATCTTCGCTGAAAGTGAGACTAACCCTATAGAGTATTCCATTTGGTTTTGGACCAAATATCTGAGTTTAACTGATCTTGATAATGATGGCATTATCGATCCGGTAATCATTTACGGAACTTCTGGAATGAATGGAACTGATGACGGCAGAATCAAAATACTGACCTACTACAAAGGAGAGAAAAGAGCCATCAGGCATCAGAATGGTGTGCATGACTCGGAACGCAACACACAAGTGGACAAACTCTTCTATCAACTTCCTAACTCTGCTCGAACCGCGGTGATTGAAATTATGCAGCGAATAACATCGGATCAAAATGGAATTTTTCCTTATGGCTGGGAAGCAAATATGAAGTTGGGAAAGTTGCACTTTGACGAAAACTGAACGACTACCTCTATTGAGAGCTTTAAGTGCATAATCATAGCATATCACTTCGTGAATAAAACTTAGGGCAATTCTAAATTATGTTTGAAGGGTTATTTCCCATCGTCACTCCCCGAATCCTGAAACAAGTACCGTTTAAACATCATAATTATTATGGATTCTAGGGGAGTCTATCGTGCTATTTGCTCGTGAGATTCCCTTAGAATTTCACTTTAATCCTCTACAGTTATTGCGCTTTATAACGAAATTCAGGGAATGACGATTTCATCAACCCTAGTTGGAGTTCATGACGTTACAGCCATGACAAGTGTCACTAACTAGCCTTTTAGCTTTAGCTAATTAAATCACCACTTTACTCTTGCCATTGCTCTCTTTCACCACACGGATCTCGACAGGGATGCGCTCTTTCATTTCCTCCACGTGTGAGATCACTCCTACCTTTCGACCTTGATTGTGCAGTCTTTCCAGTGCGTCCATGGCAATGCTCAATGTAGTTGGATCCAGCGTTCCGAATCCTTCATCGATAAATAGTGACTCTACTTTCATCTTGCTGGACGAAATAGATGCCAGTCCGAGTGCCAGTGCCAGCGAAACGAGGAACGACTCCCCTCCTGACAAACTGTAAACCGTACGGTATTCGTCGCCCATGTCGTGATCAAGCACTTGCAGGCCGAGCGTTTCTGGAATGCGCTCGATGCGATAGCGTGGTGTCAGGTTTTTCAAATGGACATTGGCATGCTGCAGCAATACGTCCAGCGTATATTCCTGAGCAATCTGGCGGAACTTCTTACCATCTGCCGAACCTATCAACGAGTTGAGTTTGTCCCACTCATCAAAAACCAGACGCTTCTTCTCTATCTGCGTCAGCAATCCACCAATTCGCTGCTTGTTCTCCTTATCTTTCTGCAACTCGAAGCCAATTTCATTGATCCGACTTTTGGAAGACTCCAACTCACCCTTCACCTGGCCCAATTCTTTCAGCACATCTTCAAAATCGATGGATGTATCTCGAGAAGCCTCATGACTGTCCAATTGCCGCATACGCTCATCTCTTGTTGCCCTGGCCTGATTGACAGCATCAGTCAACTGCTGAAGATCTGTACGTTCCTGACGAATCCAGTCAAGCGAAATACCCAGAAGCTCCATGAGCGAGTCCGAAGAAAGCTCATCTTCATGTTCAGCATTGTAATTTTGACGCCATTGCTCAATGGTTTTTGACAAGTTGGTGATTTCAAGACCTAGCTTTTCAATGGTCTCCTGCCCTTCTTTCACCTTTGTCTTATTCTCCACCAATTGAGACTGGATAGCTTCCTTCTTGTCTGCCAGTTCTTTGAGTTGTTGCTCTGCTTCACTGCGTGCCTCTTGAAGTGATTTCCTGATTTCCAGCACAGACTTACCGTCAAACAACAATCCACGCTCTTGTCTTAGCTTGTCTAGTTTCTCCTTATATTCTGCAAGCAATTGATTGGCTTTCTTGTGCTCTTTGCTGGAGTGTTCCTCCTGCGTTTTGGCTTTTTCATGGGTTGCTTGAAGCTGAATCAATGCATCCTTCGCTTTGGTCAATTCCTTGGCTTTCTCCTCCCATTTCACAGCAAAACCCTTCAACTGATCTCTAAAGGTGTCAGGATTGGCTTTCCAGTTATCCATCCACTCATTGTGTTCAAAATATGGATTCAGGGATTTTTCCACATTGGCCAATTCCTTTTCCAGACGGTCCTGATCCTTCAGATCACGCTCAGAGTTAGATTTCAAACTTTTCAAGTCAAACTCAGCTGCCTGTAAATCCTTCTCCGCCTGACCGAGTAAAGCTTTCTGCTTCTCCAAATCCTCTTTTTGCTGATCGGCTTGCAGAACTTGCTTACGCTGACTTTCCAGTTGCTGATGGAGGTTTTTCAGCGCCTCATTCGTCTGAGTCCATTCGTTTTGAATCCAGGTGATTCGCTCCTCATCAGATGCTTTCTCTGCTTCCGCGAAAATGCTTTGAGCCTTCCACTCCGTTTGAGCAGCATGTAGTTTTTCGGACTCCCCTTTCACTTGCTCCTCCGACTCCTTCAGCTTACTTTCCAGCGTTTGTAGTTCTTTGGATAAGCTTGTTTGCTTTTGCAATACCTGAACATACTGCTGTTCATTTTGTTGATGCTCCTGCTCCAGCGATTTCAGCACATTCTCAACCGCCACATGGCCTTCACTGTAAGGGTGATGAGTGCTACCGCATACCGGACAAGGCTCATTTTCTTCCAGATTTTGTCTCAGAGCCTCCACATTTTCCGCAGACTCGAGTCTCGCACGATCAAGCATCTTCTGACTTGCCGTACGGGTGATTTCAGCAGTTTGCAGTTCCTTCTCAGTAGTTTGTAATTGCTTTTCGGAAGTATCCTTTTGTGACTTGAGTGACGCTATTTGCTGCTGCAACTGTCGCTCTGTCGTCTGCAGTTCATCTACTCTTTTCCAACTTCCCAGTCCTTCATTCAACGCATCTTTTCTACTCTGCAGTTGACTAGCCTTGGCTTCAATAGCTGCTATAGGGGATTTCTTTAGTTCTTCGTTAAGCGCCTCCCAGGACTTTTGCTTGGCAGCAATGGTTTCCTGCAGCTCCTTCGACTTTTCTTCGAATTGCTTTACTGCTCGTTCCTTTTGCTTGATCTCAGAATCAACCGACTCCAGTTTCTCTTTAGTCACCTGCAGATCGCTCCAATACTTTTCGGCATCTGTCAATCGCGAAATGATCTCCGTTTTGTTCTCCGCTATTGGCTGACGAGAGGCGTTATTTTGTTGCCACTGCTCTAGTTGCTCTATACTCAGCTTAACCTTCTCCAGCTCTTCGCCAGATTGCTGCAACGCCTCATTCATTTGCTGGAAGGCTTCCATGGCTTGCTGAGCGTCCTTAGATGATCGCTCCTGTTGGTGTTGAGCCTCCTCTAGCTGTGTATCCAGTTTAGAAGCCTGATCAAGTCTAGGCTGAGCTTCTTTAATATGGTCATTTGCTTTCGCTAACGCTTGATTGGCAGTTTCCTGCAATGCCTGAACAGATTCACTCTCCTGCTCGAGTTTTGCCATTTCCTGCTTAAGCGAGGCAACAACGGATTTTCTTTCTTCTGCTTCGTTTTCCTTTTGCTTGAGTGAAGATGCTTCTGTTCGGATCGACTGTACGCTATCCAATAACGCCAATTTGGCCTTTCTCGGTTGTGAGTCCTTTTCCAGCTGGGCAGCTTGCTCAAGTGCAGTTCCAGCCTCTTCTAGCTGTAGTTTTAACTTCTCAAGCTGTGTCTGCCAATCAACTGCTTTCTGATATTGGGTAACCTGACTTTCCAGAATCTTAGCCGAGTCGATGAGATCCTTCTGCTCCTCTTGTAAGGCATATATTTCCACTTCAGTCAAACTCTCTACACCATCTGCCTGCACTTGCAGTTTGTCCAGCTCCGTTTTGACTTCTTTGTGATGCTCATATATCCCAACACTGATCTCTGAATAGATCTGCGTCCCGGTAAGTTTTTCCAAAAGCGAAGATTTGTCGTCTTTATTGGCTTTGAGGAATGCTGAAAAATCACCTTGTGCCAGCAAAACCGATCGCGTGAACTGATCAAAATTCAGACCGATAGCCTGCTCTATTTCTTTTAAAGCCTCGGTTTTCTTCGACGCAATCACACGCCCCGTTTCCAAACTTTCTATCTGGATATTATCGGCTTGAATCGCACCTTCAGCTTGTTGTCTGGCACGACGCACACTCCAGGTGGCTTTATACCGATGACCATCCACTCCCACAAAGGCGACTTTGGAAAAACCTTCGGCAGTACCGTCTCGCAAGATGCCACGCACATCTCCCTGATTGATTTTATTACCACGAACATCTTCTACCTCAATTCCAATTTCCTTGCCTTGTAAATACCTGGGCGTTTTGCTGTAAAGCGCCAAACACAGCGCATCTAGCAAAGTAGATTTACCTGCTCCGGTTGGCCCCGTAATGGCGAAAATGCCCGCAGAAGCCAATGGTTTCTCGGTAAAATCGATTTTGGTGTAGCCATCGAGTGAGGCCAGGTTATTGATTTCTATTGAGAGGATTTTCATTGTTCTTTTTGCTCAATTTCGTTGGCAACCGTTCTGAAATGCTTCTCTAGCGTTTCTGGTAACTCTATTTGATACCTCTTCTCGTAATGACGCGTAAAAATCTCCAATGGACTCATGGAATGAAGTAAATCCGGCGAAACCAGTTCTTCGGAATCATCTGATTTCTTCTTCGGATACCGCACATCTATTCTTGCCAGTCGCGCGTATTTACCTTCTAGCACCTGTTCTATTTTATGACGCAGCGATGGTTCTGGTCCATCCAGCAAAACACGCACTTGTAGATAAGGCGCTACATTCAGCGCTCGGCCTTCTGCATTTTCCAGTTTCATCAGGGCTTTTATCACCGTTTCTAACGGCTCATGCTTATCCGGCACACTCAGCAAAGGAATGGTCACTGGCACTTCTATGCGCGTTACTTCACTACTCAAACCTCTTTCATCCATCTCAAATACCAACACCTGATGCTGATAACCACGCTCCCCAAACGACATAGGAATCGGGCTACCAGAATAGCGAATCTCCGTATGTCCACCGATTTTCTGAGATTTGTGAATATGCCCCAAAGCCACATAACTCAGTTCTTTTGGGAAAGCCGTTCCTGGGATGTACTCCACTCCTCCCATGATCAGTCGCTCACTTTTGTCCAGGTCCGTAATTTCTGCATTCAGCGCATGCAAGTGCCCCAAGGCAATGATCGGTTGGTTGGCATCTCGTAACTCATCCGCATACGCGAAAGCCTCCTCATACAAAGCACACACACCATCCACGTAGTTGTTCTTGCTGCCATTTACTTCCGGATAATCGCCCATGCGTAGAAATGGCACAGCCAGACACCAACCAAAAATGCCGTCTTTGGATTTGATCGGAATGGTCAATGCCTCATAATCAATTTCACCATCGTCTTTTCTCGGCATCACGCCAATGATGTGAATGTTGGACGAGCTCAGCAGCGGCTTTGGAGCTTCCAGTCGTGTAGCGGAATCATGATTGCCTGCTGTAACGATGACTTGTAAGTCTGGGCAAGCGGCCGTTGCTTCATTGAGAAACGTATACAACAAACGGATAGCAGCAGCCGAAGGGTTGGCCTGATCGAAGATATCTCCGCTGATCAGCAGCACATCTATCTGCTCATCCTGAAGCTTCTGAACCAGCCAATTGAGAAACTGCTGATGCTCAAAATGCCGATCAAACTCATGAAAGAGTTGCCCGATATGCCAATCTGCGGTATGAAGAAATCTCATTAGAAAAATGTGCTTATACTTAACTGAAAAGCTGACAAAAACAGCTCATTCTATAGAAAAGTAAAACTAATAGAAATGTTGGAGGAATGGGCTTCTTGTCATTTGATTCGTTAGGGCAATATTTTTACTGACTATGGTAAGGTTTTAGCTCACATAAATTAATCCTCATCTCCCACGAGCAGATTCCTTGAGATTACGGAAGAGAATCTCATCAATTGATTTCGAAGAATAATTTCAATAATTTACCTTTCTTTCAACAGTCATAATGAGAAAAATCACCAAATCCGATAGAACCACAATCTATCTGAATACTGCACCATTCTTACTTGGAGAAGCCTTTTGTATTATTGGTTTCATCATGCCATTTTTTGCCGTTATGGACCTAAGGGCTCTTGGGGGTCTTCTTTTCCTGGCAATAGGTCTTTATATCGTAAAGAGAAAAATAGATACTGCTAAATTGGGTTATTATGTACTTCAGCACGGTGAGAAATCCATTGCCGAAATAACGCATATCACAAATACCAACGCAGTACATAATGGACGTACTGTTAAGGAATACAATTTCAGATATGAAGCAAATGGAAAGATGTTTAATCATGAGTACCAGTCTGCTTATAAAAGACACCTACAAGAAGGAGAAAGACTAACCATATTCTACGATCCTAAAAATCCCAAGCTTTGCTTTATCCCAAGTCTGTATAATTTGAATGTATACTAGCCTAAAAATCTTATCATTCACATTATAAATAAGGCATGACTTCCCCTCCTTATTAAGTGAATGACCACAAGATCTCTTCGTGGTTATGATAAATTAATGATTGTTGATAATTCAGAGATATTCTCTTATTTTGAAGCTTTTCAAAATGAAAATCGATGTTAACCACTAATTTCTATTCGCCTAAAATGAAGATATTTATTTCACATTCTTCTAAAAATAAAGACTATGGAAACATTATAGTTGAGTTATTAAGAAGTCTCGGGGTTAAGGAAAGCGAAATTATATTCACAAGTAATGTTGCTTATGGAATACCTATTGGACAAAATATCTTTAATTGGTTAAAATCTCAAATTGAGAACAAACCTTATGTGATTTATCTTCTATCAGAACAATACTATAAAAGTGTTGCTTGTTTGAATGAAATGGGTGCCGCTTGGATTATTGAAAATAATCATGCTGCAATCTTCACTCCTGATTTCAATTTAAACAGTAAGGAATTCCAAACAGGTGCTTTAGATCCTAGAGAAATTGGATTTTATATTAACGATGAAGATAGAATTAATAGCTGGATTCAACAGCTTTCTATGTTTTTCGACATTACTACCAATAACATCTTAATCTCCCAAAGTATTAAGAAATTTCTTGCAAATATTAGTTCATTTACAGAGGACACTTCTTCTGTTCCTATCACTGAAGTTATTAATATGGAACAAATCAATGATGGGCTCGACTTTAACAAGTCTCCTTTGATAGCTGATCTATCACTCTCTGATAAATACTCAGAATTTCTTAAATTTATAAAAGAGCAAAAATTCAAGACAGACGAGTTACTTCTTTTCCATTACCTAGTCGAAACTGGGAAAGTCAAACTAATGACTGGCTGGCAACAAGATTATGAAATATCTAAAATCAAAGAATGGGAAAAAATCCATGATATTAAACCATTATTATCTCAGAAGTATCCAGATGTGTTGAACAAAATGGAAATAAGGGGATTCACTGAAGTTTCAGAAACAACAAGCTATGGAAACCCAAAAGAAATAAGCATAAAAGAGGAAATATCAAAGCACATTTTAGATCTACCAGAATTTGTTTTAGCAACATTGAATAAAGTTGCTAAAGACAACTATTATGAACACCCGGAAGAAGATTTAAATGATAGTGAAGAATTTGACCTTCCGTTCTAAAGAAATAGTTATTACTAGTTTCTGAAACATTCACATTCCCAACCCTTCTCACTAACTTCGCGGCTTATTCAATTGAAGTTATGATCTCAGTAGACTCAGTCGGCGTAGAATTTAGTGGACACACCCTGTTTAGCGGCATTCAGTTCAACATCAATCCAGAGGATAAAATCGCCCTCATGGGTAAGAATGGTGCAGGTAAATCCACCCTCCTTAAAATCATTGCTGGCAAAGACAAGCCTACTTATGGCAAGATCTCAGCTCCAAAAGATGCGGTAATTGCCTATTTGCCTCAGCACTTGTTGGTAGAAGACACTTGCAATGTGTTCGAAGAGACTTCCAAAGCTTTTGAGGAGATCCTAGCAATGAAAACTCAGCTAGATGACCTCAATAAGCAATTAGAAACCAGGACTGATTACGAGTCTGACGAGTATGCCAAAATAATTGAGTTGGTGTCTGAAATCAGTGAAAAATACTACAGCATCGAAGACTCTAACTTTGATCAGGCTGTAGAGCAAACGCTTTTAGGGTTGGGCTTTGTTCGTTCGGACTTTACCCGTCCTGCCAAAGACTTTAGTGGTGGATGGAGGATGCGTATTGAGTTGGCAAAAATCTTATTGAAAAAACCTGACTTGATCCTTCTCGATGAGCCTACCAACCACCTGGACATTGAGTCCGTACAGTGGCTGGAAGACTTTTTGAAAAACAGTGCAAATGCCGTTATGGTGATTAGCCACGATAAGACATTTGTAGACAATTTGACTAATCGTACCATTGAGTTAACCAATGGGAAGATCTACGACTATAAAACGAACTACTCGCACTATCTCGAACTGAGAAGAGAGCGTCGTGAGCAACAGCAAAAGCAGTTTGACGATCAGCAAAAGGAAATTGCAGACATCAAGCAGTTCATCGAGCGATTCAAAGGAACGTACTCTAAGACGTTGCAAGTACAATCTCGTGTGAAGATGCTGGAGAAAATGGAGATCGTAGAAGTGGATGAAGTAGATACTTCTGCATTGAATTTGAAGTTCCCTCCTGCTCCAAGATCAGGTAATTATCCGGTGATCATAGAAGACTTGAGCAAATCTTACGGAGATCATGTGGTTTTCAAAGATGCATCGATGACCATAAGCCGAGGTGAAAAAGTGGCTTTTGTTGGCAAAAACGGTGAAGGTAAGTCTACCATGATTAAGGCGATCATGGGTGAAATTGAGCACAAAGGAAAAATGCAATTGGGTCACAACTGTCAGATTGGCTACTTTGCTCAGAATCAAGCTGCTCTCTTGGATGAATCATTGACCGTGTTCCAAACGATTGATGAAATTGCGCAAGGAGATATTCGCACCAAGATCAAAGACATTCTTGGTGCTTTCATGTTCAGCGGCGACACGATCGACAAAAAGGTGAAAGTTCTTTCGGGAGGTGAAAGAACACGCCTGGCAATGATCAAGTTGTTGCTTCAGCCGGTGAACCTCCTCATACTCGATGAGCCTACCAACCATCTCGACATCAAGACGAAGGACATCTTGAAAGATGCCTTGAAAGCCTTTGATGGCACGTTGATTCTGGTATCTCACGATAGGGATTTTTTAGACGGATTAGCGAAAAAGGTATTCGAATTTGGCAATCAACGAGTGAAAGAACACTTTGAGGATATCGCGGGATTCCTACGCAACAAGAAGATGGAGAATTTGAGAGATATTGAGAGAAAGAAATAAAGCCTAAACATCGCAGGCACAACCAGGATCTTCATTACAAGTTTTTGACTCAGAGATACATGTATCTCCACAAGCCTTTCCTGTTGAGCATTCTTTACAACACGCTTCACCTGTTTCTGAGCATGAATAGAATAAAGAACTCGAAATTAGAGCAGTGATGATTATTACTTTTTTCATTCGGCAGTTATTTTGAATATAATTTATTAAATAACTGTGACTTAACCTATTTAGCAGACTCCTCATTATCCCTTATTACTCCATTCCACAATTTAACAGGATGGAAAAGTAGGGCAAACCAACAACATGGAAACTAGACTGAAACACCGCATTGCTTTAAGCACGTTTTATTTCCTTTCTGGATTCGGGTTCTCGACCTGGACTTCCCGAATACCGACTATAAAGGAAGTTATTGGATTAAATGATGCGGAGCTGGGATCTACCTTACTCACCATGCCCATTGCTTCTTTGATAGGGTTGCCATTATCAGGATTTCTCGTTTCCAAGTTCAATACCCGCAAACCGATACTCTTCGGCTACGTTTTGTATGCCTTGTCCTTGCTTTCATTGAGTTTCGCATCGAATACTGTAATGTTGATTGGATCCATGTTTTGCATTGCCTTTTTCATGCGAATCGTGAACGTATCCATGAACACTCAGGTAATTACCGTTCAGAAACTGTTCCAGAAGAAAATCAATGCGTCGTTTCATGCCATGTGGAGTATAGGTGGGATTGCTGGAGTTGGCTTTACTACGTTGATGATTGTTTCAGACATCAGCATGTTGATGCACCTGATTCTATTCACGTGCATCGTGATTCCATTATCCTTATTTTCTTATTTCAATTTAATAGCAGCTGACAAAGCAACAACTGGCACGAAGTTGATTTTGAGCAAACCAGAACCTTATATCGTTTCTTTGGGCTTTATCATCTTCTTTGCTTCAATATGTGAAGGTGGAATGTTTGACTGGAGTGGAGTCTTTTTCCGAGATGTGGTCAACTCAGAAATCTTCACTTTCGGATTTTTGTTGTTCATGACCTTTATGGCGATTTCGAGGCTTCTTTCAGATAAGATCATTCATAAAATCGGCAGCAAGTTGACCTTTGCTATTTCGGCCGTTCTGATCATCTCCGGAGTTTTGACTGCCGTGCTGTTCCCCTACTTCGTTCCTGCGTTGATCGGATTCTCGATTATTGGAATTGGTGTAGCTCCTATCGTACCTATGGCACTAGCTCAAGCTGGAGGTTCTAAGAAATACGCTCCCGGAATTGTCGTAGCAATTATCTCCACTTATGGCACAACCGGCATGCTCATTGGACCGCCAATCATTGGCTACCTCTCCCATGGATTTGGATTAAGATGGGCATTTTTATTCCTAACCATCACAGGATTGTCCATCATTCCATTAACAAGACTTTTCTTTAAGATTAAGGGTTCGGAGGAGTAAGTGAAATCATGTGTATTTATTCTTGATAAACCTCCACAGACGTCACTCCATCCGGTCTTCCTATCTCAATTTTTTTCAAAAGACGGAAATCCTCCAGATCAACGACAGCTATGTAATTGTTGGGAGTACAAGACGCAAACAACCTGTTGCTGGCTTCATCGATGTATAATCCAGCTCCTTGGCCCATTTGCATTTGATGCTTGAGTGTCCGGCTTTCTATGTCATAAAAAAGCAAATCTCCTGTTTTGACACTTACGATACATGCGGTGGTACCATCTGCGGAGATTTTCAGGCGGTGCAAACCTTCCACCTCAGTGTCTATATCTGCGATCACTTCTTTTTGATTTAAATCAATGACCAAAACATGACCATCTGGCCTGGCTGTCCACAGCTCTTTGAAATCTGGAGTGGTGTCAAAGCCTTCGGCTCCATAGCCTACATCTACCAGTGTTTGCCGCCATTCTACACGGGGTTGTGCATTATGAGGAAGCTTACCTGTGGGCGGCATATAGGGTGGTATCTCCTTCTTTTCATAAATACTCACTGTGCCAGACTCCACATTGGTTGAATAAAAAGTTCTCCCATTGGGAAGTACTTCCAGCAAATGCGTAAAATCCTGACCTGTACCCAGCACTTCCGTCACCGATTTGGACTTTAAGTCATAGACACCTACCGTCTTAGACCCCTGCGCAGTAAACCACAACTGATCATCCAGGTAAACCAACCCATGAGGAATGTAAAACGGCCGGGTGTCAATGGTTTCGTCATGCTGAAGTGTTTTCAGATTAATCACATCAATAGAATGTCCGTTGTTTTTCAGTTTGGGATTAGAAATGTACGCCACAGCGCCATCAGCACTAGTAACGATCTCATGCGGATCAGCTCCAGTAGAAATTCTGGTGATTTCCTCCAGGGTGTTGTAATCCAAAACTACGACTTCTTTTTCCGCCTTTCCATTAGCTAAAATGTACTTTTTGTTTGCGCGGATGCGTTTATTTCTAGCAAAATGAATACTACTAAAAAAATGAACCTACCCATTAAATTGACAATTACCATATTGTTATTGCTTTAAACTTCAAAAGGAAGGTTTGAAACGAACCTTCCTCTGGATTTTTTTTGATGTCTGTATTAGTCCTGTAGTTCTTTCACAGCTGCTTCAGCTACATCGTGTGCCGACTGTGGGTTTTGTCCGGTCACCAGTCGCTGATCTACCGTCACATGACTGCCCCAGGGATCGGTTTTTTCAAACTTTGCTCCTCTTGCCTTAAGCTGATCTTCCAGCAAGAACGGCACTACTTCCGTCAGACCTACTGCAGCTTCTTCTTCATTGGTAAATCCATTGGTTTTCTTACCGTCGATCAGGTATTTTCCATCGCTAAGCTTGATATTGAGTAGTCCAGCAGGACCATGACACACAGCACTCACCACCCCATTATTTTCGTAGATTTTACGAGCGATTTCTGCTATTTCCGTGTTGTCGGGAAAATCCCACATGGCACCATGACCTCCGGCATAAAAGATCGCTACATAATCTTCCGGTTTCACCTCAGCTGGTTTTAGAGTGTTTTCCACTTTTGCGTGGTAGGTTTCATCTTCCCAAAACTTCTTATTGATTTCATCCTCCAGATCAAAACCGTCTACAGGTGCTTTTCCTCCCTTAGGACTTACAAAATCCATTTCGTAACCTGCCTCCATAAACACTTCCCATGGATGACTTACTTCCGAAAGATAGAATCCTGTTTTTTCTCCTGTGTTTCCTTTTTCTTCGTGGCTTGTTACCACAAATAAGATTTTCTTACCCATTGTCTTTTTATTTTGTGAGTGAATAAAATGAGAGCCACTTATGATTATCATCAATGTGAGTAAGGCTCGTTTGATTTGCTTGTTCATTGCTTATGATTTTTTCCCAAATATCTTTTGCAGATGCTGGAGATAGTTTTTGTGATGAATGGCCACTTGATCGGCACTGTTATTTTTCTCCACATCATGAAAGTGAAAGCTTTCTACTGCTTCCATGGCGCAGAATTCGTTCATTCGGTGAAAACCGAACAAAATGCCGTGATCTACACTTTTCTGTTGGAAAAATTCTCCAGGAAGTGTAAAGGCTGTTTCGGGAGCATTCCAGGTGGTGGTAACCATGTATTTGGTGCCGTGAAGAAGTCCGCCTGTGCCATAGTTGATCGCAGGATTATCAGCCTTACGGCCATCACTGTAGTAGAGCCCCTTTCTATGTCCGGCAGTGAGTACTTTGTCCAGATATTCTTTTAGAGCAAAAGGTAATCCCATCCACCATACAGGAAAATGATAGATCACTACATCTGCCCACACCAATTTATCAATCTCTGTGCTGATCTCATATGGATCATTGATGTCTGTAAACTGAAATTCAAAGCCTTTTTCAGTAGTGAAAAATTGCTCGTCCAGTTCTAACAGCGTTTTATTGAATAGACCACCGGAATGTGCAAATTTCTTACCTCCGTTAATCACAAAAATATTTTTCATCTGTAGTAAATCAGTTTTTGGGTTCGTTTGATCGAATGCGATGCAAAGGTCAAAAACCGCCTTGAATACTCACAGGAGGTAGATCACAGATTTGTTGTGAGGTAGATCACAGTCGGCTAAGTGTCTCTCTTGAAACGCCAAGATATGCTGCCAAAGTAGTCTTGGGAACTCGCTGAAGTAGATTAGGGTATAACTCCAGGAGCTGCTCGTAGCGGCCTTTGGCATCCTGATCCAAAAGGGATAAAATTCTGCGCTGCAGTGCTACATAGCCGAGGTTGGCTTTGATTCGAAAAAAATGTCCAACAGACGGAATCTTTCGACATATAAGTTCTCGATCGTCAAAGGAAAGACTGAGCACTTCACAGTCTTCCAAACAATCAACATTGATGGTAGCGTGAGTGTGCTTAAAAAATGCCTGATAGTCAGAAACCCACCAGTTTTCCATAGCAAACTGAAGAATATGCTCCTTACCCTGATCATTGGTGTAATAAGCTCTAAGTAATCCTTTGAGTACGAAATGTTCGTGATGAACTTCTGATCCGTTTTGAATTAAGAATTGATGTTTTCGGAGTTTTCTAAGCTTAAAAAACGGTCTGATGAATTCAAACTCTTCGTCTGTGAGTGCTTCTATTTCCTCAAAATGTTTCCTTAATTCTAAACTCATCTGATATATAGAACTTGTTAGGCAAACTTACTCAATCTGATGGCTAGCTAAAAGTCGAATTAGCCAACTGCTTGCTGGAATACCCGTACATAATTGGCGCCACAGATTTTAGTAATTTCATCATCAGAGAAGCCTTGTTCCAGCATCGATTCGATCACAGCATACAGGAAACCTTTTTTGCCACCGGTCCAGGTGTCATTGGTTTTCTTCCCAAAACGAGAAGTACTGCCTTCCGCTACGGCCATTTTAGAATCTGTACCAATACACACATGATCTACTCCAATCACCTCTACTATGGGTCTGATGTTTTCCACAAAATCTGTAGTAGACTCGGCAAGATGCGTCCACACGCCTACAAGGCCGCCTGCTGCAGCAATCGCTTTGGCCGTGTCTTTATTGATGAGCCTTGGCATCATCGTTTTGGCCATTTTCTCATTGGTGCCAAGTTGGGTATTGAGTCCTGTGTGGGAAGTCAGTACGGGCTTGCTGGAAATCTCCAAAGCATCCATCACCGCCTTGTCGCTACAGTGC
Source organism: Marinoscillum pacificum (assembly GCF_024714495.1). GTDB lineage: Bacteria > Bacteroidota > Bacteroidia > Cytophagales > Cyclobacteriaceae > Marinoscillum > Marinoscillum pacificum. The sequence goes on along the minus strand of NZ_JAMZMJ010000015.1, from coordinate 81,216 downwards.
GTGAGATCTACAAGTAAGCCTAATTGGTTACTTGCTTTTACCACTTCTTTTCCAAAATCAGTTAGTCCACCAAATTTTTCAAGATTGGTATAGATATCTCCGAGTGGATATGCAGACTGAGCATCGTGCAGTAGCCCCAGATGCCTCAGGCCTCTTTGATAGGCAACATCTAGTCTTTCTATTTTTCCTTCCAGAAAATGCCCACCTTCCACGGACTGAATTACAATTGGTTGATGGTTCTTTTTGGCCTTTTTTAGATCAGCATAGTTGAGCGCACGAGTCATGTCATTCTGCACAAGCATACTGTCCATCTCATCCAGGCTAGTGATGAACCTCGAATACGCATCGCCTTCTTCTTTGAGCTCAGGTCTGTCTACACAAAACGTCATGCAGATAGCTGAAAAACCAGATTTCTGGATTTCATCTGCCAGTTTGTATTGCTGCGTATCAAATACCGATCGATCAAACGGCACATCCACATGATTGTGCGCATCTATCCCCAAAGTCTTTGCAACGAGTGCCTTTACTTTGGGATCCTCTTCTTGTGAAGCCCAGCTCCAAATAGGATGCGCAAAAAGAAAGGCACCAACAGCCGAAGATTTAAGAAGAAATTGTCGGCGGGAACTTAGAAGCTGAGAGTGTTTCATTAGTTGCAATTTGATAGATATGCTTTTGAAACAGTGAAACTAGTCGGACTGATCTTTACAAAATAATCTAATCGGCAAACGTCAAAACTATCCCTATCAACGACAAGAACCGATTAATCATTTAGATTCCTTAAAATCCCTAATCACTCCATCCGCCAGCCAGGCAGCAATGGCATCACGTTCGGCGGATTGGAAAAACAAGTTCCCCATCACAGAAATAATCTAGAGCATTTGTAAGACATTACCTATTTCTTTCCCACTGGAGCCACAACAAATAAAGATAAAAGCTAGCGTCTCATACAGAGTTTATTGCTTCTGAATAAAGAATGAATCTTCCATTCAAGTAGTTAACTTTGATAAAAAACAACTATGTACAAAAAATCAACCATCACTCTTTATTTATTGCTCCTGAGTTTCGTGGGATATTCTCAGGAAGGAATCGGCATAGGCACTATAAATGTGGAACCAGATGCAATTTTAGAAATAGAATCTTCATCAGCTAACAAAGGTGTCTTAATACCAAGAATGAATACCACTCAAAGAACAAGTGGGTGGGCAAAATCTCAGGGCCTAATAATATATGATGTAGATTTCAATGCGTTCTTCTATTACACTGGTACTAATTGGCTTCAACTCGTTCAATCGCCTATGCAAGCTAACCTCGACCTATCGAATAACCGCATAGTCAATCTTGAGAGTGGTGTCGATGACAATGATGCTACCAATAAAGGTCAGGTTAAACAATGGATACAAGAAAGTCAGCAGGTTGTATTAGGTGGAGCTGTTTGGGATGATGGCACCAAAAGAACAGAAATTCCACAAATTGGTAACTGGACTGTTAACAGAACATCTCTAGGAGTTTATTATATCAATCATGACCTAAACTTTGAAGGACTACTAGTCATGGCGATTCCTGATTTCCCTGATCACACAACAGCCTATGATTTATGGAACATGAGTGAAACATCCTTTAGAATTACAGTTCGGAACCATGATAATAATATCGTTGATGGTGGATTCTCTTTTATAGCCATTAAACCTTGAGTTTATAATTGTTCAAACCCCCTCCTTATAGTCTCTGATAATTCCATCCGCCAACCAAGCCGCAATGGCATCACGGTTTTCCCATTCCAAGATACGGCGCTGATCGCGGGTATTTTTCAAGTTCCCAATCTCAATATAAACCGCTGGAGCCTGAGAATATTTTAATGAATATAAACTACTTCGTGGTTCAATGGTTCCGTAATACTTTCGATTGGGCTGGTATCGAGCATACTTCTCTTTGAAGGTAGTCTGCATATTATCCGCAAGTCGTTTACCGTATGTACTATTTTCATGATAGTAGAAAAACACATCGATGTTTTCCCCTTTTGATCGGCTATCAACATGCGTTTCTATAATTCGCTGATACGGCTTATAGCTGTATTTCTTATACAATTCATTCACCACGGCAATTCGTTGCCTCAATCGGTAAACCTGGCTTCTAGGAATCTTCTTATCCGGATACAAACGTTCGTCATAGTCTACAGGAAGAATTTTCTCATCACGAATCCCATCATTTTCATCTCGTGTAATCAAATACACCAATGCTCCTTGTGAAATCAGCTTTCTCGCCAACCTAAGCGTCACATCATAGGCATATTCATCTTCGGTAATCAGTGTGCCATTGTAAGTCTCCACTGCACCTGGATCAGGTCCACCATGACCAGAGATGAGATAAAAAACGGCTCCTTCCAAATCTCGACTTTCTATATAAACCGTTTGATAGTCTTTCCCGAAGATGTCATAGTTCCTCTTCTCTAGAACCTTAGATGCCTTTACCGTTTTTAAGTCAATACTATCTGGCATAACCACGTCTTCATCAGCCTTCTCGACTTGCTCCTCGGGATTAGGCAGCTTATAGATCTTACCAATAAATAATCCATTTTCAGAACTAAGATTCTCCTTATTGAGCTCAATAAAAGGTTGGAGGTACTTTTTAGGATCGAGACCACTATTGCGCAAAAGTGAATAAATGCCATCTCCCTGAATGGCCATCACTTCCATATGTTTGTCCTGCGCCTGGAGGCAATACCCTGCAAAAATGAATAACAGCAGAAAGAATTTCTTCGTCATGTAGGGTTAATCCTTGTTAGTAACGGCAAAAATAGAAATTGCTTGGAGAATTTGTAATTAGTGATTGGTTAAATAGTGTATTAGTGACTAGAAGAAAAGTGATTAGTCATTCAGTGATATAATGAATCAATTTGTGTCATCATTATGTCCCTACAGGGAAAATCGATCTATGAGGGTCAAGATTGTGTTCAATGTGGAGAAATTGTTCTACACTCTAATCACTGATTACCGACAACTGGACACTAGTGTCAACCAAAAACACTCTTCAATGCCTCCGGCAAATTAGACAGTTCCTGAATCAGCTTTCCACCATGCATTTCGATAAAGTATTGCACCTGGATGTTCACCGTGCCTCCTTCATTATCAGCTGAAAGTCTAAAATCTCCCCTGTATCCAACAATTGGTTTACCCAATGCGGCTGCATAACCAATTTCAGACGCTGTACCACTATCTACATCTACACCATCCAATATGGCGAACAGTCCATCACTTTCTCGTATCGCTTTCGAATTGTTAGCTCCTATGATTGTATTGATTTCGCGCCATTTATCTCTTTTTTCAGCACCATAAGACATAGCCGTAACTTCGGAGATCAGCTCTTCGGGTGTAAGTTTCCAGGGATCTAAAATCTCAAAACCAAGATGTGCTATCTCCGGGATAACTGTCTCGTACATGTAGTAGCGACCTGCCTCTGAAAATCCAAAAGGTGAGGCGATGTATAATTTCTTACTCATTGCTTAAAAATCGGTTGATGACGTATTGGCCATCCAGCATAACGTCGTGCGACGCAAAGAAAGCATCTATTTCGGATCTATCAAGGAATAGATACTCGGAAACTTCTCCATCCACCAATTTGATTGGGCCATCGTATGTTACCCAAAAGGCTCTTCCCCAAACATTGCATTGATCCTGATTAATTCGAAAATCCCAGAGCGGACTCAACTCCTCTCCTTTCACGCCAATTTCCTCCTCTAGTTCCCTAATAGCATTCTCTTCATAGCTCTCTCCTGCTTTTACCACTCCACCTGTTGTAGGATCGAAATAGCCTGGATAGACGTCTTTTTCTAAAGAGCGTTTTTGAAAAAGGAATTGCTTCTGTGAATTGGTTACAATGATGTACGTGGCTCGATGTAGTAAGACATCTCTTCGCATAATCGATCTTGGAACAATCTCAACTTGCTCATTCTGCTCATCAACAATGATTACCTGCTCTTCACTCATTTAGCTAAAGCTTTTCTAATCGCTGGAGCGACCTCAGTACCGAGTAACTCTATGGCTTTCATCAATTGTTCATGTGGCATGGTACCCACACTTAGGTGCATCAGATAGCGAGTAAGGCCCATCAACTCCTGCTGCATGAGTATCTTGTCTATCACCTGTTGTGGACTCCCCAAAACTAAAGAACCATGAATGGACTGCATTCCTTCGTATTGTTCCTTCGTAAGAGGCGGCCATCCTCGTTCTCGACCGAGCTGTTTCATCACCCATGAATACGGACCATAAAATTCATCAGCAGCTTTTTGTGAAGTCTCAGCAATAAACCCATGAGAATGCACTGCAATCTGAATATTCGCAGGATCATGACCTGCTTCAACATATGCACGTCTATATAAATCTGTAAATTCTTTGAACCTGGCTGGCATTCCACCAATGATGGCAAGGGCCAGTGGCAAACCTTTAGTTGCAGCGCGCACCACTGACTGTGGAGTCCCGCCCACAGCTATCCAAATAGGAAGTTCATTCTGGAATGGTCGCGGGTATACTCCACGATTATCTATAGAGGGTCTGTGTTTGCCTTTCCATGTGATTCGCTCGTGTTTATTTAACTCAATGAGTAAATCGAGTTTTTCTGAAAAGAGCTCATTGTAATCATCCAAATCATTACCAAATAAAGGAAACGATTCGATGAAAGACCCACGACCTGCCATGATCTCTGCTCTTCCAGACGACAACAAATCGACATGAGCAAACTGCTGAAAAACCCTAACTGGATCGTCAGAACTTAACACTGTAACGGCACTAGAGAGCTTTACATTTTTAGTGACAGCAGCAGCGGCACCCAGTACTACAGCCGGTGAAGAAACTACAAAATCTGGGCGATGATGTTCACCAATGGCGTATACGTCTAGCCCTACTTCATCGGCAAGTTTGATTTCCTCCATCATGTTTTGGAGTCGTTCGTAAGGTGTATATATTCTTCCAGTCTCTGGATTGGGAGTATTCTCCACAAATGTGCTTATTCCTATTTCCATATCAGTTTTTACTTGCTCCAATTAAGCCTCATCAAACAAAACGATCAGACTCTGACTATAACTATTTGTATGATTAAGCTCTAGTCCTGCATGATTCGTTTACGATGATTGTATCCCCATTTGGCCAGAGCCTCTATTACTTCATGAAGCGTCTGCCCATACTCTGTCATCGTATACTCTACCGTGACGGGGAACGTATCATAAACCGTTCGCTTGACTAATTGATTCATTTCCAAATCACGTAGCTCCTTTGACAACATCCTGTCAGTGATCTTGGGAATCTCCTTAGATAGATCCGAAAACCGCTTAACACCATGCGTTAATGCGATAATAATGGGGATTTTCCACTTGCCACTGAGTATTTCCAATGCATCCTGAACTGGAAGCATCATTTTGCTACAGGTAACACGGTCATGTTGTACTTTCTCTGTCATAACTGTAAAATTAGCGTATGAACCCATCCTATACCAAAGTATAGCACTATACTCCAGTATAGTACTTACGAAAGTATAGCAACTAGAAATAAGTTTGCACAGAAATAACTATTACAAACGATTATGACTAAGAAAATTATTTACTGGGCAGCAACTGGTCTACTAGCAGCAATGATGTTGTTCAGTGCGTATGCATATTTTACCAATCCAGAAATATCTGAAGGATTTGCCAAAATGGGATTTAAAGATTTCTTCCGAGTTGAATTAGGCATTGCGAAGTTTATTGGAGCAGTTATCTTACTGATCCCAGCAGTGCCTCAAAAAGTTAGAGAGTGGACTTTCGCAGGGTTCGGAATCACTTTTATTTCTGCTTTCATCGCTCATTTATCTAATGGAGATACTTTAGGCGGATCCATCGCTCCAATCATTGCCTTGGCATTGCTGATCGTTTCCCATGTGTTTTATCATAAGCTATACAGCAAGACATCAAGTTGATCAATCATCAATGTGAGTATGATTATTCAAAGTCAATCATATCGCTTAAAAAGTTACTTCTGTAATGAATAAGACTTTAATCAAACTCCCCAAACCCCTCTCTTCGGCAGGGAGGGGCTTTTACTACTAAAATTTCTTTCATTTAAAATTTGAGTTAGTTCACAATTCCTCTTTGGGATTGGTATCACAAAACAACCACTACCTTCCCTACTGTTCTACCGGTTTCTACATGCTTATGTGCCTCGAACATTTGCTCAAACGAATAAGTCTTAGACAAATGAGCCTTGAGAATTCCCTTCTCTAGCCACTCAGCAATTATTTTCATATCTTCACCGCTAGACTGCACCAAAAAGAAAAACCCATTAATATCTTTTGCTTTGGCTTTTTCAGTTATTTGTTCGCTCAGACCTGATGGAATACTGATCATAGTCCCACCCTTTTTTACAACTTCGAGTGAACGATCTATCTGATCACCTCCTATCGTTTCTAAAACAAAATCCAGATCATTCACTACCTCCTCAAACTTGACTGATCGGTAATCGATGTGAGCATCCGCTCCTAGTTTCAAAACCAAATCCTTATTGGCAGCAGAAGAAGTACCTGTCACATGAGCTCCTAGGTGTTTAGCTATTTGTACAGCAAAGTGTCCAACTCCACCAGCGGCTGCATGAATCAACACCTTTTGTCCTGCCTGTACCTTGGCTTGTTGAACCAGTCCCTGATAAGCTGTCAATGCAGCAAGAGTAGCAGCTGCAGCTTCTTCATGTGAAATATTATCAGGTTTTAAAGCTAAATGACTTGCAGGTGCAGCTACATATTCGGCGTAGGCCCGACCATGACCTGGAAAATTAACCATCCCGAAAACTTCATCTCCGACCTTGAAATCAGTCACTTCCGTCCCTACTTCAGAGACAATTCCCGAAATGTCCCATCCAAGAATCAATGGCTTAATTTCTTTCAAACGTCCATAAACTCCTTTTCCAGCACGGCTTTTCGCATCAACAGGATTGATACTAATCGCTTTGATCTGAACGAGTACTTGATCAGGTTGGATCATTGGTTTCTCAACATCCGATAACTGTAACATATCGGCTGCTCCTGGGTCACTTAATATAAATGCTTTCATATTCTTATAGATCTAATTAACAAACTGAAAGGCAAAATTATACTGACTAAACACAACTTTACCAGTAAATACTTTCTATAAATCTGTACTTTTGGACACAAATGCAAGAAATGACAAAAGAGCACTTATATCAGCCATTTGAAATCAGTCATGTTACATTAGATCAATGTCCAAAGTTAGAACATCGTCACACGTTCTTTGAGTTGGTATACGTACTCGATGGAACCGGTACGCAGTGCATCAACAAAAGTCAGTTTAGTTATCGGGCAAATCACATGTTTCTATTGACCCCAGAGGATTGCCATTCTTTCAATATCAAAACTCCCACAACATTCTTCTTCCTAAGATTCAATGACATCTACCTCAAGGAAAGTGGTTTATCAGGTCAAAACATGATACACCTGGAATACATTCTGCAAAATGTCAGCCATAAACCAGGCTGTATTTTAAGAAACCTCCCAGATAAAAAACTGGTGCGACCAATTGTGGAAGCGATTATTCGAGAACGTGCCAACAAGGATCTTTACAATCAACAGCTAGTGGAGCAACTGGTCAATACATTGATTGTGGTAGTCACCAGAAATATTGCCAAATACTTACCAGAGACAATCGGAGAACATACCGATAGTAAAGCCATAGATATTTTGCAGTATATCCATAAAAACATTTACTCTCCAGAGAAAATTAGAGCCAAAGTAATCGGTGAAGTTTTCGGTATTTCCGAAAGGTACCTAGGGCGCTTTTTCAAAAAGCACACCCAGGAAAACCTTCAGGATTATATCAATAACTACCGCCAAAAACTCATAGAACACCGACTAAAACATTCCGACTTGCGGATCGGTGAAATCGCCAATAGTCTGGGATTCACCGATGAAAGCCACCTCAACAAATTCTTCAGAAAACATCGTGGAGTCAGTCCTATGGCTTATCGGCAAGAGTTAAGAAAAAGTGCATGAGTTATTCTTCCTTTTTTGACTGAATACTCCAGATCACCCCCACAGAAAACCTCCCATTAGTCTGAATAGTGGCAACTTCATCAGAGTTGTAAGACTGATGCAACGAAGCCTGAAATTCCACATTCAAGCTCAACTGCTGCCAATAAACCTGAGCACCAACAGTAGCAAATAAGGCTGTACCACCGGTATTGATCTGCTCCACTTTACCTTCATAATGATGCTCTGAGAACTCATAATATCCTCCTGCATAAGGCAAAAAACCAATCACAGGACTTTCCAGATATCGAAACAGATAACTACTAGCGTTAAACTGATTACCAAATCGATAATCCTGATCATTTGTTCCGTTCATTTTATAAGACGCCTCAGCATTGACTCCCCAATCATTGAAGCTGACTGTGTAATTGGCCGAAAGCAAATAATCCACACTTCCTGAGCCCATTTGAAAGTTTCGGTTGATAATCAAACCATCATCCAATTTTTCATATTCCCCGAATGGCAATTTCACTCCTCCTCCTATCAAAAGTGAATTTTTCCAATTGGACATTTCTGTTCCAGTATTGAAAGCAGTGAAATAGAGCATCGCCACAGGATCACCAACACCACTGGTAGACACCTTTTGGTGAGAACCATCCATCTCATTAATCAAATACGGCAACTGCGCATTGAGCTTCAATCTGGGAAGCAAGCTCACCCGGCCAATGATATCAATACGCTGGTAAGAGTCATCTGAATATTCGTCACCGAAGTATTCGCTATCGTGAATCATCTTTGCATGAAAACTTGCATAGCTATACTTCACACCTACCAGATGCTGGAAGTGCTGCGGCAAAATGCCGTATGATAGGCCTCCCAATCGACAACCACACACATCACATGCATTGGATGACAGTGAGAAGACTGTAATAGAAATTAAGAATATATATATACGCTTCATAGGAAGATTTAATGAATGAAGAATTTAGGATCGCGGGTAAAATCACGATCGGTCAAAGTCTTTAGAAATGAAATGATTTTAGCTCGCTCGTCATCGGAGATACTGATTCCACTCTTTAATGATGGATCTAATGTTTCGTAAATTTGAACACCAGAATTATAGTGTTTCAACACCTCTTCTAGTGTTTCAAACCGTCCATCATGCATATAAGGAGATGTTAGCTCCACATTACGCAAACTCGGCACACGGAACTTCCCCCAATCCTGACTATTTTCAGTAATTCGGTTTCTTCCAGAATCCAATGGCATAGCATCCAGACCATTGTTTCGATAACTAAAATCAGATTGCAACACTCCTGCGTGACAGCCCTCACATTTTGACTCAAACAACTCCATTCCAGCCAATTCTTCACTACTCAGCACCTCTTCACCTTGCAGATACTGATCATATCTGGAGTTGTCCGAAATCATCATGACCATAAACTGTGATAGCGCATGAAGCATATAGGGAGAAGTGACTTCATCCATATCAAATACATCTTTGAACAAGGCACGATAAGTTTCACTTTTATTGAGCTTGACTATCACATTTTCAATGGTTTCATCCATTTCAAATTCAGTCTCTATGGCATTAAGCGGAACAAAATCCAGATGAGTCACCCCTCCATCCCAGAAAAACTCTGGAAGAAAAGCCAAATTGGCTAAGGAAGGTGCGTTTCTTATCCCTTCACGATCTTCTACTCCCTTGCTCAATGGATGCTGTTGTGAATCAGCGAAAGCTGTACCCTGCTGATGACAGTTACTACAAGCCACGCTTCCATCTCTGGACAGTATAGGGTCATTGAACAGTTTTTCACCCAATAGAAACCCCTTCTCTGTCACTGGGTTATTCTCCAGAGTATATGTAGCCTCTGGAAAATGTGCTGGCTGATAAAACACATAGGTATCATCAATTTGCATTTCCGAATCCTGACAGCCAAACACAAAAAGCAACAGCCCCCAAACAGGGAGCTGTATTCTCTTCTTACTGATGTACATGGTCTACAACAAATGCAGATTCCAGATTATCAGCAAACAATCTACCTACTGCAGGCGAATGAACTTGAGGAGTAGCAGTAAAATCAACATCTCCCAAGATCTTCTGAATATCAGTAACGATGTGAATTTCAGGCTCTAGCGTACTGTTCACTTGCATATTCACATCCAGATTCAAAGTAATTGTTTTCACATTGTTATAAAACTTCTGAGTTGTTCCATCCTCAGGAATAATATCCTTCCAACCACCTATGTGAATGGCGAACTCACTCTCATCGATCACGCTGGTCTGCCCTTCTATGGTCATACCAATGTAACCGGCGTTCCAATTCCAAAAAGGAGCTCCATTTGCAGGATCAAGAATACCTCCTGCTGCACCTTCCTGCACGCCTTCTTCATCAATGCCCAGATTGAATGTAATCTGAGTGTAAGTCCCCTTAGGAACGTTTGTCAACTCTATCAATTTACTAGCATTGTCGGACTCATGAATGAAGTAATAGCCTTTGATTTCGTCTGCATTGGCACTTACCTGCAACTCATCTTCAAAAATTTCTCCGTTTTCACCCGTCAAGATGATTTTGCTTACATAATACTGTACACGTGTCAGGTTAAATTCTTGTCCACCCGTAGTGTTGTAAGCATAACTGGTAGAAGCTTCGCTTTCTAGATTGACCTGAGATGTACCAACGAAATTATCGAATTCTATAGCTACTGAACTTCCAAGTTTTGTTTGTGGGTCTTCTGTTTCTTCTCCACATGAAATAAATAGTACTGCCATCGCTAAAAGAGCGATTGTTGATTTTAATGTTTTCATCTAAGATTTAAGACATAAGCGATCAGTGGAATTCATTAGATATAATGATCCCAATGATTAACTTGTGTTAATTAATAATTTGAATAATTAATGCCGTGAAGAGTTTCACGGTTAGTTTAGGAAGAAAACATTAGCTCCGAGGTGGCTGCCAGTTGGAAGGACTGTATGTGGATTGGTAGAGATTGATGTATGTGCCCACGGCGCCAGTTACCAATTGATGTTTATTGCATTGAATTTCATACAGTTCAAAATACAATGATGGAGCATCAAAATTGTAAACATAGTGACTACCTTCATCTGAGTCTGAATCCTGTACTTCAAAGTCACACGTCTTACCACAGACAGTAATTTGACGACCTGCAATGGTCAAATACTCTTTCGTATCCGTACAGAAGTAGTTTTTATAAATCTCCTGCAGAGAAAGCGAAAATGTACTCACCAGCACATACACAAGGATCAATATGACACCCAGTCTTTTCATCAATTCGGCAAATCTATGATAGAATTTAAAAGAGCAAACCCAATAGCAGGAATTTTTGTTCCTCGAACGATTTCTCTTTCTATCTTTAACCTCTTAAAATTTCAGCCACTATCAATACCCAAAAGCTTCATCGTTTCACGCTGGAAACTACTGTTTCCGCAATAAGCCATCAACATATCTACCAACACATGATTGGTGATATGACCAGCCTTAATGTAGAAGTTCAGGCGGCAGAGATAGACCAGCTCGTTGTACTGGTCACTGGAGATCACATGCACCATGCTGTCTCCATTCAACAGCAAATGGGAGAAACACTTTTGATCTGCGATTGTGGGTTGGAAGCGAAAGGACTCTGTAGTCATCAAACAGCCATCTTGTTAGCCCTCATCAAAGACTCCAACCTGATGCTGTTCTTTGATTTGAAAATGAGACAAAACTACCTCAAAAAGCAAGCCTATGACTATGGGTTGGAAAATGAAGATGATTTAGATGAACACTTTGACATTCATTATGATCATAATGACGTCTCTGCTACTCCTAAAAACACCTCCTTAATACCAATCACCGGAAAGCATTTAGCATCACTAAGCAATTCCGTATTGAAAGATAGCTCCCCGTCCTTTAAAGAGCCAGATCAGGCTAACATAGTGGTACTAAAACCGCATAAATATTATCAGGCGCTACAGGTGGAATTGTGCACAGTAGAATTGGCTAAGAACGGCAAACTCAAAAACCCGATTGAAGCGCTGAAAGTAGAAGACAAAATCTGGGAATATGGTGACACCAACACGTTGAAATTTCTAATGGCAGTGGCCAGACTGCAAAAGACGCAGGACCAGCTAAATAACCTGGACATTGAAGCGCTCAAAGTTTTGGTCAAAAACGATCTACACCACTCTTTCTACTACACTCAGGATAAAACCAAGCTAAGTGCTTCTTCACTGAAACCAGTTGAATTAAAACAGCTTTATGATAATTTCCGACTGGAAGTGAATCAGTTTAAAGACACATATGACATCAAAGGTGTAGTAGACCTCAATGGCCAAAACCACTCCATTTCTGAGCTTACCACCAGGCATCAGTGCTTTATAGAAATACACAAGATCTGGTATTTACTCCCTTCCATTGCCGTTATTAACACGATCAAAATACTGAAGGAAAAAGGTGGGCAAATGGTGGTCTCAGCTTCTGGATATGAAGAGTTTAAATCTCAGTTTCTGAATAAGATCGACAGCCAGATACGCATCGATTATAGTTTCATTAAAAAAGCCTCTCCAAAACAGCTGGCGCTTAGTGAATACCTGGAAGATAAAGAACAACTAATCTACTTAACCGATCATGGAAGTCATGTTATGATCATTCCAGTGATGCGATACAGTGATGTGGAAATCTCCGTAAGAACTAACAGACAGATTTATGGCAGAGACGAACAAGGTCATGAATTTCTAGTGGACCGAAACAATGATGCTGAAAGTGATTTATTGGCTTTATTAGTCAAGCAACATCCGGACTTCAATGAGCAGTTAGAAAACCCCCTTGATCACTTCTACTTACACAAGCGCAAGTTTCTCGACGAAAACTGGTTTTTGCCTGTTTTTGAAGAATGGGAAAAACATGATATACGAGTATTCGGATTCAACGAGCTGGAAGGTCACAAATTCAACCCACACAAGCCGAAGATTGACATCAAAGTTCACAGTGGATTGAACTGGTTCAATGCTGAAGTGAAAATGAAGTTTGGCAAGAAGAAAGTGGGTCTCAAAAAGGTACAGGTTGCTGTCAAAAACAAGAGCAAATACATTCAACTCGACGATGGCTCATTGGGCATCATGCCAAAAGAGTGGTTGGACCGGTTTGAAGATTTCTTTACAGCAGGTGATATCTCCGAGGAAGATCTAATCACAATACCAAAAATTCATATCTCAGATGTGGAAGAGATGTTTGAGCAAGAAGAATTAGATGAACAGGTAATTGATGAGATTCGAACCTTCCAAAACAAAGTCAAGAACTTCACTGAGATTAGCGAAGTAAAGCAACCAGAAGCCTTGAATGGCACACTGAGACCTTATCAGCTGGACGGATTGAAGTGGCTCAACTTCCTAGATGATTTCAACTTTGGTGGCTGCTTAGCAGATGATATGGGACTCGGCAAATCCATTCAGATCATTGCCTTTATGCTCCTGCAGAATGAGAAAGTAGAGCGAAACACCAACTTACTGGTTGTACCCACAACACTCATCTTCAACTGGCAGGCAGAACTCAAGAAATTCGCTCCATCACTAAGTGTTCATACACTTCATGGATCTGATCGTATGCGAGAGATCAAAGGGTTGGATAACTTTGAAGTGATCATCACCACTTATGGTACTCTCCTAACCGATATCAATTATCTGAAGAACTTTGAATTCAATTATGTATTTCTGGATGAGTCCCAGAGGATTAAGAATCCAAATTCACAACGCTTCAAAGCTGTGAAAATGCTGCAAGCCAGAAACCGTGTAGTTATTACAGGTACACCGATCGAAAACAACACATTTGACTTGTATAGCCAGTTTTCTTTTGCATGTCCTGGACTATTTTCTACTAAGCAACACTTCAAAGAGTTATACTCTGTTCCTATCGATCAATTCAAAGATCAACGCAGAGCCAAAGACCTTCAAAACAAGATCAAACCATTCTTACTTCGAAGGACCAAAGATCAGGTAGCCCGAGAGCTACCTCTCAAAACAGAGACTGTCCTCTACTGCCCGATGGACAAAGAGCAACGTGACACCTATCTTGTTTATGAAAAGGAATTCAGGGAGTTTGTCTCAGCTACGGAAGCCGAACAACTCAAAGACGCTACCATGCACGTGCTGCGAGGGTTAACAAAACTTCGTCAGATCTGTAACTCCACCAAGCTTCTTAAGAGTGATGAAGTGGTAGGACAAAAAACGTCTTCAAAAATAGAAGTCCTCAAAGAGCAAATAGAGCTGAATGCGCCACACCACAAAATGGTCATCTTCTCACAGTTTGTAAGCATGCTGGAGCTGATACAAGCAGAGCTTGCCTCCATGAATGTAAATCACATCATTCTCACAGGTAAAAGCTCCAACCGTGAGGCGATTGTAAATGAGTTCAGAAACAATGATGATGTACGAGTTGCTTTGATCAGCTTGAAAGCTGGTGGAACAGGGCTTAACCTGGTAGAAGCTGACTATGTCTATCTGGTGGATCCATGGTGGAACCCGGCAGTAGAAAATCAAGCCATTGACAGACTACATCGCATTGGTCAGGAAAAAAACATCACAGCTATCAGGCTAATCTGTCCAGATACTTTAGAAGAGAAGATCATGGAGCTACAGCAAAACAAAAAAGAACTCACCAGCCAAATGATCGGCAATAATGATGGATTCTTCAAAAGCTTAACCAAGAAAGAGTTGCTGGGATTGGTGAGTGTTTATTGAGGCTAGTTACTGATTACAGAATGCATTATATTACTGGTATGAGTTCAACCTCCATAAATCGTTTCTGGTTACTCAGGGTCTTCATTTTTCTAAATGCAATGCTTGTCATCTATGCATGCTCTGAGCAAATAAACTCTGACGATATATCACCTCAAGACTATGAAAAGATCACATTAAGAAGTTTCAGCAACTCTTTTGAAATGAGTGATTCTGAAGTAATTGAAGGACTAAAGTGGTCATTATCATTTTTAGGTGCAACACTACCAAAAGATTCAATCGGAATACATTATGTGGGTAATAACAAAATTTCAGTTGATTTAACCAAACTTGGCTTCACTGACAATGCCTTAGCATCAATGAAGACAATTATCAAAGAAATTAAGACATGCGAAAGTTATATTCAAAATGAATACATAGATATTGGAAGATTCATCGTACTCACTCTAAATAGCTCACATCACTATTATGAAATTACCGGAGTTGCAAAATCACTAACTGAGTTTAGATCAAAACATCAATTTGATCAAGAAGTTTTCGTGATCAACTCTTCTATTTCGAAGGTCGACCGAATAATTGAAATCGCCCATTACAATAATCCTAATCAAATTGCTTATTTGTGTTCGGAAGGAATGGGATCAATTGCTGAGGGGAGTTTTAAAGTTGAAGAATATGAAACAGTCGAAATTATGGACAATGGACAATTTAGATTCGCCTTATATGACCTTGACGGACGACTGAAAACAGCGGCAAATAGCTCATTGACCAATGCAGGGAAACCGGCCAAGTGTTTATGGTGTCATGAAACAGTAGTACAGCCTTTCTTTTCTGCTGACCCTGTTTTGAATACTGAAAGCACTTTAACAAAGGATGAATTCTCTCAAATAATTAATGAGCAGATGGGCATGTTATCGGATTACAGAAAAACTCTCCATTCACATATTGATTTTGAAAGCAAACAGAATCATTCATTTGCTGAATTTCTTTATATCGATTTTATGGAGCCAACAATTGATCGATTGATGGAAGAATGGTCAATGACTGAATCTGAAGTTAATGAGTTGGTTCAAGGCCTGCCAACATATTCTCAGACCGAATCAGGCCATATGGGAGTATTCAAGCGTAGTGATGTAGATAACGTTCTCCTTAAAGAAGTTTTGAGGGTACCGGATGAAGCCAGAGAATACTCGTCCTATGAACCCAACTTTTTCAATTAAATTAAGCCACCCTGAAAAATTGAAAAATATAGTTTTCCTCTCCCCACTTACTTTCAGAATAAATCTGCTGATTGGCAAAACCACTGTTTAAAGCAATTGATTTTATTTTAGTGAGATCACAGTCTTCCGAGAGTATCATTAATATTTCTGGCAAAGAAGAAACATTTCCAAGTTGACCGAATAAATTGTCAAAATATTCAAAATTTGCACCACAAAACCAAGCAGCTTCAGAATCATTATTTGGCTCTTTAGGATAGTAAGGAGGATTAATCAGTATCATATCAAAATCACTAATAGCGATGTTTTCGAAAAGGTCAGAATGAACAACATTAATCTCAAGCTTATTCCTTTCAGCATTCAGCCTCAACCCTGCAATGGCTGCTTGATTGATATCTGAAGCTGTAACCTGTGCCCCCTCTCTTGAGCAATAGAAAGAGATCAATCCAGATCCAGCCCCTAATTCCAGAATTTTCAACTCCGACAATTGCCTAGTCTTTAGATATTCTAAAAAAACATGAGTACTAAAAAAAAGTCCCGGATGAAATACTCCATTCAATATTTTTAATCGAATACCTTCGTAGCTATAAAACGGATTCATTCTTGAGTAAACCTGATAGATGCGACTCAACACAGGCTGAAGCAGCTTCATCACTCTTTTAATCACGACACTTCCATTTCAAAACCTTCAATTTCTGGCCTCCTATATTTCAACCACACTTTCTGCAGAACTTTGAGTTCATATGGTCTCCTATAAAGGTTGTTTTTGTATCGGAAGGAAGAAAGTTGTTTCATAATCTTTCTTTGATCATTCGTTATTCTAAGGTCTGATACCGTTGGAAATCGAGCATTAAGAACCGTTTCGAATCCCTGGATTTTATCCACCATATATGGTTTTAGCCAAGGAGTTAGTGGGTTGCGCCTCAAGTCAAAATTCTCCCAATCAGGATTGAGCCAATCTTCCAGCTTTTCAGGAAATGCAAATCCAGCTTCTTTAACCTTTTCATAGAGTTCAGAGCCCTCTGTTGGCACAGGACTGTAGAGATAAATGATTACCTCTGTATTCGGATTTATTTCCTTAATTTCTTTAATAAATGCTATGTCCGAATCAATTTGGGCATTGACTTCTTGCTCCGTATCCAGCGGAATACCAAGCACAAAACTATACTCTGGAATGATGTCAAACCTCTTCATTCGGGCTGCAAAATCTTTGATTTGCTGTGAGGTTTGAGTACCACCTTTGTCCATTTTTTTCAGGATTTCATCATTACCTGTCTCTGCTCCAAAGAAGATCATTTTGCAACCAGACTCCCGCATTAGTTGCAGCGAGTCATCTGAATATTTATTGATAGTATCAATCCGTCCTTCACCCCACCATTCTATATTGTGTGGTTTGATCAACTTAGAAAACTCTACCACCATCTTTTCATTGACAAAGAAATTATTGTCATGAAATTCCACAGCATCAGCACCATGCTCCTTGATTAAGTACAGTACATCTTCATATACAGTCTGAGCAGACTTACCTCTCCACCTTGCATTGTAAATAGGTACAACAGCGCAAAACGAACAGGTGAAAGGACAACCAAAACTTGCATGATAAGCAGCTGTACGTTTACCCAAAAAGGTCTTTTTGAGATATCCCGATAAGGGATAAAATGAATCTAGTTTTTCATACGGAAGTCTCGGCAAGTTGTCCTGATCTGAAATGAATTCCTTATGTGTAATGACAATTTCGGAACCTTCCTTATACATCAGGTTATGGATAGACTTCAAATCCCTCTCATCGTTAGATAAGTTCTTAAGCAAAGCCGGGAACGCGTGATCTCCTTGTCCATTGATGATAAAATCGACAAATCCAGAGTCTAAGGCAGTTTTATATTGATTCGAAGCAAAGTATCCACCCCAGATGATAACAATATCTGGATATTCCGTACGAATTTTTTTACTATATGGAATCGCCTGCTTGAGTTGAGGCCCTGGCATTACGGTACATCCAAAAAACCTAAACTCTCCTCCTGACAAATAGCCGTCAATAACATTCCATGGATCGTTTTCTCGATTTCCATCCACAATAACAAACTCAAATAGTCCATCGATTGATGCTGCCACTTGTAGAATGGAGTTAGGTATCCTATAGCCATTTTTGGCTGCAAAGGGATTAAAAAGAAGAACCTTATCACCCATTACTTCTCGGTTTCACATACACATCTCCAGTCAATGACTTGACGTCTAAATCTCGAATAAAATGTTTCATCTTACCAGCTTCAGCCCAATTAAATAGTTCAAAATAATCATTTTCATACAGAACCAAATTGTAAATGCCTTCCATGGACTCCTCAATCCTATCAATAGACTCTAGCACGACTGATTTGAGCTTATAATTGTATTCAAATGAAACAATCGGGATTTTATAAGAAAGACCTTTGAACACCTCCAGTTCAAAGCCTTCCACATCGATTTTACAAAATTTCGGCATACCATACTGTTCAATAAGTGAATCAAGCCTTGTCATCTGAACTTCCTCTGTACTCTCCCAGGTAAATGGAGAACCCTCAGAATATGCTTTGATAAAGTCTTCAGAAAAAGTCGAGATTTGCGAAACATTTGCAATGTGAATATCAGCCATTGTCTCTTTACTACCTATTGCAACAGGAAGAATCTGAATATTAGAATTTGAAGCAAACTTCTTGTTCAGGTAAGCCACACATGAGCGCTGCGGCTCTGCAGCAATAACCTTGGCTCCAAGACTCAGAAAAACATCACTTTTGGCACCTACATTCGCCCCAATATCAAAACACAAATCGCCATTATTAATGAACTGAGAATAGAATCTCTTCTGATGTTTTCTCTTAGAATGCTTTCGCCAGAGATGAACTACTTTTTTCAACATTCTTTCTAAAATATTCGCTCACAACAATATAAGAATTCTTGATGTGCTATTCTAATCATCTAATCAAATCAAACTCCTTGTTAGCATAAAAAAATGCTTCAAAGACATTGGTCTAATTTTATGACAGTCAACAAAGAGGCTGAATTTTTCAGCCATTTTTAACTCATGCTTACCTTGCATCAAACAACTGTAAATGTGATTTATGATAGACTGATTATATGTAGATCTATCAA
The DNA here is from genome assembly GCF_024714495.1 of Marinoscillum pacificum. GTDB lineage: Bacteria > Bacteroidota > Bacteroidia > Cytophagales > Cyclobacteriaceae > Marinoscillum > Marinoscillum pacificum. Next base: position 62,142 of record NZ_JAMZMJ010000015.1, on the reverse strand, counting down.
TGTGGCCGTTATCATGAAGATCATCAATCATTTTAAATTTCTCCTTGAATAGATTCAGAATTGTGGTTTGACTACTAATATTTGCCTGATGCTTCCTTATCGTAACCAAAGAATCTAGATATACAACCGTTTTATGATGAACCAGTATTCGGCCAATAAAATCAACTTCTGAGATGCTTGTAGTAGTACTAAATCCTTTTACGTCCTTTAAAACGGAGCAATGGATCAATGCGGTGGAAATGTAAATGGAGATAGTATTCATCAATAAATTTTGAAGGATGTATTGAGACCCATTTTGATTTGATTCTGGATTAATCAGTTTCGTCTCTATCGTTTCGTCTGAATCAAGAATATCATAACTACTGATGACAGCATTTGCCTCGGTTTGGTTTAGGTAATTTAGTTGTTTCGCCAACTTGTCACGCTTCCATACATCATCAGAATCCAAAAAAGCAATATATTCACCTCCACATCTTTCCAAGCCGATATTCCTAACTGATGAAATATGGCCAATGTGATCAATTCTATAATAGTCAAGCCTAGGATCTCTTACACTTCCAATCAATTCTTTAGTCTGATCAGTAGATCCATCATCAACGACAATTAACTCAATGTTGCCATAAGTCTGGGACAACACACTATTGACAGCTTCGAGTATATATCGCTCACGGTTGTAGGTAGGAATTATTACAGATATCAAAGGTTGATGATCCTTATCAGTCATTTGAATGCTGTGTTTTGTAATCTAAAGAAAGAAAGCACATCACTGCTAGTATCTGGCCGAGCACATTTGTCCAAATGGCTCCTGACAAATCGTACTCCAAGACGAATAAATAACCTAAAGGAACTTGTACTAACAGGATAATCAGTGGAATAATTGCAACGGCTTTTTGTTTATGAAATCGATATAGCTTACTTATAGATATCATATAAGCACTAAAAGAAATAATTATAATAACACCTAAAAGGTAGTAAAGACCAGGGAGGGTAAACTGATAATAAAACTCAATAATTAGGCGAACTATTGATAGATAGACGAACCCAAAAATGATTGTTGCAAGTACAAAATTCCTCTGCAAAACATTAATAGATTCTATTTTCAATCTATAAAAATTCTTTAAGTAAGGATTCATAGTAAAACTGATCATATTGGTCCCAAAATCCAGAACTCTAAGAAACAAGTGATAAACAGCTAGCGTTTGGTCACTCAAAAAAATGGCTACCAAATAGGTATCGATTTTTTTTTGAATTATTCCAATAATTGACGGGATTACAAACGATGAAGACCTAATCAATTCGCTTCTATCATACTTCCAGTAACTAAATTGTAAGGTCTTGTTATAACGAACCACATAGGCCGAAGCTTTAATGAATTCGGCGAGCATTGTTCCGACCAACAGGGTTTGAAGATTTATGTCTAATCCTCTTATTAGAACTAATATTGGTAAAACACTGCTAGCTATGCATTCTACAAAAAATGCATACTTAAAATTCTTTTCATAGAGAATCAAAACCTGAAACGAATTTGATATGAAGTGAGCTATAACCCAAAAGGCAACCAAAAGTTTCAATGACAAACTGAATGGCCAAACCACTAATAAAAAAATCGAGGAAATTAAAATCAGTAACCTATTAGAAATATTGACATTCCAGCACTTTACCATTTCTTTTGGACTTTCACTAAAGCTTCTAAGCAAGTAATCCCTATTTCCCCAGCCTGTTACCAAATTAAGCAACTGCACAACGATCAAAACTTCAACATACTCTCCCCATAAAGATGGTTTGATTTGAAAAACCAAGTATGTCGTATACAGTGAAACAACTGTACTTACAGTTTGACTTCCACCGTAAAGTGCAGCCGTACTAATTCTTAGTCTTAATTTCTTACCTAGATTTTTCATTCAGGCAATAGCGTGCGGTCATTTGGCCGTTTTATTCAAAATTGAAATATAATGGATTAACCTAATTATCTTAGTTACCGAATCTAACTATATATTTTTTGAATCAGAGTCAGAAAAAGGTAATCGTAGTACTCCCCGCTTACAATGCCTCAAGTACACTTCGCAAGACAGTAGAAGAAATTCCAATAGACTGGGTTTCTGAAATAATTTTAGTAGATGATGGCAGTACTGATGATACGGTGGAAATAGCTAATATGCTCAAAATTTCACACATCATCCAACACTTAAATAACAAAGGCTATGGAGGCAACCAAAAGTCATGTTATAAGAAGGCTATTGAATTAGGTGCTGATATCATCATCATGCTCCACCCGGATTATCAATATACTCCTAAATTACTTCCTGCGATGATTCAGATTATCAACAGCAATCTTTACCAAGTAGTGTTGGGCTCTCGAATTTTAGGAAATGGAGCATTAAAAGGAGGTATGCCTGTTTATAAATACATATCAAATCGTGCATTGACATTCATTCAAAACCTTGCTACTGGTGCTAAACTATCCGAATACCACACTGGATATAGAGCATTTGAGGTATCTGTTTTGAAACAGGTTAATCTTGATGAAAACTCAGATGATTTCATTTTTGACAACCAAATGCTATCTCAAATTATCATGGCTGGTTATAAAATATCTGAAGTCACTTGCCCTACAAGATATTTTAAGGATGCCTCATCAATAAGCGCTCTTCGCAGTATTAAATACGGCCTTGGTGTTCTTTTGGTCTCTGCTCAGCATCTTTTACACAAAACAAGGCTGATAAAGCATAGGCGATATGAACAAAAGTAATTATCTAGACTCACTCAATCGATTTAAAAGAAAATTAGTCTTCATCCCACTGATATTAATTTGTGGCCTATTTTACTTGAAGTCCTTAAATTTTCCACTACATGATTATTCGAATAGCTATTTTCCTTCAACACTTCTGATTGATGGCATTCAACCCGAGAAAGTCGTCTTTGACATCTATGATTTCAATACATATGCATGGAATAAAGGATACCCGGAAGTCTTTATTGATTTTTACCTAAACAGTCCGTTCACATCCACATTCTTCTACCCTTTTGCACTAATTGAAAATGCCTATTTATCGAAAGCAATATTCAATCTACTGAGTATAGCTATTCTATTGTTAGCTAGTTATTTAATGTTTAAACAGCTTTCCGTAAATGGCTGGTTAATTGGAATTATCCCTTTGATTTTCATAATACCCATTAAAAATAATTTATTATTTGGACAATCCTATTTATTAGTATTCTCACTGATTGCTTTAGGATTTCTTTTAATAGATAAGAAAAACCCTCGAATTGGCCCAGGACTATTTGTATTAGCTGGGTTTATTAAGGTATTCCCAATCCTTTATGTTCCTGCTTTAATTGCAAACAAGAAGTGGAGCTCATTGGTATGGACATCAATATCTGCATTCCTACTCCTCACAATTTCAATAATGCTTGGTGGATTTGGGTTTTGGGAAAGCTGGCTGACTGATGTACTTCCAAATGCCTCTGCAAATGAAAGTTCTATCGATTTCGATTTTCGAGCTCAGTCTTTTGATGTATTGTGTAAATCGCTATTCATATATGACCCATATTATAATCCGAATGTATTATTTGAATCACCCATACTCTACAGAACTTTAAAACTCTTAATTAAAGGTGTGATTATCGGAGTTGCTGTATATGCAAGTGTTATTAACCGCACCCATCTTTTCAAATTATTAGCTATTTGGATTGTTACGGGTTTTTTATGGCAATCTAGGACAGCTAGTTATGCGCAAATTATGTGGTGTATCCCATTAATCGTATATCAAACAGAAAGTCCGAGCATAAAGAAGACTATAATTTTTGCTATACTAGTATTTTCCATAGCAAATGTTCCTTACCCTCTTTTTGTAAACATGCCAATTATTTTTCAATATGTAAGGTTATGGTTTACTGTTGCAGGCTCTATAATGTTTCTTGCACTGATACTTCCTAAGCTGGACTATAGGTATATGTTAACTGGCATAGCTTTTATACTACTCATCAACTACAAAAACTTGGACAATGAATTAATTGACCACTCAGAATATGTATTATCCAAAAGGGAGCATTTCATTGTACATGATTTTGGAGTTAGAAACGATCAATTATTCTATAACGTGATTACTGCTGGTGGAAGCTTACAAATTGAAACAAACATCAAAGTATTTGCAAATGACACTTCACGATGTTCGATTCGGAACAACCAAATTTATCTGGACAATAATCAAATAACCTTTGATCCTTCCTTAAAGAAAAAACCAATGATCATCAATAATGAAGACATATATTATCTAACTGACAGAAGATCAAGAAGAGGTGCGTTTACACTAAAAAAAATCAACATTTCAACCCAATTGAACAAAAATTTGACTCAGTCTTTATATACCTTCATACCTAATTGACCTATGAATGAATTTACTTTAAGCTTAAATTTTCGCTTATTGAAAAAACCATTTTGTTTTTCATAATTCACTTCACTCACCACCCACTTTAATGCATAGTCATAGTATTTAGAAGAATAGGTTCTTTTAAAATCTCTATCTCTATCTGTTGATGTCGCCCAATTTGGCTCTGCAGACTGTATGGATGAAATCTCTTCATATAGTGCAGTTCCTTTTATAGGATAGGCCTTAGTAATGGTAAAATGATCCGGGTTTGATTCCTTTAAATGGCGCAAAGTTTCTTTAATATCCTCTTCTGTTTCTCCAGGATAACCCAACATGATAAAGGTCCCCGCTTCTATTCCAGCCTTTCTAGTTTCCTGGATCATTTGACGTACCTGATTCACAGACACTCTTCGATCCATTGCATCAATTATTCTTTGAGACCCACTTTCAGCACCAATCCATACCCTGAAACAGCCTGCACGCTTTAACAATGAAATAACTTCCTCATTCATTCTATCTGCACGACTGATACATTCAAACTTTAGTTTAATTTCTCGTCGCTCCAATTCCTCTACAAACTCTACAAGCCATTTATGGCTTACCGTAAACACATCATCGACAAACCAAATCGTATCTGGGTTATAAGTATTCTGAAGAATTACAATCTCATCAACCACCTTTCGTGGTGACCTTCTACGATAACTCTGTCCATAGACTGCAGTACTACACCACTTACAAGTGTAAGGACAGCCCCTTTGAGTACTTACATTTAAGGCGCTTTGCCCATGGTGTTTTTTCCATACATCGAGATACTTTGCAATATCGATGGAATGGCGATCTGGTATTGGCAACTCATTTAGCTCTTTGAGCTTTTGTCTTGCCTTTGTTTTTATAACATTCCCACCCTGTAAGAAAGCTAATCCATCAACTTCATTAAGATCTAGCCCTTTATCAACTGCATCTGTGAGCTCCAACATGGTTTGCTCACCCTCACCTATAACTAAAACATCCGCTCCGTGCTTCAGATAATCTTCCACATTATAGGTAACATCGGGACCACCTAGAATTATTTTAATGTCCGGACAAGTAATTTTAACCTCCTTAATCAATTCAAGAATAGTAACCTTGGTCATCAAGTTGGTGTATAATGCCAGAATATCTGGTTGAAAATTATTAAGCTCTTTCTTTAAATTGGAACGATTTGAGAACGTACTATCGAAAATGAATGTATCCACCCCTGCTTGCTTGAGGTATGCTGATATATACAACAAACCTAATGGAGGGTAAGGTCGCATGATTTGTTGTTCCTTCTCATCCTCGTGTAGGAAGTAGCCATGTGTAAGAAATACTTTCATTTTAGCACATATTGAATGAGGTAATGATCAGAAACAAATGCTTGCCAACCATATTTAGCCATTCTATTATCAACGTCAGAAAGGTTTTGGAGTATTTTAGGATATTTTTGAAAGTAATTTTCTAAATATGAAGGTGGTACAGACAACCCTATCGGCTTCAATTTCTCCCGAAAAAATCTACCTCCCTGATTAATTAACCTGTCAAACACATGTGGAGAATAGTAATAGGTCTTTACTTGCTGTCCAGAGACATTTGCAATCACATATTTTTTCCTGCGTCTAAAGGCAGTGAACAAACTCAGCTTAGCCAAATAGTATACTGACTCCCATAAGCAGAAAGAAGGCATTACTACTGCAATAAAATGGCCTTTAGGGTTAAATAACCTGGGTAACTCAACTCCAAGTTTCTCCATTGCTTCTGGTGCAATACAGTTCAGACCTCCAAAATTGGAAAATATCAGATCAAAAGGCTCGCTCTGAAGGTTTTGAATCTCATTTAAGTCTAGAACCTCGAACGAGATAGCTGTTTGACTATTCTTGAACTGCGCTACTTCTAGCATCTTTTCTGAAACATCAGTAGCCACAACTTGACACCCTTTTGAAGCAAAAAAGCGAGCATCTTCCCCTGTCCCACAATTCAATTCCAAAACCCTCAAGGGCATATCATCTGCTCTTTGTGCTATTAGCTCGTACACATAAGTCCAGACTTGCTGTCTTTGAGCAATACCAATGCTGGTTTTGGTAAATTCCTCATCATAGCCAATAGCTGCCACATCAAAATCTGCCATAGCCATCAACTGAGTCTAGATAATTTCAAGTAATTAATACCCGCTTTGGAAAAATTAAATCCAAGAGAAGCCAATTTTCTCAAGTGCCAAAACCTTAAGTTTAAAGGAGACGATAAAACTTTCTTTAATAGTATTAAATTCTTCTTAATGGTATACCTGTTATGTAAATAGCGATGAAGCACTTTGTAGAAACCCTTTTGATAGGTGTTTTGAAACATCATATCCAAATCATCAGAATCAACCCAATTAGACTTCTTCTTTAAATCTTCTTTGACTACATCATAAAACTTGGTCCCAGGAAGAGGATAAGACACTGAAACTCCTAAGTTCTCTGGCATCATCTCCAAAACCAGATCAATAGTCTTTTGAATATCTGATTTTGTCTCTCCTAAATAACCAAACTGTATAAAATAAGCTACTTTAACTGCTTTTGACTTAAGTAACCTTGTGGCTTCCTTAATCTGCTCAATGGTTGTTCCCTTGTCCATAGCATCAAGAATATCTTGAGACCCAGATTCTGCGCCAATCCACACCTCGTCCAATCCCGAATCTACCAATGCTTGAATATTATCCTCTTGAAGTAATAAATCAGCTCTTGATTGTATCTTATATCTAATTTGAAGGTTTCTTGATTTCAATTCATCTCGAAAGGCCTGTACCCACCCCGGCTTTAACCCAAAAATATCATCACACATCCAAAAATGATCAACTTGATGATTTTTAACATGAAACTCGATTTCATCAACTACTTTAGTAACCGAACGAACGTTGTAACGTTGCCCATATATTGGCTTAGCACACCAGTTGCACTTATAAGGACATCCTCTAGTAGTAGCTATATTTAAATAATAGATATCCTTTTTATCTAACCAAACCCTCTTGTAGGGCTCAATATTAATCAAATCCCAGGCAGCCATCGGAAGGTCATCAAGACGACTGTTTGCAGCGCGAGGTGGTGTTAATTTCACTTCACCATTATCTAGATAGGCAACACCCTTAACTCCAGAAACATCTCGATGAGAACCTATAGTATCTAACAACTCCAATAAAGTAAGTTCACCTTCACCTTTAAGCACATAATCTGCTCCATTGGCTAGATATTTCTCCAAATGATCTGTTGAATCAGAACTACAAGTGATAACCTTTATTCCCATATCGCTTGCGAGTTTCTGCATTCTAAATGCAGCCTCACGCATAGTAGTAAGACACATTTTAGTCAGGTAATTAAACCCATCATCAAAGATCACAAAGTAATCAGGTTTGTAGCTATTTAAAACAGCCTCTATTTCCTCTTCAGACCGCCTTAGTCCTACATCAAATAATTGAACGTCATACCCATGATTTCGCAATAATGCGGCGGATGTAATCGTCATCAATGGAGGATATGGCTCTGCCATTTTCCATTGTTTTTCATCAAACCGATAAAAATATGAGTGACTAAATAAAACCTTTTTCATTCAATCTGCATATTTAGATATGTAGCCTTGGTAAACCATCCTGTCATTCTCTGGATCTAAGCTCTTGGCTAGAGAAGAATTGGGAAAGAGAAATGCAATGAGTTCTTCGTCATAATAATCTGAATAATATTCATTCAGCAACTCAGTGAAACGTCTAGAAACTTGAATTTCATACCCACCATTAGGATTAGACATTCTTCGAAGGTTGTATTTATATGAATTATCAAATTCGGATCTAGGTAGTGTCAGAATCCTTAATTCAAACTTTTTGAGCGACCTAAGTAAAAAATAGGTATAATAAAGCGCTTTATTAGGCAATTTTAAAATCAGGTTGAATATTTTTCGATCATTTCTAATAACTCGACTTCTGACATTGATTTCTAAGTCATAATAAGCGCTTACCCACAAATTTTGCATCAGGACTTCATTTTTACCCATAGGCCCACAGATTTTCAATAAGTTGTTCAATTCAGTGCTTGTATAGAAACTTTGATTCGTTATCCCTAAAAAATCCTCTTCTGTACAATAATTGAAACAATAAGTATGCTTCCTGAATATTAAATGATAGAGATTATTAAAAATCCTTTCAAAAATTAAAAATATCCAAAGAGTATTCCTGGCGGTAATGACGTAAAAGTCAATATCAATATTCCCTTTATTAAATCCTACTTTATCAGCAGTAGGATTTTCTGCAGCAATTGAGCCTGATATTCCTACAAACTTAATGAATGGAATACTAGCTAAGAATCGAGTTACTCCTTTCAACGAATCCAACAATTTCCTGGTTGTTTCTGATTTGCCGGGTTGGTTTTTAATGAACTGCTCATTTCCGCTCCTAACCAAATAGCCATTTTCAGAATAAAGTGTTCCTTCCTCGATCAAAGAATAGATAGACAAATCTATTTCAGATAGGTTTTCAGATTTTACCCACCTTTTTAAATCTTTTATTAAAACAGGAGCCTGAAAAATCTCTCTGTAGCATACATGTATAATTATCCACGTCTTTAGAGGTATATGCATTATTCTTCATTATGAATTATTCAATAACAAAAACACCATTTAATTAAATGGCGATATGCAACCTGTGAAACCTAAATGTTGTGGGTGATTTACTTCGGCAACAGATTTAAAGATAGTCGATTTATTGAATTTATGAAGATTTTGGAGCTCTAAAAAGCCAAAACATAATTAGACATCTTTCACCCTTACTTCTCAAGCCACTTACTGAACTGAATCTTCTGAGAAAGATTCTTATATTCCATTCATACTTTTACACCAACATTATTTATCCTCGCCAATCCAATAAGAAGTTTTCAAAAAACACACTCTAAATGAGCACAGAGAAAAGATTATCCGGTAGAGTAGAAAAAGGATGGGGATACGAACTCATTTGGGCCACAAACAATCTCTATTGTGGTAAGCTAATGGTTTTTGAAAAAGCTGGCAATAAATGCAGTATGCATTTCCATAAAGAAAAAGATGAAAGTTGGTATGTCACCGACGGCAGATTCCTTCTGCGCTGGATAGACTCAGAAACCAGCGAAGAAAGAAGTCAAGAACTTTCAAAAGGAATGACCTGGAGAAACCCTCCTCTCCAACCTCACCAGCTAGAGGCCCTGGAAGACAATAGTGCAATGATGGAAGTGAGTACTCCAGACAGTATAGCAGACAACTATCGCATTTCACCAGGAGATAGTCAATTAAAAGAAGACAAATAACCAAGAATTTCGAACCTCAAAGTTTTGTCGCATATTCCTCTTCCAAAGGCATATGCACTCTCCAAAACCCTTTTGGCTCTGCCCCGGCAACAACATCAACCAATATATCCAAATGAGTATGCCACCCAGCAAAGACACCAATTTTGTAATCTCTAGAGTCTTGCAAACGTTCATGAGTCAACGTTAATAACACCTGATTTTCAGCTATTTGCTCGAGATCAAAGGTTACCTTCCCTTCCCAATCAATGACCAATAGTGAAGGTGGCACAGCTTTAAGAACAACAGCCGAAGACTTACTGCCATCTTTCATGTTCTGATATTTCTCAGGAATAGGATCATTTTCTTTAGATAACGACTGATGATGAAAGTTTAACTCCATTGCCCCTTGAGGATTTAGGTCAATGGCACCTGAAGCAAACCACTTACCTCGTAGTTCCGAGTCAGTTAGGTATTGCCAAACTCTTTCAATTTTACCAGACAATAACCGCTTAAATTGGAGCGTATTTTGATCAATTAATTCACCGTAATTATTCATTAGTTTGATTTTTAGATTCTTCACTTAAAAGGAACTCCAACTGATCCAGACTTTGATTCCAAAAGGCTTTGTATTGATTGATCCAGTCAGCCAACTCTTTCAAAGCTTGTGGTTTTATCTGACAAATACGTTCTCTCCCTCTTGACTCAATAGCGATAACCCCACATTCTTCAAGGACTTTCACATGTTTGGAGATCGCTGGTCTGCTGATTTCAAAGTTTTCAGCAAGATCATTTAGACGCATGCTCTTGACAGTAAGCATGTGAACAATCGACCTACGTGTTGGGTCTGACACCCCGACAAATACATCTCTAGACATAATGTGTAACCATTTAGTTACAAGATAAGAAATCCCAATTGAGTAACCAAATAGTTACACGTATTTAAACAGTACATAAACATGTTTGCCTTTTATATTTGCGCACAAAAAACTGCTCATGAGTATTTCATCTCCCATTGACCGCTTTAGAATTGTTGCTTATTTAGAAGGTATTAGCTATTTGTTATTCGCTATTACAATGCCTTTGAAATATGGAATGAACATCAAAGAACCAAATATGTATGTTGGTATGGCGCATGGCATACTATTTATAGCTTACACGATTATGTGTATTCAATGCATCGTCTTCTACGAATGGAAATTTAAGAATGCTTGTATTGCCTTGATAGCTTCACTAATACCGTTTGGAACATTTTACGCTGACAAAAAAATCTTCCGAAACACGAAAAATACCTAGACGCATTCATCGGGTAAATCACCTAATTCAACGGAAGTATTAAATATTTCATCTGCAAATAGCTAAGTTTAGTACAATATTTTCTATCTTTATTACTATCAGCTTAAAAAGACAGGAAACCATGAACAAATTACTTCAGTTATTCGGATCAAAATCGCAGTTTATTGTCAAGTTTAGTGATGACATGGGCAGTTATGTAGTGATTAAAAAAGGTCAGGGCATTCTTTATGCTGGACCTAAAGCTCAATGTCAGTCATTTGTACAACAGCATAGTTAAAAACCTACACTGTTAAGCATTTCTCCTAATTACTGATCTAGGCATTTCTCTCTTACATACCATGGTCTAATTAGTGACCTTAGTCTTGTTAAAAATTAATTTGGTATGGAGAATTTAGAAAGCCGATCAGAAGATATTCTGGGGCTCACTGAACAACAACGAGGACATATTAAAAAAGCTTTAATATGGATGGATTGTTTAATGATGCTCGGAATCTCCTTAATGATCATTTTAGACTAGGATGGTATCAGCCAGCTTTAATTTTCTAAAACAAACTAAACTGTTCTCCATTAGATTGATCAAACTTCAAAGTAGAGTACTTCACCTCTTTCACACACTCTTCGTCATTTAAGGCAATTCTAGATCGTCCATGTTGCTCAAAAAGTTTCTTGACTGGAAATGTTTCTAATCTCCCCTCTGGATAAACTTTGATCTCCTTCAACAATTGATCTGGACTCATATCAACATCCAGCCACGCCTGTTTCATCGAATCATCTAGAATAGCTAACTGCCTTGGCCCCTCACTTCCTTTAGGTTTATTATGTACTTTCTTGCACAAAGGATTAGCATCAGTCGTAATTAAACTAACTGTATCTCGTTGTTCTGTACCTGATTCACTCTTCCAGGATCTCCAAATCGCCGCTACAGCCATAGGTTGTTCATCTTTATTACGAATGAAAAAGTTATAGGAGTTCTTTCCTTGCCAATGCCAGTCGAAATATCCATCTAACATCACGACACACCTTCTCTCCAATGCAGACTTATAAAACGGATTTTCAAGATCTCTACTCAGTTTTTGATTAAACATAGATTTATCAAAAACAGTCTCAATTCTGGAATTCAAATATCTGGCAGTATACCGCTGAGCATATTGCTCCAAATCCTTTACAAAATGTGGCATCAGGCCCCACTGATAGAACTGAAATGATTTTGGATCATTTGCCGTAACCACGGGCAATCTACGGTGATCAAATGCGATTGTATGATAGACTGGCCCCTCCGACTTCACGAATACATCAAGCTGCTTTTCGAGTTTATCAATCTCTGAGGTAGTTTCACCAATATGCTCGGCGTACTTCTTCGTTTTTTTGGTCAGATAACTTACATCATAGCACATAGCTCTTCATAAAATTACTTATCGAAATATAACGAAAAGATTAGGAAATCTCCTCTCACGATTTTTAGATTTGCTATTATTATTAGTAATTACTAATTATTTTAGTTTAATGAGAATTGAGCCTGGGTACTATAAAGTAAGAGTCAAAAAAGGGTATTTTGGACAAACTACCTATCACTACCTAAGGGTATTTGTCAAGGATAAATCAAAGTTCTTACAGCTCGATCATGGCCTACCACAAAAAGCAGAAGAAAACGAAGAAGGCATCATTCAAGATTATGTGATTGTAAAAAAAGTAACCCGTCCTATTGAAATACATAAGGTACAGGTCATGATCAAATGGAAAGATGAAGATGGGGACTCCTTTGAAATGGGGGCTAGAAACAGCTATGTTTTAGATAGAATTTTCCAGTTATTCCCCCGTCTTAGAAAAGCTTTTGAATCTTAACTCTTTTAATCTTCCCAGTTTCCAAATATCCAGTTTCCTGGCTGGTCTGGATCATCTGAGAATAAGAACATTTCAAAAGAATGCAACAGTTCATTTCTAGACAACTTATCGTCTTTATTAAGGTCTAGCTTTAAGAAAGCCTTTGCAGAGTATTTGATATCTATTCCATAAACCACAAACATGTCTACATATTCATCTGTAGAAATATAGCCATCGTGGTTATCATCAAACAAGTCAAACAAGAACCCTATGATGAACTCTTCAAACTCTTCTTTATACTCTTCATCATCGTTATGGATTATCTTAGTATCTATAAAGTCAATCCACTCCTGCATCGAAATTACTTGCTTATTTTCGTGCGAGATTGCGTTGAGCAACGTATGAAAAAATTTAGCTGACTTCTTTGCAAGAAATACATGCTTTTCTCCTCCTGCTTCATATCCTAAGCCTAAACGAATTCTCTCTGCAATCTCAGAAAAATCGTCAGATTGCAAAAAGCCGTTTTTATGAGAATCCAGTAATTCGAAAAAATGAACTAGTTTCTTTTTCTGTACTTCAGATACCATAATTTATATTGAGTTAATAACTGGTTTCAAATCTTTTTTAACCAAAATTGGTTCTATCATCATGGCAAATTCAAATTTGATAAAATTTATGGAATATAAAGATAAATATTTACCTGTAGATCCAGATTTTGAAGCTGAAGTGGTAAAAAAGTGTCATGAGGGTAAAATTGGAAAAATCCATTTTTATAACGAAATAAATCAAATCAATCAAAAAGAAGGTAAAGCGGAAGAACTCTTTATAAGTGGTTATGAAAAATATTTACAACTAGGAACGGACAGAATAAGGTTAGATAAAATCATTACTCTATTTGGAATGCCTGGACCAGCCTATTCTATTTACGAAAGATACCTCAACTCCTGCCTAACTTGCGAAAATTTAAATTAATTGCAATCGTTATAATTTTACAATATCCTCAATTTCAACCAACAATACACAAGCAAATTTCAAAACACTTCAATTAAACCAAGCCGCATTAAATACGGTTCAATAAACGTAAATCCATAGATTATTCGGGCTCAAAACAATTCGGTGTGTAGATGGATTGTTTTATTAGCTTTGAGATCCATTTACGGAATATATGCGGGTAAAAACCACACTTGATAAATTCACAGACACGAATTCTAGCGTGTACCAGCTACACTTCCCTATTCCTATTGATATAGCAAATCAGTTCATAGAAGGAGACCAACGCAGAGTAATCTGCACAATCAACGACCGTGTAAAAATCTCCAGCGGCTTGATGCCTTTTAAAGAATACTGGTACATACTGGTCAATCAGGAATTACAAAAAAAACTTCAACTAGAAATTGGCGATTCTGTCACTCTAGATCTTGCTAGAGACGAGTCCAAATATGGCATGGAAATGCCCGTGGAATTTGAGACTGTTTTGAATCAAGACAAACTTGCTAGCGAATACTTCCACCTACTTACTCCAGGAAAACAAAGAAACCTTATCTACATAGTAAGTAAAGTGAAGAACACCGACAGCCGAATAAACAAAGCTTTAGCCATCATCGACCATCTCTTAGAAACAAGCGGTAAGCTTGATTTCAAACAACTAAATGTAAGAATCAAAGAATATAACCAGAGAGGTAAATTAAAGTAGAATGCGGGAATTTGATTTTGAAACGTATAGAGTATTCACCAACTTAAAAGAACAATGCTTTGGCAATACGAGCAGTGTAGTTTGGTTGCACTCTCCAATGGAAGCATCTAGAATGAAGCGCATAGCAGCAGACTTCTGGCAGCCTGCAACCACGTTTCTTTGGAAAGAGGCTAACACCTGGAAAGTACGTTGGTTTGCTCCTGATGCCGAAATTCAGTTATGTGGACATGGCTCGTTGGCAGCTATCGCTTTTATTCATGATAACTTTGATCCTAGCGAAGAAATAACCCTCCAAGCTTCTAAAGCAAAAATAAAAGGAGGCAAATACAACGACTACAAATGCTACATCGAGCTTGATGCATTTGATGTTACAGAAGAATTAGAAATTCCAGAAGCACTCAAAGAAGCATTAGGCATTCCTGTATTAGGCTTTTACAAGACGAATAATAAAAATATTGTATTGACTGATTCAGAAAGCAGTGTTGCATCCATGCGCCCAAACTTTGAATTACTGAGAACTATGGAAACATTCGGATACGTAGTTACTGCTGCTTCAACCCAACCAGAATTGGATTTTGTAAGTCGAACAATTGTACCGCACGTTCAGCAATTAGAAGATCCGGCTACCGGTTCATCTCACGCGATGCTTGTGGCCTATTGGGGTAAAAAGTTAGAAAAACAACACCTCAAGAGTAAGCAACTTAGTTCAAGAGGTGGTTCCTTTTGCTCTGACTATTTAGGTAAAAAAGTAAAACTCTATGGAGCTTACCAGAAAATCAATAAGGGAACAATCTGTTCATTCTGACACCATTAAGGTTTGCCCCTTAATTTCGTAATTTTTCAATTCGCATCGGACCTTTCCGATGCGCATTTGTGCTTCAATTAGAAGAGGAATACCCAAGCCATCCTTCTCAAGAATATAAACAGTGACTGCTCTTTCTTCTGGGAATGTCTTAGAAATAGGAAATAGCCCATAATATTTCTTGACTTTAACCTTATCCCCATTAAACTTAATCTTCTCCTCACCACCATACTCCATTCCAAAATTATACAACTTGGTATGCCAGTATGTTTTAAACATTAGAGAATCGCCCTTTTTAAACTTTTGCCCCAACTGACTTCTGAGATACATATAAGTACCGTGAATATCATAGGTATTAGTTGTTAAGTCAACTTCATATGTTTTAACTATATCTTTCTTATCAGGATTTATTTCCTTCACGTAAGTCTTCATAGCCTTATAATCAAACACATTCCATTGATCATATTTCCCATCACGTTCATTGAGATGCTTTTCAGATTCAATAACTTTATAATTATCTACTGCTACTATTCCTTGATAGTTATTTTCAATTCCCGCAAGCCAACTAAACATCCCTACAGTGCCAGCCTCTATTTTACTGGAATAATGTGCCTTCCCATTCTTATAGACCAACTCATCACCTAAGCTCATCGAAGCTTCTCCAAGAGTGAACCACCCATATTGTACTTTAAAAGTAATTTTCTCCCCAAGAGGAAATGCTACATCACTTTGAGCGTAGACTCCAAAAGTTGTAAACAGAATGAATATTATTGTCGTAAGTTTCTTCATTAGTTATAAATACTAATTAGTCTTCACAGTGTTTTGCAAAAACCAGGCCTAAATTCGCAAACGTAAATTTACCCGAAATGGATAAGCAAATTTTAACCAGTCTTGTCACCTTTCGTATGCCATATGGCAAATACAAAGGAACACTAATCTGTGATATACCTGAACACTATCTGGTATGGTACAAATCAAAAGGTTTTCCTGAAGGAAAACTAGGTATGCTTCTACACACAATGTATGAAATCAGACTAAACGGATTAGAAGACTTGATTCGCCAACTCAAAAAAATGAGCTAACAGAACGCTCACCCTAGTTTTATTCACTTCTATCTAATATTTCAGCATCTCAACAAAGGATTTTTCAAATTTTACGTTGTATTAATGAACTTGGTGCAGATTTTGCGAGGTATAGAATGGATATAAAATTAATTTCGATGAAAAAGATTGGTATTGGACTAGTTCTTATTGGTGCTAGTTTTATAGGTAAAGCACAGGAAACTACTAATGAAACCCTTGGACAGTCGATTGATAAATTAACTTACAGATGGGATACTGAAGCAGAAAAATTAAGCTCCTATGAAGGGCTAATTACTTTTTGCGATAATGAATCCTACAGGTTTGAAGTGATTGAATTACTAAATGATATTCATCATTTTGACTCAGTTCTGTATCAAAGGTTAGTCAAGGCTCAACGATTTAATCACGATAAAGAGATTGAAAAAACGCTGGAAGACATCAAAGAGTTTGAAGGTCACTATGCAATGAAAGAGTTAATTCATTTCCTTCACCAAGAGTGTATCGAAAAAGGAAAAATTGAAAAAAATGCCAAAGAGTTGAGAAATGATATAGGTGAAAACTCTTACGATGGTCAAGTTTATCTGATAGAAGTAGAATTAAATAAATACATAAAACACATTACCAAGAAGGTGGATATTATTAGAAAACATGTTCACCATCTTCATATAGAGTAAGAATTTCTATTTATAAAAAAAGGGAGTCAATTAATTTTGACTCCCTTTTTGTTTCTCTGCTAACTTATCAATGAATAATCACCAACCTTTTCGGAAGCCACTTCACCTCATCATTAAAGAAGTGAATTAAGTAAACTCCACTTGGTAGTTCATTAGAATCAATTTCAATTTCCAACTCTCCTGGCTTAATAGCCCCTAGCCTAACTTGTCTACCCACTTGATCATATATGATCCAATCCATATCAGTTGTAGGAGCCTTTTCTAGCTGAACCTTAAAGGAACGATTTGCAGGGTTTGGATAAATGGCAAACTGATCAACTTTGGAAATTGGCGTCACTCCTGTGACAGCTGGAATTATCTTTCCGGTCACATCAACGGCCTTAGCTTGAAGTATCAATTTGTTTTCCACCAAAGCACCTGTGTAAGAATCAGGCAGATTATCAACCTGTACAAAAGCAATGACCATCAACTGATCTACATCGTAAATATCTGAAATTCCCCAACTTGCTTCAATTGTAGAGCTCCCGTTGAAGAATACAGTTTGCCCTGGTGTAACGACTCCTTTATAAGTAAATCCTCCAGTACTTGGCAACATTTTGCGTAGTACGTTTCTTAATGGTTTACCACCATTCTGACTTACTAATTCCGGATCATTTATTTCCTTCTCAACAATTGCAAACCTGAACGACAACTCTGTACCTTCTGGAAGGAAATCGCCTTGATCGGAGTAGGTAAAGGTTGTTGAAAGATCAATGGACGAAGGATCACTACCTAGTAAAATTTCACCTATATCAAACAACGCCTGATCTAGTGCTCTACTGTTATAGTAATTTACATTCCATCCCGTCACATCATTCAATTCGCTTAGTTCCTCTTCATTTTCAACATTAGTTCCCGAAACGATTGACCTAGGAGCTGCATTTACACCATAGTATGTTGATCTAGCTGCAGGATCTGAATTCGTCCTTCCAGTAATGCCATTATTTCCAACGTAATAATTCAATAAGATTGCATCGGTTGCTATTTCATTTTGAACTCTACTTACCACAGAATCTGCAGCTCTAATAGCCGTGGATGAAAAATCAGAGAATTGCTCTATCAGAATAAACTTCTCTTTATTGTAAATACTGAAATCGTCAAAAGCAAAACCATCTTGTGGACTTACATTATCATTTTCTACTTTATCACCCTGAGTACTACCTAATGCAAATCTAAACCTTACGAAACGATGTAGCTCAGTGATCCTATGAGCCGTCACAACCCAACCTGGGTCATCATCTCTATTCGACCAGGCAAATGCCCTTGGGTTAAAGTTGACACCTTCATCTCCCGGAGCTCCACTTATCTGTTCGGTATTGTACCAGTTCTTACCAGATCCTAACCCTTGTGATTCACTGACCTGCTGGAATGACCCTACAGGTCTCCAAGTTCGCCCATCGTCAGTAGATTGTTGTAAAACAACACCATCTGTAAAATTCAAATCACGAATATGTGAAAACCCTACAGTTGGATTGGTCATTCCTGATAGGTCAAACGATGGTGAGTAAACCCATGACTCAGCACCTGCACTGTACTTATCGCCATCACCTGTTACCCAGAAGCTTCCATTACCATTGTCATTACCGTCAAAACTTGATGAACCAATTTCCCAAGCCAATGATCGCTCCTCAAACCCATCGGTATATTCTGCAAACCAATCACCATCATCTGAGCCATCAAAACCAAATGTGATATTATCAGTAACCACAAAATGATCAAGAATAGTTATTGTTTTGCTTAATTCTCCCACACATGCAGATCCAGAAATGTAAGTGACGTCAATGATATATTCCCCTGAGTTTTGGAAGATAACAGAATCTATAGTCAATAAATTATTCCTATTTACTGTTCCTTGATCAAAGTTTACTCCCATGCTCCAGTTAGCTCCTGGTATATCAACATGGATACTATCTACCCAGTAGTTTGCTGAAACATTTGTATTATCATCACCAAATACTAACGTTGTAGGTCTTCCTTCAGTAATACCTTCCCATCTTAACTTAGGAATTGGGCTAGTACCAATTTCAAAAGTCATTCCTGCTTCAGCATAACATCCACCTAAATCAGCAGGCCTATTGTTATCTTCTACTCTTACTTCAAAATACTTATCTCCAAACCCTAACCCTGATGGATCTAAAGCAAACTGCGCTTCATAATCACCAAGTTTAATCATTGAGACAGGAGTAATCGATAAAGCACTAGTGGTTGTCTGACCGGCACGCCAGCTAAAAGTAGCATCATCCACCTGGACATTTTCAAGCTTTACATTTAGAGTAACAAGTGAATTATTACATGCCTCAATCACCTCAAAAGCACTAATGGTACCTTCGTCATTGTATTGCCCAATTTCTGGTCTTGGATAGAATATAACTGTCACTGGTGAGCGTGGCCCCTCCACTACAGCTCCAGTTTGTTGGGAATTAGTTGGTACAGCGATTTGCTGACTAACATAAACTGTATGAGTTATTCCGAGACCTTCTGGATCATTTAATTCAATATACCTGGCCCAATCTCTTACAAAAGTGTTGCTTTGATCTGGGGATGTAGGCTGAGTAGTTGCGAATGTATTTATATCATTAGCACCATCGTACCAATTAAACTGACTCAATCCCTCCTCTTGACTTAAGCCATAATAAGATATACTAACATTAGTAGGTATAACTTCATCTTCACAGAAAGAGCTTGGATCAGTAGTAACTGGCATATCAGGAATTTGCAAAATATTTATAAATAATCCATTACTCTCACACCCTACAAAGGACGCTCCTGCAGCACTATCAGCTACCTGTGTAACTATAAACCTTTCAACTGACGCTCCATTGACCCCATCTAGTCCTAAATCTGATGATGAGGCCGTTACTCCTCTAAATATTGGATCGCCATCTACCAGGCCGTCAGCATCTTCATCTCTGTACCATCTCACTATCGAAGATGGTTCTGCCGTTACTGTAATTCCATTGGCAATGACTGAGTCTTCATTAAAGAAGATAGTTCTTTTGGAATCACCTACTACTCTTGGTGCATTTGGTATGTCATAAACATTAACTGTCAAAAAGGCCATGTCACTAATTTCTGATTCACACCCTGTAAAATCAGAGTCATTAGGAGCAATATCATTTATCTGAGATATTAAGAAATGATATCGACCTTGAGTTGCATTAGACAAGAGAAGCGAAGAAGTAGTAACATTAACTAATCCATCTTCATCTACAGCTCCACCAAATAGTGCAGTTGCAGCACTTGTAGGCTGCCCAGATGAGTTAGCTTCATAATACCTAAATGTAGAATTAGGGTTACCAACAAGATCAAAAGAGACATCACCCAAATCACCTTCGCAATAACTAACCTCTAAACTTCGAGAACTATTAACATCGAATTGAAGAGTACTTGGATCCGGATAAACAACAACTGTAACCTTGGTAGGCTCACTTTCACAGCCGTAAAAATCAGTAGCAGCATTATCATTGGTTGTCTGAGTCAACCAATAAACATACTCTCCACTAACAGAATCATCAAATACCAGTTGGTCTTCTAATTCTTCCAGAGTAATTAATCGATCATTGAATGCAGCAGCATTTAATGCAGCTCCGGGAGCAGTACCAGTCCCATCATCTACATACCATGTGAATGCTGCACCAGCTGTATTTGGAGCCTCAAGCTGAGAGAAGGTCGACTGATCACCATAACACATGTAGTATGTAATTTCATTTCCTGTTTCTGATGCTTGACGACTTGCTGCATTCTCTCCTCCCCTAAAATCATCATCAAGTGGTGCAGAAGGAACTGGATATACAGCTATCGTAAATTTCCTAAGATCACTTTCACATCCATTGAATTCTACCCCATCATTAGATGGATCATTATCAAAATCTGTTCTTGAGATATAGAATGACTTAGAAGAGCCTGTGGACGTTGTTGCCACAGGCGTATATGACAGTACAGACTCCAAAGTCGGCGCAACTGTTCCTGATAAAGTCGGGTCTGTAAATTGCAACAGCTCAGTTAATCCGTCAGCATCATATAAAGTAAAATAGGATTCACCAGGATTATTAACATCAGTATTTAGCCCAGAAGTGATAATCAAATCTTCCAAAACAGCATTGGTACCTTCAGCAGCACAATACTCATAAATATATCCAGTACCTTCTACACCTGCTTCTGAAACAACTTGTGTTCCTAAGTTCGTCGCATTTGTAGTGTCGGCGGTAATTGCAGCTGTATTTACTACAACGCTCCCTGGTATAGCCCTGATAATTATTTGTACTTTTCTTAAGTCAGATTCACACCCTTCAAAACTAGATCCATCAATACCAACCGAAGTGCGTTGTGCAAAATATATCGTTCTATTGGAGGCGTTAGGCGTTGTAGTTCCGAATAGTGTTTCTGCGGTAATAGTACTTCCTTCAGGACCTTGAGAGCTCAATGCTGACGACCCTAAGGCATCGTTGTACCAAATGATCGAATCTCCTGTTGTAATATCAGCCACTATATTTGGCACCACATTTCCCTGTACAAACTCTAGCACATAATCATCCACTAAACCATCTCCATCAGTCTCAACCAAACCACCAATATTGGTCAGATCATTGGTCAATGTAGGCTTATCTGGCTTGCTTAACAATTCAAACTCTTTTTCAGCATATGAGATACATCCTGCTACCGATGGGCTTGCCGCAGTTGTGTAAACAATTTTATACCTTCCTGTTTCATCCTCGTTTAAGTAATCCTGGACATTTCCATTCAGATTTTGAGGGTTTAAAACAGCCGTTGCCGGAGAAGTATAGTTTCTTACTGTATCTGTATAATCGAGATCACTTTCGTTGTACTTCAGTAAATAGTAACCCTGTGCCGAAATACTAATAGTTTGATTGAATTGATCAAATGAACTAATTAGTACTTGAATGTTAAAGCTTTCGTCATCTTCACAATAGTAATCATTGACATTAGCTATGGAAACTTCTGGGTTTTTATAAATAGTAAACTCTTCCGAAGCTAACTCTGAAACATTGCCAGTTGATTCATCCGCAATAAACATAACTACTTCATAGGTCTTACTAAACTCAGTAGCAGTCATGTGAGCCAATGCTGCATCCAAATCTATCGTCCATCCAGTTCTAGATGTAGGTGTAGTTACAGTGAGGGTATCTGCCACATTCAAAAGAAGGTCTGAACTAACCTGATTACCACGACCTGTTGTTACCGAATATTCATAAATTCTAATCGCGTGAAAGTCTGGGTCTGCATCATCACCTGTATCAGCAAAATCAATATTCGCTACAGAATATATAGTTACATCTCTTTCAAGCTCATCGGCACATAAACCTAAATCTCCAATATCAGTATCTTCAAATACCCTTTCCGTTGGATAAACCAAAAACTTGACCCAATAATTCGCTGATTGTCCTTTGCTATTGGTCAAAGTAAATTTCACAGTATCAGTACCAGCACCAGCAGCTGCTGGTATATACCTTGCAGAATAGCCATTCTGTACTGGACTTGAGAAATCACTATTCGAATTAAAACTCGTTAACCCATCACCATCTAGAAAAGCTATATTCCCTGTTGGGTAAGTATATCTAAGTGTAGTTCCAAGTTGATCTTCATTAGAAAAAGCCGTGGTATTGGATGAGTTCTCATGACGAATAATAGCAACCGAGAATACAGCTGGAGCACTTTCACAAGCACTTCCATCTGTTACGGTAATCCAGAAGGTATTTACTCCAACATCATTTTGAGTTAGCCCTAAGTCTGCCACTGTGACCACTCTATTCGCCACCGTATTTTCACTTAAAACAAGATTTGAAACATCTAAATCTTCATTATTATATACCCTGATTTCATTACCTGCTGTCAAAGCACCGATAGTCATCGGTGATCTACTATCGTCAAATGCATCATATTCATACACAACGACACTATCGCCCAGAAAGTCTCCAAAGATTACACTATCTGTTTCAATAATATATGGCTGTGTTTCTAAACCAGTAATAGATGTTACTACAACTGGGGCATTATATGGAGCTATAGTAGTTAGTGATGCAAATACAGGAGAGTGCTCTTCATTTGCAAGGTAAATATCACCAGATCCGCCACCTCTTACAATTTGGGCGTTAGTAACATTATCATCCTGAATATTGCCATCACCATTACTCAATACTTTTACTTCCAATCCAGTAATTGTCATGACATCTAGATTGGCAGTTCCAGATACACTATAGCGAATTGTGACAGCAGTTGAAGAGGAATTATATGACGTACTCACAATGGTGATATCTGAAGTTGCATTAACAGATGCTGACCCCACCAATGAATTGAATTCAAAATTATCTGGCAGTTCTAACAAAAGAGTCCTTTGAGAAATAGAACTTCTAAAATCAGTTGCTATGGTTTCTGTTATTACTATATCACCTAATGAAAAATAATCTCCATCAATACAGATATTAGATAATGATGGTGCTGTGATACTTACTCCTCCAGAAGTGATACTTATTAATTGTGGTGTAGTCAGCAGGTTCAATGCATCCACATTATCTTCAGAGACCAAGTATAAGCGATAATCAGTCTGATCAGCATCCAGCGATATTAGTTCGGTTACATTTACTCCACCAGAAGTAAAAACAATACTTCCACTAGCCACTGCACCAGCAGCATTTCCTGATACATTTTTAACCTCACTACTATTTACGGTTACTCCATCAGCGACAACAACATAGTACAACGTACCAGGTTCGTTCAGTTGTGCTAACAGTGTCAAATCTCTACCTTGAACAGACGCTGAAGCAGTAATTACAGGAGCTATATCATCAAAGTCAATAATGTGATCAGCGGATTGAATATTTGTATTTCCGGCATCATCGATCACTGCAGATGCATTCAAATGAATGGTAATCTGATTATCAAGTGGACTTGACGGTGTTATCTCCAGGGTAAAACTTGGATTAGTGCCGGTGATATTCGTTATGGCACCATTACTTACAGTGAAATCACTCACGGTGAGCCCTGTAACCACTTCATCAAAATTAGCATTAATAGTAAAAGGGTTTAAATTAGAAGGATCTGCTAAACCATCAGAAAACGTAACCGTTGGCACATTTGTATCTACCTCAATCTCGCTACCATCGGTAGTTTCTGATGAAGAAGCTGTTTGATTAATAGTTACACCACTGTTGCCCGCATCATCTGCAAACGCAATATTAAAACCAACTAATCCATCCGCATCTCTATCTACACCGGCGCTTCCTATTCCATCGACAGTATAGGTGGCTGTAAAATCAGTCAATGTTCCTGGGGCATCATCGACTACAGATACGGTACCCTGGACGGCAACATCATTACTGAAGAAACTAATTGATGGAATTGCACTTAATCTGTCGTTTGCAGAGAGTTTAAGTGTTACAACATCTCCATTTGTGGCATGTTGGTTATCTACATTATTACTTAACAATTCTATAGCCGTAAATTCTGGAACTGTATTATCAATTACAAAATCTGGTGTAGAAAGCTGGTTTGAACCTGTTCCACCACCTAAATAGTTATCAGCAGCATCTTGAATTTGAGATCCAATAAGTGTAATTCCTAAATTACCATCACCGGCAACGAAGCCATCGCTATTACCTATTGATAAGGTATAGTTTCTATTATTTCCACTATTTGTAAGTTCTATTACATTTTCATTAAGAGCCCCTGCCTCAAACCCTATATCACTTGCCAGTAAAGTATTTGGATTAATCCCATTAATCGTAACAGTACCTGTAGAACGCAGACGTATTTGATCTAATGTGAAGGTACTAGGATCTATTGGCTTACTAAACACTATGGTGTAACTCAATATATCTGAATTGGTATTTGAAACTGTCCCTGCACTTGGAGCAGACGGTGTTAGAGTATTTATAATCGGGAAGTTATTATCAAAAACAACTGTTTCCTCCGTAGATGCTATGACATTTGGTGTTGCTCCTGATTCATCAGGTATGGTATTACCAACACCATCCGTTATATTAGTTCCTGTTCCATTATTGATGATATTAAAACTGAAGGTACCATTTCCTGTAATTCCTGATAATGTAAGTGTCCAGGTTATTTGATCCCCTGAGGTCAAGCTAGTAGAAGTTACTGAAACTCCCCCATCTCCTGTCAAAACAATATCATCAGCAATAGAGAAAGTTGCTGGGTCAATCGCTTCAGAAAATACAATCGTATAAGTCAAATTATTCTGACTAGTACCATTTACTGTCCCTACAGTCAACGGTGTCAAGTCTATAGACAATACTTCTGGAGCTTCAGCATCAACATTAACACTTGTCAGATCTGATACTGATGTGACTCTTACTGCATCATTCCCTGCTAAATCCGTAAAGTCAATTGTAAATGAAACAATACCAGAATTATCCAACGTACTCACTGTATAGGTCGCTGTATACGTTGGTGCATTGGTATCGTCAATAATCACATTGTCGTTTATTACACCACCTCCACTTTTAAATGTGACCACTGGGTCCTTCAAAAGTGTTTCGTTTACTTCAAACTCCAAAGTGATTATATCTCCTACTAATGCTCCTGAACCTGAGCCTCTGTTTGAACTGATCGAAACTGAATTCGTTAACGGTGCAGTTAAATCAATTGTAATTGGCCCTGCATTAGTTTCCCCAGCAGCATCAAATGCCACACCATTTGAATCTGTGAAAGAACCATCAAGAAGGCTAATAGCAATGGTTCCATTTTCAACTCCTGTAGTGGTAATTGTATTAAAACTTAAACTCCAAGTTATATTATCACTTGTAGATAATGTGACAGATGATCCAGAAAATTGATTAGCAGTATTTGATGTTCCATTTCCATCAATTGCTACATCAGTTAAAGTAACCTGAATATCACTCTTACTGAATGATGCTAGATCTATTTCTTCACTAAAAGTCAAAGTAAAGCTTACAGGATCATCGGATGTACCGCCAGTTACAGACCCAGTTGTAGAAGCATCTCGAGTGATTGAAACTGTTGGAGGAGTTACATCAGACTCACTTGTGAATGACCAATCGCCTGTTGCGCCTCCAAATGCAGGGAAATCATTACCAAAAGCATCCGTAAACAATCCATTAGGAATAAAAACATAATACTCCCTATCCTCTCTCAATGCGGAGTTAATACTTGAAATATCAATAGAAATGTTAGTAGATCCACCTCCTGAAATAGCGGTCTCAGCAACAGAACCCACTACTGAAAGATCGCTTGCTAACAGAATTCTCACGCTTCCAGTTTGAACGTTGACAACTTCATCAAACGTAATGTCTAAAGTTGAAATTGGTGCTCCAGTTACAACAACTCCAGTAGCATCATCTGCAGGAGTTAAACTTAAAATTGCCGGCGACTGGTTGTCGGATTCGGTAGCAAAAGTGAAATTACCTGCACCAAGAGCGAGATTTCCAACACCTTCCCCGTCT
Organism: Marinoscillum pacificum; assembly: GCF_024714495.1. Taxonomy (GTDB): domain Bacteria; phylum Bacteroidota; class Bacteroidia; order Cytophagales; family Cyclobacteriaceae; genus Marinoscillum; species Marinoscillum pacificum. The sequence goes on along the minus strand of NZ_JAMZMJ010000015.1, from coordinate 35,634 downwards.
AAAAATGCATTAGCATCCAACTCAATATCCACATCCGCATCTCCAAATGGAATATTTAATAGAGAATCAGGGATTGTTACAATATTGTTAACGATGGAAATACCTGAGTGACTTGCCGGAATCACATCATCTGTTGCAGAACTGTAATTTAAAATAATATTTCCTGAAGAATTTGCGCTTATCGCTTCATTAAAAGTTAATACAACATTTGATGAAACATCTACATCTGTAGCTCCATTAACAGGAGAAGTATTCAATACCACCGGCCCAGTTACATCTGTACCACTTTCGGTTACAAAATTCCAACTCTGACTGGATGTAAATCCGGCAAAAGCATTTTTAGAACTATCCATTAAAGCACCGCTTTCAACTTGAACGAAATAGGTAGTAAAGCCAGAAAGGTCATTGGTCCAATCAATAGAAATTGTATTACCATTACTAGTTATTTGAGAAGCGTCTGTTGGCATTGAAAGCGTTTCAATAACAGTATTACTTGCTGCAAGTAGCAATCTTATTTCACCGGAAGTCCCAGCAAAAACCGGCTCATCAAACTCCATAGTAAAATCATCCGAAATATCCACATTACTGGCATTGTCTAATGGATATCTGTTAGCTGAAATTTCTAAGGGTGGATTGTTTTCCGTATCGGTGGTGAACTGCCAATCGGTAGAGTTAGTTATACCTACAAATTCATTTCCTGTTCCATCTTCAAATGATCCTGCGGAAGCCTGAACAAAATAATCAAGACTTCCAGATAGTCGATTCGTAAGATCTATTGTAACATCATAATTACCAGAACCAACATCATTGATAACCACATCAGATGATAAAACATTAATACTCTCGATCAATTGAGGGCTTCCTGGGTTTACATATAAATCTATTGTTCCGGTGCCTTTCTCCACGCCATTCGTTAGTTCGAATAAACGCATGGTTAGAGAATTAACATCACTGGACAAATCTACTGTGGCTGCATCTGCTGGACTGCTATTAGTTCCATCAAAAACTGGAGGGGTTCCATCAGAAGAAGTTGTAAATGTAAAAACATAATCACCACTTCCTTCTCGGAAATCATTGTCGTTACCATCTCCCGTTGGATTTCCAAAATCTTCAAATGCAGCTTCTTCAATTGTGATGGTATATGTTGTACTAGCTAAAAGAGTCACCTGGGAAGAAAAGTCGAGATACCAAACAGTTCCTGCAGCTTCACCTCCTGCAGGGCTCGAAGTTATTGAAGCTGTTTGCACAACACTGAACCCAGGATCTGAACCTTCATCATAATCTGTATTAAAAGTTGCACTAATTGTAGGAGGTCCAACATTTGGGTTAGGGTAAGATATAATTACATCAACATTATCATCATTATCTTGAAGCCTAACTGGTTCATTAAAAATGAATTGCAAAGTTGTTAAGTTTGGAGAAACCTCAGTCGCCCCGTTTGACGGAAAGGTCTTAGCTATATCAGCATAATCAAAATCTCCTCCAGAAATTTGCATCGTCCAGGACCATGCAAATGTGTTGAAAGAATTTCCAATTCCATCTTCAAATGCCCCTGCATCAATACTAATCGTATAAGAAGAATCCTTTACGAATACTTTGTCAAAAGTAAAGGTGTAGACATTTCCACCGGACACTTGTACTTTTTCAGGGTCCGTTACTTCTACAGTCTCAACCAAACTCCCATTCTGAGAAAGTCGTAAGTATCTTCCAGCATTAGCGATAGTAGTTTCATCGAAAGTGATGAAAACTGAATTTGTATGTGAGGAAAATAAAACTCCACTGCTACCATTCGCAGGAGAAGGGGTAGCAATAGGGCCTTGATTGTCAGAAATAGTAATATCAAATAGTTCAGGATCTGAAGTGGCTACACCAGAATTTGCTGTTCCTCCATCATCTGTGACAGTTACACTGATTGTAGCTGTACCGGATACGTTATTATTGGCTACCCAGCTGAGATCATAAGCAGATCCATTGAATACAATTGATGGCGTTCCGGATATAACCCCATTGATATCACTAGATACGGTAACATTGAATGTTGAAATGGCTTGCTCATTTGCTCCTCCGGTTTCTTCATCTGAAGGTCCCAACGTAACGTCTCCAGGGCTTATAAAATTTGTAATAAAGCCACTAACACCAGAATTACCAGTTTGATCCGACAATGCAGGCATCGTTGGCTTATCATTTACTGGTGTTGAGTTAATAGATATAGTTCCTAAAGCTTGTGAGGAGCCACCGCCAGTCCCAGTATTGCCATTATCATCAATACTTAGTGTTAAAGTTGAAATACTGGTTCCATTAACATTAGATTCAGTTGTGAAACTAATATTTGACCCAGCTAAATAGTTATTTAAATTGGTCAGGTTGCCAGATATTAGCACATCATCTGAACCATTACCAGTAAAAGTAATACCTGTACCAGCTGCTCCTGTAATCACTTCGCCTGCATTGGCAGCAACTATACGTAAATCAAGTGTTCCCGTTCCAGCATCCACATCGGCAATTACGATATTCGATAAATCAATAGTTGAAGCCTGGTCTTCCAAAACCGTTTGTGGAGATGTGGCAGCAGATCCTGAATTAGTTGGATCATCGTTTACAGCACTAACTGATAAACTTCCAGTACCTGTACCAGTACTAAATGCGGTAGTTCCTCCATTGGAACTTACATCAACACCATTGTCTCCTGAACTTCCACTGGTTCGATCCCATGCCCTGAATGTAATATTTCCAGAGCCTCCATTGTAATCTCCATCCGGAACAAAACGAATCAGGTTGGTAGCTGCATCAGACAATAGAACCGCATTGGTATTAGATATTGTTCCATGAGTACTGAATGCTGTCCAAACAGTTCCGCTGTTCACCGAATATTCCCACGTCCCATCCGTATCATCAATGCCCACAACAGCTAACCCTTCTAATGCTCCTGCATCTACATCTGCATAATCTGTATTGAAACTTGTAATGATCCCTGATATCAAATCTCCTGTTGGATCTGTATTATCTTCGTTGATTCCTGTTAATGTAACACTTCCTGTCAGTGTAGGAGCATCATTTACTGATGAAATAGTCAAACTACCAGTTCCGGTTCCGTTACTAAATGCGGTCGTTCCTCCATTGGTACTCACATCAACACTATTGTCTCCTGAACTTCCACTAGTTTGATCCCACGCCTGAAAAGTAATGTTTCCTGAGCCTCCGTTGTAACTTGCGTCCGGAACAAAACGAATAAGGTTTGTAGCTGCATCTGACAATAATACCGCATTGGTGTTGGAGATTGTCCCATGTGTGCTGAATGCTGTCCAAACAGTTCCGCTGTTCACCGAATATTCCCATGTCCCATCCGTATCATCAATGCCTACCACGGCTAACCCCTCTAATGCTCCCGCATCTACATCAGAATAATCTGTATTGAAACTTGTAATGATGCCTGATATCAAATCTCCTGTCGGATCCGTATCATTTTCATTAACACTTGTTAATGTAACACTTCCTGTCAGTGTTGGCGCATCATTTACTGATGAAATAATCAAACTACCGGTTCCAGTTCCATTACTAAATGCGGTCGTTCCTCCATTGGTACTGACATCAACACTATTGTCCCCTGAACTTCCACTGGTTTGATCCCACGCCTGAAAAGTAATGTTTCCTGAGCCTCCATTGTAATCTCCATCCGGAACAAAACGAATCAGGTTGGTGGCTGCATCGGACAATAATACCGCATTGGTGTTGGAGATTGTTCCATGAGTACTGAATGCTGTCCAAACAGTTCCGCTGTTCACCGTATATTCCCATGTTCCATCCGTATCATCAATGCCCACAACAGCTAACCCCTCTAATGCTCCTGCATCTACATCTGCATAATCTGTATTGAAACTTGTAATGATCCCTGATATTAAATCTCCTGTAGGGTCGTTATCATCTTCACTAACACCTGTTAATGTAACACTTCCTGTAAGTGTAGGAGCATCATTTACTGATGAAATAGTCAAACTACCGGTTCCAGTTCCGTTACTAAATGCGGTCGTTCCTCCATTGGTACTGACATCAACACTATTGTCTCCTGAACTTCCACTGGTTTGATCCCACGCCTGAAAAGTAATGTTTCCTGAGCCTCCATTGTAATCTCCATCCGGAACAAAACGAATCAGGTTGGTGGCTGCATCGGACAATAATACCGCATTGGTGTTGGAGATTGTTCCATGAGTACTGAATGCTGTCCAAACAGTTCCGCTGTTCACCGTATATTCCCATGTTCCATCCGTATCATCAATGCCCACAACAGCTAACCCCTCTAATGCTCCTGCATCTACATCTGCATAATCTGTATTGAAACTTGTAATGATCCCTGATATTAAATCTCCTGTAGGGTCGTTATCATCTTCACTAACACCTGTCAATGTAACACTTCCTGTAAGTGTAGGAGCATCATTTACTGATGAAATAGTCAAACTACCGGTTCCGGTTCCGTTACTAAATGCGGTCGTTCCTCCATTGGTACTGACATCAACACTGTTGTCTCCTGAACTTCCACTGGTTTGATCCCACGCCTGAAAAGTAATATTTCCGGAGCCTCCATTGTAATCTGCATTAGGTACAAAACGAATAAGGTTGGTGGCTGCATCGGACAATAACACCGCATTGGTGTTGGAGATTGTTCCATGTGTGCTGAATGCAGTCCAATCAGTGCCAGTGTTTACTGAATACTCCCATGCTCCGTTTGAGTTATCGATACCTACTATCGCTAACCCTTCTAATGCTCCAGCATCTTCATCTGCATAATCTGTATTGAAACCTGTAATGATCGCTAATATCAAATCTCCTGTAGGGTCGTTATTATCTTCACTAACACTTGTTAATGTAACACTTCCAGTAAGTGTAGGAGCATCATTGATAGCTGTAACAGTAAGAGATACAGTTCCGCCAATTCCCACTCCATCGGTATCACCAGTCAGGCCAAAAGTTACACTGGCAGCACCATTGTAATTTCCTGTTGGTGAAAAGTATGCATTTCCTAATGCGGCACCAACATTGTTTAACGATCCGGAAAAATTATATGCGTTAGAACCATTTGAACCTGAGTTAGTAGTAATTCCCGAAAGTGTTGACAGGGTGAATGCACCATTAGAAACTGAAACATCTACAGTAATAATATTCTCATCTGCATCCACATCATTTACTATTAACGTATCAGCTCCTGAGAAAATGAAATCGGTATCTTCATTTACGCTTCCTGAAGCAGGGAATGTCAAGGTAGGTGCCTGTGCCTTAACAGACAAAAATCCAATAATCAAACCAATTGAAAGTATAATTCTTCTCATATCAGCGGTGGTTAGTTGAAAACCGATGTTATTCAATTTTATCTTTAAATAATTCTATAACGATGAAGAAACAATTTTCCCTCATCATTATTTCTATTAATCTCTTAATCTCTTAGCTCTCCGTTAGCATTTAGACGAAGAAGGCCGACCATTGTAGTACCACTTCCAAAGTCAATCGTAGCGGCAACCAACACATCTCCATCAGGCAAAGTAATAGCACCAACAGCCTGATCACTACCTACAGTGGTCCCGTAATTCTGATCAAAACCTTCTAAACGACCTAATATTGGGGAAACACGCATGACTAATATCTCTTCATTCTTTGTGGTGGATCCTCCACCTTCGCCTTGATTAATGAGAAAATTTTCCATATAACCCAAGACCATCAACTCATTGTTTAGCGTACGAGAGAAGGTTGTAGCTACACATTCAAAACCAAAATCGTTATATAAAACACTTACACTGTTATCAATTAACTGTCCACTAGGAGAAACAGCCAAATGGAAACCTCGTGAAGCCCCTGTTGCTGCATCTTCTGTGGAGCCGACAATAGAATAACCCAGTGAAGATTTTTTCACAGTGTAAGGGATATCATCACCCGTGGGATCAGCTCCAGGAATACCTGTAACGAGAGCACCCTCATCAGCAGTACCAAATTCATTGGTTTCAAAAATGTAAAGATTAGTACCTGTATATTCGTCTAAAACAGCTCTCGTAGAACCCACGACAAGAAAACCCCTATTTTCTAATTCAAATATGCTCAATGCGCTCTCATTTCCTGAATATCCATGACTTTTCTGCCAATAGACACTATCCTGATCATCTACTTTGCCCATATAAATTTGGAATTCACCTGCAGGTGTTTGATCCCCTGCGTAACGTCTAGTTGCTACTGAAGAATGACCAAGTAAAACGAATGTTTCAGCTGCATCAGATGTTTTAACAATATCTACGGCTATAAGGCTATCCATGAAATTGAAGCCATTTCCACCTGGAGAACCATTGCTGATAATTTCGAGATCACTGTTAATTTTGGCCCATACACCTGTAAAATGATCAATACCCGTTTCCTCATCTTCTGATTGAATATAACCTACGATTATAAACTCATCTTCACCAATAGGCTTTAAACGCTTTGGGTGATCATCAGAACCATCTGCCAAATCAATAATCCTAGAAGCAATTTCATTACCTCCTTCATCTGTTTTTAATAAATAGAAATCAGAAACACCATTTACTGTGTTTTGAGCAAGCACAATTATTTCACCAGTACTTGTACGGACTATATCAATTGCTTCATTAGAGCCTAATCCATAAAACTTAACAAAAACGTCTGATGGTCTTGGTCCATCGGAATCATTTGGAACACAACCAACAAATCCTAAGAGAATAAATATTATAATAAGGTATTGATTCTTCATAGAATATTAAAATTTCTTTGGATGATAGATTGACATGGTATATCCAAGAGATACAGAGATAAAGTTCATAGATAAAGCGGGTTCAACGTATCCAATATCAAACGTATACTCTTGATTAGTATATCTCTCAGAACCGTTAATGTAATTTCTTCTCCCTGTGTCATACCTGCCTTCCACTGTGAAAAAATGCGTTTTAAATCGAATTTTAACTCCTAAACCAGCCGTTAGAGAATAATTGAATCTATTTACTTGATTTGTCTCAATAAGGTTAATTTCAGTACTCGTATTATAAGCGGTTCCTCCTGCTCTGGCTCCTGAAGCAGTGGCTTGCACCAAATAATCTAGAGAACCTCCCAAAAACCCATATGGAAGTAATATTCTATCTCTATTTGTGGACCATAAGGTATAACTCCCCTGTATTGGCATTCTCAAATAGACTTGAGAATTGGTAACTCGATTATTAAGGTTAAGTTGATTCACATACGAATCACTATTATATGAGGACATTCTATATTGGAACCCTGCACTCACGTCAACATCTTCATATACTTTCCTTTGGAAGAGAATCTCTGCCCAAATATTATAATTACGCCCGCTTAAAGCATCATAATCAGTACTTGTGGTATCTCCTGGAATTTGATAAGAATCGTTCCCATCTGTAGTAGAGCCATTGTAAAAATTATCATGAACCAACGTATTGTTGGTAGCATACTCTTCAATTTGAGAAACGTAACTTGTATTTAAGCCACCCTTAAACGAAATCCTAAAAATTGGTTCCGTTCTAAATTGGTCATATAAGAAAAACAATTCAGCTGGATCAACTTGCGGATCTAATCTATGCTCTGGATCCTCTTTTAATAAATTGATCATCGCTTGCTCAGCTTGAGCTTCCTGGTCAGTAAAAATATAGACCAGGGTTAATAACTTTCTTGCTCTAATTTCTTCCTCTGTAGAAAAGCTTTTGTTTAAAATACAAGTAGAGATTTGATCAGGAATTCCCAGCAACCTTCCAGCTTCATAATCATCTTCTGCTTGATTTAGCTTCTGAGTACAATTTTGACTATATGCACTCCAACTCAATACCATCAAAAGTATAGCTAATAAATTCTTCATAAAATGGTGATTATTGATCTTCAGGTGACTTTTCGAGTCCCTCGCAAGTATATTCGTACTCTATCTCATTAGGATCTCCTACATATTGTCGCCACTGTGTATTCGACATATTATGTCTAACAAGTCCACAGATTCTATCCGCGTATTTATGCGGTAAGACATCAAAAACTCTAATGATACCATCTTTGGAGCCAGTCACAAACCTGGAACCATCAGGATCAAAATCTGCACTCCATACCCAATCATCATGTTCATCAAAAATGGTTGGAAGATCATAAATATTGGTTGATGTGACATTCCACATCCTTGCAGTTTTATCTCTACTAGTGGCAACAAGCAAATTATCATCTGGACTGAATACTACATCAGTAATGGCAGAAGTAAACCCGGATAATGTTGGTCCCCATTTTTTCTTATTCACTAAATCCCAGATATATACATCTCCATTTTCATCGCCAAAGGCAAGGAAATTACCTGAGTGACTAAAGTCTAAGCCATGAACAGGATTCACTTCATCATTGGACCTTCTATATATGGTTCTAACATTAAAGTCTTCACTTTCTAAGTCAAAAATTAGCACCTCACCTTCATCAGTACCCGCAGCCAACGTTTTATTGTCTGGAGAAAGCGCAAGAGACATTGCCCTTGCCTGGGTTATTAACTTAGGAGCTGTTTGACTCATGCTATGAAGTAATATTCTGTTATCCGCTCCTGTGGAAATAAACGTTTCATTATCGTCTAAAAAGACTAGATCAAAAATGGTCCCACCAAGGTGCCCTTCTATTTTCTTCGGTACACTTTCTAGATTTTTTAAATCAACGACGATGATGTGATTATCGCTAGTACCCAAAGCCAGATAACGCTCGTTTGGACTGATATTTACTACACGGTTCACCTGACTCTGATTATAAATTTCCTTATACGTGCGTTTCTCATTGCTCATATCCCACATCAACAACCTACCGTCACTTCCTGCCGAATACATTCTATCTCCGTCTTGTGAAAACGCAACGGATCTCACCGCAACTGTTTTCTCCTGACCAAACTGATTGGTATAAGGTAAATGACCATGGTATTGATGAAGGACAGAATCCCCATTTGAGCGATAAATTCGTTCACCATCTTCATCAACAGTGTAATAATCCAACACACCACTTAAACCATTGAAAATACCCGCATAAATATCACCGTTGTATGGTTTATTTGGGTCGCCATATTCCTGGAAGTAATCATATGCTTGTTTCGCAACGACAGCTCTTAACTCTCTGTCGGATATTCCATTAGCTTTGATCGCCATGGATTGTGCAATGGACTGCATTCTTAAATTATCTGCTCGCTCCTTTGCACGGATTGCATCTTGTCGGGCCACTTCAGCTGAATCTCTCGCCAAATTCGCTGCTTCTTTTTCTGATTCCGCTACTTGTTGCGCTTCCTTCGCTTTTTGAGCTTGAATGGTTGCATAAGCCGCACTTGCCTCCGCCTTTTTCCTTTGTTCTTCGGCCGTTTTATTAGCTTCCTGAGCTACTTTCAATGCATCATTGGCCTTTTCTTCTTCCCTAGTTGCTCTTGCTGCTTCCTTAATGGCTTCATCGGACAACCTATTTGCTCTTTCTGTCTCTTCTTGTGCTCTCTCAGCATTTTTCTGTGCATCGCTACTCTTAATTTGTGCTAACACCACAAAGAATATACAAACCAAAGTTGCCAAGCCTAGTACCACCGCGGTAACCCGCATTCTGCGTACCTGACGTTTCTGAAGGAATTCTTTGTTCTTTTGTTCCGTAATGTGAGCCTTCTCGGAGGTCTCCAAGAATACCATGGTTCGCTCAAAAGCAGGGTTATATCGCTGCCCCCAAACCAACGTTGGTCTGTTCTCTTCTCTCCAGTTAATCGCCAACTGTAAATCCGGCATTTTCCAAAGCGATGCCTTACCCTCCTGAAAACGCTCAGCTGCTTCAGAAAGCTTCATATACATTTCCGAAGCTTTTGATTCTTCATCGAGCCACCTTTTCAGACGGTCCCAAATTCTCATCAAACTTTCATGAGAAATATCTATTACCGTATCAGAATTGATTTGGACACCATATGGAGGCATCAACAATGACCTCCCGGGCTCTCTGAACTTATCTACTACCCGTATTACTTCATCTTCAGTTACTCCAGCAATATTTGCTATTGTGGACAACTTCGTAGGACGACGGATACCTTGGTTTTCATTACCTCTTTCTGTAAGTGACTTGAACATCACTTCACATATTTCCTTCTCACGCTTGTTCAGTGAGTCATAAGCTTCATTTGCGTGTTGAGATAAAGCTTCACGGAGAGTACCAATGGCATTGTAATGCCTTAAGTCCATCAACTCTCCAATCTTTCTTGTATCAACCCAGTTAGACCAGGTACGCATCAAAGCATGCTGTAGAATTGGTAGTTGATCTGGATTATCTCCTACGTCATTTAATAGCTGCTGTGTCAAACGTGGAGCAATTTTACCTCCACCAACGGCAACCGGACCTTCTACAGCCATTCTCTTTTGATCCCTTGTCATCTGTGGAATCAAATAGTGAGAATCATTAATCATTTGTGTTAGATCCGGGAATTTCGCGCATTCTCCAATAAAATCAGATCGCATGGTCAATGCCACATAGATCGGCTCATCGTATTGATGAATTGCCTCCAACAACAAGTTGACGAATGCTGATGATTCGTCCATATCAGAAGTTGCAGCTTCCAGTTTTCTGAAACGGAAAAGCTCTTCAAACTGGTCAATAACTACCAGAACGTTTTGACCTTTTTCCGTTTTAAGTTGCTTTACTACCTCGACCAAACCAAGGGAGCTACTTCTTAATACGGTACCAATGATCGTTTTTCTGATCAACTTGTCCTCATCAGACAAATCAGAAAACGTTCTGTCCTTAATTAATAATGCTTCAGCTAGATTATCAATTGGTCCACCTCCAGGCCTTGCGACAACAACTCTCCAGTTGGAGCCAGCATCGGTCATGAAACCGCCAAGTAAACTCGGTACTAAACCGCAGTACATGAATGAAGATTTACCAGAACCAGATGCTCCTAGAATCGCTGCAAACCTATTTTCAGCCAATTTGATTAATACTTCATCACTTTGACCTTCACGACCAAAAAATAAGTGACTCTCCTCTACTCCAAATGGACGTAACCCTGGAAATGGATTAATCAACTCAGAGATATCAACGATATCCTGATGCTCGGTTATATTTTGATTTTCTTCACTCATTACTTTTCTAGTTTGGTTAGAAATGGTTTGAGGTGTTCAGGTTTAAAACCTCCATTGTTGCCAAGAATCATGGCATTATTTCTTTCGAAATGATCCAGGTCTACAGGTTTAGGCCCATCGAAGTATACCGCTTTTGCAAGTAGTTTCTTATCTCGGCCAAACCCCGGTGCTTTCAATAAATCTTGAAGTTTGGTTTTGATCCACGCTTCTTTTGCATTTCCAAAATAAATGATTGATGCATCGCAACGTCTTAGGTTTTCCTGATGGATATATCTAATATCAACCAAATCCCCACTGTAACTTGGGAAAACGACTTTGTATCCAGCATTTTCTAGAAACTCTCTAAGCTGTTTAGCATCTCTGATATCACTTTTATCCTGGATTAAATAAATCATTTTAGCCCCAGAATTGTGCTCTTTGTCATAACCAGCGATTTCACGATGCTCTCGTTTAAAACGTCCGCCGGTCACCAGTTCCTCACGAATGATGCTTTTCAATTCCTGAAGTGGTATCTGCAAAACCTCAGCTTCTTCCAGGGCCGCCGCGTCACTCTTAAGATCTTCAATGAAAATTTTCTGTCTTTCAGTTACATTCTTCAAATCTGGAGATACCCAAATCAATCTACTGAAAGCTTTCTCCTCATCAGCTGTTTTATTATAATCAACCATATCATAAGTATGGTTTGAAGCAATTCTGTTCTGAATATCTACAACCGAAATTTCAGAGCCTTTAGGTTTATATCCGTAATCCTCACCAATTAAATGAATGGACAACCGGCATTTATGTAAATCTTCAGCTACCTGAGTCTCCAATTGACCAATTTCTTTTGGCAGCGTATGCTGAGGCAATACTTTATAACCGTGTCTAAGAAGTTCTCTTTTGATGATGTCACGTTGAATCACCATATCAACCCCCGTACTTGCCAAATAAACAGTTTTTTCTCTTGGAATATCTTCCTCCTGAACAGTTTTAGTCCCTGTAGAACTGTCTTGAAGAACTTGATTGATATCATACGCCATATCTACCAATTTCATCCAGTAGGATCGCTCAGCGTCATTACCAAAAAACCTTCTAAACTCCTGAGCATCACCACTCAAAGGGTCAATCATGAAATAATCATAGGAAATTACATCTTCTAACTCAGGAAGTGCCTCATCTTCACTGAATGGTGATTTATGAACTTTAAAAATCCTAGCGATTCCTTCACTTAAAAGCAAGTTATTCCCTTTCAGCTTTTTTGCATATGTATTTAATGTAGCTGTAAGTTCAGGACTTGCAGTAAACGCAGGGGTACAAATAGCAATTACTACTGCGGTATCATCTATTGAAGTAGAATCTATATTCTCTTCTGAAATCAATTTCACTGAAACGGTATCACGTGAAATTTGAGATAACAACGTACTCAGAAATTTATGAAAATTGGTTACCCAACCCTTCATAACACCTTCTAATGGTTCATTGTCCAGCTCTGAGAAATATAAATGTATCTCCTTGTTAAACTTCATTTCAATTTTAGATTAGGCAATATCTTCAAGCTCTAAAGCTTTAAAAACTTAATAAAACATCAGAAACAGACTCTTCCTCTTCCTCACCAACTTCTCTATTCAATATATCAAGGTAGGCTTCCATAATTTCAACATGCCTTGACATCAAATCCATCAGTTCTTCTTTTCTTAGAACGAGCAATGTGCAAGCACCTCTTGTTAATCCAACATAATCAAAATGATTATCACCTAACAAGTTTTCATGACCTACCAGTCCAGCGCGAGATCGCTCTTCTACTTTCTGATCGTTCTGATATATATCTACAACTCCTTCCAATACTATATAACAAGGAATGGAACCAGTATCATCACTATCTACCAATGTGGTACCTTCCTGTACTATAATTTCATCCAATACCTCAGCGATGTAAGTTATCAACTCACCAGGAACCTTCTTAAATTCGGGAACCTCCTTCAACAATAGAACCCGCTCAATCAAAAGTAATTTTTGATGGTAGTCTTCACCCTCTTCTCTAAATACTGGCGGCAAAATGGCTTTATCCAGTTCCTTTTTCTGATAGGGTTGTAACCTCTTGGTATGATAATGATAGGCTTCTTGATTCAAACGATACATTGTAAATGCAGCCGTTTGTTTCAACAAGACATCTGGATTAAACAAATTGGCTATTAAATCATCGGATATTTCAGCTTCATCAATGGATGCAATTCGATACATAGCCAAGGCCTTGGTATATCTATCAATTCGGTTATAATCTCTATTTATAATTTGAAGTAATAAATCATAATAGGATTCGAAATCTTCTGGTGGGAAATAGTTTAATAATCTAGCCAGTCTTTCGTCAACCTTCAGCTCGTCTAATACTGGAATTAACTTCGGCTTTAACTCTTCCTCCACAAAAATATCAAGCATCTCAACTGCAAATGTGATACTATCTGTTGAACCCATTAGTATATTTTCACGCACTAGAGCAACATTCTGAGGATCGTAAATCATGCTGAGCAGCATGAAAATATTATTATAGTTTTTCTGATCTTCTTCGGAGAATGATTCTCTAATCATCAGGTCAACTTCGTTTTCTTCTGGAATATCCAATAGAGCCTTGATATTCCATGCGATATCAGACACTTCAGACTCAATTGCAATCTTTATTCTAGCAGCTTGAAAGTCCCTGGCTTCAAAGCCATTAAAGCTTAAACCAAGTAAGATTTCTGAAACAATTCTCTTATTCGGAAACTCAACTTTTTTCCATAGCAAGTCATTTCCGCTTTTACCTCCTATCCTACCCAAAAGCTGAGCTATCCGCAACATGCTTGAGTGATGTTGTCCTGTTTTGTAGAATGAAGTATCAATTGCATGAAAAGCTGCTTCACCTACATGCTCAAGAGCTGACATTGCTGCATTAGCATAAGATGGGAGGTGAAGGTTTTCTACTAGAATTGGCCAAAGCTCAGGTCTTCGAATTTTACCTGCTGTGATCATAGCAGCAATGCGCACTTCTGAATTGATATCACGAAGCAACTCTAACACATACGCTAAATATTTATCCTCGCGAGCTACCACAAGCATTCTAGCACCGTATATACGATCTCTGGCCTCTGTGGAACGAACTAGTTGACGGATAGAAACATCATTCACATCAAACTGAGCAGCTTTTTCCAAAGTTGCTATACAACTATTTGCTGCAACCAAGACATCTTCATCACCTTCAGTTTTGAAATCCTTCTTAATAATTTCCAGTGCCTCAAATACCAGTTTACTTTCCAATTTTTCATAGGCGTACTTTCTAACTGGTGCATATCTGGAATTTAAAAGATCTAACAACCTAAATTCAAATTGAATAGGTTCTAGCTTTTCGAAGATTCTGAGGGCATTAATGATTTTCTCTGGATCTCTTCGTTCTGATTCTCTATTCAATACAGCAGAGGTGGTATTCTCATTCTTGGTTTCTTCCTCAGAAAGCAGCGATTTCTGCTCCTCAAGTTTCTTTTTTAGAGTGATTTTATATTGAGCAAATAACTTTCCTGATAAGAAAACGACCATTCCCGCTAAGCCCAGTACGAAGTATGAATAATGGATCAATTTAAAGAACACCAATAGGCCTAACGCTATTTGTGTTGCACCTGCAACCAATGTCGCCATTTCATTGACTACCCCTTCAATACGAGTTTGAATATCAAACCTGATTTTAATATCTATGGGAAGGAAAAACAACTTAAAAGCTGGACTCTCCAAAGCATCTTTTAGGGAAGCAGTAAATGCTTTTGCACAAACCGTAAACATGAAGAAAAAGATGAACTCTTGAGACTTCACCTCATATCCATAATAATGTCCTGCAGCTATACCCCCTATGGTAAATAGTATTAAGATTAGAGGCATTGTCATTAAGGCTACCTTCAATCCAAAACGACCAATTATAATATCGTTGATGAAACTTTGAATAAAGAAAGACATCAACATCACTGTTGCACTAAAGAATGAAAGGAAATCTGCTAATTCCTTCTCATCAGGATACATGATTTCTGTGGCCGAATAAAACGAGTAATCCACGAACTTGCTCGCCCCCATCGAGAAGATTAGGAAGAGCGACATTAATCGCAAATATGGGTCTTTAATCAAGTCAAAGAAACTAATCTCTTGTGGCTTAACTTCTGTTTCATCAACCTTGGTAACCTTATCAATATTAAAAGCTTTGATAATCCAAATTGTAAAAAACAATACACCGAAGGATGCTATTGCTGAAACAAATAAGAGATCATAAGTAGCATTGAATATTGGCAAGTTGGTGATAAACGGAATAGAAAAGAACGCTATGATAGTAGATGTTAGTGCTCCTGTATCAATACCTCCAATAATTCGCTTAGATGCTCTTAAATCAAAGATTCTACCAAAAACTCCCCAAAATCCTAATATAATGATGGCTGTGATCGGCCCCATCATTACAAACATGATAAAAGGAAGAATTTCGAAGGACTTTTCTTCAGATGCCTGATAATTTGTCCATTCAAATGCTCCGCGCATTAGAGCCATGAATGCAAAAATTAAAAACAAATTAGATACAATGAGAGTTGAATAACTAATCCGTCTCTGAAGATAAACGAATAGTAGTGTAGATATAATGCCAAGACCTCCAGCTGTGAAAAAGGCTACGTCAAGATATTCCTCACCAAGAACATCCAAAAATAGCGTTTCGGACCCGATTTGGTAAGTAGCCAGGAAAATCCCCATAAAGAAGCCCATACCTAGCAATAACAGCATGGGTTTTTCCTCACCAGGTTCACCACCTAGAAAGGCTAGAAAAGACTTGATCACAGTTGCGCAAAATTTAAAACTATTTGTAAAATACCGATTATATCAATCGTATTCAACCTTGAAATTTAATTTTTTCAAGTATGTCTTGTCTAGGGCTAGGAGTCAAAATTAGATAAATTCTTTCAATGTAAGACCAATAAGAGTAAATAATAGACAAAACCGCGATTTTCTTAGACGAATCGATCTTCAACCGTATGTGGTACAATTGTAAAATTTTTAGATCAGCAATATAGCTCCGCAGCAACCCGAAAGGTATTCGAATGGGCTTCCACAATTTGATAAAGACTATTAGAATAACCACCTCCCATACACACAACAACAGGTAAACCGTATCTATAACAAAAACCAAGAACCATTTCATCTCTGGCCTTCAACCCTTGCACAGTCATACTCAGTCTACCAAGTTTATCCTCCATCAAAGCATCTACACCACTTTGATAAAAAATGAAGTCTGGAGATTCCTTATGATAAATATTCATCAATGTTACTTCTAACAATTCAAGGTATATCTCATCACCTACGTCATCATCAAATGCAACATCATAATCTGAGACTTCCTTTTTAAAAGGATAATTCTTAGCTCCATGAAAACTTAGAGTAATTACATTGGGATTATCAGCAAATAAGATGGCCGTTCCGTTCCCTTGATGAACATCCAAATCAACGATTAAAATTTTCTTCGCCTTGCCTGCATTCAGCAGGTAATTAGCTGCAATTGCCTGATCATTCAACAAACAAAAACCTTCCCCATAGTCATGATAAGCATGATGTGTTCCTCCTGCCACGTTCATAGAAACGCCGCCATCCAGAGCAAAATCACAGCACATTACAGTGCCACCGGCAATAAGAATTTCCCTTTTTACAAGGTCCAGACTTAAGGGGAAACCTGTTTTTCGAATTTCCTTGTTAGATAAAGTGAGATTTTTAAGGTTTTTCAGATAAGTCTTATCGTGTGTTCTACAGATTAGCTCATCTGAAACAGGAATTGGTTCGAAAAAATCGAGCTCATTTAATGTTCCTTCGAGTATTAGTTGCTCCTTGATCAAATCATACTTGATCATTGGAAATCTATGGCCTTCAGGTAATGGATGATTGTAAAAAGAAGACCAAGCAACCTTGAACATTCAAATTAGAACTTATTTCTTCTTTTTCTTATTACTAGCTTTGATAGTACTCATGCCTTTTTTAGCACCTTTCATATCATACTCAAAAAGGTAAGCCATGGTAATTGAAAGGGTATTGGAGCGATATCTGAAATTCTCAGTATAATCAATGAATTTAAAATCTTGATTATCATTAAATCCCATATTCGAATGCCCGAATGTGTATTTACAATCTATCAATAATCTACCTCCAAAATAGAGATCGAAATAGACTCCACCCCCAGCTACTAAAGCGTATTGAATCCTATTTCCTTCAGGGACAGCATATACTCCACCGGCAGTGTTACTTTTAGATTGTTTAAAAACAAGACGATCCCATACTTTCTCCGGTTCAACAAATTCCCCGTCTCCATCTACAATCTCTCCTTTGCCACCAAGCCACATTTGAACCTTTGGACCACCACTTACATAGTAATGTGTAGCACCATAATCTAAACTCACTCTAAACAAAGCCGGAGCTGATAAAAACGAATTTTTTGTCTGACTAGTAGACCCAACACCTACCTCCTGCTTACCAGACACATTTCTTTTCTCTCTTTCGTAATACAATTCTGTCTGGACGGAGAACATATCATTGGCTTGATAAATCATTGTTCCTCCAATTTCAAAGCTGTACGTTGGATTAACTGTGAATGTATCTAAATAAGACTCTGATTGATAAATAAAATCGTTTCTATTGATGCCCCCTTTCGGCCCAAACCAGAACTGAGCACTTGCACTCAATGACAAGATGCCGAATGTGATAACAAACAAAGACTTCAAAAGAAATTTCATTCTGTGAATTTAAAATTTATGTAATAATAATCAGTGCAACTGCAGATTCAAAAGTAGAGTACCAAAAAAACCATAAATCATCCAATTTATCCAACAATGTAGATTAAGGGACAGTTTTAGACCTCTATTAAGATAAATTCAATATTTATTTAATATTTTAGCTCTAGTTTAAAGAATTGACCCATTCTTCGTGAAAGAATTCGAGAAGTCAGCACAATTCATTTAGACAAACAGTGTATGAAAAAATATATTTGGGCCTTTTTATGTTTTGCGCTTAACCTTACCGTTTCTAGTGCACAACAACTTCCTGTTGTATACAATCAATTCTTCATGAACCCGTATGTCTACAATCCGGCGTATGCTGGAGTAGAAGGTCATGCGGTAGCATTCGTAACTTATAAGCAACAATTTGCCGGAGTGCCTGGTGCCCCTAGTATCTACAATGCTAACTTCCACGTCCCTCTTAAAGGTGGTTTAGCAGTTGGAGCCATGGCTTATTCCAGACAAGCTGGCCCTTACAATTTAAGTTCAGGAAAAGTATCTGCAGGTTATCTGGTAAGCATTGACCGTGAACATTTCTTCCGATTTGGTATGTCGTTAGGCGCAGGCACCAATACAATCGACTATGATTATGCTGAGCCAAATGATCCTGCATTTAATAATCTAAATCCCAATACAGCCTTCATGATTGGTGATGTGGGAGTTGCTTATCATTTTGGCCACTTTAATATTGGTGTATCTCTGCCCAAGCTTTTCAGCTATGATGTAATTACTAATGAAGAAGGGTTTCAGGTAACACCAAAACCACAAGACAATATTCTATTCAAAATGAACTACCGTGGCCACCTCAATGACAACATTGCTATTGAGCCACACATATTATATAGATACAATAAGTTTTTGCCCAACCAATACGAAGGGGCAGTTATTCTACATTTACTGCACATTGTTTGGGTTGGTGCTACCTATCGTCAAGACGCAGGATTCATTGGCCTTATTGGAGCTAAACTTTATGAAAAAATAGGTATTGGATATGCATACGAATACGGCAGCCCAAATACAGCATCCCTTTTAGGTCCAACACATGAAATTCATATTGGTTACCACATTGGCACAAGAAAAGAACACGCCGAGCATGTATCTTCTTTCATTAAGAGTCATAGATTATCAGCAGAGGAACGAGCAAAACAAGCTGAACTAGAACGTCAGAAACAATTACAAGCGCTTCAACAAAGCAGAAAAGTTGCTCAAGAATCCAAAGAAGATGAGGATGCTCTTGGCTTAATTGCTGGTGCTAAGACTGAGGAAAAACCGGATACTCATTGGAACTATGAACAAGAAAACGATCCCGTAGAACGAATCAATCAATTTGGTGAAGTGGAACGTGGAATCAAGTTTGACAGGATCAATGAAGACGGTGAAAAAGAAGTAGTCTTCTCCTGGTTACCTCCTCCTCCACCAGGAGCAGGCGAAGAAACCTATGAGATTGCTAATCCTAACGAAGAGCCGCTAATAAGAACAAAACCTGATGGCAGTAAAGAAGCTGGGATCAAATGGACCCGAACTATTGATGGCAATCAAAAAGAAACGTTGATCATTTGGGATGAGATATTAACTGAAGAAGAAGCTGATGCCCTGGATCATAATCCTTCTACAGCTATGTCGATGGAAAATGCTGTTATTTCCATTAAATCAACGCCAAAAGAAACAGCACCTATAGTTAATGAGGAAGTTCAGGAACCAATTAAGGAAGAACCAGAAGAAACGGTAGTAATTCAACCGGAGCCTGAGACAAAACCAGAAGAAACCAAGCCTGAGGTCAAACAAGATCCGGTGATTGTTCAGGAGGAACCTGAAGTGACAGAAGTAGAGAAAGGCGACCCTACACTTACTGATGATTTCAGAACCAACGAAGAGCTAGCTCAGTCCAATACACATCTTGAAGTTAAACGTGGAACTCACATGCTTGAACTTCCTGCTGGCAACTATGTAGTAGCAGGTGTATTCGAAAACTTCCAGAATGCTGAAGATTTAAGTGATGAATTGTTCCAAAAAGGATACAGAAAGAGTAACAATGTAGGCTATCTATCTGCAAGAGGATATTATTACGTAGTAATTTATCAATCTAGCAGTTTATCTGAAGCGAATGCAGAAAAGAACAGAGTTAAGTCTAAACCAGGACTATCTGAAGTGTGGGTTTTAAAGGTGAATGATTAAGATGAGAAATTTAATTGTACTATTAATTTTAGGATTCACAGCGCATTACACACTCGCACAAAAACCGATTGTGAATGGATTTGACAAGTCCTCTGCTACTGTAGGTGAAACGATCGTAATTAGTGGGGCTAACTTCCCAACCACTGCCACGAATCTTCAAGTAAATTTTGGTTCTGGAAAAGCAACAATTGTTTCTACTTCAGCAACAGAAATCAGAGCAACAGTTCCTGCAACTTCTACTTATGGCCCAGTAGTGGTTACAAACCTTTCCAATGGTCTGAGAGGTACATCTAGTCAATTTTTCACCATGAGTTTTGGTGGTTCTACATTTGATTTAACTGCATTAGATACTCGAATAGACATCAATACCGGACAACAGGAATCCTACGATATATGTAATTGTGATTTTAATGACGATGGGTTGTTAGATGTAGCAATAGCTAATAATAATTCCACCAATGTTAGTGTTTATCAAAATGTATCTACGATTAATACTACGTCCTTTGTGCAGGTAACGGGAATCAATAATATTGATAATAATTTGAAGCCAATTAATACAGTAGCTACAGAATGTAGTGACTTGAATGGAGACGGCCTTCCTGATTTAGTTTTCACATCGGTAGAAAATGTGAATAAGCAAATCTTCATTTACCAAAACACAAGCTCCGGAGGAACAATCTCCTTTTCTCCCCTACCTACATTCACACTTCCTGTAACAGAAACAGGAACCAGAACACCTAGAACATTCAAAATAGCAGACATGGATCTGGATGGTAAACCTGAGTTGATCATAAGTGATACTAAAGACGGTGAAAATGAAATTTTTATTTACCAAAACACTAGTACAGGAGCTATTAGTTTTAACAGAACTTCACCAATTTCACTAACCGTGACCGGAGCGTCAAAAACAGGCGCTATTGACGTAGCTGATTTAGATGGAGATCAATTACCAGACATTGTAACAGCTCCATATGTTGTATCTAGTTCGCGTATTTACGCTATTAAGAACCAAAGTACTGTAGGGAACATCAATTTTGCTGAACCAGTTGCATTGTCACCAGTATCTTCCTGGAGGAACGTCTTAGCTGCAGATGTTAACAATGATAATCTTCCAGATATAATTGCCACAAACTCGAACTCAGTGGTTATCGCATTGAACAGAGGATCATTAGGAAATTTCAATTTCCCTTCTTCTGCTGTCATTACCACTTCTATTGCTAGTCCTTTTGGTTTAGCAGCTGGTGATTTAGATGGGAATGGCCTTGCTGACATTGCTGTAACTTCCACTACCAATTCACTTAATATTTTGGAAAACTTAGGTGGAGATACTCCTTCATTCGAACTTAAATCGATTAGCACTGATTTCAACACAAGAAATGTAGAGATTGCTGATTATAACAACGATGCAAAACCTGACTTAGGATTCACACACAGAAGCGAGTTTTCTGCTTTCGGGTTCCTTTCAATCATAACTAATAGAAATTGTATCAGTCCAACGATATCTCCAACAGACATCACTTTCTGTACGGGTTCTCCATTCACATTGGAAGCAACCAATTCAATAAATGCCACTTACAATTGGAGCTTTACAGGTGATGTAACACTGCAAAACCAATCTGGAAATGAGGCAACTTTCATTGTAAACTCTGGAAATTCAGCAACTATCACAGTTGGAATAGCTACCAATGACGGCAGCTGCTCTACCAGCAAGTCAGAAGCCTACACCTTAACTGGAGGAACTCCACCTTCTGCTCCGGCCATAACTAATTCAAACACAGGAATTATCTGTGGAGGATCTGATTTCACTTTATCTGGACCAGATAGCTCTGAAGAGTATCTGTGGACGTATCCTGACGGAACTACTGCAACTTCCCAAGAGATAACAATTTCTAATGCTTCTGTTAACAATGCTGGAGCATATACACTTCGAGTGAAATCAGCAGGAGGATGTTTCAGCAATGCTGCCACTACGAATATTTCTGTTGATCAACCCCCAGTTATTTCCATTATCAATACTGGATCTGATGTAATCTGTGAAACTTCAACTACAACGCTACAAGTTCCTGATTACGCTGGATATAGCTATCAATGGAAACAAGGAACCACAAATATTGGTACTGACTTGAACTCCATTTCAGTAAGTGAAACAGGTGATTACACCGTTGATATCATATCTGAAACAACTGGCTGTTCCTATACCGCCTCAGCTACATCTATCACAAGTTATGTACTACCAACTGCGTCATTTAGCAGTGTAGATGAATCTTGCACCAACTTCTCTGTCAGTTTTGATGCATCAGCTAGTACTGGACAAACCGGAGTGGAACTTGAGTATAACTGGGAGTTTGGAGATGGGGGTTCGGAAACAGGCAATAGTACTTCTCATACCTACAGCACCGCTGGAACTTACACTGTTTCATTAACTGTGGGATATTCAGATTTGACTACATGTACCAGTGTGACCACTAAAGACATTATCATTTCAGATCCACCTTCAGCTGCGGATATCATTGCAGATATCAGTCCAAATCCTGCTTCTACTCAAAAATGCCCTGAAGATGGTTTAACGCTAACACTACCTAATTCATACCAAACGGTGAACTGGACATTCAATACTGAGGACATTACAGCTAATAGTGCTGATGTAACTACTCTGGACAATCAAGATGAAGTCACCGTTACGATAGACGTCATTACTGACATAGGTTGTACTGTTTCTGGAACAACTGTCACCGTTTCAAATTTTGACAATTCAGGATTTGTTTTTTCGTCCCCTGAGGGCACGGTAGTTAATGACACGCTAGAGTTAGCTGATAACACGTCAAGTATTCTTGTGAACGTTGATAATGGATCAGACTTCACCTGGTCACCAGAAGATCTTTTAAGCAGCACTACAGGATCTTCAGTGACGGTATTTCCACGTAACAGGTTCTCCACAATAGTTGTATCGGGAACCGATGAAGCCGGCTGCTCCATCACATCCGACTTAACCATCATAGCTCCGGGAGTCATCGCCCGCAAATCTTTTTCTCCAAACGGAGATAACATCTATGATTGTTGGGAAATCTTGAATTCCTCAGATATACAAGGTTGTACTATTTACATCTATGATGAAAAAGGAAGCATTGTTTTTAAAGGGGACTCCCCCTTCACCGAAAATTGCGTTTGGAACGGTAATTTAGATAACGGAAGCGTGGCAGCTCCTGCCGGTATCTACTACTTTGTTTTCAAATGTGACGATTCATCCTATAATACTTCAGGCACTATTGTTTTAGCTCGTTAATCGTTAAACCTGATAGGCACCCAGTGACTAAACAAAAAGGATGATTCAGTCAATATAGCACCAGCCAGCATTTTTTTTTAAATATTTTTAAAGGTCCGTTTTAAAGAAAATAATAGACAAGAACAGTTTATTCGTCGAAAATCCAACATTAGATTTATTATAATTCAAAGGTCGGATTTGATTTATTTAAGATTTACATATTGAAATAGTTATATTTTTTAATGATATAATTATGAAAATATGTTTTTATTAACTTTGCTTCGTCGATTAAATGTTTTGGTTTTCTACCTGTTTATGTAGATTGCCAACAGGGTTACTTGTACCGTCTAAATGGTATGTATGGATAGATTTATCACCTCAACAGATATGAAAAGTTACCGGGTTAGGATTTTAACATCAACTATTTTTTCACTTTGTCTTGCGCTATCATCATTTGGCCAAGTGGAAAACTCCAGGACCGACATGGTGTGCAACGAAACACCAACGGCCAATCCATCTTATAACATGTTACTCCAATGGAGCTCCAGTAATCAAACTGCTGATAGCTATGGATCTCCTATGATCGGTGATATGGACGGGAATGGAATACCAGATGTCGTTACAGTAAACTGGCTACAAAGAAAGGTCTACATTTTAAATGGTTCTACAGGAGCTACTCTTACCACCATTGATGTTCCTTTTGATCCATTCTACCAACCCGTAATAGGTGATGTTATGGGGAATGAATGTGCTTGGGTATTTGTAACAGAGTTTGATAGATCTGATTTAGCAAATAGCTTTAAAATTAATGCATATGACTGTACAGGTACTTTACAATGGTCACAAGACGCTAGCAAAACCTATGGACCCGGAATACCTGGTTTAGCTGATTTTGATCAGGATGGAGTTCCTGAATTATACTATAGAAACGAAATAAGAAATGCGCGAACTGGTGCCCTTATCGTGCAAGGTACGGGTGGAAGTTTCGATTGGTATTACGAAGTAGCTTTCGGGACACTAGCTGTCGATATATTACCAGATGCTTTCTGTGCGGATTGTAGTGGTTTAGAGCTGGTAACAGGCAGTAAAGTCTATGCAGTAAATACCTCCTCAGGAGTTCTAACATTACAAAAAGACTTAAACACCATCCTTAACGGGCTAGGTGAATCTGATTATTCATTTAGGTATTACAGAACTACCGTGTCTGCGGGAGACTATAACCTGGATGGTTCTGTCGATGTTATTTTATCCGGAGCAATCGAAAATGCTGGTGGAAATCCACAAACCACTGTGTTCATGTGGGATGTCACTAATGATGCTGTGAATTACTACCAGGACCCTGGCAACAACTGGGACAGAGGTGTCGGCAGAATAAGTATCGGAGATATTGACAATGACGGACAGATGAATGCCGTCTTCGTGTCAGGAGCGCAACTCTATGCGCTCGATGAAAATATGGATTTTCAATGGTCAGTTGGTGTACAAGAGAGTACTTCAGGGTTCACAGGGTGTACCCTTTTTGACTTTAATGGCGACGGATCCAGTGAAGTAATTGTACGTGACGAGACATCAATGTTCGTTGTTTCTACTCCTTCTGGATCTCCAAATTCACCTACCATTTCCACACAAAAACAAGCTTGTGTTTCTAGAACATCTGAAGAATACCCTGTTGTTGCTGATGTGGATGGCGATGGCCTTACTGAAATCTGTGTTACCTGTACATTTAGCAATTCTACAAGCATCAGTGGAAGCAACTGGACGAATACCCAATACTCCCATGTAAGAGTCTATGAAGCTGATGGTGATATATGGCAACCATCCAGACCGGTTTGGAACCAGCATGGATATTACAATGTAAATGTTAATGATGACCTTAGCATCCCTGCTACACAAATTAGTCAAACTGCTACTTTTAGCTCTGGCTCAACACCATATAACAATTTCTTGAGTCAATCTCCTGTGATTGACGCGACAGGTGTGCCAAATTACGAACAGCCTGATCTGAATCTTGTGAACATTACAAATGCCACAGTTACAGACTGTCCGGGCACATCTCTGGATGTAACATTCACATTATCTAACACTGGTGACATTAATATTTCCGGTGATTTACCAATTACATTCTATGATGGTGATCCTACAGTTGATGGATCAACACAGTTAAATACACAAATTTATGAACTAACAAATTTAGCAGTTGGAGCATCTCAGTCTGTTACTTTGGAAGTTTTAGGATCAGGAGGGGCTTTTGATTTATACGTTTCATTAAATGATTTTGGATCCACTCCACCGGTTGTCGTTGGAGATCGAGCAGGTGTCCTCGAATGTAATTTTACCAACAATATTAGTTCAATACCTGTCACTTACAATCCTTTCAGCCTTACGGTGAATAAAGTTAGTGACAATGAGAAGTGTGATCCTTCGAAACCTAATAATGGACAAGCTGAAGCATATTTTGACGGAACCGTTTTTGGAGGAATTGAAAATATTTGGATTGAAGATTTTGCTTCACAATCGGTAGGTGCTACAAGCGATGCCTCTGGAACCACTGAATGGAGTTCTACGAATACATTAGGCTTCACTCCTGACTTTTATGGCGTTGGAACCACTTTTGGTGACCAAGCATTCATTGGTGACAATACCGGAGCAAGCTTAGAAGCTGGGCCAGTTGATTGGATTTCTGAAAGCATAGACATCAGTAACCACACGAACATCGCCATTTCTGTCGATTTACTATCAACTGATAACTGTGATGGTCTGGATTCTGACCTAAGAGATAGAATTCGTTTTTGGTACAGCCTTGACGGTGGAAGTGATGTGTTGTTATCCGATGGAGATCAATACGGCGACTTTAGTTTTGTTCAGGCTACAGCATCTGGTCTTAACGGATCCACTTTAGTATTAAAAGCCAAAATTCTTACCAACAACAACGATGAGGTAATGGGCTTTGATAACGTAAGAGTAACAGGAACAGCTCCTGATGTAACCAAGACATTTACAGATGCTGATGGATATGAATTCTATTGGTACAATCAGAATGACTTCTCTACCGTCTTAAACAGTGGAAGTACCTTCTCAACTATGGATGCGGGAACGTATACTGTGGTTGGCTTTTATCCTCCATCCAATTGTTATTCTGACACTTTAGAGATTACGATTGACTCGGCAACTCCGACCTTCGATGTTTGGGTATATGAAATATCTGAGGTGCAGAGTTGTGCATCTCCTGATGGAGAAATCGGAGCATTTGCTTACACTACAGTAGATGGAAGCGGAAACCCTGCGGATAGCTTATTCGAAGAAGATGGTTACAGCTTTACCTGGAACTTTGCTTCAGATCCAGGCGGAATTGTAATTGGTACTGGTGACACATTATTAAACCTTGAAGGTGGTGATTATTATGTTACCATTTACGACAACCTCACCGGTTGTGAATCTGCGAACTCTGGTACTGTGACTTCAGATGCAATTACTCCAGACATAAATGATATCAACACAAATGTTACTCACATCACCACTTGTGGTGGCACTGGATCTGTTTCTGCAGATTTCGGTGGAACAACAACAGGCTATTCCTTTATGTGGTATGAAGGAGCGAGTATCAAACCAACTCCTGACTATACTACCGCTACGGTAACAGGTCTTGATGTTGGGGATTATACTGTTCGAGTTCGTGACAATTCAACCAACTGTATTTCATCACCGGTGGTTGTTACTGTAGAAGATAATTCAGGCCAACCAAACCCAACTGTCCAGTCATTGACGGCCAACACCTCATGTTCCAATGCCAATGGTATAGCTGTAGTAGATGGAGATGGAAACGGAAGCGTTTCAGGATATACTATTGAATGGTGGGCTGGTTCAGGAGTTGTTTCAAACAACAAATTACCAGGTGCAATTAATGGTGTAACCATCTCTTCTGATGGATCAACTGCAAGTAACTTACCTGGAGGAACCTATACAGTAAGAGCTAAGCAAGGCGGTTGTACTAAATTAATCACCTTCGATTTAGAAGATGATTATCAAGAACCAGCTTTCAACTTTATTGTACCAGTAGAAGCAGGCGATGCAGCTGACATAGAAGATAAAGGATTTATCGGGATCCCTCAGACAATTGCTGGCTGGCATGAGTTCACTGTATCCTACTGGGTAGAGTTGTCTAATGAAAACTATGCTGATGACCACAGAATCTTCTCAAGTGGTGGTCTTGGAGAATCTCAGGTATTACTCTGGTCTGATAACCACGATGGTTTGGCCTTTGTATTGAAAACTGAAAATGATGGAAGTAGAGGTAGAATCAACACTGCCTATAAGCCAACAGGCTGGACTCAGGTAACCGGAACATGGTCTGAAGGAGATGTTAACGGTGATGGAATCCCAGGAGATATGGCTATTTATGCCAATGGTGTATTGCTTGGAACTACTCAATATGTTGGTACTGGAGATGGAATCATCAATCCTGGTACAACGATGTATTTAGGCCGTGATGGAAATCTAGGATCTAAGAAATTCGAAGGAAAAATTGATGAATTCCGTATTTACAATAGAGCCCTTAGTTCTTCAGAAGTAATAGCCACCATGTGTTCAGAATTAACTGGAAACGAAGATGATCTGGTTATCTACTACGACTTTAACAACATGCCTAATAGCCCAGCATTAGATGGGGATGTGGTTCAAGATGTTAGCAACGATGCGCTAGTAGTTAATGGATTTGTTGACTTACCTCCAGGAGGTGCTGCAGGTGAAGTCTATGTGGGTGAATCTGGAATCACTTGTCCTATTACAGACATGGTGAATAACACAAGTTGTGATCCAAACAATCCAAATGGAGAAATTAACCTAATTGGTAAAGTGGATCCAATCTCAGAAACTTATGAGTACTATTTGTATTTAGGTTATTCAACAGATAGTCTAATTGCTCAAAATACTACAGGTATATTTTCAAGTCTACCAGAAGGATTCTATACTGTAATTGCGAAGCAAGATGGTACTGATTGTTTTACCAGCCCCGCATCACTTAGCCTGGCGTACATACCAGATAATCCGAATATTACGACTTCCATTACAGAAAGTACTGGATGTTCTGGCGTTGGTAATGGTACAATCGCAGTTACGAGTTCTAGTAACGGTGCTGAGCCTGCAACAGGTTATACCTACAGAATTTATGATGGTCATAATTCAACCACTCAAATAGGAAGTGATGTGACTGTGAATGACGGTAGTGTTGGACATACTTTTACAGGATTAGATGCTGGAAATTATAGAATTGAAGTATACAACAATGAGTTAACATGTCTTGCCATCGAAGACGTCAATGTAGGTCAGAATACAGTGGCTCCAGTGATTTCAAGTATTCTTAAAGTTAACAACACCAATTGTGTTGGAGGTGATGGCTTCATTCAAGTAACAATGCCTAGCGACACCAGCAATTACACTTATGCATGGTATAGAGGAAGTGTTGCCCATCCTGACAGTTTAATAGCATCAGAAACATCGTTTGAGTTAACCGGTCTATCTGCAACCAGTCCATCAGTTGATGGTCAATACACGGTAGTTGTTACCTTGGACTCTACAGGATGTCCATCAGCGCCAGCAACACGCACTATCGTTGATGATCCTGAATATCATGATGTGGTTATTCGTGAAGTTGCTCCTCAGAATGGCTGTGGCGCATCTGGTGCAAACGGTATAGCTGATGCAGCAGTCTTAATTAATTCAGACACAACCGTAACAGACTTTACCTTTGAATGGTCTACAAGTTCTACTGACTTCACGACCTCCCCTATTGCTTCATCAACTAATACCAGTGGAAATCAAAATGAAACCGATCCTGTACTTGCTGGTGGAACGACGTATTATGTCCGTATAACAGACGACATTACCGGGTGTAGTGTGATTGAGTCAATCACCATTGGTACGGACCCGATTCTTCCATCTCTTGCAACTAACACAATAACTCCGAACACTTCATGTGACATCACAGGCTCTGCCGGCCCTACAGGAGCTGTTCTAGTTGATGTCACTTTTGATGGGAATTCAGTTGCTGACCCTGTTGCTGAAGGCTACACTTTCACATGGTATGAAGGTGGAGATACTAGTGGTCAAGACATTACAAACGATGGCACTTCCAATGGAACAACACCTTCAGGAGAAGACACAGATCACATTTCGAGCATCACTAATGGCCAGTATACTGTAGTGGTTCAAGCACCTAACGGGTGTTCTTCAAATCCTCTAACAGTAACAGTGCCATATTCTCCTGTATTACCGGTACTTAATCTTATTGGGCTAGAAGACAATCATGTTTGTGATGAAGCATTAGCTGGTGCATATGATGGTGAAATTAGGGTGGCGCCTACTGTAGGTGCTGCCAATGACTACACTTATGAATGGTTCATTGGAACAGGTGTAAGTGGCACACAATTATCAAGTAATACAGTTACAAGTAGCACAGAAGCAACTGCTTTTGAGTTGGAAGGAGACCTTAACTATACGGTTCGGGTAACAAGTATTGCTAATGGGTGTTCAAACACTTACACGTACTTTGTTGACAATATTCCTGCAAACCCAATTATTGTTAGAGCTGATTCTGAAGTCAATGACAATACTACTTGTAGTTCAGACTATAATGGATCTGTTGTTGCGGCAATTGACTTGAATGGTGCTGTATTGAATGGTAGAGCAAATGACGAAATTTGGCAAGCATTCTCCTCATGTAATACGGAAGTTTTGAATGATGCTACTGAAGTAGGTACCAATGGTTTCCAATTAACAACTGAAACAAATAACCAATTCGGAAGAATCTGGCTTGGTGACTCCATCGATTTAACTCAACCAGTACGACTTGACTTCAGAATATTATTAGGAAGCAAAGATGCCGATGGTGCTGATGGTATCGCTTTCACCATGCATAGAGACCCAAGAGGCTACACAGCAAGAGGACAAGTTGGACAGGACTTAGGTGTTGGAAATTTCCAAAACAGGTCCGGTGCTGAAAAATTTGACAATATTGAACCAGCCGTTTCTATAGAGTTTGATACTTACGATAACGGTAGTATCGATCCTAGTTATGATCACACTAACCTATTCTTTGATGGTGCTGTAAATGAAACTGAGTTGGGAATGGCTATGACTTCCTTACCTCAAATTCATGCTTCAAAAACAAATGTAGAAGATGGGGACACCTTGGATGTCTCAATCATTATTCTCCCAGGTGCTACTCAAACAATAGAATTATGGGTAGAAGGAAGTAACCGATTTACATACACAGGAGATATTGTCAATAATGTCTTTGGGGGTGAAACTATGGTTATTGCTGGTTTCACATCCTCTACTGGAGGTTCCAATAATAACCAAGCAGTTTTCTTACAACCAAACTTTGGAGAATACAATTTTAGCTGGGTGGATGAAAGCAATAACCCTGTTGGTGGCAATGATCCATTCATCTGTAACGTTGGACCTGGAGATTACACATTGACTGTAACTCACAGTGTAACTGGTTGTGTATCTGACACAGAAACTTTCACTGTCGGAAATGATGTCTCTGCTGTAGATCCTGAAATAACAATTGATGTGCAACCATCAGCATGTAGTGGTGGTTCAGGTGATGGCGAATTAACTGCGACCGTTGTTAGTGCCGATGGTGGCTCTTATGAGTTCAAATGGTATTCTGGAACTGTAGGTAGTGGTACTTTGCTAGAAACTGATACATCTTTAAATAGTGGAAATGATCAAATAACAGGACTTTTACCTGGTTTATACACTGTTTTAGTGACTGACCTATTAAATCCAAATGATGGATGTTCGAGTACATCTCAAATCAACTTACTTGAAACTAAACCTGATGTAGTTGTTTCAGGTACAGAAAATGACATTACGAATTGTACTACTCCTAATGGATATTTTGAAGTAACCAATATTACTGAAGATGCTTCACCCGTGAGTTTAGCTAATTACGAGTATGACCTCTATGACGATGGTGGAAACTTCATTACAACAGAGACAACAACCACTTTAGATGGTGTAAGTGGATTGGATTTTGGCAACTACAGTTTCATTCCAAGAAATACTAGTACTGGATGTGAGTTCGATAGTCATCCTTTCTCTATTGGAAATAACTTTGACTATCCAACTGCAACGTTCGATGGTACGAACTCTACTGAAAATACTGTTTGTGATCCAAGTCTGATTTCTGGAACATATGATGGTGAGCTAATCGTAAATGTTGGTGCTGGAAATGCTAGTGATTATACCTTCACTTGGTATGAAGGAGCTTCTACGGACGCTTCTGATGAACTAACCAATGATGGAACATCTGCTATATCAGGAACAGCTATCTCGACAAGTGGAACACAAATCATCTTATCAAACATACCTGGAGGAACTTACACACTTGTTTTAGTAAGTAACACCAGTACATGTGAGGTTGAGCTTCAATTCGATCTGGGTAATGTTGACAATACCACATATACCAATTATACTCCTGAAGCTACCACCGGACCTAACTCGGATTGTGGTGGAGGAACACCAAATGGATCGATTACTCTTGATGTATCGGGAGCTCCATTAAATACTGTATCGAGCTTAACACTTAGAGTTTATTCAGGAACAACCATTTCAGGTTCTCCTCTTGCAACTGATGATACTGCTCCATATACGGTAACAGGTTTAGGTACTGGAGATTACATGATTGAAGTTTTGGATAATAACACAGGATGTTTGACACAGGATCTTCAAATTTACGTAGACAATGTACCTGATGAGCCAAGTGCTTCAGTTTCCCCTACCCCTAACAATAGCTGTAACATCGGAAATGGTAGTGCAATAGCTGATGGTGATGGAGCTGGAACCTTTACTGGATATACATTTACCTGGTATTATGGTGATAACACAGACGCAGCAAACGAGTTGCCTGGTACTGCTTTGTCTTCAGCTAGATATTTGAATGATAACCTACACGAATTGGGAGGTTTAACACCTGGTGATTATACAGTAGTTGTTACTGAAACGGCATCTGGGTGTTCTGCCGAGGTTGACTTTACAATCACTGATGACTCAGAAAATCCGCTATTGATTGAAGAAGGTGATATTGATATTACTCCTCAAACCTCGTGTGACCCAGTTAACCCAGGTGGAGAAATTGATGTTTCTAATGCTCTAAGAAATCCACAATCTTATAATTTCCGAAACGTTAATGGAAGTTTCGAACAGCAGGATTTGACTAACAACCCAAATACAGGAGCCGGAGGATTATTTTATGCTGGGCCTCAAAATGACCCTGTACAAGCGTATTACAACGAAAACCTCATCCCGGGTTGGGTTACAGATGATCACATTGATGTCATCGAACTATATCAGAATGGGTATTCAGCAGATGGCTATACTTTCTCAGCTTACGAAGGGGAACAATGGGCCGAACTGAATGCTGACGATTTCTCAGCTCTTTATTTTGATATGGAGACCCAACCAGGCACAACCATGACCTGGAGATTTGCGCACCGTGCGAGAAGAAGTGCTGGAAGCAATCAAGATTGTATGGTATTGAAAATAGGTAGTACAGACATAACGGATATTGCTCTACTACCTGTCATAGAAAATTTCTGTTCGGCACAGTTTAACGATGCAGGAAACATGCCTGCTAATGGATCTGGCACACAAGACGGATGGGTCATCTATGAAGGCTCCTATGTAGTTCCTGCTGATCAGTTCTTTACACGTTTTGCTTACGAGGCAGTTAGTTCTTCAACTGGTAGCCCGGTGGTAGGAAACTTCATAGATGGTGTAGAGTTCTTTATGGATCCATACACATTCACGGGTTACTTATCATCAGACCTTGGTACTCCTATTGAATCTAATGGTGAAGGTATCTTTGATAGTCTGGCTGCTGGAGAGTATACCTTCTACATTGAAGACAACTTTACAGGGTGTAGTTCTGAAGAAATTACAGTTGTTGTACCAGACAATACAGATGGTCCTGACGTTATTGTAGATGCAACGAATACCAACAACAATACCATTTGTGACCCATCTCTAACATCACCTGCTTCAGAATACAACGGTCAAATCACTGTGGCTACCAATGATGGATCTGATGTTTCCGATTACACTTATGAATGGTATGTGGGGACAAGTACAACGGCAGGTAATGAGCTTACCACCATCTACGGATCCGCAGTTATAAATGCTGTTGGAAATGTCGCTTCTAGTTTACCACCGGACATCTATTCCGTGGTTGTTACAGGCTCTGACCAATGTAAAACCACATTAGAAAGAGAAATCATTAGTGATACCAACGATAACTTCACCAACTTCGATTTGGATGGTGATCTCGATGTGACTGATGATACTAGCTGTAACGCTGACAATGGTACTTTAATCGTTACGGCAGCTGGATTCACTGCACTTACAGGTGCCGGTGGTTCTGATGACTACAATATCAAGTACTATGTGGGTACTTCAGTACTGGAAACTGCTACAGACTCTTTAGATATATCAAGCCCTGGTCCGGTTACCTTCGCTACTGGATTAGCTTCTGATGATTACACTGTAGTGATTGTTGATAATACCTCAGGTTGTGCGACTCAACCTTATACCCTATTCATCGATGAAGTTCCAGCTAAACCTGACTTCACTCCGGCTGCATTGGGTGCGGGAACATCTAACAACTCAGTCTGTGATGCTGATCTGGCTGGTGGACAATACAACGGGCAAATCACTGTTAACTTAGTCGGTGCCGGTGCAATCTCTGATTACTCCTACGCTTGGTTTGATGGTAGTTCGACTTCTGATCCTGCTACTTCTTACACTGCTAACGACAATGTGCTCTCTGAAATCCCTGGAGGATCTTACACAGTACAAATCACCAATACCGCTGGTAATGGCTGTGATACGACAATAACTGTTTCTATCATCGATCAAGTGAACACTGCTTTCACAACATTTGACCTTGCTGGTGATCTCGATGTGACTGATGATACTAGCTGTAACGCTGACAATGGTACTTTAATCGTTACGGCAGCTGGATTCACTGCACTTACAGGTGCCGGTGGTTCTGATGACTACAATATCAAGTACTATGTGGGTACTTCTGTGTTGGAAACTGCTACAGACTCTTTAGATATATCAAGCCCTGGTCCGGTTACCTTCGCTACTGGATTAGCTTCTGATGATTACACTGTAGTGATTGTTGATAATACCTCAGGTTGTGCGACTCAACCTTATACCCTATTCATCGATGAAGTTCCAGCTAAACCTGACTTCACTCCGGCTGCATTGGGTGCGGGAACATCTAACAACTCAGTCTGTGATGCTGATCTGGCTGGTGGACAATATAACGGGCAAATCACTGTTAACTTAGTCGGTGCCGGTGCAATCTCTGATTACTCCTACGCTTGGTTTGATGGTAGTTCGACTTCTGATCCTGCTACTTCTTACACTGCTAACGACAATGTGCTCTCTGAAATCCCTGGAGGATCTTACACAGTACAAATCACCAATACCGCTGGTAATGGCTGTGATACGACAATAACTGTTTCTATCATCGATCAAGTGAACACTGCTTTCACAACATTTGACCTTGCTGGTGATCTCGATGTGACTGATGATACTAGCTGTAATACTGACAATGGTACTTTGATCGTTACGGCAGCTGGATTCACAGCACTTACAGGTGCCGGTGGTTCTGATGACTACAATATCAAGTACTATGTGGGTACTTCTGTGTTGGAAACTGCTACAGACTCTTTAGATATATCAAGCCCTGGTCCGGTTACCTTCGCTACTGGATTAGCTTCTGATGATTACACAGTGGTAATTGTTGATAATACGTCAGGTTGTGCTACTCAACCTTATACCCTATTCATCGATGAAGTTCCAGCTAAACCTGACTTCACTCCGGCTGCATTGGGTGCGGGAACATCTAACAACTCAGTCTGTGATGCTGATCTGGCTGGTGGACAATACAACGGGCAAATCACTGTTAACTTAGTCGGTGCCGGTGCAATCTCTGATTACTCCTACGCTTGGTTTGATGGTAGTTCGACTTCTGATCCTGCTACTTCTTACACTGCCAACGACAATGTGCTCTCTGAAATCCCTGGAGGATCTTACACAGTACAAATCACCAATACCGCTGGTAATGGCTGTGATACGACTATAACTGTTTCTATCATAGATCAAGTGAACACTGCTTTCACAACATTTGACCTTGCTGGTGATCTCGATGTGACTGATGATACTAGCTGTAATACTGACAATGGTACTTTGATCGTTACGGCAGCTGGATTCACAGCACTTACAG
>NZ_JAMZMJ010000014.1 GCF_024714495.1 Marinoscillum pacificum | reverse complement strand
GCAAGACCCTTACGTGCACCGTGTGTAGAGATAAAGTACTCAATTACATCAAGTCCTTCTTTAAAGTTTGAAAGTATTGGGTTTTCAATGATTTCACCAACAGAACCTTGAAGGTTTTTCTGTGGTTTTGCCATCAGACCTCTCATTCCACCAAGCTGACGAATCTGCTCTCTTGAACCCCTTGCTCCAGAGTGCATCATCATGTAGATAGAGTTGAATCCTTGGTTGTCTTCTTCCAACTGTTTCATCAACGTGTTGGTCAACAATGTATTCGTTCTTGTCCAGATATCAATTACCTGGTTGTAACGCTCATTGTCAGTGATAAGCCCCATCAAGTAGTTGTTCCAAACTGCATCTACTTCTTCTTTAGCTTGTGCTACAAGACCTTCTTTCTCCTCTGGAATCTGAATGTTATCAAGACCCATTGAAAGACCGCCTTTGTAAGCCATTTGGAAACCAAGCTCCTTAATATCATCCAGGAAGTGAGCAGTTCTAGCCATTCCCGTGATTTTGAACACGTGCGAAATGATCTGCTGAAGCTTTTTCTTCGTCAACAACTCATCTACGTATCCAACTTCTTCAGGAACATGCTGGTTGAACAATACTCTTCCCGCAACAGTCTCAACGATCTTCGTTTCAAGAGTTCCGTCTTCGTTACGTACTTTAGTTCTTACTTTAATGTGTGCGTGATTAGAGATCTTCTCTTCATTCAAAGCAATAATTACCTCTTCCGCACTATAGAAAGTCAAGCCTTCACCAGGAACTGGTACTTCTTCAGTACTCTTTCTTCCTTTAGAAATATAGTATAAACCAAGTACCATATCCTGAGATGGTACAGCAATCGGTGCACCGTTCGCAGGGTTCAAGATGTTGTGTGATGAAAGCATTAATAAAGATGCCTCCAAAATAGCTTCATGACCCAGTGGTACGTGTACCGCCATCTGGTCACCATCGAAATCGGCGTTGAATGCCGTACATACCAATGGGTGAAGCTGAATCGCCTTACCTTCAATAAGTTTCGGCTGGAATGCCTGAATACCTAATCGGTGAAGTGTAGGAGCTCGGTTAAGTAGTACAGGGTGTCCTTTCAATACATTCTCAAGAATATCCCAAACTACCGGATCCTTACGATCAACAATCTTTTTCGCTGATTTTACAGTTTTTACAATACCTCTTTCAATCAGCTTTCTAATGATAAATGGCTTGAATAGCTCTGCAGCCATATCCTTAGGAAGACCACATTCGTGCATCTTCAACTCAGGACCTACTACGATCACCGAACGACCTGAGTAGTCAACCCTTTTACCCAATAGGTTTTGACGGAATCGACCTTGCTTACCTTTAAGCATATCACTCAAAGATTTCAAAGCTCTGTTTCCATCAGATCTTACAGCGTTCACTTTTCTTGAGTTATCAAATAATGAATCAACTGCCTCTTGAAGCATACGTTTCTCATTTCTAAGAATTACTTCAGGAGCTTTAATATCAATCAATCTCTTAAGACGGTTGTTTCTGATAATAACACGTCTATATAGATCATTCAAATCAGATGTAGCGAATCGACCTCCATCCAAAGGAACTAATGGTCTAAGTTCTGGTGGAATAACCGGAACCATTTTGATAACCATCCACTCTGGCTTGTTCTCGATTCTTGTTTTAGCATCTCTAAATGCCTCAACTACTCTCAATCTCTTAAGAGCTTCTGCCTTTCTTTGCTGAGATGTGTCAGTTGCAGCCTGGTGTCTCAACTGGTAAGACAACTCGTCCAATTGAATTCTAGAAAGCAACATTTCAAGAGCCTCAGCACCCATCTTAGCGATGAATTTCTGTGGATCATCATCATCAAGCATTTGGTTTTCTCTAGGAAGCTTATCAAGTATATCTAAATACTCCTCTTCTGTCAAGAAATCCATTTCGTTGATACCATCTTCTTCTTTGATACCAGACTGGATAACTACATATCTTTCATAGTAGATGATCTGATCTAGTTTCTTAGTAGGAAGACCAAGAAGGTATCCAATTTTGTTAGGTAATGAACGGAAATACCAGATGTGAGCAACTGGAACAACCAATTCAATGTGACCCATACGTTCTCTTCTAACCTTTTTCTCGGTTACTTCAACACCGCATCGATCACAGATAATTCCTTTGTATCGGATTCTCTTATATTTTCCACAATGACATTCCCAGTCTTTCACCGGACCAAAGATCCTCTCACAGAACAATCCACCCATTTCAGGCTTATAAGTTCTGTAGTTGATAGTTTCAGGCTGAGTAACTTCCCCATGCGAGCTCTCTAAGATGGATTCCGGAGAAGCCAAGCTTATCGTCACTTTAGAGAAGTCGTTAGTCAGTTTTTTGTTTTTTCTGAATGCCATAATTAAATGATCTATGTATTAGTCCCCCTCTCGAGGGACTTATTATTCAATTATTAGTCTAAGGTAATTTCAAGTGCCAATCCACGAAGTTCGTGAACAAGAACGTTGAACGACTCAGGAATGTTCGGCTTCTGCATGTTCTCGCCCTTCACAATAGCTTCATAAGCCTTTGCTCTACCTATTACGTCATCCGACTTAATAGTTAAGATTTCTTGAAGAACGTTAGCAGCACCAAATGCCTCAAGTGCCCAAACCTCCATCTCACCGAAACGCTGACCACCAAACTGAGCTTTACCTCCAAGTGGCTGTTGAGTAATCAATGAGTAAGGTCCGATACTTCTTGCGTGCATCTTATCATCTACCAAGTGACCAAGTTTCAGCATATATGCCACACCTACAGTTACTGGTTGATCAAAGCGCTTACCTGTAAGACCGTCGTATAGATAAGATCTTCCGAATGATGGAAGACCAGCTTCTTTCAATTCTGCTTGTACTTCATCCTCTGATGCACCATCAAAGATTGGAGTAGCGTATTTCTTACCTAATTTCAAACCAGCCCAAGCTAGTACAGTCTCATAAATCTGACCGATGTTCATACGAGAAGGTACACCTAGCGGGTTCAATACGATATCAACCGGAGTTCCATCTGCCATGAATGGCATATCCTCTTGTCTTACGATTCGAGCTACAACCCCTTTGTTACCGTGACGACCTGCCATCTTATCACCTACTTTTAGTTTACGTTTCTTAGCAACATAAACTTTAGCAAGCTGAACAATACCTGCAGGAAGTTCATCACCAACTTCTAGTGTGAATCTTTCTCTCTTGAAGATACCAGAAACCTCATTACGCTTGTTGATGTAGTTCTTCACCATTTGGAAGATTAAGCTATCAACGTGCTCATCTGTAGTCCAGTCTTCAATTATTAAGTCAGAAATCAAGTTTGCTTCCTCAGGAACATTGTAGTTACTTTCGTCTCGGTAAATGTTCTTAGCTGGGAATAAGTTAGCCTCGATATTCTTTCTAGAGAACTTAGTTCCTTTAGACATTACCTCATCACCAAACTTATGCTTAATGCCCTGGCATGTTTGTCCTTCAAGAAGCTCTGCTAACTTATCGATCATTTGATTTCTGATCGCTGTAAGATCCTGGCTGTATCTACTCTTAAGAAGTTCTACCTCTTTCTTAGTACGAGCTCTTAAATCTTTATCTTTCTTAGGTCTTGAGAACAATTTAGTGTCTATAACAACACCTCTCAATGATGGAGAAGCTTTCAATGATGCATCTTTCACATCACCTGCCTTGTCACCGAAGATTGCTCTAAGAAGTTTCTCTTCTGGAGTTGGATCAGTTTCACCTTTAGGAGTGATCTTACCAATTAGAATATCACCTTCCTTAATCTCAGCACCTACTCTGATGATACCATTTTCATCAAGGTTTTTAACAGCTTCCTCACTTACGTTTGGTATCTCAGAAGTTAATTCTTCTTCACCTCTCTTAGTATCTCTTACTTCTAACTCATACTCATCGATGTGGATAGAAGTGAAAATATCCTCTCTTACAACTTTCTCAGAAATTACAATCGCATCCTCAAAGTTGTAACCTTGCCATGGCATATATGCTACCAATAGGTTTCTACCAAGAGCAAGTTCACCTTTCTCTGTTGCGAAACCTTCACATAGTGGCTGACCTTTTTCTACTTTATCACCTTTCTTAACAATAGGCTTCAAGTTGATACAAGTGTCCTGGTTAGTTCTTCTGAACTTGGTCAATTCATATGTAACCGACTGACTGTTGAAAGAAATCAATAAGTCTTCTTTAGACTTCTCGTATTTCACAACAATTTTCTTAGCGTCTACATATTCAATTTCACCCGGACCAGCAGCCACAACAAGTGCTCTTGAATCGATAGCAACTCTCTTCTCAAGACCGGTACCTACGATAGGCGCCTGAGGTCTTAACAAAGGAACTGCCTGACGTTGCATGTTTGATCCCATCAACGCACGGTTCGCATCATCGTGCTCCAAGAAAGGAATCATTGATGCTGCCACCGATACGATTTGGTTAGGGGCAACGTCCATGTACTTCAACTCAGCTGGTTCAACAACTGGGAAGTCACCTTCAAAACGTGCTTTAACTCTATCGTTTAAGAAGTTTCCATCATCGTCTAACGGCGCATTAGCCTGAGCGATGTTGTAAGTATCTTCTTCTTCAGCAGTCAAATAATTTACATTACTTGACATGTTAACTTTACCTTCTTGAACATCACGATAAGGAGTCTCGATGAATCCCATCTGGTTCACTTTAGCGTGAACACATAATGATGAAATCAAACCAATGTTTGGACCCTCCGGAGTCTCAATAGTACAAAGTCTACCGTAGTGTGTATAGTGAACGTCACGAACCTCGAAACCTGCTCTTTCTCTTGAAAGACCACCTGGTCCCAATGCAGACATTCTTCTCTTGTGAGTAATCTCAGCCAATGGGTTCGTTTGATCCATGAACTGAGAAAGCTGGTTGGTACCAAAGAATGAATTGATAACAGAAGAAAGCGTTCTAGCGTTGATCAAATCAACTGGCTTGAAGTCCTCATTATCTCTTACATTCATTCTCTCACGAATAGTTCTTGCCATTCTAGCAAGACCTACACCAAACTGAGCATATAATTGCTCACCTACAGTTCTTACACGTCTGTTACTTAAGTGGTCAATATCATCGACAACAGCTTTACTGTTAATCAAACCAATCAAGTACTTAACGATAAGAATAATATCTTCAGTTGTTAGAGTTCTCTTGTCATATCCAAGCTCTAACCCTAACTTCTTGTTAATTCTATATCTACCAACTTCTCCTAGATCATATCTCTTGTCTGAGAAGAATAGGTTTTGGATGATATCACGAGCAGTTTGCTCATCTGGAGCGTCAGTGTTTCTTAATTGACGATAAATCTGCTCCACCGCTTCTTTCTCAGAGTTTGAATTATCTTTCTGAAGCGTGTTATAGATGATACTATAATCAGTGATATTAACATCCTTTCTGTGCAGGATGATAGACTTAGAACCAGAATCAAGAATTGTTTCAATATCATCTTCAGAAATGATGCTATCTCTTTCTAAGATAACTTCGTTTCTGTCAATAGAAACTACCTCTCCAGTATCCTCATCCACAAAGTCTTCTGTCCAGGTTCTTAGAACCCTTGCAGCAAGTCTTCTACCAACTACAGGCTTAAGATCTTTAGCTGTAGCTTCTACTTCTTCCGATAGACCAAACAAATCAAGGATTTGCTTATCTGATCCATATCCAATAGATCTTAGAAGGGTAGTGATAGGGAATTTCTTTTTACGGTCGATGTAAGCATACATTACGTTGTTTACATCCGTAGCAAACTCTATCCAAGATCCTTTGAATGGAATAATTCTTGCAGAATAAAGTAGCGTTCCGTTAGTGTGTTTACTTTGAGCAAAGAATACACCTGGTGATCTGTGAAGCTGCGAAACGATAACTCGCTCAGCACCATTTATCACAAATGAACCTTTTTCGGTCATATAAGGGATGTTCCCCAAGAACACCTCTTGCTCGATGGTCTCAAAGTCTTCGTTTTCTTCGTCATTACATAGGAGACGAAGTTTAGCTTTGAGGGGAACTGAATAAGTCAATCCGCGCTCAATGCTCTCATCAACAGAGTATTTTGGAGGATCAACTGTGTAATCAACAAATTCTAGTACAAAATTCTCTCTCGAGTCGGAAATCGGAAAATTTTCCATGAATACTTTGTACAGACCTTCTGAATTTCTTTTTTCAGATGGAGTATCCAATTGGAAAAAGTCCACAAATGACTTAAGCTGTACGTCCAGAAAATCAGGATAATCGATTACAGATTTGATGGATGAGAAGTTAATTCTCTCTGGTGTATTATTAGCCAAAGCTTTGTTTATTTTAGTTCAAAATAAGTATCAAGAACAATGTGTAGTAGATACAAACAGCAAAAGACCTGACCCTGACGTTTCTGTCAGGGGCCAGGCCCAATAGCTTAGTATGATGAATGAATTATTATTTTAATTCTACTTCAGCACCAGCTTCTTCAAGCTGCTTTTTAAGCGCTTCTGCTTCATCTTTAGCTACTCCTTCTTTCAAGTTGCTAGGAGCACCATCTACCATTTCTTTAGCTTCTTTCAAGCCAAGTCCTGTAAGTTCTTTA
The DNA here is from genome assembly GCF_024714495.1 of Marinoscillum pacificum. Lineage (GTDB taxonomy): Bacteria > Bacteroidota > Bacteroidia > Cytophagales > Cyclobacteriaceae > Marinoscillum > Marinoscillum pacificum. Next base: position 138,617 of record NZ_JAMZMJ010000014.1, on the reverse strand, counting down.
ACAAGCTTAACTACAGCAAGCTTAGCTGATCCAGCTGACTTAAGAACAACGTCGAATGAAGACTTCTCTTCAGCAGCATCACCACCTTCAGCACCACCGCCAGCTACCATTACTGGAGCTGCTGCAGCTGCAGGCTCGATACCATACTCATCCTTAAGGATTGTAGCTAGTTCGTTTACCTCTTTTACTGAAAGGTTTACTAGTTGTTCAGCGAATTCTTTTAAATCTGCCATTTTTAATCGTCAATTAATTTTGTTAATAATCTTATTCTCTCTCTTGTAGTGTTTTTACTAGACCGGCTAATGTATCGCCTCCGCTCTTAAGAGCAGAAATAACGTTCTTAGCAGGTGACTGAAGTAATCCGATAACCTCACCGACTAGTTCTTGCTTAGACTTAAGCTTGCTCAGCGCGTCTAATTGATCCTCTCCGATGAATATATCTGTATCTATGGAAGCAGCCTTAAACTTAGGTCTTTGATTCTTGTCCGTCTTTTTGAAGTCCTTAATAACTTTCGCAGGAATATTTGCATTTTCCTCAACGAACATAATTCCAGAAAATCCTTTAAGAGCGTCATCTAGTGCAGAAAAATCTGCTTCTAGGTTCTCAAGAGCTTTCTTAATCAAAGTATTCTTAACCACTCTATATTCGATGCCTTTACTGAAGCACATCTCTCTGAACTTGTTGATCTCTCCTACAGATAGACCAGAAGTATCAGTAATATAGAAGTGTTGATGTTGCTGGAACTTTTCAGTTAAGCCAGCAATTACTTGTGCTTTTTCTTCTCTAGTCATAACGTCTTATATTCCAGCTATGCTACTTTTATCGATTGCAATCCCCTTACTCATTGTACTTGAGATAGTGATTGATTTAAAGTATGTTCCTTTTGCAGAAGCAGGTTTAAGCTTAGCAACTGTAAGGATCATCTCCACAGCGTTTTCCTTGATCTTATTAGGATCAAAAGAAACTTTACCGATGCTTGTATGAATGATACCAGTCTTATCTACTTTAAAGTCGATCTTACCAGCCTTCACATCTGTAACAGCTTGTGCAATATCCATTGTTACTGTACCAGACTTAGGGTTTGGCATCAAACCTCTCGGCCCTAATACTCTACCTAGTCTACCTACTTTTGCCATCACAGTTGGCATAGTGATAATCACATCGATATCAGTCCATCCACCTTCAATTTTGGTGATATAGTCATCAAGTCCTACGTGATCAGCGCCAGCTGCTTTTGCTTCTTCTTCTTTGTCTGGTGTACAAAGTACAAGTACTCGTACTTCTTTACCAATACCGTTTGGTAAAGCTACCACACCTCTAACCATCTGGTCCGCTTTTCTTGGGTCAACCCCTAAACGAATATCGATATCTACTGAAGCGTCAAACTTCGAAAAGGTAATTTTCTTCACCAATTCTGTTGCTTCCTCAATAGAATACTCTTTGTTCGCCTCTACCAGTTCGTTCGCTTTCTTTTGATTTTTTGTCAACTTTCCCATTGTACTGATATTAGTTAGCCCAAGGTGCTTTTCCAGAAATCTTTACGCCCATGCTTCTTGCAGTACCTGCAACCTGTCTCATCGCTGATTCAATTTTGAACGCGTTCAAGTCAGGCATTTTAGTTTCTGCAATAGCCTTCACTTGATCCCAGGTAATTGATCCCACTTTAGATCTGTTAGGTTCAGCAGAACCCTTTTTGATCTTAGCAGCTTCCATAATCAATACAGGAGCTGGAGGAGTTTTAATTACAAAGTCGAATGATTTATCAGAATAGATTGAAATCAATACTGGTAAAACCTGACCTTGTTTGTCCTGAGTTCTAGCGTTAAACTGCTTACAAAACTCCATGATGTTAAGACCCTTAGCACCAAGTGCAGGTCCAACAGGAGGAGACGGGTTTGCCGCACCACCTTTAACTTGGAGTTTTAAATAACCTGTAATCTCTTTTGCCATTAGATTATTCTTGTTTTTCTACCTGTATGTAATTCAACTCTACAGGAGTATTTCTTCCGAAAATTTTAACTGTAACGTTTAACTTTTTCCGATCCTCGAATACCTCCTCTACCGTACCAGTAAAACCAGAGAATGGACCATCCATTACTTTGATTGTTTCTCCTACGATAAATGGAGTATCCAATTGCTCTTCGTATTCCTCAGCTTCGTCAACTCTACCTAATATCCTGTTAACCTCATTTTGTCTAAGAGGAACTGGATCTTTGGAAGCACTGGTAGATCCTTCGCCAAGGAAACCAATCACATCTGGTGTGTTGGTTATTATGTGCTGAGTCTCGCCATTGCTCAAATCAGCTTGTATAAGAATGTAACCCGGGAAGAAGTTGCGCTCACGAACACGCTTCTTACCGTTTCTCATTTCATAAACCTTTTCAGACGGGATAAGCACCTGAGGCACAAGCTGATCGATACCATTTCTGGTAATCTCTTGTTCCAGGTAACTTTTCACCTTCTTTTCGCGGCCACTTATGGCACGCACTACATACCACTTGAATTCTGACATTCTTAAAATTCGTTATAAAACCATTTCATGGCATTTTCGAATCCAAGATCGAAAAGACCAATCATAAGTGCGAAAATTAAAGAAGCTACAAGTACTAGTATACTACTACTCTGTAGTTCAGAATATTTCGGCCATGTTACTTTGTGTAACAATTCGTCGTACGCTTCCTTAAAGAAAGAAATTACTTTATCCATCGTCTTTGTTCAAGTTGCACGGGAGGAGGGACTCGAACCCCCAACCAATGGTTTTGGAGACCACTACTCTGCCAATTGAGCTACACCCGTATAAAAACCAAGCAGCCCAAAAAGGACTGCAAAGTTAGATGAATGATTTATTATAAACAAATGCGACTAAAAATTTAATTTTAGCCGCATTTTTATTAAATCTTAGTCAAGAATCTCAGTTACCTGACCTGAACCTACAGTTCTACCACCTTCTCTGATCGCGAATCTAAGTCCTTTCTCAAGAGCAACTGGGTTGATCAATTTAACATCGATTGTTACGTTATCACCTGGCATTACCATTTCTACGTTTTCAGGTAGCATGATCTCACCAGTTACGTCTGTAGTTCTAAGGTAGAACTGTGGACGGTATTTGTTGAAGAATGGAGTGTGACGTCCACCTTCTTCTTTTGAAAGAACGTAAACTTCAGCTTTGAAGTGAGCGTGAGGAGTTACTGAACCAGGCTTACAGATAATCATACCTCTTCTGATTTCAGACTTCTCAATACCTCTCAATAGAAGACCTACGTTATCACCAGCTTCACCTCTGTCCAAGATCTTACGGAACATCTCAACACCAGTGATTGTAGACTTAAGACCTTCAGCACCCATACCGATGATATCAACAGGATCACCAGAGTTGATTACACCTCTTTCGATTCTACCTGTAGCAACAGTACCACGACCTGTGATAGAGAATACGTCCTCTACTGGCATCAAGAAATCTTTGTCGATTAGACGCTCTGGAAGTGGAATGTACTCATCAACAGCATCCATCAACTCTTCTACTTTAGCAACCCATGAAGGCTCACCATTCAATGCACCTAGAGCAGAACCCTGGATAACTGGAATGTCATCACCTGGGAAATCGTAATCAGAAAGAAGCTCTCTGATTTCCATTTCTACTAGCTCAAGAAGTTCAGGATCGTCAACCAAGTCAACTTTGTTCATGAATACTACTAGAGCAGGTACACCTACCTGACGAGACAAAAGGATGTGCTCTCTTGTTTGTGGCATTGGACCGTCAGTTGCAGCCACCACGATGATAGCACCGTCCATTTGAGCAGCACCAGTTACCATGTTTTTCACGTAATCGGCGTGACCTGGACAGTCAACGTGAGCGTAGTGTCTCTTTTCTGTTTGGTACTCAATGTGAGAGGTGTTGATAGTGATACCTCTTTCTTTTTCTTCTGGTGCGTTATCGATAGAAGAGAAGTCTTTTACCTCAGCAAATCCTTTTGCAGCAAGTACAGAAGAAATAGCAGCAGTTAACGTAGTCTTACCATGGTCAACGTGACCAATAGTACCGATATTAACGTGCGGTTTTGAACGATCAAAGGTTTCTTTAGCCATGTTTGATAATCCTCGGTTTAATTCCTAAAATAAATTATTGTATAAGTTGTATCTAAATAAATGCAAAAATTCTCCACCAATAAGGCGGATTTCCCCTTTGATAAATCTAGAGCCAATGACGGGATTTGAACCCGTGACCTCTTCCTTACCAAGGAAGCACTCTACCCCTGAGCTACATCGGCTTCTGGGAATCAAAGAGTTAAATTTGATATTTTTTGAGCGGGTGACGAGGCTCGAACCCGCGACCTACAGCTTGGAAGGCTGTCGCTCTACCAACTGAGCTACACCCGCTTATAAAAACAGTGGGGGGAGAAGGATTCGAACCTTCGAAGACATAAGTCAACGGATTTACAGTCCGTCCCAGTTGGCCGCTTTGGTATCCCCCCAACTAAATTTTTCAAACTATCAAAGTACTCTCCTCTTCAGGATGTCCCCCGAAAAAGGGAATGCAAAATTATACGCTTTTTTATTTTTATCAAACTTTTAGAAATAAATCTAAAAATGATTTTTTGTCCTCAGAAAATCAGGCCCTTTCAACATTGAATTAAACCGTGATTCGCACTTTGGAAGCGCGATTTTAATTATAATAGCGTCAATAAAAAAATACCCACCCATGAAATTACAGATAGAAATTGAGGAAGCTCAAGAATTTGAGTTGAAATCAAAAGATAACCTTCTATTAATCAATGGAAAAGAACAACATTACTCAATTAATAAAATTGAAAAAAATCATTTCCTTCTAGAAGTGGATCACAAGAACTACAACCTTTATGTAGTATCTCGAGATGAAAATTATTTAGAACTCTCTATTAACGGCTACTCTTTAAATGTGAATGTAAAAGATCATATCGCTCAAATTTTAGAACAACTTGGGATGGATCTGGATTTAACAGAGGAGATCAGTGAACTTGTAGCTCCAATGCCTGGTGCTATTATAGATGTGGCAGTGAAAGAAGGTGACGAGGTGAAAACTGGTGACACTCTCTTAATACTAGAGGCTATGAAGATGGAAAACATCATTAAATCACCTACTGATGGTACCATTCAAAAACTTCATGTTGAGAAAGGTAACAACGTAGAAAAAAATCAAGTATTGATATCTTTTTAGAATCATAGCCACAGGTATTAGATTCTTTATATTTTTGTGAAATTTTAACTGAAAAAGAAAAGTAAAACCCCTTTCATGAAATACAAGCGGATACTCCTTAAGCTAAGCGGTGAGGCTCTAATGGGCGAAAAGAACCACGGTATAGACTCTAACAGGTTGGAACAATACGCCCAGGAAATTAAAAAAGTCCATGATTTGGGACTTGAATTAGCAATCGTAATAGGCGGTGGCAATATTTTCAGAGGAGTAGATGGTGAAAAATCGGGAATTGATAGAGTACAGGGTGATTACATGGGCATGCTTGCTACTGTAATCAATGCTATGGCGCTACAAAGCTCGCTGGAAAAGCATGGAATGTATACCAGATTAATGTCTGGTCTAAAAATGGAACAGGTTTGTGAACCATTTATTAGAAGAAGAGCTATAAGACACTTAGAGAAAAACAGAATTGTAATTTTCGGTGCAGGTATTGGTAATCCATACTTTACAACAGATTCTACTGCTAGCTTGAGAGCCATTGAAACAGAAGCGGATGTAGTACTTAAAGGAACTAGAGTGGACGGAGTATATACAGCCGATCCAGAAAAAGATCCAACTGCCACTAAATACGATGAAGTCTCATTCCAGGAAGCATACGAAAAAGGACTTAATATCATGGATATGACTGCCTTTACACTATGTATGGAAAACAATCTTCCGATCATCGTATTTGATATGAATAAGCCGGGTAATCTCCTTAACATCGTAGAAGGAAAGAACGTTGGTACTTTAATTAGTTAATAAGACAACCTTATTGAATAATGGACGATATAGATTTTTATTTAGATCAGGCGCAGGAGATGATGGACAAAGCTGTCCAGCACACATTCGCTGAACTTACTAAAATTAGAGCTGGAAAAGCCATGCCAAGCATGCTAGACGGTGTAACAGTGGAGTACTATGGCGCAGCAACTCCGTTGAGTCAGGTAGCTTCTGTAACTACTCCGGATGCCAGAACAATCAGCATTAAGCCATGGGAAAAGAAAATGATCCCAGAGATTGAAAAAGCAATCATCAACTCTAATCTTGGCTTTAATCCTCAGAATGATGGTGAATTGATCAGAATTAATATACCACCATTGACAGAGGAAAGAAGACTTTCTTTAGTGAAACAAGCTAAAGGTGAGATTGAAAATGGCAAAATAAGTATCCGTAATGCTCGTAAAGAGATCATGGATGGTTTGAAAAAGCTATTGAAAGATGGAGCTCCTGAAGATGCCATCAAGGGCGCAGAGGATGAGGTTCAGAAAATAACTGATGCTCATACTGCTAAAGTAGATGAACTACTTGTGGCAAAGGAGAAAGACATCATGACTATCTAGTCAAGAAAGAATTTTTTAGCAATTATTTGCTGCTGAACCGATTCAGGCACCAGGTATTTGATAGATTTTCCACTTCGAATCATTTTTCGAATTAATGTGGCAGAGATATCGATTTTTGGTGCCTCTATCATTTCTACCCTAGGGTGATCTATTAATTCACTCTCTTTCGAATTAGGTCTGGGGTATACGATTAATCCAAAATCATCCAGTATGATCTGATGATTCTTCCATTTTGTAAAAGAAGCCAGGTTATCCTCCCCTATGATCAGTCTAAAATCATGATCGTACTTCTCCCGAAGAACTGCTAATGTGTCAATTGTATAACTAGGTCGATTCATATTAAACTCAATATCACTGACTTTAAAATGAAAATCTTCAGCAATAGCCTGCTGAACCAAATCCAGCCGATCAAACTCATGAAGTAAATTCTTATTCTGTTTGAATGGATTCTGAGGTGATACAATGAACCACACTTCGTCGATATCAGTATTCTGCTGAGCTATATTGGCAATGATCAAATGACCAATATGAATTGGGTTGAACGAACCGAAGAATAAACCTACTTTCATTTAATGAAATCTCTAACCAGGTTTTCAGCTTCATCCACAGCGTCCTCCAAAACTCGATTGACCAACTCATAGTCAAACTTAGGAGCATAAGCCATTTCCTCAACAGCCTTTCCTATTCTTTTCTCAAGTGACTCAGGAGTTTCCGTATTCCGATTAGTTAAACGCTCTCTTAGAACCTCTACACTTTCGGCATTGACAAAAATTGCCAATGCCCGATCACCTAATCTTTTTTTGAGATTGACACCTCCTACCACATCAATATCGAAAATGACATGAAATCCCTGATCCCAGATCTTTTCAACTTCTGATTTTAGAGTGCCATAAAAAGTACCTGCGTAAACTTCCTGCCACTCAAATAGCTCATCTTCTTCCAATTTTTGATCAAACTGATCTTTTGTAAGGAAGAAATAATCTTTTCCATGCTCCTCATAATCACGTTTGGATCGTGTGGTTGCTGAGATGGAAAATCTAAGCTCAGGAATTCTTTTAACTAGTTGTTGTACAATAGTGGTCTTGCCTGCTCCGGATGGAGCACAGAAAATAACAGCCTTGCCTTGAGACATTAATCTATGCTGATTGAAAAACTTTTAAACGAATAGTTGCAGCCAGATCAGCAGGCACTGGTCGGTTAGCTAGTTTGGTTTGTAAGAGTTCTTTGATCTGCTTTTCTACTTCGTATTGCTCGAAGCAGAACATGCAATTACCAATGTGTTCATGGAAATAACCTTCTTCGTCTGATGAGGCTTCATTAGCCAACATTAAATGAAGAATTTCTAAACATTTTTTAAACTCAGCACAACCGTTGCTTTCTTTCTTCTCAGATGTCTCTGACATGGTCGATAAAAATTAATCTACAAACTAAATAAAAAGTTTATTTATAGCCCATGGATTCAGCATAGGACTTTAGTTTTTCTTTCAGCAGATTTCTTGCTCTGTGCAATCTTGATCTTACTGTACCTATCGGAATGTCCAATATTTTGGCCATTTCTTCGTAGGTAAACCCTTCCAGATCACACAATATGATGACGGTACGGAAATCCACAGCTAAGGCATTGAGCGCATTGGTAACCTCATCGCCCATCATATCCTTTACTGTATCGATACGTAAATCAACCGTCTTGCTTTCATCAACATTTTCTGAGTTGTAGAAGTTCTCAACCTCCTGATAATCTACTTTACCCGGCTCCTTGCTCTTCTTGCGAAAATCATTAATGAAACTATTTTTTAGGATTCGGTACAACCAAGCCTTGGCGTTCGTTCCTTTTTCGAATGAATTAATAAACCTGTATGCCTTCATAAAAGTATCCTGCACCAGATCCTTTGCATCATCCTGATCAAAAGTGAGACGATAGGCAAAATTGTACATAGCATCTACGTGAGGAAGAAATTCGCCATCAAAAATGGTCTTTCTTTCCAAGTCACTGTACTCCCTTCTATGTGTTGCTTCGCTCGTCATTTTATGTTTACTAACCTCCTGCATGCTATAATAAAAGTAATATTGCCCGCTAATTGTTTGGACATTATTCATGTATGTACATGATATTACGTGAGTCCTCGGGAATAGTTTGTAATTATTCTAAATAGATTTCAACCTTGTAACAAAAGTGAGTTCCCGAAACATCATATACTTGTATACTTTAACGTACGAAGCACCAAAACCGGTTAGATTCAGCAGTGATAAATGAAAGTTTCAGGAGTCGTTATTACTTATAATGAAGCTCAACATATTGAGTCGTGTATCCGTGCACTTCAACGAGTGACAGATGAAATCATAGTGGTTGATAGCTTTTCCCGCGATAATACGCCTGAAATCTGTATGAATTTTGGAGTGAAATTTTTCTCACATTCTTACGAAGGTCAAGTCGAGCAAAAAAATTATGCTCTAGGAAAAACTCAACATGACTTAGTGTTAGCTGTTGATGGGGACGAGGTACTATCAGAAGAACTAATTGATTCCATTAATCAAGAAAAAGTTCTCGGTTTCCTCAGTGCTGGCTATGAACTAAATCGACTGACAAATTATGCCGGTCATTGGATTAAATATGGAGGCTGGTATCCGGATTGGAAATTACGTCTGTGGCATAAATCTAAAGGATCATGGCAAGGTCAAAACCCTCATGATCTAGTCATACTTAACGAAGGTCTGAAACCAAAAAAACTGAAAGGTGATATTCTTCATTATGCATTCGATTCTGTAAGTGAGCACCGAGCAAGAATAGAAAACTATGCTTCAATAGGAGCCAAATCAATGCATTCCTTAGGAAAGAAGTCAAATTGGTTTCTAGTGCTGTTCAGTCCAATGTGGAAATTTTTTCGTGATTACGTGATCAAAGGAGGTTTTCTTGATGGGAAATATGGGTTTATCATTGCACGCTTGTCGGCCAAATCGAAATACCTGAAGTATAAAAAACTACTCACTCTTCAACAGGAGAATAGATGAAAGTACTTCATGTCAATCTAGAAACTCACTGGGGAGGTGGAGAAAAACAACTGATCCAACTGATCGAGGGTGCTTCCACAGAGAGTCGTCTATTTTGTGTTCGTAATTCTAAGCTTCATCAATACTGTAAAGACAATCACTTAAATCACTATTGTGTTGCGTCATCTTCACCATATAACCTCCAATTAGTTTTCAAGTTTATCAGAGTTTGCAACCAATTCAAGCCTGACATCATCCACTTACATACTTCCAGGGCGCATACTCTTGGAGTAATAGTTCAATTGTTTTTGAAGATCCCTCCTCTTGTTGTGACCAGACGAATGAGTTCTCCATTAAAAACTAATTCCTTTTCGAGGTATAAATACAATCATCCATCTATCAAGAAAATTATCTGCGTTTCGGAAGCAGTACGGACAGCCGTTTCAAAGCTTGTCGATGAAAACAAGCTTACAACTATTTACGGAGGCGTAAACATCTCGCAAACAGAGGAAAAGATTGATAGAGATTTCTTAACAACAAGATACCCTCAACTCGTAGGCAAGCGAGTAATTGGTTTTGTTGGGAGTTTAACGGATGTAAAAGATCCTTCCCTATTTATTCAAGCTGCTGCAAAAATTAGTCAAACACTCCCTGACACTGAATTCCTCATGATTGGAGCAGGGAACTTGAAAGATGATCTGATGAGTCAAGTGCATCAACAGAATTTAGCAGAGGTGTTCCATTTCACTGGTTTCTTAAAGGAATCTGTTGCTGCAATAAGTAGTCTTGATCTGCTTATGATTACTTCTAGAAATGAAGGTATCCCCAATGTGATATTAGAAGCATTCGTAACTAGAACTCCTGTCGTGTCTGTTGATGTGGGTGGTATTCCTGAACTAATCCAGCATAATGACACTGGAAAATTCTCGTCAAGAGAATCGGCAGAACTAGCGAAACAAGCAATTGAATTACTTAAAGATTTCAACCTGTCCAAAAGACTTACTGAAAATGCTTATCATAAAGCACAAAAATTCAGTTATCAAATAGGAATAGACCAGACAATAATGTTGTACGAGGAAGTTCTATCAAAGAATTGATTGAAAGAAGCTTTCGTAATTATTTAGCATGGTTTCGATTGAGAATTTCTCTTTGGCAACTTTCTTACCTTCCTTTTTAAGTCGTTCCGACAGTTGCTTATTCTCGATTATTCGTTGAATTTGTTCTGCCAATTGTTTCGGATTACCATTTTCAAAAAGCAAACCGGTCTTCCCGTCTTCTATCACATCTGGAATGCCGCCGAAATTGGATCCGACAACTGGCACTTCCAGCAACATTGATTCTACCAAAACCAAACCAAACCCATCTAGGTAGGAAGGCAACACATTCACATCCATCAACTTTAAATGGTGCAAGGCCTCCTCATGATTTAGTAAACCAGTAAAAATTAATGGCTGCTTAAGATTAGAAACTAGCTTTTCATCTACTTCCTCCTCACCTATGCCAACAAACAGACCAAGGTACTCCTCAGGCAGGTATTTGAATGCCTCCAGTAACTGCTCCTGGCTTTTCTTTCTAGACAGGCAGCCAACCACCGTTGTTCCCGTGATAGCATATTGAGCTTTTAACACCTCTACTTTTTCTTGGTTGATAGCTGATTCCAAATCTGAAGGAACAGCATTGTGAATGACCTTCATATGATCTGAATGATACCCCTTGGATAAAAAAATCTCCTTAAGACCATTACTGATCATAATGATTTTATCTGTACCTCGAGTATGAAACCAACGCTTAATCCATGGCTCATTTCTAGGTCTCTGTCTTCTTGTGAAAACGATTTTCACATCCAAACCAAACAACCATTTAGAAAGAATTGTCAGGTTTCGGTCTTTACCACCTTGAGCATTGATAATTTGAATCTGATTATCTCTTACAATCTTCTTGATTTGCTGACAGGCTTTCCTATCAATATAAGAATCAATCTGCAGATCATGCAAAGTCAGATTTTGGATGTCTGACAATTTCTGCCATAATAAAGTACCTTTTCTTACCCCCACATGAATTTGATGTCCACGCTCTGCCAATCCTTTAGACAGATAGTAGATGGACATGGTAGATCCAGCCAACTCGCCTTGATGTGTAGTGAAAAGAATCTTCATAAGCATAAAAAAAGCTGTATCCCACAGGAATACAGCTTCAATTTATGTCTAATCAAACGATTAATATCTATAAGCTTCTGGTTTGAATGGACCTTGAACAGTCACACCGATATACTCAGCTTGATCTTCAGTCAAAGTATCTAGTTCAACACCAATTTTAGCTAAGTGCAATGCTGCTACTTTCTCATCCAAATGCTTAGGAAGCGTATAAACCGCATTCTCATAATTATCTGAGTTAGTCCACAATTCTATTTGAGCCAATGTTTGGTTCGTGAATGAGTTGGACATTACGAATGAAGGGTGACCAGTCGCACAACCAAGATTTACCAATCGACCTTCAGCCAACAAAATGATTTCGTTTCCATCTACGTTGTAAAGATCTACCTGAGGTTTGATCTCAACTTTCGTGTTTCCATAATTCTCGTTCAAGAATGCTACGTCAATCTCATTATCAAAGTGACCGATGTTACAAACAATCGTTTTGTCATTCATCAATTTGAAATGCTCACCTCTGATGATGTCTTTGTTACCAGTTGCTGTAACGATGATGTTCGCTCTAGAAACTGCGTCAGACATTTTCTTCACCTCAAAACCATCCATTGCAGCTTGTAGTGCACAAATCGGATCAATTTCTGTAACGATTACACGAACGCCAGCACCTCTCAAGGAAGCTGCAGAACCTTTTCCAACATCACCATAACCAGCAACTACAGCTACTTTACCAGCAAGCATTACGTCAGTTGCTCTTCTGATTGCATCTACCAAAGACTCTTTACATCCGTACTTGTTGTCAAATTTAGACTTAGTAACAGAATCATTAACGTTGATAGCAGGCATTGGAAGTGTACCTTTTTTCATTCTGTCATACAATCTGTGAACTCCAGTTGTAGTTTCTTCAGAAAGACCCTTGATCTCTGGTACCAACTCAGGATATCTATCCAAAACCATGTTAGTTAAATCACCACCATCATCAAGGATCATATTCAATGGTTTTCCACCTTCAAAAGCAAACAAAGTCTGCTCTATACACCAATCAAATTCTTCCTCATTCAGACCTTTCCACGCGAAAACTGGAACTCCAGCTTTTGCAATAGCTGCAGCTGCATGATCTTGAGTAGAAAATATATTACAAGATGACCAGGTAACTTCAGCACCTAATTCAACCAAAGTCTCGATTAAAACGGCAGTCTGAATAGTCATGTGCAGACAACCTGCGATTCGAGCTCCTTTTAAAATTTTACTAGGACCAAATTCCTCTCTTAGAGACATCAAACCAGGCATTTCTGCCTCCGCCAATTTGATTTCGTTTCTTCCAAATTCAGCTAAATTGATATCTTTTACTTTGTAGTTTACTTTTTCCTCGATCATGTCAGTTAATTTATAAGGACCGCAAAATTAGTGAATAAATATTGTTTAGTTATTAATGCAGGAATTGGATTTCCTTCACGTCGTAACGTTTGAGTACTTCTAAAGTTTTGACGAGTAATCTTCCAGTTTCATCAATACCGATAATCTCTCCTTCAAAAACACCATTATTGTCCCTGAACTCGTGTAACTCTCCTCGCCATCTCATTTTTAGATAATAAGCAGCCTTAATCTTGTCATATGCCTGAGATTTGAGGAAAAGATATTGTGCCTCGATGCCTGACACAATGGATTCTAGAAGTGATTCACGATCAGTTTTTGAACCGGTCTCTATTTGAACAGACGTAGCTGATGGTAGAGCAAAATGACTTTGATTTACATTGAGTCCAATGCCTATCACCGCATCATCTACCAAATGTCCTGACAAAACAGTCTCCACAAGAATCCCAGCAATCTTTCTATCATTGACATAGACATCATTAGGCCATTTTAGCTCTGTATTGAGATTGAATAACTGATCTAAAGTATGGCACACTGCCAGACCGGCTATCAGGTTAAGATAATGAGAATGACCAATTTGTAAATTCTTTGGTTTTAATAAAATGGAGAAAAGCAGGTTTTGACCAGGTTCACTCAACCACGCATTGCCACGCTGACCTTTTCCTTTAATTTGATTGTCGGTATACAATATAAACCCCTCCTGTTCGTCCTTAATCCTAATTCTTGAGAGCAACTCATCATTAGTACTGTGACATTCTGTCAGGAATTCAATCTTTTTCCCTAGAAATAAGGGTTTGGCAAAGTATTTATGCAAGTTATATTCGTATTTTTGAGATTAAAATTAGTTTAAACTATTAATGAATGCAGGCAAAGGCTAAAGAAGCAATAAGTTCTAACGAGTTAAGTGAGTTGATTGTGCAGGGAATGTTAGAAAAAAAGGCTTCAGACGTGGTGGTGATGGATTTGCGGGAGGTCAAAAATTCAATAGCAGATTATTTTGTACTTTGCTCTGGTAACTCCGATACCCAAATCGATGCGATTTCTGATTCTGTAGAAGAGGAAGTTCACAAGCATACCAAGCAAAATCCATGGAAACGTGAGGGAAAACAAAACAATGAATGGATAATCATAGATTATGTAGACGTTGTAGCACACGTATTCAACAAAGAAAAGCGATCTTTCTATGGCTTAGAAGAGCTGTGGGGTGACGCAAAAATCACTAATATTGATTCAGAGAACTAAAATCTCTGATGAGCGTTGTAGGAATAAACATTTGAGGATAAATATATAATGGCGGACAAACCGAGACAACAAAAACCACTCATGGGAGGGAAGCCAAACAGGCCTAATTATCAGCTACTAATTATTGTAGTATTGATTACGGTCGTGTTCGGTTTTTCATATTTCAGCAAAAATAGTTCTGCCAAGACCATTCCAATGAAGCGATTCGAGCAGATGGTGTTGGCAAATGATGTGAAGCGAGTGGTTCTGATCAAAAATCAGGATGTAGTTGAAGTAACTCTAAAACCTGAGGCGCTTCAAAACACGAAATATAAAATTGATTTAGAGGAGCAGTCTCCTTTTTCAAATAATGCAGGACCGCACTATCAATTCAAGGTAATTAGCCCTGAAGTTTTCGATAAGAAGTTTGAAGAACTGATGTCTGAGCTTCCAGAGGACCAACGAATTGGATATGAAGCAGAAGACAGACAGGATCTTACGAGTTTGTTCTTCAACTGGGGATTCATTTTCCTTTTAATATTCGGTTTCTGGTTCTTGATGAGAAGAATGACCGGTGGCGGTGGCCCTGGTGGACAAATCTTCAACATTGGCAAATCTAGAGCTGCACTTTTTGATGCTGAGAATAAAGTGAAGATCACTTTCAATGACGCGGCAGGTCTTGAAGAAGCGAAAGAAGAAATCAAGGAAATAGTAGATTTCCTTAAGAACCCTGGAAAATTCACCAATCTTGGTGGAAAGATTCCTAAGGGTGCTCTCCTTGTAGGCCCTCCAGGAACGGGTAAAACCTTATTAGCAAAAGCTGTAGCTGGGGAAGCTGGCGTACCGTTCTTCACTTTGTCAGGCTCTGACTTTGTTGAGATGTTCGTAGGAGTAGGTGCAGCTAGAGTTAGAGACTTGTTCAAACAAGCAAAAGAAAAAGCACCTTGTATTGTATTTATTGATGAGATCGATGCAATTGGTAGATCTAGAGGTAAAGGTCAAATGCCAGGATCTAACGATGAGCGTGAGAATACTTTGAACTCCCTATTGGTAGAGATGGATGGATTCTCAACTGACTCTGGAGTAATCATCCTCGCTGCTACTAACCGTCCAGATGTATTAGATTCAGCTTTGCTGAGACCAGGACGTTTTGACAGACAGATCAGTATAGACAAACCAGACATCATTGGTAGAGAGGCGATATTTAAAGTACACTTGAAGCCAATAAAACTTCAAGAAGACGTAGATCCAAAGAAACTTGCAGCTCAAACTCCAGGATTTGCTGGAGCTGAAATAGCGAACGTTTGTAACGAAGCAGCATTGATAGCAGCTCGTAGAAATAAGAAAGCGGTAGATATGCAAGATTTCCAGGATGCCGTAGATAGAGTCATCGGTGGTCTTGAGAAGAAAAACAAAATCATCTCTCCTGAGGAGAAAAAGATTGTGGCTTATCATGAAGCTGGTCACGCAGTAGCTGGTTGGTTCTTAGAGCATGCGGATCCTTTGGTGAAAGTAAGTATTGTACCAAGAGGTGTTGCTGCATTAGGATATGCGCAGTATTTACCAAAAGAGCAATTCCTATATCAAACAGAGCAGCTATTTGATGAGATGTGTATGGCTCTTGGTGGTCGTGCCGCTGAGGAGTTGATCTTCGGTAAAATCTCAACAGGTGCATTGAGTGATTTGGAAAGAATTACTAAAGTGGCTTACAGCATTGTAACTATCTATGGTATGAATGATAAGATTGGTAATGTGTCGTACTATGACAGCAAACAGTCTGAATACAACTTCCAAAAACCATACTCTGAAGCAACAGCAGAATTGATCGATAAAGAAGTGAAAAAGCTTATTGATGAAGCCTACGATCACACGAAGAACCTTCTGAAAGAGAGAAGCAATGAATTGGAGATTGTAGCTCAGAAACTTCTAGAAAAAGAGATCATTTTCCAGGCAGATCTTGAAGAGCTGATTGGAAAGCGACCTTTCGAGCATCAGACGGCTTACGAGCAGTTTACTCAAACGAAAAACATCAACGATGAACGTGATGAGCAAGAAGCTGCTGAAGCCAAGAAAAAAGCTGATAACATCGAGAAGATCAAAGCGAATATTCGCACTGAAGTAGAAAGCGAACAAGACAAACCAAAACCCTCTGAAGAATCTGTAGAAGAACCACTAGAGGAAGATAACAAGTAAGTCTAATAATAACATTGATTATATTGGGGAGCTGATTTTCGGCTCCCTTTTTTTATGATTACTACTTACGAAAATTTACCAGCAGATAAGCGAATCTATGTTGCCAGTGATTTCCATTTGGGACATCCAAACGTAAAAGAAAGTCAACTACGTGAAGAGAAAATTGGTAGATGGCTGGATTCAATCAAGCACAATGCTCAAGCCATCATTCTGGCTGGTGACTTATTTGACTTTTGGTTTGAGTACAGTCAAGTTGTTCCTAAAGGTTTTCTTCGATTTTACACAAAGCTTATAGAATTGAAAGGATTAGGTATTGACCTAATATTCTTCACTGGAAATCATGACATCTGGATGTTTGATTATTTCGAACAAGAGCTGGATGCAACAATCCATAGAGAACCGAAATCATTCCTAGTTGGAAAGCATAAAATACAAATTGGACATGGTGATGGTCTTGGCCCAGGAGATCTTAAGTTCAAGTTTTTTAAAAGCATCTTCACCAATAAACTATCTCAATGGGGATTTAAATGGATTCATCCTGATTTGGGCATCAAACTGGCCACCGCATGGTCAGGACATAGCAAAGGACATGATGATCCGTTCTTGGGAGAAAAAGAACCCATATTCATTCACTGCATGAATGTAGAAGAATCAAATCACCATGACTACTACATTTTCGGGCATAGACACATGATTCTAGACATGCCTGTTGGTAAAAATGCTCGTTACTACAACACAGGAGAATGGATAGAAAATTCTCAATTCATTGAAATCAGTAACACCGCAGTGAAAAGCCTAAAGTATGAAGAGTAAATACTTATCATTTCTATTTCTCTCTCTCAGCTTGTATTCTTCGGCACAGGAATGGCAACTGATTGACACTTTAATAGTCAATGAAAAGATAACGAGTTACTCTATTGACAATCAAAACCAAATCTATCTAGGCACCTCGTCAGGCAACCTTCATCGATTTAGCCAGGACGGACAAGAAAGTGAATTCTACTCAGCCATAGCCAACTTCCCTGTCACCTCGATTGCTGCATGGAATCGTCTCAAAGTATTCCTATTCTATAGAAGCCCACAAGAATTCTACTACCTTGATAGATTCAATACTTTCTCCAATTCATATGATCTCAGTGAGTATTCTGATGAACTGGCAAATGAATGCACTCCCGGAATAGACAATAGTCTTTGGGTTTTGAGTAGTAGTTTCAATGAGCTGAGAAAGTACAACCTACAGACTAAACAGCTCATATTTGCTAACCCACTGAGCATTGACATGGAAAATGTAACGCACATGCGTGCCTTTCAAAATTTGGTCATTATCAGTGATAAAGAAGAAGGTATGTATTTCTTTGATCAGTTTGGAAACCTGCTGACTCAAATAGAATTAGCGGGAATAGACCACTTCCAAATCCAATCTGGCAAAGTGATCTTTTTATGTGAAGAAGGAGTTGTCACCATTGATCCATTTCAACCAAACTCCTATGAAACAATAAAAGCCCCTGAAGGAGCTTTTAAAGGGTTATTAAAAAGTGATACGAACTACTTTTTAATCCGGTCTGGTGATGTCTTAGTTTACAGAAGACTCTGATCCTTTGTATATCTCTAATATTTTTTGTCTGAATACGATACTATATTTAGCATTTATCAACTCTAGTTCTGCTCTATTCTTATTGTTCAAACTTTCTAAATAGGTATAGAAATCTGTATTTCCTGTATCGAAGCGTTTTTTCATGAATTCAAACGTTTGAGCAGTAGCCTCCAGGTTTTCTTTTGCCGACACGTAGGTGTTCTGTGCCGCAACCAAATCAAGATAAACGGATTGAACGGTATTGGTTACATTAACTAAGGCCTGATCAACATCAAGTTCAGCGTTGATCATATTGACTTTAGCCGTTTGAATGTTATTACTGGTCTGGAATCTAGTGAATATTGGAATATTCATTGAAAAGTTCAAATACTCAAATGCGTTGTACTCCATCTGATCCATAAAAGATGCATTGGACTCCACCTCACCAGTAGAAGGGTTTCTAGCTCCATTTGATGAATAATTGGATCCGATCACTCCCGATGCAGTAATAGTCGGTAAACGCTGGGCTCTTGCTGACTTGAGAATGTATCTTGAAGCACTGTAACTAGACCTTGCAGCCATTAAAGCCGGACTACTAGACAAAGACTCTTCTAAAACTTCATCGAATGAAGCTACCTCAAGAAGTAAATCTTCTTCCTGAACTTCATATGGCAGAACTTCATATTTATTACCAGGATCAAGTGCCATAGCCTGAAATAGTGCAAGTAAGTCTCGCTGAAGTGTATTCTGTAAATTATTCAAGGATAGTTTTTGGCTTGCCAACTGACTTTGAAAATTATAAACAGACTCCAAATTACCAACACCTACTGACTCTCTCTTTTTTTCTCTATCCAGCTGCGCTGCCAGTAGATCTACCCGCTCTTGAGCAATTTTAATATTCTCTTTATCAAGAATCACTGTCAGATAGGAACCAAGTATGAGGCTTTCAATCTCTCTTCTGGTACTTTCTGATGTTTGCTCGGCAGCATAAAGTTCATTTTTTCGCTGTTTAACTAAATATTGGTTGGAAAATCCATTGAACAATACAACTCTAGCAGAAAGATTTGGATTAGAACTATTCGTTGTTTCAGATACCTGACGTGCAGCGTTGGTATCGAAAAAATTACCAAAGAAATAATCGTAATTAATGCCTGCAGACACAGAAGGGAAAAAATTCATAATGGACTGAAACCTGTTGGACTCAGCGATTATTTGATTGTTTCTCACTTGTTTCAATCGAATGTTTCGCTCCAATGCAGTCTCAATACAGTCGTCGAGTGTTAGTGCTGTAATTTCTTGATCATCTTGACCAAAGGCTGTTAGAAAATATGCTAAAAGTGTTACTGAAAGTAATGTCCTCTTCATAGAGTTGTAAAGTTTTTGGAAGGGTAAAAAAGGGCCGCCCGGGAGCGGGTCGGCCCATAGCATACAACAGTATTAAACTAATGCGTTGTCTTTGGCATTCATGTTTTCAGAAACAATCTGACCATCGAACAAGTGAATCACTCTGTGCGCATACTCTGCATCGATTGGTGAGTGAGTCACCATGATTACGGTAGTTCCGTTCTCATTCAATTCTGTCAAAAGATTCATCACTTCTTGTCCGTTTGCTGAATCCAAGTTACCAGTAGGCTCATCGGCAAGGATCAACTTAGGCTTAGCAACAACGGCTCTGGAGATAGCAACACGCTGCTGCTGACCACCTGATAGCTGCTGAGGGAAGTGATTTCTTCTGTGCATGATTTTCATTTGCTCCATTACCTCTTCCACTCTCTTCTTACGCTCTGCAGAAGAATACTTTAAGTAGATCAATGGCAATTCGATGTTTTCATACACAGTAAGCTCATCAATAAGGTTAAAGCTCTGGAATACGAATCCAATGTTGGCTTTTCTAAGTTCTGCTCTTTTTCTCTCAGAGTATGTAGAGATTTCTAAATCAGTGAAGTGGAATTCACCTTCAGATGGGTTGTCGAGCAAACCGATGATGTTTAGCAATGTAGATTTACCACAACCAGAAGGTCCCATGATCGCTACAAACTCACCAGTTTTTACTTCCAGGTTTACACCTGCTAGTGCTGTAGTTTCGATTTCGTCTGTGTAGTAAAACTTCTTAAGTCCAACAGTTTTGATTAAAGCTTTTGCGTTTTCCATTAGTTTAAAGTTTAGTTGTTGTATATGTCCTTTTATATTGAGTTGAGTCTTTTATTTAAAAACTAGTTTGTCCTTATCCTCATATCCTTCGTACGAAGAGACTACTACTTTTTCTCCTGGTTGCAAACCTTCGATTACTTCATAGAATCTTGGGTTTTGTCTGCCTAATCTGATATCTCTTCTTACCGCTTCACTTTCACCTTCGTTGAGAACGAAAATCCAGTTACCGCCAGTTGTTTGATAGAAGCTTCCTCTCGGAATCTGAACAGCCGTAATGTTTTCACTAAGCTGTAGTCTAATTTGAAGAGTTTGTCCTCTTCTGATTCCCTGTGGAATAGTATCTGTAAATGACATATCCACGGAGAACAAGCCATTAGCCACTTCAGGATATACTTTTCTGATTTCAAGATCAAAGTCATCCCCAGCGAACGGGAACGAACCTGTTAACCCATCATAAATTCTAGCGATGTAATGTTCGTCGATTGAAGCTCTTACTTTGAAACCATTCAAATCGTCTATCTGACCAATGTTTTGACCTGTAGAAATAGACTCTCCTACTTCTGCATTTACAGTACTTAAACGACCCGATATTGGAGCCCGAATGTATAGGTTATCCAGGTTTTTCTTGATCATCTCCAGATTATCTCTGGTTCTTTTCAGTGTAGCTTCTGCTTGAGCAATCTGAAGACGTGCGTTTAATGAATCGAACTTGGCAGATTCGATCTGAATTTTTCTATTGTCTACCAGACGTTCATATTCTCTTTTAAGGTTTAAGAATTCCTGCTCAGAAATGATCTTCTCTTCGCCGTAAAGTTTCTTACCTCTTTGATAAGCGTCTTTCGCTGCGTCAATCTGGTAATCAAGCTCTACCAACGCTCTTCTTAACTCGAATTGATTTTGTCTAAGACTTAATTTCGTGTTCTCGAGACTATTTACAAGAATAAAAGCCTGCGTTTCTTCTCGAACGAAATTTTGCAAAAGCACATTATTGGAAAGCTTAAGAATAGTATCACCTTCGTCAACCAAAATACCACCTTCGTAGTATTTCTTTTCTACTACACCACCTTCAATGGCATCCAGCCTAATTGTTTTAATCGGAAGTACGGTACCATCTACAGGAATGAACTCTCTAAACTCACCTTCTACAACAGAAGCAATGTTTACTTTTTCTTTTTCAACATTGAGTCTCGAGCCACCTTCTGCAAAGATGAAGCTGTATAGTACAAACAAAACGAATATACCTGCACCACCCCAGGTCGCGATACGCTTAAGCGTCCATTTTTTCTTTTGAATCTTTCGGTCCATAATTTTTGTAAAGTCTGAACACCCTATGCCAATTTGAATGCCAATAAAGTTATTTCATTGACTTACAGCGTTTTATGAATTTTCGAGAATTTGGAGGTAGGTAAAACTTGTACAGTTTGATACAGATTGTGTTCGCAAGCGGACATAAAAAAAGGTCCAATCCGCTCCCGGATTGAACCTAAAGATCAAAAACTCAAAATAAAAGGACTAATAGGGTATCAAAATTAACCTTTTTTACGAGAAATAAAAGTAATCAAACATTCTTGTTGTAAATTCGTTGATAGTAATACTATCATTTATAGAAGTAATATTATCATGTCGGTAATTAGCATTCAGCTGGGGAACAATCTATACTGCAAGGATCCACAGTCTACAGAACTGGGAAAAAAGATTGTTCTACACAGTATTAAGCTTATAAGTGAGTTAGGATTTGAGGCCTTTACCTTCAGAAAGTTATCCATGCAAATAGATTCTACTGAAGCCTCCATCTATCGCTACTTTGACAATAAGCATCGACTGCTAGTCTACCTGATTGCCTGGTACTGGGCGTGGATGGAATATAAAATTGAATATGAAACCCACCACTTAGGCAATCCTCAGGAAAAACTGGATAGAATTATCCGTTTAATTACTGAAAAAAAAGTACCTGATGATACATTTCCTGATATAGATGAAGAAGCACTCAACAAAATAGTTATCGCAGAATCGGATAAGACGTATCTGACAAAAAGAGTGGATAAGGACAATCAAAATGGACTTTTTAAAGGGTATAAATCACTTTGTGATCATATAGCCGCGCTGATTTTGAATATCAACCCTAACTTCACTTTTGCTCATGCACTGGCATCTACTGCTTTGGAGGCATCCAACCAACAGGTGTTCTTTGCAGAACATTTACCATCATTAACAGAGTTAAGTAAATTGGAAGACCCTTACTCTGCTAATTATCATTTTGTAAAAAACTTGATTTTCAAAACGATTGACGCATGAACAATCATCAAATTCTGAGAACAATTCAAGAGTGCTCTCATCTGCTCCATTTAGACCCGGACAGCTCTACCCTTACTGGAACCGACGCTCTGGATAGGGAGTATGAAAATGAGGAACTGGTAGAATTCATCAGAGACCTGGTAGAATCCGGCAGTGATTCTGGAATGATTTTACTGGAGAAACACCTCCGTGAAAAAAGATTTATTGAGTTCATGAAAATTCATGAATCTCCTATCATTGTTTTTGCCAAGGATCACGAATTAGCTCCTGTTATCATTCAAAAGAAAGGCAAAAATTATCATATACAGATCATCCGTGAACATGATGTAGAGAATAAAAAAGTCGATTCTCTGGAACACCTGGATTTGGCATGTACAGATAAGTTAGAAGTTATTTTTCTATCTGTTTTTGATTATGAGTCATTGGTAAGTGATCAAGATTCCACAAAAACCAATGCCACATACATCACTCCACTAAAGAGGTTGTTCAAATTACTATCTGCCGAGAAAAGAGACATTTTCTACGTTTACGTTTATGCGGCTTTGATTGGTTTATTGTCCCTGAGTTTACCTCTTGGAATTCAAGCAGCGGTAGAACTGATTAGTGGTGGAGTGGTATTCAGCTCCGTCTATGTATTGATCGCCTTTGTAATTATTGCTGTCTTAGGAACTGGTATTCTTCAGGTATTCCAGATAACCATTGTGGAGTATTTACAGCGCAGGGTCTTTACCAAAGCTGCTTTTGAATTTGCATTTAGAGTACCGAGGATCCAAATGGAGTCTGTTTTCAACCTGCACATGCCTGAGTTGATGAACCGTTTCTTTGATGTACTTACTCTGCAAAAAGGTCTTCCAAAACTCTTAATTGACTTATCTACGGGTGCTATTCAGATCATTTTTGGGTTGTTACTTTTATCATTCTATCACCCGTTCTTCGTATTCTTTGGGATTTTCTTGTTGTCAATTCTCTTCATGATTTTCTATATCACTGGACCGAAAGGATTGAAATCGAGTATCACCGAATCAAAGTATAAATACAAGGTAGTTTACTGGCTGGAAGAAATGGCCAGAACACTTTATTCGTTCAAACTTTCAGGAAACACTTCTCTACCTATTAAGAAAACGGACTATAACGTTAATAACTACCTTAAAAACAGAAGTACTCACTTCAAGGTATTGATCAGCCAATACAGTTATGTTCTTCTTTTCAAAGCAATTGTCACTGGAGGCTTGTTGATTATAGGTACCGTTCTAGTGGTGCAAAGAGAAATCACACTTGGACAGTTTGTCGCATCTGAGGTAATTATCATTTTGATTTTGAATTCGGTAGAGAAAATTATCATGTACATGGATGTTGTTTATGACATGCTTACGGCTGTTGATAAAATCTCGCATGTGACTGACCTACCTTTAGAGAAATCCGGCGGTATTGACATTCCAAAATCTCAAATAAAAGAAAATGGAATATCTATCGAAATAAAAAACCTTAGTTACACCTACCCTGGCAACAAAAAGCCATCACTTGATCACATCAATCTAACCATTCAAGCTGGCGAAAGGATTTGTATAGCCGGTGGTAGTGCTTCAGGAAAGACAACCCTGACCAATGCCATTGCTGGTATTCACACTAATTACGATGGGATCTTAACTTACAACCGATACAACCTTCGTGATTTGGACATGACCTATCTAAGAGATAAGATTGGTAAAAACGTCTCTCAAGAAGATATTTTCGAAGGATCGGTCATTGATAATATTCTTGTTGGGAAGCCATTTGCTAGCATGGATAATGCTATCAGAGCAGTAGAAAAAGTCGGTCTTACCGATGAGATCTATGGTTTACCTGATGGTTTCAATACCGAAATATTAAGTAGTGGTAAAGGGTTCAGTAGCTCTTTTGCCAATCGAATGATCTTAGCAAGATGCTTGGCAAAAGATCCCGCTTTATTGATTCTCAATGATTTCTTTGGAAACTTCCAGAAATATGAGCGTTTGAAAATGATCGAAATGCTAACAAATCCAGAAAATAAATGGACACTCATAGTGGTATCCAATGATCCGCTGGTAATGTCTGCAGTAGATCGGGTAATCTACATGGATGAAGGCAAAATAATTGCCGATGACACTTTTGAAAATGTGATTAAAAACGACACGATCGTTCAAAAAATCTATTAAGATGCTAAATATTTCTAACAACAAAGACACTGATTTTCTGGACGAGGGCGAGTTCTATTCACTAAGAACCCTGAAGACTCCAGGTATGGGCAGACTTTTAGCAAAAGTATTGCTCGTGATTATTGGCATCTCCATCATTGTTATGTTTCTACCATGGCAGCAGAACATTCGTGGTACAGGTACATTAACTGCTTTTCATCCACGCAATAGACCACAAACTGTAGAGTCAGCTATAGCCGGAAGAATTATTGATTGGAAAAAGCGTGAAGGTGAGTTCATACATAAAGGAGACACTATCCTGTCTCTTGCAGAAGTAAAGGACAAGTACTTTGATCCGCAGCTTTTATCAAGAATGAAAGAACAGATTGAAGCCAAAGAATCCGGCCTAGAGGCAAAAAGAGCCAAACGTCAAGCACTTGAAAACCAGGTTGCAGCTCTTCGACAGGGTCGTCAAATGAAACTGAAACAGGCACAGAACAAGCTAAAACAAACGATTCTCAAACTTGAGAGTGACAGCATTGCTTTTGAATCGGAGAAGGTCAATTTTGATAACGCTGAGAACATTTTTGAGAGAAATAAAAAGCGCTACGAAGCTGGAAACATCTCCTTGACAAAATTCCAGGAATTGGAATCCAAGTTCCAGGCTAGTAAAGCCAAGGTAATTTCTGCCGAGAACAAATGGCTACAAAGTCAAGCAGAATTGATCAATGCCAGAGTCAACCTAACTTCAATAGAGGCAGAATATCAGGATAAAATCAGCAAGTCACAGTCGGATCTATCTGCAACTATTGCTGACATTTTTGACTCGGAAGCAACGCTGAGTAAAATGCGGAATGAGTTCACCAACGTGGAAATTAGAAATTTCAATTATCAGGTAATTGCTCCACAAACGGGGTATTTGGTGAAGGCAATGAAAGCGGGAATTGGTGAAACGATCAAGGAAGGTGAAGCTATCGCTACCATCATGCCTGAAACTGATGATAAAGCCGCTGAAATGTATGTAAAAGCAATGGACTTGCCATTCATTAGCCATGGACGACCTGTTCGAGTGCAATTCGATGGTTGGCCCGCACTTCAATTCTCAGGTTGGCCAAATGTTTCGGTTGGTACCTTTGGAGGGATTGTGGACGTAATTGACCGAGTGGAAAGCAAGCCTGGTTATTTTAGAATACTTGTAACTCCAGATCCTGAGCAGGAAGAATGGCCACATCAACTAAGAATGGGGTCAGGTATTAAAGGATGGGTGATGCTAAATGATGTGCCTATATGGTATGAGCTCTGGCGACAGCTCAATGGCTTCCCTCCTAGTATCTATGAGAATGGTGAGATTCAGATGGATAACAAAAAGAAGAAATGAGAATACTTATAGCCGTAGTATTACTTGGGTTTGGCATTTCATTGGCAGCTCAGGATTCTCTTCAATTTTCTCTTGATGATGTCCTGGAATTGGCCAAAAGAAACCACCCTATTGTGAAGCAAGCCGGTCTTCAGGACCAGTTTGCAGAGGCAGAGATTCGAACCGCAAAAGGATACATGGATCCAAAACTCGAGTCTTCTTTCAATAGAAAAGAATATAAAGGAACGGAGTATTACAGCAAGTTTTATAATTCACTGAAAATACCTGTGTGGTTTCCTATTGATCCTAAGATTGAAGCATATCGAAATTCTGGAGAACACCTAAGTGAGGAAAATTATGTGAGTTCTTCCAATGATTACTGGCAATTTACAGCTGGTGTCAGCCTTCCTATAGGTAAGGGTTTGTTCATAGATGAACGAAGAGCTTTAATCAAACAAGCCAATATCTACAGTGATATAGCTGAAGCGGAGAAAATTAAATTAACTAATAAGGCTCTATTCACAATTGTAAAAGCTTATTGGGAATGGTACTTTGCTTTTAAACAATATGAGCTGATGCAGCAGAGTATGAACATTGCAGATGAGATTTTCAAGCGCGTAAAACTTGATTACGAATATGGGGAAGCTGCTGTGGTGGATACCGTACAAGCAAAAATTACTTTCCAGAATCGAAGAGCGGATTTTATCAACTCACAAGTGCAACTGAATAGTGCCAAGCTTGCGCTATCTATTCATTTGTGGTCTAATGAAGGACTTCCTCTGGAAATCCCTGAAGGTGCTTCTCCAAGTGCGGCAAGTTCGCAGTGGATTGTTCCTGCAGATAGTACTTTGGGCAAAATCGTCACATGGGCGGCTGACAATCATCCAGAAGTCACCAAGGTAACAGCGAAAAAGGCGCAGTACGAAGTAGAGCAACAATGGAACCGCGAAAGTTTAAAACCCCAGATTGACCTAAGCTATAGTTTTATCGATGCTCCAATTAGTTACTCTGGATTTGAGCCAATTGATATTGGAGAGAACTATAAGATTGGAATGGATTTTTCTTTTCCATTATTGCTTAGAAAAGAACGTGGTAAACTTCAGAAAACGAAGTTGTATGTGGAAAGTTTGGAGTTTGATTACATGCAAACTCAGCAGCAAGTGGGTGCTGAAATCAGATCTGTGTTTGTGGAATTGATAGCGAGTGAGCAATTGACATCACAGTATCTGGATCTTTCTAGAAACTATCAACGACTATTAGAAGCAGAAATTTTCAATGTGGAGAACGGAGAAAGTGATCTCTTCAAATTAAATATCCAGCAAGACAAGTTCATTGAAGCTCAAATCAAATACTTGAAGGTTCAAACTACTTTTGAAAAACTGAAAGCTGAGCTTCCTTACGTAGCTGGACTTCCTTATTTATCCTATATGGAAATGTACGAATAAGTACACCTTCCCACGAAAAGGTGTACATTTTTGAACACTTAATTTCACGAAACCATTGAATTGATTGAATAATGGGCTATTTTTCCATTTGGCACCATTATGGACTTAAATCAACTCAAATAGTAAAATCGTGGATAAAGAATTAGGTAAAATATTAATAATAGATGATGATGAGGATGTGTTGTTGGCAGCGAAAATGCTGTTGAAAAAACACGCCAAAGAGGTAATTATTGAGAAGAACCCAAAGAAGATTCCGTTCCTTCTAAATAACGATACTTATGATCTGATATTATTAGATATGAACTTCAGCAAAGACATCACTTCCGGTAAAGAGGGTTTCTACTGGCTGGAGCAAATCCTGGATAAAGATCCACAAGCTGTTGTAGTTCTCATCACCGCCTTCGGAGATGTGGAGATGGCTGTAAAAGCATTGAAAGCTGGTGCTACAGATTTCGTATTGAAGCCATGGCAGAATGAAAAACTCATTGCTACACTGAACAGTGCTGCTAAACTGAAGGAGTCTTACAAAGAGGTCACCCAACTAAAGCAAACATCTAAGCAACTACAAGAAGACAGCAACAGTGCATTCAAAGACATCATTGGCGAGAGTGATGAAATCAAAGAAGTCTTCAAAATCATAGATAAAGTAGCCGGTACGGATGCTAACATTCTGATATTAGGAGAAAATGGAACTGGCAAAGAGCTAATTGCTCGAGCGATCCATCAAAAATCTCTTAGAAAAGACAATGTGTTCATTGGAGTGGACATGGGAGCAATTACTGAATCGTTATTCGAATCAGAGCTTTTTGGACACAAAAAAGGATCCTTTACCGATGCCAAGGAAGACCGTCCTGGCCGATTTGAGATAGCTAATAATGGTACACTTTTCCTAGACGAGATTGGAAACCTCAGCATGCCATTACAGTCCAAATTACTGACTGCTTTACAAAAACGTGAAGTAACAAGAATAGGATCAAATCAGTCCATGCCAATAGATATTCGTCTGATTTGTGCTACCAATATGCCAATCTATGAGATGGTTGGAGACAATACTTTCCGTCAGGATTTATTGTATAGAGTCAATACAGTAGAACTTCATCTTCCTCCATTGAGAGATCGACTAGATGATATTCCGCTTTTGGCTGACCACTTTGTGAAAATGTATAACCAGAAGTATCGTAAGCACATCGACGGAATCTCAGCGGCTACCATCAAGAAGCTACAGAAATATAGTTGGCCAGGAAACATCAGAGAGTTGCAACATGCCATAGAGCGAGCAATCATTATGAGTGACTCCACAACGCTACAACCTGATGATTTCTTCTTCCTATCTCAAAAACCTGAAAACAATCTTTCTTCAGAGGCTGACACATTCAATCTGGACGATGTGGAGAAAAATGTCATCCAAAGAGCCATCAACAAACACAATGGGAACATCTCTCAAGCTGCTAAAGAACTTGGATTAACTAGAGCTTCATTGTATAGACGACTAGAAAAGTATGGTCTATAAAAAGTTTAAATATCAACTTGCCGGTAGGATTATTCTGCTTGGACTGACCATTTTCCTTCTGGCAAGTCTTTATTACACAGAAAGCTATACGTTCACCAAACTCCTGATCTTCACTCTGGTGGTGATACAGGGTTACTACCTCTACTATTTTTTAGAGAAGTCGAACCGTGAAGTAATTAGCTTTCTCCAAAGTATCCAGTGGGATGATTTTTCGCATACTTATCCTGAGAAAAAATCGGGCTCTAGTTTAGACAATCTCTATGTAGAGTTTAACGCAGTGATGCGCAAGTTCCGAGATATCCGAGCGGAGAAAGAAGCTCACTATCAATATTTAAAAACCATCGTTCAGCATGTAGCGATTGGGATCATCACTTTTGATAAAGAAGGTGAAATTCAGATCATGAATAGTGCTGCCAAATCACTCCTGGGTGTCAAACAGATTAAAAATGTAAGGCAGCTTAAAAGCGTAAGTGAAGCACTCATTGATACTCTTAAAAACTTAAGAACCGGCGGAAGAGATCTCATCAAAATCAGTAAAAGCAATGATGAAGGAGAAATTCAATTAGCCGTTTACGCCATTGAATTATCGTTAAGAGGTAAAGAATTTAAGTTGATTTCGATTCAGAACATCCAGAGCGAACTGGAAGAGAAAGAAATGGAAGCATGGCAGAACTTAATTAGAGTTCTGACTCATGAAATCATGAACAGCGTAACCCCTATCTCATCTCTTGCCAGAACACTGGAATCAGAAATGGAAGACTGGCTGCACAATGGCCAAAACATCAATCAGATTGACAATGACACTGTCGAAGACTTTCATATGGCTCTGCACACCATCCACAGGCGAAGTGAAAGCTTGATCAGGTTCGTAAGTGACTTCCGTAACATGACGCGAATCACCCTTCCAAACTTCTCTAGAGTCAATATTAAAGAGCTGATCGAACATGTAATGGCATTACTTAAAAATGATGTTCAGGAACATGACATCAAAGTGGAGTGTGATATAGCTAAAGACTTATGCATTGAAATTGATGAACACCAAATCGAGCAAGTGTTAATCAATATTGTCAAAAATGCCATTCAGGCGCTTGCAGAGCATGATGAGATAGAAGGCGACAAGAAACTTTGGATCAAGGCAGAGACCAGGAAAGAAGGTGGAACCTATATTTCCGTAAGAGACAATGGACCCGGTATTGATGAAGAAGCATTAAAGAAAATCTTTATTCCATTCTTCACTACTAAGAAAAGCGGATCTGGTATTGGACTTAGTTTATCTAAGCAAATCATGCGAAATCACCGAGGGAATATTGCTGTGAAATCGGTGATCAATGATGGAACAGAATTCACACTTCGTTTTGCAGAAACACAGTAAGTGATATCCCCAATAATCATTCGTTCATCCGAAAATCTTATTTGATGAAAGATTAAATTATTTTGGTTAGACCAATTCAAACAGTTTTGAATCAACAATCAAAAACTAATTGAAATGAAAAAAACCAATTACTTACTTCTGCTGGCGCTAGCAATCTGCATGAGCTCCTGCGTGTATTCACTGTTCCCTATTTATACTAAAGATTCTTTGGTTTACCTGAAAGGCTTAGAAGGTCAATGGAAGAATAAAGAGGGTGATCTAATCAATGTAATCCCTTTGGATGCCAACCTTACAATAACTGTGGAGCCTGGAGAAGATGAGTTTATCGTAGTAGAGGGAGACACCATCCGAGACACGGAAAAAGTGGCAGCATATTGGCAAAAAGAACTTCAAAAGGAAGTAGAACCTGAATTGGCTGCATTTACCGAAAAAGGTCACTTGTTTCAAATTATAGAAAACAATGACACACTTAGTTTCAAATCCAAAATTGCTAAGATCGGGTCAGAACATTTTATAGATATGTATCCTGCCGAGGAATATGATGATGAATACATGAGTCATAACCTATTTCCCGTTCACACTTTTCTAAAACTACAATTGGATAACAATAACCTATCACTCACTCAATTTGATTTGGATAAACTGAAAGATCTTTTTGATAGCAATAGAATTCGCCTAAGACATGAAAAAGTGAATGGAGCCATTATGATCACTGCTCAACCTGAAGAAATTCAGAAATTCCTGATCTCCTATTCTAAAGATGAGACAGTTTTTGAAAAGCCAGATTACTACGTGCGAGTAGGGTCATGAAATCAAAGTTGATCAAAATAGTATCCCTGACATGGTTACAGCATCTGGCCTTCTGGATGCTGTCCATCGCATTTATCACCTTTTATTTTGCCATTTCCGGAGAGCTCTCATTTACAGATGTCATCTACTCTCTGTGCTTTCATCTATGCATCTTTCCAATGATCTATTTGCTCCTGCGAATAATCATTCCATCACTTTTTGAGAAAGAAAAATATCTACTTTTCACAATTGCAGTATCTCTGAATGTAGGAGTTGGATGGTTGCTTCACTTTCTTGTATTTAACTATTTAGTCCCTGCATTACTTACCTCCTATTACATCGTATCATTTACCGAAAACTCGATTCTAATTGTCATTTTCAGTGTCTACAATATTTTAGCAATCCTATTACATTTCTCTAAATCGTGGTTCAAAGTGAATTTGCTAGAAAAGGACAAAATCAATTTGGAACTCAACTTATTGAAGAATCAACTCAACCCACACTTCCTTTTCAACGGCTTAAACGGAATCTATTCTCTGTCTATTCAGAATGATCCCAGAGCGCCAGAAGCTATACTGAAATTATCCGATTTGTTGAGATACAGTTTATATGAAGTATCTACAGAGTTAGTTGACCTCCAACAGGAATTGGAGATAATCAAAAAATACATTGATATTCAGTTGATCCGATTCAAACCTGACAGAAATATTCTTGTGAACTTTTCAAGTGAAGGATCTCCCAAAATTGTTCCGATGATGCTACTCCCAATTGTAGAAAACGCATTCAAACATGGAAATCTGACCAAAGAAGATTCCTTCATAGAAATATCATGTAGTTACTCTTCCGACACCATAGTATTTGAATGTAAGAACTCATTTATTGTAAAAAATACAGATCCAAGATCTGGTATTGGACTTCAGAGTATCCAAAAATTACTGGAGCTCTATTATGAGGAGAAGGGAAACCTAACCACTTCTAGCATGGAAGGAGAATTTATTGCAACAGTTAAAATCGACTTGACATGATTAAATGCATCATAATAGAGGATGAGCCTTTGGCAAGAGATTTACTAACCAGGTATATCCAATCGACTGATGGATTACAGTTACTTGGGTCTGCCGAGGATGCTGAAGAAGCTCGGCAACAAATCAACTCTAATAAACCAGACTTGATCTTTTTAGACATCAAGCTGCCTGACATTTCTGGAATCAACTTTTACAAATCCTTAATTCACAAACCCAAAGTCATTTTCACCACTGCTTATTCTGAATTTGCGGTAGAGGGGTTTGAATTGGAAGCTGTAGATTATCTACTAAAACCCTTTGGTTATGAGCGTTTTCTTGCTGCTGTGAACAAACTAAAAACACAACTCGAATCGGATATTGATGACATCATTATTATCAAAGAAGACAAAAAGTCTTACCGAGTAAAGCTGTCGTCCATTCTGTTTATCGAATCTCTTGGTGATTATGTAAAATATCACACTCACGAAAAACCATATTTGGCAACAGACACCTTGAAGTCACTGGCAAGCAGTCTTCCCTCCAACTTTCTAAGAATCCACAAATCGTACATTGTTTGCCTAGACCATATTGAATATTTAGAAGGGAACCGCCTTAAGGTGAATGATCAGATGTTACCGGTAGGTTATGCTTACAGGGAAAGTGTATCTCGCTTATTTAAGAAATAAATACAATCAACTAACTTTCCTCTCAAACGAAAAGTCTTGAAATATCTATTTCTTATTCAGGGTGAAGGTCGTGGGCACATGACACAAGCGTTGGCTCTTGCCAAAATACTACGCTCTCAAAATCATGAGATCACCCGCGTCATTGTGGGTAAAAGTAAACGCAGAAATATCCCTCAGTTTTTCATTGACAAAATTGGATGTGAATTAGAACACCTTGATAGTCCAAACTTTGTCACGGATAAGAATCAAAAATCTGTCAAGCCTTTTCGTACGATCGTCTATTCATTGCTGAAAAGCCAGAAATACATCAAATCCATCAATCGAATAGACGAAATTGTGAAAGAAGATCAACCTGATGTGATCATCAATTTTTATGATTTTCTTGGTGGGCTATACAATTTTTCGAGACGACCAAAAGCCAAATTCGTTTGTATTGCACATCAGTTTTTGATTGCACATCCTGAATTTGAGTTTCCTCCAAAACGGCAATTGGATAAGATTTCACTCCAAATGGGTAATCGCATAGCTAGTCTGGGCGCTGATAAAATTCTTGCTCTTTCCTTTCAGCATTTCGATTATGACCATCGCAAAAAACTCGTAGTGGTCCCACCTCTATTGCGTGAAGAAGTAAAATCGAAGACTCCCACTTCTGGTGATCATTACCTGGTATACATGGTCAATCCTGGTTACGCTACAGAAGTAGATCAATTTCATCAAAACAATCCTGAACAATCATTGCATTGTTTTTGGGACAAAAGTGACAAACCAGAAACCTATCAGGTAGATGATTCGCTGACCTATCATCAGCTAAATGACGAGAAATTCATCGATAAAATGGCCAATTGTCAGGGCTATGTAACTACAGCTGGTTTTGAATCTGTGTGTGAAGCTATGTATCTTGGTAAACCTGTATTGATGGTGCCTGTAGCGGGTCATTATGAACAAGCTTGCAATGCTGTAGATGCAAAAAAAGCAGGAGCAGGCATATTTAGTGACCGCTTTGATATTGGATTGTTGAAAGAGTACATTCCAAGACATGAGAATATTCAATCTAAATTTCAAAACTGGGCTGATCAATCAGGGGACATTTTCCTAAAAGAATTGACCTGAGATGGCTATTATCAGCAAAAAAAAGATTCCTGTAAAAATCTGTGAACCCCTCAGAAACTATTTACAGAAATACGATCGTGAGACGGATTTACCAATAGACTATACCAGTCTGCTTCGATATGATAATTCGATTCCACTTTACGATCGTAATGGAAAAGACACCCTATGGGAAACGGTCTTTTTTGCTCAGGATGAAATGCAAAACATCTATGGTTCGCTGAAAAAAATCTATGCCTTGATGAAGGCTGATGGTGACATGTCTGTCATGGATCACCTGTTCATTGATCGAGTTGATTTATGTGTTTATGGAAACACTCAACCATTCAGAGTTCGCGTAGTGAATCGAATCAATGACAACTTTGACTATTTCTACATCAAAAATGCGGATGCTTCGAGAATTTATGGTCTAGAGTTAGAACATTTATTGTCGCCAAATAAGCTTCAATACCTGGTTTTCAAAGACACACTTATTGAAGAGCACATCGTAGGAATCCCCGGAGATCAGTTTATCAAAAATCATCTAGATGATCCCAATCTCAACGAAATTCGTTTAGCTAAGGAGTTTGTGAAATTCAACGAACGTTGTTTCGTAAGACTTCTGGGCGATATGCACTCTAGTAACTTTGTGATTGATATTACACCTGATTTTGAAGAAGTAGACTACCGTATAAGAGCCATTGACTTTGACCAACAGTCTTATGAAGGTCGAAGAGCGATTTATCTACCGCAATACTTCAAGCAAAACAATCCGATCATCCAGATAGGACTCAAAAACATGACGCCTGAGTCGGTAAGACAATACCAAAGAGAAGAACGCTCGCTTATGGCCAACAGAATAAAGATGGATCGTGTACGTGTAGATGACCTGTTACACACCATGAGTTTGGACAAAGTTTCTTCTCATGAGAACGTAAAACGCCTTGGTGAAGAGTTAGCTGATTTTTACGAAGAGCGTGAGTTTCTAGCTTGTGACTCGATGGGGGAAATAGTCTCTCTAAGTCTTGAGATGCTGATCAGGAAACCAGATCTATACAAAGATCACCTAACTGGTAATCCTAGTTAATAAAGAAATACTCCCTTTCCTTCTTCCAGTACAACTTCTACATGCTCATCGATAGTTGTAGAAAGCTCGTATCCCATGTAGTTCGCCAATACAGGAAAACGTTTGTGACTTCTATTCACCAAAACAGCCATTTGAAGTTTTTTCACCTCAACGTCAAGGATAGCCTTGAACCCATAAGCCATTGTTTTTCCTGAATTAAGGACATCATCAACCAGAACGATTGATTTTCCCTTCAGCTCCTTAGATGGAACATCCAATGTTACTTCTGAAGCCACAGGATTTTCCTTATTGATGTGAAGTTTTACAAGCTTGGTTGTAATCTCCGGAGCAATATCAGACAGTTGAGATACCAACATATCAGCAATTTGATAGCCTTTGTCATGAACGCCGACAATGATGAGATGCTTCTCCTCAAAGTTGTCTTCATAGATTTCAAAGGCTATCCGCCGAATTATTTGCTGGACTTGATGTCCTGTTAAAATCAAATTTTGTTCTTTGATCATGAGTTTGGTACTGGCATCACTTTGCTATCCTTAAAGGTAGAAAGGATTACCATAGATTGAAGACTATCTACTACTTCAATTTCACTTACCTTCTCCAACATCAATCTCTGATAAGAAGTGATGTCTTTAGAGATCACTTTCAAAATAAAGTCTCCAGAACCAGTAATATGGTGACACTCAATTACTTCTGGCACCTGGTTAATTTCTGCAAGGAATAGATCTATGTTCTTTTTGTTGTGTCCTTTTAAAGTCACTTGAACGAATGTGTGTACACCTAATCCAATCTTCTCCGTATCCAACTTCGCATGATAACTCTTGATAATTCCAGAGTTCTCAAGTTTCTTCACACGCTCAAGGGTTGGGGCCGGAGATAGTCCAATGTCTTTTGATAATTGGGCATTTGTGATTTTAGCATTTGATTGAAGAATTTCTAAAATCTTCCTATCTATCTCGTCTAATTTCAAGTGTAGTGAATTTACCTTCATTCCAAATTTTATTTGCTGCAAAGTTAATAATAATTGGAAATATTTGGATTCTTTCCATTAATTCTAATTCAATTTATACAGCATTCTATGAATGAGCCGGAATTATTGCTTTATGACTCTTGATTTGTAACTAGCTCCTTCATAATCAATTACTATAAAATAGGCTCCAGCGTCCATTATAGTCATATCCACTATAACAGAAGTCAATCCAGCAGGTTGATTTTCCAACAGAAGATTCTGCTGAATTTGCCCTGAAAGGTCCAGAATCGTAATACTTACATCTCCAGATCTTGGCAAAACAGCTCGTATTATTGATGTGGAGTTTGTTGGGTTTGGGTATGGCGGTTCAAATATCACATCTTCATTGATGTTCATACAGACTTCATTATCAAGCGTATTTTGATCTTCCACATTATATGGAGTGGTCATTCGAATACAGAAGTAATCCAATTTCAATGGCAGGCTGGTCGAAAGAATAATTTGTTTTTCCTCACCATCATTGATGCGCTGAACAACAACCTCCGGCTGATCAAACAAATCCTCCAAAATAATCTGGAACTCGATGGAGTCTACAGGGATATTACTGTTATTCGCTAAGGTGAACCCAACTTTATTGGAACCAACCAATTGCAAATCTCTGATACTCAAATCAACAATAGGCTGTATCGATCGTATGATCTGTGATGTACTATCTACACATCCAAACTCATTAACGGTCACCAATTTTACTTCATTCCTTCCAGTTTCAGTAAATGATAAACTTGGTTCCGCTGCACTAGAGACAAGTTCATCATTGATATACCAAAAATATTCAGTTCCGTTCTCTGTCAGGTTGGATGTCGCCAAGCTGAATGGAGGAACTCCATAGTCATTACTAAGACTAAATGCTACTTCAGGTTTAGGGTCAACAGAAACTAATTTAGATTGAGTTATTTCACAGCCACTATTTGTCGTTGTTCTGAGAGTAACTTCAATTTCGCCATCACTTTCTACTGGCACTACGGATTGTGTTCCCGAACCAAATTGTTCACCATTTACAAACCACTTTCTCGAAACAATAGCATCATCAAAAACGGATGACGTGTCCGTAATAATGATATTCTCATTTTCACAGGAATTGGTAGAAGAGAACCCTAACGAAGGAGGAGTAAGAACGTTGATTGTTTGTGTCTTTGTAGCCGAGCAAAGGTTTTCATTATCAATAGTCAGGCTAACCTCATATGTCCCCGGTTGGTCGAACAAATAATCTAGTTGAGGTTCATTGGTATCTAGTAAATTACCATTTACTCTCCACATTCGAGTAATGATTTCCTCTTGATTGGCAGACATGTCGGTCAGAATAGAACTCTCACCATAACAGGAGACATCTGCCAAAATCTGAACATCGGGCTCAGCCAAAACAGATAAAGATTCAGTATAGGTTGCAGAACAACCAGATGACGAATAGACCGTCAAAGTAATCACCTGATCTTCGACAGATTCAAAAACAAGTTCCGGAGACTGTTGTGTAGAAACTTGTCTTCCTTCAACATACCACTCCCACTGAGCAATATCTGCTCCATTAACTACTGAGACATCCCTTAAAATCGTTTCTGATCCCTGGCAAACAATATCATATTCAAACTCTGGTTCTGGAATAGCTGACACAACCACTTCTTTGGTGAGGACACTTGTACAACCTAAGTCATTTTCAACACTCAATTGGACTTCATATGCTCCTGTTGCCGAATACAAATGATTGGGTGATTGTTCCGTGCTGATGTATCCATCCCCAAAATCCCAATGGAATGAAGAACCTTCAGAAAGGCTGGTAAAAGTCATGATATCTCCATCACAGGTCGGTGATTCCTGAAAGTCAACTACAGGAGACTCGTTGATATAGATGGTATCTCGGAATATAGAAGACTCACACCCTGGAATGAAAGAATACACAGAGATCACCTTATCACCTCCCGAATCAAAAGAAACGGTCAAATCATCACTGGTGATTGTATCCTCTAGGTTGGTAATTGACCAATAGTAACTCAAATTTCCATCAAAAGCTGAGACATCATTTGTAATTGAAAGAGTCACTTCACTTCCAGCGCAGAACGTTTCTGCTGTAAACTCAAAACTCGGAACTGGAGGCTCAGGATAGATCGTAATCTCCTGCTCCACAAAATTGCCACAGCCTCCACTGCTCTCTACTTCCAACCTCACTTTGTAAGTACCCGTTCCTGCTATTGTATCAAATAGTACTTGTGGGTTTGGATCTGTGGAGTCGATTATGCCGTCATCATTGAAATCCCACGCATAGCTGGTTATATCTCCTGAAGTGTTGATGGATGTGAAGGTGTTTGCATTGGTTACGCAACGAGAGGCATCTCCCGTGAAGTCTATGTCTGGAGCAATATTATCTGATACCGTTACAGTATCCAGGTGATAAGAGACATTGCCTTCAGAATCTATAGCAGCTAAACTCACATAATAGGTCCCTGATTCTGAGTAACTAACCCCTGTTGGCTCATACGCGCTGCTATAACGATCACTCACACTACAGCCACTGCCAAAATCTAGCCGGTACAACGCCTTACTGCTATTATCAATAGCAAAACCCAAGGTGTCATTAACCAAATCTATACCTACAAGGTTGGATAAACCTGTAGATGCCAAGTCAATCAGATCCGGTGATGACGATAATCCGTCAGAAAAATCCAAACGATAAAAACCTGAATTGCCCGAAATGAACCCGTGCCAAATCACTCCATCGTGTCCCAACTCTATCTGACTAAGACTTGTTAATCCAACAGAAAAGGTTTCAATCACTGGTAGCTGGTACAAACTGTCTCCAAATGAAAATCGGTGAATATTACCATTACCGGCTGAAACACTAAACCCGTACCACTGATCACAGTCCTTGCCTAAACTCAGGTCTAATGTAACACTCGCATCCGTAATCGCTCCACTCTTCAATACCGACTCATCACTCGGAATAGTTGTAATGCTACTCCCAAAATTGACCACCGAAAGTGTATTGTCTCCACGGTTTAATACCAATAAAACCAAACTGTCTCCATCCTGCTCCAGACGTATCCCTCGTGGGCGGTTCAGTTTGCCTCCAAAATCTCCCAAACTCTCCGCTGTAGGATCGTTACCCAAACTGCTCCCAAAACTCAGCCGAACCAAATTATCACTACTCTGATCATTAGTAACCAAACCATACCACTGACCAGACTCTTCATATAACAATACCTTGTCCGGACTAGATAAATATCCCCCTATATTGCCAAAATTCGTCGTTTGTGGACTTGCATCTAATCCATCCCTATATGTCAGCCTGAGCAGTGAGTTGTTATCCCTACCTGAAACAAATCCATAAAAAGTGTCCCCTTCATAGACTTGTGTAAGGTCTGCAGGAAATGATAACCCAATGGTTGACACTGAGGTAGCTCCTGGAGAACCAAACATTGACCCAGAACAAAAATCCCAATTATATGATGCTGAGTTAACACTGGAATTACTTACAGTCAACGACTCCCCTGTACACACCTGGTCTATTACTGAAAATATTGATGTGGGACAACTTGGCTCTTCTACTGATACTACCGCTGATACAGTCTCTTCACATCCCTGATAACTAACTGCCGTCAACTCTACAGTGTAGCTGCCTGTGGATGTAAATACCAATGCTGGACTTTGCTCAATTGACTCTTCCTGACCATCTACTGACCATCGCCAGCTCTCTATAGAATCATAGCTATTGGTAAGATCTGTTCCCGTGAAAACTGATGCAACATTCTGCTCCAGGGTTGCAGGTGTGGTGAAACTTACTTTTGATGCGTCTGAGACTACAACCGATTGACTTGATGCATTCGAACAACCATCGCCATTGGAAACAGTAAGACTTACCGTATAGCTCCCTGTCAAAGAATAGGTATGCATTGGATTCTGTTCTGTAACCAAACCTGTACCATCCCCAAAATCCCAGGAATAACTCGTAATCCCGCTACCAATTGTCGTGTCTGTAAACTGAATCGCTTCTCCAAAACAGTTATTCGTATAAGTAAAACCTACTGATGGCCCATCTACAACTGTAAGCGTATCTCGGAATATTGCTGATGCACATCCAGGTAAAAAACTTTGTAAACTCACTATCTTCTCTCCAGGTGTTGTAAAGGTATAGGTCGTATCCTGCTGATCAACCGTATCGCCTGCTATTACCCATTGATAGTACAATACATCGTCATATCCTGTCTCGATGGTATTGTTATGAAACGAAAACTCAGCATTCGTACACTCAGATGTGACTGTGTAGTCAAAGGAAGAATCCGGCGGCTCCTCGTAAATAGTCAGCTCTTTTTCCACAAAATTCGTACACCCACCACTGCTGACTACTTCTAATCTTACTGTGTAAGTACCTGATGAGGCAAACTGATAGGTAGGGTTCTGTACATCGCTATCTTCTATCCCGTCATCATCAAAGTCCCAGCTGTAGGTGTCGATATCATTACTCGTATTGATCGATGTAAAGCTGTTACTATTGGATATGCATCGATTGGCATCTATACTAAAGTCTATGTCGGGAGCTAAAGACGCTGTAACGGTTACAGTATCCAGATGATAGGCCCGATTGCCTTCAGAATCTATAGCAGCTAAACTCACATAATAGGTCCCTGACTCTGAGTAACTAACCCCTGTTGGCTCATACGCGCTACTATAACGATCACTCACGCTACAGCCACTGCCAAAATCTAGCCGGTACAACGCCTTACTGCTATTATCAATAGCAAAACCCAAGGTGTCATTAACCAAATCTATACCTACAAGGTTGGATAAACCTGTAGATGCCAAGTCAATCAGATCCGGTGATGACGATAATCCGTCAGAAAAATCCAAACGATAAAAACCTGAATTGCCCGAAATGAACCCGTGCCAAATCACTCCATCGTGTCCCAACTCTATCTGACTAAGACTTGTTAATCCAACAGAAAAGGTTTCAATCACTGGTAGCTGGTACAAACTGTCTCCAAATGAAAATCGGTGAATATTACCATTACCGGCTGAAACACTAAACCCGTACCACTGATCACAGTCCTTGCCTAAACTCAGGTCTAATGTAACACTCGCATCCGTAATCGCTCCACTCTTCAATACCGACTCATCACTCGGAATAGTTGTAATGCTACTCCCAAAATTGACCACCGAAAGTGTATTGTCTCCACGGTTTAATACCAATAAAACCAAACTGTCTCCATCCTGCTCCAGACGTATCCCTCGTGGGCGGTTCAGTTTGCCTCCAAAATCTCCCAAACTCTCCGCTGTAGGATCGTTACCCAAACTGCTCCCAAAACTCAGCCGAACCAAATTATCACTACTCTGATCATTAGTAACCAAACCATACCACTGACCAGACTCTTCATATAACAATACCTTGTCCGGACTAGATAAATATCCCCCTATATTGCCAAAATTCGTCGTTTGTGAGACCTCCGAAAGATCACTAGCCAATTCAATTCGATATAATCTATTACCCGTTCGGTCTGTATAGAATCCATAATGAACTCCTTTGTGATGAGTTGCTAAATCAAATAATGAGCTCCCACTCAACACACCCAAACTTTCAGAATCTGGGAGTTGCCAAAGGTTCCCAGAACAAAAATCCCAATTATATGATGTTGCACCTGTGGTAGCATTTTCAAGGAGAATATTCTCATTTAAACACACGCTTTCGTCTAATCCAAAATCACTATCAAGACATTGACCAGATCCTGGAAGACTCGCAACTAAAATGAATACAAATGCAAAAAACTTCCACATTGTTTTCAAGGTAACTTATATTAAAGACCTGTTTGAATTTTACTGGAATTACAGAATCGCTCGTTTTAGTAATTTGAGGACAACCATTACTGACAAATATCTCATATTTCTAAAAGCCATAGAAACCAACAACCATCTCTCTTTCAACCTCTTAACTTCTAACCCCAAAAGATGCCTAATAATTACATTCCCAACAAATTTATCAAATTTATAACCTGAATGTTCATTAAGTTGTTGCCAAAGAGCTATTCTCGTAAGGTGAAAAACATTTTTTAAATGTAGTGAGGTTTGTGTAATACCTCCTAAATGTTTTCTATAAACACTAGGATTAAGTTTATAAGCATTTACAATAGGTCCATTCAAGGAAATCAAGAAAAATAGAGGAATGTCTCCACTTGACACTGTCTTTAACCATTCTGGTATCACCAAAAACTTCTTTCTAAAAAAAAATGAAGACGTGTGAAAAGGTGTCGACAACCGGATCAAATCTTTAGTTAAGTAAAGACTTTCATACTTGTCTCTCCACGGCAGTTTCTTGTTATCCTCAGTTCGTAAGACCACTGTTCCATGCATAACTCCGGAAAACCGCTCATTTTTTTCAAGTAACTCATATTGAGTTGTAAGCTTCTCAGGGTCATCCCAAAAATCATCACCATCAAGTAAAGCAATGTATTTTCCATTGCAGCTTAGAATATTTTCGAGGAAATTCTTTCTCCCTGAATGAATATAACCTCTAAAATCATTACGATTTCTTTCACATAGTTTAATTATATCAGTGTACTTCTTTTGATATGATTTTACGATATCAACAGTAGAATCGCTTGATCCATCATCCCCAACTACTATTTCAAATGGAATATCAAGGTTTTGTGCGAGGACACTATCCAATGCCTTAGCGATGAATTCTTCGTGATTGTAGGTAATAATGGAAACTGAAATTTCAATTTGCATGGCTACATTGAAATCAATACAACACCTTTTGGTTATCTACATGAATAAATCTATCACCATTCATTTCATGTTTCATATCCTCGAGCATTTCTATATATGAGTACTCCGGTGCATACCCCATATCGTTTTCAGCATTTGAGATATCATACAAATAAGAAATTTGACTTGGCTTGTCCCTTCTATAAACTACTTCACTTGGGTTGCCTTCTTTCGAAAATACCTTTGAAATACCCATAATCTGATCCTCTAAACTGGTCCCGATTCCTGTAGCAACATTGTAAAAACCTCGGGCTTTATTTGAACCTATCGCCTTATCCACCATCTGACAGAAATCCTTTACATAAACTATATCCTTCTTAACATGGGGGTCACCCCATATCTCTAAAGACTCACCTTTTACGGCTTTCTCTATTAGGTATCTGTAGGCCAATACTGATTTCTCGCCATTAACGTACATTTCCGATATAGGACGATAGCTGTAAATAGTTGGGAGTCTTAAGATCACATTACTTATACCATGATCATAAAAATAATGCTCGGATAAATCTACAGCGGCATTCTTACTAATTATATAAACTGCATGATCTCCAGTATAGTTCAGCATCCTACTGGCATCATGACGGATCAATTTACCCGTATTCCAAAGTCCAGCCACATCAGAGTGGGACTGTGTAAAAATGTACTTTTTACAGCCTATTTTTCGACAATACTCCAGTACATTGAAAGAACCTATGGTATTCACTTTTAAATAAAGCTCTGGCTTATATCCTACCATTCGTGAAGGCATTACACCTGCCAGCTGCACCACGGCCTTCACGTTTTCCATAGGCAGTTGCTGAAAAGAGTTCATCTCAGATAAATCAATAGAATAACACTTTATTCCCCGCTTTGCATAAAAGTCTGCGTTCAAATTTCTATTACCACAGGCAACTATTTCGTATTTGTTTCGAGCGACCAATTCATCAATCAAATAGGTACCAAGCGTTCCAGTAGATCCAAATATGATAACTTTCTCTTTCATTTTATCAAATCAAACTTACACAACATATCGATAATGACTCTTTTATCATTCCACATGAGCACGTCTATTATTGACAAACTACTCAAAAACTCCCGTGCGTTTTGATTATACGGAACTTGATAGCTATGAACAAACCTCAATTCCATTTTATTAGCCTCAAATCGACTTGCATGATATAAAGAACGTCCATTAATAGCATTTACGTACACTGATGTATTCATAGATTTACAAAGAGATAAAACTCGGTCTGTTCCTTTCAAATTACTGTTATTAAATGTGGATGCTAAGTGAAACTGAGCATCAATATTCAAGTAGCCACAAATCCTCTGAATCCCATGGATGTTTAACGAAGACAGAGTCTTCAAGCTATGATCCTCTATTATACTCTCGATGAGTGGGTAAACAGAACCATATTGAGGTGCTTTATTATAAAAATGATGTATCTTCTGTAAAAGCTTGCTCTTCCAGGCCAAATCGTCTATTAATTCTACTTCATTTATTCGTTTGTTGACAGAGAGTTGCTTACAATAAGCATTTATATAACTCACCTTACCATTTTGCTGTATGCGGTTTCTATTTACCCATCCACCTTTAATATATTGAACATCGTCGTAGAAGACGAATACATCTGAAGATTTTATTAATTGGAAATACCCTATATATGGAAAAAAATAGGGTTGCATAATTGCCGTTTTCAAAATGCTGTATAATTATACTTTCTAATTTTCTCGCTATTGATTAACGCCTCAAATTCCAGATTAGAAACGATCAGCTGATCTTTAATTTGCCTAGCATATTGTGATTCCCATTTAAGACTGATTTCTG
Organism: Marinoscillum pacificum; assembly: GCF_024714495.1. Taxonomy (GTDB): domain Bacteria; phylum Bacteroidota; class Bacteroidia; order Cytophagales; family Cyclobacteriaceae; genus Marinoscillum; species Marinoscillum pacificum. The sequence goes on along the minus strand of NZ_JAMZMJ010000014.1, from coordinate 94,049 downwards.
GTATTTGAAGTGACAAATCCAAATCAGTTGCGAGTTCATTTAGCTTCTTTCTAAGATGGTAGTCCAGATACACCTCGTCATCTATAGATTTCTCCGCCAAGCTGTCTAGGTAATAGGTCACATGTCGATGCGTGTCAAATGGATTCATAATGCTTTTTTGAAAGCCATGTTGTGTTCTCCTATTCAATTCAAGCTGGATTGCTAGCTGTTTACTCGTTAATTGTTCATTATATCTTCTTGTAATCTCATTAATCTCCGTCGTTAAACCCAAAATTTTGCCTAAATCTGATAAAAAAGCTTTGTTATCATCCTGAAAATCCTCAAAAAACATGACATGTACATTCTCTCTACTAAAAAGGTCACAGTATAACCTATATACTAGATCAAAGTGAAAATCGTAAAGAAAATTTCTATCTTGATATGTCCAAATATATTTGAGGTATTCATCAAAACTTCCAGCATATCCGAATCTAACGGTTTCTTTGTACAGAGATTCAATGAGCCCTTTTTGTTGCCTTACAACCATTATTACTTTGGTTTTCTTACCAAATATATTTTGTAACCTTTTTGCCTTTGTTACTGTGTCAATTCCTCCATGCCAATTGAAACATAAATTTTCATTTGATACTCCTACCGCATGTATTTTTTGATTACTTTGAGCTATTCTAAAATACTTTTCGAACACACTCTTAACGCCTGCAGGGTCATAGGACAAGTCACCTTTATACCTCAAGTCTATTTCCATAGCTAAGTTAACTTCACTACTTACATAACCATGATCATCCCAGTACTTTTTATTACTGTGGTTTCCACACCCTAGATGAAACAAATGGGGATCTTGCCCAAAAAAACCTCGCTGAAGTGCTGTGGACCCGGCTTTAGGATAGCCAATATGAATATATCTTATTACCTCTTTAGACAACCTATCCGAGACCATTATTTTTGGTTTATGAGTGCGAAAAACATTGCTTATTGTTTCCTTTATACCCAATCTATGAGCAATCTTTTCAAGATTGAGTCTATAGAGTTTACTAAAAAATTCTCTGGCATTTTTCATTTCAATGCCTCTTCTAGAGCTATTACCACTCTTTTTTGCTCTTCTCTTGTCAATTGGAAATACATGGGAAGACATAAAATTCTGCGGGAAATATCTTCTACCACAGGTAAACTCGTTGATTTCACATAGTTAAGATGGTTCAAGGGGGGATAAAAATACCTTCTAGTTGATATTCCATTATTAGCTAAAAACTTGAGCGCTTTTAATAGTTCATCTTCAGATTTAAACAGTATAGGAAAGTATGAATGATTCCCTATTGAAATCTCTGAACTCTCAACCAAAGAAATTTCGAGTGAAGATAAAAGTTCTTTGTAAAAATCGAACTGTTCTCTTCTGCTTTGAAGAATGTCATTTACGTACCTAAGATTCACCAACCCCATGGCTGCATGAATTTCACTCATTTTCCCATTTATGCCTACCCCATCAAAGCACTCAGGTCCGTCGTGCCCAAAGTTTCTTAAAAAATCTATTCTTTCACCAACCTTTGGGTCTGATGTGAATAGTGCTCCTCCTTCTACAGTATGAAATAATTTAGTTGAATGAAAACTGGTTATTGAAACATCTCCAAATTTGAAAACTGAAGAGCCATCATAGTGAGATCCAAAACTATGTGCTGCATCATAAATTACCTTTAAATTATTCCTCTTAGCTATCGCATTAATAGAATAAATATCACAAGAATTTCCAAAACAATGTGTTGCCAAAATTGCAGAAGTATCTTCTGTAATAGCTTCTTCAATCTTTGAGGGATCAATATTTAGTGTTAACGGTTCAATGTCAACAAACTTAGGAACACAGTTCTCCCAAACGATACTGCTAGTTGTAGCCACATAACTAAATGGTGTAGTTAACACTTCGCCTCTGACCTGTAATGCTTTAAGGGCAATTTGAATTGCCATTGTTCCACTACTAACTAAATGAACTCTTCTCAGGTCAAAATAATCAGCCAAACTTGCCTCAAGTGATTTAACGTTTGGTCCATTATTGGTTAAAATATTCTTTTCCCATATTGCTGTCAACATTTGTTGATACTCATCAAGCGGTGGCAGAAAAGGTTTATTTACTGGAATCATAGTTTTAAATCGCTAGTTGAGTTCTTTATTGGGAATAATTCTCTCATGGGCTTAACATTCAGAAATTCACAAAAATCTCGGTAGCTCTCTTTTTTGGCTACATTTAATACGAGTAATGACCCAGGAAGAGTTTTAAAATAGTCTACCACATTCCTATTATGGTTATCATAAAACACTTTCAGTACATCTCTATTATAAGGATCATCTTCTGGGGTATTGAACAATAGTCTGTTTACCTTCCAGGGTCTACCTTTGGTATGGTTTATAGCATTCTGAAGATCCTCTTTGGTTGGGGTATTACCATTTGCCCATAGCTTACCATGAAATGTCGTGATTGAATCCGCCCACTGATCAGGGTTATTTCTAACCGAAAGAATGAACTTTGCTCTTGGAAAAGCACTATGCAGAGCCAGATAAGTGTGCGGAAGCGAAAAAGGTGAATCCTGAAAAGCGTCGGCTGACTTGCAATACTTAATTATTGGTTTAAAATTTCTCTTTGCCCAATCATCTAATAGTGGCTTGGCCTTTAATTGATCTCCCATCCTGAAACCTAATTCATCAAGACAAAATTCCAATGTTGTGGTACCAGTTTTGTTCAAACCAATACAAAATATTTTTTTATTTCTGCTTAAGTAAATCATCGATCTAAATCCAGTCCGATTAGGTCAGATAAGTTATTATTCTTTAGCGCAAAAAGTTTCTTCAAATCATAAAGTAATCCCGAATCTAACTCCATTGAGTGTGTTCTGGTGGGGTTTTCATGTATATTAATATCACCTGTATGTACCATATCGTGTTTTAAATTCAAAAATCCCTTACATTCCTTTAACACTTGAGTTTGATTAGATAAGTCTTCAAATCGAAGAAACAGGATGTTGCTCTTATCAAAGTACAAGAGATATCGTTCAATTTGCTCTTTATAGAATCCCCTAGATATATAATTGAACTTATCTATGGTCCTGCCTGATGATAAAGCATCTAGCTCTTCTTTTATTGCCTTTTCAAAAGATCGATTATCATACCTATAGCTTAAGGTAGGGTGATCTTTCAAGTGCTCAAATTTGAAATGGTACATCTTCCAAGCTGAAAATGCACGATCAATTGGATCTCTCAGTATAACAATAAACTTGATTTTTTTTGATAATTTAAGAATTCGCTGAGGTACTTCAGGAAAAAAAAGGTACGATGGACTTGCTTCGAAGTGAAGTCCTCTTTTATACCATTTGAACTGATTTAGATACCATAATTTCCCCTTGGAATAATTTCTATCAAAATAATGAATCTCCTTATATTTTGATGGGATGAGTTCTGGTACTTGCTTGAGCAATTCATACAAGGTAGATGTTCCAGATTTTTGAGCACCAATAATGATTAAACTGGGTGTTAACATTTTTATTACAAATTCGTATTTATACTCCAGTCATCTCTAAGCTTAACTATAGGGAGGTTTTTCTCCATATAATCCATTCGTTTCAACGGTCGGTAGATCTCAAAATTCAGCAGTTCACTAAACCTCAAAACTCGTTGATTACCATTTCGAACCAATGAAAGATTAATAAAATAACGTCCATCTATTAGGCTCTCTAATGGTAGTTCCAAGTCGTATTCTACAATATCATTATGATTTTCATGTCGCACAGAACAAACAGAAGACATAATTTTAATCCGTTTGGAATTGAAAAGTTGAATCATAGGAACCACACCTACTTCTCTCAAGTATTTCATCCTAACTCTAATACAACGTGGTATTCCATGATTATCATTAATTAATTCTATAGATACCAATGTAATTCCTTCGAGTTCGAAGAGTCCTTCATCTTCGATCCACTCATGCTTTAATTTAAAATTCTGCCTTCTAACATTTTCGTACTTCTGCAGTATTTCATAAGTTGTACCTATGTCCTTCAAATTTCCACTATCCAAAAGGAGAGATTGATCACACATTCGCTCAACTGCCTCCATATTATGACTAACAAAAAGAACCGTTCTTCCCTGACCAGCTACATCTTCCATTTTACCAAGACACTTATTCTGAAATTCTACGTCACCTACCGCGAGCACTTCGTCTATAATCAGTATCTCAGGCTCTAGATGTGCCGCAACACTAAAGGCCAGGCGCACCCTCATGCCCGATGAGTAAAATTTTACTGGTGTGTCAATGTGTTTTTCAACTCCCGAGAAAGCCACTATCTCGTCAAATTTAGCATCTATTTCCTTCTTACGCATACCCAATATAGTACCGTTCATATAGACATTGTCTCTACCGGTGAGCTCTGGGTGAAACCCTGTACCTACTTCCAGTAATGCCGATACACGTCCCCTAATCTCTATTTTCCCGGAAGTTGGTTCCGTTATTCTACTTAAAATCTTCAACAACGTACTCTTGCCGGCCCCATTATGACCTACGATCCCCAGAACTTCTCCTTTCTTTACTTCAAAGTTTATATCTCTCAGCGCCCAAAAAATTGAATCATCCTCCTTATCAAAACGGGTCATTTGAGCAATTTTCCTAATGTTTTTGATAGGGTACAAAAAGGTGTTCTTGAGTTGCTCGGCAAAAGTGTCAGCCTTATCCTCCAATCCAATCCTATACCGTTTGGACAAATTCTCTACTTTAATAACTGTCTCTGACATCATCTCAGGCTATATCGGCAAAATACTTTTCCATTCGTTTGAAGTAAAAGACCCCAAATAAAAATAATAAGAGTGCGACTAATGCACCTATTCCAATCAAATCCCAAGGCAAAGGTTTGGAGCCGAGAAAAGCTGACCGCATACCTTCGATCACACCCACCATTGGATTGAGGGCGTACCAGTAAAGGTATTTGTCAGGAATGATGGATACAGAATATACAACAGGGGCTCCATACATTAACAATCGCACCATAAAAGTCATTGCATACTGTACATCCCGGTATTGAACTGCTAATGCAGACAGAATCATACCTGTCCCTAGGGAAGTCATGATCAATATCATTAAGAGAATCGGAAAAAATACGATTTCCCAAGTAGGAATAAACTGATAATAAACAAAGAAACCAATGAGCACCAAAAAAGCTATACCAAAATCAATTAATGCAGAGAAAACAGTTGATAATGGAAGTACGATTCTTGGGAAATATACTTTTGATAACAAGTTCTTATTGGTAACCAAACTTCCGGCACTTCCGGAAAGAATATTTGAAAAATAATTCCATGGAACCATCGCTACATAACTAAATAAAATATAAGGAATTCCATCAGAGCTGAGCTGAGCCAAATTTCCAAATATAACAGTGAATATTACGGTTTGAATGAGCGGTTGCAATATAGCCCAACCTACTCCTAGCACAGACTGAGCATATTTGGCCTTGATTGACCGAATAGTCAAGAAGTAAAGCAAATCACGATAATGGAATAGTTCTTTCCAATCTACCAGCTGCCATCCTTTCTTGGGCTCTATAATTGTAATATCATCCATATTCTTAAGTTGCGTTACTGACTATATTATTAAGAAAGCCTATATGCTTCTGCCTGGAAAAATTAGTTTTAATGTGCACCCTTCCTGCATTTCCCATTTGCTCTCTTCTGTTCTTAGATTCAAGCAATTTTTTCAGGTTGTCACTAAACGATTGCACATCATGCTCATTGCACAAATATCCTGTTTCTTCTTCAATTACTGTTTCTCTTATGCCTGCATGTCTGGTTGAGACAATAGGAAGACCTGCTGCGGCTGCCTCCATAATAGCTACGGGAGATCCTTCCTTATCACCGCTACTTGCCTGAACGGAGTGCTGAACGAAAATGCTAGAATCCTCAAAGACTTTGCAAATATGATCCTTTGATAATAGTCCAAGAAACTCAATCTGATCAGCAAGGCCTAACTCGACAACCAGATCTTCACAACTCTTCTTCAACTCACCGTCTCCAATCATTCTCAACCGAGCTTCAGGAAATGCTTTAAGGACTCTTGCAAAAGCCTTAATCATTACATCTGGAGCTTTCTTTTCCGTAAAACGACCCACACTTACTATATTATTTGACTGATAATTGGGAATCACATTGGTGAACTCCTCATTTGGTCCATAGGGGTTTACATCAATTTTCTGAGGGTCGCAACCAAGAATAATTAAGTCATTTTTCATTTCCTCAGATACAGCAACAACCCTAGTAGCTACTTCAAACATCTGACGGTATCGATTGCCAAGCCTCAGAATTACAGAATACATAGAAGCATCGTATCCATGAAAATGAATAACCAGCTTAATACCCAACTTCTGACAAGTTTTATAAATATAAGCACCAACAACACCATATTCTGCCAGCAGAACTTCAATAGATTGCTTTTTCAAGTGTTTTTCAAAAGCAACTTCATCATGCCAATAAGTTTCATTCTTAAGAACCGCCGCCACTTTTCTAAGTGCTCGCATGAATAGTGGCTGTAATTTATCGTCATTCACAAATTGCGGGATTGGAGCTCCGTAATAGACAAATCTCGGTTGCAACTCACTTATATGCGCTTTTATAAAAGTTTCTGTTGAACCAGGAAGGTCCTGCATGACTATCCCAAATCTTTCCTTCATTAATATTGCTTTATGCAACACCACGCTTTACAACAGCGAATGTCATTCATTTAAATCTCGAAGGTAAAATATATTATTGCCATTAACATGAATAATCGATAAACTGATTGAATGAAAGGATAATTGACATATCAAAAGCTACAACTAAAAGAACGGCAATGAATAAATCAATAAACTATTAATCTGAGCATAGCCAGATGCTCTCATAGACTTCAAGTAAAACGCCATCTACATGCTCTTTTGAACGATATTCCAAACCTGTCTGCCTGCATCGTTCCCTCAAAACTACTGGATCTTCATTAAACAATCTTTGAACCTGTGGTAAGGCATCCTTAACCAACTCCGTGCGGAAAGAGTCAAACACTACTCCCACATTGTATTTAACAGCATACTCATCATCCTCAGAAACTCCCCTAGTAGTAATGTAAGGCAATCCACATAGCAAATACTCCGCTACTTTTGTTGGTGATCTAAACTTCTGCGAGGGTGAAGGCGGAACCCCACTGATACCCATGTCTGCCGCACTGATATATTCCTTTACTTCTTCATAAGTCAAGTTTCCAGTTATATGATAATCTTCCGCATCCAAAAAATTTGAATACATTTCAGCTATCTCTGCATGATCATTAGAGGTCACCACAAGAAAGAAGGCATTGGGAATTTCCCGTTTGATTGCTGCACTCATCTCTGGTAGTTCATCTGTATAGTAAAGTCCCCCAAATTTGCCAAGATATAGAAAGACATGTTTGCTTTCGACCCCCAACTTTCTTCTCAAACTTGCTCTTTCCTCAGGTCTAAATTGAAAATCATTGGCGTCTACTGCGGTTGGAGCTCGAAAAAGCTGTGCTCTAGACCCTTTAGACTTCAACTCCTCCAACATGTATCGGGTACCTGTCATGATATAATCGGCATCTTGACCTGCCATACTTTCGAGATAATTGAGAATTTTGAACTTCAACCCTGTTCTATTCCAAAACCCTAAGTCTGCCATAAACTCACTGTGTGGTTCATAGGAGTAAACCACCATTTTCATTCGCAACAGTTTTTTCAGAATAATGGAAATAGAAGCAGCAACATTGGCAAAGGCCAGAATCACTTTTGTTTGATACTTTATCCTTAAATACAGAATATGAAAAAGTGACTGAATAAAATCCCAGGCTTTTTTGAGCAGTAAAAACTTACCTGTGTGAAACTGAAGTGGATGCCAGTAAATTCTACTTAGTGCCAAATCCTCTGTTACAAGTTTCATTTCCTCGCTGGTCAAAGCATAAACTGGTTGTTCAAAGGTCACCACATGAAACTCTCCATGTGTTTTGGTACTTAGGGTTTTGATATAGCTCAGCACCAGATTCTGAAACAATGGATCATTGAAGCTATTATAAATAAAAACCAGCGTATTCAATTTTTTTGTCATATCCATGAAAACTTAAACACTACTCGAAAAGCCGATGAAAGGTCTTTTCCATCAATCAGATGAGATAAAAACATGATCCGGATCACCCTTAGCTTCAAATGATGAAATTGGCCTCTGGTATGTGAAATATCGGATTGTATGGTCTGCAGGAGCTTGTAGTATCCGTTTTCTAATCCTTTCAGATTTTTCATAGCAGATGTAGGATGCTGCCGGTACCTGAGCACTTCATGATTTGTGAAAGTATATTTGGTCTCGCACTGATTGCATATTGATAAGTAAAAAAACAAATCTTCCGCATGAGTCAGACTTTCATTAAACCTGTATGTAATTCCTGCCCGCCTTCTCACCATCCAGGTATTCCCAAACAGACACCTTCTATCCAGCCTGAATAATAAAGACAAAGGATTGCCCTGAAAATCCGGTATATACTCATGATCCAGCACCTCCAACTCGTTAGAGACATACTTAACTTTGCCATCTACAAAGTCAAGCGTATCATCCTGATCAAAAATAGCCATCCGGGCGCTCACCGCTTCTTCAGGCATGATATCATCAGCATCAAAAAATATCATAAAGGCTCCCTTACAAACACCCAAAGCGAGATTGCGAGCAGAACTCACGCCTCCGTTTTCCTTAGAAAAATATTGAATTCTATTATCTTCATATGATAAAATCACTCCCTCAGAATCATCAGTACTCCCATCATTGACGATCAGAAGCTCCCAATTCTCATATTTCTGATCAATCACGGACCGAATTGCCTCACCAACATACCTTTCCGAGTTATAAACCGGCATGATGATAGAAACCAATGGATTTTTCACAGTATTTTTCAGTTAAAATATTTTAGAACGCATTTGTAAAGCAACCTACTTAGTGTGTAATGCTCTGCAGTGTGATTGCTACCAAAAATGTTTGCATTGACTTAAGGCAACATGCGTGGACACCCATACTTCCTTCTTTAGTCTATGAGACAATTCAATTTTCAAAACCAACTACCTTTGGCAAAAGTAGGAATATTGTATGGAATGAATCCCTAAACCATCTCTCTTCCCATTCCTGCTAGATTGATATGAAACGAGTTTTAATTATCGCCTATCATTTTCCACCGCTCAATGTTGTAGCCAGCAAAAGAACCAAAGCCTATGCTGACTATCTACAGCAGTTTGGGATCAGGCCGACCATATTTACTCCCATGCGCACCTCCAACGGACATCTGGTAGAGGAGAATGTATCTATACAAAAAGGCATTTATGATACCCATGATGAAATTCTAGTGCCTATCCCATTTAAGACAAAAGCTAAAATACTCTCTTTCCTACTCAACATTCCCTTACTCGACAAGCTTGTCATTACATTTCACTGGATGATAGGAAATTTAAATGTTTCTCCAGCAGAGCTCAATTCTTATATTAATCTCAAAAAAGCCCTTAATAATTACCTCAAATCAGAGCAGTTTGATGCTGTAATAGGCATTTATAGCCCCCATCACTGTCTTAAGCTAGCTCACTTCGTCTACAAAAAATTCAACCTTCCGTATATTCTTGATTTTAGAGACTTATGGGCCAAGCATGTTTTTACCCATTCTGTGACAGTAGGAAACTCACAGAAATTTCAGGACAAATTCATCAAATACTATTGGAAAAGATGGATCAAATCATCAGCTTCATTTTCCATTACCAGCCCTGAATGGCTTTCCATTTTAGAGACACTAACTTCAAAAAAAGGACATATCATCCCCAATGGGTTTGATGACAAATTACTAACCATCTCATCTTCAAAATCAGAGTATTTTTCCGTTGGATGCATAGGCACCTTCTATCCCAATCAGGATCTAGGTACTTTCTTGACTGGCTTCAAGCATTTTTTGAAGAGTCTACCTTCTTCAGAAAGAGAAAACGTGAAGCTTGAGTTTCTAGGACTAAACAAGACCTATCGTCCTAACCTAATAGATGAAATAAAATCATACGTACCAGAAAATAATATTCAGTTTCTACCGAAGACTGATCAACTTGGAGTTATTAAGTTTTGTCAATCTCAAACGCTTATTTGGCATCCCGCATTTCCTGATTCCTCAGGGTGGTTTTCTGCAAAAATTTATGACTACCTCGCGGCTAAAACTGCCATCCTATTTTGTCCATCGGATAGAGGAATCGTAGAAAAGACACTCATTCATATGGAGCACATCAGCTTTGTCAATAAAATTGACATGGTAGTCTCCTACCTTCAAAACAAGTACAGATTATGGAAAAATGGAGAAATAGATCAAATGAAAGACAGTCAATTGCATGAATTACAATCTTTTACCCGCTCCAATCAAGCTCAAAAGATGGGTAAAATCATACTTCCAATGAACTAATCAATCCTCCGATGTATCCCACCTTTTGATCATAAGCATTAGAATAACACAGGCTTATTCTCCTAGTAGCCAATGATTGTTCTTCTCCTTTTTCCTGTAAGTCTATCGTCTTTGCTAGTTCCTCCAGCCATTCCTCCTGGGTCCTAGCCATTTGGATTAAGTCTTCATGTTGCTTGTAGTCTGCCGTATAAGAAGCGACAATTGGCTTACCTGAACTCAAATATTCCATCATCTTATGAGGCGAAGCATAATTCATGTAATATTCCTTCTGATAAAAAAGCAGCAATATATCTGCAGCATTCATATAGCAGGAAAGATCTTCAGAAGGCACAGGATATAGCAAATGTACGTTGAGTAATGAGGATACATCAGCAGGGACAGACTCATGCCCAGATCCAAGGAGAACAAAATCTACCTCAGCATGTGTCATTGCTGCATTACGCAAAAGTGACCAGTCCAGATGTGGCATCTTCAAATTTCCAAAATACAGTGCTTTGACCTTACCATCTCCAGGCAAAGTAACCTGCTCCGAACATGGATAAATATGAACTCCATGTTTGATCAAATATGTATTGTCATTATAGCGCCTTAACCTATCTACAATTTTGGGAATTACTCCTAGACATAAATCTGCAGAACGAGCTGCTCTAGCAGTTTGAAAATCCTGACTTAGATCCACTATATGGGAGATTTTGAAGGCACTCCCGAAGACCTCCATATCATAGAATACGGAATTATCAAAAGACCAGACAATATCAAAATGGCACTGAACTAACTCCTTGAGCTTTCTTAAAACAGCTCTTTGATTAGCCCGCCTGAAAACCCCTGGTAAACGATACAAACCAGGCCAAAATCCTGAGTAATCCACAACCTTGAGATTGTCCTGAGATGTATTCTGACACTGCCATACATGCGTAGGAGGATTCAAGAAAAACACATGAGCGTCATTCTTGGCCAACTCTAAAGCATAATGATGCTTGGACACATGAATATGATGCCAAGGCTCTGGAGAAATGATCAGAATATTTTTATGCTTAAAATCCATCTTACTTTGAGATGACAAACAATAAGCTATCTTGCTTGACCTCTAAAAAATAGTCTCTCAGCGACCTTCTGTTGTATAGGATAAAGTATGCTACCGCATCTCTATAATCATAAACTGTATGATGTTTTTTATAATAATTAAGGTCATTGGTCAACATCAGTCCAGAGTTCTTTCTATCCAGAAACTTATTAATCTTTTTGATGAATCTCATCAATCGAGAATTTTCAACCGAAAGATATAAACTGTCCTTAAAAGTGAGTTTTACCACATCTCCATCAGACATCTCATCGACTTTCTGTTTGATGAAGAGAGTAATCAAGTGAAGCGGGATATCGTCAAGAACAAAACCATCGCTTTGAGTCTCCAACTTAGAAAGAACTGCCCTCTCCGATTTAAATGTCCCCCAATCTTCGGAATTGCGAATACTCGATTTATTCCCTTCCTTATACTTGACTAAAAACTCCTGCCAGCGAGAAGGCAAGTTGAAATTCCTCCTACCGGAGGTCGGATGCCACTGGTGATAAAGCACACAATCATCCCGATAAACCCATTTGGTCTCTACCCCAATTTGAGTTAGTCTTTCACTCAGGTCTTCATCTTCCACCCCCCAAATACAATAGAACTCATCAAATCCATTGATCGCTTCAAACTTCTCTCGGAGCACTGCCTGCGCTAAACCCAATGCTGTATTGGGACGTGATTCTCCATAAAGTTTCCCATGATGCAAATCTCCCCATCTATCAAACCCTTGTGACAAGTCCCTTGCAGAAAAGTGAACTTCACGATCTGGCCTCAAATAACCTATTAGATTCTCAATGAAATTAGGAGGAAAAACCAGGTCAATATCTGTAGTCAGAATGTATTCTGATGGTTTGCTTTGCCTCACACCAATATTCAAAGCATGTCCACGATTCCAAAATTGCCCCTGAGAGGGCACATGTACATACTTGCAAAATGAATATCTCTGAACAAGGGCTTGGATCTCTCCACTGACATTATCTTCACTTCCATAATCCACAAAACAAACATGAAACTCTTTCAGCGACTGCTGCTGTAATGAATCAAGACACCTTCTCACTCTTACTGTGTCTCTGTTCTTAAAGCCAAAAATAATGGAGAGCTTGTAGTACATCAATACGGCTTTTTGTTAATTAATTTCCTCCATTGATACTGGATTTTCCTTGATAAGGAAAGAGTCCCTCCCTCCCATGGAGCTCGATTCCCTTTGAGTTGATAAGTTCTGTAAGGACTATTTTCAAGCTTACTATTCAAGACTCTTTCTGAAAGAAAGGGGAAAAGCTGATATTTATCGAGGATCATCTCCCTCGCCTTTGCAATGGCAAGTAAACGACCTTGATAATTATCTTGATCAAGATCAGTCAAAACTTCTTTCAAACTATCTACATCCGGATCCACCTGAATAAAACTCCCTTCAGGAAAAAATTGATCAATATTGGTTGCTCCCATATAAACCGGTACAGTCCAGCTAAGCAAGCAATCAGCAATCTTTTCTGTCCAGTAATTAGGACAAAAACTATTCTCCACTACGATGCTATACCTGTACGGAAAAAGAGCATCAAACTTATCCTCAATAGGGTTGTAGCCTCTTCCAAATAAATCAAATCTTAGCTCACCACACTGCTGCCTTTTTACTATAGCATTTCTCAAATCATGTCCCGCCATCCAATTGGCATTACTGGTAATCATAGATACCAAATTCGGTGGATCTTCCTTAGGTTTCAGCTCCTTCAAAAAATCATAGCTCTTGTTTAGATGCCATGGCAGTGCACCATGAGTCCTTTCGCTTGTCACACCATATCTCGCCTTTTCCGGGCCTATTACATGATCCACCTCACGATCAGACCTTCTATACCAAGCGTGAGCCGGCGTAGGAGGCTCCATTTGCAACAGCCATCTTCCACCTTTCCTACAAGTAATCTGCTCATCATGTTTCACCCGGTTCAAAAAAACAACCACGTCACACTCTGAAACCGCTTCCAAAGTAAACTTCACTCCATTCCATTCTCCGGAGTGAGCTATGGTCTGATGGAGTAAATCATCATCTTTTTGCCAATCTTTTACCAGCCGTACCAACATCTACCGATAGTTATCTTAAAGATCTCAACAGTTTCTTTCCACCCTCCGGAATCCATGAGTAAACTTGCCTCAAAAGCTTCTTGTGCCATGGTAAAGACCAACCGTAGCACTTCCTCAAAGAAGCAACCCAAACCCTCTGTCTGCTTGATTGATTGACTCGTTTGGCGATAATCTTAAACTCTTCCCTTGACGCTCGACCATGGATAATACGAACAATTTCATTTTCCAGAAATCCAACATTGAACAAAAACCTAAAATTGAAACTAGAATGAAGCACATACATCTTGATAGGATTGGAAAGCAAAGCTTCCATAAATGCAGGCTGATCACTCCAATAAGTTTCCTTTCCTCTCCGATAACAAGACTCCCAATCTAATAAAAACTTCTCTGTCTCAGAAGTTTTTCTGAACACAAGCATTCCTGTATTGTAAGGTGTAAAATAGGGAACAACCTGCCTCTCACTCATAACTTCACTCTGATCATAATAATCCAGACAAGCCAGAAAATCAAAATGATCCAATGTCTGAAAAACCTCATGAAAAGTATGAACAATGTACATATCGGTATCCAGAAATACAGTTCTATCAAAAGGCGAATTTTGAATGCCAATAATCTTATAAATAAGATTGGACTTCCATGAACCATCATCAGCCACTTCAAAAGCCACAACCTTAATAATATCAAAAATAGGATGCTCAAATGAATGATCAGTAACCAGGCAAACCTTAGCTTCCGGCGTAACAGCCTTCAGGGTTTGCGCTGAGGTTATCGCCTCTTCTAGATACCTCTTACCTGTTGCTACGTATAGATATCCTAGGATTAGGCTATTGTTTACGGTCTGCTTTTTCATTTAATACATCTTTGTAATACTGAAGATATTTCTCGGCTTGAACCTGAGCACTAAAAAACTTTTCAGCTCTAACTCTACCATTCCTCCCGAAATCCTTACGCATTTCTTTATTTTTCATTAATAAAATAAGGTTTTTCTTGAACCCTTCGATATCATTCAGTTCCGAAAGAAGCCCAGTTTCCTCATGCATTACAGTATCCAAAATCCCCCCTACACCAAAAGCGACAACCGGTTTCTCACAAAACATGGCCTCAATAATCGTTTGCCCAAATGCTTCTTCATCTGCTGCCGATATATATATATCAATATCTCTGTAAATGGCCATCATTTCCTGCTCAGATGATATATTGCCCAAATATCTAATTGCAAATTGCGCATCAAAATAATTCACCTCACCCTCACCAACAACTAATAATTCCCAACCGTCCATCTTAATCGTGTTTAAGATTTGAATAACTTTTAAGAATCCTTTCTTCTCATTACTTAATCTAGCAGCGACAAATAGAAGTTGCTTTTTATTTTTTGGAGCTTGATTCAGCGAATTTGATTCAGCGAATTTTTCAATATTCAAGCCATTATGAATTAGACGAAAAGATTTTGCTTTCGAGAAAATCAATGATTTTTTAGCTTCTCTCATAGTCCAACTTGAAGTTGCAGCTACATTTATATTCTCATGAACCGACAAAGCATTCATTTTTAACTCCTTTGCAGATTTTTCTAATTTCTGATTTTTTACATTAATATAACCATCATAGTGCACAACACCCCGCATTGGAAAAAGATCTGGGGTTCTCCACACCACGGGCTTGGTTGCTACCACTTTATGACTAAAAAAACTTGGGTAATGAATGAAATTAGCAATCCAGTGAAGATTTAGCACATCAGCCCATTCAATCAACTTTGTCTCTTCGGGTCTAAAAATTGAAAGGGGAGAACTGTACTCATAATAGGGGTCCGTCCAATTCCGCACCCGATACTTAATAGATCTGATGAACTTCTCTTGTAAAGATATTTCTTCATTAAGTAATGAAAACCAATTAGCAATACTTTCACCTTCAGGAAGTTTGTAAAGTGATAGAACTCTAGAGTCTACACCAAAATCAAGCAAATTTAAATGAAGTCTCTTTAGAGCCTTAGCAGCACCTCCCTCAGTTAAGGTATTCAAATGCAGAACCTTCATATTTAAAAAAACCTAGAATATATTGAAGTATGTCCCTTTGAGAAGATAGCCAGTATTATTATCCACAACTTTTTTCATACCTCCTTTTTTATACCAATTATTTAACATGGCATATTCAGCTTTTCTGTGAACATCGTCAATTACTACCAATGCATTTGTGGATATTTTCCCGTCAAAATAGTTCATTGCTTCCGATCTGATATCCTCCTTGTTCCCTGCATTTGGACCATCGATAATTAACACTTGAATTTCTTGATTTTTCATAATTAAATCCAATTCATCCTCTACGTACCAAGAATCTTTAACCTTTAGGCATTCAATCTTAGCTATTTCATCTAAACTTTCTTTTTCTAATAGGTCTGAAACAAGCTTCGCCCATTGTTCATTTTCCTCTATTGAAATTACTTTACAATCAAGATTATTCATCGAAATAAACTTCGATATTATTATCGTAGAATAGCCAGAACCTAGTTCAACTAAAAATCTTCTATTATTTATTAGAATATCATTACAAATAACTTGTAAAGTTCTATGGTCCAAAGCAGAACTTGTGTGAGGCAATGTGTTCTTCAACTGAGCCTGAACCTTATTTAACATTATCGCTGAATAAATATTATTCGTTACAATATTTGTTTCCCGAAGGAGATCGAGGTTTCTTTTTATAAATTTAAATATGTTCAATTGAATATTCTTTTAACCTTCATCAATACATTTTTCACTTTTTGTTTAAAACTTTTGAGGGTATAAAAATAATTAGCTTTTGGCCAGATATATTTGATCCTATGCTGATTTTCAAATTCAACGTCTAACAACGGTAGTCTAGAGTCGTCTATCTTTATTGGTTCATTTCTGACTTTTAGCGCATTTCTTAAGTTTATATTCCTAGTTGCTCCAGAAACATTCCCAATATTTTCTATCAGGGTATACTTAGGCGTAACACAGTAACCTTTAGCCTTGAAAATTGCAAATTTCCATTGATAATCCCAGGTATCAACATTTCCTCTTACTGTTTCATTAAATGTCATTCGCTGAAAATACCTCT
Source organism: Marinoscillum pacificum (assembly GCF_024714495.1). Classification (GTDB taxonomy): domain Bacteria; phylum Bacteroidota; class Bacteroidia; order Cytophagales; family Cyclobacteriaceae; genus Marinoscillum; species Marinoscillum pacificum. The sequence goes on along the minus strand of NZ_JAMZMJ010000014.1, from coordinate 77,370 downwards.
CTTCCTTAGTAAGGGATAACTCTGACAAGATTCCTTCAAGATTATCATCAGAAATATTACTCATCCGATAATTATAATGAGCCCATGCTCTCTTCCAGGTTGCCCACCCCCAAATATTGCTGTACCTCATAAAATAATACGGTTTATCCAAATTATCCGAATCGACCCATGTATATCCCGATATATGAAATACTTGACAGTCATCTTTATGAAGATCTAACATTTGAGAAGTAAAAGAGAAAAAACTTTGATTAGGTAAACAATCATCCTCTAAAATAATACCCGCTTCTACATTGTCAAAAAACCATGTAATCGCTCCGCTTACAGCTTTTCCACATCCAAGATTTTCTTCTCTAAATAGTGTTTTAACCTCACACTCCCAATCAATCTGAGTTACTACTTCCCTTGTTTTAGCACATCTAATGACATCATTCTCATTCCCGCCTCTTGGTCCATCAGCGGCTATAAAAAGTTGACTAGGTTTGGCCTTACGAATTTCATCAAATACCTGTTGAGTGACATCAGGACGATTGAAAATCAAGAAAAGAACCGGAGCTATTTGCTGAGAGGTCATTGATAAACTATTTAACTGACAAGTCTATTGTGCTTACTGGAAATCACCAAAACAACAGCATAAAAACACATCATAGGGATCTTATACCTCATCAAGGTTCCAAAATTAGCAGTACTCACCCCTACTGCAAAGGCAAAAAGCAAAGCAAAAGCAAAACAAAAAACCAAAAAAGGATCCGAAATCAGCCTTTTAAATCCCCCTTGCACAATTACAAACCAAATAGACAAAGCTAATATCATGATACTTTCTAGTGCACTTAAAAGCATCAGAGGGTTTTTTACTTCCCACAAGTATGGTCTGAACAGGCTCACATTGATAGCAGCAGGCATTAGCTTTAGCATACCGGGAATCGTTCCATCCGGAATTCCTATATCATATCCTCCATCTCCTCCTGTTCGGGCTCCCCAACCATAACGAATATCATACGCAGTTACCCGAGCCTGATAGGCTATATTATCCAAACTGTATTTATTACTAGAAGAGCTTATGCGCTGCAAAGCAAAATAACCTCCCCCTGCAAATATGGTGATGAGAAAAGGCGCAACAAGTATTTTAACCAAAGAATTGCCAATCCTTGATTGATATTTCCAATAAAGCCAAAGAAATACCATCGGCAAATAGCAGATAACAATATATATCTTAATAGAGAAAATCAAGAAAACGGAAATCAGTGCAATCCCCCAATAGAAAGGATTCTTATTACCAAAATCAATTACCTGAATAAATACAAAGGTGAGCCACCCCAATGCCCCCAGGGTAATCGTATCCTTTAAAATCCCAGAGCCCCAAAAAACAACAGAAGGAACAAACAGTATCGAAATGGCTAACCATTTAGCATTGCCTGTATATTTTTTTACCACCGCGGAATAAAAAGACCAAAGTCCACTAAAACTAAATGTTGCAAAAAAAAGAGCTGTGGCAGAATAGGTGTGAAAAGTAAAAACATCGAATAACGCAGCTAATCGAACAATAAAAAAAGAGTGTGGATCTTTGTAGTACCAGATATGCTGACTCCATGGGAACGTTTCGCCAACTCTCTCCCCACCCGACTCCATAAGCAGCTTAAACCCAAGTATTGGATCATCTAAAAAAGCTTCCCAGATCCAGCGACTTCCATGCGTGAAGTAATTGAACGTATCTCCACCGCCATAATAAAACTGGTAAATGATACCCAGCATAATTGCCCCAAAGAATCTTACCCACAAAGCGGGTAAAAAATATTTTCTGGTTTCCTTAGTCGTCACATAAGGTCTGATGAAATACGCGATCAAAGAAAGCAGAATAATATAAATTGGCGTTATAATTAAATCTTTGATCTCCATTGACGAAAATTCTCTTCCTTGCCCCTTACCCACAAAACGAAGCTCCTTCGCAACGCTTCCGGTTTGAGCATTTCCTCAAATTTATGGAAGAAAAGGGGTTCGAATATGATTTTCAGTCATTCCTTTCGATCAATGCATGGAATAACCTGTATAAACAAGGTAAAACACTCCAGAAAATCAGTGGAGTAATCAGTGGGTATCTACGAAGATTGATCAGGTTATTTTTAGTATACCAATATGATTACATCCTCATTCATAGAGAGGCAACTCCTCTGGGTCCTCCTATTATTGAATGGATTTTGGCTAAAATGCTAAATAAAAAAATCATCTATGACTATGATGATGCTATCTGGATGGCTGATCAAGGAGGAGAAAACCAACTTTGGACATTGCTCAAATGGAGATCTAAAGTAGCTTCCATTTGCAACTGGAGTTACAAGGTTTCAACGGGAAATGATTTTCTAGCCGATTATGCAAGACAATTCTGTGATGAAGTTATTGTCCTGCCGACAGTCATCAATCATGAAGTTCATATATCTGCAACCAAAGAGAAGAATCAAATACCTTTCATTGGTTGGACCGGATCTCACTCTACCCTTTTTTACCTGGACTCACTTCTTCCCACTCTTCAAGAACTTGAAGAATCTTTTGAATTCACTTTTTTGGTTATTGCCAACAAGGATCCTAAACTTCCATTAAAGAATTACCAATTCATCAAATGGTCGAGAGAATCCGAAATAGAGGACTTATCCCTTATGGACATAGGTGTCATGCCTTTGGAAGATAACGAATGGTCTAAAGGAAAGTGTGGTTTTAAATTAATTCAATATTTATCGATTGGAATCCCCGCCATTGCTAGTCCTGTTGGAGTCAATTCAGAAATTGTCATCAATAATGAAACAGGATTTCTTGCATCAAGTCACAATGAATGGCTTGAAGTATTAAAGAAATTACTTGATTCGTCAACACTTCGAAAAGAAATGGGACTGGCAGGTCGAGAATTGATTACCAATAAATACTCAGTGGAAAGTCAGAAGGAAACTTTCTTTTCGTTGTTTACAGACTAATCTGCAAAAAGTTCTTCAAGTGAAATTTGAAAATCAGCGAACAGCTCAGATTCTGCATTCTTTTCTTGAAACACAATTCCTGGATTGTACTTGCCTTGACGATCTAAATTGAAGCGCTCCACAGTCTTCTTCTCCGGATCTACCAACCAATATTCTTTCACCCCAAACTTTTGATACAGTAATAATTTAGTTTTCATGTCTTTGGCAGCCGTGGATGGAGAAAGTTTCTCCACTACTAAATCTGGTGCTCCGAATGCCCCTTTATCATCCAACTTACTCTTATCACAAAAAAACACTCAAATCTGGCTGCACCACATTATCTACCAAATGCTCATCCGAATAATCCTCTGATAAACGAACATCAAATGGCTCCATATACACATCGCTTGGCTTGCTATCCAAAAAATCACCTAACCGGCGAAATAATATTCCCAAGGCTTTTTGATGCCTTCTAGATGGAGCAGGACTCATATTATAAGGATATCCGGAAATAATTTCCCAGCGTTCGTCATCAGACCAGCTGAGGTAATCTGCGTAACTATACTTCTGACTATAATCTATTGCTATTGCCATAATCAAATTTACCCAATTCTCTTATAAATCATTCAGCCTTGCCCTGGCCTCTTTGTTAGCTGAATGGCTTCTCTTGGTGAGCTTCTTAACGTCTTTGAAGTACTGCTTTGCAAGCTCATTATCTTCCTCACGCATAGCAATCCTACCTAAATGCAAAACGGAATAGATATAATAGCCCATATCCGTAGCTTCCGCATACTCACCATATTCCATAGCCAGCTTAAAATACTTCTTGGCTGTTTCTAAATCTCCTCGCAACTCACTAATATGACCAATAAAGAAAGCAGCATACCGTCCAGAATTATACTCATACCCAGCATATGCACTATCAATTCGGTTAATCATACTTTTGGACTCTTCAACAGCCTGCTTGTATTTACCCGATTGGTATAACAAACGAGTATAAAATCGATGGAAATAGGCATTGTACGGAAACGTCTCATGTAAGTACTCCGCCAACTGCATGGAATGAACCATATCATTCTCTTCAAAATAAGATATCCGCATCAGATAATACTGCGCCTCAGTTCTGGTATAAAATGCGTTTCGAGCAACAATTTTCAATTGCTCAATACCCTTTTCTTTATCTCCATCTGGAAAAATGGACATGATCGGCTTGAGTAATGGATAATTCTCAGGAACCCATTCTGCATAGTAGTTGAATAGGGCATCACCAAATAATAACTCAGGACTCAGATCTCCATTTCCCTTACATTCTTCCAAATATTTCAAAGCATTCTTGCCTGCGGCAGCAGATCGTCCCCAGTCTTTTCGCTCACTATGCAACCTGCCCTTGAACGCATAAGTAGCCGCCATAAAAAAAGCACCTTCTACTTTGTTATAATCCTTATATAATCGTTCTGCCAACACCAATGAGGTGTCCATATAGGCATAAAAAGTTTCATCATATTGCTCATTATTGAAGTTTGGCAGTATGCGCCAGAAGTAATTCAAGCCCATTAAAAAATATGGCAATGGATGCCAGCCATATTCATTTTGTAAATAGCGAAAATGAGACATGGAGCGCTCAAACTTAAAATTGTACATGTCATTGATGGCCTGAGTAGCCTCCATTTGTACAAATGGGTTTGATAGCAAACTATAGGTAGAATCAATAGGAACTGCTGGTATCCCCTTTTTCTGTGCCTGACTGTAAGAAAACAGGCCTATTAATACGATGACAAGTGTATACTTTTTCATTAGTTCATCCTTAAACACTCTTCCTTAGGCAACTATTGTTCCAAACAAACGTGTTTTAGTAAAAATCATCCATGCAAGATTAGTTCCTACCCTTCAATTTTTGAAGAATTTAATCAACTTAGCCCAAATGAATTGGATAGTAAAAAGTCGAGAACGTTTTATCAATGACTGGTATAGCATTGACGGTAAAACCTTCTTTATTGTTTTGTGTTTGCTGTATTTCACAGCCTATTTTATTAAAGGATCTTTCATCGTCGATGGAATAGCTGCCTTCGAAGTACTTCAGGAACGAGGTGAAATGTGGGTGATGGATATCTTTTTTGGCCTTCAATATTTTTCTGTCCCACTCTTTCTTGCCTGGAAATTCACTTTAACTGCGTTTATCCTTTGGGTGGGATGCTTTCTCTTTGGCTATCGGGTTACCTATGCAGAATTATGGAAAATGGTGATGATCATGGATCTCGTTTTCATTATTCCAGAATTACTTAAAGTGATTTGGTTCATGTTTTTTGAAACGGACCCAAACTATCACGATTATGTAGCCTACTACCCTGCTAGTTTGATGAATTTCTTCGATTATGAATCACTCCCCCAGAAATATCACTATCCGCTAAAGGCCTTCAACCTATTCGAAATCATTTATTGGGGATTGTTGATTTGTGGTGTTTATTGGTTGAGCAACAAGAAACTCAAGATGTCAGCAATCATCGTGAGCTGTTCGTACATTCTGTTTTTTCTAATCTGGTTGGGTTACTTCATCATTATTCATGATTGACCGTTCTATTTCGTTTACATCGCTCTGAGCAATACTTAACTTCTTCCCAGGTTTTAGACCACTTCTTTCGCCAAGAAAATGGCCGTTGACAAACTGGACAGATTTTAGTCGGTAAATCGGTCTTCTTCACTCCTTTCATGGCCATCGATTTTTGACAGTATGCTTGGCTAGTATTTTGGCGGCATCTTTCCTTACTCGATCGGTACCTTTCATTGTGTAGAGCATTTTGCTTGCCTCCTTATAGGTTTCTTTTACATTTACAATCGGGTTAGGGTAGGTAACACCGGGCAAAAAGTCATAACAGCTATGATCGATAGGAGTCATTTTCCAAGGCTCCAAGGCAAAATGAGCAGGCAACTCATTCAATTCGGGCACCCACTTCTTAATGAAAATAGCATTCGGATCATGATCAAGCGATTGTTTCACTGGATTGTAAATACGAATGGTGTTGATGCCCGTCACCCCAGCTTGCATCTGAAACTGAGGAAAGTGGATGCCCGGTTCAAAATCTAAGAATTGTTTAGCCAAAAAGTCTGCTCCTTCTTTCCATGGCTGCCAAAGGTGATGGGTCAAAAAGGAAACCAACATCGACCTCATTCTGAAATTTAAATAACCTGTTTCCTTGACACATCTCATGCACGCATCAACTATAGGGTATCCTGTTTGACCTTCTTTCCATGCCTCAAATTTGACTTGATCTAATTCTGTTCTGATATCATTGTAACCCGAGTTAATATTTTCATACTCATAAGCCACCTCCATTTCAAACTTTTGAATGAAATGGCAATGCCACCTCAATCTTGAACCGAATGAGGTAAGATATCTCTTATTTCCGTTCTTTTTGGCCTCCAGCATTGACTGATACACTTGCTTCATGCTCAGATTGCCCCAAGCCAAATATGGACTGAGCCGACTGCAACTCTTTCTACTTTCAGAAGGCTTAGAGATGTGTTGATTGTATTGAGTGCTTCTATTTTTGAAAAAGGTCCTCATATATTGATGAGCAAGCTTCTCGCCTCCCTTTTGCATACCATGACTAGGATCATCGAATACATTTTTGAGATTCAAAGCGAATCGAGTCGTTAAGTCTTCATCTACTATTAGTCGATTGACATCAATACTTGGGTGCAATTGTGGCTCACTCATGGTTTTGTACCAGGCCTTACTCCATCCATCACGATTATGTATTCCCCTTTGGACTCCATTGGTTTGGTATTCCTGCCACTCCACTCCATTTGAAGTAAACAATTCCTTCAATTGCAAATCCCTATCGTAAGTCAGTTGAATCCCAGTTTCTTCATAAGAAAAAACCTTTTGAATGGCGTACCTGGATAATAATTCATGAAACACATCCGCACACTCACCTTCTAGCATCTGGATAGAATCAGCTATTCTAGATTGCATATCCTGAAGACTCTCATACACAAATCGCCAGTGACGAATATCACTTACAGAGGCATTGATCAATGATGGCTCAAAAACATATAAGAGTAAAATTGGCAGGTTAGACTTAAATGCTGCTGCAAGTGGTTCATGATCTGACAAGCGAAGATCTCGTTTCAACCAAACAACATTTATCTCTTTTTTCTGCATGTGTCGCCAACAATTCGTGAACACAGATTGTTGGGCAACCAATGAAAATAACCGAGAAATATCAACTATCAGAAAGAGATATCGACAGAATCATCGAAATGGCATGGGAAGACCGAACAACATTCGATGCCATTTTAGATCAGTTTGGAGTTCCTGAAAAGGATGTTATCAAACTAATGCGACAGGAAATGAAATTGAGCAGTTGGAAAATGTGGCGTGAGAGAGTGCAGGGAAGATCCACTAAACATCAAGCTCAGCGCAGTTTCTCTGAAGTAAAATTTAAAAGTAAAATGCAACGTGCCATTACCCACAATAATATCAGTAAACGTCACTGATTAACATTTTTTAAATGCCCATCTCCAAGGAACATTCGAATATTACGCTACTTATTAAACGGTCGGCGTATATTCGATTCTAATTCTAAGGATTATAGCACATTATTGCTAATTTCGCCAAGTTGACTCAAAACTATTGAGATGGGATATCAAAAAATTAATGTAATCACTGGTTGGTTTGTATTTTTCGTGTCATTCGTAGTGTATGCGATGACCATAGAACCGACAGCCAGTTTTTGGGACTGTGGCGAGTTTATCGCCTGTTCATACAAACTAGAAGTACCTCACCCTCCTGGAGCTCCGTTCTTCCTTTTGACTGGTAGAATATTCTCCTTATTCGCGGCTGGAAATGTAGAAAGTGTTGCCTATTGGGTGACCATGGTCAGCGTGGTAAGTACTGCTTTCTCTATTCTATTTTTATTCTGGTCCATTACTCACCTTGCTAAAAGAGTATTAGGCATCAAAAAAGGTGAAGAGACTCTTGCTCAAACCATCTTATTGATGGGAGCTGGTGCTGTTGGAGCATTCTCTTGTATGGCGTCTGATTCTTACTGGTTCAGTGCTGTAGAAGCGGAAGTTTACGGTATGTCTGCATTCTTCACTGCTTTCGTTTTCTGGGCGATCCTGAAATGGGAGAACATGGAAGAAGAAGCACAGCGCAACAAATGGATCATTTTGATTGCCTACATGGTGGGACTATCAATAGGTGTTCACCTTTTGAACTTAGTTACGCTTCCTGCATTAGGTCTCATTATCTATTTCAAATACTATGAGAAAGTAACTATTCAAGGAATCATCATTACGCTAGTTGCTGCTGGAGCTGCTATCCTAATTATCATGTTAGGTGTAATCCCGGGTCTTCCATCATTGGCAGGTAGCTTGGAGATTTTCTTTGTGAATGCTTTAGGTCTTCCATTTGGATCAGGAGTGATTTTCTTCTGTTTGGCATTCCTTGGAGCCTTGGTATATGGAATTTTCTATTCCATCAAAAAGCAAAAACTTACTTTGAACACCATCTTATTGTGTTTCACTTTCATCATGATTGGTTACTCTTCTTACACGATCGTTTTGATCAGAAGTAGCTACAACCCTCCAATCGATGAAAATAATCCTGAAGACATTCTTTCATTCGTATCGTACTTGAAGCGTGAGCAATATGGTTCAAGACCATTATTCCACGGACAGTACTACACTGCTCAAGTAACTTCACAAGAGCAAGGTGATGCTATTTACATGCGTGGCGAAGACAAATACGAAATCAAAGATTACAAACTGGATTACGTATACGACCCATCTCAAACAACCATTCTTCCAAGAATGTATTCCGCGGCGGAACCGCATAAGAAACGATACATGGAGATCACAGGACTGCAGCCTGGAGTAAAACCAAGCTTTAGTGACAACCTGTATTTCATGTTCACCCATCAGATTGGAACGATGTACATGAGGTATTTCCTTTGGAACTTCTCGGGGCGTGCGTCTGATGAACAAGATGCTAGCTGGGTTGGAATAAGAGATGCATTCCAGTCAGACTTGCCATCGGCATTAGAGAATAATAAAGGAAGAAACATCTATTACTCTTTACCTCTATTATTAGGCCTTTTAGGTTTGTTTATCCAGTACAAGAAAGATGTGAAGTACTTCTCCGTAACTCTTCTATTATTCTTCTTAACAGGAGTTGCATTGGTTCTTTACCTAAACTCACCTCCTATTGAACCGAGAGAAAGAGATTATATCTACTCTGGATCTTATTATGCGTTCGCTATTTGGATTGGATTCGGTGTACTAGCGATATACGAATTGCTTGGAGCTGTACTAAAGAACAAACAAGTGTTGGCCGTAATCGCTACGGTGGTTGGTCTTTTGATTCCAACAATCATGGTAGCAGAAAACTGGGATGATCATGATCGATCTGACAGATACTTCTCAGTAGATGCTGCGAAAAACTACCTGGACACTTGTGCTCCAAACGCCATCTTGTTTACGGGTGGGGATAACGACACATTCCCTCTTTGGTATGTTCAGGAGGTTGAAGGGTTTAGAACAGATGTTCGCGTAGTTGTATTGAGTTACTTCAACACCGACTGGTACATCAGCCAGATGATGCGAGACGCTTATGAATCTAAGCCACTGCCGTTCTCACTTTCTTTGAAAAACTATCAACAAGGTGGGTTGAATGATTACCTTCCTGTAGTAGAGAATCCAAGTATTAAAGGTGCTATCAGCGCTAATAGATTCCTTCAATTGATAAGCCAGGAACACAAAGCACTTCAAATTCCATTGAGCACGGGATCATTCTACAACTCAGTACCTGCTAAATCAATGTTCCTTAATGTAGACGTTGATTATGTGAAGTCATTGGGTATCATTCCAGCAAACCTGGAAGACAGAGTAGTTGATAAAATGCAGTGGAGTGTTAAAGGTCGTGGACTTGAGAAGAGTGATTTAGCTGTAATCGATTTGCTAGTGAACTCTAACTGGGAAAGACCAATTTACATGAACACTACATCTCTTGCTTCTGTAAACTTCGACATTAGAAAGTATGCAGTACAGGAAGGTATTGCTTACAGAATACTTCCAGTAAGCAATCCAAATCCACAAGAATATCAAGTGGACCTAGATGTGATGTATGACAACATAATGAACAAGTATCAGTGGAGAGAATTAGACAATCCGAATGTTTATTACTCTGAAGACTACAGAAACTTCGTTCTTAACCACAGATCTGCTTTCAACTCATTGGCTATTAGCTTGATGGAAGATGGTCAATATAAGAAAGCCGAAGCTGTAATCGAGAAGTGTTTGACTGCAATGCCTAACGAAGCGATTCCATTTGACTACTTCAACATGCAGCAAGTAGGAATACTTCTAGAACTAGACCAATATCAGAAGTCTGGTGAGGTAAATGAAACTTCGAAATTGAAGAGTATGGCTGACAACATTGCTGAGATCACCGTATCCAGAAATGCTGAAATGCTTGACTACATGATTAAGAATAAGAACTACAATCTGACTGAAATGCAGCAGATGTTGATTTCTTTGAACACCATCACTAGAGCTTACAGAGCAAGTGGTTACAAAGAAGAAGCTGCTAAATACGAAGAGCTGTTCAACAAATACTATCAGGAATTCCAGAATGCTGCTAAGTAATTAGCAGCTCTCTTACAATATCAAAAGGTGCTTCTGTTGAAGCACCTTTTTTTATGTCGCATAGTTTAGACGGTACTACATTCAAACACTTATCCAATTCGACACCAGCATCATCACTTTTAAGATCCTATCTTAATTAATGACGATGGCTCTAATGGATTGATTCTATATGGAGCAATCATTCTTAGGTAACTAGTATTTATTCTTTGTGAATAATACCCTGCAATAGGAGAATGATAGAACAGTACTCCATAAGAAATGAGAAGACAACAAAAAAGCCATCGTCAATTAAGAGGATGGCTAGTCAAAGTCGTTTAGCTTATTCTAATTCTTGAGGAATCTAAATGCTTTTTTGAATCTGGTATTCTCATCTTTCACTACAATGAAATAATAACCAGTAGCATAATTCTTAACAGGAATTCGGTAGCGGCCATTTCCAATTTCCTCCGCTTCAATCTTGATTTCATTACCAATAAGGCTATGAAGCTCGAATTCTGCATTTTCCAGAGTGGAATTATCGATATGAACCACGATGTAGTCTACCGCAGGGTTTGGATACAATTCAATGCGGTTTTTATTCAAATCCACATTATGATTGTAGAAAGCGGTTTCAGCACTCACCACATTATCATTCGCTTCCTGTGCCAGTGCTGACATAGAAAGGAAGAGAGCAAACGTCGCTATGATGAGTTTATTGTACATATCTACATACAAAGTACGCAAAAAAAACGCCAATGTTTGTAGTACACCATAAAATTTTTCACAGAATTTGTCGTTAACCCCTCTTTTTTAACAAAACTTAAGGAAAATATTAATTGGTTAGCTTCAAAAATGCCTCTGGAAGAAAGTCTATAATATCACTTGCGATTAAAGAATACTGCCCTTTTTTGACTTCCGCTAGATCTCCAGCAAGCCCATGCAAATAGACTCCTGTTTTGAGCGCATCAAAAGATTTCAATCCTTGAGCCATCAACGCTGCGATCACTCCAGTAAGCACATCACCACTTCCTGCGGTTGCCATTCCTGGATTTCCTGTAGGGTTGAAATACACAATACCGTGATAATCACAAACGGCAGAGTGAGCTCCTTTAAGCACTACATTCAACTTGTAAGTTTTACACAAGTTTCGCAGCAATTCTAGTTTTTCAAAATCATCCTTCCATTCACCTACCAGCCGTTTGAACTCTCCAGGATGTGGCGTCAATACACTGCCTGCAGGCAATACGTCCAACAATTCTCTATTTTCCGCTAGTATATTGATCGCATCAGCATCAATTACAATTGGATCTTTGACCTTATCAAGTAGCCCTTTGAATGCCTTAACAGTCAGGCTTCCAGTTCCGATCCCTGGACCAATGGCAACTACTCTAATGTTATCAGCAGGCAATATTTCGGTAATCACTTCAGTATGCTCATCTTCGATGACCATAGCCTCTGGAACAGCGGTTTGTAGCACATCTAAACCACAGCAAGGTGCATGAACAAATAAAAGTCCTGCTCCTGTTCTCATGGCTGCTTTGGCACTGAGCACTGTAGCTCCCATTTTACCTTTACTCCCTGAGATTAACAGCATCCTACCAGCATCACCTTTATGAGCATTTTTAGCTCTTTTCGGCAGCTTGATGTCTTTTCGCTCCGTATAGAAGTAGTTCGTTTTTTGGAGTGAAATAAACTCCTTACTTAACCCTATTCCCACTAAATGCCATCTACCTACCTGACCTGCAAGCTCCGGCTGAAACAAAGACAACTTTGGTATTTCAAATGAAATCGTATGGTCAGCAATGATGGTTGCTCCATCACTGGTATTGTCAGAAAAGATTCCAGATGGAATATCTACTGAGAAAATTTGCGCCCAGGAGTCATTTATGGTGTTGACCAATTTTTCAATTAAACCTTCCAAAGGCCGCGAAAGTCCACTTCCAAGCAATGCATCAATGATCACATAATCATTTGGAATAAACGGAATATGGTCATAATCCTTGATTTGCTTGATCGGGAATATTCCCGAAGAGCGCTCCATGTTAACCCGAAAGTCCTCTGTTGCTTTCTGAAGATCTCCTATATAATAACTGATTACATCGTACTCTCGATCATGCAATAACCGAGAAATCGCCATTCCATCTCCACCATTGTTTCCTACACCACAAAACACCATGATTCGAGATGTCTTAGGAACTATGGTTTGAAAACATTCTACGAAGGCTTCTGAAGCTCTTTCCATCAAAGCAGCCGAGCTTGTGGCACCTTCCTCGATCGTATATTGATCGACTGATTTAATTTGGGTAGCGTTGAGTACTGGAATCATAGTAATTAAATCTACTACTATTCCGCTTTAGAATTCCTAATTATTTAATGAAAGCGCTCGAATAAACAGATAAAGTAGGAAGTGAAATCAACGATCCACCTCGCCCATCACAACATCAATAGAGCCCATTATGGCGACTAAATCTGACAACATATGACCTCTTGAGATTTCTGGGAGTACAGAGAGATTCACAAAACTACAAGCACGGCATTTGCAACGAATAGCTTGATCTGCCCGACCATCTGCTCTGAAAAAGAAACCTAATTCACCTTTTGGGTTTTCTGCTCTCACATAAAAATCTTGAGCTTTTGGACGGATTTTCTTTGGAACGACGGCTCTAGGATCAAATTCTTTATCTCGTTTATGATCAGTCATGAGCCTTTCGAGGCATTGATCAATGATTTTCACTGATTCCTCACACTCACGGAATCGTACCCAGGTTCTATCCCAACAGTCACCAACAGTCCCAACCTGGCCTTCACCGATCGGAATCTCAAAATCTAATTCCGGATATACACTATATCCATCTACTCTACGAAGGTCATATTTTAATCCAGAGCCACGAAGCATTGGTCCAGTTACTCCATAATTAATCGCTAAATCACGAGATAGCACACCTACATTGGCTGTACGCTCAATAAAGATTTTATTGCTTATCAGAAGGTTTTTAAGGTCTTCTAATTTTGGCTTCAGGTATTTAGAGAAGCTCACACATCGCTCCTCAAAACCGACTGGCAAATCATAGAATAAGCCACCAATCCAGATATAATTGTAAAGCATGCGAGCACCAGAAGCCCATTCCAGCAACCGTAAAATATGCTCACGATCACGCATCATCCATAAGAATGGCGTAAAAGCACCGATATCCAAACCATAAGTACCTATAGCTACAAAGTGAGAAGCCAGACGATTTAACTCTGCTACCAGAACACGGATATACTCTACTCTCTTAGGAATTTTATCAGCAATACCAAGCATCTTCTCCACACCCATTGCATAGGCATGCTCGGAGTTCATTGCCGCCACATAATCTAACCGATCAACATAAGGCAAAACCTGATTGTAAGGAACAGATTCAGCGTGCTTTTCAAAGCACCGATGCAAATATCCCATGTGAGGAATAACATCCTTTACGATTTCACCATCCGTAACCACTTCCAAACGTAACACTCCATGAGTTGATGGGTGCTGCGGACCAATGTTAATTAGCATCTCTTCTTTCTTAATAGATGCTTCATTGTTAACCGTTGGTTCGGAGTTCTTTAGGTGATCTTTATCGTATATGTATTGAATATTCAAAATGGATAATTGCTAATGGATAATTGAAAATCAAACTTTAACTGGCAGGTTCGTCGCGATCATACACCACTGTCATTCCGTGATACTTCTCTTGTTCCTGATAATCCTTTCTCAGTGGATATCCTTCCCAGTCGTTTGGCAATAAAATTCTTCTTAAGTCTGGGTGATTGGCAAAATGAATTCCGAATAAATCGAACGTTTCTCGCTCATGCCAGTCAGCCGTTTTCCAAATGGATGATAAAGATTCGACACCTGGATTTTCTCGATCAAGTTCAACACGTAACATCAGATGATGATTGTATGGAATGCTGTATAGATTATAAACAACTTCCATAGTATTCTTATCAGGACCATTATCGATACCTGTAACACACGAAAGTGAATCAAAATACAAACCTTCTTCTCCATGGAGAAATTCACAAACGTTAACTAGTGCCGACTTTTCCAAAATCAAAGTCTTAGGTGTAGAGTTTAAGTCTTCTCCGAGAACAGCCTCAGGAAACTGTGATGCTATGGCAGCTTTTATTTCATTGAACTCCATTAGGCAGTCTGCTTTTTCTTCTCCATCAATTTTTTCAAAGCTTCAGGTTTCATCAGAGACTCACCACGGATTTTCTCTTGAAGCTTCATGAAACCTCCAATCAACGCTTCCGGTCTTGGAGGGCAGCCAGGCACATACACATCTACAGGAATGATCTTATCCACTCCTTTCACCACATGATAGCCATGCTCCCAGTAAGGCCCTCCACAATTACTGCAGCTACCCATGGAAATAACATAGCGCGGCTCAGCCATTTGCTCGTATAATCTTCTGACTCGATCAGCCATTTTAAAAGTCACCGTGCCAGCTACAATCATCACATCTGATTGCCTAGGTGAAGCTCTTGGCAAAACACCAAAGCGGTCCATATCGTATCCCGAAGTATAGGCTCCCATCATCTCAATAGCACAACAGGCTAGACCAAAACCCATTGGCCAAAGACTTGAAAGTCTCGCCCAGTTGAGAAGATCGTCTGCCTTGGTGACAATAATGCCACCTTGCCCAAATTGATGATCAAGTAAACCCATATTATTTTTCTATCTGGTAATTTGTCTTATTGATATGATCGTAAGCAGAAGCTGGAATTTTTGACTTGAAGTCAACCGAATTTGGTTTTGGCTTAGCCCAATCCAACATGCCATTGGCCCACACATAAATCAGCCCGATCAAAAGGATTCCAATAAAAATGAATGTTTCGATTAGGGAAAACACTCCCCACAAGCCGTCTGTTTCTGCCATCAATTCTTTATCAGCAAAGACGGTTGCCCATGGAAATAGAAACACCAATTCCGTTTCAAAAAGTAAAAAAATCAACGCAACCACATAAAATCGAACATTGAAAACTCCCCATGCCGATTTGACAGGATCCTCTCCAGATTCATAGGTAGTTTGCTTTTCCTCGTTTGGCCGAACAGGTCTCAAAATTTTACCAACAAGCAGCGTGATCATCACAAATCCCACTCCTCCAAGTATAAATAATAGTGCTACGCCAAAACCGCTGATTTCAATCATGATGGAAAATTACACAATGATCAGAATTTTAAGGGGTTAAAATGCTTGAAGTGTCCATTCATTCTGATTTTTTCTTTGGCATTCTCAGCTCTTTCCAATGCCGGAATCAATTGTTCGAGGTGTTCTATGATGAATGATTGTCTTTTTTTATGTGACTTCATTTTCAGTAAAATGTATTCCTCTTCGGGTTTCAGTCCAAGTTTATGGATCACAGAGTACATGCTGGTTTCTACACTGATTGGTAATTCATCTTCCATGTGAAGCCACTCAAAAAGATCCTGGCAGAGCTCAATAAATTTTAATTGCAGTGAAGGATCTAACTCATCTTCAAAGTCAATAAATTCAACTGGTCCTCCTGCGTACTCTTTGTCTTTCCAAGGGTTGATGAAATTTTGCACATTGAACACACCCAAGCCCTCCGTTTTGATATCCATGCGACCGTCTTCATAGGTCTTTGTGACTTCTGTTATTTTAACTTCCGTTCCATACTCTACCTTTGTCAACACATAAGACGGAATACCAAACGTACACTGGTTAGTCAAGCAATCATTGATCAACTGCTTATATCGTGGCTCGAAAATATGCAGATTAAGTTCCTCTCCTGGAAAAACAACCAGATTCAATGGAAATAAAGGAATTTCTTTGATCATAGTATTTGTAACTGAGATGTAATCACAGAGTTTTGGGTTTTGCTTAATTTTTTTTGAATCATTATGTCTAGAAAAGTCACCATCAATCAAGGGCGAGTTGTTCCCGTCCATTTCAGATTTATTGTTACCTTTTTGGTTTTTATAGGCATGTCCCTGGCCATGCAAAACCTCAGTGTACTACCAGCAATTTCTGTTTGTATTGGGATTTCTTTTCTTATACCACTGGTTTGGTCCTCTTTTTACCTTTTTCAGATCATCCCTGAAGAAAAAATTGTCAAGGAAGGGTATTTGATTCTGGGACTCAAAAAAATGGAGGTGCAAAAATATACTTCGCTGGAGAAAATCTTCATTAACTCTAACCTTTCTTCGCAAACGATGCATGGCCGAGGTGGTCAAAGCAGCACATTCACTAATCGTGAATTTCAATCATATGTAAAAACCACTGATGGCAAAAAGTTTGAATTGATCTCTTCAAAATCAGAGGAAGATCTAATGAAGCGATTGAAGCCAATTGCTAAAAAACTGGCATTGGAGATCGAGAAGAATTATTAGCCGTTTCTATTCCATCCAAAAAAGAAAAGCCATCATGACGGCAATGTCACAATGGCTTTATAATCAATCCTCGAAAATTCTAAATTAAGAAGTTGCCCAGGTTTTACCATTACCTGTTTCAGACAATGGCTGGCAACCGTGTTGTTCCACAGGAATCGCTATGTATTGTAACTCCTCAGTAGCTCCATATTCAGAAGTGTAATACCCTACAATAGTCAATTCTTTTAAAGACCAAAAAACTGGTTTTTGACCCCAAGGCGCAGCTTTTGCTTCCGCATCTTTCTTCTGACAGAATTCCTTCTTTTTAATAGCATCCAAAGCTACAAAGTCATCTCCTGTTTCTGTCTTACATTCTTCATTGAACTTCATCAGGCCATCGGTAAACTCTTTGCGTCTATCTTCATCCCAAACGATACTCACCATCTCTTCGATAAATCCAGGAACGCCAATCTCCTTTGCTCCAGCAGTATCTGTTTTAGGTATAATCGTTTCAGAAATCTCCATCACCAATCTGGCTTGATCTTCAGTGAAGAAACTTGGCGTCCATGTCAGCTCAGGCTTTGGAGTACATCCATTCAGAATACCTGCAATTGTTGGTGTACTTAATACACCTCCCATGATCCAGGCAGTTCTTCGTATCGCTTCTCTTCTTTTGATATTTTCCATGATTAGAGATTTCCTTTTTTAAGTTCATTTACTGCAAAGTCTGCCGCGCGAGCAGTCAAAGCCATATAGGTAAGTGATGGATTTTGACATGCAGATGAAGTCATGGCCGCACCATCGGTTACGAATACGTTTTGTACTTCGTGTACCTGGTTGTTACCGTTCAATACAGACGATTTTGGATCACGCCCCATTCTTGCTGTACCCATTTCATGAATACCAAGACCAGGCCCACCGATGTTGTCATAGGTACGAACGTTTTTCAATCCAGCTTTTTCCAACATCTCAGCAGCTGAAGCTTGCATGTCTTTACGCATCGCCAACTCGTTATCCTTAAACTCACAATCAAATGTGATGGTCGGCAATCCATGTTTATCTAATTTATCAGGATTGATTTCCATCTTGTTTTCATGATATGGAAGCATCTCTCCGAAGCCCATCAAGCCCATTCTCCATTTTCCTGGAGTTTTGATATCTTCTTTCAGTTCTTCTCCAATTCCCAACTCAGCGATAGCAGATCTCCATTCCTGGCGGCTTGCTCCTCCCTGATATCCGTATCCACGAATAAAGTCAGGATGTTTTTCATTGATATTTCTAAATCTCGGGATATAAATTCCATTCGGACGTCTGCCATGGTAATACATGTCTTCAAACCCATCATAATCCCCTTCAGCACCCGCTTTGAAGTGGTGATCCATCAAGTTTCTACCAAGTTCACCAGATTGGTTACCCATTCCGTTTGGATGGTACTCACTTTTTGAATTCAACAAAATGTAGGTAGATGCAATAGCCGAAGCATTCAAGAACACAATTTTCGAATAAAACTCCTGCACTTCACCAGTTTCAGCATCCTGAACTCTTACGCCGGTAGCCTTTTTCGTTTCCGGATCGTACATCACCTCAGTTACTATGGAATGAGGTCTCAGAGTCATATTTCCAGTTGCCATAGCTGCTGGCAACGTACTACTCTGACTACTAAAGTATCCTCCAAATGGACATCCACGCATACACAGGTTTCTGTAATGACAGTGTGCACGACCATTATGATTTACTGTGATATTGGCAGTTCTACCAATAGTCAACAATCGATCTTCAAAGTTTTGTGAAATGGAATCACGAACATGTTCTTCCAAACAATTCAATTCCATTGGAGGCAAGAAACTGCCATCAGGTAGATGTGCAAGACCTTCTTTTCTTCCGCTTACACCAATCCACTTTTCAGCATATTCGTACCATGGCTCCAAATCCTTATAGCGGATAGGCCAATCTACCGCAATCCCATCTTTGGCATTTGCTTCAAAATCCAAATCACTCAATCTGTAAGACTGACGACCCCACATGATGGAACGGCCACCCACATGGTATCCACGAATCCAGTCAAATCGCTTGGTTTCTGAATAAGGATGCTCTGAATCTTTGATCCACCAGTGCTTGGTAGATTCTCTGATAGTGTAACCAGTACGGAGTTGCTTTTCGTAATCCTTGCGCTCTTCCGCAGGAACCTGATCATCATGAGGAAGTTCCCATGGATTCAAGTTCATAGTTGGATAATCCTTTACATGCTCCACATTTCTACCTCTGTCGAGCACGAGCGTCTTGAGACCTTTCTCGGTCAACTCCTTAGCAGCCCAGCCACCACTGATTCCCGTACCTACCACTATCGCGTCGTAAGTATTCTGAGCTTTAGCCTTATTGTTTATGTTCATCTGGATTTTGTGTTTCTTGAGTTTTCTAATCTAATCAATAATGCGTCATATAGACGCACCTTTTTTGAAAGAATTTCAATGAAAACGTTTGCGTTAGCGGATTTAATAAAACTAACTATATTGGTCTCATGAAAATGACCAGAAAAACAGCTCTTAAAAACATGGCGGGCATCTCAGCAGCGGCGCTAACCGGACTACCTTCTTTAGCTTCGGCTAGTGATAAAAAACCATTTAAACTAAATGGCAAAATCAATCACTCTGTCACTCGATGGCCTTTTGGAAGCAAGACTGTTGAGGAGCTGTGTGAGTGGGCTGTAGAACTAGGAATCAAATCTGTTGAGTTAGTAGACCCGGAAGATTATGCCACTATTAACAAATATGGGCTTACTTGTGCGATGTGTAACAGCGTGCCATTGCACCATACAGATAGTTTCAACAATCCAAAAAATCATGCTGGTCATAAAAAAGAGTATTTTGACTTAATGCCGAAAGTTCAGGATGCGGGTTTTCAGAATATCATCTGTTTTTCTGGAAACAGACATGGCATGGATGATGAAGTAGGTTTGGAGAACTGTGCTGTGGGATTGGAACCAATTGTAAAGGAAGCTGAACAGCGTGGATTGACTATCTGTATTGAGATTTTCAACTCCAAAGTGAACCATCCAGACTATATGGCCGACAGCACTGAGTGGGCTGCAAGACTATGTGAAAAACTAGGTAGTCCTAACTTTAAAATCCTTTATGACATCTACCACATGCAGGTTCAGGAAGGAGACATCATCGCTACTATCCAAAAGTATCACCAGTATATCGCGCATTATCATACTGCAGGCGTTCCTGGAAGAAATGAAATTAGTACTGATCAGGAACTTTACTATCCGGCGATCATGAAAGCTATTTATGATACTGGCTTCACTGGGTTCGTCGCACAAGAGTTTATACCGAAAAGAGAAGATCAATTCGCATCACTGAAAGAAGCGATCCAGATTTGTGACATTTAAAATGTTGGATGTTAATAGAATCTTTGAAAACAAAAAAGCTGATCTGCTTACTGCAAATCAGCTTTTTACTTTTATCTATTTCTTAGGAATTAAGCGATTCCACCTAAGATTCCGTTCAAAGTAGCACTTGGTCTCATAGCCGCAGATGTCAATTCATCACTTGGCTTGAAGTAACCACCAATCTCTACTGCAGCACCTTGAGCAGCGATCAATTCTTCATTGATTTTTGCTTCACTTGATTGCAATTCTTGAGCTACACCTGCAAAGATGTCTTTCAAAGCTGCATCCTCATTTTGTGAAGCAAGAGCTTCAGCCCAATAAAGAGCTAAGTAGAAGTGACTACCTCTGTTATCTATTTCGTTTACCTTTCTAGAAGGTGATTTATTCTCGTCTAAGAATTTACCTGTTGCAGCATCCAACGCATCTGCCAATACCTGAGCTCTTGGATTAGCATCCACCTTGCTCAAGTGCTCCAAAGAAGCAGCCAAAGCCAGGAATTCACCTAATGAATCCCATCTCAAGTGACCTTCTTCAACAAACTGCTCTACGTGCTTAGGAGCAGATCCACCAGCACCAGTTTCAAACAATCCTCCTCCGTTCATCAATGGAACGATAGAAAGCATTTTCGCACTGGTTCCTACTTCCAAAATTGGGAACAAATCCGTCAAGTAGTCTCTCAATACGTTTCCTGTTACGGAAATGGTATCCAAACCTTTTCTGATTCGCTCTACCGAGAACTTAGTCGCCTCGATTGGAGATAGGATGTGAATTTCGATATCTGAAGTATCGTGATCTTTTAGGTAAGTATTTACTTTCTCGATTAGCTGAGCATCGTGTGCTCTGTTTTTATCTAACCAGAATACAGCAGGTACTCCTGTAGCTTTTGCTCTTGTCACTGCTAGTTTTACCCAGTCCTGGATTGGAGCATCTTTCACCTGACACATTCTGAAAATATCAGAAGTCTCTACAGCTTGCTCGATCAATACATTACCAGCCGCATCTGTTACTTTCACAGCACCTGCACTAGCAATTTCGAATGTCTTATCGTGTGAACCGTACTCCTCCGCTTTTTGAGCCATCAAACCTACGTTTGATACACTACCCATCGTCGTTGGATCGTAAGCTCCGTTCGCTTTACAGTCTTCAATTACCGCATCGTAAACGCCTGCATAAGATCTATCTGGAATAACAAACTTGGTGTCTTTTGGCTTACCATCTGGTCCCCACATTCTACCAGAAGTTCTGATAGCCGCAGGCATAGAAGCATCAATGATCACATCACTAGGCACGTGAAGGTTAGTGATTCCTTTATCAGAATTAACCATTGCCATAGCAGGCTGAGCAGCATAGCATGCATCGATATCCGCAAGAATCTCAGATTTTTTAGCATCATCAAGTGTATTCACTTTAGCTAAAACATCACCCATTCCATTGTTTGGATCTACACCCAAAGACTTGAATATCTCACTGTGCTTTTCGAATACTGATTTATAGTACGCAGACACAGCGTGACCGAAGATGATAGGATCTGAAACCTTCATCATGGTTGCTTTCAAGTGAACAGAGAACAACACATCCTCTTCTTTCGCTTTTGCAACTTCAGTTTCTAAGAATGAGCTCAATTTAGCACCACTCATTACAGCTGCATCGATCACTTCACCAGCTTTCAAAGAAACTTTATCTTTCAATACAGTCACCGTACCATCAGCTGCTACGTGCTCAATTTTCACATCGGTTGCTTCAGATACAGTTACTGATTTTTCACTTCCGTAGAAGTCACCTTCACTCATGCTCGCCACATTTGACTTACTGTCAGATGACCATGCGCCCATAGAGTGTGGGTTTTTCTTTGCGTATTCTTTCACAGCACGAGGAGCTCTTCTGTCAGAGTTACCTTCTCTCAATACTGGATTTACTGCACTACCTTTTACTTTATCGTATTTGGCTTTGATTTCTTTCTCCTCATCATTTTTCGGCTCTACCGGATAATCAGGAAGATTGTACCCCTGTGCTTGCAATTCTTTGATCGCTGCAACCAACTGAGGAATAGAAGCACTAATGTTTGGCAACTTGATGATGTTCGCTTCAGGAGTTTTTGCCAAATCACCTAAATAAGCTAAGTCATCATTGATTTTCTGATCATCAGACAATCTTTCAGGGAAGCTTGAAATAATTCTTCCTGCCAATGAAATATCGCGAGTTTCTAACTGGATACCTGCAGGAGCAGTGAATGCCTGAATAATAGGCAAGAATGAATGAGTAGCCAACATTGGAGCCTCATCCGTTATCGTGTAAATGATTGTAGATGCTTCTTTTGCCATGTTCTTTTAAAAGTGTTTAATGACCGTATGTCATTATGTGTGTTTCTATATCGATTAATAACTTTCTTTCTCGTTCGGGAAATCGCCTGAGCGGATATCCTTGATAAAATTAGTGGTTGCATCACGCATTACCGTATTGAGGTCCGCATATTGTCGCAAAAATCTAGGTTTGAAATCCTGCGTGATTCCCAACATGTCATGAACGACCAAAACCTGACCGTCCACATGTGGTCCGGCTCCTATTCCGATAACTGGAATGGATACTGATTCAGCAACTTCCTTTGCCAATTGCGCAGGGATTTTCTCCAACACAATCCCAAAACAGCCAAGCTCCTCCAGAAGTTTAGCATCCGACTTTAATTTCTCTGCCTCCTCTTCCTCTTTTGCCCTTACAGTATATGTTCCAAACTTATAAATAGACTGAGGTGTCAATCCTAAATGCCCCATTACTGGTATACCTGCGGACAACACTCTGGAAATACTTTCTTTGATTTCCAACCCACCTTCCATCTTCACAGCATGTCCACCGGACTCTTTCATGATTCGGATACAAGAGCGAAGTGCCTCGCTACTATTTCCCTGGTAACTACCAAAAGGAACATCTACTACAACAAGAGCTCTATTAACTGCCTTTACAACCGAAGTAGCATGCCAAATCATGTGATCCAAGGTGATCGGCACGGTGGTTTCATTACCTGCCATCACATTTGACGCTGAGTCCCCAACCAATATTACATCGATACCAGCATCGTCAAGAATTCTGGCCATTGAGTAATCATAAGCTGTGAGCATAGCGATTTTCTCACCACTAGCTTTCATCTCACGCAATCGGTGAGTCGTTAATTTGTCAAAACTTCCTTGTGCCTTGCTCATCTGCTGTAATTATGATTGGGATATATTGTTTGGGACGCGCAAATTAATAAAAAGCTACCTCAAGTAAAACGATTGCGCTACTTCCATTTGATATTGCAGCCCATACTTGGATATTGATCCTCAGAAATAGCAGTTCCTTTGATCAAAGCGTCAAGTGCCGCGTGTAAATCCTTACCATCATTTGGCTTATCATTTCCTGGAGTAGACTCATCCATCCGCCCTCTATACACCAATTGATTGTTTTCATCAAATAAGAAAAAGTCCGGTGTACATTCTGCTTGATAGGCTTTAGCAACCGATTGACCCTCATCGTATAAATAAGGGAATGAGAACCCTACTGTCTCAGCTTGCTCTTTCAGTTTCTCCGGACTATCACCAGGGTAATTCTCTGCATCATTGCTAGAAATGGCGATAAAATCCACCCCAAGGTCTCTGTATTCTGCAACTATTTTCACTATTTCATCTTGTACATGGATTACATAAGGACAGTGAGCACAGATAAACATAACCAACGTTCCTTTTGCTCCTCTTGCATTTGCAAAGGAGATTGATTTGCCGGTTACCACATCCTTCAATTCAAAATCCGGAGCCTCAGTGCCTAAATCAAGCATGCTTGATAGTGTCTTCGCCATATCTGGAAATATCGTTTTTGATCCTGAAAAATCTTTTATATTGAACTGCAAAATTAGACAATTCACTATGAGGTACTTCTACACACTACTAATTGTTTGTTTTTTATCACTAAGTGTCATGGCTCAGACTCCTGCCCCTGACAGAACAGATGGTGAAGGGCCCTACACTCAACTGATCATCAGAGGTGCAACACTCATCAATGGAAACGGCGCACCTCCAATGGGGCCGGTGGACATAGTCGTAGAGGACAATAAAATTACTAAAGTGCAAGTAGTAGGATCTCCAGGAGTAGACATTTCTGAAAGCAGAAGACCTAAAGCTAATGCTGGCGCTAAAGAAATTGATGCTTCAGGTATGTATGTGTTGCCTGGCTTCATAGACATGCATGGTCACATTGGGTCTATTCGTGAAATACCGGCAGAATATGTATTTAAATTATGGATGGGACATGGAATCACCACCATTCGTGAACCTGGAAGCTTTCGAGGCAGGGAGTGGACATTGGAACACAAGAAGCGATCTGGAAAGAATGAAATCACTGCTCCTAGAATCGTCTCATATACAGGGTTTGGAATGGGAACCGATGGTATTGACACTCCGGAAGAGGCCGTAAAATGGGTTAAAGATAATGCTGAAGCAGGTTCTGACGGAATCAAATTCTTTGGTGCACGTCCTGACATCATGAAAGCCGCTCTCGAAGAAAATAAACGATTAGGATTAGGATCAGCATGTCATCACGCACAAACTAACGTAGCCTGGTTGAACGTATTGAACTCTTCTGAATGGGGCTTGACCAGCATGGAGCATTGGTATGGACTTCCGGAAGCGATGTTTGCTGACAGAATTGTGCAGCACTACCCTGTAGACTACAACTACCAAAATGAACAACACCGTTTTGAAGAAGCTGGAAAACTATGGGAGCAAGCCGCTGAACCTGGATCTGACAAATGGAATGAAGTCATGGAGACACTACTTTCCAGAGATTTCACACTCGATCCTACTTTCAATATTTACGAAGCAAACAGGGACTTAATGCGTGCCCGAAGAGCCGAATGGCATGAAGACTTTACTCTTCCAGTACAGTGGGAGTTTTATGCGCCCAGTAAGGTTTCACATGGTTCTTACTGGCACTCCTGGGGAACCGAGCAAGAAGTAACCTGGAAGAACAATTACAAGATCTGGATGCAGTTTGTGAATGAATACAAAAATAGAGGTGGACGTGTGACCACCGGATCGGATAGTGGCTACATCTACCAATTGTATGGCTTTGCTTACATCCGAGAATTGGAATTGCTGAGAGAAGCAGGCTTTCATCCACTGGAAGTAATCCGATCTGCAACCCTTATGGGAGCAGAAGCCCTGGGAATGGAGGACAAAATCGGAACCATCGAAGTTGGAAAAATGGCGGATCTGGTCATTGTAGAAGAGAACCCATTAGCAGATTTAAAAGTGCTTTATGGTACTGGAGCTATTCGCTTAACTGAAGACAATGAGATAATCAGAGCTGGTGGAGTGAAATATACCATCAAAGATGGAATCGTTTTTGACGCCAAAGAATTGCTGAAAGACGTGAGAGAAATGGTAAAAAAGGCAAAAGAGGAAGAAGGTGAAATTGTACAACCAGGCTATCCAAATTGGGATTGATGGCCTTTTTGGATAAATTGGGGCAGAACCCAGCACGCTCATGAAAAAACCATTCGCCATAGGTTTACTGATACTGGTCTCTGCTACAGGTTGTCTGGAAACTCAAAGCAGTCAAGGACAACAAGCGGAAGAGTCCTTACAGGATTTTGATGCTCCTGCATCTGATCCTAATCAGGTCATTTCTTTATCCGGAATGATCTTGCCTGCTAAATCCATGTCTGAACGAACTCGTGAGCAGCGTGAAGAGCAAATGGAAGAAGCTCGAAAAAACTACGAATCACAACCTGACAGTCTTGATAACATCATCTGGTACGGCAGACGCTTGGGCTATTTAGGGAGATATAAAGACGCTATACGTATTTATTCGGTGGGTCTTGATCTTTTTCCTAATTCATATAAACTTCTTCGACACAGAGGTCATCGATTTATCACTACCCGAGATTTCGACAGAGCTATCGAAGACTTGCAAAAAGCAGCATTTTATGTGAGACCAGTAAAAAACGCTTTAGAGCTTGACGGCCTTCCAAACCGCTTAAACAAACCGCTGACAAACAACAAGTGGAATATTTGGTATCACCTCGGAATAGCCTACTACTTAAAAGGAAACTATGACAAAGCTATTTCCTCATTCAAACAGTGCATGGCTTATGCTGATAACGACGATCTGAAAGTAGCCACAACGAACTGGTTCTATATGACCTACAAGAAAAGTGGAAATGAAGCTGCTGCAGCTGATCTATTGAAGCCGATTAATAAACGAATGGATATCATTGAATACACGTCCTATCATCAGCAGTTATTGATGCATAAAGGAGTGTATAATGTGGCGACCATTTTGGATTATGCTTACCGAGCAGACAATAGCTCTATAGATCCGACGCTCGGTTATGGAGTAGCTAACTACTACTCTTACAGCGGGCAGGTTGATTTAGCTCGTGATTTATTTGATCGAATCTTGAAAAATCCCGCCTGGGATTCATTTGGGTATATAGCTGCAGAAGTTGATAACCTATCCCTGCAAGGACTTTAAAGATTTTCTATATCCTTTCTAATTTTCACCAGTTTATCAGGAAAGTCAGTGATAATACCATCTACACCCATGTGTAGCATCTTGATCATGTCCTCCTCTGTGTTTGGTGAATAGGTGTAAACCTGAAACCCTCTGGCATGCATTCGGAATACACGGCGAGTACTCAACGTATGAAACTCAGGATTCAAAGCTTTCATGCGATCATCTTCTTTCGCTCTTCCAAGGTGCATTTTGGTTTCGATATAGAAGGCCAGCAATGGCGTTGAATCTTCACCTATCATGAGCTTCTTAGTCTGCACATGATCATCATATTCATGGGCAGCTTCTAAATATTCTACTTCTTCTGATTGAAGAATGATCCATTCATAACCATTTTTCTCCTCCTTGATAACATCAATCAACTTCTCAGCAAAGTCATGATAATGTGGGTGATCCATGTGTTTGATTTCAATCAACACCTGACATTGACCATTAACTAAATCCAACACTTCTTTTAAGGTAGGAACTTTTTCACCAACATATTTGGCGTCACCAAACCAGGAGCCAGCATCCAGTTGCTTGATTTCCTCTAATGTGTAATCATGAACGAGACCAGTACCGTCAGTAGTGCGATCCAACGTAGCGTCATGTATCACCACAATCTCTTCGTCATGAGTATTTCGCACATCGATTTCGATCATGTCTACACCCATATCCAGTGCCAACTGTACAGCAGCCAGGGTGTTTTCAGGGGCGACTCCCGACGCCCCTTTGTGCGCAATAATATCAAAATGTTCTCCTTTTAGCCGGGTATCAACTACTCCACTCGTGATGAAGTTTCTGTATATCCATGGCTCGAACAATGAAATTGTCATAAACAAAATGACAATTGGAGACGAATAAAGGAGAAATTTCTTGGTCATATTCTAGTGCTATGAGTTACTCAATTTAGCAAATTATTCACTTTTAGATACAGGAGTTAACTTCAAGTGAAGCTCTTCCAACTGCGCACCGTCAATTAATGATGGCGAATCGATCATTACATCCCTTCCTGAAGTGTTTTTCGGGAAGGCGATGAAGTCTCTGATACTATCCTGACCACCAAACAAAGCACACAATCTATCAAACCCGAATGCAATACCGCCATGTGGAGGAGCTCCGTATTCGAAAGCATTCATCAAGAAACCGAACTGCTCTTGAGCCTCTTCTTTAGTGAACCCTAATGCATCAAACATGGACGACTGAATGTCTCGATCATGAATTCTGATAGAACCACCACCTAACTCTACACCATTCACCACCATGTCATAAGCATTGGCTCTTACCTCACCAGGATCAGTTGCTAGTTTGTCCAAATCCTCAGGGTTTGGTGATGTGAATGGGTGGTGCATTGCATGGAATCTTTCTGTTTCTTCATCCCACTCCAATAATGGGAAGTCAACAACCCATGCCGCTGCAAATGTATTTTTATCTCTAAGACCCAATCTTGTTCCCATCTCAAGTCTTAGCTCATTCAATTGCTTTCTTACTTTGTTAGTATCTCCAGCAAGAATCAACATCAAGTCACCTGGCTTAGCACCAAACTTCTCAGCCCATGTTTTCAACGCTGCTTCGTCATAGAATTTATCGACTGAGCTCTTTAATGTACCGTCTTCGTTGTATTTCACATACACAAGACCTTTTGCACCAATCTGTGGTTTTTTCACAAACTCGGTCAATTCGTCAATCTGCTTACGTGTGTAGTCAGCACATCCTTCTGCATTGATCCCCACAACTAACTCTACGCTATCAAACACCACAAAGCCTTTGCCTTGAGCCAGGTCGTTCAATTCTACGAACTCCATTCCAAAACGCAAGTCCGGCTTATCTGAACCGTATTTAGACATTGCTTCGCTGTAAGGAATGTGTGGCAACTCACCAAGTTCTACACCTTTCACTTCTTTGAACAAGTATTTGATTAAGCCTTCGAAAGTGTTCAAAATATCTTCACGAGTTACAAAGCTCATTTCACAGTCTATCTGAGTAAACTCAGGCTGTCTGTCTGCTCTTAAATCTTCGTCACGAAAACATTTTACAATCTGGAAATATCTATCAAACCCCGAAACCATCAACAATTGCTTGAAGGTTTGAGGAGACTGAGGAAGGGCATAGAACTGATTTGGGTTCATTCTAGATGGAACCACAAAGTCACGAGCGCCTTCTGGAGTACTCTTGATCAAATAAGGAGTCTCTACTTCCATGAAAAGGTTGTTGGAAAGGTATGCACGAGTCTTTTGCAACAACTCATGTCTCATTACCAAATTCTTTCTAACAACCTCTCTTCTTAGGTCAAGATATCTGTATTTTGCTCTTAGGTCCTCACCACCATCTGTATCATTGTCTATAATGAATGGAGGAGTTTTTGACTTATTGAATATTTTCAATTCACCTACTTTGATTTCGATATCTCCTGTAGGAATTTTATCATTTTTAGCCACACGCTCTACCACCTGACCAGTGGCCGAGATTACGAACTCACGACCAACTTCTCTTGCCGTTTCGATAGCCTCTTTACTCGTCACACCTTCTTCAAAAATTAGCTGTGTAATACCATATCGATCCCTGATATCAATCCATATCATTCCACCTTTGTCTCGTACCTTCTGTACCCAACCAGACAAAGTTACTTCCTGACCAATATGCTCACTTCTAAGCTCTCCGCACGTGTGTGTTCTTAACATTTTATATATGCTTTACTTCTTTCAGTTTTAAACAGCGGCAAATTTATACGGTTTAGCCAATCGGCAAATTGACCAACCTGATTTTAAGCCGACACTTATCTCGTACGAAATTAGCATGCTAAAGCATATGTTGCACCTTTTTTTGGCACTCTTTCACTGTTACAACCACATAAGTTTTAGCTTTGACTCAAAAACAACCCAGTTTAATGAATATCAAATACATTCTAGCGGTCATAAGTTTGGTTATTGGTTTTCAGGCCAGCTCACAATACCAACTCAAAAGAACTAAGGTTAATGACCATATCTCCATGGATATTCCTGAAGATTTCAGAGCCTTGGAGCAAGGGGAAATCATTCAGAAAAACATTTCCTCAAGACCACCAATTGCGATGTACACTGATTACAATCAGCAGATCGATGTGGTAGTGAATGAAACTAGTAATACCTGGCAAGGTGGCAATTATGAAGTGATTAAAAGTCTCTATAAATCCACAATAGCCAATCTCTTTACAGAAATTGAGTTCATACAAGAAGGAATAGTGGAAAAAGCTGGTCGCAAATTCATCGTTTTCGAATTCATTTCCAGAGTAACTGATGAGGATGCAACCTTTGGAAATGGTGTTGCGATTGCTAAATACACTTATATTCAATACACGCTCTATCAAGATAAGATTTTGCTCTTTAATTTTACATGCCCTGCGAAGCAGCAGAACCAATGGCAGGATTCGGCGCATGAGATCATGAACAGTGTGAGAGTAAAATGAGCGACTTAAGCATCCATAGCGACGATCATTACATGAACCAGGCTTTGAAAGAAGCGCAAAAGGCCTTTGAAGATGGAGAAGTTCCTGTTGGAGCTGTTGTAGTTTGTCAGAATAGAATTATTGCCAGAGCCTACAATCAAGTAGAGCGACTAAATGATGTCACTGCTCACGCAGAAATGCTAGCCATTACAGCAGCACAAAATTATCTAGGATCACGCTACCTGGATCAATGTACGCTTTATGTGACTTTAGAACCGTGCACCATGTGTGGAGGAGCTTTGTATTGGTCCCAGATTGCTCGCGTAGTTTACGGAGCACAGGATGAAAAACGTGGATACCGACAATCCAACCCTGAAATCATACATCCTCAGACAGAGATTTCAGGAGGTTTACTCGCAGAAGAATCGACGATGATGTTAAAATCTTTTTTTAGTCGGATGCGAAGAAACAATTCCTAGTCACGAGTGTTTTATATTTGAAAGAAGAAACGAATTTTTTAAACCTAAATAGAAAGCAAAAAATGGCATTTGAATTACCAGATTTACCATATGCTCATGATTCACTTGAGCCACATATCGATACTCAAACCATGGAAATCCACCATGGCAAGCACCACGCTGGATATGTAGCTAAACTTAACGCTGCAGTAGAAGGCACTGAGATGGAAGGAAAGTCTCTAGAAGAACTTTTGAAAAGCCACAGTGATAATGGTGCAGTAAGAAATAACGGAGGTGGACACTGGAACCACTCACTTTTCTGGACTATCCTTGGTCCTGACGGAGGAGGAAACCCTTCAGGAGCGATCATGGATGCAATCACTGAGTCTTTCGGTGATTTCGAAAAATTTAAAGATGAATTCAGCAACGCTGCTGCGACTAGATTTGGTTCTGGCTGGGCTTGGCTTTGCGTACATCCTGGAGGAAAACTAGAGGTTTGCTCTAGCGCTAATCAGGATAACCCATTGATGCCAGGTGTAGGATGTGGAGGTACTCCTATCCTTGGACTTGACGTGTGGGAGCATGCTTACTACTTGAAATATCAAAACAAGCGCCCTGATTATATCAACGCATTCTTCGGTGTAATCAACTGGACTGAAGTAAATAGAAGATACGAAGAGGCTAAATAAGCTTTAAGAATATCAAAACACTAAAAGGCCATTATCTACTCGGTAATGGCTTTTTTATTGCACTACTGTAAAGTTTAATGTTTTTCCCGCAAAGTGGACTCACGAATGATCAGCTCTGTTTCCAACATGATCGTTTGAGCCTGTATTAGTTCGGACGGCAAGCGCCCTTGATTTAATACCTGAGCAGCTACAAGTTTTCCCATTTCAAATGCGGGATGGCTGACAGTAGAAAGTGCTGGGTCAATGATAGTAGAAATGGGATCGTTATTAAAACCAATCACGGCAATATCTTCAGGCACATTCACACCAACTGATTTGGCATACTTAATAAAACTCACCGCAGCTGTATCATTGGCTGAAAAGACCCCATCAGGCCTAGCATCCAAATTGATCAAATATTCAGCAATTCGATACCCTTCTTCTGAGCTCAGTCGATCACTCTCAACGATGAGATTGGAATCTACCTCTAAACCATGCTTCTTCAGTGCCGCCACATATCCGTTCATTCGTTCGCTGTACACATTTCGATGACGCACACCTCCAATGTGAGCAATTCGCTTACAACCTTGCTCGATAAGATGTTCTGTTGCCTTAAACCCTGATTCGTAATTATTAATCACCACTTTGGTGGTATTCAAATCATCTGGCACTCTATCTACAAATACTACAGGGATATTCTTCTTTAGAAATTTTTGAAAGTGGTCGTAATTTGTAGTTTCCATTGCCAAAGAAACCACCAACCCTTCTATCCTACTTCCATAAAGTGTTTTTGCATTAGCAACTTCATTTTCATAGCTGTCATGTGATTGTGAAATAATTACATTAAACCCTGACTTATTTGCTGCCATCTCCACTCCACTTATTAATGAGGAGATGAATGGCCTATTGATCCATGAAGTAATAATACCAATCGTGTTGGTTTTGTTACTCCTTAAACTTGAAGCGATGATGTTCGGCTGATACCCTCTTTCTTCAGCCAATTTAAGAACGGCTTTTTTCGTTTTCTTACCAATACTATGATGGTCCTTCAAAGCCCGAGATACCGTAGATGGGGAAACATTGAGTTCCCTGGCAATATCATAAATGGTGACTTCTCTTTTCTTGTTCATTTGTCAAGGAATCCTCATAAAGATTCAAAAAATCGGGCAAAGAAACATAAACCCTGCAACTGCGTCAAATCGAGAACAAATTAGCACTTTTTACTGAATACACAATCGATTGATCAACTCATAATCATATAACACAACTCCAAATGATCCTCAAATAAATATTGGCTTACAAAGCAATGAATGGCTCTAACTCTGACTCAAACAAGTGAAAAGTGATTCTCTTAGCTGCTTCTCACCCCATCAATGAAAGTATATCATTACAACGCGCTAATTTGTAACTTGAGAAGGACGAACAAGGTTTTAACATTACAACATTGAAATTAATAACCCAGATACTTCATAAGTTCAATGCTGATCTTGGCGAAGAATTCAATGCCTATCACAATCATGCACAGCGAGTTTATCACTATGCAGTAACACTACTGCTCATGCGTGAAAATAGAAAACTAGCCATCTGTGCTGCTTTTCATGATTTAGACATATGGGTAAACAACCATATGGATTACCTGAATCATTCAGCAGAATTGGCCAGGAAATATATATCTGCAAGCGATTTTGAACTGCTTCCTGAGGAAGTATCGTTCATCATCAAGCAACACCACAAACTCACTAAAATCAAGGGAAATATTGAAGCTGAGGCATTTCGTAAGGCTGATTTGATCGATCTATCCGCAGGTAAAATCCACTTCAATATTCCAATGAGCCTGGTTCAATCAATAGAATCTCAATATCCAAGGCATGATTTTACCAAAATAATATTAAAAAAGGCTTTAAAACATGCTTGCAGGCATCCATTAAAGCCTTTCCCAATGGTTAAGTGGTAACGCTACTCGTATCGTAATGACTCAATCGGATTGTTTTTAGCAATTCTATTCGTTTGAAGTAATACGGTCACCACACACAACCCTAGCATGAGCAAAGCAGACACCACTATCACCCACCATTCTAACCCGATACTATAAGAGTAATCCTGAAGGAATCCTTGAATAACAATAGAACTTGCAGGAATCCCTATGATTGAAGCAACCACAATGAGTACAACAAATTGCCCACCAAACCTGGATAGCAACTGTCCTACATTCGCTCCTAAAACCTTTCTGATTCCGATTTCCTTAGTTCCCTTTTGCAACGTCACCAATACCAATCCATAGAGTCCCAAAACAGCCAATATGATGGCAATGACCGTCAAAACTGCAGACATCACCCCTATGGTTTGATCCGATTGATAGTTCGCATCGAAATGTTCTTCAAGAAATAAGTAGTCAAAATAATTACCCGGATAAAACTTCATGAATTCATCCTGTGCCAAGGCTATCGCTTCTTTTTCTTTTCCTTCCACATATTTTACCGTAATGAAATGGCTGTTGTCGTGAAATGGGAAAAATATGATCGGTTCAATGGTCTCTTTTAATGTTCGCTGATGAAAGTCACTCACCACGCCAACAATGCGGTATTCTTTTCCTGAGTTTTTCACTATAACCTGTCCACCAATAGCATCTTCTGGAGTGTCAAATTTGAATAACTTAAGTGCCGACTGGTTCAGCATGGCGGTATTAACCTGTCCACCATCGGTATGATAATCTGACCGATCAAAAGACCTACCAGAAAGAACATCAATACCAAACTGCTCCACAAATTGATGATCCATCGGCATCCAATTACTCCCAAAAGTATTCTTATCAGGATCCGCAGAAGATTGGAAGGTAAACCCACGTGACATTTTATCTCCAAATAATCGCCCTGTTGAACTAACTGAAAGAACCTGAGGATGACTTACCAGTTCATTTTTAAAACTTTCAAACTTGGCAATATACACACTATCAAAATCTGTTAAGTCTGGGCCATATAGCACTAGATTATTTTTCAACTCCATCCCTAAATCCTGGGAACGCATAAAATCAATCTGACGATAAACAGATATAGAAGCTGATACCAAAATAAGCGCAGTAGCAAATTGGGTAACCACAAGAAACCTTCTCATATTCACCATATCACCTACAAGCGAATACTTCCCTTTAATGACCTCTTCTGGTCTAAACCTTGAAATCAATCGTGCTGGATAAATACCAATCACGCACACAACTACTAAGAAAACACCCAGGAACAGCGGAATGAATGGCATTTCATAGATCGTGGATCTTACAAAAACGGAAAGATCTAAAGGCAAGTCTACTATCTCGATCATAATTGGCTGCACCACTACTACGATTAACAGCGCTAGTATCAAAGCAAGCGTATTTAATAAGAATGACTCAGTTAAGAACTGCCCAAATACCTGCTGACTGAAAGCACCCATTGCCTTACGCACACCAACTTCCTTTGCTCGCTCAAGAGCTCTACTCGTAGTAAGATTGATGTAATTAATCCAGGCAATGAACATGATGATTAATGCAATTGCCAAAATCATCCAAACAAACTGACCGTCCATAACATCAGCATATTCATACTCCAGGGAATCATCAAAATGAAGTTTTGAAAGAGGTTGCAACTCGAACTTCTCCTCCGCCCCAGATATTTCACCATTTTTAAAATAGGTATTTCCAAACTCCTGAAGTTTTGCATCAAATGCTGCTGGATCAGTTCCCTCTTCCAGTACGATGTAGTGATAAAAATCGGACCACATCCAACTGTTGTCAGCACCTTCGCCAGCTAATCGAATGAAGGTATTGTAAGAGATCAGCACGTCGCTATGCAAATGAGATTGAACAGGCATATCCTTCATAACAGCCTTAATCTGGCAATGGAAATCCCAATCATTGATTAGTACTTCTTGCCCAATCAAGTCATTGAGTGTTTGACCTTCATTCAGCAATCGCTGGGCGTAACTTTCTGAAATGACTACTTGCGCCGATTCCTTAAGTGCAGTAATTGGATCACCTTCTAAAATTGGGTAATCAAAGACCTCAAAAAAGTGCTCATCAGCCCACATGAAGTTTTCCATCAAAAATTGCCGGTGATCGAAATGCAAATAATTACGGCTGCCTACTGTGAGCCTTGTGTAAGCCACAACTTCCGGATAATCTTTTTTCAGTGTAGGCCCAATGGTTGGGTATGTAATGGCCCCACGTTGTACACGTTCTCCATTCTGATAGCGGTCATTTACAATTCTGTAGGTTCGATCAAACTTTTCATTGAATTGATCAAAGCCAAACTGAAAAAGCGCATACTGCAACACTAGCAGCATCACTGTAAAACCAGTGACTAAGCCTAGCAAATTGATTGACGAAAACAAGCGATGCCTTCTGATGTCTCGAATGGAGACTTTCAGGTAATTCTTTAATAAGTCCATTTGATTGTGAGTTTTTGAGTATTGTCTTAATCGATGGTATCTAAAAAAAGCAACCGCATTGACAAAGTACCTCCATCTGGCACGACTCGAACTCATTCGCTCAAGCTCATAACAATAGAGTTCTTCGAGATCTCCCTCAATAGACTCCCATAACTCCGGCTTAAAGAAAAACCGCAGGATTCTAGTGATCCAATTTGGTGGAAAATGGCTCATTCTTTTTCGAAAGCTACTTTAGGGATAGTTTGCCAAAGGGATTCGCGCATAGATCGAGAAACTTCCAGTGCATTTTGTCCCGAAGGAGTGACACGAAACAACAACTTTCGCTTACCTCCACGCTCCGGAGTTGGATCACTGTATCTCGACTCCAGGTAGTCCTTTTCCTGAAGTCGCTGCAAGACGTTGTGAACGGTACTGATAGTGATAGAGCGATTGCATTTATCTTCAATTTCCTGCTTCACGGCGATACCATAAGCATTATCAAAAAGGTTGGCCACCACCAATAACACCAATTCTTCCAGCTCTCCTATGTTAGTCCCTTTCATTAGATTTTATTTATTCGACAAAGACGAATTTAATATATATTTCGTAATTGTCGAAAAAAGGTTTCACAGGATGTCGCTACTTTTGCCCAATGATTTACCAGGAAGATTTAAAAAAGGCTCAGGACCAGTCAAAATCGACAAAATCCTTTCTTCAAAAACTGAAGAAAAAAAAGCCCAAAGACCTGGATAATCAGTTTCACGAGCTTCATAATTCTACTTTTCAGGAGATTGATTGTTTGGAATGTGCCAACTGCTGCAAGACCACATCACCAATTTTTCAGATTAGCGACATTGAGCGACTAGCCAAAACACTTCGAATGAAAGTGCCCGCATTTATAGAGGAATACCTAAAAGTAGACGAGGATGAAGATTATGTACTAACTTCTTCACCCTGTCCATTTCTTGGTGCTGACAATAAATGTATCGTATACGAAAGCAGACCCAAAGCGTGTAGGGAGTACCCTCATACGGATCGTAAGCGCATGTATCAAATCACATCACTTACTCATAAGAACACTATGGTCTGCCCTGCTGTATCGAGAATTGTCGAACAGCTGAAAATAGTCTATGACTGATCAGAGGTCTTTGAGATGATGAATATGCTCATCAATTAAATCTATCTGCTTTGTAATATCCTCTACATACTGAATCATTTCATCTTCAATATCTTTAACGATATCTTCATAACCCTCCATATTTTTATTGTTCTCATTGTCGTTTAGAGACATGCATTCCTTTCTCAGGAAATTTAAAAATCTTCTAGTGGCATAATCAAGCTCAAGGGTTTCAATATCTGCTAAAGTTGCTTTAGCCTCAGGGTCTTTGTTATGAGCATATTTATCTGTTACAATTTTGAAAAGAGCACTATCATAGTGATGAATCTGATTCAATAACTCTATGGTGTTGTCTCTGTAAGCTTTATCACGACAATATCTGGTTAACCCTTCGTAAGTTTCCAGATCTTTGGCTTCTTCATCCCATTCTATGGTGAGGTCATCAATAATTTTCACAATGTCCGCATCTTGTGCCGAAATCACATAAGAAACAGTTGTCAATGACAATAAAAGCAAGATTTTGATTTTCATTTTAGTTTTTGGTAAGGTCAGAATCTAAAGATAGTCAGTACCAATGAATTACAGTTATTTTTAAAAGTGATTTAATAATCAAAATCAATTGATAACTTTGGGATATGTCCCGAATATCCATACTTGGTTGTGGGTGGTTAGGACTTCCGCTCGGTGAACAACTAATATCACATGGTTACCATGTCAATGGGAGTACTACGACTAGCAACAAGCTGAAAATAATTGAACGTACGGGTATCAAACCCTACTTTATTGATTTGTCTCCAGAATTCAAGGGAGACATCTCATTTTTCAATTGTGATATATTGATCATAAACATTCCGCCACGAAATAGTGAAGCGGACGATCAGTATCACGAGAAACAACTTGTATCCATTCGGAATCAGGTGATTTCTAAAAAAGTGAGCAAGGTATTATTCATTAGCTCCACTGCTGTTTATCCCAATACCAATGGAATAGTAAGCGAATCCGATGCTGATGAAAGTAACTTAAACCGTGGCGGAGTTTCTCTTCTCAAAATGGAGAAATTATTTACAGGTGAAGATTCATTTGATACTACTGTGATTCGTTTCGGCGGATTATACGGGCCAGACCGACATCCTGGGCGGTTTTTAGCTGGTAAAGCAGGCTTGAAAGGAGCCGAAAATCCCATCAATATGATTCATAGAGAAGACTGCCTGGCCATCATTGAGCTAGTCATTAAAAGCAAACTTTGGAATGAAACGTTTAATGCGGTAGCTCCTTCTAAACTAACCCGAAAAGAATTTTATGTGAATGCTGCACAAGAGTTAGGATTAGAGGCTCCATCATTCGGAGTAGAACCTCAACCCTACAAGTCAGTATCCAGTAGTCATTTACTCGAAAAGCTTCATTACTCCTTCATTCACTAAGCAAACATTACCTAAGGAGAACGAAAGCTCCCCAGTAGTTTGGGTGCGCATAGGATTTCATTATCTCTAGCTGTGCATTTCTAAAAGCAACGTCCAGATCCTGCTTCTTTTGGATCATGTTGGCATAGAAAGTACTCATCAATCGTTGAGTAGCTTCATCATCTACTTTCCACAAACTCATGATCAACGAATTGGCTCCAGCAATCATAAAGGCACGCTGCAATCCATATACACCTTCTCCAGATTTCACTTCACCTTTTCCTGTTTCACAAGCTGATAGTACCACCAAGTCGGTTTTAGTGAGTGGTAGATTGATTGCTTCATAGGCAGTGAGTACTCCATTGTCACTTCCATCAAAAGATTGGTTCTCAGCTTCATCTCCAGAGCCCGCTAACAATAAACCCGATCGAAGTAATGGATTGTCATTTGCATAATCCACCTGAACACCAAAAACCTTTCCGGCCGTGGATTTGTCTTCCAGGAAAAAGCCATGAGTAGCTATATGAACTACTGATGGACTATTAACCGACTTCACTACCTTTTCTGAAGCTTCTTTCTGAGTATACAAGGACGTAATTACTCCACCCGGCTTCAAAGTAGAATTGATCATATCTACTTCCTTTTTAGTACCGGGCAATGGAACAATTTCTGATGACCCGTAGGTTGGGAAGCCCATTAAGAAAGCTTGATTGCCGATTTTAGCCTTCTTCTTGGTTAATACATCATTGGGATTACCCACATAAGCCACCTGATAGTCTTGAATCACAAACTTTCCAGCAGTGCTTTTGAGTGTATTGACATTTATTTGATTGAAAACACCATCTGGCGATAGGTACACCACCGACTTACCAGAAACCTTAGGTGCTAAAGCAGACCAAAAGATGTCATAAGAATACGCATCATCCAGTTTCTGCTTTACAAGATTGCTATACAACTTGTAGTACTTGGAATCAAACTCTGTTCCTTTATCGAATTTCACTAGTTCTATGGTCGATTGATCCAGATAGATAGCTACGTAAGCGGAAGTTTCAGAAAGAGCTCCTGCTGGAATCTGCACGATCTCCACAATCGCTTCTGATGAACTCAAGCCCGAAGCTACTTTTTTATAATCGACGGACTCATCTATAAAGTCCCCTGAAAAGTCCGTGGACATTTCACTCAACTTACGTTCTGACAGGTTAGCTGCATCTTCCAAAGAATCCAGATTTACTTTTTGCTCCTGTAGATCTTCCTTAGAAAAACTATAATAGGTAGAAAGCATGCGCTTTTGATCTTGCCATTGCTCATACAATGAGATCAACTTATCATCACCACTAGACAAAATGGTGTTTCTAATCTTCGTACTAGCATTCAGTAAAAGCCCTTTGGTCTTAATTCTGTAGTTCATCATACTTCCTACCAATTCAGCTTTATTGGTTGCCTGATCAGCTACGAATCGATAGTAATTCTGGAAACGTGGCTTGAACTGCTGCCAATATTTGGTCTTCTCCACTTCACTAAGAGAAGGAAAGAACTCATTGATAAAGTTTAAACTGGCATCTAAAACTTCCGTATAGTAGGTATTTGCTTTTTCAATATCATTTTGTTTCCATGCAAGCGTGGCAAGGTCCTCCTTAGCTGAAATTGTTTTAGCATGATCAGAGCCTAAGAGTCGATCGAATACAGAATAACTTGACACTAACAAACTACTTGCTTTAGCGTAATCACCCTGATATAAATTAACTCTACCCAAATCAGATTTTGCTCCTGCAGTTAGTAAATGGTTATCACCAAACTTGGTTTCATATATCTTCAGACTTTCTTCCAGCAGCTTTTTGGCTTCTTCTTCACGACCTGAAACCATATATAATGATGCCAAATTGTTGAGCATATGAGCATAATCTGGATCCGAAGTTTTGTTGAGCTTCATTCTACTTGTCTGAATATCCATCGCCTGTTTATACGTAGACTCAGCACTACTGTAATCACCAATCTCCTGCAAAATCAGGGCTTTATTTGTCAGAAACTGAACATAAGTGCTTGACTTTTCTCGAAGTTCTTTATCAGCCAACTCAATACACTGCTCCAGGTAATCTAGTGCCTCCTCAAAGCGGCCCATGTATTGATATAGAATTCCAAGATTGTTTAATGCAATCGCATAGGGAACTGAATTCTCTCCTTCTACACGTTTGATTTGACCTAAAGAAGTGGTCAGGTCCCGTTCTGCCTGCTTTAGATTTCCTTGACTAAAACTAAGCACTGCCATATTATTGAATTCTGCAGCATATCCAGCACTACTGCTGCCGTTGCTGGATTCCCAACCCTCCAAAGCTTCTTTGGTCAATTCTTCAGCTCTATCAAATCGCCCCATATCACTGTACAACAAGCCTAGCGTCCCAAGCGTTTTATGGTATACGGGGTCGGTAGTTTCTCCCAGTGACTCAAAAGCCAGTTTGGCACCAAGAAGATTTAATTCAGCAATATAATAGGCCCTTTTGCCATAACTCAACCGGCCAAGTTCATATAAATCACGAGCTTCTTCTCGATCCGTTTTCTCTATATCGTTGCGTAATGCAAACCTGGTAGCTGTTACCAAGCGCTCTCCGTCTTGTCTATTTTGGAATGATTCCGTTTTATCGAGAAAAGCAATCGCATAGTTTAAAGAAGTAGTATCAAATTCATTCTGCTTTTCATCTGTTTTCTCAATGACTTTTTCCTTGACTACTTCAGCGGCTTTTTCCTGAAGCTTCTTTCTCAAGTCTCCAAATTGAGCAGCCGAAAAATGAATGAAACAAGCAATGAATGACAAAGTGAGTAAAGTTCTGTAGAACATAGTGGCGTTGTTTGTATCCAAATTTAGGAAATGGATTAAACTATTTCGCTCATCTACAGAAAATACCCACTCATCATGTTTCGTTCTAATTAAGCGAGCATCAACTTTTTGTTACTCCGTATATGACGTATTTTCGCCATCCAATTTTGATAAACAACAGCTATAGAATGACAAAACAACTACTCACTTTCATCGCGATTCTGTTCATCGGATATGTTGCAAATGCGCAACAGGTTATGCCAATTGCTCATGCGGATTCATTGGGAGTGGATATTAAGTTGTTAGATAGTTTGTATCAAAGTGGAATTCACTCAGATGCATCCAAAGCTGTATTTGCCGATCAACAAGAAGACTACATTACAGCTTATTACTCCATGTTGCACGAATTGAGTGCTTACCTAAGCCAAAATGACTTCAAATGGGGTGGTCAGATCAGATGCTTTAATCGTATCTATTTTGCTGCTGATGGATCAATAGACTATTTCTTATATTCTTTCAAAGAAGGAGAAATCACTGCAGAGCAAGCAACCCAATTTGCAGATTTACTAAATAAGTTCGCCCAGAACTATCGATTCGGATTGACAAAAGACGTCAAGTTTGCACAATGTAGCCCGGTTAACTACCGTGATCCTATTTGATCAATTACTCCTTTTAATTCTCCTAACAACCCATAATATTCTTTGGCAGTTTCGTAATTAGTGATGAATATAATTTTATTTATCGCAACATATTTATAATTTTCTTGATCATAATTTTAATAAAAGTTCAATTAATTATAAATATCCTAATTATTGAAGACTTTTAATGTCAATTCATCAATTAGCCGTGAAATTCTGGCACAAGGATCAGAGATTCGTTTAAAAAAGGATCAGATTCTCACTCAGCAGTTTGCAAAGGCAAATAACTTCTATCTGTTGAAAACAGGGTCAGTGACATTTTCATTGTCAATTGATGATTCGAAGGGGGAAATAGAAGTAGGTCAATCGAGTGAAAAGCTCGCTCCTATAGGATGGAGTGGATTTAATCCTCCTGGGCGATATGCTACCACCGTAAAAGTAGCCAGCAAGTCAGCGACTTTCATCCAATGGAGCCACGATACCCTGCAAGACATCTTCCGATCTGATCCAGAAGCAGGCACGATATTTTTACGAGAAGTATGTGCAAATGCACGAGATCTGATTAAAGGAGCGATAGCCAAACTAAGTGATGTTGGTCCTTCCCTTCCAATAACGGAATCACTAAAACCTGAGGAATTTACCGTCACTCAACATTCTCCAGATGAAGACCTTGTAAAATTCTTACGAAAGTCTTCCTTCTTTGAAATATTTGAAGAAGGGCCACTGGAATTTATTGCTCAGGGACTTGAACGCAGAATCTATCGCGCCAATGACACCATCTATGAGCAAGGAGGCGCTCCAGAAGGACTCTATGTGTTGGGAGTTGGCAAAGTTCGCTTCAGCCATTTTGACCACAACGAAGAAAGCATCAGTTTCCGACAAATCAATACACCAGGATATGTGCTTGGCTGGGGAGGAGTAATTGACCTTCCCAATATGATCAACGCTCATGCGGTGCAGGAAACGATGGTTTACTACATCCCCAAAGAGACACTTGGGAGGATCTTGAAGTTAAATCCGGTATTTGCTCCGGCATTTCATAGAAGACTACTTTGGCTTATCAGTCATCAGCTCCAGGCAATCCGGGCCCGAATCATAGCTTCAAGATTCAATCATGAGATCACTGCCATTAGTAATCTCATAGATCAAAACAGCGCCCGTCTTGACCTATGGTCACCGATACACAAAATTCCGCACCTGTTAGAGGATAAAATAACAGTAGGCGACGCGCTAAGCACCCTTGACAAAATGAAAATTCAAGGCACTCCCCTGGAAAAGAACATAGCCAATACATCGTGGGAACTTCTAGAGGAAATCAGAAAAGAACACAAGTTTTATAACGGACTTGTGAATGTCTATAACAGCGTAGTGCAAGCTCCAAAAGACCTGGAACCCGATGAGATCAGAAAGATCAATGCAAGTGAATATCAAAAGGTATTCGATGATCAGAACTATTTCATCAAAGGGATGGAAAACCTTCCAGATGAGTCTGGCAATATTTTTATTTACAACCATCTCAGAAATCATCCTTATAACACGCTGCCGAATCAATTTCAAATAACGCTGGACTCGCACTTCATCAGCGCAATGATTTTGATGAAGAAATACAATGATCCAGGGTTAAGGATAGTTAGAATTGGTATGAGCAAGGAATATGCTCATCAAGAATATTATCAGCGACTTGGACACATTGACGTTTTCACAGAAGAATCTGAAAAAAATACCAAGAAAGTAAAACGTCAGGTCAGACAAATGTTTTTTAACGAAGCTGGAGCTCACTTGAGCAAAGGAGGAAACCTGATCATTAGCCCAGAAGGCAACTCCTATTCCACAGAAGAAACGCCAGGTCCTTTCAAACCTGGAGCCTTCAAATTAGCGTTATCCATGAAGAAAGAGCCATGGATTGTCCCAATTGCTGTTGCGAATTTTGATAAACGCGTGAGAAACAATCGGTTTGCCTGTGTGATTTTGCCTCCTTTTAAGGCATCTGACTATATTCGCAACCAGGAAGACAAAACTGAAATGAGAACATTTTTGGCAGATTATCAATCCAAATTCAAGGATTATGTAGCCAAAGCAATCTCAGAAAGTAAAAAACCTTCAACCAATGGAAGTCATTAACATGGAGTTTGAGAGCGAGATAGAGGATCTGGAAAAAAAGATCATAGACTTTCCCAACAAAGAAGACCTCACAGTCTTTTATGGAAGTTCTTCCATCCGACTGTGGGAATCATTAGAAGAAGATATGGCACCACTGAATGTACTGAACCTCGGGTTTGGAGGCTCTTCATTTTCTTGGTGCATCTATTACTTTGATCGTCTTTTCACCAAAATCAAACCTAAACACATTGTTATCTATGTAGGTGATAATGACCTGGCTAATGGAATCCCACCAGAAAAAGTGGTTAAAAAATTCAGAACGCTGGCAAGCCTTATTCGGACTTCATTTCCACATACACCGATGGATTTTATCACCATAAAACCCAGTCCAAGTAGAACTTACCTTTTGCCAGAGATCAAGTTAACTAACAGCTTAATTCGAAAAGAATTGATGAATGTGGAGAAAGCTTCATTGATCAACATCTTTGACTCTATG
This sequence comes from Marinoscillum pacificum, assembly GCF_024714495.1. Lineage (GTDB taxonomy): Bacteria > Bacteroidota > Bacteroidia > Cytophagales > Cyclobacteriaceae > Marinoscillum > Marinoscillum pacificum. Next base: position 33,023 of record NZ_JAMZMJ010000014.1, on the reverse strand, counting down.
CTAAGTGAAAACGGGGTAGCAAGGCCAGAACTTTACCTGGAAGATGAATTGCATATGAACGCTAAGGGATATAAAATCTGGAAAGGTGTGGTGCGTAAACACTTTGAGATATAGAAGTTTTAGGTTCTAGAATCATCAAAATATACCTAGAACCCAAAACCCAGTATTATCAATCTCTACCGTAAAGCTCTTTGCCAGCTTCTTCATATTTGTCTCCGGCAGTCCAGAATAAATCACCACTATAATTTCCAATTAAGGAAACAGCATAGATGTATGCCTTAGAGTACTTGGTTAAGTAGTCATAATCCAACGTCTGCGGCTCATCAGCGGGCTGATGATAATATTTAGTAATCTCTTCGTTCATTTCGGTATATCCTGGATCAAAAGATACTGCAGGCACCCCTTTAGCTGCAAAACTCACATTGTCGGAACGATCGTAGTAATTTTCTTCTGGTAGAGGATCATCTATTGCTTCCAACCCAAATGCTGACGCCGCTGTAGAAAATAAGTTGGTCACCGAAGTACGCTCAAATCCAACTACTGTTACCTTGGTAACGTCATTGTAACCACCAGTATCAGTATTTAAATCATATACCGTTTTTTCCAAAGGAATCACTGGATGTTCTGCATACCATCGACTTCCAAGTAAGCCTTTTTCTTCGGCATTACAAGCAAGGAAAGCAATGGATCTTTTGGGAGGATTTTTAGCTAGAAATTCTGCTGCCGTAAGCATATTAGCCACACCAATACCATTATCTCTTGCTCCGTTCCAGATAGAATCACCATCTACTTTACTCACACCTACATGATCAAAGTGTGCTGTAATCATAATAACCTCTTCTTTCAACTTTGGATCACTTCCTTCGATGTAACCAACCACATTAGGAACTTTAATCACATGGTTACCCTGTCCACCAACTTCCAGAGATGCAGTTGTTCCAGCAGCTAGCCCTTCAATATAGGACAGCAGATCGCCTTCCTGATCAAGTAACCACGCAGATGGGAAACCTGCCTCCTTCTCCTGCCCTTCTTCCCCATCATACAAACTGTATTTCTCACCAGAGAAATAATATTGAATCAGCTTCCATGGATATCTACCAGGCTTGAATAACTCAATCAAAGCCACCGCTCCAGCTTCTTTCACAGCCTTCTGCTTTTGAATGGTATAAGGAGTCAAGCGCTCATTAGGATTACCATTTCCTGTTTTAGCAACTACAACTTTACCTTTTAAGTCAAGACCTTTCAAATCATCTTCCAGTCCATACCCTACATAAATAACTTCTCCTTCAAATGATCCATTCTTTGCTGTGTAGAAAACCATGTCTGTTTCCAGCTCAAATGATTTATCACCGACCGAAAGACTTGCCTTTCTTGGGCTTACGGATTTCATTAATGACACTTGCTGAAAATAGGATTCCGCGCCTGGTGCTGGTTTCACACCGTAAGACTCGAATCGAGAAGCAATGTATTGAGCGGCAATTTCATTCTCTACAGTCCCTGTATTTCTACCCCTCATGGCATCAGAAGCAATAAAATACAAATGACTTCTTAGCTCTTCCTTATCTACCTGGGCATTTATGGTTTTGACTAACTTCTGTGCATTCACAGATAGTATAGTGGACACCATAAGAATGAATAAAATAGTTGTTTTCATTTGTGTTGTCTGGTTTAAGCGACCGTGAAAATATAAAAGGATTGTAAATTTTGGAACTACCCTTTTGCAATCGGCTGGTTATCAAGTTGAATGGCATAAAACTCACTTAATAGCGATAGTTTTCTTTGCATTTAAGAGAATTGAACATAAAATAGCCGTTTATTAGTAACCATTAATGATTAAGCATCGAAATATCACTTTCCTACTCTGCCTGATAGGCCTGAGTATTACCAATATTGCCAATTCACAGCATTTCGGACTAGCCGATCAGAATAGGTTCAGTGTATTAATTGAAAACATTGAATTAAACCATGTACAATATGCGGCTCTAGCTGATTCAATTGATGAACGTTTCCGCAAGACCCTGGTGAACAGAATTGACCCCACAGGTAGATTTTTCTTACGCTCTGATGAATCTCAGATCAATGAATTACTAACAACATTTACTTCTCAAAACTGGGAAGAGTCCGCTATGATAATGGACAGTTGTTATGTCCATTTACGTGACCGAATATTTACAACCATTCGATTTTTAGAAGCACTAGAAACTTGCAATTTCACTGAAAATGATTCAATTATTCTTGTCCCCAATAGTCATTCACTTATTTACGCTCAAGATGAGGCAGAATTTGAATCTCGATGGAAAAGAAACATAAAGTATAACACACTTTTATCCACTCTTGGTGACAGCCTTACTCCAGAAGCTATTTTAATGGAAAAGTGGAAACAGGAAGTTGACAACTCCACTTGTGAACTTAAAACCATAATTATGGAAAATGGGAAACTGAAAGAAATGGTTTTCAATGCTTTCCTAAATACTTATGCTCAAGCCTTTGATCCACATACGGAGTATTTTTCTCTTGAAGAAAATGAAATCTTTAATTCAAGCCTCAGCTCACAAATATTCACACCTGGTTTTTTCATACAGCCTAGTGGATCAGGCTACTACATTTCAGAATTGAGTCCAAAAATTTCCGTATCCTTCTCTGAGTTACATGTAGGAGATGAAATTGTCGGAATTGAGAAAAATCAAACCTCTATAAACCCTGCTTGCCTTTCAGAAGGAGATATGTACAATTACTTTTATGGACATGCTGACTCAATAATCTCTGTCAAAATAAAGTGTCCAAAAGACCATATCACAAGAGCCTATAAATTCACAAAATCTGTCACAGAGAATGCATTCAATACCAGCCTTGGATACTATTTAACGTCCAGTAAGGTGAAGGTTGGATACCTGGCCTTGCCTAGCTTTTACGCTATTCAAGATGGAGCAGGAACATCTGCTGGGAACGATCTTGCCACACTTATCATGCAAATGAAAGCTTCAAACTCCGACGCGATCATACTTGATCTAAGGGGTAACGGAGGGGGATCCATTCAAGAAGCAATTAACCTTGCTGGCCTTTTCATAGATTATGGCCCTCTTTTTTTAACTAGAAGCAATCTCTCAGAAATACCAACATTAATCAAAGACACCAAAAAAGGCCGTTTATATGATGGAAAGTTGGTCATTATGGTCAATGAATATTCGGCTTCAGCCTCTGAACTTATTGCCAATACTTTGCAAACTTATCCCAACACACTAATTGTTGGGACTACAACCTATGGAAAATCCTCGGGTCAGGACATGGTCCCGCTTTATGACAATTATGAATTGTTTGGCTATGCAAAAATCACTTCGCTGGAAATTTTTCGATTTGATGGAGAAACATTGCAGCAAAAAGGAGTCTCGCCTGACATTTACATTCCATCCGGCTTACCTTCCGTATTTCTAAATGAAGCGCATAGCAATTACTCACTTTCATTTCCCAAATCCTCCAAAAAAATCAACCCAATCCTAATAAGAAATGAACCAATTGAATTTTTAAAAAGGGAATCAGAAAAACGAATTGTTTCCAATCATGCATTGAATTACATGAAACAGTTACAAGAGACGATGAATAAGCTATTTTCTTCCGAAATGGTACTAAAACTTCAATATAACGAGTTCAAATGGCCATTAGAAAACATAAAAGATGTTAGCGATACGAGTGCAATGTATTCTGTAGAAGCTATCAATTCGGAGGTCTTGCTGGACAGTGCATCCAATGTTTACAACAACTTACTTATCAAAGAAGACCCTGTTCTTAATGAAACTATGCACATTATTAACGACTGGATTTTAACTACAACTAATGATTAATTATGCTCAAAACTATATCGACAGTTCTACTTTCAATAATTGTATTGCATGGGTACTCGCAAAGTGCATATGAATATTTTTCATCAATCAATGAACCTTTTGAACCAATCAATAAAGACACCTGGAACTACATCAAACAAGTCTCTAGAGGTAATAATGCTCGAAGAATTGATAAAAAAAGGATTGAATTGATCAACACGCTTAACAAAGCAAAGTATGAAGTCTCCCAGATAGGTGCCTTTGAGGGTGAAACTGCTCTTAGAAATGAAACTCGAGATTATCTAAATATATTATTACTCACACTAAAAAGTGACTATGAAAAAATAATAGACCTAGAACAGGTAGCCGAGGAATCCTATGATGCAATGGAAGCATACATTCTAACCAAAGAACGAGTAAATATAAAGACAGAAGCAGCATTCAACAGCCTTAGAGCCAGACAATCTCAATTCGCGCAAGTGCACAATATCAAACTTATTGAAAACGACAGTAGGCTATCCAAGAAACTAGCTAATGCAGGAGAGGTAATTAACTATTACAATAAAGTCTATTTACTCTTTTATAAATCATATTGGTATGAAACAAAAATGCTCACAGCACTCGAAGAAAACAATGTTGGTGACATGGAGCAATTCAGACAAACTCTCGCCAGCATTTCCAAATCAGACATGGATTCTCTAAATAACCTCAATTCATTTTACAGTGATAAATCACTTAAAGAAGCTTGCCACCAACTCCTTTATTTCTACCATGGCGAAGCAGTTAGGTATAGCCCTGATCAGGTTGATTTCCTTATAAAACAAAAGGATATGACTGATTTGAAGGGTAAAATAGAATCGAAACCTAAGAATAAATTAACGCAACAAGAAATTGATGAATACAACCTGGCTATCAATGAATATAATGAAGCAGTTAAAAAATTTAATGAGACGTCAAATTACTTAAGCAAATTCAGAACCCAGGGATTGGAAAACTGGAACAAAACAGTAGAAGATTTTTATAACAATTTCTTATAAACAGAAAAGCCCAGACTCAGGAGCCTGGGCTTTCCATATTTTGTATAATGAATATTATTTGAATTTAGGATGCTTCATTCCTGGGAAGTTCTCCTCAAAGAAATCCCCATAATCGCTGATCGTTTGCTTCATATCTTTTCTTAGCCAAATAATACCAACAAGGTTAGGCAAAGTCATCAAAGCAATAGTAATTCCTGACAATGTCCAGATAATAGTAGTATCCTGGAATGACGCAAAGAAGAATGCGATCACATAAACGATTCTGTAATAAATCACGGACTTAGTTCCGAACAAGAAGGTCATTGCTCTGTCTCCATAATATGACCAACTAATCGCAGTACTGAAGGCAAATAACAACAATCCAATTGAAACGATGTATTGTCCATAATCACCAAAGAAACCTCTATTGAAAGCTATTGCCGTCAGAGGAGCACTATGAACTAATGACTCACCAATAAACTTTAATGGTTTATCATCGATGATGGATCCGTTTTCAATAGCGACAGTTCCGCTAAACAATGCTTCATCAAGCAATCCGTCATTTTTATAGACCAAAATATTATCAGCAAAACTTCTTGAGTGCAAGAAAGTGATGTCACTATTCTGGATTTGACCATTGACTACATTCAGATTTCCAGAAAATACTGGCAGTTTTTCTACGTCATTGAGATGATTGTAGATGGACTCTGCATTATCTGGATTTGACTCCTTTAAGCTTTGGCTCAAGATTTCGATTTCAGTGTAGTCAAATTGGTTCATGTGTTTTTCTGACCATGCTCCAGAAGAAAGCAATACCAATCCTGTTACTGTACAAATAATGATTGTATCAATGAATGGCTCAAGAATAGCCACCATACCTTCAGATAATGGCTCATTAGCTTTGGCAGATGCGTGAGCAATTGGCGCAGATCCCTGGCCCGCTTCGTTAGAGAACAATCCACGTCCAACCCCTTTATTGAATGCAAATGCAAGATTCGCACCGATGAAACCTCCTGTAGCTGCAGAACCAGTGAAAATATCACCGAAAATAGCCATGAAAGATGGTACGATATTGCCAATGTTAGCAAGGATTACCGCAAAGGCTCCGATGAAGTAAATGATCGCCATACCAGGAACCAACTTTGATGTTACAGCTGCAATACGTTGAATTCCACCAATAATTACCAATCCTAACAATACAGCTAAAACAGCTCCTGTTACGATTTGATCAATACCAAAAGTGGCAAGAAGCGTACTAGAGATACTGTTGATTTGTGGTAAGCTTCCGGTTCCAAAAGATGAAAGAACAGTAGCAAATGCGAAAATTGCTGCTAACCACTTAAGGTTAACTTTTTTGCCTCCAAGCTTAAACTCAGCATTCTTCATGTAGTACATTGGCCCTCCAGCCATGGTACCATCATCCAATTTCGTTCTGTATTTGTGAGAAAGGGATACCTCTACAAACTTGGTACACATACCAACTGCAGCCGTTACCAGCATCCAAAACAATGCCGCTGGTCCTCCAAGGTGAACTGCAAATGCTACCCCAGCAATGTTACCAGTACCAACTGTACCTGAAAGTGCAGTGGCAAGAGCCTGAAAGTGTGAAGTGTCTCCAGGTAAATCAGATTTGTCATATTTTCCAGACACGATTCTTATCGCATGCTTGAAAAATCTAATCTGAGGAAACTTCAAATAAAAGGTAAAGAACAAGCCTGTACCTAAAAGCGCATATGGAAACCACCAGGCACTCCCTATAAAGCTGTCAATTAATTTAAGAAATTCGTTTACTTCTAGCATAAATTATATTTCAAGTGGGGTATTATCAATCCGACAAAAGTAATGATTCTGAACAAAGTATTACCCTTATGGATTTCGTCTTTAATCTCTGTAACTTAAATGCATGATTGGACTCCTGAAAATTCTCTTAAAAACGCTCCCTTGGCTCATCGTAGTAGCATTGCTATCATGGATGCTGATTGAAGAAAAAATTGATTTCGGGATCAAAGAAGGATCAAAAGAAGTCTATCAGAACAGCATCCTTACACAAGTAGAAGCAATCGGTAAGCTAGAATTAGCGGAATACCATTTTCAAGAAGTAACGGAATTGAACAAAAATGCTGATTACGTAGAGCTCTTTAGTAGAAAGTTCAAACTTGCTCCCGACGCACGAGCATTGTTGATTTCTCAAGGAAGCGCAGCAGGATGTATCGACCTGACCCTCATACAAAACTCAGACATCAAGCTAATCAACGACACACTGCATGTGACTGTCCCGCAGCCAGAACTGTGCTATTACAAAATGGACCTTGCCAATTCAAGATTTTATGATCTTGAGGTAACAAGCCTTGACAAAAAGAAGCGTCAGGAGTTCATGGATGAAATTTACCGATTAGCTGAAGCCCAGATCAAACAATCAGCACTTCAGCTAGGTATTTTGAACCAGACCAGGGAAAATGCGCAACTCATTCTAAAGCCAATGCTGGAAAAGATTGCCAGCAAGCCAGTGATCTTGAAGTTCAAAATGAATGAAAAACTACCTCCGGAAAACCTATGAAGCAGTGTATTTCATCACTAATTCATAAATGAACGAAGCGGCCAGTTTTGAGGTACGTCCATCATCATACTTTGGTGACAACTCCGCTATGTCGAAGCTGACTACTTTTTCAGAATCTAAAACATGTAAAAACAACTCTCTGATTACCTCTGGAGTAACTCCGAAAGCCGCTGGAGCACTAACACCAGGAGCAGCCGAAGCAGGCATTACATCCAGATCAAGCGTAATGTAGACATGGTCAACTTCCGAAGTGAAAGTATCGATTAGCTCTTTTTGAGTAGTTAAATCTCCAACAAGTTCTGACTGTAGGATATAATTCTGCCCTGCTTGGCGATGCACATCAAATAAAGCCTTTTGATTACCGGCAGGATTAATCCCAACTGGCAGATAATGAAACGAACACCCTTGACCTTTAGACTCATCTAATATCTGCCTAAATGGAGATCCTGAATGCGGACCATTAGGATAAGCTCTCAGATCAAAATGAGCATCAAAGTTGACAATACCAATTTTAGCCTCTGAACCAAACGCCTGACGAATTCCCGTAAAATGTCCATAGGAAATCTCATGTCCTCCGCCCATCACTACAGGATGATACCCTTTGCCAATCAACCTGGCAATGGAATTTGCGAGTTGCAATTGAGATGACTCCAAATGATCCTGGTCCGTTATCACATTACCAACATCATGGATTGGATATGCCAGATGATCATGGTGCAATGCAAACTTGCTTAATGCTGCCCTCATTGCACTAGGGCCTTCTACAGCACCTACTCTTCCAAGGTTCCGTTTTACCCCTTCATCTGACTCATAACCCAATAAGACTATTTGCTTTGATATAGTAGAAGCAGGAATTGTATCAATATCTCCTAGCTCAATTACTTGATGCCAATAAAAAGTATCGGGGGTACCTAACGGGTCAATTCGACCTGCCCAGGCTTTCTTACTTCCTTTTTGATAACTCATAGTAAAGCTCCCTTCTTCCAGACCATATTAGGCTTGATTCTCCCTTGATTATAAAAGATTTCTCGGTAGTCAGCCACAGGAAAAGCAATCATATCGGCAAGATAACCAGCACTTAATCGTCCTCTATCAGACAGCCCCAGTGCTTTCGCTGCTCGGAAGGTCATCCCTGCCAATAGCTCGGCACTTGACAGTTTTTCATAGATACCTAATATGGAAGCTTGCACTAAAAGATCCCCCATTGGAGCAGATCCCGGATTCCAATCAGTAGAGATGGCTACACTTGCACCAGCATCTAGCAATTTGCGTGCAGGAGTAAAATGCATTCCCAACCCTATAGAAGCTCCAGGAAGAGCAACAGCAACCACATCTGATGCTGCAAGCATTTCTATTTCCTTATCGGTAGAAGCCTCTAAGTGATCAGCACTTAAGGCTCCATGCTTTACAGCCAACTCACTTCCTCCAGTGGTAAACTGATCTGCATGAACAGTGATATCAAAACCAAGTTCTTTGGCCTTACCTAAATAGTAATCAGCTAAATCAATCGGAAAAGCATTGTCCTCTACAAAAATGTCTACTCTATTACTTAAGCCATTTTCTTTGAGTTGAGGAAGAAGCTCCTTTAACACCGTTTCCACAAACTCCTTCTTGTCCCATCCCTTTGGAGAAACATGCGTTGCCAGGCATGTAGGCACCAGATCAACCGTCATTTCATTGGACACCTCTTTGACAACTTCTAACAGCTTCACCTCATGGTTAGGCTCCAGCCCATAACCCGACTTTACTTCCATAGTGGTGATACCATCTTTTAGCTGACACTTAACCCTTGCAGTTAAGCTCTCTTTGAGATCAGATTTATTCGCTTTTTGAGTTTTATTGACAGAATCAAATATTCCTCCTCCTGTGGCAAGTATTTCCTGGTAAGTTTTACCTGCCATACGCATGGAGTAATCTTTTGCTCGATTTCCACCCCATACCATATGTGTGTGGCAATCAATCAATCCAGGGATCAAAATATGGTCTCCAGAAATTTCATGAAATGTGAATTCATTCGTATTTTTAGGTAACGATGATAGCACATCTGTAATCTGATCACCTTCAATCACTACATAAGAATTTTCTTTGATCAGAATTTCTTCATCGTTGATCACGCCTTTCATGGGTAGTCCTTCCAGGGTGATAATTTGACGAAAAGGACCAATTATTTGAATGTTGTTCATTTTGCTCGATTAGCTTAAGTAATATACCTAGGCATTAATTTTAAACCTGTAGGCAAGTTAGGTAAATGTCGTTTTTTCGGCAGTAAAAAAGGATTTTTCATCGAAACAGACCTATACTTTTTCTAATATTTAACGTACTTTCATAACACCATTGACTTAGACAGTTTGACGAATGAGCATTCAGTTGGAAGCTCCGATTGAAATTATTTTATTAATCACTACTAACAAATATCATTATGTCAGGCAAAGTTGAAAAAGCTTTTGAGGTAGCCAAAAAAGAAATTACCGGACTTAAGGCAATCTCAGCAGTAGAAGTTGAATCCGGATTATCACATGGCTCACTCATCGTAGACGAAAAATTCGATCTAGATGCTGCCAGTGCTTACAACGCAGAAGTAATCAAGGCCAAAATCAAGGCTAAGAATGCTATGGGCATGCAGAAAGAGAAAATTGACTTGATGATTATCGAGTTAACATCTCAAATCCACTTAATACAACCAACTGATGATGAAAAATACATCATCTATATGGCTGCAGACAAATCATCCAATGTTGGAATGGTACGTAAAGTGATGAAGTCCATCAGTGGAGAGGTACAATCAGCATTGACCTAATAACATATGCTTAAGGAACGATTTGCAGAACAGTTGAATAACTTCCAGAATCAGTATGTCCCTGATGGACATATTGATCTACTGGAAGGTGATGATATCCAAGAGGATAACCTGCTAGCAGATTTACCACTTATTGACGGTTCTACGGCCATTTATATCCAGAAGAACCCCACGCTTTACATTTACAAGAAAATAACCCCTCATTTGATCTTGAGGATCACCGCCAATGAGAACAGTTATAATGTTGGAATACTTAAAAGCGTAGCTGGAAAAATTTCACAATCAATTAGATCAAACGCCATTACTTCCACCAACTAAAAAAAAGCTACTCGCATGCAAGCATCCGTAAGTTTACTCGGACATTATGAACTTGAAAAAAATGAAGTTCACTTAGAGGTCAATAAATCCTGCAGAGCCAGTGATCCATTGATGCTCAAGTACTGTCAAAAAATGAAAGCCGAAAATATGAGTTCGATGACTATCGAATTTGACGATGAATCTTTCATTTATTTAAGTGAGGAAAACGGAAAAATCCGATTTATAGAAGGACAGGTAAGAGATTATGCAAAACTTGTCAACAAAGTTAAATCTGGGTTGGATGGAGAATATGTCACTACAGAAGAAGTTATTGAAAAAACTGTCGCACCCCCTGTAGAGATAGATGAGTCTTATCTTGAAATGGATGACAGCACAAGAATCCACGATTCATTGGGCCAACCCATTTCTCAGTTTAAGATCGCCTATGACAATGCTGAGATCTATTTCAAACCTTTTGAAGCACCAGGTGGTGACTTTTATTGGACAAGAGATTATCAGTACAAAAATCTTGCAGTAGTTGGAGACTGTACAGGTCACGGAATGCAAGGCGCATTGATTGGAATGTCCGTAATGACATTATTGAAGCACTACTTCAAATTACCCCCTACCAATCTTGCAGATGCTTTAAAGGAATTTCATAAGCAGATGCATGAGTTGATGGAACACGAAGAATTGAGTGTGTTTGATGCTGAATTGGGTTTTGTTTACCTCGACAAAAGAAACAACGAACTGACTTACTCTGGATCAGGAATCAATATGATTCACAAGAGTACAGACGGAACTTGTACCAATTACAGAACAAGTAAAAGATTGCTTATCAAAGACCAGGTTCAATTACACAACATTCCTTCCCAAAAAGGAGATCAAATATTTATCTACAGTGATGGCATTACAGATCAGTTTGACAATGCCAACGAAAGAAAATTAGGCACTAAAGGATTGATGAAAATGATCAATGACTTGCCTGCTAGAGCCTCGATAAGAGACTTTAATGAAAAATTCAGGTATTTCAGTGGAAGTACGGAAGGTCTTGACGATCAAACAATGTTAATCTTGACTGTTTAGTAGCCGTATTTATCTTTCCAGCGATTTTTTAAAAACTTGCGCATTTCCTCCTCACGAGCGTTTTTACCAGGCTCGTAGAAAGTTGTGTTTTGCAATGAATCTGGCAAAAACTCCATCTCCGCAAAGCTTCCTGGGTAGTCATGGGCATATTTATAACCCTTACCATACCCTTGATCTTTCATCAATTTCGTTGGAGCATTGCGAATGGCCATTGGCACTTGAAGATCTCCAGAACGAGTTACTTCCTGCTGGGCCTTATTAATCGCCATATAACTAGCGTTACTTTTTGGTGAACAAGCCAAGTATGTCACACACTGAGACAATAGAATCCGAGATTCAGGATATCCAATAACGTTCACTGCCTGAAACGTAGAATTAGCAATTACCAACGCTGTTGGATTAGCATTCCCAATATCTTCTGAAGCTAGAATGAGCAATCGACGAGCAATAAACTTTACGTCTTCACCGCCCTCTATCATTCTTGCGAGATAGTAAACTGCTGCATTAGGATCACTCCCTCGTATGGATTTGATAAATGCCGAAATGATGTCATAATGCATTTCCCCCTTCTTATCGTAAAGAACAGTCTTGCGCTGAGCGACTTCTATAACTCGCTCATCCGTTAAAGAAGATTTGCCATCTTTTTCAAAACTCTTAATGACCAACTCAAAAAGGTTCAGCAGCTTTCTAGCATCACCACCAGACAAATTGAAGAGTGCCTCAGTTTCCTGAATATCAATGTCCACCTTTTTCATTTCAGCATCTTCTGCCACAGCCTGATCAATTATTGATCGAAGCTGTTCTTTCGTCAAATGGTTGAGCGTATACACCTGACACCTGGATATGAGAGCGGCATTAACTTCAAAGCTTGGATTTTCGGTGGTGGCACCAATTAAAGTAATGGTTCCTTTCTCTACGGCACCTAGCAAAGCATCCTGCTGACTTTTATTAAATCGATGAATCTCATCAATGAACAATATGGCTTTACTTCCAGGTCGAATGTTTCCAATTACCTCACGCACATCCTTAACACCTGCACTGATTGCACTTAATGTATGAAAAGGCAACTTCACCTGGTTGGCAATGATATTGGCCAGGGTGGTTTTACCAGTACCCGGAGGTCCCCATAAAATCATAGAAGGCACTCTTCCTGCCTCAATAGATCTTCTCAAAATACCTTTCGGACCTACCAAATGCTCCTGACCAATTAGATGATCAAGAGACGAAGGTCGCATACGCTCTGCTAATGGTGAATTATCCTGAAACATTATTGGGTCAAAGATATTGGTTAATTTTAAGGAACCCACAGCTATGAAAAACCTAATAACCTTACTGGTATGTTTTTGCCTTGGTTCGGCAATTCATGCCCAATCTACATACGAAGACAGCACGAAACTGGAATCTACCATTCAGTGGTTGGAAGACAGGCTCACCTACAATTATTACAATGAGAGCGATGATGAATGGTGGATCAATCGATTCACATTTAATGATGAGTCAGAAACCATTACCATCAAAAACATTGCTTCCCCACACCTGGAATCTGTTTCAGACAAGACCTATCTACAACTCAATTTTCGACTGGAAGAATTGAACCCATTCACCATTCAAATTCAGAAAAACAACTCCAATGCAGGCAGATTAGTCAAAGGAAAAGTCATTCGAGTAGGTGCGTACGACAAATCGATCAAGCGTGTTAAAAATGGAAGATTGTCAACCAATCAATCATTTATTTACATCTCGATCCCCGCATTTTTAGAAGACAGTCTGGAGAATTACAGTCAGAATATCGCATTGAAACTAGAAGATGCCATCAAACTATCTACTAAAATCTATAATAAGGGAACCCCTGAAAACAACAAAGTTTTAAAGGAAATGCTTTTTGGTCAGTTCACAGATGAGTCTGGTGCCAAATGGAGCATTCAAAAGGTATTTGAAAACACCTACGAAATACGATCTTCAAATAATGAAACACTGACAGGACTCTATTTTTTAACCATCGGTGACTCCATACAACTCAATTCTATAACGGCCGAATCTTCAAGTTATCAAACACTGCAATTGACAAACGACAGTGATTTAACATTTTCCAATGGAACAGTCAGCATTCAGTTTATTAGTTGGAATGAATTTTTGTGGACCAGTGAAGGGAAAAACACCCTTCTCATACGAGATTGGACAGCTGACAGCTCCCTAAGTGATGACTAAAAAATAACCCTGACGTATGCCAGGGTTATTTAGTTTAGATGTTGTTTAGGGTAACATTGTTAATTATCTGATCTGGTCTTCAGTCCCAGAGTGCTTACGACCTCACCGTAAAGCTCCAACTCAGACGATTTGGGGTTATAATTTGTTGTCAGATAGGAAAAACAAAAATTCACAAAACCTCTTTTGTCCTCTTCATCATGAAGTTCAAGTGTATCAGTTTCGTCCCATTCTTCCAACACTTCAAGCGTGTCTTCTTTAGGCACGCCCAGGTGTTGACCGACAACTACAATTTCCTCTCTCTTTGCCTCTGGATCACTAACTAACTTGGCCAGTGTACACAAAGACTGCATGGTTTTTCGGTCTATCTCTGTAAAAATCATACCAACGAGTTTAGATGATTGTAACACTGCAATATTAATCATTGCAAACGTTTGCAAAAAGTTTTTTTGAATAAAAATTTTAACACTTTAAAGGGTTATTCGATTACTTATCTAATTTCGAATAACTCTTAACGAGCACTGATGATGTTGAAACAAAATGACGAAAAAATTGGAAATTTTCTATTCCGCTATCGAGGTGAGATCCCTGTCCTTTTCTTGATCATCGGATTGTATGTTCGTTACAATCATTACCTGGCAGGAAATCAATATGACAGCTACTATGATTACGCTTGTCTTTTCGTTTCACTGTTAGGTCTTGCAATGCGAGTACATGCGGTAGGATACTCACCAAAAGGAACATCTGGCCGAAATACAGGCAGACAGCTTGCCACTAATTTGAATATGACTGGCCTTTATTCCGTTGTAAGACACCCGCTGTATCTAGCCAATTTCATTATTTGGCTCCCTATTGCCATGTTGAGTTATAGCACATTATTTTGTCTTGCCTTCTTGATCTTTTTTATCTGGTTTTATGTGAAAATCATACAAGTAGAAGAGGAATACTTAGAGAAGAAATTTGGGTTCATGTACCTGGAGTGGAAACATCAAACACCTGCCTTTTTCCCAAACTTCCATCAATATGATAAGTCCTACATGGCGTTTAATTGGAAAAAAGTCCTGAGAAAAGAGAAAAACGGCATTGCTGCGATTTTTGTGACTTACTTTTTCTTTCAGGTGGCACATGCCTTAGGCTCCCATCAAAGTGTCATTATTTTTCTATCAGAGAATGCTTTCTGGATTATTATGATGATAGCATCCGTATCCTACTACTTCGTAATGAAAGTGTTTATTTCCAAATCCTAGTCGCTTGAGTTTCTCAGAAATCAAAAGGCATCTTGCCTTACTTTTTGTAGGCATTTTATATGGTGCAAACTACAGTGTAGTCAAAACAGTAACTCCTGATTTCATCCAACCTTTTGGATTTATTGTCATTCGTGTGGTAGTGGCTACAGCCCTGTTTTGGTTAATCAGCATAGGTATCAAGACAAAAATTGATTGGAAAAAGGATGGCGGCAGAGTGTTTCTGTGTGCCCTGTTTGGTGTAGGCATCAACATGCTAGCATTTTTCAAAGGAGTTAGCTTGACTTCTGCCATCAATGGCTCTATCATCATGACATTAACTCCAGCTATGGTATTTATTACTTCGGCATTGATATTAAAAGAACGAGTTACTGGTCAGAAGATCATAGGCTTACTTATCGGATTCGTTGGAGCATTGATCATTATTTATATGGGTAAATCTGCTGTCAGCCAGGGAGATTGGCGCGGTGATCTTTTAGTTATTCTCAACGCAACTAGTTATGGCACTTATCTAGTTTTAGTGAAACCACTGCTGAGCAAATACGATCCAATTACTTTATCTAAGTGGATATTCTTGATTGGTTGTTTCTTAGTACTCCCTGTAGGTTGGAATGAATTTAGTACTACCGAATGGCACAACTTCACTACTCAAACCTATTGGGCCATTGCTTTTGTTATTATTGGTGTGACATTCATGGTCTACCTACTCAATATCTGGGCAATGAAAAAAGTAAATCCATCTACGGTAGGAGCATATATTTATGTTCAACCAGTATTCGCTGTGTTGATTGCGAGTCTATTCTATGGAGAATCACTAACTTTAATTCACCTGGTAGCGGCCGTTTTAGTCTTTATTGGGGTAGGCTTAATTACCAGACCATTTAAAGGTTGACAGTCTGATAATACACCAAATACCATCTTCCATTTACTTTTTTGAATCGACGTTCCACTGAAAAACCTGAATCAGCCAGCCATACTTTATCAGTAACTAACGTGTCGGTTTTAATAATTTCAGTATCATAATCAGGATCGGAGATATCTGTTACTTTTTGCACGTGTGGCTCCCAATCCTCTTTAGTCCAGGGTTCACCGCCATCGAGACTAACCAACTCCCCCTCTAAGGGAAACTGAACTCTGGTTAATTGAAAATCAAGATCCTTATGAAATTGGTCATAAAAGGAATCAAATGGTTCATCCACCTTAGAGATAGCGACCTTTTTGCTACAGCTAGCCAACAACATGACCGCCAGAGCACATATAGCGAGTTTTTTCATAGACGTCTGATTAAGTCCACCGCTTGCTCCAATTGCTTATCATCAAAATCCAGATGTGTTACAAAACGAACAGCTTGTGGTCCAAAAGCAACAGCATAAAGCCCTAATTGTTCAAATTTGGCTAGCAACTGCTTTGGAGTAAAATTAACCAGTTCAGAGATCACTATGTTGGTTTCTACCGGCAAAACTTGCTCAACAAAATCCTTCTTGGCCATTTCCTCTCCAAGGATTCTTGCCCTTGCATGATCTTCCTTCAATCGATCTATATGATGATCAAGCGCATAATTACAAGCAGCCGCTAGATACCCAACTTGTCTCATTCCTCCTCCAAGAACCTTTCTTACTCGCTTGGCCTCTCTTATATGATCTGCAGTTCCCAGTAATACTGAACCCACGGGTGCACCCAGCCCTTTTGAAAAACAGATAGAAATGGTATCAAAAAGCTCACCATATTCTGAAGGAGACTCACCTGTTTCCACCAATGCATTGAACAACCTAGCACCATCCAAATGCAGGTGTAAACCATTTTCATCACATACTTTTCTGATCGCTTTGATTTCGTTGATGTCATAAATACATCCACCACCTTTGTTCATTGTGTTCTCCAATCCAACGATTGACGTTCTTGGCAAATGGATGTCATCCGGAGGATTAATATTAGCAGCTACCATTTCAGCAGTTATCCTTCCTCGATCGCCATCCAAAAGTTTTGGAGATAGCATAGAATTGTAGGCCATCCCTCCACCTTCGTAGAGATAGATATGAGAACGCTTATCGCAGATCACTTCATCTTGCGGACGAGAAGCTATCCGAAGCGCAATTTGATTAGTCATGGTTCCAGAAGGACAATACAGCGCATCCTCCATACCAAACATTTCTGCCAATCGCTGTTGTAGATGGTTAACAGTTGGATCAGCTCCAAACACATCATCTCCAACCTCTGCTGACATCATCGCTTCCAGCATCGCTGGGGTTGGTTTGGTAACGGTATCGCTTCTCAAGTCTATCATCAGGCTAAAATATCCAATAATAGACATAAAAAAGAGGCCGTTTCAAAAGTCACTCCTAATTGTCATTTCTAAGAAACGAGAAGTTTCACGCTCCCAAATAACAATCATTTAAAATTAGAGTATGATTTCTCCAAAGTCGAAATGACATCTTTTGAAACAGCCTCCAGCACATTAAGACACTTATTTTGTGTTTTTGATTATTAGTCAATTAGGATACTTACCAAACAATGAGAGGTTACAAAGAGTAATCAAATTATCTTTGGCTCAACCCGAATTGCAACCATGATTATTCATTTCAAAAAAGACACGACGAGTACTCAAATTGAAGAACTGAGAAGCGAGATACAAGGAATCATCTTTCAGCAAGACAATGAGTCTATTTTGGTTTCTCCTTCTAGCCTGAAGCAAGTTCCACAACAATTTCAGTCAATCGTCAGCAGCGAATATGTCATGACCTCAGACATACAGTTGGCTGATAAATCCTATATCAAACATCGTGAAATCCAATTGGATGATCTTGTTATTGGAAATGGAATGAACACCCATTTGATTGGAGGACCATGCAGTGTAGAATCCTGGGAGCAAATAGATCAAACAGCTTCTTTCTTGAAAAATTTAGGCATCAAAACCTTAAGAGCTGGCTGTTTCAAGCCGAGAACCAGTCCGTATACTTTTCAAGGTCTTGGTGAAGAAGGACTTGAATTACTTGCTAAAGCAAGGGAAAAGCATGGGCTCAACATCATAACCGAGGTAAAAGATAGTAGCCACATTGACTTGGTTATTGAACATACAGACATAGTTCAGATTGGAACGAAAGCCATGTATGACACTTCTATTTTGCGTAGATGTGGTCAATCAAACAAGCCTATCTTACTAAAACGAGGGTTCGGTTCTACCTTGCAGGAATTCGTTCAGGCCGCAGAATTTATTTTATCACAGGGCAATCCTAACGTCATTCTGTGCGAACGAGGCATTCGAACATTTGAATCCAAAACTCGATTCACTCTTGATTTAACGGGTGTTGCATATATCAAGCACCACATCAATTTACCAATCTTTGTAGATCCAAGCCATGCGATGGGTTACCGCTATGGTGTGCCTGATTTGACCCGAGCAGCTGTTGCCATGGGAATAGACGGATTACTCATTGAAACTCACCCCACCCCAGAAAAAGCTTTATCAGATGCTTCCCAGCAATTGAACTTTGATGAATTTGAACAGATGTATCATAGCCTGCAACCTGTAGCACAAGCGGTAGGCAGAACCATAATTTAATGTCAATAGATAAAGTTAAAAACATTAAAATGCTCATCCTGGACGTAGATGGCACCATGACTGATGGTGGTATCTATGTAATGGAAGACGGCAAACAGTTTAAAAAATTTCATGCGAAAGATGGAATGGGCATTCGCCTGGCGATGAAAGCTGGAGTAGAGGTAGGAATCATTAGTCATAGTTTAGTGGCAGAAATGGTGAGCTCTAGAGCCAATTCGCTAAACATGAAATATTTCTACGTTGGTCAAAGGCCAAAACTAGAAGTACTCAAAGAATGGATGGATGGACTCCATCTGGAATTTGATCAGATTGCGTTTATGGGTGATGACGTCAATGATCAGGAAATCATGGAAACGGTAGGACTAGCTGTTTGTCCTGCTGATGCAGTAGATCAAATCAAAGCAATCTCCGATATCGTTTTAGAACGAAAAGGTGGAGATGCAGCTGTCAGAGAGTTTATTGATCGATTTATACTATCAGTCTAGCTTCTTGATGTGCTGGGTAAAGAAAAACATCGGCATTGGCCATAAAGGTTTTTTGAATTTCTTTTTGAAGAATCCAAAATGGCCAATGTGCTTTAGCTTCAAGTTCTTTGGAGAAATAAACTGGAAAGTAGTTACCGCATTTTTATACTGACTCATCAGACGCTGAGTAGCCTTGGATGGTCCTAGCAGCTTATCATCTTCAATATTTACAAAATGAATTGGTATCCGAACGGACTCAAATCGCTCAATGATTGTTCGATTACCTTGAAGGACACCCCCTTTATGGGTTCCCCATTTTCGCCATTCTAATGCTGCGTTTTTCGGAATAGGAATGTTACCTCCCATTGCCCAACCAGGCAAATAATCAAAAATGAACGTTGTAACCGGGATCAGGAAATACCAGAAAAAGAGCACATAAAGTAACCAAAGCCCTTTCCAACATCCGAAGTAAGCAGATTGAGATCCAACAAAGTAAGCTGCAGTAATTTTCGAATGACTGCTAGCTTTCGGGAAAATCTGGCCAGCCACACTATGCCCGATCAGAAAAAGTTTATCGTATTTTTTCTCACCCCATTTGATCAGAGACTCCAGGTCATAAATACCCCAATCGCTCATTTTTGCTTTGCAGTCTATCACCGATCCATCCAGTGATTTACCAATGCCCCTGTAGTCAAAAGTGACTACATCAAAATCTTTATAATCAGCCGCATATTCCGCAAAACCACGATAATAACCTTGCGGAGCCCCGGTTGCAGGGCAAACAATAATTAAATGATTGCTTTTAGTATCTCCAGTATAGAGAGTAGCACTTATATTTGTCTGATCACCAGTAGTGATCTCAAAAGCTTCAGCTTGAGCCATTCTTACAATTTGGTACAGATCGGTAGAAAACGCTGCGGTAATAAACAACTGGCGTCCACAAATGTATATATATACTTTAAATATGGGTTAAATATGGCAATCCATTTGTCAATGTTACCATTTCAAATATTTTTGCAACTCAAATAGAAAACAATCCAAAATGAGTGTTCTAGTCAATAAAGATTCTAAGATCATCGTTCAGGGATTCACTGGTTCAGAAGGTACGTTCCATGCATCACAGATGATCGAATATGGTAGCAATGTTGTAGGTGGAGTAACTCCAGGTAAAGGAGGACAGACTCACCTTGACAAACCAGTATTCAACACAGTGAAAGAAGCTGTTGATGCTACTGGAGCAGATGTAACTATCATCTTCGTGCCACCAGCATTTGCTGCAGACGCCATTATGGAGGCTGCTGATGCAGGTATCAAGGTAATTGTAACCATCACGGAAGGTATTCCTGTGAAAGACATGATGCTTGCGAAACCATACGCTAAGAAGAGAGGCGCTACTTTGGTAGGTCCTAACTGCCCTGGAGTAATTACTCCAGAAGGTGCTAAAGTTGGTATCATGCCAGGTTTCATATTCAAAAAAGGAAACGTAGGTATTGTATCTAAATCAGGTACATTAACTTACGAAGCTGCTGATCAGGTAGTAAAAGCTGGATATGGTATCACTACTGCTATTGGTATTGGTGGAGACCCAATCATTGGTACATCTACTAAAGAAGCCGTTCAATTGCTAATGGATGACCCTGAAACTGAAGCAATCGTAATGATTGGTGAAATCGGAGGTAACTACGAAGCAGAAGCAGCTCGTTGGATCAAAGAAAATGGAAACAAAAAACCTGTTGTAGGATTTATCGCTGGACAAACAGCGCCTCCAGGTAGAAGAATGGGTCACGCAGGTGCAATCATTGGCGGTGCAGATGACACAGCTGAAGCCAAAATGAAAATTATGGCTGAGAATGGTGTGCACGTGGTAAGCTCACCTGCAGATATTGGAGAGACCATCAAAAAGGTTTTAGCATAATTTTAATTCCTAGATATTTTATTGAAGACCGGCTAAATTTTTTGGCCGGTTTTTTTGTTTTAAATGCTTAGCATAAATTAGATGTTCTAAAAATCCAGTTATGAAAAATATTTTGAAGTCTACTTTTCTTCTTTCCCTTGGTTCATTGATTTTTCTTTTCTCTTGTGGAAAAGATGAAGATCCAGGAACTGAATTGGATCAGATAAATAACTGGATATATGCCAACATGGACTTCTATTATTTCTGGACAGATGAAATACCATCAAAACCGGAAACCAACGTTGATCCTGCAAATTTCTTTGAGAGTCTCTTATCCAATAAAGACCGTTTCTCATTTATTTACGACAACTACGAGGAACTCGTCAATTTATTGAATGGCGTATCATTGGAGTCTGGATTTGAGTTCAAACTTTATCTGGAAGAATCAGGCAGTTCCAATGTAATCATGCAATTATCTTACATCAAAGCAAACTCACCGGCTTCTGATCTTAATCTCAAAAGAGGTGATATTGTTTATGAAATCAATGGCACACAGTTAACAACTTCCAATTACCAAAACCTACTTTCAAGTCTTAATTCTGAATATGAGCTAACTTATAGAAGATTCAATTTTGAGACTGAAGAGTTTGATGATCAAGGGTCCGTTTCGTTGACCCCTATCGTTTATTCTGAAAACCCTTTTTTATTAGATTCAGTGTATGATTTTGATGGTAAAAAAGTAGGATACCTGGTCTACAATTTCTACTCTCCAGGATCTGGAGGAGCTTATGATGATCAGATGGACGCCATTTTCAGCAACTTTAAAGCTGCAGGAATACAAGACTTTATACTTGACCTAAGATTTAACTCTGGTGGAAGTGAAACCTCTGTAAGAAACCTGACTAGTTTGATGGTCAAAAATGCTTCTTCTGCTGACTTAGTATTTAAGAAAACGTACAATCCACAGGTGGAAGAAGTCATTCTTGACGATCCAGATCTTGGAGAAGACTTCCTGAATGTTCATTTTTTGGATAAATCAGAAAACATTGGATCACAATTAACCTCAGGAACTGTATACGTTTTGACTTCCAACCGAAGTGCATCTGCCTCAGAAGTAACGATTAATTCACTAAAACCATTCATGGATGTATATGTGGTAGGTGACACCACAGTAGGAAAAGATGTTGGGTCCATCACCATCAATGATGACGAAAATGACGCCAATGATTGGGCGATTCAACCAATCGTTGTGAAACTGGTAAATAATGATGGAGAGGATTATCCAAATGGCCATTACCCAGACCTTGTCATTGAAGACAACTTCCTGGTATTAAGGCCATTAGGAGATGTTAACGAACCTCTTTTCGGAAGTGCCTTAGCGGCAATAGGAATTCTTCCTGCACGTGTTGATTTCCCTCAAGCAGAGCCTATTAGACAGGTTTATTCTTCATTGGATAAAAAGCCATGGACGGGTAAATTCTTGTTGGAAGAAAATCAAATTCTTCAAGAATAGTTTGAGATTTTTTGCAAACTAAAATTTCCGTATTACGTTTGCCATCTCAAATCGGTACTAGATCGATTTATAAAGAAGCGCTGAGAGACAGGCTCTGAGAAGCGCTAGCAACCCCCACCCTAAACGGGAAGGTGCTAATTCCTGAACGATAAATTGATAGTTATGAAATTCAACAAAATCTCGTTCGCGAAAGCAAACGTTTCATTGCAAGGCAGTGAAACCAATCACTCTATTGTTTCTGATTACATCAGCAATGCTTGCTGTATGTGTTGTATGAGCTAATCCCGCAAGTTTGATTCAAGCAGCTTGATCAATCCTGCCGGCCAGGTCATCTTGACTGTCTCCGGTCAGAAAAGCACACATACTCATTTTTTCAACACAAAAATTTTAAAGCAATGTCTGATTATAAATTCGAAACACTACAACTACACGCAGGTCAAGAAGTCGATCCAACTACCGGTTCCCGAGCAGTACCTATTTATCAAACAACCTCTTATGTATTCAAAAATGCAGAACATGGTGCAAATCTGTTCGCATTGAAAGAGTTTGGAAACATCTATACAAGGATCATGAATCCCACTACAGATGTTTTCGAACAGCGAATAGCGGCATTAGAAGGTGGTGTGGCTGCAGTGGCAACCGGTTCTGGACAAGCGGCACAATTCCTGGCTCTCAACAATATTCTTCAAGCTGGAGACAACTTCGTCTCTACGTCCTTCCTTTATGGAGGTACTTACAACCAGTTCAAAGTAGCCTTCAAAAGATTAGGAATAGAAGCCCGCTTTGCAGAAAGTGATCAAGCTGAAGAGTTTGAAAAACTAATTGATGATAATACCAAAGCGATCTATCTGGAAACACTAGGGAATCCTGGATTCAATGTGCCAGATTTTGAAGCAATTGCAGCAGTAGCTGATAAACACAACATTCCATTAGTTGTCGATAATACCTTTGGCGCTGGTGGATACTTATTCAGACCAATTGAGCACGGAGCAGCAGTAGTTACTGCTTCTGCCACTAAATGGATTGGTGGACATGGTACTAGCGTTGGTGGAGTTATCATCGACAGTGGAAAATTCAATTGGGCGAATGGAAAGTTCCCACAGTTTACAGAGCCATCTGAAGGCTATCATGGCCTGGTATTCTGGGATGTCTTTGGTGAGGGAAACCCACTAGGTCTGCCAAATATTGCCTTTGCCATCAGAGCCAGAGTGGAAGGTTTACGCGATTTTGGCCCTGCCTTAAGTCCATTTAACAGCTTCTTACTAACCCAAGGTTTAGAAACACTTTCCTTGAGAGTACAAAGAACGGTAGACAATGCATTGGAACTTGCTCAGTGGTTGGAATCTCATCCATTGGTTGAATCCGTAAATTATCCAGGCCTGGAAAGCAGTAGCTACCATGAGCTTGCCAAAAAATACCTTAGAAACGGATTTGGTGGAGTATTGTCATTCACAATCAAAGGTGAAAAAGAAGAAGCAACTGGCTTAATCGACAATCTGAAGCTTGTGAGTCATTTAGCAAATGTGGGTGATGCCAAAACGTTGATCATTCAACCATCAGCCACTACGCACCAGCAATTGACCAGTGAGGAGCAGCTACATGCTGGAGTATTACCAAATTTATTAAGAGTCTCTGTTGGGATAGAGCACATTGATGACATCAAAACTGACTTCCAACAAGCATTTGAAAAAATATACGCTCAGAAAATAGACAATGAGTAAAACAACAAAAATAGAGCCTAAATCGATAATCCTCAAGGCTAAAGATCCAATCGTTCTGGAGTGTGGAGACACACTTCAGAATGTGCGGATTGCTTACACCACGTGGGGCACACTTAATGAGACCAAATCTAATGTGGTTTGGGTATTTCATGCGCTTACCGCGAATGGTAATCCTCAGGAATGGTGGCCAGAAATGGTAGGATACGATCAGGTAATTAACCCGGAAGAACACTTTATCATCTGTGCCAACATGTTGGGTTCCTGCTACGGGACTACAGGACCGACCAACATGAATTTCCCTTTGGTCACAATTAATGACATGGTGAAAGCTCACAAGATTTTGAAAAATCACCTCGAGCTTGACAAAATATATCTTGGAATTGGTGGCTCGATGGGAGGCCAACAGCTTTTAGAATGGGCTGTTCAGGAACCTGAACTTTTTGAGAACATCGTTCCTCTCGCTACAAATGCCTTCCATTCACCTTGGGGCATTGCTTTTAATGAGGCACAGCGCATGGCATTAGAAAATATCGACTCTGCTAAAGGTCTGGAGGCAGCTAGAGCGATCGCTATGTTATCGTATCGTCATTATGACACTTACAATAGCACACAAAAGGATGTAGATCAACGTTGGGATAATTTTTCAGCATCTTCCTATCAGAAATATCAAGGTGAGAAGCTTAGAAAACGCTTCTCAGTGCCGAGCTATTATTGCTTATCCAAAGCTATGGACAGCCACCATTTAGGAAGGCACTTCGGGTCTGCAGAGGCAGCCTTAAAAAGAATTACGTCTCGTTCATTGGTCATAGGAATTAGTAGTGATATGCTGTTCCCTCCTCATGAACAGAAATTCCTGGCAGCCAACATTCCTAACTCTTCATTAGAAATTATCAACTCCCATTACGGACATGATGGATTCTTAACAGAAGCAGAAACAATTTCCCAACTACTAAAAGAATTTTTAAAATGACGAAGGTCCTTGGATTGTTTGGTTTTGGAGAAGTAGCCAGAGGTTTTTATCAAACCCTGCAAACGAATTCTCATCTAGACGTACGCATCAAATCAGTATGCATTAAAAACCGTGAGAAACTCCGGGATCTGGATCCAGCCGTTTTCACTACGGAAGCGAGTGAATTGTTAAATGATCCAGAGATTGACATCATAGTAGAACTAACTGACGATGCTGAAGCAAGCTATGAGATCGTCAAAACTGCTCTGACAGCTGGAAAAGGGGTAATCTCTGCCAACAAAAAGATGATTGCTGAACACATAGATGAAGTAGCCACATGGCATGAGCAATTTGAAGCTCCTTTCTTATATGAAGCCGCTGTGGCAGGATCCATTCCGATTTTGCACAATCTGGAGCAGTTCTTCAAGCAACAAGAAATCTCCTCTATCAGAGCAATTCTCAATGGGTCAACCAACTACATTCTTTCCAAAATGAGAGAAGAAGGTTTGTCATTTGAGGATGCGTTGCAATTGGCTCAAGACAAGGGTTTTGCTGAAAGCGATCCAACCTTGGACATTTCTGGCAAGGATGCTTTGTACAAATTGATCATATTGACTTATCATGCCTTTGGAGATATCATTACAGATCTACAACAAGTAAGACTGGAAGCAATCACCAATATGGAGGATCATTTTTATGAAATGGCGAAAAGTCAGGGATTGAAAATTAAGTCTATTGCAACTGCTACTCGAAAAAACGGTAAAACAAGCATCAAAGTACAGCCAGAGCTAATAAACTCCAATGATGACCTGTTTGAAATAGAATATGAAAACAATGCTATAGTAATTGACGCGAGCTATTCTGGCAAACAAACATTCATAGGAAAGGGAGCAGGAAGTCTACCTACAGGATCAGCTGTCATCAATGATTTATCATTATTGCTTTCTGGGTTTAAGTACAAAAAACACCCCCGAAAAAGTATTTTGAAATCCGCTTAAGATAGAAATCTTCAGCTTCTTTTAAACAATAGGTAGTTTATAACGTTCATATAGTAGAACATTTCAATAATTGAATTTAAATATTTTTAGATATGAGCGCAGGTAAAACACTTTTAACTCTAGTAGCAGGTATCGCTTCAGGTCTTGCAATTGCATATTATGCTGATCCAAAAGGTAGCAAGCAAAAGCTCAAAAAAATTGAGAAAGACATCAAGAAAACAAGAAAGAATCTTGATAAAAAACTAGATTCATACAAAGGCACATACAACGAAGTGGTAGACAAATATGCTTCTAAGTCAAAGGCCTTAATTGATGAAGCTAAAGGAATCGTGGACAATGCTAAAGCCAAGGCAAAAGCGTAAGATTTAATATTGTCAAATATTGAAGCATCAATCGACCGGTTGATGCTTTTTTTATGCAAAAACTAAAGTAAACAGTCCTCCTGTAAGCAATGTAACTACTAGAAGTTTGACCAAAGTATTATTGATCTGCTTGTCAATAACTTGATTGAACTGTTCCCAATTTTCGATGTAAGCTACAAGTGGGTGTTTGCTATTATTTTCCATGATCAATATCGATTAGTGTCTTTATTATTTTACTGACTTACGGATATGCAAAATCAAACAGATTCATGATTTACTTAAAATACGGGATAAGCCTATGCAATTAGGTATATCAACTAGTTCTGCTTTATTGTGTGATGTATGAAAGCAACATCATCACTGAAATACACCCAATCAATATTTTCAGCATGGAATAACGAAATTGCTTTCTGTCAATGGAATTGAATGCCTGCCAGTTTCTGATGTAGGCAACAAGCGGATGTATATTGGTAGGTCTAGTAAACATAAGGGCGTCGATTTAGAGTTCAAATGTATCGATCTTCTCAATTAAGATCTCGCCAAAAACATGCAAATTCTTGCCAATCTAACTTCAATTACCTTCTCAAACGAGGAACCAAAGCCGAAACCTCCTTTTTATATTTCAAATAGGCTTCACCGAACTGATCTATTAACTTCTGTTCTTCCCACTTGATTCCTAAAGGTAAATAGGCGAAAATCACTAAATCAGTGATCAGAATAATATCTGTGGGATGATACATCAATAGTCCAACCAAAACCAAGATGGTACCTGTGTAAATCGGATGTCTTATGTATCCATGCAATCCATCAGTGATCAACCCAGAATACACTTCTTTCTTGAGGCCAAGAAAAGCAGGACCAGACATATAGCGAAATGAAACTACCAATATGATAACTCCCCATGAAGCTATAATCATGGACACATATTTCAACCAACCTGTTGGCAAAAACAATTCATGACTTGGGATAATGAGCATTTGATAGAATATGTAAAAAATCCCAACCGTACTGATCAAAGAGTAAAGCAATCTATAAAACTGAACCCTTACTCTTAAGTTTTTATATGCCCAATCTTTTGCGGTTTGTGATGCCAGCAAGCTATGAAGTAACAAATAGCCTGACCAGAGTACTACAATAAGAAGATATGTATTCCAGCTCATCAAAATGTTTAGATTTGCGCCCATCAAGATAACATAAACAACACTATGGCAGCAGTTAAGATTGGAATAATTAAGGAAGGAAAAGTACCTATTGACAGACGTGTACCACTTACTCCATTTCAAGCGAGACAAGTAAAAGAACGATTCAAAGACATTGAATTGGTTGTACAATCTTCTGACATACGCTGTTTCACAGATGAAGACTATCAAAATGAGGATATTCAGATTGTTGACAATGTCGATGACTGTGACATTCTACTTGGTGTGAAAGAAGTTCCAATTCCATCTTTGCTAGAGGGAAAGACTTATTTCTTCTTTTCACATACCATCAAAAAACAACCATACAACCAAAAGCTAATGCGTGAGCTCTTGGATAAGAAAATACGAATGGTTGATTATGAAACCCTCACAGACCAATCTGGCAAAAGAATTATTGCCTTTGGTAGATGGGCAGGTATTGTAGGAGCTTACAATGGTGTATTGACTTACGGAAACCGATACAACTTATTCCATCTTCGACCTGCACATGAGTGTTTTGACCTTGAAGACCTCAAGACAGAATATAGCAAAGTAAAACTTCCTGCGATCAAGATTGCTATAACCGGTGGTGGTCGAGTAGCCAAAGGATCTATAGAGGTAATGCATGGTATGAGCATCCGAAAAGTTTCCCCGGCCGAATATCTGACTAAAGAGTTTGACTACCCTGTATTCACACAATTGAATACTCGAGATTATCATGTAAGAAAAGAAGGTGGTGAGTTTAGCCGTCATGAGTTCTATAAAACTCCTGAAAACTATGATTCAGATTTCCTGAAATTTGCTCATACAACTGATCTACTAATCGCTGCTGCTTACTGGGATCCACATTCTCCCGTACTGTTCAAGCGTGAAGACATTGTAAAAAGTGATTTCAAAATCAACGTAATTGCAGATATCACATGTGACATAGAAGGATCCATTCCTAGTACCAAACAACCAAGTACTATCGAAGATCCTGTTTATGATTATAACCCAAGTGATGATCAGGTAGAAGCCGCATTTACTGATGAAGGCAACATCACTGTAATGGCTGTAGATAATCTTCCGTGCGAATTACCACGAGATGCTTCAGAAAGTTTTGGTAATGAGCTATTGAATAATGTTCTGCCTGAATTGCTAGGTGATGACAGCAAAGAAGTAATCAAACGTGCGACCATTACTGAAGGTGGAGATTTAACAGATCGTTACGAATATCTTAGAGATTACGCCGAAGGCAAGGAATCTTAAATTTACACGAAGTAGACAGTCAACAAAGATTAATTAACTTATAGAGATGAAAATATTAGTCACAGGTAGTGGAGGGCAGTTAGGTTCTGAATTACAATTCTTAAAAGATCAGTATTCGACCTTCGAGTTTACTTTTTCGGACTATCCGGAGATGGATATTACCAATAAAGATGGACTAAAGACTGCATTCGAGCAGGGCAACTTTGATTTTTGCATCAATTGCGCAGCATATACGGCTGTAGATAAAGCTGAAGATGACCGTACCGCCTGTGACAATATCAATGTTTTAGGAAGTAAGAATCTCGCTGAGCTATGCAAGGAATATGATGTCACGCTTTTTCATATTTCTACAGACTTTGTCTTTGATGGCACTTCATCTAAACCTTTGAAAGAAGATCAAGCGACTTCTCCTGTTAACTACTATGGTGTATCAAAGCTGAATGGAGAACTGGAAGTAGCAAAGTCACTGGATAAATATTTCATTTTTAGAACATCCTGGTTGTATTCCACTTTTGGAAACAACTTTGTCAAAACCATGATCAAGCTCTCCGAAAATCGTGATGAATTGAACATCATAGCTGATCAAATTGGCTCCCCTACTTATGCGCGTGATTTAGCACAATCAATTCTGGATATTATCAGTTCTGGAAGTACGAATTACGGGTTGTATCACTACAGCAATCAAGGGGTCGCTTCATGGTATGATTTCACCTGTGCGATCTTCGAATACAAGTCAATCGACACCAAGGTTCAACCGATTCCTACTGAGAAATACCCTACACCAGCAGCTCGTCCACACTACAGCGTGATGGATAAATCAAAATTTGAAAAAATATTTGAAAAAAATATTCCTCACTGGAGGACTAGCTTGAAAAAGTGCCTTCAATCGCTTTGATCTATGAGCTAACCAATTTCATCAACAAAAGAATATTGTTATTCAATCAACAAAAAATCAATCCATCGAACAACTGTCCATCTGAAGTATAGATTGAGAAAATGGTTTAAATAATTCAATAAAGCTGGTATCGTTATACAAACAGAACTCTTTATATTGTTAAGGGAATGTTAAGTAATACTGATGCTAGAATCTCTAACTAAAGAAACTTTGTATGAATATCCTTCATTCAAAGTTGCCTTATTTTCAATCCTCTTATCGTTCGTTTTAAGTTCGATAATTGCTTTCACTTATTATCTCACGAATAAGGAAATGGCCTTTTCAAGGAATTTCTTACAGGCGATGATACTGAGTGCAGTAGTTAGCTGTATGGTGATTATGGCTGTTGGCAACAATGTAGCTGCAGGTTTCGGAATCATCGGAGCTATTGCAATTATACGATTTCGGGTAACTGTTCAGAATCCACGTAACATTATCTTCATATTCTCTACACTCTCTGTTGGAGTAGCTTCTGGTGTATATGGATATTCCATAGCATTAGCCGGAACTGTTGTATTCTGCTTTATAGCCATGCTCCTTCATTTTTCCAAATTCGGAGGTGTTACCATTGCGAAAGAATGCTCTCTTCAACTCATCGTGAGCAATGAATATGATGATCGAAATATACCAGCAATTCTGGACGAATATTGTGAATACATCCGACTCACAAACTTAAGCAGCACCAAATTAGGCAAGAGACTAGGATATTTTCTCATTCTCAAAAAGGAGACAGATAGAGATCAATTGTTTGCAACTCTCAATGATGAGGAAGGAATATCCAATATCAAAATAGAGCGAGATGACAACCTTGACAAAATCTAAAACATGAAAAACTATCTATTATTCATCTTTTGGATCTGTTTGGCGGTTGTTTTAGCCTTTATAGCATTCAATTCCGAAGACTCAGCGGCTATTCTGGCAGAAGTAGAGCCAAATAGTTATACGATCAGTTTCCAAAAGACAGTCCGTGTAAAAGAAATTTACGTAGTTCCTGGTCAGCAAGTAAAATCGGGTGATCGTTTACTAAAAGTGGAACGTCCGGACCTTTTGCTTGAAAAAGAAAACATCGAAAACAAAATCGCCCTACTACAGAGTAATCAGAACAAGAAAGAGCTGCAGAAAAGAAACAAACAATACCTCAACGACCTGGAATATGACCTCAAAAAGAAACAGTTAAATGCTGAAATAGAAGAAATCAACCTCACACTTGACCAAAGAAGCAAAGTCCTTGGCGATTTGAAACGTTTAAATTTTGAATATAGGTCTGCACCCGATTCTATACTTCAAAACAAACTCACACTGTTGGGTGAGGAGTTAGCATTGCTTGATCGTGAGCATGGACTAAAATTGAGTGAAATCAACTCAGTTTTTGAATTGGAACAAACGAATACCCTTGCCGAGATCACCCTTTTAAAAAAACAGATTAACCTCCTCAATGAAGAAGAGTTTGAGCTTATTCAGTATGCTCGAGTAGATGGGGCCATCGGCAGCATCAATATCGAAATTGATCAACTAGTTCCTTCCTATACCAATATGCTTTCTGTCTATGAAAACAATCCGACCATCATCAGAGCCTTCACCAATGAACACAACAACACAGATTTAACCAGTGGAAGTGAAGTATTGGTAGAATCAACCAATCGTCAATACAGAATTCAAGGAACAATCGTGGAAGTAGGCAGCAGAATTATCGAATACCCAGAGCGATTGAGAACCTTTGATCAGCTCCCTTCCTGGGGAAGAGAAATATTTATCAAAATACCAGAAGAAAGCAAATTTTTAAATGGAGAGAAAGTATTTGTCATATTGGACTATTAACAGCATTTGTCTGAGTCTTGTGATCACATGCTCTTCATTAATGAATCAAGCATTTGCTCAACAAGGCACTTTTGTTGATGATTTTTTAAATGGGTCTTACGAAGCGCTGAAAGTAAAGCTCTATGAGCAGGAATTGACTTTTTTGGATGATGATCCAATCAAATCTTCATGGATTCGAGAAGTTGAAATCAGAGCAAAGGCCAAACATTACAACGAGACCATTGATGATTATCGATTTCGGGTTTCCCCTACCAATCCGTGGGAGATAAAAGCCAACAAATCCTATCAGAGTCAATTGAAGGAAGTTTCTGAAATTAATTATTCCCTCGCCATCAGCAAAGAATTAAAAAAGCGCTATCTCATATTGATTACTAGCTACTATCAGTATCAAAAACTTCAGCTGATCGACGAAGAACTACAAGTCAAAAAATTAACGGTCGATACTGACATTTCTACCGGTAAAAACCTAGATCCGGTTGACTTAATAGAGATCGAATCGAGAATTTCAGAATTAGAAATTAAAAGAACGACACTTGAACTAGATCATCTAGATGCAATCATTCCCATTCAAAATGAATCACAAAGTGAGGTAACATGGAAAGACTGGAAGATGATAAAACCAGCAAAAATTTTAGAATTAGTTTATGCATATGACACATCCCAATTACAGAACATTCATAAAACACTAGCCGATTCAAAATTTGATCTAAAAAAGCGAATGTATCAGGTCAACAAATCTGAATCTTTCGGAAACATCGGCTTTATGCAAGCCAATATGGACCTGGATCAAGGTTCGGATTTCAATGATCACCTGGGTTTTCAAATTGGGATATCTATACCAATAGTCAATAAAAAGAAAGCTGACCTGGCCAGAGATCGATTTGACCTAATAGAAAGTCAAAACAATGTAGATCAAACTTATGAAGAAGTCGATTTCGAACTCACATCGATAACAAAAAAGGTCAGTTCACTTTATCAGCTAATAAAGCTTATAGATGATAAATTGTCTAGAAGTGTAATTCTATCAGAAAGAGTTGAGCAAAACCCTACTCCCGGTGCTGTGATTAAGCTAGAACAATACAGAGTAGAGCTCAAAAACCAAAGAAACAATGTCTATCAGGATCTGTTGATAGCCTATATTGAGTATTTAGACCTTAGTGGCCTGCTAGCTTCCAATAAAAACCTGAATTACCTTTCCCCAAACCTCAATTCGATACATTAAACCCAGATTATTCAATAGAATATTAGAAGTTGGACCCATCCTAAAATAAGTTGACAGATTATTACTTAATACTAGATGTAGTTTACAATGATACTACAAAGTCCTATTTGCACTTTACAGAGATTACTTTAATCCTGATTGAA
>NZ_JAMZMJ010000013.1 GCF_024714495.1 Marinoscillum pacificum | reverse complement strand
TGATGTTTGAAAGACGCTCGATAACCTGAGCCTGATTTGTATTTTACCAAGTCATTTGACTTTTCTTGTTTATCCATTTTTGACACTGTTTGTGTCAACCTATTTCAGGACCTGACCACGTATCCGGCAACAACAAAAACGCTCTCGACAGTGATAAAACCGCATCCGACAATCATAAAAACGCTCTAGGCAATCACAAGTGACCAGAAGAAAATCATCTATCACCGCTCGGCAACCACCTACCTCCTATCGGCAGTCATATATCCTCTCCTGGCAATCATTAACGACCATCAGGAAATCATTCACCTCCATCCGGCAATTACTGACCACCGGTGATTTGTCATTTTTTTTTGATAACGAGTGGTTTGAGGTGGAAGGCTTATCTTTAGGTGGTAATAGTTAATCTATTGAGCGTTGATCAAGACAAAACCTAAAAACTTAGTCATTGGAATACATTTCTAATTCCGAGCTAATTGATAGAATCTATGACTCTGCTGGTGATCATTTAAGAAACACGGTAACAGACTGGTCAAATTATATGCTCTGGAGAAGTGCAGTCAAGGAACTTAATAACGTTCAGCAAACAGTATACCTAATCGGGGTACTCAATCAACAAGTTATGAATGGTGGGCTCTGTCAATACTTTGACAACTCCTATGGAATATTTGGTTATGAAACCTTAAAATCTCTACGAGAAGTTGGAGCAAATCAATTTACTCAAATATTGGAACAAGCACTAAAAATTGTTAACCCTCAGAACCTTTCCGAACTTGAATTTTCAAGATTTATAGCGGAAAACGTAATTGACGATGAAGACATGGAAGATAAACTTGACGAGCTTGATGATCAATATTACGAATTGGAAGGCGATGAAGATTTAGAAGTCCTTCTTGCAACATGGATTAAAACCCATCCAAAACCTATTACCTGATTTAACATTCTCTAGCTAAGCATCCTTCCTTATCTTTAGGTGATTAAAGCAGGTAACTTCAATACTAAAGACTAGCCATAATAGAATATGAGAAAGACTTTATCATTCATCATTTTAATTTCAGTTTTGACATCTTGTACACCAAGCAAACAAAAGGATAAGGAGGCTGAAGTCTCAACAATCCAACCTGCAGAGGATTCTGTAGCAACGCAAACCGAAGTAATTTACCTTGACCCCATTGTTAATCAAGATTCCATTGATAACACTTTACAAGACTATACATCAATCATCGACTATGTCAAAAGCAATGTCTCTATAAGAACCGACACTTTAGACTTCAGAGAAGCCTTCCCATTTAATAAAAACTACCATAGACTGCCTAATGAATTTCGTGATCAGCTAGATGGACTCCCATTACAAAATGCATATAGACAAACACTTTCAATTGATGAATATAATCGATATAACATCATAGACTATTTTGAAGATAATCGCTATTTCTACTTCCGGATACTCATTGATGATGAGAATTGCTGTAGATCACTTTACTTAATCACAATGGAGCCAGAAAATGAACAAATCTTCAATATTTCATTTCTTGGATTAAAAGGAGGAGATGGTGGTTGGGGTGAATTCGATACTGAATACTGGACTTCTGATTCTACACTTCTATATGTGAAACTTTCAACCTATGACCAAGATATAGAACAAGATAGCTACCTAAGATCAACTGACTCAATGATCGTTGCATATTCCATTATCAATGGAAAAGTTCACCGAGAACTACTTGATAGTATCCATTATGAACACAAGATTACCAGTAATTAGAACTCAACTTAAATTCTCCTCCCTTCCTTATCTTTAGACAGCCAGAAGATTATTACCATGCGAGCAGCCCTAGTTCTAATTCTTTTATGTTCTCTACTTGATACTGTTGCTCAACAACCTATTAAGCCAGAGAAATTATACCGAGTAATTCCGGTTAATGGCTTAAATCTAAGAGAGCAGCCAAGTTTAAATTCAAGAGTACTCGTTTCTGTGCCTTTTTCAGAGGAGATTTCCACCACAGAAGTGGTTGGTTCCGACACAATCATTGATGGCAGTAAAGGACATTGGATTAAAGCAAAATACAAAAACCATTCAGGATATGTTTTTTCTGGGTTTATAGAAAATTATAAATATGTAAAGGCAGGCATCTTGAATTCCCAATATAGAATACAACCTGAAGGGTTAATCATAACTGAACTGAGTTATGATCCAGCATTGAATTGGTATGGTCTTTATCATGACCTGACGAGTGATATGTTCACTTTAGAAAATGTTGAAATTGTGTTAAAATCCTACAAATCGTCCGTCAATGGGCTCTGTGCGGATCTGAGTATTGAAAATCCCAATAGAAAGGGAAACCCAGGTTTCTTCATTGGATCTGATAAGAAATTTCATCACGGAATCATGAGAATTACAAGAACTGATCTAATGAAATGTACAACAGACACATCTGGTTGCAAGCTTAACATGGGTAATAATTACTATTTGATCTTTGTAGATTCGAATGACGAAAAAAATCTTAAATCAATCAAAGTATCCTCGAAACAAGTAGAACAGACGCTGGTTTCCGAAACATCAAAAAGTTCTTTTGTAAGGATTGAATTCGCTGAAGACCTGGACAATGATCAAAATATAGACCTGATTTTGAATATCTATGAAGACATTGGTGATGGAGCTCAAGGTGGTAAATATTATTTATTTCTGAGTTCGGAAGCTAAGGGAAGCAACATTGTTGAACTTGTATCAACGTATTCCTGGAGAACTGGAGGATGCGATTAATGGTTCTTACCTCCATCACCCTGAATTCACCTCCTTCCTTATCTTTAGAGTATTGAAACTGGTCTTGGTATATAAATAGCTCAATCAGACTAACTCTAGCTAGTCCTCGTTTGTAACGAGGACTCACTAATTATCAAGTTTGCAACTTGAAACCCTAAAGTCTCCGCCCTTCCTTATCTTTAACCTAACACACCATGAAAGTAATCTCCACAAATATTGGAAGCCCTACCACCTTCATTTGGAATGGCAAAGAAGAAACGACAGGGATCTATAAAAAGCCAACGGATGAGCCCATTTATTTGACAAGAAATGATGTTTCAAATGATGAAATCTCCAACCGGTTGAATCATGGTGGTTTCTATAAGGCGTGCTATGTATTTTCTTCCGAACAATATCCTTATTGGAAAGACCTATATCCTGACCTTGACTGGAATTGGGGAATGTTTGGAGAGAATCTGACCGTATCTGGATTTGACGAAAGACAAGTTTATATTGGAGATATCTATCAGGTAGGTGAAGCCCTGGTTCAAGTGTCGCAATACAGAGAACCATGCTACAAGCTGGGGTATAAGTTTGGAACTCCAAAAATGATCAAGCAGTTTATTAGTCATGGATTTGGAGGCACATATTTAAGTATTTTAAAGGAGGGGTTCGTACGCCCTGAAGATGAATTCACGTTAATAGAACGTCCAGAAACCAGCTTGACTGTAGCAGAATTGTTCCATTTGGTATTCGCCAAAGAGAAAGATCAGGAGCTATTAAAAATTGCCGCTAGTAGTCAAGCCATACCTCGTAAGAAACGACTATTGCTAAGCTCATATATCACTTCCTGAGTATCACCGATTCTGTATGCTACCTGCTTCTAATTCTTGGCTCCAAGATGATAGCGTCAGGCACATGCTATTTAGCCAGATTAATTCCTTTCAGAAATACCTTTTAGGTTAAATTACCACACTTTAAGAAGTTTACCTGATTAACTAATAACCAAATGAATAGAAAACTATTTGCCATAGCACTGTGTGTCTTTGGATTTTCACCTGTACTCAAAGCACAGAACTTCAGCCTTGCATTTAACCCATTACACGTACTCACTGTCAAACCCAATATTTATCTGGAAAAATACCTCGGAGAAAAAGATGCGTTGGTCCTGATGTCTGTTTATAACATAAACCAATCTGAAAAAAATGGGTATTGGTTGGAATTTGGCTACAGAAGATATCAGAAGGCGAATGCCAAAGGACTGTTTTATGGCATTCAAGGAAAATACGTTAACAATACCATGCCTAGCTATAAAAATTTCACCTATTGCTCAGGTAATGATTGTGTAGATTATGTTGAAAAGGATGTGTATTACATAAAAAGCTTTTTAGCAGGTGGCAATATCGGCTATCGGTTCAAATTAGGTGAACGAATGAATATTTCGGGATCCTTTGGGGTATCAATCCCCTTAAAACTGGACGATGAATATATTTTAGATGAATCACACCCACAATATCATCGCTCTGGCACGACACGTGCTGAAACTGAGAAAAATGATATTGCCATAACAAAAGCTTTTAATCGAATATCGACGATCACATCCACAGAGGTTACCCTGGGTTGGTCCTTTTGATTGCTACTGAACCTTCTTGTCTTATGACCAAGACAGCACCTAGTCCTCGTTTGTAACGAGGACACACTATGTCTCAAGTTTGCAATTTGAATTCCTTAATCTCCCATCCCTTCCTAATCTTCAGCAGATTCCATCTGTTTTCTTTAGATGAATTTATAAAAAACATTACCTTCAACTCCTCAGTTTTATCCATCGATGAATAAACTAATACATTTCTTGTTTTTGGCAACTCTATTGTTCGGTTGCTCCAAAAACACCTCTGAAAAAGATACTACAGAGGAATCTGTTCCTCTATTGCATGTGTCTTATGCTGGTGAATACCCACACGATACCAATGCCTTTACTGAAGGTCTACTCTTTCATCAGGGTGAGCTTTTTGAAAGTACCGGAGCCACCGATCTACCACAAACGCGCTCACTTTTTGGCACTATTGACTTGAATACTGGGGCAATTGATGTAAAAGTGGAGCTGGACAGAGAGCAGTACTTTGGGGAAGGCATTACCTTTCTCAATGGACGTGTATATCAGTTGACCTACCAATCTCAGAAAGGCTTTGTCTATGATGATTCAACCTACGAGCAAATACAGGAATTCAGCATCCCAAGTGAAGAAGGCTGGGGATTGACTACTGATGGCACGAGCATCATCATGAGTGATGGCACGGCTCAACTAACCTATCTAGACCCTGTATCATTAGCTGTTACCAAGAACCTAATAGTGAAAGAGGAATATTTCTCTAAAGAGAACCTTAATGAGCTGGAGTATGTAAATGGCTTCATTTATGCCAATATCTGGATGACCAACGAGATTGTCAAAATCGATGCTAAGGATGGAAATGTAGTAGGTAAGATGGATTTGACCTCCTATGCGACTGATGCCAAAAGTACTTTTCCGAATTCTATGGAAATGAATGGAATAGCCTACCACCCAGAACGAAAAAGCTTTTTCATTACCGGCAAGCTATGGCCAAAGATTTATGAAGTAAGGTTCTAGAGAATTTCATCGTCTGATTTCGCCTTCACCTAGTCCTCGTTTGCAACGAGGACTCACTATGTCTCAAGTTTGCAACTTGACCTATCAATACAATATTTTCCTGATCATTTTGCGTTTAGGACATCATTAATCAGATAAATTGCATTGAATATTTCTTGCTCACCCAAATCGTTTGCTTTATCAAAAATCACACTCGCTTTAATTTCTTCATGAGCAAATTCAAAATCATATTTATTTAACCTCTGATGGTGAGGGCTATTTGAATACCAAATTTTAAACATTCTATCTCTAGCCAAATGTCTATCATCTGATGCGTCACAAGTATAAAATATGATTCGATTTTTTATTAAAAAGAAATGTTCTACAATTGAATCTAAAGTTTTAGAAACATGGATGTCTTTCACCCCATCTCCGCTCTGTAGTTTAGTTACAACTAAATGAAAAGTATCAGCACCTTCTAAAACTGTACCAGAAAATATCGAATTTTCAGATTCAAAAAAGACGCCATAAATAGCGCCTCCTGCAGTATTGAATTCATATGAATTATTTTCCGTATTTAACCTTACCTTATAGTGGCATGGTAAGCTTAATTCCTTTATCATTCAATTGCTTCTTAGTTAATTCCCCCTTGGAATATCTGATGATATCCTTCTTGTCCTGAACTAATTTTTTAGCCGCCTGAATGATTTTCTCCTTATCGTCTTTAGAAATGCTCATGATAAGTGTGTTAGTGTTACTTCACTGCAAAGTAAGTGAATATCAAATAGTTTTATTATAAATACGCTTTAAATTAACTATTAGTTCACTAATTATCAATCCATTAACTCTTCCTCCCTCAGGAACAATTAACAACTGAACCTCATCTAATCCTCGTTTGCAACAAGGACTCACTATGTCTCAAGTTTGCAACTTGAAATTATTAAAGACACCTACTTCTTCGGAAGTGAAAACTCAAACGTAGTTCCTACCCCTACTTCTGATTTCACACCTATCTCACCTTTCATCGCGGTAACCAGGTTCTTTACAGTAGCAAGACCAATTCCACTGCCCACATTACCAAAACGATCCTCCTTGTGAACCTTCGTGAAGATATCAAAGATCTTGGTCAGATGTTGTTCAGGAATTCCCATCCCATTGTCAGACACGCTAAAGTGGTAGCATTTATCATCCGAGGTAGCGTTTACAGTAATCGATATGGTCTCTTTATCGTTGTACTTTATTGCGTTGGTTATCAGGTTGAGCAAAATTTGCTTCAGCCCTATTGGATTAGCCCAAATCCTCTCCAGATCAGATTGGATGCTCAAGCTTTCTTTTGCAAGGGAAGGGAACAACAATCGCAACTCAACAAAAAATTCCTTCACTTCGAATTCCTCATCAGCCAGCTGTCTATTGGAGTTTCTACTGTATTCCAAAATACCATCCACCAGGTTCACAACGTTTTTGGAAGATTTGCTAACCACTCCCAGTATCTCTTTCATCTCAGCGGAAAGCTCATAATTAAACCCTGTTGACAAATGATTGGTCAACCCCGAAATAGCTGTCAATGGCGATCGAATATCATGAGCCAGGATTAAGGCAAACTTTTCTAAATGCTGAATTTTACGATGCAATTCAAATGTCAATTGTTCCATCTGCTCACTCTTTCTCCGCATTTCCATCAGGTTAATGACCTGATGGGATAAAGCCTTCAAAGTTTCTCTCTGAGTAGTAGTAAGTCGTTTGGGTTTTTGATCAATCACACACAGTGTACCCAACGCAAATCCATCATGATCCACTAAAGGTACACCAGCATAAAAAGCGATGTGCGGGTCGTTCACCACATTTGGATTGTCATGAAACCTTGGGTCTTCCGCAGCATTTTCTACTTCCAATATATGATCTGGATCATTGATGGCATGAGCACAAAAGGCATTATTTCTAGAAGTTTCGGATTTATCCATCCCTTTCTTCGCCTTAAACCACTGTCGATCCTTATCTATCAGGGAGATAGATGAAATGGACGTGCCACATATCTCCGAAGCGATGGTGACAATGTTATCGAAATCCGGATCCGTTATCGTATCCAGAATGGAATAACTATACAAAGCCTTTAACCTTGCCTCCTCATTATCTGGTATCTTAGGAGTAATCATAAAATAGGATCAAATGATTGCACTAATTAATTTAGTCTATTTCATTTAAACGGAAAACCTGGTCAATGCATCTTACTGATAATAGATTTATTTATGAATAAAGTAACTGTGGTAGGTTCTGGAATTGTTGGTCTTACAACAGCCATTTGCTTGCAAGAGAAGGGGTTTCAGGTACGAATCGTTGCCAGGGAACCACATTTAAATACGTTATCAGTTAAGGTTGGGGCTATTTGGTTTCCTTTTGAAGTACACCCTGCTGAGAAAGCACATAGATGGGCTTCGTTAGCCTATCAGCGCTATTTGATGGAAAGAGATCATGATTGTGGAGTATCATTCATCCCATTTATTTCGGCCTACACAGCAGAGAGCGACAATAGTTGGATCAACCAATTGCCAGCAGGGACCGTCAGAGAATTAAAACCTGAGGAATTACCAAAGGCCATTCATTTCGCTCATGAGGCAATAGTCCCCCTTGCAGAACCTCATAAATACCTACCATACTTATTCCATCGTTTCATAGAAAACGGCGGATCATTTGAAGAGAAAGCGATCGAGAACCTTCAGGAATTAGCTCAATTGAATGAACTGGTGATCAATTGCACTGGATTAGGTGCCAAAGCCTTGTGTCAGGATGATGATTTACATCCTATGCGTGGACAGATTTTAAGATGTGAAAAATTGAATGTTCCTGCCATTGTCAATTCTACCAAGCGCGGATCACTTAGCTATTGCATCGTTCGTAGTGATGATTGCATCATTGGGGGAACAGATTATGAAAATGATTGGAATAGCACTATCAACCCTTCTGATACTCAGATGATCCTGGATCGATTTAACACTTTTGGTTTTGACCAACAAACTCCAGTAATCATTGAGGAAATCGTGGGATTGAGACCAAGAAGAAGTGCAGTCAGGTTTGAGTTTGACACCCATTACACCAATGTCTTTCACAATTATGGACATGGAGGCGCTGGATTCACGGTAGCGTGGGGATGTGCCGAAGAACTCTCAGAAATTGTATCCAAGAGCTAACCCGATTTTCTCATCTACGTACCAGAAAAGAACAAACAGTTCAATCATTTGCAAACAAAGCTTAATTTCATGTTTGGTGTTTTGCTACTATAATCCTTATCTGCTCATAGTCCTATACCTAAAATGAAAACAATATGAGGGATAGGTTCAGCCATAAGGACTTCTTAAGAAAAGCAAAACACCAAACTAAGATTAATCACTTCATTCTTGTACTTACTTAGTTACCTGAACAGGAACAATCACTTTATTGGCTTTCACGCTAAAGTCATACACTCCTGTTTTCTTGTTCCACTTCATGTTTACGGGCACAATTCGCGTTCTTCTAGGTGACACCTGATCTTTGCTATTGTGCACATGATACACGTAATACAACTGATCATCCAATCCGGTAAACAAGTCTCCATGACCCGATCCATTTTCGCCAACTATTGATCGGTGAATGATTGGGCTACCTTCATATTTTGTCCAGGGCCCCATTGGAGAATCTGCCGTTGCATAACCTACTGCATAGTCGATGTTCATGAAATGATTGGCCGAGTAGAACAAGTAATACTTACTCTTAAGCTTGATTACAGTTGGTCCTTCCATGATTGGTGCAGACTCGTAATTTGGAGTAGCTTCCCAATCTTCTGTCTGACCAAAGCATTGCTTTAAAGTAGATGGATCAATGGTGCCTGTTTCCATATCAAACTTCGCTACCCATAGGTAATTGCCGTTATTGAATCGCACATGATACAAGTAGTGCTGTCCATCCTCATCCTGATAAATGAACGAATCAATGTTCTTTTCAGAACCATCAATTGGACCCACTTTTTCCTGACGGAATGGTCCTTTTAGTGATTGTGACTCAGTTAAAACAGTTTGCTCATTGGCTGTATGTGTCAAGTAATAAGTAGATCCTTCTTTGAAGATTTGAGGTGCCCAAAAGCCTTTGTCACCAAACGTATGATCACCCTTGTTGAGAATCATGAACAAAGAATCCGTAGATCCTCCAGGTACTGTCCAGTTCTTCAAATCCTTCGACTCCAATATGGAAAAACCCAATGGAGGTCTATTCTTGGTACCTACGAGATAATATTTACCATTTTCAACATAAATGGTTGGGTCCGCCAGGAAAATCTCACGCTCCTGCGCGAAAATTCTAGTTCCTACTACGAGGAGTACTACAATGATCAACAGTTTCTTCATGTTACTTTTTATTCAATACTTGTGTTAATTTTTGATCTAATTCCTTCACCTTTTCTGGATAAGTAGCTGCGAGATTTTCACTCTCTTCCTGATCTTCATCCAGATTATATAACTGCGGTTCATCTGTCAAACCAACAGCGATATCTTTATTGGCTAGCCAGTCTGGTGTATTGCCATCAAAAGGCTTGATGTATTTCCAATTTTCTGAGCGAAGCGCCAGCGTAAAAGACTCCTCCAGCATCTCTTTTCTTCCTACCAGATCCTTGCCCAGCCATACATC
Source organism: Marinoscillum pacificum (assembly GCF_024714495.1). Taxonomy (GTDB): domain Bacteria; phylum Bacteroidota; class Bacteroidia; order Cytophagales; family Cyclobacteriaceae; genus Marinoscillum; species Marinoscillum pacificum. The sequence continues at coordinate 161,115 of NZ_JAMZMJ010000013.1, read as the reverse complement.
CAGATAGTTTTCACTATCAATCACCTCATCACTCACTGTTGCACCCGTCAAAGCTGCCAACGAACCCAATAAGTCAATCTGGGAGATGAGCGCATCCGATTCCAAAGCCAGTACTTTTCCTTTCCAATAAACAATCGTGGGAACACGTGTACCTGCTTCATAAGCGGAGTACTTACCTCCTTTGTAACCGCCACTTGGATCGTGAGATCCTACATTTTCTACAGCACCATCGGAGTAGCCATCGTCCAACACTGGCCCATTGTCACTAGAGAAAATGACGAGGGTGTTTTCTAACAAACCTTTCGTTTCCAATTCATCTAAAATATCGCCAACAGCCCAGTCCATTTGGGCAATCGCATCTCCACGAGGCCCCATGGCGGTAATGCCTTGAAATTTTTCATTAGGCACTCTCGGCACGTGGATGTCATGAAATGAATAGTATAAGAAAAAAGGCTTATTAGGATCTTTAGTGATAAATTCTTTCGCTTGACGATTGAGCACATATGGAAATTCTTCATCCACCCAACGAGCAGCGTAGCCACCAGCCATGTAACCAATGCGGCTAATGCCATTCACCACCGTCTGGCTATGCTGGGTATCTGCAAGCTGCTTCAAACTATCAGGAATCTCCAATCCGATTGGGTTAGGGTCTATGTTCTCTTTGTAACTAACCGTAATAGGATCATTGGGATCAAGACCCATCACCAATCCATCCTCAACGAAGACAGTAGGCACCCGATCACCTGTTGCAGGAATCAAAAAGCTGTAGTCAAAGCCAATCTCATTAGCTCCGGGAGAAATTTGTTGATTCCAGTTGATCTGACCATACCCTAGACCCAGGTGCCATTTGCCCACTACTGCAGTTCGATAACCAACAGACTTGAGCATTTTCGGCAAAGTCTGAATTGCCGTATCTATCAACAATGGAGCGTCTCCAGGAAGGATAGCCGCATTATTTCTAAACGCATAATTCCCAGTTAGTAATGAATAACGAGAAGGAGTACAAGTCGCTGCAGTACAGTGACCGTCGGTAAATCGAACTCCTCCAGCTGCCAGTCGATCCACATTAGGCGTTTTGACGGCAGTAGCTCCATAACTCCCTACATCTCCATAACCCAGATCATCCACATAAAAGACTATGATATTCGGCTTTCCAACAACAGTCTCATCTTTCGTAGTTGAACACGAAAAAAGCATAACTGGGATGATTAGTGTTGTATAAATGATGTTTTTCCTCATGTTCATGACTTTTAACAATAAGGAAATTCAAATCCCCTTATTTTATCAATTAGCCTATAGCTCAAGCCAAACCTTACTCCATTTTGAAAAGTTAAATATAAACGTAATATAAACGCTTATTTTGAATACATAAAAAAATCAATGGATAATCCATTGATTCTTATGCATAACTCATTCGAAAACTTACAATAACAATTCCGTTAATTGAAGACTAGATCACTCACTCCGCAGCGAATTAACAGGATTAGAAACCGCTGATTTATAGGCATAAAAAGTTACCGTAATCCATGAAATGATCATCACTGCAACTCCTGCAAGTATCAAAACGAAAACTGAATTATCGATTCTGAAAGCAAAATTATCCAGCCACTTCCCTAAACCCCACCATGCTAATGGAATAGCGATGGCCGAAGATATTACTACTAGTTTGATATAGTCCTTAGATAGTAAGATCATGATTTGACTAATATTGGCCCCCATTACTTTACGGATACCAACTTCTTTAGCACGTCGTTCCACCACGAATCCCATTAAACCGAACAGCCCAAGACAACAAATAAAAATGGCTAGCATGGAGAAAAGGATAAATAGCTTACCTGTGAGTTTTTCCGCTTCATAGTATTGAGCCATGGACTCATCCAGATAGTTAAAAGAAAACAATTGATCTGGCGCAAACATCGCCCAAACTTCACCTAGAGCGGCAATAGATTCCTGCATGTCACGTGGGTTCAATCGAATAGCAAGAGACCTAACTTTATCTGGATAGTTTTTACTTTCAATAATAAATGGTCCGACTGGTTGATGAAGTGACTCCAAATTAAAATCTTCCACCACGCCAATGATGTTCAATGAGTTATCTCCATCCATAAGCACCTTACCAATTGCTTCTTCAGGAGTCCACCCCAGATACTTGACCCCAGTTCTATTTAAGATCACTTGAGTGGATGGTTCTTGTGAGCGTTCAATCTCAGATGACCGTAAATTTCTACCTGCTATCAGCTCCAGACCCATCGTAGGTATGAAGTACTCATCGGTACTCAGACAATTCATATTGACCCAATTTTCAGCTTCATCTACATTTCTAACCGCCATACCTGTACGAATTCCATCAACAGGAAAACTAGTTACAGCAACTTCACTTACACCTGAAATTTCCATTGCCTTTGTACGGAATACATCTATTCGATCATCACTGAACGGAAGCATCCCAATACTAATCAGTTGATCTTTGTCAAAACCTAGTGGCTTGGTAGTGATGTAATGCATCTGACGATAGACAGTGGTAGTTCCTGCAATGAGTATGACAGCAATACACAATTGACCAATAACTAGTACATGACGAATACGCTGTTTTCCATGACGTACCATCAGCTTCTGAAAGATTGATGAAGGTCCAAAATTTGATAAATAAAGAGCAGGATAAATACCCGCCAAAAATCCCAGTAGCACTGGTGAGGTTATCAAAACTAAAGCGGCCACTGGATCAGTAAAAAACTCCAAAGAAATCGACTTACCAATCACCTGGTTGAAATATGGAATAAACAGCTGGGTCAAGGGTAATGCAATCAGAAGCGCAATGAAACTAATTACTGTTGACTCAATGAGAAACTGGATCATCAAATCACCACGACTAGCTCCTACAGTTTTTCGAATTCCAATTTCCAATGTCCGATGAGAGGCTCTCGCTGTGGCTAGATTGATAAAATTCACTACCGCCATTAAAAGAATAAACACTCCTACAATTGCGAAGAAATAAACGAAAAACTCACTTGAATTGGCTTCAAACTCACCTCGTAAATTGGAGGTTAAATGGATATCGGTAATCGGTTGTAGAAAGTAACGGTAATAGTTCCCAGCATCTAGCCAGGCTTGGTACCCAGAATCCCCCTCTCCTTGATGTGCCTCAGATATCTTATTGATCTTCTCAGCTAGCTCTAATGGATTTGTCCCTTCGTGTACCTTGATGTATCCGTACATTGCCCAGGTTCCCCAGGATTTCATGATCCATTCAGGAGGATGAATACCTTCTACGCTACATAGTATCTCATAGCTGAAATGTGAGTTGGGCAAAGGATCCTCAATGACGGCTGTAACAACCATGGGTTGTCTCGTGTCAGCCAACATAAAATTGAATACCTGACCAATTGGGTTTTCATCTTGAAAGTATTTTTCAGCCACAGACTTTGTTAAAATCATTCCATCTTTTCTTCTGAAAAATTCACTGGAAATCTCACCCTTCACTATTGGCGCATGAAATAAGTCAAAAAATCCTGAATCTACCATCGTTACTGATTGCTCTTCCAATTTCTCTCCCTCCGGAGCAATCATGAGCATGTCAGGCATTATTCTAGTATAACTTTCTACTTCAGGCAGATCATCAGTTACAGTTGGGGGCACAATGGGAGCTATAGCAGCCCAATTCTTTTCTTGATTTGGGTAGATTCTATTCAGAGCAATCCGATAGGTATTACCAACATCCGGGTGATGTAAATCGTAAGAAAGCTCATAGTGTACATAAGCGGCGATCGTTAAGCACGCTCCTAAACCGACAGCTAAACCGATTACGTTAAGAAACGAATGTAGTCGATGTTTGATAAGGTTTCTCCAGGAAGCGAATAGGTATTGGTATAACATAGCGATATGGTTTTATGACAGACCCACTCACTATTTCCAACACAATGCCATAACCCTAAATTACTGAATAATAACCACTTACAAATCAAACAAGACAAAGCAAGTGTTTCACATTGGCACAACCTGTTTCAATTTCCTACAATATTCTCAACTCGTAACACCTTACAAAACAACTAATTAAGGGTTAAAGAAAATCATTTTGGATTTATAGAAGAACCACCAACCTAAACCCCATTTTTCGCGTAAATTGCCCTCGTATGAAAAAGAACGTTCTCATCGGCCTAATTGTAGTATTTGCGTTTTATGGAATTCTTTATTTCTGGAATAGAGAAGAAAAAACGATGAAAAAGCACCCTACCATACATAGTTCTGCTGCTAAACCTGATGATTTTCTTTTGGAAGCAAAAGACTATGAGGAAATGAAGCGACATGACAAAAGTGTCTACAGTATAGAACAAGCTATCCAATCTATTTGGGGATTGGAAAATGATGTGGATGACGAAAGTTTTGAGAGACTGGAACAAACGATCTCCAAGCTTGAGAAAGTTCATCGAAGAATTTTAAGAGACTCCATTCCATCAGAGGAATTACTTACCGCATTTGAATATGCCTTAGGCAATCTCGCCCATGCCGAACTAGAAGTAGCTGAAAAATATAGCAAATCTAACCAGACAGCAGAGGCCAAAGCGGCGCTCAAATATGCTCAGGTTCACATTAAAAATGCATTGCTATTGCACCAGGCTGATGATTCCACAAAGTCAACTGAACTACATTTACTGAAAGAAATGGATAGCCTTTTCAGCTTGAAGAGCCTAAGTGACCCAAAAAACACCGAAGTACTCGATCATCTTATCAAGGAAGTGGACGAGCTCATTACTAGAGTAGACCAGAATTGACCCTAGTTCATTTTAAATCGTTCTGAATAGATCGAATGAATACTACTACTTACGTAAACTAAAGGGGCATTCCAGTTGATAGCTACTTCATTTGTAGAATAACTACACTCTTCATCGATATAACATTTCGCAGGAACTGAACTTGGATAAGCAGTAGCTCCACAATCCTGATAAATATTTCGTGGATTAGGACCACCTACCAGAAATCCAGGTATTGGAGCCTCAATATCATCGGCAGCAGATTGTCTATGATGTATCTTCAACGGGGATAAACCTCCAAAACCAGTAACAAAACAGTAACCTGTTGCATTACGACCTAGAACGTAATCTAATCCAGAAACTGCAGCTTCGAAATATTCCAAATTGCCCAATACTTTATAGGCGTTTAAAAGTATCATGCTTTGATTCATCACCTCGGCATTGCTACCCCACACGAATTTATTGATTGTCACTCGATATGGAGATTCTCTCCATTGACTAATTAACCGCTCAGAAAGCACCATCAATTGATCTGAAGCTCTTTTTTTCAAAGCATAGTTGATATCATTGGTTGCCAGTGATATCAAACCCAAAGACTCTACAGACGCCCAGTTTGGTACGCCAAAATGATGAACATCCTGAATAGGAACATGCTCAAGATATTTAGGATCAGAAGTAGCCAAATACAGCTCCACGCCCGCCCAAAAAAACTCATCTTGAAAATGATCATCACCATACTCACCTGTTTGAATGGAAGGATAGGCTGGATCGGTACTTATTGGATTTTTGAAAGCAACCTCAGGATGTTCCAACGCCCACTTCCAGGCAGCCTTTGCCTTTACCAACAACTGATCGGAATAGTTAGGGTCTGTCTGTCTCAAAACCAGACTAGCCCTGGCCATTACTCCAGCAAAATCCAGTGTAGCCGCGGTACCTTTCTTCACTACAAACCTGGTAGAAGTCGCCTCTGAGGCCTCCTTAAATGCTTCAAAATTAGCGGTTGTGGTTTTATGGAAAACACCACCATCTTTTTGGTCTTGCATTGTTTCCATCCAGCGTATATTCCACAAAATCTCATCTAGTAAATCTGCTTGCTTATTGGTGCTCTCCGGGATGTTCCATGTCAGCATATCAAAGAGCTCCCGATTATGTTCATAGGCCATTAGCAAGGTATAAGTGGTTATGCCTGAATTCACGACATATTTATTAAAATCACCTGCATCATACCATCCAAACGGTGTGGAAATAGATGTTCCAGCATTAATGAAATCTCCAGCTGCCGAGGCGTGTATCATAACGGCAGTATCCGGATGAGCATAAGGTCTGCTATAAATCCCTGCAAATTCTTCTGGCAAATCGGTAGTAGCTCTATTGAAATAATAGGTTTTTACTGAGGCCTTAATCAAATCAATGTAAGGATTATCTTTTAGAACAAACTTCTCTGATTTCACCTCACCACATTTTAAATAATAACTACCTTCCAACATAAAATCGGAAAAATCCAGAATAGAAACATCTTCCTCAGACATGTCCCAAAATTTAGAAGGAAGTACTTCTCCTGAGTACACTACTTGCCCTACGGAATCCAGTATCTGAAATGTATCCTCTGGAGGAGATGAGATAATAGCCACCTTCAGCCCTTGATGATGAAAACCAACCTGATTCACTTTAATCTCAGATTCAGAGGTACCGTATTTAGATGTAAAGGCACACTGTGACACCACAAGTGATATCAGAAGCATCTGCAAGAAATGTAAGAATCTGTTCATTCTAAGAAAGTGGAAAAAAGAATGTGCGGCCATTACAGCCGACACATTCTGTCATATGAAAATAGTTCTACTTTAGTCCTATGTGATCTATGAAAATAGTACCCGACCAGTCAGTATCTTGAAACTGCAGCTCAAAGATGCTACCTGGACTTCCTAAAGAAGATAATGGAATTTCAAAATCAGTCCATTCATTTGCTTTAAGGGTTACTTGAGCAGAGCTGGAAGTTCCTCCTTCAGTTGGAATAAGGTTGACTTGGAGACTAACCTCTCCCGAAATGTCTGCTCCGTAAACTGAAAATGCCAAATTGGTCATACCTGAGGTAGTCAATGGAGTATTGCCCCATGCACCAAATTGTGCAGCGCCGCCCCAGCCACCTACGTAGGTTACTTTTATGGCAGATTCACCACTTCTAGAATTTTCACTATTCGCAAAATCAGTAGTGGTACCACCCCAACCTCCGCCTTGTCCAAACGGACTCGACACAGCATCATTGTATATGAAGGTTACAATATCAGGAACCAACCCTAGCGGAACATCAACTGTCAAACCAATCTCATCAACAAATACCACTGTATTATTGTCTGCAGCATCACCATTGTTGTTCTTAATACGCAACTCGCTGACGTTATCAGAACCTTCCAGATCAGCCAATGGCACTACGATCTGATGCCATTTATCTCCTACAAAATGAGCTGGATAGAAGTCTCCATTGTTATCAATCTGAGCGATGACATCAGACTCTTCTCCTTCCACATACACGTAGAACACCAAATAGTTGTAGCCGCTAAATACATTGGCTGCACTCGTATTATGCAACTGGATAGCTCCATATGCATCATTAAATACGGCCTTGATGGCTATTTCTCCACTGGCAGGATTTTCGTTATTGGCAAAATCCTGACTCACATGGCCCCAGCCACCCCAGGCTTCCCAACCATTTTGGAAACCATCATTGAAAATGTAATAATCCAAAGTAGGGAAACCTCCTGTTGGTGGTAGTTTTAGCAATGCGCCTTCTAACGCAGACTCATATCCATGAATTGTCACATAGTTTAGCGCACCCTGTGTCGCAGACTCAGGAATTGCGAACGAGATTTCTGTTGCACTCTGAGAGGCAAACGTACTAATAGAACCCGCTCCCGGTAGCACTATTTCTGCAACCAAATCCAAATCTGTACCTGTAATCACCATTACGTCCTGTCCAGGAACAGCTGGCGAAGGTGTTACTGAAGTAGCAACCGGTAAGATGATTGTTAACTCCTGACTGGTTACCACATCCACAGGTGATACTTGCTTTAAAGTTACCGTTCCTTTCACAGTTGTAGCAGGGACACTTAAAACAATTTGCGTTTCTGATTGACTTTTAAACTGCGTAATACTTACCTCTCCAGGCAATACCACTTCCGTTACCAAATCAAGGTTGGTACCGTTGATAGTTAGATCTTCAGTATGTCTTATCGACTCAGGACTTAAACTAGTCACTGCCGGTAACGATACAGCTAATTGTGTTTCTGTACCAAATGTTAAAGGCTCAGTACCACCTGATGAGAAGGTAATGAATCCTGATTGTGCATCCATTGGAACCGTCACTACCAACTCTTTCAAAGATTGACTAACAAAATCATCTTTATTTACAGTGAGATCAGATGGAAAAGTAACTGTTTCAATCCAGTTAAGTTTATCTCCTGTTATAGTTAGGTTATTGCCCGGTTTTACCTCTCCAGTAAACGAACTAATCACAACAGGTACCTCGAAATTCAGAATGGTTTTCGTCTGTAACGTATCACCGTCTGTTGTTTTCAATACGACTAATCCAGCCTCCGCTGCATCCGGCACCGCCAATTTAATTTGCGAAGAACTTTGAGCAGTGAAAGCATCACTACTGATCTCTACAGATGGCTTGAAAACTATGGAGGATACTTTATTTAGATTATTTCCTATGAAGGTAATCTCCTCGCCATGCTTCACTCCTGCAGGTCCGAAACTCAACAATTGCACCTCAGATGTACCGATTTCGTCTTCCTCACAAGCAGTGGTGAAAACCAGCGCCAGCACCACCATTAATGATACTGACCACTGAAAAATGTATTTAAATGTATTTTTCATTTTTCTGCTAGTTTATGGTTGAACAAATCGAATGTTGTCAATGTACATTTCCACATAGTTTCCAGTATTCTCTGGTGAACCAATGATCCATGTACTTAGCGATCCCGCAGCAGACTCAATAAACTTCTGATTGCCGGTATATACAATTGCATCTGGTGCCTCTATGAAATATTGGAATTCTGTCATTGGTACTACCATAGTAATCCATTCACCATCTGTGGAGAACTCTTCACCTGTCTCTTCCCACGGTGCCCAGATTGCCCTGGCATTGATACTATTAGACCAGATTTCCTGGTTGCTTCCGGTATGATCCGGTGGAGCCAAACAGAAATTCAAATGACCACCATACCAGGTATTGACCTTTACTTCAAATTTCATCACATATTCCTGGTAAGAGTTAGGATACAATGGGTAGAAGTTTTCTGTTCTGTTAGGATCACTACCACCCCAGTATTCCATTACCTTACTTGATTCAGAAGGTGCTCCTGGCCCTTCATCTCTTTCATTGGCGCCAATCTCGCCTCCTACTACTAAATAATTCCCATCAATTGGCCCATCGCTATTGTCTGTCATTCCGATTCTCCAGCCGTTTGCAACTAAATCATCAAAATTCAAGACCACATTTCTAGAATCCCAAACATGGAATGTAGATGTAACAGAACCAAAATTGGTGGAAACTGTAACCGGCCCTTCTTGTGCTCCTTCTGGTACTGGCACTTCCAGTTGGTTCTGATTGAGCAAAGTAGCTACACTCTCTACTCCTCCTGAGAATGACACGGTAATTGGTGTCACATCAAAGAAATAGTCTCCATTGATAATCAAGCTTTCTCCCGCTTGTGGCCATTCATTTTTGGCACTTAGCACTACAGGAGCCGGAATAGTCACTTCGAAAGGATAAATCAACGTATCCAGGTTATCATCTACCAAATACAATTCATCCGTGATATTTAATGGCGCCACACTTGGTACAGAAACAATAATGGTCTCGTTGGTAACCCAGGATGGGTTGACATTTGCAAGACGATCATTAAACCAAACCTCTCTGGTACCTCCCAGGTTTTCACCCATAATCACTACGCCTGCTCCTAATTCTGCTCTTACAAGTAACGAATCACTTTGTTCTGGATTAGTCACACGTATATAGTTGATGGAAGGCGATCCATTTGGCTCTTCCAAAGGCACTCCATCATCATCTTCACATGAAGCAAAGAAGAAAGTACTGGTTATCATCATAACCGGAAGTACTTTATATATCCAATTATTTCTTTTCATGTTGTTTGAATTAATCATTGAAACTATATTCCACGGCTTGTTCACTAGCTGCAAGCAGCGGGTTTACGGTTACCTGCGCTGCAGGTAATGGCAATACCATATCTGCTTCAGTGAAAGTCACTCTCGGGTCAGTATTGACATTGGACGGATTGCTTCCTACTCCTCCGCCTCCTTGTACCAACTCATAGCCATCATTGTCATTCTCCATGTCATCATTAGGATCTATTCGGTAATACCGGGCTGTTCTGTTTTGATTATTCAGGTATGCAAGAGCATCCGCAGCATTTCTATAATATCTACGTCTCACATCTATCCATGCCTGACCTTCAAGACCGAATTCTACTCTTCTTTCATTGAATAAATCTGCATATGTCATATTTCCGTCAGCAGGAGCATCAAGATCTGCTCTATTCCGAACTGCGACATAAGCTTCGTATCCTGGACCACCATTCAAACTATTGCTCGATCCAAGCATTGCTTCAGCGTACAACAAATACACATCTGCTAACCTCAACATATACATGTCTAGTGGAGAATCTTGATTGGAAATAACATAACCATGATCAGCAACTCCTCCAACTACGTATTTTTTCAAACTATTGAGAGTTGGAGTAGCTCCTTCCAATTGCACACCATCGTCATCTCTAGATACATTCTCATACAAATAGCCTTCACCAATGTAGCTGTAATAATCATTGTTCTGCATGTAGATAGCTCTTCTACGCAAGTCGGTAGCACCTTCAGCATTGGCTTCCAGGTTTTGAACATAGTTGACGGTCATTCCTTTTCCACCACCCCATGCCTGGGCATCACCAGTTATTCTGGAGTGACGTGCATATCTTGCCTGACGGCTATTTCCAGTACCATAACCCTGGTTAATGAATTGGATGCCCCAAAGAATTTCAGGATCGTCTTCATTAGAAATTTTGAACAAATTTTCATAATCAGGTGCAAGGCTTAAGCCACTGTTGTTGATCACATCAGCCGCATAATTGGCTGCCGTTTGGAAATCTTCAACAGATCCAAAAGAAGCACCTCCATGAGCTCTTTGCCCAAGAGTAACATGCAACTTAGCTAACATCCCTTTTGCTGCCCACTCTGTGATACGTCCAGCTACATCAGATGCAGGTAAATTTTCAGCTGCAAACGCTAAATCTCGTCTTGCAAACTCATAAATACTTGCTGCTGTATTTTTTGGCTGGAACAAATCACCTGCCGCTATTTTAGGTGCAGGTTGTTCAATAATAGGTACCTCCTCAAAGTATTCTACCAAAAGAAAGTATGCTGCTCCTCTAAAAAATCTGGCTTCAGCCAATGCTGCGTCAATCACTTCCTGACTCACACCATTACCACTAGCAATAGTCGGCATATCGTCAATGATCAAATTGGCATAGGAGATCACATTGTAAAGCCCTTGAAAACCTCCGTTGATATAAGGGTTGCTTTCATTGAAAGATTTGTAAAAGAATTGTCCTTCCTGGTCCCAGTTGTGATGCATATCACCCGCTAGCAAATCTCCAGCTAACCAGCCAAACTGATCTTGAAAACCAAACCAAGGATCGTGATATAGAGAAGCCGTAGCCTGTCTTATCTCTCCTTCATCTCTATACCAACCCGCCACTGTAGACGCATCCTGTGGCACATATTCTAAGAATTCTTCGCCACAAGCACTTGTTACTAATAAGAACAAGCTCAAGAAAATGTTGTATATATAATTCTTCATTTCTTTAATATTTTGTGATTAGAAGTCGACATTAACACCTAGAGTGAATATCCTTGGCGCTGGATAGCGACCCAAATCCCAGTTTTGTCTCATGGAATTTTGATTGAACGCACCAATAACCGGATCCAATCCAGTGTATTTAGTGAAAGTGACTACATTTTGCACGTTACCATACACTTGCACTCTAGACATTTTCACTACCGATGCCCATCGTTGAGGAAGGTTATAAGTCAACTTCAAGTTCTGAAGACGTACATATGAACCATCTTCTATCCATCTGCTTGACATGACATGGTTTTGGTTCTCTCCACCGTTATCAAACCTTGGAATATTGGTATCAGGGTTGATTAGCTCTACGTCATCGATGTTGTTCATATCCGTACCACCCTCTTTCAGTTGAGTTCTGGCACGATCAATTACAGTCACAGATTGATTAGCAAAGTTACCAGTCATGGCCTCACCTCTTGCTCGGGTATAGTTAAGAATGTCTCCACCCACTGATCCAACAAAAAATGCATCTAAAGTGAACTGACCAACGGTAACGGTATTAGAGAAACCGAAAATAAAATCAGGATTGGGATCACCGATAAACGTACGATCATCTGGAGTGATTCTTCCATCTCCATTCACATCTTTCCACTTCACATCACCAAGCCATAAACCGACTGTTCTATCTATCAGGTTTTGACCTTCACCATTGTCTATTTGTACTGCGTGATTTTCGATTTCTTCCTTAGAGGTAAAAATTCCTTCCATCACATAACCATAGAATTGTCCAATAGGCTGGCCACCTCCGACTGTATTCGTTGCCTGATCAAACCCTGTGTACCAGTAAACTGCCTCATAAAATGGCAAATCATTTACATCCTTCACACTGTTTCTGTTGATGGTAATGTTGGCATTGGACGACCATTTGACCATGCCCTTATCAATATTCACAGAGTTCAAAGACAACTCAATTCCCTGGTTTTGAAGGCTACCAACGTTGGCATATGGACCTCCAATTCTGTTACCGAATGTTCCTGGTAATTGCTGTTGCAACAATAGATCAGATGTATATTTTCTGTAAACATCAGCAGTCAGGTCAAGTCTCCCTGCAAACAATCCGATATCTAAACCTACGTTGATCGTCTCTGATGATTCCCATTTCACAAACGGGTTGGAATAACGCTGATTTCTTACTGCAGGACCAAACTCTGTATTAAGAGCGTTCAAGGCTGAACCAAAGGCATAATTTCCAATAGCTTCGTTACCCACTCTTCCCCAACCTGCACGCAACTTCAAGTTGTCAATAATGTTGGTTTGAGGCATGAAAGCTTCATTGGATATTCTCCAACCGAAAGATGCAGATGGGAACCATCCCCATAAATACTCTGAACCAAATCGAGAAGATCCATCACGACGTATAGTAGCGGTTACTAAATATCGATCAGCAAATGAATAGGTACCTCTCGCAAATTGTGAAAGCAGGGAGTTCCATCCTTTGTAACCTGTGTTAGCAATATTAGAAATATCACCTTGATTCATAGTTTGGATGTCATTCGGCAAGTTGATTTTGTATGCCGTAAACCCTTCGTAGTTACTCTTTTGCGCTTCATTACCCAGCATCACTGAAAAGTCGTGATCACTGATTTTCATATTGTAAGTAGCAAATGTTTTAGACAACCAGAAGAAGGATTCTGAATTTCGCTGAGCAAACTGACTAATTTGATTTTCAAATGTTCCCCATTTAAAAGTTGGCAAGAATGCCTTATTAGTTCCGTTGTTGTAATCAATCGCTAACTCTGTTCTTAATTTCAACCCACTAATGATTTTAGCCTCTGCATAGAGGTTATTCATTACACGGTTTGACAAATTGGTATTGTTACGCACCATCGCCATAGCAACAGGGTTGTTACCTACCTGCGCTGATGGGTTTTGCTGCTCAGGACCTGCAAATGTTCCATCAAAATTTCTTACCGGAATGTGTGGTGGCATCGATGCAGCCTGTGCAATTACACCATCCCCACCATCAGAATTGATGATTCGCTCATCTTTTCGTGAAAGTGACATACTTGTACCCACTTTTAACCAGTCGCGCACCTGATTGTCAATATTCAAACGAACGTTCACACGATCAAAATCCGAACCTATGACGATACCATCTTGCTGAAAGAAACCTGCAGATAGTAAATACTGAAGTTTCTCCTGGCCTCCTGTGAAAGTCACTGAATGACTTTGCATAGGAGCCAATCTGAAAATAGCAGCTTGCCAGTCGGTTCCTTCTCCAAGCAAACTTGGATCCGCGAAATTTGGATTCGAATTTATGGTTGAAACTTCTTCAGCTACTTCATTATTGTACTCTGCGTATTGTCTTAGGTTCATCATGTCTACAGTTTTGTAAACACTTTGCACCGCATAAAAACCATTGTAAGACACTTTAGAATCTCCGGTTTTACCACGCTTGGTTGTAATAATAATTACACCATTCGCAGCACGTGATCCATAGATCGCCGTTGCTGAAGCATCTTTTAAGACTTCAATACTCTCAATATCATTTGGGTTGATAGAAGCCATAGGGTTACTTGCAGCAGCCTGCTGACCACCTGTACCACCTTGCCAATCGAAACCTGTGATGCCCTGCGCAGAACCACCAATCTGAATACCATCAATTACATAAAGTGGTTCACTACTTTGTGTAACAGACGTAGTTCCTCGAATACGAATGGAGGTGGCTCCACCTGGTTGTCCAGAATTTTGGGTAACCTGAAGTCCAGCCACACGGCCTTGCAAACCCTGATCCACACTAGTATTGATAGATTGCATCAATGCCTCTCCATCGAGAGAAGCAATCGATCCTGTTAGGTCACTTTTTCTCTGTGTACCATAACCAACGACAACTACTTCTTCTAAAGTAGAAACATCTGTTTCCAAACTAATATTGATGGCAGACTGATTGCCAACTGTGATTTCCTGTGTTTTAAAACCAACAAATGATACAACCAATGTGGCACCAGAACCATTCACAGTAATTTTGTAATTACCGTCGATATCAGTGATTGTTCCATTTCCTGTTCCCTTTTCTAATATGGTCACACCCGGCAGCGTACTTTTATCTTCGGCTGAGGTGATGACTCCTGTAACCGTTTTGTTCTGTGCCATGGCGGTTAGCCCCATGAGCACAAACAAGAAGGCAAACATTGAAGACATCAGCCGCTTTTGCGGTCGATAGCCCTCATGTGTAGAATTACTTCTCATAGATCATCATTTTGTTTAGGATAAATATTTCTTCAGTTCTCGTATTGAAAACCATATCAATATTACCCAGATGATCTACACTACATATACATCATTTGAGCTCAAATAGGTATCAAAATGTCAAATATTACTTTTAAAGCACTAAATAGGCCTTAAAAACCAAAATAGCCCTTAACTATTGTACTTTATCAAGTCAGCAACACACACCATCTCTCACCAACCTACCATAAAGCCACTCCAATTGCGAAATTTTCAACAATCGATTGTTTTCATTAAATCATTCAATGCCATGTATCCATTTACACAGCAAAACTTTTAACATCAACCTCGAACAAACACATCTGATGCCCCTTCAAAAAACAAATAGTACTGAAACGAAGTTATGAACAGTGCCAAATCGTTCTCCTTAATACAAAAAAAAGGCTACACATGATGCGTAGCCTCTGCCTTAGTAAAAGGGCAACTGCCCTTCTCTCCATTTAAAAGTCTATTACATGATAATAGGCTTCTTTAGGTTGATGGTTCTGATCAAACAGTAGCGGATAATCTTTTCTATCAGGAACAGGAAAATGATCCAACCAACTGTACTTATCAGATATATTCCAAAAAGTAACGGCATTCAGATCCTGCTTATATTCTCGAAACACCTTAAAAATCATCTCATATTGCTTGATTTGAAGCTCCTTTTGCTCCTCTGTAAACTGATCTGAATCAGATTCAAGCTTCTCACGTAGTGTATGCTCTTTTGGATAAACGGAGACATCCAGTTCCGTAATCTGCACTTTCAAGCCCAGAGATGTAAATTTCTCTATAGTCTCGCGCAATGTTTCCTCTGTAGGTTCATAAATAGACCAATGCCCTTGTATTCCTATACCAGTAATGGGGACACCTGAGTCTTTGAGTTTTTTCACCAGTTGATAGATTTTTTCCCGCTTAACCGGATTAATTACTTCATAATCATTGTAGAACAGATCCGCATTGGGATCAGCTTGATGAGCATATTCAAAAGCTTTAGCAATAAACTCTTCACCACAGATCTCATACCATTTGGTGTTTCGATAAAATTCATCTTTACTATCAGAAATAGCTTCATTCACTACATCCCAAGCGTAAACAGATCCTTTGTATCGAGAAACCACAGTCATTATATGATTCTTAAGACGCTCTAACAGCATTTCTTTTGAAACATATTGGTTTTCATCATTTGTAAAGATCCAGTCAGGAACTTGATTATGCCAGCAAAGTGCATGCCCTCGCATTTTCAACTCGTTTTCCTTTGCGAATTCCACAATATCATCTGCTGAGGACCAGTTATATTCGTCCTCTTTAGGGTGAATCGGCCCCATTTTCATCACATTCTCTGGTGTCATGCTCACAAAATGTCTTTTAATCAATTCTGCTTCGGGACCACCTTTTAATGCTTCTGGGTATACAGCTACTCCTACAGGAAAATACTGTGCATAATAATCTTTCAGTCCCTTAGTTGATGACTCAACCACAGTAGATTTCTCTTGATTTTTAGGAGAGCTACATGCTGAAACCCACAGGATTATGAGTGAAAGCAACATATATTTCATAAAGGACATACTATTGGATTTTAAGTTTTGAAGTAACGAGAGATCCATCTTTATGGACTGCTGTAAAAATGTAATACCCCTTTGGCAAATCGCCCAAATAGACCTTTTCTGTCATAATCTGTTCGTTCGCCCACACTTCATTTCCTGTTAAGTCAATAATACGAGCCTTCTTAATATTCCAGCTTTCATTAATGAATAAGTAATCTGAAACAGGATTCGGATATATTAAAATGGATGAAGTCTTAAAGTCAGCGAGTGGCCCTAAAGTCAAATCTGTGGTTTCCACATATTCTCTAAGCCATTTCAGAGCACTACGTTCTGTTCCATCTGTGTCAATCAAATAGGCTTGTTCTGCATTTCGCCATAGTCCGGGCCGAAACCCCCAAAGTGTGATTCCCATTACAGCTTGATGTTCCCATAGCAAGGGAAAAATTCGTTGATAATCTTCTAACTGTTTCGAGTCAGAAGGCCCATCTATATCCAGCTCCGTTACCATAACTGGCAATCCGGTATCCTCCAACATATCTAACACAGATTTCATCACTTCATTATCAGCTGTTGTCGTGAATGCATGTGCCTGCACACCAATTATATCTATCAAACCTTCTTGTTGCAGCTCAGAGATCGCATTTATGTACGTTGTAGCTCTTCCAGGACTGTTCAGAATATTGTATTCATTGACCATGAGTTTGGCATTGGGAAAACGTTCTCTAGCCATTCTAAATCCTGTAATCATCCAATCAAATCCTGTTACACCAGTACCTCCCAGAGCATTTAAGTAATTACCATTCCCTGTTCCATAGGGTGGATCATTTAGTGGTTCATTGATTACCTCCAGGTAATCAATGTCAGGATATCTCGCTGCAACAGTATCCATCCACTCTATAATCTCCTCCAACTGCTCTTCTGCAGAAAGTCCTTCTATCCAGCTAGGCTGTTGATTTCCCCACAGAAGCACATGGTATCGAAATGGAAAATTGTTGTTGTGAGCGAACTCATAAGCCTGATCGAGCTGAGTCCAGTTATAAACGTCTTTTGTGCTTTCCACACTTCCCCATTTGCCTGCGTTTTCAGGAGTGACCTGATTCCAATATTTCTCAAAATCCTCAATCTGCGAGGTACTGTGAATTCCGCCCAAAAACTTAGTCTTTCCTTCAGCAATGGGTGATTGTCCTTTTGCATTGATAAAAAAGACAAACGAGAAACATATCCAGAACAACTTAACGTGTTTCATTTCAATTGTAGTTTAGTTGTAACGAACGAAGATGCTCCCAAGTCAAGGCTTCTTTGTGTGGGGAGAGAACCTCCAATAGACACCGTAAAACTTCCCTTTTCTAGTCTTGCCACTCCTTCTTCATCAATTAACTTCAGCATATCCGATGTTATCACAAATTTTACAAGAGTGGATTCACCAGCTTCTAAATTCACTCGTTTTACACCTTTTAAATCATAAAAAGGAACTCTCACAGAAGCTTCATCATCCGTGAGGTACATCTGCACAACTTCTTCAGTTTCAGTTTCGCCTGTGTTGGTCACTTTCACAGTTACTTCTACCTCCTCTCCTTCTTTGATTTTATTAGCCGAAACTGAAAGATTGCCATATTCAATTTTTGAATAACTCAATCCAAAACCGAAAGGATATAATGGCTCCTGACTCATGTACTTGTAGGTCCTACCAACCATAGAATAATCTTCATAAGCAGGGAGCTGATCAAGAGATTTAGGGAACGTAATAGGTAATCTACCACTTGGTGAAGCTTCACCAAAAACAATATCAGCAACCGCATTGCCTCCTTCTTCTCCTGGATACCAAACCAGTAAAACAGCGTCAGCAATCTCATGCACTTCCGCCAGATTCATGGGACTACCACCAGTAACTATTGCTATTACAGCATTGTCATTACCATTTTTCAATTTTCTGAGGTAATCAATCTGATTTTGGGGAATGTTGTAATCTAACCGATCACCATAATGTTCAGAAGCAATAGCGGCTCCTTCTTCTCCTTCAATATCTCCGGTAAGTCCCATTACCATGAAGGTAGCTTCGGAAGTTGCTGCAACCGGTGATGCCCAGTCAATTGGGTTGTTGTTGGCAGTTTCCAGAAAAGTCCCTGTATTGTATTGCACCTGACTCGCGGGAGAAATAGCGCCGGCAATACCCTCTAAAAATGTAACCATATTTGGATTCACACCGAAGTAGTTTCCAATTAATGGATTAATCGTTGCTGCATTTGGCCCAGTCACAAAATAACGTTTGAAGTCGTTTCGCATGGGTAGAACACCATTATTCTTAAGTAAGACTATTGATTTAAGCGCAGCTTCCTTAGCCAAAGCCCGGTTTTCAGGACTATTTACCACTTCCTGACCAATCTTGTTATATGGATTAGAGTCATCACTATCAAACATGCCAAGTTTAAATCTGGTTACTAGCAACTTCACCAGGGCTTCATCAATTTCTTGTTCAGTGATTAAGCCCTTTTCAACAGCCTCTACAAGTGCTGGATAAGAATCACCACAATTGAGGCTTACTCCAGATTTAACTGCCATAGCAGATGCTTCAGCTGGGCCACCCGCTAATCCATGTCCATTCTCAGCGAAAAAGTCTACTATTGCCCAACAATCGCTTAAAATATGTCCATCAAAGCCCCACTGTTCTCTGAGTAAATCACCTAGGAGCGTTTGGTGTGCACAACAAGCCTCTCCATTGGTACGGTTATAGGCACACATAATAGACTCTACGTCTGCATCAACCAATGCTTTGAATGCGGGAAGATACGTTTCAAACATATCCTTGGGTGAAGCAATCGCATCAAACTCATGACGCAATCGTTCAGGACCGCTATGCACAGCAAAATGCTTACCACAAGCAGCTGTTTTTAGGTACTTAGGATGGTCGCCTTGCAAGCCTTTCACAAACGCCACACCTAATCTAGAAGTCAGAAAAGGATCTTCACCATATGTTTCTTGTCCCCTTCCCCAACGTGGATCTCTAAAGATATTGACATTTGGAGTCCAAAAAGTGAGCCCGCTGTAACGAAGATAATTATCATTTTTAGAGGCGGCATTATACATTGCTCTAGCTTCATCAGCTATAGCCGAAGAGACCCGATAAGCTAAATCTTCATCAAATGTAGCTCCCAAACCAACTGCCTGTGGAAAAACCGTTGCAATACCTGCTCGTCCTACTCCGTGCAAAGCTTCGTTCCACCAGTCATAAGGCGGAATGTTCAAGCGATCTACAGCTGGTGCATTCATGACCATCTGCTGTACTTTTTCTTCCAGCGTCAATTGACTTACCAGGTCTCTAGCTCTTTCTTCATTGGTTAATGACTCATCAAGATACGATTGAGCCGATACGGAAATGGCACATCCCAGGGCCCATGCCATCAAGAGTAACTGAAGGGGCTTATTCATCATTTTTTTGAGGTTGTTAGAAATTCAATCACCAATGTAATCCCTCAAACCCTTAACCATTGTCCTACTGGACAATCTGTAACCCTATAATTAACAAATGATCTATTCGGTAATGTTTTATACCGAAAACTACCTGACTACTACTTTTAATCCTTTGGGGCCTTGTGCGGTCCAAACACGTACCAGGTACACACCGCTGTTCAAAGACCTCATGTCTATTAATTGTCTACGTCCATCAGATACTGAAGTAATCCGCATCTCAGAACCTTGTAAATCATAAACCTTTATTTGCTGGACGTCAAAATTGGACTCAAGGTATAAATAATCACTCGTTGGGTTGGGATAAACACGAGCTTCCAGTATACCAGGAAAAGAAGAAAGAACTCCTTCATCTGCAAAATCAGGGCTCACATAATTATAAAAGTCCGGAAGTTCATCCAGCGTAATCACATACTCATGCTGATAAGTAGTAATTAAATGATCTACATCATTTTTCACTCCATCCATGATAAAATCACCACTCCAAACTACAAACCAACTCCATCTGGCTTTTTGGTCATCCATGTCTGATGCATCTGGAATAGTTCCTGTCTCGGATAGTGTGATAATTTTCTGCCCTTCATGAATTCCAGCCATGTTATCAAACATGCTGAAGCTGGTGGCATAATTTCCATTTTCTAAATAGATATCTGCGCCCACAATATCCACATAATCATCTCCGGGATACCACTCCAAGGCGTCAGCAGAATCTGTTCCTGTCCAAACCCAGATCATATTATCCAGCCCATGATGGTTCGTCAGACGATCATACATAACCTTCCAAAGCCACACACACACTTCAGGCCCCTGGCTGCCCCACCAAAACCAACCTCCCTCTGCTTCATGGAGCGGACGCCATAAAACCGGCACTTTAGCTTCCTGAAGTTCCTTAAGCTCTTCAGCAATTACATCTATATCACTTAGTATCAGTTCATATTCTTCAGAGTTGGGATCATTCATCGCTATGGTTGGATCAAAGGTGGTCGCATAAGTGTAAAATCCACTCCACCACGGGGCATCATCAGTATCTAATAAATCTTTTGGTGCATTCCAGTGCCACATCAGAGAAACTATACCCCGATCTTGCTGCCACCAGTCTATTGCCAACTCTGTCTGACGAGATGTGGTACCATTCGCAACACGGGTCGGGGAATAATCTATCAAATCAAACCCTTTGATAGCCGGCAACTTGCCTGTTTGCTGCTGGATATATTCCAGCTCATTTTCACCACCTGCATCTGCTTGCTGACCAGAAATAATACGATGACCATAATAGTCTCTTAAAAACAAGTAAAGTGTTTCTGCTTCGTAACTAGAGCCTGAAGTGACCAACTGATCCTGATAATTGTGAATTTCATTAGCTGATGTAGGCGAAATTCTAAAATAGTCCACTTCAAAATAGCCCCAGTTTTTAACGACTTTCAGACTATTTGTACCCTTTTTCAGAAATACTTTACCAAAATACCCTTCATCAAAGGCTTGTGAACTTGGAAAAATTTGACTCCCAACATAGTCTCCGTTTACATGAATATCATTGGTTTTTTCTCCATTAGGGGCTGCAAATGCGATCCACAGGTCATACAATCCACCATTATCAAGCGTTACCTGAACGGATACGGCATCTCCATCTTCATCAAACCCTGTAACATATCCATCTCCAGAAAAACCGGTTCGGCTGTTGGCAACGATGGTGCCGGTAAGAGAGCCTCCTTCTGCTTCAATTTTTTGAGCAAGAGAAAGTAGAGCACTACTAATAGTAAGGACAAAGAGTAAAGGTCTTAACATAGCTGATAAAGTAAATCGGGCAGCAGATGCCGCCCGACTAGTATTCCCAAAATATTTAGCGAAACATGTACAATCAGCTCATCATGAAAAAGCTTATTGACAATTACTCAATTTTAACTCTTAAAAAGGCATGCAACATGCATCATTTTAATCCAGAGTAGGTGCAAAATGTATTTATCTCAACAAACACCACAAAATCAATAGCTTTAACACATCTTTTATCAGCTATTTGTATGCTTGTCAGAAGCCATAGAGGCATATTTGGATGGCAAGACCTTATAAGCTTTCTTAAAATACTTAGTGAAGTATTTTGGATTATTAAAACCAACATTATATGCTACTTCAGCCACGTTGAGCTGGCTTCGTTCCAGCAAAGCTGCTGCTCGTTTGATTCGAACTTCTCTGATGAATTCTATGGGTGTCTTTCCCGTCAACTCAAGTACTTTTTTATACAACTGCCCTCGACTTACCGCCATCTCGCTACTCAGCTCCTGTACCGAAAAATTTGCATTGGAGATATTCGAGTTCACTACTTCCAGTGCTTTCGTAATAAATTTCTCATCAAGTGAAGTAATCTCTATCTCTTGAGGCTTGGCCTCCACACGATGCTCCTGAGCATGAATAAGTTTCTGCAGCTGAATGGCCGATTTGATAGTTTGCACCAAAATTTCAAAATTGAATGGCTTGGTAATGTATTCTATAGCTCCAGCTTCAAATCCTTCTAATTTCTGATCATCAGAGTAATGTGCGGTCAATAAAATAACAGGGATATGCGCCGTACGTGGATCATTCTTAATTTTCTTACATAAGTCAATACCATTGACTTCAGGCATCATGATATCCGTCACCACCAGATCAGGTAATTTTTGTAGTATTTTCCTCCATGCCTCCTTACCATTTGGCGCTTCATAGATATTATAAACCTCTTTCAGGTTGTCCTTCAGATAAAAACGAAAATCCGCATTATCATCAGTAAGCATGATAGTAGCTTTATCATCTTGATGTATCACAGGTGAATCATCTTCTTCTAAATGATCTACCACATCTTCTGTATCCAAATACTCAGTCAGCTTTTTCATCGGCAGCTCAAAAATGAAGCTACTGCCTTTATCTACTTCACTTTCCACCCAAA
This sequence comes from Marinoscillum pacificum, assembly GCF_024714495.1. Lineage (GTDB taxonomy): Bacteria > Bacteroidota > Bacteroidia > Cytophagales > Cyclobacteriaceae > Marinoscillum > Marinoscillum pacificum. The sequence continues at coordinate 138,312 of NZ_JAMZMJ010000013.1, read as the reverse complement.
TAGTACCTTCATGCATTTCCACAAACTCTTTCGTGATGGATAAACCAATTCCACTTCCATGATTAAGGTGAAGCGATGAATCATTGTCCAACTGGAAAAAACGATTAAACACATCGTTTAATCTCTCCTGCGGGATGCCAATACCAGTATCCTCCACAGAAATTCGAATAGTATGAAGTTCTTCACGATATGCAACGTCCCGTACAGAAACATCTATTTTTCCTCCTGAATGAGTGAATTTGAAAGCGTTGGAAAGCAGGTTAAACAAAATTTTCTCCATTTTATCACGATCAAAAAGCGTCAAAAACTCATTCATATTCGAATGAAAATGTAATCGCACTCGACGATCATTAGACAAATCTGAAAACGACTCAGTTATGCTTTTGATAAAATCAATCAAATCACCTGTAGCCAATGACAATCGGTGTTGGTTGGCCTCCATTTTGCGGAAATCCAAAAGCTGATTAACCAATGTCAACAGTCTCTTGGCATTACGATGAATCATCTGATAATGCTTCTGATTTTGAGGATCAGAAGTAGTTTTCAAGAATCGCTCTATAGGAGTTAGAATCAACGTAAGTGGCGTTCTAAATTCATGGCTGATATTGGTGAAGAATTTAATCTTCATGAGATCTAATTCATGTAAACGCTTGGCTTCCAATCTATCCTGAGCAATTCTAGCACGGAATCTTTCCTTATTGATAATGGATTTTCGAGTTAGAAATAACAGAACCACCAAAATCAACACATAGCTGGTATAGGCATAAGGAGTTTGCCACCATGGTGATAAAATTTCAATATTCATCACCTTGGCTTTACTGTTCCAACGCTGGGTTTGATCACTAGCCATTACTTCAAACTGGTATTTACCAGGATCAAGGTTGGTATAATTAGCTCTGTGAATATTTGGTCTGACCACCCAGTTATCATCAAATCCTATCAATCGGTATTTGTAATTAATATTTTCCTGTCGGTAGAAACTCAGCGCCGTAAACTCTATAGTAAAAGAGTTTTCATCATGTTTTAATACAAGGTTCTCCGTATTGTTTAGTCCATTTTCAAACCAAACACGTTCATTGAAAGTGTCTCCAGGCTTTACCTGCTGATTCGAAACAAAGAAGTTTAAAAAAGCCAACTCACTTTCCTCATCCGGAACTCTAATTTTCTCTGGATCAAACACATTCAATCCATTTTTTCCTCCAAAAGCTAAATCTCCATTTTTTAGCTTAAGCACGGAGCGTTCGTTGAAAACATCCCCTTGCAATCCATCCGATAAATCAAAGTTGTGAAACATGGGTCTGCCTTCTTTGAATGTTAATTTGGAAAGTCCTTTAGGTGTGCTTAACCAGTAGTTTCCATCTGCATCTTGCTCTATAGCAGCTACAATGTTTTCCGGCAATCCATCCTCTTTGGTATAGGTTGTGAAACTATCCGTGTTCGGGTCGTATTTACTCAACCCATACATGGTCCCTATCCACATATTATTGTCCACATCACAAAAAATATGAAGCACAGAGTTGTTGCTGAGCGATTTAGAATTACCCGTTTCCCTTAAGATATGACGAAGCGTATCGCTACCGTCAAATACCTGCAAGCCATAGCCTGTACCGATCCACATATTTCCGTTTTGATCTTCACAGAAACTAGTGATATAGTCTGAATTAATCTTTTGATTGCTCAACCCAAAATGATAGAGCTTCTTGAAGTTTTGGTCATACACATCTACGCCACCTTTTAGCGTACCAACCCACAAGCGCTTTTGACTATCCAATAGGATATTCCACACACTGTTATCTGAAATACTGTTAGAATCCTTATCATCGTGATAATAGGTTTTAAAACTCTTGCCATCAAAATAATTGAGTCCGCCAAAATAGGTGCCCAACCACAATCCACCCTTTGCAGCTTTACTCATGCTCACCACAATATCCGAACTCAAGCTATTGGGATTCTCTGCATCATGAGTGTAATTGGTGTACTTTCCAGTCTTTAAATTGAAGTAGGTAATCCCCCCTCCATCTGTACCTAGCCATAAATTCCCTTTCTCATCTTCAACAATTGGCCAGATATCGTTGGCATTAGTTGGATGATTACCCACCTGCTTGAAGAAATTGAAAAACACAGCTTCACTAGAAAAGTAATTCACCCCTCCTTTATTGGTTCCTAACCATACCAATCCATTGTCATCCTGATACATGCAGATGATACTGTTGTGACTAAGTGATTTAGGATCGGAAGGATTATTGACAAAATTGGTATAGCTCCAGTTTTGCTTATCCAAAACGGTCATTCCTCCATGATCTACTCCTATTATGATGCGGTCATTCTCATCCTGTAAGATCCCAGAGACAATATTGGAACCTAACTCATTGACTCCATAGTGTTTGTGGTCTTTACTGGTAGCATGATAATAGCATAATCCAAAACTTTTATTTTCACTGTAAAACCAAAATCCACCTGTATTATCCAGAAAACTCATCAAATCATTGATCCCCTTGAGATGATCAGGATAGGTCAAAAATGTGGTATTCCCCTGATCTGTTACATCCACCAGTTCAATTTCTCCATCAGAATGTACCAATGCCATATTTCCATTATGATCTAAATTGATACTTGTCACATCTCGATAAGACCCTCCATAGTGATAGATTTGATTTGTTGAAGTAATGTATTTTTTTACCCCAATGTTTTCTATCACAAACCAATAATTGCCTAGTGGATCTTTGACGATATCCCGAAGGTTGTAGTTATTTATTTGAAGCTCTGAAAGTAATGCCGTGATATCTACAAAACGTTCTTTATGGATATCATAAGCATATACACCATAATGGGATTTCAACCACACACGTTCTTCAGGGCCTTCTTTGAGCCATACCACATTAGGATCACTCGGTGAGAAAGGATTATTCTCATCAAATTCCAACAATTCGATATTATGACCATCATATCGATTGAGTCCTGATCGGGTACCGAACCACATAAAGCCATAATTATCCTGATAGATTGTACCTACTCGATTATGAGACAATCCATCTCTTATATCAAGGTGCTCAAATCTAATCTGAGGAGTTTGCGACCAGGAGTTTAACCCAGCAAATAACAGCAGAGCTAAAAGGCCAATATTGAAGGTTCTTAACATCATTTTCAGGGGTAGGGTACCTAATAAATTTAACGAAATCGTAATTGGGTAGAGAACGATTTCCCTTTTTTTCTTACATCATCACTCTAATTTACTCATTGAGGCTTTATTTCTGCCTTAAATGGAACAGCAGGTAATCCTTCTCTATTGTAAAGGTTTGCCTCAGGGTTATCTCCTAATGCATAGGATACCTGCACCGGATCGGATACATTGTCCGAACTCAAAACAATCTCATTATTCCGAATTTCAGCTTCAGCCCAATACCACACATCATCTTCACCTGCCAGTGCAAAGCCCTGAACTGGACCCTCACTATTTAAACCTCCGCCTAGGTGATCAAACTTTACAATCACATCGTGACCATTTCTTGCGACTGAACTAAATGATGGTCCAGAATAAACTACTTCATCACCAAAGCTCACTTTCTTGGCGGCCAACCACAATCGCTCACCTACATCCTTTTTATTTCTCGGATGAATGTCATCTGCATTTCCAATATCAATAGTTACGGTCATAGCCGTTTTAGGAAGTTCCAAAGTTTGGGTTTGCGCTTCACGCAATTGAGCCCAATTACTATTAATTGGTAGTTCCTGTCTTTGCATAAAATTAGCCAACTGAACATACAAGAATGGCATTTCATAGCCCCATTCCCTTCGCCAATCTTTGATCATGTTCGAAAACAGCTCTTTATAATACTGTGGTTTGTCTGCATTGGATTCTCCTTGATACCAAATAACTCCACGTACAGTATATCCCGCAATTGGTGCTATTTTGGCATTGTATAAGAATGAAGGCATCTGAAACATCTTAATCGCCATTGGGATTTTAGGCTCTATGGCATTACTATATTTCCAACTTCCCTCTAGTGATATTTTTGATCCATTGACTGCTAGCCACATTTCATCAGGTCTCCCAAAGTACACATTATTGTCCCAGGAATTAGCTACCCGATAAGTGATGACATTTTTGCCTTTGCGAATCAAATCAGGTGAAATGACCAAAGGCTTGGTATCTTCATTCCACTGTTTACTCCATATCAATTCACCGTTGAAAAACACAAAAGCTTCCTGAACAACATTACTTACAAATAACTCTACAGAAGAAATGGTATCAGGATCTAGACTTACTTCACGACGCAACCAAGTCAAATCTGTCATTTTGCAATTACACGGCAGGTCATAAACCGTCCACTTACTATCATCAAAATCCACAAATTGGGCTCCAGTAGCTACAGCACCTTCCTTGTCACGCATCAACTCCCATTTGCGCGCATCCTTTTGTTCATTTTCCTTCTCAATCTCAGACCATGGGGTATTAGGATTGATAATGGTATCCGCGATCGTTTCATAACCAGGAGTTTTCGCAAGTGTCTCAATTGTTGTCCAAGCCTCGGCAGGTGTCCCACCCCAATGACTTTCTACTATTCCAACAGGCACCTCTTTTTCCAGATGATTCTTTTTAGCAAAAAACCAGGCAACAGCCGAAAACTGTGGACTATTTTCTTCATTGGCCAGCATCCAACTACCTCCATTTATATCAGATTGTGGTGAAGAAGCATACTCATTTGGAACTTTGAAAAATCTCATCTCAGGATAATCCGAATCCTTTACTTCATCTTCCCAATTGTTCACATTCCATTGTAGTTGCCACTCCATATTGGATTGACCACTAGCTACCCAGACATCTCCTACAAGTACATCATTAACTACTATGGCAGTATCTTTATTGGAAACCGTAAGCACAAATGGACCACCGGCTCTCTGAGCATCCAAATAGCTTTCAAAATAACCTTGCTTATCTGACTTCACCTTTTTGCTTTTGCCATTAAAGGCCACTGTAATGCTTGAGGCTGGTTTACTCCACCCCCAGACTTTTATGGGTTGATCCCGTTGCAAAACCATATGATCGGCAAACAACCTTGGCAACTTTAACTGAGCATTCGAAACCGATGCTCCAAGCAATAATAGAATAGCTATATAATTACGCATAAATATCTCATTTGAGGGCTTTACCACTCTTATAAGGATTTTTTAAATCTCTTTCGAAATAAGTTAATGAATCAGCTTCAAAAAGTTGAAAGTCAGGAACACTTGGATGATCAGCATAAGGAGCATAGTGGTGAGTATTATTTGCATTTCGCCAAACTAGAACCCAGGCGATAGCAATTTCTGAACGATGTTGTTTCACTGGATTCAGAATGATGTTGGTAAACCAATCTGATTGTGTAACACCTTCCAATCCGGTCTCTGTTAATGCAGCGACCTTGCCTTTGTCTCGAGCTATTTTTGTAATTAGCTTTAAGCTTTCGACAAAATTATGTGCCTGCCGCTCTGCACTTTCCAATCCTCCAAGACGTCCTACATCGCCATAATTATCAATACCAATTATGTCAACATAATCATCACCTGGATATCCCCAAAGATAGTTCTGCTCAGGAATGGTATCTAACCTCAGTCTGCTTCTATCCGGACTAAATGCATATAGGAGATGATGAAGTTCTTTCTCATTCTTCAAGTAATCCACAGTAAACCGAAAGAGTTCAATATATTCTTCCTCAGAGACATTCCCTTTGCCCCACCAAAACCAATCTCCATTATGCTCATGCCATGGACGAAAAATGATTGGAATCTTGTCAAATCCCGCATTAAAAGAATCAAACATCTCAGCTAGAAGATCCAACTGCTCCACAAACGCTTGATGTTTTGAACCTCCAGGTAAAAGATCATGCACTGATGGAGTTTTATCCCAGCTATTACCTCCTGTAGTGAGATTATCCAGATGCCAGGAAAAGGTGTTGATTGAGCCCATTTTGTAGGCCTTTTTCACCCATTTGCGCATGTTATCAAAACGAACCTGATCGAGATTACTATCTTTATCCAGCCTACTACCAACATCCCATCCATGAACAGCTGGAAAGGTTCCAACGGATTCCTTCACATCCGAACGACCTTTTTCTTCCTTCCATCCAACTCCATATGCCTGGTCATCTTGATGCCCAAACATAAATCCACGCTCTGCAATCAGATGCAAATTGGTAAGAAGACTTTTGGTTCTTTTAGTTGCCTGGTTGTCTATAGGTTCCTGACTAATACTTACAAGCGGCACATAGAAAATTGCCGCCAGTATTATAATTCGTAAACTGCTCATCATCTGGTTAGTTGCTTATACTTCTTGTTATATGGGTGAGGAAAAGCAAAGGGGTGATTTCGCTTCACCCCTTCGTCACCAAAATCTGAAGAAGTATAACTTTCATCAAGATTAATTCTAATCCTATTAGATGATAATCACTGCATTTGTAAACATTTGAACCACCTAAAAAAGCGATTTATGACACCACCTCAACTCGAACTTTCCGGATTTGTGGCAGGATATAATTCTGAACGAAGAGGTTACCTAATGTTGTTACATCGTATTAATCCAAAATAATCTTTAATTATTAATATTTTCATCGCCATGAAAAACATAATGATTCTGTGCCTACTGGCACCCACTTTGGCCTTTGCGCAAAATGAAAGCCGATCCATCACTGTATATGGTACCGCCGAACAAGAGATTAAGCCAGATGAGATCTGGCTCGACGTAGAATTCTCAGAACATGCCAAACTCAAAAATTCTGTCATTGAAGATCAAGTAAAAGAATTTCAATTGATCTTAACTAAGTATGAGATTTCTGCCGAACAGGTTGAGATGACAGATTTTTCGAGCTCTAGATATAACTACAATAGCTCCAGCAAGCGCGTTTCTCTGGAAAAACAATATCGAGTTAAACTAACCAATTATCGGATAGTCAACCAGCTGATCATGGACATTGTATCCACGGGAGCTGAGCGGGTATATATTTCAGACCTAAGATATAACGACATTGAAACCATGAAACTTGAGGTTACAAAGGAAGCCATTGCTAATGCCCGAAACAAGGCAGCAATGATGGTGGAGGCTCAAGGTGATCAATTAGGTAAAACATTATCCATTAAAGAGTTTGGAACGGATGATAATGATTCAGATTATGGGTCTTATCGCTATGTTTCCACGTTTGACTATAGATCCAGATTGAGTGCATTTGGAGCAGTCAGTAGGTCTGTTTCTGGACCTGAAGAAATCAACGTAGAAGATGTAACCATCAATTCTAAAGTAAGAGTCACATACATGTTGGAATAGCCTGACAGCTTTATTGTGTTCAAATACTAAAAAGGCCGTGCCAACATGCGGCCTTTCTTTATTTCCTTTCAACCTTTAGGAATGATTCCTTTTGAATGGTTGTCATCAATTAAATCTTTGGCATAACTCCACAATACGTTTGAGCCTTTTTCAATTTTCTGAGTTTTATGAATGACAGTACTATATGGAACCTGAAATTCTGCCCAAGTACCTCCATCATTGGATGCATTCTGCATAATTGGCTCTAACCTGTCCAACGAATGTGCATATCGCGCTTCAGCGGTTTCTCCTTCCTCAAATTCCAGCCAAATATTTATTAGTTCATTAGCCTGTTCGGCAGGAAGCATTCCAAAAATTTCTTTAGCAGCTTTTAGCTCCTCCTCTGTATTGTCATGGTTTTTGGTTGTGTCATAAAGAAAAACATCTCCCGCATTGATTTCTACAATATCATGAATCAATAGCATTTTGATAACCTTCAGAAGATCCACTTGCTCATTCGAATGCTCTTTGAGCACCAAAGCCATCATTGCTAAATGCCAGCTATGCTCCGCATCATTCTCATGACGACCACTACCAAAAAGGCGTGTTTTTCGAGTGATGTATTTAAGCTTGTCTATGTACTCGATAAAGGCAATCTGCTGATCCAGGCGTGAATTAGTACTCATAAGTTTCTTAGTTAGCGATTGGCTAAATGAAACAATCGAGAATAAATAGCAAAGGAATTTTGTAATAAAGGGTTAGATAATTGCGGACATTTTTCCGAGAAATAAAAAAGCACCATCCGTTGCCGAATGGTGCCCTGTGCAATCGCTATCAAATATCAATCTAAACTAACTGATACTTCACTGCGAATATCTCTTGAAGAAGCTCCTACCCAAACTGTATATTCTCCAGACTCAACTTTCCAACTAGAAGTTTCCACATCATAGTATGCCAATTCCGAAACAGGCACTTCCACACTTAATTGCTGTGTCTCACCGGCCTTCAATTCAACTTTAGCAAATCCTTTCAACTCCTTAGCTGCGCGTTCAATTGATGAGTTGTTCTTTCCAAAGTACACCTGTACTATTTCTTTACCAGCTACATCTCCAGTATTAGCAATATCTAATGATAAAGTAATTGTACCTCCATTATTCATGACTTTTGGTTCGGAATAATCAAAAGTCGTATAAGACAATCCAAAACCGAATGGATAAAACGGCTCTACATTCTTAGTATCAAACCATCTATATCCAACGAGAATACCTTCTTGGTAAGTCACCACGTCTGGGCCACCAGGAAAACTATTTGTTGCATGAGCTGGAGAATCCTCCAACTTTTTAGGGAAAGTGACTGGAAGTTTGCCGCTTGGGTTTACTACTCCAAACAATACATCTACGATTGCATCTCCAGCTTTGGAACCGTTAAACCAGGACCAAACTAGTGCATCTACTTGCTCGTGCACGTTGGAAACATCGTAAGGCGCTCCTGCAATCATCACAACAATGGTATTTGGATTCGCAGCTTTAACTGCTGCAATTAACTCTTCCTGAGCAAATGGAAGACGTAACCCTTTTCTATCTTCCGCTTCTGTTTCTACCAGTCTGTTAGATCCCGCAAAAACCACAGCTACATCAGAGTTGCTTGCTGCTTCTACTGCTTCTTTGATCAAATTAGAATCTGCTGAATAATCAATTGGGAGCCCCCAGGAGCGATCAAGGTCATTTGGCAAATACTTCTCTTCGTATCCTTGAGCGTAATTAACTTTCACGTTCGGGTACTTAGTAGTAATCGCATCAAAAGGAGTTACTTCAGTCTTGGTTTTTACTCCAGCCCCAAATCCCTGGTTAGCATGTTTTCTTTTAGCATTATCACCGATAACAGCGATACTTTTTACCTGATCATCTTTTAGTGGAAGGAGATTATTCTCATTCTTTAGCAATACAATGGACTCCTTTGCTACATTGTACGCTACTTCCAAATGTTCCGGAGTATTGATAGAGCCTGATTTTCTACCAGTAGTATCAATAGCGTGAACCTGATTCATTGCATATAAAATGTTCTTCACCTTGGCATCGATCACCGCTTCGTCCACTTTTCCATCTTTCACTGCTCCAATTAATGCTTCTGAGAAATACCACTGATCGTAATCATCTATTTCAGTTCCCATCTCAATATCCAAACCATACTTAGCAGATTCTACGGTAGAATGTACCGCTCCCCAGTCGGACATTACAAAGCCCTTGAATCCCCACTCATCTCTTAAGATCGTATTTAGCATGTAATCATTCTCAGACAAATAAGCACCTCTAAACTGATTGTAAGCACTCATTACCGAGTAAGCATTTCCTTCCTGAACCGCAGCTTTAAATACTGGTAAGTACATCTCACGAATAGTGCGTTCATCAGCTTGCACATCAATAGAACCTCTGAGGGTTTCCTGATTGTTAATGGCGTAATGCTTTACACACGAAATCACATCCTGTGCTTGCAAACCTAACACATACGGCACGGCCAATTGCTTATTTAGGAAAGGGTCTTCTGTAAAATACTCAAAGTTTCTTCCTCCAAGTGGAGAACGTATAAGATTAACTGCCGGTGCTAACAATACATGCTTATTTCTTGCTCTTGCTTCCTGCCCGATCGCCTCACCATATTGTTTAGCAAGATCCAGGTTCCAGGTAGCAGACAATCCTCCTCCTGCTGGAAAAAAAGTTGCAAAGTCATTATCCCATCCTGCTGCTGCCCAGCTATCATTCTGAATCTCTTCACGTACTCCAAGTGGACCATCAGTAGATGTCAAAGCTGGAACACCTAATCGCTCTACTCCTGCAGAAGTAAACTTACCACTACCATGGAGCATGTGAACTTTCTCCTCCAGCGTCATCTGGGAAACTAATTGATCTATACTCATAGTGTTATCTGTCTCTTTTGTCGTAGAACAGGCTATCATTAGAGTCAAGCCAAGAAAAAATAAATAGCTACGCATCACCTTTATCGTTTGTTTTGTGCAACAAAAGTACATTAGCAACCCTCCAATGCTGGGTTGCTTTTTGACTAGAAAAGGGTAATGAAATGTATCCCATTTGTTTTAGGATACAATTTGAGACATAATTGCTATTACAAGATAAATCGGTAAGTATACTTCAATAAGAAAATATTACTCCCATTGACTTTATTCAGGTCATTGGTCAATTCTGAGAAACTGTTCCGTCTTGAATTATGATATTCTGACGCATTAGATGTCCAAACCAGAAACAATGTTGACCCAGGAATATACTCCCAGCGCAACACACAGTTTGATCGGAACTGCATGAAATTGAAATTAGGGTCGTCTAATACATAATCGACTTCACCATTTCGATCATGATCTATATGATACACCAACTCATCTTCCATGAACATGATTTGATTAGCATCATATGGGAGATAACGTTGATTATATTCATTTGCATTTGGATCTAATACTCGTTTAAAATTGGAATATTCTCCACTTGAGATAAAAGGCTGTCCCCAATATTCGATGGACAGATTTGGAGTGATAATGTAATTAACCCTCACAGACGCACTGTAGGTCACTTGTTTGATATTTCCGAGTATATATTCTCCATTACCTCCAGACTCATAAGAATCTACATATTGTAGTTCATCGTCATTGGTACTTATTCCTGGAGAAACGGACAGTCTAAGTGCATCCGTAGGTTGATATCTTATTCCTATATCTATCCCTTTCCCAATGAAATTATCATGGCTTCCATATGCAATCCATGGATTCATATCCATATAAAACTTCTTATTGTCATTGCTACTCAGGTAAAGCCAATACTCATTACCTCCAGGATAGCGAATGGATGGGCCACCTCTCAAGTCTGCATTCGACACGTTTTTGCCATAGATAGAACTGCCCATTCCCAAAAACCATAGATTTTCGAACTGCATATGCATATTAAAGTTGAGTGCCTGATAGATATTCACTCCATCAAAATCCCAGGTCAGGTACTGGTTTCCATTCAACCTAAACCATCTAAATATCCCAAAAGGCTTCAAAATACGATACTGAGCCCACGTCCATTGCGAGATGTAATCCGACTGAACCAGGAAACCAACATCGTTTAGCTCAAACTCTGGAGAGCGCATAGTAGCTCCAGTTTGGAAAATAATATTTCCACTTCGCTTTCCCAATGCCGCACTCGCTGAGGTCCCGGTGAGGCTTGTTCTTGTACTATCTACCTGACTTCTTCTATTGTCTGGACGTTGGAAGAATCGTTCACTGGATGTTTGGGTCTGATAGATCGAATAAGGACTTCCTGTTACATGACTGAATACTCCATTCAAAGTAACATAGTAGTTCCTATCGTTAAAATTCTGAGTAAAATCTATTCCTCCAGAATAGGCGTCATCGTGTAAATAATCAAACCGATCCTCATCCAAATTCCTATTGGTAGCCGTGACCATTGCTCCAATCAATGCATTCCCCTGATTGATATCTTGTTGAACACGACCTACCAGGTAATTGGTCAAAGGCTCAACTGTTTCCATCCTGGAATCCCCAAGTGTATCGGTAATCTCTACCTTTTCCTTGTTCGTAACCGACTCCAGAACTCCCCATGAAAAACCATTCTTATTCTTTCCGGTCAATTTTGCAGCACCCAGTATGCGAGTATTTTCTATTTGATCTACATAAGCTATATCACCATCCTCCGGATAATAAGAGGGTTTACCACCAATTCTTCTCGAGTAAAACAAATTATCATTATTGAATGGACCTCCAGCCACTGATTCAGTTAGTCTGAAGTTTAGAATGTTATTACCTTCCAAAAAAAACGGTCGTCGTTCTTGAAAGAAAAGCTGAAATGCGGATAGGTTTACTCTGGATGGATCTGCTTCTACTTGGCCAAAATCAGGATTAATAGTTAAGTCAAGTGTTATATCGCTTGTGAGACCGATTTTAGCATCAACACCCAGATCTATGTCAGAAGAACGGCCTGTTGCGTATGGATTTCCCTCCTCTTCTTCAGAAAACTCTGTTTTGGCAAGCACATACGGCTGTATCTCAAGTTGCTTTTGAGGTTTTATGCCTCTAATGCCGTGCATCTCTCCAAACAGGTGAACCCAGCCTGGCGCTCCTTGTTCGATAGGTTGCCAATAGGAACGTTCCTGTTCTCTAAAAAGCATGCGCATTACCTGGATTCCCCATACATGGGACTCCTTATCTGCAAACCTTAACTGAGATAGTGGAATTTTAAATTCAGCTATCCAACCAAACTCATCTAAACTAGTCTTTAAATACCAAATAGGATCCCATGTAGCATCCCAATTTTCCCCATTATTAGAGATATACTCTTCACCTTTTACTCCTGAAGCTGAAGCAGAAAAACTGAAAGCGGTACGCTTATCAGCATAGCTATCTATATTTACTTCAACGAAATCACCTTCAAAACCATCTCGTCTGGACATCCGCCGAACAACCTTATCAGGTTCTGTATCGAAGGCCCTTATTCCTATGTAAAGGTATTTAGCATCGTAAAGTATTTTGAATTGTGTCTGCTGTGACGGAGCAGCACCGTCTACTGGTTGACGTTGAATAAAGTCCCCAGCCCATTCTACTTGTTCCCATGCCGGATCGTCAAGTCTTCCGTCTATTACAGGAACTTCTCCATCAATACTTGCTGTTTGATAGGTTCTGCGTGGGTCTTCTGATTGAGCAAACGACATGAAGCCACCAGCCAATAACAGATAGGTTATCAGATATTTCATTAGTTGGGTCAGATCAGCTTACGCTGAAATTTAGTTTAGTTAGTTGCCTTACTAACGAAATACTCCTCTGAATCGCACAGGTTACAAAAAAAAGAATGACCGGCCCAAATAAATGACTAATGGTTAACATTAAATCATAAACTCAAGCCGGTCAATCCGTTCAGATCCTATTTTTTAACCTACATAAAGTAGCGATAAGAAAATTAGAACCAATAAAGTCAAAGTGGATAATCTAATCAATTCGAGCACGCGTGGTTTCTCCTCCACCTGCTCAGTGCTGGTTAGTCTGTCTTCTGTCATATCTGGCGTAATTAGTTATCGATTATGTTATAGACCCTAGTTGAATCTATATGGTTGTAAAGTTAATTGAAATTATATCTAAGACCCGTCATAAATCCGAATCCTGATGGTGTAGTGGAAAAATTACTGGATGACTTGGTCAATGTGTTGATTGATTGTCTATAGTTCGGCTCTACGATTACATCGATTTTTTTCATAAAACGGTAACCTAGTTGAACCCCTGCCAATCCACTGAAACTCAAATCCCTATATGGAGAGGCATCTCCTGGCCCTATCGTTAGTTCAGCTACATCTGGATTATCGGTAGTCAACCTATTACCTAAGTAGATATTAGTTACCACTCCAGCGTTAACTTCCACACTAAGTTTTTGATCAAGAATTAAATAACCCGCTTTTACAGGAATGGAAGTAAACTCAAACACATTACTCATATCCACGTCTTCATAATCATACTCTACCACGTTTTCACTAGCCACTAAATGAGCCACTGCTGGTATATTTTTTCCTTGCCCTGTTGCTGGAATTCCTTCCTGAAGTGTAGATGTTCTTACCAAAATATTAGTTTCAGTTGTAGCACCAGCTCGAGCATATTGCACCCCACTGTGCAATCTCCAGCGATCTCCAAGCATTATTCCAAAGTTCACTCCCATGGATACTGTCTCACCTGGTGTCATATTCTCTCTTAAGTTTGGCGACTCACTATCAAACAAACCATTGGAATTCTGAGAAAAACCATTGGCTGACGATACTCCTAAACTTTCCAAAGAACTAACATTAGTATTATAGTTAGGGTTAAAACTACCAGAACCAACGTCTATCCCTGCCCAATATTTTGGTTCGTCAGACATTTGATATTTTTTACCACGAGAATTTACAGGAAGAAAGTAAATAAACTTCTCTTCATGATTCGATGAAATGGTCGTTTCAGGACTGTATCCAATAGCATTCAAATCAATTAATGCTACTTCTATTTTTTCAAAATCATCGGTATTAGCAAAATCAATAGTATTTGATCCGGACTCATTTGAAGAATTATCCTCATAAGTAATCATTCCAGTCTGATAAGTAGACCCTGAACGACCAAATGAGTCATCCATTCCATTACCTCGCCTAAAACGATTCACTCCATTACTGATTTCCTCGTTTTCCTGAAGTTCAATAGCACCTACTCTAAGTTGATTAGGCGAATCAATATCCGCTGCAGCACTTATCACGTAAGTGGTTGGCTGCTCGCCAAAGTACTGTATGGTCCCAAATGAAAAACTTAACAATATAGCAGCAGCTGCTACCCATTGATAAATAACTACCTTGGTCTTGTAGGTTTTAACAGCTTCATAAGCCAAACGACGATCTATATCACGCCATACGGCAGATGGTGCTTCCTCGCTCCACCCATCAAAGGCGCCTCGCCATTCCTGCTCAAAGTTATCCTCAGAATTCTCCCGCCCTGTCATAATCGATGTTGTTACTTTCTGATATCCATTCTTTCAACAAGCTCTTTGCCCTGGCATATTGAGATTTGCTAGTCCCTTCACTGATATTTAACTTATCAGCTATCTCATGATGCTTAAAGCCTTCTATTGCGTACAGGTTAAAAATCACCTGACAGCCAGTAGGCAACCTACGAATCATGGCCAATAGTTCCTGGTAAGTAAAATTAGAAAGGGTAAGCTCAGGGCCTGTATGATTTCTTAAGTCGCCGATATCTACCATTGGGTAGAGGTACAACTTACTACGCTGATGGTTCAAAGCGGTATTGATGACAATACGCTTGATCCAATACGCCAATGACGAGTCTTTTCTAAAGTCTTTAATGTTCTTAAACACTTTAATAAAGGCTTCCTGCAGAATATCTTCTGCTTCCTGCTGCATTTTTGAATACCGTAAGGCAATAGGATACATCTTAGAACTGTATCTCGCATACAATTCTTCCTGTGCTTTACGTTTTCCTTTAGAGCAGGCTTCGATTAGGTCTTCGTCACTGAAACTCATTCAGTATAGTTTAAATCAATAGACTCTGATATCTTGCAAATCGTTGGAATCGCAATAACAAATTTATGAAATGAGTATCAAACTACCCTTTCTTTAATTTCTCAACTAAGATTAAGAGTGGTTCTATACCAATTCCAAGTGACTATATAAACTCTTACAATCACACATGAAATATCTTCCATCCATTATGATAAGCTTAGTACTAGCAAGTTGTGTGCCAGTTAGTACGACTACTGATACAAAATCTCAAAAAAAACTCGTACATGACGATTTAAATTATGAGCCAGCTATTGGAATGGTCCAATTGTATCCTTATGGAGAAAATCTATCAAACACTCTACAATATCCTACCCTTCCGATTTCGAATACATCCGGATTACGACTAGAATTTGATTTACTCCAAAAAAACGCCGATTATGTCAATGTACGATACATTCATTGCAACTATGACTGGAGAAAATCAAACCTTAACGACATTCAATTTTTAGATGAATACAATGAGTTCTCTGTTGATGAATACAATTTTTCCCAGAATGCTCGAGAGCAATATGTGAAGTATGGCGCAACACTTCCAACCCCCACAAAATCAGGAAATTACATTTTAGTTGCATATAGAAACAGTGATAAATCAGATTTACTCTTCACCCGAAGGTTTTTAGTATACGATGGTGGTGTATCTATAGAAGGTTCTGTACGAGCCAGCAACATGGTCTCCAAAAGAAATCAAAATCAACAAATTGAATTTCAAGTGCAGTATGACGGCCTGGATAATATCAACCCATATAATGACATCAAGGTAACCGTGTTACAAAATCACAACTGGCACACAGAAATAACCGGATTACAACCTACCAACATTAGAATGTCTGAAGGATTGCTGATTTACGAACATTTTAATGGGGAAAATAATTTTCCGGCCTGGAATGAGTTCCGCTTTTTTGACCTCAGATCCACTGAATATCGTGGAATGAATGTCGCCAATGTTCAATATAAGGAAAATGAAGTGGATGCTTTCCTTAGCTTCGACAAATCCAGAAAAGGCCTGGCTTACACCCAATTTCAGGATGATATGAATGGCGGATACTATCTGGAAAATAGAGATCCTAATGACAGCCAACTCGAAAGTGAATATATCAAAGTACACTTTGAACTCATCACAGAACCTATCAATGGAGACGTTTATATAGCAGGAAGACACAATAACTGGGATCTATCTCCAAATAATAGAATGTATTATGATGAAGCCGTAGGAAGCTACAAAGGTCAACTTTTGTTGAAACAGGGGTATTATGATTACCTGTATTGGGTAAGCAGTGAGTCACTACCTGTCACCTATTTTGAAGGCAGCCATTTTCAAGCCATCAATAATTATGAGATTCTGGTGTATTACAGAAGTCCTTTCAACAATTATGATCAGCTAATCGGATACCGTTTGATATCAAGCAGAAACCAGTTCTGACTTTTTCATGAAAGGAACTGTACGCTCCACGGGATTGGAGTTGGCAATATCCAGCATTCCGAACCCTTTGCAGCACATGGAGCCAAGACCACAGGTGTACACAAAAGCTTGTACCTCCGGCGCAGCAAAAAGTGTGAATGGAAACGTGTATCCACGAACTTCCAGCTTCTCACCATGCTTGTACATTGGATAAATTCTGGCAAACTTCTTATTTGAAGATTTTAGCTTATTCAAATACTCTTTATCAGGAACAAGTTGAAATTTTTGAATATTTGGGATCGAATCTACATCAATACCATAACTCGTCATTCGATTGATCGTGGCTTCAAAAAGATAATCTGAGAAGGTATCCGATGTCGGGTCTATGAATTCTTTGGCTGAAGCTGGATCATCTTCTGGAGAGATAACTACTAGCGGACTTATACATAAAAATTTTGCTTCTCCATCCAAACCTACTGATACTTCCTCTTCAGCAAGCTCTGGAGTAATGTTAAGATCAGCAATTTGTATCGCATCCTGCTTTAAAAGCAATCCAACCAGGTGACTAATAAATGGTTCACTAACAGAGGAAACAACAATAGTCACTTTCTTAGAATTATAACGCAAACCATTTCTGCTAAGTCTGGTTTGACCTTTTAATCCAGAGAAACTATAAAAAGGATAATTCCTGAATTCATCGGAATTATCCTCTTCCAAAATATTTCTGATAACCTCAGAAATCAGATATTGATGATGAAAAGGAACCAGTCCTCCTCTATTATTGACATTGAACGTTATTCTTATTCTCACGGCACAAGTCTTTAAAAAATATAACTACGACCGCAACACAGTGTTAAGATTTTTTGTTCGGCTATTTATCGAAAAACTTACACGTTGAACCTGAAGTGCATTATATCACCGTCATGCACCACATATTCTTTACCTTCTATGGATAGCTTTCCAGCTTCTTTACAAGCATTTTCTGATCCATACTGCTCATAATCAGCAAGTTTTATCACTTCTGCCTTGATAAATCCACGTTCAAAGTCCGTGTGAATCACACCCGCAGCTTGCGGTGCTTTCCATCCTCTTTTGATCGTCCATGCTCTAACTTCCGTCACCCCTGCGGTAAAGTAGGTAATCAAATCAAGTAATGAATAAGCCGCTTTGATCAAACGGTTCAAACCTGATTCAGTCAGTCCATATTCATCAAGGAACATCGCCTTATCATCTTCATCGTCAAATTCAGCAATTTGAGCTTCCAACGCTGCAGACACTTTTACAACCTGAGCATTTTCTGGAGCAACAAACTCTTCAAATTTCTTGCTGTGCTCATTTCCAGAATTCACATTCTCTTCCTCCACGTTCGCTACATAGATAATTGGCTTATCTGTAAGTAACTGCAAATCACGAATTACAGAACGTTCTTCTTTGTCCATCTCCAAAGCACGAGCATTCTGACCAGACTCCAGGTGCTTTTTAAATGCCGCTAAGGTCTCCAATTCCTTTTTAGCCTTGGCGTCACCAGTCTTGGCTATTTTCTCTACTCGCTGTATTCTTTTATCAACAGACTCCAAATCTTTGAATTGAAGTTCTGTATCAATTACATCCTTATCTTCTATCGGGTCTACACGTCCTTCAACGTGTACAATATTGTCATTTTCAAAACATCTTACTACGTGAATGATCGCATCCACTTCACGGATGTTTGCAAGAAACTGATTACCTAGTCCTTCACCTTTACTTGCCCCTTTTACCAATCCTGCTATGTCCACAAACTCGATGACGGTTGGAACTACTTTTTGAGGATTTACAAGTCCTTTCAACACATCCAAACGCTCATCTGGCACTGTTATCACACCTACGTTTGGTTCAATCGTACAAAATGGAAAGTTTGCCGCTTCTGCCTTAGCATTCGATAGCGCGTTAAACAAAGTGGATTTTCCAACATTCGGAAGCCCTACAATTCCACATCTTAATCCCATAGATCAGCTCTTACTTTTAAATACTCTGTATTGATTAAATCCAGCATAAATCTCTGTAGATGAGACTCTTAACACAGTATACACCGGAATAGCTGCTACCATCCCCGGAATCCCGGCTATGGTTGCGCCCACAAAAATAATGACAAATATTTCTAAAGGGTGCGCTTTCACACTTTTCGAGAAAATAAGTGGCTGTAAGACAATGTTATCGATGGCTTGAACAGCTGCAAAAACTGAAAAGACTTTGACTATCAAAATGATGTTCTCATTGCTAAACGAAAAATCTCCAGAAGTACTAAAAGCCACCAAAATACCAAAACTACCTCCAAGCAATGGCCCTAAATACGGAATCAAATTAGCAATGGCTGCAAAAACCGCAATTGTTACCGCATAATTCACTCCAGCTATTGATAACCCAATCGACGCCAAACTGAATATGGAAAACATCTGAAACAGAATGCCAAGCAAGAAATTGGAAAGTAATCGCTCGATCTTATACAGTGCTGAAATGAATACCTCAAAATATTGATTGGGAATTAATGCAATGATCTGTCTTCGGATCAAGCCGTTTTCATAGAGCAAAAAGAATGTGATGAAAGTTACGGCCAGCACTCCCACAAAGAAACTCCCAGTGAAACTAAGCAACTGATTAACGACATCTGTAAAATTGATGCCTTGAATGAATTTAAGAAGTCCTTGTCTGGTAGAATCGACAATAAAACCGGGCTCCTGCTCGGTGAGATGATTCGTAACGAGGTATTGCTCAAACCACTTCAATGGTGCTACCATTGAATCATAAACCACATTGAAATTGAGCGTACTGAGTACTTCAATTTGCTCAGAGATCAAAGGAACAAAAAGCAATACGAATAGAGATAGCACTGCAACAACCACCGCGTAAGAAGTAATAATGGCGATAAATCGTGGAATCTTTCCTCCGAATACTTGAAAGCGATTGATCTGATTAGTTAATGGCCGCAAGACGGTGGCTAATACTATCGAAATAGTCAGGTAAGCAAAAATGGTAGAGAAATACCAAATAGCTACACCTAGTAACAAAACGAATCCGATAATAGCGGCCAGTGTACGATTCATGGCCTAAAAATAAAAAAAGCTCCTTAGGTTGGAGCTTATTATTTCATCTATTGTATTAATCCCACTTAAGATCAGAATCCTCATCGGCGATTTTCATTTCTTCCGCATCAGACTCTTCATTCTCAAATTGTGTAAAATCGACATCTGGTAGCAATTCTGATTTTACGTGATTTACAGTTTCGTTTAGTGCCTCGAGGAATTTGTGAAAATCCTCTTTGTACAAAAAGATTTTATGTTTTTCATAGAAGAAGCCGTCATCTTTGAACCTTCTTTTGCTTTCAGTGATTGTCAAGTAATAATCGTTTGATCTAGTAGACTTCACATCAAAAAAATAGGTTCTCTTTCCCGCTCTCACACGCTCAGAATAAATCTCGTCTCTCCCTTTTTCCTTATTCTCTTCCACAATTCTAAATGTTTGTTTGGTCTTAAATTGTTACTGATATAGGTTCAATCAATTTGCAGTTAAATATAGCATTTTAAAATTGACAAATGCAAACCTCAATCTTTATAAGAGTTGCAAGGAAAATCGTTACTTTGGAGATCAATTGAAAAGAAAAATCGTTTAGGAAGTACAATGAAGGACATCAGACTAGCGGACATTAAGCAATTCGAAAACCTGGAACTACTCGCCAAACAGCTGGTAGAAGGATTCATTACGGGTCTTCACAAATCTCCCTATCATGGCTTTTCAGTTGAATTTGCAGAGCATAAACTGTACAATTTTGGTGAAAGCACAAGACATGTAGACTGGAAAGTGTATGCCAGAACAGATCGGTTGTATACCAAACAATACGAAGAAGAAACCAACCTAAGAGCTCAAATTCTGCTGGATGTTTCCAATTCGATGCATTATCCTAAACCTGGCAATGATAAGTTGCAGTTCTCCGTTGTTTGTGCCGCAGCTATTGCTTACCTCCTATCGTCACAGCGAGATGCCGTTGGGCTAACCACTTTTTCTGATAAAATTATCTACCAATCAGCACTTAAAACCACTAAATCACATCTAAGTCAGCTGATAACTCACTTGAATGAACAACTAAACTCCGAAGGGGATTCTGCAACAGACGTAGCGGCAGTATTGCATCAGATAGCTCAGAAAATCCACCGAAGATCACTTGTGATCATATTTAGTGACATGTTTCAGAAATCAAATGATCTGGACGAAATCTTCAAGGCTTTACAACACCTAAAACATAACAAACATGAGATTCTTATATTCCATGTTACAGACCATGCGACAGAACTAGAGTTTGATTTTGATGATCGCCCACATCGATTTATTGATATCGAATCAAACGATGTGGTGAAGCTAAATCCTAGAGATATTAAGGACGCTTACAAGGAAAAAATGAGTCAACTATATCATGAACTCAAAATCAAATGTGGCACTTACAAAATCGACATGATAGAGGCGAATACAGCAGACACATTCGATAAAATACTTGGTGCTTATCTGATCAAAAGAAAAAGAATGCGCTAGACCATTTCTAGAAAAAGTGCAGGACTCATGATAGACAAACCACTATTCTTGTAATCCTTATGTCGCCGAGTAATTAACACTTTTACGTTATTACTTTCCACACAATAATTCTGAATGCCATCTATCAGGTTATTAAAGTTAGAATTTAGTGCACTTAAGACGGCTTTTTGATCCAAAGTCCCTACTTCTACTAGTTGCGTTAAGAGCTGTAGTTTCTCTACCACCTTCTCATGGCTCGCATATTGCTTTAGGATCAAATACAGATTACTGAACGCCTGTGCTGAAACCAAAAGCTTCACTTCGTTACGCTCAGCCAATGTAAATATCTTAGCAGATTCTCTTGATTGAGGCTGCTTATCCATTAAAAACTCAAGTATCAGGTCTGGATCAATAAACGCTTTAATCATCAGTGGCTTTCCAATTATCAGTTAGTACTTTTTCAATATCTACAGAACCATTTCCTTTGATGGATCCAAGTAATCTAGATGTCAACGGAGTACTTACTTCATTATTTGCATCTCCAGAAGAGGTCAAACCAATTAAGTAGGACTCTATTAAACTAGAAAGGCTTCGTCCGCTGGCTTTTGAATATTCCTTCGCCTTACGAACTACTTCTTCATCAATAGACAATGTTAGTTTTGTAGACATACGTATTAATTCAAATATAATTATACGTACAATAAATTCAAACCGATAAGAAAATGATAGACATAAAAAAAGCGGGTCAAGCCCGCTTTTTTCATATCTTTAGGTGATTACTCAACGTGCAACCACTCTTTTTTAGCATCGAGCTCTTCTTGAGTTTCCTCATAATCTGGATCCGGCACACAACAATCTACTGGACAGACCGCAGCACACTGAGGCTCCTCGTGGAATCCTGTACACTCTGTACATTTCCCCGATACGATGTAGTAAAATTCATCTGAAACAGGCTCCTGGTCTTCAGATCCATCAATAACAGATCCGTCCTCCATTTCAACCTCTGTCAGATCAGTACCGTCAGACCATTTCCACTCCACTCCACCTTCGTAGATAGCAGTGTTTGGGCATTCCGGTTCGCATGCACCACAATTGATGCATTCATCTGTGATCATTATTGCCATGTTGAAACTATTTTATGTCGTACAACAACAGTGAACAAAATTATCTACAATAAGTTTGCGTGCAAATAATATTGATACAATTAAATGACTCTAAGCGAAAGAATTGAAGCATTTGCTGCATTAGGTGAGAAAATCGGAAATATTTCGACTGAAGAAATGACCGAATTCGCCTATCGTGCGCAATCCGAAAACCAGTGGTTTACAGAAGACAATGTCAAAAGAGCGTTTGAAGGTAAACGATATATGCTCGAAAAACCAAAGTTGGAAGAGTGGGTCAACCGATATGAAAACCTAGATCCGGAGGTTCCAAAAATCATTGGGATTATCATGGCAGGGAATATTCCGTTAGTCGGTTTTCATGATTTGATGTGTGTTTTGATTTCAGGGCATTTCGCAGCGATAAAAGCTAGTTCTCAAGACAGTTTCCTGACTAAGTTGATCATTAATTGGCTACTGGAAATAGAACCACGACTCAAAAAGAATCTGGAGCTCAGAGAAAGACTAAATAGTGTAGAAGCATTAATTGCGACAGGCAGTGACAATACAGCTCGCTATTTTGAATATTATTTTAAGGATCAACCAAAAATTGTTCGTAAAAACAGAACGTCTATTGCTGTACTGGATGGCTCAGAAACACCAGAAGAGCTTCATGAACTAGGAAAAGACATATTCTGGTATTTCGGATTAGGTTGTCGCAATGTGTCAAAAGTACTTGTTCCGAAAGGCTATGATGCGGCTACTTTCTTTGAAGCTGTTGAAGATTATTCATTCATTGGAGATCATTACAAATACCGCAACAACTACGACTATCACAAGTCGATTTTATTAGTAAATGGCACTAAACACCTGGACAATGGGTTCCTTCTTTGGTTACCTACAGACAATCTAGTATCTCCTATATCCATTCTTCATGCACAGGAATATGCAAGTAATGAAGAGCTAGAAGCTATCATCGAAAGCTATGGAGATAAGCTTCAGTGTGTAATTGGAAAAGGTCGTATTCCATTTGGCAGTGGACAACTTCCTGAACCTTGGGATTATGCCGATAATGTGGATACTATTGAATTCTTGAAAAGTCTATAATTAAAACAATTGCTGTCCGCTATGGACAGCTTCATGATCTAAAAGCCATTTCTTGCGCTCGAGCCCACCGGCATAGCCAGTTAGTTTACCATCAGATCCAATAACTCTATGACATGGAATAACGATAGCTATTCGATTCATGCCATTTGCAGACGCTACAGCGCGCACTCCATTTGGGTTATCCAATCTGTTGGCCTGCTGCTGATAAGTAGCTGTGGTACCATACGGAATGTCATGAAGAGCCTTCCATACAGATTGCTGGAAGTCTGTACCTGGAGTGATTAAGGGAATGGTGAATTCTTTTCTAGTTCCTTCGAAGTATTCCTGAACTTCTTTAATGGCTAGTTTAATGTGATGATTCTCTCCTGTGATGATTTGAGAATTAAGCCTTTTCTGCAGATCCTTAAACTCCGATTCGAGCATCCTTCTATCCACAAATTCCAGTAAACAGACTCCTTGATCAGTTGCACACACGAACATAGGTCCAAGTGGAGTGGTGAACCGACTCATTAAAATCACATCGCTTGATTGCTTGCTTGAAGGTGAATCTCCCATAATTTTCTTGTAGGTATACCCAAATCCACTTAAGGACTCATAGCCACTTTTAAAGGCCGTACTAGTGGTACTCGATCCTGTTTTTAGTTCTTGATATGCATTGTTGATCCTATACATCCTTTGGAAGGCTTGAAAGGTCATCCCATAATGCTTGTTGAACCAGCGTCGAACACCTTCAGGGCTAATCCCATTTTGTTTGAGTTGGTAGTCTTTGATTTTCTCTTTGGGGTGATCTTTCACTAACTGAATGGCTTGCTCTACAAAGTCAGGTGCTTCATTCGCATTTTCAGTCGGCTTACAGATTTTACATGGCCGATATCCATTATCCAATGCATCCTTAAAATCCGTAAAAAACTCAACATTCTCACGCTTTGGCTTACGTGCTCTACAAGTTGCAATGCAAAAAATAGAGGTTGTTTTCACTCCAACAAAGAAGATCCCAGTATAGCTCTCTTCCCTATTGACGAGTGCGTTGTAATAAGTATCAATGGTTTTTGATTCTGTAACTCTCATTTGCTAAGACAATATAAAGATCATTACAAAAGAGTCAAATCCATTCTCTCTTAGCAACCGAAAACTGGACGAGTATTTTTTCTACTCGAATTCAGAGTATCTGAACAATTAGAATCAACATTCAAATCTCTTCTGTTATGAGTTCAATCATTAATCTGGGCAGTATCCAATTGCAAAATCAACTCTGGATAATTTGTTATAGACTACTAGCTATTTCGCCCAGCATTTCTATTTCATCCGTTTGCCGCTTCCGGCCTTTTGGTTTTTAGTGTAGTGATTAGTCGCTGCATTATTTTAATCTGAGTATTTCTGATTGAGTATTAACTCTTACCGAATCAATGCTATTTCTATAACTCACCAAATATTCAATGAAAAACACATTTATAGCTTCTACATGAGTTACGGTATTTTTGAATTCTCGACTTTTGATAAGCTCTTCATAGTTATTAGGAATAATACATATCGCAAATGGATCCTTTTGAATGAATACTTCAGAATTATGCATTCCCAGGACAGATTCTGCATTTTTATGTATCCTCTCATAAGTGAGGTGTACATATTTTTCCAAATAAGCGATTTCGTTTTCATAGGTAGCAATGATTTTTCTTCTGAGGTTTTCATTTGAGATCAAATCAAGTCCCTTTACTTTCAGATTTTCATAAGCTGACTGGTCAAACTCCATACTTGAGCCAGTGCCAATTGCTGCTAGAGCCTTAGAAAAATCCTCATCATAGGCAGAGCCATTTTCGATATAGGATCCAATGAGGTGAAGCTGCTCAATATTCTGATTCATAAAACCCATCGTGTTATCAATCCTGGATAAGGATTGCTCCAGGCTATTGGCAATTTCACCTAACATTTCTATTTCGTCCTTCTGCCGTTTCTGATCTTCATTCCAGTTTTCGAGCTCCAAGGCTCCATAGATACCGATGACCAGCACAAATATCTCAAAGAAGTATTCTGGCCATTTGGTTTTTAGTGTAGTGATTAGTCGTTTCATATTGGAATGGGGTTTTATTTTATTCCAGAGCCGCGGCCAGATTCTTCCACTCGTTTGTAAATAAGCTGCTTTTTCCCTGAAGGACTGTATTTTGGAATGTAGTTGGTCAGAACCATCTCCTCTGCCAACGAATCAAATTCAATTTCAATAACTGATTCATACCGAAACCTATTCGCAGATAAAGCAACAAGGTGCAATATTGAATCTCCTTCATAATACGCTTTCGCCATTTCTTCTGTGGCCTTTAGCAGAATAGAATCAGACACTATTTTGAAAGTAAGTGTATCCGAAACCGATTCAGCTACATACACTCCCTCATATTTTAAATCAATATCCTCTGCTGGAGGAGATATTTTCCTCATATAGTTATCAGAGACTTCATTAGCACCAATCAGTTTATTAATGGCATAATAGTCTTTTACGGCCGTATTTTGCCAGAGCCTTAAATTCCAGAGCTCCCACCTCAATAAATCCATGTGATACGCAACCAAGCGATTTCTGTAGATAGGGTCATTGACCAGGTAGTCGATATACCGCTCGTCCAGAGAATCCACAAAGTGGACACTTTCTATGGTGCTGGCCCATGGGTATGTCTCCCGGATATTTTGTCTATGGAAAGTGATGAGGTCATCATTTTTTTCATCCACCTTTAGCATTGTGGTCGTCCAGGTGCCGTATAGAACATTCAATTGGCTGATGATTTCTTTATACTCTTCTGGTACTTCTCCAAGCTTCTTCAGTTTTTGAAACCCTCCCTGCTCAACCAGAATTGGGAAATGAAGCATCAAAACAGAAGATAATTCCCCGAACCTTCTATAAACAGTCGCGTCAGGATCAGTGGCAAGAATCATCTCTATCATAGAATCTTTACGAGCTAAGTATTCCAAAGGCACAGAATTCACTGTAATGATTATATCTTCTTGAACCTCCTTTAACACCTCCACATAGTTTGCATAGTTCTTTTTCCGTTCGTTCCAATCATCAATAGCCACTGCAATCAAAATCCCGGCAACGACAAGGATGATTTCACCAATAGCATAAAGCAGATAAGAAATGACTTTATTGTCTGAAGACAATAGCTTACGGCGGATGTTACGGAGTAGGAATAGCATAAAGCGGTGGTTATCAAGGAATTTAACAACAATCATCACAAAAACAAAAAGCTCTTCTGACATAAGAGTCAGAAGAGCTTTACTGCGAATGACACTATTAAAGTTTAGCCTTTATTCTGCTGCTTGATCAGGTTCAATGCGGAACCTGCCTTAAACCAGGCAATCTGACCTTCATTGTAGGTATGATTCGTTACAATCTCATCTTTAGAGCCATCTGCGTGAACAAATTCTAAAATCAAGGATTTACCTGGCGCAAAATCAGTTAAGTCAAGGAAATTGATGGTATCATCTTCTTGAATCTTATCATAGTCAGCCTCATTTGCAAAAGTTAACGCCAACATGCCTTGCTTCTTCAAGTTGGTTTCGTGAATACGAGCGAAAGATTTCACCAAAACAGCTCTCACTCCCAAATGACGAGGTTGCATGGCTGCATGCTCTCTAGATGATCCTTCACCGTAGTTATGATCTCCTACCACAATCGTAGGTATACCTTGCGCTTTATATCCTCTTTGTACATCAGGTACTCCACCATACTCACCAGTCAACTGACTCTTCACTTTATCAGTTTCGCCATTGTAGGCATTAACAGCTCCGGTTAAAGTGTTATTGGCGATATTATCCAAATGCCCTCTATATCTTAACCATGGACCTGCCATTGAGATATGGTCTGTAGTACATTTTCCTTGTGCTTTGATCAAGAGCTTGGCTCCTGTGATATTTTGTCCATCCCAAGGTTTAAAGCCTTCCAATAATTGAAGCCGCTTCGACTCAGGATTGACTTTCACCTCTACATTAGATCCATCTTCCGCAGGAGCTAGATATCCTGGATCTTCTACATCAAATCCTTTCGGAGGCAGCTCCCATCCAGTTGGAGGATCTAATTTCACTTGCTCTCCTTTGTCGTTGGTTAAAGTATCCGTAATTGGGTTAAACCCAAGATTACCCGATATAGCAATGGCTGCAACCATCTCAGGAGATGTCACAAAAGCGTGAGTATTTGGGTTACCATCTGCTCGCTTTGCAAAGTTTCTATTGAACGAGTGAACAATGGTGTTTTTTTCCTTCTTGTCGGCACCTGCTCTATCCCACTGCCCGATACAAGGACCACAAGCATTGGTAAACACTTTAGTACCTAGCTTTTCAAAAGTATTGATAAAGCCATCGCGCTCTATAGTAAATCGCACTTGTTCTGAACCAGGATTGATCCCGAACTCAGCGGCTGGTTTTAACCCTTTTGCTAACGCCTGTTCAGCTATAGAAGCAGCTCTGGAAATATCTTCATATGAAGAATTAGTACACGATCCGATAAGCCCCCATTCTACTTTCTCAGGCCAGCCATTTTCCTGTGCTTTAGCACTCATTTCAGAAATAGGAGTTGCCAAATCCGGAGTAAACGGACCATTTACATGTGGTTCCAAAGTAGATAGATTTATTTCGATCACCTGATCGAAGTATTGCTCAGGGTTGGCATAGACTTCCGGGTCTCCCGTTAAGTGTTCTTTCACACCATTCGCTAAGTCAGCTACTTCGTCACGTCCTGTAGCTCTCAAGTAACGCTCCATTGACTCATCGTAACCGAAAGTAGAAGTCGTAGCTCCAATCTCTGCTCCCATGTTACAGATTGTTCCTTTACCCGTACATGACATGCTTTCTGCACCTTCACCAAAGTATTCCACAATAGCCCCAGTACCTCCTTTTACGGTCAGAATACCTGCTACTTTCAAGATTACATCTTTTGGTGCAGTCCACCCATTCAGCTTACCGGTCAGTTTTACACCGATCAACTTTGGGAATTTAAGTTCCCAGGCCATTCCTGCCATCACGTCTACTGCATCAGCACCACCAACACCAATAGCGACCATACCAAGACCACCAGCATTTACCGTGTGAGAATCGGTACCAATCATCACACCCCCAGGGAAGGCATAATTCTCCAATACTACCTGATGAATAATCCCAGCACCTGGCTTCCAGAATCCTATTCCGTACTTATTGGACACAGACTCCAGGAAGTTGAATACTTCATTAGAATTGTTGATAGCATTCTGTAAGTCTGCAGCAGCTCCAATTTTCGCCTGGATCAAATGATCACAGTGAACCGTAGTTGGTACAGCAACCTTGTCTTTACCAGCTTGCATGAATTGCAACAAAGCCATTTGGGCCGTAGCATCCTGACATGCAATTCTGTCTGGAGCAAAATCCACGTAAGACTCTCCACGTTTGTAAGCCTCTGTAGGCTCACTTTCATACAAATGACTGTATAATATCTTTTCAGAAAGCGTAAGCGGTTTACCGGTTACCTCTTTAGCTTTTTTTACTCTTTGACCTATGGTTTCATAGACCTTTTTGATCATATCTATATCAAATGCCATATCTAATTGAATTGAATTCAAAATTTACAAAGGTGTGCCCAAATAAAAAATGGTTAGCACCTGAAATGTAAACATCAGACACTAACCATTTTGTTGCCTAAACTCTGAATTTTATTCAGAAAATCGGATTATCTAACCAATGCTTTGCCGCTAGGCTTGAATTTGGTCAAATCGATGCCTTTTACAGCAGCTTCATATTCATCCATCTTAGGAGTTCTTCCAAGAATGGTAGAAAGTACAACCACTGGAGTGGAAGAAAGTAAAGACTCTCCTTTTTTCTCATTAGAATCCTTCACTACTCTACCCTGGAACAAACGAGTTGAAGTTGCCATCACCGTATCACCTGGCTCCGCTTTTTCCTGGTTACCCATACATAGGTTACAACCTGGACGCTCTAAGTACAACATGTTGTCGTACTTGGTACGAGCAGCAGCTTTCGGGTTATTATCATCAAATACGAAACCAGAGTATTTTTCCAATACTTCCCAGTCTCCCTCTGCTTTCAACTCGTCAACGATATTGTATGTTGGAGGTGCTACTACCAATGGCGCTTTAAATTCTACTTTACCTTGCTGTGCCTCTACGTTTTTCAACATTTGAGCAAGAATCTTCATATCACCTTTGTGAACCATGCATGATCCCACAAATCCAAGATCTACTTTTTTCTCACCACCGTAGAAAGAAAGTGGTCTGATGGTATCGTGCGTGTATCGCTTCGATACGTCAATGTTATTCACATCTGGATCAGCAATCATCGGCTCACCTACGATATCAAGATCCACCTCTACTTCAGCATAATATTTCGCATTGGCATCAGGCTTCAATGTAGGGTTCTCACCAGATTTGATTTCAGCAATACGCTTATCAGCTTTATCGATCAACCCTTGAAGTACCTTACCTTCATTGTCCATGCCCTTCTCGATCATGATCTGAATCCTACCTTTAGCGATTTCAAGAGATTCGATCAACGTCTCATCTTCAGAAATACAGATAGAAGCTTTCGCTTTCATTTCAGCTGTCCAATCGGTAAATGTGAATGCCTGGTCAGCCGTCAAAGTCCCAATATGTACTTCAATCACTCTACCCTGGAATACATTCTCTCCGCTAAATTGCTTCAACATTTGAGCTTGAGTAGCATGAACTACATCACGGAAGTCCATGTAACTTTTCATCTCACCTTTGAAAGTTACTTTCACCGACTGAGGAATTGGCATAGAAGCCTCTCCTGTAGCTAATGCTAGTGCTACGGTACCTGAGTCAGCTCCGAAAGCAACTCCTTTAGACATTCTGGTGTGAGAGTCACCACCAATTGTGATATCCCAATCATTTACAGTGATGTCATTCAGCACTTTGTGAATTACATCAGTCATAGCTGGATATTGACCTTTTGGATCACGACCAGTAATCAAACCGAAATCATTCATGAACTTCATCAATTTCGGGATATTTGCCTGGGCTTTTGAATCCCAAACTGATGCAGTGTGACAACCAGACTGGTATCCTGCATCCACAATTGGGGAGATAACAGTAGCTGCCATTGATTCCAACTCCTGAGCAGTCATCAAACCTGTAGTATCCTGAGATCCTACGATATTCACTTCCACACGAACATCTGAACCAGCATGAAGAACCTTACCAGGAGTATTTCCTACAGCGTTTTTGTTGAATATTTTCTCTACGGCTGTAAGACCTACACCGTCATTAGAAATCTCTTTAGATGGAGCAAATACTACTGGAGCTTCGATTCCTAAAGTCTTAGCAGCAAAAGTCTGCAACTTCTTACCGAATACT
Organism: Marinoscillum pacificum; assembly: GCF_024714495.1. Taxonomy (GTDB): domain Bacteria; phylum Bacteroidota; class Bacteroidia; order Cytophagales; family Cyclobacteriaceae; genus Marinoscillum; species Marinoscillum pacificum. The sequence continues at coordinate 107,460 of NZ_JAMZMJ010000013.1, read as the reverse complement.
ACGGCATAAGAGCCACCCGCTTTGATAAACTCCACTTTTTGTGGGGTCAATGATGACGAAATATCAATCAACTCCTGATCACCATTGTATAATTTTTTCTCTTTGGTATTGATCGTCAAAACAGTACCTGTAGCAACAGAATATGCTTCTTCCAAAATAGGCTCACCATCAGCATCTTTCACCACATTACCTTCCGCATCGGTTTTCTTCACCCAGTTCTTTAAATCGATACCGATTCCACCAGTTACACCAACAGTAGTCAAGAAGATTGGAGAGATACCATTAGTACCAGCAATGATTGGAGCAATGTTGACAAATGGCACATATGGACTACCCGGGATTCCTGTCCACAAAGCAACATTGTTAACACCTGACATTCTAGATGAACCTACACCCATGGTTCCTTTTTCAGCGATCAACATTACTCGCTTATCTGGGTGCTGCGCTTTCAATTCAGTAAGCGCCTTTTGCATGTCTTTATTGTGCTCAAAGATACATTGACCATGAAGCTCACGATCTGATCTAGAGTGTGCATCAGCACCAGGAGACAATAAGTCTGTAGAGATATCGCCTGTACCTGCTATGAAGGTTACGATCTTGATTTCTTCTTCTACCTCAGGTAATTCTGTAAAGAACTCTGCCTTCGCATAACTTTCAAGCAACTCTTTAGCGATTGCATTTCCTGCTTTGAAAGCCTCTTTTAATCTATCGTAATCTGCATCGTATAAGAACACCTGAGTCTTTAAGACTTTGGCCGCACTCTTAGCAATAGCTTCATCATTACCAAGCGCCAAATCCAATAGCACTTCGATAGATGGACCACCTTTCATATGCGAAAGCAATTCGAATGCGAAATCTGATGAAATTTCTTCTACAACAGACTTACCAAGGATGATCTCCTTTAAAAATTTTGCCTTGACACCTGCGGCACTTGTTGTACCTGGTAGTGTATTGTAAATGAAAAATTTTAGAGAATCTTCTCTATGCTCATTTCCTGCATCTTTGATTTGAGAAATAATCTCACTTAATAATTCAGCATCATCAATTGGCTTTGGGTGCAGCCCTTGTGCTTTTCTTTCTTCGATCTCCTTTAGGTAATCGTTGTAGATGTTCATAACAGACGTCTTTTCAGTATTAAAGGCAAAATTTCAACTCACATAACTGCCCGTTTATAATAACTAATGAATGAAAAACCATTCTCAAGCTGTGAGCACAATTCTTCAGAAGGAAGGTCAACTCTATAACCTTAAAAATTCCAAATTGAGAATTGCGAGCCAAAGTTAAATAAACCACCATTATACCCTTTCATTCAATTCAAATTATATGAGGTGGACTTATGAAGACTTAATTATGATTCATCTGATTTAATAAGAATAACTTATATCATTCCCTAATTAGGTACTGATCAAAAGAACATTAACCCTGATTGCTGGTTAGGTTAATAAACAGTTCAATAGAACTTGTTGATAGAAAAAACTAAAACATACCTACACATGCCACAAGATTTTTTTGGTATCGAAAAGGAACTTACCACTCCCTTAGGGAAGCGTAAATATTACTCGCTTCAGCAACTAGCAGAAAAGCGACCTGAAGTTAAAACTCTTCCTTACTCAATCAGAATATTATTAGAAAATGCCATTCGAAATTACGATGACTTTGCAGTTACTGAAGAGCATTTAGAAACTCTCCTAAATTGGAAAAGCACAGCGGGCAAAAAAGACATCCCATACACTCCTGCGAGAGTATTGATGCAGGACTTCACTGGAGTACCTGCAGTAGTTGATATAGCTAGCATTCGCTCTGAAGTAGCCAGAAAAGGAAAAGACACTGGCAAAACGAATCCAGTAGTTCCTGCCGACATGGTCATTGACCACTCGGTAATGGTTGAATATTTTGGAACACTGAATTCGTACAAAAAAAATGTAGATCTAGAATATCAACGAAATGAGGAGCGTTACAAACTTCTAAAATGGGCTCAGAAAGCATTCACCAATTTCTCTGTAGTACCTCCTGGCATGGGAATTTGTCACCAGGTAAACCTGGAATATTTGGCTAAAGGAGTCATTGACAGAGATGGCTATCTGTTTCCTGACACTTTGGTAGGTACTGATTCACATACCCCAATGGTCAATGGAATTGGAGTACTTGGTTGGGGAGTCGGAGGAATAGAAGCTGAAGCTGCCATGCTTGGTCAGCCTATCTACATGATACTCCCTGAAGTAATTGGACTTAAGTTAACAGGGGCATTACCGGAAGGTGCTACGTCTACAGACCTTGTTCTGACAGTTACCCGACTGTTGAGAGACTATGGAGTAGTTGGTAAAATGGTTGAAATTTTTGGTCCTGGTTTGGAACACTTAACCGTTCCGGATAGAGGAACCATTAGTAACATGTCTCCCGAGTTTGGTTGTACAGACACTCACTGGCCAATAGATGATCAGACGCTCGCATACATGCTTAAAACAAATCGATCAAAAGAGCATGTGGACATGGTCGAATCCTACGCTAAAGAAAATCTATTCTGGAGAAACCCAGAAGATCAAATCGAATACACAGATGTAATTGAACTGGATTTGAGCACGGTAGAACCTACCATAAGTGGTCCAAAAAGACCACAAGACAAAATTCTACTTCGCAATGCTAAAGAGCAGGTTATTGGTTTATTGAAAGAGACTCATAGTAGAACCTACATTCCAGTTCAGGAAAGAACCGGTGTATGGCTAAATGAAGGCGGAGCTGTAGCAGAGCCAATTACAGTGGATGGTGAGATAAAAAGCGTCACTATGAAAAAAGGTGACATTAGATATAATCTATCTGATGGAGCAGTGGTAATTGCGGCTATAACTTCTTGCACCAATACCTCAAACCCAAGCGTAATGATCGGTGCAGGACTGGTTGCTAAGAAGGCGGTAGAATTGGGATTAGATGTGAAGCCATGGGTCAAAACTTCTTTAGCACCAGGATCCAGAGTAGTAACAGACTATCTAAAGAAATCTGAACTTCTACCTTATCTAGAAGCATTGAAATTCCATACTGTGGGATACGGGTGTACCACCTGTATTGGTAACTCCGGTGATATGATGCCTGAAGTGCAGAAAGCCGTAATTGAGAATGATCTGGTTGTTTGTTCAGCACTTTCTGGAAATAGAAACTTTGAAGCTAGAATTCACCCAAATATTAAAATGAATTTCCTGGCTTCCCCAATGTTAGTTGTGGCCTACGCTATAGCTGGAAGAATGGATTTTGATATGAACAACGAGCCTTTAGGAATTGACTCCAATGGTGTCGAAATATACTTAAAAGATATCTGGCCAACACAAGCTGAGATTAACGAACTAATGGACGTGGTAGTAACTCCAGAAGATTATAAAATTTCTTATGAGAAAATCTTTGATGGTGATGAGACATGGAAAGAACTAAATGCCCCAGAAGGCAATATCTATGAATGGGATAATGAATCTACATATATCCAGGAAGCACCATTCTTTAAAAATATCTCTGAAGAAGTGCCTGAGCCTGAAGACATCACAGGAGCTAAAGTTTTGTTACAGTTAGGAGATATGGTTACAACTGACCACATTTCACCAGCCGGTAAGTTCCAACCAGAACATCCTGCAGGGCAATATCTTACAGAGCATGGTGTACAACAGCGAGACTTTAACTCCTATGGATCCAGAAGAGGAAATCATGAGGTGATGATGCGCGGAACCTTTGCCAATGTACGTATTAAAAACAAATTAGCCTCAAGAGAAGGAGGATGGACTACATATCATCCAACTGGAGAAGAAATGCCGGTATACGATGCTGCTATGAAATATCAAGCAGACAACACTCCGCTAGTTGTTATTGGAGGTAAGGAGTACGGTTCCGGTTCATCAAGGGACTGGGCTGCAAAAGGAACGACTTTACTGGGAGTAAAAGCCGTAATCACTGAAAGCTACGAGCGTATTCACCGCTCCAACCTGGTTGGTATGGGTGTATTACCACTCCAATTCCTGGAAGGCGAAACTCAAAACACCTTAGGACTACAAGGAGATGAAAGCTTCGATATTCTTGGTCTATCTGATTTGAAAGCAGCACAAGAAGTAGAAGTCATTGCCACTAAGTCAAATGGAGATAAGATTGAATTCAAAGCGAAAGTAAGACTGGACTCTAGTGTGGATGTAGCTTACTATAAGCATGGAGGCATCTTAAACTATGTACTTAGAAGTTTCCTAAAGGATTAAGCCTCACTGCTCTAAACCCTTCACGAGATACCTTAAACAAAAAAGCCCTGGCGTAAACGCCAGGGCTTTTATATTTTATTCAAATAATATTAATAATCATTTGCATTATTCCAATCCATCAAATAACGGATTTCAATTGTACCAGTAGTAGACCCGCTTATTGTCTGTAATAGATGCATCTTACTATACCCATTATAAACGATTGCAAAATCTAAGACTGTACCATCCTCACCAGTTAAGGTAAGTGTAGTCTCAGTAGCATCCCATGTACCAATAGTCAAAACACCGTTTTGATCTGTCAGCAGGAATGAGTCATCCAGCTCAAGAGTTAATCGATAGATGATATCATTACCACCACCGGCAGCTAATTGACCATCTACATAATATTCCTGAACAATCCAGTCACCTGCTCTAACTCCACCAGCATTTGGTGCTACAGGTTCTGCACAGGAGATGGCAAAAAGCGCCATCCCTGCTAGAAATATATAACTTAATACTTTGTTCATGATTCTTATTGTTTTACGATTCTGATGTTCTCAACTTTTGAACCTTGACTTACAGTCATGTTGTAAATACCAGTCTCGAAAGTAGAAATATTGATTTGTTGTGTAAACTGCTCAGCATTCTTCTCGAAAGTTTGGTCCATAACGATCTGACCTGACAATGTCATTATTTGAACTCTAACAGAACCAAGTTCTTCACCTGGTATTTCTAAGTTCACAACATCAGTTGTAGGATTCGGATAAGTACTTGCTACAATTGAAGCACCATCAGGTAAGGTTGTTCTTCCTCCTCCATCAGCAGAAACTGCGTTAGATGAAACAGTACAAACACCTCCAGTACCTTCAAAATCAACTTCAACCATATATTCAGCATTATCAAGAACAGTAACACTAGAAGAGTTAGTCTTATTTCTAAGTTCTACTCCATTTCTGTACCATCTGATTTCCTGCCATCCTGAATAACTAGATATTATCGCGTCAATAGTAGCTCCATCCAATTCTAGATGAACATTATTAGGCTGTCCAGTATAAGTTGAGAACTCATTAAAGTTCACACATCCAGAACCGTCGAAATATGTCACCTCAACATAGAACGGAGTTGCTTCACTTACAGCATCAGAATAAATATATGTAGTCGTTGAAGAGTTACCTTTTACAGGTGCTCCCGAAGCAAGACCAGTTTCAGCATTGATCAACTGATATGAGTAAGACGAACTAGATGAATTAATTCTAAACTCTATTACCCCTTCACCACAAGTTGCATCTGTTTGAGTCAAACTAGGTAAAGAAGGAAGTGAACGTTCCTTAATCTCAATGGTATTTGAGATTCTTCCATAACATCCAGCTGCATTACCAACTTTCACAGAATAAATTCCACCTTCAGCTACCGTAATAGTATTGGTAGTATTTGCAAATCCACTTTGGTTCGAATTGATTGTACCACCGTTTCTATACCATTGATAATAATCAAATCCAGCAGGCGCAGTTAATGTAGCACTACCTTCACCAGTACAGAAAGCCAGGTCTCCAGTAACTTCCAAAGTTGGAGTTCCAACAGGTATGTCATTTATAACTACTTCAAATACTCCTGTAGATTCAACACAAGTAGCGTTCACATCAGAACTAAATCTATCAGCACGATACATGCCTGAAGCTGTAACCTCCAGGTTATTACCTGTAGTTGTTGCATAAACGGTTTCTGTACCATCATCTGCCACTGAATAAACAGTTACAGTTCCTGAGTTACCATATCCAGTATTTTCAAAGAAATACAAGTATGCATTATCACATGACTCAATTACAGATCCTTCATCAATGATATTATCCTCATCATAGAATGAAGTATTCATCACGTTGAAATCTGGTGAAGAAATTGATTCAACAACCACTTCTTCAGAATATGGGCTACCACATGATAGATCAAATGAAATGTTAGAAACACTTACAGAGTAAGCTCCATCTTCATCAACTGTGATAGATTGTGTTGTTGCACCTGTAGACCACATATAATGATTGAATCCTGCTGGTGCTTCCAATACCACTTCACCGTCACCATCACAGAATGTAAGAGCTCCACTTACAACAGTAATAGCAGGTCTATCTGGAGCATCTAATACTTCTACTTCGACACTATCAGTCATATAAATACAACTTGAAGTTGTAACCCTTGCAAAATAAGTACCAGAAACTCTGAATCCTTCATTATCACCAAGAGTTGCGTCGGTACTAACTGGGTTAGACAAATCATCTCTAAACCACTCTACAGAACCGTAAGCTCCTGAAAGACTAGCATCTACTAATCTTCTAGCACTTAATTCTAGAATTCCAGTTGCATCCTCACATACTGTGTAAGATTCACCAGCACCAACTAGCACATATTCACTACCATTAACAGTTTCTCTGTAAAGAGCGTAATTAGGTAAATAATCAAGTCTGTCTGTATAATCTGATGTATAAGAACTACAAGTAGTTCCATTCGAAGACATAGCAGTAATTCTCATTTCCAATTCAGTTGTTTCTGAGATAGTGCCAATATTAATCTCCGTATCATCAAGATCTGGGTCATAAGTAAGACTTCCAAGTACAGATGCATCAGCAGAATTGATGATTTCATACATGAAGTAATCTTGTACATCGTCAACATTAACGATCACGTCACCACCTTCACATTCTAATACATCATCAAAACTAAACTCAGCATCTTGATCTATTAATGCTATAAGCTCCACAGATCTCTCAGATGGAGTTCCAGAACCATTAACATCCATGTAGTCATCTCCATCATTGTCATAATCTAGTCTAAACCAGATATTAGTATTATTTGACAAACCTTCGATAATACTTGTTGGAATACTTACAGTTTCAGTTCCTGTACCTTCAGTTGCTTCAAACTCATACCCACTCAACATTGTATATCCTGAACCAGTAGAGTAATAAACAGACATTACATTGTCCGAATCAAACTTACCTCTGATTTCATATGATAATTCAATCTCCTCACTTGCACATGCATCATCAGTACTAACAGATGAAATCAACACTGCTTGGTTAACTACATTAACACTGCTAGATACATATTCGAATGGAAGACTTTCACCTGAGAGGAATTCAAAGTTGCTTATTACAACATTAATTCCATTGCGCTCTTCTTGTCTAAATCTGAATCTAGTTGCATTACCTCTTATATCATCATTTAATTGATAAGTGAAGGAATCGGAGATATTTGATTGCATTTCTGGATCATCGTAATAATCCAAGGTAGGGAAAGTATCCAATTGAACATAAGAAACTCCTTCATCAATTGAATATTCAAATATCAATTGTTGATTTGGTCCTAGATTCTCTAACGTTTCATCAAAAGTCAAATCAAACGTAACCAAAGCAGCGCCTTCCAATTCTCCAACTTCAAAATCACGAGTAGTTATTAAACCTCTACCATAATCATTAGGGAATTGTCTAACACCACTATATGTTGTGTAATCAATATAAGAATCTGCATCATAAGTCGCTGTACCACCACTGTAGAAATACAACTCAGTAACAGAGAAATTCGAAATTCCGTCCTCAGTAGCATACTCATATTTAAATTCAATTCTATCATTTGAATTAGCATTATTGTCATACCAATCATGCATATCAGGCGTTGTTGAATCTAGATTCAAATATTCATAAGAATTTGAACCTGCCGGAGTTGTATTAAAATAAACCCATGCACCTCCATTAACTCTGTAATATAAATCTACGGACTGCTGACCATCTCTATTATCAACACGAGTCCTAAAATAGCTTGCACCATTCAAATACGACTCGTAGAAATTATAGTTAGTCATAGCACTGCTTACAAACTCTGTTTCATAGATTTCTAAGTCTGCAAACGAATTTTCACTTACTAAATCTCCTACCTCTCCAAGTGCAACATCTTCTGTCAATTCTACTCTGAATTCAAAGCTACCACCTCGTACGTATGGAGGAAGATCCACAGTGATATCAGCTATACCTTGCTGAGTAGCTAAGACCAAATCTTCACCACCAGAGAAGTCTTTAACCAATAGAGTAGCAAAAAGATTGTCGAAACTTGCATTATCTGTTTCGTCATTTTCTACGTCAATAGAGAAAGTAGCAGAATTTCCAGCGTATAGAACATCCGTAACATCCCCCTCATAAATTGTAGTAATTGATTTCAAGAATATGTCTAACGTACCTACGCTATCAGCAGTCATCAATTCATATTCTACTTCATCAACCGTTAAAGTAGCTACAAAACCAATATCATACTGACCGTTTTTAGCGTAAAATGGTACTGAAGCAGAACTCACGCCATACTCCGATGTTGTTCCAATAATTACATCTTCGTTTGTATCAGGGTCTGTAACTCCATCTAAAGAGAAAGTAAATACTGTTCCTTCAGGGAATTCTGTTTCATTAATCTTAGTTGAATCAATTGTCCACAAATAATCAAACGTATCACCATTAAATACTGGATCAGTCATTACATTTTGCTTCCAAACGTAGTTATTCAAATCTGGCTGCAAGTACTCAACATCTTGAGAAACATTAGGTCCTTGTGTATAATAGCTTGTAGGGAATTCATTAGTCTCACCCTCAACTATACTTATTCCACTTAAAGTCCAAGTCGTTTCCCCTGCACCTCTATTCAATGCTTGAGCCCACATGAAATGTGTAGCTTCAGTTAAATATTCGCTAGGTATACCAATTGAAATTGCTGCTCCTTCGTACAAATAACCATCATACGACGAATAGTCTTCACCTACTGATAATGTATCAAAAGAAGTACCTCCATCTGTTGATACCAACAACTGAGGTAACGTCAAGAAAGTTGAAGGAGTACCACCTGTATAACCAAATGTAAAGTTCAATGTAACTGTATCAGTAGCAGTTAAGTCTAGTGCAGAGGTTAACAATGAACGATCTCCCGCTTCATTGAAAGTAAAGGTTCCTGCATATGAAGTTTCACTTGCATCTCTACCATCTACAGCGAGAAAATAATCTTCTTCGTCTAAATTAGTAGTGATGGCCTCATTCATATAAGTAGCATCACCTGATTTGTAGAAAGGAATAACCTTAATTAGATAGTCATCGAAATCATCATCAATTTCTTCTAACTCTTCAACAGTTGATGGGAAGTTAACAGTCACTTGAGCAGCGCCAGTAGCTGTTGACTCATCTAATACCATGTATCCTTGATCACCTTCTAGTACGACAGCAAAGCTAACATCTGAAGGGAAAGGTCCATCTGCATTGTACTCTACAACAAATTCCTCACCAAGAGAATATTCTGGATCTGGATCTCCCAAATCAGATACACTCAAAGAAAGGTTCTCAAACTGCAAGTCTTGTGATAATGAAAAATCTGCAATAGCAATGGCGTTCAATTCTGTCATTCTGAGACTAATACCTTCAAACAAAATTTCGTTATCGCCTGATCCTACAACACTAGAAGTGTTATAAATGAATCTCAAATAAGTTGCTGATGTCAAAGCTTCCTCAGGTAAATCAGAATACTCTTCAATAAAGCTTCCATTACCTTCAAATTCAACACTATCAAATGCTACCCAAGTATCACCCTCATCAATAGAATACTCAAAGAAAACCCAATCGTCTTCTTCATAATTATCAACATCAAGTTCGAACTTAACAGCAGCACCTGATGCATCAGAGAAGTCAAATTCAACTGATTCAGCATATCTTTCTCCATCAGTATCACCAAAAATATTTTCATCTCCTGAACCATATTCTCCTTCTCTCATTGCAAGAGGGAAGTTGTCTTGAGAGGTTCCGGCTACAGTACTTCCCCATGTGGCATCAATTACTGATACAACTGTTTCTCTATTGCCATTTACTAATGATAATCTAAATTCAGGATCTCCATTGTAATTATACCCTATTGGAAGATTTGTTTCTATTGTACCAGATGCAGATGCTGCGAGTCCTGATTCTAATACGACATAATCATTCGGAGCTGACAAATCATTATCCTTTACTTCAAGAGTTAAAGTAACTCCTGTAAATTCAATATCTCCAACAATTGTATACGAAATATCTAAATCACTTGCAGGGTAGATGAAACTGCTTTCTCCTTCTGTAATAGCATCATCAGATGATATCACAATGTTATTAATAGAAATACCAGTTACTGGAAGAACAACACTGTTAGAGTTAGCAACTCCTGCAAAATCAACCATAACATAAACGTTGTAGTTTCCTGCAACGATAGCTGGAACAGTAGCACTAAACGTACCCGCAGCAGTTAATGTATCCAAAATGATATCAAATGGCTCATCTCTCTCTAACATTAAATAAAAGTTGGTTCCATCCGGAAGTGCTCCATTATCAATAGTTAATGTAGCAGAGAACGCATCATCGTAGAATAAATCTCCACTCGCCTCTGGAATTTCAGATAAAGAGATTTCTGGAGCTAACACGTCGATTTCATAATCTGGTTCATAATCCAAATAATCTGGAGTAAATAGTGTAGATGCACCTTCAATTTGAATGTTCCACAAATACCATGAATCTAATTCAAAACCATTGTTGCTTAATTGTCTCCATCTAAAGGTTGTAGAATTAGATGCTACGTCTGCAACAAATTCTGTTACCTCAAAAGACTCTCCTCCAGCAGCTTCATTCAAGTTGAATGTTTCAATTACTGTATAAGTACTACCATCGGTAGAAAACTCTAAGACAATTTCTGTACCTTCTGGACTTCTTACATTATTCTCTCTTTCTAAATCAAAAGAAACCATCAATCCTGAGTTCGATGCAATTTCAATTTCTGGAGTGGTAAATGAACGACTTCCACTTTGCTCAAAGAATACATAAGAACCCTCGTAATCTCCTCCTTCAATTAAAAGATCATCCTCATCGTAATCATTGAAGATGTCTTCGTCGGTTCCGAGAATGGCTTCAGTACCTTCATACTTCACAATTTCCAATGTGATATCATCATCATACACAATATCTCTGGTAATTGTCCCGGTAATTACGATTGTACTGTCGTCATTGACAGTTAAATCTTCATCTTCTAAGAAGTATTCACCTCCTAAAAGAGCTGTATAATTATCTCCGTCGGGATCAAAACCTTCAACGTGTGCGTATATTGAAATTTCATCACCTGGATAAAAGTCTTGATTAGAGTTTGCAATATTGTCACCGTTTGCAAGCTCAACCGAATCAATATTAACTAAGTAGTTGTCAATAGACACAGGAGAAACTTGAGCAATAGCACCCTGGAACAAATATTTCTGAATCTCCAAAGATTTAACTTGCCAAGATTGACTACTTCCTAGCGCTACTCCAACTTGTTTCAATCTGAACATAGATGTTGCAGATATTGCAGCACTTTCCAAAACATAAGATAGAGTCTCATCGTCAGCAAAGCTCTCAATTTCATCAATTGTCACCCATCCAGAACCAGTATTATACTGTAGTAAAATATCCCCCTGGCTATTGGTTTGATTTACATCTCCAAAACCGATAACTAGTGTTACGTATTCCTCTCCACTTAAATCAACAGCATTTGTAGTAATGCTTCTTGTCGTATTTTGATCGAACGTATAAGTAAAATCTGACTCATTAGAACCACTAACTGTTACAACAGAATTTTCAAATTGGTAAGTTGGGTCTTCAAAGTTTCCATAAAATCCGGCTACAAAAAGATCATCTGTAAGGTCATTAGCATTTTCTAAAGGCCATGTTCCTTCCAATGTACCATCACTAGCAGTTGCATTATCATAAACAACTCTAGTCTCTGGATCAAGTATTACCGAATCCTTCTCACCATAATAATAATAGAATGTTGCATCTGATGAGAAACCAAATGCTTCATAGTCTACCGAGAAGTCTTCACCAACAAAATCAGCAAGCTCTTCATTTGTTAAAGAAAATGAAGGAGCTGATATATCAAATGTCAATTCCTGTTCGCTTCCGTAAGCTACATAATCTCCTGTAGAACGTACAATGTATAGTTCTGATAATGACCAAGCCTTATCAGTAGCAATAGCGAAAGTATCACTACCAGGTTGAGATATTCTGAAAAACACAACTGATTCTTCAACATCAGCAGGCAAATCAAAAATCACTCCACCATTGGTTCCTTCAAATTCATCATCCCCATTAACATCGGTTAATGCAGTATATGTTTCTTCATTATCAACAGAGTACTCAACTACTATTGGATTATCTGTGGTAACAGCAGAAGCATCTAAAGTAATTTGGAGCTGACTGTTATAATCAGCCGCATCTTCATCTTCACTGAAGTCATAACCCACAGTTGCTGATCTCACATTTGTTCCTCCACCTATATCAAAAGTTGCAGGAAAAGTACCATTAGACTCTCCAAATACATCATCAAGGTCACTGTAATCCGCAGATACAGAAAAATCATCCCAACGGTCACCAGCATCACCTGCTTTTCCAGCGATAACATAGAGTGCTCCAGGGTTGAACTCTTCAATTGCATAGTTGCTCATAGGAATAGTAATAGTGATTACATCAGATGCAGTTGTACTTGAGCCAAGTAATATATCTTCATCATCGTATTCATTATTGCCATTGATATCCATAATAACAGAATACTGAGTTCCTGTAGGGAAACCAGTAGCTGAATAATTCACATCAACTTCATCAAGAGGATAATAAGGCCCAATTGCTGGGTCCAACGAATTAATAACAATCGATGCCCCATCCAGGGAGACCTCTTGTCCGTTCGCTACGAAAGCAAAACAGCCTATCATTACGATAAGCAAAGCTTTTACATTCCGCATAAAATATTGTTTGTAATTATTTATCATTTTTTGCAGTGATTTAATTAAAGAAATTTAAATCCAACTCGTACAGAATTCATGGTATTGATGTTACCGAAGCTATTTTTAGTCTTTTCTTGAAAAAGCTCTCCGTTAACAGTAACCTCTTTGTTGTACTGCTGATACAAATTGAATCCGACTTCTGTACCAATGTAAAATCTGGAACCAAAGTGGTACTCTGCACCTACTCCAGCACCAATCCCAAACTGGAAATAACTTCTATTAGAAGTCGTTCCACCGCTGAAACTCACATCAGTAGCACCGTCGATACTGTAGTCTGTAGTGGACTCCCTACTGGTAATCCTTTGACCTACAATAAAATCAAATGCTGCATAAGACCTGAATCCGTCCTGAATACCGAAATGGTACTCACAACCTGGTCTCAAAGTGTAAGTGCTGTAATTAGTTACAGCATCGGGCGTGGTTTGCGTATTACTCAAATCCATATTGATCCCAAGTCTGGGAACAATGTTTGTAGTAACCGCATACCTTGCTCTGAACGAGCCAAAGTCAAGTAAGGATCCTCCTGTAAATGGAGTTCCTGTGATCTCGAAGGCTAAATCTCCTGCATCAAAGTACCCTCCTTCGCTACCAGACGATGAATCTTCGTCTTGAGCAAATAGCGTACCCCAACTCAGCAAAATAGCTAGAGAGACCAAAACACATTTTCGCATAAGTGTAAATGGTTAGGGTTGAAAAATCAATTTTGGCGGTTTTTAAAGAAGGGAAAAAGGCGGCTCCTTATAAAACCACAACAAACCTAGGAAAAATCTAACTTAGATACCATACCCAATTTTAGGTAGAGACCCTGAATTATTGCATTATTAACAATATTGGTTGTAATTTTTCAATATTATCAACCGCATCAACTTTTCTTAAGCTCATTTTTACAATTTCATCATAAAAATTTAATATTTCATTAGAAAGGAAAAAAAATTCTGACAGCCTACATATTCGACCGATAGAATGCTAACTTTTCTGGATGAATAAAAATCTGGACATCAGGAAAGTGTCACATTTCCTTATTATCCTAATTGGATTAACTGTATTTCTCGTCTATGCTCGAGAATATGCCATACCATTTATAATTGCACTCCTCATCTGGTTCATCATTCATGAATTGAGAGAAAATATTCAACAAGTACCTTGGTTAAGAAAAAATTGTCCAATGTGGCTACAAAGTACCATTGGGTTTATTGTTATTAATGCTGTGATCTTACTACTTCTAGAGTTACTCTATGTTAGTATGTCTGATCTTTTACTCTCTATCGAACTCTATGAAAGTAATCTTGATAAAAGTCTGTTGCAGATTAATACTCTGACAGGAGTAGATATAAGTGATCAAGCGTTGAAATACATACAGGAATTAGATTTGGCGGCAACAGCCTCTACCCTCTTCGAACATATCTCTGTATTACTAGGTAACTCATTCCTTATACTTATATATGTATTGTTCCTATTATTAGAAGAATCTGTTTTCGAACATAAACTCAATGCCCTATATTCTGATGAGAAACGTAAAAAGAAAATTGTGGCGCTTTTTCAAAAAATGGACCACAGCATTAGTAAGTACCTAACCTTAAAAACAATAGTAAGTCTTATAACAGGTATTCTTAGTTACATCGCTCTTCTTATAATAGGTGTGGATGCTCCTATATTTTGGGCCATACTAATTTTTGTTTTGAATTATATTCCTACCATTGGATCGTTGATAGCAACACTGTTCCCTGCAGCATTCGCTGTAGTTCAGTTTGGAGAATTTGGGCCGATGTTCATGGTACTTATTTCCGTAGGAATCATACAAGTTATAGTAGGAAATATTGTGGAGCCTAAAATCATGGGTGACTCCCTTAACATTAGTTCGCTTGTTGTTATTTTATCATTAACCATTTGGGGAGCACTCTGGGGTGTAATGGGAATGATCTTAAGTGTGCCTATTACTGTTATTATGATTGTTGTTTTTGAAGAAATTCCACAATTAAGAAATGTAGCCATACTACTATCAGAGAAAGGTCAACTCAAAAACCTGGATGAAGAGAATAACTAAACCAAAGTCAGCTTAACTAGTTAAACAAAATAAAAACTCACACATGAAACGTAACAGTTTACAAGCATTAACACTTTTATTAGCCATAACCATCTTTTCGTGCAGCTCTCCAAAAAAATCTAAAGAAACTACAGGCGAAGAAAAAGTAGAAGAAGCTGCTAAAGATCTAGGCCCTAAAAAATACACTATTTACAAGGCTCCAACTTCATATGAGTACCATGAAGCTTCATTAGAAATGATAGAGCCATCATCTCCACTTGATACAGGTAAAACAGCATTCAAATTTGAGGTAACTAATTACGAGTTGGGCATTCAAACACCTGATGCCGGCACAAGAGGGATCGCTAATTCAGGAAAAGGCCAACACATTCACTTCATTGTGAATAATGATCCATATTCCGCTCATTACGAGCCTGAATTTACCAAAAGCCTTCCTGAAGGAAAGCATGTGATTTTAGCATTTCTTTCCAGGTCTTATCATGAGGCTGTAAAAAATGGTTCTTCTTATATATTAAAAGAATTAGTTGTAGGATCTCCTGATGAAAGTACTCCTTCATTTGATGAATCAGCTCAGCATTTGTTCTATAGTAGACCAAAAGGAACATACAGTGGAACGGACACTGAAAAATTGATGCTGGATTTCTTCCTATTCAATACTTCGATTTCTCCAGATGGCAATAAAGTAAGAGCCACAATCAACGGAGAAGAACATATGATCACAGAATGGGCTCCTTATTATATAGAAGGATTAGAAAAAGGTCAGGTTTCGATCAAATTAGAATTGATTGACAAAGATGGAAACAACATCCCAGGACCATACAATACAGTTGAAAGAATGGTGACTATAGCAGAATAAACTCACCTGCAATTACAATATTTTAATCCCATCGCTTGCCGTGATGGGATTTTTTGTATCTTAGAAGACTGATATTCAATTAAATACCATCATGAACTCCACTACTCACTCAATGAATATCGTCAGTATTTTGAAAGAAAATGGATACAAAATCACTGAACGAGGTTCATCAACTGTCCTAAAAAAGCCCAGCACTGGTAGCCTAACCACCTTCATCATTTTTGGAATTATTGGATTAACCTTACTAACTGCTGGCATATACATAGGACTACATGCCACTACTATCTTAAGTGGATTGGTTTTTCTGGGAGTGCCATTAATCTATGAGCGATACAAATATCCAAATACGATTATCATCAACTGTGAAACCAAAGAAATGACACTCAAGTCAGGATATACAGTTACGAGAGTCTATCGATTTAATGATATCAGTGCACTAGAAGTAGATGAATCTATCGTGACTAGTGATGTCAGTCCTTTCAAAGATGGATATCAAGACTTCATTTACACTTTTAAGGTGCAAATTGGGAGAAATAGCCACAAACTTTTGAATCTGGTATTCAGAAAAGAAAGCGAATCATCAGTTGGAGCAGTTACTTCTTACTTATCTGAAAGACTAGCTCTTCAAACGACACTTTAATCTTCCCATTCTGCCACAAACAAATTAGTGTCTCTGTTGCCTCCATTAAATCTATTGGAGGCCCAAACTAATTGCTTCCCGTCTGGGCTGAACATGGCGAATGAATCGAATACTTCATCGTAAGTAATTCGTTCAAGACCAGTGCCATCAACGTTGATCATATACAGGTTGAAAGGAAATCCTCTTTTGGACTCATGATTAGAAGAGAAAACCACTTTCTCTCCCGATGGATGAAAATAAGGTGCCCAATTAGCATTGCCAAGATTGGTAATTTGCTTCAAATCAGAGCCATCAACATTACAAATGAAAAGCTCCATTTGAGTTGGCTGAACCAAGCCTTGAGCCAACAAATCTTTGTATTCTTTGATCTCTTCTTCCGATTGTGGACGAGAAGCTCTGAAGATCAACTTGGTACCATCAGGAGAGAAAAAAGCACCTCCATCGTAGCCAAGTTCATTAGTCACTTGCTTCACGTCAGAACCATCGATGTTCATGGTGTACAATTCTAAATCACCAGACCGTGTAGATGTAAACACTATTTTATCACCCGTCGGAGATACAGTAGCCTCTGCGTCATATCCTTCTGTATTAGTTAATTGATTGATGATATTACCTTCCAGATCAGCAACGAATATATCATAGGTATCATAAATCGGCCATACATACTTCCCTCCTACTGATCTAGGTGGATTTGCTGGACACAAGGAATCTCCAAGGTGTGTAGATCCGTAGACAATGGTAGAATCCCCAGGCAAGAAATAAGCACAAGTAGTTCGACCCAGACTTGTACTGATCATTGGCGGTCTTTGTCCTGGTTGTGCTTTATTGACATCCAATGTAAATATCTGATCACAAGAGACACCCCATTCCGAGAAGTCAGACTGAAATACCAATTGGTCACCACCAAATGACCAATATGCTTCGGCATTATTTCCTCCCCAGGTGAGCTGTCGAATATTCTTCAGGTGAGACTCTTGTTCATATCGAAGAGAATCGCTTAACCCTTCTACCTCTGCTGCTTCCTGAGAGGTCGACTTAGGACCATTACATGAAAATAATATTAAGACTGAAACAATACCTGTAATGTATTTCATAACAATTAACTTTAAACACGGACTAAAACTAAATATAACTTCTTTATTATGAGGTTCATCTCAGCTTTAATACTAGGATCTTTTTTAATATCCTGTCAACAACAACCTGAATCCACTACATCCATTTATGACGACATTCAAGTCCTGGCAAGTGATTCACTTCAAGGCCGAGAGGTGGGAACAGAGGGAGAACGAATGGCAGCAGCCTATTTGGTGAGTCGATTTAAGTCTATAGGGTTAGAGCCAAAGGGTACAAATGATTACCTCCAATCTTTCTTTGTGAAAGACGCTGATAATCCTCATGAACAAGCCAAGATGTCTGCAGTTGACTCAATCAAAGGAATTGAAGGAAGAAACGTAATTGCTTTTCAGGATAACCCTGGAGATAATCTTATTATCGTTGGTGCTCATTATGATCACTTAGGCTATGGAGGCTTCTCCTCTCTTCATAGAGGTGACACGGCAATTCATAATGGAGCTGATGATAACGCTAGTGGTGTAGCCGCTATGCTGGCAATTGCCCAATATTTTAAAAAGAATCCTCCCAATTCAGACCTTCTATACATTGCTTTCTCTGGAGAAGAGAAAGGTCTTTGGGGATCAAACTATTTCGTTAAAAACCCGACTATAGATCTTACAAATGCCAATTTCATGATCAACATGGACATGGTTGGCAGATTGGATACGGCCAAAGGAATTGCCATTCATGGCACAGGAACTGCACCGGTTTGGTCTGAGGTAATTGATCAATCTAATACTGTAGGTCTGAAGGTGATTAAAAAAGAATCTGGAGTGGGACCATCAGATCACACTTCATTTTACCTACAGGATATCCCAGTACTTCATTTCTTCACTGGTCAACATTCTGATTATCACAAACCTACTGACGATGCTGACTTGATCAATATTGATGGAATACAGAAGATTGCTACACATATAGAAAACATCATTTCCAATCTGGATAATGAGCCGAAACTTGCTTTTCAAAAGACAAAAGACGAATCAACTCAAGGCCCTCGATTTACAGTAACTCTGGGTGTTGTTCCTGATTATTTATTTGATGGAAAGGGAATGAAAATAGATGGAGTGAGTGAGGATAAACCTGCACAGAAAGCAGGACTTGAAAAAGGTGATGTGGTTTTACAAATGGGAGATAGCACCATTACTGATATGATGAGCTATATGCAAGCATTATCTGCATTCTATAAGGGAGATGAAACTAAAGTTGTTATTGATAGAAACGGAGAAGAGCTTATCTTTGACATTACTTTTTAATGCGCAACTTAATCATCCTTATTTCCATTGGCCTGTTCAGCTGCTCAGAATCAGCTGATGATGTAATACATAAACATCATCAGGCTTTAGGTGATATTTCTACTATAGAGAATATTATCACAAAAGCTGATTGCCAGGGTCCGGATGGATCTTACAAAACAATCACAAAGTCCTCGTTTACAGATGATTACCTATTGTTTTTACAGGACTATGACTACAAGCCTAATCCATTTTATGCTTTAATTAAGACAAAAGAAAAAGGCTTTGGATTAGATACTAATTTCACCAATCAGGGACCATTATCCAATGCCATCATTGCGGTGTTGAAAGCGCATGAATTTCATGAGATGATGCTGCAACCCGATCAGCGATATTTCGACTTAAAACAACTGGAAGACACTGTTTTCTTTGATCAACAATGTACGCAAATAATTGGATCCGATCATTTAGGACTTCCAGTACGCCTGTACTTCGATAAAAAGACTCACCTAATGGCAGGAATTGCTCAAGCCAATCCATATAAAAAAGGTGAAGTCATTTGTGTCCATTTTGAAGACTGGAAATTTAACAATGAAGTCCCATTGTTCAACCGTGTCAATATTCGGCAAGGAAAAGACGATCAGTACATCCTGGACTACAACAAAATCATTTTCAATCATCCTGAGTTTGAAGAACTTAAGTTGAAAGAAAATTAATCTCCAATAATTTCCCTTCATCACATTTTCGAACCATTCATCACAATATCCCTCTCAATCACAACCTTGCATTACATAATACCATTTAATAAATAGTATTATACTGATGCAACCTGTCACCAACTCTTTGCATCTAATGCATAGAAACCTAAAGATCAACTCAAACCAAACTAATAGAATCATGATTCGCAATTACATAGTTGTTGCTTTCCGAAATCTCCGGAAGCAAAAGTTCTACAGTGCTATCAACATTCTAGGACTATCCATCGGGCTTACTTGCTTTTTATTCATCTCACTTTTTGTATCAGATGAATTCAGCTATGACAAAGCATCGCCATTTTCTCAAAACATTTACCGAATGGATTTCAGTGGATCCATCAATGGGAATGAATTCATCACCGCGCTGATGAGTGCTCCAGCCGCAGAAACCATGAAAGCGGACTATCCTGAAGTGGAAGATGCTTTTCGGTTCAGAACTTCTGGCAACTGGTTCATCAAACGAAAAGGGCAAGAGTTGACTTTCAAAGAAGAAAATGTGGTATTCTCTGACCCCAATTTCTTCACATTCTGGGGAGTAGACTTACTCTATGGAGATCCAGAAACCTGCTTAAACAGGCCAAAAACTCTGGTATTGGACGAAACCACAGCTACCAAAATATTTGGCAAGATGGATCCTGTGGGACAGATGGTTGTTCTTGACAACAAAGAGGATTATGAAGTAACAGGTGTATACAAGGACCTTCCAGATAATAATCACTTCCATTATAATGTCATGCTAACAATGCTGGATCGTGAGGAAGCTAAAGGTAAAATGTGGATGAGTTTTAACTTCAACACGTACTTAAAACTCTCAGAAGGAACTCAACCTGAAGAACTTACAGCTAAATTTCCAGATTTGATAGACACCAAACTTGGCCCAGAAATTAAGCAATTTATGAATCTGGATATGGAACAATTTCAAGCTCAGGGCGATTATGCTGGCTTGTATCTGGTTCCACTATTAGACATCCATTTATACAGCGATAAACTAGGTGAATTAGAGGCTAATGGAGATATCAAATATGTATATATCTTCTCTGCAATTGGATTATTCATCTTGATTTTAGCGTGTATCAACTTCATGAATTTAGCCACAGCTCGATCAGCTAATCGGGCGAAAGAAGTTGGAATAAGAAAAGTAATGGGTGCCTTCAGAGGACAGCTGATCAAGCAGTTTATCTCTGAAGCCATGTTAATTTCCTTGATCTCAACCATTTTAGCACTTGGCCTCACTTCACTGCTAATGACCTATTTCAATGATTTAGCAGGAAAAAGCCTTCAAATCTCACAACTATTCTCCACTCAATTTTTAGCTATTATAGCTTTAATCATGATAGTAGTTGGGTTATTATCAGGTAGCTACCCTGCATTTTATCTATCCAAATTCAGACCTGCAGAGACCCTAAAAGGCAAACTTAATTTAGGTTTTAAAAGTGGCGGGTTAAGAAGTGTATTGGTGGTGATGCAGTTTACCGTTTCAATCATCATGATTGTTGGGACAGCTATTGTATTCAATCAGCTCTCCTATATTCAAAATAAGAAATTGGGCTTTGATAAAAACCAGATCTTAATGATCAATGATGCATGGATTCTAAGAGACAATGTTCAAGCATTTAAAAATGAAGCACTAAGAGATTCCAGAGTAAAAGCTGCAACTGTAGCTTCTTTCCTACCAGTTGGAACGACGAATAATAACAACGTTTATTATCCAGGAAAGAACGTTAATACCAATGAAACTCATATTCTAAGCAATCACTACATTGATTTCGATTATCTGAGCACTTTGGATATGAAAATCGTGGGTGGAAGAGCCTTTTCGAAAGAATATCCAACCGATTCTACAGCGGCAATTCTTAACCAAACTGCTGCCAATCAGATGAATATCAAAGTTGGTGATTTCATTTCCAATCATGGTGGAGATCAGGACTCCATGTATGCTGTAAGCTACCGTGTAATTGGAATAGTAGAGGACTTCCATTACGAATCTCTTAGATCAAATATCAATCCGCTAGTCTTCCACATTGGTAAAAGAACTGGATATGTTGCGTTGAAAGTAGAGCCTACTGAAACTGAAGCAACCATTAAATACCTCGAAGAAATATGGGATAGAATGGCTCCAGGTCAACCTTTTGCTTACAGTTTTATGGATGAGCGATTTGACCGTATCTATGCTAACGAACAAAAAGTAGGTCAGATTTTTGGAGTATTTGCCTTTCTGGCAATTTTCATTGCTTGTTTAGGACTATTTGGCCTAGCCTCATTTACTGCAGAACAAAAACGCAAAGAAATAGGTATCCGAAAAGTGCTAGGGGCTACGGTAGCACATATCGTAAACAGACTATCCATGAGCTTCATCAAACTAGTAGCAGTTGCTTTCTTGATAGCTTCCCCTATCTCATACTTTGCGATGAAAGCATGGCTTGATGATTTTGTTTACAGAACCGATATTAAGGTTTGGGTATTCTTAGCAGCAGGTATTGCTGCTTGTGCAATAGCCTGGCTGACCATGAGCATCCAAAGCTGGAAGGCTGCCAGAGCCAATCCGGTTTCCTCTCTTAGAAATGAATAACGAAAAAAGGCCTTGAGGAAATCCTTAAGGCCTTATATTTTGCTACTTATCTCATTGATTCACTTGCCCCTGCTGATAGCTCAAAGTTACACCACCCATGTAGGATGGATTCATATAGGTTTCTCCACGAATGATCGATGAACGTCTTCCTAACCCAACATTAGCGGATTTTAGCATACACGAATTAAGGTGAAATTTCGAGCTATTATTCACAGTCCCTGTCAACTGATCAATAATAAAAGGCTGATTCATAAAAATATCGGATTGGAAATCCAGTGAAACTTTCATTTCCTTAATAAATAGTGATGAATCAGGCAATACCTGAGTCACAACCTTCATTGCCCGTCCAGATATAGATAATTGCTCCAGGCTGTCCTTAAAGATCAAATTCACTGACATGGAGTCCATCACAATGGATGGTTTCATTGTTCCCAGACTCAACTGAAATGACTCACACACAGGCATAGGATCTACCCGATCGATATACAGCGTATCATTAGCCACTCGATAGTAAACTTCAGTTTTTATCTCTTCCGTAGCATAAACCTCAATAGTCGATGGACCAACACCTTTTAGCTCAATGAAACCATTGAATTTGAGGCCACTAAGATTAATGACTTCAAAAGAAGGCAAAGTAATAGCTTGTGATTCCTTACAAATCACTTCACTATTTCTCACATAACTATCGCCAATATATTCACCTCTCACTCTGATTTCGGCAAATACGCCAATCCAATAAAAGAGGAACCCTACTAGAAAAATAGTTAATACAATATTGCTCGTTTTCATTTGATTCTGTTTTTAGTTAGAGATTGAGGTGTGACTTGAGCTCTTCTTTTGAAATGCCGAGAAGCTCAGATTGATGAATAAAATCAGGAAGCACTTTTTCGAAAAAGACCGCCTTTTTCTCATTTCGAATGAGATCTATTGCTTTTTCTGTGACAAAATATCCAATACCTCGTTTGTTCTCAATGATGCCTTTTGATTGCAATTCATTGAAAGTACGCATAATGGTTACCGGATTTACTCCCACCTCAGCGGCCAATTCTCGGACCGACGGTATTTTCTCACCGACTTCATACTGTTGTTTTAATATCTTTTCTGACAGACTCTCTGCTATCTGAGAAAAAATACTCTGACTGCTTTCAAACTCCATTTCACACCTCCTTTTCCTTGAGTTTCATAAATGAAACCACCATAAACACTATTCCGAATAACAACAGAAACAAACCAAAAAAAGTGACCTTAGTAAGATTATCAACTCCTTCGGATCCAATAGGTGAAAAAAATGCATCCTCACTTGTCAACCGAAAATGCCTACCCCACTCCAGGTATCCCATAAAAAAATACACTAACCAGGTACAGACACCTACATAAACCACACTGAAGAACAGCGTTTTCAATAAAGGATATTTGGAAAAACTAACCGCACCTAAAAAGAACATCATCGCTATAGCGAATATGATGGAAAAGCCAAGTCCAACAACGTTTGTGCTAGAAACTTCTCTTATTTCGCCTTCCACAATTTCAAAATCCCTAAGGTAAAAAACCTGATCTGTGAAGCCGATCATATCAAATGGCTGAAATGGATTAGACCGAATAACCGACGCTATGAATGTACTTAGTTCGTATCCTAACATAAAAAGTACAGGATACAACACAACAAAAAGTAGAGGGTAGAATATAAATTCCACAATATATTTCTCTAGTACAGAACCTGGAGTCATCAGATATCCAAATGCTTTCTCTTTTGATCTAAATGATGAAAAAGCAGAGCTGATATAAAATCCGCCCAGAATAAAATAACCAAATAGAAATAAAGCAAAATGGAAACTATCACTCGTCTGACTTACACCTCCCATTATTTTAAAAATCCCCGTAATAATTGTAGATAACCCCAACACTACGAGCATTCCCATCAAAAGCGACTGGTAATTGTGTAAAACAAATTGCCGAATTAGTTCACCAAACCTACCCGTACTAAACACATTACTTGTTTTCATTTCCCGTCTAGTTTTATGCCTTTAGTAATGGCGTTAAACAATAATTCAATATCCACAGAAGACTCTAAATCGCCTTCAGGCAAAATCACCCGATATCCGCCTGGACTAACTTCTGAATACAATGGATTTATACCATCCAAATCCTTCACCGATGCAAACCTTAAGCGCTCAGAGATGTCCAACATCTCTTTTTCCATCACCACATTGCCATCATCAATTATCATAATTCGATCGATCAGATTTTCGACATCTTTCACCTGATGAGTAGAGATTAGGACTAACTGATTTTCTTCGATTGAACCGGCAATTAGTTTTCTGAACAATGCCTTGGATGGAATATCCAACCCATTTGTTGGTTCATCAAGAACTAGTAGATCACACTTGGTAGCCAATGCAAAAGCAATCAGAAACTTCTTCTTCTGACCATAAGACATGTTACTCAACTTCACATTAGTCGGAATTTCAAACTCCGCTAGATGACTATTCATCTGTTGATGATCAAACTTTGGGTAAAAACCTGCATTGGCCTTAATATAATTAGTCACTGAAATTCCTGGCAGATAGAATTCCTCTGGCAAATAATAGACTCCTTCTAAAAATGACGGCTTCCGATCTGCTGGGATGTATTCACCTACTTGCACTTTGCCTGATTTGGGATAAAGCATTCCGACAATAATCTTCAACAAGGTGGTTTTCCCAGCACCATTTTTACCGAGCACTCCTGTAATACTCCCTGGAGTCATTTCAAAGGAGAGGTCTTCATACAGCTTTGTTTTCTTGCTATGCGAATACCTAAGTGATTGTATTTTAATCATAATGACTATAATGTTTTACTGTATTACTTATGTATAACAGTACAATAGTAATAAACCGTTAGCTATTTTTCAAATCCCCTAACGGTTTTACAACAATATCATGAGCATATCGGCTCAATTCACATTTAAATGCAGGTTTTTTAGAGTACAGTAAATCGCAAAATCCAGAAAATCTCTATGAATAACATATCAATACCTGGTTTGCATAAGTGGTATTGGGTGGGTATCATTCCAGTACAAGAATCAACTCTGAACTGAAAAATCAGTAAATGCGAAATCGATTAAGGAAGAAAAACAAGGGTTTGTTGTATCAAATTTCAGCTGATTGTTAAAGTAAATGAGCAGAAATACGAGCATCAGATAGTTTAGTCTGATGCCCTATTAACTATTTTGATGCCAGCCAATCTCTTGCTTCATCTACTGACTGACAATGCTGAACCTCGAATTTTCCTTGATCCATTTTTTGAACGATGTTCTTTACCGACATCTGGTTTAAGACATTCTCCGCCACAACTATTGCTGAAGACCTATATCCTTTTTCAAAAGCAGCAGGAAACCACACATTGGTTAGATAATCCTGATTCTCTTGGCTTACTACACTGGACTTTCTGTTATCAGCGATAACCTTACTAGACTTTTTAGCTACAATTAACTCCAAGGCTCTTCCACAAGCCTCTTTGAATTGGGCCGGTGTAGAAAATCCATTCCATTCTAAGTGAACAGCCTGAATATCTGGATGATAATATATTTTACAATGTTTTTGATCGTATTCTAAATCCATTTTCATTATTAAGATTGATGATGACAAAAGCTATGTAATTGTTCATTCAAATACGCCTTTCAATTAGATAAACACCCCTTGACTTTTGACCAAAAAGTTTTCCACATACACTAAATTGATCGTCCTCAAAAGAGAATAGGTGGTGGGATTTTTTTTATTTTGTTGGTTGTTAAGAAAAGCAAACCACCACGCTGCATGTACTTAATCTTTGATACGGAAACTACTGGTTTACCAAGAAATCAGAATGCTCCATTAACTGACTTTGACAACTGGCCAAGACTTGTCCAGATTGCCTGGCAGCTTCATGGTCCTGAGGGAAATCTAATATCTCAAGGAAATCATATCATTAGGCCTGATGGATTTACCATTCCCTTCAACTCTCAGAAGGTCCACGGAATATCTACAGACCGTGCCTTAGAAGTTGGTAAAGACCTCAAAGAAGTACTAGACATCTTCTCTGAGGATGTTAGGCGTGCAGAAGTCCTGATTGGACACAACATTGAGTTTGATAACAAGATCATCGGTGCGGAATACTTGCGAATGGAGCAAGAAAACCTGTTAGAAGGGTATCCAAACATCGATACGGGTCTTGACACCAAAGAATTTTGTGACATACGAATGGGTAACGGGCGTCTTAAGATGCCTCGACTTATCGAATTGTATGAGAAACTTTTCGGCAAGCCTTTTGATGATGCCCACGATGCTGCCTATGACGTAGATGCCACAGCTCAAGCCTTCATGGAGTGTTTGCGTAGGGAAATCATTCCTACTCATGATGGTACTGATCCTAAGTCGATCAAGTATGAAGCTCCTGATCTGGAAGCAGCTAACTTTGCCTGGGCTAGAGAAAAATCCGGAGGTCAATTAACTGATCGAAAAGTATCTGTAGAAGAGATTAATGGTCCTTTCTGTCATTTGCACGTTCACTCACAATTCTCCGTTCTACAAGCTACGCCAAATGTTGAGTCCATTGTAGCCAAAGCGAAGGCTTTGGAAATGCCCGCTGTTGCCCTTACGGATCTTGGTAACATGTTTGGGGCCTTCAAATTTGTAAGATCAGCTCTTGCAGAGGGTATCAAGCCAATTGTAGGTTGTGAGTTTTATGTAGCAGAAAATCGTACTAGACTTCAGTTTACAAAAGATGACCCAGACAGACGATTTCAACAAGTATTATTAGCTAAAAACAAAACCGGTTATAATAACCTGATCAAGCTTTGTTCACTTGGACACATGGAAGGTCTTTACGGCCTCTATCCACGTATTGACAAGGCACTCATAGAACAATACAAAGAAGGTGTAATTGCTACCAGTGGTGGACTTGCCGGTGAAATCCCGAATCTAGTCTTAAACGTAGGTGAGCATCAAGCTGAAGAAGCCTTACAATGGTGGTTAGACCTTTTTGGTGATGATTTCTATCTTGAAATCAACCGTCACAACCTGGACGAAGAAAATCACCTCAATGAAGTATTAATTGGCTTTGCTAGAAAGTATAACATTAAGGTCATTGCAGCCAATGAACTCTTCTACCTGGATGAAGAAGAGTCCAAAGCACATGACGTACTTATTTGTATCAAAGAAAACGAAAAGCAAAGTACTCCAATTGGTCGTGGACGTGGCTTTAGACCAGGACTAAAAAACTCAAGCTATTACTTCAAGAGCGAGCATGAGATGAAATCAGCCTTTACGGATCTTCCGGAGGCGATTGAGAATATCAAGGAGCTCATCGATAAGGTAGAAGAATATAAGCTCGAACGTGATGTATTACTTCCTGCTTTTGAAATTCCGGAAGAATTCAAAGATCCACTGGATGATGAAGATGGTGGTAAACGAGGCGAAAACGCCTTTTTGCGTCACTTAACCTACGAAGGAGCTAAAAAGCGATACGAGGAGATCACTCCCGAAATAAAGGAGCGGTTAGATTTCGAATTAGCAACAATCGAGAACACTGGATATCCAGGTTACTTCCTAATTGTACAGGATTTTACCACAGAAGCTCGAAACATGGGCGTTTCTGTAGGACCCGGAAGAGGATCTGCAGCAGGATCTGCGGTTGCATATTGTATTGGAATTACCAACGTTGACCCTATCGCTTACGATCTCCTATTTGAGCGTTTCCTAAATCCAGACAGGGTATCACTTCCCGATATTGATATTGACTTTGACAATGAAGGTCGAGAGCGTGTAATCAAGTACGTGGTAGATAAATATGGCGCTACTCAGGTAGCTCAGATCATTACCTACGGTACTATGGCGCCAAAATCAGCTATTCGAGATGCTGGACGTGTGATGGAACTTCCTCTACCCGAGACTGATGCTATCGCCAAACTGATTCCAGAAAAACCAGGCGCAAAATTCTCCAAAATCTGGGGAGAAGTTCCTGATTTGGAACGGATGCGCCATGGGAAAGACTTACCTTCTCAGGTATTGAATCAGGCGGTAGTTTTGGAAGGATCTGTACGAAATACAGGTGTTCATGCGTGTGGTGTAATCATCACACCCGATGACCTGACGAAGTTCGTTCCGCTTTCTAAAGCCAAAGACTCTGACCTTTATGTTACACAGTTTGACAACAGTGTAGTAGAGTCCGCTGGGATGTTGAAAATGGACTTTTTGGGTCTTAAAACCCTATCCATTATTAAAACAGCTATTGATAATGTCAGAAAACGACATGGCATTGAAATTGACATTGACAAGGTTCCTTTAGATGATAAAGTGACCTATGACCTATACCAGCGAGGAGAAACGAACGGAACGTTCCAGTTTGAGTCTCCAGGTATGCAGAAGCACTTGCGCGCACTGAAACCCGATAAGCTGGAAGACCTTATTGCCATGAACGCCTTGTACCGTCCAGGGCCGATGGAATACATTCCAGACTTCATCAACCGTAAGCACGGTAAAGCCGAGATCGTCTACGATTTGGCTGACATGGAGGAGTACCTTGCAGAAACCTACGGTATTACGGTATATCAGGAGCAAGTAATGCTTCTTTCACAGAAGCTTGCAGGATTTACCAAAGGTGAGGCCGACGTATTACGTAAGGCCATGGGTAAGAAGCAGCGTGCCGTTCTTGATAAGATGAAGCCGAAGTTTGTAGAGCAAGCAAAGGAAAAAGGCCATGCACAGGACAAACTAGAAAAGATTTGGAAAGACTGGGAAGCATTCGCAGCCTACGCTTTCAACAAATCACACAGTACATGTTATTCTGTAGTAGCTTACCACACAGGGTATCTGAAAGCCAACTACCCTGCGGAATACATGGCCTCAGTGCTTACCCACAACCAGTCCAACATTGAGAAGGTCAGCTTCTTCATGGAGGAATGTAAGAGTTTGGGCATCAAAGTATTGGGACCACACGTGAACGAATCAGGAATGAATTTCGAGGTGAATGCTGAAGGAGAAATTCGTTTCGGACTCGGTGCAATTAAAGGTACTGGTGAATCTGCAGTACAAGCTATTATCGAGGAGCGTAAAGAAAATGGACCGTTCAAAGACATTTTTGATTTTGCGTCAAGAGTTAATCTTAGAGCGGTTAACAAAAAGTCCTTCGAAAGTTTAGCGAAGGCTGGTGGATTTGACTGTTTTGAAGAATTCCATAGACGTCAATACATCGATCCAGATGATGAAGGGTCTACAGTAGTAGAAAAAGCAATTCGCTACGCCAACAAGATGCAACAAGAAGAAGAAAGCAATCAGGTTTCTCTCTTTGGTGGCGGTGGTGAAGGTGATTCTACTGTGGTCATGCGTCCTAAAATTGGCCGAATAGAGCCTTATGGAGATATCGAAAAGCTGAATATTGAGAAAGAAATGGTAGGTCTGTACATCACAGGTCATCCTCTGGATCAATACAAGTTTGAAATGAATTACCTGACGAATTGTACAGTTTCAGACCTTAAAGATTTAGAAGCTATTAAGGGTCGGGAATTGCGCTTTGGAGGAATCATCACCAGTGTGGCTCATAGAACCACGAAAAAAGGTAAGCCTTTCGGTCAATTCACCTTAGAGGATTTTAACGATAGTTATTCCTTCTTCCTGTTTGGACCTGACTACATCAACTTCAAGCCATTGCTAGAAACAGGGTGGTTCATGTATGTGGTCGGCATGGTACAACCTAGATGGAATGGAGTAGATCTGGAGCTTAAAATCATGCAAATGGAGCCTTTGGGTGAAATTCGTGATAAAATGGCGAAAGGAATAGAGTTACAAATGCACCTAGCAGACGTCACACGCATGTTGGTAAATGATCTGGAGAGTTATACTAAGAAATATCCTGGGAGCTGTCAACTGAAAGTGAGCATCACTGGAATCTACGAGGATCGGCCAATTGCATTGGAAATGTCCAGTAGGAAAATGACCATTGGTCTAGAAGATGATTTCTTGAAACATCTCGATCAGCTAGACGGGATAAATTACAGAGTAATAACAGCTTGATAATTTTAAGTTATGAGCTAATTGTCAGACAGCTAACAAATCAAGAGTTTGTCGGAAATAGCATCAACAAAAAATCTATCTTTGCCGTTATCTCATAGACTGAATACATAAACTGATATACAAAATGGCAAAACCATTAGAATTAACCGATCAGAACTTCGAAGAAGTAATCAACACAGATAAACCCGTACTAGTAGATTTTTGGGCTGAGTGGTGCGGACCATGTAAAATGATAGGCCCAGTTGTTGAGGAGCTTGCTGCAGACTATGACGGCAAAGCGGTAATCGGCAAGGTAGATGTTGATTCTAACCCAGAAGTTTCTGCAAAATTTGGTATCCGTTCTATCCCAACATTGTTGGTATTCAAAAACGGAGAAGTAGTAGATAAGCAAATTGGTGCGGTGCCAAAAACGGCATTGAGCGAGAAAATCGACAAGCAATTAGCTTAATCAAGAAAGCATAAAAAGAAGTTAAAATCTCAACCGTTATGGTTGAGATTTTTTTTTATTTAAGGCAATGTTAAGCTAGTTTACATCAGGAAAACACACTCCCTCCAGGCTCCTATGTCACTAACTAGCAGACTCTTACTCATCATAATTACTTCCTCTTTGATATTTCCTTTTTCAGGTTGTAAAAAGGATGATAATGATACCGAAGTAATCAACTTATTAGAAAATCCGGAAGATGGGCCTGTAGCAGGTAATCCAGATGGCAACTATTCCATACCTTCCGCAGCACGGCCTGAAGATGTAACTAATCCAGATCAAGTAATTGGTGATGGTACCCCTGAGATCTGCACTGGTCAACTGGTCATTGATGCCATTTCCAAAGGAGGCAAAATAGTATTTAATTGTGGAGCTGAACCCCTAACGATCACCTTACCAGAAACAGCTAAAATATACAACGATGCCACCGATGAGGTGGTGATAGATGGTGGTGGACTTATCACACTCAGTGGTGATGGTAAAAGACGAATACTATACATGAACACGTGTGATCAGAGCCTTACCTGGACCACATCACACTGCAATGATCAGGAATACCCTAAAGTGACCATTCAAAACATCACCTTCATCAATGGCAACTCTAGTTCTGAATCGGAATACACCGGTGGTGGAGCTATTTGGGCTCGTGGTGGTCAGCTTAAAGTAGTTAATAGTCGCTTTTTCAACAATACCTGTGCTTCTACAGGGCCTGACTTAGGAGGTGGCGCCATCAGAGTGTTTGATCAATTTGAGGATCGTCCTGTATATGTAGTCAATAGCACCTTTGGTGGAGCAGAAGGTTTTGGTAATTCTGGCTCCAACGGTGGAGCACTTAGTAGTATAGGCGTTTCCTGGACGATCATCAACTCCATGTTTTCACACAATACTGCTGTCGGCAATGGAGGCAATCCGGCTCAAGACAATACTCCTGGCGGTGGAAGTGGTGGTGCTATCTACAATGATGGGAATGAAATGACCCTATCCATTTTTGGATCAATCATTGAAGAGAATGAAGTCAATGCCTATGGCTCAGCGATCTTTTTTGTGACTAACAATCATACAGGAAACATTATCATCGATCAATCTATCATTCGAAACAACATCGGTGGATCCTGGTATCCTGTCTACCCAGGCATATCGATGCATGCGGACACTGACATTAAGGTGACTAATTCTACTATTGAGTAAGTCCTCCCTTTAGTCTGGAATCTGATCAATGGGATTAGATTAGTATGCAAATTAAAAAGCTGCTTTGCCGAAGATTTTTCAACTAAATTGACCACATAACTTTCAAATCTCATAATTTAGTTAGAACATCAAGCTTTGAGTCAATTTTAATGAGTAGTCAAATAGTTAAATCATCTATAAAGAATCACAATCAAACACAGCTGGATTATTTCGGTCAAAAGATAAAGAAAACAATGGTTCCTGTTGATAGCTATTATGTCAACAGACATGCCGATAAGATGATTGAACTATCTGGTATAAAACAAACCGACAAAATCTTAGAAGTAGGTTGTGGTATGGGAAAATTCACTTTCCCATTATTAAAAAGAGGATTTAAAGTTACAGGGCTAGACCTTTCCCCATTCCTTCTTCAAAAGCTACTTGAGCACAATAATAATTTATTCAACATCGATCTGATCTGTTCTGATATTCTAGAAATACCTTCAGAATATGACGAGCAATTTGACTATGTTATTGGATTCTTCACACTTCACCACTTCCTACAATTGGAAACTTATTACCAGGCTATGGCCAGAGTTCTAAAGCCAGGTGGAAAAATTTGCTTCATTGAACCTAATGCGTATAACCCTCTATACTATGTTCAAATAGCTTGCACACCAGGAATGTCATGGGCTGGAGATAAAGGTGTAGCTCAAATGACACATACCAAATTCAAAAGAGCAATAGACTATGCAGGATTGAAAAACCTTCATCTAGATAAGTATGGTTTTTTTCCTCCATTTGCTGTAAATAATAAATTCGGTCAGAAAACCGAACAAATAATAGAGAAGACCAGAATATTTAATAGTATATCTGCATTTTTATCAATCTCGGTAACAAAATGAAAGTTGCTGAATTAGCGTCCAACATAACCTTATCAGAGAATAAGTATTGGGTAACTGAAGAGAAAGAAAAGGTTTCTTACACTAAAAATGGTCATGAACTTATCAAAGAGAGTGAGGAAAATTCATTCTGGTTTAATCACCGTTTAACTTGCTTAAATGAGCTAATCAAGTTATACCCCATTAAACACATGATGGATATTGGAGGTGGAAATGGGCAAATCTCCGAATTTCTTCAGTCAAAACACATTCAAACCATACTTTTAGAACCCAGGTTAAGTGGAGTGAAGAACGCCCAAAAAAGAGGTATTGAACAAATAATATGGGGTTCACTTCAAAATATAGACTTTAAACCCAATAGCATTGAATCTGTTGGCCTATTTGATGTATTAGAACACATAGAGAATGATAAGGATATAATAGCAAGCATACATGATATTCTATTGCAAAATGGAACGCTTTGGATCACCGTGCCTGCATGGCAATTTCTCTATTCTGAATTCGATAAAGAGGTCGGTCATTTTAGGAGATATAATTTAACTGAATTAACGACGATTTTAAAGGAAGCAGGATTCAATGTACAGTATAAGTCATATCTGTTTTTTCTTCTCCCATTTGTCATCTGGCCGGTTAGAAAATTTTACAAGCTTCAGAAAAAAGAAACAAAAAGGAGAAAATTTGGACACATTGATAAGTCGTCATTCATTGGGATAATCTTAAAGTTCATTTTAAGAATTGAATCTTATATGATTTCAAAAAAGATGCATATCCCCTTCGGATCCACGTGTTTAGTTGTAGCTAAAAAAGAATCCAAATGAGCAAGTTTGAACTCTGGGCTTTCTATTCATCTCTCGAACTTCTTCACAAAATAGACTCCCCACTCCTGACAGGTTATATTGTGGATTTAGAGAAAAAAGGCAAAGAATTGCGTCAGTCCCTGTATGACACTCAAATAACAGAACACCATCTTGATGACCTGACTACTGCAAGAAACAACACCAAAAAAGATATCATTTGTCGAATTAATCCTCAGTCGCCAATAAATACATCTGAAATTGACAATGTCATTGGTGAAGGTGCAGATGAGATACTTTTACCTATGGTACGATCGGTCAGTGAAGTTGAAAGAGTATTGAATTACATTAACAACAGATGCAGATTAAGCATTATGTTGGAAACAAATGAATCATTATCAGCTGTTGAAGAGTTGAACACACTGCCTTTAACCAGATTTTATGTGGGGTTAAATGACTTAGCAA
The DNA here is from genome assembly GCF_024714495.1 of Marinoscillum pacificum. Classification (GTDB taxonomy): domain Bacteria; phylum Bacteroidota; class Bacteroidia; order Cytophagales; family Cyclobacteriaceae; genus Marinoscillum; species Marinoscillum pacificum. Next base: position 73,356 of record NZ_JAMZMJ010000013.1, on the reverse strand, counting down.
TTTGCAATCATAGAGCAAATATTTTCACCCCTATGATTGATGGCTCTTTAGAATTAATAGCTAGAAAAGTTAATAAAAAATTTGGATTAGCAGGCCTTACTCACCCATCACTTGGTGCTCCAATACCGTGTGAAGTTATCATTAGAGCTATGAAACGTCATGGGTGTCACTTTGGAATCCTCAGACGTTCATTTTATCGTGATCTCAACCAATATGACGCGCAAGAAATTCTTGAAAGTTTAAGCAACCACTTTTGCCACAATGAATTAGACTCTGATCTCCAAAGTCAATGGATGTCCGATAAATTTACAATTTCAAATGCTGCTTTTTAATTCTCCGAGTTTTGATTGCACAAAATGCTGCTATGTAGGCATATTTCAATCTTTTTGAAAACGTAAATGAGGAAGGGTATTGCGAAATATCTCGAATAGCTTCCAAATATTCAATCCTATCTGACAATAAGGCAATCATTACAGTTAAATAAGGTTTTTTTAACTGACCACAAGCTGCTAACAAACGTTCTTTCACTTGAGAATCAATCAAATAAAATGAACCAGCATTGGGGTGTAAGCCCGTAAAGATTTGCAAAATGAATTTGAACAACCTGGAAGTTAGCATTCTTGATCTGGATTGATAAGCTCCCAATCTTTTTACAAATATGGAAATCCCACTACTTGAATATACCTTCAAAAGATTTGGAATAAGCTCTGGCTGATCCTGAAGGTCACCATCCATAACAATTATCATTTCTCCTCTGGCTTTTCTTATTCCTTCGAGAGTAGCACTTTGCTGGCCAACATTCTTCTCAAGACTTATAATTCTTAAAGAGCTATACCCATTAGCTAAATTTTTTAAAACATCATGAGTATTGTCAGTAGAGCAGTCATTAACAAATATCAATTCATAGGAAATCACATCGTTCACCTGCTTATAAATCCGTTCAGTTAGCTCAAGTATTGCTAATGCATTGTTATACAGTGGGATAACAACACTTAACTTATAATCCATATTCTTCAAAATACCACTTTATAGTTTCGTCTAGACCTTTTTCAATGCTCCGGCTATTCTTCCAACCTAATAATTCTTCGGCTTTTGAAATATCAGCCACATATTCACCTCTATCATAAACAGATGGCTTAAGCTCTCCAGATTTTACTAAATCTTTTCCAATCACGGATTCAATAAGACATATTATTTCCCTTGCAGAATACTGCTTTGAAGAACCAAAATTCACCTCACAACCATTTTCAATTTTATTAATTGCCATAAGCAACAACCCATCAATGAGATCTTCGATATAGATATAATCTCTTTTGTAACGATCATTAGTAACACTCATTGGTTGATTGTTCATAATACACTCGATAACCTTGATGATTAACTTATAGCTGTGATCTCTTGGACCATATGCTCTAAAAATTCTTGCTATCCTGATCGGCAAATTCAATACCTCTGCACCAAACACACATAAGTTTCTCTCATTAAGTTTAATTAAGCCACGCTCTGTAGCTGGTTTCAAAATGGTTTTCTCTGATAAAATATAACTTTCTTCGTTCCAATGATATATTGTCGAACTACAGCCATGCACAAAAGCCCGCAGATTAGAAGAGGTACATGAGGCATGTAATAATGTCATCAACAGACTTGAAGTACTTCTCAGCTGATCTGCAAATACATCGATAGAAATAAGTTCTTTATAAGCCGGCTGTGCGAGATTAAAAATATACTCCGGAGATAAATCGATTATTTTAGTTGTTAATAAATTCGCTGATAAACCTGTAACATCAATTAGGTTTATTTGACTTTTTACGGCTTCAATTCTATTTAAATGAGATGTGGTCCTAACTATTACATGGACATTTGCTCCATACGAAACCAATCTATGAACTAAATTCGAACCAATAAATCCAGTCCCTCCTGTAACAAGGATAGTTTTATTAAAAAAATGGGTTTTAAAAAGCATTCGTGTGCAAACGCGGTGATATGAATAATAATATGCTGAAGACTAAATTAGCTCAAGAATCCATCATACCATATTTCATATGGTTTTTAATTCCAGTAGGAATTGTCTTAGCCTTTTATCAACCATTTCAACAGCCTATTTTATTTGATAGAGCTTACCTATTGTTCATGTCTCAAGTGGTAGAGCGAGGAGATAAACTTTATACTTCAACCACATTTGGGTACACTCCATTATCAACATTGTTTATTGGATTTGTAATGAAGTTTGGGCGATTTTTTCAGCTCAACACTATTGAATCAGCAAGAATATTTGGAATCTTCTTTTATGGAATAATCTCCGTCAATTTCTACCGACTTTGTCTTACAGTGTTTGATAACAAGCACGTAATCAACCTTACAACTATATCCTTCATTGGGCTAGATTATTTTGGAATTTTGAGTTCTGTAAATGCAGAACCTAAATTATGGGTTTTACTATTTACAATATTGGGACTAAAGAGCTTTATACAATCTAGATGGTTTCTTGTTGGCTTATATTTTAGCCTTGGCGCCATGTGCTGGCATGTAGACGTTTTATCATTAATTGCCTGTGGCATCACACTTCTAATAACTTTCAAATCCAAACTTAAAAACTTACTCAAAGTATTTGCAGGAACTTTAGCAGGAACTCTACCAGTACTTTTATACTTATCAGTAACTGGCCAATGGACTGACTTCTGGAATCAGGCTGTTTTGAGAAAACTGACTATTGAAGGAGAAGAATTGGGGGAATCTATATTTATATGGATTCAAAAGGGTATATATCCAGCATATCTAACTGAATCTTTACATTTCATTATTGGATTAATTGGGGTTATAATTTTAATGACAGTACTTTTCATAACAAGAAAAAAAGCTGCTGTCATGAAATTCAGACAAACTGATGGCCTATTCATTGTTATTTATTGTTCGATTTGGGCACTATTCAATTCTCTTGAATTTCAATCTAATGTGGATCTTATCCCCTTAATACCTGTGGTAATAATTGGCATGGGAATAGTGTATTCTATACTAATTCAGTCTGATAAAAACTCGAAAACAACACCTATCGCTTACTGTTTAATTGTAGCTTATAATTTTTACAATCTTATTGGTTTGAACCTACCTTTTACTTTTCAGGATCAACTACAAACTTATCGAAAACTAAACGAACAATACGGTAATGGACTATCCATAGGAACTACTAACTATTATGCGGTAACAGAATCAAAAAACCCATCAAAACTCACAAATTTTCTTCCTTATGAAGAAGCTTTCTTAGGAGACGAACTATTATGTCAAGCCATTCAAAACTCACTTATTCAGAATAACATCACATACATTATTGAATTAGATAGAAGTAAAAGAAACCGAAGTGAAGCACAAGAAAACTTAATACAACTTATTGGGAAAGGAAAAAAAACACCACACTCGCGCACTGATTGTGCAGAAACCCTAATTAACAATAAAACTGCTGTTGACTCAATTACCATCAAACTTCAAGCGATATATTTTCTTGATAATTATTACATCAATGAGAGTTTCATGATTTATGACATAACTAACTAAACCACCTCTACTTTCTGATTCTTAGTGGCAGCGTCAAAGAATTTGGTAAAGCTTACTTTTTGCCCGGTTTCATCAGAGACGTAGAAATATTCCTTTCCTTCTAGCTCTACCGTACAGACTCCTAGATCGTATCTGAGTGCTTTCACCTTCCCTCCTACTTCTACCGGCATGCCGTTGATATCCAAAATTGGTCGAGGGCCGTCTTCTTTCTTTTTCTTTCTAAATAAGCCAAACATTGCGTTTTGTTACTATCCATTCTGCATGAGTCAACAGAAGATTTCTTTTTAAATTGTAAATAACTAATTAACACTTCATAAATCATGAATAAATTTCTTTCTCCAATATTCCTGTTATTATTTACTTCGACTGTAGCCTTTGGTCAAACACGGCATGTAGATAGCGGGTTTGAAAAAGGATATTTCAAGAATGAAGTCAAAGTTAGTTATTGGCAATATTCTGACAATGGAACAGATCTATCTCTCAAATTTAACTATAACAATGGATCAGTTGTATACCTAAAAGAACAACCGAAACCATGCTACTTGAAAATTGAAAACATCTGGCAATTAGTCATTCCAGAGGTTAATCCCAGAATGGTCGGAAGTGAAGGTAAATTTTATTCGCAAATCTCCAGTAATTTAGAAATATCAAACAGTAATCGCACTGGTGTTTTTTATGTAACCTTCGAAATAGACAGTATTGGTACACCAAAAAACTTCAAGATTGAAAATGGTTTCGATGCAGAGTTAGCGATGAACGCTCTAAATGCGGTATCATCAACATTACCGGATCTATGGATTCCCGTACAATTTAAAAATGTTCATTTCACTACTCGTTTTGCCATACCGTTTGTAATTCAATCAGTAAGCTCTTCAACTCCTCTAAAACTGCAGCTAGATGATTATAATATGATGAAAGAAATTGTAATTACAAAAAGTACTGCAGCGAATTCAACACCTTACAAACGTCATATTTATCCAGAGCAAATAAACCTGTCACATCTAGAATTAGATAAACTCGAAGGTCCGATATTAAATAAACAATTACACGCAATAATACTAGATGATAATAATTTCGACAGGATTCCAGTGTTCAAATTCTCATCTTATTTAAAATACATCAACCTAAACAACAACTCATTCAAAATTTTGTCAAAAGATTTTGAAAAATATAAGAATCTATGGGCTCTTAGCATAAGCAACAATCAACTCACCCAACTTGATATAAACTTTAAAAAACTTAAAAATCTAGAGTATTTGGATCTCAGTTTCAACTATTTATCTCATATTCCGAATTCAATTTCAGAACTTCATAACCTTAAAACTTTAAATCTTTCATACAATAAGCTAAAGACAATACCTAAAGAGTTATTGACACTAAAAAATTTAAGCTATCTAAATATTGAAGGAAATGATTATTCTCAGTCTGAAATTGAAGAAATACAAAAAAACTTAACATCAACAAAAATAATTTTCTAGACAAGCAATCCTATACTATGAACCACCACATCCAATCCATCCGCACATTTATAGGAGCCAAGGACTTTAATGAATCACGTGCTTTTTACACTGCTTTTGGTTTTGAAGAAGTACCTTTAGGCAATATGTCATTGTTCAAGCAAGGCAATTTCGGTTTTTACCTTCAAAATGCATATGTCAAAGATTGGGTGGATAACTCCATGATCTTTTTGGAAGTGGAAAACACTGAACAACATAGAAACGCTATTCTTGCTTTGAACCTTAAGAAACAATTCCCTAAAGTTCGCATCTCAGAAATCGTCAAAAACGACTGGGGAGAAGAATACTTTGTACATGATCCTTCTGGGATCCTTTGGCATATCGGGGAGTTTTATTGACACATGTAATAATTTCAATAGTCAATCAGTTATATTTAAATATCCAACTTAATGATTGACTATGACTAGAAAAATAATTCCATTTTTCATTTTAATTTCTTCCTTCACCTTCTCATGTACGGAAAAGAAACAGATTAAAACAAATGCCAATTTGATAAAACTCGAAACAGAGTTCATTAAAGGATATGGCCCATTCAGTGGTGGAATGACAAGCCTTAGCTATTCAGAGAAAGATTCAACCAGCTCCTGGTATAGAACCAGTTCTGAAGTGACAGGTATACCGAACAATTGGGAGAGCTATTTTACAGATGAGTACTGGCTAAATTCTGATCAATTCGTTTACCAAAATTATAAAGCTGGCAAACTAGACTCTGCTTTTTTCTATTATTTAGTTGAGTCCTGGAATATTAACCTTGACAATACTGAATTCTCTGACACACCAATTATCTGTACCGCCAGCGTAGTTGTTAATACTGGCTCTCCAGAACTAGAGTTCATTATTGACACCAATGGTGATTTAGATTTTTCTGATGAAGAGATTCATCAACCAATTCCATTCAATGATTGGAGTAAACAAGACTCCCTCTCAAGACATTCAATATTAGTTGATTATGAATACATAAAAGATGGTGAAGTACAAAGTATGAAAGTTCCAGTTCTTATTTTGAATTCAGATGCGCACAAAAATCTTCTTATTGGAACTCCTTTGCATTTAAAAAGTACACTAGAAGGCACAGATATTCTTATCAATTTTGGCTTTAGACTATTGACATTTAACAATAAAAGCAGTCTTAAATTAGCGGGAGCTAGCAGAATTGATCAACCAACAGAAAAAAATGAATATATCGTCATCAATAATAGCCGCTATGTAAATCTGGGGCTAGAAGCCAATACTAGAAATCTTTTGCTTTACAAAATACCATCTGACAGTTTAGTAAACTCTACCCAGGTAGGTTTTCACGCCATCCCATTCGAAGAGAATACATTTATCACTGACAAAAAGGTATCTCTGGATAAATACAAAGGCAAGTACTTATACATGGAATTTTGGGGAAGTTGGTGTGCACCTTGCATAAAAGAAATCCCAAATTTAAAGCACGCATACTCCAATTTAGATAGCTCAAAAATCAAGTTCCTTGGTATTGCAAAAGATGATTCAACTAGCCTTCATGAGCTATTATTAGATAAAGGTATTGAATGGGATCAAATACTCAGAAACAGCTCAGAGGGAATTATAGCTGATTATAGTATTGAAGACTATCCAACTTCCTTACTAATCGATGTGAAAGGAAATATTGTTGCTAAAAATCTAAGAGGCGACAATCTATTAGATACCCTGAATTATTACCTTAATTAACCTGTGAATAGAATACAAATAAAAAAAGGATCAGCTTGTCAGCCGATCCTTTTTTATTGCATTAGCTAATAAGCTATTAGAATGCTCTTACCATCACGAAAGATGCTGTAAACGCACCACCATCATCATATACTTTTACATAGAAAATACCCTTGTATGGAAGTGATACGGTATGAGTAGATTCACCTGATGGAACAGCAACCTCCTGTGTGGAGATGACATTCCCGAAGAAATCATGAATGGTCACATTCACATCCAAAGCATTGCTAAAGTCAAACATCAAATCCTGAGAAGAACTCCATGGATTGTTTGTAGACTTACATGATCTTCTTACCACATTTTCACAAGTTCCCAAAGTCCATCCTTTGCTTAGGAAGTGATCCACAAAATGCTCATCCACACACAAGGTCACTCGACCATTGCACATCTGAACACCTGTTCTGGCCCATCTACCATAACCTTTTTCACATCCAATATCATCGATAAATACTTGTGCTGCTACCGAAGCAACCTGACCAGCAGCATCTGTGATAGTCACTGCAATCAGTGAATCTGTAAAGTCTGGAGTGATCTCAACTGAAGCTTCAACTGAACCATTGCTCCATGAGAAATAGTAAGGCTCTAATCCACCTGAAACAATTGGAGAAACGGTAACAACTTCTTCATTATAACCTTTCGTCAAACTAATATCAGATAAAGACTCTACAACCAAAGGAGTCACAAATTCAAACACATCAAATCGTGAAACGACTGGCAAGTGATCTGAAGTTGTTCCAGAGTAGTTGTCAATCAGATTGAACGGAATGAACGTGTAAACTGAGTTGTCAATGTAAGAATCGTATAACTCATCTGTAATGGTGATATGATCAATCATGTTGTCAGAGAATACATACGATCTAAATCCTGCTTCACTCAATATCTGAGATACTGGAGTATATGCTGCAGTGTCGTTTACGAAGTTGGCATAAGGCGTTACACCACCACCACCGATTGACACGTCTACATCATCATTGTAATCACCCAATACGATCACCATGTCGTTTGCATAATACGCATCCAACGTATCTTTCAATGCCTGAGCGTCATAAGTCTTACGAGCAATATCGGAAGATCCGCCACCAGACTTAGCATGTATGTTTACAAGACGAACAGTTGCTGGCATGCCCTGAACGTTTACATCAGCAGTTACCATGTATGGCAATCTTCCACTAGCCCAGAAAGATGAAGCACTTCCTGTCGGGTAATCGCTCATATCGGTAGTCACGCCGGTTCTTGCATCTGTATAGAATTGCTCGAACAATACTTGCTCGTCAGTGATAGTTACTGTATTCGTGTTATAGATGAAGCATAATTGTTGCGCAGGGAAATTAGGATCTGCTGGTTCAAATGAATAAGAATACACATCTGAACAAACTCTCGCATAATTTCCTAAGGAATCAACCAAAGCGTCCAATAGACCTGTATCAGACACTTCCTGTACAGCGATGATATCAGCATCGATCGCTTGAATCATGGTGATGGCATTTTGAAGCTGAAGCGCCACGTCAGAAGGACCGTAGTTTGGCAAAGTAGATCCAAAGAACTCCATGTTCCAGGTGACCACATCAAAAGTGCTGTCTGTAGAAATATCCGTTCCTCCAGGAGTGTAATCCTGAGCATCTGGAATATCCGCTTCGAAACGAGGCAACAACTGAATAGCTCCATTATAGCTACCAATCACGCCAGTCACTGTAGTTACTCCCTGTGGCTTCAACTTTCCAATTAGGCTTTCCACTTCAGCATCTATTCTCAACTGAGTGCTTCCTGATCCATCAGATATTCCATAGTTGGAGCCTGGGTAGAATAAGCCTCCATCATCAAAAGTCACATTGGTAATAGTCACCAACTCACCTTCATGGTCTGCCAATTCACTGATTGTTAATGTATCTGCATAAACCGGATTGCCTAGAGAAAGTGTATCTAAAGAAGTAATGTTAGTCACCTGTAGCATTTGACCAAATTCGCTCAAAACACCTTGAACCTGAATTTGATCACCAATTTGAAAAACTCCTATCCCATGTACCGATGTATCGTAAATACCAATACCTCCTGTGCTATCCTGAATGTATGCAGGTCCAGCAAATTGATCGGTTGCCGTTAAGATACCCGCAATGATGATTGAATCTCCAAGGCTCTTAGCACGTGCTTCCGCAATAGAAATCAACACCAATGAATCTGAACCAGGGCCTGGATCAACTCCACCAGAACCAAAAGATTGTCCAGTGTTGATCGCTCCAAAAGTAGCAGCAATAGCCTCAGACCAGGTAAAGTCTGTGTAAGCAAAACCACTTCCTATCAATTGCAAAGAGAATCCTACTGGAGTAGATCCTGTCTCTGCCACACCAATGTCTTCTGATGTCATACCAACAGCAGGACCATCTGTAGCCACAAATGAACCTTCGTAGCTTACAAATTGCACTACGGTATCCTCTGCGTTCACAAGAGCAACACCATCAGGAGATCCGTTCTGAATGCCTGAAATTGAGAAATACAATGTTCCGAATCCATTTTGTTGGTTAGGAATAATCCCTGATAATGAAGTCGTATTATAAGATCCGCCACCATTGCCATTGTATAAAACGAGTGACCATCCAGCAAGGTCTAAACCTGCTGTACCGGCAATCTCAACTGCTTCGTCTACATCGCCACTTGCATTGTCATAGTGTATCTCGTTAATAAAGGCAATTTCTGCTGCTGGAATAAATGTTTGTCCATCGTTTATCAGATCATACGTACTAGCTACATCTGCAGCCCACGTAAAATCAGCATAAGAGCTTCCTGTTCCTTGAAGCTGTAGTGAAAAACCTGCAGCCGTAGAACCACCTTCTACAACCAAAATATCTTCTGAAGTCAAACCATCAGCCGCTCCGCCTACTGCATCGAATGACCCTTCGTAGCTTAGGAATTGAATCACAGCATTTTCAGGAGAAACCAATGCAACTCCATCTGGGCTTCCATTTTGCAATCCAGAAATAGCAAAAAACTTCGTTCCGAATCCACTTTGCTGATCAGCTAAAACACCACTCAGTGAAACAGTATTGTAAACAGAACCACCATTTCCATTGTAAAGCACTAAAGAATAACCAGACAAATCTGTTCCTGCAGTACCAGCAACTTCTACACCTTCATTGACATCTGCACTTGCATTGTCATAGTGCAATTCGTTGATCCATAGATCTACCACACCTGGAGTCACAACAATTGTGGTATCATCTCCATTTCCTGTGGTGTCAGATGGATTGCCTATTACCTGGTCAATGTTTACAGCATCGAATGTATTAGCACTTTCTACCCAGATAAAGTCTTCAAAATAATATCCTGTACCTGTTAGCTGTAAGGAGTTGCCAACCAACGTAGAACTGGTTTCAGCAATACCAATATCAGTACTTTCCAAACCAACAGCAGGACCATCGTTAGCAATCAGCGTACCTTCATAGCTCAAGAACTGTACTACGGTGTCTTCAGCATTAACTAAAGCGATACCATCTGGTGAACCATTCTGAATACCAGAAATAGCGAATGAAATAAATCCATAGCCCCCTACTTCATTGGTGAATACACCTGAAAGTGAAACTGTATTGTAAACCAGGCCATTGCTGCCATTGTAAAGCACCAATTCCCAATCTGTAAGATCAATACCTTCTGTACCAGCAAGCTCAATAGCTTCGCCCACATCGCCACCATCATTGTCATAGTGGATTTCGTTGATGAAAACGACTGCCTCAGGTGCAGCTCCTATAAACTCTTGAGTAGCATTAATCAAATCGTATGAAGAACTATCTGGAGCAACCCAGGCAAAGTCAGTATACTCTGATCCTGAACCTGTCAGCTGTAAAGAGAAGCCTTCTGGTGTAGAGCTGGTTTCACTAACTACGATATCCGTACTTAGCATACCATCCGCTGCACCACCTACTGCAGTAAGTGTACCTTCATAGCTTAAGAACTGAATGACCGTAGTATCCTGTACCAAAGCTATACCATCAGGTGATCCATTTTGAATTCCAGAGATCGCAAAAAAGGCCGTTCCGAATCCATTGGATTGATCGGTCAATGTGCCCGACAATACTGTCGTGTTGTACACAGCACCATTGCTACCATTGTAAAGTACCAAAGTGTATTGTGACAAATCAGTACCAGCTGGACCAGCTATTTCGATACCTTCACCAGTGTCTGTACTGGCATTGTCGTAGTGAATTTCGTTGATAAAGACTGTTTGTGCGATGGAAGAATGCACACCAAGCCCAACACCGCATAGCAATGCGGCTAACATGACGAGTTTTTTCATTGTTGAAGTGTGAGTTTAATTCAACCGCAAAAATCGCATTTAAATCGCTGATACCCTAATGGTTGTAGTTTAAGGTTATGTGAAGTTTGATCAAATGATTAAGATGACGATATTTGAGAAAATGGACAAATGGGAATTTAAAACCTTCATATTTCAACCAAATAAGGCAAAAACCATCAAGTATCTAATCTATGATATTCTGATAGTCATTGGAATAGTTGGGGCCATTATAACTGTCTTCCTTGAGCCAATGACATTGTATTTCTTGGCTATTTTAGGTTTGAAATTATTCTTCAAATTGAATATTAGAGATTTGAAGTTTGAACGCTCAGTAAAAGATTTTGGAGGTATCGGACAATCAATTACCATTACTGAACAAGGGATTCAGTTTGAAGATCAATTTATTGTTTTTGCTCAAGCAGAAAGTCTTGTTATCTATGTTGATGAATATAACTAATGCCAAAGCAAGTATTCTGGACCCACCATGGAGGAAACAATGAAATTCGAATCACTAAAAATGGGAAAGTCACCTCTTTCAACTATTACATCGCTTCCAAAGGAGATTTTCATTACATGGAGCATTTAGTAGCCCGGATTGAGGAGAAGTATCCCCCTCAATTGATTTAACTCACCGCTTTACCAGTTTTCTCAAGCAAGGCTTTGGTAGCTATACTTCCTTTATTAAGAAACTTATGGATTTTATCTTTTGTATCTATTCCCTGTCATCTTAATGGTTGTAGGTTATGTGAAGTTTGGCTGAACTCAATTGAGTAATTGCGTATATTTATTAAAAGTCAAATGCCATACAGATGTTAACTGAAACCTTCTATCATGTATACAACCATGCGAACGGTGACGAGAATTTATTCCGATCAGAAGAAAACTATCATTATTTCTTAAGACAATGGGCTAAATACATTGAGCCAATTGCAAGCTCATACGCTTATTGCCTTATGCCTAACCACTTTCATTTTCTAATTAAAACCCATAATCTTGATCAACCTTTTGGAAAGTTTGGAAATCGAACCGCGTAGGTTTTCCAAAAGTTCGCTAGTAAACAATTTTCAAACTTATTCAGCAGCTATACACAAGCCTTCAACAAAATGTATAATCGCAGAGGGAGCTTGTTCATTCCTAATTTCAAAAGAAAAGAAATTACCTCAGATGAATACCTTACTGCTATAATCATCTACATCCATAGAAATCCTTTACACCATGGCTTTACAAAAGATATTATGTCATGGCCATATAGCTCTTACGAAGCATTCTTAGTCAACAAACCCACTCGACTCAAAAGACAAGCAGTTAAAAATTGGTTTGGAACAAATAAGAGTTATTTAGAAAGTCACGATTCGGAAATAAAGTTAACTGATCACAGCTTACTAATTGATTGGTGAACATCTATAATAATTGTATATCCAAAATAGCAGCCACAATGCACTGCGCCTGCCGGAAAGGTCGGTTTAGCAAGTCAAAATCCAGAAAGAAAAATGTGGCTAGAAGTACAAAAGCAGCACAGTGGACAAGTTCATAGTTGACTTGCAGAGAAGTATCCCCCAAAGATGGATTAATCCCCTCCAGCCCAATTTGAGGTGCTTATCAAACATTTATTGGCCAATAGCAGGTTCATTGATTATTTTTAGTCATATACCGAGCAAAACAGTGACTAACTAAGCACATGAGCTATGAATGAATCAAGCTATGAAACCTTACTACCACAGATACTCAACATCTCCGATGAGGCCATCAAGCAACCTAACCTGCCCATTGCCACCTTCATTCAAGAGGCAAGCGACCTGACCGAATGGGTTAGGGAAGATATTGACGAACTGAGCACTGCAGGCATAGATGCCTCCATTGTGGAGACTCTATTAATACAGACCAAAGCACTGATACACGCCCAAAGTATCTGTGTAACTCAACAGCTCTCAACTGACCAAAAATACCAGCAATACCAGGTAGAACGCGCTCAAGCAGAAACACTAAGGGATGAACTTACCACTGCTTTCCGGTTTGCCTTTAGTGATCACCCAGATCTACTCAAACAAAAAAAAAGCAAACGAGGCAGGGGCAGCATTGCCGCGCTCGTTCAGGACCTATATCAGCTATCCATCCTTGGGAAGGACCAGGACCACCAGGAAGAACTCTCTGCAATAGGCTTTAATCTGCAGCAACTGGACCTGGCGGCTACTTCGAGTCAGCTCTTGAGCCAACTCCATGCTACCGTAACGCAACAGAAGTCCCAAAAAACCAATAACCGAAAAATCAGAAACAAGGCCTACACCTTGCTGAAAACAACGGTTGAACAAGTCCGTGCCGCCGGCAAGTATGTATTTCGGAACCATCCAAGCCGACTAAGAGGCTATAAAAGCGCTCATTGGGCTCGCAAATAGTCCTCCATACATTTTTTATCATCCCCATTTCTATGCAGTATGTTTTCATGGCACAGCATTAGCCTCTCATGGGTACTCATTTATCATTCATGGCACCTCACTTTTATCTCATACTAACCATGACTCCATTATGCATTACCATGAACATATTTTATTTGGCATGAATATAATAAGTAACCGCAGGACAAAATTTCATTTGGCATAATAGCTTGATTAAATATTGGAAGGCTACACAGATTGGATGATGGTACTGGAGAGCTACCAAGCACATGATTTTTGTTGGCATGGCTCCTACCCATTCAGGAAAGCGTTTGGTGCTTGCCTGCACAGAGAACTTTTTAATGTTTCGCATTTGCCATGCGGTAGTATAAGTTAGAAACTTGAAGATTTAAACATCCGCGTTACAAACGCGGATGAGAAAGAGGAAGCACATGCGCAAATACATCATGTTAGCGAGATATTCCGGTTAGCTTAAAGTTCCACGGTTGATCGTCCCTTTTTGTTAGAGTTACCGTCACATATCGGTAACCTTCATCTCCCTTTACTAGAATTTGATATTCAGCTGACCCGAAAGTTCGGCCTGAATTAGTTGTTATTGAACTAGAGCCAGTTACAAGCCATCCAAAACTGTTTATTTCTCCAACGAGATCGTTGATTTGCTTGCTCTCTCTAAGTTGTTCCTTCGCTACTTTAAGTGCGTCGGAGAATAGAAATATTGAATTGACAGTTACAAATAGAATAACAAACAGAATATGTAAGGCCGTTTGCCAACCCGACCTAAAATAAGCTTTGAAAATCCCTATTTTAATTAGCAGTTCGGTTATCAAAACTACTCCGATGGATCCTGCAAGAAACGCGAACCCCACTGTGCTACTTTCCCAGAAAAAGTAGATTTCCAGATTTCTAGCAATCAGACCATAAATCATAAAAACAAGTCCTGCAATTGTCAGAATCTTAATTACAGGATGGAGTTCGTGCCAGAAGTTCTTTATATCCATTCAGATGATTTTTCTCACTAACGCCCGTGTATGTCGCTGTGTGTGCTCACACTTGTTTAATTCTGATAAAAGTAGCTTATCTGTCGCGCCTGGCCAAGGGGTGCATTCAAAGTTTGTAGAAAGCAGTGCGTTGTGAAGTGAAAAATCCTGCGAGATGCGGCAAGTAGAAAGCACAGCACTATCTCAGCGGTAGATTCATGGCGAAGTTCGCACTGAAGCCTGCAAAGTGGCAGTTTGGCGCATTCGTGCTAGCACTTGTTATCCTCATTTCATTTTGTTCATGCGCAAAAATTCGTTTCTGCATTCGATGAACTTTCTTCGTTGTTCCACAGGAATCAGTTCCTGAAAGTATTCGGGTTCGTATGATGAAATTATTCGATGATGACCGTTGCTAATAACTTCAAATGAGTCCGTTGTTCCATCTGTTTTTGTCCAGAGTGTTCCAGATCCATCTTCTCTTACTTCTTCATGAAGGTTCAGAGAGTCAAGCTCAAAATTCCAAAAGTCGCGAGAATCGAAGAATGTTAGGAGTTCCTGAAACTTACCTTCACCAAATGAAAGTTTCCTTGACTTGGTTCGGATGATGTTTTTGTTGCCATCGAGTTTTAGAGTCAATTTAATCCGTTCCCATTGTCCATTGGTTCGTCCGTATATGATGTAAACCTTTTGTTGGCTCCAATAGGAATTCCTAGAAAACGCAAGTACTTGATCGTATTCATCCGAGAATTCTGTCCAAATGATTGAGTTTTGTGATTCTTCAGTTGACAAGTTCGTTCGTACTTCTGTAAGTTCCTGTCCCAAGAGAATAGTTGGCAGAATAGTCAGAGTTAACAGGAGTACTTTCATAGAGGAAGATTGAGGATAACAAATTAGTTTCAACATGACCGGTCATGCTGTTTTTTATACATCATATTTACTTATTCGTTTTAATAAACGTTTAAATACGGATAGTATAGATTATTCCTCCAAAATAACGGAATCTCACCTACCAATCAAGGTAATCGAAGAATTGGATAGCTCTGTAAACAAAAAAGCATCCACCAGTTGGCAGATGCTTTCCAAAATTCCTTTTCACAAGAATCTTAACTCACCGCTTTACCAGCTTTCTCAAGCAAGGCTTTAGTAGCTTTGATTCCTTCTGGCTCAGAAAGCTCTGCACCTTCGTATTCGATATCGATGTAGCCTTTGAAGCCAGCATCTTTCACAATCTGAAGCATTTTGAAGTAGTCTGTATTCACTTCGTTGCCTTCTGCATCAAACTCATGGGTCTTACCACTCACGCCCTTGGCGTATGGCATCAGCTCTTTCACCCCCTGGTATTTATCATATTCTTCCTTGCAGCTGCCATGCCAACCATCTATACAGAAGTTACCAAAGTCAGGAAGTGTACCACAGTAATCACTCCCCACTCCTTCAATCACAGAGCTTAACCACTGACCATTGGAAGAATAACCACCATGATTCTCTACAATCACACTGATTCCACTCTGAGCAGCGTAATCCGTTAAACGGCTCAAACCATCAATCGCAGCAGCTTTTACTTCTTCAGCTGTACCTTCTCCAGCAGCATTTACGCGAATGGAGTGACAACCAAGGATCTGAGCAGCATCTACCCAGGCGTAATGGTTTTCAACTGCCTGAATTCTCGCTTCTTCGTTGGTATCACCCAGATTTCCTTCTCTGTCACACATGATCAGCAAACTTTTTACACCTTGCTCATCACATTGCTTGCGCATATCATACCAAAACTGCTTGTCATTCTTTTTAGAGAAATAGAACACATTCACGTACTCTACTGCTTCCACACCAAAATCTCTCTTGGCAATAGTTGGGAAGTCTACCGGCTTTAGTTCACCTAGAAGTACATTGTCTGGACTTTCATCCCACAACTTCCCGAAATTATCCCACGAACTGATAGCATCTCCGAAAAAAGACCTGTGCAATGACCACTGCGCCAATGAAATTTTGAAGAACAAGTCAGCAGAAGCTTCCACCTTTTTGGTTTCCTCAGTAGTCTCTTCAGTTTTTTTAGATGGCGCTGAACATGCTGCGATCCAGTTGGATGCCCCCAATATGCCTAGGGCTGCTCCGCTTACGCCTAATGTCTTTAAGGTCTTTCTTCGTGTATTTTTCATGATTATAGGTTCTGAGTTTCAAGTTAAAGGTTTTATGTTATAGGTTTTGGGTTGTTTAAAGTTCTGAGTTTCAGTTCTATGTTTTAGGTTCCAGGAATTGATTCAGGTGATTGTAGTTCAAAATGAATTGCATCTACCGTGAGCTCATCACCAGTTTCAAAAATGAAGTACAAATCATGAACTCCAGATTGATCAACAGGCAGTTTCATTGATCCTTCAGCATTATAAGTTACAGCATTCACTGTTTTTCCATCAGGTGAATCCAATACCAACTTCAAAGTACCTGCGGCCTTCGAGAAACCTTCCATAGTAACGGAGGTGACATTGCTTAAATCAATCGATTCATATTTCAGCATTGCTTGATCTCCATTCTTCCTCACGGTACGTTCGTCACCATCTTCTATTCCACCTTGCACTTCAAATCCCAAAAGATCGTCGGCTAATTCCGCCTGCAATATCGGTGGCACGAGCGTAACCTCATCTTTAGCTGAAAGACTTATTTGCCCTCCTCGATCCGTGTAAGATGCTTCAATTCTGATCTTTTTAAGAGATTCACGAGTGGTATTAACATATGCTCTAAGCTCAGCTTTCTCACTCTCTGCCGGTGGTGGATCATTAACCGTAAAGATGTACTTCACAATTTCTCTAGCCGCTTTCATGCTGAAGTTCGGATGCGCAATCATCATCCCATCTCCCCAAACGCCAGAGCCACCATTGATAATTTTCTTCGCCAGAATATCCATTTGGATGTAATCCTGATCATACTTGTCGGCAATTTGTTTAAAGCTTGGCCCGATGGATTTTTCGTCCAGTTTGTGGCAACTTTTACAGTCACTACTTTGAATCAATTGCAAACCTGGAGAAAGACCTTCTGCATCCAAAAGTCCTATTTGAGCCAGACTTGCTGCTGCTCTATTGTCACTGCCCTCATAGGCCGTCATTATGACGGTTACTGAACCTTCAGAAACCCCTTCATTCAACGCTCCATCTTCTGAATCTCTCACTCCTACACTGTAATAGAATGGAGTACCTGGCTGATAAAAACTAGAGTTAACCGGGAATCCAATTTTGACTTCAGGCTTGGTGTTACCAGCTGTGATGGTCTTTTTAAACGAACCCTTTGCTCCATCAGGGTCGCTTACTTCCAATTCAATATCGAACTTGCCTGACTGATTGAAAGTATAGGACAATTTAGATCCGCTCAATTCCTCACCATTGATAGACCAGCTATAAGTCAACTCCTGACCATCTGGATCTGAAGAAGCTTCGGCGTTCAAATCTATGGTCAATGGTAACGCTCCATTATCAGTAGAGGCCTCAAAATTCGCTACAGGAGGTCTGTTTCCATTCACAAAACTCAACTTGATCAGTTTAGAATCATGATTGTCTGTGAAGTAGCCTATTCCATATTCCAGCACATACAATGTTCCATCCGGACCAAAAGCCATAGAAATAGGTGATGCTAATACTGAGTTATCTAGAAGTGGCTCTATAGACTGAAAATTACCTTCTTCATCCTGACTAACTACTTTGATCCAATCCCTAGCCCAATCAAAGGCAACCAATTTTTCATCATAATACGCTGGAAACTCATAGCCATGTTTTCTAGCTTCTCTGTAATTATAAACACCACCAGCTCCGGTTGACCTTGATCCTTTCCCTACACCTGGAAACAAAGGATTTTCATCAAACGAATAATAAACCATGGCTGGAACGGCAGGTGGCAGATCCACAATTCCCGTGTTGTTAACCGAAGTGTTTTTAGGATGTGCCGGATCAAATCTTGGTCCTAGCTCCAACGTCTCAAAGTCATAATCCGCATAGGCAAGGTTATTGGCATTGAAATATGGCCAACCATAGTTCCCTGGAGCTTTCGCAAAATTGATTTCATCATGTGCAGAAGGCCCACGTTCGGAAGTAACATTACCATCTGGTCCTACATCTCCCCAGTACAACCAATCTCTATCCAGATTATATGCCATGGTAAATGGATTACGAGCACCCATCACGTAGATTTCTGGCAATCCTTGTGAACCATCTTTTGGAAACAGGTTTCCATCAGGAATGGTATAGCTACCATCTTTCTCCGGATGAATTCTTAATACTTTACCTCTTTTGTCATTGCTATTAGAGGAAGACTTCTGTGAATCAAATGGAGATCTACCTGGACGCTCATCCAAAGGTGTAAATCCATCAGATGCTCTGGAAAACGTATTATCTCCGGTACTGATGTACAGGTTTCCGTGTCGGTCAAACATGATGTCTCCAGCCGAATGACAACACTCTTCTCTTTGGGTCGGAATTTCAATAATTAGCTGCTCCGTACATAAGTGCAGACTGTCTGGTGTTAGCGTAAATCGAGAGATATGCTGTTTTGGTTCGTCACCGGGTGGTGAATAGAAAATATAAGCCCACTGATTTTCTGAAAAGTTAGGATCCAGAGCAATTCCAAGGAGTCCATCCTCTTCACCTGTGTACACATCCATCTGAGTGATTTGACGTGTTTGATCTGTCCCCGGATTGTAGGTATGAATCTGTCCTTTACGCTCAATCCAGTAAACCAACGAATTTTCTGTCACCACAATATCCATTGGCTCCGCAAGTGGCGCAACCAAAACCTCTCTAACCAATCGATCTAATCCTGGAGCGGCTGGTGAGGTAACTTTATCATAATTGAGTGATGCTTTAGAAAGATCAAGTTTGTCGCACTGGATAGCAGCAGCACCTGATGCTAAGAATGGTTTGATTTGTCCCCAGTTGTAGATAGTATCACGACAGCTAAATGAAACCAATCCTCCTGCTTCCAAATAACGCTCCACATAACTTCGCTCTTTGAAAGTGAGGTCATTCACATCAACATTGATCAGCAAATGACCAGCATCTTGCAAATCAGACTCGGAAATTTCCTGAACTTGAATAACTGATTCAAAAGCATCATTTTGAACCGATTCCGGTCCTCTAACGATTAAATTGGAACCTGTTTTTTGACATGCAATCACCAAAAAGGTGATAACCATTAGTTTAACAATTGAAAATCCTTTTTTTGCTGTGTTAATCATTTACCCTAGTCTGTTCATAATCTCAATCATTGCACGGCCATTGTGGTAGGGGCATTTCCAAGGGCCGGCTTTATCTTCCTGATAATCAATATCACCGTGACGATTGACCTTCCAATGCCACTCACCATCTTTATCCATTATATACGTGCGAATAAACGTCCAAACTCGTTTCATTTGAACCATATACTCCTCATTTCCAGTAATTTGCCACGCATTAATCAAGCCAACCAACGCTTCTGCCTGTGGCCACCAATGCTTATCATCATCAGTTATTCCCTCTGGGCCAGCTTCATTCATCAGACCTCCATCAGTATCCAAACCTTTAAGAGCTGCATCAGTCATTTTAATGGCAATTTGATTGACTCGCTCTATCAACTCTTCGTCACCCAACACTTCAGTGGCCTCACATAAAAGCCAGGCACCTTCTATATCGTGCCCAAAGGATATCTCATGAGATAGCAACTCCCATTTGTCTGTAAAAAACAGATTGAAATGCCCCTGATCATTAACAAATCGATCAAGCATTACTTCAATCAAATTCTTAAGACGTCCCTTTAACTTCTGGTCTGGCCAAATGCGGTACAAATTAGTGTATGCCTCCAACACATGAAGATGGGTATTCATGGTCTTATCAGCATTCATATCCTTATCACTAAGTCTTACGTCGGCTAATTTTCCCCATTGAGCATTTAGAGCCTCCAGGTAGCCATTGTTCAGCACATCATAGGTGTGCTCTTCCATCAATTCAAATATTCGTAAACAAAAGTCCTTTGCCCGCTTGTATTCGTTGATCTTATGGTACTCTGACAAAGCATAAATCGCAAAGGCCTGCGCATAGGTTTGCTTCTTATCTGATACTACCTGCCCTTGATTATCAAGAGACCAGAAAACACCACCATTTTTGAAGTCGATGAAATACTTCGCGATGTATTCATAGGCTCTGTCTGCCATCAACTTATGCTTAGGATTACCAGTAATCTGATAAGCCGCTGAGTAGGTCCAAAGGATTCTTGTATTGAGAATAACTGCTTTATCTGCTTGCTCATGCAACTTGCCCTGACCATCAATTCGACCATAGAAGCCACCCATTGGGTCCACCATCTTTCTTGACCAAAAGCTCAGAATATTATCATTCAGCACATTTATACACTCTCTAGCAAAACTCAAGTGTACTTTTGTTTCAGGTTTTTGTGTCTTCATCATTCAACAAGGCATGTCTACAACTGCTCCACAATCTCTCAATTTATGAAATTATTTCAGCTACATCTTCTTCGATATTTTTCAAAATATCTCTGCTTAGTATTGATGAAAAGCATCAGAAACAAACCCTAACACCACTGGTAATGAGGCTCTCCAATAGGTCCAGGTGTGACCACCATCTCTAACTCGATACTCATGCTTAACTCCGGCTTTGGTCATGGCGATATGCATCAAACTGTTACCTTCAAAAAGAAAGTCATCATCACCACAATCAATAAACCAACGAATAGAATTCAACTCTTCGACAGTACGCTCCTTCATTAGATCCAGAGCATTGTTCTTTTTGCGATAAGCTTCTAAGGTTTCATCACCAAGTTTCTTTTCTTCTTCAGGCATCCAACGTTTCATACTTTCCAAATCCAGTGCACCTACATAAGCACTTAATGGACATGCTGAGGAAAACAACTCTGGATGACGCATGGCATACATGAAAGTACCTCCACCTCCCATGGACAAACCTGCAATAGCTCTGAAGCGTTTCTCACCTTTAATTCTGTACGTTTTCTCTACATGCGGTATCAATTCTTCAAAGAAGAAGTCCTCATACCTCCACTTGTTGTCAATGGAATTGAAATAGCCCATGCGCTCAGTATCCGCATCTGGCATCACAATAATCATTGGAGTGGCTGTACCATTTTTTATCGCTTCGTCAGCGATTCTTCTCACCTCTCCAAACTGTACCCAACCAGTGTGATTGTCTGTTGCTCCATGAAGTAAATAAAGTACAGGATAGCTTCTTTGCGAAGACTCATAGTCAGGCGGAAGGTAGACGGCAAATTTTCGTTGAGACTTGAGGATCTTACTTTCTACAGTAAGGTTATCAAACACTTTTCCGTATTGGGCAAATGCACTTACGGCAGCTAGCATCAGAGCTAGCGACAAAAGCTTTTTCATCATCTATTGGGTATCGAGGTTAAAAAACATCTATAAGTTACTATTTGTAATTGACTGTAGAAAATCCATTACTCTGAAGCGGCATTCAATTCATCCTTCACTTTCAGCATGAATGACTCATCTAGTTTGTACAATCTCATGAACCCAAAGGAAATCAATGCGCCAACACCTGCAATTACACTGATCATCAAACGAATACCCAAAAGTGCTTCATCAGACTGCTCCACATTCGGCTCAAAGCCAAATCCCGCCAACAACCAACCAGAGATGGCTCCTCCGAGTGTCCACCCAAATTTTTGAGACATAGACGAGGAAGAGAACACCAAACCTGTTGCTCTGCGCCCCGTTTTCCATTCTGAGTAATCAGCAATATCAGCATACATGGACCAGCCCAATGGAAGGATAATCCCAGCGGTGATTCCAATGAGTACATTCAAACCAAAGATTAAGAAAATCTGATCACTGGAAATGAAAAAGAACAAGAAACTCAACCCTGCAGAAATCAAAGCTGCCCAACTAAAAGTAGCTTTTTTACCAAACCTTGCCGCAACTGGCTTAGCCAAAAGAACCCCCAAAATATTGGTTCCCAACCATACTGACATGTATACGGATGACAAAGCTGTTGCTGAAGCCTCGAAAGAGTTGCCGAACAAGTTCAGGGTCTGATCTTTCACGTAATATTTAAAGTAAAACAGAATGGAACCATCTCGAAGTGAATTGAAAATCAAAATGAAAATATTAGCTCCTAACATAATGAACCATGGCGCGTTTTTAGCCAGATCTTTCAAGTCGTCTTTCAGAGAGTTCTTTTCTTCTTTTGGTGGAGCTAAACGCTCCCTTGTACCTGCAAAAGTCAGGATAAACAACACCGCAGCTACTATTGCATAAACCCCAATAGTCATTTGATATCCAGTAGCCTGATCTCCTCCTTCACTAAAATAAGCCACCAACGAATTGGCGGAAGCTGTCACAAACAATCCACCAGAAAATGCACCAATAAATCTCCACGAAGCTAGCGAAGTACGTTCCACACTATCGCCGGTCATCACTGCCATCAATGAACCGTAAGGCACATTTACAGCAGTATAAGCCATCATCATCAGCGTGTAAGTAATGTAAGCATAAACTAACTTACCATCAGCTGTGAGATCTGGTGTAGTGAATGTCAAGACACCAATAATTCCAAATGGAACCGCTCCAAAGAGCAGAAATGGTCGAAACTTACCCCATCTCGTTTTGGTTCGATCAGAAATGATTCCCATCATTGGATCATTCAGCGCATCCCACACACGAGTCACTAAGAACATGGTACCTACAGCCGCAGCTGAGATACCAAACACATCGGTGTAGAAAAATAACAGGAACATGGAGAAAAGCTTCCAAAACATGGACGAGGCAAAATCACCTAATCCATAGGAAATCTTCTCTTTGATACTAATGGTTGAGTTGTTCATGTGATTAAATATTTAAATAAGATTTTTCTCTATTTGCCAACATTGCCCCGACCCTAAAGGGTGACTAAAAATCTCCCCTTTAGGGAATAAAAGGGCTTTATCTGCAACTTCTCCTTTTTTGAAAAATCTTTATTTCTTTACTATTCAGTCTTATTTTAAGCCATTGGCCTTAAGGAAAGCCAGGTTGCTGTCAATTAATTGATTTCTGGTTTGAACACTCGCATATGATCTCAAACCATCTTCCGGTGTGTTTTTGCAATAATCCACTAGCTTGTCTACTGTAGAAGTAGCCACATGCATGCGCGTATCTGAGGATGCATAGTAGATGTACACATCGCCATTATCCTTCGCGATCCAGCCGTTCGTAAACAGCACATTGGATACATCTCCAACTCGCTCGTCATCCTGAGGTCCCATGAAATGCCCTGCAGGTCGGTGGATTACTTTAGTTGGATCTTCTAAAGCAGTCATGAACATGTATAGGGTATAGCGCAATCCAGCGGCAGTGTTTCTCACACCATGCGCCAGGTGCAACCATCCGTCTTTGGTTTTGATTGGAACAGGTCCTTGCCCGTTCTTTACCTCTTTAATCGTATGATACACCTTCGGATCGATGATTTGCTCGTTGGAAACCACGGCTTTTTCCATGGACTCTACCAAAGCCCAGCCGATTCCACCACCTTTACCTGCATCGATAAAGCCATCTTGTGGACGGGTGTACAAGGCATACCTCCCATTAACAAACTCAGGATGAAGTACCACATTTCGTTGTTGGCTTCCTCCAGAATCTAAATCTGCTAGTCGCTCCCATTCAACTAAATCTTTGGTTCGAGCAATGCCACATTTAGCAGTAGCTGCTGACTGATCAGATTCAGGTGCGGTAAGATCTCTTCTTTCTGTACAGAACAAGCCATAAATCCATCCATCTTCATGTCCCGTCAAACGCATGTCGTACACGTTAGTGTCCGGCTCATCCGTCTCCGGAAGAGTGATTGGGTGATCCCAAAATCTAAAGTTATCGACCCCATTGTCACTTTCCGCAACTGCAAAAAACGATTTACGATCATAGCCTTCTGCTCTTACCACCAAGCAAAACTTCCCATTGAACTCGATGGCACCTGAATTGAAAGCCGCGTTCATCCCTTGACGCTCCATCATGTATGGATTGGTCTCAGGATTCAAATCATACCTCCAGATCACCGGAGTATGCCTGTCCGTAAGAATTGGATTTTTATAGCGCTGATAAACTCCTGTCGTCTCAGCTAAAGGTTCGTTTTTCTCACTCAAAAATTGCTCGTGTTCTGCAAGCAACGCCTTCACTTTTTCTAACGATTGACTCATTGATTATATACTATTGATATTTTGATCTCTTTAATGTGTTGACAATGAATTTGGCTCATTTTTAATATTCCACTAAATCCATAGTCATTTTAAGCCCTTATTTTGACGAATTGATCCTGTCACCATTCATTCTGACACCTTTGTCAAGACAAAAAGCGTTTCATCAAACCCTTCCATACTTACTTGCGGAAGCGTCAATTGACCTGTAGACTCCATTACCCCTGCGCTTGATCGGATTAAGTTATCCGGGTTGAATGAAGCTAACTGGTAGCTTCCTGCTGGCAAGTCGATCAAGACCTGTTCAGTTTGCGGAGCAGTATCGTTGTTGAGAATCACCACAAAGTATTTATCCCCACACTTTACCGCATAGCTTTCCAAAACTTCAGAAGAGGTTGAGATTTGCTCAAAAGACCCGTTACCTGCTTCTAGCATTTCATCGCTGATCTGGCGAACACCTCTGAAGTATGGCGTCATTCCACGCTCATCAAAAAATTCCCACCACCAGGTCATCGGTAATATTGGAGTAGGATTGAACAGCCCGTACCAAAGCCCTCTTCGATAATCATAATCAGATTCTTCAGCAAATTCTGAGAAATCCAGGTTCCAATCCCATTCATACCCAAACTCTCCCCAGACAAAAGGCTTCTGGTATTCTGCCACGTATTGATTGATCAAGCCTGGAATCTGTTCCGTCTTCTTGTAGATGTGTCGCTGAGCGATATCAATATCCTTTACTTGAAACATTCCTTCAATCTCACGGTGTGACACACTGGTTGTCACAATATGTTTGTAGGGATCAGTTGCTTTGATATAAGCACTCATCTCAGCATGCCAGTCAGTAACATATTTATGAGGAATTCGAATGCTGTCATGAGGTGTCCGCGTGAATACGGAGTTATCAATCTCATTGAAAAACTCCCAGGCACCTAAATGGGTACTGTATCCCCATCTAGCAATGAGGAATCGAAACTTGTTTTTCGACATTTTGCGTGCCTCCTCATTTCTGAAAAAATCGGTTGGCGTTTCAGCTGGACCTCCATTGATCTTATTGTATCGATTATGCTCCCAACCTCCATTTTGAATCAATGCGCCGTGTGTGTCCATGGCAAGCATCACATACAAGCCAAGAGAATCACACTTATCAATAAACTCATCCATCTTCTGGATTCCTTCCGGGTGGAAGTAAGCATCAGAATCTTTGTATCGATCCGTAGGACCAATCTTTTGCCAGAAAACTGGCAAATCCCATGAGCACATCCAGGTACGGAAGAAATTGGCTCCGTTTTGAGATAAGGTTGGCAACAAGTAGTCGTAAGTGTATTTGGGATCTTCGTAATCTCTGGCTTCCCACCCTACATTTTCTCCGATTCCACGGAAGGGTTTTCCAGAATCAAATTTCAATGTCCAGTAGTCGTTAACATGCAAAAATCCATCGCTTTCACCTGCAGATACGATCATATCTTTTGAGGCAGTTTCGTCGATCACGTCTTTACTTTTTACCATAAAAAGATACGTGTAGACTCCTTCCTCTGCAGGTGCAAATCGTGCTCTGAATGCTGTTGATTGTTTAGTAGACGTATTGGGTTCGTAATAACATGGAAGGGTGATTTCTTTACCGGAAGGAGCTGTCAATTTCATATCTACAGCCACTTCCTCCTGATCATAGGCGTTTTCATACACCGCATTGACCTGCAACTCAAACTCTGCCTTTTGGTATTGGTTAATCTCTTCAAAATATCGTTTTTCCGAAAGAAAATAAGAGTCTTCACAGCTGAGTAACCCACCTGCTATGACCACTGAAAAAAGTATGTTAAAAATCTGTTTCATGTTTAAGTGGATTTGATGGTTACCAACCCGGCATTTCATCTCTACTGATGACTCGTTGATGGTTGTAGGTATCCTGAATTTCTTCTTCCGAATTACTCTCCTTTACCAGCTCTGCCCAGGGCATGAAAAACACCCATCTTGGTTGTTCTTTGATTACTTTTTTCGATGGCATTTTCATGCATTCACCTATTGCCATTGGCTTATCTCCTACAATTGGCAGGATGTAGTCATACCACGACTTATCATAGCCTCCATCATAGATATCAAAAGCAAAAACATCCCAATAGTCATTTCCAGGATTGTATTCCTCAAAATCTCGACTCATATCCTGCATGTCCCACACCCAGATTAGATTGGACAACCCTTTTTCTTTTTCAAAGTAATCATGGGTTTGTCTATATAATTCTGCAGTACCTTTTTCACCTTTGCGACCAGCCCACCAGAAAAGCCCCTGATTCATTTCATGAAATGGTCTAAACAAAACCACTACTCCTTTATCTTCTAAATACTGTAAGTAGACAGCTACATCATCCATACGCTTCTTCCAGGTGGTATTCAACTCAGTGCCTTCCGTTATCAAGTCTTCCCATTGCTGATCATCTAGCTGGGCATTGAGTAGCCCCGGATCCCAACCACATGGCTCGCCCATATCGGGCGGACACCCGTGCCACATGAGATTGATGATGGCGCCATTATTCCATTGCTTCTCCGCTTCTTTGATCATCTTCCAGCGATTATCAATATTCTCTTGCTGAAAGAGGAAATCCCCACTCCAGAGCGCTGGATACTTGCCGGTGGTTTCATAGATATAATCCGTCCACTTCGTTGGCTCAATATTCGGTTCTTTATTGTGCTGTCCTGCGATGATCTGCTTACCTGAAATGCTATACAGGTAATCAAGCACTTGCTGCTTGTTTTGGGCTTGCACCCAAAAAGCTCCCAGTATCAGGAGCATTAGCAATGGTTGTCTTTTCATTTGATATGTTGATTTTAACAAGTCACCCGGACCGCTGGTCCAGGTGACTGATACTTATAATTATTCTTTGATCAGCTTACCTGAAGCTGCATTCCTCCCTGACTGATATTGGAAGAAGTAATTTCCCTTCGACACAATTGAACCTGCTCCATTAGCACCGTCCCAAATCACTTCCTTTTGGTTACTCAAGTGATCCATATTGAGTGTTCGAATGACATTCCCTGATACATCAAAGATTCTTACCGTAAAGTCTGTTTCACCATCCCATTCCACTGGAATAGCCACTTCTTTGGTAAAAGGATTCGGGTAAGCCCGGAGTTTTTGCTGAGTAGCCAACTCTGTCGTCGGTTCCGCAATACGAGATCCCGATGCTGGGGTAATTGCCCACCAATTGAGGTTCCAGCCACCAGCATTTGCCTTAATTCCAAATGACTGTGTACCTGCATTCAGATAAACTGTCTGATAAATGGTGGTCCAAGTCTGCCATCCACCAGTAGCAGGCACATTGATGGTTCCATAAACAGGGCCTCCTCCGGCTTGCTCCAGTTGAATCACTCCACCTCCATTTTGGCTCGCTACTCGATAAGCAATGCTGTAGTTGCCACTTGATGGGATATTGATGCCATCATAAGTCAACCAATCTCCAGCATCAACCCAACCAACATTCTGGTTTCCACCTCCAGGATCGCTAGTTGGCTCTGTTTGGATGCCAGACATGTTATTGTAACTCTCGGCCTGGATGTATTGCGTACCGCCAGTACCACCGCCCCCATTTTGCCAGCTGCCTGTACCATTCCAACCCGGCATTTCGTCTAATACACGAACTTTTCCAGACCAGAAGATGTCTTGAATTTTCTGATTAGAGTTTCCAGAAAAAGTTAACTCTGACCATCCCATGAAGAATGTCCACAGTGGTTGTTGATTCAAAAGATTAACCGCTGGTAAATCTTCACATTCGCCAATGCCGATAGGTTTACCAGCGGCCTTATTGACTAATGCGTTGTATTTGGATGAAGAATAGCCCTGACCATCGGACCAATACATATCCATGGTTAAGACATCCCAATAATTCCATCCCGGATCATAGTTATTCAGGTCACTGGAAAGCGATCCAAAATCCTGCAAATTCCACACCCAGATAAGATTTGATAACCCTTTGGTGTATGTGAAATAGTCATGAGTCAATCGATAAAGTGCAGCAGTTCCTCCAGAACCTGGTCTTCCACCCCACCAAAACATTCCCTGATTCATTTCATGAAGTGGACGGAAAAACACTTCCACTCCTGCGTTCTCCAATTGCTGTAAAAGTGTAGCTACTTCGTCCATCATGGCCTTCCATCGGTTATTGATTGCAGTTCCATTAGTGAGAAGATCATTCCATTGACTATTGGAAAGATTTGCCAGGACACCATTTCCATCCCAGTTACATGCTTCTCCACTTACAGGATTACAAGCATGCCACATCAGATTAATCATAGCGCCGTTATTCCATTCATTAATCACTTGATTGATCATGGTTTGACGATCGTCTATTTCCCATGACTCAAACATGAAATCTGAACTGTAAAGACCTGGCCAATCTCCAGTAATGGAATTGAGTTGCTGGCTGTACTGGTTAGGATTGCTGATAGGTTGACGGTTGTGTATACCTCCAATGGTCGTGTTGCCGCGGATGCTATACAAATAGTTGAGTGACTCATAAGGAGTCTGTGCGAAACTGCTTATAGCAAGCAGCATCAGCACACCAATGATTCTTAATGATTTCATCGTGTAATTGGTTTATGTGAGTATTAAATCAGATGAATAGTCCTATTATTCCGGCTGATCAATTCACTGTTACACCTGTTGCCATCGTATACATATCAGGAAGATCCTGACTGAATATGGTAAATGAACTCTCATAGAAATCGACAAAATCATCAGCGGAGGCGTGTCCAGCCCAGGGTCCATAGTAGTGATATCCACCATACTGAGGATCATATTTGTTCCTCCACATTACTACTAAACTGATGTCTTTTCCTATGATTGGCGTGAGTATCTCCTGAGTCCAATATTTGGCATATTCCTGACCATTATTATCTCTTACACCTTCAATACCCGTTTCCGTCACTCCACATGGTTTGAGTTTTTCCTTAGAGAGTGCAGCTAAATTTTTCACATTACTAGCAAGTGCATCGGTATTCGTTCCATGGTAACTATCCATACCAATAAAATCCACATACTCATCTCCAGGCCACCTGTATAGCAACCTTTGTGAAGATGCCACTCCATCCAACTGAGGAGAAATAGCGAAAATGAGATTGTGCACATTTTTATCCTGTGTTAGGTAGTTCACTGTAAACCTCCAGAAGTCAATAAACTCATCTTGAGTTGTACACTGACTTCCCCACCAGGACCAACCTTGGGTATGTTCATGATATGGTCTAAAGATGATTGGGATCAAAACTCCATTTTCATCTTTCAGGTTATTGACAAAGTCTGCCAAACGATCTAACCATACCTTGTATTTGATGTTGGTCTCACTTCCAGAAGTGAGGATTTCTTTTACAACTGTCACATTGGAATTATCCCAGGAATCACCTCCTGTGAGAGGATTGTTTAAGTGTGCACAGGCTGTAATGACTTCACCCCTTGCTCTCGCTTCCAAAATAGTGCGTCTACGATCATCATTGAGATCACTGGTTTCATGTCGATCATCCATGATCTCTGCAAAGTCTACGCTAAAAACTGCCGGGTAGTCTCCACATACTTCTTTCGTATCAGATCTCCCAGCTTCAGCATACCAATCTCGACCATAAATAAGATCATCGTGGTGTCCAAACATAAATCCCTCAGACTGCAGTCTCCATAAATTGGAGTAGAGCGCCCTGGTGATTTCCGTAGCATTTGGATCCGCTAGAGTAAGAGTGACCTCTTGATTTTCTGGTTCCTTCTGTGGAATCTCAGGCTCATCAACAGGAGAACATGAAAACGCAATGATTATGGCAAGTAGACTGAAATACTTCATTTTGGAAGTGGTTGTAATGATAATTTGGTAAGCAAACCGTTTGCCTTCCACTCAAGTGAGCGGAAGACACAACGTTTGCACGTATGAAGAAGTAAGTTTTACTGTCTTTTCAGATCTATCCAGAACGTTCTAGGCTTTCTAACAAACTTGTCATAGTCGGAATAGATTTTTTCCCAGTCGTCAGTTCCGTTTAGTTCAAATTGGAAAGCTTGATTGTCCACCGTTTTGGTTTGATCAAACCCTAAGTCAACGGTAGTGGAAGATTCCACAAACACTCCCTGTGTGGTCGTACCATCCGCGAAAGTGAATGTCACCATCCCTGTGGCATAGTTTCGTTCCCATTGTCCTTCACCGGCAGGTATTTTTCTGTAGAACCCATTCACATTCGTCGGTGGATCCAATACGTATTGAAAGTCAGCGTATGCTCCATCTGCACCCGCATTGTTAACGATCGTTCCAAAGCTATTTCCAGCATCAGTAAATCCGGTTAACTCCAGCGTAATGGTGTTATCCATTTCAGCTGCAGGCCCACCATTTTCTGGCCATACCCATGGCTTATCCGTCATTGCCAGAACAGCACCACCACCATATTCAGGTCCAGTTCCACCCCAAACCACTAAGTTGGAAATCGCATAAGTACCTAATATAGTTTCAGTGAATGGCTCGGCAATCACGGTATAATCGCGCTTCATTCCAGTTGGAGAAGTAACGGTAATTACCGCACTGTTAGATGCATTTTCGAAATTGAGTGCTTCCCCAACTTTCACAGAAGATGCTGCATCATAAGACAACACCAGATTGCTCAAGGCGATATTGCTAAAATCCGGTACTGCATCTACATTGATCCCTACAGTGATGGTTCCAGTATTGTCACCGTCTCTTACGATTTCGGCAGCACCCACCTGGTTTTCAAACTTAATGTTGAGAATACTTCTTTCGTTGTTCCAATCTCCTTCTTCAAACTCCTTAAAAGGATCTTTGACACAAGAAAACTGCGCTACTACTGCTAGTAGTAAGAATATTTTGATTGTATTTTTCATGTCTATTGAACTTTTGGAGTGAATTAATCTAAACCTTGATTGAGGTCTAACTCAATTTGTGGAATTGGATAATATGCCACCTGCTCATCAGACAGACCCGCTGCTTCTTCAACCAAATCATTTACTCGATTGAATCTTCTAAGGTCATACAGTCTATTTCCTTCATACATCAATTCCCAGCTTCTCTCCTGCCATACCGCTTCCCTAAAATCAGCTAGTGACAACCCTGGAGCAAGATCCCCCAGGCCAGCTCTGTTTCTGATGAAATTCACCGCAGCATACGCTTCGGCTGTAGGGCCAGCAGCCTCTGCATATACCAAAGCGATATCCGAGTATCTCAATAAATAAGGCTTGGTACTTGTCTTATCAGTAATGAAATGTGGATCGACATATTTTCTGGAGAATCGGTAAGGAATGGCTCCCGGGTATGTCGCGATACTATTGCCATCAGCGTCAAAAACCTCAGCTACTAACAACTCCTGACCTCTGGCATCAGTAGCGTCAAAAGTGTTGTAAAATGTCTCACTGGTTTGGAATACCGACCAGCCATCGTGAGACACGGTCATTGTTCCATCACTATTATCCAAATAGATATCTCCACCAGCAATGTATGGAATGAACAACTTCGAAATTTTCGAATAATCTCCTTCGATAGTTCCGGAACGATCCATTGACATCAAGAAGATATGCTCTGGTCCTTTTGGTTGATCTACATCATAGATATCTAAGAGATTGTCATCAAATCCGAAAGTTGATTGATCCGTTAGTACTTCATTCGCAAAAAAGGCTGCACTATCGTATAATGTGCTGACATCCAATGCCAATGCATCGTATTTTGGCACACCATGTTCCTTAGCTGATGCCATATGCAAGTAGGTTTTAGCCGCCAATGCAGCTGCTGCAACTCTATCTGCTCTTCCTGTTGTTTGGTATTCGGTAAGAAGCTCCTGAGCTCTTCTAGCATCCGCCAGGATAAGATCGTAGACTTCCTGTAGACCATTTGCAAGTGGAGCGGATGTTTCATCCAAAGAACCTACCAATGTTTTGTGCATTGGCACTTCTCCAAAGTTTCTTACCAGATTGAAGTAATTCCATGCTCTCAAGAAATGCGCTTCTCCCAGATATTTGTTTTTCAAGTCATC
Organism: Marinoscillum pacificum; assembly: GCF_024714495.1. Lineage (GTDB taxonomy): Bacteria > Bacteroidota > Bacteroidia > Cytophagales > Cyclobacteriaceae > Marinoscillum > Marinoscillum pacificum. The sequence goes on along the minus strand of NZ_JAMZMJ010000013.1, from coordinate 40,745 downwards.
CTCAATGGGCGCATTCGGAATATTCTCCAAAATAGCATTGGATCTATTGATCGCGATGTAAGCATACTTGAAGAAGTTCACCAAACTTCTGTTAGTAGAGAAATTATCTACTTTCCAGTTATTCAGATCCTGTGCATCTGCACCTTCATCTGCTTTTGGTCCGCACTCATCTGTCGGCATGTCTCCAAGGAAAAACACAGTTCTTGAGTACTCCAGGAACGTCAACGCATCATAGGCATAAGTAATTGCTGCCTCAGCATCCTCAGCCGACTGGTAGAAGTTTTCTTCTGAATAGAAACCATATGGTTCCTCTGTTAGATCACAGGCATTGGCCATTAAAAGACCAACAATTATCAAAGTATAGTATCTAAGTTTCATCATTGTGTCTTTCATTAAAATGTAATATTTGTACCCACTGTCCATTTGCTCAGTCTAGGATATCCACCCCAGTACCTGCCATCCGTTCCTACTTCCGGATCGTATCCTTTGAACTTGCTGAATGTGTAGATATTGGACGTATTGACGAACAGTCTGGCAGAAATCTGCTTCGGTAGCTCGAAGGTATATCCAAGGTTTAGGTTTTGGATTCTCACGAATGAGCCATCTTCTAACCACCAGTCTGAGAACTTAGTCAATCGACCGTCTCTTAGACTTGGATAATCATTAGTTGGATTATCTGGTGTCCATCTGAAAGGAATAATACTAGGTTGGTTGAAGGCTTGAGTATTCAATACATCGTTTCCAAAAACACCATTAAAGAAGATGCTCGCATCGAAGTTTTTGTAAGAAATGTTGAGATTCAAACTCGCCATGAAATCAGGATTTGGATCGCCGATGATTGTTCTGTCATTCTCATCGATTACATCATCTCCGTTGATATCAATGTATTTAAACTCACCTGGCTGTGCCAGATCACTTTCCAGACCTGCCTCTACTCCTTCTTCTAGTGTCTGAACAATTCCATCCACTTTGTATCCGTAGAACACATTGATCGGCTGACCAATCGCTAACAAATTCGGGAAGCCTCTGAACATCTCAATGGAGTTTCCAGAGTACTGAAATTGCATGCCGGTATTTGCATCAGTGATCAAACCTGACTGCTCTGCATTACCAAGACTGGTTACTTCATTGCGGTTTCTATAGTAGATCAAAATAGCTCCAACAGTGAAGTCGTTTTTCTCTAAAATATTACCATCCAAAGTCAACTCAATTCCTTTATTAACAATAGAACCGTCGTTGATCCACATTCTGTCATAGCCGGACGATAGAGGAAGGATTCTTTCCTGAAGTAGATCATCAGTTTGTTTGTTGTAGTAATCAAAAGTCACATTCAGACGGTCATTCAACACAGTAAAGTCGATACCGAAGTTGGCTTGTGCAGTGGTCTCCCATCTCAAGTCTGGGTTAGGAATCCCTCCCCAAAGCACTTCAATACCATCCTGGCCAGTTCTTCCTACTTCAATACCAGGACCAATTGAAGTAATCCATGCACCATCGTTGTAGTAATTACTGATTCCGTATCTGCTTAGTGTCTGGTATGGCGAAATACCCTGATTACCCGAAATACCATAACTAGCTCTGAATTTCAACTGAGTGAAGATGGATTGCCCGCCCATAAATGTCTCTTCATGTGCCTTCCAGCTTACTGCACCAGATGGGAAGTATGCCCACTTATTATTGTTACCAAACTTAGATGAACCATCCGCTCTGGAGGTGAATGTGAACAAGTACTTGCTATTGTATGCATAGGTAGCTCTGAAAATCCCAGACACCAGCTGAGTCTGTGACAAACCATTACTCAAGTCATTCAACTCAGGGTTACCTGCACCCATATTTTCATTTTTGAGAGTTTCATTCACAAAGTCATAAGCCGCCAGATTACTCGTTCTAGACTCATCAAACTGATAGGAATACCCAACTGTAGCTCCAATATCGTGCTTATCAAAAGACTTAGTGAAGTTGGCAAAAGTCTCCGTTACCAAAGTATTCATCTGCCAGTTGTTGATGTAAGCCGCACCATTGTTGAACTGACCAGCTTGAGTATAAATCTTAGGTTGATATTGATCATTGATACTGCTTCCATATTTATAATTAAGCCTGGAAGTCAAAGTAAGAGACGGGATGATCTTCCACTCTAAATCAAGGAAAGACAGCATGTCCAAAGTCTTGGAAACATTCGTTCTGTTTTCAGTAATTGCAACCGGATGTCCAAAATCATTATTGTTTAATAAGTAATAATCACCTTCGTCATCATATACTGGGAAGATTGGATTTCTCCAGTAAGCCAACCCTCCGTTTGCATTTCTCTTACCTCTGGTTAAGATGTTCGTGAATGTAACCTTGAAGTTGTCAAATACTTTATGACCAATGTTGAGGTTGTAGTTTAGCTTATCGTAGTTATCGTCTATGTACACCCCACGATCGGTATAGTAGTTTCCGCTCAAATTGAAATTGGTCTTTTCATTGGAGCTTGAAATACTGATTGTTGTATTGTTAGAAATAGGATTGTCTCTGAAAACGATCTTATCCCACTCCGTGTAGTAAGGCCATTCACCTGACTCCAACTCTCCAACAGATGGGTAATAAATTCCCGATGGTGAAGTTTCACCAATATACACTGAAGGAAATCCGCCATTGGTTCTTGCCTCATTGTTGAGCTGAGCCATCAATGCCGGGTTTCTCCACAAGTTTAGTTCTGAGGTAAACTGAGAAACGGTTACTTGCTGACGAACGCTAACCGTGGTTTCTCCTGTCTTCGCTTTTCTAGTCGTGATAATGATAACCCCATTAGCTCCTCTTGATCCATAGATTGCAGAAGCTGAAGCATCTTTTAGCACTTCCACAGATTCAATATCTGCAGGGTTGATTTGTTTTAGATCACCGGCGTCTCCCAAAGGAAATCCATCTACAACTACAAGCGGAGAATTGGAACCTCTTAATGAACTTCCACCTCTAATACGTACTGTAGCACCCGCTCCAGGGTCTTGTGAAGGACTAATGATTTGCAAACCAGCTGCTCTTCCCTGTAAAACGCCTTCTACAGAGTTTGCGGGAATGTCTTTCACTTCTTTTAGCTCAACCTGAGTAACTGCCCCGGTCAAATCCTCTTTTTTAACAGATCCATAACCAACCACAACTACTTCTTCCAAACTTGCATAGTCTGGTTGCATGGCAATGTTTATGGTAGTTTGTTCAGTTATTGCCACTTCAGTGGTCTTGTAGCCTACGAACGAAACTAACAGCACTGCCCCTTCTTCTACTTGAAGTTTATAATTACCATCGATATCGGTAATGGTACCATTAGCAGTCCCTTTTTCTACTATGGTAGCTCCAGGTAGTCCTTCTCCATTTTCATCAGTAACCTTACCAGAGATACCTACCTGTTTTTTATTGATGATAACCTCCACAGGCTGGTTGGAGGCGCCTTTCTTCTTACTAATACTTATTGTTTGGTTGATTTGTCTGAATTGAACTCCTGTTTGGCCGGAGATCTCCAGTAAGTATTCAGCTACGGTAGCACGCTTCTGCGAAACAGTTACTTTTACTTTTTCGCTCAAGCTCTTATCGGTATAGAAAAACCGAAAATCTGTTTTCTGCTCGATGTTTTTAAGCACTTTATCCAGCGCTTCTTCTCGAGTTTCCAACTCAATATATACCTCCTTAACACTCTTCACCTGACCAGAAACAGAGTCTGCCAGCAATGAAGACATGGTAAGTACCAGAGCTAAAAATGTATATATAGAGTATTTTGTAACCATAAGAATGGTCTGAAATAGGTTGTATTTCATATTTTTGTCATAGAGTTAAATGAACATTAGATCAGATGGCACAATGGAAAGCTGCAACTTTCCGTCATGCTGAGTAATGATTTCAACCGGGGGTTTAGCGATCCCCGGATTTTTTTAGAGGTTAGTTAGTCTTTCGCATACAGTATCATTTTTGGTTAAATTTTATTTGTACTTGCTTTCCAGCAAGGGAGTATTCAAATCCAACTGAGTAACTAAGAATATCCAGCACATTGGTCAGATATTCATTCTTCTGAAAAGTACCCGAACATTTCACATCAGGAAGACCACCAACTACCTCTATCTCGACTCCATACCATCTCTCTAATGTTTGAACTACATCGTAGACTTCCGTTTTATCAAAATAGAGCACACCATCTTTCCAATAGGTTATTGCCTGCACATCAGCGGTGCCCTTGAGAATTGATTCCATTTCATTGGAAATACTTGCCGTTTCTCCTGGAACTAGATATACCAGATCATCACTGTTATCACGTCTTACTTTTACTTTACCAGTCACAAGAGTTACTTCAGTTTGTCTAGTGTTATATGACCTGATATTGAAAGATGTACCTAACGCTGTGGTTGCCAACGAACCGCTGTACACCGTAAAAGGTCGGGATGGGTTCTCCGTCACATCAAAGAAAGCCTCACCTTCAAGGTTTACATTTCTACCATTTTCGAAATTCTCAAAATAAGTGATCTTACTCTCAGAATTCAATGTGACAATGGTTCCGTCAGGAAGGTATACTTTGGACTTCTGTCCGGCGGGGTTGTCTTTTATGATCTCCACATACTGAGGTTGAACGTCAGTGGTTCTAACTTGCAGAATAACCGCTACAGAAATAATCAATAATGCTACTGCGGCCGCTACTTTCCACCAACTTGTGGAGAAGGATCGGTCATTCGAAGGTTCGCGCAATACATTAAGTGACCTTGTATTGTCTTTGTCTTTAAGAATCTGCTGAAAAAGTTGTTTGCCATCATACTCGAACTCAGGCTTTGCTTTACCATGCCACATTTTATCAAATTCGGCATGTACCTCTTCGTCACTCTTCTCTGAGAGATACCACTTCAAAAACTCCTCAGCCTCAGCCTTGGATAGTTTTCCGTCGAAGTAGTTACGAATTTGTGTGAGTCGATCCATTAGTTTTTGTTTACGCTATTATATAGCCTCAACTCACTCGAACTACTCACGCATATTTTCACATTTACAATAAATTTATCTTTTTAAGTGAGTGTCCAATGCATCATTCAATGAAATCGCAATACCATTGAAAATATCACAACAAAAAGATCAATCCAATTACTCCTGGAGTGATCACTTTCATGTCGATTAGCTTTTCCTTTAGGGATTTTGTGGCACGGTAGATTTGATTTTCTACTGTTCGAGTGGATAGACTGAGCCGCTCTGCTATTTCTTCATTCGACAAGTGCTCGAAGTTCTTCATCATGAAGACTTGCTTCTGCTTGGCTGGCAGTTCGTCAATAGCTTTACTTGACAGTTCGTCCAAATCTGAGAAGATCACATACTCTTCTGTTTCATTGGTATCTCCAGGCCAATAAGTAATGGCATAATGCTGAAAAGCGAGGAAACGGGCTTTTTTCTTTGACTGTTTGATCACAATGCTTCGAACAATAGAAATGATGTAGGCATTGAATGAAAGTGAACTATCCAGGTTGTCTCGATTGCGCCAGATTTTCATGAAGACTTCCTGAATTACTCCTTCGGCATCTTCATGTTGCAAGCCCATCTTGCGACTAATATTGTAAATTTTGGAAGCGTATTTTTCATACAATTTAGCAAACGCTTGCTCATCACCTTTTTGTAGGCGAGCTACTAATTCGCTCTCGTTTCCAAAGTTTATAGAAAAAGCCACTGATTTTAAGAAGATTGATAATTGTGCAGCTAATCTGATAGATTTTTTTTCAATTTCAAAATCACACCAATCTGTTTAGTCCAATTATTGAGAAGATTCATAGATCATTTTCTTCTATTTATCCGATTTTAAAGAGCCTCAATTAAGATTTGTGTAACTTTTATAAAATAATTCTGAATACTAATGATTCAACCGGAAGAAGTAATCAACTTAATTCTGAGTATCGTTTTTATTATCTATCTACTTTACTTGGTAAAATCTAATTCCAGATCTCTCAAAACCTTTTGGTTTCTGGCAATCGTCATGATTTTCATTTCTCAAATATTCACCATTTTAGAGGGCTATTTTCTACCGGAACTTTTCAACCTAATAGAACACTTTTCAACCTGTTTGGCCTCTGTTGCATTGTTATTAAGCGTCTATAAACGAGAACTCTTTTGGATCTAATGATTTCGGCACTCAATATCTTCTCATTTATTGCCTTAACAACAGCTGTTGTATTGATTATTGCACGCTTGTACAAAAAACCAAACAAGAGTTTAATCGCCGTTTTGTTAGCCGTCAGCCTATTGTCGTTATCTGAATTCACCAATATTTTGGAGCATCTAGATATAGCTCCTGAGACAGATGATTGGGAAGACCTATTAGAGATCGTATTTTTACCACTGCTGATTCTGTCACTCCATATAGGTATGCTGGAGGAAGAATTAAACAAACGACTCCTATCAGAAAGTAAATTTGAGGCTATTTACAACAATGCTTTCACATTCATTGGGTTGCTTGATCATGAAGGCCGCTTGCTCGATGCCAATGATGCCTCCTCCAAATCAATAGAGTCAAATATCACTGGTATGTATGGTCAATATTTCTGGGACACACCCTGGTGGGCACATGACGAAACCGAACAACAAAAGTTAAAAGCAGCAATCAGGATAGTTCAATCAGGAAAGATCAGTCATTTTCAGACAACTCATCAATCAAAAGATGGAGAAATCGTCTACATAGACCATTCACTGACGCCTGTATTTGACCATGAAAATAAACTGATCTACATTATCCCTGAAGGACGCAATGTCACACAATTAACTCTCGCACTTAAAGAACTCGAGCAACATAAAAATACACTTGAAAGACTTGTAGAGGAGAAAACTGAAGAGCTCAATGCCGCACTAACTATATCGAAACAGTTAAACGATAAACTATACAATTCTAATCAGCAATTAGAGCAGAGCAATTTGGAGCTAAAACGACAAAGCGAATATCTGCAACAGACACTCACACAATTACAAGCTGCACAACATCAACTCATCGAGAGTGAAAAGATGGCTTCATTGGGTATTTTAACTGCCGGAGTTGCACATGAAATCAATAACCCTCTCAATTTCATCATGGGTGGAGTTACCGGAATTGACTTATATGCCTCCGAGCATCTATCCGCTCACGATGAAGGTATCAAACAGCCTCTTCAATCCATCTATTCCGGCATCAACCGAATCACCAAAATTGTAAAAAGTCTCAATACTTATAGTCGTACAGATAATTTCAGAACCACTGAGTGCAACATCAATTCCATCATGGACGATTGCCTGATCATGCTGCAAAACAAATGGAAACAGCGAATCAATATAATCAAACGATATGATCAAGATGCGATTATTGAGGCTAATGAAGGAAGACTACATCAGGCCTTTTTGAATTTGCTCAACAATGCAGTACAAGCCATTAAAGAAATGGGAGAGATTGAGATCATTACAACGGTGACTCCAGCAGATATTACTACAGAAATAAGAGACAATGGCATTGGTATTTTACCTGAAAACCTCAATAAAATCTTTGACCCATTTTTCACCACCAAGGAACCAAATGAAGGAACTGGATTAGGATTGTCCATCACACGCAAAATCATTGCTGACTATCACGGAACAATCAATTATTCGTCAAACACCCCGGAAGGAACCATAGTTAAAGTCGTTTTCCCTAATTTTAGAGGAATAAAGGACTCATGATTTCTAAAGAACAAGTACAAGAATCGGCTTTGACACTTTTCACTCGATACGGTCTGCAAAGTGTTAATATGGATGACCTTGCCAAAGAACTTCGTGTATCAAAAAAGACCATCTATCAACTCTATAACAGTAAAGAAGAACTAGTCCTAAGTCTTTTTGAAAGGATAAGTGGAGAATGGGATAAAGAAGTTGGAATACTATTGAAAAAACCCAATAATCCGATAATACAGTTTCTGAAACTAACGGATCTTCGGTACCAATATGTAGAGCGACTCAATCCTACCTTTCTATTGAAATCAAGTCGTCAGTATCAAAAGGTGTACTCTTTTATGCTGGACATTACCAGCAGTATTGAATCTCTGGTCTTAGAATTATTAATCAGAGCTAAAGAACAGAATGTTATTTTAGAGGAGGTAGATCCAAAGATTTTTCACACGGTTCATGAAAGTATTTTCATTTCGTATTTTGAACATTATAACCCAGTAGTTCCTGGTTCAAAAAACACCTTTAAACACATGGTCATTGCTCCTATTGCAGGAATTTGCGATACCAATAAAATCAATATCTGGAAAGAATACGATACCATAAGCACAGGAACCCTCACTTAAACAACTCTTTACTAAGCAGTTGCAACAAAAATATTTAGACACCCTTCCAACTAAATGAGGGTTCATGTGGTCAATGCTAACAAATCACCAAGACTATGAAAGCATTAATTCCAACCACAATTCTTCTATTATCATCCTTATTCTATGGATGTACAGACACCTGCGAAACCGTTTCTTCTTATCAATATTACGAACCGGTGTTCACTTCAATGGAGGAGATTCGTCAATCAGTCCAGTTGAGTGATGCAAAAAACATTAAACAGTCTGGTAAAATCTATTTCATTAATGACCACTTGCTAATTAATGAACCAAATGAAGGAATTCATATTATTGACAATACCAATCCAGCCAATCCAAAAAACATAGGATTCATTAACATTCCAGGCAACTTCGATTTAGCTGCAGTAGATGGCTACTTGTACGTAGATAGCTATGTCGATCTGGTTGTATTGGATATCAGTGATCTCACCAACCCAAAAGAAATAAAACGTATTGAAGACATTTTCCCTAACTACAACTCATTTGGGTACTATGCAACTGATGATGGGATAGTCACTGCATGGAAAGAAACAACATCTACTTCTCAAATTAGTACGGAGTGTGATGGCAGTGACTTAATATATTATGGCTGGGGGTATCGGTACGCTGGAGGAATTGCTGTAGATATGGCTTTTGCTGAATCAATAAGCATGTCTGGATCTTCAGTTTCACCAGGAATAGGTGGTTCGATGGCCAAATTCACCATTAACAATGACCATCTCTTTATGATTGATGATCATGAGATGAGAATTGCAGATATCACCACTCCATCAGCTCCAATGTTAGGAACGAAACTTCAGGTTGGCTGGGGTATAGAAACGGTTTTCCCATATGATGACATGCTGTTCATTGGCGCCAATAATGGCATGTATATTTATGATGTGAGCTCTCCACTCAATCCAGTAGAATTATCAAATTACTCACATGTAAACAGCTGCGATCCAGTGGTAACGGATGGTCAATACGCCTACGTCACTTTACGTTCTGGCAATTCATGTGCAGGATTCACGAATCAACTAGAAGTCATCAATATAGAGGACCCAACTACTCCGACATTGGTCTCTACATTCCCAATGTACAATCCTCATGGCCTAAGCATTTCTGATGGCAGATTATTCATATGTGATGGAGAAGCCGGTCTTAAAATCTATGACGCCAGTGACGTGATGCAAATCGGCAATAACTTGATAAAACACTACGGAGACATTCACGCCTATGATGTTATCGCCTTTAATTGCAACATTATGCTCATTGGCGACGATGGACTGCAGCAGTATCACTGCAATGAATTTGATGGAGACATCACCTATTTAAGCACCATTGAGTTCAATAAGAACCTATAGATGAAAAGGTATTTAGGTTTTGTTCTGCTACTTGGAACACTTTCACTTCAAGCTCAAAATGACAGGCTGTTTCTAAATAATGGCAATGTATTAAGAGGAGTTATTGCAAATGACTCCCTTTCCGACACCATTCGCATAGCAATAAGCCAGGTGATTGTATCGGTTCCGTTTGAGGCGATTAATGAAATATATCCCAATAGAAGACACAATCAGGATCTACTGTATCAAAGAAGCGGCCCTTTAAGAACCATGTCTACCAACTTAACTTTTGGGATAGTAAGTGGAAAAAGTAGCTCATATGCTCCATCTGTAATGCGCCCTGCCGGGTACATTTCTCAATTCTATCACGCACACAAACTGCTTAATATTGGAGTCCAGACTGGCATCGTTGATTATAAAGAATACACGATCTATCCCACTTCTATAGAATATCAAGCTCACTTTGGAAGAAGTTATAGGAACTGGTTGGTTTACGGAAATACTGGATATGGTTTTGCAAGAGCCACCAAAGATTATGAAGAGCAGTATAGCTTATCTGGTGGCATAAATTATCAATTGGGTTTAGGTTATCATCTTGCTCAAGACCGATATGCCTTCCAATTCAAAGTAGGATATTCGGTTCAAATGATCGAAGAGACAATAACCTATTCAGACGTTAACAAAACAATTCGTCAAAGACAATTGAATAAAATCACTATTCAAATAACCTATCGAATCAGTTATCTATAAGTCACCTTTAGTTTAAAGTAATAAAAAAGCCGACACCCAAAAATGAGTGCCGGCCCTCGCTTAATCTGATGATTGCTTTCTATCGCACAATCACCTTAAAAATCTCCGTCTTGTTTCCTTGTGCTACTCTTAGCAGATAGTGTCCTGATGCTTTGTTATTCATATCAAACAGGATCTTTCCATCTTTCTCAATAACATCTACTGCTACATCTTTACCATTTAGATCCATGAGCTTCCATTGTGCTCCGTCAAGTGAACCTGAGGACTGAAGCGTAAAGTATCCATCACTTGGATTTGGGTAAAGAAGAAGATTAACATTATCCTCCAGGTTTTCAATCACTATCACATCAAACACTTCCGTTGTTCCGTCAAAGTCTGTTTGCTGAAGTCTGTAGTAAACCAGACCTCTTCCATTTATCTGGTCATCGAATTGATATTCCAGTGGCATGTTGGTTGTTCCGTGACCTTCTACAAATGCCACCGTTTCCCAGGTTTCACCATCAAATGATCTATCAATTGTGAAATAATGATTATCCGTCTCGGTTGCAGTTTTCCAGTTGAGCTGATTATAGTTTCCTTTGTCTGCCCCTTTCCAATACAATAAGTCAACTGGTAAAGGACCTTCTTCCGATTCAATTATTCCATCTGGATCCGCAGCAGGATTTGACGCAGAATTTCCACCACCATCAGCAGTTGACCCGCCACCTGTATTATTATTGCTTCCTCCAGACCCCTGGCTCACATCGGTATTTAAGTTAGTACCAGGCACAGTACCTGAGAAGATGATAACACCTTTACCACCTCCGCCACCACCAGCGTGAGTAGTTGCATCATTAACACTGCCTCCAGCACCTCCTGTTGCAGTCACATTCAGCGTACAAGTAGCTAAGCTCCAATTTTGAACCTGGAATAAAATAGAACCTCCAGCTCCTCCACCACCGCTACCATCATTTCCAGTATCAGCAGCACTTACACCATTTGCAGTGATCGATTTACCACCACCACACGTACCACCTGTCGCTATTTCATTTGCTCGGATGATGATCATTCCACCACCATTTCCTCCAGCAGAACCTATAGCATTGTTTTGGTGACCTCCTCCACCTCCACCACCTAGGTAAATTCTCTGCGCAGAAATAAAGTCACTTAAATCAACTCCACCAATTCCACCTGCAGATGCAGCACAACCTCCTGCTGACCCATCGTATCCAGGCCCTCCATTACCACCAACAGTGTAGTTCCCTCCACCAGCACCACCTGCATTGTGAGGATTTCCTCCGCCACCACCATTGGCTATTTTACCACGTGCCGCTCTATAAGTATTGTTGGTAAGTTTATGAGCTCCTTGTCCCTTTTGCCCATAGCCGTCAGCATCAGCTCTATACACTGTGGCATTACAACCATCCCAATTTTCTGCACTTGGGTTGCCTCCTAAAAAGCCCTGACCATTTACAGAAATATTATTTTGAAGAGTTAAAGTATTGGCAACATCAAGTGCAAATACACCTCCAATTGTACCATTCCAAGCTTTGGCGGTTAAATCAGATGTGGTAGTGTAATTGGTATATTTCGGAAATGATACCATTTGAACAGAAGTAGCCGACCCTACAGAATAACTATTATCCAATGTTTTAGATAAGGTAACAGATGAAGCACCGTAATGACCAGTCACGGATATATTATCCACTGCACCGTAATGTCCAGCTGCAGCTAAATAGACAACATAAATACGCACTGAATTACCTTTAATTCCAGTAGTACCATAATTCGTCCAGCCAAAATTGCCAGTCAAGTCTTGGTAAGTTTGGAAATCACCGCTTTCATCTATATCATAGATCAGGTAAATGTGATCATTGTTATCAAAACCGTACTGAGCTGCAAACATGGTTAGGTCTACATGATCGTATGTTGAAATAGCTATCAGATCTGAATACCACATAGAATAACCATTGGTATTCTCTGCCGCCATGTAATTGCTACCACCATAAGCTTGAATAAAAGGAGCTCTACACCCTCCAGTCACACATCCCGTCGCTCCTTTTATCGCCGCTGTATTTTCAAAATCTTCCGTCCATGCCGTTACTGACCCAGCACGAGTTACGCTTGTTATCTCTACCTCCTCATATAACCCCGCTGACCCAATAGTTTGGACGTCTCCAAATGTCGTATTATCACCGGTGTTAGTTCCTATAATATCGTCCTGCATCTGCATGATCAGCACATTATCCCCCACTTCGAAACTTGCAGCACTTTCATCAGTTTCTCCAAGTGTTACTGTTGTACCAACAATGTTCGTTACCTCAGCATATCCGTTTATTACATCCTGAGCTGTGGTCGCCGATGTAATAAAAAGGAATACAATAATGATCCAAATATGTAGTTTCATGAGTGTCATTTTGATGACGCGAAACTATTATTGAATCATACGTGCATTAGAAGTAATTATTTAGACTACATAAAAAACTAGTTGAGTTAGAGGTTTTACTCTTTGAATGAAAATGAATAAACGTCATTCCTACAGATAAAAAAAGTCATTGCTATGACGGCAATGACTTTATGAAATGAATGAAACAAAATTTTATTTATCTAACCATAACCTTAAAGACCTGACTTTCTCCACCCTGGCTCACCGTTAGGATATATTGCCCCTGTGCTTTGTTATACATATCAAAAAGTAGTTTCCCATCCTTTTCAATAACATCAACTTTGATCGTATTTCCATTGAGATCTATCAGCTTCCACTCCAATCCTTCTACTGATCCAGAAGACTGCAAGGTGAAATAGCCATCACTAGGGTTTGGATAAAGCAATAAGTTCACATTGTCTTCCATATTTTCAATGACAATAACATCAAACACTTCGTTAGTACCATCAAAATCCGTTTGTTGTAATCTGTAATATACCAATCCGCGACCATTGATATGGTCTTCAAACTGATAGTTCATCTGCATATTGGTTGTTCCGTTTCCTTCGACAAATGCTACTGTTTCCCACGTCTCTCCATCAAATGAACGTTCTATTGTGAAGTAATGGTTATCTATCTCTGTAGCAGTTGCCCACTCCAGTTTGTTGTATCTCCCTTCATCTTTTCCTTGCCAGAATAATAAATCTACTGGCAACGGCCCCTGTTCTGACTCTATTACACCATCAGCATCCGCTGCTGCATTGGAAGGTGTAGTGGCTCCTGCATCTGCTCTAGTAGCTCCTCCTGTATTGTTATTGGCTCCACCTTCACCTTGACTTACATCAGTCACCATATTCGTAGCAGGTACAGCGCCAGAGAAAATCACGACGCCTTTACCACCTCCGCCACCTCCAGCGTGAGTAGTTCCATCATTTACACTACCCCCATCACCTCCGGTAGCTGTTACATTCAATGTACATGCATCTAAGGTCCAATTTTCTACCTGGAAAAGTATAGAACCACCAGCACCAGCTCCACCGCCGCCATCATTACCGGCATTATTAGAATTTGCCCCGTTAGCAGTAATTGATTTTGATCCAGTACATGTTCCTCCTGTCACAATTTCCGTTGCTCTAATGATGATGATTCCACCACCATTACCTCCTTGGGTGCCAACTCCATTATTTTGCTGACCACCACCGCCAGCTCCACCCAAATATATTCTATCTGCGGAAATGAAATTACTCAGATCTGCACCTCCGATTCCTCCAGCAGACTGATTACAACCTCCAGCAGAACCATCATATCCTGGACCTCCAGCGCCACCTGCCGTGAAGTTTCCTCCACCTCCGCCTCCAGCGTTATGAGGATTTCCACCACCTCCACCATTCGCAATCTTAGCTCTGGCCGCACGATAAGTATTGGATGTCAATTGTTGAATTCCTTGTCCCTTTTGACCAAAATTATCAGAGTCTACTCTAAACGCGGTAGCGTTACATCTATCTCCATTTTGCACTGGACTTGGTAATCCTCCTATAAAACCCTGGCCATCAACCGAAATATTGTTTTGTAAGGTAAGTGTGTTCTCTACATCTAGAGCGAAAACCCCACCTAACGTACCATCCCAAGGCTTAGCTGTCAAATCGTTGGTAGTCGTGTAATCCGTATAATTTGGAAAAGTAATCAACTGAACAGCCGAACCAGCACCAACATTATACGAATTATCTAATGACTTTGATAGGGTTACAGATGTTGTAGAAGAATGTCCTGTTACAACCACATTGTCAATAGCTCCATAATGACCAGCAGCTGCTAAGTAGTAGGCGTATATTGTGATCGTATTACCTTGAATATTGGTGATGTCGTAATCTCCCCATGTGAAATTTCCATTTAATTCTTGATAAATGATTCCTGTTCCACTACCATCAATTTCATATATTAAATACAAATAATCATTGACATCATAAGCGTACTGAGCTGCGTAAATTGACAAATCAACCCGATCGTAGGCAGAAATATCAATCACATCTGAATACCAAACAGCATAGTTTCCTGTATTTTCTGCTGCCATGTAATTACTTCCTCCATAATTAACAATAGTTGGAGGATTACACGCCCCACCGAAACAAGCTGTATATCCATCAGGTGCTGTTTCAAAATCTTCTGTAAATACAGTTACCGGAGCCGGACGTGTAATCCCTGTGATCTCCGCTTCTTCGTATAAACCTGCTGAACCAATACTTTGAATGTCACCGAAAGATGCATCGTCACCTGTATTTGTTCCAATTACATTGTCTTGCATCTGCATAATGAGAATATTGTCTCCAATCTCAAAGCTGGAGGCTCCCTCATCTGTAGTACCAAGACTTATTGTGTTTCCAACGATGTTTGTAACTTCAGCATATCCGTTAATAACATCTTGTGTAAAAGCTGTTGATGATATAAAAATGCTTGCTAATGTAATCCAGTCTCTTCGTTTCATATCATTGTTGTTTTGATATGGCTAAACTAGAGTTAGATCATTGAGCGAAAGGTGATTATTCTTTCGTTAGTAAAATTTGAACGATGAATAGTAATGATTCTACTTTAAGTGATTTATCCGACAAATACACCCGTATATTACGCTAATTCAATAAGTAAATCACTTATTACCGAATGAAAGACGATTTATCAATCTCTGTAATCTCTGCGCTTCTTTATCTATAAAACCCAAAGAAAATAATCATCACTAATACAGGTTTTATATTCTATAATACAAGAAAAATGAATACTGGGAGATTCTCGAAAAATCCCCCAGAATCTATTACTTAATCATAATTCGGCGAGATAAATACCCTTCATTAGTTCTAATTATCAACAGATACATTCCCGGCATGGCTACTTCAACATTTAGCTTTAATTCATTGAAACCAGAATCATAGGCCTTTCTTGAAATCAATTGGCTGACCTCTTTTCCATTGAGATCTGTAAGAGTGATAGATAAATCTAATTGTTCTGGTAATTGAAAACGGATAGATACTTTCCCCTCGAAAGTTGGATTTGGATAAACTTCTAATTCATGCAAATGGATCGTGGATCGGCAAGCCTCGAAAAAGGTACAAGAGGTGGTCAAATCAGATTTATCTTCAGCTACTAAATACTCATACTCCTCACGAATTTGCTGTCCTTGCTCTCCTGGAATGAGACTCAACAGTTCATCTGTAGCTTCAAACCACAAGTACTGGTCCTCAGCGAGAAAAGGGTAGGTGGATTTGCTTAAAATAACTGGAATTAAGGTTTCATACGAAGCAACAAATGCTTCATTGGATTTGTCATTATTTTCTTTGTCACAATTCCAACTTACCCATTGACGGCCCAAATTATCTGACGCGAAAACTAGTTTAGATAGCCTTTTTGGGTGCCTTACACGCATATCTACTCCCATTTCATCATTACCAAGGCTCAATTTCATACCACATATAGAGGTTTCTTGTTGAGAATATTCAATCCGGTTATTACTGAATTCGAATCCCATCTGTTCCAACTTATCCTGAGGTAACTCTAATGCTTGGATCCCTTCCATCATGGAATTACGATAATGTGACACAATATTGGTTCTGCCTGTTTGACCTCTTAGTTCCTGTATACATTTCACCGTTTCAGGTAAGTAGGCATATCTATCAGGTAAAAGAGCCAAAAAAGACTCTGTGGGTTGAAACCAAAGTGTTTGCTCCTGATCAAATAACGACGAGACTTGTTGATTCAGCTTAATTCCTACATACAAATCTCTTTGATCCATTTTTGCTGATCCAGGAATTACTGCACCTCTTACGGACTCTCCTGTAAAGTCTGTCATGAACAAGGGATAAAAATCAAAATGAGAAGGATCCTTTTTAATATTATCATTATCAGAAGAACGTTGCGGTGCCCACGTACTTCTAAAAGTGGTGCTTCCTCTCTTCTTCCAATCCATTAAAAACGAGCTAACGATACCGTCATATTCATTCAAATAATACAAACCCATTTTCTTGTCAGATTTCTCATACTGAAATCCAAGTCTTGAAAGCTCTTCGATTGTCAATTGAAGCACCATATGATCCGCAGGAATGACTTGGTCTTTAGACCAACCACAATCCATCAGGTTGGCTTCTTGAGAAAAAATCTCTTCAACTGAATCCTCAACAATCACCTGTTGATCACTTGGAGTAGTTGTCGGCTGTGTTTCTATGATAGCAACTTCTCGACTGTGTTTAACTGGTTGTACTTCTTCAGTTGTTGCTACATCAGCAGGTAGTGACTCTAAAGCGATTTCAGTTTTCCGTTTAGGAACCTTCATTTCAGGAAAATGCTCAATTCGCTCCAACTTCAGTTCACTTTCATTTTCCTCAGCAGCAGGCCATAAAAACCACGTAGTGGCAATAATTACACTCGTTAATACACTCATAATAATAAAAGGTTTAATAGAATTTGTTTCCACCAGCCTGGCCTGTGCTGGTGGATGATTAATTAATTGGTGCACCTTTTTTATTGAAACATTCTCATGCACTTCATGAAGCGCAGAGAAAAACTTATCTATATCGTTTTGATCATAACTCATAGTGAAAGCATATAGATCAATGTTGATTTTTCTTTGTCGGTTAACATTTTGAGGAGTTTCTCCTTACCCCGCTTCAACCGCAACTTCACTCCACTCAAACTCCCACCCTGAACCTGATGAATCTCTTCCATTTTCAGATCACTGACATAGAAAAGAATCAAGGTCTCCTTCATTCTGTCCGGAAGTGTCATCATCTTTTCGTAAATCATCTGAAACTCTAATTGCCTATCCAAATCCACTTCATTACCAAGAAATTTTTCCAGTTCTGCTGAATCCCATTCGGAATAAAACTTCTTTCTTCTGGCCCGTTTAAAGTGAATTCTGGATGCCACAGAAAACATATAAGACAGCAATGCTTGTTTGTTTTCTAATTTGGAAAAGCTATTGAGAGTGGTGAGAACGGTATCATGTAGCAGGTCTTCACCGTCCATTTTATTGCCTGAAATAACCCGGCAGTACCTATCCAATGATGAGTGAATAGGTTCATAATACTTGATGAATTCCTGACGTTCTGTATGTCTCAAATGTTAACCTTTTGTAGTATGTGCCACAGGCAGATCAAAAAGTTACATGAGATCTTAAACTTTCTAAAAAAACTTATTGAAAGAAATCAGGCACTAGCCAGCTTGCCGATCAACCAAACGGAGAATTTTGGCGCCAATCGCTTTAAGAAATCAAACAAATAAGCATCTGGACCCACTTTTACTCGCTTTTTGCCTCTTCGAATTCCTCGTACAATAATCCTAGCTGCTCGTGGTGCGGAAGTCATCGCTACCTTCTTAAATAATGCAGCAGATTCCTCCTGAGACATGCCTTCTTTTGGACCTCTTACGAATTTACTGTTGTTGACGATGTTGGTTTTCACCCCTCCAGGAAAGACACTAATCACTTTCACTGAAGTGCCATTTAATTCCTGTTGCAAAGACTCATTCATGCCACAAATAGCATATTTGGAAACGTTGTATGAACTCTGGTTAGGAAACGGAATCAATGCATTGACACTGGACACATTCACGATAGTGGCATCCGGTCTTTCCATCAAGTGAGGAAGAAAAGCCTTGGTCCCATGAAATGCACCCCAAAAATTGACATCCATCACCATTTTAAAATCTTCTACGGTTCCCGTGACAAATGCATCAGCCACAGACCTTCCAGCATTATTGATCACTCGATCCACATGACCAAAATGAGCGATTACCTCTTCAGCGTATTGAAAAAATCCATCCTTATCAGCCACATTTAATTTGTCAGCCTTCACTTTTACTTCATAGACTTTGAGTAATTCCACAGTCTGTTGAAGTTCTGCTTCATTCACATCTGAAATAGCTAAGTGACAACCTTTCTTTGCGAGTTCAATAGCCAACTCTCTTCCTATTCCGGAAGCCGCGCCTGTCACTACTACTACATTGTCTTTCAGATTTCTCATGATATCTCCGTGATGCTAATTCTGCTCAAAGTAAATGAATATCTGTCTTTCCAATCTTAGAAATGCTCGGAAACACAAAACCGCCAGCCCGTAGGCCGACGGCTTCCCCCAATCGTTAATATTTTAAAGCAATTTATTCTGTCCCTGATGGCACTTCTATTCGTTTACCATCTGGCACGGGTACTCCAAAGTCTGGTAAACCATTTGATTGCCAGGTAAACTTTTGAATGCGTGGCTGGCGACCACCCCAGCCTCCATTTGGATCTGACATAGCATGATAAATAATCCAATCTTCCGTACCATCTGGTGACTGTGTAAAGGCGCAGTGTCCTGGTCCGTAGATGTAATTGACATCAGACTTTTCAAAAAGTGGCTCTGGGTATTTAGTCCATGATTCTTTGTTCATCAAGTTACCATCCACATTGATGTATGCACCTAAACAGTACCACTGTGTCCAGCTGGCACTCGCAGAATAGATGACCAATGTAGTATCACCCCGCTGTAAGATTTCAGGACCTTCGTTGGTATACTGATCACGAGTTTCCCAATCCAAAAATGGCTCTATTGAAACTTTCGTGATGTCCTCTTCTATTTCCCATGGAGAGATCATTTTAGCTATGGAAATATGCTCGGTCTCACCATCAGCAGTTCGCATCCATAGGAAATAGTTGTCTCCATTCTCCCTTTGCAGGACAGTGCCATCGATACCTTCAGCAATGATACCTTTGTATTCATAGCTTCCTAGTGGGTCCTCCGTGGTACTTTCTAACACAAAACTTTCCTGAAAACATTTTGTAAAATCACCACAAGGACTTCCTGCTGCATACACATACCAACGATCACCAATGAAATGTAATTCCGGTGCCCAAATGGCATTCTTAATCTCTCCATCGGGTAATGGTTGCCAAACGGTGATCCCCTGAACTTTTGCTACTTCGTGCAAATTCTTTGATTTCCTAATTACAATAGATCCTCCATTGGTAGCAGTGTAGTAATAAAACCCATCTTTGAAAACTACCCACGGGTCTGCTTCATAGCCTCCAATAGGATTGCTGAAATATTGCGTCTGATCATCTACTTCTTCCACCTCTGGATCAGGGGAATCAGTTCCTTTTTGACCACAAGAGGCCATTGTAATGACACAAATAATCAATATGGCTTGAACGTATTTTGAGAACATGTATGATTTGATTTTATCAATTAAGGTGGAGTCATCTTTTAAATGACTCCAAACCTCGCAAAGACATTATTTACTGAAAGGAAGTGGCTTACTGCTTGTAGATGGACCATCTACTACTAGTTGACCATCTTTATTGATGTGCATTTCGTCAATAAAAACTACTCTATCCTGACCACTCTGAGTAGTTCGTCCATGATAAACACAATACATCTTAGAACTATCTGGAGAGAACAAGACCATATTGTGTCCAGTACCTGTTACATCACCACCTTGCTCCACATTCTTTTGAAGTACAGGATTGTTGGATGCTTTGATAAATGGCCCAAGAGGACTGCTACCCGTTGCATAACCTACTGCATAGTTTTTCCCAGCATAGTAGTTAGCAGAGTACATGATGTAATAGACCCCATTCTTTTTAAAGAGGAAAGATCCCTCCGTCCAACGTCTATTAATCTCATTAGAAGTAACCGATCTACTCTCCCACTCTGCTTGCTCATCATCCATTCTGGTTGGCGGTTTCAGAAGTAGTTTAGGTCCACCAATTACACCGCTAAAGTCAGGCTTCAACTCTACACCATACACCCAGCTTTCTTCAATTTCTTCGTACATGCCTTGCTCCTTTGCCCAGTCAGCCACTTCACTTTCTACTGGATGTTTGTAACAGGCTCTTGAATAGTAGAGGTAGTTTTTTCCATCGTCATCTACAAATAGGTTCGCATCGATCACTGGATATCCAGGGTTAAAGATTGGTCGATCATACAAGTCCTTGAAAGGGCCGGTTGGCTTATCAGATACCGCGACACCAATCATAAAGTTCTCTTCTTCATTAGTAGGATTTTCTTTCCATTGTGCACTGAAGAAAATGTAATACTTTCCATCTCTTTTGTATACCTCTGGAGCCCAGAACCACTTTTCGTTCCAGGAGCTATCCGTATTGCCAGTATAAACCTGACCTTCAAATTTCCAGTTGATCAAATCAGTAGACGAGTAAGTTGCAAAGCCATCCTTGGCTCCACCTCCAGTTCCATACATGTAGTAAGTTCCATCTCCATTGTCAAGAATGTATGGGTCTCCAAATTCCACATCAATTGGATTACTATAAGTTGCTGCAGTCTCCTCCTCTTTTTTAGCAGGTTGACTACATGCCCAGGCCAGAACAAGGCCTGCAAGCAATAATAGGTTCGATAGGTTCTTCATCGGATTATGTGTTTAGGTCTATTTTAAGTTAGGAAGATAAAAAGTGAAATCATCTGCTTTGTCAATGAGTTTTCCGTTTTCAACAATTAGTTCTCTCACTTGAATAACAGATCTTCTAAGATCTAGTGGAATGTTGCCATGCTCATCTGCTGGTGCTTCAAGGTGGGATTTTCTACCCGGGTGTGTGAAATAAATTACATAAGCTTTATCTCCAGTCACCACCACATCTCCATGGGCTCCTTTTGGACCATCCATAAAGCGGGAAGATGCTTCGTTCAAAATCAAATCCTGCTTTTCCCATTTCTCAGTATCATCAGATTTGTAAACTCTTAGCCCTTGCCATTCATCAGTTACCACCCAGTAACTGTCTTTGAACCAAAAAGCCTTCGGCCCTTCATGTGCTTGACCACCAATAGCAGGCTTTTTATTCGTTTTCCAGGTAAACAAATCTTTGCTCGTTGCAGACATGGTGATTCCGCCACCTTCTGGAGACTTGTACCACATCTTCCAAAGGCCATCAGGCAATTGGATCAACGTTGCGTCAATCACATTCTTCGTATCCAAATCAACATAGCCTTCATGTTTCCAATCCCACAAATTTTGACTGGTGTAATGTACTAATGTGGCATGACCTCCCCAGTGATTTCTCACTCCCTGGATATAAGCCACGAACATGTGATATGTACCATTCGAATAAACGACATCTGGCGCCCAGAAAGTGTTCTTACCACGCTCAAACTCTAAATCCAATGTACCACGGTATACCCATGTTTTTCCATTATCCTTACTACTGGCAAACCCTATGTCATTTCCATAGCAATAAGCAACGTCAGCTGTTTCTACATTGGCTCTACGCTGGGTGTACAACATCCACCAGCTCTGCTCTTCTCGATTGTAGACTACCACAGGATCTGCAGCCCCATCAGTTATAGGATCTCGATAAAGTGGAGAACTAGGAATAAATTCCTGAGCTGATACCGAGAGGCTCAAGAGCATCTGGCAAACTCCATAGAATAATAGTAATTTCTTCATTTTTTAAACGTCATTTATACGCTTACAATTTTTGATACAGCATTTTCATGCTGAAATTCATTTTTTAAATTTTATTGATCTGTTCTAAATGGACTTGCAGGAAGACCTTCCTTATTGTACAAATTGGCATCATCCGGATTATCACCCCAGGCATATCTAACTGCTTTTGGCTCATTGACCTGACTGCTCCAAACAACTACTTTATTATCGTTCAGTTGAGCTTTTGCCCATACAAATTTTCCATCTGCACCAGCTATTGCAAAACCTTTCACATAGCCATATTTGTCTTTGACTTTCAATCCAGAACCTGTATTTGAAAAACTCAATACAGCCTTATTACCATCCAACTCCATTCCAGTGAAGGTTGGACCTGAGTAAACGATATCTTTACTATACGCTACCTTTTCAGCAGCCATAGCCAAACGATACCCTACATCCTTCTTATTGCGCGGATGAATATCATTAGCTTCTCCTATGTCGATGATGACAGCTTGTCCAGTTTTAGGCAAAGCCAATGTCATAGATTGTGCTTCACGAAGTTCTGCCCAGCCGCTCTCTTTCGGTTGTGCTGCAGGAGTCATGAAGTTGGCAAGCTGAACCCAGATAAATGGAAAATCCTGATTGAACTGTTCTCTCCAATCCATGATCATTCCTGGGAATAATTCCCGATATTGTTTCGGGTTTCTGGTGTTATTCTCACCTTGATACCAAATCACCCCTTTGATAGACAAGTCTGTAATTGGAGCAATCATAGCATTGTACAAACACGTTGGAAAATCATTCGGTCCACTAGATGGATTGCCAAAAGCAGATGAAAGGACTGCTGTCTTGTAGTACCACTTCCCTGACAAATCAATGGTAGCACCACCTGTATTTAAATTTAGATCTGAAGGCTTTCCGTAGATTCCACCTCCTCCAGTGTTATCCGTTACTCGAATAACCAGCCAATTGATACCTTCTTTTAGTACCGTTTTCGAAACATTATATTTTCGAGCTACTGACCAGTCTTCCATATGGCCTACCAATTGACCATTGATGTAGGTATCATCAATATCATCTATCGGCCCCAAACTTAAAGTAGCATCTTTCACTTGCTCTTTGGTTAACTCAAATGACTTTGCAAACCATATAATACCGTCTTCATTACCAATCTTAGTGCTTTCCCAAATTTTGGGCATTTCTATCGTTTCCCATGACTGGTATTCTTTCGCAGACAGCTTGAACCAATTTTGCTTCATGCCTGGTTCTTCAGCAATCGCAGCTTGAAAAGCAGCTCTCATTTTACCCGAGTTCTCCTGACGATATACCAGTTCTTCCTTATTCAAATTACCAAAACCATCTACAGAAGACAATGCTTCCCAACTCATCCAGGTTTCTATGTCCGTTCCTCCCCATGAACTGTGAATCAGTCCAATTGGAATATCAAGGTCTTGATTGATTTGCTTACCAAAATGATACGCTACTGCAGAGAAATTTGGTGTCGACTCAGGGTTGCTTACAAACCATCCATTGGTAGTGACATCTGCATTTGGATTGGCAGCCATGGCTTCCTCAACAGTGAAAAGTCTAATATTCTTATTCGCGCTATTCGCGATCGATTCTTTACCGGTTTTTGTATTGAACAATGGCCATTCCATGTTCGACTGTCCACTTCCAATCCACACATCTCCGATCAAAATATTCTTAAGATGTAATTCTTCCTTTTTTCCGCTGATGGTCATTTCAAAAGGCCCACCATGAGTCATTGGGTGCAATTCAACTATCCATTTTCCAGATTTATCGGCTTTGCCAGAAACAGATTGTCCATTGAACTGTACAGAAATAGCTTCTTTCGGACTGGCTTGTCCCCATACTTTTACAGCTTTCTCTCTTTGTAAAACCATATTATCGCCAAACACATTGGCGACTTGTAATTGTGCGGTTAGGATATGCGCACAAAAAGTCATCAGAGCTATTGAAAAAATTCTCTTGAAGGTCATCATTTTGGGATCTTTTGAATGAATATACTAAGATCGAAAATCCTACGCATATAACCGTATATTTTACGTTATAAATAAGTTTAATATATGGCGCTCCTAAGAACGCCATATCATCTATCTAAATCATGTTTCTAACTGAAACAACTGCCTTTTAGTCTTTTACTAAAAATGGCTCTTTTCCAAGAGACTCTCCTCGATCATTCATCACATGTAAAATGTACTGACCGGACTTCAAATTCAATCCTTCGATTTCATAAGAATTCACGCCCATTTCCACATGATCTCTTGTGATAGTTTTTACCAAAGAGCCACTTAAGTCATATATATCAATCCGTGCACTTTTAGCTTCATATGAGGCATTAAATGCAATATAGAAGCGCTCGTTTGGAACAGGGTTCGGGTAAATTTTCAATTCTTTATCCTCAATTACACCAAAATCAGCAACTACTTCCACATCCGTCACATCTTCCAAAACCACAGTTAAAGTCATTTCTTCGTTGTTGCCTTCTGAACGATTGCCCTCTAAAAACGGACCATTGACTGCTAAGCGACCAATAGCCACTCTTCTCGGCGAGTTTCCAGCACGATTACTATTTACCGCGATGTAATCATTGACTGTTGACGCATGTCCCAATCTGAAAAGGTACTGATCTGCTACTGGGAAATTAACCTGACCTCTATATGTCCAGTTTTGTCCATCACCAGTCGCCCAGTTGGTACCATAAGAATTTTCCCACCAGTAACCTCGAGCATACAACATCACTTTTCCCACTCCAGAAACATATCCCACATACGGCGCCTCAGAGTAATTAGTCAGTCCGTTAACTCTTCTATGGTTTGCAGATCCACGGCCATTGTTGATCAAATCAGCCATGAAAGCCCCACCACCAAATGAGCCACCATAGTAAATGATATCACCATCAATACCAGCATCAATTACATCGGTACATCCTCCAGCTCCATCATGAACTACTTCTACTTCGTTGGCAAATCCGGAGTTTGGATTATTGGAGAATGCTACATAGATATTGTTTTCATCTGGGCCTCTTGTATCCTTTGCCGAAAAATACATTCGGTACTCGTTTCCTCTTTTGACGACTGCAGGAGCCCAGCCATGAATCAAATGTGGAGGCATGGTAAAAGCCGTTGTTGCATACCAACTCCCTTTCAAGTTGTTATTGTCATACGGTCGCATACATCGAATTACTCCCGCCTGATTGGTCACATAAATTCGGTAGTTTCCGTCAAAATTGGTTAGCTCTGGATCTGCACCTTCAAAAGCATCGACCATATGTCCGCCGTTTACAGGTCGCTCATGAAATGTCGCATCAGCAGGAAGACCCCAAGGATTCTCGCTATAAAGCAATCCTCCTCTATGTCGTATGTAGTTTCCAGAGAAATTATACGATTCGAAAGAGATGCCACCTCCAGCGATTCCAGAACGAAGCCACCATGTAGCATCCTGATTGTACCAACCTGTTCCGTCGGGCGCTTCCAGCCAAATCTCACCGTTTTTGTGTCTCAAATATCTGCCAGGGAAATTGACAGACTCAATGGAAATGGCATTTCCATCAGCAAGGCCTGGAACTACCCTAAATTCTGAATCCTGAAAGGGATTAACATTCGGGTCTATTCGTCCACGACTGTAGGCATGTCGGATGAAACTCCCGGGAAAATTAAACGATTCGAACTGTACTGTTTGGGCAGTAAGTTCAGTCAACATCATGCTAAACATAAACAGCATGACCATCATTTTCTGATTAGTTGTTTTCATAGTTGTGTAGAGTTTAATTGTTTAAAAACAGTCATCATTAAGGCAATTCATAGACCTTGTTTTTGAGATTGATCTCGACACACTACCTGTTTATATGCTCCCTTTTACCTAATAAGGGAGACTTTTGAGTTTATTTAGTTTCTAATCACTGTACCTGTCACCCAGTAGACTTCCGAATGCCCATCAGCAAAGTTTCGGCTTGCCAACGCAATGATGGTATTGGCATCCAAAGCACAGACGGAGTTGAAAAATGCACCTTCATTGATTGGCAGATCAGGAAATGGGTATGACACATTTCCAAAATCTTTCGCCTCATCGTCCCCAATGAGGACGTACATCGTATTTTTCATCCAGTCGCTTCCGATATCTCTTCCACCTGTATCATGTAGAGACAAAATGGTTTCCCCGGTTGGAAGTTGAATCAGATATGGACCTCCACCAAAATTGACAAGCGTCTTTGGAGCTGCTAACCATCTACCTTCAGGCACTTCAAATCGATTGGATAAACTGGATTGAACTACCCAGGGTCCATTGGAGTTCCCAATAGATTCAATAGCAAAGGCAATACCTTTTTTATCATGAAGTACCACTGGCACAGGCATGCCATCACGCATTGAGGAGGTATAAGCTACCGTTTTTGGATTGTCCCAGGAGAGTCCGTCATTGTCAGATATGACCATTAAGATTTCTTGCTCTATTTGGTCAGCAACTTGCCACCATCTAGCTTCACTAGAGTAGAAAAGCATCACTTCTCCACTAGGGTGCTGTACCATGGCTGGCTCCCATGATCTTCCATAGGCGACAATTCGAGGCCTTGACCAGGTCAGGCCCCGATCATCACTTTGCATGATCTGGATGTTATCATGTTGGTTATCATCTGGCCTACCTCTGCCAGTAAAAGCCATCAAAATCACTCCGTTTCTCAGCTCTAAAAACTCAGGATTTGCAAAGCCCCAATAATCTGGATCATTGTCCTCCATCAGCACTTCAGCTTCTGACCAGGATTCTCCTAGATCAAAACTCTTTCGGAGATAGATATTGTCCCAGGAATTGTTTTCATCGCCTCCGTGATAGGCCATCAGAAGTGTATCTCCACCTAGACGGATCATTCTTGGATAAGCAGCATTGTATACTTCGTGAGAAACCTTTTTAGGAGTACCCCATTCGATATGATCTATTGGGTTAGCTGCTACGGAATGCTCAATAACCCACTTAGTCGTATCCTCAGGCTCCTCTACTTCAGGCTCCTTTGGTGTAGGGTCATCCTTACCGGCAGAACAGGCAAGAAACGACCCTACGATTACCAAAATTGGAATGAAGGTTTTTATGAATCGAATAGCTGGTTCTATCATAGTTCTTCTAAGTTTATTTGAAATAGGCTTCTGTACGACCTACAGTCAAGAGTTCCCATAAGGAAGCTACCGTCCAGCCTGGAGCAAATATGTCGTTGTAAAATCCTTTACCGAACTTGCCATAATCCCATTGGGTGTGCTGTACTACTTCCGGATAATATCCTACCTTACCAATATTGACCATATGGTCTTCGTAAGGCAAAAGCTGTGATCGCATAGATGTTCTGATCACATCTGCAAATGCACTGAAACGAGGTTCTGAAGTCTCCTCAGCTAACCAATCCAATATTTCATCAAATTCGAAAATGTATACATCGATATGATTGTTCTCCACAGAGACATTTCCCCATCCCCGAGTTTTCATATCGACATCACCCAACATTTGCCCTTGAGCAAAAGGAACGTCCCAGGTGTAGTACCATGACAGAGCAAAATAAGATGCCTTCTTAGCCAATTGAATGTACTTTGCTTTTTCCTTGCCTTTCGTAACCTGAGCTAAATAATACAATGATGTAGCAACGTAAAGTGAAGCTTCTTTATCCTCACAGTTGGCATCTAGTGTTGATGAGAAATAGTCGGCTTTGTTGATCAATTCCGTTTCCTGGTAATCCCCAACTTTTCTAGCTATTTCCAAATACTTTTTATCTCCAAAGTATTCGTAAGCCATCACCAATGGAGGAACTACACATGACGAACTTCCTCCACTCGCATCTTTCACTACCAAACTATCGTCGAATTTACGAGGGAAGCTTCCATCTGCTTTTTGAAGCTTCACAAACAAATCGAACATACTTTTCACAGTGGCTTCCCATTCTGGATGCTTTCTACCAGCTTTCTTTTCGTAATTCAAGTAAAACAATGCCGCATACAATCCTTCAGATTGTCTTCTGATAGAAAACACATCTGTTTCCCAGTTGTGATTCTCTTCTATTCGTTCTCTGAAAAGTCCGCCTTTAGTAAATCCATGAGCTAAATAACTATCCCAAATCTCTTGAGACATATCAATCAATTGCTGGTCGTTTTGCTCATAGCCAAACTCCAATGAATTGAAGGCGTTTAGCAATACTCTACCAACAAAACCAACTTCAAGCAACGGAAGTACTTCACATTTTTCCGTTGACAAGTGCACCCCAGAGTAACCTTTCAATCCGTCTGAATTGGTCACAAATGACTGCTTCCAGAACTGAGAAAGTGTTTTCTTGATATCCTCATCAGTAAAGTCATCCGAATCCACATTTGACGGATTCTTAATATCAAATGAAGTATTCCACGATTGCGCTACGAAATCAGAAAAGTCCTTCGAATCATACGTTCGAATTAAGTATTTGTAGGTTACCGTTTCACCAGCATTCAATTTAATGAATGAAGTTACCGGCTCACCTAGCGTGAGTTTTCTATAATAGGAATGTGGCGCTTCTTTGTATGGAATAGCAAATGTTAGCGCTACTTTGTTAGACTTCTCTTGAAAACCGATCGCGCCTAGATTCGTTGGCCCGCTTAGGATCACTTCCCCTTGATTCAAGGGCGCAAGTGACACTTCGTCATTCTGATCTAAACGAACCAGATTGACACCTTTACCTGAAGTCTCATTGTACGCACCTGCTAATGGTGTACTCAAACGGTCTTCTCGAACGATCCAGCTTTTACTAACTCTGGCATTTGGCGCTTTATCTGGAGAACGTAAGTTTTTTCTATACCAAAATCCAGGAAGGTAAAACTGAGTCTGTTCGTAGTTAAAACCTGTCAAATCAACTGCTCCACTCAAGTTGATGTAAGTATCTTGATTCGCTCGCACAGTGATGGTCAGCTCATTGGAACCTGATACGTTCATCATTTTTTGAGTGATGGAAACAGGTGCGTTTTTGGCATCGAGTTCACCTTCAACTCCGTTAATAGCATATTGCTGAGCTGGATTACCAGGTGATTTTACGGACAGCACATAGTTTACTGGATAGTCCTGTGACCATGAAAGATGAGATGCAAACGCAAGAAGTACAACAAGTAACTTTTTCATCATAAGTGCATTTATTTTTATTTGATTCGACATTAGTAGCAAGTTGCTGGAAAGCTTAAAAATGGATGGCCTTTGCAGACCATCCAATGGATTTCATACAAAGTTGAAATCCCGCCTTAGTATTATTTGACTACAGCTTTTTGTGTAGTAACCGATCCATCAGAATGCGTCATTTTCACTAAATAAATTCCACTAGCTACTTGTATCTCCAAATACGAAGTACCTTCCTGGTTTTTTAGCGTTTTGACCAATTTGCCATCGAGAGTTAGCACACCAACTTCAACGACAGAAGTGCTATTGTAAAGATTGATTTTAGACACTGATGGATTAGGATAGATTACGGCATCAGCAATATCCCCTGAACTCAATACCAGCTCTTGGTGTGTGAAATTGCCAGATGCGAAAGTAGAACCCTCAAAGCTATTATCTATCGCCTGTACTCCCCACTCATATTCACCATAAGGCAAATCCTGAACAGTCCATGAAGTATTGAGTTCCACATTTCCTTTTTGCTGTATCATCAGATCCCCAGTAGTCATGTCTGCCAACGGAGCATAATAATAGTATCCTTCAGAATCAATCAAGTAGAAATTATACGTCAATACAGAAGAGTGATCATCTGTTGGAGCATCCCAACTAAAGACTGCTTTCTGACTAATGGACTCAGCAGCTAAATTGGATGGCGCTGCTGGTGCTTCGTTACTTCCTGCAGTTGTATTTTCTATTACCACAGAAATATTTCTACCAAAGGCTGATCCTTCGCCATTCCATTGGTTTCCAGAAAAACCATTGATCACCAAATCCAGATCACCATCATTATCTAAATCTCCCACTTCAATAGCACTCTCCGAAACTCCTGGAACCGAATGACTGTAATCGGCAAGTTCAAAAGATCCTCCAGTATTGATAAAGAACCCAACTCTTTGACCTCCGGCATCTGGATTCCAACCAGTAACAATTACATCTAAATCACCGTCGTTATCCCAATCTGCAAAACGAGAGGAATTGCCTGGACTGAATGCCCCAAATGGTTGGAAAACAACCGCCTCCGTGAAAGTACCGCCATCATTTTCATAAATGCGGTAGATTAGGTCATTATCTTCTCCAGAATTCACATAGCCGTATCCTCCAATCAACAAATCAAGATCACCATCAGCATCATAATCACCCCAATCAGAAGAACCTGGACCTTTATTCACAATCCCCGGATCTACAGCAGTGAATTCTCCACCATCATTTTCGAAAATCATTCCAAACCTGGCATCTTTATTCACCTCGTATCCAGCCATTACCCACAAGTCCAAATCTCCATCTGAATCATAGTCTACTGCTTGAGGTTTAGAATCTATAAACTGATAGGAATCAAATGGTGAAGTTGCATCAAATCCACCTTCACTATTTCCCAAATACACTTTTGGTCGCTGATCTTCAATGTTATGATTTCCAAAGATGAATATATCGGTATGGCCATCATTGTTCAAATCGGCAATTCCTAGACCTGGAGCAATCTGAATCAGACTACTGGATAATTCATCCACAGCAAATTCATTAGATTCATTGGAAGTGTAAAGATTAACAAAAGGTGTATCCCCAAAACCTGACTGAAGGACATCCATTAATCCATCACCATTTACATCTCCAAAATCCAAGGTAGGAACGTTACCTCCTTGAAAAACAGACTCCACTTTTTCGAAGGTCAAATCACCATTGTTCTGAAATAATTGAACCATTGGAACACCTCCATTTTCACCTACAATGAGGATATCCTGATCTCCATCGGCATCAATATCTACGATGGATATATCACCTTTTTGAACCTCAAAATCAAGGCTCACAATATTTTCTTGAGCATAAAGCCCTATGGTTGCTGCCAGAACGGCTGCAACAGCTAATAATTTCTTATACATTTTTGAATAGGGTTAGGTAGTTAAATCAATATTCACCTGAGGGTTTGGTCAGTTTTTCATAAAGTGGATGAGGTACACCAAAATCCGGGTAACCGTTCTCATCCCAGTTAAAAGGTTGGATTCTAATAGACCTGTTGCCTCCACATCCCTGACCTGGTTGTGGATTTGCATGGTAGATAATCCAATCTTCGGTACCATCTTTCGATGTGAAAAAGCTATTATGTCCTGGGCCGTAAGCATTTCCTTCATCGTTCTTGCTGAAAACAGGCTCCTCTGACTTAGTCCACGATTCTGGATCCATCAAATCTGCCTCATCATCTGCCGTCAATAGCCCCAATGCATAGCCATCAGTCCAGCATGCTCCAGCAGAGTAAACGATAAAGATTTTACCGTCATGCTTCAAAACTTGAGGACCTTCAGTTACTGTAGGATTTACGCCATTCGTTTCCCATCCATACTCTGGTTTAGTCAGCATAACTCGCTCACCAACTGGAGTCAGCGCATCATCCATCTTACAGATATAAATATCCTGACGAACATTTACGTCTCCTTCCCAACCTGACCACAAGTAATACAATTGATCGTTGTGTTCGAAGATCGTACCATCAATAGCCCATTTGTCATCTGGCAGCATTAGCTGCCCCATATCTTCCCAGGTTCCTACTTCTGGATCTTCATTTTCATTTCGAACGACGAACATTCGGTGATTTTGATTGTCTCCATCATCAGCGGCATAGTAGATATACCAAACACCATCAATCTGATGAATCTCAGGAGCCCAAATGTTTTTAGAGTTTGGACCTGTAGCAGGAGGTGTCCATACTGACCTGGAATACGCATCACCCAAGTCAGACATCACATCACTTTTATAGAGGGTGAGATTATACCCAGTAGTGAAGGTGAGGTAATATTTATCATTCGCTTGAAAAACCCACGGATCTGGACCTGAAGTATGAATAGGATTCAAAAACAAAGAATCTACTTTTGTATCAGGCTCTTCTGGCTCTTCTTTTTTAATATCTGGAGTTGTCTCTTCAGAACATGCCAAAAGAGAAAAAACTGACACAAAAAGTAAGGATACAATGAAAGATCTCAACATATGCTAGTTCGTTTCTTAGTATAAAAAAGCCGTGCGAGCAATCTCACACGGCGATTTAAAATATTTACCAATTTGGGTTTTGATCAAGGTTTGGATTTACATCCAAATCAACTTGAGGAATTGGAAGCAATTCGTGCTTTCCTACTTCAAAGTTGTTAAATGCAGGATCATTTCCAGCTAATCCCGGACCTACATCTCCCCATCTCATTAAGTCATTCCAACGGTGACCTTCACCCGCAAGCTCCAGCAATCTTTCATGCTTGATTTGCTCCAGGAACGCATCCTGACTCAAACCTGGCTTCGCTGTTGACAAAGGAGCCAAATTCGCTCTTTCTCTAACTCTGTCTACATGCGCATACGCTTCTCCTGTTCTTCCAAGCGCATTAAGGCACTCTGCGTACATTAACAACACATCTGAATATCTAATGTATCTGTAGTTGTTAGGAGAACGATAACCTTCTTCATTTTTCCAGTGATCATTCAAGAACTTACGTACCCAAACTCTTTTGCTATCCGGACCGTCTCCATATCTATCAGCGAAAGAAACCCCGTAGATCATTGTCTCATTAGGACCATTGATATTCGTAGAGTCAAACAAGAAACTTGCTTCTACTCGTGGATCTCTATTACCATCTACAGTCAACTCATCAAATTCATAGATCACCCATCTGCGTGCTTCAGCATCTGACCAACCTATTCCTACTGGAGCAGTGAATTGTGCCATAGAAGTACCGTAATTGTGATTTGGAGTTGCGATATCATCATCTGTATACTCATTTGGATTCTCAGCAAACTGCCACTCGAATACAGACTCCACATTGTTCTCTGTAGTGATTAGGAAATTGTCTCTATAGTCAGAGGTAAGGTCGTAAATATCTCCACCCTGACCATCTACTAACCATTCCAATGAAGGAAGTGCACTATTGTAATCTTTCAACTGGAAGTATGCTTTCGCCATCAATGCATGTGCCGCGCCTTTAGTAACTCTTCCCAAATCATCAGGGCTTGCATATTGTGCAGGCAACATATCTACTGCCATCTCTAAGTCAGAAATGATCTGATTGTATACTTCTTCTACTGAGCTATTCGCCGGATAATCATCTGGTGAAGTCGTTTGAAGCATCAAAGGAACATTGCCAAACAAGGTTACTAAGTGATAGTAAAACAATCCTCTAAAGAAGTATGCTTGACCAAGAACTTCATCCTTTTTGGCAGCATCCATATCAATGCCTGGTACGTTATCCAAAACCTGATTAGCTCTGTTGATACCAACATAATTATCAGACCATGTACCTGCTACCGGACCAAAATTGTAATCCGGCTGAATGAACTTATCCAAAGCATTCGCTAAATCTGTCCACGGGCTTCTACTCTGACCAATATCTGATCTTGTAGAGAACAACATTGGCATCCATCTGGAGATAGATCCTTTATGTAGTGTACTGTATACTGCATTTACTCCTTTTACGGCATCTTCTTCGTTTTGCCAGAAGTATTGAACACTCGGTTCATTAGGGTTTATAATGTCTAGTTTCTCTTCACAGCCAAACCCCAAACCTATGATGACTATGTATATTAATATTCTTTTCATTGCTCTGATGGTTTAAAAATCTAACTGAATGCCTGCTGAATAAATTCTGTTGGATGGCCAGTTACCTGTATCTGCACCTCGCTCATAGATACCATTACCTGTTACATCTGGATCAAGACCTGAGTATTTTGTAAATGTCAGGAGGTTCTGGCCGCTGACAAATACCCTTGCATTGCCCAAGCCAATAGAGCTTAATAAGTCACTGTTAAACGTATAGCCTAACTCGACATTTCTCACTCTCACGTACGATCCACTTTCTAACCATCGGTCACTGTTTTGACCATTCATAGCTAATGCTACATCATCGCTAGCCACACCAATTCTTGGATCATCAGTATTTGGATTTTCTTCTGTCCAAGGCTGAATGTCACTACGGAAATTAGTGTTTTGGTAGCTATCCAAAATCTGTCTTACACTGTTGTAAATATGGTTACCAAAGATCCCTACCAACTGCACATTGAAGTTGAAGTTCTTGTATGATGCGTTAAACTGTGAACCAATTTGAAGTGTAGGCCAGGCTGATTTGCCGCTAAAGTCTCTATCATCTTCTGTGATCTGACCGTCATCATTTACATCCACAAATCGGATATCACCTGGTTGTGCATTTGGCTGAATCACTTGACCTTCAGTGTTCTGATGATCTAGTACATCTTGCTCAGATTGGAATATTCCATCTGTTTTCAATAGATACCACTCAGAAATGGATCTTCCTACTTTCGTTCTGGTCAAACCTGTTGGGATGTAGTCAATACCAGCTCCCTGGTTACCAACACTTTCAACAGTGTTTTTAATGGTTGTGAAGTTTCCAGATAGATCCCAGTTGAAATCTCCTTCTCTCTTTCTGTAAGTCGCACTGAACTCAAATCCTGAGTTTCTCAACGAACCAGTGTTCACGTATGGATTACCACCTAAAGTACCAAAGTAATTCGCTACTGGAGGGTTAAGGATTGCATTGTCAGAAACTGAGTTGTAGTATTCAATACCTACCAATACTTTGTCATTCAATAATCCTACATCCATTCCGATGTTTCTAGTGATTTTAGTTTCCCACTGAAGTTTTTCATTGATCAGACGTGGCTGGTATGCACCAACATACGCTTGTTGTGAGTTACCAAAAATTGCTCTTGTATTGGAGTTCAAATTACCAACGTAATCCCATGACCCAATTGCACCTGGCACCAAACCAATCTCTCCATAAGATGCTGTTAACTTCATATTGGAGATGTATGGAACGTTAAAGAAGTTCTCCTCACTGATTCTCCATCCTGCTGCTACAGAAGGGAAGAAACCTGTTCTATAATCTTCCTGGAACTTAGAGTTCTTGTCAATTCTACCAGTTAAAGTAAGCAAATACTTATCTGCATAGGTGTAGTTGATTCGACCAAGGTAACCGATGATGTAACTATCTAGCGGTCTACCTCCTGATGAAACATCCTCTCCTACTGCAGAATTAATTGTATTCAAATAATCACCATTGAACTGCTGCAATTCACTTCTGCGCGCAGTAGTGTATTCATTTCTAAATGATTGCTGAGAAGTACCAAATACCGCACTGATTCTGTGCTGTCCAAAGTCTTTGTTGATATTCAATGTATGTTCCAACAAGCCACTCATAAAAGTGGATCTGTTGTCTTCTACGTAACTTGGATAAACTGCAGCATTGAATGACCATACACCATCTTCACGAAGGTATTTAGTAAAATCAAAACTAGCTTCTAAACCAGCATTGAATCGATAGGTGATCCAGTCGGCAATTTTCACATCCACATATGCATTACCTACAATCTTCGAATAAGTAGACTTGTTGTGACTTAAATTATTGATTGCAACCGGGTTCCATGCATAGGTCACTGCGTTGGTTGTTCCTGTTCCCCATCCTTCAGGATTGCTTACATTGATGTAATCATCACTCTGTACAGGAATAACTGGAAGCAACTGCGGCATATCATAAAATGGATTCCCTGCTCCTGGATTTTCATTGATGGAATGAGTCAACACCATATTTTCACCTACCGTCACTCTACCAATCTCGCTCTTACTATTCAGTCTTAAGCTGTAACGTTCAAATGATCTTCCTTTTAGAACACCTTCATTATTGAATGCACTTCCACTGATCATGAATGAATTATTCTTTGACCCTCCAGAAAGGCTTACATTGTAATCATTGATTTTACCTAGTTGGATGATCTCATCTTGCCAATCTGTATCAATAGATGGATCGAAATCAGCTCCTACGGAAGAGGGAACAGGTAATCCTGAGTTCTCGTACATGGTAGTTTGCAAGGCTGCAAACTCCTGTGCATTCATCACATCCCATCTCTTCGCTATTTCCTGAATACCAGATTTTGCAGAAAGGCTTACTTTCATTGGCCCATCACTACCTTGTTTCGTTGTGATGATTACGACACCATTTGCAGCACGAGAACCATAAATGGCTGCAGCAGATGCATCTTTCAAAATTTGAACAGAAGCTATATCATTTGTATTGATTGTTGGATTAGCATCCGCCAACATTCCATCAATTACATATAGAGGTTGCGTATCAGCAAAACTACCTACTCCTCTAATTTCGATCACCGCACCCGAACCAGGAGCTCCACCGTTCCTTACAGTCACTCCAGGAGCCAAACCTTGCATTGATTCTGCAAGTGTAGTTCCTGTTACTTTCTTAACCGCGTCAGGCTTAATAACCGCGGTAGAACCTGTCAAGTCTTTCTTTTGGACGGTTTGGTAACCAATTACCACGACCTCTTCAAGCCCTTGAGTATCTACATCTAATGATACATTGATAGTTGTCTGACCATTCAACAAAACTTCCTGGGCTTGATAACCTACGAAAGAAACAACCAAAATCTGCCCTTCTTCCGCATTCAACGTAAAGTTTCCATCAATATCTGTGATGGTTCCATTGGTTGTGCCTTTGATAGTCACAGTTGCACCTGGTAAGCCTTCACCGTTCTCATCGGTTACAGTTCCTTTAATGGTCTGTAGGATACTTACTTTCTCTGAAACTACTGGTGTCTCGTCAGCTTCTACCTCACGAATAGTGATGGTTTCATTGATACGCTTCAGAGAGACACCTGCGTCTACAGAAATTTCGCGAAGAAGTGATTCCATATTCCACTTACCCGATGTTATATAAACCTCTTTATCCTTCAGGTCCTTTTTCGAATAGGCAAAACGAAAGTCACTCGCCCGCTCGATTTGGTCAAGCAGGTTCAACAAACTCTTGTTGTCATTTTTGATCTCAAGAGTAATCTCACTCAAATACTTCCTTTGAGCAATGGACTCATGACCAAACGCCATGGTGAGCGAATAGCACATGATCACCGCATAAATCGCAATTTTTGACATGCGAACGATTAATTTTGGTAAT
Organism: Marinoscillum pacificum; assembly: GCF_024714495.1. GTDB lineage: Bacteria > Bacteroidota > Bacteroidia > Cytophagales > Cyclobacteriaceae > Marinoscillum > Marinoscillum pacificum. The sequence goes on along the minus strand of NZ_JAMZMJ010000013.1, from coordinate 3,448 downwards.
TTTGCATGCATAGAGTTTATGTTTAAGTCAGAAACTTTATTGAGAGCCGAGATCCTTTCCCCAAAGTCCTCTCGGCTTTCGTCATTTATTTGATAATTACAGTTTTATCCTTTAGTTCATATTCAAAATCATAGGCATAAGACAAACTCTCCATTACCGCTCGTAGCGTAGGGTTCTTGTATTTACCAGTGAATTTTTTCTTAGTGTCGAGTTTTGTTGTGATCTCGACTTTCACATCATACCATCTCTCCAATGTTTTCACGATTTCATCAATAGTATCATCGTCAAACATCATCGTTTGATCCAACCATCCAAAAATCGCTTCTTCATTGACGATTTGCTGTTTCTTGAGTTTTGCGTCTTGCTGCCATGACGCTTGTTGAGCAGGATAAAGCAACACTTCATCTGAACCTTTTCTACTAGCTACTGAAACTTTACCAGTCTTCACCGCAACCACGGCTGCTTCATTCTCTGCATAAGCATCCACATTAAATGAGGTGCCTAAAACAGTGACATCTATATTTTCGGTATTTATTTTAAAAGGTCTGTTAGGATCTTTAGTCACATCGAAAAAGGCCTCTCCCATCAAACTCACATCTCTGTGGTTTACCGCAAACTCTTTTGGGAAGGTGATTTTACTTCCAGAGTTCAACTTCACAATAGTCCCATCAGGCAATTCGAATGTTAACTTTTGACCAAACAATGCCTCTTTCTCGATGAGCACTTGTTCAACAACCGCTGATTTTGGCTGGATTTGATTTTCCATGTGATTGAATACAAAGCCCAAACCAACAGCTAGAAGAATTACCGCAGCTACTTTCCATGCATTGCTCCAACCTTTGCTAGACTCCATCTCCACAACTGGTGAAGGACTTGATTGCATGACACGATCATAAACCTTCTCCTTGTAGGCGTTGATCTCCACATCTGACAACTCCCAATGACTAACCATGTTCTCAAACACCTGACGGTTAAGAGAATCCTCCTCTAGCCAGGATTGCAACTCCCTTTCCTCTACGGAAGTGAGTTCTTTGTTGAGATATTTCAGTATTAGTTGTTCCATTCTTTGTGTGCTACATCTATAAGAGTCCAATCACCCTTAAAACACTTAGCGTTTTTTAAACAAATACAATTAAATCAATAAAAAAGCCTAAGAATTATAAGCTCATTCAATGAATACCCTAAAATGTTGAATTATTTCTAATGAATAGATTGGGCTACCGCCGTAGCAACAAGCGCTGCAATAGACCCGATATTCGTGAAGTAAGGATAATTCACTCCTGAATCCGCAAAATGCTTTTGCAGTGCCTCTTTGATCTTTTTGAGCACATTGTACATGTGGCTTTCTACAGTTTTCCTAGAAATCCCGAGCTCCTGAGCAATTTGCTCATAGGTCATGCCTTTGTTCCGAGCCATATCATAAACCAACTTGCCGTGTGGAGTCAGATTACCGATGACATCATCAATAACTTGCTTGAGCTCTTCGCCCAACAATATATCTTCAGGATCAATAGCATCTGAAACCTGAAGTGTCTCGTCGTAGGTAGAATAAGTGAATTTACCGGGATCTTTAGAGACCATTCGTATGGCTAAATGCTTTACAGAAACATGCAAATACGAACTCAACTCTTTAATGGTATTGTAATCAGGCTTTTTATGCCAAATATTGGTGAAGACTTCTGAAACAACGTCTTCTGCCATTTGCTGATCTTTGGTGATCGTGTAGGCGTAACGGAATAATCTTTCGAAGTAATCTTGATAGATCCCTTCAAACCACGCCTTAAAATCTGCATCGTGATTTAACTTCCGAATTTTACCGCCTCGCTTCAAGTTTTACGAAATTAATAATTTAGAGTTTTATTAATACCCTTAAATTATAATCAAGCTTAAATCTAGTGAAGATTATTGAAATTATTACACGTATTATCCACGTTTATAAAATCATTTTTAGCGGTTTTACCATCACTAGTCATCATTTAAAAAAATAATCAGACCCGTAAGAGCCTGATTATCAAATATTTTTATGATTAAATTAGAATCTGTAAATAGATACTGTATGATATTGCTCTCCTGGCTTTAATAAGGTAGTCGGAAAGTTAGGGTTGTTTGGTGTATCTGGATAATGTTGTGTTTCCAGACAGAAAGCACCCCTGAAATTATAAGTACCATTCTTCCCAGTTTCAGATCCATTCAAGAAGTTTCCTCCATAAAACTGAAGTCCTGGCTCTGTTGTTAAGATATCTAACTCGATTCCAGTTTGCTCCGACTTGATTGTAGCAACCAACTCAGGACTTGCCGTAATACCCTTATCTAATACGAAGTTATGGTCATAACCATTGCCATATCCTAGCTGTTCATCTTCTACATCTACTCTAGCTCCAATCGCTGTAGGAGTTCTAAAATCAAAAGGAGTTCCTTCTACAGATGCATTTTCACCTAATGGAATCAGTGTTTCATCCACTGGAGTGTAGTTAGAAGCTTTCACCATCAGCACATGATCATTAACCGTTCCACTGCCATCACCATTTAGGTTAAAGAAAGCATGGTTCGTTAAATTAACATGTGTAGCCTTATCAGTGGTCGCATCATACGTCATGACGATCTCGTTTTGATCAGTCAACTCATAAGTTACTGTAACTGCAAGTTCTCCTGGGAAACCTTCCTCACCATCTGCTGAAGTATAGGCCAAAGTAATGCTCTTTGCAGAAGATGATTTCACCTCCCACACCACATTATTAAATCCAACTTTACCACCATGAAGATTGTTAGGCCCATTGTTTTGCGCAAGCGTATACTCTACACTATCGATAGTGAATTTACCGCCAGCTATTCTGTTTCCATATCGTCCAATCAATGATCCGAAATAGATTTCAGAAGTTTTTAAATAACCATCCAGATTATCGTATCCAAGATTTACATCCACAAGCTCCCCTTCTTTATCTGGCACTAACATATGAACGATTTTACCCCCATAATTGGTGATGGTTACTTTCATTCCGCTAGCATTTTCTAACAAATAAAGGTCTACGGGTTTACCATTTACTTCAGATTGAAAAGCCTTTCTGATTTCGGTGTAATTCAATGATTCGGTTTCTGTTTTCACTTGACAAGAATAAATAATTGTTGATAATACAAGAAGTGAAAGAAAATAAGTTCTTCTCATTTTTGATATTGTTTAATAAACGTAAGATAAACGTTTAAGTGAATTCACCCAATTCACTCCACTAAATTCTTATTTATTCTCTATTCCAAAGTTTTCAACCAAATGATCATATTCCTCTCTACTGATGGTAATCATACATCCATGACGCACCTTAGAGGGAAATGAATACTTATCCCAGTCAGCGAAGAAGGTGTAACCAGATACCTGATACCATGGTCCATTCAGCTGATCCGCCACAGACAATCCATAAGATACTCCAGGATATTGCTCATAATATAAATACCA
>NZ_JAMZMJ010000012.1 GCF_024714495.1 Marinoscillum pacificum | reverse complement strand
CAAAACCACATGATGTTTGAAAGACGCTCGATAACCTGAGCCTGATTTGTATTTTACCAAGTCATTTGACTTTTCTTGTTTATCCATTTTTGACACTGTTTGTGTCAACCTATTTCAGGACCTGACCGTTGGTCATCCAAAAACTTTATTGAATATTGACGATTAATAGTTTTTTCCTATCCCGCTTCAACAGGATATAATTATCAGAAAAATCATTTTCAATAAAGAGCATAAAAAAGCCTGATTGATTGCTCAACCAGGCTTTTCATTTGTCTTGACAGTCTCTTAACCGTTCATAGAGATTAAGAACTCATCATTATTTCTAGTTCCTTTCATTTTGCTTAAAAGGAATTCCATTGCTTCGTTACTGTTCATGTCAGACATAAACTTACGTAGGATCCATACTCTCTGAAGTTCTTCTTTATCCATAAGAAGATCCTCACGACGAGTACCAGATGCAGGCACATCGATAGCAGGGTAAACTCTCTTATTAGATAGTTTTCTATCCAATTGAAGTTCCATGTTACCTGTTCCTTTGAATTCTTCAAAGATTACTTCATCCATCTTAGATCCAGTTTCGATCAATGCTGTAGCGATGATAGTCAATGAACCACCGTTCTCTACATTTCTCGCTGCACCAAAGAACCTCTTAGGCTTATGCAATGCATTAGCATCCACACCACCTGATAAGATTTTACCTGATGATGGAGCTACCGTATTGTACGCTCTAGCCAATCTTGTGATAGAGTCAAGAAGGATCACTACATCGTGACCACACTCTACCATTCTCTTAGCTTTTTCCAATACGATGCTAGATACTTTTACGTGCTTATCAGCTTGCTCATCAAAAGTAGAAGCAACTACTTCTGCCTTCACTGATCTAGCCATGTCAGTCACCTCTTCCGGACGCTCATCGATCAATAAGATCATCAAGTAAACCTCAGGGTGATTTTCTGCTATAGCATTAGCTATATTCTTCAAAAGCACCGTCTTACCTGTCTTAGGCTGTGCAACAATCATCCCTCTTTGACCTTTACCAATTGGTGCAAACAGGTCAACAATACGAGTAGAATAATTATCTGCCTTAGAGCTTAAATTTAATTTTTGATCTGGGAATAGAGGAGTCAAATATTCAAATGCAACACGGTCTCTGATTTCCTCAGTCGTTTTACCGTTCACACTCTCTACTCTTAATAGAGCAAAATACTTTTCCCCATCTTTTGGAGGTCTGATTTGCCCTTTTACAGTATCTCCTGTTTTCAAACCAAACAATTTGATTTGAGATGGAGAAACATAAATATCATCTGGACTTGCAAGGTAGTGGTAGTCACTTGATCTCAAGAAACCGTAACCATCCTGCATAATTTCAAGAACACCTTCGTTCTCGATCATTCCATCAAATTCTTTTACATCCTCGTTGAACTGAGCTTTTTTGCTTCTCTGTTCGTTACGGTTGTCTTTTCTTTGATCTCTGTTATTTTCACGAGATTCTCCTCTATTTTCACGAGATTCTCCTCCTTTGCTAGTACTGCTGTCGTCGTTGTTGGACTCCTTCTTAGCACGAGGATCATTTTCTCTTCTCTTACGAGGACCTCTGTCTTCAGATTTTTCTGACTTCTCTGCTGGTTTTTCTTCCTTCGCAGGCTTCTCGTCAGAATTTTCAATTTCTATATCAAGAGATTTCAACAGATCATCAGCACTTTTTTCTTCTTTCTTAGGTGCTTCTTTTACGTTTTCTCTCTTTTTGTGTGTTGGCTTCTTCTTAGGCTTGTCTTCTTTTTCTTTAGCAGGGGCTGCTTTTTGATCTTCAGACTTGTCTTTTTTCAACTTCTTCAATTCGCCATCGGGTAATGTTGCTTGCTTGTCAAGGATTTCGTAGATCAGATCCTTTTTAGCTGTTTTCTTGGCGTTTTTAATACCAAGATCTTCGGCAATCTCTCTCAATTCTGAAAGGAGCCTTACACTCAAATCATCTAAAGTGTACATAAATTAATACGTGGGTTTTAAACTGGTTCCGCTGGTTAGAAACGTGCGGAGATTAAGATAAAATATCGAATAGGATAAAAATTAAGTGGAGTTCCACTTGAATTGCTCCACAAGTATAGGTTAACGTCCACTATTTCACAAATAAACGAGGTTAAATTCTGTCAAGCGCTAAAAACCAATATTTTGACGGTTCACTTCCTTTATTGACGGAATGCCAGTTACTTTGCAACCTCATTTGACATAGCCAGAAAGCTTTATAACATGCTACAAGTAAATAACATTCAGGAAAACCTAGACAAATTCGTTGAAGGGTTAGGCAAAAGAGGCATTCAAAATGCAAAAGATTTGCTTAATGAAGTGATCGATCTTGACGATCAAAGAAAGAAGACACAACAAGAACTGGATGAAGTAAAGGCAAAATCGAACCAGCTGGCAAAGCAAATCGGCCAACTTTTTAAAGAGGGAAAAAAAGATGAAGCAGAGGCAGCTAAAGCAGAAACAGCTGAGCTGAAAGAAAAAGATAAAGCACTTTCAGAGCAAATGAGCTTTATTCAGGATCAGCTGCTAAACAAACTATACAACATCCCAAATATTCCAAACCCGATTGTCCCTGCTGGTAAGAGCGAAGATGACAATGAGGTGGTAAAAGTTGATGATAGTGCTACTCCAACACTAGGAGAAGACGCTAAACCACATTGGGATTTGATTAGCGAGTATGACATTATTGACTTTGAATTAGGTAATAAAGTAACCGGCGCAGGTTTCCCTTTCTATAAAGGTGCAGGTGCACGCATGGTGAGAGCCATGATCAACTACTTCCTGGATGAAGCACAAAAAGCTGGATATGTAGAAGTACAGACTCCTATTCTGATCAACGAAGATTCAGGGTATGGTACCGGCCAGCTTCCAGATAAAGAAGGTCAGATGTACGGAATCACGGATTCTAACTTGTTCTTGATCCCAACAGCTGAAGTCCCAATCACCAATATTTATAGAGACGTGATTGTGAATGAAGCAGAACTTCCAATCAAACACGTAGGATATACTCCTTGCTTCAGAAGAGAAGCAGGATCTTGGGGAGCACATGTTCGTGGCTTGAACAGACTACATCAATTTGATAAAGTAGAGATTGTTCAAATAGCTAACCCAGATAAATCTTATGAGTTGCTAGACGAAATGGTAGCTCATGTAGAGAAGTTAGTTAAGAGCCTTGGCTTGCCATATAGAATCTTGAGACTATGTGGCGGAGATTTAGGATTTACCTCTGCTATCACTTATGATTTTGAAGTATACTCTGCAGCTCAAAAGAAATGGTTAGAAGTAAGTTCTGTATCTAACTTCGAAACCTATCAGGCTAACAGATTGAAATTGAGATATAAAAACGCTGACAATAAAAAGCAGTTAGCTCATACCTTAAATGGTTCAGCATTGGCGGTTCCAAGAATATTGGCTGCCATTTTGGAGAACAATCAAACTCCAGAAGGCATCAAAGTACCAGAGGTACTTCAGCCATATACTGGAATGTCCATGATAACGAAATAAGAAGCCATTCATGTAAAGTTCTTCAAAGGGATCCTATCATTGGGATCCCTTTTTTTATCTTCATGGTGAAAAATGTGAATTATATACATGAAGAAGATTATCCCTGCATTACTAATTGGTGGCGTAGTTGCATGTTCTCCTCAAAAACAAGAAGAGAAGCCTACTGCCGACCTGACCTATCCCAGCACTATGAAAGTAGATACTGTTGACACTTACTTCGGAACTGAAGTACCTGATCCATACCGTTGGTTAGAAGATGACTTATCTGAAGAAACTGGCAACTGGGTTGCGGATCAGAACAAAGTAACATTTGCCTATCTCAACAATATCCCGTTCAGAGACAAGCTTAAGTCACGTCTAGAAACATTGTTTAATTACGAAAGAGTCTCTGCTCCTACTAAACATGGAGAATGGGAATATTTCTACAAGAATGATGGCTTGCAAAATCAAAGTGTCCTGTACAGAAGAAAAGACGCTGATTCTGAAGCGGAAGTATTTTTAGATCCAAACAAATTCAGAGAAGACGGAACCATTTCACTTGCTTCAACAAGCTTCACTGATGATGGATCTTTGTTTGGTTACTTAATCTCTGTTGGCGGTTCGGACTGGAGAAAGGCGATCGTCATGAATACTGAAACCAAAGAAATTGTAGAAGACACTCTTCAGAATATTAAGTTTAGCGGCATGAGCTGGAGAGGCAACGATGGCTTCTATTACAGCTCTTATGACAAACCAAAAGAAGGAAGTGAGCTCTCTGCAAAGACTCAATACCATAAACTCTATTACCACAAACTAGGAACTCCACAGTCGTCTGATGAATTGATATTTGGTGGAGAAGCTCAGCCATATCGATACATATATGGAGGCGTATCTGAAGACAATAGATACCTGGCAATTGGTGCTGCTACCAGTACTAGTGGCAATGTTCTTTTCATTAAAGACTTGAATGATCCAAACTCAAAGATTATTCCTGTTGATGAAAACATGGAAACTGAGAAATCACTATTAACAACAGTTGGTGACAAACTCTACATTCAAACGAATGCGGATGCACCAAACAATCGAGTAGTATCTACAACTATCGATAATCCAATCACAGAAACTTGGGTTGACGTTATCCCAGAATCAGAAAATGTATTGGGAGCGAGCACTGCTGGCGGATACATTTTCGCAAATTACCTGGAAGATGCGAAAACAGCCATCAAGCAATACGACATGGATGGTCAATTAGTAAGAGATGTTGAATTACCAGGAATTGGTTCTGCTGGTGGATTTGGAGGTAAAGAAGATGATAAGACCCTTTACTATTCATTCACATCGTTTACTTATCCAAGTACCATTTTTAAATACGATATCGAAAGCGGTAAATCCGAGCTATACGAACAACCAGAAATTGATTTCAATCCTGAAGACTATGTGACAGAACAAGTTTTCTACAAGAGTAAGGACGGAACGGAAATCCCAATGTTCATTACCTACAAAAAAGGCTTAGAGAAAAATGGCAAAAACCCAACTTATCTATACGCGTATGGAGGATTCAATGTCAGCCTGAGACCATCATTTAGCACCAGTAGAATTCTTTGGTTAGAAAATGGAGGAATCTATGCACAGCCAAACATCAGAGGTGGTGGCGAATATGGAGAAGCATGGCACATTGCCGGCACTAAAATGCAAAAACAGAATGTATTCGATGATTTCATCGCTGCTGGAGAATACCTAATCAAAGAGAATTATACAACTAGCGACTATTTGGCAATTGCCGGTGGTTCTAATGGTGGATTATTAGTTGGAGCCACGATGACTCAGCGACCTGATTTAGCTAGAGTGGCATTCCCAGCGGTTGGCGTAATGGACATGTTGAGATACCACAAATTCACAGCTGGAGCTGGATGGGCATATGATTATGGCACATCCGAAGATTCTAAAGAAATGTTTGATTACCTATTGAACTACTCTCCTGTACACAATTTGGATGCAGCAGATTATCCAGCAACGATGGTAACTACCGCAGATCATGATGACAGAGTAGTTCCTGCACACTCTTTTAAGTTTGCTGCAGGATTGCAAGAGGCGCACACTGGCAGCACACCAGTTTTGATAAGAATTGAAACCGATGCTGGACACGGTGCCGGAACTCCTATCTCTAAGAGTATAGAACAAGCAGCGGATGCCTATGCATTTGCCTGGTACAACATGGGAGTAATTCCTGAAATAGCTAAGAAAGACATGTAATCATTAAGGCCTCGAATGAGGCCTTAATTTTTTAAATCTTCTTGTCCAACAGACTGTGATTGCTGTGCTTCAGCGTTTTCCTTTTGTTCATTTGGAATCTCCACCAAATGCTTGACGAGTTTGTTATACAAATGTTCAGGATGGAATGGTTTTACTACCAGATCATCCAACCCTGCAGACTTAATGTTTATTTCAATATCAGATAATGCCGCAGCTGTTAGTGCCAAGATAGGCAACTTACATCCTCTTGCTCTCAACTCTTTCGTAGCGGTATAGCCATCCATTATTGGCATCTGTAAATCCATAAGAATTAAGTCAAACTTATCATCCCCATACACTTCCAGAGCCTCTTCTCCATTCTTTGCATAGCCAATTCTGCAATGCCATTTTTCGAGGAATCGTTGAGCCACCATCACATTGACATCATTATCCTCTACCAGAAGAATTCTTTTATCAAGAAGTGGATCGACCAACTGGCTAGGTTTAGCCACAGTTTTACGTACACCTTTAGCGATTTTGAATCGTTGTTCGAAGAAGAACTTTGAACCTTTCCCCAATTCACTTTCAAGCTGAATATCAACTCCTTGCAACTCCAGTATTTTTTTACTGATAGCCAATCCCAATCCAGTACCTCCGTAAGTTCTGTTAATAGAGGTATTCGCTTGATTGAATCGCTCAAAAATCTTTTGCTGATGAGCTTTAGATATTCCAATACCAGTATCTTCTACATCAAATGCCACCAAAATACTCTCAGGCTCTCTTTCTACCTGCTTGATTCGCAAGGTTACTGTCCCGTTTTTGGTAAACTTGATCGCATTATTAATCAAATTAGAGAGAACTTGGGTCAACCTCCCAGCATCACCCAAATACATAACAGGTAGATCTTCATCGTACTCAAAAACCACTTGAGTTTTTACTTCTTCCGCTGTGGTCTTGAAACCATCTACCAGGTTTTGACCAAGCTCTTTGATATTAAAAACAGCTTCTTCAATGATCAGTTTTCCGGACTCTAGTTTATTAAAGTCCAAAATATCATTAATCAAACGAAGTAAGTTCTCAGAAGAGAATTTGAGAGTATCCAGCGTTTTCTTTTGATCGTTTCTTGGATGACTATATAACAAGTGATGGGTCAACCCGATCACAGCGTTCATCGGTGTTCTAATCTCATGGGACATTGTGGACAAGAAATCCGACTTGGCCCTGGTGCTTGCTTCAGCCTCTTCTTTTGCTTGTCTCCAGGCCAGTGCCACCTGTTGAGAGGTAGTGATTGATTGTAAAAAGAAAAAGATCATATAGCTCAAAGGCACCAGAAAAGCAGGCAAATCAAAAACAGAAAGTCTATCCAATACCTGAAGAAGCAACGCCATTAAAATCACACTTGCAGAAATCATTGCAAATTTAGAGCCAGGACGTTTTCGCAATAGCGCATTCAAATAAATGTAGAAGCCTAATCCTATTACACCGAAAATGAAAATCAAGAAAAAGCTCTGCAAAAAGGTAAATATGGTTGGCGGCAATATAACCGCAGCTGCTAAAAAGGCTAAACTGACGTAAACCACCACCTTCTCAAGAACCTGTGGTCCATCTTCAGGATATGTGGCATAGGTGTATTTCAACAATAATATTGTCAGAAGATACACAGACACATACTCTAACTTAATAGACAGCAACCAGGGAATGCGGGGAAACAACCAATGCATCACATAATTACCGCTACCAAAGACATAATAGCTAAATGTGATACAGAATAGTGCGAAATAAAGGATGTTACGTTGCCTTCTACCGTACAAATACAGTCCTAGAAAAAACATCCCCCCCATAATCAATGCACCTGTAAGGATCGCATCCAGGAAGAAAACATAATTCTTATAGCTTGTTAGTTGCTGTCTATCACCAAGCAGGATACTATCAACCGGACCACCTCTATGATGACTGAAATTGGCTATTTGCAATGTAAATACATTGGTCTCTTTAAGGATATCCTGATCTATCGCACTGGTGATTTGTATCCATTTTGGTTCTGTGGTTTCCTCAGTAGTACCTACCTGACCATTACTGGAAATCAACACTCCATTGATATAAAAGCGATAAGCATTGTAGACTGCTGGAGTATATATGGCAAATTTCTTAGTTGGATCAAGTAATACCTTGAGTTGATAAGTAGCATAGCCTGTTGACGCATTACCAGTCAGTGGTTCATCATTCCAAACTCGAGGAAATGGTGCCAACTGACCACCTGTGGCAAGATCTGCCCCATCATAAAGTTTCTCCCAATGAAGATACCAATCTCCATCAAGGTCTACCCATGAAAAATCATCACCTACGTTTCGCAGGTCAATAACACCGTTCTCAGGGCTCTGTGCGAATCCGTAAAAGAAGGACAAACAAAACAAAAAAGTTAGTCCGAGTACTTTAATCATTGGATATTTCAAAGGCGGTAGATTTTGACTATCAATGAAAGATAACTAAGAATATTATAATAAAGACCAAATTTAAAGCATTAAAAGGCATTTTTGTAATTATGGTAATTTAGGACTTATCAAATACGATTAATTATTTCACAATAAACACTAGATAGCATCATTCATGATCATCAGAAAAGGAACCATTGAAGACCTTCCAAGAGCTCTCGAGTTAATCAAAGAACTGGCTTTGTATGAAAAAGCCCCTAATGAAGTGACCAACACACTGGAAATGATGGAAAAAGACGGATTCGGTGAAAACCCAGTGTATGGCTTCATTGTCGCAGAAGAAAACGACACCATTCATGGCATGTCTATGTACTATTGGAGATACTCTACCTGGAAAGGAAAACGAATTTACCTGGAAGATTTGATCGTTACCGAATCTAAAAGAGGATCTGGCATTGGTAAATTACTCTTCGAAGAAACGATAGAAATCGGCAAAAAAGAAGGTGCTACTGGTATGATGTGGCAAGTACTAGACTGGAACGAACCAGCCATCAACTTCTATAAAAAGTACGGTGCCAATATAGAAGATGAATGGCTTAATTGTAATATCAACTTTTAGATCTCTTCCAAAACAGTTCGGAATGAAACACATCTGTTCATATAGCGCTGAACATGTTTTTGAGCTATTGCAGGAGCATGGTTTTGTAGATAGTCATTTACCATGCTCATACTTTTTGCATAATATTGAACGGCAAAAGTTTGACCTTGAGCTTCAGGATCATCATTGATCAAACGCAACATTTTATTTTCAACAAAGCAACCAGTAGACATGATTTCAGGAATGTGGTGATTTTTCATCCAGGTCATCCAATCCTGCAAAACGCCATCCTCTACATTCACCGTCACATTATATAAAACCATAAGAATTTTGAATTTTTAAAACCAACTCAAACGTAAGTAGTTTCTCCCTCAATGACCTACAGCAAAGACAATATTGTATCGTGCATCATCATAATTCTCCATTTAGTTGGAGTAGTTGGAACCGCTATACCGGTCACAAGAGAACTGGTTGTATCATTAACTCCGTTCAACTTATTGATCACATTTGGCCTACTCACTTATTGTCACCGTGGTTCTATAGCACATTTGATTTACTTTATTTTATTATCAACCACTATCGGGTTTGGAGTGGAAGTACTGGGCGTGACAACTGGATGGCCATTCGGAAACTACGCCTACGGAGAAACATTAGGATTCAAACTTTTTGATGTTCCTTTACTGATAGGAATCAATTGGTTTATACTTGCCTATTGTTTTGGAGTGATTAGTTCCCAGCTAGATATGCATCCAGCAATGAAAATATTAGTGGCGGCTGGAGCAATGGTTGGATTAGATTTTTTTATTGAGCCAATAGCAATTAGGCTTGATTACTGGTCCTGGGAGAATAATATTATTCCTGCAAGCAATTACATAGGGTGGTTAGGAACCGCACTTATTATTCAGGTGCTGTTTCATTTTTTATTACGGAAAAGTTTCAACAAACAATCTACTATAACTGTTAGTTCACAAGCTTTCTACTTTATCATACTTCAGATTTTCTTCAAGTTTTAAACACTTTTGAGCAATCTGGAGTTATGAAAGAAACCCTAATGTTCTTTGTAGGAAGGTTGATTAAGATTAAGAAGTAACGGATGAGCACGTTTTCGATAAGAGATTTAGAACATTTGTCTGGCATCAAAGCCCATACTATCAGAATATGGGAGCAACGCTATGAGCTAATTCAGCCTAAGCGAACTGATACCAATATTCGGTATTATGATGATCATGATCTAAAACTTATTTTGAATGTCGCTCTACTAAAAGAGAACGGAGTTAAAATTTCCAAGATTGCCGAAATGACCGAAAACGATATGCAGCGTGAGGTCATTAAATTAACAGAAAGAAATCTCCGATACCCTGAGCAGATTCATTCACTGACCATCGCTATGGTAGATTTGGATGAAGAACGATTCGAAAAAATTATCTCTTCGAACATTCTGAAACTTGGGTTTGAAAAAACGATGATCAACGTCATCTACCCTTTCCTTTCTAAGATTGGGATATTGTGGCAAACAGGTGCCATTAATCCAGCTCAAGAACATTTCATTTCTAACCTTGTTCGCCAGAAACTGATTGCCGCCATTGATGGCCAATATTTCGTTAGTAGCGAAAAAGCTAGAAAATATATTCTTTACCTACCAGAAGGTGAACTACATGAGTTGAGTCTGCTTTTCGCCGACTTCATTATCAAATCCAGAAATAACAGAACAGTTTATCTGGGACAGTCCTTGCCGTATATGGATTTGGCTGCTGTCTATGAAGTGCACAAGCCAGATTACATACTTTCTGTTATCACAACCACTCCAGGCCCTAGCGAAATACAAGGATATGTAGACCGATTGGCCGCATCATTCCCTGACACCCACATTTTACTTACAGGCTTTCAAGTAGTAGGTCAGGATGTAGAAACTCCAGAAAACGTCACCATCTTCAACAGATTGGAACAGCTTATTCAGTTCGTAGAAGAAAATACTATGAGTATAGCATAACAGCTAGTCCCTATGTATTTGCTCCCATTTTAAAACTTCGCTAGAAGTCAACTTCGTCATACTCTCTTAAAACACCAAATCTGTATCCTTCGAAGAAAGGTACTTGATGAAAGTACTTTATTCAATTTATACACAAGAATCATCTACAACTTACATTTTGTGGAAGAGATTCATGGGTTTGCTATACGTTCACCTAAATGATCTTTTGTGAAGGTTTGTTAAACAAAATATTATCAAAACTTCACGTCGACAATCATAAAAATACATTTAAACAGTATTTAAAGCATTTTTACGCAACTTTTAAATGTACAGACACGTATATTTGTTTATGTTTATTGAATTATTGCTAAACAAAGCTTTGGATTTCTGTTTAACGTTTTATATCTTTGAATTAAACAAAATTAAATTCCACAACCATGACAGCAATTGAATTCAGTTATAAAGTCGATCAATTAACAAGTTCTTTAAAACCATTCGCTCTAAAGCTGACTAAGGATATGGAGGATGCTAATGACCTTCTTCAAGAAACTATTCTTAAGGCTTTTACTAATAGAGATAAGTTTGCAGAGGGCACAAACCTGAAGGCTTGGATGTACACAATTATGAAAAATACATTCATTACCAACTATCAGCGAATGATGAGAAGAAACACATTCATTGATACTACCGAGAATTTACATTATATCAACTCTACAGATAGCACGATACAGAATGGCGCATACACCAATTTCGCCATGAAAGACATCAATTTCGCTATCGATAAACTTCAAGATGCGTATAAAGTACCTTTCATGATGCACTTCAGAGGGTTCAAATACCACGAGATTGCAGATAAATTAGAAATTCCGATAGGTACAGTAAAAAATAGAATACATATTGCCAGAAAAGAGCTAAAAACGAAGCTTAAAGTTTACGGCAAGAAAAACTAATGGAAAAAAAAATCGCAGTTATTGGTAGCGGATTCGCTGGTCTCTCGGCCGCATGCCATTTAGCCAAGAAAGGCTACAACGTTACTGTAATAGAAAAGAATACAACTCCGGGAGGACGAGCCAGACAACTCCAATTGTCTGGCTTTACTTTTGATATGGGACCGAGCTGGTACTGGATGCCGGATGTGTTTGAACACTTTTTTTCTCAATTCAATAAAAAGCCATCTGATTACTATCAGCTTGACAGATTAGATCCTAGCTACAGAGTAAAGTTTAAAGATGAACATGTCGACTTACCAGCCTCGATGCTGGAAATGGAAGCATTATTCGAAAGATTGGAGCCAGGATCCTCAAAAGGCTTACGCCAATTTCTTAAACAAGCAGAATATAAATATCAAGTTGGCATTAATGACTTGGTTTACAAACCAAGTAGGTCAATTACAGAGTTTGCGGACCCGAGATTACTAACTGGCTTACTTAAAATGGATGTTTTCACCTCCATGAGTAAACATATTCGAAAGTTTTTCAAGAATGGTAAACTGATCGAATTATTGGAATTCCCAGTTCTTTTCCTGGGCAGCACACCCGAAAATACACCTGCATTATATAGTCTAATGAACTATGCAGACATTTCACTTGGGACCTGGTACCCGCAAGGAGGAATGTTCAAAGTTGTAGAAGCCATGGTATCACTGGCGCAAGAACTCGGCGTAGAACTATTAATGGATGAAGCAGTAACAGGTTTCAGCTATAAAAATAAATCCATTGAAAAAGTCATCACTACCAAAGGAGCATATGATTTCGATGTAGTAGTTGGCGGCGCAGATTACCATCACATAGAATCACAACTACTCCCAACGGAATATCGAAATTATTCAGAAAGCTATTGGGACAAACGAGTAATGGCCCCATCCTCTCTACTCTTTTATATAGGAGTAAACAAAGAACTACCCAACATGCTACACCATGTGCTGTTTTTTGATGAAGACTTTAAACAACACGCCAAAGAAATTTACCAAGATCCAAAATGGCCAACCAAGCCACTATTATATACTTCAGCAACTTCCAAAACCGATAAATCTGTAGCACCTGAAGGTCACGAAAATCTGGTTGTCCTAATTCCTGTTGCTCCAGACCTTCAAGACACTGAAGAAACAAGAGAGCATTATTACCAGATCGTCATGGATAGGCTGGAGTCTTTCACAGGCACCAATATCAGAGATCATGTGGTTTGCAAAAAAAGCTTCGCCCACAAAGACTTCATTAATGACTACAACTCCTTTAAAGGAAATGCTTACGGCTTAGCCAATACACTAATGCAGACAGCTATCCTTAAACCTTCATTAAAAAATAAAAAACTGAAAAATCTTTATTTCACTGGTCAATTAACCGTTCCAGGACCTGGCGTACCACCATCCATCATCTCAGGTGAGGTCGTAGCTAGAGAAATACAAAAAGATTTTAAGTAGATTTAAATATGGACCTATTTAGTGAAACCACCCTCAAGTGCAGCAAGTTGATCACTCAGCACTACAGCACTTCGTTTACACTTGGCATTAAAACCCTGGATAAGCGCTTTCACTTGCCCATATATGCTATTTATGGATATGTGAGATATGCAGATGAAATAGTTGACACCTTTCACGATCACAACAAAAAAGAATTACTCGAGCGATTTGAAACTGACACCTATTTAGCCATCAAAGAAAAAATAAGCCTAAACCCGGTATTACACAGCTTTCAGATGGTGGTCAATAAGTTCAAAATCCCTCATCATATGATCGATGCATTCCTTCATAGCATGAAAATGGACCTAAACAATGAAAACTACAATCAAGCAGGCTATGAAGAGTACATCTATGGCTCCGCTGAGGTAGTTGGACTCATGTGCCTAAAAGTGTTTTGCGAAGGAGATGAAATAGAATACAGCAAACTAGAACCTTCAGCCAAGCGTCTAGGTGCAGCCTTCCAAAAAGTAAACTTCCTACGCGATCTAAAAAGCGACTTCAAGGAAAGGGGTCGTGTATATTTCCCTGGAGTAAACTTTGAAAACTTTACTGAGGAAGACAAAACGACCATCGAAGCTGATATAGCTGCGGACTTTGATGCTGCATTGGAAGGAATCAAAAGACTACCCAAAGGCGCAAAAGCTGGCGTATATTTAGCATACATCTATTACTTACAGCTTTTCAAAAAAATCAAAAACCTACCTTCTTCTAAAATCCTTTCCGAACGAGTAAGAGTGCCTGACATGAAGAAGATGCTACTATTAAGCAAGACCTTGTTATTAAACAGACTAAACGCACTTGTATGAAATACCTGTATTTCATACTGCACCTATTCACTGTTTCCTTTCCTCTGCTCCGGTCTTTTGAACCAAGAATTAAATACGCCAAAAAGTGGAACGCACTGTTTATTGGCATTGCCATTACTGGTGCATTCTTTATAGCATGGGACATTCTATTCACTCGCATTGGTGTCTGGGGGTTCAATTCTCGCTACCTAATGGGTGTTTACATTTTCAATTTACCAATTGAAGAAATCCTGTTTTTCATCACGGTACCTTTTGCAAGTGTCTTTATTTACGAATGCGTGATCTATTTTCTACCTCGCATCCAAACAAACAAATTCATTAAAATCAACACAGGCCTCATAGGTTTTTTACTGTTAATTTTTGCCGTTTTAAACTTCGATCGCCTATACACCTTTTGGAACTTCCTCTTTGCAGGAATCTTCCTGATATACACTGGAATTAACAATCCTGACTGGCTTGGCAAATTCTGGACAGCATACCTGATTCACTTAGTCCCGTTCGTCTTAGTCAATGGCGTTTTAACAGGATACGGCCTGGAAGAACCGATAGTCTGGTACAACAATGAAGAGAACTTAGGCATTAGATTAATCACCATACCAATAGAAGATACTATGTACGCGTTACTACTACTTTTAATGAACGTAACGTTTTACGAAAAATTTAAGCAAACCACCAAACAAAATCCTTAGACAAATTTTTAAGCTAACTCACTAACAAACTGACCTATAGCTCATGTTGAAACTTAATGTTACCATAGACGAAAATTCAGGATTTTGCTTCGGTGTGGTTTATGCCATCGAGATGGCAGAAGATATTCTTGAACAACAAGGCCACCTCTACTGCCTGGGCGACATAGTTCACAATGACGAAGAGGTTAAACGCCTACAAGCCAAAGGACTTGAAATCATTTGTCACGATCAGCTAAAGGACATTAAAGATGCAGCTGTGCTTATTAGAGCACACGGGGAACCTCCAAGCACTTACAAATTAGCGATTGAAAACAATCTGACATTGGTTGACGCAAGCTGCCCAGTGGTTCTTAAACTCCAAAACAGAATTAAAAACTCTTTCGACAAAGGAGAAAACATCTACATCTATGGCAAACACGGCCATGCTGAAGTAGTTGGCCTCCTAGGGCAAACAAATAATGAAGCAGTAGTCTTTCAGGACATCAACGAACTAGACATGACTGCACTGCCTTCCAACATTACTTTGTACAGCCAAACCACGAAGAGTACAGACAATTTCTACAATATTAAGGACACATTGACCAGCTCAGGAATAGAAGTTAACGCCAATGATACCATCTGCAGACAGGTTAGCAATCGAGACAAAGAGCTAAGAGAATTTGCTAAGCGCTTTGATAAGATCATATTTGTTTCCGGCACCAAATCCTCTAATGGAAAAGTTCTCTATAATATTTGCAAGGAAAATAACGCAAACACTTACTTTGTATCCAACAAATCAGAAATAGACAAAAACTGGTTTAGTTCAGATGAATCCATTGGCATATGTGGAGCAACCTCCACCCCTATGTGGTTAATGGAAGAAGTGAGAGACGAATTACATTCCTATTAGAATGCAGCACCTTATTAACACAGCTTTAGTTGTTGGCACATTTTTCTTCATGGAGGGAGTAGCCTGGTTCACCCATAAGTACATCATGCATGGCATCTTATGGACCTGGCACAAGTCTCATCACGTGAAGCACCCTCACACATTAGAGCGCAATGACCTCTTTGCTCTGGTATTTAGTATTCCTTCAATAGCACTCATCGTAGCAGGTTATGAGATTGAATCATTAAGCTGGCTGAAGTTTGTTGGCTTTGGAATACTTGGTTATGGAATTTTCTATTTTGTCTTTCATGACGTGATTGTACACCGAAGAATTAAGATTCCATTTAAAGCAAAATCTCCATACATGAAGCGTATAATGAACGCTCATTACGTTCATCACACCGTTCACTCCAAGGAAGGAGCCGAAGCATTTGGATTTCTCTATGCGCCTAAGAAATATGAAAAAGGAGCGCACCCTAAACCCAAGTAGCCATTTTTTAATGGAAGCATTTTATCCACTTATCCACACAATCAAACCGTTCGTCTAAGGAACCCAATATCAGACTCAATTTAAACCGTATATAGATTGAGACTAAAGGTAAATGAGTTATCTTTAATCATTCATCGCAGCGATTTTCTCATTAAGAACCAGCTTGTTTTAGTTAAATGTAAAGCAAGCGAACATGGCACAGCAAACAGAAGAAGTATGGGAACCAATTGATGGTTTCAGCAACTATGAGATTTCCACTCGAGGAAAGATCAGAAGTAAAACACGTAAGACTTGGCACAAAGGAAGTAAGACCAACATGACCATCAAAGGAAAAATGATGAAGCAGCGTTGGAATAAAACCTGCAAGTGTTACTTCCTGGATTTGATTGATGACGACAAACGCAGAAGGACTGTATACCCTCACAAAGAGGTGGCAAAAGTGTTTGTAGAAAATGAAAATCCAGAGGAATTGAACATGATCATTCACTTGGATAACAACCCAAGAAACAACAAGGCAGAAAACCTTAAGTGGGTAAGTTCATCCGAGCACATGAAATGGCAATTTGAAGTTGGAAACAAAAACAACTTCAAAGTATGGAAAACTAGAAAGAAACGCTACAAAAACGGATTCAAGCCCGAGACCGTATTACCTGGCAGACCAAAAAAGAAAAAAGAGGAAGCCGAGCTAGTAGCATCTTAAAAACAACAAAAGCCCTGACAACAATTGCCAGGGCTTTTTTAATGCCTTATGCAAGATTTAATTCTTACTCAGTGATTGGATCAACGTAAACGTAAGAACGATCTTGTCTTCCTTTTCTGAATCTTACAGTACCATCTATTAAAGCAAACAACGTATGGTCTTTACCAATACCCACATTATCACCAGGATGATGCTTAGTTCCTCTTTGACGCACGATGATGTTTCCAGCGATTGCTTTCTGACCACCATAAATTTTTACGCCTAGACGTTTACTTTCTGATTCTCTACCGTTTTTAGAACTACCTACACCTTTCTTATGTGCCATGATATTATCCTTTAATGTCTTCGATTAATACTTTTGAGAAATTCTGACGGTGACCGTTTTTCTTCTTGTAACCTTTTCTTCTTTTTTTCTTGAAGACGATTACTTTATCACCTTTCACATGCTCTAATATCTTTCCGGATACTGATGCACCTTTTACTGTAGGAGCTCCTACTTTAATTTTACCGTCATTGTCTACCAACAGCACCTGATCAAAACTTACAGCTGATCCTGCTTCTCCTTCTAATAATGGTGCGTACACAAAGTTGTCTTTCTCAACTTTGAATTGTTTACCGGCTATGTCTACTATTGCGTACATGATTTCAGTTTGCTTTTTCAAAAAGGAATGCAAAGATAGAGGTTGTTATTTAATTTTCAAACAAACCCTTAGCATAAATCCTTCGTAAAAAAAAATTCGTCTTTTTTTCACTTTTTTTTCACTCTACAAAAACCGTATCTACGCCGTTTTTTAATGAAGTGATCGTTAGGCAAATCTAATGTAATCTCCTTCAATACAGAAGGTTATAACTTTTTTTCAACTTTTTTTTACTCAGTATTTCACCTACGTTTCGAGCTTGATTTTCCCACGGACTTTTTACACATTTGTAAACGCAGCTAGAGAAAAATAAACCACTTTTCGCTTCAGGCTGTATCCCAAACCTTAGCCAAACTCTGAAAAACCGCGTTTTTCACAAAACGTGGGTGATTTGTATTTGGTTTGTGGATAACTAATTAACAATGTGGATAACATTGTTGGTATCTAATTTGTCTAGTGGATAAAGATTGAATAAATTAAGAGACCTATGAGCCAAGATGAACCGTTATTAAAGGATAACCCAGATCGATTTGTACTGTTTCCGATCGAACACGATGATATCTGGCAGTTTTATAAGAAGGCTGAGGCTAGCTTTTGGACTGCAGAAGAAATCGATCTAAGTCAAGACCTAAAGGACTGGGCATCATTAAATGATGGTGAAAGACACTTTATTAAACATGTATTAGCATTCTTCGCTGCTAGTGATGGCATCGTGAATGAAAACCTTGCTGAAAACATGGTGTCTGAGGTTCAATACACTGAAGCTAAATTTTTCTACGGCTTCCAAATTGCAATCGAAAATATCCACTCTGAGACTTATTCACTCCTTATAGATACTTATGTAAAAGATAATAAGGAGAAAGACGGACTTTTCCACGCTATCGAAACGATGGACTGTGTGAAAAAGAAAGCCGATTGGGCACTTAGATGGATCGACGAAGGAAACTTCCAGGAAAGATTGATCGCATTTGCTGCAGTAGAGGGAATCTTCTTCTCAGGTAGCTTCTGTTCTATCTTCTGGTTAAAGAAAAGAGGCCTAATGCCAGGTCTTACTTTCTCGAACGAATTGATTTCAAGAGATGAGGGACTTCACTGTGATTTCGCTTGTCTTCTATATAACAACCATATTAACAATAAACTCGACAAGCAGGTAGTTTCTTCTATTATAGAAGATGCTGTGATGATCGAGAAAGAATTTGTGACCGACGCTCTTCCGGTAAAACTTATCGGAATGAACGCTGACCTCATGTGTCAGTACATTGAGTTTGTTGCCGACAGACTTCTGGTAGAACTTGGCTGTGCTAAGGTTTATAATGCGACCAATCCTTTTGACTTCATGGAAATGATTTCGCTTCAAGGTAAAACTAACTTCTTCGAAAAGAGAGTTGGTGAGTACCAAAAAGCAGGAGTTATGGACAGCAGTAAAGGAGAAGATAAACCGAAATTCAGCCTTGACGAAGATTTCTAAAAACATAATCCAATTATTTTCCATCCAATAAAATCGCCTTTTTAAAAAAATGCTTGTAATTAAAAGAGACGGACGAAGGGAATCCGTAAAATTCGACAAAATCACAGCTCGCATCGAGAAGCTTTGCGACGGTCTTAACTCAGACTTTGTAAAACCTGTAGAAATTGCCAAAAAGGTAATCGATGGTCTTTATGATGGAGTAACCACTGTAGAGTTAGACAATCTTGCATCTGAGATCGCAGCTACGATGACTACTCGTCACCCAGATTTTGCCAAGCTCGCGGCAAGAATCTCAATATCAAACTTGCATAAGGTAACAGAAGAGTCTTTCTCTACTACAATGAAGAGACTTTACACTTATGTAAATCCTAAAACTGATGAGAACGCAGCACTTCTTTCTACTGAAGTGTATGGTATTATCAGAAATCACGCAAAGAAATTAGACGAAGCAATCGATTATACAAGAGATTATAATTACGATTTCTTCGGATACAAGACTTTGGAGCGCTCTTACCTAATGAAGTTGGATGGAAAGATTGTAGAGCGTCCTCAGCATATGTTGATGAGAGTTTCTGTTGGTATCCACATGAATGATATCGACGCGGCGATTGAAACTTACAACTTAATGTCTGAGAAGTGGTTCACACACGCTACTCCTACATTATTCAATGCAGGTACACCTAAGCCTCAGCTTTCTTCTTGTTTCCTTCTTAGCATGCAAGATGACAGCATTGATGGCATTTATGATACATTGAAGCAATGCGCTAAAATCTCTCAGTCAGCTGGAGGAATTGGTCTTAGCATTCACAACGTAAGAGCTACAGGTGCTTATATCAAAGGAACCAACGGTACTTCTAATGGTATCGTCCCTATGCTGAGAAACTTTGATATGACTGCTAGATACGTAGATCAAGGTGGTGGGAAAAGAAAAGGTAGTTTCGCGATCTACCTTGAGCCTTGGCACGCTGATATCTTCGAGTTCTTACAACTAAGAAAAAATCATGGTAAAGAGGAATTGAGAGCAAGAGACTTGTTCTACGCTCTATGGATTCCGGATCTATTCATGAAACGAGTAGAGGAGAACGGTGAATGGGCACTGTTTAGCCCAGACGAAGCTCCTGGTTTATATGAAGCATATGGAGACGATTTTGAGAAACTTTACGACAAATACGAGAAAGAAGGAAAAGCTCGTAGAACCGTAAAAGCTCAAGAGCTTTGGTTTGAGATCCTTGAGTCTCAAATCGAAACAGGAACTCCGTACATCCTTTATAAGGATCACGCAAATAAGAAGTCAAACCAAAAGAACCTCGGTACAATCAGGTCTAGTAACTTGTGTACTGAGATAATGGAATACACCTCTAAAGATGAAGTAGCGGTGTGTAACCTGGCGTCTATCGCTTTGCCGAAGTTTGTAAACGAAGATGGAACTTTCAACCATCAGAAACTTTATGAGATCACGAAGGTAGCTACGCGTAACCTGAATAAGGTTATAGACATTAACTACTATCCAGTGAAAGAAGCACGTACTTCTAACATGAGACACAGACCTATCGGTATTGGTGTTCAAGGTTTAGCAGACGTATTCATGCTCATGAAAATGTCTTTTGATTCAGAAACTGCTCGTCAGCTGAACAAAGAAATCTTCGAAACAATCTACTTCGGAGCGATGGAAACATCAATGGAAATCGCTCAGGAAGAAGGTGCATACGAAACCTTCAAGGGTTCTCCAGTTTCTAAAGGTATCTTCCAGTTTGATATGTGGGGTGTAACTCCAGATAGCAACAGATGGGACTGGTACGACTTGAAGCAGAAGGTTAGAAAGCATGGTGTAAGAAACTCTCTCTTGCTTGCTCCAATGCCTACAGCTTCTACTTCACAGATTCTTGGAAACAACGAATGTTTCGAGCCATATACATCTAATATCTACACAAGAAGAACATTATCAGGCGAGTTTATCGTAGTGAACAAGCACTTGATGACTGACTTGATCAAATTGAACTTGTGGGATGAAAGAATGAAGAACAGAATCATGGCTGCCAATGGATCAATCCAGGACATTCCAGAGATTCCAGAAGATATCAAAGACAGATACAGAACTGTTTGGGAAATTTCTCAAAAATCTATCATTGATATGTCTGCAGATAGAGGTGCTTACATCTGTCAGAGCCAGAGTTTGAACATCCACTTGATGGATCCAAACTTCGGTAAGATGACCTCAATGCACTTCTACGCATGGAAGAAAGGCTTGAAAACAGGTATGTATTACTTGAGAACGAAAGCAGCAACTGACGCGATCAAGTTTACTCTTGAAAAAGAACAACAAGCACAGCCAAGTGCTAATCCTCAGCAAGCTCAAGCAGCACAAGAGGATGTCAAAGCACAAAACGCTGCAGCAATGCAATGCTCGCTAGATGATCCGGAAGGATGCGAGATGTGCGGAAGTTAATTTGTTAATAATCGAACCCCTTTAAGTTGAAAACTTGGAGGGGTTTTTTATTTGTAACCATGAATAGAATTAAAAGAGGATAAAAAAAGCCGAAAAAGTCGGAGAACTCTATCGGCTATTTCTGAATAGACATCCTTGGCGGGATGACCATTACTTTTTCTTAGATAATTTAAAAGTACCACTTCTATTCAGAAAACCCAAGACAAAAACTACTATTGTTTTTTTGAGGTAATGAGTTCTCCATTTGTTTTATTTCAAACCAACAAAACAATGGTTAATTTCAAAATCACATTGACTGATTTTATTCAATCAGTCTTGAGTGTAGGTGCCAATAAAATTGTGCATACGAATCAAATTATCAATAGAGGTCCATACAAACCAGAAAAAGACTTCTATCTAATCGCTCGAAACTTCATCACTAGACAAACTCGCAATGGAGATTTAGATTTAGGACGTGATGAAATTAAAGAATTGATCAGAGGAGTAAATCCAAAGAAGAAAAAACACTTCGAATCTCTTTTGGTTGGCTACAATCGTTTTTTGAAAACCTCTAAATGTACCAGACTTTTCATTCCAACCAAAAAGCTATGGGGTTACGATGATTTAATCATTTCAGTTAATCCGGAAGTTGGAGTTGAGATTGATGGTAAAATAACTGTGATCAAACTACATTTAAAATGTCAAAATCTGGAGAAAAATAGCTCTGAGCTTAGTTTAACGCTCATGAGAGAGGTTTACCCAAAGGATTATGAGGTAGCAATCCTTGATGTACGAAAAGGCAGACTGATTAAATATAATCCTAGATTTTCACATATTAATATGATGGCACTTTTAAGATTAGAAGCCAATACTTTTATTGACTTATGGAAACAGTTAAGTAATTCATCCGCTGCTTAATCTACTCGCCTCAAGCTGAAAAGTTTGAGGCTTTTTATTGTTGCAGAGTTAATTCTAAGTCCTTACTCTCCTCTAGACAATAAACCATCAATTTCCTTTAACACCTTATCCGACTCGCTACTGTTTTCATAGACATAAGCTTCCTCTACTCTTTCCTTACAGTCTTTAATAGAGCATCGTTCGCATGTTGTATGCACCAATCGTGTTGGGATATCAGGGTCGCTGAGGAATTTGATGCGTTTTGTGAGTGAATCGTCAATCAAAAAGCCAATAGTCACACTCACTGACTCTTCGTGGTTACTCACATTTGGGAAAGCAATGGACAAACACAAGTATTCATTAGGCGAGTCGAGATAACGGGATCTTTGGATTCCTGCCAGGTATTTGATTGAAGGATCCTTTTTGCGTTGCTGTACTAGATCCTGCACAATAGTTAAAGATATCCAGCGTCTGCAGTAGTGCTCATTCAATTCATTTCCGTGAGGATTGTGAAGTTTGGTGAGATGAAGCTCCTTTGATAGGGTAAAATAGTCACTCCCCTTTCCTACAAAGCGTAGGAAGAACAAATTCTCATAACCGAAAATAGAAGGCAGAATGTTGGTTAAGCGCTGCATGATCATCTCTGGAGTCACATCATACTTATCCATAAATGCAAGAAATGCTTCAGGGTTCCATTTGGCATTTTTTCCAAACTCTCTTATGTCAGCAACCACTTCCTTTCGAGGCATCATAAGCGCTGCGGAAAAATAGGAAGCTCTATAGTTATTGAGTATTTGCTCAAACGCATGCTCTCCTTGTGGCGGTGTAGATAACGGACGTTGTTTTTCCTTGGCCCACTGGAAGGCAATCTCTCTTCCCAATAAGAAATTGAGTTGACCAGAGTTCAATCCGGTATTTAAATGCAGCAATCGCAGTTTAGAATCATAAAGCGATCGCAGATTTTGCAAGGCTTCTATTTTACCAAGCTCTTCATCAGAAGTACGCACTCCTATTTTCAATAAAATCTCCTTGAGAACTTTTTCATGAAATGGGATCTCCTTCAACTCTGGAAACTCCATGTGAAGTTCCTCAACTGCCTCCTCTATTTCTTCAAAGTAATTGTTGTGAATCTCCTGGTATGACCTGAGCGCGGTGTAATAAAAGCTCTCTTGTTTCAATTCAAAGTTTCGAGCGATCTGCAGTACTGTATTGATAAAAGCATTGATCTTTTCTGGATCGTAAGAGATGATTTCAACTAGCTTCTGTGGATTAAGTCCAAACTGCTCCAAGGGAAAGGCTTTGAAAAAATCCGATTGGATCAGATGAACAACAGGCTCAAGCTTTTTAGGCACTTTGAGGGAGACCAACTCATCATAAGAAACATCCAGAGCTTTGGCTATCGCCATGATCTTATCTCCCTTGGGATACTTCTTCCCGTTTTCAATCTCACTTAAATAAGAAAGGGACAATCCTGTTTTTTCTCGAAGCTCCTGATAGGACACTCCTTTATCATTCCTTATTTCCTTCAGTTTAAGACCGAAAATGAGCTTCAGCTCGAATATCTCTTTGGGCATACCCAAAAATAATTTAAAAAAGCGAAAAAAATATACTAGCGAAATTTCGCTGCTTAATATATTTCGCTATATTTGATCAAGTTTAAGAATTTAACCATACAATAAGATGATTACTGCAGAGGCAAACACCACTGAAATCCAAACCCCATTAGGCTTACGTCTAAGTGGTAAGAGTCCGGCTAAGTATAGCGAGATACTCACGCCGGAAGCGTTGGACTTCCTTATGGCGCTACATGAGCGCTTTAACCAAAGAAGAAAGAGATTACTTCAAGATCGCTTGGTCGCACAGGAAGCTTATGACGCTGGTGTCATGCCGAATTTCCTTGAGGAAACTGAAGAAATCAGAAACAGCGACTGGCAGATTGCTCCTATACCTGAGGATATCATGGATAGAAGAGTAGAAATCACTGGTCCAGTAGACAGAAAGATGGTGATCAATGCGCTTAACTCAGGAGCCAAGGTATTCATGGCTGATTTTGAGGACAGCAATACTCCTAGTTGGTCTAACAACATTGAAGGTCACATTAATCTAAGAGACGCTATTCGTAGACAAATTGATTTTGAAAATCCTGCGAATGGAAAATTATATACGCTAAAAGACGATACAGCTACCCTTTTCGTAAGACCAAGAGGATGGCATCTGGAAGAGAAGCATTTGCTTATTCATGACGAACCAACGAGTGGCTCACTCATGGACTTTGGCCTTTATTTCTTCCACAATGCACATGAATTGTTGAAAAGAGGAACTGCTCCTTATTTCTACTTACCAAAAATCGAAAGCTACCTTGAAGCAAAACTTTGGAATGAAGTATTTGTGTTTGCTCAGAGTTATCTCGGCATTCCACAAGGAACCATCAAAGCAACCGTACTCATCGAGACATTGCCCGCTTCTTTCCAGCTGAATGAAATATTATATGAATTGAGAAATCACTCTTGCGGACTTAACTGTGGACGCTGGGACTACATCTTCTCGTACATCAAGAAGTTTAGAGCCAACAAGCATAAGACGGTTCCAAATAGAGATCAGGTGAATATGACTTCTCATTTCATGAAGAGTTATTCGGATCTGGTTATCCAAACTTGCCATAAGCGTGGCGCACATGCCATGGGTGGAATGGCTGCTCAGATTCCGATTAAAAATGATGAAGCCGCGAACAAAGCTGCCCTCGAAAAGGTGCGTCAGGACAAATTGCGTGAGGTACACAATGGTCATGACGGCACCTGGGTGGCTCATCCAGCACTGGTTGCAGTAGCCATGGAGGTTTTTGATGAGCACATGTCTACACCAAATCAAATCGATAACAAGCGATTGGATGTGCATGTATCTGCAAAAGATCTGATTCAAACTCCTACTGGCACCATTACGATTGATGGAATTCGCACCAATATCAACGTTGGCCTCTTATATACTGAAAGCTGGTTACGTGGAAACGGAGCTGCGGCTATTTATAACTTAATGGAGGATGCTGCTACTGCAGAAATCTCCAGGTCACAACTGTGGCAGTGGATTCATCATAATTGCTACACTGTAAACGGAACGAATATTAATATAGAACTATACGAACAACTGAAATTGGAAGAACTCGAGAAGATTCAGGACCTAGTCGGCAAGGAACGATTTGAAAACGGGCGTTTCAAAGAAGCTGTACAAATCTTTGATCGACTAGTGAAGAGCGAACAACTCGAGGATTTCCTTACAATTAATGCTTATGATTACTTAAATTAAAACAAACATGAAAACCGAACGAATCGCAAAAATCGAGAAAGACTGGAAAGAAAATCCACGGTGGAAAAACGTAACAAGACCATACACCGCGGAAGAAGTTGTCAACCTACAAGGTTCGGTCACTATTGAGCACACTATTGCCAAATTGACCTCTCAAAAACTGTGGGATAAACTGAACAACAAGTCTTTCGTCGCAGGACTAGGCGCACTTACTGGCAACCAGGCCGTACAAGAAGTGGCTGCCGGACTTGAAGCCATCTATCTAAGTGGCTGGCAAGTAGCTGCGGATGCAAACCTCGCAGGCGCAATGTACCCCGATCAATCATTGTACCCTGCAGATTCGGTCCCCAATGTTGTTAAAAGGATCAATAATGCATTGCTCAGAAGAGATCAAATAGAATCTCTGGGCGGTGAAACTTCAGCAGACTGGTTAGCTCCAATTATTGCTGATGCAGAAGCTGGATTCGGTGGAAACCTGAATGCCTTCGAATTAATGAAAGCGATGATTGAGGCAGGAGCCGCCGGCGTTCACTTCGAAGATCAGTTAAGTTCTGCTAAAAAATGTGGCCATCTTGGCGGCAAGGTATTGGTACCTACTCAGGAAGCGATTAACAAACTAGTAGCAGCCAGACTTGCAGCTGATGTATTGGACACTCCAACGCTATTGATTGCAAGAACCGATGCTGATGCGGCTACATTAATCACTTCCGATATTGATGAAAGAGATCACCGATTTATTACAGGCAAAAGAACCTCTGAAGGATTCTATGAAGTAAGTAATGGTGTTGAAGCTGGTATTGCCAGGGGACTGTCTTATGCGCCATACTCCGATCTGTTGTGGATGGAAACATCTAATCCAGACCTGGGATTGGCAAGAGAGTTTGCGCAAGGAATCAAGGCAGAATTCCCTGATCAGATGTTGGCTTACAATTGTTCGCCATCATTTAACTGGGCAGCACATTTGACCAGGTCTGAAATGTTAACCTTCAGAGAGAATCTAGCGGATATGGGCTACAAGTTCCAGTTCATTACGCTGGCAGGATTCCATGCGCTGAACACCTCTATGTTTGAGCTATCTAAAGCTTACAAAGAGCGCGGCATGGCTGGATACTCCGAGCTACAGGAGCGCGAGTTTGCATTGCTGGATCAAGGATTCAAAGCAGTGAAGCACCAGGCATTTGTTGGAACAGGGTATTTTGATGCGATTCAAAACACCGTACAGCAAGGCAAAGCGTCAACTGTAGCGATGGAAGGCAGCACGGAAACTGCTCAATTTTAAAACCAATGTTAAACAGAACATAAAAATCTTGACTGAAACACGTCATGTTCTGAGTTTCTATATTCGATAACCCTGTCATTCGCGACATGCGAATCGTCAGGGTTTTCTTTTACTACATACATTGGGATAATACAGTTTATTCATGATTATTTACTACTTTGGTGATACTCAAACAATATAAACTATGAAAAAATTACTCACCGCAACAGCTGTATTATTTGCCGCATTTACCATCAATGCCCAATGTGATAATGCCTATTTCCCATTATCCGATGGAGTATCTTTCGAACAGACATCCTACAACGCCAAAGGAAAAGAAGAAGGCAAAACAAGCAGTGTGGTCACCTCCACATCTGACAGCAAAGCTCTTGTTTCGAATAAAATCTACGATAAAAAAGGAGATTTAATCACCGAAGGTGATTATGAGGTAATCTGCGAGAATGGCACCATCAAGATGGACATTGAGCAATTCATTCCAGATGAAATGCTTAATAACTACGAAAATATGGAAGTAATCGTAGAAGGCGACTTTTTAGAATTTCCTAACGAATTGAGTGTAGGTCAAAATCTACCTGACGGGAATGGCAAAATAACCATTAAAATGGGCGAAGGAGCCATCAACATGATAATGAATTTGACATTTACCAATCGAAAAGTAGAGGGTCAAGAGTCGTTAACTACACCAGCAGGCAGTTTTGACACCTTTAAAATAAGTCAAACAAGTATCTCTGAAATGGAAATTATGGGTATGAAACGCGAAATGACATTCTCCTCTACGAGCTGGATTGCTGAAGGTATTGGGAACGTGAAAACTGAAAATTACGACAAGAAAGGGAAGCTTAGTGGATATACCTTACTTACCAAATTTGAGAAGTAAGTAAAAGCTCACGCCTCTTGGCGTGAGCCCCATTATTAATATCCTTTATCTATAATTCCACCTCTCACATCATCGGCATCGGCACCTTGCGTTTGCCCTCGACAATCCGAATCAGTAGTACAATTCGACTTTGCTCCTCCACAAGGAATATGAGCGACACTTATACAAAAGTTATTATTTTTAGTACACTCAAAGACATTACACCCCTTCCTAGAACCAAAATCTTCTTTTTCAGGCTTCGGATGCTTAGGCTTTTTAGGCTTCTTCTTTCCCTTCTGCAGATCGATTTCATACTCCACTCCGTCTAACTCTAAAAGATTTCCTTCTAAAACAGACAAATAACCTGCGTGATTAGCAACTAATAAATATTGTTTCCAACCATCGGTTAACTCCTCATAAGTGTAAAAACCAACCGCCTTAGCTCCTAAAATTGTCGGCAGTACAGCTGCAGCAGTAGAGTCCTCCAATGTAATGCTTTCATTGAGCCATGGCTCTACTTCCTCTAGAAGTGTAACACTTTGCTCTGGGTCGTGCCCCAAATATTCGGCAATCATTAAGTTTAACGGGTCATTTTGAAGATCATCGTTAGACTCCAGAGCTATCATAGGCTCCGTGATACTCTCAGAACCATCCTGTGAACATGAGTAAGCCAACCATACTGAACATATCAATATGATGGCAATAGAAAATGTGTTGTTTTGTTTCATAATTGTGTTTTTGGGAGATGAAACTATCCTCTTCTCAAAAGGAACACAATTACTTTTTAGCAGATAACTATTTCACTCTAGGGAACGGCCCAATTTCTAAAGTCAGCGAATTTTAGATTACTCCTTTAACACATACTGGTAAAAGGATCTAACACTATCCCTTTCTAAACTCTCACCATCAATTGCAAGCCCCGACACATTATAAGCAGAACAGCATTCGCTGCTGATAATCTCTAGAGATATATCAAAAGTATCCTTCACTTCATTGCCGTAATCAATGACCATATAAGTTTCTTCATTTGACCGATGATTCCACGTAACTCCTCCTCCATACACCAGTATAGAACTATCATTTAACAGCACATCCATGAATAGAGCGCCATTAGCCTGAAAACCAGGATCTTCATTTAATCGAACTTTCACTTCTTCACTCGGATCGAAAATCGCCCAATCTTCATACTGTAAAAAAGAACTATCTAGCTCTTCGCCTGGGGTAATCTGAAGTACAAACTCGGGAGCTCCCGGCACACAAACCACACTACAATCTTCTCCCAAATCACAGGAAGAGATGACCAAACCAACAAAAAAGACAAAGACTAGTTTTTTCATACCTAATAGACCCATTGGACAGCAAGATCGTTGGTTATCCCTAAAACAATTCTGAAAGTGTAGAAATTCTTTTCTCTGTGGCTAAGGACAAGAGGTGCATTAACAGTTGAGCAGTCATATACGCATCCCCAAGCGCAGTATGACGATTTTCTATAGGAATCCCATAATCCTGACAGGCTATATCCAATTGCAGATTACTCTTACCTCCTACCTGATTGTCATAGCGATCTCTGTTGAATCGATACAATAATTGAGCGGTATCGATTACCTGGTTTTTCAATTTAAACCCTTTATAAACACTCGAAATCAGCTGATTGACCTTAGAGACATCAAAAGATATGTGATGCCCAACAATGACTCGATTTCCTACAAAATCCAGCAGCTCCTCAATTAATACTTTTTTTTCTTTCTTACTGACTTGAGGCAGTTCACCATGAATCTCTGCAGCATCAGTACCCTTTTCATGTGAATAGGTTTGATCTAACAAAATGCGTAGATCAATTTCATAACCTTTCATCACCATTGCACCAATGGTGATAATCTGATCTTTCTTGCCTAGGCCAGTTGTTTCAGCGTCAATAATCACAAACTCACTAGCTTGCAATGATTGCTTATTCCAGACATTGAAATCAAGGTGATTGTACTCCTTTATAAAAGAAGGGGAAACTGCTCTTCGAAACCAACTCAATTGAAATACACTAGTTTAAACCTCACTTCCAATAATTCCTGAAGCTCCTTAATCGGCTGAAATGCATTTTTCAGAATCTGCTTTTCAAGCTTATTCAGCTTGCTAATTTCTACATATCTACCAGAATTATTTTTGGCCAATCCTTCACGTGTTCGGTATTTCATTAACAATCCATACGCCTGATGGGCCTCCTCCATCAGCTCTTGATGATTTGGTTCCAACACAATTAACTGCTTGTATCGTTCGATGGTGTTTTTATCTGTCAATCGATGCTCCAAAGCCAAAACCCTTGCAGCATCTACTAGTGGCATCATCGCTCGGCGCTTGATATCAAATCGGTCCTCATGCTCTCCAGATCGCTCCACTATCAGATTCTTGAAGAAACTCAAAGGTGGTGGGTTCTGAGTGGCGTTTTTAGCCAGATGACCAATAAAATTTCCGTTCGATTTCAACAAGCCAAACAAATATTGTTGAAGATCTTCAACTAGCCTTTTAGATCCACCGACCAATCTAAAGTCGAAAAATATGGTGCAATGCATGACGAACTTTGGATCAGGATTTATCACCCAATCATCAAAATAGGATTTCCACTGATCCAATGACTGACACCATTTTGGATTCCGAGCCATGATCTCAGCAGGACACTTTTCAAATCCACACATCTCGAGCGTGCTGTTGACCCGCTCTGCCAACTCATGAAGTTTCGCCTTCTTCGCTTCATTTATATTGGAATCAGCATATACAATGGCATTATCTTGATCCGTCCTGAGCATTTGCTCTTCTCTTCCCTCACTACCCAGACTAATCCATGCAAACTCAACACCTTCCAGCCCCAATTCTTCTACATGTAAATCGATTGCTTTTTGAATGATTACGTCATTTATTTTGGAAATAAGACGAGCCAGTAACTCCATAGATACATCCTGCTCAATAAACAATCGAAGCATTTCTTCTGCTTTTTGACGCAACTCCTTCCACTCTTCAGGACTATCTGAATGCTTTAAAGCTTTGATAATAGCCGATGGGTGGTTTAGCTGTGAGATTAACACATCGTGATCAGATACGATTCCCGCAAGCTGAGTAGTTGTACCTTTGGTTAATATGACATGATGCACAGAAGCATCAATCATTTTCATCTGCACTTCCGTTACCGTTGATGTATCAGGTAATGAAATCACAGGTGAAGACATGATTTGATCTACCGATAAACTAAAATCCAAGCCCTGAGCAATCACCTTTACTCGAAGATCTCGATCCGTAATAATCCCGAGCAGCCCGTCTTTTTTATCAACAACTACTACTGACCCAACATTTTTAGCTGCCATTAATTTAGCAGCTTCCTGAATGGTCGTTTCTGGCTTACAAGTCAGTACTTCTTTTGAAAATGACAGTTTATTCTCTTCAGGAATCGTCAGAGACAGACTAGAATTCGAGGATTTTGTCCTGGCCAAGGCTTGGCCTGCCGCATAACCAGAAGCAAAAAACAAAGCAAATCGTTGATAGGTATTCAACAGCTCATCGAATTGCTCCTTGGGAATCAAATAAACCAGGCTATCCTCCGCCGCTTCAGCACTCATCACATAGTTGTTTCCAGACAGAATAGAACGAACACCAAAAACATCACCAGGCTCACACTGATCTACTAATGTCGATTCAGTTTCTGAGCGCTGCAACAAAAGCACATTGCCCTTTCGCAATACAAAAGCAAAACCTGAGTTTAACTGACCTTGCTCAAACAGCAGCTGACCTTTTTGATAATATTTCACCTTAAAAGAACTCACCACTTTCTGCAGTTCCTCATTAGGAATGAAGCTAAAAGGAGCGTGATCCTTCAAAAAATAGGCAACTCGATCGGTTATTAGATTGGACATATAAAAAATGCGGGGCCTGCCCCGCATTTGAATTATAGTTTAAACTTCAGCTCCAGCTATAATTGCCTCAACCACTTCAGGGTTAAGCAACGTAGAAGTATCTCCAAGTTGATCTGCTTCACCGGAAGCTACTTTTCTCAAGATACGACGCATGATTTTACCAGAACGCGTTTTTGGTAAGCCTGGCACTATCTGCACTTTATCTGGTTTCGCAATTGGGCCGATGATTTTACTAACCGTCTCACGAATCTCATTTTTTAAGTTCTCTTCCGTTCTACCTTCCATATCACAAATGACATACGCGTAGATACCTTGACCTTTCACTTCATGTGGATATCCAACTACTGCAGACTCTACAACTTTTGGGTGTTCGTTGATAGCGTTTTCAACCTCTGCAGTTCCCATTCTATGGCCAGAAACGTTGATTACATCATCTACTCTTCCTAAAATTCGGAGGTAGCCGTCATGATCACGCTTCGCTCCATCACCAGTGAAATACATTCCCTTGTAGGTAGAGAAATATGTTTGTTTGCATCGCTCATGATCCCCATAAGTTGTTCTCAGCATTGATGGCCAAGGGAACTTAATGCAAAGATTACCCTGCACATTATTACCCTTCAGTTCATTACCATCTGCATCCACAATCACTGGCTGTACCCCTGGCAATGGCATACCGGCGTGAGCTGGCTTATTAGGAACTACTCCTGCAAGAGAAGAAATCATTATTCCTCCGGTCTCTGTTTGCCACCAGGTATCCACTAAAGGACAGTTTCCTTTCCCGATGTGATCATGATACCAGTGCCAAGCTTCTTCGTTGATAGGCTCACCTACCGAGCCGATCACCTTCAGTGATGTAAGGTCATAAGGCTCAATCGGCTCTAAACCATAAGCCTGCAAGGCCCTAATGGCTGTTGGTGCCGTATAGAATTGATTGACTTTATATTTATCTACAATTTCCCAGAACCTCCCAGCATGTGGGTAGGTAGGGACACCCTCAAACATGACCGTTGTGGCTCCGGCTAAAAGCGGGCCATATACAATATAAGAATGACCAGTAATCCAACCCACATCGGCGGTACACCAGTACACATCTCCTGAATTGTATTGAAACACATTTAAGAAAGAGTAGTAAGTATAGATCATGTATCCACCACAGGTATGTACCACTCCTTTTGGTTTACCAGTAGAACCAGAAGTATAGAGAATGAACAGCATATCTTCTGAATCCATTTCTTCAGCAGGACATTCTCTGGACTGGCCTTGTATGGCGTCATGCCACCAGATATCTCTACCTTCCACCATGGTCACATCCGTTTTGGTACGCTCTACCACTATTACTTTTTCCACTGTACTGCAACTTTCCAGGGCCTCATCTACAACTCCTTTTACATCTATACTCTTTGCACCACGGAAATTACCATCAGAAGTCAAGACCATTTTAGCATCACAATCATTGATTCTATCAGCCAAAGAACTAGAGGAAAAACCTGCAAATACGATGGAGTGTACCGCTCCAATTCGAGCACATGCTAGCATAGCAACTGCTGCTTCCGGCACCATCGGCATATAGATAATCACACGATCACCTTTCTTAATACCTTGAGCTTTCATGGCATTGGAAAACTCACATACTTTTTCATAAAGCTCTCGATAAGTAAGCGTGACAGTATCATCTCCCGGCTCATTAGGCTCCCAAATAATCGCCGGCCTATCTCCCATAATGAATAGGTGGCGATCGAGAATATTTTCGGTAATATTCATTTTACCATTTACAAACCATTTCACATCCGGACCATCAAAATTCCAATCCAGAACCTTGTCCCAACGCTTCTTCCAGTGGAATGAATCCGCTATTTGGCTCCAGAAAACTTCTGGCTGCAAAACACTCTTTTGGTACTCATGAATATAACCGCTTAAGGTTTGTATTTTATGACTCATAATTATGGGTTATTTACAATAAAAATCTATTAAATCTTAATTCAATTACACTTCTAAACTTCTCTCAGCATTATCGAGTTTATTGTTCTTTTTACTCCTATTTGTTTCTAAACGTATCAACTTGAGAAATCAAATATCTTGTACTAAATGGCTTAGTGATATATAGATCAGCCCCCATTTCATAACCTTTATCGATATCTTCTTTCTTTGTTTTAGCACTTAAGAAAATAATCTTGACATGAGATGTCTGAGCATTGTTCTTAACTTTTTGACAAACTTCATACCCATCTACCTCCGGCATCATGACATCCAGAAGTATAATGTCTGGCACCTCTTCATCTATTATACCAAGAGCTTCTCTTCCATCTCTGGCGATAAATACCTGATAGCCACTCTTTTTGAGCAAAAACTCTAATGACATCAAAATATTCGGCTCATCATCTACTATCAACACCTTGCTTGACATTAATCTCTATTCATTTATTATTTCCAATTCTTCCTTAAATCTTGGCAAAGTAAAAATGAAAGTGGAACCACTATCCACTACACTCCTCACCGAGATTTCACCTTCATGCATGTTCACAATTCGCTTGGTTATGGACAATCCTAGACCTGTACCTTTTGGTTTTTTGCGTGTTTGATCCCTTGCCTGAAAAAATTTATCAAAAATACGATCAATATTCTCTGACTCTATTCCCTTACCATGATCCTTAACAGAAATCATGACCTCCTGCTCTCCTTCAATGAGCACCTCAATAGTAGAATTATCTGAAGAATATTTAATAGCGTTTGAGATCAAGTTATTAAGAACCTGAGTCAACCGATCATAATCTCCGTTGATAAAATAAGTGGCTCCGCATTTCAACTCAATATTTAGATCTCTCGACTTTAGCTGTCCTTCAAATGAGTCAATCACTTCCCTGGCTAATTCACAGAGATCCAACTTCTCCAGGTTGAGATCAAGTTGACCGGACTCTAACTTCTCCAAGTCCAATACTTGATTAATTAGACGAGTCATGCGATCCGTTTCATCTACTACAGTTGCCAGAAAACGCTTCCTCTCCTCATCAGTTAGATCAGGATTGTCATGAATGATTTCTGTCATCGCACGAATGGAAGTAAGAGGGGTTCTCATCTCATGTGTCACTGTAGAGATGAAATCATCCTTTTCTACATCGAGATTTTGCAACCTCGAATTTGCTGTTGCCAATTCATCTGCTTTCTTCTTCAATTCACTGGACTTACTGCTGAGCAGTTCATTGAGCTTACTTATTTCCTTTTTCTCGCGCAACAGCGCTACTACATCAGATAGCTCGATATCTTCTTCCTTAGAAATAGAAGCGATCAACATTCGGGCTGAAGACGCCCCAATTGCACCTGTCAATAATTTTTCGGCATGAGTTACAAACTGCGGATTAACCTCATC
Source organism: Marinoscillum pacificum (assembly GCF_024714495.1). GTDB lineage: Bacteria > Bacteroidota > Bacteroidia > Cytophagales > Cyclobacteriaceae > Marinoscillum > Marinoscillum pacificum. Next base: position 149,533 of record NZ_JAMZMJ010000012.1, on the reverse strand, counting down.
ATTTTCATCTAATGATATTCCTGTTGCTTTCTTGAAAGAATTGATTTCTAGTGTGGCGATGCCTTTACCAAGTATATTTTCCATCACTCGTTTCAAGTCTCGCTGAATCATGGTTCCTTTCCACACCAGGCGATTGCTCTGATCGTGGTACTTGTAATACTCCGTATAGAAGTCAGCAAAGTTTCGCTCTTTACCCGATTGATCGTAAAATAATGTTCCCAAAATCAAGAACCCGATATTGAAAAATAAGGACCAAAACGTTCCATGTACTATCGGATCTGAAAGTTGAATTCCAAAAAGTGAGGTAGGGTTTAACCATTCTACTCCAAACGGTCCAGAACTAACCAATTCCAATGGCAAAAGACCTACTTTTACCATTCCGGGAACCACCAACGTATAAAACCATATAGCGAAACCAGCCAGTAAAGAGAAAATTGCTCCTTGCCGTGTGACTTCTTTCCAAAACAATGACGCCAATACGACTGGCGTAAACTGAGCTACTGCCGCAAATGAAATTAATCCAATAGCAACAATTGGAAACTCATTGGAGACAAACTCAAAATACAAATACGATCCAAGCAATACTACCACCACTGAAATCCTTCGAATTAAAAGAGCTTTCCGCTCATTGATTTTACTGGGATTGTAGCCTTTGATGATCAGTGGAATCACGAGATTATTACTCGCCATCATGCTAATGGCTATGGTTGAAACGATAATCATGCCGGTGGCAGCAGAAAACCCTCCAATGTAGGTTATCATTGCCAGAACCTGATTGCCTGCCAGCAATGGTAGCTCTATCAAATACATATCCGGATCAACATTTCCTGAAAGCAAATACTCTCCTCCAATTGCCACTGGGATGACAAATAAATTGATAGCCAATAAATAAGAAGGGAACAGCCAGATGGCAGTTTTTATATTTTCAGGTGAGGTATTTTCGGCAATGGTTACATGAAACTGTCGAGGCAAAAAAAAGACCGCCGAAAAAGATAAAAACAACAATACCGGGAAACTGGAATCTTCCAGAGTACTATATTTAGTCAGGTTTTCAGAAGAGATTCTATTGAAAATATCTCCAAAACCATCAAACATACCGTATGTAATAAACCCACCAACCAAAAGAAAAGCAACAAGCTTGACCACTGACTCCAAAGCGATAGCCGATACTAATCCATGATGTTTTTTAGTACTATCGACAGTTCTAAAAGTGAATACCAGAATAAACGCTATTAATAAAATAACAACCAGTAAAGCGGAATCAAAAAGCAGTAATTGGTCAGCATCTGGTGAAAGCACTTTAATTGAACTATCAATGGCTTTTAGCTGAATAGAGACATAGGGTACAACCCCTAATATACACATGATAGTCACTAGAATACTTAAAGTGGTGCTTTTACCAAATCGGGTAGCGATAAAATCAGCCAGCGTATTAATTCTTAGCGCATTAGAAATTTTTACAATTCTGATAATCAGAAATAGCCATAGCGGCATACCAAGCACAGGTCCAATATAGGTGGCTAAGAAAGACAACCCATCAGAAGCAGCTTTTCCCACACTACCATAATAGGTCCAGGCCGTACAGTAAACAGCAAGAGATAGTGCGTAGACATATGGGTTCCCCTGAATGGCTTTCCCAGTCTTTGCCCGTTTATCGGCAAAATAGGCTACCAGTGAAAGTAGCCCTAAATAAACAATTGAAATCGATATGATCAACCAGTAGTTCATTGATCACCTGCACGTTTTGATAACCAAACCATAGTTCCGATGACCATCAACCATATGGTCAGCAGATAAATAAGTATAGAAGGAATTCCAGAAACCTGCCCCTGAGGTATGCTGAGAAAAGGTTGGTTTAACAACATTACTAACAAACCGAAGACAGCAATTAAACCCATCCCTAACTTTGATTTCATCCTCATAAGTTAGCCCTTTAGGTTAGCAGATTCAAGGAATCCCTTCATGGATTTTTAACTAGTGAGAGTGCGCTTCACCTGCACCGCGTGGGTAACGAATACTTTCCACCATTTCCTGTACATCCTCAGGTGTTTCAGGAGTCATCCTGGAGACCACTACACTCACCACTACATTTACCAACATCGCAATGGTACCGAAGCCCTCTGGGGAAATTCCAAACCACCAGTCTTCAGCAGTACCTCCGCCAAAGCCACCAAGCTTGTACTTGATCATGTAAAACAACATCAATGTGATGCCCACAACCATGCCACTAATAGCTCCTTGCTTGTTCATTCGCTTATCGAATATTCCAAGGATAATGGCCGGGAAGAAAGATGCAGCTGCAAGCCCAAAGGCTAAGGCAACCACGGCTGCTACAAATCCCGGAGGATTGATACCAAAATATCCTGCAACTACAACAGCCACTGCTGCTCCGATTCGTGCCCAAAGCAACTCTTGCTTCTCTGAAATGTCTGGCTTGATTTGTTTCTTAATCAAATCATGAGCAACACTGGTAGAGATCACCAAAAGCAACCCTGCTGCTGTTGACAATGCCGCTGCAAGACCACCAGCTGCAACCAAAGCAATTACCCAATTCGGCAACTGAGCGATTTCTGGATTGGCCAACACCATGATATCTCTATCGATAGTCAATTCATTAGCTTCTTTATCACCAACATACTGAATGATTCCGTCCTTATTCTTATCCTCATAAGTGATCAGACCTGTTTTCTCCCAATTACTGAACCACTCTGGCATGGCAGAGTATTCCTTATCAGAAACTGTAGTGATCAGGTTAGTTCTGGCAAATGCACCAATTGCTGGAGCAGTCGTATAAAGAATAGCGATCAAGATCAACGCATATCCGGCAGAGATTCTAGCATCTTTTACTTTAGGAACCGTGAAGAATCTTACGATTACGTGAGGAAGCCCTGCAGTACCCACCATCAAAGCAAGTGTGATTGCAAATACATCCAATTTAGACTTAGATCCGCTAGTATACTCAGCAAAGCCAAGTTCTTTGTGCAGTTGATCTAACTTATCCAAAAGATATGTACCATCACTCATTTCACTTCCAAAACCCAACTGAGGAATGAAATTCCCTGTTAATTGGAAGGAGATAAAGAAAGCAGGAACCATGAAAGCGAAAATCAACACACAGTATTGTGCTACTTGGGTATAGGTAATACCTTTCATACCACCTAATACAGCATAGAAGAACACCAGCGCCATCCCAATATAAACACCAACATTAATGTCTACTTCAAGGAATCTACTAAATACCACACCTACACCCCTCATCTGACCTGCCACATAAGTGAATGAAACGATGATCGCGCAAAGAACCGCAACGGTTCTCGCAGTATTGGAGTAATATCTATCACCTATAAAATCAGGAACAGTGAACTTTCCAAATTTTCTCAGGTATGGAGCAAGCAACAGTGCCAAGAGCACGTATCCTCCCGTCCACCCCATGAGATAGACAGCCCCATCATAACCCATAAATGAAATGAGACCTGCCATGGAAATAAACGAGGCAGCAGACATCCAGTCGGCAGCTGTTGCCATTCCATTAGCCAGCGGTGGCACTCCACCACCTGCCACATAAAATTCTTTTGTTGATCCAGCCCTCGACCAGATCGCAATTCCAATGTAGAGTGCAAATGTTCCCCCTACTAGTATAAATGTCCAGGTTTGTACATCCATGATTAAATTCTTTTTTGAGTTGCTATTTTTCGTCTACATCAAATTCTTTATCGAGCTTATTCATCAGTCGCACATACACGAAGATGAGTATCACGAATGCATAAATGGAACCTTGCTGTGCAAACCAGAAACCTAGTTTGAAACCACCAAGCCTAATGCTGTTAAGCGCATCTGCAAACATGATTCCTGCTCCATAAGACACCGCAAACCAGATTACTAGAAGTATCATGAGATACTTGAGGTTTCGCTGCCAATACAGTTTTCGTTGACTTTTATCCATAGTTCAGATTATTTATTTCTATAAGAAAATGTGAAGTTGTAATCTTAATTGTTGCACGCCAATTGGGTCGCCATTAGCATCCACTCCTCCTTCCAGAGGATTGTTCATTACTGCATGATATTCGAGAGTTACTTTAGCATTATGACCTAACACATAGTAGTTCACTCCCAAATCAAAGGCATTTAAGCTATCATCAAACGCATCATATGATCCTGTCTGATAAGCAACATAAGGCATGATTTTAGCTGACCCCAAGTAGTAGCCAAAGTGGCTATACAAGTTGGTTCCCGTACCTGCCCATCGAGACATGTAGTTATCACCATAATTGAAATTGATGAATGAAGCATAGGCGTTGATGCCATTTCCATCACCTACAGGCATGTCTAGAAAAACATCTGCTGCTGCATGGAAGATTCCAGTATGCTCAGCTGTAGTAGCATTATACATCCCATTAGGATGAGCAAAGAAACCAAGCCCAATCCCTAACACCTTTTTAGCTCCCATATAAGTACCAACCTGATAAGGAAGCTTGGTGGACTCCGTGTCAAAAACCTGATACCTGAAGTATCCTTCAATCACCGCATTGCCCACTTCATCGCCGTTAGCATCTGAAGTCGCTGAGCCAGTATAGGTTAAATCACTTTGACCTCCGAAATCCACGCCCGCTCCTAGTGCATTTGCGGGGTTTAGAGGATTATTGAATGCTAAACGATAGTCAAACTTACCAACCTGACCTTTTACATAAAATCCAATATGCCTTGCAAACTGATCCGTGATACCCAAAGAATGCCAATGCACAAATGGCCTTGGGTTATCCATGGTCATAAAATTCAGAGTGCTTTGATTAGATAGTCGAGTTAGCCCTTTCCAATAATGCAATCCTCCGCCCAAGAAAATAGTATTGTTATTTGAGAGCTTAAACTCAGTCCATGCACCATGAAGGAATATCTGCGCACCATCACCATTGTTTCCAAGCGATGAAAGATTATCAGCTGTAAGATTATTAAGCCCAAAATGGGTGAGTACTAAAAAACGTGGAGATACTTGTGCAAATGCCAGTAATCTGGATCTTCTAACCATTGAATTTAGCTGAAGATTTGTGTTCTCATTGGCCAGATTGTTCGTCTGTAACCACTGCTGATGCCACAAGATGAATCTGATGTACTTTGAACCATCATCAGATATTTTGAGCGTTAAAGGCTCATACTTGGACACGGGGTAGGTTGAATCAGGGTCTTTTTGTGCCTTAACTGTAATTACCAACAGCGCAAAGGCAACCCAAAGAACGAGTTTTTTCATCATTTTAGAATTTTGGGTACTGCATTGTGTTTTTATCAATTTTTAGCACTTCGAAGTACTCCAATTTGAAAATTTTACAATACAATTCGTAAAACGATGTATTCTTCTGCTAAGAGTATACTAATCCTTAAATCGCTCCCACTTGATCATCATGTATTTATCACCAAGTTCGGTGAGCATCATACCTGACTCTTTCATACGCTTGGGATCTGACAAATAATCCAGCAATTCGCTGTGTGTAACAACTTTATAGGTAGGTCTGTATTGATAATTCCTGGGAGCCTTAACACCATATTTTTTTACCCAATTCATTACGGAAACATGACTAACTCCAAGAATGCGCTCGATCTCCCGATAACTTACTCCTTCTATATGCAGCTGCAATGCTTTGATAACATAATAGCTGTCGATCTCCTTACCTAACTTTGAAACAGTAAAAAAATAGCCACAGTTTTTACACTTAAATCGTTGCCTATTCTTAATTACACCGGCTTTGGAATAATTTTCTGACTCGCATTTGGGGCACTTTGGGTCTTGCATCTTCTGAAGATATACTTAATTAGCATAAATATATCAAATTAGCAAAATATACACAAAAGATAAGTTTGTCAACCAAAATACATCCCCAACATGTTATTATAACTAACGTAATTGACAGAACATTCTTAAATGAAGAGCTCGGTGGCAATAGCAATAGCTGCACCTAAAAGGCTGACCAAAAATTTCCTAATGGCGAAACGATGGTTTGGACTGGACTCCACGAAAATGGTAGTTGAAATATGAAGAAACCCACCTGAAACAAATGCAAACAATGTGAGCATATGATCTGATGACAACACGATTAAATGTTGACTTAGCAACAATCCAATTGGAGAAGAAACCGCAAAAAGCAATAGTATTACCCAAACTTGGGTCGTGAACTTTCCTCCTCCTTTGAGGGTAGTTGTCAATGCAAATGCAGCTGGTACTTTATGCAAAACGATCCCGATAAGCAAAGAATATGACTCGTGCTGCTCATGAAAAGGGGAATCATGCGTTAATAATGCTCCCTCTAAAAAGGAATGAATCATCAAAGCAATTACCAGCCCAAACCGGCTAACACCAGAAATATGATCATGCACATGTGCATGTCCATGCTCCACACCAGAAGTGAAGTACTCCAATAGCTGCTGGAAAAAGAAACCCAGCAATATGAATAAACCCAACTTCATTGGGTTGTCACCCAAACTGAAGATCTCAGGAAGAATATGAATTATGGTGATGGAAAATAAAAATGAGCCCGCGAAAATGAGAGAATGCTTAATCCCTCCAGATTTGAAAGCAATAAAACGCTCTGCCAATCCACCAATTATAGCAGACCCAAATAGTACCAATATGATTAAAAGCATGAAATGATCTCGAAAAAATAGGTTTAGGTCACAACACTATTACTAGTGCTTCTGAGAGTAAATGCAATTTAGTGGCAAATAATTCAATTTCCTTCCAATTTATTCATTTCCATCAACGGTCTAATTCCCGCTGAAACAAAACTTTGCAAATCGCCATTTTCCGTCTGGTAAATCAGAAACCCTTCCAGGCTTGAACTTTCCATTACTTGTTTAGCCCCTTCCACACCAAGCACCATAAAGGCCGTTGCATATGCATCTGCAGTCATACAGTCCTTTGCGAAAACAGAAGCACTTAGCAATCTATGATTGGTATTATATCCTGTTCTCGGATCAATAGTATGTGCAATAGTTCGATCACCCAATTTATAATAACTTCTATAGTTACCAGAAGTAGCCATACTCAAATCTTTCAACTGAACAATGGCTAATAGTTTTCGTTCGTCTATTGCCACCATAGGATCTTCAATTCCTATTTTCCAAACCTCACCTTGCTCATTAGAACCCTGGGCACGAACTTCTCCTCCTATTTCTACCATATAATTGGTAAATCCTTTGCCTTCCAAATACTCTGCAAGTAAATCAACCGCATAGCCTTTGGCAATGGCACTGAAGTCCAAATACATCGCAGAATCCATACGAATAGGTTGATCCAACCTGATTTTAGAAAACCCAATATTCAACATTAGGGAATCCACTGAAGCACTATCAGGAATGGTTGGCTTTTTGTCAGCACCGAACCCCCAGGCGGAAACTAATGGGCCGACCGTCGGGTCAAAAGCACCGTCAGTAGTTTCATAGATGACCTTGCTTTTGTCCAGCACATCCATGAACATCTTGGAAGGGCTTGATAATATCCCCGTTTGATTCAATGTAGAAATTTCTGAAGAAGGAATGTAGGTGGAAAGTGATTGGTTGAATGCAACCAGAATGGAATCAAACTCTGCCTTGTAATTGGGCACATCCTCACCAAGATATTTCACATTGTACTGGATGGTTCCCATTGTCAAGCCAGTCACATGTGTCAGCGTGTACTCTGGTTGACTTGTAAACAATCGATATGCTGCTCCAATCACCACAATGAGGACGATCCCTCGAAAAATCATTTTCCTGTTCATCTCCAGATAATTTATGCAATATTAATCCATAGCTTACTACTAAGCTCCATTACTATTATCTTTGTCGCTATTCAAAAACAATCTATGAGAGAAGACTACCTAAGAGGCGATTCCGAAGACATGAATTCTTCAGAAAAAGAGTTTGAAAAAGCTCTAAGACCGCTCTCTTTTGGAGACTTTGCTGGTCAGGACAAAGTAGTAGAAAACTTGAAGGTTTTTGTAGAGGCTGCTAAGCTTCGAGAAGAGCCTCTTGATCACGTATTACTCCATGGACCTCCCGGACTTGGTAAAACAACTCTCTCTCACATCATAGCCAACGAGCTTGGCACAGGAATCAAAGTAACTTCCGGACCAGTGCTAGATAAGGCCAGTGAACTTGCAGGCTTGCTTACTAACCTTGAACCACATGATGTCTTATTCATCGATGAGATCCATCGTCTCAATCCTGTGGTGGAAGAGTACTTATACTCCGCAATGGAGGATTACCGAATTGACATCATGCTGGATAGTGGGCCGAACGCTCGATCTGTTCAAATTGGTTTGGAGCCGTTTACTTTAATTGGGGCAACGACGCGATCTGGGTTATTGACATCTCCACTTCGAGCACGATTCGGAATTAATTCGAGATTAGAGTACTATGATGCAAAACTTCTTACGTCTATCGTGGGAAGGTCTTCTGATATTTTAGGAACGCCAATAGATCAGGAAGCTGCTTATGAGATTGCCAGAAGAAGTCGTGGGACCCCACGTATCTGTAACAATTTATTAAGACGTACAAGGGACTTTGCCCAAATCAAAGGCGATGGAGCCATTACTTTAGATATTGCTAAAATGGCATTGAATGCACTTGATGTGGATGATCATGGCTTAGATGAAATGGATAACAGAATCCTGGCAACGATTATTGAAAAGTTTAAAGGTGGGCCTGTAGGTTTGTCGACTATTGCAACAGCTTGTGGGGAAGAAGCAGAAACGATTGAGGAAGTCTATGAACCTTTCCTTATTATGGAAGGCTACATCAAACGTACCACCAGAGGAAGACAGGCAACCGAAAGAGCTTATCAGCATCTTGGTAAGATCCCTCCAGAGCAAATGGGAAGACTATTCTAGTCTTTCACCCTACAATAAATCAATGACAATGAGTCAAATAGGTAATTTACTTATTTTCTAAACATCAGTATTTACCTAGTTTTATAGTCCCGCCCAACTGTAGATGGTTTTGAATAATCAATCATCGCCAGTATGCCTTCTATTAAAGTAATTTTTACAGCACTCTCATTATGTCTTCTTGTTTCATCCTCCTATGCCCAATGTCCTGGGGATCTAGACAGTAATGCCACGATCACTTCAGCTACAGGGTCATGTAGTTATTCTAATGGAGGATTAGTCACTCAAGGATTTAACCTTGGAATTCAAACATTAACAATTGAAGCAGGAGCCACCCTGAACATAAATGACAACTTTGAAGTGGCCGATATAATCAATGTTTACGGGACCATGATCGTAACCGGAACCATGCTTGTAAACCTGGGCGCCAGTGTTTATATAGCAGATGGAGGTTATGTACACGTTCAGGGTGATTACTATAATGGAGGACTGGTTTTTTCTGGTACCTCCTCTGTAGACGGCACCATGATAGTAGATGGAGATTTCACAAACTTGGCAAATGGCACCGTGAATGTAGGAGAATCTGGATCACTTCAAACAGGAAGTTTTACAAATGTAGGAGGTGATGTAAATGTAGCATCAGGAGACACAGATTGTGCCACAAATGGTTGTTGTGGTGACTGCACTACGTTGCCTGTTACTTTGTTAGAATTTAAAGTTTCATCCGATGAATTTGGTGCATTGCTTAGCTGGACAACTACCGAAGAACTAGACAATGACTACTTTGAAGTACAAAAAATGTCTTTTTCTGACTCTGAATTCAAAGCGATCGGATGGGTAACAGGAAATGGGACAACAGAACTACAAAATTCATATACTTTCTATGATCATTCGTTTACAGAAGACTCCTATTACCGGATTATACAGGTTGACTTTGACGGCACCACAGAAATTTTCGGCCCATTATCTATTACCGCAGCGGATACTGGCATTCCGGTGATTACTATTTATCCAAACCCAACTTACGGAAAGGTACAGGTGAACGGAAAAGGCTATACCGGCTTTTCCATTCATGATTCCAAAGGGAGTATAATCTGCGAAGAGTCCAATAGAATGGGAAAAGATGCTCAGAAAATTATCAACGAAGTATTGGACAACAAAAAAGGACTTTTCATCATTACATTCTATGGTTCCAAGGGAAGATTAACAGAACGTCTAATAAAAAATTAATAAGATAAAAGTGATTTTTTATTCATACCGTCTTGGTCAAACACCTAACACGATAAGCAACTCACCTATAAGCTGTTATTAGGTTTTCTACTCAAGCATAATGATTGTGTGATCGCTATTTTTATACTATCACTTTAGCAGTTTTTTTGAAACTATACAATCATCGCAATGAATGCCTTTGGTCTTTTTATAGTGTTAACAATTGTTAGCGCTATGCCACTTTTTGGACAGACGTGTCCTAGCACAACTCAATTCAGAAATTCATCTCGTACTATCGATGGCCGATGCAACTACTCAGTAGACATCAATCAAGGCGACCTAAGTATTGGTGTATCTACCTTAATTATCCCCGAGGGCGACACTCTCTATATAGATGGTGATTTTAATATCTATGATGATGTGGACATTTTTGGCGTTGTGATGGTCACGAATGATGTCAATGTTGGCTCTTTACTTGCAACTGCTCATGTATATGTTGGCCCGAATGGCTCTTTCATTGTGGGTGGAAATTATAACAACGGAGGTGATGGCTTCCTTTTCTTACCTCTTGGACCGGGTGATACTGATGTGGATGGCCATTTGCAGGTTGCTGGTGAATATAATAACAATAATACAGGCACAACCAATGTATCAGATACAGGCACATTAGAATCAGGAACTTTTAACTACAACGGAGGAACCGTGACCATCGCAGATGGAACCGCAGCAGACTGTGAAACAGGTTGTTGTGGTGACGGCTGTACTCCATTACCTGTGGTCATGCTTGAATTTAATGCGAAGGAAGACAATCAAAATGCTTGCTTGTCCTGGACCACCTCCAAAGAATGGGACAATAACTTTTTCGATGTGCAAAAAATGACGACTGGTGACACCTGGGAAACAATTGGTATCGTTGCAGGAAAAGGCACGACAGATGAAACCACTTCCTATTCCATTACAGATTTCTCTTTTCAGGAGGATAGTTATTATCAAATAACACAGGTAGATTTTGATGGCAACTCTGAAGTCTTTGGGCCAATCGTTTTAACCAAGAATTCAACCCAATCCAATCTAGAAGTATATCCAAACCCAACAACTGGTCCCATAAAAATTTTAGGTAGTGGTTATAGAAGCTTTACTCTGAGTGACATTGAAGGAAAAGTAATCCGCAGAGAAACCAATAGAATTGGCAAAGAAGCAGAAGAAATAATTAATTCCAGCCTGCAAGACAAGCACGGCACATTTGTGCTCACCTTTAATGGCAACAATTCTCAAATCGTCAAAAGAATCCTGAAACAGTAAAAACCATTACTGAAAAGCACACCATTTTTTCAATATGCTATCCGCATAGAACAGCGTTACTAGATCTTCAAGAATAGCTTTTCTAACTTTTCAGTTTAGGCATATTTGCGCAAAGAGTGACTGAATATCTCGTCCAATATCATGGTTAATTGCTTGGGTTCAAAAGGCTTAACGATATAGGCTAGTGCTCCAAGCTTAGCAGCTTTTGATTGAGTAATTTTATCTCCAACAGCACTTATCATTATCTTTTTTGCCTTAAGATTTTCTTCTTGTAATGATTTCAAGATGTCCAGCCCCAACATATCTGGCAGCACATTGTCCACGGTTATTAAATCTGGATTAAGCTCCAACGCCATATCAATAGCTTCAACACCGTTTTTAGCTTCTCCCACTACGGTCATACCATATTTGGTAACTACAGTGCGTATGACTGCTCTCATGTATACCGAGTCTTCTACGATTAATACTTCCATTTGCTTAATATTTAGTTATGATTGAATAGATAGTTGTACTTTTTTGGTTGCCAGCTCAGTAAGAGCCGCCATCACATCATCCAGGGTAAATGGTTTAACGATGTATTTAAATGCCCCTAATTTCAAGCCATCTTCTACAGCACTCTGCTGGCCTATAGCGCTGATAATCAGAACATCTGCCTTTAACTCCTCTTCTTTGATTACTTTCAAAATATCCAGACCAAGCATGTCGGGCAATACATTATCCAAGGTGATAAAATCAGGGTTTAATCGAATAGCTGCATCAATCGCCTCTTCGCCTGTTTCCGCGAAAACGATATCCTCATATCCTGCTTTATTTAGAGCCATACCAATGACCTTACGCGCGTAGGCCGAGTCATCGATGATAAGCGCAGACTTTTTCATATTGCTTTAATTATTTCTTTAACCTTCTTTTTATAGATTCTAGAGCTTTGATCCTTCACATCAAACACCTCTAAAACTCGCTGAGGGATGGTATCGTAAAAGCCAAGAACTAAATACCCGTCTTCAGTCAAACAACTTTCCAAAAAATTGATAATTCGTTGTTTTAACACCCCGTCAAAATAGATCAGTACATTCCGGCAAAAAATAATGTCGAATTTGTCTGTCATGTCACAACTCACCAGGTTGTGCTGCTGATATGTGACATTCCTCTTATATCTAGGTTTGATGGTCGCTATATCAGTGTCTAAATCAAAAAAATCCTCTAAAATCCTCTTCGGAAAGAACTTCTTGAAGGACTTTGCATACTTATTCATTAATTGAATTGAATACTCTCCACTCTGTGCTTGTGCTAGAGCTTTCTTACTTAGGTCTGTAGCCAAAATATCACTCCTATCGAGTAGTCCACAATCATCCAATATCATCGCCATGGTATAAACCTCTTCTCCTGTAGAGCATCCTGCATGCCACACTTTCAAGTTTTGCTTATACTTTAGGTTTTCGAGTATACTTTTACGAACACCCACCCAAGCTTCAGGATTCCGAAACAATTCTGTCAGGTTGATCATAAGGTCATCAATGCTATTGAGAAAGAAATCATCATCATTCAATACTCTCGACCACAAGTCTAATGGTGCAGAAATCTTATGCTTCGCCATCAGTCGTGTTACTCCTCTACAGAGCGAACTTGTCTCATAGTTTGTAAAATCCAGATCATACCGCTTTTTCATTGCGGTCATCAATGACTTCACTTCCTCCTCGCTAATGGCTAAACTTCCCATCAGGCCACTTTTTTAGTTTTCTTTTTGACTATTGCATCAACCAGCGAATCATTGAAAAACCACAAAATTTTAGGAGAGATATTGACAGAAGGAATACTAAACCCACAAGAAATCACCGTATTTGGATTCAATGTTCCTGTCTCTCTTTCAATGATTTCCATGACTCCATCTGCACTGACTGCCTCAATTTTTGGCACATCTCCGAATATTGGCTCGTCCAAATGGTTGGCAATCTCGGTAACCATAGCAGCAGCCAGAACATTCTCCACCTCTTTTAGAAAACCAATCATGAACTCATAGTATTGAGTCTTTTCCAAATTACCATCCAGCACTTGCCCACAAAGTAATTTGACCTCCTCTTTTCCATAAATGGCATAATTGATGCCCCCAATAGCACCTACTATTTCTGTTTTCAATAACACAGAACCTTCGCCTTGATTCTGACTAGAGAGGTTCAGCATAGTTGAGTCAAAAACAATGGATAAATCTTCTATATGCACGCGACTATTGATCATCTCTGAAAAACACTGCGCTGACCGTATGATGCTCCCTTCTAAAATGGCTCTCGCATTGATTAACTCTTCACTCATCATAAACTAGGATGCTTTTTGAGATTCATACACTTTAAACTTGGTGGAGTACAACATTTCTGTAATTGCCACAGCATCTAATATCATGCAGATATTTCCTGTACCGAGAATTGTTGTTCCGCTCAATAAGACATTACCTTCAAGTGGATAGGGTAGCGGTTTTTCAATCACTTCTTTTTGCTGAAGCAACTTATCCACAACCACTCCAAACTCTCTTCCCGAATTGGACACTACCACAACTTCAAACTTTTCGGAATTTGACTTCTCATCAAATGAACGGTGGAGATTGCCATGGTCATATATTTCAGAAAAATCGTCCATGCGCAACAAGTCACTTAAAAACACAATAGAAATAGGCTTATTCAGGAATGTGGCCATCAGACCTAACCCAGCTTTGCGAATGTCCTTTTTAGTCAATGAAATTACTGACGCTGTATACGCCAAAGGCACTGCATATTCCTGACTTTGCATAGTAAACATCAGCACTCCTTTTACAACTAATGACGCTGGTAATTTCAATCGGATAGTAGTGCCAAACCCTACTTTGGTTTGAACATTGACCTGGCCGCCTATTGTCTCCACTGACTTTTTCACCACATCCATGCCTACACCTCTACCAGAAATTTCACTTACCTGATTGGCACTAGAGAATCCAGTATGAAAAATATGCATGATTAACTCATCATCACTCATTGACTTGGCTTGCTGGGATGACACAATGCCTTTACTGATCAGTTTTTCTCGTATTGCTTCAGGATCCACCCCGGCTCCATCATCAGTAACTTCAATGATCACATGATCTTTATCACTGTAAGCATTTAAAGTGACCACTCCTGTTACAGGTTTGTTTAATTCTTTACGAACATCAGCGGTTTCTAGTCCATGTCCGATGGCATTTCTAACCAGGTGAATTAACGAATCACTGATCGTTTTTAATACGGTGCGATCGATTTCTACATCCGAACCTTTGATCTGTAGCGTAACCATCTTCTTCTCTACCTCTGCTACGTCTCTTACGACCCGATGAAATTTATTGAATAAAGTTCCTACCTGTACCAGGCGAACATTCATAACACTGTACTGAAGATCAGAAGTGATTCTATGCAAACTAGCCAATTCCGCCTTGTGTGCTCGACTATCTTCTTTTGATGCCAAACGATCACGTTCGATAATCAATTGCCCCATTTGGTTCATCAGGGCATCTAGCTTGCGAATAGGAACCTGCACAGTATCTGAAACCTCTACCTTGTCATACAACTTATCCAAAAGATCAGTAGACTCAATATCATTTTCAACAACAATCTCTTCCTCAATAAGTACATTTTCAGGGTCAGAAATGGCTTCTTCTACAGATTGTTCCGGAGGTGCATTTTCATCAGAATTCTCCTCAAATAAGGCATAAAATGAAGCCTCATTATCCACAGTAAGGCTTGGACGTTCTTCTTTCTTAGATAAAAAGGAGTGTCCGCGCTCCTCCTCTATGTTGTGATCTTTTTTCAGCCCAAATAATCCTTTAATATATCTCGAAAGTCGTCTTACAAGATCAACAAAAAACGAAGCCTTTTCCTTTTTTGGTTCCTCTGGAAGCGGTTGTACTATTTGCTCTTGAGGCTCTTGACTTTCTTCATTTTCCTGACTTACTAACTCTTCATCAGTAGGAACATACTCACAGTCTTGAGCGATTACTTCCGGAGTAATTTGAATATCGGTAGGCTCAGTATGCTCAACTACCAACTCCTCACCTTTAGCATCACGAATTAAGACCTCTAACCGTGTCTTAATGCCTTTGTGGGTTATCCTTTTATCTTCATTGATGCCTCTAATTAACTCGCCTAGCTTATCGCTGGATTTAAATAAAGCATCAAAAACATCTTTATTAAGTTCTAATACTCCCTTTTTATAGTAAGAGAAAATCTCCTCCATAAGATGACACAACTCACCGATGGCTGAAAAGCCCATGCTCATCGCATTACCTTTTAGCGTGTGCAATACACGATTCAAGTCATGTAAAATTGACTTGCTCGATGGCTCAGCTTCCAAAGCAGTTAAAAAAGTATCCAACTGCTCATGTTTGTCAGAAGATTCCGCAATGAACGTTTCTAGAATTTCTTGTTCTTCCTGAGGTGTCAGTTTCAGTTCCATCAAATCCTGGATAATAAGCCAACAATATATTCACCCATTGTATCTATGGGAATCACTTCATGGACACTTCCATTATCGATAGCTACTTTAGGCATACCAAAAACAACGGAGGTTTCTTTATCCTGAGCAATTGCGTACCCACCATGATTGCGAATCTCCTTCAGACCTTTAGCTCCATCTCTGCCCATACCTGTTAAAATAACCCCGATGGCTTTTCCCTCATACAACTCAGCTGCAGCATACATCATAGAGTTTATTGATGGATTATTGTACTCCGGAAAATTTTTCGCTGATTCTTCAATCACTATTTCTCCTTCTTCATTCTTCACCAATGTAGTATTCCGATCTCCCATAGCCACATAGATTTCTCCTGGCTTAATCACGGTGCCTGCATAACCTACCTTCACCGAATGAGGCAACATGGAATCTAGTCTTTGTGTAAACGAATAGATGAAATTGGGCGGCATATGCTGAACAACCAATACAGCTAATGGCAAATTCATTGGTAACCGCGAAAGCAACTTCTCAACTGCAGTTGGCCCTCCCGTAGAAGAACCAATAATCAGTAGTTCATAGTTACTTTTACCAAAGAACGTTTTGACTCTCGGTCTTTCTGGAATATCGAAGCTCTTCCGTACTCCTACCTTCGCAGCAAGCTTCACCTTACGGATGATTTCAGAATCAATAACTTTTAACTTGATATCACCAATAGGTTTATTCAGATAATCGAAAGCTCCTAACTTGAGTGACTCCATGATCGGATTGATGTTGGTGTACCCTAGTGCACTCAACACCACAATTGGCGTGGGACAATGCGCCATAATTTCACGCACTCCATAGAGACCATCGTATTCGGGCATTTGAATATCCATGATAACCACATCAGGCTGGTTTTTGAGAGTAAACTCATAAGCATCCTTGCCATTGGCTACTTTGCCAACCACCTCGATGCCCTCATCAGAACGCAATATTTTTTGAATAAGCAACTGCATTAATCCAGAGTCTTCAGCAATTAACACTTTTAACTTACCAGCCATTTTCAACTATCTCGATTTGTCTTAATCTCCCCAAGCTCTAACATTCTAAGAATATCAATCAAAATGATCAACCTACCTTGAGTATTAGCTACTCCCTTTATCACACTTGCATCCATTGATGAATGCTGCATCATCTGATCCGAACTATCAATCTTGGAAACTGGCACAGCGAAGGTTGTGGGTACTTGATTGACCACAACACCGATACTTGTATCCTCATGCTCTATAACCAGAACAAAACTAGAGTTTCGTTTATCTGATGTTAAAACGTGAGTTTCTTGATGAAAACCAAATTTCTTTTCGAGGTTAATTACCGACAAAACCTGCCCTCGAATATTGGCAATGCCCACCACGTACTCTGGAGTTTGAGGCACGGGAGAAATCTTTGGCGTAGGAACAATTTCCTTAACCTGCTCAATAGGGACTGCATATTCTTCCGCTGCGAGATTAAACACAATCAATTGGATCTTCTCACCCGTATCTTCTACAACACGCTCTTTCTCTTCGAGCATTTCCTGCATTTTCGCTTCCATGAACTGAATTATTTAGTTTTCAATCTAAACTTGGAAACCCCTGCTCGTAGATCATTTGCGATATCAGCTAGACCTTTACTAGATGAATTGAATTCCATCATGCCATTACTCAAATCCTTAGCTGATGTAGCTATCTCTTCTGTTCCGGAAGATGTTTGTTCTGCTACCACAACGATCTTTTCAATGTTACTCACTGTCTCGTCAATGCTTGACTTTTGTATTTCGGTGGCTTTGAGTACCTCTTTTGAGAAATCCAGAGTTTCTACCACAGAATTGTCAATTTCTACGAAGACTGATTCCGCTTCTTTTGTTGCCTGATTTCCAGTCTTCACACTATCACTCATCTCACTGATAGCTTTACCCGCTTGAGAAATATCTTGAGCCACTGCTTTGATCACACTTTCAATATCTCCCGCAGATGTTCTGGAATCTTCTGCCAACTTTCTGATTTCCTCTGCTACCACGGCAAAGCCTCTACCTGCATCTCCAGCTCTCGCGGCTTCAATAGCAGCATTCAGTGCCAACAAGTTGGTCTGCCAGGCAATGTCCGTAATTACATTCAATGTTTTGGCGATCTCCTCAGAGCGTTTGGTCAACACGGCGATTGATTCCGAGGTAACCCCAGCAGAACCTTGAATCTGGGTCATACTCTCAACTACCTTTCTAACTGTATCCAGACCTTTCTTGGCGTTCTCCTGACCTTTGGACGCGGCATTATTAATACTCTCAGCTTGAGTGCCGACATTTTCTGCTGAATTTCTTACGAGCTCAATAAGTCTATAAGATTCATCAATTTGTGATGCCTGATCATGAACCCCTTCGGCCATTTGCCCAATAGCGGTAGCTACTTGTGATGTAGTTCCCTGCATCTGATCACTTTTAATGAGCATTTGGTCAGAATTGGCTGCAATCAGATTGCTGTTATTCTCGATATCACTCATTAACTCGTTCAAATTACTCATTGCAACAGAAAGACTATCAGCCATTTTCTTAATGTCACCCTGACATTCTACTGATACTTCTGTGGTCAAATCCCCATCTGCAAGATTTGAAATCACCTTGCTTACTTCTAAAACAGGAATAGCTATGCCTTCAAGAAGATTATTGATTGATTGAAGTAGTTCCAGCTCAATACCTGTAGCATCCTGAAAGTTGGCTCTAACATTGAGATCACCATCTTCCATTACAATGTTCACCACTCTATTCAGCTCTTTCATGGCTCGTTTTTGAGCAGTCACATCTGTGGCGAATTTGACCACTTTATAAGGTTTACCGTCAATATCCAAAATAGGATTGTATGCAGCCTGAAGCCAAATTTTATCACCTGATTTAGTCGTTCTTTCAAACTCACCTGTGACATACTGCGCTTCATTCAATTGCTCCCAAAACTTCTTATATTCTGTTGACTTGGCATAAATAGGATCACAGAATATTCTATGATGCATTCCCTCCACTTCATCGGAACGATACCCAACAGTGCCAAGAAAATTGTCATTCGCTTTGATAATCGTGCCGTCCATATTGAACTCTATGACCGCACTGGACTTATTAATTGCCTCTATTTGACCAATGTAATCGTTCAGTTTCATCTTTTGCTCAGTGATGTCGTTGAACAAACAGATTACTTTGATAATCTCTCCTGAAGTATCCTTCACAGGAGTATAAGTACCTATAAACCATACATCATCTCCATCTTTGGTCAATCGCCTAAATTCATCCATTGTAGCATCTCCGCTCCGTAGAACACTCCAAAGATTCGCATGTTGCGTACTCTCTTGCGGTCTAATGAAGATACGATCATTCTTACCTATAATTTCATCCAGGGAATACCCCATAGACTCAAGAAAAGTCTTGTTTGCTGCTTTGACATTACCATCCAAATCATACTCTACCAAAGCGGAGTTAGCATTCATTGCCGTCAGTAGACCCTCAGCTTCAGCCCTAGAAGCACGCTCGCGAGTGATATCTTTAATGAAGGCAGTATATTGCACCTCACCACGATCATCAACTACTTTGCTCAAGGACAAATGACCCCAAAACCTGGAACCACTCTTTCTGGTCATTTCTAATTCATGGACAACTCTTATTGGTTTATTAGCGACTATACCGTTACCATTTTCAGAGAATGAATCTTGAAAAAATCCATGCATTGAAGGAATAATGGTATGCACCTCTCGTCCAACAACCTCAGATCGGGTATACCCAAACATTTGCTCAGCTGCTTCATTATAAAAAGTGATCTTCTTATCAGAATCGATAATGATGATGCTATCTACCGCCTGTTCCAGTGTTTGCTGATGCGTTCGTTGCTCCTTTTCCAACTCCTCATTTTTCAGTTGCAGCAAACGGATCCTGTCGTTCAATTCTTGAATTGAAGGCGCGTGTTCTGCCTTGCCATTCTTAGATGGCTTGATAGTGGTTTCTGTACTCATTTAAAGCGTAGTTGATTTTTGATGATTAGTGTTTTACCTTATGGTACGAACACTAAATCAAAATTAGAATTCTCACTATGCCGCTACAATAGCAAAAAGAGCCTATTTTGATAGGTCATTTGCCTAAATCGAGAAATTAGGTTATTGTATTATTAGGTATAGGCGACATTATTAACACCTTGTTTGATGTAAGTTTTTTCATAAATTTAAATAACTGATTATCAATCATTTACAAACAACGTAAATGCAAGAAAAAATAGATATAGTTATTGCAGATGATCATGGACTGATCCGTTATGGGCTGATTAAACTACTCAGCGAAGTAGAGGATTTCCGTGTAATTGATGAAGCTGGAAATGGTTCTGACGCTCTCGCCCTGGTGCGGAAATGGAAGCCCAAAGTACTCATTGCCGACCTGTTCATGCCAGAACTGAGTGGAATCGAGATAGCTCAAAACATCATCAATGAAGGCCTACCAACCTCGGTATTAATTATTTCTGCTTCCTATGACGAGGACAATGTTATAAGTGCTTATCAAAATGGCGCTTTGGGATATATTTTCAAAGGATCTAATGAAGCACTTATCATTTCTGCAGTCCGAAAAGTAGCTCAGCACGAAACATTTTACTCGCAACTTGTCATGAATATACTGGGCAATCAACATCAGAAAAAAAGCTCACAATCTATCACAACAGCTTACCAGTTAACTCGAAGAGAACTACAAATTTTGAAACTTTTAGCTGAAGGCGTTACAAACAAGGAAATTGCTTACGATCTGAATTTGAGTACTCGAACAGTAGATGCACATCGAAGAAACATCATGGAGAAGCTATCTGTAAGCAATACTGCCCAGCTCATTCGCGTGAGCATTGAAAAAAATTTAATTTAAAGTTATTATTAGGCTAAAACTGGGAACAGCCAGCAATTGAACCCGCCATTCAATGTCAATGCTTGAGGTATATTATGTCTTTGCATACCTACCTGATGGTTCAAAACTCTGTGATTCACCTTAGATTT
The DNA here is from genome assembly GCF_024714495.1 of Marinoscillum pacificum. Taxonomy (GTDB): domain Bacteria; phylum Bacteroidota; class Bacteroidia; order Cytophagales; family Cyclobacteriaceae; genus Marinoscillum; species Marinoscillum pacificum. The sequence goes on along the minus strand of NZ_JAMZMJ010000012.1, from coordinate 128,702 downwards.
AAATTAAGCTTAACTCTAAATGTGATGAAAACCCTGATCAGTATTACAGCCATCCTTTTATCATTCTTTGCAACTGCTCAAGAAAGCATACGAATTAACCAATTAGGTTTTTTCCCAAATGGCGAAAAATTAGCGGCTGTTATAGACTCTGATGCCGCTTCCTTCGAAATCATTCAGAATAGTTCTGTAGTATACGAAGGCACCTTATTAGATGCTAAGTATTGGAATCAATCACAAGAAAATGTGAAAATCGCAGACTTTTCAGCATTGCAAATTCGTGGAAGCTATCAACTAAGACTCCCAACTGGAGAAACATCTCATACATTCAGAATTTCAGATGAGTCCATCAGATCATTGGCTTCTGGCTCCATCAAGGCCTATTATTTCAATAGAGCCTCTACTGCCCTGGAAGAAACTTATGCAGGAGAATTCCAAAGAGCTGCAGGCCATGCAGACGATCAGGTGATCGTGCTGCCTTCTGCCGCTACAGCCACAAGACCAGCAGGAACGGTGATATCTACACCCAAAGGATGGTATGACGCTGGAGATTATAACAAGTACATCGTAAACTCAGGTATCAGCACCTATACACTCTTGGCAGCCTATGAAGATTATCCAGAATTCTACAACTCTTTGAACCTGAACATTCCCGAATCAAATAATGAGATCCCTGATATATTGGATGAAATTCTCTGGAATCTGGACTGGATGGCGACCATGCAAGATGAAGATGGAGGAGTATACAACAAAACTACTCATGCGAATTTTCAAGGGGCGGTAATGCCTAATCAAGCCACTGCTACTCGCTATGTAGTAGCTAAAGGCACCGCGGCTACATTGGATTTTGCCGCTGTAATGGCCATGGCATCCAGAACCTACAAAGACATACTTCCAGAGAAGTCAACACAATGGTTGGAACAATCACAACTAGCCTGGACTTGGGCCATGGAACATCCAAATATAGCCTATACAAATCCCGCTGCTGAAAGCGGATATCCAGCAGTTAATACTGGAGGATATGGAGATAATAATTTTCAGGATGAGTTTTTTTGGGCTGCATGTGAACTAGCCATTTCTACTGGTGAATCCACCTATTTTTCAGCTATAGACCTCAGCATAAGTTTCGGATGGCCAGGATGGCCTAACGTTGAAACTTTAGGATTACTCTCGCTTGTGACTAACCGCAAAGAAGTAGCTGAACAACTTGACACTACAGCTCTAAAAAACAAACTCATCAATCTTTCATCCGGTATTCTTAATGGGCGTACAACATCACCATACCTCATTCCAAACAGTGATTTTTACTGGGGCAGTAATGCCGTTCCTGCCAATCAGGGCATGCTTCTATTAAAAGCCTTCACATTGACGCTAGACAGAGACTATTTTGATGCCGCCAATTCAGCGCTTGATTATTTAATCGGAAGAAACGCAACTGGATATAGTTATGTAACCGGATTTGGTGATAAAACTCCAATGAATATTCACCATCGACAATCAGAAGCTGACGCGATTGCAGATCCTGTTCCAGGTTTTTTAGCTGGAGGCCCTAATCCACACAACACGAATGATGACTGTGGATCCAGTGCCTACCCTTCTTCGATTCCTGCCAAATGCTATCTGGACGACTGGTGCAGCTATTCCACAAATGAAATAACCATCAACTGGAATGCTCCGCTGGTATATCTTTCAGCAGGACTAGACCATTTGTATCAAAAGCACTTTTGGACCGAAGGGGAAGAAGTGGTATTGAGCACAAACGATCAGAAGATTATTATTTTCCCGAACCCAACATCTAACCTACTCCACATTTCCGGCATCAAAAGCTCTTTTACAGGTACGATTATGAATTTGGCTGGACAATCCATAAAAGAGTTTGAATCATCTAGTGTTGATATCTCTCACATAAAACGAGGAACCTATCTCTTGAAAATTGACCAAGGAGGAAAAGTCACTACTCAAAAAATTCAGATCGAGTAGTAATACGCTTTCTGATCACTTTTTCAGCTTTTAGTGCCTGTTCACTTTCTGTATAAAAAAACACCGCGGGATCAATATCCTTACTTTCAATGATTTGTTTCTGTGATTTAAACGCACTTTTATTCAACTGATTAATCATCACTTGTAAAAGCATAACCATTCCAACAAAACCTATCACTTTGAAAAGTTTCTTCATAAGGATTCGGTGATTTCAGGAAATACTTGATAAAACATGATCCATGCCATCAATAACGTCAAACCAAGATTCAATAATTGTCCGCAGACATAAAGTATCAAAGGCTTACCTCCATGGAAATGTGACTTTAGTTCTTTGAAATTGGTAGAAAGCCCAATACTCACAAAGGATAGAGCGAATAACCATCCGCGCATTGATTTGGAGAAACTAAACACTCCCTTTTCAATCATGCTCACAGAGTCTTCTGATGAAAGTACCTGCTGAAGAATAGAAAATAAAATGGAAGCTCCAATAAAACCAAGAATGAACTTTGGAAACCTGTTCCATATTTCCAATTTGGACACTTTTTGACCTTCCTTCTTTTCAACTTTCGTAGCCCAATAAACAGCCACTCCAAAGGCTATCACTCCTATTAAAATGTTCTGAATCATCTTAATAGTTGCTGCTACATTAAGGGCAGTATCTCCCAGAAATGCTCCGGCAGCAACCACAGCTCCAGTCGCGTCCACCGTTCCCCCGATCCAAGCGCCTCCCAACACTTCTGGCATTTCCAACGCCTTGATCAAAGCCGGCAATGCAACCATCATAACTGATGTAAATACCATGGATAATCCAATAGCTGTGGTAAGCTCTTCCTTTTTAGCTTTGGAAGCGGCAGCTGTGGCAATAGCTGCGGAAACTCCACAAACCGACATATCTGCACTTATGGTAATGTTGAGACTTTTTGATCCAATCTTCAAGATGCGTTGCCCAAACCAAAAAGTGGTTATTAAAACAATTGGGGTAACAACCCAGGCAACAAACAACCCAGGCAAACCAATGGCTAATACTTTTCCAAACAACACCTCAGCTCCCAATAGCACAAGACCGGTTTTGATAAAAAATTCATGTTTTAATCCCGCTTTCAACCATTCTGGGATACCCCAAACATTGCTTACGACCATTCCAAGGACAATAGCCCATAGTGTATAACCCAATCCAGCCGTTTTAAACTCTGTTTGACTTCCTAAAAGATTGGCCAGAACCGCTATTAAAAACACTACGGCAAAACCTTTGATAAATGAGCCAAATTGACCTCCCTGCTTCTTTATTCCATACGAAAGCAGAATGGATAAAAATGTAAACAACAGAAAAAGTCCGAACCACTTTAAATGAAACGAATCCAAAGGATTGTACTGCCATTTGTCAAGTTTTACAGACATGGCCTTTAGAGGATCAATTAATTCCAGAATGTACACATCCGCCAAGGGAAGGATCAAAAATGGAATAGACCCAATTAATAAGATGATGAACCCGGAAAGGATAGCCAGTTTGTCTTCTGTCCAATGCATTGATGTAAGTTTCCCGAAAAGATACTGATTAATTAGGCTATCAAATAATGAAAAAAGGCATCAATCGCTTGATGCCTTTGAACAGGAGTTACCAACCCATAACTCCTGTCAACCCCAGATATGAGTCTTTATTTCTTGATAATTCTTTGAGTATGAGTGCGATTTCCAAAGCGAACCAAAGCGATATACACACCGGAAGTCAAGTCAGGATTGACCTCAATAAGAACCTCCTTGGACAACAAATCTTTTTGATAAATCTCTTGCTGAATTACCTGTCCAAATAAGTTGAGAATTTGAACTGAAACCTGTCCCGTTTGAGAATCCGTAATCGAAAGTGTCAGATCATTTTCAATTTCTGTAGGGTAAAGCACCACTGACATACCGTCCGCATCAGCGCTAAGCGTATTACTCACAACTTCTATCTCCAATGTGATGGACACCGTTTCTTTGGTATCTGACACAGAGACCACCAAAGTATGCGATCCGACATCTTGCAATTCAGGCCTCCATAAGAACGCACCAGACAATTCGCCAATTTCCATGCCCTTGTCCACAGAAATTTGATCCAGAGTGTAATGCAATTGATCATGAATATCCTCATCAGAACCGATCACATTGAATGAAACAATCTCCCCAACGGTCACTAACAGTGGATTTATAGTTTCCAGCTCAGGAGCGAAATTGGAAGTAGGATCATCCACAAAGAACTGTACAGTAACATTTTCAGCAGCCTCAAAATTCTTGTTTCCCGACTGTGAAATAGTGATTTCAACTAGTCCTTCCTCTCCATTGAGCGTAATTAACTCATCCTGAATTGTGGCTGGTCCTGATATCTGATAACTCAATAACAAGTCTGACGAAACACTTGCAGTGATTTCAAAAGGCTCATCAGTAATCAACTTATTCTCTATGGAGTCTACAGAAATAACTTGTGACGCCTTGAGAATGCTCAATGTTCCCAACTCATAGCTAATGTCATAGTTATCTGAAGATGCTTCGCTAATTAGAATTTCATATTCACCTGCTTCAGAGATGGTATCTGAGGACAACATTCCAACTGGAGCAACTATAAAACTTTCAACATTTTCAGAGTAAACAAACCCCTGATAAGTAAGTGTCAATTCTGGCAACTCATCACCGTATGTAATTTGCTGATCATCGGCTATCACATTCAATTCAGCCTTGTTAATGACGAATGATCTGGAAACTGACGCTGATGGATCAAACTCATCATCTCCAGACTGACTTACAGTGATTGTCACTTCACCAACGCCATGAATCGTGGCGATACCTTCACTAACAGAAAGAATGGATTCATCAGAGCTTTCCATAACTACAGCCAAACCAGAACTAGCTGTGGCATTTAATTCGAACGCTTCATCACCATACCTTTTATCGGCAACTAATGGAAACAAAATAACTTGCTGAGCTTCGCTAAGTACATAAAACACTCCAGAGATATAGTCAAAATCATAGTTTGTTGCCATAGCATTAGAAGCAGAAATCACATATTCACCAGGAGCTGATTCTATCGTTACCTCGGTAGTTATCAGTGGCAATTGCGTTATGACATCTACATTTTCGTTATTCACAAAACCAGAAATTTCGTATGTCAACTCTGGGCTTACTTCTCCAGCGTATTTCCATGTATCGTTCACTATGACACTCAGCAATGCTTTGGTGATTGTAAACTCTCCATCTATTAATTCAACGATATAATGTGGATCTGAAACCTCTGACAATGTCAACGGATATACTCCAACAGGGCTGGTCTCATCAGCAAGCGTCTCTATTGTTGGGATTTCTAATAAATCTTCAACAGATTCATCCAATACAAACCCTGAGAATGAAATTTCGAACTCTGGATTTGATTCTCCATACGTTTTGGAGGAATTTGACACAGTCGCTACCAAAGTAGCCTTTGTGATCTCATGGCTAACATCATCTGGTAATGAAAATGTATAATTGTTATCCTCACCTTCTTCAGTGAAAACGACCTCATAAGTGCCTGGATCAGCGGCATTCTCCACTCCGAGTACAGGTTCTTCATCTAGATTTGCAGCATTATCATTTCCGACAAATCCAGAATAGGTGAAATCAATCACAATATCCTCACCATAAGCACTTTGACTATCTATAACTTCTAAGTTCAATGTTGCTTTGACGATTTCCAGACTTCCGTCCGTCGATTCAACTTCATAATTGGTTTGAGTCAATCCTGTAAAAGTCAAATCATATGTGCCCACTGATGAGAACTGACCCGCGGTTGTAGATACTCCAAATTCATCGCTGAGATCACTCTCATCGTCTTCATTGACAAAGCCATCAAACTCTATTTCAAAAACCGGATTTGATTCTCCATAAACCTTAGTGTAGTCACCAACACTCACACTTAATGGTGCTTTAGTAATGGTAAGGTCTGCATCCGCTGAAATGGAATAATTGTAATTGTTATCACTACCTCCTGACACCAATAAAGCATAGGTTCCAACATCACTACTGGAAGATGCTTCTGATGTTACAGAAGGCAATTCATCTAAGTCAGATTCATCATCTCCATTGACAAAACCATCATATGAAAAAGAGAATCCTGGGTTTGCTGCACCATACACTTTGGTGTAATCATCCATAACCAATGATAATGAAGCTTTGGTGATCTCGAAGCTATAATCATCCAGTGTCCACTCGTAATTGTTATCAGCCCCAGAGGTAACTGTTACTGGATAAGAACCGGCATTACTTGCTGAGGTCGTACTGATAGTGGCAGTTGGTAAAACATCCAACACATCTCTAGATTCTCCGTTTACAAATCCGCTAAAACCGAACTCCAGCACAGGGTTATCTTCACCATATACCTTGGTCAGTGAGCTGAGTGTTGGTGTTAATTCTGCTTTCGTTACGGTTAATTGGCCAGGAGAAGCTTCAAAGTCATATCTACTATCCTCGCCTCCAGAAATAGTGATTGCATATACTCCAACACTACTACTTCGAGTTGCATTCGGGATTACGACAGGAACTGACTCCAAACCTTCTGCATTATCACCATTTATAAACCCACTATACTCAAGAATGAAAGATGGATTTTCACCACCATATGCTCGTTGATAATTCCCTGTACTAACTGTCAGTGATTTTTTGGCAATTGTTAGAATACCTGGTAATGGTACAATTTCATAATTCTCATCCATCAGTTCTTGTATGTTTATATTATATGTTCCTGCAACACTCAATTCATTGGCTGAAGTAGTTGCTTCTGGAGTTTCATCGAGAATGCTCTCGTCATCTGTACCTATAAAACCTTGGTAGTCGAAAGTAAATGAAGGGTTTTCCTGCCCATACACCTTATTTGCATCAGCAACACTGATACTTAAGGTGGCTTTCTGTATATTTATTGTCACTTGTTTGGTTGCGTCTTCATATGCTGCATTTCCCGCCTGACTCAGTGTTAAGACTACTTCTCCTGCGCCATGTACTGATGCAGTGTTGCCAGAAATACTCAATATTTCAGGATTATTACTTGACACATTAACTGTTAGTCCTGAATTAGAAACTGCAGTAATCTCAAACTCTGAACTTCCATATCGTTTGGTACCAAAAGGATTCAAGCTAAGCACCTGATTAGCCTTGCTAGTTGTGAAAGCTATGCTGGAAGCTGATGTCTGAGCTGTACCTCCCACATCTTCCGCAGCAAAATAGATCGTGTAACTGGTTACCGGCATTAGTGAACCAATGACGGATTGGGTAGAAGTATTAGAAGAAGGAACGGCTATTTCCCCTGAAATATTGGCAAGGTTATTACTTCCATTTCTACCTGCAAGAATTTGCTCAACCGTGGGTGCACTCATGCCTGTTTCCTGTACAACGTAACCTACCTTGCCTATTTCGTTTAACGCAACAGAAGCAATAAGGGAATTCCCAGTTAAGTCAGTTATTTGAGGGTAACCACTGATGAAAGAAGGCCCAGTATCGTCTGAAATAAAATTCCAACCTGTATTATTCCCTCCATCAGTACTATTAACTGCGCTGAATGTAGCTCCACCAGAAGCATGACAATCCTTCAGGTATACCTGACCTAGAGACACCTCACCATTAGTCTTAATAAAAGTAAATGGTTGATCATCGTAATAGGACGTAATATTGGTAATTGATTCAGAAGTTCCTTGAAGCCAGATTTCGTCAATATTAGTCGTACTACGTCGAAAAGTATAACTCGTCCCTGCCTTTAGTCCAAGCTTATTAACAGTAATGCTGGAGGCGTAAGACCCTCCGAATCTGAATGAAGCTTCGCCCCCAAGGACTAGATGATTGAATGAATAACCACTTCGGAAGGAAAAAGAGCGAATGATATTAAATACAGTTAGTTCATCCTCAATGATATTGATTTCAGAGCTTTTAATCTCTTCCAAATTGAGATAGGAAATCGTCAAGTTAGATCCGGAAAAGTCAATCACGCCTTCAAAATCCCTATATAGATTTAGATAATTGAGATTTATATCATGGCCATTCATATAAAACCTCCCTCGTCTAAAATTCAGAGAATAACCTACAAAGTCACTCTGAAGCGTGTATGCTCCTTCTCCATCAATATTGAACGAAAGGTAATTTCCATTTTCAAACCCATTCATTTCTATAAATGCAGAATCTGAGCTTGTTAGATTCACTTGATTGTAGACACCGTTTATTGTCAAATCTGATGATAACCTTAAATCTCCATATACATTCAAATTCTTTTGGCTTTCCATTATCAGCTCCACAGGCATAGAAATCCCACTCATATCCAGGTTTTTCATGTTTCCTGTGGTATCCAGATTGATTTGCGGATCTACTTCACTGAAGGAGTTCTCATCAAAAATGACCTGATCATATTTTGATGGTAAATATCGGTGAAGAGAAGAACCACCACTTGAGGTCGCCCAATGATTCACATCACTCCAGTCACCACTACCACCTACCCAGTAATAAGTTGCATCTAGAGGCTTAGTAAACTGCCAACCTGTATTATTTCCAAGATCTTCTGAATACCTCGCCAATAGGATTTTTTCACTCTCAGACTTAATATTTTTTAGGTTTAAGTATTCTGCTTTGAGAAGTGCAGAATCCGTAACTATGATCGCTTGAAACCTTTCATCTTCTGAGTGAATATTAATGATTTGATTTTTGTTCCCTATAGCTGTTAATTCCTCACATATGATTTTATGACCATCAGGAAGACTTACAGTAGCCCCAGGCTCTATATTAAGTTTTGCCAGATTCAAATCGGTGTAGTAATAGTTGTTGAGAAAAACCTGAGGGTTATCGTTTGTTAAGGTCAGATCTCCATAATTATACTGATCAGAATACCATGAAAATGAAGAGCGAACGTAAATAGAGGAACTATCAGCATCCAATTCAAATTCGCTTTGGTCAAAAAAATCGATTCCATTAGAGAAGTAATTTGTATATATTTCAGAAGTGGAAAAATCTACAGATCCTTTAGCCGATCCATGAATGGCAAAAAAGCCTAAATCAACCTGATACCCATTGAAATCAATATTCACATCATCATTTACAGTAACTGAGTAAAAATTAATATCTCCATTGAGATAGTAGTTTCCAGAACCTTCAAAGTATAGATTTGTATTGTAAAATGAGCTATTGCCATCAAAATCAATACTGGTGGAGTCCAGATCACTCTTGGTATAAATGGATGCTTTGAAATTGCTGAAGTCAACGGATGAGTTCAGAACGAAATGTCCATGAACATTTACTTCAATACCTGCTTCTGCTTGAAAACCCGGAGAATTTGCAACCTCATCTAAACTCAAACCACCAAATTCAACATCACTGTCCAGAGTGACTAGCTGTTCTGCTTCAGTAAAGGAATTCTGGTCAAAGTACACTCTATCAATTCTGCTAGGAGGTGTCGCATGAATAACATCACCCCCACTAGTGGTAGCCCAATGATTTACATCTGACCAATTACCCGAATTGCCAACCCAATAATAATCCAACGGTGGAATATCTGAGAAAGTCCAATTAGTGTTATTACCATTATCAATCGAATAATTCGCATTGAAAGTAGCCCCACCTTTTCCTTCACAATCTCTTAAATCAAGATACTTTCCGTCTATTGTACCTTCGGAAATTTCGAAGCTAAACTGCTTTCCTTCTTCATCAGAGCTGATTGTAATAAAATCTTTGCGATTCCCTTCTGCTTTAAGACTACTGGTTTTCAAATTAAGCCCGTCTGGCACCCTAACTATCGCACCAGGCTGAATTATCAAAGTATCAAATAAGATTTCATCATTAGTATAATTGCTAAACCGCATTTCAGAGACTCCTCCTGGATTGATTGTGACTTTGCCATAATTCTGAAATGCATTGTATGATAGAAACACTTGACTCACCGCAATGGATGTTCCGTCAAGTGACATGTCATAAAACACCCCAACTGAGCTAGCTATTCTGTCTTCAAATATTGCAACATCTATCGTACTGTTGGAGAGATCCAAAGTCCCATTATACCCACTGTATAAAGCAAACGAATTACCGCTAATATACTTATCGCTTAGGTCGACTTCACTTTGATTATAAAAGAGAACATTCGGTACAATCAATGAATCAACTATATCAAATGGTCCGTCTCCATAGAATTTAAATCCTCCATTTACCCCATTCCAATGCAAATTATCTGTGGTGATAGTAGTATTTTCATTTGACATCATGTTAAAAAAGCCCATAAGGTTACTCGTATTCATCTGACTGGAGAGGCTAACATCCCCATAAACACTTAAAGGCTCCATAAATCGAGAATAACTCAAACTTAAATTCTCTGTGATCTCCGATGCATCAAAATTTTGACATGTCTTATTATCATATGTCAAATACACATAAGCAGTGCCAATGGAACTAGTAGAATTTGCATCAAAGTGTACGTTATCATAGCGTGAAGGAGGACGAGAATAAAAGGTAGATCCACCACTAGATGTTGCCCAGTGAGTTTCATATTCATCCCAATTACCGGTACCTCCTACCCAGTAATAATCCAAAGATTCAGGAGCAGTAACATTCCAACCTGTGCTCAAGTCATTCGCCACAGAGTTTGTAGCATTAAAGGTTGCTCCACCCACTGCCTGGATATCCTCCAGAATGACATAGTCAAACTCATGAACTCCAGTTTCGGAAGACAAACTAGCAACTTGACCAGGGCTGGTAGTTCTTAAGATGATTGGCTCAATAGGCGTACCATTGGCAGTCACTTCAGTAATCTTCAAGATTGATCCAGGTGTAATGGATAGTTGTAAATTTTGATTCAGAGTCAAATGCGCAAAATCAATCAATGCACTGGTTCCTGCATTCATCGTCATTTGAGCTCCCGATAATGTTACCCCAGCAAACTCATAAGTACCATTACCTAGAATGAGCCTAGAGGCAATATTAAGAGTGGAATTATCAAAATTAAATGCCGTTTCGCCCTCAGAATATAAGTCTAAAAAGTTAACATTTACTTTAGAATCAGTAAAATCAACGTGCCCAACAAAAGAACTCGATGAATAAAATCGATGTATATCCAGGTATTGACCATTAATATCTAATTCCGCATTGTTGTAAACATTAATATTTCCAGAGTTGACACTATCAGACAGGATGAATACTCCAGACCCGAAAAAGCTTAAACCCCCATATGATGATGAGGTTGATAGCAATGTAGCATTTGCATCTGTATCAATGTTGGTAGTCACGTTACTTCTTAACCTAAAATTCCCATAAAAGCCAGAATAATCGGTTGATTTATTGAGTGTTAAATCAGCGTATACATCAATGTCCATATTCCCCCTCACTAGAGCAAGAGTATTAACATCAGACCAATCTAGATGAAAACAGGTCGCATCCACATCTATGGTAAGGATATTTGATTCTGTAGTGAATGATTGCTCATCGAAATACACATTATCTGATGAGGTAGGAACTGAAGAGTGAAATGAAGAGCCACCACTAGATGTAGCCCAGTGATTTTCATAGTCGGACCAATCTCCAGAACCTCCGACCCAATAATAATCATTAGCCGTAGCAGTGCTGGCAATTACCAAAACGGCAAAAACGAGAAGCAAGTTTTTCATAGTAAGCTGGTGTTTAGGCTTTATTTTTACACAAAGCTAGACTCCTGCCATCTAAAAAAAATCACAAAAAATGAGGGTTTATTTATATCACTAATTATAATGAGTTTTTAGCTTAATCAGCTAAATAACAAGCAGTTAATCAACCAACCCATGCTTCATGGCATAGGTGATTAAACCTGCAGAATTCTTGGCATTTAACTTGGCCATAAGGTTTTTTTTGTGCGTATTCACTGTATGAGCAGAAATAAATAAGGCTTCACCAATCTCTTTGGCAGTTAGTTCTTTCACCAGGTATTTCAGTATTTCTTTTTCTCGTCTGCTAAGCTTAACTTGAGGTTCTGGTTTGGACTCAAAAAGGCTGTTTACATACTTTTCTTTGACTTCTGGTGAGAAGTATTTTTTGCCATTTTGCAGCTCAGCCAGTGCAACCACAAACTCTTCCTTTTCGGCGTTTTTCAGCAAATACCCATCTACATCTTTTTGAATAAGTTTAGAGATACGCTCAGGGTCATTGTGGGTACTCAGAACGAGAGTTTTAACATTAGGGTATTTGGCTTTCACAACAGAGTTCAACTTTATTCCATCCATCTCAGGCATGCTAATATCAGTAACTAGTACATCCACCGTATGAGTGGCCAATATATTCAAAGCCTCTTCACCACCACCTGCTGTAGCCACCACTTCGATGAGCGGATCTGATTTCAATAAGGCACTAAGCCCATTGAGAAACATTGGATGATCATCCACCAGCACGATTCTTATCTTTTCTTTAAGCATACCGCATGTTGTTTTCCAAGAATGGAATATCAATATTCGTAATGGTTCCCCTGCCTGGTTTAGAATCTATATGAAACTCACCCTTTAAAATAGCTACTCTTGAAGCTATATTTTTCAAACCCATTCCTTCAGTGATTTGAGATTCATCAAACCCACAACCATCATCTTCAATGATGACGTTCAATTGATCTTCCAATTCATTTATGGAGATTTCAACCAGCGTCGCATTGGAGTGTTTAACAATATTATTGATCAACTCCTGAAAAACACGATACAACTCCAGTTTTAGTTCATCTGTCAAGCTCAGTAAATCTGAAGTGGTATTATCATCAAATACTAACTCAAACCCATGAAGATGACTCATACCTTCTACATACCTTTTCACCATTTCTAGAAAGGTAAAATCTGACGTTTTAAGTGGAGATAAATTAGTTGATATTGACCTTACTTCGTTATACGTCTGATCAATATTGCTCTTAATTTGAGCAATTGCCTGATCATCAGAATAGTTTTCTGATATTCGAGATAAGCCAAGCTTGATACCTGCCAGATTGCCAGCAATACTATCATGCAATTCTTTAGCAATTCTAAGTCGTTCTTTTTCCTGACCTTCTATGCGTGCTTTGATCTGCTTTAATTCATTCTCTTGCTTTAGTTCGCGAGTTTTTACCTTATTCAATTCTTTACTCTGCTCCACAACTAATTTAGTGGCTTTCATTTTTTGCCTATAAACAATTAGAAGTATTAGCAATGCAATCAGAACCACCACGGCGATAATTACAATAACCTGTTGAATCAGCTTCTCATTCTTCAATTTAATAATCTGCTGTTCTCGCTCCGCAGCTTCATATTTGACCAATAGGTCTTTAAAATTCTCATCTTCCTCCAGCTGATCAAGGCTATCTCTCATCTCCAGATGTCTGTACAAGTAATTATACGCATCTTCATAATCACCTCTACCTTTTGCAACATAGGAGATATTTGCCACGATGTAGTGAATCCTGTCAAACTTCAACTCTTCAGCTACTTTTAAACTTTTCTCATAATATTGTTGGGCTAGAGCATATTTTTCTTGTTTCACATATATCAATCCCATCTGGTTGTAATTAACCATCAAGTCAATTTTAGGATCATTTTCTTCTGAATAAGCCAAAACAATTAACCCATACATCTCTGCGCTATCAAGCTGTTCTGCCCGCTGAAAAACCATTGTTTTTCGACTGAGCAATAAGTATTTAGTGGATTCATCATCTGAGTCAACACAAGCTTGTAGTCCCAAGTCAACACATTTCAAAGCCAGATCATATTCTCTCAAATACGCATAACTCATGGCCATATTTGCAAATATCACAGCATGAAACTCATCCTCCGGACTTACAGCTAAGGCCTCTTCATAGAACTCTATTGCCTTTGTATATTGCTGAACCGATGTATAAATATTGGCCTTAGTATTTAAAGACTTCATTATATCGAGCTTGGTTCCGTACTTTTTAACTATATCCAAAGATTTGAGAATGTAGGTAGTCGCACTATCATTTTTACCCTTTAAATAGTAGTTATTACTGATCTGCTGATACACCCTACCTATTTCTAAAGTATTTTCAACCTGCTGAAAATATGCTAAAGCTTTAAAAAAATGTGTGCTGGCATTATCCTTTTGGGAGTGTTTATCAAACAGCTCTCCCAACTTCTTCTCCGCAAGACCAGATCTGGAATAGTCCTTGGTTTCTATACTTAGGGCAAGAGCTTTTTCATAAGCCTCTTGAGCCAATTCAATTCCAACAGAATCATCGCTGACTGCAAGCAGGCTATCTATTTTTTGCTGTGCCAATATTGATCCGGAAAGGAGAATAAATGCCAAGAAAAGTGGTCCACCAAGTCGCATAATCCTGTAATGTTAGCCATCCTGCCCTTTGGATGAAAATTTGACCCTGAAAATACTTAATATTAAGTAGTCTCTATTGAGACTTTAATTCAATGGAAATGTCATTATACTATTATAATCTATTATTTTCAACACATAATGCATAACGTAACGATAGAATACTGTAAGCTTTGTCGCTGGATGATGCGAGCAACCTGGATGGCTCAAGAGCTACTCACTACTTTTTCTGATGAGCTGGAAGAAGTGACTCTCAAACAAAATACAGGTGGTATTTACAATATCTATGCAGATGGAGAATTAATCTTTTCCAGAAAAGAGGAAGGGCGTTTTCCTGAAATCACTGAGCTCAAGCAACTAGTTCGTGACAAAATTGCACCTCAAAAAAGTTTAGGTCATTCAGATAAGAAATAACTTTGAGCTGTGAGTATCCACAGCAATACAGAAGTAATTAAATCGATAGCAACAGAGCTGGGATTTTCATTTTGCGGCATTTCTAAAGCAGAATTTCTAGAACAAGAGGCTCCTAAACTTGAAGAATGGCTCAAAAAAGGCTACCATGGTCAAATGGGATACCTAGAAAACCATTTTGACAAAAGGCTGGATCCATCCAAACTTGTTCCTGGAGCAAAATCTGTGGTATCACTTATTTACAATTACTCTCCACAAAAGACACACCAATCTGAGGCAGGCCCTAAAATTGCCAAGTATGCCTATGGGCAAGATTATCACCATGTCATAAAGGACAAACTGAAAGAGTTTACCCTACGATTAACCGAAGAGGTTGGACAGGTAGAAGGAAGAGCATTTGTAGATAGTGCTCCAGTAATGGAGCGTCAATGGGCTGCCAAAAGTGGCTTAGGATGGATTGGAAAAAACTCCCTGTTACTTAATCGGAATATGGGTAGCTTCTTTTTCCTTGCTGAATTGATCATTGATCTGGAACTAGAATCAGATGGCCCTATTAAAGATTACTGCGGTACCTGTACCGCCTGTCAGGATGCCTGCCCCACCGATGCCATTCCTCAGCCATATGTAATCGATGGTAGCAGGTGTATCTCTTACCTGACTATTGAGCTAAAAGAGGAAATTCCGAATGAATTCAAAGACAAAATGGAAAACTGGGCATTTGGATGTGACATTTGTCAAGAGGTATGTCCATGGAATCGTTTTTCAAAACCTCACAATGAACCCAAATTTCAACCTCAAGGTTGGGAAGGGTTTAATTCCAGAGACTGGGAAGAAATGACTGAAGAAGTGTTCCAAAAAGTCTTTAAAAAATCTGCAGTTAAGCGAACAAAGTTTGGGGGATTGAAAAGGAATCTCGATTTCATTAAAAAGACCAATTGAACCCTTACCTTCGTTTCTGTGAACATTCTTTATTTTATCGATATCATCGGAACTATGGTTTTTGCCATCAGTGGTGCGCTGGCAGGTCGAGATAAAAAGCTTGACATGTTCGGCATAGCTGCTGTAGGCTTCATCACAGCAATAGGTGGTGGTACGGTAAGAGATTTACTTCTAGGCAGTACCCCCGTTGGCTGGATGAAAGACATCATTTACCTAATCATGATCGGTTCTGGCCTGATTATCTCCTTATTCTTTGGCAAAACAGTCATGAAGCTTCGAAGAACATTTTTCATATTCGACACAGTAGGAATTGCCGTTTTTACAGTTTTAGGACTACAGAAGGCTCTGACTTTTGGTGTTCATCCAGTAATCGCTATCATGATGGGGATGGTATCAGCCGTATTTGGTGGAGTGATTAGAGACATAGTCTGCAACGATATTCCATTGATTTTTAGACAAGAGATTTATGCACTTACCTGTATCGCAGGAGGGATTATTTATGCCATCATGGAGCACTTTGGAGTAGAACAAATTGTCAATGTATTGATCACCGTTTCTTTCATAGTAAGTTTCAGAGTGCTAGCTGTAAAATACCACTGGAAACTACCCGATTTATCCCAGAGCTAATATAGATTTACCATCCCAAGAATAAACAGACCCCGTTTTTTGTTGCTAATTGATTGGATATGGGCCTGAAAAATCACGCTATTTTATTAATTCACTGTAATGACCGTAAAGGTCTTATCAGTACGATCACACATTTCTTGTTTGAGCACAATGGGAACATCATTGACCTGGATGAGCACGTTGACAAATCAGATGGTGTCTTTTTCATGCGTGTGGAGTGGGAACTTGATGCTTTTGACATTCCTAAAGAAGACATTCGAGATGCCTTTGCCAACCAAATAGCCAATGAATATGAAATGCAGTGGCAATTGCATTTTACAGATCGTAAGCCTAGAATGGCCGTCTTCGTATCCAAAGCTTCCCATTGTTTGTATGACATTTTATCCAGACACTATTCTGGTGAGTGGCAAGTAGAAATTCCGGCGATCATCTCCAATCACAAAATGCATGAAGAGCTAGCTCAGAGATACGGAATCCCTTTTTACTTCTTTGAAATCAACAAGGAAAACAAATCTGAAGTAGAGCGGGCTCAGATGACTTTGCTCACAGAATTGGATATAGACTTCATGATACTCGCAAGGTATATGCAAATCCTAAGTGATAATTTCATCAAGAGCTATCCTAACAAAATCATCAATATTCATCATAGCTTCTTACCAGCATTTGCAGGAGCAAAGCCTTATCATCGAGCATACGAGCGTGGTGTAAAAATCATAGGAGCTACAAGTCACTACGTCACTGCCGATCTAGATGCTGGTCCAATTTTAGAACAAGATGTCGCCAAAATCACGCACAAAGACACAGTCGAAGACTTGATTCGCAAAGGGAAAGACCTGGAAAAGATCGTGTTGTCCAGGGCTATTTGGACCCATTTGGAACGAAAAGCCCTGGTTCACAACAACAAGACAGTGATTTTTGATTAATTAGCAACTTCTATTTATTTTTATACGTATCTATTATAAAATTAAGCACGTATAATGGATTCTAAATTGACACTTAAGCTAGAAAGCAGCATCATAGAGGAAGCGAAAAAGTATGCCAAAAAGCATCAAACTAGCGTTTCCAAAATGGTGGAAAACTATTTACTAGCTGTTACCCAAAATCCATATGATCAAGAAATAACCCCTCTGGTAAAAAGCTTATCTGGTGTAATTGAAATCCCTCAGGATGAAGATCAACTGGAATACACAAAGTTTCTGGATAAGAAATACCAATGAGCAGACTTTTAGTTGACACCAACATTATTATTGATCTTCTCTCACAGAGAGCCCCATTCTATAACGCAGCAAGCAAGCTCTTTTCACTAGCAGATCGTGGCAGAGTAACGTTGATGGTATCATCTCTTTCTTTCGCCAACACTTACTACATTTTATCTCAGCAATTAACAGACGTGAAAACACGTCAAATATTGAGAAATCTAAAATCGCTAACCACTATTCTTGATTTGAACAGCAAAATCATAGAACTATCACTCAATTCCGATTTCAGGGATTTTGAAGATGCTTTGCAGTACTTCTCTGCCACAGAATTCAAGGCTGATATCATTATAACCAGAAATCAGAAAGACTTCAAATCCTCTTCACTTCCGGTTATGAATGCAGAAGAATTTCTTGCCAATTTAAATTAAACTGACTCGCAGTATTCGATTACGCCTTCTTTGATTCTATTGAAGGTTTTTGCAATCAATTCTTCATCTTCCTCAAGCAATGTCAATCGGAAGCCTAGAAGATCAGAGGCAAACGAGGAAATTGGAACGATACACACTTGTTTGGCTGCTAACAAGTAATATACAAATCGTTTATCCTGAGTCATGGTCGTACTATCCAACCAATTATCTAAAAGCGCCTGTACTTTAGGGTCATCAATCTTCAATTTTTGTCCTTCTTTCAGCACGTCCTTTTCAAAAATCATGGTGTTATAAAATGCACCATTGGTTTGATTGAATTTCACGTAAGGTACATCCTTGAATACTTCATTCAAGTAAGCGCTTCTTCTACCAATTTTTTCCTTCGTCTCTGCAATAAACTGAGGATATCTGTCATCCTGCATGATTCTGGGAATAGACAACTGAGGTAGCTTGGTAGAACTCACCTCGATCATTTTTGCATTGTCAATGGTATCACAAAGTCTTGAAAACTCTGTATCACTAGTACGATTGTAATATTCGGCCCACCCACAGCGGGCACCTGGCCAAGGGAATTCTTTGGAAATACCTTTCAATGAAATGGCTGGCACATCGCCAACCACCTCAGCTAGCGTACACGTCTCAGCGCCATTGTAGATGATGTTCATGTAGATCTCATCACAGATCAGGAACAGGTTAAATTCTTTAGCGATATCCACCATTCGCTGTAGGATATGCTTCGGATACACCATTCCCGTTGGGTTATCCGGATTGATGATAAGTATCCCCACAATGCTAGGGTTATACTTTACCTTATTATATAAATCATCCATATCCGGATACCAGGAGTTATCTGGATCCAACTTATAAGTCATCGGATGATGGTTGGCATGCGCTGCTTCGGCAGAAGAGTGGGTTGAGTATGCTGGAGACGGCCCTATTACTCGTGATGTGGGTAATAGGTATTGATAGATCTTTTGAATTGCATCGCCAAGGCCATTGAAAAAAGTAATGTCCTGAGCCCCAATCTGTACTCCATCACGCTTATTGTTAAGGTCAGCTAAAAATTGACGCGTTGACAATACTCCTTTAGAATGACTGTATCCATAAGTATTATCTTCATAAAGCAAGCCGGCTATGATATCCTTCATCCATTCAGGCAACTTATGGTTCTTTTGGATTGGGTCGCCAATATTTTCCCAAAGAATCTCATAACCAAGTTGCTCCAGTTGTTCCGCCTTCTTTACTATTCCGCGAATTTCATAAGACAATTCACTAGCTCCGTCTCTTAATAACTTCTGTCTCATACCCTAAAAATGAAGGTACGAAGGTAGGAGAAAGTATAAGCATTTTAAAGATTGACAAAAGAATATTCTTCAAATCCTTAATTTAAGACCTATCCATTCCAATGAGTGAACAGTCCATACCTCACAAAACGAATGGTCAGCTTAATCCATTTCTAACAAATCAATAGATCAATATTATCATTTATATATACCCTGAGAAGGACACTCACAACCATGCTTTCATTGGTGTTAGGCGGCAGATATAGATGAAAAGTTGTACATCTATTTCATTTCCCTGAAAGCAAAGGACATCTTTTTTTGGCCGGCAGCAATAATAGCTGTCAGTCGTTCACCATCTCGCTCATAGATAATTTCTTTAGGAAAGTCATGAGTTGGATTTTCACATTTTAGGTAATTCTGCCTCAAAACTGTAACCTCAAATCTGGTTGGCTCCGAATTACCAGGAACTTCAGCAACATAATAGAAAACATTGTTAACCAGTTCAATTCTTAGCTTTTCAACAAAAGTGGTATCACTTCCAGTGATGGAAACCCCCATACCTACCAAATCCGCATTTTCCAATGACCAAATCTCATAACCTTTTTTTCCTGGTTTTAGGTCAGTCCGCTCCCAATTGCCCATCATCCAGGCAATTTCTTTTATCGACATGTCACTTTGCCCAGAACAAGAAATGAAAAGTGTCAGACCCGCAAGCATTAGTATAGCTCTCATAGTTTTTTAACGTCAAATAAAGGATGCTTCCAAAAATTGATCTAGTAAAAAACCGACATCACTTCCTCATAAAGAAATTAGCCATATCAGGGTGATCAAAATCGTACTTCGAAGGGTCCTCACCTGTAAATTCCTTAAAGTTCTTGATGAGGTGGCTTTGATCCGTAAATCCGGCCTGATAAGCCAATTGAGCCCAGCCATAGTCACCTTCTTCCACTTGCTGGAAAATGTAGCTTAAGCGAATAATTCTTGCATAGAATTTTGGACTTAATCCAATCTCATTTTTGAACAACCTCTCCAATTGACGCTCGCCAACACCTATTTGACTGGACAAATAAGACAAATCCAACATACCATGATTCAACTGTATGGCCTCTACTCCTCGTTTGACACGAGATTCATTTGGCTTTCGACTCAAAATCAATGATTCAATGGCAACACAAAACTCATCAAAGCTGTGAAGAGCAGGTTCTGGACAAACGAAATCCGGAACTATTTCTTCAAGTCTCCAAACTTTATCCACCAACGATGCCATGTTCAAGCCAAACAATGAATGGATTGCCCAGGGTTTCATCTTCACTCCGATCATCCCTGAAACACCAGAATTCTCCAGATAAAAATATTTGGTTATCTGACCAGCGATAAGGTTCTTGGATTGCAGCTCCCATTCTCCAGAAATGCAAATTCTATACGGGTCCCCGTAGTGAAAAATCAACTCAGGAAAGCCATCAGGTATGATTTTTTGTGGAAAAAGCGTGGTATCTCCTTCGCTATCCACAATCCAAAAACATTCTATGAAATCACTCAACTCCGGAGTTGGTTCTTTTCTTTTATAAATCATATACGAGATTAATTTCTCAAATTAATGGCAAATCAAGAAGTCTCTTAACTTTATCATCTAAATTCAACAATGATGAGAACCGTTATTACCATCACCCTGGTACTGATAAATTTTACTGTAATTGCTCAAAACTTTACTTTACCACTTTGGCCAGATGAAGTGCCAAACTCTAAATCAACAAGCATAGAGGAATACAGTGACTCAAGCGACATTGTCCGTATTTCCAAAGTCATCAATCCTACCATTGATGTATTCTTACCTTCCAAACAAAATGCCACGGGTCAAGCTGTCATTATTTGCCCTGGTGGTGGCTATCAGATATTGGCATATGATTGGGAAGGAACTGACGTTGCCAAGTTTTTAAATGGGCATGGTATTGCGGCTATTGTACTAAAATATCGATTACCTGAAAATGAGAGTAATATTGATCCTCATAAATCTCCTTTAATGGATGCACAGCAAGCCATGAAACTAGTGCGAAAAAATGCTTCTTCCTGGAACATCGACAGGAGCAAAGTGGGCATAATGGGTTTCTCCGCTGGAGGTCACTTGGCTTCTACGTTAGGTACACATTTTGATGAAATCACAAGACCTGACTTTATGGCATTGATATATCCTGTTATTTCCATGAACTCTGAATTCACGCATATGGGTTCTCGAAACAATTTAATTGGCAAAAATCCATCTAATCATTTAGTGACATTATACTCAAACGAGCTGCAGGTCAATACGAATACTCCGCCTACCTTCTTACTTCATGCGTCTGATGATGGGGCTGTGCCAGTGGAGAACAGTTTAGTATTCTATAAAGCATTAGTCAAAAACAAGGTCCCTGCAGAAATGCACATTTACCCTGAAGGTGGACATGGTTTCAGCCTGGCACTAGAAAAGGATCATCTTGCTGACTGGCCAGACCTACTTATCCAATGGCTGAAAAATCTGGACTAACCAATTGGCAATTCAATAGTGACACTTGTCCCGGATTTGTCAGAGAAAATCTGGATGTCACCTTCATGATCTTTCACAATCTGATAGACGATAAATAGCCCTAAACCAACCCCTTCTCCAGGTGGTTTGGTAGTAAAGAATGGATCAAACACTCGATTAATGTTTTCATCGGATATACCGGTACCATTATCTTTAACTGTGACTAGTACTTTCTGAGATTCTTTGCCCAGACTGGTGACCACTTCTATTTCCCCTTTGCCTAGAATTGATTGGTTGGCGTTATGAATTAAATTCAAAAATATTTGATGCAATTTTCCATCATTCCCATAAACTTTCAAATCACCTTCATAAAAGTTCTTTATTACCTGCTGGCCCATCAATTCATGATTCAAAATTCGCAGACAATTGTCCAGAATCAAATGAATGTCACAGGGCTGCATGATGCGATCGTTCGCTCGGTTAAAATGATTTAAGCTTTTAACAATATCCCGAATTCGAGTAACCCCATCATCAATAATTTCGATTGTTTCTACTCTGGTTTCTTCTAACTCATCCTCATCTTCATATTCTTCAGGATTTGTAAAAGTATCTTTTAGTTTATACAGTCCACCAAGAATAAAATTAAGTGGATTGTTGATCTCATGGCTAATACCGGCCGTAAGAATACCCACTGAAGCCATTTTTTCACTTTCCACTAGTTGTGCTTGAGTTTGCTGTAGCTGACTGAGTGTTTCCTTTAATTCATTGTTGGCATCAGACAGCATTTTATTAGCCTGTTCTAGCTTTAAAGTGCGCTCTTCCACCAGTTTCTCTAAGTGATTTTGGTGGTTTAGCAGCTCGTTCTCTATCTGTTTTTGTCGTGTGATATCACGTATCACTGCCTGAACAAACCTGGATCCTTCAAGCTTTACCAATTTCAAACTCAAAAAAGAATTAAATGACTCACCGCTTTTTTTAAAATGAAGCCACTCAAAAAATTGAGGCTCCCCTTTAGCTACCGCTTTGCCATAATAATCTGCCTTACTAGCTGATGTTTGCCCATCAGGTTGCAATGCTGGACTCAACATTAAGGGATTTGCTCCTAATAGTTCCTCTCTTGAATACCCATATAAGCTTAGTGCCTTCTCATTACAATCAACCACTTTCATCTCCCGAATGAGCATGATGGCATCGTTAGAACTTTGAAAAAGCATCTCATACTTCTTACCTCGGTTTAAAATCTCGGCATTCTGTAATTTGATCAATTCAGAGTTCTCTAGAACAGCCTGATTATACATCTTCCCAACATACATCAATCCTATTGATGAGAATGCAATAATGGCACAATCCATGATCCAGGCGAATGGTCTTGTGATGAACTCACCAGCAGCTAACGCCGACTCCAAAACTCCATTGATATGCAAATAGCCTAGTGTTAGATAGGCCGTTACCATGACAACTAAAAAGTAAATGGCTCTGCGAATGGGACAGATAAAGGAGATAAAAACCGGCAAAATGGTCATTACGATCTTGGCCGAAGAAATATACCCGTCATGGTAAACACTATATAAAATATCCAGTCCAAGACAGGTAAGCAAGAAAGCCAGTTTTACCACAGGCCTGAATCGATGCCTCAGAATTGTTATGGCGACCACTAAAACAAACACTGTAGAGTGAACAATTGTGGTAACGCGAGGCCCAAAAAGAAAGACTCCAAGAAGGGAAAGCACGATAATTACGGCACCCAAAATGCTTACCGCAATCAATAATTGATCGATTACACGGTTTTGAATACGCGAAATATCGTCATCATTGTTAAAGATGACACTCATAGGGACTAGGTTGATGGTTCCACCAAACTAATCATTGTTACAATCACATCAAACTGTGTATTGTAAAAAGACTGCCTCTAGAGGTACAGAGGCAGTCGCCAGAAACAGTAAAAACAAACAGCTATTAAGCTGCTTTACTTTGCATCACGTTAGTTATCACATCTATTAATTGCTCCTCCGTGAATGGCTTAACAATAAATTCAGCGATACCAAGTGCTTTTTCTTTTTCAATAACAGTTTTTTGACCAACTGCAGAAATGACAATTACTTCAGAGGTTAGTCCTTCATCTTTGAATGTTTTCAAAACTTCAGCGCCAAACATATCTGGCATTACATTATCCAGGGTGATAAGATCTGGCTCATGCTCTAAAGCCAACTCAATGGCAGAAGCCCCATTGGCAGCTTCCGCTACTACTGTGTAGCCAATTTTTTCCACCGCTTGCTTAATAAGCATTCGCATGTAAATGGAATCATCAACTATTAAAACTGTTTTACTCATAGTTTCTGTGATTAATTAGTCTGTAATATCTTCCGAATGATATGATTTGAAATTTTATCCAATGGCAAGGAAATCGAAGCGGCCTCTAATTTGACCGCCTCTTTTGGCATTCCATACACCACACATGAAGCCTCATCCTGTGCTACAGTATAGGCTCCCATTTCTCTCATATTTTTCATACCCTTTGCTCCATCTGCTCCCATTCCTGTGAGCAATACTCCAATCGAGTTTTTACCAGCATATTGTGCTACCGAATGAAACAAAACATCAATACTTGGTCGATGGTTGTTTACATGTGGCTGGCTGTTTAGCTCTACATAATATCTTGTTCCGCTTCGCTTCAGGCACATATGTTGATTCCCTGGAGCAATCAGTGCTGTTCCTCTCAACACGGTATCTCCATGCTTGGCCTCCCTGACATTTATCGGACAAATTTCATCCAAACGTTTGGCAAATTGTGTGGTAAACACCTCCGGCATATGTTGGGTAATAATGATCCCGGGACAGTCCAATGGCATTTCTGAGAGCATCACGCGAATGGCTTCCGTACCTCCAGTAGAGGCACCAACGGCAATAACCTTTTCTGTTGTCTGAATAGGAGAAGAATGCGATGTTCTTGCAGGTGCTTTATAAGCATTTGAAGAAATACCTCTTCTCCTAACGTGTGCTTTAGAAGCTGCTTTTATTTTTTCACAAAGCTGCGCTTTCACGTTTTCCAATTGCTGGCGAGTACCCAACCTTGGTTTTGCGACCACTTCTACCGCACCATATTCCATAGCCAAAATGGCGTTTTCTGCACTTTTCTCTGTCAGAGTAGACAGAATCACAACCGGAATTGGGTGTTGTGACATTAGTTTGGACAAAAAGGTGATTCCGTCCATTTTAGGCATTTCCACATCTAGAGAGATTACATCTGGAACCTCCTGACGTATGATTTCTACTGCCACATATGGATCCGATGCAGTACCAATTACCTCAATTTCTTCATCTGAATTATAAATAGAGCTCAGTGTATTGCGCACCAAAGCAGAATCATCAATAACTAGGACTTTTATTTTCTTTTCAATTGTCCTTACGGACTTAGAAACCTTTTCAACTATCATGAGTCTGCTTTTGTAAGAACTTCATCAACACCTGACCATTATTCGTATTAAATCGAATCTTTCTACCGATTTCTCCACCGACATTTTCTGCAACTATTGGTATTCGAGCATCTGCCAAATAGTCTTTTACCATCATTACATTGCGCTGCCCTACTCCAAGACTGCTTTGCATTTGATTGGCACCACCAAAAACTTTGGCAATCATATTGGTACGTTTGGATCCTATTAGCTCCATTTTTTCAATCAGCTTATCCATGGCAATATTTCCATATTTGGGAGAAGCCAATCCCTGCCCATTCCAAAAAGGCAGCATATAGTGATTTATTCCACCAACCTTCAATCGATCATCATACAGACAAACTGCCACGCATGACCCCAAAACTGTATCCACCACATGAGGTTCTTTCTCCACAAAAATCCCGCTCGGTAACAAATAATATTTCTGCAGCGTGTCTGTCATTGGGCTATTAGAAAACTCCGTCGTTATCGTCAAATAAAAACTCGTTGCCAACCGATGAGAATGTTGACGAGTCTAGACTCTCTGTTAGCTCTGGTACATGAATAGCAAATACACTTCCTTTATTTGACTCGCTTTCTAATGTCAGCTTTCCATCCAATGTCTCTAGCAAAGCTTTGGTTAGGCTTAAACCTAGACCGTGACCTGGATGTGCCTTTACACTTCCTCTATCAAGCTGCGTAAATCGACTAAAGACTTCTTCCTGATCTGCCTTACTTATTCCAATTCCAAAGTCACAAACACTTAGATGTAATGTTCCTTCTTCTACTAGACAGGAAATTTCAATTTTTCCGCCTGTGAAGCTAAACTGAATGGCATTTGATATTAGATTCGAAAGAATCAGGTTCAGCTTCTCTGAATCAGTAACAAAAACTTGACTCTCATTGAGACCAATTAACTCAATGCTCATTTTCTTTTTTTTCAATAGCTTTTTAAAGCTATTAATCACACTATTGACAAGTGATTTCAGATTGACTCTACTTACCTTCATCTCCACTTCACCAGCCTCCAACTCTGCAGAGGCCAGGATATTGGTCATTTGAAAATTCAGCTGGAAGGTCTCATCATAAATGAGGGAGGCAATTCGTGAGGACCGCTCAGAGGACTGATCGACCAGACTCTGTGACAACTCCAACAAAGCGCTTATCGGGTTGATAATTTCATTGCGAATGTTAGACAGAAAATCAGTCTTGATTTGCTCTGCCACTACCAATTTTTTATTGACTGACATCAATTCATCCATTAACTTCTGCTCTCTTCCATTGAGGTATTTAGCCAGAAGTCCAGGTCTGGATTCTAGTTGCTGGATCAGCTCATTGTCATTTAACTTTTCTTTCATGTTGCGAACAGTTTAATTCACCTTTTGGTAAATAGTAGGCTTGATTTGTTTCAGGGGTACTTTCATGTCCATAATGGACTCAGAGTGACCTAGAAAAAAGTAACCTCCTGGCTTTAGATGTGCACACAAACGATTGATAACTCGCTCCTGGGTAGGCTTATCAAAATAAATCAGCACATTTCTACAGAATACGATATCAAAATCCATCGGAACAGATGGATAATCAGGATCCATAAAGTTTAACCGCTGAAACTTCACTTTACTCCTTACTTTAGGAACAATGCGCACCAATTGTTTTTCAGAGTCTTTGCTGCGTAAGAAGTACTTTTTCTTCACTTCTAATGGAATACCTGAAACGCGTTCCTCTGTATAAATGGCATTGACCGCCTTTCTAAGTATACTAGTTGATATATCGGTACCTAGAATCGAGAAGTCAACAATACTTCCCGCCCCCAAAAACTCATTAATTACCATAGCAATGGTATACGGCTCCTCACCACTAGAACACCCTGCACTCCATACTTTTAATGGTGAAGTGGATGATCTGGTAAGGCTTCCTAAAGCCACTGTTTTCAGAAACTCAAAATGATTTGGTTCCCTAAAAAAATCTGTTTTATTCGTACTTACCACATCAATCATGTGAATGAGCTCCTGCCCATTCGACTCACCTGCAAAAAGTAAATCACAGTAATCTTCAAAAGAGGTAAGTTCATTTGCTCTTAATCTTTTTTGAAGCCTTGCCTGCAGCATCTGACGCTTAGAGTCAGGCATCTTGATTCCATAGTTTGAATAGATGTATTGACTTAATCGACTGAAGTCTGTATCGCTTAATTTACTTTGATAAGAGTTCATGGTGATGCGCTTTCCGACTTAGTACTTCACAAATTCACTATCAGAAGGATCCTCATCCAACTTAATGTCCACCCCATTGATAACAGGTTCTCCTTTAGAATAAACCTTAGATACTGGCTGTCTATTTTCATAGTGCCCATTTGAAGATACTTTTACTCGTCTGACTTGTGCAGCTCTTTTTTCTTGCCCTTCTAGCTGAAAGAACGAGATCAAATCCTTTAAACTATCAGCTTGAGCTGCCAGCTCCTCAGAACTACTTGCCATTTCCTCTGCATTAGCGGCATTTTGCTGCACGATCTGATTCAATTGCTGCAAGGCCATATTTACCTGACCAGAAGACTCACTTTGCTCCAAAGAGCTCGCCGCAATCTCTTGCACCAACTGGGCTGTTTTCTGAATATCCGGAACGATTTGCTGAAGCAATTGTCCTGAATTTTCAGCAATCTCTACACTATTTATAGATAGCTCATCTATTTCAGAAGCTGCATTTTGACTTCTTTCTGCCAACTTTCGCACTTCTGCTGCTACTACTGCAAATCCGCGACCATGCTCACCAGCTCTTGCTGCTTCTACTGCTGCATTCAATGCAAGAATATTCGTCTGTCTGGCGATCTCACCGATAATTTTCACTTTCTCAGCAATAGTTTTCATTGATGTTGCTGTCTGCATTACCGAATCATTGCCTTTGGTCACATCCTCAGCAGCCTTTAACGAGATTGATTCTGTTTGCTTCGCATTGTCTGTATTTTGACTAATGGATACAGACATTTCTTCCATCGAGGAAGCTACTTCTTCCGCCGATGAAGCCTGCTCATTGGCACCTTGCGATATTTGCTGTGTTCCTGATGATAATTGATCTGATGCGTTTGCCAAATTGTCTGAGACAGAAATAATTTCTTCCATCACATTGCTCAGTCTCTGTACCATGGATTTCAGGTCTTTGAATAGGCCAACTTCACGTTTCTTGGAAATACCGATTGTCAAATGACCGTTAGCCAGATTTTTAGCGATTTGAGCAGCTTCGAATGGCTCACACCCTAAAAGATTCAAGATATTTCTGGTCAACAAGATTCCTGAAATGATTAACGCACCTAGAACCACAAGGAAAAAGACAATGGCTAATTGTGTGATTTCATCTGACTTTTCCTGACTTGCTATATATTCCAGCTCCGCCTCATCAGCACTGACCTGAGTTAATTGATCAATAGCGTTTCTAAGAATTTCGAAATGACGTGTATAGTCACTAAAGTATATCTCTCTTGCTTTCTCAATATCTCCCTTTTCAAGTGCTTCGTTGATTTTTGCAGTGTGCTCAAGAATTAAAGCATAGTTTCTATCAAAATCCTGGAAATTGCCATCATTTAAGCCTCCAGCGGCCAAATAGATGCCCTTAAATTTATAAAAACGCTCCTTTAACTGCTGGACATTCTCATCAATAGCCACAAAATTCTTTGCAAGAATTTCATTGGCCCCAGTTCTGATGTCCTCTGATGAGTCATTCTGATATCTGGCTAAGATCAATGTTTCTGCAAAAGCTATTCTAGATTGGTAGCCATCTCTATCAGCCTCTAAAAGACTGCTAATACTTACTAATCGATTCTCGTAAATACTGGAAACATTTCCACGTATACTATCGATACTTATCAGGTTGTAGACAATGTTACCTACATAGAGAACGATCAAAATCAAGAATGTGATCAGTACTCGGGTTCCTACTTTTAAGTTGCTAAAATCCACGTTATTCTTAGTTAGTTTTTAGATTCAAATAATCTTGGTTTCGCTGTGATTACAGCGTAGATATACTGGCAGTCTTTGATAGGCGTACCTCCAAATAACTGATCCAGACTATTGGTGCCAAACATGATACTATGACCAAGTGTGGCCTTGAAAGTGCTTGTAAACTTGTAGCTGACTTTAAGGTCATTTTCAACTCCCAGAAAATCATCCATCTCCTCACCGGTGGTGGTATGTAACAAGGTTTTATCAGACGCAAAAGCGTGAACATCATTTGTAATACTCAATGCATCCGCCTTAATTTTTGATTTTATATAGAAATCCTTGATTCCCTGATTGGTAGGTTTTACGAAGAATAAATCCAGCAATCCAAACTGTGCATGAAGCAATCCGAAATGTCTCTCAAATGTATTGCTTACGGTGTTTTCTGGCTCCGCCAATGTTGACTGTGCAGTACCTGAACTTATGTCAGCACCCAGATTGAATGATAAGTTATCTGATACTTTCACAAGTGCCTGAGCAGACAATAAATAGGAGCTCAGATCTAGGGAGTTAATATCCTCACCAGTTTGGAAGTAATAGATTCCTTTTAAGGTCAACGCCTTACTCACTTTATAGGAAGTATTAGTACCTATAGTCTGTGAAAAGTGAACCACAGTATCTGCTGTTTCAAAACCATAGTTAACCATCATAATGGAACTTTTCAACGCACCCAGCTCTTTATGCAACCATAGGAATTGCATGGCCTTAGGCATGTTGTATTCATAATGCTCACGTTTCAACTCACCTCTATTGGCGTTATACGCAACACCTAAATGAACTTTACCTGCCTCACTCTCATATTTCAATAGAGCTACATCATGTGCCAGGGTTCCTCCCCAGTTTAGTTCTCCGAAAAGGTATTGATCATCGTAAATCAAGCCCTGTCTACCAAGTTTCAGTGATAAATTTGGAGTGAAGAACTTCTCTGCCCATGCTCTGAAGATTGCCATATTTGGCACATCAGCTCTCTCATTTTGATCACCCCAAAACCTTCTATCCTGAACAACGACCTCTACTTTTAAATCTTCTGGAGCATTATAATTTACAATAAACCGTGTTCTTTGCATGGTGAAATAGCCAGGCTTATCTCCCTCGTAAAGAGGCTGTCTAAATCCTCGGCTATAGACAGGGTTAAATCGGAATTCTGCATCAGCTGTAATCTGAGCTTGCGTAAGAAAGCCCAGAGAAATCAGCCATGTAGCAATTACAATTACCTTTTTCATGATTAATACTTTTTTTGTGGTTTGGTGGAAAATACATGGAAGTGAGACGCTTAATATTCCAAAGCGTACTTGTCTATTTTTACTCTTCCAGGTGTTGTACTTACAGGTTTCTGCTTGCTTTTAAGAGAGCTCTTCAAGTGATGAAACCCATGTTGATCATTGGTCTTGAAGAAACTGATTACCTCTCTAAGTTT
This sequence comes from Marinoscillum pacificum, assembly GCF_024714495.1. Classification (GTDB taxonomy): domain Bacteria; phylum Bacteroidota; class Bacteroidia; order Cytophagales; family Cyclobacteriaceae; genus Marinoscillum; species Marinoscillum pacificum. Next base: position 98,219 of record NZ_JAMZMJ010000012.1, on the reverse strand, counting down.
ATCCGACTGTGTTCCCAACTCTTCCGCCCCTGCAGCTACTTCTTCTGCTGTGGTGGCATTGCGCTGTACAACCTGGTTGAATTGTTGTAAAGCTGAATTGATTTGATCGGCTCCGCTGTTCTGCTCATTGCTACTGAGCGATATTTCTAATATTAGTTCTGATGTTTTTTGAATATGAGGAACGGCATTTCTAAGCATTTCACCTGATTCCTGCGCTACTTTGACACTTACAGATGAGACCTCATTTATTTCTGTGGCAGCTATCTGACTTCTTTCAGCGAGCTTTCTGACCTCAGCTGCAACTACTGCAAAACCTTTTCCGTGCTCTCCTGCTCGTGCTGCCTCTACGGCAGCGTTTAACGCTAATAAGTTAGTCTGTCTGGTGATCTCTTCTATGATGCTAATTTTCTCTGTGATAGTCAACATAGACTTTACCGTTTTACCAACTGCGATATTGCTGGAGTTGATATCTGTTGCCGCTTGTTTTGCAATTTTTTCCGTCTGTCTGGAGTTGTCAGTATTTTGCTGAATAGTGCTTGCCATTTCCTCCATCGATGATGAAATTTCTTCCAAGGAACTAGCTTGTTCGTTGGCTCCCTGAGACAAATCTTGAGCAGAAGCTGACATTTGTTCACTTGCAGAAGCGATGTTGTTTGCTGAATTGATTACATAACCAATAATCTCTTGAAGTTTAGTCGTCATTTCTTCCACTGATTTAAGAAGACCTTTATTCTCCTTACCATCTGTTCGTTCGAAAGAAACTGATAGATCTCCCTGTGCAATAAGCCCTACTATACCTGCCACATATGCCGGTTCACCACCTAGATCATTCAATATGCCTCGAATGATTACTACGGATACTACGATTGCAAAGAATACACTAACAGCAATTACAATTATCATCAACAAACTTGATCGGTTGAATGAATTTTCTGCCTCAATTTTTGCTTCTTCTAGTTCTCCCAGATTCTTTTCTACAATGAGCTTAATAGCATCAATTGCACCTAGAGCATTCGAACGAGCATCAGTTGCAGAAATAATTCTAGCCTGATTCAAAGACTCTTCAGTATTAACCAAAGACAATGAACTGATCTCCGCAAAATTTCTCTGATATCGAGCATAATATGATTGAAAATCACGGATGATGGCAACCCCTTTGGCACTGGAAATTGATTCCAATTTTAAAAGATCCGCCGACATTTCTTCATTCTCCTGCTTAATCTGATCCAAATACCCTCGCTTTTCCTTAAGATCATTTGTTAGGATTAAATCCTTCTCTCTTTTGGTGACGAACTGAACCTTTTCGGCAAGCTCTGTAGCAAGAATTACTCGCTGGAAGTTAATATTTGAGACTTCATCCAGTTGATTTTGGAATTTGATCCCATTAGATCGACTTATGAAGAAAACGATAAGGGTCATTCCCACACAAAATGCAAATGCAAGAATCAGACGATTACGAATACTAAGTTTCATCTTCGTAGTGACTAAGCGTTTTCTTTGGATGTCTCGTGCAACTCTTCCGTATTCATCAATACATTTTGGATCTCAATCAAAGAGAATATCTGATCGATATCCAATAACATCATGAACTGATCTTCATAGTTGATCATTCCTTCGATGAACTCGGCTTTATACTTCGCTCCTATTGATGGAGACGGCTTTATTTCGTTATCGTCTATTTCGAAGACCTCTACAACAGAATCAACAAGTATTCCTACGGTTAAAACATCCTCTTCGTGCTGAACACTCAACACCAGAATGCTCGTATTAATACCAAATTCTGTAGGAGTCATGCCGAACTTTACCCTGGTATCGATCACTGGCAATACTGCACCTCTCAAGTTAATGACACCTTTCAAGAAGTCCGGTGAATGAGGAACTTTAGTAATCTTTGGAACTTCCAAAATCTCCAATACTTTCATCACTGGGATAGAGAAAAACTCCTCATCAAGCTTAAATGACAAGTAAGACCTCACTGTGTCACTGGCCTTTTGAAAATCGTGCGGTTGGTGTTTCATATTTAGTTTGATTAAGCCAATTTTTTAACATGCTGATGACGCTCCACATAGAGCTCCACCATTTTTTGAGAATCAAGAATTAAGGCGATGGTACCATCTCCGAGGATGGTTGCTCCAGACACAAAATCCTGATCCTGAAAATATTTACCTAAGGGTTTGACTACTGCCTGATATTCACCAATGATGTGATCACAGGTAAGAGCCACAAATGAATCGTTGTTTTTTACAAGAATGATCTGTGATCTTTTCGCTTGATCTAACTGCTGACCAAATTCTCCTGACAGGTTGATGAAAGGATATTGGACACCATCCAGCACAATCAATTCATTGAAATTGTTAATCAAACGGCTATTTTCAATCTCATAGCACTTTTCAACAACTGATAAAGGCAACAAGTATTTTTCCCCTCCAATTGCCACCAATAATCCATCAATCACTGACAATGTCAGCGGTAATTTGATTGTCATGGTTGTTCCAACATCGAGTGTAGATTCAACAGAAATACTACCTCTAAGTCCTTGAATAGTACGATAAACCACATCCATTCCCACTCCACGACCAGACAGGTCGGTAACCGACTCACTCGTACTAAAGCCTGGATGAAAGATTAAATCATAAATTTCTGATTCAGTATGCTCATCGCCTTCCTGGATCAGTCCCTTCTCCAATGCTTTACGTCTCACCGACTTCAGATCAATTCCTTTTCCATCATCAATGATCTGTATATAGACAAACACCCCTGAGTAATAGGCCTTTAAGGTAATTCTTCCTTCTTCACTTTTTCCTTTTGCCGCTCTGACTTCCGGAAGCTCAATACCATGATCTACACTATTGCGGATGATGTGCATCAATGGATCAGAAAGACTCTCGATGATGTTCTTATCCAACTCTGTCTCACCCCCTAGTGAAATCAAATTCACATTTTTCCCTAGATCGTTCGATATATCTCGAACCATTCGCTGAAAGCGATTGAACAAGTTATTGATAGGAATAAGTGTCATACCAAAAGCCACATCACGTAATCTTCTGGACAACTTCTCAAATATCTCCGTAATGGTCTCTAATTCCTGATTTTGGGCTTGCTCTGCAAACAAACTCAAACTTGCTTGAGTGGTGATCAATTCACTGACCAAATTCATCAATTCCTCCAGCTTCTCTGACCCCACTCTAACACTTGAAAAAGCCTTGGATGAAGTGTTTGATTTATCTAATGTTGTAGTCTTGCTAAGTGTTTGCTGACCATACATTTCAGCCCATACCTGAAGCTGCTCTCGAGATAGAGGTGTATCATCAAATCGCGTTTTGAGAACTTCTTTTGCAAAGGAAGGATTGGCAATAAGTCCAGAGTAATTCAATTCCTGAACATTGATCTCTGAATTCATTTCTGCAAACACAAAGACCTCTCTAATCTCTTTTAAGCCTGCACTGGTTTCGAGGAGAATATCCCAATAAGTCTGACAGTCAGTTACTGAAAAATCTCCTTCAGAGAAATGAGGAATCATCAAAACCTTTCCGACCTGAGCCAGGTCTTCCAATACATACAGAGGATTAGAACCATCCAGTAAGAATGATTTACTTGGTTTGAAAAATATATGAAATGTAGCGCTTAGCGCTTCACTCACACTTTGATGTCCGGAATCTTCTGCACTCAATGCATGTAATTCCTTCAGCAATGTTATATGTCTAGTCTTGTTTGCCTCATCCTTGCAGTCCGGATCGTCAAGTAAGGCTTTTAAATGATCTAAAGTCTGAAAGGATAAGTCTAAAAGCGGCTTGGATATCGCTCTCTGACCTGTTCTGACATCCTCATATACCGTTTCCAGATCATGAACAGCGTCTCCTATCATGGCAAAGTCAAACATTTTGCTATTGCCTTTGAGCGTATGCATTACCCGAAAAACATGTTCCACTCCTACTGTATCGTTAGGATTGTTTTCCAAAGTAAGCAAGGCTACGTCCAGCTCCTGCAGAAGCTCTGTTGCTTCGTTGATAAATGTCGACCGAACACTATCCATTATCTAAGTACTTTCTTTACTACTCCGATCAGTTGGTCTTTAACAAATGGTTTCACAATCCATCCAGTCGCTCCAGCATTTCTAGCTTCCATCCGTTTCGCGTTTTGAGATTCGGTAGTCAAAATCAATACTGGCAAAAATTTATTCTTGTCGTTTTTACGAATTTCCTGGACCAAACTAATTCCGTCCATGTTTGGCATATTCAAATCAGTAATCACTAGATCGAATGACTTATCTCCTAATGTTTTTACTCCATCTAAACCATCTATTGCCTTGTGTACTTGATACCCTGCCCCAGTAAGAGCCATATCGATAGCTTCACGAATACTTTCGGAATCATCTACGACTAATATTTTCTTAGTACTTTCTCCCATGATTAAATAATTGATGCTTAGAGTTCTTAAACTGCTGAAATAGGTGTTTGCGTGCGCTGAAATATTTCTGACAATCCTGTAATAGACAGTAATTGCCTCACTATAGGTGGTAAATCTACCTCAAGAGTGATGTGACTTCCTTTCTTCAAACAGTTGTACAATAACTGTACGGCTGTTATATCAATTTGCTCTACGTCCTGAAGCTTAAGGGCAATTTGATCATACTGATTGATCACCAACTGCATCGCATCGGAGATTGACTCTACATGCTTGATGGTAAAATTTCCAGAGATGTTAATGAAGATCTTCTTGACTGTTTTCCTTTTTGAAAGGGAAAACGATACTCTCAGATCGTCTTTAATAATGTCCTCCGGAATTTGTAACGGGCTGGGCATTGTGGTAATAGTTTTTAATGATTCTTTGGCGTTGTTTCATTCTGCAACCTGCAAGCCCTTCACTAAATAATCCAATCTCACAAATCCTATCGACTTAGTCAGGCTGCCGAATTCCACGATGTAAAAGTTGGAAAGGCTGATTTCAAAAAGAAATTGACTGTAAGGAATGATGAGCCAAAGAGAATAATCGATGAGTCAACGAGGAATAGGTAATTTTCAACGAATACACATTTCAACAAATTTTCATAAATGCTTTATTTTCAGGTTTTTAATCGATTTATTCGGCATGCATAACAAGTAGAACACATACCACATAGCGGTAAATGCAATGCGTATATAGGTAAATCTCTTACGTGACTTAAGTGAATTACCTATTCGTCTTTTTCACTCGAAATACTACAGAAGGATAAGCTAATTCAAAGATGGAATAACGAATTAAAAGTTGCCACCATTATTAGATAAATACCATTTTCACAAATAACGACTATCATGAAAATTGTCGTACAATTTCACATTGCAATCGATATAACACCTCGTTTAGTCGAGAAATGACTCATTCCAGGTAGGAATTTTAGTGAAATTATAGTGATTGAATAGTACTAATAAAATACCTGATTTTTATCAGTTTTTGGTGTATTGACTAGGAGACTCAATGTATTTCCCAGTACAATAAAGTATACTATATGACATACTTGTCCTAAATTCTATAATAAGAGAGCCTTATCTAAAAACCAATCAATATATCCTCACTTTGTCAATCCAGCCAGGCATCTTTCAGATACCGAAATAAACCTATGTGCAACAGGTTTGACTCAGGGTCTTCGAACACATTTACATTGCTCACCTTCCGTGGTGTAATCCCGAATTTATTTCGGGATCTTCTGATATATTTACCCTGCTCGCCTTCTAGATCCTGATAGGCATCAGGATGACAAAAGGCCGAGGAAATAACACTTATCTTCCACACTATGAAACCTGGTTATGTATATATCATGTCAAACAAGAATAGAACAGTTCTTTATATCGGAATGACAAATAATCTAGTAGCCAGAGTTCTCCAACACCGCAGTAATGAATCCAACTATACATCTAAATACAAGTGTTATGATCTCATTTACTGGGAGTATTTCCAAAGAATCAGTGATGCCATTGGCCGAGAAAAACAGTTAAAGAACTGGCATAGAGAATGGAAATGGAATTTGATCAAAGAAATGAATCCTAACCTGAAGGATCTATTTGAAGAGATCAATGATGAATTTTGACAATCACCAATCTGTGGTGTCATGCTGAACTTGATTCAGCATCTGCTTAAATATTTACTCTGCTCGACTTCAAGAACTTTTCACATCTGAAAGTCAATAACACAATCATTTGTAAAGACCCTGAAACAAGATTTAGGGTGACCTTTCTTTGCTGCTCCATCAAAGAATGACCGAACAACACTAAGACAATCACCAATCCGTCGTGTCATCCCGAACCAGTTTCGGGATCTTCTAACACATTTTACCCTGCTCGCCTTCTAGATCCTGATATGTATCAGGATGACAGAAGGCTCAATGAACGTTTAGCTCAACAATATATAATTCTTGGAATTATCAACCTGAAACAACCCTAGATCTTACAGACCACAAACGAGTTCACTTCTTCTCAACAACAATATCGCCACTTCTAATTATTCCTTTTTTAATCTTCGAAGATTGGCTGGCTACAAATTTCTGTCTCGAAAAAAGAATAGCTAACCGTACCATCATCATAATGACGAAAATTATAATAAAATGTATCTTATCATTATTCTCCCACCACATCATAATCGCTGGAACATTCCATAGGTCCATTTTTCTAATAAACAGTTTAAATTGTTCCACAACTTATAAAATTAAAAAAGCCATCAACCCCAACGTCTCGGCGAGACAGAATGGAATTGATGGCTTGGTTATTGCCATTATCTATTGTACAAAGGTGAGAATTCCTAACTTAACAAGCAAGATATTTTCCAAATAAAATTACCACAACACACTATATATCAAATAGTTAACTAAATAATAATCAGATATATTAAAATGACAATTAATTATACTTTTTTAATAATAAACGCCATGATAGCAGCATAGAAATTAGCACATTAATATTTCAGAGGATTCATATTTCACGCATCTGGCTTCACTTAATCCTCAATCCAGCCTAACAATTCTTTTAGTTCAGCATCTGAAATTGATGCCTTTTCGGATTTATCATAAATACTGAGCAGGTAAATAGTCTGATCATCAATCACCAAATGAGTGATTACCCGGCTTCCTCCAGATTTACCCTTGCCTTTGGAGGAAATGGCCATTCTAACTTTATAGCAGCCTTTACATAAAAGAGTTCCTTGCTGGGGATCTTCTTGCAAGGATTTTAGTAGTGAAGTAAAGTCCTGTTTAATTGATGGATATTTTTTCGCAAGCTTCTTTAATTGCTTGTCAAAAGGCGGGATTGTTAAAATCTCAAAGCTCATCCAATAACTCCTTGGCAGATTTTAGTTTAAGCTTACCTTTTTTCGCTTGATTTAAGTTATCTACGGCCTCTTTAATCTCTGAGATTAACTCTGCCTTCTCAGGAGTAATGGTTTCGGCTTTCACATATTTAAGGTTACCTAATAACTCCATTACAAAATCAAACTTATCGTCCTTAATATCTAACAGCACTTTCATAATAAGTAAATATACGATTGTTTACTCAATTGGATATAAAGCAAAAACCCTGACGAAGCATAGCTTGTCAGGGTCTTAATCTATCTCTGTAGGGTGACTACAAGAACACTGCTAGTTCGTCAACTAAACAGGGGCCCGGCGTTCGCCTGGAAAACAAGGCCGAAAGTTGAAAATAGTCAGTTGCCCAACTATTTTCCCATCCCGAAAGGGATTACTTTTTCTCTTCGTCTACCTCTTCGAACTCTACGTCAGACACGTCTGAGTCAGATCCTCCAGAAGCATTAGCATCTCCAGCAGGATCAGCACCTTGAGCAGCCTCAGCTCCACCTGCAGCTTGCTGTGCAGCGTAGATCTCTTGAGAAGCAGCTTCCCATGCTTTGTTCATGCCTTCCATTGCAGCATCGATAGCAGCAAGATCTTGAGAACCGTGAGCTTCTTTCAATTTGGCCAATGCACCTTCGATAGCTGTTTTGTTGCCATCAGAAAGTTTGTCACCAAATTCTTTCAACTGCTTCTCAGTTTGGAAGATCAATGAGTCTGCTTGATTCACTTTCTCTACCTTCTCTTTAGCTTGCTTATCAGATTCAGCGTTAGCCTGAGCTTCTTGCTTCATTTTTTCGATTTCCTCATCAGTCAATCCTGAAGAAGCCTCGATTCTGATTTTCTGCTCTTTGTTAGTGCCTTTGTCTTTAGCAGACACGTTCATGATACCATTCGCATCGATATCGAAAGTCACCTCGATCTGAGGAACGCCTCTTGGTGCTGGTGGAATACCATCTAAGTGGAATCGACCAATCGTTCTGTTATCTTTCGCCATCGGACGCTCACCTTGAAGTACGTGAATCTCTACAGACGGCTGATTGTCAGCAGCAGTTGAGAATGTCTCAGACTTCTTAGTAGGGATCGTAGTGTTAGATTCGATCAACTTCGTCATTACACCACCCATAGTCTCAATACCTAGAGAAAGTGGAGTAACATCTAGAAGCAATACGTCTTTAACCTCTCCAGTTAATACACCACCCTGGATAGCAGCACCAATTGCCACAACCTCATCAGGATTTACACCTTTAGATGGCTTCTTACCGAAGAATTTCTCTACTTCTTCCTGGATTTTAGGAATACGAGTAGATCCCCCTACTAGAATTACCTCATCAATTTCTGAAGCAGAAAGACCAGCATCGCTCAATGCTTTCTTACATGGCTCCATAGATCTTCTGATCAAGTCTTCGCTCAATTGCTCGAACTTGCTTCTAGAAAGTGATCTCACCAAGTGCTGAGGAATACCATCGATCGGCATGATGTATGGCAAGTTAATCTCAGTAGAAGAAGATGAAGAAAGCTCAATTTTCGCTTTCTCAGCAGCTTCTTTCAAACGCTGAAGTGCCATAGGATCTTTTCTTAGATCCACATTGTGATCATTTTTGAATTCGTCAGCCAACCAGTTCATGATTACTGAGTCAAAGTCATCACCACCAAGGTGTACATCACCATTAGTAGATTTTACTTCGAATACACCATCACCTAGTTCAAGGATTGAAATATCGAATGTACCACCACCAAGGTCATACACAGCGATTTTCATGTCTGCATTCTTCTTATCCAGACCATAAGCCAAAGCCGCAGCAGTTGGCTCGTTGATAATTCTTTTTACTTCAAGACCAGCAATCTGACCAGCTTCTTTAGTAGCCTGACGCTCTGCATCGTTGAAATATGCAGGTACAGTTACTACAGCTTCAGTCACTTCCTGACCTAAGAAATCTTCAGCAGTAGACTTCATTTTTTGAAGGATCATTGCTGAAAGCTCCTGCGGAGTATAGTTTCTATCTCCGATTTTAACTCTTACTACGTCATTAGAACCTGACTCTAATGCATAGGATACATTTTTTCTTTCTTCTGATACCTCAGAGAATTTTTTACCCATGAATCTCTTCACTGAGCTGATTGTATTCTGAGGGTTTGTGATTGCCTGGCGTTTTGCTGGATCACCTACTTTTCTCTCTCCATTACCATTATCCAAAAACGCTACGATTGATGGGGTTGTCCTGCGTCCTTCACTGTTTTGAATAACTACAGGTTCGTTACCTTCCATTACCGCCACGCAGGAGTTGGTAGTACCTAAGTCTATACCGATTATTTTTCCCATTGTGTGTCTATTTATTATTAAATTCTTTGAAATTTCTTGTCTTCGAGAGTCTAATGATCAATGGTTGTGCCAATACCTTTAGAAAATGCCAATGTCAGTTGAATTGTGACAGATTGTCAGAAATCTATAATCACCACTCCCATATTGTCCGACACTTTGCTATTTATCGCCTGATCATGGCAGTCAAATGACATTTATCAACTGATCAGGAATCTCCAGTCATAGTTAAATGTTATTAAAGTGACTTACTTCATATTAGCATAGCAGAAATTCTAAAATCAACAATCATGGAAAATGTCATTGAAAATTGGCTGAACCTCTCCATCATCATGGGATGGTTCTTTTTAGGATATTCAGGCTTGATTTTGATTGGTTACCATTATCAATTGAGAACGCTGAAGCGACGTACTGAGCAATACAAATTTGCTTCTCAAAAAGAGATTAGACATTACGAAAGAGCAGGAAACATGTTTGGCGTTTCCGTAGCTCTGGCAGCAATAGGACTTATAGGCAAAGCATTAGGCACTAGCATCGAACTCTACCAATATGCTTTTGTAGTATTTGTGTCTGCCATCATAGGACTGGCGGTTGGATATGCCATTAAGGTATACCTGGACTACTACTACCCATTTGTTTTGGAAAAGCGCTTACATAAAATCCGGTTTAGACCAATGAAATCAGTAGGCGGTCATGACATGCAGCTACTCAATGAGAATGAAGAAGACATTCACCTTACAGCTGAAATGATCGACGAAGAAAATGAGTTCAGTGCCGACTATGATGTCTGGATCGACCATGTAAGTGGTGAGAAAGTAATAGAGAAATATGACACTCACTTTCATACTTTGATCTGTGAAGAATGTAACTACAGAACCTTAATGGACAAGCATGAAGAAGTGGTCAATGAGCCTACTTTATCTAATGAAGGATTATTGAGAAAACACTATGAATGCGCATACTGCGGTCACAAACAACACATCGATGTGTCATTACCGTCTCTTGAAAAAACGGTAGAAATACGAGAAGAGCTACAAGCAGAGCACAAATTATAGAAATTCATTCACCTATATCTAAGGGCTGGTTTTCACCAGCCCTTTCGTTTTATATGACAAATGTCATATAAGGGAATGACTGCCGTCATATATCTGGCGAAAAATTTAGTAGACCTTAGCATTATCATAATCATCACAACGATGACATAATGATAGATAGTTTCAAAGTGAGCATTTGAGTGTCAGTCGACGGACGGCGCTCATCAACCAAAAGGAATAGCCCGGTCATTTTTTATTACCGGGCCTTTCTTTTTATAGCCTCAGGCAAATTAACTAACCCTCTTGATCTCCATCCTGCTTCTTTCGAATCTGGCGTACCACTAAAATCAAAACGAATAAGATCAGGATTGCAAAAGGTGCATATTGATGAAATTTGTCAATTACCTGTGGATTGTCATCTGCATCGATGATCCAGTATAATGCAGCTCCTAATAGTAGGTAAAATACAGGCCGAATAGATTTATTCATACCACTAAGGTAGCGGTATTTATTTCACCTCTCCCTCCAAAGCAGTTACCAAATCACTTACTCCAGAAATTACCTGGAGCTCAGTGCGCCCACCTTGCTCTGAAGCTTCATTTAGAATGTCCTTAGCATCCACAAACCATTTAGACTTGGGTTTTGAATTCGTTTCTAAATAATCAAGAGTCTCCAATGCCAAAGAAGCTACTCGGGATGCATTCGCTGATAAGCTCTGAATTTCTTGAAGAGAAGGAGAATCCGCAATAATTTTCATTATTTGATCATGATTTTCTGCCAAAGACTCAAGTACTGGCTTTAGATCCTGACACCCTATTTTACTATTTAAATAACAATCCACCTGGTTGTTAAACGCTCTAGCTCCGGGAGCGTCAGCAGTAGCAGCATCTACCCACTTAGTATATGGGGAGAACGTATTGTACATAGTTCCACCAGGATTTCTGGTATAACCTTTCATAGGCTCCACCATATCTAATAATAGGTGCAATGGCTCAGTATCATGACCAGCTGCCAACTTACGGATAATTCGATTTGGTTCAGAAATATGCTTTAGATCGAAGTTTTCCAACCAAAGACTGATATGATCCATTCGATCATACATATCCTCCACGTCTTTAATTTCCTCAGGTGACCAGAACCTTTCCGCAATAGCAGCAGCTCTTGGCCATAGTCGGCTTTCCAAGGTTTGAGGAATCACCAACTCACTCCACATACAGATTTCACCGCCAAGAATATTACTTCTTTGAAAATCACTTAGATTATCTGCTTTTGGAGCAGGATCGACCAGATAGCTTGACTCTGTAGTTAACATCAAATCCAGATAGTAGCCATTAGATAATATGGTTTGATAACCTTCAGCAGCAGCCTTATATAATGATTGTTTTGGAGTAGCCTTTTCCCAGGCACCTTTCCAGCTGTGGATCAACGCACTTTTCTCCAGATCATCTATCATAATCTCCTCCCAGCCCATCATTCGTTTTTCGTATTGAGCTAAAATCTTCTGAAGACGTAAATTGAAATACCCTTGAAGCTCATGATTGGACTTAATTCCATTCTTTTTCATGAACTTTTGTATGTGCTCACTTTCATTCCAGTGTTTACCCAAATTCTCATCTCCACCGATATTGAAATAAGGACCTGGGAAAATGGTTACAATCTCAGCAAATAGCTTATCAAGAAACACATACACTTCCTCATTAGTAGGATCCAGTGTTGGATCAAAAATACCTGCAAAACGCTCCAACACGTAGGTGGTGTCTTTACTTCCTAGCTCTGGATAAGCTGTGAGAATGGCAGTAGCATGACCAGGCACATCAATTTCCGGAACGATTAAAATCCCCTTTTGAGAGGCATAATCAACAATATCTTTTAGCTCTTCTTGTGAATAATAGTTACCATCCGTCCCTAATGAATTGAGCTTTGGAAACACCTTCGATTCGAATCGAAAACCCTGATCATCAGATAAGTGCAAATGAAGCACATTGAGTTTGACAGCCGCCATTGCATCGATGTTTCGCTTCAAATCAGTCACTGGCAAAAAATGTCGAGAAGGATCGATCATCATTCCCCTCCATCTGAATCGAGGTTCATCATCAATAGCCACGTGAGGCCAATAATATCCTTTTGAATCAGCCTGAACAAGCTGCAATAAGGTCATCAAACCACGAGATGCACCAATATCATTGGATGCATTCAACTTAACTCCAGATTGATCTATTTGAATAGTATAACTTTCATCCTCGCCTATTTCAACCTGACCAACTGCTAATGACTGAACTTGTATGGTAGCCTGATCAATTGCTCCAACCACTTTGCTCTGATTAATGAACAAACCGGTTTGCTCTACTAACTGGCGCAAAAATTGGGTACCTTCCTTTGATAGTCGATCGCTGTATTTGCCATTAATAGAAAGACTTGTTTCTTCGGTTAAATACAATTTCCCTTCTGACAACTGTACTTCTTTTGGATACGGCATTAATGGCAATGCTGTCTGAGCGTGGGCAGCAACTATCACTAGAGAGAAGAGAATAGAAAAAATGTACTGGCGGTAAATATTTCTCATATCGATCATCTTAAAAATGTTAATAGAGGGAGAGCCAAAGGCCCTCCCTTATTTATAGTGAGTATGAAGAGAATTCTTTCTTAAAAATGGTATCTCTTGAAGCCTTCCATAGCTTCATATTCTGCCATACCGAGCAAATCGTATAATTTGGCTGTTCCTCGGTTTCTATCTTCAGCACGCTGCCAAAATTCTCGCTTATCACTACCTGGGAACACTGCACTGTCTTTCTGAGATTGGTGTTTAAAAATCGCTCTTCGCTTTCTCATCAATTCATCTGGACTAATAGGCACTGCCATCTCAATATCTTCTACAGCCCACTCTTGCCAGGCTCCTCTGTACAACCAAACCCAACAGTCTTTCATGAAGTCTTCATTCTTGATCTGATCTACCGCCTGGAAGATGGCCGATAAACACACTCGGTGGGTACCATGTGGATCTGACAAATCACCTGCGGCATAGATTTGATGTGGTTTTATCTGTTTAATTAAATCAGCTGTGATTTTAATATCTTCTGGCCCTAGAGGGTTTTTCTTAACCTGTCCAGTTTCGTAGAAAGGCATGTCCATAAAGTGCACTTGCTCCATCGGAACGCCTACATATCTAGCTCCTGCTTTTGCTTCACTTCTACGAATCAAACCTTTAATTTTTTGAACCTCGTAAGAGTCCTGATCACCAGCTTTTTTGTTCTTAATCTGATCAACTACCAACTCGTAAATGGATTGTCCATCTTTCGGCTGATTGAATTCTTTATTTAAATCACCAAAGAAATCAGCGTACTGAATTACGTCATCGTCAAAAACCGCAATGTTTCCTGATGTCTGATACGCTACGTGTACTTCGTGACCCTGATCCACCAAACGAAGGAATGTTCCTCCCATGGAAATCACATCATCATCTGGGTGCGGACTGAAAATCAATACACGTTTTTTAGCAGGATTTGCTCTTTCTGGTCTGTTAGTATCATCCACATTTGGCTTACCTCCTGGCCATCCAGTAATGGTATGCTGAAGTAAGTTGAATACCTTCAAATTGATATTGTAAGCTGGCCCTTCTTTCAAAATCAGGTCGCTCATTCCATGATCAGAATATTCACGATCTGTTAATTTCAGTACAGGCTTTTCTAGCTTTTGTGCCAACCAAATAACCGCTCTTTTGATTAATTCTGGAGTCCAGTTAATTGTACCGAGTGTCCACGGCGTTTTTTGTCTGGTTAACTCTGCAGCAGCCGCTTCATCCACTACAAATGTAGTGTTTGGATGTGTCTGAAGGAATGTTGCTGGCACTTGCTCTACCATTGGCCCTTCAATAGCTTTTTGGCTAATCTTTGCCTTTCCTTCACCCCACGCCATGATGATAATTCGGCGAGCAGCCATGATGGTACCAACACCCATAGTGATGGCTTTTCTTGGCACATTCTCCTCACCAAAAAAGTCCGAAGCAGCGTCAATTCTGGTAATGTTATCCAGATTGACCATTCTGGTTTTAGAATGCACAGTAGATCCCGGCTCATTGAACCCAACGTGACCTGTTCTACCAATACCTAATAGCTGAAGATCCAATCCTCCAAGATCAGCGATTTTTTGCTCATACTCCGCACAGTAATTAGCGACCTCCTCTAGAGCTAATGTACCATCTGGAATATGTACATTCTCAGAAGGAATATCGATATGATCAAACAAGTTTTCGTTCATGAACTTGACATAACTCTGAAGTTCGTCTGGGTTCATTGGATAGTATTCGTCAAGGTTGAAGGTGCATACGTTATTGAATGATAGACCCTCTTCTTTGTGCAATCGAATAAGCTCTTTGTACACACCTTTAGGAGAGGAACCTGTAGCTAAACCAAGCACACATTTTTCTCCCTTACCTGACTTTTCGCGAATCAAGTCCGCAATTTCTTTAGCAATCAGAGCTGATGCCTCCTCCGGCTGACTGAAAATAGCCGTATGAATCTTTTCCTTTTGGGTGAATGAGCTACGTTCCCATTCCTTTTGGTCAAATTGTTTAATCTTCATGTTTTCTATCATATCTCTGTCAAAGACGATTCATTCAATTTCTTACTGTATTCCCATACCAAAGCTGAAGCTCCTAATACTCCTGCATCATTATCTGGAATTGCAGAAGTTCGAATTACTGGTTCGTTGGGATAGATTGAAAGCAAGCTTTTAGAAAAACTTGCTCGAGCTGGTTTTAAAAGGAGGTCTCCCGAATTGGACAATCCTCCAGAGAGAAAAATGGCTTCTGGATTCAAAACAGCTACAAAACCAGCTAGTGCTTCACCCAAAATTCTCCCAGTATCTTCAAATACTTTCATAGCAAGTACATCTCCATCCTTTGCAGAATCCGCTACTAATTGTGCGTTGATCAAATGCTCAGGCACGCCATATAATTCACTTGGAAATTCTTTAGCTAGAATATATTCTTTAGCGGTTTCCACTACACCGGATGCAGAAACATATCGTTCCAGACATCCTTGCCTTCCACACTTACATGCTCTGCCATTTCTTTCATAGATCACATGTCCCACTTCACCCGCTAATCCGTTCGCACCTGTGACTAATTGGTCAGAAGCATAAACCCCTCCTCCAACACCAGTACCAAGTGTTACAGCTAAAAAATCAGTCATTTGTGATGCATGACCATATCCCTTTTCTGCAATCGCAAACAGATTGGCATCGTTGGTCAGAAAGACTGGCAAATCAAAAACAGAGGACAACCTTTCAACAATTGGGAGTCTCTTCCAGGGCAAGTTAGATGCCCGCTCTATAATTCCCTCTTCTATATTTGCTCCTGGTGAACCTATTCCTATTCCCAGAACATTTAAATCTTCAGAAAAAGCTAAGAACTCATGGACAGTACGAATCAGCTGATTCAAGAACAGTTCTCCATCAGCATGAGTAGCTACTTCAATTCTTGACTGATGAATAACCTCGCCAAGTTCCAGAACCAGTCCAACACGTACGTTGGTTCCTCCGATATCTATCCCAATGGCTGCTTTCATCCTTTAGCCTCCGTTTTCCCACTCACTATAGCGAAGTAGATCAAATAGGCATAACACACCAGCGCAATGCAGAATGAACCTTGTAATGACCAATAATCAGCCATCACACCTTGAATCAATGGAATAATTGCCCCTCCAACTACACCCATAATCATTAGACCAGAACCTTCACTGGTGTATTCTCCCAATCCTTTGATTCCTAATGGGAAAATACAAGGCCACATCACTGAGTTGAATAATCCAACTGCTACGATGGTCCACACAGATAAGGAGCCAGATGAGAGGATCGAGACGGTCACTAATAGAAATGCAACTATAGAAACGACTGTAAGTGCTTTCGTGACTTTTACCCGATTTAGGAAAGCGACTCCTATAAACCTCCCAATCATAGCTCCACCCCAATACATTGAAACATAATTGGCAGCTGTTTGCTCACTTAATCCAGCAATATTTTCTAAAGACAAGTAGTTGATCATGAAGCTACCGACAGTAACTTCTGCTCCTACATAGAGGAAAATAGCAACTACTCCTAATCTTAAATTTTTAAATTTCCAGGCTCCTTTTTTCGTTGATGACTTGCTCTCTATGGACAAGACAGGCAATTGATAGAAGTATATTATTACTGCAACCGTTAATACAAAAAGAGCAAGCACAATATATGGAATCTGGACTGCCTCTGCTCCTCGCTGTGCTTCACTACTACTTAGTATAAAATGCGCACCAATCAACGGACCAATGATAGTTGCCAGAGAGTTAAAACCGCCGGCAAGATTCAATCGTGCTGAAGCAGTCTCAGCAGGTCCAAGAGCTGATAAGTACGGATTGGCAGAAACTTGTAGCAAGGTAATTCCTGACGCCATGATAAACAGCGCCAAAAGAAACAATGGATAGAACACCATGGAGGCAGCTGGATAGAAAAGCAAACAGCCAAACATCACCACTAAAAGTCCTATAACAATAGAGTTTTTATAACCTTTGGCTGCAATCACTTTAGCAGCGGGCATAGCCATCAAAAAGTATGCGCTAAAGAACGTGAACTGAATCAGGATGGCCTGAATGTATGATAAATTAAATACTGACTTTAAGTGAGGAATAAGAACATCGTTGAATACGGTAATGATCCCAAAGATGAAAAATAGAGAAACCATCAAAGCAATGGCTCCATGGTTGTTTTTGGAAGCTTGCTGTGTTTCCGAAATGACAAATTCTCCTGATGTTCCTTTAACGTCCATAAGTGGTTTCTTATATCTTCTCAAGGTCTAAATAACAGGTCTAAAACCACTCCTTAAAATTTATTAGCGGTATGGTATAGGATCATCGCTAAACAACATTTGAAACACCCTAAACTGCATTTACTCCGTTTAGCGATTGTTTTTTACCACTCATTATAAAAAGCGAAAGCCTCCCAGAGGGAGGCTTATTTCGCTAACTTATAAACACAATGTAATCTACTTTCTTATCAAGTCTTATTGAGCCCACCACATCTTGGTTCCTTCATGGTCAGATGCTGCTACTTCAGCGTAATTTGCTTCGTTCAATATCGCTTGTGATGAAGGATATTTAACACGCTGAATTACTTCACCTTGAGGAACGTTAGTATTAAACTGTACCCCAAAATCAACTTCTGGCATTTTTAACCTTCTTAAGTCTGCCCATGCTTCCCAACCATTATCAGGGAAACCTCCGATAAATTTCTGAGTCATCACTTTTTCTAAATCCGTACCATTTCCATCACCCCATGCAGCAGATATTCCTGCCATGTTCGCATCAGTTGAGGCCAAATACTGGCTAGCCGTACCTAATCCCCAATATTCAAAAGAAGCAGCCACTCCACTTTCATATGCCTCTTGAGCGCTAACACCCATAGACCATCCGTTCAATGCACCTTCTGCTCTCAAGAACCAGATTTCTGCTATTGGCATAATAGTCCATGCTCTTCCATTATCTCCGTTAAAATCCCCTCTAAGTGTTACGTTGATTCTAGAGTTATTCTGAACGAAGTTTTCTGGCTCCTGTCTTGCATCTGCTGATAACCCTGCAGCGATACCTGACCAACGCCCAAGGTAACCTTCCTGAACATCACCATTTTGATCCGAAGATCCGAAAATTATGGTCGCTCTAGGATCTACAACAGCAGGATAGTCAGTTGCATCCCCAACATCTGAAAGGTTAAAAGGTAATCCCCCTATTCCTGCAGTTAGGTCATAAAATGTACTCGTCATTCCAACGCCATTACCTGATCCCCACCAGAAATAATAGTTGTAGCTATAGCCTTCACCCCAGATAGCAGTATTTGCATACATGGTTGGCATATCTGCAAGAGCATCCAATACGCCACCTGCTACTGCAGCTTCAGCATGTGTTTTTGCCAAATCTGGCTCAACTTCAGAAATTCTTAAAGCCAGTCTTAATCTCAAAGAATTCGCAAACTTCGTCCACTTGGTCAGATCACCACCATAGATAGGATCATCAAACATGGTATAGTTAGGATCAATATTAGCTACTGCCAACTCCAACTCATTCAGCATGTCTTTGTAGATACTTTCCTGAGAATCGTATTCTCCTTCCAGAACGTTGGAGTAAGGAATATCACCTAGCAAATCTGTAGCTCTGTGCGTGATCCATACTCGCCAGATTTTCATCACTGCTACTGCATTAACGTAAGTTTCTGTATCACTATATTGATCTATCAAATTGGATAATGAGTTGTACCATCGATAATGGTCATTCCAATAATCTGTAGTCCATCCATCCTGAGATTGATTTTGATAAGTACCAAAACCAGTTCCAGTATAGTATTGACTAAACATGTCAATATAAAGGTTGTGAACACGCTGATGTAAGTGTGCATTAAGACATGCTTCTTTGAACACACTTCCAAGCTTTAATCCAGGATCTACATTAACCGCTAAAGGGTGATTTGGATCCGTATTTAATTCATCCCAATCTGAACATGCAGTGAAGATGAACGTCAGAACAAGTACACTTGATAGTATTTTCACTTTCATGATATTCATAATTTTAGAATTGAAGTTTTAAGTTGAAACCTACAGTTGCTGTACGCGGTGCAGAGAATGCTTCAGCTCCCTGCTGGTTGGAAGTAGTGTAAGCATAAGGAGGAACTCCATTCAGTTTACTTCCAAAAGTGGCAAGGTTTCTACCCACTAGACTTAATGAAACCCCTTTAATACCAGTTGTACCAAACATTGATGATGGGAAACTATAACCCACAGTCAATTCTCTTAGGTTAACTTCACTTTTATCATATACCCACTCAGAATCAATTGAAGAGAGTGATGTCCAGTATTGTTGTGCATTCAAGGTACTTGTTACACTCTCACCTTCTGCATTAACACCAGAAATTGTATAATCTCCTCGGCCATTTTCAGCAGTGATAGCACTAGTTCCATATGCCGCTGCCTGCGCATTGGTATAAGAGTATATGTCTCCACCTTGCATCAGATCAAATAATACTGAAAAAGATACTGCTCCAAAGTCACCATTATAACTAGCTGACCCAGTAATACCTGCAGTCCAATCAGGGTTGAAGTTTCCTAGTTTAACACGCTCGTTGCTTCTTTGAAACTGACCGTCCTCATTCAAAATCATGTTACCATTATCATCCGTCATAAAGGTGTATCCATAGATATCTCCATATGTACCACCTTCTTCCGCTACTACCTGTACGAGACCATCACCTATCAAATAGCGATCTAGCTCATCATGTAGTTTGATGATTTTATTTTTATTCTTAGCCCAGTTAAAGCCAATATTAGCTCTGAACGCTTGAGATCTTACCACTCCAACATTCAACCCAACCTCATGACCAGAGTTCTGCATATCACCTGCATTGATCATCTCATAAGAGAAACCTGTAGCCGGATTCACAGGAATTGGCATAATTTGATCAACTGTATTATTGTGATAATAAGTGTAAGCCAAAGACACTCTACTCTCAAACAAGTTAAGATCAAGTCCAACTTCCTTCGATTGCACCAACTCTCTCTTCAAATTTTCATTTGGCTTGGTGTTAGGCTGAGAAGCACCTGATGCTCCAATAGTATTTATCAAGTACAAGCTGTAAGGGTTCGCATCTTTTCCTGCTTCCGCATAAGAGCCTCTAACTTTCAACAGGCTCATCCAAGAAGGAATACCATCAAAAGAATCTGAAATTACCCAACTCAAACCAACAGAGGGATAAGAGAATGATCTGTTTTCCTCAGGTAGGGTAGATGACCAGTCAGTTCGTTGAGTTAAATCAAGGTACAAAAACTCTTTGAATGACAACTGAGCCATTCCAAATACTGAATTGATCGCTCTTCTGTAGATATATTCAGAAGCATCCTTGTTAGATGAGTTATTCAATGAATAGAAATCTGGCACCACTAAACCATTAGCTGACGATGTTTGCGAGTGACTTTCCGCATCCAATAAGTTACCTCCCAAAGTAACACTTAGGTTTAATCCACCACCTAAATTAACTGGCTTAAGTTGACCCAAAAATTCAACGTTAGTTTCTGTGCTACTCGTAACAGTTTGTCTAACATCACCTGACGAGAACCAATAAGGAACACCTGTACCCAATTGATCTCTCTGTCTCATATCATAATGATCCAAACCATAACGTACATGGAAAGAAAGGAAGTCAACTGGACTATAAACTAATTTACCGTAACCAATGAATCTGTTTCTTGAATCCTCATTTGTACTATAATTAGTCGTGAAATAAGGGTTTAAAATCACGCCTCCATTTTGAGCCCAACGCAATGGCTCATAGGTAGTCTCATCTCTAACATATCTTTCAAGATCAGAATAGCTCACACTTCGAGGCATGATGGTGTAAGAATAATATGGATTGTCAGGGTCTCTTGTCAACTTAATTCTATTCTCACCCTGTGTCTTATTGTAGTTCATGCTGAAGTCAGCAGAAAATACTTCATTTAGTTTACTACCTCCTTTAAGTGCTGCATTCAGTTTTTGAATGTTACTAGTAGGAAATATTCCTTTTGTATAAGTATGCCCCACTGAAGCTCTGATATTCTTTTTATCATCAGCAGAATACATTTCTAATGTATTTACGGTAGTTACCCCATTTTGAAGGTAGTCTAAGATGTCATTATCAGCTGCTCCAAGTGGTTTGGTTTCTCCAGTCCAGTCAGTAACCGACTGTCCAGTCATTTCAGGTCCCCAGCTTACGCCTGACTCTGCATCAAATACTCCATTGGTACCTTGACCATACGTGTTTTGCATTTCAAGATATTCTCTTGGGATTTCTACCACAGTATTGGAATTGAAATTAATTCCACTAGTTCCTTTCTTAGCACTTTTTGTAGTAATCATAATCACCCCATTACCAGCTCTTGAACCATAAAGTGCTGATGCGGCAGGACCTTTTAGTACAGAGACGTTTTCTACGTCATCCATATTAATATCATTCAGACCATTACCATAATCTAACTGTCTATTACCCCATGTATCGTCAGTTGCAGCTCCCATATTATCTATAGGCACACCATCTACTACGATCAATGGCTGGTTATTACCAGATAAAAAGCTACTTCCTCTAATAGTAATTTTAGACGATCCACCCATACCAGAACCGGATGGTGACACAGCTAAACCTGGCACTTTCCCTGATAGGTTGTTCACAATGTTCGATTCACGAGCAAGAGCTAACTCACCACCGTCTACTTCAGCAGCGGCATACGCCAGTGAACGTTCTTCTCTTTCAATACCAAGCGCAGTAACAACAACTTCGCCTAGTTCGGTAACATCTTCCTGCAAGTCTACATTTACCACAGACCTACTTCCAATCGCTACTTCAAAATTGGTATAACCAATAAATGAAAAAATAAGAACAGCATCATCATCTGAAACAGATAAACGGTAATTACCAGACATGTCTGTAGTAGTACCATTACTAGTTCCTTTTATAAGTACTGTCGCTCCAGGTATTGGCTCACCTGTACCCGCGTCCTTAACTGTTCCGGACAATGTACGCTGCCCAAAAGTTAAGACGCTGATCAGCATCATCATAAAAAATGGTAGTATTTTCCTCATAAGAATAACTTTAAGTTTATTGTGGTTAGGCGGCTGTTTCAAGCAGCCTCGACATCTAATTAAGATAGTGTTAAGAATTCTTGAAAATTTATTCGCAGTACGACAAGGTTCTATCGCTGAATGACATACGATTTACTACGAACCGCATTCAAGCTATTAGGCGCTAAAAACCAGCTGTTTAGATAAAATAAAGGCGATTCCAAGCAAAATAAGCAAAAATGCACTAGTCTTATGATATTGAACATATTCTGCCCTTTACAGCAACCTGAAATTGAATAAACTTAAAGAACATAGAGAAACACTCGGACACATCATTTTTTGGGTGAGTTACTTTTCATTCAACTATGTACGGTGGGGTCATTACTTCGATGATTACGAATATTCGATCAAATCCAACCTGGTAGAATTCCCTATTCATATCATCCTGTGTTATTTCCATTTGTATTGGTTGATACCAAGATTGTTATCTAAAAAGAAGATCACTCTTTACATTATTGGGTTGTTCGTCTCTGTATTGGTCATGTCCTTTGTGAAGATATTGTTAACTTATGGATTGGTGACCACTAACATTTGGCCAGAGTCTGCTTATGAGGAAACCAACTTGTTTGGATTAAGCTATATCATCACCGTATATGTTGGTGAGCTCTATATTGTTGGAGTAACCGCTGCCATTAAGTTGATGATAGATCGACTGAAAGAGCGAGATGCGCAGAGAGAGCTAGAAAAAAATAGCCTGGAAACGGAATTGGCCTATCTAAAAAGTCAAATTCAACCGCACTTCTTCTTTAATACGCTCAATAGCTTGTATGCTCTAACCCTGGAGAAATCCGAATTGGCACCTAATACGATTTTGAAGTTATCGAATCTGATGAGTTTCGTGATCTATCGAGCGAAAGCCGATGTGGTTAGTTTGATGGAAACGGTGACTCATATGAAAAACTTCATTGAGCTGGAAAAAATCAGGTTTGGATCAAAACTCAACATAGACTTTGAAATAAGCGGAGAGCTTGATGGTAAAATTCCACCATTGATTCTTTCACCGTTTGTAGAAAACAGCATCAAACATGGAGGATTATCTCCTGAAGGAACGATTGACATCAACATCAAACTTCACGTACAAGAAAAAACCTTGATCTTTGAAGTTGAGAATTGGTTGAAAAACTACAAAGATTCCGAAGAAAATGAACGTCTAAATGGAGAAGGAATTGGCCTGGAAAACACCATTCGTAGACTAAAACTCCTTTACAAAGACAATTATCAACTGGATATTGACCAGATAAATGATAAGTTCAAGATACATTTGACCCTACCACTGAATGAGTAGCTTATGCAAATAAAGTGTTTGATTATAGACGATGAGCCATTGGCCATCAAAGTCATAGAAAAATATGTAGATGAAGTAGATGAGCTTCAATGTGTTGGGAAATGTGAAAACGCATTGGAGGCACTAAAAATGCTGCAAGAAAACAAAGTAGACCTTATTTTTCTGGACATCAACATGCCCAAACTGACCGGCATGGAGCTATTACAAACACTAAAAGATCCTCCACTAGTAGTCATCACTACTGCTTATCGTGAATATGCAGTAGAAAGCTATGATTATGATGTTGTGGATTACCTGGTCAAGCCTATTGAGTTTCCACGGTTTTTCCGAATGGTACAGAAGGTCATGGGACGTCTGAAAATAAAGCCAAACTCTCCACAGCCACAACCAACCACATCAAATGATCCCAAACAAGATCATTTATTCCTTAAAGTGGATAAGAAAATGGTGAAGGTATTCTTAAAGGATATCCTCTATGTGGAAAGTCTGAAAGATTATGTGATGGTGCATACCATCAACGAAGATTTGATAGTACATCACAACTTGCAGTCGTTTACTGAGCTATTACCAGCCGAAACTTTCATGCGAATTCATAGAAGTTACACGGTTTCTTTAGAGAAAATCAAAGCGATTGATGGCAACCAGGTAGAGATTGGCGGCAAATACTTACCAATAGGCAGAAACTATCAGCCTGAGGTTAAGAGTAAGATTCTCAATAGCTAACCAATCCGATTCACACGATTTTGTGGTAGAATCAATTAACTTTGCGCCCTGAATTGACAGGGAATGACATTAGAACAGGAAATACAGAAGAGACGAACATTCGGAATTATTGCACACCCGGATGCTGGTAAAACCACACTTACTGAAAAACTCTTGCTATTTGGTGGAGCGATTCAAACCGCTGGTGCCGTAAAGTCCAACAAGATTGACGTAAGTACTCGATCTGACTGGATGGACATAGAAAAGCAAAGAGGTATTTCCGTTGCTACTTCCGTGATGGGTTTTGACTATAAAAACCTAAAAATTAACATCCTGGATACTCCTGGTCACGAAGACTTTGCTGAAGACACCTACCGTACATTGACTGCTGTGGACTCTGTAATCATGGTTATTGACTGTGTGAAAGGGGTGGAGCAACAAACCGAGAAACTCATGGAAGTTTGTAGAATGCGAAACACGCCTGTTCTGTGTTTTATCAACAAACTGGACCGTGAAGGAAGAGATGCCTTCGATCTGCTAGATGAAATTGAGGAAAAACTCAACATCAAGGTTCGTCCAATGAGTTGGCCAATAGGAATGGGTAAATCCTTACGTGGTGTTTACAACATGTATGAGAACAACCTAAACTTGTACGAGCCTAATAAAACGAAAAAAGTAACTGAAGTAGTAGAAATCAAAGGAGTCGATGATCCAAAACTAGATCAACAACTACCAGAATCTGCAGTAAAGACCCTTCGTGAAGAAGTTGAGTTGGTTAACGGAGTTTATGATCCGCTGGATGTCAATGCATATTTGAACGGAGAAGTTGCGCCTGTATTCTTTGGAAGTGCTGTCAACAACTTCGGAGTGAGAGAACTCCTGGACTGCTTCATCGATATCGCTCCATCTCCAAAAGCTCGTGAGACAGAAGAGCGTTTGGTGGAGCCAAATGAAAAGAAATTCAGCGGCTTCATTTTCAAGATTCACGCGAACATGGATCCGAAGCACCGTAACAGAATTGCTTTTGCAAGAATTTGTTCAGGTGTTTTCAAAAGAGGTACCAATTACTACAACGTAAGACAGGACAAGCAATTCCGTTTCTCCAATGCAACCGCCTTCATGGCACAGCAGAAGGAAACAGTGGATGAGGCATTCCCTGGTGACATTGTTGGTTTGTATGACACTGGAAACCTGAAAATTGGGGATACACTTAACGAAGGAGAAAAAGGGATCTACAAAGGAATCCCATCGTTCTCACCAGAGCTTTTCCGAGAAGTGATCAATATGGACGCTATGAAGTCCAAACAACTTGAAAAAGGACTTAACCAGCTAATGGATGAAGGAGTAGCGCAGCTATTTACTTTTGAGATGGGTTCTAGAAAAGTGGTTGGAACTGTTGGAGCACTACAGTTTGAAGTATTGCAATACCGATTGCTCAATGAATACAACGCCAAGGCTCGTTTTGATGGAGTGAACATCTACAAAGCATGTTGGATCAGTGCAGAAAACCCTGCTAAGTTAGACGCATTTGTGAAGGACAAATACCGTCACATCGCCAAAGACAAAGAAGGAAAATTGGTATTCATGGCTGAATCCAAAGCTTGGTTACAGATGGTTCAGGACAACTTCCCAGACATCAACTTCCACTTTATCAGCGAGTTCTAAACAACAAGTCGGATATTTACATCGTTAGGTAGACTATGAAACTTCATAGCTACCTCTCCATCATTGTTCTGATTTGTATATCTTCCACGAGCCACGCAAAGCTCACAATGACGGCACATGGCCGAGGAGCTCATGAGTACTGGCTGATATACGACGCTGATCAGGATATCAACAAAAACCTGGTGGTGTTTCTCCATGGCTATGGAGCTTCCAATCCTGGATGCTATGGAGGATGGATCAAATCGCTCACCGAGCAAGGAAATGCCGTGGTTTTCCCGAAATTTCAAATTGGCACTTTCCTTCCCAGAACAAACGCATTTACCCATAGAACAGAAGAAGTGATTCGTGACGCAAAGAAACAACTCAATTCGGATCATCAAGTAGATGTGACTTCTTTGATCCTGATTGGACATTCCATTGGTGGAGTCATCGCTTCTAATATTGCCAATAACCATAATGAAAATGGTCTTCATGTTTCTGGCTTAGTACTGTGCCAACCGGGATTCAAATACCTAAAACTTGGTGCACATGACACCTATAAAAGGATAGATTCCAATACTTTTTTGATGGTGATAACTGGAGAAAAGGACCATGCGGCTGGACGCAAATTTGCGAGTCATGTTTACGAATCTGCGCACCTGCCCACAAATAAAACACGATGGATAGAGCATCAAGAAGTCAAGACAGAATCTTTGCAATTGAGTGCTCATCACAAGGACCCCGTTTCACCACTGAAAGAACTTGACTCGAGAAATAGAAATCTGGTAATCGGTGGAGCGTATTTATTTTGCGAAACAGATCTAGTTGATCAAAATGCGTTTTGGAACCCTAGTATAGATTTGATCCATGCTGTTAACAGCTCTCAGCAGACATTAGAACTCACCGAATCGCCTGATTGGATCGTTTCCCTTAACTAATATAACCCATATCTCTTAGCTCTTGTACCTCAGTCACTGGTCGAATACTCTGGTTTCTTAATAGGTATAATCGATCAGTTGTTGCCAGGATGGACTTGTATTGATGATCCGTTAGTAGCACTCCTTTATATTGTGCAACTTCCTTGATAGTAGGAATCAATCGCTCCACCAACACCGGCGCTATAAATGAGAACGGCTCATCTAGCAGAATAAATGGAGCTGGTGAATAAAGTACAATCAACGTCTCGATAAACTTTGAGATGCCACCGGACAACTGATCAAACTGAAACTCTAAGTATTCCAAGACCTCTGGATGCTTTTGCATTTGCTGAAAATCAGCTTGATAAAGCTCACATGCTTTTCGAATGGTTAAAAATCCTGGGAACAATCCCTCTTGAGGCATGAACATCACCTGACTAGATTCAAAAGGAGTAGCATGATAAACGCCATCAATTCGAACGGATTGATTTTCACCTTTCAAAGAGCCGAAAATTACTTTGAGTAAGGTCGACTTACCGCACCCATTTCGTCCCAAAAAACCTACAGCTTCTCCTACATATACCTTCAAATAGACATTACTCAATATGGATCGATCTCCATATTTGAAATTGACGCTATCTATTTCAAGTAATTGCATAAACAAGTGCGTAAAAAACGAAAGTGATGAAAGAATCGATCAGAAGCGTATAAAGGATCAATGATTTAATCGTCCATCCCATGTTGTGATAAAAGTACAATCGTTCTTTTCTAGACTGATAATACCATAGCCCTAAGACCGCATAGCCAATGATTTTGATCCAAAATAGATAGGGATAACTCTTCGCTTCAAAGAACCATAGGTAGTATCCACCTGCCAGAGTAAAAATGAAATTGTAAACAATAAAATCTCTGAACAGTATTGTAAGTAGTTTTGCCTTTTTCAAATGATAGTCGTGAAAGATCCTCAAGTTATATACGAAGACAACCACTTATTATTATTGAACAAGCCATCTGGATGGTTAGTGCAAGGTGATAAAACCGGAGATAAAACACTTACGGACTGGGGCCGGGAATACATCAAAAAGAAATATAATAAACCAGGAGAGGTCTTTCTTCATCCTACCCACCGACTAGACCGACCTGTGAGTGGAATCACTGTTTTTGCACGAACCAGCAAAGCTTTGGAGCGAATGAACAAGCTCTTCAGAGATGACAACATCCAAAAAACTTACCTCGCTGTAGTAAAAGGAAAACCCGAAAACGATCATGGAAAGTTGATTCATTGGCTATACAAAGACGGTCAAAAAAATTTAGTCAAAGCCTATAAAAAACCAATGGGCAGTGCCAAGGAAGCCGAGCTTGATTATGAACTTTTGGGAAATGAAGATAAGCATTCGCTTCTCAAAGTAATGCCTAAAACGGGTCGTTCACATCAGATCAGAGTGCAGCTAGCTTCTATGAAAACAAGTATTAAAGGCGATTTAAAATATGGATATCCAGAAGCAAATCCTGACAAAAGCATTCATTTGCATGCCTTTCAAATTAGTTTTGTGCATCCCGTAAAAAAAGAATCAGTAACTTTTACCTGCACTCCTAAATGGAGAGAGTTCAAACATCAAATAGATGGGCTGGATAGATAAACTACAAAATAGATGGAATCTCAAAAATGGCTGGCAAGTAGTCATTGTGCTTGTTGTATTTGCATGCACAGGATTCACTGTACTGTTCTTAAAAAAGCCAATCGTCGCATTCTTCACTTCTGAGGGTGAACAAAACATTTGGTTTACAGTCATTTACTACATCCTGATTCTTCCAATATACAATGTGATTTTACTTTTCTATGGGTTTGTTTTTGGCCAATTTCAATTCTTTTGGCAGTTTGAAAAGCGCATGTGGAACCGAATGACAGGTAGGAAGTAACATGTTAATTAGACAGGCTGCTATTACCCAAATGAATAATTTGGGCAGAGCGAAAACCCCATTTTTCTTCTTCACAGATTTCTTAGGAACCAAAGCATTTGTAAAACCTCTCTCTGAGTTACCAAATGATGTAGAGTTTACATTCCGATCGGAACAATCTGGCAATAAGGATAGTCAGTGGCCGTTTTCTTTTCAGAAATACCCGATCTCTTTTCAAGAGTTTTTGCCCGCATTCAACTATGTCGTCAATCAGATCAATATTGGCAACTCCTATTTGGTTAACTTGACATTTGAGACGCCAATTGAGACCAACTTGAGTATTGAGGAAATCTACGAGATGGTTTCCGCCAAGTACAAGATGCGCTTTCAGGATCAGTTTGTATTGTTTTCACCAGAAACTTTCATTCAAATAAAGGAGAATAGAATCTACTCCTATCCTATGAAGGGAACCATTGACGCCACGATCCCTGATGCAGAAAAAATCATCCTGAATGACCCTAAAGAAACGGCTGAACATGTCACTATTGTTGATTTGATTCGAAATGACCTCAGTCAAATTGCCAAAAGAGTGACAGTGCCCAAATTTCGATTTATTTCGAAAATCATCACGCATGAAAAATCGCTGTTTCAGGTAAGTTCAGAAATTGCTGGCGAGCTGAGTGAAAACTGGCAAAGCCAACTGGGAGACATCTTATTTAAGCTATTGCCTGCAGGTAGTATTTCTGGCGCTCCAAAGAAAGAAACGATCCGAATAATCACTGAAGCAGAAAATTATGATCGCAACTTTTACACTGGAGTGTGTGGCGTTTTTGATGGTGAGTCTTTGGACTCAGGTGTAATGATCCGTTTCATCGAAAACAAGGACGGATCATTGGTTTATAAAAGTGGTGGCGGAACCACATCTTTCAGTAAAGCCGAAAGTGAATATCAGGAAATAATAGACAAGGTTTACCTTCCGATATAAAAAAAGCCGACCACTAAGTGGCCGGCTACATCACCATGAAACTAATAAAACTCACCTAATCTTTAATCTCAAATCGTATAGTTCAGCAAAATCCCTAATGGTATCAAGCATCTCTACTTCAGCTCCTGCTACACTCCAGACAACATCGACTTTGGTTCCTAATTGTTGCTCTTTGCTAACGAAGCGTAATAAGCTGAATAATATTTTTAGCGTTGATGGACCAAACTTGGTGAAGTTTAAATGAAGTTCACCTCTTCGTTTAGTTCTCAAATTGTATTTAAAATCTCCTAAAACGCGATCGTAGAATTGAACAATGTTTTTTCTTGTAGATGATCCTTTGATCGTTAAGGCATTTCTTGTTTTGTCATACTTCACAAACGGAGTTGTGAATGTTGGCTCGATAATATCCTCTGCTACTAAAGCGTGCAGTACAGAATTAAGAGAATAATTGATCGCACTTAACATCGTCTTGTCAATTTTAAATTTTTCTACTGATTAATTAGAAGCTAACACTCCACCTTTGCTTCCAGCGTTTAATCGGATAGTAATCATACCTTGTACTGTAGGCCTCATGGCACGTACACCAAGTCCTGCACCTACTTTTACCTGTTTGATTGGTGATACGCTCGTCAGCAAACTTGGAGTAATGGTGAAGTTCTCGCCGTTGCTTACTCCTGTTCTTACATTGAAGCCTAAATCAAAGAATTGCCCTGAAACGACCGGATAGGTAAAATAGGCTCCATAAAATTCTTTTTCGCAGTTCCAGGGAGTGGATTCTTCTGTCAACATACCGTCTACTGCCTTTTGGAAAAAACCTCCAATTTCAATTCCTGATTTGGTATTGAAACCTAGAGCTGACCCTACTTTTGGACCAACTTCTGTTTGCTCGATGTAGCTTTTAAGAGATAAGTCCTGTCCGAATGCGAATGTTGCTATTACTACTAGTGCGAATGTTGTGAATATAGTTTTCATGGTCTCTTTGTGTTTTAATTACAAATCAAAGTTGCCACTTTAACTACCTGAAAACGAGAGCGAAACACTGAATTCAAAAAACGCGAGACAGCCTCAAAACAAATGAGGGATACGGCTAGGGACATTACGCATCTATGACACTAAGTACTTCTCGTAGACACACGAGATTTACGCGTGTAACACCTTCAATCAACCTCCAAATCGACATTTTGAAGAACTTTCTCATTCATACCACTGATTGAATTGAATAGTCATTAACTACAGAACCCATAGAATTGAACCCAATAATCCTGGCAATAAGGTCAAAGGTGGTTTCAAGAAGAGGACAGGATCATTACTCGACTTATAGCTTGTGATACTCAAAGTGAAACAGGCTGTTTAAAAATCAAATATTGATACAAAAAAACAGCCGACCACTTGCGTGGCCGGCCATATCACCATGAAACTATATACTAAAACACTTACTTTATTTTGATCTTCAGATCAAATAGCTCAGCAAAGTCCCTTGCTGTGTCTATCATATCCTCTTCCGAATTATACACATCCCATTGGATGGCTACAAGGTGACCTGCATTCTGCGCATCCAGCAAACTTCTGAACAGGTCAAACAATACTTTGGCAGTCGAGGTATTGAACGTCTTGAAGTTCAAGTGCAATACACCCGTATTCATTTGTTTGATTTTTTGTTTGAACTCCTTCAACACTTTGCCATAGAATAACTCTATGTTGTCTCTTGTTGAGGTTCCTTTTATCATTAGGTAGTTGCTGCTTCGGTCATACTTCACATAGGGAGTAGTCAACGTTGGCTCGATGATCTCTTCAATTGTACTTGCGAAAATCGCTAAACTCAAGGAATAGTTTAATGCGCTTATCATCGTCTTATTAATTTTTACCACTGATTAATTAGAAGCTAACACACCGCCTTTACTTCCAGCGTTCAATCGGATAGTAATCATACCTTGTACTGTAGGTCTCATGGCACGTACGCCAAGTCCTGCACCTACTTTTACCTGTTTGATTGGTGATACGCTCGTCAGCAAACTTGGAGTAATGGTGAAGTTCTCGCCGTTACTCACTCCTGTTCTTACATTGAAGCCTAAATCAAAGAATTGTCCTGAAACAACCGGATAGGTAAAATAGGCTCCATAAAATTCTTTTTCGCAGTTCCAGGGAGTGGATTCTTCTGTTAACATACCGTCTACTGCCTTTTGGAAAAAACCTCCAATTTCAATTCCTGATTTGGTATTGAAACCTAAAGCTGACCCTACTTTTGGACCAACTTCTGTTTGCTCAATGTAGCTTTTAAGAGATAAGTCCTGTCCAAATGCGAATGTTGTTATTACTACTAGTGCGAATGTTGTGAATATAGTTTTCATGGTCTCTTTGTGTTTTTATTACAAATCAAAGTTGCCACTTTAACTACCTGAAAACGAGAGCGAAACACTGAATTCAAAAAACGCGAGACAGCCTCAAAACAAATGAGGGATACGGCTAAGGACATTACGCATCTATCACACTAAGTACTTCTCGTAGACACACGAGATTTACGCGTGTAACACCTTATTCTTTCCAAAAATGGCGGTTTAACTTAAAGAGTTGAGATCTCTTTTTTCTAGAGAACAGGTTTTTGACCACCCCATGATAGACCTCAATAGAGTCTCCAGAAAGAGCTATCACCACTAACAGTAGAGTTAGTTCGGTTTTGTAATTATGGCTGATAAACATGTAAATGCTTAATAAAGTCAAGCTAGCCACCAATACCAATTGAACAATCTTAGTGATTCCATCATACCAGCTAGGCAAGGCTCCATACACCCACTTGAAGCAAAAGACAGTTATCAAACAACCAAAAATGGCTAACACAATTCCATAAGAAGATGGCATGTATTCAATGTAATCCTCTTCCAATATCATCGAAACAGTATTAGCATGAATAACGCCACCAAACATATCAGGCTCAGATTTACCAACGTAGTTCTTATTTAATGGTGTAAAATATAAATCCTGACGTGTGTTCATGTCACCGATATAATTTCCTAAAAAGCACATGATGACCACTTTGTCTTTAAGCAGATCTTCAGTAAAGTTCTCATCAAACACCTCATGAATATCCAATGCAAAGTATTTGGTCCCAAACTCTGATCGACCAAAATCCATCACATTTCCTCTATAATTGATGGTTTCAATCAAGTTATTGCGATCGAGAAAGACCTGAGTTGCTTCTGGATCTTTATATTGTGCCAGCTTTACTGCGAATGCCAGTTGTTCTTCTTCTATTCCTCGCACCTTCGCTCTTAAAACCAATTCTCGACAAAACTTGACATCATCCTGATTTTCTGCGTCAGTCAACAAATTCACAAAACCAAAATCTGCGTGCTCTGCTAGTCGAGGCACCGGAATAACTAATGTATCAAACCCATATCCCTTAGTATCATCCATAACAGGCAGCCTCAACTCACTACCAATAACCACATTGTCATACATGGCTAGCGTTTGTGCAAACACACTATCCTCAGCATATGATTTTGGTACAGAAAAGGTGACATCTACGCCAATCACAGCAGGTTGATACTGCTCCAAAATTTGAATCATGTAGCCTATTTCTTCACGGTTAGCATTAGAAATATTGACAACAACTATATCTTCACTAGCAAGTGGAGCTTCTCTCAATTGAGACATGACTAAGTCACTCATCTCAAAATCAGCGAACATTTCTCCAACAGGATCTAAAACATCAAATATTCGAAAATAAGTGACACTGGAGAATAAGCCCATTAAACTAAAAATGAAAAGAGAGCATAAGACAGTATCCAATAGAAATCGTCTCATAACGGCGGATTAGGTTATCTTAACGGTAAGTGAAATGAATCTAGATCAGAAATTTATAGAATCCATCTGTTTTCAACACGGTGAATATCAATTAATTAAATATCACCAGAAGAGAGTCAACCGAACTTTTGAAAAGTTTTACCCAAATATCCACCCCATTGATCTGGCAGATGTTTTACCAAAAATCGATTTTGATGAACGCCACAAAGTACGTGTAGTGTATTCGCAGGACGTAATTGATATTGAATACTCAGAATACAAGGTAAATCCGATCAAATCCCTAAAAGTAGTTCAGGACGACACAGTAGAATATGAGTATAAGTTTGAAGATCGGCAATACCTTACGAGTCTCTTTCAAAAACGTGGTGCTTTTGACGACATCATCATAGTGAAGAATAACTTAGTCACAGATTCTTACTATGCCAACCTGGCTTTTTATGACGGCTCCAATTGGCTTACTCCAAAAAGTTATCTACTACCTGGGGTAAAGAGGCAATATTTATTGGAAATGGGGCTGATCTCCGAGATAGAGATTTCCTTAGTCGATATTCAGTCATTTCAAAAGATATCGCTAATCAACGCCATGTTGAATCTCGGGGAAATAGAAATTCCGGTTTCTAGTATTGAACTCTAGTCAAAACGTTTTCTGTACCTACTTTAAACAATTGTTCAAAATCTTGAGCTATATCTAACAAGTGAGCATCAAACGGACTGATAAACCATTTTACTTTAATACTAGCTCCACTCTTCTTCACCCGTCTCACATATGTGAAAAGCTCGAATAACATCTTCACATTCGCGAAATCAAGATCAGACAAGAAAATACCTACAATCAGCTCTTGCTTCTTCTCAAGATGCATTGCTAATTGACTTTTAATTGGAAAATAAAAGTGATGCAAATCCCTTTGCGTTATTTTTCCTTTTAAGATCAATGTTCCATTTATCGGGTCGAATTTCACGGGTGAATTGTGAGCTTTAGTTGTTTCAGAATAATTGCCATGCGGCTTAGACACACGTAAACCTGTGTGAACAATCTGGTTGGTGTTCATAATCGTGATAGTTATAGTTTCAATAAATACTCAAAGTGGTTACGATCACTAAATTATTGTATCAATCAAGGAATTATTAGAGCATTTTACTCATCTTGAAAGATTACGCAATTCACCTGAATGGATAGGCACTTCCCCTATTTACAAAAAAAGAGGTGCACTATTGTGCACCCCTTAATCGCTAAAACCTAACTAACAACTAATCTAAAAACCTATTTCGTTAATACTTTGAAATCCAAATCGTACAGGTCTGAAAAGTTCAAACCTGTATCGATCATTTCAGGATTGGTGGCATCAACTCTCCAAATCACCTCTACATTGCCACCTGTTAATTTCTTTAGCTCCAGGTATTTGAATAGGTCAAACAATACCTTTAGAGTCGGCAAATTCATGTTGATCAAACTCACTTCAACAGTTACCGATCTGCTAGTGAGCGCATCATTTTTTAACATAGCCATGATTGGCTTATAAAAGTCTTCCATGTTTGTGGATATAGAGTTTCCACGTACCACAAGTGAATTATGACTTTTGCTGTATTTAATCAATGGGGTAGTTGACGTTGCATCCAGAACAAACCCTTGTGACTGTGATGAAAAACCTGTCATAGTATTGGTATAAGATGTCAGGTAACTTGGGGCTGCGATGCTTGAAGTTGTCATATTTTTTAGTCTTTTAGTCGGTTTGCGTTTATTTGTCATAACTACAATACAAAGATGAGAATGACGCAAGAGGATTATAAGAGGGTATCGCCTAAACATTGAAATTACGCGTTTCCCTTAAAGCCTACGTAAATTCATCATAATATCGAACAAAACTGTCCATATTCGAGCAGTCATCCAGCACACCAAAACACACAACACATTATTTATCAACCACTTACATTATGTGGCAGCAATTTTGGTATGGTAAATCCAAACCGAAAGTCCATGTTTAAGAATTTACTCACAGTTGCTATCCGCTCTATTCAAAGACAAAGATTCTTTGCCTTTATCCATATACTAGGCCTATCTCTAGGGATTATGGTATGCATTACCATCGCCCTTTATACTAGTTATGAATTGCAGTACGACAAGTTTCACTCCAATGCAGAGCGTATCTACAGAATCAATCAAACCTTCATCTGGGGAGATGACGATGCTCTGTTTGGCTCCACTGGACCTGCTGTAGTTCATGCTTTGCGTGAAGAAGTACCAGAATTCGAAGCACTCACGAGGGCACACCCAACTGGACCTCAGGTGATCAGTCGCTCTATTGGCTCTCAACCCATTGTATTTGAAGAAGAAAAAGTCCTAGCTGTCGATGAGAACTTCCTGGAGATCTTTACATTCCCTCTCTTACAAGGAGATCAATCAACCGCTCTTTCTAGCCCAAATTCGATAATTCTCACAAAAGAAACAGCCAAGAAATACTTCAAGGATCAAGAAGCACTCGGCGAATATTTGGAAATAGGTGAAGGTGCGGATAAAAAATCATATAAGGTTACTGGTATCACCACAGATGTACCTCCTACATCTCATATTGAGTTTGATTTCCTTATTTCTATGACTTCTCTTCCAAATGTAGCAGATAGAAGAGATTCCTGGATGTGGACCACTTTTGTGACATTCGGATTACTTAGAGAAGATGCAAACCCAACTTCAGTTGCTGATAAAGTAGCGGCAGTCCCTGGTAAATACCTGGAAGCATTCCTGCAGAAGTATAGAGGTATCAGTTATCAGGAGTTTATTGCATCCGGTGAGGAATGGGATCTTTATATCCAACCTCTCTTAGACATTCATTTGCGGTCTACTAATGTTTATTCCAGACTGAATCAGGTCGGAAACATTCAGAATATTTATGTCTTATGGGGAATTGGCAGCCTAATTCTTATTCTCTCACTAATCAATTTCATCAACCTCTCTACCGCCAAATCTGCCAGCCGTGCAAAGGAGGTGGGCATTCGAAAAGTTATTGGATCAGGCAGATCTAATCTTATCTACCAATTCCTGACGGAATCCCTGATTTATGTAGTTGCTTCAGTTCTTATTGGCTTTTTCTTAACTGAGCTTATTCTTCCATTCTTCAACGGTATTGTGGACACAGAATTAACAACATCTACAATGCTCTCACCAATTGCATTACTCACAATCGTGTTTTCTACACTTCTTGTAGGGATGCTAGGTGGACTTTACCCTGCATTTTACTTATCATCATTTCAGCCAGCCAAAGTGCTTAAAGGAAAGCTTTCTCTCGGCCTGAAAGATGGAAAGATTAGAAATATACTCGTAACAGCGCAATTTGCCATTAGCATCACTATGATTGCCTGTACACTCATAGTTAAGGATCAAGTGAGCTACTGGATGAATTATGATCTTGGGTTTGACAAGGAAAATAAAATCATTGTAGAGCATGTGAATAGATTGGGCTCAGAATCTCAGATGGAAACTTACCGAAACGAACTCTTATCTAACCCTAAGGTGAAATATGTGAGCATCGTTAGTGATACTCCTCCTATGATCTTTGACTTTGACAATTTCAAGAGGCGAGGAGACAAAGACTATAACCTGTCTGTAAACTACCTCACCGCTGATGAATCATTCATTCCTAGTTTTGATATCCAACTTATCGAAGGTCGGGGTTTAGAAAAGTCCTTTTTTGACTCTACGAACATTGTAGTGAATGAATACTTTGTGAAGGCATTCGGATTCGAATCCAATCTAGATGCTATTGGGGAAGACATTCAGTACCATTCTGTGGATTTCAAAATAGTGGGTGTTATGAATGATTTCAACACCTCGCTTTCGCAAACGAAATACCCAGTGGCCATTCTAGATCATAGCGCCCCTATTTTTAGAAACCCTCAAACAAAGATGGTTGTAGACCTTAATGAATCAGCTACAAGCGATGAGATACAAGATATCTTGAATTCTGCTGAAAGCAAATGGCAGACGATTACTGCAAAAAGTCCATTCTCCTACACATTTGCTGATCAAGAATATGCTGAGATTTTTACCCAAACCATCAATTTCGGAAAGTTGCTAACAGCCTTCTCAATACTCGCAGTGATCATCGCTTGTTTAGGCTTGTTTGGACTAGTAGCTTATGTCATAGAAAAAAGAACAAAGGAAATTGGCGTAAGAAAAGTACTAGGAGCTACGGTAGCCAATATTTGGATGATGCTTTCCAGTGATTTTGGAAGGCTCTTGCTAGTCGGCTTTATCATTGCCGCACCACTTAGCTGGTATATGATGAGTCGGTGGATTCAAAACTATGAATTGCGTACAGACATCTCTCTATTCACAATTTTTATGGCGGGCCTATTAATGGTACTCATCGCAGTGCTATCCACCAGCATTCAAACGATCAAAGCGTCCAGGTTAAATCCTGTGGATCAGCTTAAAGAGGAATAAAAAAAGGGACCAATTAGGTCCCTTTTTATTTATATCAAGAAATTATAAATCTTACTCTGAAACGATTTTTTCAGCTAGTACAGTCACTTTGTTATTAAGCACTTCTACCACACCACCACTCACGTGAATGTGCGTAGCAACTGGCTTCTTCTCCTTTATTCTAACATAAGTGATATCTCCGTCTCCTAAAGTAGAGATCATAGCAGCGTGGTTTTCCAAAACCTGGAATGACCCATCGCTTCCTGGAAAAGTAGCGTTATCTACCTCACCTTCGAATACTTTCTCGTCAGGAGTTACTATTTCTAAAAACATATCTAAGTTGTTTAGATCTCAAAGACTTTGGCTTACGCCTCAGCCATTAGTTTTTCACCTTTAGCTACAGCATCTTCGATAGTACCTACCAAGTTGAACGCTGCCTCTGGAAGGTGATCATATTTACCATCCATGATTTCGTTGAACCCTTTGATAGTATCTTTAATGTCTACCAACACACCTTTAAGTCCAGTAAACTGCTCTGCTACGTGGAAAGGTTGAGACAAGAATCTTTGTACTCTTCTAGCTCTGTGTACAACTTGCTTATCCTCATCAGAAAGCTCGTCCATACCCAAGATAGCAATGATGTCCTGAAGTTCTTTGTATCTCTGAAGAAGCTCCTTCACACGCTGTGCACAGTCATAGTGCTCATCACCAAGGATTTCAGCAGAAAGAATTCTTGAAGTTGAATCCAAAGGATCCACCGCTGGATAAATACCAAGCTCAGCAATTTTTCTTGAAAGTACTGTAGTAGCATCCAAGTGAGAGAATGTAGTTGCTGGAGCAGGGTCAGTCAAGTCATCCGCAGGTACATATACTGCCTGTACTGAAGTAATGGAACCGTTCTTAGTAGAAGTAATACGCTCCTGCATCGCACCCATCTCAGTTGCTAGAGTAGGCTGGTAACCTACCGCTGATGGCATACGTCCAAGAAGTGCAGACACCTCAGAACCAGCCTGTGTGAATCGGAAGATGTTATCTACGAAGAAAAGGATATCTCTACCTTGTCCTTCACCATCTCCGTCACGGAAATATTCTGCAATGGTCAAACCAGAAAGAGCTACACGAGCACGTGCCCCTGGAGGCTCATTCATCTGTCCGAATACGAAGGTTGCTTTAGATTCTTTAAGATCTTCAGTTTTCACTTTAGAAAGATCCCATCCACCTTCTTCCATTGAATGTTTAAAGTCTTCGCCATAGTTAACGATACCAGCTTCGATCATCTCACGAAGAAGGTCGTTACCCTCACGAGTACGCTCACCTACACCGGCAAATACAGAAAGTCCAGAGTAAGCTTTTGCAATGTTGTTGATCAACTCCTGGATCAATACGGTTTTACCTACACCGGCACCACCGAACAATCCAATCTTACCACCTTTAGCGTATGGCTCGAT
This sequence comes from Marinoscillum pacificum, assembly GCF_024714495.1. Lineage (GTDB taxonomy): Bacteria > Bacteroidota > Bacteroidia > Cytophagales > Cyclobacteriaceae > Marinoscillum > Marinoscillum pacificum. Next base: position 58,792 of record NZ_JAMZMJ010000012.1, on the reverse strand, counting down.
CAAGTCAATAACTTTAATACCTGTATAAAGTACCTCTGTTGAAGTAGATAGGTCTTCAAACTTAGGTGCTTGTCTGTGGATTGGTAAACCTTTAGTAGTAGCAGGTTGTGGAATACCATCGATAGCCTGTCCTACCACGTTGAATAGACGACCTTTTACGTCATCTCCAATCGGCATTTGAATTGGGCTACCCAAGTCCTCTACTTCCATTCCTCGCATCATACCATCAGTCGCATCCATCGCGATGGTTCTAACAGTATCTTCTCCTAAGTGCTGCTGTACCTCTAACACTACTTTGGTACCATCTTTCTTAGTGATTTGCAATGCATCCATGATGTTTGGTAGCTTAGAGCCTTCAGCTTCAAAGCTTACGTCAACAACTGGACCGATAACTTGGGTAATTTTACCTGTATTAGCCATTATTTATTGATTTAAATCAGCGTATCTCGAATCGAGTGCGAAATTAACCTAAAATTGATTAACTGAAAAAAATGAAGTTGAAAACTCACTATGTTTTCAGTAATATTCTAAAAGTTGTTCCTTTATCCACTTCTGAGGACTTCACAAAGATCTTCCCGCCGTGGTAATTCTCTACTATTCTTTTAGTTAGCGTCAACCCCAAACCCCATCCACGCTTCTTGGTGGTGAAGCCAGGCTCAAACACTTGCTTGATTCTATTTTTTGCAATTCCCTTCCCAGTATCACTAATATCTATAGACACCATTCCTTCGCTCACCTTCATGATCTTTACATGAATACTGCCTACTCCACCCATAGCATCCACGGCATTTTTGATGATGTTTTCGATAACCCAGGCAAAAAGCGATCGATTCAGCGCTCCTAGAATATCATCTGATGGAAATGTTTCTATTTCAATTGATACCTTTCTGGAAATCCTTTTCTGAAGATACTTTACCACTTCAGTAACTACATCAGGCACATTCTCCTCTCTAAGCTGAGGCACACTACCAATATTGGAGAAGCGCTCGGTGATCATTTCTAATCGATCCACGTCTTTTTCCAATTCCAAAAACACATCTCGATGATCAGGAAACTGTTCCTTAAAATATTCTGTCCAAGCGAGTAAAGAAGACAAAGGTGTCCCTAACTGATGAGCTGTTTCTTTTGCCATCCCTACCCAAACCCTGTTTTGCTCAGCAGTTCTGGAATAGTTGAATACAGCAAATACGATGAGTCCAAAAATGGCAATTACAGATAGTTGGATGTATGGATAATACTTTAGCTGAGCCAGGAGTTGCGAATTCTTATAGTAGATCGTTAGATAACCTAGAATTTGACCCTGATCCGCAAGAGTCACCAAAATGGGCTCATGCTGATCTCGCATTTCTTGAATCTCATTCAACAAAAATTCTTTCCTTTTGGCAGGATCACTTATTCCATCCGCTTTTGGTATGTTTTTATAAAAGTCAGGCTCGCCATATTCATTGGCCACAATAACTGGAATGGTATTGTTGGCATCAACAATCTCCTCGAGGATAAATACTGCATTAGGAAGTTCCTCCTCGTGAGACAAGTATTCGAGTGTTTTTGCATATAAAGCAATCTGCTTACTTTCTCGTGCACGAATTTTTTGAACTAGCTGACTGGTGTAGACAATAGAACTTGCACTAATCACCACAGAAATAGCCAATACAATCCACTTGAAGCTGGACCGTTCCGAATAAATATTGAATGTAGGGTCTTCTTTTAAGCTCACTTAACCTTCTTCTACTGGGCAATTTAACCCGAATGATTCGGGAAACATACAATGAAACACTTTAACAGTTTGAATCTGAGACTGATTAACAATTGGCTTACTATCAGCTCTTCAAATTAGAGCAAAGAAAAGCGGAAAGATCAATTCAGACTGATGAATAACACAGAATCACGTATAACATTATGTAAAAACCGGAGAGGCAAACAAAAAAGCATTCCTCAAATGAAGAATGCTTTTTTCAAATCGTTTCTAATTGGCTTAATTAATTCTTCATCATGATCCACCCTCGAAAAATTTAACAATTCCCCGAATCACCTTCAGTAACTTTCTATAATGAACAGGAAACATATTATTGGTTTGTGCTTTTGGAGTTGATTGATCCATGGTTATCGAGCAGATTAATTAAAAATCCAAAACGTTCATTTCTTAATACCAGATCCTTAAATGAATATATAAATTTATAATTATCCCATTTCACTAGATATAATACTAAACATCCTGCCATCGCAAAGAAGAAACTAGCAAGACCATGTATAAATACAATTGAGAGGTGAAATAATATCGCAACAAATAATAAATACTTTCTCCTTTGCCATGACATGACAGCAGCCATAAAAAGAAGAACTTCAAGTAATAAAACAGAATATGTAGAAAGTACTATAAAGTATTTGTTTGCAAGTAAAGGATTTAAAACAGAAGCAAATAACTTATTAATTCCAAAAACAGGATTAGTAAACCAGTAATAAATAGCTGTGCCGTCAGCCCACTCATTGACTGAAAACTTACCTATTGCAGCGTCAAAATAGATAAATGCTACTTGAAGCTTTATTGATATCATTGAAAAGAAACCAATAAGTTGTTTCAAGTTGTCATTAAATTCATTCGTTAATGTAATTGGCTTGTTCCAATGATTCTTTCTAAAATCCACTAAAGAAACTGGTATCAGTAATAGCGTAATTATTGACGTTATTTGATCACCTCCATCAATTACCGTGGCTGAATTAATAAAACTGAACGAAATCCACCAATGTACTACCCCCATTATTCTAGGCAAATACCCCAAAATCACCACAATTAAGAGCACAACTGCTAGCCATTTTGCAGGTCCCAAAGGCATTATTTCAAATAAACTAACTTTAGCTATTGCTGACTTTTCTATGATTAACTCTTCTTTGCCAAGTGACTTAAACAATACAGATACTTCATTAAAAACAAGAGTTAACAACGTACCAAAAGCCAATATACTTCTTCCTAGCCCCAAAGTTGGGGTCCAAATATTTCTTTCGAGTATGTTGTTTATAACCTTATCAAAAATCATCGCTGATCAATTATTAGAATTACAATCTATGTTAATGTGAACCACATTAAGCTTCTGATTTTGCATATCAAAACTTGATAGCCAAGCCCAAGGAATGGGCTCTTCACTTGAGATTAAAAATTCTCCACACATAATTGGACTATTTTCATCAGCTGGGACATTGATTAAATCAATATCTATATTTTTCAATTCTCTTCTTGCTATTGAAATCATTTCCTCTGGCTTAATGTATTTCAATATATTAGCAACCTCTAGCCCAATTGCTCTAGACTCTCTCTTAATTCCAAAAAGATTTTGCGATTTAAAATTCGGATAGTGGCGTATTACCTCCCAGGAGCCATCTAAACCTTTCTCGTATATTTGAACAACAGGTTCTCTTGGGTTTTTTGTAAAAAACTTGAATCCCTCTGGAAACAAAGAACCAACCCACAATCCACGACTACTCGAAATTGTTATTGGATTTGTTGGAACAACCCTAAGGGCTATTCCAACTATAAGATAGATGTATAAAAAGCTTAGGGCAACAAAAATTAGTCTTACCTTATTCAAAAGTAAGTTCAGCTATATTGTTTACTAGTGTTTCCCTATGAATGTTACTCGTTCTAGCTATTTCCTCCTCAAAAGGCCCCCAATCTTCCCAAAAATCAATATACTTATAAACCGCCATAACAACTACAGCTGCAATAGCTAAGGCTAGACATGTATTGTCATCGATTCGATCAGAAGTACTATGGGAGTCCATCAACATTATTTGAGTTTCATACTCATGGGCAAGTAGTTCTAATTCTCCTTTCTGAAATCCATCTTCAGAATTAATGTTTAAATCTCGTATATCAACTTGAATACTCTGGTACCGCTCAGCTAATTCTCGTGTACTTTCATCAAGAGCAGCGTTAAAAGACGAATTTGCATAATCGATTGCCTCATTAATTCTATAATGATCTCCACTAACAATCATCTCCTTAAAGGCATCAAAAAAGGCCGGATCATTTTCCTTCATCTTAGAAATGATATTTTCTCTAGTCTCATCAAGAGCAGCAAGTTGATCTGAATTAAAATATTCTTCTCTAAACTCAATCATCCCTTGAAAGAATTCAATCTGATTAGCAATTGGTCCTTGTAAGAAATAAATAGCTGTAAATAGTTCCTCTCCAGACACATTTGATACAACTGTATCTTTTGTTTGAGTATTACAACTCTGAATAGTTAATACTAGCACTGATAATACAGTTGCTACATACCACTTCAGCATAAATTTTCGAATTTGTTTCATAGTTAGAGTAAAAATTAGTTAAACATTTAAATCAAAATTTGAAACTAACCAACAAAGAGTTATTTGACAAATATTTTTACTAATTCTTCATCATAATCCACTTACCAAGTGTCTTGTAGTTCACCTTGGTTCCGTGCATCAATATTCCAATTCGGTAAATTCTACTTGCTAACCAGATAGTAAATAAGAATCCACCTACCATCAATACCATTGACAAAGCAAGTTCCCAAACAGGCACACCAAAAGGCACTCGCATCATCATAATAACTGGTGATGTAAATGGAATGATAGACATCCAGAATGCCATAGAACCATTTGGATCATTAATTACTCCATTCAAAGCAACAATTGAAATTATCAAAGGTATTGTGACAGGAAACATAAACTGCTGCGCATCTGCATCACTATCCACAGCTGAACCAATTGCCGCAAACAATGCTCCATAGAGTAAATATCCCGTTAAGAAATAAAACAAAAAGCATATAATTACTAATGGAATATTCACAGTAGAAAGAGCCCCCGTAAAATCAGAGAAAACAGTATTTTGTGCTTCTTGTTGAGCTAACTGTCCCTCATCCTGTGGGATATCCATTTGTTCCAATTGTTGAGCCTGAGCATCTTTTACAGAAGTAGCATTACCAGCAAACATTCCACCCACAAAAGTACTTATTCCAATACTAAGAATAACCCACAGGATGAACTGAGACAACCCAACTCCCGCAATACCAAGTACCTTACCAAGCATTAAATTAAATGGTTTTACTGAAGAAATGACGACTTCAATTATTCTACTGGTCTTCTCTTCTACGACACCACGCATACACATAGCTCCATAAACGAAAATGAACATGTAGATGATAAATCCTGAAGCCCAACCAATGGCAGTTGCTCCGATTGAACTACTAACTACCTCATCACCTGATTCTGATAAATTAAATGTAGAAATATCAACATCAGCCTTTAATCCATCCAGTACTTCTTTATCAATTCCAGATCTTGTTAACTTAATGTTCTCAATTTCACCTTCAATCCGTCTACTTAGTTTACGCATCATGGTAATACTAGGATTATTTGTAGAGTAAAAAGCAACACCTTCGGGTTTCTCTACATCAACAGATGGTATGTATAACAATCCGTCAAAAAGACCAGTAAGCACTTCTTCCTTAGCGTTATCCAAACTTGTACTGGTATAACTAAAGACTGTTTCATTGTCATTTTCAAAAACACTTTCAAACAGTTTACTTTCATCAACTACCACTATAGTTTGTGTGTCTGCTTCTCTAGTTGCAGACCACCCAATGAAAAAGAAGAACCCTCCAAATAAAATAGGAGCTAGCAAGGTCATCACAATGAATGACTTTTTTCTTACTCTTGACAAATACTCTCTAGCAATGATCAGTCCAATATTATTCATGGCTTCCTCCTTTCACTTTACTGATGAAAATTTCATTTATGGTTGGTACTTTTTCAATGAAAGAGTGAATCTCTACATGGTTGATCAATTCCTTCACCAAATTATTAGGTCCTCCGGCAGTACGATCTTTGATAATAGATTCTGTAAGACCGATTTCAGTTCTGGATGAGCTGAGTAATTCAAAATGCGCACCACCGACGAGACTTCCTTCATGCGTTACAATGAAAGTACCATCTTTATGATCATTTTTGATATCGAGCTTTTTACCATCGAGAATTTTTTGCGATTTGTTGATCAAGGCAATGTGATCACAAAGCTCCTCAACTGACTCCATTCTATGAGTAGAGAATATCACAGTTGCTCCTGCTTCTTGAAGTTTAAAGATTTCATCTTTGATCAAATTGGCATTCACAGGATCAAAACCTGAAAATGGCTCATCCAAAATGATCAATTCTGGCTCATGAAGCACTGTTGCAATAAACTGTACTTTTTGCGCCATTCCTTTAGACAGATCTTCAATAGCCTTGTTGTGCCACTCCGTTAAATCAAGTCTTCTAAGCCAGTTTTTGATTTTATCTACGGCGTCTGTTCTGCTAAGACCTTTTAGACGGGCTAAATAAAGCAGCTGCTCTCCTACTTTCATTTTTTTGTAGAGGCCTCGTTCTTCTGGAAGATATCCGATGCGTCTTACCAGTTCCGGAGTGATTTTCTCTCCTCCCAGGTAAGCTTCGCCGCTATCCTGCTCAATAATACGGGTGATAATTCGGATTAAGGTAGTTTTTCCTGCACCATTGGGGCCCAGTAAACCAAATATGCTTCCTTTCGGAATTGCCATACTGACATTACTTAAAGCCTGGTGGTTGCTATAGGATTTACTAAGGTTTTCAATACGTAGTAGTTCCAAGTTGTATGAAATTTTAGTTACGGTAGATTAGTCTGATATGTCTTGAATTTATTACACTTGATCTCGAAAAATCTTTTCACAAACTCAAGAAGTCAATCAGAAAGTGAAATTACGGCTGTTTTTATACACCTCCTATGCACTGATCATATTTTTGATCATCTCATCGGTGATCATTCCATCGTTAGCCATTCTGGCTACTAACAAAAAGTGGCATGAAACTGCACTGAAGCTACATTTGATCTGGGCTAAAGTATTTTTTACGATTGTTATGCCTGTAGAAGTTATCGGAAAAGAAAAGCTCAAACGGCATCGTCAATACATCTTCTGTGCGAATCACTTCTCCTATCTGGACATCCCTGCTTTCTACTTGATTTATCATGCGAAATTCATTGGAAAGAGCTCGTTGACTAAAATCCCTTTATTTGGCTACTTTTTTAAGAAAATCCACATTCCAGTCACCAGAGAAAGTGCCAAAAGCCGTGGAATGAGTCTGCAACAAACGAAAAATGCTATAGATGAAGGCTATAGTGTTTCCTTTTTCCCTGAAGGAGGAATTGTTGTGGGAGGAGAAAACCTTCCCTATATGAACTCCTTCAAAGATGGAGCTTTTAAAGTAGCCGTTGAGAAAAACGTTCCGATAGTCCCGGTGACCATGCCTTATAACTTTCTGATATTACCAGATGAGTCTCCTGTAAGGTTACATCCGCATAAATGTAAACTCATCATTCACGATCCTATTTTCCCGGACGATTCTGGTGAAAAACAGATTCCAAAGCTTAAAGAACAGGTGTACAATGTGATACAAGAGGAACTTCTCAAGCATCACCCTGATAAAATCAAAAGTGTTGGTTAATATTGTTGTTACAATCATAGGTATATGAAAATAGATAAGGAAACACTACAAAAATTGGCACATCTGTCCCGATTAGAACTGGACCATACCAAAGAGGATACCTATATCAAAGATCTTGAAGAAGTTTTGACCTGGGTGGAGAAGTTGAATGAACTGGATACCGAAGGTGTGGAACCACTTACCAACATGTCTTTTGAAGTGAATGCATTTAGAAACGATGAGGTTTCAAATACGATTGAGCATGATCGAGCGTTAAAAAATGCTCCAGACAAGGACGAAGATTACTTCAAAGTACCTAAAGTGCTGGAGTAAGACCTACCTACATGAAAGAACAGATTAGCAGATTCATCATTGCTCTTTTTATAGGAGCAACCATCCTATTATTATACAGATATCACCGTGGATATGATGACAGTATAGCCTACAATGTCACTACTTCTGCGGAATCTACAGAGTTCGCTGCATATCCATTTAGCAAAGGACCTTTTCAATTCAGCTTTAAAGGAGACACCTATTCCCTGGCAGAAGTATTTGCCGCAGGACCTATCACCCGAGATATCAATGCCGAGACTGGCATTTTAATTCTAATCCTAATTGGACTGGCTTTGACATTGAGTGTGGTAACAACCTTATCACGCACCTTCTTCATAGGAGTGATGGCGCTGTTCATACTTTTCATCATTGGGTTAAAATTGCAAGACATAGGCTTTTTCGGGTTTGATTCAGAAAGCTCATTTGCTTCAATAGTAGTCATGGCATTGATTGTATTGCCTTCCTACTTATTCCATGCATTTTTTCCTGAAGTCAAAACGCTGATTCGTTTTCTTACTTTCAGTATAGTTATCGCTGGAATTGTTCTTTTCTCTGGAGTTTCTCAGCAAGAGCTTGTTGATCAATTCACAGTTGGCAGCAATTTTGGACTGATCATTATTGGCATTTTATTTTTATTCTTCATAGCAGAAGAGAATGTCTTTGCGATTTTATATCTGATCACAAAATCTAAGGGTGGTAAGAATAATCACATTCACTTCGTTGTTTTTAGCCTCGTTTACCTGGGCATTTTAGGATTGTATTATGGAAAGAAATCTGGGAGCATATCTACAGAAGTAGCTTTCTTCGATCCATTTGTCCTTTTGGTAGTAAGTGGTTTGGTCGCTTTGTGGAGCTACGGTCACAAAGTAGACTTATACAAAAACCTGTTCAGCAGTGAAGAGATGAGAAATCTGATCGCTGCATTGGGAATCATCACCTTTGGCTTTCTTTCTTTGGCCATGTATCGAGGCAATGATGCGATCTATGAAGGGTTTCACTATGTCATTGTGTATGCACATTTAGCTTTTGGCATATTCTTCCTGATCTATGTGCTGATCAATTTACTCACTCCATTGGTTAGTGGATTGGAGGTCTATAAAGTGGTTTACAAGTCTCAAAACTTCCCATACGCCAGCGCACGATTAGCTGGAATGGTTGGAGTAGCCGCATTTTTCTTCTTGGCTAACAAAGAGCCGCTGCTACTTTTTAAAGCAGGACAATACAATTATCTCGGAGCTCAGTCAGAAGCAAAAGGTGAAGACCTTTTGGCAGTTGGATATTATGATGAAGGGACAGTTTTTGGACATGACAATCACTTCTCCAATTACAAACTAGCCTATCGAGAGCTTCAAAAAGGTGATTTTCAGGAAGCCAACTTCCGATTTGGAAGAGCGGCATTAAGATATCCTTCTCCACAAGCATATATCAATAAATCAAGCACCTATGCATTAATGTCTGAAGCGACACCTTCGCTGGTAGCGTTAAAAGAAGGCTTGAAAGACTTTCCTAAAAACCCACAACTTCAGAACAACCTCGGACTAACCTATATCGATCAGGACAAAATCAATGAAGCGGTGGAGTTACTTAGTGATAACTCATTAAGTGGCGAATGGACCAATGCCAATTTGGTGAACTTGTGGAAAATCAAGCCGACTACCGAATCGGCAGAAGAAGATTTTGATAGAGGAAATGTAGCGGTTAAAGCCAACGTCCTAAACAACCTCCTAAAATCTGGAAATCAGTCGAATATTAGCTTTGACACTGCGAGCTTATATCCATCATATCCTTTGCATCGATTGGCTTATCTCATCAATGCCAGCTGGTATTTTACCAATGAAGAAATACCAAGAGAAATAGAAAGGACTCTAGCGAATCCAGTAAATGAAACAGTATTTTGGAAGGCGAAATGGGCTGCAGCACTTTCGCTTTATGGACAAGGTAAAATCAATGATGCCTTAAGAACGATCGATCAATTAATTCCTGAATCAACTGAAGATCAAAAAGCTCGACTCTTCAACCACATGGGATTGATTGCTTTATCTCAGCACAGCATTGAAGAAGCTCTTCGTTTCTTTGAGAAAGCTGTGGCAGAAGGAAGCCAGGCTGCACTACTCAATAAACAAGCTAGTTTGTTAGAGATCGCCAATTTTGAGGAAGCGGCAAACTGGTCTGAATACCTGGTTTCTATAGACTCGTCATACCAGGGATTGCAACAAGATCTTTCGGCTATTGAAACTCCTTCTGGCCTTTCTGAAGATCTTCAAAAGATGAGATTGTATTATTACTACAAGCAATACTCATTAGCGGAAATAAGTGTGTTACTTAAAGATGCTCCTGACACATATGTTCAAAGTATGTGGGCTAAGGTTGCTAAAGAGACCATCTCAACAGGCGATATTGAAACTTACCTTCATTACAAGGGTGTCTTCGACAGCTATTTGGAGAAGGAATTCTTTACTGAGCCGGAACTCGTTTTAGCGTTACTAAATAATAAGCAAGTTCCTGCATCTGACCATCCGGTTAGTCAAATTGTATTATCTGGTGACACCTCTAAAATTCACGAGTTGGTCAACATAGCCAACCTCAATGCATACAATGAACCACTAGTGCTGGGTATCGTCAATTATGCTGAATCCCGTGATCTCAACACTGCATACCAGATATTGGTAGAAGCAATTGATATCAACAAAACCAATGTTGTATATCGTAAGCGGTATGTGATGGCAGCTATCAAATCTGGCTTGAATAATTATGCCAATGACATGCTGAATGAATTGAAAACAATGATATCACCATCGGAACATCAGCAGTTGATCAATACTGCCAGCGCTCTCAAAGAAACGCTTGCCGAATCTGCCTGGTAAATCAAGTATCGAACAAAAATTCCAACGCTTTTGAAAGCGAAGAATTACGATTGGATTTCTTCCAAACTGCTGCCAGTTGAGTTCGTTGAGGTATTTTGGTCAATGCAATTGCTTTGATTTTCAATTCATATCCATCCACTAGGGAAGTAGGAACAATTGCTATCCCCAATCCATTTTCAACCAGTTTGAAGATGGTAAATGCATGGATGGACTTGTGAGAAACTGTTGGTTCAAAATCTTGATCCCGACAAATACTCACCACTTTATCATAATACTCTGAGCTATACTCACTCGAGAACAAGATGAATTTCTCGTCTTTTAGCTGTCCGATATTTTCAAACTCCTTGGCTGACATCTCATGATTCTGAGGAAGAACAATTGAAAATGAGTCTTCATGAACTACTTTAGATTCCAATCCCAATGGAATGGATGTTACACGTACAAACCCCAAATCCAATCGACCATTTTGCAACATGGAAAGCTGTACATGATTAGCCAACTCATCGAGTGAGGTATGAATATTAGGATATTGTTTATTGATCCTGGAAATTAATTTAGGCAATACGTGATGAATAGCTGAGCCAACAAATCCAATTCTAATCTCTCCAAAATCACCTTGATGAATAAGTGCTGTTTGCTTTTTCGCCAGATCCAACTGATTCAATATCCGATCTACCTCCTCTTTCAAATACACTCCTGCAGTGGTCAATTTCACCGATCTTTTCGTACGAGCAAACAACTGAGCGTCTAGAATTTCTTCAAGCTGTTTGATTTGTCTACTTAAGCCTGGCTGAGCAATAAACAATCTTTCTGATGCCTTTCTAAAGTTCAATTCTTCAGCCAAAACCTGAAAATAACGGAGATGTCTTAGCTCTATCTGATAACTCATAGTTATTACATAATGACTAAAATGGTATTTAGAGATATTAAAAGTATCTCATAATTTTGAAAGTGGACAATTACCCAATCGATATATGTCAAAGATCTTTGAATACGGCTCCCAAAAACTGACTGCAGGAATTGCTCTTTCTATTGCAAGAGGTGAAGTAAAAGGAATTTTAACGGACGAAGTAAGAAGTAAAGTTCTGAAGAGCTATCAGGACGTTGCTCAGATTGCTTCAGGAGAACGCGCTGTTTATGGTATCAATACTGGGTTTGGTCCTTTATGCACCACCCGTGTTTCCGCACAGGATTTAGTTCAATTACAAACCAACATCCTGATGAGTCATGCAGTTGGAGTTGGAGAATTGTTGACCAATGAACAGGTCAAACTCATGATGGTATTGAAGCTTCAAGCATTAGCTCAAGGGTTCTCAGGCATTGCTCTCCACACTCTGGAACGAATGATATGGATGTTGGAGCAAGATGTCACTCCAATAGTTCCGGCTCAAGGATCTGTAGGAGCGTCTGGAGATTTGGCTCCACTATCTCACGTATTCTTACCGCTTATCGGAATGGGTATGGTAGACTACAATGGCAAAACTCAGGAAGCTGGCAAAGTCTTGGCTTCTTTAGGTGTAGAACCAATTCAATTGTCTCCAAAGGAAGGTCTTGCACTCATTAATGGAACTCAATTCATCGCTGCGCATGCTGTGCAAATGGTAGAGCAGCTTCACAATGTATTGACATGTGCTGACATTACCGGAGCAATGATGATTGAAGGTCTGAAAGGATCTGTCAAGCCATTTAGCCCTGAACTGCACCAATTAAGACCATATCCGGGAAATCAATATGTGGCCGAACGTATTCGAACCCTACTTCACGAATCTGAGGTTGTTCACTCACACATAGGCTGCGCTCGCGTTCAGGATCCATATAGCTTAAGATGTATGCCGCAAGTGCATGGAGCTAGCCGCACCAGCTGGAAGCACCTTCGTGATATGTTAGAGATTGAACTCAATTCTGTAACTGACAATCCAGTAGTTTTAGATCGTGAAAACACTATCAGTGGTGGAAACTTCCATGGTCAACCAATGGCTTTACCAATTGATTATGCTTGTATTGCTGCATCTGAAATTGGCAATATCTCAGATAGGAGAATTTATCTATCTCTTGAAGGAGACACTCCTGGTGTTCCAAAACTGCTGATGAAAGAAACGGGGACAAATTCTGGGTTTATGATTGTTCAATATACCACTGCCGCATTAGCAAGTGAAAATAAAGGACTTTGTTTCCCGGCAAGCGCTGACAGCATTCCCACTTCATTGGGTCAGGAAGATCATGTAAGTATGGGTTCAATTGGTGGACGAAAAGCACTTAAGGTAATTAGTAATACAGAGCAAATCCTTGGAATTGAATTGATGTGTGCCGCTCAGGCAATGGATTATCACCGACCATTGAAATCCGGTGAGAAAATGGAAGAAATCCACGCCCTGGTTCGTGAATCGGTTCCTCACATAGAAAAAGATCAGATCATGACTGGCTTTATGGATTCAACAAAAGAGTTGGTCCACTCAGGAAAACTAACTGAGGCAATGAAAGAGCTTTCTAAGGCAAGTGAATATTACAACGACTTTGATCAATATTAATGCAACCGATAAATAGATCTCAAATGGAATTTCAGGAACAACTAAAACAAGGTATTCCAGCGGAACTACCTCAACCGAAGACTCCTAACCCTGAGGTAAGTCATGCACCAAAAAGAAAGGATATTTTATCGGATGATGAAAAGATACTAGCTGTCCGAAATGCATTGCGCTATTTCCCTCGTGAATGGCATATTTTACTAGCTGGTGAATTCCTGGAAGAACTGAATACTTATGGCAGAATCTACATGTATCGATTCATGCCCGAATATGAGATGTTCGCAAGACCTATTTCAGAATACCCGGCTAAATGTCAACAGGCCGCAGCCATCATGCTGATGATCCAAAACAACTTGGATCCCAGAGTGGCGCAACACCCGGAAGAGTTAATCACGTATGGAGGAAACGGTGCTGTATTCCAGAACTGGGCACAGTACTTACTAACCATGAAGTACTTATCTCAAATGGATGAAAACCAGTCGTTGCACATGTACTCTGGTCATCCCATGGGATTATTTCCTTCATCTCCCAATGCTCCTAGAGTAGTCATTACCAATGGCATGATGATTCCGAATTACTCCAAACCAGATCATTGGGAAAAATTCAATGCACTTGGGGTAACACAATATGGTCAAATGACGGCCGGCTCTTACATGTACATTGGGCCACAAGGCATTGTTCATGGAACGACGATCACCTTGATGAATGCATTTAGAAAAAAACTAGGAAATAGTGCTTCTCCTGCTGGTCATATTTTCTTGACTGCCGGACTAGGTGGTATGAGCGGAGCACAACCCAAAGCCGGGAACATAGTTGGATGTATCACAATTTGTGCAGAAGTGAACCCTTTGGCTGCCCACAAAAGACATGAACAAGGCTGGGTAGATGTTCTGATTGAGGATATTGATGAGTTAGTATCTACCGTTAAAAATTTCCAACACGAAAAGAAAACAGTATCCATTGCCTATGTAGGTAACGTGGTGGAAGTATGGGAAAAGTTTCTATCTGAAAACGTGGAGATTACAGTAGGTTCTGATCAAACATCACTTCACAACCCATGGTCTGGAGGCTACTATCCGGTTGACCTGTCATTTGAAGAAGCGAAAGAAATGATGGCTAACAATCCAGAGGCTTTCAAGTCACACGTTCAGGAATCCTTAAGGCGTCATGTAGCTGCAGTAAATGCACACCATGAAAGAGGCACGTACTTCTTTGATTATGGCAACGCTTTTTTATTAGAGGCTTCCAGAGCCGGAGCCGATATTTTAGCAGACAATCAAAAAGACTTCAAGTATCCTTCCTACGTACAAGACATATTAGGTCCTATGTGTTTTGACTTGGGATTTGGACCATTCAGATGGGTATGCACATCTGGCAATCCTGAAGACCTTAAAACTACCGACCAACTTTCAGCGAAAGTTCTAAAAGAGATCGCAGCAGAATCTCCAGAGCAAATCCAACAGCAGATGCAAGACAACATCCAGTGGATAGAAGAAGCAGAATCAAATCAATTGGTTGTTGGCTCACAGGCTCGTATTCTATATTCTGATGCAGAAGGAAGAATGAAACTTGCTCTTGCCTTTAACAAAGCCATTAGAGATGGAGAAATCTCCGCACCAGTAGTGCTAGGAAGAGACCACCATGATGTTAGTGGGACTGATTCCCCATATCGGGAGACTTCCAATATCTATGATGGCTCTCAGTTCACCGCTGACATGGCCATTCACAATGTAATTGGTGACGGGTTCCGAGGCGCAACCTGGGTGAGCATTCACAATGGTGGCGGAGTAGGCTGGGGTGAAGTGATCAATGGAGGCTTCGGTATGCTGCTAGATGGATCCAAAGAAGCAGATGAAAACATTAAAAACATGCTGTTCTTTGATGTTAACAATGGCATAGCCAGAAGAGGCTGGGCTAGAAATGAAGAAGCCCTTTTCGCTATTAAAAGAGAAATGGAGAGAACTCCAGGACTTAAAGTTACTCTACCGAATCTAGTAGATGATCAAATCTTATCAAGCCTAAACTAAGTATTTGGAGGCTGTCTTAAAAGGATCTTTTAAGTCAGCCTCCATTATTTTTACTTAACTACTACTTTTCTGGAAGTGATTTGGTCTTCAGCTTCATAAGTCACGATGTAAAGACCTGAAGTCGGCACCCTAACATCCATATCCTTTTGAGTAACATTCACTCTAGAAATAACTCTTCCCTGAATATCAACAATTTGCAAAACGCCATTCGAGTCGGTCAACTCCACAGAAACCTCTCCTGGTACTTTAGAATAAACTATCATTTCAGAAATAGCAGACACTTCTAGAGGACCACTATTATTGATAAATACATCATCTTCTATTTCTAGAACCAACTCAGATTGCTCATTGTAAATGGATACATTGACAAGGTAATCACCCGATACACGCGCAGTGACCTCATCCAGAACGATGGATTCCACATATCCCATTGGATCAAAGTCCAGTTGCTCCTCATAAATGGTTTGATCACCATTGAGAGTAATAACTACCTTAGGATTTAATTCACTACTAAAAACATTGACTTCAAAATCCAATGCTTGATCTTCATCGTTCCAATAAAAATTAGCCCCTGCCAATTCATTTATTCCTTTAATATCTGTCATACTCGTAGTGGCAGCGTAGGTCTCTTTCCACGATTTGGAACTACCTGAAGCTAAAGTCGCATCCTGAAAAAATTCCATTGATGCACCAGCCCATAATTCTATGTAATTATCCGCACCACCGTTACTAAAATCAAACAGATCATTATCTACGTTTCCCCTTCCCCAGGTCCAAAGTTTAAGGCCAGGTGTTTCTTCATTGGGAGAAATTCGCATAATGCCTTCTTGATTTTCCTGATTGATGACTCCCCAATAGTTATCTAATATCTCATCTGCATAGGCAATACCCATATCGGACCATTCATCCAATACATCAATGTCTGAGAAGCTATTGGAGCTGCCCCAGTTACCTATCCAACTATTGGGACTCCATCCTGCTCTATATTCTTCTACTGGAGCTACAATCTTGGATTCTAAAGGACTAGCTGTTTTACCAATTTCTGACCCTGGAGTTAACGTTGTACAAGTCCAATACTCATACTTCTGTGAAAAGGAGTTATTGTTTATGAGATTGACATCAAAATCCCATGCAGAACTGTTCTTATAAACTGAGATGGTTACCTCACACGTGATATTTGTGACACCATTATCGAAATTACCAGGAGCTCCAGAAAAATCAATCGTGTCCTTTTGTGCCATCTTTATAGAAATGACATCATCTGTTTCTTGAGTCAATTCAAATGTCCACGGTATCAACCATGCCTTACCATGCTCTGGTTCGGTAAACGTAGGAAAGATCCCTCCATAGACCATCAACCAATCATAATAGAAGTTACCGTCATTCATTCCATAAGGAGAGCCGCACTCAGCCTGATATAGATATTCATAGCCCGTTGGCTTGTAGACGTAGGAAAGGACTCTACCGCCATATTCTGGAATCAAAACAAGACGTATCAATTCATTCTCTATAACCTTTCCATTGAAAGCAACCTCTGTTATTTCATCATCATTGGTGGTATAACCTAACATGGCGTGATCTTCGCCTAGTACAAAATCATGATGCTGCCAGGAAATGAGTGTATCACGTAGTACTACCTGAGCGTGCGAAGACCAAAAAAATAAACATAGTACTGAGCATACTACAGTTCGTAGAGTTTTTATCATAGTGGGTTTTTTATCAGTTAATATGATCTAGCAAGGTATGCAGAGACCCAACTGTATGACAGAAAACCACCACATCAACACTACAGCATAGCTTGATAAATAACACTACATCACTACATCAGCTATAAAACAAAAGACCCTGACAAGCTATGCTTTGTCAGGGTCTTTCTATTAAGAATAAGATTATTTCTTAGTTGCTTAGCTTAAAGATGATTGGAAGAACCATACGTACTTTTACCGCTCTACCTCTTTGCTTACCAGGCTTGAACTTAGGTGCTTGACGAAGTACTCTTTCAGCTTCTTCATCACATCCTGCGCCAATACCTTTTACAGCTGTTACTTCAGTTACTGTACCGTCCTTGTCAACAACGAACTGAACATAAACTCTACCTTCTATACCCATTCTTCTTGCTTGAGAAGGGTAATCCATGTTGTCTCCAACATACTTGTAGAATGCTGCCATTCCTCCAGGGAATTCAGGCTGGTCTTCCACGATCGTGAATACCTCCTCAACTACCTCTTCTTCTGGAGCTTCTTCGAACACGATATCTTCAATTACCGTTTCTTCAGTAACCTCAACATCAAGTTCTACCTCAATCTCCTCCTCGATTTCCTCTTCATCTGGAACCTCTATGATTTCAGGAAGCTGAATTTTTGGTGGTGGGGGAGGCGGTTGCTCCGTTGGAGGAATCTCCATAATATCTTCAAAGTCATCTTGCACCTGACCTAAATCCAGAATACCTGATTCGTCGTAGGTTCTCCACTCAAATGCAACGATAACCGACAGTAAACTTACACAAAGACCGATGTTCATCAACATTCCGGACTTGCGCGTAAGATCTACTTTAGGGTTTTTCTTTGGCTCCATATAATTGTTTTTTGACCTTTACTACAAGAGTGATCTCAAATATATACTTATTACAACTCTTTTCCCACTCGGTTAAGTTCCTTTTTGACAAAAAATGCAAATAAAACACCGACTGTACTTCCTACCATATCAGCCATACCATCCAGCCAATCCGCATCTCTATGCGGAATGAAATACTGAATAATCTCGGTACTAATGGCAAAGAAGAGCGAAACGAGCAATGCCCATAGCACCTTTCGATTAAAGTACTGGGCAAATCCAAAATAGAACAGAAAACTCCATCCACCAAACAAACCAAAATGAGCTACTTTATCAGCATGCTCGAATTGAAACCAGGATTTACCCGGTGTATGCTTAGTGAACAAAAGAAAAAACATCTCTGCAGTCCATAAGACCAACAGAATGACGCTAATTCTACGTATCGTTTTACTGCCCAATTAATTCTTTGTAAGCTTCTGGAGAAAGAAGATCTCCTTTATCACTGATTTTTACTTTAATCATCCAACCATCACCATAAGGATCAGAATTTACCAACTCTGGACTACCTTCAAGTTCTGAGTTGAATTCTAAAACCTCACCTGCAATAGGCATGAACAAATCGGAAACTGTTTTAACCGCTTCTACTGTTCCAAATACGGCACCTTGCTCCAATTCTTCACCTTCAGTTTCTACCTCTACGTAAACAATATCACCTAGCTCACCTTGAGCAAAATCTGTGATACCAATGTACGCTTCATCACCTTCTACTCTAACCCACTCGTGATCTTCTGTGTAAAGTAAATTATCAGGAATATTCATAATTAGATTGTTTATCTGAATTTGTTCTATCTCAACTTCACAGTAAAAGTTGAGCTGCCAAAATTACGCAAAAGAATGAGTTTGAAACTATTGAGCTAGACTAAATCTTAACTGCGTTCCGAAAGCGGTGGTTGCTGTTTTGAAGGAACTTACTTTTGGCTCATTGACACTACGCTCGAAGTACATGGTAAGGTCAAGACTGTTGTTGAGTTTATAGGTCATGGATGGCCTAAACTGAAAATTGGTATTACCATTGGTGATTTTACTTTCGCCATCCACCTTGCGTTGGATAGTTTCAGAATCTCTCAAAGTCAAACTTACCCGCATGGTCACTGCATTGTCTAGCGAGATTGTCCTTCCCTTCACTTTAAATGGTAGCTTAAATTTATCTTTTGTCAACCCAACGTCCATCGTAAAATCATTACTTGCGGTTTCAGTTACTTGAGCGTTGGACATATTGAGAGAAAGATTTCGGTCTTTCTTGTATTCAAGTCTTGTTGTCAAGTTGTTTTTAGTCCGCACATTTATGCCTAAAAGCGGTGCAAATTGCTCCGAAAGTGTCACTTGCGAAATCACATAAACAGGAACTAACCTATTGGAGTCATTGGCCACGGTAGCCGTTGGGTAATCGATGATATTGTTATCGAGCGTGACTTCAAAAGCATTGTTCGGGTTATTGGTATACCTCTCTATATTGAAATTGTAATTATTCACATTGTATGCAGCACGATATCCATGTGAAACTGTAATGGATGAGAACACTTCGGCAAGGGCAGGAATTTTAGACAATCCATTATAATCAACACGCCAGCCTGGCAATGGAATTTTAGGGAATGGTGAAAGATTAACCTCTGCACTCGACTGGCCTGTATAAGCCGCAATGAAGGCTGGAATTAATACGTCCTGAGAAAGTGTATCGTAGAATCCCTCAGCAGTATTGACCGTGGCATTTTGTCTCCTTTGAATCACATCAATGTAGGATGCAAAGTCATCAAAAGCCTCCGAACTATTATTATTCCCTTTCTTATCAAACGCCGTTTTAATAGCGATAAAACTCATGTTATAGCTTCCGCTTCTTGATGGGGTTAATGAATTGAAACCAGGGTTAGCTGCCGTAGTATCAAATCGGAATAGCGTCTGGAAAGTAGCATTGTTGGTTCTTTGCGCATCCAACTGAATTTTAAAATCAGATAGAGGTTCAATGTTCGCTCGGACAGAAAGATCATTAGTGTAGCTCTGTACGAATGGTGTTGTTAAGCTCTGGCTTCGTGTGATCCAACCATTGGCAGCAGCCCGATTTCTAATGTCTGGATCCTGCTCTCCTAGTATGAATCCCCAGCCCGGAGCACTCCAGCTACTATCCATACCTAGTAAGAATGGTGTTTGAGTAAATCCGGCAAGGGAAGTTGTTTCTCGAATATTATAAGTCACATTAATACTTCGAAGGGACATCATCATTCGCAAAAATGTCTTTCCTAAGTTTGGCCCTTGCTTTTCTTCATCATCTTTGGAACGTTTGCGTGTTGGTTGATTGATGTTCTTTAAGAAGGTTACCTTATTGTAAAGCTTCACCATATCCACTTTTCCAGTCAAGCCACGATCTCGTCTGTTATCAATGGTATGCCCAAAGAAATCTCCTGAATCATCGTTTTGCCCAAGTGATCCTGCTAACCAATTGTATCCAACAGAATAACGAATATCCCCACTTAACCAGTCTGTCAATGGCAGTTTATCGAATGGCAGTTTATAAGTTGCAGAAATGTCCTGAGTGAAGTTTTTCATCCTACCAAGATCCTTTATCTGTCCCCATATATACTGCATTTCTTCCTGAGTGTCCAGATCTCCCTCTATTGGGTTGTCAGATGTTGGCCCATTCTCGTCTTCTATCTCATCAATAACCGCATTAGCTCTAGCTGAATAGTCGATACTCAGTGACTTGAAGATATTCCACTTAAAGGCGTAGTTACGATTGAAAGTGAATAAGCGCTCATAGAACTCGTCTCCTGCAACCAAATTCTCTTCATAATATCTTGTCATTCGGAAATTCCTTGCCAGATCAGCTCGTATTGCGATGCTACTTGGCGATAGGGAGAGGTTCGCGTCTTTAATCATTTTCAAATAAGGACTTTTGAATCCTTCAGACTTGGCAAACGGTTCAATGATTACAGGATTTGGAGAATAATTGTAAGCTACTCCTCCACTGACACTTTTTTGAAGGTAGGTTTCTGTATTCACGTTACTCGTGGTAATATCTGAGTACGCGTAGGATAAAGAGAGATTCTCTACATCAAAGAAATGGTCATTTGCTTCAGGATTGGTTTTCTCTTTATGAACATTGGTAAAGTTGATACTTCTTCGCTCTGATCGATCTTCAACAATTCGTCGATAAGCTTCGCGCTCCTCTGGTGAATCAATCGCTTCAAGTGACGCTTCTAATGGCACATCCGGATCCAATGGATCGTATTGAGGAATACTTCGACTTTTTTCCATACTCACCAACATCGGCACTTTCAATCCCGTCTTTTCTGGGAACAAGAACTTGTCGATGTTCACATTGGCAGTTACGTCATATCGAGTAGTCTCTTCTCTGGTTCTTTGCTGAATAGTTTGCTGTATGCCTCCAAAACCAATCGATGTATAGCTTGTTGATGCTGAAACTGTGGCCACATCAGCAAGTTTGGCACTCATCCTTGCCTTTCCTGCCCAACCTCTTTTCTTATCAAAATCTGTTACTCGAAGTTCGTTCGCCCATATACAAACTGACTTTGGTGCTCCATCATCACTTGCTGGGTTTCTAACCCCTATCATCAATGTCTGTATAGAGCTCATATCCGGATTTCCTTTGATGCTTAATTTGTAACGTCCATCATTGGAAGGCGTGGAGTAAACAGTAGTCTCACTAAATCCTCCTCTATTCCGTTCCGACTTTATACCTAAAAGCTCATCAATTGAAAGGTCAATTTCATTCAGTTCTGGCCAGATTTCCTCTGCAGTATTTGCCGTTTGTGGAGTGACTTTAAGCGGAACTTCTATTTCGTAGTACTGATCATTTCCTTGTGTACCGATTCTCAAGAAAGCAGTCATCTCATCATCCTGCAAGGTCTTTCCCTGATATTCTTCAGCGTGGAAGAACATCTGAATTCTTCCGTAATTGATCAAGTCAATGGTAGTGTTTTTGAAAACCGCGCGAGCATCCTTGTCAGCCAAATCATCTACACAAACCTGGAGCGATTGCTCATTTTGCTGACGATTAATGATGGTGGTATTGTCTCTATCTCTGTTAATCCCCGGAGGAACTACGTAAGGAATTTTATCTGCTCCACCACTGTTTTCTTCGATGTTAACTACAGCTACGGTGAAATCTGAATAAGAAGTTTCCGGCACTTCGTTAAGGCCTATTTCATTCAAAGGAGTCTCATCATATTTCCTCCACTGAGAACCAACCAACTGCAGTTTTGACATTCTCAATACAACTGGCTGTCTCCATCCAGTCAAATACATTCTCAATGATCGAACCGTATTGATATCCATTCCGCCATTGACAGGAGATCCTGCTGTTTTGATAGGAATTCTGAAAAGGTACCAGTAGTCCTCGGTGTTAACACTTTGGATTTTGTCTACGATGTAATTACTACCTACATCTAACTGATCCTTTTTCAGGTCGATTTTATACTCGTTATAGCTTTCTGTGGTAACAAAATTTCCATCAATATTGGAATCTTCATTATCTGGAAGGATGGTATAGGACTGCACATTGTTGCCACTTTGCGTCGGGCTGTTACCATCCAATCCATTGAATTCTTTGTATCTCTCTAGAATTTTTGCGTCCCTCGTATCATAGTCTGTATCCAGGAAGTATTTAAAGTTATCTCCAGAAGGGTCATTCAGAATAGCATTTCGTGAATCTTGGGAAAGTGCACCATTAGAGTTTAGAGCACTGAAGTAATCATTGAAGAATGTCTGCTCATCCTCGTCCTTCAAGCCATCAAATCCCACATCTTGATTGTCTCGGCCTGTTTGTTCGAAGTTATTTGTAAGGAATGGTTCATCTGGAACCCGTCCCCAATCATTAGTAACTGTTTTATTTATATCCCCATCGGACGGATATCCACTTTCAAAAGCCTTTCGCCCATCATTGTTAAAATCTTCTGAGATATCTCCCAGGTTGAAAATTAATTGTCCTCCAGTAGTATTTTCTGTGTTGTACAATCCATCCAAAACTCGACCATTTCCATCATCAATGAACGGATCCAACAACCAAAATTCAAGGTATTCTACGTTATTGGTAACGAAGTTGGTCTCTGTAGAAATGTTTCTATATATAGCTCCATAGTTTCTTTCTGGAGAATTCATTACAGGATAAACTTCACCATCTGCATTAGCAAATTCTGTCAGGTCAGGATTGTAGTTATACTGCCCTCTTTCACTTGGGAAATACGCTACGTCAAATATGGTTTCGGGAACGATGTAAACATTTCGATCTCGCTGACGATATATTTCTTGTGGTAATACTGGTCTTACATAGTGGTTATCAAGATCTTCTTCCGAAATATTATCAGGACGTCTTTGACCAGCCTGATAAAATACAGATGGATCAATCGAATACCATGCAATCTTTGCTTTTCGATAGTTAAACCCAAGTGGGTTATCACTAGTAGATAAATCAAATCGGTTATTCTCCGTATATGGAGTAGTTCCCAATTTCCAACCTGTCGCTCCACTCAAGTTGATTGGTGTCGCAGCGCTTTCAAAGTCATCAATGTAAGATGTTCCCTTTCCATCTACAAGATTGGAAGTACCCGGAACAATCTGTGCAAACTCGGCATTGAAAGAAATACTCGATGGTGCTTTGGTACTTACCAATGGAAGGAAATCCATGGCCTTAGTTAGGAAAGGAACCTCATCCTGAAAGTTCACATCAAATCCGTATTTGGTATTCTTTGTTGGCTCATCGCCAATGGTGTACCTCGACACACCTCCAGGCCGTTCATTTAAGTGAAGAATGGTAGCTCCAATATTGAAATTTTCATTGATCACATAATCGGCACGAGCACCGTACAGCCATCTCGATTGGAAATTGAACAGATCTGCTTTTTCATAGGAAATACTAATATCCTTTCCCGATTTCAACCATTCCTCATTGGTGATTGTAACAGTTCCTAAATTATAATCTACACGATAATCTAAACCTTCTGTGAGCAACGTTCCACCTGCGGTGACAACTACTGAATTCTCAGCGATATTAATACCTGGCAAACTGATTGAGCTGGATGCTCCTGATGAACGGTACTTACCTACAAGGAAGAATTTATTCAACGAGGCCAACTGCTCAGCTTCGACCTGTGTTTTCGTATACAGCTCTTCGAATACATACTTTTCTTTCAGGGTATTTTCAGAATCAGTGAACTGATCATCAAGTGTAGATCCAAATGGCTCCAAAACTGGAAAAATCACATTTCCTCTATCTATATCTACTGTTACTCCATCAATAAAGTCGAAGTTTCCGTCTTTGGAGCGGTCATTGTTTTGGTTGAGTTGATCAAGTCCGAGTAACTCAATCAATGGAATGTCCTTCGTATTTCTACCTTCATGAAGTGACGGATTATCTATACCAGTAGCATCATCGCGATATTGAATTCTCAATTGGAATCCGTCCTTGGTTACCGCTCTTCCATTCGTGATTGGATAAATGTTTTTCATCATCAAATCCCACGTTGGCACTTCCACATTCACTCTTGAAGGCTTCAACATTTTGAAAACAATTACCTGATCATCGCTGAGCCCAGAGTAGTCATCTGTCAATTCACCCACCTGATACACTCGACCGTTATAGGTATATTCATAAGATACCGACAGCACTTCATTATTAGCTAATGGACGGAGAAGAGTGATATAACCCAACTCTGAATTCAATTCATATTCATTATCGTCTAATTTTCTCGCCGGACTAATTCTTTCAAAATCTACTGTATTTGTAAAATCGAATTGATTTTCCAAAATCTTAGAAACATCATTACTATTTCGAAATCCTCCGGTATTCAATACATCACTATACAAATTATTAGCAGTGTTTTGTGTTGGATTTCCAGCCTGCTGACCGCTTGCAGCGTTTACACGGTCAGAGTAAATATGAGAGTTATCACCCTCACCTAAGTCCATCAAAGCAAGAACCTCTCGAGTAGATTTGGTGTCGTTACTTCTATTTGAGACATACACTTCAATTCGTGTGATGTTAACACCTGATACAATCTGTGGTAAGTTTCTATGCCAGTACTCGTAGTTGTCTCTAAAGAAATGCCCTAAGAAGAAGTGTCTGTTGTCGTCATAATCAGAAGCCCTTACTGAAAATTCACTCTGCTGTGCTCCTCCTCCATCTCCTGGAATAGTCAACACATCACTTTTACCTTGCTGACGAGACACTACTCCAGTTAAGAATAACTTTCCAAACTGCAATTGCGTCTTCACTCCGAACAGTGATTGTGCTCCTGTCATCAAACTATTGGTTACAGGCATGCTCACATTACCAATCTCTATTTTCTTAACAATATCTTCCTCGTATCCCGTATACTCTACCTTCAGGTTGTTTTGAAAGTCGAAAGTATTGTTGTTATCAAAGTTGGCAGTAACCTGGAGTTTCTCCCCAATCTTTCCTACCAGGTTTAGAGAGATTTGTTGATTGAAGTTAAAACCACCGTTCCGTTGCTGACGTCTCGGGATAGAAGGATTATCTACACGCTGGAATCGACCTCCAAAATCGAGGTTCACAAACCCATTTGGCTGAATGTCTACATAACTACCTCCAAACAACCTATCAAACACAGGACTTATAT
Source organism: Marinoscillum pacificum (assembly GCF_024714495.1). GTDB lineage: Bacteria > Bacteroidota > Bacteroidia > Cytophagales > Cyclobacteriaceae > Marinoscillum > Marinoscillum pacificum. The sequence goes on along the minus strand of NZ_JAMZMJ010000012.1, from coordinate 33,383 downwards.
ACAGACGAGGAATCAAGCTTCTACCACTTACAGCACTTTCACCATCTAGTCCCGCAGACTTTTGTTTGAAGTAATCTTTTTGAATCTGCTGATCATTGTATCGATCATACTCTTCAAAACTCATGGTAGTCACTGGTCGGAAATTCACATCGCCTATTCGCTCATATACAGAGTAGTTGATCGATGAATCATATTCCACTTCCAGATCTATAGATGATGGATCCGCTAGCTGTAGCGGAGTTGGGCTCATACGATTTGAGAAAGGATCTCCGAACCTATAGGACGGTTCATACGTAGACTTCTTACTAGGAGCGTAAGGAGGAATAGTATCCGTCTTCACAGTGTCCTGCGGAATTTGCTCTTGCTGAAACACTAGTGTAGCAGCAAACAGGCGTTTTTTTGCCTCTAGTTCTGTAGAACAGAAACACAAAAACACCACACTCACAAGCAGCTGTATGTACGACTTCCTCTCCAAGCAAAAAATTAAGTTAGGCCCTCTTCAGTGCTAATTTGATCAGCTCCTCAAGTTTAATTTGCTGCCCATGTTGTTTCAAAATAATGTCGATACTTTTTTCGGCAGCAGGTTTGGCAATTCCCAAAGTTGTCAGAGCGGATAACGCCTCACTTCTTAGAGTATTGTGAGAAGATGGGATTAATTCGCCTGCTTTTTCTAACAGACCTTCTTTTTTCATTTTATCCTTCAACTCCAATACAATTCGTTGAGCACCTTTCAAGCCAATCCCTTTCACTCCTTGAATGGTTTTGACATCATCGCTCAATATTGCCTGCTGCAATTCTTCAGGAGATAAAGAAGATAAAATCATCAAGCCAGTACTGGGCCCTACTCCTGAAATACTGATTAAGTCGAGGAATCTTCTCTTTTCAGATTCCTCGGCAAAACCATATAACGTATGCGCATCTTCCTTAATGTGAAGATGCGTGTATATTTTTCCAGCATCAAGATTTTTGATCGCTGAATAAGTAATCAAACTGATTTTAGCTTCGTATCCAATCCCGTTGATATCGACCACAACATAAGTTGGATCCTTTACAACGAGCTTGCCCTCTAAGTAATTAATCATGCTTTTTGACTCTTTTCTCGCTTTTCGTTTAACTGTGCATCTACCACAGCTATTGCTACCATGTTGAAGATATCACGAACCGTACTACCCACCTGCAATACATGGACAGATTTGTTCATTCCCATTAGGATTGGGCCGATTGCCTCAGCACTACCTAACTCCATCAACAACTTATAAGCAATATTACCTGAAGCAAGATCTGGAAAAATAAGCGTATTTGCTGGATTTTTCGCTAATTCACTAAAAGGATAATTTTCTTGAAGCAATTCTTTATTCAAAGCGGTATTGGCTTGGATGTCTCCATCGATCACTAAATCTGGCCATTTTTGCTTGGCAAGTTTCACCGCTTTAGCCGCTTTTTCAGGTACCTCACCTCTAGCAGAACCAAAGTTGGAGTAAGAAAGCATCGCTATTCTCGGCTCGGTATCAAAGAATCTAACCACACGAGAAGTCAAGCCAATTATATCTACCAGCTCCTCAGCGTTAGGATTTAAATTCACAGTCGTATCAGAGAAGAAGAAATTACCTTTCGAATTACTAATGATATACATTCCAGCAACTCGATTAACTCCTGGCTCTACTCCAATAATTTGAAGTGCTGGTAAAATTGTTTTTGGATAATCATTTGAAAGACCAGAAATGAATGCATCAGCTTCACCTTTCTCGACCATCATACAGCCAAAATGATTTCTACTTCTGGTCATTGACTTACGAGCACCTTTCAAAGTCATTCCTTTGCGCTGCCTTTTCTCGAAAAACGCAAGTGCAAACTCTTCAACTTTTTCTTCCTCCATGTAAGGATCAATGATTTGACAGTCATTCAGACCATCTAATTCATTGTCAGCAATGAGCTTTCGAATTTTCGCAACGTTTCCAAGCAAAATAGGAATAGCCACTCCTTCGTCATACGACATTTGAGCCGCTTTCAAGATGTTAACATCATCAGACTCAGCAAAAACAACGCGCTTAGGATGTCTTCTTGCTCTGGTGATGATTCTTGAAATCAATCGCTGATCGATTCCGATTCTTTCCTGAAGTTCTAACTCATACTTAGCCCAGTCTTTGATTTCGATTCGAGCTACTCCTGTCTCAATTGCTGCTTTAGCAACAGCTGGAGAAATCGCTGTAATCAATCGTGGATCCAATGGTTTTGGAATCAGATATTCCGGACCAAATTTGATATTATTCTGACCATAAGCCTTCAATACCATTTCTGGTACTGCTTCTTTGGCCAATTCGGCAATCGCTTTCACGGCAGCCAATTTCATTTCTTCGTTGATGGCTGTAGCACGTACATCCAGGGCTCCTCTAAAGATGTAAGGGAAACCTAAAACGTTATTCACCTGGTTAGGATGATCTGACCTACCTGTAGCCATGATGATGTCATCACGAGTCTTCATTGCCAAATCATAGGCAATCTCAGGATCTGGATTTGATAACGCGAAAACGATAGGATCTTTAGCCATCTTTTTCAAAGTGGCCGGCTTCAGAATATTTCCTATTGACAATCCCAGGAATACATCCGCACCAACTAATGCGTCTTCCAAAGTATCTAACTCTTCGCGATGTGTAGCATAACGAGCCTTTGTTTCATCCAGATTCGTTCTGGATTTCTTCACGACTCCCTTACTGTCAGTCATGACAACATTTTCAGCCTTGGCACCTAGAGATACATACAAATCCGTACATGCGATTGCAGCAGCACCAGCACCACTTACAACGATCGTGATTTCATCAATTTTTTTACCATTGATTTCTAGTGCATTGATCAATGCTGCAGATGAAATGATCGCAGTACCATGCTGATCATCGTGCATTACCGGGATATTCATTTTATCCCTAAGCTCCTGTTCTATCTTGAAACTCTCTGGCGCTTTGATATCCTCCAAGTTGATACCACCGAATGTTGGCTCCAGACTTTTAACGATCTCTATGAATTTATCTGGATCTGTTTCATTGATTTCAATATCAAATACATCTATACCAGCGAATTTCTTGAAAAGAACGCCTTTTCCTTCCATCACGGGCTTAGATGCTTCCGGCCCAATATTTCCAAGTCCCAATACCGCAGTACCATTGGAAATTACTCCTACAAGGTTTCCTTTCGCAGTATATCGGTATACTTTCTCTTTATCTTCAGCAATTTCTTTACATGGTTCTGCCACTCCTGGAGAATAGGCAAGTGCAAGGTCGTGCTGGCTGCTAAGTGGTTTGGTTGGGGTAACTTCTATCTTCCCTGCTGGCTTAACTTCATGGAAGTCTAAGGCCTCTTTCTTTCTAATTTTAGCGCCCATTATAGGTTTAGGTTAGTTCTTGTTTGGGTTATGAAGGGTTAGCCTCTGTTGGCTTTTCCAGCTCAAAAGTAGAAAGTATTGCCTCCACTTCTCTTATCAAATGCTTCTTTTTGGTCGCTGGGGAGTAAACATACCCTTCGATATAATAGATTTTTTGAGTCTCTTCATTGACAAATGTGTAACTCACATAAGGTCCTCCCCCAGAACTATCACTCACTTTCCATAATCCACGAGATTCTACAGCGAACATTCCTTTGAAGGAAACCCGGTTAGTCAGGACAGGAACCTGAGGCTGTCTTTTGATGAAAATCTCGGGTTTTTCACCATCTCTTAGGTAATTGGATGTGATAGAATCTCTATAAACATCCACTTTGTTGAATACTGAACGATCGTTATAAGTCCCTTCATGAACGAACACATTCCATTCCGATTGTGAGTTTAATTTGCGGATCCAAAGGAAATCTGGTTCATTTTTCGCTATATCATACCCAAATGGCACTTCAATACTATAGTCATGAGTTTCTTTGATCGCATCAACTGCTGCTTTTTCAGGCTTCGCTAAGATTTCGTCTCTAGTCCGTTCACGAACCGCTGAAGCAAAAAGACTCTTCAAAGAAGCTCTATTGTCTCCAATTTTCTGAGCAAGAGTTGCTTCATCTTGAGCAAACAGGTACAAAACGATTTGGCCTTTGGCCCATTCATCACGACGAACAGTATAGAACAGTGAACTATCGCGCTGAATCATTTTAAGAGAATTATCGGTAAAGTTCTCTCTGATACTCGCACTTTCTCCAGTTCTGGAATCCAAAGTCATTACGAAAATCATGTTTTTCGCATGACGGAATACATCATTTAATTTTCTTGGATTGACTTTATTGACAGAAAACTCATATTCGTCCTGTGGCAACAAGAGCATGTATTGCTGATAGGTTTCTTTCAACTCATCACCAATTTCACCAGCCCATTGAGCAGAATCTACAACTAGAATAATTTCATCATTTTCGCCTCGAGCGACAGGCATAAAGTCCTGTTTGATTTTTTCTCCTGTCTTGGTACCGCAGCTAAATAAGGTCAGGCCAAGCAGAAAAACTGCAGGAAGAATGGTTTTCATAGTAATTCGGGTTTTGATCTATTGTAAAGGTTAACAATGATGCTATTATAACCAACGAATTTACTTGGAAGATATGATAAGTTGTTGTCCTGGCTGGATGGTATTGCCTTTTAAGTTGTTCATTGACTTCAATTTCTCAATTGAAACGTCCGCCTTTTTGGCAATTTCCCATAAGGTATCCCCAGGCTGAACATAATGAACTTTCTGCCCGGCTTGAGGCACTACCGTATTGACATCTCTTGCAGAGGTGGTTGTATACAAGTCCTTAGTAGAGCTGTTGTAAGTAGGCATTACCCAAATATTGAGATTCTGTCCAACACGAATCATGTTTCCAGAAATATTGTTCCATGATCTAAGATCTGACACTCTCACATGGTACCGCTGAGCAATAGTACCCAACACATCACCACTTCTTACTCTGTAAACCTGACGTACACGGCCATACGTGCTTCCAGGAGTGTTTCTTGCTAAATAATCAAGGTGTTCTCTACCCACCTTACCGGCAGTATCATATAAAATACTTCTATTCTGAGCCACGAACGGCTTTAAGTCTGAAGGGATTTTTAATGCAAAATCTTTCGTTCCTTCCGGAATCGCACCTCTTTTAATATTTGGGTTCAAATCCAATAAGTCATCCAAACATACATTCAATTGATTAGCGAAAGTCTCCAGGTGAAAATATTGACTTACCATCACCGTGTCATATGCTGGCAGCAAATGACTACTTTCAGGGAACAAGTTATGCTCAGCAGCATAGTTCATCGTGTATAGAACCGCAACATACTGAGGCACATATGACCTGGTTTCTCTTGGCAGATAATTATAAATCTGCCAGAATTCTTTTTGATAACCACTTCTTCTGATGGCCTTACGTACGTTTCCCGGACCGCAATTGTAAGCCGCCAAAGCAAGCTCCCAGTCATCAAACATGCTGTACAAATCTCTTAGGTGTCTGGCAGCAGCATCACTCGACGCATACGGATCCATTCGATCATCCAGGTACCAGTCATTGTGCAAACCGTACATTCTTCCCGTTGCCGACATGAACTGCCATAATCCAACAGCATTAGCTCTGGAGATGGCATTTGGTCTTAAGCCTGACTCTACAATGGATAAATATTTTAATTCTTCAGGGAGTCCATAGCGCTCCAGCGCCTCCTCAAAAATTGGGAAAAACAGATCCACTTTACTCAATACATCTCGAGTATACGGCCTGTCTCTAATAGTGAAATAATCAATAAACCCTTTGACTTTTTCATTGAAGTGCAGCGGCACCTCATTTTCGATACATGATAGTCGATCTTCAATCTCATCGTACGAAGCATCAGGAATTGGGTCATACTTAAAATAACTCTGACCTGATGCTACAAAACTCACACATACAAGCAATCCTACGATATATCGTCTCATGAAAGTCTAACGAGTTTGAATGTTATTAATTATCCGAAAGATACTTTGAAAATGCCAGCAACTTGTGCTCTTCAAAAGCTCTGGTAATTACCTGAAGTCCTATTGACATTCCATCAGAATCTCTTCCTATAGGAATAGATACGGCAGGAACTCCGGCAACAGATGCCTGAACCGTAAATAAATCTGCCAGGTACATTTCCATCGAATCTGTTTTCGAACCCAATTCGAAAGCAGTAGTTGGTGCCGTTGGAAGCACCACAAAATCATATTGCTCCAGCAAAGCATTCAATTGCTCCTGAATCATGCGACGAACCTTCTGTGCTTTCAGATAATACGCATCATGATAACTAGATGACAATACGGCTGTTCCTAATAAGATTCTTTTAGCAACCTCAGGACCAAATCCTTCCGAACGGCTTTTCTTGAACATCTCTTCAAGATTTTTCGGATTTGGTGTTCTATATCCATATCTCACTCCATCATATCTAGACAAGTTCGAACTTGCCTCTGCGGTAGTTAAGATATAGTACGTAGGAAGGGCATATTCCATCAGTGGAAAAGAAACCTCTTCTACTTCATGTCCCTGAGCTTTTAGTTGCTCTATTTTAGATACAAAACTGTCTTTTACTTCAGCATTCAATGCGTCATTATCAACAGTCTCAGTAATGTACGCGATCTTTTTGGTTCCTTCTTGAGACAGGTTTTTGCTATACTCTAAAACTGGCTCTCTAGACACCGTACTATCGTACTCGTCTTCACCAGCCATCACCTCAAGAACCAAAGCAGCATCTTCCGCAGTATGTGAAAACACACCAATCACGTCAAACGTACTGGCATATGCAGCCAATCCATGACGAGAAACTCTGGAGTAGGTAGGCTTTAACCCTACCAATCCACAAAAAGAAGCTGGTTGTCTGACGGAACCTCCTGTATCTGTTCCTAACGAAACAGTACACATTCCAGATTGAACAGCTACTGCTGAACCACCTGATGATCCTCCCGGCACTCTGTTTTCTCCATCTGCATTAATCACAGGTGAAAATGCCGAATTCTCATTGGAAGATCCCATCGCAAATTCATCACAGTTATTACGTCCTATGATGATTGCATCTTCATCTATCAATCGCTGAACCGCCGTTGCCGTAAACTGAGATTCAAATCCATCAAGAATCTTGCTACCACATTGCAAAGGATGATCCTTATAACATAGAACATCCTTGATGGTAACGATCATGCCCGCCAGTTTACCAGCGGTACCGTTCTTGATCTTTTGATCTACTATTTCAGCTTGGGAAAGGGCTTCTTCATCGTAAACTGAAAGCAATGCATTCAGTTTTGGGTTCTTCTCCTGGATGTTTGATAAATAGTGCTTAACTACATCCACACAAGAGAACGTCCCATTTTCCAGCCCTGTTCGGATTTCAGAGAATGAAGAGTTTGCTTGCAAGTGTTATTTCTTTTTCGAGTCGCCAGTATCGACGGAAGCTTCGTCAATTTCGTTTTTAATCTCTTTGGTAGCATCCTTAAACTCACGGATACCTTTTCCCATACCTCTTGCGATCTCAGGGATTTTCTTAGCGCCAAAGAATATGATAACAAACAAGATAATGACAATCAGTTCCCAACCTCCTGGCATTCCAAATGCTAACACCGTATTCATATCGTTCATATTAATTTGATTCAAAGATAGCTATAAAAGGTTCCTACTAAAAAATCATTTTGGAGAAAGCCACTTTTCCGGATCAAGCTTGGCAAAATTTTTCCAAACCTCGAAATGTACTTCTGTTACTCCACTATTATCTGTATAAACCGTTCCAATTAAATCATCTTTACCCACAATGCTGCCCTTTTTTACATGAACCTCCTTTAAGCGAGCATAAAGGGTAAAATATTCTCCGTGCTGAACCATCACCACGTTGTTCATACCTGGTGCAAAAGCCACCGTAATGACCTTGCCCTGATGCACACTTTTCACTTGTGCATCCTTCCCTGTTTGTATCTCTACTCCTCGATTATCAACTGTGATCCCTTTCAATACAGGGTGTGGCTGTTTACCGAATTTTGACGACACAAAACCTGACTCAACAGGCCAGGAAAGTTTGTTTTTCATATGCTCAAAAGTTGTAGAAAGTTCCTCTTCATCAGCCAATGCTTTAGAAGACAAAGTTTTGGAACGTTCTATCTCTTTACGAACAATTTCAGCTATGAGCTTATCTAAACGATCAAGCGCTTGCTTTCGTTCAGCTAATTCCTTCTTTAGTTCTTTTTCTTTTTTGGTCAATTCTTGCACCAAACCACTTTGCTTCGACTTTAGCTTATTGAGCTTTCTAGCTTCTGCCAATTGCTGGTCCAAAAGTGTTTGCTGCTCAGCTCGTTTGATCTGAACTTCGTTTCTCTGCCCATCCAATTCTTTAGACACTTCCTCTATTTGCTGCGCTTGCAATGTCCGAGCATCTGAATACTGTTCCAGGTACTTCAATCTCATGAATAGTTGATTGAACGTATTGGCAGAAAATAGGAAGGTAAGCTGTGAAAAACCATGATTGGCTTTGTAACTGCTGTAGATCATGGCAGCATATTCCTCTTTCAGCTTCTTCAAATCATTTTGGAGTGCAGAAACGATAATATTTAAATCACCGATTTCCCCATCGAGCAATCCAATTTCCTGATTCAATGAATTGATCAAACCTTCTCTTGCTGAAATTTGTTGATTAAGTGCTCTTAACTGTCCGATTGTGGCCTTCTTCTCAGACTCAGTATCACTAAGAATCTTCTCCGCTTCAGCGATTTTGCTCAGGTTTTCTCGTTTCTCTTTTTCTAATTGGGATTTAGTCTTTTGAGCAAAAGCATTTCCTCCAGACAGGATGAGTACACTCCAAAATAAAACGCAAAGCAGTCTATTTATGCTCATATTTCTGTGGAACATTGAACGGGAATTTAATAGGCTTCTCTTCAATTGTTGCCTGCTTATACTCCAAATCGATGGTTGTTTTCTTTTTGCCTTCCTTCTGATATTCGAGTGCCGCCTTAATCAAAAATGGAAAAACCTCTTCATTGACCAGCTGGAAGTCACTGTAAGTTACAGAAACGGTATTGTTTGTTAAAGTGTCTTTGACATTCACTTTTTCCAATTTCATGGTTTTGGCACCGATGTAATTATCAAACTGGAATGCGCTATGCACCTGACTGTATGTATACATGTCTCCTGACTTTACCACACGCTCACGCACATAAGGGTAGATCAAGTTGCCGATAATGACAGATTCAACCAATGAATAATTCAGGTCAAAATCCAGCTTCTTACTTAGTTCAGGGAATGAGAAATCCATATAGGTCTTCTCGTGCTTGTTTAGAATGAAAACAGAATCTGTGGTAATCAGAATTCTAGCTGCTTCATAGCCTAATCCAGGAGATAACGACACCCAAATAATACTATCTTTTTGGATTCGCATGTTGGCCGTACCTGAAACACTTTGTTTATCAGAATCAAAGTCAACTTTAGCCTTAGCTGTTAAATAGGTAAACTCCACATCGTCAACAACAAGGCGGTTACCAACTCGATCAAAAATATCTGAAAATTTCTTGTTACAGCCACTAAGTACTAGTAAGGCCAACAAAGCAATCGTTAACTGCTTATTCCAAAAGTTTCTTCTGCTCAATTTTCTGATTAATAAGTTCAGATGCATCATTTAATAAACTTGCTCTTCTCCACTGTTCCACTGCTTGATCAACCTTGCCAAGCTTATACAACACATCGCCATAGTGCTCAATGACTGTGCCATCTTCCTGCAAATTTGCTGCTTTTCTTAAATATACAAGGGCTTCATCGTATTTCTCTAAAGTATACAGCACCCAGCCGTGCGTATCAAGGTAGGTTGGATTATCCGGATGTAGCTCCACAAGCTTGGTTGACATCTCTATGGCTTTATCCAATTTTTCCTTTTTCAAACTCAAGAAAAAGCTGTAATTATTGAGCACATGGTCATTCGTAGGATTCTCTTTTAAAGCGCTTTCATACGAATCATAAGATTTCTGATATTGCTTCAAACTGTTGTACGCATCGCCCATTTGACCATAAAAGACAGACTTCAACTGACTGTTCGTCACATAGCGTTTCCCTTGTTCAAAAATCTGGATAGACTTTTTGTATTCCTTATTCACTAGATACCCAGTACCACAGAAATAATAAAGAGCTCCCTGGTTAGGAAAATATTCCATCGCCTTTTCAGAATGCTTGATCATCGCATCAAAGTCACTTAAGCTAGCTTCGATCTGAAGTATATTTTGCCAGGTCTCAAAATGGGCAGGGTCTACCTCCACAGCCTTTACATAGTACTCCAGTGCTTTCTCCTGATTTTCCAATTGATACATCACATCCCCAGAAAATGCCTGAACCTCATAAATCTCTGGATATTGATCCGCCAACCCATCAGTTAACGTCATGATCATATCAAAATCCTCTGTTGTCAGTGCATTTTGCAACAAACTATTAAGGATTTGAAGTTTGGATGCATAGTCAATGTCTTTAGATTCCAGGGTGGTGGAAGCTAATTCCAATGCCTCTCCAGTTTTACCCTCGGTCAACATGATCTGACTCATTAGCAAATCTCTTTGCTGGCCACTATGAAGCTGCTGCAATCGCTCCTTAGCCTCGTCAATCATGTTGTGAGTGATCAGAAACTGTGCTAACTCAATAGTATAAGTATCTTCTCCCGGGTGCTCGGCAATCAACTTATCCCACTCCTTCATCAAGCCTTCGTAATCCTTCTTCTTTAGATAGATTTTTTGCTTCTCTCTTAGGACAATTTCATTCACACCAAAGACCGCTTCCGCTCTACTATAAGTTTCAAGTGCCTTTTGATCTTCTCCTTGAAACTGATACAAGATTGCCAGGTCAAAAAGATATTCTTCTGTACCCTCTACATTATCAATCATTCGTTGATAGATAGCAGTGGCTTCCTTATAATTGGAAAGAGATTTATGAATTTCTGCAGCAAGTAGCAGGTAATATTTATTGGTCTTATCTAATTCAGCAGCTTTGGTTGCATAAACCAGAGCTCCGGAGTTATCTCCGTTTTTGGTCAGAATCTCTGCTATTTTGAAATTAACTACCGCATCATCTGGAGTAATTTCTAGTGCTGACTTAAAAAGCTCAAGTGCTTTGAAGTAGTTTTCCAGTATAAGTTCACGCTCTGCATCAATTATGATGGTTTCAGCTTTTAACTTTTCCCCAGGCGACAATTCCGTCACATCAATAGGAGAAAAGTCTGAGCTTCCCTTTTTCTTCTTCTGTGAAAAAGCGGCTAAACTCAACAAAACCAATCCACCAATAATAAATGCTCTCATAAACTTATTTCTTCCATTCACTATAATCCCCCAAACTCACATCCATTGGGTTTGCCTCCATCTTAACGTGATTACCTATCATGGAGTTAGTTAAATTAACTCCTTTTAGCTTAGTATCGTTCTGAATGAGAGAGTCTTTGATTCGGCTGTCCTGAACTTCACATCCTTTCCCCAGGGAAACATGTGGTCCAATAACTGACTCCTTCACTATTACTCCCTGTCCAATAAACACCGGTGGAATGATTGTTGAATTTTCTATCTGCGCGGATTCATGAATTAAATTCTCACCAATAAATCCTAAATATCTACTATTAGACTCAACAGTAACATTTTTGTTCCCACAATCGAGCCATTCATTCACTGTACCCGCAGTGAATTTCACACCTTCTTGCTTTAAGTTTTCTAACGCAGTTGTCAATTGATATTCACCACTTGCCATGATGTTGTTATCAATGATGTGATCGAGCTGAGTTTTCAGTTTCTCACCTTCTTTGAAATAGTAAATCCCAATGATAGCCAAATCAGAAACCGGAGTTTGAGGTTTCTCTACAAACTCTGTAATGATCCCTCTGTCATCCAAATTAACCACACCATAAGCACTAGGATTCTCTACTTTCTTTACCCAAATAATTCCATCATCTGAAGTGTTTAGCTTAAAGTCTGCTTTGAATAAAGTATCAGAGAAAGCAACAGTTACTTTTCCTTTCAAAACTTCTCTAGCGCAATGCACTGCATGAGCTGTACCCAATGCCTCCTCTTGAAAAAAGATTCTTGCTTTTGCTCCTACAGACTCAGCGATCTCATGCAGACTCTTCACTACTTCTTCTCCAAAATCACCAATTACGAAACCGATTTCTTCGATTTTCTCAGAAGTAACTTCAGCTATATCTTCAACCAATCGCTGTACAATTGGCTTTCCTGCAATCGGAATCAGAGGTTTTGGTACAGTAAGTGTGTGAGGTCTCAACCGCTTACCCATACCTGCCATAGGAATGACTAGATTCATATGATTATTTGATTTTGAAAGTACCTCGACGATAGTCCAATAACCACACCAATATTAGAAATGTGATCAACAAACAAGAGGCAAAGATGTATTTATAAGTTTGATTGAAGTCGTAAATGTAAAGAGCCGTTATGGAAACGCCACCAAAGATCATGTAAAAAAGGCCTTTTGCTGTCAAATAAGGTATATAGTAATGTTTCTGACCTAATAGATAGCTCACTGCCACCATAGCCAAGTAACTCAGCACCGTTGCATAAGCACTCCCCATAAATCCAAATACAGGAATCATAACGACGTTTGCTACAATGGTAATACTCGCTCCCATTATAGAAATCCATGCTCCGTATTTTGTTTGATCAGTTAGTTTATACCAGATGGATAAGTTAAAATAAATTCCTAACAACAAGCCCCCGAACAACAACCACGGAACAATATCAAGCCCCATTAAGTAGTCTGGATTTTGAAGAAAGATTGGAGCTATTATCGGTAAGAATAAAGAAATAACCATCCAGGCAAGCACACCAAAAATGATGAAAGCGTGCATCACTACCGAAAATAACTGCGGTGAATTTTTATCAGCTGATTTCGAAAAGAAAAACGGCTCAAAAGCATAACGAAACGCCTGTACCGCCAAAGTCATAAAAACCGACAGCTTGTAACATGCCCCAAACACTCCTAAAATATGGAGATTCGAATAACCTTCGTAAAAATCATTGGGCAATAAATATTTCAACAATACTCTGGAAAGCATTTCATTTGTCACTCCAGCAAAACCCAAAATCATCAGTGGCCAGGCATACTTGAGCATCTTTTTCCACTCCTCTCCAAGTTTCGGTCGAACAAAAAAAGTATCCCGACCAAGTGGAATGAGGTATAGAGCATTGGCAACTAAATTGGACAAAAAAACATATCCCACTCCCATTTTGGGATTATAGATAGCAGAAACAAAGGAATCTGGGTGGCTCTCCAACCACCACGGACAGAACAATAAAAAGAAGCAGTTCAGTCCGATATTAACAAGAATGTTGCTCAGCTTAAGAGAGGCAAAAAAGAAGGCTTTTCCTTTTAGTCGCAAACGAGCAAATGGCACCGCAACAATGGCATCAATCGCCAATATAATCGCTAACCAAATGACATATTTTTCCTTTCCCGAATAATTGAGTGCTTCTACAATCCAGGTGGAGGATAGCATGATGATGCAACTAAACAATAGGGAAGTAATGAGTAGGGAAGTTTGTGCTATCTGAAAATAGTCAACTCCTTCATTGGATTTGCTCGCATACCTGAAATAGGTAGTCTCGAAACCATAAGTATATAGAATATTAAGAAACGCTACGAATACATATAGCTCCGTTACGATTCCATATTCTGCTGGAACGAATACACTAGTATATAGTGGTACCAGAGCGTAATTGAGAATCCGCCCCAAAACGCTACTCGCTCCGTAAATTACCGTTTGGCTAGCAAGCTGCCGAAGTTGGCTCACTTATTCTCCTTTAAACTCAGGGGTTCTTTTTTCCATGAATGCTGCAGCTCCTTCTTTGAAGTCATCCGTTCCGCAACATGTCGCAAATGCATTGGCCTCCGTTTGATAGCCATTTTCATCATGATTAAATACTGCATTCACACAGTCTACTACCAGCCCAATTGCAATTGGAGCTTTGGCAGTAATTTTACCTAAAATCTCTTTGGCTTTTTCAACAGCAGCAGCTTTATCTGCTTCTACATAATTGACCAAACCATAGTTCAATGCAGTAGAGGAATCCATCATATCTCCTGTCATCAGGAACTCAAATGCTCTTCCTTTACCAATCAATTGAGTCAATCTTTGCGTTCCGCCGTATCCCGGGATGATTCCAAGATTAACTTCCGGCTGACCAAAACGAGCATTAGCACTAGCCACTCTGATGTGACAGCCCATAGCCAATTCACATCCTCCGCCCAATGCAAAGCCATTCACTACTGCTACAACTGGAGTATGACAGTTTTCGATCAACTGAAATACTTCCTGACCTGCTTCCGCAAACTTTCTTGCGTTCATTTCATTCAACTCCGAGAATTGTGAAATATCTGCTCCTGCTACGAATGCCTTTTCACCTGCTCCGGTGATAATCACACCTTTGATGTCCTTGTCGTCATATACAGACTGAAAGACTTCTTTCAATTCAGCAAGGGTTTCAGTATTTAGCGCATTGAGTTTGGACTCTCTATTGATGGTAATCGTAAGAATACTACCTTCAGTAGATAAAGAGAGATTCTGCAAGTCAGCCATAAAGTTGGATTTCAAATGAACTCGAAAGAAAAACCAAATTTAAGATTAATTCAAATATTTTCAGAGATAAGGCCTAATGACTATATTCATTTGATAACAAATTTGCCATTAAGCCTATTTCGTTACATTTTATTTGGCAGTCACCAGGATGGACTCCAAATTATCCAACATGGTGTCAACCATTTTTTTCAAATCAAAATCTGGCTTCCATTGCCAGTCACTTCTTGCTTCTGTATCATCAATGCTATTTGGCCAGCTATCCGCAATTTGCTGTCTGAAATCAGGAGCGTAATTGATTTTGAAATCAGGATATCTCTTGACAATTTCATCATAAATCATCGCTGGAGAGAAACTAATCGCAGAAACGTTATAGCTAGAACGTACTTTAACCTGCTGAGCATCTGCTTGCATGATATCTATAGTAGCTTTGACAGCATCGTCCATGTACATCATAGGGAGCAATGAGTCTTCCTTCAAGAAACAATCATAATTTCCTTCCAAAATAGCCTTCCAGAAGATATCCACGGCATAATCTGTAGTACCTCCTCCAGGCTGAGCCTTATACCCAATCAAGCCAGGGTAACGAATAGATCTTACGTCTACTCCATGTTTCTGATGATACCACTCACACCATCTTTCTCCTGCTAGTTTACTAATTCCGTAAACCGTATTTGGATCCATTACTGTGTTTTGTGGAGTCTTTGTCTTTGGTGTACCAGGCCCGAAAACCGCTATCGATGATGGCCAATAAATCTTAGACACACCATTTTTCCCTGCTTCCAAAACATTCAGCAAACTGGTCATATTCAGATCCCAGGCAAACTTGGGGTTTTGCTCACCTTTGGCTGAAAGTATGGCTGCTAAATGGTAAATCTGTGTGATTTGATGCTTGGCAATTAAAGCATCTAAAGCCTCTTTATTCATCACGTCAAGTGACTCAAAAGGCCCGTCTTTTATCAAGTCTGCTGCTTCACGAAGATCAGACGCAATGACGTTCTCCGTACCAAACAGTTCGCGCAGCTTTAAGGTTAACTCCGTACCGAGTTGGCCGCATGCACCGATGACTAATATTTTATCCATGGGGTAATGTCGTTTGTGGCTGCAAAAGTAGTAATTTGATTTTTCTCACAACTTATAATCTTCATTCCTTATAACTTTGTTCTGATGAATTTGAGAACCTACCTGATAACCAAAAAAATAGATCCGGATCTGCTGAAAAAAGCGGAGCCTGAGAAGTACAAGGAGTTCAACTTGCAGTTCTCTCAAATGCATCCAGATAGTTTTACCGCTCAGAAGCTGTTTTTACTTAATAAGCTTCGAAGAAAATTTAAATTGGAGAAGGAGCCAGAAGAAAAGACTATCGTCAAACCAAAAAGTGTTAAACCTAAGATCGTTCCAAAAATCAAAAAATAGACGACATGTATACATCCTTAAAGTCAAAACTGGAAAAGGAAATTGCTGAAATCATAGAAGCTGGTCTTTACAAAGAAGAGCGCATTATTGCTTCACCTCAAGACGCTGTTATTAAGCTTAGTGATGGCAAAGAAGTAATCAATTTTTGTGCAAATAATTACCTTGGCCTGTCTTCTCACCCTAAAGTAATTGAGGCAGCAAAAGCTTCCATTGATTCTCATGGTTTTGGTATGTCATCCGTGCGTTTTATCTGCGGAACTCAGGACATCCACAAAGAACTAGAAAGAAAGATCTCTGAGTTTTTAGGAACAGAAGACACGATCCTTTACGCAGCAGCATTTGATGCAAATGGTGGAGTTTTCGAACCAATACTTGGCCCAGAAGATGCGATCATTTCCGATGCATTGAATCATGCTTCCATCATTGATGGAGTTAGACTCTGTAAGGCTCAGAGATATCGCTACAATCACAACGACATGGATGACCTGGAAGCGAAGCTGAAAGAAGCGTCTGGAGCTAAGGTTAAAGCTATCGTGACTGATGGAGTATTCTCTATGGATGGCACTATTGCTCAGCTGGACAAAATCTGTGACTTAGCGGACAAATATGACGCGATTGTAATGACAGATGAGTGTCACTCAACAGGATTTATGGGCAAAACTGGTCGTGGAGTACACGAATACAGAAACTGCATGGATCGTGTAGACATCATCACTGGAACATTAGGCAAAGCACTTGGAGGTGCTTCTGGCGGATTTACTTCTGGTAAAAAAGAAATCATCGATATTTTAAGACAGAGATCTAGGCCTTATTTGTTCTCAAACACATTGGCCCCATCTATTACAGGTGCATCAATCGCTGTGATAGATATGCTTTCTGAAACCACAGAACTTAGAGACAAACTAGAGAGCAACACCAAATATTTCCGTGAGCAAATGACAGCTGCTGGGTTTGACATCAAACCAGGAGATCATGCGATTGTCCCAATCATGCTTTACGATGCAGTGCTTTCACAGCAAATGGCTGCTAAGTTGTTAGATAAAGGAATCTATGTCATTGGATTCTACTTCCCTGTGGTACCAAAAGGTCAGGCAAGAATTAGAGTACAGATGTCTGCAGTTCATGAAAGAGAACATCTAGACAAAGCAGTGGCAGCATTTACCGAAGTAGGAAAAGAGCTTGGAGTGATTAAATAATTCAGGCGGATTCTTTTTCTTTCTTCGCATCAGAACTTTTAGGCTCCTCCTTTTTGGTGGAGCCTTCTTCTTTGGCCTTTTTCAGAATACTATCTGTTGAAGAAGCTTCTTTGGACTCTTCATATAAGTATTCATTGATTGCCTTTCTCAATTCCTGAGTAGAAAGATTATGTGTGATTTCACCATTTCTCATGGTGGACAATTGACCGGTTTCTTCAGATACTACGATGACCAAAGTATCTGTATTTTCAGACATACCTAAAGCAGCTCTGTGTCTCAAACCAAACTGAGCAGGCATGTCACGCTCTGTTACAGGTAATATACATCTAGCAGCGATGATCTTATTGTCATAAATAATAACCGCACCATCATGTAAAGGACTGTATTTGTTAAAGATCGCCATCAGCAATCTTTTAGAAACGACAGCATCAATTCTGTCTCCTGACTCAGCGAAAAACTTCAACTCTGAGTTCTTTGATAACACGATCAATGCTCCAGTGTTCGTACCCCCAAGAGTTTTTGCCGCTTCAATCAATGGAGTAATATCCGCTTTTTTATAACCGATTCGGCTTGTCCAGATTGACTTAAAGTTCTCAAGGATATTCCCTTCATTAAAAATCGGGGCTCGCCCAAGAAGTAATAGGAATTTTCGTATTTCTGGCTGAAATAGAATGATAGCAGCAATAACTCCAACGCCCATAAACTGCCCCAGGATATTACTAAGGAGCTCCATTTGGGCCGCATTTACCACAAGGTAAATAAGATAGAGAATCAGGAAGCCAAGGAATACCTTGATCGCCACACTACCTTTCATCAGCTTGTATACCTGATACAACAACACGGCCACAAACAGGATGTCGATGATATCGACCCACCCTACTTCTAGAAATCCGATGTTGAATCCTAAGATCAAGCTGTTATTTGGTTTATGAGTTTGACGGCTTCCACTGCTTCTTTCACGTCATGCACTCGCAGTATGGATGCACCTTTGAGCAAAGCTAGTGTATTTAATACAGTTGTACCATTTAATGCAGCTTCTGGTTCGATATTTAATACCTTATAAATCATTGATTTTCGCGAAACTCCAATCAAAAGTGGTAAACCTAGCTGCTTTAAATAATCAACACTATTTAACAAGTAATAATTCTGTTCAATTGTTTTAGCAAATCCAAAACCAGGATCTACAATTATATCCTTTATCCCCGCTTCCTTACACTTAGCGATCCTTTCTGAAAAATATTGCATTACTTCTTTCAGAAGATCATCATAGGAAGTCAATTCTTTCATAGTCTGAGGTGTCCCACGCATATGCATAGCGATATACGGAACCTTCAGCTTACCCACTGTTTCCAACATTTGAGCGTCCAACAATCCTGCTGATATATCATTGACAATACTAGCTCCACTTCCAACAGCCGCTGTAGCTACATCAGCCCGAAAAGTGTCTATGGAGATCTGAATATCAGGAAATTGTTTAGAAATCGCCTCGATTGGACCACAAACACGATTGATCTCCTCTTCATTAGTCACTTCTGCAGCCCCAGGCCGGGTAGAGTAACCACCTATATCGAGGATTTCAGCTCCTTCTGAAATCATTTTTTCAGCTTGACGCAAAACATCCGCCTCACTTTCCTTTCTACTCCCAGAGAAAAAAGAATCAGGTGTAACATTTATGATCCCCATGACCTTTGGCGTAGAAAGATCCATAAGAGTCCCTTGGATGTTTATCGTTGTATGAGCAATCAATGTATTAGATTTGTCCATCTAGTTTCACTTAGTACAATATAACCATTTCTGAAAGTTGAAAGATCAGACGATTGAGCAATACCGCGAAGTTATTGCTTCGTGCAAAGAAATTTTCGCAAAAAAGACCAAGGATTACGGAACAGCCTGGAGAATACTGAGACTTCCGTCAATTACCGATCAAATTTTCATCAAAGCTCAACGGATCCGTTCTATTCAAGAAAAAGGTTCGATGAAAGTGCAGGAGGACATTACCTCTGAGTTTATTGGTATCATCAACTACTGCATCATGGCATTGATTCAAATGGAGCTTACGGAAAATGATCCAATGGAGATTTCCTACGAAGCGTTGGAACCAAAGTATGATAAAGCGGCTTCTGATACTTTAGAATTACTCAAAAACAAGAATCATGATTATGGTGAAGCATGGAGAGAAATGCGCGTGAGTTCTATCACAGACATTATTCTCATGAAGCTTCTTAGAGTGAAACAAATCGAAGACAATGCTGGTAAAACCATTATATCTGAGGGTATTGATGCCAACTATCAGGATATGATCAATTACTCAGTATTTTGCATGATCAAATTGAAAGAAGGAAAAGCATGAAAATCATCAGAGAAGTAGCTCGCTATTTTGTAGGAGCTCTATTCATTTTTTCAGGACTTATTAAGATTAATGATCCAATTGGAACAGCAATAAAGCTGGAAGAATACTTTGATGTATTCGCTTATGACATTGCTCCGTTTTTTGAGTGGTTCGTTCCTGCAGCACTTTTCTTTTCCATCCTACTGAGTGTATTAGAAGTTGTCTTAGGCATAGCACTCATCATTGGCTTCAAAATGCCTAGAACGAGTTGGGCATTGCTGTTGATGATTGTGTTTTTTACATTCCTAACTTTCTACTCGGCTTACTTCAATAAAGTAACAGATTGTGGATGTTTCGGAGATGCGATTAAGTTAACACCATGGCAGTCCTTCTATAAAGACATTATTTTATTGGTATTGATCATCGTCATTTTCATCAGTCGCAATCAGTACACTTCATGGTTCTCTGAGAAGTTTGGATACTTCAAAGTAATTGGCTCAACAATCGTCTTGACACTTGTCGCAAACTATGCGGTAAGACATCTTCCATTCATTGATTTTAGAGCTTACGCAATAGGCAATCACTTACCTACATTGATGGAGCCTTCTGAAGAGTTGAAGTATGAGTATGTGATGACCAAAGATGGAGAGGAATTCACCTTTGATAGCTATCCTTCAGATAAGAGTTATGAGTTCAAAGCAATGAATTTGGTAAATCCAGAAGCTCAACCCAAAATCACAGACTTGAGCGTTTGGAATGATGAAGGAGACTTTACAGATGACTTATTGACAGGAAATAAACTTCTTTTCATCATATACAGCGCAGATAAAGCATCTACAGCTCACATAGAAGAAATAAATCAACTTGCAGCACAGGTTAAGACTGCCGAAGCATGGGTTTTGACAGCTTCTGGTCATGAAGAATTTGAGAAATTCCGTCATGAAGCTCAGTTAGCAGTACCATACTTCTATGCTGATGCGACAGTACTTAAAACAATGATTCGTTCAAATCCTGGTATTATGTTACTATCTAATGGAACTGTACTTGGAAAATGGCATCACAACGATACTCCTGAAGTTTCTGATATTAACAGATTAGTTCCGTGAAAACCGGCATCATTTATTTAGTTGGAATGCCCGGCTGTGGTAAGTCCTATTTTGGTAAAAAGTTAGCCACAGAACTTGACTGTGCCCTAATCGATTTGGACAAAGTAATTGAAGAGAAAGAAGGAATGGAGATTGCTGAAATCTTCTCTTCCAAAGGTGAAGATTACTTTAGAAAAATCGAAAATGAAGTCTTGAAAGAAACTACTAATGAATGTGAGTTTCAAATCATTTCGACTGGTGGCGGTACTCCATGTTTTCATGATGGCATAGACTATATGAACCAACATGGCATTACGGTTTTTCTAGAGACAGAAAGAGAGCTTTTGATTGAGCGAATAGCCAGAAAAAGTCATAGACCTTTAATGCAAGGGGACACCGAAGCCAGAGTGGACAAATTGCTTAAAACAAGACTCCCAATATATAAAAAAGCCCAAATCTCCATAGCGCATAGAGAAGTGGACCTTTTGCTTAATGATATAAAAAACCTCTCTTAGAAATTAAATCCTACAGTAGCTGCTACAGTCGTTGTTGTTTTATCAAACGCCGCTTCCGGTTGATTGTTTGTAATAGAATAAGGAGTGTACAATTCCTGTGATTTACTATTTATTATTGCTAAGTCAATGAAAAAATCTTGAGATCTGTAACCAACACCTCCCGTTATATTTCTACTGCTTCTATCAAACCCATCATCACCAGTATAAGGATCACCAAAGTAGGCATATCCGGCTCTAAATCTCAAATTATCCAATCTAAATTCTGCTCCGCCTCTGTAATTAAAGGTGGTACCATAAATACCCTGAATAGATTGATTATCTGCAATGACACTAAAATCTGATGATTTCAATTGACTACTTGAGTAATCAACCATATCAAATTCTCCACTTATAAATCCTAGTTTACCCATGAAGAAAGATGCTCCTGCAGTTAGTTTCGCTGGGCTTCTAAGATTGTACTGACCTACATATAAGTCACTAGTAAAGTTTCGATCATTTAATATCGTACCATCATCAAGCATCACATTATTCCATCTTGTATCATGTCTAAATTCACTTTCTTCATCCATTGAGTAGAATGTCGGTGTCTTGTAAGTCACTCCAAAAGTTACTGTACTTATTGGCCGAACGATCAGCCCAATAGCTCCATTAACTCCACTTCCATTGATAGTCAGTTCATCTGTGATTTTCGTATCGAAAATCCAAGTATCTTCCATGGGAGTACCGTTCTCATCCTCGTAAATAAACTGTTCTTCTGTATAGACTCTTTTGGTATAATATCTAGCTGTAACAAATCCCAAACTTGCTCCAAAGTACACCTTATCATCATAGTTACCACCCCAAGCAAAATTCAGATCATATTGAGAGCCACTTCTCGTTATTGTCTCCGATTGCTGGGGAAACCCAAGTACCAATGAGCCATAACCCGTCAAGTTGTCATTATCATCATATAGTGGATCTATTAAGTAATTTTCATATGCAGATCCAGCAAAACCACCTAGATTTTCTGGATTAGTTGTTCCAGCTTGCTCAATAAATGAATCAATAATTGAGTTATCCGAATTTCTACCTGTATAAGTAATTTCATCGTTGAAATCATTGGTCCTACTCAGAGTAATCGCAAATGTTCCTCCTTTGAATTTCTCACTGGTATAATCTCCTTTGTTCGTATTGAACGCAACACCCAAATTGGCAAAATTGAAGTTGTTTCGATAAGTACCTAAAGTTCCTCCTTGATAGGTAGCATCTGTATTGTGATTGTTAAGACTTGGAGTAAAGGAAAATACACTCCTATTCAGCATACCCAGGCCTCCCGGGTTAGATCCTGCCGAACTCATATCTGCACCTAGTGAAATTTGGGCACCACCCAATGCCTGCATTCTAGCAGTACTTCCGTAGGTGTAGTTTGCTCTGCCGAACATATAAGCATCGTTGTAATAGCCGAAAGCACCATCTGCTACTTGTGCCATCCCAATTACTGGACATAGCAATCCTGTGAAAAGTATATTTAAAGCTTTTTTCATGACGAATAGTTAATAGAATAAATGAATCTGAATACGAGAATTAAGACCCATTATTAGCCACCTCTTCCTGATCTAGATGATCCACCACCACTTCTTGAACTAGAAGATGACGATGATCTACTACTTGAACCTGAGCTCGAAGATCTTGAAGAAGATGAACTCCTTGATGGAGAATAACTACTTCTTGAACTTGAACTGCTTGATGAACTTCTAGAAGGAGTATAGCTGCTCCGAGAGCTTGAAGAAGAACTTCTACCTGAAGAATAACTACTATTACTTCTTCCTGATGAATAACTGCTATTGCTTCTTGAAGTATTCGTACTATATCTTCTACTTGAGGAATTTGCAACCCCTGAAGATCTTGTGTTAGTTGCCGACGAGGAACTAGAACGAGAACCGTAACTAGAGCTTGATCTTGAACCATAATTAGATGAATAGCTTGAATTATTACGTCCAGAAGTAGCTGTTCTTCCAGTGTAAGTTGCTCCGGTGTTTCTAGAGGAAGCAGAAGATGTTGAAGTTACTCTTCCTCCTGAACTCGATCTAGAACGGCTAAAGTATTCATTTTGAGTTCTCGAATAATCTCTAGAATTCACTTCATTTCTAGCATTCGCTGTACTTATGCGGCTATTTGTAGAGTTTCTGGAACCTTGAGCAACACTACCACCTCTGACAGCTCTGCTACCCACTACCACATTTCTTCTTGAAGAATTTCCTTCGTAGTAGCCATTATTGTTTCCGTAGTAATAACCAGCGTAGAATCCATTGGTATAAGCGAAGTTGTATCTGTTCCATCTATTCCAGCCATAGCCCCAAGATGAATAATATGGATTATAATATCCGCCATACCATGGGTCATATGCGAAATACCCTCCTGCAAATCCTGGATAACCATATCCCCAGAATGGATCATAGAATCCAGTTCTTACTCCCCAGCCATAACCGAAGCCTATGCTCACGTTCCAGCCAGAATTCCATCCGTACCATGGATCATTCCATGAGTTGGCATACCAGGAATTGTTATAATATGGATTTCCCCAATTTGAGTTATTTCCATAATAGTTATTAATAACAGTTGTACCCTGATCACGATCATTATTAGCGTAAGCCAAATCCTCATCGAAATACGAAATATTCGACATAGTTGGCTCAGGATATTCTACACTATCCGCTGGATAATATCCGTTTTCATCATAGTATTCATCAGACTGATATCTGGCGATATATTCAGGATTTACCTGATGAGTACTGTAATTATCAGAATAGGTGTTATTAGTATATGCTTCGTAAGTGGAAGTACTTTTATTTTGAGCTTCTTCCAACTTCTCCACTTTTTTCCGATCCTTCTTCGTAAAATAAAGATCGTCATACTCCTGAGCGAAGGAGGACGTTGCCACCATAACCAATGCAAAAAGCATTGTTAATTGTTTGAGTTTGTTAAAAGCTTCCATAATTCCTACGTTATATCATTAATACAATGAATTGGCCCTCTTAGTTTCCGCTTTGGACGGCTATATTTGTGAGCTCATATTCAATGAATTAACAAGCAATTACTATACCAAAAACATAAAGCTAACATGAGTAAAGCAATTCCAAGCAGAAATGAAGATTATTCTTTGTGGTACAACGAGCTGGTAAAGAAGGCGGGATTGGCTGAAAATTCCCCCGTAAGGGGCTGTATGGTAATAAAACCGTATGGTTTTGCCATCTGGGAAAAAATGCAACAGACCCTTGACAAAATGTTCAAAGACACCGGTCACTCCAATGCATACTTCCCGTTATTTATACCAAAATCTTTTTTGAGTAAAGAAGCAGATCACGTAGAAGGCTTTGCCAAAGAGTGTGCCGTAGTTACTCACTACAGATTAAAAAATGATGAAGAAAAAGGTGGTGTAGTAGTTGATCCCGACGCCAAACTAGAAGAGGAATTGATCGTTAGACCAACTTCCGAAACCGTAATTTGGGATTCTTATAAAAACTGGATCCAGTCATATAGAGACCTCCCATTGTTGATTAACCAATGGGCTAACGTGGTAAGATGGGAAATGAGAACCCGTCTTTTCTTAAGAACTGCAGAGTTCCTATGGCAAGAAGGTCATACAGCACATGCTACTAAAGAGGAGGCAATAGCTGAAACAGAACAAATGTTAGAAGTTTATGCAACGTTTGCTGAAGAGTTCATGGCCGTACCAGTTACAAAAGGAGTTAAAACACCAAACGAAAGATTCGCTGGAGCTGTTGAAACTTATTGTATAGAAGCAATGATGCAGGATGGTAAGGCTCTTCAAGCAGGAACTTCTCACTTCTTAGGTCAGAATTTTGCTAAAGCATTTGATGTGAAATTTGCTACTAAAGAAGGTAAAGATGAGTTTGTTTGGGGAACATCTTGGGGTGTATCTACTCGACTGATGGGTGCTTTAATCATGGCTCACTCTGACGATGATGGATTGGTTTTACCTCCCAAATTGGCTCCAATACAAGTAGTGATAGTTCCAATCTATAGAAAGGATGAAGAGCTGGCTGCAATCTCAGAAGTTGCTGAGAAGTTCAAAAAGGAACTGCAGGCTAGAAATGTATCTGTTAAGTTTGACAATAGAGACACTCATAAGCCTGGTTGGAAATTTGCTGAGTATGAACTTAAAGGAGTACCAGTAAGAATTGCAATTGGACCAAAGGACCTTGAGAAAGGTACTGTTGAGATTGCTAGAAGAGACACGAAAGAGAAACAATTTGTTGCGCAAGAAGAAACCGTTGATTTCGTAACAAATCTTTTAGAAGAAATTCAACAAAACATCTATAACAAAGCGGCTTCTTTCAAGGAAGAAAACACTCGTACGGTTGATACCTACGAAGAGTTCAAAGAAGTTCTTGAGAAAGATGGTGGCTTCATTTATGCACATTGGGATGGTACTTCTGAAACGGAAGAGAAAATAAAAGAAGAAACTAAAGCCACAATTCGTTGTATTCCGTTAAATTCAACATCAGAGGAAGGTACCTGCATGTATTCGGGTAAACCGTCTAAAGGCAAAGTACTTTTCGCAAAAGCATATTGATTAATGGAATGGTTTAGTGTACTTCTACTCGTTGCTCTGGGAATTGTTCTAATTGTATTAGAAATCATATTCGTTCCTGGAACCACTATTGTCGGCATACTTGGCTTTGCCGCAGGTGGCTTTGGCATATATCTTGGATATGATTATTTCGGAGCAACAACTGGCACTATAATCATGGTATTCTCTGTACTATTTGCTTGTGGAGCTATCTTTTATAGTTTTAAATCAAAGGCTTGGGAACGCTTCTCACTCAAAGATGAACATCGAAGTAAGTATAATGATGGAATTACCATCAACTTGCAAATTGCTCAAAGAGGGAAGACAATTTCTTCTTTGAAGCCATTTGGTAAGGCTATTTTTGATAATCAAATTGTAGAAGTGAAATCTAATGGTGATTACATAACAGAGAACCAAACCATCGAAATCAAAAGAATTGAACCGAATAAAATAATTGTAGAACCTATTTAACCTAATACACTATGGGAAGCAGTATAATGCTCGTTGTAGTAATTATCGGAGGGATTGTCCTCTTTTTCACTTTTCTCTATTTCGTCCCTGTTAATCTATGGATTACAGCGATATTTTCTGGAGTAAAAGTTGGACTACTTGAGTTGGTATTCATGCGTATTCGTAAGGTACCACCATCAGTTATTGTAAATTCATTAATTACAGCTACCAAAGCAGGGTTGACTATACCTGAAACTGAAGGTGCACCTCCAAGACCTTTGAAAACACAGGAATTGGAAACACACTATCTGGCAGGAGGTAACGTACCTCAAGTAATTAAGGCGTTGATTTCTGCAGATAAAGCGAACATCAACCTTACGTTCAAGCAAGCCACGGCAATTGACCTAGCTGGTAGGGATGTATTTGAAGCTGTACAGATCTCTGTAAATCCTAAAGTAATCAACACACCTTCTGTTGCGGCTGTAGCTGCAGACGGTATTCAGTTGGTAGCTAAAGCAAGAGTTACAGTTCGTGCTAATATCCAACAGTTAGTTGGAGGAGCTGGTGAAGACACTATTCTTGCTCGTGTTGGTGAAGGTATTGTAACTTCTATCGGTTCTGCATCAAGTCACAAGGATGTATTAGAGAATCCGGATAAAATTTCAAAGTTGGTACTTCAAAGAGGATTGGATGCTGGTACAGCATTTGAAATCTTATCAATTGACATTGCTGATGTTGATGTAGGAGCAAACATCGGAGCTAAACTTCAAACTGATCAGGCATCTGCTGACTTAAAAGTAGCCGAAGCAAAAGCCGAAGAGAGAAGAGCAATGGCAGTTGCTGAAGAACAAGAAATGGTTGCCAAAGCACAGGAAGCTAGAGCAAAAGTAATCCTAGCGGAAGCAGAAGTTCCTAAGGCATTAGCAGAAGCATTTAGATCTGGAAACCTTGGTGTAATGGACTACTACAAATTCCAGAACATTCAAGCCGATACGGATATGAGAGAATCGATCGCTGGAACTGGTAAAAAAGGTGGGTCATCTAAGAAAAAAGACTAATTCCTATCATTACCTAATAAGTAAAAAGAGAAGGCCAATTCTAATTGTAGGATTGGCCTTCTCTTTTTAATTAAACTTTACTTTAGTCATTTTCTTCTAACATTCCCTTTCTTTCCGGAGATCTTGGACTTGGCCATGTTCTTTGCTCACCGGTTCTAGAATTAATCGGAAGAACACTCTGTTCTCTCGATGTAGTTACAGGGTCTTCTGAAGCCATATATGCAAGAATGGCTGTTAATATTACATTAGATCTCACATCATCGAACACAATCTTGTCATAGGTGTCTAAATTGGTGTGCCAGGTATAATTCCAATAGTCCCAACTCAAAGAACTCAATGAAAAGGCTGGTGCGCCAGCCGCCAAAAATGACGCATAATCCGACCCACCTCCACCTGGAGTTCCTGGGAAATTGGTTTCAATCTCTGATTTGATATCTTTTGGAACTGGCTGTAGCCAACGACCAATGTAATCGTAAGAATGTAAAAAACCCTGACCAGAAATATTTACGACACGTCCTGTCCCATTGTCCTGATTAAACAATGCTTGAACTCCATTAACAATTTCCGGGTGGTCCTCTACGAATGCTCTAGAGCCATTCAAACCTTGCTCTTCACTACCCCAATGCCCTGCAATGATTGTCCTTTTGGGATTAGGATATATCTTTTTCAGAATTCTCATTGCTTCCATCATGACGATCGTTCCAGTTCCATTATCAGTTGCTCCGGTTCCTCCATCCCAAGAATCAAAATGTGCAGAAAGAATGATGTATTCATCTGGCTTCTCGGTACCTGGTATCGTAGCTATAGTGTTGAACGTAGGCTGTGGATCAAGATTTTTTGATTCTGCTACGATTCGTATCTGAGGTTTATCCCCATATTCTACCATTCTATAAACCATTCCATAGTCTTCAAGAGCCATATCGATAGTGGGTATTTTTTTCGTATACGCGCTAAATATCTTATTGGCTCCAAATCCCTTAGACCAGTAACTTGCTATGATTCCAACAGCACCATTCTCTTCCAAGACGACTGGCAATGTTCGTCTCCCGTATCCAGTCTTTTCTATATTGTCATTCCATTCATTTCTAGCCTCGTCACGTTGTTCTTTCAATCTCTCGAAGGACTCCTCTGTAGCATATTCTTTCCAGTTATCATCCGGTCTTCCGGTAAGCTCCGGCTGTGATATCAATACTATTTTACCTTTTACAGAAGGAAGCCATTTTGCAAAGGCCAAGGAATCCTTTACTTCTGGCAAAATAATCACTTCAGCTGTCACCCCTTTTTTAGGTGTTCCTGGGCTCCATGCCAACATCATTCCATTAAGCGTACGAACTCTGGGAGAAACAAGGTCTATATGGGTAATTCCTCGTTGCCAACCTTTCCATTGCCCCCACTGCTCATTTTCAGCAGAAATATCCCATTCAGCATATTGATTAACCGCCCAATCATTGGCCTGTTTCATTTCTGGAGTACCCACTAGTCTAGGGCCTACCACATCTAATAACTCATGAGCTAGACGCTCTAGTTGTGAATTATCACTGGCTTCAGAAACTATTTTATCAACAATTTCTTCAGATGTTTGACCTATTAAAGCTGTGGCCAAGAAAATGCCCACTATAGGCATCAATAATCTTTTCATAGTCATTCCTTATTGTTTAAATCATTTCAATTTAATCCGTGGACATTTTAGAAAAGATTAGAATTATATGAATGGTAATGAAGCCACATGTGATAGTTGTGGATTGAAACAAGCACTTAAATGTCTCTTATTTTTACTCTCCTATAAGTACAAAAGGAGCCCAATAGTATGGCTTCTTATATTCCTCAGACTTAATTAGATTTAATTTCGCGTTTCTTAAAGCAGCTGATTTAGTTTCTCCAGAAAGCAAACCATCATAAAAGTCAACCATCATTTTTGCTGTGCTTGCATCACTCACTTGCCATTGAGACACCAGCATATTCTTTGCTCCGGCATAGAAAAATGATCGAGTCAAACCTACAATTCCCTCACCTTCAGCATATCGACCAAGACCTGTTTCGCAAGCACTCAAAGTAACCAGATCAGCATTGATCTCGAGATTATATATTTCTGCAGAGAACAAAACACAGTCCTCATTGGAATTATCATTTTGACTCATAAATACACCAGAATATGATGGGTTAGATTCATTGACAAATCCATGGGTAGCAAAATGAATGAATTCATATTCTCCCAAGATTCCAGATTTGATTACTTCTTCTTTGGCTTGATCATAAACCAGCAATTCAGCTTTCCTCCCTTTATTGGTTGCCAGTTGATAAATAGCATCAACTTCTTCCTTTGTCCCTGGAAGCGCTGAAATAAACTCACCATTTGCACTAAAACCTCGAAACTCTTCTGATGCCACAGAACGAGACGCTTCAAACACATCTAAAGCTCCTGGAGTTAATCTACTCGTTGATTGATCTGCAAATACAGGTGCAAAAGACAATATCTGACCATTTGACTTATTCTCACGATCCGTAAGAAGTCCTGACAATGTTGTAGAATAGCTGTATTTAATCTGATAGTCTTCAATGAGATATCTTCCATTTCGTTTCAAACTCTCAAACGGGAAGTAATTCAGTGAACCCTCAGGCACTATAGTGAGCTGATCAATAGCAAGGTTTTGTTCATCAAAATAGGTTTCCACTTCAGCCAGAGCAACTTCATAAATTTTATTAGACACATAGTCAAATGCCGCATCTGACTTGAAAATAATGGCATTTCTAATTGCTGTCACCAAACCACTAAATTTTTCATCGTATACCGCAGAGAACACCGCAATGTCAGATTTTGTGATAATGAAAGTGATTAAAGTGGAATCTCCAGGAGCAAACTCGATAACCGCTTCCCCATTATTTAAACGATCCTGAATCCTTTTAATTGAAGAAATCTCCAGCGATGCATTCAACTGTCTATACTTTGGATTATTCCTCAGATCTGTAACAACCTCTTGATAAGTTCTTTTCTGATCAAAAAGTCTCGAAGACAGCATTTGCATTTTATTTCTTTCATCCTCGCGTCCTGTTAACTTGAAGACTTCTTGCTCCAACTTTTCAATATTATAGCGTAACTCACGCTCCTTCTTAAGGAGCTCTCGATCTACTCCTTTTATTGTTCTAATGTTGCTTTCTTGAATAGATTGAAGCAATACATTGGCCTTTGATTTTTCCGCATAGTAAAATGCCTGTGAAATATAGGATTGATCACCCGCTTCCTGATATAGGCCCACAGCAGCCTTCACACCTATGTTAGTAAGCAAACTTTTATAAACTGAGAATTGAACCCTGTCCTCTTCGTTTATAATCTCGGATTCAGCTAGCCCCAATTGTTTATTTGCCTCAACCGCCGACTCCAGTGACTTCTGGAGGTAGTCTATAGATTTCTCCTTATGATATAATTGATAGTAAACATCAACTTGAGCCACTAAAGAACTGAATAACAAAGTTTGATTTAAGGTAACTTCAGGATCAGTTTTTAATTTAAGAGCCTCATCTAATAGATTTAAAGCACCCATAAAGTCTCCACGGTTCGTCGCTATTTCTGCCAGCCCTAGGTACACACGAATTTGGCCATTCATTTCGTCATTGGCCTTATAAAATTGTAATGCCACTGAAAATGCTGATTTAGCCTTATCCAATTGTCCATTAGCTATTAGCTGATTACCCAAATTATTATTTAAGCCTGCCACAGAAGAATTATTTTCTCCTAGTTTTTTAGAAAGCAATTCAATAGCACGAGTTGTTGACAAAATAGATTGCTCTGTCAGCCCCAACATTTGTTCGGCAATAGCCTTATTCTGTAAAGTGGTAGCTGCATTTATTGTATCTAATTTTCCCGTAGTAAACCCGTTTAGAATTTCATCATATTGCTCAATGGCGCGTTTATAATTCCTCTTTCCATCATCGACAAGTGCCAAATTCATCTTTGTGGTAATTATCTCATGGTGATCCTTTGGCAAAATCGTTTCATATATTCTTAGAGCTTCATCAAAATAGTCTTTTGCTTCAGAATAAGCATGATATTCCAAATTCGCTACTCCGACATTATTAAGTACAGACGCCATGTTCAGCGACTCTTTTAAACCAAGTTTTTCATAAATATCAATGGCGTTTTTAAAGGCAAGAAATGACAATTCGGTTTCTCCTCCTTCATGCAGAAGCATTCCTTTTAAATTATAATTCTTGGCCAGATCCAACGAAAAGTCACCATATAACTTTGTTACTAAGTCATGATGCTTTTTTAAATAGTTCTCAGCATCTCCAGTTTGGGATAATTCGATATATGATATAATTAAATTGGAATAAACGCTTATAAGAGCAGGACCAAAGTCATATTTATCCAATATTTGTTCAGCACTTTTTAAATATTTTAATGCAACAAAATGTTGATCCAACTCTGAATAACAATTAGCTATGTTGACTAATGTACTCGCTACAGAATGGTGATTAACACCATATTCAGATTGTTCAATTAGCAAAGTCTTCTGAAAATACTCTAACGCTAATTGGTTATTGCCTAGTAAATGATAAACATTCCCAAGTCCATTACTTGTTTGAGCATATTCTCTAGAATCTTCTCCAAATAGTTCCTTTCTAATTGTTAGAGCCTGTTCAAATAGTTTCAGTGCATCAGCGAACTTGTTTTGATTTTGCAGCAAAACTCCCCGATTATTGAGAATGAAGGAATATGTAGCATTGTCACCGCTATTGTATCGATTGTTAGCACTAATCGCCTTATCTAAGTAATCATCTGCAGCAGTATAGTTTTGATATCTTTCAGCGATTCTAGCTAGTGCAATATATGATCTGGGTATTTGATTTAAATAATCAGGATTCTTCTTTTCCAATGCCTGTTGATACAAGTCTTTTGCATCCTCTAGCTTACCCATTCGCTCATAGCACTGAGCGATATCTTCCATTTTTTCGATTTGTACGGACAAATTAGCTGATTTCTTAACTGCGTTTAGATATTCGATGTAGTAATCAAGAGCAATTGCAAAATCACCCAAACTGTAGTAAGCATCAGCCAAAGCGTCTAAAGATAGCAGAGTGTTCTCGTCTTTATTTCCTGCAATTTCCTTTAGCAGTAAATAAGAGGATTTATAACTATCAAACGCTTTTGAGTATTCCTGCTTAGCCAATTGAGCATTACCTCTAATCCGTAGATAGTTAGCATATTCGTTTGATCTTTCCCCATAAAACGACTTTCCATATTCCAGCAACCTTGATGCATAAATATCCATTTGAGAAAAATCCTCCAACCACTCATAGGCAACCGTTACTTCTTTTAGTGCAAGTACATAATCTTCAGATTCTTCCCCCCGTAACTGTCGTTTAATATCCAGACTTTTTAAAGCTGTATTTACCTGTGTTTCATATTGCTCCGAATGTTGGGCTACATAAGGGATCGAACTGTATACCCAATCTGTATATGGATGGATTAATCCAAGTGATTGTTCCATTTGATCAGCCGCCTTTTGATAATAGACTAATGCTGAATCATATTCACCATTGTAATCCATTGCATAAGCTAGATTACAGAAAATTTCACCTACAATTGTTCTGTTAGAAGGATCAACTAATTCTAATGCGGCCCTGTAAAAAAGTTTAGCAGTATCATAGCTCTGCATTTCGTGATAATACTTACCATATCCAATATAGCCATATACTGCTTCTGGTGAACTCTCCCCATACTTAGCAGCCGCAACATCTAATGATTGCACAGCATAGTTCAAGCCTTCAGATGTGTACCCATGTTCATAAAAAGACATGGCAGTATAATAGTTGGCTTTTATACCAATTAGATCATCTCTTTCTAAGAATGAATCAAAACCATTAATAGAACTTACATATTGGAACTTATAATAATCCTGGACGGCCTTCTCAAATTTCTTGTCTTGGCTATACACAGATGAACATACACCTATCAAAAACCACACAAAGGAGAGCTTTACTGTTTGTCGCATTTATTGAACTTTAGATTGAAAGTTCAATAAAACTACGTGTGAATACAATACCGTAGAACCCGTAATTAAGGATAAGAGCATATCCAAAAGGGCATAAAAAAACCCTGATTAGAGAACTAATCAGGGTTTATAATAAGCTGGCGACGACCTACTCTCCCACATGTTACTGCAGTACCATCGGCGCTGGTGGGCTTAACTTCTCTGTTCGGAATGGGAAGAGGTGGACCCCACCGCAATAATCACCATAAAGTCT
>NZ_JAMZMJ010000011.1 GCF_024714495.1 Marinoscillum pacificum | reverse complement strand
AAGCCTGTATACTTCAATCAGGATTAAAGTAATCTCTGTAAAGTGCAAATAGGACTTTGTAGTATCATTGTAAACTACATCTAGTATTAAGTAATAATCTGTCAACTTATTTTAGGATGGGTCCGAAAGATCACTAGGGCGGCTCTGAAGTAGTCTTCGGAGACAAAGGGAGGCAGAAGGCCTCCCTTTTTTTGTTTCAAACCTACATGTTTGAAGCTCCCGAAAGCTGAAATAGGCCCAAACGCGCATGTTTGGGGTCTCCGAACGGTTAAAAGAGGTCAAAACACGCATGTTTGGGCTTCCCGCAAGTCTAGATATGGAGAAAACTGGATGTTTGGGGCTCTCGGAGGTCTTCGGAAGGCATAAACACGGAGTTTTCTGCCTCTTGGACGTTTTTGATGGCATAAACATGGATGTTTGAAGCATGTTTTATGGCCTTTTAGCCCAGGTTCATGTCCAAACGAACCTTAAATATGCTCTTTGAATAAAAAAATCAAATTGATAGAAAGGTGACTATGTTCCTAGTAGTTGCAGAGTGCATATAGAGTGGATAGGGATTACTGAATCGTTTTATCTGATAGAATTGTGTTGTTTAGCTTCTTAATGTCTTTGAGTCTTTCAAGAACTTTTTCAAAAACAATTGGATAATTATAGTAATATTCTTTGCCCGGAGTTTTTGCTATATCGATGATTTTATCAAATCTAGATTTATATAAATCGCAAATACTATTGAAAATCTCATTACCAGTAAGTTTTGCGAAAATCATTCTTTTAAACATGAGCCCACCATCTACATAGAGAACTTTATTTATATTTTGAGGTGGATCTAAGTCGCTGTTAATCAACTTATCGATATAGCGTAAGTCTCTTAATTCATTAAGCTTATAAGCAATCTTTTGGTTGAAAATATTATCGATTACTGTTTCGATTACTTCTAATCCTTCATCTGATATATCAAATATTAGAGAGCCGAAACCATCAAAATACTTTTCGTTGATTATTTCAGGATAGGCATTTTTTTCTGTTACATATAGTGTTGTTATATCATTTGGGTCTTCAATATTTATATTCAATAGATTGCTCCATTCTTGCCAAATTTGCTCAACAAAATCTATTCGTCTATGAACAGTGAGGCTAAATAGTATATGCTCAGGGTGAAATCGAATATTCGGAAGAAATATATAGTCGATTCCCCAGGCATATCTTTTAATGAATTTATTATGCTTGTTTTCTTTATCAAACATAAATCCATTTTCTCCTAATTGCTTCTTTATGATATTATGAATGCCCTCAACTATGCCTTCTCTTGTTATCATTTACAGTTCTATTGAATAATAACCATTAATTAGTGTGTATGTGAACCAAAATCAAAGCGACCTTAAACTCACCCCATCAATCTGAAAATATTTTCACCAACCATCGAAAATATAGCATCCAATTTCCAACGAATACGTAAACTTGTTCACGATTTAATACACGGTTTTGTAATTGATTAAAAACCACGATTTGGACGCGAAAACGTTAAGTTTGGACATCCACGCACAGCCCAACGACGAGACATGTGGGCCTACCTGCCTTCAGGCAGTTTACCAATATTACGACGACAACATGTCGTTGGATCAGGTCATTTCAGAAGTAAAAACTTTGAAGGGTGGCGGTACTTTGGCCGTGATGCTGGGCAACCATGCTTTGGCCAGGGGATATGACGCTACGATCTTTACCTACAACCTTCACATGTTCGACCCAACCTGGTTTCAGGGAGATGTTGATTTGGCAGCGAAGCTTACTGAGCAGAAAAAACATAAAACTGCTCGAAAGTTTCAGGTTGCGGCCAATTCCTACTTGAAATTCTTGTCATTAGGTGGTCAAGTCAAATTCGAAGAGCTTAATACCAAGTTGATTCGCAGCTTATTAAACGATCATAAACCAATATTGACCGGATTGAGTGCGACCTACTTGTATAACTGTGCTCGGGAAATTGGTGAGACCAATACCTATCATGACATTCAGGGAGAACCAACCGGACATTTTGTGGTAGTGCATGGATATGATGTGACCAACAAAGTAGCGCATATCGCTGATCCATTGGAGAAAAACCCAATTAGCGAAAAGCAGCATTACCGAGTGTCTCTACAACGATTAATTAACTCTATACTATTGGGTATTGTAACCTACGACGCTAACTTGTTAGTGTTGACACCCAAAAAACATGGCAAATAAACTCATTGTACTCGAAGGAGATAGCCAGAAAGCTGACTTGCCTTCGGATGTGGAGGTGATTTCACCTTCAGTCTATTTTTCTGATGAAACCTATCAGAAATCCAGAAAATATAAATTGGTTAACCTCTGTAAAAGTTATTCTTATCAGAGCATTGGCTACTACGTGTCTTTGTTGGCAGAAGCCAGAGGCCATAAAGTAATGCCTCAGATTACCACATTGCAAGACTTTAAATTCCCGACTTTGGTCAAAGAAGATGCCGAGGATTTTGAGGATGTGATTCAGCAAGCTTTGAAAAAGCAAGGTGATGACAAGCTGGAATTGATTGTTTGTTTGGGCAACGTGGAGGATCCAAAATTATCAAGAGTAGGTTCTTTATTGTTTAACCTGTATCAAGTGCCTATCCTCAAGGCGGTTTTTCAGAAGAAAGACAAGTGGCAGTTGACGCAGCTTAAGCCTTTGAACTTAAAGGAACTTCCAGAGGGTCTTCAAGGAATAATGAAGCAGTCTTTGGAAGAGTATCTTCAAGGGAAAAACCGACTCAACAAAAGCTACAGCCGCAAGAAATTTGATTTGGCGATATTGGTGAACCCGGAAGAACAAACTCCGCCATCCAATAAGAAAGCCATTCAGAACTTTGTGAAGGCAGGAGAGAAGGTTGGATTCAACGTGGATGTGATCACTAAAAACGACTTTGCGAAGCTGATTCAGTACGATGCTTTGTTCATTCGTGAAACGACCAATGTGAACCATCATACCTTCAAGTTTGCGAAGAAAGCAGCTTCAGAAGGATTAGTGGTGATGGATGATCCTGAATCGATTTTGCGATGTACGAACAAGGTGTATTTGAGTGAGCTATTGAGTGCTCATAAGATCCCTACACCTAAGTATTATATCATCAAGAAGGACAAACTTTCTCAGTTGAATACCAAAGGGTTTGAGTATCCAATCATTTTGAAGCAGCCTGATGGATCCTTTTCCAAAGGAGTGAAAAAGGCCAAGAATGAGGAGGAACTAATGAAGGTGTTGAAAGACTTCTTCCAGACTTCTGAACTCGTGATTGCTCAGGAATTTATTCCTACAGACTTTGATTGGCGAGTTGGTGTGCTGAACAAGAAACCGCTCTACGTGTGTAGGTACTACATGGCCAAAGACCACTGGCAGATAGTTAACTGGAAAGGTGCTGGTTCACCTGAGGAGGGGGACGCTGACACCATAGCAGTGGAGGATGCTCCAAAAGCTTTGTTGGACCTGGCTGTGAAAGCCACTTCATTGATCGGAAACGGTCTGTACGGTGTGGATATCAAGCAGCGAGGTAAGAAATTTTACATTATTGAAATAAACGACAACCCCAACCTGGATGAAGGAGTGGAAGATCAGGTGATCAAACAAAACCTTTACACGTCCATCATGCAGGAATTTATGAATCGCCTTTTGTGATGAGCAAGCGCTTACACTTATTCGAAGCCTACGGAGTAGAGCTCGAATACATGATTGTAGATAAAGATACTTTGGACATTCGTCCAATAGCTGAGGTTCCTTTGACCAATGCTGATGGCGAAATAGAAGGGGAGATGGAGCATGGGATGACTGCCTGGAGCAATGAGCTGGTTAGTCACGTGCTGGAAATGAAATCCAATGGTCCAACCGCTGATTTGGTTGCTTTGAGAAGTAAGTTGCAGCAGGATATTTCTGCCGTTAATGATGTCTTGGCAAAAGAAAATGCGATGTTGCTATCTACTGCAGCACACCCTTGGATGAACCCATCTAAAGAAACAAAGCTTTGGGAGCACGAGAGTCAGGAAATTTATCATGCTTATGATCGTATTTTTGGATGCAAAGGTCATGGCTGGAGTAATCTGCAGAGTACCCATATCAACTTGCCATTTTATGATGACGAGGAGTTTTCAAAGTTGCACACGGCTATCCGATTCATGATGCCAATGATTCCAGCATTGACGGCTTCAAGCCCCGTGTTGGATGGGAAGTTTACAGGTTACTTTGATAAGCGCTTGTACTACTATGAAAAGAACCAATCTAAGATTCCGATCTTGACAGGTAAAGTGGTGCCGGAGCGTTTATTTACCAGGCATGGATATCAGAAGAATGTCTATGACAAGATTGCAGCTGCAATCAAGCCATTCGACACTGACGATATCCTGAAACCTGTTTGGTTGAACTCACGTGGTGCCATGGCTCGTTTTGATCGTGGTGCTATTGAGATTAGAATAGTAGATATTCAGGAGGCACCAGTTGCTGATTTAGCCATTGTGGCATTGATTACCGAGTTGGTGAAATCCCTGGTGAAAGAACAGTGGGTTTCGTTTCAGGTTCAGCAGTCGTTCGAAACAGAATTTCTTCATGATGTACTAATGGGTACAGCAAAGCATGCAGGTCAGTATGAGCTGACAGATCAAGACTATTTAAGGGCATGGGAAATCGATTCTCCTATTTCTGGAAGAGCCTTTTGGCAATACATATTGGAGAAACTTGCTGATCGCAAGTCGCTTCAGGAATGGACACCTGTCCTCAATCAAATGCTCTCCCAGGGGACACTTGCAGAAAGGATTATTAGAGCGTTGGATGGTAATTACTCTAAAGAAAACCTACAACGGATCTACACACATATAGCAAAATCCTTAGCAAGCGATCAGCTTTACTTAGTTGAATAAATTTGTTTTTCTGATTACTTGCGAGCATGCAAGTAATCAGGTACCTCATGTTTATCAGGACCTTTTTCTGGATGCCGAAAGAGTCCTTGAGTCTCACGAAGGCTGGGATCCAGGAGCATTGAATTTAGCACAGAATATATCTTCTGCATTGAACTGTGACTTATTGGTTTATGAGTTTACACGTTTGCTAATAGAAGTCAACCGTAGCCCATGGCATCACCACTTGTTTTCCAGGTTTTCTCGTGACTTGACTGGAGAAGAACGAATGTATCTATTGGATACTTATTACACTCCATATCGTCAGAAAGTAGAGGATAAAATAAAGGAGCAAATTGCATTGGGTTTTCAAGTGATCCACATATCGGTGCATTCGTTTACTCCGAATTATTTTGGTGAAAAACGTGAAGTCGAAATTGGATTGCTTTTTGATCCGCAACGAACTTTTGAAAGTCATTTTTGTGAAGACTGGCTTTCATATTTAAAAGGAAACTCCACGCTGGATGTGCGTAATAATCAACCTTATAAAGGTACGGATGATGGGTTCACTACTTATTTAAGAACACAATTTCGAAACGAAGAGTATCTTGGTATTGAGTTAGAGGTAAGTCAGCAAATTATTGATCAGAAAAACGTTCATCAGCTAATGGAAGAGTCTTTACTGTCCCTTTCTTCCAGTTCTCCTATTCGGCTGATGAATTAGCACATTTTCCATTGATTGGAGGAATCGACGTTTTTGTTCATCTGTAGCGATCCTAGTAAGACTTCTGGTTAGTTGTTGAGTTTCTAGTTCTGCTGCTCGCTGGATTTGGAACAGTTCCTCATTGGCCGTCTTTAATGCTGCAGAGTCATTTTCTATAATGGCTCTATTGACATTGTTTTTTGCTTCACGTAGCATCATGCCCATCGAGTCCATTCGGTTTCGGTGCATTTCAAAAAATGATCTGAACTGATCTCGCTGATCTTTATTCATTTCAAGGTCTCGTATGATTGATCGCCCGGTAAGTTCAGGTCGTTCGATCCTTTCACGTCTTGATGGCATCTGTTCACGTAACTTGGCATGTCCTCTCCAAACGAAAACCAATAGCGAAACGTTGATAACTGCTAGCGCTATGACTAAACCAATTAGCCATTTTTGTGTCTTATTGTTCATCATCAGTAAAGTTTAGAATGGTGCTGTCTGCAAAATAAGCTTCGTCGAGGTAGGTGTCCTGATTGGAGTCATCTGATAGTTGAAACATGGTGAAAACATTGGCCAATGCAAATATGGCCATGGCAGCTACAGCTAATCGGATATAGCGTGTCCAGTGATTCTGAGCTTCAATGTTTTCCATGAATCGTTTCTCAAATCCCAATGGAGCGACTATCGGATGGATATCGTCCAGAGAACTCAGTGTTCTTTCGATGATGTCTTGCTTATCCTTCATAAAAGGCTTTTAAGTTGGTTCTTAAGTTCTGTTTGGCTCTGTGAATCAATGATTCTACAGAAGACTTTGATTTATCGAGAATAGCGCCAATTTCTTCATGAGACATTCGCTCAATTTTATGCAAAGTAAACGCTACTCGTTGTTGTTCCGGAAGTAAATCAATGGCTTTCATCAAAGTGTTGGCCAATTCTTTGTTTTCCAGCGTTACACCCGGGTGATCAAAACTGGGAACTTCCAGTATTTGCTCTTTTATAGAGACTGTTTCTGATTTCCTTTTCAGGGTGTTTTTTGATCGGATATGCTGTAAGCATTTATTGATTGTCAATTTGTAAATCCAGGTACTAAGAGAAGAATCACCTCGAAATTTTTTCAGGTTCTGATAGATATCCATAAATACCTCCTGACTAATATCTTCAGCATCCTGGTAGTCCTTCACCATGCTGAGAGAGGTACTGAATACCTTGTCCTTAAATTCCGAGATGATTTCCTGAATTGTATTCAATTGCTAATTCTTATTTGCCTCTATAGCCATGGCCGCCTTTTGGTCCATGATGTCCACCCTTTAATTGATCAAATTTCAATTTTTGTTCGTCATTCAAAGTGTTTCTCACTGCGATTCGATGTTTAACTCTTGCATCCAAAAGTTGGTTTTCCAATTTACCTATTTCACCAATCAATTTATCAACTGGTTTCTCTCCTTTAATAGCAGCTTCCAATTCTGCTTTTTTAATATCCAATTGACTCTTGGTCTCTGAGGTTGTCTTTAAATGTGAAATTCTTAAGTCCTCAATTTGCTGTTGTTGCTCATCGCTCAGGTCCAGACGCTCTGCAATCATTTCTTTTCGATCATCTCTATTCGGTCTGTTATCTCCTCTTTGTCCACCTTCTCTAGGTCCTCTTTGTGCGAAAGTCATTGTTCCTACTAGTACCAATGCCATCATTATCATGATCTTTTTCATAACTATTTAAATTTTTGATTCTAACCTTTAGATACCAGCCACGAAAGAATCTTGCGGTCAGGAATGAAAATTTTTCAGATTTTTTTTCTGAACTCTGAAAATGTGGGTTTCTATATGTTAATTGCTGCGTTTATTCATTGATTAGCGAAGAAAGGCCATGTTTAAAATTGCAGGAGAGGAGATAAAAAAAGGAGAGTCGAAGAAAATTGATGTCAATATTGCTCGTTTACCTTCAGGCACTTCCATAGATATTCCAGTATTTGTTCACAGAAGTAAAAAGGATGGACCCACATTGTTGCTTCTTGCAGGGATGCATGGTGATGAGATCAATGGAGTGGAAATTGTCCGTCGAATCATTCGAGAAAAGCTCTATAAAGTAGAAGCTGGAGCTGTGATTTGTATTCCAATCATGAACATTTACGGATTTATCAACTTCTCACGGGATGTTCCGGATGGAAAAGATATCAACCGTTCTTTCCCGGGCACAAAAACTGGTTCATTAGCAAGTCAGGTAGCCCACTTTTTGATGGAGGAAATCATTCCACACATCGATTATGGAATAGATTTTCATACAGGTGGTGCCAGAATCAATAACACTCCACAGATTCGTGTGAAAGTAGATGATCCGATGAATCTTGAATTGGCAAAGGCTTTTAATACCAAGTTCATCTTGAATTCTCCTTTTAGAGACAGGTCTTTGCGCAAAGAAGCATTTAAACTGGACAAGCGAATCCTGGTTTATGAAGGAGGTGAATCTTTACGTTTGCGAAAGAATGCTATCGATGAAGGAATTGAAGGCATGCTACGTGTGATGAAGCACTTGAAAATGCGTTCGGATGCTCCTGCAAAAGACAAGGAGTCGATCGTGATCATGAAATCGTCATGGATCAGAGCCAAATCTGCGGGACTTCACTATGGTTTTCAGCGCAATGGATCTTCTATAGAGAAGAAGGAAGTTCTTGGACGAGTTTGTGATCCTTATGGAACCTATGAAGTCCAAATTAAATCTCCACTTGATGGATATATAATTGCTATTAACAACAACCCTGTGGTTAATCGTGGTGATGCTCTTTTTCACGTTGGGAGCTAGTCAATATTAATTTTTTGCACTGAAAACGTTTTCATTTTCAGGGTGTTATAAAATCATGTTTGCGCTTGTGTAATCCTTGCTGGAAAGTTTTATTTTAGATCTTTTCCATCAATTATTAGAGACATGACGCAGTATTCAAAATGGTATCATCCATATAAGACTGATAAGAAATACAGCAAGAAAGTAGCGTATTTCAGTATGGAGTTTGCTATCGATCAAGCCTTGAAAACGTACTCGGGCGGATTAGGCTTTCTAGCCGGGTCACATATGCGGAGTGCTTACGAGCTTAAGCAAAATATGATTGGGATTGGTATGCTATGGAAATATGGGTACTATGACCAGGGAAGAAACCAAGATGGCACATTAGCACCACATTTTGTTCAAAAGCATTATTCTTTTTTAGAAGATACAGGCATACAGGTTTCTGTGAGAGTGGTTGATAATCCGAATGTGCAAGTGCGTGCATTTGTATTGAAACCAGAAATCTTTGGAACCGTTCCTATGTACTTTTTATCTACGGACCTGCCGGAAAACGATCATTTGTCCAGAACGATTACGGATAGATTGTATGATGCCAATGAGTTGACTCGAATTGGTCAAAGTATCGTGTTGGGAGTTGGTGGAGCCAAAGTAGTAGAAGCTCTAGGAGGCTCAGATATCATTCACCTCAATGAAGGACATGGATTGCCAGCGTTCTATTATTTGAAAGACAAAGGTTACAAGAAAGAGAACTTTGTGTTCACCACTCATACTCCGGAGAAAGCAGGTAACGAGGAACGAGAAGGAGAGTTGCTCAATAAAATGGCGTTCTTCTCTAGAAACCTCACTCTCAAAGAGATCAAAGAAGAAACGGATCATGGAATGTTGAGCTACACAGTAGCAGCATTGAGACATGCCAAAAAAGCTAATGCCGTTTCTAAACTTCATGCCAAGGTATCTAAAGGCATGTGGAAGGATTACAAAGGCATAAGTAAGATCATCCCAATTACCAATGCTCAGAATCAATCTTACTGGCAAGACAAGACTTTAGCTGCCGCCATGGAAAAGGGAAACAAGAAAGCCTTTGTCAAACGCAAGTATGAACTGAAGTCACAATTATTCAAAGTGGTTGCTGATCAGACTGGAAAAATCTTCGACCCAAGTGTGTTGACTATCGTTTGGGCTAGACGATTTGCGGGCTATAAAAGGGCTGATCTATTGTTGAGTCAAATTGAGCGCTTCGAGAAAATATTGGAAAATGATAAGCACCAGGTTCAGGTGATTTGGGCTGGTAAGCCTTATCCACGAGACTTTGAGGCGATAGATGTTTTTAACAGACTCCATAACTTCAGTTTAAGTCATAAAAATGTAGCAGTGTTAACTGGCTATGAGTTGGAGCTATCCAGATTGCTTAAAGAAGGATCTGATATTTGGTTGAACAATCCTAGAATCACTCGAGAGGCATCAGGTACCAGTGGAATGACCGCAGCTATGAATGGTTCTGTGAATGTTTCTACAGATGACGGTTGGATTCCAGAGTTTGCCAAAGACGGTAAAAACTGTTTTGTTTTACCGCCTGCAGATACTTCTTTGCCGTTAGATAAGCATGATCAGGTAGATTATGAGAATCTGTATAAGATATTAGAAGATAAGGTGGTGCCACTTTATTATGATAAGAATGACAAATGGTTGGATATAGCTTTCGCAAGTATGAAAGATGTCTTACCTGAGTTTGGAAGCCATCGGATGGCCGCACAATACTACGATGAGCTTTATTAATGCTTGTTGAGTCAATTTTATTTTAGGTATTTCTAATTTCTATCTACTTTTCAGCCAGATTTATGAATACCGAAATGAAGATAACACGAGTAGTATGGTTGATGGGCGGTAAGCTCACCATACTACTCGTGTTTTTTTTAATATGGGCAATTGGTTCAGAGCATGGTTGGTTTAAAATGACCGATGATGCTTTCAAGACAGTCCTGATTGCTTTGATAATCTTATCCATACCATTTACAATTATTGTAGCGAGATATCTTTCTAATATTTTACTGAAAAGCGATCTGGACAATCGTGAAGCAGAAGAGAAATTGGGAGATTATTCAGCAAGACTCAATTCTTTTATAGAATACCCCGGACATGTAAGTATCTATTCTTTGGATAGAAACTTTTGCTACACAGGCTTCAATTCATTGCATCAGCGTGAGATGAAGGAGGTTTTTAATTCTGAAGTAGAAATTGGTAAAAGCATCTTAAATATGCTGCCTCAGGATTGGGCAGAGAGAGCTATCAATAATTATGAAAAGGCATTGGAGGGAGAGAACTTCCAGGTGACCAGTCTATGGCGCAACAAATACTTTTCGCAGGTGTTCAATCCTGTGAAAGACGAAAACGAGAAAGTAATTGGTTTGACCAGTAGCATTTTTGATGTTACCGAGCGAGTGCGTGCTGAACAGGAGTTGGAGAATTATAAAGACCAACTGGAGGAGCTTGTAAAGGACCGAACCAAGCAGCTAAAACGTCAAACCGTTTTCTTTCAAGAGATTATCGATAACCTGCCCAATCTCATCTTCGTGAGAGATAAAAAAGGCCGATACATTCTTGTGAATAAAGCTATGGCCGATACTTTCGGTAAAAGCACTGGTGAAATAGTTGGTAAAAGTGTTCTGGAAACACACTATGACAAGAAGGAGGCACTTCGTTTTGAGGAGGAGGATCGTGAAGTAATCAAGTATGATGAAATAGTAGAGCAGGAGTCTTTTCACAAATTCAATGAAGGTAAGGGCAAATGGCTC
Organism: Marinoscillum pacificum; assembly: GCF_024714495.1. Classification (GTDB taxonomy): domain Bacteria; phylum Bacteroidota; class Bacteroidia; order Cytophagales; family Cyclobacteriaceae; genus Marinoscillum; species Marinoscillum pacificum. The sequence goes on along the minus strand of NZ_JAMZMJ010000011.1, from coordinate 182,746 downwards.
TTCATGAGTAAAAGAAAGATGAAGGTCTTTGATGATGAGTATGTGCTCGGCGTTCATTTTGATATCAATAGCCTCAAGGAGACGGAGTTAAAATTGCTGGAGGCTAATCAGGAACTGAAGAATACTTTAAACAGGCTTCAGTCCGCTCAGATGAGACTCGTTGAATCAGAAAAGATGGCTTCCCTGGGCCAACTTACAGCCGGTCTTGCGCATGAGATCAACAATCCTATCAACTACGTGGCAGGCAATGTGAGTCCTATTCGAAGAGATTTGAGGGAACTTAAGGAATATTTGGACTCATTGAAAGAAGGTTCCGAAACCAAGGAAGTTCCAGAGATTGATATAAACATGCTTTTTGATGAGCTGAATTCTTTGCTTGATGGAGTAGATGAAGGTGCATCGCGGGTGAAGACACTCATGAGTGATTTGAACTCATTCAGTCTGCCGGAAACATCCAGAATGCAGCTGTGCGATATCAATGATTCGCTAAAAACCACGATTAATCTGATCAAGCATCACTTAAAAGATAGAATTGATCTAAAAGTGAATTTGACGGACTTGCCTGCTATTAATTGCAATGCGCAGCAACTAAGTCAGGTATTCCTGAATATGCTTAATAATGCGGTTCAGGCTATCAAGGGAACAGGCACAATCGAAGTAAGTTCCAAGGTGAAGTCCGATCGGATTGTAATCACCTTCAAGGATTCTGGTGGAGGTATATCAAAAGATAATTTAAACAAGATCTTTGATCCTTTCTTTACCACCAAAGACGTGGGTGAAGGCACAGGGCTGGGACTTGCTATTTCCTACCGAATCATTGAAGAGCATAAAGGTGAAATTAAAGTGAAAAGTGAGGAAGGTAAGGGTACTAAATTTACCATTAGTCTTCCTATTTCATAAATTCATCGGAGCTACTCTCTTTCACTCTCCTATAAGTCCTGTTCACATCATTTGATATAGTTGTAGGCATGCATACCATCTATATTTGTCTCAAGCTATTGTCTAATATGGAGATTAATATTACATCAAATATTGCTTCTACTTACATTGGAAACATTGTTTACAATGGTTCTAGGAGCATTATTAACACGGAGATACAGATCATCCCTCTAAACAATATTCTAGTGAAGGTGAGCTTTAAGCTTAATAAAAAAGAGTATTCCTTTAGAGCGATGCTGTCAGAGCAGGAAGAGGGGACACTGATGTTAATTCAGGATAGAACGACTAAGGATTATATGCTTACAGGAGTAAGTGGATTCTTACCAAACAAGCCCAATGTACACGGAGGTTTAATTAATAAATTGAACTCATTTTACTTCCACATTTCGCTATCACACTATGATAGTAATGCCGAGGAAATTTATTTCCTTGGAAAGGAAGAGCAAGAATATGAGCGCCTGAAAGAAGTGCGTTCTAAATCGATTTTGGCTTCGGCCTAATTTTCTAAAATAAATTGTTTGACCATTTCAATGACCTGATCTTTAGTCAGGTCGTTGTGTGGTTCATGATAAACACCTTCAAGAGCAGTGAACGAGCTTCCCGCAATTTGTTCAGCAAACTGCTCAGTGGCTTTCCAGTCAATTATCTGATCGCCAGTTCCGTGATAAATTAAGCCTTTTAATTTTACCTTTTCAGTATTGTTCAATGCATAATCACCTGCTTCCGTGATCATCGCATGAAGTCCTGCTGACACCTGATCATGTACCATAGGGTCATTGATGTAAGCTTGTACTTCTTCCGGGTCTCTGCTGATACTGTTAACATCCAACCCGCTTGGTTGAGTAATTGCAGGATAGACTTTGCTAAAGAATTTGCCCAATTTGATTTTCCATGCTGGAGGATCAAAGGCTAGCTTAAACCATGGAGAGGAAAGGATAAACCCTGAAAGTTCATTAGTATTCATTCGGATTACATAATTGGCAACCAGATTGCCTCCCATGCTGTGTCCCATTAGGTACATTGGAAGATCTGTGTATTCAGCTCGAGCAGTTTTGAGTAACTCTTCAATATCACTCATTAACAGATCATAGGATTTGGCATGACCCTTTTTTCCATAAGAAAGCCCATGTCCTCTAAGATCCATGACAAACACAGTTATACCAGCACTGTTAAGTGCTTTAGCAATATGTTCATATCGATTGCTGTGCTCTCCATGTCCATGAACAATGCAACAGATCTTATGAGGAGATTCCACTTCCCAATGTCTGTAATAGATTCTTAGGCCGTCCTGACTTAAAAAATATTGGGTTTCGTCTGCTGAGCTCATGTATTAGTTTGAATTTGTATAACTTTTAATCGGCATAAGAAGTGCCGTGCCCCATGCGTAAAATTATAGATTCAATTATTTATTCATTCCCAATCCAGTTGGTTTTTCATCATACCAGGAGAAACCTGCCTTTAGTCTTGTTATGGATTCTTTTTGTGGTTACCATCAGCGGAGGTATCGGAAGGATCTATGGTGTACACTATTTGTACCTGGATCCAGAGTATGTCAACAAGGTGAATTTCTGGAGCTTCTTTCTGGTAGGACTTGCTTTTGGCAATTTTACCATGGCTTATCACATCACTTGCTACATACTCGATAGCCATCGGTTTACATTCGTGGGTGTTTTGGAGAGGCCATTCACCAAGTTTTCTATCAATAATAGTATTTTGCCGTTGATAGCACTGGTGGTTTATGTTCTGCTCATCATACGATTTCAGTTTGATAATGAGTTCTCCTCCTGGTACAATGTCATTCTCAATATCCTGGGATTACTTCTCGGTATCACCAGCATGTTGGCCATCTTTTATGTTTACTTCAAATTCACCAACAAGGATATATTCAAGTTTCTGGCGGGTAGTGTAGACAAGCGTTTGCGAAAGGCTAAACTCAGCAGAGAACGCATGATGAATAAGTTGCAGGAAACTCGTCAAAAAAGATACGAAGTACATTCTTATATAGATACCAAACTACGTGTTCGATCGTGTAAAAACCTGCAGGATTTTTATGATAAGTCAGCAGTTTTAAAAGTATTTGATCAGAATCACTTCAACTCGGTGATTATTGAAATAGCGGTAATTGTCCTGATTTTGTTTTTGGGGACATTTATGGATAATCCTTATTTCCAGATTCCAGCAGCGGCTAGCTCTTTGCTAATGTTTTCCATAGTGGTGATGTTGGTTGGAGCTTTCTCATACTGGCTGAGAGGCTGGGGTGTGGCGTTCGTTTTTGGGATGTTTCTTGTGGTTAACATGCTGGTGAAATGGGATGTGATTCAAGGTGAATTCCACGCTCGAGGATTGACTTACAATGCTGATCAGGTGAGTTATACATTGGATAAACTTAAATCCTTAAATGACCATGTGAGCTATACCAGAGATAGTTTAGCCATGATTGGTACACTAGAGAAATGGAAAGCGAAACAATCGGATTCTCTGCCAAATGCTGTCTTTCTTTGTGTGAGTGGTGGTGGTCAAAGAGCAGCACTTTGGACGGTGAACGCTTTGCAAAAAGCCGATAGTGTGGTAGGAGGCGACCTGATGGATAGGGTGACTATGATCTCTGGTGCATCGGGTGGTATGATTGGTGCTGCCTATTACAGAGAGCTTATTTACCAACAATCTTTAGGCAACCAGGTGCCATCAAAGAGTGAACAATTACGCCGCATAGGTCAGGATAACTTAAATGCTGTTATTTTCTCTTTATTGGTCAATGACGCCTTCTTTAGAGTACGTAGATATAGTTATGCAGGTCAGAGGTATGTGAAAGATCGGGGATATGTGTTCGAAGAAAATTTGAATAAAAACCTCGGAGGAGTGTTAGGCAAGCGTTTGGTTGATTATGAAGAACCAGAAAGAAATGCACAGGTTCCAATGATGTTGATGTCTCCAGTAATTTCCAACGATGGTAGAAGTCTGTACTTGTCAACGATGGGGATGAGTTTCATGAATGTGAAGGAATGGAAAGATCAATATGGAGAGGGTAAAATACGAGGTGTCGGTTTTAAGGAGCTGTTCAAAGAGCAAGGCGCGGATAGTCTGAGCTTTCTTACAGCGCTGCGAATGTCTGCTTCATTTCCTTACATTACTCCGACAGTTAATCTTCCTAGTGAACCTTCCATTGAAATTATGGATGCCGGAATTGCAGACAATTTCGGAATAGGCGATGCAGTAAGGTTTGTTCATGTTTTTAGAGACTGGTTCAATCAAAACACTTCTGGTATTACTTTTTTGATTGTACGGGATACTAGGAAAAACTCCCCAATAGAGCCAAAATCAGGGACATCTATGGTCCAAAAGTTAACGTACCCGATAGCTAGTGTTTATAACAACCTTGGCAATATTCAAGATATCAATAACGATGTTTTGATGGATGGAATGGTAGATTGGTTGGAAGTTCCTATGGAATCTGTAGAGCTGGAATACAATACCTATACCAATATTGATGAGCAATATTTACTTGAAGCTAAAGAAACTGAAAGGAAACAACTAGAGCGTGCTTCCTTGAGTTGGCATCTTACGACCAAGGAAAAACAGAATGTAATCAATAATATCCAATTGCTTAACAACCGAAGAGCACTGGAGAAGTTACAAGCGATTATGAGTCATCCGTAAAAATACTGAGTGGAAAATCGGGTATTTTACAGAGATTGTTGGTGTGGAAAGCCCATTAATATTGTAATTGGTGATTAAGACTTGGTTCATAAGTTTTAAACGATTAAAAAAATAACGGAGAGTTTGTTGGCGCAACTCTCCGTTTTCTTTTTACTGCTCTATAAAGTATACAATAGAAATAGATTCATTGTATCTCAGGTCTGAGGCTTCAAAGTTTGATATTTCTACGTCGGCTGATTTCATCATAGTATTCATTGCACGTGCTTCATACATCGGGCTAGGTCCCTGGTTGACAGTTCCGTAATGAATCTCTTTGATACCACTTATTTTATATCCGGATGCTGTAGCTATGATGTCTGCTTTGGCTTTTGCATCTTTTACCGCCAATTTGACCAATTCGTTTTGTAACGTCTCTTTTTTGTCAGCATCCAATCCAAACGAAAGATTAATCGAAGGTTTAGAGTTGCTCTTAGTGGCAGTATTTAATACCTCAAGAAGCTTCTTTTTATCTTGAGAGAATGAAACCACTATGTTTTGTCTAGCCACGAAACCTGTGTCTTTCCATATATTCTTAACATATACTCTGGTTGGCTCGATGTTGAAGTTTGAGGTTACAATGTCTTTTTCTTCGAAACCTAATTTCTTCAGCTCTTTTGAAAGTTGTTCCACACGCTCAATCATGTCTTTAACAGCATCTGGATAATTGTAGCTATTGGACTGTATTCCCAGGTTGATGGTCGTTGTGGTTGGTTTCACAGCTATGGAAGCATTTCCTTGTACACTTATTGTTCCTTGGGTACTCAGCGGAGTTTGTGCGCTGGAAGCCAATGCAATAAAACCGAATAGTATGCTTAATGATAGTAATCTCATGAGTTATGATTTAAATGTTTCTTACACTAGAACCAAAGATGGTGCCAGTAGTTGGAAAGCTAATTGCATAAAGGTCTAAATTCTTCGGTTGCATCATTGGCATACGTTCGGAAATAGCGATATCCATTAAGAAGAAGTTTCCCTTCACTCATGCTTAAATCATAACTGTAAATCTTGCCATTATAAAATGTTAGTTTTAGAACAGGAGTATCTGCTGACCTTCCCGGCTCCAGTGTCCATGTTCCTCCTCCACGTTGTTGACTATATGCACCGGCATATTGGCCAAATGAGTTGATATCATCATCTTTATAGTTGAAGTAGCCTTCACTACACAGGTCAATCGTTGTTTTTTGACTGTACCCGCCACCACCAGAAGTATTACTGGAATATGAGCTCATGTAAGTGAGTCTTACATTTTGAAACATGTCATTCCATTGATCGGCTGGTTTAGGCTTGATGATCTTGGTGAACTTTACTGAGTTGGCAATTTCTTTTACTACACGTACATGTGTTTCACTAAATAGTTCTTCTGTGGAGGCACCCAGAATGACTATGCCTCCTGAGTTGGGAGATAGTAGACCGATGGCATACGCTTTTGCAGGAGTCCACTCCATGGTGCCGGCGTAATCACAAGCAACTCCATTCGTTTTGTAGGAAGTTGGACTAGAGGTTGCTGTCAAATTGGTGCCATTTTCATCTGCTAATCCTATTTTAGCTTCATTAGTTAATGTAGCCAGATCATTCGCTTCATGAGTGGAAATGATCACAAATCCAGGAATTGTTTGGTGTGCAATGAGATAGCCATCACCATATTCCTGACCTATCCATCCATTAGGAATTTCGAATGATAGTCCTAAAGACGGATACTCAACTGGTTGTTGGGCATAGGTTGTTAGCGAGACAATACAAATTGTACAGAGGGAGGCAATCTTTTTCATGTAATTTCAGGTAGCGTTCCTGAAATTTACTGATTATTATGCTTCTTGTGCCAGTTCCCAGTTTAGGAAATAACTGATAGGACTTCTTGGGTCTGGTGTGCTGAGCATTTCAGAGAAATGTCCAGTCGAGTCATCGATCTTCAAGTGAAAAGTGCCAAGGTGATCATTTTTGCTTGTCAAGTCGTATTCCCACAACTCTAGTTTTAACCATCCTTTGCCATTGACTTTCATTCTCATCCCGATGGGCAGAGTGTCATCCACATCAATTTTCATGAATTTTTGATCCTTTGGCCATACCTTCTTGCCTTTATAGATGATGTAGATTTCATCCATATCGGTTTCCTGGGGATGTTCGCAAATAATAGAATGGATCAAGATTGTGGGCATACGAATAAGGTTTGATGGTATAGTAGCTCCTTTCTTGGGAAAAGCTAGATATAAAAATGAATTTGTCTAAGCGAGTTTCGATAAAACTACTTCCCGAAGCTATCATTTTTCCAATATTGAAAATTAGACAATTGCTGATTTGGTAAAAATATTCTCTAATTGGAAAAGTCATTCTTTGTTTTTAGCCAAAGAGGGAGGTTTTTGAGGGTTGGAATAGTATTGGCATACTACTGATCAAACAAAAATTTAAACAGATGAAAAAACTCGTAATACTTACAACAACCTTTATTCTTTCAATTGTTGCATTCAATGCTAGTGCACAAAATGGTAAAATCAATTTGGGGCTTAACGCATCCACATCACACCCACTTGGTGATAATAAAGATATGCTAAACTCTGGATGGGGATTTGATGGGTCATTGGACTACTACTTCGGCCAGCGTTTTGACATGGGTATCGAATCTGGACTTAGATCCATGAGCTATAAATCAGAAGGAATGAGTGATGAGAACTTGACGGTTGTACCTGTCTTGTTGACTTTGGGACTGCACAATGATCTTGGAGAAATGGTAGATCTATATGGTGAACTTGGTGGTGGTTCTTATTTTATGACTTCATCATTGGATTCAAATACGGAGAATTATGGAGGTCTATCACCGCGAGTAGGACTAGCTCTTGACTTGTCCAATAATTGGTTTCTAGATACATCGTTTGATTACACGCATATCTTTAGTGAAGGAACTGATATGAATTGGGTAGGAGTGAAGTTTGGTCTTCTTTACACAATTAATTAATTAAAATAAATCCAATTGATAAACACCTTACGTAGTTCTATTGTAAGCTTTGAAAGAGGATCTTAATTGATCTCTGACAGAAATGATATTAGTATGTTTAGGTGATAATTGGAAAGCCTTCGCACAGTGTGTGAAGGCTTTTTTTGAAATATTTACAATCTGGAATTGGTACTTGTAATTTCAATTTCGCCTTTTAGTGGAGTAGGAGATTTCTGAATGTTTTCTGCATTGGCTGTGAACACAGCTAATCCAATTAAAGCCACAAGGATTAATAATACCAGCAAAAAGCGGCTAGTTCTCTGCACTCTGCGCTTGTGAATAAACTCCTTTTCAAAAGCTCCAAAGTTTTTATGCGGATTGGAGCCATGCCTGTTGAAGAGCTTTCTCCTCGTACGGTAATCATATCTCGACATACTCCTCCAGGTTTGTTCTCATTTTACTTAATAGTCGGTACAGTTTCATTTTTACTGCACTTAGCTTCATATCCATGATGAGCGCAATCTCATCAAAAGTTAACTCTTCAAAATATTTAAGTTCAATTAACTGTATCTCTTGTTCATTTAAACGGTCCAAAACCTCAGTAAGTTTATTAGCTTCCAATAGTTTGGACCATCTGTTGCCTAGTTCATCAGAGCTTTCAATGACATCTTCTTCGATCACATAAACAGGTTTTTTGTCTCTGAAATGTTTTCTGAGTTCATTGGATGCTATTTGATAAAACCACGGCGCAATAGACTTTCCTCGCCATTCATACTTTTTGATGTTCGAAAGTGCCTTGTAAAAAGTCTGGCTGCATAAATCTGCTGCCAGCATGTCATCATCCGTTCGTCGCAGTAAGAATCGGAATATCAGGTCATAGTATTTATTGTACAATGGTTCAAAGCCCTTGACGTCCGTTTTGGATTGCTCTATCCAAATCCGCTCCTCTTCGATATGTTGGTCCAGACGATGATTCATCTTACACTCTTACAATCCAAGAACGACCGATAGTCACAATAAATTTTACAAGGCAGATGTGACTTCTATGAAATGCTGGATTGTAAGGATAAAAGCAAGGCTATGAAACTTAAAAAACGAGAAGTTCAGGAAATCAACACAGGATCTATGGCAGATATTGCTTTCCTTTTGTTGATCTTTTTTCTGGTGTCTACCACCATTCTTCAGGAAAAAGGAGTGTCACTAAAATTACCACCAGAACCAGAGGATCAGGAGATCGCCGAGATTCATGATCGCAATCTGTATAAGATTCTTGTCAATTCAAGTAATCAGTATTTGATTGAAGATCAGAGAAGAGACAATTTGACTGGCCTGAGAGAAGAGGTGAAAGCATTTGTGATGAACAATAGTATTGACCCGGCTCTATCTGTTTCTCCAGATAAAGCTACTATCTCCATCAAAACTAGTAGAGGTACAGACTATAAGTATTTCATCGCGGTACTGGATGAAGTCAAAGAAGCTTACTATGAAATCTACGGAGCACGTGTGGGTATGTCATCTGAAGATTATCGGGCATTAGATTTGGACAAGCCGACGGAACGCGATCTCATCAGCCGAGGAAAGGATGGAATCCCAATGAACATCTCTATTGCTCAACCAGAAAAAACACTTTAAATCCCAAAGATCATGATACGTAAAAAGACACGTGCAAAAGCTGAAATATCAACAGCATCACTTCCAGATATTGTATTCTTATTATTGTTCTTTTTTATGGTAAGTGCTACCATAAAACCAATGAATGATCAGGTGAAATTGACCACTCCGAAGGCTGAAGCTATGACTAAGGTCAATCGGAAGGAGCTTATTCGTGAAATAATTATAGGAAAGCCAATCAATAGAGAAGTTGGGGATCAGGAGGTGATCTCGGTAGATAATCGAGTAATTAAAAAGGAACAACTTACTCAGTGGGTGATGGAGCAAAAAGAAACTCTTCCTGAAAACCTTAAAGATCAAATGATCATTGTGATCAAAGCCGATGAATATGTGAAGATGGGCTTGGTAGATGATGTGCAGGAAGAGCTTAAAAAGGCCAATGCCAGAAAAGTGGTGTATCGAACAACTCCTAAGCTATAGATTCTGCGTATGCCTTGTATGAGTTGAGGATAGCTTGCCATCCACCTTGCTGCATATCATGGGAGTTGCTGTCCTCTGGCTCGAAATCTGATTTGATAAGAACACCTTTGTCTGTGGCTTCAAAAGTCACGCTAACAGTTCTGCCGTCATCCAGTGTATATTCGATTAATTCATTGGTGTTTACAGTATCATACACTCCTCCAAACTCGAAACTAAAGCTTCCGTCTTTGGCTGCCATGGTGGAAGAAAACTTTCCTCCAACCTGAAGATCATTGGTGGCAGATGGACAATGCCAGTCTGGTGATGCCTGATTCCATTTGGTAATATGTTCTGGGGTTGTCCATATTTCCCAGGCTTTTTCTACTGGTACGGCTATTTCTGCTTCGATGTGGAGTGTCGTTTTGTTGCTCATTGTCGTTTGATTAATTATCTATAACAAAGCTAAAAACTCTTAACTGAAACTCTCAAGTGTAAAAACGACATGATTGTAGGTGGTTTGCGACATAGTTTGATTTGGTTGAAATGAGTCGCACATTTATTGAAAGCTGTTAGCCCTTAATTACTCTAAATGGAAGAGTTATTATCCCCCAGACGATCTGAAAAACGGCTTTTAAAGTAAAGCCGACTATTCTAAATGGGAGTAGGATCAACCAGAAAATTGCCAGTATAAAAAATAGACCGATAGCTATAGGTGCCGACAGAGTAAATAATATGCACCAAAGTAGTATGACAATAAGAGTACGCATGTTTTAGTGCGTGCAAATAACTGACCATTTTTTGTAATTAATTGTTATTCAGTGTCTTAAGTGAATGTTGGGCTGCATGATTGATCGCAAGCGTACACATAGTGTTCATTTTTTTATAGTGCCACTTGAAAGCCGAGGGCGATGATGATCCCTCCAGGTCGAATAAATTCCAGAAAACCTTCCTCTTCAGCGGTTAAGGAATTATTGTTGTTTACTCTGTAGATGTTCGAATTTGAGCTTTTTATGGCGTATCCAGTTTCCAGGTAAAATACATTTTGATCACTCAGAACCCAGTGATAATTTGCTGACAAATTCAGCGAGCCACATGGTAGTAAGGCTAGATCGACGAATCTAGTATCTCCGGAATCATCGGTCAAGGTTAGGTTTAGTTCATCTATGCCTGGACAATAAGAATATCCCAATCCAAAGCCCCAGCCATTTCTACTTAAATCAGATAGTCTCAAGCCAGCATTGTATTTTAGACCCCATGCACCAATTCCTATACCAGCTCTTATTCCCAGTAAATCATATATTGGCACGGAAAAGCCAATCCCCAAAAGACCGGCATGATTGTCAAATCCTCCACTAAAATTTAAATATATCGGTACAGGTTCATTATTGGCCTGATCTATTGGTTTCTTGCTATAGTTGGCGTCAAATTGTGAAAATGCTAATTCTGAGAGGCATAAAAAGCCAAAAAGGAAGATTAGTAGAGATTTCATTATGGTCTAGATTGATTAATTCAACTACTAAAATGCATCAATTTCATCATTCGTAGAAATTCCGAAGGTAGATCTGCTTCTATTTTTATTTCTTCTTTAGAGACTGGGTGGGTGAATTCCAGTGACTTGGCATGAAGCATCATTTGCGTCATATTCCATTTCTCCATGAACAAACGATTTTGTTTGTTACAGCCATGTGGTCTATCAGCAATGATCGGATGAAAAATATGTGCCATATGTTTACGAATCTGATGCATTCGCCCTGTTTCCGGAGTTACCTCAACGAGTGAGTATCTGGAAGTGGCATGTTTCCCAAAAGGTACTGGGAGTTCACAGCGTTGCACGCATTGATAATGACTTACTGCATCCTGTAGTTTGCCATCATCCCGATGAAGTGGGTAATCTATCGTTCCCTGATCATCTATATAGCCTCTTACGATCGCCAGGTATTTTTTAGTGATTACTTTTTCAGCAAATAATGGTTGGGTGATTTTATGAGTTTGTTCGTCCAGGCTAAACAGCAGTACGCCAGAAGTTTTTCTGTCCAATCGATGAGCAGGAAATACGTGTTGATCTATTTGATTTCGAAGCTCTTGCACCGCAAATTGCTCAGCGTCCATGGCAATTGGTGAGCGATGAACCAGAAGCCCGGCGGGTTTGTTAATAGCAATAAGATATTCGTCTCGATAGACTATCTCCAACATAACGTAATCGCAATATTTTAATATGACATTAATCAAAACTCGTCGATTAATGCCGCAAAGATGGCTCAAATATTCAAGGTCTGCTTAAATTTGAATTTCAATAACACAGGTGACTCAAGCAAAAACGATAGCATTATACCAACCCATGCTGCAGGCTATAGCCTACAAGATGGTGGGTTGCATGCATGACGCAGAAGATATGGTTCAGGATGCTTTCTTGAAGTATCTTACTGTAGATCAGGAGAAAATAGTCAATGCTAAGGCTTATCTGATCAAGTCAGTAACCAATAATTGCCTCAATCATCTAAACAGTCTTAAAGAAAAGAAGAAGGACTATTTAGATAGTGTGAAGCTTCCCGACCTATTTGAGAAAATAGATTTCAGTCATTTGGACTTGAAACAAGAGCTTAATTCTGCATTGAATGTACTTCATAAGAAATTAGGGCCACTAGAGCGAGGGTTATTCGTTCTAAGGGAGGGCTTTGATTTTGACTATGACGAATTGCAGCAGATTTTCAATAAAAAGAAAGATCACTGTCGTCAACTCGTATGCAGAGCGAAAGAAAAGCTTTCAAAAGAGAGCGAAAAATTTACCTATTCCTTCGATTCAGACAAATATTTTGCGGCTATCAAAAAAGCCTGTTCTAGTGGAGAATTCGATGATTTATTAGATCAAATTCTCGATTCGGACGAGAAGTAAGAAAAAAAGTTTCAACTTTTTTCAGATTCTTGTCACAAACCATCTCACAACTTGTCTTAGTGTGTAAAGGGGCTATTCCCTTAACTAAAAGTTGAAATAATCATTTTAAATAATTGTAGATGGAAGTAATCATCCCATTCTTTATAGCGCACTGGTACTTGTCGCTATTTTTTCAGACTTTTTTCCTTCATAGATATGCTGCACACAAAGCATTTACTATGAGCAAATTTTGGGAGAAGGTCTTTTTTGTTTTAACCTGGTTTTTCCAAGGTTCAAACTACCTTAGTGCATATGGCTATGGTGTAATGCACAGAATGCACCATGCTTTTGCTGATACCCCTAATGATCCACACTCTCCTAAATACGATGAGAGTTTGTTTAAGATGATGTGGAAAACGAAAACGATCTACTCGGATATTACCAATAAGAAAGTAGAAGTAGACAAACGATTTACAGATGGAGTTCCTGAATGGCAGGCGTTTGACAAGTTTGCAAGATCTTGGGTCTCTAGATTGCTATGGGGTGCAGCTTATTTCTCCGTTTACTGGTTCTATGCTGACACATGGTGGTTATGGTTGTTATTGCCAGTTCAGTTTATTCTTTCTCCTGTTCATGGAGCGATTATCAACTGGTTTGCACACTTGTATGGTTATAGAAACTTCGAGGTAGGAGATACTTCTAAAAACTTCTTACCATTCGATTTCTTGATGATGGGCGAGAGCTATCACAACAATCACCACAAGCATGGCTCAAGAGCTAACTTCGGTGGAGTGAGATGGCATGAAATTGATCCTACCTATCAGGTGATCAAAGTCTTGAACCTGGTCGGAATTATTAAAATGGCCAAGCAGAAAGAAGTGAAAATGGAGCGAATGAATAAGAAAAAGGTCGCTGCTTAAGATATTTAGTTTAAATTCATGAAGCCACTTCAATTAACTTTGGAGTGGCTTTTTTCGTAAATAGGTTCTATGATTTTGAATGCTTTTTTACTCTTCGTCAGTTTAGTGTCACCAAATACTCTGCAGATTACGGTAGAAGGAATCGAGAAAGAACAAGGATTCATTCGTGTTGCATTTTATAATTCTGAAGAGATTCATTTGGATGAAAAAACAGTCAGCTATTATCATGAGGAACCTGTTAATAGTGTAGGTAGTATGTCGTTTGATGTGCCTATTCCTGAAGGTGATTATTCTGTGGCTATTTATCATGATGTTAACTCTGACAAAGAGCTCAATAAAAGCATGATTGGTATTCCCAAAGAGCCTTATGGTTTCTCTAACAATGTAATGGGCATGTTTGGTCCTCCATCATTTGATGAAGCGAAGATCTCCTTCCCAGAAGTGAAAAAGATTACCATCAGTTTGCGCTAATTAAACAAAGTTGACCAAGTATTAGAAGAAAGTGCTCAAACGCGCTGTAACGGATATCTATGACCATTTACATGTCATTAGCTGCCCTTGGTCAAATAAAAACACACCTCCATACTTTCTGTCGTTGGTATAGGATAACAATCTAAACCAACTAAACGCATGTTACTCAACTACTTAAAAATTGCGTATCGCAATTTTGTCAAGCAGAAGGTATATTCTATCGTTAATATCGGTGGCTTGGCAATTGGTCTCACTTGTTTCATTCTCATCTTTTTATACATACAAGATGAGTTGAGTTATGATCGTTTTCATTCCAAATCGGATCGGACGTATCGATTGGTGGAACATTTTGAAAGTGAGGGAGTAGGTGAGCATAGTGCTTCGCAACCATTCCCAACAGGACCAACAATGGCTGCCGATTTTGGAGATCAGATTGTGGCTATGACACGCATGTTCAATTTTCAATCACCGTCATTAGCTCTGGCCAATCGCGAACGAGAAAAAGCATTCAATGAATCTCGCATCTTCTTCGTGGATTCAACATTCTTTGAGGTTTTTGATTTCGAATTAAAAGTGGGAGATAAGGAATCTGCACTGGATGAACCCAACAGCATCTTACTGACAGAAACGATGGCGACCAAGTATTTCGGTGATGAAAATCCTATGGGTAAACTACTGGAGTTTCAAGGGAATCAGAATCTAAAGGTAACGGGAATACTTGCTGATGCTCCATTGAACGCTCACTTTCAATATGACTTTCTCTCATCTTTTTCTAGTTTGAAACAATCCTTTGGAGGAGGTTATCCGAGAACATGGTATTGGAATCCATGCTGGACGTATGTAGTGCTAGAAGACGGTGTAAACCCTGAATTAGTAGAAGCCCAATTTCCAGATTTTGTCTCGAAGTATTTCCCTCCTTTTATAGTGGAGGATGTTACATTGGAACTACAACCCTTAGAGGCTATCCATTTGACCTCTAGATTAGACTATGAGATTCGAGCGAACAGTAGCAAGGCTAATCTTCAAATTTTTGGGATTGTGGCGATATTCGTTTTGCTTATCGCTACCATCAATTTTATCAATCTATCTACTGCCAGAGCCAATAAGAGGGCTAAGGAAGTTGGTGTGCGTAAGTCATTAGGTAGTGAGAAAAGTCAATTGATTACCCAGTTTGTTGTAGAGTCTATCGTTTTAACATGTTGTGCAGTAGTTCTTTCATTAGTTCTGGTGTTATTGTCATTGCCTTCTTTCAATACTTTGACTGAAAAGGCGATTAGTTTTAGTTCCTTGATGGTTCCAGAAATGCTGGTCGGACTAAGCTTATTGACTTTAATTGTTGGTTTGTTGTCAGGTTTTTACCCCGCTTTCGTGATGTCTTCTTTCAAAACAGTCGAGGTAATCAAAAGTGCAAGTGTCAAGGTAAGTGGATTCAATTTCAGAAGGGTATTGGTGACTTTTCAATTCACGATTTCTATTGTGCTTATCATCGGGACGATAGTGGCAGTACGTCAGTTAAATCTGCTACAAAACGATGAAGTTGGTTTTGATAAAGAAGCTGTGGTGATGGTGCCCGTAATTAGAAGCCCCATGGGACAGCATTATGAAAACTTTAAAAACATTGCTTTAGCTAGTCCAAGGGTATTGAGTGTTACTGGTGTTGAGGAGATTGTTGGAAGTAAACACCAGGTCAATAACTATCAGTTTGAAGGAATGGAACAATCTAAGCCATTTCCACACTTCAATGTGCGACATGATTTTGCACAGACTATGGGGCTGGAAGTGGTAGCAGGGCGAGATTATTCCTATGAGTTTCAAACAGACGACTCCCTGGCACTGGTAGTGAATGAGACTTTTGTAAAAAGTATGAATTGGGAATCTCCTGAGGCGGCTATCAATAAGCGTTTTTATTATCGTGGTGAGTTGAAGGGAAAAGTAGTAGGAGTGGTAAAGGATTACAACTTTGTTTCTAAACATCATGAGATAGCGCCGTTCGTAATTACTTTGAATACCCATCCGTTTGCTTTCAATTTGTTCATCAAATATGTAGCAGTAAAAGTGGATGCTGCACAAGTGCAGGAAGCCGTAGCTGATATAGAATCCGCCTGGATGCAGGTGATGCCACAGCGACCATTCGATTACTTTTATTTGGATCAAAGGCTGAGCGATTCTTACAAAGCAGAAAAGAAACTCAGTACGGTGACAATCATATTTTCAGGTCTTGCCATTTTTGTAGCGTGTCTAGGTTTATTTGGATTGACCACTTATGCTATGGAGCAACGAAAAAAAGAAATTGGCATCAGAAAAGTACTTGGAATCACTACATCTCAAATAGTAATGTTACTTTCCAGTGAGTTTATGTCTCTCATCGCGATCGCATTTTTGATTGCTATTCCGTTGGCATATTTCGCTCTGGATGAGTGGCTTAGTAGTTTTGCTTTTAGGGTAGATATGGTGGTTTGGCCATTCATTATGGCAGGTGTCATTACCACTATGATTGCCGTTTTGACCATGGCGTTTCATAGCTTAAAGGCATCACTTATAAATCCTGCGGAAACCTTAAAATATGAGTAAGTGAAAAACTATCTCGCAGAATATTTGGCTAGGCAAACGAAATATCTCAATTTAGAGTATGTTGATCCATAGGGTCTACCACCTCCATAGTTGATTTTAGGTTTTAAGGATATTAAGTGCTGGTTTATCCGGTATGTTTTTGTGTTCGTCTAACAATACTCTTTTTAGTAGTGAAGGTGATTCAAAAACGGTATTTTGTCTTTAAGTAATCCCTAAATAATTGAAGTATGATCACTGTTCTAAGAAGACTCGTTTACTTTGGAGCCCTTTTTATTGCCTTGATGGGTGTGTTCTTTATGCTCGTTAAAAACGACATGGGATATGTTCCTCAATCAATGAAGGTATTTCTTTTAAGTTTTGTCTTTTTTATCGGTGGGCTGCTGGCAATTGTCATTGCAAAAAGAGGTTTAGGTGGTTAAAAGGTTGCTAAATGTCAGATGTTGTAAAGATCTTGTACGTCGATGACGAACGAGGTAATATCGATTACTTCCGATCGGTTTTCAGACGTGAATATGAGATTGTAACGGCCAACTCGGGAGAGGAAGGCTTAGAAATATTACTTAAAAATCAAGATATACCTGTGATTCTCACAGACCAGCGCATGCCTCGTATGACTGGTGTGGAGTTTCTTAGGAAGTCAATAGATATCGCTAGAGATAGTATCCGTATTTTGGTGACGGGGTATGCGGATATGGAGACGGTAATCAATGCCGTTAACCTGGGGCATATCTATTACTATATCTCTAAGCCATGGACGTATGATGAAATGCAAATCATCATCAAGCGAGCTATTGAAACATATCGTTTGCGTTCTATCAATAAAGAGCTGTTGATTAGGTCGGAAAGGATGGAGAAGGAGCGTGTGGTGGCGCAGTTGGAAAATTTGAGAAATCAAGTGAATCCTCACTTTTTGTTCAACTGTCTCAATACGTTGCACGCTTTGGTTCATGACAATGATACAGCTCGTCAGTTTGTGAAGAATTTGGCCAGTACCTATCGTTACTTGCTGGAACATAGCGAAAACCTTGTTCCGTTGGTTTCTGAGATCTCTTTTGTTGAGAACTATATTCACTTGCAGCGAGTACGGTTTAAAGATGCCTTTGATTTCGAAATGAATATTGATGATCTTGATAAGGATTTTATGATTCCTAGTGCTTCTTTGCAGTTGTTAGTGGAGAATACGCTGAAGCATAATAAAATCACCAAAGAGAATCCTTTAACTGTTTCTGTATTTGTGGAAGACGGTTGGTTGATTGTAAAAAATAAGTATCAGCCAAAAGAGTCTAAAAGAGATTCAACAGGTATTGGACAGAAAAATTTATTGGCAAGGATGTCATATTTGTCATTGCCAGCTCCGGAATTTTACCTGGAAGGTGAATTTTACATTTCGAAAATTCCATTATTAAAAGATAAATCCTAACTTAAAAATAAAGGTTGCTCAAGATATGTTAAAGGTTGCTATAATCGAAGATGAACCACTTGCTGCGGAAGACCTGGAAAAGACCCTTGGTCAGGTAGATCCGGATGCTCAGGTAGTAGTAAAGCTGGCAAGTGTAAAGTCTGCAATAGAATGGTTGGAACAAAACGAAGTGGATCTCATACTCTCAGATATTGAGCTGGGAGATGGGTTAAGTTTCGATATTTTCAATGAAGTAGAAAATACTGCTCCAATTATCATTACCACAGCATATGATCAATATGCTATTCGTGCGTTCAAAGAAAATAGTGTGGACTATTTGCTTAAACCTATCGATAAAGGTGAACTGGAACGTGCTATTGGAAAATATAAAAATTGGGGGCAGAATGGTCAGGAATTTGATATGGGTAACCTTTTGGAGGTGCTTAAGCCCTATTCTGATCAGAAATTTCAAGAGAGATTTTTAGTAACACTAGGAGAAAAAATTCATTCCATTCCAGAAGAGGAAGTGGCTTACTTCTTTAGTGAAGATCGATATACATTTCTGGTGACAAAAAAGGGAACCCAACATATCATCAATACAAATCTTGGCGATCTGGAAGGAAGTCTTAACCCTAAGAAATTTTACCGCATCAACAGGAAGTTTATTATTTCCTATGCCAGTATTCAAAATATGGTGTCTTACTCTAAGAGTAGAGTAAAGATCGATTTGGTTCCACCACCACCTAATGCGATGGAAGTGGTGGTGAGTGTGGAGCGCTCAGGACCATTCAAGAGATGGCTCAACGACTAACGGTAATCGGAACTATTACCACCTTGATCACTGTTTAATTAATAAGCAGTAAGGTTTAAGTTTTTGAGTTTTTGATTATTAAGAAAGCTCTGGTCAATTTGATCAGAGCTTTTTTTATTAACTTCTTTTCTAAACCAGAACGTGCTTTTGGAGTTGAAGAATATAGAGCTCTCATTAATGCAACACTCACAAACTACATCACCCAATCTTACTGAAGAATTCATCTCTAGATTCAGAACAGTCAGAGATAGATTTGAAAAACTTGTTGACCCTTTAGAAATAGAAGATTTTGTCGTTCAGCCGGTACAAGATGTCAGTCCACCAAAATGGCATCTAGCTCACACTACATGGTTTTTTGAAGTCTTTGTGCTGGTTCCAAATGTGCCTGATTACAAGTTGTTTCATCCAGATTATTCCATGCTTTTCAATAGCTACTATGTTTCAGCGGGAGATCGCTGGACAAGAGCAGAGCGCGGTTTCTTGACGCGACCAACGGTAAAAGAAATTATGGCATATCGTGCTCATGTGGAAGAGCATATGTTGGCTTTTCTGGAGTCTACTGAAATCACTGTAGAACTGGCATATGTGTTGGAGATCGGTTTGCAGCACGAACAGCAGCATCAAGAGTTGTTCTTATATGATATCAAATACATATTGGGTCATAATCCATTATTCCCAGAATATGCAAAGTCCGTCCAGCGACATAATGAATTTAAAGAATTGGGATGGTTGAAGGTAGAAAAGAATAATTACCATATTGGTCACGTGGGAGAAGACTTTTGCTTTGACAATGAATTAGGAAATCATGAGGTCCATCTGGAAGCATTTGAGATCGCAGACCGGCTAATTACCAATGCAGAATATTTAGAGTTTATGAACGATGGTGGATACCAAAATCATGAGTTCTGGCTGTCTGAAGGTCTTGATTGGGCCAATAAGCAAGTAATTAAGGCGCCGATGTATTGGATCAAGGAAAATAACCAATGGATGCAGTATACTTTGGAAGGCCTGAGACCAATTGATCCAAATGAGCCTGTGAGTCACTTGTCCTATTACGAAGCGGACGCTTATGCAAGATGGTCGGGTTATCGGCTTCCAACAGAATTTGAGTGGGAAGTAGCTTGCACAATGTATGAAAACTCCATTCCGTCTGAGGCATTGCTCCTGGATAACGAGGAATATCATCCAAAAACAATGAATGGATATGGTTTTTATGGAAACCTTTGGGAATGGACATCCAGTGCTTATTTGCCATATCCCTTTTATAAAGTGCCGGATGGCGCCTTGGGTGAATACAATGGTAAATTCATGGTCAATCAAAAAGTACTTCGTGGAGGGTCTTTCGCGACACCAAAAGAACAGATTCGATCTACGTATAGAAACTTCTTTCACCCACATTTACAATGGCTTTTTAGCGGAATCAGATTAGCCAAACATATCTAATACGAACCCTATAATTAACTCAATTTTGTCGTTAACACAATTCGCAAGAGACATAGAAGAAGGTCTCTCATCTAACCCAAAGCGATTATCATCTAAGTACTTTTATGATGCTGTTGGGGATAAACTCTTTCAGCAAATTATGAATCTGGAGGAGTATTACCTTACCAGAGCTGAACTGAACATATTTCAAACACAAAAAGAAAGATTTCTGGAGCTGTTTGATTCAGGAGGGGCATTTAGAATCGTAGAGCTTGGAGCAGGAGATGGAATGAAAACAAAAGTGCTGTTGAAGTACTTTCAAGGGGAAGGCGCAGACTTTTCTTATTGTCCAGTGGATATTTCAGCTAATGTGCTCAATGATTTAGAGCGAAACGTAAAGGCCGAAATTCCAGAATTGAAAATAGAGCCTCTTGCAGGGGATTACTTCAAGGTGCTGGCGGATTTAAAATTCAAAAATCATAAGCGGAATATCGCTTTTTTCCTGGGGTCTAATATTGGCAATTTCCGACATGACCTGGCTGTTGACTTTCTTTCTAGTATTCAGTCCAACTTACACAAAGGGGATTATTTGTTGATAGGGTTTGATTTGAAAAAGGATCCTAAGAGAATTTTGGCTGCCTACAATGATTCGCAAGGAGTGACCAAAGCTTTCAATATGAATCTGCTTACCCGAATCAATAATGAACTGGATGGTGATTTTAAGCTAGAGAATTTTGATCATAACCCAATTTATGATCCGCTCACGGGAGAATGCCGGAGTTATTTGATTGCTAAAAAAGAGCAGGATGTGTGTTTGAATGCTATCCAAAAGAAAATTCACTTCCGACAGTGGGAACCAATATTCATGGAAGTGTCCAAAAAATATGATTTGTCAGAGATAGAAGCATTAGCCAATTCTACTGGATTCAAGGTGGTAGAAAATTTGTTTGACGATGAAAAACTCTTCGCAGATTCTATCTGGGAAGTAGTTTGATATTTTCACTGACAGTTCCTTTTCATTCTCAATTATCAAACTAAATTTGCCGACGCATATGCGCACGTGGCGGAATTGGTAGACGCGCTAGGTTGAGGGCCTAGTGGCCGTTTTAGGCCGTGGAAGTTCGAGTCTTCTCGTGCGCACCAAATAAAAAAGGGTCTGGTCAAATCATTGGTCAGACTTTTTTGTTTTACAGGTACGAAAAATCATTAATTTGACATCATGAAGGTAGACGTTCAATTATTAAAAGACATATGTGAAGCTCCAGGTGCTCCTGGATTTGAGAACCCAGTACGAAAACTGATCATTGAGCAAATCAAAGATCATGTAGATGAGTACAGTATTGATAATATGGGCAACTTGATCGCCATCAAGAAAGGAACTAAGAATCCTGACGGTAAGAAAGTAATGGTTGCTGCTCACATGGATGAAATTGGCTTCCTAGTTTCTCATATTGATGACAAAGGGTTTATTCGCTTCCAAACTTTAGGAGGCTTTGATCCTAAGACGTTGACGGCTCAGCGTGTGATCATTCACGGTAAAGAAGATGTGATCGGCGTAATGGGGAGTAAGCCTATTCACGTAATGAAGCCTGAAGAGCGCAACAAGCCATCTAAAATTGATGAGTATTTCATCGATTGTGGAATGAGCAAAGAAGAGCTTGAGAAGAAAATTGAAATAGGTGATCCAATCACACGCGAGCGTGAGCTGATCGAAATGGGTGAGTGTGTCAACTGTAAATCAATCGACAACAGAGTATCTGTTTATATCCTCATCGAAGCCTTGAAAAATATAAAGAGCCCTGCATTTGATTTTTATGGGGTGTTTACGGTGCAGGAGGAAGTAGGTATTCGTGGAGCGAATGTTTCTGCGCATAGTATCAATCCTGATTTTGGTATTGCATTGGATACAACAATCGCTTATGATTTGCCAGGTGCTCAAGCACACGAGCAGGTAACGGCTCTTGGTGCCGGGACAGCAGTGAAAATCATGGATGCGATGACAATCTGTGATAGCAGAATGGTGAAGTTCTTGAAAAAGACCGCAGATTCACACCAAATCAAATGGCAACCAGAAATCCTGGCTGCTGGTGGTACTGATACTTCAGGTGTGCAAAGAATGGGTAAAAATGGGTCAATTGCTGGTGCTATTTCCATCCCAACCCGTCATCTGCATCAGGTAATAGAGATGGCGCATAAAGACGATATCGTTGGCTCTATTGAATTACTCATTGCTGCGTTGGAAGAAATCGATACGGCTAGCTGGGAATATTGATTCGAATAAGTCTGCTATTTTTATGGCATCTTGTATGTGATAATCAACTAGCATGACAGTAAAACAAAGATTTCTATCCCTGGATGTCTTCCGGGGAGCAACAGTTTTTTTAATGATCGTAGTGAACAACCCCTGTCAATGGGGTGTTCAGTACGGTCCTTTACAGCATGCCGCCTGGCATGGGTTTACACTTACCGACTTAGTTTTTCCTTCTTTTTTGTTTGCAGTAGGCAATTCCATGGCATTTGTTATGAGCAGGTATGAAGAGCAGGGAGATGGCTTTTTCTGGAAGAAAGTTCTCAAGCGGTCATTGTTAATTTTTTTAATTGGCCTGGGTCTTAACTGGTTTCCATTATATGATTTCGGCTCTGGAGAATTTATCTCATTTTCTTCTTTACGAATATTTGGAGTGTTGCAACGGATAGCATTCTGTTATCTGTTAGCAGCTATCATTATCCATTATGCCAAAACCAACCGTGCGATTATTAATACTTCAGTTGCCGTCCTCTTTGGGTATTGGTTGGTGGTGTGGTCTCTGGGAAATGGAGACCCATACAGTCTGGCGGGATTTGTAGGTAATCAATGGGATTTAGCAGTTGTAGGACCTAATCATGTCTATCAGGGAGAAGGAATGCCGTTTGATCCAGAAGGATTGTTAAGTACGCTTCCAGCAGTTGTTAATGTCCTAATTGGCTATTTAGTAGGGCTATTTGTAACCCGCAATGGAGTGTCCTATGAAGTGATTGCCAAGCTATTGATCGCTGGTATATTATTGATTTTGGCTGGATTGACCTGGGATTTATTCTTTCCATTGAATAAGAAAATCTGGACTAGTTCGTTTGTATTATTGACATCTGGAATTTGTATGAGTGCATTAGCGTTGCTTTCATACTTTATCGAGTTAAGAAAAAGTGAGCGTTGGACTCATTTCTTTGTAGTATTTGGTAAGAATCCGTTGTTTATTTATGCATTTTCATGGGTGCTTGCAGTGCTCTTTTGGATGGTGAATGTTGGAGGGCAACCTATACAGACATGGATATATGAAACCTATTTGTTAGCTTTGCCTGCATCATTAGCCTCGCTTTTCTACGCTATTACCTTCACCTTGTTAAATTGGATTATTGGATTTTTTCTTGATCGGAAAGGAATCTATGTGAGAGTATAATGTTTAAATGCCTCGTATTCTTTCAGTTATAAGAGAAAAAATCATGTTTTTAAGAATGTTGCTATATTTGATAGCATCACATTCTTGCATATGTATGTGATTTAATGGCCCTAGAAGAAAAATATGTCAAAAATGAATTATAGTATTCTGATAGCTGAGGATGATTTTGATGATCGATTGCTGATTCAGGATGCATTTGAAGCCAATGGTATAGAAGCTGGAGTTACCGAATATGCAGAAAACGGTGATGAGCTGATGACTATTCTTAGTAATAGAGAGGAGCCACCAACTTTGATTTTTATGGATCTTAATATGCCGAAAATGGATGGTCGTGAAGCGATTAAGGCAATTAAAAGTGATCCACAATTCAAACAGATACCAGTTATTGTATTTACAACTTCTGCTTCAGAGGATGATATTCAGTCCTCATATCTACAAGGTGTAAACACCTACTTTACGAAACCTACTATGTTTAAAGATTTGGTGGAAATGGTTTCTGTAATTAAGACTTACTGGCTTGAAAAAGCTGCATTGACTCCTCTAAATTTTTACATTCGTTGATAGCAGAAGAAATTAAAAAGTTTACAGCTACACTTCATACGCAAGTAGAGCAGGAACTAATTTCTAAACTTTTTAACCCTGAATTATCCCCAGCTGAGTACGCACGCATACTATCACATTTTCATTATGCTTATGATCAAATGGAGAATGTCTTGGAATCTATGTCGGAGGGTAATGAGTTATTGCATGATCGATCTAAGCTCTCCTGGATTAAGCATGATTTGGAAAACCTGGATAGCGGGAGTGAAAGTGTCCTGTTAAATCAAACTTTTGACTTAGAAGTAAACTATGCATCTTGTTTAGGTGTATCTTATGTAATGGAAGGGGCTACTTTGGGAGGTAAGTTTATTGCTAAGAAGCTTCAGGAGTTGGAGTGGATTGAAAAAGATAAACACTTGAATTTCTTTCTGAGTTATGGAGATAGCCGAGGGGAAAAATGGAAAGAATTTTTGAATTTGCTGAACGCTTATGGTGATGCAAATCCGACACGCCAATCGGAAGTACTTGTAGCATCTGAAAAAGCATTTCAATTTATGCACGCCGTAATAAAATTAATTTGAGTTGAAGCAGCCATCATTTATCGCAACACTGGATAATTGCCACGAAGAGCCAATACATATTCCCGGTACTATTCAGCCGCATGGTTTTTTAGTGGTACTAGATCCAATTGAGTTAACTATTCGATTCCTCAGTCAAAATGTGGAAGAATATACTGATTTCAAACTGGATCAGCTGCTTGGACAGTCAGTGGGTGTACTGGTTGGTTCAGATGTGCTGAAGCAACTTGATCAGGTAAAAGATGATGCAGATTTTGAACCGATCAATCCGTTTGTGCTGAGCTTGGAAAATGCGAAAGGGGAAGCAGTTAAAATGGATGCGAGTTTAACTCGCAACGAAAAATATTTACTGTTAGACGTAGAACCATCTAGCATTCAGGATCAAACGGCTTTTCTAAGCTTTTATCATCAGATTAGAAACGTAGTAAGAGATCTGATTTCTGCTGAATATTTACAAGATATATTTGATTATGCTGTTTCTGAAACGCGTCAATTAACGGGTTTTGATCGTGTAATGCTATATCGATTTGATGAAGAATATAATGGGGAAGTTGTTGCGGAATCTAAGGTAGATCATCTCAATTCTTTTCTAAAGCAGCATTTTCCCGAATCTGACATTCCCGCACAGGCAAGACAGCTGTATTTGCGAAATAGAGTTCGGACAATTGCTGATGTCAATGCTGTTGCTAGTCCAATAGTCCCTGTGGCATCGCCAATTGACATTGGAACAAGCTCACTGAGAAGTGTGTCACCAATCCATTTGCAATACTTGAGAAATATGGGGGTGCAGGCATCTATGTCTATCAGTATCATCGTAGAAGGAAAGCTTTGGGGATTGATAGCATGTCATCATTATGCTCCACATGTGGTGCCTGTAAATGTGAAAGAAGCTGCCTCTTATTTAGGAATGATCGTTTCCTATCTGATCAATACGAAAGAACAGTCTCAGCAAAGAATTAGAACAGCCGAACTTCAGTCTCTCTTAGCAAAGTTAACGGGACAAATAGCCAATGAAGAAGACTTTCTTGATGGGTTACGAAAAGAGGCTTCTTCATTGATGTCCATGATGAATGCGCAGGGAGTTGTTTTGAGTGTTAATTCAAAATCTGAAGTTTATGGAAGTACACCTTCCGGTGAATGGATTGATCAGATAGCAGAGTGGGCGCAGAAGAATGCTACTATTACTTCTGATTACCAAACCAATCAGTTGGCATTGGAAAATGAAGTCTTTAAACCAATTAGTAAGGTTGTCTCTGGTGTTTATTTCTTGTCTTTATCGCAGGATTTCGATGAATACATCATGTGGTTACGTCCTGAGGTGATCGAGACAAAAAATTGGGGAGGTAAACCAGAGAAAATTATAGAGTTTCAGGATGATGGAAGTCATCGGTTAATGCCAAGAAAGTCTTTTGAGTTGTGGCAAGAGAATGTTCAATACAAGTCGCTTTTATGGGATAAAGTTGAGCTGGATATTGCGGTTAACTTTAAGGGTATACTCATGAATTATATCGTTCGAAAAAGCGAACGACTTAAGCGGACTAATGAGCGGTTGGAAGCCAATGTGAAATTGCGTACTCATGATCTTGAGAAAGAAATTCAGGACAGGCAGCAAATTCAGAATGAGCTGAAAATTGCGCTTAAAGACGCGCAACAGTCCAATGCTGAATTGGAGCAATTTGCATATGTGGCATCGCATGATTTGCAGGAGCCTTTACGGAAAATTCAAGCGTTTGGTGATCGATTGAAAGAATTGCAGGAAGGTAAACTAGATCCAAAATCCAGTGATTATCTCAGCCGGATGATAGGGGCTTCAGCAAGAATGCAAACGCTAATTAAAGATTTACTAAGTTTCTCAAGAATTAACCGTTCTTCTGATCCTTTTGAACAAATAGACGCTAACTCAATCATCGATCAAGTGTTGGGTGATTTACAGGTTCTTGTTCAGCAAAAAGAAGCTGTGATTGAGGTGGAAAAGCTAGGTTTCGTATATGGTGATAAGCTTCAGATATACCGCATATTTCAAAACCTCATCCAGAATGCGCTGAAATTTGCCAAAGCTGACGAAACAACACCAAAAGTGATAATAGGTAAGCAGAAGGATGAGTCCAATGGAGTTACCTTCTATGTGAAAGACAATGGTATCGGCTTTGATATGGCTTTCGTTGATAAAATATTCGGATTGTTCGAGCGCTTGCATGGCAAGTCGGCTTACGAGGGTACAGGGTTAGGTTTAGCTATTTGTCGTAAAATTGTTGAAAGACATCAAGGTCGTATTTGGGCTGAAAGCGCATTAGGCGAAGGGACTACTTTCTACGTGCAGTTCCCTCATAGTCTACAGAAGTGATAAAAAAGAAAGGCCACCCAAAACGGGTGACCTATCACTCTCTGCGCTATGATAATCAACAACTAAACCTCAGTTAACATGAACTGATTAAGTATATTTTCTAATTCAGCGGCTTGTCTAACGCCTGATTGTCTCCATTTTATCTGTCCCTTCTGGTAGATCACCAATGTTGGGACGCTTTGTATTCTCAAGCTTCTAGCCAACTTTTGGTTTTTATCTACATCCACCTTCACAATGGTTGCTTTGTTTTTGACTCTCTTCTTCAGGTCATTAAGTATTGGACCCAGCATCTGACAAGGTCCGCACCATTCTGCTGAGAAGTCTACCAAAACAGGCTTATCTGACTTGATGATTTCGCTGAATGTTTGTGCCATTTTTTATGCGTTTTGAGGAACCAAAGCGTTCACATCGTACCAAGAACCACCATTGTACACTTCGATGCCTTGAGCACCTAAGAATGCACATGCCTGCCCACTTCTGTTTCCACTCATGCAGCAAAGTACAAGCGGTCCTTCCATTGCCTTAAACTCATCTACTCTTGCCGGTACTTCATTCAAAGGAATGTTGATTGCGCCTGGTACGCTTCCGCCTGCAAATTCCATTGGAGATCTAACGTCGATGATTTTTGCTCCCTCGTTGATTAATTTTTGTAAACTCATATTTTTAAAATTTTCTGTTTCTTTTTTCTAAACTCTTATGCAAAGAAACGATGAAGATTAAATGGAGTTTGTAACATCGGTTACACTGGAAACTGCGAAAAGTCATTTTTTAAAAAGTTCAATATCAGTATGTTGCAGATGAGTTAATGCTAATATTGTTCTCTCAAACTCCTTGAATTATGGAAACTAAAATCATCGTAGACAATTTGAAGTGCGGAGGTTGTGCCAACACCATTAAAAACAATCTGCAAAAAGTAGAAGGTGTTAATGCCGTTGCTGTGGAAGTAGAAACCTCTGAAGTGACATTGCTTCATGAGTTTGCTGTAAGTAAACAAACGTTGCTGGATAAACTGAGTAGCCTGGGCTATCCACAGCAAGGTACTTCTACAGGAATGCAAAAAGTGAAATCGTACGTCAGTTGTGCGGTGGGAAGAATGTCTTAGTTGACAATCACGGAGAAAGAAACCTGATCCCTATTGCCTTCCGGATCTGTAACGGTTAATAGATGTTGTCCTGATCTTAGTTTTAATGGGAGAGAAGCTTGCTCTATAGTGCTTCCCAGATATTCATTGTCTAAATACCAGAACAATTCTCTATTGGTATAGCGAGTAGCTACTCTGCTGACTACAGGTTGGTAAGTGCCATCGAAATCACGCGTAACAATGATGTTTGCTTCATCCAGAGGGTAGATTATTTCCAGGATATCTGATTCATTTCTTGTTGGGCAAGATGGATTGTGTGTCGGTATGCTTTCTATTAAACCACCATTCTGTCTGAGATAATAGCTTACATCAGGAGGGTAGCTAAGAAATACTTTGGTTACTTGATTGCCTTTCCAGCAATGGGAGCAGACGATATGGTTGTTTTCAATTAGGTGAGCCTTGTGAAACTCACACACCTTCATCGGTTTCATGTTTTTTGGAGCTAGCTCCTCTTCTGATTCTGGACAATGCTCTGAGGCATAGAAGCCAGTTTGCTTACATATTTTGATGGTTGAATACTCTTTGGGGTTTGGCTCAAACCAATCGTCTGAAGGAAGTATGTTTAAGATGTTAAACAGAAGAGGTCCTGCACTTCGCATTCCAGAGAGGCTTTTATTGGATTGTCCATCAAAGTTACCAACCCAAATAACTATGGTGTGTGAAGGTGTGGTTCCAACTGCCCAGGCATCTTTGTGTCCATAACTGGTGCCTGTTTTCCATGCGATGGGTTTCTGATTGCCATACTTCTTCCAGTAAAACTCCAGACCAGGGCGAATCAGTTCCTTCATTTCTTCCAGAATGAGTGTGCTGGCGCCCTCACTTATGAGTTGGGTTTGCGTACTGGTTTCATCGGGTAGGTAATGGATATCTTCGAATTGACCACCATTGGCCATACCGCGGAAAAGCTTAGCTACATCCCATGGTGTAACTTCTGAGCCACCTAATATGATAGGAAGTCCGTATTCATCAGAACTTCGGAAAAGTGTGGTGATGCCTGCGGCTTTCAGATTGTTGTAAAACTTATTGACACCATAGGCATTTAGTAGTCTTACTGCCGGAATATTTAATGAATAGATCAATGCTTTGTTAGCTGGAATAATTCCTGAGAACTCTTCAGAGGCATTGTTGGGAGAGAAACTGCTAAAGTAAGTAGGTACGTCCTTGATTAGGGTGTTTGGAAGAATGAGACCTTCATCAATGGATAGCGCATAGAGGAACGGTTTTAAGATTGATCCACTAGATCTAGCCGCTTGGACTCCATCCACTCGTCCGAGGTTATCTAAATCATCAAAGTCATGACTGCCTACATAGCTCAGTACATTTCCGGTTTTATTATCAACGACCAAAGCGCATGCATTATTAATTCCCATTTGGTGCATTCTTGCGGTATGTTGCTTGATGAAGAAGTCTGTCTCGTATTGAATGTCGGAATCGATGGTGGTTTTAACGATATCCAGTTGATTCTTTTGATGAATTAGTTCTGTAAGATGAGGTGCTGCTAATGGAAATGGAATGATTTCGTCCGGGACATGCTCTAATAATGATAGTTCATAGGTCTCTTCATCGATAACTTCATTTGTAAACAGCTTCTTAAGTAACTGGTCGCGTTTAGTCTTAAGGGCTTCGTCATTCTTTGTTGGAAATATCATGCCCGGTGCATTGGGAAGCACAGCAAGTGTAGCCGCTTCCGCCCAGGATAGCTGAGTCGGTTTCTTGTCAAAGAATCGGTAACTAGCCGCTTGATAACCTCTTATGTTGCTGCCATAAGGAGCGTAAGTAAGGTATTGAGACAGAATCTCCTCTTTAGAAAAACGTGTTTCTATTTTGATTGCTAGAGCAATTTCAAGAAACTTTTGGAAGATGGTTCGATCCTGATCCCGGATCATTCGAGCTACTTGCATGGTGATAGTGGAGCCACCACTCACCACTTCACCTCTTGTAATATTCCAATATAGTGCTCTTAGAATAGCTACAGGATTGAATCCTGGATGATATTCAAAGTATTGATCTTCGTAGTTAAGAACTGATAGTTTGAGGTTCTCTGGTATTTCTGTTTGCAATTGTGGTGGGAGACACCACTGTTCGTCGCTATTGAGAAATACACGGAGAAAGGTACTGTCCTTGGCCAGTACTACCTGGCTGTAGTCAGCTGGAATTCGTTGCTTTAGCGGTATTATCAGATAAATAATAAACGCCAATATGGGAACTCCAACTCCTGCAACTACCTTTCTCCGCATACTAATTATTTGGTCACATTCACGGTCTTGGCAGGTTTGGTAGCAATGTAGTCATTGTTGTACATCGCTTCACATCTAGCACCTGGCATAATATAAGAGCCTGAAGTAATCGCATTGATTTTCACTACAAAATCAAGTGGTTGTTTCTGTAAGTCAAAGAACCACATGACTCTGTCATCTCTGATGTCCAGATATTCTTCTTTTCCAGTGATCCAACCTGCCATCCAGCTCGATTCCACCTCACCATTCAGGCGAGTGTTCTCGATTTCCCAACCGGAAGGAAGTATTTGCATCAACGCCACTTCTTCAACAGTTGAAGTCACACTCTTGTTGAATACTCGGAAACGTCCATAGAACGTGCTTCCTTGTTTTACATTGTTAATGTCAATGTTTTCGCCATCTTCATTGAACCAGCTTACATCAAGGGTGATGTTCTTATTTTGCTCAGGAGTATTGTCTTTCAACGGAACACCATTGCTGGAAACTGTAGCATACAATTGAGGAATCTTTACATCCGAATTAAGCGATACTTTCATTTGCTGACCATATCCTTCATTGATATATAGATTGTAAGTGTCTACCGATTTTATGGATTCTGTATTGCCGTTTGGAAGCTCTACACGACCTTCAATGATCAAATCATTGGCTGCAGCTATACCCATTTTATCAAAGTAACTGCCGATACCCAGCAACATCTGACCAACCGTTTGAGTAGAATACCAATAATGACTGGAGAGTGTCTTAGCCAATGTTTTAGCTAATAACTCTGCATCATTTTTACGATCAAGAATGGTAAGACATCTCAGGATAATACCAAGATCACGGTTGTGCGAACCATACGTCCAGCTAAACTCCTGATATTCCTCTACAGTCATGCTGATATTGTCTGCCAGCCCCTGAACTTTGTCCTCTGCACCAGCAAGTTTGTAAGCAGTTACCAGCATCCATTTCTGCACACTGGTCATTTCATTATAGTTATTCTGTTTCAAGATGTTCATTTCACCAGTTGGCGCTTTGTTGGCCAATGCAAGTACAAAACATCTATTAACACGTGTCATTAGATATTTTTTGTCTTTTGATCCATTTTTGGTTTGTCTTTCCAGATATCTTATGATGCCATCATACATTAGATCTGGAACTACATATCCTGCTTTTCTTGCTTCGATCAGGAACTGCCCAGCATAGTTACTACCCCAGTCGCTGACATAGTTGCTGCCTGGCCAGTAGCTAAATCCTCCGTCAGGTAGTTGGAACATTCTCAAACGGTCAATTCCTGCATTGATGTTTTTATCGATTTCTTTTAGTTTCTCTTTATCGTTTTTGAATAAGGTCTTCAATGCCAATTGAGGATAAACCGAAGAAGTCGTTTGTTCAATACATCCATATGGATATCTGATAAGGTAATCCAAACGATGCATGAAGTCCATATTTGGGAATACGGCCAGTTTCAATCGCGCATTGTTGGTGCCATCCAGTCCTACTTTTGGAAGATCAAAAGTGAGGGTTTCACCAGGTTTGATCACCTTTTCTTCAGATTGGTATACTCTTGGAGAGCTTGGGCTTACAGGAATATCTGCTTCGAAAGTGCTCTTAGTGTCTTTTCCTTTTCCGATAATGGTGATTTTACCTTGTCCTACTGCTTCTTTAACTTTGATTTTGAATTCAAATAGTTGATCATCCACTGATTCGAAATTATGGCTAACAGATTTGCTGCCCACTACCTCTAAAGGTCCTTGAGTGCTTATCGCAATATCTACAGGTCCGAGCTTCTCTTTCGTGGCAAAGACATTTACAGGAACTATAAACTCATCACCAGGCTTCAATGCTCTTGGAATGGTAGGTTGGATAATAAGGTCACTACGTACAGGCACCGTCTTTTCTGCAGATCCAAATGAGTTTCCTTTAGCAGAAACTACCATGACTCTTACTGAACCTACGTAGTTTGGCATTTTGAATTTCACAGTGGCTTTTCCTCGACTGTCGGTTACTATTGGTCCCTCAAACATACAGACTGGTTTGAAGCGTTTTTTCTTGTCGAATGGATCTAGTTGCGATTCTCTGTAATCCATGTCTCCACCAATAGAGAAGGTTTTAAACACATCTCCAGCATTAGCTCCAATCACATGGCCAAACATGTCGTAGGTTTCCACATCCAATCGAATTTTTCTAAAGAATTCCTTCCATGGATTTGGAGTGCGGAATCCCGTTAAGTCTAGAAGGCCTTCATCTACAACTGCAATGGTAAATTGTGTAGGCATTCCAGAAATGGTACTCACATTCACTTCAAACTCTTGCTCTGGAAGTAATTCATCGGCCATGTCAATGGCCAACTCTTGTTTGGTGTCAGGGTCGACAACAGTAAGTGGTAAAATGCCAAACATACGGATTGGGCGATCATTGGTAGTTTGTGCATGATCTTGAAGTACCGTAATGGTTACGTAGACATTTGGAGCCATGCTTTTAGAAAGCTTTACTTTCACTTTCATGTCCTCAGTGTCTTTTGGCTCTACCCAGCTGCTGGCTAGTATGTCGTCACCTTGCTCCACAGTTAGAAGGATGTTACCTTTCTTAGGAGAAGGGAATGAAATGACAGCTTCTTCTCCGACATTGTAAGACTCTTTATCACTTCTTAGGCTAAGTGTTCCTGCATTTTCATCTCCTGAAGGAACACCTCCATACGGATAAGCGCTCATGAAAATACTCGATGTATGTCCCATTGGAACTGATGCATCCTGCACCTCTATCAAATACTGACCACTTTGAGTAGGTCTGAATGGAATGTTTGCGAATGGAGTAGAAGATGTGATGGTGCCTTCCTCAACTAAATAAGAATGCTTATCAGTTTTGTATCGAAGCTTAAAGTCACGGTAACTATCGTACTGATACCACCAATATTTACTGTTTCTATAAATTCGGTATACCAATTCCTTTCCGCTTTGTGCTTCGCCTTCCGTATTGACGAGCACCACTGGTATCTTTTGTTCTACATTAAGTTTTGCATACGAATAGCCATCATCTTGAATACCTACATAGTGCGAGAATGGATGTAGATCAAGGTAACTCCATGATTCATTAGGTCTGCCACCTTCTTCCTGCACAGTTGCAGTGATTTTTACTTTCAGAGGAGAAGGGGCCTGACTCATGTTTGGTACATTCCAGGTGATTTTAGCCTTACCTTGCTCATCCAGAGATCCTGATTTAACAGCAGTTTTTATGTCCTGGAAGTCTACATTCTGATTGAAGAAACTGTAATCCTTAAACTTTGGAAATGCAGTTGGCTGATCGAAAATCTCAACTTCTGTATCGTAAGGCAAGCCTGAAGCAGTAGCGCCAAATAAATACTTACTTTCTACTTCAAACTTGAGCTGTTTATTCTCAGGTTTTAACACCTTCAAGTCAGGAGTAACCTTAACTTTTAGTTTGTTCGCTACAACTGTTTCTACTTTGAGGTTATGATAGAAGTATTTGTTTCCAACATTGATTTGTACGTTCCAGTTACCAGTTGGATCGTTTTGCCCTGTACCAAAGTTGAAATTGTAGAATCCATCACGAGCTCCTTTTTGAGTCAATTCTTGCACTAATGTGCCTTCTGGATTATAGAGTTTTAAGTATGCTGGTATGTTGTCCGCATTAGCTGTGCTTTGGTATCTGACAATGCAGGAGACGTTTACTGAGTCGCCTGGGCGATAAACTCCACGCTCAGTATAGATATATGCTCTGGTTTGAAGTTCGTATTGACTAAGTCCTTCCACATCAAATCCAGAATTATTCCACTGCATTTCATATGGCTTGATGACAGTAACCTGACCATTCTTCTCTGCCTTGATTAGCTGGATGTATGATGAAGCATGGATTTTTGCCTGACCCTGTTCATCCGTAGTTCTTGTATAGTCGTTATCGTAACGTTGTACCGTTACTTTGACATTAGAAAGAGGTTTTCCAGTTTTTAAGTCCGTAGTGTAAACTCGATAATCTTCATTGCCCTCTCTCTTTACCATTAGGCCGATATCAGAAATCGTCACAGGCTTGTAGATCTGTCCTTTGTTCTGGATATACTCAAGCTGTTCTCCTTCAATTGGAACAAGTACATCTTGTGGATTGAAGTTGATTCTAATTAAGTATAGACCATTGTTGTATTCTTTTAGGACATTGTCCAATGACAAATTGTGGAGTAACCATTTGTTCTTTTCATCACCAATTTCGAAAGTCTGGTTATAAATAATTGCTCCAACAGACGATACATACGTGTTGTTGAATTCATCATTTCTACTCTTTCCAGTTTTAATGTTTTCACGATCGAAAAATTCTTCCAATTCAGAAGTGAATACTTTTTTCACTTCCACGTGTACTCTCTTAATATTGGTTGTTAAGAATTGAAGGTTTTTGTTGTTGCTCGTTGGCATGAACATGCCTGAAGAAGCAAACTCCACCTGTGGGGCGATATCTGCAAATTTGATTGACTTTTCGAAATCAATTTCGCTAGTTGTTGCCCAGCGACTTTTGATTCCTTTAGTTATTGAGATTTTATAGGTATTGCCAAATCGGAAATCGCCATCCAGAATGACGTATTTACCTAACTTTTGAACAGTGAAATCTACCGATGGAGAAACTTTCACAAATCCACTGATGTCTTGTTTGGTGTCAAGTTGATCCGAGAACTTGATCATTAGTTTTGGAGATTTGCCCTGCTCGTCTTTTTCTATCTCACTTACTTCGAGTTTGCTTAAAGGCACCACCTCAACAATTTTCTCAAGCGCCTCAGTAAGATTCATTTTCTCACGATCAAGAGAGAATAAGTAGCGCGTAGTGCTGGACTTTCTTTCCAGAGGATCTGTAGCGAACGAGAATGACTTTGAACTTTCTTGGTTCCAGGTAAGCTTAGAGTTTTCAAATGATCCTGCTTCCTGAATGGTGGCCAATTCTACAGGTTGAGAAAAGGTAATCTTACCTCGATACACCAGTTTGTTAGGGTCAGACGGGTTAAGCAATTCAAGATCTCCGCTGAATGTTTTTATTTCCTGACCTTCTACGTAGAACTTCAAATCAATTGATTTGACTTCAAGATTTGGGTCAATCTTAGTTAAATCCAGTTTACCTGTATAGTTGATCCTGCTTTGTAAAGGTTCACTTGGTGTGAAAACCAATCGATTCGTCTGAGTCCAGGTGGCTTCTCCTTCGATGCTTGGAGAAAATGAGAAAGGATTCTCAATTTTTGTATTGCGTAACTCCATATTGATCATGTCCTGATTGAAACCGACGATGATTTCATCATAAGGAGATATGATTCCAGAAGTCACGGTGTTTAGCAGTGCAGCAACTTCTTCCGAGTATTCAATTTCACTGGTGTCTGGTTGCTCAGATTTGTTGCCTCCACATGAAAGGAGCAGTGCTGTACTAATGAAAAATAGAGCGGATCTAAAATAATTGGCCATCAAAAAGGTAGGTTATAAAAACTAGGTAAACTGGTTAGTAAATTCAACTTTGAAATTACGAAAAATCAAAGAGAGTGAGGTGTCAATTTCTCTTAATTATTCCTTGCTTGATAAGAAAATCAAGGGATCGTAAAAATGAGAAGTCAATTCCTCCATGTCATGACAATTCAGTGTGTTTGAGATGAAATATCTCTCAGGTGTTTTGCTATTTGGAGGAATAGGAGATGGGGCTGATTTGAGTATTTCAAAATGAAAATGATCAAACTGCCAGCCATACAGGTCAAGCTCTTCCTTGTTAAAATACCGCGCGATTTCTGTATTGGGTTCAACAGTTTGACCTACTTCCACCAGGATTTCTGCTATGTGTTCATATAATGTCCAGAACGAGTCTCTTTCGAGTTTGTGCTCCAGTATCAGCTGAGCATAGGGGCCATCTTTTCGTTTGCTGATTATGGTTCCGGTTGCAATTGGAAAGATTGGTTCATGTATGTAGTTATTCCCAGGTCTTTTGATGTCAATTCCAGTATGAAGGTGAGCTGGAATACCTGGTCTGGCTTTTCGTTCTATTCCAAAATCGCCAATTTCGGTTAGTTGGATTTGGGAGGGAGTTCTGTTTTGAGTGGCTATTGGTGAGAGAAGCGAAGTTTCGGAGTTATTACATGAGGTCGTCAACCATAAAAGGATTATGGAAAGAAGGGTAATTCTTTTGTAATCTTTCATATGCAGATTTAACCCACCATCTCATTTGAAGTTGAAATGGTGGGTTTTGAATTTATCCGATTTCTCGTTGTTCCTTTCCGGTCCAGATTTTTTTGATAAAGGCAATTAATGCACCTCCTGCGATTAGAATGATCTTCCAGAATTTAGCGAAAAATATCCCTATGACTTTAATGAGTCCTGCTTTAGCTGCTAGTTTTCCAGCAACAAGAGCTCCAATTCCATAGGCAGCTACTTCATCAACATCAGGATTGAAATCAAAATAAGTGTTGCCTTGATTGAACTCTACTTTGCCAAGTAAATCTTGCATAGAAGGTTTGACCATTTCCAGTTGATCGACAGAAGCGATAGCATTTAATCTTAAATAACCCTTTCTGCCCAAAACACGAATGTCATAGTTTAAGGTGTTGATATCACTTTCGTCAAATGCCAGTTCTTTTGCCCAATATAGTTTTTTAGACTCCTGATCATAATAAGGTGATTCTGCCCATCCAACAAGTGAGTAACCTCCATATCCAAGCTCACGACGTTCTTTACTGGATTCAATTGCTTCCTCTTTCAGTTCTTCCAATAGATCCTCATAATCTATGTCAGCAGCATCATCGTCATCTATGTGACCATCTTCTACATAAGATAATACTACTCCCCATCCCTCTGGTAGATATGGATTAACCGAATCAGGAAAAATCATTCCTAGTGTCTCTTGAGGAGGGTTGCCCCATGCTTCTACAAGTATTTTTTGAGTTTCAACATCATTGAGATATCTAAATCCTTCATTAAGGTTAAGAGTAGCCAGCTCATCACCTAGCACAATAGTGCCCTTCTGATAATCTAAAGAAGCATTCATTTCTTCAGCTTCTTCATAATAAGCCATTATTTCAGCAAATGTAGCACTGTCTAAACCTAAGCTGTCTTCTTGAGAAAATGAGGGAAGGACAAAGCATAATAGCCCAATGAAAATTGTTGGTCGGAGTTTGTTAATCATTAGTATAAATTAAAAGTACTTGACCAAAATACTTTTTTCACCGGGATATATACAAGAGAATTAGCATAAAAACTGAAATTACATAAAATTATGAAGTCAGTCTACTCATTGACTTTTTAAGGTTTTCAACCAGATTTGGACTGAAAATTCCTAACCCAATCACATCACAAAGCATATCGATATAATCAAATGTTCTCGTTTCAAATGCTAGCTGAGTAAACTCTTCCGCGATGGCGAAAATCAAAACAATCACAGATCCAAGTGGAAGTTTGGTGTTGTGAATCATGCGATTTTTAAGTGCAATGTTTAGAAACATTCCTAGTAATCCGTAGAGCACCAGGTGTCCAATTTTATCTCCGTATTTTATTTTTTCGGCTACTTTCATCAGCCAGAAACCATTATTGGTATCGGCAGCATAGATGATGTAACAGATGAAGGTGAAGAAGAGGAAAAAAACGGCCTTTGGTAGATGTTTTTTAATGTTCATAGCTGATTGATGGTTTAGAAATGAGCGAATTTGATACATGTTCTATTGGTTGTGTTTTGTCTTTAACTTTAGATAGAATGGCTTCAAGAAGCGGAAGCATTTGATTGAGACCCTTTGTTTTGATGATGAAATTCCAAAGTGGTTCAAATTTTTTCCATCCCCCAGCATAGAGGAAGTGCTTTAGCTGATGTTTCGGTACTTCATGATTTAAACTGCCTTTCAGAATGTTGGTCCATGAGTAAAATTCTTTGTACGACCAATCATATCCTGCTTTCAGTTCTTCTGGAGTCAGTTTAGTAGTTTTGTAAACCACATGTCTTGTGTCGTATAAATCCCAGTTATTTGTCGTTAGCCGGTTTTGCTTTTCCATGCTTTTGTAAAGTGCAGTTCCAGGATAGGGAGTAAGTATGTGATAGGTGGATGTGGTGATTGCATTTGCGACTCCCCAGTCCACCGTTCTTTTAAAAACGTCTTGGTCATCATCATCCAGTCCAAAGACGAAGCTACCATTGATCATAATTCCAAGACTGTGTAATCTTTTTACAGCCTCTTCATAATTTTTCTTTAGGTTTTGCTTCTTGTTGCTTTGTTTTAGGTTTTGAGGTGAAAAAGTCTCAAAACCCACAAAAAGACTTCTCAGTCCAGTCTCTGCGGCTTTTTCGATAAGGTTTCCTCTTAGAATTGAATCGATGGTAGCTGCTCCCTGACAGACTCTGTTCATGCCTTTCATTCCTTCAAAGAGAGAAGTTGCAAAACGAGTATGACCAAGCAAATGATCGTCCAAAAAGTAAAGATGTCTACCAGGAAGACGATCAATTTCGCTCAGTGCATCGTCAACCTCCTGGGTGTAAAAACTTTTTCCACCTTCGAAAAAAGCATCCTTGTAACAGAAGTCGCAGTGATGCGGGCATCCACGTGTTACGACAATTGAGTTCGGAACTAAATACCTTTCTCTCTTGATGAGATCCCTCCTGATTGGAGGGATCCCTGTGAGAGTTCTTACATTGGAGGAATACGTTTTTTTCGGTTTTCCAATTCTGAATTCTTTTAGAAATTGAGGGAAAGCTTCCTCTCCGGGCCCTATAAAGATGCTGTCAGCATGCTGCGAGGCTTCATCGGGTAAAGATGTGACGTGTAGTCCTCCCATGATGACATATGTTCCTTGTTGCCTATAATGATCTGCTATTTGATAAGAGCGGTAGGCATTTGTGATGTAGACTTGAATAACTACTAAATCAGGAGAATCATCTAGTTTGATTTTTTCGACATGCTGATCTACCAACTCTACTTCATCATCTGAACTCAAATACGAAGCTAGAGTTGCTAGACCAAGTGGAGGAAATAAGGAATATTTGATTGGGCGCCAGAAAGGACTTTCTGCTTCTGCCAATGCAGGTAAAATCATTTTGACTTTCATAATCATGATTTTGACTTTTAGAATATCGTCGATTGACTGAAATCAGGAAGAGAGTCTTGTTTTGCCAATAGCGTACCAGTTGATGTTTCTGGTGAAGTACATGGTGGCTCCAAGAATTAGTGCTAAACCTACTGATCCGAGTAGTAATGCGAAATCGGCCAATTGGAGAGTGACGAATAAGAAGCCATAAACACCACATAGCACTGCTGATAAGAGCAATGTGATTTTTCTGGTTTTAAAAACACTGATAGAGTATAAGGAGATCATTCCAATTACAGCAATTGCTGAGATGATGTATGCTAGATTAAAATTGGAGTGTTCTGAAATTGATATTAATAGAACATAAAATAGGCAAAGTGATAACCCCACGAGTGTATATTGAAATGCGTGAATTTTTTCTCCATTTAGCACTTCTACGAGGAAGAAAATTAAGAAGGTAAGGGCAATGGTCATTATGGCATACTTGGCGGATCGCATTGATTTTTGATAATCGTCCAGAGGAAGCATTAAATCAACTCCGAAAGCGGATTGATCTAAGGAATTACTGTATTTGTCATTGATCCAACTTTGTGGGAAGTTTCTATTGAGTTGGAGTATTTTCCAATCTGCACTAAATCCATTTTTATCAATCAATCGATCATTTGGTAGGAAATTTCCATTGAAACTAGGGTCAGTCCATGAAGAAGTGAGTTTAATCTCAGTAGTGTTCCCAATTGGAATGAAAGAAAGGTTTTCGCTGCCCTGCAGGTTTAAACCAAAATTGAAGTTGATGTTTTGTTGTTTGTCTTGATCAATTTTAGGAAGATCAATAGTTACACCTGAACTTATTAGGTCCATTATTTTTGAACCTGGTTCTGCGTGAAGCTTTTTGTCCCCCCAGGTTAGATTGATGTTGTCTTTTATGCCTCTCAAATCAGTGATTCCTAAAGTAAGGAATGCTTGATCCCAATGGATTTGCTTTAAGTTGGTTTTGTCAAACTTTGGGTTGAAGCTGAAACTGCCATTTACATTCATTTTTGATTTGTAAACGACAATTTCATATATCCCGCGTTTGAGAGATTCGGGATCAATTTGACCGTTGACTTGAAGGTCATCGGGTAGAATATTTAGGTTTCTGGATATTTCAGTGAATGATCCATCTTCATTTTTAATGGTTGAATAATAAGTGATCGGAATGGTTAGAATCGGTCCTTTAATTGTTTGATTATTCGCCCATTTAGAACTCACTTCTTGAATAGCGTCCTGGCTCAATGTTTCTCGTTCATAAATGATTTCCTTCACCATGCTTGTGGGAATGAGGAGGATTAATATAAGAACTGCAATGCTGATTAATTTCAACGTTACTGAATGCTTCATCCAATTGTTGAGTCGATCTGGAAGTGTGGAGTCTGTGTTCATAATATTTATTTTGAAAGAACTTTGAAATACAAAGTAAAAAGATAAAAATTTTTATTTAAGTAGTTGCTCGATTGCTTGAATGTGCTTTTTGAAAGCAATCTGGCCTTCTTTGGTTGCCTGGTATTTAGTATTGGGTTTGCGCTCTATGAATTCCTTGGTCACTGAGATGTAATCTACTTTCTCTAGGGCCTTCAAGTGAGAGGCCAGATTGCCATCAGTGACATCCAATAGATCCTTCAGGTTTTTGAAATCCATATAGTCATTCACCATCAGGGCAGACATGATGCCCAGACGGGTTTTATTCTCAAATGCTTTATTTAAATCTTTAAGGATTTCTTTCACTTCTCATACTTTACGTACATCACTATTCCGTAAACGATGTGCAAGATACCAAATCCTATCACCCAAAGTATCAATCCAAAGCCAACATACTGACAGCCGATCAATCCAAGTACGATTTCTAATATTCCCAGGCTTCTGATATCTGAAAGTGTATACTTACTTGCATTGACTAGAGCCAATCCATAGAAGACTAATGTCAATGGTGCAATCAAGCCTATGAACCCGTTGTTTAGAAGAATTAAACAAACCAGTCCTCCTGCTACTAATGGAATTAACATGTTAATCACCACTCGCTTCGATTGACTATCCCATAGTTTTTGACCTTGCTTTTTTGCTTTGCGCTGAGTGAAAATGATTCCCACACCTATAGATAATACCAATACGCCAATAGCTATGCCTAACAATTGGATAATGTTATCTGCGGTCATGTCAGCACGACGATAACTTAAATAATCTTGCTGCTGATAGACTGTCTGATAAGCCAGGTATGCGCCGACCAACGCAAATAGTCCAGCCATTACACCAGATAATCCACTCAATGAAATGAAGCGAGACGATCGCTCCATGATGGACTTGATATCCTTAAGATCTTCTAAGTATTTTTCTTTAGTCATGCGAAGCACTTTGAAATACAAAGTAAATGTACGGAAATAAATTTTAAAAGGTTGTGCCTAATTTTTTCTTCGCTTATTTAGAAACTCCTTTTTTGATTTCCTCTACAGTTTTTTCCAGTATGAGAACGCGTTCTTCCAGCAAAGTAGGAGGATTTAGGTATGTTGAGTATGCAGCCTCGATATGCCAAATTTCCAATATGTCCTCTTTGGGTATAGACATAGCAGGGTAATTCGGGTCATCTGTGATTAGCGTAATTTGAGAAATATCGAATGATCTTAATCTTCGAGTGGTGATGCTTTCTTTGTGTACGATGGATACTGTTTTACCTACTAGGTTTTCCAGATTTTCCAATGAGTGTGATCTGCCCACTAATAAATCTCCGTGGTGTAAACCTTGTTGGTGGTATTCCATTTCACTGCCGTTCATTTCGAAGGCTCTGAGATTGTTAGGGTTATCAATCGGTAATTGAATTACTGGAAGTTTGTTGAGAAAGTCTGCTGTTTGGTAATTGACAATGTAGTCTAGATAATGATTATTTTTAACCAGCGGAATTCCGGTTTTGCTGGCTATTGCTTCAGGATATTTGCTCGTAGGTTCCAGATTGTGGGCTTTGTCAAGCTTCTCATTTAACCGATCCAGGCTATAGATCTCACTTACCGTAAGCTTTCTGGTAAGCAGTACATCAATCGATATTCTAAAGTGATGAGCTATTTGGATGATTGTATCAATTTTAGGCTCAGATCTCCCTTCTTCATACGCACCAATACTTGGTCTCGCCAGATTGAAAAGAGATGAAAATTCAGCTTGACTGATTCTTTTGACTTGTCTTATCTTTTTGATGTTCTCACCAATAAAAGATAATTTTTTGCTAATATTTTGAGCCATGCTATAACTTTTGTCATTATCTTTCGTAAAATTACTTATGATTTCGATATCAAAGCTATCTAATTGAGAAAACTTCGAAGTAATCATACTCAATCAGTGGCGTAATTAGTATTTTCGATCATCACCTAAATGACAACTTACATGAACTCACATTTTGAAAAAATTAGAGAGTACTTATTGGAACTTGACTATCACATAGTCCAGCAGGATGAAGCAGAAGGAGTGTTCGTCATTGAAAATGAGCATCACGGGATTAAGAATGTTGTCTTGATCATCGCTGATCCGATTTTGATTGTAGAGCAGTATCTTTTTGAAATTAAGAGCGAGACTACTGAAGTTTTCAAAGAACTCTTGAAGAAAAACAGGGACATTATTCATGGCGCATTTGCCCTGGATGATACCGGTAAGAAGGTGTTGTTCAGAAATACGCATGAATGCGAAAATCTTGATCCAAATGAATTGGAGGCTACTTTAAACTCTCTGAGTTTACTGTTGAGCGAATATGCCGATGAATTAATCAGATTTAGCAAAAACTAAGAATTGAGTCATTACTAAAATTTAATATCATGAATGTTTTTAAGAGACTATTTAAGGTAGGAGAAGCCGAGACACATTCAGCCATTGATAAATTGGAAAATCCAATCAAGATGACTGAGCAAGGTATCCGCGATTTAAAGAAAGATTTGGATGAGAGTCTTAGATCTTTAGCTGAAGTAAAGGCAATGGCCATTCGCGCTAAGAATGACGTGGAAAACAATCAGTCAAAGGCTGAAGAATACGAAAGCAAAGCTTTTGCCTTGTTGAAGAAAGCACAGTCTGGTGAAATCAGCGAAGCTGAAGCAGACCGATTGGCTACTGAAGCATTGAAGAAAAAAGAAGAATTCGCTAACGCTGTTCTTACGAGCAAATCGGAGAAAGAGCGTTTTGATAAGAACGTGAGCCAACTGGAAGCCAATGTGAAAAAGCTGAAATCTGATATCAGTGGATATGAGAACGAGCTGAAAACGTTGAAAGCAAGAGTGAAAGTAAGCGAAGCTGCTACTAAAGTAAATAAGCAAATGGCACAAATCGACTCTTCTAGTACCATGGCCATGTTAGAACGCATGAAGGACAAGGTTGCTCAGCAGGAGGCACTTGCCGAAGCATATGGTGATATCTCTCATGAAAGAAAAACGCTGGATGATGAGATTGATAAAGCATTGGATGGCTCTTCTTTGAAAGCCTCTGATGAGTTGGCTGCTATGAAAGCCAAGCTTGGCATGAACAAGGATAAATAAATATCCTTCCTTTTGGTTGAACCTATCAACTTCATGATGATATTTGAAAGTGTTCGGTTTGATGCCTAACCAAGCCGGCACTTAGATCATTTTTTACCCGATACATAACTGTTTAACTATGAAAGAGCTCCTCGAATTTGCATTTAGTGGAGTAAACATAATCCCCACTTGTTTATTCATCTTTGTACTCGTCTATTGGCTCATAGTAATACTGGGAGTGCTAGATATCGACTCTGTGGATGTAGATGTTGATCTTGATGTAAACGGATTTGCTTCGGTACT
The DNA here is from genome assembly GCF_024714495.1 of Marinoscillum pacificum. Lineage (GTDB taxonomy): Bacteria > Bacteroidota > Bacteroidia > Cytophagales > Cyclobacteriaceae > Marinoscillum > Marinoscillum pacificum. The sequence continues at coordinate 138,532 of NZ_JAMZMJ010000011.1, read as the reverse complement.
GGCGTTTTTTAACCTGGATCAATTACCACTTATGATCTTCTTAACCTTTTATGTAATCCCGCTTTGGGTAGTTACTTTAATTGGGAATGACCTGCTTGGGTTTAACTCCTTTTTGACAGGCCTGATTGTATTTACGCCATCAATGATTGTTTGTCTCTTTGTTGCCAAATTTCTCACTATTCCATTCGCTCTTTTTTTCAAAAAAATTAAGAGTGAAACTGAAGCTGTGGAAAATATAGTCGGTAGTATCTGTGTGGCCAAACTCCCTATCACAGCGGATCGAAAAAGCCAAGCGGAAATCAATGTTGGTGGAACCTCCATCCTGATTAATGTTAAAACAAAAGAAGGCCTGGTTATCGAAAAAGGACAAACTGCCCTTGTTATTGACCATGTCCAATCAGGTAATTTTTATTACGTAGAACCTTATTAATCTTAATATACTTAACCTTATGACTTCATCTGTTATGACCACAGGTGTGATCGCGATCAGTATATTTCTTATTGGAATTATTGTCGCTTTTGCACGAATGTATAAAAAAGCCCATCAGGGCCAGGCTCTAGTCCGTACTGGAGTAGGAGGAACCAAAGTGTTTTTCAACGGAGCAATGATTTTCCCTATTATCCATAAGCTGGAAATAATGGATATCACGCTCAAAACAATTGTAATTGCAAGAACAGGTCGTGAAGGACTTGTCTGTAAAGACAATATGCGAGCTGATATCAAAGTTACCTTCTTCCTTAGGGTCAATCAGACCATTGAAGATGTGAAGCAAGTGGCCCAATCCATTGGTAGTCAACGAGCTTCTAATCATGAGCAACTGGAGCTTCTTTTTGACGCAAAGTTCTCAGAAGCATTGAAAACGGTTGGTAAAAACTTTGAGTTCGTTGAGTTATATACAGGTAGAGATAATTTCAAACAGGATATTTTGAACATTATTGGTACTGACTTGAATGGTTATGTATTGGATGACTGTGCGATTGACTATCTGGAACAAACATCCATGAACGAGCTGGATGAAAACAACATCTTGGATGCAGAAGGTATCAAAAAGATCATTGACTTAACATCTGCTCAGAAAATTCTCTCTAACCAAATTGAAAGAGAAAAGGAAAAGACCCTTACCAAGCAAAATGTTGAAGCTAAAGAGACTATTCTAGAACTAGAAAGACAGCAGGCTGAGGCTGAGGCTCGACAAAAGAAAGAGATTGAATCAGTCCAAGCAAGGGAAGAAGCTGAAACAGCTAAAGTCAAAGAAGAAGAGCGCTTAAAGTCAGAAAGAGCTCGAATCAAAACAGAAGAAGAGCTACATGTTGCAGAAGAAAACAAGCTTCGTGAAGTCTTAGTGGCTGCCAAAAACAAAGAGCGAACTGAAGCTGTAGAAAATGAGAAGGTAGACAGAGCTCGTCTATTGGAACTTACCGAGAAAGAACGTTTGGTAGAGATCGCTCGCATTGAGAAAGAAAAAGCGGTAGAAGAGGAAAGAAAGAATATTCAGGATGTTATCCGTGAGCGTGTATCCATCGAGAAAACGGTGGTGGAAGAGAAGGAGCGCATGAAAGATATCGAGGCGATTGCTCAGGCAGATCGTACGAAGAAAGTGGCCATTACTCTTGCAGAGAAAGACGCAGAAGAGGCATTGGTGAAAATGATCAAAGATGCGGAAGCGAAGAAACAAGCTTCTGAGCATTTAGCTAAGCAAAAGTTAATAGATGCTCAGGCTTCTGAAAACGCTGCGATCCACGAAGCTCAAGCGAAGAAAACATTGGCAGAAGCACAAGCTGCTGAAGCTGCTGCAATCGGTATGTCAGAAGCGCAAGTGATGGAAGCGAAAGCTGCCGCTAGTGAAAAAGAAGGGGATGCTGCTGCCGCTATCATCGAGATGGAGGCAATGGCGCAAGCGAAGGGAATCCGCGAAAAAGGATTTGCACAAGCTGAAGCAGATGAGAAACTTGGAAACGTTGCTGCTAAAATTGCTCTTCAGAAAGGTGAGTCTGATTCTAAGGTAGTAGAATTGATGGCACAGGCAGAAGAGAAGAGAGGTCTTGCAGAGGCTAAGGTGATGAGAGAGAAATTCACTGCAGATGCTGAAGGAATTAAAGAGAAAGCCGAAGCGATGAAGTCTTTGGACGAGAAAGGTAAATCACACGAAGAATTCAAGTTGAAGCTTGCTACTGATAAGGAAGTTGAGTTGTCAAGAATCGCAGTTCAGGAGCAAATAGCCCTTTCTCAGGCGCAAGTAATCTCTGAGGCGTTGAAAGCTGCGAATATCGAAATTGTAGGGGGTGAGACGATGTTCTTTGAGCAAATAGTAGGATCCATTACGAAAGGAAAATCAGTGGATAGACTAATGCATAATAGTGAGGTATTGACTCAGGTGAAAGATACTTTCTTTAGTACTGAAAGCGGATCTAACTTCACTGAGAGACTTGGAGACTTCATCAAACAGTTTGGGCTGAATTCTGAAGATATCAAAAACTTAAGTGTATCCGCGGTATTGCTTCAAATGGCGTCCAGAGCGACTACAGATGACGAGAAATCAATGGTTCAGCGACTTGGAGAAGTAGCTAAATCATTAGGCATCACCAACGAGCCAGTTTCTAAACTAGGCTTGTGATAACCTACCCGCCCTCAATCAGGTTGAGGGCTAGATTTTTCTTTGTCCACTTATTCTGAAAAAATCATGGCTGAAAAAGAGGCTAACCAATCTCAAAACCTTGAAGCGGGTACCTATGAGCTGCTGAGAGGTAGAATAAATAATCACTCTGGTGTTTTAAAAGAGCGCCTGACAGCATTGAATGAGGAGCGCAAGACCGTATTTGGTACAATCGAGACCAAAGTTCTGGCCACTGAGCGTATCTCCACGTCCAACAACTGTATTCCGTGGGACATGTATTCCTTTGAAAACAAGCTGTTGTTTGGTTACAATGTGCATGTTGGGTTACGAAGTGAAGTACAAATTGGTGATGTATTCAGTTTCTATGAGTACCAGTCAGATCGTAGTTTTGGAGAATCTAAAGTAGAATCACTTCTCAGCGATAAGACATTCTTAGATGATTTTCACAAGCTTTATAAATACTACAAACACGCCAAGTTTTTAAGATTTGCTACAGTAGGTCCGTATCTGTACATGGTTTTTCGGATAGGAAGAGATGTTGCAGATGTGAAGACTTTCAAGTGGCAGGTGAATGGTGATAAGCTTACTTACATTGACAATCGTAGCGATCACGAATACAAGTTTCCGCCTCAACATGAATTTGAATGGACAAAAACGACTAGAGATGATTTTCGTGAAGGCGTTCATCCACACGTATCCATCAAGGATCGGGTTTTTGTAGAATGTGTCGGCGGAGATCTAACCATTAAAATAGAAGACAACACCGCGGATGGTCAAGGAATCTATCGTGAGGATGTGGTGAACAAAGACCAGACATTGGTTGATGCGGACTTTGCTTATTCCGAAATAGGAAATTTAATCCTCATCAAAGCAAAGCCTTACCAGGAAAAGGAGCGTTATCTCATTTTCAATGAGAAGCTGCATGAGGTCAAACGATTGGATATCATTGCTGAATCGTGCGTATTGCTTCCAGATGATCAAGGACTGATGTTTAGCAAAGGTTATTACCTGCAGTCTGGAGAGTTCAAGATTTTTGATATTGGGTTAGAGAACATGTTGTTCGAGCGTAGAATCACTTCCATCAATGGAGAAGATTTTATCTATGTGTTTTACAATCGAGAAGAGGGGATTTACCTGTTACTCAACTACAACATTATCTCGCAATCTGTAGACAGTCCGATTATTTGTCACGGATTTACCATTTTCGAGAATGGTGAGATGTGTCTGTTCAAAGCAGATGCAGAGCCTAAGAAACATCATGCCATTCAGATTTGGCAAACACCTTTTACCAGTCCGGATTTCCAAATCAAGAAACCTTCGGATTCCTTTTTACAAAAAATTGGAAATAAGGAAGTGGTAAGTGCCATGGCAGAGTGCCAGGATGTGATCAACCTGTTGTCCAGAGACGATATCTATGCAGATTTGTACCTGGATGTGATTAAGAAAGCGACCGATGTAATAGATACCTACCATTGGTTAAGCACAACTGGAGAATATGATTTGGGATCTCCTTTAAAAGAAATTCGGCAGGTAGCAGAATCTGCTGTTCGTGAGTACGAGAAAGTTCGTAAAATTCAGGAGAGCTCTAGTCAGCGTTTGGAAGAGCTCCATGAACAACGTAAGCAAATACTCAAAAAGGCAAAAGCTTCATTTGGCTCTATCAACGCCTATGTTGATTTATTGAGTACTATACGAGAGGTGCGTGGTGCGGTGATTACCGCCAAGGAGATGCGATACATTGATCAGGGGAAACTTGATCAATTCAACGAAGACCTTTCTAATGCAAGTGATACGGTTTCTGAGTCTTGTGTGAGATTCTTAATGCAAGAGCACGCACTAAAACCATTCGAAGAAAAAGTCACAGAATTTAAGGCTCAAATTGAAGCAGTTGAGAAGGTGGTGTTGGCGGATGAATTGTTGACCAAAGGAGACAAAATCGCCAATGAATTGGATTTGCTGATAGAGACAGTAAGTAATCTGAAAATTACCGATGCGACTCAAACAACGGATATTATTGAGAAAATCTCGGATATCTATGGTCGATACAATCAATCTAAGGGAGCACTTGCCAACCGACGAAAAAAACTACTCTTTGAAGAAGGAAAAGCAGAATTTGCCGCGACCATTAAGCTTTTGGAGCAATCGGTAACCAACTATCTGGATATCTCCGATTCACCAGAACAATGTGATGAGTACCTGACCAAATTGGTTGTTCAGATTGAAGAACTGGAAGGCCGTTTTGCCGAGTTTCCAGATTTTCTGGACCTGATCACACAGAAGCGTGAAGAGGTATACAATGCTTTTGAGAGTAAGAAAGTCTATCTGACTGAGCAGCGAAATAAGAAAGCCAATCAGTTATTCCAATCAGCTGAAAGAATCTTAAAGGCGGTTCGAAATAAAGCAGATACGATAAAGTCTAAACAGGAGATCAACGGATACTTTGCTTCTGATTTGATGGTGGAGAAAGTGAGAAATGTTGTTTCTCAACTGGTGAAAATGGGTGAAACTGTGAAGGGAGATGACCTTTCCAGTCAATTGAAAACCATTCAGGAAGATGTTATCCGTCAGCTCAAGGATCGTCAGGAGCTATTTGTAGATGGAGAAAACGTACTCCAAATGGGTGGTCATAAGTTTTATACCAATGAACTGGCTCTAGACCTGACCATTGTGGTGAAAAATAAGGTGCCATGTTTTCATTTAGCTGGAACGGATTTCTTCGAGCCTATCGAAAATGAAGAACTGAAGGCTTTGGGACATCTTTGGGATCAATCGCTAGTATCTGAAAATGAGAATGTCTATCGATCAGAATACCTGGCTTTTCAGCTATACAATCAGCTGATCTCCATCGGTTCTAAAGACTCCTTAACTGTAGAGAAGTATCTCGCAAAATCTGAAGAAGAACAGCTCAGCTATATTCAGAAAGAAATGAATTCCAGATATCAGGAAGGCTATGTGAAAGGAATTCATGAGTTTGATACGCTTTTAATACTGAATAAGTTGATTGAACTAAGCCAAGCTGCAGGAGTCATTCGATTTACGCCGGCATGTCGAGCACTAGCTAGTTTCTTTTGGACCAAATGTCTAGATGATGCTAAGCGAGATTTATTCTTAAGACAGATACGAGCGGCAGCTGTTGTCCTTTCTGTATTCCCTGGCAACAAGGATTTCGAAGACATCATAGATGATTTGGAGCATGAGTTGTCTCAATGTGAGCCAACCTATTATTCCCATCAAATCAAGTATAGCGAGGCAGCCAAGTACTTGTTTGAAGAATTGCTGAGTGGAGATGAGTTCACGATAAGTACAGGTGCAGCAGAGCTTTATCAGGCATTCAATAAACACCTGAAGTCAAAGAAAGCGGATCTGGAGTTCCAGCGATCATTGGATGCGATTGAAGTGCCCAACCTTACGGTTCGAATGATTAGACAATGGCTCAAATCGTATATGCCTGAGTCAGATGTAGATCTGTCCGCTTACATCGATGAAGTAGCGGTTTTGATTTTGAATAAGTCATTCATCGAATCGCGTGTCAAGAAAATATCTGTCGTTGCAGATTTGGAGCATTTGAAAGGCTCTCACGAAGTGATTCAGGATGGAAACTACCATTTTCATCTGTCAGACTTCCTGCAGAAACAGGCCACATATGTTGAGGAGGTTGTTCCTGGATACTTGCGCTTACAACAACTGAAAAAACAGCTTTCGGAGGATTATAAGAAAGAACTACGATTGGAGTCGTTTCGTCCGAGAGTGTTGTCATCCTTTGTGCGAAACAAACTGATTGATAAGGTTTATTTCCCGTTGATCGGAGCCAACCTAGCAAAGCAAATTGGTACAGCTGGTGAAGCTAAGCGTACCGACTTAATGGGGTTATTGCTCTTGATTTCTCCTCCAGGATATGGTAAGACTACTTTGATGGAGTACATCGCCAGCCGATTGGGAGTGGTTTTCATGAAAATCAATGGTCCGGCTATTGGGCATGAGGTGACGTCCTTGGATCCTGCTGATGCGCCAAATGCTGCTTCTGCTGAGGAATTGGAGAAACTCAACCTTTCTTTCGAAATGGGGAATAATGTGATGATCTATCTTGATGATATTCAGCACTGTAATCCGGAGTTTTTACAGAAGTTTATCTCCATGTGTGATGCTCAGCGTAAGATAGAAGGAGTTTACAAGGGCAAGACCAAAACCTATGATTTCCGAGGAAAGAAAGTGTGTGTGGTCATGGCTGGAAACCCTTATACGGAATCAGGAGACAAGTTTCAGATACCTGATATGCTTTCAAATAGGGCGGATATCTACAATCTCGGTGATGTGATTGGAGATTCGGAGGAAGTGTTCAAATTGAGCTACATAGAAAACTCTCTGACATCCAATTCGATTTTGAGTCGATTGGCTTCTCGTAGCATTGATGACATCCACGGAGTGATCAAAATGGCTGACACAGGCTCTTCTGAAGGAATTGATTTTCAAGGAAATCACACTGTGGAAGAGTTGGAGGAATATGTGGCCATTGTCAAGCACTTGTCAGTCGTTCGTGATGTGATATTGGCAGTGAATATGCTGTATATCAAGTCAGCGGCTATGTCGGATGAATATCGAGTGGAGCCTGCATTTAAGCTACAAGGTTCTTACAGGGATATGAATAAGATTACCGAGAAGGTATTGCCAATGATGACGCATCAGGAAGTAGTAGGAGTGGTTCAGTCACACTATGAAAATGAAGCACAAACGTTGACATCCAATGCAGAAGCAAATATTTTGAAGTTTAAACAGCTCACTAATGAAATGGATGAGGTAGCTAAAGAAAGATGGCAACACATCCTGGAAAACTTCATGAAGCAGCAAAAATTGAAAGGTTATGGTCAAAACGCTCAGTTAGTTGAGGGAATTGAATCCATTGCTGATAAACTTCATGATATTTCTGGAAAAATTGGTGGAGCATCCACAACCAAGAAGAAATAAGAAAGAGGCTGTCTCAAAATCAATTATTAAGTCATCCTGAACTTGTTTCAGGATCTTTAATTTTCCGATTACCCACTATTAGATTCTGAAATGAATTCAGAATGACCATAGGTGAAGACTTTTGAGACAGTCTCTTTTCTTTTTAACTCAAGTGATGACGAAGCGAAGCTTGTCACATCCTGACTTCACGTAATTGGGTACCGCTGCGGCGGACCGTCCTGACATTCGCCGGCTGGCGAATCGTCAGCCCTTCGGGCAAATTATGCTTTAATGCTTAATTTGGGTTTAATACAACCCTAACTCAACCCAAATCCTTTCCCTGATTTCGATGATCTCGAGACTATCTGGATAGTGCATGATGGTTATTTCAGTTAGTGTGATAGCGTCAACGTTCATTCCACTTTGGTACAGAGAATCGATAGCTGAGAGATATTCATCAATTGGGTACTTGATGTTTAAATCAAACAGTTTGTTAAATGCTGATACATTGGTGTTTAGATGTTTGATGCCAATCTCACTTGATGCTTCATCTCTCGCATGGATTTTTATTAAATAATAACCCATAGGAGCGTTAAATGCTTCATAATTGATCCAATAGTATTCTTCAAATACTTCTTCACGCACCAATTCATTATTGTAAATGTCCTCAATAACTACTGTATACATATTGCTCGGGGTGCCGTTATTTTGCCATCTAAGAAGGCTTATGGGTCCACTTACTTCTGACTGTACAGGTAGGAATGCCTGGATTTCAGAGGATCCGCTTGCTCTGCTGACAGCACCTGTTGCATTCATTCTACCTCGATAGCTGTTTTGATTGTATCCAGGATTGTCTGGTAGGGCTAAAGGTTGTTTTAAAGAGGCCATCATTGGTGAAATGTTAGCCACCTCATTATCCATTGCTACGAAGGAAGTGTATGGAGTCAATAAATGATACTTCAATCCGATATTGGTGACTTCATATTTTAGTTCGTTTCGATTCTCATAAAAGTCGTCCAGATCCTGAAGTTTGTTTCGTGCCCATAGGTAGCGAAGTGCAGGATTTGTTAAACTGGAGTCATTGGGAGTATTGACTGTTTCATGATAGGGATCTGATCCTGTATTGCCGAATATGATAATGTCATCAGTCATGGAGCCTTCGAATTTGCCATAGATCGTCAGTGGACGATCACTCAATACATCAGGAATACTGATTGGGGAGAAATCATAGACTTTGTTGTCTTTGAAATCAATTTTGATGTTCGTTAATGCAGGTCGCTTGATATAATTAGCGAGTTGATTCACTTTCTCGCTAGCCAGTGCGGCATGCGTTACAATGAATTCTTCACCCATTCCTGCTCTAGCCACGCCTTCAATTAAGAAATGATTGACCGACGATCCTATCCCAAATGCGAATACATTGGCTTTATTTAGATTTTCCCTGATTTCTCTGAAGACCTTTTGTTCCGCTTCTATATGCCCATCCGTTATAAGGATAATGGATCGAGAATAAGGAGTTTCGGGCATAGATCGATAAACGTCTCTAAATGCGGATGCCATGTTGGTGCCACCACCAGATATCCTGGAGCGCATGTATCGCTGGGCTTTTTTAATGTTGTCTGTGGTGGCTAATTGACTTTCCCGAAAGAGTTTATCGCTTGCGCCTGCAAATGGCAAAACATTGAATAGGTCATTAGGTCGGAGATCGTCTAAAAGATTGAACATTAGTTCTTTGGCGGTTTCCATGGGAAACCCGTGCATGGAGCCTGATACATCCACAACGAAAAGGTATTCTCGTGGAGGAACAGCTTCTTTTGCTACATATTTTGGTGGTTGTATTTGAAGCATGAAGAAGTTTTCCGTTTCACCTTCATGAAGAAGTAATCCACTGGCTAGTGCCTCACCTCTCAGCCGATATTCCAGTATGAAATCACGATTTCCAGCAAACTGCTCGGTTTGGCTTAACTGAGTTGTCCAGTGATGCTGATCGGAGACATTCAAATCGATTCTGTGGGTGTTGGATTTAGCTTCAGCTATTGGAACAGGAGATGCGATAGCTACCTGAATAGCTACTGAATAAGGACTTTCATTAGATAACACATAGCTCGGTGTGACGTGGCTTTGTTCTCCATGGTTTTCACCACCGTACCGTTCACCGATGGTAGTCGGAATCATAAGCTGGTATTGCCCATCGATGCTCTCAACGTATTCAGTGTATTGCAGTGTTACCTCAATGGTGTCGTTTGGCATAATGTTGCCAACAGTCATTTGAAATACGTTAGGTCTAACCTGCTCCAGTAAAGAAGCCCTTTTTCCTTCTTGTACTGCTTCAGTGTACGTCTCTCTTGCTTTATACTTTTCTTGAATTTTAGCAACAACTATTCGCTCACCAATTTTCATCGTCAATCCATATACTGCGGATTTAGAGGAGCCAGGAAACACATAAGTTACCTCCAAAGGCGTGTTGAATGAATTGATGAATGTTTGGGTGAGATTGACATCTGCAATGGTGCCGGCAATCCGAGAATCAACGGAGTAGCTCTGTAATGGTAGCCGAGAAACTCCAGTATGTTCTGGAACATGGCATTCAAAATAGGGAATGCTTCTTTTGATAGATTTAGTTTGTTGTGCCGATAAGGCATTAGGTAGTAGTGCTACTAGTAGCACAATTAGTCTTGTCATGGCGAATGAATTTAGACAGTGAAAAAAGGTGATTAGAGCAATATTTGTGCCTAAATATGAAAATGTAAAGAATAAATTGTGTTTAAGTAATTTAAATAGCGTTAAATTCTAACCAATTTAAGCTATGTGCTAATTCGATATTGCTGAGTTTCGGTCAATCCTGTGCTTCCTAATAAGCTTTCAAAAAGTTTTGAAACTTTAGAAAATAACTCTACGTTTGTATCACTATGCAGTATCAAGACGCAAAACAGAAATTCATTCAAGCCTGGGGTACCCTTGGTTCTAACTGGGGAATCAATAAGGCGATGGCTCAGATTCATGCGTTGTTGATCATTAGTCCAGATCCATTGACGGCAGATGAAATCATGGAAGAGCTGCAGATGTCACGTGGAAATGTGAACATGAACGTACGTGCGTTGATGGATTGGGGAATAGTAACCAAAGAAAATAAAGTTGGAGATCGCAAGGATTATTTTGTAGCCGACAAGGATGTATGGGAACTGGCAAGACAAGTGTCTCGAGAGCGTCGTAAAAGAGAGATTGAGCCGATCATCAAGGTATTGAATCAAGTGCAGGCTGTGGAGGGCTCTGGAAAGCAGGTAGAGGAGTTCAAAGAGGTTACTCATGAGCTGAAAGACTTCTCTGAGAAGGTGGATGGTGTGCTGGATAAGTTTGTGAAATCAGATCAAAACTGGTTTATCAAGCTGCTGATGAAACTGTAATATTTTTTTGAAAATAACTTTCAATTATTTCTGAAAATACAATAATTAATAAAACTAAAATCTATAATCATGAACTATTCTATTTTAACCTACGGCGTGTATTTACCGATCACAGTGATTTTAACCGTTTGGGTTGCTAAAACCTTATTCAACAATGGTCGCATCTTTCTGGTGGACATCTTTCATGGCAATGAAGAGCTGGCCGATAGCGTCAATAAGCTATTGATTGTTGGATTCTATTTAATCAATGTCGGGTATGCGGTATTCACACTGCAGATCATCGGAGACATTGATTCTGTACAAGCAGTGATTGAAAAGTTGAGTCTGAAAGTGGGGGCAATCATTTTGATCCTTGGTGCCATGCATTTCTTCAACCTGTTTGTGTTCTTCCGATTAAGAAATAGAGCCAAGGCAGAAGTAGCAGTCCATTAATTTCAATATCATGAAAGAGCTTCATTTCTACTTTCAAAGTGTGATGATCATTCTGGCCCTTGCTCTTGCCGCGCAAGAGCCCAACTTGAGTGATGTGTATGGGTTTGCAGTGTTCTTACAGTTTATTCTAGGTTGCTATCAATATGGAATGAGTTGGTTTCTGATGCTCAAGTTGAAAAAGAAGTCTAGACTGTTGATTATCTATTTCATTCTGGTTCCAATTTATTTTATAATGCTTCTCATATTAGGACAGGAGTATTTCGAGTGGCAAGGTGATTCATTTTTGTATATGCTTTTTGGCGTTCCCTGGATTTTGGCCATCTTTTTTCTAGTGGTTATTGAAGAATTGTTACGACGAAAACCTGTAATGATATGAAGTCTAATGTGATTAAATACCTTATTAATTCCAGTTGGTTTTTAACAGGAATGGTTCTGACTTTGGGGTTTATCCTGCTTCATTTAGAGTTGATCAGTTATGGAATTTCGTTCTTTATTTTTTTTCCGTTCTTTTTAGGGTTTGCTGTTGGTACACTCGATAAGAACGGTAGAATCTGGAGTTCTCTTATTGTTGGTGTAATTGCCTTTTTAGGGACATTATTGACTTTGGGATTAGAAGGTCTGTTTTGTGTATTGATGGCTTTTCCGCTATTTGGTGTTTCGGTATTAGTGGGACATTTTGTAAGAAGTAAATTGATCAAAAAGTCAAAACCTGATCAACAGATTAAAATCTCATTTATTCCATTACTTGGTTTGATCTTGATGGATAATGTAGAACAGCATTTAGCTCCGAAACCTCAATTGGAAGAAATTGAGAGTTCGGTAGTTCTTCCTTATGATGCAGTGGAGGTTTTTCATATGGTGAAGCAAATGGATACTCTCAATGCTGATAAACCAATTGCACTGAAAATTGGATTGCCAACTCCTTACAAATGCGTTTTGTATGGTGATACTGTTGGATCCTTAAGAGTTTGTAAGTTTCAGAATGGTGAAATAATAGCTAAAATCAAGGCTTATAAACCAGGAGAATCATTAGAGATGGAGGTAATTGATTACACACTAACTGGGCGAGAATGGTTTCATTTTGAAGAAGCCTCTTATGATTTTGAAAGGAATGGTGACTCTACAAAAATTACCAGGAAGAGTTCCTATTCGTCTGTTTTGAGACCAAGATTTTATTGGAAGCCGTTAGAGATTTGGGGAATAGAACAGGAACATCGATTTGTCTTGATGAGTTTGTATAAAAATTTAAAGGAAGCAAATGAATAAGATCATCATAGCCGGAGGAACAGGGTTTCTGGGTCAGTTGCTAAGTGAAAACTTCGTGAAGCAAGGCTTTGAAGTAGTTGTTCTGACCAGAAAACAAGTAGAGGATCAAAATGGTATCCGATATGTAAAATGGGATGGAAGATTGTTTGGAAGTTGGACGAGAGAACTTGAGAATGCAGATGTCCTCATCAATCTTAATGGCAAGTCTGTGGACTGTCGGTATACAGAAGTCAACAAACAAGCCATTTACGATACACGGATCCAGGCAACGTATATCCTTGGTGAGGCGATCAAAAAGTGTCAGGCCCCACCAAAACTTTGGATTAACGCCTCTTCAGCTACCATCTATCGCCATGCAGAAGATCGAGAAATGGATGAAGCAACGGGAGAGATTGGAGATGGTTTTTCAGTTGATGTTTGCAAGAAATGGGAACGAACGTTTTTCGAATTTGAAATGCCTAACGTCAGACAAGTTGCTTTGCGAATATCCATTGTTTTGGGAGCTAGTGGAGGAGCTTTGATTCCATTGAAAAGACTGACACAATTTGGATTGGGTGGACGTCAAGGAAGTGGAAAACAATACTTCAGTTGGGTGCATGAGCAGGATTTTGTTGCAGTAGTCAATTGGGTCATACAGAATGAAAGAGCTACAGGAATATACAATGTCGCGTCTTCAAATCCTGTTCCGAATGCAGTAATTATGAAGCAGTTGAGTAAAGCATTGAAAGTGCCTTTTGGTTTACCTTCACCTAAGTGGTTGCTCACTATTGGTGCCTGGTTAATAGGTACAGAAACAGAGTTGATTTTGAAAAGTAGAAGAGTGGTGCCTACTCGATTGAGAGAAGAAGGGTTTCAATTTATTTTCTCTACCATTGCTGAAACACTGGAAAACGTCACTTCCCGAATCGTTTAAAGTAAATAAATATCTTGTCGTTTATTTTGACACGATTACAGGGGAGTCTCATTTAGTAGTTGATAAATCTCGATTTGACATCAAAACACAATAGGTTTGACTATGTCTTTTCTAAAAGCAGAGTGGCGCAAACTAGCCATGTTCAATTATGTAATTGACCCGAAGATTTTGGAGCCGTATGTTCCGCCAGGTACGGAACTGGATGCATTTGAAGGAAAATGCTACGTGAGTTTGGTCGGATTCATGTTTCAGAACACCAAACTGTTAGGAATTAAGGTGCCATTTCATATCAATTTTGAAGAAGTCAATCTCCGCTTTTATGTGAGGAGGAGAGAAGGTGCACATTGGAAACGTGGTGTGGTCTTTATTAAAGAGCTTGTGCCTAAACCTGCTATTACTTTTGTGGCTAACACAATTTACAAAGAGCATTACGAGACGGTGCGAATGGGTCATCAATGGGATAAGAATGTTTCAGTTCTTGATGTTAGCTATTTCTGGCGGAAAGGCGGCAAAAGACATTTCATGCAGGTAGTTTGTGAAAGCAATTCAATGCCAATGATCGCTGGGTCAGAAGAACAGTTTATCGCTGAGCATTATTGGGGATATTCCAAAGGGCCAAAAGGAACTACAGTGGAATATGAAGTGAAACATCCGAGTTGGGAGATATATCCCGTCCAATCCTTCAACGTAGATGTAGATTTCGAACAGAATTATGGCTCTCGATTTGCTCTTATGAATTCACTAGAGCCAACAAGCGTTTTGTTGGCCGAAGGCTCTGAAATCAGTGTGGAGAATAAGCGAGTGATAGAATGACTTCTTAAGTAATTTTGCTGCATGGAGTCAGAAAATCAGCTATCGAGGATCAATGAAGTCGAGCGAAACACTTTGCAAAAAGAGTTGGAGTCGCTCAAGGCTCAGTTGAGGGAAGTAGAGCAAGTTACAGAAGCTTTTGAAGCGACACTTAGGGCTGCTTTGATCGAAGAGTTGATTTTGGAGCAGGAGCTTACAGCATTATATAAGGAGCAGAAGAAGGCTAAAAAGGAAAAACGCCTGGAGCAGAAGAAGCGTGGTAAAAATTATAAAGAACCTAAGGGGTTAGTTCCGCAAACTAGACCTTCAAAGGTAACTTCAAGCTCAGAAGAAGCAAAGGCTCTGAAAAAGCTCTATCGCGAAGCGATGCTGAATGTGCATCCGGACAAATTTACCATGCAGGAAGATAAACAAGACCTTGCTCATGAAGCCACAACTCAGCTCATCCAGCTGTATCAGCAGGGAGATTTGGCTGCACTACAGGCTTATGTTAATCATATTCTTGCAGTAGGCTTGGTTCAGAAGGAAAGCGCTGCGAAGCTGGTAACGGCTGATGTGGATATGCTGGCGCATCTTAAGAATGAAATTGCTCGTTTACAATCGGAGTTGGAAGCAGCAAAAAATAGATACACCTACAAGGTTTGGACCACTTACGAGGATCCGAATACTTTTATCGATGAGCTGCGAGAGTATTACCTCGACCGAATTGCGAAAATGAAGAGAAGAACAAGAAGTAAGTAGGCTCTACTTACTTCTCGTCATAACATGATCTTATTGACTACAGTTTCCTTCTTTCAATTCAGTTTGAGTCGGATTGTATGTATTATCATGTACACTGTATTTTCCAGAGTAACCATTGTTAAATACTTCCTGAATCCCACAATAGTCAGCCAGTTGGTCGTTTTCCCAGATGGCTATGTAATGACCTACAGATTTTAAGCCTCTCAAGCCATCTAAATTGGACATCATAGGATTTTGGAAAATATTCATTACGGTGTCTATAGAAACTACGTTTTGTAATCCTTCCAAAGAGGCCAAGGATGCATTGTCTCCGATATCTACTATTCTATTTAGAATGGTGATTTTTTCTAAACCTTTTAAGTCTTGGAGTTTGTGATTTTCAGTCAGATATAGGTCTCTTCCAATTTCTTCTAAATTGGCCAATGCTGCCAGACTTTCCAGGTTGTCGTTATCCCAAATAAAAGCACCTCCTTCGATGACTTTAAGATTGTTCAATCCATCGAGGTTCGTCAGATTCGAATTAGAGACAATTGATAAATCGCTCGGTACTATCTCAATGTTTTCAAGTCCTTCCAGACTAGTAAGGGCATCATTAGAAAAGATTTCTAGATCATTGTTGACCTGAATAATATTACTTAATCCCTTTAAATTAGTAATGTCATCATTACTGCGGAGTAAATTTCCGATTGTGAGATGTCCATTGATGATTGTGATTGGCGAGGAGGCCATGGCATCAATTTCTTCTTGAGTTGTCAGTTTTAAGTTGCCTTCGTGTACATTACTCGGTGCAGAATCTTCTTCTTTGCATCCTTGAAAAATGAAGATAATAAGTACTAAAAATGCTATGTAGCGCATAGGTGTAATATATAGTTAACAAAAATTTAAGTGTTCACTTATTAACTACATATCTGGGGGTACTAACTTGCTGAAGGTTAGTAATTCATATCTGGCATCAAATATAACGTATTAGTAATGTGATTATCAAAATAAACGGCAAGATGTTTACTCACATTTTTGATAATGAAGGATTATTGCTCCGGATTTAAATGTTTTTGTTTTGGTTAATTGAAAAACAGTACGATCAATGTTTTCATCAAAAAGTGGTAAACCTTTTCCTATAACTACCGGGTGAATACACAATTGGTATTCGTCAATTAGTTTTAGCTTCATCAGCTGATTGATCATGCTTCTGCTGCCGACCAAAATGTCTTTTCCAGATTGATTCTTGAGGTCTTCTACAATTTCCTGAATTGGTTTTTGTGCCAGGGTTGCAGTATCCCAATGAGGGTTACTTAGAGTATGAGAAAAGATTACTTTAGGTATTCGATCAATAGCTTTAGCAAAATCATCCAAGGATGAATCTCCTGACGGTTTATCCAGGAATGGTTTCCAATAGGACATCAATTCAAACGTAACCCTCCCATAGAGTACTACTCCTGAGTTGTTGAGCAAACCGGTATAATGATCATGGAGTTCCTGATCAGCTATGCCTGCTGTATGATCGCAGAACCCATCTATAGTGGTATTGATCGCAGCAATTACTTTTCTCATGTTATGAAAGTTAGGCGTTTGGATTGCAGTCAAGCATCCATTGCACACCAAACTTGTCAGTGAACATGCCGAAATAAGATCCCCAGGGGCTATCAGCTAGAGGCATTTCGATCTTACCACCTTCGGAGAGTCCTTTAAACAATCGATCAGCCTCATCTCTGCTGTCTACATTGATGGCAATGCTGTTTCGATTGTCTTTTTCGTTTACCCTACCCATTACGGATAAGGTGTCACTTCCCATCAAGAGGTTATGATCACCGATAGGCAAGGCGATGTGCATTATTCTTTTTTTGTCTTCCTCGGCTTTAGGGTGGTCAGGGCTAGCGAAATCTCCATAGCGATTTATCGCAGCAAACTCGCCACCGAATGACGCTTTGTAAAAAGTAAATGCTTCTTCAGCATTACCATTAAAGTGAATATAAGGATTGATTCGAGTCATATTTTCTGATTTGTTTTGCGTTATTTGACAAATCAAATGTCTGTAAAATATGCTGAATGCTCTTGCCGTAAATGCGACTAACTGACAGGTGAATTGCGACTTATTGTTTCACCGTGATGCTGTCATTCATCTGAACTTTTTGAGAGTGTCCAATCATGCTGCATGTCATAATTGGCGGTAATAGTTATTTCCTTTTTGGTAGCAATTTGGTAAAGATGCAATTCAAGTTTTCCACTCAGTGATTGACTTCCTTCTACGTAATACTTACTGTCTTCTTCACTTCCTAATTTGTCTGCAGAATCAATTGTGACGAAATTATTTTCTTCTGACAGGAAAACATATTCCTCTGCAATCTCTTCAGTAGCGTTTGCTTCTAAATAGCTCTTGTACAAGCTCTGATCAAGAAAATCTCCTATCAATTCGAAACTTTTTGTCGTAAACTTGGTGGTATCAAAGTATCCTTTTACTGGATAGCTTCCAGTGCTTAATTCCGCTGATGTATAATCGGAAATCATCGCCAAACTAAGATCAAATGGGAATTCTTCGTATAACTCATCATTCCAGTAAATATTCAATGTCGTTGCAAGTTTTTCGTTGCCTATTGCATTAGAGCTTCTGAGTTCGTAGTTGGCATTACCAGTTTGATCATTTATTGAGATTTCAAATGATGGTTCTTCGTCAGTGGTATATTCTTCTATTTCCGCTTCATCGTACTCTGTGTATTCATCTTCTTCATAATCGGATTCTGAATTGGTTTTGCTTCCGCCAGAGCAAGCAGATAGTATGATCAATATAGTTAGGAATGAGTATAATTTGATTCCTGGTAGTTTCATATAAGGAGTGATTTAAGTGTTAAAAGAGATCAAGCTCTTTGATTAGTTCAAAACATTATTTGTTATATGCAATTTAAGCTATTTTATTAAATGACGAATAATGTACTGTGTGTTGATGTAAAGAATGTGTTAATTCTACGGCCAGGTTTGTGCGCCGAGTTAGAGTCCTAATGAACCTGTTGCTGCGGTTCGTGTCCTCACGAACCGTTAGAGTTGCTCGCCTATATGTTTAAGAAAATCAAATTGTTGATTATTTTCCTCATAATAACACGCTGATGAGTATTTGTATTGACTGGGTTCACTCGCTAGGTTCCAATTCTTTGCTATTGGATTTCTGTGGATGTAATCTAGTTTTTGATAGACAACTTCTGGAGTGTAAACCTCAATTGCTAAAGGGTCTCTTTGCCAAAATTCATACTTTTTGTTAACTGCGTTTACTCGGAATTTTGAGAGCTCAGCTGGAGTTAACATCGATTTAAATTGATGTGCAGTAAACTTGAGTAGAGAGGCTTTTGGAGTTTCTTTACCGTTCATTTCATTCATGCGCCAAAGTAAATGGATATGATTGGGCATGATTACAAATCCGTAAACATCAATTAGGTTTTTCTTTGATAGATAATTTAGAGAATCAATAATGACATCCTTAAAAGAGTCAGGAAGTAATAGTTTTTGCCAATTATTGATTGTTGCTGTCCAGAAGTAGATTTTGTCAAACTCCATGTATGAGTTTCGAGGAGTTGTGAATTTGTCCATTTTAATGAAGTTAATAATTAATACGATACTTCACGGAGAGTGCATTAGTGTATACCAACTTTTTGAAGGAAATATGATGCAAAAAAAGGCTCGTGGAGACACGAGCCTAGGCTTCAATATTGGAAGATAACCATCTAGCCAAAAAAGGTTCGTATCCTCACGAATCACTCTTGAATAAAAAAGCCGCTCCCAAAACTGAGAACGGCTTAATTCAACCTGCTTTAAACTCCAAAATATTATAATAGCTTTTCTGACTGTAGTGCAATCTCCAATTCTTCATTAGTCGGGATAATCCAGACTTCCACCTTGCTATTATCCGTGCTGATGCGTCTGTTGCCTGAGCCTGATGCAGCGTTTTTGCTTTTATCCAATTCAATACCTAGAACTCCAAGACCTTCGCAAACAAGTTCACGAAGCTTAACACTGTTTTCTCCAATTCCTGCTGTGAAAGCAATAGCATCAAGAGCGCCTAACTCAGCCATGTATGCACCGATGTATTTCTTAATACGCTGCACATACATGTCAATTGCAAGGATAGCGTTTGCATTTCCAGTTTCTCTTTGCTCCAGTACGTCGCGCATGTCATTGCTGCCGGCAATTCCTTTCAGTCCACTTTCCTTATTGAGCATTTTGTCAATATCTTCCAATTTCATTCCGAGCGTGGTACCCAGGTAAAATGGAACTGCTGGATCCAAATCTCCTGATCGCGTTCCCATCATCAAGCCAGCCAGCGGGCTTAATCCCATGGAAGTATCGATGCATTTACCTCCGTGTACTGCGGCCATACTGCAGCCATTTCCCAGATGAATGGAGATTACAGAAGTATTCTCTACTGGTTTGTTCAGCTGTGCAATGAGCTGCTTGCTCACGTAGGAGTGCGAGGTTCCGTGCATTCCATAAATTCGAATTTTTTCTTCAGTGTAAAGCCAGTTAGGTATCGGGTATCTGTAGGATTTTGGAGGCATGGTCTGGTGAAATGCAGTATCAAACACTGCCACTTGTTTGGCGTTCGGGAAGAATTTCTCCGCGACTTTGATGCCTTCCAGATTTGATGGGTTGTGAAGTGGTGCTAAAGTGATGAGTTGTTTAATCTTCGCTTTGATTTCCTCATCGATCACCACTGGAGCACTAAAACGCTCGCCACCATGTACTACCCGGTGTCCTACTGCACTGATTTCGTTGGTGTCTTTGATGATGCCTTTTTCAGGATCCATCAAAGTTTTGACAACCAACTCCAATCCGACAGCATGGTTAGGAATGGAAATCTCGATCTTTTGCTTATGTTCTTCCGGAGTGTAAAATGAATTGGTCAATGAGGAGGCGGGATCTCCAATTCGATCTACTAATCCCTTCGCTAAAACTTGATGACCCTCCATTTCATAGACGACATATTTGATGGAAGAGCTTCCCGTATTGATTACTAAGATTTTCATGGTTCTTTTAATTTAACCAGATCAATAATCTCTGATCTGGTGTATTGCTGGTAATTATTTTTCGTATTGTGCCTGAATAGCGGTGATTACCACGGTATTCACAATATCCGTGATGGTACAGCCTCTACTCAAGTCGTTCACCGGTTTGTTTAAGCCCTGCAATACTGGTCCGATGGCAATCGCACCCGTTTCACGCTGCACGGCTTTGTAAGTGTTGTTACCAGTGTTGAGATCAGGGAAGATCAAGACACTCGCCTGGCCAGCCACTTCAGATCCTGGCATTTTTTTCTGACCTACTTCTTTGTCTACTGCTGCGTCGTATTGGATAGGACCTTCCAGTTTGAGATTTGGATTTTTAGCTTTCGCCAACTCGGTAGCTGCGCGTACTTTTTCTACTTCTTCACCTTTTCCAGATGAACCGGAAGAGTAAGAGAGCATCGCAACTTTCGGGTCAATACCGAAGGCGGTGGAAGTCTCTGCAGAAGAAAGAGCAATCTCTGCCAGTTGTTCAGAAGTTGGGTTTGGATTAACAGCACAGTCACCATAGACCAATACCCGATCTTCCAGACACATAAAGAATACCGAAGAAACCGTGCTGTAGCCTGGCTTAGTTTTGATCAGTTGAAGCGCTGGGCGGATAGTGTGCTGGGTGGTGTTAATCGCACCGGAAACCATGCCATCAGCATCACCCATGTGTACCATCATGGTGCCGAAATAGGTAGCATCAGATAACAAGTCTTTGGCCATATCGGTGTTTACTCCTTTGTGTTTACGCTGTTCGTATAGCTCCACTACATAGTCGGAGAACTTTGGATGCTTTAATGGATTGATGATTTGAATGCTCTTAGAGTCAAACGTAAGTCCAAGACGAGTAATGTCTTTTTGGATTTGCTCCTCATTACCCAGGATGATCAAATCTACTAACCCACGAGAAGCCAGAATTTCGGCTGCTTTCAAGATGCGTTCATCTTCACCTTCTGGTAGTACAATTCGTTTTTTGTCAGATTTAGCTTTTTTGAATAAGCTGTATTCAAACATTTTAGGTGTCAATACACTGCTCGGAGCCATCACTTTCAGCTTTTCCATCAATTGGGTCATGCCCACATGATGGTCAAAGTGCTGTTTGGCTAATGAAATCTTGCGGTGACTTGTCGGCTTCAGATAAGATCTGATATTGGCTATCTTATTCGCTGTATCAAATGTGTTAGATGCTACAGACATGATCGGAACAATATCCTGAAGACCTTCTAGTAATTTATGATAGGCATCTTCTAACTCATAACCAGCTGATAGAACAATCCCAGCAAGAGAAGGATAGTTGCTGGATTGGTGTGCCTGTAAAGTAGTCATCACAATGTCCCCACGGTCCCCCGGAGTGATTACCAGTGAATTTTCCTTCATTCGCTGCAAGTAATTGTGAGGTTGCATAGCTGCGATGGTGTAGTAATATGCCAGGCGATTCAGCTGATCTTTGCCATACAATACTCGAGCGTCTAATGCATCCACAATTTCCGCGATACTCGGGCTGCTAAGTACGTGATCATCTGGCAAGAAGTCTACATTCAGCAGATCTTTTGGGAGATTGGCTTTCAGTTCTTTTTCCAGATCAGAATGAATTTCCTCAGGAACAAGATTCACAATCACCTTTACCACCTGACAGCCACTGTTGATGAAGTTGTCTACAGATTGGACGATGTTGTAGGACTGCTCTTCAATTGGTAAGTTCTTATCGGCTTTGCCAACCATGATTACCGGGCTGCCCAGGTTTTTGGCAATTTCCAGATTGAGGTTAAACTCATAGATAGAGTTTTTGCCTTCAAAGTCAGATCCTTCTATTACCACAAAGTCAAACTTCTCTTCCAGCGCTTTGTATTTGGCGATGATACCATCCAGGATTTCATCGTGCTTGCCCTTGGTTTCCAGGTTTTGGAGTTCGTCGGTGGTGTAACCGTACGTTTCCTTATAGTCCACATTGATGTTGAAGTGCGTAAGGAAAAGATTGATATCTCTATCTCTTTCCTCTCCCGGACGACTCTTAATGATTGGACGAAAAATGCCTACTTTTTGAGTGGAACGCAGTAAATGCTCAATGAGGCCTAAAGTAATCAATGACTTGCCGCAGTACGCTTCAGTCGGGTTGATGTATATCGACTTATTCATGACTTGATGAATTTACATTTTGTTGGTTTTTGAATGAATTCAATGGAGAGGTTCCCCGTTTGAATTCGGAGCAAAAGTAGAAGGTTCGCTGAATGGTGAAGTTAACTTTTGTCATATGTGTAGACAAGACTTATCATGTACCTACATAACTTTTCTTAAGCTCAAAACTAAAGTTAACAATCCTAATACTGACAGGGTGATGATGGCATCTTTTTTATTAAAGTCAACAGGTTGTTGGGCTTTTTTGTTGGAAGGAAACCTGTGGCTAATCGGTCTATGGTTATCTTGGAATAAGATTAATCATCAATTCCTAGCTAATGACGATATCAAGTGCTGAAATGCAGTCCGTGCTTTATGAACTATTCCTAAAGTATGGATTTAGCGAAACCAGAGCCAAAATCCTTGCGGACACGCATACCGAAAACACCTTGATGGGTGTCAATTCGCATGGGGTTAATCGTGTACCCGCATTTATCAATCTGGTGAGAAAAGGGATTATCAAAATCAATGAAGAAGCGGAGCCAGTGGATGCTTTCGGAAGCATAGAGCGATGGGATGGTCGATATGGTTCTGGTGTGATCAACGCTCGTAAGTGTACCGATAGGGCAATTGAATTAGCAAAAGCACATGGGATGGGGCTCGTGGCCCTGCGCAATACCAATCACTGGATGCGAGGAGGTGCGTATGGCTGGCAAGCTGCAGATGCCGGATGCATTGCAATTCTATTTACCAACACGCAGCCCAATATGCCTCCCTGGGGAGGACGTGACAGCCGAATTGGCAATAATCCGTTTATCGTGGCTATTCCCAGAGCTGAGGGTCATGTGGTGCTGGACATGGCGATCTCTCAGTTTTCTTTTGGTAAAATCCAGGAATATGCACTGAAGGATGAGAAACTTCCCTTTGCGGGCGGATGGGATGAAAACAATGAATTGTCCGATGATCCTGTGGAATTAAGAAAGAAGCAGCGTGGATTGCCAATTGGCTATTGGAAAGGTTCAGCGCTCTCGATGATCTTGGACATGTTGGCGACTTTACTTTCTGCAGGTGATTCTACTTATAAAATCAGTCAAAAAGAAGAAGAAACTGGAGTTTCTCAGATTTACCTCTGCATTGATCCTGGCAAATTCAGTGATCCAAATATCTCAGAAAAGCTGCTCAACGAAATCATAGACTATACACACGATGTGCCTCCGATGAATTCTGGTGACAAAGTTTATTATCCGGGAGAAAGAGCTCTTATGAATAGAGAGCGTAATCTGGCGAACGGAATGATTGTGGATGATAAGATTTGGAGAGAAGTGATGGAGTTAGTGAATCAGTGATCGGTTGGTCGGTGAATTGGTGATCAGTAGCTTCGTGATTAGAAGGGGTACTTTCTTGCATATTGAATTTTTGCCTTCCTGCCTCGCCGGCAGGCGGGTTGTCAATTGAGTTGTTGGTGATTAGTGATGAGAAGAGGAGCTCTAAATGTTCGTTTTGAGTTTTTCTTTGCATATTGATTAGTTGCTTACTGCCTATTGAATTTTAGTTGCTTGTTGCCTATTGAACAAAAAGTGATTGGTAAGCCGAAAGGCTCTTATACAATTGGAATCAGAAACGATTTGCATGCTCTTTCGAATAGCTTATTGTCACTTGGTTTGGTGAATGCTTTCAGTTCCGATCCGAATTTACAATAGAATTTGAATGATAATGGATGGCTGCTACTGACCAGGATGTTTTTGAATCCTCTTTCCCGGTAATAAGGCATGATGACTGACTCTAACCAATACCGTCCAATACCTGCTCCTTTGTCCACAATGTGGAAATACTTCAAGCAAATGGTTTCTGCAGGGACAAAATCTTTTAGTAAGTCTGCATCTGCGGAATGACCATCAATGATCGTTAATACTCCTTTGATTTCCTGCTGCTTTTCTACGGTGTGAATGTGATACCATATTTCACTGTCGATGGTTTGATTGATGAAATCCAATGAATGAGTGTATTCATCATAGTCGTCCCATTGGTTTTGGCGTTTCCAGTCTACATATACTTTGATGGGATGGTATAAGGATTCTTCGAATTGTGTATGAAGTTGGTAACTGAAGTCTTCTTTGAAGGCAATTTTCATGCTTGACGGTTGATTATGGCTAAGCGAAATGATCTTGAGTCATTTCGTGCAGAAAATGGCGAATTTAATGAAGTTATGAATGTGATGGGGGCTTGCTCTAGTTCAGGTTCGTAACTTGATGTTCTTGTGAGTTGGTGATCGGTGAATTGGTAGATCAGTGATCAGTCAAAGTTTTCTGCTTGCTTATTGGGTGTTTTGATGTTGCATATTGATTATTTGAATATTGTCAATTGAATTAGGGTATTCGGTAGGTCCGTTTTCGCTAATAGGTGAGTCGGTAATTCGCTTTAGTTCACTTTGCAAACTTGATGTTTGCTATACTCGTTTTTCGTATAATTCTGCTGTAGAGTAAATGTCATGAAAGCCTTTTGCTCTTAATCCTGTGATCAACTTCTTGTCTCCTGTCCAAATGATCGCGTCTATTCCGATGGCAATGGCCAGGAATGGAGTGTCACGGAAGCCAGTTCATAAGCCCTATTCCAATCAGCTTTGGAAATTGCTTCAGATGAAATTAGGTCTATATTTTTTAGAACCTGATGAATCGAAACGTTAATTTTTTCCTCTGACATTTTGGTTAGTGACTGAAGCTTGGTTTTGTATTTTGCCAGTTCATCAAGGATGAACTCAGTAGAGTAGAATTCAAACTGATCCTCTGAATTGAATAGGAGTTCTCCAATAAGCCCGTTTGAATTCAAAATTGCGCTGAAAACAATGTTGGTGTCAACAACTACCCTCATTTAACAAATCGGTGCTTATTTTCCTTCCACCAATTTTCCTTAGATTCTTTTGCCAGTTTATCTATTTGTGCCTGATCCGCAGTACTCTCAGCGGTAGCTTCCTTGTAGCGTAGATAGTCGATCATGCGTTGAAGTCCGAGGGTATCAACGTTAGCAGGTAGCTTGAAAAGAATTTCACTATCTGTTCTCTGAATGTCCATATTCAAATTTACGAATTCTTAGCTAGAAGTGTTCTCCTATTCTCGTTTCTTGAGAATAAGAAATTTTCTTGAAATGACCGCCAAGAGCTCTACTTGCCTATTGAGTACTTGCCTTCCTGCCTCGCCGGCAGGCGGGTTGCCTATTGAGTTGTTGGTGATTAGCGTTTGGTAGAGCTTGCAGGATAAATCACCCTTCCGATAGTTCCTGTAGTTTGTTCAATGCTTTCACCCAGGAGGTATTGAAGTAGTCTTCATGTTCTTCGGTGACATCTAGCGATACGGTGACCGTGGTGATGCCATCATTTTCCTCCAGCGAGTAGATTTCCATGCATCCAGCCCAGGGCTCTACCTCTGGTCCTTCGGTGATTTCCTTGTCTCCGTCTAGCATGCCCAGGTGGCAGATAGAAACGAGTTGGTTGGGGATGTTATCTTCTATTTTGGAGATCATACCACCTTTTTTGCCGTTTTCGTCCGTTCCTACGAAGTACATTTTAGTGCCCTTTTCCCAGTTGCCTTCATAGGTAGATGTAGGGTTGAATTCAGCTGTCCATTGCTCGTAGGTAGCTTTGTTTTCTATGCCGAGCATGATGTTATAAACATGAGCTACTGGCGCCTTGATGTCTTTATGAAACTGAATTCTTTTCATGGGTAGGGTCAATTAAATGGATTGGAAAGGTAGTTATAATTTGCTGGAAATGGAGCGTGATTTTTTGTGGGGAGGTCGTGTATGGAATTACAAATTCCCTGACTCTTTACATTCGGATTACAAATCCGAATGAGCGGGGTTTGCATATGTTCAAGTTGCAAACTTGATTTTTTAGTGAGTCCGCGTTACAAACGCGGACTAGAAGGGGGCATCAATTGCAATCTTCAAATACCCATAATTAGTGTCAAGCATTCTTCTCTCATCACTATTTATTTCAGTTACATCAGCAGTCTGACGAACAAAAAAGTTGCTCCATAGGGTTTTAACCTGTTCTGGGAATAACTCATTATTATGCAGAATCCTAATTGCTTCTTTGGTCTCTTTAATCCCAGTTACCCTTCCTTTGTCTTTTCCAAAGTCGAATTCTACATTAAGCTTCATGTTAGGATATGCTTGCTTAACGATTTGTGAAGTATCTCTTATATTCATTGTTGAAGTCTATGTGGCATTCAACATAGTTATAACATGATCGGTCATGTTGTTTTATTATATCATGACCAATCTAATCCATTTTGGTCTTGATCAAACAATCCCTCAAAATACCCTTTTCCCCACTACCAGTCAACACGTTACGCGGGAAGCATGGATTTTTTAGACGAATGCGTTATCTTCTACGTTTAATTTTTTTTCAATCATTAAACATTTATTGCCATGCAAATGATTAAAGTACCTAAGCTGCGTTGGGCGCAGCTACAATCATTCACCGAAGGAGTATTACAAACCACCAAAGATCTGGCCGAAGTAAGTGCACAGGTTGCTGCAGTAGAGTCGCATTTTGAAGCGTTCAAGGATGGGATGACTCGGTCTGCCGCTTCATCAAACAAGCCTGTCCTGGACCGCACCCGGGATGTACTCAATTCAGGTTTCTTTAAAGGTGTGGAATCAGAGCAGCAGTTTCCACATGCTGGAGCTGTGCAGCAGCTACTGGATCAGGTGGTGAAGATCACCAGTGAATATGGTTTTGGGTTGAGCAAACTGAGCTATGACGAACAGACTGCTCAGACGGATAACATGCTGAAAGAGCTGGAAGCTTTGAATCTAAAGTCTCTACCGGCATTGTCTAGATGGCTGGCACCGATCAAGGCTGCTAATGATGCGTTTAAGTCGACATCTGAGGCTTACATCAAGGATCTCACTGCCTCGGGAGAGACGGTGGCGGCTACCAATGCGGCTCCAGCCCTGGTGGATGCGGTCAATAACCTCTTCACCATGCTGTTTGCCCATGTGCAAATCAGCGGAAGTGAGTCGCTGATCAAAGCCTACAAGGAGTTGATCACCTTGATGGAGGCTTACAAATAGTTTTCACTTTTTAGCCACGTGCCTCAGCTATTGGTCTCACAAATCGAGCGCAAAAGGCTCGTGGCGACTCTAGCCATGGCTTTCATGCTTTTTAGCCTCAAAACTCCAGTTTTGAGGCTACTTTGTATGGAAATAGGTCTATATCTGTAGTAATGGGCATATCCCAAGGTGAAATAGCTCCAAAACTCCAGATTTGGGGCTCTGCGAATCTGAAATAAGTCCAAAACTCTGGACTTTTGCCTCTGCGGACTTGAAATAGGTCCAAAACTGCAGAAGTGGGCTTATGCGGAACTGCGATGAGTCCAAAACTCCAGTTTTGGGCGTTTTTGGGATTTTGGAGGGGGAAAATGGGAGTGTGGGTGGTAATTTCCCATCTTGCTTTTTTAGTGAATGTCTTCCCTGTTCTTGCGTTTTCTTTTTAGATGACAGTTGTAACATACTTCTTTTGATAGATATGGGCTGGTAGTAGGTATAATTAGCTTGTTGCAATCTGCACAATGGATGGCTTTATCTTGTTCCCACCATCTCGGGCAATCATCATCGGGTTCGTTTGGTGAAGGAAAGTAAATTTCCAATTCCAATTCTTTTTTAAGTTCTTCAGCAATATTCATTGCCTGTTTTGCTTCAGGCCATGGAGGAACCTGACCATTAAATAACCTTAAATCGCCATGACCACTACTGATATTTCCCAAATGATGAACATGTGTTCTTTTGAATTTCCAAAATCCAGATTCTGTTATAAGAAACATCATTATAAACCAACCTTGTGTATCTCCATCCCATTGGATTTCAATTACAATTGGTTTTTGGCCGATTCCCTTGATCTTTTCAAGCGCTTGCTCATATCCAAATGATGTTTCTTTCAAGGCAGAATGTTACTTAATGGGTTGCAATTGATGTTTAGGAATATCCTTTTTCGCTTTTATACCATTGGTTGGCAATATCATAAATCTTGTTACCAAGTTCAAGGCCTTCTTCTCCTACAAAATCATCCCATTGTTGAGTTGGTGCGAACCAAATAGCAATGTTCGTAAGATCATGTTGATTGCCGAATTCAATATTGTCTATCTCCTCTAGTAAAGATCCGTGAAATTCTTCAGCGGATAAAAATTCTCCGGAGTATCCACCTTTGTAATTTTCTAAGAGTTTTTCAGCTTGATGCAACAAATCCAGAAGTTCGAAAAATCTCCACTTATGCCAATATTCTACTTTTGACATTCTTGGCTTTGACGTTCCGAATAACTTTTGAAAAATGCTCATGACAGATGACAACTATACACATGACACCTAGTCACGTTATTTAAAATATTGAAGAAAAATACCATTTTTCACTTAAAGTTTATATGCTGGATGTGTTTGGGGATTCTCCAATTCCAGTTTTATTAATATGTTCGAGTAAGGCGTTTTCTAATTTATTATTCAAATCCCAGTAAGTGTCGTCTATGTCGTCAAAGAAGTTGGGATGCTTATCATTTATTTTCATCATCTGAACGTTCCTCTTATCAATATCCTTGGAAGGTTTGCCCCAAAAGAAGTGTTTGTTCACTCGCTTCAAGAGTTTAGCAATGTCAGAACATCCCAGATATTCCAAATCCCTAATTGTGTCCTTGTTGTGCTCCGCTCCATAATTGATATAGTGATCAGTTATTCCATCAGTTGTTAGAGGTTCTAAGTTGAACCAGATTCGCTCGTCACGGGATAAAGATTGGTAGTTCGAAAACCCCTTGTTAACAATTGCCTCCCATGCTGGTTGAGCTTCTTCTCTAGTCATAACAATAATCGGTTTGAATTTGCAAAGTGTAGTACAACAACCGTATACCTGACACCAGGTCACGTTATTTAAAATATTGGAGAAAAATACCCTTTTTTCTTTTCTCGATCTATATGCTTTTTAGGTTTATGAGGAGACAAACCAATGCCGCGATTATTACCTCACCGCTACAGGACTTACCTCATATCCCAGCTCCCTAATCTGATTGATCAAGCCACAATCGTACATCAGGTGACTCAGACCTACAGCAATGAAGCAGTTGTTCGTTTGGAGTTTGTTTTCCAGCTTTTTCATCCATTGGTTGTTTCTGTCGATGAACATTAAGGTATTCGCACATGGAGACTGAAGCTGATAGTCAAAGTTCATGGCGCTGTACCAGTCGATGCTACTGCAGCTGGAGTTGTCCTGGGCTTGTAAAAGGTTGATGGTGGTGTGTAGTCGTTTCTTGTGAACCTTGGCTGGCATGCCTGCAATGTCTTCATTGATGTATTGCAGTTGATCGGCAGTGGTCTCCAGACCGAGTAATGGCGTATCCCAGCTCTCAGCCAAACGACCAATGTAATCATCCAGAGAAGTGGAGTTGTCTTCCTCATCTCGCTGCAAGCAAACAGTCTGATTGTATCGGCGAATCAGAAAAGCATGAAGCTCTGCTGGGGTCATTTTTTGGAAGGCACTACTGTTCGCCAACAGTTGCCGTAGGTAGAGCAGATCGTCCTTTTGGAGGAATGACTTCCAGTTGGTTTCCTTACTTCTCGCTTGGATGATGTCGTCAGCCGTTTCACCGGGAATGTTGAGGTTTTCCTTCAAGACCAGATTACAAGACTTCAGAGCTTCTGTGGTATTTGCCAAGGAGTCGAAAAATACCTTTCCAAACGCATGATGTGTACCGAACAGGTAAGAGGTGTTAGTGCTTTCCGGATGCGTGATTTTGAAAAGAATGGTACCGGAATATGATTCCTGAGCGTTACTTGATTGTGCAACGATCAGGATCAAGGCCAGACAGAAACTATATCTCAACATCAGGAAATTGGTTAGACTGTGATTACAGTATACTTCCTGGTCAAAGAAAGGTTGACGCAACCGGATTAATGGTGCTTTCTAGCGTTTTAGTCAGGTTGTTGGAGGGATGTTTGGTTCTTATTACCTCACCCAATACTTAATAGAAGTCTTATAGTCTGTGTAGTGAATGTATTTTTGATTTTCCATCCATAAGACTACCTCCTGATCTGATGCTTCAAGCCCTCTCGGTACATATGGACGCACATTGTCCAATTCAGAATTTTGGGTAATTGGTTCCTGCTGCCACGTTTTGCCATTGTTGGCAGTTTCCCATCGCTCTATTTCGAAAACGCCGTTGATTTGTCTGGATAGGTAGACCACATTGCTGTTGTCCGGATGAATGGTCATGCCGCCAAAGTAGTGTGGCTCGCGCTCATTTTGTCCTTCTGGTGTTTGTGGAAACCACTTGCCAGAGTCGCATAGTTTGGAGCTGTTCCAGCCCTTATCGGAATATGAAGCGTACCAGTATTCATGGTTTTGCTCCGTTGGGCTTTTGGTGTACAGCAGTACGGGATTTCCTTGTTTGTCCTGACCAATATCTGCTATCCATGCACGCCCTTCTTTTTCATTGGAAGTGAAAACCACAGAGGCGTCTTTGGGTTCAAAGGGTAGCGTTTCTATCGTAGCGATTTGCTCGTCATTGGCCTTGTAGAATGCACCGTTTTCATAGTATACATAATATACCGAGTTGGTCGGTTCGTCGCGTGGGTGTCCGTCCGTAAAGACAATATGAATTTTGGATTGTCCATCAGAGAAATACTTCACATAGGGCCGGTTGTTGCTGTCAAAGGGATAGTTGGTGATGAAAACCTTGCTCTCAGACCAGGTCTGTCCATGGTCATCAGACCACATCATGTTGGGCTTGAAGCCTGTCCACCGTCCGAAACAATAGATCCGATTATTTTCCTTTTCCAGATGAAATGGATTGGCATACGTCATGGTCATGCGCGGGAATCGAGCCAACTCATCATCACTCCAGGGATGGATCAATTGTGCACCAGAAAAGGTGAAATGGCTGGTAGCATCCAGTCGATTGATGAACAAATCCTTGCGGCTATGGCGTGTGTACATGGACAGTATGTCTCCATTTCCTGCCAGGACAAATGCTGGATTGTCATGGTCATCTGCTTCCAGCTTGTAGTAGAGTTCGCTGAAGGAAATGGAATCGGTCTGCAGATTGATCCTGGCAGATTCTATAGTGCCATCTGCTTTTACCCAACCGGTAATGATCGATTCATCTACCTTGATAGCCCGCGGATCGGAAAACCAACACCAGGTGCCATCTTGTGTGGCGTATTTTGGTTGATTTTGTCCTGATAAGGTAATGCTAATGAATACCGTAACTACTGCAATGATTGCTCTCCACTTCATGCATGTAAATTAGGGAATAGCATTAAAATAGTTGAAGAGTTAAGGGGACGAGATTTAAGAAGATATCAACCCATTCAACTTCGCATATTGCAGCAGCATGATGGTCTTGCCATCCTTGATCTCTCCGCTAGCAATCATGTTGTATGCTTCTTCAAAGTCCAGTTCCAATACTTCGATATGCTCATTTTCTTCATCCAGTCCACCGCCATCACTTACTTTCATGTCTTTGGTGTATTCAGCCACGAAGAAGTACAGTATTTCAGTAACCGATCCCGGGGACATATACGATTCAAAAATCTTTTTGACATTGGATACCTTATAGCCTGTTTCTTCCTCCGTTTCTTTTCGGATGCAATCTTCGGCATTGTCTTTATCCAGTAGACCGGCACACGCTTCGATCAACATGCCATCATCGTTTCCATTCACATAAGTGGGGAGACGAAACTGTCTGGTCAAGATGACTTTCTTGGTAGAACTGTTGTACAAAAGGATGGTGGCGCCATTTCCTCTATCATAGGCTTCTCGGGTCTGTTGGGTCCAGTTGCCTTGCTGATCTCGGTGCTCGAAAGTGACTTTGTTGAGGGTGTACCAATTGTCAGAAAGGACTTCTGTGTTGAGAATTTTAATGTTTTCGTTCATATAGGAGCGAAGATTTGTTTTAGGTCCACCTCTCTGAACGGTATTGGTCATCTAAAGTTGGTTTGGAGGAGGAGCATTAAAGCCTATGTAAGAGTTCTCATGCATCGAACATGTTAAGAATCGCTCGTTTTTGATTGGATCTCATGGTCGATAAGGTCAAGAAGATCGTTGATAAATTTGAGTTTTACGGCGGTAAGCACCATGCCATACCATTTGGATTGACTTCTCATTTTACTTTGGAGTTCCTCATTCTTTAGTTTCTTTTCTACTTCCAAAGGGTCATATAGGTAAGTAGCATTTAACGAAAGTTCATCGGACAAATAGCCCAAAATGTAGGTCTCCACAAATGCCTTGTGCCTTTCTGCAACCTCTTCAGAATAAGCATAGTTTAATTCATAATGCTTCACAAGGCTTGATCTTATGGAGTCGTTGGTGATCAGATACAAATTGCCGCTGAATTTGAGGGTAGAATATTCTACATTGTAATTGAAGTGCACATATTCTTTTGCCAAATGATAATACAAAGAGTCTAAGTTTTCTCTGTCGTTTTCATTAAGAATGCTCTCTAACTTTTCTTTACTTCTGGTGTAATTGCGATGAACCTTTTGGAGCCAGGCTTTTTCTGTTTCCAGATCCGAAGCAATTCTTTTCAAGGCATTCTCTTCTCTGCTCTTTAACTTTTGGTTTTCTGAATAATTATTTAATTGAAAGGCGATAAAAATCCCTATGGTTACAACTAATACTTCACCTAAGTAGTGAAGGGTTGTCTTTAGCACGCTCTTTTTATTCAAGGTGTGATATTATTTTTGAAACAATCAATAAACGCTAATCCTACATTGGATAGAGAGGTTTGGTTATAACCTCTTTAAGAGCAGAAAGGTAAATAAACTGTCAAATCCTCACAACACCTGCTTGGAGGTAGGAAGTGTACCCACTATACATAGTGTTATGCAGATGATGGACATAAGATTTAATTCTACTCGTTCAATCCTCGGATTTGTGCCCTGACGGAATCATGACCAGGAGAAACGAACTTAGGTCAATGCATCTCAACTTTGTGTTCATAAGGAGTCCGAATACGGTATTCGGATCCATTCGGACCTCAATAATTCGAATATTTAGAGTTTTCAGAGCAGGTTTGTGGCGATTAAGAACACCAAACTTTCGATGATAAAATGATGAAAAAGATTCAGCAAATTATGCTTTCGATCACACTCCTTAGTTATGTGATGAGTCAGGCGATAGCTCAAGAAAAGGTAGATACCATCACGCTCAAAAAGGGGGAGGTATTTGATATTTTGTTGCTGAGTCGATATCCAAATACAGAAACTGATGTAAAGTCTTATTTCGAAACTGCTTCACCTGTGGCCAGAAGGATGTCATACCAGCCTTTGCCGGGATGGTATAACATCACCAAATACACTCAGGGTAATCATGGTCCTGAAAAGCTAATTCTGGCGAAATGGGACAATATGGCGACTAGAGAGGCTTTTTTAGATCATATCCTAAATGAAGTAGAAGATTTCCACGAGCGAAGAAGAAAAATCTGGTCTTACTTTGGGTTAAGGTATTATGAAATGGAGGAAGATATTTCTTTTGAAATTCACCGGGATCAGTTTCAAGTGGCTACTGCTTTTTGGTTGGAAGCAGGTGAGCTATCAAGCGACTTTTATGAAAAATGGTTGGCAGAAATCAGTAGCTCTGGTGGTCAAATACTAATTGAGCTCAGTGAAGGGAAATCTCCCTTTGGCTACCAGTACGATCCTGAATATTTTGTCATATCTTCTTGGGAAAATAAAAATGCTTTTGATGCTTTTCAGGTCAAGATGAAGCAACTTGAGCTAGATATTATTCAGCACATCAATGAATTTATATTAGAATAGTCAATGGCCTCTTCAATGATTGATCATCTACTCTATTTTGCCTTTTTTCAGGGGTTGTTTCTGTTAGTTATTTATGGTGTGTCCTATAGCAAACGGCAAGTTATAAATGGCTATGTATTGGTTTTGGTTGCGATACTTATGTTGGGTTTAGTTGCCAAAATAGGTCTCCATTCCTGGGGCTGGCAGAGACAGTTGAAAGGGATATCTGAGTTTTCTATTTTACTCTTTGGACCTACAGTATACCTGTTCGTAGAGTCCACTTTATCAGACAAACGCTTTTCCAAATCGGTGCTGCTTCATTATGTGCCTGGAGTGGTTTATAGTTTGGTGGTTACTTTTTACTATATCCTTCCGCCACAGGAGGTCATTCAGGCACGTGTCCTAAGTGGAGAGTTATTTCGCGTGGTTCATATTTTGGTTGGCTTTGGGTTGACTGTTAATATCATCTATTTTGTATTTAGCGTGCTCAAATTCAAAGAGCTAAAGAACTCGCTACAGTCAGAAGTGAGTTATGTGTTGAATTTAGGTTTTGTACGAAATTTTCTGATTGCTATCGGTGGTTGCTTGTTGACGTGGCTGACGGTATATCTCATCAGCTTTGGTCATCGTTCTCAGATCGAAATCATATCCAGGGAATTTATTTGGCTGGCTGTTGCTTTGATCATGCTTTTTATAGCCTATTACCAAATGGTTGCGCCGGGTGTTTTCCAATTGCTACCCATATCCAACAAGGTGAAGTATGCGCAATCTCAGTTTTCAAAAGATGATCTGGATAAGTTGAAATTGGAGTTGGAGCAAATCATGGAGCAGAAAAAGCCTTACTTAAATGCCAGGTTGCTCAAGTCGGATCTGGCAGAGCTGTTGAGTATTAATGCTCCCGAACTCTCAAGACTACTCAACGAACGGATAGGAATGAACTTTTTCGATTATGTCAATTATCATCGGATTCATGAGTTTATTAGATTGGCCAAATCACCTACGGGCGCACAGAAAACGCTAGTGGGGCTTGCTCAGGATGCCGGATTCAATTCAAAATCTACCTTCAATAAATCGTTTAAGGAAATCATGGGGTGTCCGCCATCCGAATACCTCAAAAAGCAAACAGTCACTTAGAATTATCAATTAATCACATAAATCATGTTAAAAATTACTTTAAATGTACTGATGCTTTGCATCGGATGGGTAAGTTATGCTCAAATTAAACTACCCGATTTAAGTCCTGCGGTGGAAATCTCGCAAAAAATAGGCTTGACCACAGCCACTTTGTCCTATTCCAGACCAAGCTTGAGAGGGCGTGATCTGTTTGGAAAAGATGGTGTTCTGATATTAGGTGAGAAATGGCGAACGGGTGCCAATGCTACCACCAAACTCGAGATATCCGGTGATATAGAGATAGGAGGGCAGGTGCTGCTGAAAGGTAGCTATGCTTTGCTGACTACTCCCTCAGAGTCTACCTGGACTTTTCATTTTTACGCTTATGAGAAGCTTTTTCATACCGCATTTTTGGAAAGGAAGCCTATTTTAGAAATTACCGTACCCTCTCAGCATATAGATTACTATTTAGAAACCTTCTCCCTTCATTTCGAATCAATGGATTTAAATAGTAGCAATTTGGTATTGCAGTGGGGCAATTATAAAGTGGAAGTGCCTGTCAAAATAGACGAACATGAGGCAATTATGGCCAATATCCAAAAGGTGCTCCAGGGACCTTCTGACTTCAATTATTTTCAAGCAGCTCTTTATTTGCACGAAACACAGACGGATTTGCCGCTTGCTTTGAGCTACATCCAAAAAGTAACGCAGAGTGAGTCGGCCTTGTTTTTTCAGGTATATAGAGAGGCGTTGAATTTAAAAGACTTGAATAGAAATGATGAGGCTATTGAAGCAGCCAGACGAGCCAAGGAACTAGCCCTAAAATCAGGTAATGCTGATGTGGCGAGGCTGAGCCAAAAGATTGTTGATGAGTTGGTAAGATGATATCATAGATCTGTTCTAGTGCGTTTGAAAACCCATAGTTCTTCGGGATTTGGAATCACGAAGTGAAGTGAAACTGAATTGTAATCTGTTAGTTTCCAGGGAATTGTAAATTCCATGTCTCTAGACTTACGGATTGCAAATCCGTTAGAGCGAGGGTTGAAGTAGTTATAATATAGAGATTGTTTATTGTAGGGAAGAACTGCTCATTTGTCTGTTTTTCAAATCTGAACATTGTTGAGTGCATAGTGCTTGAATTCAAAATAACACCCGCTACCTGGCTCCGCCGAAATACCTTTTTCCACTTTGATTTCTTTGGAACAAACTTCTATATCTGAGGTAGTGTAACCTTTACTACCATGGTAGCGGGTGTGTTTTTTTACCCTTTCAGTCGGGTTGAATTAGGTTAACTTTTAACAAAGAATCAATTGAACAGCCTTTAGGTGTACGACCACTGGGGCAAATTCAATTGATTTTGAGTCAGTTATTCCTTAAGTAGTTTGAAAGTCTCACTTTTTTCGCCATCTATCATTCGAATGAAATACATGCCGGTATTCAGTTCGCTGGTATTGAACATAGACTCATGAATGCCTTTCGCTGTAATACCTTTTCGAAGAACCTTGATTTCTTGTCCTAACTGGTTGTACAATCCAAGATAGATTTCTCGCTCTTCAGAAACAGTTAGTGTAAGTTTTACCTGATTGACAAATGGATTTGGTCCAATGGTTAAGCCGTCATGAAGACCTAAATCTTTCTGGGTCGTTCCCAATGTCCATCTTGATGATGGAAGAGCATCCAGGTAAGCTCGGTAGTTATTCGAAAACTCATATCCGAAGTTTATGTCCCAGTTGATGGACCAGGTCATCATGCCTCTGAAGCCTGAGTACCCTCCAGAATTGATCAAAGTATAATTGCCTCCATAGGAAATGCCTTTTATTAGGTAATCCAACGCTTGCTTCACGGTATTTGGGTTGGTGTATCCACCGCCAGCAGCAGATGGCGATGCAGGTAAGCCTATAGCTAGCTGATCTTCTCTGAAAGGAGGGAAGGCTGTCGGATTACCAGCTACTGAGAATCCTTGCAAGAGCATTTCGCCCATTGCTACCTGGAAGTCCGCAGTTCCTTGTGAGTAACACTGATTGTCTAGTCCAAGCATGCATCCGGTGTTGTAGTGCTGTACATGGATAAGCGCCATACGATCTTTTAATGCATACAATACTGGCAAGTAAGCACCGAAGATGCCTCCATAAGTGCTGTAACCTCCCTGCACATAAGCAGTTTCTGGAGCAGCTGTCAGTACAAAGTCAGATCCATAGTTGTTGAGTATTGTTTCCATTCCCTGAATGAAATAAACCACTCTAGGAGAAGCTGGGAATCTAAAGTCTGTATCACCAGCACCAAGAGAAAGTGAGCTTCCTTCCAGATCTATATCTAATCCATCAAAACCATATTCATTAATGATATTGATCATGGTAGAGCTAAAGCTTTGAGCATTTGCAGCATTTTCGATATGGATGGTTCCATTAGCACCACCTATAGAGATCAATACCTTTTTGCCCTGGCTTTTTAGGTAAGCTACATCGTTTTTGAACTCCTGAGTGGAGGAATAAATTGCATTGTCAGGAGTAAAGGTCATGCTAGCTCCGCCCTGGGTGGTTGGTTCTGCGAAGGCAATGTTGATCACATCCCATTTGTCCGAAACGTCACGTAGTTTTACCACGCCAGACCCATTGTCAAAGTTGTGCCAGTAACCCACCATTACTCTGTCTGGGAGGGCAGTGTTTGGATTACCTCCATCAGAAACATTGATGTATACCTGACTGGAAGTAGTGGTAGCGCTTTCATTGTCGGTAGCAATTGCTGTGATCGCATAGCTGCCTATAGCTACGCTGGTCCATGAGTAGGTGTATGGAGCTGATGTGTCTTCACCAAGTAAGTTTCCATTCTGATAAAAGGCCACTTTGGTCACGCTTCCATCACTGTCAGAGGCACTTGCCTCAATATTTACCGTGCTACCTGGAGTAACTGAAGCCCCGTTAGACGGACTGGTGATGCTGACGTCTGGAGCTAGATTGTCTCCTCCTGTTCCACCACCACATTCGCTGACAAGTGTCCAGGCATCTTGCCAGTGTGCTCCAGTGCCAGGCTCGTAAGCCCATGCAGAGCCATTACACCATCCTGAGTTAGGATAGTCTCTACATTGGTAGATGTTTCCGTTATTGCTAACCTCACTACCTGGCGAATAACCACCATTTTCCACATAGGAGGCTGTTCCTTCACAGTCTCCACCGCCACCGGTGTTGTCTGACTGTACGGTGATGGCAAGGGTCGAAGAGGTGGTAGAAGCGCCATCATTGTCAGTAGCAGTAGCTGTCAGCGAGTAATTCCCCGCAGCAACATTGGTCCAGCTATAGCTGAATGGGCTGCTGCTATCTGTGCCTAGTAGGCTACCATTTTGATAGAAAGAAACACTAGCAACAGTGCCATCTGAGTCAGATGCCGATGCGGAAATAGTAATGTTTTCTCCTTCGGTAAAGGAAGTGCCAGTAGTGTTGATGCTTACGGTTGGAGCGCTATTGCCACCACCTGTACCACACGTTCCGAGGCTGGTCCATACTTGCCATTGACCGGAGTTGCTGGCTGGGTTTTCATTTTGTGTCCACCAGTTGGCTTCATAAGCCACATTGTTGTATTGCACCCTTGTGTCTCCTGTGTAGACGCCAGAGGAAGTCCAAACCGGTAAGCTGGAGCAGTCTACCTGGGCTTGCACCAATTGGGTAATCAAAAAGGAAAGCAGTATCAATAGGATATTTGCCTTCCTGTCAAATGAGTAAAGAGTTTTCATAATCTGAGGTTTGTTTGAAGTGAATGGCGATGTAGAAAGGAAAGGTGACTCAAAAGCTTATGAGACTTTTGATGTCACCCATCCATTTCCAAGTTTTTATTGTTTCACCATCTTAATGGTTTGAGTGTCGCTTCCGATCTGGATTTTACAGAAATACACCCCTTCCGGGAATCCAGTAGCGTTGATCGAGTGGTGGTGAGTTCCCTTGCCAATCGTTCCAATTTCCTGATGGAACACTTCTTTTCCTGCCGCATTGTAGATGGTCAGATTCACAACATTGCTGTTTTCCAGCTTAAAATCAAGCGTGAATGAATCGCTGAATGGGTTCGGATAAGAAGTGATGTTTAACTGAGGAGTTTCTCTTGCAGAAGTTCCCAGTCTGGCTCCTGCGCCACATGTTCCCAGGTTGGCCCACACATCCCAAGATGCTGAGTGCGTATCGGGACTTTCGTTTTGCGTCCACCATTTTGCACGATACAGTGTGCCGTTTTGCTCTACTTCGTCATCTTTTAGGTATACAGCGCTAGCGCTCCAAGTTGATGCATTACATACTGAAGATCCTGCAGTGATCGTCACTTGCTCACTATCAGTATTGCCTTCATTGTCAGTAGCTGTAACCGTGATGGTGTAGCTGCCATCGCTTGTTGGAGTCCATGAAGCAGTATAAGTTCCATCTGATCCAGAAGCGTTAATGGTTTGTCCATTCACGTCAAAAACCACACTAGTGATGCTGCCATCGTCTGAAGCGTTGGCAGTTAGCGTTAGTGCAGTGCCTGTAGCCACAGAGCTGCCATTGGATGGACTGATGATATACACGCTCGGGTTACCTCCGCCACCGCAGTTGTCTGGAGCAGCCTGATAGATAGCATTAAGCAAAGACAGAGAGTTGTTGTTGGTAATGTCTTGAGAAATCTCCCAGATCATGATACCAGACGCCTGACTTTCGGCCAATGCTGTTTTCTGCTGAATAGTGGTGATTCCGTTGTAGTAGTCGCCATTGTAAGTGTCTGCATATGGATCAGCTCCTTCGCTCACCAATGTTGCGAAGGATTTCCAGGATGGTCTGGCATAGAATGGTACACCCAATACTGCTTTCGATTGTGGTAAACCACGTCCTAACCAGTAGTTTAAAGTAGAAGTGGCATAGCTGTAAGGAGAGTGTGTAGCTCCGCTACCACCATCATAAGCCATCAGGTTCAGGAAGTCCACGATTGGGAACACACCATCCAAAATACCGTCAGCATAATATCCTTGCGCTGCAACTGCTGCAGTTAATAGTTTTCCGTTAGCATGCATTGTGGTATTCAACACTTGCATCATCGCCAGGTAATCTTGTGGAGTGTTACCTTCTCTTGGGTATTCCCAATCGATATCTACACCATCCAGATTGTATTGATTACATAAGCTGAGGAGGTTGCTAGCAAAGTTCTGACGACCAGTTGCATTGTTTGACATTGCTTCAAAGTCTGCATTGTTCAAATCAGACCATCCACCAACAGCGATGAGTACTTTTACTCCTTGTGCATGTGCTTGCGTTACGATAGACTGTAGCTTGGCTGGTTGCTCTACAGCTGTTAATCCACCGGTAGTAGTAGGTCGGATAAAAGCGTAGATGATGTGCGTAAGCTTATCATATTGAATGGCATTGGCAGAACCACTCCATGAAGGCATATAACCAACTATTTTGAAATCAGAAGAGCATCCACCTACCGAATTGATTGTGACAGAAACAATAGCGGAATTTCCAGTCGCACCTTCATTGTCTGTAGCCACTGCAGTTAGACTGTAGCTGCCAACTGTTGGAGACCAGGTGTATGCATAAGGTGCAGAATCGTCTTCACTTACTTTCGATCCATTTACAAAGAACTCGACTTTGCTGACTGATTCATCGTCATTTGCGTTTGCAGTGACGCTAATCGTTGATCCTTCATCGAAAGATGATCCAGCGCCTGGTGCAGTTATGCTTATGGTAGGAGCAGGGTTATCGTTCGTAGAAGTTACTGTTACGGAAACTGCCGCAGAGGTTCCGCTAGCATTGTCATTGTCTGTTGCTACCGCAGTGAGGCTGTAAGTACCCGCACTTGCAGTGGTCCAGCTGAACTCATACGGAGCTGAGGTGTCTTCACCTAGAAGTGTTCCGTTTTGGTAAAATGCTACTTTAGCTACCGTGCCATCACTGTCAGATGCACTCGCTGTGATAGCAATAGTCGCACCTGCTGCAAATGATGCGCCATTCGAAGGAGTGGTAATGGTAGTAGTTGGAGCTACGTTTTCCTCAGTGTCATCACATTCACCACTTAGAGTCCATGCATCTTGCCAGTGAGCACCAGTACCAGGCTCATATGCCCATGCAGCACCATTACACCATCCGGAATATGGATAATCTTTACAAGTATAGACTGATCCATCGTTGTAAACTTCGCTGCCTGGACCGTAACCACCGTTTTCTACATACTGAGAAACGGAAGAGCAATTTCCGCCTCCTTGACTTTCTACTGTAATCGTGATTGCAGTAGAAGTGGAAGTAGCTCCTTGATCATCAGTAGCTATAGCTGTCAGAGAGAAGCTGCCGGTCATAGCTGGTGTCCAATTCACCGAGTATGGGCTGCTGGTAACCGTGCCGATACTTGTGCCATTGGCAAAGAACTCAACAGCGGCTACTGATCCATCACTGTCAGATGCCGTTGCGGAAATGTTTATTGCTGAGCCTTCTGAGTAAGTGGCGCCATTGGCAGGACTGGTAACACTCACCGTTGGTACCTGATTAGGTACGTCACCTACGGTTACATTGACTGTAGTCGAAAATGCTGTGCCTCCTTCATTGTCTGTAGCTTTGGTTTTCAGTGCGAAACTTCCTTCCTGTGCATTGGTAATAGTGTATTCGTAAGGAGCAGAAGTGTCTGTGCCGAGCAGGGTGGAGCCTTCATAAAACTCTACTGATGCGATGCTGCCGTCAGGATCACTAGCGGAAGCTGAAATAGTGATGTTGTCACCTACCTCATAAGTGGCGCCATTAGTTGGCGAGGTGATAGAAGTAACAGGATTGACATTGCCACCAGTGCCACCAGCCGCAAATTGCTCATTGACTTTGTTGATGAGTTCTGAATCAACATCTGACCATCTTTTGAGCTTGGTGCCGAAATTGGTCACAGAACCGCCGATTTCCAGGTCTCCATAAACCGTCCAGACGATCGTTCCGCCAAGGTTATTATTGACAATATAGTCCGCTTTAATACCGATAGACTTTACATCATCGTAGCTCAGGAAGAAGTTGCCTTTAGTCAGGTACGGTACTTGTGCCTGGTTGTCCCAATGACGTGTCCAGCCGCTACCGCTGCCTAGTGCTTGTTGCTTGATGTAGTAATAGTTAGGTGTGCCGTCATAAACGTCTCTTGGCCAGTTGGTAAAGTCAGAAGCTGTGGAAATAGGTCCGTCAGGCTGTACTGTTTCCTGTCTTTTTAGTGTTGGAGCGTTGAGGGCTGCAGTGCCGTCAGTTACCACACCTCTCCCATAAAATGGAATACCGAAGTTGATTTTGGCAGCAGGAACGCCATAAGACATCAGTGCATTGTAAGTCGATTGCCAGTTGAAAGTAGGAGATTCTGCACCGTCATAGGAGTAAACTGGTGCGTTGTGACCTGCAATGTCAGAAAAACCGCCATTGAAGTCATACGTCATCATGTTGAAATAGTCTATCGTATTGGATAATGCTGCCCAATCGAATCCGGCCAGCTTTACAGGGTCTGCAGAGAATGCTGCAGTGATTAATTTGTCGGGGCCAATAGCCGCTCTGATTTCCTGCACGAGGATTTTGAAGTTCTCAAAATCAGCTTGGGTGCCCGTAAAGTTCATGCCTGAGTATGGGCCGGGGTATTCCCAATCCAGGTCTATACCATCAAATCCTGTGTTGATCAGCTTTTGACAGTCTGCCACGAAAGTTGCTCGTTTAGCAGGGTCGGCGGCCATTTCTGGGAAGTGCTTACACATACTCCATCCGCCTATAGAGGCCATTACTTTTACGCCATTTTGGTGAGCTAGTTCGAGCACGCCAGGTGCACCATCTTCCTTGTGAAGAGGAACAGGCAAGTTACCGCTCAGTCCCCAGTCTGGATGCGACCAGCTGGTGCCGTTGACTTGTACGTCAAAGCCCTGTGCGATAGCACGGTCTGCAGCAGCCTGGCTGATGTATTGGATCGGGTCAATCTCTCCGAAGAGAATGTGCATGTCCCAGCTACTGTAGATGTCTGT
Source organism: Marinoscillum pacificum (assembly GCF_024714495.1). Taxonomy (GTDB): domain Bacteria; phylum Bacteroidota; class Bacteroidia; order Cytophagales; family Cyclobacteriaceae; genus Marinoscillum; species Marinoscillum pacificum. The sequence continues at coordinate 95,399 of NZ_JAMZMJ010000011.1, read as the reverse complement.
GAAAAAGATATCACCAGGCTGCTGCACGGCACCAGGTTGGTAGATGTTCTTGTTGCGTAGATCTCCGCTGTGTAGGGATCCATCTTGTGCTACACCAAAGAATGAGTAGTTCAGAATGGTGTATTTCGAATAATCAATATTGAGGTGAGTCAATGCTCCTTGCGCTGGTAAGCCGGCATTGGCTGCTTTCCAGGCGTCCCAGTTGGTGATATACCCAACTATTTGTTTGTTGTGGTCCGCGGTGGTGTTAGGTCCGCCGGTGTCCACCTGGGCAATGGTTTGTAGACCAAAAGACATAGTAAGTCCAAGTAGGAAAACTTTCCAGACCCCGGTCATTCTAGCATAAAGTTTAAACATAGTAGCTCTAGTTTTTGCGTTTGAGTAAAACAGACTAGCTACATGTTATCGCGATAAATGAGCTGTGGTGGAAAAAGGTGAAAGTAAGGTATAAAACAGTTAGTTACCGCTAAAATTAATTAGCTGAACGGCAGTGGTTTACTGCTAAATGACATTCCATTATATACAAGCGTGGTTGGGTTTTGTGTTGTAGATATTCTTATTTACAATAACTCTTAAATAGCTCGTTTAATACATTAGCCTCTAGCCCCTCATGAACCAATAATCGATATTTTAATACTGTGGGTGTAGTATTTGAAAGACTTACAGGTGTTGCTCCGGGATGTGGATACACAGCATTTTGCATACTATTCTTTGATCTGAGAATCCATGGATTAGGATAGCCTGGATTTTGTGGATGGCTAAAAATGGTTATTCCTCCCAAAGTTTCGGAATAAATATCCATCCAGCTATTAGCTTCTACAGGTAAGTTTTGAGGAGTGACAATACCATTGGGATCAGTGAAGACCACATCTGCAGGGAGTTTAACTCTCGGAGAAAATCCGCCATAGCCCTTAGCATCTTCCGATCCACCGATTCGCATATTGGGTTCTAAGCCCAGAAGGGAGATTTCTAAATCAATGGCTCGGTAGTCTTCCTGTTTTGGTTGAACGGTTATTGTAGTTGTTTCTTCAACTATTGGTTTTAGAGAGCCGTTCTCATCCGTCCAGAGTGGGGATTTCCATAACACGTGCACTTTGATGCTTTGGGATTCATTGAGGGATAATACTGTTTCTACATCGGTAACTTCCCAGCTGAAATCTTTGATTTCCCATCCATCACCAATTCTTTTGTCTCCGATGTAAAGTTGATGCCATGCCCAGAAAATGCCTCGATGATGTGGATGATCTTCAGGGAAGTCTTCGGTTAATATTTCACCTCGCAAGTTATAGAGTGGATGAATGTAGTTGGATCGGGTGTATTCTCCATTCAGTGACTTTGGAGCTGTTTGATAGAAAAGGATAGTGTCTGCGTTATCCGTAAATAGAATCCCTTCGTCGGATATTTCTGTTCTTATTCCTTGAGCATAGGAAAGCAGAGGAACTAACAAGAAGGTAAATAGGAGCGTTTTCATTCTGGTTGAGTTGTGTCACGTGAATGTATGTAAAAGTAATGAGTCTGATGTCTAAGCTCGATCATCTACCTTTGCCAGATGATTACAGCCACGATCAAACAGATTAAAGACGAACTAAAGTATAAAGAGAAAGAAGAGCTCGTAGAATTGTGTTTGTCCCTAGCCAGGTTCAAGAAAGAAAGCAAAGAACTACTGACTTATCTGCTGTTTGAAGCGCAGGACGAAGCGAGTTATATCTCTGGAGTGAAAGCTGAGATTACCGAAGGATTCATGGATATGAATACTTCGAATATTTACTTCGTGAAGAAGAGTGTTCGTAAAATTTTAAGGGAAACGAAGAAGTATATCCGCTATTCCAAAAACAAGCATACCCAGGCGGAGCTGATCTTGCATTTTCTCTACGAGCTTAAGAATGCCGGCAGTTATCTCAAGAAGAGTACCCAGTTAAAGAACTTGTACAATCGTGAGCTATTGTCTACCAAAAAGGTAATTAAGTCTCTTCATGAAGATCTTCAGTTTGACTTTGAAGTGCAACTGAAAGAACTGACTGTTTAAAGTTGTAATTAATGAGTTTGGTTTTTCAGTGATATTGCTAAAGAGAGAATCTTACTGGTTAACTATTAATCATCCCCTTGTTGAAGTAATTGGCTTTTTCAAATTCCATCACATTCATGGAGATAAAGGTCGTGTCAGGGATTAGTTGGTTCAATGCCGTAACTACTACTTCAGAAAGTTGTTTTTTCTGTTCGTCTGTTCTGCCTTGCATGATGTAGCCAAATACATGGAGAAATGAATCTTGTCCCTCTGCTAAACGATAGGTCTCGAAAGGTCTAATCCGTACTTTGATGTCCCCCGGTGTAAATAGCTTGGTTGACTCTGCTGCAGCATAAACGGTATTCATTAATTGCTGGGTAGAAGTCTGGCTTACCACATTGGCGGAACATTCGATGATCAAGTGAGGCATGGTATGTGGATTTTAAGAGACCATTAAAACATACGAGGCTAGCTCAAAGAGGTTAGTAGAAAAAATAAAAGTATCCAGATCTGATAAGGATCAGGTCTGGATGTTTTATGTTAATAAGCTTGTCCGGAAAGAACGTTCAGGTTTGTTTTCGCTATTCGGTAACTGAGCTGTGCAGCGTACAAGTCTGCTTCTGCTTTGGTTAGATCCGCTTGAGCTTCCATTAGTGTAGGAGTGGTGCTGAGTCCATTCTTCTTTCGGTTTTGCTCTAACTGATAAGCTTGCTTGCGGTAGTAAACCACCTTTTGTGCAACTATAATCAGTTGCTCTGACTGTTTCAGTTCACGATAAGCAGCTCGCACTTCGTTAGCCAGTTCTTCTTCCGTGTTTTTTAGATTTTCTGCCGCTTGATACTGTTTTAGTTTTCGCTGTTTCAGGGTCTGACTATTGCTAAACACATGTTGCAGGTTCCATTGTAGAGAAATACCTGCAAAGGCAAAGTTGTCAGGCAAAAGAGATACACCATCCTGATAGGAATAACCACCAACCAAACCCAGATCCGGGACATAAGCATTTTGCGATGCTTTCACGCCGAGTAATGCTTTGCTGCTGGTGAGTTGGGCAATCTGTAGTTCGTGATTGCTGGTTTTCGCTTGCTGCACAAAGTCCTCTGCGGAAGCTGATTCTGGGATAAATTCCATAGAGACTTCTTGTATCTCCAGGCTGTCCGAATGGTGTGAACCCATAAGGTGCTTGAGCTCTTCCTGATAGTTGGTTAGTGAGGTAGTTGCTTTGAGAACCTTCTGTTGCTCATCGGCTATTTGCGCCATCAAACCCGCAATGTTCACATCGATGATTTTACCCGCATTTACAGCGTCTTCCGCTTCGCCAAATTGGGATTTAGCTAATTGAAGTCTAGTTTCAGCTTCCTCTTTTAGTTTTTGGGCAATCAGAATACCGTAGTAGAGTTTTTCCACTCCCAGCTGAATTTGCTGAACAGCTTGATGCTTTTCTTGTTCCGCAATGCTTACTTCAGTTTTGGCCAGGTCTACTCCAATTTTGATTCGTGAGAGTTGAGAAATGGGTTGATAGGCCATTGCTCCAACAGTGAAAAAGTTGTTTTCGCCTAATTCATACGTTTGATCAGCTTGAGGAAGAAGTACGGTTCCACTCTGCATGGGCAAAGCACCTAGTGCTCCTTGTGGGATCGTCAATGAAGGTAAGTTGGGCATGTATAAATAGCCACCCATTACATTGACAGTAGGGAAGTACTTGATTTTGCTTTCACTCACCATGGACTGGTGTTCCTGTATTTGCAGTTCCTTGATGGTTAACAAATGATTGTTGATTAGAGCCGAGTCAACAGCCATTTCCAAACTGATGGGCGTTGATTGTGCAGAGGATGGAGTAGGGCTAACCAATGCAAGACCCACAGCAATCAAAGGAATCAACGCTTTTGCGATAGACGCTGAGTTGTTGAAAAAGGCTGGTTTGTCTTTTTCTCGCATCCAAACGGCATAAAGAACCGGTACCACAATCAGTGACATGAACATGGAGAACAATACGCCCACAGCAATCACGCTGGCCAAGGGACTCCACATGGGTGAACCGGAAACAATCATCGGAATTACTCCGATAGCTGCAGCACTTGCTGTTAGGAAAATCGGCCGCAATCGGCGTTTACCTGCTTCAATGGCTGCAGTTTTCATATCCGTACCTTTGGCCATCAATTCATTGGTGTAATCCACCAGGATGATGGCATTTCTTACTACTATCCCAGATAAACTAATTAGCCCGACAAAGGCAGTAAAACCAAAGTTGTTTCCTGTAAGGTGAAGGCCTGCCAAAGCACCAAACAAGCTCAGCGGGATAGAGAACATCACAATACTGGATTCTTTCAGGTTTTTGAACTGAAGTAGCAGGATCAGGAAGATTAGTAAAAGACTGATCGCTAGTGCGACTACCATCTGACTGAAAGTCTCCTTTTTGTTTTCATGCTCTCCACCGATTTCCAGGTGATACCCATGAGGTAAATCGATCTGGTTGAGTTCAGGACGGATGCTTTTTAGCAGTTGTGCTGGCAATACTTCCGCTGTGGTTTCACTACCAACTGTTAATGTGCGCAGGCCATTTCGGTGCATGATGCGGCCGATGTGCCATTGTGGTTCCAGATTTGCTACCTGACGAAGCGGTACTGGTGCTCCGGTTGCCGGAGATGGTAAGTAGGTGTCTTGTAGGTCTGTAAAAGTTTCTCGTTCCTCATCTTCCAGTCTCAATACAATGTCTACCGGATCTGACCCTTCATACATAGTGGTAACAGGTGCGCCACTAAAACCTGTGTAAATGGTTTGGGCGATGCTTCCCGTGGTAAAGCCCAGACGGCTAGCTTCATTGTTCAGTTGAATTGCTACTCCAAACATGTTCTCACCAAAGTCAGTATGCACCAATCGACTGCCAGGTGCTTTTTGAAGAATGGTTTTTACTTCATCTCCGATTTTTCGAAGGGTGTTGAGTTCAGTCCCCACGATTCTGATTTCAACAGGAGATTTCGTTGGGGAGCCTTGTTGCATCAGTTTGGCTTGTACTCTCGCTTGAGGGAGGAGAGTACTCATTTGCTCATTGAGCTCCGTGCTTAGCTCTTCAGCAGTAGCATCGGTGGTTGTATTGATCAATATTTGTCCATAGTTGCTGACGGGAAACTCTGGAGCAAAATTGTAGTAAAAACGTGGTGCACTCGACCCAATGTAAGAAGTGTAATTCGTAACTCGCTCATCCGATTGAATCAGGTTTTGAAGTTTGATAACTGCCTCTTCTGTTTCGTCCAGTTGGGTTCCGGTTGGCATCCAGAGCTCCACTACAAATTGGTTCCGTTCTGCAGCTGGGAAGAACTTTTGCTTGATAGTGGTGTACAAGCCTACTGCCAGGAATATGCTCAGTATAGACGAAATCAAAGTCAGCTTTGGATGCTTCATCGCCCAGCCCAATGATCGGTCATAGGCGTCCTGCATGTGATCCAAGACGGATTTACGCTTCCTGGTTTCCTGATGATCTGGATTGTGCAGTCCTTTTTTGATGAATGCATAACACAGTATTGGAGTCAAAATCATGGAAACGATGAAGGAGGCTGTAAGTGCTATCGCAACAGTAATTGGTAGTGCGAAAATGAATTCACCAACGGAACCTGTTAGGATAATCATCGGTAAAAACGCTGCTATGATGGTGGCTGTGGCTGTAAGGATTGGAACAATCAAGTCAAATGCACTTCTCCAGGCGGCAGTCCATCGTTCCACGCCTTTGTCCAGTAGCTCTACATAGTTGTCCGCTACCACTATGGCGTCATCCACAACCATCCCCAAAACAACAATAAGGGCTGCCAGAGAAACCTGATGCAACTCTATGCCAAAGGCGTGAAGCAAAGCGAAAGTGGCTGCCACGGTCATTGGGATGGCGGTTGCTGCTACTGCGGCAATACGGAATGGCATGAGTAAGATCACTACAATCACCACCGAAATGATAGCCAGGAAAAACTCTTTAAAGAAGTGTGAGATGTTCTCATCTACAATCTGTGGTTGATTGATAATGGTATTAAGCGAATAGCCAGTTGGCAGTTGCGCTTTGAATTCATCCAGTTTATGCTGGACATTTTCTCCGAATTCCACAATGTTGTTACCTGCATGCATTTCGATGGCCAGCATCATAGCATTTTGACCATTGATGAATGTTTTGGTGCGCGGATCTTCATACACGCGCTTTACTTCGGCAACATCACTGATTCTCACCACGTCTCCAGCCGAGGAGGTTCCTATGATTTGATTGGAGATCTCGTCTTCTGTGGTGTAATAACCGTTCGTGTAGAGTGGTACTTCCAGCTGACCCGTTTTCACACTTCCGGTAGCATTGATGGAATTTTGCGAACGTAGTACTTGTATAACCTGTGTTAGTGGGATGTCGTATTGCGCTAGTTTTTCAGAATTGGATGAAATGATCACTTGCTGATTTTGTTCTCCAATCCGTTTTATTTTGGATACAGCGTCAATGGTGCGTAGTTCGTCTTCCAGTTTTTCAATGTGATTTTTCAGCTGAGCGTAATTTCCGCTCTCAGATTCTATTCCGATAACGAGTGCTTTGGTATCACCAAAATCCGTATTGACAATAGGTCCAATCACTCCTTGTGGTAGATCCATTTGTCTGGCAAGCAGCAATTCATGTTTGAGTTTATTCCAGAAAATATCCGGTTTTTTGATGTTTTCTTCTAGCTCTACATTCACTACTACCACTCCATCACGTGTGGTGGAATAAGTTTTTTCTTTTCGAACTTCTTCAAATTGAAAAAGGTATTGCTCCACTTTTTTGGTTACCTGATCTTCCACTTGCACGGAGTTGGCACCAGGATAATAGGCGATAACCAAGCCCTGACGAATGGTGATTTTAGGATCTTCTCGTCTAGGCATGTGCAGTAGCGAGTTGATACCTATGGCAAAAGTGATAACCAGTATCGTCACAGTAACCTGTGGATACTTCAAGGATGCTTTAATAAAATTCATGCCTCAGATTATTTTGAAATGTTGATGGAGCTGGCATCTTGTAGGTTTTCCTGGCCACCAGTTACAATCCATTCATTCGGGTTGAGCCCAGATAGTATGCTGATGTTGTTTTGTTGGATGGCTCCAATGGTCACCTTGCGTTTGTAAGCTTTCTTTTTTTCTTTATCCGCTACATAGACATAGTGGGTATTGTCCATGTTGGTTAAAATCGCTGAAGCTGGAATGGCGATTTTGGATGATGTAGTAGCTTCTAGGATCTTCACTTCGGCAACCATTCCTGGTCTTAGTTTTTGATCCGGGTTAGGTAAGTCAATTTTGATGTTGAATGTCCGAGTGGTTGGTTCTGCTGCGGCACCAATTTGTGTTATGCTTCCTTTCCATGATTGACCTAGTGAAGGAATTTCTACCACACAAGTGTCACCAAGATGTATGCTATTTAATTCACCTTCTGGTACAGATGCATTCACCTGCACCGTGTCTATGTCAGAAAGCCCAAAAATTCTTGTTCCCTGACCAATGATCTCACCTGGTTCGGCGCCTCGTTTGAGTAATACGCCCGAGATAGGTGCGTGCAAACGAGTGTCTTTCAGGTTCTTTTCTTGCAGTAGGTAGTTGGCCTTTGCCTGTTCTAGTCCGCTGCTGATTTTAACGAAATCACTTTCTGATAAACTGCCAGATTTGTGCATGGCTGAGAGTCTGTTGTATTCATCCTGAATCTCATCATATTTAGCTTTCGCGATATTTCTGGCGAGTTGGTAACTGGTTGGATCTAAGGATGCCAATAGTTTGCCTTTTTGAATGGATTGACCTTCTTCCAGGGTTACCTGATTGACTTGTCCAGCTACCATAAAAGCCAATTGAACTGTTTGCTGTCCCATCACATTGCCACTAATGTTGATGGAGTTTTCAATGGTCGATTCTTTGGCCTGTTGAGTTATTACAGGGATTGGGGTTTCTTCTTTAGTTGTGGGTTTGTTGCATGCTACTAGCAAAGTCATTAGACTAAGAAGGAGTGTAGTTGAAAAGAATGAATTGTTCATGCGAAACGTATGTGTTTTTGCTTGTTTAACTTGCTCGCAAAGTTCCGTTTACGTTTCGAGAATGTTTTTGACAAAAGTCAAAAAGTGCGGTTTAATTGATTTAAAGCCGTACTTTGGATCTCACTCTGCTCAGAGTTGCCTGATTGATGCCCAGGTAAGAGGCGATGTGTCCCAGTGAAACACGTTGGAGGATGGAGGGTTGATTTTCGAGAAGATTTCTGTAGCGTTCTTCTGCGCTGTAAAACTGCAGTGAGATGATTCGCTGCTCCGCACTGAGAAGAAATTCCCGTAAAACACTATGGTACACTTTGTCCAATTCTGGAAATCTGGAAAGTAATGCTTCAAAGTCAGCAAACCGAAGTACGTACAGCGATGAGTCCTCCATTGCTTCGATATTGTAGAGGCTTGGAGTCTGGGTGTAATAGCTATTGATGACACTGGTGAATAGGTTTTCTCCAAAAAACTGGTAGGTCACATCTTTAGCGTCCCGATCGTGATAGAAAAACCTTAGTAAACCCGATTCAATAAAGTACAGATGCTTACATACTTTACCCGAAGGATGAATGATACTTCCTTTGGTATAGTGTTTCTGCTCAGTGAGCTCATCTATCGCCTGCATGCAGTCAGCTGAGAGTGGTGTGATTTGAGAAAGTACTTCGGTAGGTTTCATGAATGGTAAAGATCCTGATTTGCATTGCTTAATGCAATCTTCATGGTAAATACTCTTGATGATTGTCTATTGGAAGTGAAGTAAGTATTGTTTGAGTGTGTTAGCGAAAGAAGAATATTTGTTAGTATTCAAAATAATATTTGGTTTTTAAAAATCCTTTTCCGATTATTGCATCACAATTAAAAATAGAACAAATGCGTCAATTTATTCAACATATAAAAGCAGATAGTAACCCGGAAGGGATGCTATTAGTATGCTATGATGGATATTGGCCTGGTGAAAGTTGATTTATCATTACTAAAGATATTGAAACCCAGGCCTTCCAGTCTGGGTTTTTTGTTGCTTATGGATTTGGTGAAAATACATATCGTGCAGAATAATATTTTGTTTGCGACTGAAAGTCGATGGGAGAAGTATGTCCAGTCGGAATTACGTGCAGACAGAGATGAAAATGATGGAAAATCGCAGTTGCGAATGAAAGGATACTTTGTGTAACATATACTGTTATGTGCACTGAGAACCCCGATTCGCCAACTGGCGGGTCGGGGTTCTTTGTTTTAAAGTTGATTGGTCTAAGGGTTAGGATACCAGAATCCTGCCGGGTAGGTTTGGCTCTGGGGGTGGTAACGGTTCGCCGCTGCGATTCGAATCTATCATCGGCTGCAATTCGCTTGGGAGGAGGCAGAACGAGTGTCTTCCTTAAGTTCAGAGAGTGGGTGGGAACCACAAGCTGAGTTTCGTTCGCTCAGTGATGTTTGTAAAAGCTCTGTTTATAGAAGCGAGAGGTCGTCCATGGATTGTGGTGATAGTGAAATCCATGCGACGATCTAAATGGGAGTGCAGTTATCTTGGAAAGCTGTCATTTCGAGGAACGAGAAATCTTTCTTAAAAGAATTGTGGAGGTCATAATTCAAGGAAGATTCCTCCTAATGTCGGAATGACATCCTTACACTAAGGTATGTCGGAAAATGATTGCTGTATTCATAGGGATCATTTTGAAGTAAGTTCGAATCTTACTACTCCCACTGGAAAAACCGAAAGGACAAAGACCAGATGAGTGTTTCTGTAAGGCACCATAGTGTCCGCCATTAGGTGGAGATATGCTGCTTTGGCTGGAGGGTTTCCAATCACGTTGTAGGTCGAGGGTTCGATTCCCTCTCCTGATGTAAAAGTTAGGATAGTTCAGTCTGGTTAGAACAACAACTCTGTGAATGTCGTGGGTTCGAATCCCATCTTTATCGTGCCTGTAAGGTTGGATACTGTAGCTCAGTTGGTAGAGCACCACAATTTGGATGTGGAAGATGAGCTTAAAATTCATCATTCAAAAAAGAGATGCCTACTCTACAAAAGGCGCCTATAGAAAATGATCGCAGTGATCCTTGGTAAGGTTCACCGTCATAGTCTTACTGAAAAGTCTGAAAATGGCTTTGAGTGTAAAGGATATCGTGGGTTGATCATTGGGTACTTCAGGTTTGCTTCTGTGTGGTTGAAAGCAGGGAAGAGAAGCATGAATGAACTGTCCATTGAAATATCTGCTCAATTTGATACTCCGCCAAATTTTCAGATGGACCGCTGAGATCATTTTCTTTTAAATGAAAACGATTTGTCATCTCGACCTGTCTGCCGACTGGCAGGCGCAGGAGAGATCTTTCTTGTGCTGGCGGGATGACAATTAAAAATATTATTGGCCAATAGTGATAGCTCTTCTGGGTCTGGTGTTGAATCAACTTGATTCACCCCAACCGAACGTCGGCCCGGCCTAAATAGAGCAAATTGATTCAAGCTTTTCCCATTTAGGGGCGCCTGGCTAAGGGTGATCTGAAAGATCGGGGTAAAAAAGCTGGAATCACATGTTTAATTATTTAAATGTGTAAACAAATGTTGAATCGAGTAAAAATCAACGTAGGCTACGTGGGACTAGTGTTTCGCGGAGGTGATTACCAGCGAGTAATCACAGCAGGTGTTTACTGGTTGTCTCCATGGGAGACTGTTCGTGAATTTAATATGGCTCAGCCATTTCACGCGCCAGTAAATCTGGATGTGTTGCTCAAGGATGAGGAGCTAGCATCACTATTGGACATTGTCAATGTAAAAGATGGTGAGCTATGCCTGGTTTATGAAAATGAAAACTTCAAGCATGTCTTGATCCCAGGTCGATATGCATATTGGAAAGGATTGATTGCCTTCAGATTTCAGATCCTGGATTTGACTTCTGTCGATATTAAAGAAGATGTGCCAATTGCTATTTTGGAAAAAGTAGAAGTAGCGCGGTATGTCCGAATTCTTACAGTAGAAGATTACGAAAAGGGAATGCTTTTCGTGGACGGTAAATTCGATCGGGAGCTAGGTGCAGGTGTCTATTACTTCTGGAAAAACAGTACGCCATTAAAAGTGGTAAAAGTGGATCTGAGAAGTAGACAAATGGAAATCAATGGTCAGGAAATCCTGACTGGAGATAAAGCCGCACTTCGAGTGAACTTCATGGTGCAATACAAGGTCAATAATGTGACAAAAGCTGTCATTGACAACAAAGACTATGAAAAACAACTCTATGTGTTGGTGCAGCTGGCGCTTCGAGACTTTATCGGAACCTACACGCTGGATGAAACCCTTGAAAGAAAGGAGTCTATCTCAGCGTTCGTGATGAAAGAGATTCAGGCGAAAGCTGCGGATCTTGGAGTTGTGGTGCAAGATTGTGGTGTGCGAGATATCATCTTGCCAGGCGAGGTGAAAGAAATCATGAATCAAGTGTTGGTGGCGCAGAAAAAAGCGCAGGCCAATGTGATCATGAGACGGGAGGAAACAGCTTCTACTCGGAGCTTGCTCAACACTGCAAAATTGATGGAAGACAATGAAATGTTGTGGAAACTCAAAGAGATGGAGTATGTAGAAAAGATCGCTGAGAAAATTGGTCAGATCACTGTTTCCGGAAACGGACATGTGGTCAACCAACTCAGAGAGATTTTCGCTCCAGCTAAATAATGGAATGCCTTGAATTTTTGATTGTCATTTCGAGGAACGAGAAATCTAACTAATTGGATTGTGAATCTCATGATTCAAGATAGATTCCTCCTTGCGTCGGAATGACAGCTTTAGAGGGCTTTAAGGCATTCCTTAATTCTAAAACCAATGAAAATTGTAGATCAAACCATAGAGCAATTAATAGATATCGCCATAGATGCCATTTATGAAGGAGAGTATGTGAAAGCACGAGGCTTGATTGACTCGGCGCTATGTGATGAACCGGGTTATCCGAAGTTGCACAGCACTTTGGCCTGGATGTATCATTATCACCAGGAAAACTATGGGTTATCCGAGCGACACTACTTGCTTGCGATCCATTTCGATCCGGACTATGAATATGCATGGAATGGATTGATGGAGTTGCTATTGACTCAAAAACGTTATGCGTTTTTGCAAAGCAAACTATTAATAGCTCGAAAAAATGCTCAATTGGATCAGGAGTACATCCTGCGAACCATGGGCAAGATTGCTGAACGTCAGGGTAAATTTCCTGAAGCTATCAAATATTATAGAGAAGCTTTGATGGAGTCTACTGACAATAACGACTCAGCAGAATTGAAAAAAGATGTAAAACGAATTCGCATGAAGCGATTCAAAACAATATTTAAAAAATGGCAACCACAAAGTTGACAGGAAAAGAGCTGAGACAACTTGGTTACCCCGAAGGAAAAGTGATCGGGACGGCCATGAAGGTGTTGGAAGCTCATTTCAAAGGAAAAAGTAAGAAGCATAAGCTAGAGCTATTGCAGAGAGTGTTGGAAAATCCGGCGTTTTACCAAAAGCATGAGTCTCTTGGACCTGTTGCTAAAGGTTTGATTATCAAAACCGAACACAACAAAATGCTGGAGTTGAATGCCTCAAGAATTCCGTACCAGACGTATGGTGCTGAAGGAATCGAACAGGGTGCGGTTCATCAGATGGAAGTGGCAATGAAATTGCCAGTGACACACTCTGGAGCGTTAATGGCGGATGCGCATCAGGGATATGGTCTGCCGATTGGTGGTGTATTAGCAACTAAAAACGCGGTGATTCCTTATGGTGTAGGAGTGGATATTGGTTGTAGAATGTGCATGACCATTTATGATCTGCCTCCATTGTTTCAATATGATGCAGTCTCCGACTTCAAGCAAATGCTGGAGGATAACACTCGATTTGGAAATGCGACTTTCAGAAGACCGATGGATCATGAAGTCTTGGAGAACAAGTCTTTCGGTGAGATCAATATTCTGAAATCCTTGAAGGATAGAGCGTATTCTCAGATCGGTTCATCTGGTGGCGGAAACCACTTCGTAGAGTTTGGAGTAGCGGAGCTTCTAAGTGATGAGAATGACTTGAAATTACCAAAGGGTAAATACCTAGCTGTATTGTCACATTCTGGTTCCAGAGGTTTAGGTGCGAACATCGCTCGACACTATACCAAACTGGCTATGGATAAGTGTAAACTTCCATCGGAGGCGAAGCATTTGGCCTGGTTGGATTTGGATACCGAAGATGGTCAGGAGTACTGGATTGCGATGAATCTGGCAGGGGACTATGCATCTGCTTGTCATCATCAGATCTATGAACGAATGGCTAAAGCCTTGGGCGAACAACCTCTAGCGCTGGTGGAGAACCATCACAACTTTGCCTGGAAAGAGCAGGATGCTGATGGTGAGGAAATCATTGTTCATAGAAAAGGAGCAACTCCTGCAGGAAAAGGCGTGCTGGGAATTATTCCGGGATCCATGACTGCACCCGGTTTTATTGTGAGAGGAAAAGGGGAGCAAGCTTCCATCAATTCCGCATCGCATGGAGCAGGTAGAGTCATGTCCAGAACAAGAGCCAAGCAAAGTCTATCCAGAGATGAAGTGAGAAAGCATCTCAAGAAAGCTGGTGTGACGGTGATTGGGTCTGGATTGGATGAAGCTCCTCAGGCCTACAAGGACATTCATCAAGTGATGAAGCAACAAGTAGATCTGGTAGATGTGCTTGGAACGTTCACACCGAAAGTGGTGAGAATGTGCGGAGGCAATGAATTTGCTCAGAGAGATTAAAAAGGGCCGGAAGGGGCCCTTTTTTATTGTTTCATATTTAATAGGTTGCCATTAAAAACCTAAAATGTTCCACAAAAGACATTTCATAGCGTCATTTCACCTTTCAGGAATTTTTACCTCAGATTAATGATTGGGCTTTTATGAGCTCCAGATGGAGATATCATAGCGAAACTCCTTAATTATACCTTAATCATGCAGGAAACAACTACCATTAACTATCGACAAAATTTAGATCATTTAAAGGAGCAATTGAAAACCATGTTGCCGGATAAAACGAGAAACGATTTTGCTACGTACGAACAAGAATTAAATCAATCATATCCTAACCCACTTCGATTACACGAAGGCGATCGGGCTCCAGACTTTATCTTATCTGATGGTCATGGAAATAGGGTGCGATTAAAAGATCAGCTGAAACATGGTAAGGTGGTTTTGGTGTTTTATCGTGGGGAATGGTGCCCGTATTGCAACCTTCAGTTGAATCTCTATCAAAGAACTTTGGGTGATTTAGAGGCTCTGGGTGCTTCTTTGTTGGCTGTCTCTCCGCAGCGTTTAGATAAATCTCTATTAATGCAAAAGAAACATGATTTGCGATACTCCATTTTGAGTGATCCGGGAAATCATGTAGCAAGACAATATACTACGATTTTTAAGTATTCTGATGAAGCAGTTGATACATTAAAGGGATTGGGCTATGACTTTGAAACTTTTTATGAGGATAAGTCGAAGGACTTACCTGTTCCTTCAGTATTCATTATAGATACAGATCAAACGGTACTTTGGGCGAAGACTGAAGGAGGAGATTACAAAAATCGGGTTGATCCTACTGATATTTTGTATGTTTTAAGAGCGCGTCGTTAAGTAACGGATTTCATGATAAAGCTGAAGGTTAATGCTTTGATGAATTAACCTTCTTCATTTTTCTTAAGTAACATTTCTAGGTTGCCCAATTCTTTGGTCCAGAACTCTTCGAAGTAATTAACCCAGTTCTGTATTTCTTCAAATCCCTTCGAGTTAAGACTGCATACTCGTTCTCTGCCTTTGTTCTCGATGTTGATGAAGCCTGTGTCTGCTAATACCTTTATGTGCTTGGAGATGGCAGGTCTGCTGATGTTAAAAGAGTCTGCTATCGTGTTGATGCTCTTCTTTTCTTTGGTCAGCATCATGAGTATTTCTCGTCTACTGGTGTCGGCAATAGCAAGAAAGCTATCGTAAGTTGTTCTAGACATTGACTATTTGTTCATTAATGAATTTTCTAAATCGTTTATTGAAGATCTTCATCCAGCCTTTTTCCATGATGAAAGCTGTGAATGCACCTTTGAATCCTTCAAATCCAGTATGAGATAAATGTAATTCGGTGCCACCGTCCACAGAGGTCAACTCATAAGTAACAATCGTGTCCAGGCTGAGTTCGCCAGGTTTTGGACCACCTTTAAGTGAATAAGAAAGCTTCTGGTTTGGAACTACTTCCAATACTTTCAAATACATAATTCCATCCCAACCTCTTCTGGGCTTTTGTTGCTCTGTCCATTCAAAACCTTCTCTAGCTTCAAAAGGTGTTGTTTTGTGAATAGAACTCCATTGTCTAAGAAGTTCAGGATCAGTTAAATATTTCCAGATAGTTTCGGTAGGATATGGGTAAAACCAGTTTAGATGGATTTCCTTTTTCATAATACGTAATTTAAAAGTTACTCAATATTATATGTAACTTTTGAGTTACGCAAAATATTCGCTGAACTTTTTAATATTGCTCTGCTAACATTATGTATTCCAAACTTTTTGTTTAAGTTGGTGTGGTTTTTCATTAAACAGGCGATTATTTTAATAGAATAATACTTAACTGTTCTATGTGTTGAAATAATGACTACTATTTTGGTGAAATATTGAATTATTTGAATGTTGTATTTCATTTATTTTGTAAAATGACACCTAGCTGAAAAATAATAGCTGATTTATGTCATGTTTGGCAAATCCAATTTGCAAATCCCGAACCATTCTTATAACTTTTTCGTGATTAATAATATTTAACGGCGTTAATTGTTATAATCAGTTTGGATACTCACTTTAAAATTATATCAGGCTATGTTGTACTATCCATGACTTTGATCGTATAATCTCCTCCTAACTTTTATTGCTTGCAATAGCTATGGCATTTTGTATGCTTGTGTATTGCTTATTTGCCTAATAATGCCTCTAAACGAGCTTTTTCTCGCATGAGATTGGTGTGTTTCGTTGAATATGGGGTATGTGTAATGTTAATGACATCATCATTGGTTCGCTAATAGTATTGATGATTTTGAATGTATAAGATTCCAGCGGTAACGGATCTTAAATAAGTAGACGTGTGATGAAGTGACTATTAATTTATTAAGAACCAAAATTTATGAAAAAGACAGAGATTGCCATAGTTGGCATCGGCTGCCATACACCTGGACAGGTGCATGGCCCTGAGCAGTTTTGGAACCAGCTGACCAAGGGAGTAAACGGCGTGACTGAAGTGCCGAAGGATCGCTGGGATGTAGAAGAATTTTATGACCCGAATCCAAATAAGGCGGGTAAAATCAAAAACAATAAGGGTGGATTTGTTGAAGGTATAGATCTTTTTGATAATGAATTCTTCAAGGTGTTCCCAAAAGAGGCAGAGCGGATAGATCCTCAGCAAAGGCTATTGCTTCAGACCACTTTTGAGTCAATGGAAGATGCAGGTGACAAGCTGGATGCATTGAAGAATACCAACACGGCGGTGTTTATGAGCACGTTTACCAATGATTATTGGGACATGCAAGTAGGGCAAGATAACCGATACGGTATTAGTCCACATACGCCTATGGGTAGCTCATTAACTGCTATCGCTAACCGTGTTTCCTATTTTTATAATTTAAAAGGTCCAAGTGTATCTATTGATACGGCTTGTTCGGGTTCATTGGTGGCTGTTCACCTGGCGTGTCATAGTATTTGGGATGGTAGTGCAGATGCGGCTTTTGCTGGAGGTGTGAACATCATCATCAATCCTGAATCTACCTTGATGATGTCCAAAGGAAACTTCTTGAGCCCTGATGGCTATTGTAAGTCTTTCGACGAGCGTGCCAATGGTTATGTGCGTAGTGAAGGAGTTGGAGTCGTTTATTTAAAATCGCTTGACAAAGCTCTGGAAGACGGAAACAAGATATATGGAGTAATCCGCTCGACTGTATGTAATTCTGATGGATTTACCTCTGAAGGTTTTACGGTGCCAAGTGAGACCTCCCAAACAAAAATGTTGGGTGATGCTTACAAGCAGGCAGGCATAGATACAGATAGGCTGCAATACATTGAAGCGCACGGTACAGGTACTCCTGTCGGTGATCCAATTGAGACGCGTTCTTTCTCCAATGTATTTGCTACAGAAAGCAGAAACAATCCGTTGATGATTGGCTCGGTGAAAAGTAACATTGGGCATATGGAAGGTGCTGCAGGTGTTGGTGGATTGATCAAACTTGCATTGTCAATTAAGAACAAAGCGATTCCTGGTAACCTGCATTTCCAGAAAATCAATCCGAAAATTGATCTGGAAAACTGGAAGCTTAAAGTAGTGAGTGAAAATACTAGCTGGCCGGATCAAGTTGATGGAAGTCCAAGAGTTGGTGGTGTAAACTCATTTGGAGCTGGTGGTACCAATGCTCATGTGGTTTTAGAAGAGTACGTGGCTTCTGTTGCTGAGGTTAAACCTTCCGAAAAGGAAAATCAGTACTTGTTCCATACCAGTGCGATGACCAAAGAGGCTTTGAAAAACCTGCTAACATCGCATAAGGAGTATATTCAAGAGTCAGGTCACGACCTTAGAGATATCTGCTACAATGTGGGTAAGCATCGTTCGGATTTGAAATACCGAATCGCTATAGCTGGAAAAGATGCTGCTGATATCATTGCTAAAATTGATGCCTATATTGAAGGTACAGTTCTAGCTGGGGTTGTGGAAGATGAAGTTGACGTTAAGCCAAGTAAGTTAGCCTTTGTGTTTACCGGTCAGGGACCACAGTGGTATGCGATGGGTCAGGAGTTAATTGCTACCGAACCATTGTTCAAACAAGTAATTCAAAAGATAGAAGGATATTTTAAAGAAATCGCTGGTTGGTCTCTATTAGAAGAGATGAACAAGGATGAGGAAAACTCGCGTGTTAACGATACGCGTATTGCTCAACCTGCTATCATGGCGATTCAGATTGCCCTGGTAGAGCTTTGGAAAAAACACGGAGTGGTGCCGCAAGGTGTGGTTGGTCACTCTATTGGCGAGGTGGCAGCTGCCTATACTAGTGGTGCTTTGACTTTGGAGCAAGCTGTTCAGGTAATCTACCATAGAAGTAGAGGGCAGCATGCGGCCACAGGAAAAGGTAAAATGTTGGCCATCAGTGTCACTCAGGAGAAAGCGGAGGAATTGATCAAAGATGTTTCGGATGTGGTTTCAATCGGAGCAGTTAATGGTCCTGAGATGATTGTGCTTTCAGGTGATGAGCGTCCATTGATTCGAATCTCTGAGTTGATGGAGGCGAATGACATTTTCAATAAGTTCTTGAGAGTGACGGTGCCATTCCACTCACACCATATGGAGCCATTGAAAGATGAATTGATTAGTTCATTGTTAGAGCTTCAGCCTCAAAAGGCGGAGTTGGATCTATATTCAACAGTAACTGGAAAAAAAGAGGACGGCTCACATTTATTGAGTGAGTATTGGTATCAAAATGTTCGTCAGCCAGTTTATTTCTCCAATGCATTGGATGAAATGATCAATGACGGTTATGACCTGTTCATTGAGATTGGACCTCACCCTGCATTATCTGGAGGAGCTCAAGAGTTATTCCAGAAGAAAGGTATCAATGCTAGCATCTTCCCATCCATCAAGAGAAAAGAAGATGAGAAATTGAGATTCTTACAGACCTTAGGATCATTGTATGCTAAAGGTTTTGATCTTAACTGGGATGCTATTTATCCGGAAAGCAATGCACTAAAAGACCTTCCTAAATATACCTGGGATCTTAAGTCATTCTGGTATGAGGTTTCTGAGCATAAGGCACGCAGAGTGGAGAAAAAACCACACCCGTTGATTTCTGGCTTCAGTCAGTCAGGTGTGAATGATACTACTTATACTTTCGATGTATTGCTGGATCGTCATGTGGATCCATACATAGATGATCACAGAGTAGACGATGTGATCATTTTCCCTGGAACTGGTCACTTAGAGATTGCTACAGCTGCGGCTAAGAGCGCTTTCAAAGATCAGTTTGGATTCCTGGAAGATGTCAATTTTGAAAATGCACTATTCCTTCCAGAAGAAGGAGAGATGTACGAGGTGAAAATCGAGGTGTACTCTGATGAAGAGAAATATTGGATTTTAAGTCGTGATAAGAGCAATTCAGATGCCGAGTGGGTCAAGCACTCTAATGGTAAAATGAACGTTCTTGCTGATCAGTTTGAGTCGCAGCCTGTGGATTTGAAAGCGATTCAGGAGCGAGTAAATGATCGTTTGCCTGTACAGCCAATGTATTTGGAATTAAAGAAAAGCGGTTTGTTCTACGGCCCAACTTTCAAAGCGATCAAAAACCTTTGGGTGGTAGATCAGGAGATTCTAGGTAAGATTGAATTGCATGAGTCTCTTGAATATGGAATTCAGGATTATTACTTGCACCCAGCAATTTTGGATGCGTGTTTGCATACGATTTTCGCAGCGAAAATGAGTGATGACGATGAAGAACGTGGTATTTATTTGCCTGTTCATATCGATCGATACAAGCTGCATGCTAAGCCGACTTCTAAAAATGTGTACAGTTACATTCAAGTAGCTGAAGCAAGTTCAGAGTATCTGAAAGGTGACTTCTGGATTATTGATGAGAATGGTACGTTGATTGCAGAAATTCAAGGTCTGGATTGTAAGTACATCGAAGGATCTAGAAGCAACGAGCAGGATCTGGCTTATTCTGGATGTTACGAATATGAGTGGGAAAAAGCTGGAGAGTTAGCGTTTAAACCTGCGAATAATAAGGTGCTTTTGTTTGGTGAGAAAGGATTCGAATGGTCTTCATTCCAGACTGCTCTAGAAGCAAAAGGCACCACCATTATTGAT
This sequence comes from Marinoscillum pacificum, assembly GCF_024714495.1. GTDB lineage: Bacteria > Bacteroidota > Bacteroidia > Cytophagales > Cyclobacteriaceae > Marinoscillum > Marinoscillum pacificum. The sequence goes on along the minus strand of NZ_JAMZMJ010000011.1, from coordinate 75,559 downwards.
AGTGGAATTACGAATTATGAAGATAGAGAAGTGGTTCGAGGTGTTCTGAGAGAAATCAAAGAAGCACATCCTACTTTGAATCGTGTGATCGTCACTTTACCACTTTCTGAGCAAAGTGAATCACTGAAAGACTCAACTGTTGATTTGTCATGGAAGGTGTTGAATATTTTCAACGCGATCATTGAAGAAGAACAGCAGATGTCTGTGTGGTTAATCAATGAAAAGGCTGATATCGTTGTTGATTCTGATAAAGATATCAACTTGCTGGAGTCTGTGAGCTATGGACTGGGTCGAGTAATGATCAACGAATATCCATTGGCGTCTGTAAAGATTGCAGATTTAGGCCATCGTGAGAATGCTCAGGAGTTGGAGTCATTAACCAAATTGATTGCATCTACTTCCAATGGTGGAGATGAAACGGACTTTGCCTTCAGAGGTGATGAAATTTTCGTGAAGCGACTAAAAACCGTCAATAAAGACAGTGCTCAGGAAAAGGCTTCAGTTTCTTTGCCAGCTTCTGGTAGCTACTATCAGACTATGTTGAAAGAAAAAGGCATCCTGGATAGTATTGCATTCCAGCAAATCGCTCCATTTGGATTAGGTGATATTGAAGTGGAAATCGATGTGAAAGCTGCTGGTTTGAACTTTAAGGATGTATTGAACCTGAATGGTTTACTTACTGAAGAAAGTGTCATTGGTGGACTTGTAGGAGCACAACTTGGTTTGGAGTGTAGTGGCGTTGTTTCTAAAGTGGGTAAATCAGTAGAGCATGTGAAGCCGGGTGATCGGGTGATTGCGTTCTCACCAAATTCATTTGCTGGAAAGGTGGTAACCCCGAAACATTGTGTGGTGAAACTTCCAGATCATATTTCATTTGAAGAAGGTGCTACCATTACACTTGTTTATCTGACAGCTTATCACTGTATGTTCAACCTTGGACAAATGGATGAAGGTGAGCGCCTGTTGATACACTCCGCTACTGGAGGAGTTGGTATGGCTGCTGTTGCTTTGGCTCAACTTCGAGGAATAGAGGTTTATGCTACAGCCGGAACGGAAGAGAAGCGTGAGCTGCTTCGCAAAATGGGAGTGAAAAATGTCTACAATAGCAGAACCATTGCATTCCATGATGAAATCATGCGTGATACCAATGGCGAAGGTGTTGATTTAGTCCTTAATTCATTAAGTGGAAAGGCAATCATTCAAAGTGTCAAATGTCTGAGACCTTTTGGCCGATTTGTAGAAATTGGGAAAACGGATATCTACAATGATATGAGTCTGCAGTTGAAACGCTTCGGTGACAACTTGAGCTACTTTGCAGTTGATATTGATCGATTGATGGCTCAGCGTCCTAAAAAAGCAGCTGTACTGTTTAAAGATGTGATTGAGTTATTCGAAAACAAAGAGGTTCAGCCACATCCATATACGTCTTTCAAAATCAATGAAATCCGTGATGCTATAGATTTTATAGCTAAAGGAAAGCACATTGGTAAAGTAGTACTCAATATGGAAGATCAGGAAGTTACAGCATTGCCTGCGGCTAAAATGAGATTCTCAGATGAGAAGAGTTACATTATTACTGGAGGTGCAAGTGGATTTGGTTTGGAGTTAGCCAAATGGATGGCTGACAATGGCGCGAAACATCTGGCATTGGTGAGTAGAAGTGGACCTAAATCAGAATATGATTTTGGTTGGATTGAGCAGATGGAATCGCGAGGTGTGAATGTCATGATCGAAAAACTGGATCTTTCTTCTGTAGAAGAAGTGAAAGAAATGGTGATCCGCGTAAGTGAATCAGCTCCAGTTGGTGGTGTGATGCATGGTGCCGCGGTGCTTCAAGATTCTACCATCCAGCGCTTGGATAAGGAGCTATTTGCTAAGGTTTTTGTTCCAAAAGCAATGGGTGCATGGAATCTACATTTAGCAACAGAGGATTTGGATCTGGACTTCTTCTTGTCCTTGTCTTCTATTTCAGCGGTATTCGGTTTGCCTGGTCAGTCTAACTATTCTTCTGCGAACAACTTCCTGGATAAATTGGTGCAATACCGTAAAACAAAAGGTTTGCATGCTCAAAGTGTGAATCTTGGGGTACTTGGTCAGTATGCAGGTATGTCCAAAGAAGGTGGCAACGTGTTGAACGTTCTGGAAAATCAAGGATGGTTGCCATTGACCATGAAGCAGGTGACTAGCAAAATCGAAAGGATTCTTTTGGAAGGTGATGTAGTAAGAATGGCTGCCAATATCGACTGGTTGAGATTCCGTGACTTCTTCCATCACTTGAGATCTGATACTAAGTTCAAAGAATTGCTTTCTGATGAGAATCTTAAAGTGGGTGCTTCCAAAGGAGGTGGTGAAAGCTTAAAAGATCAATTGATAGCTGCGAATGGAGAAGGTAAGAATATTCTTGCAGTGAGTTTGAAGGAAGCTTTGGCTAGAATACTTGGAACAACACCAGATAAGTTGGATGAAAACAAATCCATTTCAGCTATTGGTTTGGATTCATTGATGATGAATCAGTTGAGAAACTGGATTCTGCAAAAGCTTGAATTCAATTATCCATTGATGAAATTATCTAAAGGTCCAAGTATCGTAGAAGTTTCTGAGCACATCATGCAAAGCTTGCAAGGTGCAGCTAGTGGAGGAGCTGTTGAAACACATCAGGATGATTCGGGTATTACAACTGAAGAGGATATTGAAGTAATCAATAAGTGGTTTGTGCATCGTAAAACCGATGAAGATCAAACTGGGAAGTTGAAAATCTTCATGTTCCACTCAATGGGCGCTGGGGCATCTATGTTCAACGACTTCATGTACGAAGCTCCAGAAGGAACCGATGTGTATGCAGTTCAGCTTCCTGGTCGTGAAAACCGAAAAGATGAAGAGTTGTACACTGATTTCACAAAACTGTTGAATGACCTGGAAGAGGCGATGTTACCACTTTTGGATGGTGATTTTGTGATCTACGGTCACAGTTTTGGAGGAATCATTGCGTTCGAAATGACCAGAAGACTAAGGAGTAAGCATGGCAAAGAGCCAGTTCATTTCTTTAGTTCAGCTACGATGGCGCCTCAGATGACCATTACATGGAAAAATAGAGACGTGTTGAAGCAGTCGGCGATTTCGTCTAACTCTGAGCAAAAGCTGCTTGGATTGATGACTTACATCGATGATGTGAATTATGTGAAGAAAATCCTTCCAATTCTACGATTAGATATGGCTTTGCTATTGGATTACGACTATGCAAATGAGCCTAAGTTTGAGTTTCCGATCACAGTCTTCTCTGCTATAGAAGATGAGGTGACGCTTCCTGAAGAAATGGAGCCTTGGAAAGAACATACCAATGCAAAATTCAGACAGGAGTTAGTTCATGGTGATCACTGGTTCGTAACTCGAAACAAGGACTTTATCCGTGAGCAAATTGCTAAGGATTTGAAGCGATTAGCTCTAAGTAAATCTTAATATTTAGTTAAATCAAAACACCGGCGGGAATATCTCGCTGGTGTTACTTATTACCAGCTATTTTATGATATCACTGCAGCTCCCTGAAGGAGTGGTGTCTCATTTTACATCTGCCGAAATAAGGGGGTCAGAGTTGTATGATGAGGAGGTTGCTTTGTGCAATCAATATGAAGCAAATCGTCAGCTAGATTTCAATAGAGGAAGGTATTGCGCACATCAGTGCTTGAACTATTTTGGAAAACGTCAGGCCATTCTAAGAGATAAAGATGGAGTGCCTTTGTGGCCATCAGATATAAGGGGGTCTATCAGTCATACATTCGGTTTAGCCGGAGCAGTCGTAGCATTGACGAATGAAATTGATGCTGTGGGCTTGGATATAGAACGTGTTGGAAGAATAGATCGTGATCTATGGAAGGTGTTGTTCACTGAAAAGGAAATTGACTTTCTAAACAATCGATCATTCGATGATCAAAGGCAATTAAGTACATTGATGTTTTCAGCGAAAGAAGCTTTTTTCAAAATGCAATATCCTCTAACTCGCAAAGGAATGGAGTTTGAAGATTTGGAAATTGAGATTGTTGATAAAGAGGTGAAAATCAGGGCGATGGGTACATTGTCTGACCAGTTCAAAATAATTACTGATTTTACCGATATCTACGTGATTTGCCTACTTCTAAAAACGAATATTTGATTTTTTGTTTACAGAAGATGGTTTTATTGGTAAAAATGTAAATTTGAACCCACCTCTTTTGTGAATCTGGAAATTGGTTCATGTTGGAATTTTTCCGCTTCATGTGATTTATGTCAGGTTTATCTTAAAATTCAAGGATTTTAGCTGCTAATTTCTAAACTTAGGTCGCCTTTTGACAGTACATTAGTCCTACGTCAAAATGTATTAATCATCAAGAACCAAAGCCATGCGCGAATTCATCATTTTTGTTGCCATTATTTATGGTGGAGTGCTTCCTACGTTGCTTTACATCAACTGGAAGATTTTTAGGAAATCGTTCATTTATAAATCCGGAATTTGGATCATTGCTACGATGTTTATTGTGGTTACTGAAGCCTATGCTGTAGGTCACTTCGGATTGATCCATCTCACCTACAGTATTCCGATCGGTATTGTAGCTGTTTTCCTCACTTTTAGAACGTTAAGTTTAAGTATCGAGCGTCCGATGACGCGAATCAATGCTTCTTTTGATCAGCTAAGAGAAGGGGATTTAGAAATCTCCATCGATCAGGCAGATTTAGTAAGAAAAGATGAAGCTGGTGCTTTCTTTAAATCATTGAACCTTTTTTTAGAGCAAATAAAGAAATCTGCCTACTTCGCTAACTCAATGGGCAATGGGGACTTGAGTGTTCAATATACTGCGCTTGGAGATAAAGATATTCTTGGTCAATCACTGATTACGTTAAGACATAAGTTGAGTGATGTGGTGAATGAAACCAATATGGTGGTGCAAGAAGCTGGAGATCATGGAAGACTAGATTCCAGGATAGACGTATCTGATAGAGAAGGTGTTTGGTTGGAGTTGGGCCAATCTGTTAATAATCTATTGGCTTCAATAGTTGATCCAATCATGGAAGTAAATCAGATAGTTTCAGCCATGGCTGATGGTAATCTTACTTTAAGATATGATAACGATGCTAAAGGTCATATTCGTCAAATGACGGATAATTTGAATCTTGCATTAGATAACCTTAGTGAGTTGTTATTCAAAATCTCGAATAGTGCAGGAGAGATTGGCGCTGCTGCTGAAGAAATGTTGACTTCAGGTGAGGAGATGAACGTGAGTATGCGTGAAATCGCAACGTCAATTGTCCAGATGAATAACGGTGCACAGACTCAGGTACGTAAAGTAGATGAGACATCTGGTCTTGTGGAGGTCATGATGAAAAACTCACAAGACATGAGCAGTAAATCCGATGCTATTAACAAAGCAGCAAAAGAGGGAGTGTCTAATAGTGAGGAAGGAGCTAAACTGTCAAGCTATGTAGTGAGGAGTATTGGTGAGATTGCGGATTTCTCTAACATGACGACCAAATCTATGCAGGTGCTTACTGAGCGATCAAAAGAGATCTCTAGAGTGTTAGGTGTCATCACAGAAATTGCTTCTCAAACCAACTTATTAGCATTGAACGCGGCAATTGAAGCAGCGCAGGCAGGAGAATCTGGAAGAGGTTTCGCAGTAGTTGCAGAAGAAATCAGAAAACTAGCTGAAGGCTCTAGAAAGTCTGCAAGCGAGATCGAAAACCTAATTTTGGATGTACAGAAAGATACAAGTGAGGCAGCCAAAGTAATTGCTTCCATGAACATTTTAGTGAAGTCCACAGTAGAAGCTTCTAACAATGCTCAGTCTGTATTTATGGAGATAGAGCGTTCTTCGACACAAACTTTGGGTTATTCTGAGACTATATTGACTTCTACTTCATCTCAGAATGAAAGCATTAATAAGGTAGTGACTATCACAGAAGATGTGGTGGTAATTGCTGAACAAGCAGCGGCAGGTTCTGAGCAGATTTCAAGTTCAGCTAGTGAGCTATCTTCTGGTATGGAAAATTATATGACCAAATTCCATTGGTTAAATTCTACTTCTCAAGATTTACAGTCGGGTATTTCTCGATTCACGTTGAAAACTAAGGTTAAGGAATCAGCGCATGAATATGATTCTGAGGAGGTTTGATCTATGACAATGACAAGTCCTGAATAAACATTACAGTTTTTAGGAATAAATAATTTAGATAGCATCGAGGATTTCTTCGATGCTATTTTTGGTTTTTGTCGTCCCGTGAAAATTCTAAATAAGAAAGAGTAAAGCACAACGGCAGCAGAAAACATCATCATTCGTTAATGTTCACATGATCTCTTAACCATTTTCTGACTCTAGTTTTACTGACAACCCAGCAAGCTACTGAGATGAGAAAATCCAACAAAGAGCTAGAGTTTAGACAAATGTATGAGCAATATTGGCAGATAGTTTATGCCTATGTTTATAACATTATTGCTGAACAAGAGCATTCCGAGGACATTGTACAAGAGATTTTTATCAATCTTTGGAATCGGTTTGATCAGGTCGAAATTAAGGAACCAAAGGCATATCTATTACAAGCAGCAAGATTCCAATGTGCCAAACATTTTCGAAAGCATAAATTCAACCATTTGCAATTAGAGTCTGTGGTAGATGTCCTCAAAACGAATGAGCAGGATTACTCCATCCAGGAAGCAGAAGAGCTGTTGCAAGAGATTTCCAACAAGGCAACTTCATTGCTCCCTGATAGATGTCGCCAGGTGTTTGAGTTGCGCTTTAAACATCAGCTCACCAATAAGGAAATAGCAGAAGAGCTAGGGCTATCTGTAAGTACGGTTGAGAATCAAATCAATAAAGCGTTGAATGTGCTCAGGCTATCCTTCAGTCAGCAAGCAAGTGTACTTGTGGTACTTGCAGTTTTACTTCAATAATCGTCATGTTTTTTTGGCCATTGTTATCTGAATGTTTCGCTTAAGTCACTTCAGAATTTCCATTTCTCTCTGGAGGTTACCTGTCTATTAAATGAAAAAAATGGCATAGGTGCTACTCCAAATACGAGTACTCTATTGGTGAACAACACCTGTAGTGTGCAATATGGAAGAAAGGATAAGAGACCTTTTTAGGAGATATACAGAAGGAAAAGTTACTGAACAAGAAAGCAAAGCTGTAGATCAGGTTTTCGATCAGGCGCAACAAGAAGGTCTGTCAGAAGAGCGTATCATTAGTGATCGTTTGCTAAAGCTACGATTAGATCAGAAGATTTTTGAGCAGACTATTTATAAAACCAATACAAAGAGAAGGGTGCTGCTTGCAGCTGCTTCTACTTTACTTATTATTTGTTCAGCGTTATTCATTTTACATCAGGCGGGATTTGGCACTGTTCAGGTTATAGCACAAAATGGTCAAAAACTTCAGGTAAGGTTGCCAGATGCAAGTGTCGCATATCTTAACTCAGGTAGCGAACTCCGCTATTTCAAGTGGATGGAGTGGTTGCCTAAACGCGAAATAAAACTTGCTGGTGAAGCATATTTCGAGGTAACACATAATCCAGAGAAACCTTTTATCGTCAAAAGTACTAATCTTAATACGCTTGTATTGGGTACACGCTTCGTTGTGGATGACTATCCCGGAGAGGAGGCTTCAGTGACTGTGAGGTCGGGCAAGGTAGGAGTGAGTACTAAAACTGGTGAGGAGCTGGCTATTCTGGAAATGAATCAACAAATAATTTATGCCAATCCTAAGATCTCCTTTACACAGGTGGATGCCACTGACTATTATAGTTGGAAAGATGGAAAAATAGTCTTTGTTGATGCAGATCTGAAAGAGGTGGCAATTACCCTCCAAAGACGATTTGGTGTTGAAGTTCGTCTGAATGCAGATAACCATCAATCATGCACTATCTCTGGTAGCTACTATGACAACAACCTGGATGATGTACTAAACAGTCTTGAATTCATCTATGGAATAAAACACACTTCCGATAAAGAAGGCGTGATACAACTAACAGCAAAATCATGTAATTGACAAAACCAAACTATATGAATAAACCTTGACGAGAAGTAAAAAAGAAAAGCCCGAAATCGACGGCCATCGCTTTCGAGCTTCATAATCGAATTATCTAGTAACTCAATTAAACTGAATTAAAAGTATTGTAATTAATGGACTTTTTAACCATTACCTTAAAAAAAGCTTTTGCATACCTCATGTTATTTATGGTGGGTATAGCAAGCTTGAGCGCTCAGATTGGATCTGATGTGCGTATTGATCTGGAAGTCAGGGGAGCTAAACTGACTGAAATTCTTAAAGAAATAGAGAAGCAAACATCATTTGCGATAGCTTATTCAAAAGATGTTGTAGAGCAATCAAAGACTGTTAGTCTGGATATTTCGGATAAAACAGTAAAAGAAGTCATGGAGCTGCTGAGTGAGCAGTTTCCTATTGATTATGAAGTCAACAACAAGGTGATTTCTGTCAAATTAAGATCTGGAAAGGATGTCATGATCAAAGGAACAGTAAAAGCTCCAGAGGGTGATGCCCTGGTTGGCGCCACTGTTATGCTTAAGGGGTCCGGTGTTGGGACAACTACCGATCTGGATGGCAACTACAGGCTGAATGCGGTGCCTACTCATGGGATATTGGTATATTCATTCATTGGTATGGAAAACCAGGAAGTGCAGGTCGGTAGTCAGACACAGATAGATGTTGTTATGAAGGAGCAAACTACTGTGATGAATGAAGTGGTGGTAACAGCGCTCAACATTGCTAGAGAAGAAAAGGCTCTGGGTTACTCCGTTGCTGAAGTAGGGGGAGAAGATCTTACCAAATCAGTCTCAGGTAACTGGTTAAATAATATGTCTGGCCAGGTGCCAGGATTGTTTTTTGCTAACGCAGGAACAGGTCCTGCTGGTTCTGTACGTGTTTCTCTTCGCGGAGACCAGTCGTTGAACTATGGTAACAATGAGCCACTTTTTGTGATAGATGGAGTGCCTATTTCGTCAGGTATGACCGCCACTAGAAGTGTTAGTAACTATGCACAAGCAGATGCTCCAGTTGACTTTGGTAATGGTGCCAGTGATATCAATCCAGATGATATAGAAGCTGTGTCGGTATTGAAGGGACCTGCAGCAGCTGCGCTTTATGGTTCACGTGCTGCCAATGGAGCCATTATCATCACCACAAAATCAGGTAGAAAGAATAAGGGTATTGGCGTGTCTATCAATTCATCTGTGACCTTCGAAAAAGCAGGGTACTTTCCAGATTTCCAAACGGAATATGGGAATGGTTCAGATCTTGGTAGAAATCCTTACTCGTTATGGGAGCTCTCCGCAGATATGAGTGAGGATGCAATGCCTGTTTCAAGACACTATTCGCGTTACACTTTTGGTGAGAAATTTGGTGATGACAAATACAGATACCTCTACGCTTCCAAAAACTGGGAAACAGGTGAGTTTACTAAACTCCCATGGCAATATCAGGATGACTGGTATACAGGCCTTTTTCAAACAGGTGTAACCACTAATAATACGATTTCTATTAGTGGAAATAATGGAGAAGGAACGACTACCAGATTCTCATTCACAGATTATCGAAATAAATGGATACTTCCTAATACAGGATTTGATCGACAGGCGGTATCTGTAGCATTGTCTACTCCGGTTAACGACCGAATAAGGTTCCAGACTAAAGTCAATTACTATCATCGTAAGAGTGATAATATGCCAGGTGGAGGTTATGACGAAACCAATCCAATGTATTCCTTGGTCTGGGGATTCAATGTGAACAGCATGGATGATTGGAAAAACGAGTACTTCGATGGAAGGTATAACTATACGAATTGGTCCGCTGCTGGCGAGAATGGTCAGGGATTAGTTTTTCCAAGTGCTAATTCGTTCAACCCATATAGAACACTTTATGAAGCACTTAATACTCAGGACAAAGATCGTGTGATCGGTAATATGACCTTGACATTCGACTTAATGGATGGTTTGGAATTGGATTTAAGATCTGGACTTGACTGGGCAGATGAGTTTCGTACACAACGTAGACCATATTACACCGCTGGATATATGAACGGGTTTTACCGAGAGCAGACAGTACGAACTTTGGAAAATAACAATGACTTTATGCTGAGATACACCAATTCTCTGGTTAGCAAGAGATTAGGGTTGTCAGTGATGTTTGGAGGAAACAACCGAATCAACAAATACTACAACAGTAAGATTACTTTGGATCAATTAGGTGAAGAAGGTATTTACCATACTACCAATTTGCCAACAGGGGTTAATCCAGATCCTTACAATTACAGAAGTGAAAAAGTGGTCAATAGTCTATATGGAATGACTTCTCTTAGCTGGGATGAAACGTATTATCTTGATTTTACTGGTAGAAATGACTGGTCAAGTACCTTATCAGAAGGTAACTGGTCTTATTTCTATTCTTCATTAGCGGCCAGCGTATTGCTGGATGAAGTGTTCGATCTTCACTCAAGAGCTAGATGGATGGATATGTTAAAAGCGAGATTGTCTTGGGCCAATGTAGGAAACGATACATCTCCGTATTCCTTAGATCAATATTACAGTTCTACGTCTTATCCTGGAGGTTACGCGTTACCTGGGACTATTCCAGATCCATTGATCAAACCAGAGAATGTAGAGAGCTGGGAAGCTGGTTTAGAAGGTAGGTTTTTCCGAAATAGATTCACATTTGATGTAACGGCTTATAGCTCATCCACTACAAATCAGATTGTGTCTGTAAACGTAGATCAGATCACAGGAGCAACAGGTGTACGTATCAATGCCGGCGAGATCACCAACAAGGGTATAGAATTAGCTTCTACCATTACGCCGGTGAAGACTTCCAATTTTGCCTGGTCATTTGATGTCAACTGGTCTAAGAATGTGAACAAGTTAGTGAGCTTACAAGATGGTTGGGATCCTGAGGAGCCACTACAAACAGATATGGGAACTACCATTGGCAACCGAACTTATATCTACTCTTATGTAGGTGAGCAAATGCATGTGATTTATGGAAGAGGATTCCAGCGTGCACCGGAGGGAGCGTTTTATCTGGATGAGGATGGCAACAAAGTAGACGCGGAAGGTATGCATATTGTAAATGCAGATGGTTATCCAGTGCTCGATGAAGCTCCAGATAGAAGGATAGGAAAAGTAAACCCAGACTGGAGAGCAGGTATGGTGCAGCGTATCAAGTATAAAAATCTCACCTTGACTGCTGCCTTTACAGGTCAAATGGGCGGTCATGCTTTCTCAGTAACCAACTTTGCACTTTCGTATCAAGGCAAACTGAAAAACTCCCTGGAGGGTAGAAATGATGGTTTGGTTCATGAAGGAGTTAACGCAGTAACTGACGCGGAAGGCAATGTGACTTACACTAAGAATGAAACTGTAACCAGCGATATCCTTACTTACTATAACACTTACATGTGGAATAGAAATAATACGGAGAGTAACACATTCAGTACTTCTTATCTGAAATTAAGAGAAGTGAGATTGGATGCCCAGTTGCCAACTTCAATCAGTCAGAAGGTTCGATTCTTACAGGGAGCCAGTGTTGGAGTATTTGCTACCAATGTGTTTTGTCTGACGGAGTTTCCTCAATACGATCCTGATACCGGGATGCTCAATGGTTCTAATATCTATAAGGGAATAGAATCGATGGCCTTTCCTATGTCCAGAACTTATGGTGTCAATGTGCAACTATCATTTTAATAAGAAACATTCCGATGAATAAATTTAGTCGAATAGTAATATTTGGATGGTTGGCTATTGCTGTACTTGGCTGTACCTCCGATTTTGAAGAAATCAATACGAATCCCAATACGACCAATGTTGGGGATATCAAAGCGAGTGGCATGTTCGAGCCATTGCTTTACAATGGAGCTAATGCATGGCTTAATTATACCTGGTTTTGGAATAATGAGCTGATACAGTTCACAGCCTTCACAGGCGGTACTACACGTCAGGAGCACAGATACTTTATCAGTGACGGCAACTGGCAGAGTGTATGGAATCTGTATGCACGCTATGCCAACAATGCCCTTCATATGTATGATTTGAGTGTAGAGCAGGAGGATGCATCCCTTCAGGCCATTGCTTTAACATTGAAAGTTCTTTATATGTCCAATTTGACAGACATGTTTGGCGATATTCCTTATTCAGAAGCGTTTATGGCGCGATTTGGAGGAACAACTAAGCCGAAGTTTGATTCTCAAATGGAGGTGTATCAGCAAATGTTTGCGGATTTGGAGACAGCTAATGACCTATATGCCACAGATCCCATATTCATTAAACCAGCACTGGATGGTATGTATGGTGGTGATATGGCCGGTTGGAGAAAGTTCAATAACTCGCTGTACCTGAGATTGCTATGCCGTGTGAGTGGCAGAGCTGAAATGCAAGCAGGTGCGAAAATTCAGACCATAATCGACAGCCCTGGTCAATACCCTATATTCACTTCCAATGCAGATAATGCAACTGTTCAGTTTTCAGGGAATGATCCTTATAGGAATGAGTTTGCCTTGAGTAGTGAAGGTGATCTGACTAGCTCTGGTAGGAAGATCACAGAGCAGTTGATTAAAATGACTGTGGTAACTGAAGGAAGTGATCAAACTTTTGAGGACCCTCGTCTGGCGATTTTTGCTAAGAAAAACCCAAGCATTGATACAAATCCTGACAGCTTGTGGATAGGTACGGTAGCGGGGTGTACGGAAGAAGAACGCACAGTAGTTGATCGGGGAAGCTCTTGGCTCAATGCGGCGGTATTCTGTAGAGCAGATGCTCCAGGCTGGTTCATGGATTATGCAGAAGTACAGTTCATATTGGCTGAAGCAGCCCTAAATGGTCTAATCAGTGGTGGAGAAACTGCGGCACAAACTTACTATACCAATGCTGTGACTGCATCTATCCAAAAATGGGCTGAGTTTGGTGACTACAGTGAAGCGCCCGTTTCTATAACAGATGAGGATATCACTACATTCCTTAACTCTGAGTTAGCTTCCTGGTCTGGAGCTGCTAATAAAGCGGAGTTAATTGCTAATCAAAAACATTTGGCGCTATTCTGGATTGGCATGGAAGCCTATCATGAGTACCGCAGAACAGGATATCCTGAGTTGACTATTGGAGCTGGTACTGTCTTTAATAATTACACTTTGCCTACTCGGTTTGCTTACCCTACTACAACTATGGCAACCAATTCAGACAATGCAGAAGCAGCATTGGCTAGAATGGGTGGCGACAACAACATGTTGACCCCAGTGTGGTGGAGCAAGCAAGCCATCGATTCAGGTAATTAATTCAATTCAAGATTTTAGAAATAATGACTTTTAATAGATTAAAAACGACTATCAACTTGCTCATGCTACTTATGGTAGCATCTGTAAGTGTGCTGATATTTTCTTCCTGCGAAGAAGAGGAGGGATTTTCAGGAGAACCATACTTCATCATCGAAGATAATCCGACAGGGATCAATGCAGGAGTAGAAGGAGTGAGTCAGAAATATGTAGTGAGATCCAACAGACCTTGGCAAATAGTGCCACAGGGTGAATATGATTGGGTAAAGACTTTTCCCGAAGAAGGAGATGCAGATGGTATTTTTCAATTTATTGTAGACGCCAACCCGACTTTTGATGGACGAACCGCCAGTTTCGCTTTTGTGGTCAATGGTCAGGAGCAACCGGTATTGTTCAATGTAGAGCAAGGTGCTAACGTGCCATACATCAACATAGAGGAGGAAAGTGTAGAAGTTGCCTCTGGTGAAGAGCCTGTCACACTTACCATTGATGCGAACGTCAACTGGACGTATAGTGTAGATGTAGATTGGTTGAGTGAAGTGGAAGTGACTGAAGAGCAACTTAAGTTGTCAACTACCAGAAATACTGGGTTGGAAAGATCAGCAACAGTTACTATAACTACTAGCGATGCAGCTGGTGTTTCTGCAGAAGTGATGGTTACTCAATTGGCTGGTAATATTCTGATAGTTGAGGATTTTAACTGGTTGGAATATGGAAATGCAATTCCATATGAGACCTCTGGTGAAACCCGATATGATAATTGGACGGATGAAGAAAAAGCCAGAGGATGGTATAGTACACCTAATTCATTTTCTAATGATCAACAGATCGTCTATGCTCGTCAGGGTTTTGTAAAGTTGGGTAAAACCAATTATGGAGGAGATTTAATTTCTCCAAAAATGGATATTGTTGGTACAGTGAACCTAAAAGTAACTTTCAAGGCAGCAGTCTATATTTCTGCAGGAGGCACAGTGGATGACAATATCCTTAGAGTTAATGCGGTAGGTGCAGGTACTACAAGTGTTGCTGAGATGGCTATTAACAATGTTCCGAACAACAGAGCACAAGACGAGGAAGGAATTGGCAATGATATCTGGGCTGAGGATCGAGCATATTCTTTTACAATCAGTGGCGCTACAGCGGATACACAAATAAGATTCCTGGGTGGAGATTTTGATTTGAATGGAGTAGGGAAAGGGAAAAACAGGATTTTCCTGGATGACATCACAGTAGAGATTATCGACTAACACAAGACAAATCAAGCAATGAAAATACTCAGATTTGCAATTCTGGCATTGAGCGTAATGCTCAGTGCCTGTACAGAAATAGTTGATACATCGGCAGGGGAGCTTAGTGAGCCTGTCGTAGCAACAGAGTCGCCTGCCAGTGGTATATCGGTAAATTATGTCAATACGAGTAGCTATATCAATAGTGGGTTCTCTTTTTTGAACCCGACTCAAGTCAATAAAAATCGTGTAGCTACCGGAGGCAGTGGATATACTCAGGTGTATGGTTTTAATGTGCCTGAGGCCAATCGTGCTCGAGGTATTCGCTGGAATAGCGATGATGAAACTACAAACCACTGGAGACCTCAGGGTATCACCGGGTTCAAAAAGAACGGCATCAGGTATTTGTTGATTACCTGGTATGGACAAAATGGTAGCGAGCACAAAGGCTCACGAATAACCTTGATGGATATCAGTCCAAGTTCGAGTACCTATTTGAAGTATCGACATATCCTTTTAGTGCAACCAAATATTCCAGGATCGGTTTCTGATTACACTCAATATGATACTTACGCGCCATTGGACATTCATGCTGGTGGTGTGGCTTACTACAATGACAAGTTGTACATAGCCAGTACCAACCTTGGGTTGCGTGTATTTGATCTCAATAAAATCATAGAAGTCACAACAGGTGATGCCACCAAAACGAAGTGTGGAAAGACCGCTGGAGGAACTATGTATGCGTTTAATTATAGGTACATTTTGCCTCAGGTAGGTTATAATGATATCAATGGTGGAGCCAATCCTTTCTCTAGTGTTCAAATCAATGATGCTGGTGATGAGCTCTGGACGGCACAGTACTATTCAGGGAGTTCTGCCTCGTCTATTGTTCCAAAAATTTATGGTTTCCCAATTAATAGTGGTGGTGACATGCTCAATTCTGGTATTAGCTATGTAGTTCCCAAAAACTCCCTTTTTGCCGACAACCATGCGCATGGTATGCAGGGAATATTCCGTAAAGGAAATAGAACATGGCTGTCTTGCACTGGATCCCCATCCAATTCTTATGGATCCAACGCGAGACTAGCTAGATATACAGATGGAGGCACTAACACTACCAGATATCGATGGCCATATGGAGCAGAGTCGCTCTACTACGAGGCTCAGTATGATTATCTGTGGAGTTTGACGGAGTATGAGCCTAACTGTGGCAAGGCCAACGGAAGCCAGGTCAATCGCTGCATTTTCGCAGTGCATTTTTCAAACTATGAATAGAGGTAGAATGAATTCGAGGAGAAAATTTATAAAAATAGGCGGAATTACCACACTCGCTAGTTTGAGTGGTATTGGATTTACGTTTGCACAATGCCGGGAGCCTCATGAGATTGATGAAAACAATTTGTTAAGTATCTCGGGAGTATCAATTCCTTCGAGCATAGATGTAATAGACGGAGAGGAGATAACCATTTCCGGTAAGGGTTTTCAGGTTGGTGATACCATGCTGTTTGAATCTGTTGTAGATGGTAAGACTTACTCTAGTATGGTAAGCCTGGTGACTGATCGAGAGGTTAGTTTTCCAGTGCCAGCATCGATCATTACTGGTGGTTATAAGTTAACAGTGTCTCGCGAGCAGAATAGTCTGTTTCTTGGTAGTCTGGTGCTTAATCTGGTGTCTTCTACAGAGTTGCCTGATAAGGAAGGAATGACCGTGAAAGGAGTTGTATATTCGAGCGGAGTAGGCATCGCAGGAGTGGTCGTTTCTGACGGTTTTGAAGTAACCTTAACAGATGATGAGGGGCGGTATTACTTGCCTTCCCAGAAGAAAACAGGTTTCGTTTTTGTCTCTATTCCGGGCAACTATGAAGTATTAAATAATGGCAATGCACCTCAGTTTTTCCAACGCTTAAGTGCCAATAAGGAGGCTATCGAGCGAAAGGATTTTTCATTGATTGCTACCAATAACGAGAACCATGTGGTGATCCCAATGGCTGATTGGCATTTGGCTAATCGAAATAACGACCTGGATCAGTTTACCAATAAAATCTTGCCGGATGTCAACGCCACCATAGACAAATATGCTGCTGAAGGAGCTAAGGTTTATGTGCTCACACTTGGTGACATGACTTGGGAACTGTATTGGTACAACAATGATTTTGGGCTCAACGAGTACATTCCTTACATGAATAAACTCAATAGTCCGGTTTTCAACTTGATTGGAAACCACGATTATCATCCATATATAGCTGATGATTGGGATGCTTCTGCGATGTATCGAAACGTGCTTGGGCCTACCTATTACTCGTTCAATCTTGGCAAGGTTCACTATGTGGTCCTGGACGATGTGGAGTATCTCAATGAAGGAGCTTCAGAAGGCGTCATTGGTAAGCGTAACTACCGTGATGTGATAGAGTCTGAGCAAATGGAATGGCTGAAGAAAGATCTGGCGGCTATTACTGACAAGAGTACACCGATTATCATTGCTACACATACCCCATTGTATAGGAATCCAAAATTGGATTCGAATAATCAACAGGTAAATGAAGTAAATCTGGAGAATGGTCATTCGCTCATCGCGGCACTGAAAGAGTTTTCGACGGTTCATGTCTTGACCGGCCATACTCATATCAATTACCGAGTTGATGAAGAATTAAATCTGATGGAGCATAACATAGCGGCTGTTTCGGCTACCTGGTGGTGGACTGGAAGAAATGGTTATGCCGGTAATCATATTTGCAAAGACGGCAGCCCTGGTGGGTATGGTGTCTGGAAAATGAAGGGCAGAGACATTGAGTGGATTTATAAAAGTGCCGGTTATGCTGAGGATTATCAGTTCAGATCTTATGACTTGAATACGGTTTATATCAATGCTCCTGATCATGCACCAAATGCGACGGATGATGACTTAGCTGCCTTTGTTGGGCCTTATGGCCAACCACGATCTAGCAATGAGGTGCTTCTTAACATCTGGGGGTATGACAATCAGTGGCAAATAGAGGTGACTGAGAATGGAAAGTCGCTTGGAGTAACCAGAGTGACTGATTTGGATCCATTGCATATCATTTCTTATGAAGCCTTTAGAGTCAATGCTGGTGCCAATCCTACGGGAGCATTTACGACCACTGAGACCTCCCATTTGTTTAGGGTGGTGGCCAATGCGCCAGATTCTACGTTGCAAATCAAAGTGACGGATCGATTTGGAAATGTTTATAAAGAGGAGATGATCAGGCCAAAAGCATTCAATTATACAATGAGTTAATTGATATTTTCGTTTCTGTTTGAACCCTGAGGTGTTGATCTCAGGGTTACTTGTTTTTGAGATATACTCTTTTAATTTGATAGGTAACTGTTGGTTGAATTTTACTAAAGTCTACTTTTTCATGTGGGAGTTTTCCTTAGCTTTAGGCAGCGATAGTTGAAGAAGTATACCTCGATGCCCAAAGGATTTATTATTATCATATTGCTTGGATTGCAGATTGTAGCGCATGCTCAATTGGCTGACCTTGATGTGCTTTTAGAGAAGAAGGAGCAGTTCGTAGCTCAAAAAGAACAATCCATTTTGATGCTCAAAAAGCGGTTGGCTGCCAACCCTAATGCTTCCCTTGAGTCAAGATTTCAGATTGTAGACAATCTCTACAATGAATACCGCAGTTTCATTTATGATTCAGCGTTTGCTTATGCCAAGCGTTTAATTGATCTGGGGTATGAGATCAATGATCCTGAGAAGATTGGTTACGCTAAAACGCAGATGGGTTTCACCACTTTGTCTGCTGGGATGTTCAAAGAGACTTTTGATACACTCAATACAGTAAAAGTAAGTCAGCTCGATGATAGTACTAAATTGGAATATTATTCACTAATGGCTCGGGCACTTTATGATATCAGTGATTTCAATAGAGATGCTTTTTACTCTGACAACTATGTGGCGATGGCTGACAAGTACATCGAGTTTGCAACAAGCATGTCTGAGCCTGATTCTTACACATTTTTATACCTCAATGGATTGCATAACCTCCGAGTGGAACGCACAGACGAGTCAGTCAGGTATCTGAATAAATTGATGGCCAAAAAGGAGCATTTGACCAATCATGAGTTTGCGATAACTGCCTCTACCTTGAGTTACCTTCATTTGAAGCTTGGTGATACGACTAAAGCAATTAATCTATTGGCTGAAGCATGTATTTCGGATATTGAATCGGCGATCAAAGAAACTTCTGCAATGACCAGTTTAGCTAGTTTGCTTTATCAACAAGGAGATATTGATGCAGCTTACCGTTACATCAATCACTCTATGGAAGATGCGAATTTCTATGGAGCTAAACAGCGTAAAAGTGAAGTAGGAGCGATACTTCCGATTATTGCTTCGGCCAGATTGAATTATGTGGATGGTCAACGAAAAACATTGCTGTGGTATTCCATTGGATTAACTGTCTTAGCGATTTTGACCATCTTTTTTGGGGTAAGTGCCTTCCTCCAGTTCCGAAAGCTTCGTAAAAAGGATAAGGAGATTAGTGATAAGAATATCATCCTGACAGAGAGCAATAATAAGCTTTCTGAAGCGAATAAAATCAAAGAGGAATACCTGGGTTACTATTTCAATATCAATTCAGACTACATCGAGAAAATAGAAAAGTTCAAGCGCTCTGTAGATCAAAAACTCATTCAGAAGAAGTATGACGATATACGTTTTGTGATGAGTAAAATCGACTTGAAAAAGGAACGTGAAGACTTATACCAATCATTCGATAAAGTGTTCTTAAAGCTCTTTCCGGACTTTGTTGAGATTTTCAATTCGTATTTCAAAGAAGAAGATCAAATTATCCTGGAAAAAGATCAATTGCTCAATACCGAGTTAAGGATTTTTGCATTGATCAGAATGGGTGTTTCCGACAGTGATAAACTGGCGAAGATTCTTGGGTATTCTGTCAATACGATTTATGCTTACAAGAATAGAGTGAAGAGCAAATCCATTCTACCGAACGATGAGTTTGAGCGTCGCATCATGGAGATAGAGGCGATCTAGGTTTGTTATTTTTTTACTATTCTGTTTTATCATTAAAAATATGATATAATCAGTCTGATTATTTATAGGTAATTCATGAATATGGCAAAATTTGGGTCAAAATACCCTTATATAGTGTTTATATTTTACTGAATACATAATTCTCCTAACTGCCATTGATTCAGTGGGTTAGGTGTATTTGGGTCTTAATATTTTCTATATTCTACGACTTCATTTTGGGATTGCTTCAGCATGTTGGTTGCTTTGAAGTATTGATTGGTAACCGCGGACCAGTCAATCATTATTGATAACCAAAACCAGATGTGAACATGAAGCAAACAACCAATTACCGAGACTTCAGACAATTGAGCTCAACGTAACTTCCACTCCATTTCACGCAACCCCAAACTCCACGCGTGTATAAAGAAGTATTAACCAATTAACCATTTTCAAATGATGAAAACTCGACCAACTCAACTCGGAGGTTTCCGAGCGAAGAGAGCGATGATTACGGCATTTTTATTGCTGCTTCTATCCCTCCCTCAATTAGTACAAGCGCAGGATCCACCTCAATACGGAACACCATTCAATGGAGTGCCTAATCGAATGGATGCCAATATCTATCAAATGAATTTGCGGGAATATAGCAGTTCCCGAAATATTGCCGGAGCAAGAGCAAAACTGCAACGTGTCAAAGATCTGGGTATCAATGTGATTTACCTGATGCCTATTTTCCCGGTTAGCACGGCTTCTCAGGCTTCAGGGTCACCATATTCCAATACAGATTACAAAGCTGTTGCTCCAGATCTGGGTACATTGAATGATCTACGTGGTTTGGTGCAAGACGCTCACAATTTAGGCATGGCAGTTATCCTGGATTTCATTGTCAATCAAACAGGATTTGATCATCCATGGATCAATCAGCATCCAGAGTATTATTTCCAGGATGGTAATGGAAATATCCAGCAAGCAGGTCCATTTCCAGATGTTGCAGGTATTGATTTGAACAACACAGGAGCTGCTAATGCCATGATTGATGCGATGCGTTACTGGGTGTTTGCAGCCAATGTTGACGGTTTCCGTTTCGACTGGGCAGATCAACCACCGCAGGCTTTTTGGAACACCGCAATCAGCAACCTGCGAAGCATCTCTACTCATGACTTATTGCTACTGGCAGAAGGAAGTAATGAAGGCACACAATCTGGATGTCAAACATGTGGAAACAATCAGCCAGGAGCGCACTATGCTCAGGGATTTGATTACATCTTCGGGACGAACTTCTATTGGAATGTAATGAAGAAAGTATGGGATTCAGGAGAGCCAGTAACTAACCTTGACGGAGTAACAGCCGGAGAATACAATGGTGCTAGCTCAACGCAGTTGGTGACGAGGTTCCTATCCAATCATGATGATTACAATGCAGAGGGTTCTCCTTTTTCATTCTTACAAGGCGGTAGAGCTGGAGTGATGGCTGCTTTTGTACTGGCAACTTATCATCGAAGTGTGCCATTCATTTACAATGGAATTGAAGTTGGAAATACAAATCCACTTCCATATCCATGGAATTCTGGTAACATCAACTGGTCACAGGATTTGACAGTGTACACTGAGATGCAGAAAATATTGAATGCGCGAAATGGCAGCGTAGCATTGAGAAGAGGTCAACCAACCTCTTACATTGATCCAGCTAATACCAATCCGGATGTTTTTGCTTTCACCAAAGAATCTGGTGGCGAGAAAGTGGCGGTTTTGATCAATCCAAGAGGAGGTAATAGATCTTTCACGATTCCTTCTGGCATGGCGGGTACTTATACAGATATTTTCAATCCTGGCAATTCTGTAACGTGGACTGCTGGCCAGAATGTAACTCTTAATGCATACCAATACATCGTTCTGAGTAATGGAAACGTGCCTCAAGTAGACGTGACTGGTGTTGGCGTAAACCCAACTAGTAGTTCCATCATTGCTGGGTTGACTCAGCAATTGTCTGCATCGGTTCAGCCTTCCAATGCAACAAATCAAAGCATGAACTGGAGTTCTAGCAACACCAGTGTGGCAACAGTAACTGCATCTGGCCTGGTAACAGCTATCAGTGCAGGTACTGCTACTATAACAGCAACCACTGTAGATGGAGGTTATCAGGCCTCTGCTAACATCACCGTTAATCCAGCGCCTACCTTTACAGTTCATTTTTATAAGCCTGCTGCGTGGGGTACGAACATCAATATCTATTGGTGGGACGCACAGCCAACAGGATTATTAGCTGATGGGTCCTGGCCTGGTGTGGCTATGACCAATGAAGGAGGTGGTTGGTATAGCTATACGTTTAGTAATATAACATCGACTAATCTGATCTTTAATGATGGTTCTTCTCAGACTGACAACTTGAGTCGAAATGGAACGGATGGATGGTATCAAAATGGAATTTGGTACAACAGTAATCCAGGTGGATGTTCGCCATCTGCCATTACTCCATATGTGAATGTGAATGGTGGAGGTTGGAACCAGTCAAGTACTGCTACCCTGGATGCTGGTGGTTCTTTGACTTTCGGTCCTCAACCGACCGGAGGAAGCTGGAGCTGGTCAGGACCAAATGGTTATTCTGCTAGTTCAAGAGAAATCACTTTGTCTAACATGCAGCCTAGCCAGTCAGGAACCTATACTGCATCTTATACCAATTCATGTGGTGCGGTCACTACGCAAAATTTCTCGGTTACTGTGAATTCCCTTGGTCAGACGCCTTACAATGGAGTGATCAGCTTGCCTGGTACTGTAGAGGTTGAGAACTTCGACAATGGTGCTGATGGAGAGTCTTATCATGATAATGATGCGAGCAATCAGGGAGGTCAATACCGAACAACTGGTGTGGATATCGAAGCATGTTCCGAAGGTGGATATAGCGTTGGTTGGACCAATGGAGGTGAATGGTTGGAATATACAGTGAATGTTGCTGCTTCAGGCAATTATGATATTGGAGTGCGTGTGGCAGGTGCTGTTGGCGGTACTTTGCGAGTGGAATTCGATGGAGTGAATAAGACTGGACCCATCAATGCTCCAAACACTGGAGGATGGCAGTCCTGGCAAACGGTCACTGTGACTAATGTATCTCTAAAGGCAGGCCAGCAAATCATGCGAATCTACATGATAAGTGGTAGTTTTAACTTGAACAATGTGTCAATCACTGCCAGTTCAACTGGTGGAGGCGGATCTGGCTCACAATTCTACATCAAGAATAGATGGCAGGGAACATACCTCTACGATGCAGGAACCAATGTTTCTTATGGATCATTTAGTAGTGCGTCTAACTACAAATGGGAATTGGTGACTGTTGGAAGTTATCAAGCGATTCGTAATGTAGCTACTGGCGATTATATGAATATTGAAAGCCTGAATGGAACTGTACAAAGTACTAATATTGGTACAGGAGCATGGAGTGCACAGTGGGCGATTGAAGATTATGATGGTCATAAACGAATTCGAAACAGATGGCAGTCTGGAGATTATGTGCACGTTGAAAACTTAACAGGAAATGCTCAGCATGGAGCAATTAACGCTGGATGGCATAGTAATCACTGGTCATTTGAATCTGCTTCCGGATCTAGAGTGGATATTGGTTTGGAGACTGTGATGAATAAAAGTGAAGTAACGGTCTATCCAAATCCTGTGATTGAGTCAGTGCAGATTAACATGACTGGATTGTTTGCAAATGAGTTGGTGAACCTGGATGTGGTTGACATGTCTGGAAGAAAGATACACTCAATGTCTTTCAGTACTTCTTCAGATGGGAATCTAAAGGAGCAGCTAGATCTAAGTAGTTTGAAAACAGGTATTTACCATCTGCAGATTACATCTGATGGAGAAAAGATTACTAAGAAGATTATAAAGCGTTAGTATTCTCTTCATATTTTTTTGTTTGATTGATAAACCGAGGCCCTGGGTCTCGGTTTTTTTATGCGCAATTGATTGAAGCTGTTGTAATTTGTGAGGAAGGTACAATATTGGTTTTAAGGCTAATTAATCAACTAAGTCGTATGACAGTCCAGGTGATGTAAATAAATCAATTTGCTCCCTTCAGGGTATAGGGGCAAACAAATTGATTTTCGAATAAGGAAATGAATTGAGTTTTGAGGCTACAATCTTATTAGC
Organism: Marinoscillum pacificum; assembly: GCF_024714495.1. GTDB lineage: Bacteria > Bacteroidota > Bacteroidia > Cytophagales > Cyclobacteriaceae > Marinoscillum > Marinoscillum pacificum. Next base: position 51,895 of record NZ_JAMZMJ010000011.1, on the reverse strand, counting down.
GTGGCTGTTTATACTCTGCTTTAAAACCTAATTCTTCAGTTTATAGTCTAAAATCTATCATCTCCCATCTAAAAGAATCCTTAGAAATGTGCTATTCCTTTCTGTAAGTAGTTTCGATAGCTTAATTGGGGTTAGAAATACCTTAATTCAGACTATATAACGTCTATATTTTTAATGATTAAGAAAATATTTAACTGATTGATAATAAGATGTTTAATGTGTTTTAGTGTTAAATATTTTCTATACAAAATGCATGTTTTTTGAAATTCCTTTGCAAGACTGACTCTTTTGTGAAAACGAATTTCTGAGTGATCTAATTCACCCTGATAGCTCGGAATAGTGATGTTTTCAAAACCCTAAATGATGCTAAGAGCAAAGACTTTTGTAGCAGGACTATTGATCCTGATTTTGGCTACTGCATGTTCATCTGAAACAGTAGTGCTTTCTCCTGATGGTTCTATAGAGCTACAGTTCAAATTGGTCAATGACCAGCCCTTCTATCAAGTAAAGAAGGATGGTGCAGTGTTGGTAACTGATTCACAACTCGGTTTTGAAATTCAGAATCAGTCAGCTATTAGAGACAACCTCCAAATCATTGACGTGCAGCAATCAACTTTTGATGAAACCTGGTCTCAGCCCTGGGGAGAGGTGAAGAATATCCGCAATCATTACAATGGGTTGGTGGTCACTCTTCAGGAAAAGTCAAATCTCCAGCGAATCGTTAAACTCAATTTCAGAGTGTTTGATGACGGACTTGGTTTTCGATATGAGTTTCCAGAGCAGGAAAACCTGAAAGACTTTGTGATCACCAATGAGCTTACTGCTTTCAACATGTGGTCTGACTTAAAGGCCTGGTGGATTCCTGCTTATGGAGATGAGATTGACTCAGAGTTTTTGTTTTCGCAAAACAATTTGAGTGAGATCGGACAGAAAGTGCATACTCCATTCACAATGGAAGCTGGAGACAGTTTGTTCGTCTCCATTCATGAAGCTGCTCTGGTTGACTATGCGGGGATGACTTTAAATCCAGTAGGGAAAGAACTTAAATGCGATTTGGTTCCCTGGTCAACTGGTGAGAAAGTGAAAACCAGTGCTCCAATGAAGACTCCCTGGAGAACCATTCAAATTGCGAAAAGCGCTGGTGATCTGATCACTTCATATCTGGTGCTGAACTTAAATGAGCCAAACAAACTGCAAGATTTGGGCTATGTGAAACCTGAGAAATACAATGGTATTTGGTGGGGAATGCATTTGAATAAATACACCTGGAAAAAAGGGCCTAATCATGGTGCCGCTTCTCCTGTAGTTAAACAATACATTGATTTTGCTGCAGCGAATGGTTTGTCAGGTGTCCTTGTGGAAGGCTGGAATGAAGGTTGGGATTATGACTGGAGCTTAGGTCGATTCAACTTTACCACACCTTATCCGGATTTCGACCTTGCGGATTTGAGTCAATACGCCCAAGAGCATAATGTAGGTTTAATTGGTCACCACGAAACAGGTGGCAACATTGAGAACTACGAAAGTCAATTACCGGAAGCTTTTGCCTTTTATCAAAAGCATGGTGTACATAGCGTCAAGACAGGTTATGTGACCAGACAACCATCTGGCGAGTTTCATCAAGGGCAGTACATGGTGCGGCACTATCAGCGAGTAGTAGAGATGGCTGCTGCGCATCAAATAGCATTAGACATACATGAACCAGTAAAAGCAACTGGTTTAAGAAGAACCTATCCAAACCTCATGACCAGAGAAGGTGCACGAGGTACGGAGTACGAAGCGTGGAGCGCGGGTAACCCGCCGGAGCATACGGTGATATTACCATTTACCAGATGCCTGGCGGGTCCTTTAGACTACACTCCTGGGATTTTTGATATCCTCATCGAAGAGCGTCCGGAAAATCGAGTGCATACCACGTTGGCGAAGCAGCTAGCACTTTATGTGACGATCTATAGTCCATTGCAAATGGCTGCCGATTTGCCAGAAAACTACGAAGGTCAACCGGCATTCCAATTCATACGGGATGTGCCGACAGACTGGGAAGAAACTCGGGTACTTAATGCGAAAATCGGTGACTATCTGACCATTGTCAGGAAAGATCGAAACAGTGACGACTGGTATCTGGGAAGTGCTACAGATGAACAAGCGAAGGAATTGTCCATTGATCTAGGGTTCTTATTGCCTAATAGAAAATATCAGGCCGAGATCTATGCAGATGCCGCAGATGCTGATATGGAATCCAATCCAACAGCGATTGAAATTACTTCCAGTACTGTGACAGCCACTGATCAGCTCGAACTCAAGCTCGCTCCGGGAGGAGGACAAGCGATCCGATTCCATTTATTGGAATAATAAGATGACTACAAATTGAATTTCCACCAACTCAAAATAACAATGTAAATGAAACTAACAGACTTGAAAATGATGAAATACATTTTACCTGTATTGCTGATTTTGTCCGTCCTTGGTCTGAATGCCCAGGGAGATATTACCCTTACCGGACAAGTCACAGATGCAGATTCAGGTGAAGGACTACCGGGAGCCACAGTGCTGGTGAAGGGGACGTCCAATGGGACTATAACGGATATGGATGGTAATTTTTCTATCGCCGTGCCTTCGTGGCAAGGGGATGCGGTTATTGCCGTTTCTTTTGTGGGCTTTGTCTCTCAGGAGATTAAAGTGAATGATCAAACAACGATCAAGGTGGCGATGGCTCCAGATATCGCTGCTTTAGATGAAGTTGTGGTAGTGGGTTATGGTTCTGTCAAGAAATCAGATGCTACGGGTTCTGTTGCTGTTGTAAGCAGCAAGGATTTCAACAAAGGTGCTGTCAACTCACCTCAGGAATTGATTCAAGGGAAGGCTGCCGGAGTGACCATCACATCCAATAGTGGCGCACCAGGAAATACTTCTACTATCCGTATTCGTGGAGCTTCGTCGATCTATGCGAGCAACGATCCATTGATTGTTGTGGACGGAGTGCCGTTGAACAACAAAGGAGTTGGAGGAGCACCAAACATCTTATCAACAATCAACCCGAACGACATTGAGACTTTCACTGTCTTGAAAGATGCCTCTGCAACAGCTATCTATGGCTCCAGAGCTGCAGGTGGTGTGATCTTGATTACCACAAAGCGTGGTGCTAGCAAGAAGCTTCAAGTGGATTACAATTTCACAGGTTCGTTCTATACAACACCGAATAAACTAAATGTTTATTCTGGAGATGAATTTCGAGCGCTGATAGAGGAGCAATATGCTGCTGATCATGATGCAAGAAACTATTTAGGAGATGCAAATACCGATTGGCAGGATGCGATTTACAAAGATGCATTTGGTCAGGACCACAACCTTAGCTTGTCTGGCTCTACAGATAATTTGAAATACCGTGCTTCTGTTGGTTACAACAATACCGATGGTGTGCTGAAAACCTACAACTTCGAACGAACAACGGTTGCCTTGGGTCTAGATCCAAGTTTCTTAAACGGCAAGCTGAAGATGCAGCTCAATGTGAAGGGAATGGTGAATAACAACAATTTCGCTGATCAAGGAGCAATTGCTAATGCTGTTGCCTACAATCCGACTTTTCCTATCTACAATGGCAATACTCGCTACCGAGGTTATACTACTTTAACGGATAATCCTGAAAATGTCAATGGTAATCCGATCACACTGGGAACGGCCAATCCGGTTGCACAATTAGCCCTGACAGATAATACTTCTCAGGTATTGCGAAGCATAGGAAATGTAAAAGCAGATTATGAGATCTTGGATGGCTTGGTTGCGACGTTGAATTTGGGATATGACTATGCTGTTTCTGAGGGTCACAACAATGTTGCTGACAGCACGCAGTGGATTTATATTCCCGTACCAGAGGGAGGTAGAACTTCCATTTATGAAAATGAGCGTCAGAATGAATTGCTTGACTTCTATGTGAACTACAAAAAAGATCTGGAAGGGTTGGGAAGTAATCTTGATGTAATGGCAGGTTATTCCTGGTCACATTTTTACAGTCATGATACAGACTCTACCTGGAGTGGTGATAAAACGGTTTTTCAGCGTGGTAATGACTTTCCTACTGAATATTACCTGATATCCTTCTTTGGTCGGGTAAACTATACCTTAAAGGATAAGTATTTGCTGACCGTTACCTTGAGAAACGATCAAACTTCTCGTTTCGGACCGGATCAGCGTTCTGGATGGTTCCCGTCTGTGGCTTTGGCATGGAATATCAAGGACGAGAATTTTATGAAGTCCAGTCCATTATTCTCTGATTTGAAACTTCGATTAGGATATGGTGTCACAGGTCAACAGGATGTGGTAAGCAACGATTATCCTTACATTCCAACGTACACCTTAAGTAATCAAACGGCGCGTTATCAGCTAGGAAATACCTTTTACAATACGCTTCGTCCGGATGGATACGATGCCTACTTGAAATGGGAAACGAATACCACGATCAACGCAGGTGTAGATTTTGGCTTCTTGAATAACCGATTGTCAGGTAGTGTAGATGTTTACCAAAAGGAAACAACTGATTTGCTGAACCTGGTAGATATTTCTCCAGGAACAAACTTCGTGGCAACGCTCATTACTAATGTGGGAGATATGGTCAATCGAGGAATGGAAGTAAACCTAAACTGGATTGCGATAGATGAGGGTGATTGGAGATGGAAATTGAACGCCAATGCTCTCTACAATCAGAATGAAATCACCAAACTCAACAACAGCGATGACCCGGAATATACGGTGAACGAATCTGCGAGTAGCGTAGGTGGTACCACAGATGGAACAGCTCAAGTGTATCGTGTAGGATATCCAATTAGATCTTACTACGTCTATGAGCAAGTTTATGGTGCGGATGGTCGTATGATTCCGAATGCATTTGTTGACAGAAACGGCAATGGGATTATTGATAACGGCGATCGTTACTTATTCCAAAATCCTACACCCGATGTGACATTAGGTTTTAATACCTGGCTGACTTACAAACAATTTGACTTTGCGATCAACGCCAGAGCAAATCTCAATAACTACGTCTACAACAACGTGGCTGCAAATAGTAACTATTACAACCTGTATGATGGAATGGGCTATTTGAGAAACATGTCTACTCAGGCGGATGACACGCAAATAACCGAAGCTGGTGAGTTTACAAGGCTCTCTGATCACTATGTAGAGAATGGGTCATTCTTCCGAGTAGACAACGTGAACCTGACCTACAATTTGCCAGGAGCATTCAATGAACTAATGGATTTTAGTGTGACACTCGGAGTTCAAAACGCGCTACTTATCACCAACTACAAAGGTCTTGATCCGGAGGTAAGCGGAGGAATGGATAACAATTTCTACCCACGCTCCAGAGTCTACATGCTCGGTCTAAAAGCAAGTTTCTAATCCCAAAATGAATAAGATCATGAATAATAAAATAATCATAGGAATGCTCAGTTTACTGATGATCACTTCACTGACTTCATGTCTTGGGGATCTGGATACCGAGCCACTTTCCAAACAAATAATAAACGGTAATAACGTTTTTGATACTGAAGAAGGGTACAAGCAATTCTTGGCTAAACTCTATGCAGGATTGACTTTGACCGGTCAACAGGGGGAATTTGGTGATCCTGAAATTGATAATCCTGATGAAGGAGAAACTTCCTTCTTAAGAACCTACTGGTCCGTGCAGGAATTGACTACCGATGAAGCTTTGTCTTCATGGAACGATCCGAAAATCAATAGTTTATATGAGCAAAATTGGGGTGATCAGAATGCTTTGATATCACTCTTGTATCAACGTATCTATGTCAATATCGCTTTTTGCAACGAGTACCTCAGAGCTGTTGATGAGCGAATTGATGGCTTGAGTGGTGGTTTTCAGCAGGAAGTGATCACCTACAGAGCGGAAGCTGCAACGCTGCGAGCGCTATACTATTATTTCGCTTTGGATCTATGGGGTAACGTGCCTTTCATTTTGGAAGAAGATGGTGTGGGTGCTTATCAACCACAGCAAATTTCACGTGCCGATCTATTCACTTTTATAGAAACCGAATTGCTCGAAGCACTGCCGGATCTGGTAGATGCTGGTCAAAATGAATATGCAAGAGTAGACAAAGGAATGGCGTGGACACTTCTAGCCAAAATGTATCTGAACGCCGGTGTATACACTGGTCAGACTCAGTATGATAAAGCGGTAGAATACAGTAAGCTAGTCATCGAATCTGGAGCTTATTCTTTGGTAGATACATACAGTGATTTGTTCCGAGCGGATAACCATGGCTTGAGACAGGAGATCATTTTCCCTGTTGCAGAAGATGGGGTGAATACCAGAAACTATGGTGGAATGACTTTCTTGATCCATGGAGCAACAGGTGACGGTCCAGCTAATGGTGTCAGCGGAGGATGGTATGGCCATCGCCCTACAACGGCTTTTGTGGAAAATGAGTTTGCTGATGCCAAAGATACGCGTGCCTATTTCACTTCCAATGGACAAACCACCACGACCATCAACAATCCGGTAGAATTTGGTCAGGGATATAAGTGTACCAAATTTCAAAATGTAACTGCTTCTGATGCTCCTGGTCAGGACCTCACTTTCGTAGATACAGATTTTCCAATGTTCCGCTTGGCAGATGTGTACTTAATGTATGCAGAAGCTGTGCTACGAGGAGGTGCTGGAGGAAGTGCGGAACAAGCTTTGATTTATGTAAATGACTTGAGAGCGCGCGCTTATGGTGATGTCTCAGGTAATATTTCTGCTGCGCAATTGACACTGGATTTTATTCTGTCAGAACGAGGTAGAGAGCTTTACTGGGAAGCGCACCGCAGAACAGACCTTATCCGATTTGAACAATTCACAAGTGGTGATCTGAGATGGGACTGGAAAGGTGGTGTCCAGGCTGGGGCTGCTACACCGGACTATTTAGAGCTTTTACCAATTCCATCATTTGACCTTGGTCTCAATCAAAATCTTAAACAAAACGATGGCTACTAATCATCCATCAACCCTTAACAATTAACCAATTTAAAAATGAAAACGATGAAGCAAATTAAACTAATGGCTGCATTGCTGACACTTCTGTTTGTGGTGGCTTGTGGCGATGATAATGGAGGAACTGAAGTGACTGATCCAGTTGCACCAGTAATATCTACTCCAACAGATGGTTCTGCCATAGTGGTGACGGAAGCTAACCTGACATCTAACCTGGAAATTACCTGGGCTGCAGCTGATTTTGGAGCTGAGGTGGCAGTGAATTATGCAGTGCAGCTAGATGCTGAAGGAGGCGATTTTTCAAGTCCTGTTGTGTTAGAGTCTAGTGTTACTGGAACATCCATCACTTTGACTAACACTGTATTAAACTCAGCAATTATCTCTGATTTAGGAATGGAAGGAAACGCTGAAGCCTTGATAGATATCAGAGTAGTAGCGAGTTCACAAGGATTTGAAGATTTGGTTTCAGGTGTTGTAGGTATGAGTGTAACGACTTTCTTGCCGGATCAAACAACAGCAGCTGTCGTAACACTTTCTACTTCGACAATCGCTGTTACTGCTGAGTCTTTAAGTGATAAATTAACAGTTACGTGGACGCCAGCAGTGGTTGGTGCGGGTGATACTATTATCTATTCTGTTCAGTTAGCACTTGCTGGAGAAGGTGTAGATGCTGCCAAAACGGTTGGTTTGACTGGTGGAGTTGAGTATACTTTAAGCCACGAGGCATTGAACTTGTACCTTGATCAGGAATTTGGTCAGGATCCGGAAGCAGAAGTTGCTGTTGAGTTATTCATTACTGCTACTTCAGGCACTGAAACCATCACATCAGAAGCTGCGGCAGTTGCTGTGACAACTATGGCTAGTCAATATTATGGTGATGTAATGTACATGACAGGAAGTTTCACTGATCCAGGATGGGAGCCATGGAACAACGCTGTTGTTTTGAAGCCGATGGATGTAGATGGAACTACTGTTTACGAAGGTTTTGCATACTTCAATGCTGCACATGAAGTGAAGTTTACTGATCAGGCAGGCTGGGATGGAAACAACTATGCTTTTGCTTCTGAAGGCGTATTGACAACTGAAGGTACGGATAACATTCCTGTTGCTGCCGGACATTATCGAGTGGTTGTAGATCCTACTAATCTGACTTATTCATTCACTGAAGTGCAATGGGGAATCATCGGTACGGCTACTCCAGGTAGTTGGGATGCATCAACAGCGATGACTTACAACGAGGAAAACAATAGCTGGGAAATCACGGAAGATTTAATTAACGGGGCACTGAAATTTAGAGCGAACGATGGTTGGGATATCAACCTTGGACCTAGAGATAGCTTCACCAAAAGAGGTGCTTTGGTTCACACGGACGGTGCAATTGACTTTGGTGTTGGAAGTGATGGAAACTATACCGTAAGAATTAGTTTAGATACTTCTGTGAGTCCATATGTGTGGAATTTTGAAGTAATCAGAAATCAATAAGGAGGCCATCAACCTCATAGTTTACAACTAGCATCACCTTGGGAGTTGGATATGAATGGTGTCCGCTCTCAGGGTGTTTTACATAAAAACGAAACAACCCTATGAGATACCTTTTTCTTCTTTTGATCACCATATTAACCTCTTGTCAGGATGATGGATTGACTCCACCAAAACCTTCTGGATCGGGAGCTACAGTCATTGTAGAATCATTCACAAACATTCCATCCATGGAGGAAATGGTAGTATATCAGGTGAATATGCGTGCTATGAGTACGGTAGGGACATTCAAAGGTGTACAAGGTAGATTGGATAATATTGAAGAAATGGGAGCTAATGTCATCTGGCTGATGCCCATCTTTCCTGTTGGGATAGAGAAAGGGATTAATTCACCTTATGCTCCAAAAGATTATGTAGCTGTAGGCTCAGAATATGGGACTTTGGATGATTTGATACGTCTGGTCAATGACGCTCACAGCAGAGACATTGCTGTTATTTTAGATTGGGTTGGTAATCATACTTCCTGGGATCATGATTGGGTAACCAATCACCCTGACTGGTATGCAAAAGATAGCAATGGAAACATGATTCCACCTCCAGGAACCAACTGGACAGATGTAGTGGAGTTAGACTTTACCAATGCTGATTTGCGAGCTGAAATGATTAGCTCCATGCAGTTTTGGTTGGATGATGCAGGAATCGACGGGTTTCGGTGCGATGCTGCAGACTTTTTACCAACTAGTTTCTGGACTCAGGCTTTGAATGAGTTGAATGCATCTTCCGATAAAGATTTGATCTGGCTGGCTGAAGGTGGTGAGACTTCCAATTTTACAGCTGGGTTCGAAATGAACTATGCCTGGAATTTCAATTCAGCCATCCGCAACGTGTTTTCAGAAGGAAGCTCTGCATTGAGTATCATCAATACCCACAATCAGGAATATGCAAGTATTCCATCTGGAGGAGAAAAGTTGCGCTACATCACCAACCATGACGTTTATGCGTGGGAGAGTAGTGTGGTGGATGATTTTGGCACTCAAGGATCATTAACCGCTTTTGTGATCACAGCTTATTTAGGTGGTGTTCCGCTAATTTATGATGGTCAGGAAGTTGCCAGACCAAACACGATTAATTTCTTGATCAATGACCCGATCGATTGGTCACAGAATGCCAGTATTTATAATGGTTATGCAGAAGTGATGTCAGCAAGAAAAGAATTGTCAGCTGTTCAAAATGGAGATATGACCTCTTACAGTACAACGGATGTTGTCATCTTTACACGATCTAATTCTCAACAAGAAGTGTTGGTCATAGCGAACGTTAGAGCTAATCAAGAAGGAATAACTATTCCGACTGAAGTAGCAGGTGATTGGACATCAGCGATATCCAATGAAAGTGTGAATTTGTCTGGAGAATTGACTCTAGACTCTTATGAATACCTGATTTTGAAGCGATAAATCATACCAAATAGAAAATGCAATAGATCATGCCCAGGTTAAAACCAGCATGGCAAAGAACAGCTCCGAGTATCGAACCGGAGCTTTTTTTCATTTGGAAGAAAGCGATACTTACCAGAAACATTCCGATTACCCATAGAAGTGTTGGTACAAAGTAGAAATTCCAATTGCCATTGATAAATACCAATCCAAAGTGGGCGATGTGAGTAAATGCAAAAGCTAGACTGTCTACAATGGATGCTTTTTGATCACCAATAGATTTGGCAAAACTTCCATGAACAACACCCCTAAAGAAAAGTTCTTCTCCAATTGGGCTGAATATCATTCCTGTGATCGCCATGACCAGGAACAGAGTGATTTTATCTGAAGCTGAAATGACCTCTGGAATATTGTAGGACTTACCAATGTATGCATACCAGTTTTGAAAAGAATCCTCATACAACAACTTGCCAATCACATGTAAGAACAAGCTCAAAGCAATCCCGATGATAAAGGCAGCGATGAGCATGCCATATGCATTCGATTTGATTAACCCTATTTGGGCTCTCCCTGCTTTGCTTAAAAATATAAAAGGAACTAGGGCTGATATGATCATCATGGCCCCTATGAAACCATAGTTACTGGTTTGGTTGGCTTGTAAGACCAATAAAAACCTGGGAATGCATAAAGCAAGGATTAAGAATAGCCCAAATTTCCAGTTGAGCTGAAAAAAATTACGCCAAAATGGGCGTAATGAAGAATCAATCATGGCAGTGATCGCTTTTAAAACGCATTCAATATAGCGGTTTTAATTAACAGCTCACAGTACAAAATTTGATAATGTCGAGTTGAAAGGCTTTAAAACAAAAACAGTGAGCTTTTGGGCTCACTGTTTTCTAATTTCTTAATCACAAAGTTTATCATAAAACAGCACGTGTTCTGAGAAGTTGCTCCACCAGAAACGCTCTCCAGAATAAGCTTCTTCAAAGTCTGGACAGTCAGTATACAGTTCAGTTAGAGCGGTATCATTGTAATTCTTTTTCTTAAAGATCTCTGCCCTTTCGCCATCTTTCACTACCAAATAAGAGGTGTCATCTCCACCATCCTGAATCGAAAAACCAGAGACTTCTATTTGAGCAGATTCGCCAGCGTTAGGATTGATGTAAACTTTGATTTTGCTATCGAAACCAGGGTTTAATAACTGCATCAGAGCATATTTGTCTTTCTTAGGAAGTAGTGCCTGATCAAAAATGATCCACTCGCGATTCATGATTTTTTTGAAATCCTGATCCATTAATCGTGGCATATTGGGTGCAGACATGGCACTGGTTCTATTCATGAAGTTGGTTGCTTTTACACCTACCACTTTCACTTCAGCAGCTTTGAATTTGTATTTGTTGCCATCATCATCTTTGATATTGAGTGAACGGATTTGTCCGCCCATCATTAAAGAGCCGGTCATTCTTCCTCGTACGGTATCACCATCTAGAGTGACGGCAAAAACCTCCCTGGCAGTAGCGATCAAGTCATCATCGACTGGAGGCATGAAGTATTGTGAAGGCTGAGCATAAGCAAATGATGCCATGCAAATTGTCAAAAGCGTAAAAATCGATTTCATAAGGTGGATTTTGTTCTAGAGTTTAGATTTTATGATTGTTTGAGATTAAAGTAAATCGGAAATTTTGAGATTCAAACAGTGCTCAGTTACATTATTCGACGAAATTATGTTCGACAGCGATTTGTGTTACTTTTTTTCTAAACAACATCTTTTAACACTCCTCGTTCATAGATTCATGAACAGGTTAAAAGAATTTTTTTGGTTATGCTCAGGTGCTAACCGTCAGATCCTCTCCAATACGCCATCCGAGTCGAGTAAATATGTGGGCATCGGTGCTACAGTTTTCTTTACTGGAATATTTGCAGCGTTAGCTGGAGGGTACGCATTGTATACTGTTTTTGATAGCTATGTGGCCGCTGCTGTTTTCGGAATTCTTTGGGGCTTGATGATCTTTAACCTGGATCGATTTATTGTCTCTAGTATGCGAAAAAATGGAGAGCCAAGACAAGAGTTTTTACAAGTAGCGCCACGATTGGTACTTGCCTTAGTGATATCCATTGTGATTGCGAAACCATTGGAGTTGAAGATATTTGAGAAGGAAGTGAATAGTGAAATAACCTCTATGATTCAGGAAGATTTGGCTTTCAAAGAGATGGTTGTAAAAGAGCGCTTTGTTGAATCTAGAAATAGATTAAATGCAGAAATCGGTAAGCTAAAGCAAGAAATAGATCTAAAGACAGAAAGCAGAAATGAGCTTCGTAGAATCGCTAGAGAAGAGGCTGATGGAACGGGTGGGACAGGCAAAAGAAACCCTGGACCGATCTACCGAATCAAGAAAGAGGATGCCGATCGAGTAGAGCAAGAATTACAAGAATTGATTGCGTCTACTTCTCCAATCATCGCTGAGAAAGAGTTGGCTATTCAAGACTTGAATGCGAGAGAACAAGCAGAATTGACAGCAATAGAAGAAGGTCAGCTCACAGGATTGGCGTCTAGAATGGAGGCATTGGATCGATTGACCACCAAGAGTTCAGCGATCAATCTGGCTAGTTGGTTTATCATGTTGTTATTTCTTGTGGTTGAGACGTCACCGATTTTTGTAAAGCTCGTTTCTCAGCGCGGACCATATGATTATGTACTCAAATCGGAAGAGTACGGATTTGAAGCATTCCACTATGAAGACATGGCTAAGATCAATTCTGAAATCAAGAAACGTTCTTCTAAACTCACTCGAGAAGAGGTGGAGTATGTTAATGAACGGTTACAGTTGGGGTTGGATAGGAGTTAATTATAGTCATTCAATTATTGTCAGCTGGGTATAACGTGATAACATGGTTAGTAGAATCTAATCGAATATATTCTTCCAATCCCTCTTGTTGGATTGTATTCTGAATGAATAAATACTGCTGAGTAAAGTTCTCCTGACAGCTTTCACTCATTGTTGCCAAAACTATCGGTGGGACATTGAAATATGCATTTCCGACTTGTAGAATTGCTGAGCAGATTAACATTATTACAACAACCCCAAAGAGTTGCCATTTGTCAGAAATAGTTGTTGAAGTCTTCTTTTGTAATCCAGTAGCTGAATTCATTCAAATTAATTGTAGCGTTCTTAATTGAATTCAAATCTGGCTCTCTTCCTTATATGTTAAAAGCACTAATTCCTTGAAGCGGACAAATCAACACTTGAAGTGATTCTATAGGTCAAGTCGTTGAGTCTGTTCTTCTAGCTGTGTCCGCTTCACCTTGCTTTGTGCCTGCTTCGCCTGATTTGTTCTTCCTGCAGGCCTCTGATTTCTCGTATTTCGCTGTAGTAAAAACAATGATCAATCGACATATGAGAAACTTTTTGATACTTACGTTAGGAACAGCAGCCTTTCTATTTGGCGCTAAACCACAGAATGACATACGGGGAATATGGCTTACTGAAAAAGGCCAGATGAAGGTGGAGATATACAATGCAGGGACATCCCAAAGAGGAAAAATTGTATGGATGGATGAGCCAACAGACAGTCGTGGAGCGCTGAAACGTGATGAGAACAATCCTGATAAGAAGTTAAGAGAACGAACGCTAATGGGAATGGATATTTTGGAAGGACTCCAGTTTAGAAATGGACAATGGGAAGGTAGTCTCTATGCGGCTAAACGAGGTGTGACTACAGATGTAACCATTCAGAAAACTAAAGAGGATGAGTTGTTAATTACCGTATCCTATAGGGGATTTACAAGGCAGCAAACCTGGAAGCGCTCATCGCTTTAAACCATGAAAAAGGCTCTGGGAATAGTGTTACTTCTGTTGGCGATAAAATCAAATGCTCAAACCACTATCTGGAACAGGCAGCCATTTGAAGAGGCCACGAGAGCAATTGCTGCTTTGGAAAATAGACCATTGGTGATCGATAGTTTGAAAAAGGTGTATGCTAGCAAATGGGTGCTCAGTTTTACATTTGGTCAGCGGTTTATAACCAAAAATAATAAAGCATCAGAACCAGATTATGTAACCACTGCAGACCTCACCAAAAATACTACTTGCTATGGTTTTGGAGTAGGGCACTTTCTTAGATCAAACTGGATGCTTGGAGTTGAATTTGATTTTTTACCTATTACAAAGGTGCAACATGTGAACAATCTTTCTATCAATTCTGGATCCATTAATGTGGATGCTGCAGGAAGTGGAGGTGCTATGTTCAACCTGGGTCTTGTCACAAAACATTATGTACCCTTAGGAGAATTTACAAGAGGATACCTAGGCTTAAAAGGAGGGATCATTAAAGCTGGAGCAGGCGGAGGGTATGGTGGCTTTAGTTCGAGTCAGGGGCAATACAAGGACTTGAAAGTTTTGGTTAGAAATTATGGATACGGAAATCTAACATTGGGTATGTCGATGAGACTATCACCAGTAGCAATGTTTGGTTTGAATGCGGGATACATGCATACTACACGGTCTTCCAATATTGGAGGAATTGAATCTCCTGGCGGCATTACAGCTTCCATGTCTTTACAAATCATTATTGGCGGAGAAAAAGGTCTATACTGAGTGCAAATACTGCTAGAAAGATCATTTAGTCTTCGCGAAAACGCTGAATAATATAATTTTTATGAGATTATTGACGACTTGCATGGCATGGATGTGGCTTTTTAGTCTTCATGCGCAAGAAACCTATTCATTGGCTGAGTGTATTGAATATACACTGAAGAATCATCCCTCAATGGGAGTTTATGAAAACAATGAGCGTATTGCAAGAGCGCAAACTACGCAGAGTATTGCTGGCTACTTACCACAGATAAATGGATCGGCCAATTTCACTGATAATTTGAAACTCCAGACCACCGTATTACCAGCGGGAATCTTTGGGCCTCAACCAGCAGAAGTTCAATTTGGAACCCAATACAATACGGTGGTAGGAGTGGATTTTAGCCAAACCATCTACGATCAATCAAAGATCATCGGGATTAAAGCAGGCAAGCCGTATGAGGCAATGACTCAATTGCAGCAAGAGCTAAACAAGGAATCCTTGATGTACAACACGGCAATTGCCTATTTTCAGGTGCTCATTTTGAGGGAGCAGCGTTCTATTTTGGAGTCCAACCAAAACAAGTTTGAAGAGCTTGTAGCAACCTTATCTACCCAACAAAAACAAGGTGTGATCATGAATAAAGAAGTCGATCGCGTAAAGGTTAGTTTGAATACTACCAATTACCAGTTGGAAGATGTAGTTCGTAAGGAGCAGTTGGCATTAAACTCCTTAAAGAATACCATGGGAATGTCACTGGACCACCCTTTGACTATTCGTGAAGACCTGGACTATGAGTCGTTTTCAAGTTTCCCAATGAATAATGAGCTAGCATTAGAGTATCTAACATCGTTTAAGATAAACGAACAACAGGTTGCTCTACAGGAGATCAATGTGAAGATGCAGCGGGCGAAGTATCTACCTTCACTGAATTTTGTCGGAAAATATGCCTACCAATCTCTAAACAATGACTTTAGTCAGGCTTTCACTGATTGGAACAACTTTTCGTACATAGGTCTTGGTCTCAAAGTACCCATATTTAGTGGCTTAGGTCGCTATAGCAAATTGCATGAGGAGCAATTGATTCTCGAGAATGATCGAAGCAACTTTCTATTGAATCAACGAAACATGCAGCTCAATTTTGAAAATGCGTCTGTCTCAGTTGGTACGGCCTATACATCTTTTAAGAGCAATTGGGACAACCTTCATCTGGCTGAAGAACTACTGGAAGTAACAGAATACCAATACAAACAAGGTGCTGTTGGATTAACTGATTTTCTCAATGACGATACGGCTTATAAAAATGCTCAAAGCAACTATATCAACAGCTTGTACAATTTGATGATCAGTCAACTGAATTATCAAAAAGCACAAGGCACATTAACGGAATTCATCGATACTCTAAAGTAACGTATTAAACATGAAAAAATATATCATTTCTGCGGTGGTCATCGTCCTCTTGATGGTGGCTACAACGATCAAGCTTATTGGAAACAAAAGAGAACTGGATGAGGCGAAGGTGCCTGTGGATCGCACCAAAATACCAGTTGCAGTAAAAGTTGCAACTGTAGAGAAATCCAAATTATCAATTGCTGTAAACTATCCGGCAGTGGTTCAACCAATCGAGGATGCCAGGGTTTTTACACAAGCCAGTGGTATGGTGGAGCAACTTTACATTGAGTTGGGTACTCGGGTTAAAGAAGGTCAGGTTATTGGACAATTGGATGCTGATATGCTAAGAATCAATTTAAGAGATGCACAATTAGCTTTCGGTAAGTCGCTCGATGATTACAATCGAGTAAAAGACCTCTATGATCACAATGCTGCATCAAAAGTGGATATGCTCAATGCTAAATACAGTCATGATAAGATAGATAATCAAATCAGATTGTTGGAAAAACAGATTGAGAACACTTCAATCAAAGCACCAATCAGTGGAGTAGTACATGCCAAAATGGTGAAGGAAGGCGAATTTGTTAATCCGGGTACTCCAATTGCCTTTATCTCTAATGTGTTTACACTTAAGGCTACGGTTTATGTTAACCAGGAACTGGTATATCAATTGACAGAAGGAGATCTGGCGAAAATCACTACACCTATATTGCCAGAAAAGGTATTCGAAGGTAAAATTGAATTCATCAGTCCAGTGGCAGATGCACATCACAACTACCAGGTCGACTTGCTTCTAGAAACTAGCGACCATCGATTAAGAGGAGGGTCAGATGTGCAAGTTTCTTTTCAGACTTATTCTGCTGAGGAGGTACTTCAAATACCAATGTCGGCGCTAGTTACTGATGCCGAAGAGCCCTATGTTTTTCTTGTTGAAGGAGGAACGGTTGTAATGAGAACTGTGGAAACCGGTCTGGTAAAAGGTGACGATGTGGAGATCATAAAGGGTTTGTCTGAAGGCGATCACATTGTGACAACTGGTCAGATCAACTTGAGAGAGGGAAGTATTGTAAACATAATCGACTAACCTGCCATGTCATTAACTGAAATTTCGATTAATCGACCATTACTGATCTGTACAGTATTTGTAGGGTTGATCTTGTTTGGGATCATTGGATATACCAATCTAAATTATAACCTGCTTCCCTCTTTTGATACAGGCAATCTAAGTGTTCAAACGGTTCTTCCTGGTGCATCTCCTCAGGAGATTGAAAGTAAGGTTACTAAGCCGATAGAAGAGGTGATCAGTACAGTGGAGGGAATTGATATCATGACTTCCAGCTCTTTACAAAACGTCTCGGTGATACAACTAATGCTGAAGTCAGGAGTGGATGATAAAGCTGCTCAACAAGATGTGGAGCGAAAGATCGCACAGATCAAATCAACACTTCCAGTTGATATACAAGAGTCTGTTGTCAATCGGTTTAGTACGGATGATTTTGCAATACTTAATATCTCTGTGACTGGTACCATTTCAGATCAGGAACTTTATGAGTTGATAGATAAAGAGGTAAAACCCAATCTAAGCAATGTGATGGGAGTTGGCGATATCAATGTAATAGGTGGTCAACAGCGAGAAGTGAAAGTGTTGTTGAAAAATGATAGGCTACAAGCTTATAAACTTTCACCAAAGCAAGTCTATCAAGTCGTGGCGGGCAATACTGCTTCTGTTCCTGGTGGTAACGTCGTTAATGATCAGCAAAACCTATCCATTACAATGGATGCAGATTATTCCAGTGTTGCATTGCTTAAGGGCCTGGTCATTCGTGATAATGGCATGGGCAGTCGAATCATGTTAACCGACGTGGCGACGATAAGTGATACTCAGGAAAAGATCACTACACTCAATAGAATCAACGGAAAATCGGCTATTGGTTTGCAGGTGTTTAAAACAGGTGACGCCAATGCTGTGGAGGTTAGTAAATCAGTGAAGGAGCGGTTGGTAGAGCTTAAAAACCAGCATCAGGATATTGGATTAGACTATGTGGTGGCATTGGATCAATCCACCTATACCTTGCATTCAGCGGATGCAGTGATGGAAGATTTGTTTCTTGCCATCTTGATTGTAGGTGTGGTGATGCTGTTATTTCTTCATAGCCTACGAAGTTCTGTCTTTGTATTAATTGCCATTCCATCGGCCATGATCCCCACGTTTATTGCTATGAGCCTGTTAGGCTTTTCACTGAACCTGATGACTTTGCTTGCATTGTCACTAGTTGTTGGAATTTTGGTGGATGATAGCATTGTGGTGTTAGAAAACATCTTCCGACATCTGGAAATGGGCAAAGACAAGCGTACTGCTTCATTGGAAGGGAGAAATGAGATAGGATTCACAGCAGTTGCCATCACTTTGGTGGATGTGGTAGTGTTCTTCCCTATGGCCTTTGCTGGTGGACTGATTGGTAATGTATTAAAAGAGTTTGCCCTTGTGGTAGTTATCTCTACTATGATGAGTTTGTTGGTGGCGTTTACGCTCACTCCAATGATGGCTTCCCGATTTGTAAAATTGGAGCATCTCACTAAATCATCTTTCTGGGGTCGGATGATGCTGGGATTTGAAGGCGGAATTAATCAAATGAAGGCTGTTTATGGGCGGTTGTTGCATTGGACCCTTTATCATAAGCGATATTTTTTCATATTGGTGGTATTACTTATGATAGGGTCCCTTGCTTTGATTCCAACGGGTTTTATTGGAGCCTCTTTTGCAGGAAATGGAGACCGGGGAGAATTGACCATTCAGTTGGAAACAGCCACTGAAACTCCCATCAGAGAAACAAATCTCATCGTACGAGAAGCGGAGCAAAGAATTCTCGCCTTTCCAGAGGTAAAAACGGTTTATACACTTGTTGGAACACAAACGGGGGCGAAGGGAAAAACCGAGAACATTGCTGAGCTATCCATCGCGATGATTGATAAAAATGATCGGGAAATTTCTGCGGATGCGTTTGGGGTGTTGGCTAGAAATGAAATAGAGAAAATTCCTGGAGTGCAGGTTACGGTTATCCCAACAGGAATCACAGGTAATGTGAATTCACCAATTCAAATCGTCATCTCAGGGACCAACAAGGATGATGTCTATCAATCAGCTAGTAAAGTCAAAAGTATTGTAGAAAAAACCGCAGGATCAGATTATGTACGATTCAGCACTAAAGGAACCACTAGCCAGGTGGAAGTATCTCCAGACCGAGACAAAATTGCCTTACTTGGCCTTTCACTGACAGATGTGGCTCAGTCCATTCAGTTGGCATTTAATGGGAATGATAACATCGACTTTATGGATGGTGATGATTCATATAACGTTCGGGTAGAGTTAGACCCTGCAGACAAACAAAGCATCGAAGATATCAAACAGCTTGCAGTGATCAATCGCAATGGTCAATTGATCCAATTGGGGCAAGTCGCTAAAGTTAAAGAAGTCACTGGTCAGTACATCATTCAGCGTACCAACAGGCAAAGTTCTGTTTCAGTTACTTCATCTGTAGTGGGAAGACCATCTGGCGATGTGGTGAAGGATATTCAGAATGAGGTTGATGCATTGGACCTGCCAACGGGTGTTGTAGTGGATTTTCAGGGTGAAGCCAAAAACCAGCGTGAGTCTTTTCAAAGTCTGGCTTATTCATTGATTATCGCACTGGTATTAGTTTATATGGTCATGGTGAGTTTGTATGAGAGTTTGGTATATCCTTTTGTGGTCATCTTTTCCGTGCCGGTAGCGATTATTGGAGCCCTTTTGGCCTTGGCACTTACTATGAATCAGTTGACGATCTTCAGCATCATTGGGATGATCATGTTGCTTGGTTTAGTTACCAAGAATGGTATTTTGATTGTCGACTTTGCAAATGAACTGAAGGCCAAAGGTATGCCTGTTGTGGAGGCATTAGTTGAAGCTGGACGTGAACGATTAAGACCAATTTTGATGACCACCTTTTCTATGGTTTTAGGGATGATTCCTTTGGCCATTTCGCATAGTGCTGGATCGGAATTTAAGAATGGAATGGCCTGGGTCTTGATTGGCGGGATGACCAGCTCATTTTTACTTACGTTGTTTTTGGTCCCATCCGTTTATTTGGTGATGGAGAATCTCATTGAACGATTTGGTCTAAAATCCAAACAATCACCTCAACTGCAGGAGTCATGAGTAAACTCAACTTAATAGCCATGCTGCTACTGATGTCGTGCTCGAGCATAGCTGCGCAGGAATTAAAACTTGCTGGGATAGAATATGCCAATTATCCGAAAGTTAACTTGAAAGATGATGCCGATGGATTTGAGGCCTCGTTTCATGAATTTGGAGGATTTGTAGGGGCGCCAATTGTGCTGATGGATAAGCAGCTTATTCTTGTCAACGGTCTGAGTTATGGAATGGTGAAGAGTACTTTAGAGAATCCTCAGCTAGGTATAGAATCAATTCAAACGTATCATCGGATTTCATATTCCATGGTGAGTATAATAAAAGTAACTGAACAATGGATGTTGATGACTCGACTTGCGCCAACACTGGCTTCTGACTTTGACCAACCATTAAGTGAAGATGATTTTATGATGTTGGGGTCCGTTATAGCGAGCAAAACATTAAATGAAGGAGTCAGAATTGGAGGGGGAGTGGTTTATACAACAAGACTTGGAAGGCCGCTTTTGTTACCCATGTTTCAGTACGCATATAAGAAGGATAAGCACCATTTTAGCATGTTTCTACCCGCATTTATTCATTACAGTTACGTGGTTGGAAAGGACGCTCATTGGACTTTAGGAATGAAAGTGACACCAAATGGAGCCAATTTCAATGCTTATCAGGATACGTTTGCTCAGATAGAAGTAGATAAGTTGAATTATGTTCGGGTTAATATTGGTCCTGAGATTACCTATCGTTTAACTGAAATGTTGCGGTTGGAACTCGCAGGAGGGTTGAGTACAAAGCGGATGTATAAGTATTTTGATAATCAAGGTGATGGCTATAATTATAATTCCAATAGTGGAGGTTTTTTTAAAGTAGGACTTACTGTAGTCCCACCTGATATGGGTAAGAAATAGAAGAGACTTAACCGAGTGGTTAAGCTAGTTAGAAGGCGGTTTCAATCCCGACAGCTCGTCTGTCGGGGTTAATTTGTAAATTTCACTTATTAAATGATCAACTGGTTCATGAGCCTGGATTCCACATCAAAGAAGTTACTCTATAAAGCACTCTATACCTCACCATTGATGGCGGTACCAAGTATCTCACCGATATTGGTGAGATTTGAGATTCCGTTAGACATTTTTTTGTTTGCATTTGTCACACAGAGCTTCCTGGTGTTCCTTATTTGGGCAATCAATATTTGGATCATTCCAAGGTCTTTGGCACGATTAAATGAGCGGCAACTCGTGCTTTGGCGCTATGTGGTAAGTTACGCCTGTGCGCTGTTTATTTTCATCATCGTCCGTGAAGTGATGATCTCCTGGATAGAAAGTGATTCATCACCAATTGAAGTTGTTAACCTTCCAAGTAAGGACCGCCCGATTCCTTATTATATGATCGTTCTGAGTTTCTCCATCAATTCAGTAATCTTGATTATTATGGACCTGGTGACTATTCAGGAAAAGAAGGCCATTGCTGATCTGGAAAACTCGCAATTGAAACTCAAAAATGCCGAGATCATCAATATGGAGCTCAAGCAACAATTGCATCCGCACTTTCTCTTCAATGCGTTGAATATGTTGAAGAATCTTATTCGAAAGGAACCAAACCTTGCAGAAGATTATCTGATTCGACTGTCCAATTTCCTTCGAGTTTCTATATCTGCTTCCAAGTCTAATACAGTATTACTCCAGGATGAATTGAATTTGTGTATTGACTATATGGAAATGCAGAAAACGAGATTTGGAAACACTTTGGATTATGCTATACATATTCCTGAAGAGGTAGTGTCTGCAGGTTTTGTGCCTATTTTTTCTATTCAATTATTGCTCGAAAATGTGATCAAACACAATGCGATGTATAAAGATGCACCGCTTCAAATTCAGGTGGTATATGATCAGAAGGAGCATCGTGTACAAGTAACAAATAACATTCAAAAGCGTGAAACGATGGAAGACTCCACAGGTATGGGATTGGATAATTTAGCGGAGCGCTATCAACTCATTTCCGGGGATTCTATCAAGATCGAGTCTGATGAGAAGGTGTTTTCAGTTAGCATAAAAGTTCTTTCCAAATGAAAGTAGTGATCATAGAAGACGAGCCATTAACAGCCGAGGATTTGAGTAGTGCAATCCTGGAAGTGGATGCCTCTATAGAAGTAGTCGCGATGTTGGAATCGGTGTTGGAATCCGTGAGCTATTTTGAAGAAAATGAAGCTCCCGATCTAATTTTAGTGACATTCAGTTGAGTGATGGTTTGAGCTTTGAGCTCTTCAAAAAAGTGAAGATAGACGCTCCAGTGATTTTCTGTACGGCATATGATGAGTATGCTATTCAGGCTTTCAAGGCAAATGGAATTGACTACATCATGAAGCCTTTTAGTCGTCAGACGGTAGCAGAGGCTTTGAAGAAATTTGAAGAACTGAAAAATCGCTTTTCTAGTAGTCCAAGGTTTTCTTACGATACCATTTTAGACTTATTGGGAAAGAAAGAGAAAAGTACACAAGCATCTGTTTTGGTGTACTACAAGGATGAGATCTTTCCTGTGAAGATGCATGATGTGGCCATGTTTTACATTCACAATGAAGTTACACATCTCAAGACTTTGAAAGGAGAAGATTATTTGTTGGATGACAACCTGGATAAGCTTGATCAGGTAACTGGCAGTGAGTTTTACAGAATCAACCGTCAATACCTGGTTAATCGTCAGGCCATCAAATCCGCATCTCGCTTTTTCGCTCGTAAACTGATTGTGAGTTTGACCATCAATCACAAAGAATCGATCATTGTGAGTAAGGCCAAAGCTACTTCATTTTTAAGTTGGTTGGAGGGGAGTGGAGTTTAACATAGAACCAAAACTTACTAACCTAATTCTTTCCACATCTCATAGGCATCACCAAATAAGTTGTTTCCAAGGTCAATATGAATGAGTTTTCTTTTTTGGTATCCACAGCTTTCATAGAGAGGTACTCCACTTAGTGTAGCAACCAGCTCCAGTGATTTGAATTCCTTGGATTTAGCTTCTTCTTCACAAATGCGAAGTAGTTCCCGGCCAATTCCTCTCCGTGTAAAATCTGGGTGTACAAAGAAGGCTCTTATCCTTGCAGGATCTACTTTTGGATTAAGTTCCGCAGGTTCGCCTGCAGTTTTCATGGTGCTGTCATTGCCAAAAAGCAGATTGCGTTTGCTCCAGCCACCACAACCGACTATTTGATCTGTATCTGTTGTAGCTACCCAATAGGTCTCATCCTTGATGAGTTGCGGGTCTACTGTCCAGATATTCCCAACAGATGCCTGCACAATATGTTTTTCATAAAACTGACCATTGATTACATCAGAAGAAAGGCTGATTAAATCAGCTAGCACTGGAGCATCCGATAATATTGCTTTACGGTAGGAAAGGGCTTGACTCATTATAATTTTAAAGTAGCACTTTCTAATAATTGTACAAAGGTTTAATCGGGGATATTTTCTTAAGGAAGTAATTCGTGTATGAGTATATTAAAGAGGTATTGGTTATATTAGTTAATTAACTCTAAAGCCAATAATGAAAAATACATTTGCTCTTCTCACATTAAGTTTAGTATTTCTATACTCCTGTATACCTTCTGGTGATAGCGCAGAGGTGACAATCATTAATGGGCAATTTCTAGGAGATTTTCCTGATAGCATTGCTTATACTGTTCCAATTGATGGGGCTTGTAGTTTCAAATTTTCTGAATATGTGCCGATAGATCCGTCAGGGAGTTTTCAAGTCAATGTAACCATCCAAAAGCCTGCATTTATTAAAATATTTAGCAGAGGAGTAGGAGGTACTGTTATTGCTGAGCCAGGAAAAACATATGATGTAAAGCTGATTAAGGATGCAGAGCTAGACTTCATAGTACAGGAACCATATTCCTCAGTTCATGAGGCTTATGAGAATTTAGCCCCACCAAGTCATATTCAAAGAGCTGCTAGTAAGTTTGATGGAGATACGACTGTTGAGCTTGTTGCTAAAGCAATTGAGGATTCTAGAATAAAAGAATTAGCTGTATTTCTGGAACTTAAGGAGAACGGGGATATCTCCGAAGATGTTTATAGTTTAATAGAGCTTGATAGAAACGTGTTTTACTCATCCATTAAGGCTACTAAGAGCTTGCTCAAGTTTTATGAAAACTCTGGGAGCGAGGATGATTTGTTTACAACTGGTTGGAAGCAAATGTGGCAAGATGTTTGGCAGGAACAAAACCCCAACCAATCTGACTTGAAAAGTTCAAGCTGGTACTATGATCTGGTAGATAATTATGTTGAATATAAGACATATGAATCTTACAATTTTGATTTAAGTAAATTTAGAGAGGATCAAATTCGAGATAGTGTCCACACCCAAGTTGTTAGAAAGTCAACCGAATACTTAAATAATGGAGCATTGGAATTTTACCAGGCGGCTTACTTATACTATGCAGCTATTCATGTGGATTACGAGAAAGAGTTGATTGGCTTGTACCAAAATTTTATAAGTCAATATCCTACAAGTGAATATACTAAGCATGTTGAGCCGCTCATTTCTCCTGTTATTGCATATCATGAAAAATTGGCTCAACCTATGGGTGATGGGATAGCATTCGTTGATGATTTTGAAAATATCAATTCGCTCAACGAGCTAATAAGCCATTTTGCTGGACAAAAGGTTTATGTAGATGTGTGGGCTACATGGTGTGGGCCTTGCAAAGAAGAGTTTAATCATAAAAAAGAACTCAGTGCACTATTGAGTAAATATGGTATTGAGAGCTTGTACATATCAATCGACACTCCCAGTAAAGAAAGGCAATGGAAAGAAATGATTAAATTCTATGAATTGAAAGGAAAGCATATCAGAACCAATGAAGCTTTAAGCAAGGATGTTCGTGATTTATTTGATGATGGTGGCTCGATTATCATTCCCTGGTATTTGCTATTTGATGAAGAAGGTCATTTAGTCAAGAAGTTTGCGAGTAGGCCATCTGAGTTGGATAGTCTTGAAAATGAGATTGTGGTTATGTGAATAATAATTAGAGTCAGGCGTGTGTTTCGTCCCTTAATGAATCTATTTCAAATCAATAGAACGGCTAAATAAGTCAGCAGCTAGTGCCGGATTATTAAAGTAAAATACAGTTTTCCCATGGTCATTACAATAGAGCTTATTTATAATGAAGTTATCTAATTGCATCAATTAGAAACTAATTGCTCTATTCTGATTTTGGGTAGAATCGGGCCAAAGCAGCTGTTTCTTCATAATCTAAATTATAAACCGAGCCTATTTGATAGATGCTGCCATTGTGTTCAAAGAAATTACTCATGTTTCCAAACGCCTTAGCAGTAACAGACCATTCTTTAGTTAGCGTGTTAAACTTATAATCTACCAGATGATGGGAAATATATAGGTCATTACCGATTACAAAAGAGTTCACATCAATGGTGTTGTAATCAGGGATATCTTCTCCGGGGTATTGAAATTGCTCTATAAAATCTCCAGTCACTGCATCAACTTTAGCTAAATACCCGTTTCGTGTTACTCCTAAGTAAAGCTCATCATTGATTACCTGCGCAATTGGTGCTCCAGATTCTATATTATTAATGAAAATAATATTCCATTTCTTAGCTAATGGATCATACTGATAGACATATCCACTTCCGCTATAGATATAGGCTGTATTATTGTAAGTATAAGCGGTTTGAAACTGTCTCCTAAACATTCCATAGCCCTCAATAGTGTCAGTATTAGCCGTCCATTGCTCATTTTCCCATATATAGGTAATATATTCTGAAGTACAGCTGGATGTGTTACCATTTACTTCTCTGATACAGTTTCCTATATAGCCATTGTTACCAAGTTGAAAGCCAACCCACCTGTTGGTTTCAATTGGTAAGTTCTCGGATTCTCTTAAAGCAAATGATGACATATCAAGAGCATACATTTTATATGAGGCATCATAGTTGAGACCAGGAAGATAGGTCGTGTTATTGATGACTAAGGGAACAATACCCTCAAGGTTAGGAGCAATTCCGAATGATTTTTCTATTCGCCAATAATCTCCGTTAGGCGCAGTTGACAAGTATATAGGGTCGATAGCAATCGGCTCACCTTGCCGAGAGGTAATACTGGTTCCAATGGATAAAAAATGGGGTTCAGAGATGTTAAAAGTATGAGTTAACCTTATGGTAAAATCATCTATTGTCTCAATTTCTCCTAGTTCTTCGTCTGGATTCGTCGTGTAGAAAACTGCATCTTCTGCGGTTAGGCTTCTGTTAAAAGTTATTGTGGAAGTAATGGTGATGGCTCCAATACTACTCTGTATTTCTTGATCAATGTTTTGCAAAGTAAGTGCTGGGATTTCCGAATCTTCCTTACAACTGGTTAAATAAATAAGTGAAGAAATGGTCAATAAAGAAAGCAGTCTCATTAATGGCATTTTAGTAGAATTTAGCTGGTTAAAGAATGTTAGGGTAAATATAGTTCAGTTGCAGACAATAATGTTAAGATAAGCCTGAGTCTATGATCATGGATTGTTAATCGATTCTATGTTTTACACCTGCATATTAGGTCAACTACTTTAACCGTTTACTTCTTCCTTTTTGGTGGCTTACAAGATTTGCAATAGTCTTCCAAAAGGTATATTTCTTCCAGGACTTTTTGACGTTCCAGGGCTAAAAGCTCTTGCTCTAAACCCACATTGGTTAATTTAGAAACTCTGGCATTCTCAGCTTGTAGCTCTTGTTGCAATTTGTTGAATATTGGTTGAAAGAATGAAGCACTTGAAAATGCACCTTTTTGTTCATATAACTCTTTTCTGAATTTTCGAGCATATAACTCGGTTAGATCAAAGTGATATTGGCCATAATGAACCATTTTAAGTACAGTAGAGCTATCAGGGGCCACTATGACTGATGCGTCTTGGTAAAAATTAACGGATACTTTTGAATTGAAGTTTTTTGTGAACATGAATTCATAGTTACTCATTTGAAAGCCGAATTCCATGTTTGCACCACTCGCTATACTGTATGATTTTAAGTCACTGTTAATCTCTGTTTCTTTAGATCCAAAGTCTTGAAGTGAAAGCTCATATTTTGGGTTCCACTCCACAATAGTTTGGCCAAATGAGACCAACGGCAGAAGAAAGAATGAACATAGTACTAGTCTAATCATCACATATAAAGTTTGCATACAATAATAGATAATTCATTGAAAGAGGATTCTATCAACGCTTTATTAAACTGAAAAACCTTTTTTGGATAGTTATTAGTTGACTTATGTCAGGAGTAAATGAGTTAGTAAATCAGAAGAGTTCGTGTAATTTGATTTAGTTAAATGACCTTCTAAACTCCAATGGTGATAGGTCTGTTTTGGTTTTGAAAAACTTGCTGAACGACTGGGAATGCTCGAATCCAAGCTCAAAGGCCACTTGTGCAACGGATAGATTGGTAGTAGATAGCAATTCTTTGGCTTTTTCAATCAGCTTTAGATGTATGAGCTGTTGGGTGTTTTGGCCAGAGAGAGAACGCAACATGTCACTTAAGTAACTGGGGGAGAGGTTGAGTTGATCTGCCAAATACTGAACAGTAGGTAAACCGCCTCGAAGCGACTCACTGCTATTAAAATAGTGATCTAAGATTTCTTCTAGCTTTTGAAGTAAGTCATTATTTGCACTCTTTCGAGTAATGAATTGACGTTTATGGAAGCGTTTAGCGAAACTCAGCATCAACTCAATCTGGGATATTACCACTTCCTGACTGAAATCATCAATACGACTCTCCAATTCCGTCTCGATCATTCTGAAAATGGACAGGACCGTTTCTTTTTCTTGCTCTGAAAGGTGAAGTGTTTCGTTGGTGGCATAAGAGAAGAAGCCATACTGATGAATTTTCCTAGCCAAACTATGTCCCAGAAAAAAGTCAGGATGAATAAGTAATGTGTACATGGAGCAGTCAGTACCTTCTTCATAGTCACTAGCGCCAATAATCTGGAATGGTGCTGCAAACAGTAATCCTCCACCGTCAAAATCATAATACTGCTGACCATATTTCATCTTGCCGGCCAGAAGAGGCTTGTAGGAGATTTTGTAAAAGTGAAGCACATGAGAACCGGAAGGTGGATTGATCTCAGGATATCTAGTACCATTGATCAAACTGATCAACGGATGCTGAGGTTGTGGAAGTCCAAATTCACGATGTGCATCCGCAATGGATTTCATCTGAATATCTGCTGTTAACTCTTTCTTCATGAAGGCTATGTTAAAGTGACCAACCGATCAGAATAATCCTAATCGGTTGGTTTTGGTTCCATTTTTTATCCTTGGGCGGCAGCTGAAATAGTGTCCCATTCTTCCCACGTTTTCAAACGCTCTTCATAGGCAGCTTTAACACCTGGAAGATTATGAATTCCGAGATGGAAGCGTAAAGGTGGATTTTCTGCATCTACCACTTTGAATAAAGCTTCAGGCGTTGCCTCAGGATTGCCTCTTTCCAGGTTTCTGATATTCTCGATAAAGGCAGACTTATAATCTGAATATACTTCCATTCCAGCGGTAAACTTAAGTGATTCTGCACTGCCAAACTCTGTAGCATATGCTCCTGGCTCGATGATGGTAACCTTAATTCCGAATTGGGCTATTTCTGCCGCAAGGCTTTCATGAATTGATTCGAAAGCCCATTTGGAAGAACAATAGTATCCTATTACCGGGAAACTGATATGTCCCAGGTTGCTGGATGTTCCCAGAATGTGACCAAATCCTTGCTTTCTCAGTAGAGGAAGTGCCGCTTGAATAACTTCCAGCGGACCAAAGACGTTGGTTTCATACATGGCTCGTACATCATCCGTAGAAGCTTCCTCTATGGTGCCAACTAGAGAATACCCGGCATTATTTAGGACAATATCTAACTTGCCAAAATGGTTGAAGGCTTTTTCAAGTGCAGGTTTGATTTGTTCTTTTTTTGTAACGTCCAACTCCAGTGTTAGTACCTGATCACCATAGCGTTCCTTGAAGTCTGCAACGCTGGTGAGGTTTCGAGCTGTAGCTGCTACTTTATCTCCTCGTTTAAGTGCTGCTTCTGTCCAGACTCTTCCAAATCCACGGGAAGTCCCGGTTATAAACCAAACTTTAGCTGTTTTATTACTTGTTTCCATACTTGTTTCATTTTTGTTGATGAAGCAAAGTTGGAAGTCAGTCTCATGAGAAAAGTAGCCGAATTGCGGGACTTTGTAGTCAGATTAAGGAATTGATAGTAAGCCTTGATTAGTTAAACGATTTCCTGAATTCAAGCGGAGAAATATTGGTTTTAATCTTGAACAAACGACTAAAAGATTGCGGTTGCTCAAAGCCCAATTTGTAAGCGATTTCACTAACTGAGAGCTCTGTGGTGGTCAATTCTTCTTTTGCCTTTTCAATAAGCTTTTCATGTATAAGTTGTTGTGGACTTTGACCTGTAAGTGTCTTAAGTAACCTTCGTAGATAACTTGGAGATATGCCCAAATCCGCCGATAACTGTTGCACAGCAGGTAAACCATTTGAAGCTAGATTTTTACTCTGGACATACGATTCAAGAAGATTTTCAATTCGAACCAGTAATTCTCGATTTACTTTTTCACGGGTAATGAACTGACGTCCATAGAATCGATTTGAGTAATTCAGAATTGTTTCTAATTGTGAAATAATGATCGACTGGCTGAATGAATCAATGGATGTTAAATATTCCTCTCGCACATTGTTCATGAGTTGTTGAATTCTGGATTCTTCATCTTCAGAAAGAAACAGTGCCTCATTGGCGGAATAATGGAAAAAATCATATTGCTTTATTGCTGTTGCCAAAATTGTGTTCCATAGAAAATCTGGGTGAACTAATAGAAGCCAACCTTCTGGACCTTCATTGTTTTGATCAATTTGAATGGTTAATATTTGTCCCGGAGCAGTGAAAAACATTACTCCATTATTGAAATCATATTGATACTCTTGCTGGCCGTATTGATACTTATGATTCATCCCGCGCTTAATCGAAATCATATAGAAATCGAAAATCATGCTGTGTGTACCTGGAGCCAATCGATGGAATTGTTTTCCTAGTTCTATCACGCTAATTAGCGGATGTTTTGG
This sequence comes from Marinoscillum pacificum, assembly GCF_024714495.1. Classification (GTDB taxonomy): domain Bacteria; phylum Bacteroidota; class Bacteroidia; order Cytophagales; family Cyclobacteriaceae; genus Marinoscillum; species Marinoscillum pacificum. Next base: position 21,755 of record NZ_JAMZMJ010000011.1, on the reverse strand, counting down.
AGAATTAAGTCCCCTTAAGGCATGAAATTCAGCAATGGTTTTTATTCGTTGAGGTGATGCCATATTCTTATAAGGTAATCAAATGCAGACTTAGAGGCTGCATTTGAATATAATTCCGTCTATACCGTAATGTATCTACTTTTGAAAATAAAAGCCGTTATCCAGATCTTCTAAAAGGGAAGGATGTGACGGTTTCCATCCAAGTGTCTTCTGGGTAGCTTCACTGGAGGTGAGGTTGTTAAACATTGCGAAATGAGTAAACCACGTAAAGTCAGCTTCTGCTTCTTCTGTAGTTACTGATTTTACTTCAACATCCAATCCTTTGGCGATTTTATCTGCGATGAGTCTAAACGGCACTCCCTGATCATCTACTGCATGAAAACGTGTGCCGGGTTCAGTAAGTTTCTCAAGAGCTAATCTAAAGACAATGGCAGCATCCATACGATTGACCGCTGGCCATTTATTGAGACCTTCGTTGATCATTGCAGATACACCTTTTTCTCTAGCCATATTCACCAATATAGGAATAAAGCCATGTGCATCACCAACACCATGTACAGAAGGAGGGAGGCGTACTGCGGCGACCTTTACTCCTTTGGAGGCCAGTGTGTCGACAGCCAGTTCGGTGGCTGTTCTCGGATTAGGCGAGCTTTGAACTCGATCTTTTTCTGTCAATATTCCATCTCTGGAAGCCACTGCAGTACCTGAGGTCACCAGGAAAGGTTTGTCTGTTCCAATTAATTGCTCCCCCATTGATTCTATGGCTGCCTTGTCAATCGCACAGACTTCAGCAAAGCGGGTAAAATCATGAATAAAACCAAGGTGGATTGTTCCATCAGAAGCGTTAGATCCTGCTTTCAAACTTTCTGTATCATTTAAGTCACCTCGATGTACTTCAGCTCCTGCTGCCTTCAACTTCTCTGCTGCTTCCTCATTGCGAGCGAGTCCCAAAACCTGATGTCCATGTTTTAGCAACTCCTGTACTACCGCTGATCCAATGAAACCAGTGGCACCTGTTACAAATACTTTCATAATGTCTTCGTTTTTGTTAGGACAAAATTCTCAAAGACCATCAAGCTACTTGTGACCAAAACGACCCATATTGTAACCAAATGAGTCATTAGTTAAGTAAGCCACGAAAAAACAAACAGCCACTAAAAGTGGCAGTTTGATGAAGTGTATTGAATTATGGATAATTATTGGAAAAGGTATTTCTTCAATTCAGCTCCAGCATGGTCGAGCATGGATTTGGTGGTTGGAAGCTCTGCCAGGAAGTTCAACAAGCCAAAATCGTGAATCATGCCATTGTATCGTACGGTGGTTACCTGTACTCCTGCCTCATCCAGTTTTCGTCCATAGGCTTCGGCTTCATCTCTAAGGATGTCATTTTCAGCAACTTGAATTAAGGTAGGAGGAAGACCTCTGAGTTGTTCAGTGCTAGCGTTTAAAGGAGATGCGTAAATGGTATTTTTCTCCTCAGGATTGGTGGTGTACTGATCCCACATCCAGCTCATTATGGAAGTAGTTAGGAATCTATCTTCACCGTAATTTTTATATGATTCTTGCGTGAAAGAAGCATCTGTAACAGGCCATAATAGTATTTGTGCTTTAATCATCGGACCATTTTTCTCCTTAGCTTTCAAAGCCGTTACAGTTGCCATATTGCCACCAACGCTGTTACCAACTACAGCTAATCTTGATCCATCTACATTGATCTTCTGACCATTTTCAGAAACCCATTTGGTGGTAGCATAAATTTCGTTAATCGCTGTTGGGTAATGTGCTTCAGGTGAAGGTGTGTAGTTTACAAATACGGCCACTGCTCCGGATCTCACTACCAGATCTCTGACTAGCCTTTTGTGAGTAGGAAAATCTCCTAAGATCCAGCCTCCACCGTGAATGAATATGAATACTGGTAAAGTTCCTTTGACACCAGCTGGGCGAACGATATTTAACTTGATGGAATGTCCATCTGCTTGAATGGTTTTTTCTGATTCTTCTATTCCAGAAAGATCTACCTCAACTGCATTTTGTGCTCCGATTAGAACCTGACGGGCATCCTCTTTTGAAAGGGTTTCTAGTGCTGGACCTCCAGAAGTGTTTAAAGCTTTGAGAAATTCTCTTGTTCCTTTGTCCAAATGTTGATCGGTCAGATAATTTTTGACTTGTGCTGTTACTAAGTTGCTCATGATACTAATGATTAAAAGTGTGATGAATGATTTCATGTTTTCTTCAATTATTTATGAGCAATTTTACGACGAGGGTCTTTTGAAAATTGATATATTTGATTAATGAAATTATATGATTATAAATATTATTTATAATAGTTAATCATGATATCAACTAGAATATGACTCTTCAGCAACTTCGATATATCGTTATTTTGGATCAGGAGCGACATTTTGCCAATGCTGCTGAAAGATGTTCTGTCTCACAGCCTGGATTGACTATCCAATTGAAGAAGCTGGAAGAAGAAATAGGATTGATGATTTTTGATCGATCCAAAGTGCCATTGAAACCCACACCTTTGGGGAAGGAAATTGTAGAATTGGCTAAGCGTGTATTGCATGACGTAGATAGCATCAAAGATTTTGTGGTGACACAGAAGAGTATGCTCACTGGTACCCTGACCATGGGGGTAGTTTCTACTCTTGCTCCTTATCTAATTCCAATTAGCTTAAAGGCTATGAGGCAGGCACTTCCGAAAGTGAAGTTGATTATTAGGGAAGCTACTACTGTAGAGCTGATGAATAAATTGGAGATAGGAGAGATTGATGTGGCACTGATGGCTACACCGACCGGAAACTCCAGGTTGAAAGAATATCCAGTATTTGATGAGCCTTTTGTAGCTTATTTGCCTGCCCTGCATGTGCAATCTCAACGACCCTTTTATACTTTGGATCCAGAAGATGTCAATAAGCTTTTGATCTTAGAAGATGAATATTGCTACAATTCTCAGTTGCTGAACATTTGCGAGCTCAAGACCAAATCCTCTTCAAATTTCTTGTTCGACATTAATTCCATTGAGACCTTGAAAAATATGGTGAAATCGAGTCATGGATTTGCCATCATTCCATGGCTTGCACAATACGGACAAAGTCCTTCAGATCAAGTGTTGAGTAAGCCGTTTGAAGGATCACAACCAGTACGAGAGATTAGTTTGGTGACTTCAGATACGTTTTCGAGAAAATTACTTTTAGAAAAACTAAGCAAAGCTATTTGGGAATCCTTGCCATCAGAATTAAAGAATCTGAAAGATTACCGTAAAATCCGATGGAATGATTCGCCCTATTGGGCAAAATCTTCAAAGCAGATTTGAACAAGATTAGTACCTTATATTAATCTGTTTTCTTCCCCTTAAGCAAAGCATAAATAGCCATAGCATGACCATGACCAAATTCGAATTCTGTTTTTAGCCAATCGGTGATTTGAGCAGCTTTTACTCCATCTGCAATTTTCCCATTATGAGTAAAACCTTTACTTTCTGCCATCTCCTTAAAATCCGAAGGAGTCTTGCCTGTTTTTGCCTGGATGTTATCTAAGTATGCTTGAAAGGACATAATTGTTCCACATTGAATTATATGACAAATTAAATCAAATCTTGATATTCCCATAGGGGGTGATGTAGAATCATCGATGGGGTTATTGCGAACATCAACGATTATTTACTGATTTTGCCTTTAAGCTTATCGATGAATTTGAAAGTGGATGTTTTGTCGTTTGATTGGTCTGCCATGAGCTCCGCAATTGGTTTGAGCTCTTCGTAGTTTTCACAAAAGACTTTGAAAATGGCCATGAAGGGAAGAAATAGGATCATTCCCGAAATACCCCAGAGCATGCCTCCAGCAATTAAGGAAATCAAGGCAGTCATTGCGTTGAGATTCAGATTTCCACCTACAATTTTAGGACTAAGGAAATTACCTTCTAAAGTTTGTACGAACCAGAATACGATAATCACTCCAAGAGGATACCAATAACTATCATACGTCATGAACGCATACAGCGTAGGTAGTAGTCCACCAAGGAAGGTGCCAATGTATGGGATGATCGCTAAAATGGCGGCAAGGAAACCGAAAAAGAAGGCGTAATCAATTCCTACAATCAATAAACCGATTGTATTTAGTGTGCCTAAAATCAGCATAAGTAAGCCCATGCCTGTTAAGTATTTTTGACCAACTTTTTGAGCCTGCTGAAGAGTGCTTCTAAACTGAGATCTGCTGTCTTGTGGTACTGTTTTCGTAAGTCCTTTGGTGAACGCTTTATGATATAACAAAATCAAAAAACTGTAGATGATGGTCAGAAAAGTGAAACTCAAAAGTGAACTCGTGAAGCTAATGGTGTTAGATACCATCGGCATTCCTTTTTTGTTGAGCGTTTCTAGTAGCTTTTCCTTGATCTCTTCTGACTTTAAGTCTGGAATGAATTGGACTTTCTTATTGACAAATTCCATCAGGTTGACATACAGGTCATGAAGTTTCTCCGTAAACGCTCCATAATTGCTGGCAATGTCAATGATTTGAGAAGAAAAGAAGAAAATCAATGCAGCAACAATAATCACCACACTTAGCATCGAGGTAATGATCGCCCATACAAGAGGAAATCCTTTTCTGGTCAAAAACCTGACAATAGGATACAAGGTTATGGCAATGAGTAAAGCGTAAGCCAATGGAATGAGAAGCTTACTAGCTATGGATAATATGAACACAAACGCAATGAGAGTTCCCAATGCGAAAAAAGTATTCTTGAAGGACAGGTTCATGGTTTTCATATCAGGATAGATAACCATGAACTGTTCACTAAGTTTGATTAGTGGATAAAAAACATGTTTGCTTTTTAGAAATGTCAGATGTTTCTAATATGGATAAGTACTTTAATTGGTCGCGGTAGAATGCTTTTTAGTCTTTGCTAAAAGAAATAAGCAAATGGAAAGCAGAATGGTAACAGGTGTAAATGCCACCTTTTCAAAGTCATTCTCTGACACAAGGTTGCCAAGTGTGTTGAGAATAAATAGTCCCATCATCACCCAGAGTAAAACTCTGCTCACTTTCGATGAAAGAACGGGTTTGATGAATTGTGCATGCATTAAAATGATCCACAGAAATGCCCCATTTAAGCTCAATGATATAGCTTCAAATGTGATCATGTCCTCATGACTGGATAAACGACTTCCCCACACTATATCGTATGGAATGACAGATGTCAGGATCAATACATGAAAGATGATGAGTAAGGAGAAAATTACAATTAGGATAAATTCAGCGATGCGTGAAAGAGTCATTTAGTTAAGTTTTTGATCCTTTTACCATACGACAATGGAAGATCTGTGTTACAAATGAGTGAGTTGATTTGATGTTTCTGAAGAAAGGGTTGTAATGGCTATATAGTTGATAGTCAGGTTTTAGTGTCTGTTTCGGAGGCATTTTATTAATGGTTTGAACTTAAAATTAAATTATAAAACTTAATAATAAGTTGATAAACTTAAAATTAAGTTATACTATTGTATAGCTGATTAATATAAACTCGAAAGCAATGATTACACTCACTAAGGCAGAAGAGAAGATCATGATGATTCTCTGGGATATTGAAAAAGGGTTTATCAAGGATATACAAGATCAATATCCCGACCCTAAACCTCCATACAATTCCATTTCAACGATTGTACGGGTGTTGGTGCAGAAGGAGATTGTAGGTTATACGGCTTACGGTAAATCTCATCAATACCATCCGTTGATTGAAAAGGAGGAGTATAGTAGCGGGCAGCTTTCACGGCTAGTGAAGGATTATTATGACAATTCACTGAAGCAGGTGGTGAGTTTCTTCTCAGAAAGTAAGAAACTGGATAAGAAGGAACTAGAAGAAGCTATCAGAATGCTTGAGGAACTAAAATCTCAAAAAGATGAGTAAAGTAATCCTATATCTATTGGAGGCCAGTGCTTCGCTGATTGTGTTGTATAGCATGTATCAGTTGGTGCTTAATAAGCTGACCTTTTTTAGTTTCAATCGCTTCTTTTTGATAGGTATTTTAGTGTTTTCGTTAGTGATTCCGCTTTTGAGTATTGACTTGTGGCCAACAGCCAATCCTGTCGTGGATCAACCAGTTGTCCAGCTAAGAGATATGCGATTGGCATATTACCAGGCATTTGAAGATTGGGATTTTGTAAGAGGTGGTACGGCTGAGTTGATTGGTTCCAGCCCTTCAGAAGCAAGTACTTCGGTTAATCTTAAAAAGATATGCTTAAGCACTATTTTGATCATTTACCTGGTAGGAGTAATCGTGCTGGTAAGTCGAACTCTTTGGACTTTTGTTTGGATCCGAAAACTTAAAAATGACCATCCATATGAGGTTATAGGAGGAGTCTTAGTGGTCAAAGTGAGATATCCAATTCCTCCATTCTCCTTTTGGAAGGCCGTTTTTGTTCATGAGGAATCACTTCAGGATGAGTCGTTTCAGCAGATTTTAGCGCATGAAAAAACACACATTAATCAGCATCATTCAATCGATTTAATTTTTGTTCAACTGATAGCCGCATTTCTCTGGTTCAATCCAGTGGTTTGGCGACTTATCAAATCTTTAAAAGCAACGCATGAATACATAGTAGATAAGCAAATGATTAACCAGGGTTATTCCTTAGTTGAGTATCAAACCTTGCTATTGAGACAATTGATCAGCAACAACTCATACGGGTTGGTACACAATTTCAATTTATCATTTATTAAAAAACGAATAACCATGATGAAATTAAAAGAATCTGGAATGGCCGGAAAGGCCAAAGTTGTAGCTGTTTTTGCAGCGGTGTTAGTATTTAGTTTGGTAGTTGTGCAGTGCAACTCCAAACTAGAAGAATCAGAAGTGTTGTTGGAGAGTCCTTCCCTCATGGCACCTCCACCGCCACCAATTGAATTGCCGCAGGTGGCAAATAGTGGTCAGTATAGGTTTGATCTGGACTTGTCTAATTCAATGACATTTGCCATTGATGATGATGTCATCAGAGTTAATGGGCAGGTTAGCAGTCTGGAAGATGCTCAGCGAGCCATTAATGAGCCTGGAATAAACGAAAGAACAATTATGGTTCTTTATGTTAATAAAAATCAGAAAATGGGACTGGTCAGAGACCTTCAGGATGTGTTTAGAAAGAATAATCGAAACAAAATTATATACAAAGGCATAGGTGGAGACGGTCAGGCCTTAGACATGGCGATAATGTTACCTCCGCATCCAGATAGTCCAGAGGGAGCTGACTGGCCAAAAATTGACGATGAATTCGCAAAGAGGACTGGGACTGAGATTTTGAAGGTTAAAGTCAGTGACAATTTAGGGATAGATAATACAAAGCTGGTTACTGATATGGTAAGCAAACATCTGGAAGCTGGTGATGCAAACTATGTGGTGTCATACAAGTCTGAAGATAGTGATAGCTATGGCGACTTCTTTTCTAATCTGTTTTATATCAATCAAGGATTTAATCAGATCTATGAAGAGAGGGCTCAGAAGCTTTATGATAAAAGCTTTTTTGAAATTGACAGAAAGGCACAGGGTGGCAATGAACAATATAATGCAGTTCGTGAAGGTATCCCAAGAGCCATTTCCATTGCGGAAAGAGATTAACCAGTAATGATTGACTAATAGACGTAAAGGCTCCATTTGGAGCCTTTACTTTATATTCTAGTTAAAGAAGAAATTCAATTTATTTCCATCTGTTCAGTTTCCATTGCTTCTGCTGTTCTTGAGTTAAGAACGTCCAGGTAACCAGGCGGCTGACTTTGTTTCCCTGTCCCATTTGGATGGACTGTACCTGCTCAGGTTTATACTTGCTAAGTGCCTGGTACACTGATTTGACATTGGAGTCTTTAGAGACCAGGGTAGAGTACCACAAGCATGATTTTGCAAACTTGCTACTCTGTCGGACATAGTTCTGGATGAATTGTACTTCTCCACCTTCACACCATAATTCGTTAGGCATCCCGGCAAAGTTGAGTTTTGGCTGCTTGATATTCTTACCAGTTAGGTTTCTTACCTTCCTGGTTGATGCCTCCATAGCTTCTTCTGCAGAGCTATGAAAAGGTGGGTTGCATATCACCACATCAAAGCGATCCTTTGGTTGCAATACGCCATACAGGGTGTCCGAAGGCTCTGGCTGGTGTCGTAACTCCACGCGTTCCTTGAGATGTGGATTTTCATCAATGATTTTCTGAGCTGATTCTATTGATTTGGAATCAATGTCTGATGCAACAAATGTCCAGTCATAGTCAGAAACACCAATGATCGGATAAATTAGACTTGCTCCTGTTCCGATATCCAGGCATTTGATATGCGAACCAGCGGCTAGTTTGCCAGAGTTGTCGCGAGAGAGCCACTGAGCAATGTGATGGATATAATCTGCTCGTCCAGGAATGGGAGGGGTCAGGTAGTTTTTAGGGATGTCCCAGTAGCCGATACCATATTGTGATTTAAGCAGTGCTGTATTGAGTGCTTTTACACTTTCTGCATTCGCAAAATCAATAGTGTCTTCACCTTTTGGGTTTTTACGCAAGTGATTGCTGAGCTCTGGATAAGCAGATGTTAGTGCATCAAAATCATAGGATCCCTGATGTTTGTTACGTTTATGTAATCCTGGTGCCTGCTTTTTTAGATCCTTCTTCTTCATTTCACTTGCTTCTAATGAGATGCAAAGTTATGAAGAGTATGGATATGGTAGAGATAAAGTTGATTGATGATGAATAATCTTTTGATCTCTGATAAAATGCACTAAAAAGCAGAAATGGCTTGATTTGACAATGGATATCGCTAGCCCACTCTGCTTAACCTTTCAAGTATTTTAAAAGTATCTGATTCAGATGTTCATTACCAACAATTAAGTAAGCCTATTAGGCTTAGCAACTGCTATCAGCCTTAGTTAAAGAGTTATTAAAATTTCAACACGTCGGTTACTTTCCGAATTAGCTATGTTTAGATCAATAGGATATTTATTTCCGACTCCTTTTGATTTAATTCGGTCCTTATCAATTCCATTTACCACGAGCCAATGGGCAACTTCATTTGCTCTTTGTTTAGACAGTTTAAGGTTATATTCATCATTACCTACATTATCCGTATGTCCTGTAATTTCAATTTTAGTTTCAGGAGATGCATGCATGTATTCAGCTAATCGACGAAGTTCATTGAAGGAATTTGGATTCAGTTGGTGGCTATCAAATTCGAATAGAATATTGCTCAGTGTTATTGTATCTCCAATAGTGAATTCGACTGGGGCATTTGTAGGTTCTGTTTCAACGAAGACATTTGAAGTTTCGCACCGGCATTCGGTGCTGTCGTTAGTTTCATATAACTCGATATCATCCAATAAGTAATATGCTGATTCATTAATGTTTAATGGACTTCTATATCTGAAGGAATGTGGCCTAATGTTTAAATTGTCGGTAGATGCAAATCTTCCAATCGTCAGATAGTGCTCACTTCCAGTAGCTATGAAGTTTGAACATAAAGTGCCCCAAGTATTTTCATAGAGCAGATCATCGGTAAAAGAGATGCTTGCCGAGTCTAACGATTTTGTGTTTTCAAAAGCGATAGCTTTTTCAGAAAATAAAACACCTAATTTGTTTATTGAAAAGCCTGAATTTATTGATAGCCGAACTCTGATTTTGAAACAATAAGTTTCACCTTTTTGTAGCGGCTTCAAAAGTTTTGTTTGTAAAGTTTCTGTATAGTCTGGCGATAAATAATATTGATTACTTCTTTCTCCCAAATAGAGCATTAATCCCACATATCCATCATTAGTTTGTTCTATTGATTGAAAATGGCGTGGTACACCTTCGACAGATCTAAAGGAGTTGTAATAGTCAGGTGTTGCTTTATCTGGAGAATACCAACCTGGAATTAGTGATTCTATCTGATCATATCCATTATTAGCAAGAAATATCGGCTTGAAATAATACCACTCAAAGCTAGAGTTTGAAATAAGTTGATTGGTCTTTTGGGATATGTTCATAATGACTGAATCAGCTGAAAATTCACTCTTAATCACTTTCCCAATCAGATTCAATCCCTCATAAATATCAACCTCTGAGTGAAACAATGAATCGTTTCTATACATCTCTGTTAGATAAAGAGCTCCATCCTGATTGTAATATTTCCAAATTCCTTCTTTTAAAATATCAGTTTGACAGTTGCTTATTTTTTTCGTGTAGTGTCGGATTTCTTTTAAGTTTCCATTTTGATAAAATGATCTCCATTCGCCAAACTTCTTTTTTTCATTGACAATTATTTGAGGATGGTTGGGATCGTTCGCTTGACATTCAATGTACTTGCCTTTGAATCGTGGTTGACCGTTTGAGTAGAAATCTTTTGCAGAATAAATGTTTGGGTTGCAATTCGATAGCAAAATGGTCAAGGTAAAATAAGCAAAATATTTCATGGAGTCTTTGCTGATATCGACCAGCTATCGCGCGTATGTCCGCAAATGGTGATTACACTAAAATAGTGAAATCTTTCGTGTCCGGCAACGGGAAGCTCATAACGCCTGCCTGCCGGCTAGGCAAGTTCTCAAAATCAAAAACTCACGCAAGCTGAAGCTTCCAAAAAGCACAAAACTATCTCGGTGGCAGACTCACGGGCGAGTTTAAATACAATTTGTGGAAAGGACATAAGCACATGCCTTATACATATCCTTAGCTGTTGTTATTTCTTTGAGTTTGTTGCTACCCTGAATCCTAAATCATCAATTTTAAAAGAAAAGGGATGACTTCTTCTTCGAGTTGTCGCCATGACGCTTCTTTCTTGATCGCACCAGCCACCACCACGAAACACGCGATAAGAGCCGTAAACTGTTTCATCGTATATATCGGAGCACCATTCCCAAACATTCCCTAGCATGTCATGAAGTCCCCATTCGTTAGGTTTCTTTTGTCCAACTTCCTGAGTCTGATTGTTAGAGTTGTGTTTAAACCAGGCAACTTCTTCAACATCTCCATGCCTAATGTTTTTAGTTCCAGCTTGGCAAGCATGTTGCCATTCTGCTTCTGTCGGGAGTCTAAATCCATTTGCTAGTAAATTCATTGTTACTTTCTCTGAATCTAAATCAACCTCATAACATTTATCCTTATCTGTTAATTCGGATAGGGTATTACAGAACTTCACAGCCTCTATCCAAGAAACTGTTTCTACTGGTAATCGGTCACCTTTGAATGTTGAAGGACTTTCATCCGTTACTGCTTTATAAATTTCTTGAGTTGTTGGGAATTTGCAGAGTTCAAATGAATCTACATCAATGCACCAAGCTTCATTTGTTCGGTCATCCCTCATTTTGACCGATCCTTTCGGAATGGTAACAAGCAAATTGCTTAATGATGCTATATCAAATTCTGAGTTTATCATATTCAATGTCACAAAAACAGCTAATGACCAACTAAAATAAGTATGCCTGCCTGTCGGCAGACAGGCGTCCAAGTTGCTAGGAGCTGTAAAGAAATTCAGTTCGTAATGTCCTTTCAAATCGCTCTGTTCGCAAATTCATTTTAGTGTGTGTTACCACAAGTTTTTATTCCGATTCAACTAGTTTTTCCAACTGCATCATATCCTCAAAAAAATTATCTTGAGTATCGGAGACTATTGGAGAGTTAGCTAGCAGCGCAATGACAATTTCCTGATCTGGAAATATAACCAATATGGAACCGGAAGAAGGTAATTCTCCTGTATGAAACCAAATTCTTTTGTTATTAATATTTTCTTCTACATACCACCCTAATCCGTATCCCACCGTTCGCCTATCAGAAGTCATTTGGTCTTGAAAAATGAGGCTTTTCGTTTCTTGACCCAGGAAATAATCTTGGGTAATTGCCAGTCCGAATTTAGTCAGATCATCACTTGTAGAAAGTAATCCTCCCGTAGAGTAGGAGTAGCTTAAGTCGTAAGGAGTTGCCTCCTCACCGTTCAGGTAATAAAATTTACTCTTATGAGCTATCACACTGTCTGCTACATCCCCATACGTGGCGTGCATCCCGAGGAGATCCCAAATGTTTTGCTTCATATAACTCAAGTAAGGTTGTTGAGTAATGTTTTCAATAGCAGCACCTAAAAGTATATAACCATAGGATGAGTATAAGAACTTCGTATCTGGATTCACTTGCAACGAGTCATTTTTAAAAATGGATAAGGCATCGTTTAAATTGCTGTAGTGCTGTTGGATAAAGATCTCGTCCCAGCTTTTTCCATAATAATGTCGGATACCACTTAAATGACTGGCCACTTGCCTTACAGTAATGGGGTATTGTTTTTCGGGGAATGTGGGTACATAAGTCTGAATGGATGTGTCCAGGTCTAACAGGCCTTGAGCATGTAACTGCATAATGGCTGCAGACGTCATGGTTTTTGAGATACTGGCAATACGAAATTGTGTCTGTCGGTCTACAAGGATATTAGCGGCTTTATCTGCGTAACCATAGCCTTGAGAAAAAACGATGGTGTCTGTTTTACCTATCGATAATTGAAAACCTGGTGTGTTGTATTTATTCTGAAAGTCTGTAGCCCATTTATCGATTTTGCAAGCCAATGCATCACACGGTGATTTCTTAGTTTCAGATTCTCCTGTAGATGGGTAATTTGATAATGTCACTTTTGCCGAAAGGATACCGGAAGATGTTTTCCATTCACCAAAACTATTGGAGCGATAATAACACTTGAACTGCTCACGGTCTTTCTTTGTTTTGCTTACCCCAAACACTGTTCCGGCAACTACCGTGCTTACGCGGGGGATGGTTACCTTCTCATGGTTGATAATTACCGTGTCGTATGAAACCCTGTCAGGATACATTTTCATGTATTGCTCATATTTAGAGGTCACATATTCCCGATCGTCCTTATCCATGATCCATTCAAATACCAGAAAAAATTTATCTTCCTTGACGATTTGGGTATCCTTTATCTCGAAATCCAACCATCCCTTTTTGATGTCTGATGTCACTAGTGCCTGGTGTGTAAGTATGTCTACTCCTGGCTTTTTGGTTTGACTGTTTACCGACATGATGCGCATCCTTACCTTAAATTCAGGGGATAAATTTTTTGCAATATATAAGGATGCCTCATTCAGAAATGTCAGGTTTTTATCATCGGATTTATCGATTAGCAATGCCATGGCACTGCCAGCCGAGAGAGTGTCATAGTGAAGTTGCCCGGATAATAATAAGCTCTTACCATTTCCCAGTGTAACTGATTTCTTTTTTTCATATTTGGCGACTATTTCTACTTCGCTTAACTCCAGCACATTTTCGTTGAGTGAAATCACTAGGTTATTTGAAGGGTTGGGGATCGAAGAAACGGGAAATGATTTTCTGATGTATCCTACAGAGGAAAAAAGCAGGTCCTGATCGGAATACTTTAGAGGTATCTTGATGGAAAATGAGCCATCTTCATTAGAAATTGTTCCAACTTCAGTGTTTGCAATTCCAATGTTGACGTATGGAATAGGCTGTTTGGTTTGATTATTTATAACGCTCCCTGAAATCAATGTTTGGCATTGCCCAATTGCCATTTGGCAATATAAAGCGAATAGAAGTATGAATTTTGTCAATGGTATATGTGGTATCGCCCAGATATGGCGTTTGACTGCCGGCATAGGCAGACTGAGGCTCTGGACTTATTTAAGTTCTGATAAAGGTAGTTTATCTGTCGCGCCTGGCCAAGGGGTGCTTTCAAAGCCTGCCTCGCCGGCATGGCGGGTATCAAAGAGGCACTGCGTTAAGAAAGAGAAAAATCCTGCGAGCTGAACTCACAAAAAGCCTTAACAATATCACGGCAGCAGATGAGCGGAGAAGGCAAGGAGAGAAGCCAACTAGCAGCACGTTGCACATGCATTTCATACATAATGTTATGTATCTTAATTATTCACCTGTGTGTATCCAGATGTAGTTCGTTCCGTCCCAAGTTATTAGGTTATAAGAACTCTCACTTGATGAAACCTGAATTGCAACGTTCGAGAGAGCTACTGTTTCACTTCCTTCAATGTCAAAATCCGCAGTGAATGTTGTTCGTTCAGCCGTCTTCTCTCGATAAACTTTCCAAACCTCCATCCAGTGGAAATTGTCCATATCGTTGAAAGTTCTTCCGGCTCCAAGAATGTAATATGTTCGGTCTTCACCATGTTGGATTAGAATTCCTTGCTTGTTCGTAGATGGTTCGGATATACAAATGGCTACATCCAATTTACCCTGTCCGTTGAAATCTGCTTCTAGGTAAAATGGGTTCAAGTCTTCTTTAATGTTGAATGTTAATTCAGATGAAGTTGCGCTGTTCTTAAAAGAGTTCGGAAGTTGTTCGAGTATTTCGAAGGAAGCGTCCAGGGATTGAGCGTTCAAGTTTGCCCAAAATAAGAGAGTTCCGATAAATGTTAATACAAAGCGCATATGATACATAACGACCAGCTATCGGGCGTATGTCCGCAACTGGTGAATAGCACTAAAGTAGTGAAATCTGCCGAAGCTCACAACGGTTCCAAATGGCACTGCGTTCCAAAAGTCAAAATCTCCTGCGAGCAGAAGATGATAGAAAGCACTGCCGTTTCTCAGCGGCAGATTCACGGTCGAGTTGCACTAAAACTAGACAGAAAGCACTGAGACATATGCCCCGATCAGCGTCTGTTAGGCACCTGTTATTTTAGTCCGTCAAAAGCTATTGGCAGAATCATTTTCGTTCGTACTGGTGTTCCCATTTGTTCACCGGGTTTCCAGTTAGGCATTAGACCAATTATGCGCTTTGCTTCTTCATCGCAGGAAGGATGAAGTCCTCTCATGATTTCGATGTTCGTAATACTTCCATCCACTTCTACAACGAAAGCAATGAAAACTTTCCCGACTATCGTTTCCCGTCCAACTTGCCAATTGTTGTTTCGTTCAATGAATGTCCGTAATGAATCCTGCCCCCCAGGAAATACTGGCATAGTCTCCACTGGGTCAATTATTTCAACAAATGCTTCGGTCGTATCGGTTGGGATTGAGTCAATAACAATTCTTAGACTGTCAGTTTGAGCGTTCAGTTGCAGTGAGAAGATTAATAGGGTTAATATTTTTAAGAGTTGTCTCATGCTCAGTGGCGGAATGGTGCCTAACGCCAAGCTAGCAGGAGTGCGCCCCGAGCTTGGCAAGTTCGGATAAAACTAATGAATCTGCCGGTGCTTCCAAAGTTTGTAGAAAGCAGTGCCTTCTGAAGTGAAAAACTCCCGCAAGCTGAAGACAGTAGAAAGCACCACACTTTCCCAGCGGCTGATTCATGGTGATGTTCGCACTGAAGATTGTAAATTGGCAGTTGGCGCATTCGTGCTAGCGATTGTTAAGTGTATTTTATCGTTGAGGGATGAAATTGGTTAACCTCTGAAGTTAGTTTTTCGACTGTTTTCTTTGTTGATGTAGGAATGTCATCCCACAAATTCATGTAGTTCGATAAAGCGAAACAAATCACTCTGATACCATCGTAGAGGTCATATAAAATGGATTCTTTTTGCTTTTCTTCATATGCGCGGTGAACAAGATAAAAAGTCAAGTCCCCAAAGTGTTCAAATTTTGAGAACTGAGAATACAAGTCGAAGGATCTTCTCAACAGGTCATATTCTGTTGAAAGTGGATTAGAGATTTCCGAGAACATCTTGAAAGTCAAGGTATAAGGAGAGGTTCGAATAGGTTTAAGCTTAGGTTTCCCATCAACCTTGAAGTACTGTTTTTTAGATTCCTTTATCAGTCGGATGTTGTCATCCACTTCCTTGTCGCTCCAACCATATGCTTTACGTGCCGCTTTATTGAGGGAATCAATCATATTATCAACATGATCAAAATAAATACGAGGAATTAGTTCAGCTCGCTCTTCATCTGTTTTACCTCTTTTTATGACATATTCTGCTAAAATTATATCTGAAATAGCTGATCTGAGAAGAATAAAAAGTGATGAATTGTAGTTGCTCTTAAGTTCAAAATTCCTCACAAAAATGTTGGAGGCTTCAAGAGTTGAAACCGTTTTGTGTATCAGAGTGTAAAAGAATCTTTTCGGTTCGACAACATAGTCCTCAAGTTCGATGATTTTCAAAACAACGTTGTTGAGGTAGTTCGTTGTGAAATTTAGAATAGTAGATGAAAATTTCTTAAAGTATTCTTCTTCGTTCAAGATTCTGAGTGAGTTTGAATGGGTGCCTAATTACACTTAACCTAGCTATCCGCCGTGTGTCTGGAGCTAGTAGATGGCACTAAAGTAGCGGAAGTGCACCACAACCACTACGGTAACTATAAAAAATGCGTTCCACAAGTAAAAGTCCAGAACCACAGGCGTTTGTAAAAGTGATGAAGTTTCAGAAGGTGCACTTCCGTGGGCAAGTACCGAAGACGCTGGCAAAGAGGCAGTTTGGCACATAACCGATAGTGTCTGTTACCCACCATATTCTTTCCAGATGCGTTTGAATTTTCGGTTGGAAAGTTGGATAACTATTACTCCGTTCACAGCTCTGGCTCCATATAGCATTGTTGCCTGTTCTCTAGTTATGTATTCAATAGCAGTTGCCTCAACGAACAGAAATGATTTCAAAATTTCATAGTGTTCAGCTACATGCCCGTTCACAACCAGCAATGGCTTTGGATTTACCTCTCTGTTGTCACGAATTCTTATTTCTGAAGTTGTAGCAGCGGCATTCTGGTTTATTTTTTTGTAGACAGTTGAATCGACAGGAGTTGGCTCATACTCCAAAACATCAAAGACCAACGAGTCCACAAATTTGAAAAGCTTCTGTTCTTCCAAATCATCAAATCTAAGAACAGTTAGTTGCTTAATGTCGAATGGATAGCGTTCAACTCTGCTTTCGGTCAATTCGATCACTTTGAGCTGGTCAAAAAGTTGTCCTTTTCTTTTGAGTTGAATCACTTGTCCAAAGTCTCTTTTCTTTATTATAAGTTTTTCTTTATCTGTTGACCAACGTTCTCGACCTGGTTCGGTGCATAAGTAAGTCTCGATGAACTTGAAACTACTCTTCTCAGTTCGCCATTTAATGATGTCACAAGTTTCGATATTCATCCAGCGGTTGATGTCCAGATGAAATTCAATAGAATCCGCCTTGTAGTAGAGACTATCTTTATTGTTTGTCTGCCAATCGCCTTCTAAGTCTGTTCGCTTTATTTGTGCGTTCAGATTCAGAGTTGACACTAAGCAGGCAAAGGTTAGTATATAGAATAGCTGTTTCTTCACGATGGTGGGTAACGCCTAACTATCGGTTTGTGTGCCCACAGTTGGCAAGTACAGCTAAAATAGCGGAAGTGCACCACACGCACTACGGTAACTATAAAAAACTGCGTTCCACAAGTAAAAAGCCAGAAGCACAGAAGCTTCTAAAAGCGATAAAGTTTCAGAAGGTGCACTTCCGTGGGCAAGTCCCGATGAAGTCAGCAAGGAGGCACTTTGGCACATAACCGATCAGCGCCTGTTATGTTCTTTTTGGATTTTGCTTGCTCTTTTCCTCCTGTTCACGAATGTTGTTGAGAAATTCCCTCATCTTATCCAACAAGGCAAGTTGTTTATGTCCACAATGCGAAATGTGTTCATCTCGATACCAAATGTATTGTTTGTCGACAAACATGCTATTTTGTTCCTGCTCCCTTAGCTCTTCGTATTCACGATTAAACTCCTTGATGTTCTCCTTCAGATGTTCGCAAAATTTGGAAATGAACTCTTTGTTGTCACGAAACCTGATGACAGTGTTGTCTAGAAAAAGTAGATGTTCCTCCTTCTGATTTTGAAGGTTAATCATTTTATGAATTTCAGTGAATTGAATTCCGCTTCCTTTAATCTGTGTCTTGAATTTTAGCTTGAGAATTCCGCTGAGAATCTCATATATTTTTTCCGTGTTGCGTTCGTCAAAGTAAGACATAGTTTTAGAAGTTCATAAGAATAAGACTAGAGGCACCAATGGAACATAACAATTAGCTAAGCACAGTCGGCTTAGCCTTTCAAATATCTCAAATGTATCTGATCTCATTGCCCTTTGCAAACAACTTAGTAAGCCGATTGGGATTAGCGCCTGTTATGAGGCTTACTGTATGAAGTGTCCACAAAAATCTCTTAGGGTAATATCTTTCCTGTTTTCTTTGCCAAGTTTACCAGCGATTCTTTTTAAAGCCCAAGATACAGGCACAGTAGCGGTAGGCAATAGAGTTGCAATTAAAGAATTGGTGACTTCATAGGTCAACATACTGCCTCCAATAGCTAATCCACCTGGAATGAGTAAATCTGTAATTACTTTGTTCGAATTAGTCTTTTCGTTTAGTTTACTAACTATTGGCTTCAATCTTTCATCGGTATTATACTTAAATTCTTTTTGGAATTCTGCATTAGAGCTAATTTGAGACCTACCTAATGTTTCATTGATTATTGAGGAGTATTCTGAACGCCACTCGTTAAATGCATTTTCATTTTTTCGTAGACTAATAATATCATCAATCGTTGGATTTTGTATTCCGGGTATTTCATATGAGAAAGAAGCTTCAGCAATTAACGACTGGCGACTGGTGGACTTAAGATGCTTATCTAGTCTTAATTCTTCAGTCATAATGTTCTTTACATCTCGGTTAGATGAAATAGGCATTACATCAAGAATCTCTATTAAATGACCCCAGTTTAATACCTCTTCACGAATTAAGTTAAGTGGGTTTTCATGATAGCTTTTATCTTTTGGTGTATTCCCCAAGATTTCATTTAGTTCCAAACGTGCTCTAGTTTGAACGACCGAAGAAAGTGTAAGAAATGTTTCCGGAAAAATTTCAATTGCACCTTGAGTTATCGGCTTTTTAAATCCTAAAAGGAATTCTAGCGCTTTTTGAAATGAGTCCCTGAATTGGTCAAGTTGCTTATAACCTAACCTTAGTTCACCGGTTAATTGGGCATACATTATAGTCGGGGCTAGAAAGTCGCTCAATGGATCCGGAACCATTATCTTGTCAAAGTATAATAGCAGTGCTTTATAACTATTAGAAAGTTTCTGAAAGTCGCTACGGTCAGAGGGAGGTATTATACAGTATTGATAACTCTTATTATTTAATTCGGTGGAGATGTCTTCTGGGTCATTTGTCGTGTAAGGCTCAACTAGGTCATGAACAAAATGTAAAATATGTTCCTCAGGAGCCTTTGATAATCTTCGAATTGATTCCAATGTGAAATCATCTCCCATATAATTTTGGAAGCAAGTAATTGTATTTTTCATCTACTTATGCCTCATAACACTAAGCTAGCAGGAGTGCGCCCTGAGCTTAGCAAGTTCCGATAAAACTAATGAATCTGCCGGTGCTCACAAAGCTTGTGGAATGCACTGCGTTTAGAAAGGTGAAAAAATCCTGCCAGTAGAGATGGTAGAATGCATAGCCATTTCCAAGTGGCTGATTCATGGCCTACGCGGTGCGGTGAAGTTCGCACTCAAGTATGTGAAATGGCCGTTGGCGCATTCGTGCTAGCGACTGTTACCTACCGTTACCTTTCGTCTTCTTCGTCCGAGGAGTTAGATAGGGATTCAATCAATTTAATTCCTCCATAAAGAGCAAGACCAGTGGTGATTGTTTGGAAAAACACTTTACCTGCAGCTTCTTGCTTGATTTTTTGAACAATGGCGTAAGCGTTCGATAGTAAGCTGTGAATCAAAAATCCGTTAGATTGTAGGCTCTCGGGTTTGCCGTTCAAAGTTATATACTGAGTTATGTTAGGAAGGAAGTTACCTACATGAGTTCCTTCTTGTACAAATACAACAACAGGTTTCTTCGCCATGTACGCCATTCCAGCTTCTACATGAACCATTTCTGAAAGACCATAAGTTTGTTCACCTGTTTTCAAGTCTCGTTGAATATATCTGGGAGTTGCCACAATTACGACAAAGTCGGCTTTTGGAATGTTCGCCCGCATATGTTCGGCCGTGTTCACAGGTGATGCTGAAAACCGTCCAACTGTCCCAAAGGGATTTATTCTGTGTCTCCTAAGAATTTGTTCGATGTAGTTAATAAATGGTCTGTCCTCGGTTCGGAGGCTACAGCTAAGAAAAACATTGGCTAAATATTCCTGGTTCATTCGTTTCGCAGTGAGTATGGTAGGTTACATCTGGCTAACAAGTACCATATACGTTATCCGATATTCAAATATACCCTTTCAATCCATCAAATCAAGCGGACTCTTGATCTCTTCCAGGTTCTTTGTGGATACATGGGCATATATTTCGGTTGTCTTAGGATTGGTATGACCTAGCAGTGTCTGTATATATCTTAGGTTCGTACCAATTTCTAATAAATGCACGGTCCGCCGCTGCGGTCGCAAAAGAGTGTCGCAACGTATGTGGCACAACCTTTTTTCGGATTCCTGCCTTGCTAACAGCCCTATACAACACTTTGCGCACACTTCCCGCAGTATACATGCTTTGATTTGGCCCTTCAAAAAGGTATTCCTTAGGTCTGTATTCCTTAAAATAAGCCCTCAAAACCACTAGAAGTTTTGGTGAAAGCACAGTAATCCTGTCTTTCACGCCCTTTCCTTCTCGTACCCAGATTCGCATTCCATGAAAATTAATATCTCTGATTCTAAGTTGAATCAACTCCCCAACCCTCAACCCAGCAGAATAAATGGTCATCAATATTGCCCGGTGCTTCAGATTATCTACATGGTCAAAAATGGATTTTACCTCGTCCAGACTTAGAACTTGCGGTAGCTGCTGGATTTTTTTAGGTCTCTCCAGTTCTATATAGGCACGATCATGACCTAGCACTTTCTCTAGGTAAAATTTTAGTGCATTGATACTTTGGTTTTGATAGGACCGTGAAATGTTTTTGGTTTTGATCAAATGAACATGGTACTGCTGAAACTGCAATTGGTCCAATTGATGCAAAGGAGTGGGATATGCAAACTTCAAAAACTCCCGAAACCTGCCTTAACTAATTGAATAACAGCTTACAGTCAACAATAAGTACCTATTTAAATGGATAATATGTGCTACTAAAAAGAACGAAGATGAAGTCTTAACATTAGTCAGGTGCTATTTAAACCTCCTGACTCTTCAACGGATGTCTGAATAGAATCAATCCATGAAGTATTCCAAAGACCAAATAGATCAATGCTATAATGGTAATTGCCATGGGTAATTCCGTGTTGGAGAGTGTTTCTTTGATTAGCGCCAGTCCTCCAATCATGAAGTGAGCAAAATTTGCTAGTGCGATAGGTTTATTGTAAATACCACCTATGAGACTATGCTTGACCATCCAGTTCAGCATAGCTAAGGATACATACAATGCACCAAGAAGTTGCAGGATAAGAAGAAGAGCAGGCGATAGTGCGATAGTTAAATTCACAAGAATCCAATCAGGAGCAAAGGTGAAAGCAACTCCAATTGTACCAAGAAGAATGGCATTTGCGGATAGGATAAGTTTTGTATTCATAGAGCTTTGTTGATATGTTTTGCTCTTTGGACTCGGGTTAGCGTTATTTATTACACTTTCATTGGAGAATTTTATTTTGAAATAAAAAAGGGGCTGTCTCAAAAAGTGTCATTTCGACTTTGGAGAAATCCATCTTAAAATTTAACATATTGACAATCAAATGAGTAAGATTTCTCGTTACCTCGAAATGACAAATGAAAGTAGCTTTTGAGACAGCTTCTTCTTATTATTCGTATCGAAGATTATTGGCCGGGTTCATCCGCGCTATCTTATTGGTCTGCAAGTAGATCGCCACAAAGCCAATCAGTGAAAGCGAGATTATTCCCAAAATG
>NZ_JAMZMJ010000010.1 GCF_024714495.1 Marinoscillum pacificum | reverse complement strand
AGAAGGCTGCTTGATGCTAAGAAGCATTTGCTCAAATCTAAAAATCTCATAATATCCTGATGAATCCAATCTTGAATCTCTCTAAAACAAAAAGACCGACTCAAATACTTTTGAGACGGCCTCTTTTTTGTTTAGATTTTGTGAATCCAGTTATGTGGATCTGGAGTTTCTCCAGTTTTAATTTTATTTAATGTATCTAAGAAGTCCGTAGAGTATTTCCATCCCTCTACTGGAGGAAGGTTGTAATCTATACCATCGTGGTGGATCATTTTGATTTGAGCTACAGTAGCGGCAGTTCCAGCACCAAAAGCTTCCTGCATGCTGCCATCTTTAATGGATTCGATTACTTCTGTTACTTTAATTGGACGCTCTTCCACTTTCATGCCTTTGTCTTTGGCAATCTGGATGATGCTATCTCTTGTAATACCTCTTAGGATAGTGTCACCAGTAGGAGCAGTAATAAGCGTGTCATTTTTAATGAACATTAGGTTCATCGTTCCACTTTCTTCTACATACTCGTGTGTCTTTGCATCTGTCCAGATCAGCTGATTAAAGCCTTCTTTCTGGGCGTCTACGGCAGGTTTCAAAGCAGCAGCATAGTTTCCACCTGTTTTTGCAAAACCAGTACCTCCTTTAGCAGCTCTCGTATAGTGAGTTTCAATCTTCACTTTTACAGGCTCTGCATAGTATGCTCCTACAGGACATGTGATGATTAAGAACTGATAGGTATCAGATGGACGAATGCCTACATATGGATCCATTGCCAACTGGAATGGTCTAATATAAAGTGCAGTGCCAGGGTTAGATGGAACCCACTGGCTATCAATTTTTAATAGTTCATTCAAAGCACTCATGAAAAGTTCTTCAGGAACAGGAGGCATGCACATTCTGACAGCACTTTCCTGCATTCTTTTCGCATTAGCTTCTGGTCTAAAGACGAGAATGTCTCCATTTTCAGATCTGTTAGCTTTCAGTCCTTCAAAAATGGTCGATGCATAGTGAAGGGTAGTGTTGGCCGGAGAAATGCTAATGTTACCATAAGGGACAATTCTAAGGTCTTTCCATTCGCCATCAGCATAGTCTGCGATGAACATGTGGTCGGAATAAACCTTACCAAACTGTAGGTTGTTAAAATCAACTTGACTGATCTTAGATTCAGCTGATTTAGTGATGCTGATGTCCATTGTCTCTGTCATACCTTTTCTAAAGTCTTAGTGTTTCAATCCTGGCCCGGACTCCACGGAGTTTCCGGAACCTCAAACATGTCTGCAAACTTGCGCGCCATCACGAAAAAGTAGTCAGAGAGTCTGTTCATAAATTGAATGATATGAGCGTCTATCTCCTCAGCATTTGAAAGTGCGATGATACTGCGTTCGGTCCTGCGGCAAACAGTCCTGCACACATGACACAAAGATACAACTTGGTGTCCTCCCGGAAGTATAAATGTTTTTAATTCTGGTAGTTCTCCAGAATATTTATCTATCCAAACCTCTATTTGTTTCACTTCTATATCAGTGATTTCTGGAAGTTTGAAGCCTTTGAAACCTGACTCGGTAGCTAAAATGGAACCTATAGAAAACAGATTTTCCTGCAGCCAATAAAACTGGCTGCCGATTCTGGCAGGTACTTCTGGGTGATCTTTTAATAGCCCAATGAAAGAATTGAGCTCATCCACATTGCCATAAGCCTCAATTCTTAAATCTGATTTTGATACTTTTTTACCTCCTAAAAGGGAGGTTTGTCCTTTGTCACCAGTTTTGGTGTATAGTTTTAGACTCATAAAACGGGGGTGGCAGTCCTTACATTTTCGTTGACAACATCAGACTCGATAAGGCCATCACGTAGCCTGATGATACGGTGAGAGTATTCTGCAATATCCTCTTCATGAGTTACCATGATGATCGTGTTACCTTTTCTGTGCAATTCCGCAAAAAGGTCCATGATCTGGTAGGAAGTTTTGGAATCCAGGTTTCCAGTAGGCTCATCGGCTAGGATGATACTTGGGTTATTTACCAGTGCTCTTGCAATAGCTACCCTTTGTCTTTGACCACCAGAAAGCTCATTTGGCTTATGATAAGCTCTTTCTGCAAGACCTACACCATCAAGTGCTTTGAGTGCCATTTCATCTCTGTCGTCCTTACCATAACCTGCATAAACAAGAGGTAGAGACACGTTTTCTATTGATGATGCTCTTGGCAACAAGTTGAATGTTTGGAATACGAATCCGATTTCCTTATTTCGAATTTCTGCAAGCTCGTTCTCCGTAAGGTCGCTTACGTCATTGTTGTTCAATACGTACGTTCCTGAAGTAGGAGTATCCAAACAACCAATGATGTTCATGAGCGTAGACTTACCAGAACCTGATGGTCCCATGAAGGCTACATACTCTCCTTGATTGATCTGAATAGAAATATCTTTGAGGGCGTGAATCGTTTCACTGCCCATTACGTATTGCTTTTTTAGGTTTTTGGTGTCGATGATAGAACTCATAGTGGCTTAAATCTAGCGAAAACTTTATAACTCAGTAAACTCTCCTACTAACGGGTTATTGCATAGTTTTGGTTGTCAAAATTGAATTTTTATGTTAAAAGTGCTTTTAGTTTTTGTTGGTTGGTGGTTTGGAACGTTTAACGGTTGGGATACACTGCAAAACATAGAAATCAAATCGAGCTATGATGACATGCTCGGAGAGTCGTTTGATGTGCCTGTTTTCTCTGATGAACTAAAGTCGTTTGAAGGAAAGGTTGTTTCTATTGAGGGCTATACCATTCCCCTGCAACAAAGTGTAGAACAGGATTATTTCGTGCTATCAAGGTTTCCTTACAACAACTGTTTTTTCTGTGGAAATGCAGGTCCAGAGACTGTTGCTGAAGTTTACACCAAAGAACCAGTGACTTACAAGGACGTTCGAGTTCGGGTAACAGGAACCCTGAAGTTAAATGATCAGGATCCACTGCATTTATTCTATGTGTTTGAGGATGCCGAAGTAGAGCTCCTGGATTAGGCGTTATTATAAAGTTTTAGGATGGTGTTTCTCAAGCTAGAAGCACTATCTGAAAGTAAGTGACCAATGTTCTGAGCTATTGCTTCTGGAGTCACCCAGTCACTGAAGTTGCTGTCTGGCATTGCTTCCCGATTTGGAGGAGTGTCAATGATGCTTGGCACAATTACCGAAGCTTGAATGTTGTTCAGATCACCATCAGAGTTAATTAATTCTGCAAGATCGATCACCGATGATTTCGCTAGTGCGTAAGGCAAAACGCCTGATCCGTCACCTTCTGCTGCTGGTTTTGAACCAGTGAAAATGATTTTACCACCACCAGTTTCATTCATCCATTTTACGCATTCTCTGCTAGTGAGATAGGCGGTCATGAAGTTGAGCGTGTATTGCTTCAATACATCTTCTTTGCTGGAATTTAGGATAGATCCCATTCCAAATCCACCTGCTAACAATACCGCTCCATCTAACTGATCGTAATTCGATTTAATCTTGCTAAAGCATTCTGCCACGGATTCTTCGTCAGTAAGATCACATTCATACAGATCGATTTTTTCCTCTGTAGCTGTGGATGATCGTGTGGTTCCAATGAGTTGATATCCTTCTTGAAAAAGAAAATCTACAACTGCTGTTCCTAAGTTTCCTGTTGCTCCGGTGATGAATATGTTTTTAGCCATGGCTTGCTCTTTTATATTTACAACTCAATATTGAACGCTAAGTTATGACAGATTCTAAATCTAGCTTTTTTCAGGATGTTTATGAGGTTGTCAAATTGATCCCAGAGGGCAGGGCAACTTCCTATGGAGCTATTGCGAATTATTTAGGATTGAAGCGTAGCGCAAGAATGGTGGGCTGGGCCATGAATGCCGCTCATTCAGATCCAACGATACCTGCACATCGGGTGGTCAATCGAATTGGTGTGCTTTCAGGAAAGATTCATTTTAATGGCGGTCCGAATGTCATGCAAGAACGATTGGAAGCGGAAGGAATAACAATTGAAAATGATCAGATTCAGAAATTCAGTGAGGTTTTTTGGGATCCAATGATTGAGCTGGGATTATGATTTTTTAATTAGAATGAGCCCAATAAACGTTAACAGTCCGTTTAGAATCAAAATCTCAAACCCAAATTTGTAGCCGCCAAACCATGCTGCGGAATTGATATTAATAATGTAAGAAAGAATCGGTGATAGGATTGTTACTACTGGCACCAGATGGTCTTTCACATTAATTTTAGTGAACATGCCCAGGGCAAACATTCCTAATAGTGGTCCATAAGTATATCCAGCAGCTACAAATACTGCTGTGATGACGCTCTGATCATTGATGGCTTGAAAAACCAAAATGACAATGAAGAGAACTAATGAAAAGGCCAGGTGAACGATTTTTCTGATGGTTTTCTTTTCATGATAATTAGCAGGAGTGAAGCCTAGAAAATCCACGCAAAATGAAGTGGTCATTGCCGTCAGTGCAGAATCTGCGCTGGAATAAGCAGCAGCTGTAATACCTAATAAGAAAATAACTGCTCCGATCGTTGGGAAATGATTAATCGCTAGCTCAGGGAACAAATAATCTGTTCTCTCAGGAATCGTCATTCCGATGTGTTCGGCAAACTGAAACTGTAGTAATCCCAAGCTCAGAAATAAGAAATTGGCAATTACCAGGATGATACAAAACCAAAATACGTTTTTCTGAGCATCAGAAAGAGTCCGACACGTCAAATTCTTTTGCATCATGTCTTGGTCCAGTCCGGTCATCACGATGGCTATGAATGCACCCGAAATGAATTGCTTGAAGAAGTTTTTGCCACTTTGCCAGTCCCAGTTGAACATGGTGAAGCGTGGATCGGATGTCATGTTGGTGGTTAATTCACTCCAGGTCCAGTTGAGTTCATCTTTGATAAAGAAAATACTGATCATTACCGCTGCCAGCATAAATGCTGTTTGCAAGGTGTCTGTCCAAACAATCGTCTTGATGCCACCTCTGAAAGTATATACCCAAATCAGTACAATTGTTACCAGAACCGATACCCAGAAAGGAAGATCAAATGCATCAAAGAACGAGATCTGTAGAACCCCAGCTACCAGGAAGAGTCTGAAGGATGATCCGATGATTCTGCTCAATAAAAAGAAGAACGCACCAGATTTATAGGACCAGAAGCCAAATCGCTGCTCCAGGTAAGTGTAAATAGAAACCAGATTGAGTTTGTAATAGAGTGGGAGAAGTAGTTTGGCGATCACCCAATAGCCAACTAGATATCCGAGAACTACCTGGAAGTAATAAAAGTTGCTATTGCCCACTTCTCCGGGTACAGAAATGAAGGTGACACCCGATAAGGAGGCGCCAATCATGCCGAATGCTACCAGATACCAGGGGGATTGACGATTGGCGTTGTAAAAATCTCCATCTGAAGAATTACGTGAAGTAAGCCATGATATCGTGATCAAAACCAAGAAGTAACCAAAAACAATACTCCCAACAATTACCGGACTCATTTGATTATCTAATAGTTAGCGTATACAAAAACGCTCAAAATTGTGGCAAATAAATCACATACACTAATTTTGCAGTATGATGCTAGAAATGGAATTTGCACCTGAAGTAGAAGAGTTAGTTGAAGTTGAGGAAGATTATGGACAAGATGATTTGAAGAATCTGGTTGTTCACAATGACAACTTCAATACGTTTGATCATGTGATCAATACGCTCATCAAGGTGTGCAAACACGACGTACAGCAAGCAGAACAGTGTACTTATCTGATTCACTACAAAGGAAAGTGCTCGGTAAAAAATGGTTCGTTCAATGAACTAAAGCCGATGAAAGAAGGTATTACTGATGCAGGGATTTCTGCGACTATCGAATAAGTATGGATTATCCATCTAAGTTGGTTGAACAGGCAGTGGAGGAGATATCCAAGCTGCCCGGTATCGGACGTAAAAGTGCATTGCGTCTGGCATTGCATTTATTGAAGCAACCAGATACCCAGACTTTTTCTTTGGCTGAGTCTTTAAAAGACCTACGCACTAAGATCAAGTACTGTGGCATGTGTCATATCATAGCTGACACTGAGGAGTGCACTTGCAAAACTCCTTCCAGAGATGTCACTACGGTTTGTGTGGTGGAAGATACTCCGGATGTACTTGCTATTCGAAATACAGGTCAATACAATGGATTGTTCCATGTTTTGGGAGGACGTATATCTCCTATGGATGGGATAGGGCCTGAAAACATCAAAATTGATTCGCTAATAGAGCGAGTAAAAGAATCTGAAGGAGAAATTAAGGAAATCATTCTTGCCCTTAGTTCTACAATGGAAGGAGATACTACTTCTTTTTATATCACAAAAATGCTGAAACCAACAGGAGTAAAGGTGTCTACTATCGCCAGAGGAATCCCTGTTGGAGGAGAATTGGAGTTTGCAGATGAGGTGACACTCGGACGTAGTATAGCTACCAGAACCCTCTTCTCAACTGAATAAACTTCTTACCCTCTGTGGAATTGGTGTGGTTTTTAAACTCTATTTGAGCTATATTCCGTTTAGCTAAATTGCTCACCTATCATCCTATGCTCAACCTTGTAACGGTACTATATGCATTAGTTGGCTCCTATCAGTTAGATTCCATTGCTGATTTACCCGATAGTCTGTTGGATGTGAAAATTGCCGCCTATGAGAAGATTATTGAGTCTTCTAGGGATTCTACCATTAAGGCAAAAGCGCATTTAACACTCGGTGATGAATACCTTGATTTAAAGTTTAGTGATAGA
Source organism: Marinoscillum pacificum (assembly GCF_024714495.1). GTDB lineage: Bacteria > Bacteroidota > Bacteroidia > Cytophagales > Cyclobacteriaceae > Marinoscillum > Marinoscillum pacificum. The sequence continues at coordinate 205,869 of NZ_JAMZMJ010000010.1, read as the reverse complement.
GCCTTAGAGCAATACAAATCGGCTTTGGATTTATATAAAATCGATCAGGATTCGGTGGGTATTAGTCAGGCATTAGCCAAATTGTCTACCGCTTATTCTACCGTTCAGCAATATCATGATGCGTTGAGATATGCCTTGCTTATTCCTGATTATTCTACGGATTTGGAAGTGTTGAAAGTCAATAGCCACCAGATCGGTTATGTTTATTTCAATCTGTTTTTGCCAGATTCTGCAGAGAAATACTTTAGACAAGCCATTAGGCAGTATGAGATAACAGATGATGTGCCTGTGGCATCATTGCTTATGCTGGCAGGGTTACAAATAGATCAAGGAAAATATGAGAATGCTTTACAAGGAATGTTGGAACTTGAAGAGAAAGGCATTTCAACTGGAACTAAAACGTCCCAATATTTTACTTATAATTTTATAAGTGCACTGTATAAAAAGCTCGGAAATCAAAGAATGAGCAGAGTCTATCTAATAAAGCGAGACTCCCTACATATCACTGAAGACGATGTTCCAAGGCCGCTTGACTTTCTAGAAACGAATGTTATTGCGGATACGCTCTCGATGAATTTTAAGGACGCTATAGAAAATCAACGTAAGTACATCTTAGAGTTAAAGGCGTTTTATAAAAATGATCTTTCAACTCAGCTTGCGAATTTTCAAAAGCTATATGAACTGCAGGAGAAAGAGGGGAAGATAGAATTGCTCGAGAAGGAAAATCAGCTTTACGAGCTACGTCAACATGAGAGTAAGTTTTATTTAATCATTCTTGTTCTTAGTGTTGTCATTCTCTTTCTCGGATTGCTTTTGGCCTACCGTATGCTGGTTTTAAGAAACAAGCGAAATAATGAGTTGAAAGTATTGAATGAGCGAATCTCTACTCAAAGTGATGCTTTGCAAGAAAAGAATGACCTCTTACAGCATACGATCAAAGAGCTCAAGGGAACGCAATCACAGTTGATTCAATCTGAGAAAATGGCATCAATTGGTTCGTTTGTCTCAGGAGTAGCTCATGAGCTAAATAACCCTATCAATATTCTTAATGGTGGCCTTCAGGTGATTGAAAGAAATCTTGGAGAGATGGAATTTGATGATAACAAGCATCAGGATCTATTGGATGACATTCAGATCATGCTAAAGGAGTCAAGTTTTAGTATCGCCAAGATCAATCGAATTATTCAGGCTTTGATTATTGCTACATATACAGATAAAACTCCCGTAGAGGTGGACTTTGTGGAGATAATCGACAATGTGAAAATCGCATTGAGGGAAGAATCTAGCAAGGGTGATGTAAAATTCATTCAGGAAGTAGAGTCCGTTCGATTTACTTGTTTCCCAAACCGTATTCATCATGCGATTAAATCGGTCTTGGAGAATGCGTTCTATTATGCAAGACAATCTTCACCTGATGAGGCGTTTGTAAGAATAGCTTTGAAGGAGCTGGAAAAATCGTTGGTTGTGACCATAGAAAATAGTGGTCCAGCTATTCCTGAAGCTGATCTGCTCAAAGTGTTTGATCCGTTCTTTACGACAAAAGATGATAGTGAATCCCCTGGTTTAGGATTGTATTTTGCTTTCAGTGCAGTGAAAGAACATCGAGGCACTATTTCGGCTAGTAATGCGGATGGTCATGTGACTTTCACCATGACTTTCCCAAAGTAATCACTTCCTTCTTTTGGTAAGGAGGTTATAGGAAAGTAACAAGGCTATTGATAATGCCATGATCATGAAATACCATCTAGGCGCACCTTGTTTCCAGGTAGTGTAAAAATATACGGCACTAATGCCCATTACTACTGTAACAAGAAAATAGCTTAATGATTTGAGTGCTCTAGGGTTCATAGTTGACTGCAATATGTGGTTAAGGAGCTAGCTTTTCCAAAAACTCCACCATGTTTTCTTCATGTTCCAGGTCTAATCGTTTTCTCAAACGATATCTGGCAGTTTCTACACCTCTTAAAGAAATGTTTAGAATCGGAGCAATTTCCTTATTGGAAAGATTCATTTTGACCAATGCACAAAGTCTTAGTTCCTTAGAGGTCAGGTCTGGGAAATGCGTTTTTAACTCCTGGAAAAACTCATGGTGAACTCGCTCAAAGTTGGCCTCAAATACATGAATATGTTCCTCGTCATTTAGGTGAATACCAATTTTTCTAACCAGATTTCGAAGAAGATTTCTGGATTTTTCATTCTTAGCAACTTCTTTTAGATCTTTCAAATCTTCACGAAGGTCAGTAAGTAATTCACGCTTTCTTACTAGCAGCATGGTATAATTGGCCAGCTCTTTACTTTTAAAGATTACATCTTCTTCCAGAATTTTTTTGTCTTGCTCAATTCGTTCTTTTTCTCGCTCTAGCTTCATTTGCTGGAGCTCTAGTTCCAGAACAGTCTGCTTTTTCTTCTCTTCTTTTCGGGTTTTCTCTGTTTCAGAGGCTATTTTATTATTGATTAGTTGATGAGCTAATACGATCCCACCAATGATCAAAACAGTTAGTAGTCCATAAGCCCATTTTGTTCGATACCATACTGGTAAAATAGAAAAGCTATAGGAGGCGATTTCTGCATGTTGACCAATTAAGTTTCTGGCTTTAACCTGGAATGAATACGAGCCTGGATACAGCCTTGAAAATCCCGCAGTGGAGTTGGTACTCCATTCCGACCAGTTTTTGTTAAGTCCATTTAGTTTATAGCTGTATTCTACTCTTGTTTGGTCTTTTAGCCTTGGTGCGGAAAATTCAAACCGAAACTCAGTAGCATCATGAGGAAGATGAATGTTGTCTGCTTTCAAAGCAACATTCGATCGTTTATCCTGAGCTCTATAGCTGATGCTATTGAGTATTGTTTTTTGATCTGCTATTTGTTTTAAAGAAAGATCATATGCATATAACCCTGTTGTAGTTCCGATCAACACATTCTCTTTATTGATGGGTAGGATGCACTCCATTCCTCTATTGAAGGTTCCTTTGTGCTCTAGAAAGAGGCCTTTATTTAACTCAGTGTTGTTATTGTCAAAATATCCAGCTTCATCATCGTGTATAAACCATGTCTGATTCTGATAAGTGAGAAGTTTTCTAACATTCTTATCAGTGCCAAAGATGTTATTGAGTTTAGAATGTGGGACAAAGGTGTTTTGCTTATTATCATAGGTGTAAATCCCAGAATTGGTCGTGAATACTATTTGGTTCTGGTATTCAAACACGTTGATGTTGAATGGTGATGGCAGTCCTCGATCTTCAAAACTTTCTACAGCGATTACATTTTGATAATTCTTGTCAAGTTGGACCTTAAAAACGCCTTTATAGCCGTGACAAACCCAGAAGGAGCCTTCTTCCTCACCTTGGATGATGTCTCTGCTTGATTCATTGAATCCATCAAGCCGGTACAATATTTGAAATCCATTCTCTGGAGAATATTGCATCATGTGGATGCCTGTATAAGTACAAACAAAGTAATGATCAGGTCTACCTCTGATTGGAATTACCTTCCAAACTCCTCTCGCTCCTTCGATTCGCTTGATTCCAGTTTCTTCCAGTATGAATAGACCAGCATCATGACTGCAGATGATCTTATCATGCAGTATCTGAATGGTCCATGTCTGCCCTTCCAATCCGGGTATTTTTTTGAAATTGAGGTTTGCGAAATAAGGGTTTTGGACGATTTTATCCGAAACAAATACGCCTTGATTGGTCGCCGCATAGAACTTCTCGTCTCGGATGATGACATCAAACACCGAGGCGTTTTCGAACAAAATACTGACTGGAGAGGTGATGTTTATGCAGTCAATCCCATTGTTTAGCAATGCCCAAATGTTGCCTTCTGCGCTCTCAAACAAATTAAGAACCGTGTTGTCTTGAAGCTCTAGAAAATCATCTTGCGAGCTAATGATTTCTCCTGATTCATCAAGGACGATGATTTGAGAGCTTAGTGTTCCAATGTAGGTATTGCCTCCAGAAGATTTGATGGCAGAGATTAGCTGATTACTTGAGTTAGGATCTAAATAATCCTTGTAATGAGAAACGGATTTGGTATGCTTATCGAAAAGAAATGATGATCCTTGTTTGGTCAATATGTTAATGGAGGAATCATCGGGTCCAGGTATGATCTCAGCGATAGATATATTGGAAATTTGCGAGTATAGGATGATGGTTTCGAAGCTGAAACTTTCCAGGTTCAATAGTTTTATTCCTTCTCCATCTGCTAAATAAAGTTGATCATTGATGACTGTGGAGTAATAGAACCCTTCAGCCGGAATGGTGAACACCTTATTGCCGGAGATGGCAACTAGCCTCGCAAAACTTCTAAAAATGATATGGTTTTGAACTTCATGAATGTCCCAGATATTCTCCAGGTTGCGTTCTTCCGTTCGGAGTTTTTCCAGGTAAGAGTTGTATGTGTATTGCCCGAAATCGTCTTTTTCGATTATTCCGAAATCATTGAATCCACCAGCATAAACTTTTCCATCTGAGCTATAAAGTAAGCTTCGAATGGAGGAGTTATTTGGTAAGGTGAGTTTGGTCCAGCGTGCTCCATCGAAAATAAGCGTGCCGTCATTGTTGCCAAAATAAAGAATGCCGTTTGTGTCCTGACACATGGCCCATATCTGAGGGTCACCTGAAAAGTCTTCTCTGCTATAATGAATAAGCCTGGGAGTTCCTCTGATTTCGGTATTCTCATACAATGCTTCTTCAATATTCTGACTATTTACAGTGTTTAATGCACCGAAAATGAGCCAAAAAATCGCTCCCAAGTACCCTTTCATACGCTGATTTGCCTTTCTATTCAAGCTGATTAATATTCTGGATATCAAAGATATATGAACATCTGAAGTAGTGATGAAGTACTTCAAATAAATGTTGATGTATTTAAGATGTAACCCGAACTTATATAACTGTTGCCAATCACATTACTTTTGATAATGCAGATTTATTGATTGAAAACGATTGGATATTGAAAATCCACTAAAAATAACTCCAAAATTAATGGCAAAAACGTCAAACTTTCAAAATATATTCAGCCACACGACCTTGTGGTTTTTCATGGTTATTATATTAAGTGTTGGTACTTTAAATGCGCAGCTCCTTCATACTGATGGGACCAGAATTGTAAACGAGTCTGGTGAAGAAGTGATATGGCGAGGTGTTGGTCTTGGAGGATGGATGTTGCAGGAAGGCTATATGCTTCGGACTTCAGGTCCACAGCATGAGATTGAAGCTAAAATTGAGGCATTGATTGGTGCTGAAAAAACGGAACAGTTTTATGAGGCATGGCTGGCTAACCACACACGCAAAATAGATGTGGATTCTATGGCAAGTTGGGGATACAATATGATCCGTCTTCCTATGCATTATAAACTTTTTACGCCTCCAATCGAAGAGGAGCCTGTGGCAGGTGAGATCACCTGGAACGATAAGGGATTCGAAATGGTAGATGAGCTCCTGGAGTGGTGTGAAGCCAATGAGATGTATTTGATCCTGGATTTACATGCAGCTCCTGGTGGGCAGGGTGAAAATGCGGACATTAGTGATTATGATTCGACAAAGCCATCTCTTTGGGAAAGTGATGCCAATAAGGATAAAATGGTGGCTTTATGGGTAAAGCTGGCTGAAAGATATAAAGATGAGCCGTGGATTGGTGCTTATGACATCATCAATGAGCCTAACTGGGGTTTTCAAGATCACAACAATGACCCAAATGGATGTGCAGAGTCGCAGAACACACAATTGTGGAATTTACAAAAGCGAGTAACTCAAGCCATACGAGAGGTTGATACTAAGCATATTGTGGTGATCGAAGGAAACTGTTGGGGAAATAACTACTCCGGTTTGCCGGCTCTATGGGATGATAATTTAGTTATCAGCTATCATAAATATTGGAATCCTAATACTCAGGGAGCAATTCAGGGAATGCTGGATATGCGTACCAATAGAAACGTGCCGATTTGGTTGGGTGAAACTGGTGAGAACTCAAATACCTGGTTTACCAATGCAATTAGCTTGTTTGAGTCTAATAAAATGGGATGGTCCTGGTGGCCACTGAAAAAGCTCGGTGGTAACAACCCCCTTCAAATCAAGATGAATGATGGTTATCAGGATGTTCTTGATTACTGGAATGGCAGCGGCTCCAAGCCATCTGAGGCAGATGCTTTTGAAGGATTGATGCAGTTGGCAGAAGATCTTAAGTTGGAGAATAATATATATCATCCTGATGTAGTGGATGCTAAAATTCGTCAACCACATACAGACGACACAAAACCATTCAAACATCATAAGATTGGAGAAGGCGAGTTTTCAGCGATTAATTTCTCAGACTTTGATCTAGGCAAAAGCGAGTTTGCTTACGCTGATAATGAGGTAACCAATATAACAGGTAATGCTGGTGGTCAGGCGTGGAATCTTGGATATGCATACAGAAATGATGGAGTAGATATTGAAGAAACACAAGATGAAAGCGAGTATGCTAATGACTACAATGTGGGTTGGACTGAAGATGGAGAGTGGATGCAATATACGGTTATTGTTGATTCGACAGGAGCATATGATTTAACAATACGTTATGCAGGTCAAACTGGCGGAGTTGTGCATTTAGAGATAGATGGCATAGATGTGACTGGACCGATTGAGCTTACTTCTAGCGGAGGATTCCAGATCTGGACTGATAAAGTTCTAGCTGATGTGGCGTTGCGAAAAGGGACTAATAAAATCAAATTTGTAATTGATCAGGGAGGGCCAAATCTTAGCTACTTCGGTTTTTTTTTGACCGGTCAACTAAGTGATATTTCTTTCACAGCCCTGTCAGCCAAAACAAGGGAAGATGGGTTAATTATCCTGGATTTAAACAAAGAAATAGATCAAAGTGAAGGTTTAGACGTAGATTTTGATGGACTATCTATGAGCGTGAATGGCTCAGCTTCAATTATTTCTACTATAGCTGTGGAAAGTTCTTATCAATTGCGATTGGAATCTGAGGCTGTGCTGATTGATACAGATAAAATAACGCTTTCATACCCTGGAGGAGGCCTGTTGGCGACAGATGGAAGTTCTTTGCAGGCATTTTCTGAGCTTAAAGTCACGAATAATCTTCCTTACCATGCAGCTATTCCTGGTAAAATTGAAGCGGAAAATTTCATTTTTAATCAAGGGCTGGAGCTTGAAACTACTTCGGATGTAGGTGGTGGACAAAACATCGGCTATACAAGTACTGGTGACTATTTAGATTATCAAGTAGCAATTGCTGAATCTGGTACTTATAAATTAGAGGTAAGGGTGGCATGTGAAAGCAATGCTGGTAAGCTGCAGTTTCAGCAATTAGCTGAAGATGGGGCTGTTCTAAACAAAGCGGATGTTGTGGTGCCTATTACTGGAGGATGGCAGACATGGCAGACTGTTTCCAGTACTATTGATTTGGAACAATCACGAGGTGTATTACGCATGAAAATTCTAGATCCGGAGTTTAATGTGAACTGGTTTCAATTATCATCTCTCGGAGGTCCATTGTCTGAACCAGTCAAACAATTGAATTTGTACCCTAATCCAGTAAAAGATTCATTTGAGATTCATTTGCCTGAGGTTAAGGGATTGGTGAAAGTGCAAGTAGTATCGATGGAAGGTAAAGTTGTGAAAGAAGAGCAGATCGAAAATGGAGAATCTGTATCAGTAGATCAATTGAAAAAGGGGCTATACATAGTCAATGCCTGGGCAAATAATGATCACTTTAAAGGTAAAATCATTATTGAATAGTGCGCTTATATCTCTATATCGTTGCATTTAATATTTCTCTCGCTGTTTTTTCACAGAAGAGTGAGAAACGGGGAATGGCCTATGGACATCATTCTCAGGCAGATATGCAGGGGTTAGAGTCCAATATCAGTTGGTGGTATAATTGGTATCACCTTCCAGATGAGGGATTAAGGGAGAATTTCAAAGATTTTGATGTTGCTTTTGTGCCAATGGCTTGGAATGGAGATTTTGATGAAGTTGGAATGCGTTCATTTTTATCCTCCAACCCTCAGATAGAATATTTGTTAGGATTCAATGAGCCCAACTTTACAGATCAAGCCAATATGACTCCCTCAGAGGCAGCCAGCGCATGGCCTAAATTGGAGCAAATTGCTAAGGAGTTTGACTTAAAAATTGTTGGTCCGGCGGTTAATTACTGCGGAAACTGCGTTTCAGAAAATGGGATTACCTATTCAGATCCAATTGAGTATTTGGATGATTTTTTTGAAGCCTGTCAAAACTGTCAAGTTGATTATATCGCTGTGCATTGGTATGGGTGTGGTGGCCTGGATTGGTATTTAGATCAATTTGCCAAATACAATCTTCCGATTTGGGTCACAGAGATTGCCTGCTGGGATCAGGATAACATTAGTTTGGATCAGCAAAAGAGTTTTTTGATCAACGCTGTGGATCAAATGGAAAATCATCCCAATGTAGAAAAGTATGCCTGGTTTACTGGGCGAGGAGATGGGCCTTTTATTTCACTCTTGGGCGCTAGCGGTCAGCTCACGGAGCTAGGTGAATTTTACATGAACATGCCTATTCATGATAAAGAAGCTTATGTCTCAATTCCTGCTAAAATAGAAGCGGAGGCCTATCAGCAGATGGATGGTGTCCAGTTGGAGCTTTGCTCTGAAGGTGAAAACGAAATCAATGTAGGCTATTTGGAGTCGGGGGATTTTTTGGAGTATAATATTGAAGTTGCTGAAGCTGGTGTGTTCAACTTCAATCTGCGATATGCTGCTATTCGACAAGGAAAGCTTGGTCTAGAGTTAGATGATGTTGGAGTTTTGAATGTTTTTCTGCCTTCAACGGGTGATTGGCAAGATTGGGAGAATGTGGGCTGGGATTTAGAATTGTCCGAAGGTACGCATACAATAAGATTGGTAGTGTTAGTTGAAGGATTCAATCTTAATTGGATGGATATTCAATATCCAAAAGAACCTTTGAATGTTGCCATTCCGAAGGATCATGTTGAGGTGTACCCTAACCCGGCAGATATTAGTTTCTCAATTTCAGAAGTAGATAACATTCACCAGATTATCATTTCTAACATCAATCATCAGGTGGTTTATAGAGAAGTCATTTCTCCGGATATTCGTGAGTTGAAGGTTGATGTGTCTGGTTTTTCTGATGGATTGTATATTATTCGGATGCTTTCTCCAAATGGAGGTATAATATCGTCCAAACTTTTAGTTCAGCACCTATAATTGTAGCGAGTCGATTTCTTTAAAAAATACCATTCTCTAAATACGGGAGTGATTTTACCAGCCAGACATCCTATTTTCTTAAATTTTCTTCTATCATTTTGAGCATTTCTTAATGCACTATGAGGGATTGGTTCTTTATAGGGGCATCTGTGGAATGTTGAGGCTCTTATCTGAGGTCAAAGCTTATGAAATCCTTTACAAATTGTATTATTCTAAGTGTGGTTTGGTGAGTTACTGGCGAGTTATAGGCTAATAATTGAGGTGAAAATATGTTTTAAGTAATTGATATACAGTATTTAAATATCAATGAAGTAGTGCTGGCGAGTGCCTCTTAATAGTGAAGTAGTCAAAGTGTAGTGTGAAATTCAATATCACTAATCAGGGATTCTATATTTGGAATTGATGAATTGATCAATAAAGACTTAGTCTTTTGAGATTCTAACAATTAACCATTCATAATAAACCTGATAAATATGAGATTGAAAATTTTACCCGAGTTCAAGAGCGTGATGAGGCTCTTAACGGTATTCGGTCTTTCGCTGTTCTGGGGAGTAACCAATGCCCAGGAAGTAAAAGTGACAGGAACGGTGACTGATAAAGAAACTGGCGAGACTTTGCCGGGTGTGACTGTTCTGGTGGAAGGAGCAACCAATGGTACCATTACAGACATTGATGGTATGTATCAGCTCAATGTTCCTGCAGACGGTGCAAGACTTGTTTTTTCATTTGTGGGGTTTGCATCACAAAAAGTTGATGTAAATGGACAAAGTATTGTCAATGTTGCGATGGAAATTGACATTCAGTCTTTGGAAGAAGTTGTGGTAACAGGGTATGGCACTCAAAAGAAAAGTGTGGTAACTGGTGCTATTTCAAGTATTAAAGCTTCAGATCTGGAATCAATGCCGATCAACAGAGTGGAGCAAGCACTTCAAGGGCGTACATCTGGTTTGACCATTGCAGCTAATTCTGGACAGCCTGGATCATCTGCTACGGTACGTGTACGTGGAATTACCTCACTAAACAACAACGATCCATTGTGGGTAGTAGATGGAGTGGTGGTTGATAATGGAGGTATTGGTTACCTTAATCAATCGGACATTGCATCAATTGAAGTTTTGAAAGATGCGGCTTCTCAGGCCATTTATGGTGCAAGGGCAGCTGCTGGAGTAATCCTCGTTACCACCAAAAAAGGCCAGCAAGGAAGTATGAAAGTTAGTTACAATGGCTTTTTTGGTACTTCATCACCGGCAAGAAAATTGGACCTTCTGAATGCAACAGAATATGCGACGCTTAGAAATGAATCGAGGATTGCAGCAGGACTAACGCCGGAGTTTAGCAATCCTGCTAGTCTTGGTGAAGGCACAGACTGGCAAGAAGCAATTTTCAATAACAGCGCTGTAAAACAAAACCATGAAGTGAGTTTTAGTGGAGGTAATGATGTTTCTACTTTTTATACCTCGTTTGGGTATTGGGATCAAGAGGGTATTGTAGCTTCGGATATCTCCCAATATACCAGATACAATGTTCGAGTTAATACTACACACAAAATAACCAAATGGTTGACTTTTGGGGAGAATCTAGGATACGCTAGAGAGAAGTCTGTTGGTCTTGGAAATACCAATAGTGAGTTTGGAGGGCCTTTGAGTTCGGCTATAAACCTGGATCCAATTACTCAATTGGTGGTAACAGGAGCAGCGGCAAATGCAGCACCATATACCAATACAGGCATTCAGCGTGATGCCAATGGAAATCCTTATGGAATATCGACTATCGTAGGTCAGGAAATGACCAATCCTCTGGCTTATATTCAAACTAGAGAAGGAAATTATGGCTGGAGTGATAATGTGATAGGTAATACCTTTTTTGAAGTGGCACCTATCGAAGGATTGAAAATCAGGTCAAACCTGGGTGTAAAGCTTGCTTTCTGGGGATCTGAGTCATACACTCCTGTATTCTGGTTAAACTCTTCTAACGTAAATTCAACTAATTCCTTCTATAGAGGAAGTAATCGTGGGTTGAATTACAATATTGAAAATACCGTTTCCTATACCAGAACGTTTTCAGCTCATAATGTGAGTGTGCTTTTAGGTCAAGGAGCCTACATGGATAATAATTCAAGAGGAATAGGCGTAACATATCGAGATATTCCTGCTACGGATTTCGAAAGTGCGTCCATGAATTATAGCGTACCAGCGGATCAAATTACAGCAAGTGGATATGAAGGAGCACAACATAAGGTAAGCTCCATCTTTGCTCGAATGAACTACAACTTCGACGAGAAATATCTTTTAACAGCTGTTTTAAGACGTGATGGGTCATCGAGATTTGGGTCTAACAATAAGTATGGATTCTTCCCTTCCATGTCTTTAGGGTGGGTGACATCATCAGAATCGTTCTGGCCTAAAAATGATGTAGTAAACTTCTTGAAAGTTCGAGGAGGTTATGGTGTTGTTGGTAACGATAATATCGGTGATTTTGCATACCTCTCTACAGTTGGTGGTGGTAGAAACTATGCTTTTGGTACTACCGGAGCGTATTATAATGGGGTGAGTCCTAATTCTCCTTCTAACCCTGACTTGAAATGGGAATCAACTTCTCAGATAAATGTAGGGTTTGAAGCTTCTGTATTCCATGATGTAACGGTGACTTTTGACTGGTACAAAAAAGTGACAAGCGACATGTTGATGAACCCGAGGATTCCGGCGTATGTAGGTGCTATTAGTAATCCTGCTGCCAATGTAGCTACTATGGAAAACCGAGGAATTGAGCTTGAGCTTGGTTATAGAAAGAATATTGGAGACCTGTATATAGGGGTTAATGGTAATGTTTCTTATCTGGAAAACGAGGTTACAGATCTTGGAGCTGGTGTTGATTATTTGTCTGGAGGGCAGTCTTTCCAGGCTAGTAGATATCCAATTACAAGAACTGCAATAGGAGAGGCAATTAACTCATTCTATGGGTTCCAAAGCATGGGAATATTCCAAAATGAAGAAGAGGTAAGAAACTACACCAATGCAGAAGGGGGAATGATCCAGCCAAATGCAAAACCGGGTGACTTTAAGTGGCAAGACACTGATGGTGATGGAGAAATTACGGAAGCAGATAGAACATTTATAGGTGATCCTACACCTAACTGGACGTATGGTTTGACAGTAAATCTGGCATACAAAGGATTTGACCTGGTCGTCTTTGGGCAGGGAGTTGCTGGAAACATGATTTTCCAGGGACTTAGAAGATTGGATGTTTCCAATGCTAACTATCAAAGCGTAGCTCTTGGAAGGTGGACTGGAGAGGGTTCCTCTACTGATTACCCAAGATTGATCGATTCAGATCCTAACGGGAATTTTGCAAATCCTTCCGATTTCTACTTAGAGAAAGGTGATTATTTCAGATTTAAGACAGTTCAGTTTGGTTACAACCTGCCAACTTCTTTGCTAAGCAATGCTGGTATTGATAAGGTGAGAGTTTACCTAATGGCTGAGAACTTATTGACATTCACTAAATACACAGGATATGATCCTGAGATCGGTGGCGGTGTAATGAGTATTGACCGTGGTGTTTACCCTCAGGCACGTACCTATATGCTTGGTTTAAACTTCAGTTTTTAATCAATAAATACAGATTAACATGAAAAATTTCATCAAAATATATTCATTCATGCTGGCTGTAGTGTTGATCGCTTCAGCTTGTGGAGAAGAGTTTTTGGAGGTAGCGCCTAAGGGCACGGAGTTAGAAGATAACTACTACCGAAATGCAGAAGAAGCTTATGCTGGACTAGTTGCGGTATATGATAACGTAGGTGGCGTGACTGGTCCATATATCGATAAGTTTTTGGCTACTAATGCAGCATCTGATGACTGCTATGCAGGAGGCGGAAACTCGTCAGATATCACAGCTATCCAGGTTTGGAATAATTATACGTTGGATCCTGCCAATGGGCCTCAAGAGTCATTGTGGTCTAAAGGGTTCTCTGGAATCTTCAGAGCCAATGTGATCATCTCTAAATTGCCAGATGTTCCCATGGACGAAAACCTGAAGGCTAGATACATGGCTGAAGCTAAGTTCTTAAGAGCTTGGTTCTACTTTGATTTAGTTCGATTCTTTGAGAATGTGCCATTATTCGAGCAACCTATTTCTACTTCTGAAATGTATGATGTGCTTCAAGCAGATCCATCAGAGGTTTACACCTTTATGGAAGAGGAGTTGCTAGCTGCTATTGAGCATTTACCAACATCTGTACCTGCAGAAACCGAAGGTGGCCGGGCGACACAAGGAGCGGCGAGAGCTTTGCTTGGTAAAGTGTATCTACAGCAAGATAAGTTTAGTGAAGCTGCTGCTCAATTAGAGCAGGTAAATGGTGCACCAGGTGGAACTAGCCAATATGGTTATCAATTATTGGCTGACTTTGGAGACTTGTGGATTTTTGATAACAAGCACAATAGTGAATCGATATTCGAAATCAACCATACTGGTCAATCTAACTGGGGAGACTGGGGATGTACCTCTTGTACAGAAGGTAACTGGTTAAATATTATGTTGAACCCACGTGGATACAATAAGATTGATCCTGCAGCACCTGATTATAACTCAGGATGGAGTTTTAATACAGTGACTGAAAGTCTGGAGGCAGCTATGCAAGGAGATCCGCGCTATGATGCAACCATTGCAAATCTTCAAGCTTTGGAGGATGCTGGTTCTGTGGAATATGAGAAAGGATATCAAAACACTGGATTCTTCCTTGAGAAATTCACTTCACTAACTTCTGATAGAAATGAAGGTGGTGTAATCGAAGGAAACTTTGATCAGAACAAATATGACATCCGATTAGCAGATACTTATTTACTAGAAGCAGAAGCATTGGTGAGAGGTGGCGGAAATTCAGCTAGAGCTCAAGCGTTGTTCGATGCTGTAAGAGCTCGGGTAGGATTAGGGTCTGTGGCTGTGTCACTTGATGCGATTAAGCATGAGCGAAGAATGGAGCTTGCTGGAGAAGGTCACAGATGGTTTGATCTGGTTCGCTGGGGCGATGCTTCATCTGTGCTTGGAGGATCAGGTTTTGAGGCTGGAAAGCATGAGGTTTTACCTATCCCGCTATTAGAGCTTGAGAATACGGCATTGCAACAGAATGCAGAATACGGAGGAACTCTTTAATCGGATACTCAAATGAATAGAGCAATGAAAAATTATAAAATATTATTGATAGGGTTTGTAGCTGCAGTAGTGTCTAGCTGTTTCCCTGAAAATGAAGATTATTCTCTTGGAGGCCAGCCGCCTGTAGCTACGTTTACAGTTGAGTCTGTTTCAGGGGAGAATAACACGTACATACTAAAAAACACCACTGAAGGTGCATTCATTTCAATCTGGAACTATGGTAACGGGTTTAGTGAGGGCTCTCAGGAAGATACGTTGTTTTTGCCTGATGCTGGAGACTATGAAATCCAGTTGGTGACAGTTTCGAGTAGTGGCTCTGACACTTCTGATGTGGAAGTGTTAACCGTTGCTACGAGTGATCCAGCGGCAGGTAACATTGTGGTGGGTGGTAGAATGGACGATCCAGATGCCTGGACCACTTTTACAATCACAGATGGAGTTTCGTTCAGTGTTGCTGATGGAAAAATGACGGGTATCGGAGGTGGATGGGGCCACGCAGGCTTCTATCAACCAATTGAAGTTATTGCAGGTAAAGAGTATGCTTTCAATGCCTTAGTATCTGGAAGCGGGGCTTCTGACACCTGGTTCGAAGTATATTTTGGATCTTCTGAACCTGTAGATTACTCTGATTACTCTGATGGAGGTAATCAGGTTGGTTTGAATACATGGGCAGGTTGCGCAACATCTGAGTTCTCGGGTAGCATTCTAAATGTTGGATGTGCTGGAGAATTATTGGAAAGTGATGGTAAGATAACTTTTGCACAAACAGGTACTGTGTATCTGGTAGTGAAGTCAGGTGGTGCAAGCCTGGGTGATACCGGAATCTCAATCGATAATATCGAATTGAGAGGTACTAAATAATTGTAACCATCTATCAGACCATTTGGGGTTTTCCCGGATGGTCTTTTCCTCACTCAAGGAATGAGTGACCTAATGAAAAGTCATCAAATAGTTATACAAAGTTTGTTTAGGATAGTAGGAAACAGCTTGCTCATTATGGGGTGCGAGTAGGCTGTGCTGTGAGTGTTGGAGGCATCTCTCCGCACTCTACCTACACCTCGCTATGATTCACTTAAGAGCGAATGATTAGTGGTCGAAAATCAGAATAAATGCATATGATCAACAAAAATTTGTTTGCTGTGGTGCTGACAGTGGTTGGGTTTGTGCTCATGGCACAGCCCAAAACTGCCAGGATCTATACTACAGCAAAAGAAACAGGGCAAAGGTTGGAATTGTCTGGAGAGACATCATTCTATGATGCAAAGCAGCCTGTGGAGAATGCGATTAGTGTTTTCGTAAATCCGAATAAGAAATTTCAGACACATTTAGGAATTGGTGGTGCCATAACTGATGCTAGTGCTGAAGTTTTTGCTAAACTAACTCCTGCGAATCAACAGCGATTGCTGGAAGCATACTACGATACTGAGAAAGGTATAGCTTACAACATCGTTAGAACGAATATCCATAGCTGTGATTTTAGCAGCGGCAGCTATACCTATGTGAGCGATGATGATAAGTCTTTAAAGACTTTTGATATCAGCCATGATTTGGAATATCGTATTCCGCTAATCAAAAAGGCTCAGGCGAAAATTGGCGAAGACTTTATGTTTTATGCCAGCCCATGGAGTCCGCCACCATTTATGAAAACGAACAATCACATGCTGAAAGGTGGTAGTTTGAAACCTGAGTATTATCAATCCTGGGCGCTATACTACACCAAGTTCATCAAAGCATATGAAAAGCTGGGAATGCCTATTTGGGGAATTACTGTGCAGAACGAACCTATGGCCACTCAAACCTGGGAATCATGTATATACACAGCAGAGCAAGAGCGTGATTTTGTGAAAACAGCACTTGGTCCTACTATGGCTAGGGAAGGATTAGGAGATAAGAAGATTGTTGTGTGGGATCACAACCGTGACTTAATCAGCCACAGAGCTATGACCATTTTCGAGGACTCGGAAGCAGCTAAATATATTTGGGGTATTGGGTTTCACTGGTACGAGACCTGGACAGGGGGCTTACCATTGTTTGATAATTTGAACAATGTAAAGGAAGCTTTTCCAGATATGAATTTGATTTTCACTGAGGGCTGTGCTGAGCGATTTGACCCAGAAAAGTATCAGTTTTGGCCAAATGCGGAGCGTTATGGTAATTCAATTATCAATGACTTCAATGCTGGCACTGCTGCCTGGACCGATTGGAACATATTGTTGGATGAGCGAGGAGGGCCAAATCATGTTGGGAACTTCTGTTTTGCTCCAGTGCACGCTGATACACGAACGGGAGATCTGATTTTTACACCATCTTATTATTATTTAGGTCATTTCTCTCGATTCATTCGTCCACAAGCTGTGCGATTGAGTACGGCTGTGAGTAGAAGCACCCTGCTGAGTACTTCTTATGAAAACACGGATGGCACTACAGCTACCGTCGTGATGAATCAAACTGATTATGATATCGAATACCAATTATATGTTATGGATAGAGCAGTGAAACTGACCATTCCTGCTCATGGCATACAGACAGTTGTTTATTAATTCCTTCTTGTAGGGATGTGAAGTTGGTTGTGATGTTTAGAAGGGATGTAACTCAATCTACGGATAGTATACTTCTTCATATATCATCGGGATCAAAGGGGCAGACGGCTTCTTTGGTCCTATTTTTCCCCACCGCTGTGATGAAGTTTTTTAAACCAAACCATAAAAATGATGAATCACAACGTTTTACAACAAATCGTCAAGGCACGATCGTGCACTCGACAGTCCAATGAACTTCTAAAAAGTCGTTCAGTCACTAGATTTCTTAGTGCGATTATCCTGTTCTTAATGGTTTCATTGAGTTTTTCCGCCCAAGCACAATATGTAAAGGCTCAGGGAACTCAAATTCTTGACGAGAATGGGGCTCCCATTTATTTTAGAGGTATAAACCTTGGCAACTGGTTGCTTTGGGAGGGTTATCTCATGATGGGCGACTTTGAGTACCGTACGCATACACAGTTTTTTGATGGCATTAAAAATGCTGTCGGCGGAGATTTAGGGCAAGCCATAGAGTTTGAGCATCAATGGCGAATGAATTACGTCAATGAGCAAACAATTATTGATCTCAAAAATCTCGGATTCAACTCAGTTCGAATTCCTTTTCACTTTAATCTCTTTTGGGATTATGGTTCCTATGGAGTTACCAACAGGGGATTTCAATACTTTGATCGTGTGATCAACTGGTGTCGGGCTCATGATATGTATGTTCTATTGGACATGCATGCAGCTCCAGGCTATCAGAATCCAGGAGATCATAGTGACAATGTTAATTCCAATTCCAGTCAACCCAGATCAAGTGTGACTTTTTGGGATGGTGATAATGTCAATATTGCGGCTCAAGTATGGCATCACATTGCTGATTATTACAAGAATGAACCAGTAGTCTGGGGTTATGATTTAATCAATGAGCCTGTTCCTCAGCCTGGTAGAGAGTATGAATTATTGCCTTCTCTATTGACTATCCGAAATGCTATTCGCCAGGTAGATAACAATCACGTGATCGTGGCTGAAGGAAGCTGGTGGGGATCTGATATGCAAAAACTAGACTGGCAGGATCCAAGCGTTCAGTCAAGTACTGGGATCAATTATCGATGGGATAATAACCTCGTATATCAGACGCATCATTATTCAGACGATGTGTCTCAATTGAACGGAAGAAAGGACTTAACCAATCGTTTGAATGTACCTTTGATGCTCGGAGAATATGGGGAAAACACCAATAGCAAGCTTCGAGAAATGACTGATTGGTGTATCAATAATAATGTGGCATATTTTCCATGGTCATTTAAGAAAATGTACCATGATCGATGTATTTGGACGATCAACCCTAATGGAGCATATAACTCAGTAAGAGATTATATTAAATACGGAGGATCTCCACCTGCCAATGCTTACAATAACTTGATTGCTTTCTGTCAGAATAATATTGGGAATGGAGCGTCTGGCATAACCTTTCATCAAGGGTATTATGATGCAGTAAAGTATACAGGAGCCTCTGGAGGTTGTCAAGGAAATTACCAGTCAATAGGAACGATACAAGCGGAAAGTTTTTGCGATATGCAAGGTGTGCAAACGGAAAATACCTCAGATACAGGAGGTGGGTCAAACGTTGGTTGGTTAGATGCCGGAGATTGGATGGGTTATCGAGTGAATATTCCAAGTTCTGGAGCCTACACTATCGAGTATCGCGTAGCTAGTCAAGGTGGAGGAGGCTCTATACAGTTAGAGTCTCTTGGCGGAGGTTCCAGTTATGGAAGTATTAATATTCCTTCCACAGGCGGTTGGCAAAGTTGGACTACTATATCTCATTCAGTCAACTTGAATGCCGGGAATCAAGATTTAGCGTTATCGATTTTAGCTGGTGGGTTTAATCTTAATTGGTTTAGAATCTCTTCATCAGGAACTACAGGCGCACCTACTGGTCAGGTAATCTGGCTAAGGGGCAGCAATGGACAATATGTGTCGTCAGAAAATGGACAGGGAGGAATGAATTGCAACCGAGGATCTGTAGGTGGTTGGGAGCAGTTTACAGTTGTAGCTGTTGGCTCCAACCAGATTGCTCTCCAAGGTACTAATGGTTTGTATGTTTCTTCTGGAAATGGTCAAAGTGTAATGACTTGTAATTCAACATCTGTAAGTGGATGGGAAGCTTTTACATGGGAAGATCTGGGTAATAATACTGTTGCCCTGAGGGGTTTTGGGAATCAATATGTGTCCTCTGAAAATGGTATATCAAATATGATGTGTGATCGTGCTTCAATTGGAGGATGGGAAACTTTTACCTGGGGCACAGGATCAGGTGCCAGATGGTCCTCAGAGGATTTGACGCATCAAAAAACTGAAGTGTTGATTTATCCCAATCCTGTGACTTCTGAGTATCAGATAGATTTGTCTTCCGCAGGAGTGGAAGAGGCAAGTGTCCGATGGAGAGATTTGTCTGGGAGACAGGTAGTTTCCAAAAAAGTGCAGTCTGGAAATAAATATTCATTGCCTCACGGTGTAATTAAAGGGTTGTATGTGATTGAAATTGAAACGGATAATCAACTAATTACCCGACGAATAGTAGTTAAATAATGTTTTTGTTCAAGGCCCATGTGGCCTTGAATTGTCTATGTTAACGGTAATAGGTGATCACTTTTTGTTATAGAACATGTAGTATCTTTGTCAGTATCAATTATTTGTAATTAACCGTTACAACCGTCAACACATGAATAAGTATTTAATGGCAGTACTGCTGGGTATTGCCTCTCACTTGATCTGGGCTCAGTGTGGTTCAGGCTCAGAAACCGTCTATGGATCTGGAAGCTGGATTGGTTATGTATATGAAGGCTCCAATACCTTTACAACCGCCAATTTTTCTGGAAGAATTTATGAATCAGAAAACTTTGACAGTAGTTTTTGCGGTTCAGCTGATTGTGATTTCGCAACAGATGCCTGTAATGTAAATGCCAACACTTTTAGTGTTCGTTATCGGATGAATCAGACATACGCTGCTGGTGTATATGGAATTACCATTGGAGGTGACGATGGAGTTCGTTTAAGTCTGGATGGCGGAAGCACCTATGTGATATCTGATTATTCAAACCATTCTTATCGTACTACTTATGACGAAATAGTACTCAACGGAAACTACGATCTGGTTTTAGATTATTATGAAGACGGAGGAGATAGCCGTGTTTCTATAGATATTACATTTTTAGGTACTCACTGGGGAGGAAGGATAGGCTCGGATCAGATGATATGTGCTGTGGCTCCCTTCGATCCTGATGCTTTCACCAGTCAGTTTCCTGCTCAGTTTAGTGATGGCAGCACTGCATCTTACCAATGGCAATCTTCTTCTGATAATAGCACTTGGAGTGATATTTCAGGTGCAACATTTGCTACATATGATATCCCATCAGGTTTTGCAGGAACCTTAACCTATTACAGGCGTCAGGCTACTGGCGGGGGAAATACAGTGAATACATCATCCTTATCTGTCTATGCTCAAGAGCAGCAGGGTGACGAGACCAGTTATGGCAGTGAAAGCTGGATTGGTTATGTGTATGCAGGAGGAGCGGATAATTATACGGACTATAGAGGAGAGGTTTTTGAGTCAGAAACATTCGATGAAGGTTTTGGAGGAGACAATGTGATTAGTTCTACTTCAGGGTGTGATTTTCAAACTGAAAACTTTACTGTTCGATTTAAAATGCAAAAGAATTTTGACTTTGGCGAATATGATTTTACTGTTGGTGGTGATGATGGGTACCGATTGAGTATTGATGGTGGAGCTACTTGGATCGTGGATAATTATGGCTATCATGGATATGCCACTACTACCTCTGCTGTTCAGGTTTTAGATGGTACTTACAATCTGGTTTTGGAGTATTTCGAAGGTGGTGGCCAGAACAGAGTTACATTTGATTATAATTTAATAAGACCTCTTCCTGTATCTTATTTATTCTTTAATGCAGAGAGAGTTGCGGCAGGCGTGAAACTTCAATGGGCAACTGTAACAGAGAAAAACAATGATTACTTTGAGGTACTAAAATCTACAGATGGGTTGAAATGGAAGTCTTTGGGTCAGGTTGATGGAAATGGCACAACCAATGAAAAGCAGGACTATCAGTTTGTGGATTATGAATCAAGCAATGCGGTGTATTATCAGCTTAATCAAGTAGACTATGATGGTCAATCAGAATTGTCTAAATTCGTTTTTGTAGGGAGCAATCAGCAGACAGGAAGTTTAAAAGTTTATCCTAATCCGGTAATTGATCATGTTGATATTGAATGGTCTGGTAGGGTAGTGACGGAGGTGCTATTGATGAATTTGTTTGGACAAGAAATCTATAGAGGTGGAGTGTCTGGACTTGATTTTAGCGATCTGACAAGAGGAGTTTATATGCTGAAAGTATCAGATTTGTCAGGAGAAGAGAGGTTGAGTAAACTGGTCAAGCAATAAAAAAAGGAGATTAAGCTGACTTAATCTCCTTAATTAATAAAGTATCATCTTTTAGGCGCTAACCAATTCATTCACTCTGTCAAGAGCTTCTTCCATGGTTTTTGCCTCTTCGGCAATGTAACCAGCAGATTTTGCTGTACGACTCATTTGCATTTTGGAAATTGGGTTGTCAGTTACTCTGATGATTCGTGCTACACCATTTTGAGCAACAAACATTTGTGCTTTCTTGATATGCTCAGTTCCTTCCTGGCTGGCTGGCTTCATTTTGGCAATATCATTAATGACAATGAAACCCGGTTTCATTTTGCTGGATACAAGGTCAATTAGTTCCTGAGCTCCATTTTTCAACTCTTCATCACTCATAAAGCCTTCTAAGTGTAAAATCAGAAGGTTTTTTTCTACGTCGGCTTCAATTTTATACATTTGTTTTAGGTAGTTATTTGCAGACTCAAAATTATAACCCGTTGTATTTCAAAACATTTAAAATTAGACGGGCAGGATTAATTCATCGGTCAAACCGAATTTATAAGGACTGATTGTATATTCACATTACAGAATTTAACTTTTTAATGGCTCATTTACAACCAATTAAGACCGCACTTTTGTCATTTGGTATGTCTGGAAGAGTATTCCACGCACCGTTTATTCACCTTCACTCTGGTTTTGAATTACTGGGAAGTTGGGAAAGAAGTAAACATGTCATCCAGGATCACTACCCTTATGTGAAATCTTATGAATCTCTGGAGGAGGTCTTAGATGATGAGCAAGTTGAGTTGGTGGTAGTGAATACACCTACCTATACACATTATGAATATACCAGGAAAGTTCTTGAGGCTGGGAAACATGCTGTGGTCGAAAAGGCTTTTGTGGGCAGTACAAGTGAAGCCGAAGAGCTTGCTGCCCTGGCAGAGAGTAAAGGCTTGAAATTATCAGTCTTCCAAAACAGAAGGTTTGATAGTGATTTTAAAACTGTACAGCGATTATTGAAAACTGGACAGCTAGGCGATATCATCGAAGCGCGAATTGCTTTTGATCGTTGGAGACCAGAACTAAGTCCCAAAGCGCACAAAGAGAAACCTAGCGATGGAGCTGGAATTATCAAAGATTTAGGAGCACATGTCATAGATCAGGCACTGACTCTATTTGGTATGCCCCACAGTGTCTTCGCTGACATAGGGATCACACGTGAAGGTTCAGAAGTGGATGATTACTTCGATATTCTTCTCAAGTACGATAAAAAAAGAGTTCATGTCCATGGTGGATATTTTTTCAAGGATCAGTTACCAGGATTTATTTTGTATGGGACTAAGGGCTCATTTTTGAAATCAAGGGCAGATGTGCAAGAGGATCAGTTACAAGCTGGAATGAAGCCAGATCATGAACAATACGGTGTTGAATCAGTCGATGAAAAGGGTGTTCTTCACGTAGATTCCAGAAAAGGGCAATTGCCTACAGAAGTAGGTGACTATAAGGAATATTATGAAGGCATCTATCAATCCATTCGAAATGGAGCTGAAGCGCCTGTAACGGCTACAGACGGGGTGAATGTCATGCGTGTGATTGATGCTGCCTTTGAGAGTGCAGAGAAAGGTGTGGTTGTTAAACTTTAGTATGCCTGGTTGGAAGAGTCACGCCAGCAGGCAATTCAAGAGTAGGTCCTTTTTCCTCTTTTGTTTTATGGTTCGAGTAAGTAGTGAGTTTTTTATTTTTTCTTCCAGAACGAAGGACGTAAAGAGTTACAAAGATCATCACTGCTCCGAAGAAATTAGTGAGAATTAGCATAATCCATGTTGCTTCAATACTCATATTGGCGGGGTTTGAATTGTAAAAACTGTGCTTTCAGATAAAATGTTCAGATTTCTTTTAGATATTCGATAAAATATTGGTCAATGGATTTGGTAGATTCGATTGATCCGTTATTTTTGCGATCCAATTCGGGCAAAACACCAAAAGAATTGGAAATACGCAGCACCTAAATAAGGTGTAAGATCACACAGAGGAACTCCGATAGCTATCGGAGGAGTGTTCAAAAAGCTTGAAAAGCTGAGCGTCTCTTCTAAAACAAAAACGCATCATCCGAATAGGGTGAAAGATCACACAGAGGAATGGCAGAGTGGTCGAATGCGGCGGTCTTGAAAACCGTTGTACCGCGAGGTACCGGGGGTTCGAATCCCTCTTCCTCTGCTGAAAAGCTCGACATTATGTCGAGCTTTTTTTGTTTTAGCCAACTCTGTTTTTAGATTCCTTGAATCTCCCTGTTCAGGGATCACCGTTAGGTAATCCATAAGTTTTTACATAGACTAACCATTTTACATCAAAGGCTGGACTTGTTCTCAGAAGGACATAAAATGAAAGAGCAACTTCCAATGAAATGAGAATGGTTTAATTTGATTAATTCTCTTGAAGAATCACCGTCAACTAATCCCACAATCCGGCATCATAACAAAGACATTTCCAAACCATTACGGCTTCACTCGGTTAGTTTACTAGACTAACAATTGCGCTATGAAGAAACTTTCTACAAATACTCTAGATGAGGCTAAGTTCAATATTGTGGTATTTGCCTTTTCATTTCTAGGAGCAACGTTGATTAAAAAAGTAGTTTCCACATCTTATAAGGCTGTTACTTCAAAGGACTTGCCAGACAACCCAGAACACGAGGATTACAGTACCCGAGAAGTTTTATTGTTTTCAATAACTACTGGCATCATAGGGGCACTGACGAAAGTCTATACCCGCAAATTGGTGACTCAAGGATGGAAGCGAATTGGAGGGAAGACGCCAAAAGAGCTTAATTAACTCTCAATAGTTTCTTCTTTTGGCGAATCGACCAGAACAGCATGACTTTGCGGTTTGATGTCATGTCCTATTTCCTCAGCATAAACTCTAGTGAAAATGGCTCCGATCAGCACCAGAATAGAAGAATAGAACACCCAAACAAGAATTCCTGCCAATGATCCAGCTGCTCCGTAGGTAGATGTGATTTGTGAATTGGATAATATTAAGCCAATCGCAAACTTTCCAAGCATGAATAATATGCCTGTGACAATGGCACCTACAGAAACATCGCGCCATTTTATTTTGGCATCTGGAAGGAATTTAAAGACCAGTGCAAAAATTGTAGATATAATTAAAAGAGATATTAATAAATTGGCTCCCTCCACAATGTACATGCTGAAATCTTTTGTAATTAGCTTGTAGAGGAATTCTTTGAAAATGCTCATTGCTGCGTCAAGAACCAATGTGACCATGAGTAAAAAGCCAATAATTGTAATGATGGAGAATGATAATAGTCTGTCTATTAAGAATCTCTTGACAACTTTTTTGGGTTGAGGCTTTACATTCCAAATCGAATTCAGTGCCTTTTGAATAAAGTTGAAAACCGCAGTGGCACTGATGAATAAAAACACTAAACCAACAATGTTTCCAAGTATTGAAGAATATTCCCACCCTCTGTTTTCTACAATGGTGAGAATCTCTTCTGTACTCGCCGCTCCTATCAATCCGGAAATTTGATTAGCCAGCTGGCTTCTTATTTCGTCTTTGCTTAAGATGGTTCCTAGTGACTGAATGATAATCATTAGAGCTGATGGCAAAGAAAATAATGTGAAGAAGGCTATGGCTCCTGCATATACCACAGGATCTTGCTCATTGAATATTTGAACAATGTTTTTAACAAAATAGTATATGCTCTTGAGGCGATCTTTCATAAAACTAGCTGTCAGTAGTTTATTAACAACCAGTCGTTCAATGTGTTTGATTTGCTATTGTTGCCCTTCAATCCAGCAGCCTCCAATGCAAAAATCTCGTTTTCTAGATTTAGTGTAGTCAAAATAGAACCCCATTTGAACTTGCTTATTGATGATGGCGTTTGCCGCACCTTTTGATCTGCCATCTGAGGCAGAGTAACCAATTGCTGTGAGGTTGCCTGAATCATCAAATTCTAGGTTAGAGAAATTTAATGTGATATTCCATTTTATTAGTTGATCTCTCATTAGTATTAAGCTATCTAGAGTTTGATTTGAAGAGAATACTACATCCAGTGCCTCTATTTCATTCTCTTGGTTTCTGATGATTGTAATTCCGCTTTTTGGTGCAATAGAATGAGAAGTCATGGTCGAAAAGTCTGTACTCTTTCCTGACATTAAAAAGATTGCAAGGAAAATTGAAAGCGTTGTTGTGCTGAGAATGGAGATTTTTTTCATTTTATTGGTTTTGAAGTTGAACAAATCACACAAATACCAAAACAGATTGCGTTGATCTCTTTGAATCACGTGAGACTTTTCGAATAAATCCTCATTCAGTACCTCAGATAATACTCTCAAGGTATAGGCCCTGGGGTTAACTTGATTCAATTCGATTCGCTGAATTGTTCTGGTAGCTACTTGACATTTTTCAGCAAGTTCATCTTGTGTTAATCCAGCAGTCATTCTCAGCTGAATAATTCTATCTCCTAGTTGTCTCTGCTCTATCATAAGAAATCATTGCAATGAAAATCTCAATAGCATTGTCTTTCAAGGAAAAGGTAAGACTTTGACCTGACATTGAAGCGACATTTTGAAATATGAAGTTTTAAAGGCTATTTCAGGAACTTTTCAGTGAATGTGTCTTTATAAACCCGACCTATTGGGAGCTCTTGATTATCTACTAGAAATATTCGATTTCCTGATACTTTTGAGATTTTAGTGAGATTGACTAAAAACGATTTGTGGATCTGAATGAAATGATTTGTGTTCAGGAAATTTATCCAGAATTTTAATGGTTCTGAAGATAGGTGTTTCTGCTTTTCGCAATGGAGTTCTGTGTAATCTCCATCAGATTTGATGAAAAGAATATCATCTATGACCAATTTAATATGATCGTATCCTGATTTGATAAAAACTTCCGTGACCTCATTCCTTGAGATTGGGTGACTCCCTTGTTTAAAAGTGATAAGTTCCTGCACTTTAGAAACTGCCTGAACAAATCGCTGAAATGAAAAGGGCTTAAGGAGGTAATCTACAACATTGTATTCATAGCTCTCCAGAGCATAGTCACTATACGCCGTAGTAAGGATGACATGATTGGATTTGGGTTTGATTTTCAGGAAATCCATGCCAGACATTTTGGGTAGGTGAATGTCTAGAAAAATTAAGTCGACTTCTGCCGAATTTAGAAAATCGAGGGCTTTAGTGGCATTAGAAAACGTAGCTTTCAGTTCTATAAACTCTAAATCACTGATGTATTTCTTCAGAATTCGCTGTGCAGGAGCTTGATCTTCAACGATGATGCATGTTAAGTTCATTACTTCAGATCGATTGTTAGTTGCACATCATATTCTGTATCGGATTCATTAATTCTCAATTCATGTGAATTGGGATAAATGAATTGCAAGCGCTTTTGCACGTTTTCCAATCCGATGCCAGCCTCTTTTTCAATGTTTTTGTGTTCTATCGGGTCATAATTGTTTTTACA
Source organism: Marinoscillum pacificum (assembly GCF_024714495.1). Lineage (GTDB taxonomy): Bacteria > Bacteroidota > Bacteroidia > Cytophagales > Cyclobacteriaceae > Marinoscillum > Marinoscillum pacificum. Next base: position 179,069 of record NZ_JAMZMJ010000010.1, on the reverse strand, counting down.
ATGGAAGTGAAGAGTGTCATTCTCTAACATCAGATCAATATAAATTTCAATTCCATCTGATTTTTTTTCGGAACTGTGCTTAAATGCATTTTCCACAAAGACCATCAAGATCAAAGGGGCAACTAATTGTGAAGGCTCGTCGATCCCGGATTTGTGATAGTGTACCTGTCCTCGTCCTTCAATTTGCATTTCATAGAGTTCAATATAGTTTTCCAATTGATGAATTTCATTCTTTAAGGGGACATATTGACTTTTGCACTCATACAAAACATATCTCATGAAGGATGACATTCCTAAGATGATTTCAGGTGTCTTAGGTGAGTTTTCAAGAGCTAATGCATAGATATTGTTCAAATTGTTGAACATGAAATGTGGATTGATCTGAGACTTGAGAAATTTCAATTCACTTTGTTCAACAGATGCTGTTAGTTCCTCAAGCTGCAGTTGCTTTCTGATGATATCCCATGCCAGTTTAAATCCACATAAAATAATTGTGACAGGAAGAACATCAATCAGGCTGAACATGATTTTCCCAAATTTGTTTCCACGAGTGGTAGGGAAGTAAATTTTTTCCAGGATGAATTCCTCAATGAAAATGGATGCGAAAACAACTAAAAAGAAACAAGCTAAGAATAGCCCGTACTTTTTCTCATAAAGAAACCTGGGGAATAGGATGTAATTAATTGCAAGAGCTGCTATTGCATAGTTGGTAAAAAAAGCTACTTCAAATGGCTCAACCTGTGGAATACTATCATGATACCCACGTGTACTTACAGAGAAAAATGAGAAGACTATGAGGTTTAGTACAACCTGAAAAGGAATTTCCCATTTGCTATTCGATGTTTTTTGTTGGAGGTCAATCACATTCCAATGTTACTTATAGATAGAGATACCTACAAAACAAATAGGTGATCAACCAAACTTTCCCGTTCAACGACAATTGTTTTTATATTGAAATAGGTGTAGTATGTCGTTCATACGAATGAAACAGTCGTTCAAAGATTTTATTATGAGAAGAACGTGAACCATTCTTTCTTTGGGTATTCATTAAAATAAACACAATATCACAATTGATGCGTTCTTATATATTTATCATTTTATTCACCTCCTATTTATTTTCTTTCTCTCAGTCTGGCACCGTAGTACTTACAGGTAAGGTAGTTGATGCTGAATCCAATGAGCCAGTTGAGTTTGCTACCGTGGCGATAAAGTCTAAGTCTACAAATAATCCAATTACTGGTGTTACCACAGGGCTTGATGGTCTGTTTAAAATTGAGACGGATGCCACTGATTTTTATGTGGAAATCAGCTTTATCGGATTTGAAAAACGAGAAATTAGATCGTTTAGCCGCACGGGACAAAATGTAGACTTAGGGACTATTTCCCTTGGTGTGGATAATCAGCAGTTGGATGAAATAGTTATAGAAGGTGAGAAGTCCACTACCGAGTTTCGAATCGATAAGCGAGTGTTTAATGTAGGGGCTGATTTAAGTACAGCCGGGGCTAGCGCGCTCGATGTGCTAAGTAATGTGCCATCAGTTAATGTGAATATTGAAGGACAGGTGAGCCTTAGAGGAAGTAGTGGGGTTCAGATATTGATTGATGGTAAGCCTTCTGTCCTCACCTCAAGTGATAATGGAAATGCACTTGGTACTATTACCGCGGATATGATTGAAAGTGTAGAAGTAATTACCAATCCATCTGCCAAATATGAGGCGGAAGGCACTTCCGGGATTATCAACATCATTTTGAAAAAAGAGGAAAGAAAAGGAACGAATGGATCCATTTCTCTGAATACTGGTGTCCCGCATAACCATAGTCTTGGTTTGAGTCTCAATCATCGAACGGAAAAGTTTAACCTATTTACTCAGTTGGGGGCTGGTTATAGAGAATTGCCAGATAAACGGAGGAGTGTCAATTCTAATTTGGAAACAGATACGACTATTTCTACTGTGGGTACGGAATACCGAAATGAGCAATTTTACAATTTCATTTTAGGTAGTGATTACTACATCAATGATTTCAATGTGATCACTTTGTCAGGAAATTTTGCTTTGGAGTTGGAAAATCAACCATCAACTACGGATTACTTAATGGAAAATGATGGAGCAATGATCTCTCAATGGCAACGTACAGAAACTACTGAAGCAACCAATCCTAAATATCAATTTGAACTACAGTACAAGAGAGATTTTGAAGATCATGAAGATCACGACCTCCTGTTTTCAGCTATAGGGAGTTTCTTTGGTAAAACACAGTCTTCTGATTTTGTCACTGAAACAACTGACGGTGTATCTTATCAAGATGCACAACAAAAAACAGCAACGGCTTTTGATGAAGGTAAGTATACATTTAAGTTAGATTATACACGGCCTTTTACCGAGCAGTTTACATTGGAGGCCGGAAGTCAATATTTAATTAATGATGTTGGTAATGATTATTCAGTGGAGAATCTTATTGACGGTACCTGGGTTTTGGATGAGTCTCAAACCAATAACTTTGAATACATGCAAAATGTATTAGGAGTTTATGCTACAGGCGCTTATGAGTTGGATAAGTGGGGTGTGAAACTGGGATTAAGGGTAGAAAATACAGATTTAGAAACGATCTTGACAACTACCAATGAGCGTAATGATCAGAACTATAATAATTTCTTTCCAACAGTTCATGCGAGTTATAAAATGTCTCAAACCTTCTCACTTCAATCAGGATATTCAAGAAGGATTTTTAGACCCAGACTTTGGGACTTAAATCCATTCTTCAACTTGAGAGATAATTTCAATATAAGAAGAGGAAACCCTGATTTACTTCCCGAGCTGACAGACTCTTATGAAGTAGCTGCAGTGTTTAATGGTGATCAGATTTCATTGAGTTCGGCCATTTATCACCGATTTACCACCGGAGTAGTGGAGCGTATATCATTTTATGAAAACAATGTGAATGTTACTCAGCCAGAGAATATTGGAACAAATAATGCGACAGGTCTTGAGCTGAACGGAAAATATGAGCCTGCTAGATGGATTACAATCAATGGAGATTTTAACTACAATTATTATGATCGTAAAGGCGAATTAGAAGGTGTATCTATTGATTTTCAGGCTAATCAGTGGTCAACTAAATTAAATTCTAAATTTAAGTTGCCTGCAGATTTTGATTTGGAAGTAACAGGAAACTACCGCTCTCAATTTGAGACAGTGCAAGGTGAGCAGGGGGATCAGCTGTTTATGGATCTCGGGGCTCGAAAGAAAGTTATGAAAGGAAAGGGTGTCATCAATTTTAGCGTAAGGGATGTTTTTGCATCAAGAATAGAAAGAAATTACGTGTATCAACCTACTTATGAGCTGTATAGTCGGTCCTTGCGTGGTACTTTTGTGACCCTTGGTTTTAGTTATGGATTCGGTAAAGGAGAAGCCATGACTTATTCAGGAGGAAGAAGGTAAGTTTAATGATCAATTGGAATAAAAAATGAATATGAAATTCAGAATTTACCACCGGTATTTAGGTTTTTTCCTGGTGGGTATCATGGCAGTTTATGCTTTGAGCGGAATTGTGCTCGTGTTTAGAGATAAAGACATCTTCAAGAAAGAAAAAGTAGTGGAAAAGGAGTTGCCGGTTGATACTCCTGTCGAAAAATTAGGTGAAGCTCTAAGAATAAGAAATTTGAAGGTTGAAAAGGAAGAAGGCGGAGTAGCTTACTTCGAGCAAGGAAACTTTGATACGAAAACAGGCAAGGCTGTTTACACGGTAAAGGAGCTGCCGTATTTGCTAGACAGAATGACACATATGCACAAAGCCACAAGCAGTAGACCATTGGCATTTTTAAATGTTTTCTTCGGGTTGTCGCTGTTGTTCTTTGTGGTTTCTTCGTTTTGGATGTTTTCTCCCGGTACTAGTATTTTTAAGAAAGGTCTATACTTCACAGCGGCTGGTCTGGTATTGACGATTTTGTTGATTCTTTTCTAATAATATTAAATCAATTTGTAAGAGCTCAGGATTGACATCTTGAGCTTTTTTTGTTTTAGGTGAATATTCTCAAAACAATTTTGGTTAAACAGATTGTCTTACATTCGTTACTCAAAAATTAACGTTATGGATCAGTCTTTTAAGCCAATTTATTACATAGGAGAAGAGGTTGGATTAGCAAATAATCACTCTGTGAGAGTATTAATAAAAGAAATTCTTGGAAGTCAAGAACGACCAAAGTACTTCTGCAAATGTCAGTTAGAGAATGGGTTAATTATTAATACCACGTTTCGAAATGAAGAGCTAAGAAGGTTCAAGTAGGCGAAAGGGTTAATCCTTATCAATATCATATACTTTTCCACTTGATGCTCTGTCAATGCTGGCATTGAATTCAAAGCCCAGCAGTAGGATAAACGACATGAGCCACTGCCAGATCATCAAGGCGATCAGCGCACCAATTGATCCGTAGACTTTGTTGTATGTGCCAAAATTGGCTACGTAAAACGAGAATCCAAAGGAGACAAGAAGGCATAGTCCGGTTGCTAATATTGATCCCAAAGAAAAGAATCTCCACTTGTCATGTATGGCTGGCCCCCAATAATATATCGCACCTGTTGCACTGTAGAAGATTATAAAAACAACAATAAACCTCAATATCAAGATAATCCATACAAGCAGATCCTCAGTAACTACCCCAATCTCTACTACCCAGTTCAACAAGATTTGTCCGATAATAAGGAAAATGACACCTACTATTAGTGCAAATGCTAATAAAATGGTGAGGAACAACGCAATAATCCGTGTCTTGATGAATGACCTGTTTTCAACCGTCTTATAGCTCATATTGAAGGTCTGCATTAGTGAATTTACTCCATTGGTTGCCAGAAATAAGGCAAACAGCACACCGAATGACATGAGGCCTTCACGTCGTATCTGAGTTGTGTCATAGAGCGTTTCGGCCATCACTTCAAATACGGTGTCTGGCATCACATCTTTCAAGAAGTGTAGAATCTCCCCTTGACTGATAGATGGTATAAACTCATGAAGGAACGGAATCAGCGTAAATAAAAAGATGATGGCTGGAAAAAGTGATAAAGTAAAGTTGAACGCCACACCATAGGCTCTGTCAAACAATTGATTGTCACCTACCTTATCAATGAAAATAATCAGGATTCTGTAGAGAGAGGCTTTTCCATGTCGTATTTTGATAGCCCTCAGTATTTGGATCATTCTGAGGTACCAGCTCGTATAGAGCAGATGTTTATGTAGCCTTTCTCTTGTTCTCACGCAAAATGTGGTTCTAGAAGCTTTTCCATAGCTTCTGGCATTCTTGTGGGTCGACCGGTATCCATTTTGATGAATACTAATTCCGTTTCTCCTGTGTTAATCAGTTCACCAGCTTCATTGGTAACCTCGTATTGAAATAAAATTCGAGCTCTTGGCTTTTCAGGAATGGTTACTTTGATAGTTAGAAGGTCGTCGTACTTGCCTGGTCGGTGATACTTTACGTTGAGTGAAAGCACTGGCATACCAATTCCCATGTCTTCCATTTGCTTATATGGAAATCCTAGCGCTCTAAAGGCCTCTACCCGAGCTATCTCATAGTAAGTAGCATAGTTGCCATAGTATACATAACCCATTTGGTCAGTTTCAGCATATCTGACCCGGGTTTTCGCTTCATGTGTGTACATTAAACTATCTGTAAATCCTCTGCTGGTTAAGTGCTGTTTGAAATTTTTTGGCGTTGACATTGTGCTCTACTAAAGTATTCGCAAAAACATGTCTACCAGAAAAATCATCCTTTGCACAGAAATAAAGGTAAGAATGATCTTCGTAATTCAAAACAGCTTCTATCATATTGATGGAAGGCATGTTGATGGGACCAGGAGGTAGGCCAGCGTATTTGTAAGTGTTGTACGGAGAATCAAACTCCATGTCTTTCAAAAGAAGCCTTCTGATTTCGAAGTTATTCAGTGCAAACTTCAATGTTGGGTCCGCTTGAAGTTTGTAGCCTCTGTCAAGTCGATTTAAATATACACCAGCAATTGTTGGTGCTTCATCACTGAAGTTTGTTTCAGCATTTACGATGGAAGCCACTGTAGTAATCTCTTCAGGTGTTAAACCAATTTTTTGAGCTTGAGCAAGTCGCTCCGCATTCCAGAATTTATCATATTCTTTCTTTAGTCGATCAAGAAGTTCTTTTTCAGAGATGGTCCAGTAAACTTCATAAGTGTTGGGTAAAAACATACTAATGAATGTCTGCGAATCAAATCCATAAGCTTCTGCCACACTATCTGATGTCAGTATTGGGATAAGATCCAATGAGTCCATCATGATGTTATTCGTTAGTTTGCCCGCTAGTTCCTCTATTTTTCTGGCGGTACTAAACGTTAGTTTCACTGGAGTTTGTAGGCCAGCTCGAAGCATGTTGATGGCCGCTGTATTGCTCATGTCTTTTTTGAACAAGTACATGCCTGGTTTCACATTCTCGTCATACTTTTTCAGTTTAGACAGAAAACTAAAGGATACCGCATCGTTTATGATTCGTTGATCATATAATTGATTTCGCACTTCTTCAAAAGTGGTTCCCTCTGGAATTGCGAAATAGCGGTCTTCCTGGTCTACCAGGATATTTGGAGTGAATAAAATCTGGTAGAAATAAAATGCAAACGACGATAGCATAATTGTGCCGATGATCAAAGCGGCAGCTACCCAGTTCTTTTTGTTCATGCCTTTATTGAGTTTGGGGCAAAGGTAGTGAAGTGTCTTTTAACGGATTAGAAATTAAACGAGATGTGTCAAGCAAACAGTCTGGACCACCAAGATGTCTTTTGGGGTTTTAGTGCAGATTCTAAAAGTTTAGAAAAGACCACATCCTTGTGAAAGAACTTATCAAAAAACTCTCGACACAATTTTTGTCTGTGAGTGATTTCATCCTTTTTATGAATTTCTATTACTTTCTCAAGACATTTCTTTTCAGACTTCTCAAAGACAATGAGGTCTTTCCATGGTATTTCATTTTCGAATGGTAGCACCATGTCTGTATTAACTAGTACAGGAATTCTTCCGAATGCCAAGGTTTGATAAAAGCGCATGGAAAAGTTTCCTCGACCTCTATTGCAAAGTACAAATTGTGAGCTTTTGATGTTCGCCTCGTATTCGTCAACCAATTGTGAATTGTGTGGATCACCACCCCAGAATTTATCTCTAATGATGAAGTTGGATTCAACTCTATTGGATTTCTTAAAAGTTTGAATAATCTTTTTTCGATGCTTATTTACAAGACCACAAAAACCAACTACTGGAGTTATGGTTGATTCTGATGTAGGAAATGCTGTGTCATTACATTCCCAAATGTAGGGAAGCACGAATTCATTTATCCTTTTCCTGGAAGCTCTCAAGCTTGTTCGAAAGAGTATTAGATTCTGATGATGGTTATATCTCTGTTCAAAGTCATCAACTATGAAGACCAGGGTTTTGTGTTTATCATCAGTTTTTGACGAAATATCTTTTAATATTTCGGGGGTGCTTGTATTAGCCCAAAGTATCTTCGAATGAAGAATTAAATGGGTATCCCCATATAACGATGTATTTTCATTAAAATGATCAACAATACACGACAGGTTGGGGGCTAGAGGTCTTTTTATTTGAATACTCAAGGGGATGATCAATTCAGTTTTAGCTGCGTTCCCAGACTCAAATACAAATTGCTTACTCTCTTGATGTAGTACTTGTTGTGATTTCTGCTGCGTACTATTTCAAAGAAGATATTCAGTTTTTCTAATTCATAGTTAACATATCCGCCCCATCCATATTCAATGTCATGATCTGGTTCACGAATATTCCTGACTAAATAGTCTTTGTTTGTTTCGATACGCGATCCTGATAACCCTAAAGTAGATTGCTTATGGGTGAATTTGACCATTAGAATATCACAGTTACTACCAGGGCCAATTCCTGCTCCTAGAAGTTGTCCTTGATTGGTATATCCCTGCTTGTTAACTGAGTGTATATAAAATGAAGGTTCAGGTCTCCAAAGAAATGTATGATTACGGGAGAGATTGGTGTGCTCATAATTGATTAGGAACTTGTCGCCATTTTTTAGATATAATTCTTTTTCAAAACCGATTGTATATGCTCTACTGTGTTCTGGCTCTATCCACTTAAAAAATCCCCCAAAGTCATTGTATGCAAACTCCATGTATGCTCTGAAACCAACTGACGGGAACTTCCATTCCATAGTGGCCGAGGCAAGTTGATCAAATTGATCATTTGGACCAACTGTGTCTAATACGTGAATTACTGAAATCAAATCTTGAGCGCTAAACCTGTTGGTTTGTTTATAAAGAGCCTTATTGAATCCAAGAGTTAGGTTCTCAAGAAATGGAGGAGTATAGGCGAAGAATAGACCATTGAAATAACTTCTGTTGTTGTCTTCATTATTGTCGAAATATTCAGATTCTTTTAGGAAGCCGGCCAATACAGTCAATTCCATTTTACCGAGGTATAGGTTTTTGGCATTGAGATCAAATGGTTTGCTGCCAATTCTCAAATGAGGAAACCCACCGCCTTGTCTACTTAAAATTATAGGATTAAAAACCGAAGGACCCACAGAGTAATTTTGAGTAGACACGCTCGTTACAAACTTGCCTAGCTCCAATTTTATCTCAGATTGACCCGGATGAAATGTTGTAAAGGAGGAGTTTCCGAATCTATTGGGCCAATCAATACCTCCCAATCCTTGTGTAAATTGATATCCATATGGACTAATGCTATTGTTAAGAATTGGTGGATTTAGTTTTGATTCAAGGTTCTGAGAGTAATAAACTACTGGATACAATGCATAGGTCACCGGTCCTATTTTACCTGCCACCCCTCCATGCAGCTCGATCGTTAAACCTTTACCTTTCCAAACCGGTCCATCATTGAACCCTCTCGGGTAATAGTTATTAGCACTAGTCCTGAATAGTGGATCTAGTAATTCAATTTTGTTCGTAATTTCTTCTGAATGAACTGATTGGTAGAAACCTAAGGTTGTAGTATCATGAGTAATTTCAATTGTCGTAAATAGACTACCTGGCGCACTAATTTGACCAAATACTACAGAAGATAGTGATATGATAGCAATCGAGAATATATAATTCAGTCTCATGGTTCATAGTTTATAGTGCAAATAAAGCCAATGTTGGCTAATTGAAATTGTTATCAAGGGTGTTGATTAACGAGGATTTTTGCTTTTTAGCGTAATTTCGAATTATGCAAGAGCTTGTTTCCGTGTGTATACCATGTTATAATGGTGAGGAATACTTAGAACAGTGTTTACAGTCTGTAATTAATCAGACATACGAGCATATTGAAGTTCTTGTAATAGATGAATCTTCAGCAGACAGCTCTCAACGAATTGTAACTGAATTTGCCAGAAAAGATTCCAGAATAAAGTTAATAATCAATGAACGTAGACTTGGTCTGGTAGAGAACTGGAATAAATGCCTAGAAATGGCACAGGGTGATTGGATCAAATTTCAATTTCAGGATGACCTCATGCAGCCGGATTGCATTGAGAAAATGCAGGAAACGGGAAAAAGAAATGGCACTGGATTAGTGTTGACAGATCGAGAGTATCTGTGCGACAATCCAGAAAGGCGTACATTTTTCGATGGTATTTTAACCCTTGCCAAAGCATTGAAAGAACAGGAGATATTGGTTCATCCAGAAAGGATAGCAGAAATCTTAATTGGAAATAAACTCAAACATAATTTTCTTGGTGAACCAATAGTTGGCTTAATTCATCGGTCCTTGATAGAAAAATATGGATTGTTTAATACTAAATACCAACAGATTGTAGATTTTGAATATTGGCTGAGGATTGGTCTTAATGAGCACATATCGTTTGTTCGTGAAAAGTTGAACACATTCAGGGTGCATTCAGGGTCTGTATCCTCTAGTAATATCGCCACTATAGGCCCTAATCCTTCTTATACTGATCGAGTGGTGTTGATATTGGATTTGTTGGAATCTTCTTTTTATCAAAAATTTCGAGTCATGATCGGTCAAGAGGGTGTTGATGAATTGAAAACAGTCTTATCACATTACGTGAAGAAAATTGGATTACTCAAATCAAGTCGAATGATCAGTTGGAGTATAATAAAATATTATAATCGTGGAGTTTTCGGTTTATTCAGAAAGTGATAACTTCTTTATAAAAAGTAGGTTTCCTCGAAAACCAATCCTGTTCTGTAGTCATCGCCCTCATCCCACATCAGATCATATTCCTTTCCGTTTTTAAATAGAGAATATTCAATTTCCCAATGCTGATCTTTCTTATCGGGGCTATAGGGTTCATGGCCATTGTATAACCTGACGATGACTTCATCCCTTCCCTTCGTGAGTAAATGACCAACCTTATAGGTTAGGTTGCCTTCCAGGTCTGGGTTACCTTTCATTTCACCTGTTGAGTATATCAATGAATCATTAACGATGATTTCTACCTTGTTGTCGATTTTGTAAAAAGCGAATGTATAATCGTCTTTTCTGTCATCATTAGATATCCAGTTAGAGTTCAAAACTCCTAAAAGTCCAATAAATAAGATGGAAATTTTCGTGACCATAAGTACAAAGTAAATAAGCTTAATTGATAATAATCAAAGGATATTGTATCAAAGAGCATACCATATGATTAGAATTACTCATTTTCTTGAAAGAATACCGATTGAGAGAGTTTAGATTAGGATAAGTTTGTGTGATGTCAGGTAAAATGAAATCAGAAACAAAACGATCAGACACTTGCTGTATTATAGTTACTTACAATGCTATGAAATGGATAGATCGATGTATTGGTTCTATTCTAGCGTCTGACCAGAAGTCTGACATCATCTTAATAGATAATTGTTCTTCTGATGACACCCTGGCACATATTGAAGAGAAATACCCGCAAGTTCATGTCATTGTTAATCAAGAAAATGTGGGTTTTGGAGGAGCGAATAATCAAGGTATTGCATATGCTTTTAGCTTGGGTTATTCTTATTTCTTTTTGCTCAACCAAGATGCATGGGTAGATGAGAATACTTTAGGATGCCTTAGAGATCAATTGATAGCAAATCCAGACTATGGAATAGTATCTCCTATCCATCTGAAAGGAGATCGGTCAGGATATGATCAGTTGTTCTATACATTTGTGTCTGAAGACGTTTCTGACGATTTTCTAGCCAATATCAATCAAGAATCAAATATTGCGGAAGTTCATTTTGTGAATGCAGCAGCATGGCTCATATCTAAATCATGTATAGAACGAGTTGGTTTGTTTCATCCTTTATTTTTTCATTATGGTGAAGACTTTAATTACGTACAGCGATTGATCAACGGAGGATTAAGGATAGGAATAGTGAATGATGCACTCGTAGTTCACGACAGAGAAGATAGGCCTCCTTCTAAGATCAAGTTTGATCCGATCAAGCGTTTTGAAAGAGACTTATACATTAAGTTGCTTGATCCGTCATCGAGATTTGGCTGGATAAGATATGGATTGTATGTTTCCAACAGAGTCAAATACCTCAGCAAAAATTTGGCGAATAATGAAAGAGAAAGGCTGAAAAAGCATGCATTAGAGAATTTTCGGTCAATCTATTTAAAAGCTCTTAATTTTGATGATAGCCAATTGTTTCTGTCAAAACCGAATAGTCCAAGTAAATGAACCGTGTACCTGCCGTAGTTGTAGTAGCCTATGATCGACCAGCATCACTAGATCGTTTACTCTGTTCGTTGCAGTCCGCACAGTATAATGTGACAGATATTCCGCTATTGATCAGCCTTGATGGAGGAGCAAACTCAGAGGTGATACAAGCAGCAGAGGATTTTGAGTGGAACAATGGAGAAAAAAAAGTAATCACTCATCAGGAAAATCTGGGACTCAAGGCACATGTAATGAGCTGTGGCAGATTAACAAAGGACTATGGAGCGGTTATCGTTTTGGAAGATGATCTAGTGGTAAGTCCGGTATATTATCAGTATGCAGTAGAAGCCCTGACTTATTGCGAAGATGATCAATCAATAGCAGGAATTTCCTTATTCAGCTATCATATCAAAGAGTTCAAGCATTTGCCATTCATTCCACTTGAAGACGGGGCTGATAACTACTTTTTGCAAGTGCCATCTTCCTGGGGCCAAATCTGGACGGAAAGTCAATGGGCAGATTTCGAGAATTGGATGGATCAGAAAGTGAATTATGATTCGGTAAGAGTTCCAACGCCAGTTGCTAAGTGGAGTGACCAATCATGGAAAAAGGATTTTATATACTATCTGGTAGATCAGCATAAATTCTTTTTTTACCCTAGGGTTTCTTTTACAACGAATTTTGGAGATGCAGGAGTAAATCATAAAGGGGAATTTGCTCGTTATCAAGTCCCAATATCTTTGGGAAAGAGGTCGTTTCAGTTTCAGAAATTGAGTGAATCGATATCTAAATATGATGTGTTTTTTGAATGGCTAGGACTGACTGAAAAAGAATATCAAGGATTGGAATTTGATCTATATGGAGAAAAGCCGTCTTTTTTGGCTGAGACACAGCTGGTGCTAACCACTCGTAAAGTCAAAAATGCCATAGCGACATTTCAGGCAACTATGCTTCCATTAGAGGCTAATTATTTACAGAAAGTAGAAGGGCAGGGAATCAATTTGGCAAGAAAAGAAGATGTGATTTTGAGTAAAAGACCGATGAGCCCCGAGATCCATGAGCGGCTAGTGGGACAGTACAGCAAGCAACGTCACTGGATTCAGTATTTGTATACGTTAATGAGCGAACTGGGACTTTGATATGCGGATATTGGTATGTTTATCTTCTTTGCCTAGAAATTTTGAATACTTTGTTGAGAGTTTCCAAAATCATGTTCTGAATCATATTGGTCATTCTGTGGATTTTGTTGGGCACTTTCCTGAGCAGCCGGACAAAAATGCGCTAAATGAGCTTCTGTCTAAGGTTGATAATCAATTGGTAAAAATAGAGGCCGATCCGACATTTACATGGGAACTGTCTTATAATGAAAATCTGATTGGAAATCAGGGGATTGAGGGTAATCTTCTTCAGTGGCAATCCATGATTTCGTGTAACCAATTAAAGAAACAGCTGGAGAAGAAGGTTGGTCAGCCGTACGATTGGGTTATTTGGTCCAGGCCAGATATCTGTTTTTTTAACGATCTGTTTATTGATTTTAATCAAAGTAGCGAGCACATCTATTTGCCGCCTGTTGATAATCATGAAGGGCTTTATGATCGATTTTGTTATGGTGGATCACAAGTGATGGATGCACGAATGGATATCCTGAGATACTTTCTGGAAGAGTGGTATCCAAATTATCATAACAATCCAAAATACTTGAAAAGGAAAGGCAAGATATGGGCAAGATATAGTTGTTGGAACCCTGAGATGGTTTTCAAACAATTGCTACTAGATCGAGGAATTAATTATCGATGTATTGATTTAGTTACTGGGAAGTTTCGTCAAAAACATAATCAAGAAGGAACGTTGAAGACTTATGTTTCATTACCATTTTTTGATGTGAAGCATAATTGTAAAGAGGTTAAGTTGGTTCATAAGAAATTGAAAAAGGTTTTAGTGGAGAAGTTTGAGGATGAGCGAACGGCTTTAGTCGATTATACAAATCTCAAAGAACTCATAGGGTAGTATTAAATGTTTTTTAGAAAGAATTATAGAGGTAACTCATTCACAGGTCGTTCTTTAAATGACCTGACACTTACTTTTTGCATTACACACAAAAACCGTGAATCGTATCTAAAAAAAACACTTCTGCAAAACCTAAATGACAATCAAGCAAACCCGAATGTGGATTTTGTTCTTGTTGATTTTCAAGATGATTTAGAAATTGTGGATTGGGTAAGTTCTGAGTTTAAATCTTTTTTGGGTAGTGGAAAACTCAAAGCTTTTCACAGTAATGATCTTCCAGAATGGCATTCGCCAAAAGCCAAGAACTGCGCTCATGCGTTAGCTGAGGGTGATATTTTGGTGAATTTGGATTGTGATAACTATACCGGAAAGAATGGCGGAGATTTTATCATCAAACATTTTAGTGAAGCAACAAATGAGATTCTGTTTTGGCAGTACAGCAAGAAGAAACTTGATGGAAGTTATGGACGAATTGCTCTGACAAAAAATACATTTTATGAATTGGGAGGCTATGATGAGTCTTTTCTTCCTATGGGGTTTCAGGATGGTGATCTAATTAAACGAGCAGAACGATTCGGAACCCAAATTATCAAAAATCAAGATCCACTATACAACATGGCGATTAAGCATGAGAAATTTATTCCTCATAATATGACCTGGAAGCGGATGAATGAGCATAATCAGAGAATTTCAAAAAAGAATATCAAAGAAGGTCTTTTGGTTGCCAATAGTGGTGATTTTGGGGTAATCGCTAAGAACGTAAAAAGAATAGACTGATAAGTGAAACACTTTTTAATTACCAGATTCAATGTGAAAACCAGAAATTGGGATTCAGATAAGAATGGCAATTCAATTTTGGATGATGGTTGGATGACTCATCGATTTGATTTATTTGAGAATTATTGTTTTCCATCTGTAAAAGCTCAGTCGAACCAGAATTTTAAATGGATTGTGCTATTTAACAGTGATACGGATGAAAAGTGGAGAACCAAAATTTCAGAATTGGAGTCTCAATACGACCTATTTCAACCCCTATTTATTGATGGTGTAGCTAATTTGTTGTCCGATCTGAAATCCTTTATATCTGGTCAGCTAAGTGAAGACAAATATGTGGTTACCACTCGCATGGATAATGACGACCTCATTCATAAGGATTTTATTGACGCAATTCAGACTCTTGCAAAGCCAGTAGATAAGTTAGTGGTAGACCTTCGCAGAGGATATCAGGTTAATTTTTTGAATGGTGAAGTAAAAAGTTACTATGCCAAATTCAATCCATTTATTAGTGTTGTTGAGCAAGTAAAGACAATGGAAACAGTATTCGCTCGCATACATGGAGACTGGCGAACAGAGACTAATTTAAGGGTCGGAAAAAGTGACGCTTATTGGGTTCAAGTTGTGCATGATAGAAACAAATACATTTATGATAAAGAAGGGTTATTTTATGCTTCAAACCCTAAGCTGTCGGAGTTTCAGATGGATTTTCAAGTAAACAATCCTAAATGGCTGGTCAGGATTTTTTTGAATTTTATGATTTACTTAAAAAACAAATTCACATAGGAAGTTTTTATCCATTCGACCTAAATGACACACCTTATTCTACATATTGGTCCTCCTAAATGTGGTTCTTCATCTATTCAACACTTTTTGAAAAGTGAGTGGAAGGACCATTACAGACATGTTTCTCCTCCATTGATTGATCTCATGAATCAGAGTGTTGATTCTGATGATAGCAATTTGGCAGAGTTTATCAGCGAAGTAAATGAACTGTTAAAGAAAAAGAATATTGCCATCCTCAGCCATGAGTATTTTTTTGAATGTCACCGAGCTGTAAAGTTCATCTGTGATCAGGTAAAAGCTGATCGTATTTCTATTATTGGATATGTTCGCCCATCATCAAAGTTATTAGTTGCAGCGTTTAATCAATGGGAGTTTAGGAATCCTGAGATGAGTGATAGCATTAATGAAATACTTAAATCCAATCTACTAGAACCCAATTTGTTTTTAGGAACGGAGGCTTATCTGATGGCCATTGTTCTGGATTCACAAAAGTTGACTCTCAAGCCATATAAATGGAGTGAGGAGTTTCTAAAATTAGAAAGTTTGATAAGTCATGATCATGTTGAGCTAATTGTTAATTCCTTGCCAAGTAAAAACAGATCTTTTGACTTGATAGAAGACTTCTGTGATAAATCGGGCTTAGCCAAAGGGAGTTATTCTCCTGATGTGATAAACCCTGCGTTCAGTGAAATAGTAGTGGAGTCTTTTTACAGGACTAGCAATGAATTTAAAAACCGGCTAGGTCAGCATGGTTACAATCATTTTTTAAGGAAAATTTCTGCTGACATGAATGAGGTTCAGTTGACCACTTCAAGTTTATTCCAGAGACTTTGTGCGTATATTGATGGAGAGAGTCACTCGGAAACTAGTTCATTTAGTCGAAGGTACAATATCCCGGAGGAAGAGCTTCTCCCTGACAATAGAATAGAAAAAGATGCTGTATTGAAACTCATCAAAGAAGAGAATAACTTGCGACAATCTCAATCTAGTCTACTTGTTGCCTATCAGAATATGTCATCAGAATGGGCCGTGAGATCATTTGATGATTTTGTTGCAAATTCCAAGAAAAAATCATCAAAAAGTGGGATTTCAAAGTTGCTTACTATTTTTAAAAAGAAGTGATTTTCTAGAAATACTAGATTGAAAGTCCTGTTCAAAGAGCATATCGTAAAAAGAAAACTCCCTGTCAATTTTAAAGAGACGGATAGAGGTTTGTTTGAGCATGAGCTAGAAAAGCGAATTGCTAAATCTTACTTATTAGAGCTTTCGAACGTATTTGTGTTTGACTATATCTTGTTTAAGCCATGGAGTTTATCCAGATATTTCAAGTACTATATGGCACGCAGAGAATCCAACTTTCGAATATTCTCGAAGTTCTTTTTGCTCTTGAGGGGATGGAACTCGATACCTGAAGCTGTGTGGTTTTCGGATAATCGAAGCCCCAATTATTTTCATTGGTTTTCAGATAGCATGACACGTTTATTGCTCCATGCGCGAACTGCCGATCAAGCTCCTGCTTTGATTCCAAGTGAATATTATCAAATTCATTTCGTTCGTGAGTCTCTAAGCGCCTTGGGTCTTCCTATTGTTGTACTTAATTCCAATAGAGTCTACAAGGTCGATAGAATGATCGTGGCGAGTTACACTGCTAAGCCGGGGAATTTCAATAAGGAGCTAATCAATGAATTAAGGTCGAAACTCATAAAGAACACGAATTCCAAACCTCATCGAAAAGTTTACATTAGTCGATCCAAAGCTCTTATTCGTAAGATTAAGAATGAAAAGGAAGTTATGTTATTGTTTGAGCAATTTGGTTTTGAACTTCATCACTTTGAGGATTATAGCTGGGCTGATCAGTTAAAAATTATGTCAGAAGCGAAAATTCTGGCAGGTCTGCATGGAGCGGGGTTAACCAATATGTTGTTTATGCATAAAGGGGGTAAAATTTTGGAGATCAGAAACGCTGTTGATAGTCACAACAATTGCTATTTCTCGATGGCTTCAGCTTTGGAGCATGATTACTTTTATCAGCTAAGTAATAGCGTTAATTCCATAGCTAAAAACGCGGATGTGTCTGTTGATTTAGTCCAGTTAAAAAAGAATCTTGAATTAATAGTAGGTAAGGGCTAGCTTGATCAAACGACTTTGCCTTCTTGTAAGTGAATTTTGTGATCTGCTATGTCAAAGTACTGATCATCATGCGTAATTAGAATGACTGTTTTTCCTTCCTCTTTGAGTTGAGGAATGAGTTGATGGTAAAAGGCTTTTTTAAACTGAGGGTCCTGATTGGCTGCCCACTCATCAAAAATATAGATTTCTTTTTCTGCAATCATCGAAAGGACTAAAGCCAGGCGTTTAGATTGTCCGGTAGATAAACCTTTATGAATCACTGTGTTGTTCTCTATTTGCACGTGATTGTCTATAGAGAATAGTTGTAGTAGCTCTTGCACTCTTGGTAATTGATCCTGAGAGATATCGTTGTTCTTAAAAAGGTGATTGTCAGCAAATACGGCAGATATCTTATTTCTAAAACTCTGTAGGTTATTTCTGTTGATCTGCTCATTACCGTAAACTAATTGGCCTTTTTCTATTTTGTATAGACCAGCGATAACTTTTGATAGCGTGGTTTTACCACTGCCATTACTGCCGTATATTATGGTAATTTGATTTGCTGGGATCTCCATAGAAACAGGCCCAAGGTGAAAATGGGAGTCATCTCCTCGTCGATAAGTATATTCCGCGTTTTGTAAGGAGATGAATTGATTAATGGACTCTAATTCTATTCTATCCTCTTGTGAATCGTCTTTCGCATTAGAAAGTTCAATGCCTATTTCTTGTATGTGCGTGGTGTAAACTTTCAATGGTACCAGATCTTTGGTGAAATTGGAGACACTGGACAATGGATTGACGATAAATAAAGAGATTGTGAGAAACTCCGCGAATGCAGACATATTCAAAACATCTACTGAAATACTCAGCAGGATCATGCAGCAAATACCCAATATCATGACTGTTTCGGACATCTTTCCTGTTGCTTGATTGAAGAACCTTAAACTGATTTTGTTTTGAGCTTCTATTTCTCCTGATTTCTTTAGATGATTCTCTATAAAAGTGTCTTTTTGGGATGAGTTGAGACTCAGCTCTTTTATACCATAGATAATGTCATGAATGTTGTTGTAGACGGCATCCCAGCTTTTTCTGGAAGACATAGTGAGTTTATATGCCAATACATTGCGTCGTAGTATGATCAAATACGTCACACCAAAAAATGCGATCATGATGAGTGTGAGTAGCCAGCTTATTGTAACCAGATATATGATTCCTGCCAGAGCGATGACAAAGTTCCTATTTGCTCCTGGCAACTTCTCTATGATACGAGACAACCCATTGATATCAGATATCATACTGGAGAATAGCTCTTTCTTCTTACCCTCTACCTCTTCGTATTCAGATTGGAAGATGAGATTACTAAAGTCAATACGCATTTCAAGAATAATGCGATTGGTGATTCTCGATAATGTTTTTTCGGAAATAAGGCCAAATACAATGAATACGAGAAGTCCAATGCCCACAGAAGTGAAAAACATGGTTGGGTTATCCAATCCTTTTTTTACTGCCTGGTGAAAGCTTCGCATGATGTACACTATTCCTAAACCTGATAGTGTGCTCATTAAGGTTGCGATGATTAATCCTGTTAAACTTCCTTTGAGGTATTTCCAAACGAAACTCATTGTGTTTTTTGATTATCTGCTTATTGGGTAATTAAAGCCGGGGCAAAACTACCATATAAATTAGCCTTTAGCTAAATGCTTGAGCGATGAGATTCTCGTTAATATTGCAGTGGATAGAGCATTGCAATTAAGTGGCCATTAAAGAGAAATTAATTAGCTATATAGTTTTTCGACCGAAAGGAAGGAAATCAACCCATATACACGATGAGTATGGATTAGAGAAGTTGCGTCCAGCCTCTTCTGCTTTCGGTATTTATTTGAGTGGAAATGCTGATGATCTTGCCAGGGAACTCCAAAAGATGGAAAAGGAGTTTAAGGTATACAAATATGAATCTCGATTTCAAATTCCCTTTTCCATAAGTGCTAATAGAGGCTATTTAGTTGAACACTACTTTTTAAAAAGCTTAACGAAGACTAAGTTTTACACCAGAGATCAACATAAAGCATCTGCTTTTGTATTGCCAGCAACTCCATATATGTACTACATGCTGGTGCAAATATGGTGGAAGCTGTTGCAGGTCCTTCGAATAAAGCCTAATCCTAAAACAGATGGAGAATTTGAGTTCAACCAGAAGAGGAAATTAGAAGAATGGTTTTTAAAGAAAGCAATAGCCAGAGCAGTTGATTCAGCCTATTTTGAGCAAGGGAAAAGACATATTTATTTTTCATCCAAACTGGGTACAGAATTTCTCGAGAAGGTAAATAACGACTTGTTTCAGCATGCACATTTAGTTGTTAATAGTGCTGATGCCAAGCGAGGTTTCTTCAACCCTCAAAAAGATGTGAGTAGTGTATGCATGAAGGATTATAAGATTCCGAAATATGCAGCTGACATAAATGCTTTCGATATACCGTTTGATCAACGTAAATACTTTGGGTACTATGCTGGGATGATCTACGGTCAGAGAGGCTGGGTGCATGAAAAACGGACGGACGAGTGTTTATGGATAGATCATCATGTTCCATTCGCACAATATTTAACTTATTACAGTCAGTCTAAATATTATTTTCATTTTCCAGGAAGTTCCGAGTGGTCTCCACGATTGTTTGAAGGGATGTGGTTTGGTGCTGTTCCTGTTGTTGTCTATGAACAATATACCCTGCCATTTTCAGATTTGCTGGATTGGACCAAGTTTGCCGTTTTGGTCCCAATGGATAAAATCCAACAGTCGTATGATATTCTTAAAGGTATCACTCCGCAGGAGTGGGAAGACAAGCGTTTTCATTTAAAAGCGGCATTGAAACACTTTGTGTATCACAAAAAACCAGTTCCTGGAGATGCTTTTTATATGACCATGTACTCGGTTTATCAGCGGATATTAAAAAGCTAATTACCTAGTAACTTGAAAAGCCGAGCAATTGGGTTCAATAGTCTGTGTTGAAGGAGATAAAGAAATTGCGGCTTTATTTTTCTGTTGGATGGCTTTATATCAAAGCCAATCTTTTTTAGGTAATTAAGTGCCGATTGTTCGTATTTACCTCTGTAAATCAGGTTTACTGTACTGAACCTGTACTCCTCAGAATTTTTAGTTAGAGATAAGAACTTTTCTGGAAGTTCATTTGATCTTATGGATCCTTTACGTTCTAGATCGTGAGGAGATTCCCCAGGAACAAGTAGGGATAGTAAAACAGATTTTTTCCACAAAGCAGGTTTTAAGCTCACTCTGAACTTAGAGTCTTTTGGTAATTCATAAAACAGATCTGATGAGGAGGCCTGGGTTTTAGAAATTTGCCATAATCTTAAGTACCCAGCATTAGCTTGTATGGCCTCCTTGATGATCACTGTAGTGTCACCTTTTGGTATTGCTGCCAATAATAAGTCCTCGAGCCAGAGAATAATGTAGTCAGAATCGATCTGTTCTAAAGCGTAAATTAAGTTGTCACAATACCCTTTATCATCTCCAATTTTGATTGTTTTGGTTTTAGTATCTGGTGCTTCAAGATGGTTCGAAATCAAGATTTTTTCAAACGGACAATCGGGCCATGATCTATTGAAGCAGTAGAAAAAGGGTTCCCACGCATCGGCATATGCATCGCATGATGGGATCAATATGGTCACTTTTTCGCTCATTCAGTGGCGAAGATACCTATTTCAATAGGTTAATGATTTATTCAGATAAGTTAAGAATGTAATTCTGTACATCTTTGAGCTTAAATAAGATTAATTTCTTTAGATGACATTTTTCAGCAAAGCTATACTTCTGACAACTAAAAATGATGAAGCATTCATCCAACTCAAGTGTGCTCACATAGAGCAAAGTTTAGGTTTGCCGAAAGGGTTTGTTGAAGTATTTAAAAATGAGCCTGACACTGAGGATTCTAAGCGAGGTTGTTTCAATGCTCACTATGATGTCTATTGCTACATAGCTGAAAACAAGCTAAGCAATTGTCTGATCTTTGAGGATGACGTTCATTTTTTATCAAAAGTCTCTCCGTCTAGCTATCAGCAGTTTCTAAATGAGCAAGAGTGGGATGTCTTTTATTTTGGTCACAAGCCTGATTTCAGGCAGGACACTTATGCCAAGCGAACAGAATATTCTGGAATTATAAAGGTTCGCACCAATGATCGTCATGCATATGCGATGAATTTGGAGTTTGCTAAGTTGATGGCTAGAAAGCCTTGGACTGGAATCTTTGGAGATAGACTTTTGCGGTCTAGTACAGATAAAGCCTTTGCTTTAGTGCCTGGAAGAGCCATTCAGGTAGGTCCCTGGGGAACAGCTTCGCATTTAAATGGGATCACCGAAAAATTTAGCGAATACTTACGCCTTGCCTGGCAAAAGCCCTTTCGATTATTCGATTTTTTAAAGTACTCCTTACTTCTGCTTTTCAAGATGCCTTATTGGTCAATCTATTGTTCCATTATAGCATTGAAATCAAAAAAATAAAAGAGTTACAGTATTTTGATCTAGAGTATCTATAAGTCTTAGAAGAGGTTTTCCGTCTGCTTTGATACAGGATTAGTTGAATAATCTTGACCAAAATGATTTAGACTCCCGCTTCCTTTTGATCTCTTGTTCTTTATTGTATCGGTATGGGTTTAGCTCTTTGTAGATATCTGTGTTCCTGTCGTATTGATGTACGATTGTTTGAACACACTCATTGTCATCTAGGATTATCCCATCCTTTAATTTGAGATTGCTTTCCCGTCCGCAAGTAATAACACCAAAGGTTTTGTTGGGGTGTATGATACAGTTGTCAATTTTATTGGTGTGCACCAGGTAATTGTGAAATCCCTGATCAATACCACCGATTATTTTAGGTTGAGTATTGTGAAACTTGACAATCTCATCGCTCATGAGTTTGAGGTAATTGGCCATTTGTTTATGGCTACCAAAAGTAAACCCAGAACAAGAAATGGTTTTATTCCCAATCAGAGCAAGACCTTCTTCACCGTAACCATTGAGTATCCAATTTCGATTAAATGAGTTTTCCACAATGGAATTGTTATCGCGTTCTAAAAAAACATGAAGCTCATCCTTCACTTCATAATCATCTAGATTTCCTTGAAATAATACATCTCTTGTGTCGGAGATAAACACATTGCCATACTCTTGGCCTGAATTGAGGTAGCTCTCGTAAATCAGGTATCTCCTTATAGCGGGCAACAACTGATCAATTATTGGTTGATCTTTTAGTGTTTTCTTGAAAACAGGATCCTTTGAGTCAATGCAGGTAACACTATAGGTCTGGTAAATTTCCTTTCGTTTCGTGGTGTTGATTTTGTTGGTGAATAGAACCGCTTCACCAGAAAATCCATGAGCTTTTAAGCTCTTGATAAAAACTTCTAGATCCCCAATGTCATATCCATGGGCAAAACCCATTAATAAATTAGTCAATACCTGTTTGTTTAATCCTTGCAAATTTATCTGGTGTCGGAACTAACCAGACACTCTAAACAAAATAATTTGATTCTTCTAATTGTTAATTTATGGA
The DNA here is from genome assembly GCF_024714495.1 of Marinoscillum pacificum. Classification (GTDB taxonomy): domain Bacteria; phylum Bacteroidota; class Bacteroidia; order Cytophagales; family Cyclobacteriaceae; genus Marinoscillum; species Marinoscillum pacificum. The sequence goes on along the minus strand of NZ_JAMZMJ010000010.1, from coordinate 156,203 downwards.
GTGTTATGATTAAATGCAGAATCATAACGAAACATGACCTTAATTTAATTTTTTAGGACGCGTTTATAAACATTCTCGATTTGAGTTGTCAAGATTTCCCAATCAAATGGTTGAACAACTTGACTCCCTTCTAAAATCATTTTTGATTGTTCGTTCTGATCGCTAATCAGAGCCAAAGTCTTAGCAGCTAAGCTTTCAGTATCATACGGTGAGGCGAAATACGCACGTTGTTTTTCTGAAAGCACATTTAGGTAGCCTTCATTTCCATAGCCACACATGGGTGTGCCCATAGCCATTGCTTCAAGCAAAACGATTCCAAAACTTTCTCCAAAAAGTGCTGGAGCGATATACAAATCAGCGGTTTTTAAAAGTCGAAGTTTCTCGCTTTCTGAAACAAACCCAAGCATTTCAATATCCTGTAGTTCATGTATTTTGATAAAGTTTTCTGCTTGGATTCTCTCATCACCGTCTCCAGCAATGATTAGTCGGATGTCAGGGTTTGCCTTTTTGACAATTTTGTAAGACTCCAATGCGTGCAAAATTCCTTTTCGTTCTTCAAGCCTTCCGAGAAATAGGATGTTGAATTTACCATCGTCATACTTTTTTATTGGCTCAATAGGTTGTTGGTACTCCGCTAAATCTATACCGTTTGGAATGATAGAGATTTCTCTTTTTGAAAACCTATTGATGTATGCTGCTTGTGTTTTACTTACTGAAATGATGGCATCCATTAATGTGAAAACACCCTTAGCAGCTATTGGCATGATGTTTTTTCCGACAAATTGGCTTTTTGGTGTGTCGTGAAAGGTGGTGACATGTTTTGCTCTACTAAATCTTCTAATTTGAAATGGTAGCGCTGGATTCCAAAAAGTGTGAAAATGAATAACGTCAAATTGCTCGTTTCGAAGGAAGTTTTTTAGTGCTTTTCGTTCAGCTCCTAATGCGATGTTGATATCAATTTTGGTGCCGCCCAAGTTTAGACTCCTGTTACCTCCAAAATGATAAACACCTTCCTCAGAAATATTGGGATTGGGGGCAATTATTTTCACTTCGTGACCCATTTGTCTCAGATATTTGGATAAAGACTCAATATGGTTTTTTACCCCACCAGGACGTGAAAAATCATATGGGCAAACCTGAGCAATCTTCATGGGTGGTTGTGTCTTGGTATTAGTGGATTTGATTAATCTTGTATGCCCCAAAAATAGGAAAGTCTTATAATGAAGTCACAAATATTAATAGGAGCGAGTGAATTTATGGCAGCATTGAGTGTTAGAGCTCAAGAAGCTAAAGAATCTCTTTATGTGCAAGCAATGACTTTTGAAGGAGATGCGGCAGGGGAGGAGTTAATTCATTTGATGCTGCAAAGCCCTGCAAGAGATAAGCGACTCATAATTGATTCTTTTTCAAAAGCTGTCGTCAGTGATCACTTTGTCTTTGGGCTGAAGTATTTGAGAGATCCAAACTTTAAGGGAGAAGTAAAGAATACATATAGGTTGTTAGCTAAAGCTGAAGCGAATGGGATAAAGGTCAAGTTTGTGAATCCTACAGGCCCATTGATGCTTCGATATCCGCTTCGAAATCATAAAAAGATGATGGTGGTGGATGGTAGATACTCATACTTGGGTGGGATAAACTTTAGCGATCACAATTTTGAGTGGCATGATATGATGCTTGAGATGGAGGATCTTTCCATAGGCAAAGCAATCCGAGCGGATTTTTTAACCACTTGGAACGGTTCAAACCAGTCACTCAAGGAAAATCTTAAAGGGCATCAATTATTTTTTCTCAATGGAGTGAGAAGTAAAAGTCTGTATGAGGAGTTTTTTGACATTCTTAGACAAGCTCAATCAAAAATTACTGTTATTTCTCCTTATGTATCAGAGCCTTTGCTTCCAGTGCTTCAGAGTATAGCGGAATCTGGTGTAGAAGTGAGTATTATCTCTCCAAAGGAGAATAATAAAGGCTTGTTTTTTGATTACCTCCTTTCACAGAGTAATAAAGGGTTCTTTAAGCTCTTTCATCATCCTGGGATGTTTCATTTGAAAGCTATTCTAATTGACAGTGATAAACTTGTTTTCGGAAGTAGTAATTATGACTTAATCAGTTATCACTTTGAGCAGGAGGTTGTGATGATTACAGAAGATCGGGCAATTGTCAATGAGTTTGCAAATCGAGTACTGGATCCAATGACGAAGGCGTCAGTAGAATATCAGCCAGGAACTGTTAAGGCCACCAAAGCAAAAGCGATCATGAAAGGCTTAAAGGGTTTTTGTCAGCTGACCTCCAATGCAGTATTGAAACCTAAATCTTAATTAAGCGGCGTTCTGAAATGAAAATTCTTGAAGAAGCTCTTTGTCTCTCTTCGCTTGAATTAAGGAAATAGGAATAATGAAAATGGTCCAGGCAACACTGGCAATGAAATAAATATCTATTCTGCCAAAAAGGGAGCAGACCATTATGGCAGTTCTATGAGTGTTGGTGCCGCAGAAAATAGCCCACCAGCTAAGCATAGATTTATTGTAATCTCTGTAACGCTCTAAAAATCGTCGGGAAATTTCGGAGTTGGTAGTGAGTTCTCGCATGGATTTGCGCTGAGCAATGCTTCTGGTTATAAACTTCAATTGCTTGTTGGTGTAATCTACGATAATATAATAGATCACCTTATGGTACCATCGGTTCCCCTGAATTTCTACTTCTTTGGAAGTGTATGGAATACTGCTTTCTTCTTTGTTTTCCATCAATTCCTGGTATTCACATTTATAGAATTCATAGATGGCAGACTTGACACTATGAACAAAACCTGAGGCTCCTGCAATAGCAACTATGGTAAGAAGGCCATAGATGTCTTTGAAATAGGCAATTCCTGCGAAGTAGCATGCCATGAATACCATGTTGTCAATAGTGCCATCCACCATTCTGCCAAATTCACTTGACGTTCCTGTCATCCTGGCTAGTTGGCCATCTGCGCTATCTAGTATTCCTGCAAGCGTTATAAGAAAGCAAGCAACTGCAATAATCCAAACATCTGTTTGCCAGTAAAGCAAAATACCTCCTGGAACACCAAAACCCAAGCTTAAAAAACTTACGTGAGTAGGTGTTAGATTGAGTGTTTTTCCTAGCCTGGCAAATAACAAACCGAAAAAACGACTGAAGTACAGATCAAATGTTTCTTCTACATCTATTTGCTTAATCGAGGCTAAAACTTCCTGATAATGTCTACTGATGAAATTCAATTGACTCATTATTTAGTTAAACTTCGGCTCCTAAGTGCTCAATGTTCTTTTTGTAATCCTTGTGGTTGATCCACTCCAGGCTATCTTCCTGTTTGTTTTTATCTAAAACGACTGGGTTTCCCAAATAGTCTAGTCTTTTTCCAGGCCACCCGCAAGATTCCCACAAATACATGAATAAAGAGTTTCGATTTAGATTTGGATGAATGTTTGGAGCAAATTCTTTCTCATATATTTCTGGTAGTTCACTCCAGTGTAGCGTTGCATTATTGTGATGCAAACCATGGTACCCATTGTTGAATACCAGAAAGTTTAACAGCTTGTTGGTAAAATTTCTGGAGTGATTATATTCATGATAAACATCACAGCCATCATGTTGCCAAAAGTTAGTTCCTACGATGCCCCACTGAGCCCATAAGTGCGGTAGCCAAATAGTTAATAACGTCACTGGCCAATTGAAAAATAAAAGAGGAATCTTAATTAAGCCTACACCAATCAGTTCCAAGAAATATTGAATAACCCAGCTTCTTCGATCTTCTTTCCACATTTTTTTGATCCATAGCCATTCAGATTTCATGATGCTGTCAGAGGTTACAAAGAAGAACAATGCTTGATTGAGAAAATTCCACTTAAACCTTAACTTATCCGTTCTGGCAATGTCTTGATCTTTGCCTGTGTGTTGATGATGACTTAGGTTATGACCTATCACAAACGGACTTACAGGATATCCATAAGTCATAGAAAGTACGATTTGGAACACCTTGTTTGCTCGCTTACTTCTAAATATAGGTACATGGACCGTGTTATGAACGATCACAGCACATATAAAGGAGAGCATACATAAAAAAATAACTGCAAAGATCTGAAGTGCTATGTGCAATTGAGGGAAATAGTACCAGATCAGTCCTGTGCTGACAAAGTACAGGGTAACAGCTGCAAGTGTTTTGCGATCTGATTTATATTTTAATTTCAACATATTATCAGACTTTTTCACGCGTAAGGCGCATGGATACAGTAGACCATTTAGAGTTAAATGGTGATAATAAGTATTGCCTGATTAAATACCAGATCAGACTTTTTTCATTCAATTTAGGATCGATTTTGTCTCTGATTTCAGCATGAAATTCAGGTAAACGACTCCAGTGTAGATGAGGTTTTATGTGATGCGCAGTATGCAGTCCATTGTTGAATAGGAAGGTATTTAGTGGGCCTTCTATATTTCTGGAGTGATTGTATTCTGATTCTTCATCTGCATGAATATGCTGTACGTAGTTAAATACTAATACACTGTTGAGCGAGATTTGTTGAGGGATTATCACGAAGAGAATAGCCGCTTTCCAGTCAATAATGAATGCAGCTACAACGAATAGAACCAATGATATGATCTGGAAAATATGTTCAATGAATTTTTCTCGATTTTTTGTTCTCAAATCAGAAAGATAGCGTCTGATAGCTTTCAGTTGAACCCCACTACTATACATCGGATAGTAAATGATAGTCCATAAGTTATTCTTTTCAGAGAATGCGTAGGTCTTCGTATAATCTGGTTCCTTGTTGGTATGTGTATGGTGGTTCTGAAGATGAGTGGGGATCCATCCAAATACAGGGAACCCGTATAGAACTGTCAACCAGCAGTCCGTGAGATTATTCAAGGTTTTGTTTTTCCAGATGCTTACATGGCGATGATTATGAACAATAACTCCCACAGTAATAGCCATAACCAATTCTATACCATAAAGTATCCACAAAATCGCAGATTGGATTTGCTCATGATAAAAGAATAATACCAGCATCAGGGATGAGGTGAAAGTTAGATAGACTAAGGTCTTAATATCGGCTTTGTATCTAAGCATAGAATATTGATTGTCACAAAGTTAATCAAATCACTAAACGTTGAGAATTTTTTAATGTCAGTATTGGAATATTAAAGATGAACATGAAAAATAGGAGATATACTAGCTGTCTATCAATTAATCTTCTGGCTTTCAATTAAAGTACAATGTTTAAATTTGCTGGATGGGAGCTACTAAAGATTTCATTTGGGAGGAAGGACGAGAGCCTCATTTTCAGCGTAGAAAGCAGATTTTGAAAGAAGTGCCTGAGGTGAAGGAGTTAATGGGTATAGATGCTGGTCTGAAGTACAAAGTTTTGCTTGTCTCACTGTTACAGTTAGCAGTGTCATTTTATGTGCCGTCTAATATTTGGGGGTTCATCGCAGTGTTGTTTTTAGTAGGTACTACATTGGTGCATATCCTGGTTTTAGCCATTCATGAATTATCCCATAACCTTGCTTTTGAATCAGAAGCGAAAAACAATTGGCTAGCCATTTTGGTCAATCTGCCCTTGGTTTTTCCATTTGCAATGGCTTTTAAAGCATATCACCTTGAACACCATTGGAAACAAGGAGAAGATAAAATTGATACAGATCTTCCTACACGATTGGAAGCGAAGCTATTTAGAGGTTTTGTAGGGAAATTTATTTGGATGTTTTTTCAGATTCTCTTTTACGCTTTACGGCCATTGATGGTTTATCCAAGAAAACCCAATAAATGGGAGTTTGTCAACTTAGTGGTCCAAATCATTTTTGTTTTAACGTATCTGAATTTTGTAGGTTGGATAGGTGTGCTATACATGGCTTTATCTGTGATATTAGCAACTGGTCTTCATCCCTTGGGTGGTCACTTTGTGTCTGAGCACTATGTTACTAAGCCTGGTCAGGAGACATATTCCTATTATGGGCCATTAAATAAGTTGGTTTTCAACGTAGGCTACCACAATGAGCATCATGATTTTCCAAATGTTCCAGGTTCTAGATTGCCAGTCTTGAGAGAAAAAGCCAGCAAGCATTATGAAGGATTGCATTCTTACAATTCCTGGACGAAGGTGATTTATCACTTTCTTACTCAGAAAAATATAGGGTTGAATTCGCGGGTGAAGAGGTAGAAAGTAATCACCTTCTACTTTTCATTTATTTTGCTGACAATAACGTCCACTGCTTCCTGAACGGTGTTTATCTTGGCAATGGAGTCATCATCTATTGCAATATCAAATTCTTCTTCTATTGCAATAATGATGTCAATTAAATAAGCGGAGTTAATTTGTAAATCTTTCAGAATATCCTTTTCTGGAGTGATTTCTTCTACTTTTACTTCATCAGGTAAGTACTTACTGATAATTGGTGTGAGTTTCTCCTGTATTTCTTTTAATTCCATAATTACGGCTTGAATTTGCTGAAAATTAGCGAGCAATTTACATCACCGAATCCAAAATTAGACTTAATTATTGTTTGAATTTCTCTTCGCTCAGTTTCTAATGGTATTTTCTCTATTGGGTAAATATTCTTAATCTTCTCATGTATGGTATCGGCATCAATGTTGATGTTTTTATGAATGAAACCTTCAGTTAACTGAATGATGCAAGCTACAGATTCAATAGATCCAGCGGCTGAGATAGCGTGACCTATCATGGACTTCACAGTATTGATTGCTGGTAGTTTATCAGGAGGTAAATTTAGTGCTGTTACCCAGTTTTCGATTTCAATTGGATCTGCCATTGTAGAAGTAAGATGACCAGATATTAAGTCAATTTCGGAAGCATCAATATTGGCATGATTAATGGCAGATTTTATACATTCAATAACTGCTTCAGAATTTGGAGCAGTCATAGAGCCTCCATTACGCTGACCACCACAGTTTTGAGATACACCTACTAATTCAGCTAGTATGTTAGCACCTCTAGCTTGTGCAGATTCCAAAGTTTCCAGAATAAGAGTACCAGCACCTCCAGACGGTACAAATCCAGATGATTTCTGACTCATAGGTTTGCTTGCTTTTTCTGGAGCGTCATTTGAGTTGGGTACGAGAATTCTCATGGTGTCAAACGCTCCCCAAATAAATCTACCTATTCCTTCTGTGCTTCCGCACAGCATTATATCTGCTTTGCCTAATTGTATTTGTTCATAACCTATTAAAATCGCTTCGCTCCCTGTACTGCAGGCAGATGAATTGCTGATTACGGGGCCTCCTAATCCTAAAAGTTGATTTAGGTATGCCCCAGTGCCGCTAGTCATAGATTGTGGAACCAGAGTGGTGCCAACCGTTCTAGACTTTCCAATATTTAGCTTCTCAATTGGGTCAATGATAAATTCATCTAAACCAGGAGCGCCAGCTCCAAATACCATTCCCCATCTTGATTTTCTTTCTTTGCTAGGTGAAAGTCCCGCATTTGCCCACGCTTCAAGGCCTGCTAAACACCCGTACTTGATGGCATTGTTTTTTATTACTTCTTTGTAAATATTGGGGAAATATTTATCAATGTATTCTTCGGAAACTGTCGGTACTCCTGCCACCTGACATCTGTAGTTTTGATTGGCTGAGTCCTCCTGGAATTTAATTCCTGATTTCCCTCTATATAACGCTTCTGAAAATTCGGAAATACCAACTCCGTTTGGAGCAACTACTCCCATCCCAGTAATTACTACTCTTTTTTGATTCATTTATTTACTAATTAACACTCCACCAAGTTCACCTCTAGCAACAATGGTCTCCTCGTGCATACACTTTACTTTGCAAAATAATTTACCTAGTCTAAAAAAGACCTTTTTTGACTCGATGGTAAGTTTAGCTCCTGGACCAACGGCATTCACAAACTCTACGTGAAAATTGCTGAAGACTGGTAGAATTTCTTTATTCCCTTTTTCAGGGTGCTCATCAAATTGTTTTAATAACAATCCTATTCCAAATGAAACCAAGCCTATTTGAGCCATGATTTCCGTAATGATCACTCCAGGAACAATTGGTTTCTCTTTAAAATGTCCTCTGAAATAGTGCTCATCTTTTTTAATGGTATACGTGCCAATTATTCTGGACTCATCCAATTCTTTGATTTCATCCACAAATAAGAATGGATCACTGTAGGGGAGTAGTTCAAGGATTTGTGGTATTTTCTCTTTCATTTTATACAAGGTGTTCCCCTCCATCTACATGAATAACAGCACCATTAATCCAGCTGGCTTCGGGTTGAATTAATAAATAAATGGCGTTCGCTACATCCTCTGGTTTAGTAAGTCGCTTATAAGGGTTTCTCTTTTTTGTAAAATCTACCAATTCATTATAGGAAGGGATTAATCTCAATGAAGGGGTATCTGTCACACCAGCATGGATACAATTGTATCGTATTCCGTGTGAGCTCATTTCCACTGCCAAATATTTTGTGAGTGTTTCGAGTGATGATTTGGCCATACCTACCGCGCCATAGCCAGGCCATGATCTTGTACTTCCTTCTGATGTTAGAGTGATGAATCTACTCTCTGAAGTTAATAGTTTAGAAGAGACCAGGATTTCATTCCACATTTGTACATTAAAGCACATGGCATCCATTGTTAGCTTTAGATCATCACTTCTCAATGGTTTATCACTGGTGATGTCAAGGCTGCCAAGATTTCCTCTCGTTATCGCATGCAGGACCAATTGAAAAGGTTCTGTGTCATTGCCTACTACCTCTAAAGCTTTTTCTTTCTCAGTCGCGTCAATATTGAAAGTTTTAAAAGTGCAATTGTAGGTTGATGAAATTTCATCAGTGAATTGATGTAATTCGGAAACTCCTTGTTTCCTGTCTCTATGAACGATAATGATTTCATCAAAAGATGCGGCGACCTTTTTTGCTGTAGCTTTTCCTATACCACTTGAACCGCCTAAAATCAAGGCTCTTTTTATCATATGTGAATGAGTTAAATATTCTTGATGTAACACCGTCTCCTTAATGTGCCAGTTGCCTCGGCATCAAATTCATGCCATAAATTCATGACACCGTTATTAGTTTCTAGCATCGGCCCTGTCGCAATTTGATTGACGCCTAACTTAATAAAATTGGAAAGGATGTCATTAAATATAATAGCATGAGCACCTAGTTTTTGATATTCAGGATCAACACCTATAAGGAAAAGATCCATCAAGGTGTTTTTATTAAAGTCTTTTAAAATGTGAATAAAGCCAAAGGGAAAGAGATGACCATTAGCTTTTTTTAATGCCTCCGAAATGGAGGGAAGGGCAATAGCCATTCCGACAACTTCATGTTGGTCATTAACTATTATGCTAATGAACTCTTTCTTAATAAAATCAAAATATTGTTTGATGTAATAGTCGACCTGTTTTGAAGATAACGGATAGTAGCCATACAAATGACTATATGATTTATTGAGTAGGTTAAAAACGGCAGGAGCATATTGTTTAATGTCCTTGTTTTTTTTGAATTTAACAGCTTTCAGGTTGAATCTACTTTCGCAAATAGAAGCTATTCGATCCAGTTTTTTTGAAGTTTTGCCTGGAATATTGCCTCTTCCTTCTATCCAGTCTACAGCTTTCTCAAATCCAAAATCTTCATAATGTTTTTGATAGTAGGGAGCATTGTATATCGTAGCCTGTGTAGCAGTGTGTTCAAAGCCTTCAATTAAGGCTCCCTCAAAATCCAAATCCGTGAATCCCATAGGCCCATGCATGCTTTGGGCACCTTGATTTTTCCCCCATTCAATGACTGCATCCATGAGTAAAGTGAAAACTTCTTTATCATCAATAAAGTCTACCCATCCAAAACGAACTAACTTCTTCTCCTCGAATTCTTGATGTAATAAGATTCCTGCTATTCTGCCAACAATCTCTTTGTCCTTTTTAACAACCCAATACTTGGCATTAGCCTGCTCAAAAGCTGGGTTTTTCTTAGGGTCCAGAGTGCTAAGTTCAAAACTTAGCAAAGGAGGAACATATGAAGATACTCCCTTGTATAGCTTGAAAGGGAATTTTATAAATGCTTTCAGATCAGATTTTGAGGTGACTTCTGAAATTTGAAAATTCATTCTGGTATGATGATTGTCTTGTGCTAAAATAATTTAGTCCTGTGACTATTGAGTTGATTATCTAACTTATTCTAATTTTGATGGCCTATGAACAATCAGTGCGTCATCCTTGCTGCTGGAAAAAACAGTCGTCTAGACACAGGTAAGCCTAAATCATTATTAGAAATTAACGGTATCTCTCTTTTGGAACGACACATTATGCTCTTTAAGCAAAATGGCTGTAAAGAGTTTTGTGTGGTCACGGGCCATAATCCAGACCCTATTCGTGAAAAGTTAGTAGAGTTGCGTGGTAAGCATCATGTGCTTATAGATGCAGTTCATAATGAAAGGTATGATTTGGAAAATGGGTTTTCAGTGAGTGTCACTGAGGATTGGATTAAGTCACAGAAATCAGAAGGATTTTTTCTTACAATGGGTGATCATGTGTTTGATCAGGGTTTTATACCAGCTTTTCAACAAGCAATTGAAAACCGAAAAGTGAATAAACATCTCTGTTTAGCGGTAGATGTTCCGTCTGAACAAAATTCGCATATCGATATTGAAGATGTAACTAGAGTTTTGGTGGACGATGCAGGACATATCCAATCAATAGGCAAGATGATTGAGGTATATAATAGATACGATACTGGACTTTTTTTTTTAAAGCCTCAAGTATTTCAAACTTTGAAATTGTGTTTTGATCAAAAGAAATACACCATATCGAATATGGTTAGTCAATTAATTAACGACCAAGAAGCAACTACTGTAGATGTTGTAGGAAGTGTTTGGAATGATGTTGACAATCCAGAAGATTTAAAGAACTCTTTGAATCTTAATATTTGAGTTTATTTAATGTTTATTTGCAAATTAATTTTCTGTTTTGTGGATTTCTTCGGTTAAGCTGTAGGGGAGGAAGACGTGGGAATTGCCACTTATATAAGTATGAGTAGATTACGGGAACGAACCAATCAATATACGGAGCCACAGCGTGTAAAAGCTCTAGGCTATTATCCTTTTTTTAGAAAAATTGAATCAGAACAAGGTACCATCGTAAAAGTGAATGGTAAGGATGTTTTGATGTTTGGCTCTAACAGTTATTTAGGTCTTACCAATCATCCTAAGGTTGTAGAGGCTGGAAGAGCGGCAATGAGTAAGTATGGTGCTGGCTGTGCAGGTTCACGTTTCTTAAATGGTACGTTAGATATCCATGAAGAACTAGAAGATAGGCTTGCTAAGTTTTTAGGGAAAGAAGCTGTCCTGATGTACAGTACAGGTTTTCAAGTTAATCTGGGTGTTATTCCTTGTATCACTACTCGAAATGACTTTATCATCATGGACGAGTTTGTTCATGCTTCTATTATCGAAGGTGCTAGATTATCTCTTGCAAATAAGCTCAAGTTTAGACATAATGACATGGAGTCGTTGGAGAAGAAACTCCAACGTTGTCCGAAAGATGCTTTTAAACTGATTGTAGTAGATGGTATCTTTAGTATGGAAGGTGATTTAGCCAGGCTTCCAGAAATAGTCGCTCTAGCTGATAAATACGAAGCTGTAGTTATGTCAGACTGTGCGCATGCTGTGGGCGTAATTGGTGATCATGGCGCGGGAACTCCTTCACATTTTGGCCTTACTGATAAGGTCGATTTGATTGGAGGTACATTCAGTAAATCTTTAGCGTCTTTGGGCGGATTTATTGCTAGTGATAGTGACACCATTAATTTCTTGAAGCATCATTCAAGATCAATGATTTTTAGTGCAAGCATTACGCCTCCATCTTGTGCTGCTGCTTTGGCTGCTTTGGATATCATAGAGTCAGATGATTCACACAGATTGAAGCTATGGGAGAATACACACTATGCTCAGAAGAGTTTAAGCGACTTAGGGTTCGATACAGGAGCGTCCGAGTCTCCGATCATTCCTATTTATGTTCGTGATTACATGAAGACTTTTCAATTGACTACAAGTCTTCTAGAAAAAGGTGTTTTTGTCAATCCAATTATCTCTCCAGCAGTAGCTCCTGAAGATACACTTATACGATTTAGCCTCATGGCAACTCACTCAAAGGAGCAAATTGATGAGGCTATTCATAAAATTTATGCTGAATACAAAAGATTAGAAATTCCATTAAAATCTTAAGTTGCGCACAGCAACTTAAGAAAGGAAGTCGTCAATCTTTCTTAAGATATCAGTTTCGCTGAATTTATCAGCTGGAGATTTAAATCCGAATGCAGATACTACAGGAATGTTTCCTGACAGTCCTTTGTCTTTCGCTACTTTGGCTAATCTCACTACATCTAGCATTACACCAGCACTATTGGGACTATCCTCAACTTTAAGTTTTAGTTCTAACTCAAATTTCTGGTTGCCAAATTGAGTTCCATTTACATTGATGTAACAGATTTTGGCATCTTTCAGGTGAGGAACATAGTCACTAGGTCCTATTCTCAATGCAGGCGCTTCACCTTCTTTAAATAAAGTGGATACGGCTGATGTTTTGGAGATACGTTTAGATTGAAGTCTAGACTCATCAATCATGTTTTCAAAGTCGGTATTTCCACCAACATTTAGTTGATACAAATTGTCGATATTGAATCCTCTGTACATTAAGCTTTCTACTAAAACTCTGTTTAGGTAGGTAGCACCAAACTGAGATTTGATATCATCACCAGCACAAACGAGTCCTGCTTCCTTGAATTTGTTGCTCCACTCAGGGGTAGAACAAATAAATACTGGGATTGCATTGATAAAGCCTACTCCTGCCTTCAATGCTTCTTCTGCGTAGAATTTCGCAGCCTTTTCACTACCCACAGGTAAGTAACATATTACAAATTCTGCCTCGACTTCTTTAAGATATGCCGCTACGTCAACTGGTTGTTGGTTGTCATCTACCTGAAAGGAGTTATGCATATGCGGAGCAACACCATCTAATACTGGCCCTTTAACTACTTCTACTCCATAATTAGGAACATCTGTAAATTTCTCAGCTGTGTTACTTCCAGCAAAAATTGCTTCAGAAACATCTTTGCCAATGAGACGTTTGTCTACATCGATTGCTCCAACAACATTTACGTCTTTTATTAGGTAGTTACCAATTTCCCTTCTTACGTAACCCTTGGTTTCTTGCTCGTTTTTGTAAAATTCTATTCCCTGAATGAATGAACTTGAACAATTACCCAGGCCCACAATGACAACTCTAATCATATCTCTTAAAAATTCGTGGCAAATTAAATAAATTTCAGTCGTCGAGACATAACATATTGGCAACATCTGAGTAAAAAGAATGTAATTGTGTTTGAACGGCGTTTTTTTTCACTTAAGTAGCAAGTCATGGGAGCGGAATTCATCAGATTATACCCGGAAAATCCTGAAGAGGATAAAATTCTTCAAATTGTTGAAGTCATTAGAGACGGTGGTTTGATTATTTATCCAACGGATACAGTCTATGGTTTGGGTTGTGATATCTTTAATAATAAGGCGCTGGAGCGTTTAAAACTTATTAAGGGCATTAAAGGAAAGAATATCAACCTGTCGTTTATATGCTACGACTTAAGTCAATTGTCGGAATATGCTAAACATGTGGATACACCGACGTTTAAATTGATGAAAAAGTGTCTCCCGGGTCCTTTTACATTTATTTTAGAATCGTCCAGTAAGGTGCCTAAGATTCTAAATGTCAAGAAGAAAACGATCGGTATTAGAGTGCCGGATAACAACATTCCTAGAGATATTGTGAAGTTTCTGGGTAACCCAATTATTACAACTTCCATCCATCACGAAGATGAAATAGTGGATTATACCACGGATCCAAGTTTGATATATGATGACTTTGAAAACCTGGTGGACATCATTATTGATGGAGGATATGGAAATAACCAGCCTAGTACAGTAATTGATTGTACCGGAGATTTACCAGAGGTTGTTAGAGAGGGTCTGGGAGATATTACCCCATATTTGTAAATGCAGAAAATTATTGTCGAGCCTCATTACTTGGGGAGTTTGGAATATTACGGACAAATTGTAGCTAGTGATGAAATACACCTGGAAGTGTGTCAGAACTTTACGAAGCAGACCTACAAAAATCGCTGTTACATATTGTCTGCAAATGGTATAATGCCGCTAACTGTTCCTGTTAAGTTTGATAATAGGACTCCTTTAAAAGAAGTTACGATTGATCATAGTCAATCATGGGCTAGAGATCATAAGGGAGCCTTCTATTCTGCATACGGTAAAGCGCCTTTTTTTGAGTTTTTTCAAGATTATTTCCACGCTATTTGGGAGAAAAAACATCAGTTTCTAATTGATCTTAATCTCGAAATGATGACAATGTGTCTGAAAGTCTTACAAATTGACAGGTCGATACAGCTGACAGAACAGTACGAAAAAATTCCCGATCATCGACTAAATGACCTCAGAGAACGAATACTTCCTAAAAAGACTTTTGAAGAAAGAAATTTATATCTACCTTTTCCCTACACCCAGACATTTGGCAACATTTTTGTCCCAAATCTGAGCATAATAGACCTCATCATGTGTGAGGGTTCGAGAGCCTCAGAAGTATTGACGCGATCTATGCATTGAGCGATTGAACAAATCTGAAATTTTATGCGTTTCTAAAACTCGGAGAATGCCGAGGATTTAAGTCGCATAAGCGTTAAATTTACTAATAGAGTACTCATTACCATATAATCCATTTTATGGAAGCTAAATTTTCAAATAGAGTAAAGGAAGTAATCTCACTAAGCCGCGAGGAAGCTTTGCGTCTTGGGCATGATTACATCGGAACAGAGCATTTATTGCTTGGCATGATTAGAGAAGGTGAAGGTGTCGCAGTAAGCTTGCTCAAAAAATTAGGAGTTTCTTTAGAAGAGTTGCGTTCGGCTATCGAGCAGGCTACTAAGGGAACAGCTACGAGTAATGTGAAAAACCTGGCCAATATTCCATTGACACGTCAATCGGAAAAGGTGCTGAAAATAACTTATTTAGAAGCTAAGATTTTTAAAAGCCAGCTTATTGGTACTGAGCACTTGCTTTTATCCATCCTAAGAGATGAAGATAACCTGGCTACTCAAATACTTGACAAGTTTGATGTGAGCTATGATGTTGTTAAAGAGCTTTTAGAATACCAAACGGAAAATCCATTGGCGCAATCAGATACTGATGACGGTGATGAAGATACAGGTAAAATGTTTGGTGGTTCATCATCTGGAGGAGGAAGTGGACGTGAGTCAGCGAAAGGAAATGAAAAATCCAGAACTCCGGTTTTGGATAATTTCGGTCGTGACTTAACGAAACTTGCAGAAGATGATAAGTTGGACCCAATTGTGGGTCGTGAGAAAGAAATTGAGCGTGTAGCGCAAATTCTTAGTAGAAGAAAGAAAAACAATCCAATTCTAATTGGTGAGCCGGGTGTTGGTAAAACAGCCATCGCTGAAGGTTTGGCCCTAAGAATTGTTCAGAAAAAGGTTTCTAGAATCTTGTTCGGGAAACGAGTGGTGACCCTTGATTTGGCATCATTAGTGGCTGGAACTAAATATAGAGGTCAGTTCGAAGAGCGTATGAAGGCTGTGATGAACGAAATAGAGAAGTCTCCGGACGTTATTTTGTTCATTGACGAACTACACACTATTGTAGGTGCTGGTGGAGCTTCCGGTTCTTTGGATGCATCCAATATGTTCAAACCTGCTCTAGCTCGTGGAGAAATCCAATGTATTGGTGCTACTACTCTTGATGAGTACAGACAATATATTGAGAAAGATGGTGCTTTGGCAAGACGTTTCCAGATGGTAATGGTAGATGCTACTTCTCCTGAGGAAACAGTTCAGATACTTGAAAATATCAAAGATAAATATCAGGATCACCACCATGTAAACTACACCAAAGAAGCGGTAGAGGCATGTGTGACGCTTTCAGATAGATATATCAGTGATAGATTCCTTCCGGACAAGGCTATCGACGTGATGGACGAAGCTGGCGCTAGAGTGCATATCAGCAACATCAATGTGCCGAAGCAAGTTGTAGAACTTGAAGAGCAGATTGAGGAAATCAAGAAAGAGAAAAATAGAGTAGTTAAAAGTCAGAAATATGAAGAAGCTGCTCAGCTCAGAGATAAAGAAAAGAAACTCCTTGCGCAGTTAGATGAGGAGAAAAATAAGTGGGAGGAAGAAACCAAGACTAAGCGATATGAAGTAAACGAAGAAAACGTTGCTGAAGTAATTGCGATGATGACTGGTATTCCTACCAAACGTATCGCTCAGAACGAGAGTATTAAGCTCCTTGCTATGAAAGAGGATCTTAAGAAGAAAGTAATTGGTCAGGATGATGCAGTTGTTAAATTGACTAAAGCTATCCAGAGAACCAGAGTTGGTTTGAAGGATCCTAAAAAGCCAATTGGTTCTTTCATTTTCCTAGGTCCAACAGGTGTTGGTAAGACGGAAATGGCTAAGATGCTTTCTACCTACTTATTTGATAAGGATGATACTTTGATCCGTATCGACATGAGTGAGTACATGGAGAAATTCTCGGTATCAAGACTTGTAGGAGCGCCTCCGGGATATGTAGGTTATGAAGAAGGCGGGCAGCTTACAGAAAAAGTAAGAAGAAAGCCTTACTCAGTAGTACTTCTTGATGAAATCGAAAAAGCGCACCCAGATGTATTCAATATTTTACTTCAGGTATTGGACGATGGCGTTTTAACAGATGGATTGGGAAGAAGAGTGGACTTCAGAAATACGATCATCATTATGACTTCCAATATTGGAGTGCGTGATCTTAAGGATTTTGGTGCAGGTATCGGTTTTTCTACATCTACAAGAAGAGATAACGCTGATGATGCAATGAAGTCGACCATTCAGAATGCATTGAAGAAAGCCTTCAGTCCTGAATTCTTGAATAGATTGGATGATGTAATTGTGTTCAACTCTCTTGAGAAAGAGCATATTCATCAAATCATCGATATCTCTTTGGAGAAACTGTTCAAGAGAATCGTGGACATTGGCTACAATGTAGAATTGACAAAGAAAGCTAAAGACTTCTTGTCTGATAAAGGATATGATCCTCAATATGGAGCTAGGCCTTTGAACAGAGCGATTCAGAAGTACCTTGAAGACCCAGTTGCGGAGGAAATCCTGAAAGGAGAAATCCAGGAAGGTGATACTTTAGTTGCTGATTGGGATGGAAAAGCTGAAGAGCTTCACTTCAAGTTGAAGAAAAAGAAGATCAAGCAAGAAGACAAAGAAAAATAGGAAAGAGGCCTCAGATGAGGCCTCTTTTTTGTTGCGGGGTATCAAAAAATCATTTGGTCACTCTTTTTTTAATTAAAAAAAAGAAGGGATGAAAACCATCATTTCATCCCTTACCTAACCTAATCATCAAAACTCACCTTATAAAAGGACCTTGAATTCAACTTATGAGTTGAATTATAATTTCTGCTGTGAAAACAGTAGGACAAAAACTCGTCCTACTTGTTTTAATCGGTTAAACTTCGCTCTATACATCTCTGATTTATCTCATGTGTCTTTGAAATTCTATCTAGGATAAAGCTCTGTTGATGTTTCTTTTTGTTAATGTTTCTTCAAAAGTAGGAATATGTAGTGCAGGAGTGTTTGTATTTACGATTTACGGTAGACGATTTACGGTAATTGGTTAAGATCAAAGGATAAATTGTTGAGAAATCGTAACCTTTAATGGTGTAAAGTAGTTTATAATATAAACTTAATTATATTTGAACTATGACTGAGAAGAATTTATCTGAAAAAGAGAGCCTTGCGCTTATATCAAGCATGATAAGCCAGGCGAAAAGTAACTACCAAAAGGGAGGAAGTTTCTATTTCTTGCTTTGGGGTTGGGTTGTAATGGTGGCTAACTTAACACATTATTATTTGGACGCTTACACGGATTATCCACACCCTTATTATGTGTGGGCAGTGACAATTCCGGCGGGGATTTTTTCAGCTATATATGGTATCCGACAAAAAAGGAAAGCCCTTGTTGTCAGTCATCTGGATAAACTGTATGGTCAGGTGTGGATGTCAATTGGTGTGGCTTTAATTATCATTCTGATGTTCATGAATAAGCTGGGGTATAATCACAATGCGGTGATCATATTGTTGGCGGCTATAGGCACATTTGTTTCTGGGAGCATGTTGAAGTTTAATCCTTTAAAAATAGGAGGCATGCTATTAGCACTGAGTAGTGTGATTTGCTTCAATGTTAGTATAACTGATCAATATCTAGTAGGTGGAATAGGTATATTCGCAGGATATTTGATTCCTGGTTATTTACTAAAAGGAAAAGAGAAATGAGTGGTTTTAAGCCATTAGATCCATTGCTTCATTCACAATTGAGGCTAGCCGTAGTGAGTTTGTTGCTAGGCGTAGAATCTGCCGAGTTTACGTTTATCAAAGAGAAAACAGGAGCGACTGCAGGTAATTTAAGCGTTCAGTTGGATAAACTTAGCGAAGCGAAATACATCGAAGTGGAAAAGGCGTTCAAAGGCAAAAAGCCTGTTACAACGTGTAAAATAACAAAGACTGGAGTTGAGGCCTTTGAGGCATATGTAAATGCTTTGAAAGGATATATAGAATAATTTTTTTACCCTTATAGTTTATAATATAAACTAGTTTACAAATATCAGAATCATGAAATCAATAAAAACAATTATTACAGCATTAGGTATTGGAGTTGCTTTTTTAAGTGCCTACTGTGCTACTGCACAGAATGTTACTACCTATCAGGCGTATGTTTCTAATAGTCAAACTATTTGGCAGCGGGTCATTGATCAATCCACAGAAAGCTCATATGAGAGAGCACTTGCTCAATATGGCTTTCTCAATAGTACCCTGTCAGAAATGGATGATGAAGCTTTTCATCGCTATTACGATGAGACAATCGATCTTTTGGATGAGTTAATCGATTCAGAAACAAAAATTGCTGAATGTAAGGCCTTGAAATCGTCTATATACGGTTTTGAGCTAGCCTATAACAGTTACAAAGGAATGTTTCTTGGGCCTAAAAGTTCATCACTTATTTCAGATGCCTATGGAATGGATGGTGATAATCCTTTAGTTGTGAAGTTATATGCAACCTCCAAGTTGTACACTCCAGAGATGTTTGGTGGTGATCCTGAACTGGCGGTAACGGAGTTTGAACGAAGTGTAAAATTATTTGAAAACAAAAGTGATACAACGCATAATTGGCTGTACCTGGACGCTTTGGCTCACTTAGGATTGGCATGTCAAAAAGTGGGTGACCATAACAAGGCATTAACTGTATTCAAAAAGGCGTTACAGTCGGAGCCCGATTTTGGGTGGGTTAAATACGGGCTAGCTCCTTCTTCAGAAAAAGCGTTGGCTGCCAAATGAGAATTATATTAATGGTATTCCTATTGGTAAGTGGATGGTTCGCTAATGCTCAGTTAGAAATCAGGTCACGCGTGTTGGATCAGGAGACTGGCGAGGCCTTAATAGGTGTTAATATTTTCTTCATCAAAGATTACGCTAGAGGAACTACCACGAATTTTGAAGGAGAGTTTAAGTTGTCAGTCATGACGGATCAAATGGCTGACACGCTCCTGTTTTCCTTCATGGGCTATCAGGAAAGAATGTTGCCTGTTAGTGAGCTGAGTGACGTTGTATATTTGGTAGCTAAGGACTTAGAAATGGGTGAGGTTTTGATAGTTGCGGAGCCCTTAATCGCTGAAGAATTTAAATTTGAAAAAGTTAATAAACTAGAAATCTACACGAACCCTGCCTCCAAAGCGGATCCATTGCTGGCAGTAAATTCCATGCCAGCTTCCACTACTACAGATGAATCCGCCTCCATTAGTTTGAGAGGGAGTAGCCCTGTTGAAACTGGGATTTTTTTGAATAATGTTCCGGTATATGATGCAATTCGCTATAGTCAAATAAATGGAGTGGGGACTTTTAGTTTGTTTAATACGGCACTTATAAAAAATGTGACGGTGTTTCCTGGTAATCCTCCATTGGAATTTGGAAATAGCACCGCTGGAGTGGTTTCAATCGTTACAGATGATGAGTCAATCAAAGCAAGTAATTCCTCTTTAATCGTTAGTCCGGCTAGTATTGGTTTACAAAGAAATCAGCGGTTGGGCTCTCAGAATCTGAAGGTTTTTAGCAACTATCAGCCAAGTGCCGCGCTCAAATGGATAAACCCAAAAGCTCTGCCGCAACTCAACTCTTTCAAATCAATAGATGGAGGCGCTTACTTGTATGGGCAATTAGCAGTTAAGGTCAATTACAAATCCTATAATTATGTGTTGTTAGAAGATTACGATTATCAGATGCTTCACCCGACATTTAGTGGATCTATTTTGCAAAATCGGAAGAAGGTTCTTAATGTTTCTAATCTTAATTGGAGTACACCTATTGGTACATTTTCCTGGAATCAAGGCTACACTTTTACGTCGGGTAAATACAGATACAGTTTGGCCGATTTTAAAGTCAATAATAAGACTCTTTTTCAAGGGTTAAGTTATTCCAAATTAATGCAGAAGTGGCAAGTGAAAAGTGGGTTGCAACTGGATATGAATCATTCGGAAATTCAGGGGATCTTGTTTCGATATCCATATGCTGTAGGAGCTTCATTTCCATTAGATACCATTGGTCAAAGTAGCAATTCTTCTGTAGTTGAGATTTTTGTATATGGAAAATATTATTTCGCTGACAATTTGATTTTTGGAGGGGGAGTACGTAAAAACCTGAATGGAGCAACTTATGATTATTTGAGTGCTCAAATGAATATGACTTATCTGATAGGTAATAGATGGAAAGTTATAATGGGTGGTGGTCGTTTCCATAAGTATGGAATAGATACAGATCAGGGGCAGGTGGTTTTTGTGAAAAGTGATCAGTTATCACTAGATGTGTTTTATGCGTATTCTGATACTGATGCATCTGCTTCAGTATTCACTAAACATGCAACTATTAATGGAGTGAAAATGCCTGTGAGTGGTTTTGAAGTGTTTTTGGATCAAGGGTTATCTGCACATTGGAGCTTTGATATAGCTTACACGTTTTTGACTGCTGACGAGGGGTCAGCCTTTAATATCAGTTATTTTATCAAATCAAATCTGCAATATCAAAAGAGCAACTGGATTTTGGCAATTAATAGTGTCTATCGAGAAGGACTGAGCTATTCTAGTGTAATCAATGCTGAATACGATACAGAACTTGGAGCGTACAGCCCAGTATATTCTGATCATCAATCTCAATACAGTGATTATTTTATTGCAAATCTGTCCATCAGTAAGTTGATGCCGATTAGTGAGGAATTAACTATGGTAGCTTTTGGTTCAGTTAATAATCTGACAGATCACGAAAATGTTCGCAATTATCGATATAATTCTGACTACTCTAATTCCGTCGCTCAATATTTAAGCAGAAGGCTGATCTATGCAGGAATCCAGATGAATTTTTAATTCTGTAAATACTTTAATAGAATCAGTAGATAGTTATTAAATGAAAAGTAATAAGAATATTCCTTCTTAATAGGCGCCTAAATATTTTCTTAAAAACCATTCTGCTGTAAGCAGTCCAGCAATCAACAAAATAATCCAGAAGGCATCAATTAATGGGAGCTTTTCTCTAGAAGTAGATATTCTGCTCTTGAAGTTGGCTTCAGTTATCTCTTTAACTAACTGATCACGATTTGCAAAATGTTCAAATGTTCCGCCGGTGTTGTTAGCAAGTCTGCGTAGTAAATTGTGGTCGGCGGTAAGGTTGATTCCCTCTAATTGTACATCTCTTACAGCAAATGATCCTTGCTCGAAAAATTTCTTTCCACCAACTTCTGTTGATGCTTTGTAGGTATAGACTCCAGGTTCTAAAACTCCTATTTTGAAGCTGTTATTAGCTTCATTATCCACCAGTTGATAGGTGTTCATAGACCCATCCTGATCCGTTATGGTAAGGTCAATGGCATTGCCATAAGTCCGTTCGAAAATCTCATTATATACTTCTGTATCAAGAATAATTTGATCACCAATTTGGTAACTAGCTTCTCGAGGTTTTACAACAAATCGATCTTTGTTGACCTTGATACTTAAGTACTGAACGGTTTTTAAGACTATATCATTGAACAGTTGAGATTCACCATTGGCTCCTGATTCCTGTAGTTTCCACTGCCAAATTCCGCTTCCTGTTAAAAGCCCCGTTTTCGATTCTCCATCATCGAAGAAAAGGAGCAAGGGTCTATTCGTGGTTATGCTTCCTACTTGTTGATAGAGAAGTATTTCAGTAGGTCCCGCAAGCGTATATTCCCCAAAAGGCGAGGAGATAGGGGGATAGCTTGATAGACGCTCTGTTCTGTCCTGATCGATTTTGAATTTGGTGAATTTGGAGTTGTAGCTGCCTAAAACCTGATCGCGCTGATTGCCCTTCTGAGCAATGTTGAAGAAAGAAGTGGCTTGATTGAGTTGATTAATTCTACTTCTATTACCAAGAATATACCACTTTCCAGACGCGTTGTAGTCACCGTAGTTGATGCCACTGAACGCCTGGTGTTCAATGATCAAATCATAATCTTTAATTTTCGGCTTATCATGTATGCCAGGAATGTAGAGCGAGGTTTCGTAGTTTTCTGTTTCTTCCAAAATGGATCGGATAGCATTGATATCTGGATGAGGAGAGGGAGCCAGAATAAGAATGCGATCCTTACCTTCTACTACATCTATGTATAAGTCTTTGGAATTGTTTCCGTAGGTAGACTCTTCAGGCTTCTCTTCTACCTTAACTGTAAATCGTCTCAGTCCAGCCGTATTAGCGTTAAGTAGAAAATCAACCTCTTGACTTGCATTGGTCAATTGGATATCCTTTGAGGTCAGGGTTTTTCCATTCTCCAGCACACTTAATTTTACGGTTTGGTTATTAAAGCCTGTCTGGAAAAGCTGAACAGCCACTGGAAATTTGTTGCCCTGATATGCTACTTTGTTATTTCTGATGTTTTGGATAATGATATCCTTTGGAGGAATGGTGTCTCCTAGCCCTAACGTGTAGACCGGCACGCTAAAACCAAGGTAGTCTGGAGATTGGCCATTGGTGATGATTCCATCGGACAGAAGCGCAATTGCAGCCAGGTTTTCGTGCTCATATTTTGTTTCTATTCCTTTTAGAAGCTTACTTAAGTTGGTCGTTTTGTCAGTAGCAGTGATGGTGTCTTTGGCTAATCCTTCTACAACTACCTGATAATTGTTTTCTAATGCAAGCTTCGTTTGGGTTAACCAGGAGTTTAAAGCCGAAACGTCAGTTCCAGATTTTCTTAGGTCTAGTGATTCGGAGTTGTCCACAGCAACAACGATGATAGGCTCTTCTGTTTTATTGGTGTTGTATTCTAGTAGCGGATTAATGACTAGCAGAATCAATAGGAAAATGGCACCAAAGCGAAGAAGGCCAAGTAGAATATTGACAGACTTTGACCAGGGAGTTTTCTTTTTGGAATACAAAAGAGCGGAAACTCCTAGTGCAGCAATTAAAGCGATAAAGACCCAAATGGGTGAAACATCAAAAGAATACCAACTATTATCCATATATAAATGAAAGCCGCTTACAGTCTTTGTGCTATAAACGGCTTCTCATCAATTCGGTTAAATTAATTCAACTTTAGGTGAGCATACCACCGTCTACCTGTAGTACTTGGCCTGTAATATAAGTAGACATATCTGAACCAAGGAATACACATGCATCAGCAATGTCTTCAGGTTGGCCACCTCTTTTCAAAGGAATAGCATCTCTCCAGCCCTGTACAGTTTTTTCGTCAAGCACTTCTGTCATCTCTGTTTCAATGAAACCAGGCGCTACTACATTGCAACGAATGCCTCTAGAACCAAGCTCTAAAGCGATAGATTTAGAGAAGCCAATGATTCCAGCTTTAGATGCGGCATAGTTTGCCTGTCCAGGGTTTCCTTTTACACCAACCACAGAAGACATGTTGATGATAGAGCCTGATTTTTGCTTCATCAAAGTTCTGGAAGCTGCTTTTACAGTATTGAAACAAGACTTCAAGTTCACATTCATGATCTCATCCCAATGCTCTTCAGACATTCTTAAAAGTAAGTTGTCTCTGGTGATACCGGCGTTATTGATTAAGATGTCAAGTGAGCCAAAATCTTCCACCATGATGTTTACCAATTCGCCGGCAGCTTTAAAATCTGATGCGTCAGAACGGTAACCTTTTGCTTTTACTCCAAAAGCTTCTAATTCTTTTACGAGAGCTTCACCTTTTTCCACACTTGATAAGTATGTAAAGGCCACATTAGCACCTTGCTCTGCATATTTTAATGCGATAGATCTACCAATCCCTTTTGAGGCTCCGGTAATCAGCGCATTTTTTCCTTCTAGTAACTTCATGTTTATTGTATCTATGATTCTATAGAAGTCGTTTGACTTGTTGTTGTTCTATAATTTCAGGGTGCCAAATTAACGGATAGTTTGCTAAAAGCTGTAATTGGTATGCAAAACATAGGACTTTAAAGGGGCAATATTGGGAAAAATCAATATTAGATCAGGCTATTGTGCCATTTAAGGAATCTAATTTTTTTCTAAACCCTACTGGGTTAAATTTGCTCCCTCAATAACCGGATTAAAATAGTTTAATATGGCATCAAAATATGATTTAATAGTAGTAGGTAGTGGTCCTGGTGGATATGTTGCTGCAATCAGAGCTTCTCAACTTGGTATGAAAGTAGCAGTTGTAGAAAAAGCTGAGCTAGGTGGCATATGTTTGAATTGGGGTTGTATTCCTACAAAAGCTCTTTTGAAGAGTGCTCAGGTATTTGAATACATATCACATTCTAAGGATTACGGAATCGACGTAAAAGATGCATCTGTTGATTTCTCCGGTATGGTTAAAAGAAGCCGTGAGGTTGCTGGAGGAATGAGTAAAGGAATCCAATTCTTGTTTAAGAAAAACAAGATTGAAGTAATCAATGGATTCGGTAAAGTACAGAAAGGTAAAAAAGTAGAAGTAACTGACGAAGCTGGTAAGAGAACAGTTTACGACGCAAATAATATCATTATAGCAACAGGTGGTAGATCAAGAGAGCTACCAAACTTGCCAATAGATGGTAAGAAAATCATTGGCTATAGACAAGCAATGGTATTGGAAAAGCAGCCTAAGAAAATGGTTGTTGTTGGATCTGGTGCGATCGGCGTAGAGTTTGCTTATTTCTATAACTCAATTGGAACAGAAGTAACCATCGTTGAATTCATGGACAGAATTGTTCCTGTAGAAGACGAAGAGGTGAGCAAGCAGTTAGAAAGAAGCTTCAAAAAGGCTGGTATTAAAATAATGACTAGCAGTGAAGTAACTAACGTAGATACTAAAGGTAAGACCAACAAAGTCACTGTTAAAACCAAGAAAGGTGAAGAGCAGTTGGATTGTGATGTGGTTCTTTCAGCTGTTGGTGTTTCTACCAACCTCGAAGGTATCGGTCTTGAAGAAACTGGTGTAAAAACAGAAAGAGGTAAGGTATTGGTAGACGACTACTACAAAACGAATGTAGATGGCGTTTATGCAATTGGAGATATTGTACACGGACCAGCATTGGCACACGTTGCTTCAGCTGAAGGTATCATCTGTGTGGAGAAAATTGCTGGAGAGAATCCACAGCCGTTAGATTACGGTAACATCCCAGGATGTACTTACTGTTCTCCGGAGATTGCTTCTGTTGGTATGACAGAAAAGCAAGCAAAAGAGGCTGGTTACGAAATCAAGGTGGGTAAATTCCCATTCTCGGCATCTGGAAAAGCAAGTGCTGCAGGTGCTAAAGATGGTTTCGTGAAAGTAATCTTTGATGCTAAGTACGGCGAATGGTTAGGATGTCACATGATTGGGGCTAACGTAACTGAGATGATTGCTGAAGCTGTAGCTGCTAGAAAACTAGAAACTACGGGTCATGAAATTATCAAAACTGTACACCCTCACCCTACTATGAGTGAAGCAGTAATGGAAGCTGCTGCTGCTGCATATGATGAAGTTATTCATATCTAATAAGGATTAGATTTCTTGATATTTGACGAAAGCCGATTCAAACTGAATCGGCTTTTTGTTTGTAAAGGCTTCACTCGTCTAAAATCATTGAATTAAATGGTGAATATTCATTATTTTTCAATCGGATACTTTTTGACTCACACCTAAATGAATTACAAAACAAATCTTGAGCAAGCTAACCGCATAATCGCTCTGTTAGATGAGGCATATTCATGTCGGGTCAATGATCTTTTTAGAAGTATCGAGCTTGCTACAGAAGCACTAGAGTTAAGTATAAAACTTGATGAAACTACTTTAATCGCAAGAAGTAAGTCTAGACTCTCACTCTTTCACATGATCAGGGGGGAATATGACAGATCTATGCGGTTTAGCAATGAGGCAATTGGGCTTTTTCAAATCACGGGAGATGAACAGGGAATTGCGGATTCAAAATTTAATATCGCTAGTATCTATTATAAGACTGATAATTTTCATTTAGGTCTGATCTATTTGATTGATTGTCTTGAACTATACCGAAGAACGGAAGACTTGCACAGTCAGGCGAGAGTTCAAAAATCATTGGGTACTATCTATGAGTATTTTGGAGATCAACGTAGCGCTATCATAGCCTATGAACAAGCTATTGAAGCAGCTCAAAAAGTTGGTGACCTCAATCTTGAGTCAAATGCATATAATCCACTTTCTGGAATATACCTCAACAGAGGTGAAATAAAGAAAGCTACTGAGATCATTGAGAAGTCTATCATGATGAAGAAGCAAACCAATGATACCAGAGGCTTGGCATTTGCACTTTACGGAAAAGCTAAAGTACACGTCCAACTGAAGGAATATGAAACTGCAGAATCCATCTTCAAAGAATCCATAGATATTCATGAAAAAATGGGTGAGAAGCTCGGTTGTGGTATGTGCTTCATGAAGCTTGGTGAGCTTTATATTGAAATGGAAGATTTTACTCGCGCAGAGAGTAAAATCAAAAAATCCATTGAGTTTGCTGAGAAGTATAATATAGCCCTTCTTCGATTTAAGAGTAATTATTTGATGTATCAGTTGTACAAAATGACTGATCGACCAATTGATGCATTGAAATACCTGGAGATATACCTTCAGCAGAAGGAAGGCGTAATCAATACACAGACACAAAAAGTAATAGAGAGCTATGAGGCTATTTCTACGATGGAGCGACTTCAGAAAGAAGCTCAAATGCAGCGTGAAAAGGCTGAAATATTAGAAAAGAAAAATCGTGCCGAGGAGGCTTCAAGAATTAAACAGGAATTTTTGTCGACCATGAGTCATGAAATACGGACTCCACTTAATGCTGTCATTACCATATCATCTCTTTTGGAAGAACGTACTTCAAGTGAAGAGATTAAATTAATAGAGTCATTGAGGTTTTCTGCCAATAACCTGTTACTGATTATCAATGATATACTTGATTTTAGTAAACTGGATCTTGGTAAGGTTCACCTAGACTTTGCTCCTGTAGAATTCAGGCCACTACTTCAAAATATCTGCAATACGTATTCTTCTATGGCAAGAGAAAAGGGTATTGACTTGAAATTATCAATTGATCCAAATGTTCATCAATATTATCAAGCGGACTCAACAAAGCTCTCTCAGATCTTGGGAAACCTGGTAAGTAACGCGATTAAATTTACTGACAGTGGAAATGTTTCAGTGTATGTGGATTTGATTAATTCGGGAGAGGAAAGAGATCAATTGAATTTTACTGTAAAGGACACCGGATTGGGTATTCCTCCTGATTTTATGGATGAGATTTTTGATAGTTTTTCTCAGCCAAGATCATTTACCACCAAAAAGCAGGGAGGTTCGGGGCTCGGTTTAGCAATTGTCAAAAAACTAATTGACCTGCATGGAAGTAATATTGAAGTAGAGAGTGAGATAGGAAAAGGTTCTCGATTCCATTTCCAGATTAGTCTTGCTAAAAGTGAGAAACCTGCAGGAAAATCAGGTCAAGAAGTTAGGCGGTTGGAAGGGCTGAATGTACTAATTGCAGAGGATAATATGATCAATGCAATGGTTTCCATCAAACTATTGACCAATTGGGGCTTAAAAGTCACTCACGCCAAAAATGGAATTGAGGTAGTGGATATGGCCAATGAGGCGGTTTTCGATTACATACTCATGGATATTCATATGCCAGAAGTGGATGGGTTTGACGCTACAAAAACCATCCGCTCTACTATTAATCCAAATATCAGTACCCCAATTTATGCGCTGACAGCAGATATTACTGCTCACCAACGTGAACTTTTTGAGCCATACTTTAATGGGTATTTGTTAAAACCAATAGATAAAGACAAGTTGTACGCAGCTTTGAGCTCGAGTGATAACAACGTTTCATTATGAGAAGAATAGTCATTTTTTCTGTCCTGTTGAGTTTAATTACCTTATCAGGCAATTCTCAAATAAATGAATTACCCGACAGTATAGCTGTTCCACTAGATCGAATTACCAGCGATTCTGCGAAAGTTGCCTATTTGTTAGGGTTGTTTCCAGTTTATATCAGAGAAAATACAGACCTAACTGCTCACATTCTTGCCAAAGCAAAGGATATTGTCAATAGGTCTGATAATCACCAATTTGAGCGTGATATTGATATCAAAATGGGTATCACTTATGTCTATCAAAATCAGCTGGATACAGCAAGAACTATCTTTGAGATGGTTCTGGAGGATGCGAAAGCAGCAGAAGACTCCGCTCAAATGGCAACCATAATCAGTGAAATAGGAATTACCTATTATTATCAATCCAATGATTCTAAAGCCTTGGATTACTTTGTACAGGCATATTTTATTTTAAAAGACCTTGGAGATACTGCTCGCCTGGGAGGAATTAGCAATAATATCGGAATCATGTTCGATAGTTTTGAGGAGTTTGATAAAGCCAAACCGTATTTTTTTGAAGCCATAAAATATAAACTCCATATGGGAGATTCATCCAGGCTTGGATCTTCATATCATAATCTCGCAATAGCTTATGAGGAATTGGGAGAGTTCGATTCAGCTTTGTACTACTTGAATATTGCTACAGGGCTAAGACTAAAATTCAATGATCTCCGTGGTTTAACCAAATCTTACGGCTCTATAGGTTTGGTTCATTTGCATCGTCAGCAGTATGATTCAGCTCATTATTATTATGAAAAAGCTGTTAATCTAGACAAACAAATTAAAGACACCATTGCACTATCTAGCGACTTAACTTCTTTTGCTGAAGTTCTCTTCTTTCAATCAAAATACCAGGAAGCTAAGAAAATGGTCTTAAGCTCACTGTCTATGACCAGGGATGTGGAAACGAAGAAAGCATCATACAAGATTTTAGGTGATATAGCAGAAAAACTTGGAGACTTTAAGGTTTCTGCTGAGAGTAGAAAGCAATATTATGAAATCTCTGATTCTATTTCTGCAGCAGAAAACAAAGCTGAATTAAGTGAACTACGAGTGTCATTCGAAACAGAGTTAAAGGATTTAAGAATCTCTGAACTGGAATCCGAAAGGCAACTACAAGAGCTAAAAGCTCAGCAGGCAGAACGTCAGCAATTGTATTTATTGATAGGTTTAACTCTGCTATCTATAATAATCGCCGTGATTGTTCTTTTATATCGAGCTAAGGTTAAGTCAAATAAAAGTCTTGAAATGGTCAATCAGCAACTTGCAAGCCTAAATCAAACGAAGAATCGTTTGTTTTCTATCATTTCTCATGACCTGAAAAGTCCTCTGTCTAGTTTTCACTTAATCACTAAAAGCTTGACTGAAAACTGGGATAACCTAGAAAAGGATCAATTGAAAGACTTCCTGATCACTTTGCGAGAAAGTTCAGCAAATGTGCGTGATATGATGGATAACCTGTTGAAATGGGCATTGGCGCAGACTGATCAGTTGCAATATGACCCGGAATCATTAAACCCTGTTGAGATTATTGATGGAGTAAAAAGTCAATTGCTTTCAGTAGCTCAATTGAAAGAAACAGAGATTCACATACAGCAAGAAGAGTCCCTGAAGATTGAAGCTGATAGAGCCTTTTTAGAAATTATCGTTCGCAATCTTATTAGTAACGCCTTGAAATATTCTGATGTTCAGAAAAGGATTGATGTCTTAATTAGCGGTGAAGATAATTGTGGAGTGATCGAGGTGAAGGATCAGGGTGTGGGGATGGATCAGGAACAAGTTGATAAATTGCTTAGCGGAAACCTGGTAGCACATGACATTCAAAATTCGTCAGAGAAAGGTACAGGTTTAGGTTTGATGCTTTGTAAGGAGTTGGTGCAGCGAATGAATGGATCAATAGAAGTTTCCTCGAAAAGAAATGAAGGAACTATCTTTAGGATAAGTTTTCCTAAAGCTGCCTAATCTATGCCCTATAAGCTTTTTCTAATAGACGATCACAAAATTGTGCGTGATGGTATCAAGGCCATGTTATTGGCCAAAACGGAATTTCAAGTAGTAGGAGAAGCTGCATCAGCTGAGGAGGCTACTAAGTATATTACAAGACTCAATCCGGACATCGTATTTGTAGATCTAAAGCTCCCTGACGCTAATGGTGCGTTATTGATTAAAGAATTAAATGAACTTGTTCCTGCTTCTTATATTTTGCTAACCAGTGATCCCAATTCAGTGGATATGGAGAGAGCCAAGTCTTCTGGTGCTGTCGCATTTTTAACAAAGGATATGGATACTCAGGAGTATTTCAAAGCTTTGGATGAAGTGGTCTCTGGACGTCAATACATTTCGTCTGCTTTCTCCAATGTCATGTTGAATGATGTACTCAAATATACCCCTAGGGAGATTGAAGTGCTTCGTGGTTTTGCTGATGGTTTTACGTACAAAGAAATTGGCGCTCAGCTTGATATGAGTCCGAGGACAGTGGAAACTCATAAGAACAATCTGATGAAAAAGATGGAAGCCAAGAGTATTGTAGAGATGGTTAGAATTGCCATAAAGCAAGGGCTAATCACCGCATAGTGCAAGCTTTTCCAGATAGAATACAGAGATATCCGTAAAATTCCGTAGACCCCTGGGGGATATTCCTGATTGAATGTGAGATGTATGGTTTCAAACTTTGATTGTCAATCAATTTAGAAACTATGAAAACACTTTTCACCGTCATTTTATTATTTGGAATAATCGTATTTGTTCTCGATGCTGGTGCTCAGACTCCTGAGTTTACTTCCATTTCTATACTCAACGATAACCGACTAATCCCAACCGATGCTGTCATTGATGATTCAGGTAATACGTTTGTTATTGGGAGGTTTTCAGGAGACCCAGATTTTGATCCGAGCGAATCAGTGATTAATGGAAATGATCCATTTGATTGGAAAACCGCAGATTCATACTTGGACGCATTTATTGCAAAATACAACTCAGACGGTTCACTATCTTGGTTAAGAGTGATGTGGACGAGAGGGCCTGCAGTCTATCAGTCAACAGAGCATGACCCCTTGTTGTTTTTTAGAGATTTAGCATTAGACGCTTCGGGTAACATTTATCTGGTTGGGGATATACGTGGAATCGCTGATGGAATTGGTATGGGAGACCAGGTGACGGGATCCATAGTGGCAAACGGCTATTATTCCAGAGCTTTTGTCAAAGGGTTTAGTACGAACGGTGCACTTATTTTCGATGCACACAACCTGGAGCAAGCATTAAGCGCATCTAGCACGGGTGAAGGGATTACAGTAGATGATAGTGGTAATGTCTATATCACAGGGGAGTTTACCAATAAGATGAATGATTTTACGGTGGCAAACATAAGTCAACGGCAAACGTATTTTACCAAATTTAATAGCTCAGGAACCAGAGTAGATCAGGGTTATCCAATAGTAAGTGCAGAAAGTACATATGCTGCAGATCAAGACAATGGCGGAAAAGCCATAGCTGTGGATGGCTCAGGCAATATCATTATTGCAGGGTACTACGAGCAAAATGCCAGTTTTGATGGAGGAAGTACTACGATCAATTCTTCAAACAGTTCCGATGTTTATATCGCTTATTACAATTCTTCTAAGGTCTATCAAGGGATTATTACCAGCACCTTGGCACAAAACCCAAATGATATCCAGTTGGACGGTTCTGGAAACCTTTACCTTAATGTTGCTACTAACCTGATCAAGTATAACTCTTCCAGGGTGGAGCAGTGGAATAGAAATTTTAGCTACAACCATGAATTCAGCATCAATGTCAGTGATGACCTGATTGTCACAAGGTCTGATGGAGAACTAAGGTTTTTGAAACTGACTAGCGCCAACGAAATAACATTTGAGGTTACTCCGCCACATATCACCGGCTCTCAATCAGAAATAGAGACACTACGCGCTGCAGAGTATGCGACGGATAATTATACGTGGGCAATTCATGATATCACTGTTACCAACTTTGATGATGATATTTCTGATGGGTATGAAATGGGTGAGGGTATCATTGTGGCATCTTATGAGGTTATGAGTGTTTTGGATGAAACTCCACCTGCCGTTTCTTCGACCTCTCCAGTTGATGGAGCTTCAGGAATTAGTGTCGACTTAGGTTCTTTTGTCTGGCATATGTCTGAAGAGGTAAAGCTGGGGGATGATCCCGGCACAGCCGGTGTTGATCAGTTTATTGAGCTTCATGAGGGGACTAGTGCTGGGACTAGTGTTGCTTTTGTCAAGAGGTTTAATTTTAGCACTGACATTGTGATTGATGGTGATCAAGTAACACTCAATAATATACCCACATTGAAATATAATACAGGCTATTGGGTGAGGTATTTTATGTTGGGGAAAGCGGCAATTGTCGACCTTTCAGGTAACGCCTTACCTAATTACAATGGATCAGGGGTTTTAAATTTTACGACCGAAGCGGAAACGGATGTCACCGCACCAACATTAACCTCTGCTGGAGCGATAGAAGGTGGAAGTTATGACAATAATACACTCAACTTTACCCTTACTTTTAGTGAAGACGTGAATTTTAATACGGCTACCAACATGTTCAAAATTGTAAGGGAACTCAATAGTTTTGCTATCAATCTAAGCCCGTCTGTTTCAGCTATTACAAGTAGCAGTATTAGTTTTGAATATAAATATGTGACCAATGGAGAGAGCTACCATATCTTGATTGATCCTTCTGCTGTTTCAGATTTGGCAGGTAACTCATTTGCAGGGGTTACTTCTGACTCAGACCTGTCATTTGATGTGAGCTGGAATGGCCCTGAAGTAATCACTTATAGTCCGGAAAAAGGCGAAAAGCAGGTGTCTATTGGT
The DNA here is from genome assembly GCF_024714495.1 of Marinoscillum pacificum. Lineage (GTDB taxonomy): Bacteria > Bacteroidota > Bacteroidia > Cytophagales > Cyclobacteriaceae > Marinoscillum > Marinoscillum pacificum. Next base: position 122,881 of record NZ_JAMZMJ010000010.1, on the reverse strand, counting down.
AGTAATTTGGTGCTTACTTTTGATCAGAATATTGCTTTGAATACTGATGTGTCAGGAAACCTGATCGAAATAAAAAAGTATGGTTCACCCATCACTACTGTAGAGTCCTTTGAAGGCACAAGTGACCGTATTTCAATTCAAAATGGTAACCAGTTAGTTATAGATCCAACGGATGATCTGGAGTTTGACGTGAATTACTACTTTGTCACTATCTCATCGTTGGCGATTGGTTCAGAAACTGATCCAGGCAAAACCGCATCTGCTTTTAATTCTACATCTTCCTGGCCGTTTTATACAGAATTTAATTACTGGGATGGAAGTCAGTGGGTAGATGGCACGCCTGTGAGTACCGATAATGTAGCTTTTAAAGGCGATTATCCTTTTTCTGAAGGTGAAGTTTTGGAATTTAGAGAAGTCTACCTTCATCCTGGTGTAACACTTAGCATAGAAAATAATGGCTCTCTCCAACATAACTTCTATCTTAAGTCATACGGAGACATCATCCTTGAGTCTGGTTCATCTCTTAATTCACAAAATTTGTACTTGCCTTACGATGGTGCTAGTCTTACTGTAAGAAGAAACACCTCCGGTGGTATTGGAGATGGAAAATATAGTTTCATTGGTTCTCCATTTAATGCGTATGACTATACCACCATAACAGGTGATTATAAGTATCGATACATTCAGAGTAATAATACTTACTTGGATGCTAATAGTCTCACATACATGCAATCCGGGGTGGGTTATACCATTGCCAATAATGACGTGTTGGAGTTTGTAGGCCAATATCCAGGTATTGGTAATGTTAGTACCACTATTAGTAATTCAGGAGAGGGCTTTGGTTATAATTTAGTTTCCAACCCTTACCCGACCGCTATTAGTTATGAAGCTTTGATGTTAGCAGAAGGACCAGGTGGTTCTGGAGATATTACCAGTACCATCTATATATGGGATGATGGTAGTGGGCCTGGTCCAAAAAACCAGAGTGACTTTATTACAGTAAATGCACTGGGTAGTGTATCGGGTGGTTCTGGAAGAAGTGGAGACTTCAATGGATACATTGGAGTCGCACAAGGTTTCTTTGTAGAGAGTGTTCCTGCTAGTACTACCCTTACCTTCACCAATGCCATGAAAGCGAATGGCAATAATGCAGATGCCAATTATTTTCGATCTGACAAAGAAGCACATGAAACTGCTAAAATCGCTCTGGTTGATAAGGATGAGGTAAGAAGCGAAATCCTTATCGGATGGGTGAATGACGCAGATCCTGGATATGATTACAAATATGATTCTAGAAAACTAATTGGTAATGAAGCTTCTCAATTGTATATGCCGCTTGAAAACAAACAGCTGGCTATTCAAGGAGTTCCAGAAACATATGACAAACCAATTGATTTAGCTATCGATATCAAGGAGGCTGGTGAATATGCTTTTGATATGGTAGAGCTGAACTCATCCAGACAATTATCATTGTATGATAGAAAGATGGGTGTCTATCATGATTTGTCTTCAGGATCCTATGAGTTTTACACTTCAAAAGGAGTGGATAAAGATCGATTTGAAATCTTTAGTTCTTCAAGAGTATTGAAGGAAGAATTGGATTTCAATCAGATTTATGCAGCGGATAACTTCCTCCATATTCAAATGAAAGACAATGCAGAAGTGGATGTTTTAGTCTGTGCTTTAGATGGTCAGGTGGTTTTAAAAACGAAGACAAAAGGATCTGATATCATCGATATGAACTCATACTCCAAAGGTGTCTATGTTGTTTCTGCAGGAGATCAATCTCGAAAAATCATCATTAAATAAACCGCCAAACGATACGATCATGAAAACGATTCAAAAAGCTTATATCCTTGTTCCTGTCTTGATGTTATTTGTTGTGCCATTTGCTATGGCGCAACCGTCGGCTCCACCAGCCACACCTATTGACGGAGGACTTTCGGCACTGTTAGTTGCTGGAGGACTCTATGGTGTGAAGAAAATAAGAGACGCAAGGAAGTCTTAAGATTAGGGCGTTTGTCGCCACATTGGTTGACAGATAGATTAAGAGCCGGCATCTGCCGGCTCTTTTATTCTTCGTCTTGTGTTCCTTTTTTAAGATCGTCCAGGTCTTCGCGATCTCTCAGTTTTTTATCATCCACATTATTGTTCAGAAATTGATTGATCTTATCAATGTCTATCGTGGACTTCAACTCACCAAATGAGTCAATACTTACATCAAACCCTTCGAGTTCTTTATTGACTTTTGGCTTTTTCTCTGGCTCTTCGTTTTTCTTACTCATATGAATCAGTCATAGGTTCTACCTACTTTAACTGATTTATGGAGTATTTGATTCGATCATGTACTGCTTTTCCGCCCATAATGGAAATTATTTCCATCAAATCCGGCCCTGAACCTGCTCCAGTGATGGTCATACGAAGTGCTTGCATGTTTTTGCCAGCCTTAATGCCATTCTCTTCCATGAGTCCAAAAAATAGTTCTTTTGCCTCTTCAGGAGAGATGGTATCTTTTGCGTTAAGCGCATCGGCATAAAGTGTAACTGCTTTTTCAGCTTCTTTATCCCATTTCTTACTGGCCACTTTTTCATCATATTCCGTAGGGTTCTGGAATAGATACAGTGCATTTGGTGCTATTTCCTGAGGGAAAGTAACACGCTCTTTCAGTAGATGAAAAATAGCAGCAGCATCTTCATCACTACACTCAATGCCAAATTGAGCTTTTAGATCTGATTGAATATTGGCAGCAAACTCTGAAGCATCCTTGTTTTTCAAGTATTGCTGGTTGAACCACTTGATTTTATCAATATCAAATTTGGTACCTGCCTTATTTACCTTCTCCAGGCTAAATGCTTCAACCAATTCTTCTTTGCTAAATATTTCTTGCTCCGTACCCGGATTCCATCCAAGGAATGAAAGGAAGTTGATCAAAGCATCTGGTAAATAGCCAGCTTCTTTGAATCCTTCAGAGAGGTCTCCAGTTTCTGGATCATTCCAGTTTAATGGAAAGATCGGGAAACCGGCTTTGTCAGCAGCTCTTTTGCTAAGTTTTCCATTACCATCGGGCTTGAGGATTAGCGGCAAGTGAGCGAACTTAGGCATGGTTTCTTCAAAACCTAAATACTTATATAAAAGAACGTGTAGAGGAGCTGAAGGCAACCACTCTTCCCCACGGATGACGTGAGTGATCTTCATCAAATGATCATCTACAATGTTGGCCAGGTGATAGGTAGGAAGTCCATCAGACTTCATTAGCACTTTATCGTCTAGTGTAGACCCGTGTACATGTACCCAACCTCTAATGATGTCATTAAGGCGAACCTCTTCTTTTGGATCAATTTTGAACCGAATGACATAAGGTTCACCAGCATCCATTTTTGCTTTCACCTCATCAGCAGATAATGTCAATGAGTTTTTCATTGTCATTCTAGCCGCTGCATTGTATTGCGGGGTGGCAACTCCTGCTTCCTTTAGACGCTCACGCATGGCATCTAGCTCTTCAGGAGTATCAAAAGCATAATAGGCATTCCCGTCATCCAATAGTTTCTGAACGTATTGTTGATAGATTTCTTTTCGCTCAGATTGGCGATATGGACCATATTCACCACCATTCCATGGACTCTCTTCAGGTTCAATACCGCACCATTCCAAAGAAGATTTGATGTATTCTTCAGCGCCTTCCACAAATCGCGTTTGATCAGTATCTTCAATGCGAAGAATGAACGTGCCATTGTGTTTTTTAGCAAATAGGTAATTGAATAGAGCTGTTCTCACTCCTCCGATGTGCAACGCACCCGTTGGACTTGGTGCAAATCGTACTCTTACTTGATCCATATGAATAGGGTAATTTTTAAGGACTGCAAAACTATCAAATAGCCGATACTTATCAGAAGTCTTTGGCTGTTAATGATTGCCTTCCAGCAGATTCTTTAAAGATTGAATGCATTCTTTACACTTTCGGTGAAAGGAGAGGGTGAGTACCAGATAGTTTAATAGACCAAATGAAAGACTGATGCATCCAGCCGGGTACCATTTAGACAGAAATAGAAAGGTGAATCCTAAAAGAATCGACAAGAGTGAACTGGCTTTCAGATAAAGAATAGCAGCGGGAAAAAGCTTTAGTTTAAGGAAAATAATAGATCCTCTTTTGGTCGATTCTACATTGCCAATGATGAGAGGTAAAGCATTTTGTGGAGTCTGAATAATAGAGGAAACACGAAAGCCGTCTGATCCAACTTTTCCATTGAACAACGGCTTTTCTGTTACAAATTCAGAGTTGACTTCCTGAGTGTAGTTGTGCAGTTTAACCAGCACATCACGTTTCGAAAGCTCTGAAACAAATGTTTGTTGGCTATTTGGTAGCCATTCCATTAGATATATGCGATACAGCTAATTTCCACATTCACATTTTTTGGCAGGCATGACACCTCAACAGTTTCTCTTGCAGGAGGATTTTCTGGGAAGTATTTTCCGTACACCTCGTTGATTTTCGCAAAGTTGCCCATGTCGCTCACGAAAATGCTGCACTTGATGATCTGATTATAATCAGCTCCAGCTTCTTTCAGTATGAATCCCAGGTTCTTCATTACCTGATCCGTTTCAGCTTCTATGTTATCTGTGATCATATTGCCCGTTGATTGCTCTATCGCAATTTGTCCAGATACATACAGCGTATTTCCGTGAATGACTGCCTGACTATATGGTCCGATAGGAGCTGGTGCCTCTTTAGATAGTACTATTTTTTTCATTTGATTTTTACTTCTTATGTAATAGCAATTGTAGGTCACAATAATAATGAATAGCTAACTTGGAATGTTATTTTTCTTCAATGATTCCAAGTCTTGGGCTATTGTACTCATTTTATTATTTAAATAATTCTAATCCCTTTCTAATTCACCCACAGTCAGAATGAGTATTTTTCCAATTACTTTGTCTCAAAATCTAGTGCATGAAAATACTGCTAATTGAGGATGATCCCAGTGTTTGCTCCATGGTCAACAAGGGACTTAAAGAGAATGATTTTGACGTGACAGTTGGGATGACAGGTCAGCAGGGTATTGATTTAAGCAGTCAGGCTAAGTTTGACTTGATCATACTGGATATCATGCTGCCTGACATTAATGGACTAGAAGTGTGCCGGGAGATTCGTAAGAGTGATACCCGAATTCCTATTTTGTTTTTGACAGCCCTCGGTAGTGCAGAAAATGTTGTATTGGGGTTAGAAACCGGTGCTGATGACTACCTCACTAAGCCGTTTAAATTCATAGAGCTGTTGGCACGAATACGATCTCTTTTGAGAAGAGCGGAAAATCAAGAGACAGTCGTTACCAATACGCATCAATATACATTTGATGATTTAACTCTTGATGATCATACCAAAAAGGTAACGAGAGCCGATGAGTCCATTTCTCTCACGTCTACAGAGTATCGCTTGTTGTTGATGTTTATGAAGAATCCCAAAAAAGTGCTTTCAAGAACATCCATGCTAGATGAGGTTTGGGGAATTACGTTCGATTTAGGTACCAATGTCGTGGATGTCTATGTTAACTACCTGCGAAAAAAGATTGAACGAGTGAATAAAAAGCGGATAATTCACACAGTTATTGGTATGGGATATGTCTTAAGAGCAGATGAAGATTCATAACAAAATTATCTATGCGCTGATCACCATTTTCCTGATCTATACGCTCCTGTTTAGTGGGTTTATATACTATTCCATCTCTAGTTATTCCTATACAGATTTTTATAAACGATTAGAAATCCGTGCCATTACAGCAGCCAAGATTACTCTGGAACATCCCAATGACGTGACCATTATCAAGGAATTGCGTCAGGATTATTTAGAAAAATTACCCCATCAGAAAGAATACTTTATTCGCATAGAAAATAATCAGCCGATTGATACCATTCCTGAAGCCATCAGCAAAGAATTGGTGGAGAATGTGATCCAGTTGGAAGCAGCAAGTGATAACAATCAGAATATTTTCTTCTCAGGCATCCGATATAAATCTACGTCCAGTGAAGAATATGTAGTGATCATCTCTGCTGAGAATTACTTCAGTTCGCACCATGTGGCTTATTTGCGGAATCTATTGTTTACCTCACTTGCTTATACGCTAGTTTTGGTTACTTTGATCTCACTTGTTTTCTCCCGAACACTCGTTCACCCAATCAATAACATCATCAAAGAGGTGAAGAAGATAGGGTCTGAAAACCTTCACCTTCGACTAAAAGTCCCTGATCAGAATGATTCACTGACTCGACTTACCGAGACATTTAATGATATGCTGGATCGACTGGAGACATCATTTGAGACACAGAAAAATTTCATTAGTAATGCTTCGCATGAACTAAATACTCCACTGACCGCCATCATAGGTGAGGCAGATTTGGCATTGACCAAAGATCGTGAGCGGTCTGAGTATGTAGATACGATCAAGATTATTTTAAGCGAAGCAGAAAAGCTGGAGCAAAAAACCAGGGCACTTCTCCTTTTGGCACAGACGGGTTATGATGGTAAAAAGTTTACCAAAGAGATTGTGAGAATGGATCAGCTGGTTTTGGATGCGAAGGAAACAGTAGATAGTATCAACAATAAGGCTAAGATCAATCTGGATTTTAGCTTATTGCCAGAGCAGCCAGAAAGGTTAAAAGTTAATGGTAACCAGCAGTTACTCAAACTGGCACTTTGCAACCTGATCATCAATGGATGTAAGTATTCCAATAATAATCCGGTGATGGTGGCACTTGATTCGGATGCTGAGCACATTATCATATTCATTAAGGATTCGGGGATAGGGATTCCTCAAGGGGAAATGAATTACATCTTTGACCCGTATTATCGAGCAAGCAATGCCCAGCGATTTGAGGGGTATGGAATAGGTCTGTCGTTGGCCAAAAACATACTACGAATACATAATGGTGAGTTGATGGTGAGTTCTGTAAAAGACGAGGGAACGACCGTGAAAATTCTCCTGCCAATCACAAAAAATCCATACGAATAATTTTAATGTCATCTTAATGTGGTTTTAACCCATCTATAACTAGTCAAGAGCAATTTTTGGATGGATATTTAGGATAGACGATTGATGAATAAGCGAGTATTGCTCCCATGTGATTTTTCTGGACACTCCATCAGCCTGGTGCAAGCTGTTTTGAGTGATCAGACGGATGGACCGCTCGATTTGGTTTTGTGCTTTGGGTTTCGCTTAGATCTTTCTACTTCTGATTTGCTCTTTGTTTCCAGGAGTCAAATTTTCAAGTCTGTAGTGCCTAAATCATTTGTAGAGGCGATAGAGGTGATCAAAAAGGAGGCAGGATCGAGGGTAGATAGTATCCGTATAGAGCCTTTTTATGGCACTGCTCAAGCGGCCTTTAAGGTTTTTTTAGAAGGAAATAAGATATCAGAGATATACATATATAAAGATTTTCAGTCCAGAATAGGTCATACTAGCAGTTTTGATATCACACCCATGGCAATTAAAATGGATATTGTGCATTTCGTTCCTTTCAAGGGATATTCTCCAAATGTTGAGTGCGAGGATTCTTTTGCGGAGAAATGTTTATCCAGGGTGTTCGGGTGACACGAAGAAGGTAAAGCTTCGTGTCATCTGCTGGGCTGGGAGGTTGTCCTCCCATGATTAAGAGTACAAGTATGTTTTTCCCAGGAGCGAGCAAAGAATTATTTTTTCAACTCCTCCTGGTTGCTGTTCTTGGATAGTTTGGTTGCTGACTACTTAATACGGTTAGTTTGATTAATAGGAGGGTTGAGTGGTTGGGCTCAATCCTCTGCTTTTTTTGAGGTGGAAGCTGTATATTGAAATAACATCCATCCCAATAGAATGAGTCGCACCAATCAAAACCACTATTTATTTTTAATAATTCTATTATCAATAGGTTGCAAGCCTAAGGTCACTTGCTCCTTCAGATTTGCCATCCAAATGGTAGTGTCTCTGAATTTATAATCCAGTATATAATGGCTATTTGATAAATACTCGATTACAAATCCTGATCACCAGGGTTTCGAACAAGTATGCTATAATTTGTATTTTCTCCTCACCTTGATTATCCTAAAATGCCAGTAGTCATAAAACAGCCCTAGTAAGAGAAGGAGGGAGGCTACATACAATGTTGGTAGACCCAGTTCCATTTTCGAAAACAGGAATCCCCCAATAAAACCACCTGTAAAAAAGAAGGAAATGATAAGAATTCGTATTTTGATCATGATGACCGTATTGGTGTGGTTTGGGTTGGATTTTGAATAGATCAATTGCGACAATTCTATCCCCAAATCTGTAAACAGACCTGTTAAATGGGTAGTACGTACTACGGCATTGGAGATGCGAGTGACATAAGCATTTTGGAGCCCCATGGCAAACAGGAGTATGAACGCCCTTACATCCTTTGTGGATAGCAGATTGGCATAATCCAATAGTGGAATGCTCGCGAGGAGCGCTACTTCTATCAGCACAGGAATGGTAAGGACATTGCGCCAACCTTTTCGTTTGAAATACTCCGTAAGAATGCCGCCACTGAACGAGCCAATTAAGAAAAAGAAAATATAAGCGAAATAGACCAGGCCTCCCCAAAATTCATAATGAGCCAAATCATTTATAAATTGAGCGAAATGACCTGTGACATTGGTGGTTAGCTCTTGAATGGATAAAAAACCTGTGATGTTGACGATTCCTGCCACCAAAGACAATAATATGGCGATGTTGAAATTATGCCTTAAGGTCCTGTTTTTACCTTGATGTCTAAACATGTATGAGGTGGAATTAACAATGGAAAGTTACTAGAATACTGATCGTCAATGTAGCAAAAAGCCCACTATCCAATCAATTTTCAATGATCAGTAAAGGTGTTATTTAGTGGAAAAGTTCCTGATTAAATAACTCATCTTCAATTGATTAACTTGTATTTCAAACCTATCCAAATGATGAAGCATATTAATTTTTGTGCCTTTATATTGATGCTGGCATGTAGTCAGGTTTCAGAAGTCACAGACTCCCGTCAAGAAAATTGGCCTTCCTATCTCGGAGGCTCGGATCGTAATCACTACTCGGAGCTTACTCAGATTACTGCTGACAATGTGGACCAGCTCGAAATAGTCTGGACGTATGAAACTCCCAGTGCTGGCCAGATGCAGATCAATTCATTGGTCATTGATGGTGTGCTGTATGGAGTCACCCCAACACTGCAGGCATTTGCTCTGGATGCTGCTACAGGCCAGGAGCTCTGGCTGTTCGGAGATACACTCAGACATTGGGCCAGTACCAGTAGGGGTGTGAGTTACTGGAGCGATGGCGATGATCAGCGCATTTTCTATACCATTGGTTCAGCGCTGTGGTGTCTGGATGCTAAAACTGGTGAGCCCATTCAAGAATTTGGAAATAATGGTCAACTTGATCTTCATAAGGGTTTGCCGGAAATAGCGCAGAATAAGTTTGTAATCTCTAATACGCCCGGAACGATATTCGAAGACTTAATTATTATGCCAGTCCGGGTGTCGGAAGGAGCTGATGCAGCACCGGGAGACATCAGAGCGTTCAACGTCCGAACGGGTGAGTTGGAGTGGACTTTTCATACGATTCCCTATCCTGGGGAAGACGGGTATGAGACATTCCCTGTAGATGCCTATCAAAATGAATATGTAGGTGGTGCCAATAATTGGGCTGGAATGGCTGTAGATGAGAAGAACGGGATCTTGTTCGTTCCAACAGGCTCTACAGCGTATGATTTTTATGGAGGAAATCGCAAAGGTGAGAACTTGTATGCCAATTGCTTACTTGCGCTGGATGCCCGAACCGGGAAGAGACTATGGCATTTTCAAACCACTCATCATGATATCTGGGATAGGGACTTACCAGCGCCACCCAATTTAATGACGATTACCAGAGACGGAAAGCAATTGGAAGTGGTGGCTCAGGTAACCAAGCAAGGATATGTGTTTGTGTTTGATAGAATCACTGGTGAACCTATTTTTCCGATAGAAGAAATGCCAGTAGCTCAGTCTACTTTGGAGGGTGAAGAATTGTGGCCTACACAGCCTTTCCCCACCAAGCCTGCTCCATTTGCCAGACAGTCTAGCGATCTCACCAAGGAAGATATCAGTCCTTATGCTTCCAATCGGGAAGAGTTAATGGCGGAGTTCGAGCAGTATGATACTGAAATCTATGCGCCGGGCAGTCTAAATGGCGCAGTGCTGTTGCCTGGATATGATGGCGGAGCAGAGTGGGGCGGAGCTGCGGCTGATCCACAAGGGGGGATATTGTATGTAAATGCTAATGAGATGGCCTGGATCCACCGAATGATACAGGCGCCTAAAGAGGAGGAGTTGTCTGATCTCTCTCCAGGGCAAAAACTGTATACTTCCTATTGTATTGGCTGCCATGGAGCGGATAGGAAAGGGAATGCTGTCTCTAATTATCCATCGTTGATAAATATTGAAGAGCGACGGGATAAGCAGTTCGTCCATGAGATCATCAAAAACGGGAAAGGGATGATGCCCGGATTTACCACCTTATCCAATAGTGATGTTCAGGCGCTTGTCGCTTACTTGTTTGGAGATGAAAAGCAGGAAGTAGGTCAGTCGGAAACTTCCAAACAGACCTGGTTGCCATACCGAAGTGAGGGGTACAACAAGTTTCTGGATCAGAATGGATTGCCTGCCATTGGTCCTCCATGGGGAACTTTGAGTGCCATTGATTTGAATACAGGAGAGTATGTTTGGCAAATTCCATTGGGACATGAACCAGCATTGGAGGAAAAAGGTATCAACAACACAGGGGTAGAAAACTACGGTGGACCTGTTGTGACTGCTAGTGGGTTATTGTTCATCGCAGCAACTAAAGATGGGTATTTCAGAGTCTTCGATACATCCAATGGAGAACTGCTATGGGAGACCAATCTTCCCGCAGCATCTTTTGCCACGCCAGCCACTTATATGGTTAGCGGAAAGCAGTACATCGTTCTCGCCTGCGGTGGTACTAAACTCGGGACACCAGAAGGAAAATATTATGTAGCCTTTGCGCTGCCAGATTAAAGGTTAGGGATTTGAGTAATTCAGAATTTCTTCCAAATTGATCATTTCCATCCTGCCTTATGAAGATCTTAATAGTAGAAGATGAAGTGGAGTTGGCCGGAGCGAGGAGGCTTGATTGTTTGGAGATAATGTTTTAGTAATGAAAATGGCAGATTGTAGGCTTTACATACTGTTGTAGATATAAGCTATTAGCTCATGGTCAGTAAGATTAAAAAGCAAGTATTCAGGTCTGAACTGATTGAGAAGGTTTAGTTTGATCAAATCTTCTATGCTTAAGCCATGTTGTTTTCTTTCCTGAATCTGATCTTTTATGGATTTCAAATAGTCATAGAATATGTTGAGTTTACTCTTGTCTATGATTCTACCATAACCAGGAAGTATTCTAGTGTTGTCATCAGACATGGATATAATGTATCCTATCGCTTTCAAGAGGCCATAGATGTTGCTTTTTCTACTTAGCTGGAAAATATTACCCGTGTATAATAGATTTTCATTTTGAAAAAAAACAATGGAGTCTTCATCACTATGGGCGCCATGCACGTGTACCATTATTGATTCTGCACCGTTTAGCTTCGACAGAGTGATCTCATTAGACAGTACCAATTTATTTTTTATTCTTCTGCTCATTTGTTGAATTCTGTGTCCTGCAGTTTCTTTTTAAACAAGTCCTGGGTTCAACATCATCTTGACTAATGTCCGGGTTCAATTGGTAAGGGTTATCCACATCAGAGGTGAGGTATGGATAGATTTCCTGTAGGAAGATGCCTGGTTATTTCAGAGTTTAGAGACGAATTCATAAGGCTAAATGGTCACCGGAGTGGTAGGGGCGATTAGAGTTATTAAGCACAATTCACGCATTGTTTAATTGATCGATCAAAGAAAGGATTGGTGAATGAGAGTTGGTAAAAAATTCTTTGAACGACGTAATTAACCCTATGATCGACAGAAGTGTGTTGAATCTAACTCAATCTCACAAAGAAGGAATGATGGTATCGTGTGGAGCCACCTGCTTAGCATGCAGCTTTCCGGATTGTTTGAGATGCTCTATTAATCCTTTTCTTGCATCTAAGAGCTATACACGCGCATTTAGTTTAGATCTCTCTTGAATGTCAGAATGGTAATTGATTGTTCGGAATAGGTCCTTTGGATGAAACCAAACGTAACGATCGACCTTTGAGGATTAATAACAATGCAACTCAACGTTTCACTCTTCTGAAAGGGGAAATTGAATCGATCCGGCTTGATTTAAAGTGGTCGGTATGATGAAAACAAAAGAAGATATAGCCAGAATTAAGCGGCTATATCTCCAAATTGAAACAATTATATGAAAAGGATGATGATTAATTAGGTATCAGACGTATATATCTGATGTATCCGGATCCCTCAAATTTGCCTGTTAGGTTGGCCGAAGTAAGGTCGATCTGAACATCTTCTGTATAGTACTTTTGATTTTCTACAGCTGTTTCGAAACGCAGCTTGTATCCGGCATCCAATTTGGTCTTGTCAAAACCCAGAACACAGACTGTACGCTCACCACCTGCTATTGTAGCGCCACTAATGGCATCAATCTTTTCCTTGCCGGTTTCAAAAAAAGCAAACCATTGGGTGAGGTCATGGTACCATTCTTCATCCTCTCCCAATACATACAGCGTTTTTTCATATTTCCCGTCAGGGTTGATAAGTGAAACCACCATGTAAGCGCCTTCTCCCTGGTAGTTAATCAGCTGAACCAGGCATTTGAGTGATGTTTCTTCTTTTGTGCCGTGCGAGGTAAAACCTGCTAATGCAAGTGCTACTACCACTACCAGTATTGATTTGAATATTTTCATAAGGTTTACTTCAAGAATTGAATGTCAATTCCAGCCTTCATCAAAGTCTCATTTTCGGCTGCCAGGTCATAGGCGGTTTCACCAAATCCAGTTTCCACAGACTTATCTGCACCTTTTTCTACCAAAAACTTCAGTACCTGGTCATCTGTGGCTTTCATAGCTGCTATCTGCAGTGGTGTAGTCCCGTCTTCATCTACTTTGTTGATTGCTGTTCCGGACGAAACAACAGCTTCTACTAAATTCAAATTGTCGCTTTCAGCAGCCAGATGCAACAGGGTTTTGCCATTCTCCTGAGTAGCGTTAGGGTCATAGCCTGCTTGTATCAGCGCCTTCAGCTTATCTGGGAACGGATCTTTTGCTCCCTTTGCAGGACCTCTTCTACTGCCCGGAGCGCGATAGTTGGCCACCAGGTAATATCCAGCGTCGTTTCCATTTTCATCTTTAATAGTTACATCTGCACCCAAATCTATGAGTAGCGAAACAGTCTGGGAGTCCCCATTGCCGGCAGCAAGCATTAAAGCTGTTTGACCATCGCTATTGATCCTGTTAATTGAACCTTTCTTTAAGTAAGGTTTCATTAGTTTGACCGTTTCTATCCCTTTTGAACTAGCGTTGATAAATGGGGTATTCCCAGCTTCGTCGGTGAGATTGATGTCCACACCTTTTTCCAGGAAATACGAGATGATATCTTCCTGGCCATTCTTTTTACTTACCCCATGCAATACATTCTGACCTTTGGGTGATACCACCTGCGCATTTAGCCCTAACTCTTCAACCAGGAATTGATAAACCTGAATAGTATTGGCAGTTCGGTAAGTTCCCTGGGACGCAACGATTAGCGCTTGATCATCATAGTCTACTCCTCTTTCTACCAGTTTCTTCATCATGTCTACATGACCGATTTTGGCAGCATGATGAAATGCGGTATACCCTTCGTCATCTACAGATTTAATAGACACCCCTTTAGATACCAGGTAATCTGTAACTGTTAGGTCCTTGTCATAGGGAATAGAAATTAACAGAATGTTTGCCCCATTCTTCTCAGGATACTTTTTCTGTAGGTCCACACCATGCTTTACGAATACGTCTATCAGATCTGTCGTTAAGTTTCCCTGAAATCCTGCAAATGTGAATGCCGTATGCCCATTGGCGTCCAAAAAGTTAATATCCGACCCTTTTTCCAACAAATAATCAGCAATGATGTGATTGCTTTTATTGGCTGCCCAGTGCAAATAAATTCTATTTTCTGCTGTCAAGTGTGTGAGATCCACTCCAGGCTGATCGATCAATAGCTTAATGATTTCATGGTCGGCATCATTGACTATTGAAAGAGCAACGGGATCAGACATCCCGTTTACTTCAGTGAAATCAAATCCTTTATCCAGTTCGGCTTTGACTGTGGCCATGTCTGGCTTATCCTTCCAAAAGTCCCGACTATCTAGTTGACTTTCAGCTACAGATTCGTTTTGTTTTTGTTCAGTTTTTGCATCGCACGTAATTAAAACGACGGATGCAAAAACAGCCAATAGTAAAGTTTTCATAAGTGATTTTTCTTTTAGTAAGTAAGTTTGGCCAATCCTCCAATACCTGTCGCCGATTCGATCTCCACACCTGCATAGGCACTTGCCGTTTCAGGATCTACCACATACACTACAGGGTTAGAGTCTACAGTTGTTATTGGGAGGTAAACCAGATCATCTCCGGCGTATGGCCAACCAACATTGTCAATATCTTCTATTGAAGGAATACCAGTAACCCAGTTGAATGATTTGGTATCCATATTCACAATGCCATATTGGGTGGCAGGGGTATTGCTGCTAGGTTCCAACTCATTGTAAAACTCTAGTAAGAAGTATTTTCCTGTCAGATGCCAAACTTTTCTAAAGGTGAAGTCATCAGCTAAATCTTGAATGTTGAAGTAGTAGCTATCATCAAAATCAGTTTCACCCTGATTGATTTTTAATGCAGCACCTTTTTTAGTCCCACCAATTGGATTAGCGAAAACAAACGTGTTGCCCTCATCATCGTTGGCTATTAGCGAGTATCGTGCTGATCTGAACTGTCCTAGCGCTCTTCCTATTCGATCATCGTTTAAAACGGTAACTACATTGGCATCACCATCCAGTTTGAGCATGTAGCAGTCATCCACATCTCCGTCGATAACCTCGGCAGCGGATAAGAAAGTACCATCTCCTGCGTCTACTACACCTACAAGTTGACAATCCAGGGTATCTCCTAGAATACCATATGTTGCCAATTGCTTATCAGAGATAGCTGCATCATTTTCTAGATCAATAAAATAGAAATTTTGACCTTGTGTTTCATCACTAAAGGTTGTACGTCTTGTTGCTACTAAGTAATTTTCAAATGGTCCTAAGGATGAAAACCCAGCTGTCATTTGAAATCCAGCGCCAATTTCTGACAATAGACCTAATTCATCCAGGCCAAAGATTCTGCCTACAGCCGGATTTCCCTGACGATAACTAATCGCCAAAACAGCATCAGTACCATTGTATGCATAATGGGTATAGCTATTAGGGTCTTCAATTCCGTTTCCAGAAGTAGTAGTAATGCCGCCGGTTAAACTATCTACTGCTATGAAATAGGTGCCGTCATTGTTCTCTGCTGCTATAAAATACTTGCTTGGTGCTGATGGTTCTACTGGGTCCGGATCCTGATTGTCGTTCTCTGAACAGGAAATCATCACTAATCCTAAAACTGTTAAAGGAATTAGCCATAAATGTGCTTTTATTTTCATTTTGTCGTTCTTCTTTGTTTCTAAATTTTAATTGTTATTAAGTGTCTTGTTCCAATAGTATCTCACTTTGACGTTGAAGCTGCGGCCAGGCTTTTGCATACTCCAATTATCATATAGCTGGGCGTTGGTGAAATTGAGAGCTTCCAGGCTGATATTGTATTTGCCGTTTTTTAGAGAGTAATTGATTATTAAATCATGATACAATTGACGAGGTAATGTCGCCTTGGTGTTTGGCGTACCCTGACTCTCCCACAGGAGATAAAATTCCCCAACAAAATTGAAGGTGTAATTGATGCTTAGGACATTACCAATCCCAAAGAGATTATGCTTGTAATAAGTCGCATCAGTACTACCGTAGAAGTAGGGGATATTTGGCATTCTGTTATTATAAGTAGCATCTACGACTGAAGAATTTGCACTACGCAACTTTTCTCGATTGCGCATATCCATATAAGTCAGTGTACTACCCAGAGTCAGCGTATTTTTATAGTAATACCTCGCTTCCAAATCCACTCCAATATTTCTTACCTGACCAAAATTGACATTACTAATGGTGCCGTAGCGGGCATTCTGGACCTGTCTTATAAAGTCTTTGTTGAACCTGTAATAGGCACCCAGGTCAATGTAGATGGTGTGAAATCTGGAGAATACTTGATTGATAGAACCCCCAATATTTACATTGGTAGAATTCTCAGGCTTAAGATCAGTATTAGCTGATGTTAGCAGCTCATCTCCAAACAATTGCCTGCCGGATGGCAAACGATAAGCACGCTCTAGCGATGCCTTTAATTGAATTTCCTTATTTAAAAAATGCGTCAGAGCTATTCCATATCCGGTGGTTTGAAAGGATCGAGCTTGCTCTTCATATTTAGGGTCACCAGTGGATGCTGTATCCATTGGGCCTACTATATATTGATGGTAGTGTTTTCCGAAGATGTTGACATTCCAATTCTCATTGTAGCGGTATACGTATGATAGCCCTAATACATTTTTAATGGCTGCTCGTCTCATGGTGTCTGCCGCCGTGAGGTCTTCCACTGGCACATCACTTGATACTTTCCGCGAGTATCCTGTGATGACATCATTCAAGGAGATAGAATGATGTTTGTTTATTCTATAGGAAGTATTTGCTGTGGAGGAAAAGTTCTGGTTTGTGTATTCTGACAAGGTATTGGTACCACTCTCACCTCGCGTTTTTATAGGAAGATAATCGCCGTACCAATTATACAATCTCGCGGCAGTATCAATATTATGGTTGACATTGAAGTTTAAGTTGCCTGTCAGTCTAAAGGTTAAATTGTCAATGAATAAATCTCTCTTATAGTACTCTATGGAAGGTAAGATCGTCTTGGCGGAACGTGTTCTCTGTCCATAGACGATTTCCATGGTGGAAGCATTTTGGATATCAGCATCCAACTCACCAGCTGTCAAACCAATAAAGAACCGATCAGCCCAAGGCTTTTCTACAAACCCGACCTGAGTCATGATAGTCCTATTGAAGTAGGAATCGTGGAACCTCTTTACCGTGTAATCCCCTCTTTTATATGAACCTGTTTCAATGTCCAGCATCTTATCCAGGTGAACCTTATAGCAGTTGTCAGAATAATTGAGGAAAGCATTTAACTGAACAGAAAACCCATTTTTTGAAGTATATCCAGCGCTTACACTCGGTTTGTGGGTGTTGAAAGAACCAAAAGAATAGGATAAATCCAGAAATGTATTTGACTCTTGATTCGTTACAATATTGATGGCTCCACCTATAGCGTCAGACCCAAATTCTATAGGTACCACACCTTTGTAAACTTCTATTCTGTTAGCTACTGATACCGGAATATTATTTAGCTGAAATGCAGAGCCAAATCCTTCCATGGGTACGCCGTTCATGAAGACCTTCACACGACTTCCAGTAAATCCATTCAAAGAGATGGATAGGTTAGAACCCACTCCTCCTGAGGAACGAATTTTTACACCGGACGCCCGATTCAGCATTCCTCCAAGGTCCATTGTGGAATTATGTAAATCCTTTGCATCTAAAGCCACAACATTGTAAGGCGATTCCTGTACTTGTTTAATGGCATTGCCTGATATCACGATATCGTTTAAAACTTCTTCCTTTTCATTTACACTAAATGATATTTCGATCTTCTGTTCGGATTTTAGATGGACTGACTGGATTTTGGTTTCATACCCAATTGTCTGACAAACTAAATTGTATTCACCCGGAGATGCTTCCAATTGAAATTCTCCCAGGTCATTTGTAATGCTTTTGATAGCGGTATTCTCGAGGAAAACATAAGCACCAGGTACTGCTTCTTTATCATTGGTTAATACCTTGCCATAAATGAAGGCAGTATCGGTTTGAGCGATAGAACTGGTAAATGAGAATAAAACCAGTAATGGAATCAAGTAGCGTATTGTCATCGAATTGCCTTTTCTTTATTTAGAAATATTCTAAATAGCAGCGCAAAGGTCTAATCCAATGTACCAACAATCAATTGCTACTAATAGTGGTTTTTGGGCTGCTCAGATACCCGGTTTGGAGCCCAAATCACTAGTTGTAGTATGTTTGAATAATTAGTGTAAGTCCAACTCAATCCTTTAACTTGTATGAATTAATGCTTAGTTGTTTTGATCAAAGAGTGCTTTGAGTAATTCAGAATTTCTTCCAAATTGATCATTTCCTTTGAGCCTTATGAAGATCCTGATCATTGAAGATGAAGTAGAATTGGCCAAAGACATGGAGCTGTTCCTGTCGCGAGAAGCATACCACTGTGAGTTGGTCGCTAACTATGATCAGGCTATGGAAAAGGTTTATGCCTATGAGTATGACTGCATCTTACTGGATCTGATGCTGCCCGGAGGTGATGGACTTTCCATTTTACAGGAGTTAAAAAAACTCAACAAAAACGAAGGGGTCATTATCATTTCGGCCAAAAATTCAATTGAGGATAAAGTGAGTGGATTGAAGCTGGGAGCGGATGATTATCTGGCCAAACCATTTCATCAGGCGGAACTCGCTGCAAGGGTGGAGTCGCTGATTCGTAGAAAGCAATTTGACAGCCACAATACGATTACGCAAAATGAAGTGATGATCGACCTGCAGGCTAAAACGGTTACTGTACGTGGTGAGGGGGTGGTTTTGACTAGGAAGGAATATGAGTTGTTATTGTTTTTTGTAGGCAATAAAAATCGCGTGTTAAGTAAGGGAGCTTTGGCTGAGCATCTTTCTGGTGATTTGGCAGATATGTTTGATACGCATGATTTTGTGTATGCACACGTCAAAAACCTCAAGAAAAAGTTAAAAGAAGCTGGCTATCAGGACTACATCAAGACCATTTACGGGTCTGGATATAAATGGGAAATATGAAAAGGCTGTTAAACAAACCACTGCGGAGTTTTGCCATTTATTCACTAATCATTTTGCTGGTGAGCATTCCCATGTATGTGCTGGTGATTGACTATATCTGGCTGACTGAGTTGGACGAAAATAACTGGTTGACGTTGGAACATACCATCGAAAAGCTGGAATCGAACACCTACAGTTCCGAAGAAATCGAACTGATGAATCGGTTGTGGAGTGAGTTGCAACCAGGATTGTCAATTGTTCCAATTGAATCGAAAGCACCTTTTCCTGACAGTGTCTATCAGGTGATTCGTCCCAATGCATATGATATAGATGACGAGGAGGATCGTTTCCGGGGACTGAAACGGCATGTCTTGATTAATGATACTCCTTATGCACTGACTATAGAAACCAATGTAGAGGAGACAGACGAGACGTTTGTGGCGGTGGCTTTGATCACCCTATTTTTCTTTGTGGTGTTGATTATTGGATTTGTTATGCTCAATAGGAAAATCGCCATTCAGGCATGGAGACCTTTTTACGAAACCTTGACGAGATTGAAGTCATTTGAGCTCTCTAAAGACCAATCTCTGGTACTGCCAGCATCGAACATATTCGAGTTTCACGAGCTCAATCAATCATTAGAACGCCTGATCCAAAACAATGTAGAAACCTATAAAATACAGAAATCCTTTACAGAGAATGCTTCTCATGAGTTGCAAACACCCATTGCGTTGCTAAAGGCTAAGCTTGATTTGCTGTTGCAGCAACAGGAATTGACACCAGCCGTATCGGAGCTAATCGCCAGTATCGAGGCACCTCTATCGAGATTATCTAGGATCAACAAAAACTTGTTGGTACTAGCCAAAGTTGGGAGCCATCAATACGATCATGTAGAGGTGGTCAACGTGAAGGAGATTCTTCAAGATTCTCTGGTTTTGTTTGATGATTATGTGTCGAATAAAAAGCTAAAACTGAGTGTCAAGACTCAATCCACAAGAGTGTCGGCGAATATTTATTTGCTGGAGACGCTATTGCATAATTTAATTTCCAATGCCATCAGGTACACAGAATTAGGTGGTCAGATTCATATTGATGTAATAGAAGGAGTGCTGCAAATTTCCAATAGTGGGGTGTCCGCGCTGAACGAGGATCAGATGTTCGATCGATTCAGTAGTTTGACTAATCAAAAAGTGAGTAGTGGATTAGGTCTGGCAATTATCAAGGAGATTGTGACCAAGTATGATTGGAATGTTGATTATTCTTTTGATGCGGGGATGCATCATTTTAGCGTAAAATTTGATTAACCTGGGCTATCTTATCCCCATGAAACCAAATTACCTCATCAGCCATGTTGTGGTACTCCTTACATTCATGATGTGGAGTCAAGTGTCTATTGCTCAAGTGGACGATTGGAAGTTGGTAAGAGAAGATGAGGGCATCAAGGTATTTTCCAGAATCGGAGAGACTTCTTCCATCAAGGAAATTCGAATTACTTGCAGTGTCAAGTCAAGCATGGAACATCTGGAGTCGTTCCTTTCTGATGTTCCAAAATATGCCGATTGGGTGTATAAATGCGATACATCACTTCTACTGAAGCAGATATCCAATACAGAAATCATCTATTATATCACGCTGAATTTTCCATTTCCAATGACTGATCGGGATTTGGTCATTCATAGCAAACATAGCATCGATAGCCTGGGTGTCTACAGGTCACATTCTGCAGCTAGTACAGAATTTCCCACCAAAGCAAGTGACTTTATACGGATTTCACAATTTGAATCCACCTGGGAAATTTCTCCACAAAGTGATGGAACTCTATACATTGATTATTTCGCACACTCCGATCCCGGAGGTGATCTCCCGGCATGGTTGATCAATATGGCAATTGATCAGGGGCCGTATCACACCATGAAGCAGTTCATAGAGCAGTTGGAAAAAGGTTCTGTGGAATAAAATTGCTGCAGCGTTCAGAATTCTAAATTTCTTCTAAATCGGTATGGATGTTTGAGTCTTTAAATCATTAAAAGTATTTAAACATGAAAAAGATATTAGGATTCACAATGCTAGCAGGAGTCATTGGGTTGACTTCTTGCAGTTCTAGAGAAGGAAATGTTCCTCAGAAAGTTTTGGAATCATTTAAATCTAAATTTCCCGGCTCAAAAATGGTGGAATGGGAAATGGAAGATGAAACTGAATGGGAAGCAGAGTTTGAATGGAAAGGAAAAGAATATTCTGCAAACTTCTCAACCGCTGGTGACTGGGTGGAGACAGAATATGAGATAGAGGAAAGTGAAGTTCCAACTTCTATTATAGATGTTCTGAACGCCAATTTTGAGCAATATGAAATAGAGGAAGTGGAAATTGCTGAAACAGTCAAAGGTCAGGTGTATGAATTTGAACTGGAGGTGGGTGAAGAGGAGCTTGAAGTAGCTGTCAATCTTAAAGGTGAAGTGACTAAAAAAGTAATAGAAGAACATGAGGAAAGCGACAAAGATTAACATTTGGTTGACCGTAGTTAGTTTAATGATCAGTAGCAGCCTGGCTGCCCAAAAATCTCCTGTTAGTGTTTCAGGGATTGTGAAAAGTAAATCAACCGGCGAGGTATTACCTTTTGTAACACTCCAGCTGATGTCTCAGGATTCCACTACCATCACGGGGACTATTTCCAATGATAAGGGACGTTTTACTTTGTCAGATGTCGAGCCGGGAGAGTATGTGTTGCAAGCCAGTTATGTTGGGTTTAAGACCTATCAATCCACACAGTTTATAGGGTCTGTATCGGCGTATCTTGACTTAGGAGCTATTCTATTGGAGGAAGATGTTACTCAGTTGGCTGAAGTGGTAGTGACTGGCGAGAAAGATGCTGTTTCCACCATCATGGACAAAAAGACTTACAATGTAGATCAGAACATCAGTCAAAGTGGAGGTAGTGTGTTGCAGTCCATGTCGAATCTTCCAGGAGTGACAACTCAGGATGGACAAGTGCAGCTGCGTGGCAATGAGCAGGTGATGGTTCTGATTGATGGTAAGCAAACAGCTATATCAGGATTTGGCAAGCAAAATGGTCTGGATAATTTGCCAGCTTCCGCCGTGGAAAAGATCGAAATCATCAACAATCCATCGGCTAAGTATGATGCGAATGGCAATGCGGGTATTATCAATATTGTGCTAAAAAAAGACGGTCAGGAAGGTCTGAATGGTAAAGTCGGTTTGTCTACAGGTCTTGGCGCATTATGGGTTAGAAAGGAGAATCTGCCGGGTATAAGGCCTCAATATGTGGCAACTCCTAAAGTGAATCCTTCAGTAGCACTGAACTACCGCAAAAAGAAAATCAATCTGTTTCTTCAAGCAGATAATTTGTACACAGAGACGTTGAACAAAAATGAATTCACCACCAGAACCTATGACGATGGTACGGTGATCAATCAGCAGATGAAGCGAAACCGAAATACGAATTTCTTTAATTCGAAAGCAGGTTTTGATTGGTTCATCAATGACCAAAATTCATTTACCGTGTCAGGCTTGTATGGCAATGAATCCATCAACGACTATGGTGATCAACCATTTTACAGCGGTAATTCGGGAGAACAATTGAGATTGTGGCAGTTTTTGGAAGATGAAGTGTTGACTGCAGTGATGGGAACTGCAGCATTCGAACATAAGTTTGATCAGCCCGGCCACAAATTAACTATTGGATTCAATTATACCTTCGATCGGGAGAATGAAAAGTATTTCTTCACGAACACTCGACCAGATTATAGTGCGAAAGAGGACTTTCATTTGATTGCGGATCAGAAGGTGGCAGACTTTACCATAGACTACACCAAGCCTATGAAACATGGTCTGTTGGAGACTGGGTTTAAGTTTAGAAAGCGTACCATTCCTACGAATATGCAATTCCATCCATCTGCCACTAATTCAGTGTTGGACACTGGAGCAGATGGTTTGGCTACTTATAAAGAGACCATTCCAGCAATGTATGGTAACTACACTTATGAGGTGCAGAAACTGGAGGCAGAGATTGGAATGCGGGTGGAACTGGTAGACTTGCAGTATCAAGTAGATCCCAATCACAACACCTATCTAAGCGATGGATATGATTACGTGCAGCCTTTTCCAAATGCTAGAATCACTTACAAGATCAATGCTCACAATAAGTTCTCAGCTTTTTATAATCGTAGGGTAGACCGGCCAGACGAAGGAGACATTCGAATCTTTCCAAAGTACGATGATGCCGAAATCATCAAGGTAGGTAATCCGGCATTGAACCCTCAGTTTACCAATAGCTTTGAAGTAGGCTATCGCAACGATTGGAGTAAAGGATATCTGTATAGTGCAGTTTATCATAAGGTTTCTGATGGATATATCACCAGAATAGCTGCTACGGTAGATGATACCAATTTAATTTATAACGTCTCACAAAACGCTGGATTGAGTTACAATACCGGACTTGAAATAGTGTGGACTCAGGATGTTTCTGATCATGTTTCTTTTGACTTGAATTTGAATGGTTATAGAAATCAGATTGACGCTTTTACGGCAGTTAGTTTATATCCAGTGATCAACACGTTTGTTTCAGATAAGCAGGAAATCTATTCAGGTAATGTGAAGATCAATTCCAATTTGAAATGGGCAAATGGTTTGACCGCACAGCTTACAGCTATTTACCTGGCTCCGGACATCATTCCTCAGGGTACAATTGATTCCAGATTTTCGCTGAATGCAGGAGTGAAAAAGTCCCTGCAAAAAGGAAAGGGTGAGCTCTATTTCAATGCAACTGATTTGCTGAATACGATGGTGATTAGAAAAACAATTACCGGCAATAATTTCACCTATTCCAGTCGAGATTATTACGAGACCCAGACTTTGAGAGTAGGTTATAATTATAAATTTTAGTTAATCCTTTTTAATTGACTTTGAGCATGCTCGCTATGTGGGTAGAGCGTTGCATTGAGCTCAAATAGCTTTTTTGCTTGGTCTTTATTCCCCATACGCAAACTATAATTAGCTACCCAGTCGATCAGGCTTTCCGTTGGGATGAACTGGTATCCCAGGTTCTCAGATACTTGTTCGTAATTATCAATAATTAACTGAGGGTCCTCAGCTACCATTTTGATTTCGCTTTGAAAGCCTTCAAAAATGAACCGTAAGCCGTCATATTCAGCTATTAAAGGAATGGTACCGTGATCTTCATTCGTGTAAAACTTGTATTGCCACTTTAGTCCATTGTTTACTTTTTTTAACTCGTTTTTAAAAGCAGAAAGAGCTCGCTCATGTTCGGTAGTGGTGTCCATTGGGATAGGAATGAAATTAGCTTGTGCCAGATATAACCTTCGGCCAGATAAGTCCATGCTGTCGAGTTCTTTTCGAGCTTTCTTTAGCAGATAGTTGTCATCCCACCATACACTTGGATCAATTGCTATATAGGCATTGAAAAGTTCGGGTTTGGAAAGTAACGTATAGATGGTGGTCAGGCCACCGAAAGAGTGACCTGCCAATAGCTTGTAGTCGTTGGTTCTATAATTGGAGCTGATCTCCGTCATCAACTCTTCTTCTATAAATTGAAGAAAACTAGCGCCTCCACCACTTGTAGGAAATGCATGGCGTGGGCCAATGTCTGGTCTATTGTGATGTGTAGGTGTGAGGTCTCTAGGTCTATCCGTGTTGAGAATCCCTACAATGATCATCTCGGGGAGAGAGGTGTATGGTCCGCTGCTCAGAAAATTTTGAATGCCAGACAAAGAGTGAAAGTGTCTATCTCCGTCCAATACATATAAAACAGGGTAGTTATAAGGTGCGTAGGTGGTGTCATAATAGTCTTCAGGTAAATAGACCCAGTATTCCCGTTCTTCATTGAGAATGGCTGATTTGAGTTTATGTTTAGAGCCAATTGTGAACAGTTGTGAACCAGTGTCCTGCTTTTCTGCAGGTTGTTCTTGCGGGGTACAATTGGTCAATAGCTGCAAGATGAATAAAAAGAATATCCAGTTAGTGTTCCACATACTTGGGTTTGATTGTTGGTTTAGTCGCAATCTTAGGGCGATTCACAGATTTGTTGGAAGTGGATGATGGTTTAGGTGACTTTTGAGTTGAAGGTTTCTTCTTTTTTCGTCGACCCCACCAGATAATAAAGCCGGTAATTGGTAAGCTGGTGCTCACTATTCCTGCCAGGAAAGTGGATAATTTGCCTATTTGGCCCCACCACTGTCCCAGATGTAGCTGCCATATCACGTTTTCGGTGGCTTCATGCTGGAGGTGCTTTTCGTCGAGGAGGATCTTTTCACCGGTATACCTGTCATAAATATCAAGGTCAGCATTTTCAATACTTTTAAGTCCCACATGCCCTGATCTAAAGGCAAATACTCCCATTTTTTGCGCATCGAAGTTCCAGATACTCACTTCTTCTTTATCCTGGTATTCGGATTCCAATACCTGGTATGCAAAAGGAACCATGTCCAAAGACGTCTTAGTGGTGTCCATTTTCGGTAATAATTCTCGAATATCGGCTGTATCTCCTCCTGTAAGCTTGACAGTCAAATCCATAAAACCGTGGAAAAAAATTATGAGGCCAGTGACTCCAAGAATTACAGAAATTACGAGTGAATAGAATCCATATACGTTGTGCAAGTCATAGTTTAACCGCTTGAATTTAGCTTTCCACCGCACTGTAAAGCTGTCTTTGAAGGTCTTTTTATTCCATTTTTTAGGATACCAGAGAATAAGGCCAGTAATGCAGCTAATCACAAAGATGATGGTAGATATAGCAACTACCCAGTGCCCAATTTCACCAGCTAAAAAAGATGCGTGCAAATGAGCCGTCACGAAGAAAAAGTAGATGGTATCATCTTTTTTCAATACTTCTCCAGTGTAAGGGTTCATATAGATCATGGATAGTCTGCGTTCCTGTCTATTGAATGCTCGTAACCGTATGCTGCGAGTTGGGTCTTTGAAAAATACGAATTCAGATACCGCATATCCGGGATAGGCTTCTTCTAGATTGATCATGATCTTCTCTGCTGAAATCCTTTCGTCTCCAGGTGCTACATACTTAGCATCTCCAGCTGTCAAGTCCATGATTTCATCACCGTAAACAATTATGGTACCAGTAATACAAACAAATACGACCACTACACCTGCTACAATACTTGGCCATAAATGAAGCCAGGCATTGAGGCGATTAAAGAGTGATTTGTTTTTGGTTTTTTTCATGATGTTTTGATGAAGTAATGATTTTCTGGTATTGTCTGAAGCATTAGCGATGGTCTTAGTATGAAAGTGTAGTTCTGTTATACATTGAGGTGACTTTGTTGATTGGCGTAAAACGGAACTATTAGCTTCAGACTTAGTTGTTTAGCGCTAAAAATATATGGCAAATCTACGTCTATGGTATCCAGAGACACAATTGCCAATAGTAGTGAATGTCATCTCGCTAGTGTTAGTTACGTGCCTAGCTACAGCTAGTCATTTTTCTGTTTTAGTCTGGTAAATGCTCCTTTCAGCGTTTTTTCCTGAATACTTTCGCGACATTATTTAGACTGATTATAAATAATGCGATTCACATTTCTCTTCACATGTTTTCTATTGATGGCTGTCATAGTTTGTGGTCAGACTACTCAAGTGATAGGGTTGGTCACTGATCTCAATGGCGAGCCAGTGGTTGGTGCAATTGTTTTGGAGAAGACCACAACGAATGCGACCTATACAGGTGGAGAAGGACGTTTCGAGCTTCAAGTCCAAGAGCTAAATGCTGTTTTAGTTTTCTCGATGCTTGGTTTTATCAGTCAGGAAATTTCATTGGCTGATTATTCAGCTGAGAATTTACAAATTCAACTAAAAGAAGATCCCAAAACCCTCGACGAGGTAATGGTTCTGGGTAAGTCTGAAGTAAGAGAAATTGAGGAATCTGGCTTTAATGTGGTGGCCATTGATGCCCGCCCGTACCATAATGCTTCCATTAATTTGTCCCAGGTTTTGGACCGAACACCAGGAGTGAAGATTCAGCAAGAGGGAGGGTTAGGATCTCAATCAAATGTCACAATTAATGGACTCAGTGGAAGACATGTTCGGTTTTTTATAGATGGGATGCCTATGGATGCCATGAGTTCTGCATTCCAAATCAACAATCTTCCGGTGAATCTGGCTGAGCGTATAGAAGTGTACAAAGGGGTGGTTCCTGTCAATTTTGGTTCGGATGCGTTGGGTGGAGCGGTAAACATTGTGACCAAAAAAACGCCAGGTAAATACATAGATGCTTCATATTCTTTTGGATCATTCAACACGCACATGACGTTTGTGAATGCTGGAGTCACTACCAAAAGTGGTTTTACAGCTCAAATAAGTGCATATCAGAATTACTCAGATAATAACTATTTCGTTGATGTCAAGATTAAGGATTTTGAGACCAACCTTTTGTCAAAGGATCTTCAGCGAGTAAGACGCTTTCATGACGTATATTACAATGAAACAATTATTGCAAAAATCGGGGTGGTCAACAAGTCCTTTGTGGATCAACTGCTTTTTGGGATCACTTTAGGCCAGGAATATGATGAAATTCAACATCCTGCCTATCTCAACCTGGCTTTTGGGGAGAAATATCAGACATCAGAAACCATCATGCCATCTTTTTTATTCGCTAAAAGCAATTTGTTGCTAAACGGCCTCAATTTTAGTGTTGCAGCAAACTATAATTTGGGAGGAGGCAATAATTATGACGTATCGGACAAGGAGTATAATTGGTTAGGAGAGTCAAAGCTCTCTAATTCTCCGGGGGAGATTCAGTATTCAGATTACGAATACAAAAACAATAATGGAACCATCAATGCCAATTTGAACTATGCCGTCAGCAAGGATCACAAAATCACGCTAAACAATGTCTCCAATTTTTTCGCACGTCACGGTGATGAGAAAAAGGCGGTAGATGATTACATCAACCAGAAACCACGTGTCAACAATAGAAATATACTCGGAGCAAGCTTTAATAGCGATTGGACAGAGAGTTTTAGTACATCAGTTTTTGGGAAGATTTACTCTTATTATGCTTCTACCTACTTGGATTTATCCAACACCCACATCAGTAATTTTGAAACCGTAACTAAAAGCGGTACGAAATATGGCTATGGCGCCGCTGCTTCATATTTTTTTACGAAGAACCTTCAGGTAAAGGCTAATTATGAATTAACTGCGAGACTGCCAGAAAGTGCTGAGCTTTTTGGAGAAGTGTTTGGCTTTTATGTCGCCAATTTTGATCTGAATCCTGAGCAAAGTAGAAATGTAAACCTGGGGACAAATTATACCTACGCTATCAATAGGTATCACGTGCTTAATGTGGATTTTAATTTCTTTCACAGAAGTACTTCAGATTTTATCAGAAGAAATATCAATTACTCTCAAGGAGAAGGGACCTATGAGAATACTCAGTTGGTGAAGTCTACAGGATTTGATACGGAGATACGCTACTCATTTAAAGATCAGTTTTCCTGTGGTGCTAATCTTTCCTTTCAGGATCCTGTGAACAAAACCGAAGGGAGTACCTATTATGATGCGGTTATGCCAAATCTAGCCAACGTATTTGGTAATGCCGATGCGACCTACATTTTGCACAATTTATGGTTGCCAGATAGTCGGTTGGGTTTTGGATATAACCTCCAATTCATTCGCAAGTTCCTGTATGATTATTCTACCTATGAAGCGGCAAACAGGCTAGAAGTTCCTACTCAGTGGAATCATTCCATTTACGCGACATATACCTGGAAAAATGGCAGATACAATGCAGCTGTAGACTGTAAAAATATTTTTGATGCTGACCTGTATGACAACTATAGTCTACAGAAACCTGGTAGGAGCTTTTCTATCAAAGTCAGGTATTTTTTTAACCAGATATAACCATATCTAATTTTATGAAAACTAATATTCTAATAAGACGAGTCATGGCAGTGATGTTGTTTGCAGCGATGACAACATTTGTTGCTTGTAATGACGATGAGCCATCATGTGATGAACTTACATGGTATGAAGATGCAGATAACGATTGGTTGGGAAATCCTGACTCTTTCGTGGAAGCTTGCGAACAACCTGAAGGGTATGTGTCCAACAGCGATGATACTGATGATACAGTTCCTTTCTGTGAGGTTCTTACCTGGTTTGAAGATAACGATGGTGATGGACTTGGAAACCCGGAAGTGATAGAAGAGGCGTGCGAGCAACCAGATGGTTATGTCGCAAACAGTGATGATAACGATGACAGAAGACTGAAATATGTGGTTGCAGCTTCCTCAGGAGATAATGATTATCTGGTATTGGGAGGCGGGATTTCTTCCGAGACTACTTTTGATGCGACAGCATCGTCAGCGGTGCAGTCACCAGGTAGTAGAACGTGGACATTTTATGGGCAGGAAGTAGTCTACGGTTTCTTATACAATCAGGCAGATGCTGGAACAACTGCTTCTTATGTTTTGTCAGAAGATGGAGAAGTGATTCAGCGTAATGAGTTAGGTCTAGATGTGTCTATCCAAACGAGAGGCGAAGTGAACGGCAGTTTGATTTTAGCCTATTCGGACAGATTACGAGATCCAGACGTAGCCCAACAAGGGTACTTCTATCAAGTAGATCCCGAGACAGACGCTTCTACTTTATACAATGTGGTAACAGATGACCTTCTGGAAGAAGGTGAGGTTGCTTATTTTACTGATATCGCAGAGTACGAAGGTAAGTTGATTGCTGGAGCAAGAAGTATTTCTTCAAGTAGTTTCTCTTCAGCTCATTATAACAACACCTATGTAGTGGTATTTAATGAAGACTTTACAGTGGATCAAGTGATCAAAGATTCAGGAAGAACGGGTTTTGTAGCAGGACAGAAATACTCTCAAGGGGAAACTGGCTTAGAAGTAGTAGAAAGTGGAGACCTATACGTATTTTCTTCTGGTCAAACTAATTATGCAGATGCAGAGTCAACGACTATTCCTTCTGGAGTACTAAAAATCAATCAGGGTGACTTTTCTTTTGATCAGGATTACTTCTTTGATATATCAGCTGCCTCTGGTGGTTACAACTTGTTTAGAGCGTATTATATGGGAGGTACTACGTTCGTTTTAAGCATGTATCCAGGAACTAACGCCAATGCCACCTTTGGGATTGATGCAGATAGATTTGCTGTGGTTGATGTAGCTTCTGAATCTTTTAGCTGGGTGACAGGACTTCCTTCTGCAGCTGGTTTAGAAGAAGATCCGTTCTTGGTAGGAACTCCTTATATAGATATGGAAAACAATCAATTGGTGGTTCCAATCACTACATCTGAAAACACTCACTATTTATACACCATTGATCCATCTGCTTCTTCTGCGTCAGAATTGTCTCGGGTTACTGCGGAGGGAGTGAAGGCTATAGGAGTGCTTAGGTACTAAAAAGTAAGTTTCGATTGTTTTATTAGGCTTTGGACGTCGTGTCTAGAGCCTTTTTTGTTTGTGTTTTATCGTTTATAGCTAACTCTAGCCATTGGATTTCACTACCAATAGGTATTGTAGGGTTAGCTGGCATATTGTTTCTTTGCTATAGTTTAGAATGATTCTAAATAATAAGGCTATCAATTGGACATGCTTGATAGCGCTTTAATTAAACCAATAAAGACCTCTTAAGCCGTGTTGCTGCACGGTTTAATGAGGCACCATTTTTTAGATATGGATATCAACGATTTTGATCAGGTCTTGATTGAATTGACTAAAAAGATAAAGAGTCAACCCTCCGAAAAGCACAGAATAATTATGCGTGCTATCAAAGAATCTGAGTGTCCTTACATCAAACGCAAGCTAAAGGAAGCATTTCCGTATGGGAAGTAGCTTCCTCTTGTTTTGTTCTTTACTCCACCGTCACAGATTTGGCCAGATTCCTTGGCTGATCCACATTAGCTCCTCGCATCACAGCGATATGATAGGAGAGTAGCTGTAAAGGAATCACAGATACTAATGGCATCAGAGCTTCATGCGTAGAAGGCACTTCTATCGTGAAGTCTGCCATCTTAGGAATCAATACATCACCTTCCGTTACTACAGCAATTACTTTACCTTTTCTGGACTTAACCTCTTGAATGTTGGAGACAATCTTGTCATATGAGCTATCTCTGGTGGCGATAAATACCACAGGCATATTCTCATCGATCAAGGCAATTGGTCCGTGCTTCATTTCCGCTGCAGGGTAGCCTTCAGCGTGGATGTAGGAAATTTCTTTAAGTTTCAGGGCTCCTTCTAGTGCTACAGGGAAGTTATACCCTCTGCCAAGATACAAGAAGTTCTTAGCATCCTTAAAGAGGGCAGAGATCTCTCTTACCGTTTTGTCAGTTTCTAGCGCTTTGGCAACTTT
This sequence comes from Marinoscillum pacificum, assembly GCF_024714495.1. Lineage (GTDB taxonomy): Bacteria > Bacteroidota > Bacteroidia > Cytophagales > Cyclobacteriaceae > Marinoscillum > Marinoscillum pacificum. Next base: position 91,550 of record NZ_JAMZMJ010000010.1, on the reverse strand, counting down.
TCCAGGAATGTTCTCCAGGTCAACCAACAACTCTCTGTATTTAGAGTCTGAGATCGTTCCTTTTTTGGACGCAATTCTCAGGGCTATCATCGTTAAAACTGTCAGCTGAGCCGTGAATGCTTTTGTAGAAGCAACCCCAATCTCAGGACCAGCATGCAGATAAGCTCCTTCATGAGTAACTCTGGAAATAGACGAGCCAACGGTGTTTACTACACCAAAAACGAACGCACCTTTTGACTTAGCCAGCTCAATGGCAGCTAGTGTGTCTGCGGTTTCTCCTGATTGAGAAATCGCAAAAAGGATATCGCCTTCATTGATGATCGGGTTTCTGTATCGGAATTCAGAAGCGTATTCTACCTCTACAGGAATTCTACATAGATCTTCAAAGATATATTCAGCAACCAATCCGGCATGCCATGAAGTGCCACAGGCCACTATGGTGATTTTCTTAGCATTAGTGATCATTTCCGCATATTCACGGATACCACCAAGTGTTAATAATCCTTCATTGGCATTTAATCTTCCACGCATGCAGTCAGCAATGGAATTTGGCTGCTCCATGATTTCTTTCAGCATGAAGTGATCATAACCACTTTTTTCGATTGCTTCAAGTTTCAGGTCTAGTTTGTGGATTTCTGCTTCTTGAGGCACATCCTTGGTGTCAACTATTTCCAGGTTCTCTCTGGAAATGATTGCTATTTGCTCATCATTTAAATAAACAACCTCATTGGTATATTCAACAATTGGAGTGGCATCTGAAGCGATGTAATACTCACCTTGTCCAAGACCAATGACCATTGGACTACCTTTTCTGGCGGCAATCAATTTGTCTGGTTCTTCAACAGACATGATTACGATGGCATAAGCTCCAACCACTTTGGTAAGTGCTACTCGAACTGCATCCTCCAGGTTCAGATCAAGTGACTTTTTGATGTCTTCAATGAATGTGATGAAAACCTCCGTGTCTGTGTCACTTCTAAACTCATAGCCCTTTTCGGTAAGTTCAGTCTTCAAGGCGCCATAATTCTCAATAATCCCATTATGAATAATGGCCAATTTTTGATCATGGCTGTAGTGAGGGTGAGCATTTCGGTCGTTGGGCTCTCCATGAGTTGCCCAACGCGTATGCCCGATTCCGATTGTTCCCTTAAAGGAGTTCGTTTCAGTGAATTTTTCTAATTCAGAAACTTTTCCTTTCTTTTTAAAAATATCAAGGTCGCTAGATTCAATTAGTGCTACGCCTGCACTGTCATATCCTCGGTACTCTAATCGTTTTAGACCTTTAATGAGTATAGGAAATGCGGGCTTATGCCCGATGTATCCTACTATTCCACACATAGATTTTTATTCTGTTAAGGATGTATAGTACAAGGTAAGTTTAACCTCTGAATTAATCAATGCCGTTTGATTTAATGTTGAGGAGCGAGGGCTCACCAAGACAAATTCTTTCGTTATAAATTCCTTATCATTTTCATGATTATCGAATAGTAATTGGGTGAACAACGCCATGTTTGCTCGGTATAAATTAGTTGAATCCAATGTAATATTGAGCAATGCAGGTTGAGCAGAGAAGTAAGACTCATCTCGCAATATGGCATTTCTTGAAGCTGCTGGATTAGGACTCCCGTTTTGATCTTGGGCTTGTCCTCCAGGGCCATTAATTCTTCCATCACCTAACACAAAGAATCCGTTAAATGCCTGGATATTTGATGTGAAGTTTTGGTTAGGGTCGGTTGCCTGCAATTGTATTCTTGAACTATTGACCGTAACTAATTTTTGATCTTCGATAAAATCAAGTAAAGGTTGTAAACTCACTTTCGTATAAACTCCAGCCATTACGTCACTGTAGGAGTAGGTATCGGTACTTGCGTTTTCCTGGTAATCTTCTGTTAAGTTTTGCAACTCACTTCCTGTCTTATCTCGCTCAAGATTGCTGAAATGTCTTCTAAATTTATACTTGTAGGTGTAAACAGTGTCCTTGGCATCATTTTCCATTTCAAAATAAATACCTGTATACTCACTGGTTACATCAAAATTGTAAAGACCCTGATTGTTTTCTCCTGGTACAAATACTAGTGGTTTTCTAAAGAAATAGTTTCTTCTTAAAGAATCTAATGTTTCTCCGGATCCATCAATTGCAGCTCTGTAAAGTTGATTGTAATATTTTAGAGCCAGTTCATCAGACAGATCCACAGTGATGATACTATCAGGTCTGGTACCCGTTGGGTCAAAATCAAATGTGTGCGAAAGAATTGGCTCCGAATTATATGGAATGGAATTTCTGGATAAATAGACAGCTGATGTGAAAAGAGAATCCTCGGCTTCATGAATGTGAAGTTCTTCGCCAACCAGTTCGGAATTCATCCTGTTTTCACTTACAGCAAGTTTCATATAAGCTCTCAAAAACGTGTCTGTTGTGTCCGGTAGGTGGCCACCGTCAATACCGATCAGATTATAAGCAGTTGCTCTTACCTTACCGGTAACAGGGTCTGTGTATTGGCCGAAAGTAGAGAAATTTGAATACCCTGAAATAAGACTGTCTATGTAAATCGTGCTTACAGGTAAGGAGAATTCGGCTTTTTGAACATTAAATCGATCATCTGTGTCTGGAACTTCCAGACCGAGCTGTGAGGGGTCATCACAGGCAAAAAAAAACGGGATTAGCAACAAAGCTAATCCCGACTTGTATAAGCAAGTTAGTTTATCCAACAAGGTCATTGTAAAGGTTAAAGTAAGATTCTTCGAAATTCTCATCTTTTTCAGAAATATCGACACGCTTATCATTCATGTCGTCCATCAACTTATCGAAACTTTCGGATGACTCTTCATTTGCATTAATCACTGCGTCAGCATATTCTAATCCCATTTTCACAAAACCTTCGTAATCTCCGGTTTTCAATGGTCCTAGCATACTGTCGTCAATGTCAATCATTTTCACTTTTTCAAGTAAGTCTTCGCCGAATTTGTGCGTAAACTTATTATTATAAATTGTGAATACAGTCTTAGAATCCTTAAAAATTGGATCGTTCTTGTATGTTGATTTCACATAAAGTGGAATCAAGCTTGTCATCCAATCATTACAGTGAATAATGTCCGGAGACCATCCAAGTTTCTTTACAGTTTCTAAAACGCCTTTACAGAAAAATATTGCACGCTCATCGTTATCTTCATAGAAGTTGTCTTCTTTATCAAAGAATACTGACTTTCTATGGAAGTAATCTTCATTGTCAATGAAGTATACCTGAAGCTTAGCATTTGGAATAGATGCTACTTTGATAATTAAAGGCTTCTCCTCATCACCAACAGAGATGTTGATACCAGATAATCTTACAACTTCGTGTAGTCTATTTTTTCGCTCGTTAATCAACCCAAATCTGGGTACTAAAATCCTGATTTCCATCCCCCTCTCTTGCATTGCTTGTGGAAGTCTTCTGACAAAATCAGCGACCTCAGAAGTTTTCAAGAAAGGGTTAATCTCACTTGCAACATAAAGGATTCTTAAATTCGACATAGATATGCTATTTTATTGAGGATTGACTAAAATGACCCCAAAATTACGATATTTTTGCCATATAATCAACGTTTTCAGTAAGTTACGCAACATTAATTCTATACTTGATGCAAGTCTACAGTCTCCCAGCTGAGATATTTAATGAAACCCAACGCCTTAGATTCCAGGAGAAATCCATTGGAATGGTACCTACAATGGGTGCGCTACATGAAGGACATTTTCACCTGGTCAAACAGGCCCGTAAAGAGAATGATATTCTGATAGTTAGCATCTTTGTGAACCCACTACAATTCAACAATCAGGAGGACCTGGATAACTATCCGAGGACACTTGAAAAAGACCTTTCTCATTTAGAGAAATTAGGAGTTGATTTGGTGTTTGCACCAGCTGAAGAAAACATGTATCCAGAAAAGCCACAAGTTTCTATAGTCTTTGGTCAAATGGAGCGAGTGATGGAAGGAGCGTTCCGTCCAGGACACTTTTCTGGAGTAGGCGTGGTAGTAACGAAGCTCTTTAATATTTGTAATCCTACCAGAGCCTATTTTGGTAAAAAAGACATGCAACAATATTTGCTAGTAAAGCGTATGGTTGAGGATTTGTCCCAGCCGGTCGAGATTATTGGTGTGCCAATAGTTCGAGAACCTTCTGGATTGGCTATGTCTTCACGCAATCAAAGACTTTCTAATGATGGACTTGAAATAGCAAGCTCTATATACAAAGGGTTGACCATTGCTAAGCAAGAATGGGATCAGGCTAAAAGTCCAGATGAAACTAAAAACGCTGCTATTGCTTTTTATAATAAACAGGAAGGATTGTCAATTGAATACATCAACATTGTCTCCCCACATGATTTAGAAGATCTTGATGAGAATGTGAATCAACCTGCTGTAATTTGCGTTGCAGGGTTTGTAGAGGGTGTAAGACTAATTGATAACCTATATTTGCGGCAAGATTGATCCAGAAATGCATATACAAGTACTAAAATCGAAGATTCATAGGGTAAAAATCACAGAAGCAGAGCTTCACTACGTGGGTTCTATCACGATAGATGAAGATCTAATGGATGCTGCTGATTTGATAGAGAATGAAAAAGTACAGATTGTTAACATCAATAATGGTGAACGATTAGAAACCTATGTGATTACAGGTGAGCGAGGCACAGGACAAATTTGTCTGAATGGCCCGGCTGCACGAAAAGCACAGGTAGGAGATATCGTTATCATTATCTCTTATTGCTCTATCGATAAAGAAGAAGCTAAAACCCACAAGCCAGTAGTGATTTTCCCGGACGAGAAGAATCGTCTGAGCAACTAATATTTTATGGTAAAAAAGATAATCTCCGTCATCAAATATGTATTGACATTAGGTTTGGCGGGGGTGTTACTCTATTTCGCTTTTCGCAATGTTGATTTCGAAGAGTTTTGGGCGAAGACCGCAGAAGTAGACTACACATGGGTAATCTTATCCATTGTGCTGTCTTTGTTGGCATATTATTCCAGATCCTATCGATGGAATCTGTTGATGAAGCCATTAGGCTATCCCAATCTGAATGTACATCGAACCAATTTGGCAGTGTTGGTAGGATACCTTGCCAATTTGGCATTTCCCCGGTTGGGAGAAATCACACGATGTGGAATGATGAAGCGAAGTGATGATGTGCCTGTTGCTACTTCTTTAGGTACGGTTATCTCGGAGCGTATCGTGGATATGATCACCCTTGTTTTGATGATTCTTGCCACACTCATTCTGGAGTATGACAATTTCATGGCGCTAATTACAGATGTGTTTTCGGGGCTCGGAGATGTGACAGGCTTAGCCTGGAAGTTGGGTATATTCTTAGTGGTTGGAGGAATTTTAGGTCTAATTGCTATTTATCTCCTCTATCAAAAGGTTCCAAAAGTAAAAGCATTTCTAGACGATCTGTTCAGGGCTTTGCTTTCATTGAGAGAATTAAATAGCCCAGTGCAGTTTATTTTATCCACACTGCTACTTTGGGTAACTTATTACTTTATGAGTTATCTCATCGTGTTTTCTGTGCCAGAAACAGCTGATTTGCCTTGGAGTACGGGAATTATGCTATTGGTGGCTGGCGGAATAGCATTAGTTATACCCGTGCAAGGAGGAATAGGAACCTATCATGCATTTATTAGTAGTGCTTTAGTATTATATGCTGTGGAGGAAACAACCGGTGTTTTTCTTGCCACACTCTTACATACCTCTCAATTAGTTGCAACCGCTGTATTCGGAGGAGCCGCCTTATTGATTTCGGTATTTATTAATAAACACAAAGCTTCTAGCCCAGATGTCCAGAAAGATATTTGATCAAGGTGAGTTGGTTTCATTGGTCACTAAATGGAAAGACCAGGGATTAGAAGTGGTGTTTACCAACGGATGTTTTGACTTGTTACATCCGGGGCATATCCAGTACCTCATAAAAGCAAGACAATTAGGCAGTCGTTTGGTGGTTGGCATGAATTCTGATTCTTCAGTTAAAAGATTAAAGGGGGATAATCGTCCTATTATTAATGAACAAGGTCGATTGTTAGCCTTGGCGGCATTAGAAACTGTAGATGCGGTAGTGCTTTTTGATGAAGACACGCCTGAAAAATTGATAGCATCATTTTTGCCAGATGTTTTAGTTAAAGGCAGTGACTATGAAAAAAGCAACATCGTAGGAGCAGATATCGTAGAAAGCCATGGTGGAAAAGTGGAACTGATTAACTTAGTACCAGGCTATTCTACCACAGAGATTATTAAGAAGATAAAGACTAAATAGAGATTAAGAGAATATGTTATTTCTAATCATTATAGTGTTCATGGTTGCCAGTTTGGTGGTCAGTACACGTTTGAAAAATAAATTTAAGAAGTACTCGAAGATTGCATTGTCATCCAATCTTTCAGGTAAAGAAATTGCACAATTGATGCTAGCAGATCATGGCATTCATGATGTGTCTGTGACGTGTGTTCCTGGGCAGTTAACGGACCATTATAACCCAGCAGATAAAACGGTTAATTTGAGTCCAGAAGTTTACAATGGTAGATCTGCAGCTGCTGCAGCTGTTGCAGCTCACGAGTGTGGTCATGCTGTTCAGCACGCTACTGCGTATAGCTTCTTGGAATTCAGATCAGCAATGGTGCCGATCCAAAACGTAAGTGCGAGAATAATCAACATCGTATTTATGATGATGTTCTTTGGAGCATTTTTATTGCCTAGTATTATTCCTTTTAACCTGGCAATATTGGTAATCATCGGTTGTTACGGTGTTTTCACGCTATTCGCATTCATTACTTTACCGGTGGAATTTGATGCTAGTAAACGAGCTCTGGCATGGATACAGGATCGTAATATCGTAAACCCGGAAGAGCACCGAATGGCAAAAGACGCCTTGAATACTGCTGCTCAGACATATGTGATTGCCGCATTGTCAGCTTTAGTTACTTTATTGTATTGGGTGATGATCTATCTAGGTGGTAGTCGTGATTAATTAAAATCGGAAGAATATTTTGAAAAAAGCCTCTCAGTCGAGAGGTTTTTTTGTTTTTAAATGGTATGCATGCATAACAAAATTCTTGTAAATTTGTAGTAGTTAGGAATAAACAACAAACAATAACCTTTAAGTAAAAGAGATGGATTTTAACTTATCAGAAGAGCATCTAGCTGTAAGAGACGCTGCAAGAGAGTTTGCTGAAAAAGAATTGTTACCAGGAGTAATTGAGCGTGATAACGAGCAAAAATTCCCGATGGAGCAAATCAGAGCAATGGGGCAGCTTGGTTTTATGGGAATGATGGTGGATCCAAAATACGGTGGAGGAGGAATGGACACCATTTCCTATGTATTGGCGATGGAGGAAATTTCTAAGATCGATGCTTCTGCTTCTGTTTGCATGTCTGTGAACAATAGTTTGGTATGCTGGGGGTTGGAGACGTTCGGTACAGAAGAGCAAAAACAAAAATACCTTCCTGCTTTAGCAACTGGTGAGAAAATCGGTGCGTTCTGTTTGTCTGAGCCAGAAGCGGGTTCAGATGCCACCTCACAAAGAACGACTGCCGAAGATAAAGGAGATCACTATCTACTAAATGGAACTAAGAACTGGATAACAAATGGTAATTCAGCATCTATTTATTTAGTAATGGCTCAAACAGATCCGTTGAAGGGTCATAAGGGAATCAACTGTCTAATTGTTGAGCGTGAGTTCGATGGCTTTGTTGTAGGTAAGAAAGAAGATAAGTTAGGAATTAGAGGGTCTGACACACACTCTTTGATGTTTACGGATGTAAAAGTTCCTAAGGAAAATAGAATTGGCGACGATGGATTTGGTTTCACGTTTGCCATGAAGGTTTTGAGTGGCGGCCGTATTGGTATTGGCTCTCAGGCATTGGGAATTGCAGCTGGAGCACTAGAAAGATCTATTGCATACGCTAAAGAGCGTAAAGCTTTCGGAAAGGAAATCGCTAACCACCAGGCTATTCAGTTCAAAATAGCTGATATGGGATTGAAAGTAGAGGCTGCAAGACTGTTGTGTTTGAAGGCTGCATACTTAAAAGATACGAAGCAAGATTATGGTCAGGCAAGTGCTATGGCTAAATTATATGCATCCGAAGCAGCTATGCAAAATGCTATAGAAGCAGTGCAAATCCATGGTGGATACGGTTATGTGAAAGAATATCATGTAGAGCGATTGATGCGTGATGCTAAGATCACACAGATCTATGAAGGCACGTCAGAAATTCAAAAAATCGTCATCTCTAGAGGATTATTGAAATAGTATAAATTTGGATATTGGGGGTTAATCCCCCCAATATTTGGATTATTCCACTTTTTAATATTAGATTTATACAATTATTTGTTCGGTAATCATTCGATTATCCGTATTTAATCATATTAGAGCTGCGTGGAAGATTATAATAAGATCATTGAATCTCTTGGAGTTAGGTTCATAAAGGCTAAGAATATTAATATTTTGAAGCCTGTTACCATAGAAAATAACTACGATATCGAGAATTCTTTGATTTTGGTAAACAAAGGATCACTTGCATTTGGCAAGGATAAAGACATGTGTCATGGTGGAGAAGTGTTCTTTGTGCCTGGAGGAAAACAGGTTTCCATTACATACGGTTCTTCTGCCGCAGTAAGCCTATCTAAAGACGATTTCCTAAACAATAAAGAGTCTTATTTTCAAAGCTACGCTAATGACAATGACTCAAATGGCGAGAGCTACAGCTATGTTTCTTTTGAAGCTAAGGCTTTTGACTCAGTAAACTTTTTTGCATCTCTGGATATACCGCCATTCAAAATTGAAGATGATGGTAAAATATCTTCTTTGATTCAGTCAATCAACCATGAGGTGAATGATACTGCTCCTGGTAAAGGTAGAATCATCAAAGTGATGACAGAGCAACTCGTTGTTGAGTTGATTCGATACATTTTGAAGCAAGGTTTGTTCGTAGAGCAGTTTGCTACCAATAGTACGTACTTCAAAGACCCTCGATTGATCGATATTTTCACTTTTATCAAAGAGAATCTGGGAGAAGACTTATCGAATAAGATTTTGGCAAATGTTGCCAATGTGTCTGAAGACTATGTAGGGCAGTATTTTAAAATGCTTACAGGAATTAATCCGCAGGATTATATTGAGTACCAGCGCATGGAAGAAGCAGTGAATCTGCTTAGAACATCTAAGAAAAGTATTCGAGAAATAGGCAAAGAAGTTGGGTATAAAGACACTGCTTATTTCTGTAGAAGATTCAAGATGATGTTTGGAATTCCTGCTGGTAAAATGAGAAGAAGAGAGTCGTTAATTAACGTTTAATCTTCGTCTTCTTCTTTTTCTCCAAATTTTTTAGCTAATAAAACAGTAAGCTGAGCTCCAATGAAATTGAGAGCGATCATTGCTGCGCGCTCCATAACCATGTTGCGGATAGTAAATCCAAATCCTTTAGATTTTGCAGGAGTAGGAATTGGTGCCTTTTCGATGATTGTTTTCTTAGGCTCTGGGATGATTTCTTCCTTTCGGCTCATAGTCTTGAAAAGTGCATAGCCTCCAAGTACAGCAACTCCCGAAACCAGTGAAATTATTGCAACACGTTTGACTTGACTTTCAAAGTCGTTGCTCGCTCTTTCGAGATCCTTTTTAACTTTTAATTCCTTAGAGTCAAGTTTAGATCTCTGGCTTATCCATGCTTTAGATCTCTTTTTCATCATCAGATTCGTCTTGAATTGATTCACTCAAATTTAAAAACAATGTCTCCAACCAGTTTTGAAGTTTGTTGGATCTAAGGAGCAAGATGATAATGATCAGGCCAATAAGGTATATTCCGCCTACAATCAGATAACCGAAATGTGGACTCTCCAGGACATAGTTAAGGTAAGCAGCAAGAGCTATGGATAAAAATATCAATAAGAAGAACCCTACAACCGCCATGGTCATGAAGGCTACAAAGTGAGCAAGTAATTTTGATACTTGAGCTATGATGTCAAGTTTGATCTTTTCTCCTTTGAGTCTGATGAAATCAGATATCTTATCTACTAGTTTGTTTATTACTGCCATATGCTGGGTCCAAATTTGGATCAGATGATCAATATATACAATATGATTGAGGCACTAAATGTTTGATCTAATTATTTGAAGATACCTCTTCTGTAGCAACAGCTGGAGGAGTTTGTTTCTCTGTTTTGCTGAAATAGATCAAAGTGAACGGTAAAACGAAGAATAAGATTAAGATATAGGCAAATGCAGAAAGTTTAAATCTAAGAGCAATAGAGCCTAATTTGTCTGCTAAGTACAAAGGTAATTTTCTTAGAAGAGGTACTCCCATGAAAAGTATCATACCAGCCATGTTAAACAAGAAATGGGCAAATGCTAAACTCATAGCCGCTTCACTTTTGAACAGTGCTGCCAGAATTGCTGTAATCGTAGTACCAATATTGGATCCCACCACAAACTGAAATGCTCTGTTTACAGACACTTTGCTGGTTGCTACCAGAGGCACAATAAGTGATGTGGTAATAGAGCTACTTTGGATAATTGCTGTTAAAAGGAAGCCCCATCCAAATGAGCGGAATGTGTTTTGGAAAGCAATTGCTTCAAAACGCGTTCTGGTTGGACCAATTAACTGATTGTAAGATATATTTGAAATCGCCTTTACTGTTCCAAAGAGTCCAATAATGCTAATGACAAGAAGGACGAATCCACCAACCCAGCCAATTACTGCAGTTCCTATTTTATCCAGGAACGTATAAATGAAAAATTTATCAGTCTCCGGTGAGTTTGCCGTACTCAAGTCAAATAAGGATGCCAATGAGTGACTCAGTTGACTCAACACTCCATATTTCAACTCAAGAGGGAACAAAATTATACAAGTCAATACATTGAAGATGTCATGACAGGTGCCAGCCGTAACTGCCTTTTTGAATTCAGCTGTCTTGGTCACATAACTCATCGATACGATCGTACTGGTGAGTGTTGTTCCAATGTTGGCACCCATCACCACGGGAATTGCATTCTCTAAAGTGATTGTCCCAGCTGCTACAGCCGCCACTGCCATTGAGGTAGTAGTGGAGCTGCTCTGAAGTATCGCTGTTCCTAACAGGCCTATAAATAGCCCAATGGCCGGATTACCGAAAGCAATCTCGAAGTTCTGTGAGAAGTCTGAGCCAATGGTTTGGAAGCTCATCCCTAAGAAGTGAATAGACACGAAGAAGCCTACAATAGACAGAATGATACCAACAATGTTGGTAATGCTATAAGACTTTATGGATTCTTCGTTTTGCATAGCTATATCAGACGACTGACTCAATTAGTTTGCTTCTTGTCTTCTAATTTCTCTTTCGCTTTCACCTGTGATGCTTTCAGTAACATTGATCACATGATCACCGATTTTTTCCATGGACTGGAATAGATCCTGGTACAGAGCTCCAATGCGATTATTGAAGTTCTTATCCTGCATGTGTTTGGTGTGCTCTTTTCTAAGCTTATTGCGCATTTTATCTATGGCAAGCTCATAGTCAAGAGCTTCCTCAATAGACACATTCTTGTAAGTTGAATTAAGGTTTTTAACCATAACATTGATCGCCTCATTCAATAGCTTATACATTTCTGATAAACTCGTGACTTGCTTCTTAGTAAATGTCTCCGCCTTAGAGTCTTCGTATTTCGTTTCGAAATCGCGTGACATTTGATAAAAGACATCACCTATGCGCTCCATGTCATTCACAATGGATAAAAGTGAAGTGACTCTTGTAGAAGCTTCAGAGCTTAATGTGCCATCTGAAACTTTAGTTAAATACTTGACAATTTCTTCTTCCAGATGGTCAGTAGCATCTTCCATCTTCTTCATTTTCTTGAAGAGCTTTCTTTGTTTTTTTGCTTTAGGTTCCGAAAGCAAGTCTCGAAGAACGCCAGACATTTTTTGGATGACATTACCAAATGAAGCGGTTTCTTTTTGAGCTTCTTCTAGTGAAAGCTCTGCGGTATTGAGCAACCCTGTACCGATGTACTCTAGTTTGAATTCGTCAGCGTCATCACCTTTGGCTTTGATGACTCTTGTGACTATTTGTGCGATGTACTTAACAAACCAAATTAAAATCAGTGTATTGATGATATTAAAGGCTGTATGGAATACAGATAATGCAATTGGAATGGCTTCCGGATTGGTTTCTGGCGACATTCCTGTCTGATAAGCAACATAGGAGCCGATGGCAGCCACAAACGGTTGCATTAAAATCACTATCCAAATTACACCGAAAACATTGAAGATGAAGTGAGCAAACGCGGCTCTTTTAGCATGTACGTTTCCTACTAATGCAGCTAGATTGGCTGTAATAGTTGTTCCAATATTTTCTCCAAGTACCATAGCGGCAGCTAATTCAAATGGAATCCATCCATTATTGGCCATTACTAAGGTTAAAGCCATTGCCGCACTGGATGATTGAACTACTACGGTGATAATCGTTCCTATACCAACAAATAATAGGGTAGAAAGGAAGCCTAAATTCGAATACTCACTTAAAAAGGCTAATAAGTCAGGATTTGATTTTAAATCAGGTACTGCATCCTTCAAATAGGCCAATCCCATGAATAATAAAGCAAACCCGATGAATACTTCTCCCCAGGTTTTAATCTTATCCTTACTAAAGAACAAAAGAGGGAAAGCAAATGCTATGATGATTAGGGCGTAAGCATCAATCTTAACTTTAAACCCAATGATGGAGATTAACCATGCAGTGATTGTTGTACCGATATTGGCTCCCATAATCACTCCAATAGACTCAATAAGTGATAAGAGTCCTGCATTTACAAAGCTTACTACCAGTACTGTAGTTGCAGATGAAGATTGTACTAGTCCAGTTATCAAAAAACCTGTAAGTACACCTTTAAATCTGTTAGAGGTCATTGATCTTAAGATCTGCCTCATTTTAGAACCTGCTACTCGCTGGATGGCCTCACTCATGATCTTCATTCCGTAGATGAAGAATGCCAGAGCACCAAGCAGATTCAATAAATCTATAAGTCCAAACTTCATTGTCTAATTATTGGCATCAAGTTATGAAGTGCAAAAGTACACTTTGCATATTAAGAGAATATTAAGTTATTCCATTCCAGGTACGATTACCTGAATTTTAACTCATAATCGGGAAAGAAAATGCCAGGAATGAAGTTGAGAAGAGAATTATCGATTCAGTTCAGCAATTGTTAGCCATGCAAACAGGCCCATTCCTATTTTTAATGATGGTTCATCTATGTCGAAAGTAGGGGTGTGCACTCCTGAAATAATTCCTTTTTCTTCGTTGCGTGTACCTAATCTGTAGAAGCAAGCATCAATTTCTTGTGAGTAGTAGGCAAAGTCTTCACCTGCCAACCAGAGATCAAGTTCTACTACGTTTTCTTCACCTAAGTACTCCTTTGCAGATTTGATGTTGTCTTCAGTGTATTCTGGGTGATTCTTTAAATGTGGGTAGCCTTTCATTACATTGAACTCACAGGTAGCACCCATTGATTCTGCAATACCTTCGGCCATTTTGACCATTCGTTTGTGAGCGTCGGCTCTCCATTCTTCATCGTAAGTACGGAAGGTTCCCTGCACCTTTACTTCATTTGGGATCACATTGGTAGCTCCTAGGGCTTCCACTCGACCAAATGATAAGACTGATGGAATTTTAGGACTGCTATTTCTACTAATGATCTGCTGAAGCGCCACAATAATATGACTAGTGATCAAAACAGGGTCTATCGCATTCTCTGGCATTGCTGCATGACCACCTTTACCTTTTACAGTGAAGTAGATTTCATCAGCACTAGCCATGTACATACCTTTTCTAAAGCCTACTTTTCCTGACTCGATGAGCGGCATGACATGCTGTCCAAGTATTCTGTTAGGTTGTGGGTTTTCTAATATTCCTTCTTTAATCAGTAGAGATGCTCCACCAGGAAGTTTTTCTTCTCCTGGCTGGAAGATTACCTTAATCGTACCCTCAAAATGATCCTTGAGTTGCGATAATATCTTGACAGCACCGAGTAGAGAAGAGGTATGTACGTCATGCCCGCAAGCATGCATTACACCTTCATTTTTTGACTTGTAGGATACATCATTGGCTTCTACAATTGGTAGCGCATCAATATCGGCACGCATAGCAACAGTTTTGCCATTGTCTTTATGTCCTTTTATCAGGAAAGTAACTCCGGTATCTGCCTTTCGCTCAAAATCAGTGATACCCATTTCTTTGAGTTTGGCTTCAATGAAATCAGCGGTGTTGTATTCTTCAAAAGAAAGTTCAGGGTTGCTATGAAGGTGCCTTCTAAATGAAAGCACTTCTTCATAATATTCTTCTGACAATCCTTTGATGGCAGATATGGTATCAGTCATAATCGACAGGTATTCTTTCAGGGATTAAAAGTGCAAGAGGAAACTCTTTACGAAGAGATTCATAGATCTCATGAGCTTCTAGTTTGCTTACGTATTGTCCAACCTTCACTTTGTAGCTCGGTTGATAATAGTGCATGCTTGGATTTAATTCTGGATTGATCTCTAAAACCTTGCTTTTTGCAGCATAAGCCTTGTCACGATCATTGCCGGTGTAAACCTGGATCGTGTAGCCATCCACATACTTACGAACTTTGTTTTGAGTGATAATGATTTGATTAACACTATCTAGTTCGTATTTAAGATGGCCTTTGATCGGTTCCGTTCTAGTAGCCACTTTACTCTCGTCTACAGCTGAAGAGTCTGGATCAATAACTTTCAAGTCCGGTCTAAGAACTGAAAGATCTTCTCTATAACTCTCTGATTTACTACTACTTTTGGTAGTTGTAGAAGAGGTTTTACAGCTGTAGGCTGCTGCCAGTACTAAGGCGAAAATTAAGAGTCTAGAAGCACGCATTTATTATTCTTTAAGTCTTCTTCTATTGTTTTGAATTTCACATCCTTTTTCACAGAGCCATCTGAATATTGAACAGTCACTTTTTGGTTTCTGCTAGCTATTTTGATGGTTTGAACAGGTTTAGTGATTTCTGCAGGAGCTCTATTTGCCTGTGGTTGTCCGCCTTTGTTTAGCAACGAGCCACTGTCTTCTTTAGATTCTTTATAATCCTGCTTAGATCGTTGTGCTCTCGCTTCCTGTACTTGATTCGCTTCTTTTACCGGAATCTGCGCTTTCATTAAGAATGAAGTACACTCTTCATTTACTTTACCCAGGAATGCTTTGAATAATTCAAAACCTTCGAATTTATAGATGATCAAAGGATCCTTCTGTTCATAAACTGCATTCTGCACAGACTGTTTCAAATCATCCATGTCACGAAGGTGTTCCTTCCATGTTTGGTCAATGATTGCCAGGGTGATCATTTTCTCCATGGACTTGATCATTGCCTTACCTTCTGTCTGAACAGATTTTTCAAGTGGAGCAGCCACACCAATTTGTTTTTTACCATCTGTAAATGGTACTAGGATGTTTTCTACTGTAGCTCCCTTGTCTCTATGAATCTGCTGTAGAAGCGGTAATGCTCTTTCAGCAATATTTTTATTCTTAGTGATGTAATGATTCTGAGCGGCCTCATACAATTTCTGGCTTAGCTCCATTTCATTCATTTTGGTTAATTCTTCCTCATTGATTTGGAAGTCAATTCCCAATACACTGATGGAGTTTAGTTTAAGACCATCCAGGTCATTGCCCATTTTAGCATTAAGTGCAATGTCCTCACAGGTATCGAACAACATGTTGTTGATATCCAGGTCAAGACGCTCACCGTATAGTGCGTTTCTTCTTCGCTTATAGATTACCTCACGTTGTGAGTTCATCACGTCATCATATTCCAAAAGACGCTTACGAATAGCGAAGTTGTTTTCTTCTACTTTCTTCTGTGCTCTTTCGATTGACTTGGTAATCATGCTGTGCTGGATTACTTCTCCTTCTTGAAGTCCCAGTCTATCCATGATCTTCGCTACTCGGTCAGACATGAACAAACGCATTAAGTTATCTTCTAGAGAAACGTAGAACTGTGAAGAACCTGGATCTCCCTGACGACCAGAACGACCTCTCAGCTGCCTGTCTACACGACGTGACTCATGACGTTCTGTACCGATGATGGCCAAACCTCCTGCTGCTTTTGCTTCAGGAGTAAGCTTGATATCCGTACCACGACCCGCCATGTTGGTTGCGATCGTTACAGTTCCAGGCTTACCAGCTTCTGCAACTACATCTGCTTCACGAGCATGTTGCTTCGCATTCAATACCTGATGGTCAATATTTTTCATCTTCAGCATTCGAGAAAGTACCTCAGAGATTTCAACTGAAGTGGTACCCACCAATACTGGTCTTCCTTTTTGTCTTAAGTCTACAACTTCTTCAACTACGGCGTTGAATTTCTCACGAATTGTTTTGTAAACTTTATCGTGCTCATCTTTTCTGGCAATTTTTCTATTGGTAGGGATTACTACTACATCCAATTTGTAGATGTCCCAGAATTCGCCAGCTTCCGTTTCAGCCGTTCCTGTCATACCAGCCAACTTGTGGTACATACGGAAGTAGTTCTGAAGTGTAATTGTTGCGTAAGTCTGTGTAGCGTCTTCTACTTTAACACTTTCTTTTGCTTCAATGGCCTGGTGAAGTCCGTCAGAATATCTACGGCCTTCCATCACACGACCAGTCTGCTCATCTACGATTTTCACTTTGTCATCAACTACGATGTACTCAGTGTCTTTTTCGTATAAACAGTAAGCTCTAAGCAATTGGTTAACACTATGGATACGCTGAGCTTTTACACTATAGTCTTGAATGACTTCTTCTTTCTTTTGAAGCTTGTCTTTCTCGTCAATCTCAGTATTGTTCTCCAGTTTTGCTACTTCTTCACCAATATCAGGAAGAATAAAGAAGTTAGGATCTTCACCTGAACCAGTGATCAAGTCAATACCTTTTTCTGTAAGGTCGATGCTGTTGTTCTTTTCATCTATAGTGAAGAACAATGGATCATCAGCCTCAGGCATCATTTTCTGATTGTCCTGAAGGTAGAAGTTTTCTGTTTTTTGCAATAATGCTCTGATTCCAGTTTCACTTAAAAACTTGATCAAAGGCTTATTTTTAGGAAGACCTCTGTAGGCTCTGAACAACGGTAGTCCAGCTTCTCCTTCATTGCCTTCTTTGATTAATTTTTTCGCCTGGTTTAAGTATTCTCCAACTAGTTTTCTCTGTGCTTCAACGAGCTTATTGATTCTAGGCTTTAACTCGTAGAATTCATGCTCGTCACCTTTTGGAATAGGACCAGAGATAATCAATGGAGTACGCGCCTCATCAATCAATACAGAGTCTACCTCATCGACCATTGCATAGTGGTGCTTACCCTGAACTAATTCTTCAGGGTTTCGAGCCATATTGTCTCTTAAGTAGTCAAAGCCAAATTCGTTGTTAGTACCATAAATGATATCGCACTGATAGGCAGCTCTTCTCTCAGGTGAGTTTGGCTGATGCTTGTCGATACAGTCAACCTTCATTCCGTGGAACTCAAAGATTGGAGCATTCCATTCCGAGTCACGTTTTGCCAGGTAGTCGTTTACGGTTACAACGTGAACTCCTCTTCCTGATAAACCATTAAGATAAGCAGGTAATGTAGCTACCAGGGTTTTACCTTCACCCGTCGCCATCTCAGCAATTTTGCCCGAGTGCAGGGTGATACCTCCGATCAGCTGTACATCGTAGTGAATCATGTTCCACTCTACATCCGTCCCTGCAGCTTTCCATTTATTTGCCCAGATGGCTTTATCGCCATCTATTTTTACATTTTCTTTTCTTGTTGATAGCTCTCGGTCATAGGAATTAGCTGTTACAACAAGTTGCTTGTTTTCAGTAAGACGTCTTGCTGTCTCTTTAACCACAGCAAAGCCTACTGGCATAATTTCCTTTAGAACTACTTCTAGTTCTTCATCTCTTTTTGATTCTAGTTTGTCAATCTGCTCGAAGATGGCCTCTTTCTGCTCAATGTCTAAAGACTCGTCGGCATCTACTTTTTCGTGAAGTGCAGCAAGCTCTTCATCGATGTGCTTTAATCTATCAGCTATGATGCCTTTTAGTTCATCAGTCTTGCCTCTCAGTTCATCATCGCTTAGGCTTGAAAGGCTGGCAAATTCTTTGTTGATCTGAGTTACGATAGGAGCAATCTCCTTTAAGTCTTTCTCCGCTTTGGTTCCGAATATCTTCGCTAATCCCTTATTGACTATATCTAACATGAATCTATCTCTTAATAAATTGGGTCTAAAGTTATAAAATGGAAGTTGATTAAAGAGTTACTTCCACCACTCCTTCGAATACTTTTTTAGCTGGTCCTGCCAAATAGATGTTTTCGAATGTATCTGTATCACTTTTTTCAAATGATACCGTTAATTGTCCTCCGCGTGTTTCTACGCTTACTGGACTGTGATAATTTTTTAAGCTAGCAGCTATGGCACAGGCAGTTACGCCAGTTCCGCATGATAAAGTTTCGTTTTCTACACCTCTCTCATAAGTGCGAACTTTGATGCCAGATTTAACCTGTTCTACAAAGTTGACATTGGTGCCAGCCGGAGCATATTTTTCACTATATCTGATGCTGCTTCCTTCTGGGAGAATATCAACTGCTTCTATATCATTCACGAACTGTACGTGATGTGGTGAGCCAGTATTGATAAACACTTCTGAATCGTTAATATCTTCGATGGTTTTTACATCGTGCAAATGAAAATGGTAGATGTCCTTTTCGATAAAGGCATCATGTTCTCCATCGGTTGTTTCGAAAGTTGTTTTATCCTTGATAATTCCTAAAGCTTCAGCAAAGGCAATAGCACATCGGCTGCCATTTCCACATAAACTTTTGCTGCCATCAGGATTATAGTAAATCATCCGGAAATCTAGTGTTGGATGATTTTGGATCAGGATAACTCCATCCGCTCCGACTCCCATTTTACGATCGCATAGGAATCCGATGACTTTGGAGTCATCCATAGGGAAAGAACCGTCTCTGTCATCTATCATGACAAAGTCGTTTCCAGTACCTTGATATTTGTGAAATTTAATCTGCATGAGATTTAGTGTGGTCAAAAACCATACACAAGTAAAAAAGAGTGCAAATTAAATTAATATTCTGCCAAATAGTCAGTGAGCAGGACAGAATGTGAATGGGTGTAAACTAAAAAAGCCAACTTCATGACAAAGTTGGCCTTATATCGTAATGATTGAATCTTAAAGTTTCTCCTTGATACGAGCAGCTTTACCTTTTCTACCTCTTAAGTAGAACAATCTAGCTCTTCTAACTTTACCTTTTCTTACCAACTCGATTTTCTCGATGTTTGGAGAAAGGATAGGGAAAATTCTTTCTACACCAACGCCACTAGAGATTTTTCTAACAGTGAAAGTTTCACCGTTTGAATTGACGTTTCTTATTTGAATAACAGCTCCTTGGAACTGCTGAACTCTTTCTTTATTACCCTCTTTAATTTTGTAGTGTACGTTTACAGTGTCACCTGCTGAGAATTTAGGGAAGTTCTCTTTTACCGCTTGGCTTTCCGCCTCTACAAATTTTATTAACTCGCTCATGTTCTATTCTCTATTGAGTGTTTCTCAAAAAGGAGTGCAAATATAGGTAATTAATTATTAATAGGTAATAGTACTTTGATTATTTTCAAAATAATATCGAACACTAAATCAATTGGTTGCTCAGGCAGAATTGAACAGCCTGTGAACTGTTACTTACATTGAGTTTTCGAAGGATGTTCTTGCGATGCGTTTTCACCGTATGCCCGGAAAGGAAAAGTTTTTCTGCGATTTCTCCACTTGTCATTCCTTCGGATAGCAATTTAATGATTTCCAGCTCACGTTCACTCAACTTGTACTGAGTGACTTCCTCTTCGTCAGAGTTGAACGTGCCAATGCGATCATAATATTGTTTGCCACTCATCACCCTGAGTACAGCATCTATAAGTTCTTTACCGGTATTGTTCTTTAATAAGCATCCATCTATGCCTAGCTTGACTATTTCTTCTACAAAGGACTTTTGCGCGTACATAGTGAGGATGATGATTTTCAATTCTGGAAATTCTTTTTTCAACTGACGCGAGCAGCTGATTCCGTCCATTACTGGCATATTAATGTCCAGAACCACCACATCTACACTGTTAGGATTTCTTCTGATAAATCGAATGACTTCCTCGCCATTGGCCACAGTGCCAACGACAGAAATTTCCTCATCAGCACTTAGAACTTCCTTGATGCCTTCCATGACGATTGCATGATCATCGGCTAAAAGGATTTTAATGTCTCTCATAATACAGGTACGTCTATAATAGTGGTGGTGCCTTTGTTTGGTTGGCTATCTATGGTAATTGTGCCATCTAAGTTGTCAACACGAGATTCCAGGTTTTTCAGTCCCAGTCCTGGCTCTATCTCTTCTTTATTAAAACCAACTCCATTGTCATAATAGATGAGACTAAGGTGATCTTTGATTTGATTGAGCTCTAAAGTGATTTTGGAGGCGTGAGAATGCTTCAAAGTATTGTTTACCAACTCTTGTATGATTCGGTAAATGTTCATACTTAGCTCACTATCTAGCTGTGTGGTTATTTGAATATGATTCTCAACATGAAGTGAGCCTGATTCCCCCAGAGCCGTCATCAATTCTTTCACGGCTATTTCTAAGCCAAAGTGCTTTAACACTCCAGAGTCCAGGCTATGTGAGATTTGCCTAGTGGTTTCATTGGCTTGCTGAGCTACTTCGCTAATTCGACTTGCTAATTGCTTGAGAGCTTCAGGATCTTTTTTATTTTGAAGTGAATCTGCGAACATGTTCAGAGTAACTAGGATACTGCCCAAGTTATCATGTAGCTCCTGGGCTATTCGCTTGTGTGCTTTTTCTTGACCAGCAAGCATAGCATAGGCGGATTTGAGTTCTTGCTGTTTTAGGAGGTCTTCTATTTCTTGATACTTCAGTTTTTGCTTGATCAGTTTGCGTTGGTATAGGTAGATAAACATCACAATGGCGGTTGTAAGTAACAACATTCCGCATGTGCCTATGATCAATACCATTTCGGAGTTTATGTTGTTTGTCTCGCTTTCCATAAACCGATTGCAATAAGAGTGTTTTTCATTGTGTTTGCGATGTTGTGGAAGAGCCAAGGCATTGGGCCGGAAAGAATTTCTGATGCCATTACAGTAGTAAATAAACTCCCAGCGAAATAAAATAGGATACCTGTGTTAATCCAGAATAAAGGTGACTTGTCAATAAATACTTCTGTACCACGTTCGAATAACACGTAAAAGAAAAAAAGACTAAAAGAAATTTGAGACATTTTATTAGCAATCAAATATTCATTTGGCCTTGTATGAACTCCTTCATCAACTAGCTGAATACATAAAATTATGAATAGGATTGAACCTAGAAAGATCACTGCTTTTTTGAAAGGAAGAGTTAAGAAGTAAAACATTATTAATAGAACTAATTCTATTAGAAAATAGATGTTAATAATCCAATAGTTGAAACCGTATACGCGTGCTAACATATTGGATGTGATGTCTGTGAAAAATGAGACGATAATCAAAAGCCATATAATTAATAAAGAAGGATTTCGTGTTATTTTATTAAAAGCAGTTATTCCCGTAGCAAGGGGAATAACTGCTGAAAATATGGATAGATAAACAAAAAACTTTATCATAAATTATCAGGGACAAACATCAGGGCATGGGTTTGATTCATTGAGTGATCCAGAACCTGGAGAAGAAAGAGTATTGGATCGAGTTGAGTTAGGGTCAGGAATATTACTATAGGCAATAGCACCATCAGTGAAGATATGCCTACCTTTCTTATCAACAGGTGTAATAAAAGCATCGATATAAAAAACAGTTGATGAATCGCCCTCTGGATTCGGAACGTTTATCATGCTTTTACCCATATGGACTCTGATTCCTGTAAGTTCTTTGTCTCCTGAATATGTTCCACTAAAAGTTCTGTTCAACTTCTCAATATCATCAATGAGGGACTTTATCTCATCAAGTCCAAACGAATAGGACGATGACATAACCAGATCAATAGATGTCAGACAAGGGTCAAGACTTTTTCTTATACTCTTGAAGTCGTTAATATGCCTTTCGGCCACTACTCTTGAAATTCTTGAACCTTGACCTCTTGATACATCAGGCTTTTTCTTGAGTAACTCTTCAGCCTTAGCCTTAAGGGTAATTTGGTCTTCAGTAGGGGCTTCTAATCCAAATGCATCTTTATTGTTTTTTAAGGCGGTGGTTAATGAGTCGGCTTGGCTTTTTAGTGCGTCATAATCTGATTTTAAGACACATGACCCCATGACCAGGATCAAAGAAGCTGCCAATATTAAATTTTTCATTTTGCTAGGTATTTAAGGTGTAACAGGTAATTGAATATACGGCTCAAAACCGTTAAACCAAAAATCTAACAAATAGGGGGAATTGTAAATACCTAAAAGGAGGTATCCTGATTAGGTCAATAGATCCGGACGTCTTTCTTGAGTGCGTTTTACGGCTTCATCATGACGCCATTTTTCAATGTTGGCCTCATGGCCAGAGGTTAAAACATCAGGAACACTCCAGCCTTTGTATTCAGCAGGGCGCGTATAGACCGGGGGTGCAAGAAGGTTGTCCTGGAAGGAGTCTGTCAGGGCAGATGACTCATCATTCAACACGCCAGGGACTAATCGTATTAAAGAATCTGCGAGCACCATTGCGGCAAGCTCACCACCAGACAGTACATAATCTCCAATGCTGATTTCTCTTGTGACAAAATGATCTCGTACTCGCTGATCTACACCTTTGTAATGTCCGCAGAGTAAGATCATGTTTTCATTCATGGATAAGCCATTCGCTATTCCTTGATTGAGTGTTTCACCATCAGGCGTGAGGTAGATGACTTCCTGGTATTCTCTTTCAGATTTGAGTTTAGAGATACATGCATCGATCGGTTCAATCATTAGCACCATGCCGGCACCACCGCCGAATGCATAATCATCCACATTCTTGTGTTTGTTAGTAGAGTAGTCTCGCAGGTTGTGTACATGGATCTCTACCAAACCTTTCTGCTGCGCGCGTTTAACTATACTTTGATTGATTGGTCCATCAAACAACTCTGGCAAACAAGTGATGATGTCTAATCTCATGATTCTGAGTTGTCTAAATAGATGTCCAAAAGTCCTTCTGGTAATTCTGCCTTGATGATTTTATTGGAAAGATCTACTTCTTTAACAATTTCATCTTCGGCAGGTACCAGTACTTCTGCTCCATTATGGTCTACACAGATAAGGTGATTGGTAGGCATTTCATAAACGCCAGTTACTTTGCCCAGTAGTTGGTCTCCGTTGTAGAAGTCCATATCCACCAATTGATGGAAGTAGTATCCGCTATCTGGTAACTCTGGGAGGCTTTTTAAGGGGAGGAATAGGTTTTTGCCAACCAATTGCTTGGCATCATCTATGTTTTCAATGTCTTCGAAAGCCGTAATAGCACGATCTCCATTGAATTGGAGGTATTCAATAAAAAATGGAACCAGTTTCCCGTTCATATCAACGAGCACTGATTCCATTTCTTGATACAATTCAGGGTGATCTACGTCTAGAAATATTACAACCTCTCCGCGAAGACCATGGGTCTTGACCACATTACCAAGTTGGTAGCACTCATCAAAACCCATTGTTACTCCTTATTAGTCTTTGTTTTCTTCAGAAGACTCATCAGCTTTTGCTTCAGCATCAGCTACTGCATCTTGTCCTTCTTCTTCTAAAGCTTTTTCTTCTTCAGAAGCACCAGCTTCAGCTACTTCAGCAGCAAGTGCTTCGTCAGCAGCTTTCTTTCTAGCAGCGATAGCTTCAGCTCTAGCAGCTGCAACTTTCTTCTCTGCTTCAAGTCTAGACTTAGCTTCTGCAGCTTTATCAGCAGATAGCTTATCCATTTTTCCTTGGATTTTACCTTCTTTGTCTTGTAACCAAGCTGCAAATTTCTCGTCAGCTTGCTCTTGAGTCAAAGCTCCTTTGTTTACACCAATCTGAAGGTGTTTCTTAAGAAGTATACCTCTGTAAGAAAGCATCGCTTTTACTGTGTCAGTAGGTTGCGCTCCTTTCATTACCCAGTCAAACGCTTTCTCTTCGTTCAAAGAGATAGTTGCTGGATCAGTATTCGGATTGTATGTTCCGATTTTCTCAATGAATTTACCATCACGTGGTGCTCTTGAGTCAGCTATTACTACATCGTACATAGCTTGCTTTTTGCGTCCTCGACGCGCTAGTCTGATTTTTACAGGCATAATTTTCTTTTAGTTATGGAACTCGTCCATTCAAAGATTTATTTATAAAAGGACCGCAAAGATAAGTGATATTTTGATTTTTTGAAAGGTACGCTGAAAAACAGATAGTTAGGCTTTGATATTCGTTAAAGCGGATAGGCGATTTAGATAATAAACAATGTCTACATATATTTGTTGTCCAATAGACAAAAAGCGTTTTACGCCCATAAAATGGACAAATACTCATACATATCCAATGCCGATGTGGGGTACATCGACGAGTTATACCAGTCTTTCAAGGAAGATCCATCAAGTGTAGATGAAACTTGGCAAAAATTTTTTGAAGGATATGAGTTCTCTTTACAGAAGTATGGAGAAAATGGAGCACCAACCGAAGGGTTGGAGGGTTCCAATGAAATTAAGGTAAGAAACCTTATTTATGCGCACAGGTCCAGAGCACACCTGAAGTCTGATACAAACCCTGTAAGACAAAGACGTCAGCACAATGTTCGCTTGAATCTTGAGAATTTCGGATTGACAGAGAAAGACCTCAAAGAGGAATTTGAAGTTGGTTCTGAAATAGGACTTGGAAGAGCTAGTCTGAAGACAATTATCGATAGACTAGATAAAGTATACCTCGGGCATATCGGGTATGAATACAATCATTTAAGAAATTCGGAGATTTTCGATTGGATGAAGCAGAAGGTGGAAACCGAAGGAGCTAACATCGATCCATCGAATGCGGAAAAGAAAAGAATGCTGCAAAAGCTGAATGAAGCGGTAGTATTCGAAAATTTCCTTCATACCAAATTCTTAGGTCAGAAACGATTCTCCCTTGAAGGTGGTGAAAATACCATTCCTGCTCTTGATAAGATCATCAGGAAGTCTTCTGAAATGGGAGTGGAAGAAGTGGTGATAGGTATGGCGCACAGAGGTCGTCTCAATGTTTTGGCCAACATCATGGGTAAAACTTACGAAGAGATCTTTGCGGAATTTGAAGGAAGTACCGATCCGGATCTTACAATGGGTGACGGTGATGTAAAGTATCACTTGGGCTACAATAGCCACATTCAAATCGGTGATAAAAAAATATATGTGAAGCTGGCTCCAAACCCATCTCACCTCGAGGCGGTAGATCCAGTTGTTCTAGGATATACTAGAGCTCAAATAGATGATGAATACCGTGGAGATTCTAGCAAGGCTATTCCAATATTGATACATGGAGATGCAGCGGTAGCTGGTCAGGGTCTTGTTTACGAGTGTATTCAAATGTCCTTACTTCCTGGATATAGAACAGGTGGTACCATTCACTTTGTGATCAATAACCAGGTTGGGTTCACTACAGACTATGATGATGCTAGATCAAGTATCTACTGTACTGACTTAGCGAAGATTGTAGATGCTCCAGTGCTTCACGTAAATGGTGACGATCCTGAAGCGGTAAACTTTGCTGCTAATTTAGCAATCGAATATCGTCAGAAGTGGAAAAAGGACTTCTTCATCGATTTGTTGTGCTACAGAAGACATGGACACAATGAAAGTGATGAGCCTAAATTCACTCAGCCAAAACTTTACAACCTCATTGCGAAGCATAGCAATCCTAGAGAGATCTACGTGCAGACATTGACTGAGCGCGGAGATATCGATAAGAAAGAAGCTGAGCAATTAGATAAAGATTTCAAACAGCAACTTCAAGAGCGTTTGGATGAGGTGAAGCAAAAGCCTCTTCCATATAAGCCACAGAAAATTGAAGAGGAGTGGAAGTTCTTAAGAAGATCGAAAATTGAAGATTTTGACAAATCTCCTGATACATCGATATCTAAAGAGACTTTGGATAAAGTAGCGAAAGCTTTAACAACCATTCCTAAAGGGTTCAAGCCACTTCGTCAGATTGATAAATTGTTGAAAGAGCGCAAAGCTCATTTCTATGATGATAAGGTGTTGAACTGGGCAGATGCTGAATTGCTTGCTTACGGTTCATTGCTTGCTGAAGGTAAAATCGTTAGAATGTCAGGTCAGGATGTGAAGAGAGGAACTTTCTCTCATAGACACTCTTACTTGTTTGACTCAAATACCAATGAGCCATACTGTAATTTGGATCACATCCAGGAAGATCAGGAACCATTCAGAATCTATAACTCGTTGCTTTCAGAGTATGCGGTATTAGGTTTCGAATACGGTTATGCCATGGCTACACCAAATGCATTGGTTATCTGGGAAGCACAGTTCGGGGATTTCTCTAATGGTGCACAGGTAATGATTGACCAATTCATTACAAGTGCTGAGACTAAGTGGCAACGAATGAATGGTTTGGTGATGCTACTTCCTCACGGTTATGAAGGTCAGGGTCCAGAGCACTCTAGTGCTAGAATGGAACGTTTCCTTCAGATGACTGCTCAGGAAAATATGATTGTAGCGGATATCACTACTCCATCAAACTTCTTCCACTTGTTGAGAAGACAATTGACCTGGGAATATAGAAAGCCATGTGTGGTATTCTCACCTAAGTCATTGCTGAGACATCCTAAAGTAGCTTCTCCAATTGCGGAATTCGAGAAAGGAAACTTCCAGGAGGTAATTGGTGACGACTATGTGACCAATAAAAACGTGAAGAAAGTGTTGTTGTGTACTGGTAAAGTATACTTCGATCTTCAGGAAGAGCAGCAGAAGAAAAAGATCAAGGATATTGCTGTCGTTAGACTAGAGCAATTGTATCCTTATCCGAAAAAACAACTTGAGGCAATACTGAAGAAATATAACAACCCTAAAATTGTATGGGTACAGGAAGAGCCTGAGAACATGGGTGCATGGGGCTTCATGCTTAGAGTATCTGGACTAGATCTTACTTTGATTTCCAGAAAAGCATCAGCTTCTCCTGCAACAGGTTATTCAAAAGTTCACAAAGAGGAACAAGCAGAAATAGTTAAAAAAGCATTCGAATTATAAACAGACAATTATGAGCCTTGAAATGAAAGTTCCTACGGTAGGCGAATCGATCTCCGAGGTAACAATCGCACAATGGATGAAGCAAGATGGCGACATAGTAGAAATGGATGAAGTCATTTGCGAATTGGAGTCTGACAAAGCAACATTTGAAGTAACAGCAGAAGCGGCTGGTCAATTGAAAATTAAAGCTCAAGAGGGCGATACTTTAGAAATTGGCGGTTTGCTGTGCGAAATAGATGAGTCAAAGGCTGAGCAATCAGCTGAACCAGAAGTAAAAGAAGAGCCAAAAGAGGCAAAACCAACGGGTGAAGTGCTAGAAATGCATGTGCCAGCTGTTGGTGAGTCTATCAATGAGGTGACCATTTCTAACTGGACCAAAGCTTCTGGCGATATGGTTGAGTTGGATGAGGTAATTGCTGAAATCGAGTCAGATAAAGCAACTTTCGAATTAACTGCAGAGGCGAGCGGTAAGCTTGAGATTATCGCTGCGGAAGGTGAAACATTAGAGATTGGTGCATTGATCTGCAAGATCGAGGTTGCTGAAGGAGGATCTTCTTCAAGCAGTGCCAGTTCTTCAGATGCTGGATCTGCCTCTACTTCTTCTGCATCATCTAGTTCTAATGAAACATATGCAACTGGACATGCGTCTCCTGCAGCTGCTAAGATTCTTCAAGAAAAAGGAATTTCAGCATCTGATGTTTCTGGTTCTGGAAAAGATGGTCGTATCACCAAAGAAGATGCGATGAATGCTCAGAAGTCTGCCCCTAAACCAGCGGCTCCAAAAGCTGCTCCTCAGGCAGAACCTAAGCCTTCCAAACCAGCATTTGAAGCACCAACGTTTAGCACAGGTGTTAGCAGAGAGCAGAAACGTGAGAAAATGTCTTCATTGAGAAAGACTATTTCTAAGCGTTTAGTATCTGTGAAGAACGAAACTGCGATGTTGACCACTTTCAATGAGGTGAACATGCAGCCAATCATGGATATCCGTAAGAAGTATAAAGAAAGCTTCAAGGATAAGCATGAGGTAGGTCTTGGATTTATGTCATTCTTCACTAAGGCTGTTTGTATGGCATTGCAAGATTGGCCAGCAGTTGGAGCAGCTATTGATGGTGAGGAAATGGTATTCCACGATTACTGTGATGTATCTATCGCGGTATCTACTCCTAAAGGTTTGGTGGTTCCAGTGATTAGAAACGCAGAGCAATTGAGCTTCGATCAGGTAGAGAAAGAGATCATCAGATTAGCGACAAGAGCAAGAGATGGTAAATTGAGTATTGACGAAATGCAAGGTGGTACTTTCACGATCACAAACGGAGGTATTTTCGGGTCGATGCTTTCTACTCCAATCATAAACGCTCCACAGTCAGCAATCTTGGGTATGCATAATATCGTAGAGCGTCCGGTAGTTGAGAATGGTGAGATCGTGATTAGACCAATCATGTATGTAGCACTTTCTTATGACCACAGAGTAATTGATGGTAGAGAATCAGTTAGCTTCCTTGTAAGAGTAAAAGAGCTTTTAGAAGATCCTACTAGAATCTTACTTGGCGTATAATTTTTTAGATAACAACAATAAACTCAGCACCAACACCAGGTGCTGAGTTTTTATAAATACTACACAAATGGATTACGATGTAACAGTCATTGGTTCTGGACCTGGTGGATATGTTGCTGCGATTCGTGCGGCGCAATTGGGTTTCAAAACCGCAATCATAGAGAAATACCCCACTCTTGGAGGAACATGTCTTAATGTAGGATGTATTCCGTCAAAAGCATTATTGGATTCTTCAGAGCATTTTCACAATGCGGAGCATACTTTTAAGGAGCATGGGATTGATATTCCTAAACCAAAAGTGAACATTACGCAGATGATTGCTCGCAAAGCAGATGTGGTGAAGCAAAACGTGGAAGGAATTTCGTTCTTGATGAAAAAGAACAAAATCGATGTGCATCAAGGTGTTGGATCTTTCAAAGACAAAAACACTGTGGTGATCACTTCTGATGAAGGAAAGAAAGAAATCACTTCTGAGAAAATTATTATAGCGACTGGATCTAAGCCTGCATCTCTTCCATTCATCAAATTGGATAAGAGACGTGTGATCACGAGTACAGAAGCATTGGAACTGAAGGAAGTGCCAAAACACATGATCGTAATCGGTGGTGGTGTAATTGGTATGGAGCTTGGTTCTGTTTATGCGCGTTTAGGTGCTAAAGTTTCTGTTGTTGAGTACCTGGATAACTTGATTCCGTCAATGGATGGAACCCTGGGGAAAGAGCTTCAGAAGTCCTTAAAGAAACTTGGTTTCGACATTTTTACAAGTCACAAAGTGACAGCTGTTGAGGCTAAGGGAAAAGAAGTGATTGTAAAGGCAGAAGATAAGAAAGGTGAAACTGTCGAATTGAAAGGTGACTATTGTTTAGTCTCTATAGGTAGAAAGCCATACACTGAAGGCCTTGGACTTGAAAATGTGGGTATCAAAACGACTGAGAGAGGTCAAATCGAAGTAGATGACCACTTGAAAACCAGCGTTGATGACATTTGGGCAATTGGTGATGTAGTAAAAGGAGCCATGTTGGCCCACAAAGCGGAGGAAGAAGGTGTGTTTGTTGCTGAGCAAATGGCAGGACAAAAGCCACATATCAATTATAACTTGATTCCTGGTGTGGTTTATACCTGGCCAGAAGTTGCGAGTGTAGGATTCACTGAAGAGCAGCTGAAAGAAAAAGGAGTGAAGTTTAAAACTGGTAAGTTCCCATACAAAGCACTTGGTAGAGCTAGAGCAAGTATGGATCTGGACGGTTTAGTGAAAGTATTGGCTGATCAGCAGACCGATGAAATTCTTGGAATTCACATCATCGGAGCAAGAGCAGCAGATATGATTGCTGCAGGAGTAACTGCTATGGAATTCAGAGCATCAGCTGAAGACATTTCTAGAATGTCACACGCTCACCCTACCTATATGGAAGCGGTGAAAGAAGCATGTTTGGCAGCTACAGATAATAGACCATTGCATATTTAATGTTGAGGAACAACGGATAATAATGATATCCTAACACCTCAATTGATAATAATAAACTTAAAGAATGCTATTATTGACTTCTATTAGTCAGTGATAGCATTTTTTTTGACCTTAACTCTACTCGCTTGCCATGATTAAAAAACTTACGCTTGGATTCTTCTTATTGCTTTCGTTGCAAGTCTTTGCGCAGAAGAAATCACCCAAAGTCATTTGGATTACATTAGATGGTTTGAGGTGGCAAGAATTATTCACAGGAGCTGATTCATCATTGGTGGGTGATTCTGGATACACGGAGCATCTAGATGATTTAGCTAAAGAGTTTTGGACGAACGATCCGCTGCAACGTCGAGAAATTCTGATGCCGTTCGTTTGGTCAACTTTGGTTGAACAAGGTCAGATTTACGGGAATCGTGAACTTGGCAATAAAGTGGATTGTAGCAATCAAATGCGTTTCTCATATCCGGGCTATAATGAAATATTGACAGGTTTTGCAGATGATGAAAACATTCGAAGCAACGATAAAATCCTCAACCCAAATGAAACGCTGCTAGAATATGTGAATAAACAGAACGGATTTGAAAATAAGGTGTTTGCTTTTGGTTCCTGGGATGTGTTTCCGTTTATCATCAATGAAGAACGATCAGGAGTGCCAGTGAATGCTGGATTTGAAAAGGCAAATGAGAGTCTTACTGAAAGAGAACGATTCTTGAATGAACTCCAGGATGAAGTAATTGGTCCATGGGGCAATGTTCGTTTAGATGTCTTCACACATCATTATGCGATGGAATGTTTGAAGAGTAAAAAGCCAAAGTTGATGTACATCGCCTATGGTGAGACCGATGATTATGCTCATGATGGTAAATACGATCATTATTTAAAATCCGCCAGGCAAACTGATGACTACATCGCTAAGCTCTGGGCCTATGTCCAAAGTGATCCGTTTTATAAAGATCAAACGACGTTAATCATAACCACAGATCATGGCAGAGGAACGGTGCCAAAAGATGCGTGGCGATATCATGGAGAAGGCACGCCAGAATCCAGTCAGATTTGGTTCATGGCTATGGGGCCTAATGTGCCGGCTTTAGGTGAGGTAAAAACAAACGCTCAGCTCTATCAAAATCAAGTTGCTGCTACAGTTGCAGAGGCTCTGGGTGTTTCATACAATCAATCAAAAGCAGGAGAGTCAATACCTTCAGTCTTTAAGAAGTAAAATGAAACTGTCTCAAAAGGATCTTTTAATGGTCATTTAGAGGTAATCGGAAATCTCATTTTTTCGATTTTATTATTCTAATGTTTGAGAAAGATTTCTCCTAAGTCGAAATGACAGTTTTTGAGACAGCCTCTGTTGAATCAATCTAGTTCGAGGGAAACGGACTTCTGAATAATTTTATCCCAGGCAGTGAAGCCACCTCCAATATTGCTCACATTTTCAAAGCCATGATGTAGCAATATAAGACTTGATAGGTAGCCTCTCAGCCCTTTCGCACAATACACGAATATGTGTTTGTGCTTATTCAATTCGCTTAACCGATCTCTCAAGTCATCTAGTGGAATATTGATGGAGTCTTCAATCAAGCCATTTTTGTGAATTTCAGAAGGATTTCTCACGTCCAATATGATGTAGTTAGAAATATTAGGGTTGGAGAAAATTTCATCTGCTTCGGTAACAGAAACTTCTTGATAGCCTTCAGTTATGGAATTCCCTGCTACAAAACCTGCTACGATTACAGGGTCTTTCGCAGGAGAGAATGGAGGAGCATAGGCTAAATCCAATTTTGGAAGGTCATCAATAGTTAGTTTGGCATAAATCGCGGTAGAGAGTACATCTACTCGCTTATCTACTCCTCGCTCACCCATAAGTTCAGCGCCTAGCAATACTTTAGTTTCTGGATCAAAATAGATT
This sequence comes from Marinoscillum pacificum, assembly GCF_024714495.1. Lineage (GTDB taxonomy): Bacteria > Bacteroidota > Bacteroidia > Cytophagales > Cyclobacteriaceae > Marinoscillum > Marinoscillum pacificum. The sequence goes on along the minus strand of NZ_JAMZMJ010000010.1, from coordinate 59,410 downwards.
TCCAGGAATAAGTCTTTCTGATCTGGATAAAAGCCAGGTGTCGTTCCGGAAATGGAAAATGAAGACTTAAAATTGATACCTTTTCGCTTGAGCTCTTTGGGTCCCATTCCAGTTCTGGCGATGGTGAAATCAAACAATTTCATAATGGCAGTTCCATAACCTCCATCAAAAGCACTTTCACCGCCTACTGCATTGGCTCCTGCTGTTCTTCCGCCTTTGTTGGAATGCGTGCCCATTGGGAACCAGCCAGATTCTCCAGTTAGTTTATGAGGAATACTGGCACAGTCTCCTGCAGCATAAACGTCTTCAATGGAAGTTTCCATTTTCTCATTGACAATAAGCGCGCCATTAGGTAAGTGTTCAGCTCCTTTGCTAGTAAGCATTTCTGTGTTAGGACGGATACTTATTCCTATTAGCGTATAATCAGTATATAGTCGTTCACCTGTGTTCAGAATCAATTCATTGGTCGTAGCATCTACACCAACAACACTCGTTTTCAATCGAAGGTCAATTCCGTTATCTATTAACACTTTCTCTGCCATAGTAGCAAACTTGGCATCCCAATTAGCTAGTACGTGATCTCCTAACTCAATTACAGTTACTTTTTTGCCGATTTTCACCAGGTTTTCAGCATTTTCTAATCCGATCAATCCTGCGCCTATGATGGTGATATGATCCGATTTAGCGACCACATCTTGTTTCATGATCTTATCAAAATCTTCCAGTGTTTTAGCGTGAGCCCAATTATTGTATTCCTCTATTCCTTCAATATGAGGTAAAATGGCTCGTCCACCAGTAGCGAAGATTAGTTTGTCATATTGATAAGCACCTTTGTGGGTATAAACCATGTGAGCATTCGGATCAATGTCTGTGACAGGCTCATTCAAATGAAGATCTATGTCAAATCGTTTCACTAATTGATCCGGTTGAACTACGATTAATTTGTCTCGAGACTGGATCTTACCAGAAAGCGCATATGGAATACCACAAGTAGCGTAACTTATGTGAGCCGTTTTTTCAAACAGAATAATTTCAGCGTTTTCATTTACTCGTCTTGCTTTTGCTGCGGCTGATGGTCCAGCAGAAAGGCCTCCTATGATGATGATTCTTGGTTTTCTCATGCTAATTTTCCCCTTATTGTGAGAAAGCAAATGTCTATATCATACGAACAGGCAACTGTAACATAGGTGACTCAAATCGTTGACTTAAGTCAACCTCGGAGCTACATAGGTCATTTTCGATGAGTTTAAAAGAGTTATCGGCCGTCTGTGGATTTTGATCCGCTATTAAAAATTTGCTGTTATACTTTAGTTGGCAAGTAAAAACTATAATAGAGGATAGAATGAGAGTAAACACCAAAGCAATTGGGTTGATGGCCATCCTGGCTTTCTCGATTGTGACCACACCTTCTCATGCGCAGCTCTTCGGGAAAAAGAAGAAAAAAGCTGCTGCTGAGCAACCTAAAAAGAAAGAAAAAGGTCCTTACAAACCTTATTCAGAAGTAATTACTGATAAAGCAGAATCGGATGAAGGTCTATTCACCTTCCATAAGGTTGATGATAAGTATTACTTCGAATTGCCTACAGATATTTTAGAAAAGGAAATTCTTGTAGTGTCTAGAATTTCAGGTCACGTAAAAGGATTAAATTTTGGTGGAGCTGGTATGAAGTCCAGACCACAGCAAGTAATTCGTTTCCAGAAAAAGGACAATAACATTATTATCAGATCTGTGAGCTACAATTCAGTGGCGAGCGAAGAAGATCCAATTTACAAGTCTGTTGTGAATAACAATTTCGAGCCTGTTATTCATTCGTTCAAAATTGAAGCACAAGGAAAAGACTCTGCTTCTTATGTGATCAATATAGAAGACTTCTTTACTACTGATGTGCCAATGATTGGTGCGTTGTATGACTATCAGAGAAAGAGCTTTAAAGTTTCTTCTGTTGATAAAAGTAGATCAATGATTGACTGGGTGAAAGCATTTCCAGAAAATGTAGAAGTAAGACACGTATTAACCTATAAGGGATCTGACCTTCCAGACAATCAATTAACTGGTGCCTTATCTATCGGAATGAACCAATCTTTTATTTTGTTACCTGCAGATCCGATGGTACCAAGAAATCATGATGATCGAGTTGGGTATTTTTCGTTAAGTCAGCTAGACTATTCATTGGATGAGCAAAGAGCTGCAAGAAATAGATTTATCACTCGTTGGAGATTGGAGCCAAGTGATTGGGATGCCTTCAATAGAGGTGAGGCAGTGGAGCCTGTTAAACCAATCGTGTATTACATTGATCCAGCTACACCAGAAAAGTGGAGACCATTCATCAAGCGAGGTGTTGAAGACTGGCAGCGTTCATTCGAAAAAGCTGGTTTGAAAAATGCGATCATCGCAAAAGATGCACCAACACCAGAGGAGGATCCTGATTGGAGTCCAGAAGATGTACGTTATTCTGTCATCAGATATATCGCTACAGATATTCAAAACGCTCAAGGTCCTCATGTTCATGATCCAAGAACAGGAGAAATTCTAGAAAGTGATATTCTTTGGTATCACAATGTGATGAACCTTTTGAGAAACTGGTATTTCGTACAGACCGCAGCAATTAATGAAACAGCAAGAGGTGTGAAGTTTGAAGATGAGGTTATGGGAGAGTTGATCCGTTTTGTGGCGGCTCACGAAGTAGGACATACATTAGGTTTGCCTCACAACATGGGATCTTCAGTAGGGTATCCTGTTGATTCATTGAGATCTCCTTCATTTACTGCTACTCACGGAACGGCTCCATCCATTATGGATTATGCACGATTCAACTATGTAGCACAGCCAGAAGATGGCGTGACAAGTTTCTATCCTGGTATTGGAGAGTATGATGATTGGGCGATTTACTATGGCTACCACCCAATTGCCAATGTAGAATCCGCAGAAGAGGAGGAAACTACTTTGAATGCCTGGATTCTTGAGAAAGCAGGTAATCCTCTTTATAGATATGGAAGACAAAGAGGTGGAGTAGTTGATCCAAGTGCTCAAACTGAAGACCTTGGGGATGATAGCATGATAGCATCAGAGCTTGGAATTAGAAACCTGAAGCGTATCAAAGATAAATTGATCGAGTGGGGAACTGAGGAAGGTAAAGACTATGATGACTTGCAAGAACTTTATAACAACATTGTTGGTCAGTATAACAGATACCTCGGACACGTAGCTGCCAATGTTGGTGGTGTATATGAGAATTTCAAGACTTCAGAACAAGAAGGTTTGGTTTATACACATGTGAGTTTAGACAAGCAAAAACGTGCAGTTAAGTTTTTTAATGAGCAACTGTTTGCTACTCCAGAATGGCTCGTTGATCCGCAAATATTGGGTAGAATAGAACAAGACGGTATTGTTGATCGAATTAAGTCATTGCAAACAAGAACATTAAGCCGATTGATGGACGATGACCGTTTGAAGCGAATGATCGAAAACGAGGTGCTAAATGGTAAGGATGCATACACTGCATCAGCATTGTTTGATGACCTTCGCAAAGGAATTTATTCAGAGCTAAGATCTGGTCAAAAAATAGATACCTACAGAAGAAACCTTCAAAAGGCATTTGTTGATACGATGGAAGAGTTGGTGAATACTGAAGACGAAGATGTAAGAACTACGGACATTCCTTCTTTAGCTTTAGGTACTCTAAAGTCACTTAAAACGGAAGTGTCACGAGGTATTTCTAGACAGTCAGATACCGTGTCAAAATATCATCTTGAAGACTTATTAAAGAGGATAAACCAAGTTTTAGACCCTAAATAGGCCAGTTCACCTAAAAAATTTGATGTTTAGGCATGCAATTAATTACATTAGTCACGTTATGGCTAGACTAACTGTTTTGGTTGCATGCCTTTTTTGGGCATTGACTATTAACGCGCAAGAACATCCACTGTCCAGAAGTGATTCTGGTATTGTAGTGAAGAGTCTTGCGAAATATGAAAGACTTAAAGCGGACAATGATCTCCGAGGAGCATCGGAAGCTTTAAATGATGTTGCATTTGTGTATTGGAATAACAACCATTATGCTCAAGCCGCATCCTATTACGAGTTATCACTTTCCTTCAACAAGCGAATTGGAAATGAGAATGGCATTGCCATGATCAACAACAATTTAGGAATGTTGTATTCTGATTTGGGAAGGTATAACGAATCGCTTCAAAAATTCACCGAAACACTCGCCGCTAGAAGATCAGAAAAAGAGACAGAGGGGATCATTTCTGCATTGATTAATTTGTCTGTAGTTCATAACAACCTTGGTAGCTATAACAAGTCCATTGAATATTTAACTGAAGCCAATGATTTGGCTAGAGAAAGTTACGATGAAGAACGTATGCGCAGTGTGTATGGCATGCTCTCTGAAACGTATGAAAAAATGGGCGATGTAGATAAATCGTTGGAGTATTTCGAGTTATACAAAACGTTCCATGAAAAGATTAATCGAGAGCAAATTGCCAATGTACAAACCGAGCTAGAAGAAGAAAGGCTACAAAAGCAAATCCTAATTGCGGAAAAAGCACAAAAGGAGAATGAACTTCTTAAGCAGAAACTCGAATTGTATGAGAAGGATGAACAAATTCTGGTGAGAGATTCTTTGAACGAAAGTTTGAATACCAGTCTTACAGCGGCCGAGATGAGTCGTAAACTTCTTGAGAACGAAAAGGAATTAGCTGAAGCTAAAGCAGCAAATCAAGCGCTTGCAAATGACCGTTTGACTGTGCAAAAAAAGCAACTACGGAATATTCTTTTGGTAACAATTGTCGCTGTTTTAATTATTGCTGTTCTGATTTGGATGGGTCAGCAACGTACCAAAAGGCATAATGAGAAACTTGCTGCCATTAACGAATCTCTAGAGAAAAAGACCAAAGAACTAGAAGTAGCTAACCATACCAAGGACAGAATGTTCTCGGTAATTTCTCATGATTTGAGAAGTCCGATTACATCCCTTCAAGGGTTTTTCATGGCTATTGATGAATTCGAAATTCCTGATGATCTGAAGGCAGCCTTGAGTAGCGTAGAATCACAGCTTACCAACAGTGCCACTTTGCTAGATAACTTATTAGTTTGGTCAAGGTCACAATTGGAAACAGATGAGCCAACAATTCAGGAATTCCCACCGGCCGATCTTGTTGATCATAACATGAGGTTGCTGCAACAAATGGCTACTTCTAAAGGAGTAACCTTGGATAATTCAGTGGCATCATCGGATAAAATTAACAGCGATCCTCAGATGGTTAGCATTGTGGTAAGAAACTTGATGCAAAACGCGATTAAGTTTACCCCGAAGGGTGGTACAGTTAAAGTAGATATGGTTCACAATGGAAAAGCTTCCTACTTGAAAGTATCTGACAATGGTGTTGGTATGACTTCTGAAAAAGTGAAGACTTTGTTTGATATCACTACTAACAAAACAACTGACGGTACCAATAATGAAAAGGGTTCTGGGTTAGGATTGATTATCTGTAAAGAATTAATTGAGAAAGTAGGTGGTCATATTGAAGTTTCGAGTGAGCCAGGTGAAGGAACGGAATTCTCATTGAAATTCAAGAAGTAGAACGTAAATTTATTCAAACAACACTTAGGTTTTAAGTCTTGAAGACTGAATATCCATGCATTCCCATTTACAACGTTTTTTAATTCGGATAGTCTTTCTATTTCTGTTAATCATTCCTTTAATAGGATACTCACAGGAGCACCCCTTATCCAAGAGTGATTCTGGAATTGTCATAAAAAGTCTTGAGAAGTACGAATATTTATCAGAACTCAAAGATTGGCGAGGAGCTTCCGAAGCTCTGAATCAAGTGGCATTTGTCTATTGGAATAATAATCATTACGCTACGGCGGCAGATTATTACGAAAGGTCATTAGCATTTAATGAACAAGTAGGTAATGAAAATGGTATCGCTATGATTCATAACAATCTGGGAATGCTTTATGCAGACTTGGAAAGGTTTGATGAGTCATTGGATAGTTTTACAAAAACACTCGCATCAAGAAAATCAAATAAAGAGTCTATTGGAGTCATCTCAGCATCTATAAACCTCTCGGTAGTTTTAAATAATTTGGAGCGTTATGATGAATCCATTGATCATTTAATGGAAGCATTGGACATAGCTCGGGAGTTATTTGATGAAGAACAAATGCGGAGTGTATACGGGATGCTCTCTGAAACTTATGAAAAGAAAGGTGACGTAGAAAAATCTCTAAAGTATTTCGAGTTGTATCGATCATTCCATGAAGACATTAACAAAAGAAAAATTGCAGAGATCAATCAGGAACTTCAGGTTGAAAAAGGAGCCAAAGAATTACTTGAAATAGAAAAAGCTCAGCAGGAGATTGAAGCATTAAGACAGCAGCTTGAGTTGTATGAAGAGATTGATGAAAAGGATTCAATCAATCAATACTTGAACAGCAAACTATCTAAGCGTGAGTTGGCGCTTCAATTGTTAGAGAAGGATAAGCAGCTTTCAGATATGAGGGTTCATGAAGAAAAAGTGGAGCGTGAGAAGTTGGAAGCCCGTCAGCAATTTTGGATAATTTTTGGAGTCTTAATTGTTTCTTTTTTTGTCATACTAACACTTTTGATCACTAGACACAACCGAAAGATTACCCGATATAATGAAAAGCTGAAGTCACAAAATGAAGAGATTGCAGATCAAAAGGTTGAATTAGTTAAAGCAAACAATACCAAAGACAAGATATTTTCCGTAATCAGTCATGATTTGAGAAGTCCAATCAGTTCACTGCGAGGATTCTTTTATTACATCGATGAGTTTGATGTTTCAGAAGAATTAAAAGAAGCATTAGGAGGTGTGGAGTCACAACTTTCTAATAGCGCTACATTACTGGATAATCTACTGGTATGGTCTAGATCACAATTGGAAAATGCAGATCCTGATATTTCTGAAATTGAAGTTGGGTCGTTAATTGACCAAAGTATCCGGTTACTAGAACCACTCGCTATTGAAAAAGGAATTGCATTAGCGAATCACGTGGATAAACATTCTTACATCAAGAGTGATGAGAGGTTTGTCGATATTACTTTAAGGAATTTGATTCAGAATGCCATTAAGTTCACTCCAAAAGGAGGTACTGTTCAGGTTAGATTGGATCATGAGCAGTCTGCAACTATTCTCAAAATTAAGGATACGGGTGTCGGTATGAGTAGCGAGAAGTTGAAGACACTTTTTGATATTTCTACAAATAAAACAACTAACGGTACCAATAATGAAAAAGGTTCTGGGTTAGGCCTTATTATATGTAAGGAGTTAATCGAGAAAGTAGGAGGGTTTATCGAAGTTTCTAGTGAACTAGGTGTCGGTACCGAATTCTCCCTTAAATTTTCCAATTAAATCACCAAACCATCATTTCTCAGTATACGATATATTATGAGGTCTTTACTTTTTACTCTTCTTGGCATAATCAGCTTTTCGGTAGTTGCACAGGAACCAACCCACTTCATTGATACTACAGGCACTTTATATTGGAAAAAGTCACAGCCAGTTTATTTATTTATCGCCGACAATCCTGAAGGAAATGATACAGAACGCTTGAAGAGCAAGTCTACTCCTCAATACGCTGAGCCGTTTTATCTGGATACGGAGGGGGTAAATTACATTCGATCAAGAGAAGCTGTAGATCCAAAAACAATGCGCCCAGTACCAAATACTGAAGTGATGTTTGAGGTTTATGCAGATGGAATTAATCCAATAAGTAATATAAAAATCGACTATAATTCGAAATATCAAGGAGACGCGGTGTATTATGCGAATGAAGTTGTGGTTGCTTTGGAAGCTAAAGACAATTTAACAGGAGTAAGTAGGTTAATGTACTCCATCAACGGAGCTGAAGAACTTGCTTATGATAGTGCGTTTACGCTTGATGAGCGTGAAGTACATATAGATTATTATGCGGTTGATAACGTTGGCAATACTGAAGAAAAGCATTCCGTAGATTTTATTGTGGATTCAGATGTTCCCTTCAGTGATTTGACTATTAATGGTATCACAGGTGATAATATCATTTCCTTGGCTTCTAAAATGTATCTCCAGGCATATGATTCCACTTCAGGAATTCAGTCTGTTTACTACAAATTGGATGGAGGAGAATATTTAAAATATCCAGGAAAGGAACTTAAAGTTGCTTCATTGAAAGAGGGTGAACACTTGATTACCTATTATTCTGTAGATAATGTTGGGAATACAGAAGAACCACATTCTTTTAAATTCTATCTAGATCGTTCAGCTCCATTAATGGTGGCTGATGTCCTTGGTGATCGATTTATCGTAGGGGATGAAATCTATTTCTCAGGAAGAACGAAGTTGAAACTTACTGCGGTTGATAATAAGGTTGGAGTAAAGGAAATCAGGTACTCAATTGATAATTCTGAATTCGTTGAATATGATAAACCGTTTTATTTACCAAGTGTAGCAGGACTTCACTCCATTAAATATTATTCGGTAGATAATTTGAATAACTCTACTGCCGATCAGAAGAAAAGTAGATACTTAGGACAAGGTGGTTATGAGGAGTACAAGCATAACGTCAATAAGTTTTATGTGGATTTAACAGGCCCAATTATCGATCATGCTATTTTAAATCACTCATTTGTAAGAGATGATACCTTGTTTATTGGGCCGTATACCAAGATCAAATTTTCCGGAAAAGATGTTGAATCTGGGTTGAGTAAATTTGCTTACTCATTCAAAACAGATATTGGAGAAACGGATTATTCTGAACCATTTGAGATCAAAGGTGAGAAGGATGGGTATTACATAATGGAGTACTATGGATATGACAATGTGAACAACCGAAATGTGGCTGAGTTTGCGTTCTTCTATGATGCGACTCTACCAGAGATTTTCACGCAGTTCAACACAGGAGCTGTGGAAGGTTCAAAAATCCCAACATATCCTATTACATCTGGACTTTTCTTGTCAGCTACAGACCAGACCTCTGGTATTAAATCGCTTTCTTACAATTTAGATGGTTCGGCATTTGTTCCTTATCGAGGTTTGATTACCGGCTTTAGTAAAGGCAAGCATGAAATGACGATCAAGGCAGTAGATTATCTCAATAACGAGCAAGAAGTAACGATAGAGTTTAAGATAAAATAAGAAAAGCGGCCTGGAGCCGCTTTTTTAATGTCCGTACTAATAGGTTGTTACATCGATTTGAATGTTCTAAGCACACCCACTACGCCTACTACTATTCCCAAGACAAGACATACATAATACCATGGTTCTGACATGGTGTAGCCTCCAGAGACAGCATTGCCAATTACTTGTCCAAAATCTTTAGGTGAGTGAGATTGAGCCCAATAGACTAAAAAAATTCCTGCAGCGATCATTACCACGCCTCGGACCATTCCACTTTTCATAGTTTCGATTCGTTTGTTTCTATAATAAATCGATTTCCAGGCAAATGGTTTGAATTGATCAGATCACCAGTCGTTTTTCTCAACGCGATTCTTCAGATCTTCCAGTACACTAGACCAATTGCTTGCCGAGTGATCGAAAGCCTCTTGAGTTTCGAAACCTTCTTGAGTGAGAGTCAAGTTTGCCTGATCATTTTCTTCAAGAACTTCCATAGTGATCGTTGCTCTGTTTTCAGGCTTATCCTTTAGCTGCGAAAAGCTGCTGATGTAATTGTATGACAACATACGATTTGGTTCTATTGACAGGATTGTTCCTTTATCAATGTAGGGAGTTCCTTCCCATTCACCCTGAAAGATCAAGTCACTTCCGGTTTTCCAGTCACTCTTTGTTTCTGTTCCGAAAAAATACTTTTTGATCTTTTCTGGATTGATAAGCGCATCCCAAACTTCAGATGCTGTACTATTGATTTGAATGGAGGTCTTGAAAACTAGGTCTTTGTTTAGCATGGTTTGGTTACTTATTGATGATTGAATAATGTTTAATAGAAGTTTCGTCAACTGATTTCATCAGTGAGAAATATGCTTCGGCGGCTTCATTGGTTTTGCATGCATCCTTTGCCGCTTGCGCAGCTGTTTCGGATTCCCAATAAATGAGATCTACCCATTGATTGCTTTGCTTATGAAGCAATTCTCTCTTGATGAATCCGGGTTGTTTGATTAGAAATTCCTTTTCTAGTCTCATTCCCGCATTGAATAATTCCTCTTTGGTTGCATGGTCCGCTAATTCAAATGGAGCCCACTCTATGATGCTGTTTTCCGGAGTTTCTGTTTTAAAGTATGGGTTATAAATCAACCCGATCACGTTTTGCCATGGATCTTTGACAAGAGCAACCATTACGCCATCGCCTACATCTTGCGGTGATTCCAATTCAATAGCATCATTAGAAATCATGATGTCATAAGCATCTGTGATGTCATCCACTCCCCAGTAGGATAGTATATTGGTGGTTTTTGGCGTTTCTGTTTTTTCTGGAAGTAATCCCAATTCATATCCTCCAATATTGAACCCCACATAAAATGGTTCATTGAAATAAGGTTTGGTGCCGAACGCTTTGCTATACCACTCGGTGGCCGCTGCTAAATCGTCTACTTTGTAAATGGTGGTTCTGAGTCCTTTTGCTTCTATGTTCATGGTTTGATTATTTGCCTGGTTAATTCCAATGCAGAAAAGACATTGGATCATAATGACGATTCTAAGATTCACTTGGGTGAAATTTGATATCTGATAATTGTTTTTAGTTTCTCAGGAGCTGTTCTTCTAGGATCTGACAAATAGATTTCCTTATGATATCCTGAAATCTGACAGTTTTGTTCTTCAATGAATTGGTGCAACAGATCTATGTTTGGAGCTTCGTCTTCATAAGATCCAATGTGAAGAATTTGAGCGCAAAGCCCTTCTCTTACCAGTTCAAACTTGACGTCATCAAAGTTGGTCTGATAAGGTTTTCTCTGTCTTGCGTTATGAACCGCTCTGAAGAAATGATCATGTTCTACAAAATCAGGCATGCGGATTTTGATTTGCCACATCCATTCATCTCGTGGAGTCTGCCTAAAGAGTTTCTGCACTTCTTGCCCTCCATTGACATACCAGTAGCATTCCATTTTAGGGACAGTGAAATCATTGTCTTCTGCCTTGCATAGAAATTTGATCCCGTAGGCTACGGGATATATGGTTTGAAGTGCATTTAGGAAGAGTGTATCTTCTGGGCTTGATTGTCCTTTGATCGTTAAATAATAGTATTCTCCCAGCTCAACGAGTTGAGGATTTTTGCCTGCTTTGTAATAAGAGGGGTCGGATTTAATGAGATCTGTTTTGAGTAGTTCCATGTTCCTGAAGTTTGGTTTCAGGATCAAAGAAAAATTCGAAAGTGTCAACCCTATGTCACTTCCTTAGTTCGGCAGTAAAATATTTTTGATGGTGCTCAAAAAGCTCTTTGGAATAGGTTGCAACCAATCCCTGAAGCTGAGGAGGAGACAACACGCTGACTTCACTTCCATACATGAGTAACCATTTAGCTAAATACGGATAATGTGGAGTGATGAATTTCATATCAATAAAATCCTCATGCTTAGTTTCTTCCAAAAAACCATAATAGTAGCGTTGGTCTTGAGTGAACCGAGCAGCTTTTTTTGAAAATCGAATCTCAGCTTCTTTCGCATCAGTTCCTCCTACCATGCCGTGAACAAACTCCATAAAGTTGGGGTGTTTTGATCTATCAAATGATTCCGAAGTGATATGCAGTTGCTGGATTCTGTCTGTTCTGAAGTCTCTAAAATCTTCTCGGAGTAAGCAATATGCAATTAAGTGCCATCTGCCAGAGTAATGAACGAGGCCTAAAGGCTCTACTTCACGTTGATTGGTTTGCTCTGTGTAATTGGAGTAATAGGTAATCTTGATTTTTTTCTGAGAAGCTATGGCAATCTGCAATTCCTCAATATGAGGATCGATGTTGGTCATCTTGGTTGCAGTGGGCGGACCAATTACGGATATGCTCTCTTCCAGGTTTTCCAGGAATTCACGATCACGATATTTGAGTACGGCTTTGATTTTATACATGGCCTCTTCAAAATTCTTAGAGATCTTCTCACCACCATTTTTCTGTATGAACTTGGCACCAACCAGGATCGCCGCAGCTTCTTCTTTGTTAAAAACGACAGGTGGCAAATGATAACCTTCTACTATGAAGTATCCTTCGCCTGCATCACCTCCGATAGGCACTCCTGCCTCCATCAGAGACTTCACATCACGAAAAATAGTGCGTCTGCTGACCTCAAAACGCTCCTCCATTTCTTCCAGTGGAACTCGAGATTTACTCTGCAAGTGTACTAATATGGCTGTAAGTCGGTCGATACGGTTCATGAGTCTTCAGAAATGAAATTGTGAGAATACCCTGTTTTTCTTTCAAGAATCGAATAAAAAGTGAAAAAAATGAGAATTCTGCCAAATTTAATTTTAAACAGTTTTCCGGTGGAGAATCCGTGACTTAAATTTGCCACAATTTGTACCTATGTAAACCACCATACGAATATGCCGAAGGATTCCAGTATCAAGTCAGTACTAATTATTGGAAGTGGACCGATCATCATCGGACAAGCTTGTGAGTTTGATTATTCAGGTTCTCAAGCATCAAGATCTTTAAGAGAAGAAGGAATTGAAGTGATTCTGATCAATAGCAATCCTGCTACGATCATGACGGATCCGGTTACTGCGGATCACGTTTACCTGAAGCCTCTTACGAAACAATCGATCAAGGAGATTCTTGAAAAGCATAAGGTTGATGCTGTATTACCTACTCAAGGTGGTCAAACTGCATTGAACCTGGCTATTGATTGTGACAAAGCAGGAATTTGGGAGAAATACGGAGTGCGTATCATCGGTGTGGATATCAATGCGATAGAAACTACTGAGGATCGTGAGAAATTCCGTATGAAAATGCACGAACTCAATGTTGGAGTTTGTAAAGGTGAAACGGCTACTTCTTTCTTAAAAGGAAAAGAAATTGCTCAAGAAATTGGGTTCCCATTGGTTATCAGACCATCCTATACCCTTGGTGGTTACGGAGGAGGATTTGTAGATAATCCTGAGGAATTTGACAAAGCCTTGAACGCCGGCCTACAGGCATCTCCAATCCACGAAGTTTTGGTGGAGCAGAGTATCATGGGCTGGAAGGAGTATGAGTTGGAGCTATTGAGAGATAATATTGGAAACATTATTATTATTTGTAGCATCGAAAACTTCGACCCAATGGGTGTTCATACTGGAGACTCGATTACGGTGGCTCCTGCTATGACATTGCCAGATACTATTTATCAGAACATGCGTGATCTAGCGATCAAGATGATGAATGGTATCGGTCAGTTTGCTGGTGGGTGTAATGTTCAGTTTTCAGTAAACCCTGATACTGATGAAATCATCGGTATTGAGATTAACCCGCGTGTATCTCGTTCATCTGCATTGGCATCAAAAGCAACTGGTTATCCTATCGCAAAAATTGCTGCTAAGTTGGCAATCGGTTATAACCTTGACGAATTGAAAAATCAGATTACTAAAACAACTTCAGCGTTCTTCGAGCCTGCTTTGGACTATGTAATCGTGAAAATACCAAGATGGAACTTCGATAAGTTCCAGGGATCTGACAGAAAGCTAGGACTTCAGATGAAATCTGTTGGTGAGGCTATGGGTATCGGAAGAAACTTCCAGGAAGCCCTTCAAAAAGCATGTCAGTCTCTAGAAATTAAGAGAAATGGATTAGGTGCTGATGGAAAAGAGCTGAAAGATCAGGCTGCATTGCTTTACAGTCTGGAGCATCCAAGCTGGAATAGGTTGTTCCATATCTATGATGCATTCAAGCTAGGAATTCCATTCAAAACCATTCATAAGTTGACTAAGATCGATCCATGGTTCTTACACCAGATTGAGGAGCTGATCTTATTGGAAAAAGACATTGAAAAGCATACAGTTGAGTCTCTTCCTAAAGAACTACTGAAAGAAGCGAAGGAAAAAGGATATGCTGACCGTCAGATCGCTCACCTGGTGAAGTGTCTGGAAAGTGAAGTATATACGAAGCGAATTGATCTAGGTATCAAGCGTGTTTACAAACTGGTTGATACGTGTGCTGCTGAGTTCGAAGCACAAACTCCATATTACTACTCTTCTTTTGATGAGGAAAACGAGTCAGAGCCTACTGATAAGAAGAAAATTGTTGTTTTAGGTTCAGGTCCTAACCGTATTGGTCAGGGGATTGAGTTTGATTACTCGTGTGTGCATGGTGTACTTGCTGCAAAAGAGGCAGGTTATGAAACCATCATGATCAACTGTAACCCGGAGACAGTATCTACTGACTTTGACACAGCGGATAAATTATACTTTGAGCCAGTATTCTGGGAGCACATATATGACATCATCCTTCATGAGAAACCAGAAGGTGTGATTGTGCAGCTTGGTGGACAGACTGCTTTGAAGTTGTCTGAAAAACTAAGTAGATACGGTATCAAAATTATAGGTACTAGTTACGAAGCACTTGATTTAGCTGAGGATAGAGGTCGTTTCTCTGATTTGCTAAAAGAGCAGAACATTCCTTATCCTGAATATGGTACGATCGAGGATGCTGAGAGTGCAGTTGAGCTTTCTAAAACAATTGGTTTCCCATTGTTAGTTCGTCCAAGTTATGTGCTTGGAGGACAGAGCATGAAGATCGTAATCAACGAGCAAGAGCTTGAAGAGCATGTAGTAAATCTATTGAAAGACAAGCCTGATGGTAAAATCTTGTTGGATCACTTCCTGGAAGGTGCAATTGAGGCAGAAGCAGATGCAATCTGTGATGGTGAAGATGTATATATCATCGGTATCATGCAGCATATAGAGCCGGCTGGTATTCACTCAGGTGATTCTTACGCAGTACTTCCTCCATATAACCTTGGAGATTTTGTGATGCGTCAGATTGAGGAATATACAGTGAAGATTGCTAAAGCTTTGAAAACTGTAGGTTTGATCAATATCCAGTTCGCGATCAAAGAAGATAAAGTATACATCATCGAAGCAAACCCAAGAGCATCCAGAACAGTTCCGTTCATCTGTAAAGCATACAGAGAACCATATGTTAACTATGCAACGAAAGTGATGCTTGGTGATAAGAAGGTGAAGGATTTTGATTTCAAACCTTACAAGCATGGATATGCGATCAAAGAACCTGTATTCTCATTCCACAAATTCCCGAATGTAAACAAGGAATTGGGCCCTGAGATGAAATCTACTGGTGAAGCGATCTATTTCATTGATGACTTAATGGACGATTATTTCTTAGAAATCTACTCAGAACGAAACCTCTACTTGAGTAGATAAGTTATAGGAGTACTATGTTTTTAAAATTTATCATCATTTTAATATTGGTAGCTTACCTATTCGTAAGAGTAGGGGGCTATTTGTTCGGTCTGTTGTTTAGAGGAGCTCAGGAGTTTAATCGGGGCTACAATGCAGACCAGCAACAAAGGCATAATCATAAAAAAGCACCCAATAGTAACTTGAATATTGATCATATTCCTCAAAAAGATAAGAAGGATACCAAGAATTTCGGCGGAGGAGAATACGTTGATTTTGAGGAAGTAAAGTAATAATACGACTAAATTGATAACGCCTGTTTGGAGAAATCCGAGCAGGCGTTATTTGATTTCAGGAACATCATATAGTTTTGCACACTCACAAAAAATCGGCTTATGGCTTGGTTTAAAAGACAAGACAAAGGAATACACACCCCTACAGAGAAGAAAAAAGAGGCCCCAGATGGTCTTTGGTATAAATCTCCAAGTGGAAATATCATTCACATGCGTGAGCTTAAAAACAACGCTTACGTATGTCCAGATGATGATTTTCACGTAAGAATTGGCTCTAAGGAGTATTTCGAAATTCTATTCGATGAAAACAAATTCACGGAACTGGATAAGGACTTAAGTTCTGCCGATCCGTTGAAATTTACAGATAGCAAGAAATATCCAGATCGTATTGCAGCGACTCAAGCTAAAACTGGTTTGAAAGATGCTGTAAGAACGGCACATGGTAAAATGAATGGTCGTGATATCACCATTTGTTGTATGGATTTCAATTTCATTGGTGGTTCTATGGGATCAGTAGTGGGAGAGAAAATCGCTAGAGGTATTGATTATTCATTAAAGAAAAAGATTCCATTCTTGATGATCTCTAAATCTGGAGGTGCTCGTATGATGGAGGCAGGTTTCTCTTTGATGCAAATGGCGAAGACTTCAGCGAAGCTAGCGCTGCTCTCAGAGGCAGGTATTCCATACATTTCTTTGCTAACAGATCCTACAACTGGTGGAGTTACAGCATCCTATGCAATGCTTGGTGATTTCAATATTGCGGAGCCAGGCGCTTTGATTGGTTTTGCAGGTCCTCGAGTTATTAGAGAGACCATCGGTAAGGATTTACCAAAAGGTTTCCAAAGCTCTGAATTTGTATTGGATCACGGATTTTTGGATTTTATCGTAGATCGTAGACATCTGAAAGCGAAGCTTACGGCTCTGTTGAAAATGATCTATTGATTATAAAACCTTTTTATTTATCAATCTGTTACCGAATCGTGCAATAATTGAATTGATTCATCTTTAATCACAAGGGTTTATCTCTTATATTTGCACCCGATTTTAATTTAAAAACAAAAGGCTTAAAGACCTATGTCATCAGTCATTATCACTTCAGGAATCATTGCCTTTACAGGAGTTATCCTGCTATTGGTATTCATCCTATTGTTTGCTCAGTCTAAGTTGGTTCAGTCAGGACCAGTGAAGATCATCATTAATGGTGATGAAGCAAACCCGATCACAGCACCAGCTGGTTCATCTTTGTTGTCTACACTTTCGGGTCAGAAGATTTTCTTACCATCAGCATGTGGTGGTGGTGGAACCTGTGCAGAGTGTAAGTGTACCGTGAAAGAAGGAGGAGGAGAGATTCTTCCTACAGAGGAAGGACACTTAAGCCGCACGCAACAGCAGGAAGGTGTTCGTCTTGGATGTCAGGTGAAGGTGAAGCAGGATATGCGCATTGAGATTCCAGAGGAAATTTTCGGAATCAAGAAGTGGGAAGCGACTGTGGTTAGAAATTATAACGTAGCATCTTTTATCAAGGAATTTGTAGTAGAAATTCCTGAAGATATGGATTACGAAGCTGGAGGATATATTCAGATCGAAATTCCAGAATGCGAAGTAGATTATAAAGATATGGATATCACTGCTCACCCTGAGGAGCATGATGATCCTGAGAAATTCAAAATGGAGTGGGATAAATTTGGTCTTTGGGATCTGAAAATGGTTAATCCAGAGACAGTAGAAAGAGCTTACTCTATGGCTTCTTACCCTGCAGAGGGAAGAGAGATTATGCTAAATGTAAGGGTAGCTACTCCACCATGGGATAGATCAGCTAATGGCTGGATGAAGGTAAACCCAGGTATAGCTTCATCTTACATCTTCTCGAAAAAGCCAGGTGATAAAGTGACTATTTCAGGTCCTTACGGTGAATTCTTCATCAATCCTTCAGAAGCTGAAATGCTTTACGTAGGTGGTGGAGCAGGTATGGCTCCAATGAGATCTCACCTTTACCACCTATTCAGAACCTTGAAAACTGGTAGAAAAGTTACTTACTGGTACGGTGGTAGATCTAAAAGAGAGCTATTCTATCTGGATCACTTCTACAAGCTAGAAAAAGACTTCCCTAACTTCCAGTTCTTTGTTGTGCTTTCTGAGCCACTTCCTGAAGATAACTGGAAAGTGAAGACAGACATTAATGACAAAGAAGGAGACGGCTTCTTAGGATTTGTTCACCAGGCTGTAATTGATCAGTACTTGAGCAAGCACGATGAGCCAGAAGAAATAGAGCTTTACTTCTGTGGACCTCCATTGATGAACGCAGCAGTAGAGAAAATGGGTCAGGACTTTGGTATTCCTGATGAAAACATCCGATTTGACGATTTCGGAGGTTAATCCATCAAAAAAAATACGAAAAGGGGAAAAGCAATTTTCCCCTTTTTTTATGGCTTTCAGCCTAGCCAATTTTCATTAGATTTGTCCAAACACAGCCTCAACTTCATGGATTTAAAACTCTTCTTTGACCCAATTTCATCTGATATTCAAGTGGATTCTTTGCCTTCTTCGGCAATTGCTCATTCCATGTACATCAATCAAGGTCAGCTTCCAGAATTGGATGATCGGGATATTGCAATCATTGGAGTGCAGGAGTCAAGGGGAGCCAATGAAGAAAATCAGAAAGGGATATCCTTATCTGCTACTGAAATACGTCAGAGCTTTTATCGGTTAAAGAAAGGTTCAGGGAATCTTAAAGTTGTTGATCTTGGTAATTTTAGAAATGGTCCTGAGTTGACAGACACTTACCAGCGCTTGCAGGAGGTGTGTGGATACTTGATGGAAAATAATATACTGCCGATCATAATTGGAGGTAGTCATGATGTTGATCTGGGACAGTATCAGGCATATGAAAATCAAGAGAAGCTAATTACCGTATTGAATATAGACAACAAGCTAGATCTTGCAGATCCTAAATCAGCTCTTCCAGTAGATGCTCATATTCATAAGATTTTTAAATACGACCCAAATTATCTCTTTAACTACTATCAATTAGCCTATCAATCATATCTGGTAGAGGCTAAGGAGGCAGAATTAATTGAGAAGCTATATTTCGAAGCAGTAAGACTTGGTGTGGTAAAAGAAAACATCAAAGAATTAGAACCAATCGTACGAGACGCGGATATGATGAGCTTTGATATTTCATCACTTCAGGCGCATTACTGCCCAGGAGCAGTTGATTCCAATGTCTATGGGCTTACTGGAGAAGAAGCATGTCAGCTATGCTGGTATGCAGGTCTTAATGATAAGCTCAGTAGTATCGGCTTCTATGACTATGATGTCTACAAGGATACTACAGATCGTAAGACAGCATTTGTGATCGGCACCATGATTTGGTACTTCATAGAAGGCTTCTATAATCGAAAAGGAGATAAGAACTTTCGATCCAATGACTACCTTGTTTATGAGGTATCAATGGGCGGTGAACCTTCTTCTATTAAGTTTTACAAGAGTAAGCTGTCCGAAAAGTGGTGGATGGAAGTTCCGCATCCAGAAGAAACCTCAGGTTTCTTAAGAAGTAGAATGATTCCGTGTAATTACTCTGATTATGAAACTGCTTTAGAAGGGGAAGTCCCTAATCGGTGGATCACTACTTATTCGAAGTTTGTTTAGTATTCCTCAGGTATTATTATCCATAGAATGATGTAAACCAGTATTCCTGGAAAGGCAGCACTCAGTACTGAAAGTACTACATACCCTAGTCTTACTAAGGATGGGTCCAGGTCGAAGTATTTGGCGATTCCTCCACATACTCCAGCCAACATTGATTCTGTTTTGGATCTGAAAAGTCTATTGTTTGGCATATTTATTTGCTGTTGAGAAATGGTGAATTCATGGTTAATACATGAAATAGTTCTGATGTAGAATTGAAAGTTGAGCCAGCTACGCCCTTGAGTTTTGAGTTTTGATCTTTAGGTGTTTCGGCTACTGGCTCAACTTCGCTTCCGGTTAGATTGAAGACTTCCGCTGTAAACAGCGGACTGTTATATGTCAAGAGCAAAGCGACTATTACCCCTAGTATGATTAATAAGGTTTTTCCTATTCCGCTTTTACTGATTGATCTTTTGCTTAGCATAACGATTATCTAATTGGCAACTGGTGTGCCAAAAATCATAAAACACAGATAATCAATAAGTTGTAATGGTATTGCTTTTTTAATGCAATTAATTGTGTACGCAAGTGGACACTGAAAGTCTCATAAGTGTACGCTTGCAATATTTTGTCGGACACTTTTTCAAATCTGGAAGGGATTTTTCAAAATGAAAGGAATTTTGAAAAGATGTAAAATGTAAGTAATTGATAATCAATGGATAGTGGTTTTGGTCTGGTATTGGCATAGTACCAATCAAATACTCAAAACAAAGCTTTACTCACTTAAACACTTTTTACTATGAAAATGCTAACTAAAATATTTGCGATTGCCATTATAGGAACTTCTGTTGTGGCGTGTAACAATACGAAAAACGAATCCAAAGCAGAAAATGCAATGGAAGAAATGAAAGACTCATTTGAGTCGGAGCAGTCTGATTTGAAATTAAAGCTTGAAGAAATGAAATTGGATGTAGAAACTAAGCTTGATGACATCAACGACAAAATTGCTGATGCAACGGATGGTAATAAAACCAAGCTAGAGAAGATCAAAGCTGACTTGGAAGAAACTCAAGATGACTTGGATAGAGCAATTGATAAAGTAGAAAACTCTACCAAACAAGCTTGGAATGATACGAAGGAGTTTGCTAAGGAAACTTCTAATGAAGTAGAGAAAGCACTGAAAAACTTCGGTGACAGAGTAGAAGAAGTCTTCAACTCATAATAGACTTATCAGTTATGGCGAGTAAGTCGTCCGCTTTATAGCGGGCGGCTTTTTTTATTTATAGGCTATGCCCTAATTTTAATTTTCGCAACGGAACCTTAATATGTTAAAGCATTTATTATACTCTTCATTTCTTTTAGTTAGCATAGTTTCACTCGGCCAGATTGATGATGAGCTGAGGAATGAAATCCGAATCAAAACTGAACTTCTCCGAGGTAATGGATTATTCGTTCAGGGAGAAAAGATTTGCTGTGGTCAATCGATCACTTCAATCTATTCAGAGCGTGTATTTAATCCATTATGGACAGATTCTCTGGCGAATGAGCTTTTGCTTGAAATTCTTAAATGTGAGATAGAGGGATTAAACCCAGAAGATTATCATTATTCCTTATTACAAGATCTGTTGACTGGAGGGAATATGAATGCTTTTGAGAAAGCTAATCTTGATTTGTTGCTCACGGATTCTTTTTTATTGCTCACTACTCACTTGATGTCAGGAAAAGTTAATCCTGTCAGCCTAAATTCAGACTGGCGAGTGGTTCGTCGTGAGGGTGATCCTGTGGAGCTTTTGTTGAAAGCAATAGAGAGTGGAGATGTGAGTGCTGCAATGAATGAAGCAAAACCAAAGTATAAATCCTACAGACGTCTAGCTGCCAAGTTAGTGAAGTATCGTAAGATAGCTTCAAGTGGTGGTTGGGGTATGATAGATGAAGGAGCTACGATCAAACTTGGTGAGTCTGGGGAAAGAATATTGCAGGTAAGAAAAAGACTAGAAGCAAGCGGCGATCTGCTGCCATATACTAATGATGAGCCTGAAGTGTTTGATGATGAATTGCAAAAGGCCATATTGAAATATCAAAAACGCTACGGTCTGGAAGAAGATGGAGCGGTCGGTAAATCGACACGAGCAAGTATGAATGTGCCGGTTGAGGTTAGGATTGAAGATATTATTCTGAACCTCGAGCGTTGCCGATGGCTGCCTAGAGAATTAGGTGAGCACTATATTATGGTGAACTTGCCTGCTTATGAAATGGAGGTGGTCAAGGAAGGTGAAATCAAATTGGAAATGGGAGTTGCTGTAGGGAAGCCGTATCGTCAAACACCTGTTTTTTCATCCAAAATGACCTACTTCGTTGTAAATCCCTATTGGACAGTGCCTCCAACGATCTTATATCAGGACATGATACCTGCACAGGCAAAGAATTCAAACTACCTATCTTCTTTACAAATCAAGGTGTTAGATGCGTCAGGAAATGAAGTGGACCCTGCTTCTATTAACTGGCAGAATGCCGGGAAATTTCCTTATACCTTGAGGCAAGAGCCAGGAAAAATGAATGCCTTGGGCAGAGTAAAATTCATTTTCCCGAATGAATTCAATATCTACATGCACGATACCAACCATCCTGAAGTATTTGCCAAATACAATCGTGCGTTGAGTTCAGGATGCGTGAGATTGTCTGAACCAATGAAATTAGCTTATTATATCGGTGCTACTCAAAACAAGCCTTTATCTGAAAGAGATATAGATGAGATCTCTAAATCAAAATCGAATCAAACCATTATTATGAATTCACCAATTATGGTGCATTTGCAATACTGGACTGCCTTTGTGGATGAAAACGGCTATTTGAACTTTAGACCTGATATTTATGATCGAAATCCAAAGTTGAAAAAGGCTTTATTGAGTACGCTTTAGAGTGTTAGTTTGCTGTAATACAATTCGGCTGCCTCCACATTGCTTAAAGTAGATTTTTGATGGTACTCATCTAAGGGGTAGTAAATAAAAAGCACTGACCGCTCCGCTAGGCCTTTGATGATCTCTTTATGGTTTTTTAGGGCAATCGACGGGCAACCGAAAGACCGACCTAATCGTCCAATGTTCTTTGAAAAGTCTTTGCTCACATAAGCTGCACTATGCATGACAATGGCTCTGTCCCTTGCATTGCTGTTAAAGCCAGGCTCCATTCCATCAAGTCGAAGACTAAGTCCATGTTTGCCATAATAATTCTCTCCAGTTAGATAGAAGCCTACACTGCTTTTATTAGAATTCTTAACATTAGAGAAGTTGGTGGCATACTCCTCTCCCGTATTTTTTCCATGGGCAACTAATCGGTAATACAGTACCTTATTGGTTGTAAGGTCAATTACCCACATGCGTTTCTTGTTGCTTGATAAGCGAAAATCAATCAGAGTTAATTTATTATTGTCGATTTTCTTTCCTTGAGCAAGAAGGTTGTAATACCCGATTATCCCTTTTTCATAAATATCATAAGCGGGTTTGCTACCGTCTAATGGTGTTAGACTTTGATATTGTTGTGAAATAAATGGGTGAAGTTTCAGGTCAGGGTGACCATAACTATCATGGGTAAAGGCCATCAAAATCCCAGTAATGATGGCGTTAACGAAAAACACTTTTAAATTGAGCTTCATCATTGTAAAACGTAACGAGGATAACGTAAAATCAGTATAAAAGGTGCGTGGTAACCGTCAAACGAGAAAAAATAATTTATGAAGAAGCATTTATTGATCATCACCCTTTTGGGGCTACTTAATTATTCCAAGGCACAGGATATGGATACGGTCCGAATGGACTTTGAGGAGTATGATCCGATATCAACTCTGGTGGTTCCAGAGCATCCTGTGATAAGAGCTAAATTTCCATTTATTGATGTGCATAGTCATCAATGGAACTTGACTATTGATGGGATCAATAAGTTAGAGCCAGAAATGGATGCGCTCAATATGGGGGTCATGGTCAATCTGAGTGGTAGAGGGTATGATCGTTCAGCTGGTGATATTGGTTCGCAGGAATATTTGGCATCTATGGTGAGAAGAATAGAGGGAGAAGCGCCGGGAAGAATCGTAGTGTTCACTAATGTCTCTTTCAAAGAAATCGGAAAGAAAGGATGGACCCAACAGGCAGTAAAACAATTGGAAGAAGATGTTGCTAATGGTGCTGTAGGTCTGAAAATCTATAAGAGTCTGGGGATGGGTATCAATGATGTGGATGGTAATCGTGTACCTGTAAATGATGCTCGTTTGGACCCAATCTGGACTAAGTGTGGTGAATTGGGCATTCCTGTTTTGATCCATTCGGCTGATCCTAAATCATTTTGGGATGATCATGATGAGAAAAATGAACGTTGGTTGGAGTTGAAGTTGCGTCCAGGAAGAAAAAGAACTGATACGGATCCTGCACCTTTCGAGCAGATCATTGCTGAGCAGCATGATGTGTTTAAAAAGCATCCGAATACGACTTTTGTCAATGCACACATGGGTTGGATGGCTAACGATCTAGGTGCATTAGCAAAACACCTTGATACTTATCCGAATGTCAATGTTGGTATAGGAGCAGTGATTGCCGAGTTGGGAAGACAGCCTCGATTTGCAAAAGCATTCTTTGAGAAATATCAGGATCGAATATTGTTCGCTAAAGATGCTTACAACCCTGTGGAGTATTACACTTACTTTAGGGTATTGGAGACAGAAGATGAGTATTTTCCATACTATAAGAAATACCATGCCTTCTGGAGAATGTATGGTCTAGGCTTGTCTGATGAGGTGCTTAAGAAGGTGTATTATAAAAATGCCCTTCGAATTATTCCAGGGTTAGATAAAAGTGCGTTTCCAGATTGATAATTGAAATCGTAGGATTACCTACGGTGATCCTGATGTCGTTCCTAATTCCGATAGCAAAGCCTTAAATCAAAGATTTAGTCTTTTGCGTTTTTAAATCCTTATCAGAATAAATTCTGAACGTCTAAAAACACAAAAGCCCTTTCATATGAATGAAAGGGCTTTGCTCTCTTGGTGACCTCCGCAGGATTCAAACCTGCAACCTCTTGAGCCGTAATCAAGTGCTCTATTCAGTTGAGCTAGGAGGCCATTTTCTTTTTAATCCATTCTCTTCCTGACCCACTTTTGAGATATTTCTCATGAGCGCGAGCTTCAGATCTTGATGAAAATGATTCTTTATAAACAATCTTCCAAGGCTTGTATGCTTTAGTTGATTTTGTTTTTCCGCTGTTATGTTCTGCTAACCTTCGTTCAAGATCAGCTGTCATTCCTGTATAATATCTGTCAAAGTTAATACTCTTTAAAACATATACAGTGTATGTTGTCATAAGCCTGTAATCAACTGCTCCCTGCCTGCCGGCAAGGCAGGTATTCAGTTGAGCCCGTCTGCCGACGAGGTAGACTAGGAGGCCATTTTCGATTAACACTTTTTAAGATGAAGGCTTATTTAGACCTGAAATCTTGAGTGTATCTTGCACCTGTTATCTAGATGCTTGACTAAAATCGAGGGCAAAGTTAATAATTTGTCTTATAAATCAACGTTAATCTTCTAGGTTTTAAAATAGATTCTATCTTTGCCCCCGAAATAATCATTTTTATGAAGCGACTAATAGGAACAGCCCTTTTGATTTTAGTGACATCTTTTGTGTTTGCGCAAGAGAAAGAAAGACCTACTCAGCCAAACTTCCCAGGAGATTTGATGTTTGACTTTGGGTTTAACTTTTGGAATAATGCACCAGATGTATACGAAACTAAGTGGTTGGGCTCTAATTCAATAGGAATCTATTATAGCAAGAGATTTGAAATTAGTAAGCATATCGCTTTCCATTTAAATCCAGGGATTAGTATTGATAAATATGCTTCAGAAGGTAACGCTACATGGCTTAGGGATAGTGATGGTGATGTTTCTTTTGATTCATTGACTTCAGCAAACTTTGCTAAGAATAAATTAGTAACAACTTACGCTGAATTGCCAGTAGAATTTAGAATTCACCCTTTAGGTACTAAAGAAGGAGAAGGATGGTTCATAGGTTTGGGTGCGTTTGCTGGTAGAAGGATTGCGGCTCATACGAAAATAAAATACCAGGTTGCTCAGGGAGAATACAAGGAGAAATTATTTGATGATTTTGATACAGTAGATTTTAGATATGGGGTTCAAGCAAGATTTGGATTCAGATCGTTTCATGTGTACTACAAGCACTATCTAAACAATGTATTCAATAATTCTTTAGAGGGGTCTAACCCTCAAGCTTGGACAATCGGAATTAATGTAAGTGGATTCTAACCCAATAAGAAGAATGCTGTAAAGCAGAATACAAATCCTAAAAATGCTCCACTCCAGCTTTCTGCTGGAGTGTGACGACCAAGAAATAATCTAGAAGTGGTCGTTAATCCAGATAAAACAAATAGTAGTGCTAATACTTCTACATTCACAGTAGATAGATATTTTACTGCCATTGCACTAAAAAGGCCAGCTACTCCCCAGATAGCTGCTGAATGAACGCTGATTTTAAAGCGGAAACTAATTAGGTAAATGATGAATATGAGTAGCGTTACGGATATCATCATGATCAGAAGTGGCCACGGAACATTCAGCTTCGAATAGAACATATAGCAAGTCACTCCATAAAATGTTCCGATAGACAAAAACGGTAAAGAACGTTCTTCAAGTTTGGTGATCTCCAGACTAGATACCCGCTGAGTAAACTTCAGAAACAAAATACTAATTGCCGGAACTACGCATGTTGTGATGAACACGATGATGATAAATGAAGGAATAGCTTCATATCTTATCGGTGAAAATATCTCAGGGATCACCAAAAACATGACGACACAACTATAAGTAGCCATTAGCAGTGGGTGAAACACTGCGGATATGGTTTTCATTACATTCTGCACTTACAGTTGTTTTCTTAGTCTGGCAACTGGAATATTTAATTGTTCGCGGTATTTAGCGACTGTTCGTCGGGCAATGTTATAGCCTTCACCACGAAGTAGTTTTTCCAATTTGTCATCAGAGAGCGGTTTGGACTTGTCTTCGCCATCGATGAATTCCTTGAGTTTATTTTTAACCTCACGGCTACTTACATCTTCTCCAGAGTCTGTAGCAATTCCTTCAGAGAAGAAATATTTCAATGGGAATATTCCGAATTCTGTCTGGATGCTTTTACTGTTCGCAACCCTGGAAACTGTGGAAATATCCATATTGATACGATCGGCAATGTCTTTTAAGATCATTGGTTTGAGCTTACTTTCATCTCCTTCCTGAAAATAATCATATTGGAAGTCAATGATGGCTTGCATCGTATTGAGTAAGGTGTTTTGACGTTGTTTGATTGCATCAATGAACCACTTTGCAGAATCCAGCTTTTGTTTGATGAACGAAACGGTTTCTTTTAATTTTTTGTCCTTCTTATCACTCTTGTCATAGGCATGAAGCATATCAGAATAAGATCTGCTGACCTTGAGCATCGGAGCATTGCGAGAGTTTAGCGTGAGTTCTAGCTTGCCGTTATTGTTGTTTAGCAAAAAGTCCGGCATTAAATACTGAGCTGTTCGAACGTTTTCTTCACCAGCTCCACCTGGCTTTGGATTCAATTTAGTAATAAGTGAAATGGCTCCTTTTAGCTCTTCTTCGTCTTCTATATTCAGCCTCTTGGCGATCTTGTCATAGTGCTTCTTAGAGAACTCATTAAAGCATTTATCAATGATTTGCTTAGCAGATTCCAGGTGATCTGTATGTTCATCCTTTCGTTCAAGCTGCAGCATCAAACATTCTTGTAAGTTTCTTGCAGCGATCCCTGGAGGGTCAAAGTTTTGAATTTTGTAAAGGATACTTTCTAGTTCCTCCGCGTCTGTTTCTATATTTTGAGAGAAAATCAGGTCATTAACAATAGCTTCGAGCTCCCGACGGATATATCCATCCGCATCTACACTACCGATAAGTTGTTCTCCTAATTTATGTTCTCTATCATCAAGTCTTAAATAGCCTAGCTGAGTAGTCAATCGTTCATGCAATGTGGAGCCAACGGAGATCGGCATTTCTTTATCGTCTTCATCCGAGCCACGGCCATCGCCTTGCATTTTGTAACCGGAGTAGTCATCGTGCAAGTATTCTTCTATGCTCTCCGATTCAGTAGAATTTTCGTAATCATCATACTCGTCATCCGAGCTATAATCATCCTCTTTTTCAACCGCTCCTTCTTCCAGAGCAGGGTTTACTTCAAGCTCTTCTTCTATGCGTGCGTCAAGCTCAGCTGTTGGAACTTGCAACAGCTTTATAAACTGTATCTGTTGTGGAGACAGCTTCTGAGATAATGATTGTGTAAGGTTGAGTTTCTGCATGATCTATTTGCTAGTAATCAAAATTATCATAATTCTGTGATTCTTTGATTAGTCCGCTAAAATATCCTTTTTTTGCCCTGTTTTTAATAAGTGACTTTAAGTTGTTGAGACTGTGAAAGAAAAACGAACCAAGATTCAAGTTGTTTTGACCGATGAGCTAGTAGGCCAGGAAATAACGGTCATGGGGTGGGTCCGTACCAAACGTGCCAGCAAAAATGTAGCCTTTATTGCGCTGAATGACGGTTCTACGATCAATAACCTACAAGTTGTAGCTGATGCAGAAAAATTTGGCGAAGACATATTAAGGCGAATTACTACAGGCGCAAGTATTTCTGCGACTGGTAAAATAGTGGAATCTCAAGGTGCAGGACAAGCATGTGAATTGGTAGCGGAGAGCATTGAAGTATTTGGTGAAGCAGATCCAGATAAATATCCTCTACAGCCTAAAAAGCATAGTTTGGAGTTTCTACGTGAGATTGCGCACTTGAGACCAAGAACGAATACGTTCAGTGCTGTAATGCGTGTTCGTCATGCATTGGCATTTGCAGTGCATAAATTCTTTAACGATAAAGGGTTCTTTTATATCAACACTCCAATAATCACCTCTTCTGATGCGGAAGGTGCTGGTGAGGCATTTAAAGTAACCAACTTTGATTTGAACAACATTCCGAAAACGGAGGAAGGTCAGGTTGATTACGCACAGGATTTCTTTGAGAAGGAGTCTAACCTGACGGTATCTGGACAGTTAGAGGGTGAGTTGGCAGCAATGGCATTGTCTGAAATATATACGTTCGGACCTACTTTCAGAGCTGAAAACTCCAATACAACAAGACACCTTGCGGAGTTTTGGATGATAGAGCCAGAAATGGCATTCTATGATTTGCAAGACAACATGGACCTTGCTCAGGAGATGCTGAAATACTTGGTGAAGTATGCATTGGATAACTGTGCCGATGATTTAGCCTTCCTTGAGAAAAGAATCATTGAAGAAGAAAAGAACAAGCCGCAAGCAGAACGTTCTGAAATGACTTTGACAGAGCGATTGAAGTTTGTTCTGGATAATGACTTTGAGCGAGTAAGCTATACAGAGGCAATTGAAATCTTGAAAAACTCTAAGCCGAATAAGAAGAAGAAATTCTCATACTTGATTGAAGAGTGGGGTGCTGATTTGCAATCTGAGCATGAACGTTATTTGGTGGAGAAGCACTTTAACAAACCAGTAATCCTTTATAACTATCCGAAAGACATCAAAGCATTCTACATGCGTCAGAATGAGGACGGAAAGACAGTAGGAGCCATGGATATTCTTTTCCCGGGTATTGGGGAAATAGTGGGTGGATCACAGCGTGAGGAGCGTCTGGATCTATTAACTACCAGAATGCAGGAGATGGATATTCCAGCAGACGAGATGTCATGGTATCTGGATACCAGAAGATACGGTGCAGTTCCGCACAGTGGCTTTGGACTTGGGTTTGAGCGTATGATCCTATTCGTAACAGGAATGGGTAACATCAGAGACGTAATCCCATTCCCGAGAACTCCTGGTAACTGCGAATTTTAAAATAACTTTTTTAATACATCATCCCGATAGCT
The DNA here is from genome assembly GCF_024714495.1 of Marinoscillum pacificum. Taxonomy (GTDB): domain Bacteria; phylum Bacteroidota; class Bacteroidia; order Cytophagales; family Cyclobacteriaceae; genus Marinoscillum; species Marinoscillum pacificum. The sequence goes on along the minus strand of NZ_JAMZMJ010000010.1, from coordinate 30,250 downwards.
TGACCCTATCGGGATTTTTTTTGCTCCAATGGTAAGGTCATGATTAGAGTGACTGGAGACCTTGTGCTGATTGATGATAAATGATTTGTGTACTCTTAGAAATTCATCAGCGGGTAATTCCTCGGTCAGTTTTTTCAGCGATTCAAGTGTGATGATTTTCTTCTCAGCGGTGTGAATCGTCACATATTCCTTCAATCCTTCGATGTACAAAATGTCTTTGGTGAAGATACGATGCGTTTGTCCATCGGCTTTTACAATGAGCGAAGTATCTGAAACCACCGGTTGTGTAGGAGTTCCAGGAGTGTTTGGTTTTTGAACAATTTTGCTCACTGCTTTGAAGAATCGCTCAAAGGAGATCGGTTTCATTAGGTAATCATCCACATCCAGCTCATAGCTTTCCAATGCATATTCAGAATAGGCAGTAGTAAGTATAATGTGTGGCTTATTGTTCAACGTGCGAGCAAACTCAAGACCTGTTAATCCTGGCATCTGAATGTCCAAAAAGATTAAGTCAATTTGCAGTTTTTGAAACTGAGTCATTGCTTCAATTGGACTTTTAAATTCTCCAACCAACTCAAGAAAAGGAACTTTCTTGACATACTCAGCAATCAGCATTCTAGCCGGCTGTTCATCATCTATGATTACACACTTAAGCATTGGTGTCGATTTCTACATTTACAATGAATACTCCATCCTGAATCGTTTTGGTTAGTTTAGACTTGTCTGGGTATACCAAATTAAGTCTTTGCTGTACATTTTGCATACCAATTCCCGGAGTATGATCTTTCGTTTGAGTGCTTTCCGAAAAGGTGTTTTTTACTTCTAATCGAATAATAGTTCCTTCAGTAGATAATTTAATGTCTATAGAGCCATCAGCAGAATCTTCAATATTGCTATGCTTAAATGCATTTTCTATGAAGGGAATGAGTAGCATAGGTTCTAGTACCAATCGATCATTGATACCATCATAAGCAAATGTTACTCCTTTTTCATTACCCAGCTTAAGTGTTTGGAAGTCAATATAATTTTTGATGTAGGCCACTTCTTTATTCAGACTTACACTATTTGAACTGTCATAAACTACATGTCGTAGCATATCCGATAGCTTCATTATCATCTCTGGTGTGTGATCAGATTTTCTGAAAGCCAGGGAATAGATATTGTTCAGGGCGTTGAATAAAAAATGTGGGTTGATCTGTGATTTTAAGAAGCGCATTTCGGAGATCAAATTTTCATTCATTAGAGAAACCTCTTTCTCTTTTCGCTGCCTGTTTTCATTAGCGAACCATAGCAATGAAGAGAAAAACAACATGGGAATTGTTTGTGCTGCAGTTTGAGGTAACATTCGTGCCCACATATTTTTGGGAGGTTCCATACGTGGCATGTCTTTAAAAATCTCTTTGAATTCCGCTCTTCTTGGAAAATTCATGAATTCCGGTCGAGGCATCCACTCACGGGTTAATTCAAAAATAATATAGACACCAACAAGTATAGCACCAATGGAAAGCACGTAATAGAATGTATTTCCTTTTGCGAATAGTCTCGGGAGTAGCAAGTAATAATTGGAATAGAATACTACGATGGATATCACTGCCATTCTGGATGCGTGAATTAGGGAATCTTGCAAGGAAAAGATATCCCATTGCCAAAAGGTAATGATGGCCAGGAATGCTAGCCAAACCAGGGCGTGAATAAGAATTTCTCGGACTTTCATTTATTATCAGGTACTTAACTACAACAAGTCTAGCTAATATCATCAGGAAGCGATAACTATTTCAACCAATCATCAGCATCCTTCAATAAACAGGCGGTTTTCATCAACAATTTACCCAAATGTGTCAATTCCCTACGTTGGTTGAATTCTAATCATCGTTGGTTGAATTGATTTTCAGGCTTTTCATTCCCTCCATACTTTCGAGCCAGAAATAAAAAGGAATAATGGAATTCTTAACATCTGAAGAGCACCACGTAATCGATCAAATCTATGAAGAGTCATTGTCATGGGTGTTCGATTTGTCATCCAAGGGTGAAGTGGGGATTGCAAGTAAGTTAAGAGATCAAAAACTGTTAGAGCTATTAGGTCCAAAGCGATTCCGAGAGTTCAAGGCTGAGGTGAAAAGTAGTTGAGTTTGGTTTAACATCTCAGTATTAGGTAGATCCCGGCGCAGGTGCGTCGGGATTATTTATAAAAATCATGAAGTATAGCTATTTATATCTTATTGCTGCTCTTATAATATCCTGTTCTGAGTCATCGATTTTAGGTGATGAGTTTATAGGAGATGATGGTTTGGATGTGTCATATATTGATACGATTAGTCTTCAAGTCAATACTTTTCAATATGACTCTTTGTTGACGAGTTCTTCGGACAGAATTGTGCTTGGTTATCAGACGGATGATTTTTTTAGTGAGGTGAAATCAGAAGGGTATTTTTCATTGTCCCTGCCTGGTTCCCTTTATGAAATAGATGATACGGATGTTTTTGATTCGTTGACCATTCTGATTCCTCAAGATGGATATGCTCTTAATATTGAAGACTACACGGAGGTAGGCTTAGAAGTAAGCAGATTGTCAGTAGAATTGGAATCAGACAGCTATTATAATTTCTCAACACCGGCTTCAACTACATCATCTAAAACATCACTTGTCAGTCAAAACGTGAAGTTTTACATAGATCGTGATGTTGACGTGGAAGTAAGGTTAGATGATAGTTTTGGTTATGAGTTGTATAGACAGTTTCAAGAAGCTACAGACAAAATAGAGTCAGTATCCGAGTTTAGGCAATACTTGAAAGGATTCCAGATAAGTATGTCTGCTGATGAGACTCAGGCATTAGGAATCATTGCCGACAGTATTCGATTCCGTATTTATTACACCAATAATTCTACAACATCCAATGCGCAAAATACGCTGGATATGTACAGCTATGGAGCGCCATATTATACACGTTATCTGTATGAAGTGCCTGAAGAGTTATCCTCAATTACTGAATTGGGTGATTTAGTCTCTTCAAGTTCTACCGGACATGCCTCCCTGATTTATGGAGGCTTGGGTTATGCACCACTTATTTCTATGCCAACTCTGGAGGAACTTTTTTTGGCGGGCAAAGACTATGTGATCTCTGGTGCATTATTGAAAATATATCCTACTGAAAGCTCAGATGATCTCCCTGAGACGATTTATGCGCACTATGTAGATGAGGAGTTCAACGTGTTGTCCTCAACGACCATGAGTCTTGGTTTGGTCCTGGACGATGATCACGGACGAGATACTTACTATGCAATGGATGTGAGTGATTTAGTGTCTGCAATGCATGAAGATATAACTGCCCGTGAATACTCAATTGTATTGACTTTGGGTGAAGAATATAACAATTCATTCTCTAGTCTTTGGCTCGGTGATGAGGTTTATAACAGTGAATTAATTCTATATACTATTACTAATGAATAATATGAAAATGCGTTTGATGTTCATTTTTCAACTGATGGTTTTGGCCATAGCCAGTTGTGACGAAACGGAAGAAACGGAGTATGGAAACTGGGTGAAGTATTCTGACTATGAAGGTGTGACCAGATCCAGTGCAGTGTCTTTTACGATTGGAGAATATGCTTACGTAGGTTTAGGAACAGATGGCGATGACTACCTACTAGACTTATGGAGATATGACGCTGCTAAGAACTTCTGGCAGCAAATGGCCGATTTCCCTGGGCCAGGTAGAGTAAGTGCTGTTTCATTTGCGGCGAATGGAAAAGGGTATGTTACTACTGGTTTCAATGATGATCTGGATACAGAAGAATTGAATGACCTATGGGAATACGATCCTTCGAGCAATACATGGACTCAAAAAACTTCATTCCCTGGTACTGCACGTTACGATGCTGTCGCCTTTACGCTGAACGATCATGGATATGTAGGAACAGGCTATGACGGCAATTATTTGAAGGATTTTTATCGTTACAATCCAACTTCCGATACCTGGACACAGACAGTAAGTCTTTATGGGTCTAAGCGAGAAGCCGCTGTTTCCTTTGTTATTGACAATAAGGCATATATCATTTCAGGAAGAAACAATGGGGTCTATTTGTATGACTTCTGGGCTTTTGATGCTGAATCTGAATCTTGGACTGAATTATCTCTGAACGATGAGGATGATACTTACGATGAGTTCGTTCTTGCTTTGGGAAGATATGATGCTAGTGCATTTGTAGTTGATGGGATCGCATATGTTGGGCTGGGAGTAGCTTCTTCTTACAGCACAAGTTTTTATACTTATGATCCATCTACTAATGAGTGGGATGATGAAGTAACTGAGTTTGAAGGATCAGGGAGGTCAGATGCTGTGGCTTTTGTTTTAGATAATGTTCCATATATCGTAACAGGAAGAAATAGTAGTCAGCGATTTGATGATATCTGGGCTTATTATCCTGATGAAGAGTATAACGAGTATGACTAAGATATTTGCGGGAGCCTGTGCATTCTTCATACTATTACAAGTTCAGGTTTCTGGACAATCAACCACAGGCTCCGCTTATAATGCTTTTGGATTTGGATCGCTGAATAACACAGGTCTCACAGAGTTTTCACAGTTGGGTTACACCGGAATAGGAGCCCGACTTGCAAGTAGTGTGAACCTTGAGAATCCAGCAGCATTGACTTCAATAGTAGGTCCTAATCATTCATTCGATTTAGGGTTGAATATTACCCAGTTAAATCAATTTAATTCTTCGTCATCGTTTTCTACGGCTATTGGAGGTCTGTCATCTATGAACTTTTGGGTGAAGTCAGGCAAGAAAACAGCCTTTACTTTCGGCTTGTCACAATACAGTGACGCCAGATATGATGTGACGGATCTTAGCACCTCTTCTGCTTTAGTAGGAGCATATGAAGTCCGATATCAGGGAAGTGGAGGATTGTCTCAATTGTATGGAGCAGTAGGGTATGATGTATTACCAAGATTGAGTCTTGGTTTTCGAGGGGGATTGATTTTTGGAAGTTTGACTAAGACCCAAACCATGTCTGGAAATTCCTTGGTAGATGGTACCAGTATTACCCAGGAAATGAATGTGGCGAGAGCAGTTTATGATGTTGGACTTCAGTATAATGTGCCTCTGGGTAAATCAAAAAGCTTAACTCTTGGTGTTACCTATCAACCTTCCTTTTCTGTGAGTTATGATATCGACCAGAGTATCCTAAGATCAGGGTATGATACGCTGACAAGTGAGTCTGATGGAAGTAAGGTTATTCCTGAAAAACTTGGCGCTGGTTTTCAATTGGCTTTGAAGAATTGGACATTGATGGGAGATGGAGAGCTTGAAAGATGGGGTGTCAATGAAGGTGAGTCAAATTTTGACTATCAGGACCTAATTTCCTTTTCAGGAGGTGCGGAATATCAAGCCAAAGACTACAAAGAGAAATACTTGAATCGAGTGATTTACCGATTTGGATATCGATATAGTCAGGGTTACATCGATGCATTAAGCAATACTTTCGAGTCACATCGGTTCTCTACAGGCTTTGGTTTGCCAGTGAATCGAGGAACAGGATATGTAAACCTTGGTTACTCTTACCAGCAACAGGGAAAAGTAGGAACCAGACTGATTGAAGAGCAAATGCATACTTTTTCTCTGAGTGTTTCTATCAGAGACTTGTGGTTTGCCAAACGTGTTTACGATTAATTTTTACGGTAGGATTCTCCTTCTTTTGGAATGCCTGCCGAGTTGCCTAATTGATATTGAGCTTTTACGGAGTTTTGTCCGTTGAGCCTCATGACATACACTTCCAGGTGGAGATGTGGTCCGCTAGCGTAGCCTGTGCTTCCACTTAATGCAATCACATCTCCAGCTTTTACTTGATCTCCAGTTTTTACCAGAGCGCCATTTTTCTTGATATGTGAGTAATCGGCTATTGATCCGTCATCATGACGCACCAAAATAAAGTTGTTGAATTTAGAACAGTCGTTACTTGGGCAGCCTCGGTTGTTGCTTTCTTGCACTTCAAATACTACTCCATCTCTTATTGCACAAACTTCGGTTCCTTCATCCATGTGAAAGTCCAAAGCAAATTTGCCCATGTGAGTTGAGGTGCCATTATATCCCTGATCAATTTTATAGGATTCTCCACTTTTATATGGAAGTTGATAAACTACTTGGTCATTGTGATTGGCAGTAATATCTCCCTTGATGTAACTCAGCTGCGTATTGTACGAATAAGATTTTTTAACAGGCTTTAAAATGGTGATCCGAGACTCTTTTTTAGGTTCCAGAAGTTTGGTCACAGGCAAAGGTTCACTGGATTCCATTCCTTTCAAGATAATGTTGACTACTACACTTTGTAGCACATCCGTATTATTTTTAGCCATAATGAATAGCGTGCCATCATCTTGAGCTTGATGAAAGACTTCCACGTCTTTCTTTTGTGCGTTTACAAATACTGTTATGAAGAGAAATGATAATAGAAGAGTTAATCTCATTAGCTACTAGCGACCTTTTCCTTGGTCTGATCTTTTAATTCCACAATGCTTTCCGGAGTTCGGTATGGCTGAAATGGAATGGACAAAAGATTGGTCAAACGATCGTTCTCTTTAGGATCCATATGCGTATCAATACCATACTTCAAGCTTCTGGTATCTTCAACGCTAGCAAAGGTCCCAAAGATGCGATCCCAGATGGAAAAAATATTTCCATAGTTGGTATCAGTGAGCGGTTGAGTGAAATGATGATGCACTTTGTGCATGTTTGGTGTCACAAAAATGTACGATAACGCCTTGTCAAGACCTTTTGGAAGATTGATATTGGCATGAGTGATGTGTGCAAATAACACAGATAATGATTGATACAACATCACAATACCTATAGGTGCTCCAACTACTATGACGGCCATAATGGTGAATGCTATTCTGAAAACTGTCTCACCTGGATGGTGTCTCAATCCTGTGGTCACATCCACAGTGGTGTCACTATGATGAACCAGATGAAACTTCCACATCCACTTCACTTTGTGCTCCGTCCAATGGATAAAATAAGCTCCTATCATATCGAGTAACAATACACCTACCACGATTTGTGCCCAAAGAGGTAAATCAATGATATAAAGTAATCCAAACTGGTTCTCGGCTACCCAATTGGAAGACATTAAAAGTACACTTGCCAGTCCAAAACCAATGATTGCAGTGGTCATTGTGAAAAAGAGATTGATCCCTGCGTGACGAACCTTCTGATATTGAAATTTGAATAGTGGGAGTATTCCTTCAGCAATCCAAAATAAGACAATTCCTCCTATCAATATCATCGACCTAAACCAGGTAGGTACTTCACCAAAAAAGTCTATCAGCTGTTCCATCATTGGGTTGTTGTTTCTATAAAATTAACGATTAATGATTGAAAAAAGTGGCCTTAACAATCAGAAATTGGGGCTATTTGCGAAAACGAAAAATTTTGCTTTAAATTTAAAATTGATTTTTTAGTGATCTTACTTCTAAAAGAAATTAAAAATAGCATCAATAAATAACCAGTTAATTACGAGATTTTGAACGAAAGATCAATTCATCATTTTTTTGAGGATCAAAACGATGCTCAGCTTTGGGATTTATTCCGAGGAGGAGATCGTGATGCCTTTGAATTGATATATCACAAATTTGTCAAACAACTCTATAATTACGGGATGACGTTCGTTCCGGATGCTATTTTGGTTAAAGAAAGTATACAGGACCTATTTGTAGAAATCTGGGCCAATAGAGAGCGATTGGGTAATACAGACAACATTAAGTTTTACCTCATGCGATCGCTTCGTAGAAAAATCGCCAAAACACAATCAAACAACAAACGTTGGGAATCTACGTCCAGTACTTCTACCAAACTTTCTCAGATAATGAGCAAAAGAAGTCTGGCTGAGTTCACTTCAAGGGCAGGATTAACCGAAAAAGAAATTGCACAGAAACTCAGTGAGGCGATTTCTGATTTGCCTGCTCGTCAGCGAGAAGCGCTTTATCATATTTATTATGAAAACCTTAGCTATGAGGAAGCAGCATCCATGATGAATGTGAATGTGAAGACGGTCTACAATCTGGCATGGCGTGGAGTAGAGTCATTGAGAAAAACATTATCAAGAGCTAATTTCTTCTATTTGAGTCCTGCTTTGATCGCAGCTGCTGTAGAATGTAGTGTGGAAATGGTAGAAATTTCTCAATAAAACTCCTGAATTGCTGTTTTTATATTCAATATATTTCTCTTTATTTTGAATAAAATGTAAATGTTGAAATTTTCTTCTCTTTTGGAGTAGAAAAAAGAGGACATTCTTCCTTTCTAGGGTCAGAACAAGGAAGAATGGATTACAACAGTTACACGATAGAAGATTTTGCGCTAGACCGAGACTTTCGCGAGTGGGTTCTTCAACCAGATGATCATTCCGATGCTTATTGGAATAATTGGTTGCAGGAGCACCCGGAGAGACTTGCGGATATCAAAGCGGCAAAGCGTATCCTGGAAAATCTATCCTTCCCTTATCATGAGCTGTCGGATGAAGATGAGCATCTGATCTTCAATAATATCACCTCTAGAATTGACGGAACTAACGATGAAGTTCCAGTTCGATTCATGCCATTAGATAGCTATTCATCAAATGGAACTAGGATATGGGCCAAATTGGCTGTTGCTGCTTCGTTGGTGCTGGCTATGGTTGCTGCGATCTATTCGCTAATAAAAGTTACTGAAAACAATCAGCTGGCCTACACGACAGACTTTGGAGAAACCAGAGAAGTACAATTGGAAGATGGAACGGTGGTAGTACTCAATGCTAATTCAAAACTTTATGTGGGTGAATTTGAAGCTGAGAATGCTGATAGAGAAGTATGGCTGGATGGAGAGGCATTTTTCAATGTCATCCACACTGCTTCTGATCAAAAGTTCATTGTTCATGCTAATAAAGTAGATGTCAATGTTCTTGGAACAGAATTCAATGTCTTCAGCCGAGGTAAGAAAAGTCAAATTGATCTCGCTTCAGGGAAAGTAGTTTTGAAGAATCAAGTTACCCAGGAAGATGTTGACATGATGCCTGGAGAACGCGTAACCTATGACACCCCAACTGAGCAAGCAGTAAAAGAAGAAGTTGATCCTGAGGAAGTGTCATCATGGAAAAATAACCTGCTCATTTTCAGAAGAACTTCTCTGGAAGAAATCAGTGAGCTGCTAAAAACCAATTATGATATCGATGTTTTCTTCACTCAAGGTGCTAGTTCTGAACATTACTTCACTGGAACTGTGCCTGCTGACAATATCGACTTACTGCTGACTACCATCAGTAAAACTTTTGATCTGGAGATCAACCGAAAAGGACAAACTGTAATCATCAAACCTAACCTTTGAAATGATACGCATTAAAACCATATCACTTTTTCTCTCCCTACTCATATTGAGTGTGAGTGCCTTTGGTTTGAGCAAAAAGGCTTTAGCTAAGCCTCACGAAGTAGTGCTCAGCGATACTTCGGCAGATACTTTCAAGCAGATACTTTTTGAGATTGAGAAATCATTCGGGGTATTTTTCAATTACGATGATGATTTACTCAAAGATCTGGACATTGACGAACAGCTTGAACTGCCAAAAGAAAAAGCACAGCTAAATCAATTCTTAGAAAAACTGTTAGAGCCACACAAACTCACATTCGAAAAGCTCAACGAATCAACCTACATCATCCTAAAGAAGGCAGACGTACCAACAAAGCAGAAAGAAGATCAAAAAGCAAAGCAATTTGATCAACTGAACCGAAATGGAATACAATCTGTCAAGAACAGTAAAATCTCAACCGGACCTAGAACAATTACGGGAAAAGTGACAGATGATAACGGAGAAGGCCTGCCTGGGGCTACCATTATCGTGAAAGATGCTGGGGATGGAAGCATTACCAATGTAGATGGTACTTTCAAGTTGGACATTGAGGAGGGAACACTTCCTGCCATTTTAATTGTGTCCTTTGTAGGATATAAATCCAAAGAAGTTCTGGTCACAGATCAGACTCAAGTCAACGTGACTTTGGAAACTGATATTTCTGCTTTGGAGGAGGTTGTTGTGGTAGGATATGGACAGCAAAAGCGATCTAATCTGACTGGATCAGTTTCCTCTGTGAAAGTGGAGAATTTAGAAAACCGTCCAGTGATACGTTTAGATCAGGCGCTGCAAGGTATGTCCTCGGGTGTTTTTGTCTCCAAAGGTGGAGGTGCTCCAGGTGCTAGCCCGACTATTCACATCAGAGGTGTAGGCTCCATTAATAATACAGATCCACTTTGGATCATTGATGGCGTTCGAATGGCTCCTGGAAATCATTTCAATCTGGACGATGTTGAATCAATTGAGATTCTCAAGGATGCTGCAAGTTCCGCTATTTATGGCGCTGCTGCTGCTCATGGAGTAATTCTCGTAACAACCAAAAGAGGAAAGGAAGGCAAAACGCAAATCAGCTACAAGAGCTCTTTCGCTAAAGTGAACCCTATCAGATTGCCAACTTTATTAGGGAGCGAAGATTTTGTCAACTATAAAAAGCAGTCCAGAATCAACGCTGGTCAGAACCCCGAGCCTTCCTGGGATGACTGGGAACATGATACTGATTGGATAGATGCTTTTTATGACGGTTCTGGTTTTTCTCATTACCATGACTTCTCTGTTGCTAAAGGAACTGAGTCCTCTAATTACTACTTGTCCTTCGGGTATGATGACGAGGAAGGAATCTTAATCGAAAACAACTTTGAGCGATTCAGCATGCGATTCAATTCGGATCTGGATCTAGCTAAGTGGATTACCATTGGAGAACGCGTTTTATTGTCGCGTGTATCTGAGAATCCAATTGATAATTTCAATGAAGACTATAATGGAGCCATTCCTTATCGCTCCATTCCGATCATGCCAATTTATGATGAGACTAATCCTTACGGCGGATGGGGTATGGCTCCTGCTTATTTTCAGGGGCCAAATCCTGTCGCTTCTCAATATCAGCAGCATGAAAAACGAGTTTACAACAGATTGGATGGAAGTGTTTATTTAGCGATCAAGCCACTGGATGTTTTGACTATCAGAGGTCAGGTAGGGTACAACTACTTATCATTTCTTGGTAAGTCATTCAAAGAAGCCTTCAACTATGGAGCTTTTGCAGACCCAATTGGTCGCTTGACTTATGTAGATGGAAATGATGAAACGATCATTGGCAATGTGGTGGCTACCTACGATCAAACATTTGGTAAACACAACATCAAAGTAATGGGTGGTTACGAAGCTCAGAAGTATGAAGGGAATGGATTTCCTGTTATGGCTTCCGGTTCACCACTTGACGTAGCTTGGAGTTTCAATGTGATGGGGCCTAATGCCACTATCTCGGATCGATATACTTTACGTCAATCAAGAATTTTGTCACAATTTGGTAGAATCAACTACAATTTTGACGACCGCTATTTGTTAGAAGCAAACGTCCGTCGCGATGCTTCGTCACCGCAGTTTGGTCCCAACAATGTCTGGGGAATCTTTCCTAGTTACTCTCTTGGGTGGAGAGTGTCTAATGAAAGTTTCTTCAATTCGATTGCCTTCATTTCCAACCTAAAAGTGAGAGTGAGTACCGGTAAGCTTGGATCAGATAAGATCCCTGGATATATCTGGTCCAAGACGTACTCCTCTCAATTTAGTACCTACGCATTCGATCTCAATGGTACGAACAAAGTGCCGGGTTACTTCATCAGTAAGTTCCCAAACGGAGATGTAAAATGGGAAGAGGTAAACATGCATAACATTGGGTTAGATGTAGGTCTTTTGGAGGATCGACTTTCGGTCACTGCAGACTATTATATCAAAGACACCAAAGATCTATTATACCCAGTGCCAGTTCCTTCGTCTGTCGGTTTGGCAGTGCACAACTTCAATCCGGTTAATCCAGAGCTAAATGTTGGAACCATGCGTAATACCGGGCTTGACCTGGAGATAACGTATCGGGATAACTATGGGAAGGTTGGATTGACTTTGAATACCAATGCTTCGCTCATGAAAAACGAGGTACTGCAACTGTTCGGTGATGAGTACATCACGGCTGGAGCTGGTGGAGGACAAATAGGAGGAATGACTCGAACAGAAGCAGGTATGCCAGTATCAAGTTTCTATGGTTTTGTGGTACAGCAGATGCTCAACTCTGAAACAGATGTATATGCGATCAATAGCTGGGCGCCAGACGGGACCTATCAGGAAGGTGGTACAGGAGCAGGAGATTTTATGTACAAAGATATTAGTGGTCCGGAAGGTGTTCCTGATGGACAAGTTACTTGGGAGCATGACCGAACCTTCATTGGGAATCCTTGGCCAAAAGTGATGTATGGTTTCAATATCAACATGTCCTACAATCAGACTTTTGATTTGTTGCTGCAGTTTCAGGGACTTCAAGGGGTAGACGTGTTCAATGCCAATAAGGCGTATTCCCGTAACTTCTTCGGCGATTCCAATACCTCTACAGACATTTTTGAAGCTTGGACTCCTGAAAATCACACTCAGCATCCTAGAAACATTGCTAGTGACCCGAATGGGAACTTTAGTAGACCATCTACTTACTTCGTTGAAGATGGTTCTTACTTGAAATTGAGAAATGCCCAGATTGGATTTAACATGCCTGAAAATATTCTGAGCAAGCTAAAGGTTGGTAAAATTCGCTTGTATGTAAATGCGAATAATTTGCTGACTATATCGAAATACTCTGGCATGGATCCGGAAATCGCAGGATCCAATGTAGGCAGAGGAATTGATTATGGATTGTATCCTCACACCAGAACTTTTGGAGGAGGACTGGAAGTGCAGTTTTAAACACAAAGGATGAAAACGATCATGAAAAGAATAAAACACATAGCACTAGCATTCATCGGTTTGACATTGGTCATGGCATGTGAGGATGAGTTTTTGGATCTGACCAATCCAAATGAAATTGTTGCTGAGAACTTTTATACTAACGTAGATAATTTCGAGTATTCACTCAATTCTGTTTACTCCGCTACCAAGAGTATCGACCTGTTCGGGCAGGCATTTTATGTGCAGACATTGCTGGCCTTGCCTCACACTTCTGACTATTGGAATGCCCAATGTCGAAACGAAGTGACTTCCGGAGATGGTAATTTATACCTCGCCTGGAGAGGTTGGTATCGTGTAGTGGCTCGGGCCAATGACTTGATAGAGAATGCACCAATATTCACTGATAAATATGCTCCGAATGAAACGGAGAAAGCAGAATTGGATTTGATTTTGGGTCAGGCACATTTCTTAAGAGGTTTTGCCTATTTCCACATGGTGAGACTTTGGGGAGAAGCTGGGTTTGCCGAGGATAGCACCAAACTATCTGTTCCTCTTCATTTGAAAGTAGCAACTACTCGCGATGATATGATGAAGGAGCGAGCTTCAGTTGGTCGGGTCTACAATCAAATTGTCGAGGATTTGAAAATGGCCGAATCACTATTGCCTCCAAGTTGGAATGATGACAATATTGCTCGTGCCACGAGCTGGGCAGCAAAAGGCTACCTTGGGAAGGTATATCTCTACATGGAGGATTATGATCAGTCAAAGGCTTATTTCGAAGAAGTGATTAACTCAGGGAATTTTTCATTACTGGACTTTCAAGGGGTTGACGACATGTTTCAAGGCAAGCAGGAGTTCAGTGATGAGACCATTTTTGAACTGAGTTATACCATAGATATGCAGCAGAATATCTGGGAGAATGGTTTGGGTTCTGGAATAGCTCTGACTCTGGCACCTCCGGGAAGAGGGTGGAGCAACTGTACGCCACATGGGGTGAATATTTTCCGCTTTGGCAATGACCCGAGATTGAAAATTAGCACATATGCGCCAGAAGATTCAGCAGCCAATGTAGATGGCACTATGGTGCCTGTAGGTGAGAGTGAGTTCAATTATACTGGTCATAGTTTTAGAAAGTACGTTCCTGAAGATTATTCAGTCTATTCAACCAATAGAAATAGCGGAATCAACTTCGTGAATATGCGCCTTTCGGATGTGTATTTGATGTATGCCGAAGTGCTGAATAATACTGGAAATGATGCTTTGGCAGCAGAATTTATGAATAAGGTTCGTCGTAGAGCTTACGGTTTCAATCCCAATACTCCTGAAGGAAGTGTGGATTATGCAGTGTCGGGAGTGCAGCTGAGAGATTCGATTAGAGAAGAACGTTTTAGAGAGCTGTTTGCGGAAGGTCATCGCTGGTATGATATCGTGAGATGGGGAATTGTACAGGAAGAGGTGATGAAGTACAATGACTTTCGGGTAACTCAAGGTGAAATCATCTATGATGACAAAGATTATTACTACCCGGTGCCACTACAGGAAATAGATAATAACCCAAATATGACACCAAGTACAGGTTACGAATAAATCGATTGCGGATAAGATAGAATAATGCTTTTGTATCAAAAAAATAAAAAAATGATCAGTTTGATCACTGGGATAACTATGCTCTTTTCAGTCTGGTTGACTGGTTGTAAAGATCAGGAGGTCACGCCCGATGAAGTGAAGTATGAGCCTGTTTTGGTGGATAAAACCAATGCTACAAAACTCTACATGCACTACATGCCGTGGTTCCAATCGAAGGATTTTTCTGGCCTTTGGGGAAGTCATTGGCGCATGGCTAACAGCAACCCGGATAATATAGATGGTGAAGGTAAAAGAGATATTGCTGCTCACTATTATCCATTGATCGGACCTTATGATTCTGCTGACCCAGATGTGATAGAGTATCATCTTTTATTAATGAAATATGCTGGCATTGATGGTGTGCTTATTGATTGGTATGGCACACATAAAGCATTGGATTACCATGTCAACTTCGCCAATAGTGATGCTCTGGTATCCAAGCTTGATACCATTGGTTTGGGCTTCGGTATTGTCTACGAAGAATATACAGTAGAAGCAGTAGCCACCAGAAAGAATATTACAGAAGTAGAAGCAGCACAGCAGGATATAGAGTTTCTTGAAACCGATTATTTCACCAGAGATCAATACATCAGTATCAATGATCGTCCGCTGCTGCTGACATTCGGCCCTCGCTACTTCAGAGATGCCGATGATTGGACAGAAATCTTTTCCATTACCGAGGAGAAGCCCCTTTTCTTGCCGCTTTGGGGACATGATTATTATGTAGGATCCAATGGGGGTGGGGAGTTTTCCTGGGTGGATTTCAATACAGATATGCGTGATCTGGATAATTTTTATTCCACCTACAAAGATGGATTGTTGGTTGGCTCAGCATGCCCTGGTTTTGACGATTACTACAAAGAAGGTGGCTGGGGTGAAGGCTACGGGTATTTGAGTCATCGAGGTGGCCAAACCTTGGAAGATCAATTAGCAAAAGCTGCGGAGTATAACCTGGATTATGTACAACTGGTCACATGGAATGACTTTGGAGAAGGAACCATGATTGAACCTACTGATGAATTTGGCTTTCAGTTTCTGGAAAGCATTCAGAATTTTTCCGGAGTGACCTATGGCGTGGAAGAGTTGGAATTAGTACATCAGTATTACTCGAAAAGAAAAGAATCAAAAGGGAATGAAGGAGCGATGGAGAAGTTGGATGAGGCATTCCTGCATTTATCGGAACTAAGGCCTGAAAAGGCTTCGGAAATAATAAATCAACTGTAAATCATTAATCGCAATTAAATCCTAATATGATGAAATCTAATTACCTAAACAGGATTTTGTTAGCTGCCTTAGTGCTGACGACATCCATCTTCATGTCCTGTGGAGAGGATGAACCAAATGAGCCAGAAGTGCTGGTGCCAAAAGTGGATGGTGCTTATGTTTTTGGAAGTAATACCATTGCGACCACAGCACTGGAGCCCAATGCAAAAATGAGTTTAGCGACTCTTAATCCAGCTAAAAGTGGTGGAGCAGAAAACGTAGATGGTTACTTCGGAAAGCTCATGTATATCGGAGCTAACAGTACCCTTCAAATCAGTTATGTAGAGGGTGAAGAAGCTACTACCTACGGCGTAGAAGGAGCTGCCTCTGTTACTAATGGTTTAGAACTTGACTTTACGGACATTGATGCAGATATCATCCATGGAACACTCGTTGCTGATGGAGATCCAATCACTATAGCTGATGAAGGGCTCTATAAGCTGTTTGTGGACATCTCTACGGAATCATTCCGAATGATGAAAGTTGAAATCAATGTGATCGGAGATGCTACTCCTGGTCAATGGACAGAAAGCACTGCGATTCCAATGAAATCTGCAACTGCTGAAGGAACTACTTTCGAAGCAACAGACTTAGGTTTGTTTGGAGCAGCTGGTTACAAAATTCGCTTCAATCAAGGTTATGAATTGTACAATGATGGCGTAATCGCTACGATAGATTATCTGGGTGTGGCTGACTACCAAGCAGCCTGGGATGCTGGTGAAAATGATTTGGTTTATATGGATGTAAACCTGCCAAACATTGAAACAGGGTTATTTACGTACACATTGGCATTCAATGCAAGCACAGGTGAGTGGGATGAGACCAAAGAAAAAACTGGAACATTGGAGAATGATTATTCTGCTGTGGAGATCGGATGGTTTGGCAATGCTTACAAAATAGATGGCGCAGAACCGACTGGTCAGTGGGAAACTGTTCATATGGTGAAAACGCCTGAAAGAGATGGTAATCTTTACAACTGGAAATGGACTGTTGAATTGATTGCAGACAGAGCATTCGTGTTAAGAGATCCTTATGGAACCATTTGGATTACCTATGGAGGTGCTGGAAAAGTAGGGTCTGCTTTTGATGATGAATTGATCATTCAAGAAGATGGTCAGGACAACTACTGGGTGCAAACTGCAGGTACTTATGATGTGACGTTCACAATCAACTCCGAGGATGATGGCCGTACTTTGACCATTGAACCTTCAGCAGGTGGTGATGATTTGTCTGCTAAAGAGTATGGAATATTTGGCAACGCATATTTTGTAGAAGGAACAACAGAAGGTGCGTGGGATGCCATTCACTTTGCAAAGACTCCTGAAAAAGATGGAGACATCTACTCATGGACCTGGGAATTGGAATTGATTGAAGGAAGATCATTTGTTTTCAGAGAAAGCCCTGATGGAGAATGGGTAACCTTCGGTGGTGCAAACCATACCGGAGCAGCTTTCGATGATGAGCAAATCATCAAAGAAGATGGACAAGACAACTACTTCGTGGCAACTGGTGGAGATTATGTGATAACCTTCACTATTAACTCACTGGATCAGGGAAGAACGCTGAACATTGAGCCTGCACAGTAGTAGTTTGAAATAGATATTAGGATGATGTAATAGTATGAAGAAGTAATAGAGCCTGATGTAAGGCTCCATCATCACTCCGCGATCCGTCGCTCAAGACGGATCGCATTTTTCCCCGCTTTTCTTAATGATTCATTAAAGGTATTGATGCCAACAGGTGAGGTATGTTTTTACAAAACCGCTATTTAAAATAAATCAATAATGCCTATGAAACAGAACCATTTCAAAATGAATCACAAGAGTTTGACACCTGTCTACTCTTAAAACCAACCTATTAAATGTAAAACCCTATGAAAAATGATGAAAAACGACCAATTGGTTGGCTCCATCAAGAGTCAACGACAATTGGAAAACTACTCACGTATCTACTATTGTTCGCACTGAGTGCGGCATTGTATGCACAAGGCGATGGTCTCCCAAGAGGAGCCTATCAAATGCCTTACACCAGATATGAGTCGGACAATACGTCCCAGTCTCAGGCTCAAGCCCGCACAGATTATGAATTCTTACCTGATGTAGCAGCGGCTGAAGCTTCTACTCAGCATTATTTGGCTTTAGTTTCTGATGGAGATTATGCAGAATGGACAGTTGGAGAATCAGCCAATGGAGTAACCTTAAGATTCACTATTCCTGATAATGCATCGGGTACTGGAAATCAAGCAGCATTGAATGTCTATGTAAATGGAGCTTTGGATCAAACGATCACACTAAACTCTTATTGGGCATTTCATTACTTGAATAAATTCCAGGGAGCCCAGGGAGGAAATATTCCTAATCAAGGTTTCAGTGAAGTCAGGATGTATTTTGATGATATCAACTTCAAACTGAATACCCCTCTTTCTCCAGGAAGTACCATTCGATTGGAAAAGACTGGCGGAAGTTCTTTTGAATATGGAATTGACTTTATAGAAATAGAACCAATTGAAGCCGTAAAAGGACCTCCTGCTAATTACCTGTCGGTAACAGATGCGCCTTACAATGCCAATGGAAATGATCAGGTTGATGACTTGGCAGCTTTCCATGCTTGTTTGGCTGATGCCAATGCACAAGGTAAAAACATGTACATCCCACCGGGAAAGTATTATCTGAACGGTCAGTTTAGACTAAACGCCAGCAACATCAAAGTGCAAGGTGCGGGAATGTGGCATACCGAGCTTTTCTTCTCTTCTGATCTGGCATTTTCTGGAGGAGTTAAGGCGAGAGCAGATCAACTTGAGTTCTCAGATGTGCATATTACCACCAATAATAACGATCGCTTTTGCCCGGATAATGAGCGAATTCCTGGTTGGAATGAGCCGTACAAAGGATACAAAGGTGTTTTTGGTACATGGGGTAGTTACTCTCAGGTGAAAAATGTCTGGGTAGAACACTTTGAGACAGGCATGTGGTTTGCGGATTACGATTGGGCAGTAGAAGGAGCTTCACAACCAGATATTACCAATAATATGCTCATCTCTAATTGCCGAATCAGAAACAACTATGCTGATGGGGTCAACTTTGCGGAAGGAAGTAACCATTGTACAGTAGAGCATACCAATATCAGAAACAGTGGAGATGATGGGTTTGCGGTTTGGTCATCTGATGCCTTTGGTCACGGAACACCAGGTACTCACAACACCTTGCAATTTAGTACGGTGGAGAATGTTTGGCGCGCAGGTGGTGTGGCTTTCCATGGTGCCGATGGACATGGTGTGAACCACGTTTTGATTCGTGATGGACGAGGATGTGCGGGTATTCGATTTACTGATACGTTCCCAGGATTTAAGTTTCTTCAAAACAACCAGTCAGTGATGAGTAATATCACCATCATCAATCATGGTACAACTTATGACTTGTTCAATGAGGAAATTGGTGCTATTTACCTTTCTGGTGCAGCTGGACTTTGGAATGTGTATTGGGAAGATATTGATCTGATTAATTCACAGAGACATGCGATCACGCTTGAAGGTGGGCCTTATCAAAATATTGAGTTTCATTCGTTGAAAGTTGATGGGACAGGACTAGATCCATACGATCACAATACAGTGGTTTATACTGATGGTGGTACTGGAATTGCGGCCAGCGCCAGTGGACAAATAGATTTGTACAATCCACAATGGATCAGTTGGGAAACAGAGGATAGCATCATTACTACTGGAAATTTGGTGGTTAACACTTATTTCACAGAGCCAGTTGGTGTGCAGTCTGTGAACATGCCAGACGGCCCGCTTTCTTTGGTGGTTGGTCAGACAGTAAATCTTGCACCGACATTTGCACCTCAAAATGCTTCGAATAAAGCAGTGACTTATACAGACAGCAATTCATCTGTTGGATCGATCAATCAGGTAACAGGTCAGTTTGAAGCAACGGGTGTAGGTCAGACAATCATCACCGTAACATCTGATGACAATCCTTCAGCAACTGATCAGGTAACGATCAATGTGACTTCTGCAGTCAATATTGAAGCAGTGGTGAGTGAAGCTTTTGAAGGTGGCGCAAATGGAGAGTTTGTGATTAGTACCACTGAATTGGCAGGAGATCTTACGGTCAGTTATACGGTAAGTGGTTCTGCCTCTGCTGGAGATTATTCAGCAACTCCTGCTTTATCGGGATCTGTAACATTGACTCAGTCCAGTTTGTCTCAGTCTATTTTTGTCACGGCAACAGACGATTCGGATTTTGAAGGAGACGAAACGATTACATTGACTATTGTCGATAATGGAAACTACAATATTGGTGCTGGTACTGCCACTGTAACCATCAAGGACAATGAAAATCCTCCGTGTACCGCTCCTGTAATCGGGTTGACGGCCAATGCACCAGGAAATACGGCTACTATTGAATCTGCATGGAGTGAAGTTCCATCTCGTAGCATCTCTAATGTGACTGTCGGTGGATTGCCAGGTGATTATTCAGGACAGTGGCGTGCTATGTATGACAATCAAGCACTGTATGTGTTGGTTGAAGTATCGGATAATTCACTGAACAATGACTCTGGCTCTGAATGGTGGAATGATGACGTGGTGAACATTTTCATTGATGGAAACAACTCAAAAGGAACTTCTTACGACGGGATCAATGATTTCCAATTTGGCTTCCGTTGGAATGATGCAACCGTGCATTTAGGTGGAAATTCAGTTCAAAATTCGACAGGCATTACCTTCAACATGTTTGCGGTTTCTGGAGGATATGTTTGCAAGGCTGCCATTCCATGGTCAACGATTGGCGTATCTCCTTCCATCGGCTATACCATCGGGTTTGATGTAGCTGTAGATGATGATGATGGAGGAGGAAGTAGAGATTCTCAGGTATCAAGTTTTGCCACTACAGAAATGGGTTGGAGCAATCCAAGTCTGTTTGGTTCGGTTTACTTGACTACTTGTGAGCCAATCACGCCTACAACTCCGAGTATCACCAGTCAATTGGAGATTACTCGAGAAGAAGGTCAAGCAATTAACTACAGCATTGTTGCAGCTAATTTCCCAACATCGTTTGGAGCGACCAATTTGCCTTCCGGAATTTCTGTTAATACCAGTACTGGCCAGTTGAGTGGCACTTTGAGTGCTGCTGGAACTTATAATGTGAGCATATCTGCATCCAATACTGCCGGAACAGATTCCGAGTCTTTAGTGATTACTGTCACGGAGGCTCCTCAGGATCCACCTGTGGCAGTTGTAACTAACAGTAGCATTACACTTCCAGATAACAGTACTTCTGTTAATGGATCCGCTAGTTCAGATGCAGATGGGACAATCACTGGATATGCCTGGGTACAACTGAGCGGTCCAAATACAGCGACTCTTTCAGGACAAAATACGGCTACTTTAAGCCTAAGTGGATTGATCGAAGGTTCTTATCAGTTTGAATTAACCGTTACTGATAACGACGGCAATACAAATGCAGCCGTATCAACGGTGACGGTAAGTACACAACCAACATATCCTACAGATCGAGGTTATTATGATGCACCTTATACCCGATATGAGGCTTCAGGAGCATCT
This sequence comes from Marinoscillum pacificum, assembly GCF_024714495.1. Lineage (GTDB taxonomy): Bacteria > Bacteroidota > Bacteroidia > Cytophagales > Cyclobacteriaceae > Marinoscillum > Marinoscillum pacificum. The sequence goes on along the minus strand of NZ_JAMZMJ010000010.1, from coordinate 8,999 downwards.
GCAGGTGGTGGCGCAGAGGTGCTTCCATTCAGTATGACTCAAGCGGATCTTCAGTTTGAAGCTACCGATAGAACTGCTGTGAAACTAAACAGCACTGGACAATACGTAGAGTGGACGACCTCAGCAGGTGGACAGGGTATGGTGATTCGTTACAGCATGCCAGATGCGCCAAATGGTGGTGGATTGAACGGAAGTCTGGCTTTGTACATCAATGGCAATTTCCATAGCAACATTGATCTGACTTCTAAGTGGGCGTATAACTATTTTGATAATGTAAATAGTGGCGATCCTAATCTGCCTCGCAACGAACCGGGTACCAATCGTACAATTCGCATGAGATATGATGAGAAGCGAATCAAGCTGGATCAGTCGTACCCTCAGGGAACCACTTTCAGATTGGAGAGAAATGCTGCTTCAGGAAGTATTGCGTATTACATCGTTGATTTCATGGAGTTGGAACCAATTCCTGCTCCGGTAGCCTTCAATGCAGCGACTATGATTTCTGTGGAGGATTTTGGTGCGGTGAAAAATGATGGATCTTCAGACACTCAGCCATTTGTCAATGCAGTGAATAATGCGCGAACAAGTGGAAAGACGTTGTACATTCCAGAAGGTGTTTGGGACTTGAGTTTCAAGTTGAGTATTGGTCATGATATTACGATTCAGGGTGCTGGAATGTGGTATTCAGAATTACATTTCCTGCAAGGGACTCCAAGTGCTGGAGGTATCAGCGCTGATGGAGGCAATGTCCATGTATCAGACTTATACCTGACTACTGAGAATACCAATAGAACTTCGGATTACAAAGGAATTACCGGATCATTCGGTAGTAATTCCACAATCGAAAGAATGTGGGTGGTTCACCATGAAACTGGTGCATGGATTTGGCAGGTCAATGGAGTGGCTACATCTAATTTGACAGTTAGCGAATGCCGATTCAGAAACAATTATGCGGATGGTATCAACTTGTCAAGTGGAACATCCTACTCGATTGTAGAGCATTCTGACATGCGAAATAACCTGGACGATGCGATAGCTTCATGGTCTCCTTCTGATGGTCCTACTGCAAGTATGTTCAATGAATTTAGATACTGTACTACAGAAAATACCTTGAGAGCAGCCGGTGTTGGATTCTTTGGTGGCGGTGGACACAAAGCTCATCACATCATTGTAAAAGACAACACAGAAGCTGGCCTTCGTATCAATTCGGATTTCCCTGGCTATCAGTTTACCAATGACCTGATTGAGTTTAGCAACATCACGGTAATTGGATCAGGTACCAATGCCAACTTGTGGTCGAATCGATACGGTGCGATTGACATCTTTACCAAATTATACAATATCAATAATGTCACTTTTGACAATATCGATATCATCGATTCACAGAAGGATGCTATTTTCATTTATGCAGTGAACCCTTCATATACCATTCAAAACTTACAGTTGAATAACATAACGATCAATGGAACAGGTTTGGATGGCAATGCGAACAATTTTACTACTGGTACTTATGATGATTATGCTGGGTATGCTATTTTGATGGATAATCAGATTCAGGCGAATGTGACCATTTGTGATTTGTCCGTTTCCAATGCTGCATCTCAACCAGATGTTCAGTTAGATACTCCAGGTAATATCAATTTGACCTATTGTAATTCTGTTGATCCAACTGGAATCACTGTGAGTCCGACTTCTTTGAGTCTGAATTCTGGTAGTACTAGTACCATCACGGCAACGGTATCTCCAGGAAACGCTACCAATAAATCGGTAACGTGGACAAGTAGTAATACGAGTGTGGCAACAGTTTCTAATGGCGTGGTTACTGCGGTAGCAGATGGTACAGCGACCATTACCGCTTCTACAGTCAATGGTATTACAGCGACAACAACTGTTACCGTTTCAACGCAAGAAGTTTTGCCGACAAGTGTTTCGTTGACCTGTCCTGGATCATTGGATGCAGGCAATTCACATCAGTTGTCGTGGACGGTACTTCCTGCCAATGCGACAAATAAGAATGTGACTTTCTCGACGAGCAACGCATCAGTTCTTTCTGTTAACTCTAGTGGTTTATTGACAGCAAATGCAGCTGGTACGGCTACTATTACGGTGACGACCAATGCCAACGGTCTTACTGATAATTGTGAAATCACGGTAGTTGTGGTTCAGCAGGATCCTTATCTGGGATCACCAGTGAGCTTGCCAGGAACGGTAGAGGCTGAAAACTTTGATACTGGTGGTGCAGGGGTAGCATACAATGATGCCGATGCGGCCAATCAAGGGGGACAAGGCAGAACAAACGAAGGAGTTGACACTGAAAACTGTAGCGATGGAGGTCTTAATATTGGCTGGACGTCAGCAGGCGAGTGGACTGAGTATACTGTTAATGTTACTGCTGCAGGTAATTATGACTTTGACTTTAGAGTGGCTTCTACTCTCAGTGGAGGAACCTTCCATGTAGAATTTAATGGAGTAGATAAGACAGGTACTGTCACAAGTGTGAATACTGGAGGATGGCAAAATTGGACCACAGTAAGTGTGGATAATGTTCCACTAAGTGCTGGTGTGCAAGTAATGCGTGTCGCTTTTGATAATCCGAATCACAATCTGGATAAAATCATCATCTCAAGTGCAGGTGGTACATCCAATCAGGCACCAACAGCTAACGCTGGTTCAGATCAGACACTCAATTCAGGCACCACCTCAGTGAGTTTAAGTGGTTCTGGAAGTGATCCTGATAGCGATCCGATTAGCTACAGCTGGAGCCAGATAAGTGGACCTTCTGCTACTATTAGCAATTCATCAAATGCAAGTACTTCTGTAACTGGCTTGAGTGATGGCAATACGTATGTCTTCAGATTGACTGTAAGTGATGGATCACTAACTGCTACAGATGATATAAGCGTAACGGTGAATAATGGTACAAGTGCTTCTGGATATCGAATCCGAAACAGATGGCAGAATACGTATCTTGGAGATGGTGGTGCTACAGTTACGTACAGCGCTACAGGATCGGGTGATAACTATCTGTGGGAACTTGAAGATGTAGGTGGCGGAAATGTAGAAATCCGCAACGTTGGCACTGGAGAATACATGCATATTGAAAACCTAACAGGAAATGTGCAGTGTACGTCCAGAACATATGGATGGTACAGCTCAAGATGGACCCTTGAAAATGTAGATGGCACATACAGTAGAGTTCGCAATGTATGGCAAAGTACTAATTACATCCATGTGGAGAACCTGAACGGAAATGCTCAGCATGGTACCATTGACGGATCGTGGCAAAGTGCTCAGTGGGCACTAGAGTCAGTAGGAGGAGCAAGGGTAGCAAGTGAGCTATTTAGTACTTTGAGTTCAGAAGATGTAGATGTGTATCCGGTTCCAGTAATGGATGATAAGATCTATGTGAATTCTAGAGAGCATGTCCTAAATAGTTACGAATTGATTTCTCTTACGGGGATTGTTGTACAGTCAGGAGAAATCAAATCCTCTAAAGAAACCATCAATGTGACGCAGGTAATCCCTGGGGTTTACTTCCTTCGTTTGGTAGGTGAAGGTGAGGTATTGAAGAGAGTTTTGGTGAAGTAGATTGATTGATTCTTCATTTATTTTTTGGAAAGCCCTTCAGCAATGGAGGGCTTTTTTATGAAGAATTCATAATTGTATAAGTGCCTCTACAGCCTATCTGCCGACAAGGCAGGGAATCGAGTCGCAGCGGCGCACCGCCGAAACCTCGGATGGCTGTATCTAAAGTTTAGGAAAGTAGCCCCTCCAGCCTGCCTGCCGTCAAGAAAGGGAATCGAATGGCACCGGCTACCCGAACTTGTCGTTCACACTGGATCAGGAGTTTAGGAAACTTTGGTATTTGTAGTCCCGGCAGCCTGTCTGCCGACAAGGTAGAGAATCGAATCGGACCGCCGACGCGGCTGCATCTAAAGTTTAGGAAGTAGCCTCTCCAGGAATCGAACCTGGATCAAGCGTTTAGGAAACGCCTATTCTATCCGTTGAACTAAGAGGCCAAAATATTCTATCCCTGCCTACCGGCAGGCAGGCATTGAACTACGGGACCATCTCTTTAATGAGAAGTCGCAAAAATAGTGAAATCAGCTACTCACGACAATTATTTCAAATTTTAATCACTTTAAGCTGATTCTCATAAAAAAAGAACCTACCACTCTGTAAGTGATAGGTTCTTGTATGAAGAGGAAAATTACTGTCTTTTTTAATTCAAATTGAATGCAATGAAGAATTGAGTGTTTGAGTTCTTCGAGTCATCCAATAAAGTCTTTGCTTCATCGCTTTTGGCTAGTTCCTGTAGGCCATAGTTATATCTTGCACCGATGCTGATTTCTTCTAGATTGAAAGCAAAACCTGCCGCTAAACCGTAATCCCAGGTGTTGAAGTTGTCTCTGTCTAGTTCATCTTCTCCACTTCCCAGGTCACCTTCAGTGGTTACATTAGCGTTGATCAAATAACCAGTGTACAGACCACCATGAATTTCAGCTACTTCACCCAGTTTAATTACAGCTAGTAAAGGGACGTCCACATAATTAAGATTGAATTTTACTTCTCCTTCATATCCAGCGAAATCATACATTCCACGTGCCCCTTTCGTTGAAAACGCGATCTCTGGTTGGAATCCTACCATGTTGGAAGGGCCTAATAATTGAGTATAGGCACCTACATGAAATCCAAATCTTAGGTTTTCATCATCTGCTTCATCTAGATAAAGGTTACTTAAATTAATACCACCTTTAAGACCTGAGCGGGCTTCCTGTGCGTTTGAAATATTCAGACCTGCAATAAGACCAAAGGCAAGCAATAAGGTTGTTTTGTATAGAGTTTTCATGTTGAATTAATCTTTTAATTTTTAAAAATTTAAGCTGGCCAAATTCTCCTGTCAGTGATCACCGATCGACTATTTTGTCAGAAGAAGTATAGCTTTGAGTTATTTGTAATTATTCAATAGACATGCCAAAAGGTGAAAATTCCTTCTATTTAGCTATATCATTGGTTTTTGGTGGATTGTTAGCCTTTCGGCTGGGTAATTAGTGTGGATTTAAATCGACAGTGTAGATATAATTCCACAGTTTGGGGTGAGTTTAGACCTTTTGCTATGAGTGTTTAATATGAAGTCAAAAGGTCTTATCATTTTGGGTAATGTTTATTTGCCAAGTAATCGTTGCCATAAATGTCGGATGCTTTGCCTTACATGAAGCTGCAACATCTTAAATGACAACACTATAAAAAAAGTCATGGTGATAATAGTAGAGTGAAAAAAGGGACTAGGTTCTAAAAACTCCTTTAGCTATTCAAGAATAGCTTCTACTTGCTCTATATGATTTTCAAGGTTTGATACGAATGACTGAATCTTTCTTGAAGTAGAAGTAGTGAAAGGATAGTATTGAACCAGGTAATTCATGCTGTTGATTAAGCCTTGATCCACTTGCTTTAATGACTCATTTTCATCCGTTCTAGCCCATGTCAGCGTTTCATTAGGAGTATTGAACTGGCGATGTGTTTCCGGTAATTCAAAGTCTAGCAGGTTCATTAGCCTTTTTCGTTCCTCGATTGTCTCTGAAATCAATTTGTGCAGAGGAGGATATTTACAAAGCATCAGAATGTTTTGATAGCTATTCGTTGATTGTTTTAGTTTACCAAGAATGTTATCTGAGCTAAGATCAATTCTTTGAAAAGAGGCGGTCTGTGTTGTGGATTCAAGTATCATGATATTATGCTGCTTCGTTTAACATTGCGTTATTCAATTCATTTTTGATGCTACCTGGTAGATAATCCAACAGGTTGTATCTCTTGTCTAGTTCTGTTAGAACAATGATTGATGCTCTTAGAGCTTCTATCTCTGTTCTGAAAACCTTCTTAGGCATGATGCTATCTGTTTCCAAAAGTCGAGTGACAAACTCATCCAGGTGATAGGTGCTTGATCTGTGTGGAGTCACCTTCCAGGCAGTTAGGTAAATCATGGTAAGATCTACAGGCAGTTTTTGTATGATCTCTTCTGATTCTTCTTCAGAAAGTTGATCTCTTAAAACATGAATCACTCTGCCGATGATTCTTTTATTATCTAAGCTGTCTACAACTCCAAGTTTTATTTGGATCTGATTGAAAAGCACTTCGTCATTGTTGTAATTCATAGTGATTGTGGTTTTTGAGTATGCGGATAACTATCAAAAAGTCGTGCCAAAAAATGGAAAAGATCATTTTCTTCGTTTTTTCTGAGAAATCAATCAAAACAATTAGAATAAACGCGTGTTAAGAAGAAGTCGCTTCCACAGTGTGTGGAATTTATTCCCCATCTTGTGGAATATTCCCAACATAGCTGACGCCCCATTCGGGGAATCTGGCTCGTGGAGTAGATTGGTTTGATATTTTCTTTATTGAAGTAGAATAGTATTTAGTATCACTACCTACTGATTAATAAAGTATAGATAATAGCCCGTCGATGAGAATATTGATAATTGATGACGAAACGGAAATTTGTTTTTTGCTAAGTCAAGTGTTGAAAAAATCTGGTCATACTGTGGAGACAGCAAATACGCTTCAGAGTGGATTGAATTTATTTAAAACAGGAGACTTTGAAGTTACTTTCCTGGATATAAACCTCCCGGATGGTAATGGATTGGATATCATCCCAAAATTGAAAGCCATCAAGGATGATATTGTAGTGATAGTATGCAGTGCGTATACTTCCGTAAGTGATCATAAGAAAATGATAGAGAAGCAGGTTTATAAGTTTCTGCCTAAGCCATTTTCAAAATCCGACGTGCTAGAATTATTTGAAGATTTTTTACTTAAAACAAAGGGGTAACTAAAGCTCCATTCAGATGCAGAAAATTTTTATCATAGATGATGACAAGGATATATGCCTTCTCTTATCTAAGTTTCTGACCAAAAATGGGTACGAGGCGAGTTTTACTCATACAGCAGACGATGCTCTCCAGACTTTAAGAACGGATCGATTTGACTTGATTCTCTGTGACTACAAACTTCCAAATGTTGAGGGAGTTGAGTTATTACAAAAGATCAAAATATTAGATCGTAATGTCTCCGTAATCATTATTACAGGATATTCAGATGTTCGCACAGCTGTTGAAACGCTGAAGCACGGTGCTTGTGATTATGTAACCAAACCGCTTTACCCGGATGAAATTCTGGTTACGATCAAAGAGGCGCTGAAAAAAGCAACTCCTCCTTCTGAACCCATTAAGACTTCTAAGCCTAAAAAAACAACCAGCAAATTCGTAGTAGGCGTAAGTGAGCAGTCCAAGAGCGTGTCTCAGCAAATAGCTTTGATTGCACCAACTGAAATGTCTGTAATAATCACAGGTGAAACGGGTACGGGTAAAGAATTTGTTGCCAATGCTATCCATCATCAAAGCAATAGAGCCGATGGTCCATTTGTGGCAATTGATTGTGGAGCAATTCCAAAAGAACTGGCAGGCTCTGAATTATTTGGTCATGTGAAAGGGTCATTCACTGGTGCACTGAAGGACAAGCAAGGTAGTTTCGAAATGGCGAATGGTGGTACGCTATTCTTGGATGAGATTGGAAATTTATCTTATGATAATCAAGTCAAATTGCTTCGAGTGCTTCAGGAGCGTAAGATCAGAAGGATCGGATCCAATTCAGACATTCCGATAGATGTACGCGTTTTAGCAGCAACAAATGAAAACCTAAAACTAGCGATACGAGAAAATCGCTTCCGTGAGGATATCTACCATCGCATAAACGAATTTAAAATAGAACTGGCACCACTAAGAGATCGCCCAGATGATGTAGCATTGTTTGCATCTCATTTTTTGGCGATGGCCAATGCTCAGTTAAATAAAGATGTTGCAGGATTTGATACCGAGGCTATGGACGTGTTAAAGGGATATGGTTGGTATGGCAACTTAAGAGAGCTGAGCAACGTGATCAAGCGGGCAGTTCTATTATGTCCTGGAGAGTACATTACGGTGAAGCAACTTCCGGAGGAAATTATGTATCCGATGGAAGTGGAAGAAATGCAAGATGAGGCAGTTCCTGTTGCCATTGGAGCACCAGATCTGAAGGTTGCTTCAGGGTTGGCGGAGCGACAGGTGATAATCAATGCCTTGAAGAAATCAGGCTATAACAAGACCAAAGCAGCGAAACTTCTCAACATTGACAGAAAGACGCTTTATAATAAGTTGAAGGCATTTGATATTACGATATAACCAGAATGAGTAACAGAGCATATCAAGCGGTATTTGTGATTTCACTTTTGACCGTTTTGGGGATTTCCTGGCGGGTATACAACACTTTTGAAGACCATCAAACAGACAACCTTTGGGTAGAGCATAGCGAACTGGTTCGGATAGAGACCGAGCAGATGACCAACTACCCGGTAAACTTTTCCAATGAAATAAGAAAAGCGGTTATTCTGAATGATACCATTATTTCAGATCCAGTTGCCATTAGACAATATGTAGAAATCAAATCTGCTTTGTTGGACAGTTTGGTGTTGGATAATGCTGATCAAAGGACCAGAGTTAAAGAGTTGCACCTGCTGATAATGGATTATCTCGATATTGGCGAACAAGTGAAAAATACCTTTTTAGGTGGAGATAGTGCGAAGGGAGTGATCTCGTCTCTAATACTTCAAGAAGCCAATGCGCTAGAACTTGTTCTTGATAAGTCTAGCAAAATAGTTCGCGAGGAGCAATCTATTTTATTGAATAGGTTAGAGCATAGAGAAGATGAAGAAACTTCCACACCACGTAATTTGCTTGCTCTTACTATAGTTACCTTGGTCGTTATCGGTTTGCTTTTTATTAGAGCGAATCGGTTAGTGAACAGCAATGTCAAAGTGAATAAACAACTAGCTTCCAAAATTGAAGAACTGCAGTCCGAAATAGACCGAAGAAAGTTTTATCAGAACCTCATTAAGAGTGTGTTAGATAGTTCTCCAAATGGAATTTTGGCATTCAATTCCATTCGAAATAGTGATGGTGAGGTTGTTG